>CAWJDB010000014.1:0-400016 GCA_963841515.1 Pirellulales bacterium | reverse complement strand
ATCACGGTAGGTCGGGCTTTTCGCCCTCACGAGGCCCCGAAAGCCAGCCTGGAAAGGCTGACTTACACCCACTCGCCTGGGAGAGTTCGCATGAAACGCCGCACACACTTGTGCCTGGTTGGCCTTGTTCTGACGTCCGCCGCCACGGCTGCAGCCGCGCCGAAGTATCACCTCATCGACTTGGGCGGGAGCTATAGCATTGCTCACGGCATCAACAACCTTGGGCAGGTCGTTGGCGAGTCCCGCGTCACTGACGACAGCACGCACGCCTTCCTCTACAGCGACGGAACGATGCAAGACCTGAATGCGCTTGTGACGAGCGCAGGCGGTTGGGAGGCCTGGGAAGCGTGGGGCATCAACGACAGCGGGCAGATCGTCGGATCCGTCGATCCCCTCGGACCCAGCGGATTCCCCAATCACGCATTCCTCTATGACGGCGGGAACTTGACCGTATTAGGCCTGGACGAGACGAACGGCCAAAGCGTAGGCCGCTCGATCAACAACAGTGGGCAAGTCTCAGGCTCCGCCACCGGACATGGCGCCTTTCTGTTCGACGGGACAATGCAATACCTTGGATCTGCGCGGGAACGTATGGATACAGTATCAACGACAGCGGTCAGGTCGTCGGTGGCGGCTTCCTGTGGACGCCAACGACGCCGAATGGCGCCAGCGGCGCGATACAATCCCTGAGCACTTTGCTGGGCGGGAGCTCAGGCGCCGCCCTCGCCATCAATAACAGCGGCCAGATCGCCGGTTACTCTCTCGCGACCGGGCACGCTCGCGCATTTCTGTGGACGCCAACCACGCCCAATGGCGCCAGCGGCTCGATCCAGGACCTGGGCGCGCTGGAAGCCTACGGCGACGTCAGTATGGCCAACGCTGTTAACGCCAGCGGCCAGGTCGTCGGATTCTCCAGAAGACTGAGCGGAAACCCCGGCGATCACGCCTTCCTCTACATCGCCGGGGCCATGAGCGATCTCAATTCGCTCTTGGACGGCTCCGGGGCCGGCTGGATCGTCTCCGACGCGCGCGACATTAACGATTCCGGCTGGATCGCCGCTACCGGGAGCGGCCCAAATGCAAATGGCCGTCGCGCCGTCCTACTCAAGCCCGTGCCCGAGCCAGCCAGCCTAGCGCCGTCGCCGTGGGAGTGCTCGGACTGGTTAGGGGCGTGCGTCGCCGTCGACCAGACGGCATGCTATGGCGCAGCGTGAAATCCTCACGGGCCACCCTGCCGCTTTTCAGCAGCGCAATTCTGCTTTCACTTTTCGGCGCCGCCGCCGCTTCGGCTGCGCCGTTGTATCACCTTGCCGACTTGGGCGCGTTGGGCGGATCGAGTTATGCAGCCGGCATTAATGATAAGGGGCAAGTGGTCGGCTACTCCCATACCGGCGCCATTGCCAACTTCCAATACGTATACCACGCCTTTCTCTATTTCGACTGTATCTGGTTATCGCCGTTGGTGGATGCGCTTTGGCGCCAAGCGTTTACGTTTCTTCCAGTGGTAGAATCGGGCGCTCTCGTTGCGTTGGAGTCGACGCGTGGTTTGGCGGCAGGCGACGTCGGGATGATCGCAGTTGAGTTTCCTATGCAGCAACGAAGCCAACAGCGTGCGGATCTGCGGAACGGTGATCGCCGGCGTGATGTTTTTTCCCCCGCCGGCTCTCTTGCGTGAGAAACCAAGTCGCCAACAACGACAGCGTCTGATGATGATGCCAACCGCGCCACGTCCGCACCTCGTAATCGGCCAAGCCGGCTTCGCTTTTGGCGCGGTGGAGGCACTCCTCGATGCGGTGCGCCGCCTTGGCGACGCGGCAGACTTCCGCCAGCGGCGTCTCCGGCGGCGCGTTCGACAGATAATAGTCATGCTTCAACGAGCCGTCCGCTTGTCGCTCGCGAATCACGACCAGCGTTTCGTCGTAGCCGTCCCCGGGCGCGGTCTTGGCGCGGACGCGAACCTGCACGGCCTCGACCGTCAGCGGGCCTTTGTCGCCGTCGCGCACGTCGATCGTCGTCCAGGCGTTCTGGGCGAGCGCGGCGCACCACCGGTCGACGCGTTGCCACGGAGACTTCGGTCGGCGGCCGTGCCCCGAGTAGGTCGGCGGCTCGACCTCCAGGTCGCGAATCAGCGTGTTGGAGGGAACGGCCAGCAGGTAACGTTCGCCCCGCGCGGCCAGTTTTCCGCGGAATTCCGGGACTTTTCCCATTTCGTCGTCCCCCGCCACCCAGGCGTGCGGCAACGCTGCGGCGTGCTCCTGGAGCATCTCCAAGGCCAGCTCATGCCGCGTGCGGAACTTCACGTCCCGCGGGACCCCGGCCTTGAGACGCCTGGCCTTCGAGCGCGCCCAGTCCTTCGGCAAGTACAACCGCATGTCGACCAGAGCGTGCTCTTCCGTCGAAACGTAGCCCAAGTACACGCCCACTTGGCAGTTCTCGATCTTCCCCAAGCGACCGCACCATTGCCGCTTCACGCCGACCGATTCGGTTCCCTTTTTGGCGAACGCCGACGGGTCGAAGACCAGCACCGCGTCGGCCCGTCCCAACGACGCGGCGACTTGCCGCGCCAGTTCGCCGACCAGCGGCCGATGGTCCCACGAGTACTGACCGATGAACTTCTGCAGCATCTGTCGATCTTGGTCGTGACAGTACGCAATCGACTCCACGTTCTTGCGCTCCACCCGCGACGCCAAGCCGGCGACGTACTGCTGAGCCAGCTTGCGCTGCTTGCTTCGCACCAGCAGGGCCGCGAACGGCTCCACAAATCGCTCCAGCCGCGTCAGCATCCCCTGCCACTGGTCAGGACTGGCCAAGCGTCGTCCAACAACTCCTGCAACCGCACCTGATAACGCCGTTCCATCGACGACTCCCTTCTCGGCATTCCTTGCCGTAAGGGCATGTCTACAAAATCACTTGCGACGAATCAAGAACAGTACACAGTCAAACTATAGCGACGGCAAGATGACTGACCTGGGCGCTGCCGGGCGGCATCGGCAGCCAGGCTACCGACATCAACAACAACGGCCAGATCGTCGGTTACTCCACATCCAACGGTTGGTCCCAGACGCACGCCTTTCTTTATAGCGGTGGGATGATGACCGACCTGGGCGACCTGGGTGGAGAAGAGAGTTTTGCCAAGGGGATCAACGACGACGGCCAGGTCGTCGGCTATTCCGACGCCAGCGCCGGCATTCTCAGTCCTCACGCCTTCGTCTACAGCGGCGGGACCATGACCGACCTCGGCACGCTGCCGGGCGGGAGCTACAGCTATGGCTAGCTACACCGCTGCTCTGAAATGGCGAGAAACGACAACAAAAAAATGTCAGCCGGGGAACTACACCCGCTACACCCGCGAAGGGCACGTCCGGGCATCAACGGGACGTTCGACTAGCGAAAAGCTCGGCGTTTTTCGCACTGTATAGCATGTGGCTTTGCTTAGGAAACCGCTGCTCTATCCCCTGAGCTACGAGGGCGCTTCGTAACACATTCAAGTGTATAGAGTTGCGATCGCGAATCATAGAGATTGCGTACCCCTTGGCGCACCCGCTAGTAGGCCATCGCCCCAGCTTCAGCTCTTTGATGTTCGACGTCAAATGCTCAAGTCCTTCTTGATTGTTAGACAAGCGGTTCCACGCACCGTCTGCCCACGCCAGCCCAACGCTCAAAGCCTGACCAGAAGTGACCCGCCAGAAAAACCAGACTGCGGACGAGGCGCGCTGGACGCGACCTGTTGTGCCTCGAAGATGGTTGCTGAAGCAGTCGCGACGAGCTCACGTCACTCCTGGATTACTTCTCTTCACCGGCGAGCAGGCGACGTGTATGTTTGGGCGATCATTAGTTCCTCGTTCGTGGGAACGACCCATGCTATCACAGCTTTCCTTCCGGATAATGCGGGGGGCCGCCTGCGTCATTGGCAGCTTCGTCGAGCTGGACGCCGAGCCGCGCGGCGCTGCGGCACACGCGGACGACCGCCGCGTTCTCGCCGATTGTTTGCCACAAATGTCGGAATGGGATAAACTAGTCGTCTGAGATGAGGCGTTGGGGTCGAGGCGCCAACGGTCTAGGAGCGCCCGAGTTCTATCGGTGTATCTTGACGCGGCTGCCGGCATCGGCAGTTCCGTCGGGGGACCGCCGTTCCCTACGGGATTGAAAATGACCCCTCACGTATTGCGCACGCGTCGCCGCACGCGAGCAATGCATCGAGTTCTACGCGTCGAGCCGTTGGAGCTTCGACTGGCGCTGAGCAGTCAAGGCGCCGTCAATGCCGACGGTCTGTCCGCGATCGTTAGCCCATTCTTGATCGACGGGCTGAGTGATCCCAACCCGACCGTTCGGGCAGCGGTTGCTGGAATTACGACTTCGGCGCCGGCGGACGCGACGATGTCAATCGACGATCCCCAGCCGGTTCTGCCGGCCGACGCAGATGGGCCAGGCACTGCGCTGGCCGAAGCTGGCCCGTTGATTGGCTTGCCGAATTTCCGCAGCGACCCTCGATTCGTCGGAATCGATGGATCGGGCGTCTCGGTCGTCGTCATTGATACGGGTATTGATTTGGATCACCCGTTTTTCGGCCCCGATGCGAATGGCGACGGAGTTGCGGATCGGATCGTCTATAGCGCCGACTTTGTAGGCGGTGCGTCTGGCGCAAACGATCTCAATGGGCACGGTACGCACGTGTCGAGCATTTTGGCTTCGCAGGATGCCACGTATCCCGGCGTAGCGCCAGGCGCCAATATCATCGGATTGCGAGTACTCGACGACGCAGGCAACGGGTCGGCCGCGAACCTTGAGTCTGCGCTGCAATGGGTTGTCGCCCATGTCGATCAGTACAACATCGTCGGCGTCAACATGTCATTGAGTTTTGGAGATAACCACAATACGCCGACGACGCGGCCAGATTTGGGTTTGTCGGACGAATTGGCTGCGCTCGCCGCTCAAAACGTCATCGTGGCATCGGCTTCGGGCAACGACTTCTTCTCCTTCCTTGGGGCGCCCGGCGTCGCCTATCCCTCGGCTGACCCGAATTCGCTTTCGGTTGGCGCCGTCTGGGATGCAGACTTCGGCGGACCGATTAATTGGGCTGACGGCGCGCGCGACAACACGACGGGACCAGACCGCATAGTCTCCTTTAGCCAGCGACACCCGATAATGACGTCGGTCTTCGCGCCAGGAGCGGCGATCACGGCCGCGGCGATTGGCGGCGGAACAACTGTTCTGAGCGGCACCAGCATGGCCACGCCGATTATCACCGGCGTCGCGGCGCTCATGCAGCAATGGTCCATCCAGGAAACCGGGCAGCGGCTTTCGCTAAGCCAATTCGCGGAGTTACTCAAGGACAGCGGAATACCAATCTTAGACGGCGATGATGAAGATGATAATGTCCCCAATACCCAACAGTGGTACCATCGCGTTGACGTGACGGCGCTGGCCGACGCCGTCGTATCCAACGGACTGAGCAATTTGACGCTGCCCAAGGGCATGAGCCTCGGTTCGGCACAGGTGCCCGCCGGAGGGACGGCGAGGCTCGACTTCACGATCGCCAACCAGGGCGCAACCTCGACAGGAATTTTTACGACTGGCGTTTACCTGTCAACCGATGCCAATGTCGACAGCTCGGACGATTTGTTGATGGAAGTGAACGATCAACTGGCTCCCGGCAGTTCCGTTGATCGGTCTCGATTGGCGGTTGCCGTTCCTAGCGGGCTGACGCCTGGCCAGTACTACGTCGGAGTTGTCGTCGACAGTCATGACGTTGTGGCCGAAGGCAACGAACTTAACAACGTGGCGGCTCAGCCACTCGCCGTGACTGCCGATAGCGGCAAGCTATTCGTCGTCAACGCCGCTACGAACGGCGAAGTGGTAAACGGGGCGGGGATACTCAACTTTGGGCAAATCATCCAGGGATCTGGGAACGTCGCCAAGACGCTCCGCATCTACAACGACGGGAACACGAATCTCGAATTGGGGCCTATCAGCCTGCCCGCTGGATTTGACGCGATTGGATTTCCTCAATTGGTGGCGCCCGGGACGTCGGCCGAGTTCTCGCTCGTGCTGGTGGGCAGTAGCAGTCCTGGCAACTATTCCGGCATCGCATCATTCGACGCCAATGACTCGGGCGAGCCGACGTTTGCGTTTGACGTGGTCGGATCGGTGCTTGAGCCCGACGATCATGGCAACAATTCTGCAAATGCCACCTCGGTAACCGTGGCGGCGACCGTGCCCGGCCGAATTCTGCGCACGGGCGACGTCGATTGGTTCCGTTTTTCGGCTATCGCCAACGTGCATTACCATTTCGAAACGAACCTGCAGACGCTCGGGGATTCCGTGCTTCGTCTGATTGGCGTCAATGGTACGACGCAATTGGCGCTCAACGACGACGGACCGTCGGGCCGCGCGTCGGTTATCGATTGGGTGGCGCCAGCAGACGGATTCTATTATCTCGAAGTGAGCGGCGCCCACGGGCTGGAAGGTTTCTACGAACTTTTGCTCGCCGCGGCCGACGATCACGGAAACGACGCGAGCACGGCCACTGTGACGTCGGACCCGAGTTCCAATCCCGGAATCATTGAATCGGCGGGCGACGAGGATTGGTTTTCCTTCGTCGTAAGCGCTGGCGTGACCTATCGATTTACTCCAACGGCAACCTCATTGCCGGGGGCAACTCTCCGCCTGATCGACCGAGACGGCATCGCCGAACTGAGCTCCAGCGGCGTGGACATTCTCGACGGCGGCGCGCTCGAATGGACGCCCACGATTTCGGGAACTTATTACGTCGTCGTCACTGCCGCCGCCCCCAATCTGACAGGAGCTTATTGGCTTGCTCTCCAGGGCGAGGATGATTACGGAGATAATTCCAATAACGCCCTGCGCGTGGAATTGCCCGACGCAGCAGCCGGCCGCATCGACGATCCGCCGGACGCCGATTGGTTTTCTTTTCGGGCTTTCGGTGGAGCGGAGTATCAATTGACGATGGTTTTGGGAAGCTTGTCGGCGTCAAGACTCCGCCTGTTCGATGTGGATGGGACGCAACAATTGGCGGAAGTCGCCGTCGGGCCCAACCCGGCGTCGACGCTTACGTGGGTGGCCCCGGCCAGCGGCATTTACTTCGTTGAAGCGAGCGGTCTGCAGAACAAGATCGGATCGTACGCCCTGGCCTTTGCCGTATTGGATGACTATGGCGACGATGCAGCGACCGCGGCGCCTACCTCGGACCCGAGCACAAATCCGGGCCTTGTCGAGTCAGTGATGGACCGCGACTGGTTTTCATTCGACGCCTTCGCCGGCGTGGCGTACCGGATGGAGGCGCGTTTGGGAGAGTTATCCGGGGCGTCGGTGCGAATCTTTGGCGTGGACGGCATTTCGGAATTGGCCTCCAGCGGCGAGGCCGGCGCGGCGCCGATCGTCAATTGGACGGCTCCTGCGGACGGCAAGTACTACATTGAAGTCAGTCCCGCGGCCGGCGCTCAGCCGGGCGACTACAAGCTGATCGTCACGGGCGACGACGATCATGGCGATAGTTCGCAGAACGCGACGCCCGTGGCTGTTTCACAGAACACCGATGGGATCATTGAGCGGTTGGGCGACGTCGATTGGTTCGTGATCGCGGCGCGGGCGGGAATCCAGTACCGAGTCGACGTTGCGCTGGAGACATTACAGGGCGCCGTCGTTCGCGTGGTCGGTCCCGATCAGGTCACCGAGCTAGGCGCCGCGGTCGCTGGAAACGGCGTGGTTGGTTCGGTCTATTGGACAGCGACGACCGACGGAAACTACTACTTTGAAGTCAGCGAAGCGGAATTTGGCGAGCCGCTTGACTCGAATGCCTCCAATCTGGCGGCTGAAAGTTCACTTGCGGCGGAGGCAGGCGGCAGCTATAGCGTGACGGCGACGGCCGTATCGATTGTGCCAGGCGACTATGACGCCGATCAAGAAGTGGACGGCAATGACTTTCTCGTCTGGCAGCGGACGCTCGGATCGAACGGGCCGGGGACCAGTGCGCCGCTCGATTCGGAAGGTTTTGAGCCGTATGCGGAAATTCCCCTCGATGGGCAATTCGGATGGCGACAATTGGGAACTCCCGCTGGGTCCGCCGCCATCCAATCAACAGTCGTCGCCGCCGGAAATCGGGCTGTGCGGGTCGATCGGGCATCGGGCGCCGATAACTGGTGGGCCGTGCCCCTAGGGGTCAATGCTCCTACTGGACCCTTCGTCATGGTCCAGTGGCAGATGCGAGTCGCTGCCACGGGCGCCGAGAATGGCGGCCTCGGTCCCTTCATGGGCGTCCAGGCCTACGATGATGCCCGCGGATTCGGCCTGCTGGGGTCGCTGGGCGTTGACGCGACGACGATGGATGTGCTGTATCAACGACAGGGCGACGGGGTCATTGTCGAAACGGGACGAAAGGTATCCCCTGATAGCTGGTATAGCTACGCGATGCTGCTGGATTTTGGCGCCAGCCGATTTACCATTTATCTCGAACATCAGCCGCTGGTGACGAACGAGTTTGTCGACCTCCACGTCGACGGAGCCAATCTGGATTGCCTTACCGACGCCGATATTGTGGCGCTTGCGGACCAGGGCAATTCAGCGTCTCAATTGATGGCTGGGAGCGCGTATTTCGACAATTTTCGCATCCTCAATGGCGTCGCCGGCGACCTTTTCCCAGCTGACGGTAATCGCGATGGAGTCGTCGACGGGCTCGATCTGGCGGTGTGGAAGAACCACTTCGGACTTTCGTACGCCCGCCCCGCTGTCGGTTCCTCGGCGGAGACCACGATGACGATGCTGGCGGGGCCAGCGAACATCATGAGGGGCGCCGCATCGCTGGACATCGAACCCGCCGGCGCCACCGTAACGCTGCCCATCATTTCGTTCGATTTCCGCGGCCTCGCTCCGACTGGGGCTGCCGCAGAATTCCAGCGGAGCAGTGGGCGTCACGTCCGCCAAACGCCGAGGGCGCCCCTGATCGCGTCTCGGTCGGCGAGTATTTGCGAAGCCGCGTGGCGCGATAGCGATCCAATGGCTTCTTGGCTACGCACGCAGCGTTCGAGGGATAGCCAGCGCCAATTGTTGCGAGAATTACTATCTCATGACGATGCAGAATCAGTACATCGAGAGTTCGACGCCGCCTTTGATGACTTGTTTGGATAGCTTGCAACGAGCACTGCCGCAGTCCTTGCGCAGGACTCGAATCGACAAAATTCTGCTGGAGGGTCAGTTGCTCACCTCCCGCGAGAAATGCTAGTTTTTGGACGCGATCGAACATGCATTCGAAGATGGTCGACGAGGGGGGCGGCAGGCCCGTCTATTCCCACGATCTTCTTGCCATTTGCCAATTTTTCAATTTCCTTCCGGGTCGGCGCCGAGGATCGAGCGCCTATCCGCGTCACGGATATGGCGCCGGCCGCGTTGGCGAATCGTACGGCGTCGATCATCGGCTTTCCCTCCGCTAATGCCACAGCCAAGGCGCCGTTGAAAGTGTCTCCGGCCGCGGTCGTGTCGACGGGTTTCGCCTTAAATCCTGGCACGCGCTGTTTTGACGTGGACGACGCTACAAAGGCGCCCTGAGCCCCAAGCGTGATGATAACGGTCTCGACGCCTCGGCGTAGCAAGACATCCGCAGCCCGACCGCACGACGCGTCGTCGTTTACTTTGATGCCCGTCAGCAGTTCGGCCTCGGTTTCGTTGGGCGTCAGGATCGAGACCTTCTTTAGCAGCTTATCTGGCAAGGGCTGCGCCGGCGCGGGGTTCAAGATGACCAGAGTTCCCAGCGCCGCGGCCAGATCGGCTGCCGTTTGCACGGCGTCCAGCGGCGACTCTAACTGCATAATTACGACGTCGGCCGCGGCCAAGGCGGGCTTGGCTCTCCGCACGTCCGCCGGCGAAAGCTTCGCGTTCGCGCCGCTGCCCACCGCGATGCTATTCTCGCCGTCTTCATCGACGAAAATCAGCGCGACGCCGGAGGGGCACTTATCGTACATGACGTGATCAACGATTACGCCATTTTCGACAAGGCCGGCCACGGCCCGTTCGCCGAACATGTCTTGGCCAACGCGTGCGACGAGCGTGACGGCGCCGCCAGCCCTGGCAGCGACGACGGCTTGGTTGGCGCCTTTACCGCCCGCGGCCGTGAGGAATTCGCCGCCCAGGCGGGTCTCGCCTGGCTTCGGGAGACGGTCCAGCTTGATGATCATGTCGGTGTTTGAACTGCCGACAACGACGATATTTGCTTTCATATTGACTCACTGTGAGCTGTCTGGTTTGCGACGCTTGCCGTTCCCATGGTAGCTCAGCCGACGACGGCCTTACAGCCACTGCCCTGAATCCCGACGGAACTTATAGTTTCGAAGCAATCAGCACTCCGAGCCCCAGCAGGTAGAAGAGAAACATACCGGCCAGAAGCCGGTTTGTGCCCGCCGGAGCGTTCTTGAACTCTTTCCAGATGAGGACGCCCCAAATGGCGCCAATCATCGTGGCGCCTTGGCCCAATCCGTACGACAGCGCGGGGCCGGCGGCATTCGAGGCAATGACGTTGAACGACATGCCCAAGTTCCAGATTATGCCGCCAAGGATTCCGACCAAGTGTAGCCATGCGTTGCCTTTGGTGAAGTAGTCGCTGAACGGCACGGGTTCGCCCGAGAGCGGCTTGGCCATCATAATGCTGTTCCACAGAAAGTTCGACGCGAGCAGGCCGAGGCTGAAGAGCACCAAAGCAGTATAGTGCGTCAGCTTGCCGGACTCGATCGCATGCGTCGTCGGGTCGACGGCGCCGATTGACTGGATGACGAAGCTATAAAACCAGCCCATCAGCAAACCGGCAACGACCGAGGTGACGATCCCCTTAACGGGCGTCTTGTGCTCTCCGCTGGTCAGGCGTTTGTACGCGATAGCATCGAGAATAATCGCGGTCATGACGCTCGCAACGCCGACGGCAAGCATCGGCACGTTGCCCTCCGGCCTGGCGAGATAAGTCGTGATCACTCCCAGAACAAGCGCAAGCCCGACGCCTATGGGGAACGCTACCGCGAGCCCCGCAATGTCGATGGCCGCGACGAGCAGAATGTTCGACAGATTGAAGATCACGCCGCCCAGAAACGCGGAGCCGAGCCATTTTGCGTCCGCCTGCCGCAGGTCGGCGACGAAGCCTCGCCCGGCGCTGCCCGCGCTCCCCATAGTGAACGCCAGAATCAGGGACAGCAGGAATACGCCGATGGCATAATCCCAGTAGAAAAGCTGGAACCGCCACTCCTTGGTGGCGAGCTTCTGCGTATTTGCCCACGATCCCCAACAGATCATCGTGATGACGCACATCAGCACGGCGACGGGATAAGATTCAACGAGCACCATAGTTTGATCTGCCTGGAACTGATGCTAACCGATCTTCCACGCCTTGGCTCGTGCGCCGGCCTGTGCGTGGGCGTATGTTACCCGTGTTTCTCTCACCCTGCCAACATCGATTTACTTTGCGAGATACACCAGAGCGCGGTTGAGCATGATTCTCCGCCCCTTACTATGCGGGTCGGCGTCGTCGCGCACGACAAGTCGTACGGTGTGCTCGCCGGGCGTCAGACCGAAAACGCGCCAGAGGTCGTCGTCGGTTGTGTTGGGCCCGATGTAGTCGTCGGCCGCCAAATCGCTTTTTACGCCGTCCACATAAACGTCGGCGCGCCCGCCGTCTTCGGCAAGGTTGCTGACTAGCGCCAGTCCGGTGCCGTTGAACTTGAGCATTGCCTCGCTGCCTGGACTATCGGTCTGCTTGGCGGGAAGTTTGTGCCGGTCCTGGACGTCGGCCCACTTGCCCTGCCAGTGCCAGGCTGGGTCGTCGACGCGCCAGACTCTCACGGGGACGCCGTAGTTCCACAGTTCAAGCTCGGGCGGCTTGGCGGCTTGCTGCGGGATCGCGACCTCGGTTTCGCTCACGGCGCCCCCGGCCTGGCGAATGACCTCTAAGGCGCGAGTCTCGGTGGATTTCACGATTTCGTTAAACGAATAATTTGTGTGGCTGAATCGCGTGTCGGCGAACTTGGCGATCTCGTCCTTATCTTTTTGGGGCAGCTTGTCGTAACCGAGCATGGCGCCCAGCACGCCCAAGGCGCTCGCCGGGTTGCAGTCGGAGTCCTGCCCGCAGCGCGTCGCGATTTCCATGGTTTGCTGCCAATCTCGCTGCCCGTAGAGCAAGCCGATCGCAACGAAGGCGCCATTTAGCTTGGCATCGATGTTGAAGGGGCGATTGACGCCGTCGGGACAAACGTCGTTCTTGTCCCACTTGTCTTCCACCTGCTGCCAAACTTTGCGCCATGCCGTGGGCTCCGCGGCCGACCATGCGAGAACGTCGCTGATGACGTGGGCGTAGGGACTCCCCGCGGGTATGCAAGCCAGGCCGGACTCGACGACCTTGCGCGGATCGCTTTCAAAGTAAGCGGCCGAATACATGCCGGCCACAAACATCCCGCCGTAGAGGCCGTCGCCGTAGTTCATCACCCGGCCCACGCGGTCGCAGTAGCGGTTCGACGCTTGCGGCAGGCCGGGGCACATCGTGCCGATGAAGTCGGCCTCGATCTGAAAATCAATGTCATCGGCGTGGAGGTTGTACTTGGGATTGCCGGACAGGGGCGCCGGGATGCCGCGATTGAGGTTGCGGCGAGCGGCGGCGTTGGCGTGCCAGAGTTGGTATTTCGAGTCCTTGAACGCATCGCCGTAATCGGCGGTCGTCGCGTCGAGACCGATCGTGTCCATCACCTGCGCAAACGTCATCTCGACGTAGAGATCGTCTTGATTGATCGCATTGGAGAGATCGTCGCCTTTGATGTCTCCTTCGATGATTTTGCCCAGAGTTTTGAACTCAGTGGGCGCCCCGTAGGATACGCCGATCATTTGTGCAGCCCACGCGCCGCGGATTTTGTCGCGCAGCTCGTTGCGCGAAAGACGTCGGGCGCTTCGGCGTCGACTGCCGTCGCGGCGGCCAATGTCGCCAACAAAGCCAGGAAAATCAGATTGGTTTTCATAGAGGTAGCGGGCGTTGCACTCGCTATTCCTTATTCCTTTACGTTTCAACTCGCCGCCTAGGAGGGCCGATGGAATCTCGCAGTACGAGTTCGACAGGCACCCGATGAAGCAGCTCTTGCGGCTTGCGCCCGGTGCGAATCTGCTCTACCAGCAACTCTGCGGCTCGGTGACCGATGGCGTCGACGTCCTGGCGAATCACGCTCAGGGGAGACGCCAGGTACTCGGCAAACGGCGCATCATCAAACGTGACCAGGGAAATGTCTTGCGGAATCTTCAGTTGGCGTTCTGAAAATGCGCGTCAGCGCCCTAAGGCGTTTTGATTGCTCAAGGCAAAAATGGCGGTCAACTCCGGATGCATTTCCAACAATTCGCACGTTGAGCGGTAGCCGGAGTCTTCGTTGAAGTCGTCGCCACGGATGCAGCGTCGCCGTCGATTCGATATTGTTGGCCTGCAACGCCGTGTTAAAACCGTGCAATCGTTCGTCGTTGGACGACGTACCCGGACGCCCTTGCAGGCAACCGATGTGCCGATGCCCCTGGTCGATGATCGCGCTAGTGGCGGCAAAAGCGCCGCGCTCGTTCTCGGAGGTCACGGTCGTCAGCTGGATATCTGGGAACCACCGGTCGACCACGACGACCTTGGCGCCGCTACGCTCCAGCCGCTGCAAGTGGGAGCTTGACTCGCCGATGGGGCAAACGATCAGGCCTTCCACTTGTCGCGACAGAAGATGAGTCAACAAATCCTTTTCGTGTTCGATGGAGTCGTGGCTGTCTGCCAACAGGGTCGACAAGCCATGCCGTTCGGCAAAGATCGTCGCTTTCCGGGCGATGGCCGCAAAGAACGGGTTGGACGCGTCCGGCACCATCAGGCCGATCAAGCCGGTTCGCTGGCTGCGTAGCGAACGGGCCACGTGGCTGGCTTGAAATCCAAGCCCCTGGGCCGCCTGGATGACGGCTTTTTCGGTCTTTTCGCTGATCCGGCACTGGCGCGCCTTGCCGGCAAGCGCCCGCGAGGCCGTGGAAGGCGAGACGCCGGCCGCTTGGGCGACATGCTCGAGGGTTATGGGTCCAGTCGGCATTTCGGCTCCGGTCCTCCGGGAAAAAATTTTGAGAATTCTCTTGCACAAACGATTGTGCACTGCGATATTGCACTACGCGAAGAGAAATGTCAACTGTCTGGCGTGCGGGCGATTCTCGAAGCGACCTCATCAGCGGCACCGCAGACGCGCGTCCGCGGAATGTCGGCGACAGGGATCATTGACGCTATTTCTCCGGCGGAGTGCGACGACCATTGAGCGGCTTACGTCCAGCAATGCTCGCGACGCAGTGCGCATGTTGTTGTGACTGACGATTACGGTTTTTCCATCGGAGCGAGGGTGGCTCACATGGTGTGGCGGCGACTGCAATTTGCCATTGCAAGCGTGATGTTGCTTGCGGCCATGGCTGCATTGCGTCCTGCTTTCGCGGCGGCCAGCCGGCACGACACGCCGCCGCCAAATATTCTACTGATCTTCGCCGACGACGTGGGCTACGGCGACGTCGGCTTTCAAGGATGCCACGATATCCCCACGCCGCACCTCGACAGCATTGCGGAACACGGCGTGCGATTCACCAACGGTTATGTGACCGCACCCGTTTGCAGCCCGAGCCGGGCGGGCCTCATGACCGGGCGCTATCAAGGCAGATTCGGGCACGAGTTCAACCCGAGGCCGCGGCAGCCAGGCGATCTCGCCGAAGGTGGCCTGCCGCTCAGCGAACCCACGCTGGCCGACGGGCTCAAAAAGGCAGGCTATGCCACGGCGATGGTAGGCAAGTGGCATCTGGGAAATAGCAAGCCGCTTCGGCCGCTTCAGCGCGGGTTCGACGAATACTATGGCTTCCTTGGCGCCAACCATCCGTATTTCCCCTGCGCCGGAGCCGCGCCGATTTTTCGCAATCACAAGAAAACGCCGGCGCCGGTGCATCTGACGCAGGCGTTCGGTCACGAGGCGGCTGATTTTATCAAACGCCACACCGAGGGCCCGTTTTTCCTCTACCTGGCGTTCAGCGCGGCCCACACGCCGCTGGAGCCCGACAAGGAACATCTCGCGCGGTTTGCGGCCATCGCCGATCCTCATCGCCGGAAGTATGCCGCGCTCGTCAGCGGCATGGACGATGCCGTGGGAGAAGTCCTCAGCGCCTTGCACGACGCGGGCAAGGAAGACAACTCCCTGATTGTTTTTCTCAGCGACAACGGCGGTCCGCAAGAAGCCAACGGAAGCAGCAATGCGCCGCTGCGCGGCGACAAGCTCACGCTCTGGGAAGGCGGGATACGCATTCCTTTTGCCATGCAATGGCAGGGCAAGATTGCGCCGGGCGGCGTCTACGATCAGCCGGTGACTTCACTCGATGCGACGGCGACGGCGGCCGCCGCCGCGGGCGCCGAACTCGGCGGACCCGACCGGCCGATCGACGGCGTCGACCTGCTGCCGCATTTGACGGGGCGAACCAGCAGTGCGCCGCATAAAACGCTGTACTGGCGATTCGGCCTGCAGCACGCCGTGCGCCAGGGGGACTACAAATGGCTGCAGACGACTGCGGGCCCGCCGCAGCTTTACGACCTGGCGACCGACGCCGGCGAGCGCCACGACCTCGCGTCGGCTCATCCGGAAATCACGAAGCGGCTGGCAGCGACGTACGATGCGTGGAGCTCGGAACTGATCGACCCGCTCTGGAAGCGAGAGAGGATGGCGCCACAGCAAACGGCGAATGCGCCCGGTGCGAGATAGTTCGACGATGCGCCAAGGCGGCGATTGTCAAATGAAAATGCGGCAACTGGGCCGGCATTCTCGCGAATTCCGCCGAGCATCGCCTAATTCAGGATAACGCGACCCAGATTTAACTGCGATTTGAGTCATAATTTAGATATCGGCAAGCGTGGTTTTGTTGACGCAAACGGTGTTTCGATTTTAGGATAAGTAAAGGTCGCGCCTTTGGGGGCAGCGACGACTTTTCCGCGCTATCGTTCCGATTTCGAGTTTTCCCGGATCTCTATTGGCAGCGGGCCAGACATAGTGCTCCAGACAAGGGTCTTTATCATTTAAAGTTCTGTCGTAAGAGGTTCGTGGTGACGCCAGAGTCAATGCGTCGAGTCAAGTCCGTGCACCACTGAAAGCAAAGGTTGGGAGGGGTGACTGATGTTTGGACTAGCGAATTTCCGCCGCGGCATGGCGTGGTCCCTCGCCGTGGCAGCCGCGCTCGGTTCGTATGACGAGGCGCGAGCGGTCTTGGTCATCTCGGCTTTCGATTCGCCGATGACCGAGAGCTTCGACGCGTTTGCAGGCACGAATGCTACCATCCCCCAAAACTTCGTTTTTTCGGCCAATGCCGCTACGTCGGTCGAGCGCAACACGTACGACTCGGCCGGCGCATACAATAACAATAATGGTTTGTATGCGCTCTACCACACCCCCACAACAGGCGCGTCCGAATTTGCCTTCGGCACCAAACTCCAACCCGGTTCAACGGCCGATCTTACATGGAGCTTCGTCAACCAAACGGGATCGGACATCTCAGAATTTGACGTTAGTTGGGATGTCGAACAGTACTCATTCGGTGGTCGGCCGACGGCGATTGATTTCAGTTACGACCCGAATGGTTCTGGCTTCACACAGGCAGGCATATCGGGGACAACGCTTACAACTAACGCCGATTTAGGCGGCGGATCGGGCCAAAATCTCTCCAGCCCGACCAATACGTCGCGGTCGGTCTCGATCACCCTGGCAACGCCGCTGGCGAATGGGGCGTCGATCGACGTTCGCTGGACGACAACTGGCAGCACGGGATCCGGCGCCAATGCCCACATGGGCGTCGACAACTTGTCGGTGACGGCGACTCAAACGATTCCTGAAGCCGCCGCCGGCTGGTTCGGCGGCTTGGCATGCGCAGCTTCGGTCATGATACGACTCGTGGGCAGGCGGCGGCGGGAGCGGGCCTGCATTTGACGAGCATTCTTGCGAGCGCGGCGTGACTTGCACGCGCGGGATGGATGACGAACGACACAACTTGTTCACGCATGGCCGTTCTCGCACGGCAAGGCGCGACGACGGCATTTTTGGCAGCCTCGGTAGCACACGGTACATAATTGGTACTTCAGAGGGAGCACACATGGCGCGATACATCTCAACTTGGCGACTGGCTAGCGCGACGCTAGGAATGCTCGTAGTGACGGCATGCGCGGCGCAGAACGCATCGGCTCAGTACACTTGGGTCCAGGATACCGATACCTCTGGCATGTGGAGCGATCCCGCACAGTGGACTAGTCCGCCTCCCGATGACTATCCCAACGCTGTCGGCGCGACCGTGCTCATCAATGCACCGTTTTATCCTGGCGGCAGTGGCAACTACAACCTGGCGATGCCGGCCAGCGACGTCACCGTTGGCGAGCTCACGGTCGATAACACCAATCACAGCAACAATTTTCGGTCCAACTTCACCAATGGCGGAGATGACTTCCGGCTCATCTTTAACAACACATCCGGCGCCGCGCGATATACCGAAACGATCGGCAGCGCTCAAGGCGCCACGAATAGCCAATACCAGTTCCTGGGCAAAGTCCGATTGGACTCCGATTTGATCATAACGCAAGACAATTATCCGAACCTGAATACCGGCACGACGTTCTCCAATCTTGTTGAGGGAGCCTCGAATCTGACGCTTACCAAAGAAGGCCATGGCGGCCTCCAGTTCAACTACAACCAGCTTCCAGGCGAGACGCCGTTTCAGGGCCATGTCGTCATTAATCAAGGCGGCATTCGACTGATTTCTGTCAATCCGTTGAGCAACGTATCCGACATTACTGTCAATTCGGGCGGCCAATTGATGCTGGCCGATAACGGACCGAACCCCACAAATACTGATTGGAACTTCGGCACGGGCGTGCTGAATCTGAACGGCGCCGGGAAAGCGACAGACAGTCCGCAAACGGTTGCCAATGCCGATGGTGCGCTGCGAATCACCGTTGGTCAAATCTTTGCCACCAATGTCAACAATCCGATCGTACTGCAGTCCGACAGCGTGATTAGCGTGCCAACCGCCACCATTACGGGTACGCTCACCAATACAGTTTCCGGACCCGGCGGCCTCACCAAGCACGGGGCCGGCACGCTCGTGCTGAGCAATGCGGCTAATTCGTATGCCGGCGACACAACGCTTCTGGCCGGCGGCGGAACGTTGAGCATCACCAATCCCTTCCTGGCCGACGGCGCCGACGTGCACTTAAACGCCGGCTCCATTTTTGACCTGAACTTTACCGGCCCCGACACGATTCGCTCGTTGTTCATCGACGGCGTCGCCCAACCGGTCGGCTTGTACGGATCCAGCGATCCATCCGGACTGTTCACGGGCAGCGGCATGTTAAACGTCACGGCCGTTCCCTCGCTGGACGACGCGGACTTCGACGGTGACGGCGACGTCGACGGCAACGATTTCCTGATCTGGCAACAGGGCTTCGGCACGGCCGGCGGCCAGCCGCAGGGCAATGCCGATGGCATGGGCAACATCGATGGCGCCGACCTCGCTATCTGGAAAGACCAATTCGGCACGGGCGGCGCCGCGACGCCAGCAGTTGCCGGCATACCGGAACCGGCGGCGGCGCTTATGGCGTTGGCGGCAGCGGTCGGGATCGCCGCTATTCGTCGCCGCCCGCGCGACGTAGAAGTAACTGGGGGGCATGTCACCTTACAGAACCTCGTTTCCACGAATTGGCGCGGCGGCTCGCGGGTTGCCGCTAGGGCGGCCTGCGCGGAACGAGGCCCGGGATTACTGGTTATGGCAATGAATGCTGAATCAACTAAATACGATCAGACACGATTGAGAAATCACAACGGTAATCACCGCGGACGGACTGCCTCGCCGCGTGGTTTTACGCTGGTGGAGCTGTTAGTCGTCATTGCGATCATTGGCGTTTTGGTGGCTTTGCTGTTGCCTGCGATCCAGGCGGTGCGCGAGGCGGCCAGGCGGGCGCAGTGCACGAACAACCTGCGTCAATTCGGGATTGCTGCGCAGAACTATGAGTCTGCTAAGAAGGCCTTTCCCATCGGGCGCTTTAAGGGCATGGTCGCTAACCCCGATGGCTCGCCGGGCACCGAGCCGCAATGGGGCCACCTGGCCTACATTCTGCAATACCTAGAAGGCGGAGCAATCTACAGTCTTATCGACTTTCGGCCTTCGCCTCCCGGAATCGGGCCCGGCGATCCTAAGAGTAAGGCGACATATCTACAGCCTGCTGGATTCCTTTGTCCCAGCGACATTGGCGAAGATCGAATGAATGCTGGGGTGACATGCCCCCAAACTGACGACAGGTGGCGGGACGCCGGCCGCACCAACTACCACGGCAACGGCGGCAGTGAACCCGGGCAAACCGTGGGGCCAGGACCGCCTAGCCCGCTACCCAGGCGACCGGCGGACCTCGAAGCGCAGTACCGCGAAATCAACAACGGCATTTTCGTCACTAATCGCGCCATCAAGATTCGACAAATAACGGACGGCGCCTCGCACACTGCGATGTACAGCGAAGCAGTTCGCGGCGACGGCGACAACGGCCAGGCCGACGTTCCGGGCGATTGGTTCCGCCTTTCCGGCAGTAACCAGGACGCTGACACGATCTATCAACAGTGCCTGGCAATCACCAATTTCGCCGCCTACACCAATAGTAACCAATTCTCCTGCCGAGGTCGGAACTGGGTCCATGGAGATTACACCACCTCGCGTTACAACCACGTGATGCCTCCGAACACGCAAAGTTGCAGCCAGTCCAGCACCGGCAGCGTCAACGCGATCCCCATCAACGAGGACGGCGGCGCGACCACGGCTTCCAGCCGACACAATGGGGGCGTCAACATGGCGTGTTCCGACGGCAGCACGCATTTTGTCGCTGACGGAATCAACTATCTGGTCTGGAGGGCCATCGGCTCGCGCGACGGCGAAGAGACTCTCGACTCGCCGTTTTGAGTCACCGTGGAGCTTCGCCTGACATGGCCTCTTTGGCGCCTGAGCGACAACACGCGATTGGACGATGGCTCGTCTCCTGCCTTCTGCTAACCCTGACCGTTGCCAGCGCGAATGGAGTTCAGGGCGCGTCGCCGCCGATCGGCGGTAAGAGGCCAAACATCATCGTCATCCTTGCCGATGACTTGGGATACGGCGATCTCGGCTGTTACGGGCAGAAACGAATCAAGACGCCAAGCATCGACGCGATGGCGTCCGAAGGGTTGCGATTTACCGATGCGTATGCCGGCGCGACCGTCTGTGCTCCGTCGCGCTGCGTGCTGATGACCGGGCTGCACATCGGCCATGCGCGCGTGCGCGGCAACACGCCCAACTTGAAGGCTCAATCGCTGACTGCCGACGACGTCACGGTGGCCCAAGTGCTCAAAGACGCCGGCTACGCGACGGGGCTCATCGGCAAGTGGGGATTGGGCCACGACAAAAAAGCGCCTGACGGGCTGCCGAATCGGCACGGGTTCGACTACTTTTTCGGCTACCTCGCGCAGGGCCACGCCCACAATTACTATCCGGACTACCTATGGCGGAACCAAGAGAAGGTCAAGCTTAAGAACGTCCTGTCGACCGATCCGGCGTTCAAGGGCAACGTCGCGGTCAAGAAGGTCGAGTACGCCCACGACCTGTTGGTCGAAAACGCGCTCAAGTTTGTGCGCGACCATCGCGAGCAGCCGTTCTTCCTGTATTTGGCCTTCACAATCCCGCACGCGAACGACGAGGCCGGCGACAAGGGCATGGAAGTGCCGGATTACGGCGCAGTACGCCGATCTCGATTGGCCCGAGCCGCAGAAGGGCCACGCGGCGATGATTTCGCGGATGGACCGCGACGTCGGCCGGCTGCTGGCGCTCGTTAAGGAGCTGGGGCTCGATGAGAACACGCTCGTCGATCTTCACGTCGGACAACGGCCCGCACCACGAAGGCGGCAACGATCCGGACTTCAACGATTCGAACGGCCCGTTGCGCGGTTACAAGGGGAACGTCACCGAGGGCGGCATCCGCGAGCCGATGATCGCCCGTTGGCCGGGACACGTGCCGGCCGGCGCCACGAGCGATTCGCCGGTGTATTTCGCCGACATGATGCCGACCCTGGCAAGCTTGGGCGGCGGCAAGGTGCCTGCGGGAATTGACGGGCTCGACGTCACGCCGACGCTCGAGGGCCACCAGCAGCCAGAGCTGTCCGACCGGTTCCTCTATTGGGAATTCGACAAGAACGGCGTGGTCGCGCAGTCGGCTCGGTGGAACCACTGGAAGGCTCTCCGCAATCCAAAGTCCAAAAAGATCGAGCTCTACGATCTGGCGGCCGACGTGGGCGAGAGCCGCAACGTGGCCGCCGATCATCCGGACGTCGTGGCGAAGTTTGCCGAGTATTTCACCACGGCGCGGACCGAAACGCCCGATTGGCCCCTCGCGCTCGCCGCGACCAAAGCCCCCTAGCGAACGTCCTGCCAGTGTTCGTATAGACGCCTTGAGACTAATCCCAACCATGCGATGGCTCGGTTATACATTTGGCCTTTGGGCGCTTGTCGGGACGGTTGCGTCTTGGGGGGCTCAACCGTCCCGGCCGCCCAATGTCGTGCTCATCCTGGCCGACGACCTGGGCTGGACCGACCTGGGCTGCTACGGCAGCGATCTCTACCAGTCGCCGCACATCGATGGTCTGGCCCGCGACGGCATGCGGTTCACGGCCAACTACTCGGCGTGCACCGTCTGTTCGCCGACGCGCGCCGCATTGCTCACCGGGAAGTACCCGGCGCGGTTGCATGTCACCGACTGGATCCCGGGGCTGCCGCCGGAGAACCCGAAGCTCACCGTGCCTGATTTCACGAAGCACCTGCCGTTGGAAGAGACCACGATTGCCGAACGGCTGCACGACGCGGGCTATGCGACAGCGTCGATCGGCAAGTGGCATCTGGGCGGCCCGGAGTTTTACCCGACCCACCATGGTTTCGACGTCAACATCGCGGGGACCGACCAGCCGCAGCCGCGACCGGGATATTTTGCACCCTACGCCATCGACACCATCAAGCAGGGACCCAAGGGGGAGTACATCACCGATCGTCTCGGCGAAGAAGCGGTGCAATTCATCCGGGAACATGCCGACGGGCCGTTCTTCCTTTACCTGCCGCATTTCGCGGTGCACCTTCCACTGAATGCCAAGAAACCATTGATCGACAAATACCAGGCACTCGTCAAACCGGGGATGAGGCATACCAACGCCATCTACGCCGCGATGATTGATAGCCTGGACCAGGCCGTCGGCCGCGTGCGAAAGACGTTGGACGAACTCGGCGTCGCCGATCGCACGATCGTCATCTTCGTCTCGGACAACGGCGGGCGAATCCCCACGACGTCCAATGCTCCGCTGCGGGCTGGCAAGGGCTCGTGCTACGAGGGCGGCGTGCGCGTGCCGCTCATCGTGTACTGGCCCAACGTGACGCCGGCCGGCCGCGAAAGTGCGACGCCCGTGATCACGATGGACCTGTACCCGACGATCTTGGAAATGACCGGCCTGGCGAGCGCCGACCCATCGACGATCGACGGCGTGAGTCTGGTCGCCCCTACTGCGCCAGACAGGCGAAATCCCCGAGCGTTCCCTCTTCTGGCACTATCCGCATTACCAGCACTACCAACTGGAGGGCACGACGCCGTACGGCGCGATCCTGCAGCGCGACTACCGACTCGTCGAATTCTACGATGATCACCGCGTGGAGCTATACAACCTTAAAGATGACGGCGGCGAACGGCACAACCTTGCGGCGTCTTCCCCCAAGTTGGCCAAGTCGCTCCAGGACGCACTTCACGCGTGGCTAGGCGCCGTCGATGCGCAGATGCCGACGCCGAACCCCAATTACGATCCCACGAAGCCGGAGCATACGCCGCCCGTACAGAAGCGGTCGGCCGATCTCGACCCGAGTCGCAGAGCAACCGGGCCGCGGGAGATTTACTCGCGGTCGCGGGATAAGATATTCGCAAAACTCATGACAAATGAGCGTCTGCTGTGCAGTCGCCAATTAGACTGAAGAATGAAGCAACGAGACGACGTTTGAACAACGGCGGCGAACAGGGACGTAGATCGGCGGGTCAAAACCAATGATTGGCAACGTTTGATGGCACTCGTGATTGACATTAATGCGTGCCGGTAAGCTCGCTGGGAGGGCATCTAATGAAGATTCGTAAACACCTCGTTTGCTGCGCCGTGGCGGCCTTCGCGATGACGGCCACGACCCGGTGCATTTGTGCGTCCACAATTCCGGTGACAGGGTGGGCTTTGCACAATCAACTGGGCCTCGACACGCCGACAATTTCGGCGGGTACGGAGAGCACCGCTTCGCCGTTGTTCGACGTAGACGCGAACAAAGACAACGCGGCGTTCATGGGCCGGTTCACCAACATCGCGCTGGCCAATGATGGCGATTTTCTGGAAATGAATGCTACGCTGACGTTAACCGGGCGGACCGGCAGCACAGGCGCCGCTGGGCTGGCCACCCAGCTGCGCATGGGAGTGTTTAATGGGCCGGACGCCGCGGTAATGGCGAACGATGTTCCCAACTTGGGCTTTTTCATCGTCTATGCGAATGTCGCCCAGGCGAACAACGGCCACCGGGCCCTTCGCGCAAGCCGATACTGGGGAGACGCTGCCGCTTCCCGGATCGAATGCCATTAACATCGCCTCGGGAACTGCCGACGCCGGAGATGACAACATTCAAGGCGTCAACCCAGGGCCGGTCGCGTTCAGGCTGCGCATAACCCGTAACAGCGGCCTGCGGGACTTCGACGGGTCGATCGGCGGCACGGATTCAAGCAATGGCAATCCGTACCTGTCTGATTACGACCTGACGGGCTACGATCCGGGCGCCATTGGATTTGCGTTTGACCGCGTGGGAATTCTTCTAGGTCCAGCCACCAACGCGCCCAGCACCAGTTGACGAACGTGACCATCACCACGAATGTTCCAGAGCCGGCGTCGTGGATGTTGGCCGCCCTCACCCTGGGCGGTTTGCGGCTGCGCCGGAGGGTGAATCGTAGGGGCAAGGCTTAGCGGCAGTGGCGGAGAGAGAATGAGGCCCTTTTGCTGGCTTGTATGTTGGGGCGCGCTGGCGTGG
The DNA here is from genome assembly GCA_963841515.1 of Pirellulales bacterium. Lineage (GTDB taxonomy): Bacteria > Planctomycetota > Planctomycetia > Pirellulales > Lacipirellulaceae > Lacipirellula. The sequence continues at coordinate 375,872 of CAWJDB010000014.1, read as the reverse complement.
GCAGCGTTGCCGGCGCCACCAGTGCGGGGTGATGCTCCGCGCCCGAACATTATCCATATCTTTGCCGATGACCTCGGCTGGGGCAGCGTCGGCTTCAACGGCCAGACGCAGATCGCCACGCCCAATCTCGACGCCCTGGCCGCCGGCGGCATGCGGCTGAACAACGCCTACGCCGCCCCCGTCTGCGCGCCAGCCGGGCCATGCTGTACACCGGCTTCCACCAAGGGCACGCCGTGATCGACGGCAACGACGCGCTCTCCGGCGGCGAGGGCTTTCGGTCCGAAGACGCGATGACCGGCCAGGTGCTCAAGGCGGCCGGCTACTCGACCGCGATCTACGGCAAGTGGGGCTTCGGGTCGACGCAGGGCAACACCTCGACGGCGCCCACGATCGACAGTCCTGCCAGCCTGCCGAACAACCACGGGTTCGACGAATTCTACGGCTACCTTAACCATGGCGCCGCCCACGATTACTACTTCAAGTGGATGTGGCAAACCAACGCCGGCGCCCCGCAATGGCGTGTCGACGACGGTCAACAACGGCGGCCCCGGCGGCACGCCGCAGTACACGCACGATTTGTTCGCGGCAAAATCCGAACAGTACGTCGCCGGCCACGCGGGCGCCGCCGAGCCGTTTTACATGCAGCTCAACTACACGATTCCGCATGTCGACCTGGACGACATCGCCGAGCGCCCCCGGCGGTTACGGCATCTATGCCGGCATGCCGTGGACGAATCAGCAAAAGGCCTACGCCGCGATGATCACGCGCATGGACGCCAGCATCGGCACGCTGATCGCCAAGCTGGACGACCCGAACGGCGACGGCAACCCAGCCGACAGCATTCTGAGCAACACGCTGGTCCTGTTCACCTCCGACAACGGCGCCGACCGCGGCACGTTCGCACAGCCCACGACCGATCCGGCCGACTTCTTCGACGCCAACGGCGGGCTCCGCGGCGGCAAGTTCACAGTGTACGAGGGCGGCATCCGCATGCCCACGGTGGCCTACTGGCCCGGCACGATCGCACCGGGTTCGTCGAGCGACTACCGCACCGACCTGGCCGACTTCATGGCGACGGCCGCCGACCTGGCTGGCGCCGAAGCGCCCGTCGGCATCGACGGCACATCGATTGCCCCGACGCTCCTGGGCGAAGCCCAACAGCGAAGCCGCGACTACCTGGTGTTCGAGCACCAGGGCTCGCGCGGCGTCGACTTCGATTCCCGGCCGACGCGGTTCGCGATCATCCGGCAGGACGGCATGAAATTGGTCCGTTACGGCGACGAATCGCAAGCCCTGTTTGACCTCAACGCCGATCCAAACGAATTGAGCCCGCTCAGTCTGGGCAACGCCGCCAACGCACAAATCGCCGCCGAGCTTCAGGCAGCGGCTGTCGCCGAAGGCGTGCTGCGCGGAGTTGTTCAGTATCGAACCTACGGCGGCCCCAATGGGGGAAACGTGCAGGACGACGCGAGCTGGAACAGCGCCGGCCCACCCAACGAATACTGGTCGGCGACCATTGCCAACTCCTCAGCAGCGCCGCGCATCGCCCACGTTACGCGCCGACGTCACGACCCTGGGAGTAGAAGTTCGCGGCCAGACGGCGCTGCAAGTGGTAGACGTACACGCTGGCCGTACGCTTACGGGGCGCAACGAAGTCCGCATCGCGGCTAACGGCCGCGTGGACTTAAGCGGCGGCGTCTTGGCCACCAGCCGCTGGGTGAACGTGCGGACTGGAGGCGAGCTGCGCGGGCAGGGCACGGTCGTCGGCGATGTTTACAACGAGGGCGTTGTTTCCCCCGGACGCCCCGACGACTCTCCGGCGTGGCCGATTGCCGCGCCGCCGGCACTGCCGCCGATTACGCTCGACACCGGCGTGAGTCGCCGCCGCGTCCTTCAATTTCTCCGGCGTGCAAGACGATGTGCCGCTGGGAGCGACGACGGGGCTCAGTCCGTACGTCGAGGTGTCCAAGGGTCTGGACTTCGGCCCCGGCATTCAGCCGAAACTGGGCAATGGCGGGACGGACGCGGGCAATGAGTTCAACGTCACGGGCTTCGCAGGAAGCTCACTCACCGCGGCGAAGAACAACGGCGACTACATCTCGTTTGCCGTCGACCCAATCGCCGGCGTGGGGGCCATTCCTTCCAGCGTCAGCTTCCGCTTGTGGCGCAACGTGTCGACGGCCGCCAATAACTACGCCATACTATCGAGCATCGATGGCTTTGCTTTGCCCTCGGCGCAGGCAACCTACAACGACTCGGGCAGCTCGTTCCAGCACACGCTTACTGCCTCATTGCCTGCGATTGCCGCCGTGAGCGATCCCATTGAATACCGACTTTACGCCTGGGGCGCGACCAACGGCGGGAGCAATACGCACGTCAATCTCGCCTCGCTAGCGTCGCTTTGTGGCCGTCCCCACGCTGGAGTTCGACTTTACGGGCGTGCAGGACGGGGCGCCGTTGACGGCACTGAAGCGCACCGACGCCAGCCTGTCGCTGGCCGCCGGGCTGAGCTTCGGCCCCGGCGTGGCGCCGCGCGGGGTCAACGACGCCGGCAACGAGTTCCACGTCGCGGGCTTTTCCACCGGCGCCACGCTCCAGTCCGCCCTCGATGGCGACGACTATCTCAGCTTTGCCGTCCAGAGCGTCACGGGCATCGCCATGTATCCCGACAGCGTGAGCTTCACCCTCTGGCGGCAGGGGAGCGGTTCAGCCACCGATTACGCGGTCATGTCCAGCGTCAACGGCTTCGCTGCGGGTCAACAGCTGGCCCAAAACCAACTCACGACGGTCGGCTCGGGCAATCGCCTGGTGCTGACCGGTTCGTTCGCCGACGCTCAGCCTACGACCGATCCCGTCGAGTTTCGCCTCTACGGCTGGAATGCTGCCACAGATCTCGACAGCACCCACGTGGTGGGCGCCTCGATGCGCGCGAGGTTTGCTTCGGTCGTCGGCACGCCCGTCGACCCCACAGGTCAACTCACAGTCCAAGGCGACTTTTACCACCTCGCAGGGGGCGAGCTCGCCATCGACCTGGGCGGCGTCACGGCGGGAACGAATTTCGACGTCTTGAGCGTGCAGGGCGCCGTCGACCTGGAAGGCGACCTGAGCGTGTCGCTCGCCGACGTCGCGGGAACACCGTTCGCGCCCGGCTTCGGAGATTCGTTTGAGATCCTGACCGCGGCCGGCGGCGTGTCCGGAGCGTTTGCCGACGTTGCCTTGCCGCAGCTCGCCGAGGGGCTTGATTGGTTTGTGGATTACTCACCCAACAGCGTGACCCTCGACGTTATGGCTTCGTCTGACTTCAATCGCGACGGCAGCGTCGACCTGCTCGACCTGACGCTGTGGGAAGCCGGCGCAGGCGCCCAGGCCGATGCGGTGAAGCTGGATGGCGACGCCAATAACGACGGCGCCGTCGACGGCAACGACTACCTGCTCTGGCAACGCCAACTCGGCATGACGTCGAACTTTGCAGGGGGGGCCTCCGTGCCGGAGCCCAATGGACACTTCATGTGGATCGCCCTATCTTCCGTTGCCCCGTGGGCTGCACGAGGGCGCACGCATGAGCGTCGGCGAAGTCGGCTCAGGTAATCGCACGGCGTCGGCGCTCACTCCCTGGGCTTGGTCGCCGTTGCGTTTGTTACCACTCTGCCTGACACCACCGCTTGTCCATCTTCCCCGAGATCAATTCGCGCTGTGACTGTCCCGGGTCCCTTCGCCCTGATCGTCCACTCCTGCCGCCCTCCCGGCGCAATCTGGATCTCGCCCGCGTCCGCCGTGGCGCCTTCCACGCTCATCTTGCCCCGCGCCGGATTTCGTCCGAAGTTGTACGCCGCCAGACGCAGCTCTTTCGCGTCGTCCAACTGAAAGGCCGACAGCGCCGCATCCCCTTTGCCGATCAGTTGCAGTACGACGGGACAAGCCTCGCCGGCTTGCCATTCAGCCTTCGCCGGGGGCCGCTCGACCTTTAATTCTTTGGAAGCGCCCCGCGGCAGCACCAAAAACACGGTCGCCCGCGTCAGCTCGACCTTTCCCCCGTGCGGCAACTCCCGCCCAAGATAGTCGTACGCCCCCTCGGCGGAATGAATCTCGACCGTCGTCGGCTTCGTCTCGCTCCACGCCACCAGCGTCTCTCGCTCGGCGCCGTCGACCATCGTCCGGAAAACGTACCCCTTTAACCGTTCATCCCCGAGGTCGACGCGCCCAATCGGCTCCGCCCCATTGAGAAGCCGCCCAACCGCCGCGAACGCCACGTAGGCCGGCCGCGGCGTCAGGTCGTTGTGCAGCAGCCCGTACTGCAAGTTCCGTTCGACGTAGTCTCCCAGGATAAAGTAAAACGCCATTTCGGTTCCCTCGTTAAGAGCCACCGCAAACACCTTCGCCACCCGATACGCCTGCACGCGCAGTTCCTCCTCCGACGGCTCTTTCGTTTTCTCGTCGGCCCAGTTCACGGGCAGGTTGAACTCCGTCGTCCACATTGGCCTCCCGCCGCTCACCGCCCGGTGCCGCCCGTACGCTCGCGGATACGCCGGCAGACCGATGTAGTGGTGCAAGTCGTACCGATCGAAGTACGGATACACGTCATTGGCGCCGAACTCCTGGAGCGTCTCCGCGCGATCGATGGCGAACACCGTGTCGTTGACCGGCAGTTGCGGATCGCCCGCCTTCAGCCCCAGGAAAGCCGCCTTTTGAAACGACGCGATCTCACACCCGGTGTGCCCGCCGAACATGTCGATGTCGGGTTCGTTCCAAGGCTCGATCGCATCGGCCAGCCCGTGCCACCGTTTGGCCAGCCCCCGATAAAACTCGTAAACGTCCCGCAGATCATCCGGAAAGCGCGTTGCGTTCGTCGTCGCCCAGGCCGGCGAGATGTGGTTCACCTGGAGCACCTTCAGCCCCGCCTCATGCTCGATCCGCATCGCCCGCTCGTAGCGCCCGTCCGGGGCCCAGGCGCCGCGCGCGGTTTCGATCTCCGGCCAGCTCGAGCGGTCGCGAACCCACGTCACGCCCGCCAGCCGGCAGAGTGTGCACGCGTCCCGAATCTGCTCGGCCTCTGGATAAAACCAGGACATTGCCGCATCGAGCGCTATCGGCGTGTTGTCCGAGGGGACCGTCCGCGCCACCACGGCGGCCGTGATTCTCGCCGGCCCGTTCTTCTGCCGAACCTCGAAGTATCCAATCGGCAACTGTCCCAAATCCGCCGTCCCGTGCGGCGCGGTCCCGTGACCAACCTCTTTACCGTCCACGTCGACCGCCAGCCAATCCGCCCAGGTTGTTGGTACAGCGATTTGCACGTCAGCGCCCGCCACATGCACGTTCCCCGGATGGTCCGCGCCAAAGCGAACTGTGCAAAAACCGCGGAAACGAGAAAAACGAGGCTCACGCGGCCAACGCTGCCGGCGTAGCTGGTGCAGATCGAAATTCAGCTGACCGCAGTGCCGCCGCACGGACCTCGGCGAAGAAATTCTCCAATCTTAGCGCCGCTTGCAGAGACTCTCATGTCTGGCCTTTCAGTGGTTATGATTGAGACGAACCCATTGTGCTCGTGATCCGCGTTGTCAGATGTCGCCCGCAATCATGAGTGGTACATTATCCAATGACCGAACCGTCGCTTGAAGGGCGGCGAGGAATTTATTCGGTCGCTCATCCTCAAATGCGAGCCCAGACGCCCGCCTGATCGACTCCCGATGTCCGCACACTCCCGCCGCGTGATTGCCATCGGCGACGTTCACGGGTGCCTCCACGCGCTGGAGGCGCTCGTCGAGGCCATCGCCCCAGCGAGCGACGACACGCTGGTGTTCCTGGGCGACTTGATCGACCACGGCCGCGACAGCCGCGAGACGATCGAGCGGACAATCGCACTTGAGTCGCAGTGCCGGGTCGTGCGCATCACAGGCAACCACGAGGAAATGATGCTGTCGGCGCACGACGGCCAGCAGGCGCTCGCGTACTGGGAGAATCACGGCAGCGCACCGACGCTCAGCTCCTACCGCTTTCCCGGACGGCTCGAAGACATTCCCGAGGACCATTGGCGGCTTGTCAAGCAGTCTGTGCCGTACTTCGAGACGGAGGATTTCGTGTTCACGCACGCCAACTATGCGCCGGACCTGCCGATGGCGGAGCAGCCGGGGCGCCAATTGCGATGGGCGCTGTTCGATCCGCAGGAGATGAGGCCGCACATGTCCGGCAAGGCTGTGCTCGTCGGGCATACCGAGCAGCGAGACGGCGAGATACTCGATCTGGGATTCGCCATGTGCATCGACACGGCCTGCTGGCGGTATGGTTGGCTGACGGCGATTGAGCCGTCGACCGGCGAGACGTGGCAGGCGAGCAAATGGGGCGTGCTGCGCGAGCGGGGCGAGGAAAGCCACCGCGAACGGTTGACCGTGCTGCTGGGGGCGAAAGGCTAGGCGCCGATCCTTCCGAGAACCTAAAACCACACGACTGCCTGGCGAAGTAGCACTAAATTCTTATGAAAATCTTGCCCTTCTCCAGCGTGCGCAGAAACAAGTAGGTAATGACGAAGTACAGCACGAAGCCCGCCGCCACGTACCAGGCCGGTGCGTCCGCGGGCATGAACGCGCTCACCGCATCGCCGACCAGCCCGTGCAGCACGTAACCCACGAGCGCATTGGCGCCGAGCGTGCGAAATACTCCGACCTGGAGGCGCCAGACGTCGCAGGCCAAATAGAAAAGCCAATAAACGCCAAGCGCAATTCCGGCGGCAAAGATGTGATACGAAAGCGTGGCGGCGCGTTGGCTCATCATCCAATAATTCTCTTCCCGCGTCGCTGGACCCGGCGGCGGGACGAAGGGCGGCTCGGTCCAGCCGAGGTGGTGCGACTGCCAACGCTCCGCGGTGGGAATGACGGGATCGGCGGCCCACTTTTGCGCCGGTAGCGGGTCGACGCGGCCGGGCGGAATGTCGTAGAGCGTCGTACCGCAAGAGAGCAGCCAGCCTGCGAGCATCATGAGCGCCGCCATGGCCATCAGCCGCGCGCCGGGAGGCTTTGCTCCGCGGCCTCATGACGACGTCGCAGGCCAGCGTGCCGACGATCGTGGGGATCGTCCAGGCCAGAAACCCAAGGACGCCGCCATCGATGCCGCCAGTTTGCACCCAGTCAAAGTAGTACCAATAGGACGCCCCCACGTGGAGCGCCGCGGAGGCGACCGCGAAAGCCACGCGCGTGGCAACGCTTGCCCTAATGACGGGAAGAATCCACAGCGTGGTCACGGCGATATGCATGAGCGTCTGGAACCACTCCCTAACGACAAGTCGAATCGGCTCCCCAGGCGGGAGCTCGACGAGTTGCCGCCACGTTGGCGCCAATGGAGGAACGGTGTAGATCACCAGCGCAATGAGCGCGAGGCCGAAGATGCGCTGCAGTACGCGGCCGTAAGCTCGTGCCGCGCCCTCCGTTTGCAGGCGACGGCCAAACGTGAGACGGAAAGCAAATCCGACCGCAAAAAAGAACTGCGGCATGATGGTGTCGGCGTAACTGCAGTAGGTGTTGTGATGCGTCAGCACCGACGGCGTCACGTCGAACGCGCCCGCGAAATTGACCAAGAACATGCCGGCGACGGTGTAGCCGCGGAATTGGTCGAGGGAGGCGATTCGGCGGGACTGCGAGGGAAGAGTCGACATGCGAGGTTACGGGTCGCGGGGCCTGGTTGAACCAAAAATTTCAATATCCGTGGGTCAATGGGCAGTTAAAATAGGCCCACCCCTGCCGGCGCCTGCACGAAGCAGGCTGACATGTTAACCTGCGGAATTGCGATCCCGTACTTCGATCAAGATTCAACCTTTGTACCCGTCCCGCGATCATTCGGCGAGTTCGTCTCCCGCGACGCTCACACGATGGGCCGTCGTCGTTATTCTGACGGGCAAACTGCTGCCGGGCGTAGCCTGCGCCGCGGCGGCGCCGGCAATTGCCAGCTTTGACCTCGAGCAGCGTAAGAGCAGCCATTGGGCATGGAAGCCTATTGCCGCGCCTACGCTCGGGCCGTCTCGAGAAGGACCAGGCGGCGCATCGGCGATCGATGCACTGCTCGCCGACAAATTGCAGGCAGCTGGGCTTCACCGAGCGCCGCCCGCCGACAAGCGAACGCTCATCCGCCGCGCGACGTTTGATTTGATTGGACTTCCGCCCGCGCCGGACGAAGTCGAAGCCTTCCAAAAAGATTCGTCGGCCGACGCCTTCGCCAAAGTTGTTGATCGTCTCCTGGCCTCTCCGCACTTCGGCGAGCGGTGGGCGCGGCATTGGCTCGACGTCGTGCGATACTCCGAAACGCTCGGCCACGAATCCGACTTCCCACTCACCAAGCCCTGGCGTTATCGCGACTACGTCATTCGTGCGCTTAACGCCGACTTGCCGTACGACCAGTTCGTTCGCGAGCACATCGCCGGCGACTTGCTCGACCCGCCGCGGCTGAACTCCGCGGAGAAATTCAACGAGTCGATCATCGCCACCGCGTTCTGGTACATGGGCGAGGCGACGCATGCGCCCGTCGATTCCCAAGCCGACCAGGCGACCCGAATCGACAACCAAGTCGACGTGCTCTCCAAGGCGTTCCTCGGCCTGACGGTCGCGTGCGCGCGATGCCACGACCATAAATTCGATGCCATTTCAACGATGGACTACTACGCCTTGGCCGGCTACGCGGCCAGTTCGCACCAGCAGGTCGCGCTGCTCGACGTGGGCGGGCAGATCGCGGCGGGCGTCGTCGACTTGAAGAATTGCAGCAACGGGGACGCCAGGCGTGGCGCGCCATGCCGCGAGCGAGCGGCGCCGATCCAGCTGATCTTTTCGCCCGATGTTTGCTTGCCGCGCGGGCGGCTCGCAGCGCGTCCGACGCCGCCATGCGGAACGATTTGGCCCGACTTTACGGCGTCGATGGCGATTTGCTCGACCGGTTCCTCGCCGCCTGCAACGAGCCGGCGGCTCGAGAACCCGGCCATCCGCTATATGCGTGGTTGACTCTCACCGGCGCCGGCGTCGCCAACGATGGGTTCGAGTCACGCTTGCATGCGCTGGCGGCCGACGTGGATGAGCGAAACCAGCAGGCGTCGGCCCGCCGGCCCGATGAGCGCGTGTTCGAAGACTTTTCATCCGGACTGGGCAGTTGGTTTGGTTCCGGGTGGGCATTCGGATCAACTTCCACCGAGTGCGGCGACTGGATGGTTGGGTCCCAGGGCCCGGAACTCCTTCCGATCGGTCTGGCTCATAGCGGGCGCTTTGGCGCCAACCTGCAAGGGGTTATCCGCTCGCCGACGTTCACGATCGAGAAGCCCTACATCAACTACCGCCTCAGCGGCCGAAATGGACGGGTACGAGTAGGCGTTGACGGCTACGCGCTCGACAATTTCACCGCCCAGCTCTTCGAAGGCTTGTCGTTCGACGTTAACATCGACGGCGCCATGCAATGGCAGGCCCAGTCGGTCGCTCGCTACATCGGACACCGGGCGTACATCGAGCTCGTCGACCCCGGCGACGGATTTATTGCCGTCGACGAGATTCGCTTCGCCGACGCGGCAACCCTGGCGCCGTCCAGTGACCCATTGACGTCGTTGATTTTGGCGCAGCCGAACATCACGTCCGTCGAAACGCTCGCGCTGGCCTATGGCCGCGTGTGGGCCCAGGCGCTCGCCGATTGGCGCGATGACAGGTCAACGGCCGGCGCCGAGTTTTTTCGTTGGGGGCTGTCGCAGCATTTGACGCCCGAGGATCCCGACCTCCAAGCCGAACTCGCCGACGCCACGACGCAGGCGGCCCGGTGCAACGCCGCGCTGCCGGCGCCCGCGAAGGTCGTCGCGATTGCCGACGGCAGCGGCGAAGACCTGCATGTCCAACGAGGAGGCAGCTACAAGAACCCTGGCGAGATTGCTCCGCGGCAGCTGCTGGAGGCCATCGCCGGCGCCCATCAGCCCGTGCCCGAACGCGGCAGCGGGCGTCTGGAACTCGCCAACCGATTGCTCTCGCCCGATAACCCGTTCCCGGCGCACGTGATGGTCAACCGCATCTGGGCCCATCTGTTCGGGCGCGGGATTGTGGCGACGGTCGACAATTTTGGCGTGTTGGGCGAACGGCCCACCCATCCGGAACTGCTCGATTACCTGGCGACCCGCTTTCGCGACGGCGGCTGGTCCGTCAAACGGCTGATCCGCGAGATCATGCTGTCCGACGCCTACCAGATGGCGAGCGTGGGCGATCCTGCTTCGGACGAGCAAGATCCGCAGAATCACCTGCTGCACCGGGCCAACGTGCGTCGTTTGGAGGGGGAGGCGATTCGCGACGCCCTGCTGGCCGTCTCAGGCAGCCTCGACGACGCCGAGTTCGGCCCGTCGATCCGTGTGTATCTCACTCCCTTCATGCAGGGACGCGGCCGGCCTGCGGAAAGCGGACCGCTCGACGGTCGCGGGCGGCGAAGCATCTATCTCGAAGTGCGCCGGAACTTCTTATCCCCTATGATGGTCGCGTTTGATACTCCGCCGCCGGCGAGTTGCGTGGGACAAAGAAATTGCTCCAACGTACCAGCCCAGGCGCTCATCATGATGAACGATCCGTTAGTCGCCGAGCAGTGCCATCGGTGGGCCGAGCGAATTCTAGTCGGGCCGACGCGGTCGACGGAAGATCGCGTGAGGGAGCTCTATCTCGCGGCGTTCAGCCGGTCGCCGACGAGCGCCGAGTTAGCGGCGACGACCGCATTTCTGACCGAGCAGGCTGGACTCTACGGAACGCAACTGAGTGACGTGCGAGTTTGGAGCGACCTTTGCGACGTGTTAGTGAATTTGAAGGAATTCATCTTTATCAACTAAAGCAACTCCTTCAGGCCATAGTCTGAAGACTGGATAAATCAATGCACTGCGGTCATTTTCTCAGCGAGCCTCGGTCTCGCCGCCAGATGCTCCGCGAATGTTCGTTGGGCTTCGGCGCCCTGGCTTTCGCCGGACTCTTTGGCGAAACGGCCGCGGCGGCGCGCTCCCAAAACCCGCTGGCCGCGGTTCCGCCGCATTTCAGCCCCAAGGCCACCAGCGTCATCTTCCTGTACATGGACGGCGGCCCCTCGCAGGTGGACACTTTCGATCCCAAGCCGCGGCTCCAGGCCGAGCATGGCCAACCGTTCAAGATGAAGATCGAGCCGACACAGTTCAACAACAACGGAAACACGCTCGCCAGCCCGTGGCATTTCACCCAACACGGCGAGAGCGGCATTCCGGTCAGCGACCTTTTTCCGCACGTCGCCGCCTGCGTCGACGACCTGGCGATCATTCGCTCGATGACGTCGGAATTCTCCGAGCACACCAGCGCCAACTTCTTCCTTCATACAGGCACTGGCGTGCAAGGCCGCCCCAGCGCAGGCGCGTGGTCGATTTACGGCCTGGGCAGCGAGTGCGACAACCTGCCCGGGTTCGTCGTGCTCAACGGCGGGCTGATTCCGTCCGGGGGCCTCGATAACTTCGGGAGCGGATTCTTGCCGGCGACCTATCAGGCGTCTGTCTTTCGCCCGAGCGGCAGTGCGGTCGCTAATGTCGAACCGCAGGAGTCCTCCGAGATCATTTCGCTGAGCAAGCGGCGGTTGATAAGTAAGTTGGACGGCGTCGTGGCCGAGCGATTTGCCCACGCGGACGCCGTCGAAGCGGCCATCGCCAACTACGAATTGGCCTATCGTATGCAGGCGGCCGTCCCCAAGCTGATGGACTTGTCGGACGAGACGGCGGCGACGAAGCGCATGTACGGCTTCGAGTCGGACTTCGCGCCGACGCAAACATTCGCGGCCGAGTGCCTGCTGGCCCGGCGGCTGGTCGAGCGAGGCGTGCGTTTTGTGGAATTGACCTGTCCTTCCTTCGGGACCGACCGTTGGGACCAGCACCAAAACTTGAAGGACGGACACGCCGGCAACGCCCGGGCGGTTGATCAGCCCATCGCGGCGTTGCTGATGGACCTCAAGGCGCGGGGGCTGTTCGATGAGACCATCGTCCTGTGGAGCGGCGAGTTCGGCCGAACTCCTTTTGCGCAAGGCGTCGACGGCCGCGATCATAATCCCTTCGGATTCACCTGCTGGTTGGCCGGTGCCGGGATTAAGGGGGGCTCGATCTACGGCGCCACGGATGAGTACGGCTACAAGGCGATCGAAAATAAGGTCGAGATGTACGACCTGCATGCCACGATCTTGCACCTTCTCGGGCTCGATCACGAGAAGTTGACCTACCGATTCAGCGGCCGCGACATGCGCCTGACAGACGTGTATGGCCAGGTCCTAGTCGACATTCTCGCTTGAGCGATCCGCTTTGCGAAGCGCCGACTGCCGTACGCGGCGCACATTCCAGTCACGACGCAGCGTATGGGAGATTCCCCTACGCCGATGAAGAATGCCTAAGACGAGCTCGCCTTTCCGTGCGAGCGCTGTTCTGTGATCCGCGCCTGGCCAGGGTTCGATTGGCCAATGACGTATGCTTCTGTAGATCAGCAATATGTTGGCCGACCTATCGTTCGTGTTGGCGGCGGCCAGATGAATTCGTCGATCGACGAAGCAAACGAAATCGATGGCGTGTACGCCGCCGCATAACGACGGCGCCATCGCGGTCGATCATTAGCCGGCTCCCGCACAAAGGCCATTCAATGAACTTCCTCTTTACGCTCACGCACAACAGTCTGGCAACGATTATTGCCTGGGTAAGCACCTGCCTGCTCGCCGGCGGGGTGAGCACGCTTTTTAGCGAGAGTGCACGTTCGGTGTGGCTGATCTGGGGTTGTTTCGGCCTGGTGGCGGCTGCCGGTCTCGATGTCGCAGCGCGTATTCGTGAGCGGAGAGGGATGGATGAGCTGAAACTCATTGCCGCCAAACGCTTCGAGCGAGGCATGGAATATGAGACGGAAGAAAAGGAGGCGCACGCTTCTGTTCGGCAAGCGGTGGCCCGCATGCTCGGGCTGGCGACGCTGCAAAACGCTGGTTCTCGCAGTACAAAAGAACGATATTCCTGCGATTTGGACGTAGAACTTCTCTTGCACCACGGTCGTCAAGGGTCCGCAGGCGACCACGACGCACGCACCCAAGTCGCACGGATCACCAATCTATCCGGCTCCGGTTTTGAACTGACGCTCGGCGCACCTTTGCTGCCACATCAGTGGATGACAATGAATGTCCTGACGGTGAACAACGACCGGCAAACCATGCTGGGCGAAATCTTGTGGTGCGGTCCGCAGCCGGACGGATCGATCGTTGCGGGAGGCCGCTTTCTCGATGCCGTTTTGGTCGAAAGCGGCTAAGGCGGTTTTTAGTTCCGCTGTGGTAGACGTATGATCCCGCGACTGCGCCAGATTCCGCGCGTCGGCTGAAATCTGTTGAATTGCCGGCCACGCAGACGCACCAGCATAGGCTGGCCGTCGCCCGGCGTCATCAGTCCGCGCAGATCCTCCTTTCAGGCACGTCCGCTTCCAGCTCTTGGCGCCAGCCGCTAGTTTGCGGATACGATCGTCTCGCGGGCGCCGGCGTAGACTTAGAGCGCAGCGAAGGCGGCCGCTTTTTTGCTGCGCACTGGCGGAGCCATATCACTCGGTCTGACGAGGAATCTTCGCGTGATCGAAGTCAACGATTTTCATAAGGCGTTCGGCGACCAGGTCGCCGCGCGAGGCATTACTTTTCGCGTCGAGCCGGGCGAGCTGCTGGCCATCATTGGGCCCAACGGCGCCGGCAAGACGACCACGATGCGAGCGCTGGCGGGCATCATCCCCGCCAGCCGGGGGCGGTTGTCGATCGCGGGCTTCGACGTCGACGCCGACCCGATCGCGGCTAGGTCGCGACTCGCCTTCGTGCCCGACGATGCGCCTCTGTTTCCCGACCTGACTGTCTCAGAGCACCTTTCCTTCTATGCGAGCATCTACCAAGTGAGCGATGCGCACGCCAAAGCCCTCGGGTTGCTCGATGAGTTTGAACTAACCGCTAATCAACGCACGCCGGCAGGCAACCTGTCGCGCGGCATGCGGCAAAAGCTCGCGATTTGCTGCGCCTACCTGCACGATCCCCAGGCCATCCTCTTCGACGAGCCGCTGACGGGGCTCGACCCGCAGGGGATCCGCGTCTTCAAGCGGTCGCTGCAAGAGCGCGCCGCACAAGACGCCGCCGTGGTGGTTAGCTCGCACATGTTGGCGATGGTTGAGGACCTGTGCACGCACGTCTTGATTTTGCATGCGGGAGTGCAGCGGTTCTTCGGTCCGATCGACGAGTTGCGGACCAGCTTCGATCATATTGACGCGGCAGCAAGCCTCGAGGATATCTTCTTCGCCGCCACATCTCCATGACTTCATTTGTCTTTCATCCGGCGACAATTCAACTTCTGTGGCTGCAAAGCTGCGGCCGCCGCAGGCGCATGTGGCGAAGGATGTCCCAGCCAAGACGACTCGTCCTCTCGGCTGTTGCGTGCGTACTGGCCGTCGTTTGGCTCGGCAACGCGGCTATGACGGTTTGGCTCCGCGAAGCGGCCTCTGGGGAAACGCTGCGTGCGCTATTGTCGTTGGGACTGTTGCTCTATGCCGTTTGGCATGTCACGAAAGCGGCCTTCTTCCGCCCCGGCAGCCCGTTTGACTGGACCCGCGCTGAGCGCGAACTTTTGGCTGCCATGCCGCTGCTGCCGCGAGACCTCGTGGCGTACCAGCTCGCGTCGGTGACGGTGACGACGATTTTCAAGGCCGGGTTGTTCACGCTGCTGCTTTTGCCCGACTTGCACTGCCTGTCGCTTGGCGTGGTCGGCCTGGTGCTCGCGCTGATGACTTTGGAAATACTCCGCATGGCCGTCGATATCGCCACGTGGGGCATGGGCCGCGCGGGCTACCTGGTTTACCGCACGGCGGTCATCGCAGGGCTGATCGTCGGAGGACTCGCGATCGGAACGGTGGTGGTGCGCGACGACTCGCTCACACGGATCAACGTTGGCGAGGGACTGCTCGAACGCCTCGTGGAGATTCTGGTCCGACTCAACGCGTCGGTTGTCGGCCACATCGCACTGCCGTTTCAGCCGTTGATAACTCTGATTCTGTCGGACAGCATCACCGCCGCTAACATGCGACTCGCCGCGGCGGCGTCGGTAACGGTGACGGGGCTTGCCGCCGCAGTCATCGGTTTGTATGCACTGACCGCGCAACGCGCGGCCGACCGAGAAAAACGCAACTACCATCCCAGCGGCGCGACTTGCGAGGCGTTTGCAAGCTCGAATTTGAACGAGCTGGGACTGAGGGCGAGCACGAGTCTCTAAGGCCGCTGCAACCATTATTGCGGCGCATCCCGCACTGGGGCGGCGCCGGACCCTTGGCCTGGCGGCAACTGCTGGCGGCTCGCCGTCACTGGGGTAGCCTGTTGACGGCAATGATTGCGCCAGCGGTGCTTGCTGGCTCGTCGTGCTTCATCATTGCCGATCCCTTTTTCGCGCTGCTGTGCACCACGGGCGGCCTGGCGTTCTACACGTTTCTGCTTTTGCCCACGGCGCTGCAGCTTCGACTTCCGCCGAGATCTCGATCGATTGGCGATCCTGAAGGGCCTGCCCATTACGCCTGCTGCCGCTGTCATCGGCCAGACGCTCGCGCCGGTGCTTATTGCCACGCTGTTTCAATGCGGCGTGTTGGGATTTGCGGTTGTCGCGCGTCGCTGCCGCTTCACCAATTAGTCGTCGCGATGCTGATTATGGTCCCGCTCAACGTGCTCGTGTTCGGTCTCGACAACCTTATATTCCTGCTCTACCCCCACCGGATGCAACAAGAGGGACTGGAAATCTTTCTGCGCACGATGCTCACGTTCACAGGAAAGGGCCTGCTGTTTACCATCGGACTTGTGGCTATGGGCGTCTGGGGCTTTGCTGCCGCCGCCGCGACGCGTGGGATCTCCGCGTGGACCGGAGGCGCCGTTAATGCCTATGCCGTGTTCACTGGCGGCATGATCGCCGGACCGTCCGTATTGGCGGCGCTCATCCTCTACGGATTGTGCCGGACTTACCGCCGCATGAACCCGATTGAAGACGTGCCGCACTGAGGGCGCGGCAGGGGCGACGCGGCCATACCCTGGACGCGCTCGGCGAGTGTCGAGCGCACGCCAGACGCTGATCAGCCGTAAACGATCGGCTCGACGCTGAATATGGGAGTCCCCGGTACTTACTCTATTCTTCCGTGACAACCAGCTTTTCGATCTTGTCGCCCATCTTAATCGAGTCAACCACCTTCTGGCCGTCACCGAGCACCTTGCCGAAGACCGTAGTGCTTACCGTCGAGCCACGGCGTGGCCACGTGCGTGATGAAAAACTGCGAGCCGTTGGTGTTTGGGCCGGAGTTGGCCATCGAGAGGACGCCGGGGCCGTCGTGCTTCAAATCCTTGCGGAACTCATCTTCAAACGTGTAGCCGGGCCCGCCCGTCCCAGTGCCCTTGGGGCAGCCGCCCTGGATCATGAAGTTGTCGATCACGCGATGAAACTTCAGGCCGTCGTAAAAACCCTGGGCGGCCAGTTTCTCGAAGTTGGCCACGGTTTTGGGGGCCTTGTCGGCGAAGAGTTCGAGGCGGATTTCGCCCTTATTGGTGGTGAATGTGGCGACTTTCATGTCAACTCCGGTGCAGGAGGGAAGATGCTGGATGCTGGATGCGCCGGGACGCGGGTGACTTTCAAACATCGAGCATCGAGCATCGAGCATCCAGCATCGCATGTCAAGCGTCACGTCCGCAGCGAATGGCTCAATGCCGTCGCCACGGGCACGAATGCCATGAGGGGCAGCCAGGCCGCCAGCGCGGGCCGCAGCAGGCTCAAGTTTCCGAGCGACTTACAGGCTAGCGCCGCCAATGTGAAGACGGCCGCCAGCGCCAGGCACATGCCCACGGTCAAAAAGGCGTTGCGCGTGCGGCGGGACAGCATCAGCGGCAGGCCCAGCATCACCAGCACGCCGTCCATCAGGGGTTGCACCAGCCGCGCATGCACCGCCACGCGTACGTCGGGTCCCGGATCGCCGTGGGGATTATTCAGCTCGTCGACCAGCTCGTCGAACGAGGCGTAGCTGCGCCAATTGGATCCGCTGGCCAGCAGCGGAAAAGGCACTTCGCTCACCACAAACACCTGGTCGGCGCCCAGCCACGGCGTGTCGCGTGGCGTGAGGATCACTCGCCGATCGCCCAGCGATAGGGAGGGACGCTGACAGATTTGCGCGGCCGGAGGGGCGGTGACCCCTTGCAGTAGAAATCCCGCGGGATGGTCCGTGCTCGCGTCTTGATAGATGGCTTGCCGGGCCGCGACTTGCTTGCCGTAGCGCGACAGTTCAGGGGCCAGCATCACAAACGCCGGATTGATGATCCGCCGGTCGGCCATCGCGACCTTGTCCCCGCCGATCAGAAAGTCGTTCTGATTGTCGAAGCGCGGCTCGAGCACGCGATTGGCCTCGCCGCCGAGATCCTTCACGTCGCGGGTCAGCTCGTCGCGCACGCGGGGCAGCACCCATTCGCGGTTTGCGGCGGCCGCCAAGGCGATTACCGCCGTCGCCGCCAGCAGCGGCTTGACGACGCGAAACTTCGAAATGCCCGCGGCCAGGCAGGCCGTCAGCTCCTGATGCCGCGCCAGCCAACCCACCGTGAACACGGCCGAGATCATCGCCAACAGGCCGCTGGTGCGATCGAAGAAGGCCAGGCTGTGATAGGCGTAATACCGGGCGATCACGCCGAACAGGTGGCCTTCCTTCTCCGCATACGACGAGAAGTGGTCGAGGTGCCCGAAGGCGTCGATCACAATGTACAGCCCGATGAGGCTGACGAAGCAGATGACGAAGATCTGCACGAACTGCCGCAACAAGTAGCGATTGAGGATAAACATGCGGCCAAGGACGCGCGCCGGTAAGGGGAGGGCGGCGGAGCGTAGAGGAGAGAAGCTAGCGGCGTCAAGGCAAATGTAGTTCTCTCGCTGGAGCGAGCGGATTTCTGGTCGCATCCGCGCAGGCCATGGGGGCCGCGCATGCTTGCACGCGTGCCGGCAGCAGCGACAATGACAGGTCGACCACCGCCGATTACCACCGCCCCGATGACGTCGACTGCTATGAGACGCGCCGCTTTGCCGCTCGGTCGATGGCTGCGCCACACGCGCGAGTCCGCACTTGAAATCGTCTTCCCATCTCGGTGTGCTGCCTGCGACGTTGAACTGCCGGACCGCCACGACGCCGTGGCGCTCTGCGGCGCCTGTCGCGGTCAGCTCAGCCTGGCCGACTGGCCCGCCTGCCGCCGCTGTGCGGCGCGTCTGCCGGAGGTACAGGGCGCGACGCTCGAGTGCAACTACTGTCGCGGCGTGCGGCTGCGCATGGACCGCACGCTTGCCGTGGGCGAGTACGAGGGATTGCTGAAATCCATGATCGTGCGTTTGAAGGACGACCGCAGCGGCGTCATGGGCCGGACGGCGCTGGAATTGGCGTGGGCGCAACTCGGCCCCACGCTGAAGAAACTGCACATTGATGTGGTGACGGCCGTGCCCATGCACGCCTGGCGGCGGTGGCAGCGCGGCGTGAATCCGCCGCGGCGGCTGGCCGAGCACTTGGCCCGGCGACTGCACGTTCCGGCCGCCGGAGCGATGATGGCGCTCACGCGCAACGTCCGGCCACAGCTAGGCTTAACGCGCAAGGCGCGGCTTCGCAACATGGTCCGGCAAATGCGCATGCGACCGGGCTATCATTTATCTGGCGCCCATGTGCTGGTGGTGGATGACATTTTGACCACCGGCGCCACGTGCAGCGAAGCGGCGCAGGCGCTCAAAACTGCGGGCGCCGCCGAAGTCACTGCGTTGGTGCTCGCCCGTACGCCCGCTGGCGAGTGAGTTCGGCGCTTTACGCCACCGCGTCGCGCCCTGTCGAAAAAGGCGCCCAGCGCGCACAATAGTCCGCCATGGATGTCGTCCCCGCCAACAACGCGAAGAAGCACCGGCAGATGGACCCGTTTCGCCGGGCCCTCTTGCGCGGCCTGGCGGTGCTGCTGCCGCCCCTACTGACGATCGTGATCCTCGTATGGATCTGGAACACGGTGGCCAACTACATGTTGGCGCCCGTCGAGGGGCTGGCCCGTCGGGTTCTTATCTCGCAATACGAGAAGAACATTCTGCCGCCCTCCGCCGTCGCCAATGTGCAAAACGGGACAGCCATAGTTGACGGCGAAAGCTATCGTCAGGCGGCCGACGGACAGTTCCTGCCCGCGGTGCATTACGATCAAGTCGTCGAATACGTGGGGCCGGCAAACGTCCCGCGAACCGCGGGGGGCGTCTACCGCACCTACATCGACCGCACCTGGTTGCCGCGGCAATTTGTGGTGCCGGTGTTTTTGTGCGGCTTCTTGCTCGTGCTGTATTTGCTCGGCAAGTTTCTGGCAGCCGGCGTGGGCAGGTTTTTCTGGCTGCAGCTCGAGCGACTGATTACGCGGCTGCCGCTGGTGCGCAACGTGTACTCCTCGGTCAAGCAGGTGACCGACTTCGTCTTCAGCGAGCGGGAGATCGAGTACACCCGGGTGGTGGCCATCGAATATCCCCGCAAGGGCATCTGGCAGTTGGGATTCGTCACGGGCGAGAGCCTGGTGGACATCGCCGCGGCGGCCAACGAGCCGTTGGTGACGGTTTTTCTGCCGTGCTCGCCAATGCCGTTCACCGGGTACATCGCCACGGTCAAGCGGAGCGAGACCATCGACCTGAACATCACGACTGAGCAGGCGTTACAATTCATCGTAAGCTGCGGGGTGGTGGCCCCGCCGGACCAACTTAACGCGGCATTGGTCGAGCGCGAGCGGCAGGCTCGGGAGTTGACAGCGTCGCCCGTCGGCGAGTGAAGCAGAGTTTCTCATGGCCAGCGAGCGAGTCTTTCGCATCGGCACTCGCTCGAGCAAGCTGGCCCGCTGGCAGAGCGACTGGATCGCCGCCGCGTGGCGGGCTCAGGCGGCGTCAATCGAGATCGTCGAGATCGCCACGCGGGGCGACGTGCATCAAGTCGGGCCCATCGCGGCCTTGGGCGAGCCCGGCGCGTTCACCAAAGAAATTCAAGCGGCCGTGCTCGACGGCTCGGTGGACCTGGCGGTGCACAGTCTGAAAGATCTGCCGACCAAGTCGGTCGACCGCCTGGCGCTCGCTCAAGTGACGCCGCGGGAGAATCCTGCCGACGCACTTGTAGCTACGGCGCCGCTGGCCGCGCTGCCAGCAGGCGCGCGAGTGGGGACGGGCAGCTTGCGGCGACGAGCTCAGCTCTTGCACTTGCGGCCCGATCTGAAGGTATTGCCGATTCGCGGCAACGTCGACACGCGACTGCGCAAGCTCGACGCCGGCGAGTACGACGCGATCGTACTGGCCGCCGCGGGGCTGATCCGGTTGGAGCTGGCCGGTCGAATTACCGAACTTTTGGCGCCGCCGCGGATGCTGCCGGCGCCAGGGCAGGGGGCGCTGGCGGTCGAATGCCGGGCCGACGACGCCGACGCGCTACGGATTGCGGGCCGCCTCGACGACGCCGCCACGCGCCTGGCGACCGGCGCCGAGCGTACGGTGCTGGCGGCGCTGCACGGCGGCTGCTCGGCGCCCATTGCCGCCTGGGGCCGGTTTGCCGACGGCAAGTTGCAGCTCGAGGCGCTGGTGGCCGAGTCGAACGGCAGGCGCAGTGGTGCGCGCCAGCGGTGAGAACGCACTGTCGTCGGCCACATGCGACGACGCGCTGGCCGCCGCGCAGGCGCTCGGCGAGCGCATCGCCGACGATCTCGCCGCCCAAGGCGCCGCCGAGCTCATCGCGGAATCGCGCGAGCTCTAAATCCCCCGTTACCCGGCATCGTCTCGATGCCGGGTCCTCGCGGCGCCTTGGGCGGCGCCGGCTTACACGTCCGCAACGGCACTATCCGCAGGCGTGGCCGTTCGGCTAATGTTGCCGATTGTTCGTCCCCAATCGGCAGTGCCTGCCGCTGGCGCCGCGAGCCCCCCGCGCGATTTCCCTGTGAAACACGATTATCATCATTTGGCACGCTGAGTGCTTTAAGCGAGACGCCCGAAAGTGCAGGGGGGCGCCTGCACTCTCTTCGCTTCCATGCCGTACGGTTTGTACATCTCCGCCGAGGGCGCTCAGGCCCAGCAGCGGCGCCTTGAGGTCATCGCCAACAATCTCGCCAACATCGAGACGGCGGGATTCAAGCGAGACGTGCCCACCTTTCAGGCCCGCTTCGCCGAGGCGATTCAGCAGGGCGTCGACCGCGCCGGAAGCAAGTCACGCAACGACCTCGGCGGCGGCGTCAAGATGAACGGCGTCGACACCGACTATTCCTCCGGTAGCCTGCGGCTTACCAAAATCCCCACGGACTTCGCCATCAACGGCGACGGCTTCTTTCAGGTCCGCGGGCACGACGGCGGCGTGTATCTCACCCGCGCCGGCAACTTCACGCTCGATCCGCAAGGCCGCCTCACCACGCAATCCGGCGGCCTGCCCGTGCTCGATGAGTCGGGCGGCGAAATCGTCATCGACGGCACGCGCCCGTGGGAAATCCACGCCGGCGGCCAAATCGTTCAGGACGGCGCCGCGACGGCCGTCGGCCTGGTGCAGCCGCGGTCGCTCGGCGACCTGGTGAAGTCGGGCGACAACCTGTTTCGCCCGCTGGCGCCCACAGCGCCCGTCAGCGAGGCTAACCGCGATGTGCGGCAAGGGTATCTCGAACAGTCCGGCGTCAACTCCACCCGCGAGATGATGGCGATGATCGAAACCTCGCGGGCGTTCGAAGCCAACACGCGGCTTATCCAACACCAGGACAGCATGATCAGCGGGCTGGTCAACCGAGTCCTCGCCGTCAACACGCAAGCGTAACCCCGTCCCTGAGTCCTGTGGCCTGAACCCCAGCCCCCAGCCCCCAAATCCCAACCCCCTCTTCGTCTTATGAGCGTTCAAACTCTCTACACCGCAGCCACGGGCATGGACGCCCTGGAAACCAAGCTGGACGTGATCGCCAATAACATGGCGAACATCAACACGACCGGCTTCAAGCGAGACCGCGCCAATTTCGAGGACCTGTTCTACCGGCAGATTCGCCTGCCCGGCGCCCAGGACTCTGATGGCAGCATTACCACGACCGGCGTCGACGTCGGCCTTGGCACGCGGGTCTCCAGCACGCAGACCAACCACGGCCAGGGCGCCATGCAGGTGACCAATAACCCACTCGACTTCGCCGTCGAGGGGCTCGGCTTCTTCCAGGTGACCGATCCGGCCGGCGGATTCCTGTACACCCGGGCCGGCAATTTTGGCATCAACGCCCAGAACCAGCTCGTGCTCGGCTCGGCTCAAGCCGGCCGGGTGCTCGACCCCGGCATCAACATCCCGCAAGAAGCCACCGACGTCGTCGTCACGACCGACGGCCAGGTGCAATATCGAACGAGCACCGACCCCACGCTGCAAAACGCCGGCCAGATTCAGATCGCAACCTTCGTCAATCCCGACGGCCTGTTGAAGCTGGGCGACAACCTGTTCAAGCAGACCGACGCCTCGGGTCAGCCCCAGCAGCTCAACCCGGGCCAGAACGGCGCCGGACTGGTGCGGCAGGGCGCCCTGGAGGCGTCAAATGTCGAGCCCGTGCAGGAATTGATCGACCTGATCACCACCCAACGGGCGTTCGAGCTCAACTCGCAAGTCGTCCAGGCCGGCGATCAGATCATGCAAGTAGCCGCCAATCTGCGGCGGTTCTGATGAGGACTCTCGCGCTGATGAAATCGCGTGTCAAGTTATTTACGAGCTTGCTGCTCGCGTCGCTGCTGGCGGCCGCAACCAGCGCCGCGGCGGGCGAGCTGGTGCTGCGCCCGCATAGCGTTCCCACCGGCGCCATCGTGCGGGTGAGCGATATCGCGGACGCGACGACTCTCGACGACGCGGCTCGCCGCCGACTGCTTGACATTCCGCTCATGCCCGCGCCGGCCCCTGGCGCGCAGCAGCGACTTAGCGCGTCGCAGGTACGCGACCTGTTGGCCGCGAACGGCGTCGACGCCGCCGACCTGCGCATCGCAGGCGCCGAGGCGGTCGTGATTGAGGGCCCCGCACGGGCAATCGAACCGGCGCCCGCCGCCCGACAGAATTCTCAACCCCTTACCAGCGAGGTCGCCGAGGAGCAGCTTGTCGCCCAGATCAGCCAGTTTCTTCGCCAGCAAACCGGCCACGAACTGTGGAACATCTCCGTGGAGCCCAATGCCCCGCTCGTCGAGGCCTTCCGCCGCGGCGCCGCGCGGCCGACCGTGAGCGGCGGCAAGGCGCCTTACACCGGCCGTCAGCGTTTTACCTTCGCCTTCGCCGGCGACAAAGACGCCCTCGCGGCAGTTGCCCAGGTTGAGCAGCTCCAAATTGTCGCCTGCGCAGTGCGCACCATCGAACGAGGCGACTTCGTCCGCGCCACCGACGTCGTGCTGCGCCCCATTGGCGGCGCCGTGCCGGCCCAAGCGGTGGCGTCGCTCGACGCGGCCGTGGGCCAGGAAGCCGTCCAAACCATCCGCACCGACGCCGTCATCTTGGCCAACCAGCTCCGCGCTCCGATCATCGTCCGCCGCGGCGAGCGGGTGACCGTCAAGGCGCGAGCCGCCGGCGTCGTGGTTCGCACCTATGCCACGGCCCGCGAGGATGGAGCCTTGGGCGACCTGATCATGGTCGAGGCCCTCGAGGGCCGCGAGCGGTACGCAGCCCGCGTGTCGGGCGCTCGAGAGTTGGAAGTGTTCGCCGCCGGCGCCGCAGCCGGCGAGATCGCCGCGACGACCCACGAGTCGAGCGCCGCAAGTCACCAGATTCGTTAACTGTGCCGATCATCATGCATCGTCGATTCAAAACCTGTTCCGTTGCGATCGAGCTGAGCACGGCGTGTTGCCTGGCGTTGGCCGCCGCCGTGGGGTCCGCCCAGGACAGCAGCCTGCTGTTGCAGCCGGCGCAGCCGCAGCAAGCGCTGAGCATGGCAAACGGTTCATTCATGTACCGCGAGCTGCCTCCCGAGGCTCGGCAGCGGGAGCTCAGGGAACGCGACATCATCACGGTGATCGTCGACTACCGCACGTTGCTGAAAAGCGAGGGTGACGCCGAGCAGCGCAAGACGCAGTCGCTCAACGCCGTGCTAAGCAGTTGGATCAGGTTCGACGGCAAGAGCGTCAAGGCGGCGCCGCAAGCCGACGGCGACCCCAAAATAGCCGGCACCTACAATAGCCAGAACCGGGCCGAAAGCGACGTCGAGCTCCGCGACACCCTGACGTTCCGCATCGGCGCCCAAATCATGGAGATCCGCCCGAACGGAAACCTCTATATCGAGGGCAACACCACGGTAGAAGCCAACGAAGAGCAGTGGCGGATTTTCGTTTCGGGCGAGGTCCGCCGCGAGGCGATCCAACCCGATCGCTCCGTTACCAGCGACGCCATCTACGGCCTGAAAGTCACCAAGGGCGAGCAAGGCCAGGTGCGCGACGGGTATGCCCGGGGATGGTTCTCGAAGTGGTACGACAAGTACAAGCCGTTTTGATGAGTTACGAGTTGTGAGTTGCGAGTTCCGAGGAGTGAGTTACGAGGAGTGAGTACAGCGTAATGAGTACCGAGTACTCAGCACTCCGTACCCGATTCGCCAACCGCTGCCCGCCGACAAAGTCAGGAAATCATGAAATCCTTCTCCAAAGTCCTCACGCTCGTCCTGGCCGTCCTCGCGGCTCCTCGCTCCCGGCGCCCATCCCTGCCTGGCGCGTACGGTGCTGCGAAACATCTGCCGCGTGAAGGGTCAAGAGAAAAACGTCCTCCGCGGCCTCGGCCTGGTGGTGGGGCTGGCGGGCACTGGCGAGGCTGGCGATGCGGCGACGATGCGGGCACTGGCGCGGTCAATGGAGATCATGGGCGCCGCCATCCCCGAACTGCCCGTGCCCGGCTCGTCGGGACTGAAGGAACTGGAAAAGATCAAGAACGCCGCGATGGTCATGGTCACCGCCGAGGTTCCCGCCACGGGCGCCCGCCGGGGCGACGAGCTGGATTGCCACGTCGCCGGCATTAACGGCAAAAGCCTGGCCGGCGGCCGGTTGGTGTTCGCGGCGCTCAAGGGCGCCAACGTCAACGACACGACTCTGTACGCGACCTGCGAGGGCCCCATCCACCTCGAAGACCCCGCTCAACCGTTGACGGGCATCGTCACCGGCGGCTGCCAGATGCAGCAGGATGTCTTCTGCCCCTTCGTCCAGGACGACCGGATCACGCTCGTGCTCGACGAGTACCATGCCAATTTTCAGACGGCGACCGAAGTGGCCGAGTCGATTCACGCCCTCTACTCCCGCGAAGGCGACAACTTTGTGAAGGCCGTCAGCGCTTCGAACATCGTCGTGCAGGTGCCCGAGGAGTACAAGAACGACCCCGTCGCATTCGCCGCCGCGGTGCTCGAGGCCACCATCTACGCCCCCGAGCCGGAAGCCCGCGTGGTGATCAACGAGAGAACGGGCAGCATCGTCATCAGCGGCGACGTGACGATCGGCGACGTCGTGGTGGCGCACAAAAACGTGGTCGTCGAGGCTGGCCAGCCGGCGGTGTTTTCCTCGGTCGACGCCGACCAGACGGACGACGCCAAGCTGCAGTCGCTGGTGACGGCCCTTAACTCGATCAAGGTGCCGCACAACGACGTCGTCGCCATCATCAAAGGCATCGCCCAGAACGGCAAGCTGCACGGGCGGCTAATTGTGGAGTAACACGTTCGCAACAAATGATAGCCACTGGCGGGAGCCGGCGCCGGTTCGCCACAACGCCGGCTCCCGCCGGCGGCTATGACGTGAAATTGAAGGCGCGAAGGTGTTCTGCGTCCTCGACGGTCAATTGAAAATGCAAATCAATCCTGTCCAACTCAACGCGGTTCGCCCCGATCCCGTGCGCTCGCTCAAGCCTTCGGGCCAGGACGAGCCGGAGCAGTTGGAGTCGGCGCTCAAGCTCCGCGACGCTTACCGTGACTTTGTCGGCAAAACTTTTTTTGGGCAGATGCTCAAGTCGATGCGGAGCACGGTCGGCAAGGCGGCGTATTTCGACGGCGGGCAGACCGAGGAAGTGTTTCGCTCGCAACTCGACCAGCAACTTGCCGACCGCATGAGCGAGGCCAGTGCGGGAAGCTTCGCCGATCCGATGTTTCGGCAGCAGTTCCGCCGTCAGGCCGACGTCATCGCTCGGTCCGGCGGCAAGCAGTCGCCGGCGATGGCGGATTTGGCGGCCTTGCGCCAGCGCTAACCAAACCGCCCCTGACATCGAAGCCAAAAACTAGCCGGAGGGCCACGCCCTCCGGGACCCGGACGGCGTGGCCGTCCGGCTAGCCCCTCGCGCGATAGGCAGCACGCCGTGACAACCGCCGCAGTCGAACACCATTGGGAAACCGACCTCGGCGCGCTGCTGGAGCGCCTCGCCGCGGCCCAGCACGAGTTGCTGGCGCTGCTGGCAACGAAGCGCGAGTTCATCGTCCGCCGCGACCACGCCGCGTTGGCGTCGCCGGCGCTCCGCGAGCAGCGCCTGGGCGACGAGTTGCAGGCGTGTCACGCCGACCGGCAGCGGCTGCTGGCGCGGGCCGAGGCCGACGGACTTCCACGCCAATCGCTGGCGGACCTGTCGGCGGCCCTGCCGCGCGCCGCGGCAGAAAAGTTCGATCCGTCGATCGCCGAGGCCCGCCGTCGGGCCCAACTCATCCGGCATGAGTGCCTGGCGCAATGGGTGACCATGCAGCGCACGGTGCTCCATCTGTCTCAAATGCTGGAGATCATTGCTACCGGCGGCCGCTCACAGCCGACATATGGAAAGGGCGGCGGCCCGGAAACCAGCGGCGCGCTGATGGACCAGGCCGTGTAGCAGGGACGAGGAGCCAGGGACGAGGGGCGAGTGCTAGCACGTCGCCGCTTCTGCCTTGCGCCTTGAACTCATCCCTCGCCCCTCATCGCTCGGTCCTTGCATGTCTCTCTTCGGCTCCATCCAGATGGCGGGCAACACGCTGCAGGCGATGCAAATCGGCCTGCACGTGGTCGGCAATAACATTGCCAACGCCAACACGCCGGGCTACGTCCGCGAGCGGACGCTCTACACCCCGGCTCCCGTGCAGAAAGTCGGCAACCTGACCCTCGGCCTCGGCGTCGAGGTGGCCGGCATCGTGCAAAGCCTCGACCGCTTTGCCGAGGAGCGGCTCCGCGGCGTCGGCGGCGACCGCGCCAGCGCCGAGGCGCAGGAAAAAACCTACCTCGATCTCGAATCGATTCTCGGCGAACTCTCAGACACCGACGTCAGCACGGCGATGACCGACTTTTTCAACGCCATCACCGAGGTCAGTGAGCAGCCCGAGGAGTTGTCCGTCCGAAACCTGGCCGCGCAGGCAGGCAAGACGCTGACCACCCGCATCAACAGCCTCAATAGCCGCGTGGAGACTGTGTACTCCGACTTCAGCCGCGGCGTGGAAAATCTGAGCACGGAAATCAATACGCTGACCGAGGGAATTCGCAAGCTCAACATCCAGATTGTCGAGCTGGAAGGCGGCGATGCCTCGGGCAGTCAGGCCGGCGGCTTGCGGAGCCAGCGGCGCACGGCGCTGGCGCGTCTGGCCGAAATCGCCGACGTGCAAGTCACGGAAACGAAGACCGGGGCGGTCAACGTCGCTGTGAGCGGCGACTACCTGGTGTTCGAAGGAACGCGCCGCGAGGTGAAGACCAAGTTCGGCTCCAACAACGACGGCCTGGCAACTGCCACCACGGTGTTCGCCGACAACGGCAGTCCTTTACAGGTGACCGGCGGGGAGTTGCACGGCATCTACGAATCGCGAGACACAGTCGTCCAGGGATTCCTTGATCGACTCGACGAATTTGCCGCGGCCCTGGCGAACGAGTTCAACAAAGTTTATTCGCAGGGCCAGGGCGTCACCGGCTACTCCAGCGTTACGAGCGTCGAAAGCGTTAGCGCCGCCGGCGACACGCTCGACGCCGCCGGCTTGAAGTTCACCCCCGTCAATGGCACGTTCAATCTGCTGGTTTATAACACCGCCACCAAGCTCACCGAGACCCACACGATTGCGGTCGACCTCAATGGACTCGACGGCGACTCGTCCCTGGCGTCGCTGGCCGCCGCCATCGATGCGGTGGACGGCGTGACCGCGTCGGTCACCGCCGACAATCGACTGACAATCGCGGCTGAGAGCGGCGAATCACAGATCGGGTTTTCCGGCGACACCAGCGGCGTCTTGGCCGCGCTGGGGATCAACACCTTTTTCAAGGGCTCGAACGCGGGCGACCTGGCCGTCAACGACGTTGTGCTCGCCGACGGATCGAAGTTCGCCGCGGCGCTGGACGGCATCGGCGTCGGCGTCGAAAACGCCTTGCGGCTGATCGACCTGCACGACGCAGGCGCCAACAGCCAGGGCGGCCCGTCAATCACCGGCGTGTACGACCAATTGATCAACGAAACCGCGCAGGGCGCCACCACGGCGGGGTCGATCGCCGAGGGCTTCCGCGTGTTCGAGCAGACGCTCGACGCCCAAGCGCAAGCCGTCAGCGGCGTCAATCTCGACGAAGAAGCCATCGACCTGATCCTGCTGCAACAAACCTACCAGGCCTCGGCGCGGTACATCTCCACGATCTCGGACCTCTTGGACATTTTGGTGGCGCTGTAGGCGCCCCGCGGCCGGGCTCGGGGACGAGCCGGCTCGCTCCCGACCCCTGACCCCTGACCTCTGACCTCTGCCCCCCATGGCCGGCATCGTTCCCATTCCCACCACGCGAATCACGCAGCTCCTGGCGCGGCAGCGCCTGCTGGCGCAGTTGCAGGGCGACCAGCTCGACATTTTTCGTCTTCAAAGCCAGGTGAGCACGGGACGGCGCTTTACGCTTCCCAGCGAAGACGCCCCAGCCGCCCAGAGGGCCATTACGCTTCAACGGCTGCTGGAGCGAAAGACGCAACTCCGCTCCAGCGTCGACAGCGGCAAGCAATTTTTGGCCGCCACCGATAACGCTCTCTTGTCGGTGGCCAGCACCCTGGGCGATCTCCGTGGCGAGGCGTTGGGCGTCGCCGGCACCACCAGCACCCAGACCGAACGCGACGAAGTCGTCAACCAGGTGAACGGCGCCATCGACGCGCTGTTGAGCGTCGCCAATCGCCGCTACCTTGGACGCTACCTGTTCGCCGGTTCGCAGACCAATGTCGAGCCCTACTCCTTCGACGGTCAGGGAGTCCACTACGCCGGCAACGACAAGTCGATCGACAACTACTCCGACGTCGGCGTCTTGTTTTCCACGAACGCCGCGGGACTTACCGTGTTCGGCGGCATCTCGGACGAAGTCCTCGGCGGCGTCGATCTGAATCCCCAGTTGAGCTCGGACACGCTCTTGAGCAGCCTGCGCCGCGGGCACGGCATCAGTC
The DNA here is from genome assembly GCA_963841515.1 of Pirellulales bacterium. Lineage (GTDB taxonomy): Bacteria > Planctomycetota > Planctomycetia > Pirellulales > Lacipirellulaceae > Lacipirellula. Next base: position 346,508 of record CAWJDB010000014.1, on the reverse strand, counting down.
CCAACGGCGCGTTGCAGATTTCCGACGGCACGAACACTGTGGTCGTCGACATCAGCCGCGCGGTCACGGTGGGCGACGTGGCTCGACTGATCGAGACCAACGCCCCCGCGGGGCGGCAGATCTCCGTGGGCATCACTGGCCAGGGATTGACCCTGCAGCTCGACCCGGCCGGAGGCGGAAACCTCACCGTCAGCGAAGTGGCCAGCGGGGCAGCCGCCGCCGAGCTCGGCATTTTGAATCCGACCGGCGTAGGGACCGGCCTCTTAACCGGCAGCGACCTCGATCCCGTTATTCTCAAGACCACGCCGCTGGCCGATCTCTTAGGCGCCAAGGCCCAAGCGCGGCTTGTTTCAGGCGGCGCCAATAATGACCTGCTGATCAAAGCCGCGGCCAACGGCACGCAGTACAACGGCGTGACGGTTCAGCTCGTCGACGACGAGTTGCTCACCGCCGCGCCGGGCCTGTCGGCAGGCGCCGAGGTGGCCCAGTACGATACAAGCGCCTGCGCTGCGCGGGCGTCGCTCAAGTTTACCGGCGCCGGCAACGACCTGATTGTCACCTCGACGGCCGGCGGAGTCGCCCAGAACAACGTGCGGATCGTCGTGGCCGGCGCTACGGGGCTGGGCAACGCCGCCACGGCCAACTACGACTCCGGAAACAAGCTGCTCACCATCACCGTCGACGACGCGGGCGCGACCACGGCGGCGGCCGTCGTCACGGCGATCAACTCGACCGGCGCCTTTACCGCGGCGCACGACGCGAGCATCGAGGCCGCGTACGTCCCCGGAGCGGCGATCGCCGCGGCGGATATTGGCAATGTTGAGGGCGACACTGGCAACAGCGGCGGCGCGGCCAAGACACTTTACGTGTTCGTAGCTGCCGGCGCGTCGACTGCCAATCAAGTCGCCGCGGCGATCAATGTCCAAGGCACGTTTCAGGCGGAGCTCGACCCCTCCGACTCGCTCACCCCAGCCAGCGCTGGCCTGGGGATCCCGTCAATCGATGCCACCGCCGTTTCCGCCGGCGGCAGCGGCGCCACGCTCGATCTCGCCTCGGGCATTCGCGTCGTCAACGGCGGCCAGACGCGCACGTTCACCTTCAGCGGCGCCGAGACCGTCGAGGACCTGCTCAACATCCTCAACGATCCCGACGCCGGCCTCGCGGCCGAGATCAACGCCGACGGCACAGGCATCAACGTCCGCACGCGGATAAGCGGCGGCGATTTTCAGATCGGCGAAAACGGCGGCCAGACCGCAACGCAGCTCGGCCTTCGCTCGCTCACCGGCGCCACCCAGCTCGACGAGCTCAACTACGGCGCGGGCGTACCCACGAAGTCCGGACAGGACTACACGATCGATCGGCGCATCCTGTCCCTCACCACGCGCAGCGGCGTACTTTACTCAGTTGACCTGACGACCGCCAACAACGCCGCCGACGCCACCTCTGCGATCAACCTGACCGCTGGGCCCAACGTAAGCGCGACGCTGGCCGCGAATGGCTCGATCACCCTCGTGGACAATACAGCCGGTCAGGGCGAATTGACGGTGCTGCAATCTGGCCTGCCACTGTCAATCGTCGGCGGGCTTGCGGTTCATTCCACGCCGGTCGACTTCTCGATCACCGCCCGTAGCGGCCAGAACTTCAACGTCACGCTCGCCGGCGCCGACACGATCCAAAATGCGATTGACGCCATCAACGCTGCGACCGGCGGACAGGTCGTCGCCAGCCTCGCGACCACCGGAAATGGCATCAGCTTAACGGACAGCACCGTCGGCGCGGCGCGCTTACCGTCGCCAGCCACGAGGGCAGCGACGCCGCCCAGTTGCTCGGCCTGGTTCCGGAAGACACCGGGGTCACCACCTCGGCCACCGGTACGATCACCGGCGCCGATCAGCACTTCCTCCAGACCGACGGCGTTTTCGCGACGCTCATCCGCCTGCGCGACGCCCTCTCGGCGGGCGACCTGCCGGGCATCAGTCGCGCGGTGTCGGCAATCGACGGCGACATCGACCGCGTGACGTTCGCCCAGGCCGAAGTCGGCGCCCGCGAGCGGGCTCTCGACGTCAGCTCCCAGAGTCTTGAGGACGAGGACGTCCAACTCCGCTCGGCTCTTTCCGACGAAATCGAAGTGGACCTGGCCGAGGCCATCTCGAATCTCACGGCGCGGCAGGTCTCGCTCCAAGCTTCGTTGCAAGCCATCGCCAACATTTTGCAGCTTTCGTTGCTTAATTTTCTATAAGGCGCGGCACGATCGGGGCTTCTGCTGCCTCACTTCCGGACACGGAAAATCTTACGCAGTTTTTCTGGCTTCGCGGCGCGGTGCGCCGATGCAATCAATGCTGCTGGTGCAGCGGCCAGGGAAAGGGCGAGGCGTCGCGCACGCGCCGTATCGCGCCCGTGGCGCGCGCCGTTTTCGGCGGACATCGACATGGAAGTCACCACCTCACGCTTCGGAAAGCTGCAGACCGCGCCTGCGGACGTGCTGCTATTTGAGCAGGGACTCATCGGCTTGCGCAATGCCGCCGGTGGGTCGTGCTGGCCGACGCGCAGAACGCCGCTCTTGGCTGGCTGCAGTGCATCGACGATCCGGATATGGCGCTCGGAGTGGTCAGTCCGCGGCGGTTTCTGCCCGACTACCAACTTCGAATTTGTCGCCAGGACTTGGCGCCGCTGGGCCTGCCGAGCGCGGATGATGCGCAGATTGTCGTGATCGTGAGTCGCCACCCCGAAGGGCTGTCGCTCAATCTGCGGGCGCCGCTAGTAATTAATGTCGAAGGCCGCCGCGGCCGGCAGGTAATCGCCAAAGATCCGTTGCCGGTGCAGTACGCCCTGCTGGCGCCTGCGGAGCTACGACGGACGGCATGACCTATCGCCCGTGAAATGAGTCGTTCGTATTTGTTTCGAGTTTCAAATTTCGGATTTCGTTTTTCGTACGCCGGTGCTCGCGTCGACAACGCCTGGCCTTAACTAATCGGTCGCAACGATTCTGCCGAAAGGCGCACCCATGTTGGTCCTGTCGAGACAACGCGACGAGAGCATCGTCATCGGGGACAACGTCGTCGTGACGGTGGTGGACGTTCGCGGCGACAAGGTGAAGCTGGGCATTGAGGCGCCGCACGACATACCTGTGCACCGCCGCGAGGTGTACGAGGCGATCCGCCGCGAAAACCAACAGGCGGCAAAACTGCGTCCCGAAGACACCCGGGGGTTGGGACGCGGCGCTCTGCGCGATCGGAGCTAATGGGCAGCTCGTGAGGCCCGGTCCCGCCGCTCCTAAATAACGGCGCCAGACCCGCGGTCCTCCCTGACGACTGCAACTTCTGTCAGTTGTGGCAGTTACGCGGTTCAATCCGTGTTGGCTGCCTGGGGGTGAACGCACCAGTCGCAAACTGGGGAAAATCCCCATTGCTTCCTAAAGCCCCTAGTTTTCCACGTCGATATCTCGCCGTAGATGGTCGGCTTCCCTGCTACCTTGCCTGTACCTGGCCCGACGGCGCCCTGGGCGTTGAGCGGAAAAGCCAGAACGTCAAGATTTTGCTGACGTGCGCATATTTGCGACCTACGTTTGGCAAGACGAAATCAGGGCTACGTCGCCTCTGGGGGGAAATTCACCTAGGGCGGTTGCCTACGATTCGCGACGGTGAACTCAAGCGCGAGCCGCGTTGGCCTCGCGGCCGTGCAGCAAACGAAGGACAAGCCGGAGATCTTCAACCCTCCCGCTGATCCGGGCTCATTGAAAACAGACTTCTTCACGACAGGGGTGTGCAATGACACGAATTAACACGAATGTCAGCTCGTTGGTCGCCCGCAATACGCTGGGCCGGTCCAATGCGGCTTTGGAGCAGTCGCTGACGCGATTGAGCACCGGTTTGCGGATTAACACCGGCAAGGATGATCCTGCTGGTTTGATCGCCAGCGAAAATCTCCGCAGCGACATCACCAGCATCAAGCGCGCCATCAGCAATACCGAGCGCGCCAATCAGGTGATCGCCACCGCCGACAGCGCTCTGGGCCAGGTCAGCTCACTGCTGAACGACATTCGCGGCCTCGTCACCGAGAGCGCCAACAACGGCGCCTTGAGCGACGCGCAGATCGCCGCCAACCAGCTCCAGCTCGACAGCTCGTTGGAAGCTCTCAACCGCATCGCCCAGACCACGACCTTCCAGGGCCGCAAGCTCCTGGACGGCAGCCTCGATTTCACCACGACGGGCGGCACGAACTTCAACCGCATCAACAACCTGCAGATCGACCAGGCCAACCTGGGCGCCACCGGCAGCGTCGCGGTTAGCGTCGCCATCAGCGCTGCGGCCACCCAGGCCCAGGTTGATGTGACGAGCATTCCCACGGCCACGGCGTCGGCGCCCGCCAGCACGACGGCCACCTTTACCAACACGGTCGTCCAGTCGGTTAACACGATTACGCTCAACGGCGACGACCTCGTCGTGACCTCCCAATCCGGCGGCGCCTTCGAAGGCGACGGCGCCAACGGACTGTCCAGCATTACCATCACCTTCGGCGCCGGCTCCGCGGGCGCCGTCTATGACGCCAACACGGGCAACCTGGCCATTAGCGTCACGCAGGCTGCGGCCACCGCCACGACGGCCAACGTCGCGGCGGCCATCGACGGCACGGCCGATTTCGTTGCCACCGGCGGCGATACCACCACGGTAACCACCGGCGACGACGCCTCCGCAACGGTCGCCAACACGACCGCCGGCCGCGACGCCGGCTCCAGCGTCATCACCATCACCGCCGCCAACGCCGGCGCCAGCGGCAACGCCAAGACGGTCACGATCACCGAGTCGTCCAGCGTCACCACCGGCGCCCCAGCGCCTCGGCCGACGCCAGCGGCAACATCACCGTGTTGGTTAACGACACTGGGGTCACCGACCTCGACGCCGTCACCAACGCGATCGACGCCTTGGACGACTACAGCGCCTCGCTGGCCACCACCACCGGCGATGGCAACTACAATGCCGCCACCCAGACCGCTCCGACCGTCGCCAACACCGCCGGCGGCGTGGCGTCGTCCGGCGGCATCACGGCCGACTTGACCTTCGAGTTGGCCGGGAAGGACGGTTCGGAAATCTTCAGCGTGCTGGCTGGCACGAGCATCAGCGAGTTGGTCGCCCAGATCAACCTGGTGAGCGACGCCACGGGCGTCGGCGCCGTCGCCAACGGCACGACCCTGGAGCTCCAGTCCAGCGCCTATGGGTCCGACGCCTTCGTCGACCTCCGCATCGTCAGCGAAGGCAGCGGCAACGTGCCGTCCGGCACCTTCACGACTTCGGTCGGCACCAGCCTGGGCAGCCGCGACACGGGCACCGACATCGTCGCCAAGGTCAACGGCATCGACGCCAATGGCTCCGGCAACCGGTTGGCGATCAACACCGCGACGCTCGACCTCACCACCGACATCGCGGCCGGCTTTATCGGGAACATCGCGTTCACGATCACCGGCGGCGGCGCCTTGTTCCAGCTCGGTCCCGACGTCGTGTCGAACCAGCAGGCCCGCATCGGCATCGGCAGCGTGAACACCGCCCAGCTCGGCGGCGTCAACGGCCTGCTGTATCAGTTGGCCTCTGGCAACTCGGCCGCCCTCGCCAGCGGCAACCTGGACACCGCCTCCGGCATCGTCGAAGAGGCGATTGACCAGGTCACCACACTGCGTGGACGGTTGGGCGCCTTCCAGCGGACGTTGCTCGAGACGAACAAGAACGCCTTGAACGACACCCTGGTCAACCTGACCGACGCGGAGAGCCAGATCCGCGACGCCGACTTCGCCGTGGAATCGGCCGCCCTCACCCGGGCGCAGATTCTGGTGCAATCCGGCACGACGGTTCTCCAGATCGCCAACTCCAATCCGCAGAACGTGCTGGCTCTGCTCCGCTAGAGCTAGTCGTTTCGGCCGATTGAAAAGTGATAGCAAGCGCAAGCCGGCCCCGGTCCACAAGACCGGGGCCGGCTTTTTCCCTATAAAGCCGGCGATGGCATCGCCGGTCCGGCCAGGGAACTCCCCAACGGCCTCTAGGGGTTGCCCAAATTTTGTCGATACCACCGATACGTCGCCTCGTCGCGAGCTCCACACAGATTCCTCGCGCGCAGCCTAAGCTTTACCAGCGCCGCGCCCACCACGCGTCGTCCGCACCCTGACGCCGCCACGCGCTTCACGCCAACACTCGGTACACTCGATGTCTCGAATCAGCTCCAGCGTCGGCCTCATCACGGGAATTCCCATCGAGGACACCGTCAAGAAGCTCATGGCGCTGGCCGCCCGCCCGCGCGACATCTTGGTCTCTCGCAACGACGGGCTCAAGCAGCAGCAAACGGCCATCGGCACCCTCAGTTCGCGGCTCTTGAGCTTTCAGTTCGCCGTCAACAAGCTGAAGGCCGCCAGCGTCTTCACCACACGCGAGGTCACCTCGAGCAATCCCGCCGTGCTTACGGCCGAGCTCCCGTCCAGCGGCACGCCGCCCCTCGGTTCGTTCCAGGTGCGGCCGGTGCGCGCCGCCTCGGCGCAGCAGCTGGTGAGCCAGCGATTCGACTCGGCCGACGACGTACCGACTAGCGGCGTAGTTTCTCTCCGCGTCGGCGGCTTCGTCGACAAGGGCATCTCGCTCGCCGAGCTGAACGATGGCGCCGGGGTTCCGCGGGGCAAGATTCGCATCACCGACAAGAGCGGCGTCGGCGCCATCATCGACTTGACCTTTGCCCGCACCGTCGACGATGTGCTCTCGGCAATCAACGACAATGCCGACGTCGCCGTCACCGCCGCGGTCGACGGCGACTCCTTCACGCTCACCGACGCGTCCGGCGGTTCGGGTAACCTGGCCGTAGCCGAAGTCAGCGGCGGCGCGACCGCCGCTGCCCTGGGCCTGGTGGGAATCAATACCGCCAGCACCGAAGCCACGGGAACCGATGTGTTCCGCCTTCACGCCGGCACGAAGCTCACGTCGCTGAACGACGGTGCCGGCGTCCAGGTCACCCGCGAAGGCGTCGTCGACGTCGACGTCGAGCTCCGCGACGGCACGACGCTGGCCATCGACCTGGCCGACGCCGCTACGCTGGGCGACGTCGTGGCTCAAATCAACGCCGCCAACCCGGCCAAGCTATCCGCCGCCATCTCCGGCGACGGCAATCGCCTGGTCCTCAACGACCTCACCGGCGGCGCCGGATCGTTCACCGTCGAAAACGGCGCCGCAAGCACGGCCGCCGACGACCTCGGCCTTACCGCGTCGGTCGCCGGCGACACCATCACCGGCGGTCGCCTCGTCTCCGGCCTTCGCGATACGCTGGTGTCTTCGCTTCGCGGCGGCGCCGGCCTCGGCACGTTGGGCCAAATCGCGATCACCGACCGGGACAGCGTCGTCCCCGTCGTTGTTGACCTATCGACTGCCGAAACCCTCGACGACATCGTCGACCTCATCAACGCCTCGACCGCCGATGTCACGGCCTCGATCAACTCGGCTCGCAACGGCATCCAGATTACCGATGCCTCTGGCGGCAGCGGCAGCCTCGTCGTCGCCAACAACGACGCCACGAACACGGCCGACGCCCTGGGCATTGCCGTCAATTCCGCGGTCGCCTCGGTGAATTCCGGCACGCTCCAGCGGCAAACCATCAGCGAGGCCACGCTCCTGTCGTCGCTCAACGGCGGCAAGGGCGTCAAGGTCGGCGATATTCGCGTCACAAATTCTGCGGGCGTCTCCAAGGGCGTCGACCTGAACCCGGTGGGCAACGTGGCCAGGACGGTGGGCGACGTTATCGCCAAGATCAACGCCCAAGCCAGCGGCGTCGTGGCCCGCATCAACGACGCCGGCGACGGCGTCATTCTCATCGACCAGTCCAGTGGAACAAAGGTTCTTGGCGTGCAAGATCTGAGCGGCACGATCGCCGCGTCGCTGAACCTCACGCGCGCCAGCACGACCATCGACATCGACGGCACGCCCACGCAAGTCGTCGACGGCTCGGCCGCGCAGTCGATCGACCTCGGCGATCTCGATGGCGCGGTCGTCGGCACGCCGCTCAGCGCGCTCAATGGCGGCGCGGGCGTCGCCCGCGGCTACTTCGTCATTACCGACTCCGAAGACCGCAGCATCGCCATCGACCTCAAGGGCGCCGACGCCGGCGTCAACACCGTCGAGCAGTTGATCGACCTGATCAACTCGCGCCGCCGCGCAGGGCAATGGCTTCAGCGTCCGCGCCCGCCTCAACGACCTGGGCAACGGCATCCAGCTCGAGCAGCCCGATTCCGGAACCGGGACGCTCACCGTCCGCGACGGAACCAACTCCACGGCGGCCGCCAATTTGAAACTCGCCGGGACCGCCAAAACCGCCAGCGGCCAGCAAATCATCAACGGCGCCGGGACGATCCCCGCCGCCGCCGCGACCTCGAGCCGCCTGTCGGCACTGGTCAACAGCATCAACGCGCTCGACGTCGGCGTCACCGCCAGCGCGATTTACGACGGCGCCGGCTACCGCCTGTCGCTCGTTTCCAACTCCACGGGAGAAGCCAGCCAGTTGCTCGTCGACGCAGCCGACGCCGGATTTGATTTCGAGGAGTCGACCCCTGGGCAGGACGCGCTTTTGCTTTATGGTAACGTCAGCGGTTCCAACGCCGGCCTTCTGCTGTCCTCGCCCGACAACGAGTTCTCCGAGGCCGCGGGCGGCGTCGATCTCTCCGTCGTCGCCGCCACCGAGACGCCGGTCACCGTTACCGTATCGCAAACCGGCACGGCGCTCGTCGACGCCGTCAAGGACCTCGTCGACGCCTACAACGCCGTGCGCGACGATCTGGCCAAGCTCACCAGCTTCGACCCCGACGCCGCCACCACGGGTCTCTTGTTCGGCTCCAACGAGGCCCTGCAAGTCGACTCCCGACTCTCGCGCGTGCTCACCGACCGCTACTTCGGCGTGGGCGCGCTCCAGTCGCTGGAGCAAGTTGGCCTGAGCGTTACCCAGAATGGCGAGTTGGAGCTCGACGAAGCGAAGCTGGTGGCCGCCTTCGAGGACGACCCCGCTGGCGTCCAGACGTTCTTCACCGATCCCGACCTCGGCGTGGCGACCAAAATCAGCGCCACAATTGATCGACTCGCCGGCGCCGACGACTCACTGCTCGCCCATCGCACCGAGTCGCTGACCGATACCATCGAAGCGAACCAGGACCGCATTGACAAAATGGCGGACCAGCTCGAAAAGCAGCAGGAGCGGCTGTTCCTGCAGTTTTACCAGCTCGAGTCCATCATCGCGAACATGCAAACCAGCCTTACGGCGATCCAAAACCTGCAGCCCATCCCGCCGCTCACCAGCACGCAGTCAAACTGACCCATTCCCATTTAGCCCCCGGTCAATGACCGGGGGGCTAACTTACCATGTCCGCCGCCCCCAACAACCCGACGCCGGCCCGCTACCTCGATGGCCGCGTCACCACCGCCTCGCAGGCCGAACTGCCGCTGATGATGCTGGACGGGGCCGTGCGGTTCGGGCGGCAAGCCCGCCAGTTTTGGGACCAGCCCGCGCACCGGGCCGAAGTCGATCGCTTGCTGGGGCGGGCGATCGACGTGGTCGAGGAGCTCGGCGCGGCGTCGCCGGCGCCGACACCGAAGTGTCCAAGCGGCTGGTCGAGGAATACGCCTTCGCATTTCGTCGGCTCGTGTTCGCCAAGTTCAACCGCGACGCGGCGGCCCTCGACGAGGCTCTGGAGCTGTTGGCCTACCACCGTGAGACCTGGCGGCTGGTGTGCGACAATCTCAAGTCGCAGCCTGCTGAAAGCTCCGACGCATCGACCGTACCGATGACGCCCTCGCCGGTCGTCGTCGCACCTTTTCGCCGCTCGCAACCCCCAGCTGCCGGCGGCAACATCTCGCTGGAAGCATAGCGCCTGGCCATTCTACAAGGCTTGGCCCCAGTGTTAGCCGGCATCGTCTCGATGCCGAGCCAGTACCCAGTACTCAGTACTCAGTACCGTGCACCGAATACACTCCCCACGTACTCGACCGCCAAATCCCGGTAATCACGCTGCCGGATTCTTCTCAAAGTTTTCAGTTGAAAATGGGCCACGCCTTCCGGGATAATGGCCCCTCACGAACATGCCGAGCCCAACGTGCAGGCTCGCCTCACCGCGCCTCGACTGAACCTCGCCACGCTGGCCCCCGAACAAACCGGCGACGCAGCTTCCTTCAAACACTGCAAAACATCCATGTCTTCTGCCCGCCCGCATCCCGCCGAAGCACCGAGAATCCAACGGGCAGCCCACGCCCGCTGCGGCAAAAGTCCAGACTTACGCGGCACAAAAGGTGGGACCCCCGCCGCGGCGCGCAGAACGCAGGATTCACAACCGCCCTTGCATCAAGCCGTTGCGAAGACACGGGCCACGCCACCCGCACGTCGGCTCGCGCAATATGCTCTCGATCCGATCATTACCCTGCCCGTTAAGACCAAGCCTGCCTTGCGGTTAGCGCTCGTAGGCTGGTCCTCGCCCTTGGAGAAAACGTGCCCGTGACCCACCTCAAAACCCGCCGCCTGATCCGCGTGGGTCACAGCCCCGACCCCGACGATGCGTTTATGTTCCACGCGCTGGCCAACGACTGCATCGACACCGCCGGCTACGAATTCCGCCACGAGCTGGTCGACATCGAAACGCTCAATCGGCGAGCGTTCGACGGCGAGCTGGAGCTCACCGCCGTCAGCATCCACGCGTATGCCTACCTCCACGACAAGTACGCCCTCTGCTCCTGCGGCGCCAGCATGGGCGACGGCTACGGCCCCATGCTCGTCACCCGCCGCGACCCAACTAGCGAGCCGGGCCGTCCCGGCCCCGGCGGCTCACCAACAAAACCATCGCCGTCCCCGGCACACTCACCAGCGCCTTCCTCGCCCTCCGCCTCTGGCTTGGCCAGGACTTCAAACACCTCGTCGTCCCCTTCGACCAGATCATCGACGTCGTCGCGCGAGGCGAGTACCAGGGCCAGCCCATCGGCGCCGGGCTGATTATCCACGAAGGACAACTCACCTACGCCGACAGCAAACTCGCGCTCGTCGTCGATCTGGGCGCCTGGTGGAAGGAGCTGACTGACCTCCCATTGCCGCTGGGCGCCAATGCCATCCGCCGCGACTTGGGCGAGACCGCGATCCGCGACGTCCAGCGTTTGCTCTACGAAAGCATCAAGTACGGATTGGATCACCGACAGGAAGCCCTCGACCACGCGCTGCAGTACGGCCGCAACCTCAACCGCGGGCAGGCAGACCTGTTCGTCGGCATGTATGTGAACGACTGGACGCTCGACTTCGGTCCGCGGGGCCGCGAGGCGGTGCGGCGATTCCTGGCGATGGGTCACGAAGCCGGCGTCTTGCCCGAGTTAGTGATTCCTGAGTTCGTTGAGCTATGATTCAAGGAGAGCGCCGATCGCCGTTCACTCACACGGACCGAAACCCGCCCATGGCCGCCGAATGGAAGCTCGCCCTCGACTCGCTGGTCGGCGACCTGGAAGAGCAGATCATCGCGCTTCGCCGCCATCTGCACGCCCACCCCGAGCCCAGCGGCGCGGAACTCCAAACCAGTCTCCGCATCTACCAGCAGTTGGGGGAAGCGGGACTGACAGTCCGCATGGGCCCCGACGGCTGCGGCGTGATCGCCGACAATCTGGCGCCCGCGAGCCAACCGCGCGTCGCCCTGCGGGCCGACATCGACGCCCTGCTCATTCAGGACGAGAAACAAGTTCCCTACCACAGCACGCGGCCCGGCGTGATGCACGCCTGCGGCCACGACGCCCATACGGCGATGGCCCTCGGTGCTGCTGTGGCGCTCCGCAAGCTGGAGCAAGTCGGCCAGGCGCCCTGGCCGCTGGCGTGGCGGGCCATCTTTCAGCCGGCCGAGGAAACGGCCGTCGGCGCCCGCCGCATGATCGCCGCCGGGGCCGTCGACGGCGTGCGGTCGATCTTCGCCTTGCACGTCGATCCCGCGCGGCGGACGGGCGAGATCGGCGTCCGCAGCGGCGCCTTCACGGCCCACTGCGACGCTTTGGGGCTCCGCGTTCATGGTCGCGGTGGTCACGGAGCCCGGCCCCACGAATCGAAAGACCCCATCGCCGCCGCCGCTCAGCTCATCAGCACGCTGTACCAGTTCATTCCTCGCGCCACCGACACGCAAGACGCCGTGGTGCTCAGCTTCGGGCGCATCGACGGCGGTCAGAATCCCAATGTGATTCCCGAGCACGTCGAGCTCGACGGCACGCTCCGCACGCTCGACGCCGCGGTTCGCGCCAGCACGATCGAGCATATCCACCGCCTGGCCCGCGGCGTGGAGCAGATCACCGGCACGCAGATTGAAGTGGCGCTCGACGCCAGTATTCCTTCGGTCTACAACGACCCCGCAACGACACGACTGCTGGTCGACGCGGCGGCCGACGTCGCCGGCGGCGTCACGGTGGCGCCGATCGCCCGTCCCAGCATGGGCAGCGAGGATTTCGCGTGTTACCTGGACCACTGCCCGGGCGCCATGTTCCGGCTGGGCGTCGCGGCCGATCTGACGGCCATCACCCCCTTGCACACGCCGCGGTTCGACGTCGACGAGCGGGCGCTTGTCCTGGGCGCCCGGATGCTCGCTCGCGCCGTCGTGCTGGCCTGCCAACCAACGGATAATTCCACCGGCGCGTGATTTGCACGTCAACCTCTCATGACCGTCATCAGCTTTACGCCGAACCGACTCCCGACGATCGGCGTCGAAATCGAGCTGGGGCTCGTCGACGCCAAGTCGATGGAGCTCTCCAACTCCTTCTCCCGATTGGTCGGAGCACTTGCCGGAGCAAGGCGGCGACCGGTTCAAGCCGGAGCTGATGCAGTGCGTCATCGAAATCAACACCGACGTTTGTGAGAGCGTCAAGGACGCCGAGCGCGATCTGCGCGGCCGGGTAGGCGTCGTCGAGAAGGCAGCGGACAACGTGGGTCTGGCGCTGTGGTGGGGCGGGCTGCACCCCTTTTCGCGCTGCCGAGATCAGCAGGTGACGCCCGACGAGCGCTACCTGAAGCTCGTCGAGCTGCTGCAGCACCTGGCCCGCCGGTTGGTCACCTTTGGCCTCCACGTGCACGTCGGCGTCGACTCGGGCGACAAGGCAGTCATGATCTGCGATCGGATCATGCAGCATTTGCCGACGCTCTTGGCGCTGTCGGCAAGCAGCCCGTTTTGGGAGGGGCACGCCACGGGCCTGCAGTCTTACCGCTCCAAGATCATGGAGGGCCTGCCCACCGCGGGCCTGCCGCCGCTGATGCGCAATTGGAGCGAGTACACGTGGCTCGTCAACCACATGGTCGCCACCGGCTTCATCAACACCATCCGCGAAATCTGGTGGGACGTCCGGCCGCATCACAACTTCGGCACCGTCGAGGTCCGCACGTGCGATATGCCGGGCAGCCTCGACGATGTGCTCGCCCTGGCCGCGCTCACCCAGTGCCTGGTGAAGGCGCTCTCCGACGAAATTGACAACGGCACCTACCAGCACGACTGCCACCCGACGATGGTGAGCCAGAACAAGTGGCTGGCCGTCCGCTATGGCACGGCGGCGCGACTGGTCGACGCCTATACGCTCAAGGTCCGACCCGTGGCCGAGGCGGTCGACTGGCTGGTCCAGCGGCTGCGACCCACCGCCGATGAGCTCGGATGTCTCCCCTATCTGGAGCGCTGCTGCGACATGGCGGCGCGGCCGACCTGGGCCGATCGGCAACTCGCGTTGCTCGAGAAGTTGGGCAGTCCGCAGCAGGTGGTTCGCCGACTTACCAGCGAGGCCCGCATCTCGCCGCCTGTCAGCCGCGGAAGCGCGAGTCTTCGCCCCGGCGAATCTTAGATCAGAGAGACTCGGCAACGGATGGTTTTGCAGTTTCGCGGGGCGAACAGGGGTCCCACCTAAGAACTGCATTAGTCCCTGATTTTGCCGTGGTCCGCTCAGGGGACGGCTCGGGGAACGCTGGGGTCCGACGAAACCGGCCGACGGCTTTAGTCGGCGAGTTGTGCGTTTTCTCGTTCATGGGTCGAGGCCTTAAAAGGCGCGCTCCGGGCGCTGACGCTTCCGGCTCGGCAACCGCGCATTGGTCCCCCTGCGTACAGCTCGCGGTTCATAGCTCACAGCATTCCTAGGTTGTTAACGAGCGTCTGGGCACACGTGTACAGAAGCCCACCATAGCAGAGTGCGCGGCCATTTTCAGCAACTTTTTTCTGAGAAAAATCTCTCGCAAAGGCGCAGCGGCGCACAGGAAGACGCAAAGATGTACGGAGAAGATTGAAGCCGCGGACTACGCGGAGGGGCGCGGATTGAGGAAGTTTGTCCGCAGATGACCTAGCGCGGCGTAGCCGCAATCAAAATGTTGAATTGGAGTTAGGTCTGTAGCTTCGACAAAATGCGCGCAGCCTGCGTTGATTCTGCTGGATAGTAATGCAGATTTCCCGCAGATGAGTCGGCAGACCAATCCGGATTGAACGGCGTCCCCTTATCTATCTTGTTGCTTTCCTGTTCGATGCCGAATGTTGGAACACTAATCGACGCTAATCCTCACTAATCCGGATTAGCGGAGATAAGTGGAGATTAGCGTTCCTCCCTTGCCTAACCTCGTCTCCGCCACAACACCGCCAGACTTCCAAAGCATAGAAGCAGCAGCGTACTTGGCTCAGGGATACTTGCGACGCGGAATCCGACGAGACCGACGCCCTCGCCCGTCGGAAGGCCGTAGCCTTGGCTCAACGACCTCAGCCCGCCCGACTCCTCCTGCCAGGAACCGCCGCCCCGATCCGAGACGTGAATCAAGGCTTCGGTCCACTCTGTGACGTTGCCACCTTGGTCAGGTGCCATAGGGACTCGTCCTTCGGAAGTGTTGCTCCCCTGGCCAAGTAGTTCTGCACGTGCTGTAACTCGTCGACCCCGTGATCGCGTGATATCATTATAGCCGTTGGCGATGCCGTCATCGCGGAGGAAGTTGGCGACGTTCGTTTGGATGCTGGGGTCGCCCGGTAGTTGATCGGAGTTCGGCTCGCTGTTGGTCCCGGTCGGATAGACCAGTAATTATCCGCGTCGCCGCCTTGCGACGGGTCGTGGTAAGCCGCCTTGTACCATTCGTTTTCCGAGGGAATAAACCACTTGGCGCCGGCGTTTCGCGTGACGGCGTTTAGCGCCGCAACGGTAGGTGCCCACATCCATTCGGCGTTTGCGCTGTACCAGCTTCCCCGGTGGTGGCGCATCTTGCAGGCCCATCGGCCGGCCATTGTGCAGCCAGTTGGCGAAACGGGCCGCGTCCCCCCAACTCACGTAGGTGACCGGCTTGTTCGCCGAACCGATCACGCCATAGCTGTAGTTGGGCGAAAGACCACTCCGCAAGATGCCAGCGACATTGAGGTCGGTGGCCATATTCGATTATCGTGCTCGGAGATATCCGTTTGCTCCATGATTCAGAAAGCGTGTATTGGCCGACCGTCACTTCAGTCTTGCCGAGTTGGGCATAGGCTACGGCACCGTAGAGGCCCCGCCTGCCGGGTCGCTGGCGTTGCCGACGTTGACGTTAGGGACGGTGTCAATCGTTATGGCATCCGCGCGGTCCGCGAAGGTTGCGCCAACAGCAGCAGCCAGAATGGGTGCACAAACTAAACCTCGTCTCCGCCACAACACCGCCAGACTTCCAACGCAGAGAAGCAGCAGCGTGCTTGGCTCGGGGACGGCGACGCGGTTGGAGACGAAAATGCCTGAGGAGCCGTCGGTGAACCTTGCGACGAAAGCGAGCTGGCCCAGGTTGTTGAATCCGCTGGGGAGACCGTTGCTATTGCTCGTGCCAATGCCGGCAGAATTGAAACTTAAGGAACTGATCGTGCGGAAGTCGCCGGGCGCCACTTCGAGCGGGTCGCCAGTGCGGACGATGAGCTGCAAGGCGCCGGTCCGATCGGTCGCCCAAATGCCGCCAGACCCACACGCTGCCAAGACCATGAGCAAACGCGATTTGCCCGGCGTCGTTCAGCACGAGGGATGTGCCGTTGAAGTCGCCGTTACTCACGCCGCTGGGCGTGCCGGGGGCGTGGTCTCCCTCGCGGGCCACCAGCGCCAGGTTGCCGGAACCCCCCGACCAGATGCCTGTGTCGTTGGTGGCGTCCACGCCACTACCGATGATGTTTGTTTTAAACGCGGTCTGGCCGGCATTGTTCAGCACGGGCTCGCCATTAATCAAGCTGCTGAAGTTCACGCCGCTGGGCGTGCCGGGGGCATGGTCTCCCTCGCGGGCCACCAGGGCCAAGCTGCCGGAACCCTCCGACCAGACGCCAACATCGTTGGTGGCATCCACGCCACTACCGGTGAGGCTGTTTTTAAACGCGGTTTGGCCGGCGTCGTTCAGCCCGGGCGTACTAAACATGTACAAATAGTTCACGCCGCTGGGCGTGCCCGGGGCGTGGTCTCCTCTTCGTGCCACCAGCGCCAGACTGCCGGAACCTTCCGACCAGATGCCTCCGCCGTTGGTGGAATCTACGCCGCTACCGGTGAGGCTGGCAGAAAATGCGGTTTGGCCGGCGTCGTTCATTACGAACCGACTATTAAGTTCGAAGTAATTCACGCCGCTTGGCGTTCCGGGGGCGTGGTCCCCGCTGCGGGCCACCAGCGCCAGAGTGCCGGAACCCTCCGACCAGATGCCGCTGTTTGTGCCCGCTGCACCGCCGGTGAGGACGGTAAAAAACGCGGTCTGGCCGGCGTCGTTCAGCCTGAGCGACGCGGCGTAGGTTTGAAAGTCGTTGAAGTTCACGCCGCTGGGCGTGCCGGGTGCGTGGTCCCCACTGCGGGCGACCAGCGTCAGGCTGCCGGAACCCTCCGACCAGACGCCAGACCCGCCGTCAGAGAGGAGGGCGCAAAACGCGGTCTGGCCGACGTGGTTCAGCACGGATGGTAAGTAGATGTCGCTGAAGTTCACGCCGCTGGGCGTGCCGGGGGCTTGGCTCCCCTCGCGGGCCACCAGCGCCAGGCTGCCAGAACCCTCCGACCAGATGCCAACGTCGTTCGTGGTATCGATGCCGCTGCCGGTAAGCGTGCCACGAAACGCGGTTTGGCCGGCGTCGTTCAGCACGGGCGCGGTGGGGAAGCCGCCGAAGTTCACGCCGCTGGGCGTGCCGGGGGCCTGCTGGCCGGTGAGGGCGACCGTGCGAACCGCGCCTGCGTGGGCGGCCATCGGTGCGACAACTAACATAGTGGCGTTCACGCCGAGCGCGAGAGCGATGCTGAGTAGTCGCCGGTCGACAGTTGTACGCACCGGATTTGAAAGTTCGTCGTGCGCCACATCGTCGCTCAGCACAATGCACAAGGCGAATCCGGCCGCGGCGAGACGCGCGAGTGGCTCGGGGACGGCGACGCGGTTCGAGACGAAGACGCCGGAGGTGCCGTCGGTGAAACTGGCCTGGAAGGCGAGCTGGCCCAAGTTGTTGAATCCGCTGGGGCGGCCGTCGCTGTTGCCTGTGCCGGAGTCGAGCGAGAACCCGTTAACAAGATTTAAGCCGCTGATCGTGCGGACGTCGCCCGGCGCAACTTCCAGCAGGTCGCCCCCGCGGACGATGAGCTGCAACGAGCCGTTCCGAGCGGTCGCCCAGATGCCGCTATTGTTGGTGGAATCCACGCCGCTGCCAGTGAGGGCGGCCTCAAACGCGGTTTGGCCGGCGTTGTTCAGCACTGGCGTTAATAGTACGGAGCCGTAGACAACGCCGCTGGGCGTACCGGGTGCTGGCATTCCGCCGCGGGCCACCATTGTCAGGCTACCGGAACCCTCCGACCAGATGCCATGGTTGTTGGTGGAATCCACTCCGCTGCCGGTGAGGCCAGCGAGAAACGCGGTCTGGCCGGCGTCGTTCAGCACGGGCGGGCTGAAGGTGAAATTTGGGACGAAACCAAAGTTCACGCCGCTGGCGCGCCGGGGGCTTGGCTCCCACTGCGGGCGACGAGTGCCAGGTGCCGGAACCCTCCGACCAGATGCTTTGATCGTTGGTGGAATCCACTCCGCTGCCGGTGAGATTGGCTTGAAATGCAGTTTGGCCGGCGTTGTTCAGCGAGGGTCTATCGAAGCCACCGTAGTTCACGCCGCTGGGCATGCCCTGGGCTTGGCTTCCGTTCGTGCCACCAGCGCCAGGCTGCCGGAACCCTCCGACCAGATACCCTGATTGTTTGTATTATCCACGCCGGCACCGACAAGGAAGCCATAAAACGCAGTTTGGCCGGCGTTGTTCAGCACGGGCGAATTGTTGAAACCGCCGAAGTTCACGCCGCCGGGCGTGCCGGAGGCGTGGCTTCCGGCGCGGGCGACCAGTGTCAGGCTGCCGGAACCCTCCGACCAGATGCTTTGGTCGTTGGTGGAATCGATTCCGCTGCCGGTGAGGCGGGCATAAAATGCGGTCTGACCGTCGTTGTTCAGGACCGGGTCGCCGGAGTTGGCCAAGAACACGCCGCTCGGCGCGCCGGGCGGTTGAGTTCCCGGCCCGACCACCATTGCTAGACTGCCGGAACGTTCGGACCAGATGCCACTCGCGATGGTGAGTTGAGTATGAAATGCAGTGTGGCCAGCGTCGTTCAGCACGGGCGTTTGGAAGGAGCCGAAGTTCACGCCGCTGGGCGTGCCGGGGGCTTGGCTGCCGCGGCGGGCCACAAGCGCAGACTGCCTGCACCCTCCGACCAGAGGCCCGTGTTGTTGCTGCCGGTGATGACGGCAGTAAACGCGGTTTGGCCGGCGTCGTTCAGCACGGGAAGTGGAAATAAAGGACACGAAGTTCACGCCGCTGGGTGTGCCGGGGGCCGGCTGGCCGCTGAGGGCGACCGTGCGAACCGTGGCGGCGTGGGCGACGGTTTGCGCTTGCTGCAGCGCAGCGACCAAGACAAGCACAACACACAAGTTGAAACGACGTGCGAAGCAAGCTCTCTTCAATCGAGACATAACGAATCCGAATACTCCCAACGCGGTCAGAACGAATGCCGAGGGCTCGGGCACGGGGGACAATTCGAACACGGTTCCCATGTTATTCGCACCGCCGGCGATCGTCGTGCCATAGAGGTTGCCGCTGGCGTCGGCGATCAGGCTCGCGCGGTGATCAGCTCCCGTTTGTGTTATTGAATGTGGCCAGGGTGATGAGCGCGTGCGTTCCCGCAGCCAATTCAAACCGCGCCCCGTCCGGCGTTATTCGTCCCCGCCAGACCGCGTCGTGCCGAACAGGCTTCCGCTGATGTCGGCGAGCAGGCCAGCTTCTGGATCCGCCCCGTTTGTCCCGTTGAACGTGGCCAGAGTGGTGAGGGCGTGTGTGCCGGCCGCCACGCTCGAACACAGAGCCGACGCCGTTGTTTGGCCCGCCGATATATGTCGTGCCGAACAGGTTGCCACTGGCGTCGGCGATCAGACCGCACACGGGGCCGTAGCCCATTTGTGCCGCCGAACATGGCCAGCGTGGTGAGCGTGTGGTTAAGGTCGTTCGCCACCTCGAACACAATGCCATTGCCGGTGTTCGGCCCCGCCCAAATTCGTCGTGCCATACAAGTTGCCGCTGGCGTCCGCGAGCAGACCAGCGCGGGGTTGGCCCCGTTTGTGCCATGGAACGTGGCCAGGGTGGTGAGCGGCGCGTGCCGGCGGCCACTTCGAACACGATACCCACGTGCCGACGCCGGGGACGCCGCCTCGATTCCGTTGTGCCGAATAGATTGCCGCTGGCATCAGCGATCAGGCCGGCGAATGGGAATTGCCCTTTGTGCCGTGGAAGGTGGCCAGCGTCATGAGCGCGTGCGTCCCGGCAGCCACCTCGAACACGGCGCCATTGCCAAGGCCGCCGCCCACCGATAGATCGCCGCCGAGACGCGTCGTGCCGAAGAGATTGCCGCTGACGTCGGCGATCAGCCCGCCGCGGGGATTAGCCCCGTTCGCGCGGTTAAACGTGGCCAGGGTGCTGAGGGCGTGAGTGCCTGCGGCCACCTCGAACACGGCGCCCTTGCCGTTTGCCCCGCCATTCTCCGTCGTGCCGATATAGGTTGCCGCTGGCGTCGGCGAGGAGGCGGGCTCCAGGATTAGCCCCGTTCGCTCCATTGAAACTTGGCCAAGGTGGTGAGGTGATACATCGGCGCGGCCGCAGCCGTGGCGGCGGACGTCAGAACGAGGCAAACAAGGCACGAGCCGGTGCGGCGGTTCATGAGAATTCTTCCAGGCGAGTTGAGGTTGTGATCGAATGCTTCAAACGATGCCGCCGACGGAAACATTGGGCAACCGTGCTGATTTCCTCCGCGCTCGCCGAGCAACCAAGACGAGAGCCCGCGGCCGCGAGCGCAAATGCCGAGGGCTCGGGTACGGGGGAGAGTTCAAACACGGTGCCGGCGTCGTTCGCACCGCCGAAGAGCGTGGTGCCGAACAGATTTCCGGTGGCGTCGGCCAGCAGGCCACCGTAGGGAAGATGCCCGCTCGGATCGTTGAACATGGCCAGCGTGGTCAGCGTGTGCGTGCCGGCGTCGATCTCGAACGCGGTCCCGTCATCGATGGCCCCGCCGCGTGGCGTCGTGCCGTACAGGTTGCCGCCGGCGTCGGCGATCAGGCCAGCTTGCGGGAATTGCCCGTTCGTGCCATTGAATGTGGCCAGGGTGCTAGCGCATGCGTGCCGGCGGCCAGCTCGAACACCGTTCCCCTGCCATTCGCCCCGCCATTTTGCGTCGTGCCGTACAGGTTGCCGTTACATCGGCGATCAGGCCGGCGTCGGGGAAGGCTCCGTTGGCCCCATCGAACGCGAGCAGGGTGCCGAGCTTGTGAGTGACGTCGTTAGCCACCTCGAACACAGTGCCCTTGCCGTTCGCCCCGCCGAGATGCGTCGTGCCGAATAGGTTGCCGCTGGCGTCGGCAAGCAGGCCGGCGTAGGGCTGAGCCCCGTTCGCGATATTAAACGTGACCAGGTGCTGAGAGTGTGGGTGACGGCGGCTACCTCGAATACGATGCCATCGCCGGATCCGAAATTTAGCGTGAGATCTCCACCGTACTTCGTCGTGCCAAACAGATTTCCGCTGGCGTCGGCGATCAGGCCGGCGACGACTTCCCTCCCGTTCGCCCCATCGAACGTGGCCAGCGTGCTCAGCCGTGCGTGCCGGCGGCCACTTCGAACACCGTGCCGTAGTCGTTCGCCCCCCCTTCTGCCGTCGTGCCGAACAGGTTACCGCTGGCGTCCGCGATCAGGCCGGCGCGGGGAAACGCCCCGTTCGTGCCATTGAATGTGACCAAAGCGCTGAGCGCGTGCGTGCCGGCCGCCACTTCGAACACTGTCCCGTAGCCTGCGCCGCCTTGTTCCGTCGTCCCGTACAGGTTGCCGCTAGCGTCGGCGATCAGGCCGGCGAAGGGCAATCTTCCGTTCGTGCCGTCGAACGCGGCCAGGGTGGTGAGATGATATATCGGCGCGGCCGAAGCCGCGGCGGAATACAAGCACGCCGACAGCATTCCGGCGATAAAAGTGATGCGTCTCACGAGATTCTCCTCCGGCGATAGATGACCGCACTAAGAATTCCGGCCGCGGCCAGCGCGAATGCCGAGGGCTCGGGCACCGGGGACAATTCGAATACGGTGCTGCCGCCATACGTCGTGCCGTACAGGTTGCCGCTGGCATCGGCGATCAGGCCGGCGTAGGGAACATTTCCGTTCGCGACGTTGAACGTGACCAGAGTGCTGATCGTGCTTGAGCCAGCCGCGACCTCGAACACAGTGCCGAATGCGGGGCCCCTAGGTCGTGCCGAACATGTTGCCGCCGGCATCGGCGAGCAGGCCGGCTTGGGGGAATTGCCCGTTCACGCCGTTGAACGTGGCCAGGGTGGTAATCGAGCTTGAGCCGGCTGCCACCTCGAATACCGTGCCCCTGTTGTTCGCCCCGCCGCCCACCGTCGTGCCGTACAGATTGCCGCTGGCGTCGGCCATCAACCCGGCGTAGGGATTAGCCCCGTTCAAACCATTGAACGTGGCCAGGGTGCTGAGCGTGTGGTTGACGTCGTTAGCCACCTCGAACACGGTGCCTACGTTAAACGCTCCGCCTTGATACGTCGTGCCATACAGGTTGCCGCTGGCGTCGGAGAGGAGTCCAGCTTGGGGATAAGCCCCGTTCGTGCTGTTGAACGAGGCCAGGGTGCTCAGCTCGTGCGTACCGGCGGCCACCTCGTACACGGTGCCGTTGCCGTTCACCCCGCCTTTATAGGTCGTGCCAAACAGGTTGCCGCTCGCGTCGGCGATCAGGCCAGCTTCTGGATCGCGCCGTTCGCGCCATTGAACGTGACCAGCGTGCTGAGGGCGTGTGTGCCGGCAGCCAGCTCGAACACTGTGCCCAGGTTGTTCGCCCCGCCGCCTTCCGTCGTGCCGTAGAGGTTGCCGCTGGCATCGGCGATCAGGCCAGCAACGGGATAATCCGCCGTTCGTAAAATTGAATGTGACAAGCGTGCTAAGCGAATGCGTGACGGCGGCCAGTTCGAACACCGTGCCGGCGTTGTTCGCTCCTCCGTCGTACGTCGTCCCGAACAGGTTGCCGCTGGCGTCGGCGATCAAGCCGGCGTAGGGATAAGACCCATTCGCGCCGTTGAACTTGGCCAGGGTGGTGAGGTGATACATCGGCGCGGCCGATGTCGCGGCGGCGGACGACACTATGCAACACAAGCACAGATAAGTGAGCCGTTTCATGAGTGCTCTCCCCGGTATTTGGACCCAGATTCGTGATGTCTCACCGCTCCATGCGACGTGGGCGGCGATTTGTCTCACGGAATCCAAAAAGAATTTGAAACACGAAGGCACGAAGGACACGAAGAATCTCCCATCCGGCCGTCGCGCCCTTGGCGCCTGGGCCTGGCGCCCCAATCTGCGTTTGCCTGTTACAGTTACATGCCCTTTCGAGGGACAAACCCGCCAAAATCAGCGCGGAATTCTCGACATTCCGCTGAATCGGCGCCTGGCGCAGCAAGTCCGGCGCAAGCCGAACCTGGAGTTCTCGTCTGGCGGGCCGGGCTGGAGAAAGAGTCTGTCGCCCACAGATGCGGCGGAGGATTTCGCCAGCGAGACCGACGTCGGACCCGACGAGGCAGTCGCGCAGGACGACCACGCTCGCGGATTCAAGCCAGTCGGTTCGGCAGAGCACCACGGCCCTGCGAAGGGCGAAAGGAGTGGTTTGAGGTAGCCCGAGTCTAACGAGGCGGTGTTCGCCTGTCAATTATTGGCAATCTGTTGGCTGCCCGGTCCCTTGCCGCCGCTCCGCTCGGAGGTGCGGCCATCAGGGGCTGGTTTGACGAGGCGCACTTTTCGGCGTCGCAGCATCGTCCCCGCCGAAAACTTCAGACCGTAAACCTAGTGGTCGCTGACGATGGTTTGGTGACTGCTAGCCGGACCGCCACGCGGGGGGCGGAGCCCGGAGGGCGTGGCCCTCCGGCTACGCCGATTGACGCTTAATTTCAAACGTCATTGACCACTAGTTGAAGTAATCCGGCTCGTTCCCCGGCTTCCACTTAATGTTGCATCCGATACTTGGCTTCTGCGACGGCGAGACCGGCTTGCCAGCGAGCACCGCGTCGAGGGCCGCGTGCAGGTCCTTGCCCGTCACAGGAATGCCGCTGTCCGGCCGGCTATCGTCGAGCTGCCCGCGATACGCCAGCTTGCGATCGCGGTCGAACAGAAAGAAGTCAGGCGTACACGCCGCATGATAGGCATGAGCGACTTCTTGAGTTTCATCGTAGAGATAGGGGAACGCGTAGCCGCGCTGTTCGGCCTCGGCGACCATCCGCTCCGGCGAGTCCGCGGGGTAAGCCGCCGCGTCGTTGGAGTTGATCCCCACGACCGCCACGCCGCGCCGCATGTAATCGTTGGCCAACTTCGCGAGTTCCTGCGACACGTGGATCACGAAGGGGCAGTGATTGCACATGAACACGACCAACAGGGCCGGGGACTTGGCAAAGTCATCGAGCGCCACTTCGCGGCCATCGACATTCATGAGCCGAAAATCGGGCGCTTTTGTGCCAAGGGGCAACATCGTGCTGGGAGTGCGAACCATGGGAAGGTGCTCCGATGTCAGAGGGAAGGCATGGAGGGCGGCCGAGAGGAAGTATCCGGCGCCTGTGGCGATTGATCAACCGGCGGACCGGCGACCGCTCAGACAGAGCGTTGAGCGGCGTTCGTTGACAGTTCCCCGCAGTTTCCCAATAATCCCTCAAGTTCGCGGACGGTGCGTATCTCGAACTTTCCCCGCCGCGGCCGCGTAAAGATCCGAGCGAATGCGGGCAGGCCGACAGGCACTGATTCAAATCACGGAGAATGACCCATGGGCGTCCCAGAAGTTAACGACGGAAATTTCGACAGTGAAGTGCTGAAGGCAAGTTCGCCGGTGCTGGTGGATTTTTGGGCGCCTTGGTGCGGGCCTTGCCGCCAAATCGGCCCGGTGATCGAGCAACTTGCGGGCGAGAACGCCGGTTCGGCCAAAGTGGTGAAGCTCAACGTCGACGAGGCCCCCAACTCCGCCCAGAGCTACGGCGTGAGCAGCATTCCGACCTTGATGGTCTTCAAGGGCGGCGAAGTGGTCGACACGTTCGTGGGCGTGCAGTCCAAGGCCCGCTTGCAACAGGCTATCGACGCCGCCAAGGCGTAGTTTGCGTTCGTCGAGTATTTGTGCTAAAGAGTGGCATTGCGGCGGCGGGCAACGCCAGTCGAGCGCACTTGGCCCCGACCGGAAATGGTTGGGGCTTTTTCTTGAGCCCGACCAACGCGACCCCTGGTCAACCAACACAAGTAATACAAGCGGCAGGCGTTCGGTCATGGTGTATGTTGTCGCCGAAATCGAGGTCCGCGACGATGCGCGCGAGGAGTTTCTAAAGGAGTTTCGTCGCGTGGTGCCGATCGTGAGGGACGAAGACGGTTGCATCGAATACGGCCCCGCGATCGACATGGCGTCGGAAGTGGCCCAGCCGCCGCGGGGCAATATCGTGACGGTCATCGAGAAGTGGTCGACCGAGGCCGCGCTGAGGGCCCATTACAAGGCCCCGCACATGGTAGAGTATCGCAAGCGGGCCGCGCCGTTGATGGTCGGCGTGACGATCCGCGTGTTCACGCCAGCTTAGCGCGGGTCAGCCGGCGGCGCCGGGCGATCGAGCCACAAATCGGCGATCACCATTCGGTGGTCCGAGTGGAGCGTTTTCTGGGCGCGGACCGTGGCCGCTTGCCAGTGCCGGTCGATCCAAACCTGGTCGATGCGCGAACGGGAACTCGTTGACAATCGAGTTACCCCATCCCACGCCCGCTTCGAGGAACGCATCGCGCAACCGCGGCGCCAGCTCGCGGAACACGGCGTCGCCGGCGGGTGCGTTGAAGTCGCCGCCGAGCACCAGCGGCAGGTCGGGGGGAATGGCCGCAATTTTCGCGGCGATCGCGCGGAGCTGTCCACGTCGGGTTCGGCGGTTGTCGGTCTGACTGCGCCAACACTCGGGCGACCAGAAATCGAGACGCACGAGCGCCGGCTCCAATCGCAGACTCACCAGGGCGACCTCCACGCCGCTCGGCAACCGCACCCGCGCGTAGCTCGCGTGGGAATCCCGCGGGTCGTGGACCGGCAACATCTCGAGCTCGCCGTCTGCAACGATCGAGGCGTCGGCGGTCTGCAGGTAACGGCCCCGCGAGCCGTATAGCTTCTCAGCAAAGGCAGCAAGTTCGTCGGCGCCGGGCGATTCCTGCAGCAGCAAGATTTGCGCACCGTAGTCCACGACGTCGCTCGCCGAGCGCGTGGCGAAGCTGCCGCAATTCAGGCTGATCACGCGCACGTGCAATTTGTCAGGCGGCGCGGCAACCGGTTCGTTGACAGGAGACGATCGCACGCCACGCAGGATGCGCCAAGGGCGCGTTGGCGAGCGCCGGCACGTAAATGATCCACACGAGCCAGGCGACGCGCATGAGGCGTCCGCCGCTTCGTCGGATTGAGTACGCCGAGAGCGCCAAAAACGCCGGCACGCTCCACACCCAGGACGGGCAAACGGTGATCGCCGCAAAGCCGTCCGGCCGCACCAGATACACCGCTGCCAGGAAGGCGCAGCTCGCCAGCATTGCCAGCGCCAGCAGTCGGCCGGCGACGGTTGGCTGCTTCGGCGTCGTCAAGTGTTCTTGCTCAGCCATACCTGTTCCGAGCCACGCCGAAACCGCCGGCGCCATCACTGACGGCTGCCTGGGACTCTGGGTCGGCGTCTCGATGCTTGCTTGCGTTCAATCCGTGCAATAACGAGCGCAGAATTTTAACGGCTCGATTGCCGATTGGACATTCCAGGCAAACTTTGCGGATTCTACCGGTTCGTGATCGCCGCTTCTCAGCGCCGCGCGTTCGGATGGTGGAGCATTATGCCCGGCGATTACAGCGACGATCCTCTCGACGCGGCTCAAGACGCGGGTCGTGAAATGCGCATCGACGCGGCTCATGCACTCCGTCGCGGGGAGCCAAGGGCTTAAGCACGCCGCCGAGAGCGTTTCAGCGGGCATCGAGTTGCACCACGCCATTGGTGGGCAGGCGGAAGGCGGCGATGAGCCCGTCGCAGGGCTGGCGGCGACGATCGACAAGCTGGGGCCCGCAGACGCCTCGCCAATCATGTTGGCCCGGCACGCCTCCAATCTGGCCGACCTGCTGCAGGAGCGGCTCGCCGAGGTCGACCGCCGCGAATCGCGGCTCAACTCGCAGGAATCAGATTTCGACTCGCGCGTGCGCACCGCGCGCCTGTGGGTCGAGCAGCGCGAGTCGGAGCTGACCCAACGCCAGGAACACCTCGAACAGCAGGCACAGCAGCTCGCCGAGCGACAGGAAGCCGCCGCGGTTCAGTTGGAAGCCGCCGACGAACTCGCCGAACGGCTTCAGGAGCTAGGCGAACGCGAGAAGGCGGTCGCCGCGCTCCAGATGGAGCTGGAAGTCGCCCGCACCGAACAGCAGACGAAAATCGACGCCCTCGACTTTGAGACCGCGACGTGCCGCACGCGACAACAGGAACTGGATGAGGCCCGCCAGCAGGTGGAGCGTCGGCAGCGCGAGCTCGACCAGCGGGAAGCTAAGCTCTACACGGAGCACGAACTGCGCCGCGCACCAGCGGTTGGGCCTCGACCGGCAGGAGGCCGACCTGGCGACTGCGCGAGTCGAAGCTCGCCGCTCGCGAAACAAGTTTGGATGAGTTTCAACGCCGGCTTACCGAACAGGCGGGCGAATTGGAACTCAAGCGCGCGGAACTCACGCACGCCGCGGCCGATCACGGACGACAGGCGGCCGAGCTGTCGGCGCACCAGCGGCAGCTCGAGTTTCGTCAGCGCGAGATCGAGACGGCGCTCAAGCGGTTTGAGCGGCTCGGCGTGGTCGAGCACAAAATGGTCGAGCTCGAGGAGCGGGCCGCCGAATTCCATCTGCGGAGCGGCTACCTCGATAACGCCGAAGCCATGCTGGCCGAACGCCAGTTGGAGCTCGCCGAGGGCCTGCGGGAATTGGAGCGACAACGCCTGAGCTTTGAGAATCAGGTGACGCGCGAACGCCGCGAGTTGGTTGCCGCGGGCGAACAGGTCAGGCTGCAGATGGACCAGGTGCGACGCGGTCAGGAAAGTCGGGAGGAGTCGCTCGATCAGCGGGAGAAGTCGCTGGAGCAGATTGCCGAGCAGTTACGCGCCGCGCAGTGCGAAGCGCTCGAGACCCGGCTGGCCACCGAAGAGACCTGGCTGCAACTCCAGGGCGCCTTGGCGCCGGCGGCGCTGGCCCGGTCGATCGCCCTGGTGCGCGGCCGATTGACTGACCAGTATCAACTCGCCGCCGAGGAGGTTCGCCATCGCCGGCAGGAACTCGAGGCCGTGCGTGGCGAACTGGCCGAGCAATTGGACGAAGTCCAACAGCGGCGCGACCAACTCGATCGCTGGCTGCGCGAGCGGCAAGAGGAGGTTGAGCAGCAGGCCGAGCGACTGGTCGCCCGGGAGCGCCAGCTCGACGAGCAGGAGCAGGAGTTCGAGGCCCGCGAGCAGCGCTGGCAGGCGGAGCGCACCGAATATCAGAGCGAAATTCAGCGTCTGCTGGCCGACCTGCGGCGCACCGTGCGAGCAGCCGCCTAGGCGGGCGCTACTTCGGCCGCTGGCTCGCTCTCGTGGGGCGCCTCGTCCGACTTCTCTTCTATCGGTTTGTTGAGCAGATCCCCGGGCGACACCTCGTCAGCCTTTTCTTCCTTGTCCGTGGCTTTTTCTTCCTTCGCCTTGTCTTCGGGCAGCTTGAACGGCCGCGGCTCGACCTTTTCACCGACGGTGTCCCGCTCCGCTTGGTCCACGATCGCCATCGCGGTTTGAATTTCTTCGGCGCTGAAATACGGTTCGCGAACGAGGCTGCGCTTGGTGCCAGTAAGCTTGGCCGACAACTCGTTCCAGCTCGTGCCGCTGTTAAGATTCCACACGGCGGCTTGGGCGGCGCCCGGCGGCAGGTCGCCGTTGGCGTAGGCCTTCACGATTTGGATCACGGCGGGTTGGTCAATGTAATTCTCGATCGGCCGCATAACGTAGGCCTTGCCGGAGGATGGCTCCTTCTTGCCGTGGTCGAGGCACACCAGCGGGACGTCGACGCGAATAGTTTTTTCGGGCGGGATGTTGAAGCCGCCGCGGCCGCCGCCACGCCCGCCTCCGCCGCCGCGGAATCCGCCGCCGCCCCCGCCGCGCCCGCCGCCCCGCCCGCCGCCGCCGCCGCCGACAGACTGTTGTCCGCCCCCGCCGCCTAATCCTCCGCCGCCCCCGCCGCCGCCGAACTGCGCCAGCGCCGAGGCCGGCATGCCGATGAAGGCGTCGGGAAGGCCGACGTTCACGGAATGCTTGGTCTTGTTTGAGAGAATGATGCGACCCTCGCGCGAGTTGCGGGCGATAAACTTGGCGTCGACCTCGCCCTTCTGCATGGCGTCGAACAGGTCCATCTCAGCCGACAGCCCCGGCGGTACGCGACCGGTCGATTCGGCCGAGGCGGGCGACCAGGTCGAGCCCAGCTCGGCGGCAAGGAACACCAGGGCGAGGGTCAAGGCGAGTGAGCGGGTCATGTCGGTGGCCGCCTGCGCGTGAAGGTAATGGCCGCCGTCTTGGCCAACAATTGGCCGCGGCGGATGATGTTTCGGTCGATATGCAACCTCCTTCAGCATAAACAGTTGGACGCGGAAATCCAAGAAAATCAGCCCCATTCCCCATGGCGCCCCGGCGATGTGACGCCGGCAACTACCATAACCGCTGCCCGGCGGGGCTGACGGGCCGCGTCCCAATGCCATACTTGGAGTAAGCCGCCTCCGGGTGGCTGGGGTCGAGTCTGCGAGCCCCCAGCGCCCTCCAAGGCGTACTGGGGGCGGCGAAGACGCCGACCCCAGCCACCCCTCCGCCCGCTTCCGAGGCCATTGCCGCGTGTCGTCGCCCTCTTTATCCGCCGCCCCCCGCCGTCGGACGTGGATCGTCTCGCCCGGTTGGGACCTGTTTTATTTGGTGCTGACGCCGGTGCTGATCGTGCCGGTCGTGCTGGTCGCCGTCAGGCGCTGGCTCGAGCCCCAGCAAGTGTACCTGGCGGTGATTTCCTTCGCGTCGCTGGGGCACCACCTGCCGGGATTCATGCGCGCGTACGGCGATCGGGAGCTGTTCGCGCGGTATCGCTGGCGGTTTTTGTTGGCGCCGCCGCTGGCGTTGGGCCTGGCTCTGGCGTTCACGCCGCCGCCGCCGATCGCCGCAGCGCTCGGCTTGCCATGGGTTCATTTGCACGGCTTGGAACTGATCCTGCTGCTGTGGGGCACGTGGCACGGGCTGATGCAGACCTATGGATTCATGCGCATCTATGACCTGCGGCGGGGCGAAAACGATCGCACGACGGTGCGCCTCGACCAGGCGCTGTGCGTGGCAATGTTCGTCGCGGGAGTAGCGCTGAGCGATACGCGCATGTTCAGCCTCGCGGGGGCGATGTGGCAGGCGGGGCTGCCCTTGTTTGGGCCGGGAGCGCTCGCCGGGTTGCGATGGATTGTCGGGATAGCCAGTGCGGCGGTCGGCTTGTCGTACGTGGGCCATTTGCTCAGCCGCAAACGGCGGGGAATCGGCGTCAACTGGGTCAAGCTGCTGCTGGCGGGGACGACCGGTTGGTTTTGGTGGTATTGCGGGCGCCTGTCGACCAACCTGCTCATCGGCGTGGCGATGTTCGAGATCTTCCATGCTGTGCAGTACAACGCCATCGTGTGGATTTACAACCGGCGGCTCATGGAGCGAGCTGGCGAGCGGTTCGGACCGCTGGGATTTTTGTTCCGCGATCGGATGTCGATGTTGGGCATTTACCTGGCCGCGATTGGGGCCTACAGCTCGATCCGCTTCTTCACCGCCGCCTCGGACGATCGGATGTTCAGCGGCGACCTCACGGGGGCGCATCAGTGGCTCATAGCGTGGTTCGTCGCCTCGTCAATGCTCCACTTCTACTATGACGGGTTCATCTGGAAGGTGAGCGAGGCGAAGACGCGCGACAATCTGGTGGACGATCCGGCCGCCGTCGCCGCGGTCGAGCGACTGGTGCCCGCCGTTGCGCACGCCGGCAAGTGGGCGGTGCTCGTGGCGCTGGCGGCGATGTTGGCGGCGTCCGAATGGAGTTACGAGCGGGGCGACGCCGCCAAGCGGCAGGCCGCCGAGCGGACGGCCCTGGCGGCATTGACGCCTGCCGTGCCGGAGGCCCAGATGCTTGCGAGCCAGGAGGCGCTGGCGGCCGGGCGATACGCCGAGGCGAAGCCGATTCTGGAAAAGCTCGTCGCGGCTCACCCCGAGCGGTGGCAGGATCGCTGCGACTTGGGTGAGGCCTGCGAAAACCTTGGCGAGACCGAGCGCGCCGAGATAGAGTATCGCCGGGCCATGGAATTGGCGCCACAGGAGGCGGAGCCGATGGAACGCCTGGGCGCCTTACTGGTGAAGCGGGATCGATTGTTCGAGGGAATCAATGTGCTCCGCGGCGCGCTGGCGCTGGACGATCAGTCAGCCGAGGGCTACTACCAAATTGGATTGGCGCATCTAAAGTCTGGCGACGCCGAGCAGGCCGTCGGGCCATTGATACGCGCAACCGAGTTGACGCCGAAGCACTTTCGCGCCCACTTGCAGCTGGGCGACGCGCTGATGGCGCTCGCTAAGCCGCAAGCGGCGATCGAGCCGTACCAGCGGGCCGTCGATTTACAGCCCGACGTGACCGATGCTCGCGTCTGCCTGGCGGCGGCGCTCGGAAAAACGCACCAGTGGACTGAAGCCGAGCAGGTGCTGCGCCAGGGCCTCAAGCTGCAGCCCGATTCGGCCGATTTGTGCTTCACTCTCGGGCTCGTGCTGGAGCAGACGGGCCAGGCGACAGAGGCCGCCGAGATGCTCAAGCGAGCGGCCCAGATGGGCCTCAAGGTTCCAGCCGCCCCCGAAGCAGATCCGTAAACGGCCTTCCCGTCGCAACCGGGCTCTTCCGCAGGCGCCTAATCGGCACGCGCCGTATCCAAAGTCTGCGGTTGACCCTTCGCCTCCGGCGCCGACCCTTCCAGCGGCAGCGAGTACAGCGGCAGGTGGCGATAGTACACCTCGAGCATATAAGTGGACAAGCACGTCATATACAGCCGCCCCGTCGTGCGGCCCCATTCGTCGTCCTCGGGGTTCCAACTGCCCCGTTCGCGGCCCTCGTGCTCCTGGTGCTCGGGGATCGCCTGCCGCATCACGCGGTTCCACTCGACCCACCGCTGTCCGCCCATGTGATGCATCACCTGCGTGGCGTAGTACCAGTAATAAACATTGGGCGAGTCAAAATCGACTGGGTTGCGGCTGAGGTGCGCGACGCCCGCCTGCAGCCGCTCGTCGTCGCGGGGCCATCCCAGATATTGGCGGCACAGCAGTCCCTCGGCCGTCATGGCCGGCGTATCGACGCGGCCCGGTTGATAAGCGTAGCGCCCGCCGCCGTGGCTGGCGACCGCGTCGAGAAATCGCTCAGCTTTGTTCAGGCATGGCGTCGGCACGCTGAGCTGGGCCATGCGAGCACTCTGAAGCGCCATGACAAACCATCCGGTGACCGACGTGTCGGAGTCTTCGTTGGGAAAATAACGCCAGCCGCCTTCTTCGGCCTGAATTTTCACGCAGTAGTCGACCGCATGCTGCGCCGGGTCGCGCAAGGCCGAATCCTTGGTGATGCCGTAGAGCTCGCACAGCGCGATCGTGCATTGGGCGTGGGTGTAGAGCCGGTGGTGCATGGGTACGCCGTCGACGACAAACGCGCCGTCGTCGCCCTGGACTTTCAACAGCGCCTTGAGCCCCCGGTGCACGGTTTGACGGAACTCGTCCTGCTCCAAATGCGTGTGCCCGTCGCCCAGGAACGCCAGCAGGGCCATCGCGGTGGCGGCCGGTTTGTTCTCCGTCGTCGAGGCATTCGGGTAGGGGCCGCGGAGGCTCCACATGCCGTCGTCCCCCTGATTGCGCACGAGCCAGGCCAAAGCCAGATGCACCGCGTCTTGCGTGCTCTTGGTGCCGCCATAAGCCAAGAGCAGCGCTTCCTTGCGGCCCTTTTGGCGGCCAGTGAGCGCCATGCCGATCGACGGGGCATCGACGTCGGAGAACACGTCCCAACCCTCGGCCGAGGCATTGAGCGACGGTTTCGGAGCTGCCAGCGGATCGTCCACTTCCGGCAAGTCAGACATCGAATAACTGGAGTCAAGATCGGCGGCGAGATCCGGGTCGTTGACCCCCGGCGTCGGATTCTCGAGTTGCTTGCCCAAGGTTTCGGCCCAAGTTTGATTCACAAAATCTTCGGGAGACTCCGCCAGTTCGACGGCCATCTCGCTCGTTTCACTGCGGTGGACCTGCACGGCTATCAGGCCCAAGAGCAGCAAAAACGTGGCGTGCATGATCACGCTCGCCAGCCACGAAGGCATGGAACTCATCACGCGCTCGAGCGGAGCGGCGCGCTCGGGGTGATCCAGCGGGCCGGCGCTGCGGAGCAGACCGTTGACCCAAGTGCGTAGCCGCTGAGCCAGCGGCGGGCGATCGGCGGCCTTGGTGCGTAGCGCCGCCTGCAGCTCGGCGGTGGAATAGCGTGCCAGATTGTCAGGCAGCGGCGGCGGAACTGGCGGGTGCGCCGCAGGCGGCGCCGGCGCCTGATGGTTGGGCGGGCCTGCCGCGATCAAAGGAGATTGCCTCTTCCGCACGGTCGGTTCGCTCGTGGATCAGCAGCGTAGCCTTGTCACTCCGAGGTCCGCCGAGGAGTCCGCGCGGACCCCTCGGCGGACCTCGGGGTGACAGCTACAGGGTCATCCTCTCACCGGCCCTCAACATGTCGCGTGTCCACCGCGATTTTTCGCAGGCCCAATTCGTGGAGCATGTCCATCACGCCGATGACTTCGCCATACGGCAAACTTTGATCGGCGGCCAGCGTCACGGGCTGGTCTTCGGGCGGCAGGCCGATGCTCTTGATCAGCGCCTCCAAGCCCTGTTTGTTGGTTGGCCGATCGTTGACGTAAATGGCCAGGGCGCCACTTTCGGTACGCTGCACGGAGACGGTCATAGGCGGCAGTTCCGACGCCGGGGCGACGGCGCCCGATTCCGGCAGGTTGACCTTGATCGGCGCCGAGCCGACGATCGCCGGCACCGTGATCATGAACACGATCAACAGCACCAGCGTCACGTCTACCAAGGGCGTGACGTTGATGTCGCTCATTACGCCGTCGTCGTCGAAGCTGGAGGAACCGCTGGCGGCCATTACGAAGTCCTCATGGCTACGGGCGGCGCGGCGGATGGCGGAGCGGCCGCGGATTCGGCGGCGCCTTTCCGCGTCGACGCGGACGTTCGACAGCACCATGTGAGCCAGCGAATCGACGCCGGCTAGCGTATTGCGCACCCGCCGCTGAAACAAGTTGAACGAAACCACCGCCGGGATGGCCACGAACAGACCCACCGCCGTGGCCACCAGGGCCTCAAACACGCCGGCCATCACCGCGTTGGGATCGCCCTGTCCCGCGGCGCCGCCGCCGGTCAAATCGTGGGCCGCCTTGACGATGCCGAGCACCGTGCCCAACAAGCCGACAAACGGTGCGTTGGCGCCGATAGTTCCGAGCACCGACAGGCGCGCGTCCAGCAGCGGCCGGAGCCGAGCCTTAGCGGACAGCATGGCCTCGCTGCAAGCGGTGACGCCGCGGCGGAGCGCGGGCAATCCGGCGGCGACCACTTCGTGCTCGATGCAGTCCGAGCCGCTCACCGCTTCGAAGGCCGCCCGCACGTCGCCGGCATGGAGCAACCCTTCAAGCTGCTCGCTGAGTTGATCGGCGTCGACCTGATGGTTGTAGAAGTACAGGCCCCGCTCGACGATCAACGCGATGCTAATGACGCTCAACAACAGCAGGAGCCACAGCACCCACTCGGCGCCGACAAAGGTGAACTTGAGCAGGATGCGCGTAAGCAGCCCGCTCTCGTGGGTGGGGGCCTTGGCCGGCGTTGTGGCGGATGGCGGTGGCGCCGGCGCTTCGACGGCGGGCGCCGCGGCCGGCGCGGCGGCCGGATCGACGCCGATCTGAGCCAATAGAGCCATCTGGATTAGGACGGATGAGAGCATGGTTGAACTCGCGGTTGGAGTTGTCGGCGCAATAGCGCAGGCTGCGGCCAGGTTGGCCCGGCCGATCCCCCTGCGATCCATTATCGGCGCCGCCCACGGCGACGAAGGTGATGGCTGTTCCGGACCGCACGGCAAGAGGCCGGTGCGGATTATACCTTGATGGTAGTGTCGGCAAAAACTGGGGGCAACAACCCTGGGTCGCGGGCCGGCGGGGTCCAGGAGCGAGTTGGCGGCGCGAGGCCGTTACAAGCCGGACAGGCGGTGCAGACCGGGCGATTTGAGCGCCGGCCAGCGCCTTGAAGGATTTCACGAGTTCTTCAGCAGCCTATCAAAGTCCTCTTCGCTCAAGATGGGCACGCCCAGTGCCTGGGCTTTGGCGAGCTTGGAGCCCGCATCGGCGCCGGCCACGAGGTAGTCAGTCTTTTTCGAAACGCTCTTGCCCGCCGGCCGCCATTCTGTTCGATGAGCTCCTCAATTTGCTCGCGGGTGTACCGCTCCAGCGTGCCCGTGACCACCAGCGTCTTTCCGGCCAGCGGCCCGGCGACTGCCGTGGTGGGAGCCTTGATGGGCGCCGTCATGTTTACGCCGGCCTCTCGCAGCCTCCGGACGGCGCGTTGGCCGTGCTCGCCGTGCAGGAAGCCGTGAACACTCGCGGCGATGACCGAGCCGACCTCGTCGACGTTGCTCAAGTCCTCCTCCGACGCTGCCAGCAAGGCGTCCATCGAACCATAATGGCCAGCGAGCGCTGCCGCCACGCGAGCGCCGACGTGGCGAATTGACAACGCATTAAGCAGGCGCACCAAGCCGCGCGACTTGCTCGCCTGGATGTTTGCGACAAGGTTCTGGGCCGACTTCTCGCCCATGCGTTCCAGTTCGACGAGCTTCTCGACAGTCAGGTCGTACAGGTCGCCGAAGTCATGCACCAGGCCGCTGACCACGAGTTGGTCGGCCAGCTTTTCGCCGAGCCCCTCAATATCCATCGCGGAGCGACTGGCGAAGTACAGCAGCCTCTCGCCAAGCTGCGCTGGGCAAGAAAAGTTGGGACAGCGGATAAACACGCCGCCTTCGTCTTTTTCCAGCGTTGCGCCGCACGCCGGGCATTTCGTGGGATAAGCGAACTGGTGCGACTCCGCGGGACGCAGATGCTTCTCCACGCGCACGACGTGGGGGATGATCTTCCCCGCCTTTTCGACCACGATCGTATCGCCGACGCGGACGTCCTTGCGGGCAATCTCCTCGACATTGTGCAGGCTCACGCGGCTGACAGTGGTTCCCGCGATTTGCACGGGCTCCAATTCGGCCGTTGGCGTGAGGGCGCCGCTCTTGCCGACGGTAACAAAAATGTTATTAACCCGCGTCGTGGCCTCGTATTTTTCGAACTTGTAGGCGACCAACCAGCGCGGGGCCTTGCTCGTGGCGCCGAGCCGCTCGCGCTGATCGAAGCGGTCGACTTTGAGAACCAAACCATCAACCTCGAAATCGAACTCATGGAGCCTGCCAATAAGCGCTTGACAATGGCCGACCGCCGCCGTGAAGCTGTCGAATCGCTGGACCAGCGGCGTGGCGGGTATGCCCCACCGCCCGATCAGTTGCAGGAACTCCCAATGCGAATTGGTCGTCAGACCCTCGCTATAGCCTAACCCGTGCGCGAAAAACCGAAGATGACGCTGGGCGGCGGTCCTGGGATCGAGCAGCCGGACGCTTCCCGCGGCAGAGTTGCGCGTGTTGGCGTAGATCTTCCCCCCCGCGGCTTCCTGCCGGGCGTTCAGCTCGGCGAGATCGGCGTTGGTCATGTAGATCTCGCCGCGAATCTCGACCACCGCCGGCCAGTCGTCGCCGCTGAGCCGCAGCGGAACGCCGGCGACCGTGCGGAGGTTGTGCGTCACGTCGTCGCCCGTCTGGCCGTCGCCGCGGGTGGCGCCCTGCACGAAACGCCCGTTCTCGAAGGTGAGCGCCACCGCCACGCCGTCAATCTTTAGCTCAACGACCCAGGCAATCTCTTCGCCCAAAAGCAACTTGGCGGTGCGGGCGCCGTACGCCTCGAGTTCCTCGAGGCTGTAGGTGTTGTCCATCGACAACATCGGCACGCGATGCTGTACGTGGGCCAGCTCGTCGATCGGCGCATCGCCCACGCGCTGCGTCGGGCTGTCAGGCGTGACGAGCTCGGGGTGCGCGGCCTCGAGCTCTTGAGCCGTGCCTACCAGGCGGTCGTATTCCAGGTCGGAGATCGACGGAGCCGCTTCGACGTAATAGCGGCGGTCGTGCTCGCGGATTTCATCGCGAAGCCGTTCGATCTCAACCGCAGGTTTCGCCGCCATAGAAAGGTTTTTGCGAAGGTTTAGCCGGCATCGTCTCGATGCCGTGGTGAAGCGAACGCGGCATCGCGACGATGCCGGCTAACGGGGCGATCGTCGCGCGATCCTATCGCTTTGCGGGTTCCAACCCGCACTCGGGGACGACGGTCACGGCTTTGTCCGCGGCCGAGTTGGGGATCAGGCACAGCATCTTGAACTGCGTCGCGCCGGTGTTGCGGAACTGGTGGACGTCGTCGGGGGCGACGAACACGACGTCGCCCGGCGCAACGGGCGCTGCCGGTCGCCGTCCACGATCACGCCTTCACCCTGCAGCACGTAGATCTCGTGCTCGTAGGGATGGAAGTGTCGCGGCGTATGGCCGCCGGGGTCGAGCTCGAACTCGCCGCATGGCGAAATTCGGCGCCTGGTCATTGGTCCCCACCAGCCAGCGCACGCGACACCCCGCGGCGCCTTCCATCGTCACCGGCGATTGCGGCACGTCACTGGCGCGCTTCACTTGCATGGTCAGGTCCTCGTTTCGGTCGAGCGATTTCAAACTGGTCCGCCAGCGATTCCGCTTCCGCGGACCAACTGTCGAACGCCATTGCGGCGACCGTCAGCACCGCGAGCACGACAAGCTCCGCGACGAGCGCGGCGTCGCCGTGACTGCGGAGCCATTGGTAAAGCGGGTGGTCGGCGTAACGAGCGATGTCGACGCCGATTCCATTAACAGATTGAAATGCCATGAACCCATACGCGAAGGCAGTCACCACGAACGCCAGGCCCACGGGAATGAGCACGATGTAGAACG
Organism: Pirellulales bacterium; assembly: GCA_963841515.1. GTDB lineage: Bacteria > Planctomycetota > Planctomycetia > Pirellulales > Lacipirellulaceae > Lacipirellula. The sequence continues at coordinate 308,830 of CAWJDB010000014.1, read as the reverse complement.
GATTGCGGCGTTTCTTGGCAGGCATTGGATCGCGGATTTCCGGGCGTCGTCGTCGGTCGAGCGATTCAGTGAATTATAGCGATTGGCCCACGCTGCCGCACTGGCAGGCGCGCCATACGCCCCGCAGCCGAAACGAGGGGTCCTGGCAGGGTCGCGCCGCGGCGCGGTACACTGAGCTGTTTCGTCGCCGCCCGATGGCGACTACAGGGGGACGCCACGCGTGCCGCCGAATGGCTCGCCGCCGATGATTCGCTTGCGCGGGGTCGCGGTCCACAATCTCAAGCACGTGGACCTCGACTTGCCGCGGCGGCGCCTCATTGCCTTCTGCGGCGTCTCGGGCAGCGGCAAGACGAGCCTGGCCCTGGACACGCTCTACGCCGAGGGGCAGCGGCGATACATCGACAGTTTTTCCGCGTACACGCGGCAGTTCCTGGAGCAGCTCGACAAGCCGGCGGCCGATTCCATCGAAGGAATTCCGCCGTCGATCGCGGTGACGCGGAAGCATGTCGGCCGGTCCAGCCGGGCGACCGTCGGTAGCGCCACCCAGGTGAACGAGCACCTGCAACTGTTGCTGGCTCGGATCGGCGAGGTGATCTGCTATGGCTGCGGGCGGCCCGTCGAGCGGGACTCGGCCGAGTCTGCGGTCGACGAGCTGCTGCGCGACCGCGCCGGCCGGCGCGTGATGCTGGGGTTTGCCTCGCTTCGCGGAAAGGTGCGGACGGCGGCCGAGTGGGTCGGCGATCTGATCGCGCTAGGATACCGACGCGCAATCGTCGGCGACCATTCGGTCGAGATCGGGCCCGCGTTGGCCGACCGCCTGCAAAACGCCAACGAACTCGACGTGGTTGTCGACCGCTTGACGATTAACGCCGATTCATCGGTCCGGCTGCTCGATTCGCTGGAATCGGCGATGGAAGCCGGCCGCGGTGCGGCGGCGGTTTGGATCGAGGAAGCGTCCGACGCGCCGCTGCCCCCCTCCCCTCGACGGGAAGGGGCTGGGGGAGGGGTGAGCACTTCGCCGGATGATCCATCACGCGAATCCCCCCTCCCCAACCCTCCCCGCCGAGGGGAGGGAGCCGGCGGAAGGGATGCAGTCGCGATCGACGGTCGCTCCTGGCGCCGCCGCGTGTTCAGCCGCCGGCTGCGATGCGAGGCGTGCGGCATTCAGTATCCCGACGTCGAACCGCAGCTCTTGAACTACAACAACCCGCTGGGCGCCTGTCCGGCGTGCGAGGGGTTCGGCAATGTGATCGACGTCGACATGGCGCGAGTCGTGCCGGACGACGCCAAGTCGCTGCGCGGAGGCGCCATCGCGCCCTGGAACACTCCAGCCTACGCCCACGAACTCCAGGAATTGCTAGCGCTGGCTGATGACTACGGCCTGCCGGTCGACGCGCCGTTTCGCGACCTGACGCCCGAACAAGTGCGGCTGGTGCGCGAAGGCGTGCCGGAGCGCAAGTTCGGCGGGCTGGCCGGCTTCTTCCGCTGGCTCGAGCGGCGCAAGTACAAGATGCACATCCGCGTGTTTCTCAGCCGCTGGCGCACCTACTACCCGTGCGCCGAGTGCGGCGGCGCCCGACTGCGGCCCGAGGCGCTGGCGGTGCGCCTTGCCGGACGGAACATCGCGGAGATTTCACGGCTCAAAGTGAGCGAGGCGCTCCCTTGGTTGCGTGAACTGGACCTGACGCCGTGGCAGCGCCAAGTCGGCCGATTGCTGGTCGAACAGGTCGCCGCACGGTTGGAATATCTGGACCGCGTCGGCGTCGGGCATCTCACGATTGACCGTTCGCTCCGCTCCCTCAGCGGCGGCGAGGCGCAGCGCGTGGCACTTACCGCCGCGCTGGGATCAAACCTCACAGGGATGCTCTATGTGCTCGACGAGCCCTCGGCCGGCCTTCACGCCGCCGACATGCCGCGGCTGATCGACGCGGTGCGGTCGCTGCGTGACCGTGGCAACACGGTGGCAGTGGTCGAACACGAACCGACGCTGATCGCGGCGGCCGACCAAGTGGTGGAGTTGGGCCCCGGCGCCGGCGAATTCGGCGGCAAGGTGGTGTTCCACGGCACGCCGGTCGAAATGCTCGACCACCCCGAAAGCCGCACCGGCGACTGGCTCAGCGGCCGGCGGCGCCTGGCCGACCGACCCCAGCGGCGCGAGTGCACTCACGGCTGGATCCGCCTGATCGCCGCCCGCGGCAACAACCTGCAAAACATGACCGTCGAATTCCCGCTGGGCGTGCTGTGCGTGGTCACGGGCGTGAGCGGCGCCGGCAAAAGCACGCTCGTCCAGCAAACGCTCTTTCCGGCCGTGGCGCAGCGGCTGCGCCTCGACGCCGAAACGCCGGCCGCGTTTGACGATGTGTTGGGCGCCGGCCAGATTGAAGACGCTCTGCGCGTCGATCAAAGTCCCATCGGTCGCACGCCGCGCTCCAATCCCGTCACCTACGTCAAGGCGTTCGACCCGATTCGAGCGCTGTTCGCCGAGACGGCAGAGGCCAAGGCGCGGGGGTTCAAGGCAGGGCACTTCAGTTTCAACGCCCAAGGAGGCCGCTGCGAGGCGTGCGAGGGCGAGGGGTTCAAACGGATCGACATGCGGTTCATGGCGGACGTGTACATGCGGTGCCCCGAATGTCAGGGAACTCGCTATCGCCGCGAAGTGTTGGAAGTGAAATACCGCGGCCTGAGCATTGCCGACGCGCTCGATCTGTCCGTCCGCGAGGCGTTTAACGTATTCCGCGGGAACCGAAAGATCTTGGCGCGGCTCAAGTGTCTGATCGACGTCGGGCTCGACTACCTGCGGCTAGGGCAGCCTGCCAACACGCTTTCCGGCGGCGAGTCGCAGCGGCTCAAGCTGGCCAATTACGTGTCGGCCGCCCGGCGCGGTCGCACGCTGTTTGTGCTCGACGAGCCGACCACTGGGCTGCACTTCTCTGATGTCGTGCAGTTGATCGACTGTTTTGATTCGCTGATCGCCATGGGCCATTCGCTTGTGGTCGTCGAACACAACCTCCTAATGATGCAGGCCGCGGACTACATCATCGACCTGGGCCCCGGGGCCGCCGAGCAAGGTGGCCGAGTCGTTGCCGAGGGAACGCCAGAGGAAGTGGCCGCCAACCCGGCGTCGGTCACGGGTCAGTACCTGGCGGCAGAGTTGGCGCGGCCGCCGGTGGCAATCGATGACAACGACGCGTAGCATGGGCAAGTGGGCTCGCGACCCCATACAGTTGCAGATTGCGAGTTAGCCGGCATCGTCTCGATGCCGTGGCATTTCATGACCGACGATAACCCACAACTCGACCGCTATCGCCGCCAGATGCGCTTCGCCCCTTTGGGTGAGGAAGGCCAGTACCGTCTGCTCGCCGGCCGCGTCCTCGTGTGCGGTTGCGGCGCCCTGGGTTCGGTCGCAGCCGACCTGCTCGTGCGCGCGGGCGTCGGTTTTGTGAGGATCGTCGACCGCGATTTCCTCGAACCCGACAACCTGCATCGTCAGGTGCTGTTCGATGAAAGCGACGTGGAGGCCGAACTTCCCAAGGCAGTGGCCGCGGCTCGGCGCCTGGCCAAGATCAACTCGGCCGTGGCGGTCGAACCCGTCGTCGCCGACCTGTCCGCGGCGAACATCGGCGCCCTGGCCAGCGATGTCGACGTCATTGTCGACGGCACGGACAATTTCGAGACGCGCTACCTCGTCAACGACTTCGCGGTTTCGACTGGAACGCCGTGGGTGTTCGGCGGCTGTGTGGGCGCCGAGGGGCAGGTGCTGGCGATACTGCCGGGCGAAACGCCGTGCCTGGCGTGCCTCGTGCCCGAGCCGCCGCCGGCCGAGAGCCAACCCACGTGCGAGACCGCGGGCGTCATCGGCCCCATCGTGAGCGTGATTGCGGCGCTGGAGACCGCCGAGGCCTTGAAAATCCTCCGCGGAAACCGCGACGCCGTGCAGCGCCGCCTCGTGATTGTCGATGTGTGGGGCAACCAGCTTCGCGCCGTCGGCGTCGCCAGGCTGCGCGGCGACGAATGCCGCGCGTGCGGCCAGCGGGATTTTTCCTGGCTCGATGGGCGACGCGGCGCGGCCGCTGTGTCGCTGTGCGGAAGAAACGCCGTGCAGTTGTCGCCGAGCGAGGGCGCCAAGGTTTCGTTGCCCAACCTGGCCGCCAAGCTGCGGGACGTGGGACGCGTGAGCGTCAACGAGTTTCTCCTGCGGCTGGAAGTGGACAAGTATCGCCTGACGGTGTTCGCCGATGGCCGCACGATCATCGGCGGCACGGCCGATCCCGCCGAGGCCCGCGTCGTGCATGCACGGTACGTCGGCGGGTGAAGCGGCTGCTGGCGCCCGAAATTCGACCGCCGCTTTCCCAGCTTCGCGAGCGGGGGCGTCGCCGGCGGGAAAAGCTCGGCCTGGGAGTCCAGCGACCCCGCCGCCGCTGCCGATTTTCAGTTCGTGGGCCCGGCGCACTTCCCGACGCCGCCGCGACGCCCCGACCCAGACTCTTGCTTGTCGCACCCAGCATGGCCACCGTTGATACTTCGTCCGCGCCCAGCGTGCGCGAGGCGTTCGCCGCCGCAGCTCTGTCGAAGACCGACCGCCGCCTCGTCGGTCGCATCGGCCCTTGGCAACTCGTGCGGCTGATCAGCGAAAGTGAGTTGGCCCGCGTGTACGCGGCGCGGCCCGCCGAGGCGCCGCCGGAATCGCCCGCGGCCTATGTCGTGAAGGTGCTCCGCAAAGAGTGGTGGCGCGACTCCCACGCGATCGAAATGCAGCGCCGCGCCGCCTGGGTGGGCCGCAAGGCGTCGCACCCGCATCTCATGCCAGTGCTCAGCGCGGGCGTAGACCAGCCGCCCTTTTACTTGGTGAGCCCGAGAGTTGAGGGTCATTCGCTGGCCCGTGTGCTCGACCAGCAGCGCCGGTTGCCGCTGCCGGTCACGCTGTGGGTCGTGCGACAGGTGGCCGAGGCCCTCGACGCCCTGCACGCCGCCACCCGCATGATTCACGCCGACGTGAAGCCGGCAAACATCGTCGTGGGGCCAGACGGACATGCCACGCTGGTCGACCTGGGTTTCGTGCACACGCCCGAGGAGAGTAGCCATTGGTCGATGCGGCCCGTGTACGGCACGCTGAACTACATGGCGCCCGAGGCGCTCTCGTCGACGCTGGCCGCCTCGCCGCAGAGCGACGTCTACAGCCTGGGCGTCACGCTCTACGAAATGCTGTCCGGCGGCGTGCCGTTCGTGGGCCGCGACGCCGAGCACCTCATCCGCCAGCACCGCGAGGCGAAGCCGGAGTGCATCCGGATTCGCCGGCCCGACACGCCCAAGCCGGTGGCGTCGCTCGTGCATCGCATGTTGGCCAAGGACCCGCTCCGGCGCCCCGAAAGCGCCGCAGCGGTGGCCGCCGAACTGGTGCGCCTGGAAATCGGATGCTTCGCCGCGCGATGAGTAGATAGCCCCCGGTCAATGACCGGGGGCAAATTGGCCCATTAGGGCACATCAACCGGCATCGGTTCTTGGCCGTCAAGGAAGCTCGACAGCGCCCGCGAGCGGTAAGGCGATTGCAGCTTGCGCACCGCCTTCGACTCGATCTGCCGCACGCGCTCGCGAGTCACCGAAAAGATCTTGCCCACTTCCTCCAGCGTGTAGGTGTATCCGTCGGCCAGCCCGTAGCGCAGTCGGAGGATTTCGCGCTCGCGGTAGCTCAGCTCGGTCATCACCTCTTCCAGCCGCTCCTTGAGCGCCGTCATGTTGGTGTCGTAGAGCGGATCCTCGTCGCGATCTTCCTGGAGGAATTCGCCGAAATAGTTGTCCTCGTGGTCGCCCACGGGCTGGTCCAGCGACAGTGGCTGCCGGGTCATCTTGTGAACGCACCGGGCGTCGTCGAGGGACAGGTCGGCCAGCTCCGCGATTTCCTCCGGATTGGGCTCGCGGCCGTGCATCTGCACAAATTCTGTCGTCACCGAGCGAATCTTGCTCATCGTGTCGATCATGTGCACCGGCAGGCGAATCGTGCGACTCTGGTCGGCGATGGCCCGCGTGATCGCTTGGCGGATCCACCACGTGGCGTAGGTGGAGAATTTGAACCCGCGGGCGTGCTCGAACTTGTCCACCGCCCGCATCAGACCGGTGTTTCCTTCCTGAATGAGATCCAGGAAGCTCATCCCGCGGTTGCGATAGCGCTTGGCGATCGACACGACCAGCCGCAGGTTGGCTGCCGACAGGTCGCGCTTGGCGGCGTCATAGGCCCGCTTTCGGTGGAGCGTGCGAGACATCAGCCGGCGGAGCGTGGCCGGGGTCTCGAGGGTGATTCGCATCAGGTAGCGCAGCTCGGAGCGCAGTTCGTGCTCGGCCCCCGAGACGGCGCGTTCTGCTTCGGCTAGCTGGGCCTTGAGCGACGACATCCGCCGGGCGATTTCATGAAGCTGGTCCATGACGGGCGTCAGCCGTTGGATCCGCAAGTTGAGTTCCTCGACCAGACGCACCACCTTGTTGCGGCGGATAACCAGCCGCCGCCAGGCGGCGCGCTTCTCGGCGTCCGGCGCATGTCGGTGGACGGCGATGCGGTAGTCGACCTGATTCTGCGCCAGCAGATGCCGGGCGGTGAGTAGATTCGGGGTAATCCGTTTCAGGATGCGCTTCTTCTCCGAGGTATTGGTCACGGAGATTTCGATCGTGCGGTCGAGTCGCAAGGTGCCGTCGGCCACCTTTGCCAGCAGCTCGACGGCGGCGTGCAGCACATAGTCGTTGCACAACATCGAGCGGCGAAAGCGTCGCCGCGACAGCTCGATCTGGCGGGCCGCGGCGACCTCGTGGTCGCGGTTCAGCATCGGAATCTCCCCCATTTGCATGAGGTACATCCGCACTGGGTCGTCGATGGCCGCCGACTCGCCGGCGTCGAGCGACTCGAACTGCTCCGCCGCCTCGTCGTCGAGGGCGTCGTCGTCCACTGCCGCGACGGGCGCTTCGTCCTCGGCCGGATCGTGGCGCCCATTCAATGTCGCCTCCTCGTCCTCGTCCGGGCGGCGCTTGGACGTCCCCGCCGCATTGCCATTGCGGCGGTAGCCAGCCGATTTCGGTCCAGGGGCGTCGGTGCGTCCATGACGCGACCCATGTCCGTTGAGTGCGGCGCTGCGGTGGGGCTTCTTGGACACGGCGGATCCCCCGGGATGTCGGTGGCAAGGCGCTTCGAGTTCGGTCGGACGCGGTTGCAGAGGATGTGCCGCGGTCGCCTTGCCGAGGACGAGCTCGTGACGTAAAGTTCGTGGCAGAGGGCACTTTCGGCGACGCGGCGCTGCAGCACGGCGCGCTTCGACGGCGTGCCTTGATGCCGAATTGCCACCGCGGCGTTGCGGAGACTCACCGCGACGGCCGCCCAGGGAATTACCACTACAACTGTTGTGATGCGACTAGTCCGCCTCCAGGCCGACAGCGAATCGACGCCGTCGGGCTTGGACAAATTAGTGGCTCAGGGCGAGCTCGATTTGCTCGAGCTCGACTATGCGCGCCCTCGGCTGGCGACAACGAGCGCGGGTGCGCCGCCTGAACTGCCCGAATTCGCCGGTGGGTTTTCCCAGGCGCGCTGCGCGGTGGCCAAGACGCTGTTTCTGGAGCCGCAGTTGTGCGTGGCCACCTCCGCCGGCTGGTCCAGTTCGTATCACTGCGCCGAAAGCGCCGCGCGGGTGCTCGTCGAGGCGGGGTGCGGCGACCTTCCGATGTCAGCCGTGCGCGGAAGCAATTTGCTGCCGATCCTGGACGACCTGGCGGCCAGCGGTGTGCACCTCGACAACATCGAAACAGGCGCCCCGTGGCGGCAGTTGCGCCAGCCGGTGCTCGCGGCCAGTCTCCGATTGGGCGCGGGGCCTTTGGCCGTTGCCTTTGACGAAGGTGCGCGGGTCGTCGTGGCGGGTTGCTACGACGCCGCGGCGCCGACGATCGCCGCGGCGGTACGTGCGGGCGGTTGGTCTTGGAAGCAGCTCGACCGCCTGGCCGGCGCGGCAGCGGCTGCGCGGGCCGCCGCCTGGGCTCCGTGGCGCGGATCGCCTTGGCTCGCCGCCGGTGGCGAGGCGCGCTCTTTCTCGCGCAGCCTCGTGTGGAGCTAGATGCGGCCGGTGGTTTTACCGTGGACCTGAGCCGCCCCTGTCAGGAGAACGACGCCGCGGAACTGCACCGGTGGCTGCGGGCCGGCTTTGGCTCACCGCCGGCGCATCACGACGCCGACGTGCGGTGCAACGTCAGTCGCGCCGTCGTGACGACCAGCGGTCCAAGCCAACTCAAGGTCACCGGCTGTACGGGAACGGCTGCAGACGGCCATTGGCGGCTGGATGTGCTGTACCAGGAGGGCTTTGTCGCGGAGACCTTGGTAGAATTCGTCGCAGGGACCGCGACCGCCGAGCGGCGGCAGATCGCTGAGGCGTTGACGACTTACTTTCCAGATCCCGACGACGGCGCCTCGAGCGTCGTTGCGCAGGAGCTGGCGTCGACGGCCGGGGAGCAGGACGCCGCGAGTTGGTTGCACCTCGTGTGCCTGTCGCCGGGGCACGAAGCGTGTCGGCAGTTCGCCGACCAGATGGCGGCGCTGGCTGCGTCCAACGCTGCGTTGGTAAGACTGCCAGGCGGTCGACCCGCGGTGAAGGTGGCCTGCCGCGCCTGGCCGACCCACATCCCGCGCGACGCGATCGACATCGCCGTAGACACCCGTCCGGCGAAAGAGTGGCAGTAGCGCCGACCCCAAAGCAAAAGCCGTTTAGCCGCGACGCGGTAGCGGAGCGCTCGCTCTAACCACTAAACTTACGCACATGTACATGCCCAGCAGCGCCATCGACGTCAAGATCATCGAGTCGGCCGGCACGATCGTGCTCAACCGGCCGGACTTCGGCAATGCGCTCACTCGGTCGATGGTCCAGCAGTTGGTCGAAGCCATCGACGACCTGTATCTGGAGAAGCGCGTGCGGGCGATCATCCTCACCGGCGCGGGAGACGCTTTCTCCGTGGGCGCGGACGTGGCCGAAATGCAGGCCAGCCAGGAGCTGGACGACCCCGAAGAGGAATGGGGCGCCGAGGCGGCCGACTTTCGCGATCTGCTGGTGCGGATGCTTGAGATCACCAAGCCGATCATCGCGGCCGTCAACGGGCCGGCGCTCGGCGCCGGTGCGGCGCTGGTGGCCGCGGCCGACGTAGTCGTGGCCAGCCCCGTCGCGACCTTTGGCCTGCCAGACGCCCGGCACGGATTGGTGGCGGGATTAGCGGCGCCGCTGGTGTGCTTTCGCGTCGGCGCGGGGCACGCCGCGCGGCTGATGTTCACCGGCGCCGCCGTCGGCGCCGACGAAGCCCATCGGCTGGGGTTGTTTCACGAGTTGACGGCCGCCGACACGGTGTGGGCCCGGGCGATGGAGCTGGCCGCCGATTGCGCGGCCGGCACCCCCGAGGCCATCCAGCTCACCAAACGTCTGCTCAATGAAACGCTGGGCGAGAACCTGGCCACCCAGCTGTCGGCGGGCGCCGTCATGGCCGCCACCGCAAGGACCACCGAAGCCGCCCAGGAGGGGTTGGCGGCGCTATTGGACGGGCGCCGCCCTCAGTGGAAATAACGGCGCTCCGACAGGGTGGCTGGGGCCGGCGTCCTCGCCGCCCCAGTGCGTAACAATGCCCCTGGGGGCTCGCGGACTCGACCCCAGGCACACAGACAACGCGGAAACTTCCGGAATTCACCGGATTGCGATTTGACCCGGCCCAAAACGCGACCTAGGTTTGGGTAGCGGCGAAGTGCAAAAGCACTCATCGTTCGTCGCGGCAACCTCTGAAGTTAGCGCAGAGGTAAACGCCGCAACGCTTGTCTTGCTGCTTGTCTGCTGGTTCCTACCCGTCGATCCCGCCTTGTTTCCTGCTCTCGCCCTTCGGCCGAGAACGGGATGATTGCATCCCGTCGACTCATCGCCGCCCATCCTCGATCCCCTGCCCCCGTCGGTCCGTCGGCGTGCGCGCACTCCTTCCTGCCGCCAGTGCGTGCGCCGACGGCCGACCTTTTAGCTCACATTTAGCTAGAGCCTGTTTTCCAGCAGTCCGCAACCACCAGCGCTCGGCGCCCCTGCCAGGCTGGAACGTCGGACTATTCTTGAGCCCGAGGCGCGAGGGCCTGAGGCGCAATGCCTCAGGCCTCTCCCTCGGACCAGGGCAGCAAAAGCCGAATAAGAGGTATTCGTCTCGTGCGCCTCTCATGGCGCCCGGCTTACAAACGGCTCTTTGTACAGCGGCATGTACCGGTAGTAGACCTCGAGCGTCATGATCGCCATTGCGGTTGTGTAGAGCCGGCCGCCCGGCGTGCTATGGGGCTCGGCGAAATACCAGCTTCCCGTTTCGTGGCCCTCGGTTCCCTGCGAGTCGACGAGGTAGTCGCGCATTTTGGGGTTCCACCGTTCCCACAATCGGCCGCCCATGTGATGCAGCACCTGCGAGGCGTAATAGTTGAAGTACATGTTCTGCTGCGGCGGCAGCAGGGCGCCGATGGTCGCCGTTCCCTTCTGCAACGGCCGATGCTCGCGCGGCCAGCCGCCGATCATCCGGCACAACAGGCCCACCGCCGTGGTGGCTGCCGTGCCGCGCTCGCCGCGGACGTACTGGTACTTCGCCCCTCCCTCTTCCTGAAGACTATCGAGAAACTCCCCGGCTTTGATCCACACTTCGTACGGCACCTCGATGCCGGCCAACAGTGCGCCTGTTCAGCGCCATGAGTTGCCAGCCGGTGACGGTCACGTCGCCGGGGCCCGGATATTCCCACTTCGGGGCGTAACGCCACCCGCCGTCGTCGTACTGGGCGTTGACGATGAACTTGACGGCCTCCTCGGCCGGCTCGCGCAGCGCACGATCGCCCGTCATGGCGTAGGCCTCGGTCATTGCCAGCGTGGCGATGCCGTGGGAATACATCGAGTCGCGCCGCAGCGGCGAGAGCAACTCCAACCGACCCGCCAGGTCCAACTGGGCTTCCGCCTCGGGCGCCGCGTGCAGGTCGCGCAGGTCGCCGCCGCGCGAGGTGATGATCATGTGATCTTGCAGGTAGTACAGTCCCTGCGACACGACCTCCTGGTACTTACCCGCTTTGTGCGTGTACCCGGCGCCGAGGAACGTCAGTAGCGCCATTCCCGTGGAGGCGGTCGTTGACGTGTAGTTGCCGGAGTTGCGGCAATACCCGGCGCACTGCGGAACCTTGTGTTCCAGATCGAAATTCCAACTACCGTCCTTCAGTTGGTGGCCCGCCATCCACGCCAGCCCCGCCTCGACGGCGGCCTCGCTCTCCTTGCTGCCGCCGCCGGCCAGGGCCAGCCCGTAGCGATTCTCGAATCGGCGCCCCTCAAGGCCGCCCCCGCGGGAGGCCAGCGGGTTGGTCAGCGCTTCAAGCGGCGAGTCGTAGCCCCCGGCGCCAAATTCGTCGACCGGCGCCAGTGGATTGACCTCCTCACTGCCGGCGCTGGGAATGAAGGCGCCCGAATTCACTCGGCCCTGACGCACGTTGCCGACCGAGCCGGCGCGCTCCCCGGGCAGCGAAATCTCGTTTCCCGCGGAAATCGGACCCAGCGACGGCACGCCGGGGTCGGCCGGCATGTCGATCGGATCCTCGGCGCCCATCTCCAACTCCATCGAATCGAGCGGCGCGGCGCCAAACTCGTCGCGGTTCTTCCGTGTGTCGGACATGGGCGAGAGAATCAACGCCGACAGCGCCACCAGCGCCGTGACGTGGAACAATGTGCTTCCCAGCCACGCCCGCCAGTCCACGCTACGCAACCAGGCGCCCATCACGGTGGAGAAGGAGCGCCGAGCGCGGCCGGCGGCGCGGGGGCGCCACGACGCATCGCCATCCCCGGCGCGGGCCGGCGCCGTCGCCTGGACGCTAAGGCCCTGCGGCAGTTCGAACTCGCCGAGCGACGGGTCCGTCCCTGTGGACGAATGCGGCGGCGGCGGTTTGTCGGCCAGGGGCGCGGTCAAATTGAGGTTTCCGTCGCTTCGCGATGCGATCGTACCCGCGCGAGGGCTGACGCCCTGAAGCACGATGGCGTGGCTAGGAATAGGCGCCAGCTCAATTATAACCGGCGTTGCAAAACCCGGCGGGGGCGACAAACGACTCGCCCATCGGTTCCGTTGACCCCTGGATGATTTCGCTTCCGACCCCTAAAATACGGCCTTGCAAACAACGTCTGGCAGTCACACGGAGGCCCCGTCATGGCCAAGAGCGGCGGAAAGAAAAAAAAGAAGGTCGAAACCGTGTTTCTCGTCTGCGAGGAGACCGGGGACCACAACTACACGCTGCGGCGCAAGATGGGCGGCGAGAAGCTGAAGCTCAAGAAGTTCAGCCCCCGACTTCGCAAACACACGATGCACGTCGAAAAGAAGAAATAGGCGCCGCATCGTCCTCAAGCGACGCGGCCCTCAATTAGCCCCCGGCGAGTCGCCGGGGGCTAAATGTTTTCTGCAACACTTTCCGGGGCGGAGACCCCGACCGATGCCCAAACTCTGGCGGATCGCCGCTCATGACCCCGAGCGAATCGCCGCCCTGGAGCGGGCGGCCGGCATCCCGGCGGTCGTCGCCCAACTGCTCTTGGCCCGCGGCATCCACGACGCCGAACTCGCCCGGCAATTTCTCGAGCCGAAGCTCACCGCCCTCCGCGATCCCGAGCTGCTGCCCGGCGTCGCCGCCGCCGCCGACCTGCTGCTCGACGCCGTGCGCATCCAAGCGGCGAATCACCGTCTACGGCGATTACGACGCCGACGGCATGACCGCCACAGCGATCCTGGTGCGCTGCCTGCGGCTGGTGGATGCGGCCGTTGATTGGTACGTGCCGCACCGCGTCGACGAAGGCTATGGCCTGAACGGCGATGCTCTTCGCCGGCTCGCCCAACAGGGGGCCCAAGTGGTGGTCACCGTCGACTGCGGCATCGCCAGCCTGGCCGAGGCCGACCTAGCGGCGGAGCTCGGGCTCACACTGATCATCACCGATCACCACCAGATGGCCGAGCGTCTGCCGCGCGCCGCCGCCATCGTGCACCCGGCGCTGCCCGGGAGCAGTTACCCGTTTGCCGGCCTGTGCGGGGCGGCGGTGGCCTTCAAGCTGGCCTGGGCCCTCTGCCGGCGTGCCAGCGGCAGCCAGCGCGTCACCGAGCGCCTGCGGCACTATTTGCTCCAGGCCGTGGGCCTGGCCGCTATCGGCACGGTGGCCGACATCGTGCCCCTCGTCGACGAAAACCGGGTCCTCGTGCGGCAAGGCCTCGAAAGTCTGCGGGCCTATCCCACTGTCGGCGTGGCGGCGCTTTTTCGGCAGACCAAGCTGCACGACAAGCCCCAATTTGACGGCGAGGATTTGGGCTACGCGATCGCCCCGCGGCTCAACGCCGCCGGCCGGCTCGGGCAGCCGGAGATCGGCGTTGAGCTGCTGACCACCGAGGACGAGCAGCGGGCCGAGTCGCTGGCCAGTTACATTGAGGAGCTCAATCTCCAGCGGCAAACTCTGGAGCGAAGCATCACCCGAGCCGCCGAGAAGCAAGCTCGCGAGCACTACGACCCGCGGCGCGACGCCGCGCTGGTGTTGGCCGACAGCGATTGGCACGCCGGCGTCATCGGCATCGTTGCCGGACGGATGGCGGAAAAGCACAACCTTCCGGTCGTCGTCGTTGCCCTCGACCCGCTAGGCGTTAAGCCGGGCAGCGGCTCGGCCCGCAGCGTACCGGGATTCAATCTGCACGAGGCGCTGGCCGAGTGCAGCGAGCTGCTGGAAAGTCACGGCGGCCACGCCGCGGCGGCGGGGCTCAAAGTGACCGAAGCCAATGTGCCGGCGTTTCGCCGCGCCTTTTGCGCCATCGCCGCCCGCGAGCTCAGCGGCGGCAAGCGCACGGCCGAGCTGCACGTCGACGCCGAGACGGCCCTCACTTGCCTCACGCACCAAACCGTCCAGCAAATCGAAAGCTTGGCGCCCTTCGGACACGGCAATGCGCGGCCGGTACTGTGTGCCAGCAACGTGCGGTTGGCCGAGCCGCCCAAGCGAATGGGAGGCGCCGGGCGGCACCTGTCGATGACGTTTGACCAGCATGGCATTCGCATGCGGGCTGTGGCCTTCGGCTGCGGCGACTGGGAACAAGAGCTAGCGGCCATCGACGGCGACCTGTCGATCGCCTTCCGCCCGGTGATTAACCGCTATCGCGGCCGGGCCTCGGTGGAAATCCACCTCGACGACTGGCGCGTCGACGGCTGACAGCACGTCGCCTTCGCCGGCCTTTCCTCCCCTTCCGGTCCCCTCACCTCGACGGGGAGGGCTAGAGAGGGGTGACAGCGCAATGGCAGGCCGCGGCTTCTCGATCGCAGTTTACGCCCCGACGCCGTTGGCCTATCCTTCCCCGCGCCGCTGATGGCATTCTCTCGCCCTTCCCTAGGAGTTCGGCCATGGATGTCCGCTTCCACTCTCGCCTATCCCTGTCGCTGCTCCTGGTGCTTGCCGTCGGTCGCTCCCTGCCGACTTCGCGAGCCGCAGCTCCGGAATTTCGCATCGAAACACAGGTTTTTGTCGCCGACGAAGCCGAACCGGCCAGCCACACGGTCACGCTCTTCGAAGAGTCGGCCGTCTACGAGTTCTCGGACAATCCCGCCGAGACGATCGTGTACCGTGAGCCGAGCGAGGGTCGTCCCGCACAGTTTATTCTGCTGGATCCGGCATCCCACCGCCGCACCGACGTCGATGCCGGGCGCGTGACGAAGCTAATGGACAAGCTCGCTGGCTGGGCCAAGGAGCAAAAGGACCCGCTGCTCAAATTCTCCGCCGACCCGCAGTTCGAGGAGACATTTGACGCTGATAGCGGCGACCTGACGCTTGCCAACCCGCAATGGACCTACCGCGTGGCCACGGTGGCGGCCGAGGACAAGGCGACGCTCGCGCGCTATCGGGCGTTCACCGACCGTTACGCTGAGCTGACGTCGATGTTGGAAAACACGCCGCCCCCGCGGCCGCGGTTGGCGCTCAACGAGGCGCTCGAAAAGCACGGCGTCGTGCCTGTCGAAATCCGCCGCACCCTTGGCGGCGACGAAAAGAACCTGGTCCGCGCCGCCCACCTGTTCTCCTGGCGGCTCTCCCGCGACGACCGGGCGCGACTCGACGAAGCCCGCCAACAGGTGGCGAGCTTCGAGAAGGTGGAGAACAAAGAGTTCCTCGCCGCACGCAATAAGCCTGACGTGGTCCGCGGGCAGTCGAAGTGAGGTGAGGCGGCGTTCTGCCTTCTCGCGTGGAATTGCTCAGGCGCACGCCAGTTTGTGAAACCGCGCGTGTGAGATCGCGCGTCACCGGCCCCGGCTTGCCGCTGCCGATCGTACGGTCGTCAACTTTGACCACCGGCACAACCTCGGCCGCGGTGCCCGTGAGGAAGCACTCGTCAGCGATATATACGTCGTGCTTTGTCATCGGCTTCTGGTCGACGCCAATGCCGGCTGCCTCGGCTAGCTCGATCACCGCGTTGCGGGTGACGCCTTCCAGGATGCCCGCGTCCAATGGCGGCGTTGCCAGTCGGCCGCGCTTCACGAGAAAGATGTTATCGCCCGTGCACTCGGCCACCTCGCCCTTGTGGTTGAGCATCAGGGCTTCGACGCACCCGGCCTTCTGACCTTCGATTTTCGCGAGGATGTTGTTGAGGTAGTTGAGCGACTTGATCCGCGGATTGAGCGCAGCCGGGTGATTGCGAATCACGCTCACGGTCACTAGCTCAAGGCCGTTGTCGTAGAATTCTTTCGGATACAGCGTGATCGCATCGGCGATGACGATCACCTGCGGCGTGGAACAGCGGTTCGGGTCGAGCCCCAGCGTTCCCGGGCCGCGCGTCACCAAGGCGCGGATGTAGCCATCTTTGATCCCATTGGCCAGCACCGTGTCGTTGATCGCGTCGGCCATCTCCTGGCGAGACAGCGGAATCTGGAGCTGGATGGCCTGCGCCGACTCGAACAGCCGGTCGACGTGCTCGCGCAGCCGGAACACCTTTCCCCCGTAGCTCCGAAGCCCCTCGAACACGCCGTCGCCGTACAGCAGGCCGTGGTCAAACACGCTGACCGTCGCCTGGTCGGCGGGCACGAGCTTGCCGCTGATGTAGACCTGTCGCGACATTGACTTTTTAATAACCGCAGAGGACGCAGAGGGCGCAGAGAGAGACATGGAATCACAAGTCGTTGACGAGACGAACTATGCCTTGTTTCAGGTGAGCTACGTTAAAGTTTATTAGCAAGCCTAGCTTTTTTCCACTTAGCTTGAGGTAGGAGAGCAATTGGGCTTTGTGAACGGGCAGTAAGGAATCAACGCACTTTAGTTCGACGATGACCGCATCTTCGACGACGAGGTCGAGTCGATAGCCAACGTCAAGCCGCACTTCTTTGTATTCGACCGGCAAGTTCACTTGACATGCCGCAGACGACCCGCGAGAGCGCAGCTCATACAACAGGCAAGACTCGTATGCCGATTCTAGCAGTCCGGGACCAAGGTGGGTGTGAACCTGCATGGCGGCGTCGATGATTTCGCCGCTGATCAGATTCAGATCAGCCGCCAAAGGTTCGCGAGTCGCTGCAAGCATCTCTGCGTCCTCCGCGTCCTCTGCGGTTAATCTGTAGATCGTTGGGCTGCCAATCAGCCCGCGATCTGAATCCGCCCCTCGGCCAGTTTCACCGTCCGGTCGGCCTGGCTGGCGATCCAGGGGTCGTGCGTCACCATGACTATAGTGAGCTTTTCGCCGCGGTTCAACTCGGCGAGCGTCCGCATGATCTGCTCGCCGGTGGCGCGGTCGAGGTTGCCGGTCGGCTCATCGGCGAACAGCACGCGCGGCTTGGCCAACAGCGCGCGGGCAATCGCCGCGCGCTGCATCTCGCCGCCCGATAGCTCGCGCGGCTTGTGCTTGGCGCGATGGGCCAGGCCCATCAGCTCCAGCAGTTCCGCCGCCCGCTGCCGATGCGCTCTGCGCCGCATCCAATATCCCAGCGTGCTGTGGGCAATCAGCGCGGGCGCCAGCACGTTTTCCAGGAGCGAAAGCTCCGGGAGCAGATGGTAGAACTGAAAGATCATGCCGAAGTGCTTGTTGCGCAAGAGGTCGCGCGAGCTGCTGGGCAGGTCGTCGATGCGATGGCCCTCGAAGCGCACTTCGCCGGCGTCGGGCTTATCGAGCGTGGCCAATAGGTGCAGCAGCGTGCTCTTGCCGCTGCCGCTCTGACCCACAATAGCCAGAAACTCGCCTTCGCCCACCGCGAGGTCGATGCCCTGGAGCACGGGAATGCCGATTGGACCCTTGCGGTAGCTCTTGAAGAGCTCGCGGCACGCCAATTGAGTTCCCGCCTCCGGCGCGTTTGCCGTCAAGTGGGCAAATGGAACACGGATCGGTTCAAGCCGACGCGGCGCCAACCGCGCGGGCAAAGCAGTTGTGGAACGATCGGGGGCTAAGGGGGTCATCAGGCGCCAAACCTTTTGGGGGTGAAGTTACTCGTATCGCAGCGCACGCACGGGGTGCAGTCGCGCCGCGCACCGCGCCGGCAACACGCTGGCCAGCACGGCAATGCCGACCGCGCCCGCGGCGATGCACGCCACCGTTACGGGTTCGATGATCGTGGGAATCTTGTAGAAGTAGTACACCGAGGGGTCGAACACCGGCTGCCCAGTGATCTTGCCCAGCAGATCGGCGAGCTCGTTGATTTTGGCGACGAACAGCAGTCCCAGCCCGACGCCGGCGCCCGCGCCCACCAGCCCCAAGCACAGCCCATAGCCAAGAAAAATCCCCATCACGCCGCGCGCCGAAGCGCCCAGCGACTTCAGGATCCCAATGTCGCGCGTCTTTTCGACCACGATCATGTAAAAGATGGCCAAAATGCCAAAACCCGCCACGGCAATGATGAGGAATAAGAGCACGTTCAGCACGGCAGTCTCCATGTGCACTGCCGCCAAGAGCGGTCCCTGCTTGTCCTGCCAGGTGCGCACCATGTAGAGCTGCGCGGGAAAGGCGTTTTGCAGCCGGTCGCGGACCGCGTTGGCGTCCGTTGCGGGTTTGAGCTTGATTTGAATCGTATTGAAACGGCCGACGCCGGTCTTGGGGTCGACCAATCCGCGGCTTTCCTGCAGGGCGCGCAACGGCACGAAGGCGAAGCTCGTGTCATACTCGCTCATCTTGCTTTCGTAAAAGTCCACGATCGTGAACCCACGGCTGGTCACCTTCGGCGGGATGGTCGCCAGCGGAAAGCTCACGTTCACGTCGTCGCCCGGCAGCGCAATGAACTGCTCGTTGCCGTCCGGAGCGCGATAGCCGCACAACCCAATGCCGATGACGATGCCGATGTTTTGCTGAACGGCGGGGTCGAAGTCCTCCTCCTGGGCCGTACCATTGGCCGTATTGCTGACGGCAAACGGATCCTTCTTTTCCTCCTCCGCAGCCCGGTCCCCCTCCCCTTGACGGGGAGGGTTTTCCCCCGCGGTCGCCGCTTCCTTGCCCGCCGCCTGCGCTTCGAGCTCCGCCACGCGCCGCTGTTCCATCTCGCGCTGCTTGTGCAGCATTGCCTTGAACTGCCGATAGCGCCACCCTGCTTCGCGCATCTGCTCGCGAGGCTTGGCCTGCGCCGGGTCGTCCGCCTGATGATCCGCCACGTCGTAACCGCCCTCGCGGAGATCGAACGTCAGTTGACGGCGGTTGTCCGGATGCTGAAGGTAGGAGCCAAACGAACTCACCGAGGCGTAGGTCGCCTCGTCAATGCCCACGACCGTCACTTGCTGCGGCAGCAGCTGCCCGTTGACGTCGAAATACATCAGCGCCGGAACCTGCACCGTCGGCGACATGCCGGCGATAGCGTCGCCGGCCACCTGGCGCATCTTGGCCATGTGCGCTTCGGCGTCGAGGGCGCCGTCCATGCTGCGGCTCTCCAGCACCAGGTCGCCGAGCATGCCGTTGAGCCGCACTTCCATCTCGTGCGTAAACCCGGCCATCACGCTGTTGACGACGATCATCGTCGCCACGCCGAGCGTCACGCTCACGATGCAGACCAGCGCGATGTAGCGCGTCCGCAGATAACGCCAACAAAGCAGAAGTTTGTACATGAGTCGCCGTCCTTGGCGTTTGAGTTTCAATCAATCGGCTGCTACTTGGCCTCGGGCCGCAGCAGCGGAAACAGAATCACTTCGCGAATCGACTGCGTGTTAGTCAGCAGCATCACGAGGCGGTCAACGCCCAGTCCCAGACCGCCCGCCGGCGGCATGCCGTGCCGCAGGGCGCGGATAAAATCGTGATCCATCTTCGCCATCGACTCATCCTCGCTCAGCCCGGCGAGCTGACTCTTGAACAGTTCCTCCTGCAAATCAGGATCGTTCAGCTCGGTGTAAGCATTGGCGATCTCCATCCCGGCGATGAACAGCTCAAACCTCTCCGCCACGCTTGCGTCATCGCTTTTCCGCTTAGTCAGCGGGCAAATGCTCGCCGGATAGTCGAGCACAAAGATCGGCCCCTGTAGTTGATCCTCGACCTTGGCCTCGAACACGTCATTCTTGACGACGTCGGGATGCCGGTTGGCCGTTTCAATTCCCAGCGACTTGGCGATGCTGCGCCACTGCCGCCGCGTCGTTCGGATCGGCCCCTGCATGTACGGCAAATAGCTCGGCATAGGTCGCTCGCGCAAATGGCGGCGTAAAGTCCAGCGATAACTCACCCCACTGAAGGTCGTATGTCTCGCCCCTCACCCCTCGTCCCTCGCCCCGCGTCGCCTGAATCGCCTCGCAAATGCACTCCTCCGTGAGGTCCATCATCGACCGGTAGTCGCCAAAGGCCTGGTACGCCTCGAGCATCGTGAATTCCGGGTTGTGCCGCGGGCTGATGCCTTCGTTGCGGTACACCCGGCCCAGCTCATAGACCCGTTCGACGCCGCCCACCAGCAGCCGCTTCAGATGCAGCTCCAGCGCGATGCGGAGGTACAGGTCGATGTCCAACGCGTTGTGGTGCGTCTTGAACGGCCGGGCCGCGGCGCCGCCGGCGATCGAATGCAGCGTCGGACCCTCCACCTCGACGAATCCGCGGTCGGCCAGCGTCTTGCGGATCGACGCGACGATCCGCGTGCGGTCGAGGAAGCGGTCGCGGACGCCCGCGGTGTAGTTGAGGTCGAGGTAGCGCTGCCGATGGCGCAGCTCCGGATCCTGCAGCCCGCTGTGCTTTTCCGGCGGCGGCTCCAGCGACTTGGTCAGGAAGTGCAGCCGCTCGGCGAAGATCGACAGCTCGCCGGTCTTGGTGCGCCGCAACGTGCCGTCGACGCCCACGATGTCGCCCAAGTCAAAACACTGCGCCAGTTCCCAGTCGTCGCCTACCTGGGCCTGGCCGACAAAGAGTTGCACGTCGCCCGTCTGGTCGCGGATGTCGACGAACAGCAGCTTGCCTTTGTCCCGCAACAGCACGATGCGGCCCGCAGCCCGAACCGTCGGGCCAAGCATCTCGCCGGCGCCTTGGTCCGCCAGCCACTGACGGAAGGCCGTCCGCTCGTCGTCGGTATCCAGCGGCGGCAGCACCATCTCGGCGCCGTCAGTCCGCCGGTAGACGATTTGGCTGGCCAGCGCCCGAATGTCGCCGATCCACTGCCGATCGTCGAACCGCCCGCCCCATGGGTCGTACCCCAGCTCGGCAATGCGGGCCAGCTTGGCCCGCCGAGCTTCAAGGAACGCCCGCCGCCCCGCGTCATCACCACCGCCAGCGGGCTGAGCAAGTTGGTCGGTCATCGGCGGGAGCGTGAGCTTCATGGGGGCGCGGGATTTCCAAGTCATCGCCCCGAGGAGGCGGGAATTTGCACTAACACCAAAGGAGCAAAGATTTTAGTGAACGCCCGCAGCCGGTCAATGTCATGTCCCGCTGGCGCCGTTGGCGCCGCGCTCCGGAAAGCGCCAAATGCGGTGCTTGCTTGCCCGATCATCTGGCATAGCAGGGTCCGAATCGCGCTGCTGACTTCCATTACCGAGTGCCTAGTATCGCGCACTCAGAACACCGGCTTGTGCACCCAGCACCAAGGGCATCGGGCGGCGTCGTCAGAGCGATTGCCACGCCCGAGTTCGCATCGCTCCGCCCACAGCCGACCCCAGCCTGGCAAACAATTCGTCCCGCGAGGCTTGCGTCTCGTGGGCGGTCGCCGAAGTCACAAGCTTCCATCGACGCACCGCGGTCGAACCGACTGCGAAATCGTCCAACCGTCGGTCACTACGCTTTGGTAGTTCCAACGCAAGAAGCGATGCTTGGGCTCTTCCGTGGGCGCGGCGCCGATTCCGCAACCGCGGGGGGCCACGCCCTCGCCAACGACCGCCGCAACTTGTGTGCTCGGTCTTCCAAACGCGCTCCGCCACAGCGCCAGGTCGTCGCCCAGCACGTTACCGTCAAAATCGGCGTCGCCACTGCCGGCCTTGGCCGAGACGAACGTGCCGAACCCGCGCTGCCACGCCAGAAAGTCGCCGCCGTCGATGCGGCCGTTGGCGTTGAAGTCGGCGCTCGGCGCCGGCGGCTGAATCACCAACTCGACATTGTCGATCCGCACTGCGGACTCAACGCCATCGCCGCTGAGGTCGGCCAGGCGAAACTCCAAAGTTCCCGCTAGCCCGCCCGCCGCCAAGCTGAAGCTCGCGCGGTGGTTGCGCACGAAACCGTCAGTTGCGTTCGTCAGCGGCAGTGACTCAAGAAGAGCGCCGCCCGCCAGCACTTGCAGCCGGTCGTCGGTCGCGTCGCCGTCGGTGATCCAATAATCAAACTCCACGGCCGTCATGTGCCGCGGGAAGTACATCATGTTGTGCGTTCGAAAATAGTCGCTGCCGCCGGAGTTCAACTCAAAATATAAATCGGCGCCGCCCAACGGCGCGCTGCCGCCGCCGCCATGGAGTTCCCAGCCCGGCAGCGAGTCGCTGAAAAAGCCGTCGGATCCGAAGGAGATATCGCCGTCGACGACCGTGGCCAACGCCCCGGCGGCGATCTTCGCGCCGGTCACCGGCAAGTTGCCGGGGCGGGCATCGACAATTCTCGTGTAAGCAAACCCAATCTCATTGCGGGCCGGGACGCTGCTTCCCCACCAGGCCTCGGGAAAACTCACGTCGCCGTCGTTGTTGCGGCCGGCGCCGCTGAAGCCAGCGTAGTTGGGCGAAAAAGCATCAGTAATTGTGCCGTAGTACCACGAATGGACGTCGCTGTGCTCGATCGAAGAGCCGCCGTTCTCCAACACCGACGACGGAATCTGGAAGTTGTACGCTCCGTTGGCGATCACTCCGTCGAAGTCCGGCGGCAACAGCGGCTCATAGGCGCCGTCGCTCTGAAAGTAATTGTCGGCAAACCGCACGTTGTCGTAGGTAAACACGCGGCTGTTGGCCGACGGGCTCGTCGACACATAGCCGGGGTCGTTCATCGGGCTCGCGGGATGCGGGTCCAGCGTCGTAACCTGGTCGATCGTCAGTTCGCCGAAGTAGCGGTCGAATCGCTCGGCCACCAACGAGTTGAGCACGCCGCCGCGGCTGTGGCCGATAAGGTGCATATTCAACAGGCCGCCTCCGCCGCCGGCGGCCAGGGCCACATCGAAGAAACTCTTGCCGGCCATGGCGCCGGCCAGGTTCGTGTTGGGCTCAAGCAGGCTGGCGAACAGGTTGTCGGCGGCGGCGTCGAGCCATCCGTCGGCCAGCGTTCCGGACTCGCTCGTCCAGTCGTACAGCAGCACGACGTGCTGGTTCGGGTCGTTCGAATTGTTCCACGCGCCGCTGCCAACCGCCTGCCACAAACCCGTCGCCGGATCATGCTGAAAGAGGCTGCCGGTCGTGCGACTTGTCGACGCCCCATCAGCCCGGTCGAGAATGGCCTGCCCCATCGACACGGTCCAGTCGGGCAAGCCGCCGAAGATTTGCGCCCCGTGCGTGATGACGGTGACGCCATTGGCGGGAAAGACGGCCAACAGCCGGCGATCTTCCAGCGGCTCGAAGCGCAGTCGACGCGCGCCAGGTCGGAAATTCGTTGCGACTGCGTGTGGAGTCATGTGGCAAAGACGTCGTTCGCAAGCGGAATTCGCCTCCGACTAGTCGCAGTATACACCGCGCTTGGGGAGCGCCCATGCGCGGGCGTCTTAGGCCCCGACCTGCAGACGCCAGCGTTCTCCCTCGAGCGGCGCCAGGACGATACGGCCCTGCAGAAATCGGCCCTGAAGATTGACGGCGATTGGGTCCAGACGCGGTGGCGCCAGTTTACGCCCGTCCTCAACCACGTGGCAGTACACGCCCCCGTCGCAGCGGCGAACGACGCCGCGGTCGCCGCTGATCGGGCCTTCGTAGTCGAGATACGCAAGGCGATGATCGGCCAGCCGCGTCGCGTCGACAGCTTCGCCGCCACCTCCGGATTCGCCCAGCGCCGTCGCCCACGCCGAGGGCAGGGCGTCGAGACTCCACGTCATCAGCGTGCCCTCGCGCTCGAGCATAAAGTCCCAATGGCTCGGCTTGAAGTCAGCCGGGCAGTCGTGTCGCAACAAAACGAAGCGAGGCATGGGAATATGTTAGATGTGTGATTGAAGATGTCAGAAGCATAAGCGGCGTGCCTTCCGTCGGACATCATCATTCATACATCAAACATCACATATTCCCTCCTCAGCGCCCCACAATCTCGAGGCGTTCCACCTTCGACACTCCCGGCAGCGGCACATTTCGGCTGATCACCTGTGCCGTCACGTCCACGACGCCAGGTTGTAGCGCGTTCATCGGGATGAGGTACGCCTGCTTTTCTTCCTTCCGAAGTTGAGCGATAGGCGTGAACCGCAGTTCGTTGCCGACCACCTCGGCCCGCACGCCGGGCGGCGCTTGTACCGCCGTGGGGTCAGGCGTCAGTTCCGGCGGAAAGATCACGCGCAGTTGCACCTGCTCGTCGGGCGTGTCTGAGAGATTTGCGACCGTGATCTGGCAGGTCGCCCGAGCCCCTACACGGGCTTGCCGATTGTAAAACACGGTTTGCACGCTCAAGGTCCCCGCCGCTCCGCTGGCCGCAGGCCCGGCGGGGGGGGCTGCGGCGTTTCGCGCCGGCAGGATTTCCAGCGTGTGGTCGTCCGCCGTTTCAATCGGCGCCGCGCTGGGCGGGTCCGTCTGGGCTTGTGCCCTGGCGAGC
Source organism: Pirellulales bacterium (assembly GCA_963841515.1). GTDB lineage: Bacteria > Planctomycetota > Planctomycetia > Pirellulales > Lacipirellulaceae > Lacipirellula. The sequence continues at coordinate 284,719 of CAWJDB010000014.1, read as the reverse complement.
GTATTGACGTCGCGCGACGGCTGCAGGCATACGCACGGCACCTCGTACCGCTGCTGCTGGCCGACCTCCAAGCGCGGAATCGTGCGGCGAATCGTGCCGCTGACCACCTGGATGTTTTGCTCGGTCGGCCGCGGTTGCAGGAGAGTTGGGGGGTATTCGTCAAGCAGGTTGATGTCGACTAGCGGCAGCTCGCCGACATTCTTCACCGTGATCGTGAACAGCACGGTCTGCCCTTGAACGCCCTGGAGCGGGCCGTCTTTTTCCACTTTCATTGCCGCCGTGCGCTGCGGCGCCGGCTGAACCGCTTTGACGCAGGCGCGCTTGGAGATTGTGACGCCCTCGGCACAAGTCACCGTCACGTCATGGCACAGGTCGCCTGCCGTCAGCACGTTGAATGTCACCGTCAATGTCTTCGAATCACCCGGCGCAAGCGTCGGCTGTCCGCGATTCTCCAGGTTTAAATTGCGATTTGGGTCCCTCTGAGAACTAAAGCCAGGATCGAAGCGGTCAGTCAAAACGACGTTTGTGGCGGGTGCATTGCCGGTGTTTCGCATGGTGATCTCAAACACGGCCTGCCCCCCGACTTGCACCTGCGGCTGGCCGCTGATCTCAATCTCAATTTGCGGCCGGCCCGCCGGGATGGAGGGTATCGCCGCCGCGGGGCCGCTCGGGTTAGCGGGGAATGTGGGGCTCGTGGGAATCGTCGTACCCGGCGGGAGCGTGGGGATCGGCGTTTGCGGCGACGCGCCAGCGGGTGGACTCTGTCGGAGCGGACTAGCCGTGAGTGGGCTGTTTGGAATCGCGCCCCCCGCGTTGGGCGGCAAGTAAGGCGTGCCGCCGCCCCAATTGACGACCGTCGTGCCGCTGCCCACGATCAGCCGCGGCGCATCGCTGCCGCCAAATCCAGCCGGGCGAATGAGCTGCACGTCGATCCGCGAGCTGGCCGCCCCCGACGCCGTGGGAGAAACCTCGGCCGTGGCCCGGCCGTCGGCCCCGGTGCGAACCTCGACGACCTGACCATTGGCGCCGCCCACGAGCGCACCGCCGGCGTCGTTCACCGCGTAGCGCACCAGCCACCCTTCGATCGGCGTGCCGTTGGACTGCCGCGTGACGGTGGTGGTCAGCACCTCGGGCCGCCCGCTCCCCGCAATTGACGGCGGCGGGAAGTTCCACTGGACGTCGACCCAGTAAATCGTCGCCTCGGCCTTGCGCGCGTTTCCACGACTCGACCGCCGGCGCCAGCGCCGTAACGTAACTCGTGCCCTCGTTGGCCGAGGCGACGCTCGCCCACGCGTCGCCGCGGAGAATGTTGACGTCGTCGCTCGGGTCGGCCGTGCCGCGGTTGATGCACAGCGGATCGCTGGCGGTGTAGCCCGTGGCGTAGTAGTTGTCGATCTTCTTGGACTTGTTCCACGGCAACAGCGGCGGGTGCACCAGTCCCTTGCCGCCGACCTCGACGAACTGCCCGACGCCGTTGCGGCCGAGCATCCATTCGATCTTCTGGTCGGCGAGCGTGTAGTTGTCGGTCGTGCAGATGCTGGTCTTGAGCACGACCTCGCTTCCGACGGGCGCCAGGATGCGCTCGGGCGTCATGGTGAGTTTATCGTGCGGACCTTCGACGGTCGCCGCCGGCGCCAGGCCGGGCGCCAGCGCCGCTCCAGGCGGCGCCGCAACGACGGGCGCCGCGGGGAAGACGGGGTCGGTCACCACCGGCGGCGCCACCAGGTTCCCCGGCGCCAGCCCCACCGGCGTGGCGACCACCGGTTGATCCTTCGGCCAAACGAGGATTCGCTCGCCCGTGGGGTCGATGCGCGGCAGCCCGGCGCAGCCGGCGCCGAGGGCGCACGCCGCCGCCAGGGCCAACAGCATGGCTCGCCGTCGCAGGTGATGGACGAAGGCAAACATCGAAAGTCCGCCCGGCGACTCATGTCGCCGCGGTATTTTGACCGTGCTTCGGGCAGGCGCGAAACGCACCCAGCGCCGCTTGAGCGACCGTTGTTAAAATGTAGCGCCTAGATCAGCCGGTGATGCCGAAATCCGACGACGGACGTTGCTTTTTCGCCACGCGGGCCGGCGCCCGGGCGCCGGTTGTACCGGTGGTATCGAAAAGGGAAGGGCCGGCCCGAGTTTCTATGCAGCTGCCGAGCGCCTAGGTCTGCTTATGGCTTGTCGCCCCCGGGGGCGTCGCGGTCCGTGCAGCCAGCCTTTAACGGCAGCGTGACTCAGATTTACCCCTCGTCTAGCGATTTCTTGCCTCCCGCACGCCGCCCAACTAAGATCAGAAATACCGGGCCTTACCCGGTTTGCGCCGTTTTTCTGGACTGTGGATATTGAACTCGAATAGGTCCGCGCACCTGCTCCTGCGCTGAGGTGGTCATGTCGCGAAATCTTCGTGTCTCTTCCAGGTATCGCGGATTTTCTGTTGCTCTCTTGTGCTGCGCGGCCATGGCAACGGTGCCGGCCATTGTGCATGGGCAGATCGGCGGCGGAGGAGGTACGGGTGGCGGCGGCGCGGGTGGCGGCGGCACTATCGGCACCAGCCCCTTCTCGGGCGTGGCGGTCGACGCCGACGGCGTGCTGCGGCGCAAACAAGTCTCCGACCCCACGGGCGAACTGCTCGAGACCCGCCTGCGGCAGGCCGAGGCCAGCCTCGACGCCGACGTGGCCAAGCCAAGCCAACTCCGCAAGGTATCGCTCACGCGACTGTTCGCCCGCGCCAACCAGGCGCTGGCCGAAGGCCACGGCCCCGACGAAGACATGCTGCGCCTCGCGGGGCTGACGCGCATTCGCTACGTGTTCTACTTCCCCGAGACCAAAGACATCGTCCTGGCCGGTCCCGCCGAGGGCTGGGTCGCAACGCCCGACGACCGGATCGTGGGATGGAACTCCGGTCAGCCGATTCTCGAACTGCAGGATCTGGTCGTGGCCCTCCGCGCTTTTGCCCCCAGTGCGAAGAAGAGTCCACTGGTGTATTGCTCGATTGATCCCACCGAGGACGGCTTGGCGCGAATGCAACAGTTCCTGAACGAGGTCGGCCGGCATATCCAGCCGAACGACGAGCAATTCATTGTCGAGAATCTGCAACAAAGCCTCGGCCCTCAAATCATCACCATCGGCGGCGTGCCGGCCAGCACGCATTTTGCCCAGGTGATGGTCGAGGCCGATTACCGCATGAAGCTCATCGGAATCGGCCTGGAGGAACCCCCGGTGCGCATCAAGAGCTACGTGGCCATGGCCAGCGCCAGCACCGTGGCGGCCAACGCCCTGCAGCGGTGGTACTTTGTGCCCGACTATCAGCGGATTAAGGTGAGCGAGGACAACCTAGCCGCCGAGTTCGTCGGCTTGGGCGTCAAGCTGGTGGGCGAAGACGAGGTTGTCTCCGAAACCGGCGGCCGGCAGCAACAGGCCAGGCAAAGCGGCGCCAGCCGCAAGTTCACCCAGGGCTTCACCGACAAGTACAGCCAACTCGCCGAGCGCGCCCCCGTGTACGCTCAGCTTCGCAACTGCATCGACCTTCTCGTAGCCGCGGCGCTGATCCAGAAGCAAGACTATTACGACAAGGCCGGGATCGACCTGGGCTCCCTCGGCGACGAGTCAAAGTACAAGGTTGAGACTTACAACGCGCCGAAGCAGGTGGCCTCGGCCGTCAACAGCCTGTGGAAAGGCCGGCGACTGATGACGCCCATCGGCGGCGGCGTTCAGATCCAAGCGGGACTGGCCGTCGACGGTAAGCACGTGAAGGCCGACGACGACGGCGCCGTGGCCGCCGCCCGCGGCAAGATCGACGTCAACTCGCTCCCAGCCGACCGCTGGTGGTGGGACTGAGCGAGTCGGCGCGGCTCACCGTCAGCACGCGCAGGTCGCCGACGTTGGTGTTCGTCGGCCCCGTCTTGAGCAGCCCGCCGGCGCGCTCGAAGAACCGGTAGGCGTCGTTCCGCTCCAAGAAGTCGCGCACGTCTAGGCTTGCCCTCTTCGCTTCTTGGGCGACCCGCTCGTCGACCCACGCCCCCGCCGCGTCGGTGGGGCCATCTTCCCCATCGACGCCTCCTGACACGAGCGCCAGTCCCCGCCAGTCGTCAAGCGCCGCCAGCGCCGCCAGGCACAACTGCTGATTGCGGCCTCCCAACCCGCGTTTTCCCTCTGGCGCCAGCCGCACTGTGGGTTCGCCGCCGGAGATGAGGCAATCCGGTCCCGCCATGCCGCGCATTCGCCGGGCGATGTCCACAAGACCGCGGGCCACGTCCTCGACCAGCCCCTCGGGTTCGCGGGCCGAGATCATCGCGTGGCTGTAACCGCGCCGCTCCGCCTCAACGCCGGCGGCGTCGACGGCAGTGGCATTGTTGCCAATCACTAAATTGGTGACGCGGCGTTGACGTGTGTGCCTGGCGTCGGCGTCCTCGCCGCCCCCAGAGCCCACCGGTTCGTGCTGGGGGCTCGCGGACTCGACCCCAGCCACCCGCGTGGATTCTGCCGCCCCTCCAACGATCAGCTCGATCGCCTGTCGGCCCACCGGTAGCTCGTCGAGCTTCAACTCGCGGAGCACCCGCAGCGCCTTGTCCGTCGACCGCGGCCCAACCACCGTCGGCCCCGACGCGATCGTGGCAAGGTCGTCGCCCGGCACGTCCGAGAGGATGAGCGCGACCAGCCTGCCCGCGCGGCAAGCCCGCGCCAGGCCGCCCCCTTTGATGAGGCTTAGCTCGCGGCGTACCGCGTTCATGTCGTAAATCGTGGCGCCACGGGCCGACAGCTCGCGGGTCAGTGTGACTTTATCAGCCAGCGACAAGCCCTCGATCGGCGCCGGCATCAGCGCCGATCCCCCGCCCGTGAGCAGACAGAAGCACAAGTCGTCGGGCCCCAGCGACGCGACAAGCTCGAGCATTTCTCTCGCGCCCGCCGCGGCAGCCTCTGTGGGTTCATTCACGCCCAGCGGCCGAGCCACATGCTGGCGGATGCATATCGAAGGCGCGTCGCCGCCGACAGGCACGTTCACCAGTCCCGCGGCGTCGTGGGCGCGGAGAACCTCGATGCCCAGCGCCTGCTCCAGCGCCGCCGCCATCGCCCCGGCGCCCTTTCCCCCGCCGACCACGGCCATCCGGCGGATGGCATCCAGCGCGAGGCCTTCATCGCCGACCCACAGCGTTCGCCCGTCGACGCGAACAAATTCCGGAATCAACCGCTCCGGCCGCACGCCCGCAACCCCAGTGCGCCAAATTGCCAGCGCATCGTCGCGAAGCTGGTCCGCCGACCGAGGCATGCGCCACTAATCCCCGTAGCCCAGGTGTAAGCCGGCATCGTCTCGATGCCGCGACGGAGTCGTCGACCGCAACGCAAGCCTCAACCGAACCGCAAGAGGGCATACTTCTTCTTCCCGCTCCGCAGCACCATCACGGTCTCGCTGGCCAGGTCGGCGGGCGTCAGCGATCGGTCAGCGCTCTCGATGCGGCGGTTGTTCACGTACGCCCCGCCCTGCGTAACGGTCCGCCGCGCTTCGCCCTTGCTGGCCGCCAGCCCCGCCTCGCACAGGGCGTCGACGATCGATAGCCCGCCGTCAAGCGTCGCCTTCGCCAACTGCTTGCTTGGCACGTCGGCAAAGATCTGGCTCAACTGCGCATCGTCAAGCCGGTCGATCTCGGCGCCGAAGAAAATCTCCGTCGCCCGCTGGGCCACTGCCAGCCCCTCGTCGCCGTGCACCAGCCGCGTCAGCTCCTCGGCCAGCCGCCGCTGGCTGTCGCGCTTGGCAGGGTCGGCGGTCCGTGCGGCGTCGAGCGACTCGATCTCGTCGCGCGCCCAGCTCGGTAAGCATCCGCAAGCACGACCCCGCGTCGGCGTCGTCGACGTTGATCCAGTACTGGTAAAACTGCGTAAGGACTGGTGCGCTCGGGCCGACAGCCAGACGGCGCCGCTCTCGGTCTTGCCCATCTTCGTGCCGTCGCTCTTGGTCAACAGCGGCCAGGTGAGCCCGTAGAGCTGCACGCCGCGCATCCGCCGCGCCAGGTCGATCCCCGCGGTGATGTTGCCCCACTGGTCGCTGCCGCCGGCCTGCAAGCTCGCAGCCGTATTTGTCGTACAGGTACACGAAGTCGTACGCCTGCAGCAGCATGTAGCTGAATTCGGTGTAGCTCATGCCACCCGCGGCGTCGTCCTCGCCCCCGCGGCCCAGGCGGCTCTTCACCGAGTCCTTGGCCAGCATCACATTGACCGGGAAGTTCTTGCCGATGTCGCGGAGAAACTCGAGATAGCTCCACGAGGCGGTCCAGTCATAATTGTTCAGCAGCAGCGCGGACTCCGGCCCGGAGTTGAAATCCAAGAATTTGCCCATCTGCTCGGCCATGCCTGCGAGGTTCTTGTCAAGCTGCTCCTTGGTGAGCAGATTGCGCTCGTCGCTCTTGCCGCTGGGATCGCCAATCATCCCCGTGGCGCCGCCGACCACGGCAATCGGCGTGTGCCCGGCCTGCTGAAATCGCCGCAACATGAGCAGCCCGAGCAGACTGCCGACGTGCAAACTGTCGGCCGTGGGATCGAACCCCACGTACACGGTGCGCGGCTTCTCATCGAGCCAGCGGGGCAGGGCGGCGTCGTCGGTCGTCTGGTGAATCAGACCGCGCCAGCGAAGGTCGTCAAGAAATGGCATAGGAAATTGCGGATTGCAATTTGCGGATTCTGAATTCCAGTGGCGAAACAGCCATCATAAATCCGCAATCCAAAATCCAAAATCCGAAATTCCTAACGCCACATGTCCTCCCCCGAGAACGGATTGGCAAATCCCTCCGGCTTGGGGCGGGGCAGCACCTTGAGAATCTGCTCCGCGAGTTTAAGGTCGTCTTTCGACGTAATCTTGATATTCATCACCGACCCCTCGACCAGTGCCACCGGCGCCCCTAGCTTCTCGACGAGCTGTGCATCGTCCGTGGACGAAGCGCCGCCGCGGGCGGCGTACGCCTTCGTCAACAGTTCGCGGCGGAACACCTGCGGAGTCTGCGCTTCCCACAGCCCCGTACGGTCCACCGTCTCGGCGACGAGCGGGTGGTTGCCCGCCGACAATTTGCCCGGGGCGATCCGCTTGAGCGTGGCGGAGGCCGGCACGGCCAGCATCGCGGCGCCCGTCTGCTCCGCGGCGGCAAACACGGCGTCGACCCACTTTTCCGCCAGGCATGGCCGGGCCGCGTCGTGTACGGCTACGAAGTCGATGCCGTCGCGCACCTTGGCGAGTGCGTTCTGCACCGAGTCCGCCCGCTCGGCCCCGCCGACGCAAACGTCCACGCCCATGATGGCGATGTTGGCCCCAAATCTCCGGCTGAACTCCTCGCGGTCTTCCGCGGAGATGACCACGATCACCTGCTTCACATCGGCCCGGTTCAGAAACCGCTCCGCCGAATGCAGCCACACCGCCCGCCCGCCGAGGGGCGCAAACGGCTTCTTGTAGTTCTGATCCCGAAATCGGCTGCTGCGACCAGCCGCGGGCAGGATGACGGCGAAGGTAGCCATGCCCGTTAAGGTAAACGTCATTGCACTTGCGGTCGAGTCCGCGAGCCCTCGCTCACTCCGGTCCCCTCCCCTTGACGGGGAGGGTTAGGGAGGGGTGTTGAAGTGCGACCGGCGGCCAAATTATAGCGACGTCACCCCCCTCCCCATCCTCCCCGCCGAGGGGACGGAGCCGGAGAGGGGCTAGGCGCGGCGTCCTTGCTTCCGCCCGTGACCTACCTTTGATACGGTAACTTCCCATGCCGATCCGAGGACTGTCGCCGTGGTCGCCGTCATGCCCGTCGAATCTTGGGACACGCGCTCGTACACGCCCGCTCAGGCTCGGGCTATCGGCGAGCTAATCGCCAAAGTGTGGCCAAAGCCGCACCTGAATGCCGCCGACCGAGCCGAGCAGCAGTTAGCCATCGGCCGGCAATTCCGCGGAGAGGCGGAGCATGGACCGCGGGCGTTCGTCGTCTTGGGGGAGAGTCGCGTGATCGCCCACGCCGCGATCTTGCCGCGCACCATCGGCACGACAGCGGGAGACATCACCATCGCGGGGCTATTCCGAGTGGGAACCGACCCCGATGTGCGCGGCCGCGGGCTGGGAGAACTAGTGGCTCGCGCCGCGTTGGACGTTGCCGACAGCGGCGAGTTTCCTTTTGTCCTGTTTCAGACCACCAAACGCGTGCGCCCCTTTTACGTCAAGCTGGGCGCCGTCGTGGTCGCCAACCCGATCGTCAACTCACTCGCCGACGATCCAACGGCTAACCCGTTTTGGGACGAAGTCGTGATGCGATACCCGGCAGGCGGCGACTGGCCCGACGGCACGATCGACTTGCGGGGGCCGGGATACTGATTGAATAAAGCCGGCGACGGCATCGCCCGCCTCACGCATTCGGTTGCCGCGCGGCCCGCAGCTTCGCCCGCGCCCGGCTCAGCATCGGCCCGACGCTATTGGCCGCCATGCCCGTCGCACCGCTGATTTCCTGATAGGTCTTGCCTTCGAGATGGTACATCCGCACCACAGCGGCCTCGGGACCGTCGAGCCGGTCCAAGAGCTGCTCGACTTCGTCGCGGTCGGTAATCCGCTCCACCGCCCCTGGCTCGTGCGATGCAGCTTCGTCGGCCACGGCTCCCAGCGGCGTGGCCGTGCGACTTTCCACGAGCTTGCGCACCACGACCCGCCGGGCAATCACGGTCAGGTATGTCGCCAGGCTGCTCTTGCCGCGGAAGTGGCGCAGGACGGCGAATTCGTCCCGTATGATCGCCAGAAATACTTCGGCGGTCAGGTCCTCGCGGTCGGCCGAGGAAAGCATGATGCTCCGGCAGCGTGCCGTGTGGTTCACGACGTGAATTACCAGCCCCGTGTACCGATCCACAAAATCTTCCCACGCCCGGGGCTTGCGCCAAACACCGGTCCAGGAGATTGCGGTCGATTTCGGAAAGCGCCATGCTTGCCGCCTGTGAAAAGGTCGGGCCCCAGCGGATTGCCTGCAATTCGCGCGCCGAGCCCCGGCGACGACCACGCCCAACCCGCGCGCCGAGACGATCCGCTCCTTTCGATTCTAGATAGCCGTTGTTGGCGGAGCAAGGCGACTGCGAATTGACCGCATCGCATCGAGTTTTTCCGAGCGAACCGCGGTCGCGCGCCTGGCGTCCTTGATCGTGGGACGCGCGGGTTGACGCCATTTGACACCGAGCTTAAGATTGCCGCCGCCGCAAGGCCGACGGGCGCCGAAACTCGTTCGCCAGCAATCACTTGCCCGCGGTCGGCCTGCCGAGCTATCATCCCTCAGGAGCAGCGGCGCCATAGCGCCGGCCCGCCGGCAGACCTTTTTCCCCCTCGAATCACTCAGCAGCTGGTCGTCAAGGAGAACAACTGAAATGACTCACGTTGTATGCGAGCCGTGCTTCGGTTGCCGATACACGGATTGCGTGGTCGTTTGCCCCGTCGAGTGCTTCTACGAGGGCGAGCAGATGCTCTACATCCACCCGGACGAGTGCATCGACTGCGAGGCGTGCGTCCCTGAATGCCCCGTCGAGGCCATCTTCCACGAAGACAACGTGCCCGAGGATTGGAAGCCGTTCGTCGAGCTCAACGCCGAGATGTCCAAGCAGACGCCCGTCATCACCGAGAAAAAGACGCCGCTGTGCTGATAGTCGGCGCTTTCCGAACCTCAGTCCGCGAGATGGCGTAACCCGCGTTACAGCGACATCCGATCTTTCAAATCGTACGGCAGGGTGGTGACCTTGCCGCTGGCGGCGTCGTAGCTGATGGCGCGGCCTTCGGGAATCGACAACGGGCCTTCCGCCGCCGCGCCGGCCACGGGCCGCAACTCAACCAGCCCGCTGAACACGTGCAACTGGCAACCGCCGGCCGCATCCAGCTTGAGCGTGTATTCCGTGCCCAGGTCGACAAACCGTCCAAGACGGCTGTCCACGACAAACCCCGTGGCCTCGCGGGGTACCACGACCGTCATCCGCCCCTTGGCCAGAAACACGGTCGTCGCTGAATCCAGGCGCAGCTCCGCCGGGCCCTCGAGCACAATCTGCACGCCGCTGGCCAGCGTGGTGAGCAATCGGCCGTCGTCGATCGCCAGCACCTGCCCCTGGCGCAGGAAGGCACCCGCGGCCGGCGCGGCACGACCAGACCAGCTCAGGTTGGCCGCGCTCTTGGTGAGTTGAGCGACCATCGCGGGCTTCGACTGTTCGACGCCCAGCCACACCAACAGCGTCGCCGCCACGGCCAACGAAGCCGCCAGCGCCGCGACCCTGCGCCAACTCGGACTCCACGATCCTCGGCTCCCGGAATGCTCGCCACTGGCGCCTTCAACGCTCACGGTGCGCTGCAGCCCTTGCCATCGTTCCTTAACGGGTGCCTCGGCCACATCCGACTGCAGATTCTTCCTCCGCCCGATCGCCAGCAATTGCCAGTGCAGGAAGGCGTCTCGGGCAAACTCCTCGACGTGCGCGTTGTCCGCGTGCAGCCAGGCGCAAAGCGCCTCCCGCTCATCGTCGCCCAGCGACTGCTCGGCGTAGGCGTCGAAATATTTGTCGAGCTCGTTCATCACGCGCGCCGCCTCAGCCGGAAATCTCGTTGGGTTGAATCGGTCCTAGCCGCTTCTCCACGCACTGCTTGAGCAACTTGCGGGCGCGGCACAACAGCATGCGGACCGCTCCCGTGGACACGTGCAGCCGCTCGGCGATTACCGGCGACTCGAGGCCCTTCTCGTACCGCAGCGCGATGGCCCGCCGCGACCGGCCGCGCAGCTCGTCGAGGCAGCCCTCCAGGGCCGCGCGAAACGGGTCGCCGTCATCCACAAATTGCTGGTAGCTCAGCGCGATTTTCTCCACCAGATCGTCGTCGAACACATGCTTATCCGTGGCCCGCTGCCGCCGATAGTACAGCACTTCAAACTTCGCGACGCCCACCGCCCATGCCGGGAACGACCGCGACTGGTCGTACTGCTCAAACTTACGCACCAGCGTCACCGCCACGCGCTGCAACACCTCTTCGGCCTGCTGAAAGTCGGGTACCAGCGTGCGGATGAAGGCGGCCAGCGTCGGCTGAGCCGCCGTCCACAACGCCGTAAACTGTTCCGTGCGAGCTGGGTCCATGGGAATTGTCCGCGGGTCCTGCGCGCCCGAGCGCCGTCAAACGGGCGCACACCTAGCAGCTTGATTCTGCGCCGCCGCTTCCAATGTCACGCGGTCACCCGCTCGGGCGCCACGCCCAGAGTCCGCGAAGGGCGTGGCGGTGACCCCCAAGTCTCGCGCCTACTGCAAGATGCTGCAATTGCGGCATCGCTCGCCCCAGCGTCGCAACGCCCTGGGGCGTCACGTCGGTATCCACCAGGTCCAGTTGCCGCAAGTTCTTGGCGCCGGCCAGGTACGCTAGGCCGGCATCGGAGAGGTGGGTGTTGTGAATCCACAAGTTCTCCAGCCGCGGGAATTCCTCCAAGTGAACCATCCCGGCGTCGGTGACGCGCGTGATTGATGCGCCAGAAATTGTAGTTTTGCGAACGGGTGAAGGTGCTCGAGCCCCGCGTCCGTCACTTCGGTCTGGCCCAGGTACAGCCGCCGCAACTGCGTCAGGCCCCGCAACTGGGCGAGACCCCGGTTGCCGACCTTCGTATTCGCCAGATCGAGGCAAGTCAGATTGGTGAGTCCCGCGAGGTACTCGACGCCGGCGTCGGTGATGTAGGTTCCTTGCAGGCGCAGGTCCTCCAAGCTGGTCAGCTCGCGCAGGGACTTCAGGCCTTCGTCCGTGATCCGCGTGCGGCTGAGCGACAGGGACTTCAGCCGCCGTAGCTTCGCCAGTTGGTCGACGCCCGCGTCGGTGATAGCCGCGTTTTCCAAGTCGAGCCATTCGAGGTAGGGCAGTCGTCCGACGTGCGCGAGCTCGGCGTCGGACACATCGCTGGACCGCAGCGATAACAGCACGACATTTTGGCCCGCGATGACCGTCCCAGGGGCATGGGCTGCCAGCTCCGCCAGCTCGCGCCGCTGCTGATCGATCGACCTCAGCCGGGCGCCGACCCACGCCATGATCACGCAACACGCTAACGTGAGCGCCAAGAGCGTCCGCAGGCGGAAGTGAAGGCGCATTGTCCGCCGTCGCGACGACGGTGGAGCGGAGCCCGGACAGGGATTGGTGGTCGCAGCGCTCAACTCGACTAAGACCGCCAACGGCGGCCGCCAGCCTTCGATGAAACAGCCCTCGGGCAGCGTGGGCTAACTTCCTGCATCTTAGCTTGGGAGGGCTCGATTGAACCATAAACGTGCTGGGGGCAGGGCGTAGCGCCAGGGCGGCTCCGAAACGCTTACCGACATACGGCGCCCGGAGAGTTTGCCAGGAGTTCATTCCGAAGTCCCTACCCAGAAGCAGTTTGCGCCATTGCCAGTAAGCCGACTAGGTTGACTCGCCAGTGCACAAACGTGACGCGGAAAAGCCTGCCCGCAGATTTACCTACGTGGAGTGCCACAGGCTACTGCGGCGCGTTCCTGGCAGGGGCGGGGCTCCGCGGTGAAAACGGCCTGATGGGGCGTTTCACAACTTATCTGATGGCTGCGTCCGGCCTGGCGAACACTTACATCACTTGAGGGAGAGTCTAATGAATCGGTTGCTCGCAGTGGGTTTGATTCTTGTTCTTGCGCCCGTTGCTCAGGCGCAGAATCTGCTAATTAACGGCGATTTTGAGGGGGGGTCGGGAACCGTTTACTACGACGGGTTTGATCCCGATGTCGCCGACGACGAGCCGGGCTGGGAGGCTTTCTTGGGCGCCGCCGATGGTTCTTATGTGCTTATTTCTCCCGAATCGGATCCACTGGCCGACACGAGGGATCTCGACATGGCCAATAGCGCCGCGGGCGGCGGCATTAAGACGGCAATGGGCAGCCGACCTGCCGTTACGCCGCTGGCGACCTATCGAGCAACCGTGGCGACCGACAACTACTTTGCCCCGAGCGGCGCGGCGTATTTTATCGACTGGTTCGACGGCGGCGGCAGTTTGCTGAGCTCCGTGGGCGGACCCCTTGTCGATCCGGCGCCGCTGACCTACGCCCCCTACACTCAGGTCTTTGCCGTCACCGGCGCCGCACCGGCCGGGGCCTCTACGGCAGGCGTGCGGTTCGAATCCGGCAACCCCGGCTACGCTGGGCTCGCGGCCGACTTTTTCACCTTAAGTCGCGTGCCTGAACCAGGAACATTGACCTTGGCCGCCGCCGCGATGGCGCTTGTCGGAGCACGCCGTCGCCGCATCAACGCTCGCTCGGCGTAGGCCCGGCGCGAAACGACGGCGACTGACTTTAGCCAATTGGGGTAGATAAACGCAGGAAGATTAGTCAAGCATCGAAGAGGCGGAGGCGTCTGCGCTCATTCCGAGGTACGCCTGGTTCCAGGATGCGTCTAGCATCCGGAGTTGTCGCCGTCGCCACTCTCGCCGAGGGAGACCGAGAACCATGGTTCGCAATTTGATGGCCGCCGCGGTGGGCGTTGGCCTGTTCATAGCATTGCAAACGCCGGCGCGATCGGCCGTCAAGGCGTTCGACGTCGCCTCCAACGCGGCCTACGCCTTCGAAGCCGACGGCGCCTGGAAAGGAACCTATCCCAACGTGCCGCCTGACGATCCGCCCGCGGGGCAAAATCCCCCTGGCGACGACAACGGCGGCTCGGGCTTTTTGCCCTGGACCTTTGGCGGCGGGTATCACCAGGATGGCGGGCCCTACGGAGTGCTGAACCACTTCATCGACGGCGTCGACTTCCCCACAACGCCCTTTAACAACCTTGGCGCCCCGGCATTCGGCCTCGGCAACGTTAACTTGCCATTCTTTGGCATTACGGCCACGGCGTCCCGGCAATTTGCCCAAACGATGGCCGTGGGAGACACCTTTACGCCGATATCGACACGCCCGCCGAATACGACGACTACTACGACGACTTCGGCGGCGGCGGTTTTCCCTTCGCCGGCATCACGTTCACCGACGATGCGGGCGACGGCACGTTTAGCTTCGAGGCCGGCAATTCGGACACTTACGGCGAATTTCCCTGGCGGTTCACCGACGCCACGCGCACCAACGAAGACTACGGCGCGGCGGCCGGCGGCGCCTCGATCGCTCCCACCGCAACCAGCAACGGCGCGGCCATCAGCCTCAAAGTCCTTACCGCTTCGACGGCTCGCGTCACGCTCAACGGAGTGCAACTCGACATAACGTTCAAGGCCGGGCTGCCCAAAACGGTCGGCTTCTATTTATTCGACAACAACGCAGAAAGCGGCCCGATACCTGGCGACTTCAACGCCAGCGGATCGGTCAACGGCGATGACCTCACGCAGTGGATAACCAGCTTTGGTCCCACGGCGGGCGCCGACGCCGATGGCAACGGCGATACCGATGGCGGCAGATTTCCTGATTTGGCAAAAGACCCTCGGATCGGGCACAGAAGGCGGGCTGGGAGTTCCCACCGGCGAGCATGCCTTCTATTTCAACAACTTGAAGATCGTCGACGCCGCCGGCGTAGCCTCCGTGCCGGAGCCGGCGTTTGCCGTGCTGGCGGCGGGCGCAGTCAGCTGGTTCGGGCTCTGGCGCCGCACTGCGGCGCTGAAGAAGTGACGACTCCAGAGCCGTCGCTCGCAGATCCTTCCCGCCCGAATTGCGGCTGAACGGACAGCGCCACGCTATTGCGGGCTTGTCCAGTAGCCGTCCGGCGGGTTGATTTCAGGTAAAGCGAAGTGGCACGGCAAGACTCGGGGACCTGCGACCCGACCGCGTCGCGACCTGCACAAACGCCGATAATTGGACATGGCTGTGTTACATTAGTAGAAGTCGCCGCAGAGAGATTAGTGTGGTATGCCGAGTCCCGCGGACATTCTGAAGGTATGAGCTCATTTCCAACGGCCGTCTTTGTGGACCGCAAACGACGCGAATTGAGACGTCCATCGCGCGAGGCTGCGCTGTAGCGACCGGGTTTACCCTCGTCGAGCTGCTGGTCGTGATCGCGATCATCGGCGTGCTAGTGGCTCTCTTGCTGCCGGCTGTCCAAGCGGCGCGGGAAGCGGCTCGACGCTCCCAATGCGAGAACAATCTCAAGCAGTTGGGCCTCGCCTTGCAGAACTATCATGGCATCCACGGACGGTTCCCGTCCAATTCGCCTTGGTCGCTGGGCAAGGACTTTGACGGCAAAGAGATTAAGAAAGAAGATCGCAAAGGCAGCATGCTGGTGAAGCTCATGCCGCATATGGAACAAGTGAGCCTGTTTTCACAGGTCGACTTTGACGGCGACGTAATTGGGCAATTCAATGAGAAGCTGATTTCATCAAGATCCCTCCCGCTGGCGTTCCTGCGGTGCCCCAGCGACGACTTCCCGCCCCTGAGCGATGACCCGTTAGAAGATGACAAGGGAAAGCCGCTGCCGCCTCACGCCGTGACCAACTACGGGCCGAGCGTCGGCGCCCAGGCCACGTTCTCCTTCAACAACTCGTGCCCCGACCCGCCCGGCAACTACTTCGGCAACGGCGACGACTTGCACGCCTTCACCCACCTGCTCTACGCCACGAGCGGCATCTTTTCGCGGCAGCAATTTGCCGCCAGCATTCAGCAGATTCCCGACGGCACGTCCAATACCATCGCCATGGGCGAAGTCCTGCCCGACTGCAACTACGAGCTGATTCGCTTCGGTTGGTGGGATTCGCAGATCTGGTATGTCGGCACCTCGACGCCTATCAATCAGGACTCGTGTACGCCCACCACGCCGCCCTATCCAGCCAAACAGACGTGCTTTACGTTCTTTAATTGGAACACGTCCGCCGGTTTCAAGTCGAAGCATCCGGGCGGGTCTCAGTTTGTGTTCGCCGACGGTTCGACGCACTTTATTTCAGAGAACATCGACTATCGAAATTATCAACGCCTCGGCGACCGCGACGACGGCGAGCCGATCGACCCGTTTTGACTATGTATTGCAGACTTCGTGCTGTGGGCTTGCTCCTGTTGGCAGTTTCGTGCTGCTCGCCCGGTTGTTCCGCCAAGAGCACGCGCCCGGCGACGTTCCCGGTGAAGGGAAAAGTCACGTATCAGGGTAAACCCAGTCGCCGACGCCTCCGTGTCCTTCCTGGCGCCCGGGGCCCCTTCGCCCGCGACGGGAACGACCGACAAAACTGGCGCCTTTGCCTTGAGCACTTTCGCGCCGAACGACGGCGCCGTGGCGGGCTCGCACACGGTAACGGTCAAGAAATTGTCGGTCGACGCTGGCGGACGCCCCGCCTCCCGCCGATGTTGAGAAGGCGATGCAGCAACAAGCCCAGCTGATGGCAAAAGCAGCGAAGGCCGGCTCAGGGCTGCCTAAGAAATACGCCGATCCGCAAACCACCGATCTGCACTTTACCGTCGTCGAGGGCGACAACGTCTTCGAGATCAAGCTCGCGGATTGACCGACTGATATTCCCTCCGGTTCCCTCCCCTCGACGGGGAGGGTTAGGGAGGGGTGCTGGATCTGGAATTGACGAACCCAGCGCAACGCGCCCCCTCCCCAGCCCTCCCTGCCGACGGGAGGGGGCCGGAAGGTTCGCCGCCGCCCTTACTTCAGATCCACCGACCAGTAGGCGTTGTCCAGAAACGTCTTCCAGCTCGCATACTTGGGGTTGCCGAGCTTGACGGTGAGAATTGGGCTCCGCTTCGGCCGCACCGGCTTCTTGATTAGCTTCATGCCCGCCTCTTGCGGCGTGCGGCCGCCCTTGCGCACGTTGCACTTCACGCAGGCGCACACCAGGTTTTCCCAGCTCGTATTGCCGCCGCGGCAGGTCGGCAGCACGTGGTCGAGGCTCAGCTCGCTCGTGGCGAACCGCTTGCCGCAGTACTGGCAACTGTTGGCGTCGCGGGCGAAAATGTTGCGGCGATTCAGCCGCACGCGCTGCTTGGGCAGCCGATCGTAGTGCAACAGCCGCAGCACCCGCGGCACGCGAATCTCAAAGCTCACGCTGCGAATCCAGTCTTCCGTCGCCGAGTCCTTGAACGAGGCCCGCAGCTCGCTCACTTCGCGCCACGACTCGAAATCGTAGTTGCCGTACTGCCCGTCCTCGATGTGGATCACTTCCGCCAGGCGATTGACCAAAAGCCCGAATGCCCGCCGCACCCCCACGACGTGCACGGCCATGTAATGGCGATTGAGCACCAACACGCTCGAGTTAAGAGCGCCGGAGACAGCGTTCGACATACGGATAGACTCTTGGGAAGTAGTTTCTACCTGATGTTAATACGCGGCCAGCGATTACAGTCCTTCCCCTCTCGCCAAGACGTGCATAGACGCCGACGCCGCGCGATCACTGCCTACAATTTAAGCGTGAGCGCCGACCAAACGCCGGGAAGTTGCACGCTCGCGCCGCGTGCGCGACCGCGTGCGGGACCGATGACTGGCAGGCAAACCACCGCAAACGACCCCGCCGCACAACGAGCGGCCGACGGCCACGAGTCGCCTGCATTCGGTTGACTTACAGTTGCATTTTAAACGCGGCCTGACGGCAAAACCAGCGCGGATTCAGCGTTTTCTTGCAGATTGCAACCGGAGCGACGGGCGGCTAGCCAAACCTGCGCCGGGAAACGCGAATGGGCGCCGCTCGGCCGCGGCGCACGCGGGATGCAACTCAATTGGGCATGCCGTTTGCAATTACCCTTCCGTCGACGACGTCCGCCGTGCCCTGGCGCGCCCGCAAGCTGTCAATCCGCTCGGCCGGCGCGGCGACTTCGACGCCAGCCGGAGGTCTTGTCTTGCGGCGCGTCGTGCGGGCTCGTTACGATGAATCTTAACGAGACGCCGCCAGGAAGCAGCGCTCGGCTCGAAGACTCATACCGGGGGCCAGGAGTCGATGATTCACTTCACCTGCGACTGCTGTAAACGATTGCTCGATTCCCAGCGCGACCTGCGCTACGTGGTGCGCGTTGAAGTCTATCCCGCCATCGCGCCGACTGAAGATGACTCGGACGCCGAGCGGGATCATTTGCAGGAGATCCAGGACATCCTCGAGCGGCTCGACGACGCGGACGACGCCGAGATCGGCGACGACGTGTATCACCAGGTGCGCTACGACCTGTGCAGCGATTGCCGCGCCCGCTACGTCAAAAACCCGCTGGGCCGCCTGGCCATGCAAGAACTGGGCTTCAGCCAGAACTGACGCTCAGCCGTCGCCGAGCTTGCTTCTTCTCTTCCTTTCGCAGCCGCGCCGTGCCGCACGCCCGGCCCATTCGCCGCTACCGACGTTCCCCCTGGGGCCGCCTGTTGGCCGCCGCCCTGTTCGCGGCTGCAATTCTCCTGCGCTGGTGGATCGGCACGCCCGACGCGCCGACTAGCTCAGGCAGCCAAGCGCCTCACAGCGAACTGACGCCGGGAATCTACGCGGTTGAGCGAGCCATCGACGGCGATACGCTCGTCCTGGCCGATCGGCACATCCATGTCCGCCTGCAAGGCATCGACGCCCCGGAAATCGCCCACGAGGACAAGCCGTCGCAGCCCTGGGCCAATCAGGCCACGGCATTCACCCAGCAATTCATCCGCGACGCCGGCGGCCGCGTCCGCATCGAGCTCGACGGCGAAACCCTCGACCACTACGGCCGCTCGCTGGCGTTCGTCTGGGATCACCAGCACATGCTGAACGAGGAGTTGGTCCGCGCCGGCCTGGCCCGGGCGATGCTCGACAACGACTACAGCCAGGCCAAGAAGGACCGACTCCGCATGCCCAGCACGACGCCCAACGCGCAGCGCGCGGACGATGGTCCGAGCAGTGACTGCGCGTGTGCCATGCCCATGTCCGCATGGGCATGTCCGGCAAGCCTCCATGCTCACGCGGACGTGAGCATGCCAACCAACGCCGTTCACGATTTTTCAGAGCTCATTTTCCGTGGTTCTTAACGCATGCTGGCATGAGAACGCCGCGACGCTTCGGAGATGGAGGCCGGGTTCATGACGGCATGGCCATATTTCCCGTAAGAAAATCGTGAACGGCGTTGCATGCCACCACGTGAGCTCTACCGCTCAAACGTCGGCTGCGCCGCGATGCCGCCCGTGGGCAAGCGCTGCGTGCCCGGCGGTGGCGCGGCCGTCGCCGACGCCGGTGGCGACGCGGCGAAGGGATCGAATCCTGTCGCCGGTTCTCCGCCGGGCCGAATGAACTGCCCAGCGACGCCGCCAACCTGCGGCGCCGCCGCAGCCATCGCGGGCGCCGCGATCGGCGGCGCGACGGTTACCGCGCCCAACATATTCGGCGTGCCGACCGCGGGAGGCGGGCCGTCCCAGTCCGCGCGCGAAAACTGATCGCCCAACGTCGGCGCCCCGCCCCCAGGGCTGTTCGGCGGCGCCGCGCCGAGGTCCACCGTCGGCGCGCCCGCAATCGTCGGCACGGCCCACAACTGCTGGTTGTCCAGCGGTCCGTTGATCGCCACCGTCCCCACGTCGATGGAGAGCTGCAACCCCGCCGACGGAATCTGCACATCGATTTCCTGCGGCAGCGATACTCCCGCCTCAGGGTAATACCGGTGCGACCGGGCGATCGCACTGGCCAAGAGGGCGCCCGACCGGTCATACACATGCTGCTCAAGCACCCACGCGCGGCGGGCGTCGATCACCGTGCGTTTGACAATCTGCCCGCTCGGCGTCTGCACCACCGACTTGATTTCCACAATGTTCTTGTCGCGCACCACCGGCCCTTCGTGGAAGTCGCCGGGGTTAAACTGCGCCAGTCCCAAAGCATCGAGCAGCCACTGCGGCTCGATCGGCAGGTACTGCTGGGCCGCGCTCCCGGCGTACTGGTCATGCCGCGACACGTACATCGCCGGCGGCTCACTGCGGCGGAACCACACCCAGAACATATCGTCGTTCGACCCCAGGTCGACCTCCGGCCCGGTCAGCGCCGTCGAGGCCTGCAACCGCACCCGCCCGGACGCTGGGCCGCGATATTGCCTCGCAGCGACGGCACGCCCGGCGAGCCCGGCACGCTGATCGAGGCGTTGTTCGTCTGATAGCTGATGATCTTCTGCGAGTTCTGATTGACCGCCGTCATGATCTGGTTGAGCGACGCCCCGCCCGTCAACACCTCCGGCGCCGGCGGCCCGTAGGTCGCAAAGGGATTGCGAATCGAATGCGCACACGAAGCCCCCGATGCCGCGATGACAAGCGCCGCTCCCAGCCCCCAGCGCATCATCACGCCGCCCCGAGCACGCTCCGGCGATCCCCATTCAGCATTCCCCATTCCCCATTCCTCCACTACGCCCCGCCGTACAGCAACTCGACCAGCCGGCGCTCGAGCTCCGCGGTGCGCTCCGCGGTCGGCGCCGTCACGCGCAGCTCGAACCGCTCGTCGCGCCGCGGACAGTCCAGCACCAGCGTCTCGCCCGCGGCGTCCCGCCGGCTCTCCTGGAGCTTCACCAGCTTCCGCCGCATCAGCAAGAGCCCCAGCACATAGCGAAACTCCGCCTCGGCCGGCGCGTCGGCCAGCTCGGCGAACAAGTTCAAGAGCACATCGTTGGGCGCCAGCTTCGGTCGGTCATCGGCGCCGTCGGGCAGGCGCGACTGCCACCAGGCGATGGCGCCGTCGCCGGCCCCGCGCCAGGCGTCGGCGGCAAAGTCGAGGCGCAGCGGCGCGCCCTGTTCCATGTGCAGCGTCGAATAGTAGACCTCGCCCGCGTTCAGCGCGCGTCCGCTCACCGAGCATCGACGGCTGCAATGCGCAACCTCAAAATCCAGCAGCATCCGCGCGCTCGACAAGCAGTGATTCGATTGGAATAAGGCCACGCCCGCCGACCTCGTGCGGGCCGCAGATGGTAGGAAACGGCTGCACTTTCGGCAAGTCCCCGCCGTGGGCCCGCGGTGCTAGCGTCGCCGCCACGGCATTGAGGTTTCCCGGACCCAGCGCACAACCTATCCTTTTGCACGCCATCAAGCCGCCTGCAACCCTCTCTATCCCCATCGCGTTGCCATGATCGGCCGCCGCCTCGACCTCACCAGCCCCGCCCCGCCGCTGCCCGCGATGGTCGCCGATGACCCCAGCGAGGCGTCGCGATTCCTCGGCGTCCACTTCGCCTGCTGCGACGCCTACTCCCGCGTCTACGTCAACCGCGCCCGCACCGCCTACGTCGGCCATTGCCCGCGCTGCGCCAAGCGAGTCGAATTCCCGATCGGCCCCGGCGGCACTGACGCCCGCTTCTTCGTCGCCCAATAACCGGCGCCCGATCGGCTTGGGTCTTCGCTTCCCCTAACACCTCGTCCCAAAGCGCAATGCCGCACCCACGCCCCGCCTGATTTCGCATTTCAGTCCGGGCCGAACCTTGACCCCCCGCATTGCGTCAGCTAGAACAATTACAGCGATGCAAACATTGCCTCGCAGGACTCCCGCTCAAAAAGCCCGAGCCATGAAGACCCTGAGCCTGCTAAGCCTGTTACTACTGTCGCTCGCCAAGAGCGAGGCTTAGGGGTTCGTCTGCACAAATAAACCTGTGACCTGCCAAGAACCCTGGAGCCCCGCGGGCCCCAGGGTTTTTTTATTGCCCGTCCGTCCCCAGCCCCCAGTCCCCAACCCCACCTACCCCACTCCCATGTCCCGACGCATCGTCATCTTCGACACCACGCTCCGCGACGGCGAGCAATCCCCCGGCTGCAGCATGAACCTCGGCGAAAAGCTCGAGGTCGCCCAGGCCCTGGTCGATCTCGGCGTCGACGTCATCGAAGCCGGCTTCCCCATCACTTCGCCTCGGCGATTTCGAGGCGGTCCGCAAGATCTCCGAAACCGTCCACGGCGCCACCATCTGCGGCCTGGCCCGCTGCAACGACAAGGACATCGACCGCGCCGGCGAGGCGCTCAAGCCAGCGCCGTCGGGCCGCATCCACGTCTTCCTCGCCACCAGCGCCATCCATCGCGAGTTCAAGCTCCGCATGGACAAGGACGAAATCGTCGCCCGCGCCGTCGCCGCCGTGAAGCGGGCCCGCACCTTCACCGACGACGTCGAGTTCTCCCCCGAGGATGCCGCCCGCACCGAGCCCGACTTCCTCTGCCGCGTGGTCGAGGCCGCCATCGACGCCGGCGCCACGACGGTCAACATCCCCGACACCGTCGGCTACGCCACCCCGCTCCACTACGGCCGCGTCATCAAGAACCTCGTCGACCGCGTGCCCAACATCGACCGTGCCGTCATCAGCGTCCACTGCCACAACGATCTCGGCCTTGCCGTGGCCAACAGCCTGTCCGCCGTCGAAAACGGCGCCGGGCAGATCGAGTGCACCGTCAACGGCCTCGGCGAGCGGGCCGGCAACTGCTCGCTTGAAGAAGTGGTGATGGCCCTCAAAACCCGCCACGACTACTACCAGGCCGCCACCCGCATCAACACCCCGCGGCTCGTGCCCACGAGCCGACTGGTCTCCAACATCACTGGCATGCTCGTGCAGCGCAACAAGGCCATCGTCGGCCGCAACGCCTTCGCCCACGAAGCCGGCATCCACCAGGACGGCATGCTCAAGGAGCGCTCCACCTACGAAATCATGCGTCCCGAGGACGTCGGCTTCACCGCCACCGACCTCGTGCTGGGCAAGCACAGCGGTCGCGCCGCCCTGGCCGACCGCGCCAAGGCCCTCGGCTACCACCTCGCGCCGGAGCAGCTCGACGCCGTTTTCGCCGAGTTCAAAAAGCTGGCCGACAAGAAAAAGGAAATCTACGACGGCGACATCGCCGCCCTCATCGAGGAGCGCAACACGTCAATCTCCGATCAGTGGCAACTGGTGCGCTACAAGGTGGCGGCCTCCAGTGGCGACTCCCCGTCAGCCACGCTCACGCTCGCCCGCGGCGGGCAGGAGCAGACCGCCACGGTCTGCGAGGGCGACGGCCCGCTCGACGCCTTGTTCCGCGCCATCGACCAAATCACCGGCGCCCACGCCGCCGTCCGCGACTTCCGCGTCCAAAGCGCCACCGCCGGCAAGGACGCCCAAGGCGAGTCGCTGGTCGAGCTGGAGCACAACGGCCGGGTCTACCGCGGCCGCGGCGTCTCGACCGACACCGTCGAAGCCGGCGCCCGCGCCTACCTGAACGCCGTCAACCGCATTATCCTGTCAGTCGGTCAACCGGCCCCCGAGAAGCCCACGGCAGTCTAACGCCATTTCAGCGAGCCGGGTCGTCCCCGACCCCGGCGCCCCGACCCAAAGGTCCGCCGCCGCGATGTGCGCGCTCCTGGAGTTTGCGGTCCATTCTCAATTCCAAATCCAAAATTCCAAATCCAAAATCGCGAAGGCCGAGTGGCGGAATGGCAGACGCTCTGGACTTAAAATCCAGTGGGGGGCAACCCCCGTGCGGGTTCGACTCCCGCCTCGGCCACTGACTTGTGAGGGGTTTTTGAAGAAAACGACCTGTTGATACAGCACTTCATGGGTGTGACTTCTACTACGAGTTCTACATTTTTCTGGTTCATCCGACTGATGCGTGCGCCGGCTTGAAAAAGTGCGGACATGCTGTTCCTGTCTGGAGTTGTGAAAACGGCTTCAGACGGAGGGAGACAGCATGTCCACGAGTTTGTTGTACCACGGGTTTGGGATTCGCGGCTATCGGTACGAGCGGACGGAATACGTTGGAGGCGGAGTGGTGTTTCGGTTGACGCAACCACGGGAGACGTGCCGGTGTGCGGCCTGCGGTTCGGCGGAAGTGACGTTGCGCGGCCATGTCGAGCGACGGTTTCGCGGCCTGCCCATCGGTCGCAAGGGGGTGACGCTCGTGCTGCCGATTCCCCGCGTCGAGTGCCAAATCTGTCAAGCCGTACGGCAAGTCCCGGTGGGCTTCGCCAAGCCGCGGCGAACGTACACCAAGTCGTTTGCCCGCTATGCCTTGGAACTGTCGCGACTGATGACGATCAAGGACGCCGCGGCGCACCTGGGAGTCAGTTGGGACGTGATCAAGGAGATTCAGAAGGAGGATTTGCAGCGGCGATTCGGCAAGCCGAAGCTTAAGCACTTGCGGCAGATCGCCATCGATGAAATCTCCGTTGGCACGGGACATCGTTACGTGACGGTAGTTCTGGACCTGGAGAGCGGGGCCGTGGTTCACGTCGGCGACGGCAAGGGGGGCGACGCGCTGGCGGCGTTTTGGAAGCGGCTGCGCCGTTCGGGGGCCCGGGTCGAGGCCGTGGCCACCGACATGTCGCCGGCTTACATCGACGCCGTCACGACCCACTTGCCCCAGGCCGCGCTGGTGTTCGACCGGTTTCATGTGATGAAGCTCTTTAACGACAAACTCTCGGACCTGCGCCGGGACCTCTACCGCGAAGCCACCGACGGGCTCCACAAGGAAGTCCTCAAGGGAACGCGTTGGCTGCTGTTGAAACGACCGGAGAATCTCGACCTCCAACGAAATGAACCGGCCCGTCTGGAAGAGGCCCTGCGGCTCAATCAGCCCTTGGCGACCGCCTACTATCTCAAGGAGCAACTCGCGGAAGTTTGGGAACAAGAGGATGCCACGGAGGCCCGTCTCTTCCTGCTGGACTGGATCGCCCAGGCCGAGACCAGCGGCGTTCGCATGCTCCACAAGTTCGCTCACACGCTTCGCGCCCACGCCTGGGGCATCCTGGCCTGGTATGACTACTCGATCTCCACCGGTCCTCTCGAAGGGACCAACAACAAAATCAAAACCATGAAACGCCAAGCCTACGGCTTCCGCGATCCAGAATTCCTCAAACTCAAAATCTATGCCATCCATGAATCCAAGTACGCTTTAGTCGGATGAACCATTTTTCTTTTGTGACTTTGGGGGGTTCGAGTCCCCTGCCCTCCGCTTCGCAGGACGTTGCTAACGAACGACTTGCGCTTTCACTGCCTCGGCCGACGCCGGGGCTTTTCCTTGCGCTGCGTCGTCAACGCTGCCTGCATGGTTACCTGTCCACGCCCAACGGTCGGCCGACACGTCGTCAGCTCCATGCTCAGCGTCGTTACGCATGGTCGTCTCGGTCGACTCTCGCGGCACGCTCGCTTAACGATTGTCGACAGGATTTGGGCACGGACAATGGTAGAGGCATAGCGCGGCCCCTCTGCCTAACCATCACCACGCAGTTACAGATACGAACATCCGTATTGGTACATGTTCCACACGGCGCGTTGGGCGCCATTCGCCGACGGGATTGAGCGCAACGTGGTATCCGCCTGGTTAGTCGCGAGGGCTGCCACCCAGTCCGCTTACTGCCCGCCCCGTAGACTGACGATCGGGCTCACCAATCTCGCACCGCCCCAGAATACGGGCCGTCGTCGTCCGGGCCAATTCTGACGCGGCGCCGCCAGGTTGACGCGTCGGCTCCCATATTAGGGGTATCTATATTCGCTGCGACGACCAATTTCTGGCGATAGGATCAACGGTTTCGTCGCCCCGAATTTATTGCAAACAGCGCTGCTAGCTGTTAAAATCCGCTTCCAAAGCGCCGTTGCCGGCACGCACCGAAAGAGTCGCAAAATAGCGCGCCAGACAAGATTTTTACGGGCAGAAGCGTGACGAGCGAGGACGCTGCCCCCACCGACGCGTTCTGCATGACCATCCCCCGCGCGTGTTTCTTGTGAAGTACGCCTTCTCGGTTTTGCTGGCAATTCTTTAGCGTGAACTCCACAATGCGACGAGGTCTCGCGATTTGAGAATCCTTACGCGACCGCGTCGACCTGGTGTAAATAGCTAGCGCGTTAAACGACTATCGCCAACATACGGTAAGGGTGACAAGCATGGATTCAGGGTCGATGAGTTCGGGACGCTTTCGCCGCTTGCAATTGGAGTGCTTGGAAAGTCGGCGAATGCTGGCCGTGATCACCGTCAACTCGCTGGCGGACAATTTTAATCCCGGCGCACCGACGACCGACGGACAGATTACGCTCCGCGAGGCGATCCTGGCGGCGAACGCCAACGCCGCCGTGGGCGATGCGCCCGCCGGCGGCGGCGCCGATACCATCTCGCTGACGGGACTAGCCGGCGTCATCAATCTCAATCAGACCTTCGGCGAAATACCGATCAGGGACAATCTCACGATCAACGGTCCAGGTCAGGACGCCTTAACCATCAATGCCGGCAATGCAGGCGCCTTCACGGGCGACGGCATGCGGATCTTCAATGTCGACGACAGCACCGCATCGAAGCTGAACGTCACCATCTCCAAGCTGAAGCTCACCGGCGGCGACGTCGGGTCTGACGACTTCGCGGGCGGCGGCGCCATTTTCAGTCGCGAGGACATCTCGATCGTCGACAGCACGCTTAGCGGCAATGGGGCCGTGGGCACTTACATTTTGATCGGGTATAACGGCGACGACGCGCACGGCGGAGCCGTGTACGTCAACGGCGGCAATCTCACGCTCTTGCGCAGCACCATTTCTGGCAACGAGGCGCTCGGGGCCGAGGCCGGATATCGCTTTGGCGGCGGAAGCCACTATGGAACCAATCGCGCGTATTCCGGCACCGGCGGCGCCGGCAAGGGCGGCGGCGTTTACGTTAACGGCGGCAATCTGACGGTTACCGACAGCTCGATCTCCGGCAACACGGCTCGCGGCGGCAAATCTAGATCCTATTTTGGCGGTGGCGCCAGCGGCGCCGCCACGGGGGGCGGCGCTTTCATGCGGACCGGCGTCGCCTCGTTCACGCGGGGCGACCTGACCAACAACGTTGCCGAGGGCGGCGTGGCCGACGTTGCCTACGAGTCGATCGGGGGACTCGCTCAGGGCGGTGCGCTGTACTTGTCCGCAGCGACCTCGACCATTTCTGGCAGCACCATGTCGGGAAACACGGCCCGCGGCGGCTATTCGTCCGGCGTGTCGTCAGTGTTCACTCGCTCGGCGCTCGGCGGCGGCGCGTCCGGAGGCGCTATCCGCACGGCGGGCGGCTCGTTGCAAATCAACGACAGCACATTGGCTAACAATCAGGCGACGGCAGCCAACTCCAAAATCGAGGACCAAAAGGCCACGGGCGGCGCGGCGCAGGGAGGTGCGTTGGCAGGCAGCGGAACGACGATCGGCTTAACGCGCGTCAATGTGCGGAACAATCAGGCCATCGCCGGCAACGGGCTGCAGAATTTCGACCACACGTACGGCGGCTCCGCGATCGGGGGCGGCGTGCAGATTAACAGCGCCAACCTGACGATTACCGAGTGCCGCATCACCGGAAACTCCGCCACGGCCGGTGCGGCGACGAGCGCCCATTACGCCGATGCCGGGGCTTCCAAGGGCGGGGGCCTCTACATTACCAGCGGCAATTTTTCTTCCACGGCCAGCACCGTCGCCGACAACCACTCCATCGGCGGGTTGGCGGACTTCGGGACCTTGGGCTTACACGCCGGCGATGCTCTGGGCGGCGGGCTGTTTCTCGGAGCGGGGTCGCACACCGTGGCCAGCACAATCATCAGCGGCAACGACGCCACGGCGGCAAGCTCGGCGACCGCCCTCAACAGGCTGTACGGCGGCGCGGCCAAGGGCGGCGGGCTGTTTATGAAGAACGGCAATTTGGCCGCCTCGACAAGCACCGTCAGCGGAAACAAAGCACGCGGCGGCCTGAGCCGAAATGTTCAGGGCGGCACAGCCAGCGGCGGCGGCGTTTACATGTATTTGGGCACGGCCGGCGCGAATTCCCTAACGCAGACCACGATTAGCTCCAATGAAGCGACGGGAGGGACCGCGGCCGGCGGCTCGCCCGCAGGCTACGCCTACGGCGGCGGCTTGTACCTTGCCGGCGGCAGTCCGACGCTGACCCAAGTCACGATCAGCGGCAACAGCGCGATGGGGGGTGACAATGCGGAGGTCGGCGGCACGTCGCCTGCGGGAAAAGGCGGGGGACTATTCTCGCGGTTCAGCAGCCTGCTCGTCCGCAACAGCACGATCGCCTTCAATTCGGCCGCCAACAATGGCAATGGAGACGGGGTCGGCGGCGGGCTGTCGCACGACCCGGGCGACGCGGTCACTTTGTCGAACACAATCGTCGGAAAAAACCTGGCGACCTCCAAACCCGACGTCGGCGAATCGATTACGGCCAACTACAGCCTGATCCAATCCCCAAGCGGCGTGCCCATCTCGGGAGCCAACAATATCACCGGCATGGATCCCCTGCTTGCCCCGCTGGCGGCCAACGGCGGGCTCACGAAGACGCACGCCTTGCAGGCCGGCAGTCCCGCGATCAATATCGGCGATCCCGCCGCGGCGGCTGGAGTGGGTCAAACGCCAAGCAACGATCAGCGCGGTGCGCCGTTTTCGCGAGTTGCCGGCGGACGCATCGACGTGGGCGCCTACGAGCGCCAGACGATCGCCGGTCTCAACCTGGTCGTCGATATGTCCGCCGACGAAAACGATGGAGATTATTCGGCGGGCGACCTGTCGCTGCGCGAGGCCATTGGGCTGGCCAACGGCAGCGTCTCCGCCAGCGACGTCGTGTCGTTTAAGTCCACCCTCAGCGGGGCGACCTTCCGCCTGACTCTGGGCGAGCTCGGCATCCATGAGGGTGTAACCATCCAGGGCCTTGGAGCCGCGCAAACGACGATCGACGCCGGCGGCAACGACGCCACCCCCACGCAGCAGAACGGCGACGGCAGCCGCGTCTTCAATATCGACGACGGTTTCGCGGCCGACGCCCCGGTACAACTCAATGGCCTCACCCTGACCGGCGCCGATAGCAACGGCAATGGCGGCGCGATTCGCTCGGTCGAGGCCCTCACGGTGGCAGACTCCGTTATCTCCGGCAACGCCACCACCGGTTATGGCGGCGGGCTGAGCGCCTTCGGGCTGGTGCTGTTACGATCGACTGTGGACAACAATCGGGCCTCGTTTTCCGGCGGTATCGACGCCTACGAGAGCGTCACGATTACCGATTGCACCATTTCCAGAAACATTTCTGACAGGTCGGGGGGCGGCGTCTACGTAAACGGCCAGTGCACCCTAGTCGTCTCCAATTCGACGGTTTCCGGCAACTCGGCCAACAACAATGGCGGCGGTATATTCCACGGTGGCCTTTCGCTGCAAATATCGCATTCGACCGTCACGGGCAACATCTCAAATGCGGAAAACGATAATTACGGCGCTGGGGGCGGAATCTACGCCTCCACGGATGGATCGCCGACGGTCACTTTAAGCAACACGTTGGTGGCCGCCAATGTCGACAAGTCCGGCACGGGGCCCGACATCGCCGGTGCGATTGCCTCCAGATTTAGCCTCATAGGCGATCGGCACGGAGCGGAGATTACAGACAATGGCGGGAATCTGATCGGCGATTCGGCGGGCGCCGGCGTCATCAATCCCCTGCTTGGCCCGCTGGCGAACAACTCGGGGACCAACCAGACGCACGCATTGCTCACCGGCAGTCCGGCCATTGGCGCCGGCGATCCCGCCGCGGTGGCCGGCAGCGGCGGCGTTCCCGCCTTCGACGAACGCGGCGCCGCCTTTCGGACGCATCTTCGGGGGCCGACTCGACATCGGCGCGGTAGAGAATCGCCCCGTCTCGACCGCCGACTTTAATATCGACTTGCGCGTCGACGGTCGCGATTTCCTGGCATGGCAGCGGGGCTTTGGAACTACGGCGCCAAACGCGGTCCGAAGTCAAGGCGACGCCGATGGCGACTTGGACGTCGACGCCGCCGACTACAGCGCCTGGAGGAGCCAATTCGGCGAAGTCTCCCTGACGGCGGCGGCCGTCGCCAACGCATTCGTGGCAGGTCGCGCGTCGATGACGGCTTCGTTGCTGGCTTCCGCCTCGACGACGAGGACGGAGCAACTCGCGCCGGCGGACCTGCTTGGCGCCGTCATCGCCACCGACATAGATTTGCCTGACGCGGCAATCTGGAAAACCGCGGGCGGATCCGCGCAGCAGCGGGGCGTTCAAATCAACCGAGTGCAGTCGTCTCTGTCGCAACAGCGATTGATTTGGCTCGACGCCGCGTACGAACGCGGACTCAGGGCCTTTGGCCGATCGAGCGATGGGCTGTCTGCCCGCGGGAATTTGGATGGAACCGGTGATCCCGATTCGACCGAGGAGCCCTTGGATGCACTGTCAATCGAGTTGGCTAGCGCCTGGGCCGAATGATCAACGAGCCGGCGACACTCAGACAATCAGAACTGGTAGCCGATGGCGTCGAACGCCGCGTCCAGCTCCGCCAAGGG
The DNA here is from genome assembly GCA_963841515.1 of Pirellulales bacterium. Lineage (GTDB taxonomy): Bacteria > Planctomycetota > Planctomycetia > Pirellulales > Lacipirellulaceae > Lacipirellula. The sequence goes on along the minus strand of CAWJDB010000014.1, from coordinate 254,640 downwards.
CGGCTGCTCCCGCTCAAGAGCTGCAGCCGCATTTAGCATTCTGAATTTGGCCGGGCCCTGGACGCCTCCTGCGGACGACCACGGCACGGCATCGAATTCCATGGCGCGACTGGCCGTGGGCGTACTGCGGCTTGGTAGGCGACTGCCGTCGTCGCGGCGATCGGTCGGCCCCGCTTCTGGACGCCCCGTCGACTCGGCAACCAGCGGCGCCTGAAGTAGCACAGCCGCGGACAGTTGGCTAGCCGCCTCCACGTTCACGGTCTGACTGATCGTCGCGCGGCGTTGCCACAGCAGAAAGTCCTCTCCGTCGACGTGGCCATTGCGATTTCCATCGGCCGACATGCCCGGCCCCGAGGTATCGCCGATATTCGCCCGCCACACGGCCAGGTCTTGGCCGTTGGTGAGTCCGTCGCCGTCGTAGTCGGCGCGTTGCGTGCTCAGCGTCGAGACGATGCGCGCCAGGCCAAAGTCGAAGCTGCCATTGACGGCGGCGGTGCGAATAACCCACGGCGCCGCGCCCACTTTGCCGAAGTCGATGTTAATCGACTGGTTGGATTGCGGCCTCCGCGAGTAGGCAAAGTCGACGACGCCGTCGCCGTCCACGTCGGCGACGACAGGCGGCCCGGTGAATAGGTCGGTGAAGATGGCGTTGTTGTCAAACGTGCCGGCGTCGGCAAAGGCGCGTCCGCCCCGGTTGACTAACGCGCCGGGCGGAGAGTTGAAGGTGTTGATCACAACGTCGGCGTCGCCGTCTCCATCGCCGTCGGCGATCGTCATGCCGATGGGATACCACACGGCGTAGACGTCGCTGAGACTCGCCGAATCAATCTGCCCGCCATTATTGAAATACAGCGAAATCTTGCGATCGTGATATCGGCTGACCGCCAGGTCGTCGAGTTGGTCGCCGTCCAGATCGCCGGCGGCAATGAAGATCGGGTCGCTCGACAAGCCCCCGACGCCGCCGTCTACGCTCAGAACAGCGGCTTCGGCCGCATAGCCTTGGGCGTCGAGATTGTAACGGACCACGGAATTCGTCGTGCGATCCAGCACCAGCAACCCCGGCGGCCCGGTCGAGTTGAGTCGTGCCGCGACCACCATATTTTCGGGACCGCCGCGGCCCGGCGAATCGACGCGACTAAACGCGACAGTCCCGGCGGTCGACGTATTTCGCCAGACAATCGTCTGCGAAGTCGACGGACTCAGGCCTACCAAATCCCAGTCGTTGTCGCCGTCCACGTCGAGGGCGTCGATTGAAGGAACCGCCCCGCCGGCCGCAAGATCGATTCGCTGCGTGAAGTTGCCGTTCCCATCGTTGATCAGCAACGACACAAAGGGAGACCCTGCATGTCCCACAGCCAAGTCTAACGCGCCATCCTTGCTGAAATCCTTGACGAGGACCGTCGTGGGCTGATTGCCGACGTTCACGGGATGAGAATCAAATATCCCATTGCCCTGATTGAGCAGGACGATCACGGTGGCAGGATTTTGAACCGTGCCGATGACCGTGTTGGCCACGACCAGGTCGAGACGCCCATCGCCATTGAACTGCCCCGAGGCGACCCAAGTGGGACGGCTCTGACTTCCGGTGGACTGCACGACGCTGTCCGAACGCGCCGATACGGCGACGGGGGTGGTGATCTCTCGATTCTGTCCCGGCGTCGCCGTCAGCGCCGCGATGCCACTGGCTCCGAGCGAGGCGTCGACCACGTTCGAGAGCTGATAATAACCATCGGTGACAGAAAGTTGACTGTTGCCGCTGTCATCCGCGGTGTTGTCGTAAGAACCGCGCCACTGGACACTGATGCCCGACATGCCGGGCTCGGTCGTGGGATTGTCGCGCACCCCGTTGCGATTGGCGTCAAAATAGACCGTGCCGCTCACGACGGCCATGAGCGCTCGCGATTCGAGTTGCTCAAAACTGAGCGGACCGCCGAATAAACCGCTCCGCGGCCTCCCAGCGGCAGCAGCGCGCCTCGATCGCCGTGGGCAGCGAGAGTTCATCCAACGATGTCGCATCATGGCGGGCGTACAACGATTAGCCGAAAACGGCGGTGAAATTCCAGCGACACGATCATGATAGCCGATGGCGCCGCAATCGGCAAATCCTCGGGTCAGCGACTAGGTGCGGAGTCAGCGGTCGGCTTTACGGGCGGCGCCCCTCCGCGGCTTCAGAACGTCAAGTCGCCGCCAAAATAGAAGTTGACGCCCGGCTGAAACATCTGCCGAGATCCGTCGGCCGAGCGAAAGTCGAGATGCTCACGATAATTCTTGTCGGTGAAGTTCTCCACGCCCGCGATGAGTCGCAGCGCAGCCTGAGGCTTCCAATAGCTGCGCAAATCCCAAGTGGTGAATCCGGGCGTCGGACTTTCCAGCAGGCTGGTCGCGACGCGATCCTGACGATCCACCAGCCGCGCCGAAATCTCGACGCCCCACGTCTCTTCCGGCGAGGGTTCCGTCAGCCGCAGCCCGATTCGCGCTTCCAGCGGGAGGATGCTCGGCAGCGGCTCGTGCTCGTTCAAAGGAACGAGGATGCCGCTGAAGCTGCCGCGAGGCAATCCGGCCACGCGCATGCTGGGTTCGAAACCATTGGCCGCCGAGGTCGCAAAATCGCCGTTGCGCGTCCGGTCCTCGCCTTCGACGTATTTGATCGTCAAGAATCCGGTCGCCAACGACGTCAGATCGACTTCTGATTCGTCGGTCACGCCCCACAGCGTGGCTCTCTCGGTATTCACATATTTCAGATTTGTCTGTACTGGATTGGAGCCGTCGGAGACCACGCCGATATTCTCAAAGGTGATATAGTCGAAGCCCCAAGCATAGTGTGCCACGAACCGGGTCCGCACATCTTCCGCAGAGGCGTTCAAGCGCAAATCGATTTTGACGAGTTGTTCGTCGTCAAGCGTCGGATCGCCTGTCACGGCGTTCAGCCCGTTCTGAAGTAAGAACATAAACGGTTGCACGGCATACAACTCGGTCAGGTTGGGCGCCCGCTCGCCATAGCCCACGTCGGCGCCCACGGCAAATTGCTGAGAGAATTCGTGATCAATCGCCAGATATCCAAGTCCCAGTAAGCGGTCCTGCGAAAAGTCTCCGCTGCCAAGTATGTCGGCGGCCGATTGGCCCGTGGCGCCCAGCATGGCCAGATTGGCCGGATCTTCGTCGACGTCGGTGGACGCACTATCGATGCGGGCGCCGGCGCGCACCCGCGTGTCGTGCGGCGCCGCGGCGCTGAGCTCCACGATTAGGCCTGGATTGGCTTGATAGGAATTTGGAATCGGATCGTTCACGAACGCAAATCCAGTTGGCGAGTCGGGGTCGACTCCGGTAAACGTGCCGCTGACAAACTCGTTGAGTTCTTGCTTGACGAATCGAAAGTCGGCGCCGGCGGTGAACAGCGCATCGTCCTCGTCGCCCCAAGAGGCCAACGATCGGAAGCCGGTCGACATGGAATCGACGTCGGTGAATCCGACAAATTGAACGGCGTCGTAGTACGGAAACGTGGCTCGTTTGCTGGGGCGTTGGGCGCTGCCTTCCAGCACCGTGCGATTGTACCAGGCATCGACCGCCAACTTGTCGCACCACGTTCGGTCGGTGCTCACGAAGTTGGCTTCGTAGGCGTCGGTATAAAGAAAATCGATGTCAAACGCCTGGCCAGCTAATTCGACGTCGGTCTGGTCTAGCCGCAAATACTGCCCGTCGACGGAAGTTCCCGGCGACAGGGTGCCGCCGAGGGCGACATTGGCGTCCCGCGACTTGTAGCTCGATGGGATCTGCCGTCCGTCGCCTGATACGTAATCGTTGCCCGTGCGAATGCCATAGCCCCCGCGGAATCCCCAGTCCTGATCGCCTCCCCAGAAATTTTGCCGACCATTCCACTGCTCGCCGTTGGACTTGAAGTCGACGATGGATTGGGCATAGGACTCGAATCCGCCTTGGTAACGCGGAGCCTGGGTGAGTTGCACGTCGATAAACTGAAATCCCGGACCATACAGAGCGCTGTACGGGCCAGAGATCACGGTGGTCTCCTCGATGTTGCGCGAATCCAGCTTGCTGACGGCCGTGTCCAAATCGATGCGCGCCGGAACCCAGTACGAGCCCGAGGCCGCCAGGCTTCCGACGCGGCTACCCTCGACGCGTGGATCGTTCACAATGGGGTTGCGTCGCTGGACTCCCAAGTTCAGGACCTGGGGACTCGAGCCAAGCAGACTGCCAACATCGGTCGACGCCCGAACGGCCGACTCGGCGCCCAGTGCGGTCGCCATCGAAGTCGTCCCAGCGACAGCCCCGGCGGGAACCGTGCTGCGCGGAACGCCCCAAGCGCCGAACAATTGGGCCGTCGCCTGCTGCCCGGCGGCGGGAAGCGGCGGCGCCTGGCCAGCCTCGACTTGCGACGGCAACGGCTGTTGAAATTGCGCGGATCCGCTTCGCCGTCGGCGATTGTCGAGACGGCCTGCTCCGAATCGCCGTTCAGGGTCGCCGCCCACTCTTGTTCCGACTCGTCGGTGACCCACGATATCTCCACGTCGTCGTCGGCCAAGCCGGTCGCTGCCGGCGCTAGCACACAGAGCGTTGCCAACGCTATCGCGCCGACGACGGCGAGCCGTTGCTTAGCCCTTCGTCGAGAACTATTAGACGGCGCCATGACAGCGGTCTCACGACCGTAAATCAACGAGAAGTCTGTCGACGAGAGGTTCCTTCCCGCGCGACCCTGGCTGCAATGCAAGCAGACAAATGGGCCGGCGGGACGGCACATCTACGATTATCGGCAAACTCACTGTCCAACGCCGCGGTTTTCCTAACGGACGCGCAATCCCGCCTTCCGCTCAACGCTCGCCGTTGAGTTGGCGGCGGACCCGAGAGGACGCGACGGCGACTCCTAAGACTGTCCGTTTGATAGTCCGGAATGAATGCCGATTTGCCTCTACGACGCCGCGAATCAAGCGCAGACGCTCTCGAACAGCCACCTCGACGACTGCCATGAAGCGAGGAGGTCAGGGCCGCCATCGGCTAGTGTGAGCAAAATCCTTTGTTCACCGACCCCCTGCCCGTCGTTATGCTAATATCAGGGGCGCTCGCGTCAGGCCCGGGCTAAGGAAATGTAAAGTCCAGCGGCGCCGCGGCTCTGATTAGAATAAGGCAGGCTCGGCAGGAGCGCACGGGCGGCGCATCGTAGTGAATATTTAGAGACTTCTCGCTGAAGCCGACAGCCGGTCGGCGAGCTAGCAGTGGGGATTTTTCTCCCCACGCAGCCGTGACTCCACCGCCAACGGCATCACATCAGTTACGACGACATTGGAAACGCCGAAAGCCAACTTAAAGTCATCTGCCTGAGCGACTTGCATTCACTACCTGTCGGGATCAGCGAGAAGTCTCAATATTTATGCGAATTCGAAGCCTCTATCAGGGCGAGGTGACCGTCTATGATCGGTCAGAAACGGCCGTCGTCATCGGCAGACCGAAAATCGGCGTCGTGGTCGACATTGATTTGACGCCGGACGATCTTGCCTCGCGGCCTCACGCGCGGCTTTTTCTGGAGGACGGCCAGTGGTGGATCGAGGACCTCGGGAGCCGGCGCGGCACCAGGGTCGACGGACGAGAGATTAAAGGTCTCGGCAAATTTCCTCTGTCCGAGGCGAGCGTCATCCACGTCGGCGCCACCGTGCTGCGATTGGAGGAAACGGGAACCGACGCCGACGCTCGCGCCCCGAGCGACTCCAGCGAAACGTGGCGAACTTCGGAAGACTTTGGTGCGCCGGGATCCAGCGATCGACCCCGCACCCGGTCCAATATTACGTTTCGCACGGCGGCCGGAGATACGTCGGCGCCCAGCGATATTAGTCGTGCGCTGACCATCTCCATTGTGGCGCCAGCGGCGGATCCGTTGGAGTCGTCCAGCAGCTTTCAGAGCCATGCGGTCGATCGCCGGGGACGCCTTCTCTACGACATGTTGTTGGACTTCGGTTCGGAAAAACCGCTCGACATCGTCTTGCAGCGCGCCTCGAGAAGCGCTGATGAGTTCGATTCCGGCCGCCCAACGCGGTGCGCTGCTTCTGACTGATCCCGCGAGCAAAAGACTGCTGCTGAAGGCTCACATGCCTCCCGGTCAACCCGCCGTGAGCGAAACGCTCGCGAGGCGAGCCATGGACCGCCGCGAAGGATTTGTCTGGGAACGCGAACAGAATCTCAGCATCAGCCAGGTGGAATATGCGATGGCGTCGGGCATGTACGCCCCCATGGTTTGGAAAAAAGAGACGTTTGGCGTGATTTGCGTCGACAACTGCGACAGCGAACACCGCTTTGCCGCCGGCGACTTGGATTTGCTGGTCGCTGCAGCGCAGCACGCGGCGTTGGGCGTCGCGAATCAACGACTTCGCGCGGATCTCATTGACAACGTGGCCCTCGTCGAACGGCTACTGACCAACTTCTCTCCCGCGATTCGGGGTCGTTTGCTTGCCAAAGCGCGGGCAGGCCGGTTGCGTCTGGGCGGCGAGAAATCCGAAGTCACGGTCCTTTCCTCAGATATCCGCGGCTTCACGCGAATGACCGCCAAGCTCGACGCAGAAGACGTCGTTGACATGCTGAACTGTTATTTCTCCGCCCTGGTCGACGCCATCTTCCGCCATGACGGAACTATCGACAAATTCATCGGCGACGCCATTCTCGCGGTGTTCGGCAGTCCGGAGCCCGATCCCGATCATCACGCCAACGCCGTGCGCGCCGCCATCGCGATGCAAACGGCTCTGAAAGAAGTGAATATGGCTCGCATGGCTCGCGGGCAAGTGGTGTGCGAAATGGGAATTGGCCTCCATTGCGGGCCCGTATTGCACGGCTTCATCGGATCGGACGAGCGAATGGAATTCACCGTCATCGGCGACACGGTCAACCGGACGTCCCGGTATTGCGACGGCGCGCCGGGCGGTCAGATCCTTCTCAGCCCCGAATTGCACGAACGCGTTTGGAAGATCGTCCGTGCCGAGCCTATGTCCATTGCCACCAAGCATGAAGGCGATTTGCCGGCGTATCGAATCCTCAGCAGTCGGGAATAAGCGAGTCCGCCGGTCGGCAAATCGCCTGATTCATCGACGCCGCGCGCGGCGATTCGCTATCGAGTGCGATCGACGCTGGGTCATTTCCCCGGCACTTCGCTCTCCCGAGGCTTTGAAGCGGTTGGCCGCTTGAGCGTCGCCTCGCTTTGCCGCCGAATCGTTTTGAGTTCCCAGCGACCCGGTTGACGCCGATCACCCTCGGCCACGGCCGCGTCGTGGGTGTGCTGAGCATCCTCCAAAAGGCCGCCCTGGGCCTGCGCCATCGCCCTCACGTAACCCGCGATCGCGTTCGCGAACGCATTATCGTCCTGGCTCGGCGAGGCTGACAGCGACATCGCTTCCGCGGCTTCGCCGCGTTCGAGTCTGGCCAGCGCCAATAAGATCACAAAGTGCCGATTCTGAGGCGCTTTGCTTTATCGCCCCCTGCGCATACTCGGCCGCGCGAAGCGGATCGCGCTTGGCCTCGATGGGAAATGTCGCAAAATGCCAGGCGGCCTCGGCGAGATATTTCGCATCGGAGGATAGCTGAAGCAGCCGTTGCCAATGCTCGTTCGCCAGGTCCGCGTGCGTCCCCGCTGCCGATTCATCGCCCGCCATCGCCAAAGTTTCTCCCCACCGGGACTGAGCCACCGCGGCCGTGCGCCAGAGTCCGGGTATCTCCGGGTGCAGCGCTAGGACGGGTTCCAGGCGCCGAGTGGCGGCGGCGAATTCCTTACTCGCCTCGTCATACCGGCCGTCGGCCGCCAACACTTCCGCAACCAGACTCTCACTGGTCGCGGCGCGATCTTGATAATTGGGCACATCGGGCCAATGGCCGGCAAGTTCGCTCAACTCGGCCGACGCAGCGCGGGCCTGCTCGAGCGCCGCAGCGCGCTCGCCGGCGATTTCATGCACTCGCGCCAACAGGTCCAAGGCTACGCCGTGCTCTTCGGAGTACCTGGGAGCAGACGGGTCCATCGATTTCAACTTGGCAAACGTCTTTTCGGCGTCTTCCGCCGTGGGCAGCAACGAATCGTCCGGATCGCGCAACAGCATTGTCTGCACGAGGTCGATTTGCGTCCTGGCGCGCTCCTCCAGAAAGGAGGCGACGTTGGGCAACTGCGAGACGAGCACATCGTAGGCGGCAATGGTCTGACGGTACGCCTCGATCTCAGCGGAGTAATTCCCCAGCATCCCCTCCGCGATCGCCAAGTCCACGTTTGCCTGAGCCATCAGCCGCACGTAGTGCGGCGACTCATCCACCAACTGGGCGGCGCCTTTGAAGTAGCTTGCGGCCTGGCGAAACATGTCGCGCGTGCGCGGCGAGTCGCCAAGCGTGGAGGTCACCTGGCCCCAATTCAAAAACGCCGTCGCCAACGAGATCCGAGTCTCGATGCGACCGGGGTCTTCGCGCGCGAACGTCTCGAGTCGCTTCGCCGTAGCGGCAAACGCGGCCGCCGACTCCTTCAGTTCCCCGCGTCTCGCGAGAAACGCCGCGTAGTTGATCTCCAAATCGCCGAGCGTCGCCTCATGATTGCGATTCTTCGGCGAGGGGTCGTCGCCGCCGGCCGTCGCCAAGGCCGCCGCCGCTTCGAGGGCCTGGTTGTGATGCGCCGCGCGCGCTCAGCGTCGCCCATCGCTTCATACGTCACGGCCAGTCGCCCCAGGGCTTGAGCCTTTCCGTCACGGGCTTCGAGGGGCGCGTCTCGGTCCTGCAACTTTGAAAAGACGTCGACCGCTTTTTGATACGCCGCCGCCGCGTCGCTGGGGTTCAGCAATTGACGGCGAATATCGCCAAGCCGGACGTAGGTGTGCGCCGATTCCAGTTCGAGTGTCGCGTCGTTTTCCGCCTGCTGCAAAAAGCGCTCGTAGCGAACCGCCGCTTGCTCCAGCATGCGACGGCGAAACTCATTGACGCCGGGGTAAAACTCCAGCGCTTCGGTGAAGCCGGTGAGCCATTGATCGACCGTAGTGCGTGCGTCGAGAAAATTCTGCTCGGCGCGTACCTTGGCGACGGATTCTGCCGCCGCCGAGGTCTCGGCGCGATGCTGCGCACGATCGATCGAGACCGCCGCCAGGAGAGCCGCCACGGCCGCTACGAGCGACGCCAGCAGTAGGGGCGCCAGCCAGCGATAATGCCATCGGGCGAACCGGGCGACTTTCTCGACGCGCGATTCTTGCTGAGCGCTCACTGGCTCGTCGGCTAACCATCGGTCGATGTCGGCGGCCAGTTCGCGGGCCGACTGATAACGACTGGCCGGCGACTTGGCCATGGCCTTTTCGCAAGCGGCGCAGAGCGGCTTGGGCGCCTGGGGATTGACGACCGACGCCGGCCTGATGTCTCCGACTTTCACCCGCTGCAAAAACTCGCGTAGCGTATCCGCCGAAATCGACACCTCGTTAGTCAGCAAGAAATAAAGGATGGAGCCCAGGCTATAAATGTCGGTAGTGATCGAGAGTTCGTCGATTTTTCCCGCCGCTTGCTCCGGGCTCATGAACCCCGGCGTGCCCATGGCGCTGCCGTACCGCGTCCCGGAATCCGCGCCCAGCGACTCGTGAGTCACAATTTCTTCCGAGACCAGGGTAAAGTTCTCGGCGCGGGCGCCCACGACCCGCGCCATGCCCCAGTCGACGACGTATGTCTCGCCGTACTTGCCCAACATGATGTTGTCGGGCTTCAAGTCTCGATGCAGAACTCCTCGGCTGTGGGCGTAGGACATGGTGACGCACACGTCGGAAAATCGCCGCAGTAGTTCACGCAACTGCGGATTGCTTCGGCTGAACTTGCCGCTGGAGGCGGGCGCGGCGTGAAACGACTTGATCGCCTGCCGCAAGCTTTCCCCGCGCACGAACCGCATTGCATAATAAGGTTGATGGTGCGAATCGACCCCCAGTGCATACACGGGGATGATGCCCGGATGCTCCAGCGCGCCTGTGATGTGCCCCTCGGCCAGAAAGCGAGTAGCGATCGTCTTGTCGGATTTCCGCTCTTCCTTAAGTTCCTTCAGCGCGACTTCGCGGCGAATTTGGGCGTCCTGTGCCACCCACACCTGCCCCATGCCGCCCACAGCTTGAATCCGCACCTTGTGGAAGCGATCGGCGCCCGTCGGCGGGCGCACTGTGGCGGCCCACGACGAATCGAGCGCGTCGTTGCCGTCCTTGGTCGATTTGGGGCCGTGTTCCGTCGTTTCCGCAAAGAGGGCCGGCACTTCTGAAAAGGACGGCGTGGGGCTCGAAACGTCGGTCACCCCGGCGTCGAAGCGTAGCTTGGAAAGTTCTTCCGTTAGCAGCTCGCGCAGCTCGGGATGGGCGCTCAGCACGGCCTCATCGTCCCACGGTTCGCCTGCCTTACGGCGTCGAATCACGTCAGCGATGATCGCCTCGATTCGCACTGCGCACGTCTTGCGAGAAAGAATTCATGGAAACGTCGGGGGCGAGTGATGTGAAACTGGAGAATCCGTAGGGTGCGTGGGCCGCGCCGTCAGTACCCGCTAGTTACGGTTGGTAGGCCGACGAAACCCGGCAACTGCCAGCGGCGATATCACCGGTCGCGAGGGATGGCGCCTTCTAGCAGTTCGGAGTACGCCTTCGGACCAACTGCCTGATGGCGGCGGTCCCCCGCTCGGCGTCTCACTATACGAAAAGTTACCACGAGGACGGTATAGATTCCATCCAAAGCAAGATCCTCTAAGGTCAGGGAAACGCGCGCTGAGGCTAACAAATCGCGAAACCCAAGCGCACAATCCGAAATACAAGTTCAATTTGGCCTACCTCGGCGAATGGGTCGGCCCAACCCGACTGAAGCCAAACATTTAGCAACCACGCTGCGAGGGCAATACGGGACAAACCCTCCCCAGGTGCAATTGGCGAGATGACGCCTGCCACGCGTTTTCTGACGCAATTGGACTAAGAAACTATCTGGGAATGTATTCCCTGTTTTCCGCGGGAAATCGGTCTTTACGCAGCAGCGTGGTAGTTGAACGTGGAACCGTTTCTGGCGGGTGCGAGTCGTCGGAGCATGAGATGGATGGCGCTGAGTTTCATCATCGCTTCGCTGGAATCGGTTCGTCGTTCATAGTCCTTGCTGTGCCGTCGGCTGCGTCCGATCCAGCTGAACGTCCGCTCGGCCACCCAACGTTTGGGCAGCAGCACGAAACCTTTCGCGTCGGCAGGACGAGACACAATCTCCAAATTCCAATCCGGTCGCTCCCGCGCGAGCCAGGCGTTCAAACCATGATTGCGATACTTCGAGTCGCCCCAAATCTTCGTCAGTCGCGGCGCTGCGTCGGGAGTCACCTGGGCGAGGACTTGCGGCGCGGCGGCAGCGTCGTCGAGCGCCGCGCTGGTCACCGCCACGGCCAACAGGAAGCCCAGGGTATCCACGAAAATATGCCGTTTTCGCCCCGTCACCTTCTTCGCGCCGTCGTAGCCCCGTTCGCCGCCGACGTTCGTCGTCTTGACGCTCTGGCTGTCGACGCTCGCCGCGCGGGCGTCGCTGCGCGACCGGCCGTCGTTCGCGCTTGCTCGCGCAAGGCGTCCATGATTCGCTGCCATGTCCCGTCGTCGCGCCAGCGGGCAAAATATTCGTAGGTCGTGCTCTTGGGCGGCAGGTCGTGGGGCAGCATGTCCCACTGGCAACCGCTGCGAAGCAGATACAGAATCCCGTTGATCACCTCTCGCAGATCGACCTCGCGCGGACGACCGAGCCCGTCGGTCCGCTCGGGCGGCAACAAAAGTTCGAGGAAACTCCATTGCTCGTCCGTCAGGTCCGAAGGGTAGGATTTACGCGGGGGCGTGGGGAATCGCATGGCCGAAGGCTCCGGGGGCGCGATGGAAATCCAATCCCAAAACCTACGGCCATTTCACAATTTACGACAATGCCTGTATCCAGATAGTTTCTTAGCCGATCCCTCGGCTTCGGAGCAATTGCTGCGACTGGTGTACGACGAGCTACGCCAACTGGTGGCGGCCAAGCTGGCCAGCGAAGAACTGGGGAATACGCTTCAGCTTACCGCCCTGGTCCACGAAGCCTACCCGCGGCTGGTGGACGAAGACAATCAGCTTGACTGCAAGAATCGTCGTCATTTCTTCGGAGTGGCTGCGGAAGCGATGCGTCGCATCCTCATCGAGCGGGCGAGGCAAAAGGCCAGCATCAAGCGCGGCGGAGACCTGCGGCGTATCGATGTGGACGACAACCTGATCATTGACGACCGCGCGTCCGACGATTTGCTCGGGCTGGACGAAGCGCCGACGGAACTCGAATCGCACGACGCCGAGGCGACCCAATTGGTGAAGTTACGCTATTTCGCCGGCCACAGCCGTCAGGACGCCGCCGAGGCCATGCAAATCGGACCTTCTCCCCGTTTCTTGGTCCATGCGGAATGCGAGATTTTTCAGTATCTTGCATTTTCGAAGGAAGGCCCAGGAGCCATGAAACGGAAGCGGTATTCGGAGGAGTAGATTGCGTTTTGCCTTCGGCAGCATGTAGCCGGCACGGCCGTCGGGGAGATCATCCGCAAGATGGGGATCTCGGAGCAGAAGTTCTATCGCTGGAAGAAGAAGTTCGCTGGACTGGGCGTCGCGGAAGTGCGAAGGTTGAAGCAGCTCGAAGGCGAGAACAAGAAGCGCAAACAACTCGTGGCCGACCTGAGCCTCGACAAGAAGATGCTGCAGGACGATAGTGGATAACTTTAGCCGTGAGAGTCTGGCCATTCGGGTCGGTCAGCGGCTGACCGGAGACGACGTTGTCGGCGTTCTCGACGAGATCGCAGCAGCGCGGAAAGCGCCGCAGTCGATCCGCGTCGACAACGGCTCGGAGTTCATCTCTCAGTCACTCGACTGGTGGGCCTACTTCAAAGGCGTGAAGCTCGACTTCAGCCGGCCGGGAAAGCCTACGGACAATGCCTTCATCGCGTCGTTCAATGGGAAGATTCGCCTGGAGTGGTTGAACCAGCATTGGTTCCTGAGCCTTGAGGACGCTCAGGAGCAAGTCAATTCATAGAGAGACGATTACAACCGGCGACTGCCCCACAGCAGCCTGGGGGATCGGACGCCGACCGAGTTCGCGAAATTTTTTGGGCCGGGAGCGCCCGGCCCAAACACCCTTGTTCTCTAGCGTTCCAACTGGATCAAACTTGGGGGCAAGGTCACGCCCCTGAGCTTCGAGGGCCGATGGTCTATTTTGCCTTGATTTGAGCCGCTTAGAAAGCGTCGACCAACCATGGCCCTTTTTTTCGACTGGATTCGAATCGACAAACGGCGCTAGACTGGCCAAGCGAGAAGTCACGTGACTCAGGACAAGCCGAGGCCCATGATCAGCGTATTCGTCCAGAATGAAGCCGGAAAAGACGTGAAGCATTCCTACAATGAGAAGACGCTAGCGTATCTCGGCTCGCAAAAGGTTTCTCGGCCGTATCCGTTTCCGTACGGCTTCATCTTGGATACGACGAGCGACGATGGCGATAACCTTGATTGTTTCATCATCACAAGTCGCCAGCTAAGCCGTGGAACCATTGTGTCGTGCGAACCCGTCGCGCTCCTCGAACAAATCGAAGATGAGCTGCCGGACCACAATGTTCTGGCCGTGCTACCCGACGAAAACATGACAGTCGACAATGACGCGGTCGAACGGTTGAGGGACTTCATTTTGCACGTCTTCGAACACGTGCCCGGGAAGAAAATCGGCGTCGGACGGCTGCTCGACAAGCAGCAAGCGCTGGACCTGATCGCTTGCCATTCTTCAGGATAGGGTCCCACGAGAGAATTCAACGGACCGCCAGTTCCTGAAGTCACGGGACGAGGCGCCCTTTCGCAGGGGGGAGAAGTCTTTTATTGATAAAGTGCCAAATTTGTGTAAAGTCATGACGGGGGGGGACGGACCGAGGCGTGGGCTTGGCCTTTCCTATTTATCAGTAGCTGGAGAACCCAAGTCTGTGGTATTGGAGCTCGTCGAACGCCTGCGGCATTACGATACGCCGACGATCTCGAACGCTATCGAGCTGTTCGACGTTCGGCCGCGGACTGCTGGGTATATGGATGGCCGTATCCGGTGTGCATTTCCCGAATTGACTGCCGTCGTGGGATTTGCGGTTACGGCACGCTTCCAGGCAAGCGGCGCCGCACAGGCCAACCAGGGTTACGGCAATTTGGAAATGCTGTGCGAGGAGATTCAGAGTAGCGGGGAACCAACTATCGTCGTGTGCGAGGACATCGACGACCCGCCCGTCGCGGCGACCTTTGGCGAAGTCATGTGCGGCGCCTACAAGGCCCTCGGGGCGGCGGCGCTAATCACCTCGGGCGCGGGACGCGACTTGGCAAATGTCCGGGCGATGGATTTTCCAGTGTTTCTGAGCGCAACGATTTGTTCCCACGCCTACTGCCACTTAGTCGAGGTTGGGCAGGTCGTTCGCGTCGGCGGGCTCCAAGTGCAACGGCGCAACTTGCTGCATGGCGATGCTAACGGCGTTATTAGCGTCCCACAGGAGATCGCGGCCGACTTGCCGGACGTCGCCGCCGAGTTTCTCCGGTGCGAATCACTGGTGACTGACTACGTGGCCGCAAAAGGTCCCAAGTCAGCGGCAGAATTAATGGAACGCCGCCGCGCCATGAGCGACGCCATTGCCAGGTTGCGACGTCGAGTATCTCGACAGCCCGCGACGACGCCAGGGAGCGCCGGGTGACGAAGTATCGAAGGATGTGGGGCATTGGCAGTCCTCTGGAGAGGAGAGGGTGCGGCAGCGGATGGACTGCGGCGATCGAGGGTTCCCTGTTCACTAAATCGGCGGAGCGTTTTCAAGCGGCGGCAATCTGCCGAGGAGGATAGCGTGCTTACCGGTTTATGGACTATTGGCGTCAAGGTGCCCGATCTGGAACGCGAGCTGGCGTTCCATCGCGCGGCAAACAACAAGATCGTGCTGGACGAGACGCTCACGGTCGACGGCGTCGATTATCGAATTCCCTTGGTTCGCATGGGGGACAAGTACCTCCACCTAGCCGAGCAAATGGTCTATGAGCGCGAACTGGGAATCGAAATCCCCTACGGACCGGCTCACCTGGTGTACGTGAGCGACGACTTCGACGCCGACGTCGCGCGACTGATCGCCGCGGGGGCCGAGTCGATTCGCGAGCCGATCGAAGTCTCGGCTCAGTTCGGCGACCGGAAAGTCGGATTCTTTCGCTCGCCGAGCGGTTGGGTTTTTGAAGTCGCCAATATATATCGTCACGGAGTTCCCGAAGTCATCTAGCGAGCGCGGGCCCTCACGCGCGCCGATCACGCAACGAGTTCTTTCCCATGCAGATCTGCAGCAAACTGTATCTCGTCGGTTCTGAACAATTTGGACTGAGCCACCTGCTCGACTGCAATTGCTACTTGATCGATTACGGCGATGGTCTCGTCCTGGTGGACGCCGGCATTGGTTTGGGCGCTACGGACATTCTCAACAACATCAGGGGTCACGGCTTCGACCCGCGGCGGTTGTCACATATCTTGCTCACGCACACGCATCTCGGCCATTGGGGCGGAGCGCCGGCAATTCGCGAGGCCACGGGGGCTGACATCTGGGCGCCAGAGAATGGAGCGTGGCGGATGGAGCGCGTGGAGGAGGACCACACAATTTGGCAGAATCTAAAGTTTGGTCGCTGGCCGGCGGACGTGCGTCCCGGCAACTGCACGCCTAATCGCGTCTTCGGCGATGGCGAGCAACTGCAGCTTGGCGGCGGGACTCTCCGAGCGATCTCGGTGCACGGTCATACGACAGACTCGACTTGTTTTCTCTGGGAGGCGGAGGGCCGCCGCTGCTTGTTCACCGGCGACGTTGTATTTTACTCCGGCGCCATCGGCCTCATTAACGCCGACGGATCGAGCCTGGCCGACTATCGGCGGGACTTGCCGAAGCTCGCCGAACTAAAAATCCACATGCTGTTTCCAGGTCACAGCGTGTTTGTCCTGCGGAATGGGCAGAAGCACATTGACCGAGGCGCTCAACAAGCTGACTGATTTCGTTCTGCCAGAGTCGTTCTTTGAAACGAACGAGTTCATGTGGCAGAGCGACTACCGCAGCACGCTCGATTGAACCCGACGCGGCGCGGTTCGACGTACCCCCCTGTTGCTTCGCAGCCGCTTGGCGATGGTCACTCATCCACAGCCTGGGTGCGCACGCTACCCTCATCCGAAACGGTGAGTCGCCAACGTTTTCCGTTGGGGGATTTAAGGATGACGCCAGCGCCGGGGGTCGGAAGCTCGATGTCCCCGGAATTCGTCACCTTCATTTTTTCCTGATAGTTCTGGCCAGGTTCGCGGTTTTCGAATGTAAGCGCCGATCCTTGCGCCGGGCAATTGAACGCTGGTTCGCCAATCCGACTGGCTGCTCACACTTCCAATGCGCTTTGCGGTAAAGCGAAGGTAGTCTGAGGCGAAATTGCCGTCGGCGCCTGGATTGTCGCGCTCGAGACTAATGGCGTCCACCGGGCCCGGACTGCTTGGGCTTCGCACTGGACTGAACTGCATGGTGCCGTCGGTCTTCATGCGCATCGCGATGGCATAGAAGGGAACGACGGCCTTGTCGACCGCCAGCAAGCCGCCCTGAATCATTTGAAAATCCAGCGGTTTGATCCTGCCTTGTCCGTGCGCTTCGACAATAACGCCAAATCGGCTCTGACTGTCCGCCAGCGCCGAGACGCTTAGCATTTCGTGCCCCTCGTTGGTCGGCATGATGCGGTGAATTGTCAATTCCGCTAGGGCGTCCATGTCGGGCTTTTTACCAGTGGTCGGATAGATGTCGAGCGCGGAACGGTAGTAGTCGCCCAGGCCTTGGATCTCGAAATTGCCGCCGGGCTGGGCTCGGACACGGCCGCGCGTCGGCGGCAATGGCGCGCTAGTTCCGCCATGCTGGAATCTGACTTGCTGGGGCACTTCCAGAACGCCGCCTCCGCGCACGGAAAAGTCCCGCAAATTCAGGCTGCCAGCAACATTGAGATCGCCCGGCACTTGCTGAGCAGTTTGAGCGTGACTCGCGCTGACAGCCGCGAGGACCAATGTCATAGCGAGCGCGCGGAATCGCCAATTCACAGGATGCATTGACAAGGTATCCTCATTCAGTTCTTGTTGGCGGCCGCCAAGATTCGCGCGACCAGATTTCCATCGTGGCAAGGACCTGTGAGATCGTGGCCGGCCAAGGCCGCGGGGAGCCCCCACAAGATCATGTTCTGGTAATAGTCGGCGCCGTAGGTGCGGGCGCCGGTGTCGCAGCGAATGAGATTCGGCATGTCCCAGCCCAGCCCCTGAACGCGGATGATGTTGTCCATATTCCGGCGGGCGATCTCCAGGCCAACGTCGCGCCGCCCGTGATACATATATGTCATGGCAGCAATGTTCACTTCGGGAGGAAAGGTGCCGTCACGCGCGAGATCGGGACCCTTGCCCGGTTCAGCGAAACCGGCGAGGCCCATATCGACCATGCACGTCTTTTGGACGGTATCGAGCGCTTGCTCGATGCGGTCTTCCTGAAATACGGGTTCGAGACCGTGGAAGTCAACCATCCACTGGCCGTCCAGTTGGCTCGACATGATGTCGTCCGAACGCATTTTTTTTGCGGGGTAGCTGAAGAAGGCATAGGAATGCGTTTCATTGTTCCATAGATTCTTCTCGGTGAGGTCGCGCGCCTCGGCGATCCACTCATGGCATTGTTTGGCGAATTCCGCGTCGCCGACGCGCTCGGCCATATGCTCGGCAAATCGAAGCTGGGCGAGTCGTACGCCGGCCAGATGCGTCACCATCCCATACACGGGCGTATGCTCCCACCATTCCTGGCCCTTTCCTTCGCGATGAAAGCTGATTAGACCTTCCTCGCCCGCGGCAAGGTGGGCGGTGAATACCATGTTTTTCTTGACTGCCGCGTAAAACTCACGCAGGATGCCGTCGTCTCCCGTGCGAAGCCAGAGCCGGTGAACCAGGTCGGCAAAGCACGCGCCGTTGAGTCCGATCTGCCATTCGAACGCCGGCTTGGTGAAATCCTGGGACGGGAACAAGAACGGCACCGCGCCGTCGGGGCGCATGTAGGCGACGTAGCCGCGCAGGATCTGCCGCTCCAGCTCGGGAAAGAAGTACGCGACAGGCAAATCGCCGTAGTAGTTCGAAGCAATGCAGCCGACGACGGCGCAAGTTCGCGGGCACTCGTTGAGTTGAAAGGCGCCCAGTGGTTTGGCCCAGCCGGCGAGTTCGCCCGTGGGCGCAGCCCACACGCTGTCCTCGGCAAACTGCGACAGGTTGTCGACCAGCGCCGCGCGTAGCCAGACCGGCAGCGAGTTCTCCGCATACACCTCTTCCTGCCAGGCGATAATGCGCTTCAATCGTGCGGCGTGACTGGCGGCAAGGTCGCGGACCACGTCGAGCGGGCTCGGGTAGCGAGCCGCGTACTCTGGCTGATAGGTCGTGCGATCCTGTCGACCCGTTCGGCTCAGCGTGAATTCGTTCTTGATCCATGTCTCGTCAAAGTGCTTAATCTCGTCGTACGCTCCGCCCTGCCAGTTGGCGACCGTCCACGCCAACAGGAATCGCACCATTTTGGACTCGCCCGGCTTGAGATCAAAGGGTACAGCGGCCGACGCGCCGGGATCGGAGGACGCGGCCTCGGGGAGCACTGATTCAATCTTGGCCCAGGCATCGCCGCCGGTGGAAAGATTGCCGCCAAATCGCGGCGCCGCCTCGTCGAGGACCGCAATTGCATATTGTGCGCGGCTGGATTTCACCTGAACGGCGCGCCAATTATTCTCGGCGGCTTCGCTGCGCTGAGACTCAGCGCTGCCTGCTTCATTGGAGTTCGGGCCGGGAAAACTGAACGCCAGGGCGCCGCGCTGTGGTTGCTCGCTCGTATTGCGCAGGCGCACTTCGAAGACGGCGCCAGGCGTGGCCGACGATTGGGCGTCGCCGGGCAGAAACGTGGCCCACGCCCGCAGGCTAGCTGTCACCGGCGCGTCGGTTTGGTAGTCGACGTCGACGATCGGGTAATGCCCCCAGTAGCGAATGGCCTTGGCTGCCTGCACGCCTTCAGTTTTTGGGACCGTGACGTGCCAGTGCCGCATATAAGTTTCATTCTTCGTGTACTCGCCAGGATCGACCGGATCGACGCAGCCGCGAAACTCGCCTCCATCGATCAATTTTTGCGCCGCCAAAACCCAAGTCTTTCCGGCGACCGAAAATCCCAAGAAGGGAGTCAAGAGCTGCGCGTTGCGAAGCGTTTGATACGGAGTCGGATCAATCTTGACCGACGGAAAAAAGATGCTGGAAAACCCCAGCACGCCAGTCGTTTCGACGTCGAGACAGCCCGTGCCTACGCCTCCCAGCGGCATGCCGGCGCAAATCTCATCGCTGTCCGAAAAAACAATTCCGCTCACTGGGTGAGCGTACCCCTCGGCGGCAAATTGAGCCCACTGGCGAATCGGTGCCTGAGCGTCAAATAACTCACCGCGCACGAACGTGGCGGAACAACTGATCGCCAGCATCATCGTAAGAAAAGTCTTCGCCGTCATGGTCTTGTCGCCTGCTTTCTGGGGTGAATAAGCTTGACAGAAATGTTTCACTTTTGATCGCAATAAGTCTGTCGAATGCGAAGTACTTCGGGCACGTTCATCCATGTGTTGAGGATGTCGTAAAGGTTGCCGTGCTCCGCTTCGAGGTCGATCATCCGCCCGCTCTGGCGTTCGCGCATGGCGGCCTTGAGCATCGCGCTGGCCGCCACCCCCAGCAGCGTCGAAGGCTCGCACTGCAATTGGTAGCCGAGTTGGAACAGGTCGTCGACCGACGCCTCCATCAGCCGGTTGTCGTATTCCAACCGGTCTTCCTTCTGCTTCATCCGCGTGCCGAGTGTGCGGATAATCACCATCGGGCCTTCGATCTGCTCCCGGAAGTAACGGGCATGTTCCAACGACGGTGCAATGGCGAAGATGGCGTCCGACCCGGCGCGCTTGTACGCCTGCGAACGGCGGACCCAATCGGCGCGCCGCTCCTCCTCGCTGTGAAACTTGGTGCAGGCGTAGCTGGAGGCGCGACCGAAGATCATAAAGTTGTCGTTGAATCGCTCGCCAACCAGCGCGCGGATTTTCTCAGCCGTGCTCTCCATCGACTCCAGCTCGGGAACGTGCGGCGGGCAAAAAACGCATTTGTAGATCATTCCGCAATCGTCGATATGTAACGCGGCGACCCCCGCCCGCTCGAATTCGTGAAGCCAATAGACTGCGGCGTACACATCGCCGAAGCCCTGCTCGAAGTCGACCATGATGGGCAAGCCAATCGAACGGCGAATCTTGCGGACCGTATCGAGCAACTCGGTGGGCGTGATGACGCCGGTGTCCGGTTGACCGTTGACGAAGCCCATCTGCAGCGACTGGACGCCCACAGCGTCGTAGCCCGCTTTTTCGGCGATTTTGGCCGACAACACATCGTGGACGCCTATAATCCACAACGGGCGGTTGTGCTTCAGCAACGGCTTGAGATAAGGCGTGTCGGGCATCGAAGATGTGTGGGGCATAATCGGGGATCCGCGCCGGGGCACATTGCAGTACATTCGCCGTCGCTACGAGTGCGTCGCCGCGTCGACGATGGCCTCGACGTCAATTTCGTGCATTCGGTAGATATCGGCAAGCGATCCCGAGGCGCCGAATTTCTTGACTCCCAGCGGACGCACTGGAATGCCG
The DNA here is from genome assembly GCA_963841515.1 of Pirellulales bacterium. GTDB lineage: Bacteria > Planctomycetota > Planctomycetia > Pirellulales > Lacipirellulaceae > Lacipirellula. The sequence goes on along the minus strand of CAWJDB010000014.1, from coordinate 233,926 downwards.
GTGACAGCGCCCATCCAGGCCAGCGTCAGCGGATGGCCGTCGAGAACTGTGACCAATTCAGTTCCTGGATTCAGGGGAGCGAGCAGCTTTCGAATGTGCGCCTGTGCCGCGGCCGCGGACGCACCGTGAGCCGTATCGAGCCAGTCGCGGGCCAATCGTCCGGGCGAAGTCACCGCGAGTAGCCCCGGCGGCGGACCGCGGCGTTTCAATTCCGCCTGGGCCGCCATGGCCTCCGGCAATGCCGCGCCCATGGCGACCAGCACCCGCGTGGTTTCCTGCGTCGGCGGCACGAGCCAGTAGCCGCCGGCAATGACGTCGGCCCGCAGCTGCGGCGTCATGGGGCGTTCAAGCTGATCGATTTTGCGCGTCGAAAGTCGCAGATAAACCGATCCGCCGTCGTCGTCCTGCAGGTGCTCAAAGCTCCACAAGAGCATCTCGCGAAGCTCGTCGGCGTAGGCGGGTTCGAAGTAAGTAAGGCCTGGGTGGCCCATGCCGATGAGCGGCGTGATCACGGATTGATGTGCGCCGCCTTCCGGCGCCAAAGTCACACCCGACGGCGTCCCCACGATTATGAAGCGGGCGTCTTGGTAGCAGGCGTAGTTGAGCGCGTCCAACCCTCTACGGATAAACGGGTCGTACAGCGTGCCGATCGGAAAGAGCCGCTCTCCATGATGTTCGGCGGCGAGGCCGGCGGCGCCCAACAACAGAAACAAATTGGTTTCGGTGATTCCCAGCTCAAAGTGCTGCCCCTGGGGACCCATCGCCCAGGGAAGCGAAGACTGGACTTTCTGTTCGGCAAATACATTCGGCCGGCCAAGGCGATCGAAGATGCCCTGCTTGGTGATCCACGGGCCAAGATTGGTGCTGGACGCAACGTCGGGCGAGGCCGTGACAATGCGGTCCACCAGCGGAGATTTCACGCTGGCCAGGTCATTGAGAAGTCTTCCAAATGCCGTTTGGGTGGACATCTGCTCGCTGATCGGCAAGCGGGCCTCATGGGGCACGGCAATGCGGGGGGCCCGGAACACCCGCGTCGCCTTGCGGGCGAATGGCACAGAACCCATGAAGGCCTCCAGTTTTTCCGGCGGCACGGAAAGACCGGTAAACGGATCCCACTCGCTTCCCACGGGTATCTTCATCGATTGCCGAAGTTGGTCGCACTGCGCGGGAGACATCAATCCGGCGTGATTGTCTTTGTGGCCGGCCATCGGCAGACCATAGCCTTTGATGGTGTACGCGACGATCGCCGTGGGCTGGTCATCCTGAATGGCGTGGAAAGTTTCCAGGACGGAATCCATGTCGTGCCCGCCGAGATTGGTCATCAGGGCGTGAAGCCTGACGTCGTCGTGCTCGTCGAGCAGGGCGGCGATGCCGGCAGTATCTCCCAAGTCGCTTTGGAGTTTTGCGCCACGCGGCGCCTCCCTGAAACACTAGCGCCGAATAGAGCAAGTTGGGACAGTTGTCGATCCAGTGCTTGAGCGCATCTCCCCCGGGCTTGCGAAAGGCCGCTTGCAGTCGGCGGCCATATTTCAAGACGACAACCTGCCAGTCCACGACGCGGAAAAGCTGTCGCACGCGCTCGACGAGCTGGTCTTCAACCACAAGATCGAGGCTTTGGCGGTTGTAATCGATGATCCACCACACGTCGCGCAGGTCGTGCTTCCAACCCTCGAACAGAGCCTCGAAGACATTCCCTTCATCCAGCTCGGCGTCGCCAACGATCGCCACCATCCGTCCCCGCCGGCGAGCAGAGTCGACGAGTCCCTTACACTGCAAATAATCCTGCACCAACGAAGTGAACACGGTAAGCGCCACTCCCATTCCCACCGAACCGGTGGAGATATCCACCTCGTCGGCGTCTTTGGTGCGCGACGGATAAGCCTGGGCCCCGCCGAACGCTCGGAACCGCTCAAGATTGCCGCGAGTCTGGCGGCCGAGCAAGTATTGGATGGCGTGGAACACCGGACTCGCGTGGGGCTTTACCGCGACGCGATCCTCCGGCTCGAGCACGTCGAAGTAGAGCGCCGTCATCAACGTGGCGACCGAGGCGCTGGACGCCTGATGGCCGCCGACCTTCATCGAGTCCTGCTTGGGGCGCACATAATTGGCGTGGTGGACGATCCACGAGGCGAGCCACAGCACCTTCTTCTCCAGCGCTTCGAGCATCTGCCGCCGCTCGTGGATCGAAAAGCGCGGTTGCGGCGGCCTCTCCAGGGAACGACTTGCGGTCATGGCAATGAATCCGAAATACGAGTACAGAAAGTCCGACCCTTGACCGCAATTCTATGGAAGTTGGGGCAGCACTTTGTTGCTAATGGCGCCGAGTTTCACGTAAAATCAACAATCTCATGCCAGAATTGTGGCGGAAGACGCAACATTATGCCAAACCAGCCCCTGCCTCCAATCGATGCTGAGATCTTGGACCGTCTTCAAACCAACGCCCGGATCTCTAATGCCATGCTGGCCCGGGCGGTCGGTCTGTCTCCTTCCGCGTGCCTCCGTCGCGTCCGCGCTTTGGAGCAGCGCGGTTTCGTACGCGATTACGTGACGATGCTGAATCCCGAGCGGCTCGGCTTGGGCGCAAGCGTGTTCGTGCAAGTCAGTCTCGAAAAAAAGGACCAATCCACCCTCAAGGGATTTGAACAAGCGATCGGCGCCTGTTCGGATGTCGTCGAGTGTTATCTCATGACAGGCGACTCGGACTATCTCCTCCGCGTCGTTGTGCCCGACGTCGCGGCTTTTGAACGCTTTCTCGTCAATCACCTCACCAAAATCCGCGGCATTGCCACGATCAAATCCAGCTTCTCGTTGAAGCAAGTCAAGTACACCACCGCGCTGCCGCTGGACGCAGCGCTTGCTTAGCGGCAGTCGACGCCGCTGGGTTGGCAGGCTTCCACGGGCCGCAACCTGACTCGATCACCCGTACGGTGTGAGCGGTAGGCGGCTTGCACCGCGGCGACGGTCGCGCGGCCGTCGTCGGCAGCCACCAGCGGCGCACCGCCCGTACGAATGCAATCGATGAAATGATCCATCTGTCGCTTAAAGTGATAGAGGGAATTGGAGGCGCGGCGATAGCGGCCCGCCCGGCGTCCGCAGGGGGTCTGGCATCTCGACTTGAAACCAGCCGCGGCACGCCGGCTCACGGTTTTCGAGCGAGTAGACCATGATCCGCGGCAACTCCGGCGAGTCCCACGGCAAAACGTCGAAGACCAAGTGGCCGCGCGTTCCGTAAATCATCCCATACTCGGACCATTCGCCAACTGCTGATCCGATGTGCTGAATAGGCGACAGGCCGCGACCAGCGTTCCCGGTCTCGAATATGGCGACGCAGCCGTCGGTGAATTTCATCAGTGCGGCCGCAAAATCCTCGTGCGGTCCGCCGAGGTCCTCGTCGCCGATCAAATCGCGGCGGACATTCAGGAGCTCCGCGTCGATCGAGGCAAGCTCGGCGCCGGTCCACCAGCGCCAAAGATCGAGGTAGTGTGGCAGGTGGTCGAACAGGATGCCGCCGCCGGCTTTCGGGTCGGTCCAGCGCCACTGATAGCTGTCGCGATAGTCCGGCGGGCAGAGCTGCCGCGGATCGAGCCGCACCGCCGCGCTCCAATGGACGACGAGGTAAAAAACCTTGCCGATGAGCCCCTCATCGATGATTTCTTTGATCTTCTCGAATCCGGGGTTGAACCGCTTTTCATGGCTTAGCATCAGGATCTTTCCCGACTGCTCTTGCGAGCGCGCCAAGGCGTCGCATTCGTCGACGGTACAGGCCATCGGTTTTTCCAGGAGCACGTGCAACCCGTGCTCCAGAGCGGCCTGGGCCAATGAAGCGTGGGTGTTCGGGGGCGTGGCAATCACCACCGCGTCAAGCGACTCAACCTGCAGGAGTTTGCGAAAGTCTCCGTAGCAATTCGCAGCGCCCCATCGTTGGGCCGCCTGTCGTGCCGTATCGATATCGATGTCGCAAGTGGCCCTAAGCTCGGCGTGAGGATTTTCCCAGACCCAGGGCAGATGTCCGACCCACGCGGCGCCGCCGCATCCCACGACTGCAACTCTGATCATGACTGGTAATCCACAGGGAATCGATTCGAACTGCAGCGATCGCAAAAAGAGTCGTTAATAGCCTTGGTCCATGTTCACGCTCGCCAAGCGCGCGCCACGCGCGCCAGTTCTTCGTTCTCGCTGCCATAAATCACCGCTTGAACGAGGTAAGACCCAGGCGCGGCCAGCGTTGTCGGCCAATGGGCGGCCCGACGCACGAAGTTGCCCTCGTGCTCGATCACCTGCTCGTCGTCCGCCGGGAACTCTCCGAGTACGTCGCCTTGAGGAGTCGTTACCCGGAAAACAACGCGCCTGGCCTCCTCGCTGCGATTGGGCGGCATCGCTACGAACGCTTCGACGCGCGGCGGTCCTGGCTGCGCCCACGGGACGTCGATGCGAATGGGCATCATCACCGCGCCACACGCGGGCCAGTCACTCCGCTCGAATTTCTCCGCCAATTTCACCCGCGCCAGATTGGCAGGCGTTTCCACCGACAACGGACCGCCGAAGGCGAAGCTCCGATACGAACGCGAGACGCCATCGCTGTACGACAACTCGGCGTCGAGGCCGATGATCTGGCCGACTGCCGGATGAAATTCAGGGAAGTTAACCCACGGCAGCTTGAACTCGATCTCCATTCCCCCGGCGGTGCGCTGCGACGCGACCTCGACGCCCGTCTTGGGAATCGCGTCTTCGAACCCTGGCCGCAGCGTAAACCGCGGCTCGACTTTCGCCTCCTTCAAGCCGGTGAAGAAACAGTGCACCGCCCCCTTGCTCCACGGACCGTGCACGAAGTCCGATCCGCGCCGCACGTCGAAGTACCATTCGACGGCATCGCCCACCCAAAACGGTTCAAGGGCGCAAAGGCGTGTTCGTCGAGCGTTCGCACGCCGACGTAGAATGCCTCGTCGTCCCACAAGTAATAAAATTGCGCCGGTCGGTTTCGCTGATCAGGGTTGAAATACTCCACAGGAGTGCAAAAAGCCTCGTCGTACTCGGTCAGCTTGCCGTCGATCGTCGGCGGCGCCGCGGCGCGAGGAATGACGGCGCGAATCCCCGCGTCGTCCGGATTAGCAGCTTCAGCGATCGCGCATCCGCCGTGCGGCTACGGCGCCTGCGAGGGCGGCGCACAATCCCGCGGCGCGCAGTGACTTGGCCCAGATGCTCCTCATACGTCCCCTTCGCCCGGCGTTCTTTGCCCCGGCCCACGAGTGTGTTGTTGTCGAGTCGATGCCTCACGCCAACAGGTATGGCAGCACCTTGCCTTCAACATCGGTCAACCGAAAATCGCGGCCTTGATGGCGATAGGTCAACTTTTCGTGATCCACGCCCATCAGATAAAGCATGGTGGCGTGGAGGTCGTGCAGGTGAACGGGGTCGCTGACCACGTTGTAACCAAAGTCGTCCGTCTCCCCGACCGTGGCGCCGGCCTTAAAACCGCCCCCGGCGACCCACAACGAGTAGCACTTCATGTGGTGGTCGCGGCCGTACTTTTTGGGATCCGGGTCGCCCTGCAACATGGGCGTGCGTCCGAACTCGCCGGCCCACACCACGAGCGTGTCGTCGAGCATCCCGCGATTCTTCAAGTCAGCGATCAACCCGGCGACGGCCTGGTCGTTGTTCTTGCACATGACCGGCATCGCCTGCGGCAGGCCCAGGTGATGATCCCAATCGGCGTGATAAAGTTGAATGAAACGCACGCCCCGCTCAGCCAATCGGCGCGCCAGCAGACAGTTAGCGGCTTGCGTCCCTGGTTTGGTGACGTCGGGCCCGTACAAGTCGAGCGTCGCCTGCGACTCCTTGGACAAATCGACCAATTCCGGCACGCTGACTTGCATGCGGAAGGCTTGCTCGAAGGCGTCGATGCGGGTCATGATCTCCGGATCGCCAATCGATTCGTGCTTCATCCGATTGAGGGCGCCGATGGCGTCAAGCTCCAGGCGTCGCGTATCCCGATCGATGCCCGGCGGATTCGAGACGTAAAGCACGGGATCGCCGTGACTGAGAAACCGCACCCCCTGGTGTTTCGAGGGAAGAAACCCGTTGCCCCAGTACCGCACATTGAGCGGTTGGCCGGGCGTCGTGACGGAAACCAACACCACGAACGCCGGGAGGTTGCTCGTCTCGGCCCCCAGGCCGTAGGACATCCAGGCGCCCATCGAAGGACGCCCGGGCTGCGAGCCGCCCGTCTGCATGAACGTGATCGCCGGATCGTGATTGATCGCCTCGGTCACGGCCGTGCGAACAATGCACAAGTTGTCGGCTACGCTCGCCGTGTGGGGCAGAAGCTCCGAAATCTCAGCGCCGCTCTCTCCATGCTTGCTGAACTTGTAAGGCGAACCACAGACAATGAGCTTTTGCCCGCGAATCTGCGCCAGCCGCTGGCCCTCCGTGAGGCTTTCGGGCATCGGCTGGCCGTGGAGTTCCGTGAGCTTGGGCCGGTGATTCAGCAGCTCGAACTGCGAAGGTCCGCCGGATTGGGAAAGGAAAATAATCCGCTTGGCCCGGGGCTGGAATTGAAGCTCCTTCAAGACGCCGTGGGTTCCTGGCAGCGAGGGCGCCGAAGCCGCGTACAGCTTGGGATTCAGCAGCGATGCCAACGCCAGAGACCCGATGCCGGTGGTCGTCCGGCCTAGAAACTGGCGGCGCGTCGATGACTGATCGATGGCGTATTGAAGGGGATCCATGGTTTCGATCTCTCTTGTCGGACAGCAGGTCCGGGTCGTCACTCTTTCGTCATTGTTTCGTCCAGATTAAGCACCACCTGGGCGACCGAGGTCCACGCCGCCAGATCGACGGGATCGAGCCACGCGGGGTGCGGCGACTCGCCCACCGCGAGAAGCTGCGCAGCCGCGTCGGGATGGTCGGCAAATTTCTGGTGCATCCGCTCATACAAGGGCAGCAGGACCTGCCGCTCGGTCTCGGCCGGCGGCCGCGAAAGGGTCGCGAGGTACATCTGCTCCAACCGCGACGGCGAGTCCTCAGCCGTACAAACGGCGCGCTGCGCCAGTCCGCGCGCTGCTTCGACAAACGAAGTTTCGTTCAGCGTGACGAACGATTGCAAGGGCGTGTTGGTGATCGGGCGATCGAAGGCGCAGACGTTGCGGGTCGGCGCGTCGAACACCGCCAGCACAGGGTGGAGTAGCGAACGCTTCCAAAAAGTGTACAGGCCGCGGCGATACAGGTTGCCCCCGTGGTCTTGCGGCCAGGTTTTCCAGGGCGAATCGGCCCAGGCCATTTCCTCCCACATCCCCGGCGGATGGTACGGAAACACGCTGGGCCCCCCGACTTGCTCGCGCAACAGTCCGCTCACAAACAAGGCGTTGTCGCGAATCATTTCCGCCGGCAGCCGATGTCTTGGACCGCGGGCCAACAACCGATTTTCGGGATCGATGCGTGCGAGCTCCTTGGTCTCGCGCGACGACTGGCGATAGGTGCTGCTGGTGACAATCAGTTTGATGATTGCCTTCACGTCCCAGCCATTGCCGGTGAACTCCGTCGCCAACCAGTCCAAAAGCTCAGGATGGGAAGGCCACTCGCCTTGCGTGCCGACATTGTCAAGCGTCCGTACAATCCCAGCGCCGAAACACATGGCCCACAGGCGGTTCACTTCGACGCGCGCGGTCAAGGGGTTTTGCGAGCCAACCAACCATTGCGCCAGGGCGAGGCGATTGGCAGGCGCACCATCCGGCAGGGAGCCGAGAGCCGCGGGAATGCCCGGCGTCACCTCCTCGCCCGGATTGCGGAAGTCGCCGCGAACAAGGATGTGCGTGGCCTTCTTTTCTGGTGCGTCCTGCATGACACGAACGACCGGCGCCTCGGCGCGGAGCTTGTTCAGATCGTCCTCCAGCTTCGCGATTTGCTCCGCGACGCTGCCTGCTTCAGGCGACGCGGCCGGATTGGCTTGACCCGCGGGCGTTGCACCTCCCGCGGCCTGCTTCTGCTTTTCAAGTTCGGCCTTGGCAGCGGCCAAATTCTCTTCCAGTTGATCCGCTCGCGCTTGTTGATCCGGAGAGATACAGCCGGATCGACGGCGGCGAATCGGCGCCTTCGTACAGCGGAACCTCGGGGATCTGATTGAAGAACGCAAACAACCGATAGAAATCTTTCGTCGTCAGCGGATCGAATTTGTGGTCGTGACACTCGGCGCATTGCATGGTGAGCCCAAGCCACACTGTGGCCGTCGTGCTCACCCGATCGACGGCGTACTTGGCCTCGTACTCCAGCGGATCCGAGCCCGACTCGGAAGTGGTCGGTCCATTGCGGTTGAACGCCGAGGCGATCAATTGCGATCGAGTTGCCCCTGGCAACTCGTCGCCCGCCAACTGCTCGATCGTGAATTCGTTAAACGGCATATTGGCGTTGAACGCCGCGATCACCCAATCGCGATACGGCCACATTTGGCGGTGGCTGTCTTTCTCGTAACCGTCGGTGTCGGCGTAACGGGCCAGATCGAGCCACTCAATGGCCATCCGTTCGCCGAACCGGGGCGAAGCGAGCAGGCGGTCGACCGCGCGCTCGTAGGCGTCGGGCGACTCGTCGGCGAGGAAGGCGTTGACCTCGTCGATGGTGGGCGGCAGGCCCGTCAGGTCAAACGTAACGCGACGCAACAGCGTGCGGCGGTCGGCCTCCGGGGAAGGACTTAGGCCCTCCTTTCGCAGCCGATCGAGCACGAAGTCGTCGATCTCATTTCGGCGCCAATGCGAGTTAGGCGCCAGTGGCGGCGCCGAACGCTGGGGCGGCACGAAGGACCAGTGGGGTTCATATCTGGCCCCTTGCTCGACCCACGATTTCAGTATGGCCTTTTCCCGCTCTGTGAGCGATTTTCCCGAGTCGGGCGGCGGCATCCGCTCGGCGTCGTCCTCGGCGAAGATTCGGTGTACGAGCTCGCTCTCGTCGACCTTGCCGGGAACCACGGCTGTCGCGCCGGAGTCGAGTTCGGCGGTCGCCATCTGTTCCATGTCGAGCCGCAGGCCGGCTTCCCGATGGCGTGCGTCGGGTCCGTGGCAGCGGTAGCATTTGTCCGACAAGATCGGCCGCACGTCGCGATTGAATCCCACGGACTGAGCACTCGCGGCTGCGGCAGCGAGCGCTACGCACGCCCCGACCGCAATGGCCACCAATGGCCGCGCGGCGATCGAAACGCGCTGGCGAAATTCCACTCGGTGGTCTGTAATATCGGCGTTCATGGCGTTCAATCGCTGCCCGTCAAGAAACTACGTCGTGTATGACGCGCCCTTGCACGTCCGTCAGGCGAAAATCTCGCCCGTTGTATCGAAACGTCAGTCGCGTGTGGTCCAGGCCCAGGAGGTGCAGCAGGGTCGCATGCAAGTCGTACATGCTCACGGGATTTTCCTGAGCGAAGTAGCCAAACTCGTCGGTCGACCCGTAAGCCATGCCGCCCTTGGCGCCGCCGCCCCCCATCCACACCGTGAATCCATACGGATTGTGATCGCGGCCGTCCTTCCCTTCGCACACCGGCGTGCGGCCAAACTCGGTGCCCCACAGGACGAGCGTGTCCGCCAGCATGCCTCTCTGCTTCAGATCGCTCAGCAAGCCGGCAATCGGCAGGTCGACTTCAGCGGCATTGGTTTCGTGCCCTTGCTTCAGGCCTGAGTGTTGGTCCCACTTGTAGCTGTGGGAGCATTGGACGAATCGCACGCCGCGTTCCACGAGGCGGCGCGCCAGCAAGCACTGGCGTCCGAAGTTGTCCGTCGGGCCGCCATCGATGCCGTATTGCTTGAGCATGGCCGGCGTCTCGGCCGCGATATCGAGCGCCGCAGGCGCTTCCATTTGCATGCGAAATGCCAACTCGAACGACTCGATGCGCGCTTCGAGCCGGGGGTCGCGGGGCGACTGGGCGGCATGGGCCCGATTGGACTCCTGAATGAAATCGAGTTGCATCCGCTCCAGGACAGTGCTGGGCGCCGCGGCGGCGAGGTTGCGGACTTTGGCCTGCGTCATGGGCGTTTTGAAGTCGCCGATCGCCGTCCCCTGATAGGCGCCGGGCAGAAACGCGGCGCCGTAGTTCTGCTGAGCCCCGTGCATCATGGGGGGACAAATCGTGATAAACCCGGGCAGGTTTTGATTCTCCGTGCCAAGCCCGTAATTGATCCAGGCGCCCATACTTGGACGAGGGAACACGGCCGATCCCGTGTGGAGCTGGAGAATGGCGCCGCCCGTGGTCCACCTGTTCCACGTGCATGGAGCGAATCAGGCAGATGTCGTCGATGACCGTCGCGATGTGCGGAAACAGCTCGCTCACCGGCAGACCGCTTTGGCCGTACTGTCGAAACTGCCACGGCGATTCGAGCAGTGCTCCGACCTTGTTGAATTGCCGTGGCGTGTCAAACGGCAATGGTTTGCCGTCCATCTCTGCCAACTTAGGTTTGGGGTCAAACGTGTCGATGTGCGACACGCCGCCGTGCATGAATAGGAAAATGATCCGCTTGGCCCGGGGGGCGAAGTGTGGCGAGCGGATTGTCAGCCCATTGGCTGCTGTGGCGCTCGACCCGGCCGCCGAAGCACACTCGCTGAGCATGCCCAGAAGCGCGAGGTGACCAAATCCGCACGCAGTGCTCCGCAACAATTGCCGACGCGAAATCGGCGCAACTTCCAGCGAATCTGCAACAGGCTCGGCGGTATCTAATGGGCTGCGCATTATTTCAGATACATGAACTCGTTCGAGCAAAAAATGGACTGGCAGACGGCCTCCCACGCCATGAACTCGGGGAGATCCTCGGCGAGCGGTTTGCCTTGCTCATGGCTAGTCCGCACATCCCAGGCGGCTCGCGTGGGCTCGTCAGCGCCCATGTCCGCTATCGCCCGCGCGTATCTCGACACAAAACTGCCCACGCGATCGCGTTCCTCCGCGGTCGGCGGGCGTCCCAACGCCCCTGTATAGAGACGGTCGGTCATTTGGGACTCGCGCTGCGCTGGATCCACCCCGGCCGAATCCCGCAGCAGGCGCTCGGCGAGCGCCGCCGCCGATTCGCGAACAAAGGGGCTATTAAGCAAAAATAGCGCCTGCGGCGCCACGGTAGTCTCACCGCGAACCGAGCACGATTCGTGCTCGTTGGCGACGTCGAATAGCCGCAGCGCTTCCGGCCGTGCGTTGCGAAGCACAGGCAAATACACGCTTCGCCGCGGGTGCTCGAAGGGGGGAAAGGGATCCTTGCCGGATATATCCACGACGTACAATTTCCGCTTCTCGTCGTTGGCCGTGTAGCCTTCGGTGAACAGCGTTCCGCCAACGGTCGTGTCGAGCCGACCGCTAATTGCCAAGAGAGAATCGCGGACCTCTTCCGCCTCGAGCCGCCGCGGCCGCATGCTCCGCAGCAATTCGTCCTCCGGATCGCGCTGGAAAGCCAGGTCGCTCGCGTCGTCGCCCTGCTGATAGGCGCTCGACAGCAACATCAATCGGTGCATCGCCTTGACGGACCAGCCGCTCTCAACGAATCGGCTGGCCAGCCAGTCCAGCAGCTCGGGATGAGTGGGCCGCGCACCGAGTTTGCCGAAGTTCCCGCTCGTGGCCACCAGGCCGCGACCAAAGTGGTGTTGCCAGATCCGATTGACCATGACGCGGGCCGTCAGTGGATGCTCGGCGCTGGCGAGCCACCTGGCGAGCTGCATGCGGCCGCTTTCGGGGCCCTCAACGCGCCGCGCTCGGCTTTGCAAAGAATCTGCGGAAACCCGCGCGGCGCGTCGGCCCCCAGCGATCGGTAGTTGCCGCGTATGTGCACGCGGAGATTCTCCGGTTGCGGCAGGTCTTCGACGGCCATCACCCTGGTCGGCACGCACGGCAGCGTCGGGGACGTCGTACTCCACCCACATGGAGTCGTTGATGGCGTCGGCCATCACGTGAGTGCTCATAAAAATCCCGGCCAGTGAATAGTAGTCCGCGGCGGGGATCGGATCGAACTTGTGGTCGTGGCACCGCGCAGCCCATGGTCAGTCCCATGAAGACCACGCTCGTCGTGCTGACCTGCTCGTCGGCAATGTCGAGCAGCATTTGGTGCTTGTCCCGCATGACGACGGGTTTGGGCCCGACCTGGAGAAACCCCGTCGCGACGACCTGATCGAAGTCCCGTTGCGCGTCGCCCGTCTTTGGGAGCAGGTCGCCAGCCAGCTGCTCGACGATGAACTGGTCGTACGGCTTGTCGGCGTTGAATGCGCGAATCACGTAATCGCGAAACTGCCAGGCGTGCAGATAGGCGTTGTTGCCGTCGTGGCCCGCGGATTCCGCGAACCGCACGACATCCAGCCAGTGCTGCCCCCAGCGCTCGCCGTAGCGCGGCGAGGCCAGGAGCCGATCGACGACCCTTGCATAGGCGTCGGGCCCCACGTCCGCCAAAAAAGTGGCCTGCTCTTCGGGCGTGGGAGGCAACCCCGTCAGGTCGTAGGTTACGCGTCGCAGCAAAGTCAGCTTGTCGGCCTTCTGCCGGGAGCAGATCGAGCACTTCCAGTCGCGCCACGATAAACTGATCGAGCGGCGAGGCGCCCCACGTTTTGTCGCGCAGTTTCAGGCACGGGCGGATCGTGCACCGGCTGGAACGCCCAGAATTGGCGCTGAGCGTCGGTGAACTGCGCGCCCCTAGGCCTTTCGCCTGGCGGTGAATTGGCGGCCGCCACCAGTTGTGGATCGTAGTTAGGCCACGCCGCCCCTTGCGCGACCCAGTCTTCAATGGCGGCAATTTCCTTGGGCTTCAGCTTTTCGTCCGGGGGCATCTGCAAGTCACGCGTGCCGCGGACCAGCTCTACCAATCGGCTTGCATCAGGCTGCCGTGGAACAATGAGCGGCGCCTCTCGATGCGGGTCGAACAAAGAGTCCGGGACATCGAGCCGCAACCCGGCCTCCTGAGTTTCGGGGCCGTGGCAACTCGCGCAATGCTGCAAAAAAAGCGGGCGAATCGATCGCTCGAAAAACTCGGGCATGGCGAGTTTAGCTCCGTTGTCGTGTCGGCGGCCGGGGGGCGAGGGTCCGTCGGCTCGACGGCCTGACTGGGCAGCCCGCGTTGGCAGATGGCCACAATCATAAATGGCAGCACGCCTCGAGGCGTCGACGGGTAGGCAAATCGTCGCATCGCCGGCCAAGTTGAGAAGAAAATGCGCTCCCGCCTCGCGGCCAATGCCACGAGGTCGCACCGCCCAACATGAGCGACAAAAGTGGTTTTTTAGCAAGCAATGTCAGGTTACCCGATACCCGCCTGCCATGCAACTAATGCCCAGGAGATGGCCCCAAATCCAACGCCCAGGCAGCGATTATTCGGGCCCCCGGATCGAACCGGTAGACGGCCGGCGCCAGGGCGCTATTGGTCGCGATTCAGCCGCTCGAGGTCGTCGTCGCCGCCAAAAAAGAGGGGGCGCAGCGCGAGGCCGCCGTCGACCACAAGTTCGGCCCCCGTCGTGTACGCCGAGAGCGCGTCGGACAGCAAAAACACCGCGGCATTGCCGCAGTCCGACGTATCGCCGAATCTGCGCAGCGGAATCTGCCCCTTGAGCTTCGCTTCGACCGCGGCCGGAATGCCTTGGGTGAGCCGCGTCCGATAGTGGCCCGGGACCAGCAGATTCACTCGAATTCCGTACGGCGCCAATTCCACCGCCTGGCTTTGGGCCAGCGACTTCAAGCCGAACTTAGTAATGCGGTAAACAGTCTCGGTGGGACCCGGCGTGTACATCGACGTGCTGCCCACTATCAGGATCGACCCGCCGCCGCGACTGATGAAATGGCGGGCGACCTCCCGGCATGCCCACAGACAACTCGACAGATTGGTGTCGAGCACGCTTCGATAGGTTTCTGAATCGATTTTGGTAATTGGTTGGTGAAGTGCGCCACCGCGTTGTTGACGAACATGTCGAGCCGGCCGAACGCCTGGACCGCCTCGGCTACCATACGGACGACATCGCCCTCCTGACTCACGTCGGCTTGGATTCCCAGTACGCGGATGCCATGCTGCCGCAAGCCTTCCTCAACTTGCGGTTCGTGCGTGCGGCTGGCGACAGCCACGCTCACGCCTTCCCGGGCCAATGCCTGGGCAATCCCCAGACCAATTCCGCTGGTGCCGCCGGTGATGAGCCGGCCTTCCCCGCGAGTTGTGCATCCATCAGGCAGTTTTCCAGAAATGCCGCTGGGAGATCGACAAAGCGCACGTGCCGCCGGGACTGAGGATCTGCGGCCGCAGCGGCTTTGCCCAAAAACTCCGAATTTCGAAGCACGAAGTTCGAAACAAATGCCAGGGCGCCAAGCACAAAATTCGAGACAAAGCGCTTGTCCGCAGCGACGTTGGAATTTGGAGCATTGAAGCTTGTTTCGTGCTTCGGATTTCGAGTTTTTGGGCAAAGCCGGCCGCAATCACGAGGCGGTGCCTGAATCTAGCAAAATCCTCCAGGCCGAGCGCTAGGCGCCCGCCTTAGGAACGGCTATCATACCGTGGTTCTTTGTTGCGAAAAAGCCACTCTTCTTGCCTGCCCCGGGCTGGCAGTGCGGCGGCGCATTCTTCATCTCGAGGTGGTTGCCATGCGACAGCCGATCTCTTGCACTCGGCCGAAGCTACAGCTTCTCGCAGCTTTGTTGGCGGTGGCCGGCGCCGGTTGGCCTGCAGTTTCTCGGAGCGCGGATCAAACCCCTAGCCCGCCCGCAGACGAACGATATTTCCCGGCCAACTTACTCCACGCCCAATGGGTGGACTTCCCGGTCGAGGGCTTTCACCGTCCGGTGACCGGGGTGATTTATCGCGGCAACCCCCGCCCGACCTGCGGCATGCCGCTGGGCGTGCTGGACACTGGTTGCCTTGATATCGAAGCCAACGGGCTGCTGGGCTACTGCACGGTTTTCAATCACCTGGTTAACCCGCGAGTGCTGAACAACGCACCGTTTGCCGCCATCAGCGTCTATGGCGACACATGGCTTCTGGCGACCGATGCCAAGGGCAAGCGCCAGCGCCCGTCGAGAATGAAACCGGCGTCTTTCCTCCCGTCGACTACACGCCCACATATTTTGACATTGGCCTCAAGGGCGTGCGCCTGGCCAAGTCCATTGACTACTTTGGACATTATCCGATTCTGGACATGGAGTTCGACACCGAAGCGCCCGTCGCCGTCGGGATGCGAGCCTTTGCTCCGATGCTCCCCGGCGACGTCAAGGCGTCGATGACACCGGGAATTGTCTTCGAATTTGCGATTCGCAACCACTCCGACGCCGAGCAGGCAGGAACTCTGGCGTTTAGCTTTCCGGGGTTTGATCCGCCGGGCGAGGTGCAGGTCGCCCGGCAGCCCGTGAAAGACGCCGACAGCGCGCTCGACGGCGTCGCGATTTCAACGAACGCCAAAGATACCCCCGCGGAAATGGAATACGTGTTGGCTGCCATGGATGCGTCCGACGTGCGCACCGGCGGACCGCTCGGGACTGATGGAGCCGCCTGGAATGCCATCGACAAGAATCTGCCCGCCAGCGGCCAGCGCGAGAGCGGCTGCTCAGTGGCCGTCGGTTTTCGCGTGCCGCCGCACCAATCGACCGTCCAACGGTTCGTGCTCGCGTGGCGCGCCCCGCAGTGGAATGCCGGCGGATCGCCCGAGGCGCCGCCAGCGCGTACGTTTCGGCACATGTATGCACGCCAGTACCCGACGGCGCTGGCCGTCGCCAAGCAGTTGGCCGCCGATCATTCCTCGCTCTTAAAGCGAGTCATCGCCTGGCAGGAGGCAATTTACGGCGACAAGTCGGTTCCAGGCTGGCTGGCCGATTGCCTCATCAATAATCTACATCTCATTACCGAGACGAGCGTGTGGGGCCAGAGCGAAGGTCCCTTGTCCAAGTTTCGACCAGAATCGGGACTATTTGCACTCAACGAGTGTCCGCGCGGGTGTCCCCAGCTCGAGTGCATTCCGTGCAGCTTTTATGGCAACATGCCCATCGTGTATTTTTATCCCGACGCGGCGCTGTCCACGCTGCGCGGATACAAGGAGTATCAGTTCCCCGACGGTCGTCCACCCTGGATCTTTGGGGGGTGCACCGCTGGCGAAAAGCAGAACCAGGCGCCGTACGACCTCGCGGCGCCTGACAAGGGATATCAATCGGTGCTGAACGGAGCCAGCTACATCGTGATGGTCGACCGGTATTGGCAGTCGACGCACGATCAGTCCGTCCTCGAAGAGTTCTATCCGTCGCTAAAACGCGCCAATGACTTTTCCCTCAACCTGCGTCCGAAATATGGGGTGTCGCAAGTCATGGCGATGCCGGAGCCGGGCACCGATCGAGGCGGCCTGGGGGACACGGAGTGGTTCGAGGCTCCCGAGCCCGGTTGGAAGGGTTACGTGACCCACGCCGGCGGCGTCCGCATGGCGGAGGTCGCGATCATGAAGCGCATGGCCGATGCGGTGGGCGACGTGGAGTACGCCGAAAAATGCGACCGTTGGCTCGAGGCAGGTTCGAAGGTGCTGGAAGACACGCTGTGGAACGGGCGGTACTACCTCAACTTCAACGATCCAGAGAACAATCTCAAGTCCGATCTGGTGTTCGGGTATCAGCTCGATGGGCAGTGGATCTGCGACGCCCACGGTGTCCCCGGCGTGTTTCCCCGCGAGCGCGTCGCGACGACTCTCGGGACAATCCGGGAGGTGAATTGTGCTCTCAGCCAATCAGGCGCCACGAACTACGCTGATCCGGATGGATCGACGGCTAAAGTCGGCGGCTACGGCACTTACGGCTATTTCCCGCCCGAGCTGATGATGTTGGCGATGACGTACATGTACGAGGGCCAGCGCGAGTTCGGCGTCGACTTGTTGCATCGCTGCATGGAGAACATCGTTTGTCAGTGGGGTTACACATGGGATGCCCCCAACACCATCCGCGGCGACATGGACACGGGCCAGCGGCACTTCGGCGCCGACTATTACCAAAACATGATGCTGTGGTTTGCTCCCGCTGCGCTCGCTGGCGAGGACATTGCCAAGAGCGCCGATGACGGCCTGCCGCATCGCGTCCTCGAAGCAGCGCGAAGTGAGTAACAGCGGGCTGCTTCCATGTCCCCATGCCGTCGACGTATGCCGCTGGTGCGAATTTTTCAGGTTGTCGCTGCCGCGTCGTGGGCGATCCTGGCAAGCGCGACGTTCGGCGCGAATCGACGGACGACGGCCGGCTCTTCCCGACCGAACTGGAGCACCGGGCGTGGCAGGAGTTTCGCGCCAGGGTTTCGACAATCCCGTGTGCGGCGTAATTTACGATGGCGGCAAGGGACCCTGCTGCGGCGTGCCCCTAGGGGGAATTGGCACGGGGTGCTTGGACCTCGACCCAACAGGCACGTTCGGGTTTTGTTCGATCTTTAACGGATATCCGCGCCAGCCGAAACTCTTTCAACCATTTCTCGGGCTGACGGTCGGCGATCAAGTTTTCGTGCTGGCCGACGCGCGAGTGCTCCGCGGCGGCCTCCTGGAAAGTTGCGTCGAGCACGGTCGCGATCCGTACTACCCCGACCGCCAGCGTAATCCAGGTTTTTGGCATCAGCTCCAGCCGGAAACGACGGGAGTGCGTGCACCAACGGCAATTAATTACTGGGGTCACTACCCCGTCGCGGACGTCGAGTACGAGCTCGACTCGCCGGTGCAAGTCGGTGTGCGGGCCTGGTCGCCGTTTCTGCCCGGAAACGTCAAAGTCTCCGACACGCCGGCGGCTGTCTTCGAAGTCCAACTGCGCAATACGTCGGATTTGCCGCAGAGCGGCCGGCTGGCGCTTACCTTCGACGGCCCCCTCGCCGATGCGATACGCCCCGTCACCGGAGCCGCGACTGGCGCCGTGCAAGCGCCGCCCGTTTTTGTGCGTCGAAGCCTAGCTGGCAAAGTGGTCGGCGCCGTCGTGAGTACTCAAGACGCTTCGTACGCCCTGGGTGCGATGGAAGAACCGGATCGCGTCGAGACGGGGGGACCCCTCGGGCCGACGACGTGGTCCAAGATTGGGCAGTCGTTGCCCGCTCCAAGTGACGCGGACAGCGGCGCCACGGTCGCGGTGCGTTACGATCTGCCGCCCCATGCGAACCGCACGATTCGTTTCGTGCTGGCGTGGAACGTGCCGAGTTGGGGTGAGCGCGGCATCGTTTGGGAGCGGATGAATGCGCTCGTCTATCCGACAGTCGACGATACCGTGAACTTTATCGCCGACGCGCACGAAAAGCTATTTCTCCGCATCCTTCAGTGGCAACAAGTCGTTTACGCCGCCCACGATTATCCAGTTTGGCTGCGCGACTGCCTGATCAACAGCTTGTCGCTCATTACCGAGGACGCTTACTACGCCCAACCAACCGGACCGATTGCCGACTGGGCCGCCCCCAACGGGCTGTTTGGCATGATCGAGGCGTCGCGCGTCTGCCCGCAGATCGAATGCATTCCCTGTAGCTGGTACGGCAATATGCTCGGTCGTGTACTTCTTCCCCTCGCTGGCGCGGACCACGCTCAATGGCTATCGCCAGTATATGCGGGACGACGGGGCAGCGCCGTTTTGTTTTGGACCGCAAACCGACATGTGGCAGTCCAACAACAATCACGCCCAAGACAATCAGATCATGCTCAACGGCGTTTGTTTCGTCGACATGGTCTGTCGGTTGTGGCGCCGTACGGGCGACGACTCGCTGCTTGCCGATTTTTCCCGGCGGTCAAGAAGAGCACCACGCTGACGGCCACGATGGGCGATCCGCCTTTTGCGGTCGTGGGATTCCCGCCGGGCGATAAGCAGACGGAATGGTGGGAAGGATGGCCGTGGACCGGCATTGCCACGCACGCCGCCGGAATGCATTTATCGAACATGCTGGTCGCCGAGCAAATGGCCGTCGCGGCCCACGACGAACCTTTTGCCCAACAGTGTCGAGAGTGGTTCCAGCGCGGCAGCGAGGACCTGGAGTCAAACAATTGGCATGGCGACTACTACCTGTTGTTCAACAAGCCTCAATCCGTCGAGCGTTCCGACAAAGTGATGGCCAATCAACTCGATGCCGAATGGGCCAACGCGTTTCTCGGCGTTGATCGCAGCGTATTTCCGCCCGATCACGTGAGTCGAACGCTTTCTACAATACGCGAAACATGCCTCAACCCGACTGTGGGCGCCGTGAGCTTCGCCGCGCGAGACGGCGCAGGAGTTGACGACGTACGGCATCTTTCCACCCGAGACGCTGATTCTGGGCATGACATTGTTGTATCACGGCGACGGCCCCGCCGGCCTGGAGGTATGCCAGCGGTGCATCGACAACGTTGTACTTCGGCAGGGCAAACATTGGGATATGCCCAATATGGTCAATGCCGATTCCGGCGAAGTTCGGTTTGGCACCGACTACTACCAGATGATGATCCTGTGGGCCGTGCCCGCCGCGATTGAACAGAAAAGCATCGCCGAATTTTGCGCCCGGGCGGTCTTGTCGATCGAGTCATCCGCGCCGCCGACTAGCGGAGGCGCTTCGCTGCTGATGAAGCTGCACACCTCGAAGGCGACAGTTGCGGTGCTGCTGCTGATCGTAGCGCGCTGGGCACGCTGCGACGAACAGAGTCGCCAAGACGGCGATTGGCCCTGTTGGCGCGGTCCAACCCACGACAACCACAGCTCCGACCCGCGGCCGCCGCTCCACTGGAGCAAGGACGCGGGCATTGCCTGGCGCGTGTCCGTCCCGGGTCAGGGGCACGCCAGCCCGTGCATCAGTCGGGGCAAGATTTTCCTGGCCAGCGCCGACGACGCGGAGCAAGTTCAGTTTCTCCTGTGTTTCGATCAGCAGACCGGGGCGCAATTGTGGCGAACCGAACTTCATCGCGGACCGCTCCCAGTGATCAATCCCAAGAACACGCACGCCTCGGCCACGCCGGCCTGCGACGGCCGCCGCGTATATACGGCGTTCGTCAATTCCGACAAACTTTGGCTGTCGGCCGTCGACCTCAGCGGCAAGATTGTTTGGCAGAAATCCGTAGGGGCGTACAAGCACGCCAATGGATTCGGGGCGTCGCCATCGCTCTACATGCGACTGGTCATCGTCGCCAGCGACAACCAGGCTGAACCCACGCTGGCCGCGTTTGACTGCGACGACGGGCATGAGGTATGGCGCGCCAAGCGGCCGCCCTCGGACAACTCGGGCACTCCCGTTGTGGGCGAGGTCGGCGGTCGAGCGCAGCTGCTGATCAATGGGGCACATCTGGTTTCGAGTCTCGATCCCGCGACGGGCGACGAACTATGGCATGTGAACCACAAGACCGAGGTGGCCGCCTGTACGATGGCCTTCAATGCGGATTGCGTCTACGCCAGCGGCAATGTGCCGGAACCGCTCTTGGCGTCGGTTCGCGCCACGGGGCAGGGCGACGTCACCGAGACGAATGTCGCATGGCGCACCGGCAAGTCAATTACCTATGTCCCCTCGCCGATGGTCGTCGGCGAGTACTTGTTTACCGTAATCGACTCAGGCATGGCGCTCTGTTACGACGCGGCTTCCGGCGCGTCCTCTGGAAGCACCGACTCGGGGGCAACTTCAGCTCTTCGCCCGTTCTCGCCGGAGGGAATGTGTACGCAACCAACGAAGACGGGACGACATTCGTCATGACGGCCGCCGACAAGTTTCAACGTGTTGCCGAGAACAAGCTGGAAGAGACCTGCCTGGCGACACCCGCTTTCTGCAACGGCCGCATTTATGTGCGAACGACCGAGCACCTGCTGTGCATCACGGGCGACAACGAGATTGAGGCGCCTGGTGCGGCGCCGTGACCGCGGTCATTCGCACACGTGCAAGACGAGCTCGTCGTCGCAAAGATTCTCGCACCCCGTTGGGGTGATCAGGTACATGTGCTCGAGCCGCACGCCGTAGCGGGCCTCGGCAAAGTAGCCGCCGGGCTCGATACACACGACATTTCCCGGGGCAAGATCGCCGCCGCGATCGCGGTTGATATCCGGCATCTCGTGAGCCCGCAGGCCAATGGAGTGACCGCCATGGTGGATTAAGCCTTGCTCGGCCAGCGGCGGATGTTCACGCAGCATTTCGTCGAGAGCGCGAAAGATTTGCCTGCCGTCGACGCCGGGGCGGAGCAGTTTTTCCACTTCGGCGAGCAACCAGCGAATATGTTCGAAGAGGTCCCTCTGAACATCGGTCGGCGCCCGACCCACGGCAAACGTCCGCGACATGTCGGACCAATATCCCCGGTAGCAGGTCCAAGCGTCGACGATATACATCTCTCCGGCTTCGATCACGCGATTCCGCGCTGGGCCGTTGTACTGGCCGCATTGGTAATCCCCGTCGTGAAAGACTTTTTCGCCGGCAGTGTTCATGGCTCCGCGCCAGCCGGCGGCTAACACATCCAATTCCGTAACGCCAGGATGAATCGCGTCGCGGACAGCCCGATAAGCGCCAAGGTTGGCTCGCACGCTGCCGCGCACGAGGGCCAGCTCATCCTCGTCTTTCCGGGATTCCATGTCGGCGAGCAAGTCATCCAGTGCGACCAGCTTCGCGGCCCCAACGTCTTGCACGGCGTCCCGCAGTCGACTGGACAGCGACTGTTCCTGCACGCCCAAACGCCAGCGCCGGTGCGACGCCAGGGCGGGCTTCAAGGCGGCAATCAGTCGCCCGGGAATGTCCGGATCGCGAGTGCCGAGTTGGTTCCAGTCAAACGGCACAGCCTCGTCGACGCCTTCGGCGTCAACGCCCCGTGGCGCGACCAGCAGCGAACGTCCGTCGGCGTCGAGCACGAGCGCCACGGGCAGATCTTGCGGAATTAACAAACCGGTGAAGTAGAAGACTTCCCGAACATCGGTGAGGAGCGCCGCTTCCATGCGACGCTCATTGAGGGCCGTCGTCAAGCGCCGCCGCCGCAGGTCACAGCCTTGGGGAGTAAGGTAGTTCATGAAACCGCCCTTCGAGGCAATGACAACGCTTTTTTCAGTTGACTTTGCCGGATTCCAAACCGCAAGTCAGAATGGTTTTTTAGCAATCAATGACTTGATGGGCGCCTGCCAAACGCCTATTATTCCACCTTAGCGGCGAATTCTTGGGCGTTGCGGCGGTCCGTCGAGTTCCGGCTTATCATGGCGGTTCATCACGGCCTGTCGGGAGCTCGTAGGGATGCCGCGCACGCTGTCGGCTGAGCGGGGATCAAAAGATGAAGTTGGTAACATTTCGCGGCGCTGATGGCGCCCTTCGCCCCGGGGCGCTCATCGATTCCTCGGTCGTTGACCTTGCCGCCACCGATCCAGGGTTGCCACGTTCCCTTCGTGCTATCCTCACCGAGGACCGACTTCCGCAGGTCGCTCAGGCCATTCGCAGCCCGCGCGCCGTTCGCCATGATCAGTTCGAGCTCGCGGCGCCGATTCCTGATCCCGGGAAGATTATCTGCATCGGGCTTAATTACCGTGACCACGCCGCCGAAAGCGCTATGGCGGTCCCGACCGAACCGGTCGTGTTCGCCAAATTTGGCTCCAGCATCGCGGGCCCCGACGAACCAATTGTACTGCCGCGCCTTAGCGATCAGGTGGATTACGAAGCGGAACTGGTGGCGGTTATTGGCCGACGCGCCCACGAGACGCCCGAGTCCGAAGCGCTGCAGCACGTGGCCGGTTACACGCTGGGCAACGACGTGTCGGCTCGCGATTGGCAATTGCACAAGCCGGGCGGCCAGTGGATTCTGGGGAAATCGTTTACGAACTTTGCACCCCTCGGACCCGCGATCACCACCGCCGACGAAGTACCCGATCCTCAAGCGCTGGAGATCCAATTCCGCCTGAATGGCGAGCGGCTGCAGCACTCCACCACGGGGCAGATGATATTTAGCGTCGCTTACCTGGTGTCGTATCTGTCGCAGGTCATGCCGTTGGAGCCGGGCGACTTGATATTTACCGGCACGCCTCCCGGCGTCGGCTTCGCTCGCAAACCGCCAATTTATCTAAAGGACGGCGACGTGTGCGAAGTCGAGATCGAAAAGCTGGGCACGCTTCACAATCGCTGTGTTCGCAACTGAGTATGCGCCGCCAACATTCGCATTCTGCGAAGACCCACGCTGACCGACATCACGGCATGCTGGGCGTTGCGCCGCTTGTCCTTTTGGCGACGGCGGCTAGCATGGCCGCACTTTTGGGCTGCTCCCCCCGCGCGACCGGCGGGCGCGAAGCCGCGTTTTGCATTCATCGTCAACGTGCCGACCGATCGCTTTTGGGACATCGCCTACGCGGGCTGCCTCAAGGCGGCGCAGGAGGAAAACGTCGTCGTCGAATTCCACGCCCCCAACGAATCGACGGCCCAACAACAGAAGCAAATCGTCGAATCGCTTCTGAGCCGTGGCATCGACGGCATTGCGATCTCGCCCCTCAATCCCGACAGCATGACCTTGGTTCTCGACCAGGCGGCGGAGATTTGTCCGGTGATTTGTCAGGATTCGGACGCGATCCACGCCAAACGAGCCTGCTACATCGGAACCGACAACGTGGACTTGGGGCGAAAAATGGGCGAGCTGATGAAGCAAGCGCTGCCTAAGGGGGGGAAGGTGGCCCTCCTGGTAGGCCAACTCGATGTGGCCAACGCGCAACAGCGGCAGCAGGGAGTAACCGAAGCCCTTGCCGGAAGTAACCTGGAAATAATTGGCACCTTCACCGACGGCGCCCAACCGGCAGAAGCCAAGCGCGTCGTCACCGACGTGCTGGCGAAGCATCCTGATCTCGCGGGACTCGTGGGACTCTGGGGATATAACGGGCCACAAGCCGTCAACGCGCTTCAGGAGAACCCGGGGCGGGATGTGAAGGTGGTCGGTTCCGACGAGTCGATCGAGACCTGCCGATGTATTCGCCAGAAACGCGAGTACGGCAGCGCCGCTCAACGGCCCTTCGATTTCGGGTACCAATCGATAAAGATGCTGGCCAAGCTTCAACGCGGCGAATCGCCCGAGATGCCGGCGGACAAGACGATTTACATTGACAGCTACATTATCACTGCGGACAACGTTGACGACGTAGAGCGCGACATCGCCGACAAACTCGCCTTGGGCGAACAGCTCAAGGAATTCGGCAAATAATTCCGATCAGGCGTTTTTTTTGGCGTTCACTAGCCGCGAATCCCTTCCGACGACTCCACCGGCGGCTGCTCTTATCCTGACATGGACAGCCCTGCGCCCCTCTTGAGTTTGAAGTCGATAAGCAAGAGATTTCCTGGCGTACAAGCGCTCGCCAATATCAGCCTCACCCTCGCTGCCGGGGAGAATTTGGCCATCGTCGGCGAAAATGGCGCCGGCAAAAGCACGCTGCTAAAAATCTTGGGCGGCGTTTTGCGTCCCGACGCAGGGCAAGTCTCCATCGATGGCGTCCCGCGCGACATTCACAGCGTGCGGGCCGCGCTGGCGCTGGGCATTCGACTGATCCACCAGGAGTTGAACCAGGCGCCGCACCTCAGCGTGGCCGAGAATATCTGCCTAGGGCGGCAGCCCCGCCGGGGACCGACTTGGTTCCCCTTAACGAACCGCCGGCAAATGCACGAAATCGCCGAGCAGGCGTTGGCGCGATTGGGAGTTCGCATTGCCTTGCAGACGCCGATCAGCCGGGTCGATCTCGCCCACCGCCAGTTGGTGGAAATCGCCAAGGCTCTCTCGACACAGGGGCGCCTATTTATCTTCGACGAGCCGACGAGCAGTCTCTCGGCCACAGAAGCAAATCGGTTGCTGGGGCTTATCGAGCAACTTCGCGACCAGGGAGCGGCCATTCTCTACGTGTCGCACCGGCTGGAAGAAGTCATCCGCGTGGCCGACCACGCCATGGTGCTGCGCGACGGACGCCATGTGGCTACGTTGCGCCGCGGCGAGTTTTCACATCAGCAGCTCGCCTGCCTCATGGTGGGCCGCAATCTCGAGCGAGGGAAACTCGAGCCCTCCGCCGCGACTTCGCCGCGTCCGCCAGCGCTCGACGTGCGCGAGCTGCGATTTCCGCGGGCTCGGCGCCCCATCAGCTTTCAAATCGCCGAAGGTGAGATTGTGGGCGTCGCGGGAATCGTCGGCGCCGGCCGCTCCGAACTGGCGCGGGCCGTTTTCGGAATTGATCGTCGATTGGGGGGCGAGGTGCTCGTGGGCGGCCGACAAGTACCCGCCAATAGTCCGCGCGCGGCGGTGCGCGCGGGTCTCGCGTTGGCGCCCGACGATCGCCGAGCGCTGGGGTTATTTACCGAAATGTCGGTCGTCGAAAACATTGGCATGGTGGTCCGCGCGAGCCAAGGCCGAAGGCGCTACGACCGCCGCGGCGAAGCGCTCTTGGCCGCCTGGTATCAGCGCAACTTGAACATTCGCACGCCCAGCCTCGCACAGTGCGCATCGCGCCTCAGCGGCGGCAATCAACAGAAAATCGTCCTCGCCAAGTGGCTGGCGACCAACCCGCGCGTGCTGATCCTGGACGAACCCACGCGCGGCGTGGACCTTGGCGCCCGGCAGGAAATCTATCGCTTGATCCGGGAAGTCGCCGCCGCAGGGAGGGCTGTTATGATGATCAGCAACGAGCTGGAGGAAATCATCGAATTGGCCCATCGTGTGATCGTCATGCGAGGGGGTGAAATCGTGGGCGAGTTGCCCAGTTCCGCCGTCACCGAAGCGGCCATCATGGCGCTCGCCGTCGGCATTGAGCCCTTTGACCGATGACTATCGATTCCGCCGACGATAATCGCCGTCGCTCATGGCGCATCGGCGACGTGACGATGCAAGTCGCCATTTTGAGCGGCCTGTTGGCGGTGCTCGTGGCGCTTACAGGCTGGTGGGATCCTAGCTTTCTTTCGGCCTTCAGCCTCCGCAGCGTCGTCCGCGACACGGCCATTTGGAGCCTCTATGCGCTTGGCCAGGCGGTGGTGATCATCGGCGGCGGCATTGATCTCTCGGTGGGATCGCTCGTCTGCTTTCTGGGAGTGGCGCTCATTGTACTGCTCAACGGCGGCGGAGTTCCGCTGCCGGCGGCAATCGTGGTTGTCATGCTAACCGCAGCCGCGATTGGGATCATCCACGGCGCGATCATCTGCGCTCTGGACCTGCAGCCCTTTTTGGTGACGCTGTGCAGCATGATGATTTTTCGCGGGTTGGCGCACGTTCTGACGCATGACCGAACCGTTTCGTTTGACGTCGGCCAGCAGCCGTTATTACGGTGGCTGGGCGCGGGCGTCGTCTGGGGCGTTCCGACGCCGGTGTATGTGCTGCTCGCCGCGCTGGCGCTGTTGATTGGGTTTACGCAGTTCACAGTTCCGGGCCGGTATCTTTATGCCATCGGATCGAACCTGGAAGCGGCCCGTTTTAGCGGCGTGCGCATCAACCTGCTGCGGATAGTCAGCTATGCGATTTGCAGCGTGCTGGCCGGGGCGGCGGCAATTCTGGAAGCCGGCGACGTGGGCAGCGTGCCGCCCTCCAGCGCCGGCCTGGCGTACGAAATGTATGGCATCACTGGCGCCGTGCTGGGTGGATGCGCCCTCCGCGGCGGACAGGGCTCGCTCATTGGCGTCGTCGTCGGCATGGCTGTGTTGCGAGTCATCAAGTCGACGGTTATCTTTCTCGGCATATCCACGTATTGGACGTTTGCAGTCACAGGATTGGTGCTGCTGAGCGCGGTAGTTTTAGACAGCGTCGTGCGCCGCCGGCGCGCCGATCGCACTTAGACGAGGAGTCTCTCCATGTATGAAGGCGTCGAGCAATTTCGGCAGAAACTGGCCGCAGGCAAAACGTGCTTCGGCGCCGGAGTCACGCTGGCGGACTCGTCGATAGTCGAGGCGCTCGCCCACAGCGTTGATTTCGTGTGGATTGATCTCGAACACTCCCACCTGAGCTACGAATCGGTTCAGTCGCATTTGATCGCAGCGCGCGCCGGGGGGATATGCGCGTGAGTGCGCGTGCGCGGCAGCGACGTGGCCCATATCAAGCCCCTGCTCGACATCGGCGCCCACGGAATTATTGTTCCCCAGGTTAGCTCGGCTGCGGAAGTGCAACGCGTCGTCGACGCTTGTCGTTACCCGCCGCAAGGCACGCGCGGTTTTGGGCCGCGACGGCCCAGCAACTTTGGCCGCTCCGGCGGGCCCCAGTGGATGCAGCAGGTCAACCGCCAGGTGTTTGTTGCCGTACAGATCGAGAATCTCGCGGCGCTCGGCGAACTGGAGGCGATTGCGGCGATTGAGGGCTTGGATTCGCTGGCCTTGGGACCGTACGACCTGGCGGTGGCGATGGGACGGCCAGGCGAACTGGCTCACCTGGATGTGCAGTACCAGTTGCGGCGCATCGTCCAGACGGCGCGGAATGCGGGTAAGTATATCGGCACGGGAATGGGGGCCTACGCCGACGTCGCGATGAACGCCGTTGAGCTTGGCGTGCAGTGGATTCAGTGCGGCGACGACTACGGATACATGGTCGCCAAGGTCGACGAACTGATGTCCGGACTCCGCGCAGAGCTGGCGCAAGGCGGCAAGAAATAGGAAATCAGTCAGTTAGGCGGACGCCGCTCCCACATTTCGGCGTTGAACCGCATGGCATTGCGCAGGTGGGCCTTCATTCGCTTCACCGCCAGCTTCTCGTCTCGCGCCGCAAGGCGCTGATAATCTCGGCGTGCTCCTCGAACGATCGAGTCGACCGCCCGTACCGGAAGCCGACCGTCGTGATCAACAATAGCTTTCGGATGAGGGGTTCGACGGTGCGCGAGAATGATGTTGCCCGAAGCTTCACACAGCGTTTTGTGAAACTCGTGGTCGGCTTCACGGCGGTCAAAAACCGTGGCCCGCTCGCCCAAGTCGATGAGCCGCTGAGTCTGCTGCTCGAGTTCATCCAATTGCTCCTCCAGGATTCGATTGACGGCGCCCTGGACGGCCGGCGGTTCCAACATCAGGCGAATTCTGTACGCGTCGCGCATATCGCGCGGCGAAAGAAGCGTGACGCGCCAACCGCGCCGCGGCAGGCGTTCCAAGAGACCTTCGGCGCGGAGCCATTCGGCGGCCCGACGCACGGTCGCCGGATTAACGCCGATGTCGAGAGCCAACGGCCGCTCTTTGATGATGTCTCCCGCCCCGTAGTCGCCGCGCAGCAGCCGCTCGAGCAGTCGCTCGTAAGTGCTGTCGGTTTGATTGAGAAACTCAAATTGCGACGACTCGTGGACCTTGAGCTTCGCGGGGAGGGCGGCCACGACGGGATGGCGCGAGGCGTCGGTCTTTACTAGTCCGTCGGCGATCAGTTGGTCGATGGCCTTATTGGCCGTCGTGCGGCTGACGTTGAGTTCAGCCGCGATTTGGCGGGCGTTGACCCGATCGCCAATGTTTAGCGTCCGTCCGGCTAATTGAGCTTTAAGGTGCTGATAGACCTTGCCGGTGAGCGATTCTCGGGGGATGCGTTCAGCCAAGTTCACCTCGCCGCGCCTCGCGGGATCGGAGCCAAGGCGCCGAGAAGTCGAGGCGGTTGTGGCGCGATGGCAATTGTGTCCCTAGAGTATCAACTGGGTTGGACGGGGTAAACGCAAGCCAAAAATGTCTTTTTAGCGATATAAATCAAACTCTAAGCAACCAAAAGTCTTGCGTACAAGGCGCCATTTACTAGACTTTAGGGGGGTATGGCGGCTTGTCCCAACATCCCCGCCCGGCTGATTCTGCATTTACCCTGTCGTTTAGAGGCTCGCTTAAACCGTGTCGAAACGCCCCCCCGCGCAATTGGAACGGCTATCCATCGCGATTCTGGAGGGCGCGGGGGCGCTGCCTGCCCACGCCGCGACGGTGGCTCGGCACCTGGTGGAGTCAAACCTCGTGGGCCACGACTCTCACGGGGTGATGCGGCTAAGCCAGTATTGTTCCGCCATCGACAAGGGTGAACTCGATCCCCGAGCCCGCCCGGTCGTTTTACACGACAACCCCGCCGGGGCCGTCTTGGACGGTAAGTCGGCGTTCGGGCAGGTGGCTGCCGCCGAGGGCATGGCCCTGGCGATCGAGAAGGCGCGAAAGGCCAGCGTCGCCGCAGTAACGCTTCGCAATTGCTACCACAGCGGACGCCTGGCCGTTTATTCGCAGATGGCGGCAAGCGCTAACATGATCGGGATCGTGCTCGTCAACGCCGGCGGCGGCGGACAGTCCGTCGCCCCCTTCGGCGGCATTGATCGTCGACTGGCCACCAATCCGTTTTCGATTGCGGCGCCGTCCGGAGGAGATTTCGATCCAGTGCTCGACGTGGCGACGTCAATGGCGCCCGAGGGAAAAGTCAGGGACTACCATCGCCGCGGCGCCTTGCTGCCAGACGGCTGGATCGTCGACGCGGCGGGCAAACCGGTCAACGACTCAAAGTACTTCTATGGTTCGCCCCCGGGCGCTCTATTGCCGTGGGGCGGCTCGATTGGCCACAAGGGATTTGGGCTGGCCCTGATGATCGATATCATGGCCGGGGCGCTTTCTGGCGCTGGTTGCTGTGGCCCGGAGCTTCTGCCGGCCCGCGACGGCATTTTGTTAATTGCCCTGAACATCGAACAATTTGGGAGCTTGGATTATTTCCGCGACCAGGTCGCGCAGCTTATCGAGTATGTCAAATCCTCGCGCCCTGCGCCTGGGATAGCAGAAGTCTTCGCTCCTGGCGAGTTGGAGCATCGAGAGTTCCAAGAGCGCAAGCGCACTGGCGTCAACGTCGACGACACCACCTGGCAGGAAATCATCATTCTGGCAACACGGTATGGCATCGACTGCAAATTGCTGGAAAACGGGGACGAGCACATTAATCTTCCTCACGTGTCGATGATCCAACGACGCAGCGGCGACTTCGCTGCTTCTTAGTCGTGGTCGATTCCGACAGTCCGGATCTGGCAAGGCGAGTTCCAATCATGGACAAACTCATCATCACCGTCACGTGCGATTCCACGATGGCGTACCCTAGCAACCCGCATAACCCCACGCCCAAAGGATACGACGAGGTCGCGCGGGAGTATGTGCGATCGCTCGAAGCCGGCGCGAGCATCTGCCACCTGCATGGTCCTTACACAATCGATAAGGAAATCCAGGCCGACGGCACCAAGCTCTCCGACCTGAACATTCCCGGTTGGGTGAAGCTCGCCACGGACATCACCAGCCGCGCCGATGCGATTATTCAATATGGCATCGCCAACGGGCGGTTTCCGCAACGGGTCAAGTTGGTGCAGATGCATAAGCCAGACATGATCTCGACTTGCTTCAACGCTCATGACGAGTGCTTCGATTACGAGCCCGGTTGCCAGCCGGTGGAGCTCTACGGGCTGCACGATCGCGTCGAGTTGGAGATGTACTGTCAGTTGAGCAAGCGTCTCGGCGTGACCTTGGAATGCGAATGCTTCCACTACGGCGG
This sequence comes from Pirellulales bacterium, assembly GCA_963841515.1. Classification (GTDB taxonomy): domain Bacteria; phylum Planctomycetota; class Planctomycetia; order Pirellulales; family Lacipirellulaceae; genus Lacipirellula. The sequence continues at coordinate 203,611 of CAWJDB010000014.1, read as the reverse complement.
CGTTTGGAACGCCCAGCGGTTTATCCGCCTGGGAATGCTTCCTCAGCCCGTTTGGATTACCTTTTTCCTGGGCTGGCGCGGCGGGTGCTACACGCCCCCCACGCTCAAAGCGATGCAGTACATGCACGATCACCTGCCCGCCGGGTTTAACTACAACACCTCCTGCATGGATCCCGAGGAGCATTGGCGCGTCCTGACGATGGCCGTCTTGTTGGGCGGTCACGTGCGCGTCGGCATGGAAGACAACCCGTATTTGTCGCCCGGCGAATATGCGCGCTCGAACGCCGACCTAGTGAGCAAGATGGTCCGCATCGCTCGCGAGGTGGGCCGCGAGGTGGCTACCCCCGCCGAGGCGCGAAAGATCATCTGGCCTCAAGGCCGCGCGGCTTGATTCAGGCGGCGGGAAATCAAACCCACAAACCATCGACCGCATTACCACGGCGGCGCGAGTCGCCAGCGGGGCACAAATGCTCATCGGCAATCCGATGATCTACCGGCAACTGCCGGTCGAGATGGCGATTTCGAAGACGGTGGCCGCCGGCTTCGAAGCGCTCGAGCTCTGGCCCCCGCAGATCGCCGAGTTTCGCACTCCCGCCCTGCGCGGTCAGCTCAGGGATCACCTGCGCTCGCTGGGAGTCGAGCCGCTGCGGCTCAACTGCGCAGACTGCGATTATTTCCAAAGCCTCGCGTCGTCGGAGGATTCGGCTCAGGCTCTTACCGGGCTCCAGCGACACATCGACGCTGTCGTCGACCTGGGAATGTCACAGCTCCTGACGTGGGAAGGCCGCCGACCAGCGGGATTTTCCGATGCCGACGTCGACGGGCCCTTGCTCGACGCCACGACAAACCTGTTTCGCCAGGCCTGCCAGTACGGCGAGCAGCGCGGTGTGGAGCTGACCGTCGAAGTGCACCCGTTTACCTTGGGAATGCGGCTCGGCTGGTTGATCGAGCTGTGCAATCGGCTGAACGATTTACCGTTCAGCGTGACCTACGATTGCTGCCACTTCGGCGTTGGGCTGCCGAACGACTATGTCGCCGCCATCGAGCGACTCGGCCGCCGGATCGGCCACGTCCATTTCAGTGACAGCGACCTCGAAAGCTCCGAACTGCACTTCGCGCCCGGCACTGGCTTATTGGACCTTGAAGGGATCGTCGCCGCGCTAGGGCGGATTGACTTTGAGGGCACGATGATGCTCGATTTGTGGCTTTATCCCCTGCCCGACCGCGGGGTAGAAGTCGGCGTGCCGTATGTCCGCCGAGTGTGCCAGACTCTCGGACTCGGCGGACGCAGGACGGTGAAGGCATGAAAGCCGCCTTGCTCACCGCGATCGGGCGGCCCCTGGAGGTTAGCGACTCGCCGCGGCCAAAAATCGGGCCGGACGAAGTGCTTATCGAGACGCGGACATGCGGCATTTGCCGGACCGACATTCACATCCAGGACGGATTGGCGTATGTCCCCAGCTTGCCCCACATCCCGGGGCACGAACCTGCCGGCGTAATCTGCGAGGTGGGATCGCGGGTCACGGGCGTTGAAATCGGCGAGCGCGTAGCGCCGCATTTGTTCATCACTTGCGGTCATTGCCGCTACTGCCAGACCGGTCGCGACGCGCAATGCACCAACGTCAGCGGCATCATTGGCGTCACTACGGGCGGCGGCTTTGCCGAATACTTCAAGGCGCCCGCCGCGAATTTGATCGCCTTGCCTCCCGCCGTGCCGTTCGACTTGGGCGGCCTCATGAGCTGCGCCGTCATCACTGCGGTACACGCCTATCGTCGGGCGCAGGTAAGCGTCGGCGACGCCGCCGTGGTGATGGGCGCCGGCGGCATTGGGCAGATTCTCATCCAAATCTTGAAAAACGCTGGTGTGCGCGTCGCCGCCTTGAGTCGCTCATGGCAAGGGATGGAGCTCGCCCTCAAGGCGGGCGCCGATCTATCGTTGCAATTCGACGAATCCGCCCCCAGCCGCATCATCGAGTTCGCCGATGGCCTCGGCGCCGCCTGCGCGTTCGAATGCGTCGGGCTCGCAGACACGATGAAAACGTCCGCCGATTGCGTCCAGCGCGGCGGAAGAATCGTCGTCATCGGCGAGGAGGCGGAGTATCCGTCCATCGACACGATCCAAATTGCTCAGCGGGAGCTGGAGATCATCGGTTCGCGCAACGGCTCCCGACAGGACGCGGCCGATGCCGTGGCCTGGATGGCCCAGGGCGTCGTCCGCCCGCCCATCGTCCAACGGCTTCCGCTGGATCGGATCAACGAGGGAATGGCAATGGTTCGCGACGGCACGGCCCACGGCCGCGTCATTGTGGTGATCAAAGAAGAGCGGTGAGGTCGGCCATGCGTACGCTTACCATGAAGAGCCGCGGATTTCGATTGCTGGTGCTCGCTGGCCTGACTGTCTCGCGTGCGCCGCTGTACGCCTTCGACGCGCTGGCGCCGTTTCAGTCGAGGATCGACGCCAAGTACGACGTCGTCTATGCAATGCCGCAGGGCGAAGCCGTAGCGCTGGACGCCTACCTGCAAAAGTCGCCGGGCCCGCATGCCGCGGTGGTGTTTGTGCACGGAGGCGGCTTTGTCGGCGGCGACAAACGCCCCTGCCCGAGCTACATCGTCGAGCCGTACCTGGGGCACGGCTATTCGATATTCAGCGTGAATTACCGCCTGGCGCCGGAGCATCCCTTCCCCGCCGCGACCGACGACGTGGCGGCGGCCATCGCCTTCATCCGACGGCACGCGGCCGAGTGGCGCGTCGATCCCCAGCGGCTCGTCCTCACCGGCGAGTCGGCCGGCGGCCTGATCACGGCTTTTGTCGGCGCCAAGTTGCAGGGCGACGAGCGCCTGGCCGCCGTCATTCCCATGTGCGGCGAGGTCGATCTCGAGCTGCGAATTTCGGAAAATCCGTGCAACGTCGACGGCCACGCGGTCGCCGCGCCGCCAGGCGGATGCATTTCGAAGGGCCTGGGCGCCTTCTTGGGGTTCATGGCGATCACCACCGACGCCCAGCGCGAAACCATCCGCCAGGCCTCGACGGTAAGGCACGTTCACGCCGACATGCCGCCCTATCTGTTAATCCACGGCACCCGCGATTTTGGCGTTCCCTTCGAACAGTCGGTCAGCCTCCAGCAGGCCATGAACAAGATTGGCGCCGACTGTACGCTCCTGCCGGTGATCGGCGGCGGCCACGGCAACTGGACGCCGCAGCAGTGGAACGAGGCAAACGAGGCGGCGCTCGCCTGGCTCGACAAGCATCTGCCGAAGCGGTAGCGATGCGTTGCCGCCACTCACTCGGGCAGCGGCTTTCCATGCGTTTCGGGTGCGAAGTATGCAGCCACCAACCCGAACAGATAGATCGTCGACAGCGCCGCGGCCGCCCCGCGCAACGGCAGGCTCGCGCCGCTTTGAGCGAAAACGCCCGTCAAGCCACCGAGGAGTAAGGGACCAAACGCCGTGACGTAGCGGGCCGCGTTGTAGCATAAACCCGTGCCGGTGCTTCGCAGTCGCGTGGGGAACAGCTCCGGAAAATAAATTGCGTACCCGCCGTAGACGCTGGAGATCGAGAAGCCCAAGAGTGGCGCCATCCAATAAACGTCGCTCGGCGCACGGAGCGACGTGAACGTAAACACCGTTGCGGCAAAAGCCAATACATAGGAGACGGCGAATGCGCGCCGGCGGCCCACTCGCGCAGTAAATAGAGTAAAGGCGTAGATGCCGCACATGCCAGCCGTGTCTTGCAGCACCGTGCCCGAAGCGACAAGCCGATCGTCCGCCGCCCGCCAAGTCGCTTCGAGCCGCTTGGCCTCATCCTCACTCCCACTGGCTTCGCGGGCTACGTCGGCTAGGTTGAGCCGGCGCCCGTCGTGTTGGCTCGCCCGCTGTTGCCGATTTTCCAATTGGGCGCCGCGTATCAACTCGGGCGTCCAGTATCCGATGCTCCACAGCCCAATTTGTCCGCACACTCCCAGAGCCATGCCGATGGCCGTGTGAAACAGGAGCTGTCGGCTACCGGTGATTTCGCGGATGTCACCCATCTGCTTGTGAAATTCGTCGGGCGGGCGGGAAGGCGACGCAATGGGGCGGTCGGCATCTCCGGCCATCGTCTGCTGGCGGGCCTGAACCCACGCCTCAGGTTCGCGCAAGCGGCGGCGAATCACTATGGCTAAGAGCGAGGGCGCCACGCCGACGACAAAGAGCCATCGCCAGCCGGCGACTCCGTTGATTTCCGCCTGAGGACCAATGGCGAAACTCAGCAGCGAGCCCGCCACGTGGCCCAGGGCTGACAGCCCTTGCAGCAGTCCCAGGCAGTACGGCCGAGCTCGCGCGGGCATCGTTTCGGCCACCAGCGCCACGCCCGCCGCGTACTCACCCCCAATCCCCAGGCCGCATAGAAAGCGATACGCCGCGAAGTCCCACCACGTGGTCGACAGCGCCGACAGACCCGTACACAACGAATAGATGACGATGGTCGCCGTCATCGTCCGTGCGCGGCCCCAGCGGTCGCCAAACAGGCCAAAGACCAGTCCGCCAGTCGCCCACCCCAAAATGAATATCGACGTGGCCGTGGCGGCGTAGCTCGCGATGGTCGCGTCCGACGCGCCCGGCACAAGCTCGCGAATCGCCGGCGTGCGGGCCAGGACGAACAGCCGCTGGTCCATGGAATCGAACAGCCAGCCGAGCGTCGCCACCGAGAGCACCCACCACTGGTAACGCGAGAGTTCGCGATACCAGGGACGGAGTGGCGGCGCGGGCGATTCCGGCATGAACCCATCCCCTGGCGGCGCGTGTATCGCGGGCAGCCGCGATCGTGTTAGAGCACGATTTCCACGCGTTCGGTCAATTCTTTCACGTCGACGTCGTCGTGCTCGGTATCGCGCCGGAGATTCACTAACTGGGTGGCCGTCTCGGTAATCGGGAAGGCGGGCCAGTGCCACGCCCCGCGGGCGACGACGAAGCCGGCGATGCCCTGCATATTGAAGGCGACGACCTTGCTGGGATCCGGCGTCTCCGCGGGATCGTTCGGATTGTGAAATTCAGCAAAACACGCGACGCACTCCCCGGCGATGGGGACGAACCACTCCAGCGCTTTGGTGTGGCGTTCCATCTTCGTGAGCACCATCTCGCGCCGCTTCTCCGTCAGCAGACCGACGGTGCGCGGAATATCGGGTTCGAATTCCACGACTTTCTCCCAATACGTAAGATTCTCATTGTCGGCCAGCGGTTCCCCGGTGGGCTTGATGTAAATCAGCTCGCCGTACTTGCGGAACGCCTCATCAGTAAGCGTCTGAACTCGAATCGTTCGTGTCATGAAGGATTCCCCGAGACTGGTCGCAAAGGATGCTTGGTCGTTAATGGAGAGGCATTTCAGGGCCGGCCGGCGGCCGCCCTCGGGCGCTCCGCGGTCGGCAGCTTGGTGGCGTCCAGGATCGAATTGCTCGCGTCTCCGCTGCGGTCTTCCCATGCAAAATTCTCAATCGGCGGGTGCATCTCGATCACGCAATGTTTGGCCCCCGGCTCCAGAACGAGCGCCAGGTTTTTGTGCTCGTGGGTGTAGGTGCCCATGATCACGTACCACTTGCCGTAAGCGCCCCCGGCGCGAATGGCGACGGCGTCGGGCACGCTGGCGTCGACGTTCACCTCCCAAACGCTGCAGTCAACGCCCTGGGCGCCTTCCTCGATGCACGTCTGGCACATCCGCACGTAGCTGAGCCAAAACCAATTTGTGTCGCACTTGCTCTGGGTGGAACTCGACCCTTTGCGGCTACCCGCGCCCCCACGACGACGCCTTTGTCGAACCCGATCACGTCGGTGCCGACAAACCGATTCACGCACACGTTCTCATGCGTCGGGTCGACCAACAGCCCCGTGCCGCTCAAGTTCTTCCCAACGAGCCCCGCGAAGTCGACGAAGCTCATCAGCGCCGGCATTTTATCCGTCGGTTGGATTCGCAGCGCAGCGCCGGTCGATTGGCTTTCGATGGTTCCAAAGCGATACCGGCAGCGGTTCATGCCCCGGATGACCACGCCGTCGCGATCGGGTGTTTGATTGTGGAGCGTCGTGCCCTCGGCGTTGATCACGCAATTGACGGCGTCTGGAATCTCAAGCGTGGACGAGAGTTGGTAGTTGCCCGGCAGCCACTCGACTACATGATTAACGGCCGATTCGATCGTCCGTTGTGTTTTCGGATTCACGTCAATGGCGGTCTTGCCGCGCGGCGCCAAGGCCAGCGATTTTGCCAGCTCTTGTTGGTCGTCGACGCCGTCGCAAACCAAGTCGGCGTGCGCCCGTTCCTGGGGCAATGAATCAGCAGCCGCGACCGTGATGGCGGCGTCAGCCCAGGGCGCTCGAATCAAACACCAAACGCCAAAAAATGACGCGAAGAGGGCCTGCCACGCACAGCGCCGAGGAAGCTGCATCGGGAGCTCCGCCGCTATTTCTTTTTCTTGCCGAGGCCGCTGTCGAGCGCGAAAACCACCTCGTCCCCCTTTTCCGGAGGAACCTGGCACGACAGCGGCGTCGTTTCCGCCGTCAGATAGGCCTGCGGCAACAGCGTCGGCGTGTAATCCAAAATGCCCGATCGCTCCTGAGCCATCATCCGTTTTATGTCCGCTTGATTGTTCGGGTCAATCGACGTCGTCGCCGCCGCGCCCGCCTTCGGTATCTTGACCACCACGACTTTGTAGGAGCCGGGCAGCACCCCGTCGTCTTGCTTCAAAGTAGTAAATCGCAAGTTTCCGTCGGCGTCGGAAAACCCCGACGGAGAACGGCTCCGCTGCGTCCCAGCGTTCATAAGCGTGACGACGGCGCCCTCCAAAGGCTTGCCGTCCAGCGTCACTTTGGCCCGGAGATCATACATCCCGTCTCCGCAGCCGAAACACATGATCAGCGCCGGTGCGCCTAGTAAGGCCGCCGCGAGGGGGTGCTTTCGCTTTGAGCTTTCAAGCCTTCGCGCAGTCATTCCACTTTGATTTGCGTGAGTCGCTCGCTTCGCGTGGCCACGTCACAGCGACGCCGGGTTGCCGTCGCTCTTGTGGCCCAAGAAATTCAGCGTGAAATCGTCAATCGATTCCTGAACGAAGTGCACCGATCCGTCAACAAACACCAGGATCGCCCCGCCCGGATGGTGCGAATTGAACCCCATCGCCGACGGGTAGTTGATGATGCTGCGATTGGGCAGCGGCGAACACGAAGGTTGGTCCGGATCGATGGGATAGTTTATGGGGATCATGGTATTGCCGTGAGCGTATCCGCTGTTCGCGCCTGCCCACCCGCCGACGGAATTGGCCCGCGCCACGACTGCGGAATGTCCTTCGTAGGCGGGGCGTTTTTCACCCACCATGATCGTATTGCTGGTCCCGTCGGTGACTTGCCGCTGTTTCACCCGGAAGATGCCCCAGCGGGAAAACATGCCATGCTGCTCACACTGCACGCCGCCGGTGCAAGGACTGCCCCACCACCCGGCGTCAATATTCGACGCTGGCCAAAACTTGTCATAGTTCTGGCACGGAATCGGTACAAATCCGCATCCGTTGCCTCCGAGGCAAAGAGGTCCCACACAACCGGTGTAATTGCAATGGGGGTATTCCGGTTCCCAACCATCACTCGGGCAGCGAAAGTTGGAAACGATCGGAGGTAATTGGTCCGGACGCTTCGGGATAATCCATGCAAGTGTGATTCGGCCGAATGTTCCCTCAGGAGGAATCTCGTTGTAGATCGCCTGTTGTTCAATGTACGGCAAGATACTGACGAGCCACGAGGCCTGAACGTTGATGAAGTCGCCCGAGCCGCCAGGATTGTCGGCAAAGCCTCCTTCCACGAATTTCCCATTGGCATCCCGGGTATATCCCACCTCACCACCCTGTGGAAAGTAACCCTTCGACTGCTCGAAGGTAATGAGCCCCAGCCCAAGCTGCTTGATATTGTTCTGACATTGCGAACGCCGCGCCGCTTCGCGGGCGGCTTGAACGGCGGGCAGCAGCAGCGCCACCAGGACGCCAATGATCGCAATGACTACCAGCAACTCGACCAGTGTGAAACCCGTTCGACGCCTCATCGCCGTCTCCCTCATTCCTCGAGAATTCGAACCGGAACAGGCCCCTCGGCACAGCAGGCGCCAGTCGCCCTCGCGTGCGTGAACCGGTGGAAATGACCGAACGAGAAACCTATCCGCCAGGCCCCGGGCGAAAAGAAATTGAGCGCCTCGCCAAGCTCAACCAGCGGCTGAGCGTCCGTAGGACCAGATCGGGTTCGTTCCCCTCCCGATTTCCAGAAAGTTTATCTGCTCCGCCAATAAATTACTAGAAAAAAGCGGCCCTAAAAATAAATTTGCTCAATAAAAGTCCATTTTGGCCCGGCCGTCCAAACGAGTGGTCGTCGGGCAGTTGGAGAATGCGTTTCCGCAGTAGAACCGGGTAATTCTCGCTGATTTTGCCTATCGAATACCGCAGGCGAACGTGGTCGGGCCGTTCCGATTTTAACGATTCTTCTGCGAAAAAAAGCTTGACACTCCCGCGTGATCCATTAATTTGAAAAGGTGCATTTTAGCAGTAAAAAGCTAAGGTGCGCTCAACCGCAGCGGCGGCGCTTGTCCAACGCGGTTGAAGCGGGTCGGCGGCGTCCGTGCTATGCGGTTTCGATCCGCAGTTTGTTTCGGCGGGGGTGACACAGGGTGAATCACGGCGGACGACTAATCTGCCAACGTGCTATTTCTCGGCCGACGGCAACGGGACAGCGATCGAGGCGGCGTACAACTCACGTTGGATCCTGCACTGCTTTTCTGATTCTTAGAAGGAGACTGCTCATGATGTGTTACTTCACAAGGCGGTGGACCGTGGCCATGGCTGCGGTCGGGGCGGCGCTGCTAACCGCCCAAGTGGCCTCCGCACAGCTCGACTACTCGAGCGATTTGGGGGCCGAATTCAAAGCGACTTTTCCGAGCGGCGATCCCAGTATGTTTCCACCGTCATCGCCTATATTTGGCGACTGGCGCTGCGGGGACCGGACGGGACGTCCGCGAGCTTGACGGCCAAGGCAGGCCTTCCCGCGTCAGGGCAACCCGGCTGGGATGCCGAACCCAGTTCCGGAGGCCCGGGCACCTACTTCGCCACGCAATGGCAACCGGGAGTGACCATCGACCCGCGCGTAGAAGGACATGCCAAAAATGACGTCCTGTGGACGGCGCCGGCCAGCGTCAATGCCGGCGGCGTTTCGCTGACAGGGTCCATCGAGCAGTTGTTTGCTAATCCTGATCCCGCGCCGGGGCGGATTCAGAGACTTGCCGTATACAAGAACGGCGCAGCCACACCTGCGTTCTTTGTGGACTCGCTGCCGCCGATCGTCGACGGCGTGCTCCTCAATCGAGTCAACTTCGGCCCGGTTACTATTCCAGTCGTGCCCGGAGATACGCTGAATTTTCTCGTTGATGGCAGCGGGGCCGGAGGTAATGGCATCGTGACGTTTGTGGCTTGGGACGTGCAGTTGAACGAAGCGGTGGTGCCCGAACCGGCGACTGTTGGTTTGATGCTGACGGGCCTGCTGGCGTTCGTCGGGCGCCGGCGTCGCAAGTCATAGTTGTCGCGAAAATGTGGCATGTGCACGGCCCCGACGCGCCAGTCGCGTCGGGGCCGTGATTTAGTGCGACGAGCGCCATGATGGGCGGGGTAGCGTCGCGTGAATAATTGGAGCCTGAGATTCGCCGCTCGGGGGGTGCGCGAAACGGGGGGATCTTCTGTTCAGCGGAGAACCGTCGCGGCCTCGTCGTACTTTGTACGTTCTTGATTGCCGATGGAGGCCGCGGGGATCCGTCCGTTGCTGCCTCGACGCCAACGCACAGCACCAAACCAAATCTGATCCGAGCGCGGGGGCAGGGCATCCTGCCAATTCAGCCGCCAACTGGCGACTCGCGGCTTCGGAAGTTCATAAGGATTAGCGCCATGAGGAACAAAGTCGCACGCACCGTATGTCAGGCCTTGGTCGTCGCAGCCCTTATCAGCTTAACATGCAGCCCTACGCTGGCGGCGGTGAGCAATTTGGCCGCTGACTACTCTAACACGACTAATCCTAATGGCGTGTGGGCGTACGGTTACCTGAGCTCGAATTCCTCGACGCAGCAATCGGCAGACAACCTCGCGTTCCTCGAAAATGGAACCACGCCCGGCGGGTTTGTCGCTTACAATACCTTCACGGGATCGGGCTCGCAACGCGGTTGGACCACCGGCCTTGGCTTCCCCTTTGCCGGCGTGTGGGACGTTCCTCCCAGTCCGGTTGTCTACACTCCTTCCGGCGGTCCGCTGACCGATTGGCCCAGCGCCGCCGGCGACAATCCCAATTATCCCAACGGCATCCTTGGCGGCCATTCGCCCAACACGTCGTTCGCCTCGGGCTGGTATGCCGTCAAGTACACGGCGCCCACCAGCGGCCCGGTCGATGTCGAAATGAAGTCCTGGCAGGTTGCCGTATACCCCGACGTCCCCCCCAATCCGTCGTTTGGCGGCGCCACGCGCGGTCAACAAGTACGAATTGACAAGTTAGTCGGCAGCACCAGGACGAATCTCGTGCGATCGACGAACGTCACGCGTCATGGCGTCGATAATGTCACCGGAACGCCGGAATACACCGGGGCCGACGCAGAGGATCCAGGCGTCTCCGGCACTTATCCCACGCAGGAAGACGAAATTAACCACGCCCTGCGGAGCTCTGCGCATCCCAATCTCTTTCGAGTGACCAACCTTAACCTTAATGCCGGCGAATCGATCGTCATCAGTTACGCCGCTCAACAGGGCTTGAATTTTGCTGGATTTCACGGCTTGAACGTGATCATTCGCTCCGGCGCCGACCGAATCGCGACGACTCGCTGGGACCTGTCGGACGATTGGAACGTGACCGGCGCGACGGCGACGGGCCTCGGCCCTGACGCCGCCTGGTCCTATGGCATCCTCAAGAACGGCAGCTTCGCCCCCTATGATCGAATCAAAACCGGCTTCGCCTCCGAAAACGTCAACACGCCGGAGCGCGAAAGCCACGGCTGGGGAACGCAAGAGCCTGGCTGGTTCGTCAATGGAGTTCCCGATCCGGAAGAAGGCCCCATTGTGCCTGGCATGATGAAGGACGGCGATGGATTCAATATGACCACGATCGTCACGGGCGGGCAATTCACGGGAACCAACGGCGACTGGTCGGGCGGCAAGGTGGCGCTGCACACGCCGCCGTCCACCGTGGACGCGTCGCAAACCAGCGTGATTCGCTGGACGGCGCCGCAGAACATGACCGTCAAGGCCGATGGCGACATGTGGCGCTTGACGCTGCCGGACGACGCCGACCGCCGGCATCATTACGAGCTGCGCAAGGGCGCCGCTGTGCTGGCGAGCGGCACGATCAACGAGTTGGGCTTCGGCGCCACGGACTCCAATTCCGCCAACCCGGAATCGTTTAGCGTCAACGGTATTGCAGTCACCACGGGCGACATCCTGGAACTGCGCATCTCGCCGCTGTCGAGCGGCGGCGTGGTCACCGCCGACTTCGACGGCAGCGGGACCGTAGACGGCGCGGACCTGGAGCAGTGGAGGGGCGATTTCCCCGGCCCGGGCAGCGACGCCAACGGCGACGGCAAGTCCGACGGGGCGGACTTCCTGGCATGGCAACGCGAACTAAGCAATTCCGGCGGCGCGAGCGCCAGTCCGAGCTTCATCGGCGTGGATTTCACCGTCGAGGCGACGGCCGGCGCCGGAGTCGTTCCCGAGCCCGCGTCGATCCTCCTGGCGCTCCTGGCCTCGCAGACGCTGGTTCATCTGCGCCGATGTCGCTAAGTGGCAAGTCCGTCACATGCAAATCAGCGCTACAATGCCCAAGTCAGATCGGCCATCAGTGAGTTTGCGAGGTGGACTCGCGGCTTGCCATTTTAAAGCTTCACGAGGATGCACGCTATGACGAACAGAGTTGCTCGCTCCGCATGTCTAGGGTTGGCATTCGCGACGACGCTCATCGCCGGCGCGGCCAGCCCCGCGCTGGCGGCCGTGAACAATCTGGCCGCGGAGTTCTCCAATACGACCAATCCCACGGGAGTTTGGGCCTACGGCTACCTGAGCTCCAATTCGTCGACGCAGCAAGCCGCAGACAACATCGCCTTTCTCGAAAACGGAACCACCGCAGGCGGATTCGTTCCCTACGAGAAGTTTGACAACGGCTGGACGCACGGGCTTGGCTTTCCGTTTGCCGGCGTGTGGAACGTTCCGGCCGGAACAATACCGTATGCTTCCGGACTCAACGACTGGCCCGGCGCCGACGGCGCCAATCCGGACTACCCCAATGGCATTCTCGGCGGCCACTCGCCCAATACGTCGTTCGCCTCGGGTTGGTATGCCGTGCGTTACACGGCGCCCACGAGCGGGCCGGTCGATATCGAAATGAAGGCCTGGCAGATCGGGCTTTATCCGGTCGTCCCTCCCGATCCGTCATTTGGCGGCGCCACGCGGACTCAGCAGATTCGCATCGACAAGTTAGTCGGCAGTGCCAGGACTAATCTCGTGCGCGCACCCGCACGTCGTGCGGCATGGCGGGACCAACGTCACGGGAACGCCCCAGCACACGACGGCCAATGCCCCCTCCCCGGGCGACCCCGCCTCATTTGCCACGGCGGAAGATGAAATCAATGCTGCGATGCGAAGTTCGGCGCATCCCAATTTGTACCGCTTGACCAATATCAACCTCAACGCCGGCGAATCGATCGTCATCAGTTACGCCGCCCAACAGGGCTTGAATTTCGCGGGCTTTAACGGGCTCAACGTGGTTGTGCGCTCGGGCGCCGACCGCGTGGCGACGACCCGCTGGGACTTGTCGGACGATTGGAGCGTGTCGGGCTCCACGGCCGCCGGCATCGGTCCGGACGCGGCCTGGTCCTACGGCATCCTCAAGAACGGCAGCTTCGCTCCCTACGATCGGATCAAGACCGGCTTTACCACCGAAAACGTCAACACGCCGGAGCGGGAGAGTCACGGTTGGGGAACGCAGGAAGCGGGTTGGTTCGTCAATGGAGTTCCCGATCCCGTAGACGGCCCCATTATCCCCGGCATGATGAAGGACGCCGATGGGTTTAATCTGACGACTATCGTTACCGACGGTGGCTATGGCGGAACGACAGGCGATTGGCCCGGCGGCAAGGTCGCCCTGCACACGCCGACGGCGGAAGTAGACGCGTCCGAGACCAGTGTGATTCAATGGAAGGCGCCGCGGAATATGACCGTCGACGCCGACGGCGGCATGTGGCGCTTGACGCTGCCCGACGCCACCGACCGCCGCCATCACTACGAGTTGCGCAAGGGCGCCACTGTGCTGGCCAGCGGCACGATCAACGAGTTGGGCTTCGCCGCCTCGGACACTAATTCTGTCACACCAGCCGCCTTCGACGTCAACGGCATCGCGGTCAACACGGGCGACGTCCTGGAGCTGCGCATCTCGCCGCTCACCAGCGGCGGCGCCGTCACGGCCGACTTCGACGGCAGTGGGACCGTGGACGGCGACGACCTGACAAAGTGGAAGGGCGATTTCCCGGGCCCAGGCAGCGACGCTAACGGCGATGGCAAGTCCGACGGGGCGGACTTCCTGGCATGGCAACAAGAACTGGGCAATTCCGGCGGCGCTAGCGCCAGTCCGAGCTTCATCGGCGTGGATTTCACCGTCGAGGCGACTTCGGGCCTCGCCGCGGTTCCGGAACCCGCGTCGATCCTGCTGGTCCTCCTTGCTTCTCAGGCGCTGGTTGCTCGCCGCAGATCGCGTCGCTGAGTCGCCGTTTTATCGGACGAATTACTGTGCCAGACCTGCGCCCGCGACTACGGGAGCCATGCCGTAGGCACGACCGACCTGCCGAGTTCACGTACACTGACTTGAAATATCAACGGCAGGCGACTGAGAGGAACGAGAGAGGCTGGCAATGTCCGATTCGACGCGATCGAGAAATCGCCGATTTTGTCGGCCCGGTAGAGTTCTTGCGCTGGAACCGTTGGAAGACCGCTTGGTGCTCTCGGGCCAGGCGTGGACGCTGTCCGCGAGTTGGAGCGACGTCGTCAATCCATTCGGACAGTTCCGAGTGGGAATCGAGACTCTCGCCGGTGCATTTTCGCCGTTCGCGTTCAACACCGCGACGGCGGGCCCCAATCAAAACCTCGATTATCTCGGCTCGGGCTCCGCGGCATGGGTGCCGACGGCGGGCGGATCGACGAGCGCCCCGGCCTGTTCGAATCCGACGGCGTCACCGCACTGGACGCACCCAATGGAACCATCGGGGGCACGACTCAGATTGGAAGCCAGGGCAAAGGCTACATCATCCGCTGGACGGCGCCCGCCACAGGGTTTTTTAACGTCGACGCCAACCTGTGGAACCTCCTCGACAGCGGAAACTTCAATCGCTACGAAATCCGCCGCGTCGACAATTCCGGCGGCTCGCCGGCAACGACCGTCCTCGAGCGCGGCGGGATTGCGTTGCCGGACCAAGGCGTGACTTCCGCGCACAAGATGCCGGTGTCGGTTGTTGAGGTCCCGGCACTGGCCGGAGACTACATCGATTTATTTCTCGCCCGCGCGGATGGCGTCCTGGGAGAATTTGTCGGCGTCGATCTCACGATCAGCGTGGGCGCCCCGACCACGCCGACGGCCAACTACCTCCATAGCGCCGCCGCGGATTTTTACGCCGACTTCGTCAATGATTTGCCGCAGAACAATCCCAACGGCGACTGGACGTATTTGGGACCGAACAACGTGCCCTCGGATCTTGAGGCCCACGCCGATCCCGGCTCCGTGGCCGGCGCCGGGACCGGATGGCGGGTGACCGCGGCCGCGGGCGGCGGACCCTTGTACAGCTACTCGCGGGGAAAGAATCCCGGGTTTACGAGCGAACCAAATTCAATTCTCGGCCACGGCCCGATGGTCGTGAAATGGACGGCGCCTGCGGAAGTCGATCTAGGCGGCGTCCAAATTACGGGGCTGTTGACGCAAGCCGACTTCGAGCCGCTGCGTCAGATGGAAATGAAGATCTACAAGAACGACTCCGTCGATCCCGTGGCGACGGTCGACGCCGATTTTGTGAACCAGCGGGCCATCGTTCCGCTGTCGGCGCAAAAAGTCGCGATCAAGCCGGGCGACACGCTGACGATTATCGTGGACGGCGCCGGGCCGCTGGGCAACGGCGTGCCCACGTTCGCGTCGTGGGACGTAGTGATCGAGGAGATTGATCCCCAAATCAACGCCGACTTCAACGCCGACTACGCCGTGACTGCGGACGATCTTCCGCTGTGGCGAACCGGCTTGGGCGCGCTGGGCGGAGCGACGCAAGGGCAGGGCGACGCCGACCGCGACACCGACGTCGACGGCGCCGACTTCTTGCTCTGGCAGCGGCAATTGGGCAATTCGATCCCTTCCGGGTACGCCCCGTTTGTGTACCATCCGGGAGCGATCATCGTTCAGCCGTCGGGCGTTCAGCTCCCCGACGGCTCGATGCTCGACATCAGCGGCTCGCAAACCCAGGGGCTGCAGGAGGCCTTCGCCTATTCCGCGAACGAGGGATTCGACGTCTTCGTGCTGCCCGGCGCCTATACCTTGAACGCGCATATCGACATTGAAGAGCTACAGGATCGCACGTTCAGATTTGAAGACGCCACGCTCAATTTCACCAACAGCGTCACCGACTATGGCATCCGCTTCGACAGTACGATGATCACCGACGTTTACTGGCGCGGCGAGGCGCTGAACGCCCCGAATGCGACCAACGGCATTCTCTTCCAACCCCGCACGCCGCACCCGCTCGACGGCGAAATCTACGGCACCGTGGGCGTCGTCGACAGCCGCTTCGACTTTTCCATGGACATTACGGCCAAGACGCATCGGGTGACGATGAGCACGGGCCTGGGGCCGGTGAACGATGCCGTGTTTCATTTCAATAACATCGCCAGGAACCAGGTCAACTTCTCTGGTTCAGGATTCAGTCCGACGAACATGTTTGTGGCCGGTCGGACCGATGATGCGATTCCCTTCGATTTGTTTTCGACGGCCGGTCGCGTGACGGTGATCGCGCCGCTGGGCCAGATTTTCGAGACTGGGCCGGGGTCAATCGCGCAGGTAGTCAAGCCCGACGGCACGCTCCTGAACACCTTTGGCACCAAGACGTCGGGACTGAAAGAGGCCTTCGCGTACGCCGCGGCGAACAATCTGGACTTACTAGTCTTCGGCCGCGGCGTTCGAAATCTGGCGCCTCACAGCCAGTACGGGTATTACAACACCAACGATACGATTGTCGTCGGGCCGCTGAACAATCGCATCTACGAGATTTACGATTCGACGTTCAACTACACGCAGTCCGGCGTCGCCATGGAGATGAGCGACATCGTGTCGTCGCAGTTCGAGCTGACCGGCCAGATCGTTGCCCCCAATGCATCGATTGGCGTCCGCATCAAGCCCACGACATCCGGCGTGCTAAACAGCGAGGTGCGCATTCAGCACGTCGTCGCAGCGGCGACGAATGTGTTGATTGATCCCAGCCTGCGGTCGGTGGAGAACAGCAAGTTTTACCTGCATGAAATGAACATCGGCCAGGCAGGCATCATAATTGCCAACCCGTCGCCGTCCACCTTCTACCGCAACAATTTGCTCCGCACGATACACACGCACGGCATGACGAACGTCGGCGTGCAGGTTGGGCAGAGTGCGGCAAACGCCGCGAATATCAATTCCAACACGTTCGAAATCCGCGTCGCCTCGGGCGACTTTGGCGGCTCGATGAACCTGGGCCTGGACGTCTGGGGCGCCCTCAATACGTTTGACTACATCACCCTGGGTCCCAACTTAAGCGTCGGCGCCAAGTATCAATCGAGCTCCAACGGCAATGCGACGTTGTTCGGTCCCATCCAGGCGTCCACCCAAGTCACCAACTTGGGCGTTAACAATACGTTTACGCTTCGCTCGGCGACTGCCGCGGCGACGCCCCAACTCGCCAATGTGCGCAGCGAATCGGACCAGGAGACGATCGACAGAGAAGGCTCGTCAGCCGCCGCCGCGCTCGCTTCCACGGACATTGCATCGACGACGGATCTCGACGCGCTGGCGGCCGCCGTCGTCGACGATGGGCAAGGGCTGCTCCGCCGGCCCTATCGTCCGAGGCTCAAGCATCAGGTCGCGCGAGACGTGGCCCTTCAGGACTTCGGAAACGATCAGTTCAGGCGGTAGTCGCGGCTCGGCAGTCGAAGACCGCCGAGCCCCCAAGGCGGCCGGGCGAGGCGTTTCAGGCCACCAAATCTGTCACGACGTTGCCGTAGACGTCGGTCAGCCGGAAGTTGCGGCCCTGGAAGCGGTAGGTCAGGGCGCTCGTGGTCGATCCCCAACAAGTGCAGGATCGTGGCGTGCAGATCGTGCACGTCGATCGGATCGCCGTTTTTGTTGAACCCAAAGTCATCCGTTTCGCCGACGCTTCCCGGCCGGACGCCGCCGCCGGCCATCCAGAGGGTAAACGCGTCGGTGTGGTGGTCGCGGCCCACGCCGCCGACGTTTTGTGGCTGGGCGACAGGCGTGCGGCCGAATTCCCCGCTCCAAATAACTAGCGTTTCATCGAGCAGGCCGCGCTGCTTCAAATCCGAGATCAGCGCGCCGCAAGCCTGATCTATCGCTCGACATTGGTTCGGATGGGAGACGACGATGTCGGCGTGGTGGTCCCAATCGCCGAAGTGAATCTGCACGAACCGCACCCCGCGCTCGATCATACGCCGGGCCAGCAGACAGTCCCGCCCAAACGACGGCTGGTCGGGCGCCGAACCGTAAAGCCGGTGCGTGGCTTCGGTCTCGTCGCTTAGGTCCACGAGTTCCGGCGCACTCGATTGCAACCGAAACGCCAATTCGTACGCCGAAATGCGGGCCGCGATCTCGCCGTCACCCGTCAGTTGAAACCTCATGCCGTTTAGGCGGTCGACAGCGTCGATCACCTTCCGCTGATCGTCGGCCGTCACGCCCGGAGGATTGTTGGTGTTGAGGATCGGCTCGCCCCGGGTCCGCAACTCCACGCCCTGATAGGTGGGCGGCAAGAATCCGTTGTGATAATTGCCCTGCTTGCCGCGCGTGGGGCCATTGCTGTTGATGACAACGTACCCCGGCAAGTTCGTCGACTCGCACCCCAGGCCATATTCCAACCAGGCGCCCATGCTTGGCCGCCCGGCCACTCGGTGCCCCGTGTTCATCATGAACTCGGCGTGCGGGTGCACGGTTTCGCTATTGGTCATCGTCCGCACGAAGGCGAGCTCGTCGACGACTTTCGCCGTGTGCGGCAACAGTTCGGACACCCATTGGCCGTTGTCGCCGTAGCGCTGAAACTTCCACGGGCTGGGCATCACCAGCGGGGCCTTGTCGCGGATTTGCGCGAAGTTCGCTTTCGCCACCAGCGACTCCGGCAGCGGTTGGCCGCTGAAGCGTTCCAGGCCGGGCTTGTAATCGAACATGTCCAAATGGCTGGGCCCGCCCGTCATGAACAATTGAATCACGCTCTTAGCCCGCGGCTGAAAATGCGGCGACTTGGGCGCCAGCGGATTGATCAGCAAATTCGCCGCGCTGGTCGCCGCCGCACTGCGGTCGAGCAGCGCAAACAGGGCGGCCGTGCCCAGGCTCACGCCGCGGCCCAGGAATTGTCGCCGACAGCATTCGTCGTGGCAGCGCTGTGCTATGGGAAGTTCGGGCATGATTCACTCCCGGGTAATGAACTCGTCAAGGTTGAGCAACGCACGGGCCACCGAGGTCCAGGAGGCCACGGCCAAGGCGCGGCTATCGTCGCCGGCCTCGCCCGCGATGCGGCGCGCCCGCTGCGGGTCTTGTTCCAACACGCGCTGCTGCTCGGCGAGCAGGTTCTTCAACACGTCGATTTCTTCGGTCGACGCGGGTCGCGACAGACACTCTTTCACCGCCCAGTCGAGCCGTTGGCCGTCGTCGCCCGTCGGCGCGTCGGTCACAATCCGTCGAGCCAGGCTTACCGCCGCTTCCATGAACCAGGGGTCGTTTAGCAGCGTGAGCGCCTGAATCGGCGTGTTGCTGCGAGTTCGCCGCGGGCAGGACTCCGAGGCGTCCGGCACGTCGAACAAGCTCAGAAACGGATGCGGCGTCAATCGCCAAAAATGGGTGTACAGCCCCCGACGATAGCGATCGGCGCCCTCGCTCATTTTCCACTGCATACTGTCAGCGCGGCCAGTCATGACTCCGTCCGGCTGGTAGGGAAACACGCTGGGGCCGCCGATGGTTGGATTGAGCAAGCCGCTCGTCGACAGCGCCGCATCGCGAATGTTTTCCGCATCCAGCCGCAAGCGCATTTGGCGGGCGAACAAGTGATTCTGTGGATCGATCGCGTGCAGGTCCTGGCGATCGTGCGATCTCTGCCGATAGGCCGCCGACGTGACGATAAGGCGTTGAATGTGCTTGATGCTCCAGCCATGTTCCATCAGTTCCGCGGCCAGCCAATCGAGCAGTTGCGCGTATTGCGGTTTCACGGTCTGAGTGCCGAAGTTGTCGGCGGCTTCCACCAGGCCCACTCCGAAAAACGCCTGCCAAATTCGGTTCACTTCGACCCGGGCCGTGAGCGGATTCTGCGGCGAAACGGACCATTCGGCCAAATCCCGCCGCGTCGGCTTGGGCCCGATCACTCCCGGTAGCGAAATCACGGCCGGTACTCCCGGGTCCACCTTGGGCCCCAAGTTTCTCGGATCGCCGCGCAGGAACACATGCGTTTCAGGATTATCGATCCGTTGCCGCATCACTTCCGCGGCCACCGATTCCGGCATGCGCTTCTCAAGCGACTCGATGACCTTGGCGCGTTCAATTCGCCCGGCGTCCTGCTCCCAAAATTTATTCATCAGACCCGGCGGACGAGATCCCATGCGCTCCGCGCGGGGTCTGGCCAGGTAGGCGGCGAGCTCCGACCCAACCTGTTGTTGCAATTCAGGCGAGAGCCCGTTTGCCCAGGCCTCGAGCCGCGTTTCCAAAGCGTCCCGATAGAGGGCGACCGCCAGCTCGTGGCCCTTGCGGATGCGTTCGAGTTGTTCCGGCGTTCGATCGCCGGAGACTCGCACGATGGCCTCGCGCAGGTCGCTTGGCGTTGCCCGCAATTCATCCGGAGAAAGTTGAGCCGCCCATGCCAACGGATCCTTGTCGGGGCCGTTCTGATAGATGAAGAGTTCCTTTTTCAAAAAGGCAATTTGCTGTGTGAGCGCATTGCGGGTGCCCGCAACTTCCGGAGACGAGAGGTCCAACACCGTGTCTTCCGCCTGATCGAAAAATGCATAAATCTGAAAATACTCGGTCTGCGATATGGGATCGAATTTGTGGTCGTGGCAGCGCGCACAGCCCAGCGTTAGCCCCAGCACGGCGGTTCCGAAGGCATTCACGCGGTCAATCGTCGTGTCCTGCACGTCGCCATATTGTTTGAGCGCATTGCAGCTAAACCCGGTGGCGATCTTCTGATCTACCGTAGCTGACGGCAAAAGGTCGCCCGCGATTTGCTCTCGCAAGAATTGATCGTAGGGCTTGTCAGCGTTGAGCGCTTGAATCACCCAATCGCGGTACTTCCACACGTCGCGTTTGCCGTCGAACTCGTAGCCCGCGCTGTCGGCGTACCGCGCCACGTCCAGCCAATGCCGACCCCATTGCTCGCCATAATGGGGATCGGCCAGTAACCGATCTACCGCTCGCCCGTACGCTTCCTCCGATGGATCCGCGACAAACGTCTCGACGTCGCTCCACTTAGGCGGCATCCCCGTCAGGTCAAGGGTCAGGCGTCGCAACAGCGTGGCCGGATCCGCCGGCGGCGCAGCATGGATCCCCTCCTGCTGGAGTTTCGCCCGGATAAACTGGTCGATTGGGTTGGACGCGGCCTCGGCCCCCTCGCCGGGAGGCGTCGGCCGCCGGACAGGCTGAAACGCCCAGTGGTCGCTACGTCCGGTAACCGCATCAGCCCCGGCGCGGCTGGCATCCAGGCTGGCCAACAAGGCTAAGGCGGTTAAGATCCGCAGCATGAAATCGGCGGAAGAAGACGTCGATCGGAACATGGATTAGGATCGCGTCGGTCAAAATGCGGCCGTGGCTCGGCCGGCTCCGATACCGTGAAAGCCGGCTGCTCGAAGACTTATGGGCTCCGTGTATAGTCGGGCGCTCATCGGCACGCGCCGTCAAGCGAGAGGTTTAGCCCGCAATTCCCGCGGCGGCAGCGTTTATTGACGTGCGAACCACCGACGATTATGCTGCCATCTCTTGCTAAAAGTCAAGTCTTCTCGCGCGGCGTCCGCGCTGTTGAACTGTCAGAAGTCTTTTCATCGTCGTCTTTTGCGTTAATCTACTCGTTCGCCGCTGTCATCTGTTAACGCCGCAATTTGGCGAGTCGGAGTAGCCCCCCATGTCAGCATCCACAGACCTCATCTTGGGCTTTGCCGCCATACTTGTCGCCGCCGTCGCTGGCGGCGCCTTTGGACTCCAGTACCGTGTGATGCGGCGATTCGCGGTCGAGAATACGTCCTTGGTCTCCATGTTCTTCGCCACCATCGTGGTGCCGCTGATTGCGGTGAACTACATCCTGCCGGGTTGGACCCAGGCGATTCGCGCGGTGGGCTGGCAGCAAAATTTGCTTGTCTTCGCGTTTGGATTCGGATGGGGCCTGGGAGCGATTACCTACGCCTACGGATTCAACATCCTAGGCATGGCACTCGCCGCCGCCATCATCAAGGGCATCACCATCACGGTCGGCTCGGGCTGGCCTCTGCTGCGCAGGTGGGAACAGGTTCAATGGAGTCCCAAGCTGGCGACCCTGGTCGGCTTGGCGACGCTTCTCGTGGGGACCATGTTTGCCGGTCTCGCGGGCGTGTGGCGCGAGAGAGAACTCGCCAAACGTCGAGCAGGCGAACTGGAACGCCCGGAGGACGAATTCACCGTTCCCAAGCCCACCGGCTCAATATTTATGGTCGGCTTGATGATGGTGTTGATCTCCGGCGTTCTCAGCGCCTGCGCCAACCTGGGCTACGACTACGCGGCGCCGCTGGAAACGGCGATGGGGGCCAACCTGTACTGGAAGGCGACCCTCATCCGCTGGATGCCGATGTATTGGGGCGGCATGACGGCTTTGTTGATCTTCATGGGCGGCCGGATGATCAAGACCGGCGCCTGGCGGAACTATTTCGCGCCCGGCGCGGGACGAGATCTGTTGATTGCTTCATCCATGGGAGTCGTCCACTTCATCGCTCAGATCCCCTACGGCATCGGAGCCTACTATTTGGATCGCGCGGGTAAGGCCGAATTGGGAACCACCGTAGGCTGGGGCGTAAATATTGGCATGGCGCTAATCGTGGCGGCGACGATCGGCTTCGCGACGGGCGAGTGGACAGGTATTTCGTCGCGCGCGACCAATATGCTGCGAGTTGGGATTGTCGTCCTGTTGGCTGCGATTTGTCTGCTCGCGTACGCCAACAGCTTGGCCGCATCCCCGTAATGCCGCCGCCGGCGCTACGGTACGCATGATGGCGCCTCTTCGGGGCAAGGGCGCGTCCGCTTCGTCGGCGAATTAATCTGGCATCAGAAAGATGCGCCACAGGTCACTGCCCAGCGCTGGAGCAGTTTTTCAAATTCGGGACGGAGTTGCGATGTTTTCTGCGATGGTCTCCGGTAGACTTTGCGTTTCCCTTGGGGGAAATTGCGATAGTGGCGCTACCCTCCCTGACCCGAAGCATATATTCGAGTCCGATCCGAATCGATCGTGGAGCGATTAGTTTTACTGTCCGAAGTTATCGACGTTGATTGATCCTCAACGGGGGCAGTCGATTACGTGCTTTGTAGTGATAGAAGCGCGCCTCTTCGTTGCGAAGGAGGCGACGTGTTTTGTTGTTGGCGATTTGGGTCAGCGTGTCGCAGCGGCAAGCCGTCCGCAGGAGCATGGCGACGCCGTCGCGGATCTGCGGCACGGTGATCGCCGGGGTCCACTTTTTTTCCCCGTTGGGCTTCACGTGCCAAGAACCACGCGGCGATGAACGAGAGGACCTGATGGTGATGCCACCCGCGCCAGTTGCGAACTTCGTAATGCGACAATCCAGCCTCGCTCTTGCCGCGTTTGATCGCTTCCTCGATGCGGTGGGCGGCCAGCGCCACGCGGGCGAATTCCTTGGCCGTCGTTCCGCAGGGAGCGTTCGAGAAATAGAAGTCGTACTTCGTCGCCCCCTCGTCATTCAACGAACGGATGACCATGAGCGTCTCGTCGTACTTCATGACGCGCTGCTTGATCTTGGTCCTGACCCGGCAGGCTGCAACCTCGACCTCCAACGGGCCTTTGTCCCCGTCGCGGACGTTGATCCGCGTCCAAGCTTCCCCCGGCAGAGCGTCGCGCCACCGATCGACGCGCTCGAAAGGTCGTTTGGGGACGGCGCCGCGACCTTGGTATTCGGGCGCCGGCGCATCGAGGTCGCGGATGAGCATGTCGCTTGGCGCGGCCAGCAAGTACTGCTCCCCCGATTCGTGCAAAGCCCGGCGAAAACTGGCGTTTCGCCCCATTTCGTCGTCTCCGGCGATCCAGGCGTGCGGCAGCAAGTCGCCGTGCTCGGCGAGCATCTCCAGCGCCTGTTCGTGGCGGGTTTGAAAACGCACTTCCTTCGGCACGCCCGCCGCCTTGCGCCGTGCGCGATCGCGCGTCCACTCCTGCGGCAGGTACAGCCGAGCGTTCACCAAGGCGTGGTCGATCCGCGACACATACGCCATGTAGACGGCGACCTGGCAGTTGTCGACCTTGCCCAGCCGGCCGCACCATTGCCGCGCCACGCCCACCGACTTCTGGCCTTGCTTGGGAAACGCCGACGGGTCGAACACGATGACGCCGTCGTCTTCGCCGAGCTCCGCACCGACTTGCCGGGCCAGCTCCGTCATCAGCGGTCGGTGGTCCCATTCGGCGCAGCCAATGAAATGCTGCAACTTCCCGCGGTCTTGATCGTGACGGTAGGCGATCGATTCCACGTTCTTTCGCTCCAGGTCCGACATCAGACCGTTCAGATAGTCCGGCGCGTGCTCGCGCTGGGCCGGTTGCGTCAGCAACTGCACAAACGGTTCGACGAACTTGGCCAAGCGCTCCGCAACTCCCGAAAACACCTGCGGCGCCACTTCGCACTCTGCCAGCATCGCCGCTTTGCGTAACACAAAACGTCGTTCCATGACCGCAACCTCCTGAACGGGTCCTTGTTCAGAAAGCTCAATACCAAAAGCATTTACACGCCGCTATGCGGCTTCGGACAGTAAAATTAGAGTTCTACGCCTCTACGCCCGGCTACACGATTTCTAGCCGGTTCACACCGGTCGGAAAGGCTGAAACCGCCTGCAAACTGCTGAGTTCGCTGCGGTCCGCGATACCTCCGCACAACCTAAAATCCCGTGGGGGGCAACCCCGTGCGGGTTCGACTTCCGCCTCGCCCATAGTATTAATCTGTAAGGGCTATCCAGTTGACTCCACCTACCACAACCCCTAGTGTTCGGGGATGGGAGAGGATTATCCGCGGACGATCATGGATTTGGAACGGCGGTTCGCGAGCGAAGAGGCGTGCCGCGAATACTTGGGGCGGCTGCGTTGGCCGGAGGGGTTCGTCTGCCCGCGGTGCGGCGGCGACGCGGCCTGGTCGGCCTCGCGCGGACGACTGATCTGCCGCGCGTGCCGCCATCAGACTTCGGCGACGGCCGGCACGATCTTCCACGACGCCCGCAAGCCCTTGGTGCTCTGGTTCCGCGCCGTGTGGTGCGTCACCAACCAGAAGAACGGCGCCAGCGCCGCCAGCCTCCAGCAAGCGCTCGGGCTCGGAAGCTACCAGACGGCCTGGACCTGGCTTCACAAGCTTCGCCGCGCGATGGTCCGTCCCGGACGCGATCAGCTCCAAGGAACGGTTGAAGTCGACGAAACGTTCGTCGGCGGCGAGAGCCCCCAAGACGGGGCGTGGATCGAGAACAAGGCGCTCGTCGTCATCGGGGCGGAAGAGGATGGCTCCGGGATCGGCCGCATCCGCCTGGCCACGGTCCCGAACAAGAGCCGCACCAGTCTCGGCCGCTTCGTGAAGGCGGCGATTGCTCCGGGGAGCGTCGTCCACACCGGCGGCGGCGGCGGGTATGGAAGGCTGGAGAAGCTCGGCTACCGCCATCGGCCCACCGTCGTGGGATGGCGCACCCCCGAGGCGGCCAGCCAACTCTTGCCGCGGGTTCACCGCGTGGCGTCGCTGCTCAAGCGTTGGCTCCTGGGAACCCATCAGGGGGCCGTGAGCGCCGAGCACCTGGACTACTACCTCGACGAATTCACCTTCCGCTTCAATCGGCGCACCTCGCGCTCGCGGGGCAAGCTGTTCTATCGTTTGCTTCAGCAAGCGGTCCAACTCCCCCCCACTTCCTACCGCCAAATGATCGGCGGCCGGCCTGAAAAATCGTAACCACAACCGGTAGTGGTCGGTGGAGTTAAGTGGATAGCCCTTTAATCTGTACAGTATAGCCCGGTTTTTGCACTACGCGATAAATCCCGAGCGATGTTCGCTCGCGACCCGGACGTGAGCGCAAATAGCTAGTTCGATGTCGCGGGAAGTCGCGTGTGCGGAAAGAGCGCGCTGCCGGTCGTCAGCACTTCAGCGCAGCGAGCCTTTTGCGTCGACTATCAGTCGCCTGTCAGGGCGACAAAGGGGCCCCTGTCAGCCGGAATTTGATTGAATACCCCGGCCCTGGCAGTAAAAATGGAGTTTTGTTTGCTCAATGGCTAGTGGTATCCGCGGCAGGTTAAAGAATCATGAGATTCAAACCGGCTGGGTCGAATTCTCTAAAGTGCATGGCGCTGCTAGCAGGCCTGCTCATGTCTGCATGCGCTCGGGCGTCAATCATTTCGGACGATGTGGCGACTTCGGCGTCGGATGGAACTCTTGCGAGTTGGTTTGATGAAGTGACGACCAACGGGCCAATGTCACGGCAAGCAGCAATCCACTATCCTTGGGACAATCTCCTAGGTGGGCGCCTCGCGACGGATTCAACTGGGAATCTGTTGCCTGGCCCCTGTACGGGGGATGGCACGGAGATTCCAGTAGCTCACGATATCTCCAACCATGCCGTGCGCCTGAGCGCTACGACGCTCTCACGTACCGCCAGCGCGACCCGTCAATATGACCCAGAGCGACGTTCAGGCTTTAACGTCGATCGCGGCGAAAATCGCATTGTTGAAATCAGCGCCGCGGCGACGGTTCCGGAATTTTCTTCACTCGCCATCTGGTGCGGAATTGCGGCGCCGGCGTTTGCTGTGTTTGGCGCCGCAAACGCGAACTGGAGAACGCCGTAGCCCGTCCCAAGCACCGCGAGCGCTCGGGCATCGCCGCCCTGCGACCAGTACAACAGCAGGCCAAGTAGTCCGGCGAATGCCGCACCCAAGACTGGCCGCAGCCGGCGTGGAAGCGGTGACGCCTTGAACAATCGGTGGATCCCGTAGAACGATTTGATGAAGAGCACGGCGACCCCACCACATTAACGGCCTTCGGATATCTGATTGGCACCTTGCTCATCGGGCGATTAATCGTTCCTCCAATGGCTGACCGCCTCAGGAGAATTGACCTTCCGGGCACTCCTACGATGCTTGCACTGCTTCTGGCCTTCGGCCTCGCCTGGCTCGCAAGTTACGTCGGCTCGGCAAGGATCATTGGCGTGTGAATGGCGCCTGAAACGTGCATCGCCTGGCGCCCAAATTCTGCAGCGCGGGGTTCAGTGCGGGAATGAGACCAGGCCTTCCCGCGTCAGGCCGTTACGGGCTGCTCCTTGTCGTTAGATCGACGACGCCGGCGGGCGTCCTTGAGTCGATAGCTCTCGCCTTTGGTTTCGAGGATGTGGCAGCGGTGGGTGAGCCGGTCGAGGGCGGCCCCGGTGAGCCGCTCGCTGCCCAGGACCTCGGTCCAGTTCTCGAACGGCAGGTTCGTCGTGACCATGAGGCTGTGGCGTTCGTAGGCGGCTGCCGACGACGTCGAACAACAGCTCGGCGCCCGCCTTGCTGGCGGGGACGTAGCCCAGCTCGTCGAGGACCACCAGGTCCTGCCGTGCGAGCTGGGCGCGGAACCGGAGCAGCTGCTTCTCCTCGCGGGCTTCAAGCATCAGCGCGATGATCTCGGTGACGCGAAAGAATCGCACCTTGCGGCCCCGCAGGCAGGCGGCCATGGCCAGGGCGATGCGCCAGATGGGTCTTGCCCGTGCCGCTCGGGCCGACCAAGAGCAAGTTCTCCCGCTGGTCGAGCCAGTCGCCTTTGGCGAGCTCCAGCACGAGCGGCTTGTTGACCGATGGCTGGGCGTCGAAGTCGAACTCGTCGAGCGTCTTGGCGGCCGGGAACCGGGCGGCTTTCAGCCGCCGTTCGGCGGCCCGCCGTTCGCGATCGACCAGTTCCAGCTCGCACAGCGCCAGCAGGTACGCCAGGTGGTCGAGGTTCTCCTGGGCGGCTCGGGCCGCCATCTTCTCGCACTCGGCGTGCATCGTCGGCAGTTTTAACTGTTTTAAGGTGGTGCTTCACCAGCACCGTGCTCTTGGTTTCGGTCTTGGTCATGACAGCTCCTCCGCGAGCAGGGACTGGTAGGCGGCGACGTCGGTCCGTCCGACGTCGACCAGCTTCAAGTGGGGCCGGCCGTCGAGGGAGAACAGGGAAACCGGCGTCTCGCGGCGGTGCTCGACGATCACCCGGATCGCATCGGCGTCGTGGACGCCGATGTCGAGGGCGTAGTCGACGGCGTCGGCGAGTTGCGGCAGGCTCACGCTCTCCAGCAGCCGCAGGACGCGGATGAACTCCCGCGTTCCCAGCCCGCTCGGCTCGGTCTCCAGCAGCCGGCGGAGCGTGGCGAAACAGTCCGGCAGTTCCCATGCTTCGAGCGGCTGGGCGTGATCGAAGCCGCCCGGCTTCCGCTCCAGCAGAGCCAGGTAATGAACCGGATCGAACAGGTTCTGCTCCCGCTTCCAGCACCGCTGGTGCCGGGCGACGAGCTGGTCGCCGTCGATGAGCCGCACCTCGTCGACGGTGGCCACCACCGTGATCGGCCGATGGGCGTGCTTCACCGGGACGCTGTAACGGTTCGTGTCGAACGCCACCAGCGACAGCGAATTGGCCGTGGCCTGCGTGACTCTCCGGGCGTCGAACGCTTGCCGCGGCAGATCGAGCATCGCCTGCCGATCCTCGGCGAGCAGCTCGCGCTTGGAGCCCGGCTTGCCGCGGAGCGTCCGGTCGAGATCGGCCTGGCAGCGCTTGAGCAGTTCGGCGTTGAGCTCGGCGAGCGACTCGACCCGCGGGACGGGCACGAGAAAGTTGCGGCGGGTAAAGCCGACCAGCCCTTCGACCTTCCCCTTCTCGTTGGCCCGGCGGACCAGGCAGAAGTGGGGCGTAAACAGATAGTGGCTCTGCAGGCGGAGGAACTCGCGCGTGAGCTGCCGTCTGCGGCTGCCGGTGATCTTCGTGATCGCCACGCGGCTGTTGTCGTAGCTGATCCGCGTCGCCGCGCCGCCGAAGAACTCGAAGGCCCGCTTGTGGCCCTCTTGAAACGCTTCGGTGCATTCCCGCGGGAACGCCTGCAGAAGACGGCGTCCGAGTACGGCAGCGTCATCACGAACAGCGCCACCTGCGTCCGCTCGCCGGCCAGGTCCACGTAGGCGAAGCCGAAGTCGACCTGGGCTTCGCCCGGCGGATGCGACAGCGGCAAGAACACTTCTTGCCGACCTTGGCGCCAGGCGCGGACCGCTTCCTTGACGCTCTCGTACGACCCGTCGAAGGCGTGCTCGACGACCAGCCGGTCGAAGATCCGCTTGGCCGTGTGCCGCTGCTTCTTCGGGGCCCGCCGGTCGGCCTCCAGGATCTCGGCAATCAGCGGCAGATACGGCTCCATCTTCGGCCGCTTGCGCGTCTTCGCCCGTCGGTATCCCGGCGGCTCGACGTGGCCGAGGATCTTCTCGAGCGTCTGCCAGTGCAGCCGGTACTGCCGGCACGCCTCGCGCTTGCCGATCTCGCCGGTCAGCACCCGGCGGCGGACTTCCGTCCACAACTCCATGTTGCGCAACACTCCTCCATGCCTCGCTCGATGGGGAAAGCTGGGTCGTCCTGGCGAAGGCGGCCTGCGGCCGCTCGCCCTGACGTCCCATTGTCCCCAAGTCGATTACGCTGCACGGTTATGCGCTGCACAATTCAGGCGCCACGGCGCCCCGCCAGGCGCTGCACGTTTCGGGCGCCATTCACATAACAAGGTCCATCGAAAGGAGCAGTCTGAAAAGCCGTGCTATTTGAGGCTACCCCGGCGCCACAGTCAACGAGTCGCTCGCTGGCTGATGGAACGGCGGTATCGCTGTCCCTAGAAAGCGAATTTGAGGCCTGGGCTGATTCGCGAGTGGCACCGGCCCATGTGAGGCAGAGCGTAGCCAGAATCAGGCAACCGCCACGCACCATTGGAATAGCTCCAATTGACGGTTTCCTTCAAACTCACGTCGTGTTTCTGCTGACGGAGCGCGTCAGTTCATTTAACTCGTCCAGCCCGGAGGTTGGATTTAGCAATACGGCGAGATTTTAGTTTGACTGTGTACTGTTCTTGATTCGTCGCAAGTGATTTTGTAGACATGCCCTTACGGCAAGGAATGCCGAGAAGGGAGTCGTCGATGGAACGGTTCTTCACGAGGCCGAGAATTGTTGTCGGCGGATCGTCGATCTGTATGCGATGCCCAACATCTCCGTTGAGCAGGTTGACGCCTCATTGAATCGCGATGAGCACGCCCCACTGATGCCTTTCAGCTCTGTATGTCGGGCCGAACTCATGCAGATAGGTCGTGGCTTCTGAGAAGATCTTGCGGGATATCGATAAGTCAAGGAGCTGAGTTCTCCGCGACTTGGTTACATTTCCTCGTTTGGCAGAAATTGCTCAGGTCGCCCCCGCCGAGGTATCGAAAGGGGGCGTGCGGAGGTGTTTACAACCGAACAGAAACTTGCGATTCCCGTGGCGCGGATGTGAGACACACATCGGGGAGGACCGGTGAAATCGGCGACGGCATGTATTGGGAAAACATGTTGCCGGCCGAGGTCTAGCGGACCGCGGTTTGCTCGCCAAATACGCCGGCAATGGCCGCATGCTGAGCGTGCGGAAAGAGGTGGGTGTAACGACGTCGCATGGCGTCGGTTTGATGACCCACCCAGGAATCGATCATTCGCTGATCGACGCCGGCGCACTGCGCAGTTGCTGATAAAGCTATGCCGAAAAACATGCCAGCCGCGAATGTTCTCCCAAATCGTCCCGTCGATCGCACGATCCAGCTGGTGGCTCGCCTGGTCAGGCGTGACGCATCCCTCCTCGAATCGCGGTCGGCGAGTCCGCACCTGATCTGACCCCAAAAGTGATACCAAGGGTTATGAGAGTACGGGTTGGGTAAGACCGCTGGGCTGCTGGAGCGGAGGAGTTGCTTGAGGCGTAGCCGAAAGCAACTCCGGAGCGGAAGCAGCCCAGCGGGCCGCGAACTCGGCGGGGGTCAAGTGCCCGAGCGAGCTGTGCGGCCGGTGATGGTTGTACAACTGCGCGACACAAGACCCATAGTAGCATCGTCGGCGAGGTGCTCTACGCCTGGCATCCGTGGCACGGTCGGCAGGTGGCCGTGGTGCAGGATTTCATCCGGGGCGGTCGCCGGACCTGTCATTGTCGCGGCGCATCAGGCCGGACGATCGAGCTATCGTATTGGATGCTCGATCGCACCGTCTGTTGCCGGCTGCGCATGGCGAATGCCCCGTTCGTCGGCGTCGAGGATTTGCGGCGCCTGAGCGAACTCTTGGCAATCCTACGCGGCGATCGAGTAGAAGAACGGCATTTCCCTGAGCCAGACCCAGGAGATGCCCATGTCCAGGCGACTGTCGCGCCGTGCGCTTCGTCAACTCCACCTGTTTCGTCCCCGCCCACAGGCGCCTCGCTGGGATCGTCTTCCCGACGACGTGCGCCGCAAGACGCTGCCGCTGATCGCATCGCTGCTGCAAGCCGCCCGGCAGGCGACGAAGGAGGCGAGCGATGAGCGATAAGCTCCAGCCGCAGCACGTGGCCCGCAAGGCGGTGCTCTACGTTCGACAGTCATCGCAGCACCAGGTGCTGCACAACCAGGAGAGCCAGCGACTGCAGTATGCGATGCAGCAGCGGCTGGCGCTGCTGGGATGGAACGAGATCGAAGTGATCGACGAGGATCTCGGCCGTTCGGCGTCGGACAGCGATCGCCGCAGCGGTTTCGAGCGGATGGTCGCCGAGGTCTGCCTCGGCAAGGTCGGCGCCGTCGCAGCCCGCGAGGTCTCGCGATTCGCGCGGAACAGCCGCGAATGGCAACAACTCGTCGAGGTGTGTCGCATCGTCGACACGTTGCTGATCGACCACGAGACGGTCTATGCGCCGCGCCAGGGCAACGATCGTTTGCTGCTGGGGCTCAAGGGGAGCCTCAACGAGTACGAACTCGATTTGCTCCGCCAACGGTCCGTTGAAGCGCGCCGTGAGAAGGCGCGCCGCGGCGAGTTGATCATCGCCGCCCCGATCGGCTTCGTCAAAACGGACGACCAGCGGTTGGAGAAAGACCCTGATCGCCGCGTCCAAGACGCCATTCGACTGGTCTTCCGCAAGTTTCAAGAACTCGGAACGGCCCGGCAGACGTTGCTGTGGTTCTTGGAAGAAGGGCTACAGCTACCGGTCCGGGGACGCACCGGCGAAACGACCTGGAAACGCCCCTCGTACGCCACGATCTATCATCTCCTCACGCACCCGGCCTACGGCGGCGCTTACGCGTACGGCAAGACCGAGCAGGTCGCTCAGTTCGACGGCTCGGCGACGAAGCGACAGGCTCGTCGCAAGCCGCGGCCAGAGTGGCTCGCGTTGATCCCCGGGGCGCACGAGGGTTACATTAACTGGAAAGAATTTCAGCAGGTGGGTAGCATGTTGGCCGCCAACAACTATCAGAACGTAGGGGCCGCCAAACGGGGGGCGGCGTTGTTGGCCGGTCTGCTGCGTTGCCGCCGCTGCGGGCACAAGTTGACGGTCCGCTACACGGGACGGGAACACGACGTGCTGCGGTACAGTTGCGTGCGGGGCTGGCTCGACCAAGGCGAACCTCGTTGTCTCGCCTTCGGCGGCGTTCCGGTAGACGATGCGATTGCCGGTCAGGTGCTGCGCGTCGTGGCGCCCGCCGGCGTGGAGGCGGCCGTGTTGGCAAGCCGGCAACAGCAAGCGCAGCTCGATGAAGTGCGTCTCGCCCTGGAGCGAGATTTCGAAGCGGCGCGCTACGCCGCCCGTCGCGCGGGGAAGCAATTCGACGCCTGCGATCCCGACAACCGGCTGGTGGCGGATTGAACTGGAACGCGGCGTTGGAAGCCGTGGGCGCCATCGAAGCCCGACTCGCCGAGCGGCCGCCGGCCGCCGTCATGACGTCCTCGGTCGACGAATTCGCCGCTTTGGCGGACGACTTGGACGCGGTCTGGAACTCACCCGCCGCCGACTCGGCGATCAAGAAACGGATCGTCCGGACGCTCGTCGAGGAGGTCGTCGTCGACTACGACGCCGAAACAAGCGAAATCGTAATGCTGATTCATTGGAAAGGAGGCGCCCACACGGAGCTGCGGACGCCTCGTCGCCGCCGTGGTCAGATGAACCATACCTCGGTCGAAGTCGTCGCGGCGGTCCGGAGCTTGGCGCGACTCTGCACCGACGACGTGATCGCCGGCGCGCTCAATCGCAACGGCCTTAGGACGGGCCGCGGCAACCGCTGGACGCGCGAACGCGTCGTGTCGCTGCGCAACTATCACCAGATCGCCTGTTACAACCACGAACGTTGCCAGGAAGAAGGCTGGCTGAAGCTCAATGAGGCGGCCGACGTTATAGGAGTCAGTCCCGCCACGCGGCGCTTGGCAATCGAACACGGCGAAATTCCCGGCCAACACCCGCTTCCGGACGGGCCGTGGGTCGTCAACCGCCAAGATCTTACGACAGAAGCCGCGGAACAACTCCGCGAACGAGCCCGACGGCGCTCGCGGACCCCCGCGAAACCAGCTCCGCGGCAGAAATCCCTCGGCTTTTTAGTTCTACAGCAAGGGTTTTAGTTTGATTCGTTTGTGTTTACGTTTCCAGGACTTATGGTGAGACTGGCGAGCAACTTTGTTGCGATGAAGATGGTATTCGGTGAGTCGCATTGCATCGGCTTCGGTCATCGTGGGCCGGCTCATAGTGGCCTTCATCAGCTCCAGGGCCAGCGGCAACGTCAGCTCGGGCATCTCTTCCTGGAGCTCGTGTTTGGTCGTGGTCATGAACAAGTGAGCCAGGGCCACCATGGTCATGTGATGGTGCCAACTGGTCCAGGCACGAGCTTCGTAGTCCGACATGCCAAAGTCGCCTTTGCCGTCTTCAAAGAACTCTTCCACCCGCCAGCGGGTTCCCGTGACCAAAGCCAGTGTTTCCAGAGGCGTGCTCTCGTCGGCGTCGGAGACGTAATACTTCACTTCCGGTTTCTCGGCCAGACTGCGGCGAATCACGAGCCACACGGGCGGACCCGGTTTCTTGTGTCGCATCGCCCAGACGCGCACGCGCGCGAACTCGAAGGCCAAGGGGCCTTTGGCTCCGTTGCGCAACTGGAGAACTTGCCACGCGTCGGGCGGCAACGATTCGGCAACCTCCTTCACGCTGCGGACGCTGTCCCGGCGCGGGTTCTTCGGCGGCCGGCCGTTGCCGCACCACGAGCGCATCTGCGTACTCGGATCCTCGGTCCACACGCTGGTGTTGACGGGAACTTCGACGACATATCGTTGGCCATCTCCTTCGAGCGCGTCCAGGAAGTTGCCGTCGCGGCCGTACAGTTCGTCGGCCGTAATCCAGTCGAACGCGACGTGCCCCGCTGCGCGCGTGCGGCGGATTTGCTTGGTCGCCATCTCGGGCTTGGTTTGAAACTTCACCTCCTCCGGGACGCGCGTCTTTCGGCGACGCTCTCGATCTCCGACCCACGTTTTCGGCAGGTAGAGCCCGTGATCCAACAGCGCCGTTCCGGCCGGCGCCACGCCGATCAGATAGACGCCGACTTGACAGTTTTCTTTCTTGCCCAGCCGACCGCACCATTGTCGCGCCACGCCGCAACTTTCCGGTCCGCTCTTGACGAACGCCGATTCATCCACCACGCCGACTGTGCCCAGCGCCCAGGCCGAAGTGCTTGGCACGAGTTCTTCGGCGAACACGTCCTGGATTTTCCCCTGCACGCTGCAAGCCTGCCACGGCGAGAGGGTCAAGAATTCTTGCAAAGCAACCACCTCGTTCTGCGAGGGCGGACTACTGTCGCGTGCCGTCGAGAACCTGAGCGCGATGCGTTCCACGTTCTTTCGGCCTTCCCCAAGAATCAGCCCCTGCAGATAAACCAGCGAATGAGCCTTCGCTTCCCTGCGCCCGAAACAACACTCGAATCGCCGATGAAAACACGTTACTTTCCTTGCGCATGTGCGGCACCCTGTTCGTTGCCATGGAGAGGTCCTCCTGACTTCAACTCCGAAACAACGAACCGGCCAGTTCTTACGACGACCATGGATCACCACAGATATACGTCCAAATCACAGAAAAACTCAACAGCGAAAACCCTTGCTGTAGAATTAGGCACATAGAACAAAGGGGCAGTATGAAGCAAAGTTGTAGTCGTCCTGCCAGGCCGTGGTCAGCTTCCGTGCTGCGGCCACGTTCTCGAACTCCTGCAAAGCCAGGAACTCGTCTCGCAATCGGCTGTGGAAGCTCTCGGCGTAGCCGTTCTCCCAGGGAGCGCCGGGTGCGATGTAGAGCGTCTGAACGCCGACCTGCGCGAACCACCGCTGAATCGCCAAGGCGATGAACTCCGGCCCGTTGTCGCTGCGCACATGCTGCGGCACGCCGCGCATGGCGAACAGCTCGGCCAGCGAGTCAATTACGCCTTCGCTGGTGATGCTGCGCGCCACCTTCAGCGTCAGGCATTCCCGCGTGTACTCGTCGACGATCGAGAGCCACTTCAGCGCGCTGCCGCTGGTGGTGCGGTCGAACACGAAGTCCCACGTCCACACGTGGTCCTGGCGTTCGGCCCGCCGACAGTGACAAGCGTTTTCGCTCACGCCCAGACTCCGCCGTTTTCGCTTCTTTCTCGGCACTTTTAAGTCCTCCTGGCGCCACAGGCGATAGATCCGCTTCGGATTAGCTCGCCAGCCTTCGCGCTTGAGCAGCGCGGCGATCCGGCGGTAGCCGAACCGCGGCCGTGCTCTCACCAACTCGCGCATCCGGCGAGCCAGCCGGGCTTCGTCGTCGCGCGGCTTGGTCTGGCGGCGCTGACTCGACCGCGGCTGATCCAGGACTCGACAGGCCCGACGCTCGGACACGGCAAACTGGTCCTGCAGCTTGCACGCGGCCTCTCGCTTCCGAGCGGGGCTTACCAGTTTCCCTCGGCCAGGTACTTCAGCATGCGGTTGTCGAGCGTCAGCTCGGCCACCACTTCCTTGAGCCGGCGATTCTCGTCCTCCAGCTTCTTCAGCCGCACGGCCTCCTCGGCCTTCATCCCGCCGTACTGGCTCCGCCAGCGGTCGTAGGTGCTCTCGGCGATCTCCAGCGCCTGCAGCACCGCCGCCAGGTCCTTGCCGGCGTTCAGCATCGCATCCGCGTCACGCAGCTTGCGAACGAACTGCTCGGGGCTGTGTCGCTTCCTTCGCTTCGTCGACATCCTGAG
This sequence comes from Pirellulales bacterium, assembly GCA_963841515.1. Classification (GTDB taxonomy): domain Bacteria; phylum Planctomycetota; class Planctomycetia; order Pirellulales; family Lacipirellulaceae; genus Lacipirellula. Next base: position 167,892 of record CAWJDB010000014.1, on the reverse strand, counting down.
TCTCCTTGGCCCAAAGGGCCGCTGAGACTCTCATAACATCTGGATCACGAATTGGGGAGCAGGCCACACCACCTGATGCTCCGCGGGAAAAATGAACGGACTCCCCTCTTTTTCCTCAAACCACCTTTGTAGCGTTTGCTTGAGCTGGGGCGTCAACGGGACCAAGCGAGTGGTCCGCTTGCCTTTCGTCCGCTTCTTTTCGCGAATCAGCAGCGTGGCCGACGCGAAGTCCACATCGGCTTCCCGCGAACGGCACAGTTCGCTTCTCCGGGCTCCCGTATGGGCCGCCATCATCAGCATGGGATGGAGAAAGCGATACGCGGCGCGTTCGCGGACGACGGTCAAAATCTCCTCGATTTCCATGGTGGAGAGGTAGAGGCAATCCCATAGCTGCGCTTCTTCGACCGTCGTGAGTCGGCCACGCTGCAGCTGACGTATGATCTGCGGGTATGTTTGAAACGGCGCGTGTTCGTCTAGCTTTGGAAACCTCAGTCCCCTCTTGGGCAACGGTCCGAAAACGAATCCATGTTCGGTCGCCCAATTCCACATGGTGGTCAGCGTCGCCAGTTCTTTACGAACTGTGCCCACGCTCACCCGAAGTCCCCGCTTCCCTTGCTCCTTGGATCGCTTGAGGACGTACCGCTGCAAATGGGCCAGGTCGATGTCGCCGAGCACCGTGCGGACGCCTAGTAGGCGCACGAAGTGCCGGATGTGGAGCTCCGCGATCCGCAGCGATTCTGGCTCCAGCGCACCTTCGGGCAGGGCTTCCCGATAGCGTTTCAAAACTCCCTGGAGCAAAAGTCGCTCGGCGACTTGGGGCTTCCCGTTGAGCTTGCCGTCGGACAGCAAGAATGCCGCCAGATCCCCGTGTTCAGGCAAAACCAGTCGTCCCGCTTCAATCAGGCGAAGGTTCTCTTCGACGCGCGCCAAGCGACCTGCCGCCTCGCGGGCGTCCTCGGTCTTTAGCGACCGTTTGAACTTGGCAGCGCCCACGCGAAAGACGATTTGGTACGTGCCGGCGGTCGGGTGTTGTTCAAGCCAGGCCATGTTGGTTTCGCTCCACGTTGGCATCCTAGAAATGCCCTGAACGCGATCGAGCGAGACAAATGCAACACAACCGCAATCTTGCCCCACCGCTGCCCCACCGGAAGGCGGCAACGAAAAAGGACTTCCGGCGAGGCTCGCCCGAAGTCCTTAAGTGCAAAATCGATCTGGAGATTTTTCCGATGTCTCGGAAAAGCTCCCCCGGTAGGACTCGAACCTACGACCCAGCGGTTAACAGCCGCTTGCTCTACCAACTGAGCTACAGGGGAATGGGCGGGCGTCGGGCTCACTCGCAAGGTCGCCGCAGGCCGCCGAATCTTAAAGGGTATCTCACTTTATGGCTCCCAGCAAGCGTCGACAATATCCGTAGGCGGCCGCCGTCAGCTAGAGTTGCCGTCGTTGAGGCGTTTCTCCATCGTTACGCAGTTTCCGCGGTCGTTGTACTCGACTTGGGACATGTAGGCCCGGATTAACGTCAGTCCTCGGCCTCCGGGAATCTCCAAGCGGTCGGGGGCGCAGCAGTCGGGGACGGCGGAAGGTTCAAATCCCTCGCCTTCGTCGCACACGCGGGCCCAAAACTTTTCGCCGCTCAGATGGCACTCGATGTCCACGCACTTTGTTAGATCCTGCTTATTGCCGTGACGGATGGCGTTGCTGATCGACTCCTCCAGCGCCATGTGCACGCCAAACAGATCGCAGTATTGCCAGCCTAGGGCGGTCAGTTCGTTGAGTACAGACTCGACGAACTCCTGGTAGGCATTCAGGGCGCTGGGCAGCGATCGTTTCAAGATGCGCTCTTGTCGGAACGACATGCCGCCTTCTCTGCCGCCGGGGCGCCGTGCGGGGGCCTTACAACACCGCTAATGCGTCGACTTCGCGATCCAAGATCCGGAACAACTTATCCAATCCGGTGATCGTGAACACGGGAAATATCTCCGGCGAGATATCGGTGAGGATCAGTTCGGCGCTAGCCTGTTTTGCCTTTTTCTCAAAGGCAATCAGCTTGCCGAGGGCGGCGCTCGACAGGAACTCGACGTTGGCAAAGCTCAGCACGATCTTCCGCCGCTGACCCGTGGTCACCAAGTCGAACAATTCCTGTCCGAGCTCCTGGATGGCTTCCGGATCGATGATCTTGCTGTCCTTGAACCGCACCACGGTAATACTGGCCGAATCATTGACGTCGAGGCGACGCAAGCTGGTCATAATCAGACCCCTGGCAACTTCGATGACTGAGTCGTCCCGTGCCACGGTTGGTCGGGCGACTTCGATGATACCCCACTGAAGCGCAATGTCAATCGCCGCAACCCTTTGCGCCGTGACCCACGGGGGCCCCTTCAAGCGAGCGCCAGGAGCGCGGTAGCGCACGGGATGCTGCCGCTGCAAATTTCGAGCCGACGCCGCCGAGCGACCGCCGCTGTCGGCAACGTTACTGTTCCAGGCGGTCGGGCGAGGGCGGCGGCGACGAGGCCTTATAAATAGCTCGGGAAATCAGCACGTAATTGCGGCCAGAGAACTCCGTCACCGTGCCGCTGATGCTCCATCCGATCGCTTCCGGCTCGTCCGCGCCTTTTAGCATGCGGATGATGCGTTCGAGGTTCAAGTTGGGCAGGCCGCCGATATCGCGGCCTTGCTCGTCGATGAAACTCACCGTATCTCCGCTCTGACGAAAGTGGCCGACGCAGTTGGTCAGGCGCGTGCCTTCGCGGAGGCGTCGTGCATCTTTGGCTGAGTCGGCGGTTTGCTCGGGCTCGCGCGTTGAGACGTCGCGCTGGGCGAGGGGCGCCTCGGCAGCGACCGCCGACGGCGCCGCGGCGGCGATTTCCTGGGCGGCCAGGCGAAGCTGCCATAACCCCATCGCCGCAACGGCTCCCAGGACGACGGCCCCGACCGGCAGCGGACCGCAGCGATTTACACCAAGCGAACGCCGAGCGAGTCGCGACGGACCGGCGGCGAGGCTCGGGCGGCGCTGGCGTGAGGCGGCGGGCATGGGGCACAAGCTCGACGGGGTGGGGCGAGGCGTCAGGCGCCAGGACGCTTCATGGCCAGGCTGTGAAGTATCAACACGGCGCCCACCGACATCAGGCACCAGCCGAGCCATTCGGGCGGCTCGATGACTTTCTGGCCTCCAGCGCCGACATCGCTGGCCAGCGAAATGAGAGCTGAGTCGCTCCCTGACTGCGTGCGCTCCGCCAGAAAGCGCGTGGCGTCGGCGGTCAAAACATAGGAGCTGACCATGCGCAGCTGGGCGCCCATCAGCAGGATCACAATGCCGAGGAAAAAGTACTGATTGCGATTCAGTTCCATCACATGCTCCTCGATACGGCGCCGACGCCTCTGCCCGTAATCGGTTTGGTTTCGACCCCGGCCAGGGCAGGCGCTGCGGCACGACGACCGCTTAACTGAATATCGTTCCGCAAGTGCGCCGGCCTGCACTCAGCCGCCGTTGGCGCCGATGTGAGAGGACTTGCCGCAAGAGCCGAGAACGCCGGCTGTGCGGGGCTCGCGCGCGAAGAATTGACAGAATCGATCGAACCGGCGCCGGTGTGCTATCGATCACCGGACGGCGGCGTCAACAGTCGGTCGAGGCCTTTCCGCAGGGCCCCAGAAGTTGCGGATTCGACGAGGTCGCGGCGGCCGGCCTGCACCAGCGCCATGGCAACATCCACATGATTGGCCCAATCGGCGGGACCGAACTCCGTGATGTCGACGTAAGTGTCTGCCATTCCGGCGTCGACTTTCGCAATCAGGTGCAATCCGTCGCTGGCGCGGACCAAATGGTAGTTCAAGGCGACGTAAAGCACCGCCGCGCCCACCGCCATTCCAAGCAGAAACGTGCCCCAGCGACGCATTGTTCCCTCCCCAAACCCGACGGTGTACGGCTGAAAACAGGGGCCGTCCCCGATTCTACACACGGCGCCGTCGTGGCCGGCCGATTCCCGCGCTTCCAATTCCTGCCGAGGGGTACAGGGTCGCGTGGTCCTGCCTTTGTCGCAAGGCCGACATCACGCGGGCGTCGAGGCCGCGGCGGCGCTTTCCGCGGGGGTTCCAGTCCCGGGAAAGCGGCGCAAGTTCAAGCGGCGTTGGGACTTGCTTGACATGACAGGGGCCCCTGCCCATCCTGGAAATATGCTTTTCTGCCGCCCAGCGCGGGCAGGGGCAACTTACACTTGTACGAGATACCGCGGCCGGGCGGCCGGTGGCGGGGTATGGATAGCTTCGTCGATTGAGTTGAGCGCCATGGTCGACTGGCCCGCAAAACGGAAAATCTACGCGCTGTTGACGGCGGCCATCGTGGGGCTGGCCATGTTCAGTTGCCGTCGGGCGTTGCGCAGCGAGCCGACGCCCGCCGCTCCTCCGCTGCCCCCGTCTAATCGGCAGATTGTGGCGGACGGACGCCTGCAACCCGCAGGCGGCGTGATCGAACTCAGCGCCTTGCCCGGCGAGCGGCTCGACAGCCTGACTCCTGGCGTGGAGCCCGGTGCCGTTTTTCCAGCCGGCGTCGATTTGGGACATGTGGGCAGCTACGCACTGCGCCTGGCGCAACTCGAGGCGGTCGACGCCCGCATCGACATGGCCGCGAAGCAGCGCGAGCAGGACCTGGCCGTGGCCGAGTCGCAAGTGCGGCAAGCCGAGGCGGGCATGATCCAAGCGGAGGCCAAGGTGGGCGAGGTCGATGCGCAGGCCGCCAAGTTGGCGAGCCTGAAAGAGGCGGCGGAGATCGCCGAGGCCGATGCGGCCATTCTCTCCAAGCTCCGGGAGTCTGACAGAGAGCTACTGACCGATCAGCAGGCCCGCCACAAGGAGAACCTGGCTCGCCAGGTGATGCAGGATTACAAAGCCGCCGAGGCGACGCACAAGGCAGCGCTCGCCGCGGCGGATGCCGCGCTCAATCTGGCGAAGGTGAACCTAAGGTTCGCCCAAACAACTTTGGAGCGCGCCAAAAACCTGGATCAAAGCGAGATCCTGCGCAAGGAGCGGAAGGTGGCGACGGAAACCCTCGAGCAGTCGGTGCTGCGAACCCCACCGGCGTCTGCCGAGTCGAGTAAGTTCACGGTGCTGCAGGTGTCGACCAAGCCGGGCGGATTTGTGACGCAGATACCCATTCTGCAAGTCGGCGATCTGAGCCGCATGGTGGTCGTCGCCGAGGTGTACGAGGCTGACGTGAAGGAACTTTCGATCGGCCAGGAGGCGATGATTCGCAGCCCCGCCTTTGCCGGCGGCTATGCCGAACGGGCGCCCTCGGGGCCGCGCGGCATCAAGGGCAAAGTGACAAAGATTGGCTCGATGGTCACCAGCCCCGCGTTGATCAACCGCAATCCCCTTGGCCCGGGCGAGCGGTCCATCGTGGAGGTGATCGTGGAGGCGGACCCGCACGATCCCGCCGGCGTCAAGGAGGCGGCTCGGCGCGTCGGCATGCAGGTAAAGGTGGACTTTGTGCCGAAAAAGACCAACGGCCTAACTGGCTCCGCGGGCGCCCCTGCCGCGACGAAATTGGCGGAAGGCGACGAGGACTCCGCCATTCCATAGCCATTTCTTTCCTCGGCGTGCCGGCGTACTGGATTTGACGGCAATGCGACGAGCTCATGAAAACGCCACTTGCATGGAAGAACCTCGTTCATAACAAGGTCCGCACCGCGGTGGCGCTGGCGGGGGTGGGGTTCGCCGTCATCCTGATCTTCATGCAAATGGGCTTCAAGGGCGCCGTGCGGAAGACGGCCACTCAGATCTACGATGCGCTGGACTTCGACGTGATGTTGCGGTCCCCGGCGTACCTGCATCTGACTGAGCCGCGCACCTTCCCGCTGCAACGTATCAACCAGGCGGCCTCGCTGCCGGAAGTCGAAGGGGCCCGGCCGTTTTACCTCGGCTTAAGCGAGTGGCAGGCGCCCCAGGCCGCCGACACGCCGCGCGAGGCTTGGAAGGGCGAGTGGCGCGGGATCATTTGCATGGGCGTCGATCCCACCGACCCGCCCTTTACGCGGCCCGATCTAAAGCTCGAAACGGCCAAGCTTACGCATCCGGCTTACGTGCTGATCGACAGCAAGAGCAAGCCGGAATTCGGCCCCAAGAATGGCCGGCGATTCGACGAGGGCGATGTCGGCATCGAAACCGCGCTTGGCCGCGACCGCGTCCGCATCGTGGGAGTCGTCACGTTGGGTACGGGCCTGGCCGCCAATGGGGCGTGCATCGCGAGCATCGAGGGCTTTGCCCGCGCGTGCTATTGGCAGCCGTTGGACGAGGTGAACTTTGGGCTGGTAAAACTCAAGTCGAACGTCGACCCCGAACAGGTGAAAGGCGAGCTCCAACAACTGCTCGGTGAGATCGGCCTGGGCGAAGCCGCCTCGGCGGCGCCGGCCGACGTCGAGGCCCTCACCCGCGAGGACGTGCGAATATTTGAGGAGCATCGCTGGGTGGAGGAGACGCCGCTGGGAAAAATCTTCAATCTCGGCGTGTGGGTCGCGGTGTTTGTGGGCATCGCCATTGTCTATCAGGTGCTGAGCACGGACATTTCCAACATGATGGGAGAGTATGCGACGCTCAAGGCCATGGGCTACCGCGACTCCTTCTTGATAAAGACCGTGCTGGAGCAATCCGTGCTCTTGGCGCTCGTAGGATATGCGCCGTCGCTGTTGATCTCCTGGGGCCTCTACGAGTTCGTGGGCGCGCGGTCCGGGCTGCCGATGATCATGACCTGGTCGATCGCGCTGTCCGTGCTCGCGTTGGCGTTGGTGATGTGCGTCGTGTCCGGCAGCTTTGCGCTGCGAAAGTTGTTTCAAGCCGACCCGGCGGATTTATTCAAGTAACCAGGCCGCTCGAAGATGATTCAGACGACGCGAACGCCGCTGGCCTGGTACAACCTGACGCACGACTGGCGGCGCCTGGTCGTGGCCGTGGCGGGCATCGGGTTTGCCGTGCTGTTGATGTTTATGCAGATCGGCTTTCAGAATGCGCTGTTCAACAGCCAGGTGAAAATCATCGACGACCTGCACGGCGACGTCTTCCTGGTCAGCCGGGCCAAATACACGCTGGCGGCCGAGAAGCGGTTCCCCATTCAACTGCTGAACCAGGCCCGCTCGGTTCCCGGCGTCGCCGGCGTCTATCCGCTGTACACGGAACTGACCCTTTCGCGGCTGAAGAACCTCAGCACCACGTGGGCGAGCAAGGCGCACCCCATCCGCTCGATCGGGTTTCGCCTGGACGACCCGATTTTTCGTTCGCCCGACGTCAACGCGCAGCTCGACAAGCTCCGCACCCCGCGAACGGCGTAATCGACGTCCGCAGCAAGCGGGAACATTTCGACTTTCCGATGGACGATCCCGAAGCGCTGGCCCAAGCGAACGCTGAGCTGGCCGGCAAGCCGCTGCAGTTAACCGGCGTTTTCGAATTGGGAACCGATTTCGCTCACGACGGCAACCTGGTGATGAGCGCCGAAAACTTCGCCCTGTATTTTCCCGAACGACTTTCGTTCGGCGATCCGCTGAGCGTGGTCGACGTGGGCATCGTGCAACTGACGCCCGACGCCGACCCCGAAGAAGTGCGGCAAGAGATCGACGACGTGATCGACGACGAGGTGTGGGTGCTCACGCGCCAGCAATTCCGCGAGCAAGAGGTAAAATTCTGGGACGCCAGCACGCCGATCGGCGTCGTGTTCGCCGCGGGTAAGATTATTGGCTTCGTCGTGGGCATGGTCATTTGCTACCAGGTAATCTATTCCGACATCGCCGACCACATGCCGGAGTTCGCCACGCTCCGGGCCATGGGTTATACGAGCAATTACTTTCGAAGATTCATTGTCGTGGAATCGTTTTTGTTGTCGCTGGTCGGCTTTTACCCGGGGTTGCTGGTGAGCATGACGCTCTACAAAACGGTCGCCCACTCCACGGGACTGCTGATGCAGATGACCTCGCCGGTGATGGCTCAGGTGCTCCTGCTCACCCTGGCGATGTGCATCGCATCGGGAATGCTCGCGGTGCGCAAGCTGCTGCAGGCCGACCCGGCGACGCTGTTTTGAAGTTAACCTACCGCACATACGGTCCTACCTGTCATGCCCACGCCTTCCGTGCCTTCCAAAAGATCGGCGCCCGCCGCCAGCGGCATCTATTCCGTTCCCGCCTTCATCGAGAAGACGGTAAAGGTCTCCGGCCTCGATCATTGCTTCTACGAAGGCGCCGAGCCGAACCAGGTGCTCCACGGCAACGACCTCGAGGTGTACCCCGGCGAGATTGTGATCATGCGGGGCAAGAGCGGCTCGGGAAAAACGACGTTGCTCACGCTGATGGGCACGCTGCGCACGGTCCAGAAAGGCAGCCTGCAGGTGACCGGGGAGGAGCTGAATCCCAAGCTCATCTCGCCGGATCTCAAAGTCGTCCCGACGGAAACAATCACGAGCGTACGCCGGCAGATCGGATTCATCTTTCAGGCTCACAATTTGTTCGCCTCGCTCACGGCGCGGCAAAACGTGAACATGGCCGCCGAGCTGACGGGCATGGATCCCGCCAAGGCCAAGGACCGCATCGAGTACCTGCTCACCCGGCTGGGGCTCAAGGACAAGATGGACAACAAGCCCAAGGAAATGTCGGGCGGGGAAAAGCAGCGCATCGCCGTCGCCCGCGGACTGGTCCACCACCCGCGGCTAGTGCTGGCCGACGAACCCACGGCTGCGCTGGACGAGGAGCGCAGTCGCGCGGTGGTGACGATGTTTCAGGAAATCGCCGAGCGGGAGAAGTGCGCGATCATCATCGTCACCCACGACGACAGCATCATGGACGTCGCCCACCGCATCGTGCAAATGGTCTACGGACGGATCGAGCTCAACGTCAACGTGCACGAGACCAAGGAAATCTGCGACCTGCTGGAAGACACGCCGTTGTTCGCCGACATGACGACCAGCAAGCGCATCGAAGTGGCCGTCAAGATGACCGGCGAACAGGCCGAACCCGGCGACGTCGTTTTTCATCAGGGCGACCGCGGCGACAGGTTCTACCTGATTCACTCCGGCCAGGCGGACGTGATCGTCGAAACCAACGGCAAGAAGGAAACCGTGGCCCGGCTGGGCAAAGGGCAATACTTCGGCGAGATGGCGCTGATGAACGACAAGCCGCGCAACGCCACGATCATCGCCCGGGAGCCGTCGGTGTTCTACACGTTGGGTATCGATGACTTCAAGGAAGCGCTGTCGCGCCGCATGAAGTTCGTGGACGAGCTCGTGAACGTGATCAAGAAGTAGCCGGCGCCTACTTGAAGGCCCGACGGCACTTTTCGCAGTTATCGGGCAACTCGCACGGACAGCAGGTGCGCAGCTTTGCACTCGGAGCATGCGTCCGTGCACGGCAGCCCCTCGCAGCACAAGTGCGGCTCGAAACCACACTGTGCGGCCAGCCGGCCTTCCGCCTTGCTGACGTGCACCTGGGCGATTTTCAGTTGCGAGACCTGTTCAATCAGCGATGATTCCGCGTCGTAAAGCCGCGTGCGGCCTTGGCTGACTTCAAACACCGGGGTGTCCTCCACATCCCGCTTCGCCGTGAGGGCATACAGTCCGCTGCGGCGATCCTCCACCGCCTGCCGCGCCGCCGCCACCCGATGCTGCTGCAAGACGACCTGGTAAACCGCGCCCTTGATCTCAGCCGTCGCCAACTGCTCCGTGTCTCGATAAAGCATGGACAACTGGCGGCAGCGCACCTCGACTTCGTGCCCGTTGCAGAGAATGCAGCGGAGACGATGAATCCAACCCTCGGTGGGCTCCACAGCGCCAACCGTGGGATCGGCCACTTGCAGCACCCCGCGCACCACCCGTAGCGTTGACTTCTCCAAGCGACACAACATTAACGCGAGACCGCGGAGGTCGAAGCGCGTGTACATCCAGGCCGCCACCTCCGCGTCGGCGTCGACCGGGCCCATATCGGGAGTCCAGTCCACAACCGGCCAGAAGAACGTGCACTCGGACACAGGGCAGCCGACCAGCTTCTGCAGTTGCCCGTTGAGCTGAATGCGGGCGTACTGGAGTTGCAGCCGCTGGTCGGCGAGCTGACTGAGTTGGACGGCGAACTGCTCCTGGTCCACCGTTTCTGCCGTGCCTACTTCCGTGAGGTTTTTGGCGCGCTCGAGCGACTTGGTGGTCTCGTCAATCGCCATGTCGAGGTAATGTCGGCGGGCCTCCAGCGCCGCGAGCTGATAAAACGCCTCCAGCGCCGCGGCCGCCGCCTTGTTACGCACGTCGGCTGCGTGTAGCTCCAGCAGGTCTTTTTGCAGACACACATTGCGCCGCACATATCGCGAGTCGCAGTCGATGATGACGTTCGCCCAGTGCTCCTCGAGCACAATCATGTTGCCGACGTTGGCATTGGTGGCCGCCCGGCACTGGCAGTCCTCGGGCGTCAGCAGCGAGTACACTTCGTCGGGCGCGGGCAACGGGGTCAGGCAGCAGCCCTCGGTCTCACAGTCGGGCACGGCGCGCATGAGATCGGGCGGAGTTTTCTCCCCCACCACCGGCTCCAGCGGACACGGCGCATACGGCGTCGCCGGCACGCAGCGGCACGAGGGGCAACGACATCCCATCGCCGCCGTCACGACCATTGCAAGCCCGATGATAGCAGTGCGCGGCAAAAGCATGAGAACCGTGAAATCAGGTCTATTCGCGCGTACCCCAACTACATATCGATTGCCGGATGTACCTTGCGCAGCAGTTGCTTCCGATTTTCTGTGGGCACGGCTCGGGCAAAGATTGCCGGTTGTTCGCATCGAACCAGTCGCGCGAGTGGCGCCGCTTGGCGGGTGGCTAGGGCAGGGCGAACGGCGCCCCAGCATGACACTTTGAGCCGAGGCCTTGGGCTCTGCCCCAGCCGCCCCATTCGCTGCGCCGGGCAGATGCCTCGTTTCACCTGTGGCCGCCAGGCGTTACAATGCGAGTCTCGCCTTGCTGCGTCGCTCCCCCCTGCCGCGCCCTGCACGCTCCCCCACCCGCACCGCTTGTGTACGCCGTACTGTTTGACATCGACGGCACGCTCGTCCAGACCGGCGGCGCGGGCCAGCTCGCGTTTGCCGAGACCTTTGCCGCGGAATTCGGCGTTCCGGCGTTGTCGGCGGCCGTGTCCTTCGCCGGCCGCAGCGACCGAGCGATAGCACTCGATCTGATGCGCACCCACGGCGTCGCCCCGACGGAAGAGAACTGGCGCCGTTTCCGCGCCGCCTACCTCAGCCGCCTGCCGGATGCACTCCGACGCCGTAGTGGCCAAGTGCTTCCGGGCGTAGCCGCCCTCTTGGATGAGCTGGAATCGCTGAAGTGGCCGCTGGTTGGCCTGCTCACCGGCAATGTCCGCGAAGGGGCCGATTGCAAGCTCGCCTATTATGGCCTGGGGCGCCGCTTCGCCTTCGGCGGCTTCGGTGACGACACCGACGACCGCTGCGAGATCGCGGCCATGGCGTTGGCCGAAGCGGAGCGCACCGCCGCGACGCGCCACGTCGGTTCCAATGGCAAGTCGGGCCTGGCGGGCGTCATGGTGATCGGCGACACAGTGCACGACATTCGCTGCGCCCGATCGATCGGCGCTTTCGCCGTGGCTGCTCCCACCGGCGGTACACCGCGCGCCGAGCTCGAAGCCGCAGCGCCCGACCTCTTGCTCAATGACCTCTCCGATGCTTCGGCGCTGCTGGCGGTCGTCGCCGCGGCCGCCGGAGGTTAGGTAGTCGGCATGCCGCTGGTCTCGCGCATTACCCTTTATCCGATCAAGTCGCTCGACGGCATCGACGTGCCCGTCGCCACGGTACTCCCTAGCGGCGGCCTGGAGCACGATCGCCGCTGGGCGATCGTCGACGCCGAGGGCGTCGTGGTCAACGGCAAGCGCAGCCCCACGCTGCACCGCATTCGCGCCGACTACCATGAGGGGATCGAAGCGGTGGACCTTTCGGCCGAAGGCCAGCGGCAGACGTTTCGCTTGCCCGGCGATACGAAGAACATTGCCCGCTGGCTGCAGGCGACGTTCGGCGTCGAATGCCGGCTGATCGAGGATCGCACCGGCGGCTTCCCCGACGACGTCGCGGCGCCGGGACCAACGATCATCAGTACGGCGTCGCTGGCCGCGGTGGCCAGCTGGTTCCCGGAGTTATCCGAGAGCGAAGTGCGGCGGAGATTTCGCGCCAATTTGGAGATCGACGCTCCGGCGCCGTTCTGGGAAGACCAGCTTGGCGCCGATGGCTCGCACCGGCCGCGATTTGCAGTTGGGCCGGTGGTGTTCAGCGGCGCCACGATTTGCCAACGCTGCCCCGTGCCGACCCGCGACTCGCACAGCGGCGAAGTCTCACCCGGCTTCGCCCGCCAGTTCGCTGATCAGCGCGAGGCTGAACTGCCCGAGTGGGCGCCGGCCGCGCAGTTCGACCACTTCTACCGCCTGGCAATCAACACGGTCCTCGAATCGATCGACGCCGGCGCCACGATTCGAGTGGGCGACGAGTTGCGAGTGATTGAGCCATGAGCGGTCAGTACAGAAAAACTTGCAGCGACCGCGGTCCATGGGCGCCAATCACTAGCGCCTGCTCGATGTCGGCCGTCTTGGAGGGCCCGGAGATAAACGCGCCAAACCGCGGTTCGGCGAACGGTTTGCCGTCGCCCGCTTGTGCGGATAGCCACTCGTAGGCCTCGTGCATGTTGTTCACCACGTGCGCCGCAGGAACCGCCAGTACAACGTGCTGCGACAGATAGTAGAGCACGCGGTGGCTGGGCACTGTTTGCGTCATCCAAACTGCTGCATTCTCCGCCACCGCCAGCTCACCTCGTAGAATCGCCAGGTCGACGTCGGCGAGCTGATGGAGATCGTCGACCCCCAGCAGGCTCACGTTGCCGACGTAAGCCTCCGGAACGAGCGAGCACACGCGCGCCGCTCCGGCGGCTGCGACGATGTCGGCGACTTCCTGGCGCAAACCAACCACGCCGTCAACGAGTTTCCCACGTCCGCCGACGCTTGGAAGCATGTCGAGAAACTGCCGTCGCGGATCTTCGTAGCGCAGCCAATTGCCCGCCAGCGCCGGCAGCGGCGCTTCGACGGCCAATGTCCTTCGGATATCGGACAGTATCAGCTCGCGCGAACCAGCCACAGTTTCAACCTCGCAGTTTTCGCCGCCACTGGCGAAAGCTCTCTTTGGGCGGCGGCGGAAGCTCCCGCTGTTTCCCCCACGGGTTCAGCCGGTTGTACAGCGCCCACCGCGGGGCCCATCAAAGCGCCATCCGCGCGGCCATCCCCGCCGCCGCCAGCGCCTGCGGACGCTTGAGCACAAATCCCGCCACGCGCATCAGTCGCCGCTTCGATTTCTCTACCAGGCCGCGCTCAGTCAGGACCTTCCGCCACGCCAGCAGTTGATTGTGCAAGTCGATCTTCACCGGGCACACGTCGGTGCATGACCCGCACAGGCTGCACGCATAAGGCAGCGTGTGATGTTGCTCGGGATCGCGGGCGGCGTTCAGGATCGATCCGATCGGTCCGGCGATCGTTACTCCGTAGCTGTGCCCGCCGCTGCGGCGATACACGGGGCATGTGTTCAGGCACGCTCCGCAGCGGATGCAATGCAACGACCGGCGAAATTCATTTGTGGCCAGCAATTTCGACCGACCGTTGTCCAGCATCACGATATGCAGCTCCGCCCCGGGACGCGGCCCGTGGAAATGCGAGCTGTACGCGGTAATCGGCTGCCCCGTGGCCGACCGAGCCAGAAGGCGCAGGAACACGCCCAGGTCCGCCAACCGTGGCACTAGCTTTTCGATCCCCATGCACGCGATGTGCAGCGGCGGCAGCGACGTGCCCAGGTCGGCGTTGCCCTCGTTTGTGCAGACGACAAACCCGCCGGTTTCGGCGATCGCGAAGTTGACGCCGGTGATGCCTGCCTGGGCTGCGAGAAACTTCTCCCGCAGCCGATGCCGGGCCGCCTCAGTGAGATAAGTCGGGTCGGAGTTTCCCTGCTCTGTATCGAGCAGCTCGTGGAACAGGTCGCTCACCTCCTCTTTCTTGAGGTGGATCGCCGGCAGCACGAAGTGGCTGGGCGGCTCGCGGCGAAGCTGGACGATCCACTCGCCGAGGTCGGTGTCGGTCACCTCGATGCCGCGGCGGCCCAGGAACGGATTGAGCCCGCACTCCTCGGTGAGCATTGACTTGCTCTTCACCACGCGCGTGACGCCGTGCCTTTCCAGCAGCCCGGCAACGATGTCGTTGTGCTCCGCGGCGTCGCGCGCCCAGTGCACCACGGCGCCCAGCCGCGTGGCGTTACGCTCGAATTCTTCGAGATAGTCCGCCAGATGAGCGATGGTGTGGGCTTTGATCTTGGCCGCAACCTCCCGCAGCTCTTCCCACTCGGGAATCGCATGTGCGCACTGGTCTCGCTTCGCCCGAATGAACCACAGCGCCTGATCATGCCAATGCGCGTGATTGCCGTCGGCGACAAACGCGGCGGCGGCAAGGGCGTGGTCCATTGAAAAAACTCTCAACCCACATTTAGCCCCGGTCACTGACCGGGGGGTTAATTGCACGACACCCCCAGCGCTTCCGCCAATATTTCCGCCACGTGCATGACCTTGAGCGGCCGCTTGTTCCGGCGGATCAACCCGTCGAGGTGCATCAGGCACGACATGTCGGCCGAGGCGATCACCTCGGCGCCGCGCGCTCGTGGTCGGCGATCCGGTCCTGCCCCATCATACACGACACGGCTTCCTCGAAGACCGAGAACGTACCGCCGAATCCGCAGCACTCGTCTGAGCGTTCCAGTTCGACGAACTCGACGCCCTCCAAGCTGGCGAGCAGGCTCCGCACCTTGTCGAACCGCGGCACGGCTCGCTCGCTGCTCGCCGACAGCTCCAGCTCCCGCACGCCGTGGCAACTTTGATGCAGGCCCACCCGATGCGGAAAGCGGCCCGCGATGCGGCCAACCTTCAACACGTCGACAAGAAACTCACACAGCTCAAAGGTCTTCGCCTGCACCTCATGGAGCGTCGCATCGTCGCGCACCATGCCGTGGTAGTGGCGACGGACCATCGCCACGCAACTGCCCGAGGGGGCGACGACGTAATCGAAGTCGCGAAAGATTTCGACGAACCGCTCGGCCATCGGCCGGGCCTGGTCGTCGCAACCCGCATTGGCCAGCGGTTGCCCGCAACAGGTCTGCGCCTCGGGAAACTCAATGGTCCCGGCGCCAAAATGCTCCAGAAGTCGCCACGTGGCTGCGCCGACGCGGGGATAAAACTGGTCGATGTAACAGGGAATGAACAGGCCGATGCGCATGAGGAAGAGGTGATCAGTGATCGGTGAAGAGAACTCGCCCGCTCGGCGCCGACCGGGCAATCGTCAATCGATCACTTGGGTTTGGCGATCTTCACCGGCTTGCACAACTTGCGTTTCTTGTTGCAGGTCGCTCGGCAATCCTTGCATCGGTACTTGCCGGGCTTGTCCCACTCTTTCGGCTTGTCCTCGAGGCAACTCACGGCCCCTCAATCCCGCGAACAATGCTTCGCTGGTTATTTGGACAGAATCGACCGCTCGTTCGCCGGCGCGGCGCCGCTGGCGGGAGCAAAGGACGGCGACGGCAGTTCCTCTTGCGCCGAAGCCGGCGTGACGCCCGATGATTGTGGCGGAACCTGTGGCGGGGTTTGCGGAGGCGCCTGCCTGCCGAAGCGCCGCACTACCTCCGCCAGCGCCGCATGGCTGGCGACGAAACTCGGCAAGCCGCTGATGACCTGGTACGCTGGGTCGGCGGCAATCTTGTCAAATCGCCCCAGCGTCGTCGTGAGCGAGGCCATCCCCAACTTCACCTGATTGTTCGTCGGCGGCGGCAGCGCATCGCTCGGCAGCCTCAAATATCCTTGCCATTTGGCCCCAGTCGCAAACCGGGCGAGATCCGCGTCCAACTGCTGCGTGACGCCGACCAGGGAATTCAACAGGCCGCTGTCGTCCATCCCTTGCAGTTCAGCCGTGGACGGGTAGGCGCCGCCGGCAGTCGCGGCGGCCGCACCTGCGCTCGGCGCGGCGACCGGCGCCTGGCTCGCTACCGGCGCTTCATACTGCGATTGGGCGGCGTACCCCTGCGACGCCCCATAGGCCGGTGCAATGATCGGCGCTGCCGCGGCCGCCGCAACTCGAGGAGCGGCCGCAATCGCAGCCCGCGCTACGCCGTAGAAGGGCGTCACCACGACCCCGCGCCCCACGTAGGGCACAAATGGACGCACCGGCACGATCGGCCGCACTGGCAAGAAGGGCCGCACCGGCAACACGGGCCGAACCCCAATTCCAATGCCCACGCCAATCCGCGGCGCCAAGGGAGCGCGAATTACCGGGCGGCCGACGATGCGGCCACGCCATTGAGCTTGAGCCGACTCGGCGACCAACACGGCAACTAATGCAAGCGCAAACGCTCGCCCGTGCATAGCGACTCCAGCGACCATCCGACCCTCCTGCTGGCGTTAGAGGTGAAACCTTCGACGCCGCATTGCCAGCAAACAGAGATTATAAGGTCTCGCGAGGCAGCGACGCAAACGACCTGAGAAGAACTAGCCGCCCGAAGCAACTGTGGGCGCCTGTCCGAGGCTGACTCTGCGATCCGAACCGAATGTGGCGTCGGAGTCGGGAGGGCCCCGACAAAAGCCATTGATCAAAGATCGGAGCTCTGCCGCTTACTGCTTAACGGCATAGAGAAGCTTGGCGTCGGCCACGGGCGGCGACGGCAGCTCGACGCGGGGATCGACTTGCGTCATTTCGCAGCTCGCCTCGCATTTCGGGCACATGCACTCGACGACCCACTTGTAGCTCGGCACTTTCACCGATTCGACTTTTTTCATCAACTTCTTCTTGGTGAAAATCTTCGCGCAGGTCGGACACCACTCTCGCCAGATGAATCTTTTGGGCAGGGCGTGCGGCGTCGAGCAGGCGCAGCCTTCGTCGCAGGCGGCGCATACAGTCTCGCAATGTTTGCAGCCTTTCTTGCTGTGCTTGGGCACGCAAAATTCTTCGCACTTGCAGCCCCAGCAAATGACGTCGACTTTCTTTTCCTCGCACACCAGCCGGCACACTTTCTGGCACGACTCGGTACAGCCGCAACGGTCGCAACAGCAATCGGCGGCATCAGTCCGCGTTGCGAGGATTAGAAGCGCGGAAACTGCCAACAGGCTGAGGGTACTGATATTCCTTCGCATGAATCCATCCTTGATAGTGGCGCCGTAGATGCGGCGCAGTAACATTTTGTCGACGCCGCAGCGTTAGAAGTTGTAATCGAACCGGATGCCGAGGATGTCCGAAGTGGTGGCGCCGAACGGCGTCGCCGTCGAGCTCGTGATGGGATGTATCCAGTCGAACATCACGCGGATCCGCTCCGACCAGTACCAGTTGAAGCCCGCGGTGACGTCGTTGTATTGCCCGCTGTCCAGCTGCGTGAGCGTCAGGTTGGAGTACCGCACCTTGGCTTCCCACGCGCCCCACCCTGCACATCCTGGTACGAGGAAGAAGTTTGTAAACGGCACGAACCGACCGAACTGGGCGCCGTGCATGCCGTAGCGTTCATAGACGCGATTTTCGCCAGTCAGGAAGTAGCTCAAGTGCGCGTAACCGCCGGAAGCTTCTTGCGATGGCGCCCCGATGAAGTTGAGATCTTCGAGAAATGCCTCGCTCTGCAGCGTCACGCGGCCCCACACGACGGCCAGTTCCACGTTCCCCGCCGTGTACGCCCCGACCGGCTGGTTCCCCGAATCGATTAAGAACGGTCCTTCGTGAATCTGCGGCCGAGCGCACAGTCGCACCACGTCGTCCTGATCGTGCGTGTACAGAACGCCGCAACCCGTGTGGATCAGGTAGCGGCCGTTAGAAGGCTCATCGTAATAAGGAAGCCATGTGAGCCGGCCGCTGAGGCGCTGGCCCTGGTTATCGTCGACGCGCTCCTTGGTCGATTCGCTCAGACTGTCGATGAACACGCCGCCGGTCCAGGTGAAGTCCTGGGCGTCGTTAACGCCATACACGGCCATGCCGACCTCTCGATCGGCGCAAAAGATTCCCTGAGTGGGAATGGACCGCTCCAAGAAGATATTGTTGGTGTCGTTGGTGACCTGCTCCAAACCGAACGGCACGAAGAAATTGCCGATCCGCCAGCGATCGAAGAATGGGATATCATTCATCGTGAAGTAAGCGTCTTTGATATCGACCACCGGCGAGGTCGTGCCGTCGCCGCTCTCGGGCTCCAGGTCGATTTGGAGGCGGAAGTCGTAGACGCCGTAGCCTGTGCCGTCGGCCAGCAGCCGCAAGCGGCGAAACTCAAAATAGTTATCGGCCGGAACCGGCGGGTTGTCGGCGTCGGCCCAGTTGATCGAATCGAGCTGAAAGTGGCCGCCGAGCTTGATGTTCCATTTGTCGGCCGACATGTCTACCCACTCGGCGGCGGGTTCTTTTTCTTCTTTCTGCTCTTCTTTCTTGGCGGGCTTGTACTCGGCCGTAGTGGTTTTTTTGGCCGCGGCTTTTTCCAGCGCGTCGAGCCGTTTCAATACGTCTTCCATGTCAGGCGCAGGCGGCGCCGGCGGCACGTCCTCGCCGGGGGCGATGAGCGCCGGATCGGCCGTGAGATACCGTGGAACCGGCAAATCCCAGGGAGGCAGTTCCTCGGTGAGGAGTTTAGAATCTTGCTGTGCAACGGCGACGAGCGGCGCGATCGCAAGCCCCAGCATGGCCGCCAACGCTCGCCACGCGGCCATCCACGCTAGCAGGCGGCCGCCCGGCGACTGGAAAGCGCTTGGAACATTCGGCATGGCTTCCACGGGAGTGGGTCCGTTATTGGCGGGCCTTTGGCGATCCAACCGGCGCCGACGTGATGTGGGTCGCTTCGCCTCCGCGTGGGTCGGCGTTTGCTACAAGTGGCATCTTCGGCAATATCGGCAGCTATCGCACATTGCCTCAATCCATTCGTTTCGCCGCAATCGCCACAACCAGAACCCCCCAAATTGGCGCCTGCGCGAGCATTGCAGAGCTGGAAAAGACGGCCGTTGGGCAGGGCATTTAATGCCCCAAATGTGCCTTAGAATTCGCCGATCACCGAGACGCCCACCTGCTGAAACTTGCCCATCGCGGCCAGCTCCTGTGGCGCCTCGGCCAGCCGGATCACGTTCCTGACTAGACGCCGGGGGTCAAGTTTGCCCGCCAATGTCAGGGCCATCAGCGGCGGGTAGTCGGCGGCCGCCAACCCGTGGCTGCCGCATAGCTCGAGTTCGCGCGAAATCACCAGCTCCATCGGCAGCCTGGCCCGCGCGTCGCGGCCCACCAACAGCCCGACTTGCACGTGTCGTCCGCGCTTGCGCAAGCAACGCAACGAATTGGCGGCCGTCTCGCCGCTGCCCAAAGCATCGAGCGACAAGTGGGCGCCGCGACCGGTGAGTTCGCGAATTGCCTCCGGCACATCGTCAAGGCGCCGGGCATTGATCACGTGCTCGGCGCCCAAGCTTCGCGCGAGTTCCAGAGCCTCGTCGCGCACATCGACCCCAATCGCGCGAGCACCAAGGCGCGCGCGATCATCACGGCACTGAGCCCCAGTCCGCCGCACCCATGCACCGCAACCCACTCGCCCGCTGCTACCCGGCCCTGCAATGCGACGGCCCGATATGCCGTCGCCAACCGACAACCGAAGCAGGCGGCCGTGACGAAGTCCATCTCGTCCGGCAGTCGCACCAAGTTGAAGTCGGCGTACCGCACCGCCGCCGCCTCGGCAAACGCTCCCCAAGCTGTGAACCCCGGCTGAAACTGAGCATCGCAAACCTGCGGCGCCCCCGCGCGGCACTCGGGACACGCGCCGCACCCCGCGACAAATGGCATTGTCACGCGATCGCCCGCGCGCCACTTCCGCACGTCCCGGCCAACCGCTAGCACCTCGCCGGCGAACTCATGCCCAGGCACATGCGGTAACGTCTTAATGTCAGGATCATGCCCCTGCCATCCATGCCAATCGCTGCGGCAGATTCCCGCCGCCCGCACGGCAAGCACGACGCCGTCGTGCGGCGGCGTCGGATCGGCAACGCAATCTACCTGAAGAGGGCCGCCAAACTCATCAAAGACGACCGCCCGCATGGCTCACGGTTTACGGTGTTCGCAGTCGTTCAGCACGCCTTGAGCGACATTATATCGACCAGATTCTCGAAGGCCTTTGGCGTACAACATCGGCAGGCCTTCATCGGCCAAGAATCGCCGCAAAACTTCCTTGGCGACGGCAGCCTCATCCCACGCCGGCCAACGGCGATGAACCTCATCCGACACAACTTCACGCGCCATTTTGTTCAATGCATCGATCATTTGTATACGTTGCGCGGGCGTCGTATCACGCAGCCACGCAATCGTCTCGTCATCGACGACGTGTAGGTTTGGCAGTGCGGCTGTGCCCATGACCGGGATTATACACAAGGCGCATTTTCTGGCGCCAACGTGATTGAATGTTGCTCAGGCGCAATAAAAAACCCGGCACCAGCGCGGCTAACCCCGGGGTCGGGCTTCTCAATTCAATGTCAAAGATTAAACCAGCAAGCCGTATGGCTTGCGGTGGAAGCTGTGGACAGCGCTTACCAGTACCGTTGTGAGACACACCAATAACAGTCCGCCGGGCTCTGGCACTGCCGTCATGATAAAGCTGCCTGTTGAAGTGGTAAACCCGATTTGCAGCGGGAAGCCGCGCGGATCTTCGGCGTCGACGAGCGGATCGATACCCGAGACTGTAAATTCGGAGACGCCGCCGCTGGGAAAGCCGGCAAAGCTCACACTCTCGCCCGGGCCAAACTGGCCAAGCGTGCTGCCTTGAACTGCAACTGTAAATGGATCGGAGAATCCGGTGGGAAAGTCGAGAATTTGGGAAAAGAGCGTTCCCGGCTGAGCGGTGTACGTGAACGAAGGTACGAACGGCGGATCAAACCATTTGTCCGTAGGCGCGTTTTCGAATAAGAATGGCGATCCGCCTGGGTTGCTGGGCAGAATTGGATTATCTTGACTCGTCCCCGGCTCGATCACGGGCGTGGCCATAGCAATCCCTGATCGTCCGTCTGCCAAGCTGTAGGAAAATGCCAAGTTCCCACTGCCATCGGGATCGAGTCCGAACCGCGTGAAAGACAGAGACGCAACTGTGCTATCGAACAGCGAGTCGCCGGTCTTGATCACTGTGGTGAGCGGACCGCCATTGCCAGTGAATATTCCCTCACCGCTGCCGTTCCCGTAATTGCCGCTAAACGCCACCGTGTCGCCGCTGATTGCCGGAAATCCAAAGTCTAGAAAGCCGCCTTGATCAAACGTACCGATGGGTGCGGCGTCTCCGGACTTGGCGATTTTTGTCAAGGCGCCACCGCTGCCAGCGAAGATGCCGCTCCGGGCGCCGTTACCGTAAATGCCGCGAAATGCCACGATGTTGCCGCTAATTGTCGGGGCGCCGAAAGCGTCCGAGGTCGGAATGAACGTGCTGCCCAAGGTTGCTGCATCCCCCGACTTTACGATGGTGTTTAATGATGCACCACTACCCACAAAGATGCCGTCATCACCGAAGCCGTATACACCGTTGAAGGCCACGTTGTTGCCACTTATCGCGGATCCTTTGACCGCAGAGAAACTGCCGACCGGGGCGGCATCCCCTGTTTTGGCGATCGTGGTCAGTAGGCCGCCGTTGCTGGCGAAGATGCCGCTATCGAATCCGATCTCGCCACGAAACGACACGGTGTTTCCGCTCACGGCGGGTCCGCCGAAGGGAATTGGATCTATGAAGTCTGAGAAAGTACCCGATGGCGCGGGTCTCCCCTTTCAACGATGGTCGTCAAAGGTCCGCCACTGCCGGTGAAAATGCCTCTGCCATTGCTGGCGAATGAGCCCTCAAACACCACATTGTTGCCGCTGGTCGCGAGCACCTGGCCGAAACTTCCAAACGTGCCGGAGGGAGCAGCGCCCCCCTATTCTGGCAATCGAGGTAAGTGATCCGCCGCTGAGAGTGAACATTCCGTCACCAGTCCCGCCCCCGCCCCCGGGTTGAAACCCTCCTTGGAATGCCACTTTGCTTCCGCTGATCGCCAGATTTCCGGAGAAATGAGTGAAGGTTCCTAACGATGTGGGCGTTGCGGTATCCGCGATCGTTATAAACGTGTAGGAAACCGCGCGGGCGTCGGATACGACGAGGCAACTGAGAATTACCGCCAAGGCCACGAGGGCCGAACACATTCTCAATGGCATGCTTCAGGTCTCCTGTAAGGAGTAGCCCGGTTCGAAAAGCAAAGGAACGCGGACCGTGTTTTCTTGCAGACGACATTGCCGCGTGCCAGAGCCTACGCCCCAGCCCCGAAATACAAATGTTTTCCTATCGTTTTTTGGCGAGATTCGTCTGTGTTGCGGAACTCACCAGCCGTGTAGACCGGCCCTAAGCACGCCAGTGCCAGTTCGCACGATGGAAAGAGAAGACGCCGTAAAGGGGGCCGCGGCCACGCGGCGCAACGGCATTTTGAATTGCGCCGCGAGTCGTGCCTACGGCCCGAACAATTGCGACGGAGGCAGCGCCGCGTGAGGCAGCGCGTAACGGATGAACAGGATCGTTGCCGCGATGAAGGGTCTTGTTCCGGTAACTGAGGCCGCTTGGCTCGCGGTAGACTTCAATTTGCTCGTCGATGAGGTTGGCGATCCAATATTCGGGAATGTCCGCCTGGGCATAGACAGGCAACTTTGTACCGCGATCGTAGGCGAGTGACGATTCAGCGACTTCGATCAGCAGAAGCACTTCCTCCGCCTTAGGGTGCTGCTGTGAATAGTCGCGCCGAGGCGTCCAAACAAGGTCTGGTTCCGGCTCGCTTCGATTGCTGGGAATATAAACTGGCGCCTGGACATGGATTGCAATTCGGTCGGCTGGCGCCACCTGATAGCTCCAATCCGTCAGCAATCGAAGGAAGTGTCGGTGAGGGGGACCGATGGGACTCATCATTACCATCTCTCCCTGCACTAGTTCGACCGGGACGTTGTAGGGCGGGTCGAAGGCGCCGACCGCTACCATGTGTTCGTAGTGGTCCAGCGTGAACTTGGCGGGCGCGCCTGTCCCCTTCTCGACAATTTTTCCCCGTATCAGTTCGACCGGGATATTGTGGGGCGGGTCGAACGCGCCGCACGCGATCATGTGTTCGTAGTGGTCGAGCGAGAAGGTTGCGGTATTTGTAAGCGGGAATGTCGCCGTGCTCATTTCCTTCCCTCTGCAAGACTCGATGACTATTTCTCCGACTCGTTTAGATTGTAACACAGAGTCGGGCGCATAAAAAAACCCGGCTCCGGGGCGGCTAACCCCGGGCCGGGTTTCTCTATTCAATTCAGTGAGCTTGTCGGCGTAAGGCTTGGCGAGTCGAGACGACCTTCGGCTCGCATGAGCCGACAGACCTCTATGCCATCACAAGATCGCCCCAAGTATTCCGCAGACTCTCGCGAGTCTGTGGTTCTAAGAAATCCTTAGAAAGGAGGTGATCCAGCCGCAGGTTCCCCTACGGCTACCTTGTTACGACTTAGTCCCAATCACGGAGTTGACTCTAGACGCCTGCCTCCCTTGCGGGTTAGCGCGGCGGCTTTAAGCCCCCCCCACTTTCGTGGCTTGACGGGCGGTGTGTACAAGGCTCAGGAACACATTCACCGCCGTATGCTGACCGGCGATTACTAGCGATTCCAGCTTCATGCAGGCGAGTTGCAGCCTGCAATCCGAACTGAGGCGCCCTTTTTGGGATTTGCTTGCTCTCGCGAGTTTGCTTCCCTTTGTAGGCGCCATTGTAGGACGTGTGCAGCCCAGGTCATAAAGGCCATGAGGACTTGACGTCATCCCCACCTTCCTCCGGTTTAACACCGGCAGTCTTGCTAGAGTCCCCGACATGACTCGCTGGCAACTAGCAACAAGGGTTTCGCTCGTTAAGGGACTTAACCCGACATCTCACGACACGAGCTGACGACAGCCATGCAGCACCTGTGCGACGTTCCACCCGAAGGCGTGGCCCCGCTTTCACGGGGTTAATCCGTCGCATGTCAAGACCTGGATAAGGTTCTTCGCGTAGCCTCGAATTAAGCCACATCCTCCACCGCTTGTGTGAGCCCCCGTCAATTCCTTTGAGTTTCAGCCTTGCGACCATACTCCCCAGGCGGAGCACTTAACACTTTCGCTACGATCGGGAACCTATGGGAGGATCCCCAATCAAGTGCTCATCGTTTACAGCTAGGACTACCGGGGTATCTAATCCCGTTCGCTACCCTAGCTTTCGTTCCTCAGCGTCAGAAGAGACCCAGTAAGCCGCTTTCGCCACCGGTGTTCCTGATGATATCAACGCATTTCACCGCTCCACCATCAGTTCCGCTTACCCCTGTCTCCCTCAAGCCGTGCAGTTTGGAGCGCAATTCCTCGGTTGAGCCGAGGGATTTCACACCCCACTTACAAGGCCGCCTACGCACCCTTTAAGCCCAGTAATTCCGAATAACGTTTGGACGGTTCGTATTACCGCGGCTGCTGGCACGAACTTAGCCCGTCCTTCCTCCTAGGATAGGTCAACTACCAGAGAGAACCCTGATAGACTTCCTCCCCTACGACAGCGGTTTACAACCCGAGGGCCTTCATCCCGCACGCGGCGTCGCTCGGTCAGGCTTTCGCCCATTGCCGAAGATTCTCGACTGCAGCCACCCGTAGGTGTCTGGGCAGTGTCTCAGTCCCAGTGAGACGGGTCATGCTCTCACACCCGCTACCCATTGTTGCCTTGGTGGGCCATTACCCCGCCAACTAGCTAGTAGGACGCAGTCCCCTCCCAGGGCGGAATCACACCTTTGATCCCTCCTTAACAGAGCATGTTATCCGGCATTACCCACAGTTTCCCGTGGCTATTCCGGACCCTGGGGCAGGTAACTACGCGTTACTCTCCCTTTCGCCGCTGTCCGGGTCCCCTCAATTAGCCCCCGGTCACTGACCGGGGGCTAAATGAGAGGACCCTTCTCGCTCGACTTGCATGCCTAATCCACGCCGCCAACGTTCATTCTGAGCCAGGATCAAACCCTTCAATTGGTTATATTCATCAACTCGCTCGTTCACGGACCATCGGGATAAACCCGACGGCTCGCTCACTCGCAAGTTAAGGAGCCTTTTGAAGCATTTGAAGCGAGCCAACCGCCACGTTCCGTAAAAAAACGTGCGGTTGCTCATTCAGTACGATCTTGCGCTGGCTTTCCCACAGAGCGCGATTCCGAAAAATCCCGCCCTGCGAGGTTCTCAAATAGAGGTCACTCACCGAATTGTCAAAGAGCAACACATATTCTTGCATTTCGCCGTCCAAGGGCAACCCCCGTGCGGCAAATGGCAAGGTACAGTCGTCGGCGGAGCCAAGAGCTAACCGCCGAGCCCATTGATTTTAGGGATATGGCCCCTGCTGTCAACCGGGTCCAAGGCAGATTTACTCGGGAAACGACCGGCGAACGCCGTCAAAGGTTCGCCGCGCCCCCCGAACTTACCCTACCGGAAAAGGCGCGACAGCAAACCCGCCAGCAATCCGTCCAATCTCGGCGCCCGGCCCACATTCACGCCCTCGGGAATCTCGAATCCCGTGATCGTCAGCCGGCCGAGCGTGTTGTTGCCCGCGTCGGCCAGTTCGTCGGCTGTGCCCTCGCCGCCGGCCAGCAGGGCCTGCTTCGATTTGACCCCCGACAGCGACAGCCGGTCGTCGCCGGCGCCCATGGCCGCTCCCAGGGCGGTGAACGTTGAGTCGGCGATGCTGGCCTGATCCGCTCCGCCGCCTGTGGAGATGACGCCCACGATCGCCTTGGCGCCGGAGACGTCGACCATGTCCGCCGCGTCATCCGCGCCGCCGATCGCATTGAGAAAGGTAGTGCGCACAGTGTGCAGGCCAATCGTGTCGGCGCCCTTGCCGCCGCCCACTGTGATGGCGCCAACGGCGGCCACGTTGTTGAGCTGCGCGTTGTCGGCGCCGTCGCCGAGCACCACCTCGATCGCCAACCCGGCGCGAACTGAGGCCGACGAGATTTCGCTGGCGGTGAGCCCTGGCGTCGCGGCAGCGCCCAATTCCACCGTATCGTCGCCGCCGAGCGTCGCAATGTGCAAGAACCCGCCGACGCCCACGTTGGCCATTTTCACCGTGTCGTTGCCGATGCCGGTGAACACATTGATTGCCCCACGAGCATTGACGTTGGCGTCGCCCACGATCGCCGCCGCCTTCAGCGGGGCCGGCGCCGTCGCCGCGGTCCCCACCAACACCGTGTCGTTGCCGGCGCCCATTTCGATGGTCAGAGCCAAATTGAATTTGGCATTGGAGACCTCCACAGTGTCGTCACCGGCGTTCATGTTCACGTTCACCAGCCCGCGCACGTTGTTGACGACCAATCCGGTATCCGGCGCCGCCGTGCCGTTCATCTTCACGGCGGTGCCGTCGAGCCCGCGGATGACGAAGGAGTTGGCCGCCGGGCCCGATGAAATGGCAATGTGATTGGCCGCGTCGTCGCCCTTGATGAGCAGGTTGCCCCGCACGAGGCTCACCGTCACGTCGCCGGCCAGCATTTCTTTGGCTTCGAGTTGTTCGTAAGCGAGAGTTTTGCGCAGATTCTAGACATTGCTTGTTCTCCTGATGGGCTGTTCCGTTAGCCGATGTACAACATGCCCCGCCCGGCCCGGAGACGCGCAGGCAAAGACGCTCCGATGATGGCCGCTCGCCCCTTTGGCACACGTCCCCGATACTTACTAACTCGGGCGCCGGGCCAAAGTTTCGGCTCAACCTGAAAATTATCTCCTCGCCACATCCCAGGCAACACTTCGGCGCAGGCTGCTTGCGGAATGCGGCACACTGGGCAAAATGGCGGTGGGCGCCTCGTTACCGAGTACTCAGTACCAGGTACTCGGCACGCTCGACGCGGCGCTCATCCGCCGCCAGCATCCCATCGCCCCGTGCGTCGGAACCTCTAATCCTGCCCTACCCATGCCCTGCCGCGGAGTACGAGGCGCCACCACGGTCGACCGCAACGAGCGGGAGGAGATCCTCTCCGCGACGCGCCAGCTCCTGGCCCTGATGATCCGCCGCAACGACATCGACCCGCGGGACGTGGCCAGCGCCTTGTTCACCACCTCCCCCGACATCGACGCCGAGTTCCCCGCCCTGGCGGCCCGGCAACTTGGCTGGCTCGACGTGCCGCTGTTGTGCGGTCACGAAATGACCGTGCCTGGCGGCTTGCCGATGTGCATTCGCGTGCTGCTGCATTGGAACACCGACAAGTCGCAGCACGATGTCGAGCACGTTTACGTGCGCGAAGCGAAGCGGCTGCGGCCCGATCTGACGAAACTCCCCGCCGTCGATTGGGAGGAGCTGGAGGCGTGGATTCAAGTGCACATGGAACGCAGCGGCGATTAGTCCGCCGATTCAGCGGCCAAGAAGAATTGGTCCGCAGATGACGCAGATGGACGCCGATTGAAGAAGGATTTGCGGGCAACTCGCAGGCAATTTGCCTGCGAAGCCTAAGCGTCGTCTGCTTTTCCAGCCGCTCGCCTTTTTCATCGGTCATCTGCATTGCTAACCGTCAGATTCTTCTTCGTTCGCGAAGATTTTACGCGGCCGTAAGTAATTGTTTGGTATTGGCTTGTTGCGCAGCGTTGACGGCTGCGACGAGGGTTCGCCCGTGGTCCGTGAGTTGGTAGCGATGACTGCGCGGGACTTTCTTGATGATATGGTGAGCGCGAAGCAAGCGGAGCCGCCGAGTGACGGCGGCCGAGCGGCGGCGGCGGTCGGCGGCCGTGCGCGGCTTGCCGCCGTAGAGCAGCCCTTGCAGATCGCGGTTGCGGAAGCCGTGAACAAGGAACTCGCCCTGAGCCGCCGCGGCCAGCAAGGCCGCATCTGGCCCGGCCAGGGGGTTGAGCGCCCGGACCCGCTGGCCGTTCCAGAAGACCGGCCGGCAGAGGGGCGCGACGAGTTCTTCCAGCGGCGTCGCGTCGTCGACCGCCGCCAGGCTGTCGAGATAGCGCTCGTTGGCCGCCTGACCGACCTCGGCCCGGCGGTGCATGTCGGCGACTCCCTTGCGGAGGTAGCGCCACGCCTTGGGGCCGTTCTCATCCCCTTCCTTGGGACGGTAGACTTTCATCTGGCGCGGGCTGTCGAGCGTCGTCTCGATCCGCAGGACCGAGCCTTGCTTGTCGTACATCTTGATCGAGTTGAGGTTGACGAAGTGCTTGAGGCGCACCCCTTCTTCGCGCTCACGGAGGCTGGTTTGCACCTCGGCCGAAAGAGCGCCATAGAGGTTCCCTTGGCCTGGCGTACGCCGTCCCAAGAATCGCAACACGTCGCGACTCCCCAAACTCGTGACGCCGTGCAGCAGCCACCGCCCGTAACGGTCGGCCAATTCGCGGCGCGACCGAAACAGCACGTCGGTGGCCCATTCGCTCTGATCGACCGACCAGTAGTAGTCGACCGGGCAGGCGCCAAGAATCATCGCCCGCTCGGGAAAGACCTGAGCGGCGAGTCGGTCGAGCAGTTTCGGCCAGTCGGTCCGCAGTTGCCGGTCGAACAGCCGCTGGGCCGCGCGGGTCCGCCAATTCGACGAAGCAATTGTCGCGACGGACGTAATCCAGACCGGCGGCGTCCATCCGCCGCGCCAGCCATTCTCGGCCGTTGAGGCACACGTGCATCGTGAACGGATACCACGTCTGCAGCCGCACGTGCAGGAATCCCAGTTGCGGATGCTGGAAGTAGAAATAGTAGTGGAGGCACTTCATCGCGGCATTGCGGAGGTCCAGCTTCTGCTCCTGGCGGTTGCGATGAATCTCGTACGAGCGGCACGGCTCGACGCAGCTCAGGACGCAGATCAGTCCTTCCTCGATCCGGTCGGCGGCGACGACGGTCCGCGCCTGGTCCTCCTTGCTCGCGGAACTGCCGGCCAGATAGATCAAGGGCCGCCCGGCGCGCTCGGCCAACGCCTGCGCCCCGCGGCGGATCTGCTCCGTTGCCCACTGGGCGTGCTCCTTGAAGGTCTTCAACAGCACTCCCCGTTGCCACAAGTAGTTCATCATGCCCCCCGCATGGGCCAGCAGCCGCAGCGTGCCGCGAAACCGCAGCCGATCAAACCCGCTGAGCGTCCCCATGACAGAACCCGCGTGGCGCTGTAAAAACCGTTGCATGGCGTCGTCTCCGTTCGAGAAGGTTGGTTGTTGAACACCATTAACCTACCCAATGGAGACGCGCCTTTCATTCAACCCTTGTGGTTCCGGCCAGCGGCCGGGCTATGTCATCTGCGGACAAAAATCCGAGGAGGTCTGCTGTGGCTGTCGATTTGTCCGAAAAGCATGAACCAATAACGAATCTTTACCCGCGCGCGGCGACGCCTGCCGAGCGCGCTAAGTTCCAACTGTCCGATGAGCAACTTGCGCCTTTCAACGCGACGGCTTCGTCGCCGGGATGCGCATCCTCGACGACCGACAAATCGAAGCGCTGCGCACGGAGCTTGCCGAGCTGGTTCGTCCCGACCACGACGGACGCGAGCTGTGGTACGAGTACCACGCCAACGAATCGAGCGACGCCGATACGGTTCTCTTCCACGCCCTTGGCGCCTGGCGGTTACGACCGGCGCTGCACGACATACTCTGGCACCCGGCCGTCCTCGCGCCCGCGGCTCAGTTACTGGGCGGTCCGGTGCGGTTCTGGCACGACCAGCTCTTCTGCAAGCCGGCCCGGCACGGCGGCGTCGTGGCGTGGCACCAGGATTACTCCTACTGGACGCGCACCACGCCGATGGCCCACCTCACCTGCTGGATCGGTCTGGACGACTCGACTATCGAGAACGGCTGCGTGCATTATGTGCCGGGTTCGCACCGCTGGTCGCTGCTCCCCAAGACCGTGCTGGCCGGCGGCATGGAGGCGATCAAAGAAATCCTCGCCCCCGAGCAGCGCGCCGAATTCCACTCCGTGCCCTGCGAGCTGAAGGCGGGTGAGGCCGTGTTTCACCACCCGCTGGCGCTGCACGGCAGCTTCGCCAACGCCAGCCCGCGGCCGCGGCGGGCCGTGGTCCTCAATTTCTTCCGCGACGGCACGCTCTCCGACTCGGACGAGCCGCTCCTGGACGGCGTCGACGCCATCCCCCGCGGCCACAAGATGGCGGGGCGATTTTTCCCGCTGCTCTGCGAGGGAAGTGGGCAGCGGGCAGTGGGCAGTGGGCAGTAAAGAAAGATCGCGGCAATCGGCACTACCCACTGCCGACCGCCCACTGCCCACTTCAATACCGGAGACAGGACTTGAACCTGCACGCCCTTGCGGGCACATGGACCTGAACCATGCCGCGTCTGCCAATTCCGCCACTCCGGCGCGAGGTGAAATTGTAGCAGCGGAAGTGGGCAGTGGGCAGTGGGCGGTAAGCGATGGGAGGCGGCCGTTAGCCGCGACGCGGAGGTCCGCCGCAGCGGAGGCGCTCCGCTGCGAGGACTCCGCGTCGCGGCTAACCCCGATGGCTTCGTTACCGCACCGCACCGCTAATACCTGGCCATCCCCGGCTCGATCTCGACAGCCCACTGGTCGATTCCACCGGCCATCGACTGGGCCCCGTCAAAGCCCTGCTGGCGAAGCCACTCGGCCACCCGGTAACTGCGCCCGCCCAGGTGGCAATGGACGACAATCCGGCGGTCTTTGTCCGCCGCCAACTCGCCGACGCGATCGGCGAGCTTGCTCATCGGCATCAACCGGGCCCCGGCGATCGAGACCAGCGCCGCTTCGTCCGCCTCGCGGCAGTCGAGAAGGAGAAAGTCCTGGCGGTCCGCACGCAGCACGCTGACGTCGGCGGGAGTGATTTCGAGTGGGTTCATTGAGCGATGCTGGATGCTCGATGCTCGATCGCAATGCTACTTATCCCGCATCCAGCATCAAGCATCAGTTCAAAAAAGAACCGCCGCGGAGCACAAGCTCCGCGGCGGGGTTAATTATCCGCGTCTATGAACCGCTCGTGGCGCTCACGGCGCTTCCACCGTTTCGCTGCCGGCGCGGGTCACCAGCCACAGGTACGTGTTGCGATCGATCGAATCGGCAATCCCCTTGCCGTGCCCGTCGCCAAAGCCGTGCAGCACAACCCCGCCCGCATGGGCGCTCGAGGGGCCGAACCACCGGCTTGTCGCCGTACCGGGGTCGGGCCATTGTGGGGGTAGGTCTTGGCGTAAAACCAGGCGCTCTTGCCGTCGCCCGCGGGGGGCTCGGTGGCGTTTTCGCCGCCGTTGCGCTTGACGTCGCTGCCGATGTTCAGCGCGGTTTGCCCGGTCTGGTCTTTAAACTGCAACGTTGCCGGACCCGGCGTCGTCCCCGTCGGGGTGGGCTTGGTGACATTGCCCTGCTGTTCGCTGCGAGGGACAGCCACCACGAACGACGCATAACCGCTCACCCAGCATGTCCAAGTCTCTTCACGCGATTCCGTGAAGAAGATGGTGTTGGACTGACCGTCGCGGATGCCGGCGTGAGTGACGCCCTTGATCTTGGTAAAGCGGTCGCCATTGTTCGTCGTCTGCCAGAACGGCAGGGCGCCGTTGCCCCCAAGCTGCTTGGCCCTGGTACCGGAATAACTATCAAAAAGCGTGTCTGTCGTGGCCGAGGTGTCCTTACCGCCAGGGGTATCGCCGTCTTGGTTGTAATGCGTCGACGGCATCGCACAATAATTGCCGATGGCCATCGCCTGATCGGTAGTTGGGGTGGCTACGTTTCCCTTCGGGAAGGGAGCCGTGGGCTTTACCTTTCCTTTCGATTCGTCGGCGCCCGGGAAACTCGGGCACTTGAATACATCCAACTGCTGCTGGAAAAGGTACGGCTTGTCGGCGCCGGGCTGAGCGGGAGTTGACTGCACTATCAGCGAGAGCGTGGGATTGAACGGCCCCACCAACAACTTGTTGGGGATATTGGTATTATAATTGGCGGTGACGATTCGTTGGTACAGCGGCTGCTGCTCCATGTAGGGCAGAAGCTGTACGCACCAGCTATAGCCGTCGCCGCTGAAAGCGGCCGGCACAACTTTGCCTGTGGAGTCCGGTGATGGCAAACTGGCGTCATTGAGCGCTCCGATTTTTCTAGTAGGCGCGGGCGTCGTCCCCGTAGAGGCCGAGTACGGCGCCGTCGACGCCAGCGGGTAATACCCGCGCGTCGTCTCCATGTTGGCCAGGCCCAGGCAAATCTGCTTGATGTTGTTCAAGCAGCTATTGCGTCGGGCCGCCTCGCGGGCCGCCTGAATCGCCGGCAGCAGCAAGGCCACCAGCACGCCGATGATCGCGATGACCACCAGCAGTTCGACGAGGGTAAACCCTCGTGCCTGTCGCTTTCGTTCCATTGTGGGTACCTCCTTCTGAGGAAAAAATGGAATGAAGAAAGAAAAAAAACGCCCGGCGATTGGATAAATGTATCGCCGGATGAAAGATGTTCGTGAAGTCGCCTCTCTCGGGTGGCATGTCCTCGGAGGTCCTCCGACGTGGACATGTAACGCGTGCTCACGCGGACGAGAGCACGCCCAATCACCCACAATTCTCTGTATCGTCCAACCCGCTCCCGCCGCGGGTGCAAGACAAGCGCCACTGCCGCCAAAAAAGCGGAAACCCTCGGACACTGTAACAGTTTAGGCTTTCTGGAGGGGTGCTGTCAATGATTCCAGCGGGCGGCGGGCAGTGGGCGGTAGGCAGTATATCCGGAGCATCCGGACTGCTCACTGCGTACCGCCCACTGCCCACTGCCCACTGCCCACTGAACAAGTGTACGATACCCGCATGGAGGCCCAAGCCGCGGCAAAACTCATAGTCGGGCCCGCCGGCAGCGGAAAAACTGCCGCCGCTCTCGCCGAATATCGCCACGTTTTGGGGACTAAGGGACTGGGCGGCATGTCCTCGGAGGTCCGCCGACGTGGACATCAGCCGACCGAAAACCCGTGCCCACGCGGACGAGGGCATGCCACCCCAAAAGTCCTCTGGCTGGCCCCCACGTTCGCCGCGGCCCAGGATGTCCGCGAAGCGCTGGTCCAGGACGCCGGCGACGCCTTCCTCGACCCCGGCGTCACCACGTTCGCCGGCCTGGCCGCCGCGGTGATCCGGGAGGCCGGCCTGCGCCTGCGGACAGTCTCGTCGCTCGCGCACCGGCGGCTCCTGGGTCGCGTCGTCGCAGCGGCAGTCGACGGCGACGCCCTCCAGCACTTCCGCCCCGTGGCCACCACGCCCGGCTTTCTGGCGCTGGTCGAGGACTGGATCGCCGATCGCCAGCGGCGCGAGCCGCCGCCAAAATCGCGCCGCTCGGCGGCGCCCCAAACGACCGATCCGCGGCGGCGCGACCTCGAGCTGATTTACGCCCGCTACCACGCCCACTTGGCCACGGCCAATCTCTGCGACCGCGAAAGCATTCTGTGGGCGGCCCGCGACGCTCTCGAGCGGCTGCCCAGCGTGGCCGCGGGCCTCGAACTGGTCGTGGCCGACGGCTTCACCGACTTCACGGCGGCCGAGGAAGCGTTGTTGCGGACGCTCGCCGCGCGGAGCCGGCGGATGTGGGTGACGCTGGTGGGAGACTTGGGATTGGGAGCTGGGGACTGGGGTAGCGGAAGCGATTTTGAGCCCCCCCTCCCTCGAAGGGAGGGGACGGGGGAGGGACCAGCGACCGTTGCCTCCGCGCCACGGCTCGAAGCGCCGCCGCAGTCGGGCGACCCTCCCCGAACCCCTCCCTGCAAGGGAGGGGGATTTCGGGAACATTTCGCCAAGACGCGGGCCACCGCCACGCGGCTCCAGGACACACTTGGCGCCGAAATCATCCCTTTGCCGGCCCAGGACGGTCCGTGGGCGGCGCTTGGGCATTTGGAGCGAAACCTGTTTCGGACGCTCCGCGACGTCGAGCCGCCGTCGGCCGCGGCCGTCGCCACGGCCGAGCGCCTGCACATCGTGGCCGCCAGCGGCGTACAGGCCGAGATCGAGGAAATTGCCCGTCGCGTCAAGCAGCTCCTGATCGCCGGCGCCCGGCCCGGCGACGTCGTCGTCGCGTTTCGCTCGACCCGCGACCTGGCCGATCGAATTCGCCAGGCGTTTGCCGACTTCGGCGTCCCGCTGTGGCTCGATGCTCCTCGCCCTTTGTCCGCGGCGCCGCTGGTGCGCAATCTCCAGGCCGCGCTGCGGCTGGCCGCCGACGACTGGTCCTACCGCCGCGTCCTGGCCGTCGCTGGAAACGAAAGTGTGCAGCTTTTTGATTCCGGGTGGCACGCCCTAAGGTCCGCCGCAGGGCGTGGCGACGTGCCGAGCGATTCATCCACGCCCTTCGCGGACTCAGGGAGTGCCACCCCAGAGAATCTGCGTTCGGCCATCGAGCTGTGCGTCCGCCACGCCCAGTTGCCCAGCGGCAAGCGGGCGCTTCTTGAGCAGCTTGCCGCGTGGGCGACCGACGAGAATCGGCTCGCCGCGCCCAGCCCCGCGACGGCCGCACTGGCTGCGGCCGCCCTGGCGTCGCTGGCCGAGTGGCTCGACGCCTTGCCGCAACGGACGGGGCTCGCCGCGTGGATTGCCGTCGTCGAGACGCTCGCCCGCCAGCTCGGCCTCTTCGGCGCGACCGACGCCGAGTCGGTCTGGGCGAAACTCGCCGGCGCACTTCACGACGTCGCGCGTATCGACGCCGCGAAAGGCGACGACGACGCGACGCTGAGCCTCGACGACTTCGCCGACCTTGCGGCGAGCGTCGCCGCTCAGTTGCCTGCGCCCGATCCCTACGATACCGTCGGCCGGGTGCGCGTCCTGTCGGCCGAGGCGGCCCGGTTCACCCGGCCGCGGCATCTGTTCCTGGCCGGTTTGAGCGAGGAGTCGTTCGCCGGTCGCCGCCGGGTCGAGTTGGACGAGCAGCCGGACGCATCGCGGCAGCGCCTAGGCGATTCCGCGGCCGACGAGATGTTGCTGTTTTACCAGGTCGTCGCCCGGCCGACCGAAACGCTCACCCTGAGTTACCCGGCGCTGGACGAGAAAGCTCAACAACTTGTGCCCAGTCCGATGGTCGCCGAGCTGGAGCGGTGTTTTGGGGACAACGCCATTGGACGCACCGTGCAGGCCCTGGGCTGTGAAGCCCGCGAGTCAGATGCCGTCCTGTCGCGCCGCGATCTGCGCCGCGCCGCTGTGCGGCAGGCTATCGAGGGCCGCCGCGAGTTGTTGGCACAGCTTGGGCCGACGATCCTGGACGGCATCGAAGCCGTCGCCAGCCGGGCGCGCCGCGACGAGTTCGGCGCCTTCGAGGGCATCATCGACTCTGAGGCCACGCGGCAGTTCTTCGCTCGCGAGTTTGGCGCGGACCACCTCTGGAGCCCCAGCCAACTCGAGACCTACGCCGAGTGCCCGTTCAAATTCTTCGGCCGGCAAGCCCTTCAGCTGACGCCGGCGCCCGAGCTCGCCTTGGCCAGCGACTTCGCGCGGCGCGGCCAACTGCTGCACGAAGTGCTGGCGCAACTCTACGCCGAGTTGACCGCCGAGGGCGCGCTGTCCGGCGCCGAGGCGGCGGACGCGGCCCAAGTGCTGGCCGAGCAGTTTCGCGCCATGGTCGATCAGGTGGCTCGCGTGCGCCCGGGCCGCGGCCTCGACGCCGCCATGCGCGAGATCGAGCGGCGTCAAATCGCCGCGTGGGCCGAACGTCTGGCCCTTCAGCACGCCGCGTACCACGCCGGCCATCAGCATCTCGACGCCCCTCTCACGCCCACCTACTTTGAAGCCAGTTTCGGCCCGCGCAATCGCCGCAGCGAGTCAACGGCCGACGCGGTCCTCTCGACGCCCGATCCCTTCGAGCTGACCGTGCCCGTCGACGGCGGCCAGGAACGGGTGATGTTCGGCGGGCAGATCGACAGGATCGACGTCGGCCGCGTCGGCGATCGGACCGTGTTCAACGTCATCGACTACAAGAGCGGGCGCACGATCATCGACCAGGCCAAGATCGAGTCCGGCAAGCAGCTTCAACTGGCTCTTTACGCAATGGCCGCCGAGCACCTGTTGCTTGCCGACCAGCAAGCCGCTCCACTGTCCGCCAGCTACTGGCCAGTCGGCGGCAAAGGCGCCGGCGGTTTCGCCCTGGGCGGCCGCGGGGCCAAGCCGCTTCAGTTCAACCAGGTGCGCGAAGGCGCCGTCGAGCCCGCACCGGGCTGGGACCGGCTGCGAGGCGTGTTAGTCCAGCGCGTCGGCGAGCTGATCGCCGCCATCCGCGGCGGCAAGTTCCCAGTGTTCAACGACGACGAGGGCTGCACCAAATTCTGCGAGCTCCGCACCATCTGCCGCATCGCCCAAGTCCGCAGCCTCGAAAAATCCTGGCCGCCGGCTCCAAATCTTAACGTGCAACGTGAGGCCACAACGGAGCCAACAGGATAGACAGGAATTCCACGATGGACAGGATCGGAGGCTTTCAAATGCCTTCATCCTGTTAATCCTCCGCATCCTGTTATCCCGTCAATTCAATGATGACCCGCACGACACGCGTGACACCCAGCATGGCGAGTAACCTGACTGCTCAGCAGCGCGCCGCGCTCGAGGCCCGCGACCGCAGCGTTTCGCTCGCCGCCGGGGCCGGGTGCGGCAAGACGTTCGTCCTCACCGAGCGGTTCATCTCCCACCTCGACCCCACGTCGGCGGAGGCGACCGCCGACCTCGACGAATTAGTGGCGATCACCTTCACCGACGCCGCCGCCCGCGAGATGCGCCAGCGCATCCGCAGCCGCTGTTACGAGCGCCTCGCGGCCACCGACGATGCCGCCGGGGATGCCGCCGACGCCGTGGCCTGGCAGCGGCTCATGCGGTCGATCGACGGCGCGCGGATCAGCACCATCCACGCCTTCTGCAGCGGCCTACTGCGGGCCCATGCCGTCGAGGCGGGCCTCGACCCGCAGTTCGAGGTGCTCGACGCTCCCGAAGCCGACCTCGTGCGGCTCCAAGCGGTCGACGACCGCCTGCGGGCCCTGCTCGTCGCCCGCGACGAGGACGTGTTGGAGCTGGCCGCCAAGACGCGGCCTCGATCGCCTGCGAACCGACCTGGCCAACTTCTCCCGTCCGCGCTCGGGCCCGGCGCTGGCTCGGTGGCGCGACGCGACGCCCGAGCGGCTCGTCGGCCGTTGGACGCAATTCTTCGTGGACGACGCCGGAGAAATTGCCGCCGCCGAGCTAGTGGGTTCCGGCGAGTTCCTGGAACTGAAGCGGTTGGCCGATCCCACTCTCGCCGCCTCCGATAAGCTGCAGTTTCACCTCGGGCGGCTTGCGGAGATCATCGGCGATCTGGAGCTCCGCCGACGCCCGCCGGGCGACGTGGTCGCCGATCTCCGCGAGCTGTCGCGCGTCCAGGGCGTCTGCACAGCCAAGGATTGGCGCGATGCGGACTGCTACGCCAGCTTCCGCGACGCCGCCAAGGCGTTCCGCGAAGAAAAAATCGACAAAAGCGTCCTCAAAAAATCGCTTGACATGGAAGCGGCCCACGAAGCGGCGCGCCTCGGCCTCGCCCTGGTGCGCCTGGCGTCCGACGTGGCAGAGACCCTCGCCGCCGAAAAGAAACGGCGCAACCAGTTGGAGTTCGACGACCTGCTCATCGAGGCCCGCCGCCTGCTGGTCGACGAGGAGCACGCCGCGCTCCGCGAGCGCGCCCTCCGCGGCGTGCAGTTGATGATGGTCGACGAATTCCAGGACACCAATCCGCTGCAGGTTGAAATCATCCAGGCGTTCTGCGGGCCCGCATGGAAGCAGCGCGGCCTGTTCGCGGTGGGCGACCAGAAGCAGTCGATCTACCGCTTCAACGGCGCCGAGCCGCGCGTTTCCAACAAGCTGCGCAGCGAGTTGCCGCCCACTGGCCGGCTGTCGCTCACCACCAACTTCCGCAGCCAGCCCGCGGTGCTGGACTTTGTCAACGCGGCGTTCGCCGACGAGTTTTCCGACTACGAACCCCTGGTCCCCTCGCGCCCGCAGGCTACGGCCACGCCGGCGGTCGAGTTCCTCTGGAGCCCAGGTCCCAAATCCTTAGAAGACTCCGCCGGTGCGCCGCCGGAGAGCCGCCCCGCGGGCCGCCCCGAGCGCGGGGCGACGCGCGACGCTCGCGCCGTCGAGGCCCAGTGGATTGCCCGCCGCCTGCGACAACTTTTCGAATCGCAAGCCGCGATCGTCGTCGACGCCCCCACGGGCCAGCCGCGGCCGCTCCAGCCCGGCGACGTCGCCATCCTGCTGCGCTCGCTCGGCGACGCTCAGGTTTACGAGGAAGCTCTTCGCGACGAGGGCGTCGACTACTACCTGGCTGGCGGCCACGCGTTTTACTCGCAGCAGGAGATATACGACGTTTTGAATCTCCTCACCGCGGTCGCCAGTCGCGTCGACGAAATCGCCCTGGCCGGCGCCTTGCGCAGCCCATTGTTCGCCCTGGCCGATGAATCGCTCCTGTGGATGGTAAAGTCGCACGGCTCGCTCAATGCCGCCCTCGCCGCCGCAGCGCCGCCGCCAGAGCTTTCGCCCACAGAGGCCGCCAAGTCGGCGCGTGCCGCGGCGACGCTCGACCGCATGCGACGCGAAAAAGATCGCCTGCTGGTGGCCGAGCTGTTATCGCTCGCGCTGGAACTCACCGGCTACGATGCCGTCTTGTTGACTGAGTTTCTCGGCCCCCGCAAGGCCGCCAACGTCGAAAAACTCCTTGAACAGGCCCGGGCTCACGACCGCACGTCGCCGGGAGATCTCCAAGGTTTCACCGCCCAGTTGGCGGAGTTCGTGGTGCGGGCGCCCAAGGAAGCCCTCGCCGCCACGCAGACCGAGGGCAACGTCGTTCGCATCATGACCATCCACAACGCCAAGGGCCTCGAGTTTCCCCTGGTGGTGCTGCCCGACCTGGAGCGCGGCCGGCACGGCGGCGGCGAACCGGCGCTCGACCTGGAGCTGGGCCCGCTCGTACCCGTTGAAGACCGCGACGGTTGGGTGGGCCTCGACCTCTACCGCCGCCTGGAAGACCTTGAGGAACTCGATGAGCGCAAGCGGCTCTTGTACGTGGGCTGCACGCGGGCGGCCGACTACCTCATCCTCTCCAGCAGCATTGACGACTTGGCGCACCCCAAGAGCGATTGGCTGCAATTGGTCGACCGCTCGGTCCGCCTCGCTGACGGCACGCCGCGTCGCCGCCAGCCCAACGCTGGGCACGGAAGTTTTCCTGTGCGGGTCACGACGGCAGAACCGCCCATTGGCGGCGCGGCGCAAGGGCGCACCCGCGGCCCCGACTTGCGCCGACTGGTCGCCAAAACCCGCCAAGCTGCAGCCGCCGCACGCCTGGAAAAAATCCCCATCGAAGCCGGCGCCGTCCCTGTCGACTCGGCAGCCAGGCGGAGGTTCTCGTTCTCACGCCTGACCGGCGAGCTGGTCGGCCGTTCCGCCGAGTCGGCCGACGCCGAAACGGACGAACCAGCGCCGCCGCCCGACAAGTCAACCGGCGCCGCGGGCCGAGCGGTGGGTCGGCTCGTCCACGCTGTCCTGGAACGCATCGACTTCCGCGACGGGGCCAATGCCCACGAGTGGTGCGACTTTTTGGCGCCCCAATTCGCCCCGGCCGATCCCAAGCACGCCGCGCAACTCGCGACCGCGCTGGTCGACCGGTTTCTCGCCTCCGATCGCGCCGCCCAACTGGTGCGAGCCGGCGCCGTGCGCCGCGAGGTCGAGTTCCTCCTTCCCTGGCCCCCCGGCCAAGCGGCCTGGCGCGGGCGATTCTTGCACGGCTACCTCGACCTGCTGTACCAAGACGAGCAAGGTCGCTGGCGCCTCTTGGACTACAAGACGAACCGCATTCCCGGCGGCGACGTCTCGCAAGTAGCGGCGCGCTACGAACTGCAGATGCTCGCCTACTCGCTAGCGTGCGAGCAGGCGCTTGGCGAGCCGCTGGCCGAGTGTACGCTCGTGTTGCTCGAACCCGGTACGGAGCACCCCTTCGTCTGGGACCAGACCGACCGGCAAAGTGGCATCGAGCGCCTCACCGCCGCGATGGACTCGATCGCGGCCGATTGAAATGCCTGAACATTCAAGCCCCCAACGCGACTTCGCCCGCAACGTGGTCGAGCAACTGCGCACCGCGGGCCACGCGGCGTTCTGGGCCGGAGGCTGCGTGCGCGACGAGTTGCTCGGGATCGACCCGAAGGACTACGACGTGGCGACCAGCGCCCTGCCCGATCAGATTCGCGAGCTGTTTGGTCGGCGGCGCACGCTGGCCATCGGGGCGGCGTTCGGCGTCATCTCGGTGCTGGGCGGGCGCGAGCGCGGGGCGGTCGAGGTGGCGACGTTTCGCACCGACGGCGAGTACCACGACGGCCGACGACCCGCATCGGTCGAGTTCACCGACGCCCAGCACGACGCCCAGCGGCGGGATTTCACGATCAACGGGCTGTTTTTCGATCCGATCGACCAGCGCGTCGTCGACTACGTGGGCGGCGTCGCCGACTTGGAGGCCCGCGTGGTACGGGCGATCGGCGACCCGCGCCAGGTTCACCGAGGACAAGCTGCGGATGTTGCGCCGTGCGGTTCGCGGCGACCTACGACTTCGCCCTCGACGCCGCCACTCTGACCGCCATACGCGGCATGGCTACTGATGTGACGGCGGTGAGCGGCGAGCGCATCGGGGCCGAGCTGCGCCGCGTGCTTACGCACGACAATCGCCGCCGCGGCGTCGAGCTACTGGCCGAGTCGGGCTTACTGGCGGCTCTTTGTCCCGAACTCGATCAACACGCCGCGGCGAATGACCCGCGCTGGCAGGCCGCCCTCGACCGGCTCGACAGGCTCGAAACCGCCACCGTCCCCGCGGCGCTGGCGGCGTTGTTTCACGACCTGGTTACCGAGGAACAGGCGCGCGACGTCGGCCGCCGTTGGCGGCTGACCAACAAGGAGATTGGCCGCACGGCGTGGCTGCTCAAGCACCTGCCGGCGATGCTGCGCTCTGGCGAGTCGCCGTGGCCGCGGCTGCAGCGGTTGCTCGCCCACGACGGCGGCGCGGAGCTGCTGGCGCTGACCGCCGCGATGGCGGCCGAAGACGACCCCGGCCTGGCCCGCTGCCGCTCAAAGCTCGCCCTGGGCGCCAGTCGCTGGAATCCCGCGCCGCTCGTGACGGGCGACGACCTGATCGCCCACGGCCTGCCTTCCGGGCGGCATTTCACACGGCTGTTGGATCACCTGCGGGACGAGCAGTTGGAGGGCCGACTGGCCACGCGCGAGGAGGCACTCGCGGAGGCCCGTCGCTGGATCGGCGAGCACGTCGGCCATTAGTCGGGCGGTAGCGAACGGCGCCGCGGACAGCTACCATTGAGCGTCGCGTCTCCTAACGCCCCCCTCCAACCGATCAGGTCCCTCGATGCACCTGCCTTGCCCTGCCGACGTCACCCAACTCTCGACCCTGCTGGCCGACGCCACGCCGCCAGTCGACGTCGCCTCGGCGATGCGCGTGTTCAGCCGCGCGCTGCACATCATGGGAGCCATTATCCTGGGCGGCGGCATGTTCTACATCCGCAGCATTTTGTCCTACTCGGGGCCGGAGGCGTGCTTCGCGGGCCGGCGGGTCGTATGGGCCCGGTGGGTGGCCTTCGCGACCTTTCTCTTGCTGTTCAGCGGCGTGTTCAACTTCAT
Organism: Pirellulales bacterium; assembly: GCA_963841515.1. GTDB lineage: Bacteria > Planctomycetota > Planctomycetia > Pirellulales > Lacipirellulaceae > Lacipirellula. The sequence continues at coordinate 126,270 of CAWJDB010000014.1, read as the reverse complement.
GGTGATTTACAACCAGTCGAAAGCGCCCGGCGGCACGCCCCTGCCGCCGACGTACCACATGCTCTTCGGGATTAAGACGCTGCTCGGGCTCGTGGTGATGTTCGTCGCCGCGCTGCTGGCCGGCCGCACCGCGGCGGCGGAACGGGCGCGGCTCAATATGAGGCTTTGGCTCAACGTCGGCTGGTCGGCGGTGATGGCGATCGTCGTGCTCGGCGCCATGTTGCGGATGTTGCACTGAGACGCGCACCGAACTGCGACCGTCGGTCGCGGCATTATGGGGATGCCTATGGATAAAAAGGCGAAGAAGCGCATCGAGGTGCTCCACAAGAAGCTGGCCTCGCTTCAGCAACAGCTTGCCGGCGCAAAGCGCAGCCCGACGATCCGCAGGAGCCGGCCCGCCTGCAGGCCGAAATTGACAAATTGCACACGGAGCTGTCGAAACTCAAGGCGAGTTGAGTCGCCTCATGCGCCTGTCTGCCACGACTTGATCGCTTCGAGCGGGTACAACAGCATCAGCACGTTCAAGAGCAGGCTGTCGCGAATCCAGAGGATCATCCCCACCTCCGCCGCCACGAACAGCGCCAGCGTCCGCCGCCAGCCCAGCCACTCGGCCAGCGGGTAGCCCACGGCGCACGCCAACACGTCGCCCAGCGAGTTCCACACGCTGTCGCCTTGGTAACCCAAGGCGGCGGTGGCTTCGCGGTAGCGGTCGATCACCAGCGGCGAATTCTCCGTGATCTCCCACGCGCACTCGACGAGGATCGCCAGCCAAAATCGCACCACCCGCCGCCGCACGGGGCGACTGCCGTCGGCGGCCGGCTTGTCCGGGATGAGCCAGATCAGCACGAAGTAAAACAACAGCCCGTGCTGCAGGTGCGACAGGCTGTAGGGATCCAGCAAGTGCTGCGAGGTGTGCGAGCTCCGCGGATCGCCGATCCACAGCCGCGGTTCCCAGCACTTGCAGAACCACACGCGGCCTTCAAGTCGCAAGATAAAAGCGGTGACGGCAAACGTGGCTGCCAGTGCGGCGATGGACCAGATCTTCGTGCGCCGCCAATGGACGTCTATGGTCTCGGTCACGGCATCCCTTCGCAAAGAGACCGCTTCGTCGCACGCTAATGATTGAACAAGAACGCCGGGCTGTTAATCAGCGCCCAGGCCAGGTCCTGCACGGCCGCCAGGCGCGGGTTGGCCAGCAGATGCTGAGCGCGTTTGAGCTCCACGTATTCGGGATCCCGAGACAGGAAGAAATCGCGCAGCCGCGCCTGGTCCATGGCGTCGAGCTTGTCGTAGTCGGCGGCCAACAACGGGCGGATTTCGTCGCCAAAGTCGGGCGGCATGAGCGGCGGCTCATCGGCGGTTACCGAAACGCGGAATCGCCCCAATAGGTGGAGCTCGTCGAACTGGTGTTCCAGTTCGAGCACCAGCTGCTGGCCGCTCGCAAGCCGCAGCGGTCGAGCCAACGAGAATACGGCTGTGTGATTGGCCCCTGTGCCGCCGCCCACCGCCCAGCCTGTCTCGGGGCTTCCGTCGATGGCGCCGCTGACGTGATAGCCGGGCTGGTTGTAATCGGCCTCGGCCGTGCGCAGCTTCACTTTGCGCGGCTCGGCGCCAGCCGCGGCGACGAACAGCCGCACTTCGTTGAGCACGAAGTTGCCATTGGCCGCCCGCCCGGGGCCCTTGGATCCCAGCCGGTCGTCGGCCAGCGCCTCGATGCGTAGGCCGCGGATTCGCTCCAGCGGCGCCGGGGCCGTCAATTTGTACGTGCCCTTGCCCGCGGCACCAGAGGAAAAGATCGAGGCGTCGTCTTGCACTTCGAGTTGCGCGCCCATCGACGCCGCCGTCTCGGCGGGCTTCAGCGGCGTCCAGCTTACTGGCCGATTCTGTTTTCGCCAGGCGTCGAAGCCCGGCTCGATTTGCCGAACACGCGCGGCGAACGCCGCCGCGGCCTGGTCGTGGTCGTCGCTCGGGGCGGCCAGCACGGCCTGGGCATCGGTCAATTCGGCCACCGTCGGCTCGCGGCCCAGCAATCGCACGAACACTTCGTTGACCAGCGCCGCGTCGTCCGGCGTGGCGGCCTCGAGCTTGGCCAGCTCGCTCTCAGGGTCGTCGATCGCCTCGGCGAACGTGGGGCCATTCACCAGTGCCATCACCGGACCGAGCTGCAGCTCGCTCGATCGTTCGCACTCGCAGCCGCTCTCGCGCAGGTCGGCCCAGCTTCGACAACAGACCGCTTTCTACTTCAATCATGGAATCGGGCAGCGCTTCGGCGCGCGTGCCCGGCGGCATTCCCGGCAGATGCGAGATCGAGCCCACCGCCCGATACACCGCGTCGAACAATGCCTCGGCGGGTAATCGCCGCGGAATGGCGTGCGAGTAGTTGCGGCGGTCGTCTTCGTTCCAGCGGTTGGTCTCGGCCGAAAGCTGATAGGTGCGCGACTGACAAATCGTGCGAATCAGCGCACGCGTATCGAACCCGCTGGCGACGAACTCGTGCGTGAGCCACTCCAACAGCTCGGGGTTGGTCGGCGGGTTGCCGGCGCGGATGTCGTCAATCGGCTCGATCACGCCAACGCCAGTGAACTGGGCCCACACGCGGTTGACGTAGCTCGAGGCGAAATACCGGTTGTCGGACGAGGTGAGCCACTCGGCGGCCCGCTGCCGAAGCACCGCGGACGGCGCGCTCTGGTCGCCGGCCGGGAAGGGGAACCGCGGCGGCGCCGGCTTTCCCGTGCGGAGATGAAGCATCTGCCCGCCCGTCCCGTCCTCGACCATCTCAAACAGCGGCCGCGCATCCTCGACCGCCGAACCGGCGATCGTCCGATCGCCGCTCTCGGGGTCCTTCTCCAGCTTCACGTCGGCGAAGAAAGCAGCCCAACTGTAGTAGTCGTTTTGCGTCCACCGCTCGAAGGGGTGGTCGTGGCACTTGTTGCAACTGAACCGCACGCCGAGGAACACCTGCGTGGTGGTCTCGGCCATCATGTCGGGCGTGCGGAGAACTTTGAAGTACGATCCGCCCGGATGCTCGCGGTTGGACCCTGTCGACGTGAACAGCTCCCTCACAAATTTGTCATACGGCTGGTTCTCGGCCACCGCCGCGCGAATCCAATTGCGATACGCAGCCGCGCCCTCGGCGCCGAGGAACTTGCTGTTCACCATCAACAGGTCGGCCCAGCGGTTGGTCCAGTGCTCGATATAGTCGTCGCTGCCGATCAGCTCGTCTATCTTGGCCTCGCGCTTGCGCGCGAGTCGCGCGCATCGGCCAGAAAGGCCCGTACCTGGTCGGCGGTCGGCGGCAAGCCTGTCAGATCGAGATGAACGCGGCGGAGGAATTCCTCATCGCTGGCCAGACTGCTGGGAGCGATCTTCATCCGCTGGAGCTTCGCATCGACCAGTTCGTCGATGTGGTTGTACACGGGCGCCTGCACCCACTCGAAGCCCTCGCGGTCGCCCATCACGGTGAGCGTGGTGGCGGAGTACGAGCCCTCGTAGCGGGCCAGCACCGGCGCCTCGCCGCGGCGAACCGCCGTCAGATTTCCCGCGGCGTCCGCGGTGGCGCATTCGGTGTTGCCGCTGTCGACGAAGGCGTCGGCCGTCACGTCGCGCGTGCTGTCGTCGGAGTAGCGGGCCGTCACCCGCATGGCGATCGTCTCGCCCGGCATTTCGACGATTGGATTCTGCGGCTCGAGTTGTATGCTCACCACCCGCGCCGCGTCGGCGTTGAAATCGGCGCCCTCGTCGATCCAACGGCGAAGAATCTCGTAACGCCGCGTGCCCGCCTGGAGCACCGCGCCCCCGCCATGGGGAACTAGCCCCTGGGGCTTCATTAGCATGAGGCTCGCTTCGGGCTTGGCGCGGTTGATCCGCCGGCCCGCGAGGTCGTCGGTCAGCGACTTGATGGTCGGCCAGATGGGTTGTACCCGCGGAGCGACAGGGCGAAGCCGTTCTGGCCGGCGCGAGCTCCGTGGCACGTGCCCGCGTTGCAGCCGAGCTTGCCCAGCACGGGCATGACGTCGGTCAGGAATTCGACGTGGGCGGTAAGATCGCCGTCTGCTTTCGGTAGGGGCTTGTCGCTCGCGACGATGTCCCCCTCCCCAACCCTCCCCGCGGCGGGGGAGGGAGCCGGAGAAGATGTGGTTGGCGTCGGCGACACCTCCGCCAGTAGCGTGCCGTGGCCGGCGTCGTGGAACCGCAGCATGCCGTCGGCGCCGGCTGAGACCAGCGTCTGGCCGTCGGGAGTGAACGCCAGCGCGTACACGGGGCCCATCTGGCTGGCGGCGTAGGTGAGCCGCACGGCGCCTTCGTGGTTGTAAGCTTCCAGACGCGCTTTGTCCTCCGCCGTGCGTTTTTCCACTTCCTTCCCCTGGATGAGCTTCACGTCCTCCGGGGGCAGGAAGGCGTCGGGAACGGCGAACACCTGCACGTACCCCTGGGCGCCGTCGCTGCTCGCCGCGGCCAGACGCGTGCCGTCGGGGCTGAACGCCACCGCGAATACCCGGCCAGGCATCGCGGGGTAGCTGCGAACCAGATTGCTGTCGTCGCCAATTTTGCGCTCGACGACCCGCTCCATCATGTACGTGCGGGGGACGCCCTCACTGCCGCCGACGGCGACCAGGTTGCGCTGCGGATGGCGGGCGATCGCGAATACCTGCCCGCCGATCACGTTGGGCGAGACCGCGGTGATGTTGTCGACGAACCGGCCGCTTTCGGTTTCAACCAGCTTGAGCGTCTGATCGCGCGAGCCGGAGACCAAGAGCTTGCCGTCGACTGAGAACACCGCGTCGAGCAGCCAATCGGAGTGGGCGCCCTGCTCCATCTTCTCCTCGCCGGTTTCGGCGTCGAGGACATACAGGTTCGTGTCGGCCCCGCCGCAGGCGACGCTCTTGCCGTCGGGCGACCAACTAACGGCCTGCAATGTGTCGGAAGTGATGGGCCGCGACAACGTGAGCTCGCCGGTGGAGATCTCCCAAATCTGCAGCTCGCCGAGCTCGCCGGGCAGCCCGCCGGCGACCGCCAAGCGTGCGCCGTCGGGCGAAAAGCGCACCGCCTCGATCCGCTCCGACATGCCGATGAGCCGGCGGACGATGACCTGCTCGCCGCGAGCGGCGGCGGCAGCGTCGAGCAACAAAGTTTCATTGACGCCGGAGACCGCCAGGAGTTTGCCGTCGGGCGAGGCATCGAGCGCGCTGATCGTGGGCGGCGCCGCATAGACCGGCGGGTGCTCCTGGTCGAAATGCGGACGATCCGAGATGGAATCGATCTTGGCCCCTTGGGCGATCCACCGCCTGAGCAGGTCGATCTCCGGCGGCGTGAGCTTGGCGCCCTGCTTGGGCATCGGCGCCTCGCCGGACTCGTCGGGCGTCACCTGGACGATAATCTCGCTGCCGTCGGGGTCTCCCGGCTTGACGGGCACAAACCCGCCTTCGCCTTCGGCGAGCATCCCGGCCTCAGTCGTGAGGTTTACGCCGCCGCCGGCGCGGGCCCCTTGATGGCAGCCCTGGCAGCGCGTGCGCAACAGCGGAAGGATTTCGTGCTGAAAGCTGATCGCCGCGTCGGCCGCCGACGCCGGTGGCGTTTCGTCAGCCGCGACGAGCGCCGAGGCGCCGACGAGCAGCCAGATCGCGGCCCCCACCCAGATGCCCGCGCATCGCCACCACGCTCGCAACCGGCGACCCACGCGAGAGGCGGAATCCGAAGGATCGGGCATGGACATCCCCAATGGCGGCCAAGGCAACAAGGGCATTTCCCCCCGGGCGAGCAGTCACGCCGCCTAATGCCAATTATAACTGGCTCCCGGACCTCTCCACGAGTGCCCCAATTCGCCCTGACCAGACCCGCCGACAGCGCGTCCCAAGCGTGTTAGCCGGCATCTTCTCGATGCCGCGTCTCTCCAGGCGCCCTCCAAGACTACCACCACCCCAACAATTTCCAATACGGCAGCCCCACGCCCAGCCAAACCGCAAGGTGAAATCCCGCCACAGCCAGGCCCGTGGCAAACCACCGCCGCGGCGAGACGTACCCTAGGCCGAAGTAAATCACTACGGGGCCTGTCGAATAATTGGTGAGGCAACCGCAGAGATTGGAGAAATAGGAAATCAGCGCCACCAAGAGCAGCGGCGGGCATCCGGCCGCTTTACCCACGACAAAAAAGCCCGCCGAAAGCGCCACCACGTGGCCGGTGAGCATCGAGAAGCCATACATCGAGAAAAAATAGATCAGCGCCAGCGCCACGGCGGCGGCGACGCCGGAATAGCCGCCAACCCACGTGGCCATGTGGTCGCGGAACCAGCCGATCACGCCCTCGCTCTTGAGTCGCAGGGCCATCGCCATGAGGCCGCCGAGCCAGATGAGCGCGTCCCACCCGGCGCGGTCGCCAATGAAGTTATGCCACTCGTCGATCCGTAAGGTCAGGATGGCGGCGATGCCCACCAGCGCCACGCCGGTGTTGTGAACGCCGTGCAGGCTTTCGGTCGCCCAAGCGGCGATCATCGCCACCAGCAGGGCGCCCAAGGCAAGCTGGCGCGTCGTCCAGGGGCCCATCGCGCGCAGCTCGGCGACGGCCTCTTCGTGCGCGGCGGCGATGCGCGTGCTGTCGGGCGGGCACAGCCAATGAATGAATCGCGGCAAGAGCGCCATCCCGACCAGCGCTGGCAGCCAACTCCCGGCGAGCCACCGCGTCCAGTCCCAGCGCACGCCGAACACTTCGTCGGCGGCCTGACGAAGCTGCGGATTGGCGGCCATGCCGGTCATGAACATGGCCGCCGAGATGAGATTGGCGTGGGCGCCCACCAAAACCAGATACGAGCCCGACTGCCGGCGCTCGTTGTCCGGCGTGGCCCCCAGCGCCCGGCTAGCGCGTTGATGATCGGCGCCATGACGCCTCCGCCGCGCACCGTCACCGATGGAATCACCGGGCCCAGCACCAATTCGGTCCCCGTAATGGCGTAGCCCAGGCCCAGGGTGGTGCGCCCCAGACGCGAAATCATGGCCAGCGCGATTCGCCGGCCCAACCCCGTGCGTACGACCGTGCCCGAGAGCAGAAACGCCGCCACGACCAGCCACACCGTCGGGTCGGCATAGCCGGCCAGCAATACTCTGACCCCTCTGTCGCCGCGGCCAAACGCCCCAAGACCCAACAGCACCACCAGCCCGAGTAGCACCATCGGCGCCATCGGCAACGGACGCGTGATGAAGCTCACAATGGTCGCGGCGAATACCGCGGCCGTGCACCAACCGGCGGTGGTCACGCCGTGGGGCGGCCCAGCCAGCAACATGCCGCCTGCCACGGCGAGCACTGGCAGCCAGCAAATGAACGGTCGGCTGCCGCTATCGCTGGTTGTCGCCATGAACCGTGCCCTTGCCGAGGCGTCAGGGCGCGGCGGTCGGCGGCGGCGGGATCAACGCGTCGGCCGGGTCGATCGCCGCCGCAGCCTCGCGGTCTTGAGGCGCCGCCACCGGCTTCGGGGGCGGGCTGCCATTGCGGGCGTGATAGATGTCCAGGGCGTCGGAGAACTTTCGCTCCTGGTCGTTGGCTTCCACCACGCTCCACAGCGCAAACCGCTTGGAGACGTCCTTGTCCGCCAGGCTGAGGTCGAGTTGCTCCAACACAGCGTTGTACTCCTCGATGACGTCCATGATCTCGCTGCCCATCGTCGAGTCCGGCCCGAGCGCAGGATACATCGTCAGGGCCTTGGCCCACAGATCGAAGCTCTTTTCGTAAAGGTCTTTGGCGCCGGTGGGATCGGCTTCGTCGCGGAAGGCGCGCTGCGCGGCGTAGGCCAGTTCGCGAGCTTTCAGCGCATCGGCCGTTTGCTCTAACTCGCCGCGGCCGGTCCAGTAAGCGTAGTTCGCCACGTCGCGGTTGATCGAAATCGAGTTGACTCGCTCCTGGGCATCGCTAATTTCCTGCGCTATCCTGCGGGCGCGGCTCGCCTTGGCAGGATCGTCCTTCGCGATGCGAGCCGCGATTTTAGCCGGCGTGATGTTGACGAGCTCGGTCGCCTCCTCCTGCAGCTTGTACTCCTCGGGCGTCGGTTCGGCGGGCAACCGCTCCGAGAGCTTCTGCTGCTCGGGCGTGAGCGAGGCCGTCGCCTCCTGCTTCATCTTCTCCCCCAGGCCGGGGCTCAGCGCGTCGAGCTCGCCAGTCAACTCCTTCACGCGACCTTCCCACATTTCCTGGTCAACCAGCCGAATGAGAAAGCCTTTCACCGCGCGCATTTCGCGCAGTCCCATAGCCCTTCCACAGTTCGGCGCCCTCTTTCCATGCTTCCCGGGCCCGGTCGCGGAAAACGCCTTCTTCCTCGATCGCCTCGGCGTAGCTCATTTGGGACCGCGCCGGCGAATCGAAGAACGTCGTCGGATTCTTGGTGCCCAGGGGCTGCTTCTTGTCGTCCACCGCGCTGATCGCCTGCTTGTACCAATCCTTGGACACCAGCCAGTTGTCGCGATCCTCAGCCAGGCGCCCTTCGGGGTGCAAATCGTCGTCGGCCTTGAACAACCGGCGATACTGCTCGTGCTCGTCGGCGCGGCCGACCTTGTTGCCGCAGAACCAGCCCAGGTCGTCCAAGAGCGAGGGGTTGTCGCGAAGATAGACGATGCCGTCCTTCAGGTACTGGATGCCCTGCTTCACGTAGTAGAACCGGTCGCGGACGTTGTCCAGCTCCACCGACACGTTGTACGAGAGATTCCACGCCTGGTATTGCCACACCTTGATGAAATAGGGCTGCAATCGCGCGAGCTGGTCGAGCGTGGCCTGGAACGCCGTCCAATCCTCGGTCTTCTTGTACTCGTTGGCCTTGGTCCACAGCATGGTGACGGCCATGCCGCGCAAGCCGAGCGTGGCCATGCGAATGGTTTCGCTGGCCGGGTCGATGGCGCCTAAATCGGCCTGGCCCAGCTTGGCTTCGGTGCGGAGCTGGGCGAGCTTGCCGCCGGGCTCGTCGGGCTTGCCGGGCCCGCCGCGCGAGGACGGAGCCCCGAGCCACAAGATGGGAAACAGCAACAAGAAGATCGCCGCCGCGTAGCCGACTTTGCGGTAAAAGCTTTTGTTCATGCCGCCACCTCACGCGTGCGGAGGAGGAAGAAGCCCAGCACGCTCAAGGCCACGACGTACCCCAGGCACGTCGTCACATCCTGAAACACGCGGTCCCACGGCACATTGTACCCGTCGGCGGCGTACCGCACCGTGCTGAACGCGCTAAAATCGGGCAGGCACTGCGCCACTGACCACATCAGCGGCCGGGACACGAATTTGTCGAAGCCGGTGGCCAGCGACGTCAGGAAACCGGGTTCGAGTTGCACCATCGACATTGGCCTGCGTGGCGATGCGAATGATCGACTCGGCCGGCCCGCCGCCGTACGACTTGCCCACCGCAATGTTCAAAAAATCGGCGCGGTAAAATCCCAGGATGATAAAGCCCGCCGCGAACAGCATCGCCACCGGGCCGCTCACCAGCGTGCTGATCGTGACCCCCACGGCGATCACGATCACCGCCTGCACCCAAATGCTCACGTACACCTTGGCGTAGCTGGCGATCGGCGAACCGTCCGGCAGGCGAAGGTAGCAGTCGGCCTGGGCGAAGCCGTAATACTGGCCGTGCTCCAGGCACTTCACAATTACTTCAATTTGTCCCTTGTCGTTGACCAGGTCCTTAAACAGGTCGACCGAAGTGCCCGACGGCGTCGTTTGCGACCGTGACATGTTGATTTCATCGACCTGCTGATCGAGCGCGTCGAACGCCAACGGCGAGGTGACCAACTCGGGCGCTTCGGGATTATTCGGATCGGCTGGCCGCCGGAGCTGAATCGAACCCATGATTGGCCGCCCGATCACGCCCTTGTGCGTGCGGAACACGCCGCACGGTCAGGGCGATGGGCAAGACCTTCTCTTCGTCGGAGTGCTGGGGGTCGTCGTCGATGGCGGGGCTGACGCCGTCGAACACCCAGATGGCCGCGGCGGGCGTGGCGCCGTCGATAAAGCTGCGGTAGGTCCACTCGTTGCCCACGCTGATGCCCGTGTTCTTCGCCGCGCCGCTGCGGTCGATAAACCGCAGCTTGCCGTAGTGCGGCACGCGGGCGCGGATGAAACCGATGGGCGGCGATACCCGAAATCCATCGCCCGCCGGCGTGATGTCGTGCGTATGGCCGTTGGCCGTTTCGGCCGTGCCGTAGCCCTCGGCGTCGAGGTGGATCACGTGAAAGTGTCCGGCGTCTTTGGAAGTCTGGCCATCGCGGCCGATCACTTTGTTCGTGGCCGGGTCGACGACATTGGTCAGGCTCTCGCGATCGACGGTATGCGTATGGTTGAGCGACCGCACCACAAACACGTAGCTCGAGACGCCCATGATCGCCAACAACGCCGTGCACACGAGCGTGTAGCCGAGGATGCGGCCCAGCACAATTTCGCTTGCGCGCACGGGCTTGGTGACCACCGTGTAGATAGTCTTGGTCTTGAAGTCGTTGGGCAGGCTGAAGGCGCTCAACAACAGCGCAATGCCCAGCACGAGATAAGTCGTGGCCGTGAGTACAAAGCTGAGATACAGCCGGGCGGGCTCCTGCGTGTCGGGATTTAGAAACCAACTGGCGAACAGCAGGATGAGCAGAAACACCGCCAGCGCCACGACCACGCGGCGACGCAGGGCTTCCTTCACCGCCAGCCGCGCCAGCGCCCACACCCTGCGAGGCGAAGTTTGCACCAGCTCGCCGATTCCGCCGGCCACGGTGTGATAGGTGTAGTCGCCCCCGCGCATCAAGCCCCGCCGAGCGGCCGCGATGAGGTAGCCTACCACCAACGCGATGAGTCCCAGCCCCAACAGCACCAACGCAAATTGCAGCAAGGCGCCCATCGGCTGATCGGCGCCGCCGGACGTCAGCCACTGGAGATAGGGAACGACTTCGTGTTCGAGAACCATCGCCGAAGGAAGAGGTCAGGGTTCGGGGTTTAGGGTTCAGGTCAGAAAGCCGCGACTGGCGGTCGCGGCGGCCCAACGAGAGACGCCGCTATTTCACGCCGGCCCGACGTCCGGGCCTTGCTTCACTATCGCGCACAATGTGCAAGAACAATTCTTCCAGCGTCGTCGTCGGGTTGTCCAGCGACATCAGTTCGCCGTGGTGCCGCGAGATGACGTCGCGGATTTCGTTCTGGCAGTCGTGCGACAGGTTGCGCGCCCGAATCTGCGTCACGTCGGCCACCTTCAGCAGATCGTCTACGCGACCCAGCTCCTTGAGCTCGCCCTGATGCAGGATGGCAATCCGATCGCACACGTCCTGCACGTCGGCCAGTAAGTGGCTGCACATCACCACTGTCTTCCCCTCGCCCTTCAGCCGCAGAATCATGTCCTTCATCTCGCGGGTGCCGATGGGGTCCAGGCCGCTCGTGGGTTCGTCCAGCAGGATCAGCTCGGGGTCGTTGATCAGCGCCTGGGCCAGCCCGATGCGGCGCGTCATGCCCTTGGAGTATTCCTGCAGCTGCCGCTTGCGGGCCTTGTCGAGTCCCACCAGCTTGATCAGCTCATCGCACTCGCCGAGCGCGGGTCTCCGGCGGCATGTCGAACAGCCGGCCGTAGAAGTCCAGCGTCTCCTCGGCCGTGAGAAACCGGTACAGGTACGATTCCTCGGGCAGGTATCCGAGCCGCTCGTTCTTGGCGACGTCGGTGGCCGGCTTGCCGAAGACCAGCGCTTCGCCGTCGGTGGGAAACAGCAGGCCCAACACGCAGCTTGATGGTCGTGGTCTTGCCGGAGCCGTTAGGGCCCAGCAGGCCGAACACTTCGCCGCGGCGGACTTCCAGGTCGAGCGCCTTGCAGGGCGCGGACTTTCTGCCGCCCCCAGAAATCGCGGTACACCTTACTGAGGGCCCGCGTTTGGAGTACTACTTCTTCGCTCATGGGAAATTGCAATGAGTCGGGACGAAAGAGGACAACGGATAATGAGATTATTGCTGACGGAGCCGCGACGCCGAACTCCAACCAGCAGAACCAAATCGATGATTCCCCGATTTGGGGCGGAAGGCGCCCAAATGCCGCGTCGCGCACTGGAGCATCACGTGCTACGGCGGGCTCCGCGGAAAGGTTCGCCCGCCGAGCGCCAGTCGTCGCCTCAAGCGACTTCATGCTCGCCCCAAGTGACGAGCCGAGTATAAGTTGCGGCCTGGGAGCCGGCAAGCTACCGAGGCCTTGGACGACTCGGCGCCAACGCGGCGCGGGCCGTCGGCCCGTTCAGCGGAATGAGCCGGTAGCGAAGCGAGTCGACCTGGGCCGTCCCCACTCCGCCGAGAGCTATCGTCACGCGGCACGACGCTCCAAGCGGCGCGACGCGTACCATGTGGAAGGGCGTCCACGAGGGCGCCGAGGAAATCCGCACCGCCGACTCCTCCCCGCCGATTGAGTCGAAGATGACCAGGGGATCGGCCGAGCCGATCGGCGTTTCTTCGACGCGCGCCAGGCCGGCGATCTCCAGCGCGCATCCCCCAGGGATCTCCAGCGGCGGCGAGGTGATCCAGGCGGGAACCGAGGCCAGCGACGCCGGGGTCGACGAGTCTCTTTCCCCCGCCGGCAGCACTTCCAGCTCCAGGCAATTGGCGCCGGCGGCCGGCGCGTTGGGCGTCAGCCTGACGGCCGTGGCGACGCCAGCGGCGGCGCCCTCGCTGCGCTGCCATCCGTTGTTGACCAGCCCTGCCAACTCTTCGAAGTCGCCGCCTGGCAGCGTCCGCCACGGCGCGGCGCGCGAGTCACCGCCCCGGCCAATCTCGCCAAGTCGGGCAGGGTGGACCAATCCACCGGTAGCGGCGGAGTCCCCAAGCGCTCGTGAGGCCAGATGGCGCCCAGCAGCTGCTGCTGGAGATCCGCCAGCAGGGCGTCGGCGGCCGCGGCTCGGCCATACGCTTCCGCGGCGTCGTGGGTCTCGAGCGGGCGGGCGATTGCGGTGAACTCGGCGTCAGCACGCGCCAGCGCGCCGGCGGCGTCCGAAGTTTGCAGCATTGAAGATGGCGCCCCCGCGACCGCGCCGGCCGCCTGTTGGCGGGCCAGCACTGCCAGCTCCAGCCGGACTTGCGCCGCTCGTTCGCCGTAGCGGCGGAGGTAGCCCTCAACCTGGGAGAAGGCGTAGCCGTCTTCGGTGAGCAGCACGAAGCCGTCGTCTGGCAGGCGGTCGACCAACACCCGGAGCCCCCCCGTCACGCGCCGCGTTTCGAGCCGCTGCGGTCCCGCCATCGTGAGCAAATAGGCGACGCACGATTCCGGAACTCCCGGCAGCACCAGCGACACGGGTTCGGAGGCGTGCGGCGCAAGCCCAGCGCTCCAGCGAACTGGCACGATCAATCGGGACCGCTCGGCTGTAAGCACCAGCGCCGTCAGGTCGGGGCGCGATGACCGAACCGGCGTCGCCGGCTCGCCCGAGGCCAGCCATGGTTCCATCAGGCCCAGACGCAGGTTGGTCAGCTCCAGCGCGATCGCGCCCGCCGATGGGACTCGGCGTCGGAACCGGCGAGGCTGGTCTGGGACTGAAAGTAGAAGCCGTGCGGCAAGGCCCCCAGGGCTGCCGTCGTCGCCAGAATGAGGTCGTGAAAAGTCGCCGGCACAACCGCCGCGCGCTCGCCCCGAAATGCGGCAAGCTGCGCCGCCCGGCGACTGGAGGCGTGCGTCTGGACGGCCACCCACACGCCGGCGCCGGGTCGCGCCAACCGGCGCTGCTGGGTGAGCCATGCCGCGTAGTCCGGCCACGAGAGCGTGGAGTCCAGCATCGGTCGACTCAGGAGCAACAGATCGGCCACGCGACTGGCAGCGAGCGGCGCCGCCGTAGGCCGCAGCACCACGGCCCGCGACTGCCGCGTGTCGTGTCGCCGGATCGCCTGTGCCCAATGTTCGGCCATCGCCGCGTCGCCGCCGTCGGCCCACTGGCCGAGGTCCCAGGCCAGCACCGGGTCGTATTCAACGCCCAGACCGCGCTGGTCGATCACTTCGTGCGGCGGGGGCGGACATACCAGAAACAAACCGAGCCGACGCGCTTCGGCCAGCTCCTTGTCCGTCGGCTCCCGGCCCATGGCCAGTGCATCGAAACCCAGGCGCACCACCAGCTCGAACGCTTCGCCTTGCCATTGGATAACTCGGGGGACCCGCGGCGGCGACGCCGGGACGCCAACTTCGGCTGTGGCCGCCTCAACCGGAATGTTGGGCGGCGCGGCCGAGGGTTCGACGTTAGCCGCCGCCGGTTGCACTTCCGGATCCGCCTGGGGCGCGGCCCGCAATGCCCCGTGAACCGAGACTTGGTCCACCCACAGCTCGGTCACGCCTGGTCCGCCCGGCGCCAGGATGACCAGGTGGGTGACATAGGCGCCGCGTTCGTCGACCGAGCCGCGGCGCTGAGCCCGCGCCACCCGCGCTGACGAGGCTAACCCGGCCGGGAGGTTGCTGAGCGAAAGCTGCTGCCAGGCGCCGGGCCCAGCCGTCACGCCCGACCGCACCAATAGCTTCCAGGGCGCACCGGTTTCCGGGTCGATGCTCCGCGGCAACACGACCATCGCGGCGAGTTGAGCGCCAGGCTGATTACACCAGACCCAGGCCGCCAGCGCGAGCTCCTCGATGACTGGCGCCGCGGGCAAGCCATAGCCAATTTCCACTGATTCCCCGGGAGGGGCCGTTGCCGCCACGTGCTCGGCCGAGGTCCCGGCGCCGAACCGGCCGCGGTCGATCGACTGTTCCAACAGGCGCGTCTGCGGTCCCGGATTGAGCAGTCGCAACACCGCGGCGGCGCCCTGCATGTCGTCAAGCAGCGCCGGCGGACCCTCGGGACCAGCCGCGGCGGCCGTCCACGAGTACAGGGTCAGCCCGATCAACAGGCCGGCCAGCCAACCTGCCAGCGTACTAATTCCTTTGAAGCATCCGCGGGCAGCGAACACAAAGTTCGACGGCATGGGGAGATTTGACTAGAATTCAAACGAGAGAGCGGTCTCGGCGCGACGGGTCATCAGTGGAGCTTATGCTGTCGCAAGGCGTTTGGAAACGTTGCGTTCGAGCAACAAGGGCCCGGGTGGGGCGGCGCATCGTAAGTAGGGCTTGTATCAAGCCTTTCACGAGCAAGCCAGGGCAACGTGATGCCGCGACGCCACATGGCGACGGCTAACGGCCCCTCGAGGCGCCAGACCGTTGCTGCGATGCAAGTCTTTTTCTTACAATCAGTTGTGGTGACCCGGGGCAGCTAGCGGTTCGCGACGGTACGAATCCTGCCTGAGAGCGTGCCGTGAGCAAGCCCTTTGGAGACGCACCATGAGCAACATTTCCGAGACTTCCGCCGCCGCCCAAGACCAGGTTCCCGCCGATCTGATGCGGCTGTCGGACGCCATTCACGGCCTTCCTGAGCCGCTGGCCGTGCAATTGGCCCCCCTGGTCGACGCCGTCGTCGAAAGCACCAAGCGCCGCCGGCGCATTCTAACCCTCGTCCAGGACGCGCTGAGCCAGTTGCGGTTGGACATGAAATACCTCATGTTTGACTTGGAAGCCACCCGGCGCGAACGCGACGAATATCGCCTGAAGCTGGAAGAGTAACAAACTGGGGCGTCGATGATGGCTCTTACAAACCGCCAAGTACGCCAAGAGCGCCAAGGGGGGGATTAACCGCCAAGACACGAAGACACGAAGGAAAGACAAAGTATTGAGAGAAGAAGTTGGGGAAGAAGCCGCGATCGAACGGCACAACCGTTACTAGGAGAATTTTCTCCTACCAGCAGTTATTGGCGTCCCTTAGCGGTTCATGAATCTTCCTCTTCTTCGTGCCTTGGCGTCTTAGTGGTTAATCCCATTTTCTTGCTTGGCGCTCTTGGCGTCCTTGGCGGTTCATCTAGCGGACGCTAATTGCGATGACCACGACCCTCACGGCAGAGCAGTTGGCCCAGAGGGCGATTGACGTCAATGTGCTCACCGAGCAGGACTTGCAGCCCGTCTGGAGCGAGTTCGGCACGCAAACCGTCGCCTTCGAGCCGTTCCGCCAGGTGCTGGTGCGGCGCGGCCTCTTGACCAACTACCAGTTGGACCGCCTCGCGCAGGGCATTCGCACCGGCTTCGTCTACGGCGATTACATCGTCCAGTATTGCGTCGGCGCCGGGACATTTGCCCGCGTGTTTCGCGCCGCTCATCGAGTGACCGGCGAGCTGTTCGCGGTCAAAGTGCTGCGCAACCGCTACAGCCGCGGCGGCGCCGAAGACAAAACCGAGCTCTTTCACCGCGAAGGCGAGTTGGGGGCGCAACTGAAGCACCCCAACATCGTCGCCATTCACGAAGTCACGTCCAAAGGCGCCGCCCATTACATCGTGATGGACTTTGTCGAAGGCCGGAACTTGCGGGACTTCTACAAGGTGCGACACAAATTCGACCCCGTCGAAGCCACGCGCATCCTGATCGACATGATGGCCGGGCTCAATTACGCCTTTCAGCAGGGCATCACGCACCGCGACCTGAAAATGTCAAACGTCATCGTCTCCAGCGACGGAGACTCCAAGCTCCTGGACTTCGGCCTGGCCGGGCTCGAAGGCGGCGACGAGGATACGGTCAACCCGCGGACGATCGACTATGCCGGGCTGGAACGCGCCACCGACGTGCGCAAGGACGACACCCGCAGCGACATCTTTTTCTGCGGCTGCATCTACTACCAACTGATGAGCGGCCGTCCAGCCCTGGCGGAAACCAAGGACCGCGGGCAGCGGCTCAGCAAGACGCGGTTTCAGTCCATCAAGCCCATTGTCGACGTGCTGCCCTCGATCCCGCTGCCGTTGGCGCGCGTCGTCACCAAGGCGATCGAACTCGATCCGGCGCGACGCTATCAAACCCCCGGCGAGATGCTCGCGGATTTGAAGGTGGCCGCCAAGCGCGTCTCCGAGGCCAAGCTCGAGCCGTTGGTCGACGAGGACGCCGCTCGCCTCGAAGGTCAGGACGCCGAGGGTCAGCCCCGCAAGCTCATGGTCGTCGAGTCCGACCAGAAAATGCAGGATGTATTTCGCGAGCTGTTCAAGCAGCAAGGTTACCGCGTGCTGGTCACCAGCGATCCTGAGCGATTCTTCCAGCGACTGTACGACGATCCCCGCGCGGTCGACGTGCTACTGATCAGTTCCGGCAAACTAGGCCGCGAAGCGATTGACGCCTTCAATCGACTGGATACGGAGCCGCGCACCAAGCAAGTAGCCGCCGTGCTCCTGCTGGGCGAGCCGCACGCGGCATGGGAAAAGGACGCGGTCCGCGGCGCGCGGCGCATCGTCGCCAAGATGCCGTTGAAGTCGCGCGAATTGCGCCAGCAGGTGCTCAAGGCGCTGGTGCCTTCGGCGTAGGTCGGGCGTCTGCTCACCTATTTAGAGCACGCCTCGTCTTCCAGCTCCCGTATCTTCTCGACGCGCCGCTCATGCCGTCCGCCCTCGAACGGCGTCGAAAACCAAGCCTCCACAATCCTCTCGACCGCCCGCGGGCTCAGCATGTCGCCCGACAGGCACAGCACGTTCAGGTCATTGTGTCGCCGGCTGATCTCGGCGGTCACCTCGTCGTTGCAGGGCGCGGCCCGCACGCCCCGGAACTTGTTGGCGCAGATCGCCATGCCGATGCCCGTGCCGCAGATGAGCACGCCGCGCTCGGCGGCGCCTTGGCTCACCTTCTTCGCCACCATCGCGGCAAAGTCGGGGTAGTCCACGCTCTCGGTGCCGCACGCGCCGGCGTCGTCCACTTCGTGGCCCTTGCCGCGGAGCATGGCGACGATCTGCTCCTTGAGATGATATCCCCGATGATCGCTGCCGATGGCTATGCGCATGGGACGCTCGACTACTTAAAAATCCCATCTGGTCCCCTCCCCTTGATGGGGAGGGTTAGGGAGGGGTGAATTGGAGGGGTGAACGTTGGGCAGTGAATTATGGCATCGAGAAGGGCATCCCCCCTCCCCAGCGATTCGCGACCTGAAGCGACTGCGCTCCGGCGACTTCGGGTCGCCCGTGCTCGTCGCTCCCCTCCCCGCCGAGGGGAGGGAGCCGGAATACTTGAATATGTAGCGCTCATCAGCGGAACTCCATCACCTGCACGCGCCGCCGCAGCGCTTCCTCGATCTGCTTGGCGCATTGGCGATACACTTCCGGCGGGGCGCCGATCGGGTCCTCAATGTCGCCGTCGTCAGTCCTCAGCGTCAGCGTGCGGGCCGCCGCCTCGGGCCAGCGGCGCACGATCGACTGGCGGTGCGCCGAGGTGAGCGTCAGGATCACGTCCGCGTGGCGAATCAGTTTTTCGGTAAGCGGCTGCGACTCGTGCCGCGAGATGTCCAGCCCGTGCTCCCGCATGACGTCGACCGCCTCGGGCGCCGCGCAGCCGCCGGGCGCCGCGGCCAGGCCGGCCGACGCGATCATCACGCCCCGGTGCTCCAGGTCCTCGACTTTGCAGCCCAACCGCTCCGCCGCCAGGCGGCGCAGCATCGCCTCGGCCATCGGGCTGCGGCACGTGTTGCCCGTGCACACGATGACGATGAGCATGCTGGATAGCCGCTCGAGAGCACTCTTGGGGACGACCCCCTCGCGCAGACAATCGACGCCGTTGTTGTCCGCACGCACCACCGTCGACGCCTGTCCGTAGCGGCACGGTCCGTCGTCCAGCACCAGCGCCACGTGACTTCCCAAGCTGCGCACGGCTTCCTGGGCAGTGACGGACGGCTGTTCCCCGCTGCGATTGGCGCTCGACAGAACGATCGGCCCGGCGAGCATGTGCAGGACGTCGAGCACCACGGCATGGGCGGGCACCCGGAAGCCGATCTCGCCGTTCGGCGCCACCGCGCACCGCACGTCCGCGGGTAGCTGCCGGATCAGCCCTTCGTCCTCGCCATGTTTGACGACAATGGTAATCGGCCCCGGCCAGCACCGCCGCGCCAGGCGCTCGGCCTTGGCGCCCAGGCGGGGAGCGTAATCCAGCGCGTCTTCCACGCTACGAATGGCTAAGGCCAGCGGGGCGTCGTCCTTCCGGCCCTTAGCCTCGAAAATGTCGCGCACCGCCGACTCGCATCGGGCGCTGGCGCCCACCCCGTAGACGGTCTCGGTCGGAAACACGACGAGCTTGCCTTCGGCCAGGGTCTGCACGGCCCGGTGCACGACGTCGCGACTGTCATCCGTTTTGCGTAGGTTGATGACAACTGGCGGCATAGGCAATCATTCGCCGACGCGCACGACTCAGGTGTCGCGGTGACAATCCTTGACTCGACCGCCACAATGGCGCTATAGCGGCACAACGAACAAGCCGTGCGTCGCGTGCGGGAACTACGCCCCCAAGGGCGTGCGAGGTGACCGGGCTCATGGAAATTCGCCGCGGAAAGACTACCAACTATACTGCGGCAAATGACGGACGGTCAAGTCGCCGGACCCGGCCGCGGCTTGTGCCAACGCCTTACGGGCCAAGGCGTTATCGCGTCTGAGACAGGCTCCGAAAGTCGCTCGAGGGGGGTCTCTCTGGTGGGCGTTGGCCGCTCCAAATTCGGACTCCGATCTGCATCCGGCGCGCTCGTGCGGGTTGCACTGGCGGCGCTGGCCACGGCGGGCTGCATTGGCGGCGGCGCGGCAGACGCTCCGGAGTTGATCTGGGGAAAGCAGGGAATCGCCCCAGGCCTGCTGGAGAAGCCGCGGGCGATGGCCATCGACGCCCACGACCAGGTTTACCTGGTCGATATGACCGCCCGCATCCAGGTCTACGACGCCGACGGCCATTACCTGCGCGGTCTGGCGCACCCCCGCTAGCGCCAACGGTCGGCCCACCGGCATCACCATCGCCAAGAGCGGTCGCGTACTCGTGCCCGACACGCACTACTACCGCGTGCTGGTGTACGAACCAGACGGCACGCCGGTGGAAAGCGCCACGCTGGGCGGCGTCGCCGGCGCCGGGCCCGGACAGTTCGGTTGGGTGACCGACGTCGCCGAGGATTCCGCCGGCAACCTGTACGTGTCGGAGTACGGCGAAAACGACCGCATTCAGAAGTTTTCGCCCAACGGCAATTATCTCTTACAATGGGGCGGCCCCGGCGAAGAACTCGGGCAGTTCCGCCGCCCGCAGAGCATGGCCGTCGACGACCAGGATCACATCTGGGTGGCCGACGCCTGCAACCATCGCATCCAGGTCTTCGACTCGCAAGGCAAGCTGATTAGCCACTGGGGCGAACAAGGCTCGGCGCCGGGACAATTATATTTTCCCTACTCGATTCTGCTCCACAACGGCCAGGTCTATGTGTGCGAGTACGGCAACAATCGCGTCCAAAAATTCACGCCCGACGGCAAGTCGCTCGCCTGCTGGGGAACCCACGGCCGCGGTCCCGGACAACTGCATAACCCCTGGGCGATCGCCTTCGACAGCCGGGGCCGCCTGAACGTACTGGATTCAAACAACCACCGCGTTCAACGGGTAAGGTTTTAGAAAAGGGGATAACCACTAAGGCACAAAGGCACGAAGAAATAACAAAGAGAGGAATACGAAGGGATTTGACGGAGGGTTAACCGCTGCAGTGATCTAATAGCCATTCTTTGCCATTAGCGTTCATCAGCGTCCATTAGCGGTTCAAAATATCCGAATTCCCCCTTCGTGCCTTCGTGCCTTTGTGGTTAATCCACTTCCCTAACTATCCGCATGTTCGAGCACAGCATCGTCTTTGATCGCCCGTGGTTTCTAGCGCTTCTGGCGCTGGTCCCGGCGCTGTGGGTGCTCGGATACCGCAGCCTGGCAGGTCTCGGCCGGTGGCGCCGCGCGCTGGCGCTCACCCTGCGGTCGCTCGTCTTCACCCTGCTGGTGCTCGCCCTGGCCGACGCTCAGTACCAGCGCCGCAGCGAGGGGCTCACGGTCGTCTACCTGCTCGACCAGTCGCTCAGCGTTCCCGCCGACCAGCGCCAGGCGATGCTCGACTACGTGCGGGCGTCGATCGACCAGCACCGCAACGACGCGCACGGCGATCGCTTCGCCGTGATCGTCTTCGGCCGCGACGCGGAGGTGGAAATCCCGCCGGTGCGGCGTCAACGAGGCCCTGCAACGCAACGTCGAGAGCCTGCTCGACCCCGAATACACCGACATGGCCACCGCCGTGCAGCGCGCCAAGGCCATCTTCCCCTACGACGCCGCCAAGCGCATCGTGCTGGTGACCGACGGCAATCAGAACATCGGCGACGCCTACCGCGAAGCCCGCGCCGCGGCCGACGCCGGCGTGAGCATCGACGTGGTGCCGGTCTACCTCACCGCCCGCGGCGAGGTCTCGGTCGAAAAAGTCGACCTCCCCGCCGGCGTGCGCAAGGGTCAACCCTTCGACATGCGGATCGTGCTCCGCAACGACGCCCCTGCCGACTCCAAGCAAGCCGTCAAGGGCAAGCTCATCGTCGTCCGCAAAGCCGGCGAGCGCGAGGAAGCGATCGCCGAGCAGGCGGTCTCCGTCGATCCCGGCAAGCAGGTGTTCACCATCCAGCAACAGATCGAACAGCCCGACTTCTACACCTATGAGGCCCGGTTTGTAGCCGATGACCCCGCCGACGACGCCATGGCGCAGAACAACGTGGCCAGCGCCTTCACCCACATCCAAGGCAAGGGCCAGGTGCTGGTCATCGAGAATGCCGAAAAACGCGGCGAGTTCGACTACCTGATCGATCACCTGCGCAGCCAGGACATCGAGGTCACGCTCACGCCGTCGGATCAACTGTTCAACTCGCTCGCCGAGCTCCAGCGATACGACTGCGTGGTGCTGGCCAACGTGCCGCGCAGCTCGGTGGACGACGTCGACAACGTGGCGAGCTTTAGCGACGAGCAAGTCGAGATGCTCGTCCGCAACACCCGCGAGTTGGGCTGCGGCCTGGTCATGCTCGGCGGGCCAGACACGTTCGGCGCCGGCGGCTGGGCCAACACCAAGCTCGAAGAGGCGATGCCCGTCGACTTCCAGATCAAGAGCGCCCAGGTCGTGCCCGTGGGCGCCCTGGCTCTGATGATGCACGGCGGCGAAATGCCGCAGGGCAACTTCTGGCAGAAAAAAATCTCCATGGAAGCCGTCAAGCTCCTCGGCGCCCGCGACTACTGCGGCCTGGTGCAGTGGAACGGCGTCGACCAGTGGATTTGGGGGCAAAGCGCCGGCGGCCTCATCCGCGTCGGCCCCAACCGCGGCATGATGCTCGCCCGCATCGACCGCCTGCAAATCGGCGACATGCCCGCCTTCGACGGCGGCATGCGGCTGGCCGCCATCGGCTTCTCGCGCCTTGCCGACGCCGCCGTCAAGCACATGATCATCATCAGCGACGGCGACCCCAGCCCGCCCACGACCGCCACCGTCAACGCCTTCAAGTCGCAGGGCGCCAAGATCAGCACCATCGCCGTCGGCTCCCACGGCGCCCTGGGCACGCAGCTCAGCTCCACGCTCCAAACCATCGCCAAGCAGACCGGCGGCAAGTACTACGAGGTGAAAAACGCCAACGCCCTTCCCAAAATCTACCAGCGCGAGGCCCGCCGCGTGGCCCGGCCGCTGGTGTACGAACCCGGCAACCTCATGACCCCGATCGTCGAGCAGGCCGATCACGAAATCCTTCGCGGCGTCGAGGCCGGCGTCCCGCCCATCAGCGGCTACGTGCTCACCACCGTCAAAACCAATCCGCTGGTCGAGGTGCTGCTCCGCTCGCCGCAGCCAGACAAGCCGGACAACTCGACGCTGCTGGCCACCTGGACCTACGGCGCCGGCAAAGCCGCGGTGCTCACCACCGACGCCGGCAGCCGCTGGGCCCGCGCGTGGACCGGCTGGGACGGCTACGACAAGCTGTTCTCCCAACTAGTCCGCTGGGCGATGCGCCCCACCGGCGACACCGGCAACTTCACCGTCGCCACCGACGTGCGCGACGGCAAAACGCAGGTCGTGATCACGGCCCTCGACGCCGAAGACGAGTTCCTGAACAACCAGACGATGACCGCCGCCGCCGTCACCCCCGACATGAAGTCGCTGCCCATCCGCATCGAGCAGACCGCCCCCGGCCGGTACGTTGGCGAGTTTCCCTCGGAGATGGCCGGCAGCTACCTCGTGGTCGTCAACCCCAGGCGACGGCAAGGCGCCCATCCGCACCGGGGTCAACATCGGCTACTCGGCCGAGTACCAGGACCACGAAACCAACCAGGCGTTGTTGGAGTCGCTGGCCAAGATCCCCGCCGGCAAGGGCCCGCAGGGCGAATATGTGAAGGAGGGCCTGGCCGCGGTCGCCCGCTCCGACAAGATCGCCCAAAACCCGTTCCGCCGCGACCTGCCGCCCGCCATCACCAATCAATCGATTTGGCCGTGGCTCGTGGTGGCGGCGGCGTGCCTGTTCTGGACCGACGTGTTCGTCCGTCGCGTGCAGCTGAACTTCAACTGGCTCCTGGCCGCCCTCGGCCGGGTGCGCGACATTGTGCTCCGCCGCACGCCAAAGGTCGTCGTCCCCGAAACCATGAGCCGCCTCCGCACCCGCAAACAAGAAATCGGCGAGCAGATCGAAAGCCGCAAAGCCGGCGCCCGATTTGAAGTGACCGATCCCACCGCCGACGTCGGCCCGCCGCCGCTTGCCGGTTTAGCCCCCGACCAACCCGCCGCTCCCGCCAACCCCGCCGGCCCCGAAGAAAAAACCGAAACGCCCCCAGGCGAGTCCTACACCGAGCGCCTCCTGAAAGCCAAAAAGCAAGTCTGGCGCGACCGCGACGAAGAGCAGAAGTGAACGCTGAATTGACAGGATGACAGGATCGGCAGGATTCACAGGATAAGAGCCGGTTTCCAAACCGGGCGATCGCGCAGCGCGCTGATCAAATCAGCCGGAACGCGCTAGCGTCCGGTTCATCGAACTTGATTTCCCCTCCAACATCCTGTCTATCCTGAAAATCCTGTTATCCTGTCAGTTCCATTTACCACACCGCCTGGCCTCCACCGGAGCATTCATGAGCAGCGGCGCAGCGATCGAAAAACAGGCCGAGGAATTTGCCGCCCGCTACAAGGCGGTCCGCGAGCAGATTGGCCGGGTCATCGTCGGCCACGACGACATCGTCCACGGCGTTCTCACCTGCCTGTTCGTCGGCGGCCACTGCCTGCTCGAGGGCGTGCCCGGCCTCGGCAAAACGCTGCTGGTGCGCACGCTCGCCCAAACGCTCGACCTCAAGTTCTCGCGCATCCAGTTCACCCCCGACCTGATGCCCGCCGACATCCTCGGCACCAACATGGTCGTCGAGAGCGCCGAAGGCCACCGGCAATTCGAGTTTCAAAAGGGCCCGATCTTCACCCAGATCTGCCTGGCCGACGAAATCAACCGCGCCACGCCCAAGACCCAGTCGGCCATGCTCGAGGCGATGCAGGAAATGAAGGTCAGCATCGCCGGCAAGGTGTTCCCGATGGAACCGCCGTTCTTCGTGATGGCCACGCAGAACCCCATCGAGCAGGAAGGCACCTACCCGCTGCCCGAAGCCCAGCTCGACCGCTTCTTCTTCAAGCTCGTCGTCGGCTATTCGACCCGCGAGGAGCTGTCGACGATCATCGACCGCACCACCCGCGGCGTCGACGTCGCATCCCGACAAGGTGATGGACGGCGCCGAGATCGTGAAGTGGCAGCACCTCATCCGCGAGGTGATCATCGCCCCGCACGTGCAGGACTACATCGTGCGGCTCACCCTCGCCACGCACCCCGGCGGCGAGTTCGCCCAGCCGATCACCAACCAGTACCTGCGCTGGGGCGCCAGCCCCCGCGGCGCCCAAACCGTCACGCTCGCCGCGAAAGTCCGCGCCCTCTTGGCCGGCCGCTACAACGTCAGCTTCGACGACGTCCGCCGCGTCTTCATCCCCGCCATGCGCCACCGCGTGATCCTCAACTTCGAAGCGCAAGCCGAAGGCATCGACACCGACCACGTGCTGACGGAGATCCTCAAGAAGGCGCCAGAAAAAGGCGACGAAAAAGCGGCTTAGCAAGGAAAATTAAAGTTCAGATCAAGACGTGGGAACACTAATCGGCACTAATCGACGCTAATCCGGATTAGTGAAGATCAGCGAAGATTAGTGTTCCTCCCTTCCACTTGTCCAGTTCCAATAACGTCGCGAGTAAGAGAACCATGTACGAAAACGAAGGCTACATGTTCATGGGCGCGGCCTTCGAAGTCTACAACCAGCTCGGCTATGGCATGGCAGAAGAAGTGTATCAGCAGTGCCTCGAGATTGAGTTGTCGCTCCGCGGAATTCGATATCTAACAAAGCACGAACTAACGCTCGTGTACAAAGGCCGGGAGATTGAAAGGCGTTATGTCCCCGATCTATTTGTCGCCGGTGCGCTCGTTGTCGAGCTGAAATCGGTCAAGGAGCTGACGCCAGAGCACGAAGCGCAACTGTTCAACTATATGCGCATTGCGGACAGCCCATCGGATATCTCGTAAACTTTGGCTCGAAGGATGACCTCCAGTGGAAGCGATACATTCTCACCGACCTCAAACGAGTCGCCCCAGAACCATTAGCGCAAATTAGCGCCGACGAGCGGTCCCTCACTGTCACGCGCAAGCCAACCAGAATCCAGCCATGAAACCCAAGCTCTACGAGCGCGTCGCCCTGACGCGCGACATCCCCGAGCACGGATTGAAACAAGGCGACGTGGCCACGCTCGTTGATATCGTGCCGCATCCCAACTCTGGTCCCGAGGGCCTCGCTCTGGAAATTACCAATGCACTGGGCGAATCGCTGCACGTCGCGATCGTAACGGCCGACGACGTCGAACCGCTCACGGCCAACGAGGTCATTGCCGTGCGGCAGCTTGCCTGACGAAGAAACGGCGCGAACCAACCTCCGCAATCTCGCTACGCCTTCCTCAACTTCAAAGCCCAAGCCGAAGGCGTCGACGCCGACCACTTGCTGACGGCGATGTTGAAGAAGGCCCCCGAAAAAGGCGACGAAAACGCCGCCTGAAATGCCGGGCGCGCAAAGCTTGTCGCACCATGCCGGGGCCCTGGCGGCCAAATTTTCTTGTAGGCGGCGACACCCGCCTCCGGTATGATGTTGTTGCCGATTGCTTGACACAGCCGTTGGCAGACGGAACAGGCAGCCGAGCCTCTCGCTCGGCCAACAATTCTCTAAGAGGGGCGATCTCATGATGAGGAGAAGTCTTGCCGCTGCGCTTTTGATTCCGTTCGCATTTCCTCACGATGCTCTTGCCTTGCCCTTCCGCACGATTGCCCTGTCGGGCCAGCAAGCGCCGGGTGCGCCCGCCGGCGTCGTATTTGGAACTTTCGACGCAGGACAAATTAATGAAGATGGCGACACTGCGCTGTCGGCCACGCTTTCCGGTCCCGGCGTCATTTACACTCACCCCAGCAATGCCTATGGCATCTGGCGCGAGCAGGCCGGCGTCCTCGCCAAAATCGTGCGCTCTGGAGAACAAGCTTTCGGACTCCCCGCCGGCGTAAACTACTATCTGCCGGGGCCTGTGCAAATCGACAGCCAAGGTCGAGTGGCGTTTTTTACACACGTGCCCGGCGAGTCGACCGAAGCCATTTATTCGGAAGGACAAGGATCTCTTGAGCTACTTGCTCGCGAGACAAACCAGGCGCCCGGCGTACCTGCTGGAACCGAGTTTACGATCTTCTCGCTTGTCCCGTTGATGAATCAGGCCGGTCACGTGGCCTTCACAAGCTTTGTTGCAGCCCCCGCTTCATTGAACGTTGAGGGATTGTGGTCAACTCGCTCGGGTTCTCTCCAACTCGTCGCGTTGGGTGGCGATCCCGCGCCCGGCATACCCGGGTCGACTATTCGGAACTTGGGCTCATTTCCGTCACTCAATGACCTTGGCGTAATTGCATTCAGCGGGAGTTACACCGGCGGCGTTTTCCCCAACGATCAGGCTGTGTGGACCGAACAGGCAGGCATGTTTTCGCTGATCGCACGCTCCGGTCAGGCGCCTGGCGGTCTGCCGCCTGGCGTTGTCTTGGGTCAAGTTGCGGAGCCGCGAATTAACAACGCAGGCCAGGTGCTGTTCCATGGCGCACTTACAGGTCCCGGAGTAACCGCGGATAACGATGCGGCTCTCTGGATTTACGACGGCGGCGCCCTAAATCTTGTTGCGCAGGGAGGCGCACCGGCGGCGGGCGCTTTGCCAGGGCTGATGTTTGGCGAATTCTACCGGGCCTACCTCAATGGCCTCGGTGAAGCGACCTTTCCCGGCACGCTTGTCGGTTCGGGCATTACCGCCCTGAACGACACTGCGCTCTGGTCTCAACGCAACGGCGCCCTAACGCTCATCGCACGAGAGGGAGAGCAGGCTCCGGATGCTCCAGCGGGCGTCGTCTTTGGCGACTTCACTTCGCTCGGCGGGGGACTTGGGTTTCAAGTCAATAACCACAGCCAAGTTGCATTCGAAGTAACATTAGCTGGCCCCGCCGTTACTACCGCCAATGACAGGGGTATTTGGGTCACGGACGCAACAGGCACGCTTACACTCGTCGCCCGCGAGGGAGATTTGTTTGATGTAAACGACGATCCGGGTATTCAAGATCTCCGCACCATCCGATCCACCGATCTCGAATGGTACAGCGGCGGCGGTGAAGATGGCTATGGAAGTAGCTTCAACAATGCGGGGGAGCTTGTGATAGCGCTTAGCTTCACTGATTTCAGCGAGGGCGCGTTCGTAATCCACACAATCCCTGAGCCAACGGCAGCTTTACTTCGCTTTGCCGCATGCGGCGTCTCCGCAACTGTGCATCGCCGTCGATCATTCCTTCGGGCAGGCTGATGCTCGTGCCGCAAGCATCGATCCCTTTGTCGGCGGTCCTGCTGCGCTCTCTGCACCGTTTGAGCGCGATTCTCAATAGACCCTCGACGCCCAAAATAGTTGTTGAAAATGGGCCACCGCTTCTGCTAAAGAGGAGTAGCGCCATGCGCGCGGCACTGCGTCGTCGCGTAGGCCGGCGAGCCTCAGAAGAACCGAGTTTTGGATTCATCACCCGTGGTTCGCAACATGCGTCCCGCTAATCACTTACCCATCGCACGCACGCTTCAACCGAGCGCCCAATTTTCAAAACCCTGACCGTTCTGCGCGCCGCTCGATCGAAATGCCTCGGCCATCGAGCTGCATTCGTCCTTCCTCCCGCCGCAAAACTCCCCGAGTTATGGACGAAAAAATGGGGCCCCCCTCCTGGAGCTCCAAAACCCAACGCGAAGCACCGAGAAAACCAGTCCCCAACCGATCGAATTGCCTCCCCCCTCAGGATTCGTCCAATTCAAAACAATCCGCGACCATCCACGTAATCCGCGACTAAATTTCCCTTCCCATGTCCACCGCCACTTCCACCCCCGACCTCCTCCCCCCGCCGCTGCTCGCCCAGCTCGAGCGCTTGGAGCTGGTCACCCGCAAGGTCTTCCGCGGCCGCATGAAGGGCGAGCGGCGCAGCAAGCGCAAGGGCCAGAGCGTCGAGTTCGCCGACTTCCGCAATTACGTGGCCGGCGACGACCTCCGCCAGCTCGACTGGAACCTCTACGCCCGGCTCGACAAACTCATCATCAAGCTCTTCCTCGAAGAGGAGGACCTGCACTTCTACACGCTGATCGACGCCAGCATGTCGATGGATTTCGGCGATCCCACCAAGCTCCAGTACGCCAAACAGCTCGCCGCGGCGCTCGGTTTCATCGGCCTGGTACGAGCCGATCGCGTCCGCATCGAAACGCTCGGCCAGAAGCCCAGCGAGCGCGGCGCCGTGTTGCGGGGGCGCCACAACGTCTGGCGCATGCTCGAATACCTCAACTCAATCCAGCCCGGCGAGACCGCGCCACTGGCCACGGGCGTCAAGAACTTCTGTCTCCGCAATCCCGGCAAAGGCGTCGTCATCCTCATCAGCGACCTGATGGACAAGGCCGGCTACGAATCGGCCCTCCGCTACTTCGTCTCCCACGACATGGACTGCTATGTGATCCACATCCTCTCACAGGAGGAGCTGGAACCCGACGTGAAGGGCGACCTGAAACTGGTCGACTGCGAAGACGCCGACGAAGCCGAGATCACGGTGAGCGCCCCGCTCTTGGCCCGCTACCAGCAGACCCTCAGCGCCTTCACCCGCGGCGCCCAGGAATTCTGCGCCCGCCGCGGAATCCACTACATGCTCGCCAACAACAAACTTCCCGTCGCCGACTTGGTGGGCCAACACTTGCAGGCGACGTGGACTGGTGCGATGACAGAAGTAAAAACCACAAAGACACAAAGACACAAAGAAATGCACGAAGCAAGAAGAGAGTATTTGAGCAGGATCGCTAAGAGAACCGTTTCTTCCTTCGTGCCTTCGTGTCTTTGTGGTTAATCCCATGTCCGAATTATTCCACAACACGCTCGGTCCCGTCGCCTGGACGGCCATTGGCCTGGTCCCGTTGGCGATCTTTGCGCTGTACTTCCTCAAGCTCAAGCGCCAGCCGGTCGAGGTACCCAGCACCTATCTGTGGACGAAGGTGATCGAAGACCTGCACGTCAACAGCCTGTGGCAGCGGTTCCGCCGCAATCTGCTCTTGTTGCTCCAACTGCTCATGGTCGGCCTGGCCATCTTGGCGATTCTGCGGCCCGGCTGGCAGGGCGAGTCGCTCAAGGGGCAGCAGTTCATTTTCCTGGTGGACCGATCGGCCAGCATGTCGACGCGCGACGCCGACGGCGGCACGCGTCTCGACGCCGCCAAGAAGCGCATCGGCGGGCTGATCGATCAGCTCGACTCCGGCATGAGCGCCATGATCATCGCGTTCGACGACGAGCCCGACGTGGTGCAGGAGTTCACCAACAACCGCCGGCTGCTGCGCGAGTCGCTGGACCGCATCAAGCCGACGGCCAAGGCCACTGACATCCGCGGGGCGCTCGGCTTGGCCAGCAGCTTTGCTAATCCCGAAAAGGTGACGATCGAAGAGGGCGGCGCCGAGGTCGACGTCGCCGAGCAGGAGCGCGTCGAGTTGTACATCTTCAGCGACGGCCGGTTCGGGCCGGTGGAGGGCTTTTCGTTGGGCAACCTGCGGCCACAGTATCTGCCGATCGGCAGCTTCGACAGCGACAATCTGGCCATCACCGCATTCAACGTGCGCCGCAACGACACGCGGCCGGAGCTCCGGCAGGCGTTCGTGCAGGTGGCTAACTTCAGCGACGCCGACGCCACTGCCGTCGTCGAGCTGCGGCTCAACGGCGAGGTCCTCGACGCCAAGGAAGTTCACCCGGCGCCCGGCGACGTGGCCGGCGTTGCGTTCAGCCTTGGCGACCTCGCCACCGGCAGTCTCGAAGCTCACCTCACACCCTCCGACAAAGATTTCGCCGATCGGTTGAAGCTCGACGATACGGCCTACGCGGTGCTCGATCAGCAGAAGAAAACGCGCGTGCTGTTGGTGACGCCTGGAAATCGCGCGCTTGGAGCTAGGGCTGTCGACCGCGCGGGCGCACCGGTTGGGATCCGTCGAGAGGGTCGGGCCGGATTCGCTGGCCAAGCCCGAATTTCAGCGCCAACTGCAGTCGGAAACCTACGACCTGGTGATCTTCGATCAGTGTGCTCCCGAGAAGCCGGAGCAAATGCCGCAGGCCAACACGCTAATCATCGGCCGGCTGCCGCCGCTGGAGGGTTGGCGGGCCAAGTCGTCGGCCAAGGCCGAGTTCGCGCCGCAGATTATCGATTGGCAGCGCGGACACCCGCTCTTGAACCTCGTCGAGCTGGGCAATGTTACAGTGGTCGACAGTCTGATCGTGCGGCCGCCGTTGGGCGGCAAGGCGCTGGTCGAATCGACCAAGGGTCCGCTCCTCGCCATCGCTCCCCGCGACAGCTACGAAGACGCCGTGCTGGGGTTCGAAATCGTCGGCCACAACGAGGCGGGCGACACGACCGTGAATACCAACTGGCCGCGGCGGCTGAGCTTTCCCAACTTTTGCCTTAACGTGGTCCAATACCTCGCTGGCGGAGCCGCCGACGCTCAGCTTCAGAACAACCAGCCAGGCAAATCGGTTGAGATCGACCTGGCCGATCGGGCCACCGACTTGACCGTGGTGCTGCCCGACAAAACGACGCAACAGGTCGAGACGTCCACGCCCGGCAAGCTCACGTTTCACGACGCCGATCAGTTGGGCGTGTATGAAGTCAAGGCCGGCGCCAAAGTTGCTGCCCGGTTTGCCGTCAACTTGTTCGACCGGCAGGAAAGCGACGTGCGGCTACGCGCCCGGCAAGATTCCAAGGACGGCGTGCGCCAGGTTGAGTCCGTTTCGATCGGATACAAGGACGTGAAGGCCCGCGTCCCTCCTCGCCCGTGCGGAAGGAGCTGTGGACCTGGGTGCTGTTGGCGGCACTGGCTGTTTTGGTTCTGGAGTGGTATATCTATAACCGCCGAGTGTATGTGTAGGAGACCGGAGCGAGGCGGCGATATGGTCCTGGCCGCTTTCGCGAAGTTCGGCAAGCTTGGAGCGAATCGCGATGCCTAGGGCGACCAAAATCCCCTCGAGTCGGCGCCGCAACCGGCCGCGGCGCAAAGCGCTTCAGCGGCTGATCGAAAACGATTTGATCAGCCGCATCAGCTACGACGAGTATCGCCACAAAGTGCAGCGCGTGTACGGCGGCCCCAAGGGCGCGATGCTCGCCACGTGCAGCCTGCTGTCGCTGCACGTGCCGCTGGGCGAACGGCTGTTCCGCTCACGCAAGTTCGACCTCCGCGGCGCCAAGCGCATGCTCGACGTCGGCAGCGGCGCCGGGCAGATCGCCGCGCATGTGCTCAAGTACGCCGACCCCGATGCCCAAGTCACCTGCACCGACCTCTCGCGGCATATGCTGCGCCGAGCGCGAGCGCGGCTGCGCAGCCGTCGGCCGCAGTTTGTCGCCGCCGATCTCACGCTCCTGCCGTTCCCGACCGCCTCGTTCGACTGCATCACGTGCGGCTACGTGCTGGAGCACCTGCCCGACGCCAAGCCTGGGCTGGCGGAGATGGCCCGCGTGCTCGAGCCCGGCGGCCGGATGCTCCTGCTGACGACCGAAGACAATTTCTCCGGCGCCTGGACCAGCCGGCTGTGGTACTGCCGCACCTACAATCGCGCCGAGCTGATGCGGCTGTGCGAGGAACTGGGGCTGCACTGGAAGCAGGAGCTGTGGTTCACCAAGATGCACAAGGCCATCCGCGCCGGCGGCATCTGCGTCGAGATCGAGCGTCGATAAAGTGGGCGCTCAGCTCATATCCGCGGGAATATCTTCCGCCGGTACATCCAGTAGCAGATCAGCCACAGCACCAGGCCCGTGGCGAAGTTCTCCCACATCGGCTGATAGCCGCCGCCGCCGGAGTGAAAGCCGAAGAATGGCAAGTGCTTGCGGAGCGAGTCGAGAATCCACCACGCGAAGAGGTGGATCATGCAGTAGATGGCGATGGAGTTCATCCCGACCACAATCGCGGGAAACGCCCAGCGGCGCAGCCCTATCACGTCGATGATCGCATACAACAGGGCCAAAAACAAAAAGCACAAGCCACCGGAAAACAGGGCGAAACTCGGCGTCCAGATCCGCTTCACGATCGGGCACACGCCGCCAAAGTGCAGCGCCAATCCGAGGCCACAGCACACGACGCCGGCGGTCAATAACATCGTGAGCTTGCGACCCGCGGACTGCGAGCCGCGGAGCAGCTCGCCGGCCATCAAGCCGAAGATCATCGTCGCCAACGACGGCACGAAGTTGAGCGTGTCGTAGCCGCCGTCGTTGCCGACAAACGGCGACTCGCGGGGAAAGAGGTTCAAAAACCACAGATCGAAGTAATGCGCCGGGTGGGTGTTCTTGTTCCAATGAGCGAGAAAGCCCTGGTAGTAAGCATGAGCATAGGCCGTCGAGTAGTCGTAGTCCGCCCCCGGCAACGGCCATAGGGCGAAGAGTGTCCAGTATGCGAATAGAATCACCGTCACCGCCGCCAGCTGTAGCTTCCAGCCGCGGTTCCATAGGAGGAATAAAAATACGTATCCGAGACCGATCTGAGTGACGACGTCCTCGAACGTCCAGTACGTAATCTTGTGGTCCCAAACCGACCGCAGGAACACGCCCAGCAGAATCAGCACGATGGCGCGATATACGGCGTGCCCCAACATGCGGCCGAACGACTGGCCGCGACGGGCGCGCGATGCATACGAGAACGCCAGCGACGTACCGACCAGGAACATGAACGACGGCTGAATCATGTCCCATAACGCGAGCCCGGCCCACTCGACGTGCTCAAACTGGGCCAAGAACGCCTGGACCCACGGCTTGTCCGGATGCAGCGCCGCTATGGAGTCCATCCATTTTCCGTTGGGCCCGTCGAAGAAGGCCAACAGGAGCATCACCGCGCCGCGGTAGGCGTCGAGCGACGCCAACCGCTCGGTAGGCGGCTGAAGAGGAGCTCCAATGATGGGCGACGACGACGCTGGCGCGTTAGGCATCCCGCCTCCTTGGTCCTCCCATCAGTGGGAGGACGCGTGACTATAACACGGCGTCGAGGTCGCCCTTCCAGCGGACGAAGCCTTCGATCGCCTCGTACTCGGCCAGCCCGAGCTTGTCGTACATCTCCGCCGTCGTGCGGTTGCGTTGCTCGGCCCGCTGCCAAAACTCCCGCGAGTCGGGACCGGGAAACAGCGCCTGATCCTTCTGCGACTCGTGCTTGAAGATTGCCGCCCGCTTCCGCAGCAGCTCCTGCGGGCTGAGCGGCACGGCCATTTCGATCTGATGGGGTCCCCACTCCTGCCAGGCGCCGCGGTACAGCCACACGACGCACTGCTGATACCACGAGTCGTTCTGCACGCGCTGGCACGCTTGCAATAGGGCGCTCAGGCACGTGCGATGCGTGCCGTGGGGATCAGACAAGTCGCCCGCGGCGTAGATCTGGTGCGGCGCCAGTTCGGCGCAGCAGGTCGACGATGATCTGCACGTCGGCTTCCGACAGCGGCTTCTTGCGCACACGACCGGTTTCGTAGAACGGCATGTCAAGGAAGTGAAGCTGGTTTTCCGGCACGTTGCAACTGCGGGCGGCCGCACGGGCCTCGCTGCGGCGGATCATCCCCTTGATGCTCTGCACCTCCGCGCTGTCGACTTGCCCCGGCTGCTTGTGCCTGACGAACTCCTCGATGTGAGTCTCGAACTGGCCCGTGCGCGGCACGTCGATATTAAACTGCCGATTGAACTCCGTGACGAAATCCATAAAGGTGATTACGTCGTCGTCGAACACGGCGATGTTACCGGAGGTCTGGTAGGCGACGTGCACCTGGTGCCCCTGCTCGACCAGGCGAATGAGCGTGCCGCCCATCGAGATCACGTCGTCGTCCGGATGCGGCGAAAAGATCAGGATCCGCTTGGGAAAGACGCCTTCGGCCCGCCGGGGCGAATCGCTGGCTCGACGGGCGTGCTCGGGCTTGCCTCCCGGCCAGCCAGTGATCGTCTCCTGCAGTTCGCGGAAGACCGCCACGTTGATGTCATAGGCGCGGCCTTGGCTGGCGAGCAATTCCTGCAGGCCTTCTTCGTTGTAATCCTCCTCGGTGAGCTTCAGGATCGGCTTGTCGACACGTTGGGCCAGCCAGATGACCGCCTGGCGAATTTGCTCGTCGGTCCACTCGACGTGCCCGGCGAGCCAGGGACTGCGGCGGCGGCTCAGCGCCTCGGCGGCCGCTTCGTCCACGACAAACTGCGCCCGGGGATGAGTTTGCAGGAAACTAGCGGCGACGCTCGGCGAGATCTCGCCCTCAACGGCCTTGGCTACGACCGCCGCCTTGCCTTCGCCGAAGGCCATCAAGATGATCTGCCGGGCGTCGAGGATCGATCCGACGCCCATGGTGAGGGCGCGGCGCGGCACGTTTTCGTCGCCGAAAAAATCGCTGGCGGCGTCGCGGCGAGTCACGCGGTCGAGCGTGATCATCCGCGTGCGGCTTTCGCGCCCTGACCCGGGTTCATTGAAACCAATGTGGCCCGTGCGGCCGATGCCCAACAACTGAATGTCGACGCCGCCCGCTTGGCGAATTGCCGCTTCGTAACTACGACACTGCTCTTCGACTTGATCCTCGGAAAATGTGCCGTCGGGTATGTGAACGTTTTGCTTCTCAATGTCGACGTGGTCGAACAGATTCTCCCACATGAAGCGCACGTAGCTTTGCAGCTCTGTGGGCTGCATCGGATAGTATTCGTCGAGGTTAAAGGTGATGACGTGTCGGAACGACAAACCTTCTTCCTGATGCAGGCGCACCAGCTCGGCGTAGACGCCCACCGGGGTACTGCCAGTCGCCAGGCCGAGTACGCACGGGCGGCCTTCGTCGGCGCGCTGGCGGATGAGGGCCGCAATCTCCGCGGCTACAGCCTTGCTCGCTTCGCCGGCGTGGCGAAAGATGCGGCACGGAATCTTTTCGAACCGCTGGGCGGCGTCAATCGCAGCTGCCGGCGCGGTTGGGGGCCACGCCGGCCGCTCGGCCGCCAGGGGGTTTTTGCGATGGTTGCGATTCGGTCGTGCTCATAGGCCTGGCATTCTCTCCGCGCTGTTTGGAGGGCATCCCTGTAGGAAGCGAGTGATGCGCACCATCCCCATTCTATCTGCTCAAGCGTCGTCAGCGAGACGCCAGCATGCTCTCGGCCTGCATTTGGCAAAGCTTGACGGCGTCTTGGGCGAGTGTGCCGCTGAGAATCTCGCTTTCCTGATTTTTGCGCAAGCAGTCCGTAGCGTTGCGCAGTTCGGCCTCAAAGGCGTCCAGCGGGTCGCCGGCGCCAAGGTCGACCTGGTGCGCCTGGCCCGCGTCGTCGAGCAAAGTCGGGGGGCACAAGTACCGCCCCTCGCCGCCGAGCACGGCAAACTGGAAGAGCAGCGTCGCCCGCTCGAAGTGGATTTCAAACCCATGATCGAATGCACGCCCTTGCTGCCCGATGGTTCCGGAGGTGGCTTCGACGAGGTAACCGGCGTCGCGATAGCCGAAGTGCGAGTGCCAGAACTCGGGCAATCCGTTTCGCATCCGCCCGCGGCTAGTGACTTCGTCCGGCATGCCGAACGCGAGACGGATAAAGTGGGCGTCGTGAACGTGGAGATCAAACAGCGGTCCGCCGACTTCGTCGGCAACCCAATAATTACGGAGCCACGCAGGATCGGAGATCACGCGGCGAAAAGCGCCCCGCGCAGGGCGCCGTAGCGGCCGCTGCGAATCGCGTCGTAGGCCCAGGCGTATTCCGGAAAAAATGGCAGCACATGCCCGACGAAGAGCCGCCGATCGGCCTCGCGAGCGGCGGTCGACATCCTCTCGCACTGCTCGAGGCGGAGCGACATTGGCTTTTCGCAAAATACGTGCTTCCCGGCGCCGAGTGCGGCGATCGTAGCGTCGGTATGCAGCGCTGGCGGAAGCGTCACGTCGACGAGATCCAACTCGCCCATCTTGAGCATGTCGTCGAGCTTGGTGAACGTGGCGACGCCCGATAGATCCACCATCTCGCCGGGCGGGCCGAAGTTGCCCTTGATGTCGGTCCAATCGCCGGTTAGCCGCTTCTCGTTGACCTCGCAGATTGCCGCCACCTTCACGCCCGGAAGTTTCCGGTAGGTGAGGTAATGAATCATGCCCATGAAGCCGAGGCCGACGATGCCGACTTGGATCATTGGATTTCCATGACGGGGGATTAACCACTAAGGCACAAACACACGAAGAAATGCGGCGTGGATTTACCGCCCCAATTCTCGTTTTATTTTGTTGAGTACGCCGATGGCGGAGGTGATTTCGGCTTTTTGTCGGGCCGGCTCCTGAGGGATTTCTCGCTCGATCGTTAGCGGGCCTTCGTAACCGATCTCTGCTAGGGTGCGGAGATAGGCTTCGAAGTTCACATCGCCCTTTCCGATCGGCACTTCAGCGCCCCATGATTTGCCGGGCTCCTTCGACCAAGTGGCGTCCTTGCAGTGGATGCTCCGCACGTACTTGCCCAGCGTCCGTAGCGCCGGGATCGGTTCGCCGCATCCATAGAGGATCATGTTGGCCGGATCGAAATTAATGAACAGGTTGTCGCGCTTCACATCCTGGAGAAACCCCAACAGCACGTCCGCCGGCTCCTGTCCAGTTTCCAGGTGGAGCGCCTGCATGTTCTTCTTCAGATGATCGCACGCAGCGCGAGCAACAGTAAGCACATCTTGGTAATCGGCGCTGGCGCGATCGTGCGGCACGAAGCCGATGTGCACGCCCACAACGTCGACGTCGAGCAAGCGGGCGAAATCGGCGATCTCATTGAGTTCCTGGGCCCGCGCACGTCGCGTCTCTTTGGGCACGAGCCCGACGGTTCGCGAGACGGTTGGAATATCGGCGTAGCTCTCGCCCTGGAATCCCGCGAACACGCACGTCACGCGGATTCCCAACTCGGCGAGGCGCCGCTGGAATTCCTGGGCCCGCGTCTGAGTCCGCGACTCGCGGTGCGGCGTGTGGAGATGGATCGTGGGCACGCCCAGTTCGTGCGCCACTTCCAATCGGACCCCCAAACCGGCGTCGACGCTCGCGAATACCCCGATCGGCCACCGTTCCATTGACTTCATCCTCGCTTTACTTATGCTTCTCCAATTCCTTGATCGCCGCCGGCAATTCCGGATCTACCTTGCCGCGCTCTCCGCGCCCCTCGTCGTCGATGCGGTGGTCGGCCACCTTCTGAATCTCCGGCAAATCGGCGTCCCAATACTTGGACCATTCGTCGCGCGGCGGCGGCGTCTGCGGCCGCGCGAGTCGGAAGCCCACGTTCTGCGATTCGTCGCTGGCAAACCACCAGGGGCTCTTGGGCGAGTTGGGATCGTACGACCGCCACGCGTTGTCGTCGGATGGCCGGCGGCTGGCCGAGCGACACTGCGGCGGATCGTCGAACCACGACCCGCCCCGCAGCACGCGCGGGTACAGCTTCGTGGGCCAGCGCACAGCCGCCGACTCGCCTATCGCGCCACCTTTGGCCGCGGCATGGGCCGCGAGCGAAGCGTACCAATCGGCGCGGAATTCGTCGAGGACCCACTCGCAGGCGTTGCCGTGCATGTCGTACAGACCCCACGGATTGGGTTTT
The DNA here is from genome assembly GCA_963841515.1 of Pirellulales bacterium. Taxonomy (GTDB): domain Bacteria; phylum Planctomycetota; class Planctomycetia; order Pirellulales; family Lacipirellulaceae; genus Lacipirellula. The sequence continues at coordinate 88,290 of CAWJDB010000014.1, read as the reverse complement.
TTGCTGCCAACGTCGTGCGTCTCGTCGTCGGCATTACCGTAGAACCACGCATAATCTCCAAGCTGCGATGGGTCGTCGCCAAAACTGTAGGCGGTGGTAGTGCCGGCGCGACAGGCGTATTCCCATTCTGCCTCGGTGGGTAACCGGTAGAACTCGCCCGTGAGCAGGCTGAGCCACTTGGTGTACTGCTTGGCGGCGTATTGGCTCATGGCTACGGCGGGCTGTCGCGGGCCGTCGCCGGCAGCGAAGGTAAAACTGGAGTCGTACAGCCGCGAAGGAGCGGTGACGGCGTCGACACCGTGCTTGTCTTTTAATTGGCGCAGCCCCAAATCGTTGAACTTTTCGAAGATCGACGCCAAGGCCATGAACTGGCGATACTCCGCCCAGGTCACCTCGTACCTGCCAAGCCAAAAGGGCTCGACGCGGACCTCAACTTGCGGCCCCTCTCCGTCCTCGCGTCCCGGCTCACCAACAGAACTGCCCATGCGAAAGACGCCGCCCGGAATCGGCGCCATATCGAACGCCACTTCGCTGCCTGGAATTGTTCGACGATAGAGTTGAAATGCCGCCGGGTCCTTGGCGCATGCGACTTGGACCATCCAGGTGTGAACGAAACAGCCTGTGAGCACCGCAACGCAGAATGACGCCAAGTCGCGCGATCGTCGGGGCATGGCTCGACAAGGCGTTAGGCGATCGACGTCACGCCGGGTACGGGAACGGGCGGTTCGGGCACATCGCCCCACTCATACGCCGCGGGGCCAAGCTTTTCCTGGCTCGCCATCACCTGGTCCCAAGTAAGCTCCTGACCGGTGTAGGTGCACATCCGTCCCATCACGGAGACGAGCGTGCTGTTGCACATGTAGTCGCCCTGGTTGAGAGGCTTGCCGCCCCGCAGCGCTGCGTAGAGATTCTCGTGCTCGATTTTGTAGGGATCGGCCGCCGGGCCGCGATATCGCCATTTGCTCGGCCCGTCGATCTTCTTTGCCAAAATCTGGGCCCGCCCCTTCGTGCCAATCACGATCTCGTCGACAAACGGCGTCGTATTGTCCTGTTGCCGACAGGTGAAGAACGCCTTCACGCCGCTGGGGAATTCGTAGAACACCGTGTGGTGGTCGTAGATGTGACCCCACTTGGGATCGGTACGTTGTTGCCGGCCGCCCATGCCGAAGGCCGATGTCGGCGAGACGTCGCCGAGCAGCCAGTTCACTTTGTCCAGACTGTGAATGGCCTGCTCGGTAATGTGATCTCCCGAGAGCCAAGTGTAGTACAACCAATTGCGAACCTGATACTCCATGCGGCTCCACGGCGGTTGCCCTGGCTCGGGGTCGCGGTGCCACAGCGTGGCGGTGTTGTAGCAGGATTGGATCGCCATGATCTCGCCGATCGCGCCGTCGCGCACGCGATTGACGGTCTCCGTCACGCCGGGATCCGCCCGCCACACCAATCCAGAAACTATGATGAGTCCTTTTTCCTTCGCCCGCGCAAGATTCCTGCACGCTTTTGACGCCCGGCACGTCGACTCCCACGGGTTTTTCCACGAAGCAGTGTTTTCCTTGCTCCACCGCATAGGCGAGATGCAGCGGCCGAAAGTGCGGCGGGGTGGCAAGGATCACCACGTCGATGCCCGAGTCGATCACGTGCTTGTAGACGTCGAAGTCCGGCGCGGCGCTGGGAAACACGCGATCGGCGTCAACCATGACGCGTTTGCCGATCTCCGGATTTTCCTTGAGACGTTGCAGGCACGGCTGAGTGCGGTCGGCGAACGTATCGCCAACGGCCGTGAGAATTACATTCTGGTCGGCCCGTAGGGCGTCAGTTACGGCGCCCTCGCCGCGGCCGCCGCAGCCAATCAAACCTAGTTTGATCGTTTCGGTTCCCTCGCCGTCGGCGTGAACGCCGCGGGGGATGGCCATGGCGCCCAACGCAGCGGCGGCGGCCGAGCCCTTCAGGAAACTCCGACGCGTCGCCGACTGCGGATCTGTAAATTCGCCCATGTGTCGAACTCCCAAATTGGCGCCGTGAAAGGGCGCTACGCCAGGTGAGGTGCAGACGCCGGAATATGCGACCGTCATCTTAGACCAACGCCCGCCGCCACGCCAATCGCTGGAATGGCTCAATACTCTCGGCGATTCAGGCGTCGGACTGTCCACCGCGACGGGTGACGTCCGACAGCGTGCGGCCCGAGAACCACGTTATTTTGGACGGATTATTCCGAATGTGCGGACCCCAATCCGGCAATTTCCACGCCACTTTTATGGCGGATAACTATACTGAATGAATTAACTCCCTGCCCGCAACGCGAGCTGGGAGGCATTCTCCAAGGGGCTCCTAAGAGACGAACATCCATGAGTGTGATCCGCTGTGCCGCCGCTGCGCTCGCCCTTTCCCTGATCTCGCCTGCAATTGCACCCGCGCAAATCATGCGATTCCAGACCAACGTCGGCAGCTTCGATTTAGAGCTGAATCCCACCAACGACCCCAATTTGCAACCGCTGGTGGACAACATGGTGGCCTACATTGGCCTGGGCCGTTACCACTATACTGCGATCAACCGCGCTCCCGATGGTTTTGTGCTGCAGATGGGTAGCTTTCTGGGCTTTCCGCCCACTCCCAATGACTTCTTGGGGTTGCTTCAGGAGATTCGCAGGCTCGACGCGGTGGTCATCGATTCTGATGGCGACGGGCAGGTCGACTTCGGTGCGCTTTCAAACACGCGAGGCACGGTGTCGCTCGCACTCTCTTCCGCCGGACCCAACAGCGGGACCAGTAGTTTCTTCGTCAATTTGGGCGACAACTCATTTCTCGACTCTCAGGGCTTCGTACCGTTCGCGCGGGTCGTCGATATGGCCGTAGTCGACAACATCATGGCCTTGCAGAAGACCAACCTGTCCGGCGATCCCAACGACCTTACCTTCAGCGATGTGCCGCTTTTGGATAGCGGGCGATTGGTGATTCTCGAAAGCGTCCACGTGCTGCAGGCCGCGCCCGATTTCTCGTTTGTCGGCCCGGTGCAAGCGGCGCTGCAGAAGATCCAGCAGGCCAGCCAAAATCCCGAGGCTGCCGTCGCAGCGATTTCGGCCGCTTCGCTGAGCGCAGCCGTGGCAACGCCGGAGCCATCGAGCGCGGCGCTCGCGGCCGCGGTGCTGTTGGCGGCGGCAGGCGCCAAGGCCAGACGGCGGCGCTGAAATACGGCTGGCGGCAACTGCCGGAGTGTAGCCGTACTCGGAACTCAGATGGCTACGGTGCTCCAACTGCTGCCCCAGCTCACTGCGGCTGCGGCACGGGGCCCGTGATGTCGTCGAAGTTGGCCTCGACCGGCACAAACTCGATGCCGCCGGTGTTCCGCGTATTGGCGTTTGCACGATCAACGACGTCGAAATCGCCGGAATTCTCTTCGAGCAGGAACGCATTGGCATTGCCCGACGTGCCGGCGTTGCCGTCAAGGTCGAGCCGCACGAGCGTCGCCGGACTGTTTGAGGCCATCTCAAATGCTCGACCCGTACTGCCGTTGCTAAACGCGTTGTTGGTAATGTTGGCATTAACCGTGCCGGTGCCAGCGAGTTGGAAGTCCGCCGTCTGGGTCACCGCGCTGTTGCTATCGAACGTGCTGCTGTCAATGAGTAGGCGCACCGTTTTGTTGGAGCCGCCGCTCGTGTTAAATAGCAGGGCTTGACCATTGTTCGAGTTGGCCACATTTGTGCCGTTGTTAATTGTGATATTGGCGTCGCTCGATCCGCCGATATTAATGTCCACGCCCGCGAGCGCCGTGTCGGCAATTGTTACGTTGTTAAGAAAGAGCCGAGAGGTCGCGGTCGCCGTGCGATCGTAGTCGACGCCTGAAGCGCCGTCGCTGATCTGTGTATTGCTCACCGTGACGTTCGACGTTGAACCGTTGGAGTGAGTGACTGCGACGCCGTCGCCGGCGGCGGCGGTGCCGCTAATCACCGCGCGATTGAGCGTAAACCCACTCACGTTCGTAAGCTGGACGGCGTTTCCGGTCGTATTCTGAATCATACCGCCGTCGCCGTTGTTGAAGGCATTGGCGCCGACGTTGACGTTGCCGCCGGCGACGTTATTCAGCAGGATGCCGTTGCTGCCGCCGTCAGCCGAAACCTTGAGGAAATTGATCCCGCCGCCGCCCGCGGTGGCGTTCGCCATGCTGAGAGCGATGCCGCCGACCGAAGTAATAGTATTGTCGTTGCCATTCACGGTCACCGCATGCCCTGTGCTGTTTGTGACGACGAAACCATCGCCGGTAGTGGTCGTAATGTCGAGGTTGTTGAAGCTGGTGCTGCCGGCCGTGTTGTTGCTAATGGTTACGCCAGCCACCGCGCCCGTGCTCAGGTTAACGGCTCCAGTGAAGCTATTCGTGCCGCCGGTGTTGCCGTTGATCAAAATCCCCGTGCCGCCCGAGTTCGAGTCGATCGTGGCTGAGAACGCCATGCTGCCGCCGGTGTTGTTAGTCAACTCCACGGGACGACCGGCGGTCGCATTAATGCCGCCGGCCATGCTGAACGATTGCGGCGCGCTCCCGTCGATCCGCACGGCGCTGTTGCCGGCGCTGGCGTAGGCAATATCGACGTTGCTAAAGGCAAACGTGCCGGCGGACCCGTTCGTAATGTCGACGCCAGTATCGACGTTCGTGGCCGACCCGTTGAGTTCGACCTTGTGATTAAACGTGTAGGCGCCATCGGCGTCATTGAATTGCAGGCCAGCGCCTGTCGTTGCCCGAACAACGCCGACGCCAGCGTCGTGTTCACTGAAGGTTAGCGTGCCCGTGTGGCCGCCGGTCACGTTGAGCACCGCGACATTGTTGACCTCCTGCACCGCGCGACCGGTAAAGGTCATGCTCGCCGTGCCGCCGTCGAAGTTGAAAGCGACGCCGGTTGGATTGGTAATCGTCGCATTTGCCAATGTGATCGCAGCAGCCGAGCCGTTCACCGCGTTCACGCCGGCGTCGACGCCGGTGAGCGAAACGCCGTTGGTAAAAGTGTATACGCCGTCGGCGTTGTCGAATTGGAGGCCGTTGCCGTCGGTGGCGGTGATGACGCCGGCGCCCGCGGTGGCCTCACGGAACGTAAGCGTACCGGTGTGGCCGTTGTTCGCCCGTAGCACGGCAGCGCCGTTGTTGCCCTGCGTGATCAAACCTGTGAAGTTCATCGAGCCGGAGCCGCCGCTCGCGAGGATCGTGTCGCCGCCGGTGTTGGTAATCGTCGTGCCGGTGACGGTGTGCGTCGCAGCTCCGTTGACCAAGGCGATGCCGAAGCCGGCGCCATCCGTGATCGTGTTCGTGCCGCTGAGCGTCACGTTGCTCTGGGCGCCGGCGTTCTCGATGCGTAAGGCTCCCAGACCTGTCGTGCCGCCGTCCCAATCGATGTTGCTGATCGTGATGGCCCGTTTGGTGTTCAGCAGATTGATGCCCACGCCCTGGCCGTCGTCGCTGGTAATGTTCGACAGGGCAATTGTTTCGACGATCGGCGTCGTTGTCGGTTCGCCCACCTCCGCGTCGAGGTGAATGTCGTCGCCGCCGATGCCGGTGAATATCACTTCGTCGATCGTCGGCGTAAAGCGGACTCGGGTCGTGTTGTCGGTCAGCGTCTCCACCAGCGGCATGATGTCGATGGCATGGCTGGTTGTGTTGGTGAACGCCATGTCGTGAATGTTTACGTCGCCGACGCCCGTGGGCGACACAATGCCGCTTGTGCCGCCGGTAACGCGGAAGTTGGCGACCTCGATCTCGGCCAGATTTTCGACGCTGTCGTTCCCGCCGGCGAGGATGATGGCGCCCGCGCCAGGCGCATTCTGGATGAGCGGATTGGCGGCCGCCTTAGCCCCGGCAAATGTCTCCGGGATGTCGATCGTGCCCAGCTCGTCGGTGACGACCTGGTGCGTTATGTTATTGCCTTCGCCCAGCAGCCGCTGCGAGTCCTGCACCGTTACGTTCTGGCCGGTGAAGGTGCTCGTCGCGTGCACCAGCACGATGTCGCCCACTTGCGAGTTGGCCTGAACGGCGGTCAGCGTGTTGAGCGGCGCCTCGAACGAACCGTCGCCGCCCGGGGCCGCGTTGCTGTCGACGTGAACGATGCGGATGTTCGCCCCGTTGGCGTCAGTGAGCGCCACGGCGCCGGTGGTCGTCACCTGCTTGGTGGCGACGTACATGTTGCGGTAGACCTGTTCGCGCATGCGATCGTCGATCGTGTGCTGCCAGCTCGAGATGCCGGGCGAAACCCGTCCGGGGGTCCAAATGACCTGGACGACCGTATTGGTGCCGAACTGGTCGTCGTCCGAAACGCCGACGTCGAGGGCCAGGTCGTTGGTCACATAGCCGCGCACGCCGGCCCGGTAGCCGAGCTCGCTGACGCCGTCGCCGTCCATTTGGTACCCGCCGCCGTACGCCCAGGCATTCAGGTTGAAAATCCGCGGCGCCACTTCGAAGTCCACCACGCGCAGCGGCACGTCGGAGCCGACGATCGTGCCTTGGGCGAGGTTGTTGCCCGAGAACGTGGCGTCGCCGGTGAAGGTGATGTCGTCGCCGGTCTTCGTGTCTTCCAGCGGAATGTTGGCGTTGAGCCGCAGGTCGACGGCCTGGCCCAATCGCTCGAAGCTGACGCCGAGCTGGTTAAAGTAGTTCTCGAGCTTGGTGTCTTCGCCGTCGTACCAGAAGCTGAAGCCGAAGATGCGCGGGTCGCCGGTGAAAAAGTCATCGGCGCGCCAGCGGAAGCCGCCGCCGAGATCGAGGCTGAAGTCGGTGTCCGAATTGCCGATGCGGAACTGCCCGTCGACGAAGGCGACGCCGGAGTCGAGCGGCGTCGCCCAGTGCGTGCCGAAGGCGGTTTCGGAAGTCTCCTCACCGTAGCCGCGAGTGCGGTGCCAAATCCGCAAAGGCGAATTGCCGAGGTACGACTGTCCGTCGACGACCGACGTAAACGGCTCGCCATCGGACCCTTGCGCGCGGGCCGCGTTTGGCAGGAGCATTGCCAGCAGCAAAGCGCCCGCGCCAAGCCGCGGGGCCATGAAACCGCTCAGAAAACGAGGCGACACGATGGACTCCTTGTGTGCAAACTTGGCCGCGGTTTGGCGCTTCATGCGCCGGCATGATCCCTACAACCCGTAAAGTCGATGCAGCTTACAGCGACATGTATCGGCACAGCCGACCAGCGATTTAAGCCGAAATGGCAAGCTGCCGCGACTTTTCCGGCGCGAAGCGATGCTAGCTTAAGCTGCTCTAACGCGATGGCGGCCGGTTTCCTAAGCTCTGCGCGCACCGCGATCTGGGCGGCGTCGTCACATCAAAAAACTTGCGAGACTTGGGGAAGGAGCCATCGATGCGCGCACGCCGCCTGTCTGCCGTGGTACCGTCATTGGCGTTGGCATGCCTGGTTGGTTGCGAATGGACGAGCGGCCAGCGGCCCCCATCGACCGCTGGCGCCGTCGCCGTCATCGACCTCGACGCGATCGCTCACCGCCTTGGCTCGGACAAGCAAATCGCCGATTCGATTAACCAGCGCCAGTCATCGCTCAACCAGCAACTCGTCGAACTGGCGAAGTCCTACAGCCAGCAAATCGAAGAAAAGAAAAAGGCGCTGCCTGAAGCGGAGACCGACAAAGGCAAGGTCACGCTGGCGTCGTGGCAGCAGCAGGCCAACGCCAGCTTGAATCAGGTGAAGCAGAAAGCGGAGCTTGACCTGCAGTCGCACCGAGCCCAGCTCATTAACCAATTCCGCGACCAGATCAAACCGGCGGCCCGCAAGGTGGCGCAGCGCGGGGCCTGTCGGTCATCGTTACCAAGAATGACGGCTTCGTCTTCGACTTCTCCGCTCGCGCCGACATCACGGAAGCTGTGATCGACGAGCTTCTGGCAGGTCAGCCGGCGCCGCTTCGCGAGGCGGCGCGCCCGGAGGCGCCTCATTAACTCACACTGGTTGATCCGCACCAGAGTTCTCCGTTCTTTCGCTGACCGCAGAGGTGGACTTCGACGCCCAGCGCGGCCGCCATGGCGGCCCGAGTAAGCGCAGCCCGGTCGGCGGCCTCGGCGTCTGTGGCGTAAGCCACTTGCACGTGGTTGGCTTTGTGCCGCGCCATCATCTGGTCGCGCGTCACGCCATAAGTCACGGCGTGCATGATCGGCCACTGGGGCGTCGTGGAGTTCCAGCGCCGCTCGGTTTCGCTGCGCGGCAGCGCGATCGCCTCGCCGCGGCCGATGTCCAGATGCAGTGCATCGTTCTCAATGAAGATGCGCGACCACACGATCTCGCCCGGCTTGGCGATACCCCTCAGCGTCGAGCCGCCGAGTGGAAAGTACATCGGCGGCTGGCGAAACCCTTCGCTGCCGGCCCAGCCGCCCACGTGGTGCTCGGCCGGCGCCGAGCCGGAGATTTCGAACACCCACACGTATTGGTCGGTGGCGCCCGAGGCGTCCCAGTCGCCCCACCGCAGGTCGTGGAGCGTCGTCTCGATCGGCTGCCCCAGCGCCTTGTGAACACGGTTGATCAAGAGCGCGTCGAGCCCGGCGCATTCGTCCACCTCGTTGAAGTGCGGCAACGGACCGCCGCGGTAAAGCTCGCGCTTGCCGTCGCGGCCAAACGCCGGCGGCCGATCCGAGCTGTTGAGCGTGCCTTCCACCAGATCCGAGGCCGGCAGCAAGTCCTTGAGCCCCTGCTGATATTGGATGCCGATCAGGTCGCAACCAAAATCCTCCGCGATTCGCAGCGCGGCGACGTACATGCGGCACTGAGCTAGAACCTGCGACTCGGTTAGGTGCTCGCTGTCATTGGGCCCGAAGTGGAAAGTAAATCCCTTGTCGAGATACCACTGGAACACGCGGCGGGCCTCGGCGTCCGCAACCTGTGTGGACTCGTAGTAGAGCGCCGACTGGCTGAGGCGCTCCTTGAAGACGCCGGTCGCGTTAAGCAGCCGATCCGGAATAATGGCGTTGAACATGCCCATGCAGCCTTCGTCGAACACGCCCATGATTGCCTTGTCGCGGCGGAGCTGGCCAGCCAGCTTTTCGCCTAGATTGCGGGCGTCGGCCGGGGCGTCGATTTTCTCAAGCGGCGTGACATGATCGGTCGAATGCACGCACCGTCCGTCGCGAAGCCATGTTTCCAATCCTCGGCGGAACTTTTCGTCGTTAAAGTCTTCCGTCCACAGCGTCGAGTACGGCACTTGAGCCTTGGTGAGCGACCCGTTGAGGTTCAGCATGCCCACGAGTCCAGGCCACTGGCCCGACCAGTTAGCGACAGTAAGAATCGGGCCGCGGTGCGTGGTCAGCCCGGCGAGCACGTGATGCGAGTATTGCCAGACGGCTTCCGCGACAATGAGCGGCGCGTCGGGGTTGAGCCGCCGAAACACTTCGAGCCCCTCGCGCTGGCTGGAAATAAAGCCGTGCTTTTCGGCGTCCTTGTACGGATGGGCTCGCTCGAGCGTCCGACCCAGGGACCCCACCGCGTGAGTGAGCTTTCGCTCCATCGCTTCCTGCGCGGCCCAACATGTCTGGTTCGCCGCGAGCCGCAAATCGCCGCTGGCCATCAGATAGATCGGCGTCGGCGTTGCCACCACATGATCTTTGGAAGGCATACGATACCCGAGAAATTGAGGTAATCAGAACACGGGGCGAATGCAGACCGAGGCCTGCGCGGGGTCGCGTCGGCGCAGGCTCGATCTGGTATACTGCACTGTTACGTCGGGAGGCAAGCAGCGCGCGACAGGTCTCGCCGGAAGAGGCGGCTTCCGACCGTCGCCGCTCTTTCGTTGGACAATCTGCGGCCTCGTCCCATGCAGAAAACAGTCGTCGTCGCGTTGGCCGGTGTGGCGTGCTGCTTGCGCGCGCGCCAGCCGAAGCGGCGGCTCTCGACTTCAATCGCGACATCCGTCCTATCTTGTCGGAAAACTGCCTCGCGTGCCACGGGTTTGACCCCAAGGCGCGGCAGGCCGACTTGCGGCTCGACCTGGCTGAGTCGGCGTACGCCGATCGCGACGGCGTGCGACCCATCGCGCCCGGCGATTTGGCCCATAGCGAGGCGTGGCGCCGGATCACCAGCGACGACGAGTCGGAAATCATGCCGCCGCCCGATTCGCACCGGGTGCTCACCGCCGTGCAAAAGGACAAGCTGAAGCGGTGGATCGAGGAAGGCGCCCCGTACGCTATCCACTGGGCGTTTATTCCGCCGGCGAAGGCCCCGCAGCCGCAAGTTTCTGACGCGAGCTGGGTGCGCAACGAAATCGACCGCTTTGTACTGGCGCGCCTCGACGCGGAAAAACTGAAGCCCGCCCCGGAGGCCGACCGCCGCACGCTGGCCCGACGGCTGTCTCTCGACCTGACCGGCTTGCCGCCGACTGCCGAGGAAGTCGAGGCATTCGTCGCCGACCGCCGTGAGCGCGCGTACGAACGGCTCGTCGATCGGCTGCTGGCCAGCCCGCACTACGGCGAGCGAATGGCGCTCGACTGGGTCGACGCCGCGCGATATGCCGACACCAATGGCTTCTCGATCGACGGCGGCCGACACATGTGGCTGTGGCGCGACTGGGTGATCGACGCCTTCAACCGCAACAAGCCGTACAACGAGTTCCTGCTGGAGCAGATCGCCGGCGACCTCTTGCCGCAGCCGACCGAGGCGCAGCTCACCGCCACCGGTTTTCAGCGCAACAACATGGTGACGCACGAGGGCGGCACCATTCCGGAGGAAAACCTCACCAACTACAACGTCGACCGCGTGAAGACGCTGGGAGAAGCCGTGCTGGGCCTGACGATGGGCTGCTGCCAATGCCACGATCACAAATACGATCCGCTCACGCAGCGCGACTACTATCGGATGTTCGCGTTCTTCAACACCCTGAGCGATGTGGGCCTCGACGGCAACGGCGGCGTCAACCCGCGGCCTACTATCATGGCCAAGACTGTACTGCCCGCGGGCGAACTGCCCGAGCTGCAGCGGCAGATCGCGGCGCTGCGCGACAAGCTCGCTAAGCCGCAAGCGGCGGACGTTGCGGCTTGGGAAGACCGGCAGCGGAAGGAGCTGGCCGAGCGCGGGGCCGGCTTCGCGCTGCATCCGGTGGAGTTGATCAAGGTGAGCACGCCCAACAGTGGCGCCGGTTTCGACATCGACGCTGGCCGGTTCGTCAAGATTTCGTATGCCACGGATCTCGTGGCGTACGACGTTTCGCTGAAGTTGCCCGAGATCAAGGAACCAATTACGGCGTTGCGCGTAGTATTTCATCCCGACGCGGCGACGCCAGGCGGTGGCTGGGGGTTTGGCCATCTGGACAACCCTGCGGCGGCGGTGGCCGACGCCGGAAAAAACGGCCCCGCGGAACCGGCAAAGGCTGACAAAGGGACTTTTGTCCTCACGTCGTTCTCGGCCAGCGCCGAGAGCGTGCCGGGCGATCAGGTGAACTTGAACAAGCTGTTGACCTTCCATCGCGTGACCGCCGATTCGTGGCGCGAGGATTACCTGCCTGAAAACGTCCTCGACACGCGCAACGAAAACGGCTGGTCGCCCGAGTTGGGGCACGAGGGCACGGCGGCAGTGACGGCGACTCTGGCTGAGCCGATCGACGCCAAGGAAACGCCCTTCGTCGCCGCGCAGGTCAACTTCGGCCATGGCAGCTCGCTGATCGCGGCGCGATTCGAGATCCTGGCCGTCACAGGCGTCGACGACGGCAGCACGCTGCCCGCGGACGTAATCGCAATCCTGGGCACGCCCGCGGCCCAGCGGAGCGCCGCGCAGTCGCAGCGCATTCAGGAGTATTACGGGGCGCATGCCGACGCAACTCAACGAGATCGAATCGACCTGGCCAACCTTGAGGAGCGGCTGCGCGTGCTGACCGAGATGTTCCCAACCATGGTGATGGACCAGTCGCCGACGCCGCGCGAGACGCACATCCTCGCCCGCGGCGACTACTCGCAGCCGGGCGAGAAGGTGACCGCCGGGACGCCGGCCGTGCTCCCGCCGCTGCCCAACGGCGCGCCGGCCAATCGGTTGGGACTGGCCGAGTGGCTCACCATGCCAGGGCATCCATTGACGGCGCGCGTGGCGGTCAACCGCGTGTGGCAGAGCATGCTTGGGACCGGGTTGGTCAAGACCACGGCCGATTTCGGTTCGCAGGGCGAGTGGCCGAGTCATCCGGAACTGCTCGACTGGCTGGCGGTCGATTTCATCGAAAGCGGATGGGACGTGAAGACCCTCGTGCGAAAAATCGTCAACTCGGCGACCTACCGCCAGAGCTCGGTCGCCAGCGCCGAGCTCTTGGAGCGTGATCCGTCCAACCGGCTCTTGCGCGCGGGCCGCGGTTCCGACTCTCGGCGGAGGAAGTACGCGACTCGGCGCTGAAGACGAGTGGGCTGTTGGTCGATCGCATCGGCGGGCCAAGCGTCAACCCGTACACGCCGGGGAATCTGTGGCGCGAGATCAGCCACTACGGCAGTACGCCGGCGACGGCGCAAACTTTTGAGCAGGACCACGGCGAGAAGCTGTATCGGCGGTCGCTCTACACGTATTGGAAGCGGACGGCGCCGCCGCCGAACATGGCGGCGTTCGACGCGCCGAATCGTGAGACTTGCACGGTGCAGCGGCCATCGACCAACACGCCGCTGCAAGCGTTGGTGCTGCTGAACGACGTGCAGTTCGTCGAGGCGGCGCGGGCGTTTGCCCAGCGCATTATCGGGCACGACGGCGATGATGCGGCGCGGCTGCGTTGGGCGTTCGAGGAATGCGTGTCGCGGCCGCCGAGCGAGGCCGAGCTTGCCGTGATGACCGCCGCGCTGGCCCGTGAACGGGCGCGATATGCTGCCGATGAGGCGGCGGCGCGCAAGTTTCTGGACAACGGCGAGTCGCCGCGGGACGAGCGGATTCCCGTGGCCGAGCACGCGGCGTGGGCGCAGGTCGCGTCGCTCGTCATGAATCTGAGCGAGACGGTCACCTGCAACTGATTTGAGCATGGGCGGCATATCATGAATCCAACTTTTGAATTCCAAAGGCATCTTTCGCGGCGATCGTTCCTCGGCGTCGGAGCGTTGGGCGTCGGGCACGCCGCGCTGGGGTCGCTGCTGGCGGGACCGGCGTATGCGTCGCTGGCGGACCTGGCTCGACCTGAGTTGCCGCACTTTCGGCCGAAGGCCAAGCGGGTGTTGTGTCTGTTTCAGTCCGAAGGTTTCTCGCACGTCGACCTGTTCGATTACAAACCCACGCTCACCAAGTACCACGGCCAGGAAATCCCGCCGTCGGTGAAGGGCAACCAGCGGCTCACGGGGATGACCTCGGGCCAGGCGGCGTATCCGGTCGTCGCGCCGCTGTGGCCGGGGCGACAGTGCGGGCAGCAGGGGACGTGGATCAGCGACCAGTTGCCGCACATCCAGGGGATCGCCGACCAGATCTGCATCATCAAGTCGATGTACACCGAGGCCATCAACCACGACCCCGCGATGACCTTCATCAACACCGGCAACCAGCAGCCGGGGTACGCCAGCATGGGGGCGTGGGTGAGCTACGGCCTGGGGAGCGAGAACGAAAATCTGCCGACGTTCGTCGCCATGGTGTCGCAAGGATCGGGGAAGAACCCCGGGCAGCCGATCTTCTCGCGGCTGTGGGGGAGCGGGTTTTTGCCGTCGTCGCATCAGGGCGTCGGGCTGCGGCCGGGGGCCAACCCCGTGCTGTACCTGGCCGATCCGCCGGGCGTCGATCGGCCGCAACGGCGGGCGCTGCTCGATGATCTGGCGAAGCTGAACCAGATGCGGGCCGCGGAGCTGGGCGACCCCGAGACGCTGGCTCGCATTCACGCCTACGAGATGGCGTTTCGCATGCAGGCGTCGGTGCCGGAGCTGACCGACACCAGCGGCGAGAGCGCCGCGACGCTCGAGAGCTATGGGCCCGAGGTCCACAAGCCCGGCAGCTACGCGGCCAACTGCCTGTTGGGGAGACGGCTGATCGAGCGCGGCGTGCGATTCGTGCAACTGTTTCATCGCGGGTGGGATCAGCACATCGCCATCGCCCGGCAACTGCCGAACCAGTGCCGCGACGTCGATCAGCCGACCGCGGCGCTGTTGAAGGACCTCAACGAGCGCGGCCTGTTGGAGGACACGCTGGTGATGTTCGCCACGGAGTTCGGCCGCACGGTGTTCAGCCAGGGCACGCTGGGCGACCCCGGCATGGGGCGCGACCATCATGGCCGATGCTTCACCGTGTGGCTGGCCGGCGCCGGCGTGCGGCCGGGCATCGAGTACGGCAAGACGGACGACTTCTGTTACAACATCGCCGAGAACCCGGTACACCTGCGCGACCTGCACGCGACGATGCTGCACATCTTGGGGATCGACCACAACCGGTTCACGTACCGGTTCCGCGGGTTGGACGTGCGGCTCACCGGCGTGGAGGAGGCGCACGTGGTCGAGGGGATTTTGGCGTAGGGCGCTGGGGGCTCGCGGACTCGACCCCAGGCACACGAAGGGTTGCCCATGGCCGAGTATTGGGCGACGGCTTCGGCGCCAAAACGTGCAAAACTCATGCGATCGGTGCGAGTTTTCTCGATGTCGGGCCGTTCGTATTGAACGAAATTCACGGAATCGCATCCAAAACTCCAAAACCCGGCAAGTCTACGCGGCGCCGCCGGCAGACAGCCGTGGACCGTCGCCATAAAAGGGCTAAATTTTCAAAGAGCCTGCGCGAGCGCACGTGCGCCGGGCCATCACTCTAGCAAAGTGCGCGGCCATTTTCAGCAACAAAGAATTTGGGGTGGTGTCCTAAGAGTGTGGAAACGCCAGGCGCATAAAAACGACCCGCCTCCCAGCGAAGGCGGGCCGTAACACCAAGATGGTGTTTTTGGGGTGGTGCGTCAAAAAGTGTGCGGCCGCGCTTCTAGGCAGGTGGTGATTGGGAAGGCGGCAGCTCAGGACCACCAGGGAATGCTGGTCGCGATGCTGAGCAGGATGAACACGATCCAGCCCAGAAGCTCCCATTTCGACATGCTCGGCTTTGGCTCGCTCATTCCCCAATTCTACCCGCCCCCGGCGGGCGGCTATACTGCGGGGATGAGTGCCAACAGTTGCGGGGTCGGTCCTGGACCCATCGGGGGCTTTCTTATCGCGATTGGCGGGTTCGCTGCTGAGTCACGAACGCCGATATCAGCGTAAACATCGCACCGCAAACCGCGAAGCGATAAGGCCCATTCTGCCGCTTCATTAGTCGTTCCTCCGCTGCGGGACGAGGCGGAAATGATTCCCAGTTGTGGCTGTCATCCACTACTGCGCCGTGCAGCGACCAACGCGAGCAGGCCCCATGCGAACATGTCGCAGGTCGTGGGCTCAGGCACAGGCGGAGGCGTCCAGTCTCCAGGCACTACCTTTATGTAGCGGGGTTGCAGGAAATTATCCGACCTAATGCGCGTGCACGCGCAGATGTCGCCGTCGATAAAATCAATCGCTCCGCTGGACCCCACATAGAGGTTTCCCTGATTATCGGCCGCAAGCACTTGGACAAACCCCGGTATTTTTTCGCCGAGTGGCGAGTCCTCGCCGGTCAGCGGATCGATGACACGGATGCCGTCCAATAGCGGCAGAGTCGCCAGTCTCCCATCGGGAAGTATCGATATGCCTGTGTAAAAGCGAGGTATAGATGCAGCATCGGGTATGTCGGTGATGTCGCCCGTCTGCAAATCGAATCGAATGAGACCCCGGAAGAAATCTGTGACATATGTTTCGCCGTTAGGCGCGATGGCCACTAATTCCGGCGAAAAATTTTGCGGCTTTGGCAGATTCGTGAGTTTGCCTGTTTGCCGTGAGTATCTCAGCAAACGGCCGTCGGAGCCTCCCGACCATACGCCATTGTTAATGGATGCACTCGTTGCACTCTTTGCGAGAATCAAATCGCCGTTTGGCGCAATGTCGAAACCAAGCGTCGTGGGAATCGTTGGAGGCCCGAAGAAGGTTGCCTGCCCGGTCACAGGATGAATTCTGGCGAACGCTCCAGTCGGACTGCCTGGTCTCACCCCAATGACGGCCCCGTCCAGATCAAAGACAAACGACCGTACGCTCGGAAATGGATAACCCCACGGCAACGAGTAGAGTTGATTTGTCGCAGGGTCAAGCTTGACCCACCCGTTGAAGGAGTCGTTAATTAGTAAATCGCCGGGTGCGATACCCGCGGCCGTCGGCAAGTTGAGGGGTCCGGCCGCATAGGTGAGCGACGCCCACCAAACCATTGTCAGGGCCGTGACAGCGCAGAGTGTGCAAGCGCCAAATTCGAGAGTTTCATTAGGCTTCTCCTTCTGTTCCGGGAATGAAGAGACCAGTGGGCATTATCCTACCATTCTAGGTAGCCGGCGTGCAAATTCGGACGTGCGGGGGAGTCGCCCCGACCCGTTCGAGGCGTTCCTGGGGCATCCTGTGGCGTGGTATGAGGCGGCCCTGGCTAACGATGGCGCCGCCAGCGAGAGACCACTGCAGAGCAGAGTATTACCCCGAAGACTTGGGGGTTGAAATGATATTCGGCGAGCATAGAGGCCACCCTTGCATTGAGAGCACGCCAAACGCAGGGATGCAACTTCTGGACCCTTGCGGATCAGAAGCGGAAAATGGGTCCGCGATTATCTGCCGCGTGCTATTCAGCACAGAAGTGTGCGCCTTTATGAGCGTTTTTTGCCAACCACTACCATTTGCACACTCTTAGGACACCACCGAATTTGGAAAGATCTCTCGCAAAGGCGCAAAGACGCCAAGGAAGAGATGCAACGCCCGCAGCGTTCCGTACGTTTTTTCGGAGGGGATTTTACCGCAGAGGACGCGGAGTTCGCAGAGGGGGTTTCGGATCAAAATCCTTACTTTCTTTGTCTTGGCGACCTCTGCGTCCACTGCGGTAAATTATTCGGTTAATAAATCCGGACGGCGTTCTTTCGTCGGTTGTCGACTGCTTTCTTCTCGCCATTGGGGGATATGTTCGTGGTCGCCGTTGGCAGATTCTTTTGCCGCGAATCGGGCGAATGCCTGCGAATCCGGAGAAAAAACAGGTAAGGTCGGGGGCCGGGCGGCGACTCCTGCCAGCAAATCCGCGGCAGTGAGGGGTATTCGCGGTAGCTATTTATCGAGCGGCGCCGTCAGATAGTAGCTGGGGGCCGTTCGCGGCCGACCCATGCTCGAACAGCCAACGCCGTATCAAAACATTGAGGAATTGCCGCCATGACGTTCAGAAGGGGCGAACAGGTACGAACTGAGGACGGTCGCGTGGGCGAGATTCTGTTCGTCGACCGGGACGGCGCGGAGCGCAGGTGGCGCTGGAGCGCATCAGCATCAAGGTGCGCACCGACACCCTCGAAAAGGTCGAACGGACCGAGCCCCGCGGCGCCAAGTAGGGGCGCCGGGTAAGGAGGCCGAGGTGGCGCAGGGATCGATTCTTCGCTACGAGTCCCGTCATCAGCCATTGTTCAGCCGGGCGGCGTTTTTGTGGCGGCTGGTTTCGAGCTTCTGCGTGGCATTGGTGCTCGTGAGCATCTCGTTGGCGGCCGGCATGGCCGGCTATCATTATTCGGAAAAGATGCCCTGGATCGACGCGTTCGCCAACGCGGCGATGATCCTGTCGGGCATGGGGCCGCTGGCGCCGCTGAACACTTGGGGCGGAAAGCTGTTCGCCGGGCTGTACGCGCTGTACAGCGGGCTGGCGGTGATCGTGGCGGCGGGGCTTATCCTGGCGCCGGTGGTGCATCGCGTGCTCCACCGATTTCATGTGAAGTCGGGGGGAGAGTAGCTAACCACGACGACATGACGGACGCGACGGGTGGAGAACGGGTCTGACAGGATAACAGGATTTGTTGGATGGATAGGATCAGAGCGTCGAACTCAATGCAACTAACCGCCGAGGATGCCAAGAACGGCAAGCGGATGAACCACCAAGGCACAAAGACACGAAGAGAAGAACAAGATTGAAAGGAAAAGTGAATTGAGTGGATAACAGGATTTGTCAGGACTAACAGGATCGGATTGAGAATGTCCTGATCCCGTAAATCCTGACAAATCCTGGAATCCCCTCAGTTCCGTTCCCCATCTTCCTTCGTGTCGTTGTGCCTTGGTGGTTGCATCGTCCTATTCCATAGCGCTGTTGGCGTCCTGGGCGGTTCAATTTGTTATTTTCGACGGACGCGGGTGGGCGGCGAGCCACGCTTCGCGCCGGACGGCGTGGCCGTCCGGCTAGTTGAATTGCAAATGTGGTGCGATGCCGAACGGCGGACCTCATTTTTGTCGCAACTGTTTGCACTTCGCGGAGGTCGGAAGCAGGTGTTCGTTGCGCGGCGTCGGCATCGAGATTTCTTATCAAACGACTTGCCGGAATTTTAACCAGCCCGAGGGCGGTCCTGTCGGCCCGCTCTACGCGATGGTTTCGGAGTCGAAGGACCGGGTTGGCTGGCACTTGGAAATCCCGTATTTCGACGGTTGCCGGCCGGAGACGGTGCAGATGGCGGGGAGCCACGACACGATCGTGGTATTGACTGACGGCAGCGGCGAGAAGCACGAATTTGCTTCGGCACAGCAGTATCTGCGTTTCTACGCGGCGAGTGGGCGCGAGGGGTAGCGGGGGCGCGGCACCGCAGCGCGCGCTGCCGGCTAACGCTCACGGCCTTGAGCGGTCACTGGGATCATGGGATCTCGGCGACTTTTCTGTCGCAATCTACCGGGTCGAAGGGCAACGGCTACATCGCGGCCTGAATCAGTTCAGCAAGCGTTTGCCGGGCTATTTTTGACTCCAATTCCGCGAGAATGTAATCTAATTCCACGGCGGGCCAGCGGCCGGAAGCTGCCTGGCGGACAATCCTTGAGCGGCGTTTAGACCGTTGACCCCTGGCGGGAGGAACCACTGATGATGCGACGAACGACGATCCTGGGCATCGCTTTTGTGGCCATCGCGGCGAACCGACCGGCGCGGGCGTGGACACCACGTGGACATTCAACGGCGACGGCAACTGGAATACCGCGGCCAATTGGAGCCGGCGATCCGAGCACCGTGGCATTCAACGCGATCATCGACGACGGCGATACGGCCGTCACGGTGACGCTGAACGTCAACCCCACGATCGGAAATCTCACGGTCGGCGCCGACGATAAGCTGTTGTTCGCCGACTCGTTCGATCTGAGGGTCACCGGCGGATCGCTCGTGAACAATGGCATCATTTCGCTCAATGCGATGAGCGCAAGCAACACCGACCTCAACTTCACGGCGGCGGTGACGACCTTGTCCGGCAGCGGCACGTTGTCGCTCGGCGGGGCAAGCCAAAACCGCGTGACTAACAGCTCCGTCACCAACGAATTGATCAACAGCGCGACTCATACCATCGCGGGCGGAGGGCAACTGGGATTTAATGGGATGAAGATAACCAACCAGGGAACCATCGACGCCAATCTTGCGGGCGCGACGATGGTCGTCGATCCGAGCAGTTCCAACGCCGTTAATACGGGGACAATGCGGGCGACCGGCGGCGGAATCCTTCGCTTGCAAGGCGGCGTGTTCACGAACACAGGCGGAGTCATCCTGCGCGCTCAATGGCTCGACCGTGGAGCTCTTCGGCGGCGGCGGCGCCGCCGGATCGACCATTATCGGCGGCAACCTGACCAGCGAAGGGACCGGCGTCATCAAAACCGTCGGCGGTGACGGCGGCGTCATGCTGCAGGACGTCACGCTGGCCGCGGTGAGCCAGTTTCAGTTCGGCGTCAATCTCGACGCCACCATCGTCGGCACGTTCACCAATATCGGCACGGTCGTTCAGCCCTCGGACGTCGGCACGATGCAGGCCAACATTTCCAACAACGTCACGTTCACGGGGACTGGCGCGTGGACGATGTCCGGGAGCGGGAACAGTGTGATCCGCTCCATCACCGGCGGCTCGACGGTGCTCACCAACGAAGCGCAGCATACCATCCAGGGAACCGGCAACTTGGGAAGCAGCAACCTAGGCATCAACAACAAAGGGACGATTATCGCCAACCAAGCGACGCCGCTCACCGTCGCGCCCCAGCACGACCGCATTCATGACGAACACCGGCACGCTCAAGGCCACTTCGGGAGGAACGCTGAGTTTTTCCAATAACTCGTTTCTCACCAGCACCGGCGGCGTCGTGCAGGCCGACGACCTTTCGACCGTCAATCTTCCAACTGGGTTCATTTTCAACGGCACGACGCTTACGACCAGCGGTTCAGCGGCGTTATCAACCTTACGCTTGGCTCCTCGAAAACGCTTGAAAACGTGACGGTCAACGGGCTGGTGCGGATCGCCGACGGCGTCGATCCCACGCCCGCCGGCACGATCACCAACAACGGCACGGTCGAACAGAACGGCTTCAGCGGCGAGACGGCGGTGGAGCTCGACGGCAACGTCACGCTCACCGGAACCGGCGTGTGGAAAATGTCCAACGACGACATGAACCGCTTTCGCCGATTTGGCGCCACCACGCCCACGCTGACCAATGACGTACAGCACACGATCCAGGGCGCTGGGAACATTGGCAACGGCAATACGGGCGTCGTCAACAAGGGCGTCATCATTGCCGATCAGGTCCTGCCGCTCATCATTCAGCCGTCGGCGGCCTTGGCCACGAACCAGGCGGGCGGCGTTTGGCGCGCACATGGGCGCCGGCGGTTTGCAGCTCAACAGCGGCGGCTTCGACAATCAGGGAACCATCGAGGCGCTTAACGGCTCGAACGTGACCTATCAACGTTTCGCCGTGCACTCAACAACATGGCCGGCGTCCTCACCGGCGGCACCTGGCGGACCGTCTCCACGGGCGGCGGCGCGACGATCACCCTTCGCGGCAGCAACATTACGCAGATTGCCGCCGACACTGAAGTCGTGCTCAGTGGCGCCGGTTCGGTGCTGCAGAACGTCGGGACGTCGATCGATTCCACGCTCACGACCAATAACGGCACGCTGCGCATCCTCGGCAGTCGCAATTACACGGCCGTCCGCCCTCGGCGCTTGTCAATGGCGGCGACTTGGAGCTCGGCGGCGGCACGTTTAGCTCAACGGCTGCTGACCAACAGCGCCAGCGGCGAGATCTTTGGCTTCGGTACGATCACCCCGCGGCCGATTAACTCGGGCACGATCCGTGCCGTCGGCGGGACGCTGACTCTCGCCGCCGGCATCCAGGGCGGCAGCGGCACGGTGCAGGTCGATGCCGGCGCGACGCTCGACCTCAGCGGCGCGGCGCTGGCTTCCAGCGCCGACTCGCTCATTCACAACGGGGCGAGCCTGAACCTGGGCGCCCAGAATTTCTCCGTCGGCGTCGACTATCAGAATGGCAATTTTGGCACAGGCAATGCGTTCAATGCCCGGGCCAATGTGAGCGGCACCGGCCAGATCCTCGCCAGCCCGGGGGTAACGCAAACGCTGGGCGGCAGTGTGACCAATGGCGGCACGGCGACGGCGACAATGGCCTTCGGCAACGTCCACGTCGGCAGCCCCAGCACGCTCAACTACCAGATCAACAACGTCGGGGCCGCGGGGCCGAAGCTCCGCGGTGCTATTCAAACGACGGCGGGCGGCGCCAATCTCACCGACGGCCGGCTCAGTGGGGCGGGCGTGACCGCTGGCAACTTCGGCCCGATCAACGCCGGCGCCAACAGCGGCAACTTGGCTGTCACCTTCAGCGCCGCGACGGCGGGGGCGCTCACCGGTCAGCAGGTCCGCATCGTCAACAATTTCGACAACGTCGCCGAGCAGACCCTGCAGATCACGGGCGCCGCGTATCGGTTGCCAACCCCGTGCACACATACGCCCGAACCAGTCAACTTCGGCATCATGCATGTGGGCGACTCGCTGGAACAGCCGGTGTCGATTACCAATTCGACGGCCAATGACGGTTTTTCCGAACGGCTCAACGCTTCCTTTGGCAACACGACCGGCAGCGCCACGACCAACGCGGCATCATTCAGTGACCTGCGCCCCAGGATCGACCAACAATACGAGCCTGGCGGTGGGCGTTGATACGGCGACGGCCGGGGCGAAATCGGGCACGGCGTCCGTCGGTCTGACTTCCAGCGGCACCGGCACCAGCGGGCTGGCCAACACGACGCTGACGAGCCAAACCGTCAACATCCCGGCCACAGTCAACAACTTCGCCACGGCCAGCGTGGTCAAACGAGCGGCAGCGGCACGCTGAACGCCCACCGTGCCAAATCGTTACACGCTTATTTCTGGGTTCGACCGTCCAGGGGCAGAGCGACCTGTCGGCCCTGATGGCCGTGAAAAATGACGCGGCGGCGCCGGCTGACTCGCTGGCCGGGTCGTTCACGACCGCGGCGACGGGATACTCGCGAGCGGATTCTCGCCCTTCAGCGGATTCGCCGCGGGCGCCACGAGGGCGGACTGACGGTGACGCTCCGCTCTACTCTTGCCGGCACGATCACCGGGCAGATCACGCTGATGCCGGAGAGCACCAACCCGCGGCCTTTCAGCATGACGCCGCCGGCGGTCACCATCAATCTCATGGGTCGCGTATTTCTGGCGGGCGACTTCCACGAAGACGGCGACGTGAACTCGACGACCTGACGAATTGGCGCACTGGGTTTGGTACGGCGGTGGCGCGACCCACATTCAAGGCAACGCCGACGGCGACGGCGACGTCGACGGCCGCGACTTTCTCATTTGGCAACGAGGGGGGAGCCCGAATCCCGTGGTCGCAGCGGTGAGCAGTTCATCGGCTGCCGTGCCCGAGCCCGCGGGCTCGACCATGCTCATGATCGGCATGTTCTCGTTAATCCAACTTTGTGTGCGAAGTGCAACTCGCGCGGGAGAGCGATGATGGCTTGGCCTTTGGTTCTGCACGCCGACCGCCGACGCGGGCGCCAATTCAGCTTTCGAGTCGTCTTGGCTTCTGCAGCCTTGCCGCTGGCATTGCTCTGGGCTTCTGACGCTTCCGCTGGCACGGCGATTGTCGTGACGAAGGATTTCACTTACATCTATGACAATTTCGAGGAAGAAGCGCTGGAACTGATTGGGGACGTCGCCGTAAAACTTGGCGATTTACTTGCCACCGGCTTGCAAGACCCGAACTATCCCAACCCCGCCCTATTCCGCGTCGATTACGTCGCGCCAGAGCCGGCGGAACCAACATTCAATCTGACGAATTTGATCCCACCGGGGGGCGGCGGCTCGACGACCGACGCACCGCCGCCGGACGCGCTCGGGAAAGGCTTCAACATCAGCCGCGACGGCGACTCCGTGGTCGGGTACGTCGACAACGGCCCGTTCACCACCTTCCACGCCTTCCGCTGGACCGAGACGACCGGCATCG
The DNA here is from genome assembly GCA_963841515.1 of Pirellulales bacterium. GTDB lineage: Bacteria > Planctomycetota > Planctomycetia > Pirellulales > Lacipirellulaceae > Lacipirellula. The sequence goes on along the minus strand of CAWJDB010000014.1, from coordinate 65,027 downwards.
TCGATCTCGGGACGCTCGATCCGCCGAACAACGCCACAAAAGGTTCATTCGCCTACGATGTTTCCAGCGACGGCGCCGTAATCACCGGCTACTCGTCGACGGCCGGCGTGAAGGAGCACGTGTATCGCTGGACCGAGGCGACGGGCATGGTCGATCTCGACGCCGTCAATCCGGAAAGCCACCAGTCGCAGGGTTACAGCATGAGCGCGGACGGCAACGTTATCGTGGGTCAGCGCGATCTTCGCGCCTTTCGCTGGACGCAGGGCGGCGGATTTCAGGGGCTAGGCTCGACCGCCTATTTTGCCAACGCCGTGAACGGCGACGGCACAGTGGTCGTTGGCCAGTTGACGCCGGGGGAGGGCTTTGGCGCCTTTCGTTGGACGGAAAGCGGCGGATTGCAGAACCTCGGAACGCTGCCCGGCGATACCGTCGCCATGGCGACGGCCGTCAGCGACGACGGCAACGTCATCGTGGGGATTTCATCGACAGGGTTTGTCGGACGCGGCAGTACAGGCAACCAAATCGCGTTTGACGTCGCGGGCGCCCGCGCGTTCTATTGGACGCCCGCAGGCGGCATGCAGGACCTGACGCAGCTTCTGGCCGACGCCGGGGCCGACATGACCGACGTCACGATGGTGGCGGCGACCGGCATCTCGCCCGACGGCGAGTGGATTGGCGGCGCCGTGCTGACGCCCGATATTGAAGAGGGCGAGACCGCCGCCATCTTCGCCAGCCTAACGGCCACGCCGCCGGACGCTAACTTCAACGAGCTGGGCGGCGTCGACGGGGCCGATCTGGCGAACTGGCGACTCGGATTCGGCACGACGGGCACGGCGACTCATATGCAAGGCGACGCCAACGGTGACGACGACGCCGACGGCGGCGACTTTCTCATCTGGCAGCGGCAATTCGGCGCCAGCGTGCCAGCGCGGAGGTGCTGACGGGCTCGTCGGCCGCGGTCCCGGAGCCGCCGGCTATTCTGTTGGCGTTATCGCCCGTCCTTGTCATGGTCGCGCGATGTGCAGCTGGCGATCACGGCGGTGAGCGACGCCAACGGCAATCGAAGCAATTGCAATCGCTTCAGCCGTAAGGCGAACCGGATCAAGAGCACGACGGCGATGAAGTCCATGACGACCTTGCCGTAGAAGTCCAAGGGCGTCGAACCGATGAACGCCACGAAGAACACTGCCAGGTTGGACAGGGTGGCGCCATAGACGCAGCGCGATTTCGTGTCCCACGGTCCAGGATTCAGCGGCCCGAAGGCGCGGCACGAAGGCAATCAACGCGGCGATCAGCGTGACGCCGATCGCTCACCGCCAAGTGCCGGCGGAAACGGCGGGTAGATTCCAAACGCCAGCACCTCGAGGCCGAAGATTACCACCGGCGCCGCGGCGCTGAGCAGAAAGATTGCCAGCGGATGCGGCGGGCCGAGGGGCGATGGGCTTGCGGGCCAATTGTTGGCGGGGCGGGCCGACTGCCAGATAAATGAGTACGACGATTGCCGCGGCGGCAATTGCCGAATGACTCAAGGGTGGATTGTACGGGTCGAGATGAAATACCTTGGTGCGCGCGATCTGCGTCCAGCTGAACCAAGCCAATCCGCACGCCGGCAGAAACACGATCGTGATGACGGCGACGCCGGCGGCGCTGAGCCAACCCTCCTCTCGCCGGCCGCGAAAAATCAGTTCTGCTAAGGCGACGGGAATGAAAACCACAAACAAGGTCTCGTAGATCAATGCCCACAGTAAATACACGTAATTGACGCCGAAGGCGCGGGCGTACTCCACGCCCTTCAGTTTGATGACGACTGGCGCGAGCGAGGTTTGCTGAATGACGCACTCTTCGGCCAACGCCAGCGCCAGGGCCAAGAGCAGCATGTTGAGCCAGCCGAGGTTCCAGCGCCTGACGGCCTCGCGGATGAGCACCGCTCCGCCGCCCCAGATGGCGATCTCAATCGGCAGGACGAAGATCGCACTCATTCGCGTGGCGCCGGGGAGCACTTCGGCAATCAGCGGCGCCAAGACCATCAAGGTCAGAGCAGGCAGCGCCCGCGTGAACCATTTTCCCGCTTCACGCGGCGTCGCGTCGGTCATTCAGGAGCTCTGAGCGGCGGGGGGCGCGGAGGCCGCGGACTCGTCCGCAGGTTTCGCGGGAGCGGCGTCGGGCGCCGTCGGACCACGATCGCCGGGCGCCGCTTTAGGCGAAGCCGTGACTTCGAATTGGGCCGCTTCGGCGGCGTCGATAAAGTGGTCGTTGTTGGCGTCGAGGCGGGCGAACGCCGCGGGCGCGGCAAGGAACTCGCGCCGACTCACATCGCCGTCGCCGTTGAAGTCGGCTTGCTGAAACCACGCGGGAGTTTCGGCGGCGAGAGCGGGCGGCGGCGACGCGGCGGGCACATAAAAGCCGTTCTGGCCCGGCGGCTCGGAGCGCAGGAAGGCGACCACCATCATCAGCGGCAATTCATCGGCGGTGAGCTGGCCGTCGCCGTTGGCGTCGCGCTTCAAGAGGTACTGGGGCGCCGAGTCGAGCTCGCGCTCGCCGAGCCGGCCGTCGGAGTTGGCGTCGAGGTCGGCGAACAAAGCGTCGCATTGGTCGTGGATCATGGCGCGCACCTGCGCCTGCGCCGACCGGCATGTTGGCGTCGCCGGGCGCCAGGTCGTTGGCCGAGATGATCAGCCGCGTGCCGCCCAAAATCGCGATGACGCGGTCGGGCGCCGGCGGGCCGAGAATCGTCAGCTCGGGCGCACTTTTTTGGATTTGGAGCGTCGCCGCCGGATGACCCTTGGCGGGCGACTTGGCAAAGTCGACGGCCAGGGCCAAGTGCGGCTCGATCTTGTTGAACCGGTTGAGGTCGATCTGGTCGAGCACGCCGTCGTGGTCGACGTCGAGCTGCGCAAACAGGTTGGGAAGCAGTGCAAAGCTGTCGGGGTTGAGCGATTGACGCGGAGCATACAGATCGCTGAGCAGGTACTGCAGGCGGTCGACGTCGGCGTCGGGCTCGAGCTCAAGCACGGCGTAGCGAGTGGCGTCCCGCGGGATGGGCGTCGGGCCGCCGCCGGCGGACGCTAGTTGCTCGCGCAGCGAGGCCAGCTCGAGCGGGGCGATCGTGAGGTCGTCGTCGGCGTCGGCCGCCAGCAGAGCGCGGGGTGCCGCTTCGATCTCGGCGGCCGAGAGGGCGCCATCGGCGTCGGCGTCGAGCGTCTGCCACACGCGGGAATTGGCCCGCGGATTGGGCGGGTAGGAGCGGCTGCTGCGAACGGAAAACGCGCTTGCGCCGCCGCCGCCGTCGCGGCCGAGCCAGGAGCGGGCTTCCTCGGGCTCAAGGAAGTTGTTGGCGTTCACGTCGTGCTGTTCGATCCACATGCGGCCCTGGTAAGCGTCGGAGCGGCCGCCGCCCAGCGGCGTGGCGAGGAATTCCTTGTTGGCGACGAATTCCTTCCAGGTGGCGCGGCCGTCCTTGTCGGTGTCGGCGGCGTCGAGGACTTGCTTCACGAGTTCGTCGAAAGCGGCGGCGTGAGGGCGGCCGTCGAGCGTGATCGAAACGTCGATGATGAGCGGTGCGCCCGGCGTGAGCACAAGCAGACGCTCCGGACGGTCGGGTGGAACGGCGGGCTTTTCTTCGACGCTAGCCGCGGGCTTCTCGTCCTTGGCGAGCTTATCCTTGGCAACCTTGTCTGCCGCGGGTTGGGAGGCTGGCTTTTCGATGGCAGCCGTTTTAGTGACGACGGCCGGGGCGGCGGGCGCCGCGGGCGGCGGCGTCGGGCGACTACAGCCGGCGAGTTGGGCTGAGACAAGCGCGGCCAATGCAAGTAAGGATCTTGACGTGCGCATGTCGAGATTACGCCAGGATATCGGCGATGGGCGTGCCTTCGGCGATCTTGATGGGGCGGCCGCCGGGGGCAGTGTTTTCCGAATCGGGCGGCACGCCCAAGGCGCTGCACAGGGTGGCCAGCACGTCGCCGATCGTCGCCTCATTCTCTTCGACTTTCGTTCCGTCGGCGCTAGTCGTGCCGTAGGCCTGGCCGCCCTTGATTCCGCCCCCGCCCAGAACGCACGACCATGCCGCGGGGAAGTGGTCGCGGCCGGCGTTTCCGTTGATCTGCGGCGTGCGGCCGAACTCGCCCATCCAGACGATGGTGGTCGTTTCCAAGAGGCCGCGGTCGGCCAACTCGTGCATGAGCGTGGCCCAGCCGGCGTCGAGCTCTTCGGAGAGTTTGGCCACCTGCTTGAAGTTGTCCTGATGCGTGTCCCAGGCCAGGCCGCCGCCGCCGAGGCAGACTTCGACAAACGGCACGCCGCGCTCCACCAGGCGGCGGGCCAACAGGCATCCCTGGCCGAACAGGCCGGAGCCGTACTTGGCGCGGGTCTTGGCGCTTTCGTCGGTCAGGTTGAAGGCGGCGCGGACTTCGGGCTTCATCAGGTCGGAAGCTTTTTCGTAGACGGCGTGGTGAGCCTCGAAGGACCCCGCCGCACGGCCGGTGAGGAACTTGCTCTCCAGCGACTTCCAGATCTCCATGCGGTGCGCGGTTTGTCCAGGTTCGACGCCGGCGGGCGCTTCGATGTTATCGAGCTTCAGTTCGCTCACGCCGGTGGCCCACGAGGCCGCGGGATTGGCCGCGAGAGCGTTGGCGCCGCCGCCGACGATGGCGGGAGCGTAGCGCGAGCCGAGGAAGCCGGGCCCAAACGCCGCCGGGTTGAGCTGTTCAGGAGGCGACACGCTCACGTAGTTCGGGAGCGGTATGGAGCTGTTGGCCAGCTCCTTGGAGAGAGCGCACGCCACGGACGGATAGGCGACGCCGCCCATTGGGGGATGGCCGGTGCGCACCAGGTGGGCGCCGCGGGAGTGGTCGCCCTCCTTGGTGGTGAGCGAGCGGATGACGGCGAGTCGGTCGGCCTGTTTGGCGAGCTTGGGCAGGTGCTCGCTAAAGCGGAGGCCCGGGACCTTGGTAAGGATTTCTTTGAACTCGCCGCCGTTCTCGTGATCGGGCTTCATGTCCCACGTATCCATCTGGCTCGGCCCGCCGGCCATCCAGAGGAGGATGCACTGACGCTTGCGGCGGGGGTCGGCGGCCACGTCGGCAGCCAGCGCGGGAAGCCAGCCGGAGCAACTGGCGCCGAGCATGCCGAGGCTGAAGCTCTGCAACATGCGGCGACGGTCGGGATGCCAAGTGTGAATGGACATGGCTTCGGCTCTCAGTGGGTCACGGCCGGTGGGAGTTCAATATCGATTATTAACCGCGGAGGACGCGGAGGACGCAGAGAAAGGAAGTTAGAAGGTCAAGGAGTTGCCCTTTTGTGCGGGTCGCGGTAACGCCACGACTTACAAAGGTATTTCTTGCTCTGGCTCTGCGATCTCTGCGTCCTCTGCGGTTAACTCTTATCGCTAGTGATTGAATGCAAACTCAGTGCTTTGCACGAGAGCCCAGAGGATGTCGCTCTTGGCGCGGCTTCGTTCGGTTTGGTCTTTACTGTCCTTGAGCGCCGCGACGCAGGCGGCGCGTTCGTCGGCGTCGGGGGCGCGGGAGAGGACGGCCATAAACAGGGCGTCGACCTGGTCTTCGTCGGTCATCAACGGGGCGTCGAGCGCCCCCAGCAGTCGGCTGCGCGAGGAGCCCGTCACCTCGTCGGTGAAGGCGCCGTTCATCAGCATGAGGACCTGGAGCGTGCCGGCGCGGTAATCGGTGGCCTCGCCGGGCGGGGTGCGCATGCGGCTGACGAACTCGATGCGCTGCGGGTCTTCGTCGAGACTGCGGGCCATTTCGCCCGGGCGATTGGCGACCGCGTAGTCCGTCGAGCGCATCGGCGGCGACAAGAGAGCGAAGCTGTCGTAAAGCTGCTCGGGGGTGAGCGGCTTGGGCAGCATGCGGGCGAACAGCTCGGGAGGCGCCGATTGGGGATCGGGATGGCGACTCGACAACTGGTACGCCCGCGTGTTGGTGAGCGTGCGCCAGAGCTCGTGGAGGTCGTACTTGGCGCCGACGAAGTAATCGGCCAGCTCGTCGAGTAGCTTCGTTGCGTCGTCTGGATTCTCGTCGTCGACGGCGTCGAGCGAGTCGACCAGGCCGCGGCCGAAGAGGTGCGACCAGGCCCAGTTGACGGCGGTGCCGCGAGAAGTACTTGTTGTCGCGGGAGGTCAGCCAAACGACGAGCTGCTGGCGGCGGGATTGCCACTCGTCGTCGGGCGCCGCGTCGCCGCGCGGGTAGTGCGGCGGCACGACTTCGTCGCTGTCCGGCAGCTTCACTTCGCCTTCCTTGGCGTCGACCACGCGGTACATGTAGTTCTTGCCCATGCCCATGCGATCGGCGGGCGGCTTGGTGCGAGCGAAGAACGCCGCGAGGCCCCAGAAGTCTTTCTGGGACCAGTCGGAGAACGGATGGTCGTGGCACTGGGCGCACTGAAGGTGCAGCCCCAGGAACAGCTCGGCGGCGCTGGCGGCCATCTTCTCCGGGGCGGCGTTGTTGGCTTGAAAGTAGAGGGCGGGTCCGAATTCATCTTCGGACGTGGCCAGGAGCAACCCGCCGACCAGGTTGTCGTAGCGCAAGTTCTTGGCGAAGCGCGTGCGGAGCCACTTCTGCAGCGCCATGGCGTCGCGGATCCGCTCTTGCTCGGGCCCATTGGGCAGGATGCGGTTGCGCCACGTCGTGGCCATGTGGGTCGCGTAGCGCGGCGAGGCGAGCAGACGCTCGATGAGCTCCCGGCGTTTTTCGGGCCCTTGGTCGGCGCTGAATTCGCGGACCTCGGAGGCGCGGGGGATCACGCCGATGAGATCGAGCGACGCGCGGCGGAGGAACTCGGCGTCGCTGGCCGGGTCGGCGGGCTCGACCTTGGCGTCGGCCCAGCGCTCGGCGAGGAGCTCGTCGATGCGGCGCGCCATCTGGAGGTGATCTTGCGGCGGAGTCGCCGAGGCGGCTTCTGCCACTGAGGGAGCGGCGGCGCGATCGATGTTGACGGCGCCGACCACGGAGGTCGCACAGAGCAGCGCGACGCAGGCGATGGCTCGCGTCACGATGGGACGGTGGATAAGCATGACCGCGACTTGCCTGAACATCGCCGTCGGCCGGAGGATGGCGGGCGCCGCGACAGTTCCGGGAGTGCGTCGCACGCCTGCCGCTATTGTATCGAGTTTCCGACGCTGCTGCACTAGCGGGAGCGACGGGGGCGTCGGCGCCTCGAATTGCGACGAGCGGCGCCCGGCAAAGAGTGCAGATCGGGCGGGCTTGAGGCTGGATTTGCCGGGCGCTGCGGCCGGGTTCTGCGCGCAGTACGGGGGGTCCCACTTTTTTCACTCGTTAGTCGCTGAGGTTTTGCGGCAAGCGGTCGCGAGAAGCCCGAGAAAATCCGAGCGGTGCGCCGCGCCACGCGTGCACAAGTCACGGCTGTTATGATTTTGAAAGCCGCCGGAGCACGCTCGGCGAGGCGGTTAAGTCGTGCCGAGCCAGCGCCTTCGGCGACGAACGACGTTGTTGCAGAAGTCCCCGAGGCGCCTTGCGCAGCGGCGTCTTGGAACCGCGCGCGGACGCAGGGCTTGGGTGGGTGAGCTGGCATGCGAGACATCTGGAGGTGCGGCGCGCGTCGAGTGCGCCGTGCACCGAGAACTTAGCAGATCGCGCGGCCATTTTCAGCAACTTTTTTTTGGCCATTTTCGTTGGGCGCGCGGCGACCGCTGAATTCATTAGTGACCACAACCTTTCGTCTGAGGTACAAGTCCCTTGAAAAGATTCCGACCAGCACGAAAATGCCGAGATAGGCCTAAGCAATAGGATATAATGGTTGAGGAGTATATGGCGGAGCCGTTCGAGATCAACTTGACGGACGGTGCAAGCCGATCTTCGCTGGTTTGCCGCATATGCTCAGCGGATCATTGTGGATGGAATCGACGTTCACCTGCGCTACGAGCCGACTGCCGGAAGCCGAAAGATCATTTCCATGAAACCCAACCCAGTCGCCGGCTGGGAATTGCGCCTGGGGGATTATCGGATCCTGTATGACGTCGACGATGCGGCCCGCGCGGTGACCGTCCAGGTGGTTGGCGAGAAGCGCGGCAACCGGCTCCTCGTTCAGGGTCAGGAGTTTATCGAACATGAAAGTCATTGATGTTGGCGAAGCCAAGAGTCACTTGGAAGATTACGCGCGCGAGTGCCATACTTCGCCGGTCGTGGTTACTATCGACGGAAGACCGGCGTTCGAAATGCTCCCGATACGTACCGACGACCCCGATTTCATCGACCGATTGCTGGCCACCAATTCCGACTTCCGCAAGCTGATGGAACGCCGCCGCCAAGAAGCTGAGGAAGGACGGGTATCTTCGCTGGCGTCCATCCGCGACGGCTTAGAGCGTTAGAACTGGCACGCCACGGTCACTCGTCAGCGTTGTTCCGACGTCTTGTGTCGGGGCTTGTCGCTTGTATTGAGGTACGTCCCCTTTGATTCCTTTTGACGGTGCCACCCTACGCCGTTAACCTTTTGAACGGATAACAAAAAATGGTCTTGATGCACCGCGCACTTTCGGAGATTTGCGGGTTGGCACACTCGCAACCGAAAGGAATCGGCCATGGCGCATCAAGACCAAGGACGGCAGGGCGGGGAACGGACCCACGCCGACGATCTGTATCGAGCACTCCGCTGGATGACGGCCGGGACAACCTGGGGCGGCATCAGGTTGCGGGCCGACTGCCGGTGGACGCCGCTGAGGCTGGCCTTGGCGGCCTTGCTGTGGGCTTGGTCGGACGAAAAAACGCTCGGCGATCGGTTCGCCGCGGCCCGCAAGATTACTCGCCGTCTGTGGGGCGAGCAAGACGAGCCGGCCACGAGTTATCAGGCCTTCACGAAGTTGCTGCGGAAGTGGACCGAACCCCTGCTGGTCTTGTTGAAGGCGACGTTTCAGCGGCGGATGGAGGAGGCGTTGGCGCAGGTTTGGACCGTGGCCGGCTGGGTCGTGCTGGCCTGCGACGGCAGCCGTCTGGACGTGCCGCGCAGCCGCGGGAACGAGGCCCGCTATTCGCCCCAATCGAAGCTTTCGCGGGCCGCCCAGAAACGTCGGCGGGCGCGTCGCCGAACGAAACGGCGGTCCCGCGAGGAGTCGCGGCAGCGCAAGGCCAATGTTCCCAACATCTGGCTGACGATGCTGTGGCACGTGGGTTCGGGTTTGTGCTGGGATTGGCGGACCGGTCCGGCCGACAGCAGCGAACGCGAGCATCTGGCGGAGATGCTGGCCGCAGCGCCCCCGGCGCGTTGGTGACGGCCGACGCCGGCTTTGTAGGCTACGACTTGTGGCGGGCCGTGGGGGACGGTTCTCGTCAGTGGCTGGTGCGGGTGGGCGGCAACGTGCGGCTGTTGAAGAAGCTGGGATACGCCGAACAGCGCACGGAGTGGTTTACCTCTGGCCCCAGCGGGCCGCGAAGAAGGAGCTGCCGCCGTTGGTCTTGCGGCTGATCGTGGTTCACAATGGACGTCATCCGGTTTATCTGGTGACGAGCGTCTTGGACGAAAAAAGCTTGTCCGACGCCGAGGCCGCGCACATTTATCGCCGCCGATGGGGCATCGAACTGTTCTATCGGCATTGCAAGCAAACCTTCGAGCGCCGCAAGCTCCGCAGCCAGAACCCCGACAACGCGATGGTGGAGCTCCAGTGGTCGCTGTTGGGAATATGGGCCTTGGGCTTGCATTCGCACCATCACTTATTGAAACGCGGCGTGTTGCCCGAACGGGTCAGCTTCGCGGGCGTGCTGCGGGCGTACCGCCGGGCTATGCGCGAATACAAGGGCCCGCCCGACCCCGGCGAACGATTGACCGACCTGCTCAGTCAGAGCATCCTCGATGACTATCAACGCCAAAACAAAAGCAGTCGCGACTACCCACGAAAAAAACAGGAGCAAGCCGCAGGCCGTCCCACTGTCCTCTCGGCTACTCGCCACAAGTCACACAAGCAAAACAACTTCAGCGCCGGTATCAAAAAAGGTTAACGGCGTAGGGTGCCACCCTCACGCCCGCGGAGAACCAACGATGCAAAAGGTTATTACCGTCCCAGACAACAAGCATGCCGCGCATGCCGAGAAGTTTATCAACGCTAACGGCGGCAAGGTGCTCGCCCGTAGGCCTGACCATGATGGAAGAATCTCAATTCACTTCGAGCACCCGCAGGTTATATTTGATGTCCCTAGCTTAGATAGTGGAGTGCCGTACCCGTTCGCTAGCACTTTCCCTCCCCCGTAAATCCCCGCGCCGACTCGCGACGCACAGCGCGGGGCGTGAGTTTCAACGCATGACCGACCGCGCCCGCCAACTCCACGGCCTGCGATACCTCGACATCGAGGCCGACCTCTAGGCGCTGGTAAGGGCCGCGTTGTCGACGGTGATCCGGTCGAACGCGAGTGGGCACTGCTCGGCGAACTTGAGGAGATTGAATTTCGGCTGGTCGAGGGCCACGAAGGGTTCGATTGGTCGACTGCGTAGATTCACAATTGCTCTCGACTACCAGCGGAGACTCGGCGGATGCTTCCTGTTCTCGATCGGTTCTACGATCAACTGGCGGCTCGCGAGGCGATGCGCGGTCACCGAACAGGCGGCTTCAGCAAGATTCTCTCACACGTTTAGCGTGCTCATTCTCGTTCTGGCGGCGGTTCATGTCCTTCGCCGTCAGGAGTGGATCGCCGCGGCGCTCCTCGGGGCAGACTTGTTGCCGATCCGCCCGTTTGGAACACTGCTTTGGCTTGGGGCTTTGGGTTATCTGATCTATCTTCGCGATTTTTTTGGTGCAGGTGCGCTTGGCGGCTCGCTTGTGGTCAGCTGGCTGTCGTGGTGGATCGGATTCCGCAACGCCAAGCGAGAGATCATCAACGGCGCGACGGGAATCTCACCGTTCGAAGGCATGTCTACCGGCCTGGGTTACATTATTCAACGCATCGCCCTTGCGACGGCATATCTGACGACTGGCATCATCTCGATCTGCCCTTGGGTGGTGTTTGCACTCGCAGCGTTCTACGCCGTCATCCGCTACTCATTCAGGCTCTATCCGAGGTGGGCTCGGCTGCATTACCCGTTGATGTTTCGTTGGACGCGATTCGCCGCACAGGCATCCGTTCGTCACTTGAACTCGGGCCAGCCTGTTGATTTTGGACCGGAGCTTTGCGAGTTTGCGCAGAGCATTTACCCCCAGCATGGACCAGAGAACGCCCAGCAGATGATTGAGGACGCCGACGCGGCCCGCTCCAATTTCGCGGACGAGGATTTGATGCGCAGACTTCTACCAACGGCGCAATTCCAACATCGAACCGACCAACCTTGACGCGGTCATGGCGAAGCTCCGGGAAATCATCGTGGCCTCTGAGGACGTGGGCCTGCGCTTGCGGTACGTGATCGCCGGTTTCGTCGAGAACGACTTCGGATCGGAAGAACGCGCTTGTTACTTGGGCGCTGTTTTCGACGGTAAGGCCACGTCGCGCCGCGACGCCGGGCGCGTCTCAAAGAATGTCTCTTGCGTCCTGTCAGTCGATGCGCAGGCTCTGTTCCATCGACTAGCACTGGTCCCAAACCTACACGTCGAATCCCGCCAGCCGCTCATGATTGCCGTCGTGCGGGCTTCGTTCACCGTCCCATGCATCAACGAGCCCGGTATCGGGGGAATTCAAACAGGACGCGGCTCATTCATTCCTGCGTTGCTTTCTGAGGTCACGCCGATCGGGTGACGGCGCCGGCTTTGATTTCGATATGCTCGACGTCGTGCCCCGCGGTCCGTACGTCGGCGAGGGCCGTGGCGATGGCTTCTTCGAGAGACTGCGCCTGGCGGGTGAAGTCGATGACGCACCTGCCACAAGAGGCGCCCCGGGGTTCCGTCGTCGCAGCGGGCGTCGACGAGGCGCCGACGCATCGCTTGGGCAAGTGGAGGTGCATGCGAGAAATCAAGGATTGCGGCGCGCACGGCGCTGGCGCCGTCCACCGCGAAGTTAGCAGATCGCGCGGCCATTTTCAGCAACTATTTCTTGGCCATTTCGACGGGCGAGAGGCGACCGCTAATTGATGGTAACGGTGACTTTCAGCGCTGACTGCCGATGGCGCACCTTGACTACGCCGAATTGGCCTTCTTTGGCAAGCCATTGCCTAGTCGCCATCATGGATTGGCCCCGAGCTGCTTGAGCAGGTCCTGCACGTCGGCGCCTTGCTCGCCGAGCTTTTTGGCGATGACCTGCGCCGTACGAGCGGCGTCCTCCGCCAGCGCGGGCGTCTGGTGCGCATGTATGGCCACTTCAAGGGCCGGCACGCTCGGATAGCCTTCGAGCACGGCCAGGACAAGGCGTTGCTCGTCGGGGCGCGTCGCGGCGTCAATCGCCTGTCGGCACATGTCGGCGCGCTGCTGGTCGGTATTGGCAAACTGCCGTGCCAGGCGAATGTAGCCCCGGAGCGCCCGTACTTGGTACTTCTCATGGCTCGGATCCTTGGCCAAACGCATGAGCACCGGCGCCGCGTCGACGTTCATCCACTTGCCGAGCACGCGCGTGGCAGCGTCATCCAACGTGCCGTCGCCCTGCTCGAGAACTGCGGCAATTGTTTCCAGCGCCTTGGGACCTCCCATCTCTCCGAGAATTCGCAACAGGCGCTCCTTGTTGGCCGCCGAGGCACGCGGCAGCGCCTCGGCGAGACGCTGTGCAGTCGCCTCGCGGTCGGGCATGCGAATGGCCGCGGCGTCTGCACGCGCGGCAGGCCGCGTCCTCGCTGCCGGCCCGCTTCGAATCAATCACGATGGAAATGAGTAGATTCAGGTCTTGCGGTCCGATGGTGTCGCCGAGCGATTTGAGCGCGGCGTGGCGAATCTTCTCATCGGGATGATTGGTCGCCTTGACAAGCGCCGGCGTGGCCTCGACGCGTCGCAGCCCAACGAGCTCGACCAAGATCGCCAGCGTTCGCCCATCGGCGCCGCTAAGGCGCTCTGTAATCTGGGAATTCACGTCATCGCCAGGCAGTTGCGCCAAGGCGGCCATCGCCGACTGTGCCAGCTCGGCGTCGTCGCCAGCGGCAATCGCCAGGAGCGTTGGAACATGCTCGGCGCCGCCGAGTCGGCCAATCGCCTCAATGGCGGCCAAACGCACGCGATTGTCGCCGCTCTTGGCGGCCTCCACGATGGCGGGCGCGAGGACCGCGTGCGGACGGTCCGCCAGGGCGCGCACCACGAGTGCGGCGCGATCTGCCGACGTGCGCGGCAGTTCCGCGGCGACGGCCTCGGCGACTTCTGGCCCCGGCAACTCGCGGACGACGCTCAGGCCAAGTTGAAATGATCGCCGGTCCGGCGACCTCAACTGTTCCACCAGCAGCGGTATGCCCGCCGTCCCTTGAGCAAGAATGGCTCCCCGAGTCGCCTCGAGCGCGCGCTGCTTTGGCACGGCGGCCTGGCGGACTTGGTCGTAGATCTCCACGGCCTCGGCGCCGCGGCCGTCGGCCATCAGCCGTTCAGCGCACAAGATGCACCCTTCGGCGACGGCGGAGCGAACTTCCGGGGCGGCGCCGGCGAGCGCTTGTCGAAGCGATTTGGTTGCCGATTCATTGCCGATCCGTCCCAGCGCGACCGCCGCTGCGGAGGCGACGTCGGCCGCGTTGCCCTTTAGAAGTTCGGTTAACTCATTAACGGCTGCTGCGCTGCGACGCACGCCGATCGAGTTGATTGTCCCGACGAGCAGCCGCCCCTGGAGCGACTTGGCCGCCTCCACCAGCGCGGCGTCGGCCGCCGGGTCGTCAATCGCCTCCAAGGCAATTCGCGACCAGGAAGCGAGTTGCTCATCGGCCAACAGCTTGGACAACTCGGGGACGGCTTGCTTCGTACCGTAAATGGCCAATTCCTTGCAGGCGATGGCCTTTTCCGCAGGCGGCGCCGAGCGGAGAGTTTCCAGAAGTCCCGCTTCCTTGTCGGCACTTTGCGTTTCCGCGCCGCAGACGCCCTGTGCGGCAATCGCTATGAGCACCAAGATACATCCAGCGACCCATCGGACTTTATCCATGATCGAAAACCTGTAAATGCAAGGATTAGTGGGAGGGAGCAATGCGCCAGGGGCCCAAGCGGCGCCCTAAATCCGCCACGGTTCGCGCAGCGCCTCCGACCGCAGCCGATTGGCTTGCTCGTCGCCGATGAACTCGTGCTTCTGGGCGTCGAAGTTCACTTTCCGACCCAGCGCCAAAGCGATATTCGCCGCGTGGCAGGCGATGTGCGCGTTGCACGCCGCGTCGGCGTTGCCCTTCGGCTGGCTGCGCGTCTTCACGCAATCGAGGAAGTCGCGCACGTGGAACGTCGCCGGGATAGCCGTCGATCTCCGCCACCTTGCGGCCGCCGAGCAGCTCGGGCGAACTGAGCACGATCTTGCCGCTGTCGCCCGGCTTCCACCCAGCCGGTTTCGCCTTCGAACCGCACGGGGCACGAGCCCAGCGGAATCCAGCCCTTCTCGCGGAAGACCAGCTCCACGCCGTCGGCGATAGCGGGCGACAAGTTGGCCATCGTCCGGCGGGTTGTACTCGATCGGAATCATCTCGTCGCCGACGGCCCACTGGCAGAGGTCGACGCAGTGCGAGCCCCATTCGAGCACGCCGCCGCCGACCATGCCGCCGCCCTTTTCGAAGTTGAACCCGTCGAGCAGCTTCGCGTTGAAAGGCCGCCAGGCCGCGGGCCCGAGATACATGTCCCAATCGACGACTTCTTGATCCGGCTCGGGCTCCGCGGGCAGCCAACCGCTCATCAGCGCCGTCATGCCCGGCGGGATGGGCGTAGACTCGTCTTGAGCTTGCCGAGCTTGCCGGTGCGGGCCAGTTCGCAGGCGAAGGCGAAGTGCGGCAGATTCCGCCGCTGCGTGCCGGCCTGAAACACGCGGCCGGTGCGGCGCATGGTTTCGGCCAGCATCAGGCTCTGGGCGATGTTCTTCGTGCACGGCTTCTCGCAGTACATGTCCTTGCCGGCCCGGGCGGCGTACATCGCCGCCGTGGCGTGCCAGTTCGGACCGGTGGCGATCAGCACGGCGTCGATGTCGTTGCGGTCCAGCAGTTCGCGAAAGTCGCGATACATGCCGCAGTCTTGATTGCCGTACTGCTCGTCGGCCATCTTCTTGACCGCCTCGCGGCGCACCTGCTTTCACGTCGCAGACCGCGACGAACTGCACGTCCTTCTGCTCCAGAAAGCAGCCCAGGTCGTACGTGCCGCGGTTGCCGATGCCGATGCCGCCCAGCACGATCCGCTCGCTGGGCGCGACGGCGCCGTCGCGGCCCAACGCCGAGCTGGGAATGATCTGCGGCGCCATTATCGCGGCGCCGGCCGAAATCGCCGTCCGCAAAAAACGCCGCCGAGAAACTTGCGTGCCCTTCGCCGTCATAGCCGACCTCCCGTGCAAATGAGTTCCGTGCCGCCGAATGACGTCAACGCATTAGAACAAGTAGGCGACGCCTCTCAAGATACCGTCGGCGCGGCGCCGCCGCCACATGCCCTGGAGCTGCCCATTTCGCGATATCACTGCTGTTTGCAAACCTGAGCAAAATACCCGACGCACGGCTCAAAAAACGTGGCGATGGCTGATTACCAGCATTAGCAACTATACTGGGGGCGGACCGCCTGCCTGGCCGACGGACCTGTGGGAGGACGAGCTAATAGGTCGTATTCTTAAGAAAATCAGTGCACTGGTCGCGCGTTTCTAAGATGAAGCGCGGCGAGGAAAGGCGCGCGTGCTTTACGCGCCCACGGCAAGAATTATCAGCGAAGAGTTGGCTGCGCCAGTCTCCCTGAAAATTGGCAACGCCGGAACTAATACAGGCGCCAAATTGCAATCGCAATCAGTCCCACGACGGCGCCGCCAACGGCTTGGTACTCTCGGTTGTTTAGCCATTGGCGCAGGCTCCAACCGGTACGAAGTTTGCCGGCTATCCGCAGCGGAAAAAATCGCGGCGTCGACTTAACGTATTCGTCCCATTCGAGGCCGAATTGGTCAGCCAGTCCGCGTTCTTCTCGCCGCACTTTGTAGACGTACAATAGCAGGAATGGACCGAGGACAAACCAAATGTTCTCCGGATCGTCGATGATCACGCAAAACCCGACCATCATGAGGAACGATCCCACGTAGAGCGGGTTTCTGATCAGCGAGTAGGGACCCGTGGTCGTCAAT
Source organism: Pirellulales bacterium (assembly GCA_963841515.1). Lineage (GTDB taxonomy): Bacteria > Planctomycetota > Planctomycetia > Pirellulales > Lacipirellulaceae > Lacipirellula. Next base: position 48,902 of record CAWJDB010000014.1, on the reverse strand, counting down.
CGGCTTAGCTTGTGCAGGGTTCCGGCGGCCCACGACCGCAGGCCGACGCCAGCGAGAATCAGTCCCAGGCCCGCCATCGATTTGGCGTCGTGAATGTTGCTCAGGGCGTGCGGCTTGATGCCGTCTATGACGTCTTCCGCGATTAGGAGGAGAAAGACGATCAGTGAAATCCGAATTCGCCGTTCGACCGTCCACGCGACCAGTTTTTGCCACACCGTCGCCGCAGCCGTAGATTCTGGCATAGTCGGGACAGGTTGTGCGGTCAGAGATGCCATATCGCAATGCTCCCGGTCCCGGCGTCGACGCTCAAGGCGAATAAGACGGAGACTTGTAACAATGCCCCAACCAACCGTCAATATCGGGGCATCGCCGGGAAATGGCCCGCGCCACGGCTGGACGTGCCGCCCGTCGTCGATCGCGTGCCGGCGGCAGGATTGGGGCGTCACGAACTAACTGTCGATGTCGACAGTGAGCGGACAATTCGTTCGCCGCCATGGGGCTGATAATGGCCAAGCGAATCGATAGCCTGAAACATGGCGCCGCGCCGTGCTTGTTCTGCGCCGCGTCGGCTTTGCTGATCGTCGCGAACGCTGGTTGTCGACGCACCACGATTGCTTCTTCCCAGGACGTAAATATCAGTTCTCCCGTCGTCGTCAAGGTGCGGGCGGCGGAAACTCGCACCATTAGCGCCACGGTAACTGCTCTGGGACGATGTGAGGCCCTTCCCGACAAGTTGGCGATGCTCACGCCGGTGGTGGAAGGGCAGGTGGCGCACCTCCTGATTAAGCAGGGGGAGCGCGTGTCGGCCGGGCAGGCTATCGTACAACTCGATCAGACAATGGCCAAAGCCGACCTGGCGGAAAAGCAAGCCGCTCGAGATAGCCTGGTCGCCTCGCTCAAATTGCTGGAATCTCTGCCTCGCGAGGCCGAGCAGCAAGCCGGCAAGCTGGCCATCGAGCAAGGCGACGTCGCCATTGCCCGCGCAAAGCGCTGGTCGAGCGGTTGCAACCGCTCAAGAACCAGAATGAAGTGTCGGACGCGCAGATGTTCGAAGCGAAGCAGGCGCTGAAACAGGCGAGACTGCAACGAGAAACGGCGCAGGCGCAGTTCGATGTGTTAATGCTGCGACCCCGGGACGAAGCTATCGACGAAGCCAAGGCGAAGATCAAAGTTGCCGAGGAAGCGGTCAAGACAGCTCAAGCGAGGCTGGAGTACTACGCCATTTGCGCCCCATCGAGGGCGTGCTCGACAGTTTGACCTGCCGCCCGGGTCAAACGATTTCCACGGGGACGCCGATCGGCGAGATCGTCGATAGCCGTCAGGCATTTGCAGTAGTGTGGCTGCCCGTCGACCGCAGCCAACGGGTTCGCGTCGGCCAGAAGGCGAGCACATTCGCGTCGCGGATACGCCTCGATCATCGTCCGCATTTGGCGAGTCGACCAAAACCATCGACGGGCAGGTTGTCTTCGTGGGCCGCATGGCTGACGCGCAAACCGGCAATGTCCCGGTGCGCATCCTGGTTGACAATTCTGAAAACGCACTTGCGATCGGCGAGACGCTCCACGCGGCTATCGTCGTCGGTCAATCCGCCGCCACGCTGGCCGTGCCGCTGGCCGCAGTGCATGACGAAGGCGAAGGGCCCGTGGTCACGGTGGTGCGGGAGAATAAATCCGTTGTGCTCCACCCCCAGTATGGCGAAGCCGACTCTGGCTGGGTCGCTGTCACCGGATCCGATCTCAAAGTCGGTGAGCCCGTCATTGTGGAGGGCGCCTACAATCTTCCCGATGGGACGCCGGTTATGACGGACACGGAAGGCAGCGACGCACCGGCTGCCGCAGATGAAACATCGCGAAGGGGCGCCTCGGTCGACGAGGATTAATCGTGAGCTCCGCCAGCCCCGCCGCGTCCGATCTCTCACGCCCTACCGGCGGCGTGAATCTCGTCGCATGGGCGAAGCCATACTTTGGCTTGATCCTGGTCACGACCGCACTGTTGGCGATCCTCGGCGGCGTGTACATGCGGCAAATGCCGAGCGGCATTTACCCCGAAGTGGCGTTTCCCAGAATCGTGGTCATCGCCCAAACGCCGGGGTTGGCGGTGAAAGACGTGGAGGTCGCGGTGACGCGTCCCATCGAAGAGGCGATTAGCATCGTGCTCGGCGTGACCCGCGTGCGGTCGAAGACCGTGCGCGGCGCGGCGGAGATTTCGGTCGATTTCACGCCGGCTACGGACATGATCCAGGCGCTCAACGACGTGCGGGCGCGGATGGCCGAGGCCGGCTCGCAACTGCCGCCGGGCACGACGACAATCACAGAGCGTCAAACGCCTTCGGTCTTTCCGATTATTTCCTTCGTCGTCACCGGGGGCCGCGATCCGGCGACGCTGCACGACTACGCTTTTTTTGATCTCCGGCCGCGCATCAGTCGTCTGCCCGACGTGTCTTACGTAACGGTGCAGGGCGGGGACATTCGTGAGATTCTCGTCGAGCTGCAGCCGGACTCTCTGGTCGCCGCCGGACTATCGATTTCCGACGTGGCCGACCGCATCGGCAGGGAGCATCGCCTGAAGGCCGTGGGCCGCATGGATCGCGAGACGCTGCAGTATCAAGTCCTCGCCGATACGCTTACGACCAACCCGCTCGATCTAGAGCGCCTGGTCGTCATGGAAAAAAACGGACAGCTCATTCGCGTGGGCGACCTGGGGCGCGTGACCGTCTCGCACGAAGATCGCACGACCGCGATCCGGTCCAACGGGCGGGACGCCGTGGCGTTGACGGTCTTTCGTCGGTTGGGAGGCGATGCACTGAGAGTTTCTGCCGAGGTGAGGGCGGTTTTGACCGACGCGGCGAAGACGACGCCTAACGGAGTCGAGATCCATCCAGTCTACGACCAGGCAGAACTCATTCACACTTCGATCAACAACGTCCGCGATGCCATCGTAATCGGCGGGCTGTTCAGCGTGGCTGTGCTGATGGCGTTTCTCAAGAGTTGGCGGGCGACGCTGATTGCATCGCTCGCGATACCGCTAAGCCTGATCGTCACCTTCGTGTTTTTGTATTTGACCGGAGACACGCTGAACTTGATGTCGCTGGGCGGCCTGGCGGTGGCGATTGGGCTGATCATCGACGACGCGGTCGTGGTCATCGAGAATATCGCCCGGCGGCTGGCCGAGGGGGAGTCGGGCGATGCCGCCGTGGATCGCGCCAGCAAGGAAATCAGCGGGGCGGTTATCGGTTCGACGCTGACCACGGTGCTGGTGTTTGTGCCGCTGGCGTTTGTGCAGGGCGTTGTGGGCCAGTTCTTTCAATCACTTAGCCTCGCGCTGGCCATCGCCCTCTTGGCGTCGATGGTCGTCAGTCTCACGATCGTTCCACTGCTGTCGGCTCGCGTGCTGGGGCAGCGGCGATTGCCGGCTAATGGGCCGCTTTACGAGGCATTGGCTGACGGCTACGAGCGGCTGCTCGGGGCCGGCCTCCGGCATCCGCGCGCACGATGCTCGGCGCTGTGCTGGCGATTTTGCCGGCGTGGTGGTTGTTTCACCACGTCAAAACCGGTTTCATGCCCGACATGGATGAAGGGGCGTTCGTGCTCGACTATGAAATGCCGGTCGGCACTTCGTTGGGTCAGACCGACCGCGTGCTTCGTCGGGTCGAGGCGTGCCTGGAGCGGACGCCGGATATTTCGGGTTACATCCGACGCACGGGCGCCGAGCTGGGCTTTTTTGCGACCGAACCGTTTACGGGCGACATTCTCGTCAGTCTGAAGCCTCGCGGCGAGCGTCGGTCCTTGGACGAGATCGTCGATACGCTCCGCAGCCAGTTGGACGTCCAAACGCCGGAGTTGGCCACCGAGTTTGTGCCTTTGGTGCAGGATCAAATCAACGATCTGGCGGGCGTCGAATCGCCGGTCGAAGTCAAGGTGTTTGGTCCCGATGTGGTCAAGCTGCGCGAGCTGGCACGGCAGGTCGCCCAAGTCGTCGAGAGCACGCCGGGCGCGCTCGACGTCAACGCGCACACACGGCTGGGCAATCCCGATATCGTCGTCCGTCCCGACAGCGTGCAGACCGAGCGGCTGGGCATCACGGAGCTCGACGTCGAGAATCAGTTGACGGCCGCGCTGTATGGCCAGGTGGCGAGCACAATTCCGGAAGCGGACCGCATGACGAAGATCCGCGTCCGTTATCCGGACCGTGTGCGCTTCGATCGGCTCTCCTTAGGCGATTTGCCGATCAGCGTGGCCGCGGCGGCGGCCGCCATAACCACGGCCACGGCGGGAGCCACGTCGACGCCGGCCTCCGTGGCGTCGAACGCGCCTGGTTTTGTGCCCCTGGCGCAGCTGGCAACGATCGACGTGGTGCGCAGTCCGAATGAATTATGGCGAGAGAATCAACAACCGGTGATCACGGTGACTGCCGAGCTGGGTGAACGGGATCTTGGGTCGGTCAACCGCGATTTGCAGCAGAAACTTGGGAAGCAATCATTTCCGCCCGGATATCGTTGGGAGCTGGCCGGCGCCTTTCGCAGCCAACAGGAGTCGTTCGGCAGTCTGTTCAGGGTGTTGGTTGTGTCCGCGGCGTTGGTATTTTTGCTGCTCAGCGTTCAGTTCAAAAGTCTGACGCTGCCGATGCTGATTTTTCTGGCACAGCCATTGTCGCTGATGAGCGCCTTGGCGGCGCTCTGGATCACGGGCACGCCGCTAAATGTGTCGTCGTTCATGGGGGCGATCCTGTTGGTCGGGCTCGACGTGAAGAACGGCATCATCCTGGTGGAGTACATCGGCCAACTCCGGGCCGCGGGAATGCCGCTCGACGACGCGCTTCGGCAAGCCGGGCGAACGCGATTTCGGCCGATCCTGATGACCAGCCTGGCGACGATTTTCGCCCTGTTGCCGCTAGCGCTGGGCTTCGGCCCGGGGGCTCAGGTGCAGCAGCCGCTGGCGATTGCGGTGATCGGAGGATTGACGGCGAACATGCTGTTCACGCGGCTGCTGATTCCAGTGGGTTACCAGCTGCTCGCGACCTGGCGACTACAAGCCGGCGTCACGGCGGGGGGAGCGCTTCCGGCTTGGGCGGCGCCTCGGGGATAACGCATCTTATGATGAGCTCATCGGGCAACAGGCCGGTAGTCAAGGTTACATCCGCGCCTGCCTGGGCAAGCTCATTGAGCAAATCGAGAATGCTTCGGCGAGATTGGATAACGCTGGTGCGCACCGCCAGCACGCTGAGCAAATCGATCTGGCCCGCCTCAAATTGGTCTTCAAACGGTCGCAGCGCGTCGGCTATCGGAGCCGCGGCATCGAGACGCGAGCGCTCCCATAGCATCCGCGCTCGCTCGTAGCGCGCAATTGCCGCCGTAGCCTCGTTCACGGCTTGCGACTCAAGCTGCTCGGCGGTAATCGCCTGCTGACGCAATTCGAGCTCGCGTTGGCGAACCAAGGGTTTGCCCGAGTTGACGACCGGCAGATCGATTTGTCCCTGCACGCCCCAAAACTCCGTGGCAGCGTCGTCTCGCTCGTACAAGGGACCAACCTGCAGATTTGGCACGCGCGCGGCGCACGCCAATCGGAGATTGGCCTGCGCCGCGTCGGCAGCGGCGCGGGCAGCCATCACGTCGGGTCGATTGGCGGCTAATTGGCGAACAGTCATGGCGTCGAGGGGGGGCGCGCCAGCTTCCATTTGCCCGTCGCTTCGACAAGCGGGTCGACATAGGGCGTCGCCTGCGCAGCGCCACCGCCAGGTCGACCAGTCCGGCTCAAGTTCCAGGGGCGCCTCGGGGTCGAGCGCCAGAAAAGTGCGAAGGCTGAACAGTGCCGTTTGGTAATTGGCTTCCGCCAACTCTGCCTGTCGTTCGGCCGACGCTGTTTCGACGTCGGCAAGGGCCACCTCGGACTGCACGGCCTGCCCCGCGGTATAACGGCGACGAAGCACGGCCACGAGCTGGCGATTCAGTTGGACCAGAGCAAACGCCGCATCGCGCAGATCGCGCTGATAGAGCGCCGCAAAGTACAATCGCTCAGACTGTGCAATGGTTTGCAACTCCGCTTGCTGGATGTTCCAGCGCACCTGGTTCAACGCCGCTCCCGCGCTCTGCTCGCGAAAAGGCTGTTGGGGCTTGAGCTCGAATGTTTCCACGATCGCATGCTGCTGAGAAACCGGCGCATCATTCCCATTTCGATCGCGTGTGTAGGGCAACACCTGAGTTTGGAATTGCGGGTTATAGGGGTAGACCTCCGCTACGCCGTAGGCCGCACGAGCAGCAGGCTCCGCGGCGCGCACGGTCTCCAAATTGGGATTGCGCCCGAGTGCGACGACGATCGCGTCTTCGAGACGAAGCAGCGGCTGAGCGCCGAAGATTCGGAGTCCGTCTTGCCGGCGGGAAACCGGTTGGGAGTCCATCGCCGCAGCCACGCTTTCAGGCTGACGGAGTTGGTCCTCTACGGCGCTCGCCGGCACGAGCTGATCGTCGCGCACGTTCGCACGGGACGAAGTCTCTCTCGGCGCCGCGTCGACGCTGCGCTGCGCGACGGGCGCGGCTTCAGGCGGTGGCGGCGGCGGAACGGACCGGCAGCCGAAAAGAAGGACGAGTCCCGTGGCCGCGTACCGCTTCATGCACGAGGTTCACCTGCCGCACAGGGGGCAACAGCTTGCGCGTGGGGTCGTCTGCGCCACTCCCGCTCCAGAAGACCGGATAAACGGCTTAATCGGCACTTCTTCTCTGATGGAATGAGCCGAAGCGCCAGGCGGCCAATCTGATCTGCGACAAGTGTGCTGGCTGCAAGCAGAGCTGACGCTAGCACCAGTGTGCCCGCTCGCCAACCGACATTGATCCTAATACGAAGAACTTAGTACAACCCGCGTCCTCGCGTCGATCTCTTGAATTAATCGGCATGGACCTGGACCGCGAGCGTCGCTGAATTCGCATGGGAAAACCGGCAGTCTCGCGGCACGGATTCACGGTGTTGGAATTAATGGTTGCGATGGCAGTCGTCGCCATGCTGTTTGCGTTGCTCATGCCTGCATTGATGGCCGCTCGCGAAGGGGCTCGCCGCACCACCTGTGCGAGCCATTTGCGACAGATTGGCGTCGCCATTCAACATTACCACGACCGAGCCGGCCAATTGCCTGTAGCGTGGCGGCCGGTGCGCAATGATGCTCGATTTGCCTTTGGCTGGGCGACGCAGATCCTGCCGGAGTTGGAGCAGTCGGGGTATTGCCGCCAGATAGGATTCCAAAACCGGCCGGCGGCTTCGTTCGATCCGGCGCTAGCTTCGCTGCCTCTGCTGCTCTGTCCGTCGGACATTACCGAGCCGGTGTTCGAACTGTGGCAAGGAACTGAACCTCTGGACAGCCCTTCAGCAGCGACCTCGGACGATGACGCTGGCGCCGAATCTTCTCGTCGGCTGATATCGTTGCCGACGTCGAATTACCCAGGCGTGTTTGGCTCCGTCGAAGCGGACGAGGCCCTCGCCAACGTCGGCTCGCCCTTCGGCGACGGCAGCATAATTCACGATGGCAAGGTGCGCTGGCAAGACCTCCAACGGGGGCTAAGCAACACCTTGCTGGTCGGCGAGCGTACGATGGCCATGGTCCCCTCGACATGGCTGGGCGTTGATCTTCGCGGCGACGATGCGCCATGTCGGCTGGTCGGTTCCGCCATCAGTCGACCCAACTGCAGCGACTGCGATGAGTGCGAATTCGGCAGTCGTCATGTGGGCGGCTCCGCCTTTGCGTGGGCCGACGGACATGTCGCCTTGCTCCACGAGGATATCGACTCGGTCGCGTACCAGCGACTGGCGAAGCGATCCGCAGATTAGCTTAGGGGAGCGTCATGAAAGAATGTGTGGATACTCCAATGCTGACGGCGGCGGAAGCCGAGGTGATGAACGTCATTTGGGATCATACGCCCACGTCCGTCGCTGATATCGTGGCGCGATTGCCGCGCGAGTTGGCATATACCACGGTGATGACGACGGTCCGCATTCTGGAGAGCAAGGGATTCCTTGAGCAATGCGGCAAGCGAAGCCGCGCCTTTCTCTATCGGGCCGCGGTCGACCGCGACGCGGCTCAAGGCTCGATGTCGCTGGAGATCGCCAATCGCCTGTTCGGCGGCTCGATCAAGTCTCTCGTGCTGAATCTGGTTCAGGATTCGGCGATCAGCGCCGACGACTTGGCGGACGTCAAGCGTCTGATTGAAGCGCTTGAGGGCAGAAAATGAACTCCTTGGAGTGGTTTGAGTTTGTGCTCTCGTTCGCACTGCAGGCGTGGCTCCTGACCATTGTTGCCTGCGCCTTGGAGCGACGCTGCCAAACCGCGAGCGTGAAAACGCGGATTTGGTCGTGTTACTACCTGAGCGTGTTGGGCGCGCTGGCCGCCGGCCTCCTCTTGCCGCGCGTCCGCTGGACGAACCCTTGGCAAAGCCTGTCTGCCCAGGCCTTGTTGGGCATTGTCCGCGTCGAGCAATCGATCGGCGCCCTGCTGCTCGCCGCGTGGTTGACTGGGTCAAGCGTCATACTCATGCGGTGGCTGGCCAACTTCCTGCGGGTCCGCGGCGTTTTCCGCGACTGCCGACTTGTCGGCGCCGCCGAGCTCGCGATTTTGCGATCGCTGACGTCCAAAGAGTTTTTGACGCCACTTGGCCGCGCTGTCGAGTTTCGCGTGTGCCCGGAGGAATTGGGGCCGTTCTGCTATCAGTTGCATCGACCGGTGATTTTTTTCCCGCCGTCGCTGCTCAGCGGAGCTCCGGGCGAATTGAAACTCGTCCTCGAACACGAACTTGCGCACCTGCGCACTCAGCATCCTCTGCAAGTCTTTCGCCCAGCGGCTTGTGCAAACCACCCTCTGGTTCCTCCCGGCGGTATGGACGGCAGGCCGTCAGGCCAGCCTGGCGCGAGAATACGTGTGCGATGACGCCGCCACGGCTCAAGGCGCTTCGACGGCCAACTATTTAAGGACACTGCTCCGTTTCGCGCAGCAACGACCGGCCTGCCACGGGGCCGTCTTGGCGATCGCCCGCTCGGCGAGCGAGCTGAAGTTGCGGGCAGAGCGTTTGGCGTCTCCGCGAAATTCGACGGCTGGCCGCCTCGCTTCGCTCGCGCCGATTTCGATCGTGCTTGCGGCAATCGCCGCGTCGCAAATCTGGCTGCCGACTAACCCACTGGCGTCGCCCAAAGTGCGCTACTCGCCGTGGCCGCTGTGGTCCGCAGCCGCACTCCACACGTTCGACGTCTCCGTGAGAGACTTCGACCAATACGACGCGAGATTGCAAGTGTATGAACTTGACGGAGACCGGCGAGAAACCGGCTCGACGAGGCACTAGAGCGATAATCCCCTTTTTTTGCCTGCAAGTCCTAAAGATTTAGTAGTTTAAAGTCGAAGCGAGGCGTTAGGCGCCGGCTCGTGGCGATATGGACGTCGCCGCGAAGCGAATTGCAGATATGTTTCGCTAGCATGGATGCGACACTTGCCAACTAACTCGCATATCGAAGCGCCGCGCGCGGCAACGGCGGGCCGACCAGCGTCTCGCTAATCCTGCCCGCCTGGAATGAGGCAGCGGGGATCGCTCGCGCGATTGCCGAGGCGGACGGCGCGCTGGCCAAAGTCGCCGACCGCTACGAGATCATCGTCGTCGATGACGGAAGTCGCGATGATACGCCGTCAATCGTCAACGCGATCACGGCCGACAATCCGGCAGTGCGGCTCGTACAGCATGAAACAAACCGCGGTTATGGCGCGGCGCTGAGGTCGGGCTTCGCCGCGGCGACTTGCGACCTGGTCGCCTTCACCGACGCCGACTGCCAGTTTGATCTCTCGGAGCTCGACCGGTTCGTCTTGCTGTCGCGCTGCTACCAGATTGTTTGCGGATACCGCATCGACCGCAAGGATTCGCCGCTTCGTTGCATTTACTCTCGCGTCTACAACCTGCTCGCGCGCACTCTGCTTCGCACGGGCGTTCGCGACGTGGACTGCGCCCTGAAGATGTTCCATCGCGAGACGTTGCCCGACCTGACGATTACGACCAACGGGTTTCTCGTCAACGCCGAGATGCTGACCCGCGCTAATCAGCTCAACTATTCGGTCGTTGAAGTTGGGGTGTCGCACCGGCCCCGCACGGCGGGTACGAGCACGGTATCGGTCGCGCACATTCCTGGCGTGTTAGCCGGCCTCGTGCGGCACTGGTGGAATCACGTGCAGTTTCCCGGTGCGGACGCCTCCGATGCCAGACAATTGAACGCCCGATCGCTGGAAGCCGCCGAAGCCCGTCGCCTTCGCTGGGGGCAGATCCTGCTGCTTATCTTCGCCGGCCTGCTCCTGCTTTCAAACCTAGGCTATCCACTCATTGATCGCGACGAAACTCGCTACGGCGAAATTCCGCGTGAGATGCTCGCCACGGGCAATTGGGTTCTGCCGCAGTTGAATTTCCGTCCCTACTACGACAAGCCCGCCTTGTTGTATTGGTTGTGCGCCAGCAGCTATTCGGTGCTGGGCGTCTCACCAGGAGCAGCCCGCCTCGTACCGGCGATTTGCGGCATCGCGACGTTGGCGATGACGATGTGGTTCGGCGGTCGCATGCTGGGGCGCCGCACCGGCCTCTTTGCCGGCGTGACGCTCTTGCTATCGGTCGGGTTTTTGGGAGCGAGCCGCGTGTTGTTGATGGATGGCGCGCTCACCTGCTTCACCACCCTCTCACTCTTCGCCGCTTATGAGGCGGTTCGCCACGACCGACTCAAATGGACTTGGTGGACGTTCGCAGCGGCCGCGGCGGGACTCGGATTTCTAACCAAGGGACCGATTGCCTTAGTGCTGCTCGGGCCGCCCATCGCCGCCTTTTCCTGGCTCACGGTCGGAAAGGCGCCGCTGCGAGTGCGGCATTGGCTTTGTTTGGGCGGCGTCGTTACCGCCATCGCGGCGCCGTGGATCATTGCCGTCTGCGAGCAGGATCCCAGATTTGCGTACGAATTCTTCTACCGTCACAACATCCAGCGTTTTGCCGGCGCTTTTCATGTGAAGCCGTTCTGGTACTTCATTCCGGTGGCGCTCGTCGCAGGTCACCCTTGGACATTCATGGCACTGCCTTATGCGAGCTTCCTGACCAATCCCTCATCGGAAACACGCCGGCTACGACCGCCCGCCATTGGCTTTCTGTTGCTGTGGAGCGGGTGGTGTTTCGTCTTCTTTTCGGTGTCGCGCTGCAAACTGCCAACGTACATCATGCCAGCGGCGCCGGCCCTGGCCTTGATGATCGGCCACTACCTGGAGCACGCCGTATTCGCGTCGATGAGTTGCCGGGGGCTCGAATTCTCGCGGCGCTGGTCGCCATGGCTCGCGACCATATCAACCTGCTTGGGCGGCGTCGGTTTCGGTGCGTTTGCACTCTGGGAAGGATTGGAACGACCGCTGGCAGCGGAATTCATCGTCGCGGGATGGCTCCTTATGACAGTTTTGGCGACGGTTATCTGGCGCCTCTGGTCGAGCCCGCGAGTGCAGTGGGCCGCGTGCGTGACCGCAACAATCCTGCTGAGCGTCGTCGTCTTACATCGTGAAATGCCCCGATTTGCATCGGCACAGACGATGTTTGGCGTCGGCTCGCCAATGGCCGCCCGGCTACAGTCGCCGCCGCCGACAATTGCCACAGTGGCCCACGAGTGGGCGGGGATTCCCTTCGACCTGCATCGAAATGACGTACGAAACTTCGACTCGCCCGTCACGCCGGATTTGCGCGACTTTGCCGCGAAGCATGACCGCTTCTTGCTCGTGGTGAAGAAGCAAGAGGACATAAACGCCCTGAAGCAAACGCTGCCGCCTTCCGCACTTTTGACCGAGGTAGCGGAGCGTGGACCGGCGCGCTTGCTTATGGTCATCAGCGCCGAACAAGAATGAACCACAAGTAGCCGCGAAGCCGACGTCGCGTCGCTGACAAAAAGACCGCCGCTAAATCTCGGGAGAATCATTGCTCTGACGGCAATTGTACTTGCATGCAAAACCTGACTCCACGGACTTCCAACGTCAACGGCGCGTCGACCACCTTCACTAGGAGCACCTTGCGCACTACCAAGCACAGAATCATCTCGTGGATTGTCCGGCGGCGCGTCCGAATTACTTCGATCGTCTTCGTAACGCTGCTCGGCGCCAGCGTCGTCAACGGCGCTCGGCCCCATGATTTGACAAACCTACACGAAACAAAATCCATCGTCGGACTGGGCTTGGTCTTTGCTGGGCTAGCTATCCGCTCATGGGCGGCTGGCATTCTGCACAAGGGCTCGAAGCTGACGACGATCGGGCCCTACGCGATCATTCGGAACCCGCTCTACGTCGGCTCGTTCATGATGATGGCAGGCTTCGGCGCCTTGATCGACCAATGGCAAATATGGATCGCCTTGACGCCATTTCTCGTGTTGTTTGTCTACGCCGTAAAGACGGAGGAACGCCTGCTCGCCAAACACTTCGGACAGGCCTGGTGTGACTACGCAAAACGCACTCCACGATTCGTTCCGCGACGGTTGACCGGGGCGACCGCGGGCAAGTGGGATTTTCGGCGGTGGATTGGAAATCGGGAATATCGAGCGGTCAGCGCCGCCGCGATCGGTCTCGTCGCATTGAAGGTTTGGCAACTGACTTGAAACTTGCTGGCTGCGGAAGTCGGCTCCATTTACAGCTAATCGTTGAGTTCTGATTGGTCCTTCGAACTCCTTATCGCAGGTTGCTGCCATGGCCGTACGTGAGTTACTTGTCGATCCCGCAGAGCTCGACTGCAGCCACATCGTCGCCGACATCCATGCCATTCGCGAAGCCATCCCGCAGCGCGGCTCGATGGAACAGCTCACCGCCATCGTGCTGGACGACCCGGTTCGGCGCCTGTGCGTCGGCTACAAGGACATTGCCGCGGACGATTTTTGGGCGGCTGGCCACATGCCAGGAATGCCGATCATGCCCGGCGTGCTCATGTGCGAGGCCGCTGCGCAGGTCTTCTCTTACCACATCAATCGGCATGACCTATCGGGCGCCCAGGTGGTGGGCTTCGGCGGACTGGATAAAGTCCGGTTTCGCGGCGTGGTGAAGCCGGGGGACCGGCTAGTGATCGCCTGCCAGTTAACCAAGCTTCGTCGCGGGCGAGCGATGCACTGTAGTTTCCAGGGCTTTGTCGGCGCGACGCTGGTTTGCGATGGCGCCCTCGTGGGCGTTCCGCTGCCCGTCGATGCGCTGCAATTAAAGTCTGACGAACCCCCGCGCTCCGCGTCGCCTCGCAATGGCGCCCCAAGATAAGACGGCGTGGGTCCGGCCGCCTCAGTACCTCAGTTTCGCGGCCGCGGGGTTGGCCACGTCGATGAATCGCAAGAGCCGGTCTTTCCACCGTTTGGCGTAGTCGACGCCGACCCGCTTCGATCGAATGATGCGCGGCCGGTAATCCGAGTCGGCGAGGAAGTAAAACTCGTCCCCGGTCAAGTCGAGTCCATAGTCGGCAAGCGTGATTCCAAATCCCCGCGCAAGCCGCCCTGGCCCCGACAGGTCAATCGTCCACCCGTCGAGCGGCTCAGCCGCCCGCACGAGCACCGCGTGGGCCTCTCCGGGGACCCCCGCCACCACGTTGAACATGTGGTGCATGCCATAGATGAAGTACACGTAGGCGCACCCCGGCGGTCCGAACATCACCTCGGTCCGCGCCGTCCGGCCCTTGGACGAATGGGAAGCCAGATCTTTGGGCCCAAGATAGGCTTCCGCTTCGACGATTCGCGCCCGCCGCACCGAGCGGCCGACTCGTCTGACCAGGATCGACCCCAACAGCGCCGTGCATAATCCCTCTCCCGGCCGGGAAAAGACCTCCAATCCAAGCTTGGCCTGCGGGAGCGTCGTCGGCCTCTCCACGCTGGAATTGTTAGCGCCCATTCTTCTGCTGCCGGCCACTCTCTATAAAATAGCCACGACCGTCGCCGACGCCCGACCCCGGCGACTGGCAGCGTCTACCAAAAGGGGACTGGCTCGCGGATTTCTACGAAAAACGCCTTGAATCACAGCGGCGGCAGCGTGCCTGTCCCCTTTTTGTTCAACTCTGGAGGCAAAGTGCTGGCCACTCTCGTGGGCGCCGTGCTGGTCCTGATCACCTTGCAGGATAGTTTCGAGGCGCTGGTCCTGCCGCGGCGCGTTACGCGCCGCTTGCGACTGGCCCGTGTATTCTACCGCGTCATGTGGCAGGCGTGGCGGGGCCTCTCGCGACTCCTCCCGAGCGGCAGATATCGCACCGATGCGTTGGGCGTTTTTGGACCGCTCTCCCTCTTGGGGTTGTTCGCCTGTTGGGTGAGCGTGCTGGTAGTCGGCTTTGCCTTGATGCAGTGGGGGCAAGGGTCGCTGTCGGGCGAGGCGAGCGGCCGGTTCCTGGAATGTCTCTACAACAGCGGCGAGACCTTCTTCACCTTGGGGTACGGCGACGTCACGCCCACGACGTATCCCGGCAAGATGCTCGCCGTACTGGAGGCGGGCACGGGCTTCGGCTTCATGGCCATTGTCATCGGATATTTGCCGGTGCTGTACCAGGCGTTTTCGTCGCGGGAGAAGATGATTATGCTCCTCGACGCCCGCGCCGGTTCGCCGCCGACCGCGGGCGAGCTGCTGCGCCGGTCGGCGGGTCCAGAGTGCGGCGGCCTGATTCACGGGTATCTTGCCGAGTGGGAGGTCTGGTCGGCAGAGCTGCTGGAAAGCCACCTGTCGTTTCCCGTGCTGAGTTTTTATCGATCGCAGCACAACAATCAATCGTGGCTGGCGGCGATTACGATGGTGCTCGACGCGTCGGCAACCTTATTGGTCACGGGCAGCCAGTCCTGTCGACGGCAGGCGGAGCTCACGTTTGCCATGGCCCGCCACGCGTGCGTCGACTTGTGTCTCGTGTTCTGGCTGCCCCCCGTCGATCCAGCGCACGAACGCCTAACCGCGGAAGAACTCGAAAGCTTAGTATCAGCGCAGCGAATCGAGCCCGACGCCGCTGGCGACCGGGCTCAACGCTTGAACGAACTGCGGAAGCTCTACGAACCGTTCCTCGCAGCGCTGTCGAGATACTTCGACTTTCCCATGCCGAGATTCCTTCCTGAAAAGCCCCACCCCGACAATTGGCAAACCAGCGCGTGGACCGCGCGGGCGCCTGGAATCACGGAGCTCCCCGGCGGCGGCCCCGGCGGCGATCACTTCGGTTAGACGCCCGCGAGTCCTTCTTGCGCATGGGCGTCGGGCGCCGTGCGCGATTACACAAGGCCTCTGCAATTGGGACTGGCCTGAATGCGTCGACCGCGCTCCGTTTAGCGTCCTGGGCCATTGCGCCCCCGTGCCGCACGAGGCTGTTCAGGATATACTGTTTGGATTGGGCGCCTGGGGGAGGAGCCGGATGAACGAGCAGCAGCCAATGGCGGACGCGGGCCCAACGACGCCGCATGGGCGTCGGGGCTGGTTCCTCATCGTCGCGACCATCGCCTTCTGCGCGTGCGTCCACGCGCCCGGCGCCCGCGCGACTGAGCCGGAGCTGGCGTACAACGCCGATGTCCGCCCCATCCTCTTTGACAATTGTCTCGCCTGCCACGGGCCGGACAGCGCATCGCGCAAGGCCGACCTGCGCCTCGACAAACGCGAGGTCGCGGTCGACATGGGGGCGATCGTCCCCGGCGACCCCGATGCCAGCGAAATGATCCGGCGGATTACCTCCGACGACGAGTCGGAGCGGATGCCGCCGCCGGAGACCAAGAAGAAACTTACCGACGCCCAGAAGGCGACGCTCGCCCGCTGGATTCGCGAGGGCGCCAAGTATCAGCCGCACTGGTCGCTCATTGCCCCGCAGCGGCCGCCGCTGCCCCAGGTGAAGAACTCCTGGTGGGTGCGCACACCCATCGACAGCTTTGTGGCCGCGCGCTTGGAAGCCGCCGGCCTCGCCCCGGCGCCTGAGGCCGATCGACGCACGCTGGCCCGGCGCGTGAGTCTCGACGTCACCGGCTTGCCGCCCGCGCCGTCGGACGTCGAGCGATTTGTCAACGACACCAGTCCCGACGCCTACGAGCAATATGTCGATCGCCTGCTGACCTCGCCGCACTGGGGCGAGCACCGCGGCCGGTACTGGCTCGACGCCGCCCGCTACGCCGACACCAACGGCATCCATTTCGACAACTACCGCGAGATGTGGTCGTACCGCGAGTGGGTCATCAACGCCTTCAACCAGAACATGCCGTTCGACGAGTTCACGGTCGAAAACCTGGCAGGCGACTTGTTGCCCGACGCCACGCTGGACCAGCGGATCGGCTCCGGCTTCAACCGCTGCAATATCACGACCAACGAGGGCGGCGCCATCGACGAGGAGTACCTGGTGCTCTACGACCGCGATCGCACCGAGGCCACTTCGCAAGTGTGGCTGGGGTTGACCGCCGGCTGCGCGGTGTGCCACGACCACAAATTCGACCCGCTCACGCAGAAAGAGTTCTATTCGCTGGCGGCATTCTTCAACAACACCACCCAAGCCGCCATGGACGGCAACATCAAAGACACCCCGCCCGTGATCGCGACGCCGTTGGCCGCAGATCGGCCCCGCTTTGCCGAGCTCCAGAAGCTCGTGGCAGATGCCAAGCAGCAGCTCGACGCGCGCAAGGCGGAAGCCCGCCCCGAATTCGACGCCTGGGCCGCCAAAGCCAAGCCCGAAGAAGTCGGCCTGCAGATTCCCGCCGACGGTCTCGAATTCTCGGCGCCACTTAACGACGGCGGCGATACGTTCGCCTACGTGGCGGCATGCCAGCCGGCCACCGCGCCGCGACCGAAGACCGCCGAGTGGCGGCCCGGGCGGCTCAGCGCCAACGCCGCGTATGTCAATCAGGGCGCCCTCCTGGAACTGCCCGCGGTCGGCGATTTCGAGGGCGACCATCCCTTCTCCGTCGCCGCCTGGGTCAAGCTCCCCGCCGTCGACGGCGGCGCCTCGCTGATCGCCCGCATGGATGAACCCAATGGCTACCGTGGCTGGGACGTGTGGCTGGAAGGCCGGCACCTCGGCGGCCATGTCATCAACAAGTTTCCCGACAACGCCATCAAGGTGCTCACGCGCAACCAGCTCCCGGCCGACCAGTGGCTGCACGTGGCCATCGTCTACGACGGCAGCCGCAAGGCGGCGGGTTTCAAGGTGTACGTCAATGGCGTGGCGCAACTGACCGACGTGCTGACCGACTCGTTGACCGAGACGTCGCGCACGACGGTTCCGCTCAAAGTGGGACAGCGCAATGCGTCGGCCGTGCTGTCGGGCGTTACGCTCGAAGACTTGCGCCTCTACGGTCGCGCACTTTCCGACGCCGAGGCGTCGACGCTGGCTTCCGCCACGCTACTGACGACGGTGTCGACGCCGCCCGAGAAGCGCGACCCAGCCGACGTCGAGGCCTTGTTCCAGTGGTGGCTCAACACGCAGGACGGACCCCGCAAGGAATTCGCCGCCCGCTACGACGCGCTCGCGCGAACTGGCCGACATCCAGGCCCGCGGCACGATATCGCATGTGATGCAGGAGAAGCCCGAAGCTCCGATGGCGTTCATTCTCAATCGCGGCGAGTACGACCAGCGCCGCGACAAGGTGGGGCCCGACACGCCAGCCTTCCTGCCGCCGTTCCCCGCCGACCAGCCGCGAAATCGCCTGGGCTTCGCCAGGTGGCTCCTGCGTCCCGAGAATCCGCTCACCGCCCGCGTCACAGTCAATCGCTTTTGGCAGGAACTGTTCGGCACGGGGCTGGTCAAGACGGCGGGCGATTTTGGCGTCACCGGCGAGTTGCCGTCGCATCCCGAGCTTCTCGATTGGCTGGCCGTGGACTTCCGCGAATCGGGCTGGGACGTCAAGCGACTGTTCAAACTCATCGTCACGTCGGCCGCCTATCGGCAGAGCGCCCAGGTCACGCCTGAGAAGCTCGAGCATGACCCCGACAATCGACTCCTGTCGCGCGGGCCGCGGTACCGCATGGACGCCGAAATGGTCCGCGACTACGCCCTGGAGGCGAGCGGCTTGTTGGTCGACAAGATCGGCGGTCCCAGCGTCAAGCCGTACCAGCCGCCGGGCGTGTGGGAGGCCGTCGCGATGATCGGCTCCAACACGCGCGACTACACCCAAGACACTGGCGAGTCGCTCTACCGGCGGAGCCTGTACACATTCTGGAAGCGGTCGGCGCCGCCCGCGTCGCTGGACGTGTTCAACGCCCCCAGCCGCGAGCACTGCGTCATGAGCCGCGAGCGCACCAACACGCCGCTGCAGGCCCTCGTGACGCTCAACGATCCGCAGTACGTCGAAGCCGCCCGGCATCTGGCCGAGCTGGCAATCCAGCATGGCGGCGCCGAGTTTCAGCGCCGCGCTCGATTCATCACCCAGCGCGTGCTGGCCCGCAACCCGCGGGCCGAGGAGTCGGCCGTGCTCAAGTCGTCGTTCGATCAGCTATCGACCTACTACGCCGCCAACGCCGAGGCGGCAAAACAACTGATCACGGTTGGCGAGTCAAAAGCCGACGCCCAGATCCCCCCCGCCGAGCTCGCCGCCTGGACGATGCTCGCCAGCGAAATCATGAACCTCGACGAAGCCATCAATAAATAGGAGCGCTTGTGTGCCATGCCCTCGTCCGCGTGGGCATGTAAATCCCCAAAAAATTTGTTGAAAATGGCCGCGCAATCCGCTACATATACAAACGTACCGATACAGGCGATTGGGTGGCACGTCCTGAGGTCCTCCGAAGGGCGTGGTCAGGCCTGCGTCGTCGACCACGCCCATCGCGGACTCTGGGCGTGCCACCCAGAAGTTCAAATCGCAAGCTGAACATCATTAGCCCGATCTCCAACATTTGCCCCGTCCCGACGCCGATCGAAAACATGCAATACCCCCAGTCCTTACGCCGCGAGTATAAGATGGCAGGGTACGGTAATCGCCGAGCCCCGCACTCGCACGAGCAGGGCAAAATCAGCGACTTCTGCAACATAAAAGATGGGACCCCCGCCCAGCCCGCAAAAAAGGCGATAACCCTCAGCGCAACGGCGCCAACAATCCAACGTCGCCTCAAGCTAGCCGGAGGGCCACGCCCTCCGGGATCAACGCCCAGCCACCGAGAATCCAAATCCCCCTCCCCCTTGGCGCTCTTGGCGTCCTTGGCGATTCCACTCCGTAACCAAGCCCACCACTAAAGACGCAATCACGTGCCCACCTTCGACTCCTTCCGCCGCAACATCACCCGCCGGCACTTCTTTGCCGCCGGGTCGAACCTGCTCGGCACGGCCGCGCTCGCCTCGCTGGGGGCCAATCCGGTCGCCGCCGCGCTCACTCGTCGAACCCAGCTCCCGTCGCAGGCCAGGCACGTCATCTACCTGCACATGGTCGGCGGGCCCTCGCAGCTCGACTTGTTCGACTACAAGCCCGTCATGCGCCAGTGGTTCGACAAGGACCTGCCCGAATCGGTCCGCATGGGCCAGCGGCTCACCACGATGACCTCCGGCCAGGCCCGCTTCCCCATCGCCCCCTCGATGTACAAGTTCGAGCAGTGCGGCCAGTCGGGCATGTGGGTGGGCGAGCTCTTGCCGTGGCTCAAGAAGATGGTCGACGACCTCGCGTTCGTCCGCAGCATGAACACCGACGCGATCAACCACGAGCCGGCGATTTCGTTCATGCAGACCGGCAACCAGATCACCGGCCGTCCGTGCTTGGGCGCCTGGACGTCCTACGGCCTCGGGTCGCTCAACGACAACCTGCCGACCTTCGTCGTCATGGTGGCCCGTCCCACCAACACCGAACAGGTGCAGGCCATCTCCGCGCGGCTATGGTCCAGCGGATATCTGCCGGGAGAGCACGCGGGGGTGACCTTCCGCACCGCCGGCGACCCAATCCTGTTCATCAACGATCCGCCCGGAGTGCCGCGAAACATCCGCCGCACCACGCTCGACGGGCTCAACGCGCTCAACGAGATGAACTTTCGCCTGGTCGGCGACCCGCAGACGCATACGCGAATTCAGCAGTACGAGTTGGCGTATCGCATGCAGTCCAGCGTTCCCGAGCTGACCGATCTGGCGAGCGAGCCGGCCCACACGTATGAACTTTACGGCGATGCCGCGAAGCAGCCGGGCACATTCGCCAACACCGCCCTCTTGGCCCGGCGCATGGTCGAGCGCGGCGTGCGATTCGTGCAGATCTACCACAACAATTGGGACACCCACGCCAACGTGGCCGGTCGCTTGCCGGACCAGTGCCGCGACGTCGATCAGGCGTGCTTCGGCCTGGTGCAGGACCTCAAGCAGCGCGGACTCTTGGACCAGACGCTTGTCGTCTGGGGCGGCGAATTCGGCCGCACCATCTATTCTCAGGGCGGCCTCTCGGCCCAGAACTACGGCCGCGATCATCACCCCCGCTGCTTCACCATGTGGATGGCCGGCGGCGGCTTCAAGGGCGGCACGATTTACGGCGAGACCGACGACTTCTCGTACAACATCGTGAAGGATCCCGTCCCGGTGCGCGACTTCCACGCCACGGCGCTCCACCAGCTTGGCTTCGACCACGAGCAGTTCACCTACAAATTCCAGGGGCTCGACCAGAAGCTCACCGGCGTGCTGCCGGCGCGAGTGATCCACGAATTGCTGGCTTGAGCGTGCAGGCGCTGCGCGCACTGCCAGCGAGCAACTCTGATTAACCGTCAAGGTTTGACAGGCTTTACTAAACCGTGCGACCGGAAAAACCGATACAGCATGCAGCGCAGAGTCCCCACGCGGGTTGGGGCCAGGGTACACCGCCCACCTTGCGCGACGAGGTCGCCGGCCGCGCAGTCTGCTTATGCCCATCCCATGCTGCAAACACGACCTCGTCGCTCACCCGTCGAGGCGCGTGGCTCGCATCCGTTGCCTGGCGTTGGCGATGGCGGTGGGCATCGCCGGCTCGTCCGGCTGCACCGTATGGCAAAACGCTCGCCGCACGATCTTGTCCGAACCATTGGCGTTTGCTTGGAAATTTGATCGCCAGCGCAGTCTTAAGGCGTACCGAAGCTGGGCCGAACAAGCCTGGCACGACGAGAGCGCGGCGTGTCCCGAGCCGGCGTCCGAACACTACGCCTTCGGATTCAAGGACGGTTTCGTTGACTTCGTCTACGCGGGCGGCGACGGTCAGCCGCCCCCCGTGCCGCCCCGCAACTATTGGAATCTCGCGTGGCGTTCGCCCCAGGGACACACGGCCGCCGACGAGTGGTTTGCCGGGTATCGCCACGGCGCCAAAGTGGCGCGGGCAGGCGGCTATCGCAACCTAGGGATCGTGTATTCTTCGATGAGGGGCGGCGGGCGCCCGGCCTGGTCGACGCCGCCCATGCTCGCGCCGCCGACTCTCTCCGAGGAGTTGGGCCCCCCCGGCGAGCTGTTGCCCTCGCCATCAACGACAAGCGATATAGCCCCGAAGGCGAACGACGCCTCAGACGCAGCACCCGAAGTCGCCGCGCCGCAGCTCGGCCCGCCAACGGACGACGCCGGCGCAAAGGCCGACGCCGCCGAGCCGACGACCGTCCCGGCCCCACCGGCGCCCCCGCCGAGCGATGACTCGGCGCCGCCGGAGAAACCCGAATCCGACGACGCAACGCACGGCGCCGCCCTGCAGTTCCGTCGCGCGATTTCGGCAGCCGCGAGCTTGATGCCAGTTGAACCTCTTGGTTCGGCGCAGCCAGCAGGTTTGGCCGAACCAGCGGAAGTCTCGCCCGCAGCGCACGTACCCGACGCCGGTCCGCCCGCGTGGCCAGATCCCGCAATTGGCGCCGAGGCGGCCGCTACGCCGATCACGACCGAGATAGTTCCGGCCAGCCTTACCGCGGAGGATCCGAACGCTCCGCTCGCGCCGCGGCCCAATGTGCTACGCCACCCGCAGCAGTAACCACCGCCACGACGAGCGCCGACCTGCGAGAGCCACGATGACCGTCGAAGCAGCTCCCCAAATCAATCGCCGCGCCGCAACGGCCAACTGTCGGCCATGGCCGCTGGGCGATGGCACGCGCCGTGGCGCCCAACGCGGTGCGCCTTCGTGGTTGCGGATCTCGCGGGAAACGTCTTGGGCGCGCTGGTTGCCCGCGGCGGTGCTGCTGACTAGCGCCATGCTCCCGGGTTGTGCCGCTTTGACCAACCCGGTGGCCAATGGCATCCCGGCGCGGCTCGTGCCCGAGGAATTGTTGGGCGAAACGCGCGAGGGGTACGAGCAGATCCCGCTGACACTACTACGGCAGCCGCCTCCAGAGGCCTATAAGCTGGGGCCAGGCGACACGCTAGGCATCTACATCGAGGGCATCATCGGCGGCGCCGAAACTCCCCCGCCGGTCAATATTCCGGAATCGCCGGAGTTGCCGCCCTCGATCGGCTACCCGTTTCCAGTGCGCGCCGACGGCACGATTTCACTGCCCTACGTTGGGGCGGTTCAGGTCTCCGACCTGACGATTGAAGACGCCGAAAAGCGGGTCATTGACGCCTACGTGAAAGGCGCTATCGTGCACCCGGAAGGCAAGCAGATGTTGGTGACGCTCATGCGGCCGCGGCACATCAAAGTGCTGGTGATCCGCGAGGATTCGCAGGGACAGCAGGTATCGTTACGCAATGAATCGTTCGTCGGATTGGGAACTACTGAGACCACGCTGGGCGGCGGGCACCAGGGCATCGGACAGGCCTTGGAACTCAACGCCTACGAGAACGACGTGCTGAACGCTTTGGCCCGCACTGGCGGTTTGCCTGGCTTGGAATCCACGCAAGAAGTCATCATCCAGCGCGGTTACTGGGACACGAAAAACGACCCGACAGGCGCGCATGCCCGCCAACCGGGCCAAGCGGGAGTGGCGCCCGACGGCTCGGAACACAAACGCATCACGCGCATTCCATTGCGCATCCGCCCCGGGCAGCCCATCGATTTCAGCCCCGAGGATATCTTGCTGCACACTGGCGACATAGTGACGGTTCGCGGTCGCGATCCGCAGTTCTTTTACACCGGCGGCCTGCTGCCGGCGGGCGAGCATCCGCTGCCCAACGATTACGATCTCACGGTCGTGGAGGCGGTGCTCAAGACCCGTGGGCCGCTGTTCAACGGCGGTCTCAATACGAGCAACCTCAGCGGCGCTATCGTGGGCGGGGGCGTCGGCAACCCGTCTCCCAACCTCGTGTCGGTGCTCCGCAAAACGCCCAATGGCGGACAGGTCACGATTCGAGTGGACTTGGATGAAGCGGCGCGCGACCCGCGGCAAAACCTCCTTGTCGAAGCCGACGACGTGCTCATCCTGCAAGAAGCTCCGGACCAGGCGATTACCCGATACTTCACTCAGATCTTCAGAATGAATTTCTTCTTCCGGTTCATCGACCACACAGACGGACAAGGTACCGGTAACGTTGCGGTTCCGTAGTGGTCAGATGACCCATGTCGGCCGACGCAGACCTGGTGAAGTGCGTGGTTGCGTCCGCTGGCAGCGGCGGGGCGGGTTCCCGAAATAACAGAGGCGATGCAACCGATCTCTTGGTGCATCGCCTCTGGCACTAGACATTCCTAGCGTCCGCGCCCCGTGGCACGCCGACGACTAGGCCACCGTTAAAAAGGCGGGCGGGGGGGCGGCCGATACGGGCTACGGACCGGCGGCCGGTAGGCCGGTCTGGTGACCAGGTCTACATAGAGGTTGTTGCCGATCGTCAAGCTGCTCGATTCGGCGGGCGCCGCGGCGGACGAGGACGTCGTCACTAAGTTGCTGGCTAAGGGCGCCGACGTTGCCAAGCGCGCTTTCGGTAATCCCAAAGGATTAACCGTTAGCCGGCTGAAGGAAAATGGCAGAAATGGGTTGAACAGCCGCGGTCGCCCCAATTGCGATCCGGTGGCCGGCGCGGCGGACTGCGCAGCCGCATCGTGGCCAAAGGCCAATCCGAGGCGCTAATCCCGCAACGAGCGCAGAGCATCTTAACATGGGTGTGTTACCCGCAATGAGATTCTAGTTGATGCACGCGCCGCACACTGCGGCGTCCTTCTTGTCGCCTCGCCTAAATTTACCACTCCGCCGATTACTTTTCAACTACCGGCGCCGGCGTCGCAAGCTGCACGCCCCGAGCACGCCAAACGCGGCCAATGCCGCGGCGGCCGGCTCCGGAACGGGACATTGTCCTTCGCGAACCAGGAAATTGTCGTAATACGCCGTGCCGGTCAAGGCCTGCGACGCTGCATCTCCGGCAGCCGCGATGGCCGCAATATCGGCGTCGGAGAATTGGTCCAAACCTCCAGGGATGTTGGCCTGATCAACGAAGCCAAAGGCGCCCAAATTCGTCATGTTGAGGAAGATGCTGTACTGATGGGTGGAATAATCCAGCTCGATGGAGAAGTGATTCCACTCGCCAAAATTAACGACATTGCCCGTCTCGGTCAGGACTCCCGTACCCGGCGCCTGATACAACACGTCGCCTGTCGTGGCGTCGACGCCGAGTGAACCTAGCAACCCAACCGGGTTGCCATCGTCGTCATAAGTTTCAACACCGAAGAACGGACCAAACGTATCTACGGGGCCGAGCGTTTGTTCAACCCGCATATCCCAACTGACGCAAATGAACGGTTGTTGAGGTTCTGGAGGAAATGGGGTGGGGTAGTCGGGATATCCAAGAGCGTTGACGGGTACTGCCCAGCGGTCATCCGAGGTCGCCGCGCGATTAACTCTGACCGCTTGAGTGCCTCCGCCCGGAGCAAACACCGCTGATTGCACGACTGCCGTGCTCAGGCCTGCGCCGTTCGTTTTCAGCCATTGGCCCGGGGAGATGACTTGTCCTTCGCCCGGCGGGTTAACTTGGCCTTCTAGTTGGCCGGTCGTCAAAAACGACGTGCTAAAGGGGGGCTCAAACCCGTTGGCGTTGACGATGTCATCATCGTCTGCCGCGGCGCGGCCGACGCCAAATGCAAATACAGCCGTAATCGCCAAGCTCACGCACGCCGCGATTGTCCAACGACCCGTACGGGCGACGAATTGAGATGCAGTCATTAGCGGACTCCCCTGTTGCCAATCAATGAAGATTTCAAAAATCCGCACAAGCCATAGGGATTCAAACCGGCCGCGCGGAAACTCGTCTGTTAAATTAACTGCCAATAGCCTCGGGGTCAACAATTTTCGCGAAACGACCCCTGGAATTCGGAGATTTGGACCCCGGAGAGCGAATTCCAACGCGCGGCGGGCGACGAGGCACAGTCGGCCCCGGTCCATTCCGCTTGACCGCCGGGAACTTGATTTTTACCGAGTTTCCGCGAGCGGAGCTCTGGCTCCATTACCGGTAAACTCGGCCCTCTGCTAGGTGCGGCTCAATTCGTTTGACACACCGCCGGAAGCGTGTTTAATTGAGGCTGGGGGACCAAAAAGCTCGCGGGGCTGCCATGTGGCCCAGGGTCGACGGGCTCCTCTCGTTCTGCGGCGGCCAACTTTGGGATCACACGAGCTACCGTGGCAATCGAGTCCGCGGTGATTGGCGTCTGACGAGGGGCCTCCGCATCCATGAATGCCCTGGACGGTCTGCTGGCTTTTTGCCTGGCCTTCTTGGCGAGCTTGGCGCTCACGCCGCTGGCCGCGGCGTTTGCCGGCCGCATCGGCGCCGTAGATGAGCCCGACGGTCGCCGCAAGAATCAGGAGCGAGCGGTTCCTCTGGGGGGCGGCATCGCGATTGCTCTTGCGATGTCTCTGGCCGTGGCGCTGGCCTGGGTTTGGGGCAGCTCGTCGGCGGGGTCGACGAGCTCGAGTTTTGTTCTAAGCGCCCTGCCGTCGGCTATGGTGCTGGTACTGGTCGGCCTGATTGACGATTCCATTGGTCTGACAGGCATATACAAGTTGATTGGCCAAATGCTGGCCGCCTCGCTGTTAGTGGCCGGGGGTTTTCGCTTTCAAGTCATCTCGCTGTGCGGGTGGGCATTTCCGCTGGGCGATTTCAGCATCCCCTTCTCGCTGTTTTTCTGTCTAGGCGCCATCAACGCGTTCAACCTGATCGATGGCGCCGATGCCCTGGCGGCATCAATCGGCACAGTCGTGTGTCTGACGATGGGCGTGATAGCGGGTATGCAAGGTGCGCTCACGGCGTCGTTGGCAAGTTTTGCCATGTCCGGCGCCCTGCTGGGATTCCTTCGCTACAACGCTCCTCCAGCGCGCGTGTATTTGGGCGACACCGGCAGCATGCTGATTGGCTGGTTGGTGGCGGCCGTCGCCATTCGCAGTTCAATCAAGGAACAGGCGGCGGTGGCGCTGACGGTGCCGATAGCCATCTGCGCCATTCCTATCTTGGATGCGTGCGCGGCGTTGATTCGTCGCGTAACGACGGGCCAGAGCGTCTTCACCGCCGATCGCGGACATTTCCATCACGCCCTGCTCCTGCGCGGTTGGACGGTGGGCCAGACCGCCGTCGTGGCCGCGGGGATGACCGCGGTGACTTGCGCCGGAGCGATGGCGAGCTACTTCACCAGTCACGATGCCTTTGCCGTGGTCGCGGGGGGCGGCGTCGTGCTGGCGCTGGCTGGAGCGCGGGTGTTCGGACACGCGGAGGCGGCGCTAGTTGCGTCGCAAGTCAAGGCGTCGGCCCGGGGCCTCTGGCGGCACGTGCGTCCAGCGCCCGCTGACGCCGACCACTACACCGATCATGCCATTCAAATCCAAGGTCGCCGGCAGTGGAACGTGTTGTGGTCCGCCCTCCGTGAGGCGGCCCCGGTGTACAACCTGGGGGGCCTGAAACTAAACGTTAATATTCCACACTTGCACGAATCGTTCTTTGCCACTTGGACGGGGAGCGATTTGCCGCACGACGCCGCTGTCTGGCGAATCTCCCTACCGTTGAGATGCGGCGACCGTCCCGTGGGCAAATTGGTCGTGGAAGGCCGTTCAGCGGGCGCCGAAGGCCTCGCGGACATGCAGCAAGTCTTGGATTTTCTGGAGCCTCTCGAAGCGGAGATCGCGCGGATTGTCGACGACGCCGAATCGCTGTTGACCACGGACGGCCAATCGCGGTTGCGTCCTGCCGCCCCCCACTTGATTGGATCCAGCGGGGCCTCGCTTCGACTGTGAGTTTTCCGTCGCTCCGTCGCCAGTTGCTGTGCGCACCAACCTCGCCTCGCTGGACGCGGAGCCACCGTTCGCGGCAATACTCTTGCACGACGAAAAGACCAAACCGCACGCTTATTGAGAAACACGAGCGACCCGCCAGCACATCAATTACGCCAGCCGCGCCAAACGAAGAATCGTCACAAACGTAAAGATTTGAATTTTGAGTGCTGTCCAGCCTGCGCAGACTCTCAGGTGTGGGCGGCGATTGCCGTCACCCGCTACAATCCGCGGGCAAGCGTCACCTCCTGCCGGCGAATTCGTTGTTCCGCTTGAAGGAGCCAACTAGAATGCGGATTGCCAGCAGCAAGGCGACTGAGCCCCAGGGGCCAGGGTTACGATGTCCCCGTCGCTTAGTCCCGATGCGCTCCCTCGGCGGCCGCTGGCCGAATCTCCCCTAGCCTGGCACTCACCGTGAGTTTGCCTGTTATGCGATTAGTTGTGCCTAGGAATCTACCCGTGCGTTGCATTGCGTGGGCGCTGACGCCAGTGTTTGGCGTAGTTTTTTCAGGTGGGATTTGTGCTGGTTCGGGTCCGATCGTCAATACGGCGGGATTCGAGTCCTACTCCCTCACGGCGCTCGAAAGTCAACCACCTTGGGCGAGAGCGGGCGCGGGCGGCGGATCTGCCACGGTCCAGAATACGATCGTCCAAACTGGCGCGAAGGCGCTGCGCGTCCAGCGAGCGGCTAATTCTGACGACCGTTGGGCCGTTCCCGTCACAGGGTTTCCCACACACCGCTTCGTGTTGATCAACTGGGACATGCGAGTTGAGCACACCGTTGGCGCGGCAAATACGTTCGGGCCATTTTTCGGCGTCGACGCTTACGACGACAACCCGGTCGTCCGCGTGGCAGGGGCGCTCGGCGTCGACGCCTCGACGAGCGACGTGCTCTATCAGCAAACTGACACCGGAGCCCTGACGCCAACCGGCGAATCTGTCGTTTTCGGCCAATGGTATAACTATGGGATGCTGCTCGACTTCACCAGTCATCAGTACAGCATTTATTTCGATGGCTTCCGTATTCTGACTACCGGTTTTGTCGATCGTGGAGTGAGCGGCGCCAATGTGGATCAATTCACCGACGCCGACATCGCCGCAATTGGTGCGGCGCCGGGCGCATCCCTGGCTCTGACGGGAACGGCGTACATCGACAATTTTACGGTGTATGACGGCGTTCCAGGCGACTTCGACTTCGACGCCGATGTGGACGCCGCCGACTACAACGCGTGGCAAACCGCCTTTGGCTCAACGGCCAGCGGGGACGCGGACGGGGACAACGATTCCGACGGCGCCGACTTTCTTATCTGGCAGGAACAACGCGGCGTCAATTTGCTCTTGGCGACGTCGGTTGCAGGCGCCGTGCCGGAACCGGGGGGCGCCGTCTTGGCGGCGCTGGCCGTGCTGGGCATTGGGATGAGGCGAGGTGGCGGGCGCCCGCGAGCCTGACGGCTATTCTCGCCCCGCCTTCCAAGTCGGGACGCCAGCCAGGCAAATCGCGGCTGCCAGCAGCATTGCCCAAGAGCTGGCTTCAGGAACGGCGCTGGCTATCCCTCGCTCCGACGGGCCGCCGAAGAACTGCCATTGCCAGGCGAGAAAATCGACGCCGTCGACCGCGAAATCCCCGTTCGCATCGCCGTCAGCGTGCACGGCGCCGACCAGACAGCGCCGAAACCGGCCTGCCAGCGCGCCCGATCCGCCCCGTCGACGACACTATCGCTATTGAAATCCGCGTCGTAGTCGCCCACCGAGGCGACCGACAGCAGCACCTGATCGGACAGGTAGGCAATTTGCCAAAGTAAACCGGGTTCAAGGCTCGGCAGTTCCACGTCGTTGAAGTTTCCGGCCACTTGGCTTGCCGTGAGAATTGCAAAGGAGTCTCCCGCCGCCGGCGAGAACCCGCCGATCAGAGACATCTGCAGGGCGCCGTCGAGCTCGGCCTGGCCGCCGACATTGAGCCAATCGTAATCGACGCCCGCCGTTGACCCAGCAATTTCAATCTCCAGGACGCTTGATGGAGTCAGCGCGAGGTCATCGACAAACGTGAGGGCGCCGACAGAGTCGCCCGGCAGGATGGTTCCCGGCATGACGATGTTTCCACTTACCTGTCCGTTGCCCGAGAGTGTGGCGGAGGGGAGAAATTCGTGCACGCCTGCCACTTCAATGGTAGCGCCTGCTGCGACGCGAAACTCGCGGCCAAGCTGCCCCGAGCCGGCCAGCCGAAGCAGGCCTTGATCAACCATCGTGGGGCCGGCGAAGTCAATGGCGCCAGTTAACTCGGCCGTTCCGGAGCCCGTTTTCACCAAGCCACCGTTGCCCACAGTTGTGGCGCCAGTCAGGTGGATGTCGGAGCCATCGCCTACGCGGAGCGTCAGCACGGGATTGGGCTGCGCGGCGTCCACCGCTCCAGAAAAGACCGCTGAGGACCCGGCGTCGACCCCCAGCACGGCGCCAGCGCCCGCAATTCCAACATTGCCGAGAAATGTCGTGCTTTGACCGCTGCCGACATGGATGGCCCCACTGCCGTCGCCGTTGCCTTCCAAGACAAAGGGCTCGGCGAGCAGCAAGTTCACGTTGACGAGCACCGTGCCCCCGTCGTTTACGACGGTGTTGCCGGAAGTGCTTCCCAAGCCCGAGTCGTCCCGCACGTCGGCGACGGCGCTGGTGTTAACCGTCAACGCGCCGTCAAAGCCGCCGTTGCCGGCTAACTGGACTGTCTCGCTTTCCAACGTGATCGCCCCGGAGCCGCTCACGTTGCTTAGCCCTTCGCTATCGAACACACGAATCGTGCCTTCGTTGGCGATGGCGGCGGGGCTATCAGGAAATACATTGGTCGTGCTGCCGGTGGCGCCGATTTCCAACACGCCGCCGGGTTGAATCGTGAAGGAGCTGGCCATGGTCGTGGCGTCGGTCGCGGCCATGATGAGCTTGGCGCCGTCGGCGATCGTGATGGGGCTGACCATCGCGTTGGCGTTTCCGGTGATCTTGAGCGTACCAGCGGCAACCGTCGTGGCGCCATCGTATGAGTTGCCGGCGTTTGCCAATTCAACGACTCCATCGCCGTTGATCGTCAGGCTCCCGTCGACAAGACCGCCCGCGCCGGTAAACGCGTAGCTCGTCATTGTGTGCACTACGACGGCATCCGGAGAGACAGGGGCCGGGATAACGACGGTCGTGGTGACGGCGCTATCGTCGAACGTCACGTCATTTTGATTGTGAAACACCTCGCTGGCGAAGCCACTGGAGAAATTCGGCGTCGTCTCGATGTCCCAAACGGTGCTGCCGTCGCCAACCCACGTGAGAAAGCCGGTCGTGACCGAAATCTGATAAAGCTGTACTTCGCTCTGGTCGCCCCTGACCCGCGCGAAGTACTGCCCTGGGTCAAGGCGCCGGAACATCGACTCGCCCGCGCCCGCGCCGTTTGCATCAATTGTCGGTCCCAATTGCGTCGTGCCATTGGCGTCGAACAGGGCCAGCGACAGGTTGCTCGCCGCCCGTGAGTCGTACGGCGCCTGCGTCCCGCCTGACGGCCCGACGTTGTACGTCGTGCCCTTGGGCGTGAGGAGAATGCTGACGTCGAGCGGTGCGTCGAGCGTGAATTGGAAGAAGTCAGTGTCCGACGCGTCGTCAATGCTTAGGAAATCCGTCGCGGACGCGGCCACGGCCGTCGTGTCGCCCTGCGTTCCCCTGGCAAGCGATTGGGTCTCGCTGACGATTCCCAACGGCGTCGCCGTCGAGAATAGGTCATTGCCGCCGTTCTTCTCCAGCGCGTCGCCGTAGAGTCGCTGCAGGGCGAGGATGTCGTCCAATTGCGGTCCATCAAACGCCACAGTGGACACGGGCTCGATCAAGAACGCGGCGTCGGAATCAACGTGGCTGATCCCCAGACCATGCATCGCCTCGTGCATGAGCGTGTTGCGAAGTCGGAGGTAGTCGTTGAAGCTATTGCTAAATAGGGCTCCCTGTGTCGTGTTGATCATCATCTCCCCAAAGTCGGGGAAAAAGTTACTCGCCAAGATGTTCGACCCCGGGCCGTACGTTTTGCCGCCCAGCCGTACGTCGCCGCGCACGCCCAGGATGCCGCGCGCAGAGAAGTCGAAAAATGGATCGGCAAAGTCGTAGCCGTCATCTTGAGGCTCATAAACGTAGGTGACGCCGCTCACGGCGCTCAGGCGAGCGAACGATTGATCGAAACTGGCGAACCATGGCCGCTGCGTCAGGTCGTCGCCGCCGGGGCCGACGCCGAAAGTCGTATCCAGAAAGCTGATCAGGTCGCTGGGCAGCGTCCCGCTGGGATTGTCCGGGATCAGGGTAGTGTCCGGCGCAAAACTCCAGGTCAGAGTGATGGGCGTACCCTGGGCGCCTGTCGATGGATTGGTGGCCGTGCTTCCCCAACGGTCGTTGGCAATGTAGCCGTGGGCGGGCGCCGCCAGCGGCGCGCCTACAAGCGGCGCCAACAAAAATAGCCGTGCCAGTCGGTTGGCCATGTGCGCCGCGAATGCCTCTGGGCCCCAATCCATTCATTGTGGCCTGGGGGCGAAAAGCTGCAAAGACTTGATGGCGGTCGTGGGGGTCCCCGCGCTGCTGATCGGCCCCGCCGGAGCGATCCCTACATTCGGCGACGCTTGGGGGGCCCCACGGAACGGGCCTGCCGGTTGGCGCGTGGGCTCGGCTGGCTAACGGAAGTCCCGCGAGCGGTGAGCCAGCGATTGGAAGCTCGCTTGGAGGTCTTCCAGCCGGCGAACAAGGATGTGGATCACCTGATCTTTCCGCTCCAAACGGCCACTGACGATAAGCGCCTTGGCTCGGCGGGCGACCAGCTCGTATTGTCGCCACACGTGCAGGTGAATGATTAAGTTGACGATCCCCGTTTCGTCCTCCAGCGTCACAAACGTGATCCCCTTGGCCGTGCCTGGCCGCTGACGCATGAGGACCAAGCCGGCGGCCTGGACCATTTTCCCATGTGAGTAGTCGGCCAGCTTTGCCGCGGGCGTCACGCCGCGCTTGTCCAATTCGGCGCGGAAGAACGACAGCGGATGCTCGCGCAGCGTCAGCCCCGCCGATTGGTAGTCGGCGTACACTTCCTGTTGTCGCGTGAGGTTCGCCAGAAGGGGCGTAGGCAAGTCGTCGGCTCCCGCGGCGGCCAAGAGCGGCAGATCTTCTACGCTCGGCGCCTGGTCGAGCGCTTGCCATAAGGCCGCGCGACGGTTGAGTCGGAGCGACCCGAAGGCGTCGGCCTCGGCCAGGCGTTTGACGGCCGCGCATCCCAAGGACGCGCGAGCGGTCAGGTCGGCGATCGATTGGAAGGGCGTCGTTCTGGCTGCCACGAGGCGCTGAACGACTGACTCGGCCAAGCCGCGTACCATCCGTAGGCCGAGGCGGATGGAAGGCGGTGGGCAGTGGGCAGTGGGCAGTGAGCAGTTGGGAGTGGAGAGCGCCGCTTCTTTCTCTTTACTGCCCACAGCCCACTGCCTACTGCCCACTTCCTCCAGCGTGCAATCCCAGTCACTGTAGTTCACGTCCACCGGCCGCACCTCAACGCCGTGCTCCTGCGCGTCGCGCACCAGTTGAGCCGGTGCGTAGAACCCCATCGGCTGGCTGTTGATCATCGCCGCCGTGAACGCCGCCTGGTAATAGTGCTTCAACCAAGACGATACATAGGCCAGCTTGGCGAAGCTGGCCGCGTGCGATTCCGGAAAACCATACTCCCCAAAGCCGCGGATTTGCTCGAACAGCCGCTCGGCGAACTCCGGCGTGTAGCCCTTGGCCAGCATGCCGTCGATCAGCTTCGTGCGATACTGATCGATCAGCCCGGCGCGGCGCCACGCAGCCATCGCGCGTCGTAGCTGGTCCGCCTCGCCCGGCGAAAATCCCGCGGCGACGACCGCCAGTTGCATCGCCTGCTCCTGGAACAGCGGTACCCCGAGGGTGCGCTCGAGCACATGCTTCACCTCCTCGCTGGGATACTCGACCTCTTCCTCGCCGCTGCGCCGCCGCAGATATGGGTGCACCATGTTGCCCTGGATCGGCCCGGGCCGCACGATGGCCACCTCGATCACCAGGTCGTAAAAAGTCGCCGGCTTGAGCCGCGGCAGCATGCTCATCTGGGCGCGGCTTTCGATTTGAAACACGCCGACGGTGTCCGCGCGGGCAATCATCTCATACACCGGTTTGTCTTCGTTCGGAACCGTGTCGATCGTGAGCCGCCGGCCGGTCGAATGCTCGATGAGCCCAAAGCATTTGCGAATGGCCGTGAGCATTCCCAGGGCCAGGCAGTCGACCTTGAGAACGCCCAGCTCGTCGAGGTCGTCCTTGTCCCACTGGATGACGGTGCGGTCGGCCATCGCGGCGTTTTCGATGGGCACGAGCTCGCACAGCGGCCCCTGGGTGATCACCATGCCGCCGACGTGCTGCGACAAGTGCCGCGGAAAGCCGATCAATTCGTTGACCAGCGCGACGAGTTGCCGGCCGAGCCGCGACTCGGGATCGACGCCGCTCTGCTCGCATCGCTTGGATAACAGGGCCTTCTCGCTACGGAAGTCGACGTTCTTCGCCAGGGCGTCCACTCGGTCGAGCGACAGCCCCAGTGCCTTGCCCACGTCGCGCACCGCGCTGCGAGACTGGTAGGTGATGACCGTCGCCGCCAACCCGGCCCGCTCGCGGCCGTACTTCTGGTAAACGTACTGCAGCACCTCCTCGCGGCGCTCGTGCTCGAAGTCGACGTCGATGTCGGGCGCCTCGTTCCGTTCGGCGCTGATGAACCGCTCAAACAGCATCTCGTGCTCGCTGGGGTCGACGGCCGTGACGCCCAGCGCGTAGCACACGGCCGAGTTGGCCGCCGAGCCGCGCCCCTGGCATAGAATGCCTTTTTCGCGGGCGAATCGCACGACATCGTACACGGTCAGAAAAAACGCCTCGTACTGAAGCGTCTCGATGAGCCGCAGTTCGTGCTCGAGGAGGCCGCGGACTTTTTCGGGGATGTCGCCGGCGTAGCGCACGGCGGCGGACTCCCATGCCAGGCGGCGGAGGTAGGTCATCGGCGTTTCGCCGGCGGGCGCGAGCTCCTTGGGATACTCATACTTCAACTCATCGAGCGAGAACGCACAGCGATCGGCGATTTCGACGGTGCGCCGCAGGGCGTCGGGCGCATCGCGAAAAATCACCCTCAACTGATCGAGAGACCGCAGATGGCGCTCGGCATTGGGCAGGCAACGGTCGCCCAGCTCCGCGACCGTCGTGCCGTGGCGGATGGCCGTGAGCACGTGCTGAAGCGACATGCGCTCGGGAATGTGGTAGTGCACATCTCCCGCCCCCACGAGCGGCAGCCGCGTTCTGCGCGAGAGTTGAATGAGTTCATCCAGCCGCCGCCCATCGTCCACCCCGTAGTGCAACTCGGCCAACAGCCAACAACGATCGCCAAAAATATCGCGGTAGGCGTGCAGGCCATCCAGCTCGTTGTCGCTGGTCACTCGGAGGCTCGGCCGTGTGCCACTGGCTCTGCCAGTGCTCTTCTCTGAAGAATCGGACACTGGCAGAGCCAGTGGCACACCCAATTCCTCGCGCTCGGGCACAACCGCGGCGAGTAGCCCGGCGCTGTGTTCGGCAATGTCGCCAAGCGTCAGCTCGCATGTTCCCTTTTCCGCGCGCCGTCGCCCCGCCGTGAGCAGCCGACACAGCCGCCCATAGCTTTCCCGATCCGGCGCCCACACAACGACGCGCGGCCCGTCAACCGGCGCGACCTCCGCCCCAATCACCAGCTTCAATCCCAGATCCTTAGCAGCGCCATGAGCCCGCACGACCCCAGCTAAGCTGTTGCCGTCGGTGATCGCCAGCGCGTGGTAGCCCAACTCCGCGGCTCGACCCACCAACTCGTCGGGATGCGAAGCCCCCTCCAGAAAAGAAAAATTCGTCCGGCAGTGCAGTTCGGCGTAACGCATCGGATGAAAGGGATTAACCACCAAGACACGAAGGACACGAAGAAGAGAAGACATCGGAACACTAATTCTCACTAATCGAAATTAGCGACAATTAGTGATTGCCTTTCTTTGTGTTCTTCGTGTCTTGGTGGTTCTCTGCTCCTCTCTTCTTTCTTGGCGCTCTTGGCGTCCTTGTATGTTTAAATCACGAAGGAATGTCGTTGTACTGTAGGTGGCATCGGAAGTCCTGCGAAGCGTAGCGGAGCAGGACTTCCGATGCGGCCGGCGGTAGATCGAGTGCGTCCAGGCGCTTTGTACGCCGTCGCCAAGCGTGATCGCCGCCGGTTTTTTGAACTTGAGCCCGAACAGCCGCCAGAGCCGACCTCGCGTCGAGCTCGCATCCGCAAGACAGGGAGTCGTTCATGAACGCTGCAGTCAACTCGTTTGTGGGAATCGACGTGGCCAAGAACTCGCTGGACGTGTGCGTGTTGCCGGACGGCCGGCGGCTCTCCGCGTCCAACGACCGCCCCGGCGTGCAGCAAGTGCTTGAGGCGCTGCCGCCGGCGGGCCAGTGCCTGGTGGTCGTCGAGGCCACCGGGGGTTATCAGCGGGCCGTCGTCGCCGCGCTGATTGCGGCGGCAAGTCCGCGACTTCGCCCGCGGGCTCGGCCGGCTGGCCAAGACCGATCGGATCGACGCCGAGGCGATCGCCCGCTTCGGCCAACACGTCCAGCCGCGCCGGCGCAGAAAGTCCCCGAGAAGCAGGACCGCCTCGAGCAGCTCACGGCGCGCCGCCGCCAGTTGATCGAACTGCGGACCGCCGAAAAGTGCCGTCTGGAGACCGCCTCGACCAAGTTCGTGCTGCGGAGCGTCCGCGGCGTGATCGAGCAGTTGGACAAGTTCATTCGCCACGTGGAGACGGAGTTGTCGGACCTGGTCGCAAGCGACGACCACCTGCAGTGCCGCTCCCGCGTCCTGCAAACGGCCCCCGGCGTCGGCGCCGTGACGGCCGTCACGCTCGTGGCCGAACTGCCCGAGTTGGGCCGGCTCAACCGCCAAGAGATCTCGGCCCTGGTCGGGGTGGCTCCATTCAACCGTGACAGCGGCAAGTTCCGTGGTCGGCGGGCGATCTGGGGAGGCCGGGCGGCGGTGCGCAGCGTGCTCTACATGGCGACGCTGACGGCTCGGCGGTGCAATCCGGTCATCCGGGCCTTCGGCCAGCGACTGGACGCGGCGGGCAAGCCCTTCAAAGTCGTCATGGTGGCCTGCATGCGCAAGCTGTTGGTGATCCTCAACACGATTCTCAAAAATAACTCCGCCTGGAATTCCCATCTTCAACTCACATGCGCTTGACAATCAACACAGCCGCTTGGCGGTTTATTCATAGCTCCCATGCAAAAACCACTGTCCGTCTCGCCGGCGGCGGAAGAGCCAGAAGCGGCGGCCTTCGGTCGTTTCCACGCGGTAGTAGTCCCGCCAGGCGCTCGTGCGACGCCACCAGCCGGTTTCGATCCGCTCGGGGCCCCAGTGTCGGGCCACCTCATGCCGGCGCCCGCCACGCTGGAATTGAATCGGAGGACCATCTGGCGCCACCGACCATACCGCCAAGGGCGCTGGCCGACTCAACAGACACAACGGTCGATCCAAACACTTGAACTCGGCCCGGGCGAGATTCCGCTTCAGCGGATCGGGCACCCCGCCGGTGAGCGGCTCCTCCCGATAGGCCAACTCCGGCTGCGCTTCATGTACCAGCGCGCATCGCACCACCGCCTCGCTTCCCAACCGCCCGGCGAGCCGATCGACCAACCCGGCGAGCTGGCGCGAATTTCCCAGCGTGCGCTCTTCGTCGAACAACCGGCTTTGCCGTTGAGCAAGCGGACCGTGCCGCAGCACGCGCAGCGCGACGGCCACGGCCGGTGCCCGCAGACGCACGCGCTCCAGATGCAGATCCATGATTTCCAGCAAGTGCCGCCAGCGGGCGGTCGGCTGGAACAGGTCGAACTCGAAGGCGATCGGCGGCGCTCCTTCGCAATCCAGCCGGCAGCGCAGCCGCAGCGCCCCGCGCTTCGCGCGACCAGCAACAACGACAACCGCTTGAGCAGGCGCTCGGTCGTGTAACCAATGGCCTCGGCCGTGGCGACCGGGAATTCGTAAACGTGCTCCACCGTAAAGTCAGGCGGCGGATCGACAGGAAAGAACACTTCGCCAGCTCGGCCAAGCGCCTGGTCGATGCGCGTCAGCACGAGCGGACCCAAGCGAGATCGCAACTGATCTCGCGGCAGCGCCAATAGCTCGCCCACGCGCTCCAGGCCGAGATCGGCGAGCGTCGCGAGCAGGTCCGCCGGCAAACGCAGGGCGGCCGCCGGAAGAGGAGCCAGCGCCCTGAACGAGCGGCAATCGCCGTAGTGCGCCAGCGCCCAAGCGGCGCCGATCGTGTCGGCCACGGCCAGTCGCGCCTCGAGCCCGCGACGTTGGCAAGCCCGCGCCACTTGCCGGACCAGCGCGTCCTCGCCGCCGTACAACGGACCGAGGTTTGTGGCGTCGAGCAGCAATGTCTCCGGCGCGTCGGCGTCTTCCAGACCCACTGTGGGGCTGAATTGGCAACACCACTGAGCGAGGCGTTCCAGGTCGCGGCGATCGGCGGCAGGGTTGTGTAGTTCGAAGTGGGAAGCGGGCGAGTCGTTCTCCCCCCTCCCTAACCTCGGGCGCCGAGGGGAGGGGACTGGACAGCAGCGCATTATCGCCAGCGCTTCGGCCATCGGCATCTCGCAGCGCACGCCAGCGTCACGCGCTTCGTGAGAGCATGCCGCCACGGCTTGGCCGCGGCGCGAGGGGGCCTGCAGGATGATCGCTCGACCGGCCAGCTCAGGCCGGGCGAGACGGCGGCGCTGGATGGGCCAGTTCGGCAGCCAGATGGCCAGGATGCGCTTCATGGATGTCGCCCTTGTCGTTGATCACCAGCAAAACTTCGCCGTTGTCCTCGGACAGCGACGAACCGCGGCAACGCACCACGCGCACGCTCAAGCGCCAACCGCCGCTCGAGGCGGCGCGTGGGCTCACCAGCAGACGCACGTCGGCCCACGAGGGCTCGCCTCGCGCCGCCGCGCTGCGCACTAGTAGTCCCACGGCGCCGCTGGCTTCGGCGGCCAACTGCAGGCGGCGGAAGGTCACGTCGTCGAGCCGCCGCGGCCAGGCCAGCACCGCGGCCACGTGCCCCGAGCGCAGCGATTGGTCGAGCGCCCACCGCTCGTCGGCTTCGTTGGTGGGATGCACGATGATCGTGCTGGCCAAGTTGAGTCGCCACGCGGCGGCGGCCGGAGGGTAAAACCCCCGATCGCGATCGACGACCACCACCACCCCGCCGCCGCGCTGCGCTTCGCGGGCGGCGATCAGCGCCAGGACCATCGCTCCGCTGCCGGAGCCCTCACCGAGCCATTCCACCAGGGAGCCGCGCCGAACCCTTGCCGGGGGAGTCGCCGGTCTAGCGGGGGGCAGCCGGTGGAGAATGTCTCGGCGGCCCAGCGGCGGCCGCCGCCGCCGGCTAGGACCATCAATTCGTTCAGGCGGCGGAGCTGGTCGGCCCAATCGGGGTTGGAGCTCGTTTTTTCGACCATTTTTCGATGCCCTTGGCGCAGCCGAACGTAGGCGCCAGCAGTGCTAGCACCGGTTGGCTATGGTGTAGTATACACATGTATATCAACTCGGCAAGAGCAGCGCCTCGGAATTGAGAAAAAGGCCGGCCAGGGCGGAGAAAGCCGTACTTACGGCTGGGGCGTCAGTCTTCGCGCCAGGGCTCGTTGCGCTTGTACCCGTCGAGCTGCCGGCGGATCGTGCCGACTTCTTCGGGCGGCGCCGTGCCGGCGGCTTTCTCGGCGTACTCGACGGCCTTGTCAAACTCGCCCAGCTCGGCGTACGCCGCGGCGAGCGCTCGTAGCGGCTGCCACCAGCGATACTCGGTCGCCTTGCACGCCCCTTCGGCCAATTGTCGGGCCTGGTAGCCGTTGCGATTCTCCTCGTTGAAGCTTGTGGCGATCAGCCACGCATGGTCCGTGTCGGCTTGCGCCTTGGAGAGCAACTCGTAGCGATCATTGGCCTTCTTCGCGGCGGCCGCGTCGCCGTGCAGGTTCCAGAAGATGCGCAGGGTCGAGTAGTTTTGCGGGATCCATTCATCTTCCTTGACGGCAGCATCGAGGTCCGCCGCCGCTTCGAGCACAAAGCCGCGGGCGAACGCCCGGGTGCGATAGGCGTAGGCGCGGTCGCGCGAGCGGACGCCCTCGACGCCCAAGATTTTGTTGGCCAACTCGATGGAATTCGGATCGACGGTGAACTTTCGGGGAGGCAAATGCGAGTTGGCGAGATTCAGATCGGCCACGGCCACGTCGAGCATATGGTCGGCGCTCGAGGGCAGCAGCTTGGCAGCCTGATAGGCGTCGGCCAGTGCGAGCGTGTACGCGGCTTGCGCCCGTTCACTCCGGTCGCGGATCTTGTACACCGCGAGGAAATTGTAGGCATTGTAGCGCACGTCGTAGAGCGGCTCGAAGTGGGGGAGCTTCTTTTCCCCTTCGTCACACTTATCGATGGCCGCCTCGTACTCGTGATTGTTCAAGTCGATGCGAGCCCGCGCCACCAATTGGCGCACCGCGTTGACTGTGGCTACATGCGGATCGGCGCGGCGAACCGGTCGACGTCGACGATTGACGGATCGCCTGAGATGGCGACCTGGTTCCACAGTTGATTCTGTTTGATGCATTCCCACAGGCAGTCGACGCGCACGCCGAACGAAAGCTGCGCCGTGACGCTGCCATGCTTGACCGTGCCGCCGCTGTTGTTCAGTGCGATCACGTGGCCGTTGGCGAGGAAGATCGGCGAGCCGCTGAAACCGGGAAAGCTGGCCATCGAATGCTGGACGAACTGCAGGCGGTCGTCAGGCACATTGACGTCGTTGTCAAAATCGCTCACTCGGCATACGACCCCCGTGTGAAAGGATGCTTCCACCTTTTCTCCCAACCGCGGCCAGGCCGTGGTGTCGTGCCCTGGATAACCGAGCATCCCGCAGGTCTTCGCCAACAGATCGGCGTGCAGTTCTTCGGGAGTCGCCAACGGGATGGCGTCGGGCAGGTCTTCGCCTGGCGCCAGTTTTAGCACGGCGACGTCGGGCGAACTGGGATTCACCTCGCCCTTAGTGGGGTCGGACATACGTATCGACAGGTCGCCGACCTCGCGGAGCACGCCGGGGTGATAGAACACTTTTTCCACTTCATAGGCTTTCGAGGTGCCGTTGCCGATGGCGTACATCTTGCCTCCGCCGGAGTAGAACAGGTCGGCGACGTGGGCGTTGGTGGCCAGCAGCCGATTTTCCTTCGAGAGGACCCACGCGGTCCCGCGGCCCTCGGGTCCACCCACCAAGAAGATCGAGGGATGGAGTCGGTGGACCAGGTGGGACAAGTCGTTGGAGTCGCTCACAGGCACTGGTTCCCACAGCGGGACCGACTTCGACTCCTTGTCGAGCTTGAGCAAGTCGGCGACGCCCTGCGAGGCGCCTGCGGCACTAGCTGAACCCACCCACGCGGCGGCCAGCGGGACAACCAGGGCAAGGCCGGCAATTCGAATCACAATGAGGCGCTGCATTGATTGCTCCTAGAGGGCTGGCCGAGCGGGCAGAGGCGGCGTTTCTGGGTCAGTCCGGGGGCCGCGGGGCTGCTTCCTTTTCTGGTGATCCAGCCGCCAATGTTTGCGCGGGCCGGGCGAATACCTGCCTGGAAGGTGTCTTGACGAATGACGGCTTGAAATCTGTGGCGGCGCCGGCGCGGCGGCTAGAGTCGACCTGCACTGCGGGGCTGGACGCCGTTGGAAAGAGGATGAGGACGCAACACGGCGGTAACCCGCCGGTAATGGACACCTTGTAGTCTGGCCTTCGAAGCCGCTGACGTTCGACGGCTGAATCTCTAGCGAGGCGAGCCCGAACATGTCTACCGTAGCGTCTCACGTGCCGTTGTCGTCGGAACTGCAGGTCGACACGCCATCTCGACGGCGCCAACGATTGCCTGCGGCGCCGCGCAGCGTCCTGGTCTGGCGCGCGTTGGCAGCAATCGCGCTGGTGGCCGTAATCGGCGGTTGCACGTATTGGGTAGTTGTGGGGCCAAGTGGCGCCGCGCCACAGGCTGTGTTCGTCACCGGCGGTTCGGGAGCCTACTGGCAAATCGCCATCGCCGGCGCTCGTGCGGCGGCCCGCGATCGTGGCGGAAAACTGATCGTGGAAATGCCGCTTGAGGACGGCAGCGCCGACGAACAGGCGGCCATTCTCGATCGACTCGACTTGCCCATGGCGGGCGGCCTCGTCGTTAGTCCCGTCGAAACCGCGAATCAGGTTGAGCTGCTGAAGAGGCTGGCGCTTCAGACCAGGGTGGTTATATTCGACGCCAACGAGGCGCCGTCCTGGGGACTGTGTCACGTTGGAATCTCCGAGGCGGCCGCGGGGCGGTTGTGCGGGCGCGTGGTGGTCGATCTGCTGCACGACGGCGGAGAAGCGGTCGTGCTGGCGGCAAACCTGATGGACGCCAAGGTCGCCGATCGCGTCAGCGGCTTGGAATCGATCATTCGGCACTCGCCTTCCCAGCAAGAGGCGGCAGGCGGTCACTCTGCCGTCGTGCAGTGCCTCGCCGACGGCGGCGACCCTGACAGGCTCGTGCGCAATATCCAGCAAGCGCTGGCGGAACATCCCCGGTTGGAGTGTCTGATCGACGTGAGCGGGCGCGGCAGCCGCCCGGTGCTGGCGGCGCTGAGCAAGGCAGCGCGACTCGGGGACGTGAAGGTGATAACCTTCGGCCATTCGCACGATACGCTTGAGGCCATCGAGCGCGGGCAGGTGTTTGCGGCCATCTCGCCAGACCCGTATGAATTCGGATACGCATCGGTGACGCGGGCATTGGCCCTGACTGAGTACACGGCGTTGGAGCTGCCCATGCCTGGCCGTGGAGTGATCAACATTCCTTGCTGCGTGATCGACGCAAACAATGTGCGCCGATTCCTCTCGGAGCAGGACGTGTCCACGGCGGCTAAGCAGGGCGGATGACATTCACATGTGCTTGACTACGGCAGCGCCGAACTCGCTGCACTTCAGTAGCTTGGCGCCTTCCATCGCCCGTTCGAAGTCGTAGGTAACCGTCTTGGCCGCGATGGCGCCGTTGAGCCCCTTGATGATCAAGTCGGCGGCTTCGTTCCAGCCGAGATAGCGGAACATCATCTCGCCGCTGAGAATCACGGAGCCGGGATTTACCTTGTCCTGCCCCGCGTATTTGGGCGCCGTGCCGTGGGTGGCTTCGAAGACGGCGTGTCCGGTGACGTAGTTGATATTGCCGCCGGGGGCGATGCCGATGCCGCCGACGCACGCGGCCAAGGCGTCGGAGATGTAGTCGCCGTTGAGGTTGGTCGTGGCGATGACTTCGTAGTCGGCGGGACGGGTGAGGATTTGTTGGAGGAAGGCGTCGGCGATCACGTCTTTGATTACGATGTCGTGCTTCAGCCCCGGGACCTTCCCGGCTTTGATCACCTGCCACGGGCCGCCCTCGAAATCCTCGGCGCCGTAAAACTGCTTGGCCACTTGGTAGCCCCAATCGCGGAAGGCGCCCTCGGTGAACTTCATGATGTTGCCCTTGTGCACGAGCGTCACGCTCTTGCGGCCGAACTTGGCGGCGTAACCGATGGCGCTGTGCACGAGCCGCTCCGTGGCGAGGTAACTGATGGGCTTGAACCCGATGCCCACCTGCACGGGCAGGTCGCGCTCGAGGGCGCCGATGCCTTCGAGCGCCTTGTTCCACTGGTCGGTTCTCTCTTTCGTGCCGAAGCGGACTTTGGCGAACTCCTTGGGGAATTCCTTGGCGAAGAAGTCGAGCACTTTCTGCGATTCGGGCGTCCCGGCGGCGTACTCGATGCCCGCGTAGATGTCTTCGGTGTTCTCGCGGAAGATGACCATGTCGGTCAGCTCCGGATGCTTCACGGGCGACGGAACGCCGGTGAAGTACTGCACGGGCCGGAGGCAGACATAGAGGTCGAGGATTTGCCGGAGGGCGACGTTCAGCGAGCGAATGCCGCCGCCCACGGGCGTGGTGAGCGGACCCTTGATTCCCACCAAGTACGTGCGGAAGGCATCGAGCGTTTCGTCGGGGAGCCAGCTGCCGGTTTGGTTGAAGGCCTTCTCGCCGGCGAGGACTTCCTTCCACTCGATTTTGCGCTTGCCGCCGTAAGCTTTTTGGACGGCGGCGTCGAAGACCAGGACGCTGGCGCGCCAGATCTCGGGGCCGGTGCCGTCGCCTTCGATGAAGGGAATGATGGGGCAGTCGGGCGTCTGAAGGCGGCCGGACTGCATGGCGATGGGTTGAGGGGACGGCATAGAGGGCTCCGTGCGGCCCCGGTCGTTGACCGGGGGCTAAATGGATTGATGGACGTGGGAAAGTTGTCGTGGTTTTTGGGCGCGGCGAAGGGCGCTAGTTGGTTCAAAACTGAGGCGTTGCGGCGGCGCTTGTGCTCTGAATCTGGGGAATTCGTTGAGGGTCGCACCGGAGTTTTGGAGCGAAATCACGGAATCGCCGCCAAAACGCCAAAACCCGCCTCGCAGCACGTTTGGCGGGTCAAGCAGGCGGCCGGCGC
Source organism: Pirellulales bacterium (assembly GCA_963841515.1). Lineage (GTDB taxonomy): Bacteria > Planctomycetota > Planctomycetia > Pirellulales > Lacipirellulaceae > Lacipirellula. The sequence continues at coordinate 5,278 of CAWJDB010000014.1, read as the reverse complement.
GTGGGTTGGATCGCAGCATCGGTGGGACAATTATCCCCGATGTCGTGGCCCATTTTCTAGTGGCAAGTATGGATTTACGAAAACGCACTCTGACGCTGGAGCCCAGAACAGAGCCTGCCTAAGAATTGCCATCCCGTCTCTTTGGGAGTAGGCTGTGCCTTGCTCATCGGAGGGCTGCAATGAAAATGGCAAGCCTACTGGTGGTTCTTCTCGCCTCGTCGCTCAATGCGGAAGAGATTCCGCTGAAATCTGTGTGGGCGGCAAAGATGCCAGGCACGCGCAACATCCGCGACCTTGAGCCACGCACTGAAGGGGATCATCGCGAATTTGGCCCGTTGGCGCACACCATCATCAGGACGATGCAAGGCGGTCGGGGCGAGGGCGCCTGGGGCAGACCCGATGCCGGTCCCGGTTTTCCCGTTCCGGGCGCCGGCATCGCGGCCTTGCATCGTGTATATGACGTAATCGTTGATGACATCGGACAGCGACCGAAAACTGTGCCAGCCGGCGAAGTGTCGATTGTGTTTTTTGCCGCAGAAGCATTGCATACTGTTATCTCGAAAAGATCGAACGAGAAGGAAAGGTTATCACACTCACGTACCGGTTCCACCGCCATCGAACAGGAGACGTAACGGCCCATTTAGCACTGATTCCGTTAGGCACGTTGGAGGCTGGTAAGTACGACGTGCGGACTGTGCAACTACCGGTAGCCCAGCCGCTCGGAATTACACCCCCGTTCACGCCCCCGATCGAAGACGAGCGGTTGAAGCAAATCGTCTCGCAACCCTTTTCCTTCGCGGTTAAGTAGCATGCAATACGTCTTACCATTACTGATCTCGGTTCTGGCGCGCGTCACCTACGGCGACAATTTCACAGTCGGCCCGCTCTGCTCCGCTCGACATGGTAGACTTCGCGGCGTCAATTGGACCTACGGCACCGCCGAACTCGAAGCTGACCGCGATACGCTTTCGCGCGTCATGGGAGAAGTCGGTTGATGCTCGTGGTGGCGGACTCTATGTGACGGAGGCGCTCATGGAGAGCGTTCTGGAACGCTAGAGCCAATTCTCGGGCAAGAATCGGCCTTCATCATGAACATCGCCATTGGCTCGGATCATGCCGGGTTTCGGTATAAGGAGATGCTGAGGGCGCATCTCGAACGGCTGGGCCACCATGTCCACGATTTTGGGACGTACTCGGCCGAGACGTGCGACTATCCGACGTTCATCCGGCCGACGGCGGAGGCGGTCGCGCATGGGGAGTTTGAGCGCGGCATTGTGCTGGGCGGGAGCGGCAATGGCGAGGCCATCGTGGCCAATCGCGTGCGCGGGGTGCGGTGTGCGCTTTGCTGGAATGTGGAGTCTGCCCGGTTGGGGCGGGCGCACAACAACGCCAACGTCATCTCGATGGGCGAGCGGATGGTCACCGAACAGCAGGCCCGCGATATTGTCGAAGTCTGGCTCACGACGCCGTTTGAGGGTGGGCGGCATCAGCGGCGGATTGAGCTGATTGATGAAGATTGACGTGGCCGTTGAGGCTCTACATACCCACGCGGACGAGGGCATGGCACACGCCGACTCTCATCGGCGCCAGCAGCGTTGTACGGGCCAGTGGCAGGCGCGGGCGGGTCGGCGTATACTCCTGGGCGATTGCCGTATCTTTGCCTTTTCACTACGGGGGCTGGTGGCTTGATATGAACGCTCAATTAAATCTCGCCGATCGTCGTCAATTTCTTCGCACCGGCGCGGCGGCCGGGGCGGGGCTAGCTTTAGGAGCCGTCACGATGCAGCAAGGGGTCGCCGCCGAGGGAAAAGAGCCGCCGTTCAAGATTTCGTTGGCGGAGTGGTCGATTCACCGCACGCTGACGGCGCCGAAGGCCACGATGACCAATCTCGACTTCCCGGCGTTCGCGAAGCGCGAGTGCGGCATCGACGCGGTGGAGTACGTCAACCAGTTCTGGATGGACAAGGCGCGCGACGACGCGTACCTCGCCGAGCTGAAGAAACGGTGCGACGGCGAGGGCGTGACGAGCGTGCTGATCATGTGCGACAACGAAGGGAACCTGGGCGATCCCGACGCCGCCGGTCGCAGCAAGGCCGTCGAGAGCCATTATCAATGGGTCGAGGCCGCGAAGTACCTAGGCTGCCGCTCAATCCGAGTCAACGCGCGCTCGGATGAAAAACTGACTCCCGAAGAGCAGGCCAAGCTGGCGACCGACGGGCTCCGCCGGCTGTGCGAGTACGGGGCGAAGCACAAGATCAATGTGATCGTCGAGAACCATGGGGGGCTGTCGTCGCACGGCGACTGGTTGACCGGAGTCATCAAGGGGACCGGCATGGCCAACTGCGGCACGCTCCCGGACTTCGGCAACTTCTACGAGTACGACCGCTATCAAGGGGTGAAGGACATGATGCCCTACGCCAAGGGCGTGAGCGCCAAGAGCTACGCCTTCGACGCCCAGGGTAACGAAACGAAAATCGACTACCCCAAGATGATGAAGATTGTCATGGACGCCGGCTATCACGGCCGGGTGGGGATCGAATTCGAAGGAGAGTCGGATGAGAAGGAAGGGATCATGAAGACCAAGGCGCTCTTGGAGCGGATACTGGCTACCATGAAGCAGAGCGCTGACAGACCTGGGGTCCTGCCATTATGACAGGGAATGGACTCTGCCGGGAAAGGACCTTCCGGAGTGAGCCCGCCGGGTTGCTCTGGACCGTTCGTTGACTTTTCGAGAGTTTTTTTCACAGGCGGCTTTCGACCCGTCTGTTTTCTTTTGGTCGCAAGGGTTTGCGGCGATTCAGCCCGGGCGGCGCGCATGCGCGGGCCGGACATGGACAGTTCCGCGGGTGGGACCGAACCGCTTGCCTAATCCTTGGGCAGTAAGACGGCGCCCTGATCCTGGCAGGCCTTGCCCAGAAATAGGCATCGCCTCTTCAGCGCGTAAGTGCAAGCAGTGCAAGGGCCTCTGTGATGCACTTGACCGCTATCGAAGCATCTGGGCACAAGGAAGGTCGGCGAGACCTTCGTTTCGCCACGCCCCCAAGCTGAATCGGAAGGAGACGTCAGCCGTGCTCACCCAAAGCCAGGAAAAGTATCAGGAAGTCTTGGAGTTCGCCGAAAACCTCTACCGCCAAAATCCCGACTGGGTCACGTTCTTTCGCGAGATCCTCGGCGTCGAGGGCTGCGTCCGAAAGGCGTTCCCCACGTTCGACGATCTGACCGCCTTCGAACAAAGCCAGCAGTTTGACAAGATCCAGAAGCTGGTCGTGCGGCTGCGAGAGAAGCGTTCCAGCGTCGACGCCGAAAACGAGCCGACGCGGGTGATCACCGTCCGGCTGCCCAAGAGCATGCACGAGTACCTGCGGACCGAGGCCCACGACCTGCGGACCAGCATGAACAAGCTGTGCATCTCGAAGCTGTTGCAGGTGATCGGCCAGGAGATGATTCCCAACGACCGCGCCAGCGGTTCCGAATCTTCGTCGTCGCCGAAGCCTGCCAACACGCCGAGCCACAGCGCCGGGCTAGGCAACCGTCACTTGCCGGCCTCGGCGCCCGCGAGCGTGCCGTTTGCGCAGTCGCACCCGTCGCACCAAACGCATCAGCCGCAGAATACGCAGCCGTTCAAACCGGTGCAGTCGCGGTTCTAAGCTCCGAAACGCGGCGGCGGAAAGCCGTCCGCTTGCCCGCTTCGTGTAGGTGAAAGCAAAGCCGTCCCTGTGTTAGGGGCGGCTTTTGCTTTTTTGGCGGGCGACGGGCGCGTAGACGAGCAGCGCCTGACGAGCCAGATATTGCCTCGCTTCATATCCTGCCCATAAGCAGCAGGACAATAATGACTAGCAGTAGCACGCCAAGCAAGCCGCTGGGGCCATAGCCCCAGTTGCTGGCATACGACCAGCGCGGATTGGCGCCGAGCAAGAGGATGAGCAGTACGATTAGCAGCAACACGCCGAGCGATGGCATAGTTTTTCGCCTTTTTTGAAAAGAGTCGCCGAAAACTTCTGGACCGGCCGCAACGAGCGGCGAGTTAGTTTTTGTTGACGTCTACGTCCACGCCGCCGGTGTCGGCGTCGCGCTTCACTTCGACGTCGGCGCCGGGAGTATCGACGTCGACGATGGTTTTCTTATCGGTGGCGTTCAGGTCGACGTCGCCCGTATCGCGGTCGCGGGTGATCTCGACCTGCCCGCCGGGCGTATCGACGTCCAAAATCTTTTCCTGTCGCTCGCAGCCGGCAGCGCAGACCAAGCTAATGGCGAGCGCAAGGGCGTTAGTGTTACAATCGGGATCAACCGCGATAAGCACTACGGTACTCCTCGTTGCCGTGTAAGTTGCGTCAGCGTCGCCCCTTCAAGGCCGACGCGGAAACTGCACGGCAAACGCCGAACGCAATAGCCGTGCCAATGCGATAAGGCACGCTCACGACGGGCGTTGCAATGAAAAGATGGCGGCGCGGCGACCAGAGCGGTCGCTGAACGTCACTTCGTCGACGCGTTTTTTGGCAATTCGTCGGGGTTGAACGACGTGGTGGGCCGCGGCACATTGTCGGAATCGTGGGGCGAGGGATTCGCCGGCAGCTCGAGCGTAAAGCGGCTGCCCTGGCCCACCGTGCTGTCGACGCGGACCTGGCCGCCATGCTCCTCGAATATCTTGCGGGTGACCGGCAGCCCCAGCCCCGTACCGCGGCCGCCCTTGCGAGAGACGAAGACCGTGAAGATCGCCTCCAGATCGTCGGGCGCTATCCCCGCGCCGTTGTCTTCGATTTCAATGGTAGCCAGCTTGGCGTCGTCGTCGTAGTGCGCCGTAACCGTCACGCGCCGCCTTCCTTCTCCTCGCAAGCGTCGACGGCATTGGTGACGACATTGAGAATGGCGCGGTGAATGGCCTCGGGATCGAACAGGAGCGTCGGCATGTCGGCGGCTGGCCGCCGGACGGATTTGGACCGACAACTCCTCAGCGCGGCTCGTCATTAGGTCGATCACTTCGCCGATTATCTGGTTGAGATCCGAGGGCCGCGGATCGGGCTCGCGCTCTTTGCTGAAGGTCAACATATCGAGCACCAGGGCGGAGATGCGTTCCTGGTTGCGTTCGACGATGCTCCAGCCCTTGCGGATGGTATCGACGGCCTTCTGAGCGGTCTCCTCGTCGCGCTCGGGGCCGCTGGCGGCGGCGTCGTGGTCGCCCAGGCCAAGCTCGATGAGGTAACTCCCGCCGCGGACGCCCTGGAGAATGTTCTTGATGTGGTGCGAGAGCGACGCGATCGTCTGTCCGATAGCCGCCAGG
>CAWJDB010000013.1:0-123300 GCA_963841515.1 Pirellulales bacterium | reverse complement strand
ATCAACGAGAGCGTGCTCACGATCGCCAACGCGGCCTCGCCCAACGACATTTGGGTGCCGCACGATCTCTCGGCGATTGCTCCGGCCGGAGCGGTGGAATCTCGGCTCAGCTTCAATTTCATACAACCCAGCTCCGGGGCCGGCGCCGTTCACATCGACAACGTGGCCTTCGTCAACCCACGGCTAGCCGTGCCGGGCGACGCCGATGGCGACGGCGACGCCGACGCCGACGATCTGGCCGTCTGGAACGGCGAATATGGGGGCGCGGGTTCGGCGGCCGACTTCGACTTCGACGGCGACGTGGACGGCGACGATTTCTTGACCTGGCAGAGCGGCGCCACGCCTCTGCCGCCCATGCAGCCGATTGCGGCCGAAGTTCCCGAACCAGGCGGGGCGACTTTGGCGTGCCTCTTAGCGGCAATCGCCCTCACGAGCCGAGTAGCGCCGACGCGAAGCAAGACTGCATAGTCTCGCTGCATCATTGGACACCGCCGCGTCATTCATGGATGAGAACATTGGCGGTGATCCAAGCAATCCGCTCGTGATCGATCGTCGATGACGGCAGAAACGCGACGCGCCAGCCGATGTCATGAAGGCGGACGTCGACAGCGAAACGTTGGTCGAGGAGATTCTCGCGAATCGCAAGTACAGCGACACGTTGTGAGCCTAGCGCGTTCGCGCCCGATCAACGCTGCTTCTAGAAACATTGCGGGCGCGAGCGTCCTCGTTTCACCGCCGTTTTGAGCTCGCCGCCGTGGCTCACCCGCGCCTTAGGCCACGAGCCGACTAAACGCGACGTGCCACTTCTGCGATCGCGGCTGGCGCCTCCGTTCTTGGCAGTAACGTCAATGAGCTCGGGTCCCGAGGGCGATCTTATTGGATTCCTTGATTTTGTCGACGCAGGTTGATTAAGATCAGAAGGTCTCTCTTCTTTCAAAATTGCTCATTTATCTGCCTTTTCTATGGACCAAATACCCGCATCCAACACGTTTGAGGCCGTCGAATTCGCTGAAAACCCCGAGCCTCGCGTGCCGTGCGTGCTGATTCTCGACATCTCGACGTCCATGCAAGGAGCGCGCATTGACGAGCTCAACGCCGGCCTTCAAGTCTACCGCGATGAATTGATGGCCGACGCCTTGGCCGCCAAGCGCGTCGAGGTGGCCATCGTCACCTTCGGCGGGCGGGTGACGCGGCTGGTCGACTTCGTGACCGCGGCCAACTTCAATCCGCCCAAGCTGCAGGTCATCGGCGGCACGCCGATGGGCGAAGCGATCAAAGTGGCTCTCGACATGATCGAGGAGCGCAAGAACAGCTATCGCGAGTACGGCATCGCCTACTACCGGCCGTGGGCGTTTCTGATCACCGACGGCGAGCCGCAGGACCACTACAAGCCGATCATCCAACGGGTTCACGCTGGCGAAAATCAAAAGGCGTTCTGCTTTTTCGCCGTTGGCGTCGAAGGCGCCAACATGCAGGTGTTGGAGGAGATTTCGGTTCGCAAACCGCTCTGGCTGCAGGGCATGAAGTTTCGCGAGCTGTTCAGCTGGCTATCCAATTCTCAACAGGCGGTGTCGCGATCGACGCCGGGCGAAGAGGTGCCGTTGGATGATCCCACCTCGGGACCTCGCGGCTGGGCCCAGGTATAGGATAGCCCGCCGTGTGGCGACACATAGCCCAAAGCGTTCCCGGGCGATACCACCGGAATGACGGCGGCGTCTGCCAGGACAATTGCCTGGTGCGACTACTGGGCGAAGAGCCTGGCGTCGCGCTGGTGGCGTGCGTGGCCGACGGCGCCGGGTCGTGCGCCTTCAGCGAACTTGGGGCTCAACTGGCCTGCGAGTCGATCCTTCAGTGCGCCGAGTTGCACCTGGCGGCCCATGGGGCCTTGAGCGGGCTCGACGAAGAAACTGTCCTGACGTGGTGCGACGAGGCCCGCCGGACGATTGGCACGCATGCCGAGACCAACAGTCGCCAACTGCGTGATTACGCGAGCACGTTGTGTGCGTCGATAATTACGCCGGAGGGGTCAATCTTTTTTCAGATCGGCGATGGCGCCATCGTCGTTCGCAAGAACAACGTGTTGGGCGTGGTGTTTTGGCCGCAGTCGGGCGAGTATATCAATACGACGACTTTTCTTACCTCTCCCGAATATCGAGAGCGCGTGCAAGTGTACGCCACGACGGACGGGTTCTCCGAAGTCGCCTTGATGACCGACGGCTTGGAGCGCCTGGCTCTGCAGTTCAGCAGCCTTACGCCCCATCCGCAGTTTTTTCAGCCTTTTTTCGCCGCGTTGCGGTCGGCGACCGACTTAGAGGCCTTGTCCGCAGAATTGCGTTTTTTCCTGCAATCCGATTCCGTGCAAAACAAAAACGATGACGACAAGACACTCGTCCTCGCCTCACGGTTCGACTCCTAAGTCGGGCGTGCTGATCGAGATGTTCGACGCCGACGGCCGGGCGGTGCTGCTCGGCGAACAAATCGGCCGCGGGGGCGAGGGGTCTATTTTTGCGGTCCACGACGCGCCAAATCTGGTCGCCAAAGTGTACCATCGCACGCCCGTGCCGGCCGATGCGTTGGAAAAACTCCAGCTCATGGTGTTGCGGCGGTCCAAGGCGCTCGAGGCCATTTCCTCCTGGCCGCAGTCGGTGCTGTACGGAGGCGAACGCCGCGAGCCCAGCGGCATTCTCATTCCGCGCATCAGTCAGGCGCACCACCTGCACGAGTTGTACGGCACGTCGACTCGACGGCGCCATTTTCCCGAAGCGAAATGGCACCATCTGGCGCTGGCCGCCCGCAATGTCGCCGCCGCGTTCGACACGATGCACGAGGCCGGCATCGTGGTGGGCGACGTCAACCAGGGCAATCTGCTGGTCGACGCCAACATGTACGTTCGCTTCATCGACTGCGACTCGTTCCAGATTCGCTCCGAGGACAAGCTCTTTCACTGCCCCGTGGGCACGCCGCACTTTACGCCGCCGGAACTGCAAGCGAAGAAGCTGCGCCGACGAGCCGCGCACCCCCAATCACGACCTGTTCGGGATGGCGGTGCTGATGTTCCATTTGATGTTCGTGGGCCGACACCCGTTTGCGGGCCGGTTTTTCGGCGCCGGCGAGCTCACGATCGAAAAGGCGATCGCGGAACGGCGGTTCGCCTTTTCGCGACCGGTCGGCGACGCAGGTCGAGCCGCCGCCGGCGTCACTGCTGTTGGAGGACATTCCGCCGCCGCTGGCAGCGCTGTTCGAACGGGCGTTTCGCAGCGCCGAAGGCGAGCCGCGCCCCACCGCCCGGGAATGGGTCCAACAGTTCGATGCGTTCCTGAAACAGCGGCGGGCCTGTTCGTTCGACGCAGCGCACGTGTACTACAGTCAACTCGCGCACTGCCCGTGGTGCCGGATCGAAGACGAGGGCGGTCCGGCGTTTTTCGTTCTCGACGGTTCGGCCTCGCTCATTTCCACGGAGCGACTGGCGAATCTGGAGAGCAAACTGCGGCAAGTGAGCTATCCGACATTTCCCAACGTTCCGCCGTCGCAGCTGAAGATCCCCAAGGCGATCGCGCCGAAGCGCGGAGCCAAGTTCATCCCACGCTCGACGCCCGAGGTTGCCCTGGGCGTGTTGGCGGTATCCTATGGCCTGTGTCTGGCGGCGCCCGTTTCCGGGTGGCTGCTGGCGGCGGGCGCCCTGGTGGCCGCGGGGGCGGCGGCGATGCTGCTGTTCGACAAGGAATCAAAACGCCGGCGACAGGAAGTCGACGAAATTCAAGGCCGGCTGGCCCAAGCGCAGCGGCAGTTGCACAAACAAGCCCAAGTCGTCGTCGGCGCCCATCGACGGCGACAAGCGGCCTTCGACAAATCCGTCGCCGAGCTCGACGCCGAGCGTGAGTACTACCGCAAGGCGGACGAAAAACTCGAAGACGTGCTGGTTCTTTATCGCATGTCGCAGAAGAATCGATTTCTAACGAATCAGCTCATTCAAGAAAATGTGCGGCAGATCGCCGGCATGACGCCCTCGACCGCGGCCGTGCTGCAGTCCTATGGCATCGAAAACGCCGCCGACGTCGAGTCGATCAAGCTGATCGGCGTGCCGATGCTGAGCCCCGGTTTGACCATGGAACTCGTGACCTGGCGGCAGCGCGTGGAGCAGCAGTTCGTCTTTAAGCCGGAGCATGGGATATCACTCAATCGATCGAGTGTGACCGACCCGAATGCCGTCAATCGATTCAAAGCGGTTCAAGCCAAACGCATCCTCCTGGGCGCACGGCAGCTTGATTCGATGGCCGCGGCAGGCCAAGAACAGCTAGCCGGCGAGCTGCGCCATTTCGACATGTACGCCGACCGCGCTCGGGACGTCGCCCGCCAGCTGCGCGACGTGCAAAGCAGCCGACGACCGTGGGAGCGCTCGATCAATCGGTCGCGCGTCTGGATCGCCGGCGCCGCGAGCGGGGCGCCGCTGATCGGCCTGCTCGCTTACTGGCTGTTTGGGTGAGCGAGGCGCCCGAAAAGCGTCTCTGTGTTGAACTGTGCCGGTCAAAGCGGCACGGAGATCACCTCGCTGAAATTCGTCTCGCCCGCCAGCAGCTTGTCGACGGCGTCGTCGCGCAGCCGCTTCAATCCATTCTCCTGCATGTACCGCAGCAGGTCCAGCTCGTCGCAGCCAGCGACGATCTTGGCCGCCACGTCGTCGTTGATGGGCAGCATTTCGAAGAGGCCGACGCGGCCGCGATACCCGCGCTCTTCGCACGCGGCGCATCGACCCGGCTCAAACACGGTGGCGCCGATGAGCTTGTCGTCGCCCAAAGCATGGGCCTCGGCCCGCGTCAGCTTCCGTTCGGTCCGGCACTGCTGACACAATCGCCGCAGCAGCCGTTGTGCCACGCACAACCGGACGGTCGCCGATACCTGAAACGGCAAAATCCCCATATCAATCAGTCGCGTGATGACGCCCGCCGCCGAATTGGTGTGCAGCGAGCTGAAGACCAGGTGCCCGGTGAGCGCCGCCTTCACGGCGATGTCGGCTGAATCGAAATCGCGAATCTCGCCGATCATGATCACGTCGGGATCGCTGCGGAGGATGGTGCGCAGCGCGGTATCGAACCGCAGCTTGTCGGCGGCGTCGACCTCGGACTGGGCCACTCCGATAATGTCGTACTCCACCGGATCTTCGACGGTGATGATGCGGCCCGGGTAGTGGGCCAGGCGATGGCGCAGGGCGGCGTAGAGCGTCGTGGACTTGCCGCTGCCGGTAGGTCCGGTCAGCAGGATCATGCCCTGCTCCTGGCTGGCGTGCTTGACAAAGATGTCGTACGCGCTCTTGGACATGCCCAGGCGATTGAGCGTGAGCTGCTCGGTTTCCAGCGCCAACAGCCGCAAGGTGATGCGCTCGCCGTGGGTCGTCGGCAAGCTGGCGGCGCGAATGCTGACGCGGCGTTTTTTGGGCCCGAGCGCCGCCACAAATCGCCCGTCCTGCGGCATGCGGCGTTCGGCGATATCCATATTGGCCAAGACCTTGAGCCGACTGAGCACCGGGCTGTGCAGGGACTTGGGCAACTTGCGCAGCGTTTCCAGCTCGCCGTCGACGCGCAGCTGCACGAGCACGAGCTTTTCTTCGGGGTCGATATGAATGTCCGAGGCGCCGCGCTGAAATGCGATTTCCATCAACTCTTCGCAAAGTGCGACGATGTCGGGCGGTTCTGGCGGCAGGGGCTTGCTCTGGGCCGCTTCGTCCGCCGCTTCCGCGGACCCTTTCTTCTTGCGCCCTAGGCCACGCACCAGCGCGCCGATCGACCGGCCTTGCGCCTGGTCGTCGACAGGGGCTTCGAGCTCGGGGGCCACGTTCGTCAGTTCCAGGCCCGGCACATACGCCGCGATGATCCACTCCTCGCTCTCGGCGTTGCGGACGCGGTGCGTCGGCATCAAGTTGCCCGAGGCAGCCCACTTTTGCAGCTTGTCGAGCGGGTAGGGGCCATAGGTCTGGCCGTCGCCGATCTCGAAGTACCATTGGTCGATCATGTGGTCGAATGACCCGGAAAGAGAGCACCCACGGCGACAATGTCGGCGGCTAGTTCGACGCGTCGTAGTCAGCCAAAAGCGTAGGAGCCGATGTCAGCGCCGAATGCCCCCTTGAATGTCGAGTGTAGCAGAAAGCGGCGCGACGGTTTATTCGCCAGTAGCGGAGGAGGGACTCGAACCCCCGACACGCGGATTATGATTCCGCTGCTCTAACCAACTGAGCTACTCCGCCGAATTTCTTGTTTCTCCGAGTAAGGTAGCTATTTCGCAGGTCGCATTTTCCCCAGCGGCGCTGCCGTGGCCCATTCTACTCGCGTCGAAAAGGCCGGAAAGGCCTACCCAGGCTTTCCGCTGATCCTCACATGAGCCCGGGCCCTGCACGCGGGCAATTTCCGCCGAGCGGGGGTGGACGCCCTTAGTAGGCGTGCCTCGCTTGCAGGCAGCAAGCGACGGGCGAGAAGTGCTAAGCGGCGTTCCCAATCAACGGACGCCGCCGCGCGAGCGCCGCGGCAATTGCCGCCAGTAAGAAGGACGCCGGCTCGGGCACGGGCGCGATAGGCGACGGGCTGTCGAGGTTCTTCTGCCACAGGAGAAAATCGCGGCCGTCCACGTCGCCGTCTGCGTCCGCGTCGCCGGTGCTCTTGTCCGGCTGGTTCTCGGCGCCGAAACCCTGCGTCCAGATGGCGAGGTCGTCGCCATCGACGCTGCCGTCATTGTTGAAGTCCGCGGGGTTGCCGGCATTGGGGCCGACGACAACCAGAAAAGTGGCGACGTCGCCGGGCGCCAGAGCCCATTGAAGCCCATCGTCGAGGCTCGGCAGATCAAAGGCGTCGAACTTCTCGTCCGTTCCCGCGGATGACAGAAACGCGAACGAGTTGCCGAGCTGCGGCACAAATGTACCGCCGCCGAGATCCACGAGCGTTACCTTGAGCGTGCCGCCGAGCGTGGCCAGCCCGTCGACCTCGATGCGGTCGTATTGGCCCGGCGCCGTGCCGCCGATCTCGATGTCGAGCACGCCGGAGTCGAGGGTGAGATCGCCCATGACAAGCGTTTGACCCGGACTGGCGCCAGGGGCAATCGTGCCGCCCTGGTTGGTGAAACCGAAACCCACCGTGTCGGCGATCAGCGTGCCGCCGGTCATGTTGAACGCGCCGGTGTTGCTCGTCCTAGTCAGCGAATCGACGCGCAGCAGGCCGGCGCCTGACAAGTTGTAGGCGCCCGAGCCGCCCAGGACAACGGAATCGGCCACGACCACGCCGCCGCTGTGATTGACGATTCCCGCGCCGCCAGCGCCGACCTGCACGGCGTTCTGTACGTCGAGCCAGCCCCCGGTCACGTTCAGCGCGGCCGAATCGCCAGCGGTCGGCGCCACCTGCAGCGTGCCGGCGTGCTGGCCGACGGCGTCGACGGCGACGGTTCCATTGTGGATCACGGCCGTGTCGAATTTCGAGGGTTGCCAGTTGGAGCCGGCGGTGACGCCGCCGTCATTGGTTTTCCAATTGGTGATTTGGGCGTAGCGCGTGTTCGTGGCGCCATTGAACACGATCGGGGCCGGCGCGGGGAAGGCGCCGGCGTCGTTCAGGTACTCCACCACATTCACATAGCCGTCCGAGTCGAAGTCGAGCTTGTTGTCGGCGGCTGAATTGGGGTTGAGCCCGTGGGCCAGTTCCCAGTCGTTGGGCATGCCGTCCTGGTCGGTATCCCAGTTGCCAGGCCGCGTCGTGAATGTAGCGCCGGCCACCGCGTTGCTTTCGGCGGTATTGAGTACGCCGATGCCGTTGGGAGGTCCCGTATTCGTGTTCAGATTTCCGATAATTCGAGTATCAATTACATCCCGAGCCCACCAAGAATTGCCGACATACGACCGCACTTGGTTGTAGGCATCGATCGCCGTTTGCGTGGTGACCGGGGTCGTCGCAAATGGGCTGGCCATCATTGTCAGCGTCTGGTCAGTCGGCGGCGACGAGACTACGAAGGCGCCCGGCGCGGCAAGCGATCCGTTAGGAACTCCGCCAGGATTTACGGTTCGATCTGAATCAATGAAGTTGTCCGCCTGATAGATCCTCGTGTCGATGTTCTTATCCACGCCGAAGACTTGAGTGGCGCTGATACCCGGGCGTCAAGCCGACGCCGGCAATCAAATAGTTGCCGACGTAATTCACGTCGGCGTGCTCCTGCAAACCGTCGGATTCGCTACTCCCGCCCGAATAGCTGTGCGCTCGGCCCAGTTGTAGATCACGTTGTTTCGGAAGTCGGCAATGAGTAGCTTAGAGTCGTACGTGCCGAAGCGGGCCTGCCGGCTGACGTTGTTGGCGTACAAGTTGTGATGAAACGAGACCTGTGAATCCACCCGGGGACGGATGAGCGAGCCGAAGGCATGGGTGTCGCCCGGCGGGTTCAGCGCGTCGGCGATGATCGAGTACTGCACGGTAACGTTCGTATTGGCGTTGGCCACCGAAAGGTCCTCGTCTTCCGCCCAAGACGCCGATACGTGGTCGAGGATCATGTTGGTGCTCGGCGCCGCCACGTTGCCGTCTTTAAAGGTAATCGCATCGTCGCCGTCGTCGCTTCCGCGAAATGCCATGTAGCGCAGCACGACGTTGCTGTTAGTCCTGTTGTTGCTGGCAGTTATCTTGGTCGTCATTCCTTGCACTGTCACCGGACTCGGCGCCGTTTGTCCAGCGATGTAGTAATTGGACAGGTTCTTGATATCGAGACTGTCGCTGCTCAACTGGATCGTGCCGCCGACGTCGAACACGATGATCTTATTGGTCGAATTCTGCACAAACGCCTGCGCGCAGCGAGCCGGGGCCACTGTCTGCCAAGGTTGTGACGTGGTATATGGTCGCGTTGGCGAACCACCCGCCGGCCGGCGCCGAACCCGTAAACGCGCCGCCGTAGCCTTCGGCGCCGGGGAAGAACGGAAGCTGGGCGACAGCCGTCGCCGCCGTCAGCAACATCGCCGCCGCCAGGGCGGCCCCCATCAAGCGACGCGATTGAAAGTTCCAGTGCGTGGAGTCCATTAAAGAACCCGCCATGGCCGAGCCGCTCGGCGCGAACATGTGACGATGAAGCCAGCCGCCGCCACGAGCGCTGCCGTCGCTGGCTCGGGAATGCTCGCGGCCGAGCCGATGGCCGCCGCCCCTGGGTTCCATTGCTGCTGCCAGTCGAGGAAGTCGCCACCGGCGACGTCGCCGTTACCTTCCGCGTCGCCCTCCGTGGGCTGGGCGCCGGACGCGACGCCGAAGTTGGCCGTCCAAATGGCGAGGTCCGCGTCGTCGACGCGTGCGTCGGTGTTAAAGTCCGCGGCCGCGAAGACTGGCGGGGACAGGGTTTCGTAGTAACCCACGTCGGGCGCCGAGCCATTGAATGGCAGCCCCACGTCGATGCCCGCGTCGATCAAATGGCTGCCGGGCGCCAGGCGCAGGTAGTCCAGCGCGGGTAGGCTGCCATCGGCTTGTCGTGCCGCGACGGCAGGACCCGTCGCGTAGATCGGCGTGGTCACGCCGCTGCGGTCGCCGCCCGTTCCGGCGGGATGGAAACTGGCATTGGTCGTCACGGGGTCGACAATCGAGACAAAGTCCGCCGCCGTGGCGCCCAACCCGGCCGGCGACCCGTTCGGGCCCGCGAAGGTATTGTGGTCCGCGGTATTGCCGGCCTGAACCGTCACGCTGCCCGCGAACGACACGTTGTTGCGGAGGTAATGATTCGTCGGCGGACTGGCCGTCGTCGGGTTCTCGTCGAAGTTGAAGTTCTTGCCGGCATTGTTGGCCGCGGTCACGTTGAACACCTGCACGCCGTGGGCGATGGTGGGCGGGTCGCCTTCCAATTGGGTGGCGTTTCCGTTGACGTCGACGCCGTGGGCCGGATTACCCCACACCAGCATGTTCTCCAACACGTGCGTACCGCTGTCGTGCCCGAGCTTGATGCCGTTGCCGTCTCCCTGGCATCCACTAGTTACGTTAAAGACCGTGGACAGGCCGTTGTGGAACGACCAGGAGTTGGTCACCGTGATTCCGTTCTCGGCTTGCCAGAAATCGAAGCCGTCGTCGCCGTTGTTGTACGACCGGGCGCCGCTGATCACGTTTCCCGGACCCAAGCCGCGAAATTTCACGGCGAAGCCGTCGGCGTTCTCGCCGGCCGCGCCGTAGTCGAAATTGCCGTAGGAGTCGCAGTTCAAGAGCAGGTTGTTCGACGGTCGGCCGCTGCCCGAAATGATGAACCCCGAATCCTGGTTCTGCCGCGCGACCACTTGTTCCACAATGTTGTTCGAGCCCCCGACGGCCAAGCCGTTGTCCGCGGCGTACTGAATGGTCAGGCCCTTGATGTGCCAGTAGTCGCCGTTGAGGCTGATGCCTTTCTGGCCGGAATTCGTGGCGCTGTAGGTCTGGCTACGGAAGTCGAGAATGGGCGTCTCGCCGGGAACGGCCAACAGCTTGTAGGGATTGGCGGCTGTGCCATCCAGCGAGCCGCTGATCGAGAGCGTCGACGCCGACGCATAAACCCCGCCATGCACCCAGATCGTGTCGCCGGGCGAGCGGGCCGCCGACACCGTGGAGAGAGCCTTGGAAATTGTTTTGAACGGCAACTGGTCCGTGCCGCTGTTCGTGTCCAATCCCAAGGGGGACACATAGTACTCCATTGCGGTCGCGGCGCCTGCCAACGCCCACGCCGCTGCCGCCAGCAGCATTGCCAAGAATCGAAACGGTCTATCCACGCAGTCTGCTCTCTCCTCATTCCAACTGTGCCGGCGCTGCCCAGGACGATCGCCGTTGCCGGAGGCGTAAAAAAAGGCGGCGCCCGGTCCCACCAGACGCCGCCGTGAACTTCAGCATAAGGCGACTACATGCGACGGCGCACCGCCAGTCCGGCCAGACCGACCAGCGCCATCATCATTGCCGAGGCCGGCTCCGGGATTCGATTGAACTCAACCTTGAACAACGTCGTGTCAAAAATGGTCGATGTCGTGGTCTCGTTCGTAGGCCGCACGCCGAAGGTGTCGAACTTGTACGACCCATTGTTGGGGGCGACGTCCGACGCGGTCGCACTCACCGAGCCCGTTCCATTGATATTCCCGCCGGTGATTGTCGAGACGATATCGAGATTGGCCGACCCATTGCGGGTGATCGTCATCTCCATCGTGTAGGAGGTGTCGTCGGCGAACCCCACATTGCCATCGGCTCCTCCGAATGTGCCCACATCAGCCCAGTCGCTCGAGCCGCTGAGAAAGGCGCCGCTGGCTCCTGCACGTTCCTTAATTTGGATGGGATTACTGCGGTCAAAAGTCTCGCCCATGTTGTTAAACATGCCGTAGCCGTTGTAGCTGCTGGTCCCTGGAGATCCATCGGCGTTCACACGCGCGACCGCGGGGCTGTCGACAAGAGCGAGCCGGAAGTTCTGACTGGTGTTCGAGGCGTTGACGTCGCCAGTTTTGAACACCCAGGTGACCTTGAGAGAGTCGCCAGCTTGCGTCAAGTTGACTTCGCTGCCTTCGGGCGTGAAGTAGGTGGTCCACGACGCGGAGCTGCCGCCAAAGCCGAATCCCCGTTCGGGGCCGCCCGCCCCCACCGGATCGAGAGTTCCGGCGCCGCCTTTATACCAAGCCGATTCAATATCGCCGTCCAAGTCGCCATCCACGCCGTTTTCAGAAAAAGTTGGCGACGCGGGTTCCGTGTCGTTTCCGTCCAACCAGGTGTCATTGACGACAGTGGCCGCGCGGCTTACCAGGGCGCAGCCAAAGGCAGCGGCGAATGCTGCAGAGATTACAAGTGGTCGTCGGCTCATTAGCTTGTCTCCCAGGAAAAGTAGCGTCAACGATGAAGACTCAGTCTCGATATGGAGTGCGCGATAAGCTGTGCGGCGGCGCCGTCGGGCCTACCTACGATCGTAGGCAATAAAATCGCCCGCGTCGCGATTCTTGCATCGGATGGCTCACCCCGGAGTTTGGATTGGTCCTCCAACTCCTCCAGCCATGCGACGCTTGGCGACTACAGCGCCTCCCTCCACAGTCTCATGGTAGTTGGCGCTACAGTGCGACCAAGTAGGAATTTTTGCAATATTGTTCCGAAAAGACGCACAGCCGGGCGGTCGGCGCTCGGCTGTCGGCTTTCGGCCAGCGTCAGAAAACGGCTGGCGCGTTGTGTCTGGCTGACAGCCGAGCGCGGACCGCCGATAGCCATCCCATCGTCTGCGTATTTTCGGTCCATTCTTGCAAGAAATGGCACTCGACCGCAATTCACGTTTAGATAACATTGAAATGGGAAGGAATAAAAGGGCGGGGCGGCCGGGGTACTTGCTTTTCACATTCGGCGTCGCCGCGCGGATTGTGCGCCGAAAAACGAGTGACGTCTGGCAACCGCCGGATCGTTCAGCGTTCAACTTGTGCGGAGTCGTCGGTCGTCCTCATCCAACTTGGCATCGAATACGACGTCTTTAGGAGGCGGCTTGAAGACGATCAGACTTTTGGAACTGACAAGCTGCGCAGCATGTCCTGGTTTCAAGGTTTCCGATCGACGGAGGGAGTGCACGAGATATATGCGGCCACACATCGAAGCCCAGCGGCGCAGGACGGCGCGGGCGTTTACCTTGGTTGAGCTCTTGGTGGTGATCGCGATCATCGGCGTGTTAGTCGCGCTGTTGTTGCCGGCGATCCAGGCGGCCCGCGAAGCGGCTCGCCGCGGACAGTGTCAGAACAATCTTCACCAACAAGGAATCGCCGTCCAGAACTACCATAACGCGAGGAATGAGTTGCCGCCGATGCGCATTGACGATCACATGGCGACGTGGCAATTGCTCCTGCTGGATTACATGGAGCAAGGGCAGGTGAAAAAGCTCTGGGACAACAAGTTGGGTTGCTTCTACGATCAGCGCTACGAGACCCGCACGGCAACGATCGACTCCTATTTTTGCCCGTCGATGGGGCATGAATCCAGAATCATCCTTTGGACCCCCGACAATGTGCACGGCCACCCAACCACCGATCCAAAAACGGGCGAACCGTGGGCCGGTTCGATCGCCGATTATCGCGCGGTGGCAGGGTCGACCTGCAACTATGTGGGG
Source organism: Pirellulales bacterium (assembly GCA_963841515.1). Taxonomy (GTDB): domain Bacteria; phylum Planctomycetota; class Planctomycetia; order Pirellulales; family Lacipirellulaceae; genus Lacipirellula. The sequence continues at coordinate 110,235 of CAWJDB010000013.1, read as the reverse complement.
TTCACAGGATCGAGCGGCTGGCTTATGGACGGGGCGATGCCGCAATGCGACCGGTCGGTTGGGGACGTCAAATACAGCGATCCCTCAACGCGGCGGTATCTATTAAGTTTCAAGGCGCAAACGTCGTTCAAGAGCATCACCGACGGCCTCAGCCAGACGCTGGCGATTGGCGAGGTCGGCCGGCGGACGTCGGAGTCCGGACACGCCTTCAACGGCGACCATGTGCCGGGGGTTCTGCTCGGCGAACGTCGGCCGTTTTGCCAAAGGTGCGAAGGGCCTCCGCCGCCCACGCCGACGACCAGTTTCACCGAAGACAATGACCCGAAGGACTCCGTTGTCGAGTATGGCGATCACGGCTTTGGCTCGGCGCATCCAGGCGTGACGAATTTTGTCATGTGCGATGCGAGCGTCAAAGTTCTCGCCAAGGAAACGGACTTGGCGGTGCTGGACCGCATGGCGACCCGGGCGGGCGATGATTTGTACGACGTTAACGGCTCTGCGGCGAGTTGCGTCCCCGCGGCTGGGCCGCCGCCGTTCTGAGACGGATGTCCTCCAGCGCGTGCCGCGGCGGGCGCTGAAACTGTTCGAGAGCGAGAGCTGGACTTGATTAACGGAGACGCAGACAACTGGCGGTATCGACTTGGGCTCGTCCTGGCGGGCGCCGCGCTCATCATTGCGGCGGGCTGCTCGGGTTCGGATCGTGCGCACGTTTCCGGCCAGATCACCAAGGCGGACGGAACGCCGTTCACTGTCGGTCGGATCTTGGCGCGATCGAACAAAACGGGCAAATGGGCCAGTGGCGTCACCGATTCCCATGGACACTATGAATTAGGCGTCGAAACGACCGGCGATGGCATTCCGCCGGGCGATTACTATGTAACTATCCGAGAGATTTTTCCCGATTCCGACCGTCCGCCTCCGCCGACGATTCCGACGAAATACGCCGATCCGAGCGCCTCGGGCCTCGAACTGCATCTGGAGGCGGGGGAGACCAAGGAATTGGACGTAAAGCTAGATCAGCGTTAACCGTGAATTGACGGCTGCGACTCATCCTGTGTTTTGACTCAACGATCTTTGAAGCACATCGCCTTTTTTGGAAGGGGAAGATTCATGCTGCAATCCCGCAAAATGTCCGCCGCCTGCACCCTCGCGGCCTGCGGCGCGTTGCTGGTGAACTCCATGGCCCGCGCCAACGTCAACTTCGTCGCTCCCGGGTCGCCGCCGACGTCGCCGCTGGCGTTTGAATCGCCGGCCAATTGGAACGTCCCCACATACGTGCCGCTGCCGGCAGTCGGGCCTGAATTAAGTCCGCCAGGATTCGACAGCACATTCTTCATCAATGGGTTCACAGGAACCGTTGCCTTGACGCAGCCGCGCGACGGCCTTAACGGCACGCAGGAACTGGGCGCCATGGGCATCGGCGGTCAGACCCTCGACAACGGCGTTCCCAGCGGCCCTGAGAACACCGTGACGACCCTCGTCATCAGCACCGACGTCACGTTCAATGGACTCGAGCGATCGGGAACCACCAACCCCCCCGGCGAATACAACACCACGTTGCGTCACATTCGCGTCGGCCTCGATGACGGCACTGGTAACGTCTATGGCGACGGCATCACCGCTTTTCCCTGGGGCATCGTCAAGCAGACGGCCGGGACAGTCAAGCTAAGGCAAAACCTGACCAGCGCCGTTGACCACACCGCGATCGGCGACATTACCGTCAGTCCGCAACCCGAGCGCGCCGAGCTGTTGTTGTCCTCCGACAAAAACCTCTCGGCCGGCTCGATTTGGGAAGTCGGCGGCACAGCCTCGCTGGTCGTGCCGGACGACCTGCGCCTCGGCGACCGGCCCACCATTACCTCGATGCCCGGAGCGATCTTCCGCGTGCGGGGCTCAAGCGTCGGGTCCATCGTCGTCGGCGACGCGTTTCAAGTCGCCAGCGTCGCCGGCCTGTGGGATGCGGACCGACCCGACGAATTCGGCAATCGACTGCGGTTTAATCGCGGCAAGTCCATCGCGGAGTTCGTGCTGGACTCCGGCGGCGTCACGCCTGTGACCGTGCTTGACAATTTGGACATCGGCGCCGGCGGCGCGGGCGGGACCCTTACGGTTCCGGCGGGGCCCCTCATGAACAACCAAGAATACGCCTATGGGTTTCTGCGCATTAAGCTCTCTGAACCCACGACCGCCGGCAGCGGCGCCGTGGGGTCCGGCCAGGAACAGGTGCTGATCAGGGCCGATCGCATCTCGACGCGCGGCACGGCGCTGGTTCCTGACAGCGATTTTAACGCCGGTCGCTTTTTCGACCCGGATCACCCCAGCGCCACCGGGCCGCATCGCCCGTTGTTCGACAGCGACAACGCCATCGATCCCCCGGGGACCGTGTACACGGTGACCGCCGACTACGCGGGCGCCAGCTACAACTGGCGCATCGACTACAACAGCAGCGCCGACGAAGCGACGATCACCGACCCCAACGATCCCGGCATCGTTGACGCGGTGATCCTTAGCAATCTGAGCGTCACCGGAACTCCCGGCGACTACGCCGACGGCGACGCGACCCTCGACGTCGACGACCTCACCGAAATCGCCGCCGCCCGCGGCACGGCCATCGCCCTGGGTTCAGCCCAGAATAAGTACGATCTCAACGCCGACGATGCGGTCGATAATCTCGATATGATCGAGTGGATCACGCATGCGGGCTTCCTGAATTCGCGGCTGGGCGACTTCGATCTGGATCGCGACGTCGACAACGCCGACATGGCAACGTTCAAACTCGGATTTGGCGCGTCCTCCGGCGCCTCCTACTTCAATGGCGACGCCGACCTGGACGGCGACGTCGACGGCAACGATTTCCTGTTGGTCCAGCAAAACTTCGGCGGCCCCTTTCCCGTCTCGTCGGCGCTCGCTGGCGTTCCCGAACCGGGCTCGCTGGCGCTTGCCGGCATATTCGCGGCGGCGCTCGTCGGCGCACGACGCCGCTGCTTAGCCTACTGCTGATGCTCTGCGAGAGGAATTTACCAGGTCGCATTGACTTTGCGATTACCGCCGGTGGATAACATACGAGTAAAACTTGTTCCTGACGCCGCCATGAAAACATGTCTGGCCCCCGCGCCGCTCGGTCTGTCACCAAGCTTTGGCTTCGGCGACCGCCTGGGGCTAGCCACGCCGGGTCATCTCGCCGCCCTCCAGGAGGCGGGGGGGCCGATCAAAGGGATTTTTTGCGCAGCAGTCCGTGCGCGAGATGGAACGCACGCGGCGCACGCCCGCGGCGGTGATGCAAGCCGCCGCCGACGCCCTCACGGCGCTTGAGTTCGCCGATCAGTGGTCCGCCGACGCCGACCACCTCAAAACGACGCAGCAAGCCCACCGCGCCATGGAGGCGGGATTCGTCTTCTTCACGTTGGACCCGTCCGAAGACGTCGACCAGCACGCGGATAGTTACGACTGGGCGACGCTTTCGCAGAAGTTCGCCGCGGTGCGCGACCTCGTTCCCTGGGCGGAGGAATACCGCGGGCGCACGGTTCGGCTGTCGACCGGCGCCATTGAATTCGATGAACGCACCATTGCCTGCGCAGCCGTCAAATACGGCAAAGCTATGAAGCGGGCCATCAGCCTGGCCAAATTTGTCGATGAGGACGCCTCGCAGCAAGGGCGGCCGTTTGAGCTTGAGCTGAGCGTGGACGAAACCGCGGAGCCCACGACGCCCGCCGAGCATTACGTCATCGCCGAACAGCTCCGCAAGGCGGGCGTGCGGCTGGTAAGCCTGGCGCCGCGGCTGGTGGGGGACTTCGAAAAGGGCGTCGATTACAAGGGCGACTTGGCGGCGCTGGAAGCCTCGCTCAAAGTGCACGTCGAAATCGCCGAGCGGCTGGGTCCGTACAAGATTTCGTTGCATTCGGGCTCGGACAAGCTGTCGATGTACCCCGTGGTCGCTCGCGTGACCCACGGGCGCTTCCATGTGAAGACGGCCGGAACCAGCTACCTGGAAGCCATTCGCGTCGCGGCGCATCACGACGAGGATTTGTTCCGTGCGATCATCGCCTACTCCCGCGAGCATTACGGCCAGGACAAGGCGACGTACCATGTCTCGGCCGTCGTCGACGACATTGCCGGCCCCGACGAAATCAGCGACGCGGGCATTTTGGAAGAGCTGTATCTGGAGCGGTGGGACGACGTGGCGCCCGGCCGCGGGTTTACGGCGCCCGGCCGCCAGATCCTGCACTGCACGTTTGGCTCGGTGATGACCAACCCGCGCCTGGGGCCGGCGCTCGTCCAGCTCTTGCAGGATCGTCCGGACGAATACCGCGAGATTCTCAAGCAGCACTTCGTGCGCCACCTGCAGCCGCTCAAAGCGGCCTGACGCGTAATCGCAGCGGGCCGCCGCGGCCGGTTACGTTTGCGTCGATTTTCGGAACTCGCGCGGGCTCACGCCAAAATCTTGCTGAAAGGCGATCGCGAGTTGCTTGGCCGACGAGAAGCCGGAGCGCTGGGCGATGCTGTAAACTTTGGCCGATGGCGTCTCAGCCAGCAGCCGCCGCGCCATCGCCAGTCGCTGCCGCCGCAAGTATTGATAGGGGGTCGCGCCCAACGCGTCGCGAAAGGCGTATTCCAACCACCGCCGCGACACGCCCGCGTGCTCTTTGATCTGGTCGATGCTAATCGGCTTTTCGATGTGCTGATGCAGATAGGCCAGCGCGTTGCGCAACCGCGAGTCGGCCACGGCAAAGGTCGACGTCGATTCCCGCTCGACAATCTGCATCGGCGGGATGGGCGGCTCGGTTAACGACACGCGCTTGCCGCTGAGCAGCCGACCCAACATCGCCGCCGCGCGAAAACCTTCGAGTTGATCGTTGCGGGCGACGCTCGTGAGCTTGGGGTAGGCATGCTCGCAAATCACCTGTTCGTTGTCGACGCCCGTAACGGCGATTTGCTCCGGAACCTTGCGGCCAATCTGTCGGCACGCGTCCAGCGCCTGGCGCCCGCGGTAGTCCGAGACGGCAAACAGTCCGCACGGCGTTGGCAAGGTGGAAAGCCATTCCGCGAGGGCGCGATGTTGATTGAGCCAGAGGTTTCCGCCCAGTCCAAAGGTGGGTTTGGACAGAAACTTCACGCTGTAAAAGCCGGCCTGCGCAAGCCGCTCATCGAACCCCGCGTGGCGGTCCTTGGAATACTGCACGTCGCGCAGGCCGTAGAAGGCGTAGTCCTGAAATCCCTTTCCCACCAGATGATCGGCCGCGAGGAAGCCAATGGCCCGATTGTCGACGATCGACCGCGGTACGGGCGACCGCGGCAGCGCACTGGAGATATTCACCACGGGCAACGACAGCGCGGCGGCGCAGTCGGCCTCTTTCGGCGTATTGAGCGCCGCCAGAATGCCGTCGCCTGGCCAGCCCATGAGGTCGAGCACCGAGAGCGACAGCGACTCGGGCGCCGTGATGTAGGACCAATTGAATTGATGCTCGCGGGCATAGCGCAACACGCCCTCGATGAACACCTCTTGGTGCGCGCCGCGAGGAAACGCCAGGGCAATCTCTTTGACGCGCTTGGGCATAGTCGACGGAAGCTCGATGAGCGGGGCAGTCGAGGGTTGCGATTTTTATCCTATTATTGCAAGAAACTCTCCTATCCTGCAACCAGACTGCCGAAACACAATGGTTTAATTCGGGGTCGAGGTCATTCATTCGGGCGGCTTCTTTGTCGGCCGGCTCTCCTCGCGAAATCAGCGCGCCGCGAATCAAGAAACTCCTGTCCATCAGGATCGCATCATGAATCTCGCCGCAACGATCTCCGCCTGGCGGCGACCCGCGGAGAAACTCGCCCTGGCCGGATTGGCTGCGGCATTCGCGGCGGCGCCAACGAGTTGTGTCGCCGGCGAACGCGAGACCCAACAGGCGTGGGAGTCGCTGCCGGCGATTCTTGCAGAGATTCGCCCGCCGACGTTTCCCGACCGCGACTTTCCGATCACCGAGTTTGGCGCCCGAGGCGACGGCCAGACAGACTGCAAGCCCGGCGTCGATAAAGCCGTGGCCGCCTGCGCCAAAGCTGGCGGCGGTCGCGTCGTCGTCCCGGCGGGAAAATGGTTCGTCAAAGGTCCGATTCACCTCCAGAGCAACGTCAACCTGCACCTTCAAGAGGGCGCGACCGTCTTGTTCAGCGCCGAGCCCGCCGACTACTTGCCGCCGGTTTTCACCCGGTTCGAAGGCACCGAGGCGATGAACTACTCGCCGCTGGTCTACGCCCTCGATCAGGAGAACATCGCCGTCACCGGCCCGGGGACGCTCGACGGCGGGGCCGGCCCCAAGAAGTGGTGGCCCTGGAAAGGCGACGGCGGCGGCGACGTCGCCAAGCTGTGCGCGTTGGCCGACGCCGGTGCGCCGCCCGAAAAACGCGTGTTTGGCACGGGCCATCACATCCGGCCGAACTTCTTGCAGCTTTACCGCTGCAAGAATGTTCTGGTGGAAGGCGTGACCATCGTCAATTCGCCGATGTGGGAAATCCATCCCGTGCTCTGCCAGAATGTGACCGTGCGGGGCGTCCATGTCGACAGCCACGGGCCGAACAACGACGGCTGCAATCCAGAATCGTGCCGCAACGTGCTGATCGAAAACTGCACGTTCGACACGGGCGACGACTGCATTGCGATAAAATCGGGCCGCAATGCCGACGGCCGACGGCTGGCCGTTCCCAGCGAGAATATCGTGATCCGCAAGTGCACGATGAAAGACGGCCACGGCGGCGTGACGCTCGGCAGCGAAATGAGCGGCGGCATCCGTAACGTCTTCGTCGACGACTGTTCCATGAGCAGTCCCAACCTCGACCGCGCCATTCGGTTGAAATCCAACTCCAAGCGCGGCGGCTACCTGGAAAACCTCTATGTCCGAAATGTACGAGTGGGGGAAGTCAAGGAAGCGATCCTGCACATCGACCTGCGGTATTTCAACGAAACGGGCGAGTTCAACCCGGTCGTCCGAAATGTGTTCCTGGACCGCGTAAGTTCCGAGAAAAGTCGCCATCCGCTATTTTTTCTGGGGCTCAAGGCTGCCCCGATCCAGCATGTCGTCATCGCCGACTGCACGTTTAAGAACGCCGCGAAGCCGAGCGTCATCGAGTACGTGGATGAGCTGGTGCTGAACAACGTCACTCAACCCGCGCCCTAACCGCGGCCGAGGGGCGGCGTGCGGCGCAAGTTGATCATTCGAGTACACTGAAAGCGATCATGAAACACATCGCCCTCGCCATCGTTCTCATTGCGGGCGCCAACGCCGTCAGCGCTGACGCCGCCGCGCCGGGTGGAAAGGTCTTCAACGTCCGGGACGCCGGCGCCAAGGGAGACGGCAAGACGCTCGACACGGCGGCGATTCAGAAATCGCTCGACCAGTGCGGCAAGGCGGGCGGCGGGGTGGTGCTGTTGTCGCCAGGAACATATCTCAGCAAGCCGGTCGTGATCCGCACGAAGACCACGCTCCAACTCGAAGAAGGCGCCACGCTCAAAGCGACCGACGAGCGCGCCGACTTCGAGGTCGCGGGCAAGCCCGACAAGTTCACGCCGTTCATCAGCGGCAAGGATTTGGAGGACGTGACGATCGCCGGCCAGGGCGTCATCGACGGCGCCGGCCAGAAGTGGTGGATTCCCGCCGAGGAGGCGCGGCGCAAGAAGTCGGGTTACACTCTGCCACGGCCGAACTTGATCGTGCTGACGCGGGTGAAGAACCTCGTCGTCCGCGACGTCACGCTGCAAAACTCGCCCAAATTTCACCTCGTGCCCACGGAATGCGACGGCGTCCTGATCACCGGCGTCACGATCCTGGCGCCCGAGGGGGCGGCGAATACCGATGCGATCGACCCCTCCGTTTGCCGCAATGTGACGATCACCAAATGCCTCATCGACGTCGGCGACGACAACGTGGCCATCAAGAGCGGCGAAAAAGTCGAGGGACGCGAGTTTGCCTGCGAGAACATCACGGTGACCGATTGCACGTTCAAGCACGGCCACGGCGTGTCGATCGGCAGCGAAACCACTGGCGGCGTCAAGAATGTCCGCGTGAAGAACTGCACTTTTGAGAATACTGACAACGGCATCCGGATCAAAACCGACCGGTCCCGCGGCGGCGACGTGGAGGATATCGTCTACGAAGACCTCACCATGACGAACGTACGCGGGGCGATCACCATCACCTGCTACTATCCCAAGATCCCCGCCACTGACGACGCGCAGCCAGTAACCGAAACGACGCCAAAGTTCAAGAACATCACCATCCGCAACCTCGCGGCCACCAGCAGCAAAAGTGCAGGCGTCATCGTGGGCCTTCCGGAAAGCCAAGTTCAGGGCGTGACCCTGGAGAACGTTACGATCGCCGCCCAACAGCAGGGCCTCGAGATTCGCAACGCCAAAGGCGTGACCTTAACAAACACGAAGGTGACGGCCAAGGAAGGCGAGCCGTACCTGGTGCAGGATGCGGAGGTCGCCGGCTTGCCGGCGGGGGCGGGCGGCTAGCGGGGCAACGCCAAGCTCGATGTCGCTCGGGAAACGCCGACCTTCACTGTGCGCGTGTTCGTGCGGCCCGGGAGTCATTGTCCGGCATTCTTCAGAAACGCCACCAGGTCGGCCAATTGCTGCACGCTGAGCAGCTTGTCGAGGCCCGCGGGCATTATCGACGTCGTGCTAGGCTGGATCTCGTCGACGTCCTCTCGGGCGATGCGGGCCTCCTGATCGGGGCCAGTGGCGAGCACGTAGCCTTGCTCGGTTTGGTCGCGGACGACGCCGTTGACGGCGCGGCCGTCGACGGTGACGACGAGGACCGGCTCGAAGCTGCGCACAAAACTCAGGCTGGGATACAGGATCGACTCGAGCAAGTCGCGCTCGGTGCGGGTTTCGCCGATGTGGGACAGCTCGGGACCAATGTTGCCGCCGGTGTAGCCCAAGCGATGACACGACGAGCAGGCGGCTTGCGAGCTGTAAAACACCTCGTGGCCGCGGCGGCGGTCGCCCTTGGCCATCTCCGGTAGCAGCGCGTCGATGCGCTGGCGCTGGGCGGCCGCGTCGACGTTCACGAGCGATTCCAATTCGTCGACCCCGTGCTGCACGTCCGGGCCATATCCGGCGAGCGTGCGGCGGACCTGGTCGACGCGCAGCGAGGGCAGGGCAGTGGCGTCCTTGAGTGCGGCGAGGAGCTTAAAGCCGACTCGCTCGTCGGTGGACCGTTCGAATGGCGCCAGCAACCGGTTCAGCTCCAGCGCGCTGGCCGATTTCAGCGACTCGCATAATTGATCGAGCTGCGATGCGCTGAGCGGCGCCTGGGCGAGGGCGTCGGCGGCGTCGGAGCGCATGGTCACTGGGTTTTCCGGAGACAGCGCCTCCAGGAGCAGCGCGAGTTGCGGATCGCTCACGGCAGACAGGCGCGGGGCCGTCGCCGCGAGGGCCGCCACGCGAAGATCCTTGGAAAGTGCCGCGGCGTCGGCGACGGCCGTCAAGGCGCGATTCAATTCCGCGTCAACCAGCGCGGCGGGCGGCAGCTCGCGCGCGGCCGCGATGGCGGGCGGCAGCAGGGCCGGGTCGCGGGCGACGATCACTTTCGCCAAGGCGGCGATCCATGCCGGCGACGGCTTGTCCGGCTTGGCGTGCGCCATCACGCGCAGCGCCAACATTCGCGCTGCCGCAGGAACGCTGGACTGGGTAATGTCGTTGGCAAGCAGTTCCTGGATTGAGGCGTGCGACGCGAAGCTCAGCAGCAGCGATTCGAGTGCATCGGCGTTAGCCGGCGTCGTCGATTGGGCGCCCGCGTCGTCGACGGTCGCCGCCGGAAGCGACGCCAATTGCTCGCCGAACCACTGAGCCAGCTCGCCGCCCCACTCGGAGTGGTGAGCCGCAATCCAGCGCGCAGTGCTGCGCACACCCTCGTCGTGCGAACTCAAGAGCGGAATTACCTGTCGGGGCTCGAGCCCGCCGCCGGGCATTTGATCCAGAGCCACGAGCGCCGCCGCGACGGTTCCCGGCGAATCGCTCGTCAGCCCGGCTCGCGTCGCCGGCGCGTCGGCCAACTCGATCAATGCATAGGTGATTGAATGCGCGAGAAAACGATCGTCGGCTGCCGCGGCCGCGGCCAGCAAGTTCGGCACGGCGGCCTGGTCGCCGATCCGGCCCAGAGCCTCGGCGGCCACCCGTCGATTGGCCGGCGCGTCGCTAGCCAGGATCGCGAGAAGTTGCGGCGTGGCCGCGGCGTCGCGGTACAGGCTGACGGCGTGCAGCGCCGCCTGCCGAACTTGCTCATCGGGGTGTTCGAGTAATTTCCGCGTCACGGCCCGTGCTTGGGGACTCTCGACTTTGGCCAGAGCCCAGGTGTGCGCCAAAGCGGCGATCGCGAGCTGATCTTTCGGGACTTCGACTGGCGGCAGGATGGCGCCGCGGTCAACAGGCATCGGTTCGTGCTCGCTCCGCCAGTTGAGATAGAAAAGCCGCCAGCGATTCCGCACCCGCGGCGATTGGCGAATTCGCGGGCGGCACGCTGGCGCACCGCTGGCCGGGCGTCGGCGAGCTGAGTCCCACAGTTGATCGACTGTCAGACCGGCCCACTCGATCTGCAAACCGCGCGGGTCCGCTGGCGACGCGGCGCCGTCGCGTCGCACGCGGTAGATCCCGCCCAGGACGTCGGGCTTCCACAGTTGCGACGTGGGGCAGCAGAGTTTGTACCAGCCGCCGGTGTTGACCACCAGCAGACTGCCGTCGGCATCCATCAGCACGTCGGTCGGGTGAAAATCAACCGCGTCCGACGATACAAAATCGCTGTCGGCGCTGACAAATGTGCTACCCGCGGGGCTCAGGACATGCCGCGACACTCGTCGGAGATTGAATTCGCAGACGAACAGGTTGTCGCGATAGTCGGCGCCGAAGACATCGGAGTCGTACCGCTCCAGCCCGCACGGCGCGGCGGGATTCATGAGAACCAACGCAGGCATTAGCTCGCCGGTGCGCGGATGTCCGTCGAGCACGCCGTGCTCCTTGCCGAACATGCTTCCGTACACGGCATGCACCAGGCCGTCGCGACGCCCGTCGCCCACCAGGAAAGTCGCCGAGAGGATGGGCTCTCCCGCGGGCGTGAACACCACGTCGACCGGGTTGTCCATGCCGCCGGTCATGACGGGTTCAAACCCCGTGCCGTCCAAACGACAGCGAAAGATGTGCGACGCGCGGCTCTTGAACTCATGGCCGTTCACCTGCAGCGTCTGCTCGGCAAACCCGCCTTTGCACCAATACACCCAACCGTCAGGGCCGAGGTAAGGCCCGTGCAGGTCGTTGGCGCAGCCGGTGAGGGTCTTACCCTGAAACCACTCGACGCGCTGGTCGGCCACGCCGTCGCCGTCCGTGTCGGTCAACTTCCAAATGCTGGGCGCCGCCGACACATACAGCGAGCCGTCGACGAACATGCACCCTTCGGGAAACATCATGTGGTCGGCAAAGACGGTGCGGCGGTCGTATTTGCCGTCGCCGTCGGCGTCTTCGAGGCGCAGGATGCGGTGGGGCCGCTCGGCGAGCTGTTTTTCGACGGGGTCGTTCGACCCCGATGATTCGGCGACATAGAGCCGCCCCAGCTCGTCGAACGCCGCCACGATGGGCCGATCTACCAGCGGCGGGCCGGCGGCCAGTTCAACCGAGAACCCCTCCGGCGCCTTGAGCGCCGGCGGGGAGGCCCCGGCGTCGGCGGTCGCCGCGTTGGCCAACGCCAGAGCGACCAGGAGTGCGGCGCAACCAGCATCTAAAAACTTCATCCTGCCCACTCCGACCCTTCGCGGAAGCACTTTGCGGCTGCCACATGATAGCTGATCGAGACGCCGAGGGATAACGCGGCGCAAATCCTGTCTATAATCCAGGTTCCGCTTGTCGGTGGACGGCCCCCAGGACATTCCGCGCCCAAGTGCGTGACAAACGCCGCCGCAGTCGGCCTCTTGCAGAGGGAAGAAATGCGGCCATGACCAACCAGTGCCAAGCGACGACCGAAGAGCTGCTCGGCCGAGCCCAGGCCGGTTCCACGGAGAGCCTCGGTCACTTGTTGCAGCTCTATGCCAACTACCTCAAGTTGCTGGTACTCGCCCAACTCGAGCATAACCTGCGGGCACGGGTAAGCCCCTCCGACGTGGTTCAAGAAACTTTCTTCGAGGCCCACCGCGACTTCGTCCAATTCCGGGGCAAGACCTCGGGCGAGTTCCTGGCTTGGCTGCGTCGCATCCTGGTGAATAACTTGTGCCGCGTGGTGGAGCAACACGTGCTGACCGAAAAACGCGACGTGCGCCGCGAGGTCTCGATGGAACGGCTGGCCAGCGCCCTGGAACAATCGACGGCCCGGCTCGAGGCCGTGCTGCCCGATCCCGGCTCGTCCCCAGCGCCGGCGCCCAGCGGCGCGAAGTGGAGATCGTGCTGGCCGATCAGCTCGCCGAACTCCCGACCGACTACCGCGACGTGATTGTCCTGCGGCACATCGAAGGGTTGCCCTTCAACGAAGTCGCCCGCCGCATGGAGCGCTCCAGCGGCGCGGTGCGCATGCTGTGGCTCCGAGCCGTCAAGTCGCTGCGCGAGCGATTGGAGTGCGCGGAATCCGATAAGCGTACATCCAAGATTCACATGAAGCCGCTCGCCAACGACGCTACGACGACCTTTTCGCCCGCTGAGCATCGCTCCGAGCAACTGGCGATCGTCCTGGACGGCTATCTCAGCGAGCTGGAAAGCACCGGCATTCCGCCCGATCTGGACAAGCTGATCGCCGAATACCCAGAGCTGGCTGGCGAGCTGCGCAGCTACGTCGACAGCCTGCAAACGCTCCATCAAATGACCGCCGGCTCTGCGCGTGCCCGCGCCGCGCCGCGATGCCGGCGTCGACGGCCCGGCCAAGCGACTCGGCGACTTCGAAATCCTGCGCGAGATCGGCCGCGGCGGCATGGGTATCGTCTACGAGGCCCGCCAGCTTTCGCTCAACCGGCCGGTCGCCCTCAAGGTGCTGCCCTTCGCGGCGATGCTCGACGAGCGACAAATCGCCCGCTTCCGCACCGAGGCCCAGGCCGCGGCTCAGCTTCATCACCCGAACATCGTGCCCGTGTACGCGGTCGGGCAGGAGCGCGGCGTCCACTATTTCGCCATGCAGTACGTCGCCGGGCAGTCGCTGGAGTGCGCGATCGGCGAGCTCCGGCGCGCCGCCGCCAAGCCGCAGCCGCTACCGACGCTGGGTGACTCGCCGCAGACTTCCACTCGCGTGCTGCCCGAGCGCGACCGCGACACCGCGATTGCGACAAGCTTTTCGACCAAGGTCTCGACACGCAATCGCACCTATTGCCGCAGCGTCGCACGGTTAATCGTTCAGGCCGCCGACGCCCTGCAACACGCGCACGAGTTCGGCGTGATCCACCGCGACGTCAAGCCGTCGAACCTGCTCCTGGACCGCGAGGGCAAGATTTGGGTGAGCGACTTTGGCCTGGCGCATCCAGACCGACTCCGGCGTCACCTTTTCAGGCGACATCGTGGGAACGATTCGCTACATGAGCCCCGAGCAGGCCGCCGGCGACTCGGCCCGCGTCGATCCCCGCTCCGACGTGTACTCGCTGGGCGCCACGCTGTACGAGCTGCTCACGCTCGAGCCGGCCCATCGCGGCGGCGACCGGGAGCAGATCCTGCAGAGCATCGAGACGGTCGATCCCGCGGGGCCGCGCAGCATCAACGCTTCTGTACCGTACGACCTGGAGACCATCGCGCTTCGCGCTTTGGCCAAGTCCCGCGACGAACGATACGCCACGGCCCGCGATTTCGCCGACGACTTGCGCCGCTTTCTGGCGGGCGAACCGACGCTGGCGCAGCGGCCCACGGTGCTGGATCGAGCCGGCAAATGGGCGCTCTGCCATCGCACGATGGTGTCGCTGGCGGCATCGTTCATGGCGGTGCTCACGCTGGTGTCGGTTACCGCGGCGATCATGATCGCCAGCGCCCAGCGCCGCACCGCCGAGGCCAACCTGGCCCTGCAAAAAAATCTCGCCCGCGTGGAGGAGCACTATCAGCAAGCCCGCCAGGTGGTCGATCGCTTTGGCGCCGGCGTGGCCAATCAACTTGCGGGTCTGCCCGGCGCCGAGCCGTTGCGGCGGCAGTTGCTCAACGAGACGTTGGGTTACTATCGCCAATTCATCGCCCACGCCGCCGACGATCCGCGCTCGCCGCCGAGCTGGCCGCCACGAACGTCAAAGCGGCCGCCATTGCCGAGTCGCTCGGCGATCGCGACCACGCGCTCGCGCATTGCCGCCAGGCGCTGGAAGTCTTCGATCGACTGGTGCGAACCTCGCCCGACGACAGCCAGCTACTCGTCGACCGCGCCAAGGGCGCAACTCCCTGGGCGTCTTGCTTGCCGCCGCTGGCGACAGCCAGGGCGGGTTAGCGGCTTACGACCAGGCCGCCGCCGAATTGAAGCCCTTAGTTGATCACCCAGCCCAGGAAACTGATCAATTCGCCACGGCGCGATGCGCCCTGGCCGAGTCCTACAGCAACCGCGGCTTGCTCGAAGGCCAACTTGGCCGCCACGACGACGCCCGCAATTCCCTGGCCGCCTCGATCGACCTGCTAGAGCGCCTCGTCGCCGGGGCGCCGTCGCAGCTCGGTCCGCGTTACGAACTCGCGATCGGCCATAACAACCTCAGCTTCGTCCAGCGCGAGTTCGACTGGTCGGCGAGCGAGCAATCCTGCCAGTGCGATCGCCATTCTTCAAGAGCTGGTCGAAGAAGACGGTGCGCCGCCCGCGTATCGCAGCGATCTGGCGCTGTGCTACAACAACCATGGCGCCATCCTGAGCCATTCCGACCAGTGGCAGGCCGCCTGCGAATCCTACGAGCTGGCCATCAAGCGGCAGCGGCAGTTGACCCGCCAGGCCCCCGCCGTCATCAGCTACCGCCGCGACCTGGCCGTCAGCCTGAACAACCTCGGCCAGGCGCAGCAGCAGCTCGGAGATTTGTCAGCGGCGATCGCGTCGTTCGACGGCGCGAGAGAAATTGTTTCGCAGTTGGTCGACGACTATCCCGACGAGCTCGCCTTTCGCAGCTTATATGGCGCCGTGTTGAACAATCGCGCCATGGCGCTGGAGACCTCCCAACAAACCGACGACGCCCTGGCGAGCTTCGAACTCGCCATCGACAACCAAAAGATCGCCTTCGAGCGGGCGCCCAGGTCGCTGATTACCGCGAGTTCCTCAGCAAGCACTATTTCAACTACGGCCGCGCCCTGCGATTGGCCGGGCGGCCCGAGCGGGCGATTGAAATCGCCTTGGAGCGGCGCAAGCTTTGGCCAGATCACGGCGAGCATCTCGGCCAGGTCGCCGTGGAGCTGGCTCATGCGGCCAACCAGCTTCGTAAGCAATCAACTGCCCAATCCACGGGAGATTTGGCCAAGGAAATCGACGCCGAGCTGGCCGACACGCTCCGCGCCGCCGCCGCGGCGGGCTGCGATCTGGCGGCTCTCCGCCGCGACGCCGCCTTCCAATCTTTGCAAGACGACGCCATTTGGGCTAATCTCACAGTACCGAAATCTCCTTCGATCCAGTAACCTGCGCCGCACACACGACCACAAGGTTCGCGACATGAATCGCCGCACAACGTGGTTTGGGCCATGGAGACGCAAGCGCCCCGCCGGCGATCGCACGCCGGCGCATCGTTTCGCACGCTGCGCTCCGCTTCGAGCACTGCGAGCCGCGCCTGGTGCTGTCGACCAATGCCGCCGGCGGCGACTTCTTGTTTACGACGACTGCCTTGGTCAGCGATGGCGGCTTCATCAACCTTGACACGGCTCCGATTCTTCACAGTAACGCCGACTACGTGATTCCTGCGGGTTCCGGGGCGATTGGGGCAATGGCCGACAGCGACGGCTCATCGATTTTGACCGACGCGTTCACACGCTCCAACTCAGGCACGGTGCAAGCTATTGACTTTGCCACAACGAACTCGTGGGGAGACCGTGTACAGCTCATTGCGCCGCGGCTGCCGGAGGCGCAGCATCCCGAAGGCGGACAAATCGCGATCATCGATCACCCCGAAGCAGGCGGTTCGCCTCTCGCCGGTCCCCAGGGCGAGCAGACCCAAGCCAAACTCGCGCGGCAGGGGCCCGAGTCGCCCGCTGTGGAGAAGGGCGTGGGTTCGCGCGAAGCGACGCAGGTCGACGGACTGCGCGGCCGGGCCGTCGTGTTCGAAGTAGCCAACGCGAATGCCGAAGTGGGCGGCAAGGCTGGGTCATTTGCGAATTTGGGCGGCCGCCAGTTCGCGCATCAAGCGAGCGCCGCCTTCGCTGCGGCACATGCTGGGAACACCGAGGCGCCCGTCGTGGCGGCGTATGCCCAGCGCACCGCCGGCCCGTCGGAGTCGCGTCAGGGGCCAGCCGCGGCAAATGTGCGCGGCGGCGCCTATTCCGAAGCCGACGGCTTTGCCACGTTTCACGATGTCCTGGAGCCGGGCGCGACGGGCAACTTCTCGGCGTTTCAACCACTGGGTTGCGCTCGCAGCACAAGCTCGCCAGCGTGCTCAGCGACCATAGCCACGGCATAAATCTCGCTATTCGCGACGCGGCGCTGGAACGGCGGCCGCGAGACGACGACGCCCCTTCAGCGTCTAAAAAGATCTCGGCGCCTGCGCTGGCCGACGTCCGCAGCCGCCGAATGCTAGCGCTGGCGCTCATGTTGGTTCTGGGCTCGGGCCCGGTCAGCAAACTCATCCGCCGACCCCTGGTCGACAAGGCCGCCGAACAGCGGCCCCCTGCGCCGCCGATTCCCGAAGATTGAGCTCGTCTGAGCCCGCATTTCCCCGGGAAATCGCTTAGTTCGGCCCGCTGGCGTGACATTCCCGCGCCCCACCGGCCCTTTGGAACAGGCAACGGGGCCATCTCGCGTGTGCCATTGGCTCTGCCAGCGAGAAGCGACCCGGTCGCTTACCTTCCCCGGACGCTGGCAGAGTCAGTGGCACACCAAATCGAAATCCCGTCCAGCCCGGCAGGCTTGTCATCCAGCGAAGTTTCACCCAAGGCATGTTCCCCATGTCGATGCGCAAACGATTGCCACGACTTGATCTCTTCCGCGGCAAGCCCCACCCGGGCGCCCACAGCCGCGCAGGCCGCACGCTGCACGTCGAACGCCTGGAAGATCGGCGGCTGATGAACGCCGACAATCCTCTGGCTGGCGGGCTGGCGGCCGCCGACGCCGCGGCGAAAGTTGCGGTCCCGCCGCCAGCCGCCCATGCCTCCGAGCCGTCCGACACATTTCAATCGCGCGAAGAACTGCGCCGGTGGCTCATTCAACTCGCCGACCAACAATGGGGCAACCTATTCGGGCAAACGCGAAATTTGTGGGGCTGGTACGGCGGACTGTCTGGCTCGATGGCAACGCGACTGTATTCCGCACCATGCTTGCGGCGGGCGCGACCACGAATGACGCCTCCAGCACCAACGTCCAGGTCGCCGGCGTCGACGAAGCCGACCTCGTGGAAACCGACGGCGAGTACCTCTACATCATCTCCGGCAAGGACCTGGTGATCGTCAAGGCCGGAGTCGGCGACGAACTGCAGATCGCTTCCCGCGTGCGCCTCGACGGAGAGGTGACGGGCATGTATCTCGACGGCGACCGCCTCGCGCTCATCTCTACCGAGTCGGGAAGCGGCTACGGTTTCGGGGGCTTGATCACTTCACCGCTGATCATGATTGACGTCTTGCACATCGTCGACGGCGACGCCGTGCGTAGCGATGAGGCGCCTCAAGAGGCGCTTCAATGGCACAAGCCGACGACCACCATCACCCTCCTCGACGTGACCGACCGCTCGTCGCCGGCGCTCGTGCGGAAGACCGAGCTCGATGGTCGCCTCATCGCCTCCCGCGCCGTCGATGGCCAACTGCGTCTGGTCGTCGCCAACGATTTCTACTTGCCTGAGCCCGTCTACCACCGCGTGGGCGGCCAGCCGGATCCTTCTTCGATCACCGTCACGCCGATCGACAACCTGCATCTGTCCTCCGAGTTTGCTATCGATCGAGCGTACATTCCCTATTATCCGTGGCAAAGCGAAGAATATGTCTACGAATCTCGCCAGGAATACATCGATCGGGTGGTCGATGCCCTGCTCGACGACTTGCCTGGCGTTCGCGAACTAACCGTCGACGGCGAGGTCGTTGCAGAAAGCCACCTGGTGTCGCCAGAGGGCATCTATCGGCCCGAGGCGAACGACATCGGTTCGCTCACGACGGTGGCCACGATCGACATGCACGGCAGCGGCAAGGTCGTCGACGCGGCGAGCGTCATGGCGAGTCAGGCCGCCACGGTGTACGCCACGCAAAGCGACCTCTACCTCATGGCCCAATCGTCGCAGCTCTGGACCGGCGCGATGGTTGGCGATTTATCGTACTACGGCCCGAGGACGAACATCTGGAAGTTCGGCTTCGACGCCCAATCGCACGACGTCCGCCTCGCGGCCCGCGGCAAGGTCGACGGCACAATCCTCAACCAGTTTGCCGCCGACGAGCACGAGGGTTATCTCCGCGTGGTCACGTCGGGCGGCTCGGGGTGGAGTCAGCAACTTTTCGTTTTGCAGCAAACCGGTAAGCGGCTTTCCGTTGTCGGCCAGATCGACGACATCGCTCCCGGCGAGAGCCTTCACTCGGTGCGATTCATAGGCGACCGGGCATTCGCTGTTACGTTCCGCACCATCGATCCCTTGTTTGCCATCGATCTGAGCGACCCGACAAATCCCGTGATCGCCGGCGAACTGCACATCCCCGGTTACTCCGATTACCTGCAGCCGCTGGACGCCACGCACCTCATCGGCATCGGGCGCAACGCCGACACGGTGACCGGGTTCTTCCAGGAATTACAGATTTCCATCTTCGACGTCGCCGATCTGAGCGATCCGCAGTTGGTCAGTCGCTACGCCTTCGACGGCGGCCGCTCGACGGCGACGGCGGCCACTGGCGGCCGCTGGATGGTCGGCGTCGGCGACCACCACGCCGTCAGCTATTTCGCGTCCGAGCAAATTCTCGCCGTGCCCATTTACTCCGACCAAGACTGGAGCTGGTGGGGCGATGTCTAGGAGCCGATCTTCGAAGCCGGCCATGGCGGACTCCAAGTATTCCACATCGACGCGAAGGGCGTCCTGGAGCCGACCGCACTGATTGAGCATGACGATCGCTCATCAGCAGGTGCGTCCGCGTAGGCGACCATCTCTATGCCTTGTCCGTTGGAACAATTACCGTTCACGCGCTCGAGGATCCAAGCATTCAACTCGGCGAGCTGGCCATCGGCCCCGACGCGGGCGATGCGCCCACGCCCTGGCGCGTGATCGCCATTGAGCAATCACTGCTGATGGCCGCCGCCAACCCGACAGCAGCCAGCAGCGTTGCAGCCGCGGGCGACGTCGAGGCCGCGTGGCTTGCTGCCGTCAATTCGGCCGTTGCGCCTGGTCGTCCGACATCGGCTTCGCGGGAGAAGATTGGCCGCGCCGCCGCCATCGAGCAACTACGCCAGGCCGAGTCGTTCGGCCACTTCTTCGTTACCCGGCACGCTGGTCCGTCGACCAGCGAGCTGGGCGCCGTCGATCAGGCGTTCGACGACGCGGCTCGAGCGTCGCAAGCAGCCGCCGCGCAAGACGACGCTTTCGGTCAGCCAGCGATCAAGTCGGCCATTGGCCAACAAGTCGCCTGAGCGCTGGCGGCGACCTCGGAATTGGCAGTTTTCTTCGCGGCGTAATCGCCAGGGCCCCCACGCCGACGCTCCCTATCGCCCAGGCGCGCATCAGGCGGCATAATGTCCGATGTCAACAACTCACGCGCACAGCATGGAATTCGATGGTGACGCCGTCACGCAGTCTTTCCCCGTCGGCATTCAGGTCAAGCGGCGGGGCGGCGGCGTTGACGATCTTAGCGGCGCTCAGCGGCTGCAGTCGTGGACCGGCCGCGGTCAGACCAGTAGCCGTCGACTCGGGTGACGCCAGCCGGTGCGCCATCGAACAGTACGACAAGAACGGTGACGGCGCCCTGGACGACGCCGAATTGGCCGCCGTGCCGGGCATTAAGAAGCACACGGACAAGTACGACAAAGACGGCGACGGCAAAATCTCCCGCGACGAGATCGCTGGCCGCATCGACCTGTGGGCCGAACAGGGCATGGGCATTCGCTCGGTCGACGTCGTCGTACGCCTCGACCGCCAGCCGCTCTCCGGCGCCAACGTGCGGCTCGTGCCGGAACCCTACCTGGGCGACGGCCCCAAGGAGGCCGACGGCGTGACCGACGCCAGCGGCTTCGCACGACTCAGCGTCGCCAAGGAGGACTTGCCCGAGGCGCTGCAGAAGGCGCACTTTCGCGGCGTGTTCGGCGGAACGTACAAGATCGAAATCACGCACCCCAAGCGCAAGTTGCCCGAAAAACTCAACGTGCATACCGAACTGGGCGAGGAAGTCGCCCGCGACACGATCGGCGACCGCGTCGAGCTGGAGCTCACGAGCCGCTAGCGCTGCCGATCTCACGGCGGATCATCCGGCAAATCGGGCTGACGCGGCCCACCCCCATCGGACCGGTGCCCGTTCTGGCGATGCACCTCGGGGTCGATGTCGTAAGAAATCGTCGTCACCGACCCGTCGGCCATCGCCATGTGGCACCCTCCGGGGTGCGCACTACCGAAGCGATCATTGATGCCGTCGACCCCGTCGGTGTCCTCGAGCGGGACCAAGGCTTGGGAGTTGGGGTCGAGCGCATCGCAGCAGTACACCGATCGGTACAGATCGTCCTGATACCCGGTGTACATCGGCCAGTCATCGGCGTGGGCCGTTCCGGTCTCGTAGTATTTTGGTTCGATGAATCGCTCGCCGATCGCGTAGGTGTTGGACAGCCCATCGGTAATGTGGCGAGTTTTGACCAGCGTTCCGCAGTAACCAACGCCGGAAGAGCGATCCAGGCTGGGACGCCAGGCCGTCTGGCCGGCCTTGACCAGATCGAACTTAGGTGCGTTAATATCGCACCACTGCTCGAGCGCTTTGATGTCGCCGGCGTTTTGAGCGTAGTCGCTTCGCCCGTGCGTGACCGAAGCAATGGCATTAGCTGGAATATTTCGGGCGGCGTTGGGGTAGGGAATTGGCGGCCGCCGCGACGGACAGTTCAGCAGGTCGATGGCGATCGCGTCGCGATTCGCCAAGGCGCGCTTCTTGTCGCTGCCTGTCAGCCCCGCGCCAATGTCGTGAATGGCCGTTTGCTCAATGTAGGGCAAAAGGTTGTAGACCCAGCCGCCCGGTTGTTTTTCCTCCGCGCCCAAATCAGGATCGCCCACATACGATCCGTGAAATCCCGCCGACGGGAGAAATTTGTGCACGCCCTCGTGCTGAAGCATCGCCAGCGAGAGCTGCCTGAGATGGTTCTTGCACTGGGCCCGCCGCGCCGCCTCGCGCTGCTTGGACCGCGGGCAACAGCATCGCCACCAGCACGCCGATGATGGCGATCACAACCAGCAGCTCGACAAGCGTAAAACCCAGTTTGCCATACCGCCGAAAATCGCCCACTGCCTTCTCCTGCTCCATCCCCGTCAAGGCAAAACTCGCCGCCAGCCGCGCCCGCGAGGCGCGGCAGGCGACGACAGTTTTAGCTTAACGACGCCGCACGGCGGCCAACCCCGCCAGGGCCAGCGCGCCCAGTGCCCACGTGGCCGGCTCCGGCACGGCGGCAACCACATCGAGCTCGAAGACCAGCGGCGAAGCAATCGGGACGTTCAACCCGTCGTCGACGCTGGTGAACGGATTCACCCCGTCGAACGGATCGCGCATCTCGCCGCCCGTGTTATCGACCGCGTACAGTTCAAATCTCACGTCGGTGACGCCTGCAGCCAGCGTGCCGCCGCCGCTATCGGCGATCGACACCAAGGTCGATCCGAGCGCACCGGCGCCGGAGTTCACCGTGCCCGACGGATCGGACTGGAAATAACCGAGCAACGAGAAATCAACACCATTGGTCGACGTTCTGACGACGGTGGTGGAGAAGATGCGGCCGTCCTTGCCGTTGTTGCCGGTCAGAATCTGAATCTTGCCAATGTTGGCGGCGGCGCCCAGATTGTATTGCACGGTCTTGGCCGGCGTGCCCGTGACGGGAAAGTCGTTAAGCAATCCCGTCAGGCCGCTCCCGAGAATGCCCGCGTCGTCGGTGAATGCCGCCAATTGATCGGCGGCCTGCGTGTTGGCGGGGTGCCAGCCGTTGAGGGGCGCCAGTTCGGTCCCAATCTTTCCGGAAATCAGGTCGCCCACGGCAATCGAGCCGTTGAGGCTCGTCGACTCCGCCCCATGCGTCGTCGTCGCCACAGGAGCGGCCTCCGCCGGCAGGGCCATCCCCCCCACCGCCGCGAGTGCAAATGCGATTGCAAAATTTCTCATTAGTCGTTCCTCCCCCATCTCAAGATGTTGTCAGAAACTAGAACTCGAAACAACTATGCCGTACCGCCGCCTTCAATGCCGGCGCAGGCGTCGACCCGCCAAGACAAGCCAAGCGCCAATCCACGCCGCGGCGGCCGTGCCTGGCTCAGGCACGGCCGCGATCATCCCTGTACCGCCGAATTGTCCGCGCCACACCGCGAGGTCGTCTCCGTTGACCATCTGGTCGCGATTCGCGTCGCCATCTGCTGGAAGCACGGGGGCCGGCTTGCCGAAGCCGCGCTGCCAGATCAAAAAGTCCCGGCCATCGACCTTGCTGTCGCCGTCGAAGTCCGCCGATGGCGCGGCGCCTGCCTGCCCCACGACGTCGATCTCCCACACCAGCGGGGAGACGAATGCTCCAGTAAGCGCATCGTCGATGCCGGTGAAGGGATTCACGCCGTCGAAAGGATCACGAAGCTCGTTAAGCGTGTTGTGAACTGCGTAGAAATCAAACTGGATATTAGTGACGCCTGAGATCATCGTCGTCGACGCATCTTCGAATATCTTCACGCGCGTCACCTTATCGGCCGGCACGCCGAAATCGACGAGATTCTCATCGTTGACGTACCCCGACGGGTCCGATTGAAAATACCCAAGTAGATCAAAACTGTTGCCGTTGTTCGTCGAGTACCGAATCACCGTCGTCGATAGAATGCGGCCGTCGGCGTTGTTGTTATTGCCGGTGAAGACGCTGATCTCTTCGATATTCTTAGGGGCGCCCAAGTCATACTGAATTGTCTTCACCGGCAGCCCGACGGCCGCGGGTTCGCCAGGGGGGTCAATATCGTAAAGCAATCCCGTGAGATTGCTGCCCAACACCCCGGCGCCGTCGGTGAAAGCTGGCAGCCGATCAGCTGCAGCTGTGTTTGCAGAATACCAGCCTCGGTCGCCGGGTAATTCGGTGGCGATCAGGCCCTGGATGAGGTCCGTGCTCGACATCATCGCGTCGAAGTCGTGACTGCCTGCCGCGTGTGTAGTCGTAAACGTGACGGCGCCGCGGGCTGAAGTTGTTGATAAAGCCCCCAGAACAGCGCAGCACAAAACCAAGCGACGCGCACACATGAACCGCCTCCCCTCTCGTGACCCAAATTCCCCGCACTGCGCAGCGCCTGCTCCCGTAGCGCCGTGCGCGGTTGACCATCAGGTTATTTCGCCCACCGCCCTCCGGCGCCGGAAACGACCGAGTTTATCCGTTCCGCGCCGCATTTTGACCCAGGTTTGCAAGATATTGCAAATATTTCTCTGATTCGCCCGGATTGTTGCACTAGCTGAGCGTGACATCGGCAAATTCCTCTCGCGTGCGCAACGGTTCGCGCGGTTCAGCCGCTTCGTGGAAAACGGCCGCCAACTGTGCTAGCCTCGACGGGGTTCCCAGAGTGCGCCATGTTTCATCGCCGGATCCAACCACGTTTGCTCCGCGCGACCATTGAATTGCGTTCTGCCGACCGTGCGCGGCGTTCATCGCTGCCGACAGTCGCCGTCGCCGCCCCGTGCATTGCCACGCTGCTAGTTGGCGCCCTGGCGAAGCCCTCACGCGCGGACGAATTTCACGGGCTGAACGCCGGTGCGCCCGTCTGGAACGGCGCCGTCATCTTCACCCCGCAGAAGGCCGGTCTGTTCGCTGCCGCCGGAACCAAATCCGTCCGCATCAACTTCCGCCTCGACGCCGGCGCCACCTCGTGGAACTCCACCCAATTGGCGCTCTACGACCAGGTGATCGCCAATGCCAAGGCCGCCGGCCTCGAGGTCCTCGGCCTGTTCTCCAACGAAACCGTCGCCGGCGGGCAAGCGGCCTGGAACGTCGATCCCAACGGCAACGGCACGAACCCCTATGTCGCCGCGTTCGCCGACACGGCGCTGCTCTTGGCCGATCGTTACAAGAGCGACGTCAAGCAGTGGGAAGTCTGGAACGAGCCCAACGCCTGGTCGAATCCCAACTACCAGAACGAGCCCACGCAGGCCGGCGGCACGTACATCCTGCCGCGCGTGTACGCGCACTGCTCTCGGACTCGTATCGCAAGCTGAACACGGGCGGCCAGTCGCTGTTGGACGACTACGGAATCTCGCTGGCCTCCGGCGGCCTGTTGGCCCACGACATCGGCGGCAGCTTCAGCACCGCCATGGACTACATGCAAGTGGTGTACAATCAGACCTCGATCTGGAACAGCCTTGAAGCCGACGCCGGCCGCCGCTATCCGTGGCAGGACTTTGGATACCACTTCTACATCAGTCAGGGCAGTCTCGTGTCCCAGGGTCAGCTTGCTAGTTACTTCAACAACGTGCGGAGCAAGCAGGCGCAGTACAACGACCCGTCGAACGTCGTCGTCACCGAGTTCGGCTGGCAAACGGTTGGCTCGAACACCGAAGAGCTGCAGCGCGACAACATGGCCACGGCCTACGACTACCTCGAAAGCCGCAATTACGTGAGCGGCACATACTGGTACCAGTGGGAAGACGACACGACCGGCGCTTGGGGGCTCGTCCGCAACAACGGGTCGCACAAGCTAGCGTACGACGAATTCGCCGTCCGCAACCAGGTCACGGCGCCGCCGGGGCAGATCTTGTCCGCCACGGTGCATGCCGCCAATGACGGAGCCCTCGGCGTGCCGTTCAGCTCCACCGATCTGGTGCAGGAGCGCTTCGGCGTCGAGCGGCCCGGCGATCTGGGCTGGCACAGCGCCAATCCGGCCTCCGGCAACTCGCTCAACCCCAACGGCCTCCCCGCATTCACCGACGGCGTCGGCGACTTGGGCACGGGCGTGACCGGCCTCTTGAACGACTTCCCCGCTTCGGGGGCGCCTGCCAAGCTGCTCGAGTACGACCTCGGCGCCGCGCGCACGATTGACGAGATTCGCATCTTCACCGGCAACAACGGCAACGACGGTCGCATCTTTTCTACGACCGCCGTCTACACTTCCGCCGATGGCGTTAACTTCGACCTGCTGGGATACTTTCAGTCCGATCCCTCGGGCGCCGGCAACAACTCCGACGCGCCCGACGGACCCGACGGCTCGACGGTCGTGCGCATCTTTCGCGACGGCGATGAGCCACTGGCCGAAAACGTAGCGTACCTGCGCGTCGATCTCTACGCGGTCAGCGATCTGGAAGGCGTCTTTCGCGATCCGTTCGACGGAGTCAACGCCTTCACCGGCGTCGACGACGGATTGGCCCGCGCCTATGTGTCGCCGTTGGTGCGAGAGATCGACGTGCTGGGCCACGACGCCGCTGACTTTGACGGCGATGGCGACGTTGACGGCCGGGATTTTCTCGCCTGGCAGCGAAATTATGGCGCCAGTGGAGCCAATCCGGCCGCTGGCGACGCCAACGGCGACGATGCCGTCAACGCCGCCGATTTGACGGCGTGGCAAAGCCAATTTGGCGGCGCCTCGACGTCGGGCGCCGCCGCAATTGCCGAACCCGCGACCTTTTCTCTTTGCCTGATCGCGGTTCTACTGTCACGAATTCCCGGTCTCCGCAACCGACTCTAATCCTGCACCCAACATGAAAACTACGCATGCCATCGTCGCTTTCGTCTCTTCGGCATTCATCGCGATCGCACCGGGGCGCGCTTCGCTCGCGCACGGCGACGACGCCCCTGCCGGCAAAGCCGTCGCATCGAAGTCTCTGTTCAACGGCCGCGATCTCGCCGGCTGGCACGCCGATGTGCCCGAGCTCGATAAGAATCCCTCGGGGCCCAAGCCGTTCGTCGTCCGCGACGGAAAGCTTGTGAGCCTCGGCACGCCCGGCGGTCACCTCATCACCGACGACAAGTTTGAGAATTACCGCCTCGAGGTCGAGTACCGCTTCGCCGGCAAACCCGGCAACTGCGGCGTGCTGGTCCATGCGTCGAAGCCGCGGGCGCTCTACGAGATGTTTCCGCAGTCGCTCGAGGTGCAAATGGAGTCCGGCAACGCGGGCGACTTCTGGTGCATCAAGGAGGACATCACGGTCCCCGACATGGTCGCCCGCCGCGGGCCCAAGGAAAACTGGGGCGTCGACGGCGACAAGGGCTCGCCAGATCGAAAACCTGACCGACGATTCCGAGAAGCCGCCGGGCCAGTGGAACAAGATGACCATCGAATGCCTCGGCGACCGGATCAGAGTCTGGGTCAACGGCGACCTGGTCAACGACGGCGACCACTGCACCGCCAAGCAGGGCCAGATCGCGCTGCAGGCCGAGGGCTCGGAGGTTGAGTTCCGCAAGCTCGCGCTCACGCCGATCAAGAATCTCAGCGAGAAGCAGCCGTAGTTCGTTCGGCCGTCACGTCAGAATCGGATGGACGACCTCGCCGTACACGTCGGTGAGCCGGTATTCTCGCCCCTGGAAGCTGTACGTCAGCCGCGTGTGGTCCAAACCCAAGAGATGCAGTAGCGTGGCCTGCAAGTCGTGCACGTGCACCGGATTTTCGGTGATGTTGTAGCTGAAGTCGTCGGTGGCGCCGTAGGTCAACCCGGGACGCACGCCGGCGCCAGCCATCCAAATCGAGAAGCACCGCGGATGGTGGTCGCGCCCGTAGTCCGTCGCGGTGAGCGGCCCCTGCGAGTACACGGTCCGCCCGAACTCGCCGCCCCAGATCACCAGCGTGTCTTCCAGCAGCCCGCGCTCTTTGAGGTCCTGGATCAGCCCCGCCGACGGCTGGTCGGTGTCCAGGCATTGCTTGGCGATGTTCTTCGGCAGATTGAGGTGCTGGTCCCAGCCCATGTGATAGAGCTGCACGAACCGCACGTCGCGCTCGACCAGCCGCCGGGCCAGCAGGCAGTTCCGCGCATACGTGCCCGGCTTCGCGCACCTGCGGGCCGTACATGTCGAGAATGTGCTCGGGCTCGTCCGAAATGTCGGTCAGCTCCGGCACCGCCGACTGCATGCGAAACGCCAGCTCGTACTGCGCGATGCGCGTGTGAATCTCCGGATCGCCGATGCGGGTGAAGCTCATGTCGTTGAGAGCCGACAGGTCGTCGAGCATCTCGCGCCGCAAATGCCGCCCGCAGCCCGCTGGGTTGGCGAGGTAGAGCACCGGATCCTTGCCGCTGCGCAGCTTGACGCCCTGGTACTGAGTGGGCAGAAAGCCGCTGCCCCACAGGCGGTCGTACAGCGGCTGATCCGCCGGGCGGCTCTTGTCGCGCGAGATCATCACCACAAAAGCGGGCAGGTCCTGGTTCATACTCCCCAATCCGTAAGCCACCCACGCGCCGGCGCTGGGCCGCCCGGCCAACTGCGAGCCGGTTTGAAAAAACGTAATCGCCGGGTCGTGGTTGATCGCCTCGGTGAACATCGACCGCACGATGCACAGGTCGTCCGCCACCTTCGCCGTGTACGGTAGGAGGTCGCTCACCCACGCGCCGCCCTGACCATGTTGCGAGAACGGAAAAATCGACGGCGCCATCGGAAACGACGCCTGACCCGAGGTCATGGTAGTGAGCCGCTGCCCCATCCGCACCGACGCCGGCAAATCCTGCCCGCGCTGCGCCGCCAGCTTCGACTTGTAGTCCAAGGTTTCAAACTGCGAAGGCGCCCCCGACTGAAACAAGTAGATGATGCGCTTGGCTTTGGGCGCAAAGTGCGGTAGCTGCGACAAGCCATGACCCGGACCGACGCTCGCCGCCGCTGCCCGCTTGGCCTCGCCGAGGAGCGAACCCAGCGCGATCGTTCCGAGCGCCAACCGCGAGCGACCCAGGAAGTGCCGCCGATTCATCATCTGGCCAACTTCAATCGCGTCCATCATAAGTCCTCAATTCGTCGACATCGTCTCATCCAGATTCAACAGCACGCTGGCCAGCGCCGTGTGCGCCGCCAATTCCTGCGACGTCGAGCGCCTTGTCGCGCGGCGACTCGCCGTGCGCCACCAGCTTCTCCGCCGCCTTCGGCGACTTGTGAAACCGCGCTTCGTACCTTTCGAGGCTCGCTCGCAGCCGCTCGAGTTCCGGCGGCGCCGGCGCCCGGCCGGTCGCCAGGCGAAACGCGAACGTGAGGCGCTTCTCGGCCGAGTCGCCGCCTTCGCGCAGAATCCGCTCCGCAAACTTCCGCGACGCCTCGGCGTACGTCACGTCGTTCAAGAGGGCCAGCGCCTGCAGCGGCGTATCGGTGTACGGCCGCTTCACCTGGCAAAACTCCCAACTGGGGGCGTCGAAGGTCGCCATCGAGGGGTGCGGCACCGTGCGCTTCCGGTACACATACAAACTGCGGCGATACAGGTCGTCGCCGTGCCCCTGCGTGTAAACTTCAAACGCCCCGCCGGCCAGCTCCTCCCACAATCCCTCCGGCTGATACGGCATGACCGACGGCCCGCCGATCTTGTTCACCAGCAACCCGCTCACCGCCAGCGCATTGTCCCGCAACTCCTCGGCCGGCAGCCGCCCGCGCGGCCCGCGGGCCAAGAGCCGGTTCTCCGGATCGCGCTGGTACACTTCGGGCGACGGCTTCTGATTGCTGCTGATAGGTGCTGCTCATCACGATCAGCCGCTGGATATGCTGCAGATTCCAACCCGACTGCACCAGCTCTGTCGCCAGCCAGTCGAGCAGCTCCGGATGCGACGGCGGCTCGGCCTGCACGCCGAAATTGTCCGGCGTCTTCACCAGGCCCAGGCGAAAGAACTGCTGCCAAAGTCGGTTCACGGCCACGCGCGCCACCAGCGGGTTCTCCGGGCTGGTCAGCCACCGCGCCAGGCCGAGCCGATTGCGCGGCGCGTCGGCCGGAAACGGCGGCAGCGCGGCAGGCACGTCCGGCCGCAGCGCTTCGCTCGTGTCGGCCAAGTCGTAGCGGCCTCGCTTCAGAAGATAGATCGGCCGCGGCTCAGTGCGCTCTTCGAGCACCATCGCGGTCGGAATCTGCGCGTCGAAGGCGTGTCGTTCGGCCTGAGTTTTGTCCAGGTCACGTTTTGTTTCCGCCGCGGCCACGACGACCGGATCCGTGCCAAATTCCAGGAGCAAACCGTCGAACTGCTGGCGCTGGCCGTCGTCCATCTGATCCAGCTTCGCCGCCTTGAGGCCCCGCCACACCGATCCGCGGCGCACCTTTGCCACTTCGTCGGCAGTTAGCGCGTGGTGAAACAGCCGCACGTCGGCCAGGCCCGCGTGCAATTGGGTATCCGTGGCGCGCTGACCGATCCGCAATGGTTGGTCGTTGGCAATCGACCCCGACAGCTTGTCCGACTCGACTTCGACCTCCTGCTTCACGCCGTTGAAGTACAGCGTCACCCCCGCCGCCTTGCTCGACCCGTCGTACGTCGCCACGACGTGGGACCACTTACCCTGCGGCGCCGTCTGTTTCGTCCAGAGTTTCAGCATGTTGTCCGGCGACGCGCTGATGAGCGACATTCCCACTTTGCCGTCGTCATACAGATACATGTCGACGCCGCGCAGCGACGCCTCGGTATCGGTCTTCGAAAAAATGACGCCTTCGCCCGTGGGCTTGATCCAAAAGCTCACGCTGAAGGGCCGATCGCCCGGCGGCGAATTCAATTTCGAGTATGCCAAACGCTGCTTGCCGTCAAACGCCGCCGTGGCGCCGAACAAATCCGCCTTCCACTCAGGGAGAGTCGACCCCTCATCGGGCGCCGACTCCTCGCCCGTCACCGCCACCCGCGCCGTCGCGTCGCCGCCGAGCTCGATGCGCGGCTATCGCCTCGGGCTCGCTCGCGTCCTGGGCGCCGGCGAGCGAGTCGATCCACGCCTGCCGCTCCGGGCCAATCTTCGCCTGCCGCTCGGCAACCTGCTTGGTGAGCTCGGCAATCTTGCCGTCCAGTTCCGCCAGCTTCTGGTCCTGCTCGGGCGTCGTCACCTTCACCAGCGGCGGCACGTTGCCGCGCGTCTCCGTGTAGACGCCTTTTTCGTTCACGTTGTTGAAAAACCCGAAGAGCTGATAGAACTCCTTCTGCGTCACTGGATCGAACTTATGATCGTGACACCGGGCGCACCCAATCGTCAGGCCCAGCATCACCGTCCCCGTCGTCTGCACGCGGTCCACCACGTTCTCGACAAACCATTCGTCCTCAATCGAGCCGGCCTCGGTCACGGTCCGGTGATTGCGATTGAACCCCGTCGCAATCCGCTGCGACAGCGTCGCATTGGGCAGTAAATCCCCGGCCAGTTGCTCGGTCACGAACTGGTCGTACGGCATGTGGTCGCAAAACGCCTTGATCACCCAATCGCGCCACGGCCACATGCTGCGGGCGAAGTCGTTCTGATAGCCGTTCGAGTCGGCGTACCGGGCGCCGTCCAGCCAGTCGACGGCCATCCGCTCGCCGTACTGCGGCGAATCGATCAGCCGATCGACCACTTTCTGATAGGCGTCGGGCGAGTCATCGGCCAGAAAGGCGTCGACCTCCGCCAGCGTCGGAGGCAGGCCCACCAGATCAAAATACAAACGCCGAATGAGCCGCTCCTTGCTCGCCCGCGGCGACGGTTCCAGCTTTTGCGCCTCGAGCCGCTCGAGCACGAACGCATCGATCGGATTGTTCATGAGGCTGGCATGGCTGACTTGCGGAATCTCAGGACGCACCGGCGCCACAAACGCCCAGTGCTTCTGATACTCGGCCCCGGACGCGACCCACCGCCGCAGCAAATCCTTCTCAGCCGCGGAGAGCGTCTTGCCGCTGTCGGCCGGCGGCATCGCGAAATCAGGATCATCGGAGAAGATCCGCTCGACCAGCGCGCTCTCGTCCGGCTTGCCGGGCACGATCGCCGTGGCGCCCGACTCCAGCTCCGCCGTCGCCGCCTCGGGTTGATCAAGCCGCAGCCCTGCCTCGCGACTGGCCGAGTCGGGTCCGTGGCACTTGAAGCAGCGGTCGGACAACAACGGCAGAATGTCGCGGCGATAACCAATGTCGGCCGCCGTCGCCGCGGCGCCGACGGTCAGCGCACTGGCTGCAATCAGCACGCCCAGCACTAATCGCGCAGGAACCGCTCGCAATGGTTGCAACGCGCATTGTCATTTCGACGTCACCAGCGATTAACAATCAATTCTGAAATGAAAGGCCGGCGCCTCTTGCTTGCCCAGTAGAGGAGCAGAGGCGTCAACCGAATGACTGGGGCGATTGGGGCAGGCAGCCGGCGCTCGTCGCCGCTGATTCCCATCATTATAGTCCCCCACAAAGCGCATCCCAACAATCGCCTTTGCGCGGAGCGGCCGGTTTGGCCAGTAATTGTAGTCCTCTCGCTCCGCGAGAGGAAATCTGCTCGCCCGGGGGATCAGACTGTGCTTACTTGTCCTTCAAATCAAAACTTGCAAACGGATTGCCCACTTCCGTTTCATATCCAAGTTCCGTCGCCGTGTTGTACCGTGCGGGCAGCTTGATGGTCGGATGCGTGATGCGGACCTTGAACGTGCCGCAGTGAACGAACGCCATGTCCCGCAAGTTTTCCGGCATATCCTCCTTGGGGATGCTCGGCGCCGCCACGCCGCGTTCGCCCGTCACTCCCGTGGCCGGTTTGATCTCGGCGCCCAAATAGGCTTCGGGCTCCAACGTAACGGTCGCGCCGCTCAGGGGACGACCGCGATACGTCACTTTGCATTGAAGTCTTGTCAGCGCAATCTTCGTGCGCAGCAGATCCGTCAGCCGCTTGGCAATCTCGTCTCTTTCCACCGAGCCGTTGGCGCTTTGATCGTAGGCGGCCAGCTTGCCCAGCATGGCCGGACACTTCGCCAGTTCTTCCCTGCTCAGGGCGCCATCGTGATTAGCGTCGTACAGCTCGATCGCTTTTTCTGCAGCGTCGTCCGGATCAATATAAGGAGGCGGAATAGCCGCCGGGCCGCGCGAACAACCGACACCGGCAAGCACCAGGACAAGCCATGCCAGTCGATAATCGCTCATCCGCATGCCGCCCAGTCGTTCTCAGCCAAGAAGCCTAGTTCGACTGTATCTGGTTATCGCCGTTGGTGGATGCGCTTTGGCTGCCAAGCGTTTACGTTTCTTCCAGTGGTAGAATCGGGCGCTTTCGTTGCGTTGGAGTCGACGCGTGGTTTGGCGGCAGGCGACGTCGGGATGATCGCAGTTGAGTTTCCTATGCAGCAACGAAGCCAACAGCGTGCGGATCTGCGGAACGGTGATCGCCGGCGTGATGTTTTTTCCCCCGCCGGCTCTCTTGCGTGAGAAACCAAGTCGCCAACAACGACAGCGTCTGATGATGATGCCAACCGCACCACGTCCGCACCTCGTAATCGGCCAAGCCGGCTTCGCTTTTGGCGCGGTGGAGGCACTCCTCGATGCGGTGCGCCGCCTTGGCGACGCGGCAGACTTCCGCCAGCGGCGTCTCCGGCGGCGCATTCGACAGATAATAGTCATGCTTCAACGAGCCGTCCGCTTGTCGCTCGCGAATCACGACCAGCGTTTCGTCGTAGCCGTCCCCGGGCGCGGTCTTGGCGCGGACGCGAACCTGCACGGCCTCGACCGTCAGCGGGCCTTTGTCGCCGTCGCGCACGTCGATCGTCGTCCAGGCGTTCTGGGCGAGCGCGGCGCACCACCGGTCGACGCGTTGCCACGGAGACTTCGGTCGGCGGCCGTGCCCCGAGTAGGTCGGCGGCTCGACCTCCAGGTCGCGAATCAGCGTGTTGGAGGGAACGGCCAGCAGGTAACGTTCGCCCCGCGCGGCCAGTTTTCCGCGGAATTCCGGGACTTTTCCCATTTCGTCGTCCCCCGCCACCCAGGCGTGCGGCAACGCTGCGGCGTGCTCCTGGAGCATCTCCAAGGCCAGCTCATGCCGCGTGCGGAACTTCACGTCCCGCGGGACCCCGGCCTTGAGACGCCTGGCCTTCGAGCGCGCCCAGTCCTTCGGCAAGTACAACCGCATGTCGACCAGAGCGTGCTCTTCCGTCGAAACGTAGCCCAAGTACACGCCCACTTGGCAGTTCTCGATCTTCCCCAAGCGACCGCACCATTGCCGCTTCACGCCGACCGATTCGGTTCCCTTTTTGGCGAACGCCGACGGGTCGAAGACCAGCACCGCGTCGGCCCGTCCCAACGACGCGGCGACTTGCCGCGCCAGTTCGCCGACCAGCGGCCGATGGTCCCACGAGTACTGACCGATGAACTTCTGCAGCATCTGTCGATCTTGGTCGTGACAGTACGCAATCGACTCCACGTTCTTGCGCTCCACCCGCGACGCCAAGCCGGCGACGTACTGCTGAGCCAGCTTGCGCTGCTTGCTTCGCACCAGCAGGGCCGCGAACGGCTCCACAAATCGCTCCAGCCGCGTCAGCATCCCCTGCCACTGGTCAGGACTGGCCACCGCGTCGTCCAACAACTCCTGCAACCGCACCTGATAACGCCGTTCCATCGACGACTCCCTTCTCGGCATTCCTTGCCGTAAGGGCATGTCTACAAAATCACTTGCGACGAATCAAGAACAGTACACAGTCAAACTAGAAGCTCGCCGACGAAACTGCCTCGCCGTCCAAACGATTCGCCAACTGCTTGTGGATCTTAATGTCGATGTCGTAGCTGACAGGGTGGACCGAGCCGTCGCACATCACGACGTGCCACGCCGTGGCATGCGCGCTGCCAAACCCTTGATAATTATCGAGATTTGGCGTGTCTTGTTTCGGCGGCCAATAGGCGTCGTCTTTCTTGTCCGAAGCCCAGCGATTAATGTCCCAGTCGAAGCCTTGAAAAATGCTGTGATTGTCGCCGCCGTCAGTGTCGCCGCTCGATTCGTACTGGGCGCCGTTCACATATTTCTCGCCGACCATATAGGTATTGCCAGTACCGTCGAGGATATGCTTGATCTGGATCTCGGCCCCCGGATAGTTGACGCCGGTCTGGCCGTCGAACGGCGGCCATTCGTTCTGACCGGTCACGGGGTCAGGCGGCGGTTTGTCGTAAGGCGGCGCAAGTTCCGTCACAACGTCGTAGTAGTCATTCTTGTCTGGATAGAAAAACTTGACGCCCCCCTCGCCGTCGCCCGCGTTGGCCGCGTAGTCCCCGCGCGCCACCTGCAGCGAGCGGTCGCCGTTGTGCGGCGTCCACTGGTTGCTGAGCGCGTACGTGAACAGCTTGGCGGGTCGACGCGAGGGACAGTTGAAAGTCGCCACGGCCGACTGCTGCAATTTGATCGAGCCCTCTTTCTGCTGCGGCGTGACCGCGCCTTTGTTGCCGTCGTTGGTCAGGTTGAACACCGCCTGCTGTTCGATGAACGGCAGGATCTGATACATCCAACCGCCGGGCTGCTTGCGACCGGCTCCCAGCAGGGCGTCGCCCACTGACCAGCAGCTCCAACCCGCGCAGGGCAGGAATTTGTGCGTCGTTTCGTGGTTGAGAAAGCCGACGCCGATCTGTTTGAGATTATTTTGGCACTGGCTGCGCCGCGCCGACTCGCGCGCTGCCTGCACGGCGGGGAGCAACAGGCCCACCAACACGCCGATGATGGCGATCACCACCAACAGCTCCACGAGCGTAAACCCGCGGCGATTCGCCGGCGCCGTAGTCATGACTTCCTCGCCGACTTGGGGTCGAGCCATTGGTGAATTGCCGCAGAAAAGAGGGCCGCCGCGGCGCCGAAACCGTCGCCTTCGTTCTAGGCAGCCCGGGTGTTTGTGTCAAGATAATGCTAGGCGAGCGCAGTTCCGCGGGTCCTCGCTGGTCCAACGCAGAATAGCCGGACGGCCACGCCGTCCGGGTCGGCCGCGAGCGCGGCTCGAAGGCCAGCTCGATGATTGATGAGTTTTGTCACGCCATCTTTGATTAGTCGCGTCTGCGAACGTGAATCTCACATTCAATATCGAACAAAGCGGCTTCACGGTTCGACCGGTGCAACCCGTCGATCGAAAAGCTTGCCGCATGCTCTTGGGCGATTTTCCCGAATCGTCGGAGCGGTTCGTAGCGGTCGACGGCGCAGCACGGACTTGTCGTCGGCGCCGCCGGAGCGCGCGCATGCCCTGCGCACCGCCCCGCTGGTGGGGCCCGGCGTTGCGATTCACGTCATCGAGCCGTGCCGACGTCACGGCGTGGCCACGGCGCTCGTCGAGGCGCTCGCCGCGGAGGCGCGACGACGCAAGGCCCAGGCGCTCTACTCGGCGCGCCGCGTCGAGTGCGACGGCGACGAGTTTTGCGCCTGGCGGCGCCTTGGCTTTGAAGTGTGCGAAACGGTTGAAGAGCACGAGTTGCCGCTGGATCAATTCGAGCCGCGCCTGGCGCCGTTGGTCGAGCGGATGCGCGCCTCGGGGCGCATTCCGGCGGACGCGCACATCATCCCGCTGTACGCCGCCAATCCGGCGGCCGTGCTGCAGTTGCATCTCGATCACATGGGGGGCGAGCGCGGACTCTTGTACCAGAAGATCCGCGGGCAGGGACCCGGGGCCTTCCACCCGCGTTACTCGCGCGTGTTGATGGTGGGCGATCGCGTGGCCGGCTGCATCCTCGCCCACCGCAAGTCGCGGCTGGTAGCGGGCGTCGACGCCACCATTCTCATTCCCGAAGTTCGCGGCGGCTGGGCCAATGTGTGGCTCAAGCTCGAAGCGACGCAGGGCGCCCTGTCGCTAGGGATCACGCACTTCCACTTCACGTCGTTCGACCACTACGCCGATACCCGCCGCTTCACCAAGCTGCTGGGCGGCGTCACCACCAGGAAGTGGGCCCTGATGTACCGAAATCTCGGCGACTGAGGCGCGATTCGCGGCGTGCCATGTCCTCGCCCGCGTGAACATGCTCCCCGTGCCTTCCAGACATGTCGACGAAGACGACGACATGGCACCCAGCCGGCTATACTGCAGGCCCGTGATGGCGCCCCGAGCGGCGCTCCCGAACCAGGCGGCGGCCTTGCTCCCGATACTCGGCGGCGGTGACGCCGTCCTCCATTTCCTCGCAGATCGACGCCAGCCAGCGGTACGGGGCCGCCCGGTGCGGGCTGAGCCGGGCAAATGTTTCCAACGCCACGCGCACTTCCGGATACTGCTCGACCAGCGCCAGCGCAGCGCCCAACCGATAGTGAGCCAACGGCAACTCAAAGTTGAGCTCCAAGGCGCACGGCGCCCGCTCAATCGCAACATCGCAATCTCCGCGTCGCAGTGCGACGGCCGCCAGGCCGGACCACGCCGCCCGCGTCATTGGGGGCCAATTCCGCCGCCCGTTGAAAAGCCTCTCCCGCGGCGTCGAGCTCGCCGCGACGCAGGTACGCTTCCCCGATCACAAGTTCTGGCCCCGGCAGCGACTGGTCAAGGTGCCGAGCATATCCGGCCTGATCGAGCGCGGCGTCGAACTGCCGTTGCGACAATTCGATCGTCGCGCGCAACAGCGCCAACGGCGCCTGCTCGACGGCGTGAAGTTCGAGCCACTCCAGATGCTCGCGGGCAGCCGCCACTTCACCGGCCCGATAACACGCAATGGCGAGCAAGCGGCGCGGCGGGGACCACTCGGGCGCCGCCCGCGTGAGAGCATCCAGCGCGCCGATCGCTTCGTCGACTTGCCCGCCGTCGAGCAGGCCCTGAGTCCGCGCCAGCTCCGCATCGAGCTCGCGCTCGTCGCCGGCCCGCTGTCGCGCAGCATCCTGCGGATCGGAGTATCCCAGCTCGACGAGATGACTCACCGCGGCTATTTCTGCGGCCGAACTTGCCGATGGTTCGGCAGAAGCCATGAGCTGCCATCCGCTTGCGGTTTAGCCCGACTTCAAGGGCAGAGATTGCCGCGGCCAGCCGACCGCCAGCGCTTCGCCAGCCAACATCCCAACAGCACGATGCCGCCAACAGCCGCCGTCAACAGCGTGGACGGCTCGGGCACGCCAACGCTCGCAGGCGCCGCCGCGGCCGTGCTGGCCGTGCCAAAGGCATTCTTCCAGGCGTTCAAATCCGCGCCGTCGACTTTCAAATCTCCGTTGGAGTCGGCGCCGAATCCTGCCTCGACGGTCGAACCGTTGTACTGCTGCCAGAATAAAAAGTCGTTGCCGTCGACCCGTCGGTCGCCGTCGAAATCGCCCGCCACCGGCGTGCCAAAATCGCCCGCCGCGATCGACATGCCCGGCGTCGATTCGTAGGCCCAACCGGTAACCACGCCCGTCGCGTCCGCCTCGTTGGCGATCTTGACGCCGATCCAACCGTACCAGAAATCCTGCAAGTAGTCAGGCTCGTTCTCCGGATCATTAGGATTGTTGAGCCCGAAGTGCCCCGCGTCGTTCAGGTCGATCCGCACGCCCAGATACCGCGTGGCGCCCCCCACGCCAATAAAATCATCGAGATCGGGAAATGCCGCTTGCGGTCCAAAGGGAACCTCCATCAAACGGCCAGGAACGAGCGTCGTGTCGATCACGCCCGCGTCTTCGTCGATGAGTCTGTTGGCTCGGATGCCCTTTTTCGGCATTTGACCGAGAAAATTGTCGCCTTCCTGGAAGTCCCACTTCGTGCCGGGAACCAGACTGCCCGCCCCCTCGTCGCCGATCATGTCGCCTTGCTTCAGCCCCACCGCGTAGCCGCCGGCGTCGTCGAACTCATTGGTGAAGCAAAGCACGCCGTGATCGCCGTTGGCCTGGGTGCCGTTGAGAGGGAAGGTGGAAATGCCGGGATTGAAGTCCGTAGGGTTGTTCTCGCCGTTGAAGTCGTTCTTGTCGATTTGCAGGTAGTCGATGGGGCTGCCGCTGAGAAACACCCGATCGTGATCGATCTGGTAGTCGGTTTGCCCGTCGCGGTTGAAGTCGACGTCGACGACCCCGTTGATGCCGAAGGGCTTGGGGACCTTGTTGCCGAAGATGACGGCCTGAGCTTCGGACGCAACCGTCGCGCCCGCCGCGCCGGCGGCTGCCGCGTAGGCCGCCAGCCGCGCTTCGACGATCGGCGTGAGCCCCCGAAATGATTTCCGCCTGGTTTTCCCGCTCATAGAATCAGTCCATTAGATATGCCAATGCGTAGCGGCCGCGCCAACGGGGCAGACCCGCCGCGACGGCCATGCCCCGTGGCCCGCTTGCTTAGAGTTCGATCCCACTGCCGCTGGGGAACGCCGACTTTAGCGGTTCACCCCAACCTCTTGCCCCGCAACCGCCGACGAGCGGCCGCTCCCACGAGGGTCAGGCCTCCCAAACCCATCATAGCCATCGTTCCCGGCTCGGGCACGAGCCCCGCGGCGATCGGCACGCCGGCCGTCGTCTGGTAGGCGTAGCCGACCACGGCGCCCGTGGCGTCCGCTTCGTTATCGATGCGGACGCCAATCCAGCCGTAGTTGGTGGCGCCGGCGTTATTGAGGTCCATTTTCACGCCCAGGTAGCGCACCTGGCCGCCAAGGCCGAGCCAATTGGGCCCACTGGTGGGAACCTGCACGCCTGAAGCTGGCTGTCCGCCGAGCACCTGGTCGATCTGCGTGGCGTCTTCGTCGATTAGCCGATTCGCGCGAATGTCCTTGCCGCTGCCCTGGAAGTTGGCGCTCTCTTGAAAATCAAACGTCGACGCCGATCCGATCTGAGTCCCTTGAGTCAACGCTGCGGGATAAGAACCCTGCGGACCGGTAATGACGTACGCCGACTCGTTCGCGTCGTTGTGCGCCGTGGCGCCGTCCGTGAACGTCGTGGCTTGGAAAGTCAAATCGGGACCGGGATCGAAGTCGAGCGGATTACCCTCGCCGTTGATGTCGTTCTTATCGATCTGGAGATAATCGAGCGTCGGACCGCTGCCGGGCAGGGTGACGCGATCGTGATCGATCTGAAAGTCGGTCTGACCGTCAGCGTTGAAGTCGATATTGACGGCGCCGTTGATCCCGAACGACTGCACCGTGTTGTTGCCGACCACCGCGGCCTTGCCCTCAGACGCCAGCGTCGTGCCCACGGCCCCGGCCGCCGCCACATACGCCGCCAGGCGACCATCCCGCGACGCGCGACTCCGAGAGTAAATCTTCGTTGCCAGTTTCTTCATGAGATCCCTCGCCGTTGCAGAGTGAGATTGAGTAGTTCGAAGTTGTCCGTTGAGCGGCCCGATGGCCTTGCGGAAGGCGAGAATCTCAGCCTTAAGCACCCGCCGCCCCCGCAGCGCCAGGCTGATCGATGGGACGCAAAATGTCAATAGTTTGCCGCACTTTCAACATTTTCCGACCCGCCGCGCGGCCCATGAGACATCGGAGCGGCGGCCGCCTAACTCGCTACTTCAGCGTCACTTCGATCATCTGCGGCGCGTACGTCGCGCTGTTGACGAAGGTGAGGTACAGCCGCCGACCACCCTCGCGAGCCAACTCCGGATGCTCCTTGGTCGCATAGATCAGATCGAGGTCACTCACCTTGGCCGGAGCGTACACAGTTTGCGGCTCGCTCCACGGGCCTGTGACGTGCGGCGCCGTGCGCATCACAATCTTGTTTTCGCGATGGAGAGAGTGAAACGCCACATGCCGGCGCAGATAGGGGTTGTACGCCGCCGACATCTCATTGGGCACAGAGTCAAACAACATGGCCGTCGCTTCGAATTTCTTCGACCAGCGCGGCTCCACGTCCGGTTGGCTTAGCGTAGGCGCCGCGACAAGGTATTCGTAACTCGCCAAGTCTTCGATCGCCTCCGGCCGCGTGCGGGCCAGATACATGCCCGTAGCCAGGCTGCCCCACAGGTACAGGTAGTCGGCCGACCGCTCAACGAACACGCCGAAGGTGGGAACGTCCCGCTTCCAGAACTCGCGCGTGCCGTCGGGCGCCACGAGCCGCGTGAATTGGTACTCGCCAATGTCCGCCCGGGCGATGCCCATGCCGTCGAGCTGAAAGTTGACGAACACATCGACGCCCTTGAGCAGCGTGATGCGATGGTAAAACAGATATATGTGCGGCCCGACGCACGTGCCGTGAATTCCCCACACGCGGTGGTCGCTCGGGTTCTCGTCGGCAGTGAAAGGAATCACCTGCCGCGGCCGCTTGCCGTCGGGCGTCGTGAGAAAGCGAAACTGCTTGATCCCCTGTGACGCATCCTGACGCGGCACGACCACCGCGGTGTTCGATGCGTAGCGCGTCAGGTCGAGGCCGCGGATCGTCTTGAACGGCCCTTCGATCGTGTCGCCGAAGACCCACAGCGCCTCCCCGGACGGGAGCGCCGTGCTGGTGGCGCCGTCGGCGCCGGTGACGCCCACGGGGTTATCGAGGAACTGCTTCCCCAGGTAGCGCACTTGCGCCACCGGCAAGGTCGGATCGTCGACTCTCGCCTCCGCCCCGCAAAGGCGCGGCGCCTTCCCCAGCGGCACGGCGCCGGCGACCAGCCCGCACGTCGCCTGGAGAAATCGCCGCCGCGTGTTGATTTGGAAACAGTCCATCGCGTTGTCTCGCGAGGTGGGTGCGCCGACTCATTGTTATGACAACATCCGCCAGAGAATATAATGGCCCAGCGGCTTCCGCGGCTGATTTAACCTGGACGGCAACCTCACCATGCGCATCGGCATTTTCGGCGGCTCGTTTGATCCCGTCCACCTCGGCCATTTGAAGTTGGCCGAGGCGTGCTGTCGACAGGCGCGGCTCGACCAGATTCAGTTCACGCCGGCGGCCCAACAACCGCACAAACCCCAGGGACTCATCGCCAGCGGCGCCCACCGCGTCGCCATGCTGCGGCTGGCGATCGGCGACGAGCCGCGATTTGCGGTCTCGACGGCGGAGCTCGATCGCGGCGGCGTCAGCTACACCGTCGACACGCTCCGCGAGCTGAAGGCGCGCGACCTGTCCGCCGAGCTCTTCCTGCTCATGGGCGCCGATTCATTGTCGGATTTCCCCAAGTGGCGCGAAGCGGGCGCCATTTGCGAACTGGCCACGCTCGTCGTCGTGCACCGCGCCGGCCTGGCCGAGCCCGACTTCGGCGTGCTCACGCCACTGGCGTCCCCGGCGCGCGTGGCGGAGGTTCGCGGCGCGCAAGTGGAAATGCCCGAAATGCCGATCAGCAGCTCGCAAATCCGTCAGCTCATCGCCGCCGACGGGCCTTGGCAATCGCTTGTGCCGGCGGCCGTCGCCGAGTACATCAAGCGGCACGGGCTCTATGGGGCTTAGCCTCGCCCGCCAGTTTCACGCCGCTTTCGCCGCGAACAGCAGTTCGGCCAGCGGCTCGGAAATCCCCTGCCGTCCCACCGCCGACTCACTGCGCAGCGCGTCCGCGGCGTCGCTAAGCTGCTCCTCCGTCGACTGGGTAACGTCCAGCAGCAGCCATTTCTTGCCGGCGAACGTGCAGTGCCCGCCGCCGGCGCCTTCGAGATACTCCTCGCGGACTTGGTAATCGAGCTTCCGCGCCAGCTCGATGGCTTCTGCTAGCAATTTCGCGGGGGGCATTTGTCCTTCCCTTTCCGGCTCGTTTCTCTGTCGTGCGCAAGCTAGGCACGACCATGCGTGCCATTGGCGCCACTGCCGTGCGGGGCGGGATTGTATCGCGAAGCGCTAGAGTCGCCCAGCGAAGTTGGACGATACCTGTCTTGCACCCGCTCCCGGCGGCAAAATCTTTGGCCGATCGGGAGTTAGGATGCGGCGAAGAGGCCAAGCGACTCGCGATTGGCGAAACTGCGGCGCCGCGGCAAACATTGACAGTGGCGCAGCACGGCGACGTGGCGCCAGACTCGAGGTATCAGGCACATGGCGGATGGGACTGGCGACTTGCGCGACGAGCTAGCTGCCATCAAGCAGCAATTGGCCCGCGCCAACGGATGGCCGCATTGGGCGAGTTGGTCGGCACGACGACCCACGAGTTCAACAACGCCCTGATGACCATCCTCAACTACGCCAAGTTGGGTCTGCGCCACAAGGACCAGGCCACGCGCGACAAGGCGTTCGACCGCATTCTCGGGGCCGCCCAGCGGGCCGAGCGAATCACCAACAGCGTGCTGGGGATGGCCCGCAACCGCAGCGACGAATTCGCCCCCACCGACCTGGCCGCCCTCGTCGACGAAACGATGGTGCTGTTGGAGCGCGAACTGCAGAAATACCGCGTCGCCGTGCGGAAGCAATTCGCCCCGGCGCCGCCCGTGCGGGCCGTCGGCAACCAGATTCAGCAGGTGCTCTTGAACCTGGCGACCAACGCCCGGCAAGCGATGCCCGGCGGCGGCGAACTTGTGCTGCGGATCGCCCACGACGAAGCCGCGGGGCTGGTCGACCTGACGGTGCGCGACACGGGCAGCGGCATCCCGCGCGAGCTCTTGCCCAAAATCTTCGACCGCTACTTCACCACCAAGATTGGCCCCGACGCCACCGGCAAAGGGGGCACGGGCGTGGGCCTCGCAGCCTGTCGCGACATCATCGAAGCCCACCAGGGCCGACTGCGGGTGGAAAGCACCGTCGGCAAGGGCGCCGCGTTCACCGTGCGGCTGCCGGTGTGGCGCGAGCCACAAAACGGCGCCGCGTCGGCGACGACGGTCGCGCCGCTAGGCGTCCCCAAAATGGTCGGCGACGACATCGAGGTCGCACGCCCCATCTGACGTTGCATCTCCACAGCCTAAAACAAAAAACCATCGAACTAGCCGGACGGCCACGCCGTCCGGGAAGCC
Source organism: Pirellulales bacterium (assembly GCA_963841515.1). Taxonomy (GTDB): domain Bacteria; phylum Planctomycetota; class Planctomycetia; order Pirellulales; family Lacipirellulaceae; genus Lacipirellula. The sequence continues at coordinate 67,409 of CAWJDB010000013.1, read as the reverse complement.
CCGCCGCGGATCGCCGCCCCCTCAAGTTTGGCCCACCTGCCAATGGCCCCTCAGGGCGAAACAAATCCCGGCGCCGCTTGCGGAGTAAGCCGCGCTTGGATGTCGGCCAGCATCTGCCGCTCCAGCGCCGGGTCGCGACCCAAGAGGATCCAGTTGCCGGCCAGTCGTATCGGGCTGACGCCTTCGTCGACCGACGACGGCAGCGAGTTGTCGTTGCGAAAGACGGCGGCCCCAGCGGTCGCATGCTCGGGCCGCGGCAAGTCCTCGAGGTCCTTTTCCACCGTCACGTCGACCAGGTAACCGCCGGCATCGGGGATGACGCGCACCGCCGCCCGCCGCCGGATGGTTTGAAAGGTGCTCTCCCAGCGGTTGTAGCGGCCCACCGAGTCGTGACGGTGCGGCTCGACGATCGTGGCGCCCACTTGCGGAAACGAGTCGATGCGGCCTTCGGTGATCACGTCGCCCACCACTTGCACCTGCCGCTCGCGCTCAACGCGAAAGTAGTCGTCCACCACGTCGACGATCTGCTCCCAAGTCCAGTCCCGATTGACCACCGGCACGTGGATGCGGCTGGCGCCGCCCTCGCCCGCGTCGATAAAGGGCGGCGTCCCGGGCGCCATTGCCTGAGGGTAGGGCGTCGCAAAGGGATCAACGACCACGCCTTCGGCGCTAGCCACCGGCGGAGCCGCAAAAAGTTGCGGCGCCCCTGGCTGCACAACGACGACTGGCGCCGTGGGCTGTAGCGTCTGCTGCAGGGGTTGGCAACCGGCGGCGACCATCGCGCACCCCGCCGCACAGGCGCAGGCGCAGCGGCGAGGTCAGCACGGCAAGGCGCGCACGCGACAAGGGCTTCGACTCCAGTCCAGACCAGGCGGCTGGCAGCGGCGCCGGGTGCGCCGCAACCGCAGCAAAGACGAGGGCCGCGAATCTTCGCGAAAGCTTGCGGCGAAGGCAAGGCGGATTGCGCCGCCAAGGTGCTAGCAGAACGCGCCGCCCCAGTTCAATAGGTTCCGTCCATGCCCAGCCGCAGCTTCAGCTCTTCGAACTTCCCGATGTAATCGTCGTTCGTCGAGTGGACGTGCTCGGCTTCGGTGATGAACCGCATGTCGTCGCGGCACGACAGGCCGCAGTTGCCGAAGATCGCTTCGTACTCGCGCAGGTCCTTCCCGTACACAATCAGAAGCTTGTGCTCGTCGAACTGCACTTCTTGCGGCAAGCGCGGGTTGAGCACCGCGATCCCCGTGCAGCCGTCGTTCACCAACAGCTCTTCAAAGTCCCACAGAATGCTTTGCAGGATCGGCATGTCGATGTGCTCGCGATACAGATCCTGGTGGCCGGCCGAGGCGTAGTTGTGGCTGGTTTCCAGCACCACGTCCACCACCTGCCCCAGCGGGTCCAACAGCTCCATGAAAGTTTCGAACAGACGCTCGCGCGACGCCGAGGCCATGAGCACGGGCACCGTTTGCCGCGCGGACTCGTCGCGATATTCATCATGCCGATAGCCTTCCGACGGCACGACGGCCAGGTCGAAGGCCGGCCGCACCGCGTCGCTCAGCACAAAGCTGCCATACCGGGTGACCCCGAGGTGCGCTTCGAGCTGATCCTCGGACAGCGCCTCGAAGCTGCCGGCCGACCGCGGCGCAGCGTCTTCGTGGTAAACGTTACGAAAGAATTTCTTGAGAAATCCCATCGGGCGAACTCTCGGCGTGTCCAGGCAAGGAACTCGGCGCTGCGGTCGGTCAACTCAACTCGTCGGGAGATCGTGCCGGGAACATTCACTTCGCCGTCATTGGCGCGAGGGGTCCTGCGTCGTAGCAGGCAAGCAAAACGGCCCAGCCGAGCGCCGGTCATTTCACACCGGCGCCCTGCGACGCCCGTTTTGCTACTGAATCCTAGGTCGCCCGCCGCGCGGCCTCTTGGCGACGCCCGCGACGCCCGGCGGTTTCGCAGCGCGCCGGCCGCCCCAATCGGTACAAATAAATCCCAGCGACATACGGGCATAATGAGGCGGAAAAGTCGGCACAGAACGCCCAAGAAACACGCGCCGGCCGGAAAAGACGCGCTGCCCCGGCGCCGTCAGTGCAGGGACCGGCGCCCGTGATGCGACAGCGCGTCAGGGCGACGCGTCCCGGCAACGAAGACGGCTCGGAGTATAAGGGGACATTCTACTTATTGAAAAGTAGAATGTCCGAATGTCCCCTTATCGACTCCCGGTTCGCGGTTCGATCGTCGTGGATGTGAATCGCCCCCAGCGACGATCCGGGCGAATGGCCAGCCGTACGCCGGCAGCCGACCTATCAGGACTCCCATTTGCGAAAGCCCCGAAAAGTTATGGCCTTCTCTACGGCGACAATTAGATTGTGGTAGATTGTGGGGCGGCTGCCGTTTGGGAACCAAAGACCAAGTCGTGATGACGACCCTCAATGCCCGGCGAAGACGGAACGGCGTTGTGACGTGGCCCTCAACAGGCCATGGCGATGCGGCCGTCGGGTCATTTGGCGGCGACCAACGGTGAGCACCGCGTCTTCTTGAAATTGTCATGCACTCGATCGCACGACCTGTTCGACACTGTGAGAATGCCACAATGTCAGCGTCGCAGGCATTGACGTGTTTTGTCGGCCGTTTGACCGAATTATGGAATTGTCGTCTGCTGGCGGCAGTCTCAACGATTGCGTCTCTGGCATGTGCAGTCCCAGCGATGGGCGAACCCGTGCCCATCATTCAAAATGAAAGCGGACAGTGGCTCCGCAGCCCGAGCACGAGTTTCCCGGTATCCGACATAAAGTTAGAGCTCCGGCGTTTTGCGAAACTGCCGAATCAGTTGAACTTGCGAGCGCAGACGCAGAAGATCGTGTTCGCGCCGGGTGACGACCGGCTGTTTGCGGTCAATGCGCTCAATAGCGGATCGGTCGACGTCATCTCGCCCGATGGATCGAGCGCCGTGCGGTTTTGGAATCCCGGCTTTCCGGCTTTCAACCCCGTGTATCGAGGAATGAAGGACCTCGCATTTCACCCCCAATTCAACCAGGTCGGCGCCCCGGGCTATGGAAAGGTCTACCTCTTGCTCACCGTAACTAAGCCTGCCGATACCACAGGCCTGCCCTATATCGGCCCGCCCGACGCCGCCTACGGCGACAGCCTGCTCAGCGAGTTCGACGCCGTGTTCGACAATCAGGGCAAAATCGCGAGCATAAACGATGCCAGTCGCCGCGACGTCTTCAGAGTCGCCCAGGTACGGGGCGACCACCCTGCCGGCGAGTTTGGGTTCAATCCATTCGCGGATCCGGGTGACGAAGACTATGGTTTGCTCTACGTCACGGTCGGCGATTCGATAGAATTCTTAAACGGCGGACCGGTGGGAACGAACGGACTTGGCAAGGTGCTGCGAATCAATCCGCTTCAAAATGGATCGCTGTCCTACAGCGTGCCTGCGAGCAATCCATTCGTCGGCGACCCGAATGTCCTGGATGAAATTTGGAGCCTGGGCCATCGCAACAACCACACCTTGACGTTTGCGCAGGATCACCAGGGAAAGGCGCACCTTTTGATCGCTGAGATCGGCGAGGGATCGGCCGAAGAAATCAACCTGATCAGCGAAGGCGGGCACAACTACGGATGGCCCTACATGGAAGGCACTCTAACTCAGATCGCAGGCGGCTACGACGATTCATTCGTCTCTCCTATTGCCCAGTTCGGCCAGAATCTCTCCCAGCCGCAGGCTGTCTCCGGCGGGTATGTCGGCGATAACGGCAGTGAACTAAGCGGTCAGTACTTCCTCACCGACTTCTCCGTGCTCGGCGACACATTCACGTTCAACTTCCATGACGCTCTCGAAAACACGGTTCTGACCGGCCCGCTGGATCAGATAAAGCCCGCCCAAATCGAGCGCGTCGGCTTTCTCTTCGACGACGACGACAACCCCGTCACGCCGAGCGTTGACATCTCGCTGCACGATATCGTCGCCAACGACCCCAACTACGACAACAGCGGCCGGCTCGACATCCGGTACGGAAAGGGGCCGCGCGGCGAGATGTACATCGTTAACAAGCGCAATGGTTGGGTCTACCTGGTGACCAACTCGCTGCCCAAGGCGGCGGACTTCGACGCCGACGGCGCCGTCGACGGCGACGATTTTCTGACGTGGCAGCGCGGCCTTGGCGGCGGTACGACCCCGGCCGAGGGCGACGCCAACGGGGACCATCTCGTCGACGCCTCGGATTTGGGCGTCTGGAAAGCGCAGTTCGGCAGCGGGTCGACGGGCGGCGCTCTGCCCGCGCCTGAACCCTCGACCGCCGTATTGATGTACTTTGGGCTTGCCTTGGCCGCATGTCGCCGCGCGCTGCACTAACGCCTCCAGGCAGGGGCAATGCACAAAAAGGCGCCAAAAAAGGAGACTTCTCGCTGATCCCGACAGGTAGTGAATGCAAGTCGCTCAGGCAGATGACTTTAAGTTGGCTTTCGGCGTTTCCAATGTCGTCGTAACTGATGTGATGCCGTTGGCGGTGGAGTCACGGCTGCGTGGGGAGAAAAATCCCCACTGCTAGCTCGCCGACCGGCTGTCGGCTTCAGCGAGAAGTCTCCAAAAAAGTTGTTGAAAATGGGCCACGACCTGTGCTAACGTTCAGGCATGGCCCGAAGCTCTCAACCGTCGGCATACAGCCCTCAGCCAGAGGGAAAACGCACGCTCGCAGCGCGCCCCGGGAGGGCGACGCTCCCGCGGAGCCGCATCCGAACAAGCGCCACACTCATTCACGTCGGCTCGGCAGGAGCCTTCCCCTCCCGGCGAGTTTTGAGTCGCTCCGACGCCCTCCAGAGAAACGCACAACTCGCCGACTTTAGCGCGGCGTCGCGTTGTGGCACACCCTGTGTTTCCCTACTCCGACCGCGGCGCGGCAAGGCAAAATCAGGGACTAATGCAATAAAAAGATGGGACCCCTACTGGCGTCGCAAAACTGCAAAAGCCAGAGCGAGCCGGGTCGTCCCCGACCCCGGCGCCCATCGCGCACCGACGTCCTCACGACCCGTCACGCCGGCAACGCACCAGCGCCGACACGGTCATCGCCGTCCCCCAAGCCTGGTGGTAATCGTAGAGCGGATAATCCCACCAACTGCCGTCCTTCTCCTGCAGCGGCATGAGAATGCGCGCCAGATGATCCTGAAAATACGGCCGCTCCGCCGCCGGCAACTCGTCGATGCACATGGCCGCGTAGTAGTGGCCGTAGTAGTAAAAATACCCGGCCACGCTGAACCACGACTCGTGCGGCACCGGCAGCTTGCGGCCGATGCTCAGCCACCCGTTGCGGGCATACAGGCGATTGAGCCAGGTCTTGAGCACCTCGTCGGTCACATATTTGTCGCCGTACTGGCGCAGCGCCAGGTTGCACGCCTGGCTGCGGCCCAGGCTCCCCCCGGGCCGGTTGATATCCATCCGCGGAACCATCCGCAAGTATTCGCCGTAGTCGTAGGAAAAATCGGGGTTCCGCTGCCGCAGCATCGAGTCGATGGCTTTCTTGGTCAGCTTCTCCGGATACTCGACGCCGAGGGTCGCGGCCTGCTTCAGCGCGATCAGGCCCGTGGCAGTGACAAAGCTGTTGGGGCTGCCGCTGGGCGTTTCGGTGCGGGCGTCCGTGTCGTAGTATCCCCACCCGCCGTTGACGAACGTGTACCGCTTGAGCCGGTCGACGTGGTACTCGACGAGCTCCTTGAGCTTGGTTTGAAGCTCCTCGTCCCCTTCGGCGCGCTTATGCAAGAGCACCAGGGCCTGAAGCGCGTAGGCGTGACCCCACACGTTGTAGATGGCCTCCGGCTCGGCGCCGCAGGTGCTGCGAGTTTTCCAAGAGCCAGGTTTGCCCGCGGTCGATCGACTTGTCGATTTCCTGTTGCTTCTCCTGGGGGAACAAGTCGTGGGCCGAGACGAGCGCTTCCAGGGCCAGCGCCGTCACGCCCGTGCGAAACGCCAGGTGAGCGCCCGGCACGGGGGCATAGATATTGAGCTCCTTGGTGCGCTGCGGCCCGCCCCAGGCGCCATTCTTGCGCTGCGAACCCAGCAGGTAATCGACGCCCCGGGCGATCGACGTCTGCAACTCTTCGGGCGTGGGCGGCGTGACCGGCGCGGGCTTCGGGCCCTCGACGGCCAGCGGATAGGGGAAGTCGGCCGTGGCGGCCGCGTCGGCGGACGTCTTCTTGCTTTCCTCGCTCGACGACGGCGACTTCTCCGCGCTGACCGCAGCGGGCAGGCGCCCGATGAGCGCCAAGCTAGCCACGATGCTCGCGGCGACGCGCTTCATCCGAGGGCAGCGTGCGTCGAACGTGCCGCTCACTCGCTCTTGTCCTTTTTCCCGTCGTCCTTCTTGGCCTCGGCGTCCTTGTCGTCGTCATCCGCCTTGTCTTTCGCGCCCTTGACGATTTCATCGCCGGCCTTGAGGCCCTTGAGCACTTCGACTTCCTTGTCCTTGGTCTTGCCCAGCTTGACGTCGCGGCGGACGGGCTTCGCCTCATCCTCGACCTGGAGCATGACGTATTTCTTCTTTTCATTCTTCTCGTCCGTCTGCACCAACTCGGCGGGAACGACGATGGCGTCCTTCGCTTCATACGTCGCCACCTTGGCCTTGCAGCTCATGCCGGGCTTGAGCCACTCGGGACCTTCGTCGTCGCTCTCGAGGTTGATCCTCACATTGAACTTGTTGCCGCTGCCGGGCACGTCGGTCAGCTTCTTGACGCTGCCGGCCAGTTCCACGTCGTCGTCGGCCAGCGGCGCCACGGTCGCCGCCTGGCCCTCCTTGACGGCGGGGAACTCCTTCTCCCCGACGGTCGTTTGGACGTACATCGGCCGGTCTTTGACGATCGTGATGACGACCGAATTGGGGGAAACGGCGCCGAAGGGCACGAGCTTGCTTGCCATGCTACCAACCTCGATCCAGCGGCCGTCGATTTGTCGCCCATAGTACGCCAACCCGTCGCTCGGCGCCCGGAGCGTCATCAGCGCGCGATCGGCCACCAACTTGCCCTGTTTCTCGACCGCCCGCGACCGCCGTTCACGGAGGCTTTCGAGCTCGTAACGCTCGTGACTGAGGCCCAACGACTTTACCATCTTGGCGTGGTCAAAAGCCAGCTTGGACTGCTCGACGGCCGTCGACAACGCCTGTTCCCGCCGCGGAATCGAGACGTTCACCGTGTAGTCGTGATTAATTTTCGAGTACTTGACGAAAAACTCGGCCATCTCCACCTGAAATTTCTGCCGCCGCAGCACGATCTCCTCAGTTTCCTCGGTGATCTCGTCGGCGTTGTACATCTTCTCGAGCTGATCGAGCTCTTCCTTGGCATTGTCGAACTCTTGCTCCGCACTCTTGAGATAGTAGTTGGCCAGCTTCTCCGACAGGTCCCGCATGACCTTCTGAAACCGCTCGTACTCGTCCGTGTCCTGGTCGAATTCGCGCTTGGCCAGTTCGTACTCCAGCTCAATCGACTTTTCGTGGCGGGGGAATTCCTCCTCGGCCTGCATCAAGGCCAACTCGCCCAACCGCTCGTCCAAGCCCCCTTCCGCAATCGCCTTCTCGATGTCCTCGTCGTCGAACTTTACCAACACGTCGCCCTTGTGGACCCGCGCACCGTGGGCGACGGCTTCCTCGACTTTAAACGTGCTCCACACCTTGGGCCGCAGCGCGACTTCCTCCATGTCGTCGGCAACGAACACGCCGTCCAGTTCGACGTCGATCTTGAGATCTTTCTTCTTGACTTTGTAAGTCTCCGGTTTTTTCTCCTCGGCGGCTTTTTTGTCGTCTTTCTTGGCGGAGTCCTTGGTCTCAGCGGCGTCTTTGGACTTGTCGGACGGCTTCTCGTCGGACTTCGCCTTGTCTTGGTCCTTGGCTTCCTTCGAGTCGGTCTTTGCGGCGTCCTTGTCCTTTTCCTCGTCGGTCTCTTTGGCATCCTCTTTTTTGGCCGGCGCTTCCTCGGCGTCCTTTTTCTTCGCTTCGTCGTCGGCAGATTTGTCGTCGTCCTCGTCGGCGTCTTTGGCCTCATCGTCGTCGGCTGGCTTGTCGTCTTTCGCCTGTTGGTTATTCTGGGCGTCCGGCTGAGGCGCAGCGGGACGCGGCGGCCGCGCGAGCGTACTGGATACTTCCGACTGCGGCGCACCCCAGCACGCGCTGGCCCAGAAGCCCAAAAGCAAAGACAAGGCGGCCAACGCTCGGACCATATCGCAACTCCGGCTCAGTGGTTTGGGGGCGCCCGGCGGAGCTGCGCTGACGGCTAGCGCGGGCCGATTTGTCGGCCGAGCTTGTGAGCGCCGACCGCTTCGGGTGCAACAAGCCTACATTCTCCCCATTGTTCCCGCGGCAAGCAACTTAAAATCCCCCCGCTTTGCCTATCCCTCCACGCGAGATTCGGCCCCACCACCGACGAAAGAGAGCGATGTTCCGGCCACAGCTTAATTGGTGAGAGCGTTCTCGCATCGACGGGGGCGGCTCCCATACAATCCGTATCGTCCCTAAAGCGTGAACTACCAGTCGCTAGTCGGCGGCTTGGCGCCCACGTGCGGCGCAGCCGACGGCGTGCGATCCGTCACGCTTTCCCCAGCGCCTAGCATGAAAATCTACACACGCACAGGCGACGATGGGACCACGGGCCTTTCCGGCGGATCGCGTGTGCCTAAGCACGATCGGCGCATCGCCGCGTACGGGGCCGTGGACGAACTCAACGCTTTCCTCGGCGTGTGCCGAGCGGCCAGCCTGCCGGTGGAGGTCGACGAGGTGATCGGTCGCTTGCAGCACGAGATGTTCGTGTTGGGCGCCGAACTGGCCAGCCCGTCGGGCTCGGTGAAGGGGATCGATCTCCTTTCCGAAACAAGCATCCTGCGACTGGAGCGCGAGATCGACCGTTTTGAGCAGGACTTGGCGCCGCTTCGCCAATTCATCTTGCCGGGAGGGACGCCAGCGGCGGCAACTCTGCACGCCGCCCGCTGCGTATGCCGGCGGGCTGAGCGCGAGCTGACGGCGCTGGCCGACGCCGCGCCCATTCGTCCCGCGGTGCTGACGTACGTCAATCGCGCCAGCGATCTCTTGTTTGTCGCGGCCCGATGGTGCAATCACGCCGCGGGCGTCGCCGACACGCCATGGCAGAAGGAGTGATCGCTCGCGGCGACTTCTCTCCAGACGATCGCCGACGGGTATGGTAGGATCGTGGTTTCGTCGCGCCGGCCATCCCGGGCGCCGTGTCCACTAAACCGAACTTCTGCACCCCGGAAAGACCGGCAGTGAGCGGGGAAAGCAAATCCGGGGCCACTGTTTTGCCGCTGCGCGACGCCGTCCAAGCGGTGCGCGACGAAATGACGGCCGGCCGGGCGCGCATCGCCGAGTTGCACGAGCGCGGGCTCGACGGCCTGCAGGTCTGCGGCCGGCTAACGTCGCTTCTCGACGGGATTGTCGTGCGCCTCTTCGACGCGGCGGTCAGCGACCTGGGCGGCACCCTCGCTGACGACTTGCGGGCCAATCTGACGCTCGTGGGATTGGGCAGCTACGGCCGGCGGCAACTGGCGCCCTATTCCGACGTCGACCTGATGCTGCTCCGCGGGCAGCGCACCAGCGAGGAACTGACGCCCTTGGTGCGCCGGTTTACCAACGCCATGTTCGACGCCGGATTTCAGCTTGGTCACAGCCTGCGGACGCCCGGCGAAGCCGTGCAATTGGCGCGGAGCGACGCCGTCATTTGCTCGTCGCTCATCGACTCGCGGCTGGTGGCAGGGGGCCAACCCCTGTTTGAGTATTTCCGCGCGCAGTTCGAAAAGATGGTGCGGAGGCGGTCGAAGGCCGTGTGCCGCGCCTTCTATCAGGCCCGCACCGCCGAGCGTCAGCAGTACGGCGAGAGCCTGTACCTGTTGGAGCCGCACATTAAGCGTTCGCGCGGCGCCCTGCGCGACTTGCACCTGTTGCGCTGGGTCGGGTTCGCCGAGCACGGCGAGTCGGACCCCGATCGATTGCACCTCAAGGGCGCCATTTCGAAGTTTGAGCACCACCGCCTCCTGTCAGCTCAGGCGTTTCTGTTGAAGCTGCGCAACGAGATGCAGTTCCACGCCAGCAGCGCCAAGGATTTGCTGGATCGGCCCGAGCAGTTGCGCGTTGCCGCGGCGCTGGGCTACCGCGGCAGCGGTGGGCTGTTGCCGGTCGAGCAGTTCATGCGGGACTACTTCCGTCACACCAACCACCTGTGGCAGATGGTGCGCCGCCGCGAGGCCAGTCTCGACGCGGGTTCAAAAATGGGCCGAGTGCTCGATCCGCTGTTGGGCCGCAGCGTCGAGGGGGACTACCGCGTCGGGGTGAGCAACATTTCGGCCACTCGCACCGGCTTGGCCAAGCTCGAAGACAATTTGGAGGAAGTCCTGCGCCTAGTCGAGCTGTCGATCTTGGAGGATAAGCCGCTGGACCACGCCACCTTCTCCGCGCTGCTTCTGGCAGCTCCCGATTGTGGCGAACAAGTGACGCCCGCGATCGCCAAACGATTTCTCAATTTACTCATCTCGCCGCTCACGGCCGGCAAGGCGATGCGCATCCTTCACGAGCTGGGCTACCTCGAGAAGGTCATTCCGCCGATGAAGCACGCCAAGTGCTTATTGCAGTTCAACCAGTACCACAAATACACCGTCGACGAGCACAGCCTGTTCGCCATCGAGCGCGCCGGCGAGTTCGCCCGCCGCACCGACGCCCTGGGCGACGCCTATCGTGGCATCCTCGATAAGTCGCTCCTGCACCTGGCGCTGCTGCTTCACGACTTGGGCAAGGGTTACGAGGAGGACCACAGCGAAGTGGGCCGGCGGATTGCTGAGGAGATGGGCGGACGACTGCGGCTCGGCCCTGCGCCTCGGCCGACATGGTGTTTCTGGTACACAAGCACCTGGCGATGTCGCACCTGGCGTTTCGCCGCGACACGGGCGACCGCGAGCTGGTGCGCCGATTCGCAGGCGACGTGGCCACGCCTGATCGACTGCGGATGCTGTTTGCCCTCTCTTGCGCCGACCTGGCGGCCGTTGGACCCGAAGTGCTCACGCAGTGGAAGGCCGAGGTGTTGGCCGAACTCTATTCACGCGCCCTGGCCGAGCTGGAGAATCAGCCGTCGCTGGCCGACGTCGAGCTAGCCCAGCGGCGCCGCGAAGTGACCGGCTGCCTTACTTCCCAGGAGCAGACCGACCTCTGGTTTCAACGACAAATCGACGCCTTGCCGTCGGCGTTCCTCGCCACGCGACCGGCCAAGACTGCAGCCGAGGCCCTGCGGCGGTTTCGCCAGCTACCGCCCCGCGGCGCGGTGGCCTGGGGCGAGTACAACCGCGAGGCGCGGACGGTCGAGTTCACGGCTGGCGTCGACCAGGGGCGCGGCCGGGGCGCCTTGTCGAGCATGGCGGTGGCGCTGTCGAGCTGCGGCATGCAAATCCTCTCCGCCGCGACCCAGGTGCTCGCCGAGGACCTGTTACTGCTGCGCTACACGGCGCTCGACCCGGACTCCAAGGACGCTCCGCCATTGGTGCGCCTGGAGCAGGTGTCGAAGCAACTGGCCGCGTCGGTCGACTCGACCGAGCCGCCGAAGTTCCGCCGCGTGTGGGGCCAGGACCACGCCGAGGCGTCGATGAAGCTCGCGGCCATGCCTAACGAAGTGCGGATCGACAACCGCGCCTCGGGCGACGCCACCGTCGTGGAGGTGTTTACCTTCGACCGCACCGGTCTCTTGTATGGCCTGGCCCGCAAGCTGCACGACCTCGAACTCACGATCTGGCAGGCGAAGATCAGCACGTATCTCGACCAGGTGGTCGACGTGTTCTACGTGACCAACCGCGGCGGCGGGAAGATTGAAGACGCCGACCGGCTTGAGCAGATCCGGCGGGAAATGTTCGCGGTGATTGAAGAACCGAGCGCCTAGGCATTTAGCTTCACCCCCGGATCATCCGCCACGTTCACCCACACGTGCACGTGCGGCGCCCCGCGGTAGTGCCAGACGAAGCTGGGCCCCTCCAGTCGCCAGATGTCCCACACGCCGTCGTTGCCGATGTCTTCGTCCTGATAGAACGCCAGGTGGCAGGCGTCGAGGCCGCCTTGAGTTTTCAGGCACGCCACCACTTCGTCGCGATCGCTTTGGCGGTACGGCTCGATGAGCTTCTGCAGCACTTCCTGCACGCGGGCCTTCTGGTCGGCGGACAGCTCGGTCACGGGGATGCCCTCGAACTTGCCGCCGCGGCCCTGGAAATCCACCGCGCCTTCGTACGGCGCCGCCGGCACCAGGGCCAGCTTCCGCTGCTTGCCGTCGAGGGCTTCGTACAGCTTGTTGGCCTCCAGCGCCTGCGGCCAGAACACGTTGCCAGGGTGATCGGGCTTCTCGTCAAAACCCTGGGCCGCGTGGCCGTAGAAGATCGGCCCGCCGAACGCCACGTGCTCGGCCGTGTTGCCGTCGCACCGCAGCGTCATGTGCCGGCCGGTGAGCACGAACTCGCTCTGGCCTTCGCCGGGGCGGCCGAAGATGGCGATGCTGTTGTTGTTGCCAAAGCCGCCGGAGTCGTCCTTCTGCTCCTTGTAGATTCGCTCATGCCACTCGGGGGAGATGATGCCCTCGAGAATGTGGCGGACCAGCTCCCGCTGCTCGCCGTTGTAGAACTCGCTGTTGAGGGTTTGCTCCGTGATGAGCCAGTTGTTCTCGACGCGGGTACGCAGCAGGCCCTTGTCGCCGGCCTGGTGGTCCCAGTCGAAGCAGACCTTTTCGCGCTGACCAGGGCTCAACGATGCGTAGAGCAGCTTCACCAGCGACTCCGGACCGCCGGCCGACTTGACCGCGGCCTGACCCGCCGTGGCGGCGGCGTCGCCGGCCCACGCCCACGGCGTCAAGCATGCCGCAGCGCCGAGCGCCGCTCCCGTGCTCGCGTGTTGGAGAAACTGGCGCCGACCGAGGGCTGATAGTTCGCTGGATGGCATGACGAAGTCTCCGTGGTCGTCAAAGGGTCGGCTCACGCCCCAACTAGCCGATGCTAAGTGAGGACTCGACGAGCCGCGGCTCTCATTGGACCCCACGGGGTGCGGGTTTGCAAATCCCTTGGGTGGGGGCTGGGGGCTCGTTGCCGATGCTGGATTCATGATTTGTTGCTGGATGCTGGATTCTTGATGCTGGATGCTGGATTCTGATGCTGGTGCTGATCGGGAAGTTCGGGCTGATCGCCGGGCCGGGGTCGGGACGACGTGCTTACCGGGCTCGGGGACGAGGTGCGCTCGCTGGTGTTTTGCGGTTTTGCGGGGTTCGTAGGGGTCCCATCTTTTTACTGCGTTAGTCCCTGATTTTGCCCTGCGGGGTTTCGGTCGGAGGCGGGAAATCGAGGGGCCGCCGCAAGTCGAGGTTGCGCGCAAAGTCGGCGACTTGTGCGTTTCTTCGTCGGTCGTCGGAGGGGCTCAATAGGACGTCGCCGGGAGGGCGTTATTAGTCGCCTCGCTCCGGGAGGACGAGGTTCCTCTCGAGCCGACGTGAAAGAGTGCGTCGCTTGTTCGAGTACGGCTCCGCGGGAGCGTCGCCCTCCCGGGGCTCGCTGAGCGCGCAGGCTCGCCGTCTGGCCGAGAGCCGACTGCCGAGAGCCGATAGCGGAGAGCCTTTGCGCAGCATGAAACCTATGTGTACTGGTGATCACGCACCCTAGCACAGGTCGTGGCCCATTTTCAACAAGAAAATATTTGGAAAGTTCTCTCGCAAAGGCGCACGGGGGGGCGAAGGAAAATGTGGGCGGCCCAGGTTGGCGTCCTCGCCTACCTGGGCCGCGTCGCGGCAGGAGGTCTGAATCAGCTTCCGAAGACTAACCTCCAGTGGCTGCCGCCACCCCGGTAGCCGCAGACGGCAACCTGGGCTACCCGCGAAGGCTGCGAACGGCGAAGTGACTTAGAATTGCATATCGACCTGAATGCCTAGCAACTTTGCGGCGTGGTTCTCGTCGGTGAGTCGCAAGACCGTGACATCTTTGATGCATCGCCTGAACTCGTCAGAAGTAAACTCACTTTCCATCGACTTGATTTGATCTTCGTTGATCGTCGCGATGTACTGCAAGTCGCTTTCGTTCGTGATCTCGTCTGCGATCTTGAAGATTGTCGAACGCTGCCTGAAGTCGATGTCGCTGAATAGCCGGCTATCATGGAAAAGGAAATCAATACTGTGATTGTGCCGCTGTGTTAGCAGCGTCATATCATAGCAGAAGATTTTGACTTCGTTGATACCATCGGCGGCATCATCCTCGATATGAGCTTCAATGTCGAAGCGAGTCTGATTGTCGCCTTCGTTGTTCTTCACTGTCAGACCGCCGGGCCGTTCCCCGTAGAAGCGTTGCGACAGCGAGCGAAATCGCTCCATATTCGCATCTAGCAGCGGCTTTGCATCCCTGATGTACTTATTCGCTCTAATCGTCTGCTTGCTAAGTTCGGCCGTTAGCTCTTGTTCCCGATCGCTGTATTGGGCAATTAAGTTTTTGTAGTCCCGTAGCTTCTGCGCCTTGCCCTCCTGGACTCGCAAGTTCTCAAACATCGCCACAAGTTCATCTAGCGCACCGTGGCTGCCAAGAAAACGTCGCAATTCATCGGCCACATTACTGGCCTTAACGATGTCCTTTTCAATGCGATCCATTCGATGTTCGAGCGCCGTTCGTTCGGCGGTTAATCGCTTCACGCGGTTCGCAAGCAAGTCGCGATGAAACGCGGCAACTTCTTCTATACGCTTCTGCAATCGTTCAGGCCAAGCCGCGTTGGCTTCCTCAAATATCTTTGCCACTGATTCTGGGTCTATGTCAGGCAAGATAATCAAGCTGCGGTCGATCTCCGCAATGGCATTTTTGACCAGGACAAGTTCGTTGCGGTAGTCCTGCAATCGTTTGGTCGCTGCGTTCGCGTCCTGCTGCCGGTCGTGATAGTCCTCGGCTACGTTGAAGTTGTCGATGTTTTTTTTGAGTGTAGCGACCTTGCTTTCCAAATCTGCCAACTCAATATCGACGTTCTTATTCCCCGTATAGAACTCTTTGAAGATTGAATCTCTCTTTAGATTCATACGGAGTTTCTGAACATTATCTTGCTCTTTCCTCAGGTCGAATTTCTTGGTGACGAGATCGGTGTTGAGACCCAACAGGAAAGCATTCTGGATAAGGTTCTGGTAATCCGTAGCACTGGACGACACGACATCGAAAGACGTGTAGCTCTCTTTGCTTGGCCGAATGAAGCGCGTAATCAAGCCTCGAAATGTTAGGTTCTTGATCTTCTTGGGCAGAGGAAAGAGTAGCTCCCGCATCTGCTCACGGAACTTCGTTACTTTCAGCTCATCGCCATTCAGTGAGACAACGTCCTGGTTATCTGTGCTGCGGGATACGCGATAGTCTTTGCCATCATGGTCGAAGTGCAAGATGAACTGCCAATCGGGCAGCTTGGACTTGAATTCTTTGTTCTTTTCGGAGCCAAGACAGAAGTGAATCAATGCGACAATCAGCGACTTGCCCACGCCATTGTACGTCTTCCCAGGCGAGTCCTTCGATGCATCGCTTTGCGCCACCCACGATCAAGGTGACTCCCTTGGAACGGAAATCAACCTTGTGAAACGATTCCTGATTCGCAGTGAGGCTCTTTAGACGCATCGTTCAATGGCCCCGTCGCTTGATCCTGCCACTAGCCCAATTGAGAAAAGAAACGCGGCCGCCAATACTAGGTGATCCGCCCCGTGCGCGGTGGGATATAGTTTCGTCTTGTTTGCCTTCGCAAGCGAACTTGCCAGTTCATCAATCGTGCGAGGCTTCTCAAGTTCACCGAGAACAAACCCACTCAATCCCAGAATTGATTCGCTCAGCTTGATATGCTTGTCCGGTAACAGCATCGTCTACGCCTTGCCGCCGGTCGGGTCGTCGAACACGTCGCACGACTCAAAGTAATAGGCCATAACGACCAGGGCCGCGTCCTGGATCGGCTTTTGATCGCGTGGCGTCATTTGCCGCAGTAGATCGAAGAAGATAAGGTCGCTGTGGGCAATCACCCCGTCGGGGTCGGGAGCCCTGGTTGCCTTCGCGTCGAGGTAGAGGCGATTCAGTTCGTCGCGCAGCGCTTGCTTCGCGAAGGTGCTGTTCTGGGAGAAGTAGTGTTCCAGTGCACCGCTCTGATAGCTTGCGTTCTTCAGAAGCGTCGCAGGGAGATCGCTCAACCCGTTGAAGGCGATCTTCTCGTCAAATTGGGGAGCGATGAGTCCCGATTGCGCAGTTGTCGTTGAGCTTCGCGCATGAACCTCCTGAATTACTTCATTAAGTAGCGAGTAATCTAGGTTTTGGATCGTGTCAGGATCCGGGATGTTTCCGACGACCATAAGGATTTGATCGTCGGCCAACCCTAGCACCATGTCCTCCAAGTCCTTCGCTCGAAAGCTGCCGCAGTTGTCGAGCTTGTGATCTGACTCGATCTTCGCTAATGCTACCTCGATCTCTGGAAAACTTCCCTTATACTTGTCGTTAAAGACAAAGGTAAATCCTCGGATCGGGTGAATTGAATTCCAGTGTTTCAGGAGACCTTGGAAATCGCCTGCCGCCTTTGTCGCTGCCTTGCCGCGCGCCTTTTCATCGGCAGGATTCTGTGGCGCATAGACTTGGTAGTATTGACCTGTCTCGGGGAAGTAGCCGTCGTTCTTCCGATCTCCAAACGTCCCTTGTGGGGTAATTTGAATGAAGCCGGGACTGCGCGTACTCCATGACCTTCGTGAACAGCGTCTCAAACGCTGAACCGTCACTCTCATGAATCTTTAGGCGCAGCTTGATGCGCGCGACGTAACGCTCGTTGGTGTTCATCGTGATCGGCGACGAGGAAACACGGCTCAGTATACCTATGAACACTGAAGGCCGCAATTATGCTCAGAATGTTGGCAGGTTTCGCAGCTAGCAGATTGTAAAGGATGCCGCCGGTAATTCGAGTAGGCGCTGATTTACCGCAGGGCACCACTGCTGGCTCCTCTCGCAGTGCTAAGCGGGTCCGGCTCCAAGTCCTACTGGCTTCCCGGCTCACACTACCATAACCTATCCCAATCGTGCCGCGCCGATCGCAAGCGCGTCCGTCGCTACGACCTGCCGGGCCACTGCCACGCGTTGACTTTCTCGTGCTATCAACGCCTACCGATACTGACCCGCGACGCGTGGCGAGCTCAAAAGGGGCGCCCTGTCGAGAGGCGCCAGGTAGTTTTCACGGACTTGGCTTCCTTGTGGCTTCGAGACGTCCGATTGCCGTAATTCGGCTTGCGTTGATTTCCCAGCTGGAGTGCGCATGCCGGCGCCGTATAGGGTGGATAGTGCGCTTACTGAAGGTCTCATTCAATAGGCCGGGCTTACTGAAGAAGTTTCCGGCTAACGAACTCTAACAAAACCGCCTGCGGAGAAGGGGACAGGCACATTTTGCTCCGCGGACTGCGCAAAATGAGCCAGTTCCCGGCGGTTTTGTTAAGTTCCTAATAACACGTTAGGCAGCCGTACAGCGAGGACGAGCGATGAAAGCCTTGGATGCCATTCGGATTGCCCTGAAGTTCAGCGATATGAGCATGAAGCATTTGAGCGAGATGAAGGATGCTCCGCTGGTGCGCCCTGGGCCATGGGGAGGCAATCACGCGATGTGGATCGCCGGGCACCTGGCGGTCGTCGAGGGACGGCTGCAGCAGATGCTGCATGGCACGCCCAATCCGGTCCACCACTGGAAGCCGCTGTTCGACTGGGGCAGCGAGCCGGTCGATGACCTGGCCGCCTATCCTCCGTTCGAGGAAGTGGTCGAGACGTTCCGTCGGCTGCGGGAGGCAACGCATGCGTTCCTCAATGAAGTCGGCGACGACGGTCTGGATCAGCCAACGAAGTGTCAACCACCAGGATTCGTCGGATTCGAGACGGTGGGCGCCGCGATCCACATCATCGCCTGCCATGCGATCGGCCATATGGGCGGGCTGACCGTCGTGCGAGCTGCCAGCGGAAAGCAGCGATTGTTCGTCCCTTCGAAGGAACTTCGGGACTTCTAACGGAGTCACTTAGGCGGCGCCGCTTCAGGAGCACGTAATGCGACCCCTTCGGTATTCCATCAACGTCACATTGGACGGCTGCTGCGATCATCGGGCAGGCTCGACGGACGAAGAATTGCATCGCTATTGGGCCGAGCCCTCGCCCAGGCCGATGCCCTCCTCTTTGGCCGGGTCACCTACGAGATGATGGAGGCGGCATGGCGGCCGCCCGTGACGGGAGTGAGGCCGGATTGGATGACCGATTGGATGGAACCCTTCGCCCGGACGATCGATGCGGCCAAGAAGTACGTTGTGTCGAGCACCCTGGATCGGGTCGACTGGAACGCGGAGCTCGTGCGGGGGGATCTGGGGCAGGCCGTTGGGCAGCTCAAGCGGGAGTCGGTAAGGGACTGTTTGTGGGAGGCGTCAAGCTCCCGCTAGGCGTTGACGGAGCTGGGATTGATCGATGAGTACGAGTTCATGGTGCACCCCGGCTAGCGGGCCACGGGCCGACGTTGTTCGCGGGGCTATCGAAGTATGTCGACTTGAAGCTCGTGAGCACTCTGGAGTTCGGCTCGGGGGCGGTGGCGATGCGGTATGAGCCGAGAAGGTAGCCGTGGGTGCGAGTGAGACGCCGCACTTCGCCTCGACGCAGCCGGGCGGCTGCGCTGCCCTGCCTCGCTTCGGGGAGGAAAAAATGAGACGCAGCGGCACGTTCAGGTCCGGTCGATGTGGACGTAGACATGGCAAGCGTTTATTGCGGGCGAAGGGACGCGCTTCTCTGCGGTGGACCTGCGAGTCGCGGCTAACGGCGGCGGCCGCGCATCCGTGGCAGGGCGCTCGATGGGGCGCTATGGCCCCCACGGCGGTCCGGACTACACTTAACGGCGCGTTTGGTATGCCGATTGCTTCGTTGTCGCCGTCAACTATGGCCGATCAAGAGAATACGCCGCCGTCACGGTCGCCCAGCGAGGACGCTTATCCGCACATTTATGTAAAGGACACCGACGCCCAGTTTCCCACCACGCAGACGACGGGATTTGGGCGCTACAGCGACTTTCAGCCGCTGGCCCAGGGCGGGTCGGCCATCTTGCGAACTTGCCGCGACAAGAACCTCGGCCGCACGGTGGTGATGAAAACGCTCCACCCGCACCTGGCGACGAACGAGTACATGCATGCGCGGTTCTTGCGCGAAGCCCGCGTGACGGCCCAACTGCAGCACCCCACGTCGGTCCCGGTGTACGACCTGGGCCGCGACCTCGAAGGCCGGCTGTACTTCACGATGAAGAAGGTTGAAGGAATCAACGTACGCGACGTCATCGAGCGTCAGCTCGCAGGCGACGCAGCGGCGACGGGCCGACTTCGATCTCGAGAAGATGCTCGGCGTGATAGTAGCAACTGCGAGCGGCCTGGACTACGCCCATGCCCACGGCGTGGTGCATCGCGACGTGAAGCCAGAGAACATCCTCGTCGGCGCCTTCGGCGAGGTGGTGCTGCTGGACTGGGGCGTGGCCAAGGTATGGAACGACGACTCGCAAGGACCAACGGATGGAGCACGAGGTGCTGACCGACGTCTACCAGCGCCCCGGCACGCCGCTCTACATGTCGCCCGAGCAGGTCCGCGGCGGCGGCGGCGCCATCGACGAGCGGACCGACGTCTACGGCGTGGGCGCGGTACTATATGAGATTCTCACGCTCAGCGAGCCGCTGCGCGGCCAGAAGGTGCAGGACACGTTCAACAAGATCGTCAGCGAGATGCCCGTGCCGCCGTGCGAGCGGGCGCCCGAGCGCCGCATTCCGCCGCGGCTGGCCGAGATTTGCATGAAAGCGCTGGCGAAGAAGCCTGAGGAACGGTTTCAGACCATGCGGGAGTTCATTGCCGCGATTCGCGCGTTTCGCAGCATGGCGCTGGAATCGGCGCAGGGCAGGGGTTAGGCAAGCGATCGTCTTCCCCTCAGCTCTCCGGCGCCCTCCCCCTTGCGGGGAGGGGAACGGAAAGGGAATCTTAGCGCAGGACAGCGCGGCGGGGCGCCTTGGTTTGGCAGCGCGGGCAGTAGAAGGTGGAGCGCTGCGCTTGTACCACGCGCACGATCCGGCCACTGCGGCAGCGCGGGCAGGGGTGGCCGGCTTTGTCGTACACGCGGTGCTCGTTCTGGTAGCCGCCGGCGCGGTTGAGCGCGTTGCGATACGTGCCGTCGCTGAGCGTCGAGCCCTCGTAGCGAATGGCTTTTTCAAGCACGGCGATTGCCGCATCGGCCAGCGCTTTCCACTGCGATGCCGTCATCTGCCGGCAAGACCGCTGTGGATGGACGCCCGCCCGGTGGAGGATTTCGGAGGCGTAGAGGTTGCCGATGCCGGCGACGGCCCGCTGATCGAGCAGGGCGACCTTGATCGCGCGCGATGAACGCCCCAGCCGCTCGCGGTAGCGCTTGGCCGTCATGTCGAGTGCGTCGGGGCCCAACGCGTCGAGGCCGAAGCGCGCCGCGAAAGTCGCCGCGTCGAGAAGTCGCACGCTTCCCAGGCCGCGGCGGTCCCAATACACCAGTTCGCGCGGGCCGCGGCCGCGAAGACGCAAGCGGAGGCGAGAGTACAACGGTTCGGGCGGGCTCGTGACGAGAACCAGGCCGGTCATTCGCGGCTCGAAGACCATGGCGTCGCCCGAGTCGAGCCACAGCACCACGCGCTTGCCGGCGCGGGCGGTCCGCTCGATACGCGTGCCCTCGGCCCGGCGGCGAAACTGCGCCAGCCCCGGCTCGATGGCGATGGGCTTCCGCGGGCAGCGCAGCCGCTCGACGGCTTCGATCCGAAATCCGACGACTGCGGCAATCCCCCGCCGCATCGTCTCGACTTCCGGCAACTCAGGCATGACGTACCATCCGTAGCGAGCCGGGTCGTCTCGACCCCGGCGAACATCTAATTACCCGCGTTGTCTTCGGCGGCCGTGGAATGATGACGCAGCGCGCGGCCCGCCAGCGCGCCGGTCAGTTTGCCGTCGGCGACCGCCGGCTTGCCGTTCACGATGACCCACGGAATTCCCTGCGGCGGCTCGAACGGTTTCTCGAACGTCGCGCCGTCGATGATTTTCTCTGGATCGAACGCCACGACGTCGGCGAAGTATCCGGCCCGCAAATAGCCTCGCTCCGGCAGGCCGAGCACGTCGGCGGGAAAGCCGCTGCAACTTCGCACCGCCTGCTCGAGGGGCAACACCTTCTCGCGGACGGAGTAGAGGCCGATCTTCCGCGGGAACGTGCCGAAGCTGCGCGGGTGGACCATGGCGCCGCTGGCCGCTTTCACGCCGCCGTCGCTCGAGGTGGCCACCCACGGCAGTTGCATCACGAACCGCACGTCCTCCTCGGTCATGCCGAAGTTGACCGCCGAGGGGCTGGCCTTCTGGAGCACGTCGATCGCCAGGTCGATCAGCGGGCGGCCTTCCTCGGCGGCGATTTCGTTGAGCGGCCGGCCGGCGTAGGCGGGGTTGGGGTCGTACGACACGAGGCAGATGCGCGGCCGTTCGTCGAGCGCGGTTTGGATGTATGGCCGCAGCTTGGCGAGCTGTTCGGGATCTTTTAGCCGTTTGCTGGTCGCTTTGCGGCCGCCTTCGCGGGCCCAGTCCGGGAGCAGCATGGCGTCGAGTCCCGTCGAGCTGGCGATGTAAGGGTACTGGTCCGCGGTCACGTTCTCGCCGGCGGCCTGCGCCTGCTTCGATCATCCGGACCGCGGCCCGCACGTTGCCCCAGTAGGGCTTGCCGGTCACCTTGAGGTGCGAGATGTGAACGTGGCAGTGGCCGCGGCGGCCGATCTCGAGGGCTTCCTCGATCGCGTCCAAGAGTCCGCTTTCCTCGCTACGAATGTGACTGGCATACATGCCGCCGTGCTTGGCACAGACCGCCGCGAGGGCCGCCAGCTCGTCGACCTTGCCGTAGGAGCTGGGCACATAGATGAGGCCCGTCGACATGCCCCAGGCGCCCTCGCGCATACCGCGGTCGACGAGCTCGCGCATCTTGTCGAGTTCTTCGGGCGTGGGGTCTTTCATATGCCGGCCGAGGACGGCGGCGCGCACTTCGCCGTGGGGGATCAGGTGCGCGATGTTCGTCCCGGCGCCGTGTTCGTCGACGGCCGCGAGATACTTGGCGACATTCCCTTTGCCGCCGCCGCAGTTGCCGGTGACCAGCGTGGTGCAGCCCTGCTGGATGTAATTGGCGGCGGTGCGATTCTCGGCCGCGAGGATCGAGTCGTCGCTGTCGCTGTGGTTGTGCAGGTCGATGAACCCGGGCGCCACAATCAGACCGGTGCAGTCGATGGTCTTCTCAATCTTTCCGGCCTCGAACTGGCCAACGGCAACGATCCGATCGCCGCGAATCGCCAAATCGCCCCGAACCGCCCGCGAACCGGTCCCGTCCAGTATTTGCCCGCCGCGCAGCAAGATGTCGGCGTCGACCGGGGCGGCATTGATTTTGGTTGCGATGCAAACGAATAACGCCGTCAATCCGAGAATCGACTTCCTGGTTCCAGCGCGCTTGTGCATAAAATTCTCGCGATAGCAGTTGGAGCCGTTGTTATTCTCACGCAAAGGCGCTGAGGCGCAAAGAATCGCAATGAAGGCAAAAACCGTCGTGCCGGGTTTCCTTGTCTTCTCTGCATTCTTCCTTTGCGTCTTTGCGCCTTTGCGTGAGACGCTTATTGCCCGACTTGATGAAACGCCAGCCGCCATCGACAATTGAAAGCTGAAGGAAACGCCAACCGTGAGTATCGATATCTCAGCAGGCAATGCAACTCGCGCGGGGCAGGGCGCCGGGCCTGACGAGCGGGGGCGATTCGGCCCGTTCGGCGGCCGGTATGTGCCCGAGACGCTAATCTACGCCCTCGATCAGCTCGCGGCGGAGTACGAGAAAGCCCGCGGCGACTTCGCGTTTCAAGCCGAGCTCGATGAGCTCCTCAAGAACTACGTGGGCAGGCCGTCGCCTCTGTACCACGCTAAGCGGCTCAGCGGGCTACTTGACGGCGCCCAGATTTGGCTCAAGCGCGAGGACCTGAATCACACCGGCGCCCACAAGATCAACAACACGCTCGGCCAAGCGCTTCTGACTCGTAGGATGGGCAAGAGGCGGCGTGATCGCCGAGACCGGCGCCGGCCAACACGGCGTGGCCACGGCCACGGCGTGCGCCCACTTCGGCCTGCCGTGCGTCGTGTACATGGGCGAGGAGGACATCCGCCGTCAGGCGCCCAACGTGTTCTCGATGAAGCTCCTGGGCGCTGAGGTGCGTCCGGTGACCAGCGGCAGCCGCACGCTGCGCGACGCGATCAACGAAGCGATGCGCGACTGGATGGCAAGCGTCGGCGATACCCATTATATCCTTGGTTCCGTCGTGGGCCCCCATCCCTTTCCAACGATTGTTCGCGACTTTCAGTCCGTCATTGGACGTGAAACGATCGAGCAGTGTCGTGAACAAGCTAATCGTCTTCCGGACACTATCGTCGCGTGCGTTGGCGGCGGCAGCAATGCAGCGGGAATGTTTTATCCGTTTATCGAACACGCTGAGGTAAAGCTTGTCGGCGTCGAAGCTGGCGGACGTAGCGACCAGCCGGGCGACCACGCCTCGCCGCTCACCTACGGAAGTCCCGGCGTGCTCCATGGCAGCTATAGTTACGTAATGCAGGACGAAGACGGTCAAACAAGCCCGGTCCACTCAATTTCCGCCGGCCTCGACTACCCCGGCGTCGGCCCCGAACATAGCTATTGGAAAGACTCCGGGCGGGTGACCTACACGAGTTGCCGCGACGAAGAAGCCCTTGCGGCATTTACGTCGCTCGCCAATTCCGAAGGCATCCTGCCGGCACTTGAAAGCTCGCACGCGGTGGCAAAAGCGATCGAAATGGCCTCACACCAGACGCCAGATAAGATGATTGTCGTCTGCCTCAGCGGCCGCGGCGATAAGGACGCCAGCGAGATTGCCAGGCTCAAGGGCGTGAAGTTTGGCTGACGCTATCCCAACTGCGGCGTCTCAGACATGTTCGTCGTGCCGCGCGATCTTCTCGCTGCCCGCCGACGCCAGCGGCCGCTATCTGTGCCCACACTGTCGGGCGCCAATCCGTCGAACATCGTTTGCATGGAAGTCCAACCAAAACGCCGCCACCCTGGCGCTCGTCGCCGAGCTGGTGCTCGCCATCGCGGTGTTCCTGCCGTTTATGTCGGTCGTCAAGCTGGGACAGGCCGAGACCTACTCCCTGGTCGGCGGCATCGGTCAACTCTGGCAGCAGGGCGAAACGGCGCTGGCGCTGGTCGATCGGCGCCTTCAGCTTGGTCTTCCCGCTGGTGAAAAACTTGCTGCTGGTGCGTCGCCACCACGTCGCTTGGCGCCGCTCACCCCGGCTCACCGCCGCACGTTCCACGCACTCACGGCGAAAGCCGCCGAAATACTCGATGCTCGATGTCTTCGTGTCGCCGTGATCGTGGTCGTCGTCAAGCTTGGCAAGTCGACGGAAGTCGCAGTGCGCAGCGGTACGTTTCTGTTCTGCCTTGCAATCGCCCTCTCGATGGCCGCCTCCGCGTGCGTCCGGATCGGGGAATCTCATGAGCAATGATTTCCCTGCAGGCGATCCCCGCCCCGAAGCCGCGCGGCTCTTGGGTTACGCTGATCCTGGCGATCCTGGGCGCCGTCGGCCTTGGCGGCAGGCCTCGCGCTTACGCTCATCGCCGGCGAAGGCCGCGTCGAAACTATCCGCGTTACGCGGTTCAGCATGCTGCCGGAATCGCTCGTTGGCACGCCGGACTACTATGTGTGGTCGGCACGCGAGACAAGAAATCGTTCACGACGCCCGGGTACACGGATACGCCCATTGGCGGCGGGCTCGACTTCAAGCTTCCCAAGCCGCTTGAGCTGGAAGCAATGGCCGAAGTCGAGCTCATGGACAAAGACATGGCCAGCGACGACATTGAGGACCGCGTCGACGTGCGCGGGCGGGTGTGCCGAGGTCAGGATTACCAGTTCGACCTGTTAGGCCCGCCGTCGCCACGGCGAACCGCGGGTTACATCGCCCTGGCCGGGGGCGGGGGACTGCTGGTCCTCGCCGCGATACTGCTGGTTCGGTCGCACGCTATCTGACGTCTCCTCCGGTTCCCTCCCCTTGACGGGGAGGGTTAGGGAGGGGTGTTTGAACAATAAGTGATGAAACATTTGACGCTGGGCTTCCCCCCTCCCCGACCCTCCCCGCCGAGGGGAGGGGGCCGGAGGATAATTTTCCGCCATCTTCATGAATGCCATCGATAAACTCTTTACCGACCTCCGCGCCGCGAAGCGCAAGGCGCTCATGCCGTTCGTAACGGCCGGCGACCCCGACGTCGCGTTTACCGCGGCCGTGCTCAAGGAGCTGATCGCCCGCGGCGCCAGCCTATGCGAAGTGGGCGTCCCCTACAGCGACCCGATCGCCGACGGGCCGGTGATCCAGGCTTCCTACACGCGAGCGCTCGACAAGGGCGTCAAGCTGGCCGACATCCTGAGGATGCTCGGCGAGACGGCGCCCAAGCTGGCGGCGCCGATCGTGACCATGGTCAGCTACGCCATTGTCTACCGCCACGGCGCCGAGAAGTACTGCGACGAGGTCCTGCAGGCCGGCGTCGCCGGGCTGATCGTGCCGGATCTGCCGGTCGAGGAGTCGCCGCAACTGGCGGCCATCTGCGGCCAGCGCCAGCTCAGCCTCATCCAGCTCGTCACGCCGCTCACCCCTCGGGATCGGGCCCTGGAGATTTGCGAGACCTCGACGGGTTTCGTCTACTACGTCTCGGTCGCCGGCATCACGGGGGAGCGAACGGCTCTGCCGCCTGAGCTGGTCGACAACGTCGGCTGGCTCCGCGAGCAGACGAAACTCCCTATCTGCATCGGCTTCGGCATCAGCACGTCGGACCATGTTCGGCTCCTCGCCCCGGTGGCCGACGGGCTGATCGTCGGCTCGGCCGTCGTCCGCCGCGTCGCCGCCGCCGCCGATCGGCCCCGCGAGCGGGTGCTCAAGGACGTCGGCGACTACATCGCCTCATTGCTGGCGGCTCTCAATCCCGATTAACCACCAAGGCACAAAGTACACGGAGGACAAGACCTGACACCTAGTTGCCAGGCGGCTCAACTCTATCTGTTCTCCTTCTTTGTGACCTTCGTGCCTTGGTGGTTCATCCTATTTCCCCCTGCATTGAATTTGACTCCCTTACAAAGTCGAATCTAAAATTAGAAAGGGGCGTGTTGCTCAATCCAACTTGGAGAGCCGCCGATGACCATTGATCCTGCCGCCCGCAACGAACTGTTGCGCCGTTTCTTCGCCGGAGTGACCGAATACGCCTTCGCCGTGCGGATGGGCGTGGCCGATCCGCCGTTGGTGGGGTACATCTCCGAGCTGCTGGTAAGATTCGTCAAAAGCGACGCCGTCTACGGCGCCCGCAATCCCCGCGGCCAGCGGCTCCTGCAGGTGGCCGACATGCTGGCCGAAGCCCAGGCCCGTCAGGGGCCGGCGCGCGGCGCATGCATTGCCACATCGGCGACTTCACGCTGTTTTGGACCGGCGTCTACCCCGAGATCGCCGACCGCATGCGCCAGGGCCGCAAGGACAGCCTGCTGGACTACCGCGACCAGGGCAAGCGGAACTACTATCTGGCCACCACGCTCCCGGCCGACGACCAATCGGCGCCCGACGACGTGCTGCAGCGGCTGAGCGACAAGTTCGAGCTGTGCGTCTACGGCCTGGGCGAGGTGCGCCGCCAATGGGAGCAGCGCGAGGGGGAGACCGACGCGCCGCTGCTATTGGGCTGAGCGCAACCGAATGTGCGCATTTCATCGCACTTAGCCCCCGGTCAGTGACCGGGGGCTAACTAGACCGCCGCCCAGGTGTGCCGCCAGAGCTGTGCGGGCGCCGGCTCGCGGAATTGGTAGTTCCAGGACTCGTCCCACAATAGGCAGCGCATCACGCGCCATGTATCGCGGGGCCGCCGGGCAAACGTTCGCACGGCTGCCGGCCACGATCGCGGGTTGGTCACGAGCGACCGCTTGATCTGCCGAACCCAGTACTCGCTCGTCAGCCAATAGTCGTGCGTGCCGTCCTCGGCCGCGATGAGACGGAAACAGCCCTCGGCGCACCGCTCGAGTTGCCCGGGCGTGGGATACCATCCGCCGAACGACTCGTGCAAGTCGGCGGCATGATAATTGAGCGCTCCCCTTGGGCCACGCGGTTCGCCCGGCCAGTAGATCCTCGCGGCTTGACCTGCCCTTCGTATCGCGAGTGAATGGCGGTCGTCGCCAGCTTGCCGCCGGGCCGGAGCAGCCGCCGGCAGATTTCGAAGAACTCCCGTGTAGATCTCCTCGGTTCTGCCGGCGGCCGCGTCCTCAGTCTGCACAAAGTGCTCGAGCGAGCCGTTGGCCACCAGGCCGTCGAAGGCGCCTTTCCACTCGGGATGGGCGCCGCCTTCGACGAGCTCCCGGTAGTTGCAGAGCTGGACATCGAGCCCGCGGCGCCGCCCGGCCTCGACCTGCGGCGCCGAGATGGTGATTCCGGTCGCCGTGGCGCCCCGGGCGGCAGCCGCCTCCAGGATCCGCCCGTAGCCGCAACCGATATCGAGAATCCGCGACCCTGGGCGGCACTCAATCTCATCAAGCAGGTACTCAGCCTGGCGCGCTTGGGCCTCCTCGTACCCGGCCCGGTCGTGGCGATCCTCGACGTACTTGCCGTCGGTGAAATCGATGATCCCGCAACCGGGCGCGAAGTCCAGTACGTCGTAGAGGCTCACCACCGTCGCCGCGGCGGCGGGCGGCCCAGGTTTCTTCAATTCTGGTGCAGTGGAGATCGTAGTGGTCATGGTTGAGCCGGCGGCCAATTCAAAAGGACTTTCGTTCGCTTGGCGCCAGAAGTGGGACTTAATGTGAACATACCAAAGGCGCCGTCCGCTTACACCCTGAGCGTGCGGGGCGTCGCCAGGCGGCGAAAAAAGCGTCCCCTTGCCGCTGGGGCAAGGGGACGCGATCAATCGAGCGGAGGGTCAAAATCAGGCTCGGGCGAAAGTCAGCCCGCCGTTGGCAACCGTGACCTTCTTGATCAGCTTCTGGCCGTTGATTTCCTCAAAACCCGTCTTAATCAAAGTCGGGATGTTCGGGCTCTGGTACAAGAACAGCTTGTCGTACCCGTCGCCGTCGCCGCCGTCGAGCTGCACTTTCTGGGCCTTCACGAAGGTGATGTCCAGCGTGTCGCTGCCTTCGCCCATCAGGGCGAAGAAGTCTTCGAACGCCTCGACCTGCGTGAGCCGCATCGTGTCGTTGCCCTTTTCGCCGTACAACACGTAATCGTTGCGGGCTTGGACGTTGACCATGTCCAGCTGGTCGTCGCCGGCGCCCAGATGCATGACGATGTTGTGGTCGCCGAACACATCGACCAATTTGACCTTGTCGACGTCGACCTCGGCGTCTGTGCCGGCGGTGATAAACAGGTTGCCGGCCAGTCCGACGCCCTCGACGAGGCCCGGCCGCGAGCCGAGTTCCACAATGTCGGCGCCGGTGCCCGTGTTGATTGTGGTGGGATCAAACGCCGAGTCGCCCAACGTGGAATTCCGGACAGCCACAAAATCCGCATTGGCGCCGGTCGAGATTTCGGTCGAGCCGAAAACGGTGGAGCCTAGAATCGTGACGTTGTCTCTGTCAGCGTTGACCGCCGGACTTCTGACGCCAGTGTTAATGTGCAGACTCTCGTCATCGCCGCCAGCATTATTGCCGACCTGCACTGTCTGCAGCACCAGATTGTCCACCCCGTCGCCCATCGTGATCGACACTCGGCCCCTGGTGAACACGCGGTTCATGGTGACCGTGTCGTTGTCGTTGCCGCCCGGGCCGGCGACGTCGACGAACAAGCTAAATCCACTAATGTCGTGCACCGTCAACTGGTCGCTTCCACCGCCCAGGTTGATTGAAATGTCCTTCCAGACCGCGATCGGGAAGTCCACAAAGTCTTTGCCGTTGACCTTTGTTTTTGCGCCTCCCGTGGACGAAAACGCGCCTTGGACCCGAATGCTGCCATTGTTCAACTCCGACACCTGCACGGCCTGGGCGGCGCCTACATGGCCGGAAGCTTCCTTGACGTAGAGCGTTCCATTTTGGACGTAGGCCGTGACGTCGCCCGCCATCATCTGGCGGTCTTCGAGGCGTTCCATGTGGAATCGCGATGTGCGCTTGGACTTGGACATTGACGTACTCACTTTCTTGAATGATTTGTCGCTCCTGCGAACTAAAGCTGCCCCTGGCTACTTGCGAGGCGCAAAATCCAGTCGGTTGTTACACGGGAGCTTCGCGGGCCGGAATTCCCCGTGTAGTCGGCCGATTCGCACACAGCAGGGCAGCTACCGCTTAACGCCCCAGCGGGACCGGCTCCCGAAGCAGAGCCTTGAGAAGGGGCGACGTGGCGATCGTCGTCGCCAGGGCCATGAGCACCATCATGGCAAACAGTGTGGGCGAGATGACGCCCAGGTCCAGGCCGATGTTCAGGACGATTAGCTCCATCAGCCCGCGCGTGTTCATCAACACGCCGATGGCGGCGCTGTCCCGCCAGCTCTGACCGGTCAGCCGAGCCGCCGCCAGCGAGCCGCCGAATTTGCCTACGGTGGCGACCAGGATAATCACCGCACACATGAACCAGGCTTCCGCGCCGCTCACCAGCCCGATCTGCGTGCGCATGCCGGTGTAGGCGAAGAAAGCCGGCAGGAAGAGCACGAGCACCGTGTCGCGCAGCTTCGACTGGAACTCGTGGGCCAGTCGGCAATCGGGCGGAATCACCGCGCCCAGCAGAAACGCCCCGAACACCGCATGGATGCCGATCAGCTCCGTCGTCAGCGAGGCCGCCACCATGGCGGCGAACACATACACGACGGCGGATTGCGGCAGTGCCCCTTGCCGCTGGTCGAGCCGCTTGCACCACCGCTTGGCGACGGGTGCACGACGCCAAACATAACCGCGATGAACACGAGCGCCATCACGCCCACCCAGAACGCCTTTCCCACCTCCGCCTGCACGACGCCCACGCAGAGGGCCAAGAGGCACCACGCGGTGACGTCGTCGGCCGCGGCGCAGGCCAGGGCCAGCGCGCCCACGTCGGTTCGGGTAAGTCCCCGGTCCGTCAGGATGCGGGCCAAGACCGGAAACGCCGTAATCGACATGGCCACGCCCATGAACAAAGCGAAGCTCGTAAACGGCACGCCCTGGTGCGACAGCCGCGGATAGAGCCATAAGGCCAGTACGGCGCCCAACAGAAACGGCGCCAGGATGCTGGCGTGCGAGATGGCAACCGCCGCATGGGCCTGCCGCTTAAGTTACTTGACGTTCACTTCCAGCCCCACCAGGAACATGTACAAGATGACGCCGAGCTGCGAGACCGCCTTGAGCGCGGAAGCGACCTGCCCGTGCGGATCGGCCGCGGCGGCGGGAATGAGCGCGTGCATTGCGGCCGGCCAAACCGCCCCCAGAATCGAAGGGCCCAGAATGATGCCGGCCAGCACCTCGCCGATGACCGGCGGTTGCCCGATGTAACGGCAGAGCCACGCGACCAGATGCCCGAGGACGATCACCGCCGCGAGCGTGGCCAGCATGTGGCGCACCACGTCGACCGATCCCGCGCTCGCCGCGGCGGCCGCTTGCGCGGCGGACGGCGCCGCCGGGGCGACGATCCCCTCGCCAATCCAGCGCACGACAAAAAACAGGCCGATCCCGGCGGCCACCATCAGCACGTAGCCGAGGCCCGCCATCCAGCGAGTCGAAGCGAGGCGCACATTCGACGCGGCGGTGCTCATGTCAGGTCAACTCAAAGGTCGGTCGCGATTCCATCGGGCATCCGCCAGAACGGGCTCCGCTGGATCGGCGTTATGATACCAACCCTCGCACACCGCGACGAACAGGACTTTAACGCGAGATTCCTCGATGCTCACCGCAGCGCACGCTACGTCACCAATCCCTTGGTGACCATCATGAACACGTCTTCCAGCGTCGGCTCCTTGTCGGCGAAAGAGATGAGCCCGCAGTCGGCGGCGACCAGTTGCCGCAGCAGACGCTGCACGTCGGCGTCCTGGCCGTCCAGCTCCACGGTGCAGCTCCGCGTGTCGACGGCGCAGGACGCACCTTCGGGTCGCTGCGGATCAGGCTCACGCCCTCGTCGAGACTGCCGGCAAAGCGGACCTCCAGCGTGCGGTGGCGCTGAATCTGCCGATACACCTTTTCGATCGGCCCCTGCAAGAGCAGCTGGCCGCGCTCGATGATGCCGATCGAGGTACAACAGTCGGCCAGCTCGGTGAGGATGTGGCTGGAGATGAGAATGGTCTTCCCCATCTTGCGGAGCTCCTTGAGGAGCGCCTTCACCTCCAGCCGCGCCGCGGGTCGAGGCCGCTGGAGGGTTCGTCCAGGATGAGCACCGGCGGATCGTGCACGAGCGTTTTGGCCAGACACAGCCGCTGTTTCATGCCGCGCGACAGGCCATTGACGAAGTCGTCGCGCTTGTGGGTGAGGTCCAAGAGCTCCAGCACGTCGGACAGCACCGCCTTGCGCCGTGCCCGGGGCACCTGGTAGGCCACGGCGAAGAAGTCTAAAAACTCCCAGACCTTCATGCCGTCGTACACGCCGAAGTTGTCGGGCATGTAGCCGACGCTGCGCCGCACGGCAATCGGATCCTTGGTGACGCTGTGCCCGTTGACGATCGCTTCGCCGTGCGTGGCCTTCAAGAGCGTGGCCAGAAAGCGAATCGTCGTGCTCTTGCCGGCGCCGTTGGGCCCGATGAAGCCGAACATTTCCCCCGCCTCAATC
The DNA here is from genome assembly GCA_963841515.1 of Pirellulales bacterium. Taxonomy (GTDB): domain Bacteria; phylum Planctomycetota; class Planctomycetia; order Pirellulales; family Lacipirellulaceae; genus Lacipirellula. The sequence goes on along the minus strand of CAWJDB010000013.1, from coordinate 35,606 downwards.
TTGAGATTGAGGTTCTCAACGGCGGTAAACTCGCCGTACTGCTTGGTGAAGTTCTTGAGTTCAATCATCGGGGGAGAAAGCAGGGGGATTAACCACAAAGACACGAAGGCACGAAGGAAGAGAATCGCGGTTGGCGTTTCCTCTTCCTACAACACGATGCGCTTGACGCCTTGTTTGAAGAGAACGGAGTTGAAGTTAATCAGGAAACCAACTCGCTTTCCAGTCAATTTGAGGTAGGTCAGCAACTGAGCCTCGAATAACGGCTTCATTTCTTCAACTGCCTTCAGCTCGACCGCGACCGAGTCGGCCGCCAATAAGTCTAGACGCAACCCAGCTTCGATTTGAATGTCGTCGTAGAGGATGTTTACCGGCAATTGTCTCATCCACGCTACGCCTCGTTTGGTAAGTTCATGACACAAGCAAGTCTCATAAACCGATTCAAGCAAACCAGGCCCGAGCGCCTGATGCACCTTGAACGCCGAATCAATCACTTCTCGGGCAACTTTTTCAACAGCATCGGGAATTGGCGCAGGCTCTTGATTCATAACCTTTCCCCTTTTCCTCTTCTTCGTGTCGTTGTGCCTTAGTGGATAATCTCCGCCTATCTCCGCCGGATCAAGATACTCCTCGTACTTGTTTCGCGGCGAGTCGCCGAGGACGTCGCGAGGGCTGTTGACGTCGGGTTGCGGGGCGGTGCGAGGCCCGAGCTGTAAATGTGCCAGGATCACCGTCGTGCCGGCCATCTGTGAGGCGGCCGGCGACGTGCGGGCGCCGGGGAGCACCTCGTCCACGCGGGCCACCAGCCGCCATTCCTCGCGAAGGCCGTCGCGCGGGTCCTCGCGGCCAGGGAAGCGGAAGGCCATTTTCAAGAGTTCATCGACGTTGAGCCGCTTGTGCGAGTCGAGCTGAGCCGCCTTTGCTCGTTCGGCGGCGTAGGGTAGCTCGTTTTTCTTCATCAACACCGGCGACCGCGGCACGAGCACCGAGGCGCCGTTGCGGATCTGGCCCAGCCAGCAACCCTCGAACTTCGGTTGGCCGGAATTGTCGACCGTGCGGTGAAGCACCGTCGCGTCGCTGAGCTCCATCCCGCTCTTGTTCTGGAGCTGCCACAGTTTGGCGTCGCCGCTGGGATGCGATAGCCGCACAGCGCCGGCCAGGGGATACAACTGCTCGCCGTGCACCAACTGCGTCGTCGCCGACTGCACGTTCAGGCCGCGGAGCCGCGGCTTGTCGTATTTCTCGAACGCCACCGTTGAGAGTGTGTCGCCAATCGCCGGCTCGAATGTGTCGTCGCGCGGAAACGGCGCGGCCACGGCGGTGGCGTCGTCGAACTCCAGGTCGTAGGTGGTCGACAAGGAGGAATACAACGCCGTGTACCGCGTCAAATGCCCGCGCGGGTGGTCGCCTTGCAGCTCCAGCACGGCGATTTCCGTCTGAGCGCGGACAAACCCGATGTCGAGCTGCGCCTGCCGCACGACGGCGACGGTGCCGACCAGCGCGATAATCGGGGCCGCCAACCACGCCCACTCGATCTTGCCGAGGGCGTGAAACGCCATCCAGTTGAGCGGCACGAGCACCACCAGGTACACGGCCAGGCACGCGACGACAAACCCGGCCGCCGGCACGCGGACGCCCGCCGCCTCGCGCAGCGCCTCGCGGGCAGCTTGGGAGACGGGGCCAAACTCGCTCCACTGGCCCAACCCGCCGGGACGATCCACCACCTGGGACATTTGGGGAATTGGCGTCCCGCCCCATCCCATGAGCGGCTGCGGCACGCTGGGCGGAGGCGCCGCCACCTCGCGCACGTTGGCTCGCGATTGAGCGTCGCGGGCAAACCACCGCAGCGGCGTCGTGAAATGCGCGTCGTGGGTCTTGTTTTTGTAGTCGACCCAGTCGCTTTGCAGCCCGGTCCACGTGCCGTCGTTGTCGACGCTAAATGTGCGCCGCGGCCGATCCAAAAGCGCGCCGTTAATGAAGCCGTCGAAACCCGGCCAATTCACGAGGTCGCGCTCGGCCAGTTGCACGCCTGAGACCACGACGCTGCCGGCGCCCACAGGGCCTTCGTAAAACAGACCCTCGCAGCCCGGAAGCGCCGTGCCCTGGGTACGCGGCTTTAGCTCGATGCCCGACCAGGGCCGCGTGACGGAAATCGCCGCCACCGCCTGGCCGCGCTCGCGGGACGTCCACACGGCGTTGAGCTCTGCCAGCTCCGCCGCCGCCACGGTTCGCAACCCACCCGGGTCGACCGGCAGGTACGGGTCGAGAAAGCTCCCCCGCAGCGCCGCCAGCGAGTCCGGCCCGTTGACGATCAGACGCCCGCCCCAGTGCAGCCAGTCGACCAGCGCCGCTTGTTGCTCCGCATCCACCCTGGCCAGGTTCACCTCGTCCCACACCACATAGGCGACGCTGGTCCAGGTGAGCACGTTGCGCGGCAGAGGCAGCGGCTTGTTGCCGTCGGCCAGCACTACGCGGTAGTGTGGCGGCGTGGCGCCGTTGTCGTTTTCGTAGGGCGCCCGGACCGCGTCGGTCGCCTTCAAAAAGGCGTACCGCCCCGGCTCGCGGGCCAGCACCAGCAAGAAGTACTGGTTGGAGGGCATCAACGTCCAACGGTCGGCCGAGGTCCGGGGCGCCACGCTGCTGCCGGTGGCGCTGCTCACCAGATCGGCCATCACGCGCAGCTTGCCGGAGTCGGCCGGCAGCAGGATTTCGTTTTCGACGCGCTTGGCCCGTCCCTTGGCCAATAGCGCCGGCCGGCTGGACGCCATGTGATACAGCGTATGCGCCAGCGGCAACGGCCGCCCGCGGTCGTCGACCGTCGCGAGAATCGTGCGGCCTTCGAAGTTGTCGCGGTCGGCCTTCATCTGCTGGACCGTGGTCGTCCAGTGTCCGGGCTTGGCCAACCGCACCGCGACGCCCTCCTCAGTCGACACCAGCGATTCGCTCAGTAGCGGGGTGGCGCGGGCGACGACAAAGTCGGGCTTCGGCTTTTTCTTTTTCCTCTTGGCCAGCTCCTTTTCGAGTTCTTCGGGAGTCTTGGCGGCTTTGGACTTGGCTTAGCCGCCTTGGCCTTGGCTTTGGCGCCCTGCTGGCTGCAACCCCCGCAACCCGTCAGGCACGTAATCGCCATCAGGGCGAGCATCAGCCAAACGCCTTGGCGCCAGGCGTCGGCGCCATGGCGCGAAGCGGCTTGGTGGGGAGGGAGCGCCTTCATCTCGGTTCCATGGCGTGGAACAGCTTCTCCAGGAAACCTCCGATTCGAGTCACGCCGGAGGCGCGTCCCACGCGACTGCAATTTTACTCGACGGCCGCCCCGGGCACACGCCGCCTCCCGCGGGCGATTCGCGTGACCGCGGCGGCTAGGAACATGCCCACGCCCAGCAGGACAAAAATCGACAGGCACAGCGCCGAGACCCGATCGTCCACCCCGTAGTGCAACAACTGGAAGACCTGCACGGGCACGGTCGTCACTCCCGGCGGCAGGACCAACAGCGTCGCCGAGACTTCGCCCATAGGCCACGATCAGCGCCGCCGCGGCGCCGGCCGCCAGCCCCAACCGCCTCAGTGGCAGCGCCACCCGAACCAGTTGGGCAAATCGGCTCGCCCCTTCGCTGCGGGAGGCTTCCAGCAGGTCCTGCGGCACGCTGGCCAGTTGCGACCACATCCACAGCGCCGCCAGCGGGGCAGCGCGCACGATTTGCACCAGCACAGGCGCGGTAAGCGTGCGGTCGTACAACACGGCGAACCACGCGACCGACGAGTCGGGGGGTTGGTTAAGAAGCGCGATCACCCAAGCGCCGACCAGCGGCGCGGGGACCGCGAGTCCCGCTGCGATCGCCGCCGCCAGCGGCACGGCAGCGCTGCTTCGCATGCGGGCCGCCCAGCCGCAGGCGAGGCCGATTGCCGTGGCGCCGGCCGACGCGATGCCGCCGATCGCCAGCGACCAACCCCACTCACGGCAATTCTCCCACGGACTGCGCACCACCATGAGCGCCGCTTTAGCCGCCGACCAGCTTCGCTGGTAGCGCTCGCCGACATGATGCACCTCGCCGCCTGCCTTCCACGCCAACCCCGCCATCGGCACGAGCACCACGATCGCGACCACCAGCCACACACAAAGGCCGAGGCACGCGCGGCGCCGCGGCGCAGGTCGCCACTTCCAACCTGCGTCGGCCACGATCGCCGCGGCGGGCGGCAGCCAGTGGGCCATCCACCACAGCGCCGCGAGCACCAACAGCACCAGCGCCACGGTCCCCGTTGCCAGCTCCGACGACAGAAAGCTCGTGGCGAACGACGGCGGCGTCACCCCGGGCCCGCCGCCGATCCCGCCTCCCGTGCCGGCGCCGCCGGTCGGTCCGACTACGGGCGCAATCGTCCCCCCCGCCGACCAGCTCAACAGCGGCCCCAGCGCCGCCTGCGTGTACACCTCCTCGGCAAACGTGCGGACCTGATACAGGTCGCTCACGGCAATCTCGGTCGCCGCCACCACCGCGATCCACGCCGCCGCGGCCAACACGCCGCCGCCGGCGCGCGGCAGGCTCACCCGCCACAGCACGCGCCACGGGCCGGCGTCCAGCAGCGATTCCTCCTCGAGCTTGCGCTCCACGGTGCTCAGGCTCGCCGCGGCGGCCAGCGCCACCCACGGCACGCCGGCCATTCCCTGCACCCACAAGGCGCCGCGCCACCCCACGAGCCACGGGTTGGCGTAGCCGTCGCTGCGCACCCAATGCGCCACCCACCCCCCGGCGCCCAACACCGTCTGCCACCCCGCCGCCTGCACATAGAGCGGTACGAACAGAAGCCCGGCGAGCAACCACGCCAAGGCGCGCCGCCCCGCGAGGTCGATCTTTGCCACGACCAGCCCCAGCAGCGTCCCGAGCGGCACGCTGATCACGAGCGCCCCGACGGCCAACAGCGCCGTGTTTACAAACAACCCGCGAAGTCGCGCCGTGGTCAGCGCTAACAGCGCCACGGCCGCGGCCAGGAGGACGAGCGGCCCGCGGGCGCCGGTTTTGTCGTGCCGAGGCTTCATGCCTCCACGATACCATTTAACCCCCGGTCACTGACCGGGGGCTAAATTGCGCCCAGCGCCGCCGCGTGCCGCTCCAAGAGCATGTCGATCGCCGCTAACTGCGAGTCGCTCAGCCGCCAATCGCCCGCGGGCGCCGTCTCTTCAATTTGCTGCGGACGCCGGGCGCCCACGATCGCGCTGGTGACCTCCGGCCGCCGCAACACCCAGGCGATCGCCAACTGGGCCGCGTCGCGTCCCGCGGCGGCCGCGATTTGCCGCAGGCCATCGACCAGCTCCAAGTGAATCGCCAGTCGCGGCTGGGCGAAGTTCGGGTCGCGCGACCGGTGGTCCGAGGGCTCCAGCGCCTCGGCCCGGTCCGGCGAAAACTTGCCCGTGAGCAGCCCCTTGCCCATCGGACTGTAGGCCACGACGCCAATCTTGTGCTCGGCGCAAAACGGCAACAGCGCCGCCTCGACTTCGCGCCGCAGCATGTTGTACGGCGGCTGCAGCGATTCGACCGGCGCGATCGGCTGGATGCGCTGCAGTTGGTCAACAGAATAATTACTGACCCCGATATGGCGCACTTTCCCCGCGCGCTTCAGCTCGGCCATCGTCGCCCAGCCTGCCTCGATGTCGGGCTCCGGGTCGGGCCAGTGCATCTGGTAAAGGTCGATCGCCTCGACGCCCAATCGTCGCAGGCTGGCCTCGCACTCGGCCCGCACGCTCTCGGGGGTGAGGCGCCACGAAATCGAACCGTCGGCTTCGCTGATGCGCCCGCACTTGGTGGCCACCAACGGCCGGCGACCGCTTCCGAGCGATCGCAGCGCCCGGCCGACCAGCTCCTCCGACCGCCCCGCGCCGTACACCGGCGCCGTGTCGATCCAGTTGATTCCCATCTCGACGGCGCGGACAACCGCCGCCACTGCTTCATCTTCGTCCTGCCGGCCCCAGCCAAATTGCCAATCGCCGCCGCCAATGGCCCAGGTACCCAGGCCGACCGTCGTGAACTTCAGCCCGCTGGCGCCAAGGGGTCGCGTTTCCATAGGTGCTCCGAGAGGTAAACAGCGTTGGGCGTCGCGCGCAACTCTTGGCCCGATTCTAGGGCGCCGATCTGCTAGCGTGTACCTCGCCGCAACTTGGCATGGCCCCCTGCGGGGGCGTTTGCTACCGTTTCGCCGCCTTTGTCCGCCCCCCCCAAGTAGCAGGCGCACCGCGTGCGCCGCAGCACTATGAACCGCCACGCTGCCGTTGCATCTTCGACTGCCCTGTTCATGTTCCTGCGGGCCTGCAGCCTGGCCGTCGTGGCCGTGTCGCTCGCCGGCTGTTCGCTCTGGCCGTGGGCGTCGAAGGACCGCACCTCGATCATCACCCCCGCCATGCGCGTCTCGTCGATCCGCGAGATGGCCCCCCGCGCTCGCGACGCCAATGAGGCCGATCAGCTCGCCATGTGCGAGCAGCTCGCCCAGCAGATCCGCACCGAGCCCGACCCCATCGTCCGCCTGGCGATCCAGGAAACCATCGCCGAGTGCCGCTCACCCCTGGCCCAAACCGTGCTGTTGGCGGGGCTGAACGACGAAGACCGCGACGTGCGCATCGCGTGCTGCCGCATGCTCGGCCGGTGCGCCGATCCCGCCGCCGTCGGCCCGTTGGGCCATGTGGTGGGCGCCGACCCCGACGCCGATGTGCGCATGGCGGCCGTCGACGCGCTGGGAAACATCAAGTCCTCCGGCAGCGTGCAGGGTATTGCCGCGGCGCTTCAGGACCGCGACCCAGCGCTCCAATACGCCGGCGTCGAAGCGATGAAACGCGCCACCGGCGCCGACCTGGGCAACGACGTCCAGGCCTGGCGCCAGTACGCCGCCAACGCCGCGGGCGGCGCCGGCGCGACGCAACCCGCAGCCTCGATCGCCTCCCAGCCCGGCGCCCAACCGCCTCGCTAACTTCTCGCGCATCGATGCGTCTCGGCGCGCGTCGCCAGTCGCTCAACTGCTGGCGACGCTAGCTGCGCCCCCTTCGCCGTCGGCGCCGCTTCTCTGGCCTGACCGGCTGATTGCCGCGGTCGCCCAAGGCCCGCGCCAATCGGGCTGGATTCCCCGCCGCCGCCGGCCCGATATCAAACCAGCGGGCCGCGCTACGCTCGCACGGCGAGAGTACGCCGTTGCCGGTTGCGCGTGGCCGACTTGATTTGCGCCATTGGGGGGAGTGCTGCGATGTCTCGCTTGCGGTGGGGGCTAGGGTTCCGCGTATTGGGAATGGTCGTGGCCGCCGCCTTCGCCGCGGCATCTCCGCGACCTCTGCCCGCGCAGACCAGCGACTTTGAGCCGCGCTCCACTCTCGACGGCAGCGTCACGCCGCAGAATCTCTCGCTCGACGCGACCATCGCCTCCATGGTGCGCCGCGGTCTGTTGGCCGACCTCGACGGCGTCTCACCCGTCCAACGCCCCGCCGCGACGTCGACACAGCCGCAACCCGCTCGGCCCGCCGCGACCAGCGCCAATTCGCACCACGGCCAATCCGGTTGGCGTCCCGCGGCGAGCGCGCCAAAGGTTGCGCCCGTCGCCCCGGTCGTCATTCCGCCGCTGGATAACGATCGCGTGGCCGCAGTCCCCTCGTGGCAACCCAACCGTCCCAGCGTGACCGCAAGTCGCGCGACGGCGCCGCCCGCCCCGACCGCCAAACCACTGCCGGCGCCCTCGGCGCCGCAGGCGAGCATCAAGGTCGAGACGCCGGCGCAAGACGACCTGGCGCCCATCGACGACCTTCCCGAAACGCCCGCCCCGTCGGCCGACGCCCCTGGCGATCCGCGCGAGCCCGAGATCGGCGACCAGCAGCTCGAAGGCGCCCTCGCCCCCGCCGCGAAAGCGCCCCCGGCGAGCCCCGCTTCAGCGGGGCGGGCCCCCGCGCCCCCCGCGCACCTCACTCGCCAACAAGCAGCTCACGCCCGTCGGCGAGCCCGACCGCATCGAGCGCCGCGCCGCCGATGCGCCGGCGCCCACCGATCCGGAGTCCTACGAAGACGCCGATCAGGACGCCGTTCCCCAACAGGACAAAGCCCAACCGAGCCTGAAACCATTGTCGCGCAACCAGGTCGCCCTCCGCGACAAGGTGCGCCGCGTACTCCGCTACTACTACGACAACCCACTGAACACCGGCGACCGCAGCCCGTGGGAAGTCATGCACCAGATGCTGGGCTTCGAGGTGCACAGCCGCATCCGCCAGGACGGGCCCAACGGCCGCCCGGTCACCGCCGTCGGCTGGCTCTGCTACAACCAGCCCTGCAAGGGCCGCACGCTCATGTATCTGAATGAGGACGGCGACCTCCGCGTGAAGGTTGGCCCCGCGCTCCAGGGTCACTACGGACAGCTGCTGGCCCTGTTGGCCCAGGCCCGCGTTCGCTCCGACTACCCGCTCAAGATCGAAGGCAAGGACTTCACCGTCGCCGATCTCATCGAAATGGAGAAAGCCACCTGCTACCCGCACACAGAGCTCACCTTCAAGCTCCTCGGTTTGCAGCGCTACCTCGACCTCAACGCACGCTGGACCAACGACCAGGGCATGGCCTGGGACTTCCCCACGCTGATGCGCGAGGAAATGTCCACGCCCGTCCGCACGGCGGCATGCGGCGGAACCCACAAGCTGTCGAGCCTGATCCTGACGGTGAAGAAACGCCAGCGCAGCGGCGAGCCGGTCGACGGCGCCTACGCCGAGGCCGCGCAGCTTCGTCGCCAACTACCAGAACTATGCCTTTCGCCTGCAGAACGCCGACGGCAGCTTCAGCACCGAGTGGTTCAAGGGCCCCGGCGCCGAGGAAGACGTCGACCGCCGGCTCAAGACCACCGGTCATCAGCTCGAGTTCATGATTTACGCGGCTAGCGATGACCAGCTCACCTACTATCGCACCGTCAAAGCGGTCAACTATCTGGCCAACATCATGTGGGCCAACCGCGGCCGCGACTGGGAGGCCGGGCCCTTGGGCCACGCCATCCACGCGCTGGTGCTGTACGACCGCTTCGTCTTCAGCCCCCACGACGCGCCGGCTGCGGGAGCCGTCGCCCAGAAACCGAAATATCTGAGCGCGCGCTGACCGCGCCGCGCAAGGCCGCGACGCGATGATTGCATCGGCATTGAACTCATCTCGCTGGTGGTTTACATTCGAGCCACGCACGGCGCTCGGCGTTCTCGCGAGCTCGCGCGAATCCCATGACGCACCACGCGGTACTCCCGATGCCTCCTGCCGGCGCCTTCAGCGAGCAGCTTGCCGCGTTTTGCGACGTGGCCCGCCGCGTGGCCCGCGCCGAAGAGGCCGACGCCATCCTGCTCTTGTTGGAGAGCGCCCTCGATTGGCAACAACTCCGGGCAGCCGCCGCCGACGTGCCCATGCTCCTGGCCGCCGATCGCCCGTCCTATCTCGAAGGCGCCGCCGAGGCCGGTTTCGACGCGGTCCAGCTCACCGTCATCGACAGCCCCGTGCAGGAGCAGCTTACCCGGGCGCTGCTGGAAAGCGTGGCCGACGACTTGCTCGATCCGGCCGCGTGCGTCGTGGCTCTGTACAGCGGCTTCCAGGCCGGGCACATCGACTCGATGAGCGTCATCCGCCTGGACGAGCACCTCGGCCGGCTCACCGCCCACGACCTGCGGCAACTCGAGACGAGCGTGCCGTTGGACACGCTAAAAACTGCCGTCGATCTCGCGGTGGCCATTGGCCGCGAGGGCCGCGAGGGGCAGCCCGTGGGCGCGCTGTTCGTCGTCGGCGATCAACGCAGCGTGCTCAAGCACTGCCGACCGCTGGGCTTCGACCCCGTCAAGGGCTACGGACCCCAGGAGCGTCAGCTCAACGACTCGAAGGTCCGCGAGGCGATCAAGGAAATCGCGCAGCTCGACGGCGCCTTCGTGGTGGCCGCCGACGGCACCGTGGTCGCCGCGTGTCAGCACATCTCGGCGCCGACGGCCGACATCACGCTCAGCAAGGGCCTGGGCGCCCGCCACTGGGCCGCGGCGTCGATCAGCAAGGTCACCCACGCGATCGCGATCACCGTCAGCCAGTCCAACGGCACGGTGCGCGTCTTCCAGAACGGCGAAGTGATGCTCCGCATCGAGCCCTTCCGCCGCGCGATGAAGTGGCGCGAGTTCGAGTACGACGCCCCGGCGAGCGGCCAGGACTAGCGCTCCGCCATAAAGCCGCGACCGGTGGTCGCGGTCCCCGCGCTCCCTCATAAAGCCGGGCATCGCATGCCCGGTCCGGCCGGCCCACGTCACCATCCCCCGTTAGCCGCGCCGCGAAGGTCCGCCGCAGCGAAGCGCGCCCACGATCCCCATCAACCACATCGCCGCCATCCCCCCGCCCCCTGGCTCCGCCACAACCGCCGTCGCCGTGCCGCCCTCCGGTAAACTTCCTTCTTGCTCCTGCCACGTCAGCCAGTCCGCCCCGTCGACGCTGCCATCTCCGTTCGCATCGCCAAGATCTTTGGTGGCGCCGCTCGTCAAGCCGAAGTTGGTCGTCCACGTATTCAAATCGGCGTCATCCACCGCCCCGTCTTCGTTGAAGTCTGCTGCCAAAAACCCGCTGATCACCTGAAAGCTCACCGGCAGCGAGAACATTGCGTCGGCCGCGTTTTGGCTGCTGGAACTAACCAGGATCGAGCCGTTCTTCATTCCCACGGTCGACGTGTCGAGCATCACCGTGTGACTGTTGCCGCCGCCGAGGGCCATATCCATCCCGCTCGCCCCGCCCGTGAGGTCGCCTGTCACGCTCAACGTGTAATCCAGCTCGTCGACGCCAATCGCGGCGACCGCCGGCGCGATGTTCGACACTGTAAGATCGATCGGCACGACGGATCCCAGCACCACCAGCGATGGAATCGACGCCACGTCGACGCCCATCTTCGCCGGCAACTGATAGTCGGCCACCACAGGCAAGTGGTCGCTCGCATTTCGCAGCGCCGTGAGCACCGCGGCAGACGCACCCGTGCCGGTGGTGATGTTCCCATTGAACGTGTGCGTGCCGTTGTTGCCGAAGGCGCGGTACGTGCCGTTGATGATGCTCATTCCCTCGCCGTCGCGCAACTCGCCCGACACGAGTTGGAAGTCAAATCGGTCGTCCATTTGCCCCGAGGGATCCTGCGTGTGGATTGACTTGTACGCCGAGTTATTGAGCCAGGTGACGTAGGTGGCCGGAACGCCGGGAGTGCCGGAAGCGTTGATCGGATCCTCGGCTTGCCCGTCGCCGGCCGAGAGCAGCGTCTGATACATCTGTTCGCCGCTGGAATTGATGTTGAAGTCCCCGGCAAAAATGATGCTCTTGCCCGGCCCCAGGCCGTTGGCGTTGTTGTGCACCGACAGCGCCTCGATTTGCCGGCGCGCCATGTCGTCTGGATCGCCGCCGCTTGCCTTGTAGTGGTCGTTGTAGGCGTAGAAGTCCGCGTCCGATCCATAGCCCTTGGGGTGGAACTTGTACCGCATCGTCGACCGCGGCTGCGCCGACGTGCTGACTGTGCCGAACCGAATCTCCTCGATCTTCTCGACGGTTTGGGTGTTGTAGACCATTCCCGGGCCGCCAGCCCGGTGCATGAAGTCGCTCGTCAGCGCGTCGAGCGTCGATCGGGCGTACATGGTCTTATTGATCGGGTCGTACAGATTGTTGAGCACGTCGACGAACGACTGCGTCGTGACCCCCGGCGAGAACTGCTCCTGCAACAAAAGGATGTCGATCGGCTTGGCGATGCCCATCGCCGACTGCAGACCAATCGCCTGCAGCACCGTCGTGATCTCCGGTCGCGCGGTTTGCTGGCCGGGGTTTTCGCCGGTCTTTGTGTTGTAGTCGACGATCCGCAACTGCGCCGCCGCCGGCGCCGCGCCCGCCAGCAACAGGCAAACCGCGGCCAGAAACCGGAATGCGGATCGGCAGGTTGGACAGAGTCGGGCGCATCTAACTAGGCAGTCTACACCAAAAACGCCCCGCGCCGCCTGAGGGAGCGGCACTAGCGCCGTCGAAACCGCCCAGCGCCAACGGCGACTATCGCCAGGCCCAAGGCGAGCGCTCGGGGCTCCGGCACAGTCGCCGATGCCATGAGCCCTGCGGGCAAGCTTCCCATTTGCTGCTCCCAAACCAGATAATCCCCGCCGTCCACGTCGCCGTCCAGGTCGGCGTCGCCCTGATTCTTTGCAGCTCCGCTCGCCAGGCCGAAGTTCGACGACCACAACCCGAGATCTGTGGCATCGACATGAGTGTCTTCATTGAAATCGGCGGCCAAATAGCTCGGTCCAAGAACGGTAAAACTCACAGGCATTGTGAACAGCGCATTCGAGGCTTGGGGGCTGGTCGCCGTGACGGTGATCACCCCACTTTTTAGTCCCACGGTTGACGTATTCAGGAAGATGTCGTGGAAATCCGGTCCGCTTGCCGCGGGCACGAGGTCGGTGAGCCCCCCCGTGAGATCGCCGGTTACGCTCACTGTGTAGTCCAGTTCATCCGCAAAAGAGCTGGCGGTAACTGGGGCGACGTTTTCAATGCTTACCGTAATGGGAACGGTCGCTCCCAGATTCACCGTCGGGGGAATCGCCGCAACTTGCACGCTCATTTTGGAGGGAAGCCGAAAGTCCGCCACCACCGGCAAGTGATCGGTCACGCTAGCCAAGTCTGTCAACAGGTCCGGCCTGGTGTTCACCAGGTCAAAGGACACGCCGGTGAACGGATAAGTATTAGCCGGATTGTCGATGTCCAGGTTGAACGTCGTACCGTTGTTGCCAAACGTGTGATAGGTGTTTGAAATGTAACTGAATCCCTCACTTTGGTTGCTGTGCGGCATCATCGCATCTGTCACCCAGAGGAAATCGAATCGGTCGTCCATTCCGCCGGTGGCCTGCCCGCCGAAGCGCTGGGTCGTGGTTGGGCTTTGCGTATGGATGTCTTTGTAAGTCGCGATGTTGCTCCAATTGCCCACGCGATTGAGCGGATCGACCGCCTGGCCGTATCCTGCCGCCATCAGCGCACCGACGGCCGGCTCGGTGGCGTCGGCTTTGTAGAAGTTGTGATCGCCGGCGTAGATCGCACGGATGTCGGGGTCGTTCAAGCCGTCGGCGTTGACACGAATTGAATTCGCTTCCGCCAGTCGCCGGTTGGCATTGGAAGTCGTGCCGCCGCTGTCCGTGCCCATACTTGCCTTGTAGTGGCTATTGTAGATATAGAACGCCGCCGCGTCGTCGTAGCCGGCCGGCTTCACCTTGTATCGCAGCGTCTTCCGCGGCTGGGTGGAAGAACTGGTCGTTCCGAAAGCCATCTCCGACATCAGCGTGATGGTCTGCGTCTTATAGACCATCGTCTGAGTGGAGTCTCCCAGACTGGAGCCGGTCGTCGTACTACGGGCATAGGTTATTCCCTGTCCCGCATAGATCGAGTTGAGCAGCGTGACGAACGCTTGGGTATCTGGGAGGCCGGCGCTCCTGTCTTGCTCCTGCAGCAGCAGAATGTCGATGGGCAAGGGCACGGCGCCTTTGTTTTCCTCCCCGATGGCCTTCAGAATGAAGTCCATTCCCGCCCGGGGAGCGCCCGTGGTGTTGTACGTGACGATGCGCAGCTGCGCGCAGGCCGGCGACGCGGCAAGCAAACCCATGGCGCCTACGAACAACGCAAGCAGCCGCGCACAAATTCGCACAGCCTCTCCTCCCACGGCCCAAAGCAAAATCAGCCGCGCTCGCCCCAGCGAAGCGCGGCCGACCTGCCTCCATTAAAGACAGAATCCCCGTCCCGGACAACCAATCGGCCGATGTGCGCGTTAGCCCAACGCCGTCCCGATGCCGCGAAAACTGCGGCTCTCGCCCATCTAACGCGCGTTTTCGTCGGCCGCACGACTTGGGCCGGCTTCCCGCACGACGGCTCGCGGGTAGGCTATGGAAGCCGATACTGGCGCCATCGCCAGCCTGGCGCCTAGTCCTCGCTCGGTCGCTCCGCTTTTGAGAGGTGCTCGATGACGCGTCTCGCCCTCGCCGCCTGCCTGTGCGCGGTCTCCCTACGCGCGGTCGCTGATGAAAGCGTGCGCATCGCCACTTTCAATGTCTCGCTCTATGGCCGCCGCTCGGGCGAAATTCTCACACGGTTGAACAAGGGCGACGATCCCCAAGCGCGCGCGATCGCCGAGATCATCCAACGGGTGCGACCCGAAGTGCTGCTGCTCAATGAAATCGACTACGACGCCGAGGGAGCCGTGTTGGGAGCCTTCGCTGACAAATATCTCGCCGTGGATCAGAACGTCGCCGGCGCGCCCGACGGAGGCTCCAAGGCGATCAACTATCCCCACCGCTTCGTCGCGCCGTCCAACACGGGCCGTCACTCCGGCTTCGACCTCGACCACAACGGCGCCGTCGACGCGCAGATCGGCAACCCCAACTACGGCGCCGACTGCTGGGGCTACGGCGTGTACGAAGGCCAGTACGCCTTCGCCGTCCTCTCCCAGCACCCGATCGACAAGGACGCCATTCGCACCTTCCGCACGTTCTTGTGGAAAGACATGCCCGGCGCCCAGCTCCCCGTCGATCCCGCCGCGGCGACCCCCACTCCCTGGTACCCGAGCGACGTGTTGGAAAAGTTCCCGCTCTCCTCCAAAAACCACTGCGACGTGCCCATCATCATCCGCGGCCGGCGGATCCACTTCTTGGCCTCCCACCCCACGCCGCCCGTGTACGACGGCCCCGAAGACCGCAACGGCCGCCGCAACCACGACGAAATCCGCTTCTGGGCCGACTATATTTCCTCATCCGGCTCCCTCCCCTCGGCGGGGACGGGAGCGACGAGCACGGGCGACCCGAAGTCGCCCGAGCGCAGTCGCTACAGGTCGCGCAGAGTCGGGGAGGGGGGAAAACTAACCAACCGATCAACAACTCCTACATTTACGACGACAACGGCCTGCACGGCGGTCTCGCCGTCAACAGCGCCGCCAAGCCAACCCTCCAGCCTCCAGTCTCCAGCCTCCAGCCTTCCTTCGTCATCCTCGGCGACCTCAACAGCGACCCTCACGACGGCGACGGCGGCGCATCGATCGCCCAGCTTCTCAATGCTCCCCAGGTCCTGAAGTTTCCCTTCCCGCGCTCCGCCGGCGGCGCCGAAGCGGCCGCCCGCCAAGGCGGCGCCAACGCCCGCCATCGCGGCGACCCCCACGAAGACACCGAAGACCCCGCCGACGACCCCGGTCCCGGCAACCTGCATCTCGACTTCCTCCTGCCGTCGAGCGATTTGCGCGTGACGGCCTCGGGCGTCTTCTGGCCGGAATCCACCGACCCGCTCTTCCCCCTGGTGGCCGGCGCCGAGCGGCCGGCCAGCTCCGACCACCGCCTGGTCTGGATCGACCTGGCCTGGTAGGTCAGGCATTGCCTGACAAGAAGAGAATTAACCACCAAGACACAAAGGCACAAAGCAGAACCACGAAGACGAAACTGGCCATACAGTGAAGACGATAGACGAATTGCTTGAGACTGAAGGCGTCGGCGAACAATTCCTGTTCTGGTAACCCATTACCGCAATCCTGGAGAATCCTGTCCATTCATCCATCTCAGTCTTTTCTTCTTCGTGTCTTCGTGCCTTTGTGGTTAATTTCCCGGGAAAACCTTTTGCAAATGACGCCGACTTTCTTACCATAATGCTGGGAGAATGTTAAAAAGATTGGCGGCCAGTTCGCGTCCCAGCCGGACGCACGCGAAAGCAAAGAGGTTCGGAAATGCGAATCCGCAGATCGGGCGGCTTTACGCTCGTCGAGTTGTTGGTGGTGATCGCGATCATCGGCGTCCTGGTGGCGCTCTTGCTGCCCGCCGTCCAGGCCGCCCGCGAAGCCGCGCGGCGAACGCAGTGCACCAACAATCTCAAGCAGCTCGTCATCGCCAGCGCCAACTTTCACGACACGCGGAAAGTTTTTCCCGCCGGGAATCTGCCTTCCGATCGGGACCAATCCGGCGAGGTGTTCCCAAGCAGTTGCCCGGGCGGAACTGCCACGGGATGTCCGCCGCAGCCGATTCGCGGCAAATGGGCGTCGTGGCTCACGTGGATTATGCCGTTTATCGAGCAGGGAGCGCTGTATTCGAGGCTCGACCTCAACGGACGTGAATACGGTTACTGCAATGGGCCCGCCTCTCCGGCGCGACGATTATCCCGGGTATACCTGCCCGTCGGACGAAGCTCCGGCGAAACCATAGACGTACTTGACGTATGTTCTTGGCCCGAACAGTTACTTCGGCAACGCCGGCACGAAAGCCTGGCCGATTGCCCAGGCGACCTTTGACGGCGTGCTTTACTACAACAGCAAGACGCGAATCACTGATATCACTGACGGTACCTCTCGGACGTTTCTGGCGGGAGAGCGTTATAACTTGGATTTGACGAGCAACACCATGCCGTCCTGGCCGATTATCGTGGCTGGGCTTGGAACAACTACAATTCCGGGCAAGATTTTCTGGCCGATACGGCCTGGCCAATCAATTCGACGTTCGCACAAATCGGCGTCGATTCGCGAAAGACCAATTTTGGCAGCGGCCATTCGGGAGGCGCCAACTTTGCGTTTTGCGATGGGTCGGTCCGCTTTTTGACCCTGAGAATTCCGGCGACCTGGTAACGCTCCAACGCCTCTCAATAGCGGCTGACGGCGAGATCATCCCCTCGTTTTGAGTGAGACCTTTCTTAAGCTCGGTTTCCAAGTCGACGGTCAGGCGCATGCTTCTGAAATCCAGCGAATGTTTTTTCGCCCGGCGCCGCGCGCGGCCTGGCTGCTGCCGACCGTCGCCTTGGCTGAGCGGCCGCAGCCAAGAAGCGCCGCCGCCCATCCTGCCGGTGCACGGATTGGTGAAGCTCAATGGCTCCGCTTCCCAACGCTCAAGTGCGGTTCATTCCCAACATCGGATTTGGATCCGACTTCATCGCGGTGGGCGTGACTGACGACGACGGGCGCTACGAATTGACGTGCCACGGCGCAAGGGTGCCTGCGCCGCCGAGCACATGGTGACCGTCTCCGACCCCGATATTCCGCCGGAGCTGCTGAGCGAAAGCGCAGGCCAAACTGGCCGTCTATCTACGCTCGCTGAAAAATCGCCCCATCCCTAACAACTATTCAACGCCCGTGCAGTCGCCGTTGAAAGCGACGGTGACGGAAGGTCAGAGCGAGTACAATCTCGATCTGAGGCGCTGAGGTTCTTCTCATCGGCGCCGCGAAATCCTCCGCGCCTGGCGGCCGCCGTTTTTCGTCGTAGAAATCGGCTTCCCCATCCGCCGTACTGCGCGCCACGCGACGATGCGCCGGGCGCCTCGACGCAGCGCCAATCCTGGACGCGAAACTCGAACCTCTGGCCAGCCGATGCAATCGACAGATGCAGGTTAGATGAAACCGTGACCCACTTCGCCGACCAACTCGCCGCCGCCGTAGCCGCCCGCGGCAACGCCGTCTGCGTCGGCCTCGACCCCCGCTGGGACGAACTCCCCGCGTCGCTGAAAAACAGGGTGGCACGCCCTGAGTCTGCGAAGGGCGTGGTCCGGTTGGCTGGTGAGTCAACCACGCCCTTCGAGGACTCAGGGCGTGCCACCCAAGCAGCCGACGCCTACCTTGCCTTCTGCCGCGGCGTGATCGACGCCGTCGCGAAGCTCGTGCCCGTCGTGAAGCCGCAGTCGGCGTTCTTCGAAGAGCTCGGCCCCGCGGGCATGTCGGCGCTGGCCGAGATTATTCAATACGCTCAAGACCGCGGCCTGTTGGTAATCCTCGACGCCAAGCGCAACGACATCGGCTCGACCGCCGAAGCCTACGCCCGCGGCCTCTTAGGGCGCGGCAAGAGCGCATGGGGCGCCGACGCACTCACGGTCAGTCCCTACCTCGGCGACGACAGCCTGGCGCCGTTCGTCGACGTCGCCCGCGAGCGCGACGCCGGCTTGTTCGTCCTGGTGAAAACCTCCAACCCGGGCGGCGCCTTCCTCCAAGATCTCGAAGTCCCTCCCGCCTCCGAGCGAGCCGGGGCGGGCCGCTCTCGGCGCGTCTACCACCAGGTCGCGTCCCTAGTTGAACAACTGGCCGCCGAGACGGCCGGCGCCTGTGGCTACGGCCTGGTCGGCGCCGTGTGCGGCGCCACCTACCCGGCACAACTCGCCGAGCTCCGCGCCGCAATGCCCCACACGTGGTTTCTCGTCCCTGGCTACGGCAGCCAAGGCGGCGGCGCCGCCGACGTGGCGCCGGCATTCGACGCAGGCGGCCTCGGCGCGGTGATCAACAACTCGCGTCACCTCATCTTCGCCTACCGCCGCCGCGAGTACGCGGAAACCTATGGCGAATCGCGATGGCAAGACGCAGTAGCCGCCGCCTCGCGACAAATGATTCAAGAACTGCAGGATTTTGTCCCGCGCGTTTCATCCTCCGGCTCCCTCCCCTCGGCGGGGAGGGCTGGGGAGGGGGGATGAAGGTGCCTCAATTCTTCACGCTCCAAAGAAACCGGCAGTCGTCGAGGCCAGAGTCTGTAAGTCCCCCCTCCACTCCAGCACCGGCAAACACGGCGCCTGCGGCGGATCATCCACCAGCGACCCAACACTGGTCCAGCAGTGCGCCAGCGTCCGCCCCTGCGGCCGCGCGAACACGCCCAGATGCAGCACCGGCGAGTGCCCGGCGAGCCGCAAGAAGTAAAACGCCAACAACCCCCGCCGCAGACAGCGCCGCCCGCGCATCCGCCGACATCCGGCCAAATGCCGATCGATGTGGGCAAGAATCTCCGCGGCGCTCAGCCGCTCCCAATCAACCGACGTACGTCGCGGCGTATACCAGGCGAGCACCCGCTTCAGCGGTACGGATCGCGTCACATCGGCCAGCACCACCGACCGCATCCACAGCTGGAGCCGCATCAACCTCGGCAGCGCTGGGGCCGTCATGCGGCCACGCTCACCAATCGCCGCTGGCACAGGCTTTCGACCAGGGCCTCGACGTCGCGCCGCGCCGCTCGGCGTCGACGCCAAACTGCCGGCACAGCTCGCCCTCGGCTTCGTCCAGCGATTGGCCGTTGGAAATGGCCTCCAGCACGACGCACGCGGTGCGATTGCAGCGGTAGAGAAAGCCGCTGGCCAGCGACATCATGACGCCGTCCTGATCCTCACCGAGTCGCTGGAACGCGACTCCCGACGGAAATGCATAGCGCTTCTCGGGCAACATGACTCCCCCCTCCGGCTGAAAGATGCTAGCGGCGCGGCGACCGACTGCCACGGTGGCCGAACGCCGCCTTGTCATTCATCGGATTCAACCAATTCGGTCTACAGCGACCTTGCCGATTATTTCGATAGTTCCGATAGCGGCGCACCGCCAGGGGGCGACCGCTAGCTGCGGCCGACTCCTCGACGAAGAACTGCCAATCTCACATCCATGCGTCTTGCGCGATGACGAACCTCTACCTGATCCAACATCTCGCGCTGGTCATCGACGATCCACGCGATCTCCTCGCCGCGACCGCCGAGAAAATGATCGGCCACTTCCGCCAGCTCAGCGACGCCTGCCGCCAGCCAGCCAGCTCTCGCAGCGTCCTCGAGCTCGAAGCGCACCGAGATCGGCAACGATCGCACTCGGAGGAATTGCCGCGAATCTGGCAGGGCGGTCTCGACGGCTTGCACTTCGCCGTTTTTCGCCGGGGGCCGCGGCGGCGCATCGAGTTGCCCGGTCGGGCCGTCGTCGATTTCGACCTCGAGGCCGGTTGGGCGAAACTCTGCGTCTACGAATCGGGCGACGACGCCGCCAAACGGATTCTCCTGCTCCGCGTCGTGTGCGACGCCCTGACCCGCGAAGGGCACAGCTTTGTCCACGGCGCCTGCCTCGCCGCCCCCGTGGCCAGCCAGTGGCGCGGCGTGGTCATCACCGCCCCCAGTCACACGGGAAAGACGACCACGGCGCTGGCCCTGGCGGACAGCGGTTGGCGGCTCCTGGGCGACGACGTCACCTACGTGCGCCCGCCTAACCTGGGCACGGCCGTATGGGGCTTCCCGCGGTCTTGCCATATCAGGCCAGGTACGTTCCGGCTCCTGCCCTGGCTCGCCGACCTTGAGCTTGGTCCGCCCGACGCGGAAGGAACTCGCGCCGTCGCCATGACGGAGCTGAGGAATCGTGCGTGGATCAACGGGCCGTGGCTGCAGCCGGCGCTGGTGGTCGTGCTCGCGGCCCCCAATCGCCGAGCGACGCGCGTGGAGTCGATCGATCGCGCCGCGGCGCTCAGCCAGCTTGCCGCCGAATCGGTGACCGCCGTGCCGGGCGTGTGCGACGACCAGGCGGCGCGCGACTTCGTGACGCTCGGGCGACTAGTCTGTGCGGCGCCGGCGTGTCGACTGAGCGTCGGACCAAACGTGGCCGACGTGGCCGAAAAGCTCGAGCGGTTTCTTGTGGGTCAAGACCACGAGAAACTGCGCCGCGGATCGCGAAGCCCCAAGCGGCTTGAGCGACTCAAGCGGAGTGACCCAAATGCGACGCCGAAGGATTGAAACCTGGCTGCTGGCGGCGTGCGATCCGTGCACGCTGGCCGAGCCCCCCTGCGCAGGCGCTCAAGCCAGAGGAGATACAGTCAGCGCTGGAGTCTGCGCAGCGGCATGGCGTGCTAGGCGCCGCGATCCGCTCACTAGATCGCTGGCAGGAGGGAGCCATCGGCGCCGACGACTTCCGCCAACAGCATTTGAACAACGTCGGCAAGACTCTCGGTCTGCGGCTCGTCGCCGAGACAGTCATCCAACAGCTTGG
Source organism: Pirellulales bacterium (assembly GCA_963841515.1). Taxonomy (GTDB): domain Bacteria; phylum Planctomycetota; class Planctomycetia; order Pirellulales; family Lacipirellulaceae; genus Lacipirellula. Next base: position 14,879 of record CAWJDB010000013.1, on the reverse strand, counting down.
CGTGGCTGGCATTCCATGTTGCCTGCTCAAGGGCGAGGACTTCGCCGCCCGATTGTATCCGAGCCCAGCGTTGCGGACCTATCGCGACGTCGATCTGATGGTCCCGCCGGCCGACTTGAGCGAGGCCGATCGCGTGATCCAGGCCCTCGGCTTCAAACCCGTCCAACCGGAGCGTAAATACCAGGACCACGAGTACGGCCAAATCTCTTACTTCGCCGCCGGCGCCGAGCGGTGGTCGCTCGAGTTGCACTGGAACATCATCAACAGCCCCGCGCAGGCGCCAGGTTTGCTCGCTGACATGGGAGGACTTCGAGTTCGAAAAGCCTCAGGACGCCGAGGGCCTCTGGCGCCTGTCGCCCACCAGTTTGCTTGTGTTGGCGGCGGTGCACGCGTGCATCGGCCATCGGTTCGACTCGCTGCAACAACTTTGCGACATTCGCCAGATCTGCCGCGGCGCCGCCGGACCTGTGAATCCGCACCGACTCATGGACATGTGCCGGCGACGTGGTTGCGAGACGCCGGTGCGCTGGTCGCTGGGACTGACGGCGCGACTCCTGGGCTGTGAGTACGCCCGCGTGTTGGCGGCCCAGTGCAGCTTCTCGCCGCGAGCCGTGCGCTCCTATGGGATGTTAGGGCGGCAAACCGTCTTGCGGCCCCAGACCGCCTGGGCGCGACTGCGACGCTCGTGGGCTCGGAGCCGGCTTAAGCAAGCTGCGTAGTCGTGGCGACCAACCTGATGGCTTGGATGGAAGTCGATGCGGGCGCTGATCCTCGGATCGCCGGTCCCGCAAACGGCCCGCACAGTGTGGCGATGGCTGGCCGCGGGCCACGAGATCGAGGAAGTGTGGTGCGGACATAGGACTTCCGGCGTCTGGTGGCGCCGCGACCGGCGTTTACGTTGGTTGGCGCCGACCTGGTCGCTCACTGCCGCCGTCCGCCGCTTTGGAGTGCCGCTGCGGGTGGTCGGCCCGCTGGCGCGAAATCCCCGCACGGTGGCCGAGGGCCTTCGACCGCAGATCGACGTCGTGCTGGGCTCTTGCTTCCCCTACCTCGTGCCCGGGGAAATGCTGGCGCATTACCGTCAACGAGTCTGCAACCTTCACCCGGCGCTGCTGCCCCGCTACCGTGGCGTTTGTCCCATGCTGGGCATGGTGTTCGACGAAGCCCTGTCGGCCAGCGGCATGACGCTGCACCTGATGGGATCAAAGTTCGACGAAGGCGACGTCATCGCTCAGGAGCCCGTGGCCTGGCCGGACGACAACTGGTTCCGCACATGGGAGGCCGATCTAGCCGAGGCAGCCGGACGCCTCGCCGCCGAGGCGCTACCGCAATTCCTGAACGGAAGCCTGGCGGCGCAGCCGCAAAGCGGCCCGGCCAATTACTTGCGCCGGTTGCCGGCCGATGGACTGGTGCTCGATGAGCGCGTGGACGAGCGGCGGGCCCGCTGGCTGGGCGCCACGCTGGGTCGCATCAAGCCGCTCGCAGTTCCAAGCCGCCGCGGGCCAATCGCCGTCGCTTCGGTGCTAGCGTCGCACAAGCGGCTCGATCAGCTTGCCGCCCGTGTGGGATGGCGTCGGGTCGACTGCGATGTCGCCGACGCCCGATTGTCGATTCGCCGGTGGAGCCGGACGTTCGTTCGCGCTGAGCGGCTCCGCGAGTTGGCCGCGCTGGCCCGCGCCCGTTGGCGGCGTGAAGAAATGCGGATCATAACGCTAGCAACGGCCTCCATTCACCCCAACGCCTGGCAAAGTCTGCGCAAGTGTAAAATCTTCGCGCCACCGAGCGACGAGAGGCATTAGGTTGGCCAGGCGCTGGAGATTCTTGGCGCTGAACGCAAAGCGCCTTCCGATAAAAAGGATGGGAGCGATGCTGCTTGCCGTATGCAAGCCAAGGATTGCAAGGCCTCAGAGCACGCGGTCGGCCCCGCGAGGCGACCATCACGGAGATTTATATTCTCAAGGAGTTGCGAGATGACCCCAACTTACGAATCCCCCGTCGTGATCGAAGACGCCAGTCTCACGCAAGTCACCGGCGGCGCAGCTCCTAGCGACGCTGGCTAATTCACCGGGCCGCGGCGTCGCTTCCCATGCACGGTCCCTGGCATTTAGCCACCTTGATCCAAGGAAATGACATGAACGGCTACGAAACGCCAGTAGTAGTGCAAGACGCCGTGCTCACGCAAGTGACGGGCGCCCCAGCCCCGAGCGACGTTGACTAGATGTCGTCAAGTCGACGCCGCGGCGGCGCGGCGTCGGCATTTTCCATGTCATCGCTTTTCCCGATGCGTTTGTTGGACTGCACAATTGTGACTACGACCTACGAAACTCCGACCGTCATCGAAGACGCTCTCCTCGTCCAGGTCACCGGCGTCGTCGCTCCCAGCGGCGGTTCGGATGAATAAGGGTTGGATAGCGCTTCGCGGCGATCCAGCGAATTGCGCGTAACCGGGCGGTTGGTCCGCACAACCATTTGGCATTAGCGCACGTGGCGCACCGGCCAGAACGTCGTGGAACCTAGCCCTTTTTCTTTCCCTCTTCTTCGCCGGTCTCGAGCACAGCGAGGAACGCCGATTGCGGGATGTCGACCTGGCCGATCGACTTCATCCGCTTCTTGCCTTCCTTCTGCTTCTCCCACAGTTTGCGCTTGCGGGTGATGTCGCCGCCGTAGCATTTGGCCGTCACGTTTTTGCGCATGGCCGAGATGGTCTCGCGGGCTATGATGCGGCTGCCGATGGCGGCCTGCAACGGCACCTCGAACATGTGCCGGGGGATTTCCGTTTTGAGCTTCTTGATGACCGCCCGGCCGCGGATCTCGGCGTCGCGGCGATCGCAGATGATCGACAGGGCGTCGATCCGCTCGTTCTTCACGAGGATGTCCATGCGCACCAAATCGCCGGCGCGGTACCCCAGCACCTCGTAATCCATCGTGCCGTACCCGCGCGTGATGCTCTTGAGCTTGTCGTGCATGTCGTAAATGACGTCGGCCAGCGCTAGGTCGTACACGATCATCGCCCGTGTGGGCGACAGGTACTCGGTGCGCACATACGTGCCGCGGCGGTCGGTGCACAGCTTCATCACTCCCCCGATGTACTCGGCTGGCAGGATGAAACTCACGCGGACGATCGGCTGGCGAAACTCTTCGATGTCGCCCTGCTCGGGCACGCGCTGCGGAGTGTGCACCTCGAGCGTCTCGCCCGTGACCGTGACGATTTCGTAGGTCACGTTGGGCGCCGTCTGCACTAGGTCGATGTCGGCTTCCTGCTCCAGCCGTTGCTGCACAATCTCCATGTGCAAGAGGCCCAGGAAGCCGCAACGGAAGCCGAAGCCCAAGGCGTCGCTGGTCTCCGGCTCGTAGTCGAAGCTGGGGTCGTTAATCGCCAGCTTATCCAGCGCGTCGCGAAGCTGCTTGAAGTCCTGTCCGTCCGACGGGTACAAACCGCAGAAGACCATCCGCTTGGGCTCCTGATAGCCGGGCAGCGCGGGCGCCGGCTCGTCGCCGGGGATGGTCACCGTGTCGCCGATATGGATGTTGCCCAGCGACTTGATGTTGCAGATGAGGTATCCCACCTGGCCGGCGGTGAGCACATTGGCGGCCGTGCGGTGCGGCGTGAAGTGACCCAGCTCCATCACTTCGTGGGTGGAGCCTTGCTGCAGAAACCTGATCTTCTGGCCCTTTTTCACCGTGCCGTTCATCATGCGCACATAAGTGATGGCGCCACGGAACTCGTCGTAGTGGGCGTCGAACACCATCGCTTGCAGCGTGGCGGCGGGATCGCCAGTGGGCGGCGGCACGCGCTGAATGACCGCAGTCAGGACCTCCGCGCATCCCTTGCCCGTCTTGCCGCTGGCGCCGAGCACCTCCTCGGCGTTGACGGCTAATGTATGGACCATCTCCTCCCGCACTTCGTCGACGCGGGCGTGAACCAGGTCGATCTTGTTGATCACCGGCACGATCGTGAGATCGTGCTCCATGGCGGCGAAGGCGTTGGCGACCGTTTGGGCCTCGACGCCCTGAAAGGCGTCGACCAACAGCACGGCGCCCTCGCAGCACGCCAGCGACCGCGACACCTCATAATGAAAATCGACGTGCCCGGGGGTGTCGATCAGATTCAACTCGTAGGTTTGCCCTTGGTGCTTGTAATGCATTGTGACGGCGCGGGCCTTGATGGTGATGCCGCGCTGTCGCTCGATTTCCATATCGTCGAGCATCTGCTCCTTCATGTCGCGCAGGCTCACCGCGCCGGTAATCTCCATCAACCGATCGGCCAGGGTGCTCTTGCCGTGGTCGATATGGGCGATGATCGAAAAATTGCGGATATGCTTAGGCGCGGTCATCGCACGAAGGGGCGGGAGTCGAAGGCAGGAAATCAGGGAAGGCGCGCCAGCCGCTCAGGGCGGTCCCGGCGTCGAGCGGAAGATCCATTTCTTTGCGGAACCCCTTATTCTCGCAGCATTCCCCTGTCGGGACGAGGCCAAACCTGTCAGCGCGGGAGCGTTATCGCGTCCCCAGCAGGTGTTCGCGCCGTGCCAAACCCGCGGCGCCGATGTACCCGGCGTTGCCGCCGAGGGTGGCGAAGTCGATCCGCACCTTGTCGCGGATACTCGCGATGAGCCGGCTCTTGGCTTCCTCGCGAATGCGGGCCATGAAGCGCTCGCCTAGCGGATGGCCCGCCCCGCCGAAGGTCGCCGCGCCGCCGATCACCACGCACTCCGGGTCGATTGTGTGAATTGCCGTCACGGCGCCGATGGCCATGTATCGAGCAGTCTCCATCACCAGATCGAACGCCAATTGGTCGCCCGCCTCGGCCTCCTCGGCTACCATCAGCGGCGATAGTTCCTCGCCCTTGGCCAGGCGCTTGCGGAGGCTCGACGCATCGCCCGCTGCGAGCGCCTCTTCGGCGCGGCGCACCAACGCGTAGGCGCCGCAAAAACCCTCGAGCGTGCCGCGAATGCCGAGAGAGTTAACGGGGGCGTCCTCGCGCGAGTCGATGATGATGTGCCCTAGCTCGCCTCCACAACTGTGCGTGCCTTCAACTAGCAGTTCGTCAACGATGATTCCGCCGCCGATGCCGGTGCCCATCGTGAACAGCACGATGCTGCGGTAGTCGCGACCGGCGCCCGCCCAGAACTCGCCGTAGGCCGCCGCGTTGGCGTCGTTGGCGTACGTCACCGGTAACCCACTGGCCTCACTCACCAGATCGCGAATGGGGGTGTTGTGCCAGTGCGGCAGGTTGCCCGGCTCCAAGAGCATGCCGCGCGGAATATCCATTGGCCCGGGCGTGGCTAGCCCTACCCGGAGAACAGCGCCGATGCCCGGCTTCTCGGCGATCAAGTTACGCACGACCGCCCCAACGCGGCGCGCGGCGTCGGCAGGGCCGCGCTCCTGCTCGGTGCTTATCGACTGATAGGCGACTCGCGTGCCGGCGTCGTCCACCAACCCAACTTTGATGTTGGTCCCCCCGACATCGACGCCGACGAACAGCGGCGACGGGCGCCGGGTTGGTCCAGTGGGATCGTGCGCTGGAGGCATCGGGGATCGGCAGGGGGAGAATCCGGACATTTGTGGCCAGGGGGGCCAAACGAGTATAGCGCTCGACCCCAAACCCTGCAATTCGCCCGCGCCGCCAAAGCCCCCCGATCCATTCCCTGTCGAGTTACGTAGAATGGCTCGGCTTGGGCGGCTCAACAACATTTGTATGACATCATGAATGGAGCTATCTATGGAAATTTCTAAACCGCGGCTTCCCTGGCAATTCGCGGCAACAACCGACGACCAAAATGCCGCCGAGAATCTGCAGCCGGCACATCCCACGGGCGATGGCGCCCGTGATCTCGAGCTGCTTGACGCCTATTCCCGGGCGGTGATCGGCGTGGTTGAAGGCCTGGGTCCGACAGTGCTGTGCATCGAGGGCCGGCGCGGCGAAACTCGCGGCGGCCAGGGTTCGGGGGTGCTGCTGACGCCAGACGGCTACGCGCTGACCAACAGCCACGTCGCCGGCGGCCGCCGAGACTTGACGGCGGTCACGGAAGAGGGCGACCGGCTCGACGCCGAGCTGGTGGGCGACGACCCGATTACCGACCTGGCGCTGGTGCGATTGGCGGCGCGCGACCTCCCGTTTGCCGAGCTCGGCGATAGCGACGCCTTGCGCGTCGGGCAACTCGTGATCGCCATGGGCAACCCGTTGGGCTTCCGCTCCACGGTGTCAACCGGAGTGGTGAGCGCCACGGGCCGCGCCATGCGCGGCGCCGGCGGCCGACTCATCGAGAATATTGTGCAGCACACCGCGCCGCTCAACCCGGGCAACTCCGGCGGTCCGCTGGTCGACACACGCGGGCGAGTCGTCGGCGTCAACACGATGATCATCGCCATGGCCCAGGGTCTGGGTTTTGCCGTGCCCGCCAACACGGCGCAATGGGTGGTGGGCGAGCTGGTCGCTCACGGCAAGGTGCGTCGCCGTTGGCTCGGCATCACCGGTACGACCGTCGCGCTGCCGCGGGCCGTGGTGCGCGAGCTCGACTTGTTAGCCGACGAGGCCGTCGAAGTCGTGGACCTCGCCGGCGACGGTCCGGCGGCACGATCTGGACTACGCGTCGGCGACATCGTGGTGACAGCCGCCGGGCGCGTGATTTCGACCGTCGACGACCTGACCCGGATGATCGGCTTGGCATCGCCCGGCCAGTCGCTGGCTCTCGGGGTCGTCCGCGACGATCGGCTGATTGAACTGCACGTCGAGCCGGCCAAGCTTACTTAATCCGATTCTTGGACTTGTCGGCCGTCGCCGCCTCGGACTCGATGCGGAAAAGATGTTTCTCGCCGCGGATCAGCAGCCCCTCGCGCACCGGCACGGGGGTGGCGATCACCCGCTCGCCCATGTCGTTTTCGGACAGCAGTTCGAAGCCCGCGTCGCTCACCCTCCCGACGAACGCCGCGCCGTCTTCGCGCACGCAGTACAGCAGGTCCCCGGCCAGCACCGGTGATCCGTAGAACTTGTTGCGACTCTTCGGCAACTGGCTAGACCACTGTTCATCGCCGGAAGCGAGGTCGAAGCACGCAACGCGTCCGTCGTCGGCGAGCACAATCGTTTTGCCGTCGGCAACGATTGGCGTGGGCACATCGGCGCCAATGTCGTGCTTCTCCCACGCCGGTGACGAGCTGGTGGCGGAGTCCGTCTTACCCTCGGGCAACTTCCATGCCGACAGGAACTTGCCGCGACCAAACGGAACGACGGCGTAACCGTCGCCGGCCGGCGCCGAGGCGATCACGCGCCACATTGCTTCGTGATTCGGGTTAAAGCCGCTGAATTCCCACAAGAGCTCGCCTGTGTCGGCAGCGTGGCCAGTGAGGTGCTCGGCGCCCCAGGTGACAATCACCTGCTGGCCGCCCAGCTCGACCGCCTGGGGCGTCGTGTAGGCCTGATCGGACTCCTGCGGGCAGTCGTATTGCCGTTTCTACTTCCACGCCAGTTCACCCGAGTCCAACCTGAAGGCAGCGAGAAAGGAATCGCCCGCCTGGATCACCGCGATCACGACCTTGTCGCCCGCCAACACTGGCGACGTGCCCAGGTCCCACCACAGCGTGTCCTTGCCGTACTCTTGCTGCAGGTTTTTTTGCCATAGCACTTCGCCAGCAGGATTCAGACACGCCAGCGTCCCGCTCTTGAAGTACACGACCACATGCGAGCCGTCGGTGGCGGGCGACGGATTGCTGCCGCTGCCGTTGCCATGTTTTCCCTTTTTCTCGGGAGACAGCGGCTTTTTCCAAATCTCGCGGCCCGTGAAATCGTAAGCGCACACCGTATCTTGGCCATCGACGCCGGCAGTGAAAAAGATTCGGTCATCCCAAACGGCGGGAGTCGACATCCCACGGCCGGGCGCCTCGATTTTCCATGCCACGCCGTCGTCGCGGGAAAACTTTATCGGGTAGTCGCCCGCCGGCGCCACGCCGGCGCCTTGCGGACCGCGCCAGTGCGGCCAGTTGTCGGCGGCGGCGACGCGCAATGACGAAAACAAAAGGCTGAGCAGCCCAATCCTCAACGCACGGCTAGACATATTAACTCCGGCCAATGGCGACTCGACAGCGAACGCTTCGCCGCATTGTAACGGCAGCGGCTCGGCGAGTCACGCGCCGCCGCGCAGCGCCGTTGAGGAGACGTCCTCGCGAAAATCAGCGGCAGGCACCTCGTCGCAAATCATTCGCAGCGGCGCCGGAATCGCAAGGTCGGCCAGCGTTTGAAATCGCCCGGCGACCTCACGCCCGAAGACCAGGAATCGACAACCCTGTTGGGCGATGGCGGCAATGGCCGCGTCGCGCCCTCTGTCGTCGTCTCCGTAGTAGTGCTCGTCGCCAATCCGCAGAAGCGTGTCGGCGCCCACGACAAACACGACGCCTGGAAACAGCTCGGCCTTCTCGCGGAACGTCGGCGAGCAAGTCAGCGCCGCCATTCGCTTGTCGTCCTCGCGTCGCAATCCCGCCAGCCGCTCTCGAATCGAAATGTAATCCAGCGGCGGCTTGTCGACATTGGCGATCGACACCTCCCACGCCACCGGTCCACCGAGCCTTCGCTCGGCCTCCGCCGCCATGCCCAGGTGTCCCTGGTGCGGCGGGTTGAAGGCGCCGGGAAACACGGCTGTCAATCGCGGCGTCTGGGCCGCATCGAAATACTCCGTCGTCGACCCCGACTTCAACACGGCACATCGCCGCTGCCCGAGCAGAAGTTCGGCTATGGCCAGAGGGGCGCGTTCGTAATCCGACTCGAGGCGCTCCTCGTCGCCATCGGGAGGCAACAAGTCGCCGGCGGGTCGACCCTCGACGCCGCAAGCCGCTGCGATGGCCCATAGGGTGAGGGCGGTCGCCGCCAGCTCTTCCCCGCTTCGGTCGCGGCGATCCTTGACCAGCGGCAGGGAGTATGACCAGGTTTCCCTGGCCGTCTGCACCGCAACGTGAATGCGGTGCTCGCCGCGCTTGGGGCGGTCGCTGGCCAGGCTGGCCGTGCAGCCGACGCCGAGCAAGCGACGCGGATCGGACTCGGCGTCAAGCCGCCGCGCTTGAATGAACGCCGACATGGCCATGGCCCTGGCGGTGGCGGCGCTGCACGCCTGATCGGGGGCTCCGCCCAGCCACTGGACTTGCGCCGCTTGCGAGTAAGGCACGACGGCCTCAAGCACAGTCCGCGAGGCGCCGGGCGTCTGCACCATGGCGGCGATGGCCCCGCTGCCGCCGCCGGTCACCGCCACGACTAGGCGCCAGCCGCTACGGTGAATCGCGCGGGCGACTTCGGAAAAGGATGGTTCGATCACTAGGAGAAGGCAGAGAGACTTGAGGAAAGGTTCTCAAGCCTCAGTCTAGCGCGGAACGGCGCTAAGCTGAAGGTCACCCCCGTCCAGAAGGACACGCCTCGCGGCAGCGGCGGCCATTCTTCGGTTGCATAGTCCCGCGGCGGCTCCGTCTGAGAAACGGCGCGCTTCGCAGCGTCGCTGTCTCTCAGACGGTCGCCGCGGCGACCGCCGTCCCCCCTACCTCGTCGACTCTTTGCCCCAGGGGGCTAAAGCGCGTGCGAGCGGCGAAATTCCGTCTCGAGCCGCCTCTCTGCTGGTGTGTGGCGCCCTGACCTGCGCCCGCCCTGGACCATTGATCCCGATCGCCGCGCCTTACGGCTTTTGCGGTTCGCTGATCCGATTGGCTTTCTGCTCGGCCATGGCTGCGGCTTCGTTGGTCAACTTAAACTCAGGCCCCGGAGCATAGTACTGCACGTCGTCCGTGAGATGGTAAGCACTGGGCAGCGTTTGCCCGGCAACGTCAACTTGGCAGCCAGTCGAGGCGAGCGAACCCGCCACGAGCAAGCCGCATCCGAGCAGGGCGCTGCAGCGGCGTTGGGAGGATGACGCGTTCACTTTCGAGCGGCTCCTGGCGCGAGAATCGGGGCAACGGCGGGTCCAGCGCCGGCGTCAGGCGGAGCCGGCGCGGCCCGCACAATCGTTATCGACTGCATGACCCGCAAACTTTCACATTGCCTGTGGAATCGGCGCTGATTGCTGGCGTCCGTCGCCGAGCCCCGCCCCAGGGCTGGCCAGGGAAATCGTGCTTTCCCGCACAAACTGCTAGAATGGGCAAAGTGCGTGCTGGCGTCCCTCTCCCGCGAGGTCTCCCTCGCCATCGCGCACTACCGGAGCAAGAGACATGCAAGCACAGGCATGCTGGCGGCACGCGGCCAGCCTCGCTGTGATGGCCGGCGCTCTCGCCATCGTCGGTGCGCCTCCCGCGCGGGTCAGCGCCGCGACTCGATCCCGTCGCAGGCCTACTACGCGGGAGTCGAGCAGCTCTACCGCGGCAACTACAGCGGCGCTCAGGCGCCTTCCAACGGGCGCTTCACGGCGGCGTGAAGACTCTCGGCCCCAATGGCACGATCTTGTGGGTCGACTCGATCTGCTATCACGCCATGCTCGGCGAGACCTTCTACCAGTGGGGCCAACCGACGCAGGCGTTGGAGCAGTTCAACTACGCCTGCGGACTTTATCTGCAGTACCCGCGGTGGTTGCTGCGCGTCGAGTTTAACGCTCAGCCGCGCGCCGACTCGAAGCTGTCGCGCATGGCGGCGCCGTGGGGCGCCACCCAGCGGCAGGCAACTCCCGGTAATTTTCCGGTCACGATGAATGTCGCCCAGGGGCAGCTCGACAACAGTGGCGCAGTACAGCAGGGCGGCGTGGTATTGCAGCCGCAGTATTGGCCGGTGAATGTGGTCGAGATCCTGCGCTGCCTGTCGCTGGCCATTCGTCGCCGCAATGAGATTCTTGGACCGCTCGGGCCGTACGATTCGATCTCCAAGAGCTTGGTCGTGCAGTTGTCGCGCGGCGGCGCTCCGCCCAACCATTGGTCGAATGCCTGGATCGACGTCGAGCGCGGCCTGGCGCACGCCGGCGTCGCCGAGGTCGATCAGGCGCTCGACTATCTCAACCGCGGCACGCTGGTCGCCGGGCAGTTCGACCATCCGCTCACCTGTATTGCCCTGCTGGAGCAAGGACGCCTGGCGCTCGAGGCCCACAACACCAACGCCGCGGGCCGCCTGCTTGCCGAGGCGAGCTATTCCGCTTACCAGTACGAAGACGCCGGGGTGATCGACGACGCCTTTCGATGGGGCGAGCTCAATCGCCTGGCCGCCGGTACGACGGGACTCAATGCCGCGCTTGATCCAGCGCTGGCATGGGCCCGGCGCGAGCGATTCAGCCACGTCGCATGCCGTCTGCAGCTCGCCATGGCCGAGGAGTTGATGGACTCTGGCGACGCCAAGAGCGCGACCTCCGCGCTGGCAGGCGCCCAGGCATCCCTCAGCGACGCCCGCACCGGCGTCTTGGGCAACATGGCCGCATTTCTCGAAGCCAAGCTCGACTATCAGCAAGACCGCGATGCCGCGCAGCCAAGCTCGAGTCTGCTATCGAGGGCCAGGCAACTATCTCTCTGCAGAACTTTCAAATCGACCTGGCCAATGACATGTTCGACGCCCAAACGCTGCCCACGCGCTCGGCGGCGCCGGTGTACGAAATCCTGCTGGCCGATCCTTCGCCCACCGATTCGCTCCTGCGACCGCTGGAGTCGATGGCCGTCATGAAGACCCCGCACGACGGCGCCTTCGAGCGCTGGCTGCTGGCGGTCCTCGATCGCCGGAATTTGAACGCTGCCATGGAAGTGACCGACCGCGCCAAGCGGCGACGGTTTCACTACGCGCTACCTTGGGGCGGCCGATTATCGGCAGTGCGGCGCCTCCTGGCCGCGCCCACCGACTTGCTGTCGCCCGCTGAGCAGCAGCAGCGCCGCGACCTGCTCGATCGGTTCCCTGACTTTGCGAGAATCCACGACGCCGGCCAGAAACTGCGAGCCGATTTGCAGTCGACCTGGATCGCGGCGCCCGACGACGACCAGAAGCGAGCGCTGGCCCGACTTTGGAACGACTACGGCGACAACCTGCGCGCCCAGGAGCTGCAGTTAGGCCGTATCGGTTTGGCGCACGTGCCGGCCAACCTGTCGTTTCCTCCGCTAACTACGGCGGCCGAGGTTCAATCGCACCTTCGGCCCGGCCAGGCTCTGTTGACCTACCACGACACGCCGGCCGGCATGCTGGGTTTTCTCTTCACGTCGAAGGCCGCCACGAGTTGGAACTGCGGGCCGACTGGGCGATTGGCGGGCCAAATCTCAGCGTTCCTGCGCGATCTGGGAAACTATGACGCCAACCGCGAGATGACGGTCGAATCGCTGGCTTCAGACGACTGGCGCAAAAGCGGCGCCAAGCTGTACAACGCGCTCCTCGAGGGATCCTCCCTCTCGCCCTCGGCGATGACCGAGCTGGTCGTCGTACCCGACGGAATCACCTGGTATGTCCCGTTTGAGGCCCTCGTGGCTGAGAGCGAAGGCCGCACGGAGCCGCTGCTGGAGTTTGCCAGGGTGCGCTACGCGCCGACGGCCGGGTTGGCGTTCAGCTTCGCGGGCTCCTGGCGCCGCGTGCAACGAACGGGCGTCGTGGCCGGCAAGCTCGTGCCCGGCGACACGCCTGAAGCGCGAAGCGAGCCACTAGCGGCGCTCGAGGCTGTCGTGCCGGGGCCGATGAGGCTGGAGCCGCCCTTGGCGGCGCCGTCTCCCGCCATGGCGTCGCTGTTGGATGCCTTGGTCGTGCTCGACGACGTGGATACTCAGGGCGCCGATCCCCTGGCATGGGCGCCTGTGCCGCTGGATCGGGCCGAGCAGTTCGGGGCGCTGTGCGAGTGGCTGGCTTTGCCCGGCGACGGACCGCAGCGCGTGCTATTGCCGGGAATGCACACTCCTGCAGAGCGCGGCGGAAAAACTCCTCGACGCCGCGGGCCCGACGCGGCACTCGTGGGCAGCGAATTGTTCTACGCCAGTTGTGGCCTCATGTCGGCCGGCGCCGAAACGCTGCTGTTGAGTCGATGGCGCGTGGGCGGCCAGTCGACGATGGACCTGGTGCGCGAATTTATCCAAGAGCTCCCGCACACCTCGGCGGCCGACGCCTGGCAGCGGAGCGTGGAGCTGTCCAAGGAATCGGCAGTTGATCCGCTCGCCGAGCTGCGCGTCAAGGCGGGCAAGGAGTCCGGGGATCTCAAGGCGACTCACCCCTTCTTCTGGGCGGGCTACCTGGTCGTCGACAGCGGCTGGCGGCCCGAGGAACCAGCCGAGCAAGCCCAGGCTCAAAACGGCCAGGCGCCGGTCGGACAACCGGCGGCAGCAGGACAGCCGGCCGCGGCGCCGTCAGATGCCAAGGCAACCGACGAGAAACAACCGCCCGCGGATCCCAAGGCTGGCGCGGCGCACGCGCCCGCGGAGAAACCAAAAAAGACGCCGCCCCAATCGCCGACGCCTCCATCGCCATCGAAATCAACAACCGGCAACGGCTGAAGTCTGTGGGTATAACCAAAGAGGGGTGGTTCCCCGTCCAGCTTCTGGCCGCCTCGGAGCGTCAACGTGCATCTTCGCCTCAAGACAGTCGTTGGCAGTGCGCTAGCCGTCGCTGCGTTGGGCGGCGTCTTTGTCGAAGGAGCGCGTGCCTCGAACTGGAACGTAGCCCGCGTCAATCACATGCTGCTCATGCCGCCGGCCGGCGTCATCGTGAAGGAAATGAGCGGCGTCACGTACGTCGGCCCCGCGGGCGGCGACAGTCACCGCTTTATCGCGGCTCAGGAGAACGCCAAGCAAGACGCCCCGGGAACCAAGGGCGTGCTGGTCCAGTTCGACCTGACGTTTAACGCCAGCGGCGGCATCACCGCGATCAGCAATATCACGCAGCTTTTGATTAACCCGATTCTCGACTTTGAAGGCATCGCCTACACCGACGCGGCGCACAACAGCGTATTCCTCAGCGAAGAAAACACTCCGGGAATCCGTGAGGTAAGTCTCGCCACCACATTGAACCTGCAAACGTTGACTGCCCCGGCAGTCTTCACCGCCAACAAGCGCTCTAACCTTGGCTTTGAGTCGCTTACCCGCACGCTCGACGGCACGGTCATGTGGACGGCTAACGAAGCTGCGCTAACGGTCGATGGGCCAGTCGCTACCGCGGCGGCGGGCACGAACGTGCGACTGCTAAAACTCGAAGTCGCCGGGAATGTGGTCGCCAATGGACCGCAGTTTGCGTATCAGGTGGCGCCGATCCACGATCCGAATACGCTCGGAAGTCCCCAGAGCGGCCTATCGGACCTGGTCGCCATGCCGGACGGCACGCTATTGACCCTCGAACGGTCGGTGGCGGTCGCGTCGCCTCTTTATCTCAATCGCGTCTACGAGGTCAACTTGTCTGGCGCTACCGATGTAAGCCAGGGCGCCTTGGCCAACGGGTTGACGGGACAGTCGTATACCCCGGTTGCCAAGGAACTGCTCTGGTCAGGCGCCGTCGACGGCCCGGGCAATAGTGGAATGAACATGGAAGGACTGGCGCTGGGACCACGGTTGGCCAATGGCAGTTGGGTGCTCGTGGGCGTGTGCGACGACGGCGATGGATTCACCTCCAACACGGTCGTCGCCTTCACGGCCACGTCCAATCCGACGGCCGACTTCGACGCCAGCGGAAGCGCGGACGGCGCCGATTTTCTCGCCTGGCAGCGCGGGTTCGGCAAGACGGTCGGGGCCAAGCTGTCCGACGGCGACGCCGATCGCGACGGCGACGTGGACGACGCCGACTTGTCGATTTGGAAAGCTGCCTCGGCGGTAGGCGTCGCCGTTCAGGCGCCCGAGCCAAGCAGCGCCGCGTTGCTCGCGGCCGCTTCTGTCGTCGCCTTTGGCATCAGGCGCCGCGGAACTTCTAACTGGCTGAAAGCTGGCAGCCGATAGCACACGGGCTCTCAAAGCGGGTGAAGGGAATCGAACCCTCGCCTAAAGCTTGG
>CAWJDB010000012.1:0-284469 GCA_963841515.1 Pirellulales bacterium | reverse complement strand
GCAGCTTCCGCAATTGTTCCCTCACGGCGTCGGGGAGCGTGGCCCATCGCTCCAGGATCGCAGCCAAATCCGGGTCGACTGCGCGCACTGGTGTGCGCACTTCTGGTCCTTCGTTGGTTTTCCTCTTATTATTCGCGGTTGTTCGAGTCCTGTGCCGCCCACTGTATACTGGATCCGAAAAGGGAATTCGTTATGGCTCGGGAATTTGCGCAGGATGCATTCCCAGTGTAGCATTGTGTCGCGCCAGACAGTGCGCAATGCACAGACCCGCCACTCTCTGGCCTCCGGCGGGAATCCAACGACGCGCGCTCGTGGCGCGTGACTCATTTTGTGGGTGGCCGGCGCGTCTCATTTACCGAAGTGCGTCGAGGCTCGCCACGCGACACGCCGTGTCCTTGCGAGCGTTGCTCCCACCGCGGCGAACGAAATCAACGCCGCGCTGGCCGACTCCGGCACGGCAGTAGTCGCCGTCGCCGCCAAGGGGCTGCCAAACTGCCGCTGCCAAGCGAGCAGGTCGTCGCCGTCGCTGTCCCCGTCGGCGTCCGCATCGCTGTCGGCATTGATGCCGAAATCGCCGGTCCACTGAACGAGGTCCACTCCGTCGACCTCGCCGTCGCCATTGAAGTCGGCGGAGAATTCTGCAGTATCGATGGTCAGGGTCACGC
This sequence comes from Pirellulales bacterium, assembly GCA_963841515.1. GTDB lineage: Bacteria > Planctomycetota > Planctomycetia > Pirellulales > Lacipirellulaceae > Lacipirellula. The sequence goes on along the minus strand of CAWJDB010000012.1, from coordinate 283,804 downwards.
TGTTGGCGTCATACGCCACGTTCCACGCCAGGCCGGCGTCGAGGGCGGGAAGTCGCTGCTCGGCGAACACGCCATTGACGCCGCCGCCGGCGGCGATGATTTCGAAGGCGCTGCCGGGCGCGGGCACAAAGTCGTTCACAAACACGACGTCCAGCTTGCCGTCAAGCACGGCGGCGCCGTCGATCGCCATGCGATCAAATTCGCTGCCCGGCGTCGTGCCGCCCAGCTCGATGAGCAGTCCGCCGCGGGCCGACTGCCCATAGTTTCCGCTGATGTGGGCCTCGCCCGGGCTATCGCCCGGCGCAAAGGCGCCGCCCTCGCCGACATTCACGACGTCGTAGTTGCCGTTCCCGCGGGCCAACGACCCAAAGTTGACGTTGACCACCCCGTTGATGGCGCCATCGTTCACCAACAGCGCGCCGTTGAGTTCCAAAGATGTGCCGTCCGAGAGAAACACTTGGCCGCCGGAATTGATAGTGGTCCGGCTGCCGCCGCCGCTCACCAGATTATTGGCGCCATTGTCGAGAGTGCCCCCGTCGTTGACGGTAAGGAGGCCGTTGTTCGTGAAATCTTGGGCAATTAGCGCGCCGTTGACCGTGATGTCGCCGCTCGTGCCATTGATGGCGCCGTCAAAACGCAGCGTCTCATTGCAGACGAGCGCCCCTCCATTCGTGAAATTGTTAAATCCGGCCGGACCGTTCTGCTCGATGGCAGTGCTGGCAAACGTCGTCACGCCATTGAAAGTGCACGACCCGCCCGCCAGCACGGTGTGTAATCCGGGGCCGCGGAGGAATCCGCCGTTGACCGTCGTACTGCGATATTCAATGGCGCCGCCGCCGTTCGCCCTCAGGGCGCCAGCGCCATTGAGATTTATGACGGCAGATTCCATGCGCAACGTGCCGCCGCTGTTGGCCGCAAAGCCCGTCGCCCCCTGTGAGTTCTTCACCATCAAGAGTCCGTCGTTGACTGTAAAGTCCCCCGCAAAACCGGCGGCGTCGTTGATCGTGGCGCTGCCGGTTCCGTCTTTGAACACTCTGCCCGCGCCAGTCAGCGGAGCGGATAGCGTGGCGGCGCCAGTGTGGTTGAAGTGCAGCAGGCCGTCGTTCACGACGCCGCTGGCGGACAGCGCCCCGGCGACGCTTCCAGTTCCGACGTTGACCGTACCGAAGGGCGAGATGCCGACGGCGCCGCCGACGCTCACGAGCCCGCTGTCGGCGATGGTAAGCACGTCCGACCCGCCGTATATGCCCGTTACGCTCCCAGCCGTGCCGCCGATCTGCAGGTTTCCCGTGCTCGTCCAACGCGAGCCGGCGCCAGTGACGGTCACTAACGTAGATCGGCCGCCGGCGGATTCCATCGAGCCGTCGATATTGCTCACTTTTCCGCCCCCGCCAATCGCGAGCGTACCGTTATTCAGGGAGAGTTGTTGATTGTTGATCCACACGGCGTTGGCTCCGTTAACGGTGGCCGTGCCCACGCCATTGCTTGCGCCGATGAACCCGTTTTGGTCGCGCACAGTTCCGATTCCAGAGATTTGCATAACGCCCGAGCCTCCGAAGCCGACCACCAGCGCGCCGGGCAGGAATCCGCCGGAACCCGCAGGGATAGTCAGCTCTCCGCCAAAACCGCCAATGCTAAACACGGCAAGCCTGCCCGATTCACCGGGAGCGCCGCCGAGGATGACATTAAAGGCTTGCACGCTGTCGCCGTAGATGCGCGCCTCGCCGCCGTTGTTGATCCGGGCCGACGTGTTCGTCGTGGGAATGCCGCCCGACCAATTGTCGGCGTCGGACCAGGGTTCCGCTCCGCCGATCCAGTCGGATCCGGACGTGGCGCCGCTGCGCAGGAGAAGACAAGCGACCAATAAGGCGGCCCACAAGATTCCGCGCTGTGCATACTGTTTGTTCAAATGGATTGATGCGGCATTCATGTCAAAAGGAAACTCGTGAGTTGGCGAGAGTCGAGGCCGGACAGGCTGCAGCAACCCCACAGCCCAAAGCGCAGAATTGTAACATGTCCATCAGGGAAGTTCGCTTACGGCCTTTCCAGGTGGAGTGCCGAAGCCTGAGTTGCCAATGGGCGGAGTTTCGAAAAGGTTGGTTGCCGACACATTTTGGCTGCCAGACTGGCCGCCTAGTATCAGGCTAACCGCGGAGATGAGTTGTCGGCATGCCGCAACGATGCCGAGAAATAGACGAGAACGTAGTACGGCCCAAGACCGAGCCAAGACGGTTGAGTTTTCGATATGCGACGCAAACTGGCGAGGTAGTTTACGTCGCTGTGAAGACTTTACGGCGCAACTCGCCGCATCGGCAGAGAGACGGCAAAACCCAGGAACAAAAGAAGCGCGGTCGGCGGCTCGGGGACGGCGTTCGATGCGACAACTGTGGCGCCGCTGCCAAGATGACGCTGCCAAAGAAGAAAATCTCCGCCGTCGACGTCGCCGTTCTGATCGCCATCTGCGTCAAGATTGGCGGCTGATCCGAAGCTTTCAAGCCACAGATTTAAATCCATTTGATCAACCAATCCATCGTCGTTGTAGTCTCCGGGCGGCGAAAGAGCGAAAGAAACATTGTCGACATGAACGGCGCCTGACTGCCCGCTGGGTTGCAGGAATTGCAGGACAAGCCGAGCTTCGGCCGCCCCCGCCGGCGCCACGCCAGACAGTTCGTGCTGGGTCCAGGTCTCCGTCGCGGAATTACTGTCAGCGATTGTTGCCTGGACTTCTCCGAGAAAACTTGCTGACCCGTAGGCGCCGCCATAGGCGCTGTAAAACTCGATTTTCATCTTCGCGGCGTTTTCCGTGCCAGCCAGGCTTTCTTCGGACCGCACCAGGACGGAGAGGGCGGCGCGAACCTTATCGCCGGCGCGGACAGTGATCCCTTGCGAGGCGCCAGACACATTGGAACTGCCGTTGGATTGCCCAAAGAGCTTGAGTGATTTGTCTCCCGCCAATACAGCATCGGCGGCGGCGGAAACATTGCCCACGGTGTTGCCGATCGCCGTCCAGGCGTCCAGCGACCCGCCGTCCACATTGAATCCGCCGTCATCAAAGCCGCCGTTGTCAAAGTCAGCCCCCGCTGCATCCCACAAGAATGTCGCCACCGACTTGCCTGGAAGCTGGTAGTTGAAATGCCGCCCGTTCTGAACCACGCGCAACGTCGTCGACGCCGCGTTTGGGTTCAAGGCGATGAGCGCCTGGGAACCGTCGGGATTAAGAAACGCCACGGTGTTCACTCCGGCCGTGGTCGTGGAATCGATGCGAACCGCGTTGGGTTGCACGGCTTTGGTCACTTGACCAAGAGTGAAGAACTCCTCGTTATACGTAACGGCGCCGGTGGAATTATTGATCGTGACCACTCCCCGGCAGTCGGCGCAGCCGCCGGAATGCGGACCGTTGTTCTGATCGAGCGCGAGATTCCACAACAGCGCTGTTTTGGCCCAATTTCGCGTGCCGCCGATGATGATGTTTTGGAAATTCCACACGAGATTGTCGGCGAAGTTTGTCGCCCAGGCTCCGCCTGTGATCTCTGTGAAGTAAATGTCCTTATCGGGATACGCATTGTGGACCGTTGTTTGCGCGGAGACGTTGCCTGCGTACGCGTGAAAGGCGGTTCCCGAGACGTATTGACGGGCCCCCGGGTCGTTGAGCACTTGGAGAGGATACGCAGTATTATCCCAATTGTGGTCGTAAATGATCACCTTGGACTCAATGCCCTCGGCCGCGAACAGCGGGCCCACCTGGTTCTTAAGCAAGTTGGTCTGCTGTGTCGCCGACATAAACATCGTCGGGTAGTTGGACGTATTCAGCGGTTCATTTTGTAGCGTGATCGTATCGATCGGCAGACCGGCGGCGGCGTAGGCCTTTACGATCTTGACGAGGTACCGCGCGAACGAAGCTTCCCAGGCGGCGGACAGTGATCCGCCAACTAGGGAGTTGTTTGTTTTCATCCATGCCGGTGCGCTCCAGGGGGTGGCCATCAGCTTGAGCGCAGGGTTGAGCTGCCGAGCCTGTTGGAGGCGGGGGATGATGTACGCCTGGTCGTGGGCGATGGAAAAATTCTGCTGCAGTTCGTCGGTTCCGCCGGCGGGATTGTCGTTGTACGTGTAGAATCCGGAGGCGGTGAAATCCGACGCACCCATCGGCACGCGCAGGTAGTTAAGTCCAATGCCGCCCTGCGGCGAGAAAAGCTGCCGCATGAGCTTGTCGCGCTGGGCGGGGCTCAACTTGTTCTGCAATAGCCACGCCGACGAGTCGGTCATGGCCGCGCCGAAGCCGGAGATGGTTTGATAAGTCGTCGCCGGATTGACGCTGATGGTGACGCCGCCGGAGCCGGTTCCCGGTTCGAACAACAGGTCAGTCTTCTGCGCCAGTAGTTGACTCTTATCTCCCCGGGTGAGCCACACGTCCACGGCAGCCGAAGGGGCCACGCCGGAGGCCCAGAATGTTACCGCCAGCGCGGGCAACCATCGAGTTCGAGTACGTTGAGCCATGCTTGGGCGCCAAACTTGAATTAGGGCAGATTGTCAGATCGTCGAGAACCCGTATCCGACCATTATGCCATAGTTCTTTGACTCGCTCCTCGTCGCCGCTGTCGTTCGGCGGCCGCCCTGGGCAATAGCGCGGCGACTCCAACCAGCAGGGCCAGCCGCGCGGCAGCCGGCTCGGGTACGGCGAGAAAGCCCGAAGACTGACTTTCGCCGACCTCTCGCTGCCAAACCAGCAAGTCGGCGCCATCCACGGCGCCATCGAAATTGCCGTCGGCGCCCTGTTCAACTCCGGTCAATCCGAAGGCGCCGCTCCACGCGGAGAGATCGTCGTCGTCGACCATGCCGTTGCCGTCGAAATCCGCGGGCCACAGCTCGCGGGCAATCAGCCGTGAATTGACGGCAATATTGGTGAATCGCTGTAACTCGCCGCTCGGCCACTTGATTGTCACCAGGTCGATCGAATCGGTGGTATCGCCAAGTCCGAAGTGGGCGGTAAGTTCGGATTGGCTAAGAAAGCTTCCGCCGCTAGTGACTTCCCAGATCTGAAAATCCTGCGGCTGATCCGCATCAGGCGTTACGGTAATGAGCGCGCCGATGCCGTCGCGATTGGAGACTGTGCCCTCGGTGGTCACGCGCAGCCAATTTGATTCGTTGCCGCCATCGTTGCGATAGAGGATCGGCGCCGCAGCGAAGTTGACGATCACGATGTCAAGGTCCCCGTCACTGTCATAGTCAAGGTGCAGCAGGCCACGGCCTTGACCGGTGTCGACGACTCCCGCGGCGACGCCGACGTCGGCAAACGACCCGTCAGCGTTGTTGCGCCAGAGCATGGTGCGATCGGCGGTAAAGCCGGTGACAAATCCGTCGGTGGCGATCAGGTCGAGATCGGCGTCATTGTCGTAGTCAAAAAAGCTTGTGCCCCAGCCCCATCCGGAATTTCGCACGCTGGCGGCGGTGGTCACGTCGGTAAACGTGCGATTGCCGTTGTTGCGGTAGAGCCGGTTGCCCGGATGGACGCCCAGGAAGGGCGTGTCGAAGATTGCTGTGATGAACCAGTCCAGGTCGCCGTCTCGATCATAGTCGCCGAGCGTCGATCCCATGCCTGACTTGTCCGTGCCGACGCCGGCCGCAACCGTTCCGTCGGTGAACGTGCCGTCGCCGTTGTTCCAAAACAGTTGGCTGGTCCGCGAGTCGGAAACATAGAGGATGTCCGTGGCGCCGTCACGATCGATGTCGCTGAACATCGGCGTGAAGCGATAGGACGTGTCAGGAACGGCCAGCGGCGTGCGATAAACATCAAGGCCCGCAGCGCCGGTGACGTCCTCAAAATGTCCGGGATTGGCTGCGCCGAGATTGCGTAGCAGGCGTGCGCCGCTCGTGGAGGTCGGGCGGCTGTGATCGGACGTGAGAATATCGAGGTAGCCGTCGCGATCGTAGTCGCCGAACGCCGCGCCTTGGCCGCGCCGGGTCGTCGATGGCTGGGCGGTAACGCTCGCCCCGCGCTCGACGGCGGCCTCGGTGAAGCGGCCGGCGCCATCATTGATGTAAAGAAAATTGCGGCTTGATTGGCTGACCGTTACGTACAAGTCGAGGTCGCCGTCGTTGTCGACGTCGCCCGCGGCAACGCCGTTGGTGGGAAGCGTCTGCGTGAATCCGGCCGGAGCCGAGACGTCGACGAATCCGTCGCCCGTGTTGTGATACAGAACATCCGGCGCATCCACTCGGGTGAAAAACAGGTCGATCAACCCGTCGCCGTCGAAATCTCCCGCCGCGGCGCCGCCCGTCATGGCATCCTGGCTGGGCGACGCAGCCTGGACGTGCGTGATGCCGGCCGCGGCTGTCATATTCGTAAAGGTAAGCGCGGCATCCGCAACCGAACTGTGATAGGTCGCTCCGAAATACAGGAGCAGACGAAGCCACTTCGAGCTCTTGCGGGCGGGGCCGGTGGCGCACGCTTCCCTCGATGGCTCTTGGGAGTCGTTCACGTCGATGCTCTCCCGCACGCCCGCCGAGCAGCGTGTGCCATGGCGCGCCCTGCCGCGGCTAGCATCGCCGAGGCAAGACATGATCGTAGCCGAGCAACTTATTGGGCATCCGGTTTTCCGCCTAAGAAATCGCCATCGCACCACGCAGCCTTCCACGGCACGACAAGCGACTAGATGCGATTTGCGCTTACCCGCCCACGGGCTACGAACAGCGCGCCCCCCGCTATGGCGACAAGGCTTAGCGCGGCGGGCTCGGGAACGCCGGACGCCACCGCCGTCGCTGGCGCGAACTGCGTTCTCCAGACGGCCAAATCATCCGCGTCGACGTCGCCATCGCCGTTGGAGTCGCCCTGGTCGCGCGACGCCCCCGTGGCCGTACCGAAACCGCGCTGCCACGCGAGAAAATCAGCCCCGTCGACGCGTCCGTTGTTATCGAAGTCGCCCGTTTCAGCCGGCGGTGCGCCGACGGTGATCGACAGATCACTAAACACGACGCCATCATCGCCGCCAAAAAATATCCTCGACGGCTCGTCGGGCCACCCGTCCCCCAACTCGCTGTATAGGGTGCTGACGTCCACAGGCGCGGCAGATGCGTCGGCAATGAAAGCACCGCCAGCGTAATTGACGTCGACGCTAAAAGTCGCCGTCTTGGCAGTGCTGTTGAACGCCAGGCTGCGCGATGCGTGCCGTTCAGCAACGCAGGCGCCGCGGTGTCGACAAAAGCGTTGACGTCATTCTGCGTCCTAAAAGTCGTTAACTGGGAGACGTCGCCGTCCGTGATCTGCGGCAGCACCAGTACCGACGAGAATTGCGTGCTCCAATCTGGCCACCCAAATAGGGCCGTATCCCCGGTTCCCAATCCGAAGAATACGTCTTGGTTCTTAAGGTCTGGCGTGACGAATGTGATTTCAGCCGTAAAGCTGGTGGTCGCGAAATCCTCTTGCGTCGTCCGCATGTAATTTCGCCCGTCGTCGCCTGGAAGATTGGTCCCAAAATGCGCGCCGCTCGAATCAAACGTAACAGCCGGCTCGAATTCCGGGGCAAAAGCGGTCAAGCCGGCGGCCGTTAGGGCTTCGTTTGTTTCGAAAGTGTTCGTATCTCCCGTGAATCCTTTGAGGGAGTTTGAGTACGACGTCGCCGCCGACGCATAAGAAACTGCCAGCAAAATAGCCGGCAATGACGTCGCAACGCAGAATCGAAGGATCTTAGAAGTCGTCATTAGATGTTTCCTTGGCGATTTCGCTCGGCAAAAAAGTATGTCCAGCCCCCGGCAGATCCCAGGTGCACGAACCACCAACCAACAATGCCGAAGGCCACGGGACGGTACGACCACTATTACCAAATACGAGGAAGCCGGCAAATCTGAACCGGATTAATCTTCAAAGCGCGGGCTCGCGTCGTATTCCCTTGCGGGGCTTGGGCTTCAGTCGCGGCTCGACTCCCGTATTCTTCCTGTCGAGCACGTCAGCCGCCCGAAGAGGGGCCTAATCCGTCAAGCGATTTTGCGTCCCTGAGCAAGACTCCATTCACATTTCGGCCCGTTGCCGTATTTCCTTCTAGGCCGTTGTTGCCATTCAAGTCGGGCGCCTGCATGCTAGGTGATGCCGCCCCGACGCGTTCATCTCGTCGAGAGTTTATGCACGCCAAACATTGCGACACTGACTCGGCCGAAGGCGTGCGTCAGGATCGCATGGCCGAATTCATCAAGCTGTACTCGGGGCACTATCCCCGGTTGCAGTACTACGTCATGGCCTTGGCGCCGACGGCCAACGACGCCGCCGAAGTCTTGCAGGAAACCAGCTTGATTCTCTGGAAACGGTTTGGCTGTTTTGAACCCGGAACAAATTTTTTCGCCTGGGCCTGTAAGATCGCCAGGTTACAGACATTAAAACTGCGCGAGCGGCAATCCAGATCTGCCCAATTGTTTGAACTCAGCGTTCTGGAGCAGCTTGCCGACGAAGCGTTGCAGGACGATTCCGATTTTTCTCTGCGCCTGCAAGCCCTCGACGGATGCATTAAGAAGCTGTCGGACGGCGATCGAACGCTGATTCGAAAGCGGTATCAGCCCGGGATGAGCGTCAAGGACATCGCCCGCGACGCCGGCCGCACCCCCAATTCGCTCTCACAATCGCTGGGGCGAATTCGCCGCGCCCTGATGTCGTGCATTGAGCGCGCCGTGACTTTGGAGGGCCGGCAATGACGCGCGCCTCGATTAGCAGAAGCGTGGCCGCGCGTTTTCTGTGCGAGCGGCATCGCAGCGGAGGGACGCCGTGATGCAGCCGCTACATGACGCCGAACCCACGGCGCATTTCGCCGATAAGTCAGAGCTCGACGATCTGCTGACCCATATACTGGATGAGGTTTTGTCGGCGTCTCAACGCGTTCGGTTGAACGAGATTCTCGGCGCGAGCGCCACCGCCAGGAGCTACTACCTCCGGTATATGGCGGTGCACAGCGCCCTGGTCACGACAGCCGGAAATCAAAGTCGCTCGACGCTCGCCGACGAGCTTGCTCGATTTGCGTCGCGGGCCAATGAGCAACTGGCGGATAGCTTTGAATCGCTTGCTGGGCCCGACATCCGTCCGACGCTTCATCGTTTACAACTATTCGGGTCTCGCCGAATTCGTGCCGCCGCATCGCTGGCCGCCGCTTGCCTGGGAGGGCTGATCGTTCTTCCGATCGCGCTGGAGCACGGCCAGAATCAGCCATCGGCCCCGGCCGTGCTAGCTCAACCGCCCGTCATTGTGGAGCGCGACAGCGGCGACCCACGCGCGGCGCGGGTCACCTTTGTCTCCCCGGCCACTCGCTGGCGAGATCCCAATGGCTCGCACGCCCTCGAGTCCTACGTGCGCGCCGGGCAGCGGCTAACGCTCGAGCAGGGTCGGATCGAGCTGACCTACCTCTCCGGGGCCAAGTTGTTGTTGACGGGGCCGTCGGAATTCTTAGTCGAAGCGACGGGCGGCAATTTGGTGCGGGGCGAGCTCGTCGCGCGAGTGCCGGAGGCCGGCCACGGCTTCATGATCGTCACCCCGCATGGCAAGGTGATTGACCTCGGCACCGAATTTGGCGTCGTCGTCGATGACTTTGGCGTGTCCCAGGTCAATGTCTACGAAGGGCGCGTGGAGACATTTCCTAACGCTGGCGGAGCGTCGCAGCGAAATCGAATTGCGTTGACCAAAGGCCGCGGTCTGCAATGGACCAGGGGATCAATCCTTCCCATCCATGCGCGGGGCCGCGGGTATCGCCAGACAGCGCTCGATGCGCAGCCAGGCGTCGCTGCGGTCGCCCTCACCGGCCCGGCGCTGGATGAGCAATTTCGCGGCAACCCTCTCAACCCCTCGAAATGGAAGACCACGGGAAACGTGCAATCGACGTCCGATGGTTTGCAGTTGCGCGACTCCCGCGAAAACGAAACGCCGCGATTGATCACGCGAGGCGAGTTCGCCCCTTCTCAAGGCGCGGTGACCGTCGTCTGCGATTTGCGCTTCACGAATGTCCAAGACGCCGACGGGGCTTCTTTCGCGATCTTGACGCGTTGCTCGGACGAAAAGAGTAAAAGCGGCACTCCCTGGCAAAACATGCTGGCGACTTGCGTTCGGTGTAGCCTCATGGGAAACCCGTGGACCGGCGATGGAACGTTGGAAGCGGGCACCAAGTACGAAGCCGATCGAGAACTCTCGAACATTTCTTGGGAAGGATTTGCCGGATTGCAGCCCGATACGACCTACCGCCTGAAAATGCGCGACGACGGCCTGAATGTGGCCTTCACGGTGTCGCTCACCTCCAATCCAGCGGTCCGCAAAACAATCCAGTGCCGGTCGCTCTTCCGTGGAAATCACAATCAAATTGCCTTTGAAGCAGCGGGCCGGTGCACGGCGGTCATTGAGCGATTGCAGATCGAGCAGGACCCGCTTCCGGGCAGCGACGCTCGGGAACTTGCGGCGGCGGACGGCGCCGGCGCCGCCGAATCGGCATCCGCGGGGAAGCTCGCGTCCAACGATCTTCGCGATTTCGCGCCGCCCGGCGCAACGCTTGTGCTGGAGGACAGCTTCGACGGCAGCGTATTAGATGCCCAGACGTGGTCCACGCTCGGCGAGGTCGTGATGCAGAGCGGCCAGCTCCAGTTAGGCCAACCGAATCCCGAACAGCACATCGACACCTGGGCCCCCCGACCCTATCTCATCACGCGCGACGAGTTCGATCCCGCCGAAAGACCGCTGACCATCATCGGCAAAGTTACGTTTGCGGCCAATTTCTTGCACGGCTACGGCGGATCTTTTGCCGTCATGACTCGCTCGGACGAGCGACACGGCAGTGGACCTGGGTGGGAAAACTCGATTCTCGGTCGCGGCATCCGATTCAACTTCTGGCCCGCCGCCTTGGGACAGAATCGAAGCATGGAGCTTTTTGAGAAGACGGCAGCCAGCGGCGCCTTGTTACTAAGCGCCGATCGTTTCCAAATCGATCTGCAGGCTCGCTCGTATCTGTTTCGGACCGTCGACGACGGACATCTAGTTACTCTAACGCTCGTCGACGCCAACAATCCCAAACTTCGCCACACAATCTCCCACGCCACCGCCGCTACAACGCCGGCCCGAGGTCATCTCGCGTTCGAAAGCTGTTGGGGCTCGCCGGTCCTGCTGGACGATGTGAAGATGTACCAAGGGCATCTGTCTTCAACGAGCAACGCGAGCGACTCCGACAAGTAGCCCGCCGCTCAGTCGCCGGCCGACGGTTGCACCGTTCCGTCGCCCTCCGCACCAATCGCTGGCAATTCTCGGTCAGGATCTGGGGGCGCACGAAGCCCGCTCAGATATTCCACCAGATTTCGTAAGTCCGACGGCGTCATTTGCTTTGCCAGGCCGTCCGGCATTGCCGAAAGTCCCTGGGACCGGCCTTCCACAGCAGCTAGCTCGACGACGATTTCTTTGCCCTCAGGATCGACGAGCACAGCATGCTCGGCGTCTTCGCGCCGCAGGATGCCGGAGACCGCCTTCCCAGTATCGAGCAGCATCGTCGTGGTTTGAAATCCTTCGGCGATTTTCGCGTTGGGCGTGACGATCGATTCGAGCAGCTCGCTCCGCGATCTCCGCAAGCCCACGTCGCCCAGATTCGGTCCGACGAATTGCTCGCCGGAGGTGCGCGAATGGCAGCGGCGACAGGCGAGCGTATCGTTCTCCTCAAAGACTCGCTGGCCGACGGCGGCGTCTCCCCCTTCCAGGCACGCCGCAAATGCAGCGAGCGGCGTCGCGCCGGCGGTCCGCTGATCGTAGGCTTTCTTGCGCTCTACGATGGCGGCGTCCGACGATTTGGCCGCCGCCTCCAGCACATCGAGCACTAGCCCCGGCGGACATGACCCCGCCTCGACGCGACTCAGCCACTCGCCGATCGCCTCGCGCACCGCGGGCAGGTCCATCTGCGCCAATGTGTTGATCGCCGCTTGCCGCTCGGAAAGCGTGGCCGTGCTGACATCCTCGCGCAACTGCTGCACGGCACGCACGGGGAATCGCTGGGCTAACAATTGACGCGCGGCGGTCCGCACGGACGGTTCACCTGAGTGCAGCCCCGCCTCGATTGCCCCGTTCACCAGTGCATCATCTGCCGTTCCCAGCGACCTCAACGCACGGGCGCGTAACGCGGAGGCGAGCGATTCATGCCCCAAGATGGCCACGAGCGGGGCGTGAGCGTCCACGACGCCCAATTCCGCGGCGACGATAAGACCCCAGGCGCCCATGTCGCCGGCTTTCAGGATTTGAGGCAGCGCAGCACGCAGCGCGGCAACCACTTCTTCGGGCGGCCGGGGGTCGCGCGGCCGCCACTGGCCGTGAACTGGATCCCGCGGCGACGGCGCGGCCCATTGCCGGACGAATTCCCACGCCTGGTCGCGCATCGAAGGAGCAACCTCGGACTTCAACGCGCAGTGAATGACGGCTTGCAAGTGTGCGGGCGTACCGAGGGCCAGGTTCGCCGCCAACGCGCGGCGAAGCAGCGGTTCACGGGTCGACGCTGCGTCAAGAATCGCCGCCAGCGCGCCGTAGGCCTCCGGCAGCGGCGTGTCCCAAATGATTCGCGCCGCTTCGAGCTGTACGCGCTCGTTCTTGTCGGACAGCAACTGGGCGACGTGCGACGATTTCTGCCGGCCGAGCGCCACCACGATCGCGAGCCGCTCGGACGGTCCAGCGCCGTTCGCGGCGGCCAGCAGTGCGTCGGGCGTTTGGCTCCCTGCAAGTCCCATTGCCGCGGCGTGGCGCAGCACCGGATCGCGGTCGCCGTTTTCGCGAGCCATGTTCAGCAGTCCCGCAAGCGCTTCCGTGCTCTGCAACCTCCCCAGCGAGATCGCCGCCAACGAGCGAACGCGGGGCGACGCATCCGCCATAAGCGGGATGAGCGATTTGCTCCACTCACGCCGCAGCGCCTCGTCCCTGCCTGCCCCGCGGCCCAGGGTTCTGGCCGCCTGCGCCCGGATCTCGGCCTCGTTGTCGTGAGTTAGCGCGGCAATTCGATCGAATAGGCTGGTGTCGCCCTCGGCAAGCTGCCCAATCGCCCAAATCGCGTGAATGCGAGCGATGAGCGGCGCATCAGCGTTGAATGCCAACTCCACGAGCGGCGGCGATGGGCCAGGTCCCGCCGCCGCCAACCGCTGCTGGGCCGCCGCGCGAACGCGCATGTCAGCGTGTCCGAGCAGCGCCGGCAGTTCGTCGACTGGCATCGTGGAAACTTTTCGCAGCAATGCCTGCGTCGCCCGCCCCCGATCGACGGCAGCCGCGTCCTCCGTTGCCACTCGATGAATACGTCCGATTCCCGTGCCGTTCCAACCATTCACCCAATCAGAAATGTACAGTGCGCCGTCGGGCCCAAAGTCGCAGTCAGTCGCCAGCACGCCAACGGCGAACATGCTCGACTTCGCCAGTCGATAACTCGCTCCCTGCGGCTCCACTGTAAACTGCCACACCCCGCTGGTCGTTGGCCCGCCGCGGAAGTCGCACACAAAAAAAGCTCCGTCGCAATCCTCGGGCATCCCCGTCCCGGGATAGCGCACCAGTCCCGCCGGCCCCGCCGTGATGTAAGCCAGCGGCGGCACGATCGACGCCGGCTGCTCGTCGTTCTGCGTGCGCCAAATCTTCTCGCGATCGAACGGCCCCCGATCCGCGAGGTACTGATACGACATTCGCCAGCCGGCCTGCATCCCTTCGACGACGTGGACCAGCCGGGCTCGATCGCCGGCGTCGGAGTTGTTGTCCACGGTAAACAGGTCGCCGTACTCGTTGAACGCAAGTTCCTGCGGGTTGCGAAGGCCGGTGGCGAAGAGTTCCAGATTGCTGCCGTCGAGATTGCACCGCAGCACCGAGCCGGAAACAACGTTTTCCACCACGCCCCGCGGCGTCTCGACATGCAGGCCGCGGTCGCCAATGGAAAAGTAAATCTTGCCGTCCGGTCCGAGGCAAAGCCCGTGCATGTCATGGCCGAACAGAGCGAAGTGCACGCCGAAGCCGGTGGCCAGCGCCCGCTTCTGCTCGGCCTGGCCATCGCCATCGGCGTCGCGGAGTTCCCACAGCGACGGAATGCACGTCAGGAGCAGGCGGTTGCCCGACCACATCACGCCCGCTGCAGCGCCCTCTTCCACGTCGTTGTAGCCCGTCGAAAAAATGCTCGAGTGATCGTAGAGTCCGTCGCCGTCGCGGTCTTCGACGAGCCGAACCTGATCGCTGACAGCGGTGAACTCGCCGATCCGCTCGCCCATGCGCCGCACCGTGTAGGCGCGGCGGTCGGCGACGGTGCGCACCGCGAGGTCGTCGTCGATCCAATCGAGATGATTTCGATTGTCCTCGACGCCCTTTCGGACGCGGAACGTCTCGGCGACGAAGATTCGGCCAGCGGGATCAAAGCAGAATGCGACGGGATTGGCCAGATGGGGCTCACTCGCTACCGGCGACACGTGGTAACCGTTCGGGACCCGAATAGAACCGGCGCCAAGTCTAGCGGCCGCGGAAATGGGGCCGTCGGGCGATTCTTCGCCGCGGGCCGCGAGCGCGGCCGGGCCGAGATGCAAAGCGACCATTATTATGGCACTGAGCCTGCTGAGGGCCCGCGCGTCGCGGCGGCGAAGCAATTTCACTGATTCTGCCCTTAATGCGGTTGCTGGGCGTTTGGCCCCAGAGATTCTCGAGTCGACGATCAATGTGCCATTATGCCACATCCGGCGGCGGCCTGGGATGAGCGCCGGCCCCGCCCCGCCTAGAGAATCCTCGACTCTCACCGGGCAGCGAGAGTGAAGTAAACGCTAATGTCGCCTACTCTCCAAGGCGACGTGCGCGGGCAAAATGCGATGTCCAACAAAGCGCCGCCAGTACGCCGAGTCCCGCGGTAGGTTCCGGAACAGCGTCAGCTGTTGCGGTCGAGTTCGTACGCCCGAAATTTGCTTTCCAAAGGTTGTAGTCGGAGAACCGATAGGTCGCCCCCAGCCCCTCAAGCCACAAGAGGTAGTCGCGCCCGTCCACCACGTCGTCCAAATTGAAGTCGCCCGCTAAATTCGCCGGACCAGCGATCCGCGTCGGCGGCCCGACGTCGATGTGCAGATGATTCTGGTGGCCGCCCGACGTGTCGTAGTACAGCGCGGTGCTCGGGCTGGCCGCGCGGATGCCGTCGTAAATGTCTTGATTCGACGTGATGAAGCGAATCACCCGCCCGCTCGCCCCCGCGTTGACGAACGAAAGCGCGTGGCTGATCACCTTCTGCTCCTCGCTGCTGGTCACGCCATCGCCCCAATTCCACGTGGACGAATCGGTGCCCAGATCGACGTCCTCGCCCACGCGATGAGTGTCGTGGCAACAGGAGGAGCCATATCCATCGGACCTTGAAATCGCATTGATGCGCTGCGTGCGGCCCGTACTCCGTTTGGCGATGGCCGAGCCTTTTTCAATCAAATCGAACGTCCAACTGACTCCGAATCGCTCGGGCTGCAACGTGTTGCCGGTGCGGGCGCCCGTGCCGGGGTCGGGCCCGGGATAAATGTCGAAGCCGCCGATCATCCGACTAATGGAGAACGTGCCCGCCGGCTGCGGATCGGGGTCGATCAGTTCGCCCCACTTCGGCGCGTTCTTGGCGTTGAGCCATCCCGCGGTGTTCGGCCCAATGATGCCGTCGACGTCGGCTTGCGTCGTGTTGTAGCCGCCGACAAAAGTACCTTGAAAAGTGCGCGTCGCTTCGTCCGTGGCGGGCCCGAAATCGCCGTCCACGGCGATGGCCGCCCCGCCTTGTCGGACAAATCCGAAGTACCGCAAGCGTTGCTGCTGCTGTGCGACGAACAGCGGATTATTCGTCGCATCCCCAATGCGCTCGGAGCTTTGTCCGACGGCGCCCGCGCCGCTGCCAGTGTACCCGGGCTGAACCGTCACGCTGAACGACTTGCTCTCGCCGTTGACAAGCACGTTGCCGCCCAGCAGGCCTTGGAATCCCCGCGCGCTCGCATTGGCGTCGCCCAGCACGGGGGTGTTGCGCGCCGGGTTCGGGAACAGCCACAAGCGCCCGGAAGTCGAAAACGCTTGTCCCGTCAGCGAGTCGCTGGTCAGCACCGTGTGCCCCGCGAAACCGCTCGTGTCCAGCCCAGAAAACGTGGATCCGGCGGCAACGCCGGGTAGCGCGGCCAGGTTGATCTCAATCGCGTCGCCGGATCGACCGTAGAACCAGAAATCGGCGGCGGCGGCCGATGGCGCCGTCATCAATGCCACGGCGACTGCCGCGCCAGCGTAACGCTTGAACATGGAACAAAACTTCGCTTGCGACGGCAGTGATCAGGCTGGCTCGGCAGGGGAACCTATGAAGTATAGCCACCCGTCCCAGATCACACGGCACGCCGGGAAAAGAGCCGCCGTCGGCGTTTCCGGCGTCGGTCGTGCCGCCGGGGCGCCTAATCGACGTCCGCCCCGCCGCCGGGGCGAAACGGCCCCCAACCCTTCCCGAGCCCGAATTGCAATTTGCTGGTGGTGTTAGTATATATCCCTTAGTATATACTGGGCGGGTCAATCGTGGATGCTCCGCAGACCGGGGCGGCCGGCGCCGCAGTTCTTACAGAAATTCAGGACCGACAATGAAAAGTATTTTTTGGTCCCCGCTGTTTCGCCTCGGCCGCTCGCCGAAGCCAGTCCTTGGCGCACTCGTGGCCGTAATCTTCGCGTTGAGCTGCATGCCTGCGGCTCGCGCCCAGGTCACGCTTGTCTACGACTTTGAGGACGATACGGGCGCGGAAGGCTTCTTTGGCGTTGCTGGCGCCACCGTTACCCCGGAGACGACGCTGGGCGTCACCCATGGGGCCAGCTCGTTGAAATACGAGGTCGGAAATGAAACCTTTGTCGGCGCCCGCACGGAATCGGTCATACCCGAGGAGCTCAATGATCCGCCGGGAGTCGACTTTGTCCTCTTCGACATGTTTGTTCCCGACGCCTATCCGGGCACCTTTGCCGACATCGGCGTCACTATCTTCGGCCACCAACTGAACGCCCCGGGCGGCGCCATCTTCGGACAACAGGTTCAGTTTTCCGACACCGAGTCGATCCCAACTTTGGGAGTCGGCCAGCACAATGATCTGCGCATCGATCTCGATGTGTCGGCCGGCCCCTACCGGGGTGGGGAATCCTTTAACGACATCTTCGGCGAAGGCGAGGAGGACCTGACCGTCGCCTCGGCCTTTCAATTCTTTATCAGTAAGAACGGCGGCATTCCGGTGACGGTTTACATCGACAACGTCCGTCTCGGTAAGAACGCGGAGATCGACGCCGACTTCAACGACGACACCAAAGTGAACGCTGATGATCTCATGATCTGGAAGGGCGCCTTTGGCGGCGGCGCCGGAGCCGACACCGACGGCGACGGCGATTCCGACGGCGTTGATTTCCTCAACTGGCAGCGGCTGGCCGACTTCTCAACCGGAATCGCCGCCGTGCCGGAACCGGCTACAATCGGTCTGGCGACTTCCATCCTCGTGGCCATGCTCGGCGCCGCGCGGCGACCGCGCGGGCAGCGCTGAGGGCGAGGCAAAACCCAACGAGCCTAGCCGCAGCCCCAGGCGGAGACCGAATTCATCGATCGCGAGCAGCGAGCGCCTGCGCCCAAGTCTTGTGCGCGGCCTCTTGCAGCGGGTTGGTTCCATCGGCCAGACGATCGCCTGCCACCTGCCAGAAGAATACGCCGCGGAAACCCTGGTCCATCGCCCACTTGGTCTTGATGGACAGCGACTCGCCGTCGTCGTAGCCGACCACGCGGGAGCCGTCCGGGGCGATGAGCCAGGGATTCTTCGTCTCGTCGTCCCATGTTCGCCGCCAGCCGCCGGTCGTCTCCAGCTCGTGGAGACGAGCGTAGTTTGAACTCCCGTGGCGGGCGGCGTCGGCGCCCGCCGTGGACGCGTACGGAGCGGCGACGTTAAACCCCTTGCCGTACAGCGGCAGCCCCACGGTCATGCGACTGGCGGGCATTTTTTTCTCGTCCGCCAAATACTTCATCGTCAATTCGATCGAATGCCGGCTGCCGCCGCCCGCCTGCGAAGAGGCGAAGAGCGGGGCATGGTGTTCGGCGACGGTGCTCCAGTCGCCGGCATAGTCGTAGGTCATCACATTAATCCAATCCATCGTTTCCAACACGACCGCCGTGTCCAACCATTTCAGCGTCCCGGGGCTCGCCGAGGCGGCCATGGTAAGCAGCATCGCGCGGCCCTTCCGCTTGCCAAGCTCGTCGAGACGCGCACGGAGGGTCCGTGCCAGGCGATCGAAGCCAGCCGCTTCGTCGGATGAATCGGGATACTCCCAATCCACGTCAACGCCATCGTAATCAAAATCGTCGACCAGTCGCATCACCGCATCGATGTAGCGTGCTAGTGCCGGAGCGTCCGCCGCCATCGCGGCGAATTCGTCGTCCCAACCCCAACCGCCCAACGAAAGGATGACCTTCACCCCAGCACGGTGAGTCTCGTCCACGAGTTTTCGATTGGGAGCTTGGTCGTTGGCGATCAAATGCCCCTCTTTATCGGCCGTCACAAAGGCATGGCACAGGTGCGTGTACATCCTGTAGTTGATGTCGGCTGGCATACCGTAGGCATAACCAAGGAATACTTTTTCTGTCTTCGCTGCAGGCGCCGTAGCGGCGGAAGCGCCGTGATACGAAAAGATAACGATCGCAGCCGCCAAATAATTCCCTAGTTGTCGTAGTGCACATCGAGTCATGATTCGGATTCGGTCCTCCCGGCCAATGACGCTTCGCGAGTCACAGCTTTCGACAAAGAATTCGAAAGGGCCAGGGCGCAGCCCAGCGCGACAGCTAATAATCCGCATCCCCACATCCACTCCTTGAAAATCACGTAGCCGATGCCAAACAGCGAGGAGTAAATGAGAATGCAGCCGAGTATCCAATTGACGATCTGCTCGGCGAGGTTCTCAGTTGGCTGGGCTTGATCTGCGCCGATCAGAGCGCGAATCGGCTTCCAGCCGGGGCCGGCAGGGCGAACTCGTTCGTAAAAAGCAATCAGCTTGTCCCGCGGTTCCGCGCGGGTCAGGTAGGTCACGAGCACCCACGCGATCGTGGTGATAACCACGGTAATTAACATGACATAGGCGAACTGCTGCTGCGTGACATAGGCGCGCACTTGCGGATCGATGGCTGCATCCGTCGGCGCCGCGAACCATCGAAGCT
This sequence comes from Pirellulales bacterium, assembly GCA_963841515.1. GTDB lineage: Bacteria > Planctomycetota > Planctomycetia > Pirellulales > Lacipirellulaceae > Lacipirellula. Next base: position 264,650 of record CAWJDB010000012.1, on the reverse strand, counting down.
GCAGAAAGAGCGAGACCGCCGCGGCCACAATCATCGCGGAGACTTCCGACCAGGCGTTTATTCGCCACCAATACCAACGCAATAGATAGACTCCGCCCGTGCCCGCGCCGGTCGCCAAGAGCAATTTCCACGCATCGCTAATCTTCTTCTCATTGAGGAACAGATAACGGGTGACCAGCAGCGCCGCGAGCATGATCAGCACCGTCGTTACCTGCGAGGCAATGACGTAATGCCGTTCGCTGCCGCGTCGCTTGACGAATGCGCGATAGAAGTCGTTGATGACATACGACGCGCCCCAGTTGAGATGCGTGGCGATGGTCGACATGTACGCTGCGGCGAACCCAGCAATCATGAAACCGCGGAGCGACGGGGGAAAAACGCTCGGATTCATAAAGGTCTCCATGTACGCCGATTCCTTATCTGTGCGCGTCGCCAGGTCGGGATAGATCAGCAGCGCCGCCAGCGCGGTTAAGATCCACGGCCACGGGCGCAGGGCATAGTGAGCCACATTGAACCACAACGTGGCCAGGACGCCGTGACGCTCGTCTTTCGCCGAGAAAATGCGTTGGGCGATGTATCCGCCTCCGCCGGGTTCGGCCCCTGGATACCAACTTGCCCACCAGGTCACGGCGAGGTACGTGAACAGGGCGATCATGGGAAGCCACGGCGAATCCAGCGGCGGCAGGAAATCCAATCGGGATCCGACGCGGCCGCTGGCGGCGTCAAGAGCGGCGATCTTCGTTTTCATCGCATCGATGCCCCCGACCGCGTTAACGGCAAAGACGGCCAACAGGATCACCATGGTCATCTTCAGCGCGAACTGCAGCACGTCGGTTACCAGGACGCCCCACAGGCCCGCCAAGGTGGTGTACAAGGCGGTGAAAGCCAGGATGCCAATCAGAATGTAAACCGCTGTTGTGGTCTCAACCTCCAAGGTCGCCTTGAGAATTTTCAGCATCGCTAGGTTCACCCAGCCGAGGATGATGCAGTTGATAGGCACGCCCAAGTAGAGAGCACGGAAGCCGCGTAAAAATGCTGCGGGCTTTCCGGAGTACCGAAATTGGGCAAATTCCACGTCCGTCATCACGCCCGCTCGACGCCAGAGCCGCGCAAAGAGGAACACTGTCAGCATTCCGCTCATGACAAAGTTCCACCACAGCCAGTTGCCGGCGATGCCGTTTTCCACGACCAGTCCGGTGACGACCAGCGGCGTGTCCGCGGCAAACGTGGTCGCGACCATCGAGGTGCCCGCCAACCACCAAGGGGCGTTGCGGCCTGAGAGAAAGAATTCGCTCGTGCTTCCTCGGGCGCGCTGCGCGTAATAGATGCCAATGGCGAGATTCGCCACGAAGTAGGCGGCGATGACAGTCCAGTCGAAAGGACTTAATCTCATGGCCTCACATCATGTGAGCGAATAAGAATCATCGACTGGCCGTACTCGTATGAAAAACGGGTGGCGCGGCTTGGCCGCGCCACCCGGCGCATGACTTCGGAAAAACACTGTCACGTGGAGCTGTCGACTAAGCCGAGCGGACCGCGCCGGCGGAAACCGACGATCGCCAACCCGGCTAAGCCTGCAAGGCCCATCGACGCCGGCTCGGGGACGACCAGACGTACGTTGTCGATGTAAACCGTCGCTGGAACACCTGAATTTTTGCTGATATAGAACTGAAACGCCGACGCGACGCTCAGGTCGTTCGGGCCAGGTCCAAAAATCTCGTTGAACGACTCGCCAGGCCGGTAGGGCCCTTGCGAGTTATCAAGGTCGATGCGCAGATTTTTGTGCGTCCCGACGCCAGCCGTTGCGATCGACACGGTGTCGCTAAACTGCACCTGGTTTCCAAATGACCCGGGGCCACCGGGATTCAGCGCGTGGCCGAACACGGTGACGCCGATGTCGGCGAAGCCGCCGGCGTAGGCGTCGGCCAACGTCATATCGAAGAGGACGAAGGCGACTCCCGGCGGATCGTTGAGCGTAGCGGGGATTACCGTCTCCGTGCGGGCGCCGACGAAGCTGTCATTTCCGGCGGCGTACTTCATCGACTTCGCCCCATGAGTCACGCCGATCACCGACTCCTCGCTGACTGTGGCGCCAAGGCCAAAAAATCCGTCCGTGGCTGTTTCAAAGGAATAGACCGGGGCTTGGGCGTGCGCGGCGGCCGCGCACAGCAGGATCGGGATCGCTGCGGTGATGTTCAACAAACGATGTTTCATCTCGAACCTCCTAATGACAAGTTGCAGTGCATTAGAACTACTCAGGGTTAAAGGGTTTAATGAAGGCCTCGGAACCAGACCGGGCTCGGCTTCAAGCGTCGTGTCGCCCTAATGCTCTGATACAGGAGACCGAGCTGGCGATTTTTTCTTCTCACGGGGAAACGGTCGTTATGACTAGTCCGTCGCGTAAAAATAGGCTTCCGGGATAAATGAAGCAGCGTTTACAAATTACTCGACCACGCCCGAATGTCAAGGCTTTTGCCCGGCAAAGCGCTCCGACTTCCTGTACGCCCGCCGCCCGTTGTTCCCCATGGTTCCAGCAGTTCAGCGCATTTTCCGGCCTTTTTCGCTCGATTCCCAGTAGCTGTTTTATTATAAATCGCTTAAAATATCGGCCATGAGAGACCTCAGAGGCGCTGCCCTCCTGCATCAAGGCCGGCGCACTTTTCGGATTGTGGCAACCGCGCTGCTCCTGGTGGGAGGGTGCGGACCGCGCAGCGATCGGTTGGATATCTCGGGCCACGTCACCTTGGACGGCGCGCCCTTGGACGGCGGATCAATTCGCTTCAGCTCAGTTGGCGACGGAAAGTTAATGGCCGCTGGCGCAATGATTCAAAACGGCGCGTATCACATTCCTCAGCAGAAAGGCCTGTTGCCGGGGAGCTACCATCTGGAAATCAATGCGCCCGACGCCCACGCCCCGCCGGTCATGGTGCGCACCGCGCCGGGCGGGCCGGGCATTGCCGTCGCGCCCGAACGCATCCCCGCCGAATACAATGTCAACTGCGACAAGACGGTCGATGTAACGGCCGACGGAACCAATCAGTTCGACTTCAATATCGCCAGCGTGCCGAAGAAGTAACCCAGATCAATACGGGTCGCGCCACAGGGAGGCCAGCCTCGTCATGAATCAAAGCAAGCGCGGTTTTACGCTGGTCGAGTTGCTCGTGGTCATCGCGATCATCGGCGTGTTGGTCGCCTTGCTGCTTCCCGCCGTGCAGGCGGCCCGCGAGTCCGCACGTCGCTCGCAGTGCACCAACAACCTGCGCCAAATCGGCGTTGCCATGCAGAATTATCACGAGACCTATCAAAGGCTTCCGCCGGGAAACCACAGCTGCTGTTGGGGCACCTGGCAGATGGACATCCTGGCGTTCATCGAACAGCGACAACTCGCCGAGCTCTATACGCACCTTCCCGAGAACTCCGAGTACTTTGACTTCGCCTATCAGTACGACGTGCTGGATCTGGCCCATTCGCCGCCCATCAGCAACTTGGAAGTCGTCAAGACCCGGATCCCGACCTTGACCTGTCCAAGTGACGAGCCGCAGGTGGACTCGCGCGACATCACTTTTCACAACTATGTCGCCAACTATGGCAACACCAACCATATCGGCTGGGACTATCTCACCCCATCGAAGCCAGCCTACATCAAGTACCTGGGCAGTCCGTTCGTCGGCGACGACTGGAATGTGAAGCACCTGCACGTCGTCAAGTTTCGCGAGATCACCGACGGCCTTAGCAACACGCTTCTGGCTGCGGAGACCGTGCAAGGGCAGGGCGGCGATTTGCGCGGATTCACCTGGTGGGGATGGGCCGCCGGCTTTGAAACCTTCGCCGTCCCCAATGCGTCCGAGCCGGATACCATGCAGCAGCTGGCCTACTGTAATCAGCTCATTACCAGCAATCCGCCGTGCAATGGGCAATCCGGCGGAAATCTTTTTAAAGCGACGGCCCGCAGCCGGCATCCCGGCGGCGTGAACGTCGCCATGTGCGACAGTTCGGTGCGTTTTGTCTCCGATGACGTCGACCTGGCGGCGTGGCGGGCCGCCAGCACGACGCAGGGCGAGGAAGTTTACGGCGGCTTGACGCCTTAACTCGCCGGTTCAAGAATCGACGTCGCCGTTCAAGGGGCAATTCAAGGAACACAAGATGCGACAGGAAGTAGACGCACTATCGCCGATCCAGCCAAAGCTGTTAAGCCGCCTCAACGAGCGGCTTGTGCTCCGCGTCATTCAGCAGCATGGTCCGTCCACCCGGGCGGAGATGACCAAACACATCGGCGTCACTTTTCCCACCGCCGCGAAGGCCGTGGCGACCTTGCTCGAATCGAGGCTGCTCGAGGAGTTCGAAGAAGCCGGAATGGGACGAGGGCGTCCGGCCAAGCGGCTGCGGCTGGCCAGCGAGACAGCCCAAGTGCTCGGCGTGTCCCTCGACGTGGACGTCAGCTCGCTGGCGGCTGCCGGCTTCGACGGAGTCAAGCGCGCCGACTCCGTGGCGCGATTCCCAACGCCCAAGAGCTACGACGACTTGTTGGCGGAACTAGTGCGGAGAATCAAGGATCGCAAGCGGGACAAAAAGATCGCGACCCACGGCATCGGGATCAGCCTCCCGGGACTTATCGACTATCTCCAACAGCAGGTCTTATTTTCCGCCAACCTGGCCATACTGAACGGCAAACCGCTGGGCCGCGATCTCAGCCGGGCGACCGGACTTGATTGCGTCATGGCTCGAGATTCGCACTCGCTGTGTTTGTCCGAGCGCCTGCATGGCGGCGCCAAGCATCTGGACAACTTTGTGATGCTCGACCTGTGCACCGGCGTCGGCATGGGCGTGATGGTCAACGGCCGATTCCTGGCCGGCCAGAATGGCTTCGCCGGAGAGATCGGCCATTCGACCGTCGTGAGCAACGGCCGTCGCTGCCATTGCGGCAACCGCGGCTGCCTGGAGACCGTCGCGAGTCAATGGGCGCTCATCGAACGAGTGAGCCAGCGACTGAAACGCAAGGTCGACATGGACGACGTCGTCAATCTCGTGCGCGACGGCAACGTCGTGGCCAAGTCGGAAGTACGCCGGCTGTGCAAATACCTGGCCATCGGACTGTCGCACGCCATTAATATGTTCAATCCGGGAAGAGTCTTTGTGTACGGTCGCATCTTCGAAGACTTTCCAGAATTGCTCGACGTGTTGATCGAACAGACCAGTCGAATTTCCTTGCGTCCGGCGTTTGCCGCCTGCCAGATTTCCCGCGCCGGAACGACGCCGCTCGAGGGCGCCATCGCCAGCATCATTAGCTATTTGACCGACGCGCGCGTTCCGGAGATGGACGAAGCCTGGTCATTGATTCCCTCCGGCGCCATTTGATCTGGTCGAGCCTCACATATATGCAGTTGGCCGACCCGCCTGCTGTGTCGGTGTTTTAATGGCGTGCTCTTCACGTATATTCCTTCTGCCGTTACTCGCTGCAACGCTGGCGCCCACGGCGCAGTCGGACGAATCGCCGACTCAATGCCAGTTGTCCGTCCATTGGAAGGTATTGGTTAACCACGGCGACCATTTCGACGCCGAGCTTTCATTATCCAACTCAGGACCAGGCGAACTTCCGGCGTCGGGTTGGCGCATCTATTTCAATTCGGCGCGCTTGTTGACCTTGGACGAAGCGCCCGGCGCCGTGGCGCTTCGTCACGTGAACGGCGACTATTTTGAGCTGAGTCCGGGCGAACGCCTTGGCCCGCTACGCGCCGGGAAATCAACGCAAAATCCGCGTCAAAGGGGCCCATTGGGCCATCAAAGAATCTGACGCGCCGGCCGGTTTCTATCTGGTGACCGTTGATCATGCCGGTCAGATGCGCGGTGAGGCACGGCGCTTGAAGTCGACCATTTCCCCATTTCTTACTCCGCAACAAACGACGCGAACCGCTAGCGACCATGAACCGGTCCCCACGGCGGCGAGTCGCTACGCAAGCAACCCACCTTCGGCGCCGATCGCGCTCTCGGCCCGCGAGCTGGTTGTGCCTACGCCCCTGAGTACAGATTCCCGACCGGGACAGGTGCGGATCGACTCGTCGACAGTCGTCGCCTATGCGCCAGGCCTCGAGGCGACGGCATCCTTGCTCGCGAAATACCTGCACGAGGACTTTGGCGTCGACGTGCGGAAAGTCGAAGGACTCGAGCCCGGGCGAAACGTCATCCGTTTGCAGACCGTTTCAGTTGACGGCGCGAGGGAGCTCGACTCGCGCGAACGGGAAGCGTATACGCTCGAAATTGACGAGCTGCACGGGATCGATGTGATTGGCCAAGGCGCCGCCGGGGTCTTTTACGGAGTGCAAACGCTGCGAGCTCTCGTGCCCATCGACGCCTATCGTTCGCGGCCTGGCGCCGTCCAGCTGGCGTGCGTCGACATTCATGACGAACCTCGCTTCGCATATCGGGGCCTGCACTTGGACGTTGCCCGCAACTTTCAATCCGTCAAAACCGTCAAGAAGCTGCTAGACCTGATGGCGTTCTACAAACTTAATCGGCTGCATTGGCATTTGACGGACGACGAGGGGTGGCGGTTCCAGATCAAAGCATTGCCGGAACTAACGGAAGTCGGCGCCCGACGCGGGCATACCGTGGATGAAAGCGATTGCCTGCTCCCGTCTTTCGGATCGGGCCCCGACGCCGACGCGGCCCGCTCGCCGGGTTGCGGATACTACACGCAGAATGAATTCATCGATGTCCTGCGCTACGCGCAGGCGCGGCACATCGAAATCATCCCGGAGCTGGATTTTCCTGGACATGCGCGGGCGGCGATCAAATCCATGCAAGCGCAAAGCGCCCGGCTACAGCAGGCAGGCGACGCCCAGGGCGCGGAGGATTGCCTACTCACGGATCCTCTCGATCGATCGCAATACGAGTCCGTTCAACTTTGGCGGGACAACGTCGTGGACGTGGGGCTCGACTCAACCTACCGCGTGCTGGAAGCTGTGCTCGATGAAATTGTTGAAATGTACCGCGTCGCGGCCGTGCCCTTGTCGACTGTTCACCTTGGCGGCGACGAGGTTCCACAAGGCGCGTGGCATCAGTCGCCGGCATGCCAACGCCTGTTACGCGCCGGCGCGGTCAAGGACCTCGGGCGGAAGACATTACACGAATATTTCTTTGGTCGTCTGGTCGCCTCTCTGACCCGCCGCCAGGTGCGCGCGGCATGCTGGGAAGAGTGCGTCCTCGCCGAACAGCGGCGCGACGGGCGAACGGTAAAACGTCCTCTCCACGAATATCTGAGTCAAAATGTCGTCGCCTATTTGTGGAACAATGTGTGGGGCTGGGGTCAGGAAGACGTCGCTTATCAGCTCGCGAACGCGGGCTACGACGTTGTGCTATGCAACGCGACGAATCTGTACTTCGATCTGGCTTACGATAAAGATCCTCGCGAGCCGGGATACTACTGGGCGGGATTTGTCGATGAGCGAAAGCCATTTGAATTCATGCCGCTGGACCTGTATAAGAACGCCCACGCCGACGCTTTCGGCAACCGAATTCCACCAGAAGCCTATGCAAATCGCCCTCGGCTAACCGCGGCGGGCAAGCGCCGCATTGTGGGGCTCCAGGGCCAGCTTTGGAGTGAAAACCTCTCCACGCGCAAGCGGCTGGAGCATGCCGCCTTTCCCAAGATGATCTCACTCGCGGAACGAGCTTGGACCGCCGAGCCCGCCTGGGCGACGCTGAGCGATGTAGCAATTCGACAAGGTGAAATCGAAAAGGACTGGCAGCGCTTTGCCAACCGGCTTGGGCAACGCGAACTGCCCCGCCTGGACTTTCTGTGTGGCGGCGTCAACTACCGAATCCCACCACCGGGTGCTCGAGTCGTCGATGGTCAAGTGCAGGCCAATGTTTCGTACCCCGGATTCGAGATCCGGTACACCGTCGATGGCGTCCCTCCCACGAAGGTTTCAACGCTTTACGAGGCGCCGATCTCGCCTGACGGCGTGATCAAATTCAAAGCGTTTAGTTCCACCGGACGCCCGAGCGCGACGACGTTAATTCGCCCCTGAATAACGTCTGTAAGATAGGTGCTGCCGAGCCCAAATTGCCGCGCCGCTTTCCAAGCCAAAATCCCCGGGCGCACGCCACGCGTGCGGATGGTTCGGGCCATAACCTGTATGCAGGATGAAAAAGCGTGAAAAACCGTCAACCGGCGCCTTCGCCCCACTTTGACCACTCCCTGGAATTCAGGTTATGATTTAATGAAAGCGCTATCAGAGAATTAGGCCTAAGAGATCCAAGGCGTTTCCCGCGCGAGACGGCGCTGGGCAGCAGACTTTAGGAGTGCCGTTATGCCGGTATCGATTCAGGACGTCGCCGACCGGGCCAATGTATCGATCAGCACGGTTTCGCGAGTCCTCAACCGGCGCAGCGTGGTGAACGACAAGACGCGCGAGCGCGTCGAGTCGGCAATCTCCGAATTGGGTTACAGTCCCAATGTGTTCGCTCGCGGATTGATGCTGCGGCGGAGCAACATTTTGGGTTTTGTGCTGCCCGACCTGCACGGCGAGTTTTATTCAGAGATCATTCGCGGCGCCAATTTGCGCCCGCGACTTGGGCTACAAGCTCATGATTTCCTCGGGGCTGGCCCACGACGACGGCAGCGAGCTGGTGGCCGCGGTCGGCGACCACGGTTTGGTGGACGGCCTGGCCGTGATGATCTCCGAGGTCAACGCGCTGACGCGGGCTTCGCTCGCCAAGATCAAGGTCCCCCTGGTGGTGCTGGACGGCGACGTCGACGGCGTCAAGCACGACAGCGTAGTGATCGACCAGCGCATGGGCGCCGTGGCCCTGCTGCGACACCTGATCGCCAAGGGCGGCGCGCGACGCGTCGTGTTCGTCGGCGGTTTGGACACGAACATCGACACCATTGAACGCCTCGACGCCTATCGCGAAGTGATGGCGGAAGCCGGCCTCGAAGTCGCCGCCGGCGACGTACATCACCTGGATTACGAGTACGACACTGCGTATCTCTTGGGCGTCAAGCGCGTGCGCGAGTGGGCCCGCCGGCGGGCGGCCGTGTTTGCCGCCAACGACGAAATGGCCGCCGGCATTATCGATGCGGCGCTCGAACTGGGGTTGTCCGTTCCGGGAGACATGGCGGTCGTCGGATTCGACGATACGCGAATCGCTATGATGACGCGGCCGCGATTGACCACCGTCCGCGTGCCCATGTCCGCCATGGGCGCCGCGGCCGTGGATCTGTTGTGTCAGCGACTCGACAATCCAAAGCGTCCGGCCACCAAGCTGACGCTTGAGCCGGAACTTGTCGTCAGGGACTCATGCGGCGCCGCGTGTGTAGCGAACTAACGCGAATCGCGGAAACTCTATCAATTACAGGGCGTTATGCCGTCAATTGGCCTTCGTCGACCCTGGTTGGCGGACTTGCTGATGGGCGGCGTTTTGGTCGCGATGCTGGGATGCGGCGCACCCGGCGACCAGCGCACCATCATCGACTTCTGGGCGATGGGCGGCGAAGGCGAGCGGGTGCAGCCGCTAGTCGACCAGTTCGAGCGTCTCCATCCCGACGTAAAAATTCGCGTCCAGCAGGTGCCCTGGACCGCGGCTCACGAAAAATTGCTCACCGCCTTCGCCGGCGACGCCCTCCCGGATGTTTGCCAGTTGGGCAACACCTGGATCGCGGAGTTCGCGGCGCTCGGGGCGCTGGAGGATTTGACCGATCGAGTCGGCGACGGTCATGAAGTCGATCCGCGCGAATACTTCTCCGGCGTTTGGCAAGCCAATGTCGTCGGCGGGCGCGTGTTCGGCGTACCGTGGTACGTCGACACCCGCATCTTGTTCTATCGCAAGGACCTGCTCGCCAAGGCGGGCCACGATCGGCCGCCGCGGACGTGGGACGAGTGGATGACCACGATGCGCGACGTGCAGAAGATTCAGCCGCCGGGCGACTACGCCGCCCTCTTGCCGATCAACGAGTTTGAGCAGCCCATCATCCTGGGAATGCAGACCGGCGGCGACATGCTGGCCGATGGCGGGCGGCGCGGAAACTTTTCCGGCCCGAATTTTCGCCGGGCGTTCGAGTTTTACGTGAACATCTTCCGCGAAGGCCTGGCGCCGACGCTTTCCAACACGCGGATTTCCAATGTGTGGCAGGAGTTCGAGCGCGGCACGTTCGCCATGTACATCACCGGACCTTGGAACGTCAACGAGTTCCGCTCCCGCATGTCGCCGGCCATGGAAGGCAAGTGGACGACGGCGCCGCTGCCGGGTCCCGACCCGGACAAGCCGGGCGCCTCCAGCGCAGGTGGATGCAGCCTGGTGCTGTTCCGGCGCAACTCGGACTCAACGGCGAAGGCGAACTCGCCCGCTTGGAAGTTTGTGGAATTCCTTTCCACGGTCGCCGGGCAAGTCGAGCTCTGCCGCTGCACTAGCAACCTGCCGGCGCGCGACGCGGCGTGGGAGCAGTCCGGCCTGCTCAACGATCCGGAGTACGTCGCATTTCATGAGCAACTCAAAACCGTGCGGCCATCGCCGCCGGTGCCGGAGTGGGAGCAAATCGTGACGGGGGAAGTTGTGAAAACGGCTGAGGCCGCCATCGCCGGACGGGTAACCATCGACGACGCCCTCGCGGAGCTGGATCGCAAAGTGGACCTCATCCTCGAAAAGCGCCGCTGGATGCTGGCGCGCGGCAGCGCCACCGCCGCGCCGTAGTGAAAGCGACCAACAATGGCCCAGTTGCAAATTCCCGGCGCCCCAGATCGCCCTCCCCAAGCGACCCCGTCGGGAGGCTCAAGGGCCCGGCTCTGGGGCCTGCCCGCGGGCTACTGGTTTGTCGCTCCGGCTTTGCTCATCGTCGGCGTCTTCTTTCTGCTGCCGATCGTGGCATCGATCGCCCTGAGCCTGACGGATTTCGACATCTACTCGCTGGCGGACTGGCGCAACCTGCGCGTCGTCTGGCTGGACAACTACAGCCAACTGATGCACTCGCGCCGGTTTTGGCTCTCCCTAGGCAATACGTTGTACTTCGTCGCGATCGGGGGCCCGCTGTCTGTAGCCGCCTCGCTGGCCGCAGCGCTGCTGCTGGAATCGAAGCTCACGCGATTCAAAACACTCTGGCGGACGATCTTCTTCGCCCCGGTGGTAACGACGCTCGTCGCGACGGCCGTGGTCTGGCGATATCTTTACCACACGAAATACGGGCTGTTTAATCACGCCCTCAGCTGGATCGGCCTCGGCCCCATCGACTGGATGGGCGACCCGCGCTGGGCGATGCCCGCGATCATCTTGCTCGCCGTGTGGAAAAACTTTGGCTACAACATGGTCATCTTCATGGCGGGGTTGCAGAGCATTCCGACCGAGCTGTACGAGGCGGCCGAAGTCGACGGCGCCCCGCGGCGCACCGCTTCTGGCACATCACCGTGCCCATGCTCGCGCCGACTTTTCTTTTCGTCGGCGTCACCACGATGATCGGCTTCTTCCAGTTCTTCGCCGAGCCTTACGTGATGACGCGCGGCGGCCCCGACGACAGCACCTACAGCCTTGTCATGTTTATGTACGAGGAGGGGTTCCGTTGGTGGCGGCTCGGGTTGGCCTCCTCGATCGCTTTCCTACTGTTTGCGGTCACGCTCGCCTTCACCCTGGTGCAGGTGCTGCTGCAAAGGCGGTTGACGGCATGAACCGAACATTGCGAAGCCTGGCCCTGCACGCGGTGATCGCGGCGATCGCCGTGGCGACGCTTGCGCCGCTGGTGTGGATGGCCGGCGCTGCCCTGATGCCGCGCGGGCAAGCGCAAACCTATCCGCCGCCCTTGTGGCCCAGCGAACCGACCACTGCCAATTTTCGCGAGCTCTTTTCGCGGCTGCACATGGGTCGGTATTTCTTCAACAGCGGCGTCATCGCGCTCACCATCACCGCCGTTGCGCTGCTGCTCAATTCCATGGCCGGCTACGCCTTCGCCAAGCTGCAGTTTCACGGCCGCGACCGGCTCATGAAACTCTTGTTGATGGCCCTGGTGGTCCCGCTCCAGGTCGGCATGCTGCCATTGTTTCTGCTCATGAAGCAGATGGGCCTCATCAACACCTACTGGGCGGTGATCATCCCCTCGATGGCCGGCATCTTCGGCATGTTCATGGTGCGGCAGTACGCCCTGGCGATTCCCGACAGCCTGCTCGATGCCGCCCGCGTCGACGGCGCCGGGGAGCTGCGCATCTTTTTCTCGATCGTGCTCCCCCTCATCCGACCTGTGCTGGCCACGCTCGGCATATTCACATTCCTGTCGGCGTGGAACGACTTTATGTGGCCGCTGGTCGTGCTCACGGGCAACGACCGCTACACCCTCCCCGTGGCGCTGGCAATCCTCTCCAGCGAGCACGTGCAGGACGCCGAGCTGATGATGGCCGGCTCGCTGGTCACGATGCTGCCCGTGGTGGCGCTGTTCGCTTTGCTGCAGCGACAGTTGATCGGTGGTATTATGATGAGTGGCATCAAGGAATAGGTCGCGTTGCTGCCATTAGCCACGGATCAGTCCCGTGCACCGAGCGGTCCTATGGAAACTACTCCTCACATCTCGCGAGTCAGCGGCGCCGCAACGCCCAGTGGCCATGCGGCGGACGAAGTCGAGGAAGTCGCCCTCACTGGAAAAGAGGCGGTCTCGGTGGTGACTCGAGCCGGGTCGGGGTACGTGCGGTACGCAGGTCTCGCGGTCACGCGAACGTGCGACGACGACACGCGCGACGCCGACGGCGTGTTTGTGTTTGTGCGGGATCTCGACGACGGACAATACTACTCGGCAGGCTGGCAACCTGCGGGGCACGCCGCCGACGAGTACAGTGCGCGACTGACGCCGACTCTCGCCTCGTTTCGGCGCCTGGACCGCGGCGTGCGGTTGGAAATGGACGTGTGCGTCTCCCGAGTCGACGACGTTGAGTTCCGTCGCGTCACAATCGCCAATGAGAGCGGGCGACGTCGGCGGCTGGAAGTCACGTCCTACCTGGAATGGGTGCTGCAACACGCCGCGGACGACGCGGCCCACCCGGCGTTTTCAAAATTATTCGTCGAGACGCAAATCATCGCCCATCGGCAGTTGATCGTGGCTCGGCGGCGAGCGCGCGAGCCGCGGCAGGAAATCCTGGTTGGCGCGTACTGGATCGCCAACCTGCAACACGCCGACGACGCACCGACCGAATTCGAAACCAGCCGGATGCACTTCCTCGGCCGCGGCAGAAGCCTGCGAAGCCCCGCCGCGCTTGACGTGGGCCGTGGCCTGTCGGGCACAGCGGGTCCGGTGTTGGATCCGATTGCAAGTCTGCGGCGGACTTTTTCTTTGGCCCCGGATGAAAGCGCTGCCATCATTCTGGCGCTGGCCGCGCGTCCCGACGAAACCGAACTTCTTTCCCTGGTGCGATCGCTAGCGGACGCCGACGTCGAACAGTTATTTGCGGACGCCGCCAACCCGCCGGCATGCGGGTCCGATGGCGCCGAACGCTCGACAACCTCAACGCGCGAGTCACGCCGCGGTCCCGCCAGTGGCGCCGCGACCTTTCGAATTGACTCGCCCCCTCAGTTCACTCTCGCGACGCCAGACTTTTACAGTCCGCTCCGCGAACCTCCCGCCGTGGAAATCGACGGGGGCGACCGGCCTCCAAGATCCGACCTTGTCTTTGACAATGGCCTCGGCGGATTCTCCGCCGCGGGCGACGAATATGTGATTCGCCTGCGGCCCGGCGCCGACGGACGCTTGTGCCTGCCTCCGTTACCCTGGAGCCATGTGGTCGCCAATCCAGTGGCCGGGTTCATCGCGACCGAGACCGGGGCAGGATACGCCTGGACCGTGAACAGCCGCGAGAATCGGCTCACGCACTGGCGCAACGACCCAGTGCGCGATCCCCACTCCGAGGCACTGTTTCTGCGAGATCGGGACCGGCGGGACTACTGGTCGCCCACGCCGGGGCCGGCCGGCCCGCCGGTCGTGCACGAAGTGCGCTACGGCATGGGTTACGTCGAGTACGAGCAAACCAGCGCGGGGCTACATCAGCGCGTGGATTCGTTCGTCCCCGCGGACCAGCCGATAAAGATTACGCGGCTCGTGCTCAGAAATCTCGGCCTAGGAACACGCCGCCTGGATTTGTTTTTCTACGCCGAACTGGCCCTTGGCAACGGCTCGCGGGAGCAGGCGCGGGCATTCGGACGTGGTTCGACGAAGCGACCCAGAGCGTCATGGCCGCGAATTCGTCGCGCGAGCTTTCGCCGCGGGTGGCGTTCGCCGCGCTGGTGACCCCCGACATCGGCAAGCCGCCGGCTTACTGCGGCGACCGCGCGGAGTTTCTGGGGCGTTACGGAGAGCTTTCGGCGCCGCTGGCGGTCCGGCGCGACCAGAGTTTGTCCGGAAGCGTCGGCGAGGGGCTCGATCCCTGCGCAGCGCTGCAGACGACGCTCGAACTCGCCCGTGGCCAGTCTGCGGAGTGTTGGGTGCTGCTGGGCGAAGCTGAGAGCGAAAGCGCAGCGCGCGACTTGATTCGTCGATTTTCGCGCATCGACGCAATCGCCTCCGCGGCGACGGGCGTGCGGAAGTTTTGGTCCGACACGCTCTCGGCCGTGCAGGCCGACACGCCCTCCGCGGCCCTGAATTTGATGGTCAATCGCTGGCTGCCCTATCAGAACCTGAGCTGCCGGATGTGGGGTCGATCCGCGTACTACCAATCGGGCGGCGCGTTTGGGTTTCGCGATCAACTGCAGGACGCCGCGGCCCTGGTCTATCACCGGCCGGACTTGACGCGGGCCCAGCTTCTCCGCCACGCGGCCCATCAGTTTGTCGAGGGCGACGTACTTCACTGGTGGCACGAGCCCGCTGAGAAAGGGATTCGGACTCGGTTCGCCGACGATCTTTTATGGCTGCCATTGGTCGCCGCCGAATACTGCCGCACGACGGGAGACGCTGAGTTGTGGGACGAAAAGGCGCCTTACCTGGTCGGGCCCCAGCTTGCCGACGGCGAGGCAGAGCGATTCATGGCGCCCCATCGCGCAGGGGAATCAGGGTCCGTCTTTGAGCATTGCTGTCGGGCCATCGACCGCTCATTGACCGTCGGCGCCCATGGCCTGCCGCTGATTGGCTGCGGCGACTGGAACGACGGGATGAACCGCGTGGGTCAACTGGGTCGCGGCGAAAGCGTCTGGATGGGGTTCTTCCTTTACCACGTGCTGGAGCGAATAATTCCAGTGTGCATGGCCCGCGGCGAGCGGCGGCGGGCCAACGGTTACCGCGAACACCAGATGCGACTGCGGGCGGCGCTGAACGGTCCGGGCTGGGACGGGCAGTGGTTTCGCCGGGCATTTTTCGACGACGGCGCCCGCTGGGCGCGGCGGCGAGCGATGAGTGCCAAATCGACGCCCTGGTGCAGGCGTGGGCCGTTCTGTCCGGCGCCGGCGATGCGGAATTCTCCCGCAAGAGCCTGGCGGCGGTCGAGCGGCGACTTGTCGACGAACAGGCTGGGTTGATCCGGCTGCTGGATCCGCCGTTCAACCGCACGACGCACGACCCCGGATACATCAAGGGTTACCTGCCCGGCATCCGTGAGAACGGCGGGCAGTATACCCATGGAGTGTTGTGGTTCGTGCGGGCGCTGGCCGAGACGGGCGCGGAACGCGGGCCGTCGAATTATTGGAAATGCTCAACCCGATCAACCATACTCAAACTGCGAACGAAGTGGCGGTTTACCAGGCCGAGCCCTATGTAGTGGCGGCCGACGTCTACAGCGTGTCGCCGCATGTGGGGCGCGGCGGGGTGGACGTGGTATACTGGCAGCGCGGGGTGGATGTTTCGCACGGCCGTGGAATCTATTCTGGGATTGCACGTGGACGAGGGGCGCGAGTTGGTCCTCAATCCGCACATTTCCACTAAATGGCCTCGCGCGAGCTTGTGCTATCGAGCGCGGAAGTCAGCGGCAATTTACGACATCGCAATTGAGAATCCCGACGGCCGCGAATCGGGCGTCCGCTGGGCAACGTGCGACGGACAGCCGGTGCGTCATGAAATGGGCGCCGCTCGGATTCCGCTCTTGTCGGATCGAGCGACGCATGAAATCATCGTGCGACTGTGACATCTTGATTCTCGGTTCGTGCCTTTGGCGGAGGGCGCAAGATGGCGTTTCTCAGATTGCCTGTATGGCAAGCGACTATGGCGGCGGGTCTGGGGTTGGCCGGGATGGCCCCCGCGATGCGGCGCGCTGAGCCGGCCGATCAAAGCTCCGGCGACATTCTGCGCAGCGACGAAACCGCTCAGGCGGTCTCGTACCAGTTTGCCGACGACGACTCCTCCTTGCTGGACGACATCCAGCGCGGCTGCTTCCTCTACATGTGGAATGAGGTGGGCCACTCGAGCGGTCTGGTCAAGGATCGCCTCCTGACCAATGTGTGCAGCGTGGCAGGCGTCGGTTTTCAATTGTCGTCGCTGCCCATCGGCGTCGAACGAGGGTGGATCACTCGCGAACAAGGCGAAGAGCGAGCCAAGTCCGTGCTCAACACGCTCGCCAACCGCCAGGACAATCGCAAGAGCGGCGTGCTCTTGCACTTTGTCGACCTCGACACGGGCGGCCCGTTGCCGCAGGGTCGCTCCGAGCAGGCCAGCACGGTCGATCATGCGCTGTTTCTCGCCGGGGCCATGCCGGCGGCCCAGTATTTCGGCGGCGAAGTGGCCGACCTGGTCAGCCGCTTCGTGCGCGATACGAACTGGAAGTGGTATGGCGTCGCCAACGCCGCCAGCGCCGGTTATATCAATTTTGGCTGGCGGCCGGAGAAGGACGACGACCTCTCGGGACCCGGCGCGTTTCGCCGGTTTGACTGGCGGCTGGCGAGCGACGAAGAGCGGATCGTGTATTTCCTGGCCGTCGGCGCCCCCCAGCCCGAATTCGCGTGCGATCCGAAAGACTACTATCGCCTGGAGCGCCACGTAAAGAGCCACGCCGACATGGCCCCCTTCGTCGCGTCGTGGAACGGTTCCTTGTTCACCTACATTTTCTCGCATCTGTGGATCGACTATCGCCGCTTTGATGCCGACGAACCGAAAAAATTCGGCGTCGACGCCCCGCGCGTTGATTGGCTGGAGAATTCCCGTCGTGCCGTGCTCACCCATCGCAAGCGATGCCTGGAAGAGTCGAGCCGCTACGGCACGTTGGGCGAAGACCGCTGGGGATTTGCGCCGTGCATGGGCGTGGACGAGCAGGGAAACACGAAATACCTGGTCCCGGCGCTCAAACCCGATCTCATGGACGCCGACGAAATGCACGGCGGCACTCTGGCGCCCTACGCGGCAGGCTCCTCCATCATGGTGACGCCGCGCGAGAGCATGGCCGCCTTGCGGGCCTATCGCAACCTGACCGATAAGGAAGGTAAGCCCCTGGCGTGGCGCGACCCGGAGAAATACGGGCTGGCCGACAGTTTCAACCTTGACCAAATGAAGGCCAGCGACGATCAGGTGGTCATCGACGTCGGGCCGATGCTGTTGGCCATCGAGAATGTCCGTAGCGGGCTCATCTGGAAGCTGTTCATGGAGCACGAGACGGCCCGCCTGGCCGTCCAGCGTCTCGGCCTGGTCGAGCGGCACTGAGCGCGGACTCCGAGAGCCATCAACATTTTCGGTGACGTCGTGCGGCGCCAGCACCTTGTTCTGTCCGGCGCACTGCCCACTGCCCGCTGCCCACCGCCCACTCGCTTCTGCGGTTTTGCGGGCGTCGTAGGGGTCCCATCTTTTTATTGCATTAGTCCCTGATTTTGCCCTGCCGAGCTTCGGTCGGAGCAGGGAAATACAGGGCCTGCGACAACGCGGGGCGGCGCAAAGTCGGCGACTTGTGCGTTTCTTCGGCGATCGTCGGAGGACTGAAAACAGTGCCCTCCCTTCGTTGGGCAGAGGGTCCGGCTGAATGTAGTCTTCTCGCTCCGCGAGAAGATTTTCCTCTCGCGGAGCGAGAGGGCTACAATGTCGCCGGAAAGTGAGCCATCGCCCGTCGCTGACGCTCCAGGCTCGCTGGATGCGCATTCTCCTCGTCTGGCCGAGAGCCGACAGCCGAGAGCCAATAGCTTTGAGCCTGTGGCGCAGCATGCGGACGCCTATGTGTACGGGTGATCATGCACCCTAGCACAGGTCGTGGCCCATTTTCAACTAAAACTTTTGGAGAAAAGTTTTGCGCAAGAGTGCAGAGACGGCAGAGGGGGAATAAGAAAAAAACGGGCGTTGGCCGTGGGCGTGCCAGTCTCGTCGGGTGGCTGGGGTCGAGTCTGCGAGCCCCCAGCAATGCACCATGGGCGGCGAAGACGCCGACCACGGCCACCCTGCATCAGACCGGATATACCATCGCCGGCTTTATGACGAAGTCGCCAGGCGGGCTTATCGAGTGCGGAGGAGGCGTGGGCGGAAGGGGCGGCGGGGGGCGGCCTCGGCGAGCATTTGCTGCCAGGCCAGGGCGGCGTCGACGTTGGCGGGGGTGAGGGCCGTCTCCGCGGCAATGCTCCGGTCCCCTCCCCTCGACGGGGAGGGAGCACCGAGCACGGTCGCCAGTGACGACGGAGCGGAGGTGCTACCGCTCGCGAAGCGATGGGGAGGGGTGATGATGGCGGCCGCTTCGGCCTGGGTCGACGCGGCGACGGCTGTCGGCGAAATGCCGAACTGCGTTTTCCAGACGGTTAGGTCGGCCGCATCCACGTCGCCGTCGCCGTCGGCGTCGCCGTCGGCATTGATGGCAGTCGGCGCGGGCTTGCCGAAGCCGCGCTGCCAGGCGAAAAAATCGACGCCGTCGACGTCGGTGTCGCCATCAAAGTTGGCGGAGACGGCGCCAAACTCAAACGCCCCGACGTCGATTCGTCCCCCGACGATCCGACTGAAGGCAACCCCGCGCTGGTCGTAATTGGGCGGCCCAACAAAACCCGGGTCGCCGGCGTTGATTGCGGGGCTGCCGGCTAGCAAGGCGTGCGTCTTAGTCATGCCGCCATTGTTGGCCAACGGGCCGATTAGTGGAATGATCGGCGAGCCAGCGGCGCCAATCTGATTGCCGTTCGTCCCATTGCTGATCCCCGTCAAACCCGTATTGACGCCGATCAGGTTGTAAGCGCTCGCCGCAGCCACTGGGCTGAGAATGTCGTTCGGCGCGGCGAAGCCCGTGTTACCCGCCACGATCGAGTGACTCAGCACCGGACTCAAGGTGTTTGCCCAAATCCCGCCGCCGTCGATGTACGCCGAGTTGCCGCTGATGGTGCTGCCGGTCACCGTGAGGTTGCCGGGTGAGAACATGTAAATCCCACCGCCGTGGCCGGATCCCTGGACGATTCCGGCGATCGAGTTGCCGCTAATCGTGCAACTGCGCATGACCAGGTCGCCAGCGCCATTCAGAATTCCACTCCCATTACCCTGAGCCGACACGTTGCCGCTGATTGTGCTGCCGGTCACTATCGCGAGGCCAGTGGTATGGAGAATGCCCACCCCGCCGGCCTGGCTCAAGTTGTCGCTGATCGTGCTGTCGCTGACATTCAGGGCGCCAACGCTCAGAATCCCGCCGCCGCCGCCGCCAAATCCGTTGGTACGGGTCGAGTTGTTCTGGATCGTGCTGCCGATCACCGTCAAGTTTCCCGCTTTGCTTGAAATGCCGCCGCCTTGGAAGGCGCGGTTGCCGCTGATCGTGCTGAAAGCGACTGTCAAGTTGCCAGAGCTAAAGATGCCGCCGCCTGTGGCGTATGGATCCAGACCAGCGCCGCTCGTATTGCCGCTGATCGTGCTGTCGGAGAGAATGAGGTTCTCGAGCGACAGAATCGCGCCCCGCTTTGGTTGCTGTCACCTCCTGTGAGCGTCAGGCCGCTGATCGAGACATTAAGCATGTTGGCGGTAATGCCATCGTCGATGTTGAACACGCGGCTGCCGTCGCCGTTCTTCGCGTCCGGCGTTTGATCGAAGGCGCGGATGGTGAGCAAGTCAGCGCCCGGGCCCTGGATCGTGAGGCTCTTGTCGATCGCCAGCTCGCCAGCGTGGCCGACGTTGGTGAGCTGGATCGTTCCGGTTACTGAGAAGTTGATGATTTCATTTGCCGGCGCGTTGGCGATGGCTTCGCGAAGCGAATAGTTGCCGGGGGTGATATTGCCGTCGACGACGTCGGAGAGCGTGCTGACGGTGATCGTCAGCAGCCGCCGGTCTTCGAGCGGCTCGACGGCGAGCTTGCGGACGTGGGGGTGCACGAAGGCCGTGATTTGCGATGCTTGTGGCTCATGGAGGACGCCTGGCATGGTGGTGAGCCAAGAGAAGTTCAACCGCGGGACTTCCAAGCGGACGCCGGCGCGGTTTTCCAGGCGCATGGTTGGTTATGATACCGCGCCGCGGTTGCGACTGCAAACTTGTGCGCCGTGCCATATGATGTTTTCCAATTAGTTCCCGCGGAGGGTAAGACCATGATTCACTCAGATTGCCAGCGGCCGTCGTTTGTTGCTCGGGGGCTGGCTGGGATGCGCCCGGACTTCCCATGTATTAATGCCCTGTTCAGCGCGAAGACCCGCCAAAATAATCCGCCCGGGCCGGGATTAGAAAAGGGCGTCCTGGTTGGGGCGGCGGCGCGCCCAGGAGTTGATGAAGCATCGGTTGGGGAAGGAAAAGGGGACATTCCACTTTTCTTGACAGGACCTTGCGACAAGACTAGCTTGTGGGCATGCCTCGCACCGCCCGGGCTTCGGCCGGCAATTACTGTTATCACGTCCTGAACCGCGGCAACGGTCGGCAGGAGGTGTTTCACAAGGACGACGACTACGCCGCCTTTCTGAAGCTGATGGTCGAGGCCGGCGAGCGGGTCAAGAACGTCTCGATGCGCATCGTCGGCTACTCGCTGATGCCGAATCATTTTCACCTGGTGCTGTGGCCGTGCGCGGACGGCGACTTGAGCCGCTGGATGCAGTGGCTCTTGACCAGCCACGTGCGGCGCTACCATCGGCATTACGGCACGAGCGGCCATGTGTGGCAGGGTCGGTTCAAGGCGTTTCCCATTCAGCGCGACGAACATTTGCTGGCGGTGCTGCGCTACGTGGAGCGCAATCCCGTGCGGGCCAAGTCGCTGGGCGTGCGGAAGGCGGAGCGGTGGCCGTGGTCGTCGATCGGCAGGCTGCCGGCTGGAGTCGAGGCGCCGCGGCTGGACCCTGGGCCGGTTCCTCGCGGCGCCGACTGGCTGGAGTGGGTGAAGCAGCCGCAGACGGAGGCGGAACTGGCGGCGCTGCGGACGAGCGTGGTGCGGGGCAGTCCCTTTGGGGCGCCGACGTGGCAGCGGCGGACGGCGGCGGCGCTGGGGCTGGAATTCACGCTGCGGGTGCGCGGCCGCCCGCGGAAGGGTGAGAAAAAGTAGAATGTCCCCTTTTTTACCTCACCGTAGTCCCCGCCGCGAGAGATTTCTGCTCCGCGAGGCAAGCGCTCACCGGCGTCGCTCACCGTTTCCGGCCGACTCGGAATCAATTGCCCAGAATTGCCAAGGGAAGAATTGGCGGTTAAGATGGGTGTTTGCTTCTTTGATGCTCGATCGGCGAAATGTCGCACCACCTCCGTGATCTGCGTCTTCAGTGCGCGTTGGTGAAACTGTGCTGCCTGCTGCTTACGGCAGCCGGCGCGCTTGGCGGCGTGGCCGGCCGCTGCCTCGCCGGCGACCTGGGTCACGTGCCGTTGTTTGACGGCGAGCGGTCGACTCGCTCAATGGGCAGCCGCCTGACTCGCTCAACCTCAACCTGTGGGGCGGGCCCTTCATTGCCGGAAGCGGCCTCACCTTTTCCAAGCAGTCGGCCGTCGTCCGCAGCGGCGCGGGGGCCTATCAAGTCAACTTGGGCTCGGTTCCCAACGACGGCACGCGATTCTTCGAACGCTCTCCAGCGCCCTCATCTCGCCTTCTACCGCCAGGATCGCGACCTCACGCAGTACCAGATGCTGGAAGGCTATGTGCGTAACGACGCCACGGCGGACTTGAACTTATCTCTCATCCTGAATGATTACCGCGATAACGGCGCCCAACGCGCCGTGCGGACCTACAAGATTCCCGCCGGCGGCGGCTGGACCCAGATCGAAGCGCCGCTCGACCTGGCGTCCGACTGGACGGTCACCGGCAGCCCCGACCTCAAGCGCACCTTCGCCCTGACCTTTCAGGTCGACGCCGATTTTGGCCCGGCGTCCGGATCGCTCTATTTCGACGATTTCGCGCTGCAGGAAAATGGCCCCAGCATCGACGTCGCCACGGCGCCGATCGAAACGGTCGTTGACCGTCTCGCCCATCGTCAATTTCTCGCCTTTGGGCCGCTCGCAACAAGTCGACCGGTCTGATTCCCAACTCTTCGGACGACGTCGTACAGGCTGCCTTAACACGACGACGGGCGTTCTGTGGACGCTGCCCTCGGCGATTCGCCATGGCTGGGTGAGCCAGACCGACGCCGACGCTTACATGGCGCACAGTTGCGCTTCTGATCGTCTGAACGGCAATCGCCCGACAAGACGACCTACTTGCCCACCCGGTTTTCGATTTGACCACCGGCCTGCCGACCACTTCCGGTTCAAACAAGGAGGAATCGACTCGATCGACGCGGCGTTTGTCGCCCTGGCGCTGCACAACTACCGCTCACAGCCGGCCACCCCGCAGGCGCTGCGGGACTCGATTGCCGGGCTCGAAAGCCGCTTTGATTTTTCGGCGTTCGTGCGGCCCAATGCGTTCAATCAAGCCTATTTTCTGTCATCGGGCTTCGGCCCGTTCACCTACAGCGGCTATACCAATGAAAACAAGGTCATCGCGCTCGCGGCGCAAGCTGGCGGACGGGGTCCCGCTAGCTGGCGAGTGGAACAAGGACGTCGGCCGCGTGCTGGCGTCGCTGGTCGATCCCAAGCAGGAATTCTTGGTCTACTCCTACGGCACGGATTACCGCGCCCCGTTTGTGCAGGCGCTATTGAACATATTTGTCGATACCTCCGAACGAGGCGTTGACAATTATCCGACGCGCACGCTGGCCCGCAATCCGTGGCAAAACTTTGTGCGCTACGAAGGAGAGGCGGCAGCGAAGCTCGAACAATTAGATCGCGAAAACCTTCTTCAACCCGACGCCGGCGCGCGGCGAGCCCAGTCCGAATCCTCCCTTCGACGTTCCGTACAACCCTGGAATCTTGTTCAACCCAACAATTTCGGCCAACCGAATCTGTTCCAGCCATGGAGCGTCGCGCTGGCCCTCTTGGCCGGCGCCGATGGCGCCGAGGAGGCGCTACGGTTTTTGCTGGACAATGGCTTGGGAACCGGCCTCGACGGACCGCAGGGTCTGGCCGATTCAGCCCAATGGCTCACGGGCGCCCCCGGCCCGACGGACGTGCCGTCGTTTGCCGACAATTGGAACATGGCCCTCTCGACGATGGCCCTCATGGAATTCCTGGATGGCCCCGACCGGTCGAGTCTGTTCTTTGCCAATCTGCCCGAAGTGGAAGCGGCGCTCGACACGGTATTTCTGGATGGCGACCTGAACGGCAACGGCGTTACCAACGCCGTCGACCTGACGATGTGGACCGGCGGGTTCGGCACGGCCTTCCGCGCCAATCCGGCGGGCGGCGACGCCGACGGCGACGGCGACGTGGACGGCTCGGACCTGCTCCGTTGGCAACGCGGCCTCGGCGAATCGACGGCGACGCTCCTTGCCAATCTGACCGTCCCGGAACCAGCTGGACTCCGTCTGAGCCTCATCGTGGGAGGCGCCTTGGCTTTAAGGCGAAAACCCGGCCGCCGCGTAGTGTATTAATTCCGACAAAAAAAGTTGTGAAAGCGCTTGCAGCGGCTATCGGGCCCCTTTAGAATCTAGGGTGGCGGTTTGCTCATCAATTGCGGTAGGCGGGGACTTGTCCCCTGGGCGGATCGCATCACTAATTGAATTGACGCGTTGCGCGGAAGACGGAGGCAGCTCTCGACGCTCGGCGCTGGAATCCTCCGGGTTCATCGCCCCGCAAATCGTCGCCCTCTGGAAACGGGCTGGCTGACTTCGCCGAGGCGCGGCGGTCGTCGTTGATTCATCGATGCAGAACGAAGAGGGGCGGATGTTGTGCGAGGGGGCGACGGTGCGTAATCCGCTCGTCCGTAGAGTTGCTGCTGTGAGACACCTGTTGGGAGAAGCTCTAATGAAAAAATTGTTCAGTTTGATCGCTGCCTTGAGCCTGCTGGCGTTAGGACTTGCCGACGCCCAAGCGCAGTTGCTAACCAATGGAAGTCTCGATGCGACTTCTATTTCCAGCCAGGTGTTGGCGACGCCGACCGGATGGACGGTCGCTGCTTCCAGATCTATCTCGGGTGTGTTTAACGACGCCGCCTCCTCCGAAGGGTTTGCCGGCGATCCTGCGAACACGGTGGATACGGGCGCGGGCGATATGGGTTTGTTCTTCAAACCATTTTCAGGAAACGACACCGACGGCGACGTTACCGTGCATTTTACTCAGGACAACGCGGGGACGGCCGGCAAGACGTATCGCCTCACCGCTTACGCCGGCGCCGAAGCCAACTATTCGGGACTGATCCCGGGCAGCCGCACGAAATCGGAGCTCGCCGTGGAGTTTCTCGACGCCGCTAGTTCTGTGATCGGCGGCACGACGCTGGATTTGCGAGCCGCCGGTCTGGGATCGACGGGGACGGGGCTGCACTATGCCCAGTACTCCGTGTCAGACACGGCTCCCGCGGGTACGGCCAGCGTGCGGGCTCGTGCGTCGATGATCGACGCGTTCGGCAATCCCGCCGGCGGCGGCCAGGCGTATGTCGTGGACGACTTTTCGCTCGCCGTCGTTCCCGAGCCTTCGACCCTCGCCCTGGCGGCGTTGGGTTTGGCGGCGATGATTCGCCGTCGGAAGTAATTTAGAACGCGACGCATGGAGTGAACGCTATCGCGACAGTTTCGGAGAACGCACGCGGGATGCTCGAACGGCGTCGAGCATCCGGCCTACATAGCACGCGATCGAACGGGGTCGACGTTTTTTTGGGGCACATTGAGGGAGAGAGTTCCGAAGCCTAGGCAGACTTCTAAATCTATTGAATCCGTTGGCGGTTTCGGCAGCGTTCCCCCAGCAGGAAACGCTAGCCGGGTGGAGCGCACAGTTGGGCCTTGGCGCCTCGCCCAGCAGGAGAGTTGATAGGAAGCAGCGCAGGATGGTCGGCGGGACGCCAGCCGGGCTGGCGTTTTGGCAATGGCCGAGCCCAGTGACGCGGTTCCCGGTCGGAGACGCACAGGCGGTTTTTTTGATGAGTTCTCGAAGCCGGTGGTCCGTGGTTCCCGTGCGATGGTCGTCCATCGGGAGCTCGGCCCAGCGTGGGTTTGGAACGTGATTCGCCTTTGTAAGTATTGGCAGGATTGAACCCAGTCGTGTGACTGTGTTTCCTTTGAGGCGCTCGGCGACCAGGCGCCTCCGTCGGGAGGGCAAGCAAGCTGATCCAAACGCCGCTGACGCGTCGGGGGCTTCGCGTCGCGCGAAGGCTGACGGGGGGGCGGCCTTCGGACCGGTTTGACGAACAGTAACGTTTAAAATGCAATCACATACAAACGCCCACGATTCTCCACTGATCGACCAAGAGTTTTTTAGGAGTAACCGCAAGATGAGCCATAAGCATTCATTGTCGACGACAGCCCTGCTGGTCGCCGCCCTGGCGATCGCCGGCGCCCAGCGAACGCAAGCCGTCGAACTCTTAGTCAGCGGCGATTTTGAAACGCCGGGCGGCATCATTGGCGACGTGCCTGGTTGGATGCTGGACGAATTTGCCACCGGATCAGCCACGCCCGTGAATTCGGCCGAGGTCACCGGAGGCGCCGACGCCCAGATTTTCCTGAGAGCGTTTGAGGGCGGCGGACCCTTGCACCCTTCCCAGGGAAACTTCGACGACGACAGCCTGCCCGCCGGCAACGTCGACGGCAGAGATTTCCTGACCTGGCAGCGTGGTAACGGCATCACCACCGGGGCCCTGCCGTCGCAGGGCGACGCGGAAGGCAATCCCGCGGGCGGCGGCGACGGCGACGTCGACCAGGGCGACCTGACGATCTGGAAGAACAACTTTGGCAAGAAGCCGCTCAAGACCAATGCCCGCCTTTCCCAAACCGTCCCCGCGGCGGCCGGCGAGACCTACAGCTTCCAGGGAACTTCGACCTTTGAAGACCACTATTCGGGCTTTGTGACGAACTTGGAGGCCGAGAGTCCCTTCGGAACCATCCAGTCTCCGACGACGACGACGTTCAAGATGGAATTCCTCGATGCCGGGGGCCAACCGATCGGCGCGCCGGTCACGCGCGATCTGCGGACTGAGCAAACATTTCCCGGCTTTCCCGTGATTCACGCGCCGCTGACGGCCCAGGCGCCGACGGGAACGGTCAATGTTCGCGTGACTGCGGAAGCCTTGGACATGGTCTGGAATGGCGCGGCGCCGGACGGGCCTGCACAGTCGGCGTTTTTCAACGACTTCTCGCTGACCACCGGGACCAATCCAGGCACGGATCTGTTGACCAACGGCAATTTGGACCAGGGTATTCCCGATGCGCTCGATTTCTGGAACCAGGTCGAAGATCCCGCGACTCAACTCGAAATCCTGCGCACGCCGATTGACGACTTTTCAGACCACACCCACTTGATTCCAGGCAAGACTGGCAGTCGCGGCGTCTGGCTCAGTGCGTTCTTCGGCGCCATCCGTTGTTTGAGTCCACTCCCGTGGACGGCACCATTTCGCAGACGGTGGAGGCGGTCGCCGGCGGAATGTACACCTTTTCGGGTTGGACCAAGTTCGAAGGCAACTACTCCGGCGGCGTCGATACCATTGCCGCCGGCGGCGGAGGCACATTTGCCGGCATGACGTCGCCGACGATGACCGAAATCAAGCTCGAATTCCTGGACGTCAATAGCCAGGTGATCGGCTCATCGGTGATTGACGTCAAAGCGGCCCGCCGGCTGGTGGCAATCGGCGGCAATGCCAACGACAACCAATGGTATCAGCACACGCTGCAAGCCATGGCGCCAGCCAACACCAGGTTCGCGCGGCTAACGGCCCAAATGATCGACGGCGTCTTCAACATCGACCCACAGCAATCCGCGTTCTTCGACGATTTCTCGCTCGATGGACCGGCCCCTGGGCTGTTTGCCGGCCTCGGCGTTCCCGAACCCTCGTCGCTCGTTAGTTTGGCGCTGGGCGCCCTGATGGTCGGACTGAGAAGAAACCGCAAGTAGGAGCATGTTGACTGCCGCTCGCGCCGCGGCCCCGCCCAGCGCCACCGGCAGTCAGCTTTCAAGACGATAGGAACATTCATGAAACGTCTGTCACGCCAATCCCCACGTGGTTTTACGCTGGTAGAGCTGCTAGTGGTGATTGCCATTATCGGCGTTTTGGTGGCGCTGTTGCTGCCGGCGATTCAGGCGGCCCGCGAAGCGGCCCGGCGGGCGGCGTGCCTGAACCAACTGCGGCAAATCGGCGTGGCCATGCAAAATCATGTTTCGTCTCTCAGGGTCTTCCCGACCGGCGGCAACAATCCCAACCCCCGCATTAGAGCAATACACCAGCGGCGGGACCAACAACCCTGGCACTCCCAACGGGCCCAACAAGCAGGGACTAGGAGCCTTTTACCAGCTTCTGCCGTACCTCGAACAGAACGCCGTGAAAGGCTTGACCAATCAAGACAAGCTGCAGTCGACCATCATTCCTCTCTACAACTGTCCGTCGCGTCGGGCGCCGCTCAGGGTGCAAACCAAGACGAACGGCGACGGCGCCCAGTTAACCGACTATGCGACGGCGCAACCCGCCACGGACTATTGTGGCGGTTCGCCCTACGTTCCTTTGGACGCGTGGCCATTCTCAGGGCCGAGCCCTGGTTTTGCCATTCGATCGTACTGGTGTGGCGAAAACGCCGCCACTGCGGGCAGTTGGGGTACGGACATCGAAAGGATGCTAATTACGGCGGCGTGATTGTGCGGACCCCCTATCGCATTCTTCAGCTACCGAGTGCGACAGCGCCCGCAGTCGGCGAGAACGTGCCTGGCTTTCCCACCGCGATTAAGCCGGGGCAGATCACCGACGGCCTCAGCAACACGCTGGTCGTCAGCGAAAAAGTGGTGCGCTCCGATCTCTATGAAGGCAACGAGCCTCCGGACCCCGACGCCGGCGCTGGCCAGGTGTCTGATGACAAGGGTTGGGCCGACGGTTGGGATCCCGACTCCGTTCGATTCACAGGCGTGCCGCCGATTAGCGACGACGATACGGGTGTCTGTCGGAATTCCAACCCCGCCTTCCGCAGAACGTGCATTGGCTTCGAGGGCTCAATTCCCGTGCTGTTTTTCGGCTCCGCCCACTCGGGCGGCGTGAACGCCGTATACGCCGACGCCTCCGGGCGCTTTATCAGCTTCGACGTGGACCATCGGGTTTTCAATTCGTTGGGCACCCGCGCCGGCGAGGAATCGCTCGACACCAGTAAGTTGTAATCGAATGACATTGCCGGCCGTTCTCGCGGCCATTGGTCAAAGGGCGACTGTTTAGGCCGACGCCGACGGCGTTTTATCCCTCAATGCTTGACGACGGGGCAGACGCGTTCTCAAGACAACCAGCCTCGGGGGGCATGGGCAGTCGCGAGAGGCGTTCACGGGGGCGTCCCACTCGTGGGGACGCCCCCTTTTTGTTGGCAATTCACCCAATTCATAGCTAAACTCGCTGCTCCAGCGAAATTTAACCGTAGTGACCGAGGGGTGGGCGGCCATGCACGTGGGAATTCTGGCTCTCGCCATGACGGCGTTCGGAATTGACATGACCACGGCCGCGCCCTCGCAATTTCACGATCGTCACGTCTTCTTCGAGAACAGCGCCGCGGACGGCTTGTACTTTCACAGCGAAGCCACGGTCGTCTCGCCCAGCGTGCTTGAAATGATCGACGGCAAGTCGCCCGTCGACGCCGAACGATTTACCAGCCCGCCCAATTCCCTGAAATTGCGCTGGCGGTCGTCCCCCGGCGGCGACTGGCGGTTGGCGCTGAAGTCGGTCCTGCGCTACGGGCGTCGCTTCGACCTTGAGGGCGACGCGCTCTCGCTATGGTGCTACAGCGACGAAGAGCTGACGCCCGACCAGGCGCCGCGGGTCGGCGTCCGCGACGCGCAGGGCGTGGCCTTGCCGGCCATCTCGCTGTTGAAATACTTCGGTCCGCTGCCCGCCAAAAAATGGGTCGAGGTCCGGGTGCCGTTCTTGAAGTTCTCGGGGCTCTACCAGGGCACGGACGACAGTCTCATCGACTCGCGGCGCGTGGAGACCGTTTCCTTTCACCAGGGTCTGGACGACGATGCGGAGCACACCCTCTACATCGACGACGTTCGCGTGATCGACTTCGAAGCCGTCGACGAGCAGCCGCCGGCGACGCCGACGGGATTGACCGTCGCGGGCCGCGACAGTCATTTCGAGCTGTCCTGGCAGCCGTCCGCCGACGCCGACGTCGTCAACTATCGCGTCTATCGCTCGTTGGATGGCCAATCCTACGTGCCCATCGCCACCCGGCCCGCGTCGTTCCGCCGCTGCGTGGACCACGTGGGCGGACCTGACAAGACCGCCTACTACAAGGTCTCGGCCGTCGATCTGCACAATAACGAATCGGCGCCGTCAGAACCGGTCAGCGCCTCCACGCGGGCATTCGACGACGAAGAGCTGCTGACCATGGTTCAGGAGAATTGCTTTCGCTACTACTGGGAAGCGGCCAACGCCGATTCGGGCATGGCGCTGGAGATTCTGCCGGGCGACGAGAACCTCGTGGCCGTCGGCGCGTCGGGGTTCGGAATCATGGCGCTGGTGGTCGGCACGGAGCGAGGATTCGTCACGCGCGACCAGGCCGTGGAGCGGATGCTCAAGATCGTGCACTTCCTCGAGCGCGCGGACCGCTTTCACGGCGCCTGGCCTCACTTTCTCGATGGCCGCACCGGCCATGCCTGGCCGTATTTCGGCGCCTACGACGACGGCGGCGACCTCGTGGAAACCGCGTTTCTCGTTCAGGGCCTGCTCACCGCGCGGCAATACTTCAACGGCGAATCGGCGGCGGAGCGCGAGCTTCGCGACGCCGTCACCGCGCTGTGGAATTCCGTCGAATGGAACTGGTACCGCAAGGCGCCCGACGGCGATTTTCTGTACTGGCATTGGTCGTCGGATCACGATTGGCACATCAGCCATCCGCTCATCGGGTGGAACGAAACCATGATCGTGTATCTGTTGGCGATCGCCTCGCCCACGTACGGCGTCCCGGCGAGTCTGTACTACAGCGGCTGGGCGAGCGACTCGCCCACCGCGATTGAGTATCGCCACACTTGGAGTCGCACCACGGCCGGCGACCACTACGCCAACGGAAACGAGTACTATGGAATTCCGCTGAAGGTGGGCTGCGGACCTGGCGGCCACTTGTTCTTCACTCAGTTTTCCTTCTTGGGGTTCGATCCGCGCGGAAAACAGGATCGGTTTACCAATTATTTCGACAACAACCGCAATCAAACGCTAATCAACCGCGCCTACTGCATGGACAACCCGCGCGGTTACCAAGGCTACGGGCCGGAGTGCTGGGGCCGTTCCGCGGGCATTTACTCCGGCGGCGGACAGCCGTTGCCGCGCGAGGACAACGGCACGATCTGTTGTTCCGCGGCCCTGGGCTGCTTCCCCTATACGCCCGAAGAGTCCCTGGCGGCCCTCAAACACTTTTATCGCACGCTAGGCGCCAAGGTATGGGGCGTGTACGGATTTCACGACGGCTTCAACCAGTCGCAGCAGTGGTACGACGAAGTGTACATGGGACTTAACCAGGCGCAAATCGTCGTGATGATCGAAAACCATCGCACCGGCCTGGCCTGGAAGAACTTTATGGCCAATCCCGAAATCGAACCAATGCTGAAGGCCATTGGTTTTTCTCCAGCCGAGGATGGTAAGTGATGTGCGACGACCCCAGGCACTGCCGCGTTCCAGGCTTCGCGCCGCGCATCCAGACCGTGGACGGAGCGCGTCGTCATGGCCCTCCTCTGCTGTGCGGCCGCATGCCAATCTCAATCGCGCGCAGTCGCCACTGGCGGTCAGCGAATTCATTTACACGACGGCGCCGTTTCCGTCGTGTCATGCATCGACCATCGTGGAAACTCATGGCGGGGTCGTCGCCGCGTGGTTCGGCGGTACGGATGAGAAAGAACCCGACGTCGGCATCTGGTTCTCACGCCGCCAGCGCGACGGCTGGACCGCGCCGGTGGAAGTCGCCAACGGCGTTGAGTCGCCGACCAGGCGATATCCCACCTGGAACCCCGTGCTGTTTCAACCCAAGACCGGACCGCTCCTGCTGTTCTACAAGGTTGGCCCCAGTCCGTCCCAGTGGTGGGGCATGATGATGACCTCCGCCGACGGCGGGGAAACGTGGTCCAAGCCGCGGCGACTGCCCGAGGGCATCCTCGGACCGATCAAGAACAAACCCGTCGAACTCCCCGACGGCGACATCCTGGCCGGCTCCAGCACCGAGCACGACGGCTCGCAAGTGCATTTCGAGCGCACGAGCGACGGCGGCAAAACATGGACAGCCACGCCGCCGCTCAACGACGGGAAACAGTTTGCCGCCATCCAGCCCACGATTCTGTTTCACAAGGGCGGCCGGCTGCAGGCGCTCGGCCGCACCGACTCCATCGGCGTCTTCACCATGTGGTCCGACGACGCCGGCAAAACCTGGAGCGAGATGAAGCCGTCAGGCCTGCCCAATCCCGATGCCGGCATCGACGCCGTCACCCTCGCCGACGGCCGGCAGTTGCTCGTCTACAATCACACGTCGCACGGCCGCAGCCCGCTGAATGTCGCCCTCTCCGACGACGGCAAGTCGTGGGCCGGCGCCCTGGTGCTCGAGGACGACCCCGGGCGTGAATTCTCGTACCCGGCCGTGATCCAAACGGCCGACGGCCTCGTGCACATCACCTACACCTGGCGTCGCGAGCGGATCAAGCACGCCGTCGTGGATCCCGGTCGACTGACGGCCCAGCCGATCGTCGACGGCGTTTGGCCATCCGCGATCGCGCTGTCGCCGCAGGATCCGTAGATGCTGCCGACCGTCGACCTGGTGGCGCTGGGCGGTTACCTCGCTGCCGTCGTCGGCCTGGGGTTCTGGTTCGGCCGCCGGACCCGCGGCGCCGACGAGTTCATGACCGCCGACCGCTCGCTCCCCGGCTGGGCGATTGGCTTGTCGATGTTCGGCTCGTACATCAGCAGCATTTCCTTTCTGCTGAATCCGGGCAAAGCCTACGCCGCCAACTGGAACGCGTTGGTGTTCTCGCTGTCGGCGCCAGTCGCCGCGGCCGTCGCCGTGCGGTGGTTCGTGCCGTTTTACCGCCGCCTCGGCGACATCTCGGCCTACGAGCACTTGGAACGCCGCTTTGGCGCGTGGGCCCGTACCTACGCCGTCGTGTGTTTCTTGCTCGTGCAGATGGCGCGGATGGGCGCCATTGTCTACCCGTTGGGACTCGCGGCAGCGCCGCTCACTGGTTGGAGCGTCGCCACGACAATCATTGTCACCGGCGTGCTGATGACGATTTACACCATGGTTGGCGGCATGAAGGCGGTCGTCTGGGTCGGCGTACTGCAAAGCCTGATCCTGATGGGAGGCACGGCCCTGTGCCTCGCGGCCGTGGTCCTAAAAACGCCGGGCGGGTTGGGTGCAATCCTGCACACGGGCGCCGCTCACGACAAATTCAGCCTCGGCAGCTTCGACATATCATTCACCGAGTCGACCTTTTGGGTCATGCTCTTCTTCGGCCTCGCCACGCATCTGAGCAACTTCTCCGTCGATCAGAGCTTCGTGCAGCGCTACCTCGTGGCTCGCGACGACCGCGAAGCCGCCAAGGGCGTCTGGATCGCCGCGCTGTTGTACGTGCCGATCGCCGCCGTGTTCTTCTTCATCGGCACCAGCCTGTACGTCTTTTACCTGGCGCGGCCGGAGCTCGCATCGGCTTTCCACGGCGCCGACAAGGCGTTTCCGCACTTCATCGCCACGCAGCTTCCGCCGGGCGCCGCGGGCATCGTCGTCGCGGCCATCTTCGCGGCGTCGATGGATTCCAACCTCAATAGCATGGCCACCCTCACGCTCCGCGACTTGTACCTCCGCTACGTTCGCCCGGGCGCCAGCGATCGCCAGTCGCTGCGCGTGCTGCGGCTTTCCACCCTCTTTTGGGGCGCCGTCAGCACAGCCGTCGGCCTGGCGATGATCGGCGTCGGCGCCGGGCTGGACGCCTGGTGGCAGCTCGCAGGACTTTTCTCCGGCGGCGTTCTGGGGCTCTTCCTCTTGGGCCTGGTCAGCCGCAGGGCCGACAATGCCGCCGGCGCTTTGGGAGTCATCATCGGCGTCCTGGTCATTACGTGGATGACGCTCCCCGCCCTCGCCGCCGCGATTTCCTGGCCGCTCCCCCGGTTGCTCCGCAATCCGCTCCATGCCAACATGACCATAGTCGTCGGCACGCTCACGATCTTCCTGGTCGGGCTGCTGGTCAGCCGCCTCCGGTCCCCCTCCCTCGAGGGAAAGGGCTAGGGGAGGGATTCCCGACCGTCGCACTCAATTTGAATTTTGATGACCAATAGTCACGCCACCCTCGATCTCCCCCGCGGCCTGATCGTCCCCATTGTCACCCCGCTCGCCGACCAGGACCGCCTCGACGTCGCCACGCTCGAGCGGCTCGTCGAGCACGTGATCGCCGGCGGCGTTCACGGCTTGTTCCTGCTCGGATCCTGCGGCGAGGGCGCCTCGCTCAGCGACCGCCTCAAGCGCGAGGTGCTCGAGCGCGTTTGCCGACAGGTCGCCGGCCGCGCCGTCGTCCTGGTGTGCGCGATTGACTCGTCTCCGGCGAATTCAATCGCCCTGGCGGCCCACGCCGCCGACTGCGGCGCCGACGCCGTCGTGTTCGTGGCGCCGTTCTATTTTCCGCTCACCCAGGCCGAGCTGCTCGACGACATCGAGCGTCGCACGGGACAGGTCGGCCTTCCCGTGGTCGTTTACAACTTTCCCGCCATCACCAAGGTTGCAGTCGCTCCTGAAACCGTCGTTCAGCTTCTCGACAATCCTCGCATCGTCGGCCTCAAAGACACCTCCGGCAACCTCGCGTATTTCCAGCAAGTGCGCCGCATCACGCAGGCCCGCCCCGGCTGGCGGCTGTATATGGGGCCTGAGCAATTGCTCATCGAGTCGCTGAAGCTCGGCGGCGACGGCGGCGTGTGCGCCGGCGCCAACGTGCTGCCCGAGCTGTTTGTCCGCATCTTCGAGGCCGTCGTCGCCGGCGACGCTGATCGACTCGCCCCGCTGGCGACCCGCGCCGCCGCGCTCGCCGAGATTTACAACTGCGGCGAAGGCCCCGCCGCCCCCGCCGTCCGCGGACTCAAAGCGGCGCTGGCCGCGCTGGGCTTCGGCAACGGCCTGCCAGCCGAACCCCTGGCGCCGGCCACCGACGCCCAACGCGAGCGCATCGCCGCGATCATCCGCGAGCTGACCGCGTAAACGCGGCTAGCCCCAGAACTCGATCGCAATTCTCACTTCTCCGTGTGAGCTGCACGCGGCAGCGGCGGTCGTCCCGCCGCTGCCGCATCGACGCTAGCGCCGCACCGGCCCGCGCACCATCCCGACTTTCTTGGCGCTCTTCGCGGCCGCAATCGTGATCGGCGGCAGTTCCGTCGGCCCGCCGGCCTTGACGCTCACCTTGAGGGGCGAGGTCTTGGCGTTGGCATAATCCTTCGGCAGCACGTTGGGGCCCGCGCCGCCGAGCTTTTCGTCGAACTTGTACCACTCGATGGTCGCCACATAATCTCCCGGAGGCGCCCCGTCGTCTTTTTGATAGGCGGTGATCGAAAACGTCCCGTCTTTCTTCACCGCCCCGGTCGGCGCCACGTTCATGCCTTCGACCGGATTCACCGGATGCAGCACGATGAACGCGCCCGCCGGCGACTGCCCCTCGTAGGTCACCTTGCCGGAGACGGGAAACACCTCGACGCGACTCTCGCCGCACCCTGCCAACGCCACCAGCGCCGGCAAGGCTATAGCGATTAAGATTCGACCCACGATTAATTCTCTCTTATTGAACATAATTGGCTCCACTTTAGCAGTCACGGTTATATGGTTGTCAGTAAGTCCCTCCCCCTCCGGTCCCCTCCGCGGGACACGGAGGGTTAGGGAGGGGCGAGGGCGATGCATTGAATCATCAACTGGTGCGCAGCTCGCTAGTACGTGCTGGAGTCCAGCGGCACTTCCTTGTAGATCACATTCGGCGGCGTGCCTGACGAGCCTGCTCCGTTACGGGTTACCAGGGCCGCGAACACGCCGAAGTTCACCGAATCGCTGATGTACCGCACCGAGCCGTCGCCCATCGTCACGTTCAACCCCGAGTTGTGGAACGAGAACGGCTGCGATGTGCCTTCCGTGCCCCAGATCAGGTTCGAGGCCGACGACTGGTAGCCGTTGGCGCCGTAGCTCTGGGCGCCGATGTCGTCGCCGTTGGTGCGGTTGACGTATTGGCCGGGAAGCGTGTCGCCCGCGGCGTTGGAGCCGGCGAATAAGATGTCGCTGGCCGGACGGGACCAGCCGCCGGCGTTGACGCGCACGTTGGAAGGATCCTGGCTCACCAGAGAGCCGCGACGATAAAGAAACGGTCGCCCCGCCGACTCCAGCACCGCAATTGTGTTCGACAAACCGTCCGTCACGTGGCCAAAGTTGATCGCCGTGTTCTTCGGCAGAAAGCCGTTGGTCGGCTTCGCCGCGGTGGACACGACCGACGCGCTCGCCTGAATCGGCACCTTCGGGTTCAGACCGTCGCCGACGTTAAACAATTGCGGGTGCACGCCCAGCGAAGCGGCGTAGTCGCCCACGGCCACGACCGGAGTCCACGTTTGCCCCGGGCCGACGCCGTCGGGCACGATGTCCTGGATGCCGTGCGTCGGCGACGACGGGCATTCGTAAGTGGCGACCTGCGTGCTCGACACTTTGAGATTCTGCGTGGTCGTGTTGTCGCTCCACGTCTTGCTCAGGTCGTAAATGTCCCACAAATCCTTGCGGTCGATGTACGGCAAGAGCAGGGCGAACACGCCGGCCCGCACCGTGAACGCAGCATACGGTCGCA
This sequence comes from Pirellulales bacterium, assembly GCA_963841515.1. Taxonomy (GTDB): domain Bacteria; phylum Planctomycetota; class Planctomycetia; order Pirellulales; family Lacipirellulaceae; genus Lacipirellula. Next base: position 228,559 of record CAWJDB010000012.1, on the reverse strand, counting down.
CGCTGCTGGGCAGCTTTTTCTGCGTATCGTGATAGGTGTGAATCGCGATGCCCAACTGGTGCATGTTGTTCGTGCACTGCGTCCGGCGGGCCGATTCACGCGCCGCCTGAACGGCCGGCAGTAACAGGCCCACGAGCACGCCGATGATGGCGATGACCACCAGCAGCTCGACCAAAGTAAAACCTGATCGTTTGCGAGACATGATTCGATACTCCCTTGCAATAAACGAAGAACAAAAGTGTGCGGCGTACTTGCCGCTGATCAAAACCCAGTTGCCGTGCGCAGGAACGACCCGGCGCGGCGATGACGACCGCGGCGACACACGGCCGCGGTCAATGCGGAGACGTCCGACGTACACCGAAGCGCTGAGCTAGTCGGCGTCAGGGCCTGACGCGGAAAGAATCGAGACGCCGGCATGTGTGCAAGTCCTTAGTCATGGCGCTTGCCTCCGGGTCTCCGGTCGGGTCGCGATACCGATGCAATTGAGTTGTTGTAGGCTGGCAGTATTCTTGTGTCCGTTTAAGTCCGGGTGTTATCCGCCGCCTCGCGCCGCGTCCGCAGTCGCTTTTTCTCCGTGCGGTCGATCTGAATGATCACCCCGTCCTGCACGACAATACACAGCGACCCGTAGCGCATCCCCCGCAACGACGCGGAGATTTCCCGCAGCTCCTCCTCCGTCGGCATCGTGCGGCTGGCTCCTGGCGAGGCCGTGGCATTGATCTCGTGATTCATGTCGGCTCTTCCCGCCACCAGCGACGCGGCGGCGATTAGTCCTGTTCCTGTGGCTGTGCTCATGGTTTGTCGCCCGGCACGAACACGCGGGCGTTCTTGGGATAAAGGTAAACCGACTCGCCCTCCTTCAATCGAAGCGAGTTGAATTCTTCCAGGCTCACTTCGACCAGCACATTGGCCCCGCCGGCCGACTCCAACGTCACGCGGGCAAACGACCCCGCCGAGTGCGTCCGCACCACGCGGGCAGGAAAGCTGGGCTTGCCGTTGGGCGCCCGGCGAATCTCAAATTCATGCGGCCGCATGTACACTGTCGCCGGCCGCTCCTGGTCGCCGCCGTAGGTCGGGTAGTCCAGCGTCAGCTCCCCCAGCGTCGCCTTGCCGCGATGCACGCGACCCTGAAACACATTCACCTGGCCGAGGAATTCCATGACGAATTCCGTCTTCGCGCTGTGAAACACCTCATCCGGCGTGCCCGCCTGTTCGATCCGGGCGTTGTTCATCACCACGACTCGGTCGGCCACCTCCAGGGCCTCCTCCTGGTCGTGCGTCACCAGCACGCTGGTAATGTGGATCTCCTCGTGCAGCCGCCGCAGCCAGGCCCGCAGTCCCTGCCGCACCTTCGCGTCGAGGGCGCCAAAGGGCTCATCAAGGAGCAACACCTTCGGCTCGACCGCCAGGGCCCTGGCCAGGGCCACGCGCTGCCGCTGCCCCCCGGAAAGTTGCGACGGATACCGCCGCCCGAACTGCGACAACTGCACGAGTGATAGCAACCGTTCTACCCGATCGCGAATCTCCTCCTTCGCCGGCCGGCTCGCCCGCGGCCGCACCCGCAGGCCGAAGGCAATGTTTTCAAAGACCGTCATGTGCCGGAACAAAGCGTAGTGCTGAAACACAAACCCCACGCGCCGCTGCTTCACGTCGCGGCTCGACACGTCCTCGTCGTGAAAACGAATGGCCACCTGCGGATGTGGGTCCGGCGCCTCCAGCCCCGCGATGATCCGCAAGAGCGTGGTCTTGCCCGACCCCGACGGCCCCAACAGCGCCACCAGCTCGCCGTCGTTGATCCGCAGGCTCACGTCGTCCAGCGCCTTGTATCCTCCAAAAGTCTTCGAGATATGTTCGACTTCAATGCTCATGGGTTCGAGACTCCAGTTTACTGGTCGTAAGTCAGTCGCCGTTTCGCGCCGAACCTCAGCATCTTCATCCAGCCGGAGGGCCACGCCCTTTGGGCCGCGGCCTCCCTGGCGTTCCAACTCTTCCCGCTGATTTGGGGTCGCTTGCGCCAACATCACCCCACCTCCTCCGCCGCGTGTTTGTATTCGCGCTCGATCTTCCACTCCAGCGCCGCCTTCGCGACCAGCGTGACCAACGCGAGCATCGCCAACAACGACGCCACCGCAAACGCCGCCACGAAGTTGTATTCGTTGTAAAGAATCTCTACGTGCAGCGGCATCGTGTTGGTCTTGCCGCGGATGTGTCCCGACACGACCGACACGGCGCCAAACTCGCCCATCGCCCGCGCGTTGGCCAGGATCACGCCGTACAGCAAAGCCCACTTGATGTTCGGCAGCGTCACGCGGAAAAACGCCTGCCACCCGCTGGCCCCCAGCGACACCGCGGCCTCTTCCTCCTCCGTCCCCTGCTCCTGCATCAATGGAATCAGCTCGCGGGCGATGAACGGAAAGGTGACGAACACCGTCGCCAGCACAATGCCCGGCGTCGCAAAAATCACCTGCAGGTCATGCTCTCGCAGCCACGGCCCGATCCAACCCTGGGCGCCAAAGATCAGCACGTAAATCAGCCCCGCCACCACCGGCGACACCGCAAACGGCAGATCGATGAGCGTGACGAGCAAGCTCTTGCCACGGAAGTTAAACTTCGCAATCGCCCACGCCGCCCCCAAGCCAAATACCAGGTTCAATGGCAGGGAGATGCCCGCCGCCAGCAGCGTCAAACGGATCGCCGCCCAGCAATTAGGATCGTTGAAGCTCGCGAAGTAAGCGCCGACGCCCTTCTTCAGCGCTTCGGCAAAGATCGACGCCAAGGGCACGAACAACAGCAGCGTCAGGAACGCCACCGTCACCGCAATGCACGACCACCGCACCCACGCCCGCTCTTCCGTTGCGGCCGCAGGCGCGGGGTCGTGCCAATCCACGGGGCCGAGTCGATCGCGTTTCCTGTGTTCAGTGCGGCTTCCATGCTTAGAGCGCTCCCTGATATCGCCGCCCGGCGTAATGCTGCAGGACGTTAATTCCCAACAAGAGCACAAACGACGCCGTCAGCATCACCACCGCAATCGCGGTGGCCCCCGCCACGTCGTACTGCTCCAGCTTGGAGATAATCAGCAGCGGCGTGATTTCCGTCCGCATCGGCACGTTGCCCGCAATGAACACCACCGACCCGTACTCCCCAATCGCCCGCGCCAGCGACAGGGCGAAGCCCGTCAACAGCGCCGGCAACACCGTCGGCACAATCACCCGCCAAAAAGTTTGCCATCGATTGGCGCCCAGGCTCGCCGCCGCCTCTTCGCTTTCACGCTCCAGGTCGGCCAGCGCCGGCTCAAGCGTTCGCACGACGAACGGCAGCCCGATAAACACCAGCGCGACCGTAATCCCCAACGGCGCGAACGCCACCTTGATGCCCAGCGGCTCCAAGTACTGCCCGAGCCAACCGTGCTGCGCGTAAACCGTCGTCAGCGCGATGCCCGACACGGCCGTCGGCAGCGCAAACGGCAGATCAACCAGCGCGTCGATCAGCCGCTTGCCCGGGAACTTGTACCGCACCAAGGTCCAGGCCACGACGAACCCGAACACCGCGTTCACCGTCGCGGCAATCAGCGAGGTGCGGAAGGTCAGCCAGTACGACGCCGTCACCCGCCGGTTGGCCGCCGCCCGCCAGAAGTCTTCCCAAGACAGCCCGGCCGATTTAATGAACAGCGCCGCCAGCGGGATCAGCACGATGAGGCTCAGGTACAGCACCGTGTACCCCATCGTCAGCCCGAACCCCGGCAGCACCGTGCGCTTGATTCCCTTCGTGGCCATTGGTTACTGTCCCATCTTCTCGGCAATGGCGTCGAACTCGCCGCCATCGGCGAAGTGCTTCTTGTGCACCGCGCTCCACCCGCCGAACACGCTGTCCACGGTGAACAGCTCAATCTCGGGAAACTGCTTGAGTAGGGCCGCGTCCACGGTCCCGGTATCCCGCGGCCGGTAGAAATTCTTGGCCGCGATCGTTTGCCCCTCCGGCGTGTACAGGAACTTCAGATACGCCTCGGCCACGGCCGTCGCGCCGTGCGACTGGGCGTTCTTGTCCACCACCGCCACCGACGGCTCGGCCAACACGCTCAGCGAAGGCGTTACTACCTCGTACTTGTCCGGCCCCAGGTTCTTGATCGCCAGAAACGCCTCGTTCTCCCAACTCAAGAGCACATCGCCGATTTCGTGCTGAACAAACTTCGTCGTCGAATCGCGGGCGCCCGGATCAAGCCCCTGCACGTTCTTGTAAAGGGCCGTCAAAAACTCGTCGCCTTGTCCTCGTTGTTGTCGTTCTTCTTGAGGGCGTAGCCCCACGCGGCAAGGTAAGCCCAGCGTGCGCCGCCGGAAGTCTTCGGGTTCGGAGTCACCACTTGCACCCCCGGCTTGGTCAGGTCGTCCCAGTCCTTGATCCCCTTCGGGTTCCCCTTGCGAACCAGAAATACCATCGTCGACGTGTAGGGAGCGCTATTCTCCGGCAATCGCTTCTGCCAATCCGAAGCCAAGAGTCCGGCCCGCGACACCTCGTCGATGTCGTAAGCCAAGGCCAGCGTCACCACGTCGGCTTTCAACCCGTCGATCACGCTGCGAGCCTGCTTGCCCGAACCGCCGTGCGACTGGTCGATCGTGACGTCTTGCCCCGTCTCTTTCTTCCAATGCTTCTTGAAAGCCTCATTGAACTCGGCGTAAAGTTCGCGCGTCGGGTCGTAAGACACATTGAGCAGCGATACCGGCCCGGTCGACTCCGTCGTCGGCGCCGAGGCGCTCGCCGCCGTCACGGCCGAGCCGCTACTGGTCGACGCCGCGTTGCCCGATCCGCAGCCGACTGCCGCCGCGAGCGCCGTCAAAAGCCCGAATGTCGTAAGCGTCCTGGTAAGCACGAAAACTCTCCCGTTGACCTGGGTGAAGGTAGACCCCGACATCGGTAGGAGGTTTGCATTCCTCATGCCGTCGCACCGACAGAATTCCATAACTCCCGTTCTCACCGCCCTTTACGCCCAACGCGCTAGCGGCGCAGCACAACATAGCCGTTATATTTCACGGAACTACACCGTGACATATACTTGTTATCCATAATAAATCACGGAATCATACTTCCGTCCCCCGCGCCGTTTCGGGGGCGTAGCACCTCGCTTGCGGTTACGCCCGGACCCTCACGCCTCACTCCCGCCCTTCATCATGGAACGCTTTCGCGAAATCCTCCTGTCCGTCTGGCGCGAAGCCTGCCAGCACATCGACATCCACGAGTCGGCCGCCGGCATCGCCAACTTGCTCGCCGAGCAACTGCCGCTCGATCAGCTTGTCGTGCAGCGCATCGAGCCGGAGCACTGCGTCGTCGCCACGCTCGCGGCCGCCCCGCGACGCGCTTCCGACTCCGCCCTTACCGGTCGCCGCTGTTCGACGGCCGACATGAAGAAACTTCAGGCCTGGGTCAAGCGCGGCGCGGTCAGCGCCCCGCGCCGCGAAGGCCAGCTCTCCGCCGCGCTCGGCCCGCTGGCCCTCCCCGACGACGCCAGCGACTTCCGCGTGGCGCCACTCTCGAGCCGCGGCGGCGCCGCAGGCGCCTTGATCGTCGTCGCCCCCCCGGGCAAGCGTTTCACCCGCAAGCACGATGACATGATCGCGATGCTCCAGGAACCCCTGGCCGTGGCTCTGGAAAACGATCGCCGGCTCCACGAGCTCGCCGCGCTCCGCGAGGCCGCCGAAGCCGACCGCCGGTCGCTGCTGCGCCGCATGGGTCGCGAGGACATTCAAGAGCGAATCGTGGGCGAGACCGCCGGGCTGGCCCCTGTCATGCGCCGCATCGACTTGGTCAGCGTCTCCGACGCCCCCGTGCTTATCCTCGGCGAAACCGGCGCTGGAAAAGAAGTGGTCGCCCGCGCCATCCACGCGCGCAGCGATCGCCAGCGCGGCCCGTTCATCCGCGTCAATTGCGGCGCCATTCCCCGCGAACTGATCGACTCGCAGCTCTTCGGCCACGAAAAGGGCAGCTTCACCGGCGCCACCGAGACCCGACAGGGCTGGTTCGAGCGGGCCGACGGCGGTACGCTGTTCCTCGACGAAATCGGCGAGCTGCCGCCCGACGCCCAGGTCCGCTTCCTACGCGTACTGCAAGACTCCTTCATCGAGCGCGTCGGCGGCGGCGAACCCATCCGCGTTGACGTTCGCGTCGTCGCCGCCACCCACCGCGACCTCGCCGCCATGGTCCGCGACGGCCGCTTCCGCGAAGACCTGTGGTACCGCATCGCCGTGTTCCCCATCCTGCTCCCGCCCCTGCGCGAACGGCCCGACGACATCCCGGAACTCGCCGCCCACTTCGCCGAGCGCGCCGCGGTGAAATTCGGCCTGTCGCCTGCGATGCCCACGCCTTCCGACATCGCCGCGCTCTGCGCCTATTCCTGGCCCGGCAACATCCGCGAGCTGGGCACGGTGATCGACCGCGCCGCGCTGCTGGGCGAAGGCCGCCGCCTGGAAATCGCCGCCGCCCTCGGCTTCGACAAAAAGGTGTCAGGAACCTTTTCAGAAAAGGTTCCTGACACCTTTTTAATAGAGGGCACGCTCGACGACGCGATCCGCCGCCACATCGTCGCCGCCCTCGAAAAAACGCGCGGCCGCATCGAAGGCCGCCGCGGCGCCGCCGCGTTGCTCGACGTGAATCCCCACACGCTACGCGCCCGCATGCGCAAACTGGGCGTCGATTGGGCGACCTTCCGCGAGGCCTGAGCGCCACATGTCGCCAGTCGGGTGAGTAGCTACGCCACGCCCGCCGTTTTCGGCGGCGTTTCTCGCACGCGCGTGACATTTCCCCTTAAATCCGCTAGAATTCCTAGCGTCACGAGCCTTCGGCAGCCCACGCGCCGCCCACGCCACGCACGGCCGGCGGCGCCCAGGCAGCCGTTTACTTATCAACTTCCGGAACAAGGAGATGAGGGCCATGGTGCATCGTTTCTATCTGCTGCGCGCACTTCTTTTTGCCGCCATCCCGTTTGTGCCCGCGGCGACGGTTCTCGCCGAAGGCGCCGTCGATAAACCCGCGCAGCAGTCCAAGGCGACGAAACTCGTCCAGGCCGCCCTCCAGGCGGAACTTACCGGCGACGCTACCCAGCGCGCCTCGCTGCTCGCCGAAGCGCGTCAGACCGATCCCGCCGACGCCGACGCCCACTGGCAAAGCGGCGAAATTCTCTTCGACGGCCAGTGGCGCACCACCGACCAGATCGCCGCGCTCCTCCAACTAGACGAGCGCTGGCAAGAGTACCGCGCTTGCGCAAAGAATCCGCCGACGCGCCGGACGACCACTACAACCTCGCCCGCTGGTGTGCCAGCCGCGGTCTGAAAGACGAAGAGCGCTACCATTGGGCCAGCCTGCTCATGCTCGTCCCCGATCATCAGGAGGCGCGCCAGCGGCTCGATCTCCACGAATATCAGGGCGGCCTGTACACAACTGACGAAATCAAAGAGCTCCAGCAGGCGGCCGACGAGTCGAAAAAAGCCTTCGACATCTACCAGCCGCGTTTCCTCGAGATGCGCAACCGCGCCGCCTTTAGCGACTCGGCCGCTCGCGAAGCTGCGTTCCAAGAGCTCCGGGAGGTTTCCGATCTCGCCGCGCTGCCCGCACTCGATGATGTTTGCACGATCCGCGGCCCCTTCAAAAAGAAATTGCGCAGCAAGCTCGGACGCGAAGCCGCCGAGCAATTTGTGGTGGACTTCAACCTGGCCGCCGTCGCCGCCTTGGGCAACATGCCTCAGCACGAAGCCACCATGCGCCTCGTGGGCTGCGTCGTGGATTCGCCCTGGCCCGAAATCCGCCAACTCGCCGGCACGCTCCTCAAGCCGCGGCCAAAGACCGATTTTGTGCCCGCGCTCATGGGCGCCCTCACGGCCCCCATCGAAGCCGACGTCGACATCCAAATCGAAGCCGACGGCGTCCTTACCTACGGCGAAACCATACGCCAGCAAACGCCGCAGGCCAAGTTCGCCTCCGTCGTCACTCGCGACGCCGTCGCCGTCACCCCGCCCAATCGCCGCGGGCGTCGGGCCTCGCCCGCCCCCGTCCTCGGCATGAGCGCGTTCCGGGCGGCGCGGTGGGCCAACGAAGCCCACAACCGTGTGGCCCTCGCCAACGCCGCAGCTCAGGAGCGAAACCTCCGCATCCAAACCGCGCTGAAAATGACCACAGACATGAACGTCGATCTCGGCGCCGAGCCCGAAGTTTGGTGGCAGGCCTGGCGCGACGAAAACGGCCTCTACTATGACGAATCGCAGCAACCGACCTACGAAACTTACGACGTCGGCACACAGTACTACTACCTCCCGGCGCCCTACGTCCCGGCGCCTGGGTCGATGTCCTGCTTCGCCGCCGGCACGCAGGTGTGGACCAAGAGTGGCCCCGTCTCGATCGAGGACGTCCACGTTGGCGACATGGTCCTCTCGCAGAGTCCCCAAACCGGCGAGCTCGCGTACCGGCCCGTTTACGAAACCACCCTCCGGCCGCCCAGCCCCACCGTCAACCTCACCATCGACGACGAAACGATCACCGCCACGCTCGGCCATCGATTCTGGGTCGACGGCCGCGGCTGGCAAATGGCACGGCTCCTGAAACAGGACATGCCGCTCCACTCGCTCGACGGCCGCGCCCAGCTTGCCGCGATCGAACAGTGCCAGCCCGGCGAAGAAGTCGAAGCCTACAACCTGGGCGTCGACGACTTCCACACCTACGTCGTCGGCAAATCGCGGCTGTTAGTCCACGACAACAGTTGTCCGCGACCCACCACCGCCCCGATCCCGGGCATGACGCTGGCGACCCCCGCCTCGCTCGCCAAGGCGCGGTGAAGCAACTCTAGCTTGGTGTGCCATGCCCACGTCCGCGTGGGCATGCTGAACCACCGACTGCGACCGTCACGTAGGCCATCCTGTCGGCAGCGGCTACATCGAAGTTGTGCGCAAGAGGATCCCTCGACGGAATTGTGCGCTCAGCTATGCGCCGGCCGCCCCACGACCGTCCTGACGATCCAAACGACGGCCCCAACCGCCAAACCAAGTAGGCCGCCCACCGGCGCGTAAACACAGCAATAGACCGCGGGATAGAAAAAGGTCTCTACTATAAACCCATCTTCGAAGTAGTCGTCCGGCCCGACGTAAAAGAAATACCCAATCGGACGCACGACGCATAAAAAACCAAAGCAAATCGCGGCAACGGCTCCCGCGCCGCCGACGACGCCCCCGAGAATCGGGCGATCGAATCGCCTCCAAGCCCAAACCGCCCCGGCAAGGCACCACGCCGCAACGACGCAAACGCATCTCGCCTCAGATGGCGATGCGAGCACCCACGCCAAGACGCAGAAAAGCGTCACCGCCAAAAAAAGTGTTCGCAGATTGAAGCGCCCAAGTGCCATAATGATCAGCAGCAAACCTAACGTCGATTCATTCTTGTGACATTGGCAAGATTCACGGCGAACTCATCTCCTCCTACCTCGGCGTCTCCGCGTTTCTGCGCGAAATCTTTCCGCGAAAAAACTTGCTGAAAATGGCCGCGCACTCTGCTACGGTGGGGTCAAAGCTGTGAGCTATGACCTGTGAGCCGTAGACAGAGGAGAAACCATGCGCCGATCGTCATCCACGATCCCTGGCGAACGAAGCAGTCGCTAATGCGACCTCCGACCATGATTCAAGAACAGCACAACTCGACCGACTAATGCTGTCGGCCCGTCGCCGCGCCGGCCCTGCATTCTTCGGGCCTCCACCAATCCGCCACAGGCAAAATCAGGGACTAATGCAACAAAAATGTGGGACCCCTATCGGGCCCGCAAAACTCAAAACTCCCGACCGGTCACACCGCACGGAGCGAGCCGTGTCGTCCCGACCACGGCGCGACTAGGGATCCAGCTCGTCTCCCGCGATTGTCGACAGCGCCCGATAAGTCGCCAGCTCGATCCCGTCGCGCAAGAAGTCGACGTGTCCGTCGGCGAAGGCGAACGTCGCCCCGCCTGGATGTTCGCTGGCAAAGGCGCCGTTCTGGCGGCCATCGCGGTATTCGCCCGTCTCCGGCGGCGTGTTCAGGGGATTGGCCGTCGTCCGCAGGCTGTCCGCGGTGACGCGGGCGTAGGTCCACAGGTTGATCGACGGGTACTGGTCCGCCATCGTCACCTCGCCCAGCATCAGCGTCCGCGACAGGCCGTCGGTCACCTCGTTCGACTGGCGGCGAGCCTTGTACACGAACAAGCCGTCGTTGAAATACTTGGCCGCGGTCTTGTCGATCGGCTCCTCCTCGCTGCCGGGGCCGATCGTTCCTTGAACAAAGGCGTAGCTACCGGTCGCCGCGACGATTTGATAAACATCGCTCAGCGGCTCGGACGTGTCGCTAGGACACACCAGCACGGCCACGCGCTGCTTGACGCCCTCGCGCTTCGCCGGGTTGGCGGCCCACGTCAAATCGGTCACATTGCGATTCCACAACCCGCCGTTCTCGACGCCGAGTTGATCGTGCAGGGCGCCCAGCTCCATGTAGGGCAGCAGCGTGACAAACCCGCTGGCAGCGGTCTTCTGCTCCGACTTCAGTCCAGAGGGGCAGAAGGGGATGTCCGCCCCGGGCGCATCGCCGGCGTCGTCGCAACCGATGCGGCCAGCGGGAAATCGCCGCGCGGACGACTCGTAATTCTGAATCGCCCGGGCGACCTGGCTTTGATTGTTGATGCAGCCGCTGCGCCGCGCGGCCTCGCGCCGCCTGGACCGCCGGCAACAACAGCCCGACGAGCAAACCGAGGATCGCGATGACGACCAAGAGCTCGATCAGCGTAAAACCGCCGATCGAGCATCTGTCGAGTGGCCGACGGCAGCCACCGCCGTCGACAGCTATTCGCGTCCGCGACATCACGCGTCCCCTGTTCCGCGTCCCGAGAAGCGCGCCGACGCGCCCGTCCGAAAACGGTACGTCGCGGCGACGCCTCCACGATACCAGACAGCGGCCCCCGATGCCCATCTTACCGGGAATCTTGGCGGTTTCACCCACCCTGCAAGGTTTTACGCGGCGTGCGACATTGGGAATATTAGATTATCCTGCCCGGTTATGACCCCTCCGCGGACCAGCCAGCGACTGCCGGAGCCGGGACCGTTGGACGCTACGGACCCGCAGTCGTTCGCTGCGCATTATCGCGAGGCCTACTCCCGGTTGACGCTTGTGGCGGCGGGCGTCACCGGCGACCGTCAGTCCGCTGAGGACATCGTTCAGGAGGCGGCGATCATCGCCTTCCAGAAGGCAGGCCAGTTTGTTCCAGGAACCAACTTCGCCGCATGGCTGGCAGAAATTGTTCGCCGCTGTGCATTGAACCACCGGCGCAAGACGCGGCAACGCAAAACTTTTCCCGCCGACCCCGCCGTGCTGGGCCAAATGAATCACCACGCCGCGACGGTCGACGATCCCTCGCCAATCGCCCGCCGCTCCGGGGAAATTCTGGACAACCAGTCGGCGTTTGACGACGAATTATTGACCGCCCTCAACCAGCTTGGCGCCGACGCTCGTTCGTGTCTGCTGCTTCGCACGGTCGAGAAACTGTCCTATGCCGAGATCGCCGCGCTCATGCACATTCCCGAAGGCACGGCGATGAGCCACGTTCACCGCAGCAAGATCGCGCTGCGCGAGAAGCTGTCGCGGCCATCGGCAGGCAATGACCTAGCGCGCAAGCGCCACGTATGATCGATCCCCATAACCCACTTGGCGACGACGAGCTCGAGGCGTATCTCGACGGCGCCCTCGACGCCGCCGACCGCGCCGCGGTCGAGGAGGCGCTCGCGCCCAGCCCGAGCGGCGCCGGCAGGTCGAGCTGCAGGAGCGCATCGACGCTTCGCTCGTGCGACTGTTCCACTTCGAGTCGCCGGCGTACGACCCCATAGCGGCGATGCTCGCGTCGGCGCCCGACGCCCCGGCGCCGGTTTCGCTGCAGCCGGCGCGCCTTGGCTGGGCCGCCGCCGGTCTCGCGGCAGCGGCGGCGATTGCGTGGTTGGTTGTCGCCAATCCCTTCGGCCGAACGCGCACCGATAACCCCAATTTCGCCGCACGGCCGTTAGCCGACCTCTATCGTGAAACGGTGGCCAACGGCTTCGAGCCCGCCTACCAGTGCGAAGAGGCCGATCGCTTTGCCGACACGTTTGCACGACGCCAAGGGGCGGCGCTCAAGTTGCTGAAACTGCCGGTGGGCATGCGAATGCTCGGCCTGGCGTACCCCGGCGGGCTGAGTCCCGACACCACCGCCATGCTGTGTCTGGTCGACGGCCAACGGGTGATGGTGTTCGTCGACCGCGCCGACGTCGATCGCTCGCTGGCGCAGTCTCACAGCGACGAGAAACTGCGCATCTTCCGCCACGAGCGCGACGGACTGGTGTTCTACGAAGTCACGCCGCTCGACCGTGCGCGTGGTCGACTATCTCGCTCCGCTCTCGGCCGAGGGCGCCAGTGAGTTGCCCGGGCCGAAGAAAGCCGCGTGATCGGCGCCACGGAGGCCCACATCGCCGCGCCCGTTTTCTCGGCTCCGCGGGTCGTTGGCGATTTCCTGCAAGGAATCCACCTCGCCGACACATCCAGTCAAAGGGGCCGACGGCGCCGTCGCTAGATCTGTGCGGCGCTCGCGGCGACGGGTCAAGTCTTCAGCAAGTGAGGAGGCGATCTCATGAGATTCGACGTCGCCGGTCGCGCATTCTCCGGATTATTCATCGCGCTCGCCGTGGCTTCATCAGCCGCGGCAGAACCGTACCTGCCAGCCATTCAACACGGAACGATCGCGATTGGGTTAAAGCCGGTGGCAACCGGCCTGTCGGCCCCTGACTATGGCATCAGCGCGCCCGGCGATCCGGCGCGGCTGTTCGTGCTGGAGCAGAACGGCCTCATCCGCGTGATCGAGAATGGCGGCTTGCTGCCGACCGAAGCCCTCGACCTGCGGACCCGCGTGTCGCCGCCGCTCAACGCCGGCAACGCCAACGACGAGCGCGGCCTACTCGGTCTGGCTTTTCATCCGGGTTACAACAATCCCCTGAGCCCGGGCTACCGCACATTGTACACGTACACAAGCGAGCCGATCCCGGCCGGCACGTCGCCCACCTATCCCGCGCCCAATGGCGCCACGCAGAACTACAAGAACCTGATTTCTGAATGGAAGGCCACCGCTGATCCCAACGTGATCGATCCGAACTCCCGCCGCGAGCTGATTTCGTTTGGCAAGAATGCCGGAAACCATAACGGCGGCACGATTGCATTCGGACCCGACGGCTATTTGTATCTCGCCACCGGCGACGGCGGCAACGCCAACGATTCCGGCGCCAGCCACATCGAGCCCGGCGGCAACGCCCAGAACCTCACCGCGGCGCTGGGCAAAATGCTGCGCATCGATCCGCTCAATCCGAATCTGACCGGCGGCAGCGCCGATGCCGTGAGCGCCAACGGGCAGTACCGCATCCCCGCGACCAACCCGTTCGACGATCCCGGCCAGGTTGCGGAAGCGTATGCCTACGGCTTTCGCAATCCTTACCGCTTTGCCTTCGACCGTGCCAACGGCGATCTGATCCTGGCCGACGTCGGGCAGAACAACATCGAGGAAATCGACCGAGTGACGCTAGGCGGCAACTACGGATGGGCCGTCAAGGAGGGCGAGTGGCTCTTTAATCGCACCAACGGAACCATCGGGTCGCCGCCGCCGGGCGATCGCAGCCCGGGCAGCCCCGCAGGATTGATTGACCCGATCTCCGGGCCCGGGGGAACGCTGCAATACGACCACGGCGACGGGATCTCGATCACCGGCGGCTTTGTATATCGGGGCAACGCCATTCCGGAGTTGGTCGGCAAATACGTGTTCGGCGATCTTGCGCTCCGTGGTCAGCCTACACGCCGCCGACGGTCGTTTGTTCTACGCAGACTTGACCCAAGGGACCATCAACGAGTTCTTGCTGCCGGGATTTGCAACGGCCGAAAATCCCAATGGGCTGTTGCCAAACGGGCTCACAGTTCACGGCTTTGGCCAGGACGACGCAGGTGAGCTCTATGCGATGGTTACCAACACGCCGGCCAATGGAACGGGTGGAATCGTGTACAAGCTCGTTGCGGTTCCCGAACCGGCGACGGCGGCGATGGCCATGGCGGCGGCGCTAGCGGTTTGGCGGAAACGCGTCACAACGAACAAGATCTGAACAACTTTGTCGCCCCAAGTGGGCCGTTGTGATCGGCGGCATCGCCGCTGTTAGACCCAATGCCTTGCTGAGGGGATCGATTGGTGAAACTCGCTGGCCACCTGGTCTTCGCGCTGGCCGTGACTTGTCGAGTCGCCGCGGCGGCGACGCTGCATATTGACGATTTCAACGTGCTTGACCCTGCCTTCCCGACACTCGGCTGGGAGGGCGGTTCCTCACCCACGCGTATTGCCTCTGGCGGCGTCGACGGCAGCGCCTACCTTCAAATCTCCACCACATTCAACACCCATCTTGCTGCCAAGAATACCAACGCTAGATGGCAGGGCGACTATGTAGCGATCGGCGCAAAGCGCCTCGAAGCAGATTTGATGGCGCCGGCCTCGTCGCCTTCCTTGGAGATGCGTCTGGCCCTGTTCGGACCCGACTCGACCGATCTTTGGACATCCGCGTCGTCGCAAGTCGTGCCCAATGACGGCGTGTGGAGGCATTACGTCTTTTCCGCTGCCGAGGGCGACATCGTGTCTGACGGCGCCGCCAGCTCGTATACTGATTTGATGGCCGACGTCTTTCGCGTGATGTTGCGCTACGACGAAATGGCGGACGGACCCAATCCCGTTGGCAGCGCCAACAACGCGCCGTCGGGGAGCACGCTGGGGATCGACAACATCGAGCTGGCCGCGAGCCCTGCGCCGCCAATACCGGGCGATTTCGACGGCGACGGCGACGTCGACGAAGACGACCTGACAATGCCGCCCTTGGGTTGGGCGGGGCGCTTTGGCGTGGACCTGCAGGGCGCCGATTTTCTCGACTGGCAACGCAACTTCCCGACGCCGCCCGAGGTCGTCGCGGCAAGCCAGACGGCGCCGGAGCCGTCGGCACTGGCAATTGCGGCGGCCGGGGTGATCCCCGCGCTTAGCCGCCGCCGCGCCAACCGATAATTTCCGGAACCTGCCGGCTCAGTTATACTGAACCTGAGCCCTTCCTGCGTCGCCCCACCATCGCTGGTTTGCACCCGGAGATCGACTGTTATGCGCTTTCTTGCGCCCTGCTGCTTGCTTGCAGTTGCACCTGCGGATTTGCCGCGACGCTGCATGTGGACAAGTTCGATTCAACGACCCAGGGATGGTCTGGAGGCTCGTCGCCCACCCGTCAACCAAGCGGCGGACCCGGCGGCATGGACGATCCATTTCTGCTGCTCACCTCAATCGGCAACAACCTCGCCGCTTTCAACCTGCAGCCGGCGTGGATCGGAAATCTCACGGCGATCGGCGCCACTCGCGTGAATGTCGACCTCATGAGTCCCGCGAGCTCAGCGCCGCTCGCTATGCGGCTCGTGCTGTTTGGTCCCGGCAGCGTCGACGACCGTTGGACGTCTGTCGTCTCCCAGGCAGTCCCTAATGACGGCGTCTGGCGAACTATACATTTGGTCTGGGCGAAAGCGATCTCGTTAGCGTGCAGGGCCTCGGCACGCACGCCGAGCTTTTGGCCAGTACGCTCCGAGTGATGCTGCGCCACGATCCGGGGGCCCCGTCGGAAGACGGCACGCCAGTTATCGGATCACTGGGCATCGCCAATGTCGAGTTGGCCGGCGTGCCGGAGCCGTCGACCGCCGCGCTGATCGGCGCCGCCCTTGGCGCCTGGGCCTTGCTAAGAAGCAGGAACGCTTAACCGCTGGCGACGGCAGGATCTTGGACCGATTGCTGGTCCTTGAGCTGGCCACGGGCCTCTTCCAGCGTCGGCGCCAGTACATTCTCGAGCGACGGCTTGCGCCGAATCGCTTCTTCCAGATCGGCGATGGCGCGGTCCCAAGTGCTAAGTCGGAAGTAAGCTTGTCCGCGAAGAGCGTACATCTCGGCGTCGCCGGGATCGACGTGCAGCGCCTCGGTGGCCGACATGGCCACGCGGTGGTAGCTTCCCAAGGCGTCAAACGCACGCGCCTGCAGGCGATAGGCGTCGGCCGAGCGCTCGTCGAGGTGGAGCGCTTCGTCCAGATCCTTTACGCGCGGTATCGGGAAAACCAGCGGCGATGAGCGTCTCGGCGCGGCGGATATAGGCGTCGAGATATTCGCGGTCGAGGGCGAGCGCCTCAGTGAACTCCATAATCGCTTCGTCGTAATGCTTCTGCGCCTCCAGGTCGCTGGCTAGGTTGAAGTGTTCGACGGCTTCATCCAGCACTGGCTTCGCAACTGTGCGGGCGGAGGGTTTCTCGGGCGACGCCGGTCCGGCGGGCGCGGCGACGTCGGGCTCCACGGCGAGGGCGGGATTGTACTCACGGGCTTTGGTGAGCTTTACCGTCGCCAAATCGCCGTTGCCAGCTGACGCTAGTTGTTTACTCCAGGCGTAGTAGGCGTCGGCCACTGTGGGGGCTAACTCTTCTCTGAAACCCTCATTGAGCGCGATGGCTTGTTCCAAATCGGTCGTCGCACGGTCGTATTGGCCACGACGAAGATAGGCCAGGCCGCGGAAGCGGTACGCGTCGGCGTTGGTCGGCTCGAAGCGCATGGCTTGGGTGCAGTCGCGGACCGCACGGTAAAAATCGCCCATGGCGACGTAGGCTTCGCCGCGCTTGGCGAAGGCGGCGCCCTTGTCGCGATCGTGGCGGATCACCTCGGTGAAGTCCTCGGCCGCCGTGTCGGGAAAGCCGAGCTCGAGCCAGGCGACGCCTCGCTGAAACAAGACGTCGACGTCTGGCGCCGCTTCTTCAACGCGAACTTCGGCGGGGCGAAGCTGGTCGAGCGCCGCCGTAAACTCCTCGACGGCCCGCTTGTTATCGCCGGCGGCCGCGAACTGCTTGCCGGCGGCGGCGTGCTTCTCGGCGTCGAGCCTGGCGACGGAAGAGGCCGACGCCGTTGCCGCGGCGTCCTTGGCGTCTTCGACTTTGGCGCTTTGGCACCCGGCGAAAGCAATAGGTGCCGCCGCAAAGATCGCAGACGCCATGCGGCGGCTGATAAACTGTCGTCGGATCATCATCATTGACGACCGCTTGCGGAGATAAGAGACGGCGTGGGGCCTGTTCAATTCTATGAGCCGAAGCGCATCATCGCCAGCATTCTCGGCAAGCTCGCGTGGCGCCGATGGGCGGAAGTTGGCAGGATTTGACGGTTGTTCCGGTCGGGCAGCGAGCGGGACCCTCGACATCTGTCTGGAAGGCTGACGTACTTAAGATGCGCGTCGGCGATTAGAATACGAGTGTGCGGGCGTCGCCGCGCTTTCGGCGATGGCGGTTGATCTTGGGCGGGCAGGGAGCCTCTCGCGTCATGGCTCTTATTCGCGTTGAATGCGCTGGCTGCCGATCGGTCCTTCAGGCGCCGCCTGAACTGGGCGGCACGCAGGGCACGTGCCCGAAGTGCGGGGCGCCGATTGCGATCCCGCAGGCGCCCGCTTCACCCGTCGCGGGTCAAGCCGCCGCCGCATCATTGGGCGGACCCGCACTGCCGTTGGGCCAGGCGACGGCGCCGGACATGATGGCCGAAGTTTCGCGCCGCCAGAAAAGCGCCGTGATGGTAGTGTTCGAAACGCCCCCGACGGGATCTTACGAGTTGAGCCGGCAACCGGAGGCCAATGTCCGCTGCTACCGCACCGACGACATGAGCGATGCACAACTCATGCAGGTACTCGAGCAAGTTGGCCTGATGTCGCAGGGCAAGCGGAATCAGAAGGGCGGCATCGTGCTGCAGCCCGACGCCGACGCCACGGCATTTGAGTTGAAAGGAGACCGGCTGGGAACCTCCCTGGACGAGTTCAAGGCGAAATATGCCCGAAAGATCGGCGGCATGACGATGCCCTACTGCAGCGACGCCGCCCCCGGGCAATCCAACCCGGCGCTGTGGAGCGAGCCGTGGCACGCGGCGGCCGGACTGGTGAATGGGCGCATCGATTTACCAGCCGAAGGCAACCCGCCGACGATCGCGGGCGTGAAGACTGAGCTGATGCTCTACCACTTCGTCGACGCGCGGCTGTATCGGATCTCGGCGGTGTTCGACACCGAGGCGTTCCACTTGATTCGCGATGCGCTCGTGGCCAAGCACGGGGCGCCGACCAGGGAAATCAAAGATCCGATGGAACTCATCTGGCAAAACGCCGTCTCGACCATCCGGCTGGTGCGCGGCACGATGCGGCCGAAGAAGGCGTCGCTGTTGCAGTTGGTGCATGAAGAACTGCAGAAGTTGGCCGAGGCGCGCGTGCCGAGGCGATCGGCTGACTTGTAAGGGCCGCACCTGACGACCTGGACCCGACCCCGAGGCGTTCTGGTCGGCGAAATCGGAATATTCTCCCAGGCCATGGGGACAAACTCGCGGACGCCGCCGCACAATTGGCTCTTACGCAAATCGCCCGATCGGGGAATAATAGATCGATTGCGGCGCGCTTCGGCGCGGCCGCGAGCTTGGTCCAAAGGATACGGACCGTCGGTCGCCAGATGAGCGAGGCTACGCAGTCGGATCAAGAACCACATGGATGCAGGGGCCGATCCCGGCCTTGCGCCACCAGGCATGGCCAAGCGATCTTTCTACTCTCGATACTCCGTTCTCATCCTCATCGCCCACGTGGTGCTGATCCCGTTGGCATGCCGCTCGGCGGTAAAGGCGGTCAAGAGCAATCGCAACGACGTGGCCGACTGGTTGCCGAAGGATTACCCCGAGACGAAGGAACTGGAGTGGTTCCGCAAGCAGTTCATCGCGGACCAGTTCGTGCTCATCAGCTGGGAGGGCTGCGAGTTGGGGGCCGACCCCAGCGGCAAGGACGACGATCCGCGCCTCGCCAAGCTCAGTGAGGAACTGCTCAAGGCGCGGATGCCCAAGGAGGACGGGTCGGGCGAGGTGGAAGTCTTTAAGACGGTCACCACCGGGCGCACGGTGTTGAAGGAACTAATGGCGCCGCCAACTGGCTTGGGGCCGAAGGCGGCCGCCAAGCGCCTGGAAGGCGCGCTGATCGGCCCTGACGGCAAACAAACGTGCGTGATGGCCACGCTCAGTGAGCCGGCGGCCAAGCATTTGCGGCTGTCGATCGGCCGACCGATTAAGCGATTCGGCCTGTATTCGCAAGAGCCCTCGCCGCTGTTTCACGCCATCGCCCAAGCGGGACTCACCGAGGACGAGGTGCGGCTGGGCGGACCGCCGGTGGACAACAACGCCATCGACGAGGAGGGCGAGCGCTCCCTGGTGCGGCTCGCCGGGCTGGCGGCGCTGTTGGGGCTCAGCCTCTCCTGGTATTCGCTCCGCAGCGTTCGCATGACGCTGGTGGTGTTCACGTGCGGTATTCTCAGCGCCGCGCTTTCACTGGCCATCGTACAGTGGACCGGCGCGTCGATGGACGCCATTCTCATGTCGATGCCGGCGCTGATCTACGTGCTGGCGGTGTCGGGCGCGGTGCACATCACGAATTACTACCGCCAGGCGGTGATCCACCACGGATTCACGGATGCGGTCGAGCGGGGACTCGCCCACGCGTGGAAGCCGGCGGCGCTCTGCTCGGTGACGACCGGCATCGGCCTGGCGTCGTTGCACACAAGCGAAATCACCCCGATCGCCAAGTTTGGCGACTACTCGGCAATCGGCGTGTTCTCGATGCTAATCATTCTCTTTCTCTTCCTGCCGGCGTGCCTCAAGCTTTGGCCGTGGACGCCGCCGGAGGTGCGCGGTCATCGCAAGCTGGGCGAGGCCCCGGACGCCAAGAGCGAGGCCCACCTTCACGCCGGAAAGACGTGGGAACGATTTGGCATGGCCGTCAACCG
This sequence comes from Pirellulales bacterium, assembly GCA_963841515.1. GTDB lineage: Bacteria > Planctomycetota > Planctomycetia > Pirellulales > Lacipirellulaceae > Lacipirellula. The sequence goes on along the minus strand of CAWJDB010000012.1, from coordinate 208,675 downwards.
GCACCACCTCGCGGTGTCGGCGGCGTGCTTCGGGGTGATCGCCTTTTTATGCCTGGGATTGCCGCGAATCCGCACGTCAATCGACCTCTTGAAGCTGTTCAGCTCCGACGCACGGTTGCTGCAGGACTACCGCTGGTATGAAGACCACATCGGCCGCATCGTGCCAATGGAGCTGGTGCTGCGGTTTCCCAAGGAGACCCAAGCGGAAGACCCCGCGGCGAAAAACCTGTCGCCGGGCCAGTTGGTGGGGCGCAATTCGTTCGTCGAGCGATTGGGAGCGGTCGATCAAGTCGAGGAGGCCATCCAACGAAAACTGGGTTCGGGCCCCGGCGGATTAGACATCGTCGGGTCGACCATGTCGGCCAACACCTTTTCGCCCGCCGTGCAGGCCAAGGGAAGCGGCACGACCAACACGGCGCGTCGCTACGCCACGAACGAGGAGCTTTCCAAGCCCGAGCACCGTCAGGGCTTCGAGCGATCGGGCTACCTGCGCACCGACGCGGCGGACGGTGCCGAGCTGTGGCGGGTGAGCGTTCGCGTGGCGGCATTCTCGGACATCGAACAGGGCGAGGTGGTCAGGCACGTGCGCGAGGCGGTCGAGCCGGTGCTGACGGCGCACGGCGCCAGCGTGGCGGCGCTCAAGTCGCTGGCCCAGCGCCGCGAGGGGCGACCCCAGGGGGCCAAGGTCGCCTTCTGGCATCCCAACGATGCAAAATATCCGGTCGAAAGCGTCGAGCCGTACCTGGCGGTCAAGAACGTCCGCTCGTCGTCGTCCGTCAAGCCGATCGACGAACTTGATGATGCTCAGCTCGCGGCGATTGCCAAGGCCTATGACGGCGTCGTGCTCGGCCCAGGCTTCGACAGCCGCCAGATGGGGCGGCTGCGAAAGGCCGGCGTGCCGATTCTCGCGACGTTCGATTCCGTGGCCGCGGCCAAGAATGTCCAGCACGTGCTGGACTCCAGCGACGTGGGCATGGTGTACACCGGCGTCATACCGGTGGTCTACAAGGCGCAGCGCGAGCTGCTGCACAGCTTAATCCAAAGCACGTGCTGGTCCTTCTCCACAATCACGCCGCTGATGATGTGGGTGTGCGGCAGCATTGCGGCGGGATTTGTGTTGATCCTGCCCAATGTTCTGCCGGTGCTCGTGGTGTTCGGCGGCATGGGATGGCTGGGAATTCCGGTGGACATTGGCTCGATGATGGCGGCCAGCATCGCGCTGGGCGTGGCGGTGGACGACACGATTCACTTTATGGCGTGGTTTACCGACGACTATCAGGTGCTTGGCAATCGCACCGCCGCGGTGCTGAGCGCCTATCGCCGCAGCGCGACGGCCACGCTGCAGGCGGCGCTGATCAACGGGCTGGGGCTCAGCGTGTTTGCCACCAGCTCGTTTACGCCGACCAAGCGATTCGGCTGGCTGATGCTGACGATTCTCATTGCTGGGGTGGTCGCGGAGCTGATCATGTGCCCGTCGCTTTTGTTCGGGCCATTGGGCAAGGTGTTTGAGAAAAAGAGGAAAGTGAAGAAGTCTGGCGGGCGCGAGGAGCCGGCGTCGGCGTTCGGCGCGCCCATTGGCCACGAGCGCGTCGACAATGGCGAGTCGGCGCCCAGTCGGTCGCACACCGTGCGCGAGACGCAATCGGTGCGGAAATCGTAAGAGACAGCAGGGCAGGGCGGTCCCGTCAAACATAAAATTAGCCGGACGGCCACGCCGTCCGGGAACCCGGCGAGCGTGGCCCGCCGGCTAGATAGAACAATTGTCGTTTTCTTCGCGCTTAGAAAAACCGCGTTCATCAGCTCCGCCTAGCCGGTTTCTTCTATGAGCACGATGCCCCGGCAACGAATGACCGCCACGCTATGGCTCGTGGCCATCATCGCGGCGATTGGCTTTGCGTTCGACACTTACGAGCTGCTAATGCTGCCGTTGGTGGCGCGCGACGCGCTGCGGGATCTGGGCGGGATCACTCCGGGAACGCCCGAGTTTGCCCGGTGGTTCGGGCTGCTGTTCTACGTGCCGGCGGTGTGCGGCGGCGTGTTCGGGCTGTTGGGTGGATATCTCACCGACCGCCTTGGCCGCCGGCGGGTGCTCACGTGGAGCATCCTGCTCTACGCCGTCTCCGCGTTCCTCGCCGGATCCTCGACGAGCCTGCCGATGTTGCTCGCGCTGCGGACCACAACCTTCGTCGGCGTCTGCGTCGAGTTCGTCGCCGCGACGGCCTGGCTGGCGGAGTTGTTCGACGATCCGATCCAGCGCGAGAAGATGCTTGGCTACACGCAAGCGTTTTCGTCGTTCGGTGGATTGATGGTGGCGGTTGTCAATGGACTCATCGCCGCCAACGGGACCAGGTTTCCCGCGATCGCGATGCCAGGGTTTCTCGAAAACGCCTTGGGCGCCATTCCAGCGACGAGCGCCACGCGCCGTGGCGCTACACGCTGATGAGCGGCCTCATCCCCGCGCTGCCGCTGATTTTCATCCGGCCGTTCTTGCCCGAGTCGCCCAAGTGGCTGGCCAACCGCGCGGCGGGCACGGTGCGTCGCCCGAGCGTACTTGAGTTGTTCTCTCCGGCGCTGTGGCGGACCACGATCCTCACCACGCTGATGGTGGCATGCAGCTACGGCGTGGCGTTCGGCGCCATCCAGCAACTGCAGCAGATCGTGCCGGGGCTGGACACGACCAAAGCCAAGGTGCAAGCCGCCGCCGCCGGCCTGCCGCCCGACAAGGCGGGGCCGATCGCCGGCGCCACGACGACGCTGATCGCCGCCAACTACACCAAGGCGCAGGAGCTGGGCGGCCTGTTCGGCCGCTTCGCACTGGCGATGTTGGTCGTGCACTTCGCCAGCCGCCGCCGGTTGCTGCGTGCGTTTCTCGTGCCGGGGATTGTCGTGCTGCCGTTGGTGTTCTGGGGCTTTTCGCGCGGGCACGAAACGGTGTACTGGCACGGAAACCTGTCTTGGCTTCCCGGGTTTCACGACGTAAGCGTATCGCTGCTGGGGATCGGCATTTTCCTCGCCGGGTTCTTCACGGTGGCGCAGTTCAGCTTCTGGGGCAACTACCTGCCCAAGGCCTACCCGGTGCACCTGCGCGGGACCGGCGAGAGCTTTGCCGCCAACATCGGCGGTCGCATGCTCGGAACGCCGATGGCGTGGGTCACGGCATATATCGCCTCGAAGCCGTTCGTGCCCGGGGCGAGTCCGCCGGCCAAGATTGCGATCGTGGCCGCGGGGGTGGCGTTTACGCTCATCCTGGTTAATCTGATACTCTCCTGCTTCTTGCCGGAGCAGCGAACCGACGTCGCCCAGGAGACGCCTTTCGCGGGGTGAGGAGCGCGATTTCCAACCACGCCGTCGCCCACCACGCATCCCCTGGCAGAGGCGCTGATTGAGCCGAGTGAACATGGCCATGCCCACGCCGGCGCGACGCTCCTGGTCCCACGACCTGACGCCGTACCACTGGTTCGTCTTCCTGGTGGCCAGCGCGGCGTGGTTCTTCGATTGCCTCGACCAGCGCCTGTTCTCGCTGGCCCGCAACCCCGCGCTGACCGCGCTGATGCCGCCGGGCAGCGACGTGCAGGCCACGGGCAAGAGCGTGACGGCGTTCTTCCTGCTCGGCTGGGGCGTCGGCGGCCTCGTCTTCGGCGCCTTGGGCGACCGCTATGGCCGGGCGAAGATGTTGACGCTCACCGTGCTGACCTATTCGATCTGCACCGGTCTGACGTTCTTCAGCCGCACCTATATCGACTTCACGCTCTTTCGCTTCCTGACCGGCGTCGGCGTCGGTGGAGTCTTCGGGCTGGCCGTGGCTTTGATCGCCGAGACGCTTCCCGACGAATCCCGCGCGGGCGCCCTCGGCATGCTGCAAATCCTGTCGACGATCGGCAATATCGCCGCGGCGTTGTTCAAAATGCTCTTCGACCGCCTGGCCCAGGACAAAGTGATCGGTGAGAGCTGGCGATGGATGTTTCTCGTCGGCGCCTTGCCCGCACTCTTGGTGATTCTGATCGGGCGCTACCTGCGCGAACCCGAGCCGTGGCTGCGGGCGAAAGCGGAAGGACGGCTCCGCACCGGCGGGCTCCTGGCGCCGTATCGAGGATTGTTGGCCGACCGGCGGTGGCGCAAGAATCTGATCGTGGGCGCCATCTTGGCCTCGACGGGCGTGATCGGACTGTGGGCCATTGGCGAATACGCGGTCGACCTGCAGACCATCATCTTTCGTGAGCATTACACCAACTTGGGAATGTCCCCCCAGGACGTGGCCGCGAACGTGGATACTGCCAAGACCATCGCCTACCTGTTGAACATGCTGGGCGCCGCCGTGGGCATGTGGTTGTTCACGCGCGTGGCAATTTCGCTGGGTCGACGCCAGGCGTTCGCCCTTGGCTTCTCGGCCGCATTGGCGATTACGCTGGTGACCTACTGGAAAATGAGCACTCCGGCCAGCGCGTATTTTCTGATGCCGCTGATGGGCGCCGCCCAGCTGGCGGTGTTCGCCGGCTTTGCCATTTATCTCCCGGAGTTGTTTCCCAGTCGCATGCGCAGCACCGGCACGTCGTTTTGCTACAACCTCGGGCGCTTCGCCGCCGCCGCCGGCAGCTTGTTCTCCGCCACCCTGGCCACCCAGATGTACGGCGACTTCGGCTCGCCGCTCAAGGAGCGCTATTCCGCCATGACCATGTGTGCGATCTTCCTGCTCGGGCTGGCCGTGCTGCCGTTTGCGCCGGAGACCAAGGACCAACCGTTGCCGGAATAGGGGCTGGGGACTGGGGGCTGGAGACTGGGGATTTGTAATTATGGCCATCAAAAGCTTTCGCGACTTGATAGTGTGGCAAGAGGGAATGGCATTGGCCGGCGCGGTGTACCGGTTAACCGAGTCGCTGCCTAAGCAAGAAACATATGGCTTGTCGAGCCAGATGCGACGGTGTTCCGTCTCTATTCCCTCGAATATTGCCGAAGGCCACGCGCGAAGTTCAACGTTGGAATATTTGCGCCACGTCTCCATCGCCGTTGGATCGCTCGCCGAGTTGGAGACCCAACTCATGCTTTCGAAGGATCTCGGTTTCGCGTCGCCAGAATCGGTCGCGGAAATCCTCGAACGCTGCAACGTCCTCGGCCGAAGACTAAGAAGCCTTGCAAGTTCTTTGCGGAAACGCGCACCACGCACCAAGAAAGGCTGAAGAGCCTTCCAATTGTTCACTCCGATCCCCCCGTGATCTCCCCATCCCAAGCCCCCACTCCCCAGTCCCCGTCCCCCCGCCACCGCGTCGTGATAGTGGGCGGCGGGTTTGGCGGGCTCACGGCGGCGAAGTCGCTCAAGCGGTCGCCGGTCGCGGTCACGCTCGTCGACCGGCGGAACTTCCACCTCTTCCAGCCGCTGTTGTATCAGGTGGCCACCGGCGGCTTGTCGCCGGCCAACATCGCCGCGCCGTTGCGATGGATTCTGCGGCGGCAGTCCAACTGCGAGACGATGCTCGCCGAAGTCGTCGGCTTCGACCTGGACAACCGCCGCGTGCACACCAGCGGCGGCGACGTACCGTACGACAGCCTGATCGTCGCCGCGGGGGCGCGGCACAGTTACTTCGGCCACAGCGAGTGGGCTCAGTTGGCGCCGGGACTGAAGACCATCGAGGACGCCACCAATATTCGCGGTCGCGTGTTCTCGGCGTTTGAGAACGCCGAGCAGGAACACGACCCTGGCCTGCGGCGCGCCTGGCTCAACTTCGCGATCGTCGGCGGCGGACCGACGGGCGTCGAGCTGGCCGGCGCGCTGGCCGAGATCGCCCGCCACAGCCTCACGCACGACTTTCGCCACATCAACCCCTCCGAAGCGCAAATCGTGCTGGTCGAGGCGGGGCCGCGCGTGCTGGGCGCCTATCCCGAGGACCTCTCGGCCAAGGCGCTCGACGCGCTCAACCGCCTCGGCGTCACCGTCCGCACCGGAACGCTGGTGACCGACGTCACGCCGTTGGACGTCGAGCTCAAGTCGTCGACCGGCCTGGAGCGCTGGCCCGTGCGCACCGTGCTGTGGGCGGCGGGCGTGCAGGCCTCGCCGCTGGCCGCGGCCCTGGCGGCGGCCGCCGGGGCGACGCTCGATCGCGCGGGACGGATCGCGGTGGCGCCGGACTTGTCCGTCCCCGGCCGGCCCGAAGTCTTCGTGATCGGCGACATGGCAAGCTACTGCCACGGCGGCGGCGCCCCGCTGCCGGGCGTCGCGCCGGTCGCCATGCAGGAGGGTAAGTTCGTCGCCCGGCTGATCGACAGCCGCGTGCGCGGCCGGCCCGCGCCGACGTTTCGCTACCGCGACCTCGGCAACCTGGCCACCATCGGCAAGAGCAAGGCCGTGGCCCAATTCGGCAAGCTGCACTTCGCCGGGTTCTTCGCCTGGATGCTGTGGCTCGTGATCCACCTGATGAAGATCGTCAACTTCCGCAACCGCCAGCTGGTGCTCATGCAGTGGGCGTGGAACTACTTCACCTACGATCGCTCGGCGCGGCTGATCACCGGCGATGCGCCCAACGACGACGATCTGGCCGCCCTGCAGCAGCTCGTCATTCCCGGGGGCGCCGTTCGCCGCGACCCGCCGCCCGCCAAGAAGTAGCCGCCGCAGGGGTCGCCCTGGCTCGGGGCCGGCGCCAGACCTATACTTCAACGTCATGAGCGTTCAACTTGTTTTCTAGGACCGTGCAACGGCCGATCATGTCTTTCTTTGCTAAAGCCTCCCCTTCCACGACAACGCGTCGGCCAGTCGCCAATCGCCTGGCGTTGCTGTGCCGGGCCATCGCCGGACAAACCTGGCGAGTAGGGATCTTTGTCGTAGGCTTGGCGATCGTGGCGATCGGCGTCGTGCTGCTGCCGTTGCCGGGACCGGGCAGCCTGGTCGTCGTTGCGGGGATTGGCCTCTTGGGCGTCGAATTCGCATGGGCCCGCACGCGTCCTCGCACCGCCTGCGCGGTCGTGGCGCACGTCCGTGAGCGAGTGCGCACGGGGCCAGTTGAACCGGCGCTCCGCTCGAACCGCCGATCGCATAGCCGCGCCGCGGCTGCTTCGCCGCCGCCACTGTCGGGCTCTTCGTGGTCGCCTCCGACCATTTGCACGCCAGGGAGCAAACACGATTCATAAGTGCAATAGGGCCGTCTTTCTGCGCGGCGCCGCTGTGCGTCGGAGGGCTGGAAACGTGGGCTGCGGCGCTTTCGTGGAGGTGCGATAGTCGTCGAGTATTGCAGTTTCGGAGCGCTGATCGGTTCGGCGGCGCCTCGGGAAAAGCAGGGCGGCGCGAAGCGTTGTGCGGGGCCCTCCAGTCGCGTGGAAGCTGCAAGACCGCTGGTCTTCGACGTCCAACGCGCTGGTGCGAAAAGACTTCGGGCTTGGCGCGGGGCGCTGCAAAAGGCGGCGGGGCAGGGGAGGGCGTGAATGACGTAATCCGAATGACGAATGACGAATGGAGGGAGGGTTCGCATCAAGTTTCGGCACGTCGGGGTGCGCACTCATCATCTGGCTCACAGCTCACAGCTCGCAACTCATGGCTTCTTCTGAGATACACCCGTACAGTACAGGATCGCGCGGCCATTTTCTACAAGAATCTTTGCGGATTTTTTTAACCGCTGATGACCGCGGATGGACGCTGATGAATACAGGTCAGCGGGTAGCTTGCGGGCAATGACGCCGACGCTGCTCCTTGAATCGGCCGCCGATATTCGGAACGTTCAGGACCTGCTCGGCCGTCGGCATGTCACGACGACCCAGGTGAATGACAAGCGATGACGGACGACGAAAGAGTCAGCAAGCCATGACGTGCCGATTTGAGGTCCGGTCCGACAATATCGCCCCGTAAACGCAAAATGCCGCTCTGTAGAAGCGGCATTTCCGGCGACATAACGTCCTTTATGTAACATAATATCGACGCGATGGCGAGCGGGGAATTAGGTCGAAAGAAACTCTAAGGCAGAGGCACGAGCAAAGAATCGACGCCTACACCGTGCGGAGCCGGCGAAAGTTGGCTGGCAGATACGCGGGTCGGGAGCCGGAAAGCCTGACGGCCGAAGAGTGGGCCAACATCGCTGAGTGAATGAGCCCGGTTCTAAAAGACGGATAAGGCGTTAGCTTAACGCTCGCCGCCGCCACAACACCGCCAGACTTCCAAAGCATAGAAGCAGCAGCGTGCTTGGTTCCGGGACGGCGACGAGGTTCGAGACGAAGATGCCTCCGGAGCCGTCGGTGAAATGGCCGAAGAAGACGAGCTGGCCCAAGTTATTGAATCCGCTGGGCCGGCCGTCGCTATTACCAGTGTCGGCAGCGAAGCATAAGCCGACTGACCGTACGGAAGTCGCCGGGCGCCACTTCCAGCGAGGTCGCCCTCGCGGGCGACGAGCTGCAAGACGCCGGTCCGATCGGTCGCCCAAATGCCGCGTTCGTTAGTGGAATCCACGCCGTTGCCGGTGAGTCTGGCACGAAACGCGGTTTGGCCGGCGTCGTTCAGCACGGGCCTAGTCCCGAAGGAAGCCGCTGAAATTCACGCCGCTGGGCGTGCCGGGAGCGTGATCCCCGCGACGGGCCACCAGCGCCAGACTGCCGGAACCCTCCGACCAGATGCCTATCGTTGTTGGTGGAATCCACGCCGCTACCGGTGAGGCCGGCAAAAAACGCGGTTTGGCCGGCGTCGTTAAGCACGGGCCACGTGAAGGTCGAACTTGAGATAAGCGCTAAAGTTCACGCCGCTGGGCGTGCCGGGGCGTGGTCCCCACGCGGGCGACCAGCGCCAGACTGCCGGAACCCTCCGACCAGATGCCTGAGTTGTTGGTGGAATCCACGCCGCTGCCGGTGAGGCCGGCACGAAACGCGGTTTTGCCGGCGTTGTTCAGCACAGGAAGCGAAGCTGTCTGTAGTTCACGCCGCTGGGTGTGCCAGGGGCGTGGCTCCCGGTGCGGGCCACCAGCGCTAGGCTGCCGGAACCTTCCGACCAGATGCCCCGATCGTTGGTAGTCCACGCCGCTACCGGTGAGGCAGGCATTGAAAGCGGTTTGGCCCGCGTCGTTCAGCACGGGCGAACGAGAAGCGAAGCCGCTGTAGTTCACACCGCTGGGCGTGCCGGGGGCTTGGTCTCCCTGCGGGCCACCAGCGCCAGGCTGCCGGAACCCTCCGACCAGATGCCAAGTTGTTGGTGGTATCCACGCCGCTGCCGGTGAGGCTGCATAAAACGCGGTTTGGCCGGCGTCGTTCAGAACGGTTTCGACAAGCTGGCTGAAGTTCACGCCGCTGGGCGTGCCGGGGCCGGCTGGCCCGTGCGGGCTACCAGCCCCAGATCGCCGGAACCCTCCGACCAGATGCCATTGCCCGCGTCGCTGAGTTCGGGCGTAAAACGCGGTCTGGCCGGCGTCGTTCAGCACGGGCGACGTGACAGGAATACGGTAGAAGTTTACGCCGCTGGGCGTGCCGGGGGCCTGGCCCCCGCGGCGGGCCACAAGCGACAGGCTGCCGGAACCTCCGACCAGATGCCTACGATTAGTATTGTCCACGCTGCTGCCGGTGAGGTGGCGTTGAAACGCGGTTTGGCCGACGTCGTTCAGCACGGGCGAATATTCAGAATGTCTGGTCGAAGTTAAGTTCACGCCGCTGGGTGTGCCGGGGGCCTGTTGGCCGCTGAGGGCGACCGTGCGAACCGTGGCGGCGTCTGCTGGCTGAAGCATAGCGCACGCGGCAATGGCAAGAACCATGCTGAGTCGGCGCACGAAGCGGTTCACGGGCGTGGCTTTTCGACTGTTCAAACGTGTTGATGATTTCATGATTTCTTTCCCAGGCGATCGGACCCAAGAATCGTGATGACTCCACCGCTCCATGCGACGTGGGTGGCGATTTGTCTCATGGAATCTGGAAAGATCGTGAAGTAGGACGGCGAGACGGACTCGAACTATGGGAAACAAAAAAAATCGACGCTCGAACGGCTTCGAGTGTCAGCACTGACACACTCGAAACCATTCAGCCGTCGATTCTGGATTGGCGATTCCGTATTTCCGAAACGGCGTTTGCCGCAAAGTATGTGACAGTATGTCACCCTACTAGGGGGATGTCAAACCTTTTTACCGAGTAACCCCAACAAACGACAATTCGAGCCGTAACTCACGGTAGCCACGGCCGTGGGTGTGGTGTCGCTCCCTGTTGGATAGTCGAAATAGACGCCGCTGGTCGTTAGTTTGAACGTCGGATAAGTTGGAATTCCGTTCGTTTCGGTTGCCACATGGTCGCCCTGGTCAACTGCGATAGCCTACCGCTTTGCACCTGAAACTTGCCCGTTCGCCCGTTCAGGTTTTCTTAGGCGGATGGCGCCGATTGCCGTCGGCGGTTACCGGAGCGACCGTCATCCCAAGAGGTTTGTCCGGTGCTCGACGTGAATCTAACTCAAGGTCGTGCCGCTGCGCAGGCGCGGGGGAGCGAGGATGGCAAGCAAGAGCGAACGCGCTCCAGGTACCACCCCTCCCTCCCGCTACGCGAACACTACCGCCTGCGCTCGGGCGGCTGAGCATAACTACCGCGTGCTTAAGTAGGCTCCGCACTGCTCGCCTACGCGCACTTGCTCGTGATCGTTGCTCCCATCCCCGTCGAGGGGAGGGGACCGGAGGGATCCGGCGCGGGGGCGAGAGGCGAAGAGGGCAAGCACAGTGGGGTGGCATGCCCTCGTCTGCGTGGGCATGTTCTTGTTGGTCAGACATGTCCACGTCGGTGGACCTCCGAGGACATGCCACACGACCGCCGCGTTGCGGCTTAGGACACACGCGGGCGTCGTCGGCCGCACCGACGACGGCGTAAGCACCGCGGCACCGTGCCAACTTCAATCAACGGCGTCTGAGAATCAGCGCCAGGTTACCATCGGAAGCAATGCGTAGCTCGTCGGTTCCGGGACCGCGGCCGAATCGAGACTGGCGGCTGCGGTCGGCCCTTGTTCGCGCTGCCAGTCGAGGAAGTCGCCTCCGTCGACCGCCGGTCGCCGTCGGCGTCGCCGTGCCAGCGGTTGGCGCCCGTGAGCGCACCGAAGCCTGCTGTCCAGCGGGCCAGGTCCGCGGCGTCGACCTCGAAGTTGGCGTCGAAGTCGGCCGGCTCGCCGCTCGTCGGTTTCCACGACGAGGAGCGTCTGATCGATGGCGACGTCGAACAGCCGCTGCGCGGCGCCGCTGGGCCACTCGATGGTGACCATGTCCACAGCGTCGGTCGAGGCGCCGAGCCCGAAATGGGCGATCCGCTCGTTCTGGCTCACGAAGCTGCTGCCGCCGTCGATTTCCCACACGAGCTGCTTTTCGGGGTGGTCGAGGTCGGGCGTCACGGTGATCCAGCGCCAATTCCGTCGCGATTGGAGAGCGTGCCCTGGGTCTTGATCCTCAGGTAATGGTTGGCATTGCCGCCGTCGTTGCGGTAGAGAACCGGCGCGGCGGCGTTGTTGACGACCAACAAATCCAAGTCGCCGTCCTCGTCGTAATCGAGGTGGACCAGCCCCCGGCCTTGGAGAGTGTCGGTGATCCCCGAGGCTTGGGATACGTCGGTGTAGACGCCCGCGTCGTTGCGCCAGAGAAACGTGGGATCGTCAATCCACCCCGGGCCGTTGTAGCCGTTGGTGGCCGCCAGATCGACGTCGCCGTCGTTGTCGTAGTCGAAGAAGGTGGTTCCCCAGGAGAATCGCGAGTCGCGGACGCCCGCGGCGAGAGTCACGTCGGTGAACGTGCGGTTGCCCTCGTTGCGGTACAGCCGGTTCCAGCTGGCCGAACGGCGCCACGACGCCGGGGGCCGGCGTGATGTTCGTGATAAACCAGTCCAGATCGCCGTCCGCGTCGTAATCGCCAAACGAAGTCCCCATGCCGTTTTCGTCGGTCCCGACGCCGGCCGCGATCGTTCCGTCGGTAAACGACCCGTTGCCGTTGTTCCAAAACAATTGGCTGGTGATGAAATCTGAGGCAAACGTGAGATCCATGCGTCCGTCGCGATCGAGATCGACAAATCGCGGCGAGTAGCGATAGGACCGATCTTTGCGGTAAACATTGATTCCGGCCGCGACGGTCACGTCGTCGAAGACGCCGGGTTGCGCGGCGCCCTTGTTGTGCAGGAGCCGCGACTGCGAGCTGGCCACAAAGTTTCCCCAATCACCGGTAGCCAAATCCAGGTAGCCGTCGTTGTCGTAGTCGCCAAAACTCGCGCCCTGCCCGTTGCGCGTGGTGGCATTGGCCAACGACGCCGTCTGTCCGATGCCGACGTCGGTGAAACGGCCTTGACCGTCGTTGAGGTACAGGTAGTTGCGGGTGTAGCCGACGCTGGTCATGTAGACGTCGAGGTCGCCGTCGTTGTCGACGTCGCCCGAAACCACGCCGTTGGCGTAGAGCGGGAATCTGAAACCCGCCGCGTCGGTCCGCGCTTCAAAAGTCCCATTGCCCAAGTTGCGATACAAGATCGCCGTGTCATTGAGCCGCGTGAAGATGAGATCGGTGTGGCCGTCGCCGTCAAAATCGCCCGCGGCCGCGCCGCCGGAAAAGAACGGCTCCCCCGGTATTTCTTGAATTGATTCCGGCGTCGCCTGAATATGCGCTATGCCGGCGCTGGCGGTGACGTCGGTGAACACGACGGCCGCTGCGGACGACCAGGCGAGCATCACGATCGCGACCGCGACCAGGACTACCGCAGCGCGGGGTTTCTGCATGGGGTGTCTGCCGGTCGTCGACGTAAGAAGGGCGGTCGCCCGATTATATCACTCGGCGACGCCCCTTGGCTGGCCGGCGCAACCTAAGGCCGCCGACGGCGGTGGCCAGGCATAGCCAGAGGCTGGCCGGCTCTGGCACGATCGTGCCGTTGAAATACCTCAGGGCCAAATTCCAAGCCTCGGGCCCAATTACATGGCCAATTCGCCTGCCGGCAAGGTCATCGGCCGGCGGGTGAATGCCCCCGTAGATGCGCGACAAGGCCGCCTGATCCGACGCATCGAAGTATTTGGCAAACTCAAGCTTCACCGTCGCCGAGGGACCGTATTCAAAGTCCAGGCCAGACCCCTGGGGTATGTCATACACAAACAGCCCGCCCGGGAAGTACTCGCTGCCCGTGAGCAGCGTCATCACCTCGGCCGCCGACCGGCTGTAGGTGGAATGGCCCGAGACGAAGCCGGGAAACGGCGGCGTCACGAAGCCCAGCAACTGGTACGGCATCCATTTCTCCGCGAGGATCCAACCGACGCCGCTGATCTGCGAGGGATCGGTGAACGGCGGCGGATCGGAAATCGCGCCTTGCCACGAGCGGACGGCAATTTTGCCTTCTGACCCCGCCAGATGTTCGTGCCGCCCGCCGGGCGCCGTCGTCGCCGGCGTAATGACCTCCACGAGGCCTGGCTCCAGCGGCAGGCCCATCGGATCGTAGGTGTTGATCACATTGCCGCCGCCTAGGTCCACCGTCAGGTTCGGATCGGTCGACTGGCCGCGCTGCCCCATGTAGCGGATGAATGAAATTGGCCGCGAGCTGTCGTAGACGCCCTTGTGGTTCCAGGCGGAGACCGCCGCATCGTGCAAGGCGCCGTTGACGGCGAAATACTTCTTGACGTCCCACTCCAGGTCGCTCAGCACGGGCCCGACGCCGCCGATCCGCTTGGGGATGCCCATGGTTTCCATTTCGTCGGTCACGTCGTTGGAGATTTCGTTCCAGTGTCCAGGCGGGGCGGTCGACCGCGGCCCGTCGGCCCAGAACTCGGCCATGATCCGGCCAAAATCCCCCTGCTTGACCATCTCCGGTTCATAGGGCTGGTTGGTGAACGGGTTCTTCTCGTAGCCGACCTGCTGATACGAGGCAAACGGGCTATTGCCGCGGCTGGCCGGCGAGATGTCGATCATCACGCCGTCGTTGGGATCCAACTGCGCGGAGTAGCGGATCATAGTCAGCGCATCGTCTTTGAACTGCGCGTCCGTGGCCGTGCCCAGCCGCGGCGGCGTTCCCTGATCGTGATAAACGCCGTTGGCGCTACGGTCGGCGGCCGTCATCGCAAACGGCTTCACGTCGCCCCAGTATGGCGTGAGGCTGACCTGCGTTGCCTCGTTGATCGGCCGGCCAAACTGGTCGATCCGCCCGGCAAGGAAATGGAGCGGTTGCCACCGGTTGGGATCGTTCATCGTCGTCCCGGGATTGTCGAACGTCAGCGGAGGATTGACGGGCGTATAGCCCGGCGGGTTGGCATACTTGTTGACCTCGTTGGCACCGTCGGCCAGACCGTAATTGATCACCGTCTGCGCGATTCGATTGCCCAATGCGGCCGGAGAGTTGCCCACCGTGGACGTGAAATCGGGATCATATCCCAAGTCCATCATCTGCTGACGAATGTCGACGACGGTCGCCGCCTTGCCCGGCCCGACGCCCGCGGGACCGGTGACGAACCGGTGCAGGATCACGTCGTAAGCGGCGTAACTGATGGCTTCATTTCGCGCCGCCTCGATGTCCGCGGCGGAAGCCTTTTCCCTATGAAGATATTGGACAGAAGTCGCATCGTAAGCCGCCCAGGCGTCGTACATGGCGGTCGACATGTGGAACAAGTTACGCGCGTGCACCGTGGGACTGCGCGGTGTCGATGCTGATCGCGTGCAACAGTTGCTCGTCCCAAAGCCGAGCTACGGTTTGCTGGGGCAAACCATCCGCGCGGCGCTGAGGGCGAGAATCACTAGGACAATACGAGCAGCAATTCGGCATTGCGATGCGCACATATTCATGAGGCAACTCGAGGTGTCTGTCGTCGGTGTGGCTAGTGGACGGCCATGAACTTGGCCGCAGGCTGCAGTATGTCCTGAGTTGAGCGGGACGCCGCCAATAACTGCTGACTCGCGCTACAATACGGAATTACCAGATATTGTGCAGCGGTCGGCCCATGCGGCTAAGCCGATAAGGAGTTGCAGGAACATCCAACTGATGTAGAGTCCCCGCCTGCCATCCGGCTAGTTGCGGAGACGCTCTGCATGATGACCTCAGCGTAAAACGCGGTCAAGCATTTTTGCAGTTGGCGAACGTCAAACCACCGCGGGGCAGGGCAGGGCTTTGCCTCGCATTTCTAGGCTTTTGCCGCTGATCGAGCCCGGCCCCGGGAAGCCTGGCCGGGACGCGCCAGATTATGGGCGACGGAGCCCTCCCACGAATCGACGACGGCACAGCAACGCCGTGACGGCGGCGACTACGAGTCCGCGCGGTTCGGGCACGGGCGTGAGCAAGAAACCGTGCGTGCTGCCGTTGATTGGCTGCAAGCCGCCGAGGCCTTGGCGTACGTGCACGCCGAACGCGTATTGCATCGCGACGTCAAACCGTCGATCCTGTTGCTGGACGCCAGCGACCAACTGTTGAACGTCGGCGCTGCTCTATTCAGGGCGGGCAAGCTGCCAGAGTCGCAAGAACTCCTCCAGCGAACGCTCCGCCAAATCGCCGAGGGAAAGCCGACGATCGACCCAATGTCGGAGATCTTCGCACGCCTTTTTTGGCGATGGCCAACTCTCGACTAGGCCTGGCCGAGCAAGCGCAGAAACACTTCGCTGAGGCGGAGCGCCTGACTAAAATCATCCAATGGGCCTGCTGGGTCGACTCGCTGCAGCTCAAATTGCTGACCGACGAAACGCGAGCCGTCATCAGCGGCTCACGCGTGACGGTCCTCGATGGCGGTACAAACGGCGGCTAAAACGCAGATTCGAAAAATTCGCGATTGCGCTTCAGGGCGGCGCGGATCAAGCCCCGGCTGGTTGAACGGCTCGCTACTTCTCCGCCGCCTTGGTCTTCGTCCCGGCCTCGACGCCCACCCGCCAGGGGTTCTCCACCAGGTCCGGCAGCAGGATGACGTCGACGCGCGAATTGAGCTTCAACTCGTCGTCGGCCAAATTGAGGGCCAACGGCTCGTTGGCCGCGGCCTGGCTGAGGCGTATGCGCTCCGGCTCGATGCCGTGCGATTCCAGCTCGGACTTCACCGCCATGCTGCGGGCGAAGCAGAGCTCGTCGAGGTCGTGGAACGGGCTGTCCTTGGGTATGGCCTTGCCGAGACAATGGGCGCGGATTTCAATGCGGTTCAGCTTGCCGACCATCGTGGGCGCGAACGCCCGAATCTGTTCCTTGCCCGCGGCGTCCAGTTCCGCGCCGTCGCCGGGATACAGCACCGTGAACTGGTAATTGGTGATTTCGCCAGACCGCGACAGCTTGCGCTTTTGAACGTCGAGCGGGTGACCGTCTTTGGGATCGACGGGAACCGCCTCGGCCGCGGCGCCCGTCTCCGCTCCCTTGACGGTGGCGAACGGATCGCGGAAGTAGCCCGCCACCGCCTGCTTGACGTCGGGCTTCTGCGCGGTGAGCCACATCACCATGAAAAACGCCATCATCGCGGTCACGAAGTCCGCGTAGGCCACTTTCCAAGCGCCGCCGCCGTGTCCGGCCATAGTAATTCAATTAGCCCCCGGTCAGTGACCGGGGGCTAATTGCCAAGTTAACTTGCATCCACTTCTTTAAAAATCTCCTCCAACTCCTCGCGGGTTGGCCGCACTTCCGAGCCGACGCCGCGACGGGCCTGGTCGATGGCCACCTTGGGCGGCAACTCGTTGGCAAACCCGGTGATGATCGTCGCTATCGTGCGGAAGTAGCCCAGTTCTCCGAAGCCCATCAACTCCATTCGGCCGGCCAGCGGCCCAAAGAAGCCGTAAGACATCAGGATGCCCAGAAACGTGCCCACGAGGGCGGCGCCCACCTTCTCGCCGATTTCCTCGACGGGCCCGTCGATGTGCCCCATCGTGATGACGATGCCGAGCACCGCCGCCACGATGCCAAAGCCCGGCAGCGCGTCGGCCACCTTCGTCAGCGCGATCACTGGGAGGTGGTGCTCTTCTTCGATGATCGCGAGATCGGCCGCGAACAGGGCGGGCAATTGTTCCTTGCGGGCCGTGCCTTCGACCAACGGCGTCAGGCCGCTGCAGATGAAGTCCGTTACGTGGTGATTCTTGGCGATCCGCGGGTACTTGGCGAAGATCGAACTGTCGTGCGGATGCGACACATGCACCTCGAGGCCCAGTAGTCCCTCGCGCCGCGCGGTGCGCAGCAGGTCGTACATCACGCGGAACAGGTCGGCGTACATGGCTCGGCCAAAGGGCGAGCCTTTGACGGTCTGCAGGATGGCGCGAATCAGGTCGACGAGCACCTTCTTGGGCGACATGACGATCAGGGCCCCCAGCGAGGCGCCGCCGATCGTCACAATTTCCGAGGGGTGGATCAGCGCGCCAATGTGCCCGCCGGCCCAGGTAAACCCCGCCAGTACGGCGCCGATCACGACGATGCAGCCGACAATGACAATCACGTCGCAATCCTCGGCGCGTAGGCCTACACGGGTGCTCGCGCGAGCCCCAGAGCTTAATCCTAGGACGCCTTCGCCGCCGCGGATCGGCCGCAGCCACGCCGCCAGATCGCCAAGCCGGAAAGCGCTTCGGCGGCCTGTTGCCGCGCGGCGCCGGCTTGGCGAGAGCGCTCGGAATGCGGTGGGACGGGTGGTAACGGCTGCGCAGCGCCGAGCGCCGCGCGCGTGAGGCGAATTCCCTATGTACATCGGTGCGCAGCCGGTCCTGAAGTCACTGCCAGCGATCGCGCCGCCGCTGTTTGCAGCGCATGCGCGGTTGTGCCGGTCCCGAAAACCCTGTCGCAGACGCCGGTCGCCACGGTTGTGCCGGTGCGCCGGCGAATGGACGACCCGCCCTGGAAGAGCCGAGGCGGCGGCGTTCGCGGCAGTCAGTCCCGAGCTTCGGGCTCGCCGTTCAGCATGCCTTCGCGGAGCGATCGCGGATTGGCGGCGCCCTCGCTGGGGCCGCCGGTCGCCCGCCCCGCGCCGAACCAGGCCGGCGACGCCCAAGCCTTCGCCGAGCTCCGCGCGGGACAGCGGCCGCCACGAGTTGGCGCTGGTCAGCGCCTGGTCGAACGCCGCGGGTGACGGCTCGCCCAACGCACTACGGCGCCCGGGAGCAGTTGTCCGCAGCGTCGGTCCCGCGGCGGGCATGATCAACGCCGCCATGTCGCCCACCGTCAGCGCCTCGGCGACTGAGCTTGTCGCGGCCACAGGTTCGCTAAAAGCCGCCGCCCACACGGTGAGATCGCCCGCGTCGACTCTGCCGTCGATGTTGCCGTCGGCCCCGCTACCGACGGGCATCACATCGGCCTGGCCGAACTGTTGCTGCCAGACCAGGAAGTCGAAGCCGTCTCGCACCTGGTTAGCGTCATAGTCTCCCGCCGCCGCCACGGTGGTGAACGACGCCTCGACGAGCCCCGACCATTGGCCGGAGGCAGTTCGCCGCCGCGCCTTGATGTTCGTATCTGCAAGAAGACTTATCGGCCCGCTGTAAATCTTGACCGCGGGCGAAGGATTGACGTCGCCGCCCACGAGCCGAGGATCGGTCACGCCGTCGGTCGTGTAGTAGATCGTTGACGAGGCGGACATGGTGAGTTGGTAGCCCCTGTTCACCGTGCCGCCGTTTTTGCTGAGGCTGGGCGCCGTGACGTACAATCCGTCCGTCAACAACTGGTTTAGCACTGTGTTGCCGCGACCGGGAAAGTAGGTGTTCACGAGCCAATCGATCTCGGTTTGCCAGGTGCTCTTGTTGCGCGGCACGGCGACCTGAGCGTCGCCCCAGCGGGCAGCCTCGGCGATGACGGCGCCGTCGACCTGCGCGACCCGCTCCATCAGCCGCTCGATGCTGGCCTGCGACGTCATCGGCCCGCCGTTGAAGTAGAGCTGCTGCGTGCGGTCGATGAACCGCTGCTTGTACTCCGGACTCGACAGGAGGTCCTGGTGCAGGTACGCCGGATTGAACTGCGCGAACACGCTCTGATTGCCGAGGTTGAATGGCCCGGTGCGGTCGATGAATTGCGACCCGTGGACCGGCGAGCTTTGCGCGCCTAACGAGTGCTCGTTGTCGTGAATGAAGAACTGAAACCCCTGGTCGGCGGCGACGCGGTTGTAAATGCCGAACCAGTTATTCGCCTTGTTGTTGTCCAGGAACTGCGAGATTCCGGAGTCGTACCCGCCGGTGTAGAAGATGATCGACATGTAGTCGATCAAGTTGTCGACGTCGAGCAGCACGGGCAATGCGGGGTTGCGCGTGCCGTCGGGGTTGAGGCCCTGCATCGTCCAGTAGTTGTTGGCGTTGGCCGCCGGGTTGCTGGACAGGCCCTCGCCCAGATTGAACAACTGGAACCACGCGTCGTCATTGCCGGCCGACACCTCCGTGCCGCCGGAGACGGCCAGGTCGGCCTTGACCACGTCGTAGTCATCCTCCGAGCCCCCGAAGTAGGACTCGCCGTAAAACTCCTCGACGCGCTCCTGCGTCTGGAACAAGCCCCAGTACACGCCGTCGATGTACAGGTGGTAGTACCGGCTGCGGGTATAGGGCTGGCCCAGATCCCTCTGCAGGTCGCGGCCAAACACGTCGCGGACGAACGACTCCTGAACATTTCCTTCGGACGACCAGGAGTAGTTCTGGTCGGTGCGGAGGTCGAGCACGTCGAACTCGCTGACTCCCTCGTCGCCAAAGAGCGGAAACTCGAGCTTGCCGTCGCCGTATTCGCTGCGGAAGTAGAAGCGGAACGCGTGCTTGGGATTGAAGTCGTTGCGGCTGTAGCCGCCGCGGATGCGCAAGCCGGCGTTGACGGTGAAGCCGGTCGAGCCGTCCGGGTTGATCAGCTCGACCGACGAAAGCCGCTCCCAGTCGCGGCCGCGGTTGCCCGCGTTGACATAGATGCCGGTCGAAGTATTGAACAGGTTGGCCAGGTCGGTAGTGATCGAAATGCTGGGGATCGACAGCAGGGAGTTCTTCACGGCCGTCGAGCCGTACAGCGCGATGATGTCGGGATCAATGCCGTAGCTCATCTCCTGGCCGTTGGTCCCGTTGGTCGCCCAGCCCGCCGGCGTTTGGCCGGTGGGCGACTGGTTAATCACGTCGTTGACGAACAGATACGTGCTCGCCGCGATGAACGACGGCTTGTAGTCTGCCTTGAACGCCACGGCGCGAAGCGGGGTGGTGCTCGAGATGTTGATGGGGCTCGTGTACAGCGTGCCGTTGGTCGGAGTCAAGCTGGCGTTGACGCGCGGGCGTCGAGCCGTTGGTGGTGTAGACGATGATGGCGCCCGGCGTGGGCGTCGACAGGGCGACCGACTGCGGCGTCGTGTAAAACCCGTGCGGAACGCTGAACGATCGGCTCGGCGACGAATCCCGTCAGGTTCTGGCCATTGCCATAGCCGGGGGTGGGGGTCTCGAAATAGCCAAGGTCGTTGGGGACGTCGAGCGTGGATTTCCTGGCGACCAGCTCGGGGGTGATCAGCATGTCCGTGCCGCCGTGATACGTTCAGGGCGTGGATGGCGAGGACGTTTTGCCCGACGCGCAGGGCAGGAATGCCGGCGCTCGCGGAGAAGTTCTGGAACACTTTGGCCGCCGAATCGGCGTGACCGGCAGACGCCGACGAATTCCACTGCGACGACTTCGGGGGCGTTGGCTTCGGCGATTTCGACGCCGTTGAGATAGGCGACGAAGCCGTCGTCGTATTTCATCCTCAGCGTCAGCTCGTCGATGCCTTCCAGCGATTGACAGAAAGAATGGGATCCGCACGTACAGCGAGCGCGTGCTGGAGGGCACTGCCGTGGCGATGTCGGCCGTGTAGTTGATGGCATCGCCGGGACTGAGTTCAAATCCAAGTCCGGTGGGACCGACGATGTTGAAGAAGTTATCATTGAAGCCCACGGACTTCCACGTCGTGTCGACTGCGCTGCTGGTGGGAACCCAGGCTCGCACCTGGGCGCCCTCGGCAATCAACGTCGTCGAGGCGCCCGTGGGCGACATCGCCAAGCCGTAGGACACGTCCTCGACCTGCGCGGGAAAGTTCGGAGCGAATTGGTCGATGATCGTCGTGCCGTCGGCGCCGACCAGGGCCAGATATTCGCCGTCGGCCGACAGCTTGAAGTTGGTGTGCAGCTCGCTGCCGGCGAGCACGCCGTTTTTGTCGGAAGCGAAAACAACCCGATACCCTCCCGGGTCAAGCGAAAACCCGCTGGGGAAGGTCCACTTCGAGAGATTGCTGGCGCTGTCGGTCAGGTGCAGGCCGGTAAGATCGACGGCTTCGCTGCCCGGGTTGTAGATTTCAAGCCAATCGGAAGCGTCGCCGTCGGCGTCGAGCAGGCCATCGTCGTTCGACGCCAGAAACTCGGTGATGCGCAGCATCGACGGCGTCCAGCGCCAGACGCGCTTCGAGCCGCTCCATGGCCAGGCGACGGTCGCTGCGGGCGAGCTGTTTCAAGACGCGGATCCTGTCTAGCCGCGGCGACGACGGGCGAGCGGCGCAAGTGCGACGGCGACGCCGACGAGGCCGAGCGTCGCGGGCTCCGGAACGAGCGTGAACTTAGCCGGGGTTGCCAATGTCGCCGGCGGGCGTCGAGGCGGTCGACCCAAAGGCGTCTCCGGATACCGCCAATTGCCAAAGCGCCGCGTTGTTGGCGCCCAGGGCCGCTAGCGTGAGCGGAATGCCGCTCTTGCCGTTGGTGCGAATCGTGCCGGCGATGTTCTGGTCGCCGTAGGTTAGCCGGTCCACCAGGGCGCTCGTGGCGTCGAAGATGTTGATCTCGTCGTTGCGGGAGAGATTGGCCGTATTGCCGCCGATGACTTTCGCCGCGGCGGGCAGGCTCCAGGCCGATTTGAAGGCGGCGGCCGTGTCGTCGGTCAGCACCACCGACTCGCCGGGCGCCACCACGCCAAAGGCGGAGAGCGAAATGGTTCCCGCCGCGCGGCTGTCGTCGTCAAAGCTCCAGCCAGTCATGTCGACGGCGGCGGGCCCGCGGTTGGTCAGTTCGACAAACTCCCCGATGCTTCCCGAGGCGTTGCCGTTGTACATCCACTCGGTAATCTGCACCGCCGCCCGGGCCGATCCCGCGCCGGTCGCCAACAGCACTACCAGACCGATTGATGCCGCCTTCATTAGCGCCGTCCCCCATTCTCATGGTGTGAAATCAATGCGCGGCCGACCGCAGGCTCCAGGCCAGCGCCAGCAGGCAAGCCGTAGCGCGCTAGTATCGCTGAGCGCGGCGAGAATGTCCACTTTGGCGCAGGGTGGCAGGCCCGCAAGTCTGGCAAGGCCGGATCGAAGCGGCCCACTGCTGATATGATGGCTGGACTGGGCGGCCACGTTTGGAGCATCGACGAGCTTTTTGCGGCCGTTCTATCTCCGGCTGTAGAATAAGGCTATGGCGGATTCACAAACTAGACCGTCAGTAGCGGCGCGAGTCGCTTGGCGAGTGTGTCTTGGTCTAGCTGTGATAGTCATGATCTACGTTGGCACTTTTGTGGTACTTGTATGGCGAGGAACCGCATTCGTCGCGCACTACAACGGGGAAGGGTATGTGTTCGCGGACACCCGCACCGAATGGGGAGAGTCGGTTCATTGTGCCTGCTTCACCGTTTTTGCTCCGCTAATAGCGATTGATCATTGGGTCACAGGCCGGACTCCCACGGACTGCATACTATGGGGCCGCCAGGACATCATTGACGCGGAAAAGGAAAGTTGGTGGTGAGCCGCTCAATCCGCCGGCACCACAGTGTCAGGACACTACCGCAGGGTGGCAGGTCCGGGACCGGCGAGTTGGTTAGGTGCCTCCGCCGCCGCTGGCTGCGGCGTCGCACAACAGTGTCGTGTGGGGATGCAACTGGAGCAGCGACGCGGGAAAGTCCGTGGTGATGCGGCTGCTCAGCACCCGCGCTAGCGGCCCGCATTTTGCTGGACCGGTGACCACCAGCAGGATTTCCTTGGCGTGCAGCAGATCGGCCATGCCAAGCGTGAGCCCCCCCGTCGGACACCGGGCGGCGCCTTGGATCATCGCATGGGACAGCGACGCCTCCGACAGTGCGGCCACATGGGCGTGCGGCTGGAGCGACTCGGCCGGCTCGTTGAATCCGAGGTGGCCGTTCAGGCCCAAGCCGAGTACGCACAGGTCAATCGGCCCGTGCTTCGCGAGCCAGGCGGCGATTCGTGCACACTCGGCGACGGGGTCGGCGGCCCGCCCGTCGAAGGCGATGTAGCGGTCGGACAAGCCGAGCGGGTCGATGAGCGCCGCCCTGAGTTGCCGCCCGCACGACCCCAAATCATTCGCCCCCAGGCCGCCCCACTCGTCGAGGTTGAGCACGCGACACTGCGCGAACAGCTGAGGCTGCTCGGCGCCGCGCTCGGCCAGCAGCGCGTAGGCGCCCATCGGCGTCGAGCCGGTCGCTAGGCACAAGAGCGACGCCGGGCGCGTGCGCAGCCGCTGGAGAAGCCAGTCGGCGGTGCGCCGGCTGACGGCTTCGTGATCGGCAAGCACTGTCGGCTCAAGCATCGCGTCGTCACTCCGATTCAAGCATCGTGGCGGCGAGGGCTGCGCCGATCAAACCCGCGTCGTTGCCCAACTCGGCGGGGAGAATGGGGAGCTCATGGTGCCATTCCGACCAAACGTGCTTCCTCATCGCCTCGTCGAGCGTCTCGCGGTACAGCCCGCCCGCCAACCCCAGCCCGCCGCCAAGGATGACGGCTTCGGGGTCCACGATATTCACTAGTTGAGCAATGGCGGCGCCGAGCGCCTGACCCGCGGAGACGACGACCTGCCGCGCTTGCGCGTCGCCACCGGCCGCGAGCGCGAGCACCTCCGGCGAGCCGCCCGTGAACCCGGGTCGCACCGCAGCCAGGCGCGCCGCCAGCGCCGGCCCGGCGGCAAACTGTTCCAGCGGCGGGCCCGACGCCAGACCGCCGCCGTGCGCAGGAATGAGTCCGCCGCTGCTGGCAAACGTGCCGGTGAGCCCGCGGGCGCCGGCGTAGGGCGTGTGATTGACCACCACGCTGGCGCTGATCCCCGTGCCCACCGTGACGTAGAGAAAGGACGTAAACCCACAACCGGCGCCCAGCATCGCTTCGCCTCGCGCCGCGGCGCGCACGTCGGCCTCGATAGCCACCGGCAGCCCGATCGCGGCGCGAAAGCGGGCGGCCACGCCCAGCCATTTCCACTTGATCGTGGCGTCGCTCAGCACCTCGCCGGCGGGGTTCACCAGCTCCGGAACGCCGATTCCGACGCACGCAGGCGCGGCGCCCTCGCGCCGCGCTTCCTCCGCGAGCGACCGCACGATTTCGATGACGTCGCTCAGCACCGCTTCGCCGCCGCGCTCGGGGCGAGTGGAATGAAGGCGCCGGGTCAGGACGCGACCTTCGGGCCAGCGCACCACGCCCGCCGCGCACTTGGTGCCGCCCAGGTCGACGCCGATCGCCGTCGGCAAGTGGCCCATCGACATCGTGGTCAGCCCTTGGCGCGAGAGTCGCCGACCCCGTGGGCAAGCGATCGGATGTACGCCGCGTTGCACCCGCAGCAGCCGCCGACAAATCCCAGTCCCTCGCTGCGGGCCGCCTGGCCAAACTTGGCAAACTCCTGCCGCGAAACCTGGATGGTTTCCAGGTCGTCAGGAAACGCCGGCAGCCGCGTGAACGAGTGACACTCGTCGGTGGTGCGAAACGCCGCCGGCTGGGCGGCCAGCGGCACGCGCACGGCGCTGCGCATCTCGTGCAGCAGCGGCAGCATTCGCGCGGGATCCTGCTCGCAGTTGGCGCCCACCGCAATGGCGCCCTAGATCGGCCATCGCTCGAGCGCACTCGGCCGGCGTAAAGCCGTCGCTGCACCTGGTCACCAGCGGCCGGAAGCTCATCGTGGCGATCGCCGGCAGCCCGCTCTCGGCGGCGGCTTCGAGGGCCGCTTTCATTTCGGCCAGGTGGAAAAAGGTTTCGAGGATCAGAAAGTCGACGCCGGCGTCCTTGAGGAGTCGAATCTGTTCGGCGATGTGGTCGCGCGCCTTGCCGAGCGACTCCATGCCCTCGCGCTCGACAAGCTGCGTGCGCGACACGCTGCCCGCCACCAACGCCTTGTCGCCCGCCGTTTCCTTGGCCAGCTTGACCGCGGCGGCGTTGATCGACTCCGTTTGAGCCCCATAACCCGCGCGGTTGAGCTTCTCCCGCGTGCCGAAGAACGTGAGCGCCTGCAGCACCTGCGAGCCGGCGTTGAGGAACTCGCGGTGCAACTCCACCAGGGCGTCGGGGTGCTCGATCGCCACCTCCGGCGTGAACTGCCCGCTGCCGCGGCCGGTGCCGACCTGCTCGCGACCGGAGCCGCTGTCGACGTAGCCGCGGCGCTCCAATTCGATGAGGTAACCGCCGTCGCCGACGACTGGACCTGCATGGATGAGCTCGGTGATTGGTTTCATGATTTGAAGTCCGTTTGTGGTTCAGCCAAAACGCTCGCGGCTGGCGCCGGCGGCGATTGGTACGAGAGCAAAACCACGGCCGCCAGCGCACAGGCGATGCCCACGCCCTCGCGCCAGTCGAGCCGTTCGCCGTAGGCCACGATCGCGATGGGAATGCTTACCACGGGGTACAACCCGGCGAGCGGCGCGATGACCGACGCTTTGCCGCCGCTGGCAAAGGCGAGGATAAAAGTCAGATTGCCAAACGCCAGCGCAAAGCCCACGACCGCCGACAGGGCGACGATGGACAGCGGAATTCCGCGAGGGAGCGGATCGACCAGCACTATCATCCCCGCCACGGGGAAAAATGCCAGCAGGAACCAAATCGACGAAGCCCGCCCGGAGATGTGGTCGGTGGCCAGCTTCTGCATCAGCGCGGTGACGCCCCACAGGACGATGGGGACCATGGCCATCGCCAACCACCACGAGACGAGCCCCTTCTCGCTCTGGACGTTGAACAGGTAAATGGCCGCCAGCGAGAGGCCGATGCCGACGAGCTGCGGGCGATTGATGCGCTCTTTCAGCACGGCCTGCGCCAAGAGAATGGTCACCACGGGATACAGGGCCGTCACCGGCACGGCGGTCGCGGCTTTCGCGCCCTGACTGAGCAAACCGTAGTAGGGGATATTGCCGACGCAGGACACGATGCCCGAGCCAAACGCCAACCACGTTCCCAGTCGGCGGTCGCCGGCGGGCGGCGAGTCGGGCAGAAACCACATCACCGCGAGGATGGGCAACACGCCGAGCGTCGACACGACCTGGATGTGCGCCTGCGACAGGGAGTCGCCGATCTCCCGGCAGAGAATCGCCCAGATTCCCCAGGAAAGAAGGGTGAGCAGCGTCCAGAACAGCCAGCGCGGCATGAGAGTGAAGCGGTCTTGGCGCTTGGGGAGAAGGAATCGGCCGTCGCCGTGATCGCGTGAGCCGTTAAGAGTATCGCATACCGCGCCGCACGACAACGGACGCGCTAGGGGCGCGGGGCGTCGAGGCCGGCTAGTCGCGCGCTGCTCTTGCAGTCGTTTGGCGGCTGGCGTTGGCGCAGCGTATAAATTGCGCACGACGCCGGGATAATTTTGCAGCGATCTTATCGCCGCAGCCCACTGGGCGGACGACTCGCGCTGGAGCCGCGGCGCCTCGCCCAAACATATCGCCACGTAGGCGGCCCGACCGCGCGGCGAGTTCGGACCCCGCAAGATCTCCGGCAAGTCGCGGCAGAAATGTCTCCCGTAGCCTGCGCAGCCTGTTCTTCGGGCGTCGACAGGGGCGACACATTCGCGGCCGGCTCGCGGTGAATGCGGTACACGCGCCGCCCGCCGTCGGTCACGACCTCGCCGCCGTGCTCGGCCACGACCACGCGCGCGCACTCGATGAGCGTGTTTTCCAACCCCGTGAGAGTTTCGTCCAGCGGCATGTCGTCGCGGGTCGTGTTGCGATAGACGTCGGCGATATCCCACCCTTGAGCGTTCATCCACCGCCGCCCCTTGATCACGCCGACGATCGTGCCCGCCGTAGCCGCGTTGTTGTCGCAGTCCCAGCCAAAATTGAACGCCAGGCGCAGGGTCTCCACAAAATCCTGGCGCCCATAAATGAGCGCCGCAATCGTGCAGGCCGTGTTCAATTCGTAGCCATTGCGATCGCGCATGTCGCCGCCGTGCGTTTGCCAGCGACGTTTGATCTCGCCCCGTGCCGCCCGCCAGTCGTCGGGATGCTCGCGGCAAACATCGCGCACCTGCCGGACTACCGCGGCGATTTCACTGCGCGGATCGACGGCCAGCAGCCCGGCGTCGAGGATTCGCTCGACGTCGGTCTCCACGAACGCCGTGGCGATCATCGTGGTGAACAACTGCGTCGCCTGCGCCGGCTCGCCGTCGATGGCAGTCCGCGTGTAGTTAAGCCCCAGCCGCGCCGCCGTCTGCGGCATGGCCGGCGCCATCAGGCCAAACGATTCGCACAAGAATTGGCCAGAGATATTGAACTCGGCCCAGGGGTTCAACGCGCTGTTGCCCGTCCAAGGCGGCTGGAGGCCGAGGTCCATCAATTGGCGGGCGTAGTGGTTCGCGCAGAAGATGCGCCGGTTGATATGCCGCTGCCACAAGTCGACGACCTGAGCCGGCGGCAGCACGCTGTGCCCGCCCCGGGCGATCTCGCGCAGATAGACCCACTCGACGTCGGTGTCGTCGTCCGTAAACGCGCCCTGCGGCAACCCAGGCGTGTAGTCGACCACGGCGCCCGGCTCGTCGATGTACTTAAACTCGTGCGGCAACCCATTGAGATTGCCGATCACCTGGGCCAGCATGCCCCCGCGCATCTTGTCTTCGAGCTGATCGGCGTCGAACTGCTCCAAGGGCAGCGTCTCGTCGCCGCGCAATCGCCCACACACGCCGCCGACGGCGGCCATCGCAACCAGCCCGACGATGAGGCGTTTCATGCCCGTCGATTATCGCAGCCGGCGACGCACCTGCCCAGTTGGCCGGTCGGCTGCGTGATGAGGGCAGCGTCATTCGTTTCACGATCCGTGCGCATAAGCCCACCGAAGCGAGCAACGAACGCGACCGCCAACTCGCGGCGACTTCTGAGGCTCGTCCTCCCCAACGCGACCAGCGCCGCCGTCGAGCATCGTCGGGGGAGTATCCGCGAGTGGGCTCAAACCACTAACCTTCGGCTTCGGAGTTGTAACTGGTTATCCGTATGCTTTTAGAATGCTTCCGAACCCCCTGGTTTCTTAGGGTCTGTTGCTTCGGCCCCGCTTTGAGAATGCTTCGGTTGGGCGCAAGTTTTCCGCATTAGTGGGGGGACTTTTTTGACTGACTTACGTCAATTCGGTCATCGGAGTAACGATCATTAAAAAAGGCCGAACCGTCTCACTGGCCGGATTTTTTCGTGCGCTTTCGACCCGGCTCAGCGTGTTCAGAGTCAGAAATGGGCTGCCGTTGTCGACGCCGGCTCTGGACTTCCGAAGTCGCTGGTCAGATAGCCACTGGCTGATAAAATCTGAGACAAGCTGGAGGGGAAAACGGCGAATAGCGACTGGTCCACTGCGCGAGGTATCGATGACCGGGGAGAGAGTTTGGGTTTGCTGTTGTCTGCTGTTCTACACGTTCGGCGTCGTCACGCTAGGTGGTTACCTAACCACGGATCATTGGCACAACCGGAGGTGGTTTCGGCGGTTGCCTAATTGGCTTTGGACGCTATTTGGATTATCGCTGGTTGGCTTGGGCACGCTGTTAGGTACGCGCACCTGGAATGAGCTTGCCGACCTGGAAAAACGCGATGAAATGGTGAAGGCAATCATCATGGAAGTTGTGCGCAACAAGCAGATTCTGGCAGATTGGCAAGAAAAAGGTTCGGAGGAAAGCGACCTCACTAAGTACACGCTCTATACGCCCTTACATTCTGGCGCACTTGTAACCGTTCACGCCCTGGGGAGCAGTGACGGGGCTTTTTGGCGTGCGAAGTGGGCGTGCACGGCGGCGGCGACGAATTTGAAGGCGTTGCGTTTCTGTTGACGGCAGGTTTCGATGACGGTGAGCATCGTTTCGGCAAAGCGGCTGCCGCCGGCGCTTTGCGTGCCAAACGAGAGTTTCCGCCAGATCACGGCGTGGCGCAAGGCGCGCTCGCTGGCGTTGTTGGTCGGTTCGACGCCCTCCACGCGGACGAACGTCCACAGCCAATCGCGATGGTCATGGAGTTCGCGACACATCCCCGCGATCGATCGGTTACCGCTGCTGGCCCCGCGCAGCAGCACGCGTTCGACCTCGCGGCGGACCGGCGCCATGCGGCGGATGAAGGCCGTCCGCGTGATCGTGCCGTCGCGATAATTGGCCCAATGCTCGAACAGCTTGCCGGCGGCGCGGCGGAGGTCGTACCCGAGTCGTTTGGCCTGACCGTCGCCGCCGTCGATCAGCGCTTGAAAATCGCGTTTCAAATGCGCCCAACACCATTGCAAACGGCCGGTGTGCCAGTACATTTTGGCTCGATCGCAGGTCACCACGCCGCCGAACTCCGCCGTGAGCAGATCGACCAGCGCCGTTGCCTCGCGCGTAGCGCGGACCGCAAACACGGTGAAGGCGCGGGCCACGAACGTCCACAGCCACGCCTTCCTGTTTTGTTCCTTGGTCGCCGTTTCGTCGATGCTCAGTCGGTCCTGCGTCGGCAGTTGAGCGGCCAACTCGTCGTATGCCGGCCGCAGGGCCGCCGTCGCCTGATGTTGCATCTTCACCGTCAGCGCCGGGCAGCACGGCTGACCCGCGAGTGCGCCGAGAAACTCGGCCGTCCGCCGCTTGCTTTGTCGATAGTAGGCCATCAACAAGGCGACCAGCGCCGTCAGCCGCGGACCCGACTGGCCCTGCGGCACGCCGGCCGGCAACTCCGCACGTCGTTTCGCCGCAGCACGGGCACGCCAGCCGATGTCGCCGGTACTCGGTGACGTGCGGCTTGATCTCGGGCAGTTCCCACACCTGGTGACGCAGCGGGTCGGGATCGCGGCCGGTCAGCTTGCCGCCGCAGCGCCGGCACTCCGCCGGCTTGAGTTCTTGCACCTCGTCGCAGTCTTCGCTCGGAACGAGCGGCCGCTCGTGTTTCGCGTGGCCCGGTTGACCGCCGCGGCGCTTCGTCGATTTCCGCTTCCGCGGCGGCGGGGCCGGCCGGGCGTGCGGATGCTGCGTGCTCGGTGGCAGCGAGGAGTTTTGCGGCGTCTTGCCCTTCACTTGTCGTCGCAGGTCGTCCAACTCCGCTCGCAGGTCGTTCAACTCCGCCCGCAGCCCGGCGATCTCCGCCAGCAAGACACGGATGATCTCCTGCGCCTCCGGCGACTGGCGAGCGATGACGTTATCAGAAACGTTGCACCACATGCCCCATGGTGTCGCCGAAAAAGCCAAGGCAAGTAAAGATCAATTTCCCTTCCAAAAGCTCCCCAGGGTGTGA
This sequence comes from Pirellulales bacterium, assembly GCA_963841515.1. Classification (GTDB taxonomy): domain Bacteria; phylum Planctomycetota; class Planctomycetia; order Pirellulales; family Lacipirellulaceae; genus Lacipirellula. The sequence goes on along the minus strand of CAWJDB010000012.1, from coordinate 178,453 downwards.
ACGGTTACGGCGCACTTGATGCTGCAATCGTTAGCGGAACATTTATTCAAGACTTAGCAATCTTTAACAAGATGTTGGAAGTCGCCGAGATGACTTCTCGCGCCAATGCCGTTTCTCTGCACCTTGAAGGATTAATGTTACAGAATCCGAAGAACATTAAGACCGTGCGGGAAGCTCACCGAAAGGTTGCTGAGAAAATTCCATCGCGATTTGACGAGCTAGAGTCGCTGCTGGAATCGAAATATCCGACTGCTTTGGAGTCCCTGCCTACGGAGTAGTCATCTCCGCTCACTTGCCGGTTTCTGCATCCTGTACTGTCGCCCTCGCCCGCTCGCGCCACACGATAGCCGATGGGCCACTGCCGTTTTCTGCTTCGCAGTACGCGGGGCGGGGATTCTAGCCCCCACGGCTAACGCCAAATAGTCCCGGCGCGGTATGCTAAACCTCTGCCGGACTCTTTTCACGCAACTCTTTCTAGTCGAGCCGACGATGCGCGACGAAAATTCCGACCACGATGCCTACTATTGCTACACCGGCCCCGCTCGTTTAGACAAAGCGATGCACGAGCTTGAGGGCATCGTGCAAGGCATCGTGGCTGACGACAAGGTAAATGATCGTGAAGTTGCGGGGCTAATCTCGTGGATTGGCCGCCATATCGAATTTGCCAAGCATCATCCGTTTAACGAAGTTATTCCAACACTGCAAACCATTGTTGCCGATGGACAAGTGGATGATGAGGAGCGGGCCGACCTGCTTTGGCTGTGCAACAAATTCTCGACCGAAGAGAATTACTACAATTCCGTCACGTCCGATATGCAGCGATTGCAAGGTGTGCTCGCTGGCGTGATGGCCGACGGAACAATCAACGAAACTGAATTGAGCACGCTCAATTCGTGGCTGTACGCCCACGAGCACTTGCGGTCTTGCTGGCCTTATGACGAAATCGACAGCTTGATTGCTTCAGTAATGCAAGACGGTCGGATCGACGAAGCCGAGCACGAGCGATTGAAGCTTTTCTTCGCTGAGTTTATGAGGACGCCGGCACGAGCCGCCGTCGGACCGCAAGCGGGCGAAGTCACGTTAGGGGGCGTCTGCGCCGTTTGCCCGGAAATCGAATTTGCCAATCAGTTCTTTTGCTTCACAGGTAGTTCCAAGCGCACGAGTCGCAATGAACTGTCTGAGATTGTCGTGCGGCTCGGCGGGCAGTTTCAACCGCGATTGAGAAACGACACTGACTATCTCATTGTGGGCGCCGACGGCAATCCATGCTGGGCATACGCATGTTATGGCCGCAAAGTTGAAGACGCGGTGTCGCCGCCGCCGCGAAGGCCAGCGACTATTGATCGTTCACGAGAACGACTTCTGGGACGCGGTTGGCGACTGCAATTGACGCTTGATTAGCCGGACAGCGCCCTGCGCGGTATGCTGCCGCGATGCGCTTTTCTCTCAAATGGGCGTTCGCGGCGATGGCTTATGTGGCGGTCACAAGTCTGTTTCTTTTTTTATGTCTTTTGCTTGGTTGCTCCGATGGCGCAGACCGGCCGGAGAAAACGGCCCCGGTTGCCCAGTGCCGACCGCTCCCGCGGGGCCGACACTTGAAGAGTTTGAAGCGTCCGATGCTAATGGCCATTTGGTTTCGCGCGGCTTTCGTACTCGACGGAGTGACGGAAATTACCTGCGGCAAGGGAAGTGGACGTTTTACTTCCCGGACGGTACGGTGCGCCAAGACGGCGAGTATTCAGACGACCGCAAAGTGGGTCTGTGGAGCTACTACGAAATCCCGGATTACACGGACGGTCCCCGGTATCTAAGTCACCAGTATCGATACAAAAAAAGGGAGAAACCGTCTACAAGATTGGGGGCGAAAAGCGGACATTCTACTTTTGATGAAAACCAGAATGTCCCCTTTTCCCTCCCTTTTCCCATCCTGATCGACGGTAAAAAACCAAGGTAGCCACAAATCCGACAAGGACAAATGACGAGAGTTCAGGGATTGATTGGATGTCGATAAGTATTGCCCCGAGTTGATAGCTTACAGAGAGATCGCTGGGATTAATGATTCCCAAGCCAAAGTCGAGTCCGCCAAAATCAGTGAGGGCAAACGATGTTGGTAAGTCGAGGCTCGAAACCGTCATTCCATCTGAGTCGCCGCCACTCAGGGTCATGCTAACTTCCAACCCTGCGTACCGTGAGTCTTGGAGAGTTTGATACGAAAGAAAGAATAGGTCGTGGCCGTCATGTATTTCCGAATTGTCCCAAACTTCAATGTCGTGACGAAACGACGACGGAGCCAAAGTAAGCGGAACGCCTTCCACGAATGCTTGAATCAGATTAATGGGCTGCGCGGAATATCGGCGGATAAAGGGAGCCAGATAAGGAGCACCTGGATCGGCGTAATCTATCGTAAAGCTGCCCGTGACTGTGTCGCCGATTTGTGCAGAGAATGGTAGAGGGATCGAACCCTGCGAGGTGATAACGTTGACGGTCGCACTGAATTCCCACTGGGCCACCGGTGACGCAGTTGATTGGGCTGCCGCAAGCATCAGCCAGGCTACAAGGGAATTCTGAAGTCGCTTCATTTTGTTTGCTACTGCCGGGGCATGGGTATCAGATTGCCGATGGTCATCCTACCACGCAAACCGTCGTATCAATACCTGCCAAATAGTCGCCAGTTCCCCCCACGATGCCTGACCGCATAGTGCCGCCCAGAGTTCCCAAAAATAAGCCCTAAGGGAAAGAGAAAAGGGGACATTCTACTTTTGATGAAAACCAGAATGTCCCCTTTCCCCCTTTTCCCCTTGGCGCCAGTTCCCTGCGGCGGGGTATAGGCCCGCTGTGGCGCCAAACCACGGGACAGCCTTCCTATGGCCAAAAAACGACCCGACAAAAAACGCACGGCCAAGGGCCCGCCAGTAAAGCCGGCGAAGGCTAAAACCAGACCCGCGAAAATGAAGCGTGGTTCGGCCCCGACGGGAGATTTTGTCGAGGGCTTTCGCACCATGCTTAAGGTCATCGCCGAGAATCCGTTGGGCGACTTGAGCCTTCGTGATCGCTATCCAGAGGAAATGGTAGAGAAGGCAAAGCAGATTAGCGGTGGGCTATTAGAGAAGGCGTTTGAGACTGTGGCATCGGGAAAAGCGGCGCCCGACCAAGAAACCAACATGGAGTTGCTTTTCGAGTCGGATCGCGGATGTGTTCTAATCGCTTCCGCCTGGATCGACGAAATAATCTCCGAAATGACTCGCGATGTGCTGTGCGAAGGCGACGATGCAAGAGCAGAGGCCGGCCAGGAGCTGTTGAAGTCGTATAAGGCTCCACTCGGCGATGCATGGTCGAAAGAAACGCTCTTGTTTGCGATCGGCTACATTCGGGAGAACGAACGGGATGCGCTGGCTGCCATAAGGAGGCTGCGGAATCGCTATGCCCATCGCACTGCCCCGGCCGTCCTAACCGATCAAGAAGTCGATGTGGTACTGCGCCACCTCGATGACGAAGATCGGGCAACCGTCGACTACATGGGCAACCAACTCGGGGTCTTCTTTTTGCCAACGGTCGTAGCGCAGCATCAGAATTTCGGGTTGCGATTTGCCCCATCGCCAGCCAAGATGCGATTTATCTTGGGTTTCACGAAGCTAAAGGGGTATCTAAAGATTCGGCGAGATATTTTCAAGCTTCAGGGAGATGGCGTTAAGCAGGCCGCTGATCGCGCTTTCGCAACGGTAATGGAAAGAAAATCCAAGGAAGCTCAGTCCCAAGATTCGCGCTCAGAAAAGCCGTGTGCTACAACGTAGACCGCCATTCTGGCTTCAGGGGACAATAGCAAGAAGTTAAAGGAAAAAGTCAAAGGGGACGGGAGTCAAATTCCATTCACCTTGGATGCCGATGCCCTATCGCGCACTGCCAGCGGCGCCGCGCAACCTCCTCCGCTACTGCCCTGGTCCCCGATGCCCTTCAAATCGCCGCCGCGACTCCCTATGAATTCACCAAACTTTGTTGTTGATTAGTGCGGATTAGCGTTCCGAGAACTGAATTCCGCTGCGCTAAGCGCCGGTTTTCGCGTCGCAAGTATTGCTGAGCCAAGTCCGCTGCTGCTCGCCATCGGCGCGGGAGGACTTGGCATGTGCGCTTTACGACGCCGGAAACACGCCCAGTTCCAGCAGCAAGCGGCGATGTTCCACGCGTTCGGGAAGGTTTATTCGCAGGACGTCGATCGTCGTGCGAGCGACGGCCGTGAGACCTCGCAAGTGAGGGCCATCCCACGCGAAGTGCGCGTCCTAGTCGTCGTTGCGGGGATGGAAGAGCAGCGTCAGCTCGCCAGTGTCGGGATCGTGACCCGCGATGTTGACCGCCTTGAAAGTGTTGCAGCTAAAACAACTGACGCACAAGTTATCGGCGATCGTGGGACCATGATGGTATTGCGGGCGGATATGATCGACGGCAAAGGGCAACGGATCGAACCCGTCCGGCATCCGGCAGTACTCGCAAAAGCCGCCCGCGCGTCCAAACAAGCAGGCGAAGTTCGCTATTGATTGCCGCCATTATTCCGGTGCGCGTGACTTGTCCAGAGCGACCCGCGCCCGTGCCTGAAGGATGCCAAGGAGCGAACCGACTCGCCGAAAGCTTTCCATCTCGGCCGCTTCGGAATCGGTAAGCAAGCCTTGGTTGTTTCGATCCATCAGCTCGCGCATCCGCTCTTGGTCTTCGCGCCAAAGGCGAGCGACACAATCGCCTCGGCTTTCTCAGGTGAGAAAATGAGCCGTTCCATAATCGCCGATTCGTGGACAGCAGTCGCGGACATATTGCTATCGTATCGCGCCGACGAAACGAAAACCAGAGCGGCAAGCGCGTTTGCCATCCGACGGCGCATTCGGATCGTGGGCTTGCTATTTATCGCAGGGATGCTGGCATTTTTCGGCGCCGCGCAGACCAACGCCCACGCCGACACGTTCGGCGGCGGGGAAGTCGAACGGGACGGGAGTCAAATTCCATTCATCTTGGATGCCGATGCCCTAACTCGCATTGCCAGCGGCGCCGCGCAACCTCCTCCGCTACCACCCTAGTCCCCAATGCCCTTCAAATCGCCGCCGCGACTCCCTGAGAATTCACCAAAGGGTGCGATCAAAATTAATGGGGGCAACGCCCCGCGCATCAACAGCCCGGCTCGTCCGCCAAAACTGAGTCCAGCGCCGGCGTCTCTGGGGTCGTTAACGACCCTGTCCGCGCAGCGGTAGTAGCCCCGACATTCATGTCGGGGCTCGGGCCGCATAGCGCCATGAGCAGCCCCGTTTCACGGGGCTTTTCTCGATGGCGTGAGCATGATGGGCTCAAGCCGTGGCTGTGAAGACCCGTGAACGGGCCTAACAAAACTGACCCCCCGACGCCACTCACCCCGGCATCAATGCCGGGGCTAAGACTGCTTCGCAGCAAAGGGTCGCGGCGACCCTAACTAGAGGTCCCATTAACTTTGATCGCACCCTCACCAAACTTTTTTGTTGAAAATGGGCCAACGACTGTGGTAGCGTCGACGGTTGGCCGATCATGTCGGCCGGGTCGTTCTTTGACATTCCAACTCACCCACGCCAACTCTGCGCACCGTGAGGCAGATCGCTTGCCGCTGCGCCGACAGCGCCCCTGCTGCGCCGCGAGGAGTTTTGAACGGCGCCCACCCGCTACCCAACGCGTTGCCACGTTTCGCCTTGCGGTGAATCGACAGGGTTGAGGCCGTTATGGAGCGCGCCGCGCTCTCCCAACGCCTCGCGCGCCGCCCTGATTTTACCGAGGTTTGCCCGCGTGAAGAAAAAGGTCGAAAACGCCACAACTCGGCGACTAACGCTGTCGGCCCCGCGCATCGCGGCTCGGCGTTTGCCGCGTCGAGAACGCCAAGTGCGCCACGCAAAAATAGCCGAGTATTGACGTTTTGGATCGTGTTCGAGCCAGGAGCTCCAAAACGGCGCCGATCTACCTTGTCCTTCGAGCTTACGCCCGCATTCGCAGGCGAAGAATAATTGTCGGCAGGCCCAGGACGACCATCGCCAGCGTCGCCGGCTCGGGAACAGCCGCGCTGGCGGCAATTGCCGGCGCGGGCAAGCCCGCTTGCCGTTGCCACACGAGGAAGTCGTCGCCGTCGGCGTCGCCGTCGCCGTCGGCGTCGCCCGTGAAGTGCGTCGCGCCCGCCACGCCGAAACCGCCATTCCAGAGGGCCAGGTCGGCGTCGTCGACGATCGAATTCTCATTGAAGTCGCCCGTATACCCAGGGGCGATCTTTAGCTGGCCGTTGGTCACCGCCAACGAAATGGCACTCCCCATCGCGTCCCGCAGCGTCGTGTCAAACGCGCCCGCGCACTGGCGACGCCCGTCAACACCAGCGGAAACGTCCCCGACGACAGGCCGGTGGTGTCGAGGGTCAGCGTCGCCAGCAGGCCGCTGGCCGGCGTCGTCCCGCTGACGGTCGTCGTTCCGTCAAGCCAAATCAGAGGATGGGCCGCGTTGCTGCCCGGCGGGCCGACGCCGTTGGGATCCCCAAAGGCGCCGTTGTTGTTGCCGGCAAAGACGGACCCGGCGATGACGTCGACGTTGGTGAACGACGGCTTGCTGTTCACGCCGCCCAGGAACGCGCCGCCGTCGCCGATCTGAGCGAAGAAATCTTCGCCGGCGATCGCCTCGCCTCCCGTAACATAAATCGATATCACCTGATTGGCGGTGTTTGCCGACAAGCAGATGGTTGCCAACCACGATGCTCGCGGCCCGGACGTCCGGATTCGGCCAGCGAGCAGCAAGACCAGCGCCGGCAGCCATCTGCCGAATCGGCGAAGACCGCGGAGGCTGCTTGAAAATCTCCATCCCGTTGAGTCGCCGGTCCCGTCGGTTTCCTGGGAAAACGACGCGTCGTGTGGATCTTGCAACCCATGCCCTGCGGAGTCAGTACGTTGAGCTTGGATCGGCGGGGCCGCATCAGGGCGGAAGCTGGGCCTGGTGATTGAAGTCGTCTTCGCGTAAAAGTCCTGCAATGCCGCGTCGATGGCCTTGGCCTTCGCAGAGCTGGGAACGGAGTTCAATTCCGGGCTAACGATCCACGCCGCGCCCAACTCGGATGCTGCCGGGCGGGCTTCGGCGCGGGCGACCGCGGCGGACAGCGCCGCGCCCGACGATGCGGCCGACGCCACGACCGTGGCGGGCGTCGTGATCAGTCGCAGCGGCGACAACCCCGAACGGTGCGAACGGGCAATCAGTTCATCTTCGGAATTAACCTGCTTGTCGCGGTTATAGTCATACAAATTACCAAGCCCCGCTTCGCCCGCAGCCGTGCCGTTGCTGCGCGCCCCCAGCTCGTCGGCCGTGTCGACCATGGTACTGCCAGGCAGATTCCCGCTCTCGCCGATGGCATTGCCGAAGTAAAACACGTCCGGCGCCGCCAGATCGGTCACGTCGTTGGCCTCGAGCGTCACCTGCAGCCATTGGTTTTGAATCAGGTTGTTGTCCCACAACAATTCCAATCGCGTCGAGCCGCCCACGCCCCAGCCAGGGTACATGGCAACAAACGACGGCTCCGGCGCCGGCGACCAGGCGCCCACGTCGCTGGTCGAGCCCACCATCAACGTGAAATCACTGGGCGTAATCACGCCGTCGAAGTTGCTCACGTCGACAATGACGCCGTTGAGACCCTTGGAGTAACTCGTGTAGTTGGCAAACGTCGCTGTTTGTCCGGGCAACAGCGCCTGCTTGTCGGGGGCGATGGCCAGATTGTCGGCAATGTTCGAACTGCCGTTCTCGCCGTCAAAGCTGCTCTTGTTGTAGAACACGAATCGTCCCACGACCGTCGGCCTCGGCGGCGTTACGCTCGTTGGAATCGAGAAGTCCGACGCGCCCGCCAGGCCGCTGGCGCGAACCCGATAAAAATATTCTGTGCCCGGCGACAGGTTCGTATCGGTGAAGCCCGTGGCCGCGCCGCCGAGCAGCGCAATTTGTTGATACGCGCCCCCGGCGCCGATCTTGCGCTGCACCTCGACGTTTTCCGCGAAGCTCGAGGCGTTAGTCCAGGCGAGCTGAACCATCGAACTCGAAAGAGCGTTGGCCGTCAGATTGACCGGCGCCGCCGGAACTTTGCCGATCGCCGCGATCTCGGTCGCCGTTAGCACACGATTGAAAATCCGCAGGTCGTCCAGTTGGCCGTTGAAGTAGGTGGCGCCCAGGCTGGTGACTCCGTCGCTCGCTAACGCGGTTTGGGCCCCGATCAAGCGAAACGCCGTTGTCTTCGTGCCGGTGGCGCCCGTGCCGGAACCTTGCAGGGCGCCGTCGACGTAAATCTGCACGGCGCCGGTGCTCTGGTTGCGCGTCATGGCCACGTGATGCCACTGCCCGTCGTTGACCACGCCGTTGCTCACGATGCCCGTGCTGCCGGCGCCCAAGCCGATGTGGCCGGCCGCGTCGAGATACCCCCACCGAACATCGTTCGTCGAGCCCGCCACATCGACGCCGGCGATCGCCGGCGCCGAAGTCAGGGTGTTGTTGCCCGTCTGCGTGGTCTTGACCCACGCCGTGAGCGTGGCGGTCCCGCCCAGCGCCCCGGCGAGACTGCTGGCGGTCTGCACGGCGGATTGCGGCGTGGTGGAGTTCGTCACGCCGTCGCCGCTGAAACTCAGGGCGCCGTTGCCAATGCGGCCAGCCGTCCACGCGGGCGTCGTCCCGCCCACGAGCGTCCCCGTGTTCCCGCCCGCCGAATCCAGCGTCGTCAGGTCGGCGCCTTCCTCAAAGTGGTAGACGTTGACCGGCGTGGCAATTGGGACGACCGTCGAGCTGACCGGGCCCGCGGCCGTTGAATCGCCCACCGTATTCGTGGCCCGTACTCGGTAGAAGTAGGTCGCGTCGGCGACGACCCCCGTGTCGACGAAGCTCGTGGAGTTCACGCTGGCCAGCGCAATTTGCACGTAATTCATGCCGTCGCTGGATCGTTCGATCTCAAAGGCAGATTCATTCGTCGCGTGGTCGGTCCAGGTGAGCCTGATCTGCATCGCGGTGGAGTTGGAGGCGGACAGGCCCGTGGGCGCCGCGGGGGCCGTCACCGGCGGCGACAACAGCCCGAACACCGCCAACGCCCCGTCCGTCCCCACGAACACATGCCCGTCGGCAATCATCGGCGTGACGAATTTGACCCCCGGGCGCAATCCGTCGCGGGCCACGTTCTGGCTGCTGTTGTACAGCTCCGCGAGCGTCGCGGCGTTGTAAGCGCGGAGCACGGCGCGGCTGGAGTTGTATTGAACATCCCACACAATGCCATTGGCCGTGCCGGCCGACGACACGCTGGGCGTGGCGCCTGGGAATGAGTAGCTCGTCGATCCCTGCGCCACCGGCGCCGCCGAGAGCACGCCGTTGACGATGCTGAAAGCCTTCAGCACGTCGCCGTTGGCGTGATAGTAAATCGTGTTGTTGAAGTACGCCGGGCCGCCGAATTCCGAGTGGCCCATGCTCACCTTTTGCACGACGTTGTCGAAGCCCGAGTTGAATTTGCCCATCTGGCCGGCGTCGCGGTTGATGAGATAAATCACCCCCTGCTTGCCGGCGCCCACCAGCAAGTGCGGTCTCGAACCTTCTTGATCTGGCAGAATCATCGTGCCGCCCGAACCCAGGTCCGTGTCGGCGTCGGCCAGCGACTGCTCGTTGAACGGCGTAAAGTAATCCGACGCCGTGAGTCCATAGCCGTTCTTATTCCCCGGCTGCGTGCTGTTGTCGGGCGTGAGTTTCAGGAACGAGTCGCCGTAGTCGCCGATATTGGTTTGGAAATCGCCGTTCCCGGTCATCACGAACAACTGCGCGCCGTCCGACGCCATGCCGTAGCCGCCCTGCCAAATGCCCGCTTCGCCCTCATGGGAGTCGGTCCCGTCGTTGGGGGCCGTGTTAAACACTTTGGTCAGCTGAAGCGTCGCTGGATCGAAGCCCAGCACCCAGCCCGTGTAGGGATCGGTGTCGGCATACCCCGCGTAGGCCACGTACAGCGTGCCGCCCAGCAGCGTCAGCGCCGAACGCTGGATCTGCTGCGTCGCCGTGAAGTTAATTGTCCCGCCCACGCTGCCGGCGCCGTTGCCCTGCACGGCCGCGGCCACGAGCGCCGGCGCCGCCTTTTGCGCCCCCGTGGTGATGTCCAGCGCCCAGATATGATGCGAGTAGGCGTTTTGTCCGATCACGTCGTTGGTGAACGAATCGATGTAAATCGTGTTGGTGGCCAGATCGATCACCGGCGTGCTGGTAATGCCGACCTGCGGTTTTATATCGCCGTACGGGCCATAGCGGTTGCCGAAGAACGGATTCGGCATCGACGCGGACTGACCAAGATTCACGGACCATAGCAGCCCGCCGTTGGGGCCGGCGTTGCTGGTGGCGTCGAAGGCGTAAACGTCATTGTGCTCCGTCGCCACGAACACGACGTTGCGAATCCCTTGGCCGGGAATGGCCAGGTTCGACACGTACAGCGGCTCGGCGTAAATCTGTCCCAACACGGGATAGGAAAACAGTTTGCCGAAAGCGCTCGAGTTCACATTGGCCGGAGTGAGGCTGGCTTCCGCGGAATTGAGTCCTTGCCGCGTGAGATCGTTGTGGTAGGTCAGCACGTTCACCGACAACAGCCGCCGCGGCTCCAGTTCTTCGACGTCTAACCGCCTGGCCCACGGCTGTCGGCGACGAAGAGAATCCAAGGCGCCCCGGCCGCTCCGCTTGAAAGGAATCAACGACATCATCTCTCCCATGGCGCATCTAGGCGCGATGACTCTGCTGCTTCACCCGACCGATGGTACGCGCGCGGCAAAGACGAACTTGAGCCGCCGGCGCCCACAAATGCTGCGGCCGTCACCGATGCGGCTCGCTCAACTCGCGCTGGCGAAAGAGAGCCCCCCTCTTAAAGCCGCCTTGCACGAACAGGTGCAAACCAGGCGTAACACGATAACAGCCTGTAGCGTACGCCCTACGCGAGCGGGAATCAACGAACTGCCGGCCGAGGCAGTAAATCGACGGAGATTTGCCTGGGGATTTATTGGCTCTGCAGCGAGGGCGGATACAGACCGCCGGGGCAAGGGCAGGTCGCCCGGGCTTTTGGCCGGCAAGAAACCGGTCGACTTTCGGCCCGTCTTACGGACGAATGAGTTTACGACGCGGCCGTGTGTAGCGAGAACGCAGGGCGAGCATTCCCGCGATCAGCATCACCGCCGTCGCCGGTTCGGGGACATTGGATCGGGCATTGCTAAGCACATCGCGATTGGCGTCCGCGATGCTGCTGGCAGGCGTGCCCAACTTGGTGTTCCACACGTCGAGGTGCGCCGGCGTGAACGGCCCGCCGAGACCTTGTTGCCAGACCAGGAAATCCGCGCCATCCACGACGCCGTTGCCGTTGTAATCGCCGGGCCGCTCGCCCAAGACCACATAGTTGCCGACGACAGAAACTTTAATTGAAGTGATGCCGTCGGTGGCCGTCACGCGGCCGCCCACGACGTTGGAAAACATGCCGGTGATGGGCTGGTTGGAGCTGAGGATTATTAATGAATCGGCGGCAGTAGGCAAGAAACCGCCAACCCGTACCACGCTCAAGGCGCCGGCCAGATTCAGCGGCGCAGCGCCGGCCTCGGACAGAAAGTCATGATCGACGCCCTGACGTACGCCGCCGATCTCGATTTGCAGCGTCGAGGCGGCCGTGAGGATCAAGTCCCCGGCGATCGACAGCGATCCGGCAGACAAGCCCGGCGCGATCGTGGCGGAATTCGCCACATTGGCCGTGATCGTGCCGCTGCCTTCGAGCCGGCCTCCAGCGACGGTGATCGTGTGCAGCGTGTTCACGTCAAGCGGATCGATCGCTGAGATCGTGCCGCCGCTACTGACGCGCGTGGTTCCGGCTGTTTGCGTGTAACCCAAGGGCACGGCCAGGATGCCTCCGTTAACGGCTTCGAGTGTGCCGCCGTTGGCGAAGCTGGTGGCCGGATTGACCGTCACGGTGCGTCCGCTGGTTTGGCTGGAGATCAGTCCGTTGTTCGTAAGCGCCATTGCGCCGCCGGTCCAAAGGGCAGCCCCGATCTGGGCGTCGCCGCCGAAGCCGGCCGCGGTGCGGATCACGCCCGTCGGGCCGACGGTGAACGCGCCTGCCGTGCCGTTCATCTCCACCGCACGCAGGGCATTGGTGCTCCCCTCGAACAGGATCGTGCCGGAGAGCGTCTGCCCCGGCGCGAAGCCCAGGGCGGCCTGGAATTCGGCCAGATGGGCCGTATTAAAGGTCGTGCCGCCCGCCAGCTTCGTGTGTGCGCTGTTGCTATTCAAGGTCAGATCGCCATTGACTGTCACCCCCGTGAGCAGGTTGGCGGCGTTGTCGGCGACGTTCAGCGTCTTGCCGTCGGCGAAGGCCAGCGCGCCGCCGCTGATCGTGCCGCCGTTGAGCGTCCACGAGCCGGTGGAATTGTTCAGCGTGAGCGTATTGGCGCCGCTGCCCGCGTTGACCGTCCCGGTGACGTTCACCGTGCCGGCCGTGTTGCTCCAGGCGCCGATGCCGCCGGTGGCGTTGAACGTGCCGCCCAGGTTCACGATTCCGGCGTTCACGCTGATCGTGCCGGCATTGGTCCAAGTCCCCGTCGGCGCGATGGTCAGGATGCCGCCGCTCTTGGCCTCCAAAATGCCCGTGCCGCCGTTGGTCAGCGTGTCCGGATTGACCGTCACGGTGCGTCCGCTGGTTTGGCTGGAGATCAGTCCGTTGTTGGTGAGCGCCATTGCGCCGCCGGTGAAAAAGGCGCCGCCGATCTGGGCGTTGCCGCCGAAGCCGGCCGCGGTGCGGATCACGCCCATCGGGCCGACGGTGAACGCACCGGCCGTGCCGTTCATCTCCACCGCACGCAGGGCATTGGTGCTCCCCTCGAACAGGATCGTGCCGGAGAGCGTCTGCCCCGGCGCGAAGCCCAGGGCGGCCTGGAATTCGGCCAGATGGGCCGTATTAAAGGTCGTGCCGCCCGCCAGCTTCGTGTGCGCGCTGTTGCTATTCAAGGTCAGATCGCCATTGACTGTCACCCCCGTGAGCAGGTTGGCGGCGTTGTCGGCGACGTTCAGCGTCTTGCCGTCGGCGAAGGCCAGCGCGCCGCCGCTGATCGTGCCGCCGTTGAGCGTCCACGAGCCGGTGGAATTGTTCAGCGTGAGCGTATTGGCGCCGCTGCCCGCGTTGACCGTCCCGGTGACGTTCACCGTGCCGGCCGTGTTGCTCCAGGCGCCGATGCCGCCGGTGGCGTTGAACGTGCCGCCCAGGTTCACCGATTCCGGCTGTTCACGCTGATCGTGCCCGCATTGGTCCAAGTCGCCCGTCGGCGCGATGGTCAGGATGCCGCCGCTCTTGGCCTCCAAAATGCCCGTGCCGCCGTTGGTCAGCGTGTCCGGATTGACCGTCACGGTGCGTCCGCTGGTTTGGCTGGAGATCAGTCCGTTGTTGGTGAGCGCCATCGCGCCGCCGGTGAAAAAGGCGCCGCCGATCTGGGCGTTGCCGCCGAAGCCGGCCGCGGTGCGGATCACGCCCATCGGGCCGACGGTGAACGCACCGGCCGTGCCGTTCATCTCCACCGCACGCAGGGCATTGGTACTCCCCTCGAACAGGATCGTGCCGGAGAGCGTCTGCCCCGGCGCGAAGCCCAGGGCGGCCTGGAATTCGGCCAGATGGGCCGTATTAAAGGTCGTGCCGCCCGCCAGCTTCGTGTGCGCGCTGTTGCTATTCAAGGTCAGATCGCCATTGACTGTCACCCCCGTGAGCAGGTTGGCGGCGTTGTCGGCGACGTTCAGCGTCCCGCCGCCCACGTTCACCGTCGTATTCGCAATCGTCCCGCCATTTAATTGAAATGTGCCCGCCGTAAGATTGATCGCGCCCGTGGCAGTGAGCGTGCCGGCCGTGTGACTCAAGGTCGCATTGGCAGAATTCAGTGACAGGTCTTCGACCGTCACGTCTGTGTTCAGAGTCACAGTGTACGGCGACCCGGCGGGGCTAATCACGGCGTCGTAAGTCGCCACGCCGCCGTTCCCGTTATTGGGGAATCCCCCCGACGCCGGCACGTTTGTCCAGTTGGCGTTGACGTTCCAGGCGCCCGAGGTTGCGGCGCTCCAGGTGGAGGTGACATTAGCGGCGAGAGCGTCCGGCGCCGACAGACTGAAGAATCCCAAGGCTTCGAGGGCGAAGCCAAACGCCGCCAACCATGTACGCACGGATTTCATGATGTTTTCTTTTCCGTTTGGCGTGAGCAACGCTCGCATGCGGCGCACAACGCCATTGATCTCGGACTGCTGCCCGATGCGAGAGTTAATTCTTCAGCTGGTGAGATTTGCGAGGCGCGCCACACATGCGTGCCTTGTCGGAGCCACAAAAAAAGCCGACGTGGTGGAATACCCCTGAGACATTCCACCACGTCGGCTTACTCGTTTACGGGTCCTCCGGACCGGCCGGATTACCCCTTATTCAGTCTTCCGACTAACTTAGCTACGACAATCGATATCTCAAAATACTCTGTCGCTGCTGTGACCGCGGCGATATCGTAGCCCATCAACGGATCAGAAATCCCCCCAGCAGCATCAGCAGCATACGGCACAGGGCGTGGAATAGCAAGAACCTGCTCACCAGCCGGCGGGGCGCGGCCCAGAAAGCGCCGGCGATCAGGACGCATCCGCCGCGGCGCGCCACTATGGCACACGGCCGTGCAGATTCGCTCGCGACGTCTTCGCGAAGCAGCCGGACCGGCAATCCCTCCTTTCGGCACTAGCCTTGCACTCGTTGTCCTCGGCGGCCCTCCGAGGCAATCCATCGCAGACTTCCGCAGTGGCAGGGAGGCTCCGCTTCGTGGGAGGTTCTATGTCCCGGCCCTTGCACGTAGTGATCATCAAACCCAGCAAGTACCTGGCAAACGGCTTTGTCGAGCGGTTTCGCCGCGGATTCATGCCCAACAGCACTGTGCCCTACATGCGCAGCATGGTCCCGGCGGAGCTGGGTGGAATGCCCATCGAAACGCATACCGTCGACGAATATGTCCATACTGACCTGCAATATATAAAGCTGCTATCGCCTCCGCATGGCACGCGCACACTTGCCGCCTTCGTAGGCGTTCAAAGCCACCAGTTCCACCGCGCCCTGGACCTTGCCGCCTACGCCCGAAGTAACGCCTGCATGGCTGTCATCGGCGGACCACATGTCATGACCTGCGACACCTCGATGTTTCATGGCCGGGGAGTGAGCTTCGCCCAGGCGGAGGCGGAACTCGTCTGGCCCGAAATCCTGCACGACGCCGCGGGCGGAGAATTGAAGCCGGTGTACGGCGCGGACCGTCGCTGGCAACAGGAACTCGAGTCGCCGGTGCTCGCTCCTCCCAGCCGCCGCGATCTCGGCCGCTACGTCGTTCCGATGTTGGGGGTCTACCCGGCGCGCGGGTGCCCGTTCCTTTGCAACTTCTGCTCGGTAATCAAGATCGCCGGGCGACGAATTCGCAGCCAGAGCATCGCTACGACCCTGGCCACTCTGCGCGCGGCCAAGGCGGCTGGCGTGCGCACGATCATGTTCACGTCCGACAACTTCAACAAGTACCCGGAGGCTGAGGAACTTCTTACGGCGATGGTCGACGAAAGGCTCGGCATGAAGTTCTTCATTCAATGCGACGCGCAGATCGCCGGACAAGAGGACCTGGTGGCGCTCCTGGGCAAGGCCGGGTGCTCCCAGGTGTTCGTCGGCGTCGAATCGTTCAATCGGCAAACCTTACTGGCGGCTCACAAGGGACAGAACCGTCCGGAAACATACCGAGACATTGTGCGCCAATGCCATGAGTACGGCATCCGTTCTCATTTTTCGAACATCATTGGCTTCCCCCAGGACACGGAGCAGGAGATCCGCGCCCACGTGGAAGTACTTCGCGAGATGGCCCCAACGTGGGCTTCCTTCTACATTCTTTGTCCGATCCCCGGCACCGAACAGTACGACGACTTCTTGAAAGAAGGACTGATCACGGAACGAAACCTCGATCGGTTCGACACGACGTGTCTCACGTGGCGGCATCCCGCGTTCTCGCGCAGTCGATTGTCAGAATGTCTGTTCGACTGCTACCGCAAGTTCTATTCGTGGCGACATGCGTGGCAGAATATTCGGAATCTCCGATTCGGCAACCCTCAGGGAAGTCTGAGAGAGAAGCTCAGCAGCTTGGCGACGTCCCTCTTTGTTCGATATTGCGCATGGCGGCGGACTCATCCGATGTCGGGCGGAATTATGCGCGTGCGACTCGATGGCGTCGACGATTTTCTCCCGCTGCGCAAGCGTACGTTCGGCCTCGAACTGGCGCCGCTCCCGCAAAGCTTGCCCTTGCCGGAATCGGAACGACTGCTCACGTCAGAACGTCGTTCCGCGCGGGCGGCGGGCCCAGCCGTACAGCAACCCAGGAGTTATTGAGGAGGCGCACCAGCGGAACAACCCATCAAGTGACTTTGCTCGAACAATCTGTCTTGAAGGGAGAGCTAAAATGCTTGGCACTATCTTGCTCGTGATCTTGATTCTCTTACTGGTGGGCGCGTTGCCCACCTGGCCTCACAGCCGAAACTGGGGCTATTTCCCGAGCGGCGGGCTGGGACTGGTGGTCGTCATCCTGCTCATCCTGGTGCTCATGGGACGTATATGATTACTGTGGATCGTGGTTTTCCCCCGCGTGGGGGCTTTATGAGGAGGGCATGTCATGATCACCACTGCCATCAGCCTAGGCGGAGTGGTCATACTGCTCCTGGACATTTTCGCCATCGTCAGCGTGTTGCGGGAGAGTTCTGGAGCCATGCACAAAGTGCTCTGGATTGCACTGATTCTGCTGCTGCCCATCGTCGGCATGGTGCTGTACTTCCTCCTGGGCCGGAACGCAGCGCACGCTCACACCTGAGAACCGGGGGCGCCGCGGTGCGTTCAAGGCGGTCTTGCAGCAGCTGCGAAGGACCGAAGAAGCGCGTAACTGGACGCGATGTTCCGAGGCTATGGGAGTTGCTGCTTTTACATGCAAAGGAGGCTTCCATCATGGTACGAGGGTTCTGGCTGATGATGTTGGCCGGGTTTATCGCGGTCACGGGGTGCGAACAAAAATCCTCTGATCAAACGCCCGGCAAGGTCACCTCCGAAGACGTACGCCGCGATGCCGGCCAGGCCGTCGACACGGCCGCCAAGTTTTCCCAGCAGACCAAGGAAGAGTTCCAAAAGCGCCTCGAGGCCCGACTCGAGGAGCTGGACGTCAAAATCGCCGAACTCCGCGAGAAAGGTAAAGACCTGAAGGACGAGGCCAAGGCCAACTGGGATCAGAAGCTGGCCGACTTGGAAACGAAACGGGATGCAGCCCGCGCCAAGTTGGCCGAGGTCGGTCAGTCGAGCGCGGAGGCTTGGAAGGACGTTCAGCAGGGAGCGCAGTCGGCCTGGGACGACTTGGAACAAGCCTTCCAGGACGCGTCGCGCGAGTTCTGATCGATAAGTTGATACGAAAACAGCCTCTAGAAAAAAGGAGTCGCTATCATGAGCGGCAAGACAGACGAGGTGAAAGGCCGAATCAAGGAAGCTGCCGGCGCGTTGACCGGCAACGACAAGCTTCGCAACGAAGGAAAGACCGATCAGGCCGTCGGGAAGACGAAGCAGGCCATCCAGAAGGCCGCCGACTCGGTCAAGAAAGCCGTAAAAAAAGTGACCGAGTAATGATGCGGACGCTTTTGAGCGACGCGCTGAGCGAAGGCCGCGACGGATTCCCCCTGGCGGCCTTCGCCGTTTCTAAGAATCCAATAACTTGTTCGTCAAGCATCAAGAACGGCATCGCACCGAGCGCATCGGCTGGCTATGCGCGGCCGTGCTAGGCGCCAACGACGGCATTGTATCCACCGCGAGCCTGGTGGTCGGCGTGGCAGCGGCCAACGCGGCAAGCGGCGATATTCTGATCGCCGGAGTCGCGGGACTTGTCGCCGGAGCGATGTCGATGGCCGCCGGCGAGTATGTGTCGGTGAGCTCCCAGGCGGATACAGAAAAGGCCGACCTCGACCGCGAGCGGAAGGAACTTGCAGCCGATGCAGAATCCGAGCGAAGCGAACTGGCGTCAATTTACGTCAGTCGAGGTCTCGAGCCTTCGCTCGCAAGACAGGTCGCCGAGCAACTGATGGCGCATGACGCGCTATCCGCCCACGCCCGTGATGAGCTGGGCATTTCCGACATTTCGACCGCCCGGCCGGTGCAGGCGGCTCTGGCTTCGGCAGCGAGTTTTGCCGTCGGCGCCGCGGCGCCGCTCTTAAACGTTTTCGTTCTGCCGCGACCGTGGTTGATTCCCGGCGTGTTTGGAAGTTCAATCTTGCTCCTGGCGCTACTTGGCGGGTTCGGAGCACATGCCGGGGGAGCGCCGGTGATGAAAGCGGCCTTGCGGGTCACATTTTGGGGGGCGCTTGCCATGGCGCTAACCGCAGGGATTGGCGCTCTATTCGGAGCTGTCGTGTGACGAGGCCCCGTTTTGCGCGGCTCGCCGGTGACCTTATCTGGGCTTCGCTTCCGGCAACTTCTTGACGTCGTCGGGCGCCAGTTCCTTGACGCTGAGATCGGCGTAGATGACGCGGTACTTGTCGGCGCCCGTGGGCTTGTACCAGAAGACGGGCCGATCGGGCGCGCCCAGCTTCACCCCGTCCCCGACGTAGTGGGAGTCGTTCTCGGGTTTCTGCATCGTGTAGAACATCACGCCCCGCATGTGCTTCTGCGTGAGCTTCTGCGTGCTCGGTCCGACCATCTTCATCCACTCCTCCATCCACGCCTTCATGTACCCCGCCTGATCCTTGCCATACTGGGCTTTAAGCTTCTCCATGAGCTTCTTGCGCCTCCGGCGTTTTGACAAGTTTTCGGCTGCCGATTTTGTTTCCGCCTGGACGGCCTGCATGTACTCCTTGTTTGTCCCGATGGCGGCAGGAAAGGCGCCGTCGTTGTGCTCGGCAATGAGCCGCAGGATGTTGACCAGATCATCCTCCACGGGCATCTTCGCCTCCATGTTCTGGACGGTGTAGCCGGCGGGCGGTTCGAGGCTAAACAACGACGGGTCCAAATCCATGTCATAGCGGAAGTTGCTCATGACGCTGTGACCGCCGCTGGAGGAGCATATCCACTTCGACGCGGACGAGCCGGGCAGTCTGCGGATCGGCCCAGAGCGACCATGACGCCCATGTTGTTCCGGATCCGAAAGCCGACGGCCATACGCCCGTCGACTTCCTTCTCGCCCAGCGACTCGACCTTCTCGCCCGATCCCGTGCCGCCCTCCCGAACGAGCCGCCGCACCATCTCGAACATATTCGACGTGCCGCCGGCGGACTTCTCCGATCGTCGAGATGTTGATCATGACGGCTAGTTTCTGATCGGGCGCCAGAGTGATGCCTTTCGAGCCAGGCAGTCCAAAATCATAATGCTGCTACTCTTGTTCTTGCCAGAACCCATGGACATCGACATTTCGACGCGTTCGCGCGACGGCGCCAGGAAGAAACCTTTCGCTCGGCTGATCGTCGTCGTTCCGTCCAGCGGGTTCTTCATTTCCGATCGTGAAGTCATACGTGGCGCTGCGGACGCGGTCCAAGGCTTCCGCCACTTGCGCGAAGGCGATGTTCGTCGAGCCGCCGCCGATTACGATCCAAGAGACGAGACTGCCCAAGGCCACCAGGATGGTCGCCGCCACGGCGAGTTGGGCTAGGCGTTTCATGTTTCGATTCCTTTCCACGGTAAGGGGAATCGCGGCTGCTGGCCGGACTCCCGTGGTCGCCTGGGCAACCGTTTCCGCTGGCCCCACACGGTCCAGGATCGTCGCCCGGAGCATCTCGGCATATTGCGGGTCGGGCGATACGCGCGGGTCCCCCGCTTCGCGAACCAGCCGAGCCAGCACTTCCTCATCGCTACTGAATTGACTACTCATTCGAACGACTCCTCGCTCACCCGTCGTCCGTCGCCGCAGGGCGTCATGTACCCGCCAAGCAGGCCCCGCGCCTGCTCCGCGCCGGGAAAGCAGCGACTCGACCGCCTTGGCGGTTTTTCCCATACGCCTGGCAATCGTCTCGACCGAAAACCCTTGCACATATTTCCCCATGAGCGCCTCGCGGCGGTCGTCGGGCAACAGCAGCATCGCCGCACGCACGGCAGAGCCGCGTTCCACCTGTTCCAGCACGTCCTGCGGCAACGCGGCGACGTCTCCCAATTCTGCCGTCTCCCCGAATTGATCGCTCAGCGACGTCGGGTTCCCAGCCAACACACGGCGGCGGTAGTGTAAGGCGACTCGCTTGCGGGCGATGCCGAACAACCAGTTCCGGAAACTGCCCCGCGCGGCGTCGCACGTGTCGATGCCGTCCAGCGCTTCCAACCAGATCTCCTGATTCAAATCCTCCGCGAGCCCGCGGTCGCCCCCGACAAGGTGGAAAACAAAGCCGTAGACCTCGTGAAGATGGCGGTCGACCGCGCCGCTCCAGGCGGAGCGATCGCGCCCCTTCAGAGCCGTAATCAGGCTGGACTGATCGTCGGCGGCCATGCCCACTCCGGTGTTGGTTGCCACGTCGTCACTAGCATATTTGCGCCAGTGGAGGAAATCCTTCGCGGGCGAGCCGAGAAAACCGGCGCGATACTCGGGTCGAAAGGCCCGCCGCCCCAGCTAACAACTCCGTACTCCTGCGCCGTCAAGGAGTTACGTTGTGGGCAGCCGGCCGTAACTGAGAACTTATCTCATTGATCAAGATGCTGAGAACGCGCCGAACTTACGGCAGTTGACGCTGTCCGTCGAGGACCCACGCAGCCATGGACGATAACGTGCCTACGAGCAAGCGCGCTGGATAATCGACCGCCTGAAAGTCGCCGGCGCCCGCCGCAAGAAGTCTTGTGGCTAACAATTTCGGACTGAAACAAATTAAATTCTGTCGTCAAACAGGGGTTACATCGGACACGAAGCAACATCGGCCGCACGAAAAGCGCCGAGTTGGATCGCCGCACCCCCGCGGCCGAAACCAACCGCGGTGTGCCGCGGTCTCGGCCAACTGATGAATGACGACGGCATTACCAGCAGCATGGCCGCAGATCTTAGAAACTATCTGGGAATGTATTCCGGTTTTCCGCGGGAAAATCGGTCTTTACGCAGCAGCGTGGTAGTTGAACGTGGAACCGTTTCTGGCGGGTGCGAGTCGTCGGAGCATGAGATGGATGGCGCTGAGTTTCATCATCGCTTCGCTGGAATCGGTTCGTCGTTCATAGTCCTTGCTGTGCCGTCGGCTGCGTCCGATCCAGCTGAACGTCCGCTCGGCCACCCAACGTTTGGGCAGCAGCACGAAACCTTTCGCGTCGGCAGGACGAGACACAATCTCCAAATTCCAATCCGGTCGCTCCCGCGCGAGCCAGGCGTTCAAACCATGATTGCGATACTTCGAGTCGCCCCAAATCTTCGTCAGTCGCGGCGCTGCGTCGGGAGTCACCTGGGCGAGGACTTGCGGCGCGGCGGCGGCGGCGTCGAGCGCCGCGCTGGTCACCGCCACGGCCAACAGGAAGCCCAGGGTATCCACGAAAATATGCCGTTTTCGCCCCGTCACCTTCTTTGCGCCGTCGTAGCCCCGTTCGCCGCCGACGTTCGTCGTCTTGACGCTCTGGCTGTCGACGCTCGCCGCGCTGGGCGTCGCTGCGCGACCGGCCGTCGTTCGCGCTTGCTCGCGCAAGGCGTCCATGATTCGCTGCCATGTCCCGTCGTCGCGCCAGCGGGCAAAATATTCGTAGGTCGTGCTCTTGGGCGGCAGGTCGTGGGGCAGCATGTCCCACTGGCAACCGCTGCGAAGCAGATACAGAATCCCGTTGATCACCTCTCGCAGATCGACCTCGCGCGGACGACCGAGCCCGTCGGTCCGCTCGGGCGGCAACAAAAGTTCGAGGAAACTCCATTGCTCGTCCGTCAGGTCCGAAGGGTAGGATTTACGCGGGGGCGTGGGGAATCGCATGGCCGAAGGCTCCGGGGGCACGATGGAAATCCAATCCCAAAACCTACGGCCATTTCACAATTTACGACAATGCCAGTATCCAGATAGTTTCTTAGTTCTCGGCCATTATGCCAGATTCTGTTTTTGTGACTGCCGGGGCAATGGCAGGCGGCCCGGGATTTTGGCCATCGCAAAAACGGTCGTTGAACTAAACGCTGCGCGTGGGCACTTGACGCCGACTTCGTTGGCACGCTTCGGGCGAGCTCCACGGTCAGTTGGCCGGTCGATGCAGACCGGTTGTGTTGATTCTACCGATTTGCACTCTGCGGTTTTGTAAGCCACGTTTCCGTGACGCGATAGGTGCGTTCGGGAAGGCGGCGACATGACTCCGTTGCGACGTCGGTACATCGAAGACCTGCGGTTGAAGAACTTCTCGCCGAACACGATCCGGGTGTACATCCACGCGGTCGCCGCCTTTGCCCGCTTCTTTGGGCGATCCCCCGCGGCGTTAGGCGAAGAAGACGTCCGCCAGTACCTTGTCCACCTGGTCTCCGATCGCGGGTTGTCGCGGAGCCAGTACGTCCTGCAACTGAACGCCCTGCGGCATCTTTATCAAGACACGTTGGGCCGTCCGAACTCGCTGGCGGACCTCCCGCGCCCAAGCGGGAGCAGAGGCTCCCCGTGGTGCTCAGCCGCGACGAGGTGCGGCGACTTTTCTCGGTGGTCACGAATCTTAAGCACCGCGCCCTATTCATGGTGGCCTACGACGCCGGACTCAGGCTCTCGGAGATCCTCAACCTCCGCGTCGAGGACGTCGACAGCGAGCGGAGAGTGATCCGCGTCCGGCAGGGCAAGGGACACAAGGACCGCTACGCGCGTCTGACGCCCGAGTTGCTCAAGCTATTGCGGGAGTATTGGCGAGCCTATCGCCCTCCCGCGTGGCTGTTTCCTGGCGCGTCGCCCGACAAGCAATACGACCTGGCCACGCCGGGGCACGTATTGAAGCAGGCGGGCCGGCGGGCCGGCATCACCAAGCGGATCTCGATGCACACGCTACGACACAGCTTCGCGACGCACCTCCTGGAGTCGGGGACGAATCTGCGGGTGATTCAGAAGCTGCTGGGCCATGGCAGCATCAACACCACCGTGTTGTACACGCACGTTTCCCTCCAGGAGGCCCGCGACGCCCCCAGCCTGATGCGCTGATCGAGCCTCGATCGAACCAGGACAGCCGATGAAACCCGGTCTGGAAGTCGCTGACGTTTTCCGTGACGGCGAGCCGGGCTTCCTGGCTCGCTACGGCCCGACGCTTTCGCGCGAGCAGCGTCGGGCCTTCCGTGCGGTGACCCAATGCCGCACCGCCTCCCTGGGCGGGCACGTCCAGAGGTGCAGCGACTGCGGCCACGAGAAGATTCAATACAATTCTTGCCGCAACCGGCATTGCCCCAAGTGCCAGGCGATGGCCCGCGCTGCGTGGCTGGCGAAGCGTGACAGCGAACTGCTGCCAGTGCCCTATTTTCACGTCGTCTTTACGCTGCCGCATGAGCTACGCCGTTGGCGCTACAGAACAAGCGAGTCGCCTACGGCCTGTTGTTCCGCGCCGCTTCAAGGACCTTGCTGGAAGTGGCCGCCGACCCGAAGCATCTCGGGGCGCAGATCGGTTGCCTGATGGTGCTGCACACCTGGGGGCAGAACTTGATGCATCATCCGCATGTCCACGCCGTCGTGACCGGCGGCGGCCTGTCGCCCGACGGCTCACGCTGGGTCCACGGCAAGACGAGCGGAAGCCGCCAGCCGTTCTTCGCCCCGGCGAAGATCTTGAGCCGCGTCTTCCGGGGGAAATTCATCGCCCTATTGAAACGGGCCTTCGCTTCCGGCAAGCTGGGATTCCACGGCCGACTGAAGCCGCTCAACGAGGCGGTCGCCTTCGTGGAACTGCTCAACCAGGCGACGCGTCACGACTGGGTCGTCTACGCCAAACGTCCGTTTGCTTCGCCGAACTGCGTCCTGAAGTATCTGGCGCACTACACGCACCGGGTCGCCATCTCCAATCAGCGATTGGTCCAGCTCGGCGAGGGGCAGGTCAGCTTCCGCTACAAGGACTACGCGGATGGTCAACAAGCCAAGATCCTGCGCCTCTCGACCGCCGAGTTCATTCGCCGCTTCTTGATGCATACGCTCCCGAGCCGCTTCGTCCGTATCCGTTACTTTGGCCTGTTGGCTAACCGTAACCGCGACGCGCGGCTCGAAAAGTGTCGTTGTCTGCTCGACGTTGTTGCGCCAGGAGCGGCGTCGCCCGATCAAGACGCCGAAACGCCGGCGGATACGCCGGGCGAATCTTTATCTGCAGGATCTGCCCGGTCTGCCAGCGTGGGACGCTCGTCCGCATCGATCTGCCGCGCCCGGCGATCGGTCGCCGCCGCCACGCCCCAACCTGCTCGCCAGCGCGCCCGCTAAGACCGCCGACTTCAACACCTCGTAGTCATCGCCTTGCGTGCTCATGCATCACCGGTTACCCATCACTGGCTCCGAAGCGAACCACCGCTACCGGCTCGCCACGACCGCTACAAGGCATGTTCTTCGCGTTTCCTTCCCTACGACCCGAACGGCGTCCATCGCTCCCCCCAGCGTCGCCAGCAAGGCGCGCAACGCCCCACGCGTCCCCGCTACTCAGAAGCCGCATTCAAACCCCATAGCACCGCGTTCAGTTCATCGCACGTTTATCCGACGTGCCGGTCGAACGGACTGCAAGGGCTCAAGCTGTACCCGGCACATCGGATAAACTACTAAGCGTTTGCCGGCACTCGTCGCCACAAGTCTTGTGGCCATCAAATCTTCAGACTGCAGCATCTGAGAACTTATGTCGTGAATCAAGATATTGAGTACTCGGCGAAATCGTGGCGATTGAGGCTGCGCAGAGACTGGCGCGACCAAAAATAGTTGTTGAAAATGGGCCACGACCTGTGCAATGATCACACGTGGCAAGATTACTGTACGCCCGTCCATAACCCGCGTTTCCGGCCTCCCATGCACCGCCGCCGCTCCCACGAAACGCCTACTGTTGCCGAGTCTCTCCGAGACTCGACTCCCACGTGGCATGTCCTCGTCCGCGTGGACATGGAGTCATACTCCCCGTGCGCAGCCATTCACGCAAAACACCCCTTCGTTCTGCACCGCTGCCGTCGCGGACTCCGTCGGCAATCCCCGCACGCCGACGCTTCGCTCTCCGGCAAAATCCATGTGGGTTTTGGAGTTTTGGACGCATGTCCGTGTTTTCGCTCCAAAACTCCCCCCAAAAACCGCGATTTTCCCCCAGTTCGACGGCCCCGCCGTCCAAGTTTTGTCACCCCTTGCCAAAAAACGCCAATTCAATACCCAGCGAGCCGCGGGGCTCGTCCCCGCGGTCCCTTCCGTCTCTCACCCCTCGCCTCTCACCCCTATGCGTTTAACCCCCTCTAGTCAGCGCCATGAACGACCGCGTGACCTCCTCACGCGGCTCGTCGAAGATCTCGCGCGACGGCCCCGACTCGGCAATCCGCCCGCCGTGCATCACATGCACGGTGTGAGAAACATCGCGGGCAAAGCCCATCGCATGCGTGACGACGATCATCGTTTGACCACGCTGGGCCAGATCGGCGATGACCGAGAGCACTTCGCCGGCCATCCGGGGATCCAGGGCGCTGGTGGGCTCGTCGAACAGGATCGCCTCGGGCTTCATCGCCAGCGCCCGGGCGATGGCCACGCGCTGCTGCTGGCCTCCCGACAGTTGATCCGGACTGGCGTCGAGCTTGTCGGCCAGGCCGACTCGCTCCAGCAACAGGCGCGCCTCCGCCTCGCACTCCGCGCGTTGGCGGCCGAGCGCGTAGAGCGGGCCGGCGAGCACGTTGTCCAGCACGCTCATGTGGGGGAACAGATTAAACTGCTGAAAGACCATCCCCACGCGACGGCGCAGCGCTTGCAGCACGTCGCCCGCTTCGCCGCGCTCCGCGCCGGCGCGCACCCGCAGCTCATCGACCTGCACTTCGCCTTCCTGGAAAGTCTCCAAGCCGTTGATGCACCGCAGGAGCGTACTCTTGCCGCCCCCCGACGGGCCGATCACCGCCGCGACTTCGCCGCGCTTTACCGACAGCGACACGCCGTCGAGCACCCGCAGCGGGCCGTGATTCTTCACCACCTGGCGCACCTCGATCATGCGGACTCCCGTTCACCCGTTGACTTGTTTGAACCGCGTTTCCATCCGCCTTGCCACGAGCGACAGCGGATAGCTCATGAGCAGGTACAACAGCGCGGTCATCAGCCCGAACTCCAGCATCAGGCGCGGGTGACTCTGAAACAGGAAGCGATACATGCCCGTCAGCTCCGTCACGGCGATCATCGAGCAGACGGAGGTGTCTTTGAAGAGCGCGATAAAGTCGTTGGTCACCGGCGGAATGACGATGCGCACGGCCTGCGGCACGATCACCCGACGCAGCGCCGTCCGCGGGCTCATGCCGAGCGACAGGGCGGCTTCCATCTGACCGCGCGACACGGCCAACATCCCGGCTCGGTAATTCTCCGCTTCGTAGGCCGAGTAGTTGACGGCCAGCCCCAGCACCCCCGCCCAGAACTCGGGAATGTTCACGCCGATCACCTGCGGCAGCACGTAGTAGATGACGAACAACTGCAGCAGCAAGGGAGTGCCGCGCAGCAGCTCGACATACCCTCCCAAGGGCCAACGAATCCACCACGCTCCGTACAGCCGTCCGATCGCCACCAGCAGACCCACCACGATGGCCAGCGGCATCGAGAGGAACGACAATTCCACGGTCGTCCACGCCGCCAGCAGCAAGAGCCGCGCGTAGTGCGGCAGGTTGGCCCAGCGCGACGGCGCCGCCGACACGGCGGGCGGCCAGTGCTCTGCCACGCTGGCGAGTTGCAGCTGGTCGTCGTTCCACACGCCGTACTTTTCATAAATCCGCCGCAGGGAGCCGTCTTCGAGGCCGCGGGCAATGGCATCGTTCAGCCGCTGGCGCAGGCGGTCGTCGCCCTTCCGCAGGTACGCCACGTAGTAGCCCGGCGCCACGGCCTCGCCCACGGCATGCAGCCGGGGAAAATCGCCGCCGTAGTGAATCGCGATCGGCACGTCCTGCACTGTGGCGTCGAGCCGACCCTGGTCGACCAGCCCCATCACGCTGGTCACCTCCGGGTATTTCTTCAACTCCACGGCGTCTCCATACTGCGCTTCCACATACCGCTCCGCCGCGGAGCCCTGCAGCACTCCTACTCGCTTGCGGGGCTTGCCTTGCCCGGCGCAGGTCGTCCCACGAGCGAATCGAACCGTCGTCGGCCCGTGCCAGGAGTTGAAGCTTGTAAATGTAGTACGGAACGGTCGAGGACCACAGTTGCTCGCGGTCCGGGGACCATTCGTAGCCGTTGAGTACGACGTCGACCCCGCCGCGGTCGAGCAACTGCGGGAGCATCTCCCATTCCCAATTTACATACTCGCTCTTGACGCCCAACGCCTTGGCCAGATAGTCGGCCAGTTCGTATTCGAACCCCGTGAGCCTGTTGTCGGCCCCCTGAAAGATATAGGGCCCGCCGCCGCTCGCGTCGCCGCCCCAGCGCAAGCGCCGCGCTCGTTGACGCTGTCCAGAGCGTCTGCCAGGGCAGGGGACGCGAGCACCGAGAAGACCGCCGCGTGAGCCACAAAAACGGAAATCTTGTTCATGATTCAACCCTTGGCGCCGAGGCCAGCCGCCACGCAGCGGCGTCCGCAGCATATCTTACATCCACCGGGAGCGAACACGCGCGAGCTATGGTATCATGCACGTACGCAACGGCTTCGCAAGGCAGCTCGCTTCATCGAGAAACGCCGGCGAGCTGTTACGTCAGGCAATCCAACTCCAGAGACGAGTTGTTGCCGCACTTATCAACAACGCCAACGTTCGAGCCGATCGCATGTCTCCCACGGCCAGATGGTCGGAGCCGCGCCGAAATAGGCGATTGCCGCTGCTCGCCATGCTGTTTGTCGGGTGTTTGGGGCAAGCTTGCTGTTTGCACATGGCAGCGATGCGCCGCAGGACCAGGCAACCACACCCCGCCTACCGCAGGAGTTGGCGCCCAACGCGCGCTATGCCACTTCGGCGTCTTGCGCCCGAGTGCCACCCGGATCAATACGCCAGTTGGCGCCGCTCGTATCACCGCACCATGACTCAAGTCGCCTCCAGCGAAAACTTCGTGGGGAAATTCGACGGGACGGAGATTGACTCCAGTGGCTTGCGCTATCGCGTGTACGCTCGCGACGGTCAGTTCTGGTGCGAGATGCCCGACCCTGACGTGATGATGGATCGCCAGGCGGAGTTTGAATCCAAGTCGGCCGCGGGCTTGCCGGTCCCGCCGCTCCAGTGGGACGGAATTCCCCGCGTCGAGCGCCGCGTCGTGATGTCGACGGGCTCGCACCACTATCAGACCTATTGGGTTGAAAGCGCCAAATATCCCGGAACGATCATGACGTTGCCGCTGGTGTACCTCATCAAGGACCAGCGGTGGATTCCGCGGGAATCGGCGTTCATGTATCCGCCCGGACCGCGTCGCATGGTGACGGTATGGAATGGCCACTGCATCAATTGTCACAGTACAGGGCCGATTCCTGCGCCGTTCGAGAAGCGCGACGATAAGCGCCAACAGGTGCTGGAGACGGGCTTTCACAGCCAGGTCGGCGAGATTGGCATCGCTTGCGAGGCCTGCCATGGACCCGCGGCCGAACATGTGCGGCTGCGGCGCGCGGAAGTGGAGCGTGAAGGAGCGGCTGTTGCGGACGGCAAGGAGAGTAACGTCGCAGATGATCCGATCGTGCAGCCGGCCAAGCTCGAAAATCACGAGCGGTCATCGCAAGTCTGCGGCCAATGTCACGGCGTCTACATCCGCGATGAGAGTCATGGCGAGGCCTATCGCGACAAAGGGTGCGATTTCTTCCCTGGGGAGGACTTGCTCGCCGTGCGAAGGTATCTATTTCCCCCGCAGGACGATCCGAGATTCTATTCTACCGAGGTTGAGCGGCAACGCGCCGTGCGCGACTATGCGAGCAATCCACAATTCTTTCGCGAGCGATTTTGGGAGAATGGGCAGGTGCTGGCCGGCGGCCGGGAATTCACGGGCCTGGCGATGTCCGCATGCTACGTCCGCGGCGAGATCACCTGTCTTTCGTGCCACACCATGCACTTGGGCGATCCCAATGATCAACTACTTCCCGGAAGTACAACTGACGCAGCTTGCCAGGAGTGCCACAAGGAGGCCAAGTTCAATAGTGAGCTAACCGTGCACACGCATCACCCATCGGGCTCGCCGGGAAGTAGCTGCGTGAACTGCCACATGCCGCACACGACCTATGCACTGTTCAGCGCGATTCGCACCCACAAGATTGAATCTCCCAATGTTCGGGACAGTGCGCGGCATGGCGTACCCAATGCCTGCAATTTGTGTCACCTGGACAAGACTTTGGAATGGACGGCCGAACATCTCGACGAGTGGGGGCCACAGATAAAACCAAAGCTAACCGACGAGCAAAAGCAGATTGCTGCGTCGCTCTTATGGATGCTCAAGGGGCACGCGGCGCAACGGGTGATTGCGGCGTGGCACGTAGGCTGGCAACCGGCCCGCGAAGCGTCGGGCGAGGATTGGCTGGCGCCAATGGTCGCCCGACTCCTGGCCGATCCCTATGGCGTGGTGCGCTACGTGGCCGCGAACTCGTTGCGCACGCTCCCTGGGTTCGAGGCGCTGAAATACGATTTCATGGCGCCACCTGCTGAACAAGCCACAACCGTCGGAGAAGCCGTCAAGCAATGGAACCAGCAGCGTCTCGCCCCTCCAAGTCGCACCGGCGTCGCCGTGCTCATTCAGGCGGACGGGACCGCCGACGAGAAGGCCATACAGCGCCTGTTGTCGACTCGCGACAATCAGCATGTCACGATTAAGGAGTGAGTCGGGGTGAGCCTACGAGCGCGGCTGTCGCACGATGGGGGAAGGATTGCGCATGGCGTCATAAAGTGAGACTGGCATTTTCCCGTGGCCAACTTTACCCTAGTGTTTGACGTGGACCCGCGCTTGCCGGACCATTTTTCCTTGGCCGTTGCGGAGCATTTCATGGACACATCGTCCCACGCCCAACCTCCGATGCGCGACATGGCTCATGCCTGGGAGGAGTTCGTCGTCGAACAAGTCTATCCGGAGCCGGGCGGCAAGGCGAAGTCGGATTATCGCGACTACGATAACCCGGCCCGTGACTCGGTGCGTCGTTTCTACGAAGAGAATCACCGGGAGCAAACTTACGACTTTGTGTGCGGCAAACGCGCGGAGTACCTGCCGCTTGCGCGCGACGCATGAGCCCGTTCGAGGCGCTCGACTTTCTGAATACGCTGGTGGACGACTCCGATCCAGACATCGAGTTGGATCAAATGCAGCACCTGCTCCAGACAGCCGAGGCAATTCGCGCCGACGGGCACGACGATTGGTTCGTCCTGGTAGGCCTGTTGCACGACCTGGGAAAGGTGCTTTGCCTGTATGGCGAGCCGCAGTGGGCCGTCGTAGGCGACACTTTTCCGGTGGGCTGTCGCCACAGCGAGCAGATCGTGTACCCCGAGTTCTTTGCGGCTAACGCCGACGCCCGCGACCCGCGATACAATACGCGGCTTGGCGTTTACACCGAGGGCTGCGGGTTGCGTAACGTGATCATGTCGTGGGGGCACGACGAGTACTTGTTCCACGTGACGAAGAATTACCTGCCGGAGCCGGCGTTGTACATGATTCGCTATCACTCGTTTTACGCCTGGCATCGCGAGGGGCAGTACGATTGGCTCTGCGACGACCATGACCGCGAAATGCTGACGTGGGTGCAGCAGTTCAATCCCTATGATCTGTACTCGAAATCGCCGCACCCGCCCGATTGGAATCGATTGCGGCCATACTACACGGAGCTAATCGGCAAATACTTGCCAGAGCAGCTCGCGTTTTGAGGGCGCAGCAAGGAAGCTTGGGGGTGCGTTGTGGGACGATATTTCGATCTACGCTTTGGGCCACCTGGCTTTTACTCGGCGAGCGCGATCTGCGCCCGAATCGGAAGTGGCCGCTTCTGGTCGCGGCGCTGGTTGGATTCGCGACGGCGGGTTGCAGCCAGCCGACGTCAATCTCTGGGCCCGGCGCCGTCGACTCCAGTGGCGATAATTCGCGGCTAACGCTCGTCATGATTCCGAAAGGAATCCAGACCTCCTTTTGGAAGAGCGTGCGGGAGGGCGCCGACAAAGCCAGTGCGGAACTGGACGTCAAGCTGATTTGGAAGGGCCCGGTGCGCGACAACGATCGGACGTCGCAAAAAGAAGTCTTCCAGCAGTTCATCACCGCCGGGGTCGACGGCATGCTGCTCTCGGCCACCGATAGCAAAGCTCTCGCGCCCGACGTCAAGACCGCGATGGCCAAGGGCATTCCCGTGCTGCTTTTCGATTCGGCGGTCGAGGGAGAGCCCGGCAAGGACTTCATTAGTTACGTCGCCACGGACAACCTGGCGGCGGGCCGGCTTGGCGGCAAGCATCTCATGAAGCTGATTGGCGACGGCGGCAAAGCTATCCTGTTCCGCCACATGGAAGGGCACGACAGCACGGGCAAGCGCGAGGCCGGCGCCCTGGATGAGTTTAAGGCGGCGCACGCCAACATCCTGGAGCAGGATCGCTACAGCGGCGAAACGGCGAGCGAAGCCCAGAAAACGGCGCTTAACATGATCGACGTGATCCGCGAGGCCGACGGCGTTTTCTGTCCCAACCAGTCGTCGTCCGAGGGGCTGGTGCTCGCGCTGCGGCAGATGCAGCTGGCCGGCAAAATCAAAGTCGTGGCGTTCGACAGCTCGCCGCTGCTCAAAGACGCCTTG
Source organism: Pirellulales bacterium (assembly GCA_963841515.1). GTDB lineage: Bacteria > Planctomycetota > Planctomycetia > Pirellulales > Lacipirellulaceae > Lacipirellula. Next base: position 146,610 of record CAWJDB010000012.1, on the reverse strand, counting down.
CGGGAAGGCGACATCGACGCCATTGTCGTTCAGGATCCCGTGCGGATGGGCTACGAGAGCGTGCGAATGATGGTCGAACATCTGCACAAGAAACCGATCGAACCGCTGGTGACGACGGACGTGTTTGTAGTCACCCGCGAAAACATAGACGATCCAAAAATCAATTCGTTGTTGCAGAAATAGGGCGCGCGGCGCCTTCGGCACACACAGCGACAGCGCGGGGAAGAGCATAATTGAACCGAAATTGCCTGCTCCTGGCGGTTGCTTTAGCGTTCGCGTCTTTCGCTCGAACTAGCGAGGCGGTCCACTCCGAACAGCCGCTCGCCCACGCTCACGCTCACAACGACTACTGGCACGAACGGCCCCTGTTCGATGCGCTGGAGCGCGGCTTCACGAGCGTCGAAGCGGACGTCTTTCTTGTGGACGGAAAGCTGTTGGTGGGGCACGAAGCGGGCGAATTGAAGCCCGAGCGGTCGCTTGAATCGCTGTACTTGGCGCCGCTTGCTAAGCGCGTGCACGAGATCGGCGGTCGCGTGTTTTCCGACGGCGACCGCTTCTTCTTGCTCGTTGACGTCAAATCGGAAGCGGAATCAACCTATCAGGCGCTGGACGAAGTGCTGTCGAAATACGCCGAGATGTTGACGTCGGTCGACGATGGAAAGGTTCAAGCACGCGCGGTGACCGTGGTCATTTCAGGCAACCGCGCGACCGAGACGATGGCGAAGGCGAAGCGTCGATTCGCCGGGGTGGATGGGCGGTTGAGCGACCTGGACGGCGCCGCGGCTGCGGACTTGATGCCCATGATCAGCGACACCTGGGCCGCCGGCTTTTCGTGGAATGGCGAAGGCCCCATGCCCGCCGGTGAACGCGAAAAGCTGGCGACTTTCGTGCGCAAGGCGCACGCGGCCGGCCGGGTCCTGCGATTCTGGTCGACGCCTGACAGCGAGGGCTTGTGGCGGGAACTACGGGCGGCCGGCGTGGATCTCATTGGGTCGGACCAGCTCGATCGTCTGGCGGGCTCTCTGCGTTCAGCCAACCGTGGCTCACAAAATGCGGTCAAGCGCGTTGATCTTTCCGAGAGGCCGCCGCTCAATTTCAAATTGGTGGCCAAGTTGGGCCCCGGACCGCGCAAGGAAAACTCGGGCATCGTGAAGAGCCGTCAGTATCCCGACGTGTTCTGGATCGAGAACGACTCAGGGGATGAGCCGCGCATTTACCCAGTCAATCGTCGGGGCGAAAACTACGCGGATACGCGCTACGGCGACGAACAAGGCGTGCTCATCGGCGGAGCGATCAACGTGGATTGGGAAGACATCACGGTCGACGCCGCGGGGCACGTCATCGTCGCCGACCTCGGCAACAACGAAAACGACCGCCGCGATCTCGTCCTCTATTATTTGAATGAACCTTCGCCGTCCGCCGGCCGCACGACGGTGCGTCAAAAGATTTTCCTAAGGTATCCCGATCAGCCGAGCTTTCCCGCGCCGCGAGACAACTTCAATTTTGACTGCGAAGCCGTCTTTACCGTAGACAATACGGTGTACCTTCTCAGCAAGGACCGGAGCGACGCGTACACCACGCTTTATCGACTCGACGATCCAAAGCCTGAAGCGACGAACGTGCTCACGCGGCTCGACACCTTCGACGTTCGCGGGCAAGCCGTGGGCGCGGACTGCACGCCGGACGGCAAGCGATTGGCCGTGTTGACCTATTCAGGCATCTGGTTGTTCGAGCGAGAATCCCCCGACGAAAGTTTCTTTGATGGGCGGATTTCGTGGGCGCCGTTTCCCAAGCGGGACGCGGAGGCGATCTGCTTTGCCGACGACAAGACGCTGCTCGTGGCGGACGAATCGCTGGCAGAGTTGTACGAAGTCCAGATCAGCGACCTGACGCGAGTCCAATGACGCGCGCCGCTCGGCGCGGGCGGGGCGAATCACCAGTAGAGAGCCATCTTCGCGCGCAGAAACGCAACGCTTTCGCGCAGTTGGTCGATCCCATCGACTCCGTCCTCGATGCTGACCCACCCGTCGAATCCGACTCCTGCCAACTCTCTGAAAATCGCGTCGTAGTCGTTCATCCCTCGGCCGATCGTGCCGTGGCGCAGCCGACGGGCGTAGCCGACGCTGTCTTCCTCGCGCCGCAGGTCTTCGATCGTGCCTTCGGCAAGGTATCGGTCGCTGGCGTGCATCGTGACCACGCGGCGTTTTACGCGGCTTAGCAGCTCCAGCGGGTCATCCCCGGCCAGAATCGCGTTGCTGGGATCGTAGTTCACGCCGAAATGTGGCGAGTCGATCCGGGCGACCAGGTCGCAGAACACGTCGATTTTCTGGGCGAACTCGGGGTGCGTCCAGTAATTGTCCTTGTAGTGATTTTCGAGAATGAGCGTTATGCCGCATGCAGCTGCATGCGGCAGGCACGCGGCGATCGAGTCGGCGGCGTAGCGCAACCCGTCGTCGCAGCGACACCTCGGGGCGTCGCTGGCCGCTGAGCACGCGGCAGTATTGGCCGCCTAGCTCGGCGCATCATGTCGATCCAACTTTTCTGCAGGTCGATTTGTGCGGCGCGGAACGCGGCGTCGGGGTGAGTGAAATCCGGCGAGCGCAAAGCATGGGGATCGTCAGGTTGCGATCGGCGGCGATTTGCCGCGCCGCCTTGGCGGCCAGAGGGTCCTGAAGTTCCAGAAAACCCGTGTAGAACTCCAGTCCGTCAATCTCAAGCGTGGCGGCAAGATCGATCCACTGGCGGATGGTCATCGTGCCATCCACGCAGAGCTGGTCCATGTACGCCTTGGGAAACGCGGCCAGCCGAGGCATCAGTCGCCTCGCTTGGTCGGGTTGCGGCCGATGATGGGATATTGCTCCAATTCGACGACGCTGCCGCTGATGGGTCGGCTATCGTCGCTCAGCCAATACACGGCCGCCGCGGCGATTTCCTCCGGCTGCATGATGCGGCCCGACGGCGCGAATTGCGGCTCCACGTGCTGCGGCCAATCCGGCGGCAGGCCGTCGGCGATTTTCGTCTGATACTCATTGGGAGTGAGCACCCAGCCGACGTTAAAGTGGTTTACGCGGACGCCGTCGTAGCACAGCGCGTCGGCCAGGTTACGCGATAAGGTCATGAGGGCGCCCTTGGAGACGCTGTAGGCCAGCAGGTTGCTCTCGCCGGTGTAGGCATTGATGGAACCGATGTTGAGCACGCAGCCTCGGGACTCCTTCAGGTGTGGAATCGCGGCCCGAATCAGCAGTAGCGGAGCACGCACGTTGACGGCCATGATCTTGTCAAAAAACGCCGCATCGGTGCTCGTCAGATCGCTGCGAGTGACCAGTGCGGCATTGTTGACGATCGCGTCAAGGCGCCCGAACGCGGCGATCGCCGCCTGCACGATGCGCGGCGCCGCGTCGGGGTCGGCCAGGTCATCCACGGCCAGCGCCGCCCGCTCGGGCCACTGGTCGGCCAGCGCCGGCCGCGCTTCGCATCGCGTCCGTGAAATACCACCTTGGCGCCTTCGGCCAAGGCGCGCCGGGCAATCGCCTCGCCGATGCCGGTAGTGCTGCCGGTGACCAGGATGACTTTGTCTGCGAGTCGCATTACGGGGCGTGCTATGGTTTCAGAACCGCCTTGACGATCTGGCCGGAGTGCATGATTTCAAACGCCTCGCGCCATTGGGTCAGCGGCCAAATGCCGCCGGTGATTGGTTGCACGTCGAGGGCGCCGGTGGCGATGAGGCGGATCACTCGCTCCCAGATGGGCCAGTTGTGGCTGAAGCTGCCTTGGAGCGTAACGTTTTTCTGGACGAGCGGGTCGAGTGAGAAGCCGAGCGGTTGCGGCCCCCAGCCCACTTTGCTGATCCAGCCCGCCGGACGGACCAGGTCCAGCGCGGCCGCGAGAGAGGCCGACGCGCCTGTGGCGTCGACGACGCCATCGACGCCGAGCCCGTCCGCCTCGCGCGACCACTCGACCGCACTGCCGACAAGCGGCTCGCAACCGTATTGACGGGCGACCGCCAAGCGCCGCGCGATCGGCTTCCAAGCCCACGATCGCGACCGACGCCCCGCACAAGCGGGCCATCGCGCCACAAAGCACGCCAATCGGTCCGGGGCCGAGCACCACGATACGGTCGCCGGGCTTGACGCGGCCGTTGTTGACCACGGCGTTGAACGCCACGCAGCACGGCTCGGTAAGCGCCGCTTGCTCGAACGCCATTCCCGCGGGCATGCGGTGCAGGATCCGCGCCGGCACCGGCACGAAGCGTCGCATGGCGCCGTCGATCATGGCGCCGTAACCGCGCCGGCTGGGGTCGAGATTGTAGAGACCCTGCGCGTCTAGCGGGCCCGTGGAATCGACGACTGCCGCGGTCTCGCTCACGACGCGGTCGCCCTCCCGCCACCCGGTCACATCGCGGCCCACTTCGGAGATAATGCCGCAGAATTCGTGGCCGAGCACGACGGGGTACCGCACGGTCCAGCTTTGCTGGGCCGTCCACATATGCAGATCGCTGCCGCAGACTCCGACCGCTTGGACCTCGAGCAGCACTTCGTCGTCGTCGATGGTCGCCCGCGGAATCTCACGGAGTTCGACGCTGTGTATTTCCGGCCCAAAGTTGACGACGGCAAGATCTTGCATGGCGACGGCCATTGTAGTGTCACGGCCGGCGCGGCGGGACCGGGACGTCGCCGTAGGCGTGAACTTTTTCGCAAATCAGCCGCAGCGAGTCTTCGAGGTTGCCGCTGGCGGTCTTGAACGCGTCGGCGTCGATCGTCAGCGGCGCGCCGAGGACCACCAGCGGGGCCCCGTATTCCGGCGTACGAATGGCCTGTTCGAGCGAAAGGCCGCCCACCGCCTGGACGGGCACGCCGACCGCGGCAACGACTTCGCGAAGCTGGTCGAGCGGACTGGGCGCCCGCTTGCCGCGGGCAGCAATGCCGCGACGCTCATCGTAGCCAATGTGATGAACGACGTAATCGCAGCCCAGGTCCTCGAGCCAGCGAGCGGCGGCGACCATATCCTCGCAGCCGAGATTGTCGCCCATAACCTTGACGCCTAAATCGCGGCCAGCTTTCGCTACGCAGCGAACCGTCTCCTCGTGAGCTCTTGCCATCACAACCACGTGAGTGGCGCCGGCTTTCGCCATCACTTCCGCTTCGAGATAGCCTCCGTCCATCGTTTTCAGATCCGCCACGATCGGCGTCGACGGAAACCGCTCGCGAAGGCGCCGCACGCCGTGCATGCCTTCGGCAATGATCAGCGGCGTGCCCGCCTCCAGCCAGTCGACGCCCGCGCGGAGCGCCAACTCCGCAGTCGACAGGGCTTCGTCAACCGTCAGCACGTCCAACGAGATCTGTACGGTGGCATTCACAGGTCGAGACTACGTTTGGCGAGTCGATGATTCTGGCGCGCACCAGCCGCGCCGTCGCATCACGACTGTACCGGCGGCGCGCCAGCATTGAATTTACTCCGGTCTAGACGCCAGAGCGAGCCAGTCGCGGTGAATGAGACGCGGATCCAGGAGGATGAAGCACCGAGTCCAACGCCTCCCCGAGGATTTGGCAAAATTCGTCGCAAGCGCTCTCGTCGTGCGCCAACGACAAATAGAGCTTGGTGCCCATTGGGTTCAGAAAAATGCCGCGACGGAATAGTTCGAGCATCAACCGCCGGGCTAGCGCGGGGTCCGCATGTTGGCTTGAGCGATAATCCTGTGGCGAATTATCGGTAAAGGCAAGCTGAGCCAATGGTCCGTCCCCAAGAACAACCGCGGTCGCCTCCTTCGAGTCGAGCACGGTCCGGATTTGAGAGCGAAGGTAGTTGCCTAGCGCATGGAGCTGCTCGTAGGTATTCGCACTGTGGTAAATGTCCAAGGCGGCGTTCGCGGAGGCCGCCGAGACGGGGCAGCCGCCCAATGTCGACGCCGTCCAGACATAGCCGCTTTTCCCAAGCCGATCTTCGCAAACGCGTTCCATGATCTCGCGCCGGCCGCCATAGGCGCCTAACGGCATTCCTCCGCCCAGGGCCTTTCCGTAGGCGACAAGATCCGGCTTAACGCCGTAATACTCTTGGGCGCCGCCGTAAGCCAGGCGAAACCCCGTGACCACTTCGTCGAAGATCAGTAAAGCGCCCGATTGATGCGCGGCTTCGCGAAGTCCGGCCAGGAATCCCGGTACGGGCGGCAGGCATCGTTGCAGGGGTTCGACGATCACGGCGGCAAGTTCGCTGCCGCTATTGGAGATGATCGCCTTGGCAGCCTCCAAATCATTGAATGGCGCCACCAGCGTGTTCGCCGCGGCGGCTGGTTCCACGCCCGCGGACGACGACGCGGACTGTGGAAAAGCCGGCGGATTTTGCGGGAAGAGGCTAGCCACCCCCACGTCGTGCGCCCCATGGTAGGCGCCTTCGAACTTGAGAATTTTCGGTCGCCCGGTGAAAGCTCGGGCCAGTCGCAGGCAATACATGGTGGCTTCGGTGCCCGAGGCCGAAAACCGCACCAATTCGCAGGCGGGGCTGGCAGCGACGATTTTTTCGCCGAGCTCCAGCGATTGATCGGTCACATAGGCGAAATTGCCGCCCAGGCGAATCTGGCGGGAAACAGCGTCGACAATCTCTCGCCGAGCATGTCCGGGCAGCGCCGATCCCCACCCCATGGAAAAGTCGAGCATGCGCTGGCCATCGCTCGTCCACAGCTTGCATCCTTCACCGCGCACAATCACCTTGACCAAATCTGGCGGCAAATTGAACTCGCCATTGCACCCGGCAGGGAAAACGGCCAGCGACCTTTCAACGGCAGAATGCATGACGTACCCTCAGCTACGAGATACTTCGTGCCTTCAGCATAGGCAAAGATTCTGCCGGCTGGGGACGGTGCAATGCGCAGCCATAGAGACGGTTTGCGGAGACACCAAGAAACTCGCCGCCATCGGGCATTCCCAAGTGCGCCACGGCCGCATTTAGGACGCTATAGTCTATCCACGCCACGCAGGCTTGGCGTCTACTTCGGCAGCAGTGTGAGGCTGGCGGTCCTTGAGGTGCTGCTTCCGAAATTCCGAGGGCGTGGTCTGTAACTCGCGGCGAAATGCGCGCGTGAGGAGCTCCGGGCGTTCGAATCCGCACGCCACGGCAATTCGCGGCATCGCCCAGGTCGTATCGCAGAGAAGCTGAACCGCATGCTCGACGCGAATGCGGCGAATCTCTTCGGCCGGCGATACGCCCCAGACATTTGCGAAGGCCTTTTTCCAAAGCGCGGCGACTGATGGGAACGTCTCGCAGGATATCGCTCACCTGAATATGACGGTGACTATTTTGCTTAATGAACTGCACAGCCGAGGCCAGCAGGTCGTCGCCGACAGCCACGGTGTCGGTGGACTGGCGGGTGATCACGCGCGTGGCAGGCATCAGGATATCGCTTGGCCGAGGCTCGCCCTTCATGAGCTTCGAAAGTAGCTCCGCCGCCGCCCAGCCTACCCGTCGAGGCGAATGATCGATGCTGGACAGCTCCGGCTTCGAGATGGTGCAACTTAACAGATCATGTTCGCCGCCCAAAACGGCCACTTCATGGGGCACGTCGATGCCCGCCAACAAGCATGATTCGGTGACTTGTCGTGCTTGTACGCTATCGAAAGCCAACAATCCCACGGGCTTTGGCAGCGATTGAAGCCAGCTCATCATGCGAGAAAGCTCGTTGTCGGCGGGCAGGAAGCTGTCGAAATCGCATGTCGGTGCGAACGCATGGCACGGGTAGGTTTTCTTGTTAATGATTTCGATGAAGGCGCTGCCGAACCGATCGGTGTAATTTGGCCGAATCGATGACGGGCAATAGGCGAAGTTGCGGAATCCGCGATCGATGAAATAATTGGCGGCCAACTCAGCGATGCTCACTTCGTCGCAGGAGCAGCGCGCTATTTGATCGCCTCCGAAGCGGTACCAAGATACGTCGACGGCCGGGATCTTGCGCAATCAATTGGTCGGCCAGTTCTTTGTGCGTGACGCGGGCGATGACGCCGTCGCCATCCCAATTGTTGGGCAACAGGAGGCGATCGTATTTGCCGCGCGCCCCAGAAAGCATTGCCACGCGTCCGTGCGATTGGCAAACTCGGCGATGCCCTCAATCAGGCCGGAGCCCCACGTCGTGGCAGTGTCGATCAGCAAGGCGACTTTGGCTCGGTTACCCATCGCTTTGCGGGCTGACAGAAGACTTGCAAGCAGTTTGGTGAAGCCCGACTCGTGACAGTGCCAGGCAATCTAATATAGTGAGTTAAGTCGCCCACATTGTCCAGTTGGACCGGCGTCTCGTGGCCTGACGCCCTGCCCACCGCGAGATTACTGGACGCCGAAATCATGCAGCGTCGAATGGCGGCACGGCACACGTGGGAGAAGACTTCGCGATGCTCGATCCGGAAGACTCGACGCGGTTTCCCCGCCTAATGAAGTCGCGTCTGGTCTGCGAAGACTGGGCGTGCGCGGGCGTTTAGGGCTTGGCGCCGTAGTGCTCGCGGAGCGTGCGGATAGCATCGACCTCGGAGCGTTGGCGGTCGAGTTCGTCGATCGCGGCTTTGAGCTCCTCGACCTTGGCGTCCGCAGCGCTGGCTTCCTGCTGCTTTGCGGCAAAGCCATCCGCCAGGGGCTTCAAAGCCGCCACGGCTTCATTCAGCAAGTTCTGAAGGGCCGCAAGTTGGGAGGTCAGGTCGTCCACCACCGCCTGTTGCTTTGCAGCCTTAACTTGCTCTTCGTTGGAGGCGGCGTGGACGGCGGCGGCGGCCGCCTCGGCAGCCGCCAGTTCCTGCTGGTCCGAAGCCTTCTGTTGAAGCATTTTCTCGCCGATTTGCTCGAGGCTAAGCTTCTCGGCGGCGAGCCCGGCGAGCTGCTTTTCGGCTTCGTTAAGCTGCGCCGTGAATTGCGCGTTGGCGTCGGCCTTGCCGACGGCGTCCGCACGGGCTTGTTCGAGCGCTTTTTCGGCGGCGGCTAACTGCTGTTGGACGGCGGACAGTTGTTCTTGAGCTTGGGAAGCATTGGTCCGCAGCTGAGTGATTTGGCTTTCCGCCGCCGCCAGCCGCATTGCGATCGTGGGCGGATTGGCGTCCAGCGCCGCGACCTGGTTCCCAGATGCGGCGTCAAACACGCGCACGTTGCCGGTCCAGTCGTCGGCGACGATCCGCTGACCGTCGTGCGCGAATCGGGCGCTCAGAGCGATGTCGTCGAGCGTCGCGACGTCGCGGATCGCGGCGCCGTCGCCTTGCCATGTCTTCACGAGTCGATCGCGGCCGGCCGTAACGAGCTGTCCTTCGCGGGAGAATTGAACCGAGGCGACGCCTCCGCCATGCGCGGCCCAGCTCTTGATTGTCTGCCCGTCGGTTTGCCACAAGCGAACCGAGTCGTCCTCGCTCGCCGAGGCCAGCACGACGCTATCGCCTCGCCAGGAAATGGCGTTAATCTGCTCGGCATGCCCGCGGAGATCGCCGCGTTCGCGCCCGGTCGCAGCGTCCCAAAGGAGTAGCCCTCCACTGCGATCGGCCGTCGCGAGAAACTTTCCGTCGGGGCTGAACTCCATGGCGGTGACCCAGTCGGTGTGCTTGGTAATCTCATAGGCCAACGATGCGTCCGCGACGCGATAAACGCGAACCACTTTGCGCGGCCCGCCGATGGCGACGAGGGCGTGGTCCGGGCTGAGGTCCGCGGCCAACACAGAATCGAGCTCGTCGCCCAGCATCGCCAAGCGTCGCCCAGACTTAACGTCGAACAATTCGGCGACCCCGCGGGCCGCAGCTCGACCGCCGGCAGCGAGCAAGATGCTGGCGTCACGACTGAACTTAAGCACATTTGGCGTGCCTTCGAGAAAGGGCAGGATGCCCGCCAATTCACCGGTATCGGTTCGGTACAGCATGATCTGATACGTGGTCCCCACCGCCGCGAGCGGCGCCCACGGGCTTGTGGCGAGCGCGGTCGGCGCCCGGCGCGAGGTGCATGCAACACCGGCTCGCGCGAAATCCCCGTCGGCATCGCTGGTTCGCCGGCAGGCCGATTGTCGGCGGCGGGCGTAAACGCGGCGACTGCCGGTTTTTTCGACGGGCGAGCCTGTGAGTCGCCCTTCTCCAGGAGGCCGCCTTCAATCCACGCTTTAATGATCGCCAACTGCGTCTCAGGCAGCTTATCGGCGTTGAGCGGCATCGCCGGCTCTTCCTCGTGGTTGACCATGAGCCACAATCGAGAGCTCGACGGGTCGCCTGCGGCGAGCACCTCGCCGCTGGCGCCGCCCATCATCGCACTGGGGTAACTATCGAGGGCGAGGTCGCTCTTTTTCTTTTCCGTGCTGTGGCACGTGAAGCAGTACTGCCGAAAAATTGGTTGCACCTGATCCGCGTAGGAGACCTTGGCCGGCGCATCTTCGGCCCGGGCGGCTACCTCGACCGCCAGCGCTCCCCAAGCGACGGCGATGCAGAAGCCCAATCCGGGAAGCGCCGTCCGTTGCAGGCGGTCCCACAAAAACCGGCGCGGGGCGTGCGACGAGACTTACCTTGAAGTTCATACGAGGTCGGACGACGGTTCTGTCCGCGGGGCGGCGTCAATGATTGAACAAGAACTCCCGTGAGTTGAGCACCGCCCAGAACACGTCCTGAAGCTCTGCGACCGGTTTTTCATTCGCGCCGAAAATGGCGGCCATGTGCTCCGAGTCCTCGGCCGTCGGACCGCGCCCCAGGCATCGGTAGTAGATATCTTCCACAATCTCCGCCGGCTTCTTGCCGGCGTCGAGCGAAGTTTCAATGAGCTTGCCCTGCAGAATCTTGTCGTGAACCGCGCCGCCATTGAGCAGTTGCAGCGCCTGCGACAGCGTCGGATCGGTCTTGGCCTCGCACGCGCAGGCAGTGACGCGCGGCGCGCGGCCGAAAGTCGTTAGAAAGTAGGTGGCGGCGCTGCCGTCGGCAATCTGAACGGCCCGGGCGCCCAGCGGCAAGCCTGGGAATTTCTCCGGTGCGCCGGTCACCGCGCAAAGGCAGTCCAAGAGGGCCTCAGCCGGAATGCGGCGAATGTGCGCGTGGGCAAAATTGCGATTGTCGAAGCTGTTCGACTCGTTGGTATCCGATGATCGCTGGTAGGCGTGACTGTTGCAGATGTCCCGCACTAGTTGTTTAAAGTCGTAGTGATATTCGATGAGTTTGGCGCCCATGCGGGCAAGGAGCTCGGGGTTGCTCGCCGGGTTGCTAACGCGCACGTCGTCGACGGGCTCGACTATACCCACGCCCATGAAGTGGGCCCACACGCGGTTGGCAATGTTCTTGGCAAAATAGGGGTTATCCGGCGAGGTGATCCACTGGGCGAGCACAGCGCGACGGTCCTTGCCCGTCGTGTCTGGCTCCTCGGCCCCCAGCAACTTCGGCTTCATCACGCGGCCGTCGACCAAGTGAGTGGCTTCGCCGCTACGGGAATCAAAAACGACCGTCTCGCGATAGTCCTCCCCCGTCTTGCGGCCGATCTGGGCGAAGAACGCCGTGAAGGCGTAGTAGTCGTTCATCGTCCAGCGGTCGAACGGATGATTGTGACACTGAGCGCACTGTAGCCGCGTTCCGAGGAAGATTTGCGCCACATCCTCAGCAGTTTTTTGGGTCGTGTCCTCGATTTGATAGAAGTTGACGGCCGGGCTGGAGAACGATCCGCCGCTGGCGCCCAGCAGGTTGCGCACCATCTCGTCCAAGGGCACGCCCGACGCAATTTGTCGGGTGATCCACTGCGAGTACAGGAACATCGGCTTGTACTCGAGGCGGTTGGGAATCGACTTGACCATCAAGAGCTCGGACCATTTCATGGCCCACAGCTCGGCGAATTCCTTGCGGGCCAGGAGTTCATCGATCTTGGCGCTGCGCTTAGCCGGGTCGGAATCCGCCATGAAGGCGTCGTGCTCGGCGCGGGTGGGCAACTGACCGGTGACGTCAAGGTTGACGCGGCGCAGAAACTCCTCATCAGTGCAGAGGCCGCTGGGGTTGATACGCATCGTGCTGAGCTTGGTGGCCACCAGTTCGTCGATGTAGTTGACGGGCGCTTCCTCGCTGGGCGTGAAAGCGCCGTCCCGCGGCAAGACCAGAGTCTGGCTGCCCACCGTTTGCGTGTCGAACCGTGCCATCACGAAGGCTTCGCCGCGGCTGCCCGCGGTGGCGAGGCCGTCCGAGTTGATGGCGACCGACGGCTCGTTGTTCGACATGAAAATGGCTAGATTGGTAATGTCCCGAGTGCGTCCGTCGGCGTAGTGAGCCACGGCCAGGAACTGCTGATGGGCGCCCTCGCCCTCGAGCACGACGCGCGGCGGATAGATCTCGACGTGGTCGAGCGCCGCGGCCTGATCAACGTCGTTTGGCGCGCCGGCAGCGACCCAATCGCGCAGCGTTTTCGTGTAGACGCTATCGGGTTCAAATCGCTTACCCCCCGTGTGGGGAACAGCGCCTGTGGACTTAGCCACCAGCAGGCACTCCTCGGGTAGGCCCAAGTTGATGCGCCGGGTAGGCTGCTCGCGCGTCAGGCGGAAGTAGTCGCCCGCGGGATCGAAGCCAAACAAGCTCAGCCGAAAACCGTCCTTGCCCCGCGCCGCGCCGTGGCAGCCTCCGGCGTTGCATCCGCCGCGCATGAACACTGGCATCACGTCGTGGCGAAAACTGACCGCCGGGTGCTGGTCGACGCCGGCGACTTTCACTTGCGCCGCTGCGTCGTGGTCGGCATAGCGGGCGGTGAGCGTCGTTTCTCCGTCCGACGCGGGGCGCAAGGTGGCGCCTTCCAGTCGTGCCGGGCCCGCAATCGTCCACGCCACCGAGTCCGTTACGTCGAGCGTCACGCCATCGGCGCGCGTTGCCACGGCGATGACGTTTTGGTAGTCGTCGCCGTTGTCCAAACTGATTTGCGGCGGGTAAACGGTCAGACTTGCAATCGCAGGCGTCGCGGCTTCGTGGGACGCCTCCAGCGCGGGCTCGGGCGCAGGCGACGTCGTTGCCCGCGCACCTGTGGAGAGCATTGCCGTTGCCGCGGCGGCCGCCGCGATTCGCCAACGCATTCTCATGTCGATCCTCCCGTGGAAGGCGCCGTGGGCTGCGACACTTGATTGGCCGGCAGTGGCTCGTCAATCCGCAGCTCTCCCCCACCGATGGAATGCACCACGCGTTCGCCGTTCTCCATGATTAGTACCTGGCAGAACAGTTGTTTATGATGACCAACGCGCGCATCGGCGGCCACGGTCAGCGGAAAGACGACCTGCTTGGAGTCCTTGGTGATCTCCTGCGATGTGGTCGTGACGCCTGGCGGCAGGCCGATGAGGTCCACCTTGGCGGATCCCTCGAAGGGCGTGCGGATCTCGATGCCGATGGGATAGTCGATTGACTTCCCCGGTTCGGTGGCTGCGGGCGGATAGGTCATCGCCAAATACGGCGCCGCGACGCGGACGGTGACGAACTCTGACGAGGCTCGCACCGGGCCGTTCACGTCGGCCTCGGCGACGACCACGATTTTCCAATCGCGGGCCCACGCGTCGCCCGAAGTGGTCAGCGGGATGATCGCCTCGGTCTGCCCCGGTTCGATGCCAATGCCCTGGTGCGACGAAAGCCCGGGGAAGTCGTACAGCAACCGCACGGCAATGCGGCCATCGAATGGCGCCGTCTTTTCAGCGATTACTTTCAGCTCCTTCGAGCCGCTTTGCACAAGCGGCGCTTTGGGCTCCTCGACGCGAATCGTGAAGGGCGCTGGCTGAACCACGGTCACCGCCGCGCGGTCGGCCCAATGGTTCCAGACCGGGACGTTGTTCGTGCCGCGAACAAGCCACGTTTGTTGGCGAAAGCGGCTCAAAAGCGGTTGCGACTTGTCCGTCAACTCAGCGGTCACCGTCGACAAGGACGCCGCGAGCGGGGCATCGGCGGCGGCGCGCAGCAACACTGGGACGCGGTTGTAGTCGGCAGCCAGGGGAAACGCTTCCTGCGTGACGCCCGTGGGCAGTTGGCCGAAACCGATAACCAGTTCGCCGCCCACGTCGACGCGGCTGGCGGTGAGCATGACCGCCATGCGGTTGTTCTGCGCTACGGGCAAATCCGTTGCTTCCCAGGCGCATGCGCTCTTCCAAGGCGAGGTCCACGCTGGGGCGGGGCCGCGTAACCTCCAGGCGGTAAAGATACGTCGATCCACCCTGGCGAAGATGGTCTTCCACCTCAGCAACGTATTCCCCATCCTCGGGAACGGTGAACCGGATGTAGCTATCGGGCTTTCCGTTGTCGTCGTTTCCTGCCAGCTCCTCGCCGGTGACTTTGCGGAGCCGCAGCACGGAATCGAGGGGCGAGCGAATGTCGCGGGCCACTATGTTGAAATCCCAAACTTCGCCCTTCTTTGCCGCGAAGCGAAAACGATCGATGTCGCCCGTGGCGCTAACCACGCCGCAAAATGCGGCCGGAAGCTCACCCTTGGTGGCGTTTTCGAGGTCGTTGTTGGGCTCGGCTTCGACCACATTGGGCAGGTCGACCACGCGGAGCGGTACGCCCGTCGGCGCGGCGCCAGCGTCGTCGGTCTGGACAACGCGAAATTCGGCGGGCGCCGGATCCGGCAATGTCACTGTCTCGGTCTTTTCGCCTTGAGCGTCGCCGAGCCAGCGCACCTCGAGTGGCTTGCCCGGCGGCCCGCCGCCGGGAAACGCGGCCGCCGGGCGCTGGAATTTGCCGACGTGCAGCCGGTAGCTTGAGGCGTCGTCGCCCCGAAAGGAGGTCTCGCGAAGCTCGATCACATAGCGACCGGCCTTGGGAGCCAGCACGCTGCAATAGGCGTCCTGCTGCACCAGGGGCGCGTCGTCGCAGGATGCAACTTCGAAACGCTTTTCGTCGTAAATGGTGATCGCGGGATCAAAAAATGTGCGGCCGAGGCGCAGCCCTTCCACTTCCACGGAAATCTGGTCGCCCTCCTTAGCTTCGATGACGAAGTCGTCGACGTCTTCATTGGTGATCACGCCGTTGACCACGGTCCCCAGTGGAATCGTCTGCGGAGCATCGAAAGAATTGTTGGGCTCTTGCTCGACGGTTTCAGGCAGCGTGCCAACGTGGAAGTTGCGCAAGTTGGTGATGCCCGTGGCGGTCCGCACACGAAGGGCGTGGGCGCCGGGCTGGCAGTCGGGGGCGATTGCGAGCGTGGCTTTAGCCTGGTTGTCGTCGATCCGTTCGACGCTGCGCAATTCGATGCCAGGCTCGTAGAACACGATTTGCTGCGGATCCTGGCCGATCCGGGCGCCGACGAGCGTCACGCTGACTTCCGTGCCGCGCTGCCCGCCCTGGGGCTTCAAATTGTCGAGTCGCGGCTCCGCGGCGCGGGCCGAGGCG
This sequence comes from Pirellulales bacterium, assembly GCA_963841515.1. Lineage (GTDB taxonomy): Bacteria > Planctomycetota > Planctomycetia > Pirellulales > Lacipirellulaceae > Lacipirellula. Next base: position 131,299 of record CAWJDB010000012.1, on the reverse strand, counting down.
GCGACGATCCCCAGGATGGCCAGCAGCCTCAGTGATTGTATCATTTCACTCCACACGCGGGGACACGTGGCGAACAGCTAACAGCCGCGTCACGCCAGCAGCTCTTTCCGCACCTGGCCGTCTTTGACGATTTCGATGGGCCGGTCGCCCGGCGCCATGAGCTCTTTTTCGGCGGCGATGCCGAGCTGGTGGTAGACGGTGGTCGCCAAATCCTCGGGCGAGATGGGGGTATCCTCAGGTTCCATGGCAGTTGGCCCTGACGAGCCGATGATGGCCCCGCGCTTTAGTCCGCCGCCGGCCAGCACGACGCTGAACACCTTGGACCAATGATCGCGGCCGGCGTCGCCATTGAGCTTGGGCGTGCGGCCAAACTCCGTGGTGATCAGCACCAGGGTCTTATCGAGCATTTGTCGCTCGTCCAAGTCGCTGATGAGCGTCGCGAAGGCCTGATCGAAGGCCGGCAACTGCGCCCGCACGTTGGCCATGATGCTGTAGTGGTGATCCCAGCCGCCGTAAGAGAGTGTGACGAATCTCGCCCCGGCTTCCACGAGGCGGCGGGCCATCAACATCCGCTGCCCCGCTTCATGGCGGCCGTACCGGTCGCGCACCTCAGCCGGCTCCGCCTCGATATTGAACGCCTCGCGCGCCTTCGGCGAACCGATGAGGTCGAACGCACGCTCGTAGAAGGTGCTCATCGCCGATACGTTGTCGGCCTTCGTTCGCTTGGCAAAGCTTTCGTTGACCGCCGCCAGGGCCGCCAGGCGGCGTTCGTAGCGAACCTGATCGACGCCGCCGGGCAGGTTCAAATCTCGCACCTGAAAGCCCGCCCGCGCCGGGTCGTCGCCCAAGCTGAATGGCGCAAATGAAGAACTCAGGTACCCCGGCCCTGCAAACACCGTCGGCTGTGAGGGAATGCACACATACGGCGGCAGGTTGTTGCGGGGGCCAAGCTCGTGGCTCACCACGCTGCCCATGCTCGGGTAGACGATGGCCGGACTGGGCCGGTAGCCGGTGAACATGTTGTGCTCGCCTCGCTCGTGAGCCGCTTCACCGTGCGTGAGCGAGCGAATGACGGCGAGCTTGTCGGCGATTTGGGCCACCTGTGGCAAGAGCTCGCTGAAGCACTCGCCCGGTATCTTGGTGGGGATCGCCTTGAGCTCGCCGCGGTATTCGAGCGGTGCGTAGGGTTTGGGGTCGAAAGTTTCCTGAGCCGCCATTCCGCCCGGCATGACAATGTGAATCACGCTCTCGGCCACCACGGGCGGAGTTTCGTACTCGTTGGTTGCGGCCTGCGCCTTGCGGACGGCCAGGACGTCGACCAGATTCAGGCCGAAGCCGGCGACGCCGACGGCCAGAAAATCACGACGATGGAAATGTGCGGTGGACCATGCCATCAGGAAATCCTCCATGGCCGTTCGGCCGAAAGGAAAGAAATGGCGGCTACCGGACTAAAAGGCGCCCGGCGTCGAAATCGTACAACTGGCGAAATCACCGTCTTGCAGCCAGTGGTTCTTGGCGGGATCTTCAGCAGCAAGAGGCCACCATGGCTCTCGTCGCCGCTGTAGATGTAATCTGGCAGCGCCGTCAGGTTAACCCTGACGATGGCGCCTGTCAAAGAAGTAGGCGCCTCAGCACCAGCAATTGCGCATTTGGCTTGACGATTTGCTCACGCAGTTTGTCGGCCAAGGTTTCGCTAGAATGCCAGGAGGGTGGCGCTCGGCGGATCAATTCCCCCCCAGTTTGTTGCCCTTGGCGTTGAACGGCCGCGTGCATTGAGGGCGCTGACGGTCAGCCGATGGGCAATTCCAGTTAGCCGCGCGTTGAGCCCAAAGGTGGCGACGCCCTGCGCGTTGTTCTTATACTAGCCGGTCTGGGCCTCATTCGTATTTCAGGGACATATGGCCGTTGAGGCGCCAGGCGCACCTGATCGACACTCCTCGCAACGGAAATACATTTCGCGCCATGACTAGAGCACCGCTGATCATCGTTGCCATAGCTGTTTTTGCGGGGGCGTCGCCCTACTCGGCGCGCGCGAACAATCGCGTATTGATATTCGGCGTGGACGGCGCTGGAGGCACGTATTTCCAGAATGCGAACACGCCCAATGTGGACGCTCTGATCGCCAACGGCGCCGTGCGCTACGACTGGCTGAACGAGGGCGCCTTATACACGAATCCTCCCGAAGGCTACGGCGCCAGCGGCGTCAACTGGTCGACCATCACCACTGGCGCTTCCGCCGCACATCATGGCGTCGTCGACAACGGGTTTGGCGGCAGCCACTTTGACGAGTACCCCCACTTCTTCAAGTATCTGAAAGACAAAGATCCATCTTTGTTCACGGCGTCGATCGTGGACTGGGGGCCCATCAACGAGCAAATCCTGGCCGATCAATACGCCGACCTGGAGATCAGTAACATCAGCGACGACGCGGTGCGCGACGCCACCGTCAATCTGCTCCAGACCGGCGACCCCGACGCCATCTTCTTGCACTTCGACCAGGTGGACGCCGCCGGGCACAGCATTGGCTGGGGCTCACCGACCCAATTGCAGGCCATTCAAAATGTTGACGGGCTGATTGGGAATATCATGACCGCATTGAACGCCCGCCCCGGCGTGATCAACGGGAGCGAGTCGTGGCTGGTGCTCCTCACGGCCGATCATGGCGGGCAAGGCACGTCGCATTTCGCCAGCCAGGGGCCCATCAACTGGGAGGTACCCTTCGTCATTTCCGGCAACGCAGTTCCCGACGGCGTCGTCTTGAACCAGGGAACCCTACGCGACGTCGCCACAACGGCCCTGTGGCATATGGGGGTGGACCCGTTCAGCACCAATGTAGACGGAAAGGTGGTGGGTTTGCCCTTTGGTTCGCCGAATGGCATTGTCGGCGACGTGAATCAAAACGGCATCGTCGCGGGAAATGGGACGGGGCCCGCGGCGACGGACGACGTCACCGCATTCGTCCAAGGGTGGATGACCGCCAATCACCCCACGGTGCTGGAATCCTACAAAAGCGGCGATCTGAATCTGGATCGGGTCACCAACCTCGCCGACTGGATCATCCTCAATCGGCTCGACCCAGCGATGGGGCAGGCCGTGTTCGCCAGCTTGGGAGTTCCGGAGCCTACGCTGGCGGCCATCCTGTTGCCCATCGCTGCCGCAGCCTTCGTGCGCAGAGCATGCCGGCGTCGCCGAGCCGATGGGCCGTCGCGCTGCAAAGTTATTAGTTGCGTTGCGTTGGCGACCGTCGTGGCGTCCGCCATCGGGGCCAAACCATGCAAAGCCGCCCTGACCGACGATCTGGTCGGCCTTTACGAGTTCGAGAATGACTTTCTCGACACGTCAGGCTCGCCCCAATCCAGTCCGGGCACGCCCGTCAATGGCCCCCAGTTCGCCGCCGGCAAGATCGGGCAAGGCATGTACTTGCCTGGGGTCCGGGATTACATGTCTCTCGGCGCTCCAGCGGAATTCAATTTCGGCACGACTACCGATTTTTCGATCTCGATGTGGGTGCGGCAGGACAACTTTCTCAGCGACCCGGCAGTGTTCAGCAATAAAGACTGGAATAGCGGCGACAACACGGGCATCAACTGGGCGCCCAAGGGCAACAGCATTTTTGATTTGAACACCAAAGCCAGCGGCGGCCTTCGCCGCGACCTCGATACGGCGGCCAACAGTACGACGCTCGGCGTCGGCGTCTGGAGCCTGGTAGTCGTGACCTTTGATCGCGATGGCGCGACGAAGCTCTACATTAACGGCGTCAACACCGGGACTATTCCAGCCACATCACAGGGTTCGTTCAACGGCGCACTACCCTGGAATGTGGGGCAGGACGGCACTGGCGCCTACGGCGTGGAATTCACTGGCGCCGTCGACGAGTTGGCGATCTGGCGGCGATCGCTCTCCACAACCGAGGCGGGTCAGCTGTGGAACAACGGCGCGGGCATCAGCCTCGGCGAACAAGCGGTCGAAACGCGGCTCAAATTGGTGGTCGACCGATCGACTGGCCGCATGTCGATCGAAAACAACACGGGCGCCGCACAACCCATCGCCGGCTATCAAATCACCTCCGCCGCGGGCGCTTTCAATCGCTCGTCGTGGCGGCCCATCTCAGGTCGCCTGGATTCTTCCGGCAACAAGTCGATCGACCCGGACGACAAATGGGTCGTCTTCACAAACGCGACTTCGGTCTCCGACCTGAGCGAAGGGTCGTTGGGCGTCGGCGCCTTCGACAGCGGCGAGACCGTCGACCTGGGTTCCGGCGTGTGGGCCAAATACTACGAGGAATTCCAGGACGTCCAATTCTCCTACGACGATTCCGTGAGCCTTCAGCCCGTCTCCGGGTTGGTTGAGTTCATCGGAAATGGCGGAGCGCCGTATCTGCGCGGCGACATAAATTTCGACGGCTTCCTCGACTCGGATGACTGGACGGCGCTCGCGGGGCGCTTTTCGGCCAGCGTTGCAAGTCTGTCCAAGGCGCAACGCTATCGTCAGGGCGACTTGAACAACGACGGCGCGCATTCGCTGAACGACATTCTGGAATTCCAAGTGGCATACGATGCAGCGCATGGCGTCGGCGCCTTCACAGCCATGCTCGCGGGTGTGCCGGAGCCCACAGGAATGGCGCTTGCCTGTGTGGCCATCGCAATACTTTGCTCACGACGACCGAGACGCCGCGCGGGTTGGCTTGTCGTACCGTCGCTCGCCGCCCTGGCGCTGCTCGCGCTGCCGCACACAGTCGGGCCGCCGTGGTTTATCAACAGAATTTCAATGGGATTGCGCCGGGGCCCAGCGTGGACGAAACCCCCGCCGCCGCCAATGTTTGGTCGAATACGCCGCCGGCGGGTTGGTCGATCGACAACAGCGGCGTGCCGCCTGGCGGCGTGACCGAGTGGCGCGGCTGGTCGTTTGCCAGTCCGACGTGGTGGGCTCAAGTCGCCGAAGACCAGGGCCGGGCCCAATTCACCAACGCCTCGGGGGCCATCGCGGTGGCAGACCCCGACGAGTGGGATGACCTGCCGCGCAGCGCTGGCACGTACAACTCATTTTTGCGGACGTCGTCGATCTCGATCGCGGGCCAGACGGCCAACTCCGCAAAATTGCGGTTTGACAGCAGTTGGCTGCCGGAAGATACGCAAACGGCTACCGTGGCCGTCTCCTACAACGGCGGTTCGGACATCGAGGTATTGCGCTGGACATCGGTGAGCGGCGACGCGAATTTCAAGCCTGGTAACACCAACGAGACGGTCATCGTTCCGCTGAATAATCCGGCGAGCGCCACGACAATGACGGTCAAGTTTGGCCTGACAAGCGCGGAGAACGACTGGTGGTGGGCCATCGACAATCTCGTGGTGTTTACGCCGCTGACCCTGCAGGTCGACGTGGCCACGGGCGGTATGAAAATCCTTGGCGACACGAGCGTCGCCATCAACGGCTACGAAATCTCCAGTCCGCTGGGCTCACTGAACGCCGCCGGTTGGACCGCGGGCAACCTCGACTCGCAGAATGTAGGCAGTCCAACTCTCGCTACCGCCGACTTCAACGACAGCGGCAGCGTGACAAGCGCCGATCTGGCGCTTGGAAAACCGCGTTTAAAACGACCAACGCCGCCGACGCCGACGGGGACGGCGACTCCGACGGCGCCGACTTCTTGCGCTGGCAGCGACAGCTTGGCGCGAGCTCCGACCCGGGCTCGACCTGGCTCACTTTCCTGGCCACAAATTCGACGTTCATCGAAAGCTACCTGTTGGGAAGCTCGACCTTTGCGAGCGATAAATCGATTGGTTTGGGCTATGACAAGGCAAAAGACAAGCGAGACTTGCAGTTCACCTACACCACGCCGGCCGGCGAGAAGGCGTTAGGGGTCGTCACCTATATCAACGCGCCGGTCATCGCAGCGCCGGAGCCGTCGGCGGCATGCCTTACCGCCCTGGGACTGCTCGGGGCCGTCGCGGCGCGCGGCGCACGGCGAACTCGGCGCCGACGTGCGCCCCGCTGATAGCAAATCAGCCATGTTATTTACCAGCGATCCGCTCGTCTGATTGTGGAGCGCTGGGTATACTTTTTCGATCCGTTGCCGCTGCGGCTGCGCAAAGCGTCGCTGGGTTTGCGCATTCGCGGCCGCCCGAATGGCGCCCCCGTGTCTATGCTTATTTTCGAGTGGTGATATTCCGAGGCCGCCATGCCGAACGTCAAGATCGTGGACAAGATCGCTGAACTGTTTCGACGCAAAGGCGCATCGGAATACGGCGGCGAGGAAGTGACGCAGCAAGAGCATGCCCTGCAAGCTGCGATGCTGGCCGAGGGCAGCGGCGCCGGTCCTGCGCTCGATTTGCGCCGCGCTACTTCACGACATTGGCCACTTGCTCCACGAGTTGCCCGACGAGGCGCCGGAGCAAGGGATCGACGACGTCCACGAGCGGCTCGGCTACAACTTCCTGCGCCGAAGCTTCGTTCCCGAAGTGGCCGAGCCGGTGCGGCTGCACGTGGCCGCCAAGCGCGATTCTGTGCGCGACCGACGCTGAGTACTTCGCCACGCTCAGCACGCCCTCGGTGGTGAGTCTCCATATGCAGGGCGGACCTATGACGCCGGGCGAAGCGCGCGACTTCGAACAACTTCCGTTTTTCCAACAGGCCGTCGACGTGCGACGCTGGGACGATCAGGCCAAAGTCGCGGGCCTGGCGACGCCGCCCGTGGCTCACTTTCTGACTTACCTTCCCCAGGCGCTGCTCGCCAATCACCCCGTCGAGGCCGCGTCCTGATGGCGCCCTACAGGTCCCTGCACGCCGTTCAGAATGGCTCGAAGCCGCGTGCGGCCATTGTCGGAGCCGGCATTGTGGGCCTGGCCCACGCCTGGGCCGCGGCGCGCCGCGGTTGGGACGTCTTGCTGTTTGACCGCGACCGACGCGCCCTAGGGGCGTCAGTGGCGCAACTTTGGCATGGTCTGGCCGATTGGGCAACCAGCTGGCGAGCTATATCAAACGTCTCTGGAAAGTCGCAGCTTGTGGGTGGAACTGCTGCGCGAAGCGCGATTGAGTTCCTCGCCCTGCGGCTCGCTGCATGCGGCTTATCGGCAGGACGAATTGGCGGTGCTTGATGAGTTTGCCGAACTGGCGCCGGTGCTTGGCTACGATTGCCGCATGCTTAGCGCCCAAGAAGTCCTAGCCATCTCTCCATCCGTGAATCCCGACGGATTGCTCGGGGCCTTGTGGAGTCCCACGGAGATTTGCGTCGATCCCCGCGAAGTGATCAGCCGGACGCCGGCATGGTTGAAGGACCGGTTTGGCGTGGACTTGCAATTCAACGTGCCCATTGCCAGCGCCGTATCGGGAGCAGTGACTTCCAGCGACGGCGATCGCTGGGAGGTTGACCGGGTCGTCATCGCGGCCGGAGCCGATTTTCGCTTGCTTTATCCTGAACTGTTTGCGAGTGCGGGCTTTCGCCTCTGCAAGCTGCAGATGCTTCGCACGTCGCCGCAACCGACGTGGAAGCTAGGCCCAATGGTCGCCGGGGGGCTCACCCTGCGGCACTATGAAGCCTTTGGCGTGTGCGAATCGTTGGCGGTGCTCAAACAGCGGATTGCGAAGGAACAGCCCGAACTTGACCATTTTGGCATCCACGTCATGGCCGCCCAAAACGGACTTGGGGAGATGATCCTTGGGGATTCGCACGAGTATGACGACGCCATCCTTCCGTTCAACAAAGAATTGATCGATGAACTCATGCTTCGCGAGTTGAGACGGATCATCCGGTTGCCCGACTGGACCATTGCCGAGCGGTGGCACGGCGTGTATCCCAAGGCCCCCGGCACGGTTCAATTCACCAGTGAGCCCGAACCCGACGTGCAGGTTGTCATCGCGTCCGGGGGATGCGGGATGACCATGTCGTTCGGTCTCGCGGAGCGCCTGTGGGCGGCTTGGGAAGCGCCGCGCGAGGCGGCTCGCAATGGCGACGCCAGCCTCGTGGAAAGGCCGGGAGTGCCGACCTGAGTTCCGGTTGGCATCGAAAATCGCCGCGGCGAGGCCGATTTCTTCAGCCGCACATGCCGCTCACGGCAATGCGTGACTTAACCGCTATGATTGACCTCCGCCGCCAACCGAAATATCGCGGGTCGCTCAAGGCGATCGTCTTCGATTGGGCGGGCACGGTCATCGACTACGGCAGTCGTGCGCCAGTCTTGGCGGTCATGGGCACGTTCGAGGCCTTCGGCGTGCCCCTCTCCGACGGCGAAGCCCGCGGACCGATGGGCATGGCGAAGCGAGACCACATCCGAGCTCTCCTCGAGCTGCCTCGGGTACGCTCGCAGTGGCAGAATTTGCACGGCCGGAGTCCGGATGAATCGACCATTGACCAGATTTACGCCAGCTTCCTAAAAACGCAAAAAGAGTTGCTGCTCGAGCACTCGCGCCTCATCCCGGGATGTTTGGACGCCATTGCCGATTGCCGCCGACGGAAAATGCGGATCGGATCCAGCACCGGGTACACCCAGGAGCTGATGGACGTGGTCGTGCCGGCGGCTCGACGACAGGGTTTTGAACCTGAAACTATGGTCTGCGCTAGTGACGTGGCGAGGGGTCGGCCGGCGCCTTGGCTGCTTTACGAAAACGCCCGCCGTTTGGACGTATATCCAATGGAGGCAATAGTTAGCGTCGACGATACAGTCGTGGGTGTCGAAGCTGGAGTAAACGCCGGCACGTGGACGGTCGGCGTCGCCAAGACGGGCAATCTCATCGGTTTGAGCGAAGCCGAATTCAACAGCCTTGGCGTCCCGGACCAAAATGCCCACCTCTCCCAGGCGCGGGAGCAGCTCTATCGGGCCGGCGCCTGCTATGTAGCCGACTCGGTAGCCGATCTTCCACGGGTTTTGGACGCCATCCAGGATTGCCTGGAGCGGGCAACCTAACTCGATCTAAGCTCGGCGCCACTCGGAAAACCTCGGGTATGCCGATCAGGCGGGATTCGGCCCAGGTGCGCGAACCGTATGCTCGCTTTCGGTTCCGGTACGCAATTCGGCTGAATCTTTGCGCAGTCCATTTAAAAAACAATTCGTTTCTTCATTTTGGCTCGTTAGAATCGGGAGCAATGCGGCCTGCATGTAGCAGGCCGCCACTGGCGGGCAATTAGTTGAATTGCCCCTAAGCGGACGAGGTCTTGTCTAATGACGCGACGATCGGAACGAGCTCCTCAAGATCTCGCCGCCAGTGGCTCTTCTTCCTTGAATCAGCTCTGGGGGACCCATCCATGAGACGACAGCTGTCAGCGTTGGCGGTGGCGAGCGCATTGGGAATTACTTTCGTATCGTCGGCTTATGCGCAACTCGGAAACTTAGTGTTCCAGGAGAATTTCAATGGGTTGACGTTGGGGCCGAGCGTTAACGAACGGCAAAAGGTTGACGTCGCTTTGTCCACCGCCCTGGCCACTGACCCGAACACGCAGCCCCGTCCCAACGCGTTCACCCACACCGGGCCGGCAGGATGGACGGTAGATAACAACTTCGACAACTTTGGACAAACGGATTTGGATAATCCCAATTATCTCACCGGCTTCATCGTCGGCAACACGGGCGTCCCCAATCAAGGGTCGGCGGCCGATGGCGTCGACGAGTGGGAGGGTTGGAGTTTTGCCAATAAGGATTTCTGGGCGTCGGTAGATGATCAAAGTCGGTCGGCGTTTACCAGCGCGGTAGGCAATGTTGCGGTCGCGGACTCCGACGAATACGACGACCTGGGGACCGGCCGCGGCGGCGGGTATATGAACACAGGTATGACGACCGGGAACATTAGCGTGGCCGCCTTCGCCGGAAGCTCCATTAATCTCGACCTGGATTCGAGCTGTGCGCAGAGGCCTACGACGACGCTCAAACCACCAATCCTGCACTGGCGGGCCTGTCGGTGAATAATCAAACGGCCATCATTTACGCCAGCTTCGACGGCGGCACGCCCGACGTCGTCGATTTCTGGGATTCGGACACCGGCGATCCGGCTCCCCCGGCGCCTCTTATGCCCAGGTCCCCGTCGCCGACGTACAAGGGCGACTCCTTGAATGAGCACATCACCCAGTCGATTTCAGTCCCGGCGGGCGCCCAAAACGTCAAGCTGACGTTTGCCTACATCAACGCCGCCAACGACTGGTGGTGGGCCATCGACAACATCAAGTTGTCACAGGGCGCCAACCCGGCGTTCTATACCGAAGACTTCGAATCGGTCACGTTGGGGCCCAGCGTCAACGAGCGTCAGGGGCTCGCGCAACCGTCCTGAAAGTGACGGCTGCCAATACGGACGCCGCAACGGTGCCGCGGCCCGATTCGTTCACCCATACCACGCCCGCTGGCTGGAGCATCGACAACTCTGGCATCAACCCGATCGCCATTGGCGACAACAATCGCGGCGTTTTCGAATGGGAGGGGTGGAGCTTTGGCACTCGTGACTTCTGGGTGTTTGCGTCGCAGGGCGACGCCGCGTCTTTCACCAAGGCCAGCGGACCGTTCGCGATAGCCGATTCGGACGAGTTCGCCGACTTCGGCGCCACCGATCCAGGCGACCCCGCGGGAACCGGCGACGTGACAAAGCCCATGTCCACCGTGCTTAACACCCCGTCGATCGACATTTCGGGAATTGCCGCCAATCAGCTGGTGCTGCAGTTCGACTCCTGCTGGCGGCCGGAGAACTCGCCCCAAGCGGCGGAAATCACCGTGGACTACGGCAGCGGTCCGCAGGTCGTGCTCCACTGGGATTCGGATCCTAATTCGCCCAATGTTCACGGCATTGACGACGGAACCTCGCCGACCTTGAACGAAACCGTGTTGGTCCCGCTAAACAATCCCGACGGCGCCACGACGGCCATGCTTAGCTTCAAGTACCTCAATGGCAGCAATAACTGGTTCTGGGCGATTGATAATATCCAGATCGGTACGGCAGCTGTACCCGAACCCGGGTGCGTTGTACTTGGCGCTTTGGCCGCGATGGGACTAACCATGGCGGGAAGACGCTCGCGGAGGTCATGACGGCTGTTTTGTAAAGAATTAGCAGTCACTTGCTGCGCGGACTCCCCGCCGGCACGAGTAGCCTCAGGGGCCTGCTCGTGCCGGCCGGGCTGCGCCGGGGTCGATCTACTCAAAAACGGATGGACATCTCTGGCTATTCGCGACGGGCTCTGGTAGCCCGGATGGAATAGTTGTGCGCGCCAAGGATGGTCCGCTGGCGCAACCAAGCGGTTTGTACCGCATTCTCTTAATTGCTGCACTCACCTATGAAACTCGACATCTTCCGGTCATTCCGAACTCTTGCAATCTCCATTGCCGCCGCGAGCATCTTTTGTAGCTCAGCCGTGGCCGTAGATTTGCTGACAGAAAACTTCGACGAACTTGTCCTCGGCAAAGTTAAAACATTTGAGACCGAGGTGAGGAGTCGCAGCGCCTGGACAAACACGGTGCCCAGCGGCCCCGGAACTGAGGGAGTGTGGTCGATCGACAATAGTTTGATGCCCGAGCAGGCCATGGGCTCGGACTTGATCGGCGTCGCCGAGTTCGAAGGTTGGAGCTTCGTGGACCGCGATTGGTGGGTTGAAACGGCCGGCAATCAGGACCGTGGGCAATTTGTCAGCGCCAGCGGCACAGTCGCCGTCGCCGATCCGGACGAATGGGATGATTTCGGCTCGCCGACCAATAACGGGGGAGAATTTCATTTATTTGATTCAACGTTGCGGATCTCATCGATACCTCTCCAAGGCGTTGCGCCCAATACGGCGCGGCTGTTTTTCCATTCATCGTGGCGGCACGAGGTGGGTTTCGGCGGGTCGCAGAAAGCATCGCTGACGGTCAAGTACAACGATCCCGCCGCCACGTCGATTGAGCTGTTTCGCTGGGTTTCGGACGAGACCGATCCCAATTTCCATGGCGACGCTCCCAACGAGACAATTAACATTCCCGTGCTCAATCCCGCGGGCGCGACAAGCGCCACGCTCGAATTCCGCCTCTTTGACGCGGCCAACAACTGGTGGTGGGCGCTCGACAATCTCACCATGTTCACCGGCGCGGCGCTGCCCAGGACGGCGTCCTGAGACTGGTTATCGATCGCGGCACCCGACAAGTAAAAATCTTGAACAATACCGCGGGACAGGTCAACTTGCGCGGTTACTCCATTGAGTCCCGAGCTGCGCGCTGGACGAAAACGCGGCGACGTTTCTAGGAGAGTCAAACGCGAGCTGGAAGATCTTCAACGGCGCCCCCGGTTCTGCGCTGAGCGAAGGCTACATCCCCGACCAGTATGCAATGCCCACCATTTCAACCAATCCGACCCTCGGTCAAATCAATATCGGCCCGGCTTGTGCAAGTATCACCAAGACACGGACGATATTAGCTTTCAGTATCTCGTGGCTGGCAGCAACGAGCCGGTGACCGGCATCATCCAGTTTGTCGGCAATGACGACAAAACATTCCATCCGCTCGACTTCAATTTTGACGGCAAAGTCAGCCTGCCGGACTACGCGACTTTTTTGGCCAATTACTCCATAAGCCTGACGGGGAAAACGGCCGCCGAGCAATACAACCTCGGTGACTTGGACCGTGACGGCAAGCACACGGTGCGCGACTTTGTGCAATTCCAACAGCTGTTCAAGCTAGTGCGCGTGGCTGACGCGCTCGCCGCGGGAGTTGAAATTCCCGAGCCGACGGCCGCACTGATGCTGGCCCTTGCTGTTGTGCTTGTGGGGACGACGCGGCGACGCGCGTGGCCGCTGGCGATCGCGCTGGTCGTCGCGGGCCTTGGAGCGCCGAGTGCGATCGGAGCTCCCCTTAATGAGACGTTCGAGGGAATTACGCTTTTGCCGTCGGTCGAAGAAAACCCGACGCCGGGCGTGTGGAGCGACGTCGGTCCGCGCGGATGGAAGGTCGATCGATCAGGCGTTCCCGGCTATACCCAAGGGTCGAACAACGACGGCGTCAAAGAGTGGGCCGGCTGGACCTTTGCCAACAAAGATTGGTGGGTGGCGTCGGCGGACGACCAGGACCGGAGTCTGTTCACAAAAGCCTCTGGCACTGTCCTGATTGCCGATGACGACGAATGGGACGACGCGAACCATCCCAAGGAGTCCTACTACAGCACCTACATCACCACTCCCAGATTGGACGTTCTCCCCGGAGTTGCGGCAGGCCAGGTGCGATTGATGTTCGATTCTAGTTGGAGACCCGAAGGGTTCGACGACTGGATACTGCCAGGGCAAACCGCTGCCACCAATAACCAGACGGCCACGGTCGAGGTGAGCTACAATGGCGGACCGTTTCAAAACATTTTCACGTGGGATTCCAAGACGGGTTCCCCGACTTTTCACGACTATAACGTGAACGAGAGCGTCGACGTGAGTCTCAACTACAATGGCGCCCCCAACACTAGCCTGCAGGTTCGCTTCGGTCTCTTGAACGCAGCCAACGACTGGTGGTGGGCGATGGATAACATTAAGGTCAATAACGTAAACGTCATTGTCCCAGTTTCACCGACGCTTCGCATCGACACCACCTCGGGCCTCGCCGAGATTGTCGGCGCCGGCATCGCCCCCGAGATGATAAATAGCATTGGCATTACCAGCGTCAACGGCAATCTGGGTCCGCAGGGAAATGTCGGGCTCAGCTTCTCGAAGCCCGATAGCGTCGATGGTCCGGATGCTGACTCAATCGTCGGCAACAACATTGGCGAAAGCTGGCAGCTCGCCTCGTCGGGCGCCAACGCGTTCACCGAATTCTTCCTCGACGGCAACTCCCCGTACGTCTTGGGACGCACCGACTCGCTGGGGAGAATCTTTAATCCGGCAACGTCTGTCGCCAATCGGGACGTAGCGTTTACCTACACGACAGTCGACGGTGAAGTGCTCCCCGGCCCGGTGCAATATGTGACTATCGCGTCGGATGCCGACTTTAATAACAGCGGAACGGTCGACGGCGCCGACTTCTTGATTTGGCAGCGCAACAATGGCGGCGCCGGCACCAACGCCACGGGCGACGCCGACGGCGACGGCGACGTCGACGCGACCGATTTGGTTTTCTGGAAGCAGCGATTTGGCCAGGCCCCAGCCGTTGCCGCGGGGACCAGCGTTCCAGAACCTATGCCCTGGTACTGGCGACGGCTTGCGCCGTCGCCTTTGGATTTCGCAGGCGTCGGGTGACGCCAGCCGCCGCGCCGACGCGTTGCTGGCGCGTATTCAGCGCGGCGGCCGTCGTGGCGCTCATCGCCGGCGTCTTCAGTCGCCAGGCCAACGCCCAAATCCCGGCGCCGGTGTTAGATCGCAACTATCGATTCGGCGATGGCGACCCGGGCGCCGTCAATGGCGGAACTGTGGGCATTACGCGCGATGACGCCGGCCTGCTGAACATGAATCAGCTTATCGACCTGACCGCGGCGACGCGGGCCGGCGGTCTGCCAACCTACGTGACGATTACCGGGCGATCTACACTTGATAACCCCCCACCAACCGCCTTGGGCATTCGGCTCAACCCGAATCCAACCGACAGGCAGTATCTCAAGACCGCTGCGGACGAAGCTTTGAATTTCCCAGAAAAGTCGCCGTCTTCCACCGAGAGCCTGACGAACCCCCCCGGAACGCTGGACTACAACTTCCTTACTGATCGCGGATTCCAGCTATGGGTCCAGCCTCAGGCGACCACCGAGGGGCACATTGTGATGGATTCCAATAACCACGGCGTACTCATCAATGCCAGTGGGAAATTCGCGATGAGGTATTCCAACATTGACTACGCGGGGGTCACGTCGCCAGTCGTCAATACGTGGTATCACCTGATGGTGGTGCACCCGAACGGCCCCGGCGCCGGTTCAGTGCTGTACGTCAATGGCATCGCCGAAGCGGCGGCGACGGGACCCTACATCGGCGAGGACGTTCCCAACGACGAAATATCGCCCGACAATTTTGACCACGGTCCGCTAGTTGTAGGCTCGAATAGCGCGGCTTCGCCGTTTCAACTGGCTACCCAAAAATATTATCATGGCGTCGTCGATGATTTGGAAATGTTCGTCATTGGATTGAACAACACCCGCGATTGGGGCGAATTTCAGTTCGATCGCGACAACAAGTACGCGGCGCTAAAAAAACCCACCACGCAGGGCGATCTGAACAACGACCAGGCCGTGACGATGGCCGACGTGACGATCTTTGCCAGCAACTGGTTAAAGGAAAATCGCCTGACGTGGACGCAAAGCGGCGCGACGAGATCCTTGACCGTCGGCGACCTGAACTCGCGCGCGTTTGGAGATTTCAATTATGATGGCCGCGTTGATCTGTCCGATTGGGGCATTTTGAACAACGTTAACCCGGCGCTGGGTGCGGCCGCGCTGGCCCTCATCCAGGGGGTTCCCGAGCCGTCAACCATGCTACTCATCGCGGCGGCAGGTTTCGCTGTTGCGGCCAAGGGCTTTCCAAGGCGCAGGAAATAAACATACTTGATTGTGCGCAAGCAGTCTGCGGAAGTGCGCAGTCGACGATAGGCGGTTTGAATCGTGCACGATAGAAATTATCGTGACCGGCTGTACATCCATTTGCCGGGCAAGTCTCGTGCTGCAACCGGGCCCGGACCCTGGCAGGGAGAGTCCTGAAATGACGTGCCGAATCAAGTTGCTGCGGCGCCAACAGGCAGTGCGTGCGTTCACGCTCGTGGAGTTGTTGGTAGTGATCGCCATCATTGGCGTTCTGGTCGCGCTGCTGTTGCCCGCGATTCAGGCCGCGAGGGAGGCGGCCCGCCGCAGTCAGTGCGTCAATAATCAGAAGCAAATCGGACTTGCAATATTGAATTACGAGTCTGGCAAAAAGCACATCCCGCCCGGCGCCCTGATGAACGAAGGCAGTGCGTGGAACATTTACCTCCTGCCGTTTCTCGAGGAAACCAACGCCTTCGCCTGGGCAAAAATTGGCGACAACAAGAACTTTAATTCGCAATGGGGACATCCAGGAGGTCCCTATGATGACGCTGCCAAGCTGCCGGAAAACGAGCGGAATGTGAAGGTCATTGAAACGACGATTTCCGCCTTTCGCTGCCCGTCGGCGGCGTTGCCGGAACACCAACAGGACGTTACAGCCGATAGCTGGTGGATCATGAAGCGAGCGCCCGCCAGCTACCTCGGCGTGGCCACCGGACTGCAAACCCGGCAATATAACGGTGGGCAAGTGTACTTCCTTAAGGGGCACCCCAACCCGGAGGACGGCAACGAATTCTACGAAGGCGCCGACGGCGTGTTCTACGGCATCGACAAGGACGATCTCGCCGACAAGGGAATCAAAATAAACCAGATCGAGGATGGCACGTCCAACACCATCATGGTCGGTGAAGCACTTCACGATTACGAGACGTGCGACAAGCAATTGGGCGTGCCGGAAGACAAAGCAGGCAGTCGCCAAGACCATTGGTGGGGCGGCAGCGACGATATAGATACCTTTCCGGCGAGCGACCTTTCAGAGTTTCTAGGTTCAACCGCTGTTCCCATCAACTACCAGAGGACGCCCGAAGAGCACCAGCAGTGGTGCACTTCGCCCGACTCCACAAAGTGCCAATCGCTCCAGTTGGCATACGGGAGTCGTCATTCGGGCGGCGCCGAAATGCTTTTCTGCGATGGCCACGTCGACTTCATCAGAGAGGACATTGATCCTCAGACATGGAGCGACTACGGGACTCGCGCTGGCCAGGTGCTCGAAACGGGCGCACCGCGGCGTTGAGCCTAGGGGCAACTGTCATTTCCGTGCCTCTCTGATCTTGCCCGTGAAGAAATTCAACTGGGGCCAGTCGGCGCCGATGTGACTCCAGCCATTCGCGCGTTCGCGGATGGACTATGGAAGCCCAGGGCCCTGCCGCGCTACGGTGACGTGCTACCGAATTCTGGTCCACCAGTCGATTGATAACGTCCTGAGTATTGCGCAGATTGCATTTGGCCGCTCCTGCTTGGTAGGAATCGTTTTGCTGATTCCAACCCCTGCCAAGCGATGGAAACTGCCGGATATCGAGTGTAGCAGGGAGCGTAAGATAACGCCCTGAATATTGCGCAGATTGCATTTGGCAGCTCCTGCTTGGTAGGAATCGTTTTGCAAGATTCCAACCCCTACGAAGCGAAGGTGTGACCGCCATTCCAAAAACGTAGCGCCCGGCGGGGGAATTGGCGCCCGAATTCTGTAGCGCCCAGCTGTGCATCGTTTCCGATTTGCGACACTGGAATCGTCGTGGCGGCCGGCCGTAGGCCGGCTGCCGTCACTGATTCCTGGTCAGCACACGTCAGTACGCGGGCCGCTGGGTATGCCCGTTGCCGTGCCGACCGTACTCCCTACACGCCATCGCCCGCATGGTATTGGCGGTACCATTCGACGAACTTGGCAATCCCAACTTCGATGGGGGTCGATGGCCGGAAACCGACGGCCTGGTCGAGCGGTTCGATGTCGGCCCAGGTTTGCAGCATGTCGCCGGGCTGTAGGGGATGGTTGATGCGGATCGCCTTCTTACCCAAACACTTTTCTAACGTGGCGATCAAGTGATCCAATTCAACCGGTCGGTTGTTGCCAATGTTGTAAAGCCGAGCTGGAGTACTATCGTCGCCGCCGTCGGCTGAGACGTCCCTGCCGTTCGTCGTCGCCGCCGGCAGGCTCTGGGCAATGCGGAGCACTCCTTCCACGATGTCGTCGATATACGTGAAGTCGCGGCTCATCTTGCCCGAGTTATAGACGTCGATCGGCTGGCCAGCCGCAATGGCATCGGCAAAACGATAGACCGCCATGTCGGGGCGTCCCCAGGGCCCATAGACTGTGAAAAACCGCAGCCCGATGACTGGCAAGCGGTAGAGATGGCTGTACGAGTAAGCCGTGAGCTCATTGGCGCGCTTCGTGGCGGCGTAAAGGTTGATTGGGTGGTCGACCGGATCTCCCACTGCAAACGGCGTCTTTCGATTGGCGCCGTAGACCGAACTTGACGAGGCATACACGAGACGCTGGGGCCTCGAGGCGCGACACCCTTCCAAGACATTGACAAACGCCGTAAGGTTGCTGTCGACGTAAGCGTGGGGATGCGTCAGTGAATGACGAACGCCAGGCTGGGCCGCCATGTGCAAGACGACCTCAAAGCGATTGTCGCCGAACAGGGCGTTTGTTGCCTGGCGATCGGCAAGATCAAGCTGCAAGAAACGAAACCCCGGCTGCTCGAGTCTCCGGAGTCGGTCGCGTTTAAGCTGCACGTCGTAATAATCGCTCAGATTGTCGACGCCGATCACCGTCTGGCCGGAGCGTAGCAGTCGTTCGGCCAAATGGCTGCCAATGAAGCCAGCGACGCCGGTGACCAGATAAGGCGACATGTTTACTCGTTCGTTTGGGCGCAGTGCATGAATTGTATCAATTCTATTGTCGCGTGCGGCCGCGACATCCGCTCATTCATCTCTGCACGTCAGGATGTCGGCCATAACATCGCCCGCGATTGCCTGCCGACCACCGAAACCGGCGTAAATACGGCGAATCCCAGCAATAGGTAATAAAGCAACGCAATGCGCGGAGCGTCAAGCAAACTGTCAAACACCCCCAACGCCAAGAATCCAACAAGTGCGCACGTAACTGCGCAGGCATCGCGGCTTCCTTGAAGTGCGGCTTTGCTCGATAATGCAAGCGCATAGCAGCTAAATAACGCAAACGCCGACAGGCCAAACCAGCCATGTTCGACTAATAGATGAATGTAGAGATTCTGAGCATGCCATGCCAAATGGTCGTCGCTGGTGAAGAACCAACAGTCATTCCCGCCGTCGAAACTGCCATTGCTGACCAAATTCCGACCCTTCGAATCTTTGAGCCGTACGTTATCAATTTCGACGACGCCATCTTGTGGGCCTGCTCGGAAAGCCAAATTGACAGGACGTCGCAACAGACTCCCAATCCATCCGCCAGTATCGCCGCCAACCTGGCCGGACTCGATCGGGAGATTGACGCGGTGCCAGGCGTCTTGCCCGCTCGTGACGTCGATTGACCGATTGAGGCAGCGAAACGAGTATTGAACAGTCTTCTCGCAGAGATAAATGGCAAGCGTTCCCGTGGGCGAACGGCGTCGACAGTCAAGACTAAGGACGTAGCGCTCACCCGGCGCTACGGCGACGAACTGTCCAAAGTAGATGGGAGCGCTGCCAGGCAATTGAAGAACCTGATTCCCTCCGTAGGATACTAGTCGATATTCCGTGTTAGCGCCGTGGCGAGCGCCCTGTGAGTACAGTTTGGGAAATGATCCAGTGCCCATTCCCAGCAGCTGGGCCGTTGCTGAACGGTCTCTCATGTCAAGCGCCGCGCGCAGTGCGCGACACGCACCTGCCAATCGTCGGTGGAGTGCAAAAACCGTTTCCGCAGAAACGGCGTTTCCCACATCATGGCTGCGCCAAGGCCAAGAATCGCCAGCGCCACGACGCCGCTCACCAACGCTTGCCTGGTAGAGGCCGACGTCAATCCCGCATAAATTACTGCCGCCATCGCCTGCACGGCTGCAATCACCAACGTAGCCCGCGACATGGTCACGAGTACCACGTAGGCGACGCCCACGGCGAGCAGAATTACCGCTGCACGCGTAAAAATATTGCGGGCACGCGGCCAGAAAGCGGCGAACAGTGGAACGGTTAAAACCAGGTATGCATCGATGTGCGCTCCGCCCGTGTGCATCGTCGAAAACGCCCCGAGAGCTCGAAAGTCCGAGGAGAAGTCGAACAAGCCAGGAAACCGAATCCGTTCAACGAGAACTACGATTACGAGCCCGGCCGCTCCAATCGCTGAACCAACAAGGAATAGCCGCCATCTAGCGGCGATGTGTTTTGGAGTGCGAGCGAGAAACGCCCAAAGAGTCAGCGCGTACAGACAAGGTTTACCAGCACGAAATGCATTGTAGGGATTTAGATAAGCGCCAATCCACTGGAATTCCTCGCCACGAGCGTGCGAGAAGGCGACCATTATTCCCAGAGTATAGGAAGTCGCCAGCAGCGCTGCAAACACAACGGCGAGAGAGGGCGGACGGACCTGCGTGGCGAAGCCACTGCCTTGCCATAGGTTTGCCCCGATGGCCGCCATCACGCATATGTCGAACTCGTTGAAGAAGAACCGGCCTGACAAGGGCGTCAGGTCGATCACCGGCAGAATTGCCGGCAGAACCGCCGTCCAGGCGTATGGCCATTTGAGCAAGACGGCGATTAGGCACGCGACGCCAAGGCCAAGGGGAACCTGAGCGATCGGAAAAGTGCAAACACAGTATCCAGTTACGCCGAAGAGTACACAGCTGAGCCCGCGCGCCACGACTCGCCACTCATCAACTGCCATCCCGTTTCCAGGCGCTGTCGCGTGCCACGGAGGTCGATTGTTCTAAAGCGATGTTGAACGGCGAAGCCCCATGGGCGGCTTATCGGGCGCCTCGCCGCCTGCAACCGAGTGCAAGCGCGTCGCATCCTGCCGTGGGCCCGGGTTCGAAAGCAGGCGGCGACGCACGAAATCATTGCCGTTAGCGCCGACCGCAGCAAACAACGCATAGATCAAGATATCAGTCATGTCCGGTTGGTGCGAGTTCACATAAACCTGCCCAATCTCAATGGCAACGCCTAATAGCCCCGCGACGCACATCGCCATGATGGTGACGAACTGCGAAAGACTTTGAGCATTCGCTCCACTTGACGCAGCGCGACTTAGCATGACTCCCAGCAGTGCGAAAGGCAGGCCCTTGTACATGATGCTTGTTAACGCGCCGAACTCGCTGTTGTAATACATGATCGCAAACGGCATGTGACGAAAGCTCGCCCATCGTTGTGAAATCTGGCTCGAGTCCGTGATAAGATGAAACGGAGCGAACATAACCGCGGCAATCGCTAACGAATACACGGCGGAAAGTCCGAGCCAAACCACTCGTCGCTTACTTAACAGGACGATCATTCGCAGCCAATTGGGTGGATGGCGTCGAGCGGAATAGCAGCGGTAGAGCATGGCGCCGCTGGCGGCCCCAAGCGACCCAGTGACGATTGCCGTGGCCGAGGCATGTCGTGAGAATACGACCAATTTCAGGACTTCAAATAGAAACGCCAGAACGCCGCCAACGATTGCGATGATGAGCGCATCGCCGGCCAGGTGGGCAGGGTCTCGCCTGTCGCTTGTGCGGCGTCGCAACAACCACCATCCAATGGGCGCGAAGGTGAGGGCGTGCAACCCGGCGCTCAGCACTGACGCAGTTTCAAGACGCATATCTCGCAAGGGAATCAAACAAAGCCCTCCGCGATTTAACTTTTGGCGAAACTCATGGGCGTTAAGCACAAAATCAAACGGCGCCGCCGCGAGCACCACGAGTCCCGCAACATACAAAACCCCGAGTCTCGAAGCGTTGGTCTTCAATGCCAACCGCCATTTCCGTTTGACCCCCGGGCCAAGTACGTCCCAACCGAGCGAGGCCGCCGCTCCGGCCGCAGCGCCGACGACTTCGGCGAGCAGATCGTTCCATGAGACCGTACGCGGCGGGTACCAGAGCTGAACGAACTCGATCGCCACAGCCAACAGCGCGGCCAGGGCTGCGGCGATCGTCGCCGCCAGGACGCAAGTGGCGACGCGACGGCGCTTTAGAGCAAAAAGATTGGTTCCCAAAAATCCCAAGGGAACGTAGTGGAACAGATTGGCTAACCAGTCCGCGCGATGGCTGGCGCCTAGACTCAGATTCTCGATGTTTGCGAAGCACTCGACGGCCTCGCTAAAGGGCATTGGACGAAAATTGAACGGAAGCAGCGACCCATACACGATCAGCGCTATGTAAGCGGAGACGAGAATCGGTTTGCGGCTAGCGCGGCGGCAACGATCGACAATCTCACCGTGAAGGCCGAGATGGACCGGCGACGAAGTGCGGCCATCCGGCGTCACGACATGACCCTGCGACCCTTCTCAGCCGCCGAGGACAGAAGATCAACCTCCACTGGTTTGCGACGCGCCCAACTCATCGTGGCATTGGACAGCTTGCGTGCGGTACGCGTGGAGGCGCTGCATTCCGCAAACGCCTGTGGCGGCGCCGACGATGTAAATTAACACATCCGTAGTGTCGGGCTGATGCGACCCCACGTACACCTGCCCAAGCTCGATAAGAAGCCCAAGCATCGCGGCGAAGCTGATGATCGCCATCGTCGCGAACCACGATATCCCACGAGCCAGATCGAATCGTTCCGCCGATTTATAAAGTCCTGCGCCAAGAGCTGCAAACGGAATGCCCTTGTGGAGCGCGTTGGTCAACATAGTGAAATCATTTAACAACAGCATCGACACAAACGGCAGTTGTCGGAGGCCAGCCCACCGCGCCGCCCGTTCGGCCGGAACGTCAACCAGATGGAAAGGCGCGAGCATCATGAGCACGACCGCGATTGAATAAACTATCGATCCGGCGAGCCACAAGGATCGCTGGGGACCTGTTAATTGGCAACTTCGACGGCAATCTGGCAAATTTGGCGAGTGGCTCCTCAGACGAACGAGCGCCGCCATGGTCGCGCCCATGATCGCCGTCGCCACGGCGGTCGTCGACGATTGTCGCGACGCGACGAACAGTTGCATGAGCTCAATTAGCGTAGCGATCGTCGCGCCACCCATGACGGCCCAGACAAGCGGGGCCCGGATCGCGCCCCGACCTCGCCCGGCGCCTCCGCCGGCCAACCAGTATCCAATAGGAGCAAATGCGAGGGCATGGAGGACAAGTTTCATAAGGGACACTGCTTCTAGCGGTGCGTCTCGGAACGGAATGAGGCACACCTTGCCCTCGCGAATTTTTGCGGCTAGCGGGTCGGCGCTCAGCACCAAATCAAGTGGCAGGACCGACCAGAAAAGAAGACCAAGCAAATAAAAGACGCCCCAGCGAGCGGCGATGGGATGAGGCCCTAACCTTGTCAGCCAGCGATTCAAATGGGGACGCAGGAGGCTGGCGATAATGGCGGCCAATGCGCCAACCGAAGCACCTAGCGTATTGGCGAGCACGTCGCTCTTCGACGATATCCGCGGCGGAAACCACAATTGCATGAATTCGACGCATATGGAAAATGCGGCGCAGCAGGACGTCGCCAGCGCTGCGACGCACATAAGCCTGAGGAGCCGGCTACATCTGGCGGCCGCCCACCATGTGGCGACAAATCCCAGAGGGCCCAAGAGCACAAAGTTAAGCCGCCAATCAGACCGACTGCCAGGGCCTGCGGGGTCGTCCAGAATCTCCTTAAACCTATGAAGGGCGTCGCTGAAGGCAAGCGGGCGATACTGCAGCGGCAGCAAAGAACCGTATATGACAAGCAGCATGTAGAACGCAATCGCGAATAAATACGACGATCTCCACGACCAGCCGCGAGCGTGTGTAAAGCCGATATCCACAGGCTGCCGCGGGGCGGGGCAGTCGATTTGCGCCCGAGTCACGGAATGCCTCTCACGATGGGAGGACCAGCTAAACGCGTCAGCCAGACGGGCAAGCGCCGCCAAACTGCGATGCGGCGCTGCAACTTGGGATTGTCGGGACGCATTTCGCCTACGGAGCCTTGGCGGACGTAGTACTGCCACACCGCCGGGTGCGGTTCGGCGCCCCACTGCGTCTTAAAGCGGTACGTCGAGCTACCGACTGACGATCGGCCGAAGTCGAACACGCCTTGCTTTCGTTGGATGCTGCGAACAAGCAAATGCCAATACAGGAGCATATTGGCGTTGAGGTGGTTGTAGCGCCGCAACGAACTAGCGCTTGGCACTTCGGCGACCCCGTCCCCGTAGACGACAATCCCCGCTGCAAGGGGCAAGTCGTTCCGCCGGACGATGCAAATCTCGGCGTCGCGTCCCAAGCGCGTAAGCATCGCCGAAAACAATCGACGGCCGAAGACCGGCGTGCCTAAGTCGCGCATGTTGACGCTGAATATACGATAGAATTGAGCAAGCAAGTCGTGACTGCCCCAACGCACGGTTAATCCATGCTGCTCGGCTTTGCGAATCTGATTACGAACCTTGGGTTTAAAGCTCGCCCATAGGCTTTCCGCGTCCGGCGGCAATTCGAGCCGCAAATGAGCCTTCTGCGTCGACTCATGTCCCAATGCCGGGTGGCGCCAGTGCCGCTCATGGCGTAACTCCAAGTAACGAACGTCCAACTCATCGGCAAGCTGAACGGAGCGGTCGATCAACCGGGCGCCCACGTGGTCGTCCACGGCCAGCACGCCGCCGACGTTCAAATACGGCATGCCGACGAGAAATTTGCCAAACAATCGGCTTCTGACAAAGCAAAGTGGTAACAGGCCGACGGGGTCTTCGCCCATGCGGGCTTCGATGCAATAAGGCGCATGATCAAGACCGTCGCGAAGAATCGACAGCCAGTCATGCCGAAGACTCGGCGAAACGGCGCCGCATCGCCGGCGCAAATCGTCCCATTGCGGTCGCCCGGCCGCGGCGCTGCTGCCCTCATGAACAACGACGTCCAGTGACGCTGTCGGAGAATCGCAAGCCCTGACTTCGGACGTCATAGCGACGGCGTTGCGCAATACGTCGTCGTAAATCGCTGCAATCTTTGCCATGCGCTTAGCAAAGCTGAAACGGGAAACGACGGTATCACGGGCGGCCTTGGCGAGCCGTCGCCCGAACTCTTCGTCATCAAGGACCCGCGCGATTGTTGCGGCGAGGCCGTCGACGTCCTCAATCGACGTGAGCAGTCCGTTGACGCCGTCTTCGATCAAGCTGGGAACGCCGGCGACACGCGTAGACACCACCGGAGTTTCCAGCGCCATCGCTTCTAGCAGTACATTGGGCAACCCCTCTCGCCGACTGCTCAGGGCAAAGACGTCGATGGCTTCGTAAAACGGAATTAGCTCAGCTTGAAATCCCACGAGTTGCACGCGGTCCGCCAACTGCAAGTCGGCTATAAGCCGTTTCAGCGATGATGCTTCAGGTCCGTCTCCGGCTATGACAAGACCGATGCCCCGACCGTTTTGTACTAGCCTGGCCACCGCCCTGATCAATAGATCAAATCCCTTTTCCGCCGACAGCCGACCGACGGCGCCAATCAGTTTTCTGTCGGCGGGCCAGCCGAATTCGAGTTTGGCCTCCCGCGCCGTACGGAAGCGAAAGTACTGCTCGGTGTCGATTGCATTCTCAATGAGCGCGAGGCGCGACTCGTTGACGCCCAGGCGACGGCAGGTAGCGGCTATGTCGGTCGAGACCGCAATCACGCGATCGTAGCGTTGCAGCGTGAAGCGATCCAGTTGGTGATACGCGATGGTCCGCCAGGTTCGCTGCACCCACCCGTGGCAGGTCGTAATCAGTTTGATGGGTCGTTGCCGCCGGACAAGCAGGCCGAGCAAGTTGGTTTTGTAGTCGTGTGCATGCCACACATCGACGTTCAGGTCGCCTACAATCTTGTTGACGCAAGCAACGACGCCGGCATCCCAGGGACCTCGGTCGTCAATTTCTATGATCGGCGCGTCGCAAGCGGTGGCGCGCTGGCGGAGCGTTTCAAAGCCCATGTCACGGGGCGGCCGAAGAAAGCCGCAGACGGTTCGATAACCCATCGGCCGCAAGAAGCGCGGTGAATTGAGGATGGTTTTGTCCGGTCCTCCGCCGGCCCCGGTTACGACACGGGCATGCAGTACCACAGGCGATGGTACGCGAAGTGTTTTCGCTTGATCGGCAGGAAACGATCCGTCGCTAACCGAGGCGAAAGACGCGGGCGGCGCCACTATGGCGTTCTCCTGGCGACTCGTGGCACGGAAAGGACGAGGCCCGCGGCTCGCCCTGCCACGAAGACGGCGAACACTACCATAACCAGGGGAATCGTGCGCGGCGGAACGGCTCTTACAACTCGAGCCAGCAAAGTGAAAAACGATAACAATGAAATCGCCAGTAGCGCTAAACTCCACTTCCAGAGTGCGGGGTAACCTAGCAGTGCGAGCGCCCCCGTGAGAATTGCCCCAAGGAAGGCTCCGACGACAGTGGGCGGCGCCGCTAGACTTGCCCAGTTTCGCCAGTCGCTCAGTCTCGTGAGGGCGACGCGCAAATTGCCCTGGCTGCGCCAAGCTTCTCTTCGAAAGAGTTCGCCAAGCGTCTGCGATTCGCCGTGATGCGCCGCTTTGGCGTCGGGATCATAGATTAGATGGCCGAGGGCAGTGAGCCGATAACTCAGGTCGCAGTCTTCACACGTGGCCAAGCCCTCGTCGAAGCCGCCCGCTTGGTCAAAGCTAGATTTCCGAATCAGCAAGTTGAAGGTCGGCAGCCATCGCACGCGGCTTGGTCGCACCGGCGCAGCGATTGACCGAGTAGATACAAACACCGTTCTACCCAGCCGGCGTCGCTGGGCGGTTGGCGAATCGCCCCGCCGGCGGCGACTATTCTTGAGTCTTGAAGGTGGCCAGCGCATTTCTGGAGCCAGTCGACAGGCAGTTCGCAATCGGCGTCGACGAATGCAAGCCAATCCCCGGCCGCCGCTCGAGCGCCAGCGTTGCGCGCGCAGACACCCTGCCTGGGGCGACGCCGATAAGGCGAGCCCCGCATTGCTTGGCAATTATTGGAGTTCGATCAGTAGAGTGATTATCGACGACAATTACTTCAACGATCTGAACCCCTGGCGGGACGAGTTGATCGGTGATCGAACGGAGGCAGGCTTCTAAGTGCCGCTCCTCGTTCCATGCGGGCAGCACAAAGGAAACTTTTACATCTCCTGCGGACACGACGGATTGAATGTTGGCTTGTGACAAGGCAATCGGGGGCCGACAAGGCCGTCGGCGGTTGAAAAAACGCAAATCCTTGGGTCCCGGTCAACACAATCCAGTGCGCTATGGAGCGAGCGACATGGGACTCTCGCCGATTGGGACGGGCTGTGGCCGGAGCGAGTCTCCCTGGCGACGCCCAGGCGGAGGGGCGTTGGCCAGCATCTCCGCGTAGATTTCCGCGTATCTTGTCGTCATTTGCCGTTCGGAAAAATGCTGCTCGGCGCGACGACGCCCCGCGCTCACAAGTTGAGCCGTGAGGTCGTCGTTGTGAGCGAGCCGACCTAACGCCGCCGCCAAGCCCTTCGCGTCCCCACGCGGCGCGAGCAACCCGGATGTGCCGTCCTCAATCAATTCGGGCAACCCGCCGACGGACGTCGCGACAACGGGCACGCCCGTTGCCATGGCCTCGATGACCGTGACGGGAATGCCTTCGCTGACGCTTGTCAGCAAAAAGGCGTCCGCCGCGGCTAACAGCTGAGGCACATCGCGCCGCATGCCCAACATTTTTACTCTTCCTCCGAGGCGAAGTCGTGCAATATCTTGGTCAATTTGCGATCGTTCAGGGCCATCGCCGACAATGACCAAGTGAATATGTGGCTCGGCCTCGGCGACGAGCGCCATTGTGCGAAGCGCGGTAGCATGGTCCTTGATCTTATCCAACCGCGCCACCTGGAGGACCAAGAAATCCTGACCGCCAAATCCCAATTTTCCGCGCACATCCTCGCGACATGACAAGTGGCTCCGGATCTGCGCGAGGTCAATGCCGTTATAAACGACCTCAATTCGCCTTTCTGAAATCCCTTCGTGATTGACCAGTGCTTCCCGCACGTCCTTGCCGACCGCCACAAACCGGTCCGTGGGTTTGGTCATCAACCGGTTAAACCACCGTCGCTTAAGGCTTGAGCGATCGGGATAGAATCGACCATGTTCAGTAAACAAGACTTGCGGGCGCCCGCCCATCACGCGCATCGCCGCTGCGTAGGCAAAGGGCGTGTATTGATGCGCGTGAATTAGCGTCGCCCCTTCTTTCTTGGCACAAGCAAGCAAGCGACGGACGCACCGCCAATCGAAGCCCTGACGACGACCGAGTTCGTAGACTGGTATGCCATCTCGTTTGAGGCGCTCGCCAAGCTCTCCCACCTCGTCCAAACAGGCAACGGAAAGCCGGTAGAAATGCCCGAGACCTCGAACGAGGCGATCGACCATGACCTCCGCGCCGCCAATGGGCAGCCCATGGACCACTTGGACCACTGAAGGTTGATCTTCTGAAGTCGCTGCACCGTTAAGCAATATTTACCTACTTCGATCGCCCGAGGCGCTCAGTCAGCCTGAAATTTTACGAGAGTGTATGCGGCGCGATGTGACTGCCGCGCCCATTCGGAAGCGGTTCCGGCAACGGGTTGCCGTTCGGATTGATAACGCAGTCATCAGTAGCGAGAATGCGACGAAATCCTGTCTCCAAGATCATCATTGCCATCAATGCAAAAGTATGGTTTCTCTCTCCAGAGAAGTGCCGGCTTACCGCCTTTCGCACGACGTTTGGATTGAGCAAACCACGATCGAGGCACTGTGGGTCAAGCAACAGTCGTTCAACCAACGGACGCAACTCGCGGCGAAGCCATAAACCAAGCCGCTCATAGGGCTGAAATCCCGGAGCGCCTAACTTGGCGAGAACCTTCATTCTAAAGCGGGAGATTGCCTTTCGAGCGGTTCCCGCGCCAACCGGCGCACCTGGTATTCGAATTGAGCGGCCGCAAAAACTCCGGCCGTCGCTTGCGAAGGATAAACGTTTGAATCTGATCGCCTAGACGGATATCAGCCGGTGCAGCAAACGCTGCTTCCACAACCCGACCATCGAGATAAGGCAGCCGCGTTATCGCCACCGAATCGAATTTCACCAGCGACATGGCCGTTTCGCGGCGCGTCCGTTGGTCCAGAAAGACTTGGCTGACTCGATCAACTGGATCGTCCCAGTGGGCGGCGTCGGCCAAGGCCAACCGCAACGTGGTTCGCGCCATCTCGCAAAAGTCGCGGTCGTTCACGCCGCAAATTGGCGGTTCTTCCAGTCCGTCAGTTAAATGACTCTGTAGGCGCGAGAACAACCAGTCTTCTAGCGCCGGTGCGCCGTTAACTGTCTTAATCGTTGAATCGATCGAAAAGTTGTAGGCCTTACGCATGTGCAGGAGCTCGCCGGCATGGCCGCGGAGCAGCACGCCGATTCCAAGCCGTTCGTACAGCGGCAGCGTCGGCATAACGATGCACTGCGAAAGATAGTGGCCATCGGTCAGGTCGACCATGTTGTTCAAATGGCGTTCGAAGTCGGCCAGAAACCTCTGGTCGAGCGTCAGCGTGTGGTATGGGCAATGGACTAGCTCCGCCAACGCGCGAGCGCTGCGTTGATCGAGACTCCCTTCCATCCCCAGACTCACGCACGTCGTGGGAGTGCGCGGATGTTCCATGACTCCCAGCATGGTGCGTGCATCGAGGCCGCCCGAAAGCGACATTCCCAAACGATCCGCGTCGAGCGTTCTCTCATCGACGGCGATCTTCAACTGCGCATCCAAGGCCTCAAGGCTGGCAACGGCGCTGCGCTGCGCGGCGACTTGCGGCCGCCAGTATCGCTCCTGGCGAATCGTACCGTTCCGGCAATCAAAGATAGCGATGGTAGCCGCGGATAGGCATTGCACCGACGCAAACAGCGTATCTTGGTTCCAGAAATGGCCAAAGGCAAAGAACTGGACTAACCCGCAGCGGTTGAGCTGTCGCGGCAGCCATGGGAGCGTCAGCAGCGCTTTGATCTCCGAGGCATAAGCCAGGTCGCCGCGGTCGTGGCGGTAGTACAACGGCTTCGTGCCAAACTTGTCACTGATCAAGGCGCACTCGTGGCGATCCGCGTCATAGATGGCGGCGGCGAAGCGGCCCTCCAAGCCTGCCAACAGCGCCTTGCCTTTCCCTAGGTAGCCGTTCAGCACGTACGCCGCGTCGCTCCGGGTATGGGCCGGGCGACCGTTGACGCTCTCGGAATAGTTCTGGGAAAGGTTCCCATAGAGCTCGCCCGCGAACGCAATCGTCGAGTTGCCCGTAATGGCAATCTGCGGGGACGGAGCTGCGTGCTCGAAGTCGACCGAACCCATAGCGACGCCCTCGCGCGGCTCGGATTGTCGCACCGCGGACTGCTTGGCTCGGTACATCGACCCTAACATGCGATCTACGGCCGGAGCCAAGGCGTCCGACTCGAGCGTTGCGGAGCAAATTCCGGCTATGCCAGTCACGATCTACTTCGCCCGGGGTTAACGGTCATCTGGCCGTGGTCATTGAAACCATTTCACGTCGAGCACTATAAACTCACGGACCCAACTCGCCGCCAGTAACGTGCATGCCACGCCGGCAAAGCGCAGTGGCCAACTGTGTCGGCGCTCCAGGATCGTCGCGCGAAAGCAGAACGCGGCCGCGGAGTATACGAGCAGGATTGGAATTAGCGGAAGATGATATCTCGAGTGGGCAAACGCCACCGTATGGATTGCCCAGGGGACCGCCACCCATGCCAAGAGCAGAAGATGCTCGGAACGAAGTCGCGGCGGCGTCACGGCGGCGCCTACGATCGCTGAGAATATCACTATTACATAGCTGCCGCAAACTACCGCCGCAGCGAGGAGGGTCACACTCAAAGGCACAGAGCCAAACAGGCCCTGGCGAAGGCCAGCTACGACTTCCCGTTCGAGCTGCCAGAAATTGAAGAACTTCACCGTCGATCGCGCCAGCGATTCCCACGGATGCTGGAAGAAGTAGGCCATCCCGTAGCGCATGGCCGCCTTGTCGATTTGTCCTTGCGTCAGCTGACTGTAGTTCGGCACGTGCCGAGCGAGCACACGGTGCCAGGCATGATCGCCTGCTTGCGTTTGAATAGTAGCCCAAGATCGGTCGAGGGGCGTGTACTCGTAGTTGCCCATCATCACATTGCGGCCGCCCATCACATCGATGATTGTCAGCGTCTTTTGCACTTCAGTATTCCGCCATGCCCACGGCGAACCGTGCCCAGGAAAACTACCAGTGCCAAGCCGCCGGCGGCAAGACGCCGGCGCGGCGGCGCTTGCGAAAAAACCATCAGAGCGAGGCACAACGGCGGCGCAAATAGCCACAACACGCTTCGCGTCAACGCGCCCAAGCCCAAACTGAGCCCCAACAGAATGGCGGCGCGGAGGTCGGTTGTTCGCAACACGCAGACGCTTACCACGGCGCCAGCGGTTAAGAAGAAGGTAAAGAGGACTTCGCTTAGCAACAATTGGTTGTAGGCCAGCAGCGTAGGATAAAGGCAAGCGGCCCCGGCCGCCCACAAGCCAACGCGCGGGGAATAGACAGAAGCGCCAAGTTGGTAGACCAACAGCGCTGTCAGCAGGCTGAGAGCTGCTTGAAACGCTGAAACTGCCAGGAAATTCTCGATTCCAAAAACCTGGTAGATTCCGGCGACGACCAACGGATACAACGGCGGCCGCAGCGACGTCGGTTTGCCCGACGCATCAATATAGCCGCCCGTTTCTGCCAATCCGATCGCCAAACGATTGTAGTCCTTCGCATCATCAATCGTCGGCGGATTTCCGCCGAAAGACCAGACCAGGGCCACCCGAATCACGGTCCCTGCCAGAAGAATCGCCGCCAATGGTCTGCGGACTGAGCGATCCGCGACTTGGCTGTCATCGCCGGCTGCCGCCGTCACGCCGCATGACGCAATAACATTCGGACCCGGGCTTGAGAGGTCGCCTGGGCTAATGGGTCGCTCGTAGGTTGAAGTACTTGACAACGACAGCCTCACGTCATCGGATGGCTTGTATCAGCGGAGCTCCGCACGTCGGCGGCAACTTAGAACGTCCACAAAGCCGTCACCTGAGACGGGGTTACGTTGAACAGGTGATACAGGGCGGGAATACTAATGAACATCAGACCGACGAACAACGCTACGCACAACGCGAGGTAGGCCACGAGCCCGTGCTCTCGATAAAGTCGTTCCGGGTTTTGCACCGGGCTGTCGTCCTTGAGCGTCACGCGCAAGTAGTAGCTGAACACTCCCGCAAAAAATGGGATGGCCAACAGGAGCTCCAACTTGTAGCGGATAATGAAGACGCCCAGCATCATTGCTGAAGTCGCCGCGTAAAAGAACATGCTCACCAGCAGTCGATCGGCGTCGTAGAAGCGGAAAGATTTGCGATAGTCTCCCGCGACCTGAGGGTTGTTAATCATCCGATACTCGGCGAACCGCTTGCTGGCCATGAAGAAAGCGCCGACCATCCAATAGGACGCCAACAGCGACAACGGCGGCATGATGGCGGGCGTCACGACAAACCAGCCCGCCAGGAGACGCAATGGATTGTTCACAGACTCGGTGAGCACATCGACGTAGGGTAAGTCCTTAAGCCTCACGGGGGGGACATTGTAAATTAGCCCCATGATCCACAAAGCCAACAGCGACACCAGGAGATGTCGATTGACGCACCATGCCATTGCGGCGCCAATGATTCCCAGCAATGCCCATTCAACATAAGCCACCGGGACGCGCACCAGGCCTGAAGGAATGGGGCGATGGCGTTTCACAGGGTGTCCACGATCAGTGGGGGCGTCAAGAATCTCGTTGAGGACGTAATTGCTCGACGCCACCAGGCATGTCGCGATAAGTGCGATCAGCAAGTCGACTAGGCGGAATTCGCCGAGTCGACCTGGCGAGTAGAACGCCGCCAGCAGGACGCCGGCCAACATGAAGACATTCTTGAACCAGTGGTCCGGGCGGGCGATCGATATGTACGGCAGCAGCAACCGCACAAACGACGTGGGCGCGATGCTGTTTTGCACCGATGGTGAGTCAGACGGATTGCTCATAGAGAATGTTTCACGACTTGGATAATGTGCGCCCAACGGGGCGGGGCGGGGCGAAGGTCGATTACAATTCTTGTCGATGTCACCTAGGAAACCCTACCTTTCGCTGTTAGCGTGAACGTACGAAGGGAGAGGCCGCGCTCTGCAGCGCTCGGAGTCTTAGCGTCGAGTAGGCATGGGGCAGCAGTATGGAAACTTCAACGAGATCTGCTCAGTTTGCCGATGTCGCCGTCATGGCGACCGAACTTGTGTAGCGAGGTATCCAGCTGCCCAAAACCATCAACGCCCACAGCGCCGCGCCGTGTCGCCCAGTTCGACGGCGATGCGACTCGTAGAGTTTGGCCGCCACGCCTTGATCGATATACGACGCCACGGCGGAACGTGGGTTAAGGACCGCTTCGTGAAATTGCTCGCGTAACGGGCCGCGCAGCCACTCGTCGACGGGGAGGTCAAACCCCTGCTTGGGCCGCCGCACGATCTCCGGCGGCAGCCAGCCGTCGCATATCTGCTTGAAAAGCCACTTCGTCTCACCGCCGCGAATCTTAAGCGATGACGGCGCCCTCGCGGCCAACTCCAAGAATTCATGGTCGACCAAGGGCGGACGGACTTCGAGGCCGACTGACATGCTGGCGCGGTCGACTTTGGTCAGGAAATCATCGGGCAGCAAGACGTCGACGTCGGCTGAAATCATCCCTCGCAACGGATCGTCAGGCGTCGTCCCCCTGAACGCCCTTACAATTAGATCTTCAGGACGATGGCCATTAAGTCGTGCGCGTACGTCGCCGTGCAATAAACGTCGGCGAAGCGGCAGTCGACACTGCGCCACCGTGTTCGCATAGGCGTCGGCATCGTCAAGCGAGAGATTTGAGAGCGCCGTCTTGAGGCGCAAACGGCGTGGCAACCAGTCAGTTTTCGGCCACAGGCGGGATAACGGACCCAAGAGCCGGCGTCGCAACCCCGCGGGTAGTTTGGCTCGAACGGCCGCCTCTCGCAAATCATGAGCGTAACGGGCGTAGCCGCCGAACGCTTCGTCGCCGCCGTCGCCCGACAGGACGACCTTCACATGCCGCCGGGCGAGCCTCGATAAGTACATCGTAGGAATGGCCGAGGCGTCCGCAAACGGCTCGTCAAAGTAGGTGACCAGGTCGTCAAGGCTTTGCGCAGCCTGCGGCGTGACGATCTCCTCAAAATGTCGCGTGCCAAAACGTTCAGCCACCCGCCGCGCGTGCGGAAGCTCGCTAAAGCGGTCTTCGTTGAAACCAATCGAAAACGTTTGAACAGGGCCAGCTCCGGATTCCACGAGGGCGGCCGTCACGGCGCTGGAGTCGAGCCCGCCGCTCAAAAAGGCGCCGACGGGCACGTCAGCGATGCGGTGAGCGGCCACCGTTTCGCGAAACTTCGCCGAGATCGCTTCTTTCCACTGGTCGGCGTTAAGCGCATCATCAGGTTCGGTTCGCAGACGCCAATAACGCCGCGGCGCCGCATCAAAGTTGCCCGGCGAGACGCTGAGCGTATGGCCAGGAGGCAGTTTCGCGACGCTCTTGAAGATCGTCCGCTTGCCGGGGATGACGCTGAACGCCAGGTAATCTTCGAGCGCCTGCGGATCGATCGAGCGGTCCACGCCGGCGGCGGCGAGGATCGCTTTGATTTCGGAGCCGAACAGCAACCGACGGCCGTCGACGCAGTAGTACAACGGCTTGAGTCCCAGTCGATCGCGGGCAAGGAGCAGCCGCCGCCGCGGCTGATCCCACAGCGCGAAGGCGAACATCCCGCGAAGCCGCCGGACCAGGTCGTCGCCCGCTTCCTCGTAGAGGTGGACGAGCACCTCGGTGTCGGAGTTCGTGCGAAAGCGGTGGCCCTTTGAGTTCGAGGTCGGCTCGCAATTCGCGGTAGTTGTAGATTTCGCCGTTGAAGACGACCTGAATCGACCCGTCCTCGTTGCCCAGCGGCTGGTCGCCGGCCGCCAGGTCGATGATCGACAGCCGGCGATGCGCGAGCCCGACGCCAGGGGCGGTCCAAACGCCTTCGGCATCCGGGCCGCGATGGGCGATCGTGGCGGCCATCCGCCTCAGGGCAGCCGCACCAACCGGCCGCCGCGCGTCGGCGTACACTATTCCTGCTATTCCGCACATTGAATCAAAGCGATCGTCAACTCTCCAACGGCCGCCGACAGGGCGCGGCAACCCACAGTCGAGATTTCGTTGAGCGAGACCAATTCGAACATTCGTACGACGCTATTTCTGCCGCTTGATCAGCTTGCGGATGAGGCGGTCGATTCGGAGGCGCATCAAGGCAGTCCGCATGCCGTCATAAACGGAGTTGAGCAACTGCTGAAATCGCAGAATGACCCGCCAGCGATTGCGCGGGACGAAATAGACGATCGCGGCATCTACTTCAATGTTGCCCAGGCTCTTCTTGTACGGCATATGTCCGAAGCCCAAGTCGACCAGGTCAGCAGCATTCATCTTATGAAGATCCTCCAGAAGACACGACATCAGGACGGATCCAGGGCCATCCGATGAATACTTTTGATCGAATGCACAATCGAGTCGATAGAACACGCGCCGGTAGAGGCATCCATGCTGGTAAGCAAGTGGCGTACCGCCCCTCAGCAAGACGTAGGAGCGCAGCCAACGTTCCGCCGCTACCTGCTCAAGTAGTCCTAGCTCAGCGGATTTGCTCCTCTTTGACTTACCGAACGTCTGTGCTTGCCAGGATGAACCATATATGGAGTCCATCCAACGCATCAACTGGGGTACGTCATTGGGGTCAGTAATGACCTCCACACGAGCCAGGCTGTCCTCAAAAAAGTGCCTGCTGGCGCGGCGCATCCCCTGCCGAGTTGCGGCGCTTCGCGACGACATGTAGGCATTAAAATCATGCATCAGTCGTATCTGGTGAACTTTTTCATTGCGCATTGCCACAGCCATCCAGTCACAATGACGGTGGAGCGCATCCTCGCCACACGCTGCCTGCCAGAATAGATCGGACTGGATCATGCCAAACACCTGCAAATAGTCGATCGACGCAGCAAACGTTTGCAGTAAATCTGCCACAACGGCCACGCACGGCGCCACGTCGACGTCATGGGCCAGCACTACTCTTTCGCCAAAAATTCGCAGTGTCCGGGTTCGCAGCGAGAGGAATCGCCAGACGCTGAATTCGAGGGAAAACCGCGCCGGCTGAATGTAGAATGGCGCAATGCAGACGAGCCGATCGCCCCGAGAGACCATGAGGATGTGCGGCTGCAGCGTGGGCTGCTCCTGGAGCCTGAAGAGAATCATGCGGGGATCGTTGTGCACATTGTGACCGATGGCGCCGCGATCCAACAGGTCCAGCCACATGGGCATGGCCTGTTGCAGGTCGTCGACGGTAGTGGCGACTTTGACCGACAGGCGACCGGCGTCAACGACGGGTTGTCGCTGGGAAACGGTGCGCATGCGGCGGGATGTGACGCTTGTCATTCGTTAGCGCTTGTGCTTGAGAAAGCGGCGCACGGCATTATCCAATCCTGTCTGCTCCAATACGGCCCGCGTAACAGCTTCGATTTCGCTCAGTGCTCGCTGCGCAGTGACACAATAGCGCCAACGATTCGCGGAATTACGTAGTAATCGGCCACTTCGTGCGGCGAAGCACGGAATGAGCGCTTTTGGGGAGAATCTCCGGCCCCGAGGTCGAGATAGCGGGGTGACAGGTCCCGGTAGAGCTCTTCCAACATGAGATACATGAGCACGGCCCCGGGACCAAGCCCGCACCACCGCTGCGCATACGCGAAATCGCAGGCATAAAACGTGTCGCGATACAAATACCCCAATTGAAATGCGAGCGGTCCCTTCTCACCAATAAGCAAGTACGAGCGAAGCCAGCCTTGTCGGGCGACATGCTTCAACCGCGCAACTGCCTCGTCGGTATTCTTCTTAATATGACCGTAGGTCTTAGCTTGCCAGGAGTCGCGATAGATTTCCTCCACGGCGTCTAAAAATTGTTGCGCCTGGTTGTGCGATGTTACTTTCACCAATGCGGCTCCGTGTTCGGCGAGGAGTTTCTTGGCACGACGCTTTAGCGAGGCACGAGTACTTGATCCGAGCAGTGCCCAATAATCGCCGAAGGTCGCCGGCAGCGCCAGGCGAAAGGTCCTGTCGACGATCCGGGACGCGCGGGCAAATCGCAACCCGACGGGTTTGTGGTTTTTGGACGCACAGTATTCCCATAGTGGGCTGCGTGTTTCCACGGCGTTGAGAAAGCTCAGATCAAAATTGGCGTGTTGTACGGCATCGAAGACTTTCGCACAGCATCTCGATACGTCAGTGTCCTTGCGATAGATGAGCCCGCTTCCAAACAGCGTCATCAGTCGCGCCGGCAACGATGCCAGCGTGAATACGCTGAATTGGAGGCGAAAATGGGACAGTTGAACGCGGAATGGGGCAATGCACTGCAGAACGCCGGCCTTGCGAACCATGACAATGAAGGGGGAAATGCCGCCCTGAGCAACGGCGAATTCGATGACCGCCGGATCGTTGAAAAAGCCGCACCCCTCGGGATTGCCGGTAAGGAACTCGCGCCAATCTGGCAGCGCTCGCTGAAGTTCGGCGTGTTCGCGGATTACAGAGACGTCGTAAGTCATGCCACGGAGAGCATCAGCCGATCGACGCGCCGTTAGTCGGGACTTGAACCTCGAACAGGTATGGCCAGCATTTGCCAGTTACAAAAAACGTGCCTCGGTCAGGATTGTACGCAATGCCGTTGAGCGTGTGCTCGACGTCACGCCGTGCGGCGCGTGCAGCTAGCGAGCAACAGTCGATCGTCCGGATCACTCGTCCAGAGTGGGCCGATATTTCCCAAATCTCGCTTCTAAACAGCACATTGGCATAGATGGCGTCACCCACCCATTCCAGATCGTTCAGCCGCCGCGTGGGCAGCCGATTGAGCGTAACTCGCATCTGCCTGGCGGTTCGAAAGGCGCCGTCAACGAAGCGCAGGGCGCCGGTGCCGTTGCTCATCACCATAGCAGCCGGGCCGCTCGCCAGCCCCCAGCCCTCTCCGTCATAGCGCAGCTCCTCGACCAATTCCAAATCGGGAAGCCGAAACACGCGCGCCTTTTCCGACTTCCAGGAGAGTTGATAAAGCCGGTTGTCGTAGATCGCGATGCCCTCAGCAAAGTCACCGGCGATTGGGACGACGCTTCGAATCTGACCAGACGTGGGATCCAGGCAACGCAGCGTCGATGTGCCTTTGCCGCCGGCGCTTTCGTACAGATGACCGTTGTAATACGCCAAACCCTGAGTAAATGTGCTCGTGTCGTGTTGCATCATTTTGATGATGACCGGTTCGACGCGAGGCAATCCCCAATGGGAGATTGCAGTGAGCGCATATTTCGCAACACGTTTTCCCGCGTCAAGGGCGTTCATAAACGCGGCTCAAGAGTCTTTCGAGCGGAGCACAGAGATTGACGCGCCGTGTGCTATGCTGAGGCGACGACGTCCGAATAGAACGCCTTGCAGTTCAGCCCGTTCAAAACCGTGGCGCTAACGCCTGCCACGCCGCCAATTCCATTCCGCCGTCCAGCGTCGCCGCCATCTGCCGGAGCACCGTTATCTCCGCCGGGCTTCGTGATCGAGGCAGCGTAGTCCGTTGACGCCGGACATTAGTGCAGGGACGGTTTCTTTAACTCTGTGGATAGCTTTGCCGGGGACTCGGTCAAATTCAAAACCCGGTTTGCCGCCTCGCGACATGCGTCGTCGATCAGGCTGCGCTGCGCGTCCGTAAACGGCTTCAGCACGTATTTTTCCACGGACAAGCCGTCGTCTGGTCGACCCACGCCGATCTTGACGCGGCGAAATTGTTCGCTTTCAAAGGCCGCAATTATCGATTGCACGCCCCGATGTCCACCCGCGCTCCCCTTCATTCGCGCCCGCACCACGCCGCAGGGGAGGTCGACGTCGTCGAAAACAATAATGCAATTCTCACAACCGAACCTTAGCCGCTGCGCGAGCTGCGCAAGCGCCGGGCCTGTATCATTGACTGGCGCGTTGGGTTTGATCAGAAGTAGCTGGCGTTGTCGACATTCCATTCGCGCAATCGCAGCGCCGTTTTCTTGAGACCACTTCGCCTGATGTTCGTCCGCCAGCAGATCAAGGACCCGCCGGCCAATGTTATGGGGCGTATTGTGGAACTTCCGGCCGGGGTTGCCCAACCCCACGATGACTTGCGTTGTACAAGTCGCCGCCCAGCGCCGTCGAATGCGCCCGTTGGCGAGGCGTAGCCGCCTGCTTTTGGGTGGGAGTATGATCGATCCACCGAGTCGCTGTCGTCGCGTCGACCTTGCCACGCAGCGACGAGCTGCTCTAAATGGTCGGCTTTCAACGAGCCCTTGAGTAGTACAAGATCGCCCGGCTGCAGGAAGTCGCGCAGGAATCTGGAAAGCTGGCGGACCGTGACAAACGCCTGTAACGTCTGATCGTGCGGATGCCGTCGGGCGGTCAGGCATTTGGAAGCATAGGCGCCGACAAACAGCACGAAGTCGGCCGCTTCCATGGCTTGTCGGGCCACGCGGGGATGCTTAGCTGCGGCCTTACCCGGGTAGTCGGAAATCGTTCCGATCACG
Organism: Pirellulales bacterium; assembly: GCA_963841515.1. Classification (GTDB taxonomy): domain Bacteria; phylum Planctomycetota; class Planctomycetia; order Pirellulales; family Lacipirellulaceae; genus Lacipirellula. Next base: position 92,109 of record CAWJDB010000012.1, on the reverse strand, counting down.
ACGATCTTGCGCTTCGCGGCGGCCTGGCCCATAAACTCGAGCGACGCAGGAATGGTCCACTGCGGGGCCTTCCAGCAGTCAGAGATAAACGTCACGCCGTCGGCCGTCGTGACGGGACACATTCGGCCCTCGACCGGCGGGACCTTTCGAATCGCGTCGGCGGACGCAGCAAGCGGCACGCCCATGATCTGTCCGACCGCCATCGCCGCCAAAACGCTGGGCGTCCAAAACGCGCCGCACAACTGGGTCTCAACCCTGATCGATTGATCCTCGTACAATGCGGTAAACGACAATCGGTTGGGCCAATCGGCACGGACGTCGTCGGCCCGCAGCACCGCTGTGGGCGAAAGGCCGTACGTGACGACGCGACCGGCGCAGCGACTCTGCATGGCCAGCACGCGTGCATCGTCGGCATTCAATACGGCCGTACCGTTGACCGGCAACGCCGAAACGAGTTTGCCTTTCTCGGCGGCGATGGCGTCGACGCTCCCAAATACGCTGTAATGATCCATTCCGACGTTGGTCACCACGCCAATTTGCGGTTTGAGCGGCTCGTGACAAATCCATCGCCCTTCGACCGTCGTCGGTAGCCGCGACTTCGACCACGCAGAAATCATCGCGAGGGTCGGTCCGCAGGACCATGCGTGCGACATGGTACGGCGTGTTGCAGGTTCCCGGGTTGTTCCGCGGTGAAGCTGCGTCGAGAGAATCGCGGCAATCAGTTCCTTGGTCGTGGATTTTCCGCAACTTCCCGTCACCGCAATGAACACGGGCCGGTGGAGAAAAGCGGAGCGATAAAGTCGGCACGTTTGATCCCGGAGAGACCGTTTCAGGGTTTGAAACATGGTAGATTCGGTATTACTGCAAACTACGCCCGAGGGCGTATTACTGCAACTCTTCGCCATTTCCAGAACGCGGCTTGCCGCAATGCGGCAAGCTTTGTCGATCATTTCTCGTTGCGCGGCTGTGAACGGCGTCAAGACATATTGCAACAGCTCCTCATCCGAACTTGGCCGGCCCACACCAATTTTTACTCGGCGGAATTCCTCGCTCTGGAATGCGACAATCAGTGATTGCATTCCCTTATGGCCACCGGCGGTATGCCGTTCATTGCGCTGTCGCACCGTGCCGAGTGTGAGATGAACGTCGTCTTGAATTATCACACAGTTGGCAGGCGCAAAGCGAATGTGCCGGGACATCCGCAACAAGACGGGACCGATATCGTTCATTGCCGATTGCGGCTTCACTAGCAAGCATAGTCGGTCACCGACCTGCACTCTGGCAACCAACGCCTCTTGATCCTGCAACCATACGGCGCCAAGCGATTCGGCTAACAAATCAAGAGTCCGCCGGCCCACATTATGTGGAGTACATTCAAACCTCTTGCCAGGATTACCTAACCCGATGATTATTGTTCCAGAATCGCGGATAGCGCCGTTGACTGCCGCCACGCTGAAGGATATCCGTTCTCAGGGCGTGCGTCAGAATCAGCGGAATGACCGGCGTCGGCCGTCGTTGCTCGCACCAGGCGGAGACGATTTGTTCGAGCTTTTCGGCTTTTTCAGATATTCCTTAAGCAGGACCAGATCACCCTCTCGCAGAAAACCGCGCAGGGATTCTAATTACTGGTCGGAGTTGGCATAAGCCCGCAATCCCTCGTCGCTACGGCCGCGCCATCCGCCAGAGACACATCGAGGCCTGTGCCGCTAACAAAGCGAACAACATCGGCTACCTCCAACGCTTGCCGGGCCACTCCAGGATTCATCTCACGGATTCCCGGGTAGTCCGAAAGCGTTCCCACGACGACGATCTTGCGTTTCGCCGTCGCGTTGCGCATAAATTCCAGTGACTCGCGAACAGTCCAGAGCGGAGCCTTGCAATCGTCGCGGATGAACGTCACGCCATCGGGCGTCGTAACTGGCTCATCCTTCCCGGGAATGGCGGTACATTTCGGATGGCTTCGGCAGCGTCCGCTATCGGTATACCCATAGCTTCCCCCACTGCCATCGCCGCCAGCACGCTGTGAACCCAGTGGGCGCCGCACAGTTGGTCTCAATTTGATCGATGGCCGCTTTATCGCGGCAAACGCCAATCGATTGGACCAATGCTGCTTATATCTTGGGCGCGCGGCCGCTTCCTTGGAAAACCATAGGTGATCACGCGTCCGGCGCACCGCTTTGCATTTCCAAACGCGTGGATCGTCTGCATTGAGCACCGCTGGCCGTCCCCAGAGCGCCGCTACAAGCTTTCCCTTCTCAGCGGCGATCGCGTCGATGCCACCGTAAAGACTGAAATGATCCAGCCAATATTGTAACGATCCAATCACCAGCTTACTGAGGCGAATAGGCAGATCGATCGACTTTCCGTCGCCGAGTGGAATCTCAACGACACAGAAATCATCGGTGGACTTGTGTCGAGAACCGTCGCACAAGATTGTACAAAATGTTGAAGCCTTTAAGGTTTCCCCGCCCACGAAAATGCGTCGATAAAATCGCAGTGATCAACTCCACGTAGTGATATTACCGCAGCTTCCAGTCACGCCGATAAAGACTACTCGCTTAAGAAAAACCGACCGGTAAAAGAGGCAGAGCTGATGCTTCACAAAGAGCTTAATTGGCTTCCACACAGATAGCTTCGGATGATCGACAGTTTCTGCAAAGGCGATTCATGGTCTCAAGTCGATTGATGCTGTGATCGAGATTTGATCTATTTCTGCAGCGCGTTGTGCTGCCTCTCGACACGCGTTTGCGACGAGACTGCGAGAGGAGGCGTCAAAGAGCGTCAAAACATATTCTAGCATCCCAGCGCTGGAAACTGGCCGCCCAACGCCAATCTTGACTCGGCGACAGTCTTCGCTTTGAAACGCGACTATGACTGACTTCACCCCCCTATGTCCTCCGGAGCTGCCATTTGTGCGGTTGCGGACGACGCCGATATCTAGGTTGATATCGTCTTGAATCAATACACAATCCTCCGGCCCGAATCCAAGTTGATCGGCCATGCGGAGGAGATGCGGCCCCGTATCGTTCATGAAGGTTGCTGGTTTGAGCAACAACAGCCGTTCGCCTGCTAGCTGCACAGTCAAATACAATCCAAACTCGTTTTGCGACCACTCCGCTCGCAGTGATTCGGCAAGTATTTCGAGCATTGCTGGCCGACATTGTGGGGCGTGTGCTGGTACTTTAAGCCGGGATTTCCTAAGCCGATGACGATTTGAGGTACGCCGTCGCGCACCAGCGGAATTCTCCAAGTCCGTTGACCGTCGCAGTACCTGGTCGGCGCCATCGTTTTTCTGAGTCTGGATGAAGTTCGATAAGTTGTTCTGTTCGGCGGGCCTCTTCCAAGCCGACACAATTTGCCCGAGGTCCTCGGCTTTTTCTGACCCTTTCAGCAAGACCAGATCGCCTGGCTGCAAAAAGTCACCCAGAAACTTCATACTGGTCAACCGTGGCATACGCCCGCAACGTCTGGTCATCAGCGTGTCGCTTCGCCCAAAGGCATCTTCATGCCCAGGACTTGCGAAGAATTCGTAATCGGCCACTTTAAGTGCTTGCCTCGCAACTTCAACATACTTCGAGGCGAAATCCCTCGGTAATCCGATAACGTTCCCACGATCATAACTCTTCTTTGTGCGGACGCTCTCGCACATAAACTCCAGAGCCGCGGGATTGTCCAAAGAGGAGCCTTTGTGACGTCGCAGATAAACGTCACGCCGTCCGGTGTTGTGACGAGCCTCATCCTCCCCGGGAATGGCGGTACATTCCGGACGGCTTTGGCGGCCTCCGATAACGGTATACCCATGGCTTGCCCCACCGCCATCGCCGCCAGTACGCTGTGAACCCAGCGGCGCCGCACAGTTGGGTCTCAATCTTGATCGATTCGCCCCGGTATATGGCGGTAAACGACAATCGGTTGGGCCAGTCGCTGCATACGCCCTCGGCACGAAGCATGGCAGACTTTGAGAGGCCGTAGGTGAGGACGCGGCAGGCGCACTGATCGCGCATCTCCAGGACAAGTGGATCGTCCGCATTCAGCACAGCCGTGCCGTCGGGGGGCAAAGCCTGAACGAGTTTTGATTTTTCCGTCGCAATAGCGTCAATATTTCCATACTGACTTACATGATCCATGCCGACCATAGTCACCACCCCGATCCGCGGTCAGATCAGACTCAGGGGCAAATCAAGTGACCCAGGGCCAGGGGCTCCCGCTTCCAGGAGACAGAAATCATCGCGCGGGACTGGTTTGCAGGATGATCCTTACGATATGCCACGGTTCGTTACAATTCCCGGGGTTTTTCTGGCCGCGGAACCGCTTCGATAGAACCGCGGCGATCAATTCTTTCGTGGTCGTCTTACCGCAACTGCCGGTCACTCCGATAAACGCCGTCCGCTGCAGAAAAAACCGACCGATAAAGGCGGCACGTTTCGTTGACGACGAATCGTTTGAGGTTTTGCAGCACGACGTTCTTCCAGACGTACCTCTATTTCCCGCGGTTACAATTCGCACTTATCCATTGCCGGCCATGGCGCCGATGTCAGCGCGGTCGATCGACTTCAATTCGCTCGCCGGTTCGTCCGCTACGGCACACCGGCTGTTGCTGTTTGGACGTCTCGGGTTATGCCGCCGCGGACGACTCATTAAACCGATCCCGCGACGCACGCCGATTCGGGCACGGCGTCGCTGGAAAAAGACGCTCAGCCAAATCTCTGTTTGCAGGATGCGCCACAACGTATACATATTGATCGCCCGATTGTCGCCCTGCAGATATGCCCGAAGTTTCTTGCGAAAACTGGAAAGGTTGAGATAACTGCTCAACATGGCAGGAACCCTGGAGAAATAGATCTTCGATCATGGGACGCCAGGGTCCACGTAACCAACCGGAGAACGGCGTCGCGAACCTCCGCTTTTGGCGATCTTGCGCAATGCTCTTGGGGAAGTAGATGCTGCATCGCGTGGCGAAGGATGAACTTCGTATACCCGTCACTGGAGCTTCATGGTATCGGCCAGTTGAAAAGCGAATTCCACCAATCGGTAATCCATGAACGGCAGGCGTGATTCAACTCCGTGAGCCATGCTCATGCGATCCTCCATCCGCAGCCAGCACGGAAGAATGGCGGAGTGGAAACTGCGCCACAAACCTGCGTCTAACGGCGACATCCGGCGAGGAATCTCCTTTTCCACGCTAGATCGAGACCAGCGCTTACGATCGCTGTCGACAAAAACTTCCGCGTCTCGGTACTGCGATCGCGTCATGACCTGTAACAGGTGTGGCCGCAGCGCTCTCGGAGTGACGCTCCAGCCGCACTCGAGCAGGATTTGCCGACCATAATTCAGTTGTCCGAACGCACGACGCTCGCGGCGAAATGTGCGTAGTCGGCCGCTCAAGAGCAATCCGGCGAGAAACGGCGCTACAAAGGCGTCAGGGTAGCCGGCCAACGCCTCGTCGCTGCCGTGTCCATTGAGCACGACTTTCACGCCGCTTTCTCGAGCCTTTTGCATGAGCAGGTACTGAACGACGGGTATTGGGTTTTCGAACGGCTCGTCGAGAAAGTACGTGACTCGCGGCAAGAGTTCCCAGATTTCCTCTGCCGACGGGTAGATCTTTTGAGACGCCAGACCAAGTTCCGAGCACATCAGATTGACTTCGCTTTCTTCGTCAATCGCTCGCGCATCTGGCCAACAAGCCGTGAACGTGTTATGAAATGACTTCAATCCGCGTTGCTCGGCCTCGTTCGAACCGCCGAGCCGAGACTGCTGAACGATCAAGGCGGTGATGGACGTTGAATCCAGTCCGCCACTGAGCATCGTGCCGATGGGTACGTCGGACCGCGCACGGATTCGCACGGCGTCCCACAGCAACGTACGGTATCGCTCGATAGAGTCTTGATCAGAGAGTTTCTCACTCGCGGAATCGAGCGTCCAATAATTGAAGGAGTCCGCATGGCCGTCCGCCAGTTCGATCACTGTGGCCGGCGGAACTGAACGCACTGCTGAAATAAAAGTCGCGTCGTTATGGTCCACCAAGCCGCTCGTGAGATAATCGAGGACATGGTTGTCGTCCAACCGCCGATCAATCCCTGGAATAGGATGACCGACTTCAGCTCGGAAGCAAAAATCCAAGTTCCTTCAACGACGGCGACGTACAAAGGCTTCACGCCAAATCGGTCGCGGGAAACCACGAGTTTCTTTCTTTCTCCGTCCCAAATGGCGCAGGCCCACATTCCGTTGAACTTTCGAAATGCCTCCGTGCCCCAACGCTCATAGGCCGCTAGAACCACTTCCGTGTCGCTGCTGCTTCGAAATTCGGCGCCATGGCTCATCAATTCTTCGCGCAGTTCAACGTAGTTGTAGACTTCTCCGTTGTAAGCCAAGACCATCGAGCCCGCGGCGTTGAGAAACGGTTGGTGTGCAGCCTGGCTGAGGTCAAGAATGCTGAGGCGACGATGTCCGAATAGAACGCCTTGCAGGTCAGCCCGTTCAAAACCGTGGCGGCTTTCCGTGATCTGGCCACTCGGCGACGCCCAGGCGTATCCATAATCGTCAGGACCGCGATGTGCGATCCGCTCCGTCATGGCCTCCAAGTCGGCAAATGAAACCGACCTGTTACGACTTGTGACGATGGTGACGAATCCGCACATCTACTGCGCCAGAGGACGAATCCGTGTTTCAAACGTCTGTGACGCCATCAGGTTCGTCCGCCTATTCAGCGTTGCGCCCGCGCCGGTCTCCGGACACTCGGCGACGGCTCGTTTGCGGCGGCGTTGGCAGTGACTTCGCGAATTCCTGAGCGGCGATGTGCTCCAGGTAAATAGCGGGGTACGGCGTTTCGCCAAGCGACTTGTGCATGCTGATCTGAGCCAACTCGACGCCACCGTCGGGGTTGGCTTCGAGCAACATGGGGACCGGTGCGTTGTGATGACCACGTCCCAGCCGACAAATGGCTGCCCAGGGAAGCAGGCGTGGGCGGCGAGGGCCGCGTCGACAGCCTCGGCGAACCACGGCACGGCAGTTCCTTTGATTGCCTGCTCCGGTATCGGGATGGCGTGCGAATTCGCCCGGCGTGGCATCTTTTGCGACGGCTGTCCCGAGAATGCCCGTGTGCACGTCGATGGGCGCGACGATGCCCCCGGCGTCAAAGTTGTCCACGTGCGACGCGCCGGTGGGCATTCGCAGGCAAGCGAGCAGCACCCCGCACTCGCCGCCCGGCCGCCGGTACGTCACCACGCGGATCGTCGCCAGGCCGGCGCCGCTGAGGCCCGCGAGAGCCGGGTGGTTTGTCAGCCGAACTTGAAGAATATGTCGGTGATGAGTTGCCGAGTTGCAGCAGTGCGCCACTAACGCTGCGGCGTCCAGTTCCCGGTCGCCATGTCGCCACGTGCGGCGCGTTGGCACGGTAGGTCCATCGCTGAAAGCCTTGCCCGCTGGCTTGGTCCACGGGCTTGATCACCAGGTCGCATACCGGCAGCCGCTGCGGAGTTCCAACGTACCAGCGACGAATCGCGCCGTCCGCAAAAGCGGCGATCGTCTCCGCGACTGGCAATCCATGCTTCCGCCCTTGCTCGAAGAAGACGTCCTTGTGCCGCAGGGGTGTGTCCGACGGCAGATCCAAGGCCAGCCTCGGATGCAGAATGCTCATTTCCTCGCCCAGAATGTAGGAGGCGGCGCGGCGGGCGTTTTCCGGCTTGAAGAGACGAAGCAGATAATATTCGACGGGAGGAATGTTCGACCCCAGACCAAGCCGGACCATCTCGGAGAGCTGTTTCCATCGACCGACGCCGTAAAGTTGCTGGACCCGCCCGCTGTTCCGACGAAAGGCCCGACACGAGTCGACGAAGAAGCGGAACGGCCACAGCAGCGCGGCCATCCACACGCACATGGTGGTCAGCAACGAGCGCTGGTTCCTCCACTGGAAGCACATGGCGAGGCGGTGGAGGCGGGCGGCGCCGTCGGTGCGCCGCGCACTGGGGAACCAGGGCAGCATGACCGGACAATAATCGACCGTCAGCGGCCGGAGGTAGCGCCACCAGCGGTTGCGGAAGCGTTCCCAGGCGGGGGCGGGAAGGAGTTGCTTCAACACGTTTTTAGCCAGGCGGATCATATTACGTCAATCGCGTTTGGTCCTGGTGGTCGACTTTCCGCAACGGCCGGTCACTCCAATAAACGCCGTTCGCCTGAGAAGCGTCCGCCGATAGGTGCGACATACTTGGTGCAACAGACCACGTTTCAACTTCTTCAGCATGTGCACTTGGATACGGTCGAAGTGGCTATGGCCGTGCAGAGCGGGTCGCGCTAAACGGCGTCGCGGTTGACCCCGTTAAAGGGCCTCGGCGATTGCGGACTCCGTGGCGACCGAAACCGGGGCAGGGCGAGAGACTTTGGAATCGTCCTTCTCGGCGACGTAGTCCAGGAAGAGTTCTGGGTACAGCGTCTCGCCGAGCGGTTTGTCCGACACGATCTGAAAAAACTCAAAGCACCAGTTGGGGTTGGCTTCGAGTAACAGGGGGCCGGTGGCCGTGATTGCGACGTCCCAGCCAACAAATGGCATCCATGGGAAACACGCATGTGCGGCGACGTCGCCTGGAGGGCCTCGGCCAGGCACGGCACGACAATACCTTTAATGGAAGCTCCAGTATCAGGATGGTGGGTGAACTCGCCGCGCCTGAGTCCTTAGCCACGGCCTTTCCCAATCGACCTGTCTCGAGTCAATCGGCGCGGCGATTCCCCCCGCCTCGAAATTGTCCACCGGCGAATCGCCCGTCGGCATGCGCAGACAGGCGGTCAAGACGCCGTTCGCGCCTGCGAGCGACGATAGGTGACGATGCGGAGTGTTGAGAGTCCGTTGCGCTGAGGCCGCTTAATTCATTACAGTTAGTCAGCCGAGGCTGCAGGATATAGCTATGTCTGCTGGCGGCCGCCTGACGGCAATATTCGACCAAAGCAGCGGCATCAAGTGCAACAATCGCCATGTCGCCAGGCATCGCTGGGTACATCATATATCCATCGCTCGAAACCCCTCCCGCAAGCCTGATCGACTGGTTTGAACACCAGATCTTTGGGCGGAAGCCGCGCCGAGTCGCCGGAGTACCATTTCTCCACCGAGCCGGGCGAGAATGCGGCGACAACCTCTGATCGGGGCAATGCAAGCCTTCGACACTTTCACAAAACAAGTCGTTTGTACGCCGGAGCGGCGTTCGGAGGGCGATTAGCGGTAAGAGGCGGATAGAGTATGCTTGTTTGTCACTCGAAGATGAACAGTCGGGCGCGGCGAGCATTTTGTGGATCGAATAGTCGATAACGGTAATAATATAGCGGTGGAACATTGGTCCCCAGCCCCAGCCGAACAATCTGGGCGAGCTGTCGTACTCGGCTTATCCGATGCATCTGGGAAATGGATACGCCATATCGCCGCCAGTTCACCCAAAGGTCACTGAGGAACCGGAAAGGCCAAATGAGCGAGGCAACCATGATGCTCAGCGTGGTCACGATCGAGCGCTGGTTCTGCCAGTAGAAGGACATCGCGAGCCGGTGTAGTTGTGCGACGCCATCGTTGGGCCTGGCGCCAGGGAACCATGGCAGCATCAGGGGACAGTAATCGACTGTGAGCGGCCGGACGTAGCGCCACCAGCGGTTGCGGAAGCGTTCCCAGGCGGGTGTAGGAAGCAGCTGTTTAAGCGTCTTTGAGCAGGCGAATCACGGCGTTTCAAAATTCGTGCCGCTGTCGGCAAGGCGATGTCCTCAAAAACTGAATCCATCGCCGCAAAAATGCGTCAGCGGCCAGTTTTCCAGTTGGGTGAGACGCGACGGCCAGTTCCAATTCTCCGGGACAGCGTAGGCAAAGGACATGCCTTTGCCGACCGGCGCCAGCCCGCGTCTCGTCGCGGCGCGATTGACCAGGCGGTTGTTCGAGATTATCTCCAACACGTCGCAATCGCCCTGTAGGAACTGCTGAACGACGCTGCCGACAATTCCGGACGCGGCCTGCGCGTCGCCGTCGGCGAGCGAGAAATCCATCAACGTCATCAGACGAAAGTCGCGGTACCGCTCGGCCAAAGGCTGCTCCTGCAGGCGTTGACGAACTATCGCGTGCGCCACGCACTCGTCCGACCGGCGATCTTGAATCAGCCACAGCGACATGTCGCCGGTGCGTGCGGCCGCCTCAAACTTCTTGCTCAAGACCTCGGCCTGCATGCCAAAGTGGATCCGGCGTTGCGGGCCATCCGAGTGAGGAATTGCGTAACCTCCGGCGACGAAAAGCACGCGGCGTGCAAACCGCCCGCACCGCGCGAAATTGCCCGATTCCACAGCCTCAGCCCAGCCATGGCGGTCCCAGTGAGAGGCTTGGCAAACGCCTCGGCAACGCGGCGAACCGCCGTGTTGGCCACGTGTGCCTTCAACAAGGGCGCGAGCGACCGCATCAACAAGAACCGCTTCGCATAGCCGACGATCGTGAAGCCGAGCTTGCGAAAGGTGTGGAGCGTGACGGCGGTGGAGAACACCGAGCCCCGGCCAATTCCCAGGCGATGCAGATACTGCGTCGCCTCGCGGTGGAGCTGCGTCGACAACCCCCGGTTGCGAAACTCAGGAAGGGTGAAATTATCGCCCGTCCAGGCCCACGGTCGGCGATCGTCGTCGACCGTGATCTCGTCGGGAATCGTGCGAAAATAGCTACAGACCTGCCCGCCGCTTTCCAGGTAAAAAAACAGGGGGAATTCAGCGCATGCACCGGGAAAGCCGGAGTACGTCGCGACCGAAGCTCGCGAGATGAGATGACCGACGCAACGGTGACGACGCTCCAATTGGTCAAGGTCTCCGCAGCATACGACATGCATTTGATAGGCGTCGTCCGCCATCCGAGATTGGGCGTGGGGGCGCGTTAGCATTTCAGGCCCGAGAGCGCCTGGCCGAGATCGAGCCGCCGCGTGCGGAGCTGTGGCAGCGCCGTCTCCAGCACCGTGAGCACGCAGGGATTGTCGTCATGCAGCAGCACGATGTCGCCCGGAGCGGCTGACGCCGCCAGCCGGCGGCCCGCTGCCACGGAATCGGTTTCGTTTCGCAGCGTCCAGTCATCGACGTCGACCGACCACAGCATGGTCCTCAGCCCGGCCAGGCGAGGCGCCACCAGGCTGCCCAAGGTGAGGCGCCCCATCGGCGGGCGGAACAGGATTGGCCGTCGACCGGTGTGGGACTCGATGACCGCCTGGCACTGTTTGACGTCGCGGTAATAGGCCGCCAGCGGCGGAACCCGATCGAGCGGGTGCAGGTAGGTGTGATTCCCGATCGAGTGCCCCTCGGCAAGGATTCGCGCCAGTACATGAGGCGCCTTCGGTATGCGATTGCCGACGATGAAGAATACGGCCTTGGCCCCAAATTCGGCGAGCAAGTGCAACACCGCCGGCGTCGTTTCCGGGTCCGGCCCATCGTCAAAGGTGAGCAGCAAACCATTGCCTTCCGGCAAACGCCGTTGTACGCCGAACGCGTCAAGGATTCGCTCCTTGATTTTAGCTTTGATCGACGACGGCCGCGGTTTGGCGGCATTGCGTGCAGGAGCAGACGGTGATGGAGAGAGAATCACAATCGAGCACAGTCACGACGTCGCGGCGTCAAACGCTGGACGCGCGCCCGGCCAAAGTCTGTGGTTGGGCGTCGCGCTCCGAGGTCTTGCCAGGGCTCCGCTGCTCGCGGAAGCCCTGAATCTGTCGCCGGGTTGCCGACGACGAGGGCGTAATCAGGCACGGATTTGGTGACCACGGCCCCTGCGCCAACCACGCAGTGTCGGCCCACGTCGGCCGTCACTACCGCTCGATCGCCAATCCAGCTATCGGCGCCAATCGTCACCCGCGGGTACTCGCCCGGCTGTTCCCGCACGGCGACGTCGAGCCTGTCGATCCCGTGCTGACGCCGGCCATTGATGATCGAGACATGCGACCCGATGAGCACGTCGTCCTCGAGCGTTACGTCGCCCAACATGCAACCCACGCCGACGTACACGCGAGCCCCCACGCGGGCTGTGGGATGGGAAAAGACGGTTCCGAAGCACAGGCACACGTCGCGACCGCACCCTGGGAGCACCAGGCGGTAGAACGCCCGACGCAGGTAATTGCCGCTCATTCCAGGCCACAGCGACGCGAACTGGCTGAAGCCGGGGAAGGCGCGGTTTTTGCCGAACAGCAAGGCGCACGCCCAATAGGCGGCGCCGACCGGCGCGACGGCCAGCGCCGCTACAAGCTCGCCGCCGCGCTTAGCGAATTTTTTCACGAGGAATTCGAGCAGGCGGCCGCCGGATGAACGTTGACGCCGGTCGGCTTGACCTCTTTGGCGCCCGCTGGGACGTCGCCGCCGCCAGGACCTAATTCCGCGAACAGCGCCTGGGCTCGGCCAGCCAGAGTCCCCCAGTCAAACCGATCGACGGCCCACTGGCGCGCCGCGGCGCCCATGCGTTCGAGGCCTTTGGGATCGTTCAGCATTTCGATTAGCGCCTGGGCCAATGGCTCGGGCCGCTCACAGTTTACTAATCGGCCGGATTCGCCGGGACGCAATGTTTCCGCTGTGCCCCCCGATGTTCCAGCCAGCACGGGCCGCCCGCAGGCCTGGGCTTCGACCAGGACCATGCCGAAGCCCTCGAAGTCGCCGCCCGCCTCGCGGTTGGGCAGCGCGAACAGATCGCATTGCTGGTAGCACTCGATCAGGTCGCGATCGCCCAGGCTGCCGTGGAACTTCACCGCGTCGCGCACGCCACAGGCGTCGGCGAGCGATTCGAAGCACTGCGCGGCGCTCGCCGTCGCCGACGATGGCATAGAGCACGTCGGGGATGGCCCGGCGAATCGCCGGCAGGGCACGGATGAGGCAGTCGTGCCCCTTTCGCTCCTGGAGTCGTCCGGCGGTGAGCACCACGCGGCGCCCCGTCCACCCCAGGCGCTCGCGGACGTGCGGATCGCGCACCGCCGGGCAGAACCGTTCGACGGCGACGCCCGGCGTGATCACGGTCAGCTTCCCATCGACGTCCGGCCAGCGCTTGCGCAACTCCCGCCGGGTGTTCTCGCTGTTGGCGATGATCGCGCTGGCGCCGTCGAGCACGCGCCGCGCCGGCCACGCCAGCTCGCGGCTGCCGGCGACGATTGGAATCTCCTCGCCGTGGACGAACGACAAATACGGCAAGCCCGCCCAACGCTTCACCATCCACGCCAGCAGCCCCTCGGGCAGCAGCGTGGCGGCGTGCAGCGCCACGATGCGCTTCGCGGCGCACGATTCGCAGGATGCGGCGAAAATTGGACGCGTACGACGGAAATCCCCACGGCAGCAGTCCCCAACTGGCCACGTCCAGCGGCAGCCGATGGATCGAGAGCCCGGCGTCGCGATCGAACGCATCGCTGCCGGCATATTCCCCGGCCGCGATTTGGAATTCGGCCGGCGCCTGCCGGCGGTAAATCTCCCACAAAAACCGGCCGCTGCCGCCGACCTGCGGCGGAAACACGCGGGCAAGAACGAGGGTGCGCGTCATACGCCCGCCGCCTCCCGGGCGCGGGCCACGCAGCGGTATTGCCGGACCATCGCCTCGACATGCGCGAGAGCGAAAACTGCTGCTCGCACCGCCGCCGCCCGGCGGCGCCCAACCGGCCGCGCTGGCCCGCGTCGCCCAGCAGACGATCGATCGCCGCCGCCAGCCGCGGCGGGTCGTGCGGCGGCACGAGCAGCCCCGTCTCGCCGTCGACCACCATCTCCGGAATGCCGCCCACCTGGGTTCCAATCACCGGCCGCCCGTGGGCCATCGCCTCCAGCGTCGCATTGCCCAGCGGCTCGGCGTGCGACGGCACGAGACACACGTCCGCCGCCGTCAGCCACTGGGGCACATTCCGCTGAAAGCCGACGAAACGGGCGCCGCAGCCAAGCTGGGCGGCGAGCGCCTCCATCTCGCGGCGATAGTGGCCGTCGTTCTCCAAATCGTCGCCCACGAGGACCAGCTCCGCCCGCTCGCCCCACGCGGCATGCAGCGCGTGCCAGGCGTTAAGCAGGTCGGCCACGCCTTTGCGCGGAATCATCTGCCCGGCGTACAGCGCTACCAGCCGGTCCGCCGGCAGCCCCAACCGCGACCGCGCGGCGAACCGTTCCGCCTCGCCCGGACATGCCGGCAGCGGCAGGCCGTCATGCACAACCTCCCGCGGAATGGTCGCCAGCCGCGGCGACGCCGCGCAGAGCTGATTCATCAACGCATGAGACACGAACAGATGGCGCTCGGCGCCGAATTTATTGAGCCAATCAATGGCCGGCCCCTCGAAGATCCACCGATGATGGCACACCCGCGGCACGCCCAGCCGCCCGGCCGCCTGAGCCACCATCTGTGACGTCGGCAGGTCGTTGGCGTGAATCACGTCCGGCCGCAGCTCGAAGAGCAGGCGCCGCAACGCGCGCTGGGCCCGCCGGTAGCGCCGCCACTTGAGCTTGTCGGTCATCGCCAGCGGCAAATGCCACACGTCGAGGCCGGCCTGCCGCATGGCGCTCGGCCGTCTCGCCGTCAGTCCCCAGGACCACCGCCACACGATGGCCATCGCGCTGCAGCCCCAATGCCAGCCGCTCGGCCGCGACCTCGGCGCCGGCGTGAAAAGGCGCCCAGGAGGAGAGGACGACTCGCAGCGGTTGGCAGGAGAGTGGCGAATTAGCGCGGGCGTCTGCCGCGGTCGAGACAGGAGTCGCGGCATTTGCAGGAATGGGGTGGTCGAGATCGGTCACGGTTCCGGTGAATTGCTCAGGCGGCGCGTGCGGCGGAGGGGGCGTGAGCGGGGCTGGGGCGGTTGGACGGGCAAGTTGCAGGGTCGATTTCGCCCTCATAGATAATCATCAGTCGTGTGACGGAAGAAGCACTGTTTCTCCCGATGTTTGCTCCATAGATGATCATTATGGTCGAGCGTGGTTGGGATTCGTCGTAAATCATTCATCTCACATCGAGACTGGCGGCCTCAGGCCGGCTTAGCTACGGACACACTCCGTCAACTCGGCCGAGTTGGCGGCGCAAGATTCCAGCGCTCCGCATTCGATGTCCTGAATCGACTCGTGGATGATGTTCGAGAATTGATGAAACCCAAGCAGCCGACCGTCCTTCAAATCAATCTCTAAGATGCTTGCCGGCGAGATTCCCACCAGAAAGCTCCCACGTCCGGTCAGGCAAAGTCCACGCACGAAGATTGGGCGCGACGCCCGCATCTCGCCATCGGCCAGCAACATCGACAGTCGAAAGGACGGCGAATGCTCCGCGAGCCACACGCGCAGGCGCGAGGCCAGGCAAACTGGCGGCGAGGAATCGGCGCACTTCTGGGTACACGGCCAGCCGAATCCGACCTTGCAGCTTGCCCGTTTGGTCGAACGCCCAAACCGACTGGTCATGTGTGTTGCAGATGAGAATCGTTCCATCAGGTGCGCCAGCTAGATTGTGGGCGCCGCGTAACGCCGGTTCGGCGATTACAATCCGCGTTGGGTTGAGCTCCACGACACAACCGAAGCTGTTGAGCAGTGCTACAGGGCGTCCGTTAAGCAAGCTCACTGTATTCAAGTGCGTGTGACCCGCTTGCCGGTGCGCGATGCCAAGATAGGACAGCCGATTGTCCTGCAAACGATCCAGCGGCAGTGGCGCCAGCCCGAAGCGATTGGCCACGATCGGATCTTCTCGCGGACTCCACAACTCGACGGTCTCGCCGTACTTGTCGACTTTGACGGCATAATCGAGGGCCGTCGAGCTCACCCAGATGTGTTCGCCGTCCCAGGTCAAATCATGAATGTCTGCGAACAGCGGATTGCTGAAATGACGGATCGGCCGCAGCTCGGCGTCGAACACGTAAATCGTGTGATAGGAGGCGACGTAAATCTCGTCGCCGTCAACAAGGATTCCTCTTCCACCGCGAGTGCCGCCGCGCGGTTCGGATCCGGAATCATGGGGCCCTGCGGGACTATCGGCACCTTGGCAATGATTTGCTTCGAATCCAAGTCAAGCTTTGCCAGATAGCCGCCCTCAGCGATCGGCGCCGTTCTATAGACAACCGTGACGTATGCGTTCATGCGTTGTTTGCCGGCGGAGCGCTAAGCAGTCGCTCAGGCTGGACTCTCTCCGGCTTCAATCGGAAGACTTTGCCGCTGCGGAGGCAGCTTGCCAGCGACGGCGCCGAAAGTGCCGTCGCATCGAGCAAACCGCGTAGCTCTTCCAGTACGCGAGATTCCAAGGCCAATACTTAAGTGCCTGGCGAAAGCAGTGCAGGGCACTATCAACCTGCCCATGCTGCCAATAGACCGCATATCCGAGGTGCCAGAATGCTTCGCGCCAGCCGGCGTCGAAGCGCGCATCTTTCGATAAGCGTCAATGGCAATCGCGCTTCCATCTGTTCATAACCAGCAATGAGCTGTATGAAGACGTGTGCCTGCTTTTCGCCTAATGGTGCATTTACCGATGCCGAGGAGTTCGCATCGTGTATGAAATAGTCCAAATGCACGTCGTCAAAATATGCCACTCGATGTCCGTGAACCAGTGACCAGAGCAAAAATAGCTGGTCTTCCGCCTCGTTTCGACTCTTGGCCTCAAAGCGAAATCGGTCGAAGACCCTAGAACGAATCACCGAATTCTGCAAGCCACAATACATCCGGTGCAATATCATGCACCTGACCGCGCGCCGGTCGTCGATGACGTTGAGCCGGCCTGATCGTCGCGTGTTGAGTCTCAAAAACGGACGTGGCTGCACCCCGTCATAGAAAGCATTCGGCGTCAATACTTTATTGGTCTGAGCGTCGATGATGCAGGTTGCACCGTAGACACGATCAACGTCAGCGTTCGCATCAAGTGCTTGCACACAGGTTTTCAAGTGATGGGGACGCCAACGATCGTCGCTATCGAAGAATGCGACGTATTTCCCGCGGACATGTTCCAGTCCGTGTTTCGCGCCCGTAAGCGCCTTGATTCTCTTGCGGATGATTCGCACATCCCGCTCAATCCCGGTTGTCAAGCGCGGAAGTAGCTCGGCCGTCTGGTCCGTGGACCCGTCATCGACGATGATCAGCTCCCAGTCGGTCCACTGTTGGTCGCGGATCGACTGTATGGCCGCGGGCAAGAACCGCGCACGGTTGTACGTCGGCAGGATCGCTGGATTTTAGGTGGATTGCGAGGTGGGTCGCTCACGTAAATGAGCAATGATAGATTGCAGACGATGACGCATACTGCAAAGAAGATAGGACTTCCAATATCTCCATTCCCACGGACAGAGTGAGATTGCTTTGCGAAAGGCCGTAAGCGCCTCCGATCGTCGGCCGTGTTGCCACAGCGCGGAATACCCGAGATTCCAAAAATACTCGCGGCTTAAGGTGCGGGCAGCGCTCGCGCCGGGCTGATCATGGGCGACGAGATCGTCGAGATACTCGTAAGCGCGAATCAGCTCTCGCAAGACCGCACACATTTTTTCGACTGACATGCCTCGAGCGGCGAGCGATACATTGCCTTCATGGACTCTATAGATTACGTGCACATCGTCCAAGTATCCGATACAAACATGCTTCAGCAGCGCCACCACCGTAAACACGCGATCTTCGACGTATTGAAAGGGCGGGAATCGCAGGACGTCGAATACGCGGCGGAAATACTGAATTCTGTAACCCGCAACGGAGTCTGTCACCCGCCAGGATGGTCTTGACGGTGTTGCGGTCTACGATAATTCGCAACTGACCAGAAACTCTGGTCGAGAGGTTCATGAACGGTCGAGGCCTGCCATCGATATAGAAGGTAGTGTCTTCGAGCACTTGTCCGGAATCGCCATCAACGATCCGACACGCCCCATAGACCCAATCAACGTCGGCGTTTGCGTCCAGCGATTCAACGCAATCCTGCAGGTGGTGCGGCAACCAGAGGTCGTCGCTGTCGAAGAATGCGATGTACTTGCCGCCCGCGCGGTCCAGCCCGGTATTTCGCGCGTAGCAGCGCCCAGATTCGCCTGCCAAATGTATTGCACCGGCTGGCGGACGGCGGCCGTCAATTCTTTGATCAACTCCGGCGTCTCGTCGGTCGAGCCGTCGTCGACGATAATTAGCTCCCAGTCGGTCCATTGCTGGTTGCGGATCGACTGGACGGCCTGCGGCAGGAACCGCGCGCGGTTGTATGCCGGCAAAATGATGCTGACGGCCGGCTGCCGCGGCGATTGCGGTTGCGATGATGACGATTCAGACGATGCGGGCATGGCGGACCCAGTCGAGCGTGAGCTGCATTGCGTCGTCGCGGCCGACGGGCGGCATAAAGTCCATTCGCTCGCGGAGTCGCTCAATGCTGAGGACCGACCCGCCGGAGCCCATGTTCACCCGGTCGCCCGTGGCAGACGAGCCGGGCCGATAGACGGCCAATGAGTCGTCGGCCTTGACGAGCTTGCACGCCGCGCTCCACGACGGGGAATCGTTCGAGCGTCTTACGCGGCAGAGTACCGATGGGGTCGGCCTGGAGCACCCGGCGGCCGAGCGACTTGAACTCTGGCGAGGTGATAATCCGGCCCACGCCGCGGGCCAGATCGGCCGGAAACGAAAGTGCGGTTCTCAGTGCGGACTTGCCGGCCGCCGACCGGTGGGGCGCCACGGGCGTCGAAGACAGGTCCAGGCCCAGCCGCAAAGCGAAGTAAGCGTAGAAGTCACCGCACGTGAAGGAGTCACCGGCACCGATATTAAACGCCTCGCCAGCGACGCGGCTCTCTTCGGCAAACAGCGCCGCGATCAGCGCCTCGGCCACGTTGTCGACATACACCATGTCGGCCGGCACGTCAGGCGTTCCCAGCCACTCGAAATTGCCGGCCGCGATCGCCTGCAGCGGACGGATGATGTAGATCTTCGCGTACGGGCCAAACACACGCGCCGGGCGGAAGACCACGCTGGACAGACCGCCTTGGCCAGGTTCAGCACAACTTGCTCGGCGTCCGCTTTGGTCTTACCGTACATGCTGCCGCGCATGGGTCGCACGGGGGTCGACTCATCCAAGACGCCCGTAAGAATGCCGTCGTCTCCATAGACGGACATCGTGCTGACGTGCACAAATCGCCGCACTTTCGCCGCCAGCACCGCCTCCGCCAGTCGTCGCGTGCCGCCGACCGTAACATTGGCGATTTTTCGCGGTTCGCTCCACGACGTGCCGATGGCGCAGTGCACGACCGAGTCGCAGTCCTTCACTAGTTCGGCGGCTGCACCGGGCTCGGCCAGATCGGCCTGCACCATGTCGACATCGAGCCGGGCCAGGCGGCTGGCATTGCCGGGATTATGGACGACGGCGCCACGTCGCGCTTGTCGCGTAGCCGCAGGAGCTCAACGACGCGACCGCCGATGAAGCCGCTGGCGCCCGTGACTAGAACGCGGCCCTCGCGGCCAGCGACGTGTACCGGCGGCGGCAGGCGTGGCTGTTGCTCGCGGCCGTGGCGGCGGCGGGCGACTTTATGCCCCGCCACACCCACGGCTCGTCCATGGGCCGGGGCGCCCGTAGCAGCTTTCGATGAGCCGCGAGGCGGCCGGCACATGCGGCCCGACAGAGCGGGCTCGCCGCCGGTACGGATCGCGGCGATCCAATCGCCATATTGCCGGCCGAAGGTGGCGTACCACGGCTCGTCGCCGGCGCCGTCGCGTACAGGCGGCGTCGAACCAGAACTCGCGGGGTTCGCCGGACAGCGGGTCGACAATCTCCGTTCCGAGCGGCGTGACGCGGATGCGGAACCGCTCGTTCACCTGGAACTCGAGCATCGCGACTCGCACTCTACCACAATTCGGCTGCCCAGCTCCCGCGTCCGGACAGCTCCACGCGGCCGTCGACGGGTCACCGGCGTGCCGCACACGGAGGTCGATCGTGCAATCGGCCTCGATCCCGCTAAGGGCGTTGTCGCGGTAGTCCAGCGCGTCGGCCGGCTCGTCGAACAGGGCGAACATCAGATCGATCATGTGCGAACCGAAGTCGATGAGCACGCCGCCGCCGGCCAGTTCGCGGCTATCTTGCCGAGCGTGGCGGCGGACCAGTTGTACATGCCGCCGCCTTCGACCATCAGCCGCTGCGGGGCGCAGGCCAGCCGGAGTCGAGCAGGCCCTTCATCAGTTGCAGGCTCGGATACAGCCGGCGGAGAATCCGACCGACAGCACAACGCCAGCGGCGTCGGCCTCGGCCACCATCTGCTCGGCGTCCGCCAGACTCGTGGCCATTGGCTTCTCGACGAGCACGTGGATGCCCTTTCGGACCAAATCGATCGTGCACGGCGACATGGTGGAACGCCGGCGACGCGACGATCGCCGCATCAACAGCTCGCGCGACAGCCCCGCCGCGTCGTCCAGCACGTGCGGCACGCCATAACCCTGGGCGAACCACCTCACCCGCTCGGCGTTGCGGTCGACCAGCGCCGTCAACTTCAGCGTGTCGTGCCCGGTCAGTACCGGCAGATGCATCTGCTCGGCAATGGCGCCGCAGCCGACCAGGGCCACGCGAATCGGCCCGGCCAGCGAGGCCGCGTGGACTGATTTCGGAGCAAGTTCAGCGACAGACATTAATCGCCTCGCGTCTCAAATGGAACGTGATTGCGGCCCGGAGCTTCGGTCACAATAAACGCCATGCCTTTGCCACCGTGAGGGATCAGTGGAAGCGGCTGGAAGGCCAAGTCCTTGGCCTCGCGCGAAAACTCGCGAAATGCCAACGGCTCTCCTTTTTCCTCGCCCGGCCCGAATCCCCCCAGTCGTCGAATAAACCACGGAATTGACCGCCAATAATGGCCGCATGAATTTGAGCACGGGGACCGTCGACGAATATAGGTCGCAATCCACGACGCACAGACTGCACCGCCGCAAGTTATTGGATGCGTACAGCTCTGGCTTCAGAGAATCATCAGAAGAAGAATCCAGGGATGAGCGCCGTACGGCTCCAATCAACTCCAAAGCACAGTCAACCAGGCCTCCACTTCATCTTTATATGCCGAAAAATCGCCTTCCTTAAATGCTCCGCCGGCGTCGACGCCAGCTGTTCAAGGCAAATCATCGTGGAGACGAGCGTTCGCGGATCACCTGGCTTGAATTCATTCTGCGTGGCTAAACCGCTTCTTAAAGCGCCGCGCCGCTCAAGCGAGCCCCATTGGTTCAGCGTTTTGCGAATGAAGAGCTTTGACATATGAGAATGTGAGGCGGTTCGCCGTCGGGCTGGCTATCAAACGCGGATGTCAGTCACAGTCATATAGATGGGGCGTGCCATAAGTCGTTTAGCGTACCGCATTCAAGCTATGCCTGGTGCCTTCCATTTCTGGCATACGTCGTCGGCGCAAGCGAATTGTCCAGTTGAGTCCAAGTCGAGCGCCAATGCAAACGCCACGATAAAATCCCCGGCCCTCGCCAAAAACTGTGCATTCACGACCGTAACAATGCCGCAATCAGCCAACTGTTCGAGAACTTGTCGTCCCTCCATGAATACTAGAGTGAAAAAATATGAGCCCGGCTGCCAACGGAAAGTCGTGAACCACGCACTCAAAAGCCGCCAAGCCATCGAAAGACCCAACCGGGTTGCCATTGAGCGGCGGTTGCAGGGTGATCAATCGCTGGCCAAGAAGGTCACAAATCCCCAGGAAAATGCGAGGTTGCTCGATGACTCGATCCGTTTCAAATGTCAGGCGCAATCGTAAATCTTGCCCGATCGGGACAACGCTGGAACGGACGCCCCTCGGCGTCGAACATCTCAAGACGGCGTAGATGTAGCGTGTCACGAAAATCGCGAACCGCTGATCCAGCGGCTTTGAGAACATGATTACGATAATCGACGACCACTTCGCCAATCGGTCCGATCGATACCACTTGGCCCCTCCCTCAAGATGTACCCCACGGTGGCAAAGGGCTTGAACGGCCGCCAGATTGTGGGCTCACAAATAGCACGGTCCGCCCGCCTCGGGCCACGTCCTGCATCTTGCCCAGGCACTTCTTCTGAAACTCCGCGTCCCCCACCGCCAGCACCTCATCGATGATGAGAATCTCCGGCTCCAGGTGGGCGGCCACCGAGAACGCCAGCCGCACCTTCATCCCGCTGGAGTAATGCTTGATCGGCGTGTCGAGGAACTTCTCCACGCCGGAGAAATCGACGATCTCGTCAAACTTGCGATCGATCTCCCGCTTGGTCATCCCCAGGATCGTGCCGTTCATGTAAATGTTGTCCCGGCCGGTAAGCTCCGGATGAAAGCCCGTGCCCACCTCCAGCAGGCTGGACACCCGGCCGCGGATCACCGCCCGCCCGCGAGTCGGTTCGGTGATGCGGCTAAGGATCTTCAGGAGCGTGCTCTTGCCGGCCCCGTTGCGGCCGATGATGCCCAGGACTTCTCCTTCCTCGACCTCGAACGACACGTCGCGCAGCGCCCGAAATAAGTCCTCGGCGTCCTGTTGGTGCCGAAATGTATTGAGCCGGGCGAGTCGCTGCCAGTTCTTCCACGGCGCCTTGAGCATGCCCTGGACGGCCCCGACGAGCGTGTCGGGAAGCTCGTCCTTGAGGCCAATGCGGTACGCCTTCGACAGGTTTTCGACGGAGATGGCGGGGGGGGGCATTAGGTGTCGGGTGTCGGGTGTCGGGTGTCAGGTGTCGGGTGTCAGGTGTCGGGTGTCGGGTGTCGGGTGTCGGTGTCGGGTGTCGGGTGTCGGGTGTCGGGTGTCGGGTGTCGGGTGTCGGTGTTGGGGTGTCGGGTGGCGGGTGTCAGGTGTCAGGTGTCAGGGGAAGAGCGGCGGATGGAGCCGATTAGGGCGGCGAGCATCTTTTCGAATTCGATGACTTCCGCGACATGCCCATTGGCTTTATCGTGCGCGAGCAGGTTCGCGTCGCGCATTTTGTAGAGCCAGTTTTCGGCTTCGTTGGCTTCTCCCAGGGCGATGTCGAGGCTATTCAAATACTTCGCCCGACTGCGATTGAATCCTTCTGCGATGTTCGCCCCAATCGAACCGAGCGAGCGAAGTAGTTGATCGACCACGACTCCCGCTGCGCGACTGTGGAGCATCACGTCGATGTCGGGCAGTACATCCAGGAACAATTGATGCGACTTCCGCCAGACTTCCAGATCGGTAAACCGCACGACCTTTTTGCGTGTGTGACCCGCCATGTTTGCTGACTTCTCTGACACCTGAAACCCGACACCTGACGCCTTCCTCATGCTACATCGGCGAACAGCCGCTCGCGGTAGCGGAAGTAGAAGAGGCCCGTCAGCAACATGATACATGCTGACAGAGTGCCGATGGCGAGCCATTCCCACGGCATCGGGCGGCGTGCCCAAGAGCGCGGCGCGGAATCCTTCGATGACTCCCACCATGGGGTTGAGGGCGTAGATCGGCTGCCACCTGGCGGGCACGATCGTCGCGGAGTAGACGACGGGACTCGAATACATGATCAGTTGCACGACGAAGCCGAGGGCGTGCTTCACGTCGCGATAATGAATGGCCAAGGCGGTGAGCCACATGCCCATCCCGGCTGCGGCAATCAGCATGATGGCGACCAAGAGGGGCAGAAACAACGCGTTCCAGGTAGGGACGAAGCGATACCAGGCCATGAGGATCGCCAGCATCATCATGGCAATGCAGAAGTCGATGAGCTTGGCCAGTACGGCGGACAGCGGCAGGACGACGCGGGGAAAATAGACTTTGGTGATCATCTGCGCCTGGTTGACGAGGCTGTTCGACGCCTCGGACAGCGCGTTGGAGAAATAAGTCCACGGCACCAAGGCGGTGAAACTGAAAATCGCGTAGGGAACGCCGTCGGACTGGATCCCGGCGAAACGACCAAAGATGACTGTGAACACCAGCATGGAGCAGAGCGGCTGCAGCACGGCCCAGCCGATGCCAATGGCGCTCTGGGCATACATGACTTTGATGCTGCGAAACGTGAGGAAATACAACAGGTCGCGGTACCGATGCAGCTCGCGCAGATCCACCAGCCGCCAGCCGGAAGTCGGCTCAATTACCGTTACATGCGTCGCCGGCGAGGCGTCGTCCACGACGACGGGTCCCGGTGGATGCGCGTGCTTCGATTCGAGTAGAGTGGTGCTCATAAACTCTTAAGGAATTGCTTCAATGCGGCGTTAGGTGAGTGCGGGCGCCCCATGCCGGGCAAGGCGATCACTGTAATCGGCCTCTTCATCCCACTCAGCCGCATCGACAACTTCGGCGTTGGATGTCATCAAAAGACCTGCGCCCACCAATGTCACGTAGTAAGGGATCTCGAGCCCCACGAGCGTGACGAACTGTGCGGCGACCATGAAACCGGTCAATGAAGCAATGACCATTTGGCAACTCATGGCGCGTAACGGATCGATCGGAAGAAGCTGTCGAGACAAGAGCCACAACCGCCACATGGCAATTAGGTAAAAGCCTAGCAGCAGGACGAGACACGGCACGCCTCCTTCGGCGCCAAGCTGCATCCACGTCGAGTGCGCCTCCTTGCCTTTGGAAAATCCGTACTCTGGCGCCACCTGCGGAAACTGGTGCGGACCAATGCCAAGTAGCGGTTGCTTTGCGATAATGTCAAGGCATGCCGTCCACAGTTGGAGCCGACTATCCGCGGAGTAATCTCGCTCCTCTTCGCTCGCAAACGAAGTCTCGAATCGCTCCCAAACGGCTGGGCCGGCTAACCGCAGACCGACTGCCACGGCCAGCAGCAAGTACGCGAAATAGATCGGTCGCTTCGGCAGAATTAGAAAGCTGACGATGCCAGTGACAATGAGGGCCAGCATTCCCCCCCGCGAATCGGCAATCATGATGCAATGCGCCATTAACGCCGCGGCCAAAAAACACATCCACCGGCGCCATGTTTTGTGCTCAGCGAGCCCGAGAAAAAAGGCAAATCCAGCGCCGCATACCATAGCGATGGCATTGCAGTTGTTATCCATGCCGCCAAAGCCAAGCTCTCTGATCCTATTGAAGCCGGAATAGTACGTTAAATTCATTTCATAGGCCACGTAGCCCTGGCTGATCGTGATGACCCAGGCGAGCGCTTTCACTTTGTCGAACGAATCGATAATCGTGACGCCGACCGCAAACGGCAGCACGATCTTGGCGGCCGCTTCGCAAGCATTCCAGGCAACATCCGCGTCGACCGCCTGAATGGCACTGAGGACCATCCAACCCATGTACCCCAGAAGCGCCCACAAGACGGCGCGAGCGCGGCCCACGTTCCAGTTGCCGAATCCGTTGACGGCCCATCCAACGAGGAGCGACAGCGCGATGATACGGCTGTAGTTGCCGGCCGGCACCGACCAGTGCCACAGCGATTCGGGCCTGACAATGGCGAAGCAGATGTAGATCAGCAGCCCGATAAAGGGATTGAACAGCGACGCCACCGCGCCGCCGTACGTGAGCGCATAGGTGAAGAGGAGACCTTTCATACAGAGATTCGAATGTCAGGATTGCGTCGATTCACAGCGTTTGTGTCATTCTGTGCGCCGAGTGCCGAAACCGAAGACGTCCGCGGTCGTAGACCACGTTTGCGGACATCAATCCGGGAGCAACTGTCCTTCGCGGCAGTCGGTCTGCGCCTTCTTTACCCAGTTGTAAACTTGGAATCCGTCTCGGACGAATTCATCGGGATCCTCCGTGACCGCTGAAATGTATGGACCATCGTATATGCGCATGTTCGGCAGAGACTCTGGCTTGCACCACTGATGTGGCAAAATGTCGAACAAAAAGCTCGGCATCCAGTCTCGCTTGTCGATGGTCTTATGCCGGCGGGCCTGTGCGCGCCATTTCTCTCGTAACCGCGCCGCATGCCGGACTTCACCAAAATGGTGAATCTCGAACGCGTCTTCCGCTTGGAACGGTTCCAACTTCACTCCGCAAAGTCGCACATTCATGCCGTCTCCCCAGACTTCGACGTCGTCGCGGTGGCGATGGATTCGATAGCCGAAGACGGCATACCGAGGCAATAGATGCACTCGGTAGTTGCCGTAGAAATGCAAGGGACGCACTGGAAACATTACCTTGTCCGTGGATGCGATTACCGACCGCAGGCGCTCCAATTCCCACTCGGGAAAAAACTCATCGCTATCCAGCAGAACGCACCAATCGCCCGTGCATGCCCGTCGAGCCGTATCCTTAGCATCGGCATACCAGGAAATGTGCTGCTTCGTTCCCAAGTCTCTTCTGATAATGCGAATCTTCGGACTAAGATTACAGATTGCCTCGTAGGTGCCATCCGTCGAGAAACCCTCGACCACCACAATTTCGTCAAACAAGTTCGCGTGGTACTTCAGCATCGCCACCGTGTGGTAGTCGAGCCGAATGCCGTCCTTTACGAATGTATAAAGAGAAAGTCTCATGATGCGGCAGATCGCCTGAGCCTATGGCGCACTCTTCAAATCTCGCTCTGTGCCACCCCGATTTGGCGAGGTCACAACGGCAGGAGACATGCCTGGCTTCACCTCGCCGCGGTAGAATATATCCCGTTTCGATTCTGATCCATATCCGGCCAAACGATACAATGCGATCGTTCGCAGAAGCCGCATTCGCCTTGTAGCGGTGCTCCTCGCAAGTTTGTGAGCGTGCAGCCCGTCGTCGTAGCGACATGGATCAGCATGTTATAGGATTCGGCGTCATGGAATTCCACTAAGAGAATCGGCTTGTGCTTGCTCAGAGTCTCGATCATTCCGAGCAATGCCCAGCGTTCCCCGCCTTCAATGTCCATTTTGACGAACGTCGGCGCCGGATTGCCCATGGCTACAAACTCGTCGATTGAAATCGCCTCCACGGTGTAATTATTTGCAGTTTGTGCATCGCGCACGACGTGCCCCATCGCGGAATTCGGCCCGCCGGTAAAGCTCACGCTTCCTGACTTATCTAGAATGGCGTAGTGTTCGAGGCTGATCCGCTCAGCCAAGTCGGAATTCAATGAGAAGTTGTGTTCCGCTGATTTCCTGTTCGCGGGATTAGGCTCAAATCCAATGACGCGGCCCAGGGGCCCAATCAACGAGGCTGCGATCAGGGAAAAATAGCCCTTGTGAACGCCGACATCGTAAAAGACATCTCCATTCTTGAGCTGGGTCGTGAGGAACGTTTCAATGTCGCGTTCCCAAATTCCCAGCCAGTAGTCACGCTCAAACTTGAGCGAACAAACGAACCTCCGTCCCTTGATCGCGCCGCGCCGGACTCGTATTTCTACATTCTCGTCTCTTGTGACCTGTTGGAGAGCTCCATAAACCTTGCGGTCAATACCGGGGAAGCGGGCTGCAGTGCACTCTTCAACGTTTTGGGCGTCCACGTATCGATCTGCTCGATCAACCAGTTCAACATCGACGCAGGGTCAGCAATAACTAACAATGGACGAGATCACGGTAGCGCTATGTTGCGTCAGACAATCTGTCGCACTTCAAACCACCGCGATTTTTCGCAGACTCGGCCGGGCTCAGCTCGCAGCAACTCGCCCTCAGCCGTTAAGCACGGCCCCGAGTCATCGCGTTGCTGACTTGGTGCTCCCAAGGGAGTTCTTTTCGTCGGTAGGAATCTCGCCAGTCCATGCAGGGCGTCGTCCCAGCGAGCATGTTGCGACGCATAGCGGCGACCAGCCTCCCCGGGCGCTCTCGTATGGATTCGTCAGCAAATAGGCGCCGCAGCGCGTTGCGCGATTCGATATCGGTCGTCGCCACAAAAACGGCCGTTTTGGCGTCGTCGGACAGTCCATTAAGCGCTTGTGGGGTTGCCAACACGGGCCTGCCCGCCGCCATCGCTTCAAGTACCTTGTTCTGCACGCCGCGGGCGATGCGCAACGGCGCCACGGCCACCGCTGCGTCCCACAAAAAGGGCCGCACATCCGCCGCGTCCGCAACCACGCGCACGCCCGGTTGTCCGTGTAAGCGACGCAGGTTTTCGCCAGGTCTGCGACCCACAATTGTGAAGATGGCGCGTGGATGCGACATCAGCACGTGCGGCCAGACGGACTGGCAGAACCATTGCACTGCGTCGATGTTGGGTTTGTAGTCCAGCGCGCCGACGAAGACGCATGAATTGGGCGTCGGCGTCTGCCCTACGTTGGGGTGGAAGTATTCGCCGTCAACCCCGTTTGGAATTGCAGTGACATTTGCAAGAGGCTGAAAATCGCGATAACAGCGCGTCTCCGCCTCGCTGACGACGCAGATGCAATCACATAGACCCGGCAGCTCTGCCTCGAGGCGCCGCACACGCCGTCCTTCCAAACGGTATAACAGCCTGGGCAGGCCCGCCGCGCTGTCCGCGTAATCAAACCATTTTTGACTGTCGACGTCGATTAGATCGACGAGGACCGTCGCATTTCCGCGCTGCATACAGTCAAGGTATTGCACCATGCTGGAACACACGACCACGATGGCATCGTAGTCGTGGTCCGCCGTCCACTCGGCAAGCCGACGGCGAAGCAGGCTGAATAAAAAAGTCCTTCCGTGGCCGAACGGCCGCTGAGCATCGATGCGGCGCCGCGAAGCCACCGTACGCGGGACTTTATAGGAATGACGACCACCCGTTCAGCGAGTTCATTTAGGCGCGGCGGTAGTATCGGGCGAAGTGGGTTCATCGGCGAGCGTCGCTAGATGTACTTGCGCTCGGTCCGCGAGATAGCGAAGAACGTGATAACTGCGAATGCGATCGCCCTTGTCAGGCGGGTATGGCGTACGGTGCGTTACCATCAAGATTTTCAACGCACGCGCCAAAGTACTAGTCTCGCTATCGGAGGGAGCCCGATCGCCAATTCGATTAACCATGACTGGAGTGACAATAGCTTCTGACATTAAGGACGAAGCCAAGCTCCCGAAGAAGGCGAGATCTTGCCTCTCGGGCGGACAGACGATAAGCCACGGCTATCGGCGGCAGGTTAGCGGCGCCATCCGCCGTCGTCCGCCGCTCACGTCGCCGCCAGTGGCGCCGGTAGATTCTGTCCCGAATAATTTGCCAGGCGCTGGCTATATGCCGGCCATGAAGCTTGTTTCAGCACCGCGTCGATTGGCGCAAATCGCACGCGCTCCAACAGCCAACGCAACTTGGCTTCGGTATGTCGCAAATTGACGTAATGCCGGGCGTGCGATTTCCAACCGATGCCTCTTACGCGTGGTTGCTCGGCGTCCAGCTCCCAAGGATGGAGGTAGAACATGAATGGAATGTTTCTACGATTACAGCGACGCACCGCGTGGTACGTCACCGACTTGGGATACAATCGGAAGTAACCTCCTCCGGCAACGGGAAGGCGATACCGTCCCAACGGCAGCACGCTAGGCGGAAACTCGAATAGGCGTCCCTTGCTTAGCTCTAGATAGTGAGGATCGGTTGGGGCGTTCGGCATTCCGTAGCGATCATGCCGAACTGGATAAATGCTTGAGTCGATCAGAAACCCCTCCTCGGCGAGGATTTCCAAGGACCACAGCGTCTTATTGGTAATCGAGAAACTCGGCGCCCGATAGGCAGTGACACATTGTCCTGTAACGCGTTCTATGGCATCTTTGGACCGCTGAAGGTCCTCACGAAATTCGTCCGGAGTTAATGCATGAAGCATTCGATGCCAATAACCATGCGAACCGATCTCATGGCCGTCGGCGCAAATTTCCTCGACTAAATGCGGAAACCGGTCCGCAACCCAACCCAAAATGAAGAACGTTCCCTTTACCGCATGTTCGCGCAACACGCTGAGAAGCAGGCGCGTACTCTTTACCACACGGCTCTCTCGATCCTCCCACTCGCTCCGTGAAATTCGATGCTCGAACGCTGAAACGTGGTAATAGTCTTCCACGTCCACGGTAAAGGCATTTTGAATCGACACGGCGTTCCGACGAGGGTGCCTACATCCCGATTAAGCAGGGTTCACTTCTGCCCTACGAATCGTCGCATTGCGACCGCACACGGGGACCATGCGTTCCGGATTATCGTGGACGGTTGGGAGCGACCACGCTGGCGTCGCCATTGACTGAGCGTTGTCCATTCGCAACTCCGGCCAAGGCGTACGCCGGCGTTTCATGCGCACCAGCCTTGCCCCCGTGGATTCTGGACGTGCCATTGCTAAATGCCGGAATGTCAACGGCTGTGTCCTCAAGTGCAGAAGCGTTATAAACCGTATCGTCCAGCAGCGGGCCAGTCTCCGGAAATTCGTATTCCACTTTGAGCCATCGTGGTGCAAGACCGTGACGAATACCGAGCATTCTTAGCGCCGTACAAATCAAAATTCGCAAGTCAAGGATCGCAGAAGCGTTGTCGACGTATTCGCGATCAATAATTGTCTTCTTAAAGACCGAGTCGAGCGAATCATCCGGCGGAAGATTGATTTGTGCCAAGCCGGTGATCCCTGGAAGCACCTTCAGGCGATCGCCGTAGCCTGGCACAGCTCGAGACAGACGATCGACGAACTCGGGTCGTTCTGGCCGCGGGCCAATCAGGCTCATCTCGCCCCTCACCACGTTTACAAGCTGAGGCAGTTCATCGAGGTGGAGGAAGCGGAGAGCTCGACCGACTGGCGTAATCCGGGAGTCATGGCGTACAGCCCATTGCGGTCCGCCCATCGCTTCAGCGTCTATGTACATGGTTCTGATCTTGTAAACCATAAATCTACGACCCTGCCGGCCCACGCGAACTTGTTTATATATCGCGTCGCCGCGAGACGTGGCACGGACGAGCATCAGCAGCAGCAGTTGAAGCGGCGATGAAATCACGAGCAGCGCGCCGGCGAGCAATCGATCCCAGGGTTCCTTCTTTTGATGATAGCTTGAGGGGTGTACGTCCTCGTTGCCATGGCAGCGTGTCGTGTAGTCCTTCAAGGCGGCTGACATTATTGTGCAAGCTCCGTGTTTGTGGTCGGGCGCCGCGAGTCATCCGGCGCCCAGTGGGTCCTCAACAGGGCATCCAAAAAATCCCGACATGGATCGGCCAGCTCTCTGTTCGATAGGTCCCCAATTTCACCGGCGAGTTGAATCTTGTAAAGTAGTGGATTTCCTCCAAATTCGAATCGAGGCGAGCGGGAGGCTTGCCAGTTGTCGCCAATGCTCCAGCCGTAATACACCTGCAGCTGCTCGGCGCCAACATTTCTTGACTTCAACGTCGTCTTCCAAAACGAATTAGCTGAAGCGCCCGGAGGGCCCATGATGGCCTTTTCACGGGACTTCGAAATCTCGTACGCCCGACTGGAGTAGCAGATTTCCGGCGTGTGGACTGCCGTCGGTCCCGGCGGCCCGACGATCACGGCCAGGCGAATCAATTGCCCGGTACTCTGGTGCACATAGACGCGATTGACGTATCCGGCGCACTCGAGGGTCTGAATAATTGCATCCGCTAGTGGCGTCTCCTCACTGAGTTTCCAATCGCCAATTTGTCGTGGAAATTCCTCCAATTGCTTGGCCGCGGCCTGCAAGTCGGCTGGCGGCCCCCAGCGGTGGGTCCAGCGACCATAAACGACGCCCGTCGCGAGCGTCAGTCCAAGCGCGGCGGCGACGAGCGCCAGAAACCGGCGGCGATCGACAGAAGCTTTCTTTACGGTTTGCATGACTTAAGCTACCCGCGCTCTGATCGTCGGCACAACCGCTGACACTGGCATCGATTTGCGCCTTGTGGTGCGAGAGTCGTGCTCCGGCGGTCCGCTGGCAGCCTCCAGCGTTTTCTCAAGTTCCTGCAGCAACTGCTGATCACCACTGGTTAGAATTGACTTGCTGAGTCCCAGATCCTGAGCCCTCTCAAGTGAATGCTGCGCCTTATCAAGGCGATTGACGTGCCGGTAAGCTGCGGCTAAGTGAAAGTAGTATCTCGCGTCCCCGCCGCCGCCAGCCACGGCCTCTTCAAGACTTGCGACCGCTTGGCCGTACTCGCCCGAGCGCAATTGGATCGTACCAAGCGTGTCAAGCAGCGCCGGTTCCCGGCCGCTGACTTCCAGGGCGCGATTGACCATCTCCAGCGCCACGGATCGCTGATTCGGTCGCTCCGCCAGCAAGGTGGCCAAGTTATTAAGCGCTAGGGCGTTCTTGGGCGCCAACTCAACTACGCGTTGAAAATCCTTGATGGCCGCGTCATCCTCGTTTCGGGTGACTTTCAGCACCGCCATAGCCTGCAACAACTCAACATTATCGCCGTGCGACTTAAGGGCCGCCGACAGCACCGGCGTAACTCGCCTTTCGATCTCCTGGTCTTGAGGAGACAAGGACACCAACTGAGCCAGCATGGCGGCGACTTCTGGCGAAGTCTGATCAGCGGGTGTGGCCTCGAGACATATATCGACGGCGTCGTTGATTCGATTCTGCGCGGCCAATTCGCGAACTAGCAACGCGTAGGATTCGGGAACGATCTCCCTTAGTCGGCGGTACCACGCCTCGGCGTCTGCATGCCGGCCGAGCCCCGAATATAGATTGCCAATAGCCAAATAGGCCTGCGCCTTGCCAGGCTCGGGTTCAATGAATGACTGCATTTGCTTAACAAACTCGTCGACGCCTCGTGCAGCGCCCTCGACGTCACCTGTGGCCACTTGCAGACGGGCGAGGCTGCCGACGAGGAGAATGGCTTCATTAAACAAGTCTCGTTGCGATTTGACGCCTTCAGCACTGCCGCGATCAGGCTTGGCGCGTTCGGCGAGCTTGCTCAAAACGTCTTCAGCGAGATTCTGGACGACAACGATTCGCTGCTTGCCGCCTTCAACGAGCACCCCCTGAACTTGCTTCCATTCGGCGAGCACCTTATCCCAGTCAGCCTGGTTCATTTCGGGATCGCGCTGCGGCGATTTGGGAATCTGGCGGGTCCAAAAGTCGGTGTATTCCACCACATAGTTTACGGGAGCTTGCGGACGGTCCGCCAGACGCTGAAGCTGCTCCCGTGCGGCCTGGAGCAAAGAAAACTCATTGCAAAGCCAAGCTTCCTGTTCGTAAGCTCTCGCGAGCAATATGCAGTCAATGTCCTCCGGGGCATTCTCGCGCCCCGGACTTGTTCTTCCAAGATCTTCCGCGCGGCTGTGACTTGGCTCCCGCGCTCCGTTTGATTTCGTCCCCTACGGGTGAGCAAAATGGCTCGCAGCCGATTGTCGGCTAGCTCGTCAGGACTGACGCTGCCATCGTCGCCGCCCTTGAGCATCTTCATCGCGCTTTGCCAGTCTTCTTCCCCGCCGGAAGCCGCCCGCAGGACCGCAAGGCGCCGTCGGGCTTCGCCATTGGTCTTGTCGCGCTTGAGCACCTCAACGAATTCCTCCGTGGCTTTGGCGACATCCGACGCCAAAAGCGACTTGGCCAACAGCAGCCGAATAGCCACGTCTTCTGGGCGCAGACTCACCGCGCGTTCGTACTCCTCTTGGGCGCGCGGCAGTTCCCCGAGAACCTGGTAGGCCTGCCCTGCGATGAGGTGCCGTTCCCAGGAACTGTCGTCCAGCCGCGTCGGCAACTCCTCGAGCATCTGCCGCGCCTTGTCCGTCTGCTTGGTTCGAACCAGCAACATAAACAGTCCATTCCAAACGCGCAGCGTCCTTGGGAAAGCGCTTGAGCGCTTCCTGAAACGTTTGCTCGGCTTCCGGCACTGTTTTTTTGTCGAGCGCCAACACATTGGCAAGCCAAATGTGCCGCACGGGATCGTCAGCATGGCGTTCGAGCGCTGACCTGGCGAGCGAGACGGCTTCGGTAGCCTCATTACGGCGCAGCGCCGCCCATATCGTCAAGGAATCAAGTCCGGGACTTGTATCCGCGTTCGCTGATAAGCTGGAAAGATATGGCTCGGCTTCCGTGTATCGTCCATCGGCATAAAGTAGCGCCACCAGACGCTCTACAATCGCTGGGCTCCTGTTGCCCAGCGATATCGCCAGTTGATAGTCCTCGATGGCCTGCTTTTGGTTGCCCGACACGTCGGCATACCTGCCGGATAAGGCAACTGCGTCGCGCCGAGTCGGCCTCAATGTGCGAAGTTCGCTGACTAGCTGAGCTAACTCAACGCGATCTTGCGCACCAAGTTTTTCGTATTGATCGAGCAGACGCCGGGCGCGATAAACTCGCCATGTGTAATCGTCGGACGAGTTGAGATTTGCCAGGCGGTTCTCCCACAATTCAGCCGCCGCGTCGTCCTTCGTCAGTAACGCAAGTTCGATTCCCATGGAGAGGACTCGGGCGTCCTCGGGTGAGGCCAATCGGCCGTCTTCGGGCAAGGCTTTGATGAGATCGGCCGTGAGCTTTTTAGCGCGATCAGTGGCGCCGGACGTCTGGAGAATGCTAATTCGCAGCATCTGCAACGCGCGTTGCTGTTGTGCATCCGCCGCGGGGAGCAGCTCCGCGAGCACCCGATCCGCTTCGGTAAAGTCTTTGTTGCGCGCCAGGTAAGTCGCACGCAAAGTACCCCGCTCCGCTGGGTTCGGTTCAAGCGCCTCAAACCTCGCCAGCGCGCGCTCGGCCTCTTCGCGTTGCCCAAGTGACTGGCGGCAAAGCACGTCCATCGACCAAAATTTCGCAGCGTCGTTGAACTGTTTTTCCCCGTCGTCCAACAACTTCTTGGCCTCGACGTAGCATCATCAGTTTGCAGAGACCTCCAGTAGTCGAATCTCGGCAGCCAGCGTTTCCAAACGCTCGGGCAGGCGGTCGTTGACCGTCTTCCCGAGGTCTTTCTTGACCGCTTCGAGGGCCGTCAAGAATTCGCGCCAGTCTCTTTTGTCGGCGGGAAGCCCTAGTTGTTTTTGCAGGTGGGCCTTCAGCAACAGCCTCTGCACTTCAGGTCGCGGAGTCGAGGCCTCGTCTGTCGGCTTCAAGCGATCCAATTGCCGGATCGCCAAATCCGGTTGGCCCGCGGTCAAGAATGCTATCGCTGCCTGTCGACTCATCTCGCCGTGCAGAGGCATTCGGGCGTCTAACTCCGCCCAATTGGAGGCTGCCAGGTCCCAATACCCCAACTGGCCCATGAGCGTGGCCAAAAGGGCCTTCGCTTGTATGAACTCCGGCGTAACGTCGCCGGCATTAATCTGTTCCGTGGCGGCGCCGACGGCTTTTAGCGCCTTGATTGCCCCTGGCAATTTGTTTGTTCGTGATCAGTAACCGGGCTTGCAACAACTGCCGCTTGTCCTGAAGGCTTCGACGAACGGCGACGCTTAGCTCAGGCATTTGTGCCTGAATTTCATCGTCCAATTGCTTTAAAGCCGCCGTCGCCTCCGTCACCTGTTTGTCTTCGATCAACAGGTAGGTTAGGAAGAGGTCCATCGTAATATTTCCCGGACCAACATTGCGAATGCCGTCTTGCAACGCAGCCAGCGCTTCCTTCACGTTATGGCGACTGTATTCAAGCTGCGCCAAGTTCAGATAGGCTCGATAGTCCTTGGGCGAAGCCGCAATCGCCTTTGTCAGATGGTCTCGAGCTGTATTCTCGTCGTTCTGTGCCTCGGCCGCCGCACTCAGCAGCAGCGCCTGGTAATTATCGGGCGCCATCCGTAATGCTTCCTGCAAGTCGTTGTCAACATCGACGTCGTGGACATTGACATCGGGCGGTTTGTGTCGCAGTCGATACTCGTAACGTGCAACTCGCGCAGTCCGGATCATTCGGCGACGCCTTCACCAGGTTTGTCATGACCTGCCCGGCAAGATCATCGTCCGGCGTGGGGTTTGGTCTCCTCGCCTTTGTGGAACGTCGGCATGCTGAAGATAGAACTCGGATGCAGTCGTCGCCAAACGAATGTCACCGGGAAATTCAGCCAGTGAGGCCCGCAAGGCATGTCAATGCATCGTCTATGGCTTCTTGGCCTTTCTCATCCGACGCGTCTTCTTCATTCGCCAGTGCGCTGAGCGCCAAAGCCTTAACGCGCCGGCGCTCGGCGCCAAATCCTTGACCCCCTGAGCATTGGCGGCGTCATTCGTCGCGCTGGCGAGCTTCTCCAACGCCTCGTCCGCTTTGGCGTCGGCGCCTTTAAAGTCGCCAAGCTCGAGCAAGTTCTCGGCCAGCTGCAACCGCAGCTCAATCCGCTCGGGCGCCCGGCCTATGGTGTAATACAGGATTGATGTTAGGCGGCGGCGGTCGCGCGGCGTCGTAATGTTTTGCCGGTAGGCCTTGATCAGCTCCAGCCGAGCGTCGATGTCTTCAGGCTCCAGCCAGAGGTAACGCTGCCAATACTCGCCGGCGCGACCCCAATCCTTTTGATCCATCAGCGCTACCGCACGAGCCCTGACCGCAAGGCTGAGACGCGCGGCCTGATGTCGGTAAAAAAAGTAGGAGGCGATTAGTAAGCAACCAACGACCGCCAGGCTAATGGCGAGCAATGGCCCGTTAACGCGACGACTGCGCCTTCGGCGATCCCGATTCCCGCCGGGTGCGTTTTGATCGCGGTCGGGCAATTCTCCTGAAGCCAATATGTGCGTCGTCGCGGGCATTTCGTGTAGATTACCGTCTATGGTTCTTTGGGATGTCGGTACCTTCGTAGGGACGTGGGACGCTTCTGCGGGAGAAGACATCCGATGGCTAACTAAGCGTCTACCGCTTCTAATCGATCTGAATACGACCCGTAGCCGTAGTAATAGGCGTAGCTCTGGGTGGAACCGCCGTTAAGCACGGCCCCTAACACCTTGGCCCCCGCGCGGTCGAGTCGATCGACGGCGACGCTCAGTTGGCGCGCACGACTGACTTCACTCATCACCGAGAGAATGACCGCGTCGGCCGCCTTGGCGAAAACGAGCGATTCGCTGCCGCCGAAAATGGGCGGCGTATCCACGACAATTGTAGAAAACTGCCCCCGCAGCTCGTCAAGAATCGTGCGAATGCCGTCTTCCTGAATAACGTGTTGCGGATTCCCCTTAACCCGGCCGGCCGGCATGACGTAGGCGTCCGTTTTGCCCACGCGCTGAATCACGTCGGACAACGTTGCTTGATTGGCAAGTAGTTCGGCCAATCCGGGTCGATCTCGCATCCCCAACACGGTGGCTACGTCCGGCGACCGCAAATCGCCGTCAATGACTAACGTCGGTTTGCGCTCGGCTTTCGCGATGCTCATCGCCAGTGATGTGGCCAGGCAGGTCTTTCCTTCCCCCGCCGCCGCACTGGTCACGACGAGCACGCGCTTCGATGGTCCTTGGTCAGCCACCCAGATATTCGTGCGCAGGCTCTCGATAGATTCGAGATAAAGGTACATTTGCCGTCGCTGTTTAGTGGAAAGCGACTGCAGATTGGCCGCTGCGCGACGAATGGGAAAGTGCGCAACCTCGCCAATGACATGCAGCGTCGTCTCGCGCGAAAGCTGCTCAACGTCGCTGATCCGGCAAATCGACAACTCGCGCAATACCGCGACGCCAAATGGCGCCGCCAGGCACGCCGCGCAGGCCAATAGCAGACTCTTGACCGGAACTTCAGTAATCGGCCGCGGCGGCGCCTTGGCGTCCATTTTCATGGTGATCCGAGCGGGGGCCGACGCTCAGTCTGCATCGCCAACCTCCGCGATTCGATGAGCTCAAGTATCTTCTCCTCACGGGCCAACTCCGTTTGGGCAAAGATGAAATCCATGGTCTTGGCGTTTCCTGATTTCATCCCATCCAGCGCCTTGTTGTATTTTTCATCAAGTGTTTTTCGGCGTGTCGCCAGCTCCGCCGCTTGTCGTTCGAGACTGGCGACGGCGTCCTCGCCTTTGACTTGCTCTTCAGCGGCTCGTTGTGTTGCGAGTTCTACGCGCAACTTTGCTTTGAATTCGTTCAAAGACTGTGCTAGCCGCTCGGAATCTCGCCTAATGCGTTGGTATTCAGAATTTGTTTCCGGGTCTATTCCAGGCTTCAGGGTGGCCTTGAGGGCTTCCGCTTTCATCACCAAGTCGTCATGCGCCGCTTGCGTGCTCGTCACTGTCGGATAGTTGTTCACCTGAAGATCCAAAAGCCCCGACGTTGCCTCCTGGCCGGCAGTCGCCGACGCCGCTTCGCGAAGAGCCTGGATTTGCGCATTCAATACCTCCTGCTGGACTTCAACTTGAGTCCGCTCGGCATAAATCGCGCCAATGGGACTGGTAACCCGTTCTAAGTCAAGCGGCATATCAGCGGCAAACGGGTTGCGCCCGGTTACCTGTTTGGCAAGCTCCATAACGTTCTGCCGCTGCCCCTCCACAGCCACTCTCCTCTTGCGGCTTTCCTCGTCCAGAATTGCGATAACCCGTTTTTGCGTGTCGTGTTCTACCCCTTCCTGCCTCTTCCAATACTCTTCCAGGACTTTATTCGCCACGTAAGCGGCATGCTGCGGCGATTTGCTGATGTACGAGATGTTGTAAAGCTCCGATGCTCCGACGCGGTTGATGATCAAATGTTCCTGCAGGTAGGCCACTGGGTCTACGGCGGCGACAATCTCCAGGTATTTGGCAATCTCCTGGTCGCTGAGCACAGGTTCAAGCACCAACGGACTGCGCAGCAATTCAATCTGCGTCTCGACGAATCGTCCGGATCCCCCTACGTCGGCGCCTTTGGCAAAGGCAATATACGGGGCCGAGTCTTCGATCATGATGAGCGCAGAGGCACGGAAGTCTGGCTTGTAAGTAAGCATGATCCCGGTCGCTGCCGCGCCCGCCAGCAGCAAACCTACCGGTAAAATGACCGCCCACCATTGACGAAACACCCACCAGAAAAACGCCGGCCTCAGCGTCATATTTCCTGCGGTCGGCGCTGGTTGAGACCGCAAAGGAGCTCGCACAAGATGCGTGCCATGCTGATGGTGCGGCGCGGACAGTGGCGTAACCGGCGATCGTGCTGTGTTGGAGGGAAGCTGATTTTCAATCATGGCTCAGGTCACAATAACGGAATACATGAGATGCAACACAGGAAATGGCTTTCGAGAAATGCGTCACCGGTCCGCCCACTCCGACAGGCGATTGACCGGAGAGACGAGCTCCACCTCCGGGAACAACCGGTCTAGATACGTGAGAAACAGCCAAAAGATCGCGGCCGCGAACGGAATCATGACGATTCCCGAAAGGTCGTGGCTGAATTTCATCGCCGCTTCGCCAGACGCGAACTCGAATAACAGGCCCGTCGTAACGATTCGCGCCACATTGGCAATGATGGCGATCGGCAACACGGCCAGCAGCGCCATGGCTTTTTGCCACCATGCCCAGCGAGAAAACAGCACAAAGGCGAACGCCAAGGCAAAGATGCCCACAAAGATTCGCATTCCAGAGCACGCTTCTTCAACCATTATTTGATGGTCTCCAAGCCAGATCGTGTTGCCCTCCGACAGCGCTGGCTGACCGAGCAAGACCAAACTAGCCGTGCTCAGCTTCGTCGCCACCGACCGCAGCGGCACGCTCAGCATACCTTCCGCGGAATAAGGAATCGGGAACATGAACCACAAAAACACGATCGACGGCAGACACCACCGCAGAAACTGAGCTCCAAACAACAACCATACGGCCCCCATCAGCCACAAGGGAATTGTCCAGGCGTCAAGCGGCTGCAAAAAGTACCGCCCGGCAAATGCTCGCAGAGCGCAGACGACCAGGAGCATGACCAGGCCCGCCGCCGATGGTCGCAAGTTGTGGCGGGGCAGGTCCCCACGGCGGAACCACAGAAACGCGATCGCCAGGGGCGCCACAATGTAGCCGTGCGAGTAATCCGGTTGACTGTTCCACGCCGCGACGACGGTCGTCAGCGTTGGCCAATAGGACCAAACCATCGCCACAAGCAAGGCGCCGCCGCACGCCACGGCCAACAACGGGATTGGTCCGCGCGTCCCGGGAGATGCGCTCGTCACTTCCGCTCCGGCGGGCGAAGCGACTCTATCCGACGTTGGTTTGATGCGTTTGTGCGACATTGACCAGTTCACTGTTCGATTTCCGCGTGAAAATCCACTGAGGGAAATAACCTGGCGCCCGCAGGAACATCGTACGCCCGCTCAGCCGCCTGCACATGCGCTGCGCCTGGCATCCGATTTGCAACACTGGCGACGCGGCCCGCCAGTAAGCCTCGCGGCTTGCTTTAAGTTTATTGAGATGAGAGGTATTAACCACTTAGACGAGAAGCGATGCGACTTCGTCCGCCACGCCCGATGCGTCATCGGATGCGTTGATTTGCGTCGTGGCCACTCGCAGCGCGGACTCCGTCCCCGTCAGTTGCGCGACATGCGCAACCTTCCTGCCGCCGTGGTTGTTCCACGATTCGTCAATCCAACCAATCTTTGCCGCAAGTCCATGCGTCTCGCTCCGGCGTGGGCCCCGATCCGTGGGCTTCGCCATCGACACTGCCGTTAAATTCGGTTAGTGCTCGAACATCCGCGAGTAGTCGCTTCGCAACGCGACCAAAGTCTCACCGTCGGACTACTCCGTCAAAAAATCATCTTCATTGAAACCCAGAGCCGTTACGCTGGCGTTGCTGCAATCACCGTGACCGCCATCGACGCAGCCGCCGGAACGACTTTGCCGCTTCTCCACCAGCCATCGCCGCAATCTTGGATCGGAACGCAGATGCAATCACGATCGCCATGCGGCTGTGGCAAGAAGCCGTCAGTTTCCAGGAAATCTACTCATTTACAAACTCATGGGCATAATGTTGGCTTGTTTGCTATCTACGTCCATTTGCCCCCGCTTCATATGGCTTCGAGGCGATAGTCCTCGATTTCTAGGGAGGCGCCTTGAAGTAATTGCTCGACTCGAATTACCAGCCGCGTCTTTCCGTGCCGTTTGATCAATGTGCCTTCGTAGCCCGCGCACGGGCCCGATTTCACGCGCACCCGCTGGCCGGGAACGAGCTGGGCCTCCGGCGTCAACGGAGCGCCAATGGCGATCAGGCCGGCGATTCGCGCCAGGTCGCATCGAAGTTGGTCGCCGTTTGCCACCGCATGAACCGCCGCCAGCCGGTTCGTTCGCATGGCCGACAGCCGATCTTCCGCGCTGCCAAAGAGAAAGAGATAGCTCGGAAACAAGGGAACCTGCGCGTCGCGGGGGCGCCCTCGGCTCAATGATCGGCGCGTTACCAGCGGCAAATAGAAGGCCAGGCGCCGACTGTTGAGCTCCCGCGCAACCGCCTTTTCTTGCCGCGATCTGGCGTGGAGCAACCACCAGCTCCTCGTGCTACACTGGTGCGGAGCGTCGTGGGCGAGCAGGTCGCCTGGAAATAGCATTGGCTCAACTGGAGTAGTCGCCAACATGTGTCCTCGATGGCGATGCCAAGGGATGTGTGCTGTCGACGCAGTGCGCGATTCAATCATCTCGAAGCAAACTCAAACGCACTGTTGATCGCACCCTTGCGCTTTTCCTGTTCCGCACCAGAGCCGTCCCACATCCAATCGCACGCACAGCTGGCCAACTACCTGCCGACGCCTCCGGCATAGTCGAACCAAACTTGCTGAAATACAGCGGCCGTGATCCCTTGCGGACTCCAGATTATCGTGCTCTAAACGCTGGACTTCAAGCACTTTCGCCAAAATTAACCGGGCCAATGCTTGGATCGTTTGAGCAACAGCGCCATGACAAGTTTTTCTTAGAGTAATCACGCCTCCCCGATCTGTCGATCTTTTTGGCGTTGCTCATGGACGTTGGCGGCGTGCGAAGTCGTTCAAACGGGCCCACGTTGCCGATTCGCCGGCGTTTAACGAATTTAGCGCGGCCCGGGCGGCGCATGTGTAGCGCGGGACGGTGCGATTGGTAGCGGTTTCATTACCCGGGCAACGGTTCGCCGATCGTCGCCTTTCCAACGGATACGATCTCCGTAGCCTTATGGTTGCGATTGGGCCCTCGATCCAACGCGAGAAGTTTCCTCGGCCTGCCGGGGGGCGCTGTGCGACGGCAAATCAATGTTCGCGGTAACAACTTATCGCTTAAAGTTTTACGTCGTTGATCCCGCCGTGCAGATCGGATGCAGGTTAAGAAGTCCGGCAGCGGACGCCGACCCTCAGTTGCAGCCGTAAGTCATTATCCACACGAGCATTTTGACCATTCTCCGGGCAGCCGAAACGGCCTGAAATGAGGACCGGCTGAACTTCGACGGGGGTTGCCCGTAATGCTCCCGGCCCGCGCTCGGCAAGAATTCCGTGAATACGGGTGGAAAAAAGCTTGCAATCCCGTGCTACTACCCCTAACCTATGAAACGCGGGCGGCAGAGCCGTCCGTGGGGCAGCATCCCGCTTGTCCCATCCGCGTTAGCGGTAAGCACACGATGTTCAGGATGCGAACCAGCCTGCCGACCCGATCAAATGCCGCTCGAGCAGCGCTATCGCTGACGGCGCTGCCGCTGGCGGCACTTCCCCTGGCAGCACTGTTGTCAGGCCTGCTCGCCGCGTCGGCTGAGGCAAGCATTCTGCAGCAAGACTTCTGCGCGGCGCGGCCGATCAATCGTGCGCGGGTTTGGATCAGCCCGCCGGAGCTGGCGGCGCAACAAGTAGTTCGCCGAGCGACGAATCTCAGGCGCCGTCGCCGGGCCAACCGTCGGATAGCCCCAACGACCCGCAACACTACGCCCACAACTGCGAAGGCCCCGCCCCCGGCGGCGGCACGTCCTCTTCTTCGTCATCGGGAGCTGGTTTTGGCGCCGGAGCGATGTCTTGCATCGCTAGCGCGGCGGCGATTCTCGCTGACGACGTCTGCTCGACGCGCCTCGCTAGCCGTCAGTGCCTTTGCCTGCCGATGCCTCCGGGCGTCGATCTCCTGCGGCCCCCGCGAACTTAGTGAAGCGCGATGAGCGTCTGTCTATCGCCTTCAAGAGAGGCAGATGCAGTTAGTTGCGTATTGCAAGTTTGCGTGGCGTGTTTCTCTCCGGGTGTATTTGATTCTGCTTGATTAAATACTAGCCGAGCAATGAAACCTCCCA
Source organism: Pirellulales bacterium (assembly GCA_963841515.1). GTDB lineage: Bacteria > Planctomycetota > Planctomycetia > Pirellulales > Lacipirellulaceae > Lacipirellula. Next base: position 49,432 of record CAWJDB010000012.1, on the reverse strand, counting down.
CGGGTGCAAGGAAATCGACGGCATTCCCCGCTAGTTTCTAAAGGATCAAATCGATGAAACGTTTGCCAATTGCAATGTTCTTAGTCTTCGTTTTCGCAGCCATCGATGGCGCGAAGGGGTCAATTCAATTTGTCTCAAATCCAAATGACTACTTTATTTCAACTGAAGTGACCAATTTTAAAATCACCAACTTTGAAAACCTCATCGACAGAGCCGTAGGCGGTACGGCAGGATTGATCGAGGTGGGTGATACGCTGCGTGGCATTTTCAATGTGACCAACAGCCAAAATGACAGCAGCAGTGAACTGCGATTCTCGGATGGTAGTTTCGAGCTGACAGGCATTTTTGAAGTAGAGGTTAGCCGGGTCGATGCAGCCAACGGTTTATTCGAGTTCGTGCCGTATGCCCCTTTTGCGACTGAGTTTAGTCTCTCCGCGGGTGCAATGATCGCGGCCTTCTACGACACATCACCGAATTTCTCATCTGCTGGGTCGGTGGCGGCAGCCGAGCTCACTGCGACAAACGGCAGTCTGTATTTTTCATTGGGCGCTAATGATGACTGGGGTGACGTAAATGCCGACGGCGATGGCTATTATTGGGCATCGCAGGGCTCCCAGACGCCTGGCGTGGCAAGTTTTGCCGCGTCGCTGGCGCTGCTAGATAACAATACTGGTATCCCTGCTAGCAATTTTGCGACGCTTACCCAACTTCCTCCTGCACATGCGGGTGGCAGCTTTACCAACGAAGCGGCCCTGGGCGGCATTGGAAACGAGTTTGCACTCCAGGGGAACACCGTACCAATTGCCGGCAGCCCATACGCCGTGCGAAGCCAGGACCCTCTACGAGTGCAGCTTAATGCTGTACCAGAGGGAAGTGCGATCGTCACCTGGCTGATTTTAGGAGCCGTTTCAGGTGGAGTGACGTTGCGACGGCGCAAGCGGGCGCATTAAGCATCACTAATCAAAGGTCTGATGTCGTGATCGCATTGTGACACAGGGCGGGGAGAGACGGCTCAGCCGTCTCTCCCCTCTTCCTTTCTTGCTCGCCAGCCTTACTTCTTTTGTCGCGGTTGGAAAAGTCGGCCGGCGGTCATGAGTGGAACCGCGACTTTAGGGCTATCCCTGGAATGGGGTAAGCAATTGTCGCGAAAGGAACGCGCTCATACGGTCTCTCCGCCGTATCCCAACCGCAGCATATGCCGGCGCAGGATGGCTCGCTTGAGCTTCTGAATGGGGCCTCGATTCCCGTAGTGAAGGCGGCCGCGCCGCAACAGGCACCGATAGGCGTCGAATTGGGAGTAACACGGCGCCGATTTGATTGGCTGTCGATTCAAGAGAATCTTTACGACCTCTGCACCTACGACGCCGCTGCACAGCTGACAGGCGACGCCAACCGAGGGACCTCGCGCCGTTTGGCGATCCACGCAGGAAAGATCCAAGTAGGGAAAATGCGTTCCGCGCGGAGTCAACCCAATGAGAAATGCCGCGAATTGATCGACCGGCGCCATCCCTTCTTGAGCGTCGAAATAGTCGTCGAAGCTCATGCCTTTAGGATCGAAAACAATCCATGCGGTGCTGAAGCCAATAGGTCCCGCCGTCACCACCCAAACTCCACGATCGCGTGCGGATTGGTAGATTAACCGCCTGGCCTCAAAAGAGAAAAAATCAATGGCGTCAACTAGAATCTCGACGTCAGCCAGGAAACCGTCAATGTTCTTCTCCGTGATGAACTCCGAATATACGCGCACATCCGCGTCCGGGTTAATTGACTTTGCGACCTCGGCCATGACCACTGCTTTCGGCCGGCCGAGCGACGCCAGCGTTGCTCCGCGCTGACGATTGAAGTTGGCAACTTCAAACCGGTCACCGTCGGCGATGGCAAACTTGCCAATCCCCAGGCGGGTGAGGGTCTCGAGGTGGATGCCTCCGACGCCGCCCATTCCGGCGATTGCCACTTTGCTATTTCGTAGCCGCTGCTGCTCGTCCGAATCTACGAGCCCCAAATTCCGCGAGAAAGCTTGATCATACGACCAGGAGTGTTCGCTTCTGCCGTTCGATTCGGTATCTGTACCAGTTTCGACCATGGCATTGATCCATGCTTAACGGACTTTTGGCATTTTCAAAAACGCCGGTGCGCCTACCTTAGCAATTGGATTCGACAGGCATTCACGACGATAATGCCGGTGGCCACCAACAAGGTCCGCAGTCAACTTGCATCCACAACGTCGCTTAGGGGGCGGCGGAGTGATCGCGCTGGCGCCGGCGGTCCATAACCTACCCGAAATGCCATCTGCAGCGTTCTCCCTGACGCTTCAGGACAGAGTCGGTAGAATTCTTTCCACAATGTCGAGGCCAGCCGCGCATGTCGCTCCGTGAGTTGACGCCCTCCCTCGCGGTGATGGGCAAGCATCACCGGCAGGCCGGCCGCAGGATGAAAGCACAAACCGAGACTCGTTGCCGTGAGCCACATTCGCTCCAGCGCCCGACCGCCTTCAATGACGTAAGACTCGCCGGATCCTGGCACGGTAAGGCATCCCACGGCGCCACTATTGCGTATTTCCTTGGCGGCCTGCCGCCCAATTGTGCGCGAGAATCCCAATCGATTGGCCCACTTCATGCGGGACCAGGTCTGAAGCATCCGCACGATCGTCGGCACTCCTCGCGGTAATTGCAGGGTCGCAACGTCCAGTCCGTCGCAAGTGCGCTCGGCTTCTTGAGTAGAAAACCGCAGATTCTCGTACAGCTCGCGGCAAAACGGCTCGTGCTCGACGCGAATTTGGTTTCCGACGCCAACTAGTTTGGCAAACTGACGCAGATGCTGATAGTCCACCCAATGAACGACCACCGCAGGATAAGGCTCGATGCTTTTCTGCAGTTCCGCGAGCAACGAGGCATCGACGCGTTCATTGGCATCCATGCGCCGATTTGTGTAACGCGATTTGATAGAGTCGGCGAGCGGATCACGGCTTGCGCCATCGGTAAACCGAATTCTCGCAATCGGCACTCTGAAATCAGCGTCTGCTGGAGTCGCCGAATGGCAATATACGACTTCGGCCTGGAGAAGCATCGCCGTCGCGGCGATGACTGCATTCTCGATGCATGCGCCTATCGCAGTGAGGCTCAGCATGTCTCCCATGTCTGATGCCAAAGTGCGCGTTTTATCAAGGCAAACCATTATGGAGTCGTCGCTTATGATAAAACGCCACGGCTGCAGATTCTCAGCCGAAGGCGCTTGCACTGCCGCCTCAACGATGTGCCGATACGCGTCGCCGAGCTCTTTGGGGGGCGGTGGTGACATTATTTTGTCATTGCCGCAAACCTGCCGACTGGTTGCTGATGAAGAGCTGATGAAGAGTCGACTCATTAAACTCCAGAACGGCATGCACCCCAGCCGTGCCTGAGGACCCCCCTGGGCGCGAGCTATGCTTCCGCGACGATGGTGGAACCGCGCCGCGGACTGGCACTGGGTCCTGCCCTTAAGTTTGCCAAGAGACATACCTCTAAGAAAACATCTGCGAGCCGACAGTACTGTTCGCTGTAAATGCGCCGCCTTCAGTGCGCTCGGACGCTCAGTTAGGTGACATCTCGCAGCCCAGTGCGTGCTTGAGCTGTGCTTCGCCAGAGGGTACGGCTCACGCGGCCAAGTCGTCGGCGTCTTGTGCCTCCATCGCCGCCGAATATTTGGCCTGTTCGCCTTCCTCATGCACACTCCGCCAGAGCGAAGCCAGGTATCTCAATCGCCATATCGCGACCGGATCTATCGACAGCGCAATGGGTAAGAATTGCATGCCAAAATAGCGGCAAAAAATAGCCGGATATTCCGCGCGCAACGTTGCTAAATTGAGTTCCAAGGCCACGGCCGGCGCCACCGACGTTTGGATGCGGTCTGCTTGAGCCGAGAATGCGAAAACCGGCCACCCGGATGTAAAACGGCGCATGTCGCGGATGTACTGCGATCAAGAGTCGCGCCATCCCGCGTCGACTTGCCGCCTGCATTGTCAATCCCAACAGGTGATGAATTATGTCAAGACCACAGCGCGAGGAGGGCCGAACGGCCAAGCCAGTGGCTTCTGCAATTCGAGGCTCGTGGCGAACCAACTCGTCAATTTCTGCACCAAAGGCGACCTGCATTGGCAAGCCGAGCGTTCCATGCTCGACGAGACTTACGGTCCCGACGACATCTCTGTAGATACGTGCGACAAATACACGTGTGCTGGGCAGAAGATGAAATCTCGCTAGCCGCATGCCGCGCCGACATGGTGCAAGAAGTCCGCGATCAAGGTAAGATCGATAGAGGCAGCGAAATGCGCTCTCAAACTCAAAGTGATCTACTGCTCTAGTAAAATGAATGTGAGATAGCTTACTGACGTCGTTCGCATAGGATGTATAAACTCGACCGCTCATTGACCCAATGTTTCCCAAAGTGCGAAGCCACGCTCCTAGCGTGGTCATCGGCAAAAACCATCGTGTTGCACAACGGCCCGCCAACAAGATAACAGCGTTCTGGCCGTTCCCCTTGCGCAATCGGAGAAGTTAGGGGCTTTTGTACATTAAATGTCTTCAGATGTGAAGCCCCTCGAACGCCTAGATTCACTCTCTTGTTTAACCACACCCCCCATTGGAAGGGGTGCGGTAGAGATCATTCTGTTGCCGCCGACTCCCACTCATGCCGACTGTGTTACCTCCATGACGACCTATTCGGTTGCATTCCAAAACGCCAAGCGGACTTTCTCAAGCCGAGCAGGTACGACGGCACGCACTTATTGCTGCCGTTCGCTCTCCACGTTCGGCGGCCAAGCGACGTTCACACTGCAGCAAACTCCTGCGAAAAAAGGCGCTGGGTCAAAAGTCGGCGTTTGATTCTTTGGATCCAGCCTCGGTTGCCGTTCGTTAGTCTCCCGTGCCGCCACCGCCCGCGATATGGATCGAATTGCCGGTAGGCGGGTGCCGGGGAGACGCCTCCCCTTTGAGTAAGGATCTTTATAGCTTCAACGGCGAGTGCGCCACTGGACAATTGACAGGCCGGGGAAGCCGATGGGCCCGTGCGATTCCCAATGCTGGCCGTCGAAAGATCCATATACCCGAGGTGCGTCGCGCGAGGCGTCAGTCCTACGGCAAACGCGACGAGTTGGTCGATCCGCTCCATGCCGTCATGTAGGTCGAAGTAGTCGTCGAACGCCATGCCGACAGGATCAAAGATGAGCCATGCCGTGCTGAAGCCGATCGGCCCGGCTGTGATCGCCCAGATTCCGCGGGCGGCGGCGCGTCGAAAGGCCACGCGGTGCGCTTCGATTGCGAAGAAGTCGAGTCCGTCAACGAAGAGATCGGCCCCATCGAGGAAGTCGTCAATGTTGTGCTCGTCGACGGCGGCAGACATCACGCGCAACTGCAATTCAGGATTCATGTCACGCGCCGCCTCGGCCATCGCATGAGCTTTGTTGCGACCCAAATTCGAGATCGTGGCGCCATACTGACGGTTGAAGTTCGCCACTTCAAAAACATCGGGGTCAGCAACGGTGAAGCCGCCGACACCGAGGCGGACCAACGTCACGAGGTGGACTCCGCCCACTCCCCCCATGCCCGCAATCGCGACGCGGCTATGACGCAGCTTCTGCTGTTCTTCCTCCGTAATCAGGCCGCGATTGCGCTTGAACGCTTCTTCGTAGGACCATCGCCTCGCGCCGTGATGCGGTATGGCGGACGCTTGCGCCGGGCCAACGGGATCTATCGCGCCGGCCGCCGGCGCAGTAAAGCCTTGCACATGAGTGGCGGACATCTGATCGACCCCCCGTTCTTGCCTGCGACGTTCGGGTGCGTGAGAGGACGCGCCGACGGACGGGGAGACAAATCCGCGACTACCTTAAGGGTAGATCACTTCCTGAATGCTGCGACGCAATGAACGAGCTCGCGGCGGGTCGGCAAAGCCCACGCGGAAGACCATTTGCACGGTTCTATCGGCGAGTTGGGGGAACAATCGACAAAACTCGCGCGATAGGTCCTGCACCGCCGGCCGATGTTTGGCGAGCAGTCCACTTCCATCGGTTCGCCGGGCATGCGCCAAGAACACGGGCAGGCTGGCCGTAGGGTGAAAGCCCAGATCTTCGCCTGTCGCGGCGAGCCAAATTCGCTCCAACGCGCGACCGCCTTCAAGGAAGGCCTGGGGCGAGGGCTCGTCAACGCTAAGGATGCCGACCGCACCGCTCGTTCTCACCTCCATCGCCGCTTGCCGCGCCACGATGCGGGAGAAGCCCAATCGATTCGCCAATCGCATTCGCGGCCACTTGCGTAAGCCGTAGAGGATCTTCTTCACCGCATGCGGCAATTGAAGCGTTTCGACGTCGAGTCCATCGCGACTGGCGCAGACCTCGTCTCGCGTAAACCTGAGGTTGTCGTAGAACTCGCGATGGAACGGCTTATGCTCGAAACGAAGGCGATTTCCGACCCCGATCAGTTTGGCCAGCGGTCGTATCTCCGCCGGCGCCGTTAGCCAATCAAGCCGAACGTTGGAAATGCCATCCAGGCTGCCCGATACCTGCGCGAGCAATTCGGGCGGTATGGGCCGAGACTCGAGTCGGCGACTTGTACATCGGGATTTCAAGAAGGCGAATAGCGAGTCGCTCGCGCCAAATTCGCCAGGGTCGATACTGGCCACTCGCACGAACGCCGCGGAACGACAAGGCGGCGAGTCGATTTCATAAGATACGGTCGATTCGCGACCGTGGCGGCGGGCGGCAATCACGGCATTTTCAATCGCCGCCCCGATGCCGGTCAAAGCAAGCATGCCGTCCACGTCCGAAGGCAGCCAGCGACTCGTATCGAGTTCGACGACCAGCTCGTCGCCCTCAACCACAAATTGCCACGGCTGAGTATTCTCCGCCGACGGAGCCAGTACGGCCGCGTCGACCATGTCTCGCAGAAGCTGAACACGTGTAGTTGGCGCCGTCAGTGGCACAATTGATGTCACTCGATGGTTGAGGCAGCTCCGCTGGGAGTCGCCAGCGGGACACGGGAGCCATCGTTCTGCCGGTCGGCGTCCAGCACGACATCCACACGCAGGCCGAAAATCAACCGACCAGGGCGATCTGAGTCGGCGACGTCCAGTAGTATTTCTCGCACCTTCGCATCGTAGAGCTCGTCAGGCCGGTCGGTCGACAGCGTCTTGGTCTTCATCTGCGGGCTTATGGTGCGCACGACGCCCGCGAAGACTTGGTCGGGCAGTCCGTCGGCGGTAATCTTCGCTGTGGCGCCTACGACGATGCGCGGGGCGTCAATCTCCTCCACGTAGGCCCGCACGCGGAGTTGAGAAGTGTCGGCCAGCACCATAACCGGTTCGCGGCGCTCAGGCCCAACCAGTTCACCAACCTCGACGCCGACGTCCAGCACTTGCGCCCGCGACGGTGCACGGAGCGTGGTCTTATCGAGGGCGATTTGGGCAAGTTCAAGATCGGCCTTGGCGGCCGCAATGCGTGCTCGGGCGGCCCGCACCTCGTCATCACGGGCCGGCGCTTCGATTTGCTCCAGCCGCGCCGACGCCGCGGCGACCTCAGCGGTCAGCGTCTGCACGGAACTTGATTGATCGTCGGCTTCCTGCTGTGCGATGGCGCCCTGTGCCCGAAGCGACTTGATGCGCTGCCAGGTCATTTCGGCCTGGTCGAGCCGCGACCGCCGAGCCGCCAACAGGGCGCGCGCCTCCTGACGCTCCGAATCGCGAGCGCCATTGACGAGCCGTTCCAGGTTCGCTTCCGCCAGGTGCAGGTTCGCTAGCCGGGAGGTCGCTGCTTCTTGCTCGGCTCGGTCGTCGAGTCGCACGAGGACCTGCCCGCCATCGACCCAGTCGCCGGCGCTGACAAGCACTTCGACGACTCTTCCCGACGCCTCCATCCGCAACTCGACGTCTTCGGTCTTTCCCTCCACAATCCCAGACGCATAAATCTGGGTTGGCGCCGCCGCTGGTTGGCGCGTGTGATTGAGGCGTGCAAAGCTGATCGACCGATGATCAATCAGCGCAATCGATCCGGCGATCAAGACCGAACAGACGGTGACGGAAAGCAATTTGACCATAAGTCGGCGCGACAACACGGTCATCGCAGCCATTGGCGCGCCTGCCTCAATCGCGCGCGGCTGGCTCGCTTCGGGCGCCTACTGTTGCGGGGTGAGCCGGCCCCGCTCCATCACAAAGATACGATCCGCATAAGACAAAATGCGTGGATCGTGGGTGACGACGACGGCCGTCTTTCCCAACTCAACCGTTAGACGCCGCAAAAGCTGCATGGCCTGCTGGCCCAGCTCGGCGTCGAGCGCCGCGGTGGGTTCGTCTGCCAGGACTAGCGGCGGATCGGCGGCGAGCGCTCGCGCCAGGGCGACCCGCTGGCACTGGCCGACGCTCAGCGACTTGGGCTGACGATGGGCCTGATCGGCCAAGCCCACCCACCCCAGCAAATCCCGCGCTCGTCGTTCGGCCCCGCTGCCGACGACGCCGTCCAGGGTTAACGGCAGGCACACGTTTTCCAGCACCGAGAGTCCGCGGATCAGGTGATACCGTTGAAATACAAAGCCGATGTGCGTGCGCCGCAGGTCCGCCGCGGCGGCGGGCGACAGCGACAGCACGTCGCGCCCCATGATTCGCACCGCGCCTTGGTCCGGACGCAGCACGCACCCGATGATCGACAGCAACGTCGTCTTGCCGCTCCCGGACGGGCCCATGAGGAAGACGCATTCTCCACGGCAGACCGTCAAATTGCAGCCGTCCAGCACGCGCGTACTAGCCGCGCCCTGGCCATACGACTTGTGCACGTCGGTTAATGCAATGACGGCGTCTTGAGCGCAGGCCGACGTGCCGCTCGAGGGCTCGGGCAAGGTGGAGGTAGCGGCGAATAAGTTCAGAAGCGTCACGAACAGTGTTTCCGAGAGCGACCAGCGTTAATCCTGCAAGACCATGGCCGGGTCGATCCGGTGCACGCGCAGATAGGGCAATAGGGACGATGTGAGGCATACAATGGCAACGAGCGCACAACTACCGGCCGCCATGTACCACGGAATTGCCACCGGAGCGCGGGGCGTACTGAACGCGGCCTGCACAGCCGCCACGAGCACCAAGCCCAGCACCGCGCCCGTGACTGCCAGGACCGCCGCTTGTCTCATAATCAAGCCAAACACTTGAGCTTCGCGGGCGCCGATAGCCTTGAGCGCCCCAAACTCGCCGAGCCGATCGAGCACCGACGCATAAAGGGTTTGAGCCACGACAACCAGGCCCACAGCCAGCCCCAACGCCGTCGAGGCTCCAAAGCTGATGCCCAGCCCGGTTCGCGTCATCCAGTAGCCGATGGACGCGGCTGCGTACTGTTGGCGCGTCATGGTTTCGGCGTCGGGCACGCGAAGTTTAATTCGCTCGCAGACTTCCCCAACGTCGAAGCCCTTTCGTACGCGCACTAAGAAGTACGAAACGCGTCCCGGCGGCTTATGGAGAAACAGGGAAGAGCGATCAAGCGTGGTGAAAACGTATGGAGTGACAAGAAACCCCAACACGCCTTCCGTGAAGCCCACCACCCGCGCACGGCAGTGGCCAATTTCTCGGAGGTCTCCAACGCGCGGGTTGCCGATTTTGTGGGCGTCGCACACGTCGACGAGGATCCCGTCGGGCTGCCGCAGCCGTGCTACATCGGGACAAGCGCGGTCGCTGACCCCGCCCAGCAAGGTGGTCGGGTCGCAACCGACCACCAACACCTGCTCGAATCCGCCGTCGGGCAGCGTCATGACGCTGTGCCCCACCAGATACGGTTCCGCCAGTTCGACGCCCTCCACCGTGCGAATGCGTTGTCCCCACGAGCGGGGAATGTCGTGGGGGAAGTCGACGTTTGTCATTTTTTCGTGGCCCACCCAGATGTCGGCGTCGCCCTGGTCCACCAGCAGGCTGGCCTTGCGCAGCAAGCCCACAAATAGGCCGCCTTGGACGTTAACGAGCACGATGGAGAACACGACGCCGACGACGGCGGTCAACAACTTGCCGCGGTCCGCCGCCAGCATTTTGAGCGCGATGTTCCACATCGAACCATCCGACGCCAGGGGTGAGTCGCGGAGCAACAGGGTAGAGCGGCCGACAGGCGCGGAATTCCGCTTTTTCCGTCCTGCCTAGCTTAATGTCCCTTCGCGGGATCAGGCTCAACCGACGATAATGCAAGTCTACGTGACCACGGTTACCCAGTTGATTTATGATGATTTCGCCGTGAGTTGAGTCCCCACCGCGGTCCACACAACCGGCAAGTGCGGCACAACCCTGCGGACAACCGTATGCCGACGTTTGGTGAGCTCGCGCGACGTGGTGCGCCGCCGCGCGGCCTGCGCGGACCGGCGTTAGCCTGCTTGGTGCGACGTGAAGCACCACGGCCCACGGCTTGCCCACTCCTTCGCTCCGCCGAACGGTCGGCTGCAATTCCCCACGGGGGCCGCAGTGGTATAATCCAATATGGGAGCCGGGTCGCCTTTCGCCGTACGCAAGACAGCGTCGCCCACTGTCTACTGGGGCGCCTTGCTCCGCGCGGCAGTTGTTCGACGAGGCGAGGGAATGCGAAAATTCGTCGGTTGGGCATGCTGGTTGGCCGGCAATTCTCCGCTGCTCTGGTTGCTGACTCTCGACGATACGCTGCTGTCGCCCTGGGAGATTGGCCTGTTGGTAATACTGTTCAACTTCGTATTCGGCATCCACGTCGGCAATTCATTTGCGCGAGGCTTATGCCGCCGAAGTCGCACGCGTCAATCGGTACCTGGCCAATCAGAATGACGATCTGACGGCCTGCAATCACGAGCTGTTGCAGCGGATCGCGGAAATGGATCCCTCAGCCGAAGAACATCGCGAGGCAGATGAACGGGCGGCCAATTCGGGATCGTAGAGTGCCAATAGGGGCGTCATCGCCCCTGGCGATTAGCGGCTAAAGGACGGACGCGGGATCGATTCCGGCTTGAAGCTGGTCCGCGGCGCAACGCTCGCTGCAGGCGCCGCTTGATTGGGCTTCGCTGGGGCAGGCGAGCCTGGTCGCGGCCACTCCGCATCGGGGTCGGGGAGGGGCACCAGCATCGGTTCGGCCGATCCGCAAGAAGGCTCCATCCAATGTTCGAGCGATGTAAGTGAAGATCCTTGAACCATGTGCTCGGACCCCGCCGGCGGTTTCGACGGGGCGTAAACGTAGGCGGTCCGTCGCACCCCCGATGATGCCCCGCCGCTCGGTTTGCCAGTGCGCCGGTCGATAGTGGCCCGTGCGCCTGAATTGGAAAAGTTCGCCTCGGAGCCTGCCGCGGGCCTCGATGGGGCGGAAAGGCGGGAAGTCCGCCGCACTGCCGACGGCGAACCTTCGCTCGGGCGGGCAACTGGCCCCTTAGTCGCCGGCCGCGGAGCTAAGCGGGACGGGTCGGCCGCGGAATGCACCGGTTGGTTCGAGTGGGCGTAAACGTAGTTAGTTCGCCGCACGTCCGACGATGTCCCATCGCTCTGACCGAGAGCCGGCCGGTTGACAGCCGAGCTCGGTCTTGAATTCGAGGGCCATCGATTGAATTGGCGATTGATCCTGGCTAATTTCTCCGCAGGCCGGTTCGGCATTGATGCTGCCGAGTTCAGTTTCTCCGCGGAGGAGTGCACAAGCGCTACTGAAGACTTCAACTTCTCTGCGGATGGCGCCGGCTTCTCTCCTGGCGCGTTCGGTTTCTCTGCTGATTGAAGTGGCTTCTCTGCTCGTGCATTCGGCGTCTCTACGGCTGCATTCGCCTTCTCAGTTGACGCATTCGGTTTCTCTGCTGTCGCCTTGGGCGTCGGTTGCGGTACAAAGGCCGATCGAGGCGCAAGGAAACTCGACTGCTCGGCGCGGTCGGCAGTCGGTTCCACGGGCGCCTTTGGCGCTTCTTGCGGGGGCGTGGAGGGCGCTTCTGGCGCGGGCGTCTTGGCGCTTCTTCCGCGGGCGCCGAGGGCGACGCCGGTTCGGCGGCCGGCGGCTGAAGTTCCTCGTGCGCCGGGGCCGGCGGCGTTTCTTCCGGCGCTGGCAGCGGAATCAACTGGATATTGCCCGGGGAAGGCTCTATCGCCCCAGGGCAGGCCGCCGACGGACCGCAGTACGCGTCCCGCCACACCGTCGCGGGCGCCGGCCAAACCTTCCAGCACGTGGGCCGGCAGCCATAGAACTCCTCAGCAGGACCGCAAGGGCAATGAAAGACGGCGTCCTCGCCGGCGCACCACGGGACCGTCTTGCGGATGTCCGTCGGACAATTGAGCTCGCTTTCCCGCTTAACCGCCGGCCCGTACAAACGGCAACCGCCAGTCAGCGCGACTAGCGCTACCATCCATAGCAGTGCGATCGGGCGATTTCCTGACATGCTAGATCATTTGCGGACCGCGGGTGGTCCGCCCCCCCGACTGGTAATCGTGCTGCGGCGCCGCCCGCCGCCAGAAACGCGTGCGGCGCGAGTACCGCTGTCATTCATACGGGTCGTTCTGCAGGTAGGTTAAAATCCGCCGATGTTTCCGCCGCCGTTTCGGCCAAAGAATACAATTTGTCGAACTGTGGACGTGGTCAGAGACGTGAAGCCAAATAGGCGTTCAAACGGTGAGAATATCTTGCCCATTTTCGTGTCCAAGGCCACGAGTTTGTCTTCGGAAACGTACAACCTGTCGCCGGGGAGTAGTTGGTAATTGGTGCACGCGTCGCCGCGTTGTGTGACCGCCACCCAGTCGACGGGAAGAATCTGGTCGCCGCCGCACTCGTTCACGCCTGGCCTGGCGACCCACATCCGGGTGGACGAGTTGGACTGCAGGCCCTGAATCTGTCCAATGGCATCCAGCACGGTTTCGTTGCCCTTGGAGGGGAGAATGATCACCTGGTCGCCGAGCCCGGCGCCTTGCGTCACCACGTAAAAAACCTTGCTGTTGTAGCCGAGCACATCCACCGCGATTTGCGGGTTGTCGAGAAACTGCGATAGCTGGGCTTCGATCGTCGCTTCGGCCTCTTCGATAGTTAGCCCAACGACCCGAACGCGACCGTAGGTGCCGAGGTTGACCTTACCGTCGGGCGCCACCAGGTGGTCGCCGGCGATCTGTTGCTGGGCGGCGGTTTGGATTAGCGTGATCGAGACTTCCGGCTCCTTGTAGGTTTGCTTCAGCCGTTCCAGCAAATCATTCTGCAGCTGTTCGACCGTCTTCCCGGCCGCTGGGAGCGAGCCGAAGGCAAATCCGAGCTGAATGACGCCGTCCGCCTGAACGACGAAGTCGCCCGCCAGATTCGATTCCTCGGGCAAGCCCTTGGTGAAGATGGAAACGGAGTCGAGCGGGCGGAGCGTGTAAGGCTGCTTTGGCAAGAGGCTGACGGCCTCGATCGACAGCACGTCGGGAGGCTCAATGATGTAGTCCGGGAGCGATACTTTGCTCAACTCGCGCGGCGTCGACGGCGGTATGCAGGGAACCGGTCCGCCTGGCTTGCGGCCCGGGAAAATGAAATGGCATCCAACGCTGCTAGCCAAGAGCAAGGCCAAGCAGGCTGATTTCGGCCATTGGTGGGAAGATATCATTGCCGTCAGCAGGAGTACTGGTGACTGGAAGCTGCTAGGCGTTCAATAGGACGGGCCAAGTTCCTCGCCATGAGGCTTCCACATCGCCCAGGCTGTCCGACACTGTCCATGTCGGTTACGGCTGAGACGCTGGCCCCCCCGGCGTCCCATGTTGGGCGCCTATAAGTGTTACAATCGGAGAAGTCACTAGAATCCTTGAGGGCTTCCCAGGCCGCATGTCGAGATTAAATGGTAGAATTGACGTAGCTCGCGTAGACAGCCAGCGCTTGCCGTGATGGCAGATAGCGCCAGTATTCAATAGGATGAGCAGAAATGAGTCGCGCCCAGCTTCTGCACTTAAGTGGAACCGTTATTGTGCTAGCTCTCCTCGGGGGGAGCGCCAGCTTTGCCCAGGGCGTGCGTCGTTATGAGCCGTCGCGCCCCACGATAAGTCCGTACCTTAATCTCTTTCGAAACAACACCGGACCGCTGCCCAACTACTACTCGTTGGTGCGACCCCAACTTCAACAGCAAGCGTTCAATCAACAGCAGGTCGCGCAGCAGGCGCAGCAAAATTCCGCATTGAAATCGCTGCAGACGCAGACAGCGCCGGCGCTCACGCCGACCGGCAAAGGCAGCGGATTCATGACCTACCGACGGCAGACGTTCGGGGCCGGGGGCGGCGGACGCAGGTAAGCCGCTGCCGGTACTGCGGATCCGCCGGTAAATGCGCTCCCCCTCGAAAAGAGCGAGCTTTGTCCCAGCGCCAGCGCGCGGGGGGTCTCTCGGCGTTTCATTTTCCCGCCGATGTGGCGTTGCACGCCAGGCCCAGCCTCGCGGAACCACTCAAAGCGGGAAGCCATCGACTCAATGTCGGCGGCCCACTGCGACCCGGCGAAAGTCCACCCACGCTGGAATCTGTCTCAAGCGCAAACCAGCGCTGGAACCGCTGGCGGCGCCTCGGCCTGGACGGACGGCACTAGCGTTCCGTGGGCGTGCCACGCGCCTCTGCATATCAGTCTCGCGAAGTGTGCCGCCGATCGTAGAGGCTGATCGGCTGAGGCTGGGTGACGGCCTCGGGCTGCGGTTCGCCGACAAACCGGCGCCAAATGGCCGCGCACCGCGTCTTGGCGATGGCAAAGTCCAGATACAGCGCAACCGCCGCGTGGCCGTTGACCTTCGGGTAATCTCGATTGTCCGCAATCTGAACGAAGGACATCGCACGGGCGTGCCTCCGCGCGTGACGCGGGTGCACCGCAATCAGCAACTGGTCGCTCAGCAAGCGCAACAGAATGCCGCCTTGCGACTGCTGCAGACGCATGCGCAGCCGGCCCTCACGCCCACCGGCAAGAGCAGCGGGTTCATGACCGACGGACGGGCGTCGTTCATGACGAGGTCGAGGTACGGGACCCCGTCCGGCGGACGTTGATAAACGCTTGCGCCTCGCTTGTTGATATGAAGGCCTCGTCGTCAGCGTGAGATCGCAGGCCGCCAGCGCCCCGGAGGCGCTAGTTCCAATCCTGCCGAATTCCGCCGCTCGCGCTCGCGATAAGCGTCTGGGCTAAATCTTGTGCGGTCGCCGCAAAAAAACCCCGCCACTCCATTGAGGACGTGGCATTGCCGTATCGGGACGATTGGCCAGAGTGGCCCCGGCAAAGCGATCCAGCCTTGAATCGGCCGCGTGCCGCTGAGGGCGCCGTAAAAAGTGTCTAATCTCGCCCCTAAGCGGCTCTCAGCCTCGAAACGAGCCCTGACGCCTCGCAGGGGGCCCGGTGGGCCGTAGGCCGGCCAGTTCGTGTCAAGCTTGGAATGTGCGAAAAACCCCTTAAAAATGCTTGCAGTAGCCACTTCGCCCAGCAATAATCCGGCAGAGTGCAGCTAGCGGCAGAAAAAGTAAATCGGCGTCAGGAGCATCGCAAGGTAAACCACAGTGACAAGGATCCGACGGTATGGCCACATTCTCTCGGTTCGCACGCGCCAATTGCTTTGCCTTCCTCATTGCGCTGGCGGCTTTTGCCATTACGACTAGTTCTACAGCAAGGGTTTTAGTTTGATTCGTTTGTGTTTACGTTTCCAGGACTTATGGTGAGACTGGCGAGCAACTTTGTTGCGATGAAGATGGTATTCGGTGAGTCGCATTGCATCGGCTTCGGTCATCGTGGGCCGGCTCATAGTGGCCTTCATCAGCTCCAGGGCCAGCGGCAACGTCAGCTCGGGCATCTCTTCCTGGAGCTCGTGTTTGGTCGTGGTCATGAACAAGTGAGCCAGGGCCACCATGGTCATGTGATGGTGCCAACTGGTCCAGGCACGAGCTTCGTAGTCCGACATGCCAAAGTCGCCTTTGCCGTCTTCAAAGAACTCTTCCACCCGCCAGCGGGTTCCCGTGACCAAAGCCAGTGTTTCCAGAGGCGTGCTCTCGTCGGCGTCGGAGACGTAATACTTCACTTCCGGTTTCTCGGCCAGACTGCGGCGAATCACGAGCCACACGGGCGGACCCGGTTTCTTGTGTCGCATCGCCCAGACGCGCACGCGCACGAACTCGAAGGCCAAGGGGCCTTTGGCTCCGTTGCGCAACTGGAGAACTTGCCACGCGTCGGGCGGCAACGATTCGGCAACCTCCTTCACGCTGCGGACGCTGTCCCGGCGCGGGTTCTTCGGCGGCCGGCCGTTGCCGCACCACGAGCGCATCTGCGTACTCGGATCCTCGGTCCACACGCTGGTGTTGACGGGAACTTCGACGACATATCGTTGGCCATCTCCTTCGAGCGCGTCCAGGAAGTTGCCGTCGCGGCCGTACAGTTCGTCGGCCGTAATCCAGTCGAACGCGACGTGCCCCGCTGCGCGCGTGCGGCGGATTTGCTCGGTCGCCATCTCGGGCTTGGTTTGAAACTTCACCTCCTCCGGGACGCGCGTCTTTCGGCGACGCTCTCGATCTCCGACCCACGTTTTCGGCAGGTAGAGCCCGTGATCCAACAGCGCCGTTCCGGCCGGCGCCACGCCGATCAGATAGACGCCGACTTGACAGTTTTCTTTCTTGCCCAGCCGACCGCACCATTGTCGCGCCACGCCGCAACTTTCCGGTCCGCTCTTGACGAACGCCGATTCATCCACCACGCCGACTGTGCCCAGCGCCCAGGCCGAAGTGCTTGGCACGAGTTCTTCGGCGAACACGTCCTGGATTTTCCCCTGCACGCTGCAAGCCTGCCACGGCGAGAGGGTCAAGAATTCTTGCAAAGCAACCACCTCGTTCTGCGAGGGCGGACTACTGTCGCGTGCCGTCGAGAACCTGAGCGCGATGCGTTCCACGTTCTTTCGGCCTTCCCCAAGAATCAGCCCCTGCAGATAAACCAGCGAATGAGCCTTCGCTTCCCTGCGCCCGAAACAACACTCGAATCGCCGATGAAAACACGTTACTTTCCTTGCGCATGCGCGCACCCTGTTCGTTGCCATGGAGAGGTCCTCCTGACTTCAACTCCGAAACAACGAACCGGCCAGTTCTTACGACGACCATGGATCACCACAGATATACGTCCAAATCACAGAAAAACTCAACAGCGAAAACCCTTGCTGTAGAACTAGCATGCAAGCCGCCTGGGGAAGCATCACGCCCCATAGCTTGGCCGGAGGCGATTTTTCTCAAGACTGGACAAACATCGGACTAATAACAACGGATGATGATTGGTCCGGCGTGCCCAGCATCGTCGGTTATCGTGGCGATGGGTTGACCTCCGCGACAGGCACGAACCCTCAGACGATACTGGCATTTGCCGGACCCCCGATGACCCCGGTAGCCGTCGTCGACGTTAACGCCAATCAAACTACTCCCAATACGTTTACAACAGGTGGCGTCGCCGAATTTCAAATTGCGAACGCCGTTGTCGCCTTGCAAGGCTCGGGTACTGCCGACGCGCCGTTTCTGAATTTTTACATGGATGCGACGGGGCGCACTGGCGTGACGGTTTCTTACAGCCTTAGAGACATTGATGGGTCAACGGACGATGCCGCCCAGCAGGTTGCTTTTCAATATCGCCTAAGCGACTCGGGCAACTACACCGATGTGCCTACCGGTTATGTTTCCGACGCCACGACCGGCCCGAGTTTAGCCACTCTCGTGACGCCAATTTCCATATCGCTTGCGGCATGGGACAACCAAACTACGCTGGAGTTCCGCATCATTACGACGAACGCGGTCGGCAATGACGAATGGGTTGGCGTCGACGACATCTCCGTCAAGAGCAGCCCGCAGCAAGTAGTTCCCGAGTTTGGAACGCTGTTCACCGTCGGCGGGTCCTTGGGACTTTTTGGGTTGGGGGCGATGGTTCGCCAGAAGCGGACGGCGGCCTGACAACTCGGAATGACCGCCGACAGGCCATATTTTTGCAGGTGCATGGCGAGGTCGACGTAGTTACGCCTCGCGTCACGCGTCGATTTTCGGTCCGCTTCGGAATGCTGCCGCGTACAAGTCCGCTGCGGTCGCATGGCCGTTCTTGCTTTCAAGTTGAGATCAATTGCCGCGGCTTCCTTGGGCCGCGGGACATACAAGATCCGTCGTTGACATAGTCATGCGCAAACGAGCACGGGCGCAGCCAGCGGAGCCCCGCCGGCGACGACCTGCGCCGGCCGTCCGCCGCGGTGTTCGGCGCCGGCCCGCGCCAGCCGGGCAAAGTAACGGCGATCGCACAGACTGATCGGCTGAGGCTGGGTGACGTCCTCGGGCAGCGGTTCGCCGACAAACCGGCGCCAAATGGCCGCGCGCCGCGTCTTGGCGACCGCGAAGTCCAGACACAGCGCCACCGCCGGGTGGCCGTTGACCTCCGGGTAATCTCGACTCTCGCCAATCTGAACAAAGGCCATCGCGCGGGCGTACATCCGCGCGTGGCGCGGGTGCACCGCAATCAGCAACTGGTCGACGCCGCCGCGGTCCGCCATTTGGACCATCAACCGCGCCAGCTCGCAGAACAGCTCAAAGAATCGCGTCGTCTTGCGGCGGTCGGCCAGGCACGAGACCTCGGCCAACTGCAGCCCTGCCGTTCGCCGGGCGTTCACTTCGGCCGGGTAGATGGATTCCAGCGGCAATCCCAACTCCCCGTCGCGCACGAGACTGAGCGTGCTGATGACTTCGCCGCGCAATTTGGCCAGTAAGACGTCGGTCGTCGGCAGCAGTTGGTAGGGCGTGACCCGCAGTTCCGTGGCGCACGGGTTGCACAACCCCGCGCGGAAGTACGAGTTGTACGCCAATTGGAAGGCGCCAAGTCGTTCGTCGCGCGTCGAAGCGACCTTGATGGAGATTTCAGGGCATTCACGCGAGCAAATGCTCGACGTGGCAGGTGCGGCGGACATGCTTTCCTCTGGAGCGGCTCATGGTGCAAATTCATTCGACGACGTCGCGTCCAATCCGGCTGCGACGACGCGGTCGACGGCAGTCGGCCCGCATCGGCGGCGCGGGGGCTCAAATCCCCCGCGCGCCGCACAGCACGGCTTTCGCGGCGCGACAAATTGACTCAAGAAGAAGCTGATTTCCCGAGCGACTCGCCGAACGCCTCTCCGAGGGCGTTGCGGATTCGCAGCTGTGACCAATGGGATGAGTTAAGTGGTGATGAGTGGATCGTTCGATTCGCGGCGGCAACGAGGTCGCCGCGGAACCGACTTGGATCGCACGGCGTGGCCGTGGTCCAAACGCGTGAGGAGGGAACGCTTGCCACTGGGGCAAGCATCTAAACAAGTAGTAGGTCGCGGGCAACGGCGGGTCAAAGGTCCGCCGGTGCGAATCATCCCAAGCGGAGGAGCGATCCGCCGCCATGCACGGATTTAACGGCGGCGCCGATTTTGTCATGCGCGGAGCCGCGCCGGCTAAGCGGGTTATTCCCCCGGTCCCAGGATCCCGGCCGCGTACCGCAGGCGGATTTGGGCCAGCCATAAGTCATAGCCCGCGTTGTGGTAGTCACTGGCAGCTTGCGTGCGGAGCGATTGCGCGTCCAGGACCTCCGTGGCGACACCGAGGCCGCCGGCAAAGCGAAGTTGCGACACGCGCAGGTTCTCTTCAGATTGTTCCAGCGCCTGGCCGGCGACCGACAAGCGCGCCGACGCCTCCTGCCAGCTATTCCACTGCGTCAGCACCTCAAGCGCAATCCGCGACCGCAGGTCTTCGATGCTTTTGCCCAGGCTGGCGGTGGTGCGCAAGTTCCGCACACGACGCCCGGCGGCTTTTGCCGCCGTCGAATGTGTTCCATTCCATGACCACTGCTGCCGTCGTGATCGCTTGCGGGGTTTGAAATCGATTCTCTTCATAATCAACTCGGCCCACCGCGTTCACTCGGGGTCGAGTCGCCGCCCGCAGGCGCTGGGCTTCGAACACTCGCGCGTCCTTGGCCGCCTGCAGCTGAGCCAACTCGGGACGCAATTGGCAAGCGATTATTTGCAGGTCCTCCAACCTGTGCACCAGCGGCGGCAGTGAAATGTCCGCTAGGTCGACTGGCGCCGCTAGCGGCCGGCCGATCAGGCGGTTGTATTCGCCCTGCGCAGAAACCAATTCGTGCCGACGCCGCAATTGCAATTGCTGAGCGTTTGCGGCCGCGACTTGCGCCGCGAGGAGATCATTAAGCGGTGCGCGCTGCTCGGCGTAGTGACGCTGAACTTCCGCTTCGTGGGAACGCAGACTGGCCATATTCTGCTCCGCGACTTCGACTCCCCGCTGCGCCCGGAGCACAGCGACGTAAGCTTCGCTGACGGCCAGCAGTAACTGCAGACGCGCCGTCGCCGTGCCTGCCGCCGCCGCGCTCTGCCGCGCCGCGGCGCTGAGCTCCGCGTTTTCAATGGCGCCGCCCGCGTACAGCGGCAGCGTGACGCCCCCCGCCGCGCCGGCGGCCGCCTGCTGCGCGTACGGGGCGCTGATCGTCTGGCCTGGAGAAAACGGATTGTCGATGAGAAAGCTCCGCTCGTCGCTGCGTACGGAATAGGAGCTCTGCAGCCACCCGTTGGGTAGATGACCAGCGGCCGCCGCGGCATGGTCGTCGCAGGCCGCTGCCTCGTCGAGCTGCGCCGCGGCCAACTGCGCGTTGTTGGCCACCGCCTGCGACCATGCCTCATCCAGCGTCTCGCCCCCGCTAGCCAGCGGCCCTGGTAAGAACTGCCACAGGGCGACGACGGCGGCCGTGATGACGCGGTTCATCCACCATAATCCATTGGGCTGTCAGCGAGGCGTCCGCGCCGCAGGCTGTCGGGAGCGCATCGTTTCAGTAGTCGGCGTCCTCGCGCCGGAATAATGAAAGTGCGTCCCGGCGACCTGCGTGTCTGCCCGGCCCGCATCCCTTCGCTCTTGCACGCTTGGCAATCGCGCCAGCTAGCTGGAGCCCGGGTCAGTCGGCTCCGCAGCAGCCAAGAGAAAACCCCCACGCGATGCGACGCTAGCTTGCTAGCTTGGCGCCGAACCCGTACCCGAGCATGCACCGGGACCAGCGCTGTCCGGAGCGCCGCGCCTCCGGCGAGCTGAATGAAGCGGCGCTACGAGAGAAATCGACGCATCGAAAGCAGCGCCCCGCCGGCGACGGCGGCCCGTCATTGCGAGTTGCCACCAGCTGATCGTTGCCAAGGCGATGGCCGCCGGCTCGGGCGCCGCGACGGCCAACATTGTCGGGGCCGTTTCGCCCAAGTGCCGCTGCCAGATCAGGTAGTCAGCCCCATCGCTGTCGCCGTCGGCGTCGGCGTCGGAGTGACCATTCGATCCAAAGTCGCCCCGCCACTTGACCAGGTCTTGCCCGTCCACATCGCCGTCGATGTCAAAATCTCCCGGCAAGGTCACGACCAACGACGCCGCGTCCGCGGCATAGCGAACGCGCCACGTGCGATCCGCCGTCAAGGCCGGAAGGATTAAAGTGCGGAATTCTCCGGTCACGCCCGCGGTGGCGGCGAGAAACTCAACCTCATCGCCAATCGCCGGCGTAAACGTCCCGGCGCCCAAATCAACCAGCGTCGCGCGGAGCGAGCCGTTAAGTGTAACAGGTCCCGCCGTCGAGAGTTTGTCAAACTCGTTGGCCGCCGTTCCTCCCAGGTCGATCCGAAGTTCGCCGACGCTGGTTTGGGAGTAGCTGCCCGTCACCGACAAGGCGCCCACCAACTCGCCCGGACGAACCGAGCCGCCGTTAACCACGGTTCCCGTGACCGTGCCGTTGCCGCTGATGATTCCCGCGGCGCCTATCGCCACGCTGCCGCCCGCCGAAACGGCCCCGCCGTTCTTGAGCGTGAGCGATGCGCCGCCCAGCCCTCCGACGACAAGGTCTCCGCTGTTATTCCACGCAGACCCCGCGCCGTCGACCAGCGCGTTGCCTGTATCGCCGTGCTCGGCGCCAAATACGCGCTGCCGCCGTTGATGATCGCATTGCCGCCGTAAACATTCAGGCGCGCCTTGCCCGGGGCGCCGGCAACGACCATCGCCGTTTGCGTTGCGCCGAAGCCTGCGGCGGCGGTTTCCGCGCCGGTCCCGACATAGAGGCGGCTTCCCAGGCCGCTTAAGGTTAAGCTTGCGTCGCCGCTTGAGCTGACGTCGCCCAATGTAAGTGATGAGTTTGTTCGCCAGACGGACCCGGGCCCGTCGATTGTCGCCGTCCCGGTCGCCCCAGTCGACAACCCAATCCACGCGTTCTGGCTGACGACGCGTCCGCCTTGCAGGATGGACAATTCGCCAGCGGAACTGTTGCCAATGAACAGGGCGCCTGAGTTCGTCCACCGAGAACCGGTCCCCTGAACAGTTACCTCACCGACGCCCGACACATGCCCTACCGACCCTCCCGCACTTTCCACCACGCCGCCCAGCAGCACGCGGAGTTCGCCGTCGCCAAACACCCCCGCGACAATGTCTTGCGTACTGGTCCAGGTCGATCCGGCGCCGGTAACCTCGACGACGCCAATCGTACCCTGGTCGAAAGCGACCGTTCCGCCGTTCGACGTCACGTCGCTGCCGGCGCTGATCGTCAGGGCGCCGGGCGATCCGTTGGCCACCGTCAATTCAGACCCAACGATCCACGGATCGGGCCCCCCGCCTGGGTAGGTGGGCGACACATTGCCCACGGGGGTAATCGTGGCCGACGCCGGCAATGCTTTTGCCAGCGCGAGGGCGAGAGCGACAACGCGAGCACCGCTAACCGCGTTTCGCCAAATCGGCAGGAGCTTATAAGGCAAATGGAGCATAAGGCTTGCGCTTTGTGGTCGGCGGTAAACCCGCGCATTCCGCATTGTGCGACGCGTCCCAACGTCAATGCCGGCGGGGAAATGCGGTGGTTCCGTTGCCTGGCGCGGCGGGGCGGCTGGGGGCTACGTTCGCCTCTTGCACCAACCCCACCAATTGTGTCCAAATTCTCGAAAAAACTCGGACTCTTTGTTGCCAGCGACCCCGCTGCGCCATTAAGATCACTGTGTTGTGGATGAACCATAACTATAAGCATGGCCGCCAGCAAACGCACGGAATATGTCCCGATTTCAATCGGAGGCGGTGGCGGCGCTGTCAGCGGGCGCCTCGACGTTGACGGTGCACCTGCAAGCGAGCGACTGGATATCATGGTGAACCGCGCCTGCAACCTGCGTGCAGTTATGTTGGCTGTTGCGACCGCCCTGGCCGCTTCAGGTGGCCTCGTCGCGACGCACGCGTGCGCTTCCGTGCAGGCGAACTACGACATCGTCAGCACTTTTCCCGCAGCGCCAATTCCAGATCTTGGGTTCTCCGCCTCCTGGGTGCATAGCGCCGAACTCTCTCTGAACGGAAGTCCTGAGAATGGAGCGCCTGCGCGACGGCGATTTGTCGAGCCGCATCGCCGGGTCGCTCTCCGGCGACCTCAACGGCAATGTATTAAATGACATTTCCGGCAGCGTTGCCGGCGAGCTTAAACAGCTAAGCTTGTATCTCAACGAACAGTTCTCGACGTCCTACGGCATGTCGACTCCGTTCGTCCTGCAACTCGGCGCCAGTGCCGCGCCTGGCGGTTCCGGCGCTCTGCAGTTTGAAACCGACGGCGCCGGCAGCGGACAGTACACAGGCGGGTACATGGACTTCGCGCTGTTCGTCGACAACGAAGCCACCAGCTTGTTGAGCGGCACGCTCTTTTTCAAGCCGCAGGCAGAAATGGGGTCGGCGACCTTAAGTCCCAATCGCGGCACAAGCGACGAATTCACCTTGCTGGGGATGAACTGGATGCACGATGGCGACCCCGTCAACGGCGGCGTGGAGCCGGACTGGACCAGTTTTCTCAGCGGTCTCGGCTATGACGGTCCGCAGGTGCTCCGCACGCCCAGCGGCGACGCTCAAGGCATCGCCGCCACGCTGGGGGTCGACTTGTACGTGGTGCGGCAAGGGGGACCTAACACTCTGCAAAACCCGGAACCGGCGGCACTGGTGATCTGGGGCTTGCTCGCCGGGGCGCCCGGCGTGATTTGCATTTACCGGCGACGCTCCTCCGCGACCGACGTCGCGACAGCCGACCGCTAGGCCCACGCGAGGTTGACGGCCCAGCCATTGTTGCTCGCCATCGCACACGGGCGCCTGGACGTAATTCGTCGGCCCCGCCGCCAGGGTAGCCAGTGACTGGCGGAATTTTGCGCGCATAATTGCTATCCGAGTGGCGCCAGGTCCAGGGCGTTACGGTCCCGACGATTGGGACGCCGACGTCAAGTTTGCCGCCGAAAATAGCAAGCTGCCTTGTTAAGCGTGCCCCCGCGGTGCGGTGATTTGATTAAGATGAGAGTCGTCTCCTCGCGGGATCGGCTTTCAGCTTTGGCCTAACGCACATCTGAGCTAAATGTCGCCGCCCCAACTCTTACCGACGATCCGCGAGCCGGCGGATCTCAAGCCGCTGTCGCTGCCGCAGCTGGAGCAGTTGGCCGCCGAGATGCGCGAGGTGCTGTGCAGCCTCATCGCCTGCCGCAGTGCACACTTCGCCTCGAACCTGGGCGTGGTCGAGCTGTGCCTGGCGCTGCACCAGACGTTCGACTTCCGCCGCGATCGGCTGATTTGGGACACCGGTCACCAGATTTACCCGCACAAGCTCGTCACGGGGCGATTCGACGAGTTCCACACGATGCGGACCAAGGGCGGGCTGATGGGTTATCCCAACCCCGCCGAAAGCGAGTTCGACCTGTTCATGACCGGCCACGCCGGCCCCAGCGTTTCCTGCGCGTTGGGCTTGGCCAGCGGCGACGCCATCCTGCGGCCCGAGGACGGCCGCCACTCGGTCGCGGTCATCGGCGACGGCGCCTTTCCCTCCGGCGTCGTGTTCGAAGCTCTCAACAACGCCAGCCGCCAAAGCGACAAGCTGCTGGTGATCCTCAACGACAACCGCATGTCGATCTGCCCCCGCGTCGGCGGCGTGGCCGACTACCTCGACCGGCTCCGCATGAACCCGGTGTACACGGGCCTCAAGGACGAAGTGGTCAAGCTGCTCAACCACGTGCCCCTGTTGGGCGACCCGGTCGAGCGGTTCCTGGGGCAACTCAAGGAAGCCGCCAAGGCCGGCTTAAGCGGCGGCATGATGTTCGAGGACATGGGCTTCCGCTACGTCGGCCCCATCGACGGCCACAACATCGGCCTGTTGCGCAAGTATCTGAAGATGGCCCGGCGGATCGAGGGACCGGTGCTCTTGCATGTAGTGACCGAAAAAGGCCACGGCTTTCGTCCCGCGGCCGAGGACCCGGTCACGTTCCACGCCCCGCCGCAGTTCGAGCGGCGCGAAGACGACATCGTGGCGCTGAAGAAGGCCTCGGTCCGCAGCTACACGCACGTGGCCGCCGACGCGATCCTAGTCCAGATGCGAACTAACCCCCGCGTCGCCGCGCTGACCGCCGCCATGTGCCAGGGCAACAAGCTCGAGCCGGTGCGCGACGAATTCCCGGACCGCTTCTTCGACACCGGCATCTGCGAAGCCCACACCGTGGCCTTCGCCGCCGGCCAGGCCAAGGCGGGCATGCGACCGATCGTCGACATTTACAGCACCTTCCTCCAACGGGCGTACGACCACATCTTCCAGGAAGTGGCGCTGCAGAATCTGCCGGTTGTCTTCATGATGGACCGCGGCGGGCTGGCCGGCCCCGACGGGCCGACGCACCACGGCGTGTTCGACTTCGCCTACCTGCGGGTGTTCCCCAACATGGTCGTGATGGCCCCCGGCGACGCCGCCGACCTGCCGGCGATGCTCGACTTCGCCCTGCGGTTCGACGGGCCGTGCGCCATCCGCTACCCGAAGGCCGCGGCGGTCACCTTGCCGCGCGAGCCCGCGCCCATCGAGCTGGGCCGCAGCGAAGTGCTCCGCACCGGCGCCGACGGCACGATCGTGGGATGCGGCACGCTAGTGAATCACTGCCTCGAAGCGGCCGCAGCGCTGCACGAGGAGGGATTGGAAATCGGCGTGATCAACGCCCGCTTCCTCAAGCCGATCGACGCCGAGACGATTGTGGCCGCGGTGCGCGACGCGCCGTGGGTCGTCGCCGTCGAGGAAGCGGCCCTGGCCGGCGGCTTCGGCGGCGCCGTGCTGGAAACGGCCGCCGACGCGGGCGTCGACACGAGCCGCGTGCGCCGGCTGGGCATTCCCGACCGCTACATCGAGCACGGCGAACGCGACGAACTGCTGGCCGACCTCGGCCTCGACGCCGCCGGCATCGCCGAGACTTGCCGCCAGCTTGCCGCGGTCGACGGCGCTCGACTCGCTCGTAAGTAGCCGTCCCGTAACCGGCAATTGAGAGTCACCCTGCGGCGTTCCGCCCGCAGGGCAGCGGGAACGTCGCGAGTTTTTCGTGACGAATGCTCCGTCCCGCGTCGAGTACCCTTGCGGCGCCCCACAAGCGCCTTTTGCTGCGTGCGCAGCGCAATTCCACCAGTTAACTCGCCCCGCCCGAGCAGTCTATAATGCAGCAATTGCATCCGGCGGCCCCCCCCGGGTCGCCCGGCGGTTCTCCGAGGGCGGGCTTTACGCATGTTCTTTCGCCGCGTCCAGATAGGGACGATCGCGTCGATTCTGACGGCGTATGCGCTTTCGGCTGCTACGCTGTCGCCAGCTTGGGCCGACGCTCCGCCGGCAGCCGTCGACTTCACGCGCGAGGTCCGGCCGATCCTGGCCAAGAACTGCCTGCCCTGCCACGGCGCCGATCCCGTAAAGCGCGAGGCCGACCTCCGTCTCGACAAGTTCGACACGGTTGGCGACGTCAACGGCGCCACCGAAGTGATCACGCCCGGAAAACCGGAGGAGAGCGAGCTGGTCCGGCGGATCACCAGCGACGACCCCGACGAGCACATGCCGCCCGCCGACTCCGGCAAGTCGCTCAAGCCCGAGGAAATCGAAACCCTCCGCCGCTGGATCGCCGACGGCGGCGTCTACACGAAGCATTGGGCCTTCGTGGCGCCGACGCGGCCGCCCGTGCCGGCGGTGAAAGACGCCGCCTGGGTCCGAAATCCGATCGACGCCTTCGTGCTCGCTCCCCTGGAACGCGACGGACTTCATCCCTCGCCGACCGCCGACCGGGCGACGCTTCTGCGCCGCCTGTCGCTCGACCTCACCGGTCTGCCGCCCATGATCGAGGAAGTCGACGCCTTCGCCGCCGACGAGCGCAACGACGCCGTCGCTCGCCAAATCGAGAAGCTCCTCGCCTCGCCCCACTTTGGCGAGCGCTGGGGCCGATTGTGGCTCGACGCGGCCCGCTATTCCGACTCCGACGGATTTGAGAAAGACAAGCCGCGCTTCGTTTGGATGTATCGCGACTGGGTCATCAAGGCGCTCAACGAGGACCTGCCCTACGACCGGTTCATCGTCGACCAGATCGCCGGCGACCTCCTGCCCAAGCCCACGCAGGACGAGCGCGTAGCGACCGGTTTCTTGCGCAACTCGATGATCAACGAGGAAGGCGGCGTCGATCCGGAGCAGTTCCGCATGGAGGCCATGTTCGACCGCATGGACGCGATCGGCAAAGCGATGCTCGGCCTCACCATCCAATGCGCCCAGTGCCACACGCACAAGTACGATCCGCTCGCGCAAACCGATTACTACCGGATGTTCGCGTGCATCAACAACTGCGACGAAAGCCAACTCACGACCTACACCGACGTCGAGCGGGCCGAATGGCGCCAGACGGCGCGGCTGATTCGCGAGATCGAAGACCGCCTGCGCCGCGACAACCCCGATTGGCCCGAGCGGATGGCCGCCTGGGAAGCGTCGGTGAAAAACGACCAGCCCGAGTGGACCGTCGTCATTCCCAAGGAGGACCTCACGGGCGACCAAAAGCACTACGTGCTGGACGACGGCTCGATCCTGGCCCAGGGCTACGCCCCCACGCAGCACTCGACGGAGTTCCCCGTCGAGGCCAAGCTGCCCAAGATTACCGCCATTCGCTTGGAGATGCTCAACGACCCCAACCTGCCGCGCGGGGGGCCTGGGCGGTCGATTTACGGCGGCTGCGCCCTCACCGAATTCACCGCCGAGGCGGCGCCGCTCGACGCCGCCGACAAAAAGATCGAATTGAAGTTCAAGAGCGCCACGGCCGACGTGAATCCGCCGGTGCTTGATCTGGAAAAGATCTTCGACGATCAGAGCGGCAAGCATCGCGTGACCGGGCCCGTCACGTTCGCCAATGACAACAACGAGCTCACCGCATGGTCGCTCGAAATCGGCCCCGCGCGGTCCAACGTGCCGCGCAAAGCCGTCTTCGTCCTCGACAAGCCGCTCGAAACCACCGCCGGCGCCCGCCTCGTGTTCAAGCTGCTGCAAATGCACGGCGGCTGGAACAGCGACGACAACCAGAACAACAACCTCGGCCGCTTCCGCTTCTCCGTCACGGCCGCCGACAACCCCGTGGCCGATCCCGTGCCCACGGCGGTCCGCGACATCCTGAAGATTCCCGCCGGCCAGCGCACGCCCAAGCAGGTCCGCCGCGTGTTCGACTACTGGCGCACCACGGTCGCCGATTGGGAAGAGGACAACCGCCGCATCGAAGGGCTCTGGCAGAGTCATCCCCGCGGCGTAACCCAACTGGTGCTCGCCGAGCGCGACAAGCCGCGGCACACCAATCGGCTGGAGCGCGGCAATTTCCTGGCGAAGGCCGAAGAGGTCGAGCCCGGCGTGCCCGACTTCCTGCACCCGCTGGCCGAAGCAGACGCCGGAGCTCCGCCCCGTCTGGCTTTCGCGCACTGGTTGGCCGACCGCCGTTCGCCGACCACGGCGCGGACTATCGTCAATCGCCTCTGGCAGGCGTATTTTGGGACGGGGCTGGTAGCGACTGCCGAGGACCTCGGCACGCAGGGCGACGTGCCCACCAATCCGGAGCTGTTGGATTGGCTCGCCACGGAACTCATGGACAATGGTTGGAGCCTCAAGCACATTCACCGGTTGATCACGACTTCGGCCACGTATCAACAGTCGAGCGTCGCGACGCCGGAGCTCTTAGCCCGCGACCCGGCGAATCAACTGCTGGCCCGCGGTCCGCGGTATCGCGTCGACGCCGAAATTGTGCGCGACATCGCCCTGGCGGCTAGCGGCCTGCTCACGCCGACCGTCGGCGGCCCCAGCGTCTTCCCGCCGGCGCCGATGTTTTTGTTCGAGCGTCCCGCGAGCTACGGCCCCAAGACCTGGTCCACCGACACGGGCCGCGACAAGTACCGTCGCGCACTCTACACCTTCCGCTTCCGCACGGTACCGTACCCGCCGCTGCAGGCGTTCGACGCCCCGAGCGGCGATTTTGCGTGCGTCCGTCGCGTGCGGTCCAACACGCCGCTCCAGGCCCTGACGACGCTCAACGAACCGCTGTTCCTCGAATGCGCCCGGCGCTGGCCCGCAAGACAGTCACCCAAGGCGGCGCCGACGACTCCGCGCGGCTCCGTTTCGCCGTCCGCGCCTGCCTCGCGCGCGACCCGAAAGACGCCGAGCTCAAAGTGCTCAGCGATTTCCTCGCCGCCCAAATGCAGCGCTTCCACAAAGACGGCGTCGATCCCTGGTCCCTCCTGGCCGACGCCGGCCAACCTCACGTCGAAGTCCCCGGCGTCGCCGCGCCCGACCTCGCCGCCTGGACCGCCGTCGCCCGCGTGGTGCTGAATTTGGATGAAACAATAACAAAGGAGTAGTCGGCAGCGGGCGGTGGGCAGTGGGCAGTCACGAAGCAGAGCCTTGCTTCTCCGAACTGCCCACCGCCCACTGCCCACCGCCCACTCAAAACCATGTCCTGCAGCGACCATCTCTACTGCAATATCCCCCCGCGCCAACTCGCCCGCCGCTGGTTCCTCAAGGAATGCGGCGTCGGCCTCGGCGCCATGGCGTTCAATCAGCTCGTCGGCGCCAGCCTCGCGCGGGCCTCCGTCGATCCGCTCGCCGCCCGGGCGCCCGCCTTTGCCCCGCGAGCCAGGAACATCATCTACCTGTTCATGGCCGGCGCCCCCAGCCACCTGGAGATGTTCGACAACAAGCCCCAGCTCGCCAAGTACGACGGCACGCTGCCGCCCGCCGAGCTGATCAAGGGCTACCGGGCCGCGTTCATCAGCCCGAACTCCAAGCTGATGGGCCCCAAGTTCAAGTTCGCCAGGCACGGCCAAAGCGGCGCCGAGATGTCGGAACTGCTGCCGCACCTGGCCACGGTCGCCGACGACATCGCCATCGTCCGCTCGATGACCACCGACGCCTTTAACCACGCCCCCGGCCAGATTCTGATGTGCACCGGCTCGCAGCAGTTCGGCAAGCCCAGCCTCGGCTCGTGGGCCCTCTACGGCCTGGGCAGCGAGTCGCAAAATCTGCCGGGCTTCGTCGTCTTCTCGACCGGCCCCAAAGGCCCCAGCGGCGGCAGCTCCAATTGGGGCAGCGGGTTTCTTCCCACCGTGCACCAGGGCGTCATGCTCCGCTCCAGCGGCGACCCCGTGTTGTATCTCTCGAATCCCGCGGGCGTCGACAATTCGCTGCAGCGCGAGTCGCTCGATGCCATCAACTCGCTCAACCGCCAACGCCTCGCCGACGTGGGCGACCCCGAGATCGCCACGCGCATCAACTCCTTCGAGATGGCCTACCGCATGCAGGCCAGCGCCCCCGAAGCCATGGACCTGTCCCGCGAGCCCGACCACGTGCTGAAGATGTACGGCGCCGAGCCCGGCAAGCCGTCGTTTGCCAACACGTGCCTCCTGGCCCGCCGCCTGGTCGAGCGCGGCGTCCGCATGGTGGAAATCTTTCACGAAGCCTGGGACCAGCACGGCTACCTTGTTTCCGACATCACCGAAAACTGCAAAGTCGTCGACCAGGCCTGCGCCGCTCTCATCACCGACCTCAAGCAGCACGGCCTGTTGGATGAAACGCTCGTCATCTGGGGCGGGGAGTTCGGCCGCACGCCGATGGTCCAAGGCGGCGACGTGCATGACCGCGCCGCGGGCCGCGACCATCACCCCAACGCCTTTTCGATGTGGCTGGCCGGCGGCGGCGTGAAGCCGGGCTTCACGCTCGGCGAGACCGACGACTTCGGCTTCAACGTCGCGAAGGATCGCGTGCACGTCCACGACCTGCAGGCCACCATCCTGTACCTCTTGGGCCTGGATCACATGAAGCTGACGTACAAATTCCAGGGCCTCGAGCAGAAGCTCACCGGCGTTGAGCCGGCGCGGGTCGTGCATGAATTGCTGGCGTGAAGTTCAATGTTCGCGTGGCTGCAGCCGCCAAAGATT
Organism: Pirellulales bacterium; assembly: GCA_963841515.1. GTDB lineage: Bacteria > Planctomycetota > Planctomycetia > Pirellulales > Lacipirellulaceae > Lacipirellula. The sequence continues at coordinate 18,250 of CAWJDB010000012.1, read as the reverse complement.
GTGAATGACAGCGCGGCCATGTATCATCAAGTAGCGTCGGTCGACGCGTTCGGAGCGCCTCCGAAAAGGTCGCATTGCGTGAGGCGGGCGTGGTCAAACGCGGGTCGAAGTCCTTGCTAGAAAGTTCATGGCGATGGGCAAATCGAATGCCGGCCTACGCGCGACGGCATGTCTGGTGACCGTCCTCTTTGGCGCTCGGACTGAAGTCCAGTGCCATGCCGCGATCCGCTGGACCGGCGTCAACCTCGCCGGCGCCGAGTTTGGAGGCGTGCCCACGCCGGGGAATCTTGGCACTTACGGCACGTCGTACACCTATCCGACCGCCAATGAAGTGACCTATTACATGGGCAAAGGAATGAACATTTTCCGTCTTCCCTTTCGCTGGGAGCGCATGCAGCCGACGCAGTTCGCGGACCTGAGCACGGCCGAGCTCTCGCGCATGGACGCGTTCGTCAACAACGCCACCGCCCAGGGGGCGACCGTGATCGTCGAGCCCCACAATTTCCAGCGGTACTATCCGGACCCCGGCAATTTTCAGCAGTCGGCCCAGGGACTCGTGGGGTCCGCCGTGCCCGACGCGGCGCTCGTCGATTTCTGGACCAAGCTCTCGGACCACTACAAGGACAACGGTCGGGTAATCTTCAACCTGATGAACGAACCGACCACGCTGCCGACCGAGCAGCTCGTGACAACGACAAATCAAGTCATCGCCGGCATTCGCAGCACCGGCGCGACCAACATCATCCATGTGCCGGGCAACGCCTACACGGGCGCGCATTCATGGACCCAGAATTGGTACGGCACGGCCAACAGCGTCGCCATGCTCAACGTCGTCGATCCGGCTAAGAACATGGTCTTCGAAGCGCACCAGTACTTTGACTACAACTCCTCGGGCACCGCCGCGTCGAACAATAGTCCCGACCGCGCCCAGATCGGGACCAATGAGAATCCCAATAACACGAACATCGGCGTCGAACGGTTGACGGGCTTCACCAATTGGCTCAAGCAGCACAATCTGCGCGGCTTCCTGGGCGAGTTTGCCCTGCCGAATGATCGATTCGGCGACGGCAGCAAATCGTCCGGCGACACCTTCAACCGGCCGCGCGTCGCCGACGAAACTCTGAAGGCCACCCTCGACTATATCAACGCCAACGACGATGTGTGGGAAGGCTGGGCGTGGTGGGGCGGCGGGCCGTGGTGGAACAGCGGGTCGTACATGTTCGGGCTCGGCCCGTCGAACAACAATTACGTCAATCCCTCGCCCGCGCAGGAAGCCGCCGCGCTGCCGTACCTCATCCCCTACATGGCGCCCGACGTCGTCGACGTGGCCGGCGACTTCAATCGGGACGACGTGGTCGACGGCAACGACCTGCTCTTGTGGAACATGTCTGTCGGCCGCTCGGGCCTCGATTTGGCCGCCGACGGCGATGACGACGGCGACGTCGACGGCGACGACTTCCTCCTCTGGCAGCAAACGCTGGGCGTGACGACTCCGGCGCCCGTCGCGGGGGCGGTTCCCGAACCTGCCGCAGCGACGCTCGCGGCGGCCGCCACGGCACTGCTGGCGGGCATGGCTCGCTGGCGCCGCGCACCCGTAGGCTAACAGCCACAGCCCGCAGAAGGCGCTCTCAGAGGTCTGTCCGCGGCCGACTTCGCGATGCGGTCACTTCATCAACTTCTGCGCTCCGCCAATAACCTTTTCCCAATTGAACGCCGGACCCGGGTCAGTCTTGTTCAACTGGATGTGGTAATGCCCCAACACGCCGTGGTAATTCTTCCAAGCTGCGTCGTCTAGTTTTTTGGGAATCAGCTTGCCGTCGGCGTCCTTGGGATAGTCGCACTTGATCCGCGGCAGCACCGTGCACAGCGTGGCCGTCAGCTTGGTGAGGGCGTCGTACTGCTGCGGCGTGAAGTCGTACTGATTGAGCTCCTGGCCCTGGATGACGCCGGTGATCAGCTCCGGCCGATCGGGCCGTCCCTTGAAATTCTTGGTGCGCACGCCCAGCTCGGCCCACGGCTTCGGCGGCCGCAGCGCCACGCCGCCGGCGCCCTTGGCGTACCAGCGCTCCAGCGGCGCCATGCCGCCCTTGGGATACCCGCCCATGTTGGCGATCTCGATGCCCACCGACCGGCTGTTGGAAATCGTCGCGTGCTGGGCCCGCTCCTTCAGGTCGAGCGTCTGGTAAATCGTCCCGTCGACGTCGAGCATGAAGTGCACGCTCAGATCGCGTTCGTCATGCAGCACGCGGAAGCAAGTCTGGCTGCACCCGCACACGTCGAAATGAATAACGAACTGGTCGACCACTTTCTGAAGCGTCGCCAAGTCCCACCCGCCGTTGCGCACGCGTTCGAGCTCCACCGGCTTCAGCCCCTGGTCGCGCAGGCTGAACCGGTTGGGCGTGCCGAACTGCGGATTGGCCTCGATCGTCTTGGCCCACGAGGCCTCTGCCAGCGGAGCGAAGTGCCGCTCCACTCGGTAGGCGTCGTACCCGCCCGGGTCCATCCACGTGACGACCGGCGTGCCCGTGTGGAAGAACCGCCCGCAGACGACGATCTCGTCGCCGGTGCGCGTGACCTCCGATCCCGCCTCGGCGTCCGCCGCCCGCGCCGACGCCGAGTACAGCACGACCAGCGCCAAGGCGCCGGAGCCAAGCCAGCCAACGAGCCGCCGCATGTCGCACTCCTATGGATATCGAGAGCGCCAGTACCCCAGAAATGCGCCCCCATCTTTCCGGAAAACCGGCGGCGCGTCGAGTAGGGGCGCAAAAACGCCGCCGATTCGAGAGTGCGCGGGACAGCCCAGGTTGCCCGCCGCGGGCGCGGGAGTTCACTCCGATTAGAGGGCAGGGCGGCGCTCGCCTCACTTAACCGCCGCGCTCAGAAAATTGGCGAAATTCTCCTGAAACATCAGCCGCACGTCGCGCCGAATCTCATCCTCGGTCGCCCGCCAGCCCGCCGCGGCCAGGTCCGTGTATTTCTCGGCCAGCACCTTCCCGATCGTCTCGCGGCTATGCTCCCACTTGTAAATCAACTGCTCCAACACCCGCGCATCGGAATGCTGCGGGATGAACGTGGGGCCCAGCAGCTCCACGCGCATGCGAGTGATTTCCTCAACCAGCGAAGGGTTGTTTAGAAACCACCAGCATCCAAATATCATCAGGTTGCCGAACTTGCGGGCGGCCACCGCCAGTTCGTGCTGATTCTCCCGGGCGAGCATCGTGCACAGAAACCGATTCTGCGGAAAATCGCTGCACAGCCGCACCACGCTGCCGACGTCGGCCACGCCGACCATGTCGCCCGCGTCGCGCAGCGCGGGATTCACCCGCAGCTTCGAACCGATCATCATCGCCAACGGCAGGTCGCGCTCCACCAGCACGGGAAGCACAATGCGATCGAGCACGGCGCTGCTGGTGCGCCCGTCGTCCGCGCCCTCGTAGCAAAAGCTCGGCGGCAAGCTCACCGCGCAGTAGATCGCCTTCACCCGGTCGATCCAGTCGCGCAGGAATTTCCGCGCCGACTCCACGGTCCGGCCGTCGAGCTCGACGCCGACCGAATAACCCCAGCGCGACAGCTTCTCCGCGGCGCCCACCCAATCGCGCAAGAGCGGATCGAAACGCAGCACCCCGGCGAACCGCGGGTCGTCCCCCACGTGCGGGTTCTCAAGCCAGCGCAGCCGCTCGTTGTCGTCGAACACCGCGTTGGTCATCGTGATGCGGGACACGCCCCCCAGTTCCATCACGCGGTCGATGTGCTGATTGGCGTCCTGCTCGGCAAACCACTGACGATAGCCGTCGAGGTTGCGCGACGACGGGTCAAGCCCCAGCCGCACCAACGTCGTCAGCACGCCGCGGCACGCTTCGCTCAGCGGCGAACGCTCCAGAAACAGGTGCTTCCAAATGTGGTCGGCCTGCTCCCGCTTCGTCATCTTCCAGAACGCTTCGTAAGGAAGCTGCCGCGCCGGCACGACGCGGTAGACCTCGGCCACCAGATAGTGGTAGGTCAAGAGCTCGTCGATGCCCCATAGCAAGAGCCCCTTGGGATCGCCGGAATTGCTGGCGCCGCTGAACGGCGACCCAAACGTGGGCGGGTAAAGATGGGTGTGCATGTCCCAAACGGGATGCTCGCGCACGACCCGCCGGACCAGCGCGCCCAGGCCGCTGGCCGCGGGCGGAGTGTCCTCGCTATCGGGCGGAGCTAGCCCCCGGTGCAAGTTTGTCGACCGCAATCATGGCGTCTCCCCAAGGCCTGCCCCAGCACTCGCCGCGCAGGCGAAACCGCTCAGTATTGTTATGGTATCCGCCAACGACGCTGCAATCAGGCGGCAATCATTGCAAAATTACCTCGAAATACCGCAATCCCGGCCTGCGGGGCTCCTGAAGACAGACCCCGTCGGGCCACCTTCGCCGCCACCGCACAGGAAGATTTTTGCGCAAACGCCTATTTGAAGGCGCTCTAAAATCTCCGGCAAGGGCAATGAGCCGGTTTCAAAACTGCCGGGGTCTGGCTCAATTTGCGCAGTCCTCGGAGCAAATTGTGCCTGACCCCCTTCCGAAGCAGTTTTGAAACCGGCTCATCTTAAATCAGGTTCATCCGACTAAAGCGTACTTGGATTCATGGATGGCATAGATTTTGAGTTTGAGGAATTCTGGATCGCGGAAGCCGTAGGCTTGGCGTTTCATGGTTTTGATTTTGTTGTTGGTCCCTTCGAGAGGACCGGTGGAGATCGAGTAGTCATACCAGGCCAGGATGCCCCAGGCGTGGGCGCGAAGCGTGTGAGCGAACTTGTGGAGCATGCGAACGCCGCTGGTCTCGGCCTGGGCGATCCAGTCCAGCAGGAAGAGACGGGCCTCCGTGGCATCCTCTTGTTCCCAAACTTCCGCGAGTTGCTCCTTGAGATAGTAGGCGGTCGCCAAGGGCTGATTGAGCCGCAGGGCCTCTTCCAGACGGGCCGGTTCATTTCGTTGGAGGTCGAGATTCTCCGGTCGTTTCAACAGCAGCCAACGCGTTCCCTTGAGGACTTCCTTGTGGAGCCCGTCGGTGGCTTCGCGGTAGAGGTCCCGGCGCAGGTCCGAGAGTTTGTCGTTAAAGAGCTTCATCACATGAAACCGGTCGAACACCAGCGCGGCCTGGGGCAAGTGGGTCGTGACGGCGTCGATGTAAGCCGGCGACATGTCGGTGGCCACGGCCTCGACCCGGGCCCCCGAACAGCGCAGCCGCTTCCAAAACGCCGCCAGCGCGTCGCCCCCCTTGCCGTCGCCGACGTGAACCACGGCCCCGCTCTCCAGGTCCAGAACTACCGTCACGTAACGATGTCCCGTGCCAACGGAGATTTCATCGATGGCGATCTGCCGCAAGTGCTTAAGCTTCGGCTTGCCGAATCGCCGCTGCAAATCCTCCTTCTGAATCTCCTTGATCACGTCCCAACTGACTCCCAGGTGCGCCGCGGCGTCCTTGATCGTCATCAGTCGCGACAGTTCCAAGGCATAGCGGGCAAACGACTTGGTGTACGTTCGCCGCGGCTTGGCGAAGCCCACCGGGACTTGCCGTACGGCTTGACAGATTTGGCACTCGACGCGGGGAATCGGCAGCACGAGCGTCACCCCCTTGCGACCGATGGGCAGGCCGCGAAACCGTCGCTCGACATGGCCGCGCAACGTCACTTCCGCCGAACCGCAGGCCGCACACCGGCACGTCTCCCGTGGTTGCGTCAACCGAAACACCACTCCGCCTCCAACGTATTCCGTCCGCTCGTACCGATAGCCGCGAATCCCAAACCCGTGGTACAACAAACTTGTGGACATGCTGTCTCCCTCCGTCTGAAGCCGTTTTCACAACTCCAGACAGGAACAGCATGTCCGCACTTTTTCAAGCCGGCGCACGCATCAGTCGGATGAACCTTAAATCAATGAGGCCCGCCGGGTACATTTGAGCCACTTCCCACATAAGCGATTGGTTGAGTAAAGGCGCCCTTGATGCAGTCGAACCTGTTTGACCTGACCGGCGAAACCGCGGCCGTGATCGGCGGAACCGGCGCCCTCGGCGGCGCCATGGCCGAGGCCCTCGCCGCCTGCGGCGCCCGCGTCGCCGTCGTCGGCCGCAACGCCCAGCGCGGCGCCGAGCGCGTCCGGGCGATTGAATCGGCGGGCGGCGCCGCCCGGTTCCAGTCGGCCGACGCCCTCAGCCGCGAGTCGCTCCGCGACGCCCGCGACCGGATTGCCGAGCAGTTGGGCGCCGTCACCGTCCTGGTGAACGCCGCCGGCGGCAACCATCCCGACGCGACTTTGGCGCCGGGGAGCAACTTTTGCGACTTGTCTCTGGCCGGGTGGGAGAGCGTGTTCGACCTCAACCTCGTGGGCGGCGTCTTGCTGCCCACCCAGGTCTTCGGCGAGTCGATGCTGAAAGCCCGCCGCGGCAGCGTGATCAACATCGCCTCGATGGCGGGCATGATCCCACTGTCGCGCGTGGTGGCCTACTCGGCGGCCAAGGCGGCCGTGCTCAATCTCACCCAGTTTCTGGCCCGCGAATGGGCCAGCCAGGGCGTGCGGGTCAACGCCATCAGCCCCGGCTTCTTCCCCGCCGAGCAAAACCGCGCCCTGTTGTTCAAGCAGGACGGCAGCTATACCGAAAGGGGAGGGCAGATCATCGGCCACACCCCGATGGCCCGCTTCGGCGAAGCCCGCGAGTTGGGCGGCGCCGTGGCATGGCTGGCCTCGTCGCGAGCGTCGTCGTTCGTAACAGGACAGAACATCGTCGTCGACGGAGGCTTCTCGGCCACAACGATTTGACCTGCCAGGCGCCCAGTGGTTATGAAATGAAAGGGAGGCTGTGGTCGGCGTCTTCGCCGCCCACAGTGCTAGGGGCTCGCAGACTCGACCCCAGCCACCCCCGTAAATCAGCGGTAATTAGCATTTCTCCAATTTCCGAACTTGGCACTCCTGGCGTCCTTGGCGGTTCAACTCTTCGCGACAGCCGCTCATAATCAAACCCTGCGGATCACATGAGCACATTGACCATTCGCCGAGACGCTTGCGAGCTGGACTTTCTGGCCCTCGGCGCCGTCGTCCACCGCCTTGATCCCGGCGTCGTGCCGTTTCGGCAGGCGCGCAAGCTGGAAGTGCACGTCTCCGGCGGCGAGTACAACGTGGCCGCCAATCTGGCCAGTTGCTTCGGCCTGAAGACCGGCATCGCCACCGCCACGGTCGACAACGGCATCGGCGAGCTCGTCGAATCGCGGATCCGCGAGATTGGCGTGCGGCCGTTCTACAAGCACTTCCAGCACGACGGCGTGCGCGGCCCCAACATCGCCGCCGTCTACAGCGACCGCGGCCACGGCGTCCGGGCGCCGGTGGTGTTCTACAACCGCGCCAACGAAGCCGGCGCGCTGCTCAAGCCGGGCGACTTCGACTGGCCGGCCATCTTCAAGGCCGGCGTCCGCTGGTTTCACTCCGGCGGAATCTTCGCGTCGCTCTCGGCGACCACCTCCGAATTGATCCTCGAAGCCCTCCGCGCCGCCCGGTCCGCCGGCACGGTCTGCTCGTTCGACCTCAACTACCGGGCCAAGCTGTGGTCCACTCTCGGCGGCGCCGCTAAAGGCCAGGAGGTGTTCCGCCGCATCGCCCAGCACGTCGACGTGCTCCTCGGCAACGAAGAAGACCTGCAGCTCGCCCTGGGAATCAAGGCCCCCGCCGCCGCCGCGCCGGCCCGGTCAAAACTCGACGCCGACATGTTCTTCGACATGATCGACCAGGTCGTTGAGCAGTTCCCCAACGTCAAGTGCGTGGCCACCACCCTCCGCGAGGTGCACAGCGCCAACCGCCACGACTGGGCCGCCGTCTTGTGGCTCGACGGCGAGCGGCACATCACCCCCACCCTGGAGCTCGACGTGCTCGACCGCATCGGCGGCGGCGACGGCTTCGCCGCCGGCCTCATCTACGGCCTGATCGCCGGCCGCCCCACCAACGACGCCCTGCGGCTGGGTTGGGCTCACGGAGCGCTCGTGACAACTTTCCCCGGCGACGTGTCGATGGCCAGGCTGTCCGAAGTCGAAGCCCTCGCCAAGGGCGGATCGGCGCGGGTGCAGCGGTAGGTACAGCATTCGTCCCCTGTCTGGGGGCTTTTGTCCGCGGCGCAAGTCAATTGACTTGGACAAAAGTCGGGAGTTGTGTCCGCGGTCATGGTCGCGCGGCTCGGTAAAGACCAAGATTCCAGCATGGGCGCAATCGTCGGATGAGCGATGATCGACTTGATGGGAAAACCCCAAGGGGGCCAGCGACGACGTGCGAGTTGTAAGAGACCAGAGGGCGCCGAGCATTTAATCGCTTCATTGGCGATTCCGCAGTGCGCGGGTCAGACGTCAGGAATCCGGAGTCTTGAGTTCCCATGCGGAGTGGTCAGTGAAGCTGAGAACTAGAACGTCGTTACAATCGCGCTGAACGATGTGGCATGATGCAAATTTATTTGAGCGCGCATTGCGAATCGCCAGCTTGTAGTACAATGGCGACTTCGGACGACTAGATAAAGAGCAACCCGTCCCCACGGGGGGCTCGTTAACGAGTAAGCCGACGTGATCGATCACCTCAGGGTGTTCGGTCACGTCGGTTTTTTTTTGCGCTTTTTGCGGCGCTGGAGACTGCCTAGGCGGCAATCGTTTTTCGGCAGCCCGGAAGCCGCAACGTGCCCAGATAGACGGTAACGATCATGGCAAGGGAAGTCGCCCATGTCAGGGAACTTTTTTCAGGTAGCCTCGGGCGCTGACGGCAAGTCGCCACTGAAATCAATCAAGGACGAGGTACACAATGCCTTACCCGAAACTCGCTGAGCTGTTCGGGAAGTATGGGGCGGCACAGCGCACTCGCCGGACGTCAGCAACGAAAGGCTTCGCCCGGCCGTTGAGGTTCCTTTGCCTGGAGGATCGCCTGATGCTGGCAAGCATACTGGGCTCGGCAGAGAGTTTCGCCGTACTAGGCGCTTCGACGGTGACCAATACCGGCGCAACGACGCTCACCGGCGACCTCGGCTTGTACCCCGGCACGTCGATCACGGGCCTGGGGACGATCACAATCACAGGAACGGTCCACCAAACGGATGCGGTCGCGCAGCAGGCGCAGATCGATAACACGACCGCGTACAACGGCTTGGCAAATATGCCGTTCACCAGCGACTTGACGGGCCAAGATCTCGGCGGACTCACGCTCACCTCGGGCGTCTATCGTTTCGACTCCGCGGCTCAACTGACGGGGACGCTCCAGCTCGACGCCGAGGGAAACAATAACGCGTTTTGGGTTTTCCAAATCGGGAGTGCGCTGACGACCGCCAGCGGCTCGTCGGTGCAGGTGATCAACCTCGGCTCCAATGGCGGCGCCGATGACGGCCTGTTCTGGCAAGTCGGAGCCTCTGCCACCCTCGGCACTAGCACCTCATTCGAAGGGAATATTCTCGCGCTTACGAGCATTACGCTCAACACGACGGCGACCATTCTGAATGGCAGAGCTTTGGCCCAAACGGGCGCGGTCTCGATCGATACCAACGCCATCAGCAACGTCTGCCCGATCGGCGGTCCCGGCAACGGCGGCCCCGGCTACAGTGGCGGCCTCGAATTTGATGACGACGGCAACGTCGTACCGATTGCGGCAGGTGCGAGCATCATTAGCGGCACAAAGTTTAACGACCTCGACGGAGACGGGACGCAGGATGCCGGCGATCCGGGGCTCCAGGGGTGGACGATTTACGTTGATTACAACGACGACGGCATGTTCCAGAGCGCGACGGAACCGTCGGCCGTAACCAACGCTTTGGGGACCTACACCATCCTCGGCGTTGAGCCAGGCATTTGGAAGGTGCGGGAAGTCACTCAGGTCAGCTGGTTCAACACCTTTCCGACGACCGGCGACGTCTTCGGGCGCTTCACTCTCGTCAACGTGCCGTCGGACGGATCGGTTTCCGGCGTCAACTTCGGTAACTTCCAACTCGCCAGCGGTCCAGGCGGCGTGATCGTCATTGGGGCGGGCAAGAGTCCGACCACGCCGCAACTCGTCCGCGTGATCGACGCGACGACCGGAGCTGTGTTGGTGCAATTTGCCCCGTACGGGAACACCTTCCAAGGCGGCGTTCGAGTCGCCACTGGCGATCTCACGGGCGACGGCGTCGACGAAATCGTTACCGCGCCGGGATGGAGCATTGTTGCGGAGGTTCGCGTGTACACGCTGAGTGGGACGCTGCTGACCTCGTTTCAGCCGTACGGTCCGAGATTCAATGGCGGCGTTCAGGTCGCCGTCGCCGACGTCGACGGCGACGGGTTGAACGACGTCATCACGGTTCCCAGCTACGGACCTGCCGAGGTGAAGGTGTTCCGCAATGTGCTTGTCGCTGGGATGCCAACCTTCGACGAATTGCAGCCATACAGGGATTTTCTCGCATTCCCGTCGTCGTTCATCGGCGGCGCGGTGGTTGCCGCCGCCGACATGGGCAGCACGGCGACGGTCAATGGGCCGTTCAACACCACCCTGCTGGATATGAAGGCGGAAATTGTCGTCGCCAGCGGCGCCGGCACGAAGACCACCGTGAAGGTGTTCGACGTGAGCCAACTGAGCGTCGCCACGCCCGCCGCGATACCCGGGGCCGCGGGGAGTTTTACTCCCTTCTCCACGACCGCCGCGAGTTTCCAAGGTGGAGCCTCTCTCGACGTGGCAAGGATCAACGCCGATCCCATCCCCGACATTGTGGTGGGCGCCGGCGTCAATGGCCGGTCGCTCGTGGATGTTTGGGCCTGGAATAGCTCGTCTTCCGCCACGCTCGCCAGCTTATCGGCCAATGGCGTCGGCTTTGCCGCGTTTACGGATTCGAGTCGCAACTCGCCGGTTCAGGTAGCCGCCCAGGACGCCGACGGCGACGGCGTCGCGGAGGCGATTTTTGCCGTGCAGGGGCCAGGCGGGACGACAGGCCAGATTCGACAATTCACCATCGTCACCGCCTCGCCGCTCGTGGTCGCCGCCGCCTCCACAGTCCCAGGCAGCTTCCCGGGCCCGTACTTCATCGCGACGGTCGAGACGGACGTTAATCCTATACTCTCTCCGACTTTCCCCCGTCCGGCTTACCGGCCTCCCCCAAGGCCAATGTTCACGGAGGGACCGGGCGAAACCGCAGTCCAAGACGTTGTGTTCAATATTGCCGCCGCGTCGCCGCTCAAGGCGTCGCGGCCCAGGACGTTCCCTGACAGCCCTCGAGACCCCTACGTAATCGCGGCCGTCAAAGATCCGTCGCCCGTACGCGCGAGCTTGCTAAGAGGGCGTCCCCCGTGAAGACAAGAGTGGTTGACGTGTTCTTCACGACGCTTGGTGGGTTGGAAAGTACGCAGGACATGGCGACGGGACCCCGCGCACTTTACCAGTTCGCCTCCAGGCCGATGTTCACCCCATGAAGAAACGTGCCTCCGCCGCGATGCAATTGATCGCCGCTCGGCGACGCCGCGAAGTTGAAATCGAGCTGATCCGGGGCAAGCGCCACGCCTTCGATCCACACGGCGTTGTATCCAGCCCTTAGATTCCACACGTTGGTCAATCGATAAAGTGCCGAGAGGTTGGCTTCGCCGACAAAAGCCACTCCGCTCCCGCTGCTCGACACGGTTGGCCGGATCGGAAAATCGGGAAAGTCGACTACCGATTGCTCCTGGTGCGCATCGTTGCCGAAGATGCCGGCCTTGCCAGTCGCCTCCCAGCCAAACCTATTCGGCGAGCGTCGCAACCTCGCCCCGATCTGCACGCCGTACAGGTGATTGGCAGTGCGAATGTCGTAGGCGCCTTCTTCCGTGCCGCCGTCCACAGTTCTTTGGGCTGAAATGTTGAGTTCCTCGTCGAGGTTGAGGTAGCGAAAGCCGCCAAACCATTGAAAAGACGGGCGCGGACCTCATCGCCGCAGCTGCATTCGTCGCAGCATTCACAACAGCTGGGAAAATTTACTTCGGCGCTGTGCAACCTGGAAGAATAATTGGCCAGCACTCTGTCCATGTCCACAAATACATTGCCGAAGAAGTTATCCGGAAAGATAAGAAACGCGTCGGCGTCAGCAGACGCGGCGCCTGCGGACGCATCGCCTTGAAAGAGGCCGAAATAGGTGAATTCCACCGCCCGGCCGCTACAAAGCCGCAGGCCAATCGTTGCCCGCAAGCCCGGATCAAAATTGAAGTCGAGATCCGACGTGGAAAGGAACGTCTCGCCCGTATTGGGGTCGACGGCAATCGGGCCGCGAGCGAATCGCGGTTCGCGCATCAGGAATAGTGACTCGACCTGGCCGTAGACCGTAGGGCAGCGGGCCTCCCAGGTAGAACAGCAACGTCCGTCCAGACCGTCGTCCCGCGCCTTCGTGTTTGACGGCGTCGTAGATCCCGGCTGGCCGGGCGCTGGAACCGTTTGGTCGCCGACCCAAACTGGGTCGTACAGCGCTCGGCCTAAACTGTCGTCAGGTCGACTGCTTTTGGATAGCGCTTCCTTTACGGCCGACCGGAACACGCTCTGTGCAGAGGGATTCGCCTGGCAAACTCTCGCCGCCGAAGGCGGCGCCGCGTCTTCTGCCCGCACCGGCGTACATGCGATCGACGCAATGAGGAGCAACAGGATTTTGACGTCCAATCTTTTCATACTTACATCATCCGATGGGAGTGAAAAAAACGACTGGCATCAGGCGCCCACACCCAGCTTTGTGTGAAAGGAACCAATGGAATAAGAGACGACAGGGCCATTAATCCATGCTTAGGGGCTACATTTTTCCTCACTCGCGAGGCTCACGCCTTAAGTCCACACAACGAATGCTCGGCGCGCATCCCACGCGAATTCCCGCAGCGCTGATTTGGTAGTCGCTACAATCCGTCTTTCCATGATATTGGGTCGGACCCTCCCGCACGGAGCCATCACGAGACTGCGACTCTTCCGCACGGGCGCCGCAATCGTTAGAGTTCCGAGCGGCATCCGCCCGCGAACGAGACAGACTCCGCCACCCCGGGCTTCAGACTTGGGGTGAATACACCAACGTCTCATCCAGAGTGAAATGTCCAAGCGATGTCGGCTTGGCACGGCTCCAAGAGCGCATCGGCGGCGGCGACGGCTTCGCCGCCGGCCTCATCTACGGCCTCGTCGACGGCCGGCCCACCAACGACGCCCTGCGGCTGGGCTGGGCCCACGGGGCGCTCGCGACGACTTTTCCCGGCGACGTGTCGATGGCAAAGCGCTCGGAGGTCGAAGCCCTCGCCCGCGGAGGATCCGCGCGGGTCCAGCGCTAGCCGGCGCCATAAGTCCCCCTCCCTTGAAGGGAGGGGATAGGGGAGAGGTCGCGGGTAAGTCGCCTCCGTCGAAGTGAGTGGCTGGGTGGGGAGAGGCCATGGGACTTCGCTCCGGCCCCGTCCCGCACCCCGGGGACGGCCGAGAAGCGGAATGCCATTCGCGTGCGTGGATTCTCTGCCGCCTAAAGTTTGACGCTCGTGGCGCGGACGATTACATTACGTGCTGGTTAGGGGGGCACTTTTCTTGAAATCAGCCAGCGAATCGATTGGCTGGAACGCGGGATAAGGTTTTTCCAATTGGCGCCGCGCCGGGTGCGCTGCGAGGCGCGCCGGCGCTGTGGCCTCTGACTTCGGCGGGAGATAGATCATGCTCTTCGCTCGTTACCACATCTGGCAATTACTGGCGGCTTTCGCCTTGCTCGTCGACGCCCAGCCCGCGGCGGCCCTGGGTTGGTCCGACGACTTCAACGACGGGAACGCCGAAGACGGCAATCCGGTTACGTGGACATTTAACGAGCTGGGCGCGACGCCGGGCGTCTATGACGCCTCCAGCGGCGACTATGCGCTGTCGGCGCCGGGAGTCGGAGGCAACGACGACAGCTTGCTGGCGTCCGTTAACGTCAACTTCCAGGATACTTACGTCCGCACGCAGGCTGTCATTCTGCCCGGCAGCCAGCCGGAAGAGGTCGGGGGCAATCCAGGCGTGCTCGCGCGTTATGATCCTCAGACGTTAAGCGGCTATGCCGCCATTCTCGACGACGGCGAGCAATACGCGCTGCTCCGGATCGACGGCGGCGTCGCCGAACCGCTCGCCGGCGAGGATGGCATCGGCGTCGACGCGGCGACCGACGTGTTGATGGAACTGGACGTGGTCGGCGATCAGTTGAGCCTCTTTTTTTGGCGGCCAGGGGATCCCAAGCCGGACCAGCCGCTTGTGAGCGTCACGGATGCTACGTATACCTCGGGTCGCGCCGGCGTCATTTACAACGAGGACGACGATAACACCGCCGGCGTATTCCGCTTTGCGGCGGCGCAAGCGCTCCGCTAGCCGACACCTCGACCGGCGACTACGACAACGACGGCGACGTCGACGGCGCGGACCTACTCGTGTGGCAGCGCACGTTCGACTCCACCACCGAACTCGCCGCCGACGGCAATGGGAGCGGCCGCGTGGACGACGCGGACCTCGGAATCTGGAGAACGAATTTTGGGACCGCCGTCAGCGCCGCGGAGCGCCGCTGTGCCGACGCCCGAGCCCAGCGGCCTCGCCGCCGCTCTGGCAGCGGCAATGACCGTGAGCGCCAGTTGCCGCCGCACGGCGCGCCGCAGCGAACGCCGGCGGCGTTAGCCGCGGTTGCGGCGCGACGCCGGCTCCGGCGCCGATTCCCGGCGTCGTCGGCTCATTTGCCCACGGTCCATTCGTGCTGGCCGTCGCCGTCGGCGTCCATCGCCGCCAAATCCAAAAACGCGTACGGCCGCTTGTACGCTTCTTCCGTGCCGCTGGCGTAGCTGACCCACAGCCGCATGGCAGTCGCGTCGAACACGGCGTTCATCACGTTGCCGCCCTTGATGGGAATTTGATTTGCCAGCGCGATGAGGTTTTGGGCGTTAAGCTTGCCGTACTCGGCTTTCAACGTCGGAAACGCGCCGCGGCCTTCATCCTGATACACGACGCACGACAGGACCTCCGGCGCGAGCTCGTCCGAGGCGTCGTTATCGTTCCAAACGCTGATGTCGACGCTGCCCGGCGTGGGCGCCGCCGCGCGTATCTTCACGGCGCGCTTCTCTTTGAGGCCGTCGGCTAACACAAAATGATAACGTTTGGTCTGCGGCAGCTTGCCAAATATGTCGAGGGCAGCCGTCAGCGAATCGGCGTCGTACAGCATGGTGCGGAACCAGGCGGTGAAGTGAGGCGCCTGAAGGTTGTAAGGCATTTCACGCTCAGGCGAGTCGCCCATTTGGGCCAGCACGATCCCCGCGGCGTTCATTCCGCAATGGGCGCCAATGAAGCCCGCGAACGATGGCGTCACGTGCGGAATCCCGTTTTCGGGTATGTAGACCACTAGCACCGGATAATCATGGGCGCCGGCCTCCAGCGACCAATCGAGGTTGCGCGTCTGGTAAAGATGCCCGTCCTCGGTGGCCGAACCCCACGCGGCGATGCTGCTGCAGGAGTACGGCATGAGCAGCGGCAGACAGTGGACGTGCTGCAACAGGCGCACCGAGACGCCGCTGCCCGCTGCCAATCCGGCCAGTTGCTGTTGGATTCTCGGATCGGTATAGCCCGCCGTCGTCGCCCACGCCAGGTCGAGAGCGTCGTCGTCGACGTGCAGCTCGCGTTTGAAGCCTTCCATGACCGCGGGAACGAATTGCTGGATCTCCTCCCGCATCAAGCGCCCCAGATGCCATCCCATTTGATAGGGCGTGCCGCGCACCACGACCACCGGCACGCGCGGCGCCCTCGCGGATCTCAAACCGGCTTCCCGCGCCGCCGGGATCACCCTTCGCGGACGCGCCCGCCGCTGCCGAGCCGACGCCGTTTTTTATGGCCGATTCCTTGGTCGAATCGGCGGCGTTTAGATGGCCGCTGGCGTGAGCGACGAGCAACAAAACGGCGTGGAGCACTGCCAATCGTTTCATAAGAACCTCCCCTGTGTGGCGTCCGCCGCCAAGAGTAACAACCTCCGGTCAGCGACGATTATATCAAACCTGGCGCCCAGGACGACATCGAACATCCGCAGTTCGCGGGCTGATCCGTGAAAGCCGAGCGACGAATGCCGCCGCCTTGAGCCTTTGTCTTGGGGGCAAGGCAAGAATCGCTTTCCAGTGAAGATTTAACACGGATCGTGCGACCGTGATCTAGGCGCTCCAGCGTCGCCGCCGACGCCAGCCAGCCGCTGACAGAGTCAACAGCAACAAGGTCGACGGCTCGGGAACCGCCGTGAGCGTCAGGCTCGTCAGGCTGCTGCTGCTCACGACGCCAGCGGGGGGCAGCAGCGTCACAGTGCTCTGGTCGAAACTCCCCACGGCGAGGGCGGTATTCGTAGGCAGGGCGTCATTCGAAAATATCGGGGCCGAGGAGAAGGCGTTGAAGTCGGCATGGAAGGCCACCGGCCCGCCCGCCAGCGGCGGGAAGAATCCGGGGGCATGGATGTTGACGTCAATGGCATTCACGCTGGTGAAAGTGATGTGAATATCGCTGCCCGTGCCAAAATCAGCGGGATCATCAATCGTGACCTCGTAGCTCCCTGCTCGATAATGGAAGAAGGCCAATGCAGGCGGCGCGGCCGTATTCGTGAATCTTCCGAAAGTCGGATCGGGCGAGCCGGTCAATTCGAAGTCGAGGTCCGGCGCGGCTGTGTCGTAGGTGAGTTCGAACGCCCACGGCGTGCCGACGGGAATTGTCGAATCGCCGCTGCTGTTGGACGAAATCGTCCCCGACGCCGCCAGTGAAAAGAGACTCGCCCGCGCGGGCATCGTCGCCAGAGCCAGAAGGATGAACAAAGCAAGAGCGGCAGTCGCGGAACGGGTGGTGATCGCCATGGCAGTCCTCAGAATTCCGGTTGGTGACGCCGGCGGGCTATTCGTCGCAGGCGCGATTCGCTTCAGTGGAGCAAAAGGCAGAAAATGGCGCCTTCGCCGAGCTCGCAACAGCGCCACATCCGCGGCAAGTCACAACTACGCATCATTCCGATAAAGGGATGTCTTCGTGGCGAGCGAAAGCCAAGCGATATCGTCGTAGCCAGCCGCCCCGGTCGTCAAGCGGGTAGCCCAAGTTCTCTAAACCTGGGCGGCGCCGCCGCTAGAGGCAACGCTCCGGGTGAGATAGGGGTAGGGACGCCCCATTGTGTTGGGGCGCCCCTCCCTCCGAACCGGACGGGCGGGTTGCCCGCATCCGGCTCTTCGGTTGATGGCGTTACCTGCGAGAGGATTGACAGACCTGAGCATGGGCGATGGCCAGACTGTCCGAAGTCGAAGCCCTCGCCCGCGGAGGATCCGCGCGAGTCCAGCGCTAGCCGGCGCCATAAGTCTCGCTTCCATGAGCAGGATCATGCAAACGCTAGAACCAGTTTCAAAACTGCCGGGGACTGGCTCATTTTGCGCAGTCCTCGGAGCAAAATGTGCCTGTCCCCCTTCCGACGCGGTTTTGAAACTGGTTCTAATAAGCGTGATGCCGGAGCAAGCGGCTGTACAAACCCCTCCGGTCCCCTCTCCTTGATGGAGAGGGCTAGGGAGAGGTGAAGCGGATGGGTGTACGTTCCTTCGCGTCGCCCTTCATCTACTCCAGTCCCTTCCCTACTGCGAAGCAGTTAGAGCCATTAGCCCCGGGTCGCCGTCCACGGCGCACCCGGGGTCAACGAACGCCCAATTTCCTTTTCCTCTCCGATCCCTTCCCCTCGACGGGGAAGGCCAGGAAGGGGTGATCGCGCCGCGCCTTCATTTTCTTCAATTGCGTCCGTACGCCAGGATTCTCGCTCCTGACGCGGACTCGTTCAAAGGGGGCACGTCATGCGACAGCCCAGATTTACGACAAGCGGCGGCGAACTACGGAGGTATCGGCGAGTCAAGAGGTGCCGATTTGAGGTCCGAGCTGAACATCTCGCTCCGGAAACGCAAACAGCCGCTCTTTTCGAGTGGCAGTTCAAGCGACATAACGTCCTCTACGTAACATAACATCGGCGGTTTGGCAATCAGGGAATAAGTCCAGAAAATGACCGGGACGGGACCGCTCTCCGGTAATCGCCCATGACTGTGTGGCGGTATCCGGGCCTGGCGTTGCCCAGGTGTTCCGAGTCGAGTGGACTCGTTTGCGGGCGTTAGAACGCAAATGCGGAGGCCGGTTTTCGAGCGGGCTCGCTCGCAGGGACATTTTCCGCGTAGTCACGCCTAAAGCAAAGCTTCAGGGGGCTGGAATCAGTGAGCCCTGCTACTTGGAAAAATGCCGCGTAGTTCGGTTGAAGACAAGCTTGAGAGCAGAGT
>CAWJDB010000011.1:0-34584 GCA_963841515.1 Pirellulales bacterium | reverse complement strand
CTCGTGATTGTTCAAGTCGATGCGAGCCCGCGCCACCAATTGGCGCACCGCGTTGACTGTGGCTACATGCGGATCGGCGCGGCGAACCGGTCGACGTCGACGATTGACGGATCGCCTGAGATGGCGACCTGGTTCCACAGTTGATTCTGTTTGATGCATTCCCACAGGCAGTCGACGCGCACGCCGAACGAAAGCTGCGCCGTGACGCTGCCATGCTTGACCGTGCCGCCGCTGTTGTTCAGTGCGATCACGTGGCCGTTGGCGAGGAAGATCGGCGAGCCGCTGAAACCGGGAAAGCTGGCCATCGAATGCTGGACGAACTGCAGGCGGTCGTCAGGCACATTGACGTCGTTGTCAAAATCGCTCACTCGGCATACGACCCCCGTGTGAAAGGATGCTTCCACCTTTTCTCCCAACCGCGGCCAGGCCGTGGTGTCGTGCCCTGGATAACCGAGCATCCCGCAGGTCTTCGCCAACAGATCGGCGTGCAGTTCTTCGGGAGTCGCCAACGGGATGGCGTCGGGCAGGTCTTCGCCTGGCGCCAGTTTTAGCACGGCGACGTCGGGCGAACTGGGATTCACCTCGCCCTTAGTGGGGTCGGACATACGTATCGACAGGTCGCCGACCTCGCGGAGCACGCCGGGGTGATAGAACACTTTTTCCACTTCATAGGCTTTCGAGGTGCCGTTGCCGATGGCGTACATCTTGCCTCCGCCGGAGTAGAACAGGTCGGCGACGTGGGCGTTGGTGGCCAGCAGCCGATTTTCCTTCGAGAGGACCCACGCGGTCCCGCGGCCCTCGGGTCCACCCACCAAGAAGATCGAGGGATGGAGTCGGTGGACCAGGTGGGACAAGTCGTTGGAGTCGCTCACAGGCACTGGTTCCCACAGCGGGACCGACTTCGACTCCTTGTCGAGCTTGAGCAAGTCGGCGACGCCCTGCGAGGCGCCTGCGGCACTAGCTTGAACCCACCCACGCGGCGGCCAGCGGGACAACCAGGGCAAGGCCGGCAATTCGAATCACAATGAGGCGCTGCATTGATTGCTCCTAGAGGGCTGGCCGAGCGGGCAGAGGCGGCGTTTCTGGGTCAGTCCGGGGGCCGCGGGGCTGCTTCCTTTTCTGGTGATCCAGCCGCCAATGTTTGCGCGGGCCGGGCGAATACCTGCCTGGAAGGTGTCTTGACGAATGACGGCTTGAAATCTATTGCCTCGCCGGTGCGGCGGCTAGAGTCGACCTGCACTGCGGGGCTGGACGCCGTTGGAAAGAGGATGAGGACGCAACACGGCGGTAACCCGCCGGTAATGGACACCTTGTAGTCTGGCCTTCGAAGCCGCTGACGTTCGACGGCTGAATTCTAGCGAGGCGAGCCCGAACATGTCTACCGTAGCGTCTCACGTGCCGTTGTCGTCGGAACTGCAGGTCGACACGCCATCTCGACGGCGCCAACGATTGCCTGCGGCGCCAGCGTCCTGGTCTGGCGCGCTTTGGCAGCGATCGCGGGTGGCCGTAATCGGCGGTTGCACGTATTGGGTAGTTGTGGGGCCAAGTGGGGCGGCGCGACAGGCTGTGTTCGTCACCGGCGGTTCGGGAGCCTACTGGCAAATCGCCATCGCCGGGCTCGTGCGGCGGCCCGCGATCGTGGCGGAAAACTGATCGTGGAAATGCCGCTTGAGGACGGCAGCAGACGAACAGGCGGCCATTCTCGATCGACTCGACTTGCCCATGGCGGGCGGCCTCGTCGTTAGTCCCGTCGAAACCGCGAATCAGGTTGAGCTGCTGAAGAGGCTGGCGCTTCGACCAGGGTGGTTATATTCGACGCCAACGAGGCGCCGTCCTGGGGACTGTGTCACGTTGGAATCTCCGAGGCGGCCGCGGGGCGGTTGTGCGGCGCATGGTGGTCGATCTGCTGCACGACGGCGGAGAAGCGGTCGTGCTGGCGGCAAACCTGATGGACGCCAAGGTCGCCGATCGCGTCAGCGGCTTGGAATCGATCATTCGGCACTCGCCTTCCCAGCAAGAGGCGGCAGGCGGTCACTCTGCCGTCGTGCAGTGCCTCGCCGACGGCGGCGACCCTGACAGGCTCGTGCGCAATATCCAGCAAGCGCTGGCGGAACATCCCCGGTTGGAGTGTCTGATCGACGTGAGCGGGCGCGGCAGCCGCCCGGTGCTGGCGGCGCTGAGCAAGGCAGCGCGACTCGGGGACGTGAAGGTGATAACCTTCGGCCATTCGCACGATACGCTTGAGGCCATCGAGCGCGGGCAGGTGTTTGCGGCCATCTCGCCAGACCCGTATGAATTCGGATACGCATCGGTGACGCGGGCATTGGCCCTGACTGAGTACACGGCGTTGGAGCTGCCCATGCCTGGCCGTGGAGTGATCAACATTCCTTGCTGCGTGATCGACGCAAACAATGTGCGCCGATTCCTCTCGGAGCAGGACGTGTCCACGGCGGCTAAGCAGGGCGGATGACATTCACATGTGCTTGACTACGGCAGCACCGAACTCGCTGCACTTCAGTAGCTTGGCCCCTTCCATCACCCGTTCGAAGTCGTAGGTCACCGTCTTGGCGGCGATGGCGCCGTTGAGCCCCTTGATGATCAAGTCGGCGGCTTCGTTCCAGCCGAGATAGCGGAACATCATCTCGCCGGAGAGAATCACCGAGCCGGGATTCACCTTGTCCTGCCCGGCGTATTTGGGCGCCGTGCCGTGGGTGGCTTCGAAGACGGCGTGTCCGGTGACGTAGTTGATATTGCCGCCGGGGGCGATGCCGATGCCGCCGACGCACGCGGCCAAGGCGTCGGAGATGTAGTCGCCGTTGAGGTTGGTCGTGGCGATGACTTCGTAGTCGGCGGGACGGGTGAGGATCTGTTGGAGGAAGGCGTCGGCGATCACGTCTTTGATTACGATGTCGTGCTTCAGCCCCGGGACCTTCCCGGCTTTGATCACCTGCCACGGGCCGCCCTCGAAATCCTCGGCGCCGTAAAACTGCTTGGCCACTTGGTAGCCCCAATCGCGGAAGGCGCCCTCGGTGAACTTCATGATGTTGCCCTTGTGCACGAGCGTCACGCTCTTGCGGCCGAACTTGGCGGCGTAACCGATGGCGCTGTGCACGAGCCGCTCCGTGGCGAGGTAACTGATGGGCTTGAACCCGATGCCCACCTGCACGGGCAGGTCGCGCTCGAGGCGCGCCGATGCCTTCGAGCGCCTTGTTCCACTGGTCGGTTCTCTCTTTCGTGCCGAAGCGGACTTTGGCGAACTCCTTGGGGAATTCCTTGGCGAAGAAGTCGAGCACTTTCTGCGATTCGGGCGTCCCGGCGGCGTACTCGATGCCCGCGTAGATGTCTTCGGTGTTCTCGCGGAAGATGACCATGTCGGTCAGCTCGGGATGCTTCACGGGCGACGGAACGCCGGTGAAGTACTGCACGGGCCGGAGGCAGACATAGAGGTCGAGGATTTGCCGGAGGGCGACGTTCAGCGAGCGAATGCCGCCGCCCACGGGCGTGGTGAGCGGACCCTTGATTCCCACCAAGTACGTGCGGAAGGCGTCGAGCGTTTCGTCGGGGAGCCAGCTGCCGGTTTGGTTGAACGCCTTTTCGCCGGCGAGGACTTCCTTCCACTCGATTTTGCGCTTGCCGCCGTAGGCTTTTTGCACGGCGGCGTCGAAGACCAGGACGCTGGCGCGCCAGATCTCGGGGCCGGTGCCGTCGCCTTCGATGAAGGGAATGATGGGGCAGTCGGGCGTCTGAAGGCGGCCGGACTGCATGGCGATGGGTTGAGGGGACGGCATAGAGGGCTCCGTGCGGCCCCGGTCGTTGACCGGGGGCTAAATGGATTGATGGACGTGGGAAAGTTGTCGTGGTTTTTGGGCGCGGCGAAGGGCGCTAGTTGGTTCAAAACTGAGGCGTTGCGGCGGCGCTTGTGCTCTGAATCTGGGGAATTCGTTGAGGGTCGCACCGGAGTTTTGGAGCGAAATCACGGAATCGCCGCCAAAACGCCAAAACCCGCCTCGCAGCACGTTTGGCGGGTCAAGCAGGCGGCCGGCGCGTGGGTTGGATCGCAGCATCGGTGGGACAATTATCCCCGATGTCGTGGCCCATTTTCTAGTGGCAAGTATGGATTTACGAAAACGCACTCTGACGCTGGAGCCCAGAACAGAGCCTGCCTAAGAATTGCCATCCCGTCTCTTTGGGAGTAGGCTGTGCCTTGCTCATCGGAGGGCTGCAATGAAAATGGCAAGCCTACTGGTGGTTCTTCTCGCCTCGTCGCTCAATGCGGAAGAGATTCCGCTGAAATCTGTGTGGGCGGCAAAGATGCCAGGCACGCGCAACATCCGCGACCTTGAGCCACGCACTGAAGGGGATCATCGCGAATTTGGCCCGTTGGCGCACACCATCATCAGGACGATGCAAGGCGGTCGGGGCGAGGGCGCCTGGGGCAGACCCGATGCCGGTCCCGGTTTTCCCGTTCCGGGCGCCGGCATCGCGGCCTTGCATCGTGTATATGACGTTATCGTTGATGACATCGGACAGCGACCGAAAACTGTGCCAGCCGGCGAAGTGTCGATTGTGTTTTTTGCGCAGAAGCATTGCATACTGTTATCTCGAAAAGATCGAACGAGAAGGAAAGGTTATCACACTCACGTACCGGTTCCACCGCCATCGAACAGGAGACGTAACGGCCCATTTAGCACTGATTCCGTTAGGCACGTTGGAGGCTGGTAAGTACGACGTGCGGACTGTGCAACTACCGGTAGCCCAGCCGCTCGGAATTACACCCCCGTTCACGCCCCCGATCGAAGACGAGCGGTTGAAGCAAATCGTCTCGCAACCCTTTTCCTTCGCGGTTAAGTAGCATGCAATACGTCTTACCATTACTGATCTCGGTTCTGGCGCGCGTCACCTACGGCGACAATTTCACAGTCGGCCCGCTCTGCTCCGCTCGACATGGTAGACTTCGCGGCGTCAATTGGACCTACGGCACCGCCGAACTCGAAGCTGACCGCGATACGCTTTCGCGCGTCATGGGAGAAGTCGGTTGATGCTCGTGGTGGCGGACTCTATGTGACGGAGGCGCTCATGGACAGCGTCCTGGAACGCTATCGAGACATTTTCGAGCAAAAATCGGCCCTCGACATGAACATCGCCATTGGCTCTGACCACGCGGGGTTTCGGTACAAGGAGATGCTGAGGGCGCATCTCGAACGGCTGGGCCACCACGTCCGCGATTTTGGGACGTACTCGGCCGAGACGTGCGACTATCCGACGTTCATCCGGCCGACGGCGGAGGCGGTCGCGCATGGGGAGTTTGAGCGCGGCATTGTGCTGGGCGGGAGCGGCAATGGCGAGGCCATCGTGGCCAATCGCGTGCGCGGGGTGCGGTGTGCGCTTTGCTGGAATGTGGAGTCTGCCCGGTTGGGGCGGGCGCACAACAACGCCAACGTCATCTCGATGGGCGAGCGGATGGTCACCGAACAGCAGGCCCGCGATATTGTCGAAGTCTGGCTCACGACGCCGTTTGAGGGTGGGCGGCATCAGCGGCGGATTGAGCTGATTGATGAAGATTGACGTGGCCGTTGAGGCTCTACATGCCCACGCGGACGAGGGCATGGCACACGCCGACTCTCATCGGCGCCAGCAGCGTTGTACGGGCCAGTGGCAGGCGCGGGCGGGTCGGCGTATACTCCTGGGCGATTGCCGTATCTTTGCCTTTTCACTACGGGGGCTGGTGGCTTGATATGAACGCTCAATTAAATCTCGCCGATCGTCGTCAATTTCTTCGCACCGGCGCGGCGGCCGGGGCGGGGCTAGCTTTAGGAGCCGTCACGATGCAGCAAGGGGTCGCCGCCGAGGGAAAAGAGCCGCCGTTCAAGATTTCGTTGGCGGAGTGGTCGATTCACCGCACGCTGACGGCGCCGAAGGCCACGATGACCAATCTCGACTTCCCGGCGTTCGCGAAGCGCGAGTGCGGCATCGACGCGGTGGAGTACGTCAACCAGTTCTGGATGGACAAGGCGCGCGACGACGCGTACCTCGCCGAGCTGAAGAAACGGTGCGACGGCGAGGGCGTGACGAGCGTGCTGATCATGTGCGACAACGAAGGCAACCTGGGCGATCCCGACGCCGCCGGTCGCAACAAGGCCGTCGAGAGCCATTATCAATGGGTCGAGGCCGCGAAGTACCTAGGCTGCCACTCAATCCGAGTCAACGCGCGCTCGGATGAAAAACTGACTCCCGAAGAGCAGGCCAAGTTGGCGACCGACGGACTCCGCCGGCTGTGCGAGTACGGGGCGAAGCACAAGATCAATGTGATCGTCGAGAACCATGGGGGGCTGTCGTCGCACGGCGACTGGTTGACCGGAGTCATTAAGGGGACCGGCATGGCCAACTGCGGCACGCTCCCCGACTTCGGCAACTTCTACGAGTACGACCGCTATCAAGGGGTGAAGGACATGATGCCCTACGCCAAGGGCGTGAGCGCCAAGAGCTACGCCTTCGACGCCCAGGGTAACGAAACGAAGATCGACTACCCCAAGATGATGAAGATTGTCATGGACGCCGGCTATCACGGCCGGGTGGGGATCGAATTCGAAGGAGAGTCGGATGAGAAGGAAGGGATCATGAAGACCAAGGCGCTCTTGGAGCGGATACTGGCTACCATGAAGCAGAGCGCCTGACAGACCTGGGGTCCTGCCATTATGACAGGGAATGGACTCTGCCGGGAAAGGACCTTCCGGAGTGAGCCCGCCGGGTTGCTCTGGACCGTTCGTTGACTTTTCGAGAGTTTTTTTCACAGGCGGCTTTCGACCCGTCTGTTTTCTTTTGGTCGCAAGGGTTTGCGGCGATTCAGCCCGGGCGGCGCGCTGCGCGGGCCGGACATGGACAGTTCCGCGGGTGGGACCGAACCGCTTGCCTAATCCTTGGGCAGTAAGACGGCGCCCTGATCCTGGCAGGCCTTGCCCAGAAATAGGCATCGCCTCTTCAGCGCGTAAGTGCAAGCAGTGCAAGGGCCTCTGTGATGCACTTGACCGCTATCGAAGCATCTGGGCACAAGGAAGGTCGGCGAGACCTTCGTTTCGCCACGCCCCCAAGCTGAATCGGAAGGAGACGTCAGCCGTGCTCACCCAAAGCCAGGAAAAGTATCAGGAAGTCTTGGAGTTCGCCGAAAACCTCTACCGCCAAAATCCCGACTGGGTCACGTTCTTTCGCGAGATCCTCGGCGTCGAGGGCTGCGTCCGAAAGGCGTTCCCCACGTTCGACGATCTGACCGCCTTCGAACAAAGCCAGCAGTTTGACAAGATCCAGAAGCTGGTCGTGCGGCTGCGAGAGAAGCGTTCCAGCGTCGACGCCGAAAACGAGCCGACGCGGGTGATCACCGTCCGGCTGCCCAAGAGCATGCACGAGTACCTGCGGACCGAGGCCCACGACCTGCGGACCAGCATGAACAAGCTGTGCATCTCGAAGCTGTTGCAGGTGATCGGCCAGGAGATGATTCCCAACGACCGCGCCAGCGGTTCCGAATCTTCGTCGTCGCCGAAGCCTGCCAGCACGCCGAGCCACAGCGCCGGGCTAGGCAACCGTCACTTGCCGGCCTCGGCGCCCGCGAGCGTGCCGTTTGCGCAGTCGCACCCGTCGCACCAAACGCATCAGCCGCAGAATACGCAGCCGTTCAAACCGGTGCAGTCGCGGTTCTAAGCTCCGAAACGCGGCGGCGGAAAGCCGTCCGCTTGCCCGCTTCGTGTAGGTGAAAGCAAAGCCGTCCCTGTGTTAGGGGCGGCTTTTGCTTTTTTGGCGGGCGACGGGCGCTGAGACGAGCAGCGCCTGACGAGCCAGATATTGCCTCGCTTCATATCCTGCCCATAAGCAGCAGGACAATAATGACTAGCAGTAGCACGCCAAGCAAGCCGCTGGGGCCATAGCCCCAGTTGCTGGCATACGACCAGCGCGGATTGGCGCCGAGCAAGAGGATGAGCAGTACGATTAGCAGCAACACGCCGAGCGATGGCATAGTTTTTCGCCTTTTTTGAAAAGAGTCGCCGAAAACTTCTGGACCGGCCGCAACGAGCGGCGAGTTAGTTTTTGTTGACGTCTACGTCCACGCCGCCGGTGTCGGCGTCGCGCTTCACTTCGACGTCGGCGCCGGGAGTATCGACGTCGACGATGGTTTTCTTATCGGTGGCGTTCAGGTCGACGTCGCCCGTATCGCGGTCGCGGGTGATCTCGACCTGCCCGCCGGGCGTATCGACGTCCAAAATCTTTTCCTGTCGCTCGCAGCCGGCAGCGCCGACCAAGCTAATGGCGAGCGCCAAGGGCGTTAGTGTTACAATCGGGATCAACCGCGATAAGCGCATGACGGTACTCCTCGTTGCCGTGTAAGTTGCGTCAGCGTCGCGCCTTCAAGGCCGACGCGGAAACTGCACGGCAAACGCCGAACGCAATAGCCGTGCCAATGCGATAAGGCACGCTCACGACGGGCGTTGCAATGAAAAGATGGCGGCGCGGCGACCAGAGCGGTCGCTGAACGTCACTTCGTCGACGCGTTTTTTGGCAATTCGTCGGGGTTGAACGACGTGGTGGGCCGCGGCGCGTTGTCGGAATCGTGGGGCGAGGGATTCGCCGGCAGCTCGAGCGTAAAGCGGCTGCCCTGGCCCACCGTGCTGTCGACGCGGACCTGGCCGCCATGCTCCTCGAATATCTTGCGGGTGACCGGCAGCCCCAGCCCCGTACCGCGGCCGCCCTTGCGAGAGACGAAGACCGTGAAGATCGCCTCCAGATCGTCGGGCGCTATCCCCGCGCCGTTGTCTTCGATTTCAATGGTAGCCAGCTTGGCGTCGTCGTCGTAGTGCGCCGTAACCGTCACGCGCCCGCCTTCCTTCTCCTCGCAAGCGTCGACGGCATTGGTGACGACATTGAGAATGGCGCGGTGAATGGCCTCGGGATCGAACAGGAGCGTCGGCATGTCGGCGGCTGGGCGCCAAACGAGTTGGACCGACAACTCCTCAGCGCGGCTCGTCATTAGGTCGATCACTTCGCCGATTATCTGGTTGAGATCCGAGGGCCGCGGATCGGGCTCGCGCTCTTTGCTGAAGGTCAACATATCGAGCACCAGCGCGGAGATGCGTTCCTGGTTGCGTTCGACGATGCTCCAGCCCTTGCGGATGGTATCGACGGCCTTCTGAGCGGTCTCCTCGTCGCGCTCGGGGCCGCTGGCGGCGGCGTCGTGGTCGCCCAGGCCAAGCTCGATGAGGTAACTCCCGCCGCGGACGCCCTGGAGAATGTTCTTGATGTGGTGCGAGAGCGACGCGATCGTCTGTCCGATAGCCGCCAGGCGTTCGGCTTGCACGAGGGCTTTGTAGTACGAGGTATCCTCGACGGCCAGGGCCGCCTGGTGGGCGATCGCGATCATCAACCGCAGGTGCTCCTCGGTGAACTGGTTGGCTCCCTTGGCGGCCAGCATTTTCTGCGGCGTGACGGCGGTGTCGATGTAGATCACGCCCACGACCTCGTAGCGCCCCTGCATCGGCACGCAGATCGCTTCGCGGACGCCGAGGCTCACGATGCTCTGGGCCGGATCCCAGCGGGAGTCGTCGCGGGCGTTGGAGGTAAGCACGCCCTCGTTGCTCTCGACGACGTAGTCGAGGATCGTCTTGGAAATCGAGATTTTCTCGTCGGCGCGCAAGCCGCGGCGCTGACGGCGCACCTTGGGCGTGAGCTTGCCGGTCTCGAGGTCCTTGAGCATGATGCAGCCGCGGTCGGCTTCGACCCAATCGAAGATCATCTCCATGATGCGCGCCAACAGCTGATCGATGTCCATCGTGTGGCTGACGGCCAGCGCGGTGCGGTACATGATCTGCAGGTTGCTGCGAGCCCGAGACAGCCAGGGGTGGGAGGCGCCGCGGGCGTCGGGCATTAGCCACTCGCTGCCGCCGGTTTGGCTCAGCGAAGCGACGATCCGCGAGCCGTCGTCGTCGGATCCGACGCGGGGCACGATGTCGACTTTGTCGGCCAGGTCCTCCAACCGGTCCTCCATGAACCCGGTGTAGAGGAGCGTCGAGCGGCCGACTTGCACCTGATCGCCGCTGGACAGCTCGAGCTCGGTGACCAGCCTGCCGTTGACGAAAGTGCCGTTGGAGCTTCCCAGGTCGCGCACGACGTAGGTCTCGCCGCGGCGCACGAGCTCCGCGTGGTTGCGCGATACCTCCGTATCGTGCAACCGAATAGAGTTGGCGTGAGTCCGGCCAATGGAATGGACCGACTCGTCCAGGTGGTATCGCGAACCTTGATCGCGGCCTTGGATGACAAACAACGACGCCACGCGACTTGGCTCTTGGGTAGATGAGGGGGAAACGACAGCCGGTGCGTTCGCCCCGCCCGGTCCCGGAAGCGGTAAGGGCGTCCTAACGGCGCACACAGGGCCGGTGACCCAGAAGTGTCTAGATTGTACGGCGGGAGTCGCTGGCTTGGTAGTCCCGGACGCCGTAGTTGGCGTCGGCAAAAGGGTTTACGCGCGGCGTGACAGTCCGGAAAAACCGATTGGGCGGGCGTTGCGGGCGGCGTGGCGAGTGCAACCCTCTGTCGATTCACGCCGTCGGAGAAGAGTCCTCTCGCAAAGGCGCAACGGGACGAAATCACATGACCAAACACCAATGACCAATGTCGGAAGCGCGCTCCCCCATTGGTCATTGGCGCCTGGTCATTGGTCATTCCCGCCGGCGGCTTTGCGTACAAGTTTTGTCGAGGATGTCTGGGCGAATCGCGCTGCTATCGCGACGCCGTGCGGGGGCGGTGAAATGCTCTTTACGCTGTGGGGCTTCGTCGGCACAATACCGCCGCCTTTCCGCCCTCCCCGCGCGTACGTCGGGGTGCAACACGCTCTGGGCGGACCCAAACCGTTGGTCATGGATGACCAAACACAGCAAGGAGTGCTGACGTGAGAAAGCTGCTGCTCTCAGCCGCCATCTTAGGACTGGTCTCGCTCATCGCCGCCCCCGGTCGCGCCCAGCAGGCGCCGGCCCAGGCCCCCCCGCAAGCCGGCCAAGCGGCCAACGCCGGCGCCAACGCCCCGCGCTACGGCATCGCCGTCGTCGATATCAGCTACATCTTTAAGAGCTACCCGAGCTTTACCGCCAGCATCGAGGCGCTCAAAAAGGAAATGGAGACCGCCGACGGCCAACTGAAGGCCGACCGCGACCGCCTGGCCCAAATGGAGGAGCAACGCAACGCCCTGAAGCCCGGCACGGACGACTTCAAGCGGCTCGACGAAGACCTGGCGCGCCAGAAGGCCGACTTCAGCATCAAGCAGGGCACGGTCCGTCGCGATTTCTTGGAGCGCGAGGCGAAAATCTACTACACGACGTACCAGGAAGTCTCCGGCGCCGTCCGCTATTTTGCCCAGCAGAACAACATCGGCATGGTGCTGCGCTTCAACGGCGACCCGATCGACCCCAATCAACGCGAAGACGTGATGCGGGCGATCATGCAGCCGATCGTGCATCAGAACAACATCGACATCACGCCCGAGGTGTTGGCGCTGTTGAGCCGCGGCGGGTCGCCCGGCGCCGCTGCCGCCCGGCCGACCGGCACGGTGCGTCAGTAGCGTTGGCGCGGCCTTCGGCCTCGCGTTTCCGTTGGGGATGCCGGGGCGTGATACACACGTTGGCACGGCCGCACGAGCCAGGTGTGGCTCCGACGCCGGACATTAGGCCGTCGATGTTAGTTCTCTCTGCACCCGTAGGCGTGACATCGCAAATGGCTTCCTCCTCGAACCAGCACACGATCGCCAGTCGCGCCAGCGTGGCCGGATTTGGCTACTGGTATGGCAAGGACGTCCGCGTCGAGTTCCGGCCAGCGCCGGTCGGCTCGGGCGTCACGTTCGTCCGCAGCGACCTGGGGCCGGCGGCGCGCGTGCCGGCGCTGGTGGAGTATCGGACCGAGACGCCGCGGCGCACAAACCTGCGCTTGGGCCGCGTCGAGGTGGAGATGGTGGAGCACGTGCTGGCCGCGCTGGCCGGGCTCGGCGTCGACAACTGCGAGGTGTGGACCAATCAACCCGAGATGCCGGGGTGCGACGGATCGTCGGCGCCGTTCGTCGACGCCCTGCTGCGAGCCGGCGTGGTCGATCAGGGCGTTGCCGCGCGGAGGCTGACGGTGACCGAGCCGCTGCGCGTCGTGGACGGCGACTGTTGGATCGAAGCTCGTCCGGCGCCGCAGGGCCAATGGCACATTGAGTTTCGCTTGGACTACCCCCGCGGGTCAGCCATCGGTCGGCAGTTGGTGCGCACCGCGATTACGCCCGAGCGGTTTCGCGCCGAACTGGCGCGCTGCCGGACCTTCGTCCTCCAGAGCGAAGCCGAGGAGATGCAGCGGCAAGGTTTGGGCGAGCGGGTGACGCCACGCGACCTGTTGGTGTTCGACGAGCACGGGCCGATTGACAACGTTCTGCGATATCCGAACGAGTGCGCCCGGCACAAGGCGCTCGACTTGGTGGGCGACCTGGCCCTGGCGGGGAGGCGGCTGTCGGGCATGTTCGTGGCGCACCGCAGCGGCCATCGGTTGCACGCGGAATTAACGAGGCGGTTGGTCGAAAGGTTTGCCGAGGCGCCCCTGCGGGCGAGTGCATAGCATGGCCACGAGCATTGCCGCCAACGCCTGGGTCGACCCCAGGGCCGAGATCGACGAGGAAGTCGTCGTCGGGCCATTCTGCATGATCGGCCCGGGCGCACGGATCGGCCGGGGTACAAAACTGTTCAACAATGTCACGCTCTTGGGCAATGTCACGCTAGGCCGCGACAACGTGCTTTTTCCCAACGTGGTAGTGGGCGCCGATCCGCAGGACGTCAGCTACCGCGGCAGCGACACGCGGGTCGAGATCGGCGACGGCAACACGCTCCGCGAGGGCGTTACCGTCAACCGTGCGAGCGAGAAGGAAGACGGCGTCACCCGCATCGGCGACCACAACTTTCTGATGGGCAATTGCCACGTGGCCCACGACTGTAAGTTGGGCAGCCACATCCTCATCGCCAACGGGTCGCTGCTGGCCGGGCACGTTCACGTGCAGGACCACGCCGCGATTTCCGGCGGCTGCGGCGTGCATCAGTTCGTTACCATCGGGGCCTACAGCTTTATCAGCGCACTGAGCCGCGCGTTGCACGACGTGCCGCCGTTCATGCTGGTCGAGGGCATTCCGGCGCGGCCGCGGTGCATCAACATTGTGGCGCTGAAGCGGAACAATTTTTCCGCGGAGCGAGTCGAGACGCTGGCCGCGGCGCACCGCCTGCTCTACCGCTCGAAGGTCGGCCTGAGCCACGCCCGCGAAATCCTGCGGGCCAACGAGCAGCTTTCTCCCGACGTGGAGAGCCTGTTGGCATTCATCGAGGGGCAGCAAGTCGGCAAACACGGGCGGGGGCGGGAAGTGAGGAAGGCCGCGTGAGCCGGTTGCGTCTTGCCGTCGTCGGCGTGGGTCATCTCGGGCGGATTCATGCGCGGCTGGCCGCCAAGATTCCCGAGATCGAATTGGTGGCCGTGGTCGATTCCCGCCGCGACGTGCGCGAACTCGTGGCGGCCGAAGCGGGCACGCGCGCCGTCGCCGAGTGCCGCGAGCTCGTGGGCGAAATCGACGCCGCCGTGGTCGCGACGCCCACGTTTACTCACCATCGGGTCGCCGGCGAGCTGATCCGCGGTGGCGTCCATGTGCTGGTCGAAAAGCCGCTGGCGCCGAACCTTGCCGAAGCCGAGGAGCTTGTTCAACTGGCCCGACGCGGGCACGTGGTGCTTCAAGTCGGCCATGTCGAGCGATTTAACCCGGCCCTCGTGAGCGTCCAGGACCGGATCGCCGATCCGAAGTATATCGAAGTGCGCCGACAGAGCGGCTACACCTTTCGCTCGACGGACGTGGGCGTGGTGTTGGACCTGATGATTCACGACATCGACGTGGCGCTGGCGCTGGTGAAGTCGCCGGTGACGCAGGTCGACGCGCTGGGCGTGTCGGTGCTGGGCGACCACGAAGACATGGTCAGCGCCCGGCTGCGCTTTGCCAGCGGCGCAGTGGCGAGTCTGACGGCGTCGCGAACGAGCTATGCACCGGTGCGGACGATGCACGTGTTTACGCCGACGCGGTTTGCGGCTCTGGATTTTGCAGCGCGAAAGTCAACGGTCGTCGAACCTCGGCAGGACTTGCTCGAGCGCGCCCTGTCGGTCGGCATGATCGCCGAGGAAGACCGGCAGCGCCTCCGTGAGCGGCTGTTCGAGGAACTTTTGGCGAAGCAGGACGTGCCCGCGGTCGAGACCAATGCTATTGAGCAGGAGTTGCTCGACTTTGCCGCCGCGGTGAGCACGGGGCGGCAGCCGCGGGTGACGGGCGTCGACGGCCGCGACGCGGTGGCGGTCGCCGAGATGATCCTGGAGCGCGTTGGAGCTCACCAGTGGGACGGCGCGGCCGAGGGGCGCATTGGGCATCTGGCGATGCCGATGGCGCCGACGCCCAGCTTTGCGGTCGACGCTGGGTGGTCGGCGGAGGATACCGTTATTTTGCGGCGCAAGGCGGGGTAGTACGGCTTCTCTTGTCGCGATTTCGCCGGGGCCGAGACGGCCCGGCTCGCTGTGTTGTCACTGCCCACTGCCCACTGCCCACTTCATTACGCCAGGTCGCGGTCTTCGAAGAAGATCAAGGCCAGCAGCATCGCCGCGGCGCAATACAGCGCGCTGTAGAGCAGGCACCACCACAGGTAAGAGGCCGGCACGCTGGAGGCGCCGGCGATGGCGCCCTCGATCTCGAAGTGGTCGAGCACCGGCAGTACGACCGAGATCAGCTTGCCGACGAACCGCACGAACACGTACTGGCCCATCGACGATTTGACGATCAGCGCCGCCAGGTGACCCAGCACGTAGATCGAACCGCAGATCACCAGGTTCGGCAGCATCGGCAGCCGCGTCGACACGGCCACGCTGATCGCCGCCAGGATGACGGACTCGAAAAACGCCAGCACTAGCCCTGGCACGATCCGCACGACTTCGGCGTGACACTCGGTCCATTCGGGCGTAGTCTTGGCCGATTCGCGGGCGTCGTACACGACTTTAAAGGACACCGTCAGGAGAAACACCAGCCCCAGAATCACGAACATCAGCACGATCGGCCAGACGATTCCCAGGAACTTGCCCAGGATAAACTGCCGGCGGCCCACGGGCTTCGACAGCACGGTGAGCGCCGTGCGGCCTTCGATCTCGTCGGACACGCTCGTGCTGGCGGTCCACAGCGCCATGATGATGGCCAGCACCTTGATCGAAGTCATGCCCGAGGTCTTGAGCATCTTCACGTCTTCGCCGAACGTGTTGTAGGGAATGAAGACGTAGCTCACCAGCATCACGGCCCCGAGGGCCACCAGCAGCACGAACAGCGGCTGCGAGACGATTTCCTTGGCTGTGGCTGCCGCAATCACCGAAACCCGTGGCGCCAGCGCCCAAATTGCCAGATAAATCAGGTACAGGCCGATCACGCTCGCGGCCGCTGTGGGAATCTGATGGACCTGCGGCATTTCCACGTCGGTGCGAAATTGGAGCGTGACCGTGCTGGGCGCGTCACTTTCGTTGGTTAGGTACAGCGCGTCCACCTCGCCGTCGAATCCCCGCGGCGCCGAGCTGCCGGGCGACCAGCGGTACGGCTCGCCGCCTTGCACCAGCACGAGAGGTTCCACGAATCCCTTGCCTGGCGTCGCGTTCACGGCGAGGTCCTGCTCGCTGACGATGGAATACTCCTGGAGCTCGCTGGCACGAAACGCCGCCTCGACCTTAAAATCGTTGGTGCGCGGCGGGACGGTGACTTTCTCGTCGATCGACTGAACCTGCGGCAGTCGGCGGAGCGATGCAATCGTCTGCTTCACCGGCATCGACGGCGTGGCCAGCGCGGCCAGTACGGCGAGCGCGACCACCACATAGGAAATCGGTCGCAGAATGCCCTCGCTCACTGCCGCGGCAATCGCGCGAGCGGCCCGGCGGTTCACTAACCAGCACACGCCCCACGCCGCCACGAGCAGCACGGCCCCGGCCACGATGCCCGCGGAGAGTAACCAGAGAGGCGTCAACCAAATAGTGAGCTTCGACATGAGAAGGTCAGTTTAAGAAAATGATATTGACCACGACGGACACGACGGTGGAAGACGGAACTGACAGGATTACAGGATTGGCAGGATTCACGGGATGACGGAGGGGATAAACCACGAAGACACGAAGGCACAAAGGGAAGGGGAGCAGAAGATCAAAAAACCGCGGGAGGAACCGCTGATGGACGCTGATAAACGCTAATAAACTCCTTCTAATCGGCGTCCATTAGCGATCATCGGCGGCTAAGCATTCTCCTTCCGACCTTCGTGTCTTTGTGACTTAGTGGTCAGTCCGTTTTTAATACTGTCGATCCTGCTCATCCTGTTATCATGTCAATTCTGCGATCCCTTCGGTGGACATAATATCGAATCTCAAACGCCGCAAATTCGCCGGTGGCGGGTTGGACGTCGACCGCGGCTTCGCGGATGTGGTTTCCTAGCTCGTTGGCCAGCGCGGCGAGGAATTGGGAAACTTCTGACTTTTCGCCCTCGACCACCAGGTGCACGCGGCCATCGGGCAGGTTGCGGACAAACCCAACAACTTCGAAATTGCCTGCCAGGCGACGCGCTGTGTAGCGGAAACCCACTCCTTGCACCCGGCCGCGGTAATGGATTTCGCGCCGCTGGACGCTTGAGCCTGCCGCAGCCATCGTCTGTACGGCGCCCTTTCGGACCGCGCCCCTGTGAACCGGCGTATCCTGCGGGAAATTTGAGTATATCGGGCGGACTGGGCGCTATCCAGCCTTGACCGGCGTTTCGTTCGGCAATACGCTCCTCGGCCCATGTTTGGTTCACTCGCACGATCGCGCCTGGGGCCGGCGGCACTGACGGGCGCCGTGGTCGCGATGGCCGCGGCGCCGGTCGTCGCCGCCGAGCCGGCCGTCCAGGGCGTGCTCGTGCTGCGCAACGGCAACGTGCTGACCGGCGCCGTCCGCCCAGGGGGCGATTACTACCGCGTCGAGTCAGCCGGCGCCTCGCTGCAGGTACCGGCATCTCAGGTGGAGATGGCGTGCCGCGATCTCGACGAGGCGTACGAAATGCGCCGCAGCGCCCGCGCCGGCACGACGGCGGATTCGCACATCGAGCTGGCGCGGTGGTGCCTGCGGCAAAATCTCCTCGATCAGGCGGTGCGCGAACTCGTCGATGCGCGAACGCTGGACCCCAGCCATCCGGCGCTGGCGCCGTTGGAGTTGCAACTCGAGCAGATTATCCAACTCAAAGCGGACGGCCGCGCTGCAAGCCACAAGCCGCCGCGCATCGCCGCGGCGGCCCGTCGGCCCACGTCGGCGTCCGCCGTAGCGACGCCGTCAGAGTTTGATCTTTCCCTCGAAGCTCGCACCGGGTTCGTCCGCAGCATCCAGCCGATGCTGATACACATGTGCGCCACCGCGGGTTGCCATCAACCTGGCGGTGCGCAGCAACTGCAACTCGACCGCTGGGCATTGACGGGCAACGGCAACGCGACCTTGGTGCGTCGCAATCTCGCTGCCGTCGTCCAGCAGATCCGCCAGGACGATCCCGAGTCGAGTCCGCTGTTGGCGCTGGCCCGTCAAGAGCATGGCGGGGCTTCGGGAAAGCCGTCGGTTCCGTTGGCGCCCCTTCAAGCGACAATGCTTGTGGAGTGGATCAACGCTGCCGCCGGAGTCAAACCGACTGAGTCGGTCGAGACGGAAGCTCCTTCCGATCCAGCATCAACGGCTGACGACGCCGACCAGCCGGCGCCCAAGCGTGCGTCATCGCTTCCATCGCCGCCGAGCGCGGTCGCGCCGAGCCAACCGGCGCCGTTCGTGCCGCGGGACGCGTTCGATCCCGAGATCTTCAATCGGCGCGTCGCCTCGCAAGCTGCGGCTACTGAACCAGCGGCGGCATCGGCGGCGTCGTCTCCGGCTCAGGAGTGAGCCCCGTCCCGGCCGCCTCGTTCGCTGGCGTCTGGGGGTTTCCGTTTGCCGCGGTTGCAGGCATCGCCATCGAGTAATAGCCGGCGCCCAGGTTCGAGCCCGCGCGACCGCCGCACCCGGCGTAGGGCCCGTTGGCCACCGGTGCGGTATAGTCGCAGCAGTCGCTGCACATGTGGCAGCCAGTGCACGCGGCAAAAAGCGTTAGAGCGGCAACAAGTCGTTTCATGAAGGCGCCCCCGCGTCCAAAATAAGTGGAGGACGCGTCGCTCGAGCTGCAGCGCGGCCTCGGCGCTTTCATCGGCGCCGCATTCGCCGTGCGCTGAAGGCAAAGCCTGCCGATTGTGCCGATTAGACGGCGTCACGCCCGCGACGTGCTAGCATGTTGCGGCCTGACTTCGAGCCGCAGCGCCGCGTAGATGCGGGGGTCGGCCAGCGAATCGGCGATAAACTGCACGCCAGGGAATTCGTGCCGAGAACTGCGACCGTGCGGCACGGCTACCGTGTAAGCCCTCGCCGCCACCGCGGCCTGACAGCCAATCTGACTGTCTTCCAACACCATCATCTCGCTCGGCGACACGCCATGCCGCCCCGCGGCCAGCAGGTACACGTCGGGCGCCGGCTTGCCGTGCTCGATGTCTTCGCTCGCCAGCACAAACTCCAGCCGCTCTCGCAGCCCGGCAATTTTCAGCACGATCTCGACAAACTGCCGGCCGCTGCTCGTGGCCACGCCTTTGGGAATCCCGGCGGCTTCCAGCGCCGAGAATAGCTCGACAAGCCCCGGCATCGGCGCCAGCCGCTGCGGCAAGAGCTCGGCGAACAGCTCCGCCGACTCCGCGGCCAACAGCGCCGGCGTGGCGTCGAGGCCGTACCAGTCGATCATAATCTGCAGGGCGACGTCGGACTTGCGGCCCATCATTTGGTCGAGCAACTCGCCGACGATCTCGTGCCCGCGCCGCCCCAGGATCGCGGCGCCGACTTCCTGATAAAGCTCCTCGGTGTTGAACATGAGGCCGTCGAGGTCGAACGTGACGGCTCGCAGCGGCGGATCAGGCGGGGTGAAGTCGGGCATGGTGCGATTTTGCGGGTCTCAGGTTGGCGCCTCGTCGTCCGAGCCGCACATTGTTATTCGCTGCCAGAGTACTGAGTCCCGAGTACCCAGTACACCGGGGGCTCACAGACTTGGGGTTTTCCAAGGCCGTCAGTTGAGGAAGCTATAGTCCGATCCGCCGCAGTCTTCCCCGCAGCTCACCCAGCACGACCGCCGTCGCCCCCCACACCGAATGCCCTTCAACCATCAACCGCGGCGCCAAGAATCGCACGCCGCCGCGCTCAATCTCAAGCGGGGCCGCCGGTTCTTGCTCGATCAGCTCGCCCAGCGGCAGCTGCAGCACCTGCGCCACCTCGCTCGGCTGCGGGCGCCACTGGGGCCAGCCGTCAACCGCGGCGATGCACGGGGTCACGAGCGAGTTGCTCGCGTACACAAATAGCGGGGTCATATCGCCGAGCCATGCAAGCTGAGGCTGTTCGCCCAGTTCTTCGCCCAGCTCACGCCGCGCGGCATCGCGCGAATCCTCGTCTGAATCGACCTGGCCGCCGGGCAGGCTCACTTGGCCTCCGTGCCGCGTGAGCGCGGCGCCTCGCACCGTGAGCGGCAGCGACCACTCGCCGCCGTCCCAGCATAAGACGACGGCCACGGCGGCGAGTCGCGCCTCGGGACGCGCGGGACCTGCGTGACGGCCGTAGCTCAACTCGTGGGCAAACTCGCGGCGCCAACGCGGGTCGGCTGGCGACCGTAAGACATCGTCGGCGAGCAGCGACGCCAATTCTGGCGTTTGCCACACGGCGGCCGTCATGGCGCCTCCTCGCCGTTGGGTGGCGCGAGGTCGTATACGACGTACCAATCGGTCTCCGGATCGGGCTGCGCCGGAAAAACTCTTGGCAGCGGCAAGGGCGGCGAACTTCGCGCGATGACATACCGAGCGCCGTACCGATTTGCCGCCTCGCGCACGTGCCGCGCCGGCCACTGTTCCGGCGAGCCCAGAATACGCTGCCCGTCGGCGGTTTTGACGACCGGAAACACATCACGCAGCCGCCGCCGCCACTCGACCACGCCGGCGGCGTCCTGCGGCACGTCCTTCCAGTTGACGACGTCGGCCCGCTCGGCGTACCACTTGAACGACTGGGCGTCGCGCGGCACGAGGCAAACGGCGTCCGGCGGGGCCTGGTCGCGCACCCACTGACATGCTTGGCGCCACGACGCTAGATCGTCGACCTTCGCCGTGGCCGGCGGCCACGGCTGACGCCACCGGGTCGCCGTGACGTCGATCAAATGCCAACCGGCCGCGACGGCGCCCATCGCCACGGCCAGAGTCGTCCACCGCACGGGTCGCAGGCTCGCCGACAGCACCGCGACGGCGCCCACGGCCACCGCCAACGGGAGAACGACGTCGGCCTGGCGGAACCAGTAGTACCGCAGCAGTTGGGCCGCTTCCGCTGGCCGATCGGCTAGCGCCCACTCGATAAACAGCCCTCCCACATTAGCCAAGAGTGCCAGCGCAGCCAGTCGCATGATGCGCTCCAGCGGCGCCGCTGGGCAGCCGCCGGCTTGGGGGCGTGCGGTCTGGCGAGCGGTCCACTGCCACAGGATGAGAAGGGCGAATCCCAGTGCGCCGAGCGCCGCACAGCGGCGCCGCACCTCATCAGGCGGCAGCGACAGGGGCGCCAGGTGGTGCGGCAACCGCTCGAACACATAAATCTGGGCCGCCTCGGCCGCGGTCGCTGCATCCACGCCGCGCTCCAGCGCCAACGCCGGCAACAACCCCGGCAGCGAGAGGGCCAAGCCCATCAGGCACGGCAGGCAGAGCGACCGCAGCGGCGGACGCCGGTCGCGCGGTTCGGAAAGAAAGACGCCCAGCGCCGCCGCCGCCGCCCAGCCGCCGACCAGCACGTGCATCGCCGCCGCAGCGCCGAACCACAGCCACGGCGTCCGCCATTGGCCGCGGGCCATCGCGGCCAGTCCCAACAGCACAAAGCCATAGGCGAAGCATTTGCCCTCGACCCCGCCGACGGCCCACTCGCCTGCAAAGTTGAATTTATAAATCAGGCCGACCCACAGCGCCGCGCTCAGCGCCGCCGCCCAGGGCAAGTCGGTGACCGTGCGCACGACGCGCTGCCACCCCACGGCCATGAGCGCCCACGCGGCGATCCGTCCGACCCACGCCACGGCCGGCAGCGAGAGCCACTTGGTCAGCCATCCGACGGTCCAGTAGAATGCCAGGTGTGCATCGGCCGAGTTGAGAAAGAAATCGCCGGGGCAGAACGACGGGTCCCAGTAGTGTTTGGCCTTGCAGAGGTAGTGCGTCTCGTTGACGTGCGGCGGCGCCGCGCCGCCCTCGATGAAGAAGACGATGAAGATGACGGCCAGCTCAAGCCAGCGGCCGCCGCTTGGCCGCGCTGACAAATCGTGCTGTGGCGCTGGCGGCGCTTCGGTGGTCATTCCCAGAGCGTAGGTCAATTGTTGCGGTTCTGCTAGCCGCGCCGCGCGGCAACGAGAAACGGGAGTTGATGGCATGCCGCGTCACGTGATTCTCGCCGCAACGCTGCCGGCGCCACCGGAGCGATTGTACGACATGTATCTCGACGCCGAGATTCACGGGGCGTTCACCGGTGCGCCGGTCGAGATCGAGCCGCGGGCCGGCGCCGCGTTTCGCGCTTTTAATGGGGCACTCACCGGCACGGTGTTGCACGTGGCGCCCAAACGGCTGATCGTGCAGGCGTGGCGATCTATTAACTGGCCCGCAGGCGCCATCGATTCGACGCTCACGCTTTCATTTTGGCCCGAGGGCGACGGCGGCCGCATCGAGCTTGTGCACGCCAACGTGCCGGAGGAAGATTTTGCGGGCGTGAGTCACGGGTGGGAGAAATACTACTGGATGCCGTGGCGGGCGTATCTGGAGCGAACGTGACGAGACTTTACAGTTGCCTGTGTCTGCCGCAAGCGATGGGCTCAATGACCATCGCCGCGTGGGCGGCGACGGCCTGGGCGGCCGTGCCGTTGGCGGTCGAATCGGTGCGCGATCTGGGAGTGGTCGGCAAGCCGGCGACAGTCGTGGGCCGCGACGGCGGCGAGTCGGCGCTGATTGGCGGCAAGCTGTTGTGGACGTTCGGCGATACGATGTTCGCGCCCAAGTCGGAGGATGGCGCCAACATGCGCACCAACACCGCGGCGCTGGCCAATCCGCGGCGCCCGCTGGAAGTGACTGAGCCGACCGACGCTCAAGGCGCCCCGCAGCAAGCTGTCCCCTTTACCGATGAAGAGCTGCGGTACAATCGCGACTCCGGAAAGCCCGACGACCGCATGGCGCTGTGGATTGGCGGGATCGCGCCGCCGGACGCCGACCACGGGTTGGCGTTCTTCACGGTGCTTCATGTGGGCCCCGGGATGTTCAACTACACGCCGCGCGGCATCGCCACAGCGGTGTTCGACGCCGGCGCCACGCAAGCGAGGCGCAACGAGGGGATGCTCTTCGCCGCCGAGGAACCGGGGTTTGCGCGGCCGTTGGTGCATGAAGGGAAGTTGTACCTGTACGGCGGTCTGCCCGGGAACAAGGAAGGCGGCTGCGGCGTCGCACGCGCGCCGCTCGCCCAAGCGACCGACCGAGCGGCCTATCAATTTTGGAACGGCAAGGCGTGGACGAAGGACGTCCGCTCGACGGCGGTGGTTTTTGCGCACATCCCCGGCGGCGTGACCGTGTCTTACAACCGCCATCTTGGCCAATTTCTGGCGGTGCACAGCGGCTTTCTCGAAAACGACGTCCGCGGACTTACCTCGCCGCGGCCCGAGGGGCCGTTGGAGTGCGCCGACGGTCTTATTCCCCGCGAAGGAAACTGAAGGCGGGTGGAACTACGCGGCGCTGGAGCATCCCGAGCTAGCCGCGGATGGCGGGCGAAGGATTTTCATCAGTTATCACCATCCGCTGGCGACGCCGATGCACGGCGAGGTGCGGCTGATGGAGGTAACGCTGAAGTAGCGCCAGGCGATTCCGGCGGACACGCCGCGAGTTTGTCGCGCCAGAAGTCGCGGGCGGCCAGGTAGTCGGCCAGTTGCGCGGTTGAGAGCACGCCACGGTTGCGGTCGATCTCATGTTCGACGCGACCGAGAAAATACTTCGACTTCGCGGCGGACGTGGTCGGAGCGGCCGGTCCGCAATCTCGACGTGCCATGGCGCGGTGTGGGCGAACGGAATCCCGCCGCCGTCCTCGCTGCGGGCAAGGCACCGCAAAGCGAGCCACCCGCTGGAGTCGACGGGGAGCGTGAAGTCGAACCACGTGGCCACGGCGCCGTCGACGGTTGCGGTGGTCGGCGTTATGGAGTGAACGACCTCGCCGTTCCATACTGCCTCGATGCGCTCCAACGGCCGGTAGTAAACTGCTTCGCCGCGCACCCGCAACGAGATGGGCGCCGCGTCGGCGTGCAGGGCGTCACCTGGCTCGCGGCCGTCGACGGTCGCCAGCAGCATGGGGCCGGTCGTGACAAAGCTGTGCCCGGCCTTCAGCCCCGCGAGCCAAGCCGTTGTAGCTAAATCCCGGCGGGCAGATGCACGTACACGCGGCTGTACCCCACCGGCACGGGGTGGGCGCCGCTGGCGCTGCCCGCCGCGGGGTTGATCGCCAGCCCGCTGTTGAGCAGGGCGTAGTAAGCCTGCCATGTGTACGCCAGCCAGTCGCGCTCGTTGTCGATGGTGAGTGGGCCGGTCACGTCCATCCAATTGGCGGCCGGGACGCCCCAATTCTTCACGCCGAAGCCGATGCGCCAGTTGTGATTGTTGGCCAGCTCGTAGACATCGACCGGCAGGATCGGGGCCGCGACGGCGGCCCACTCCCAATTCGGTTTCTCCAGATCGATCAGCGCACCGTCGCGGCGCGCCTGCTCGCCCACTGCCCGCAGCGGCGGGCAAGGCATGTCGAACGGCGCGCGATGGTTGAGAATCA
This sequence comes from Pirellulales bacterium, assembly GCA_963841515.1. Classification (GTDB taxonomy): domain Bacteria; phylum Planctomycetota; class Planctomycetia; order Pirellulales; family Lacipirellulaceae; genus Lacipirellula. The sequence goes on along the minus strand of CAWJDB010000011.1, from coordinate 10,604 downwards.
AAAACGCGCCGAGTGTGTGCTCCCGGCCAGCGACCTTGAAGATTTCATACTCCGTGTTGCGCGTCGACCAGACGTGCGTGGCGTCGACGGCGACCGACTCGACGGGCCGCGGGTCGGTCACGGACTTGTCGCCGCGACTGGGCGGCAACTCGGCGAGCGTCGTCCAGTCAGTCTCCGGAAAGCAAACGTTGAGATCCTCGGCCAGCATGAGATTGGGCAACTCCGCCAGCGCGCGATGGCAGTGGACGTCGCCCGAGTACCAGCCGCGCGCGGGCATATCGATCCACCGTTTCAGCTCAAGCCGCCAATACGAGTGCTCGGCGTCGACGGTCAGGTTCGTCTGGAGCGGCGCATACTCTTTGCCGCGTTCCACGGTGACGGCATACTGGCCGGCGGGTAGGTCCGCCGTGAACGGCCTGGCCGAGAGGGTGGCGTGCATTTCCACCTGTGTCGGATCCCAGTAGTTGGCCCGCTCGTAGCGCACCATGTCGCCCGGCTCCGCGGCCGTCGGAAAATGCCAGGCGCCGTCGGCGGCCTGGATGTAGAGGCGGCACGCGACTTCCGCCCCGGTCGCGGCGTCAACGACCCCCCCGGCGACATGGACGGCATCGGCGGCCAGCGCCGGCGCCATGGTCCACGCCGTCGCGAGAACGAAGAAGCAGCTCTTCGCGATCATTTTTTCACTGGTATTTCCAGTGCCTCGACTTGCCCTCGGCGAGCCATTGGAGGGCCGTTTCGAGCCGCTTCTGGCGAGTCTGGTCGCGCTTGGCCTCGGTGATCCACTCGACGTATTCCTTCTGGTGGCTGTAGCTGAAGCTGGTGAAGGTCTGGTGCGCCTTCTTGTTCGTGGCCAGCGCGGCGAGGAAGTTGGCGGGAATCTTGAGCGGCGCTCGATTCTTGGCGCATTTTTGGGCGACTTCTTGCGCGGCGATTTGGCGGCGGCTTCGTTGAGCTTCATCGCCTGCTTCACCAACCGCACGAGCGTTGCCTTCGGCGGCAGATCGGCCAGACTCGTCAACGCGCCAAATCGCAGGTGGTCGACGTCGTCTCTTCCCAACTTCTTAAGTTCGTCGCGCATCCCTTTGTGCCAAAAGCCGAACATGCAATGCTGCTTGAACGCCGCCATGCCGCAAAACATGCCGTGGTACATGAAGTGCGGGACGCGCCACTTGATCGTTTCCTCGACGCCGGGACAGGCGGCGTGAACGATCTGGCGGAGGCGCTTCAAGATCGGCTGCGCGAAAGCCGCGCTCTTGGCAATGTAGTCGTCGACGCGAGGGTCTTTCTTGGGCATGGCAATTGGCTATAAATATTTCACCACGACGGCACGACGGGCACGACGCAGAAAAAGAACGATGTTGAATTCACTGGATAACAGGATTGGCAGGATCGACAGGATTCAGAAAAGGCAAATCAATACTCCGATTCAGATCCTGTCTATCCGGCTCATCCTGTTATCCTGTCAGTTCCGCGTTAATCAACGCTTCGTTAGCAATTAGGACTTATGGTCGTCGGCCTCTGGTAGCAACAGCGCGATAATCGCCGCGGGGATAAACAGTACGCCAGCGTAAAACAGCACCTCGTGCACGTCGCCCACCTTGCGGAAGATGCCGAAGAAAACCGTCCCCCCGGCGGCGGCGATGCGGCCAAAATTGTAGCAAAAACCCGCGCCCGTCGTTCGCAAGAGCGTCGGAAACAGTGGCGGCAGGCACATCGTGAACAGGGCGAACACGCCCTGGCAGGCGCCGATCAGAGCGTACCAGGCGAGCGTCTGCCCAGAGTTCCAGTCCCGGCAGAACGCCCCCAGCATCGATAGCCCGTAGGCTAGAAGCATGACCGCGATCGCGAGTCGGTAGCCAATGCGTTTGGCTATGGCCGCCGCCAGGTAGTTGCCGGCGATTGAGCCGAACATGATGAGCATCAGGGCGATGACGACGGCACGGTCTTGAGCCGCGGCGTCCAAGGCACGCACCTCGGGCAGATTGCGAATGTGGGCCTGCTGCCAAAACATGAACGCCCAATGGGCCGAGAGCGATACGGCGCAGATTAGCAGCGACCGCCAGGTGATGGGCCACACCTCACGCGAAAACAGCTCTGCCAGGGCCGGCGGGCGCTGGCTTACCCGGGCGGCTTGCCACTCGTCGGTCTCCGGTACGGCGCGGCGAATCCATAACGTGATGAGCGCCGGCGCCACGCCCACCAGGAAATATCCACCGCGGCTCGCGCCCGGCCATGAAGGCGCCGGCGACGCACGCCATCAGCACGCCGACATTCACGGCCGACTGGAGCGTGGCCGCCATCCACGGACGCCACGACCGCGGCCAGGTCTCGGCCAACAGCGACGCCCCTACCGCCCACTCGCCGCCAATGCCCAGCGCCGCAAGGAAGCGGAAGACCATCAGCATTTGCCAGTTCTGCGAAAAGGCGCTTAGTCCGGTGAAGCAGGAGTACGCCAAGATCGTTAGCACCAGCGCCCGGCTGCGGCCGATGAGGTCGCCAATGCGGCCGAAGAAAGCGCCTCCCAGCGCCCAGCCCACCAGAAACGCGGCGTTGATGATGGCGCCATGCTGCGACACCGCCGGATCGTTCTGTGGCAATTGCATGAGCTGAGCGACGAACGGAGTCGCCACCAGCGTGTAAAGGTGCATGTCGAGGCCGTCGAAAAGCCAGCCAAGCCATGCCGCCAGCCCCGAGCGAAGCTGATGGGGCGAGAGGTCGCGAAGGCGAGATGGGGCGTCGTGCATGGAGAGACTTAATTCGACGCAGGCGCGCCATTGCCATCGCCGGCCACTGCGTTATGCCTGTAATCGTGGGAATTCGTCGCGGAGCGATCGGTACAGCTGTTGGAACTCGGTAAATGCCCGGTCGTAAATCTTCTTTGCCTTGGCGTCCGGCTTTACGGCATCGGTGGTGCGTACGGCGGCCGAGCAGGCTTCATTGATGTCCTTGAACTCGCTGGCGCCGACCGCCGCTAGCAGGGCCACCCCGTACGCTGCGCCTTCGTCGGCGGCCATGGCGACGACTGATTTGCCGAACACGTCGGCCTGCATCTGTCGCCAGAAGAGGCTCTTGGCGCCGCCGCCGCCGGCGCGGACCTGCTTCACGGGCACGCCCAGCGATTCCATGATCGCCAGGCTGTCGCGCAGGGCGAAGGTGACGCCCTCCATGATCGCCCGCACCACGTGGCCACGGCCATGTGCGAGCGTGATGCCGACGAGGGCTCCGCGGGCATGAGGGTCGAGATGCGGCGTGCGCTCGCCGGCCAGATAGGGCAAGAAGTACAGGCCCTCCGCGCCGGCGGGCGTCGCGGCGGCTTCCCTCGAGAGTTCGTCGAAGCTGACGGTCGCTTTGCGGGCGCCGCCTTTGGCTGGCTTCGAGTAGAAGGCGTCCTGGAACCACTGCAGCGAGCCGCCGGCCGACAGCACGACTCCCATCATGTGCCACCTGCCGCGCACCGCGTGGCAGAAGGTGTGCAGCCGGCCTTGCGGGTCGAACTGCGGCTGGTCGCTGTGGACGAACACGACGCCGGAGGTGCCGATGGAGGTGGCCAAGAGTCCGGCTTTCACGATGCCGTTGCCGACGGCCCCCGCCGCGCAGTCGCCGGCGCCGCCGACCACCCTGCAAGCCGTGGTGAGCCCGACTTGCTTGGCGACCTCCGGCGTGAGCTTGCCGGTGACCTCCTCCGACTCGAAGCACCGCGGCAGCAGCCCGGCGTCGAGGTCGAGCTTGGCCAACAGCGGCTGCGACCAGCGGCGGTTCACCACGTCCAACAACAGGGTGCCGCTGGCGTCGCTCACTTCCGTGGCGAACTCGCTGGTGAGCCGCCGGCGAATCTCGTCTTTCGGCAGTAGCACCTTCACCGTGCGGTCGAAGTTGCGCGGCTCGTGGTTGCGCAGCCACAGGATCTTCGGCGCCGTGAAGCCGGTAAGGGCGGGGTTTGCCACCATCTCGATCAGTCGCTGGCGGCCGCCGGCCCGCCGCTCGATCTCCTCACACTCGGCGGCGGTGCGCTGGTCGTTCCACAGGATCGCCGGCCGGATTACCTTGCCGGCCTTGTCAAGAAACACCGAGCCGTGCATTTGGCCCGAGAGGCCGATCGCGGCCACATCGGCCGGTTTGAGTTTGGCTTGCTTCACGACAGCGCGGATCACCTTGACCGTGGCGGTCCACCAATCCTCAGGGTTTTGCTCACTCCACAACGGCTTCGGGTGTAAAGACGGGTAACTCGAAGTTGCCGACGCCAGCACGGCGCCCTTAGGCGAAATGGCAAGGGCTTTGGTTCCTGACGTGCCGACGTCGACGCCAATGAAGCTGGACATGGGGAATGATGGTACGGGGTTCAGGGTTCAATCATAGAGCCGCGACCGGTGGTAGCGGTCGGCGCTCGCTATTGCACGCCGCCGCCGCATCGGTTTCAAAGTATAATCACGGCTCTCGCAGAATTGATAGCGGCTGACCAAGACGGGCGATCACACCGGGCGCAGAGAAATGTCGCGATTGCGATGGAAAGCTTGCTGGGCCGCGACGCTGGCCAACGCGATGGTTTGCGGTTGCGGAGGAGAACCCGCGGCGCAGCCGTCGCCCGGCCCGCACGCTTCGCCGGCCGCTGTTAAGCTCGTCGTCACGGTGATCGACGACCCCGAATTGGCCGAGGGCGTCGAGCTTGAGCGCGGCGCCTGGCAGGCCGCCAGCGGGGGCGACTTGGTAGTGAACCGCGCCTCCTTGAAATCCGCCGCGGGCCAAGATTCCCTCGATGCCGACGTCGTTGTCTTTCCGTCGCGGTTGTTGGGCGCCTTGGTCGAGCGCGGCGATCTGCAGCCGGTGCGCGAATCGGTGCTCGCCAAGCCGGAGCTGGCATTGGCGGACGTCTATTCCGCGATTCGTGAAGGCGAGATGCAATACGGCGGCAAGACGTTTGCTTTGCCGCTGGGGTCGCCGCCGCTGTTGGCGTGTTACCGAAGCGACGTGGTGAGGTGGCGCGGCGGCCAGCCGCCGCGCACGCTCGGCGAGTTCGACGAACTCGCCAAGCTTGCCCGCACGACGCCGCCCGATGGCAACGGAATGCCGGCTGCCGTTGGCGTTGCTTGGGCCGCTGCGGGCGATGCTCCGGCGCATTTGCTCGTGCTGCGAGCATTGGCCTACACCGAGACCTCGCGCCGCCGCGAGGCGCTGTTCAACCCCGACGACATGACGCCGCGGTTGACGGAGCCGCCGTTTGAGCGCCGCCCTCAAGGAACTGATCGCCAAGGGCTTCGGCCGAGGGGAAACCCCAGTAGCGGACTTGGTCAATGCCGTCCAGATGGTGCGCGGCGGTTCGGCCGGCATGGCGTTCGGCTGGCCGGGAATTGTCGACCAGACTGCGGACGCGCCGTCTACCTTCGGCGTGCAGTTTGCCTTGCCTCCAACGGCGAGCGAAGAGTTCAGCGGCGCCCAATTGGTCTGGCAAAAGCAAACGCTGCCCGAGCCGGTAGCCTATCTCGGCGTCGCGGGGCGGCTGATGGGCGTCGGTCGCCGCACGCGCAATGCGGTGTCGGCGTTTCACTTCTGCACGTGGCTGTCGGCCACCAACCGTATCGCCGAGGTTAACTCTCGCAGCCGCGCGACGCTGTGGTTCCGCGCTTCGCAAGCACAAGCTCGTCGCGCGGGGACCGGCGGCGCTGATGCTCGCCCCGACGGCGAGGAGTCCGTCAAGGCAGTCGAGCGGGCGCTCAGCTCCGAATCGCCGTTCATCGTCCCGCGCATCCCCGGGATCGACGAGTATCTGATCGCCTTGGCGGATGCAGTGCGCTCGGCTGCCCGCGGCGAGGCGACGCCTGCCACTGCGCTGAAGCAGGCGGTCGACAAGTTCGAGGAGATTACTAAAGCGCGACGGTCGCGAGGCGCAATTGAAGGCGTATCGGCGGCATTTGGGCCTGGAGGACGTCGCATCGCCCTGATCCCTTGCGAGCGTACGGCGCGGGCGGCCACGTGATTGGCATAAACGGCCCACCCTGCCGGTCGACCGGGCCGATCGGTACAAATCGCCGCATCGTCGTCGTTCGTGGTTTGCTCCCCCAAGAACTGCAAACTAGGCTATCTTGCCGGGTTCTACCGCCAGGGGCGCCCAAGCAAGATTGCGCCCGTTCGGGCAATTCAACGTACGCACACGGCAGGCGCCAACGATCGGCCCTGCGCACCCCATGGCGAATCAAGACACACAAATCGCTGGCCCCGCCTCTGCGGGCGTTGCGGCAGCTGCCGACACCGTGCCGTTCACCGAGGGCGAGCGGGCGGCCAAGCCTGGCGCGCCAGGCGATCTGGAGTCGTTGCTTCAGCGGATTCACCAATTGGCGGGGTCGGATTTTGCCGACTCGCCCCAGGCCAAGGGGCCAGCCGCCGGCGCCACCCAGAGCGGCCGGGCCACGGTCCCCCTTCCCGCGGGCGCTGTCCAGAGTCAGGCGCAGGCGATCCGCACCACGATGGCGTTCCCCTTTGCCGAGGAGGAGGAGGGCGCTGAGTGGCGGCCGCTGGAGCCCCAGTCGCTCAAGGAAGCGGGCCTCACCGAGGGACAGCTCGAGCACCTGGTGCTCAAGTGCCTCAATGCGTCGAGCGATCTCAGCGGCCGCGAGCTTTCCGATCAGCACTCCGTGCCGTTTCGCTTGCTCGAGCCGGTGCTGCAATCGATGAAGCTGGCGCAGCTCTTGGCCTTCCGCGGGTCGGCGCCGATGAACGACTTCGTGTACCAGCTCACCGACGTCGGCCGCGAGCGGGCCAAGAAGCTGGCTGAGCTGTGCAGCTACTTCGGCGCCGCGCCGGTGACGCTGGCCAGCTACTGCGAGAGCGTGGGTCATCAAAGCCTCACGAAGAAACATCCGACGCAGCGCGACCTCGAACGGGCGTTCGCCGACCTGTTGATCAACAAGCACATGCTGCGGCGGCTGGGGCCGGCGGTGAACTCGGGCCGCGGGCTGTTCCTGTTCGGCTCGCCGGGCAACGGCAAAACGAGCATCGCCGAGCGGGTGACGCAGGCGTTCGGCGACTGCATCTGGCTGCCGCGGTCGGTCACGGTGGACGGCGAGATCATGCGCGTGTTCGATCCGGGGCTGCACCACGAGACGCCGCTGAACGAGCCCACCGGTCCGCTGCAGGTCCGGCCGGTCGACCGCCGCTGGGTTCGCATCCGCCGGCCGACGATCGTGGTGGGCGGCGAGCTGACGATGGACCTGCTGGAGGTGAACTCCAGCGCCGGCGTCAACGTGAGCGAAGCCCCCATCCAGATGAAGAGCAACTGCGGCACGCTGGTGATCGACGACTTCGGCCGGCAGCGGATGACGACCGACGAGCTGTTGAACCGCTGGATCGTGCCGCTCGAGAAGCGGTACGACTTCCTCCAGATGGCCAGCGGCAAGAAGATCCAGGTGCCGTTCGACCAGCTCATCATCTTCTCGACCAACCTCGAACCCAAAGACCTGGTGGACGACGCCTTCTTGCGCCGCATCCCGTACAAGATCGAGGTCCTCGACCCGAGCGAGGAGGAGTTCCGCGAGCTGTTCAAGATCATGGCGCCGAAGTTGGGGATGCGGTTCGAGCAGTCGGCGCTCGACTACCTGGTCGAGAAGCACTACCGCTCGGTGAACCGGCCGTTCCGTTGTTGCCAGCCGCGCGACCTGCTCTTGCAGATCGTGAACTACTGCCGGTACTCGGGGCTCGCGCCGCAGATGACGAGCGAGTACTTCGACTACGCGGTAGAAAACTACTTCGCCATCATGTAGGCGGTGGGCAGTGGGCAGTGGGCAGTGCCGGAAGCCCGAAGCCCTCTATTGCTGAGGCCGCTGGCGGGGGATAGTCGCTTAAGGGGGCGAGCTTCCTCTTTTCTTGCTACTGTCGGAGTCTGGGAATGCCGAGATTTGAGCTTGGGCGGCTGGTGACCGACTGCCCGGGTTCTGCCCCTGAACGACGGGAAGTCGATTTCTGGGCTGCATAAGTCGCTCCTTTTGCGGCATCGTCGAGGCTGTCCGCTCGACGAACTCGGGGGCTCCGACAATCCCTCCGACAGCATAGCGACGGGGGATTTTGCGTTTGTGGTGCGCCGTGGGCGGCGGGCAGCAGGGAGGGCGAGGCTCCTGCCAAGCCGTTGCCGGGAATGCGTCGCCCATTCAGGGACGCGGCTCCGCGGGAGCGTCGCCCTCCCGGGAAACCCATCGCCTTCTGGGGCTGACGTGCCGCATTGTTCCCTTTCCGGCCGCCAGCCGAAAGCTGATAGCCGCGAGCCTGGTTTTCAATTGTCAAAGAACGTGCGCCGAATGACGTCGGGATCGGCGCGTGGCGTGGATTGAGCCTAGCACAGGTCGTGGCCCATTTTCAGCAACTTTTTTTGAAGAATTGTTGGCGAGCAAGGACAACGATCGCGGGACCTAGATTCCCGTCAGAATTGCTCCCAAATCGGCTGAAACCAGGGTGGAATCTCGCCGCTTTTCAATTCAATCTCTCCGTCGATTACTTCTGCGAAGTACCAAGGGTCTTCCTCGCTCGTGTCAAAGAGAAAAGCCCGATTTGCGTGGGAAATGGCCTGCGGCAAGAGTTTCAGGGACCGTTCGTAACGCGACCTGATCTTACTTTCAGGCACGTCGTGGCCGCCCTGGACTGCGCGGTTCTTGACGCGCTGAATGTTGATCTCCGGATCTTCGGTCGCGACGTAATACAGATAAGTGCGATAACCGCGGGCTTGCGCTTTAACAAGCAGCGCGATCTTGTCGGGCGAGGACATCACGGTTTCAAAAGAGAAAGTTCGCTCCAACTCGATCGCCTTTTGTCGGATGAAATCGGCGATGGCCGATGCATAGTACGAGTTTACTTTCACCTCCCCGACATCGATAACATTGTCGACGACGCGGAATTGGTCAGCCGATTGGTTCAGGGCGTGCGTGACCAGAAGCGTCGAGGAGGAGAGGTGGCGTTGCAGATCAGCAGAAGTGGCGGTCAGGGCGAAGGGTTCGAGAGATAGCTGTCGCGCTTGACGCAGCTCGAATTCAAGTTCATCGGGATTGACATAAATCCCAAACCAATCGGGCGGTCGGGAGAGACCGTTCTTGATCGTCGTTTTCCCCGATCCATTTGGCCCAGCGAACATCCGCAAACGCGGAATCAGGCCGTTCATGACTTTGATTTTCTGGAGCGATTCGACACCCGAACGCGCCGAGGCACGGATTTCAAGACGACGTCGCCCTCAGGGCCCTTGCGAATGAGGCGTCCGTTCTTGACGACGACAAGGGTATAGCCTGCTCGTCGGGCGTGCTCTGTGGCAGCGGCAAGCACTCGGACGGCCAAATCTGGCACGACGGCGTCCTGCTGATCTTCCTCAAGAAAAGTCATGGTCAAGTCTCCACTAGGAGAATTATACCTGATGAACGGTCACTGTCAGTAGATGAACTCGGGCGGCGAAGCAGCGCGTGCACTGATTGAACGACTCTGGCATGGCCCGTGGCTCATTTTTAGCAACTTTTTTTGAAGATTTTTTGGGGGGCGTATGGCGGCCGAGATGAAATCTAAAAACCTGGCGGGCCGGGTAGGTTATTCTCCTGATCGTGGATCGCCCCGGGCGAGAAGCTTATTCCTGGTTTTGCCGCCGGTCGTGCAAAACCGCTGTGCGCAAACAACGTGCGGTTCGACCACTCGGTCGGGGCGACCTTTGCGGATTAGCGGGGGCAAGAATTGCCAAACGCGGGCGTTTCAATAACGGTCGTTAAACGACGCAATTCGAAAAAGGTATGGGTAGACGGGACTGTTGACGAGACACGAACCGTGTCCGCTACGACCAGGCGGCACGGTCTATTCCTCTATGTTGTTATCTCCATACCGCTCATTGTTGACCTCGTCAAAAGCACCGTCAGTATCAAGTGCACGACGACCACAGGCCATAGTAGTATTCCGCCGAATCTGCCCGCGAAGCCGATATAGCCGAGGTACAGCGTGATGGCCGCATGGATCAGCATTCGCAAATCGCCGTACTGTCTGGCCAACAGGCGACCCCTAATGCGATCAGAGCGATGCCCGGCACGCGTGCCACCGGTAGTGCAACGTCGATCAGTTCCTCGCCGAGCAACAACCGACCGGCGGCCGACGGAACAATCAGCAGCGCCGCGCCTGTAGCCGTTTCGAGTACGGCGGTCACAGAAAGAATCATCCGTGTCGGGCGGTTCATACTAGTCTTTTGCGCGGGCGACTTGTTCGGCGGCCGACTTGTAATCTGCAGCGGTATATCGCTCCGGCGAAGATCGTACCGGAGTTTGAGGATCTTTCCGGTGAACTTGAACGGGCAGTCGTAGCGATACTCGATCATCGCAACACCGGTGCGAGTGTCCTGACCAACATCGAAATCTTCGTCTTCTGGGAACATGACCGGGCTCGTGTTTTCCAGCTTTCTTCTTAGCCACGGACTTCCCGTCCACGAACAACTCGCCTGTGCCGCCTTTGCCGAAACCTGGGCCGTCGTACTTGAAGTCGAACCGGATCGTGTGTTTGCCGGACTTGAGTTCCGGTCCTTCCCAGGCGGTCCGCTTAAGATCGAGCAAATTGTAGAAAAAACAGCGTGGCCGCGACCGATGCTTTCGACGCCCTTGCTCAGA
>CAWJDB010000010.1:0-657511 GCA_963841515.1 Pirellulales bacterium | reverse complement strand
GTGATTGTCCTGGTAGAACCCTGAGGTGCTCGGCTTTCTGTGGACAGTCCAACTCCTTAAGTTCAAGGGGTGGAGGAGGACGGTCCCATGCCTCGCAAAAAGCCGGTTGCGCCAGCCAGAAGTCGTCGAACCTACCCTGAGGAGTTCCGCCGCGAGGCGGTTCAAATGCTCCTGGACGGCCACAGCGCCCCGCCGGTCGCCGAGCGGTTGGGGCTCTCCAGTCCCAACATCCTCTACGTCTGGAAGAAGAAGTCCCTCGACCAGGCCGGCCCCGCGGCGCAAACGCTCGGCCAGCGGGTTCACTTCCTGGAAGCCGAACTCCGTCGCGTCGAGCGGGAGCGCGACATCCTAAAAAAAGCCTTGAGCATTTTCAGCCGCGGCGGATAGCCGACGTCTACGCGGTCGTCGATCAAATCCTCCTTCCAGGAACCTTTCCCGTGTCCGTCGTCTGCCAGACCTTGCGAATCAGCCGCGCCGGCTTCTACGCCTGGCGCTCGGAGGAGGAATCCGCCCGCGCGCAGCGCGACCGCGAACTTCTCCCCTTGGTGCGCGACGTCTTCTGGCGACACAGGCGACGGTATGGGGCGCGGAGAATCGCGGTCGAACTCGGGGCTCAGGGCGAGCCGTGCGGCGTCGAGCGCGTCGCCAAACTCCTGAAAATCCAGGGTCTGGCGGCCATCCAGCCCAAGTCGTTCGTCCCCCAGACGACGCAGAGTCGGCACTCCTTGGGCTACAGCCCCAATCTTCTCCTCCATGCTCCGCCGCCGACGCGCCTGAATGAGGTCTGGGTCGCCGACATCACCTACATTCCGCTGCGGACCGGCGAATTCGCGTACCTGGCTTCTTTCTCAACTCTCTCCATTGCCGATGGCCATTTTCGCCTTTTGGCAACAACAACGACCCGATGTGATGCTCGCCTGTCGTTTCATTGTGAGTTATATAGTTTTACTGTCCGAAGCCGCATAGCGGCGTGTAAATGCTTTTGGTATTGAGCTTTCTGAACAAGGACCCGTTCAGGAGGTTGCGGTCATGGAACGACGTTTTGAGTTGCGGAAAGCGGCGATGCTGGCAGAGTGCGAAGTGGCGCCGCAGGTGTTTTCGGGAGTCGCGGAGCGCTTGGCCAAGTTCGTCGAACCGTTCGCGCAGTTGCTGACGCAACCGGCCCAGCGCGAGCACGCGCCGGACTATCTGAACGGTCTGATGTCGGACCTGGAGCGAAAGAACGTGGAATCGATCGCCTACCGTCACGATCAAGACCGCGGGAAGTTGCAGCATTTCATTGGCTGCGCCGAGTGGGACCACCGACCGCTGATGACGGAGCTGGCCCGGCAAGTCGGTGCGGAGTTCGGCGAAGACGACGGCGTCATCGTGTTCGACCCGTCGGCGTTTCCCAAGCAAGGCCAGAAGTCGGTGGGAGTGGCGCGGCAATGGTGCGGCCGGCTGGGCAAGGTCGACAACTGCCAGGTCGCCGTCTACATGGCGTATGTGTCGCGAATCGACCACGCCTTGGTGAACGCTCGGCTGTACCTGCCGCAGGAGTGGACGCGCGATCGTGCGCGGCGCAAAGCGGCGGGCGTGCCGAAGGAAGTGCGTTTTCAAACCCGCCACGAACAGGCGCTGGAGATGCTCGACGAGCACGGCGACTTGCTGCCGCACGCCTGGATCGCCGGAGACGACGAAATGGGGCGAAACGCCAGTTTTCGCCGGGATTTGCACGAATCGGGGGAGCAGTACTTGCTGGCCGTGCCGAGCGACATGCTCATCCGCGACCTCGATGCGCCGGCGCCCCGAATACCAAGGCCGCGGCGCCGTCCCCAAACGACCTTTCGAGCGCGTCGATCGGTGGCGCGACGCTCTGCCGGACGACGCTTGGACGCGGATCAACGTCCGCGACGGGGACAAAGGCCCGTTGGAGGTCGAGGTTGCAACCTGCCGCGTCAGGACCAAGATCAAGCAGCGCGTCATGAAGTACGACGAGACGCTCGTGGTCGTTCGTTCGTTGAATGACGAGGGGGCGACGAAGTACGACTTCTATTTCTCGAACGCTCCCTGCGGAACGACGGCGAAGGAATTCGCCCGCGTGGCGCTGGCCGCCCACCGCATCGAGGAAGCGATCAAACGCGGCAAGAGCGAGGCTGGATTGTCGCATTACGAAGTTCGCAACTGGCGCGGGTGGCATCACCATCAGGTCCTCTCGTTCATCGCCGCGTGGTTCTTGGTACGTGAAGCCCAACGGGGAAAAAAAGTGGACCCCGGCGATCACCGTGCCGCAGATCCGCGACGGCGTCGCCATGCTCCTGCGGACGGCTTGCCGCTGCGACACGCTGACCCAAATCGCCAACAACAAAACACGTCGCCTGCTTCGAAACGAAGAGCGCGCTTCTATCACTACAAAGCACGTAATCGACTGCCCCCGTTGAGGATCAATCAACGTCGATAACTTCGGACAGTAAAACTAGCAAGTGACGACGTCAGGGGTTCTCATCCAAATGGCATCAATCCAACCATTGCGCGGCGAGAATGTGGCGCCCTCGGCTTCAAACTTGTGAATCTTTTGACCGATGGTGCGTCGGTTACGCGAAAATAATTCAATGCAAAGCCGGCTGAGGTACCCGGATGCCGTCCCACTTTCCACCGCCGGAAATGCCACGACGATTTGTATCAACTCCATCGAGATGCTCGATTTTGAGTAATCCGACGCCACCCGCAAACTTGCTGTCACTAACAGGATCGGGTCGAACATATGGCAACTTCCCTACAGAAGTGCCGGCGCCAAACGAGAACGAAACAGATATATCCGGTGCGGATGAAGTTTGACTAAAAACCCCATTTTCCCCCACTGGGGTTCCGTTAACCGTAACGTATACATCGCTATCATTCGTAAACAAGCTCACGACATATGGATCACTTCCGAGCCGTGTAAGGCTGCCGGAACCGATGATTCGGACCCCACCGCCCGCTCCTGCATAACCGCCGCCTTCTCCGAGACTCGCATATCCGCCACCGTAGGCGCCGAACATGATATAAGCGAGGTCTTCCCCAGTGGGGTCATTGACGTCTTCTTTAAATAAGGTTCATCCGACTGATGCGTGCGCTCGGCTTGAAAAAGTGCGGACATGCTGTTCCTGTCTGGAGTTGTGAAAACGGCTTCAGACGGAGGGAGACAGCATGTCCACGAGTTTGTTGTACCACGGGTTTGGGATTCGCGGCTATCGGTACGAGCGGACGGAATACGTTGGAGGCGGAGTGGTGTTTCGGTTGACGCAACCACGGGAGACGTGCCGGTGTGCGGCCTGCGGTTCGGCGGAAGTGACGTTGCGCGGCCATGTCGAGCGACGGTTTCGCGGCCTGCCCATCGGTCGCAAGGGGGTGACGCTCGTGCTGCCGATTCCCCGCGTCGAGTGCCAAATCTGTCAAGCCGTACGGCAAGTCCCGGTGGGCTTCGCCAAGCCGCGGCGAACGTACACCAAGTCGTTTGCCCGCTATGCCTTGGAACTGTCGCGACTGATGACGATCAAGGACGCCGCGGCGCACCTGGGAGTCAGTTGGGACGTGATCAAGGAGATTCAGAAGGAGGATTTGCAGCGGCGATTCGGCAAGCCGAAGCTTAAGCACTTGCGGCAGATCGCCATCGATGAAATCTCCGTTGGCACGGGACATCGTTACGTGACGGTAGTTCTGGACCTGGAGAGCGGGGCCGTGGTTCACGTCGGCGACGGCAAGGGGGGCGACGCGCTGGCGGCGTTTTGGAAGCGGCTGCGCTGTTCGGGGGCCCGGGTCGAGGCCGTGGCCACCGACATGTCGCCGGCTTACATCGACGCCGTCACGACCCACTTGCCCCAGGCCGCGCTGGTGTTCGACCGGTTTCATGTGATGAAGCTCTTTAACGACAAACTCTCGGACCTGCGCCGGGACCTCTACCGCGAAGCCACCGACGGGCTCCACAAGGAAGTCCTCAAGGGAACGCGTTGGCTGCTGTTGAAACGACCGGAGAATCTCGACCTCCAACGAAATGAACCGGCCCGTCTGGAAGAGGCCCTGCGGCTCAATCAGCCCTTGGCGACCGCCTACTATCTCAAGGAGCAACTCGCGGAAGTTTGGGAACAAGAGGATGCCACGGAGGCCCGTCTCTTCCTGCTGGACTGGATCGCCCAGGCCGAGACCAGCGGCGTTCGCATGCTCCACAAGTTCGCTCACACGCTTCGCGCCCACGCCTGGGGCATCCTGGCCTGGTATGACTACTCGATCTCCACCGGTCCTCTCGAAGGGACCAACAACAAAATCAAAACCATGAAACGCCAAGCCTACGGCTTCCGCGATCCAGAATTCCTCAAACTCAAAATCTATGCCATCCATGAATCCAAGTACGCTTTAGTCGGATGAACCTTAAATGAACTGAACGAAGCTACATAGCCACCACCATTCCCACTTGCCGAGCCGTCCCGCAAGGTTGAACCACTCGGGTGGGAATACACGTTGGGCGGCCAAACTCACCGTTGCTCCGGCCGACACCGACCCCGACGCGTAGAGCACTCCTCGGTCTGTGAATTCTTGATGATCATTCGGCTTAGACAAAGGCGAATTTAGTGCTAAAAAGAAAATCGCATTAGCGTCTGCGACGTTTGCGTCCGCTTCGCCGTAAATGAAATTCGACTCCAACTTGAAAGTATCCACTCCGCTGGCTTGCGATTGGACACAGTAACCGTTCACGCCCTGGGGAGCAGTGACGGGGCTTTTTGGCGTGCGAAGTGGGCGTGCACGGCGGCGGCGACGAATTCGAAGGCGTTGCGTTTCTGTTGACGGCAGGTTTCGATGACGGTGAGCATCGTTTCGGCAAAGCGGCTGCCGCCGGCGCTTTGCGTGCCAAACGAGAGTTTCCGCCAGATCACGGCGTGGCGCAAGGCGCGCTCGCTGGCGTTGTTGGTCGGTTCGACGCCCTCCACGCGGACGAACGTCCACAGCCAATCGCGATGGTCATGGAGTTCGCGACACATCCCCGCGATCGATCGGTTACCGCTGCTGGCCCCGCGCAGCAGCACGCGTTCGACCTCGCGGCGGACCGGCGCCATGCGGCGGATGAAGGCCGTCCGCGTGATCGTGCCGTCGCGATAATTGGCCCAATGCTCGAACAGCTTGCCGGCGGCGCGGCGGAGGTCGTACCCGAGTCGTTTGGCCTGACCGTCGCCGCCGTCGATCAGCGCTTGAAAATCGCGTTTCAAATGCGCCCAACACCATTGCAAACGGCCGGTGTGCCAGTACATTTTGGCTCGATCGCAGGTCACCACGCCGCCGAACTCCGCCGTGAGCAGATCGACCAGCGCCGTCGCCTCGCGCGTAGCGCGGACCGCAAACACGGTGAAGGCGCGGGCCACGAACGTCCACAGCCACGCCTTCCTGTTTTGTTCCTTGGTCGCCGTTTCGTCGATGCTCAGTCGGTCCTGCGTCGGCAGTTGAGCGGCCAACTCGTCGTATGCCGGCCGCAGGGCCGCCGTCGCCTGATGTTGCATCTTCACCGTCAGCGCCGGGCAGCACGGCTGACCCGCGAGGCGCCGAGAAACTCGGCCGTCCGCCGCTTGCTTTGTCGATAGTAGGCCATCAACAAGGCGACCAGCGCCGTCAGCCGCGGACCCGACTGGCCCTGCGGCACGCCGGCCGGCAACTCCGCGCACGTCGTTTCGCCGCAGCACGGGCACGCCAGCCGATGTCGCCGGTACTCGGTGACGTGCGGCTTGATCTCGGGCAGTTCCCACACCTGGTGACGCAGCGGGTCGGGATCGCGGCCGGTCAGCTTGCCGCCGCAGCGCCGGCACTCCGCCGGCTTGAGTTCTTGCACCTCGTCGCAGTCTTCGCTCGGAACGAGCGGCCGCTCGTGTTTCGCGTGGCCCGGTTGACCGCCGCGGGCTTCGTCGATTTCCGCTTCCGCGGCGGCGGGGCCGGCCGGGCGTGCGGATGCTGCGTGCTCGGTGGCAGCGAGGAGTTTTGCGGCGTCTTGCCCTTCACTTGTCGTCGCAGGTCGTCCAACTCCGCTCGCAGGTCGTTCAACTCCGCCCGCAGCCCGGCGATCTCCGCCAGCAAGACACGGATGATCTCCTGCGCCTCCGGCGACTGGCGAGCGATGACGTTATCAGAAACGTTGCACCACATGCCCCATGGTGTCGCCGAAAAAGCCAAGGCAAGTAAAGATCAATTTCCCTTCCAAAAGCTCCCCAGGGTGTGAACGGTTACTTGGACACAAATTACCGTCATCGCCAAAAGCCCGCGTTTTAATACTGAGCTGATATACATTATGCCTCTTCCTGCCTGGCGTGCTTCGCCACCGGTGACAAACCTACGCTCCTACGCTTCGATTCGCCCGCTACCATGTAAGCCGTTCAAGTAACTACTCCGTCACCGCATTTCCGTAAGAAATTTCTAAATTAGTGCCGGTGGCAGGATTCGCCCGGGACTTGACGCCTAAAATCGCCGCTGTCAAAAGAATTTCGGTGACCAACCAGATACCCGCCCCCTGGCGGGCTGAGCGGGGCGTCATCGGCTCTGCTGCATCTCTTGCTGAGCCATCGCCGCCACCCCATGCACCGTTAGCCCCCGGTGCTCAATCCACCAGCCGGCCGTCCGCCCGCTCGCGAATGTACGCGAAGATTCGGCTCTCGCGCCGCAGAGCGTCTCGCACTTGTTGTGCATCGTGCGGGAGTGCTGTAGTGACTCAAGAATGACGGCGTTGTGTCGGTCGATGGCCGCGAGATAAGCCGTGCGAATCTTGTGCGCCGACGCGACTTGCTTGGTACTGCCGCGGAGTTTGGGGAGCATGCCGGCCAGCGTAACGCCGCGCAGAAACCGGCAATGGGCGATCGGCTATCGTGTGGTGGGATGGGCGTGGACGGCACAACGCGGCGAAGAAAACCTGCAACAGCGTATCACTGGCTGTTTTGGTCGCGTTCCCCATGCCGATACGCCAACGCCCCAAGCCGGCAGCCGATTAGCCAGTCTCCCTGTGCGTCATAGCCACGTCGGGATACCCGCTATCTCACCCCGCATTGATATCGACTGCTGGGCATATTGCTTGTGTGTGGCAACAAGTTATCGAATCTCCCCCATGTCGGCCGATCGGTACGCAGCTTGCGTACTTGGCCGGACTAACGGTCAATCAGAGAATTAGCGGCGGCCCTGTCTTCCGTGTATCGGATGGTGCACTAATTGGAATATGCGTTGCGTTCAGGATCACGCCAGTGCACTTTTCAGATGGTTCGGGATAGCAGGCTGTAGTCGACGATCGTCCCTTGGGGGTGAATTCTGGACTGGCAATGGTTACTCCTATTGAGCACGCTCTTAAACTGCTGCCTCCTCAACGCGAGGGCGAGGAACACGACCTCGGATAACGTCCGCCATTTGTTGCACCTTCGTGGGACCCGCATTTTGAGCGCTCCGGCTGACCTTGGTCTTGGGTGAGCGTTTTCACACGACGCGTATCAGACGCAAAATCGCGCCCCTGAGTTCAGCAGAGAGCGTCAACCAGACCTCGACTAATCTGCCCAAATCGGGGTCGATTGTGCCACAAAGTGTGCCACATTTTTCAGAAACGCAGTTTTCCCCTAGAATCGAGGCCGTGTCGGGGTCCCTCCCTGACCGCCTTTAGCTGCGCGAACCTCGGATTTCCGGGGTTAACACTTTATCTGCGTCGCTGTGCGCCTCGCCCATGTCAGTCAGCGGTGCGGTGTTTCTTGTGACGTTCGCACCGCGACCGATTCGGCGGCGGTGTCGTAGTGCGAACCTCACGACGCTGTTCATTTGTCACGGCTGAGCGGCAGCCGGTTCAGGCCTTGATCACGTCGATGGTCTTGAATTCTCCACCCAGCACGGCGGCGCTGGGCCACCCGAGCCATCGTTCGAGCAATGTGGCATAGACCTGACGGAAATCTGTGTGAAACATGAGATCGCCGTCTTCAAGCTCATCCAGGTTGGGGTGGTCGCCCGCCAAGCCTGCACGCACGCGCGATCCGGCGAGGAACATCGGAGCCGCGGCGCCATGGTCAGTTCCTTCGCTGGCGTTTTCCGCGACGCGGCGCCCAAATTCGCTGAAGGACATCACCAGCGTACGATCGCCGTGCCCGTGATGGGCGACGTCTTCGACGAAGGCGCGTACGGCTTCGCCGAGCTGTCGCAATAAGGCGGCATGCGCCGCCGCCTGCTGCGAATGGGTATCGAACCCATCAAGCTCGACGTAGAAAACGCGCGTTTTCAAGCCGGCGTCAATCAACTGGGCCACGATCTTGAGCCGTGTGGCTAAATCGCTCTCGGGGTAAGTAACTGGGGTTTGGTAGTCGCGGAGCGCCGCCGCGATGCGGTCACTCGCCGACAATGCCGACGTCGTGCTGGACTGCAGAAAGCCAAGCAATGGATCGGACGGTCCCTCGCCGCGCTTTGCCAGGTCGTGAATCGCGTCGCGCAGCTCATGGCTGCCGCCATCCTGGAGTCGAAATGCCTCGGGAGATCCAAACGAAGGAACGT
Organism: Pirellulales bacterium; assembly: GCA_963841515.1. Taxonomy (GTDB): domain Bacteria; phylum Planctomycetota; class Planctomycetia; order Pirellulales; family Lacipirellulaceae; genus Lacipirellula. The sequence goes on along the minus strand of CAWJDB010000010.1, from coordinate 649,006 downwards.
GCACATGCTCCGCCGCCAGCGCCAGCGGCTGCTTTTCCATTCCGACATGCACCGCGGGCGCATCGACGTCTGCGGTTTCGCGCGTCGCATCGAGATATCGTCCCAACCAGCCGGTGGAGCGGGGATTGTTCTTGCGCCGGCACGTGTGCCACACGTCCATCGATTCGAAATGGGACCGGTTGGGGTTCGGATAGCCGACGCCCTGGACGACGGCAAGTTTTCCGTCTTCCAGCAAATCCGCCAGTCCTCGGGCGGACGGGTGGAACCCGATCATGTCGTTGATCTTGAGCACATCGGCGGCGGAAATCGCCAACTTGGTCCGGGCCTTGCGATACTCGTCATGGTTGTACGGCACGACTGTGTTCAGGCCATCATTGCCGCCGGTCATCTGCACGACGACCAGAATTGTATCGTCGCTATTCGCCGGCGCGGCTGCCGCCGCCTGGGCCAAAAACGTCGGGACGCTTCCGCCGAGCGAAATAACCGCCGACCCGCCGGCCATCGTGGCCAAAAACTTGCGTCGCGTCGTGTGCATGACCTCTCTCCTGTCAACCCACTTGAAACTCCGGCAACGTCGCCAGCACGTGGATGGCGTCAGCGAAGCCGTACGCCTGATTGGGGTTTTTACGACATATCGCAATCAAGCCGTCGCGTGTCTGCGGCGCGAGCGGGGCCGCGAGCAGTAATTCGATCAGCAAGTCAACCGCCTTTTCCGGTCGGTCCGCTCCGTGCCGCGCGAGATACTCGTCAAGCTTGCCTCCACCGAACCGCGTTGTTTCGTCGCCCATCACTTGCGAGACCATATTGGCGCGTCCCAGAATCGTGGATGAGTTGATCCAGGCGCGACCGCCGTCCCAGCCCTTGACGTTCGGCGGATAAAACAACCCCTGGCCATTCTGCCGCAAGTCGCCGGCCAATTGCTGCGTGTTCGTCGATCCCTCGAGCGATCGCAGCAAACCGACGGCCAAATCAACAGGCGACCGCACCTTGCGTCCCACGGCGTGCGTGGAAAAAAAGAGTCGGCTGCCGAGAATTCGCTGGACGACGTAACCGATCTGCCACTTGTGTTCGCGCAGGGCAATTGCCAACGGTTCCAGCAACTCGGCCGGCGGCGCCGGTTCGTCACCTATGAACTGGCGGTACAATTTGCCGACGATAAACCTCGCCGCTTGCGGCTGTTCCAGAATATAGTCGACCGCCTCTCCTTCCGGGAATGCTCCCGTACTACCCAGCACCGTCTTCGCGCCTGAATCGTGCTGGAACTGGTTGAAACGGTACTTCCCCGACTTGATCTCCCAGCCGGTAAAGCAGCGCGCCAACTCCTGGACGTCTTTTTCAGAATAGTTGCCTTCGCCCAGACAAAACAGCTCCATCAACTCGCGGGCGTAGTTCTCGTTCGGGTGTGCCTTGCGATTGGTTGACGAATCGAGATAAATGAGCATCGCCGGGTCCCGCGAAATCTCCTGAGCCAACTGGCGAAAATCGCCCAGCGCCATGCGGCGGAGAAGCCGATTCTGATCGAGCATGAGACGTGCATCGGTCACCTTCTCGGCGCTCGTGGCAAAATGCCCGTGCCAGAAGAGCGTCATTCGCTCCAGCAAAGGATGGGGCGTTTGAAGCATGACGTACACCCACCACGCGGCGAGCTGCCTGGGTTCGCCGGTCGCTAAGAGGGTCTTCGCCAACTCATCGCTTTGCCCCTGGAAGTCGCTCTGGTCTTCCGAGCCGCGCATGACCTGTTCGACGGCAGACGCGGGACTCTGCTTGATTGCGGCGTCGATTTGCTCGGCTGGGGCGCCAAACGCGGCGCGGCGAAACAGATGCGCCGCCAACGTATGATTCCAAGGCCGCTTTTCGGTCGGCGCGAAGGGTTCCCAAGCCCATGTCGGATCGATTGTTTCTAATGCCAAAGGCATCGATTCCCCTCGCATCCGCAGTTCGATTTTCGACCTGTGAATTTTGGGTTGGCGCGTCGCTGGCAATCCGCTGTCGGCAGTAGTCCTACTTCGCCGCTGTTAAGTGCATGTCAACAGACGCTCGCAACTCGTTGGGCGTCGTGTCGAGTGAAAGCGCGAGGCGATCGCCCCAGCCGAGTAGTTCCAACAATACGTCGACGGCTTTCTCCGCCTCATCCTTGGTGTGCCCCTCCTTGAGCATATTCTGAGCAACAAGTTGAGCGCGATTGTCGGCAAGAATTTCGCGAAACGCAGCGAACTGCAGAACGCCACTGGTGTTCACGACGCTGGCGCCGTCGCTGGGCGGCGCCTCCGTGGCGCTCGCCGTGGCGAGCGTATGCGCCAGCGCTTTCGTGCTCGCCACGACGAATCGGCTGCCCGCAAAAGCGACCGACGGCGAGAAATTGTAGTTGATCTTCAAGCTCTGCGGATCTTTGGCATTGGGATCAGGCAGAGGGGTCGCCGTAACGAACTGCGCAGCGTCTGTCTTTTCCACGTCCAGTTCTAGTTGCGTCTGGCCGTTCATCGCCCCCACGACGTTGAAGAATCCGATCAGGCTCTGAAACGTGCGGCGCAGCTCCGGTTGCACGACGGCTGGATCCTTGAGATCGACCACCAGCGCGAACGCCGGAAGCTTGATGGCCGGCGCCGGCTCGCCCTCGGCGAATGTTTGTCGGACGACGACAAGCTGTCCCTCGGGCCGGAACGCTCCGAGGATATCCTCGCCGAAGTCCTTGCCGGAAAACAGCGTCGAGAGATTGCTGTCCGCCTTCGCCAGTTCCTCGTTCGACCGTTCGTTGAGCAAGTCGCCGGCCCTCGCCCACATCGCCGACACGTCACGATAAGCGCACACCGAAACAATGGGGTCGTCAACCGCCAGCCGAGGCGGCGCCACGCCCTGGCCCTGTAAACCGAAGAAGTATTCGCGAGCATCTCCCGCCCAGCTGCGATCCAGAGGCGCGCACGCAGTTAGTCGCAGCTGCCGATCATTCACATCCAGGCTTACCGTAACGTAGGGCGTCCGCATGAGCGTGCTCAAAATGCCGCCGAAAAGAATCTCGGCGAGCGGGTTCTCGGCCTGACCGCCGAACAACTTTTTGGCCACTCCGGCGTCGCGGAGCGCCGCGGTATTCACGTATCCCCACGCGGTTGTTGAAGCACTTGCCGCGCCTTGCGCTTTCGCAAATTGGGCGTCCCCAGCGAGTGAATCTCTTGGTTTATCAAGCCAACGATCGACGATCTGCTTTCCCAACTCATCCTTGTTGGTCACCGCCAGCCAATCGGCCGCCACGATCAACGTGCCCTGGTCAATCGCATAGACCTTGATCCCACGATAGTCGCTGGTCTTAATCGGATCGGGATTGCCCTTATTTTTGGCGTCGAGGCGCGCCATGTTGGCTAGCGTCTCGATGAGCTGTACCTGCGTGCTCTCATCCATTGCCCGGGCCAGTATCACCAAGCCTTGGCTCTTGGCGTCAAGCGCAACTACAATGCCGCGCCCCATGACTTGGCCGACGATTCTGCGCCAGGGCAGGCCCATCTGCGACTCGATCGCGGCGACGCCCGCCTTGAAATCGAGATACCCCTTTTTCTCCATCGCCGCTCGCACCTGGTCGAGGGCCTCAACTCGCTGTGCGAGCGGATGGTCATAGACGGTATTTAGTAATTCGCGGGGCTGGCTGATTTCCGCGAAGATCACGGTGCTCGGCGGCAGGAGATCGGCCGCGGTTCGCTCGTCGGCCAGCCCCTTGGCAGTAGCCGGGGACAGGAGAGCCAAGATCACCGCCGATTGTCGCAGGATGGGTGAAGTCGGCATCGTTAAGGTCCCCAACGCAAGTAACACGAAAGATCACCTACTTCCGATTCCGATGCGAACCGGGCGGCATTTGGCGCCCAGGCCGGGAAGGCTTGGCGCGCGTCGCGCGCATGAAAAAAGCCACGATGGAAGTATATCGTTGCGACGTTGACGCCCTCCAGGGGTGCGCCGCGCCGATAGTTGTAAACACGACAATCAACGCTGCGTCAGCGGCGCCCCGGGGGCAATCACGACGCCGCTGTTGGACAATTCGCTTGAGGCATTCAAATATTTCCGCGGAATCGACGGAAAAAGTGCTTCGCTCGCATCAGCTTATCGACGCTCGGTTTCTTCGGACATCGGGATCAAGTCCCCGGTTTTTTGCGGTCTAAGCTGGTAAACTCTGCGTATTGCTCGGGGACAAGGCATCATCAGCGGTCACGTCCTGACCGCTCGCGTGGCGCCCGTTCCATCGAACGTCAAGGAAGGCTGCAGGAGACCGTGAGGATGTCTGTCTTGATGAAAACCGCGGGGCTGCTCGTATTGTCCAACGTGTTCATGACGTTCGCGTGGTACGCGCACCTGAAGAACTTATCGAACCGGCCGTGGATATTCGCCGCGCTGGCGAGTTGGGGGATCGCCCTGTTCGAGTATTTGCTGCAGGTTCCGGCCAATCGGATCGGGCGCACGCAACTCGAGCTGGGACAGCTCAAGATTATGCGGGAAGCGATTACACTGGCGGTGTTCGTGCCGTTTGCGATGTTGTATATGAAGGAGCCGGTGCGGCTGAACTATCTCTGGGCGGCGTTGTGCTTGTGCGGGGCGGTGTATTTTGTGTTTCGCAAGTAAATCATTGATTGCCGCACTCGCCGCGGGTGCGTTGGCGGCGCCACCGGTCCGGGGCGACGAGGCGGCGGCGGACGCTACGATGCTGATCACCGGCCGCGTGTGGACTGCCGATCCGGCTCGGGCGTGGGCCGAGGCGGTCGCGGTGCGTGGCGATCGGATACTTGCCGTCGGATCGCGCTCCGAGGTCGCCAAGTTGGCGAAGCCCGACGCCCAGGTGATCGACGCTGGCGACGGGCTGATCGTGCCGGGCCTGATCGACTCGCACATCCACATGATCGAGGGCGGCCTGCACCTCACCTCCGTGCAACTTCGCGATGCCAAAACGCGGGAGGAATTTGTCCGCCGTATCGCCGAATTTGCCAAGCGGCTCAAGCCTGGCGAGTGGATCACCGGCGGGGATTGGGACCACACGCTGTGGGGCGGCGAGTTGCCCACGCGGGACTGGATCGACGCCGTGACGCCTGACAATCCGGTGTGGATCTCGCGCCTCGACGGGCACATGTCGCTGGCGAATACGGCGGCGATGCGCACGGCGAAAGTCGACGACAATGTCGCCGACGTGCCGGGCGGCGAGATCACGCGCGGTGATCGCGGACGACCGCTCGGAGTCTTCAAGGACAACGCCCTGTCGATCATCGATCGCTCCGCGCCGCCCGCGACGCTCGCCCAGCAGATGGCCGCGGTCGTCGCGGCCACCGATTACCTGGCCGCCCGCGGCGTGACGGCCGTGCACCACATGGGCACGTGGAGCGACCTCGAGGTGTTTCGCGTGGCCCGCCGGAACGGGCTCCTCAAAACGCGCATCTATGCCTGCACGCCGTTGGCGGCGTGGAAGCGGCTGGCCGACGAGGTGCGGGCTCAGGGCCGCGGCGACGACTGGCTGAAGATCGGCGGGCTCAAGGGGTTCGTCGATGGCTCGCTCGGTTCGCACACGGCGGCGTTCCTGGCGCCATTCAGCGATGCGCCGAAGGACAACGGCTTGCTGGTGAACACGGTCGAGGACCTCGAAGCATGGACGATGGCCGCCGACCGCGCCGGGCTGCAGGTTGTAGTGCACGCCATCGGCGACCGGGCGATCCGGCTGCAGCTCGATGTGTTCGAGCGCACCGAGAAGACGAACGGCCCGCGCGACCGGCGGTTCCGCATTGAGCACTCCCAGCACATCGACCCGGCCGACGTCCCGCGTTACGCCCAACTTGGAGTGATTGCGAGCATGCAACCCTACCACTGCATCGACGACGGCCGGTGGGCTGAGCGGGTGATCGGCGCACGGCGGAGCGAGACGACCTACGCGTTTCGCTCGCTCCTGGACGCGGGAGCGAAGCTCGCCTTCGGCAGCGACTGGTTCGTGGCGCCGCCGACGCCGCTGGAGGGGATTTACGCCGCGGTGACGCGCCGCACCCTCGACGGCAAGAATCCCGACGGCTGGATACCGCAGCAGAAGATCACGGTTGAGGAAGCGCTGCGGGCGTACACGATTGACGCGGCTTATGCTGGGTTCAACGAACACGATCTCGGGTCATTGTCGCCCGGCAAGCTGGCCGACCTCGTGGTGCTCGAGCGAGATTTGTTCACGACGCCGCCAGCGGAAATCGGGTCGGTTGGCATTCGGGCGACGATCGTGGGCGGCAAGGTCGTCTATCAACGACCGCGGACTGCAGCGTCGGACGAGCCTCGCTGAATACAGCCCTCCCCAAAACAGCAGTCCTCCGCCCGCCGCGAGGACCAGCGTCGAGGGCTCGGGAATCGGGGCCGTAGCGCTATCGACGATTTCGGCCTGCTGCTGCCATTCGAGGAAGTCGTCGCCGTCGACGGCCTGATCGCCGTTGGCGTCGCCTTCGCTACGCGTGGCCGCCTCGAGCTTGCCGAAATTCGTCTGCCAGAGCTCCAGATCATCGGCGTCGACCTCGTCGTCGCCGGAGAAGTCGGCCGACAGAAGCGGCGAGAAATACGACTCCATCACGCGGCCGGCGAGCATTGTCCCCAAGCCGTTCATGTGAACCAAGTCGCGATAAAAGGCTTCCGCCGGCAGACCCGAGCCGAGCATGTACTGGCTCCACGGCGTCGTCACATCCCAGAACTGCACGTTTTCGGCGGCGGCCAATCGGTAAAGGTCTGCACGATAATCGGTCCCCTCGGGGTCGACCGGTTCTGCCAAGGAAGGATCGAGAAAGGGGTTGAACGCCATTTGGTTGCGGTCGCCCGCCATGCGGTCCATCAGCACGATCTCGATTTGAGGATTGAACGCTCTGGCTTTGGCGATGATGTCTTGAATCAGCGGAACGTCGGGTTGGAGCGTGCTCACGCCGCCGAACATGAGCAGATCCGGATTCGACGCGGCAAGCGCATTGGCGATGCGGTCGCCTTGCGACCAATAGGCGGCGCCGGCGCCCCCTCGACGCTTTTTTTGACTACGAGTTGCGCCCCCGAATAATGTCGGTCGACCAGCGAATCGAAGAATGAATTAAAGGTATTGTTGATGATGCTGTCGCCCACCATCAGCACGTTGAGTTGCTGTCCGGAGGCCAGACGAGCCTCGGCGATGGGAATGCGGGCGTAGCGATCGTCGGGCGCCACGTAGTTAAACGGCTTCGGCATCAGCGCCGCGAAGTTAGCGTCCTGGATCACCGCGGCCTCGGCCCGCGTCACCGAGCGAAAAGTGACGTCGTCCAGGTAAACGCCAGCCCCGACGAAGCTAAAACGCGCCGCGGACGAGTAGGGAAAGCTGCGGACGACGTAGGTATTGGCCGTCCAATCGGGCCCAGCCACGATCGGCTGCTCGCCGAAGTCGAAGATGGCCTTCGCCGGGGCCGGGCCGTTGGGCGCGAGCGCGTAGAAGTCCGCGGCGATGTAATTTATCCCGTCGGACAACTCTTGCCGCATCCACGTACTGCTAATGCCTCCGGTCAGGTCGAGCGAATGGGTCGGCGAACGGGCGTAATCCGTCGTCCAAGCGGCGGGTCCGCCGTAAAGCTGCCAGGCGCCAAAGTGGACGTCGGTGATCGCCGGCTGGGTCTCGGCGTCGTACGTGTACGTGGCGCCGCGTACGGCCGTAGCCGCGAGCAACCCGGCGGCCGCTGCAATAATCCGTAATCTCATCATCGATGCTGATAGTGAGGGCGCCGCGTCGGCCGGGCAATCCTGCACTCTACGATGGGCCGTCGGATAGTTCAAGTTTTTGGCGCTCCCGTTCCTGGGCATGCGAATAGAGACCGTATGATTCAGGCCCAGAATCTCCGGTCGAGCATGCGGTAATTCACGGCTTCGCCGACGTGCTCCTGGCGGATGTCGGCCGAGCCGTCGACATCGGCGATCGTGCGGGCCACGCGCAGGATCTTGTCGTGAGCGCGAGCCGAGAGGCCGGCTTCGTTCACGCTCGATTCCAACAGATCGCGGCTGGCGGCGTCGAGCTGGCACACTTGGCGCACCTGTCGGCTGGTCATCTGGCCGTTGGTTTGCTTGGTGGCGCCTGCCGAACCGCTCGGTTTGCCGTGCGCGGGCCGCCTCGACTTGCTGGCGCATCGTCGCGGTGTCGGTGCCGCGGCGGGCCGTGCGACAGTTCCTTGAACGGCACGGCGGCCACTTCGATGTGAATGTCGACGCGGTCCAAGCAGCGGCCCGCTGATTTTGGACATGTAACGCTCAATTTGCGGCACGCTGCAATGGCACTCGCGGCGCGGGTCGCCGCGGTAGCCGCAGGGGCACGGGTTGAGCGACGCGATGAGCATGAAGTCGGCGGGGAACTCGGTCGCGCGGAGGGCGCGGCTGATGGCCACCGTGCCGTCTTCCAGCGGCTGACGGAGCACCTCCAGCGTGGTGCGGTTGAACTCCGGGAGCTCGTCGAGAAACAAGACGCCGTTGTGCGCGAGGCTGATCTCGCCGGGCGCAGGCGTCGAGCCGCCGCCGACCAGGCCGGCGTTGGAGATCGTGTGGTGCGGCGCCCGGAACGGCCGGCGGACCATCAACGGCCGGCCGGGCGGCAGCTTGCCCAGCGCGCTGTAGATGCGGCTGGTCTCGATCGACTCTTCGCTGGTGAGCCGCGGGAGGATGGTAGGCACGCGCTTGGCAAGCATCGTCTTGCCGGCGCCGGGCGGGCCGACCATCAGTAGATGGTGATTGCCCGCGGCGGCGATCATCACGGCGCGCTTGGCCATCTCCTGCCCGCGCACCTCGGCGAAGTCTTCCTCGTAGCGGCCCAGCTCCTCGAACAGCTCGGCGTTGCGGCAGGGGGCGGGTTCGATCGGAAGTTGCTCGACGAGGAAGGCCGCGGCCTCGGTGAGCGAGTTGACCGAAATCACGTCGACGCCTTCGACCACGGCGGCCTCGTCGGCGTTGGCGGCGGGAACGATGATGCCTCGGACTTTGCCGCCGGCCTTGGCGGCGATGGCCATGGAGAGGGCGCCCTTCACCGGGCGCATCGAGCCGTCGAGCGCGAGCTCGCCGACGATGGCGTAGCGGTCGAGCAGTTCGACCGCGAGCTGTCCGCTGGCGGCTAGCAGACCGAGGGCGATGGGCAGGTCGAACGACGAGGCTTGTTTGGGAAGGTCGGCCGGGGCCAGGTTGATCACCACGCGGTTGATCGGCAGGATGAATCCGCTGTTGACGATGGCCCGCTCGATGCGGTGGATGCTTTCCTTCACCGCCTGCTCGGGCAGGCCCACCAGCACGGTCTTGGGCAGGGCCGCGTGCGAGACGTCGACCTCGGCGACGACGGCGAGCGCGTCGATGCCCAGGAGCGAGAAGGTGTGGAGCTTGGCGAGCATGTGGGGGAGTATAGCAGGGCCAGTGGGCGGTGGGCGGTGGGCGGTGGGCAGGGAGGAAAGGGAGGGTTCAGGGGTCGGGGACGGAACGGGGGGGAGTGGGTTTTGGAATTGGGCGGGAAGAGGGGGCCCCGGTTTTTTACTCCAAAACTCGTTGGCCTCCTGGGACGCGGCAGCGGCGAACGTCGAGTGATTTGCTCTCGTGGCGCGGCGAGGCGGCCGCGGTTTTGATTTCAAGGACATGGGTTTTGGGAGTTCAAAACTCCTGGCGGCGCCGCCGTCGATGGCCCCCCGCGCAGGCGCGCCGGCCGAGCGCCGCCTTTGGCGAACGGCTACGGATTGCCCTATGGTGGACAGAGATACACTTCCACCCTAGCAGGGTGCGCGGCCATTTCCAAGGCGCGAAGTTGGGAAAAGGGGCGAGGAACGAGGGATGAGGAGCGAGCGGCCGGACATTGGGCGCCATGCTCACGGAGGTCCGCCGACGTGAGCATGAGGCGGCGCTCCGCATGGCCGCGGCGGCGGACCTTCGTGGCCATGGCACCCGGCTAGCCCGTACAAATGCGGGAAATTAGAATCGGCGTCATGCCTATTCCTTTTCGATGCCCTCACTGTGGGGCCACTGGCTCTGCCAAAGAGAAACACCTAGGCCGAGTCGTCGCCTGCCCGAAGTGCGGAGCGAAGGTGGAAATCGGAGCGGAGCCACCCGAGCCCGCACCGCCTAGGACGGCGATAGCTACGCGAAAGTCGTCAAAGCGTGCTCTTTGGGTGGTCGGTTCCGTTGTGATTCTCGCCGTTGTGGCATCGGTGGGATTCTTGCTATCTGGCGAATCGAAACCGGTTGCCCTTGAATCGGCAGTCCCGGAATCCCCTGAACCGAAAGTCTCTGAACCAGCAAGCCAACAGCCCGCACCATTTGAATACAAGATTCTCAGCGAAGAGTGGCACGATGCGGTTGTGGGCAGAGCCGTGACCGTCACAGCACAAGTTGCCGACGACGTTGCACCAACTGTAACGGTGGCCGATCTTGAATCATTGGCTCCCGTTTTTATGGAGAAGTACAAGGGCGAACCTTTTGGGATTTACTTCGAGACAGTAACGCCCCTCATTCAGCCCTGGGGAGTTATCTACTACGTGCCTGACAATACGGTGGGCGAGGACTTGGAATGCAGCATCCACGAGTACGCCTTTGAAGCTGGGCCTTGGTATTTTCCAGACCGAATTGACCGTAACACGAAGTGGCACGAACTCGTTTGGCTGACACTGCCGAAGGTCAACAAGATCGTGAACGGTGCAACTCAATACCAATGGGAGGTGACTAGCCGAAGTGCCAACGATGTCTTCTTTGATTCAAAGGAAAGTCCGCTGAGGGCGATGAAGGACGATATGAATCTGGACCCGCAGACTTGGGAAATCTCTACCTATGACGGAGACGTACCGAGGTTCGTGCGGCTAGTCGAGTCGTCTCTGAATTACCTTGACTCTGAGTTCTCACAGAACATCGTGGGCAAACTCAACTCTGTGATTGGCAACCAAGAGTTTCTGAATGGCGACAAGAGGAACTGGACGTGGATGATTGATCGGCTGGAAATCTCGTATGACCACTATGACAGTAGCGACACGATCACGATCACGCAGACAAAGCCGTAGTCACGTAACAGCCTTGCTGACGCAAAAACGAACAGAGCCTCTGGAATCGAGTGGCTAGCAATATCTGACGTAGGGAAACGAATAGCGTTCTGGAACCCTCGGAACCCTTAGCGGAGGTCTAAACGAAGTGTCGAACCAGCCGGTCCCTGCTAGTCCCGATCCATTGGGAGAAATTCGCGTCATTCAGGCGGAGGTTCGGAGTGCTGCCGATATGGTCGCCCTTCGGATTGAGGAGCACGACAAGCGGAACGAGGACCTGTATCAGGCTATTGAGAAGTCCAGGGAGGCTGTCGATGCTCGCTCACACCTGTTCGGTAGGACAATGGCTGGGGGTGTGTTGATCGGCTTGGTAATCCTGTTCGTGGCACTCTTCTACTCCATGACGCCGATTCTTGAAGGCGTGGTCAACCGAGTCGCCAACAGTTTCGACTGGGATGAAAAAGTTGAGACCGCCGCGAATGCGGAGTTACGGAAGCGATTGACCGCCGAAGCCTTGGCCAAAGCGATTGATGATAAGGCGATTCAGGCAGCGGCGGCCACGGTCGTAGAATCCAAAGAGTTTCAGAATGTTCTCCAGGCTCAAGTGGAGAATGCCGTCCGGGCCTCGGTGACAACGACCGTAGATGAGATGATCGCGAAGTCTCAGACATTCCAAACGATTATCAATGAGCAGCTTCAAGCGGAGCAGAACCGATTGCAGGCCGCGATTAAGAATTTCGTTCCTCTGACGGCCGAAAATCGCGATGACTTGTCTCGAAAAATACACGATGCGATCGCAGACTACGACAATCTTGGGCAGATTTGGACCAATATCGACGTGTACCCGTTCGATGACGTACTCCATATCCGAGCCAGAGTAATCTGGCAGCCGGAGCAGCCTGAGAACGAACGCCTGAGAATTTGGGCACTGACGTTTGAGGGAATGACGGCCACTACTCCTGAACGTCGACAAGCCGTTGAGACCTATCTCGGACAGTCAGTGCCGGCCTCGGTGAACCTAATGCCGAGCAAGGAAGAGAACGGCAAACGATTCGTTACAGGAGAGTTTCGATTATCCCAGGCTGCCAACCATAGCACCTACGATTCTGTGTCGAAGGCCGCCGTTGAGAATATCATCGGGCTTACCGAGGATTGTTTCGGCTTGAAGTTCCCGGCGACGTGGCGTGTCTCTGTGAGCCAGTAGATACAAACGAACAAAGCCCCGTGGATCGGTTCCACGGGGCTTCATTGTTTCGGGGGTTGTTCCGCGGTAGGGAACCCCATCCGCGGCGTTTGGTAGCCTTGGCACCACAAATCATTGAGACCAGCGCGAGGCTTCTTAGCAACTTGCAAAAAATACCAAAAAGCAAACAACGCACCACTCATCACGAGCGACACGCATTGCAACTTAAAACAAAGTGCAGCACTTCGGCGATTGCTGTCGGCGTTCGCCTCGATGCCTTTGGTGAGGTCATCTACCCTGTCAAAAATCTCTGGATGTCCGTCGCTAAAGCTCCCACCCGCCTCCAAGTCGGCAAGGCCGCGAGTCCAGCCAAGGCAGGTCGCCGGGCGCCATGCTCACGGAGGTCCGCCGACGTGAGCATGAGGCGGTCTCTGCATGGCCAAGGCGGCGGACCTTCGTGGCCATGGCGCCTGGCCTGAGGAGTCAAGAAAACGATTCTCCGATTCCCTCCCCTCGATGGGGAGGGTTAGGGAGGGGTGATTATCCCGCGGTCGTCTCCGACTCCTCAAGCGCCCTGCGAATCGCGTCCACCGCCAATCCCGCCCCATCGTCCAGCTCGTGATTCCGAAACCTCAAGACGCGATAGCCCTGCGACGGAGCCAGGCCGTCCGCCGCGCGTCGTGCTCGGCGCACGCGGGTTCCAGGTGCTGCGGGCCGTCGAGCTCAATCACCAACTTGTGCGAGAAGCAAACGAGATCGACCAGGTAGGCGCCGATGGCGGCCTGACGGCGGAACTTGCCGCCGAGTTCTGCGGCGCGGTCGAGCGCTCCAACGAGTCCGCTCGGGTTCCGTTGGTTGCGGAGTCGGCGGGCGAAGTCTCGCTGGTCTTGGTTGCGGTACATGGAGTCCATTAACCCCCTCCCCAGCCCTCCCGGCAAGGGGGAGGGAGCCGGAGCAAGATGAAAGGGGCCGGGCGCCATGCTCACGGAGGTCTGCAGATGGGAGCATGAGACGGCTCACTGCATGGCCACGGCGGCGGACCTTCGTGGCCATGGCACCCGGCCGCGTCGAGGATCGAGCGCTGGTGACATGCGATCTCGACTTCGCAGATATTCGGACCTAGCCATGCACGGCAACTTGTGCCACCCGCCACCCCCCCGTCCTCGGCGCCTGAGCCGGGCGGAATTGTTGCACAGGTGCGCCTGGGCGTAGTGTGGCCGCCTCCCCAGGCCTTGCGAACTGGTAAACCCAGGATTCTCTCATACCGATCAAGCGACGTGTCGAATATTACATCAAGCGGGGCGTCTCGACCCGGTGCACGATACTTTCACAGCGAGAAAACTTTCGATGGCTGTACCCAAGAATCTGGGGATGCTCCTGCTGGCCGTCTGGCTGATTCTGTTTGGGCTGTTAACCGCGCCGTTTCTCGGCGTCAGCTTTGCCCACAGCGGCGACCTCTTAGCGGTGTTGGCGATTGCGGCCGGGGTATCGCTCTTGCTGCAACGGTAGACGCGCGGTGGGGGCTAGCTTGGCAAGAGTTTGCGCTCGACGTACCCAAATGCTGCGTTTCAGTCTGAAATGGCTGCTCGCCGCCGTGACCGTCGTCGCCCTGCTCCTGGCGCGGCGCAAGTTCACCGCCGGAATCTGCGGCGAGAGATCCAGCAATTTGAAGCCGCCGGGGCGAGCTTTAGCCTGAGCGAGAGCTGGACCGACGCGCTGTGGATGAAGCGGCCGCGCAAAGCGCGGATTGAGCTGAGCTTGAATCCTGCGACGGGGAGACTCCAACTCGGCTCGCGCGAGCTGGCGGGCGTCGATAGCTCGGGTGAAGATATCAAGGCCTTGAAGCAAAAGCTGGCGGATTTCGGCGTGTCCCATGTTAGCGTCGTCTATGCTTCGCGGCGCTGGACCAACGGGAACGGGCAAATATCAAATTCGCCGATCGCTCAGCCGAAGTCAGAGGCTGGACGCCAAGAAGGAAAAGACTAGAACGAATGGGCATTTAGTGGCGCGTTCCCCCCATCGGCTTTTGTTTCAACACCCAATTGGAGAAGCTAATGAGCGCAATCAAACGGGCCCTGGTTCTACTTCTGGCCGTTGGGATCTCGTGGCGGCTTGGGGCCTCGCCGGCGCAGGCGCTTACCAATCTCAACTACGCCCTCTTCCAAGACGGTTTTTCGGAAGGAGCCAGCGTCACAGGATCGTTTTCGGGCGCCGACTTGGACGGCAACGGGATACTCGTTCATTTTCCCACCGACGGCGCGCCGTTCCCCATCGAGCATCTTGAGCTGTCGGCGTTTTCGATGCACTTTTCTGGCAACTCGCTTTCGCCCGCGTTCGACTTGACGCTCGACGACCTCTATGGGTTTGTGTACGAAATCGGAACGAGCGGGGTGGGCGACGATCCCGCCTTCGATCCGACGGTGAATCGAGACCTGATCGAAGGCATCGGCCTGATTGGCGCCAATCACTTCTATTCGTCGGGGCTGGGCCCCAACGGCGTTGTCGGCGGCTACGTCGGCGGGCAGATCGATTTTGGCGATTTCGGCGACCTCGCCGACATGGCGCTTGATTCCTCAGATCATCTCGCCCTGGCGACCCCCGTGCCGGAAGCGGCCGGGTTTGGCTTGCTGATCGCCGCGGGCCTGGCAGTGGATGTGATTTGGCGGACCCGTCGCCAGCCCTCGCTGTGGCGACGCCACGAACCGGAGGCGCGGGGTTACTCACCCGCCGCCGGTTGGTTTGGTTCGACGATGGCGTCGTACACGAGCGGGTTGACCAGCGCGTAGGTCTTATCGGAGTACGGCAGCGTCTGCTCGACGGTGACGACGGTCAGTTCTTCGCGCGGGTTGGTCCAGTACTGCGTGCTGGCCTTGCCGGCCCAGCTGTACTCGCCGAGCATGCGGCGGTCGGCGTCGGGGATGGGTTCGACGATCACCTTGAAACCCAGGCCGAAGCCTTGCCCGGGCTTGTCGATCCAGCCGGTAGATTCGTTGAGCTGATTGTGCGTCATCAGCTCGACGGTTTTTGGGTCCAGCAGTCGCACGCCGCCGGCCTGACCGCCGCCGGCGAGCATCATGAGAAAGCGCCAGTAGTCGGTCGCGGTGGAGACGAGCCCGCCGCCGCCGGAGTACAGGGTGGCCTTGCGGGCGTAGCGGCTCGTGGCGGGGGCGTCTTCGACGCGCCGCTTGCCGTCGACCCACTCGTAGCAAGCGGCGAAGCGGTCGAGCTTGTCGGCGGGAACTTCAAACCCCGTGTCGACCATGCCCAGCGGCGTGAAGATTCGCTGGTGAAAAAACTCGTCCAGGCTCAAGCCCGAAACCCGCTGGACCACGGCGCCCAGCACGTCGACCGACACGCCGTAATGCCAATCCGTGCCCGGATCGAAGGCCAGCGGCAGGGGGCCAGCCGGTCGACAAACTCCTTGAGCGTGATTTCCTTGTTCAACAGGTCGGCGTCCTGGTATTGCTGTTCGAGGGGCGAGCCTTCGGCGTTGCCGTAGATGAGGCCGGAGGTGTGCCGCAAGAGGTCGCGGATCGTCATCACGGTTTTGGCGGGCCGGTTGACCCCCGGGTCGTAGACGGTGCGGTTGGCCAATTCCGGCAGGTACTTTTCTACGGGGTCGTCGAGGGCGAGTTTCCCCTGGTCGTAGAGCATCATCGCGGCGACCGACGTGATCGCCTTGGTCATCGAGTAGATCCGCGCCATCGTGTCGGGCCGGAACGGCTTGTTGGCCTCGGCGTCCATCAGGCCGAACTGGTGGAAGTACACAACCGTGCCCCGCCGCGACACGAGCACCGAGGCGCCGACCAGTTCCCCCGCCTCAACCCGGCTCTGCATGGCCTGGTCAATCTTGGACAGGGCCTGGGACGACATGCCGACGTCTTGGGGGGCGGCAGTCGGGGTTCCCGACGCCTGGCCCCAGGCGGCGGTGGCCAGCGCTGCCCAGCAGATGGCCATCGCGATGGTTGATTTCGCCATTGGAGTTACCGTTTAAAGCCGAATTCGAGGGCCGGCAAACGCAAGGAAATAGTATCTGATGCGCGGCCGACCGCAAGCTATGGCGATGGGCCAAATCGGTCGAGTCCCGGGGCCGCATCGGCTTGGACCGGCGATCGTTTCCAGCCCGAGTCGGAGGGGCAATGTGAAATTTCGACTCATGCAACCTAAAATGATTGACAACGGGCCCAGTCCAGGTTAACCAGTGAGACTGGAAGAGCCGCAAAGTTTGCGCGGCGGCGGGCCGAGTCCTTGCCGCCGTACCAGCAGGCTGGCGAAATGCGGATGCGGCATGGAAGGCATTCCTAACTATGGCGCAAGCCACTCCAGACGCCACGAGCGCATGAGAGCCATGATCACCTTGAAAGCATTGCACCGTATTGCATTTGTCGCCGTCCTCGTGGGCTTGGCGGTCGCGTCGCGACCGGCGCAGGCGTCGATCACGATACTCGACACCCAAGGCTTCGAGGTGCCGCTGTTCACCACGACGTTTGATGATGGCGGGATGGGATACGCGGGCCAGCTCGAAGGACAGCCAGTTACGCCAGAGTCCGACACGTGGGCGCAGAGCACAGACCCCGGCACGAGCACTGCGACGGTGCAGACGGCCGTTGTGGAATCCGGATCGCAAGCCGTGCAACTGGTCCGCGGGGCCGACTCAAATATTCGCTGGGGGGTGCCGACGAGCGGTTATCCGTTGAGTCAACTGGATACGATCACCATCAGTTGGGACATGCGGGTCGAGGGACCTGCGGGCGATAACATGGCCGGCGAATTCGGTCCGTTCTTTGGAACCGAGGCGTACGCAGACGTGGCGGGCGGGAACACGCTGCTGGGTTCGCTGGGCGTTGACGCGACGACGGGCGAAGTGCTGTACCAGGACACCGGGACGGGCGACTTTGTGGCGCCGGGCCCCACTGTTGCGTTCGGCGCATGGAACTCCTTCGCGATCTTGCTCGACTACGCCGCCCAGCAATACAGCGTTTTTCTGAACAATACGCTGGTGGCGGGCGGGATCGGCTTTGTCGATGGCCTGTTCACCACGTTTTCCGACGCCCCCATCTCCGGACTCACCGCCGCAGCAGGCTCGGAGGATTTGACCGGTACGGCCTACTTCGACAACTTTACGATCACCACCAATGCGGTGCCGGAGACTTCAACGGTGGTGACGTGGGGCCTGCTCGCGGCGATGGCGGTGAGCGGCTGCTGGTTTAAGCGGCACAGCCTCCTGCAGTCGTGAAACTGAGCGGCTGGTGGGTTGCCGCCAAATAGGCACGCCGTGCGCCTTCACGCCATGGCGTGGCGTCTCATGCGCGGCTGGCCGCAAGCTTCCGTGGCGGCGTTGATCGGGCCGACCGCCAGACTCGTGGCCGCCCGTGGCGGGTAAAGGCTAAGAGCCTATCCCAGAACCGCCCTCGGAAGGGGGTCAGGCACAATTTGCTCCGAAGACTCCGCAAATTGAGCCAGACCCCGGGCGGTTCTGGGATAAGCACTAATCGCCGGTCGGCCGACTTCGCTGGCGATAGAGCAGCGGGTCGACTGCCGCCGCCATGGCTGGTACGTCCAGTCCGCCGCCCAAAAACTGGTTCACTTGTGCGGCCGCGTGGCTGGGATGGGCGACGAGCGCTGCGTAGTCCACGTTGCGCGTCACCATGTTGGCGCACTGGACGAGCCACGCGTCGAGTTTTTGTAGATGCGCGGAAAACGCATCGCGGAGCTTTTCCTGAGCGGCGGCAGGCGTCCCCCGGCGCACCAGCATGGCCGCCTGCGAGGCGAGCACCTCGTCGAGATCCCGGCGCATGAAGAGGATGCGGTAGGACTGCGTTGCGGGCAGATTGAACAGCAATTGTGAAATCACCTTCACGGCCTTGCCGCGAGCCTGGACCAGCCAGGCGGAATCGTGCTTGAGCTTTTTTATCGGCTCGAACTCGAAATAGCCGCGCGGGTTGTCATCGTCGGCCGGGCGCCGGAGATCGGTGAGCGGCTCGATGCCGCCGGCGGCCAGCATCTGCATCATCAGCGAAGTTCCGGACCGCGGCAGTCCGGAGACGACCGTGATGAAGGCGCGTCCGTCGGAGGCAATTTCCGGCACGTTGGACATGCGTAAGGAATCCGTTGGCGGCGTCGGTGAAGCGGTCGGAGTTTGCGGCAGCCAAAGCATTTCCATCGTATCACGAGGGTAGCGCCGCAGGTTTCTTTGGCAATTCACCGGGCTCGAATGGGGGTAAATTGCTTGCTCCCGCGGCGGGGCGGCATTAGGCTGGGTCTGCGCAGGCGTCAGCGAGTTACCTCCGAGGGCCGACTAATGAACGACACGACGAACGCTACTGCTTCTAGAGACTCAACTCTCGCCGCGGGCCAATCGCTGCCGGACTGGCTAGCCGCTCGACTCACTTCTTACGCCGCGGCCGCGGGACTGGGGGCCTTCGGACTCACCCAGCAGGCCGCCGCTGCGATTGTTTACACCGACGTGCCTGACACGACGATCACCCAGGATCAGGGTCCGATTTACATCAATCTGGACAACGTCGGCCAGAATGAGTTCGCCATCGCGGCCTTCTCCAACAGCGTACGCGTGAACCCGTACAACATCGGCGCTCAAGACAGCAAAGTGCTTACCAGCATGTCGTACTACGTCAACTCATTTGCCGCCGGGGCGCCGATCGGCCCGGGCGCGGCGGAAGCCGGGGGCGGTCGATTCGCCGGCCGCCAGGTGGGGGCGGATTTCTATAACTTTGTAGGAACGGGAAAGTTCGTCGGCCTGAAGTGGGACATTGGCGGAGGGGACGTCCGTTTCGGCTGGGCCCGCGTCGACGTGACGCCCGACAACAATGGGACGGCGACGCTGCTGGGTTACGCCTACGAGAGCGCCGCCAACATGGCGATCAACGCCGGCGCTGTGCCGGAGCCGACGTCGCTGGCGCTGTTGGCCGCCGGTGGCGGAGCGGTCGCGCTGAAGCGCCGACGGCAAAAATCTTAAAGCGCTTAATGCAATGAATTAAACCGCCAAGGACGCCAAGGACGCCAAGAAAACTGTCGGATTCATGCCTTGCTTGGCGCTCTTGGCGTCCTTGGAGGTTCAATTTGTTAGGCGCTCCTAATCGC
The DNA here is from genome assembly GCA_963841515.1 of Pirellulales bacterium. Taxonomy (GTDB): domain Bacteria; phylum Planctomycetota; class Planctomycetia; order Pirellulales; family Lacipirellulaceae; genus Lacipirellula. The sequence continues at coordinate 629,734 of CAWJDB010000010.1, read as the reverse complement.
CGGGCGGTTCCAAGGCGGCTCTCGACGGTCAGGCGCGCTGGTGCGCTCGCAACCAAGTCTATGAGTAAGCGACTAGCTAAGCGCGTGCTGGTGATCGGCTGGGACGCCGCCGACTGGACAATGATCCGGCCGCTGGTCGACCAGGGAAAAATGCCCACGCTCGCCAAACTCATCGCGGCGGGAGCGAGCGGCAATCTCGCGACGATTCAGCCGGTGTTGTCGCCCATGCTGTGGAACTCGATCGCCACCGGCAAGCGCGCGGACAAGCACGGCATCTGCAGCTTCGTCGAGCCGGCGCCCGACCGCAGCGGCATTCGTCCGGTCACCAGCACGAGCCGCACGTGCAAAGCCGTGTGGAATATCCTGTCGCAGGCCGGGCTGAAGTCGAACGTGGTCGCGTGGTTCGCCAGCCACCCGGCGGAGCCCATCCACGGCTCGATCGTCAGCGACCGATTTGCGGCCCAGTCGGCGCCGGCGGGCGAGCAGGCGAGATTTCCGGACGGCACGTTTCATCCGCGTGAACTGGAACACGAGCTGGGCCCGCTTGCGGTCTCGCCGTGGGACGTTGAGGCCGACGCCCTGTTGCCGTTTGTGCCCCGCGCCGGCCAAATTGACCAGGACGAGGACGACCGGCTGCAGAAATTGGCCGGCATCATCGCCCGGGCGTCGACGGTTCAGGCGGCGGCGTGCCGCCTGGCGGCGGGCGACGATTGGGATTTCATGGCGGTGTACTACTCGGCGATCGACGAGTTTGGGCACCACTTCATGCCGTACCATCCGCCGCGTTTGTCGCGCGTGAGCGAGCGGGACGCGGAGATTTACTCCGAGGCAATGACGGGTTGCTATCGCTTCCACGACATGATGCTCGAGGCGCTCGTGGCCCAGGCCGGTTCGCAGACCACGGTACTGCTGGTGAGCGACCACGGCTTCCACAGCGGCGCCCGCCGGCCCAGCGCCAACGCCTGGCAAAATCCGGAATCGTGGCATCGCGAGTTTGGAATTGCCTGCGCCCACGGTCCCGGCATCCGAGCCGGCGAAACATTGTACGGCGCGACGCTGTTGGACGTGACGCCCACGGTGCTCACCCTCCTGGGGCTGGCGATTGGGGACGACATGGACGGCCGGCCATGGCTGGAAATCTTCGACGAGCTGGTTGGCGTCGAGCGCATCGAATCGTGGGAACACGCGCCCGGCGACGCGGGGCTGCATCCCGAGGAGCTGCGAGAAGACCCCGCCAGCGCCGCCGAGATGATTCGACGGTTTGTCGACCTCGGATACATGGAGGCGCCGAGCGCCGACATCGAAGAGAACGTGCGCCAGGCGGTTCGCGACGCCAAGATCAACCTGGCCGTGGCGGTCACCGCCAGCCGCCGAGCCGCCCAGGCGTTGGCGCTGTGGCAAGAGCTGAGCGCGGAGCATCCCGACGAGGAAGGGTTTCGATTGCAGCTTGCCGGATGTTTGTTGCGGCTGGGCCGGTGGGCCGAGGCGCACGATGTGATTGAGTCGATTGAGGGCGAGCTACGCCAGTCGCGCTACGTGCGGCTCATGTCGGCTAGCATCGCCGCGGGCGAGGGCCGCGTCGGCGACGCGCTGCGGCTGCGCGCGAGGTCGCGTCGCAACCGCTGGAGGATTCAGGAACCGCGAATCGGCTGGGGCAATTGTTCCTGGAGCTGAAGGCGTGGAACGAGGCGGAAGGGGCATTTCGCGTGTCCCTCGAGCTATTGGCGGAGAACGCCGTGGCGTTGGACGGGCTGGCCCAAGTGTCCGCCCAGCGTGGGCAATTCGAAGCCGCCGTGGAGCACGCGCTGGTGGCAGTGGGGCTGATGCACTTCTTCCCTGCCGCCCACTTCCACCTCGCCGAAGCGCTCACCGGCGTGGGGCGCGACGCGGAGGCGATCGCAGCTTATGAAACGTCGTTGGCGATGGGATATGAGCCGACGAAGACCCACGCGCGCTTGGCCGCGATGTATCGGCTGCGCAATCCGGCGAAGGCCCGGCGCCACGAGCACCTGGCCGTGTCCACCTGAGCGACTGCGAAACTTGACCCTGCGAAGAAGTGAGCGAGTAATTGGAGGGGTTCCCCCTCCTACCCACGAAGTCCGCGAACGGATATCCGATGAGAATCAAACTGTCGTTTTTGGTTAGCGCCACGTGCCTCTTAATCGTGCCGACCGCGGCGCCTGCGCAGACGGTGCTATTCGATTTTGAAGACGGTCCGCAGGACTGGGGGTCGTTCGGCGCGATTACGACGGACAAAGGCCCCATCGACGGCAGCGTGGGCTCGGGCCAATTTCACGCGGCCGATTTCAGCATCTCCGACGTGGGGAATTTCGGCATCGTCGACGTTTCGCCCCCCGGGCAGAATCTTGCCCCCTACGGCGGTCTAGCGGTCGATGCGCGGTTTGTCGACGTGCCTGGGTTTGACCCCTTTGTCGGCGTGCGCGAGTTGGACATGATCGTGGCGACGGGCACCGACGAGAATGAAGAGGAGTTTTTCGCCCCCAAGCAAACGATGACCGATGAGTACCAGACTTTCTCCGCGACTTTCAGCGAATTTAAGAGCGCCGTCGATCAACAGCCGCCCACGCTGGCCGAGTTGGGCAATGTTCGCATCAAGCTCGTCGTGCTGAACACCAACGGAACCGGCAATGCGCGGTTTGATTACGATCAGGTGTCGGGCCTGGCGCCCACCGACGCCGACTTCGACAACGACCTCGACGTCGACGGGGCCGACTTTCTCATCTGGCAGCGCAATTTCGGCGCGCTGGCGCCCAATACGCCGGGCGACGCGGACGGCAGCGGCGCCGTGAACGCCGCGGATCTGGCGATTTGGCAAGGCAAGTTCGCCGCGGCGCCATCGTTCACGGCCGTCCCGGAGCCCGCCGGCGGATGCATCGTGCTGATGGCGGGCGCCGCCTTGGCGGCCCGTCGGCGTGCAACGAGAAGCTGACATTGATCGGGAGACGGCGTGGCAAATTCGGGATTTTTTCACCGCGGCTCGATCATTCGCCTCGCCGCGTGCGTGAGCTTGAGCGTGCTCGCGTGTCATCGCGCCGCCGCGGTGACTCTGCAATTTGCCGGGCGGTCGTGGACCGTGAAGCAAGCGAACAATCCCGTCGGCCCCGGGCCCAATCGATTCTCCAACAGTGCGAACGACGTCTGGTCGGACGACGCGGGACTGCACCTGACGATACACAAGACAGGATTGTTCTGGTACTCGACCGAAGTCATCCTGAATGAAAGCCACGGGTACGGGACCTACGTCTTTCAAACCACCAGTCGGCAGGACGTGCTGAACGCCAACGCGACTTTTGGCGCCTTCACATGGGACCCTTTCGGCGGGGACACAATTCCGAATAACCCCAATCGCGAGATCGATTTCGAAGATGGCCGTTGGGGGAATGCCGCCGACCCCACGAATTCCCAGGTGGTCGTCCAGCCGTATTTCGTCAACGGAAATCTGAAGCGCATCACGCTGCCCGATCTGAGCCAGGACGCCGCGCTGACGCGGTTCTTCACGTGGTCGCCGACGAAGATCGAGTTTTACACGCTGCGCGGCCATCAGTCGCCGGTAGATTTTCCGGCAGAGTCGGTGATTCACCAGTTCACGTACGTGGCCAATGGAACGACGCATCTCGTTCCCACGTCGGGCCAGGAAAACTTTCGGTTCAATTTGTGGCTGTTCGACAGCAGCGCGCCCGTGGGAAATGTGCCCGTGGAAGTGGTGGTCAACGATTTTGCCTTTCTTCCGCTCGTGAGCGGCGACTTCAACAACGACGGCGTCGTCGACGGAGTCGATCTTGCTCAGTGGCAGGACGACGCGGGCGCGAATCGAAATTCCGACGCCGACGCCGACGGGGACAGCGACGGCGCGGACTTCTTAACCTGGCAGCGAAACGTCACGCAGGCCAGCGGCCCCGCGGCTGGCGTGCCCGAGCCGTCCGGCGCCACGCTGCTGGCACTCTCTTTCCTAGCGTGCCAACGGCGGCGGTAGCTGGCAAAGCGTGCCGATTTCGGGGAATTTGCCGACGAAACTCGCCCACTTTGCGGCGGCCAGCCGATAAAGATAGCTGGGTGCGCCGATGCGCGGCGACCTGCCAAAGCAGGGGGGAGTCGAGTCGATGCGCGTTCTGTACGTCTCGAGTTGGATCGACAAGCCCACTGCGCTCTTAGTGGAGCAGGCGACGCTGCGTCCGGATTTTTCGGCGGCCGTCTTGTGCGATCGCCAGCGGAATCCCGACGAGTTCAGCGAGCGCATCGTGCGCGGCGACTTCCGGTCGCGGGGCAAGATTGACTTCACGGCGATTCACGCGCTCCGCAGCCGCATCGTCGGCGGCCGGTTTGACGTGGTGCACACGATGTCCAGTCGCTTACTGGCCAACGTGCTGTTGGCCACGCGCGGTCTCGATCGGGCGCCGGCGATTTGCGGGTTCGTGGGGCACATTGGTCGCTACTCGCGCTGGAGCGCGGCTGACCGTCTCACGTATCTCCACCCGCGGCTGGCTGGCGTGACCTGCAATTGCCAGGCGGCGGCCAATCCGCTGGCCACGAGCGGCGTGCCGAGAGAAAAGCTGTTCACGATTTACATGGGCCACCCCTTTCGACCACGGCCCGCGCCGCCCGACCTCGCCGTGCGGCGGGAGCTGGGCATTCCCGCCGATGCGCTGGTGGTGGGCTTCGCCGGCAACATGCGGCCGGTGAAGGGGGCGGATCTGTTGTTGCAGGCGGCGATTGATCTCGGCGGCGACGCCTCGATTCACTGGCTGCTCGCCGGCCGCATCGAGGATCAGCGCGTGGCGCGGCTGGCGGAGCACCCCGCGATACGCCAGCGAGTCCACGCGGTGGGCTGGCGCGACGACGTCGAGCGCGTGATGACGGCGATGGACGTTTTCGCCATGCCCTCGCGGAGCGAAGGATTCAGCCGAGCGATCCTCGAAGCGATGGAACTGGGCCTGTGCGTCGTGGCGACCCACGTGGGGGGGACGCCCGAGCTCGTGCGCGACGGCGTCGACGGCCTGCTGACGCCGCCCAGCGACGCCGCGGCGCTGGCGGCTGCCATCCGCCGGCTCGTCGTCGACGCGCGGCTGCGCAAGGGCCTGGCGGCGTCGGCGCGGAGCGCGTGCGGACCGAGTTCACCATCGAGCGGATGGTCGACCAGACGCTGGCGATGTACGGCACGGTGCTCGAGCGTAGCGGCCAGCGGCGACGGCGGATCGCTGCTTAGATCCCATATCTTTTCCGCGGCGGCAATGACCCAAGGCGCATCGACGAACCTTCGTTCGCATCGGCCTGTCTGCACCGCGGCGTAGTTCGTCGATCCCCCGCGGGTTTTCTGGATTTCACCCTAGGAGCAAACTATGACTGATCAACGGAATCATTATGCCGCGAAGCTGGCGTACGAAATTGACTCTTGGGATCTACAGGCCGCGTTGCAGGCCGGCGAGTCGGTCGTAGTCGTCGATGCGCGATCGCCAGAAGCGTACGCGGTCGAACACATCCCGGGCGCCATCGATATTCCGCACAGGATGATGAGCGTGGCGACGACCAAGGCGCTGAGCAAGGATGCACTGATCGTCGCGTACTGCGACGGGATTGGCTGCAACGCATCGACCAAAGGGGCGATGAACATGCTGGACCTTGGATTCCGCGTCAAGGAACTCATCGGAGGCCTTGATTGGTGGAAGCGAGACGGCCATAAAACGACGGCGACGGGCGGGGGCGGAGCTACTGCGGCGTGCGCGTGCGGCTAGGGTCGTGGGCGCTGGATGGCCGAAGACCGGCGTGACCCCCACCAAGACTCCGAATGATTGCCCCGCACGCCGGGCGCTGACGGAGCAAGGGTGCGGGCGTATCGAAGTCTAGTTGACGCTCCGCGATTACCTGGGATATTCCGCGAGCGTTGGGCACATGAATTGCCTACAATTCCTAACGCCAAAACGCCTCGCAACCCGCTGGGAGAGATCATTATGGCCCACAACGTCGAATTCAGCATCCCGTCACGCAAGCTCGGCCGGTCCGACGTGGAATTTCGCGTGAAGCAGGACGGGCAACTCTTGGGCACGCTCAAAGTCTCGCGCGGATCGCTCGTGTGGTTTCCCAGCAACACGACTTATGGTTACAAAGCTACATGGGAACGATTCGACGATCTGATGAAGCAGCATGTGTCGGGGGAAGAAGTGCGCTAACGCGGCTTGTTGTGAGATACTGAGCCGGCGCCGCGTCTCACAAATACTGCTGTTCACTCGAAAGGAGCCTGCCATGCTCAGTCGCCGGGACCTGGTCGTCGCCGCCGTCGCGTCGTGCCTCACGCTGGTCGCCGCCGCGTACTCCCAGTCGCCCGGCGCGGCGGTGATGCCATCGAGCGTGATCGATTGGACCAAGCTCAAAGTGCAACAGACGCCGACCGGCGAGCGGCGCGAATTGTTCGAGAGCAAGACGGCGACGCTCGATAACTTCGAGTGCCACGTGACTACGCTCAATCCGGGCGAGGCGCCGCACGCCCCGCATCAGCATCCCGAGGAGGAGCTGATCATCGTGAAGGAGGGGACAATCGCGGCGATGCAGAAGGGGAAGACTACGGAGGTGGGTCCGGGGTCGGTTATCTTCGAAGCCTCCGGCGACCTGCACGGCCTGCGGAACGTCGGCAAGACGCAGGCCAGCTATTTCGTAATCAAGTGGTGGACGCCGGCGACGCCTGAGAAGACGCTGAAGTGATCCAACAGACAGTCTCACTCGCAGTTATTTCGTGCGTGGGATAGAATTGATCAGGCGATGATCTCCCGCGTCACGAGCCCGCACATGATTACCTACCGCGCCATGTACAACTTCCTTCCCGACGGCGTGAACGCCGAGGCGTTGGATTTTCCTGGGGCGATTTCCTGCGGACGCGATCTTGACGAGGCGCGCCGGCTGTTAACAGCGCCCTGGTTGACATGGCGGAGACCAATCTTCAGGAGGGCGAGCCCCTGCCGCGGCCCAATCCTGGAGCGACCGATGCGGAGTCCGACCTTGAAGAGCCGATTCATTTGCTGCTCAACGCCGCCACGCGGGTCGCGGAAACGCCGCAGGACGCCGCCAGATTAACAGGAGGTCCCGGATGCTCTTCGCCCGTCGCGTGTTTCTGATCGCCGGCATCTACGGCCTGGTCCTGCTGCCGCCGCATTATTTCCTGGAAGGGTTTATCGGACGCCATCAGCCGCCGGCGATCACGCACCTCGAGTTTTTCTACGGGTTTGTCGGCGTCGCGACGGCGTGGCAGGTGGCGTTTCTGATCATCGCCGCTGACCCCGTGCGGTATCGGCTGATGATGATTCCGTCGATGCTGGAGAAGATCGGATTCGGCGTCGCGGCCATCGCCCTGTATGCTCAGGGTCGGTTGGCGGCGGCGATGCTCTTGGCGGGCATCCTCGATTTGGCATGGAGTGCGCTATTCCTCGTGGCGTACAGGCGCACCGCCGACGCTCAAGCGTAGGCACGCATCGCGTGCCCTACAGGGTCGCCCATGCACTTGAGTGCCATCCACACGCTCGCGCTGGGCGGCCTGGTGCTGCTGGCGGGCGAGTGGCTGCGCCGCGCCGTTCCGCCGCTGGCTCGGTACAACGTGCCGGGGCCCGTGATCGGCGGGCTGGCGATTTCGCTCGTGGCGCTGGCTGTGCGTCATTGGCAGCTGGCGGAGCTGGAGTTCGACGACGCGCTCCGCGAGCCGCTGCAAAACGCTTTCTTCACCACCATTGGCTTTGGCGCCAGTTACACGCTGTTGCGGCGCGGCGGGCCGTTGGTGGCGGGACTGTTGGGGCTGACGGTTGTCGGCGGCATCTTACAGAATGTGGTCGGTGCGTCGCTGGCGGCGGCGATGGGACAGCCGCCGCTGTTGGGCGTGCTGTGCGGGTCGGTGACGCTCACCGGCGGGCCGGCGACGGGATTGGCGTTCGCGCCGGATTTCGCCGCGGCAGGAGTGCCGGGCGCCGACGCGATCGCCCTGGCCGCCGCGATGGGCGGAATTGTGGCGGCGGGGCTAATCGGGGCGCCGCTGGGGACTTTCTTAATTGAACGCCCGCGACTCGCTGGCGGCGCGACGACCGACGCCAATCACGCCGCGGGAGTTATCGACGCTCCGGCTGCGGACCGCAAAACTCCACCGGCCGACTCACGTGACGCGTTGGCCCTCATCAAAGCCGCCGCCTTCATCCTGCTGGCAATGTGGCTGGGCTCGTGGGTCAGTGCATGGCTGACCGCCCACGGCGTGAAGCTGCCGTCGTACATCGGCGCCATGATCGTGGCCGCCACGATCCGCAACCTCGACGACGCCGGCAGCTGGTTCAAAACGCCGCACCGGGCGATCGATGACCTCGGCGTCGTGGCGTTGGCGTTTTTCCTGGCAGTGGCGCTGATGATGCTCGACCTGCGGCAGCTCTCGGCCGTCGCTGTGCCGTTGGCGGCGATTCTGGGCGTGCAGATTGTGCTCATGGCCGCCCTGTGCGTGTGGCCGGTGTTCCCGCTGTTGGGCCGTGATTACGACGCCGCGGTCGTGACTTCGGGATTCTACGGATTCATGATTGGCACGACCCCGGTGGCGGTGGCGAACATGGATTCGCTGGTCCGCCGCTACTGCCCCTCGCCGCGGGCGTTTCTGGCTGTGCCGATCGTCGGGGCGTTTTTGCTCGACTTCGTCAATGCGCTGTTGATCCAGGGATCGCTCAACATCCTGCGATAGGGCAGGTTTCCGTTCGTGTGCCACTGGCTTTGCCAGTGCTCGGCGATGCATGCTACTGTCGGCAGTTCGCACTGGCAGAGCCAGTGGCACACGAGAAGACGCTACCGCCCTGCTCGCTTGCGTTTCGTGCGCTTCGCTGCCCGCGTTCCTCGCTCTGCCTGCGCCTTCTTCCCCCAATTCTCCGCCTGCCCTGTCATCTCGTAGAGAAATCGGCTGGGCACGGTCTCGCGCGGCTTGCCCCACTTGCGCCGCGACAGGGCCAGCGAGAGGGTGAGCCGTTCCTGAGCGCGGGTGACGCCGACGTAGCACAGCCGCCGCTCTTCGTCGATCTGGGCGTCGTCGGCCATTTCGAGCGTGCGCTTGTGGGGGAGAATGCCCTCCTCCATGCCGACCATGTAGACGTGCGGAAACTCCAGCCCCTTGGCCGAGTGGAGCGTCATGAGGGCGACGGCGTTGCGGCCGAGCTGGTTTTCCTTTTCGCCCGAGTCGTCGCGGTCGCCGAGGGCGGCGTCGTCGAGGAATGCGCGGAGCGAGCCCTTGGACGCGGCGCCGGAGTAGGCCGCAGCCGCGTTGACGAGCTCCTCGACCGACGCCGTGCGGGCCTCGCGCTCGAGGGGGTCGGGGTAAATCCGCTCGAGTTCGCTGCGGTAGCCGGTGCGGTCGACGACCGCCTCGACCAGTTTTCCCACGCTCGCCTTGGCAGCCAATTGCTGCAGGGCCTCGATTAAGTCGACGAACTTGCCGACCGCGGCTCCGCTCGGGTCGGCGTCGCCGCCGCGCTGGCTGACCAGCACGTCCCACAACGGCTTGCCGCGCTCGACGGCCGCGGCCACGAGCCGCTTCACCGCGCCCGTGCCCAGCCCCCGCGGCGGCGTGTTGATGATCCGCAAGACCGCCGCCTCGTCGGCGGGGTTGTCGATCGCCTTGAGATACGCCACCAGGTCGCGCACCTCCTTGCGATCGAAGAACGACATGCCGCCCACCAGCACGTAGGGCAGCTTGAGCCGCCGCAGCTCGGTCTCGAACGGCCGCGGCTGCTCGTTGGTGCGGCACAGGATGGCGAAGTCGCCGGCGCGCACGCCGTTCTGGCCCACCTGGGCGGCGATGTCGGCCACCACGCTGCTCGGCTTCCTGGTTCTCGTCCTGAAGCTGCAGAATCCGCGGCCGCTCTCCCAGGCCGCGGGCCGGCCGCAGCACTTTGTCGTGGCGGCGCCGATTGAAGGCAATCAGCGCATTGGCGTAGGCCAGAATGCCGCCCGCCGAGCGATAGTTGTCCTCCAATCGCACGACCTGTGCCTCGGGCCAGTCGCGTTGGAATTCGAGGATGTGCGTCACGTCGGCGCCGCGCCAGCCGTAGATCGACTGGTCGTCGTCGCCCACAACGCACAGGTTGCGGTGCGCGGCGGCCAGCGATTTGACGATGCGGTACTGGGCGCCGTTGGTGTCCTGGTACTCGTCGACCAGCACATGGTCGAACCGGCCGGCTTCCTCGCGGCGCACCGCCGGGTGCTTGGCGAGCAGCTCTTCGGTCGCGAGAAGCAGGTCGTCGAAGTCGAACGTGCCGCGGGCCTTCAGCATGTTTTGATAGCGCTTGTAGGCCGCGGCGGCGAGGTGCTCGCGGTCGGACGAGGCGAGCGACGCGGCGCCGGCGGGCAGGATGGAGCGACTTTTCCAAGTGCTGATGATGGCCAGCAGGTCGCCGGGCCGCAGCAGCTCGTCGGGGACGCGGATTTCGCGTAGCGCCGCGCGGGCCAGCGATTCCTGGTCGCCGCGGTCGCCGATGGCGAACCGCTCGGGGTAACCCAGCCGCGCGGCGTGCCGACGGAGCACCTGGACGCACAGGGAGTGAAACGTGGAGATGTGCGGCCGCGGGGCTGCTCGCTGGCCGCGGCCCTTGACGCCGTTTCCAACGCTCCGCCAACGGCGCGGTCCCAACAGGGCCAGCGCCCGCTCTTGCATCTCGCCGGCGGCCTTGCGGGTGAAGGTGACGGCCACAATGCGATCGGGCTTGACGCCGTGGCGAATGAGGTTGGCGATGCGGTGGGTGACGACCCGCGTCTTGCCCGTCCCGGCGCCGGCTAGCACCAACAGCGGACCGCGCAGCGTCTCGACGGCGGCTAGTTGGGCGGGATTGAGCGGGACGGACATGGGTGGGCGATTTTGGATTTGCGATTTTGGATTTTGGATTGGGGAATTGCACCAAACCGGCATGGGGCCGCAATCGGAAATCCGAAATCCAAAATCCAAAATTGGCTCCGTCACGCAGTCTAGCGGCTATGCGGCGGGGCAGGGAAGCGGCGCGTCCCCGTCCGGACGCGCTGTCGCCTTGACCGAAGTCGCTCGTTCCACCTACACTTCCGACAGATCGTAGCGCTGCGAGGCAATCGAGCTTGTCGCGGCGGCTACGGACCCACAAACAGGACAACTCGCGATCCATGAAGAGCGCCCATCGCCACGATCTGGAAACCAACACGCTCGCCAAGGAACTTGCCGTCTGGGGCGAGAAGCTGCGGCCGTACTCGTCCGCGATGCTGGTCGCCGCCGCGGCGCTGGTAGCCATGTACCTCATCTTGTCCGTGTGGAGTTCGTACGGCGCCGCGCGGGACCGAGCGGCGTGGGACGAGTACCAGATGGCGATCCTGGACGGCGACGGCGAGATGAAGCAACTCCAGGCCGTGGCCGCCAGCGACGAGAATGCGGGCGCCCTCAAGATGCAGGATTGGGCGTATGTGACCTGGGCCGATCGCCAGTTGCGGATTGCCTCCGACCAGTACCTGACCGACCGGACCGGCGCGGACAAGCGGCTCTCGGCGATCGTCGCTGTGTACGAGAATTTTTCGACGAACGCGTCCGACCCCGAAGTTCGAAACCGCGCGCGGCTGGGACTGGCGCGGGTGGATGAATTGCAAAATCGGCTCGACGACGCCCGCAAGCACTACGCGCTGGTCGAAGCGCGCTGAGCACGGTGGCCGCGGCGCGCATGAAGGAGCTGGAATCCAAATCCGTGCAAAACGCCGCCGCATGGCTGGCCACGGCGAAGGCGCCCGCGCCGAAGATGCCCACCGGCGCGGGCATGCCCGGCGCGCGGCCCGGATTCGCCGCACCGCCGCCGGCCGCCGATGCGCCCCAAGGGGGGCTCGAGCCTTCGCGCTCCTTCGAGGACATCTTCGGAGGACTGAACAAGGATCAGGACGAGCCGGCGCGGTACGGCGAAGAGCCCGCCGAGGGAAAGGCGGACGAAGCGAAGCCGCCAGCGGAGGCGACGGCGCCTGCGGCGGGGGCGACAGCGCCTGGCGAGGCGGCGCCCGCCGCGGGGTCGACGGCGCCGGCCGAAACGCCCGCCGCGACCGAGACGCCGGCGACAACCGAAATTCCCGCCCCCGCTGAGCCCGCGCCTCAACCCACGCCCCCCGCGCCGCAATGACCCCCGCCTCGCCGAGCCCGAGCGACGGCGCGCGTGCGGAGGGCGACGGCGATAAGGCTCTGGCCCCGGAGCGATTCTCGCTCGTGGTCGACCAGCGCGGCGACGGTGAGCGCCTGGACGCTTATCTGGCCGCCGCCATCCACGCGGTCAGTCGCGCGAATCCGCCGCAGCATCGACCAGGGGCTGACCACCGTCGCCGGCGCGGTGCGCAAGCCGTCGTACCGGCTGTCGCTCGGCGAGCGCATCGAGGCCTGCATTCCCCCCTCGCCCCCGGGGCCGCAGGCAGAGCCAATACGCGCTGGACGTGCTGCTGGAAGACGACGCGATCGTGGTCGTCAACAAGCCGCCCGGCATGGTCGTTCACCCGGCCAAGGGGCACTGGTCGGGGACGCTGGCCGCGGCGCTGGTGCACCGCTTCGGCGAGTTGAGCGGCGTCGGCGGGCCCGCGCGGCCCGGCATCGTCCATCGGCTCGATCGCGACACCAGCGGCGTGATCGTCGTGGCCAAGACCGATGCCGCCCACGAAGCGCTCGGCCGACAGTTCCACAACCGCGGAGTGATGAAGGAGTATCTCGCCATCGTCGCCGGCCGACCCGACCGCGACGCCGACCGGGTGACCGTGCCGATTGGTCCGCATCCCTCGCAACGTGAAAAGATGATGCTCCGCACGGACGGCCGCGCCAGCCGCCCGGCCGAAACTTTTTTCGAGGTCGTCGAGCGGTTTGCAGGCTTCGCACTGGTGCGGGCTCATCCCAAGACCGGGCGCACTCATCAGATTCGACTCCACCTGGCGCATGTGGACTTGCCGGTGTTGTGCGACCGGCTGTACGGCGGCCGCGCGCGGTTCGCTGCCGGCGAGCTGCGGGCCGTCACGCGCCGGCCTCTAGCAGCGGGATTGGCGGACGACACGGTACTTCTCGACCGGCAGGCGCTGCACGCCCATCGGCTCAGCTTCGCGCACCCGACGACTGGCGCCGCGGTGACCGTCGAAGCCCCCCTGCCCGACGACATGGAGCGGCTCCTGCTCGTCTTGCGGGAAACTGCAAAATCGTGATAGACCACTGGCACGCGTCGTCGGGCGAGTTGGCGTCCGAGCGTCCCTCGACGATCAGCCCGGTTCTAGCCCTGGCCGGAAGGCCCGGGGGCGAACGCCGGCTGCCGCCGGCAGCTGGCATCAGTCGGCAAAGGGGTCGATTCGCTCATCCACACGGAGGCGTTGCCATGGGCCTGCTCAAGGAATTCCGCCATTTTGCCGTTCGGGGCAATGTGGTCGACATGGCCGTCGGCGTCATCATCGGCGGGGCGTTCGGACAGATTGTGACCTCGTTGGTGAACGACGTGATCATGCCGCCGGTGGGCAAGCTGACCGGCGGCATCGACTTCAAAACCTTGGCCTATGTATTACAGAACGCCGTCAAGGACGCGCAAGGCACGGTGGTGACGCCCGCGGTCGAGATACGATACGGCGTGTTCATTAACACGGTAATCAACTTCTTGATTGTGGCTTTTTGCATGTTCATGGTCATCAAGGCGATGAACGCGACGCGGCTAAGCCAGGAGTTGAGCCCGAAGCCGGCCGACGCGCCCGAGGACGTGCGATTGCTGCGGGAGATTCGGGATTCGTTGGCGAAGCGGTGATTGGGTAAGGGCGCCGGGGGCGAGACGCCCCGGCTCGCTCTCGATTACATCGGCGCGTCGGTGGGCGGGGAGACGACGACGTCGCCGAATAGGGCCCCCATCAAGTGGCGCGTGCCAAGCGTGCGCGGGCTGGACAAGAGCTCGCCGGCCTCAAACCCCGCCACCTCGCCCAAGTGTCGCGCCCAGCCTTCGACGCGGGCGATCACGTGCTGCTTCTCCGCGGGGAACTGCGATGCGTAGCAGCGAATCGCGGCCAGCTTGGCGTCGAGTGAATCGCTGATGTCGCAGACCAGGCGCCCGGCCGCGGGCATCGGCTCGAGCGAGTAAAACGCCAGGGTGTAGTAGAGCTGAGCCTCGATCCGGTGCACCGGCAAGCCGACGAAGTGTTCGTCCCACTTGGTGAGCCGCGCGTAAAACACAGCCGCGTCGGTGATCTGCACCGCCTGCCAATGGTCGGGGGAGGCCAGCGGCGTCTTCTCGCCCAGCCCCAACACCAGCCGCGGGCGATAGCGGCGCAGCTCGGCGGCCAGCGCCGCGCGGGCTTCAAAGCTGTCGAATAGCCGGCGATTGGACAGCTTGAGCGTCACCCGCTGGTGAATGCAGAGTTTTTCCGCCGCGGCCTTGGCCTCGGCGAGCCGCACTTCGGGCCCCGGCGACAGCGGCGTGGGCTCGCCGTCGGTCAGGTCGATGATCCCGACGCGATAGCCTTGCCGCACCAGGTGGGCAAGCGTGCCGCCGCAGCCGATCTCAACGTCGTCGGGATGGGCGCCGACGGCGATCACATCCAGCGGCTCAGGGAGAATCTCGGGCATAGGCGGCTCTCGCTATTCCACAGCTAGGATGTCCCAATACACCGCCGCGTGCAAGCCAACCTCACGAAGCCCGCCATTCAAATCGGCCTCAAAACACCACTCGATACTCGCCAGGGCGCAAGGTTAGAATGACTCCCGACGGGCAAAAAGCTGGCGAGAATGTCGCCAGCATTCAACATCAAGCGAGACGCCACCATGCCAGAAGCGGATGCCAGTAAGAAGGAAAAGCTGTACTACACCGACGTGCCGCAACCCAGTTACGGCTATTACCTCAAAGGCAGCGGCAACCTCGATTGGGGCATGAAACACCGGCTCGCGCACACGTTCAATCCCAAGACCGGTCGGACCGTCATGCTCGCGTTCGATCACGGCTACTTCCAAGGCCCCACGACCGGCCTCGAGCGGATCGACCAGACCATCGTCCCGCTCGCGCCTACTGCGACGCGCTCTTCTGCACCCGCGGCGTGGTTCGCTCGCTGATTCCCGCCGACATCCAGAAGCCGGTGTTCCTGCGCTCCAGCGGCGGCCCCAGCATCCTCAAGGAGCTCTCCGACGAAGAAATCGCGATGGACATCGAGGACGCCATCCGCCTCGACGCCTGCGGCATCGGCATCCAGGTGTTTATCGGCGGCCAGCACGAGACCCGATCTGTGCACAACATGACGCGGCTGGTCGACCGCGGCATGCGCTACGGCATACCCGTGATGGCCGTCACCGCCGTCGGCAAGGAGATGGTGCGCGACGCCCAGTATTTCCGCCTGGCCTGCCGCATTTGTGCCGAGTTGGGAGCCCACGTCGTCAAAACTTACTTCGTCGACGAGGAGTTCGACACGGTCACTTCGTCCTGCCCCGTGCCCATCGTGATGGCCGGCGGCAAGAAACTTCCCGAACTGGACGCCCTGACCATGGCCTACAACGCCGTGCAGCAAGGCGCCGCGGGCGTCGATATGGGCCGCAACATTTTCCAGTCGGATGCGCCCAAGGCGATGATGTCGGCGGTCAACAAGGTGGTGCACGAGAACATGAAGCCGGCCCACGCCCTGGAACTGTACGAGTCGCTCAAGGCCGACGCGAAGTGAGCCGCAGCACAGTGAGCCCCAGCACCGTGAGCCGAGAAGGGGTCATCGACGAGCTGCGCCGCGGCTCGCCCAAGCTGAGCGTCGGCATTCTCGCCGGCGACGTGATGAACCTGGGCGCGACCGTCGCCCTGCTCGAGAGGTTTGGCGTGCTTCTTCATCTGGATGTCATGGATGGCCGCGTGTGGCCCAAGATCACCGCCGGGGCGCCCATCCTGGCGGGGCTGCGGACCCGGCTGCTCAAGGATGTGCATCTGCTCATCGACGAGCCGGAAAAGCATGTCGAGGACTTTGCCAAGGCGGGCGCCGATATCATCTCATTTTCCGTGGAGCACTGCGGCGACGTCGGGGCGACGCTCGACTTGATTGCCGCACAAAAAAACGCCAACGATCCCGCACGGGGAATCTTGCGCGGAGTATCCCTCGACCCGGCGACGCCCGTCGAGGTGCTCGAGCCAGTGGCCGAGAAGTTCGATGTGGCCGTGCTGCTGGCCGTCGGCCCCACGACGGGCAAGCAAGAGTTCATCGCCCAATTGCCTGAGAAGATCGCCGCGGTGCGCACCCTCAACCCACGGGCCGTCATCTTTGCCGATGGCGCCGTCACCAAAGAAAACATCCGGCAGATTGCCGCGATGGGCGCTCACGGCATCGTCACAGGCAGCGCCGCCTTCACGGGCAACCCGGCCGACAACATCCAGTTCATGCTGGAACAAATCCGTGGATAAGCTTCTCGCTGGAAAAGTGGCGGTGGTTACCGGCGCGGCCGGAGCGATCGGTTACGGCATTTGCCAGGTGCTGTTGGAAAACGGCGCCACCGTGGTCGCCACCGACCTCGCCGGCGAGAAACTCGATGCGTTCGCCGCCGATCTGGAAGCGCTGGCGTCCGGCCAGTCGCTGGGCCTGGCAATGGACGTCACCAGCCCCGACGGCGTGGGCGAAGCGCTCGACCAGGTGTATGCGAAGTTTAACCGGCTCGACATCGTCGTCCACAACGCGGGCATTGCCTACGTGGCGAAGATCGTCGATATGGATCTGGAGCGGTTTCAGTTGCTTGAAAGGGTGAATGTCGACGGCACGCTGGTCGTGCTCCAGCAAGCCGGCAAACGGATGATCGACCGCGGCGCCGGCGGCGACATCGTGATCATGTCGACCAAGAACGTGCCGTCGCCCAGCGCGGGTTTTGGCGCCTACAGCGCCACCAAGGCCGCCTGCCATCAGCTGGGCCGCATCGCCAGCCTGGAGTTCGCCCCGCACGACATCCGCGTGAATATGGTGGCGCCCGACGCGGTGTTCTCCGAGGGGAAGTACAAGTCCGGCCTGTGGGAGCTCGTGGGCCAGGACCGCATGAAGGCTCGCGGCATGACCGAGGCCGAGCTTCATGCATACTACCGCGACCGCAACCTGCTCAAGGCGGCCGTCACCGGCCGGCACGTCGGCAACGCGGTGCTGTACTTCGTCTCGCGGCAGAGTCCCGCCACCGGCGCGACAATCCCCGTCGACGGCGGCTTGCCGGACGCCACGCCGCGGTGAATGGCACACTTAGCCCCCGGTCACTGACCGGGGGCTAAATTCGAACCGCGGAGCTTTTCGGCGACGCGTTCGGCAATCCGCTCGATCAGCGCGTCGTCGAAGGCGCCTGGCTGGCTCCCCGCAAACTCCGCCGCCGCGCGCGACCACGCCGGCGCGCAAAGGCGCCGCTGCGTACCCCGCACTGGTCCCAGGCGCCGCGGAACACATCGTCGGCGAACAGGTCGCGCTGGCGGTGCTCGGGCGCCTGCCGCGGGTCGACGTAGCCCCATTTCTGCTTCAGGTCCACTAGCTCCCACCCCTTTTCGGAGGAAAGATATTCCACGCGGCCAATCTGCTTGGCCAGGATGAGAATGCGGCAATACGCGTCGAGAATTTCCGTCCACCAATACGCCCGCTCGACGCTCTCGCCAAAGCTGACCGTGCCGTGGTTGGCCAGGATCACCACATTGGACTGCTCGACGAACGGCAGGATCGTCTCGGCGAACGCCTTCGTGCTGGGCGTTTCATAGCGGGCGATCGGGACGTTGCCGAGGAAGACTTCGACCTCCGGCAACACGCACGACGGGATCGCCTCGTGGGCCACCGCAAACGCCGTGGCGTGCGGCGGATGGCAGTGAACGACGCTCTTGACGTCGGGCCGGGCTTTCATGATCTCGAGGTGCAAGAGGGCTTCGCTGGAGCGCTTCTTGTCGCCAGCCAGTTGATTGCCGTCGAAGTCGATCAGGCAAATGTCTTCGGGCTTGAGGAACCCCTTGCAGTGCATCGTCGGCGTGCACAGCACCTGGTTCGCGCTCACGCGATAGGTGATGTTGCCGTCGTTCGCGGCGGCGAACCCGCTGCTTGTACAAGCGGTCGCCGATGTCGCAGATTTCCTGCTTCTGGCGTTCGATGTCGGACATGGTCTTTTGGCGTCGAAGGTCCCGCGTGCGTCTTCCTTTACGATAACACCTCGACCAGCAGCGCGTCAGCGGCGCGACGCCAACATTTAGCCCCCGGTCAATGACCGGGGGCTAAGTGGGCGTTTCAATCGTCGGCCGCACCGCCGCGGCGCTTCGACGCGGCGATCCGCACGCGACCGCCGTCGAGCGTGATTCTCCCCGCGGCAAGCAACCGCAGTACGTGCGGATACGCCTCCTTCTCGCTCTCAAACACCCGCGCCGCGAGCGTCTCGGCCGTGTCGTCGTCGAATACCGGCACGGGCTGCTGCCAGATGATGGGACCGGCGTCGTATTCGTTGTCGACGAAGTGGACAGTGACGCCCGTCACTCTAGCCCCCGCGTCGAGCACCGCCTGGTGCACGCGCTGGCCGTACATGCCCACGCCGCAGAACGCAGGGATGAGCGCCGGATGAATGTTGACGACGCGTCCGGTGAAGTCCTCAGGCACAGGCGCGAGCGTCATGAATCCCGCCATCACGACCAGGTCGACGCCCGCCTCGCGGCACGCGGCGAAAATCGCGTCGCCGTAGTGGGTGTCGGTATCGTAACGGCGGCGCGAGAGAACCTTGGTCGGGATGCCTGCCGCCCGAGCATGCTCCAACCCGCCAGCCTTCGCACGGCTCGAGACGACCAGCCGAATATCAACTGGCAGCTTGCCCTCGGCGGCGAGGTCGATGAAATTCTTGAGCGTGCGGCCGGAGCCGGAAATGAGCACGGCGAGCTTGATGGTGTCAGCCATTGCGACGCCGCGCTCAGACGCGATGGCGTGGGCCATCTGGATGCGCGGGGTTTGGGACAAGCTGACCATTCTTGCAGTCCGCCAGCAGATCGAGCTTTTCAAGAATTGTTTGCCCGATCAACACGTCTTCGCCCAGCAGATAGGCGTCGTCAAATGTCTTGCGGTCGAAGATGTGGAAGCGGATAGGTCCGACAATGTCGACGGTTTCGGTTCGTCCGTCGGCGTATTTCACGACCTCCTGATCAAAAGCGCGAACCCCAAGTTGCTCGAAAATGGCGTGCGGTATGACGGAGCGAACTGCCCCGGTATCGACAATGGCTTTGACGCTCACCGCGCGCACGTCATTGTTGGACAACTTTCCCAAAGCTGCCAATTCCTCATCTGCTCCATTAGTCAGTCTCACGTCAATGCGGATTTCACCCATGCACGGCTCGTCAGGGTCCAGAAGTATTTGGCGGTTTGGAACCGTTTTGATCAGTCCAATCGACATGGCCGTCTATCCTACTTCAGGATTCGCTATGCGGATAAACAAGTTTGCATCCCCCCCGCCAACAGAGACTCTGATTAATTGTACTCCATCCAGCGGTTTGCAGACGATGCCCACCGCGAGAGTTTCGGCGATGATGTAAACGCCAAAGTGCTCAATAGCCTGCCGAAGAGCGGCGGAGTCAGTCACGACGCCGATTTCGATGCGGTCGGTAAACTCGCATCCCAGCTCCTTGCGGCGGTCCTGCACGACGCGGACGAGGTCGCGGGCCAGTCCTTCGGCGAGCAACTCCGGCGTTAGCTCGGTAGCGAGCACGACGACGACGCCCTTGGCGTTGGCCGCGGCCCAGCCGGGCTTGGCTTGCAGGCGCACCTCGACCTCCTCAGCCGTGAGCGCCACGGCCTGGCCGTCGATCATCGCATCGATCTTGCCGTTGTCGCGGATGTTGGCCAGGAGTTCGGCGCCGCTCTGCGCGGCGAGCCACCCTTTCACCTTGGGCAGCAGCTTGCCCAGCTTGGGGCCCAGCAGCTTGAAGTTGGGCAGTACCTCGTGGGTGACGTATTTGTCCGGCTCGTCGCTGAACTCGACCTGCTTCACGTTGAGTTCGTCGGCGATCACATCGCAGTGCTGCTCGAGCCACGCCTGGTGCGTCGCATCGGCGAGGATCACCTCGACGCGCACAGCGGCTGGCGGACTTTCAGGTTCGCCGCCGTGCGGGCCTGCCGGCCGAGCGACGAGATGTGGCGCACGAGGTTCATCCGCGTCGAAAGCTGCTCGTCGATGGCCGCCGCGTCGCCCGTGGGGTAGTCGCACAGGTGCACGCTGTCGTGAACTCGGTCCGCAGGCGCAATTCGCGTGCGGGAGGGCGAAGCTCCTGCTGAGCCGGCTCGGCGGGAGCCTCGCCCTCCCCGAACGGCGCCACGGCGAGATTCTGCCACAGGCTCTCGGCCAGGAAAGGCGTGAACGGGGCAATGATCTTTGCAGTCGTGATCAGGCACTCGTAGAGCGTCCAGTAGGCGTCGAGCTTGTCGACCGAGCGCTTGTCCGCCGCCCAAAACCGGTCGCGGCTGCGGCGGACGTACCAGTTCGACAGCGCGTCGACGAACTCGATGATCGCCGCGCAGGCGGCGAAGTTGTCGTACTGGTCCATCCGCTCGACGACCGCGGCCGCCGTGCGGTGCAGCTCGCTGAGGATCCAGCGATCGAGCTCGCTGCGCTTGGCAAGCGGCCGATAGGTCGCCGCTGAAGCGAAGACGCCAGCATTCAGTGCCGCCATTGATCCGGCCTGCCCACCGCCCACTGCCCACCGCCCACTTAACTCCGCCCCCGGATCGAACCCATCGATATTCGCGTAAATCGTGAAGAACGAAACCACGTTCCACAGCCGCAAGAGAAACTCCGGCACGCTGTCCTTGATCGCTTGTTCGCTATAACGGATCGAAGTCCACGGCGGCTGGTTGGCGAAGAAGTACCACCGCAGGGCGTCGGCCCCGTAGCGGTCAAAAATCTCCGCCGGCTCGCGGTAGTTCCGCTTGCTCTTGGACATCTTCTGCCCGTCCTCGCCGAGCATGAGGCCGAGAACGATGCAGTTGCGGAACGGGTGAGGGTAGGGCACGTTGCGAGTTGCGAGTTGCGAGTTGCGAGTTTTATCTGGCTCTCGTAACTCGCTACTCGAAACTCGCGACTCCCCCCACAGCATTGTGCTGATCGCCAGTTGGCTGTAGAACCAGCCGCGGGTCTGGTCGATGGCCTCGCTGATGAAGTCGGCGGGGAATTGGTCGTGGAATTTCTGCGCCACGCTGGCTTCCTCCCTTCCGGTCCCCTCCCCTCGACGGGGAGGGCTAGGGAGGGGTGATTGCGGAGGAATCAATTGACCAGCGGTGCGCTCGCCCCCCTCCCCAGCCCTCCCCGCAAGGGGGAGGGGGCCGGAGGGTTGGCTAGGTTCTCCGCGATAGCCCCACTGGGCAAACGGCATCGCGCCCGAGTCGTACCAGCAGTCGATGACCTCGGAGACGCGAGTCATCGTTGCGGTAAGATCCCCCCTCCCTGGAAGGGAGGGGACGGGGGAGGGATTCCCGACCGTTGCCTTCGATCCGACGCCGGTTCCATTGCCGCGGTCGGCCGTCCCTTCCCCTAGCCCCTCCCTTCAAGGGAGGGGGATTGGAGGCGCCGCCGGCCGTGCATTTCGGACAGGCGTAGCGGATTTCGTCGATGTAGGGCTTGTGGACTTGCAGGTCGTCCGGCAACTCCGGATGGGCGGCCTTGGCACGGTCCCAGACTCAGTACCGAGTACTCCGTCCTTGGCGAGCAACTCGTCGTAGCTGCTCACGGCCTCCATGTGGCCGCACTCGCTGCACACCCAGATCGGCAGCGGCGTGCCCCAGTAGCGTTCGCGGGAGAGGGCCCAGTCGACGTTGGATTCGAGAAAATTGCCGAACCGGCCGTCCTTGATGTGCTCGGGCAGCCAGTTGATCTGCGAGTTGTTCTCCAGCATCGCGTCCTTGAACGCCGTCGTGCGGATGAACCAGCTCTCGCGCGGATACTGGATGAGCGGATCCTCCTCGGCCCGCCAGCAGAAGGGGTAGTCGTGGAGGTACTGCTCCTGGTGGAACAGCAGGCCGCGCTGTTTGAGGTCGCGGATGATGTCTTTGTCGCAGTCTTTGACCCAGCGGCCGCGGCAGTAGTCGGGGGCTTCGTCGGTGAATTTGCCGTCGGGGGCGACAGCGTTGAGCAGCTCGGGGCGTGCCGCGTCAATAAAGCGTGATTGTTCGCGAAGTCGAGTACATCGGAAATCGTCCTCGCCGAAGGCGGGTGCGATATGGACGATTCCTGTGCCGCTTTCGGTGGTGACGAAGTCGGCGGGAAGTATCCGCCAGTTAATTGAAACGTAGTCGAATTCAAAGCTTCCGACGATTAGCCAATCGGCGCCACTAGTGCTGACCAAATCTCCGATGCTCGCCGCCCATGGATTGCTTTGCGATCCGGCGACTTGTCCAACTTCCCCGCTCTTTGCATCTATGTCTACAAGCGACGAAAAGTAGCAATCAAAAGGCGGCACGTAGCTGCGACCCAGCAATTCGCTGCCAACGAATCGATCGCTCCACGTCAAGTCGGCGTCTGAGCTTCTGGGCGATCTGCTCGACCAAATCGGTGGCCATGATAAGCTTGTCCGGGACGTTCGGAATCGACGACCGTGGCATACGTCGAGATCTGGATTGACCGCTGCAAATTGATTGCTCGGCAGCGTCCATGGCGTCGTCGTCCAGACCAAGCAGCGACGTCGTCAGTCGGTCGTCCGTTCTCATCCAGCAGCGGAAACTTCACATACACGCTCGGATCCGCGACCTGCCGATAGCCTTGCCCCACTTCGCCCGCTGATAGCGCCGTGCCGCCCTGGGCCCACCACCAGACGATCTTGTGGCCCTTGTACAGCAGCCCGCGGTCGAAGAGCTGCTTCAGCGACCACCACACGCTTTCGACGTAGCTCTGGTGGTACGTGACGTAGGCGTTGTCGAGATCGACCCAGAAGCCGATCCGCTCGGTCAGCCGCCGCCACTCGTTCATGTACCGCCAGACGCTCGCCTGGCAGCGGTGGATGAACTTTTCGATGCCGTAGGCCTCGATCTCCTCCTTCGAGTGGATGCCCAGCTCCTTGGAGACCTCGGTTTCCACCGGCAGGCCGTGCGTGTCCCAGCCCGCCTTTGCGCTCGCAGCGGTAGCCGCGCATGGTTTTGTAGCGCGGGAACAGGTCCTTGATCGCCCGGGTCAGGCAGTGGCCCGGGTGGGGCATGCCGTTGGCCGTCGGCGGGCCTTCGTAGAACACGAACGGCGGGGCGTCGGCCCGGGCGGCGAGCGATTGGTGGTAGGTGTCGTGCTCGCGCCAGAAGTCGAGCACCTCCAGCTCGCGGTCGGGGAACGACTTCTTGTCGACGGGGGGGAACATGGGGAGAGGAAGGCTGGGCGGTGGGCGGTGGGCAGTGGGCAGTACGGAGGGATCATAGCCGCGACCGGAAGGTCGCGGGCGCGGGGGTGCGAGGTTCGCCACGAGGGACAGCCACCAGCGTAACGGATTCGCGCCGGCGGCGCTAGGGGATTGGCACGCCGCCGCGGCATCGAGACGATGCCGGCTAACACGAGGCGTCGCCGAATCAGGCGGGGGACTTGGCCTCCGCGGCGTCGGCCAATTCCTCGGCTTCGTGGAGCACTTGCTTGACCGTGCGGCGGGCGCTGATGTAGTACACGGCGCCGATCGCGGCCATCACGTAGGTCATGACGCGAAACGCGATGGCCACGAGCAAGCCGTCGCCTTCTGGGGCGCCGACGGCCCGGTACAGGCCCTCCATCGCGCCTTCAAACGTGCCAAGTCCGCTGGGGGTGAGCGGGATGGCGCCGGCGGCAAGGCTCATCGGGCCGACGACCACTGTGGCGCCCAGACTGGGGGCCGCCACGGGCAGGCCCTGGCCGATCATCCAGATGGCCGTCACGAGCGTGGCGTGCGTGACGCAGGCCACGAGGATGCCGGCGAACAAGTACCGCCGGCGGCTGCGGTACGCGCCGGCCGCGTCGATCAGCCGCGCGAGCGTGCCGCCGATCGTCGGCAGTCGGGCCGCGTGGCCCCGCACGACCGGGCCCGTGAATCCCGGCGTCATCAACAGGCCGATGCCCGCCGTGCCCGCCACGGCCAGCGCCATCACCGTGCGGGCCAGTCCGTGCACCACCGGGCTGAAATCACTGGCCGCGCCGCCCCACAGATATCCGGCCGACGCCACCAGCAGCATGGCGTACAGCCCCACGACGCGGTCGATCAGCACGCTGGCAACGGCCTCGGTGCGTTTGCCAGGCTGTTCGCGGGCGATGAACAGGGCCTTGAACAGGTCGCCCCCCACGCTGCCGGGCGAGACCTGATTGAGCAACAGTCCGATCGTGCCCAGTCGAAAGGCGTCGCGGAGCGAGAAGTTCAAATCCAGCGCTCGCACGAGCACATACCACCGCACGTAGTTGAGCGAAATGGCGACGACCACCAGGCACTGGGCCAGTACGAGCCGGTCCCACTTCTTCGGTTGCTCGACTAGCCGCTGGAAGACGCCCTGGCCGCGGAGCTGGTAAACGAGGTACGCGAGGATGCCCAGCGCGAGGGCCAGCTTGGCGGCGCCGACGAGGGCTCGCCGACGGTGAGACGCGGCATGGGCCGCGGCGTCGCTGGAGACGGAGTTCATCGCTCACCTGCTCGGCCGGCCGCAACGCCTGCCGGGGCGAGGCGACGCGGTTAGAACCAGACTTCCAGGCCCAAGTCGAGCCCGTGAGATACCATCGTCGTGCCGTGCAACCTGGGGGCCAGCGGATCGGGTCCGCCGCCGGGCTGAATCTCCGGCAAGTTGTTGGGGTCGACGCGGAGCCCTTCCGGCAGCGTATCGGCGGCCTGCACCACGCCGTTCCACACAATTAGATTGTAGCCCAAGCGAGCCGAAATACGCTCGGTAAGCTGGACCCCGGCGCCAAGGCGGAACCGCGGAATCAGCTCGGTGTCGGTGTGGTCGTAGCGGCCGTAATTGGTAATTCTGGACACCAACCCGCCTCCGTCCGCGATAAACGGGTCGTCGGGCGTCAGGGGACTGACGTTGATGGTGACGCCTTCCACGAACGCGGTCTGTTGATTGCCGCCCAGCGCCAAGCCGATCAGCCCATCCACCCACCAAATGTCATTCTGCATGCGACCGTTGAGTCCGATTTCGAAGCCGTGAAACTCATTCTCGGCGGCGAATTTGTTGTTGACGAAGATCTCCGTTCCCGCCGCCGCGTTCTGACCGTTTCCAGCGACGAACGTCGTGTCGAAGTCCGTCAATATTGCCGAGTCATCGTGGTAGAAACGATAGCCGCCAAAGAGCGACACTCGTGCGCCGTCGCAATGCGACCAAGGTTCATCGGAGGACCAGAGGCACGTTTGCAGCACCGCGCCTGCGCTATGAAAATCTTCGAATGCCAGTACGCCGATAAAGCCTAGCCGATCGGTCGGAAAGTTGGCCAAGAAGGCGTCGTCGTCCTGGATCGGGGCGTTGAAAAACGGCTGCGCCAGGATCTGCTCGCTGCGGCCGCCGCGAAAACCGTAGGTGTCGCGTCCGCCGTTGAAATAGTCGGCGATCAGCGCCGTGCCGGCGCACGGGTTCAGCCACAGGCCGGCGTCGAGCTCGTAACCGCTTCGCCAATCGTCGCCGGCGGTGAGATTGCCGGCGAGGATGGTCGTCGAGGGAGTGTCTAAACGCCCGGCTTGGTCCAGCGGCGTGCCCGCGGGATTGGTCGTCACCAGCGGCGGCAGATCGAAGCCATTGCGCTGCGTCACCGTGTACGCGGCGTGGAACCACACCGACTCGTACCCCGTAGCGGCGCCCGTAAAGACATTCAGCGGCGTGCCGAACCATGTCGAGCCGCCAGGGCCGTCGGCGAGGGTTCTCGCTGGCCACGTGAGCGCTAGGGCAAGGGCGCAGACCGCCGCGGTAGCGCGGCCCAGCCGCCTGCTAGCGATTTCGCCGCTCATGGCGCCCCCTGAAATGCCTTGATTCGCCGGCCCGCGCCGGCGCAAAATGCGGATACGCCAAACGACGAGGTGGAAAGACGTACCGATTGCGCTGCTTTTTCCTATCGGCGTGACTTGCCGGTGCAATTAACGCCCGTTTGGCGCCAGCGTCGATAATTTGGGCAAAATCTGCCGTCCACCTGGCGGCGCAGTTTCTTATTGCGTGCCGGCGGGCGGCCAATTAGCGTAGATCGAGAGGCCGCTTCTGGTTTTGCTCATCAAAGCGGCGTCTTTTCTCACGGCACCTAGGATCTGCCCTCCATGAGCGCCAGTTCTTGTTGGAAGCGATGCGCACCGGTGTGCGCACGCGCGCTAGCCGTCGCCGGCGTTTTGTTGGCGTCGACGGCCGCCCCCGGCGCCAGTCAGTTGTCCGGGTTTGTGTATATCGACCGCAACAACGACGGCGTGCTCACGTTCAACGACCAGCCGAACCCCGAGCTGGTTCTTCCCGGCGTCACCGTCCAATTGTTCAACCTCGCCGACCCGGTTCCCCGCATGCCCATTAGCGTGCTTCAGACCAACAACACCGGTCAATACACGTTTACAGGCCTTGCCGCGGGCACTTACGGCATCGCCGAGATTCAACCGACGGAGTACGTCGACGGCATCGGTTCGCCAGGGGTCATCCGCACGCTGATGGGCCAAGTGTCGCCAGTCGGGACATCGCCAGGCAGCGCGGCGAGTTCCAATTTGCTCGCCAACATTGTGCTCCTGGCAAATACGCGCGGCGACCTCTTTAACTTTGGCGAGCGGGGACTTAAGGCGGCGTTTGCATCCAAGCGAGTGTTGCTGGGCACGGCGCCGCCGCCGATCTTCGCTCCGCCTCCTGTGTTGCCGGCGCCGGCGGTCTGGGTGGCCGAGCCGGCGAGCGGCGCCCTGGCGGCGCTGGCGATCGTCGGCGCCCTGTCGGTTCGCCGCCGGGCGCACCATTAACGGCTGCAGCGCACCAGCCTGCCGCCGTCTAAAACGCCAGGTCGAGTCCGATATCGAAGCCGTGGGCGGCTAATCGGTCGCCGCGAATGTTCGGCAGCGCCGGATCCGGACCGCCCCCGGCTTGCACGGGCGGCAGGTTGCGGGGGTCGACGGCCAGCCCCGTCGGAAGCTGTTCGGCGGCCTGGGCGACGTCGTTCCACAGGATCAGGTTGTATCCGAAATGCGCGCTGAGCCAGTCCGTTAGCCGCACTCCTGCGGCGAGGCGAAACCGCGGTATGACCGTAGCATGGGCGTCGCTGTAGCGGCCAATGTTGGTGGGTTGAGTCGCCAAGAGCCCCCCCGTCGAAACGACCGTCGTGTCACCCGGAACCTGGGTAAGGCTGGCGCCGTTGACAAATACCACGCGGTCGTTGGCGCCGACGGCCAGCAGCGCCGAACCTTCCAGCCAAAAGTTGTCCTCCCGCATGCGGGCGTGCACACCGATTTCGCCGCCATTGAACTGGTTGCGGGCCGAGAATCGGTCGCTCACCAGAATTTGCGTGCCGGGCACAAGCGGCGACGTCGTTCCGGGAAGCACCGTCAGATTTTCGTCGATATTCAGCTGTGAATCGTGTTGGTAGTAGCGATATCCGGCCACGACGTCGACGCTGGCGCTGGAGCACGTGCACAGATTGCCGCACTTCCACACTCGTTTTTCGATGCCCGCTCCCGCGCCCTGAAAGTCGGCGAACGTCCTCACCGTGACGCTGCCGACCAGCTCCGAAGGGACGTCCACCAGCTCGGCGTCCTGCTGGCCGGCTTGCGTGTTGAAAAAGGGCCGCGCCAGAATCTGCCCCGAGTTCGGCCCGTCGGCAAAGTTGTAGCTATCGCGGCCGGCGTTGAAGTAGTCGAAGGCGACTCCCCAGCCGCAGAAAGGATCGATCCAATAGCCGCCGCTAAGCTCAAATCCGGATCGGAAGTCGTTTCCCACCGTCTCGTTGCCGGACAGAATGGTGGTCGAGGAGTCATCCAGCCGACCGGCTTGGGCCAGCGGCGTGCCCGCAGGGCTGGCCGTCACCAGCGCGGGAAGATTTTCTCCGTCGAGTTGCCACAGGATATAGTCGGTGCGGAACCAGCACTGTTCGTAGCCCGCCGGCATGCCGCACGAGAGCCAGCTCGAGCCCTGGCAGTCGCTCGAGACGCACGGCGGGTCGCCGCGCGTCGAGTGCGTCAGGCCCGGCGCGGCGATCATGGATAGCAAGACCGCTACCGCGTTCGCGCGCAGCCGCCCGGCAGCAACAAGCTGCATGACATTACCCCCCGTGAGCCGCTGGATGAGAGCGCACTGCCCATGACGTTTAGGCGGGCAGTGCGGTTTGGGCCCTTTTTCGCTATCGGCGAAACTTTCGCGCGCCATTGAGTCGATAATTAGCTAGCACAGCATTTCGCAGCGCCGCGGGCCCGGAGCACGCTCGTCGACAACTGCGAACTGCTTGACAATTTGTCAGACCGCGTAGGAGGCGTCGTTGCTTCCCCGTCGTCAAAATGTCCTGCGGCACGGCGGCCTTATTTGCCGTCCAAAGCGCGGCGGCGTGTTGGGTCCGGCTGCGTTGACACGAATAATGGGAGGTGATAGCTTCGCACTTTCCCGCTTGTCGGGACAATAGCTGGGGGATTAGCTCAGTTGGGAGAGCGACAGGCTGGCAGTCTGTAGGTCACCGGTTCGAGCCCGGTATCCTCCACTTGATTCGAGGCTTCAGCCCCGGGCTCTGCCCGGGGGTTCCGTGAAGCGGCCGACAGCCAACGGGGATTTTCGCGATGGCGTCGCTGGCCGCGGTGGTTGCCGTCCCTCACGATTTGCCCGCGGACAATGCGGCGGCCACTCTTGAATCGCTCTGGGGTCGCCAGCGAGTGGCCCTCGCCTCCCCAGCCGCCGTGCTGCCGGCTGGCGTCACCCCGCTAGCGATTGACCGACTGTGGTCGGCCCGCGCAACGGCCGCAGCGCTCCGCTGGTTTGAGAACACCAGCGCCTCGCACCTGTTGTGGATTCTGAACCCGGCGATCGAGCTGGAGCCCGCCGGACTGCGGCGACTCGCCGCCGGCGCCGCCGACTGCGGCGCCGCGATCACTTACTCGGATTACTTCGATCGCGACGCCGCCGGCGCCGTCAAATTGCACCCGCTCGTCGACTACCAGCGCGGCAGCTTGCGAGACGACTTCGATTTCGGCCAGGCCGTCGTGCTCAGCCGCCATGCAGTTGCGGGCTTGGCGACGGTGATTGAGTTGGGTGGCGCCGCCAAGAATTTTGGCGGCTGGTACGACCTGCGGCTCCGCGCCAGCGAGCGGGGCGCGGTCGTCCGCCTGCCCGAGCCGACCTACGTCCTGCCGCCCGTCGAAACGCCCGCGACGAGCGATGGCCATTTTGCGTACGTCGACCCCCGCAATCGCGATTACCAGCTCGAAATGGAGGCCGTCGCGACGGCCCACTTGAACCGCATCGGCGCCCTCGTGCCGACGCCCACCGGCGAATTGGCGGCCGAGGCCGGCGAATTCCCCGTCGAAGCCAGCGTCATTATCCCCGTGCGCGAACCGCCAGCGCACGGTCGCCGACGCGGTCGACAGCGCCGTGGCGCAGTTGGTCGACTTCGCCTTCAATGTCATCGTGGTCGACAACCACTCGACCGACGGCACGACCAAAATCCTGGCGGACCTGGTCGAGAAGCGCAACGAGCTGGTTCACGTCATTCCCGCCCGCACCGACCTCGGGATCGGCGGCTGCTGGAATGAGGCGATTTACTCGCCGCACTGCGGCCGCTACGCCGTGCAACTCGACAGCGACGACCTGTACTCTGGTCCCGAGGTGCTGGAGCGCATCGTCGCCGAATTTCGCCGCACGCGGTGCGCCATGGTCGTCGGCAGCTACACGATCGTCGACTTCGACCTGAAGCCGATCCCGCCCGGCCTGATCGATCACCGCGAGTGGACGGACGCCAACGGCCACAACAATGCTCTCCGCATCCACGGCCTCGGGGCGCCGCGGGCGTTTCACGTCCCCACGCTTCGCACGATCGGCTTTCCCAACGTGAGCTACGGCGAGGACTACGCCGTGGCCCTGCAGCTCACTCGGCGGTACCCGCTCGGGCGCATCTACGACTCGCTCTACTGGTGCCGGCGGTGGGAGGACAACACCGATCACGCCCTGCCGCTTGAGACCAAAAACCGCTACGCCCTGTACAAGGACCGCCTCCGCACGCTCGAAATCGCGGCCCGGCAGGCGCAGCTCAAATCGCCATGAACTGGAGTGCGAAGCTGCTGGACGGCGACCGACCCGAGGCGCCGCTCGACGAACGGATCGACGCACTCTTCGCGGCGCAGCGAGTCGGGTGGCCGGCTTTGGCTGAGGGCGAGGCGGCGCTGGCTTCGCTGGAAACCAAGGCGCTGGAGGCGGAAGACGGCCGGATCCTCGTGCAGGCCAACCCCGGCCGACGGCGGAGCACGCACGCCAAGGTCGACGCCCAGTCGGTGGCCGAGCGTCCATGTTTTCTTTGCCCAGCGAACATGCCGACTGAAGAGCGCGGCATCGCCTGGCGCCACCTCGTAATCCTGCCCAACCCCTACCCCATCCTGCCGCGGCACTCGACGATCCCCAGCCGCGAGCACGCTCCGCAGCGGCTCGCCGGCCGCGTGCAGTTGCTGCTGGAGCTGGCCCAAGCGGCGGGACCCGAACTGGCGGTGTTTTACAACGGACCGCGCTGCGGGGCGTCGGCGCCCGACCACTTTCACTTCCAGGCGTGCGATGGCCGCGCCCTGCCAGTGTTCGAGACGGAGCTGCGCGGCCAGGGCCGCGAGCGCCGCGCCAGTACATCGTTCGGCCGGGCTATCGTGCTTTTCGCCAGCCCGGACCTCGCCGACGTGGCGGCCGACCTGAACGCGACTCTCGACGTTCTGTCTCGCAGCGCGTCGCCAGGCGAGGAGCCGAAGATTAACCTCGTGGCGACGATTCGAGAGGGCCGCATCGTCGCGGCGCTGTTTCCGCGGTCGGCCCACCGACCGAGCTGCTATTTCGCGTTAGGCGCCGATCGGGTGGCAATTAGTCCCGCCGCGCTGGAGATGTCGGGCGTGCTGGTGGTCGCCGAACCGGAGCACTTTTCGCGCGTCGATGCGGCCGTCGCCCGCCGCATTTACCAGGAGGTAAGCTTCAATGCCGCACAGTTCGACGAGCTTGTCGAGGATCTGGCGCGGCGGCAGATTATCCTGGAAAGGTGACGCCCCGGGTCGCATCGGTCGCCGGCGCACTTTGCTCGGCGATTAAAACTGGCGTGGGCAAGCCGCTGCCGCCGCCGGTATCTTGGCTAGCGCACCGCCGAGTAATCCTGCCGATGCCTGAACCGAATGAAGACGCCGCCACCCTGGCCGCCCTCGCGGCGCCGCCCGCCGAGTTGCCGCTCCAGGCGCCGCTGGCCGAGGCTGCCGCGCACGCCGGCGTCTCGCTACGCTCCGCCGTGGCCTACAAGCTGGCGGCGGCCATGTTTCTACACCATTTCGCGATGGGCTCGTGGATTGTCACGCTCGGCAGCTACGTGATGGCCAATACCCAGGGGAACGGCAGCGGCATTTTCGCCGCGGGCTTCGTCGGCGTGGCGTACGGCGCCGGGCCGCTGGGGGGCATGGTTTCACCGTTCATCGTCGGTCTGTTGGCCGACCAGTATTTCGCGACCGAACGGTTGATGGCCCTGCTGAACATTGGCTGCGCCGCGGCCCTGTGGATCGCCGTGGGTGCGGGGACGCAATGGGCGTTTTACCTGGCACTGGTCGGCTATTTTCTGTGCTATCTGGCGAGCTTTTCCCTCGTGACGTCGATGGCGATGCATCACCTGAGGGACCCGTCGCGGCAGTTCCCGGCGGTGCGGGCGTGCGGCACGATGGGTTGGATCGCCGGCGGCGTCGTCGTGGGTTGGATTTGGCCCCTGGCGACCGGTCACGTCATCGAGCACACGGCCGTGCCGATGATGGTCGGCGTGTGCGCGCAGTTGGCGACGGCCGCTTTCTGCTTCTGCCTGCCGCACACCCCTCCGGCCAATGGGCGACAAGCGTCGGCGCCGCGCGGATCGTGGAGCGTCGATACCCGCGATCTCTTCAAGCATCCGCTCTTCATCGCCCTGATGGTGTTAGCTGTATTGGCTCACATCCCCACGCAGTTTTACTACGCCTACAGTAATGCGTTCCTCAACAACTGGGTGAGAACTCCGTTCGCCGCGGCCAAGTTGACGCTCGGCCAGATCGTGGAAGTCACCTGTATGCTGATGTTGCCGGTCGTGCTCGCCCGGGCGCGGGTCAAGACATTGATCATGGGCGGGCTCTTCACCTGGACAATTCGCTTTGCCATGCTGGCCGCCGCGGCCGGTCTGACCGGCTTCGGCCGCGACGGCCTGTTGTACGCCGCCATTTTGCTGCACGGGGTGGCCTACACGTTCGTCACCATCTCGCTTCAACTGGAGGTAGACCGCTGCGCGGGCCGCCGACGCCGGGCGACGGCTCAAGGTCTGCTGACGGTCGCCATCCAGGGAATGGGCTGTTTTGTCGGTGCCGAGCTGGCCGGCCTGGCGGGCGCCGGCCTGGCGCCGGCCGATCTCGGCGCCCAGACGGCCGGCGGCTGGCAAGCGTTTTGGGCCCTGCCGGCGTGCGGATCGGCCGTTGTTTTGCTGATGGCTGCCCTCGTTTTGCCCCCGGAAAAGGCCGGCGAACCGGTCGGCGAAAAAAAATGTTGAAATCTGGCAAAAAAGAGTAGCAAATTGGATTATTACGAATATGCTAGACCCCAAGCGATGGAGCGCTCGGCGGCCTTTTCCGCTGTGCTGCAATGCCAGCACCTTGGGGAAACATTGGTTCTGGGATACGCCCAGCAATAAGTCCCCCAATGCATGGTGGTATTGCGGGTAACCACATTTTTCGCGAGGTCCGTGCTTTTTTGTTGCAGGCGCCGAGGCGGCTGTTACAATCGGGCCTTAGAGTCGTTGTAATCTGTCTATTCACCGGGCCCAGCAACACGACAATTTTGGTGCATTCTTCATCGCACTGAGGAGAAAGTTCTAATGAGCGGGACAACTCGGAGCTTTTACAAGGCGGGCGCCTTCGCGCTCGGTCTGGCAGTCTTCGGACTCATCTCTTCTGCCGTTCAAGCGGCTTCTATCAGCTACGGCAATCTCGGGCCAGTGCCGCCCGGAGTTTCTTTCCTTGACGTCAAGGAGTCCTCGGCAACTGATACGGTTCCCCTGTATGGGCCGCCGTCTCCGTTTTCCGTGGGATTGGATTTTAATCCCGCCGGTTTTGTGGCGACGACGAGCAATGGCGGCGCCGACCTGACGGACGGTCAGCTTAACTTTTCGATCAGCAGTTCCGGCGCGCCATCAACGCCGTCAACTTGTCTGAAGCGGGCGATTATACCCTGGTCGGCGGACCGGGTACCTCCGCGTCGAAAGTGTTCGCTGGGGCCATCATCCGGGCCACGGTCACGCAGATTAACGGCGTGAATGTCGCTCCGATCAATTTGCCGGCAGTTAACGCCTCGTTTGGAGATGCTCTCCCAGGCGATGTGATTGTCGGACCTTGGTCGGTGGCAACGGGAGTCAACATCGCGGGGGCTCTTGGCGCTGGTCAGCATGCCACGGGCGTCGACGTCGTGATCAATAACCAGTTAATTGCCACGAGCGAGCCGGGTACTGTTGCGTTCATTGCCAAGAAGGACTTCCAAATCCACGTCGACACCAACGTGCCTGAGCCGACCACCGTCGCTCTGGCTGGGCTGGCGCTGTGCGGTCTTGGCTTTGCCTCGCGCAGCGCGGCTAAGCGATTCGGCGTATTCGCTCACTTTTTCCGAAAAGGCCCCTCTCGCTGCGAGAGGGGCCTTTTTTTGTTGCGCTGTGGGCCCCGTTCCTGGCGCCGTCCAGGGCACAGAGTCAGGAGAGCAAAGCGGCTGGCGAATCGGTGCGCAGGTCCAGTAGATACTGCTGCTTAATCAGTTGGAATGGGCTGGCGACGGTCTGCCAGCGCTCGCCGCGCTGTTCGATTTGATAGTCAGCGATGGGCCCCAGCCGACTGGGGGCCAGGCCCAGATAAGCGACTCGCCGCGGCTCCAAGCCCATGATGCGTGCCGCCGTCGCGTCGACGGCCGCCAGGCTCGCGCCTACGAGAATCAGCCCCATCGGCTTCATGCTGCCCAGGATCGGGCCGTCGCCTTCCATGCACTCGATCGCATCGACGATGGCCAGCGTCGAGGGGAGCGTACAGTTAATGTCCACGACTGTCTCGGGGATGCCGTTGTGGTGCAGCACGTTCTTCGGCCACCCGTACTTGATGCCGGGCAGCACGCCGTAGAGGTTTTTCATGCTCGCGGTCATGCCCACCCAATGATGCGTTTTGAGCTTCGGCATCGACACGACGAAGTCCGCTTCGACGACGCTCCGCGGCAGAAAGAGCCCGGTGAGGGGGCTGAACCGGCCGCCGTTGGGCTTCCAGGCCACATCCTCGTAATTGAGGTCGGCGAAGCGAAACCTGGCCTCGCCTAGCGCATCGCCCACGCCGGAGTCGGCCAGCACGGCGCGGGTGTCGCGCATATGCCCCGGCGCCTCGCCGACGGCGACGTCGGCGCCCCAACCGCCGAACACCTCTGCCGCAGCGACGATCATCGCGGGGTGCGTGGTCATGTGCGGCACGCGCTTCGAGGGTTCGACGAGATTGGGCTTCAAGAGCACCCGCTTGCCGCGAAACTGCTCGGATTGAAAACCGCAAGCCTCCAGACCATGTCGAATGGCGGCGGCCAGATCGCCGTCGTAGCGTTGGGAGCGCGCGATGAACACCGGCGCCTTTCGGCCCCAGGTGCGCTGGGCCAGGCCAGCGCCGGCGACCCCTGCCGCCGCCGTGCCGCCGATGGCGAGCACTGTGCGCCGCGTCGGAAAGACGCCTTGCGGCGATCGATCAGTGGGCTTCATGTTGACGCGCCTTCAGCGGAAAGGGGCCTGGCGGCGTCCTCCTGGTGTAGCCAATCCAGGCGCTGGACGGCAGCCAACAGGAGCAGCGCCTGCTCGTACTCGGCGAGCGGCTTCCGTCCGTTGTTTTCCAGGGCGCCGGCGATCCAGTCGTCGGCGCGGTCAGGTCGGCGACCGTGAGCTGCCAGGCCCAAGCAAGCGAAGCTCAACGACGCCGGCGCGGTCGCCGGGCCCAGGGCCTGGTCCAGGTAATCGAGCGACTTCTCAATTCGCTCGTCGGCGATCGGCTCCCCGGCGAGCGCCAGCATGGCGATGCCGCTGGACTGCACATGCGGCAGCAGTTGCTGGCCCAGCACGATGGTGTTGCCGTAGTTGGCCCCGCCGTCAGGCAGGAGCCGGTCGACTGCCAGTTCGAGTCCCTCCCGCACGCGAGGATGGTCCGAGCGCCCGGCCGCCCGCAGAGCCGTCACAAAAAAGCACGTCGGCTCCAACCACGAATGCGTGTTGGCGGCCCACGACCATCCGACGAGCGACGTATCGTGGCCGATCATGGGCGATGGCGCGCCGGTCTCGCCGCGAGCGAACAGACTCCACTTTACGGCGCGCTCAATGTGGGGTTGAAAGGGGTAAGAGTCCTCAGCGCCATTCACGGCGCACCACGCCAGCAGGGCCAGGCTCGTCGGCCACCGTGGCTCGTCCTGCCGCGCCGACACCCCGACCGCGCCGGTCGATTGTTGCCGTTCGGCCAACCACCGCGCGGACCGCCGTGCGGCCTCGACCTCGCCGTGCGCGACGAGCGCCAGCGTCGTCCACGCGGCTGGCTCGGTCATCGACGCCGCTGACGCCCCGTAGGTCCACCGCGTGGCCGCTGCCAATTGCCGCACATGTTGACCAATGGTAGACGCCATTCGGGTAGCGGCAGTGACCATGCGTCGGGCGCAGCGTGCAATTGTTCCGTCGCTCTTTCGTCGCGCTTGGGGCTTCCAGGCAACTTTAGGTTGATTTTTCGCCCCACGAATGGCCACTGAACGCACGGTGCGCAATCCGGCGGCCCGGCGCGGCCGATCTGTTCCGGTTGTACCGCCTCCGCGCCAAGAATTGCTGGTCCCCCATTGGAACTTCCTTTGACTCAGTCAAAAGCTGACATAGGTTTCAGGTGGAGTCGCCGCCGCGCTTGCGCGATTGGCGGCTTCAAGCCGGTGAACGCTGCAGGCGTTTGCCAGCGAATGCTTCTCTTCTCCTGGCCGCGGTTCCGCGGCGCGTTTCACGGACGACGCAGACACGAAGGGCGGCTTCGCACGTAGAGAGCCTGCTGCGTCATCATCCTCGATAAAGGCAAACCGGTCGCAAGGCCGGGCGCAAAGCCAGGGAGCGTCGCTCGTACGCGTGTACGGGCGCCGCCAGCCCAGCTGCCGAAGGGGTGTCGCGCCGCTAGCCGCGGACGCAGCAGTCACGATTGGCCGCATATCAGGGTGAGACGCATCCTATCGTGGGTTTTTGAAATGGCTCAGACAGTCGCGAACATAAGCAGGCTCACTCGCACGGCGTTGCCAAGCGAGCCGCGGCTGTCCGAGCCGACAACCGGGAGCGATGTAAGGCTCCCGACAACCAGTAGGGCGTCGCGTCTCGCGCGAGCGGACCGACGTTCGAGAACCGGAGGATGCTATGAAGAATCTCGCTAAGAAAGTGCAACGTTTCCTCGTCTCGGAAGATGGTCCGACCGCGGTCGAGTACGCCGTGATGTTGGCGCTCATCGTGATCGTGTGCTTGACGGCGATTCGTTCGATCGGGACGAACGCCTCGACCACGTTCAACAACGTCGCGACTCAACTCGGTAGCTAACGTCGAACTGTCGACGCCCTACGGTTGATTGGCGCCGGCATAAACGCCCACGCCCGTTAAACCGGAGGATACTATGAAGAGTCTCGCAACGAAGGTGCAACGTTTCCTCGTCTCGGAAGACGGGCCAACTGCGGTCGAATATGCCGTGATGTTGGCGCTAATTGTGATCGTCTGCCTCACGGCGATTCGCTCCGTCGGAACGAACACCGCGCAAACGTTCAACGACGTCTCCGCCCAGCTCGGAAGCTGAAGCGCGGCGTCGACGCCTTATGGAATGTTACGCTTGCTCCCACGACCCCTCGGGGCATGAGCCCCGAGGGGTTTTTTGTTGCGCCTGTGCCCACTGGCCCCATTTAACCCCCGGTCAATGACCGGGGGCTAATTGTGCGGTCGGACAGGGAAATGTGAGCTAGGTTTGAGTAGACCCATCTGCGCCGATTGCTCCCGTTGGGCGGTCGGCTGTGCCCGGAGAGTCACGCCATGATTAGCTGGCTGCCCGATGAAATGCTTCGCGCCGCGTGCCAGATGGCATGCTACGGTTTCGCGGCGCTAACGGCCGTCCTCGCCTGTTTGTTCACGCCGCGTTGGTAAGAGCGCGGCGGACGCCAGGCCTCGGCGCCGACGATCCAATTCAAGTCACATTCCCGCGGGGGACGCGTCCGACATGGTCGACCTTCAAGAATTCACGGCTCGTGTGAGCGAAACCTGGCCGGCGTGGGTCGTCGCCGTCACGCTGGTCGTCGCGGCCGTGATCGACGGCTTCGAGCTCCGCGTGCCGAATTGGCTCACGTTTCCCATGATCGTGAGCGGTTGGATCTACAGCGTTGCGCTGTCGCCCTACGCCGGCTGGCAGGGGCTATGGCTCAGCCTGATCGGCACCGCCGTTGGCGTGGCGCTGTTGTTGCCGGCGTATGCCGTGGGCGGAATGGGCGCAGGCG
Source organism: Pirellulales bacterium (assembly GCA_963841515.1). Classification (GTDB taxonomy): domain Bacteria; phylum Planctomycetota; class Planctomycetia; order Pirellulales; family Lacipirellulaceae; genus Lacipirellula. Next base: position 592,129 of record CAWJDB010000010.1, on the reverse strand, counting down.
ACGTCAAACTGCTGGGCGGCGTCGGCGCCTGGATGTGGGGCACGGTCACGCTCTACGCCTTCGCGGTGTCGGCCCTGGTGGGCGGCGTGATCGCCGTCGGCATGGTGCTGTACCAGGGAACCTGGCAGAAGCACAAGAATCAATTTTGGAGCATCCTCAACGAAATCGCCACCGTGAAGGACCCCGAGAAGCTAGCGGAGATGGCCGCGGAGCGCAAGCCGCGCATGTTCCTCTTGCCCTACGGCATCCCGATCGCCATTGGCACCGTGGCATACTTCGGCTGGACGGGAATGCTGAGCTAGCGGCTATTTCGGAGAAGATTAACCACTAAGACACAAAGGCACAAAGAAGTAAGAGTAAGCATGACGGAAGGGAAAGCCGGATCTTTTTGACCGCTAGTCGTCGCTAATAGGAGATTGATTATTAGCGCACTGGTTAGCGTTCATTAGCGGTTCAGAATCCTCTTCTCTTTGGCGTTTTCTTGGTGCCTTCGTGCCTTTGTGGTTAATGACGGCTGGCAAGCGGAGCGGTCAAGTTTTAGCCGTAGCTGCATCGCTAGCAGGCGCGCTGAGCTGACTCAGTTCTGCTTGTGAACCGTTTAGACTGAACCGATTGTGACGAAGGCGCCGAAGAAAACGACAAGGCGCGAATTGGACTCGCCGCCGCGCTTACCCGGCGCGTGATGCGAGTACCCTACGGACGCCGTTGACGCCAGGGGGGTGTGATGCGACCGAAGTCTTTGATCCTATTGGCGCTGGCGCTGGGCTGTGGCCTGGTGGCCTCGATCGGCATCAGCCAGGTGCTCGACGGCAACAAGCCCGCCGCGGTCGAAACCACGCCGATTTACGTCGCCCTGCGCAACGTCAACGTCGGCGATCCGCTCACCGACAAAATGGTGTCGCTGGAGGAGTGGCCCAAGGACCGCGTCCCGGTCGGCGCCATCGCCAAGTGGGATGAGATGGAAAACCGCCGTCCGCGCACCAACATCTACCAGGGCGAGCCGATCCTCGACGGCAAGCTGCTGGCCAAGGGCCAGACCAACGACCCGATCCAGGGCGTGCCCACGGGCATGCGGCTGAAGACCGTAAGCGTCGACGCCCGCAAGAGCGCCGCCGGTTTGTTGAGCCCCGGCGACCGGGTCGACGTGCAGCTGTTCGTCGCCCGCAATGAAAGCTACGGCGTCACCTCGCCGGTCACAAAAATCATCCTGCAAAACATTCGCGTTTACGCGGTTGACCAGGCCATTGAAAAGACTTCCGACGGCGAAGACTCGCGCAGCGTCGCCAAGACGGTGTCGCTGATCGTCACCCCCGCGCAGGCCAACAAGTTGACGCTGGCCGAGAACCTCGGCGAAGTCGGCCTCATTCCGCGTAATCCGGATGACGAGAAAGTGGTCGACGATTCGGAACAGAACGCCGACGACCTGATGAGCAACAGCACGGCCAACAGCCGCAAGCGCGAGCAGCTGGGCCGCAACGACGAGGAGTCGGGACCGTTCGCCGGACTCAAGGCGCTGGTGTCGCAAGCCATGGACCGCACGGCGGAACAGGCCGCGGCGGCTGCGGCCGCAGCGCAAGGCCCACAGGCCCCGCCGTTCCAGATGACCATCATCTACCCGACCGAGGTGGCGAGAATCCAGTTCTCGTCGACGGGCGACCCGATTGCGCCCGACGACGGCGCCCCCGGGACCGCCGCCGCTCAACCCAGTCAGTCAACGGTATCCTCTCGGACGCCTGCCCCGGCTCCGGAGGACCCGCCCGCCGCCGACGGCGACGGCGCCAAGACGCCGGAAGATTTCCCCATCGACCTGCAAAGGAAGTAGATCAGCCCCACGACGCCTGCGCGGAACAAGGAAGTTCTGCAATCGTCTGGGTCGCACGACGGCCAGCCGGTAGTGAGCCGCCAGTCCAAGCGAAGGAAGTACAAGGATGTACGCGAAACTCTCATCGCCGAGCCGCCGCGACTTGGTTGCTTCTCGTGTGCCTGCCGACGGCGACGATCGCCCTCGGCGTCCGGCCCGGCGTTGCCGCCGAGGCGCCGCCGCCGCCGATGCAGCCGGCGCCGCAGCCCGATTCGATCGTGCGCAAAATTACGCAGGCCAACGAGCGGATCGAAATGACGGTGAACACCAGCCAGATTCTCACGCTGGGCACGCGCATTCCGCGGCTGGTGGTCAACAACCCCGAGGTGGTCACCGCCACGCCGATCAGCGAAAACCAGGTTCAAATTGCCGCCCGCAAGCCCGGCGTCACGCAGATCAACCTGTGGGATGAGAACGGCGCCGTTTATACGGTCGACTTGCTGATCTTCGGCGACGTCCGCGAGCTGGAACTGGCCCTCAAGCAGATGTTTCCCGGTTCGTCGCTGCGCAGTCATGCGGCTCACCAACAGCCTGGTGCTTGAGGGTCAGGTGGACCGCCCCGAGATTGTCAGCGCCATTCGCGATCTGGCCCAGGACTACGCCCCCAAGGTCATCAACAACATCACGGTCGGGGGCGCGCAGCAGATAATGCTCAAGGTGAAGGTGATGGAAGTGTCGCGGACGAAGCTTCGCAAGCTCGGCGTCGACTTCGGCGTGTTTGGCACAGACGGCGCTTCTTCGTCGTCAAGCGTGTCCGGCATCATTCCAGTCGCAGCGATCGGCGTCAGGATTGCCACGGCGGGCGAGCAATACCGTCACCTTTGGCGTCATCGATAACGCGACGACGTTTCTGGCATTCGTTGACGCCCTGACAAGAGAATAGGGTTGCAAAGATTCTTGCCGACCCGACGCTGGTCACCGTGAGCGGGCGGCCCGGCTACTTTCTGGTCGGCGGCCAAATTCCTGTTCCTGTTCCCAGCGGCCTGGGTCAAATCACCATTGAATACAAAGATTTCGGCACGCAGGTCGACTTTGTGCCAATCGTGCTGGGCAACGGACGAATTCGTCTGGAAATTCGTCCCGAAGTAAGTGAACTCGATCACAGCAATGGCGTCACTATTCCGGGTGTAGGAGTTTGTACCGGCTTTTAAGGTCCGGAGCGTTGAAACAGGCGTCGAGATGAACGCCGGTCAGACGCTCGCTCTGGCTGGCTTAATTCAGGAGCGAATCGAGACCAGCCACCGCGGCTTGCCGTATGTGTCAGACATTCCTGTATTGGGTATCCCCTTCCGCAAGGTGGAGGATAATGTCAACGAAATCGAAAGTCTGATCCTTGTGACGCCGGAATTTGCCGACGCCATGGATCCCTACGAGGTCCCGCACTGCGGCCCCGGCATGGAAACCATGTCGCCATCGCACGCCGACTTGTACATCAAGGGCATGATCGAAGTGCCGGCGTGCGGCCCGTGCGGCGCCAGCGATCCGTGCTCGTGCACCGCGCCTCGGACTTGGCTGCGACCCGGCGGGGTGTAATGCCTGCGGCGGGTGTAATGCCTGTGGGCCGGCGTCGATGGGCGGCGAGGCCATGGCGACCGACGGCGGCGCCCAGGCGGCCCGATGACGATGGATCTTTACGGCGGCCAGGGCTACGACACCGGCGCCACCCAGCTTGTGCCGTCGCCCGCCGAGCCGGTCCCGCCACCAGCGCCGACCACAGCAAAGCCTGCATCGCCGTCAGCCACGCCGCCCCAGGAAAGTGCTCCGCCCGACCCGGCGGCCCGCCTGCCGCAGGCGCCGTGGCAGCGCACGGCTCAGCGCCGGCTCACCCTAGCATTCGCTACAACCCGACCCCGGCGGCCTCCCCCGCGATGCCCGCCACCAGCACCCCCGGCCTGATCGGTCCGATCGGCTATGACGTGCAGAAATAAGGTACGGTAGCGAAACGGAGCCGAGGGCTATCGGCGCTCACCTTTTGGCTCTGGGTGGCATGGCCACGGCTCGGAGTGGCCATGACGCTCGATGTTCCATGCCCACGCAAGGCCGTGGGCATGCCACCCGACCAACGGCCGACAGCCGATAGCTGATAGCCGACAGCCAGCCTACGCCATGCCTCACGTACTTCGCATCGCGGTTGTCGACCCGAACGACGCCACGCGCGAGCACCTCAAAACGATTCTCTTGGGCTTAGAGACCGTGTGGCTCGAAGCCGAGTGTTCGCGCTACGCCTTTTTCGTCGACGTCGTCGATCAGACGAAGCCCGATATCGGCTTCATCGCGATGGACAGCGATCCCCCGCGGGCCGCCAAGCTGATCGGCGAGACGCTGCAGAAGTGCCCCGGTTGCGCGATCCTCGTGTCGAGCAGTTCGACCGACGGCCGGTTGATTCTGGAGGCGATGCGGGCTGGCGCCAAGGAATTTCTTACCGAGCCGCTGCGGCCGAAGACCTGTCGGCCGCGCTGCAGCGCGTCGAGTCGCCACGCCGCGGGCGCCAGCGCCGTCCACCAAGCAGGGCTGCCAGGTATTCGCCGTGGCGGGCGCCACGGGCGGCGTTGGCGCCACCAGCATCGCCGTCAACCTGGCCTGCGTGCTGGCCGCCGATCCCAACAATTCGGTGGTGCTGATGGACCTCGACGTCGCTCTGGGCGACGCCGACGTCTTCCTCGACACGATTCCCGAATACACGCTCGCCGACGTCGCTCAGAACGTCGAGCGGCTCGACCTGACGCTGCTCAAGAGGTCGCTCACCAAGCACTCCTCCGGCGTGCACCTGCTGCCGCGGCCGATGCAGCTCGACGACGTGCGGCAGATCACTCCGGACAAAGCTGCAGCGCAGTCCTGGGACTGTTGAAGTCCTCGTTCACGCACATTGTGATCGACGTCTCCAAAAGCTACAGCGAGCTCGACATGATGGCCCTCCACACCGCCGACCAGGTGCTGATGGTCACGCAGCTCGACCTGCCCTGCATGCGGAACGTCGTGCGGCTGTTGATGACGTTCGACGAGGACGAGCTTCTGCGCGACAAGGTGAAGGTGGTCGTCAACCGCGTGGGCTTCGACAGCGGTCAGATCAGTCTCAAGAAGGCCCGCGACACCATCGGCCGCAGCATCTTTTGGCAGATTCCCAACGACTACCGGGTCATGGTCGAGGTGCGCAACAACGGCGTGCCCCTGGTGCAGTACGCTCCCAAGGCGGCCATCACGCAGTCGATCGGCCAGCTCGCCGACGCCCTGACGGGCAAGAAAGCCGAAGAAGAAGCCGCCGCCGAGCGCGAAGGCCGCAAAAGCCGTTGGCGGGGCCTCTTTTCGAGCAAGTAGCGTCCCACGCCTTCCTCCGGTTCCCTCCCCCTGGCAGGGAGAGTTAGGGAGGGGGCATGCTCCCCTATCGGCGTACCAGCGCATCCCTGCCCGCGGCGCCCCTCCGCTAACCCCTCCCCGTCAAGGGGAGGGGAACAGAGGGAACCCACGCATTGCTCACTGTCGTCATAATCGGCCCGCTTGTTCGCCCTCTCGATGCCCGTCCGCCGCGCGCCGCGGTCGCCGTCGCCGGTGAACTATCCTTTCTTGTCGCAATAATGCATCGAGCGGACACGCGCCAGCCGCGCTTCGCGCCGCGCAATTGCTACGCTCAGGACCGCCGCCATGACGAGATTCGCCACGCCAGGACCCGCTGCCGGCAATCGTGACCGCGAGCTGGAGTTTGAAAAACTCAAGCAACGGATTCACTCCAAGCTCGTCGACAAGCTCGACCTGTCGCACGTCGGCGATCTGGAGGGCGAAGTCCTCCGCCGCGAAATTCGCCTGGTCGTCGAGCATCTGTGCGACACCGAGGACACGTTGCTCAACCGCAACGAACGCGATCGGCTGATCGACGAAGTGCTCGACGAGACCTTCGGCCTCGGTCCGCTGGAGCTGTTGCTCAAGGAGCCGAGCGATCAGCGAAATCATGATCAACGGGCCGAAGAACGTGTTCATCGAACACGGCGGCAAGCTGGAAAAGACCAGCGTCACGTTCCGCGACAACAAGCACCTGATGCAGATCATCGACCGCATCGTCTCGAAAGTCGGCCGCCGCGTCGACGAAGTGTGCCCGATGGTCGACGCCCGCCTGCCGGACGGCTCCCGCGTCAACGCGATCATCCCGCCGCTGGCTCTCGACGGGCCCAGCGTCACGATCCGGCGGTTCGGCTCCAACCCGCTCAAGCTCGAAGATTTGCTCAACTACAAGAGCGTGACGCCCGAGATGGTGATGCTGCTCGAAGGCGCCATGAAGGCCAAGCTGAACATCATCATCTCCGGCGGCACCGGTTCCGGTAAAACGACGCTGCTCAACACGCTGTCGAGCTTCATCCCGAACGACGACCGCATCGTCACCATCGAGGACGCGGCCGAACTTCAGCTGCAGCAGGAGCACGTCGTGCGGCTGGAAACGCGCCCGCCGAACATCGAAGGCAAGGGCCGCATCACGGCCACCGACCTGGTGCGCAACGCCCTGCGTATGCGGCCCGACCGGATCATCATCGGCGAGTGCCGCGGGCCCGAAACGCTCGACATGCTGCAGGCGATGAACACCGGCCACGAAGGCTCGCTGACCACCTGCCACGCCAACACGCCGCGCGACGCCATCGCCCGCCTGGAAACGATGATCATGATGGCCGGCTTCGAGATGCCCATCGAAGGCGATGCGGCAACAGATCGCGAGCGCCGTGGACCTGATCGTGCAGGTCAACCGCCTGCCAGGCGGCCCGCGCAAGGTGACGGCGATCACCGAAATCATGGGCATGGAGCAGGACACCATCGTCATGCAGGACATTTTCAAGTACGTGCAGGAAGGCGTCGACGAGAACGGCCGCGCCATCGGTCACTTCCAGGCGACCGGCATTCGCCCGTCGTTCATCCCACGACTCGAATCCCACGGCGTGCGCCTCCCCGCCAGCGCCTTCCGCGAACGAATGATGCTGAGAGATTAAAAGAGGCTAGAAGCTAGTGGCGAGAGGCTGGTGAAAATGCGGACTCGGTCCCACTAGCCTCTAGCCACTCGCCTCTAGCTACTTACAAGCGACCTGCCGGGGGGCGTTCGAGGGGGAGCCCCTCGGCGGGCGCGTTAGGCCAACCTTATGTCGACGACGATCATCATCCTGAGCACCGTGTTCGCCGGCGTCACGCTGCTGGTCGTGGCCGTGGCCATGCTGCTGCGCGACAAGTCGGTCTCGCAGATGGAAGACCGGCTCAAGTCGCTCACCGGCAAGGGCGATCGCGGAGACGGCAATCTGGCGGAGCTCTCGGCAATCATCGCCGCCCAACGCGACGACAAAAAAGGCCTCCTGGAAACTCTGCTGACGCGGTGGTTCAACATTACGCGGTTATTCGAACAAGCCGACGTGACCATGTCGGTCGCCAAATTCGTCGGCATCTGCATCGCCTTCGGCGTGGGCGCGACCTTACTGTGCACATTTGCGGGCGTCGGGTATGCGGTGGCGCCCATCGTAGGGGCGGCATTCGCCTTCCTGCCGGTGTGGTGGTTGACGTTCCGACGCAAGCGCCGTCTCAAAAAGTTCGCCGCGCAGTTGCCCGAGGCCCTCGAACTGGTCGCCCGCGCCCTCCGCGCCGGGCACAGCTTGGCCGCGGGCTTCCGGTTGGTGTCTTCCGAAATGTCCGTGCCCATCGGCGCCGAGTTCGGCCGCGTGTTCGAGGAGCAGAATCTGGGCATCCCGTTTGAAGAAGCCCTCAACAGCCTCACCATGCGCGTGCCCAACCTCGACCTGAAGTTTTTCGCCACCGCCGTCATCCTGCAGCGCCAGACGGGCGGCGACCTGGCCGAAATCCTCGACAAGATTGGCAGCCTGATCCGCGAACGGTTCAAGATTTGGGGTCAGGTGCAAGCCCTGACCGGCGAAGGGCGCCTGTCGGGCATCGTGCTGTTGGCCCTGCCGCCGCTGCTATTTGTGTGCGTGTACCGCATGAATCCCGACTACCTGATGCTGCTGTTCACCGACGACCTGGGCAAGAAAATGCTCATCGGCGGCATCCTCATGCAGCTCTTCGGGGCGTTGGTCATCCGAAAAATCGTAAACATCCGCGTGTAATTCGGACCGCGGGAGAAATCTCGCATTGAGCCGCGAAGCGGCGCCAGTCAATAGCCCAGGGCGGGAGCCCTGGGTGACAAGCGCCAATGGAAAACTAAAGCCCTGAAGGGGCGACAGTAATGTTGCTCACATTGCTGCCGCCCCGTTGGGGCCCCCAACACGTAATGCGACTGTTTACCAGGGGCTCACGCCCCTGGCCATTAACTGTCGGCCCATTGGGCCTGAAATTCGATCGATCTGGTCCTGTCCCGTCCAACTGACAAACGCCAGTTCAAACTCGCCAATTGCTGAGATCCGCCATGTCCCCCACATTTGCCGCCATCATGTCCCAAACGATGGTCACGCAACTGGCCATTTTCGGCGGGACCGCCCTGTTTGCGTGGTGGTTGCTGGACATCATTGCGAAGCGCAAGCCCCGGGTTGTCGAGCGCCTCGACGAATTTCGCGAGCCCAACTCGCGCAAGAGCGACATCGTCCGCGACATGAAGGGCGTCAAGGGCGGCGCCATGGCCCGCGTGCTCGAAATGGCCTCGCCCGCGCTGGCCGCGCCCATGCAGTCCAGCAGCACTGAAGACGTCGGCAAGATGCGGGCCAAGCTCAACATGGCCGGCTTCCGCAGCGAGGCCGCTATGCAAATCTTCTGGTCGCTCAAGACGCTCGGCCTCGCCTCGGGCTTCCTCGTTGGCGGCGGCACGCTGGCGTTCACCCGTGGGCTCGACATCGACACCTTCACCTACGCCGGCATTATCGCCGGCGTCATGTTCTTTCTGCCCGAGGTGATTCTCTGGATCATCAAGCGCGGCCGGCAAGACAACATCTTCTACGGCCTGCCCGACGCGCTCGACCTGATGGTGGTCTGCGTCGAAGCCGGCCTCGGCCTCGACCAGGCGATGCGCAAGGTCACCGACGAGATGAAAAAGACCTGGCACGTGATCGCCGAGGAGTTCGCCCTCTGCAACCTGCAACTGCAGATGGGCCGCGCCCGCACCGAAGTGCTCCACGATCTGGGGGCGCGCACGGGCGTCGACGACCTGAAGGCCCTGGCCGCCATCCTGATTCAGGCCGATAAATTCGGCTCGAGCGTGGCCCAGGCGCTCCGCGTGCAGAGCGACTCGATGCGCACCCGTCGCCGCCAGATGGCCGAGGAAAAGGCCGCCAAAACGGCGGTGAAGCTGATCTTCCCGCTGGTGCTGTTCATCTTCCCGGCGATCTTCGTCGTGCTGGTGGGCCCGGCCGCGATCACGATGATCAACGAGCTCTTCCCGTCGATGAACGGCGGGAAGTAAGGCGCCTCGCCGGCGTCCATCCCTCTGGCCGCGGTCGTGCATCACGGACGGGCAGCGATTTGATAAACGAAGCTGTCCCGGCCGCCTGCGTCGGACCGCGCTCCGACGCGAACGGCGCCAATCTTTTCCACGGTGCGCTGCGAACGCAGATTCTGCGTGCCGATGACAAAGATGACTGACCTCACAAACTTGAAAGCGTGCCGCAACATGAGCTGCTTCATCTCACCGTTGTAGACGCCGCCCCAGTAATCCCTGGCCAGGTAGGTCCAGCCGATCTCTACCTGGCTTTTTTCCGCGTCGTAGGCGTGAAATCGTGAGGACCCGATCACGCGCTGAGTCTTGGCGTCAACGACAATCAAGGCGCCGCCCGACGCCAGGCTCTCGCCAAAGAATGCGCGAAAGCCCGCCGGTTCGCAGCGAGTTTTGACCGGATGCTGCGCCCAAATGAGCGGATCGGCGGCGACGGCGTAGAGATCGTCGAAATCCTCGGCGCGCAGCGGCCGCAGTTCGACGAGCCGACCTTTGAGAACGGGTTGATAATCAAAGTCCATCTTTGACGCGGCCGCACCAGTGCATGCAGTCGACCCCAGCGCCGAGATGACGCCCCAACATCGAGCCGGGTTCACGGTTTGCCCTGAGAATAAGCTAGCTGCTCCCGAAGTTGAAGGCGATAGCTAGGGACCCTGGAACAGGGCGTTGGGCGGTTGCTGTTGTCCTCGGCTTTGTTTGTCGATACAGAATGCGCGGGATTCTGCGCCGGCGCCATCGCTTCCGCACTGCATGGCGCGTCGCGCCGCCTTTGGTCATGGAGCTTCCCAGGTCATGAACAGCCCCTGCCGGCTCGCCGCCGCGCTAACTGAGATACTTACTATTGCTGCGATGGCGATCCCCGCCAACGCCCAGTATTACTACCAGCCGCCGCCCAGCTACTATCACAACGACACGGTCGAGGGCGCCGTCGCCGGCGGCGGCATCGGGGCCATCACCGGCGCGATTGCCGGCGGCCGCAAGAAAGGTCCGGAGGGCGCCCTCATCGGCGCGGGCGTGGGCGTGCTCACCGGCGGTCTGATCGGCAAGGCCGTCGACAACGCCGACCAGCGGCAAGTCGCCGCCGGCGCCGCGGTTACGGCGCAAGCCAACGCCCAAGTCGCGGCGCTGGCCCTCACGAACTTCGACCTGGTGGAGATGACCCGCGCCGGTTGCGGCGACGACCTGATTATCAGCACCATCCGCAGCCGCGGCGGCCGCTTCGATCTGAGCCCCGCCGGGTTGATCGCACTCAAGCAGAGCGGCGTGAGTGATCGCGTCGTCATTGCCGCTCAATCGATGACCACCGCAGGATACGGCCCGCCGGCGCCAGCCTACGGCCCGGCCGTCGTGGTTGCCCCGCCGCCCGTCGTGTACGTCCGCCGTCCCGAGCCCGCCGTGCATTTCTACTTCGGCCCCGCTTGGGGACCGCACTACCATCACCACCATCACTGGTAGGCGTCGCGGCCACTCACAGCTCTTTGGTCATAAACACGCTGTTGGGATCCTCCGTGTAGGATCCAAACGGCTTGCAAGGCACGAAGCCGAAGCCGGCGTACAATCGTCGCGCCGGTTCAAAGTAGTCCTGGGCGCCCGTCTCTAAGCTCAACCGCCGATATCCGCGGCGTCTGGCTTCTGCCATCAGGTGTCGCACGATCTGCGAGCCGACGCCTTGCCGCTGATAGGCATACGCCGTGCGCATCGACTTGATCTCAGCGTGTGCCTGGTCGAGCTCCTGCAAGGCGCCACAGCCTGCCAACTCTGCCCCGTCCCACATGCTCCAAAAAGTGACGTCCGGCCCGCGCAGCTCGTCCAGGTTTAACGCATGGCAGCTTTCTGGCGGAGAAGCCAGCGCCATGCACCGTAAGTGCTCGGCGAGCAGCTCGATTATTTCTGAGCTGCGAAGATCATCGAGGCGAATCTCCATAACCGTGATCTCCAGCGCCAAGAGCGCCGACTGGCGGATCGAGCGCAGCGACTCACTCGGCCGCCGCTAGAGGTTTAGAAAGTAAACCGGCGCGCAGCGCCGCGACGGCGGCGCCGGCTTGCAGCGCCATCACCATCAGGGCCGGCTTGGGACTGCGCACCAGCCACGTGAGGGCAAAATATGCCAGCACCGGTAACTGGGCAGCCATGAGTAATTGCCACAGATGGGCGCTAGTCCCCTCGTCCGCTTCACGGGCAGTCCCATAGTTGGCCACATGAACGAGCACGACCGCCAGCGCGGCTAACGACATTGCCACGGGAAGAAATGCCGCCGGCTTCTTAATCATTGTTGAAAAACTCACGTGGTCGTCTCCTGAACATATTGGCCGCCGAAACCAGTAGCCGAGTTGCATGCAGTATAGCGTGGCCAGGTGAAAAGCCCAAAACAACCGTTGAGCTTTAGCTCAGCCGCAGCGCTTTGCCAGGCGGCGTCGATCTCCACGGAGCGGTTCGCTGCAGCGCATGGTCAGGCGACTTCGTTCGATTCGGGCGGCGCATCATGCTAGACGACATGGGCAGGCGCCAAGCGGCACTCAACGTCGCCGTGTTCGATCTGGATCGTGGCGTGCCCAATCTCGAAGCGCTCATGTAACTCGTGGCCAACCTCGTGGAGAAACTTGTCGTCCGCGGGCGGCTGCGGCATCACCAGATGAACGGTAAGTGCCGACTCGGTGGTGCTCATGCCCCAAATGTGCAAGTCGTGGACCGCCTGAACGCCCGCCAGGCTCGCCAGATAGGTCTCGACTGCGTGAGGGTCGATGCCTGCGGGAACCGCGTCCATAGCCAGGTTGACCGACTCGCGCAGCAAGCTCCAAGTGCCCCAGACAATGACGACGCCAATGAGGATGCTCACCGCCGGGTCGAGCCAGTGCCAGCCCGTCGCGCGGATGGCAATGCCGATAATGATCACGCCGAAGGAAACGGCGGCGTCGCCCGCCATGTGGATAAACGCCCCTCGAATGTTGAGGTCGTGCTTGCGCCCGGCCATGAAGAGCAACGCGGTGGCGGCATTGATGACCACGCCGACAGCGGCGACCCACATAACCGTGGCGCCCGCCACAACCTCCGGGCGGAAGAAACGCCCGATAGCCTCCCAAGCGATGCCGCCGACGACGACTAACAACACGATGGCGTTGGTGAGCGCGGCGAGAATGGACGACCGACGCAAGCCGTAAGTGCGGCGCTTGGTGGGCAAAGACTTGCCGATGCGAATAGCGCCCCACGCGATGAGCAGGCCGAAGACGTCGCTCAAGTTGTGGCCGGCGTCGGACAGCAGTGCCAGCGAGTTGGCGGCCAAGCCAAAAACAACCTCGGCGACGATAAACGCGAGATTGAGGGTCACGCCGATGGCAAAGGCGGCGTTGTTGCCCGGCGGCGCGTGGGAATTGCCATGCTCGTGGCCGCTGTGTTCGAGGTTATGGGCCATAGCGTCGCGTGTGATTATGGGAGAAAGCGCACAAGTCGCCTGGCGACCAGGCTCAGCCGCCGTTTTGCCGTAGCGAAGCGAAAGCAAAACGGACAGCTCGAGCGCCTTGTTTGCCATGACCGCCCAAGCTCAATCGCCCGCCCTCATCACGCGAGCGTTGGCGGTAGCATAGCCGCTAGGGGAGCAACGCCCAAGCGCAGCATACAAACGGGTCAACTGCAGCGCCTTGTTTGGCCCGATGGTTCGCGACAGACCGAATCGTCGGTCGGCGGTTCGCTGCAGCGCCCGGGTTCGGCCTGACGATCTACGACTTCCGCCTTGATGCCCCCGTTTCCGTCCTGTTGCCTTACGCTGGGGTCAGAACCGATAGTCGGGGAGCTTGATGTCGTCACGCAGGTCGCGGCCGATGAAGTAATCCGCAACAAACGGGAGCCGCAACAGCCGGGTGACGAAGTTACGCACGGTAATGCCGAAGGCGCTCTTCGGGGCGAATGAGGAAGCGAATCTTGCCGCCGACTCCTGCTTCCGCTTCAGAAACGGGGCCAGACGCTCCTGATAGCGAGCGAAGGCCGCCGAGTGATCGCCCCCGCAATTGCCAAGTTCGCCCGCCAGCACATACGCCTCCGCCATCGCCAGCCCCGTGCCTTCGCCTGCCAGCAGGGACACGCAGGCGGCGGCGTCCCCGATCAGCGCCGTGCGGCCTTTCGTCCAACGATCCATGCGAATCTGGCTGACCCGGTCGAAGTAGACGTCGCCGGCGCTCGCCAGCGCCGCGAGAATCTGCGGACATTCCCAGCCGACCTCGGCAAAGACGTTCTTCAGCGCCGATTTGCGGTCTGGCTCGCTGGGCGTGCGCCCGTCGGTGAGGTACGCGTCCTGAAAGACGAAGAGAAACAGCGTCTTGTCGTCGCGCAGAGAGAATCGCGACACCTGTCGCCCCGGAAGTCCGTGACTCACGTAGACGAGCTCGTCGCGCGGCTGATAGCCCGCAACCTCGAACGCCGCGACGTGATAGCCGAGCGAGACTTCGAACGCCGTTTCGGGTCCGAACACGAGCCGCCGGACGCGCGAGTGCAACCCGTCGGCGCCGATGACCAGATCGACTTCGCGCGGTGCGGCATGATCGAAGCTGACCCGCACGCCGCGCCCCTCATTCTCGATCCGCGCCACGCTGTCGCCAAAGATCGTCTCGACCTCTCCGTCCAGCGCACCGTAGATCGTGGCCGCCAGGTCGGACCGCCGCACGCTCGTGAAGCGGCCGTTGGTCATGCGGCTGAACACATCGGTCGAGAAGCCGCCGCACTGGCGGCCGTGCCGATCGACGAAGCGCACCTCCCGCACCTGGTAGCCCAGTTCCCTGATCCGGGGGACCAGGCCCATCTTCTCGGCGATGTCGTAGCCGACCCCCCAAAAGTCGATGACGTAGCCGCCGCTGCGAAGCTGCGACGATTCCTCGACGAGCAACACCTCATGACCGGCTTTCCTCAGCCAGTAGGCGAGCGTCGGACCGGCAATGCCCACCCCGTTGATGATAATCCTCATGCGCGTCTCGGCGAACCAAACGCCAAAGCTCCGTTTCCCGCCCTCGCGGCGAGGGCGACGCCGGCAGTATAGCCGACGCGGAGGAGCAGCGCCTAAGCGCGCACTGCGCGGGCATGGAGCAAGGGCTGCGATGCCAGCCGTGCGGAGCGTGTTCGCGGCTGGGCAAGGTTAATCGCTTCCTATCAGGTAGGGATAGTCCATCTGTTGGGCCACCTGCCGCTGCGCGGCCGCGCCGGCAAGCCGCCGGACCAGGTGCAGCCCCAGGTCGATCGCGGCCGTCACCCCACGGGAGGTGACCACCGTGCCGGCGTCGACCACGCGTTCGGTGCGCACCTCGCCGCAGTAGGGTTCCAGCTCCTGCATGGCGTTGGGGTGCGTCGTCGCGGGCTTGCCGGCCAGAAATCCCGCCGCTCCCAACAGCAGCGCCCCGGTGCATACGGAGGCCTTCAGCGGCGCACCGTTCGGCCGTCCGCAGCCAATCCACGAACGCCTGATCGCGCTGCAGGGATCGCGTGCCATGCCCGCCTGGCACAACTACCAGGTCGAACGGCGCCAACGATTCGCCGACCCGATCGGGAATAAATCGCAACTCCCGGTCGTCAGCCACCGTCCTGGTGAGCGCGCAGACCTTCCACTGGAAGTCCGGCAGCACGCCCATCGAACGAAGCCGGCTGAGTGGGTCATACGCGCCGACGAAGTCGAGAGCCGTCATGCGGTCGAAGATGACAAACGCCGCGTACATTGGGCCCTCCGTGTGGGCCGCTTGGAGCAATCGCTGCCGCACAAGCCATGCGGAGCAAGATTAGCATCACATGGTAGGCATTGCCGCTTCCCAACGGCGGCATCCTGTCACGCCGTGCGACGCTCAGTTTCGCCCACGACTTCGCTGACGCTCTCGTGATCGAAAAGCGTCGGAACGCCCGCAGCGCTGATGTACACGCCCACGCCGGCGCGAATGACCACGGCCTCTGGATGATCGACGTCGACGTGCTCGCCGCTGACAAAGCGCACCGAAAACGAACGAAACGGTCGCCGCTTTTGATAGGCCTGCAGCGTCTTGTCGAAGTGTTCCGCGGTCATATTTGAATTATACCTTGCGGGTTCCATGCCGCCTAATGACCAAGCTCGGTCGCCCCGCCCACAGGTGAGAACTGATGTCCGCAGCATAGTCGCCGCGGAAAATGTTGGCCAAAGTCTGCGCTGGCCAGCGTGGAAAAAGGGCTGCGAGGCGAGCCGTGCGGAGCACCATTCGCCCCCGCCGCTCGGTCGGCTCACACTTCTGCCCGACTGCACCACCGTGGCGGGCCGCCCCGCCTAAATCCCGTTGAAGCGTTTGCAACCCCGGCACCATCGCCCGCGCCCGACGGACGCCCACGCCAGCAGGTACGCCCCAGTAAGTGAGAGGAGCGTCGCCGCCGGCCACAGCGGCGGCCAACGAAATCCGAGAGCCAAGCCGCACATCATCAGGCAGCCAACCGCTGCCAGCCGCGCGCAACTCTTCTGCACCACTTGCCCGCCGCATCGCCGGCACGGAACCGTCGCTTCGTCTATCTTCAGCAGATTGGCCTCCTAAGCCCTCCCGACGATGCAGAGGGCGATAAACGGCGCGAGGTTGAACAGCAAAATGTCTTGGCTCGGAGTTCAAGTGGAATCGGTGGGGCTGATTTTGTGAGAGACTTCGATCACGATTTCGTCTTCGGTTTTCTGGGCAAGAGAAGAGGCTAGCCGGGGTCCAGGGGCGGCAATGGGCGCCCTGGTCGCTGGCCGGACGCCAGCGAAATCTTGGGCAGGACGTCCTCTTCACGCCGCTTCCTCCAGCATCTTCTCCAACTTCGCCTGCGCCGCGCGGGCCCACTGTTGCCAGCGCGGAATCTGGATCGTTCGGTCGCCGGCGTACACCTCGGCCGGAACCCACGGATCGCCGCCCTCCTCGGGAACCAGCGCCAATGCGGGCGCCGCTCGTTGTATCGCTCGCGGAACTCGGCCAAGCACGCGCGACAGTGCTGCGGATGGTCGTACAGCCGCCAGTAAACTTCCTCGGTCTTGAGCGTTCCATGGAACCGCTCCAAGAGGCCCAACTGCTGCGGGGTCCGGTATTGGATCCGCACGTGGCTGTACTGATCGGCGATAAACGCCGTGAATCGACGGGCGATGAACGACGGGCCGTTGTCGGTCACCAGGAACGGCCGCCTGGCGAGCGGGCCGTGAAGGCGTTCCGCCTCGGCGCGGGCGAGCTTCAAGGCGTAGGCCGTCTCGATCGCGCTGTAGCTGGGCGTCAGATGACACGCCAGCAGGTAACGCGAGTAGTAGTCGATCACGGTGACGGCGTACCACCACCCGTGGCCCGGAATGTGGATGTAGGTGACGTCCATCTGCCACAGGTCGTTGGGCCGCTGCGGCAACAGCTCAAACAGCTTGGCCGCCTGGTGGACCTCGGCCCGCCGCGTCTTGGGCCGCTGCAACAGGCCGTGATC
The DNA here is from genome assembly GCA_963841515.1 of Pirellulales bacterium. Lineage (GTDB taxonomy): Bacteria > Planctomycetota > Planctomycetia > Pirellulales > Lacipirellulaceae > Lacipirellula. The sequence goes on along the minus strand of CAWJDB010000010.1, from coordinate 575,444 downwards.
TTTCATGACGGCGTACGCCTCGCGATCCTTGACCGTCTGCCCGGCGCGGCGGCACATCACGGCGATCCGCTTGTAGCCGTACCAGGGATTCGCCGTCGCCATCGTCACGACGGCCTCGACCACGGCGTCGGGGATTGGCCGCCGCGCCGGACCGGGACGCTTTCGCTCTCCCTCGCGAGGTGGCCGATGCCAGCTCGACGGCGCCACGCCGATCAGACGCAGCACGTGGGTCTGTCGCGCTCGCGGCGGAGGCGCTGCGGCTTGGAGTTCAGCGACGATCATCGCTCGGCTCGCCTCGCTCAAAGGGACTGGCCCGAAAGTTTTTTTAAAATGCGGTTGGCGATCGTGTACTCGCCGATCACCTGGTCCCGCTTTTCGATCTGGGCCTCCAGCTCGGTGATCCGCCGGTCGCGCACGTCGGCTCCCTTCTTCCCCCCGCCGCCCGCCAACGCCGCTTCGCCCGCGGCGAGGAACTCGTCCCGCCAGCGGTACAGCGTCGGCTCTGAAATGCCCAGTCGCCGTGCGATCACCGCCGCCGCTTCTTCTCTTCTGAGCAAACTCAGCACCGCCTCCCGGCGGTCCTTCGTGTCCACATTACATTGACGCGCCATTGCTTCGACTCCTCATGGCCTTGGGTCCTTCAGCCCCAATTTACCAAAGAAGTCTCTCACATCGCGATTCCCAGGAACCTTGAGCTATACAAAAATCCCAATCTTATAAATAGACATGCCGGCGTAATGTAGAGCGTCGAACTGCTCGTCGGACAGTCGAAACCATCGGCCGTGGATGCGTCGCATCCAGTCACGCGCCGTCACAAAAACCAGAAACCATGCGAGGAGTATGCCGTAGTTGATGACCGTACACCACAGCAGAAACTGGCGACGTGACGTCAAGGCTCATCGAATGGTCTCCATCTACCCCCAGCCACCAGGCTCAGGCGCCCGCCAGTGTACCAAAAGCCGCGACCGGTGGTCGCGGTCCGCTGCGGAGACCGCGCGAACGGCCGCGCCGGCGGGCGCGGAGCCAGTGCCGCGAGGGGAGCCGGGCGGAGCGTCGTGCCGCGCACGGGCACGCGTAGGCGTTTTCGATTTCCCGACTGCAGCGCCTCGTTTGGCGGCGCGACGATGCCTTCGCATGGAGCCCTGAAAGGGCGACCATAGGACAGCCCGGGCGCAGCCCTGGGAAGCGTACCCCCCATCCCCCAAGCCCTGAAGGGGCGAGATACGCGCCGAGATCATGTCGCCCCTTCAGGGCTCGCGTCATCCCAACGCCAACGTTCCCAGGCCGTTGGCCTGGGCTTTCACACCTTCGGCCTTCAGCCGAAAGAGCAGACTAACAACCAATCTCAGCTATCCGCTCCAAGCGCACGGGCGCCATCCGATCAGCGTGTGGAACAGTAGATCTTCTTTGCTAAAGTGTAACAGTGAAATTAAGCAGGCCGGGCTTCGCTTTACCATTTGGATATGGTTGGTTTAAAACGAGCACCTGAATCTTGTCTCCAGCTTTGTAATCGGTCCTCACGAGAGGATCGCTCACGATGACCTTTTGACCCTGCCACCTGACGAGATAGTCCCGATGGACTGAGGTTTCCAGTTTCGCAGAGAAGACTCTCAATACTTCGCACTTGACCGACTCGTGTTGCCCCAAAGGCGGCCCTTCGCCCCAGGCCCTAACCGCAAAGTGCACGAGAAAAGACGCCAGCAAAGCGACGGCAATTACGGTTGTGCGATGACTTTTCATAGTTCCCTCGCTGTTTTGAGCTGCCGCCCTCGCGCGAGGGCTGGGCGCATCGAGTATATCGACTGGCGTGTCGCTACGCAGCAGCACGTCTTGCCAGGCGGCGCGCTGCCGCCCTCGGTTTCGGAGCCCTGAAAGGGCGGCCATACGACAGCCCAGGGCGACAGCCCTGGGTGACGTCCGCCACGGTTTGACCGAAGCCCTGAAGGGGCGAAATTGGTAAGCCGAAACGATGTCGCGGGTGGCCCCGGTTGGCGTCCTCGCCTACCGGGGTCGCCATGGCGACGAGAGGTTGCAGACCAGCCACGGCGAGTTCAGACCAAATAGGGGTAGGGACGCCCCATTGTGTTGGGGCTGCCCCTCCCTCCGAACCGGACGGGCGGGTTTCCCGCATCCGGCTCTCCGGTTGATGGTGTTACCTGCGTGAGGATTGACAGACCTGAGCATGGGCGGTGGCCAGACTGAACAGCCCCTGCTCGGCGAAGAAGCCGTTGGGCCAGGTGAAGCTGGCCGAGGCGCTGCGAGCCACGCCGCGACCGCCTTGTCGGCGACGCAGCAGGCTGCGCAGACGCATTCTCAACCAGCCGTCCAGGTCTTTGTAGAGTCGCACGACGACTGCTGTGCTGGAAGTACGCGAACCATCCGCGCAGCGTGCGATTTACGCTGGCGACGATGGTCGACAACGACTGGCCCGACGTGCGGCGGGTCTTGCTCCGCAAGGCCTCTTTGAGCTTCGTCACGCTCTTGGTCCGCGGCCAGTGTTTCCGGCCCTCGAACCGATAGCCCAAGAAGTCAAAGCCGTCTGTGCGAGCGTCGACCAGACGGGTCTTCGCGGGATGCAGCGTGAGGCCGTTGTCAGCGACCCAGCGCCTGACCGCGTCGAGAGCCCGCTCGGCCTCGTCGGACGAGCGACACAGAACCACGAAGTCGTCGGCGTACCGCACCATCTCGAAGCCCGCTTGGGTCAGGAGATGATCCAGCGGGTCGAGATAGACGTTCGACAGGAGCGGACTGAGCACCGCGCCTTGCGGCGCCCGCTCTCAGGCGTCCACTGGTCGACGCCGTCCATCACGTTCGCCTCCAGAAACGCCTCGATCAGCGACAGCACGCGGCCGTCGGCGATCTTGGTCTTGAGGCGATTCAGCAGCCGATCGTGCGGAATCGAGTCGAAGTAGCCTTTCAGGTCGGCGTCCACCACGTGAACATAGCCGGCCCTGAGGAGCTCGTCGACCCGCCGCAACGCGTCTTTGCAGCCGCGTCCCGGACGGAATCCGTAGCTGTGCTCGGCGAAGTCGCGCTCGAAGATCGGTTCGATCACGTTCACCACCGCCGCCTGCACGATCCGGTCGCGCACCGTGGGAATTCCCAGCGGTCGCGTTTCAGTCGTGCCCGGCTTGGGGATATGGACGCGACGAATGGCCTGGGGGCGGTACGCGTCGGTTCGCAGCCGATCCGACAGTTCCCACAACGAATCGGGAAGCTGGCGACCGAACTGCTGCACGGTGACGTGATCGACCCCGGCGGCTCCTTTCTTCGCAGCGACCTGCTGATAGGCAGCCAGCAGATTCCGCTCCGCAAACACCTTGTCATACAGCCGAAACCATTTGTCTCCTTCCGCTCCCGTAATGAGAGCCGTCAACATCCGCGCCGTCCACACGCACGGTTTGGCGCATCGCCAGAGGGGATGCGCCGCTTCGGCTTGCTGAGCCAGCGGCACTGTCGCCGAGGGGTCTTCCGTGCGTCGTGGCATGGCGGCTTCCATCTTCCTGGGTTCCTTCGCTCCACCGGCGTTGCCCGGCTTCACGCGCTACTATGAACCCTCTGACTCCTGCCCAGCGCTGTCTGGCGGCTCGGCAGGTCTCTCTGCTTCATGGCCTTGAGCTTCCGACCATTCCGCCTCCAACCACCTGGTTGCTCCGTCGATCGCTTTGACACGTTACCCATCAGCGTCGACGGCTCCCGGATTACTCCGGTCTGGGCTTCGCCCTAAGAGGGCAGGCTCGCCAGACAACCCGGCCGAATCGAGTTCACTTGCGTTGCGGACTGGCCGTTCGCCTTCCGATGCTCTCCACCTCGCCTCGCGGCGACGCAGTTTCGGTCGACTACAGGCCGGAGAACGTCTACCTGAAAAGGACTTCCACCTTTCTGCTCAAGAACACTTGCAGACGCACCCTCCCGCGGCTGCGCCGCCCTGGTAGCCGCGGGCGGCAACCAGGGCCACCCGCCACCTGTCATAATTCAAGTAAATCCCACCTCTCCAGAAATCTGTCCTCTAGATCGGAAAACTTGCGCATCGGGGTGTCGATATGTTGCTGCCCCGCGCTGCCCTGGAGTCTGCAACCACTCGCGGTGCGACGTGCCGGTATGTTTGGCTACGGCGCGGCTCGGAACAATGTGATAGCTGGGACGTTTCACGCTCTCGCCAAACGCAACAAACACATAGAAATGGCAGTCTGAAACAAAGTCTTCGCTCTTCTTGTTTAGAATCCACACCTTGCGCCAACTGATTCGTCTTGCACTGAATCGTGATGGAACGCGATGCCTCTTGATTGGTAGCGAGAATGTCTATGCCGCGCGTATTGCGGAGTGAGATGGAGGCAATATAGCCGCGCCGAGAAAGTTCCGCGGCGACAAAATATTCACCTGCAACTCCGGCGAGTAATGACGGAATCTTCATAGCGCATGCAATGACCGCCCAACGACCAAGTTCAGATGCCCGCCCTCAAGCGAGCGGTAGGCCGGTAGTATAACCCGTGCGGCGGAGAAACGACAAAACGCGAACTGGCTGGCGCGGAGCAAGTGCTGCGAGGCGAGCAGTGCGGAGCGTCGTGGCAGCACGCGGTAGGCATCGCCGATTCCCAACTGCGGCGCCTTGTTACGCTCAGGCCCCGATCAATACTCATACCCCATGCTGCGCCAGTAATGCCAATCGGCGACGGCCTCCTTGGTCTGTTCATCCGTTTCCGCGATCGGCTTCAGTTGTGCGAGAGGCGCCGCCAAGCCCTCCGGTCTGTCCCACCGGATAGCGACGAATACTTCGCACTCGCACTCGTCCCCGGGCGGCATACCGATGACTTCCACTTCGTCCTTGACGCGCAGCGGGGAGACGGTGCGCTTGGCGATGCACGTGGCCGTGAAGGGGAATTGGAGCTGATCTTCCAGGTAGTAGTACCAGGCCATCGCCCGTTCATGCCGGTCGTGGCAATCGACCACCACCTCCATCGAGATGCGCTCCTCGCGCTCTGGATTGCGCTTAGGCTTCTTCGCCACGGCTGTCCTCGCACGACGCTATCCGAGGGCCTAACGATCAAGCTCAGTCGCCCGCCCTCAAGCGGGCGGATTGAGCACGAGTATACCGCGACGGAAGAGAATCGCCAAAAACGGCCGTTCGGCCTCGGGTAAAACTGCGACCTCTTGTTAGGCGCCAATGAAGAACTACCAATGGTATTTCTCTGCGTCCTCCGCGTCCTCTGCGGTGAAATCTCCGGTGTAAAGCCTGGAAATACTGCGCTTGGCCAAAAACTTTTCTTCAAAAAAAGGAGTCTGTAGCATCATTACAGGGGATTATGCGGCCTTTCGCTGGCGAGCGGCGTGCAGCGTTTGAGTGGTTCGGCCGCGCTGTTGCGCTCGCTCCTCGCGTTGCATGTCCAAGGCAATCCGCGAGGAGATATTCGGTTTGGTGCGAACGCGGTAGACCGTCTTTTGCATCTTACGGTGACGGCGGTAGCCGCGTTCCACGGCGTTGGAAGTCGAAGGCAGGAGTTTGTCATCCAGGAACGTCAGGGCCTTCTCCAGGTTGGGAGAGAACAGTTTTTGCAAGGTTTTGCCGATCCACTTGAAGCGGCGAACTCGACGCCGGAGCCGCGCCAGTTTGTCCAGCGCGGTTTCGCTGCGGCAGCGACGATCAAACAGGCGATACACCTGATCCATGATGTCGCGAAGCGTTCGCAACTCGGGCCGACCACGGGTCAGGCGACGGAGCGTTCGCCCCCGAGCCGGAGTCAGGTCGTGCCGGACGAACAGCCAGCGATGCTCAAACAAGTCTCCGACTTTCTGTTCGATCTGTTTGCGGCGCCGTGCCGCTTGGCGCGCCACGGCCGAAGAGGGACGCCCGCGGCCGAGTTGCGGTTTCGTGGCGGCCAGTTCCTTACGGACTTTGGCCAACGCACGCAGCACCGCCTTGGTCAGTTCCTTAATCACGTGAAACTCGCAGCTCTGGTGGCGAACTGGGCCAAAAACCTTGGAGATCGGCTCGGGATACAGCGGAGAACCGTCGGTGGTGATGCCCTGCAGGGTCAGTCCGCGCTCGTCAAGCGCCGTGTGGAAGGTGCGAAAAAAGTGCCTCCATGTCGACGTGAGTGGGATCATGGTCCAAGACCTCGTAGGCGATCCGCCGGAAGGTGCGGTTGTCGACGATCGACAGCACGCAGAACGGACCGTCGTACAGCTCGTCCGCCGCGATGTATCCGGAAAACTCAGCCAGCACGGCGTCGAGGTATTCGCCGCTGACGTGCTGTTCTGCCTTTTTTCCCCCCACCCTCAACCCAATTTTGAATGGTGGCAAATGGAACGAACACGCGGTGATCTCTCCAGAGATGCCAACTGGCCGCGCGGTAGGGTAAGCCGTCCTCCGCCACCAATCGCACGGCCAGCGCGATGACACGATGCGTGTAGCGGCTCCTGGGCGAAGCCAGGTCCGACAGGTCCGCGTTGAAGTAGCGGCGACACTTGCAGCAGTAATGTTGGGAGAAGATAAGGTGAATGTCGCGCGGTCGTTCCGAGACCACATCGCCCAGATCATGCAGCGTCCGCTCGACGGTGCGATTCCGATAGCAACTCCGGCCGCACTGCGGGCACGGTCGTCGCAAATAATTGCGACTGCGCTCCATCGATTTGGGCTTGGGCAGGTCTTCAACGCGAGTAATTCCCTCAGTACGATCGGCTGGGTATTCGCCTGGTCCCGACATGACCACCCTCCTTGGTGAGTTTGGGACCGGGAAAATACCGCAAAATGCTTCATGTGTCGCTATCAATCCCCTGCAATGATGCTACAGACTCAAAAAAAGTGAGACTTCTCGCTGAAGCCGACAGCCGGTCGGCGAGCTAGCAGTGGGGATTTTTCTCCCCACGCAGCCGTGACTCCACCGCCAACGGCATCACATCAGTTACGACGACATTGGAAACGCCGAAAGCCAACTTAAAGTCATCTGCCTGAGCGACTTGCATTCACTACCTGTCGGGATCAGCGAGAAGTCTCCAAAATGTTGCTGAAAATGGCCGCGCACTCTGCTAAGGTGGGGGGCATGCGAGTTACTGAACATCCGAACACAATCAAGCACCGGCCTTTCGGCCCCGGCGCCTCCGTGGGGCAGAGATTTGTAGACCTCTCGCTCCGCGAGAGGTATTTCCGCTCGCGGAGCGAGCGGACTACGTTGCAAACCAACCCGATGGACAACGCCCCGAGTCCGTTCCTTTTGCCGCCCTCCGACACAATCCAAGAAAATCAAAAGTCGGCTTCTTTTGCCCGCTCGACGATCACCCCCAACCTGCCGTCGCCGCGTCCCATCCCGCCCCGACAGGGCAAAATCAGGACTTTCTGCAATAAAAATGTGGGACCCCTATCCAGCCCGCAAAACCGCAGAAGGGCGAGGCTTCAGGCCTCAGACTTCAGGCTCCAGACCTCAGGCATCAGCCGCCGATCCCTTGGCCTTTCCCATTTCCCTAGCCCCCAGCCCCCAACCTCCAGTCCCTCCCACAATCTGGCCAATCTAGGCAGTCTGTGCCGCCCCTGGACAACTTGGACAGACCATTGGCGACTCTTGCCGATACTAACGACGGTAACGCCTTCCCGCGCGCTCGAATGGCAGCGCGGCAACGGGCGACGCCAACCCCCGAATCCCCCCGCGCATCACGGTTCGACCCAGGACCCACCCATGAAGACCCTACCCTTGTGGGCCGCCGCGCCGCTCGCCGCGATCCTCGTCGCCGGCGCCGCCCGCGCGCAGCAATGCGGACGCATGAACTGCCCCTGCGATTCGGGCTGTCAGGCCACCTACCTGGGCGCGACCGACGAGGCCTTCAAGGACAATTTGCGCTGGCCGCACCAGTACGTGTGGCCGTCGCGCCGCGGCATCTGTCAGTCGTTCGCCATCATGGCCAACAACGGCTGGCGGCGGCAGAACCTGCTCGGTCAATATCACTTCGATCCCGAGACCGGCGAGCTGAGCACGGCCGGCCGCGTGAAGGTCCAGTGGATCCTCACGCAGGCGCCGCCGCAGCGCCGGACGATTTACGTCGAACGCACGCTCGACCAGCAGCAGACGGCCGGCCGCGTGGAAGCGGTGCAGAATCTGGCCTCGAGCACCACGACCGCCGAGGGGCCGGTCGACGTACAGGAAACGCTGTTGCACGACGACGGCCGGCCGGCCGCCGCGATCGACGCCGTGTTCACGGGCTTCACCACCAATCAAAAGCCGCCGGTGTTGCCGGATGCGGAGAGTGCATCAGACTCCACGAGTTCCGGTTCGTAGGCAAGGGCGGCGCGACCAAGTCTGTTATGGAGGGGGGGCGGTGCGAACGAACTTGTTGATAATCGGCGCCGCGGCCAGCCTGGCGCTGGGCTGCGCTGGCCCGGGCAGTCCTGGATCGCAAGGCGGCATGGGCTGGGCGCAGAACGGCGCCCCAGGCGCCTTCGGGCAGCCGGCCGTACAGCAAGCCAGTTGGAGCCAAAAGTTAATGGCGCCCTTCGCCGCGGCGCCGACCACGATCGCGGGCAACCATCCCAGCGCCGACGAGGCGGCCCGTCGCCAGGCGCTCGACCCGCTCTCCCTGGATTTCAAGCAGGCGGGCCCCGAGTCGCCGCAGATGTATGTGGCGATGGCCGAGATGGCCCATCGCGGCGGCAACGTGCCGCAGGCCCGCGAGCTCTATCAGAAGGCGCTGTCGATTGATCCGAAGTGCGTGCCCGCGCTGTTGAGCGCCGCCCGCATGGAGGACCGCGAAGGCCAAATGGACGTCGCGATCGGACTCTACCAGCGCACCGTCGCCGTCCAGCCGAACAACCCCACCGTGCTCAACGACTACGCTCTGTGCCTGGCTCGCAAGGGCGACTTCGCCGGGGCGCAGCGGGCGCTCGCGCATGTGGTCGCGCTGGAGCCGCGCAAGCCGCTGTACCGCAACAACATTGCCAAGGTGCTCATCGAGATGAATCGCTTGGACGAGGCGGCCTGGCAGCTCGGGTCGGTCCACCAACCGGCCGTGGTGAACTACAACATGGGCGTGTTGCTGCACCAGCGCGGCCGCAACCAGGAAGCCGCTCAGTTCTTGACGCGCGCCGTTCAGATCGACCCGCGAATGCAGCCGGCGCGTACGATGCTGGCGCAGTTAGCAGCGCCCGGCACGGTCGTCGCCGCGACCCAGCAGCCGATCCTCCGCACGGCGCAGGCGCCGAAGGCGACGGTCGCGCCGTCGACCCCGCCTGAGCAAGGGTATCCGCAAACGGCCGCCCCGGCGACCGACAGCCTCGCGCCGCAGGCGCCCGCACTGGCGCCCGCAACGCCGACTTCGCCCGCCGCCCCGACCGACCAGCAGGCGCCGTCCGTCGAGATGCCCTCGACGAGCATCGGCGCCGCCGCGCCGGCAGGCGTCCCCGCGGTGGCCCAAGTCCCGACGCCGTTGCCCGAAGTCCGCTAAGCCGCTAAGGCTGTCGCCCCCGATTTCCCGGGGCGACGAAGTGCGGTCGGTCGACCGCCGCCGGCTCAACCGGGCTTGGCGCCGAAGGGGCCGGCTCGGCGCCGGATGTCAGCGGCACAGGGTCGGCTGCCTGATCGGCAGCGATCGGAATCGGCGGCGCCGTCCGCGGCTGATTGCCCGCGCCGCCGCCGGCGTCAACCGGGCTAATTGCGTCCGAGGACACGACCGTACTGCCTATCGGCCGCGACGGCGCCGGCTTGGCGGCCACGATGCGGTAAACGATCACGCCCACCAGCGCCACCATCAGCAAGCCGAGAAAGCTCAACCCGGCGACGGCCTCGGGGCGATTGAGCGCGTCGTCGTCCATCACGCCCTCACTTCGCCTTCGACTCCAACGCGCTCCGCCACGCGCAGCTTGGCGCTGCAGAGCGCGCACATTGCGAGCGACGTCGTGATCGCTCGCCGTCAACGGCCGGCGCGTCACGACGGCCAACCGCTCGTCGCTGCGAAAGGCGTGCTTCACGATTCGATCTTCCAGCGAATGAAAGCTGATGACTGCCAGCCGCCCGCCGGGTTTCAAACAGTCAGGCAAGCGGGCCAGCGCCGATTCCAGCGTCGCGAGCTCGTCGTTGACGGCGATCCGCAGCGCTTGGAAGGTTCGCGTCGCCGGGTCGATGCCGTGCCCGCGGGTCCGCGGCACGCACGATCTTACCAGCGCGGCCAGCTCGGCCGCAGTCCGAATCGGCGCCGTGCGACGGGTTTCGACGATGCGTCGGGCGATCCGCCGGCTGAACCGCTCCTCGCCGAAACGAAAAATCAGGTCGCCGAGATCTTCTTGGCCAATCCGCTCGAGAAGCCGCCAGGCGGGTTCGCCCCGGCGGGGGTCAAACCGCAGATCGAGTTCGCCGCCGCTTTGAAAGCTGAAGCCGCGCGCCGCGTCGGCCAACTGGTCGCTGGACAGGCCGAGATCCAGCAGCACGCCGTCGACCGCGTCGATGCCCAGCTCGGCAAGCACATCGGGGATTTCGGCATAGCTGGCGACAGCGACGGCGATCGGCAATCCGGCCAGCGTCGTTTCGGCGCGCGCAATGGCGTCGGGGTCTAGGTCGACGGCGATGATGCGTCCACCAGGTTCAATGCGCTGAGCTACGCGCCGCGCGTGGCCGCCGCCGCCGAGCGTGCCGTCGACGAAGACCATGCCTGGCGCGGGGCGAAGGAGCTCGATCACCGCCTCGAGCAGGACCGGTATGTGGACTGAAGCGGCGCTCACGCGCTTCAGCTTACCGCGCCGCGGCGTCGGCGCATAAAACGCCTCTGGGCCGAAGTGCATCCTTGCACTTCGACGCCGAGGCTGCTTGGCAAACGACGGCGGCACACTGGCCGCCGACGAGCCCCGCAACCGCTCCAACACATCCCTGCTGCGAGCGGCGAATCGACGACCCTCGGGGCGGCGCCGGCCTGTGGCCGCCGGCTTCGTCCAGGGTCGTCGGAACAAACTCTCCTCCTGTCGAAACTGCATCCGTGCGAAAGTCGCCAACAACTACTAACGCGGCTGCGCCGGCGAGGATCCCTGTACCGGCGCTGCGGCGGTTGGCAATCCCGGCGCCGCCGCGGCTTGAAATCCCGCTGCCAGCGCCAGCTCCGCCAACTGGTCGTAATTTGGATCGCAACGAGCGACGTACTCCTGCCACTTGGCGTGCGTCCACACCTCCAGGTGGTCGCGTACGCCCACGATCATCACTTCGCCTTCCAGGCCTGCCCAACGTGCCAGCTCGGCCGGCACGCGAAACCGCCATTGGCGGTCGACGGTTACGCAGGTGGCCTGCGAGTAAAACAGACGGCTATACTCCCGCACCTCCCGGGCCGCCGGGGAATGCGTGGCCAGGCGCTCGGCCAGAGCCGCAAACGCCGGTTCGGGATAGACCGCCAGACACCCATCGAGCCCGGCCGTCAGATACAGGCTTGTTTCCGCCGGCAGGCGGAGCCTGAGGGGCTTGGGAATCGCCAGTCGGAGCTTGTCGTCGAGGGCTCGCCGATAAGACCCCGTGAACAGCATGGCTCCCCCATTTAAACCCAAAATTTACCACCGGGCCCCAAGATACCGAGAGATCATCGGCCGTCAACGGTGTTTCTCCCCCCGGATTTCAGGGCTCGATAAGGACCGGCGCGCGTTTTCTACGGCAAAGTCTGGGGGCTCTCGCCGCAAAAAAATTTGCAGGATTTTTGTTCCCGTCCTGCCCCGCATGCCTCGGTCAGGGGGCACGCGAGCGCCGCCAATTGCATCCGTGGCGGGTTTAGTGCGTCGGGGCTTATATTTGCACGCTCAGTTCGAGGCGGGCTGCCATTGGCCGCAAAAGCGACGGCCCGAGCGCGACGAGCTGGACCGGCCCGATGGACGAGCGAAGGATGCCTTTGATGGAACCCTGGTTTGATTATCAGCTGCCCCGCGAACTTGTGGCCCAGGAGCCGCTCCGCAACCGGGCCGACGCTCGGCTGCTGGTAGTGGATCGCGGACGCCAGGCGCTCGACCACGCTCACGTGCGCGATCTACCGGAAATCCTGCGGATGGGCGATCGGGTGGTGCTTAACGACACGCGGGTAATTCCGGCGCAGCTTCGCGGCGAGCGGCTCGAGACCGGCGGGCGGTGGCAAGGACTCTTTCTGGGCACGTTTCCGGGCGGTGAGTGGAAGCTGGTGTGCAAGAGCCGCGGCCGTCTGCGCGAGCCGGAGCCGGTGATGATCGCCGATCGCGACGGCCGCCCCGCGGCGAAGTTGTGGCTAGTCGAGCGGCTCGACGACGGCCAGTGGCGTGCCCGGCTCGACGAGCCGACCGATGCGCTAGCGTTGTTGGAGCGCATCGGCCGCGTCCCGCTACCCCCCTACATTCGAGGAGGGCAGATGGTGGACGCCGATATAGACCGCTACCAGACGGTGTTTGCCCGCCGGCCTGGGGCCGTGGCGGCGCCGACTGCGGGATTCCATTTAACGCCGGAATTAATCCGCGACATGAACGCCCGCGGGACCGAGTTTTCGGCGGTAACGCTCCACGTGGGTCTGGGAACATTTCGCCCGATCGACGTCGCGGATCCTGCCGCCCACCCGATGCACGCCGAATGGGCGGAGCTGACGGCCAGTGCTGCCCAAGAGGTCAACGCTACGCGCGCCGCCGGCGGCCGGATAGTTGCCGTGGGGACGACGGTTGTCCGCGTGCTGGAGACAGTCGCGACAGTCGGTGGGGCTGCGGGCGGAGACGCACTCTTGCCGCCCTGGAGCGGCGAGACAAGTCTGTTTATCCAGCCGCCTTACAACTTCCTGGCCACAGACGCACTCCTGACCAACTTTCATTTCCCGCGCACGACGCTGCTGCTACTGGTACAGGCGTTTGGCGGCACAGAGCTGGTTCGCCGGGCTTACGAGGCCGCCATCAAAGAGCAATACCGGTTCTACAGCTACGGCGACGCGATGTTGATCGTGTGAGCGGGGGGCGCCGACAGCTGGAGCGACCGCGGAATGTCGGTCGTGGTGGCGCTGGTTACGATCCCAGGGCGCCGCTGATCTGCCCGGCGGAGTCCTCGAAGCTCTGGCCGGTGCTGTTGGCTAGCATAGTCACCGAGGTGAGGCACGCCACCACGATCAAAGCCAGGAGCACGGCGTATTCCACGGCCGTGGGCCCGCTATCGTCGGTCAGAAATCGGCGGAGGAAGGTCTTCATGACATGCGTCGAGGAGGCTTGAGAATAGATCGCATTCGGGGCGGCGACTCGGTTTCGTCGTACTTCCGCCCGGACATTTCAAGCCTAGGTCATAGCCGGCTTTACCGGCACCGTTTGAGCGGTGCAATCTTGGCGATTAGCGATTTGGGAAACGCGTGCCGAGCCAATAGTTCCGATTTTGACGCCCAGAGGGCGGGATTTCCGCGAAGGCGCGCCAGCAAGGCCCGGAACTACGCCAGCGCAGCGAGGATTCAGAGAACGGGCCTCGGAGTGGCGGGCGCCGTCGGCGCGTCGCCGCTGGCTCACGCTTGGAACGAGCTGCCGCAGCCGCACGTTTTGACGGCCTGCGGGTTGTCGAAGGTGAACCCGCGGCGATCGATCCCTTCGTAGAAGTCGACGGTCGTGCCGTCCAGATACAAAGCGCTCTTCTTGTCGACGACCACGGGCACGCCGTGGAATTCGTACTTGGCGTCTACCTTATCGTCGAAGTCCTTGGCGAAGCCCAGGGCGTAGGAAAAGCCGCTGCATCCCCCGCCCGAGACGCCGACGCGCAGGACATGATCCTGGAAGTTTTGCGCTCCATGATCCGTTTGACTTCCTTGGCCGCCCGCTCGGTGAGTACGACGCTCATTTTCGTATGTCCTGTAGCTTGGGAATCTTGATTTCGGTCGAGACCGCCGGGAAGTGCCCGGGGTTTGCAGCCGTATGACATTATACCACTTTACGGCGACGGAAAAGGCGGGAATATGGCCAAGCGGCGAGGCGGAGCCGCTCTAGCAGGGCGCCGGCTTTGCCAATTATTTGCCCGGGCCAGGGCGCACCGTGATCGACCCTGGGCTGACCATCGGCGTCGGATTAGGATGTGGGGTGCGTGGAGGCGATCTGCCGCCGGATGATGCGCACCGTTGTGCAATAGTGGGGAGCTTTTTATGGGTGAATCCGATTCATTGCCTGTCGGCGACGCGATCGGGGACCAGCCAGCCCAGACCGGGGCGGCAGCGCAGCCGGGGGCGGCGAGCAAGCATTCTCCGGAGGAATTGACTCGCGCTCTTAAAGGCGTTCAAGAAGCGGCTCAAGCTGACGAAGCTCGATAGCGAATCGAAACTGGGATATGGGCCGATGACCGGCGGGCGGCCGTCGGGTATCGTCGCGATCACGCCCCCCAATCAGTATCCGCGTTCGGTATGGGACGCGTTGGTTGCGCAGGGGCGACTCAAGAAGGGCAGCCAGGGCCAGTACGAGTTAGCGTAGGCGAAGTTCTCCTCGCTTATGCCCCAGTGAACGGCCACGCCACTCTGAACTTACGCCAGGCTTCGCAGGCGAGTGACCGCGGCGGTCACTTCTTCGACCGCCAGCGTGACGTCGGCCTCCGTGTTGAACCGGCCGAGCCCAAAGCGGAGCGTGCTGCGCGCCGCGTCCTCGCTCATCCCCAGGGCCAGTAGCACGTGGCTGGGCCCAGGATCTGTCGAGCTGCACGTGGCGCCCGAGCTGACGGCCAGGTTTCCCATGTTCATCAGCAGGGCTTCGCCGTCGACGTTGCCGAAGGCGACGTTGAGGTTGCCGGGCAGGCGGAGGGGGACGGGGATTTTGGATTTTGGATTTTGGATTTTGGATTGGGGGAGGGGCACGGGAGAAGTTGCGAGTTGCGAGGCGCGAGTTGCGAGCCACGAAGCGTCGTCGAGGGCGGGGCCGCACAGGGCTAGGCTTTCCAGGCGCTGTGCGAGCTGTTGCCAGAGTTGGCTTCGCAACGAGTCGAGTCGAGGCATTTCGAGGGGGAGTTCCTCGACGGCCAATTCTAAGGCACTTGCGAAGCCGACGATGCCTGGGACGTTCAGCGTGCCGCTACGAACTCCGTCTTGTTGGCCGCCGCCGGTGATTTGTGGTTCGAGGCGGACGGCGGGCTGGCTACGGCGAACATACAGGGCGCCGACCCCCTTGGGACCGTAGATTTTGTGAGCGGTGAAGCTCATCAGGTCGACGCCGAGGTCGCGGACGTCGACCGGCAATTTGCCGACGCCTTGAGTGGCGTCGCAGTGGAAGACGACGCCGCGCTCGCGGCAGATGGCCGCAATCTCAGCGATCGGCTGAATGACGCCGATTTCGTTGTTGGCCAGCATCACGCTCACGAGCACGGTGTCGTCGCGCAGGGCGTCGGCGACGCGCTGGGGGTCGAGCCAGCCGGCGCGCTGGCTGCCGTGCTGCTCAACGTCAAGAAGCGTCACTTCATAGCCGCGGCGGGCGAGGCGCGCCAGCGGATCGAGGACGGCTTTGTGCTCGGTGTGCACGCTGACCACATGGTCGCCCCGGCGGCGCGGCCGCTCGGCGACGCCGCGGATGGCGAGGTTGTTGCTCTCGGTGGCGCCGCTGGTGAAGACGATTTCTTCGGGCGCGGCGGCGATGGCTGTAGCGATCGACGCCCTGGCTGCCTCGACCGCGTCGCGCGCCGCCTGGCCGAAGGGGTGGACGCTGCCCGCATTGCCGTAGTTCTCCGTGAAGAACGGGAGCATCGCCTCGACCACGCGCGGATCGACGCGCGTGGTGGCGTGGTTGTCCATGTAGACGGCGGGGGCGGGCATGCGGCCGGGCTGATGCTGGATACTCGATGCTGGATACTCGATCAATGCTATGCGGCGGCGGCCGCATTGTCATCCAGAACGAGTTCCGTGTACTCAGTACCCAGTACTCAGACCCCCGGTCTCAGCCCTCTACCCGAACAGCGCTCGCACCACGATTTGGGACCAGGATTCAAACCGGTCGAGCTCGTCGACGATTTCGTTCACCGGGCGAAATCCGGCGTCGAGAATGTCGTCTTCGCGGGGTCGCACGGCTGGTCGTTCGACGTCGCACACATGGACAACGCCGAGGTGCACCTGCCCGACCGGCGTATCGTCGTCGTTGATCAGCCCTACGCACTGTTCGCGATAGGGCGATTCGACGATGACCTCCTCAGCCAACTCGCGCCTCATGCCCTCGCGGTACACTTCGTGGCTGGTGCTCGCGGCGCCGGCTCCCTGGGGCCCAGCGTCCTCGATTGAAATGTGGCCGCCGACGCCGACGCTGCGCTTGGCATGGAGTCGCGCCTCGCCCATGCCGCCGCCGCGGGTGTACTGAAACAACCGTCACCGTGCCGTCGCGGTCGGTATGCCGAAATAGTACGTAAGGGATAAGCTGCTTGAAGCTGGGATCGCGTTCCATCTGTCCGCGGGGACGGTAGCCGAGATCGTCGCCCTCCAACAGCGCCGGCAAGTAGCGATCCATGTCGGCGGAGAAGCCCTGAAAATGCCCCAGGGCGTGAAACCGGCTCGTGGGTACGACCAGCACGCGTTCGGCGGCGACGACGCTCATACGGACTCCTTTGCGAGCTGCGGCGAATTGACCATCACGATGTCGAGCAGCTCCTCGCGATTCTCCAATTTGGCGGCGATGGTGATGGCTCCGTCGCGCGAATACACGGCGTGGTCGACGATCACCGGTTGAGTGTACATCGTAAGAGTTTTCCTGGCGACCGCCACCACGTCGTCCCAGGCGATTTCGCATGAGCCGAAGAGCAAGTCGCCCTGGATGCCGTGGGGACTGACGCGGACGGCCATGCGGCCGACGCGCCAGGCGTAGTAAGTGAAAAAGACGCCAAACGCAGTCATGGCGGCGCCGAGAACAACAAGCGTGGGGTGCTCGTTAGGGTGATCGACCGCGGCGGCGAGGGTGAGCACGCCGAGGGCTAACGGCACAATGCCGATCACGTAACACATGGCGATGGCCCAGCGGTTAATGCGCATGCGATACACGCGCTCGGGCACGTTGTTGTGCGGCGTCGCGATTGACCGGGAATTGGCGACGGCTGTTCGGCGTTCCTGCACAAACTTGGGCGTGCGAGTGAAGCCCTGCATCCACATGATGATCGCGGTGAACGCAGCGACGAAGAGCAGCAACCCCCCGACCGGCGGCGCGTAGACGGCCCCGGCGATCAACAGCGCCGCGGCAAGGAGGGCGACGAAAAGAGCGTGCTTCCGTTGCATACACGAACTGTGCGATGAGTCCGTGCCTGGGGATCTCTGGACTCAGTTTTTACCCGTGGATGTCCGAGCCGGCAAGCTAATCGGTCACCTGGATTTTGAATTCGTCGCTGTTGGCTTTCAATTCCGGTGCATACATGGCTGATATCTTCGTCGGCAGGGCGCTGAACCGGCCGGGAATTTCCGCTCGCATGCGGTAGCTGACGCTATGCCGGCCGCGGGCCACTGTGGCGGCGAACAGGGCGACGCGCTCGTCGCGGTACTCGACGTAGGCGTTCATTTCGTTGCCGTTGTAGCCGCTGCGGACTTCGACGGGCTCGAAGCCGGCGGGTTTCATGTCCTCCAGCAGAATGTACTCGTAGTCGTTTTTGCTGTCGACGACGAGCTCGACCTCGACCAGGTCGCCGCTTTTCAATTCGGCTAGGTCGTCAAGTTGGGTTCGGTCGTACTTTTCGACGGCCTGCTCGATGGCCTGACCGCGGTTGCCGGCGACGACGGCGGTTTTCTTCGCGGGCGTAAGCTTGAAATAGCGCCGCTGGACTTTGAGTTCCAGCCCCGCGGACTTGATGGGGTCTTCGAGCGTGAAGGTGGTGAGGTAGCCGTTGAAGTACACCGGCCCCTCGCCGGTCTTACGCAGCTCGACGACGTGGTCGCCGGCTGAGAGCGCGTCGGCTTCCAGGACTAGCTTGTTGTCGAACGTGAACAAGTTGTCGGGCGTGATTTCGACCGTCTTGGCGGTTTCGCCGTCGACGACGACGGCCAGCGACATGTTGGGCCGCGCCTCGCCCGTCGCCTTCAAATAGTCGCTGAACGCCTCGACGACGAGCGCGGTATCGCGGGTGCTGTTCCAGTAGGTCGCGTGTTTGCGGTTGTTGAGCAAATACTTCACCAGCCGCGGCGCCACTTCGCTCTTGGGCTCGACGGCGGCCAGCAGCTTGAGGTAGTAGGCGTGAGCCTCGTACTCGCTGCCGTACCAGTACCACCAGTAGCTGCCGGGCAGGTCGAGCCAGGCCGTCTGGTTCTCGTCGTCCTGTCGGACGTACTGCGAGATGTTGCGCATGATCATAGGCAGCATTTCGGCGGGTGGGCCGTCGCCGGCTTTGGCGGCGGCCTGTTCTTGTTGCAGGGCGAGGCCGAAGGTGGCGAGGCTGTAGACGGCGAGCTTGGTGCGGTCCTGGTAGAGGTAGGTGCGCGTGCGGGCGTGGACCTTGGCGGCGTCGGCGGCCGGGGGCGGGGACGCCCCGGCTCGCTGGGATTCGGTGAGGACCAGGTAGACCAGCGCGTCGAGGTTGTCCGCGTAGGGTTTTGCGCGCTCGTCTTTGTTGCGCGCTCGGTTGGCTTCGCGGTCCCAATTGTCGAGGGCCTTCAGCTCGGCGGCCTGGTAGCGGCGGAGCCAGGCGACGCCGTTTTCCAGCACATCGGGGACAATCGCCACGTCGTTTTCTCGGGCGATCAGCAGGCCGCGGACGACGGTGGCCGTCGTGTGGGGGCTGGAGTACTCGCCCCAGCCGCTGAACCAACCCCACCCGCCGTCGGAAAGCTGCATCTCGGTGAGCCGTTCGACGCTGGCCTTCACGATCGTGTTCAGCTCGGCCTCGTCAAAGACGGGATTGCGGTCGTAGCGCTTCCACTGGGCGGTGCGCTGGGCGTCATCGCCGATTTCCTGAGCGTTGAGATTGGTGCGCTTCGCCTGGATCGACTTCAAGTCGACGCCCATCCGCTGGAGCGTGCGCTGCGTAAGCACCGCGGGCAAGAAGCGGTTGAGCGTCTGTTCGGTGCAGCCGTAGGGGTAGTCGGCGAGGTAGGGTAGGGCGTCGATCATGGCGCCCGCGAGCGTCGGCGAGTAGCGCACTTCAAGGCGCGTGGCTTCGGGCCGTCGCTCTTCGGGCACCGTGAACTTGAAGCCGCCCTTGTCGTCAGCGGGGCGGATGGCGCCGCTGAACGATTCGGTCTTGAGCATGCCATGTACGAGCACGGGGAAGCTCATTTGCATGGCATCGGATTCTTCGTCGGTGAGGGCCGACATGCGGACCGTGGCCTGGCCTTCCTTGACGACGCTGACGCGCCAGTCGACGCGCTGTTCGCCGCCCGCGGGGATTTCAATGGTTTGCTCAAGGGCGTTTGTGCCTGATTCACCCCCCTGGCCAGCCCTCCCCGCGGAGGGGGAGGGGGCCGAAGCAGACGGAACTAGCGTGCCGCCTTCGAGCTCCAACTTTACGAGGACCTGCTTGGCCGACTTCAGATAGTTGTGCACGTTGGCCGAGAGGACGACTTCGTCGCGCTCGACGAAGAATCGCGGCGCCTGCAGCCGCACGATGATGTTCTTGCGGGTAACGACTTCCGCGGAGCCTTCGCCGACGCGCGTGCCGCGACTCATGCCCCAGACGTTGATCTTCCAGGCGGTCAGATTCTCCGGCATATCCAGCTCGACTTCGCCCACGCCTTGGGCGTCGGTCTCGAGCGTTCCGACCCACAGGGCGGTGTCGGCGAAGTTCTGGCGGACGACCGGTTCGACGGTCGCCTGGGCGCCTGCTCCGCCGCCGCCTGCGCCCTCGGCCGGGGCCGCCGCCATCATGGGCGCGTTGGTCTCGGCGGCGCCCAACGCAAGTCGATCCTCTTTCGCCATCGCCCCGGCCAGGCCGCGCCGACTTCTGTTGTCCAGTAGTAGCTTGTCTTTCCCTCGTTCCTCGTCGGCCGTGCTCTCGCCGAACACGCCGAGGTTCGCCATCTGCTTCTCCTCGGGCTTGGCGACGGGCGCCTCGCCGCGGCTGAGACTGGTCTCGCTCTGCGGCTGATGGCTGCGGCGCCACTTCCAGAAAAACTCGCGGATGTCCGGCACGCCCGCGCCGCCGGCGATGTAGTCGAGGGCCTTGTCGTACACGGCGACGGCCGTCGAGCCGACGATCGGCTTGCCGGCGAGGTCGGTAAGCTTGAACCGCACCCGGGCGTGCTCGCCGGGCAGGTACTGCTGGGCCGAGGGCTCGACCGCGACGTCGAACACCCGCTTGGCGGGCGGCACGAAGATCTCGCGAACGGCCGTGTGCATCCGGCCGCTGTGCACCGCGACCGCTTCGACGAAAAAGTTGGGCATGTCGCGCTCGCTGACGGGAATCTCAACGATGGTGCTCTTGCCGTTGAGGCGCACCACTTGCGGCGGGAGATAAACGCCGTTGGCGGGGCGTACGAACAGCAACACCGTGGCGCCGGCGCGATTGGCGCTTACTTGCAGCGCCGCCTTGTCGCCAGGGGCGTAGTCGGGCTTGTCGGCGACCAGCTCGAGGTCGTTGAAGCGGAAATCGCCGCCGTCGAATCCTCCGCCGCGCACGACGACCACCAGGCCGCCTTCGATTTTGTGCCCGGTCGCTGCTGCGCCCTCGGCGGACTTGTCGGTCACTTCGTACGACAAGCGGTACTGGCCGGGTTCGGAGGCTTTGAGCTGGAGCTCGGCGCGGCCCTGGTCGTTGGTCGGCAGGTCCCATTTGGCGACTTCATTTTCGACCGGCTTGCCGTCCTCATACGCGATCTTCAGGAGCCGTAGCGTGCCCGCGCCCTGCACGGGGCGGCCGTCGAGCGTGCGCGCGGCCATGCTCACGTGCATCGTGTCGCCGGCGCGGTAGTAGCCGCGGTCGCCCCACACGTAAACGCGGAACGGCTTGCGGGCCACGAGCACCTGGCCGCTGGCCGTAATGGTGCGACGTGACTGGTCGGTCACCTCCGCCTCGATGCGGTAACTGTGGTCCGTGTCGGGGTGAAAGGCTTTGGCTGCGGCGGTATCGATTTCCACCTCAAGCGTGCCGTCAGGCCCGATCGGCGCTTCCGCCTCCGCGACGACCTCGGGCGGCGGCTGAGGACGCCAGAACCACCACGCAAACGGACGCACGCAGCCCCATCGCGACCAGCCCGGATACCATGTGTAGTCGTCGGCGAACCACCAGTAGCCCGGCC
Source organism: Pirellulales bacterium (assembly GCA_963841515.1). Taxonomy (GTDB): domain Bacteria; phylum Planctomycetota; class Planctomycetia; order Pirellulales; family Lacipirellulaceae; genus Lacipirellula. Next base: position 554,345 of record CAWJDB010000010.1, on the reverse strand, counting down.
CGTACAGCCAGTCCCACGGCATCGGCGGATACCACTGCTTGTCGTACGACGTGCGCAGCACTTTGTACTTCACCTTGGCGTCGGTCACCGGCGCGCCGAAGTAGTACTTGGCGGTGATCTTCGCCTTCACCTTTTCGCCGAGCATCACCGGCTTCGTGGGGGCGTCGATGGTCACTTCGTATTCCGGCTTCTTGTATTCCTCGACGCGGAAGGCGCCGCCGCCGTGGTTGACCACCATGAGCTGATACTGACCGAGCGTCGCGTCGGCGGGCAGCTTCCACGACCCCGCGATGCCGCCGTAGGCGCCGGCCACGATTGTCTCGGAATACACCTTCTCATTGCGCGGATCGCGAATCTCGACCACGAAGCTCTTGGCGGCAAATTCCGACGCGTCCTCCTGGTCGTAGCGGGCGTTGGCCACCCAGAACTTGAAGTGCACCTCCTGCCCGGGGCGGTAGACCGGGCGGTCGGTGATCGTGAACACCTTCACCTGTTGGTACTGCTGGTCGTAGTAATTGCCTTGCCACACGCCGCTAAAGCCCAGATACGCCAGCCGCCCTTCGGGCGTCGTGGCGACGGCCAGCCACTGATGACGGCGGTTGGTCTCGTCGGTCGGCAGCGTTACCAGGCCGTCGGCGTCGGTCAGCTCGGCGAAGTCCTTGGTGTTCACCCGATATTTGTTGCCGCCGCCGATTTGCTCTTGCCAGTAGCCGAAGAACTCCACATTGCATTTGGGGACAGGCTGGCCGGTCACGGCGTCGGCCACGTAGTACAGGGCCTTGTCCGCCAGCGGCTTCTTGACGATGGCGGTGTCGGCCAGCCACACGACGACGCGGTGGGCATTGCCCCCCTCCATTTTGGCGGTCACCAGGTAGGCGCCGGCCTTCTGCAGCGGCGTGGTCACCGTCACGCGGCGGTCGAAGTGGTTGTCGCGCGGCTCGAGGTCGAGCGTCCACTTCGCCGTCGGCGCCCCGAGGTACTTGTCCTGGCCGTCGACGACCAGCCGGTAGCCGAGCTGATCGAGATTCATCTGCTCCCATTGGAGCTGGCCGGCGTTTTCGGCGAGGTATTTTTTCAGGTCGCCGATCAGCTCGCGGATTTTCACGGGCTGAGCCGTGAACTCGACGCTGCTTGCCGTTGCGGAACCGGTAGTCGATCGTTGCGCCGCGGCCCGCGGGCTGCGTCATCACCGGCTCGAATCGACCCCACGGGGCCACGATTTGCTCGCGGCGGTCGAGGTAGCCCTGCTTTTCAGCGGACACGCCATCGGCCAACCGCTGCCAGTACTCCGCGGCGCGAGGGTACTGGCGACGATTCTCGAACGTCGAGGCGAGGGCCTGACCGGCGTTTTGCCAGTCGTCGCCGCCCGCAGCGGCCTCGTCCATGATCTGTTGGTAGAGGTGCAACGGATTGTGCTCGTCCGGCAACTTGAAGCGCTTGATGCCGGTCGCCAGGCGGGCGATGGTTTCGTCATCGCCCAGCGTCTGAAGTGCAAACATGCTCTTGGTCGCGTCGGCGTCGTCGGTCTGGCGGGCGAACCACCAGCCGTAGTCGGCCATCGTCTCGACGCCAAATTGCGATTGGAGGAACTGCGCTCGCTCGCGCCACTCCAGCAGCTTCTTGTCGGGCTGCCACCCGGTGCGCCTGGCCAGCAACCACCGCCAGCGCTCGCCGTCGTTTTTGGCATCCTGCCAGCGCGTCGGAGCCGCGTAGAACACGGGATTTCCGTCGGCGTCGACGGGCGCTCCGCGGACGCCGTCGCCGTAATAGCCCCAGCCTTCCTCGTAGTCAGGCAGCTCGTCCAGATCGGTCAGAGTCTGCAGACGCCACGCCTGGTAGTAGCCGCCGTACATCGTGGCGTTGGCGAAGTTGGTCGCCAGGTTTGCGGCTTCGCCCGCCTTTTGCGATTCCTTATCGTCGTCGACTAATTGAAGGGCCTGCCAAAAGAGCTGCATGGCGCGCACGCGATCGCGGGCGGTCGCGTGCACTGCCTTGCCGCCGCCGCGGTGATCGCCCCGGCGAAACTCCCCGGCAATGAGAAAGCCCTGATGGTTGATCTCCTGATAGCTCTGCGCCACGGCCGCGAGCACAATCCAATCCTTGGCGTGCTGAGCGGCGACGGCCTCGCGGTAGTCGTCGATCTGGTCGACCTGGTTGAGCTGCTGGTAGCAGCCCAGCGCCCGGCGAAAGTCTTCAGCAATCTCGCGCGATTGGCCGTCGGCGTCGCCGAGGGTCAACTCGCGCAGTTTCGCGAGCGCTTCTTGGTGGTTGCCGTCTTCGACCATTTTGCGCTTGCTGGCGCTGGGCCGGCACATCGTCTGTCGCCGCTGACCAACTCACTGCCGAGAGGGCCGCCAGCGCCGCGACCGATCCGAGGAAAACCCGCATGCGGAGGTCGTTCATGGTGTATCGCCGTCAACAGTCCTGGTGACATTCCCACGCCAGCCCCGGCACGAGAGGGTTGACGCCCCCACGGGCGGGATCGACCGACGGTGCGCGTGCGCTCCAATTTTTACGCCAAGAGGGCGTCCCGAACCACCCTCCCGACAGCCATTGGACGATTGCCGCCGCGGGTAAGTTCCACGGGATTATCCGGGTTGTAGCCGATCTGGCGGTGGGCGCAACACCCCAGAACCCGCTCGCTGTGCGTCCGCCTGGGGAGAGCCGGCGAGAAACCTAGACTTTTGGGGCAGAATTCGGCGCCGCGAGAGCCGCGTGGTCTGCCTGAACGTGATCAACCGCCCACGAGGCCCCCACGTGTTCGGCGCTGAATCCGTACCAAATCCGCGCGCAACGTTCGCCGGTGGACCTGGCGTATCGGCTGGTCGACGCCGGCGCCATCCTCGTCGCCGCGCACGTGGCGGCGGGGCAAACGGAGAACCAAGGCAACCTGCCCCACCTGGCCGTCATCGGCGCCGCCACGCTGCTGGTCCACCTGGTGGCCATCGAGGTCAGCGGACTGTACCGCAATTGGCGGGGGTCGCGGTTGTCCTACGAACTTTGGTACGTGTTGATCAATTGGCTGTACACGGCGCCGGCCGTGTTGGGCATCGGCCTGTTGACGCGCTACAACGCCCAATTCACCTACGCCACCAAGCTGTTATGGCTGACGCTCACCCCCCTCGCGATGGCCAGTGGTCGCGTGCTGCTGCGGCTGGTGCTGCGAAGTCTTCGCAAGCGTGGGTTCAACACGCGCCGCTTCGCCATCTGTGGCGTCAACAAGCTGGCCCTGCAGCTGGCCCGAAACATCCAGAATTCCCCCGAGTTGGGCCTGGAGTTCGTCGGCTTCTACGACGACCGACCCGAAAGCCGCACCGAGGACGAGGCCGGCGAAAACCGCCATCACGCCGGCAACCTCTCCCAACTGGTCGAGGTGGCGCGCACCAGCGGCATCGACATGGTTTTTATCACCTTTCCGATGTGCGCCGAAGAGCGCATCCGCAGTTTCCTGCACGACCTCAGCGACACGACGGCCTCGGTCTACATCGTGCCGGACTTCTTCGTGTTCCAAATGCTGCACGCGCGCTGGAACCAGATTGATGGCCTGCCGGTGGTCAGCGTGTTCGAAACGCCCATCAGCGGCATCGACGGCGTGCTCAAGCGCGGTTTGACCTGCTAGTCGGCGGCGCCGGGCTCGTCCTCCTCGCCCCCGTGCTTGCTCGCTTGCGGTTTAGCCGTAAAACTCACCTCCCCCGGCCCGATCTTTTTCCGCCAGAAGCGCTACGGCCTCATCGGCGAAGAGATCCGCGTGTGGAAGTTTCGCACGATGCGGACGCTGCGAAGACGGAGCTCAGGTGACGCAAGCCTCGAAGGACGACGCTCGCATCACTCCGGTGGGCCGGGTGCTCCGCAAGACCTCGCTCGACGAGCTGCCGCAACTGTTCAATGTGCTGGACGGCAGCATGTCGCTGGTGGGTCCGCGTCCGCATGCCACCGCCCACAACGAGCAGTACCGCTCGCTGATCGACGGCTACATGCTCCGCCACAAGGTGAAGCCGGGCATCACCGGCCTGGCGCAAGTGAACGGCTGGCGCGGCGAGACCGAGACTCTCGAAAAGATGGAGCGCCGCGTGGAGTTCGACCATCGTTACATCCGCGAATGGTCGCTGTGGATGGACGTGAAGATTCTGGTGAAGACCGCGCTGGTAGTGTTCCGGCAGGAAAACGCCTACTGATCAACGGCGATTCATGCCCCAGGACGGTGCGCCGCCGTCGTTGCGCACTTCACGCAGCTCCGCCGCCCAACCGATCAAATAGGCGTCCACTTTCGCAGGGCGTAGCCCGATATTCCGGCGGCACGTGCTTTGCACGTCTCAGTACCCATGCGGGTGGTCGTCATCACCAATGACCGGGCAGGGACGGGCGACGCCGCCAGTGCTCAGCCAACTGACGAGGCGGTTCATGAGGCATTGGAGTCCGTCCAAGTGCACCCCGAGATTCGCCGTGTGTCCGCGGAGGCCGTGGCCCAGGCGGCCAAATCCGCGGCTGCCGAAAGCGGCATTGAGGCTGTCGTTGCGGGCGGCGGCGACGGTACTTTGAGCGCGGTTGCCGGGGTGCTGGCCGGCGGTTCAATGCCGCTGGGCATTCTGCCGCTGGGAACGCTCAATCACTTCGCCAAAGACAATGGCATCCCGATGGACGTCCAGGGCGCGGCCGCGGTCATCGCGGGCCGACGGGTAGAGCGGCTCGACGTCGGTCGAGTCAACGGCCGCGTGTTCATCAACAATTCCTCGGTGGGCGTTTACGCGCGAGCGCTGGTCGACCGCGATGTGCGCCGCGACTTGCATGGGTTAAGCAAGTGGCCGGCGATGGCGCTGGCGGTGCTCAAAGTCTTTCGTCAACATCCACTTACGCGAGTGCGGATCAACGCCGACGAGCGCGGCCTGATTTCGCAAGACGCCGCTGGTGTTCGTCGGCAACAATCGCTATGAGCTCGAACTGTTCAGCATCGGCCAGCGGAACTGCCTGACCGAGGGTGAACTGTCGCTGTATATCGCCAATACCCAGTCGCGCTGGGGGATGCTCAAGCTGGGTGTGCGCGCTGCGCTGGGCCGTTTGCGGCAATCCCGCGATTTTGAAGCGATGTGCACCACCCACATCACCATTGAAGGCCGCCGCCGGAGGGGCGTACGCGTCGCCGCCGACGGCGAAGTCGTGCAGCTTGATCTACCGCTAGTTTATGAAATCTGGCCGCGTGCACTGCCCGTCATCCTGCCGGGCGCCGCTTGCCGAGAAAAATAAACGCGGGGCCAACGCTCCTCGGCGACACGGTCGATTGCCCCATGCGCCATATTGCTCACATCTCGGATTTGCACTTCGGCGCCGAAGACCTTGACGTCGCGGCGGGGCTGTTGGCCGACCTGAAAATGCTGCCTGTTGATCTGATCGCGGTCAGCGGCGACCTCACGCAGTGCGCACGGGCCGGCCAGTTTTGTGCGGCCCGGATGTTTTTGGATCAACTCCACGCGCCGCAAGTCGTCGTCCCCGGCAATCACGACATCCCGCTTTACAATGTCCTGGCCCGGTTCGCCCGGCCGTTGCACGGCTATCGAGGTCATATCACCCGGGACATGACCCCAACTTATGTCGACGAGGAGCTCGCCGTCGCCGGCGTCAACACGGCCCGCTCGGACACGTGGAAAGACGGTCGGATCTCGCTGAAGCAGATCGATCAATTGCGACGGTTCTTCGCCTCTCAGCCACTGGCGGCCCACAAGATTCTGGTGGCGCACCACCCCTTTATCCCTCCTGTCGCGGACCCCTCGGCGGCGCTCGTCGGTCGGGCTCAGTTGGCGCTCAAGATGCTTGAGGCGTGCGGGTGCCGCCTGATTCTCGCCGGCCACTTGCACGTGGCCTACGCCGGCGACGTCCGGCCGCACCACGTCGAAGTGGAGAAGTCCATTCTCGTCATCCAAGCCGGGACCGCGATTTCTCACCGCCGACGCAATGAAGCGAATGCGTATAATCTGCTCACGCTGGACGGCGACCAGCTGCGCCTGGAAGTCCGCGCTTGGAACGGCGAGCATTTCGCCCCGCGCGGCGCAGAGCACTACGTGTACCGTGAGAATGGTTGGACGCCCTCAGTCGCTTGACGGGGTCTGGCCGCGCTACGAGCAGCCTCTTACTCGCCGCGCGAGCCGATCACGACAAAAACTCCTCCGCTGAATTTCGCGCTTGCAAATGGCCGCGCAAGTCGCTCTAATGTACGCATGTAATGGCTATCCAGTTGACTCCACCAACCCCAAGATGTTGGGATCGTGATTGGCTCAGCGTTCCGAAAGCTGGCCTTGAAGCTTTGGTGGATCGCTTTAACGACGCTCTACATGCTCCCCGCGCTTGTGGAGCCGGAATCCGACCAATTGGCTCCACTTGCCGTCCGGTCTCGCCCTACAGTCTCTCCGAGCGGACGAACGAACAACGCCGCCAAGCAGCGCGGACAAGAGTCACCACTTTATGTGGTAGTCGGTGGAGTCAAGTGGATAGCCCTTACGCATGTTCCGTACACGGCATTCCGTGGCTAGCGGCGCGGGTGCTGCCGCGCACTTACTCAATCAATGCTGTCCGGCTGCATCCGGCGGTTTTGCCGCTCCAAAACCCAGAACGCCAAATCCAAAACCGCCTGAGTGTTGCGCGTCGCCTTGTCGCGCTTTCCTCGGCAATCGCAGCGCTTCCAACTCGCCGGCCCGCGAAAACCCAAGGAGTTTTGGAGTAAAAAACTGGGGCCCCCTTGTTCGCTTCAAAACGCAAAATGGCGTTGCCCGCGCGACGCCATCAGAGTTGTCCCAACGTTCAGGGCGCCGGCTTCGGCCGCAGTTCGACGCCTACGCCCTTGTTGACGAACTCCAGCGAGATCCCCTGTTCGGGGTCGATGCCGCCCGCGTCGTACAGACCGGCTTTGACCATCTGGTCGTAGAACTGACGCACTCGGTCGGCGTGCATCGCGCCGATGCCCAGCTTTTCGGCGTCGCCGGAATCCACCAGGCCCCACTGGCGCATCTTCTCGACAGAGTAGTCGATCTGCCCCGCGGTCATCGCCGGATTCGCCTTCATGATGAGGGCGTCCGCCGCGGCGCGGTCCTTGCCGTACAGGTAGCGATACCAGCCGATGATCGAGGCGTCGACGAACCGCTGGACCATCTCAGGCTGTTTCTCGATCAGGTCTACGCGGGTTTCCAGCAGCGTCGAGTAAGTCGACCACCCGTGATCGGCCAGCAGGAACACGACCGGCTCCTCGCCGGTGGCTTCCTCGACGCGCTTCGGCTCGGCCGTCGCGAAGCCCTGCATGGCTGCCCGCTTGTCGACGAGAAATGGGGCGAGGTCGTGGTTGTAGGGGCGCAGATTCGATTTCGGAAAGCCGTGGGCGACGTTCAACCATTGAAAGAAACTCAGCCGGGCCAGGTTGCCCATCATCAGGGGCGCCCGCTTCAAGGCGTCCCACGTGTCGTACCCCTGGCCGCGATGTGCGAGGATGCACTGTGGATCTTTTTGGAAGAACGCCGCCACCGCCTTGGTGGGAATCTCCTGTTTGACCGCGTCGAAGGGCTGCAGGAGGTTCGTGCCGATCAGGAACTCGACCTGTTCGAACGCCAAGAGGGGCCGATTGTTGATCATCGGCCCGCCCTGCTTGATCGTCACCTCGAACCCGTGCTCGCGGTAGGTTCCATCGGCCAGCGCCTGGTAGAAACCCCCAAGTTCGGGCTGAGCGAGCCAATTGAGGGCGAGCGTCACCTTTTCGAGGGCGGCCGCCGCGGGAGGGGCGACGGCCAGCGCCAAGCCAATGGCCGCGATCCAGCGCCATCTAAGGAACCGTGCGGGCATCGTCCTACTGACGCCACCATTGACAGTGAACCGCGTCGAAAGGGGTGCCATGCCCACGGCTTTGCGTGGGCATGCGAATCCCGGCAGAAGCATGGCCGCTCCGAGCAGTGGCCATGGCGCCCTTGCAGACCGATCGGGGGTCATCGGTTTTCTCACATCTCGCGCCCTACGGCGCTCTCATGCCAGCCGCGCAACAACATCCAGCTCAGGAGGTTCACCAAGAAATACGTCGCCACGCCAGTGAGCGACACGATCGCCAGCGCCGCGAACATCATGGGCGTATCCTGCCGCAATTGGCTAGCGAGGATCACCGACGCCAGGCCCGGATGCTCGGCCTCAGGCCCGATGACGAACTCGGCGACCACCGCCCCCACCAGCGCCAGGTTGGCCGACACCTTGAGTCCCGCGAGAAAATATGGCAGGGCCGAGGGCGCGAGCAAGAGGCGCAGCCGTTGCCAACGGGAGGCGCCGTACAGGTCGAACAGGTCGCGCAGGCCGCCGTCGGCGCTGTGCAGGCCAATCGCGGTATTGGACAGGATGGGGAAAAATGCCACGATCCACGCACAGGCCACTTGGGTCAGCCACAGGCGATCCAGGCCGATCCACAGCACGATAAACGGCGCTACGGCCACCAGCGGCGTCACCTGCAGGATCACGGCGTACGGGAACAGACTCGCCTCGATCAACCGGGACGACGCGAAGAGCGCCGCCAGCCCCGCGCCCAGCACAACGGCCGCGGCCAAGGCGACGGCCATCGTCTTGAGCGTGACCCGCCACGCCGCCGCCAACGTCGGCCACTCATGCCAGATGGTGACGGCGATCCGGCTGGGCGCAGCCAGTTTGTACGCAGGAATCTCGCGCATGCGCACCGCCGTTTCCCACGCTGTCAACAAAACCACGCACACCGCCGCGGGTGCAAGCCAGCGAACGACGCGCGGGGTGCGCCCGCGCCTCCTCCGGTCCCCCTCCCCTGGACGGGGAGGGGTTAGGGGAGGGGTGACAGGCTTCGACGTAGTTTTCATCCCCCCTCCCCAAGCGTCCCCGCCAAGGGGAAGGGGCCGGAGGTCGCCCCGGCGGCCATCGCCTGCTTCAGCGCCGCCGACGCGCGCCGGCACAACTGAATGTAGTGGGGGCTGGTGCGCACCTCGTCGGTGCGGTCATCGGGCAAATCGACGTGCAGTTCCTCGACGATGCGGCCCGGTCGGGGCGACATCACCAGCACGCGCGTCGACAGGTACACGGATTCAAACACGCTGTGCGTGACAAACAACACCGTCCACCGTTCCCGCCGCCACAGCGCCAGAAGCTCGTCGTTGAGCCGCTGGCGGGTAATTTCGTCGAGCGCGGCAAACGGCTCGTCGAGCAACACCAGCCGCGGCCGGGTGACCAAGGCGCGGGCGGCGGCGGTGCGCATTTTCATGCCGCCGGAAAGCTCTCGAGGCAGTGCGGACGCAAAGCCGCTGAGGCCGACCATGTCGATGGCCTCGTCGACGCGCTGGCGGGCCTCCGCTTTACTCAATCCTGGCAATCGCAGCGGCAGGTAGACATTCTTCCACACGCTGGCCCAAGGCATGAGCGTCGGCTCCTGAAACACGCAACTGACGGGCTGTCGGCCGGGCTTCGCAGCCTCGCCGGCGTCCCACGCGCGGCGCACCCAGCCGCGCGACGGCCGGCTCAACCCGGCGATCAATCGCAGGACGGTGCTCTTCCCGCAACCCGACGGGCCCAACAGGCTCACAAACTCGCCAGGGCGCAGCGCGAGGTTGACTCCGCCCACCGCGACCACGCCGCCCGGAAAGGTCTTGCCCGCGTCGATGAGTTCAACCAGCGGCGGTTCCGTCATTCGCCCAAGCTGAAAATGATGTGGAGCGCGTCTTCGAGCTCAGCTCCGCGACGCTCGCTTGCGAGCGTACATGTCTCGATCGGCCGCGGCGATCAACTCTTCGATCGCTCGTTCGTTCGAATCGCACGTCGCGACGCCGATAGTCACGGAAAGTCGCGCGGGCACGCCCCCCGCGTCGACGGGCTCCTCCGTCGCTTCCCGCAACCTTCGCAAGATGGGCTCGACTTCCTCAGCCGTCGCGGCGTCTTGGATGAGCACAACAAACTCGTCGCCGCCGTAGCGGGCCACGAGATCGTGTTCGCGGACGCATGCGAGCCACCGCGCGGCGAGCGTCTCAAGCACGTCATCCCCCGCCGCGTGGCCGTAGCGGTCGTTGATGAGCTTGAAGTCGTCCAAGTCGAGAAACATGACCGCGTACCGCGCCGCCCGCGGGGCCGCGTCGCGCCGCCACGCCTCGACGCACTGCGCAATCGCCCGCCGATCGGGCAGGCGGGTCACCGGGTCGATCCGGTGCGCGGCGGCGCTCGCTGTCTCGCGGATGAACTCCACAAGCGCCACGGGCCCGTCGATGCCGTTCAGGCGACGGAGCCGCACCAGCATCGGCTCCGGGCCGCGCCCCGCGGCGTTCACGCAGATCTCGATGACCAGTTCGCCGACGCCGTCGACAGTGCGCTGTATGGCGGCAACCGACCTCAGATCATCCGTAAGTTCCGCCCAGGTGCGCTCGGACCAGGGGGCTTGAGCCGCGTCGCCGAACATCCGCTGGGCTACGATTCGATCGGCGGCCAGAATTCGGCCTTGGCGATCCACAATGCATACGCCCGAAACGCCGCCCGGCCTGGCGATCGGCGAACAGTCGCTCGCATCATGCGGTATGGGGAAGACAACCGGCGACGATGGAACCGCTGTGGCGGATGGCCCAACGCCGTTTTTCGGGAGGTTCGGCCGGGGCGATTCTATCGACGGGGCGCTCATCGCAAACCTATGATCTGCTGGCGATTGCGCCATTTTCGTGGCCAGTGGCGCGCGCGCGAACACCGTGCGGGGGTGATTGCTGGAAATTCTCCAAAAAATCTTCTGAATCCATTTTTGCTCGCCCAAGTGGTCATTATAATCGGAACCGTGCGCGTAGCCAGAACTGGATTACGTTCACGAAATTTGCGGTCATTGCGCGCCGCAAGTGGTCCCGAGCCGTCGGCGGCATCCGGGTTCATCGCCGTGAGAATCTTGCCCGAGGCAAATCCCGCCCAGAATTTCGCCAAAATTCCGGTAGTCACACTAACGATTTTTGGCCCTTGTAAATTGCCACTGAAAAGAAGTATGCAGGCGCCTAACGAGTGCTCTGCCCGAGGAGTGGAATCGCTCCTCATCATGGATCCAAACGCGGGAAACATGCGGAAGCCAGCGTCGCAGATGGAGTTGCGCGTTTACCACGGCGGGGAGTCGGGGTGTCTCCCGGTCGTGGCCAGAGGATTGTCGTCTCCCGATATGACCCCTAGCTGCAATCACAAAGATGAATCCTGTCGCCAAAGTTCGCAGATTTCACGCCCGCATGTTCGCGCGGCGTAACGCCCCTGACAACGATTTTCTACTTTCCCATCACGATTTTCGGTTTGCCGCGGACTGCGAGCGGATGCGGGTGGACCGCAACGGCTCGGTGTTGTCTTTGTTGTTCGTGCGCCTACCGGCGCATAAGTCCGCCGACGCCGACGTCGCCTTTCTGTCGCGCGTGCTGGAAGGCCGCCTGCGCGTAACGGACACGCCGGGCCTGCTGGACGACGGCCGCATCGCGGTGCTCTTGCCCGACACGTCGGCCGACGGCGCGTGGAAAGTGGCGACCGACGTCAGCGAGGTCTATCCTCCGGGCCCCGAGCGGCCCGAGTGCGACGTGCTGGTTTATCCGCCGCATCGCCACTTTCGCGTGGCCGAGCCCGACGCCGATGGCGACTCCGTCGCCGCACCGGAAAAAGTGGCCGAAGCCGACTCGAGCGAGTTCTTCTTTGCCAAAGGCATGCCGTGGTGGAAGCGCGCCATTGACCTGGGGGGCGCGATGATCGGCCTGGCGATCTCGGCGCCGCTCGTGCTGGCGGCGGCGGCGGCGATCAGGGTGAGTTCGTCCGGTCCCGCGTTCTTCGTGCAGGAGCGGGAGGGCCGCGGCGGGCGGCCGTTCAAGATGTGGAAGTTGCGCACGATGCACGTCGACGCCGAAGACAAAAAGGTGCATCTGCTTGAACTGAGCCATCAGGACGGGCCCGCGTTCAAGATGCACCGCGACCCGCGGACCACCTACCTGGGGCGGTTCCTGCGGGCGTCGAGCATCGACGAGCTGCCCCAGTTTTGGAACGTGCTCAAGGGCGAGATGTCGCTGGTCGGCCCGCGCCCCTCCCGACCGTGGAATCGCAGGCCTGTGAGGGCTGGCAGCGCCGGCGTCTCGACATGACGCCTGGCATGACTTGCATCTGGCAGGTCTCCGGCCGCGGGCGGGTGCGCTTCGACGACTGGGTGCGCATGGACCTCCATTACGCGGCGCGGCAAAACATCCTGCACGATCTCAAACTTGTCTTTTACACCTTACCCTCCCTCTTGTTCCAGCGTGGGATGCGCTAGCCGCCGACGGTTGTCTTAAGTGAGCGAACCTGACGAACAATCTGAACGACCGATGCGCCGTCGACTGCTCATCACTGCCTACCACTACGATGGCGTCTATTCGATGGAGTCGCGACTGTCGTGGCATCGCGCCCAGCAGGCGGCGAGTGAGTACGACGTCACGGTGATCTGCGCGCGAATCGATGAGTCGCAGGTGGGCCGCGCGGCTAGAGCGGACGACGGGGCGACCCGGCCGGTGGAAGTCGTGCGTTTGCCGCTCAATCGTTTCGAGCGCGCGCTGATGTCGACGCGCGTTTCCTATTACGCCGGTTACCGCACGTGGCACCGCCGCGTGTTTCGACTGGCCGAGCACCTTCACGCCGAGCGGCCGTTTGCGCTGGTGCATCACGTGAGCTTCTGCGGGTTTCGCGAGCCGAGCGACGGCTGGCGGCTGGGAGTGCCGTTCGTTTGGGGCCCCCTTGGCGGGACACCAATGTTTCCGACGCGGTTCCTGGGGCAACTTGACCCATTGGGAATCTTATGCGAATTGGGGCGAAATTTATTTAACCACCGCCATTTGCATCCCAACTCTCGCGTCGGCGTCGCGTGGAGCGCCGCTTCGGCCGTGCTCGCCGCCAATAACGACGTGGCCCGCGACCTCGGCGAGGCGTTCGGCGTGCCGCCTTCCGTTCAATTGGAAACGGGCGTGGAAACGGTTCGCTCGACGCCGCGGCCCCGACGCGATGAGCAGGCGCCGCTGAAGATACTTTGGCCGGGACGACTGCAATCGTGGAAGGCGTTGCCGCTGCTGCTCAAGGCGCTGGCGGCGTTGCCCCGAGATTGTCGTTACCAGCTGCGCGTTCTCGGCCAAGGACCGTGCCGGCGCCGCTGGCAGCGTCTGGCCCAGCGTCTCGGCATCGCCGAGCGCGTCCAGTGGGCTGGCTGGCCGGAGTACCCGGCCCAGCTGGGAAATTACGATTGGGCGGACGTGATGGCGTTCACAAGCCTGCGCGACACGTCGGGGACGGGGTTGTTGGAATCGCTGGCGGCCGGGGCGCCAATTATCGGCGTCGATCACCAAGGGGCGGCCGACATCATGACCGACGCCTGCGCACTCCGCATTGGCGTGACGACGCCCGAAGCCACCATCCGAAGCTTTCGCGACGCGGTGCTGCGGCTGTCGTCCGACGCGGATCTGCTCGCACGATTGAGCCAAGGGGCCATCGAGCGGGCGCGCGAATTCCAGTGGGCGCGCCAGTGGGAGCAAACCCAACACATCTACACGCGAGCCATCGACGAGGGAGCGCGGCAGGCGCCGCGTCCATCACGAAGGTCCGCCGCAGCCAGTGGCGCCCCGGAGGGCCGCCGGCACATTGTTCCGTCCCCCACCCTTACCCCGCAGGAAGCCAGTTGTTAGCGCCGCCGACGCTCACTGCTGCGGTGGTTCATTGCCTTTAAGGATCGACCCATGGTCAGCGAATCTTTCCCCGAAACAGCCAGCCGCCCTTTCTCGTTGGGTGATATGGCGGAGACTTTCTTCCGGCATAAGAAGAAAGCCGTGATGTTTGCTCTGACGATCGTCGCGCTGGCGACCGTGATCTTGGTGTTCGCCCCGCGGAAATATCGATCGGAGGCTCGCCTGCTTCTGCAGATTGGTCGCGAAAGCGTCCGGCTCGACCCGACGGCGACGACGGGCCAGACGATCGGCCTGCAACAAAGCGGTCGCGACAATGAAGTGGCCACCGCGATGGAGGTGCTGCGCAGCCGCGGCGTCGTCGAGAAGACGGTCGACCAGCTGACGCCCGACGTGGTGCTGGGCGAGAGCGGGCCAGGAAAGGGCCAGCCCAACCGGGTGGCCGACGCCGTGTTGGAGCCCGTGCGTTACGCCATCGGCGCCATTAAGAGCATCGATCCGATCTCGAAGCGCGAGGAGGCGATCATCGCGATCGAGCGAAATTTCAAGGTCGACGCCGAACACGACTCCACGGTGCTCGTGCTCACCTACGACGCGGACACGGCGCACCTGGCCCAGCACGTGTTGCAGACGATTGCCGACGTGTACCGCGAGGAGCACGTGCGACTCCATCGCACAACCGGGTCGAAGGCGTTTTTCGAGCAACAGCGGGACGAACTGCAGCGGCAGTTGGCCGATGCCGAGAACGCTCTGCGCGAAGCGAAGTCGCGCATGGGCCTGGCGTCGATCGCCTCGCGGCGCAATACGCTCGAGACGCAACTGGGCAACATCGACTTGACGCGCATTTCAACGATCCAAGCCACCGCTTCCGCTAACGGTAAGATCGCCTCGCTCCGAGCGGACATCGACGCCCAACCCGCGACAATGCACACGCGGACCAAGGTGATGCCCAACACAGGCGCCGATGAGCTCCGCTCTCAACTCTACAGTCTTCAGGTGAAACTGCTGGACTTGGAAGCCAAATACAATGCCGACCATCCCTTGGTGGCCGCCACGCGGGCCCAGGTGGAGGACGCCAAGCGCATGGTTGAAGGCGAGGCGGCCACGCGCGAGGAAGTTACCGACGGCCTCAACGAAAACCATCGCGAGCTTTCGCTCGAGCTGGCCAAGATGGAGGCCATACTCGCCGGGCTGGACCAGACGATGAAGGAGTTGGACGGCCAACGCGAGGCGACGCTCAAGGACATAAAGCAGGTGAATGACTACGAGGTAGAGCTCGATCGCCTGGAGCGCGCCGTGTCGTTGGCTAACTCGAACTACTTCCGCTATTCGTCCGACCTGGAGGAGGCCCGCATCGACGACGAGCTGAACAATCGGCGGATCACCAACGTCGCGGTCGCCCAAGAGGCCACGCTGGCCGAGAAGCCGATCAGTCCTTCGAAGATGATGGTCGGAGCGTTGTCGTTCGTGCTGGCGACGGCCGGAACGATGGCATTGGTATTGGCCAGCGAGAAGTTCGACTCGCGGTTGCGGACCGAGGAGCAGGTCGAACAAATCTTGCAACTGCCGGTGTTGGCGGCGGTGCCGGACGGCCGGGCGTACGCCGCCATGCCAGCCCCGCGACAGGTCGTGCGCACGGCAGCAGGCAGCGAATCGGTGCGGAACAACTCTGTAAGAAACGGGTCGCCAAGATGAACAATTCCACGAATATCAACGGCGCCGCGGCGTCCGAACACCCAATTGCGATGCTGGGCAACCACGAGCCTGCCTCCAATACGCCGGACAAAGCGTCGCGGCGCGAACCGCGCCTGCGGGAGGCAAGCGGCGTGCGCCAGCCGCGCGGCGCCCAGCCGTACGATGCGCTGTTGTGGCGCCTCGAAGCGCGTCAGAAAGCCGACGCGCCCGCTGCCGCGACGCTCGGCCTGGTAGGCTGCGAGCGGCGGTGCGGCGTCACCACGCTGGCCGCCAATCTGGCGGTGCGCGCCGGTGAGTTGCACTTGGGTCCGGTGCTGCTGGTGGAGGCCAACTGGGAAGAATCCCGACTGAGTAAGCTCTGGCGGCTGGCGCCGGGTCCCGGCCTGGCTGATTTTCTCGCGAGCGAGGCGTCGTACGTCGAGTGTTTGCGGCCTGGCCCCGCTCCCAACCTGGAGGTGCTGCCCGCGGGCGCCTTGCGTCGCGGCGAGTCGCCGTTGTTGGAGTCGGGCGGCGTCGACGCACTCCTGGCCGAGGCGTGCACCGACCACGGCCTGGTGCTGTTTGACCTTTCAGCAGCCGAGAACATGCAGCAGACGCTGATGGTCGCCAAGCGTCTGGATCAGGTGCTGCTGGTGGTGCGCGCCGAGGCGACGCGCGAGCGCAATGCGCAGAAAGTCGCGGACCGTCTGTTGGAAGATGGCGTGCCTCTGACCGGGGTGGTACTCAACCGCCGGCGCCAATACATGCCAAGATGGCTCGAACGATGGCTGTAGCGACCGCGATCCACTTTCGACCGCACTCCAGCGCCGGCGCCGAACCGCAACCGGCTTCGTGGCGCTGCGCGGACTGGTGGCGATGGCAATCGTCACGGCGTTCTGGTTTGTCGGCCATTCGGTCACCTCCAGCCTGGATATCGCCAAGCGCGAAGGTCTCGATCCGCTCAGCATCGAGAATCGCTTTGCGGTGCGGCAGTCAGAAACGCAGACCAACTCCGTGATCGGCTTTGTCTTCCTCGGCCTCGTGGGGGCAGCTTGCTGGATGCGGGCGCCGCGGCGCCGCTTGCATTGGAATCTTGGCTTGCTGCTCTGCGCCGCGGCGTACGCGGGATGGTGCTTTGTCAGCATTACCTGGTCGATCGATCCGAGTCTGAGCCTGCGCAAAGAGGGCATCCTGGTGTTCATGCTCATGGCGGCGTTTGGCCTGGCGGCGCGGTTTGAGATTGAGGACCTCCTATGGATTGCGCTCATTGCCGTGGCCACGTTCGTCACGGTCGGAGTTCTGGCTGAGATTAGGTACGGCACGCTACGGCCCTGGCGCGGCACGTACCGGTTTTCGGGTACAGTCGATCCGAATGACCAAGGCCTGCAGTGTGCGCTCTTGGTGCTCTGTGCTGCTCTGGCTCAATGGGCAGGACGCGATCGACCGTGGTTGCGTCGTGGACTCATCATGCTCGGGCTGGCAGGTTTGTGGTTCAGCAAATCGCGCACGACGCTCGCTGCCTTTCTGGTTGCTGCTGCACTTGGCGTGGTGCTCCGCGCGCGCGGCGCCCAGCGCTGGCTCGTGCTGACCGGGTGCCTCGTGTTGGCGTGCATCGGCGGCATGGCCTACAGCTTCCTGTCGGTTTCGGTCCTCAAGGAGACGGCCGACGTCGCGGTAATGGGGCGCGAAAAAGACATTAATACGCTCACCGGCCGCCTTCCGCTTTGGCGAGAGGCATGGAAGGAAGCCAAGCGCAGCCCGTGGTTGGGCCACGGGTACGGCGCTTATTGGAATTCAAAGAACGTGCTCGTCTACTCCGACATGTTTTCGTGGCAGATTCCGCACGCCCACAACGCCTACATCGATCAGGTATTGGCCGTCGGCGGCGTTGGTTTGGGGTTGTATCTCACCTGGGTTGTCGCCTCGATTGTGACCGCATGGCGGCGGTATGAGACGTCCGGACGCAACGCCTATCTGTTCGCCGCGTGCTTCCTGGCATTCACGCTTGTGCATGGGGCGACGGAGTCAAAACTTCCCGGCGCCAGCCTCGCGGCCCTCGTGCAGCTAACGACAATGGCGATGGTCATGGTGCGCCGTCCGCATAGCGCGGTGATGGCTCAAGCGCCAATGGGACGGCGCTCGTCTGTCCGACTGGCTCGCCGACCTCTGCGGACTCGCCCCGCCCCAGTGCGGCTCCCGACGCCGCGCACGCGCCGGCCCTTTTTCAGACGCGATCCGATGAGTGAAATAGCGCCAAATAAAGACATAGCTGTGTTGATCACCTGCTTCAACCGTCGCGAAACGACGCTTCGCTGCCTGCGCGCGCTGGCTGAACAAGAATTGCCGCCGGGGCATCGGCTCCGCGTCGTATTGACCGATGACGGTTCCACCGACGGCACCGGCGACGCCGTGCGGCGGGAGTTTCCCGGGGTAAACGTGCTTCAAGGCGACGGCAACCTCTATTGGGTCGGGGGCACGCAACGGGCCTGGGACGCGGCCAGGCCGGCAGACTTTTACTTCTGGCTGAACGACGACGTGTGCCTTCGACCCGGCGCGCTGCGGACCTTGCTGGCCGTTCACGAGGCGTCCGCCGATCCGGCCACGATCGTCGTCGGCGCCACGTGCGACCCCGACGCCGGCAAGACCTGCACCGGCGGCATGCGCCGCGCCAGTTGGTTCAACGTGAGCGTCATCACGCCCACGGAGCAGGTTCAACCGTGCGATAGTTTTAACGGCAACATTGTGCTCGTGCCGCGCCAGGCCGATGAGCGCATCGGCTCGCTCGACACCAGGTACTCGCATTTTTTTGCCGACGGCGATTACGGTCTGCGGGCGTGCAAACATGGCATCACCGTACTGTTGGCCCCCTCGCACCTCGGCGAATGCCGGCTCAATCCGCTAGCGAACTCGTCGTTCGACGTCCAGCTTACGATCCGCGAACGCTGGCGCAAAATGTTCGGCCCCAAGGGCTATCGCCCTCCCAAGCAATGGTGGGCGTTTGTGCGCGAGCACGCGCCGCGGCCAAAATTGCTTTATTGGGCTACGCCGTATCTGCTATTCGGCGTGGAATCGCTGCTGGGCGGCCGAGTGCGCTTGCGCCGCAACGTGAAACGACCCATGGAAGTCACGTGAATCTGGCTCGGCTGCAAAAACTGGCCTCGTTCAACAAAGCCACGGCGTTTCGCTCGGCCACGGCGGTCGTCGAGCGCGCTCTTTTGAGCGTTTCCACCTTCCTGGCGACCATCCTTCTGGCGCGGTGGGGAGGCAAGGCCGAGTTGGGTATGTTCGCGTTGTTCTTCCCTATGTTATTTGTCGCCATCGCTTTGCAGGAATCGCTCATCACGGCGCCGTATACGGTGTACGCCGCTGAGCACTCGGGTAAGGCGCGGTGCAAATACTTGGGAGGCGTGCTGATCCATACGATCTTGTTGGGGCTCGCGAGCACGCTCGCGTTCGCCGTGGCGGCCGTGGTCCTGGCGGCGCTTCGCTGGCGGCTGCCGATATTGGGTCAATGCGCGTATTTGTGCGTCGCGTTGGCTGCGTCGACGCCATTCATCTTGATTCGCGAGTTTGCCCGCCGAGTCGTCTATGCCGACTTAAAGCCCGAAGCCGCCGTCGCGCTCAGCGGCGGGGTTAGCCTTCTGCAATTGGCCATGATGTTCGGTTTGCATTTTGCCGGCTGGCTCGACGCGGGAACCGCGTATCTTGCCATGGGCGCGTTGAGCGCCATTGGCGGCGGCATGTGGCTTTGGAGCAACCGGGCAGATTTCCAATTCCGCGGCACGCCGATCCGACCGTCGTTCATGCAGAACTGGGTGCTGGGACGATGGATCGTACCGACGCAGATCAGCGAAATCGTGCGCGTACAGATGTTTCCCTGGCTGCTGGCGCTCGTCGCCGACGTACCAACTGTGGGCGTATACACCGCGTGCAACGCAATCGCGAATCTGCCGACTCCGCTGCAGATTGCACTCAGCAACATGATTTTGCCCGAATTCGTCCAGGTCAATCGCAAGTCAGGCGTGCGCGCCGCTAACCGGCTCATGTGGCAGGCCACGTGGTGGATGGCGGCGCTCATGACGGCGTTCGTCGCCACGGTGCTAATCGTGTCGCAGTGGCTCGTGCCCGCGCTATACGGTCCCCAATTCCTTGGCACGGCCCATCCGCTCATCGTGCTTACGCTGTCGCAATGGTTCTACGGCGTTTCGATCCCCTCGGGGCGGGCGCTGTTGGTATTGCGAAGGCCAGATCAAGTCTGCTGGTCGCAATTTGGGAGCATCGTCGTCAATCTGGCGTTCGGTTGGCCGCTGGTAGTGAAGTGGGGCGTTGTCGGCGCGGCGTATGCCGCGCTTTTTGCCGCCGGCTTCAAGGCGCTGCTGGGGCTGTGGTGGTACGACGTCGAAATGCGCCGGCAGATGGCCATTGAACAATCGGAATCTGGCGAATTGATGGACGACCTCGATTCACCGGCGGCGCCAGACGCCGATGACAACTCACTCGATCTCGACGGCGTCCCGCCCACGTTTCTGGCGCCGCTCACGATGGCGCATTCCGCCGAGGAGGCCGCGCCATGAAGGTCGTCCTCTGTCACGCCTACTACACCGAGCGCGGCGGCGAAGACCGTTCGTTCGAGGAAGAGGGTGATCTCCTGAACGCACACGGGCACCGCGTGATCGAATACGTGCGCTGGAACGATGAGCTAGTGCGTCGCGGCAAGGCGACGGCGCTTGCCAAGACGCTGTGGAACCGCGAGGCGGCCCGCGAGGTGGCCGAGCTCATTCGCTGCGAGGCGCCCGACGTGGTGCATTGCACGAACACCTTTCCTTTGATCTCGCCGTCGGTGTGCCACGCCGCCCGGCGTCAGGGGGTGGCCGTCGTCCAGGCGCTGCGGAATTACCGGCTGCTGTGCGCCGGCGCCTACCTGATGCGCGACGGGCGGCCCTGCGAAGACTGCATCGGTCGCGCCATTCCTTGGCCGGCGGTGGTTCACCGTTGCTATCGCGGCAGCGCCGCAGCCAGCGCAGCAGTCGCCGCGATGCAAGTCATGCATCGCGCGGTGGGAACCTGGTGCTCGACGGTAGACGCCTTCTTCACGCTCACGGAATTCGCCCGCGCGAAGTTTGTTTCCGCGGGCTTTCCGGCGGAGCGCGTGCACGTGAAACACAACTGCGTGCACCCCGATCCAGGCGCCGGCGACGGGGCGGGCGGGTATGCCGTGTTCGCGGCGCGAATGTCGCCGGAGAAGGGCGTCGCCGCGCTGCTGGAGGCATGGCGGCTCGACGCTGCGCTGCCGCCGCTCAAGATCATCGGCGACGGCCCACTGTTGCCCGACGTCCAAGCGGCCGCCGCGCGGGATTCGCGGATTGAGTGTCTGGGTCATCGCCGCGCCGAGGAGGTGCAGCGCATTATCGGGTCGGCGGCGGTGGTCGTCGTCCCGTCGCTCTGGTACGAAACCTTTGGTCGCACGATTGCCGAAGCTTATGCGGGCGGCACGCCCGTCGTCGCGTCCCGGCTTGGCGCCATGGCCGAGTTGGTCGAGGAGGGCATTACCGGACGATTGTTCGAGGCCGGCAACGCCGTCGACCTCGCCGTGAGCGTCCGCCGCGTCGTCGAGGCGCCGCCGGCGGATCGCGCCGCGATGCGCCGGCAGACGCGAGCCGCGTTCGAAGCCCGCTTCACTCCTGCGCAAAACTACGACCGGCTCATGGAGATTTATGACGCGGCTCGCCGTTACGCCGCACAGCGCAGTGCGCGTCCGGAGAGAGCGATCCATATCCCATCCGTTATCAATGCCGACGTCGGACCCCTGCCCGGGGGCCTGACGCCCGCAAGGAGGCGCCCGTCATGATCGACCGCGGCAAACACAATCTGCTAGGCGTGCATGTCGATGCAATCGATTACGACGCCGCGGTGGGCCGGATCATCGCCGCTGCCCGCGCTGGTAAGCCACTGGCGGTATCGGCGCTGGCGGTCCACGGCGTGATGACGGGCGTGCTCGACGCGGCCCACCGCTATCGGCTCAATCAGTTCGACCTGATTTGTCCCGACGGTCAGCCAGTGCGGTGGGGCCTCAATCTACTTCACCGCGTCAAATTGCGAGACCGTGTGTACGGCCCGGACCTCATGCTGGAGACGTGCCGCGTCGCTGCCGCGGAAGGGTTGCCGATCTTTCTGCTGGGCGGGCGGAGCGAGCTGCTCTCGGCGCTATCGGAGCGACTCGCGGCGCACGTGCCCGGATTGCGAATTGCGGGCGTGCGGGCGTCAAAATTTCGCGCGTAGAGCCGGACGAATGGACCGAGTTGGTTGCAGAAATCCGCGCCAGCGGCGCCCGCATTCTGTTCGTGGGCTTGGGCTGCCCGCGGCAAGAGGTGTTTGCGTTTGAGGGCGCAACGCGGTGACGATGCCCACGGTGGCCGTGGGCGCTGCATTCAGTTTTCACGGCGGCGCCGTACCGCAGGCGCCGCCCCTGTTGCAGCGGTGCGGCCTGGAATGGCTGTTTCGACTCGTGCAAGAGCCGCGCCGATTGTGGCGGCGCTACCTGTTCTTGAATCCCGCGTACGTCGGTTTGCTGGCGCTTCAGAAGTTGGGAGTTCACCGCATCGAGTCGCAACAATTGCCGTCGCCGACTGCGCCAATGCTATACGGGTAGGTCGAAGATCGTAATCCACGGAGTCGACATTTCGCACTGCGAGCTAGGTCATGTCCCAGTCAATTAACAACGCCGTCGCCGCCACGCCGGACAGACCGCGATCAAGTTCCCCGCAGGAAACCCCATCGCGGCAGCTGAGCGTCAGCGTTGTTGTGCCCATGTTCAACGAGCGTGAGTGCGCCGCGGCCCTGGTCGCGTCGCTCGATGAGTTGTCCCGTTCTTTCGCTGGTCGCTTCGACTTCGAGTTTCTGCTGGTGGACGACGGCAGCACCGACGAGACCGTGGCCCTGCTGGCCGCCGCCACGGCGGACCGCCCGGCATTCTCGATCGTCAGCCATGGGACCAATCGAGGAATTGCGGCTGCCATTCAGACTGGTCTTCGCACGGCCAGGCACGAGGTGGTCGTCTCCATGGACTGCGATGGCTCGTATGATCCCGTGCAAATGGCCGACATGATCGATCTTTTGGAGCCCGGCGTCGATCTGGTGACCGCATCGCCGTACCACGTCGCCGGCGCCGTGGAAAACGTGCCGCTGTGGCGGCTGCGGCTGTCGCGCCTGGCCTCGCGGCTCTACGGCGTCGCGTGCCGAGAGAAGCTGTCGTGCTACACGAGTTGCTTTCGAGTCTATCGCCGAAATATCGCTGCTTCCGTGGAGCTGGAAAACGCAGGATTTGTCGGCGTGGCCGAATTACTATGGAAGGTTCTGGAGCAAGGCGGACGCGTCGTGGAGCATCCCGCGCTGCTGCGAGCCCGCATTGCCGGCCACTCGAAGATGCGCGTGTTTCGCGCTGGATTGGGTCATCTGCGGCTGATGGGCGGCATCGTGCGACAGCGCCGCCCTCGGCCGGCTGCGACGCGGCGGCCGAGCTCGGCATACCAACGCTGAATCCCCTGGAAGCGCCGGCCCTGCCGTCCGAAGTTCAATAGCCCTGACGTCCATTTCAAGATTTCCAACCACCGACCAAGGCGGACTTTCCCCGTGGCTACCGACCTCCGATCTTCGCTCAAAAAAATCCAACTCCCCAACGACCAGGACGCCAGCGGCCGCGAACTGGGCGACGAGGAAATGCTCCTGCTCGGCGCCGCCATCGAGAGCGGCACGCTGACCAGCACCAAGGGCCAATTCGTCAAGCGGCTGGAAGACAACTTCGCCGCCTACCTAGGCGTCAAGCATGCCCACGCCTGCTCGCACGGCACCGCGGCGCTGCACACGGCGCTGGCGGCCATCGATCCCGAGCCAGGCGACGAAGTGGTGACTACCGCGATCACCGACATGGGGGCCATCACGCCGATCATTTACCAGGCGGCGATTCCCGTATTCGCCGACGTCGATCCGCTGACCTACAACGTGACCGCCGACACGATCGAAGCCGTTCTTAGCCCGCGCACCAAGGCCATCATGGTCACTCATCTGTTCGGCAATCCCTGCCGGATGGGAGAGATCATGGAGCTTGCGCGCAGCAGGTGCATAGCGGTAATCGAAGATTGCGCTCAATCCTTCGGCGCCGAAGTTGGCGGGCGCAAAGTCGGGACGTGGGGCGACGTCGGTTGCTTCAGCCTACAGCAGGGCAAGCACATTACGACCGGCGAAGGCGGCCTCGTGGTCTCCGACAACCCCGACCTGGCCCGCCGCATGTTCCTGTTCATCAACAAGGCCTGGGGTTACGGCGACCCCAAGCCTGACCACTATTTTCTGGCGCTCAACTACCGCATGAATGAGTTGACCGGCGCCGTGGCGGTCGCCCAATTGGAAAAGCTCGCGGATTTTGTCGAGCGCCGCACCCGCATCGCCGCCGCGCTCACCGCCGGCTTGGCCGGTCTGCCCGGCATCGCCACGCCCGCCGTGGACGTCGGCGCCAAGCACACCTATTGGAAGTACTGCCTGCGCGTCGACGGCAGCCAGTTTACTGGCGGACTCGACGGACTGGCGCGCGGGTTGCGCGAGCGCGACATCGTCTGCGCGCCGCGCTACATCCAGAAGCCCGCGTTTGAATGCCAGGTGCTTCGCGACCAGCGCACGTTCGGCAACAGCCGTTTTCCCTTCACCCTCGCGCGGCCAGAGGCGGTCGATCATCGCCGTGAAAGATTTCCGGGCACCTACGACGCGCTGGCGTCGGTCCTCGTCCTGCCGCTTAACGAACGGTACACGACCGAGCATGTTGACTATGTCGTGGGCGCTATCCGCGACGCGGCCGAGCAACTCTTCCAAGGGAGCCGATGATGGACAGCACTGAACCGGTACGATTTGGCGTAGTGGGCGCCGGCGCGATCGCACAGGCTTATGCGCAGGCGTTTCCTCGGTCTACGCGGGCACGCCTTGTCGCAGTCGCCGACTGTCGCCACGACTCCGCTCAGGCGTTGGCCGCCGCCGCCGGGTGTGCGGCTTTTGCTGATGTCGACGAGATGCTCGACGAAATGGAGCTCGACGCGGCCCTAGTTTGCACTCCGCCGGCGACGCATCCCGAGGTATGCCGCAACCTGATTGAGAGCGGCGTCCCCGTGCTGTGCGAGAAGCCGTTGGCCATCGACTCGGCCTCGGCCCGCACCATGATCGACGCCGCCGACGCCCGCGGCGTCGTGTTTACCATGGCGTCGAAATTCCGCTACGTGACCGACGTCGCTCGGGCCAAGTCGTTCATCGCCTCGGGTCTGATCGGTGAGGTGGTTCTGTTTGAGAACGTGTTCACCGGTCGGGTGGACATGACCCACAGGTGGAATTCCGACCCCAAGATCGCCGGCGGGGGCGTGTTGATCGACAACGGCACCCACTCGGTCGATGTGACCCGTTACGTGCTGGGGGGCCTCGCCGAGGTGCAGGCCATGGAGGGCCATCGCATCCAGGGCCTGCCGGTTGAGGACACGGCAAAGATGTTCGTCCGCAGTAAGGCGGGCGTACTGGGAAGCATCGACCTATCGTGGAGCGTCAGCAAGGAACTTCCGTACTTCATCGCGGTATATGGATCGAGTGGCGCCATCCTCGTGGGCTGGCGCGAGTCGAAGTATCGGCGGGCCGGCGACCAGGAGTGGTCGGTGTTCGGTCAGGGCTACGACAAGCTCGACGCCTTCAAACGCCAGCTCGACAACTTTGCCGGCGCCGTCCGCGGCGAGGAGTCGCTCGTCGTGACTCCCGAAGACGCCCTGGCGTCCGTGCAGGTGATCGAAGCGGCCTACCGATCGCTTGCCCGCGGGGGCTGGGAGCCGATTGCCGACGGCGTTGATCGGCGCGTGCCGGCTTGAAGGCCGAACGCGCGAAAGCACGCGTCGAAGGTTTGGACAATATGGATCAATCACTTACAGTTCGCATCCATCCAACGGCCATCATCGAGGCTGGCGTGGAGCTCGGCGCGGGAACGAGAGTGTGGGACAGCGTCCACATTCGCCGTGGCGCCGTGTTGGGCCAAGAGTGCATCGTCGGCGAGAAGACTTACATCGCCTACGACGTGCGGATTGGCAATCGCGTCAAGCTCAATGCCATGGTTTACATCTGCTACGGCGTCACAATCGAAGATGGCGTCATGGTTAGCGCGGGCACTATCTTCACTAACGACGCCTTTCCACGGGCCACGACGCCCGATTTGCTCCGGCTTCGCGATTCGGACCCCGACGAGGAGACGCGCCACACGCTGGTGGCCGAGGGCGCCACGATCGGCGCTGGCTGCACAATCGGCAGCGATCTGCAGGTCGGCCGCTTTGCAATGGTCGGCATGGGCAGCGTCGTGACGCGCGACGTCGGCGACTTTCACCTCGTCGTCGGTAATCCGGCTCGTTCGATCGGCGCCGTGTGCCGCTGCGGCTATCCGATTGCCAAATGGCCGGCAGGTCAGATTGAAGACCAAACAGTTGGGTGCCTTAAATGCGCCAGAACCTACCGCATTGCCAACGGCGAGGTCACCGAACTGCCCGCTGCGGAAACGGCCGGTCGCGCGGCAACGCGAGCCAAGGCGTCCTCATGACTGCCGCCGAACCGACATTGCCGAGTCTCCGTTGGGGCGTCGTGGGCGGCGGCATGCTCGGCCTCACGCTCGCCCGTCGTTTAGCCCAAGCCGGCCAGCGCGTCACTGTGTTCGACGGCGCCCCAGAGATCGGTGGGCTAGCCGGCGCCTGGCAGGTTGGCGACGCTACGTGGGATCGACACTACCACGTCACACTGCTGTCCGACCTTCGTCTCCGGGGGCTGCTGCGAGAACTCGGGCTCGAGGACGACATGCGCTGGGTCGAGACCAAGACGGGTTTTTACACCGATGGCCGGCTCTACTCGATGTCCAACACGCTCGAGTTTCTGCGGTTCCCGCCACTGTGGCTCATCGACAAGCTGCGCCTGGGACTGACAATCTTCGCCGCCTCGCGCCGCAAGAATTGGCAGCCCCTGGAGCGCGTGCTCGTTGCCGACTGGCTTCGCAAATGGTCCGGCGAGCGCACGTTCCGCAAGATTTGGGAGCCGCTGCTTCAAGCCAAGCTCGGCGCGTGTTACCGCGAGACCTCGGCCGCGTTCATCTGGGCCACGATTGCTCGCATGTACGCGGCTCGACGCACGGGACTCAAGAAGGAAATGTTTGGTTACGTGCGCGGCGGGTATGCCCGAGTGCTGACGAGATTTGCCAAAGCACTGGCGGAAGACGGCGTCGACTTGCGCACCGACTGTCGCGTGCAAGAAGTTGCCGCTCAGTCGGATGGCGCCGTACGCGTTGTGACGGGTGACGGCGTCGAGCATTTTGACCGAGTTGTGATTACGGTTCCGTCGCCCACGGCTGCCCGGCTGTGCCCGCAGTTGCCCGAAGACGAACGACGCCGCCACGAACAAATCCGCTACTTGGGCATCGTGTGCGCCTCGGTGCTGCTCAAACGGCCGCTGGACCAATTCTATGTGACTAACATCACCGACCCTGGGTTTCCATATACCGCGGTCATCGAGATGACCACGCTCGTTACGCCCTCGGAACTCGGCGGCCACTGCCTTGTTTATCTGCCGCGCTACGCCGCAACGGAGGACGAAGCGTGGCGCTGGTCCGACGACGAAGTCCGCGAGCGGTTCCTGGCAGGGCTCCAGCGGATGTATCCAACGTTGCGGGGCGACGACGTCGTTGCCTTCCGCGTCTCGCGCACTCCGCACGTGATGGCCCTCCCGACGGTCGGCTACTCCGACCGTCTGCCGCCGATGGTCAGCGGGGCGCCAGGCGTGTTTGTGGCCAACTCCGCTCATATCGTCAAAGGCACGCTCAACGTCAACGAAGTGGTCGACCTCGCGGAAGACGCCTTCACGCGAGTGCTCCTCCCATCCATTTCCCACAAAGCCGGCGATGGCGTCGCCGGTCCGCCAAATGGCGCCATAAGCTCACCCGCCGCACCGATCCATGCCGAAACCGCTCGCGAGCTTGTCGCTCGATCTTGATAATAAGTGGTCGTACTTGAAGACCCACGGTGACAGGGGCTGGGAGAGTTTCCCCAGCTACCTGGACGTCGTGGTGCCGCGGGCGCTGGAGTTCTTGGCTGCCCGAGGGCTCATGATTACGTTCTTCGTCGTCGGTCAGGACGCGGCTCTCGACGGCAACCGCGCCGCGCTGCGGGCGATTGCGGACGCCGGGCATGAAATCGGCAATCACTCGTTCGCCCACGAACCGTGGCTCCATCTCTACCCGCCCGACGAGCTTGCTCGCGAGCTGTCGCGCGCTGAGGCGGCCATTGAGGCGGCGACCGGCGCCCGCGTTCACGGATTCCGCGGTCCGGGCTACAGCTTCTCGCCGCCGCTGTTGGAGGAATTGGCTCGCCGCGGATACAACTACGACGCTTCGACGTTTCCAACGTTTCTGGGGCCGCTGGCGCGACTCTACTACTTTTTCACGGCGAAGCTCTCGCCTGACGAGCGAGCTGAGCGAAAGCGGTTGTTCGGCAAGCTCTCGGAGGGACTGCGCCCGTTGCGGCCCTACCTCTGGCCTGGCCTGGAGCGCGAGCTGTTGGAGATTCCAGTAACGACGATGCCGATCTTCAAACTGCCGATCCATGTGAGTTACCTGCTATACCTGGGTCAGTTCTCCCAACGACTGGCGTCTGCTTACTTTCGCTTTGCGCTGACACTGTGCCGCTTGATGCGCGTCGAGCCGTCGATCCTGCTTCACCCCCTCGACTTTTTGGGCAAAGACGACGACGGCGATCTCTCGTTCTTTCCAGCGATGAATCTGCCGGCTGCCCGCAAGCTCGCGATCGTCGGCGATGCCGTCGACGCCCTGGCTCGCCGCTATCGAGTGGTGACGATGGGCGAACATGCGGCCGCCGTGCGCCAGCGGCTCGCGCAGTCTGCCATCGGCCAAGCCCACCGTCTCTACCGCCACGAGCTAGACGCCGATGGGCGCCCGACAACTTCTCCACCGTTACGTGCCGGCGCACTTCCACGACCCGGCGGGGCTGGCCCTGCGGCTGATGCGCACGGGCGATCCCGCGGCGCACTTCGCGATGGGCTCGGCGGCGGCGGGCATCGCCGCTGCCCCGCTGGACCTCGTTTTTTCGCCATGGGAAAAGCGGCTTGTGGCCTCCGCTGCGTCTACCGGCCCGGCGTGCCATCCGCTGATTCTCGTCTGCGGACCTCCGCGCTCCGGCACGACGGTCGTCTATCAAACTCTGGTCAACCACCTGCCCGTGGCGTATTTTTCCAACCTCACGGCGCTGTTCCCCCGGTCGCCGCTTATCGCTGAGCGAATCTTCGGCCGCTTCGTGGCGCCGTCGGCGGCAGGCTACCACAGTTACTATGGGCACACCGCCGGTCTGGGAGGCACGAACGACGCCCTGTACCTCTGGGACCGCTGGCTGGGCCGCGACCGCGATCGGCCGGTGCAGTTGCTGACCGAATTCCAGCGGCGGACGATGAAGCGCTTCTTTGACGCCGCCGATCATGTATTTGATAAGCCGCTGGTCAATAAGAACAACAACCTCGTCACGACGGCGCATCTGGCGGCCGACGCATTGCCGCAGGCCCGGTTCCTCTGTCTCGTGCGGCGACGTCGCGAGTTGGCGCAGTCGCTGTACCGCGCGCCGCCGCCAGATTCACGGCACGGCCGACGCTCCTTATGGCCCGCCGGGCCCCGCCGCAGTCGACGCCGTGGAGTCGGTGTGCGGGCAAGTGGCCTACTTTGAGAATCTGATTGGCGAGCAGCGTGATCGGATCGGCCAACAACGATTTTGGGTCGTGTCGTACGAAGACTTTTGCCGCGATCCAGCGAAGCTCGTCGTGCGAGTGGCTCGCGATGTTCTGGGCGACGACCGCAAGGCACGGCGACCCCTGCCACTGTCGTTCGCACCACCGACGGGCGAAAAAGTGAGTGCGGACATTGCCGCGCATCGACGCTGGGCTGGCGGCTCTCGACGCACCCACGCCCGCGGCCTGCGGTTAAGAACGGCGTTTGCCGCCTCCACGACAGTTTACGGACAAATTCCGCCATAAACGACAATCCCCGCGAACTCGTGCTCGCGTTTCAAATCGAACTCTTCCTGCATCGCATGCAGCGCTGCGCCTTGCGGGTCGCCGTGAAACTCTCGCGTGTAAACGAGCCAGAACCTCTCTCCAGGACTCACGTCAGCTCGAACTGCGCTCCGGGCGACCTGCGCGACGTCATCTTTGGGACTGTCGGCGTCAATCGCCTTCACTGGCCAGTCGGCCGGCAAGTAACGCGAGAGCGGCTTACTCATGTAACCGGAGATGACGAAGGTGGGCTGTTTGCCGTTCTGAGATTCGAGGAACGCCGCGGCGGCTCGCACATCTTCGTTGCGGTGGGCGTCGGAGAAGACCCGGTTGTAGTTGGCGATCGCGAGTCCCACCCCGAGAAGCGCTGCCATGGAGAAGGCGAGCCGGCGCGGCCGGCCGTGGGCTTCGCCCTGCGCCAACATCACCCACACCGCGACGGCGGCCCAGGTCGAGTGTCGAACGTTGTAACCAAAGCCGAGCAGGCGGCTGACGATGCCAATGGCTAAGGGCGGGACCAGTGCGAAGGCAGCAATCCACGTCGTCCACCGACGGCGTTCGGCCGGCGCGAAGGCGAGCCTCGCCTGCACCAGGAGTATCAGCGCGGACGCCCCCACAAGCGCCAACCAGGGCGCGGTGGCTTCCGCGGCTTCGCCCCTGGGTCATTGTGTGAAGTTCGCGGACTGAGGGTCCCAGCGCGTACCCCGCGACGTAGGAGAAGTATGTGTAAGCCAGTCCGCCGAGCGAAAATCGGCTCAACCGGGCGTAACCCCATGGGTGGTCGAGGTCGCCCTCCAGCAGCCAAAACACTGGCAGGCATGCCGCGCCAATGACGGCGAAGGTCACAAGACCCGTGACGAGTTGCGGGCGCCGTGGTCGACTTGCCAAGAAGACGAGGCCCGCCATGGCGATCAGCAAACCGAAGTAGTAGTGCGTGTAAACGCCCGCCAGCGCCGCTGCTGCGAAGGCGATCCAGTCGCCGCGCCGGCCGTCGACCAGCGCGGCAGTGAACTTCCACAGTGCCGTGGCGCCTAACAGTAAGTACAGGCTGTAAGCCCGTGCTTCGACGGAATACCAGACCGCCAACGGCGCCACGGCCGCCAGGCCCGCGGCCCACAACTCCGTGGGCACGCCGCCGATGACGCGGCCCAGGCGCCCCACGGCGATCACTGTCAGTACGCCGCAGAGCGCCGAAAAGCCGCGTCCGTCGGCATCCGACGGAACGAGGTGCAGCCATCCCGATAGCAGCGTGTGGTAGATCGGAGGAAACCGGTTTTTCCCGTTCAGGATCGTCGACCAGCCGCCACGGGCGGTGGCGAGGTCATCCACCTCATCCATCGAAATACTTTGGGCGTTGAGCTGCACAAGCCGCAGTGCGGCGGCGGCGATGATGATTAATAGCCAGATGTGGCACTTCGCGGAGGTCGTGCGGAGTTCGTCATTCATCGGTTGGTCCATCGTGGCGCGTCAACGAGTTCCACAAATCGGGGGGTCGCGCGCCGCACGATCTCGTCCGGCCTGCCGCCGCGCTGTTGAAACAGCGCCGCTATGCGGTGTTCGACGCACCAATCATAACCGGCCGCGGCGCCCATCACCAACAACGGGGCGCCCAGTGAGTCTGCCTCAAGGCACGTCGCCGCGAGCACGGTGACGCACGCGCCTCGATAGGGCAGCGGCCGGCCGGTGCGGGGATTGATGATGTGCGTGTAAGGCACGCCGTCGACGGTTCGCACGTCGCGGTAATCGCCAGAACTGGCCAGGGCGAAGTTCTTCATGGCGACAACCCGAGCAAACTTACCGTCGCCGCCTGGCGGGCTTTCGACGCCCACCTGCCAGGGAGTTCCGTCGGGGCGGGCGCCTGTGCGCGCACTTCGCCGCCGAGCTCGACGATGCAGTGGTCGACGCGGCGGTTCGCCAATTCCTCGACGATCAGGTCGATCGCATACCCGGGCGCCATCGACGACAGGTCGACTTCCAATCCGTCGACGTCCTTCCGCAGCGCCGGCGGATCGAGCCGCACGTGCAGGCGATCGGCGCCGACGCGCAACATCGCCGATTGCAGTTCGGGGGCGCCTGGCGAGGTTGCGCGACTGCCGTTGCGGCCGCCGCCGGGCCCGAAGCGCCACAGGCGCAGCACGGGGCCGATCGTCACGTCGGACGCTCCGCCGGTCAGACGGTGAATCTCCAGGGCATGGGCGACGGCCGTCGCGGTTTCCGGCGAGACGTCGAACCACTCGCTCGGCGCCGCGGACTTGAACCGCGACAACTCTGAGTCTGACCGGTAGGTCGACATTTCGCGGTCGAACCGCTCGAGCAGCGCCTCGATCGCCGATCGCACCTCG
Organism: Pirellulales bacterium; assembly: GCA_963841515.1. GTDB lineage: Bacteria > Planctomycetota > Planctomycetia > Pirellulales > Lacipirellulaceae > Lacipirellula. The sequence continues at coordinate 522,568 of CAWJDB010000010.1, read as the reverse complement.
TCCGCCTTCGCGTCGCCCGCGGGGCGCCAGAATTTGACGCTGTACGTCGTCCCCATCGTGGGCCCGCGCAGCTCGACGACTTCCGAGGGCGCCCCGGCAGCCAATCCTGTCGACGCGCCGACGGCCCAGATAGTGACGCTAAGCAGCGGTAATACTCGCATACGACCCCAGGTTATCACGCTCACGACCATAAGTCGCCACTCCGCGCCGCTCGTGCGGCAGGCTACAATTCTCCGCTCCAGCATGTCAGGTTCGGCGACCGGCCTCCAGCCTCGCTTGTTTCTCAGGATGGCGCTATGAAAATCCACGAATATCAAGCCAAGCAGCTCCTCCGCAATGCGGGGATCGCCGTGCCCGTGAGCATTGTCGCCCGCAACGGCGACGAGGCGGCCGCGGCGTTTGACCGCCTGGGCGGCAAGATCGCCATGGTGAAGGCCCAGATCCACGCCGGCGGTCGCGGCAAGGGGACGATCCAGGATAACCCGTCGCAGCGCGGCGTGCAGTTGGTCAAGAGCCGCGACGAGACGGCGACGGTAGCGGGGCGGTTGTTGGGGAAGAAGCTGGTCACGATCCAGACCGGCCCCGCCGGAAAGGCGGTGCAACAGGTGCTCGTGGAAGCCGGTTGCGACATCGCGCGGGAGCTGTACTTGGGCATCGTCGTCGACCGCGCGGTCGGCCTGCCGGTGCTGATGGTGTCCAGCGAAGGCGGCGTCAACATCGAGGAAGTCGCCGCGAAGACGCCGGAGCTGATCTTCAAGGAACACTTCCATCCCGGACGGCGGCCTCGCGCCGTTCCAGGTGCGCAAGCTCTGTTACCAGCTCAACATCACGGGCGACAGCGTACGGTCTGCCGAGAAGTTCATGCGCGGGATGTGCAAGCTGTTCGTCGATCTGGACTGCAGCATCGCCGAGATCAACCCGCTGGTGGTGACGAAATCGGGCGAGCTGATGGCGCTCGACGCCAAGATCAACTTCGACGACAACGCGATGTTCCGCCACAAGGAGCTCGTCGAGCTGCGCGACCTGAGCGAGGAAGACCCGGCCGAGGTCCGCGCGGCCAACGCGGGGCTCAGCTACGTGCAGCTCGACGGGTCGATCGGCTGCCTGGTGAACGGGGCCGGGCTGGCGATGAGCACGATGGATCTCATCAAGCTGCACGGCGGGGAGCCGGCGAACTTTCTCGACGTCGGCGGCGGCGCCAACGCCGAGCAGGTGACCGAGGCGTTTCGCATCCTGCTGAGCGACAAGAACGTGAAGGCCGTGCTGGTCAATATCTTCGGCGGCATCATGCGGTGCACGACCATTGCCACCGCGATCGTCGAAGCGTACAAGCAGGTGGATTTCAATGTGCCGCTGGTCGTGCGGCTGGAAGGGACGGAGGTTGAGGAAGGGCGCAAGATCCTCGCCACGAGCGGCGTCAAGGTGATCTCTGCCGACGGCCTGACCGACGCGGCGAAGAAGGTGGTCGCGGCGGCGAAGGTGGCTTGAATCAAGATTAAGAGAACCACAAAGACACGAAGGCACGAAGGACGACGCGAAGGAATCGGAACGATCTGAGTTGTCTTCTTCTTTGTGTCTTTGTGCCTTTGTGGTTAATCCGTATCCGAGAACAAAATGAGCATACTGGTTGATAAGAAGACCCGCGTCATCTGTCAGGGGATTACCGGGAAGGCGGGGGAGTTCCATTCCAAGAACTGCTTGGAATATGGAACGAAGATGGTGGCGGGCGTCACGCCGGGGAAGGGCGGGCAGACGGCGCTGGGGCTGCCGGTGTACGACACGGTGGTCGAGGCGGTTGAGAAGCAGGGCGCCGAGGCGACGATGATCTTCGTCCCCGCTGCGTTCACCGGCGACGCCATTCTGGAGGCGGCGGCGGCGGGGGTGAAACTGGTCATCGCGATCACCGAGGGCGTGCCCGTGCTCGACATGGCCCGCGTGGCCGAGCGGCTGAAGGTCGACTACCCCAATGTCCGCCTGGTGGGCCCCAACTGCCCGGGCGTGATCACGGCGGGCGAGTGCAAGATCGGCATCATGCCGGGCTACATCCACAAGCCCGGCAAGGTGGGCGTGATTAGCCGCAGCGGCACGCTGACGTACGAAGCCGTGTGGCAGCTCACGGGCCTCGGCCTGGGGGAGACGACGTGCGTGGGTCTGGGCGGCGACCCGATTGTGGGGACGTCGTTCATCGACCTCTTGGCCATGTTCCAGGAAGACCCGGCGACCGAAGCGATCATGATGATGGGCGAGATCGGCGGCTCGGCTGAGGAGGAGGCCGCGGCGTTCGTCAAGGCGAACGTCACCAAGCCGGTGGCGGCGTTCATCGCCGGCCGCACGGCGCCGCCGGGGAAGCGCATGGGGCACGCCGGAGCCATCATCAGCGGGCGGCAAGGGGACGGCGGAGGAGAAGATCGCGGCCTTGAAGGAGGCGGGGATCGAGATCGCCGAGAGCCCGGCGGACATGGGCGAGGCGATCGCGCGGGCGCTGAAGCGCAAGCGTTGAGCGCGGGGTTCGCGGGCTTTGCGCGGTCGACGCGGCGCGAGTTTGGCGTTCGATTGGCGGGAAGTCGATTTCTGGGCCGCATAAGTCGTGGATTTTGCACGGCCGGGCGTCGTCGGGGACTCGGTAAACGCGGAGTCTGTGGCGGTCACCGCGCGGCATTAGTCGCGGGTGATTTGCGTTTCTTGTCTGGCCGTGGGCGTTAGGCGATGGAAGCGTCGCGGTCGCGTGTGGTGCGGCCAAGGGCCATGGCGGTCAAGAGTTAGGACGACGCGCGACTGATTCACTCGCTTGCGCTTGTGCGAGGGGGTGAGGGGACGCCGAGGGCGCGAAAGTCGGCGTCTGGGCGCCCGGTCGAGAGAAGCGGGCGAGAATCCCGCGCGGGCGCAGCGGCTCGGCGAGCGTGAACATATACGTATGTATATTTAGCAGAGGGCGCGGCCATTTTCAAGTGGGTAGGGGGCCAAACGGCAAGCCATGGGCGGCGCTCCGGACGGCGTGGCCGTCCGGCTAGTTCTGGGTTGGCGGCCGGGCAGACTGTGAATGCTAGAGTTGCGAGGAGCGACCGCTCGGCGTTGATTTCGACACTCGACATCAATTGGGTTCGTGGCATGAATATGATCGAACTGATCAACAGAATTGCGGGAATCGCCTTCGCGGTGGCGCTGACGGCGTTTCTTGGTTACCGCGCGTATCTTTGGCGGAACGACATGGCCAAGGAGGCGGGAAAGCGGCTGCAGCATCGGATTGTGCAGATGAGCGATGATCCGCGGTATCAGTTGCCCGTCATGAAGCCGGCGTATTCGGACGTGAAGATTTCGCCGGATACTTGGAAGGGATTCACCAGCGGGTATCCGGGGCAGCCGAAGAGCCGGTGAGGGTGAGGCCAGAAAGTAGTGGCAGCGACCGTTGGCGGCATTACCCCCTCCCCAGCCTTCCCGCCGACGGGAGGGGGTCGGTGAGATTCGACTTCGGCGAGGGCAGATAAAACCGCGGCGCACCCGTCAACGGCGACGAGTGCGCCGGCAACCAACGAAGGCGCTATTCGGCAATTCTTCCGCAGCGCTTACTTACAGCAGCGGCGGTTGCAACAATTCTGCTTGCAGCAAACTCTCTGGGGCGCTTTGCAGCACGTGTTGCACTTAGCCGTCGAGCAGCCACAGGCGCAGTCGCACGGCGTGGCGCACGGGGCCTGATCGCAACAGCAGGCCGTGCAGCACGGCGTCGTGCAGCAGCAGGGGGTTTGCGGACAACAAACGTCGGTGTAAATGACGCAGCAAGCGGACGTATTCGCTTGGCAACGTTTGCCAAAGAGGCGGGCCTCGGCTTGGCTCGCATGGCCGAGCCAGCCGACGCCGAACGTCATGGCGGTGACAGTCGCCGCGGTAAAGATTTTGCGAAACATCGGACGCTCCTTTCGTTGATTGGAGTCGCCGAATAGCCCCTCTCGAGGAGGAGGAGGCAAACCCCGTTCCGCACGGCGGGGGCCCGGCATATTGTGGCGAAGGCAGCCATGCACCCTGCCGCAGCACGTCATTTGGGTTGCCGGTTGAGGCGATTGGGCCGATTCGCACACGCGGCGCACCGAGGGGCGCACTCCGCGGGCCCGCTGGGTATCCGCTTTGGCGGCAGGCGCACGGCTACATATGCTTGGCGAGTTCCGGACCACGTCAGGTCGGCTCGGACAGTTAACTGCGAGAACTTTCCGGCGCCAACGCCCCCCGGTAGCTTGTCCGTCACGGAATGGCATGCTTCGCTGCAAACTCCGCGGCTGTGACGATACGGGTTGATATCGACAAGCCGGACTGCAGTAAGTCCTTGTCGCCTGTAATCAGAAACTCGGCGGCGGCAGCCACAGCCGCGGCCAAAAAGACGGCGTCTTTCGGGTCGCGCGACAGGCTGAGGTTTGCTGGCGGACTTGGGACGATTACGGTCCTAGACTCGACCAAGTCAGTCCAAGCCTGCACCAACTCGGCCGACAAACTGAACTTTGGTCGTCGAAGGACGTCAATTTATTCTCCGAGAATTTCTGCCGTGACGATCCAGCGGCAGTCCGGCTCGGTGGCGACGTAGCGAACTACTTTCTCCGGCAGTCGATCACGGAATGCGGCCGATAGCAATACATGCGTATCGATCAGGACTTTCATCGCGATCGCCGATATTCGTCAATTTCGCGCTGAATTTCTTCGTCGGCGACTTCCGGCGTCTGTCGTCGCAATTCCGCCAGAGTCGGTCCCACGCTTCAACGAATGCCACAGGGCTAACACGCTTGGGGCTGACAACGACCTCGACCTCGTCCCCCGGGGCAAAGGGCGTCCCCAGGACGCGGACGTCGCCTTGTGGACCCACGGTCGTCGATGTTTCAAAGCTCTTCATTCAGTATGCCTCCGCAAATTTCATGGGCGGCGCGACAACGCTATGTTATCCGATATTAGCGCCTTTCGTCACGTTCTCGCTACAATCGCCTGCATGCCCGTCGACGCCAATCCCTTTGCCGTGCTGTCGTTTATTGTGGCGCCGGCGATTCTTACCAACGCTTCGGCGCTGTTGGCGATGAGCACGAGCAACCGGCTGGCGCGGGCGGTGGACCGCGCGCGGGAGCTGTCGAAGCAGCTTGAGCAGGCGGCGGATCTGGCTTCGCCGATGGCGGTGCGGCGGTTGACGGAGCTGACGGCGGCCGAGCGACGGACGGCGATGCTGGTGGCGTCGTTGCAGCGATTTTACATCGCGATGGGGGGGTTCGCGCTGGGGACGCTCGTGTCGCTGGTGGGCGCCGTGATGGCGCCGATGGGCGGCGGCGTGGTCGTGACCGTGCTGGAAGGCGCGGGCGTGGCGGCGGGGCTAGTGGCGGTCGGGGCGCTGATTCATGGGTCATTGACGCTGGTGCAAGAGACGCGGATCGCTTTGCAGGTCATCCGCGACCGTGCGGCGCACATACAGTCGCGGGCGGCGTTTGATGCGGCGGTCGACCGGGGCGGGCCGCTGCCGCCGACGCCGATTTGATATGGACGCTATCGGCTGTCGGCTATCGACCGTCGGCCGGAAGCGGGATGATCGCTGGTTGTTCGCATGCCCACGCGGACGAGGGCAGAGCACGCTTTGTTTGGCTGCGGCTTACTTCTGGTTGGGTTTGACGCCGCGTTTTACTGGGGCGTCTTCTTTGGCTTTGCGGCCGCCTTCGTTGGCTTTGAAGACTTGCTGCCAACCTTGGTAGCCGTCGGCCATGTCGTAAACGTCGGTGAAGCCGGCCTTGATGAGCTTCTCGGCGCCGCGGGTGGACGAGTCGCACTGGCTGTTCATGCAGTAAACCACGACCGGCTTGTCTTTGCCTCCGGCTTGTTTCTCCACGCGCTGGACGAAGTCGGCGTCGTCCTGGGGGATGTTAACCGCGTCCGGGATCTTGGTTTCAGCAAACTTCGATGCTGGCAGAGTATTGACCGTGAAATGCTCTTCGCCGGCCTCGCGCATTTTGCGTACTTCTCGAGCGGTAATCGTTTTCATGATTCTGTCTCCTGCGAAACGAACAACCTGCGTCGCCTCTGGCGAGTTGACTTGACCGGGCGCCGATCAGGGTGACCCGTCGTCGGCCACCGCCGCAACCTTTGCGATCGCTGGCGCCGCGGCCGCCGCGTATCCGACGGCCTGCGTGAAAACCTCTGCAAATCGAGGGCCGCGCTGGTCCGCTTGCATCTGCCGCGTCCCGCATTGACAATCGCCGGCATGTTGCACGACGAAGCGCCTGGAAAGCTGGAGGTCCGCGAGGCTGATTTAACGGCGTCTCTTCTGCGGGCGGCAGTTCCCGTTGTCGCCACCTACGCGTCGGTGGCGATCGGCCTGGCCTGGTCGGACGGCGGGCTCGGCGCCGAATTCTCGCACCTGATCTCGCCGCTGGTGGGCGTGCCCGTGGTGCTGTTGTTCACGTGTACGCATGCGGTCCTGCCGGTGTTTTTCTACCAGCGGTATCTCGACACGCTCCAGCGCGTTACGCCGACTGGCCAAGGGCCCTCCGCGAACCTCATGGTCGCAGCCATGCGGCGGTTCGTCGGCCTGCACATGGCGGTGTGGTTCGGCATTCCCATTCTGGCGCTGGCGTTCTTGACCGGCTGGTTGAGCCTGGCATGGGCGGCCGGGCACTTGGTGCTGGCCAAGCGTGGTAGCCGGGCGTGGGTGTTCGTGGAATATGGCTCGACGTCGATGGCACTGGTGTTGTTTGTCGTGTGCTTCTCGGGCGACAATCTGTTCCCATGGGGGCTGGGGGTTGTCGTGATGCAAGCGCTCTTGTTGACGATCCTGGATTGGAAAGCCCGGGAGCAGTGGGTGGCGCCAGCGATGGCGGCGGCCGCGGTCGCATGATCGCCGCGCGTCGTCATCCACGACCGGAAGCAAAGACCGGCGGCGCGGCAGATCGGCGCTAGCGGTCCACAGAGCGAGCGGCGGCCCATCGAGCGAGCGATCGCCCCGCTCCGCCCACGATGACTACGGCGCCGAGTAGCAGAACGGCGCCGGCTTCCGGCACCGATTGCGCGAAGGGCAGCAAGAAGTCCAAGTAAGGATAGATGAGCATGCCGCCGGCGGCTGAGCCAAATAGCGGCGCGGCGGGTCCGAGGTCGTCAGGATTGGGCCCGGTGATGAATTGCGAGATAAAGGTATTGTTGCCGGCGATTTTCAATATGCCGCCGTCGTTGATGAACGCCGGGCCGCCGGAGTCGCCGCCGCCGAGCGTGGTTTCGACTTTATTGTCCAGCGTCAATCCGCCGACAAAGTTCGTGTCCGCCGTGGGGCCGTCAAAATCGAAGGCGTACAGCTCGAAGTCACTCCCGCCTTCATCGTCGGACTCGAACAAATCGGCGTTGTTCGAACCGCTGCGCTTCACGGAGAAGCTTGGTCCCACGGTATAAATCGGGTTTTCGCCATTGCCCGATTGGCCGTAGCCGACGTGAATGAATGTCGTGCCCAGCGCGACGGGCGACGCGTAGAGAGGGTAGATCGGCACGCCCAGCGGCAGCGGACTACTGAGCGTGATGACGGCAATGTCGTCGTGAATATTGCCTTCGGGATTGCTGAAGCCAGTCCAGTCCGGATGAACGGCCAACGAGGCGGCCGCGATGTTATGGGTTAGATTGCCGCCGAAATTGAGATGGAAGACGACGTTGGCGGGCGTCACGTCAATCGTGCCGTCGTTATTCAGGTCCAGGACGTGCGCGGCGGTAAGGATGTGGTAGGGAGAAAAGGCCGCGCCCGTGCCAATGAATGTATCGGCACCGAATGTGGCCTGCACGCTGCCCACGCCGGCGTAGGGAGACGAGGTCGTGTTGGGGTCGATGCGCGCGCTGGGCGTATCGGCGGGGGAGGCTGACGGCGAGCCGGCGACGATCGCCGGCTGGAGATTGGTCAGCACCACATCGGCGCGAACCGCGCGCGGCGCGGCGACAAGCATCAGCGCCAATAGACACGCCCAGACGAGCCCCGCCGGACCGGAGCGTTGAGAGCGATCTTGGCGCCAGTTCATCGAATTTCCCGTTGCGAGTACGACCATCCCGCGAAACTTCGGCCAAGCACTTATCCTAGCCAACGGGCGGCTTACGTGCAAAAAGAAACGGCAGTATTTCTTGCGCGTTTTCCGCGGGCTTGGCGGCTGTGGATCGCCCTTGCTTAGCCGGCCGCTGGCACGAAAGAAGGCCGGCGTCTAATAGGTCACGCCGCCGCGGATGAAAAGCGTGTCGTCGAGCGAGGCGTCGGGCGTCGCGCTGTCGTATTCCACCTCGCGGTTGAACACGTACCCGAATTCCACCCGGCGGGTCAGGCCGCCGATGACCTTGTGCTCGTAGCCGGCGTATACGCGCCAGTCGCTGTAGCTGATGAGGTCGAGGTCGCCGCTGGAGGGGCGGGTGATCGACCACACGCCGCCGCCGAACTCGCCGGCGACGTACGCCCAGCGTTCGTCGTGGTCGGGCACGCTGCCCTCGAGGCGCCAGGCGACGCGCGGCCGGGGGAACAAGATTTCAAGCTTGAGATCGGGCCGCGGCTCGGTGATGACGCCGAAGATCGGCAGCACTGAGGCGCCGGCGCGGTTGAGGTACGCGGCGCCCAGGAGCCACTTGGTCGTCGGCGAGGACTCGTAGACGCCGACGCCGCGGCCGGTGACGCGCGTGGCCTCGCCGGAGCTTTGATCGAAGTCGCTGTAGTAGCCTACGGTGACGGCTACGTCCATGGCCCAGGGCCCGCCGCCGAACTTGCGGAGGTGGCGGAACTCGACGGACGCGTCGTACAGGGTTGGCGGCAGATCGAGCGAGCCGGCGTTGTCGAGGAAGTGCGCGGCGAACTGCGGCGTGATCAAGAGCGGCGTGTCGCGGCGCAGCAAGGGGAAGCCGAACACGGCGCCCAAATCCAGCTCGCCGAGGCCGAGCGTGTCGGGCTCATCATTGATGGCGGGAACCCACGTGCCGTCGAAGTAGATTTTTTGAAAGACGCCGTCGCGCGTTCCCGGCGGGAGTTGGGCCTGCGGCTCGGTGAGGATTTGATTGGCGGGCGGGATGGTGGTCTCGGTCAGGCCGGCTACCTGGATCTCAGGCGGCGAGGGCGGGGCGAGCTGGTCGAGATACACGGCGTCGACCTGCTGCATCGGATGGTTCTCGACGCCCCAGGGCGCGGCCTGATTGAGGGCGGAGCGCTCGTGGGCGTCGACAGGCGCAAGGACGCTGCTGTAGGCAGGTCGACCAGGCGGCGGGCCAGGCAGTGCGGGCTCGGCGGGGAGTGCGACGGACTTGTTCCAGCCGGCGCCGCCGTCGGGCGACCAGGGGCTTTGAGCGGAAGCGACGCGCGCATTCGCTGCGTAGAGGAGGATCAACAGGACAAGCGCCACCAGTCGCGGTTGCTCCGGTTCCCTCCCCTTGATGGCAACGGTTAGCGAGGGTTGAGGCCTAACGGATGATTGCGCCATTGCGAGGGGCTTTCCCCCCTCCCCAACCCTCCCCGCCGAGGGGAGGGGGCCGGAGGGGTCAATAAATATGTCAGGCCAGCTCAGCACCTTCATATCACAGAGCTAAAAGTCGAAGCCCAGGCGCACCATCACCGTGTCGTCGAGGCCGTGGGTGATGCCTTGCTCTCGGTAGAAAATCTCGCGTTGGAAAACGTACCCCGCCTCGATGTGGCCGCGGGCTTGGGTTTGCGTTTCCCATTCCAGGCCGGCGATGGCGCGGATGTCGTTGATGTCGATGTCGTCGTCGGCCGGAAAGTTGGCGGGGTCGCGCTCGACGGTCCACGCTCCGCCGCCGTACTCGCCGGCGAAGTACCACCACCATTGGCTCGTGCCGACGTTGACGAACCGCTTGCGGACTTTGGGGTTGGGAAAGATGAGGAAGGCGTCCCACTCGGGATTGGGCCGCCAGTGCACGCCGCCGGCGGGGAGGAGCTTGACGTCGTTGCGGTCGAGATACCAGACGCCGACGTGCACGTCGAGCCGCGGCGACAGCGAAATGACGCCGAGGCCGCGGCCGAGGACGCGAAGCGAGTCGCTGTTGACGGCGTGGAAGTCGGTCCACACGCCGGTGCGCACGCCGAGGTCGGCGCCCAAGATCGGCGTGAACTGCGGATGCCAGGCGGCGTCGAGGTAGGCGTCGTACACGCGCGGCGGCAGGTCGACGCCCGGATCGATCGGGCCGTCCAGCCAGTTGAAGGCGAAGCCGGGCGTGATCAGCAGCGGCGTGTTGGGGTTATAGAAAATCGGCACGCCGAAAGTGGCCGCAAACTCTGTTCGATTAATTGCGAGGTCTTCCTCCCCGTGGTTGCCGTAAAGATAGGTGTGCTCGGCGCTAAGCTGTTGGAGGAAGCGCTGCAGATGGGCGACGGTGCCGTCGGGGTTTTGGTAGTTGTAGCCGGCGCCCTGGGCCCAGCGGGCGCTGGGCATGTTTTGAAACATGGATCCCGATCCTGCGGGATTGGGCGCGGGGTAAGTTGGCGTCGGATAGGGTGCGCCGTAGGCGGGCGGCGGCGGGTTGATGAGCGAAGACGGGGGCGGCGCGGGCGCGGCGGAGTAGGGGACGTCGATTGGCGGGGCCCCGAGTGCGGGGTTGGCGTAGGGATCGTAGGTCGGCAGCGCGGGCAGAACGGGCGCGGGCGTTGGCGGGTAGACGGCCGAGCCGGGAGGCGGGGCGCCGGGCACAGTAGACGGAAATTGGATCCGCTGCGCCCAGCTTGCGCCTGCGCAGCACCACCACGCGGCGGCACAGCACGCCAAGACGAGCGCGCGTCGATGCGGGTCCACGCGGTGGATCAAGGGGGCCTCGCGAGGGCGCCAAGGGGGCGGAGCAGGGTGCGCGTGCGGGAAAAGCCGGCCCGTAAATAGCAGTCGCGAGGCGAGAGCGTCAAGCTCGGTGGGGGGCCGCGAGCGCTTGAACCCCTCCATGTAGTGGGGTTCGCCGCGAACTGACGCTAGATGCAGGGACCAGCCTAAGCTGCCCCCCCTCCCCAGCCCTCCCCGCCGAGGGGAGGGGGCCGGATGGATTTGGAAGGGACGCGGGGTTCAGGTTGGCTTGCTGGCAGCGCGGCGGCGAGATTGGGCGTGGGATTTTGTGGCGCGCAACACGCGTCGCTGGCTGCGGCTGCGGAGCGCCGCGAGGCAGACTTCCTGGCGGTTGAACGCCAGGTGTCGCACGCGCACATCGTGGTAGCCCCAAGATTTCACGCGCTCGATGTAGGCCGGCAACTGCTCGGCCAGCTCCCACTCGGCCAGCTTAAGCGTGAGCAGCATCCCGCGGATTGAGGTCGAGGAGTGTTTGACCACGCTTTCGACGGCGTCGAGCGTGTAGCTGGGCGCCACGTTCATATCGGCGGCCAGCCAGGGCACTTCTTTGAACAGCCGCCGCGGCGCCTTGGCCGCGCGGAGCCGCACGTGCGTGAACCGCGGATGGGCGAGGACTTCCTGGTCAACCTTCGCGGGGTCGAGACCGAGCACCACCAAGCCGGCGTCGAGTAGTGCCTGCGAAGCGCCGCCGGAGGCGCACCCGAGCTCGACGACGCGCTCGCCGCGCGACATCGGCAGATCGGCCCAGGCGAGCGCCTCGGCCATTTTGAGGTAAGCCCGCGATACGGCGTGCGGCGGCAGCTCGACGCGCGGCACGCCGCCGGGCCACCGCGCGGTGCGCGAAGTCGTGCGATGCACGCCGACGAACCAGTGGTCGGGGTCGATGACTGCGACGTCGAGCACCCACCGATTGCGCGGAATGTCGCGACGACTCTCGGGCGCGTCGCGCAGCGACTCGAGCGGCGAGGCGGCGCGCACGGCTTGCTCGACTTCCTCGGCCAGCGGCGTCGGCCCCGGCTCGAAGCCAGAGTCGCCGGGCACGCGCGGGTCGCGCTCCCACACATGAAGGCCAGCGACCGACAGCTCATCCGCTAACTCCGCCAGGTCGGGAATCGCCCAGAGCTTCGCCGCCATGTCGTGCAGCCGATCGCCCTGGACGGCGCCGAGTGAAAAGCCCCACGTGCGGGCGAAGATCGACGGCAAGGCGAACTTCTCGGGCCTATCGCACGGCTTGTCGAGCTTGAGGGTGACAAACCCAGGTCGTGAGAACGCGGGGCGCAACGCCGCAGCGCAGTCGCCAGCTCGCGCTTCAAGGCGCCCTCGGCGCCGTGTTGACAGGCGGCGAAGACGAACTGTGGCTGCCAAGAGGATGTCATTCAACCAGTCTAGCAGAATGACGGAGGGATTAAGCACCAAGGCACGAAGGCACCAAGAAGAAGCAGAAAGGAGCTGGCAAGATAACAGGATGTTTAGGATGAACAGGATTGAGAGAAGAGTGGAATTCAGTTCGTTCTTCGTGTCTTTGTGCCTTGGTGGTTAATCCGAGTTGTCCTTAGCGACTGGTAGGCCGCAGCGGGCTGTGGATGAGGATGAAGCGGCGCTCGCCGGCGGTCGCGAATTGAACGGTGGCGCGGCGATTTTTGCCGCTGCCGGAAAGGGCGACAATCTTTCCGGGGCCGTGCTCGGGGTGCATTACGGTCATGCCCTGCACAAACTCATCGGGCGACGCGCCCGAGGGTTCGATTGGCGGGGCGCCGGCGAGTTTTGCGGCGGTGGTCACGTGGGCGGATTTCTTCCAGGGGACTTCGGAGGCCGGCGCGGCATGCGGCGACTCGACGAATTCGTCGGCGTGCGTTTCATGAACAGCGTCGTCGCCAAATTCCTCATCCCAGCTTGGCGGATGCCAGTGGTCGCTGCCGACGTTTACGACCTCCATCTCGTCGCGCGGCATTTCGAGAAGAAACGGGCTGGGCACGGTGCGGCGGCGCTGGCCGCGGAAGTCGCGGTGGACGGCGTAGCTGAGTTGCAGTTCGTCTTTGGCCCGGGTGATGCCGACGAAGGCGAGCCGGCGCTCCTCTTCGAGCTGGGCTTCGTCGTTGATGCTGCGCTCGTGCGGCAGAAGGCCCTGCTCGAAGGCCACGATGAACACCACCGGAAACTCCAGGCCCTTGGCCGCGTGGAGGGTCATCATGGTCGCCTTGTCGCTCTCGCCCTCCCAGTCGTCGGTTTCGTTCACGAGCCAGGCGTTTTCGAGGTAGATCTCCAGATGGCCCCCGCCGGGGTTTTGCTCGTCGAACTGGCGGGCGTCGGTGAGCAGTTCCTCGATGTTGGCCAGGCGGTTGAGGTCTTCTTCGCTGTCGCCCTCTTCGAGATGCTCGCGATAGCGGGTTTCGGTGAGAATCGTGCCCAGGATTTCCTCCATCGGCGCGGCGGCGAGTTGGCCGAGGCGGTCCATCAGCGCCGCGTACTCGGCCGCTTTGCGGGCCGAGCGGGGATTGAGCCCTTCGACCTGGGCCGCTTCGCGGCACCGCCACGAGCAGCGGCATGCCGTGGATGTAGGCGTACTCGCCCAGCCGGTCGACCGTCTTGCGGCCGATGCCGCGGGCCGGCGTGTTGATGGTGCGGAGCAGCGGCCTGCTCGTCGTTGGGATTGTTGACGAGCTGGCAGTAGGCCAGCACGTCCTTAATTTCCTTGCGCTGGTAGAACTCCAGGCCGCGGATCATCTGGTAGGGGACGCCGAACTCGTGCAGCGCTCGCTCGATGGTGCGCGAGAGGGCGTTGACGCGGTAAAAGATGGCGAAGTCGCGCGGCCGGCGGGCGCCGGAGGCCACGGCGTCGGCGATGTGTTCGGCGATGCCGCGGGCTTCGTCGTCCTGCGTGGCATACTCGACGAGCCGCACGCGCGGCGCCTTCGGCGTTTTCGGTGAACAGCGACTTGGCTTTGCGCCGCAGGTTCGAGCGAATGAGCTGATCGGCGACGCGGAGCACGCTCTTGGTGCTGCGATAGTTCTGCTCCAAGCGTACGACCTTTACCCCGGGGAAGTCCTGTTCGAACTGCAGGATGTTGTTGATGTCGGCGCCGCGCCAGCCGTAGATCGACTGGTCGGGGTCGCCCGTGACGGCCAGGTTGGGGTGATCGACCGACAGGGCCCGCAGCATGACGTACTGGGCGCGGTTGGTGTCCTGGTATTCATCGACCAGCACGTAGCGGAAGCGTGCGTCGAGGTCGGCGCGGACCTCGGGGTTCTGGTGCAGCAGGTTGGCCACGTGAAGCAGGAGGTCGTCGAAGTCGACGGCGCCGCAGGCCAGCAGCCGTTGCTGGTAGGCCGGATAGACCTGCGCGACGACGTGGCTGAGCGGGCTGCCGACGCGGGGCTCGTACCGCTCGGCGGTGATGAGCTTGTTCTTGGCGTCGCTGATCGCCGCGGCGATCCGCTCGGGGGAGTAGTGGGCGATGCGAATCTTGCCCGCTTCGATTGCCCGCTTGAGCGTGTTCTTGGCGTCGTCCGTGTCGTAGATCGTGAAGTTGGGCGTCAGGCCGACGTAGCTCGGCGTGCTCGCCGCAGCAGCCGGGCGCCGAAGCGGTGAAAGGTGCTCACCCACACCCGCTCGCCGGGGACGAGCAGCTCGACGCGGCTCCGCATTTCGTCGGAGGCCTTGTTGGTGAACGTGAGAGCAAGGATTTGCCGGGCAGGGACGCCCTCGCGGAGGAGGTGGGCGATGCGGTGGGTGACGACCCGCGTCTTGCCGCTGCCGGGGCCGGCGAGCACCAACATCGGGCCCTCGACGTGCCGCACCGCCTCGCGCTGCGCCGGGTTGAGGGAATCAAAGAGGAGGTCCACATGGGTCCTTTTGGCTGTCGGCAATAACGATGCAGATTCAGCGCGAGCAGAAAATAGCCGGCGGGCCACGCCCGCCGGGAACCCGGACGGCGTGGCCGTCCGGCTAGTTGGATGCTGTGCTGAGCGCTGCGGTATGCTTGGCGTCCTTAATCCTACGCGCGAGTTTCTTGCCGCGCCAATGCTAGCGTCGCGGGGGCGGCGGGCAAAAAACTGCGGCGATTGGCCGGAATTCTCGCCAGGATCGCTCCCGATTTGGTATATTCCCCCATCGTCGTTGGCTGTCGCATCGGAGGCGACGTGCAAGCGCCCCGTAAGCGGCGGCCGCTCACCCGTGGCCCAGGGCGCACTGTCTTTACAGCATTCAACCCAAGGGGAGGGATTCCCAGATGACCCGCATTCCACTGAACCAGGCCGAGTTGGCCAATCAGGGGCTCAAGGACAAGCTCGAAATGAGCACGGCCGAGATCGGCCTGGCCGTTCGCACGACCAACTGCCTGGAAGAGCGCGGCATCTTCACGGTCAACGACCTGCTGCACTGCACCCGCGACGACCTCTTGAGCATCTCGAACTTCGGCGAGAAGACGCTCGAAGAGGTGTACAAGGCGCTGGAACAGATCGGCTTTCCGTCCGCCGGGCGAGTCTTCGGCCGCGGTAGTCGCGGGCGCATCGCCATTCTGAGCACGTGTTAGCCGGCGGCGTTTCACTGCCGTCGATGGCCAGTTTGACGCCGAACGCAATGCCACGGCATCGAGACGATGCCGGCTAACGGGACTTGCCATCGGCGCCAGTTGTCCGGGTCGAACGCTCGGGCGGTTCGCTTCGTATCAAAGGCGCTGAGGCGTGGCGGCGTCGTGCTGTCTGAAAGCAACGCCGGCGGCGGGGTCGCGCGTGGCGTTTTGGCCACATTGGCGGCGACTGCCGGAAATTCCAGGCGATCGGCGCAGCCCGCAGGGGCCATCGTACAGTAGACTTTTCCAACGACCGCGGCGCGGGCAGTCCCGGACACGCGACAGCCAGCACCAGCCGAGCCGTCCGCCTTTTCCCAAAGCGCAGAATCTTCCCAAGATGAATTCACGACCAAATGGCCGCACGGCGGCAGTTATTTGTTGCCAACTGAGGGCGCCGGCAGAGTAAATCTGAATTGAGGGGGATCGACTCGCTCATTTCACTGTTTGCGAGAATAAAACAATGACCCATGTGCTTCGTCGAGCCGTTTGCTCTGGCGGCAGCGACTCACGGCAATTGCTTTGACGGTGCACTGCCGCCGCGCCGGCGGCTGCTCAGTGCAGCTCGTGCGCCACGCCGACAGTCGCTATTACCACCGGCGGTCGCCTACCCGGCGTACCAAGCCTGGTATCGACCGGGACTGTTTGATCGGTGGCGCATGCGTCGCTGGGGCGTGCGGCGCCCGTCGTGGCGGCCTGTCGTCGTCGCGCCGACGTATGCGGCGTCGTACTCGCCTTATGTGGCGTCCTACACGCCCTACGCCGCTTCCTACACTCCTTACGCTGCTTCCTACACGCCCTATGTGACGGCGTTTGCGCCGCTGCAAACGGCGGTTCGTCGCAGACGTCGTATCTGCCGCCGGCGTGCGATACGTGCTCGACGTGCGGTCAAGCGAGTTGCGGATGCGCGACGGCCGTGCTCCGACCCGTCGTGCCCGCATGCACGGCTTGCAACTACGGATGCTCGACGTGCGCCGCCGAATGCGCCGTGCGCGAGCTGCGCATCGGCGCCGTGCTCGACATGCGCGAGTTACCCGGCGGCGCCGTGCTCGTCGTGCGACAGTGGGGCCGCCCAGGTCATTTACGAGCAGCCCAGCAGTGGGTGCTCGGCGTGCGCTGCATCGACGGTCGGTCCAGCGACGCCCCAGCCGCAGATGACGCCGCAAGAGGCTGCCCCGGCGCAGCAGAGCTATCCAGGCACGCCGGTGACGCCGCCGGCGGTGGCAGCGCCGGACCCAGGCCCCGCGGCCGACGATGCGAGCACCTACTTCCCGGCTCCGCAGTTGCTCGGCCCAACCAACGACCGCACCGCCAATCGCCCGACGGTTGACGTGTGGAACGCGGTTTACCATCAGCCGGCCAAGGCGGCGAGCGTGAGCACCACGGTCGCCAAGCCCGCGGCGATCGTGCGGACGCGATCGCAGATCGACGCCGAAGGTTGGCAGTCGGTTCCGGTGCGTTGAGCGACGCAGCGAAACTCAGACCCAGACGCCCTGGCGGGGCATACGCCTCGCCAGGGCGTTTTTTTGTTGGAAGCGCGTACCGCGATGTCCCGGTTAGTTAGCCCCCGGTCAGTGACCGGGGGCTGAATCGGTGCAGCTTACACTGATGGCATGACCAATCGTGAGATTGCCGCGGTGTTTGATCAGGTGGCGGACCTGTTCGAGTTTCAAGGCGCCAATCCGTTTCGCATTCGCGCTTATCGCACCGGGGCGCATAGATCTGCGCGACCTGGCCGAGCCGCTGGCGGCCATCGCCGCCGACGCGAGCCGGTCGCTCACCGACATTCCGGGCGTGGGCAAGGACCTGGCGGAAAAGATTCTCACGTTGCTGGACACCGGCAGCCTGCCGATGCTGGACGAGCTGCAGCAGGACATCCCCGCGGGCGTCGCGGCGCTGTCGCGCGTGCCGGGCGTCGGACCGAAAAAGGCGATGCGCGCTTCACCGCGAGTTGGGCATCGAGTCGCTGGCGGAGCTGCGCGAGGCGTGCGACCAGGAGCGAGTGCGCGGCCTCAAGGGATTTGGCGCCAAGACCGAGGCGACGATTCTCAAGGGGCTGGCGATTGCGGAGAACGCGGGCGTGCGGATGCCGTGGGCTCAGGCCGACTCGATCGTCGCGGCGATTCTCGATCAC
The DNA here is from genome assembly GCA_963841515.1 of Pirellulales bacterium. Classification (GTDB taxonomy): domain Bacteria; phylum Planctomycetota; class Planctomycetia; order Pirellulales; family Lacipirellulaceae; genus Lacipirellula. The sequence goes on along the minus strand of CAWJDB010000010.1, from coordinate 505,067 downwards.
TTGCGGGCGGCGAGCGGCGTGAGGCAGGCGGAGGCGGCCGGCAGTTACCGCCGCGGGCGGGAGACGGTGGGCGACCTCGACCTGCTGGTCGACGCCGCCGACATGCGCCGGCGGTGATGGACCGTTTTGCCGCGTATCCCCGGCGTCGCCGAAACGGTCGGCGCGCGGCGACACGAAAATGTCGGTGCGATTGGACGACGGCCTGCAGGTCGATCTGCGGGTGGTCCCCGAGCGGCTCGTTCGGCGGCGCTGCAGTATTTCACCGGGTCGAAGGAGCACAACATTATCGTGCGCAGCAGGGCGAAGACGCGGGGGTTGCTGGTAAACGAGTGGGGGGTGTTTCGAAGCGAAGACGCAAGCGTGGCGGAGGATCAATCGGCAAGTGCGCGCCGGTGCAGGAGTCGATCGCGGGACGCACGGAAGAAGAGGTGTACGCGGCGCTGGACTTGCCGTGCTTTCCGCCGGAGATGCGCGAGGCGCGGGAGGAATTTGCGTGGGCCGCGGCCGGCGAGTTGCCCAAGTTGGTGACGCTCGATGACATGTGCGGCGACCTGCACATGCACACGACGGCGTCCGACGGGCAGAACGACGCTCGAGGAGATGATCGCCGCGGCCCGGGCGCGAGGGTTGGAATACATCGCGATTACCGACCACTCGAAGCGGGTGTCGATGGCCCGCGGCCTGGATGGTGAGCGGCTGCGTCGGCAATGGGCGGAGATCGACCTGGTCAACCGCGGGCTCGACGGCTTCGTCGTACTCAAGGGCATCGAGTGCGATATTCTCGAACGCGGCGGCATGGATCTGCCCGACGATGTGCTGGCCGAAGCCGATTGGGTAATCGCCAGCGTGCACTACGGCCAGCAGCAGTCGCGGGAGCAAATCACCGAGCGCATCTTGGGGCGCTGGAGAATCCGCACGTCGACGTGCTCGCGCATCCCACCGGACGGCTCATCAATCGCCGCGAACCCTACGCGGTGGATATGGACGCGGTGATCGCGGCGGCGGCCCGCCTGGGAAGTTGCTGGAGCTGAACGCCAACCCGCTCGCGGTTGGATTTGGACGACATGCACTGCGCCGCGGCGCAGGCGGCTGGGCGTGCCAATCGTCATCAGCACCGACGCCCACAGCACCGACGGGATGGACGTGATGCGCTACGGCGTGCTGCAGGGCCGACGCGGGGGGCTGAGGGCGGCCGATGTGGCGAACGCGCGGCCGTGGAGCGAGTTTCGGAAGCTGATCGGGCGGTGAGACGGACGCACCATCATGGGCCCCTCCGGCTCCGTCCCCTCGGCGGGGAGGGCTGGGGAGGGGGGAGACGTCACGACGGGTTGTCCATTCCGGCGCTATCACCCCTCCCGAACCCTCCCCGTCCAAGGGAGGGGACCGGAGCTACGACTTCGCTGCGGCGGCGAGCAGGCGCTGTGCGTCGGCCAGTTCGACGCCTGCCAGGAGGAATCGTTTTTGCGAACTCGTGGCGCCGCTTGTCAATTCGACGCTCGACTTGGCCATGTGAAACAACTCGGCGAGCACGGCGACCACGGCCCGATTGGCCCGCCCTTTTTCCGGCGCCGCGGCGACGTCGATCCGCAAGGCGCCGTTGTGCTCGCCGGCTACGCCGGTGCGTCGGGCGCCTGCGCGGACTTTCACGGAAATCACCACGCCCGCGGCGGTCTGCTGGAGGGTGACCATCACAGCAGGCCCTCGAACAGCAGCGAACCGATGCGCACGATGGTGGCGCCCTCGGCGATGGCCTCGCAAAAATCGCCGCTCATGCCCATCGACAATTCGTCAAGCCGAACGTTGGGCGGCGCTTGGGCGGCCAGTTCCTCGCGCAGTTGGCGCGCTGCCGCGAAGGCGGTGCGGGCGGCGGCCGTTCCGCCCGCCAGCGGCGCCATTGTCATCAGGCCGGCAACGCTAAGATTCGCAAAGACGGCAAGCGTCGGCAGAATCCGGCGGATGTCGTCGCTGCTAAAACCTTGCTTGGCGGCTTCGCCGGAGTTCACTTCGAGCAGGATGCGCGGCTTCAAGCCCAGCGTCGCCGCGTGCTCGTCGATGGCGGCCAGCAGCCGCTCGGAGTCGACGCTGTGGATCATGTCGACCAACGGCAGCGTGCGGTGCACTTTGTTGCGCTGCAGGCGCCCAACCAGGTGCCAGCGCGCCGCGGTCAGCGTCGGGTCGGCGGCCTTTTCCCACAGCTCCTGGGGCCGGCTTTCGCCCAAGTCCACGCAGCCGGCGGCGAGCAGCGCGGCGGCCGTCGGTGCGCCGACGTACTTGGTGACGGCCACCAGACGCACGCTCTTGGGATCGCGGGCAGCTTGAGACGCCGCGGCACGGATGCGGTCGCGAACGCGCGCCAGGTTGTCGGCAAGGACGGAGTGCGGGTTGCTCATGGCCCATGGCCGCCGTCGCGCCTAGCCCTCAATTTCGGCGATCTGCTTGGAGGTGCCCTTGTTCGGCAGGAACCGCGCCGTGAGGAATTCCGAGGACGTGTTCTGCCCCATCAGCGTGCGATTGCCGCGGGCGCCTTGGGAGCGATAGACGATCCATTGCCGCGCTCCGCATTGGATGCGGTAGCCCACGGCCACGTCCGGCGTTTGGATGACGAGCGATTCGGCGACCGTGAGCTGCCGCCAGGTGCACGGCTGGTCGAGCCGCTCTGGCGCCAAGTCGAAGAACAGCGGGCAGGCCATCGCGCGAGCCTGGGTGCGCTGGGCGAGCCGCAGGCGGCCGTCGGCCACCGAGAGCTCGCCCATCCGCGGGTCGATCCGCCACTCGGGCAGCGCCAGCGGCAGCACACGGGCGAGCGGCGCCTCGGCCGACGCCAAAACGCCGTCGCGAGTCTCCGTTTCGCCGCGGAACTCAACGCCTGCGGCCAGCGGCATTTCCCACACGTGCGCCAGCACTGCCGGTTCGTCGTTTTGCACATGGTCGACGAGCAGCAAGAATTCCTCGCGGTGCGCCAGCACAATCTGCCGCTCCAGACGGGCGCCCTGTTCCAGCGGCAGGGTGAACTCCAGGTAGTCGGCGCGCTTGTCGGAAAACCAGCACACCTGCGCCCAGGGGCCAATCGCGGCACGCGCCTGGCCGTTGATTTGGGTCTGCGCATCGCACACGCAGCCCAGCAGCCGCTGACGGCCCAGGCGCAGGTCGAGTCGCATGTCGCGCGAGGAAAAATCGACGGCCAGAATCGGCGAGGTCGGCGACCACTCGCCGCGCATCACCGCGAGCTCGGACCACTCGCAATGATAGGAGGGTTTTGGCGTGTGGCGGCCGACCTTGTGGGTCAGCTTGCCAACCGGTTGCGTGCCGAGCAGCGTGCGCGCCGCGGCGAGGTCGGTCTTGCGTCCACCCAGGCGCAGCATCGCTTGCAGGAAATCCGGCGGCCAGGGTTCGCTGCGTTCGCTGGCCAGCAGCGGGCGTCCGTCGGGGTCGCTCCAGCGCAGGGCCTGCCGCACCAGCATTTGGTACTGCCGCTCGGCGACGTCGCTCCAACAGCCCTTCTTCCAAGATGCGCCGATGACGCGGCAGCGCGTCCAGCAGGCGGCCAGCGGTCGTAGCATGCGGACGTGCGGACCGCGGACGAGGCCCTCGCCGTTGAGTAGCTCGAACACGCCGGCGCTCAGTCGGTCGCGGGCCGATGCGCGGAGCTCGGCCAGTGGCCCCATGTCGGAAAAATAATACGCCAAAGTGAGCGCGAGCTCGCCGGCGAGCAGTTGTTGCCCGAGGGCGTCGTCGGCGGGAGCGTCGCTGGCGATGGTCCAATCCTGCGCCCGCGACGCTGTGGCAAACAGCAGATCGAGGAGTTCCCAGCCGAGCTGCGCGTCGAGCGTTCCGCCTATTTCGGCCAGCACGTGGGCGGCGGCCAGGCAGCCGACGCCCAGCTCCCAGCCCGGGGCAGCGACGCGGGCCGCCTCGAGCCACCGCGCCGTCGTGGCGTGGAGCTGCTCGTTGCGCGGTCCCTTGGCGAACCGGAGCCGGCGGCGCGGGCCGCGGGATAGCTCGTCGACGACGTCCAACAGTTCGCGGCACTCGGGCGGCAGCACCTGGCGATCGAGGGACCACGCCAACGGGGAGCCGCTGGCCCGGCAGAGCGCGGCCACCGTGGCGGGCGTTTGGCGCTCGTTCCAGTACAGCCGCCAGGCGGCGTGCGGCGACATGCCGCCGTCGCGCAGTCGCTTGGGGGCGGCGGCGCGCCAAAACTCGCCGTTGGCCGAGGCGCGCGAGGGCCGCGCGGGGCCGACGCCGTTGGCGTCGTGCGGATTGGTTCGTGAGGACTGAATAACAGCGGTGACTGGGTCAACGATCGTGGCCATGGCGGCGCGCGGGTGCTCCAAGCGGTGTCGAAGAATACGACAGGGGGACGTCCTGTCAGGCAAGCATTGTAGTGTGCCGACCGCACGGCTTCACGGGGCGGCGCCGGGATTTTCTCGGCGAGTCACGTCGATCAACGGGAGTTTGCCGTATAATCAATCGGCGTTGGTGCGCCGTGGCGCGGTAATTGCAAGAGGCGGCCACGACGGCGCCATCAACGACTCACCATTTTTCGAGGGAGTAAGGATATGCCCACAGGCAGTCATCGCTTCGGGTCGTGGCCGGCGGTCGCTGCGGCGCTGGCAATTTCGGCGGCTGTTTCACTGGCCTACGGGCAATCGCTGGCCGCGGACCCAGTGGCCGAGGACGACGAACCCACGATCCTGGAGCCGCCCAAGCTGCCGGATCCGCCCGACTCGGTGCGATTGTCCAAGGACGATCGCGTGTGGGTCGACAAGAAGCAGAAGCTGGTCTACGTCGACGGCTATGTGGCGCTCCGCGAGGGGTATTTGGAGATGTTCGCGTGCCTGGAGGGGACCAAGGAGCACGAATCAGTGGTGGCGGTGCGCAGCCGCGCCAAGACCGTACACGCGGCGCTGCTGGCCATCGGGGCCAAAGTGGGTCATCCGGCGAGTTTCAGCCCCAAATTCCGCCCAGCGTCGGGGACGGAAATCGGCGTCGAAGCGCACTGGCTCGACGAGCAGGGCAAATGGCAGCACGTGCCCGCGCAGCAGTGGGTGCTCGACAAGAAGACCAAAAAGCCGATGACCCAGCCCTGGGTCTTCGCCGGCAGCGGCTGGTGGACCGACGAAAAGGACGGCAAAAAATACTACATGGCCGAGGCCGGCGACTTTATCTGCGTCTCGAACTTCGCGACCGCGATGATGGATATACCGATCGAGAGCAGCCAATCGAACAACGCGCTGGAGTTCGTGGCCAATACCAAGCTCATCCCGCCGCTGGGGATGCCCGTGCGGTTGGTGCTGAAGCCGAAGCTGGATGATGCGAAAGGGGAAAAGAGAAGCGAACAGGGCAAGCCCGGGGCGGCGGCGAAACCGGCGGTTAAACCAACATAAAGCCGCGACCGGTGGTGGCGAGGCGGGGCGGTTTAGTTGCCCTGGCCCGCAGCCGTTTCGGCGTTTTGATGCACGTCGAAGCAGTACACGTAGTTCTGATCGCGCAGGTAGAGCCGACCGTCGCACACCACCGGGTGGGTCCAGATCTTGCCCTTGTCTTTCCGCAGCGTGGTTTGCGGGTCGAGCTTGAACCGGCCGCGCTCGTCCCAACCCTCGGCCGACGGCGCGACCAGCACGACGTCGCCGGTGTCCTCGCCCACGCAATAGAAGCGATCGTCGGCGTAGGTCAGCCCGCCCATTTCCAGTTTGTCGCGCTCGCGCCAAAGTTGTTTGCCGGTCTCGAAATCCTGGCACACCCAGCCGACTTGCTCGCTGTGGCCAAAGATGCGACCGTCCAGCAGGATCACGCCGCCGTGCTTGTTTTTCATATCCTTGTTGTCGTATTTCTTCTCGGCGGCGTGGTCGTCGCCGACCTCGACGAGCATGCAGCCGGCGCCATACGAAGCGGTGACGTAAACGAACCGGTCGTGCACGACGGGCGTGGGGATCACTGCGACATTTCCAGGGAAGGGGACGGTCCACAACGATTTTCCGGTGGTGGGATCGACCGCTACGACCTGTTTGGGCAAAAGTTGCACGAGGTCCTCGTGACCCTGGTGCTTCATCACAACGATCGATGCATAGTTGGCTCCGTCGGTGAGCTCCTTCGACTGCCACACGACGTCGCCCGAATGCTTGTCGAGCGCCGCGATGGCGCCAGAATCGCCGCCGGGAGTGCATACGACTTTATCCTGGTAGACCAGCGGCGATTCGGCGTATCCCCAATTGGGCAATTTGCCGCCGAGATCCTGCATCGACTTGGTCCAAACCACTTCGCCAGAATCGGCGCGCACGCACACGAGGTTGCCCTGGGCGCCGAGCGTATAGACAAATTCCCCGTCAACCGTCGGCGTGCCGCGAGGGCCATCGCCCCAGTCGTTCGTGTAGAGATCGCCGATCGGGGCCGCCCAAAGTTCCTCGCCTTTGGCGGCGTCGAGCGCCAGCAGCAGCTCCTTGCCGTCGCGGGCGCCCATGATGTACAGCCGGTCGCCGACGATGGCGGGGCCCCCGTAGCCTAGGCCGCAGTTATCGAAGAGCCAATCTCGTGACGGGCCGCCTTCGGGCCACGACTTCAACAGGCCCGTTTCCGTCGACACGTCGTCGCGATGGGGGCCGCGCCACTGGGGCCAATCGGCGCACAGCGGGCATGCGGGGACAACGAGGCCGCCTATCGCGACGGCGCAGAAAAGGGCGACGGACAACCAACGACGCAGCGGCGGCACGGTTCGATCTCCTGGTGAGCGACCAAGGGCGCCATCGGCTTCGACGGCGACGCACATCGAAGCATGCTAACAGATCGAACGGCGCACCGGCAACCGGCTACGGGGAGCGCCGGCGGGCGCCTGGAGCGGGGGCCCGAGGTCGACGGCTAGCGCACCACGCGCTTCCACGTGGCCGGCACGACGCGCACGCCGTTGCCGCCGGCGAACCCCGGAGGCGGGTTGTTGCGGTTGACGGGGCTGAAGGTCATGTTGATGGCCGCGCTGCTCGAAATAGCCCCTGCGACGACGAGGTTACCCTCCATGGTGCATGTGCTGGTGACGTTGAACCCGCCGGAGATGTACACCAGTCCCTTGATGACGGGTGGATAAGTGTCGGATGCGTCGTTATCGGCGACGCCCAGGTAGGGGGTTCCCGCGGGATTGAAGTTCACGCCCTGGGTGGCTTCGCTGAGCGGCGTGCCTCCGTACCACTTCATTTCCACGCTGCCGCGGATGAGCAGCGCCGGAAGGCTCGGCGAGGGCGGTTCCCAGTGGATTCGCCTGTCGATTTGCGTGGTATTGCCAGGGCTGATAATCACGAGGGTCGCTTCGATCCGCGAGTTCTGAATCTTGAGCGTCTGGCCCTGAGTGTCGATGACGTAAATCCCCTGCGGGTTGGCGGCCCCATAGGGGTTGTTGCTGACGCTCAGGACCGCGTTGTCGATCGTATTGCTGGGGATTGATGCGATGCTGATCGAAGTGCCGTTGGCGAGGTAGTAGTCGAAGAGCGTGTTGGGGTCCGGCATTTCGCGGGCCGGCGTCTGGTACTGATATTTTGTGCCAGTCACCGCGCCGACGATGGCGCCTGTGGACCAGACGTCGCTCGCGAAGGTTCCGGTGAAAGTAATGACATCGTCGTTGGCGCTGAGCATCTGGTTGCAAGTGATCGTCTGCCCGATGTTTCCCACGCCGCCGCCGGCGTGCATGGCCGCGTCAAGACAGTTGAGGGCCGCGCCGCCCGGTTGCAAGGTGACGGTGGTCACGCTCGTGGCGTCCCCGCGTCGGCCGACGCCGCTTAACGTCACGGAGTCCTTGTTGTCGTCGTTAAGGTTGCCGTCGGCGTCGGTGAGGATGAATTTGACGTCGCCGGCGCCGAGGCTGAGCCAGCTACTGCCGGCGGGAACCTCGACGCCGCTGGTATAGGTGGTCCGCCACGCGGGATCGTTGGCGAGGCGGGCAAGGGCCAATTCGACGGCGGACTGCGAGAGCGCCTCGGCGGCGGCAATCCGGTCGGCGCCGGTAAGCTGCTCGACCTCGGCCCGAGAGGCGTGCAGCGCGGCCAGGGCGATAATCGATATGATCATCGCCGTGCCCATCACCGCGACGTAAATGCTGCCATGCTTTTTGTGGGTCAACGTCGTGATCCGTCGGGTTGGATTTGGTTTGAGCTGCATCTCAGTTCGCATCCACGGCATGGTTGGCAAGGGGCACGCCGGCATGGGCAGGGCGCGTGGCGGAGCCTACCCGCAACTCGGCGCCGACCCAAGTGACTGCCTGCCGTGGAATCGGCAGTGGCTGCTCGACGGCGCCGTCTTTGGCCCGCAGCGACACCAGTTGCGTCTGGCGGCCGGCGGGGCTGGTGACGGTGACGGTGATGAGCTTGAGGCCCGTGTCGCTGGTAGCGCCGCCGGCGCCGGTCGTCCGATTGGCCCAGCTCACCGTCGCCTGCTGGCTCCAGCCGGTCAGGCCAGCGAGCAGCGTGCCGTCCTTGGCCTTGGCGTCGGTCGAGTTGAGGTTGTGGTAGTCGTCGACGTCGTCGTAGGTCGAGCGGTTGACGCTCGACTCGCCGGCGTCGAGTCCGATCGTGGTGGTCGTCTCATCGGGGTCTTGGTACGGCATCGCCATGATTTCCGCCATCAGCTCCTGGGCTAGCCCCGGGCCGATGAGCCGATCGGCGTTGATCTTGCGCGTGCGGAAGGCCATGCCCACGGCGTCCAGGGCGGCCACCATCATCAGCCCGACGATCAACGACGAGGCCACCACCTCGACCATGCCGATGCCCCGGCGCGACGTCGGCGTCGGCGGCGCCTGGTATCGGCCGTTAGCCGCGACGCGGCAGCGGAGTGCGCGGCGGCGAGACGGCGGCGTCGCGGCTAACCGCGGAGCGCTCCGCTCGGCGGACTCCGCGTCGCGGCTAACGGCCTGCCGCAGGATCGCGCGATTGATTGGGGAATTGTCGAACATGGCCGGGACTCCGTTCAATCAGGCGACAGCGCCACGGTAAACGTCACATACTCTTCAGCGGCGGTGAGGGCGAACGACGCCGTGCCGCTGGAGCCGACGGCGCTGAGGTTGGCGTAGGCGGCGCCGCCGGAGGTGGTCGCCGAGCCGGTGTTACTTCGATCGACGGTGATCGTCGTGTAGCCGGCGATGCCCGCGCTGTCGACGGTAATGTCATTGTCGTCGAATCCCCCAATCCTCAGGATCAGCGCGTTGGGAACGGTTGTCGTCACGGTCGGACAGGACGGCGCGGCACTGGTTGTCCCGGGCGACGAAGACGAAAAGGCGTTGATCGGCGTCGTTTGGTGATTGCCCGAGAATCGCATCATCCAGCCGTAGGCCTGGCGATTGCCGGTCCAGGCGGCTGCGTAGTTGGATGGCTCCGAGGCGGAGGCGATCCTCCACCACACGGCGAGTTGCACCTGGCCGCCGCTGTTGGGCCGCGCCAGGAGCGTCCAGCCGGCCGGCATGGCGAGGGTGTTGCCGGCACTGCCGTCCACGGCGACGGCGGCGACCAGCAGGTTGCCCGCCGCGACGCCGGCTGGTACGGGCACCGCCAGCGCTGCACCAGCGGTGGCTAGCTTGGCTTCGGCGAACGACTCGAAGATCACCAAGTTGGCCGGGTCCTCGATCGTTTCCTCGGTGATCAACCGCGTGATCGCCGAGAGCTTGAAATCCTGGACGTTGGCGGCGAGCGTGACGGCCGTGCCGCCGTTGTGTTGGTACAGCAGCGGACTGCCGGCTGTGCCGGCCCACGAGTAGCGAATGGTTTCAGGGGATGAATCGCCATTGCGGTCTGGTACGGTGAAGGTGACCGCGGTGGCAGTGCGCTCGGTGAAGCGCAGCGCATGCCGCAGGTCGCCGGTGAGTTGGGAAAGAGCCAGCGCACCGCGATTGGCGTCGGCGGTGGCCGGCGCGTCGGGCACGAGAGCCTTGCTGGCGATGACCAACGAGGAAGCCAGCCCGGCGACCACAAGGGCGCCGGCGCTGGAGGCGATGATCAGCTCGAGGAGCGTGTAACCCCGGCGATGCGCGGAGGCCGCCCAGCGGCAGCGGCGTTGGAGGTTCGAGCCGATCATGGTTAAGCTTTGGCCGCGCCGCTCGGGTTATTGGATGGAGACGTTGCCCGCCGCGTCGACTTGCACAGTGTATTGTCGACTGCCGGACTTGACGATCACGGAGCCCGAGTTATTCGGCCGGCCGTAGATATCGAACTGCACCGAGGCGGTTCCATTGAAGTTGACCAAGTTCAAATCGACGAGGTACGGCTGGACGGCCAGGTTCACTGAGTACGCGGCGTCGGGTCGGTCGAGATCCGGCATCGGGGCAACCGCGTAGGCGTCGGATGCGGTATTGAACGTCACGGTTTGCGCCTGACTGCTCTTGCGGGCGTAGGTGCGCACCAACCGCAGGTCCGCGGCGACCCGCCGGGCAGCCGTGTTGGCGCGATAGTTCGCCAGCGCCTCCGCCGTATTTTGGCGCCGCCACGGCCGCCAGGATGCCGATCACCAACACGACGAGGACCAACTCGACGATCGTGAACGCGCCGCGATCGCGGAGGGCGAATCGACGGTGGGGCATGATTGGCGTCTCCCGGCGCCCCTACGAACGGCAGGTCGGGCTCGACGCCGAACCGGTGCGCGGCGGGCGCTCGGCCTGGCGATAGCCGTAACGGATCGCCGCAATGTCTGCGATAATCGAGTCGAAAGCCGCGACCACGACGGCGTCCCATTGCTTGCCGGCGCCATCGTGCAGGATGCTCATCGCCTTGTCGTGCGGCATACCCGCCCGGTAGGCGCGGTCGCTGGTCATGGCGTCGTAGGCGTCGGCCACGGCCATGATCCGGGCGTCGAGGGGGATCTGGTCCGCGGCGAGTCCGTCCGGGTAGCCGGCGCCGCTCACCTGCTCGTGGTGATGGAGCACGCCGGGGAGCACGTAGCCGCATCTGCTCCAAGTCGCGGAGGATGGACCAACCTTCGTCGGGGTGCCGCTTGATTTCGTCGAATTCCTCGGGCGTGAGCTTGTCGGGCTTGCGGAGCACCGCGTCGCTGACGCCGATCTTGCCGACGTCGTGCAGCAGGCCCGAGAGGTAAAGCTTCTCGGCAGCCACGGGGTCGTAGCCCAGCGTCTCGGCGATGCGCTTGGAGAACAGGGCGACGCGCTCGCTGTGGCCGCGGGTGTAGGCGTCCTTGGCGTCGAGCGCGGTGACCAACGATCGCACCGTGTTGACGAGCAACTGCTCCTTCTCGCGCACCAGGTCGAGGTTGCTGGCGTGCGAGGCCAGCAGCGTGGCAGCCGTGCTCAAGAGCGAGGCCTCCCAGGTGCCGAATTCGTCGTGGCCGAGTTGCAACAGGGGGCTGGGGGCCCACTTGCGGCCGTCGGTCGCCCGGTTCACGGCGACAAACCAACCGAAGCTTCGCGTGCCAGCGGCGATAGGGACCATGAGAAACTGACGAATGCCGGCTTGACAGGCTTCGGCGTCGGCCGGCGAGAAGTCGTTTCGCACGCACGGTCCGCAGCTGGCCCGCTCGCAATGCAGGTCCGCCACGCGCACGATGGCCGCCTGGAGGCCGCGCAACTCGTCGTCGGGCTTCGAGGAGTTGGCTTGGGCCACGCGCAGGCCGCCATCGTCGATCGGCGTGACGAAGAAGACGGTCTCGGCGCCGATCATTTCGCGGAGCCCGCCAATTGCCTGGCCGACGATCTTCCAGATGTCAAGCGAAGTGTCCTCGACGACCATGTGCGTGGCCATCGTGCGGAGAAACGTTAGCTCCTCGAAGTCGTCGGTGACCTGTTGGGAGAAGACGAAGTTCTCGTCGCGGAGCCAACCAATTTCTTGTTGCTGGTGAATGTCGCGGAGGACGAAGTCGGCTAGCTGCCGGGCTAGTTCACTGCCCGCCGCTTCGACCAGCGTCGAGGCCACGCCGCGCATTGCGCCGAGTACTCGCGCAGCGGCGCCGCCAGCAGATCCCAACCGTCCGCTACGTGGAGGCTGCACGTGCGGCCGGCGGCGAAGACTTGCTCCAGAAGCGAGGTGAATTGTGCGGAATCGGCGTCGATGAAGTCGTTTCGGGAAGGGTCGTCGTGACTCGGGCCGATCTCGGACAGCCGCCAATCGTGCGGCGCCTCTCGCTCCCAAACTTCCAGCGGGCGCTTCAGCGCCTGGGTCAGCGCGTCGTGCGCCGCGAGAATCGACGTCGAACCGAGCTTGGTTGCGGTTACCAGCGTCATGCGCCTCCCCCCAATGTAATGCGAATTCCTGCTGGCGATGCACCTGCACAACGCCGGTAGCGAAGCCACGGTCGTTCGCCGCACCGAAAGTCTAGTTCACGCTCCACTTATCCCCGGCGGCGCCACGGCGGTCCGAGGCTGCAGCTCAGCGCGGTCGTGACGGTTTTGACTGCGGAGGCCCGGCGGAAGTCGGCGCGAAACCACCAAGTCACGTGCGTTAATCGCGTGCTACCTTTTTTCGGACGAGGAGCGCCCCCCGAGCGGGAACTCGTGAGTCTATAGGCAGGCTACGCATCGGCGTTTCGCGGGAAACGGCCGACGCCATTGTTTTTCAGAAAGGGTGCGAACATGAAACGGCGTGCAGGGTTCACATTGATCGAACTGGTGGTGATCATCATGATTCTGGGCATCTTGGCCGGCGTCGCCGCGCCGAAGTTGCTCAAGACGTCGGGCAACGCGACCGACAACGGCTTGAAGCAGACGCTGGCGATCGTTCGCGACGCCATCGAGCTGTACGCCGCGGACAACGGCGGACAATTGCCGCCGTGCAATGCCACCGGCTCCGACTTCAAAGGCCTGTTGTCCCCGCAGTATGTTCGCGGCGTTTTTCCGACCAGCCCGGTGGGCCTGAAGGACTCGGTCGTCCATCCGGTCACCGGCGCGAGCACGACCGCGGATAACACGTCGGGATGGATGTACAACACCACCAACGGCACGTTCATCGCCAATTGCGACAGCAATTCGCAGACGCCCAGCGTTAAGTACAGCCAGTTCTAAGTCGTCGAGTCGCCAGTCCGTGAGGGTACGATAATGACCGTCCGAGGCCGCGCCCTGATTGTCGACGACAACGTGGCCTTGGCGCGCGTCACCCAATTTGCCCTGGAACGCGCCGGCTTTGAGACGCGCACCGGCGCAACGGGCGCGAAGCTTATGAGCTGGCGCAAGCGGAGTCGTTCGATATCGTCATCTCGGACCAGCAAATGCCCGAGATGACGGGGTTGGAGCTGTGTCGGCGTTTGCGCGACCTGCCCGCGTACGCCGCGACGCCGATTATTTTGCTGACCGCCAAGGGGTTGGAGCTCGAGCTGCCTCGCATCCAGCAAGAGCTTGACATCAACGCGGTGTTTCCCAAGCCATTCAGCCCCTCGGCGGTGGTAGAGACTGCCTGCCAACTGCTTGCCGCCGCCGTTTGACCGCCAGGCGCCCTGCTGCCGTGAGCCCCATGTCGCCATATCCATGTTTCGCAGCCGACCCAAGCCGGGCCTCTCGCGCAAGATCGTCGCGTATTACCTGCTGTTCTGCTTGATCGCCGTCTGTTGGCTCGCGGCGGGAATTGTCGTCACGTCGCACGCTGTGCTTAGCGACCAGGCCATCGGGTCGTGCCTGATGCGCGTGGGTCGGGCCAGCTCGGCGATTGAAATTCACTACCTGCGGCACGGAACCAAGGGGCTCAACGCGCTGCTGGCCCGGTTGGGCGGCGAATGCCGCGCGTCGTACAGCCAGGTCGTCGGGACCGACGGCAAGATCCTGGCGCACAGCTCGCCGGCGCTGGTGGGCGGCCGCAACGAGGAGCCCAGCGGCAGCCAATCGCGTTGGGGCGAGGTGACCGGACTGGAGTACGCCAACGCGGCCGGCCAGACCGTGCTGGAGTACCGCGTACCCCTGGCGCCCGGCGGCAAGCGCCTGGGCGAGCTCCGTCTCGGCGTAGAGCAGCCGAGCGTGTGGTCGACGATTCAAGCCACGGCGCGGCTGGCGCCGTGGGCCGTGTTGGCGCCGCTGGCGCTGATCGTCGCCGGCGCCTTTGTGCTGTCGCGGCTCGCCAAGCCGGCCGGCGACGTGGATGCGCTGTTGCGGCATTTGGCTCGGCGTACTGCCGGCGCCGAGCTGGAGCTGACGCCGCTGCGCGCGCGCGATGCCCTGACGGTGGGGTGGAATCGCGTGGTCGAGCACATCGCGTCGCTCGAGCGACAGGCCGCGCAGGGCGACGTCACGGCGGTGCTGGCACGCGCGGCGGAGAGTCGCGGCGACGCCCAATTGGAGGAAGTGCTGCAGCGCCTCTCCGACGGCGTGGCGGTGACCGACGCCGAGGGTCGAATTGCATTTGCCAATCAGGCGATCGCCGCCCTGTTGGGCGACGACGCCGAGAGTGCCGACTTGACGGGCGCCGCCCTGGAGGAGCGCCTGCTAGAGTCGGCCGTCAAGCCGCCCGGCGAAGAGTGGTTGTCGGCGCCGGCGCGCGTCCGCACGGCCGTCTGCGAAATCGTGCAAAAGTCAGACGACGAGGAACGTGTGCTGCGGGTGGCCAGATTTCCGCTGGCCGGCGACGAGAGCCGGGGGCACGTGTGGTCGATGCGCGACGTCACGCAGCAGAAGCTGACCGAGCAGACCCGCGACCGCTTCATCGACACCGCCACGCACGAGCTGCGCACGCCGCTGTCGAACATCAAGGCTTACGCCGAGACCCTGGCGACGACGGAGCACGTGAACGTGGAGCTGCAAAAGGAGTTCTGCAACATCATCAACAGCGAAGTGACGCGGCTGGCCCGTTTCATCGACGATCTGCTGAGCATCAGCAGCATGGAAGTCGGCGCGCTGGCGATCACGCGGCAAAAAGTCGAGACGGAGCGCATGTTCGCGGAGATCTTGATCAAGGTCGAGCCGCTCATGCAGCAGAAGTCGATCGAGTTTCAAACCTCGCTGCCGCCCAAAATGCCCGAGCTGTCGCTCGACAAAGACAAGATAGTCGCCGTCGTGGTCAACTTGCTGGGCAACGCGGTCAAGTACACCCCGACGGGCGGTCGCGTGGCGCTCAAGGTCAAAGTCGAGGAGGGGCGCCTCCGCGTCGCCATCGAAGACACAGGCTATGGCATCGCGCCGGAAGAGGTCGACAAAGTGTTCGACAAATTCTTCCGCAGCGACGACCCGCGCGTGCAGGCGGAGACGGGCACCGGCTTGGGCTTGTCGCTGGCCCGCGAGATTGTCCGCATGCACCACGGCGAGATTACGGTGGAAAGCGAATTGAACCAAGGCAGCAAGTTCGTGATGTCGTTGCCATTGACTTAATGGATGAACGCTCGGTCGGCGGCCAATCACGCCGGCGGAGGAGGCCAATGGCATGATAGCCGCCGGCGGAAGCCGGCGGTCGAGGGAGAGAGGACGCCGGCTCCCGCCGGCGGCTAGGAACGTGGGATTGCGTGCGGATTAGCCGTCCGAGTCGATGAAACAGGGGCGCCCCCATGGTCACCGTCGAAAAGCAAGGCGCGGTCACCGTCGTGCGGCCCGTTGGTCCGCTCACGGTCGCGCAGGCCGAGGACTTCCGCAAGAGCGCCCTGGGCAAGCTTGGTCAAGGTCGGCCGATGGTCGTGGTCGACATGCACGAGGCGCCGCTGTTGGACAGCGCGGGCCTGGAAGCGCTGGTGGAGCTGCGCGATCGGGTGGAAGCCCGCGGGGGGGCCATCAAGTTAGCCGCGGTCAACGCGTTGTGCGGCGACATTCTGCGCCTCACCGGCGTGGGTTACAAGTTTGAGCAATACGGACTGGTGAAGACGCGCCGTGGGAAGTTTTGCGGAATGAATACGGTCGCCGAACCAATTGCCGACCGCCCAGGGGTCGGCCACGAGCTGGCTCCGCTCGATGCGGACATGGCCGACGCGCTGGTCCAGTCGCCGCTGCGCGCAGCCCGCTGGGGCAGCGGCTGGTCGGGGCCAACCTGCTCGACGAGAAGGAGCTGGAAGCCGCGCTGAGCCGTCAGGCCGAAAGCGGCGAGCGGCTCGGCGAGGTGCTGCTCGATCTGGGCTTCGTCACTGAAGAGGAGCTGCTGCCGTTCATCGAGTCGCAGCTCGGCGTGCCCGCCGTACGGCTGCGCGAAGGCCTGCTCGATCCGCAGGCCGTGCATGTATTGCCGCGTCAGTTCGCCGAGCGGCACAGCGTGATTGCGCTGTTTCGCGTGCGGGACGAGCTGACGGTCGTCACCGACGACCCGCTGGATCTCGAGAAGATCGACCGCATTGAGCGGACCACGGGGCTGACGGTCCGCCCGGCGTTCGCCTTCCGCGCCGCCATCGAGCGGATGATGCGGCGAGCGTACGAGGACGACTTCCATGTCGACGCCGTGACCGCCGACCTGGACGACGCCGCGGTCGAGCTCCGCGCCGACGCTTCGGAGATGGACGTCGCCTCGGTACACCAACTGGTCGAGGGCAGCCCGGTCATCAACCTGGTGAATTACCTGGTGCTGCAGGCCGTTCGCAAGTGCGCCAGCGACATCCACGTCGAGCCCGGTCGCAAGTTTGCCACGGTGCGCTATCGCGTCGACGGCCAGCTCGTCGAGGTGCTGCGCCCTCGCCGCGACATTTACCCGGCCATTGTGTCGCGCATCAAAGTTATGGCGAAGATGGACATCGCCGAGCACCGCCTGCCGCAGGACGGCCGCTTTCAGGTGGTGGCCGACGGCAAGGAAGTCGACTTGCGCGTTTCGACTCTCCCCACCGTGCTGGGCGAGAAGGTGGTGATGCGCGTGCTCGACAAGGGCCGGCTCACGTTCAACCTCGACGAACTGGGCATGCCCCAGGATGTGCTGGTGGTTGTCAAGGATTTGCTCCGCAAGCCGTACGGCCTGGTGCTGGTGACCGGCCCCACGGGCAGCGGCAAGACCACGACGCTCTACTCGGCCCTGGAGCTGATCAAGAGCGTCCACCGCAACATCGTGACGGTCGAGGACCCGGTCGAGTATCAGATCGAGCTGATCAACCAAGTGCAGATTGAAAGCACGCGCGGCGTGAGCTTCGCCGCGGCGCTGCGGTCGATTTTGCGGCAAGACCCGGACGTGATCATGGTCGGCGAAATCCGCGACGCCGAGACGGCGCAGGTGGCGGTGCAGGCGGCGCTGACCGGCCACCTGGTGCTCAGCACGCTGCACACCAACGACAGCGCCGGCGCCGTGCTGCGGCTGATGGACATGGGCGTCGAGAGCTACAAGCTCGCCGCGGCGCTGGTCGGCGTGGTCGCCCAGCGGCTGGTGCGGTCAATATGTCCGAAGTGCCGCACCACCTATTACCCCGCGGCGGAATATCTCGAAGCGCTGCATTACAAGGGCGACAAACGCCGCAGCTTCGCCCGCGGCGAGGGCTGCCGCGAGTGTTTCGACACTGGGTTCCATGGGCGCACGGGCATTTACGAGGTGCTGCCGTCTGACCCCGAGCTGCGGCGGCTGATCGCGCGCGACCCGTCCATCGAGGCCATTCGCAAGTGGCACGTCGAACATGGCCACTGCACGCTCTTGGAATGCGGCATGCGCCTGGCCGAAGCCGAGGAAACCAGTTTGGAGGAAGTCGCCCGCGTGGCGTTTTTCGAGTAGGCCAGGCTTTCCAGCCTGACCTGATCGTGGCGCCCGTCGCCCCGAGATCCGCGGCAGTTTCCGCGGACCCGCCGGCCGACCTCGGAGTGACATAAACTTGACCATGGCCGCCCAACTCACCAAAACGCCGCCACCTGTCAAAGATCGAGGCGCCGCCGCGCCGCCAGCTAGGTCGTCGGGCAAACCCCCGGCCAAGCTCGAGCGATCCGGCCCGGGGTCGCACGCGCTGTCGGAACTTGGTCACAGTGACAACGACGTCTTCGACGTCGATGCGCCGCCGTCGAAGGGCAAGCGCGGGAAAGTGTCCAAGCAAGAGGTTTGCGACATGACCGCCCAACTGGCGATCATGATCAAAAGCGGCGTCGATCTGTCGTCGGCGCTCACCTCCCTCTCCGCGCAATGCGAGCGGCCGGCCCTGGCAGGCGTGCTGGACGACATCAACGAGATGGTGATCGGCGGCAACACGCTTTCGGAGTCGCTCAAGCAGTACCCCGATGTATTCGACGCAGCATACACCGCCACAATCGCCGCCGCGGAGGCCTCGGGCCGCATGGCGGAGGTCCTGCGGCAACTAGCCGACATGCAGCGCAACGAGCTGCGGCTGCGCCGATCGATCGTCGGGCTGATGACCTATCCGATCCTGCTCACGGTCATCTCTTCGGCGGTGATCACCGTGCTGGTGGTTGTCGTGTTGCCGCGGTTTGCGGAGATCTTCAAGCAGTACGACGCCAAGCTGCCGGTGACCACGGAGATACTGATCGCCATGGCGAGCGAGATCCAGACCCGTTGGTGGCTATGGTTTCCACTACTCGGGGGGGCGATCGTGGGCGGCCTGGCGTGGCGGCGCACCGAGCACGGGCGACGCAGCATCGACGGCTTCCTGATCAACTGCCCGCAAATCAGCAGCGTGACGAGGCCCATGCTCACCGGTCGGCTGTGCCGCATGATGGGCTTGCTATTGGCCAGCGGCGTCACCCTGCTGGACGGCCTGAAGCTCTGCCGCGAGGCAGTCAGCAATCTGCATTACAAGGACCTGCTGGACGAGATGGTCGACTCCGTGATCAACGGCCAGGGCATGGGACCCAAGCTGCAGGAGACGGAGATCATTCCACCCTCGGCCCGCGAAATGATCGGCACTGCCGAGCGGACGGGCAACCTGGGCGAGGTCACGTTGCTGTTGGGCGCCTACTACGAGGAAGAAGCCGAAAACAAGATGAAGCAGCTCGTGCGCCTGCTCGAGCCGATGATCACAGTCGTGATGGGGGCCATCGTGGCGTTCGTCGTTCTGTCGGTCATGCTGCCCATTTTCGATTTGTCGAGTTTGCAGCAAGGAGGGGAGTGATCAGAGAATTGGAGGGAGCAACTGGTTAGCGGCGTGATGCCAGGACGCAGTACTTATTACCTGGTACTCAGTACTCGGTACTCGGAACTCAGTACTCGGTAATTGGTTATTTCATCGCGCAGACTAACGGCCTTTCCACTTGCCATGCTTCGCACGCGCAAAACCGGTTGGATTGGATTTGACCTTGGGGCCACGAGCGTCAAGGCGGCGCAAGCGGTGCGCCTGGCCGGCGAGTACTTTATCCGCGCCGCCGCCGTGATCCCGCGACCGGAACGATGGGACGCCGCGATGCTTACCGAGGGCACGCCCCGCACGAGCGTCGATGAGTTGCGGGCGGCGATCTCCGTGGGCGATCGGTTCTCGGGCGCCGCGGCGAGCATCGTGCTTCCCATGCCGCTGTGCGAAGTGGCCCAAGTGGACGCGGCCATTGCCGAAAAGCGGGGCGCTGCAGCGCTGCTCAGAGCCATTGAGGCCGAAACGCACCAAACCCTGGAAGACCACGTCGTGGATTGGCGTCCCTCGCCGCTCAAGCCCGATCGGCTCAATGTCGTTACGGCGCCCAGGCGCTGGTCCGACCAGGTCAGCGCCGACGTGGCCGCGGCCGGCCGCCATTGCCGCGCCATCGACGCCCTACCGTGGGCCCTGGCTCGCGCCGTGGGCATGGTCCACCGCGTCGACCCGCCCACGGCCGCCGTGGCCGTGGACTGGGGCCACTCGACGGCCACGGCGTGCCTGGTCCACGGCGGCGCCCCGGCGCTGGTGCGCCGGCTCAAGGACTGCGGTTACCAGACGATCGTGGCCGCCGCTCAGTCCGAGCTGCGGCTCGACGAGCGCGACGCCGAAGCGCTGCTCCAAAAATATGGGCTGTCGTGCCCCGGGGCCTCGGCCCAGTGCGCCGCGACGATGGCGTCGGTGGTGGCCGAGCCGCTCGATCGATTCCACCGCGAGTTGAAACGCACGCTTCACTATTGGCACGGCCAGGCCCGCGACGCTGTGCCTGAAGTCATTTACTTGTTCGGCGGCGGGGCGTCGCTCGTCGGCGTCGCCGAGCGCATGAGCGAGGCGCTGGGGATCGAAACTCGCATCTGGAACTTGCCGCCCGAAACGAGCTCGGAAGCCGACCACTTACCCCCAGCCCACCTGCTGGGGCCCGCGCTCGGCCTGAGTGCGCTGGCTTGGGCGATGTGACTGTGATGGCCAACGCCAACTACGTCAACTTGATGTCGGAGAAGGCGCAGTTTCGGGCTGCCGCCACGCGATTTACCGTTGCCTGGGCGATTGTCTTGGCGCTGGTCGCGCTGGCGCTGGCTCCGTTGGGCGCCTACGCCTGGCACGAGCGCTCGACCGCGGTCGCCGAGCAGGAAGCTTTGGAGGTCCAATACGAACCGATCCACCAGCTCACTCTCGACGCCCGCCGCCTTCGTAACGAAGCCGTCGCGTTGGTCCACAACGAGCGGACGGCGTTGCAGCTGGCGCAGGATCAACCGCCGTCGACGCTGTTGGGCCTGGTGGGGCAAGCCGCCGCCCAAAGCGACGGTGAACTGTACCTGAAGCGACTGACGTTGACTCAAACCCCTGTCAACAACGAGCAAGCCGCGGCGGCCGCCGAGGGAGGTCGCCTGGCGCTCGAAGCATCCAGCTCGGTCGCCTACGACATCCAGCGATTTGTAAAGACCCTCAACCAGCCGCCGCTGGCCGAGGTCAAGTTGCTCTCGACCGAAACCGCCGCCGACCCCAGCGGCACGCGCAAGAGTTACGGCATTGAATGTGATTTTTGAGGACCTCAGCCCCGGGCGCTGCCTGGGGGTTATTTGAAGCCCGACCAACCGAAGCGCAGAACCCCCCGGCAGAGCCGGGGGCTGACGTTCGCACCCCGCCATGTTCGCCAAATTTAAGTCCGCATCGCCAAGTTTGCCCAGCACTTGGGTGGTTCACGCCGCCGGCGCTGGCCTGGCGTTGGCCGTCGTGATGGGGTTTTACCAAGGCTTGTACGCGCCCTGGCAGCGCGATGTTGCGGAGCGCATCGAGCGGTCCGCGCACTTGCGGAGGTTGCTTGCCACCAGCGACAAGGTGACTGACGAGCACCGCAAGTTGAGCGACCGGCTTGCCAGTCTCCGCGAGGCGGCGGCGCAAACGCGCCGCCGCATGCCCGCGGCCATCGAGCCCAGCAAGTTCATCGAACAATTCACCGAAACGGCCGCATCGCTGGGGCTGAAGATCGATCAGTGCGGCGCCAGCGCCACAGAGGTCCATCCCGACCACGCGAGCGTCGAAGTCAGCTGCCGCTTGAGCGGCAGCTACGCCAGCATTTGCCAGTGCCTTGCCGCCGTTGACCAATTTCCCCAGATATCGAAGGTCTCACGCCTCGAGGTCGCGACGGCGCCCGATTCCTTGGCGTATCCCGCACAAATTACGTTTCAACTGTATTACCGTACCGATACCCACGATAAAGAAGTAAAGCGGGGAACCTGATGGCTCGAAGGACTCCGCCCCGCGGGGGCGTCACGAAGGGAAAGCTAGCATTGATCGCCGGATTGGGAGTCGTCCTCATCGGCGTCGTGGCTTCCAACTTCAGCTCGAACGAGAGCGACGTCGACGCCCGACCGGCGGAGAGAGCCGAGCGACCGGCCGCGAGCGCCCTGAACGGCGCTACGTCCGGGGCTGTCGCCGGCGCCAAGCCCGCGGATGGAACGTTTGGAGAGTTTGCCGAAGACCACGACTGGACGCCAACGCCGGCCGGCGAGCTGGCCAAGTTTGACCCGTTCGACGACGGCGAGGCCGACGTCCTGGCCACGCCTGCGGAGGAAGCCGCGGAGATCAACGAATTACGCAACGCTCAGAATGCCATTATTTTCACGACCAACGGCCAAACCGTCGCCCAGGTCGGAGCCAAGCAGTACCGCGTAGGAGATGTAGTGGGGGGATTGGAAATCCAAGGAATCTCGTCGGCGGGCATCGTACTCCGCCATCCCGACTGAAGTCTGATCTAAAAGTCTTTTCGAAAACCTGATCCCGCTTGCTCGAGGGGGGCATGCGCGCGATTTTCACACTGCCGCGCCACCGCTTGCGCTACGCCGCCATGGCGTCAGCCGTGGCGCTGGCAGCGTGCGCCGGCGGATTGGCATCGGCCCAGACGCGATTTTCCGAGCCGACGCCTCCGGCCGCGTACATTCCCGCGCAGCCCAGCCCGCAGCCGGTCCCCGTCTATCAGGCGCCTGCCGCCCAGCCGTACGCTGGTCCTCAAGCATCGGGCGCCGCAGCGGCGCCGGCCGCCGCTCCGACCAATGCGCAGCTTGAAGGCATGCTTTCGGCCGCGCTGCGAGCCGCGGGGATGAACGCCCAACAGCCCGCCTCCGCTCCGACCGAAGTGCTGCCCAATCCCAATCTTCAGGCGCCGCCAGCCTCCCCGCCGGCCCCAGCCAGCTCTAATCTTCTGATTCCTCTCAACGCGCCGTCGGACAACGTGGTGGTCAACGACGACAAGGACGGCCTGGTCTCGCTCACGGTCCGCCAGGGCTCGCTGCGACAGGTGATCACCATGATCGCGGAAACCCAGAAGCTCAATATCGTCTTCGCCGGCGCCGACGATGTGCAGGTCACCGCCTCGTTCGATCGCCAGCCCTGGCAAACGATCGTCGATTCGCTCCTGTCTGCGTCCAGCTACGCTTGGACGACCCGCGGCAATATCATCTTCGTCTCGAAGGTAGACGCCACCGACGGCATGCCGCCCGGCGCCGAGGGACGGCAGGTGGAAGTCTTCGAGCTCGACTTTGCCTCAGCCGTCGACGCCGATCAGGCGGTCAAAGGACTGCTATCCAGCGGCGGCCATTCGTGGATCGTCGAGACCGACTCCTCCGACAATCGCAGGACGAAAGAAGCCATTGCCGTGGTCGATTACCCGGCGTACCTCGGGCGGATCGCCGACTACATTTGCCAGGCGGACCAGCCGCCGCGGCAGGTCATGATCGAGGCCCACATCCTGCAAGTGGAGCTGACTGACGACTGCAAAAACGGCGTCAACTTCAACAACCTGATTAGCATGTCTAGTGCGGGCGTCACGTTAAAGTCCATCGGCTTCGCCAATGAATCCGCGACGACCGGGTTTTTCATCGACGCGGATGGGACGGGCCTCGACGGCCTGGTCGAGCTCTTGAAGAACACGACCGACGCCAAGACGCTCGCCTCACCTCGGCTGTTGGTCGTGAGCGGCCAGGAGTCACACATTCAGATCGGCGAGAAGCTGGGCTACCGCGTGACCACCACGACGCAAACCAGCACGTTGGAGAGCGTGCAGTTTCTTGACGTCGGCGTCGTGCTGAAGGTTATTCCCCGCGTCACCCGCGACGGCCGCGTCATTATGCGGGTGATGCCCAAGGTGTCGACCGGCCAGGTCGTCGCCGACACCGGGCTGCCGGCGGAGCGGACGGCCGAGACCGAGACCGACGTGTTGCTCAACGACGGCCAGGGCATAGTCATCGGTGGACTAATTCAGGAAAAGGACTCGAATGTGCAAAGCAAGCTGCCATTCTTCGGCGACGTGCCGTATTTGGGCGTACTGTTTCAAAAGCGGCAGGTCATAAGATCGCGGTCCGAAATCATCGTCACGCTATTGCCGCATGTGCTCCCGTATTGCCCCATCGAGCAGGCGCGCAACGACGCTGAGTTCATCCGCTCGACTGAGCCGCTTACCTGGGGCGGCATCCACACGTATCCGCGCCCGTACGAGCCGCGGCTGCCCGACACCTTCAACCACCACAAGGAGAAGTACAAGGGAGAAGATTGGTGGGCCTATGGCGACATCGTCGACGCCTTTGGCCATGTCCCCCCGTGTGAATTGCCGAGCATGACCGAACAGTTCGAGGAGCTACGACCCGTGCCGGCGCCTGAAGACGCGCCCGAGACGATCGCCACGGAACCCATGCTGCTCATGCCGTAACGGAGCCCGTGGACGACGCGCCCGCCGGCCGACCCTGGAGAATCACCATGTCCAATCGACTGACCGTTCCCGCCGACCTCAAGTCGCTCATCGAAAATCGAGAGCAGGCCGACCGCCGCGCCAGCGAGGAGGGCCGCACAAGCCCTGATCGCCGCGCTGAACCCGTCCCGGCGGCCGATGACGCGCCGCTTCGAGCCGCCCAACCATACGCCATCGACGACGTCGCCGAGGTTCCAGCAGAACTGCTGGAACGCCGCCAAGAGGGCATAGATCGCGAAGATAAGCGGAAATAGCGTTCCAGCTACCGCGTCCAGTGCAACCACAGCCCGTCCTCGGGCGCGAGAGTATTGCGCGAATTACGGCCGCGAAGCTCGCCGGGCATGAACCGCGTCTTGTCGAGCAGTTGCCGATTGTCCCGCATCGGGTTGAGCGGACGAATTACCACGGGCGCCGAGGCCGCGAAGTTGCCGTGCCCCACGGCGCCGAGCCGCACTGAAAGAATGGCGTCGGGGAGCACATCGAACCGCCATTCCGGCGCCGTGTGGCGAAACGGCAAGACGTAGGTCGCCGCGCCGTCCACGAAGTCGGCCAGCTTGACGGGTTGGCTCCAACGGTCGAGCGGACCATAGTCGACCTCCGCCACGCGCCACGGACGCCGTTCGCCAACGAGTTCGGCCGTCAGTTCCCCGGCCACCGCCATCGGCCATCCGTCCTGGCCGATCGCGGCGACGGCGACCTGTAGCCCGTCGGGCTCCACGTCGCGGTCGAGGTTCACGAGCAGGGAGTCGACGATTTCAAGGTTTCGCATCCGCACGCGGGAGCGAGGCGCTGCGTGGTCAATCGCCAGTGGGGGCGCCGGCGTCGCCGACCGTCCCGCCGCAGCTGCATACAGAGGTTGCGGATCGGCCGTGGCTAGCTTGTCGCGGCGTTGTCGAAGCGCCTCAGGATCCACCGCGACGCCTTCAAGCGTCGCCGAAGCCAGATCACTCCACGCAAACGCAGTCGTGAGCACAATGCCGTCGCCGGTCTGCCGCAGCCACAAAGTTTGGTCGTCTGTGCGCTGGTCGACCACGCCTGCCGCCTTGCGTCCGTCGGCCATCGTTACGAAAACTTGCTGGGCATTCGCGTCGTCGGCGGCTGCTCGATCGACGTCAGCCACGAACGCGGACCAAGCGAGGGACAAAATGAGAAATGTGCGCGCCATAGTTGCTCGGCAGCTCAGAGACGAGGCCGACGGAACGTCGGCAGCCGTGGGCGTCCGCACGAGTAGCGCGCGGCGTCAGCGCTTTCATCTTGATTGGCCGCCGCGGCGCCTGCCAGCGAAATCAGGGCGCCGGCGAGCGCCCATGACGACGCCTTACGCCGAATATGCCGGTTTTCCCGCGCGGGTCCGTCGTGCCCGTGCCTCCCGACTGGCTACACGCGGCGGCCTGGCGGCACTTCACCCGCAGCCGCCCAATTGATACATTCAAGAGGCCGCCTCGTTCTCCACAGGGCGAACCGTCGCGGCGCGTGAGCGCGCGTAGCTCAACTGGATAGAGCACGGGCCTACGAAGCCCGGGGTTGCAGGTTCGACTCCTGCCGCGCGTAGTAGATCGAAGTCCACGCCGGACAAGGGTTTCTGTCACCTGCCGACGTTAGGCGGTGCGGCGTTTTTTCACCGAACCAAACACGAAATGTACCGTTTGCGGTTGAACGGGCGCCCATTCAACTCCGCCGATTGGATGAATTTATTGTCCGGTGAGTTATGAATGGCTTCGATGCGAAACATTTTTCCGCGGGGTGGCGTTATCGGCGTTTCCTTCACGAGCGGACTACGCAGGACGTACGTGCCATCGGCAGGATTCGTTAGATAGAAGCCGAGGGCGGAAAATTCGCACCACGGGGACATTTGTCCGCAGTAGTCGAATGGGAATCGTTGAACGTTTGCATCCAGAACTCCTCGAACGAACTTCAGTCTACGTTCGGCGGCTACGGCGTGCGGCCGTCGTCGCCGACGGCGTCGCGAAGGATGTCCAAGTACAGGGTTCCGTAGTCTTCATACCGGTCGCCGCCGGTTAGCTTTTGGCCGGTGTCCGAATCGTCGGTCAATGTTGCCGTCGACTGGCCGGTCGTCGCTTCGATTTGGGTGTCTTCGTACCACTCATTGAAGCTTGTCACCATCAACATCCGGCCCGCACGATCGTCGAGGTTGGGGACCGCCACGTCGCGAATCATAGCGCGAAAAAGGTCGCCCTCTTGCGAGTCTGGCTGATCGACGAAATATCGCGCCGTGCCGTGGTGCCCCGAGCGGACAGCCCTATCGTTGTAGCCCGGAGCAATTGTAGGAATGAAGGCGGCGCCTGCTGAATTGGCCGTCTTGCGCGCGGCGGCGTAGTTTGCCGCAAGCGTCTCGATGGCTTTGGAAGTGGCTCGATGGATCGCCGTCGATTGACCGTACACGTCGTAGACTGTTACAGCGTCGAATTGTCGCGCCCACTCCGCGCGATAGCCGGCCCCGAAGACATCGTCTCCAATCAAATACACGTCCTTGAATTGCTCCCGCGTAAGTCTCAGGGCCTCGGCGCCCTGATCACGGAAGTAGACCCGCGTGAGGTAGACGAATAGGACCGGCCGTCCGTTGATGCGCAGGTAATTGGGACGGTGAAAATAATTCTCCGCAAGGTACGCCAGATCCCTGGTCCAGTTGTCGTAGTTTGGACTTTTGTACTCGCCAAGGCGGCCCGTGCTCTCGTAAAGCACCGCGAATCGGAAGTCCGCGGCGTCGGGATGCGGAACAATGGCGTTGAGGAACACCCGGTCGGTCGCGGAGCGAGGACCCCACCAACTTACGGCCCAGAAAGCAATGCCTCCGCGTCGACTCTGGTCGATGTGCTTCTTGACGACGGCCTGATCATCCGATCGATAAAGCCCCGCCGCCGGCATTTGCGGCGGAACGAGCCGACGCCGCAGGACATTTCGCCAATCGTCGGCAACTGGGCGCGGCTTGACGCCGTACCAGGGATAGTAATCAGCGCCGACGATCGGGTCGTCCGCCGGTACGACGCCATCGCTGACCAAGTTGATGGCCGCACGCCCTTCGGCGCCGGCGCGAACGACCAATGCGCACGCGGCTAGGCAACATGCCCCTGCAGCTTGCCAAATCAGCGTTCGGCGGCGGGATCGCGAGGTTTGGGCGGACAGATGCATGATTGGCTCGATGGCGAAGTGATCACGGCACGCCCCAAAACGTACCAGACTTGGACCATTTAGGGCGCCAGAAAACCGCAGCGGGCAATTCCTAATTTCGGTCGTTGTCATCGTTCGGTCCCTACCCCATGCTGAAAGACTGGCGGCCGCGAACTATCGCCGCCGTCTCGAGCCGCCACGTCTGGGCGGTTCCGCCACATGCCCGGGAGCAAGCGTCGCCGTGGGCGAGAACTACCTCAATGGAATCGACTACGCGATCATCGCGCTATATCTGGCGGTCATCGTCACCTTGGGTTTCCATCTTAAGCGCCGGGCTTCGGCGAGTCTGGAGCAATACCTCATCGGCGGACGGTCGATGCCCTGGTGGATGCTCGGCGTCTCGGGCGTGATGGACTTCTGGGACCTGGCCGGCACGATGATCATCGTGTCGTTCCTGTATTTGCTCGGGCCGCGCGGGCTTTTCATCGAGTTCCGCGGGGGAGCGGTCCTCGTGCTGGCGGTCACCATGCTATGGGCCGGCAAGTGGCATCGCCGCTCCGGTTGTTTGACCGGGGCCGAATGGATGATCTTTCGGTTTGGCGACGGCACGGCTGGCCGAATGGCGCAGGCGGCGCGCGCCCTCGCGGGCATTGTCGTGACCACTGGGATGATCGCTTATTTGGTGAAGGGTATCGGGCTCTTCTTGTCCACCTTCGTACCCTTCTCGCCGGCCACCTGCGCGCTAGTACTCGTAGTCAGCGCCACCGTTTACTCGATGTTCTCAGGATTCTACGGGGTCGTGATCATCCACCTGGTACAGATGGGAATCGTCATTGCGGCCGCGATTACGATCATTGTCTTAGGCGCACCAAACCTCGGCCGTCGAGTCGCTCGCAGATCTGGCGCGGAAGGTGACAATGAATCCCGCTTGGACCGCCGCGGCGCCGACGGTCCACGCCGTCATGCCAGCGGGCTACGAACCCTACCGATCGCTGGCGCTTTGTGCTTGCCTCTACCTGCTGCGCAACATCCTGTTTGGCATGGGCGCCGGCGATGATCCCAAATACTTCGCCGCACGCAGCGACGCCGACTGCGGCAAACTCACCTTTCTATGGATTTGCCTCATTTCGTTCCGCTGGCCGATGATGGTCGGCATCGCCGTGCTGGGTTTGGGAGTGGTGAACCAGCTTTTCCCTGATGGCGCCGCGGTCCGCGAGGCTGGCGAAGTCGTGCAGTCGCACGTTTCGGCGTCTGACCAGAATTGGGCGACGATTACCTCGAAAATCGCCAATCACCCGGAAGCCTTCCCGTCGGATTTCACTGCGAAGTTGCGCGAAATATTGGGCGACCAGTGGCAAACCAAGCTGCTGCTGGTGGGCTCCCACGGCAACATCAATCCCGAGCGCATCATGCCCGCCGTCTTGCTGCTGAAAATCCCCCCCGGATTTCGCAGCTTGATGGTGGTGTCGTTAATCGCGGCCGCCATGGCGGGATTTGGGGCGTGGGTCAATCAATCGGCGGGGTTCTTCGTCCACGATATCTATCAGAAACATTTCCGCTCGGCGGCGACAGTATCGGAGATGATGATCGTGAGCTGGCTGTTCATCGGCTCCATGGTGACGGCTGGCTTCTTGTTCGCCTTTTCGGTGCCAAGCATCAATGACGTTTGGGCCTGGATCATCATGGGACTGGGCAGCGGCATGATGATGCCGCAACTCCTGCCGCTTTATTGGCGTCGTTTCAACGGCGTCGGCTATACCGCCGGAACCCTCGCGGGGGTCGCGGCGGCCGTCCTGGTCCGCTTCGCGGCGCCGTGGCTGGGGGCGACTTGGAGCTTCCTGCAGCAAGAATCGTGGTTGCTGCCTTTGCTGGGCGCCGTGGGGCTGGCCGCGGGAATTGCGGGCTCGTTGGCCTCGGCGCCCACGCCCGACGCGGTGCTGCGCCGTTTCTACCAGTCGACGCTTCCGTTCGGCTTATGGAAGCCGTATTCGCGAGAGCTGCCTACGTGGCTCCGGGCCCGGGTGACGGCAGAGCACCGGCGCGACATCGCTGCGCTGCCTGTGGCGTTACTGTTCCAAGTGATGATCATCTTGACGCCAATGCTGACGGTGATTCACAGTTGGACAACGAGCGGCGTGTGTCTGCTGATCGTCGCTGGCGCTTTGGGCATGCTGTACTTCGGGTGGCTGCGTCATCTTAACGAATCAGATCGCATCGTCGCCGACGCCCGCGCACACTTCGCCAGCCAAAGAGGCGAGGTTGGTCTTTCCCTGGACGCCAGGCAGGCCGCCGCCGCCGCCGTCGCCGCGATCACCCCGGCGTCTAACGCGTCGAGCGTCTCTTAGCGCGTTTTTTGGCGACGGGCCCGGTGGAGTCGCCTTGAAACAACCGCAAATTTCGCGGTTCAATCAAGAGCGGGCGGTCCCACTTCTCTTTTTTTCCGCCGCCGACAATCCAGTCGAAGCAAATCGAGAGATAAGGTTGCGCATTGGGCCGCTCGAAGGAAGTTATCGAGGGGCCAAGATATTTGCCCAGGCCTTCACTGTCGATCGTACAGACCGAGAGGTCCTTGCCAACTTCAAGCCCGCTATCCCTGGCCGCTCGTAAGGCGCCCAGCGCCCCAGGCAAGGTAACGCACATGACAGCGGTTGTTTCGGGCGAAGTCTGCTCAAGCCAGCGTTTGGCGCTCTGGACGCCCCATTCAAAAATACTGAAATCGCCGGGGCAGGGATCGTCAAATAACTCGCCGGTTCCCCCTTTCGACGCCGACCAGCCTCGCCACGCGTCGATGCGCGCCACGGTAATCGAGTTATGGCCCTGCACGTTGAGACAGTCGATGCGCTTATGGCTGAGCTGTGCCAATCGGTCGAGCATCGTTTTGGTGCACCGCGGCGGAAAGAGCACGACGGATGGTATGCCCAAGTGCGTCAGGTCTTCGGAGAGCACGACCAGCCCGTCCGCTTGCGCAAGAAGCTTGGAAGTCCAGAGCGGAATCGGCTCGGCGCTCGTCACCAGCAGCACTCCGGGATAGGTGCGCAGAGATTCGGTGAGGACGGGATCGTCCCAATGCTTGTAATTGAGCACACGGATGCGCGCCTTGTGCTGTCGGGCGACGTGCTCCGCCATCGCCAGCCACTGCTGAAGGTCAGGCGAAAAAGAGTCGGGCGCGATTGACGGCGTCAGAAAGGCAATTTCGGGTCCGAACGAATCCGATCCGACCCTGGCGGCTAGCGCCAGTCGCCGATTGGGGGAGCGTTCGACTAGCCCCTTGCGTCCTAAGTCGTCGAGGGCCTTGCGGAGCGTTACGCGACTAACGCCGATTTCATCGGCCAAATCACGCTCGGCTGGAAGCCCGGTCTTGGCGTAGTCGCCCTTCAGAATGCGACGCTCAAGCAAGCTGGAGATCTGCAGGTGTTTCATTCGTTCCCATCCGGAAAAGCACCGACGACCGCTGTAGCCAATTCTGCGCCGCCCTCAGGTTGGCGGCAAATCGAACTGACAATTTTTATCGACCCACACCCGCCCAGACGTTTGCTTTCGTGATGGATCGAGGAGGCAAGTCGACGAGCAGGAGTTTTTGAAGTGATACCCATGGCTTTAGGAGACTTCTCGCTGAAGCCGACAGCCGGTGGCGAGCTGGCAGTGGGATTTTTCTCCCCACGCAGCCGTGACTCCACCGCCAACGGCATCACATCAGTTACGACGACATTGGAAACGCCGAAAGCCAACTTAAAGTCATCTCCCTGAGCGACTTGCATTCACTACCTGTCGGGATCAGCGAGAAGTCTCCTTTGAGGGTTCCTTTGTGCATGCCGAACGCCCTATCCCAATTACGGCAGCGACCCGAGCTCCAGGCGTGGGCTGGCATTTGACCGACGGATTAGCAGAAAACGAGGCCGGGACAGTGCGAATTCCCGAATTCTCAGTACGAAAGCTTGACGAATAGACCATTTTTGGTACAGTCGACCTTGGCGGTTAGGAGGATCGTGCGGCGTCCTCTCACTACGGCTCGTCGATCCACTCATCGCAATTTCGATTCACGTAAAGGCGGTCGCGGTTATTCGTCTCGGCAGGTGGCCGCTTCTCGCAATCATCCGAAACAGAGGGCGGCGCCATGTCATGCACGTTCCGACGTCTGATCGTCGCGGGATTCCTTTGGCAAGTTGCGGTGGCGGCGGCGCAAGCTCAGGCTCCGCCGGAGGTCGTTTGGCTGGGCCACGAGGGCGAATTATCCAGCGACGCTCTGGATTCCACCAGTTGGTCGCCGCAACTGGTTCCTGACGCCACGACGGGCGCGCTCCTGACGGGCGGCGGCAATTTCAACAAGGTGCTCAATCTCGGTTCCAATAACGTCACGTGGTATCGGATGCACTTGAACAACAACGGTCCCGTCACCGTCAACGGGACGGGGACCATCACGCTTGCGATCCCCTCGGACGTCAGCGGCAACGGCGATCCGCTTAACGGCGGGCAGATCGATCCATTTGATCCGTTCATCGATGAATGGGGCGTCTACGCGAACGGCGGCGATGCCTTTGGCGGCCCCAGCGTGCCCTCGGTGATCAATCCGAATATCGTTACCCAGTCATACATCGAAGCCAATGGCAGCCACAGTTTAACTTTCAATGGCGACGTCGAGGCGCTCACCGTGCAAGCCTACGCCGGCACGCGAGTCGTCTTCAACGGCAATGTGACGCTCACCGCCGGCCCCGCGCCGGACGCGCGATTTATCACCGGCAACGACACGCTTCCGATCGTCACCTTCAATGCGGGCGTCGCCCTGTTTCCTCAAGATGGTTCTGGAGGGACAGGCTTCGGCATTCGCAATCAAATGACAGTAAACCTTGGGCCCAACGCGGCATTATCGTCCGACATTGATACGGAAGGATGGGGAGAAATCAATCTCTACAACGGATCGGTCCTCAGGCTGTTCGGCGACAACAAGCTCGGCGGGTCGAACGACGTTTGGAGCCGCGGCGCGAACTCGATCTTGACCAACAAGCTCGATTTGAACGGTCACAGCGACAGCGTCGAGTTTCTCGGCACAGCCGGCGACGCGACGCTGGTTCTCGACTACGGCGCCGCCGCTGGCGCCAACTCTCTGCACTGGGACGCGACGCATCAAATGAACGGCCAGTACGGCATTGTCAATTTCCAGATTGGAACGGACACGCTGGAACTGGGCGCCCCGGGCAACGGATTTTGGTTCGAAACCGGCGACCCCACCGGCGAGGCGGTGCGCTTGTCGCAGATCAAAATCGACGGCCTTTCGTTCGCTCCCTTCAACCCGGCGACGACCACGCCCTACTGGACGGTGGTTGATCCTGCGGCGAGTCGGGCCGTGCAATTCTTCAATGCAACGCCGAACGCCAATTTCGACGGCGTGGGCGCAGTTTCCGGCGCTGATTTCTTGATCTGGCAGCGCGGCTTCGGACTAACGGGGCAGACGACCAACGCCAACGGCGACGCCGACAAAAATGGTACAGTAAACGCCGCCGATCTTGCGGTGTTCAAAGCGCAATTTGGAACCACGCCCACGGTCGCGGCCGCCGTGCCAGAGCCAGCGACCCTGTCGATGGCGCTTGCCAGCGTCTCTGGCGCCGGCTTGGCGCTGCGGCGACGAGGCGCTCGTTGAGCGTTTTCGGAATGGGGGATTTGAACCGGTTGAGAGGCTAGAAGGATGTGTTGCAGGAGGGGAACGACGCGACGGTCGTCCGCGGCAGCGATTTAGGAAAGCGACGGCAACACCGCTTACGCAGCGTGAACGATATTTCAGCCCTTTTCTCATTCGTGGAGGTGCAACTCGTGAAAAGACAAGTCCTGGCGGCGCTCCTCGGCGCGACGGTTTGCTTCGTCGCCAATCATGCGACGGCGCAAATTATGTGGAACGGCTCAACGAGCGCCGATCCACTGAGCGGCGCCAATTGGGACGGCGGGGTCGCCCCCGGCGCCGGCGACGTGGCGCAAATTGGAAGTTCGCCGCAGTCCCCGAACTTCGCCGGACAATCGGCGACGTGGGGGAAATTAGACCTCTTCTTCGCTAACAATATTGGCGATACCGGGGACGGCGGCGTGCTCAACCTGGTCGGGACCGATGATTCCCAATTCTTCTCCGCAGGCGACGCCCAGTCGTCGACAATCGACGTCGACATCGTCGCTACCAAGAACATCCAGACCAACGGCACTCACAGCGTTACGTTTAACGGCGACATTACGGTGCGCAAGGTCGAGGCCTTTGGCGGATCTACGGCGACCTTAAACGGCAGAGTGACGCAGACCGATGAATTCATGAGCATCGGCGGGGGTTCGAAGATTGTCATCAACAACGAGTTCTACTGGGGCAACAACAACCACGGCATCAACAATAATCCCGTAATCGAACTCGGCGCCGGCGCCAAGCTCTTTCGGCCGGACGGCGGCGGCGGATGGCTCCCGGGGCTGGACGTATTCAATATCTACGACAACGCCATTGTCAGGCTGCTGGCCGACAACGCCTTGGGCACTAGCGGCGAAACCGATATCTGGACGCGCAACACGGTGAACAAGTTCGACCTGAACGGGTACGACCAGTTCGTCGAGTTTTTCGGCATGGGCGATGCGCCCGCGGCCCTGGTCATCGACTTCGGCGCCGTCAGCGGAGCCAATACGTTGATCTGGGACGCCGCCGCAGGCCTGAACGGTCCGGGCGGGTTCCAGGTTCAGAATTTTCAGCAAGGACTCGACACGCTCGAGTTTGGACAATATGGGCCAGACGGCGGCTTCACCAATCCCGCGGTCCTTGCGCGGATCAAGATCAACGGGGCATCTTACTCAGCGACCAATCCGGGCACGGGGCCCTGGTGGAGCACAATCGCCACGCCGTCGACAACGGACGATCCGAATCGGCAAATCGCGGTTTTCCACTCGAACGTGCCCGAGCCGGGATCGCTGGCCTTGTTGGCGTTGGCCGGCGTGGGAATAACGGCCGTCCGGCGAAAGAGAGCTTGAGAGCGGATCGTCGTTCGATTGAAGTGACGTACAGTCTCCGGCCCGGCGCCCTATTTCGGCGCCGGGCCGTTTTTTAAGCACTGCGCGACGCTAACGCGACTTGGATCCGGGAACGGACGGCTAAAATGAGGCTTCCGGGAAGCCTCGAAGAGGTGCTGGTCATGCTGCAGCGCGCAGGTTGTGTTTTGGCGATGTGGGCGATCGGCGCAGTGACCGCGCATGGCGCTGCAACGGTCGGCGTCTATTACTATCCATGGTACGGACCGGGGGCGGGCGGCCATCATTACAACGACACGCTGCGCACCCACCTGACGCCCGAAGAGCAACTGCCCGCATTGGGTCTTTACAATAGCCGCGACCCCAACGTCATCGCGGGGCACATCGACCAGAGCCATCAGGGCAACATTTCCATGTGGTCGATGAGTTGGTGGGGGCCAAATACATTCGAAGACATCACAATTCGCAACTACATCTTGACGAACCCCCGGGCAGCAGAGCTGACGTACACGGTACACTATGAGTCGGCGGGCCGGTTGGGGTCGTTCGCCGCGCCGAACTATGCCAACCTGATGTCGGACTTCCAATATCTCGGCGCGAATATCTTCAATAATCCCAACTACATGCGGATCGACGGGCGACCGGTCGTCGTCATGTACCTGAGCCGCGAGTACTTCAAGACCCAAGCGGGCTGGACGGCGCTGGAGAATGTGCGGTCGATGATGCAGACGAACTACGGCTACGACCCCTACATCATTGGCGACCACTTCTTCAATACCATGGCCCCCGGCGCCCAGTACCTCGACGCGGTGACCACGTTCGATGTTTACGGACAGGTGTTCAACGGAAAACCAACGAGCATCGCCCAGGTGAACAAGCTCGAGGATATTTATGATGCCGCGCAGGACCAGGCCGACGCCCTGGGAGTGGACTTTATCCCTGGCGTGTCGGCCGGCTACAACGACCGGGCCGTGCGTTTGGGCAACACCGCTTCGCCTCGATACATTGAGGGGCCTGGTTACGGACCTGATGCGCAGGGGTCGACGCTACGCGAGATTCTTGAGCGCGCGGCGGTGCCTCATCTGGACGCCGATCTTAACAACCTGATCATGGTGAACTCGTTCAACGAATGGCACGAGGATACGCAAATCGAGCCGACAATCATCGCCGCTCGCACAAATACCGACGATACCGCGACTCAAAACGGCTACACCCAAAACAAATACTACGAAGGCTATGGCGATCTCTACCTGGACATACTTCGCGAGGAAACGCGCGATCCTATCCCCGGGGACTTTGACAATAACGGCCGCGTTGACGGTAATGATCTGACCGGCGTCGATGGCTGGAACAATCGATTTGGCGTCGATCTCGCGGGAGGCGATCTGCTTGCCTGGCAGCAAAACTATGGCTTCGGCCTCTGGGCCAAACCTGCGTCAAGCGCCGTGCCGGAACCGCCGTCGGCTGTTGTTCTCATAGGCGCGGCAGCAATCGCAAACTGTCGCAAGAGACTCATGAAGTAACCTGGATGGGCGCCACAGCCTGCAATCAGTCTGCACGCCGGGGGGCAACGCGGGCTCTGCTGGCCGGGCGCCCGTCCATTTTTTAACTATGGCGCCTTGGCGTAACCGACGCGATCATGCCTACAAGCGCCGTACGTGT
This sequence comes from Pirellulales bacterium, assembly GCA_963841515.1. GTDB lineage: Bacteria > Planctomycetota > Planctomycetia > Pirellulales > Lacipirellulaceae > Lacipirellula. Next base: position 469,420 of record CAWJDB010000010.1, on the reverse strand, counting down.
CGAGCGAATCGATCCCGATCAAAACCCCCAGAGGCTAATGTCATGAGAAGAATGTTCCTGGTTCTAGCGGTGATTGGGTCCGCCCCCGCTATCGTCCGGGCCGCAGACAAAGAAGAAGGCTTCCGGCCGCTTTTCAATGGCAAGGACATGGCCGGTTGGCATCTGCGCGATCCGAAAGGGCACAACAGCTGGTCCGTCGAAGACGGCGTCCTAAAGAACACCGTCGACGATGGCGCCCACGGAACCGACTTGGTCACCGACAAGAAGTTTTGGAACTGCACCGTCAGGTACGAGTACCTCGTGCCCGACAACTCCAATAGCGGCTTCTACCTTCGCGGCCGGCACGAGCTCCAGATTCTCGGCGACCACGCCAGCGGCAAGGCGTCGCTCAGCGGCAACGGCGCCATCTACAACTTCAAGGCCCCCGATAAGTTCGTTTCGCGGCCCGGCGACCAGTGGCAAACGGCCGAAGCGACCATGATCGACGATAAGATCACGCTCGTGCTCAACGGCGAAAAGGTGCATGACAACGTCGCCTGCAACAAGGCGACCGGCAGTCAGCTCGATGACGAGGTCGACAAGCCAGGCTCGATCTTTCTCCAAGGCGATCACGGCACGGTCTCGTTTCGCAACATTCGGATCAAAGAGCTTAAGTAGACAGGTTTCGGATAGCCTCGCAGGATAGCGAGAGCGGGTTCGCTTACCGATAAGTACGGGTTCAGCCGGCGCCAGCGAGCAATTTGGGTAATCGAAGAAAGTTTCCAAATTCCCAGTTTTTCCGAAAAGACTGCGCGAACTTCGGTTATTATCCGACATCTATAGTTATCAGAGAAACGCAAAGCGATCTGCCGGGTATATTTCATTAGGAGGAGTGCCATCCATGTTTCGGTCGAGTCTCATACGCTCAGTGCTCGCGGCGGCGAGTTTGCCGCAAGGGAGCGCCGGCTTGCCGTTCACCCAAGGGGCGAACGAACAGTCCGGTTATGCGCCCGCCAACGATAGAAGGCGCCTATGACGCTCGGCCAAACTCTTAAGTGAGCCACCAAGGCCTGGCGTCAACGTGACGCCGGGCCTTTTTTGTTGGCCTCGTCGCACGCGCCCCTGCCTTGATGACGGGCTGGTAGCTGAGACGGTCTAGCGGCGGTCTGAAGAACCACAGACGAGGATTCGAGCGCCTCCCAGCCCACTAATGCGCTTGCGGTGCGCGCAAAAACTCAACTTAAGAAACACGAAACGACTTAACACGCCCTGTTGGTCTACTGGTTTTAGGATGGCGGCCTTTCAAGCCGCAGGAGGCGGGTTCGAATCCCCCACAGGGTACTTGCCATGCTGACTTGTAATCGGGCGGAGGTGCAGATGGGAGCACGGTGAGCCATGGGAGCAGGAGCCAACAAATTGAATACTGGCGGTTCGACCCCGAGGCGCCCGACTGATACACGACGACGGTAGTCGAGGGCTGGTTGCCCAAATCCGCCTGATAAGCGAGTTGCGCTGCGTTCGATTCGCAGGGCTACCACTTGTTAGGAGAAACGATATGCAACTTCGAATGAAACGCGACGTCGCGAGCCTGAATCGGCTTCGTGGTGTCAACGGCAGCATACTCGACTTTTAATCGATTTGGTGCGAGGCGCGAATCTCGCCGAAGCCATTGGGCGGCGACGGTCTCACTTGACCTGTTGGGTCTTATTAACTCGACGATCTGGGTTCGATTCCCAGGCCGCCAACTTGACATGGGGTTGAAGCTGAAAGGCCAAGCACCTGGCTTTTAACCAGGACGTTGTGAGTTCGACTCTCACCAGCCCCACTGCAAACCTGGATCTGTCGTCTAGTAGTAAGACGCGACGCTCGTACCGTCGCAACGTCACGAGCGATTCTGACCCGATCCTTTGGTCTTTGACAATTTGACAAGCCAAAACTGCGTCCGTGGTGTAGTGGTTGCACGCTACTTTGCCAAGGTGGAGGTGCGGGATCGTAACCCGCCGGATGCTTCGTTTGACTGCGCGTGGGGAAGTTGGGCATCCCGCGACGTTCGGGGCGTCGAGATCGTCGGTTCAAATCCGACCGCGCAGACTCCTTTGCGGAGGGGCAACTGCTGGTAGTTGCGCGTGTCTGTTAAACACGTTCGTGCGCTGGTTCGATCCCAGCCTCCGCAGCTTCATGGAAGCGCCAGCCGATTGGCGACGGCAGCTGTTTCGAAAACAGTCGAGCGTAACTGCCTTGCAGGTTCAACTCCTGCCGCTTCCGCTTCTGCGGGTGTGGTGTAGCGGCAGCACGGCGAGTCTTCCAAACTGACAGCCGCGGTTCAATTCCGCGCACCCGTATTGGCCCCTGGTGTAGTGGTCGCACGACTGGCTCTGAACCAGTCGGACGCCGTTCGATTCGGCGCTCAGCCTGTTTGGTGCGGCGTGGTGTAAAGGTCAGCATGACTGCCTTTGAAGCAGTTGGAGTCGGCTCGATACCGACCGCCGCTGCTTACGGAAGTGATCCGAATGGCTGAGGAAACCGTCTTGAAAACGGCTGGCGGCTTATACCCGCTTGTGAGTTCGAGTCTCACCGCTTCCGCCTTACGTCCCGTGGCCTAGCGGCAAAGGCAGCTCCCTTACAAGGAGACGATCAGTGGTTCGAGTCCACTCGGGACGACTTAAGCCGGCGTAGCCCAACGGAAGGAGGCGTCTCGCTTAGAACGAGAACAGTGCAGAGAGCGAATCCTGCCGCCGGTACTATTGCCCTCGTGGTCCAGCCCGGAGTGGACGCCTGCCTGTCACGCAGGAGATCGCGCGTTCAAATCGCGTCGGGGGCGCTTGCTGCCAAGGTACGCAACAGGGAAAGCGGCGAAGCTCAAACCTTCGTGACTCCGCGGGCTCGACTCCCGCCCTTGGCACTCGACGAGAGGCGTTCCCTCGCGGCCGTGTCTGTAGAACACGAGTCACTAAACAGCGGGGTGGCGACGCGAGGTTCGATTCCTTCACGTCTCACTTATATGGCCCAGTGGACTTGCGGAGTAGTCGCCGCCCTCTCAAGGCGGGAATCGCGGGTTCGAATCCCGCTTGGGTCATTGCTAGCGCAGGTTGGCCCACTTGAGCCCCATAAGCTCGGCGCGCTCGGTTCAACTCCGGGGCTAGCTACTTCGGTCGGGTACGCAAACTGGAAAAGCGATCGCGTCAAGAGCGCGGTGATTTTGGAGGTTCGAAGCCCTCTCCCGACCACTCGTGTAGTCCCTTGGCCCACCGGCACGGCGTCTCCATGACACGGAGAAGACAGCTGGTTCGATTCCAGCAGGGACTACTGACGGGGACGAGTGAAACGGTTTCACGGAAGCCTCATAAGCTTGAAACATTGGGTTCGACTCCCATGTCCCCCCACGGCCTGATAGCTCAGTGGCAGAGCACCGCATTGGTAGTGCGGTGGTGCGAGTTCGATTCTCGCTTGGGCCTGTCGGGGGATTAGCTCAGTTGGGTGAGCGACTCGCCTGGCAGTCTGTAGGTCACCGGTTCGAGACCGGTATCCTCCACTCAAAAGTACGGGACGCTGGTCCAACGGGACGACGCCTGGTTTGCACTCAGGAAATCGGGGTTCGATTCCCCGGCGCTCCACTCGAACGGAAGGTAGCCGAATACGGTTTGTCGGGCCGGTTTGCTAAACCGTGCGGCGTAATAGCCGTGTGGGTTCAAATCCCATGCCTTCCGCTGTGACCGATCCCGAAGTGGTCGAGGGGCCTGGCTGTGAACCAGGTATGAGGCGGTTCGAGTCCGCTCGGTCACCCTGCGCTCGCGAGTGTGGTGGAACGCACGACGATCTTCTAAATCGTGAGGCGATGTTCGAATCATCGGCGGGCGGCTGACAACACGGAATGGCAAATCGACTTGGCGACGAAACCCCACTTGGAAGCCGGCCGAGCCTTCAACAGCCTTGCAGGTTCGAATCCTGCCCATTCCGCATGGGAGTAGCTATGACTTCACTACAACAACCTGTGCTCGTTCTGAACAAGAACTGGCAGCCCGTGCACGTCGCGACCACAGCGCGTGCGCTCGTGCTGTTGTGGAAAGATGCTGCGCGTCGTCGACGCGGCCGATTACCAGACGTTCTCGTGGGACGATTGGTCGCGGCTGCGACCGCGGGACGGAGCTCCGTTCATGAGCGGCGTTAACTTCCGGTTGCGCGTGCCGGAAGTCATCACGCGCACGGGTTTCGATCGATTGCCGATCAGAGCGGTGACGTTCGGTCGGCGGAACATTTATAAGCGAGATCGCTTTCAGTACCAGTATTGCGGCGTCAACCCGGGCGGCGAAGAGCTCACGATCGACCACGTGGTTCCTCGCGCTCGGGGAGTCGTTTCGAGCTGGACGAACTGCGTTCTCGCCTGCATTGCCTGCAATAAGCGTAAGGCCGACCGGACGCCGAAGCAGGCGGACATGAACCTCAAGAAGGCGCCGACGTGTCCAACGTGGAGGCCGGTGTACGCCGATCAGCAGGTTCGTCTTGAGAGTTGGTCGAAGTTCATCAGCGAGGCGTACTGGAACGTGGAATTGCAGAAGTGATTTGATCGGCGCCGGGTCGGCCGCCCGGGTGCTTTTACAGGTCCGTGCTCCTGGGAGAGCAGTCAGCCTCCAAAACTGACGCACCGGGTTCAAATCCTGGCGGGCCTGCTTCCTATGCCGGCGTGGCTTGATGGGGAAGCAGCTCATTTGTAATGAGCCCAATGTAGGTTCGAATCCTATCGCCGGCCCTTGAGTCTCGGAAGCGTTACGGGAACGCACAGCCGCGTCCTAAGCGGCGGGTCTAGGTTCGAATCCTAGTCGAGACGCTTTCGCCCGGTGAGTGTGCCGGAATCGCACGCGACGCTTCGAACGTCGAAGAAGGGGTTCAATTCCTCTACTGGGTACTGAGTCCTCGGAGTGTGCCGGACCAGCACGCAACCGTGCGAAGGTTGAAGACCAGGTTCGATTCCTGGCGAGGGCATTTTATTGACGCTGGAGCCTGACGGCGAGGCGGCTGCCTACAAAGCAGCTTGAAACAGGTTCGACTCCTGTCAGCGTCTTTTTTCAAGCAGCTTCAAGCAAGGTCGAGGGTTGCCGGGCCCAGCGGTGCGCACGCTTCAGTGACATGGTTAGCGTCGCGCGTTCCGGACATGGGATCGAGCAAAGGCGATTGTCGTCCGCCACCAAGGTTAGCTCAGTGGATAGAGCACCAGGCTCGTAACCTGGCTGTCACGGGTTCGACTCCCGTACCGCCGCGAGCGCAAGCTCGCACCAGCAACCCCAAGGGCAACGGACGAATGATGGGTTGGCCGCGCGTCGTCGTTCTCGCTTCGGCGAGGCGATGACGCTTCGGCAACGCATACCGGCGCTATGCAGTGCGTGGATTCCGCGCTTACGCTGCGCAGCGTCACGAACAAGCGGTAAACCGGAAGGCGTCGCGCGGCCTCAGGCTGTGCGATGCACATGGCGGAAGCCTGTGGACGACGCTGCGGCCGTGACTGCTCAAACAGCACTCCGTGCGCGGAGGCGTGATCGGTCATTCGTTCCGTTGCCTGAGGGTTTTTTTGGCTCAACGCCGAACCATTTGAATACGCACATCGTCCTGATCTTCCTGCGGCAACCGCCGCACATTCCAGGAAAGGAGGTACGACCATCATGTTCAAGCGAATTCACATCCACACTTACGAAGTCGGTCTGTACTTCCGCGACGGCGAGTTCCGCGGCGTGCTCGGCGCCGGCCGGCATTGGCTGTTTGACCCGCTCTGGAATGTCAAGGTCGACGTCGTGTCGCAGCGCACTCCGTGGCTCCAGCACGAAAAGCTCGACATGATCGTCAAGAGCGGCGCCCTAGCCGATCGCGCTGAAGTCGTCGACCTAAAGGACTACCAGCGTGCGCTGGTGTGGATCGACGGTCGCTTCAGCCACCTCCTGCCGCCGGGTCTGTATGCGTACTGGACCGGCGTTAAGGAGGTGCGCATCGAGGTCGTCGACGCCCGCGAAGTTCGGTTCCAGCATCCGGACTTCAAGGTGATTGTCCGCAGCCCGCATGCCGCGCAGGTGCTCGACGTCTGCTCGGTTCCGCGGTGCCACGTGGGCGTTGCCTTCCAGGACGGCGAATACGTCGAAACGCTTACCCCGGGCGACTATGCCTGGTGGCGCGGCGTGGCCGACGCAAAAGTGGTCGACGTCGACCTCCGCGAGCAGACCCTGGACGTCGCCGGTCAGGAAATCATGACCGCCGACAAGGTGACGCTGCGGATGAACGCCGTCGTCACCTACCGAGTGACTGATGCGCGGCAGTCGGTCACGGTGGCCGAGGGCGCAATGCAGTCGCTGTACCGAGAGGCTCAGTTGGCGTTGCGCGCCGTCGTGGCGGCTCGCGATCTCGACTCGTTCTTGACCGACAAGGACGTGGTCACCGGCGAGTTTGAGGAAGCGGTCCGCCGTTGCGCCGGCGAGTTGGGTCTGGCGGTCGTGTCGGTGGGCGTCCGCGACGTCATCCTGCCGGGCGACATGAAGGACCTGATGAACAAGGTGACCGAGGCCAAGAAGGCTGCCGAGGCCAACTTGATCGTTCGCCGCGAGGAGACGGCGGCCATGCGCAGTCAGGCGAATACCGCCCGGCTGTTGGCCGACAACCCGACGCTCATGCGACTACGGGAGCTGGAAGTCCTGGAGCGTGTCGCGGCGAGCGGCAAGCTCAACGTGGTCCTGGGCGAGAAGGGTTTGGCCGACCGTGTGGTCAATTTGTTGTAGTGGTTTATGACGACCGGAGGCCGGGAGTAATCTCGGCCTCCGAATTCATTAATGCGATCCCGGCAATCTCTAATCGTTGGCGAGGCAAGGTCATAGTTGCTAACATCCCGAGAATTCGTAGGGAAAAGCGCCGGTCTCCGCGTTCGGCGTGAAAATTCTACGAAGCCGGGGTTGCAGGTTCGACTCCTGCCGCGCGTACTGTTGCACCTACCCGCACGCGACCGAGCGAGCGTAGAATGTCCAATATCCGGCTCTTGGACTTTTGCCGTCCGGCGAGAAAGCTGAGACGGGAACAGTAGCGGCATCGACTATGCGTTATCTCGTCCGCGCACGTGTCAAGGACGGCCAGCACGCCGCCCTGTTGAACGCCATCGAAACCGCCGCGCCGGCGCGGGCTCGGTGGCGGGCGACGAATATCTGCGCAACATGCATGACGCACGGCTGTGCGACGACGGCACGGCCCGCTGGGTCGAGGTGTGCTACTGCCCTACGCCGCTGGCGGAGGAGCTGCCGTACTGGGAAGAGTTCTTCGAGGTGGTGAAAGTCCAGGACGCCCACGCGCGGCGCAACTGCCGCGACGAAAATGGGACAGACCCGTGGGCGTGCGGCGAGTGCGACTGCACGGCTCGGCTGGAAGAGAAGCTGGAGGGGTGCGGTCAGCCCTTTCTGCCCGCTCTGCGCATAGGCCCTAAGTCCGCGCCGCTTGAGCGCGAAAGTAACTTCGTGCACCGCAGAATGCGTCGGCGGCGATTGGCCGGCATGCAAGTTGCGAACCCGTGGGCGGCTTCTGCAATCGGTATAATACCGCCGCCACGCGCCGCCCAAGCGCGCCGTATTGCAACGGCTGATTCGGTTTGCATCCTGAGCATCGCACACGTGAGGAGAACAACCATGAGTAGGAGCCACGCGCTCGCCAACGCCGACGTCCTGGACATCTTCACGGAGGAAATCACCGCACGCGGCGGTCGCGTGACATCCGTGTTCGAGGAGGGCGATGGGCTATTGGCCCGCTCGGTGCTGCCGCGGGTTGAGAAAGTGCGCCCCGGCGATCGCATGCAGGCCGGGGTCGCCGTCAAGGCCAATGAGGACGAAGTCCTTGTGCACCCGTATTTGTTCCGCGAGGTGTGCCGCAACGGCGCGATCACGGCCCGCGTGCTCAGCAGCCGCGAAGTGGGGGATCTTGATCTCTACGATCGCGATCAGGCTTTCTACTTGTTGCGTGAAGCCATCGACGCCTGCGCGACCGAGGAAACCTTTACGGGGATCATGTCGCGCCTGCGTGAGGCCGGCGGCACCGACGCCGACCTGGCGCTCGACTTGATGTCGCACTTCTCGCGGCGGGAGTTGTCGTTTTTGGGCCGCGCCTTGCGGGACATCAAGGACCGCTTCTTCCGGAGCGGCGACCGCTCGCGCTACGGTTTGATGAACGCCGTCACCTCCGTGGCCCGCGACACGACCGATGCCGAGGAGCGCTGGAACCTGGAAGAACTGGGCGGCCAAATCGGCGCCGGGCTCGCGCCGCCGCCGCGTCCGCGGCGCCCGTCGACATACCGTGCGATGCCGCGCGAATTGGCCGAAACGGTCTGAATCAACGGTCGGCGTACCACTGGGCGCATTCGTCTTCGCGGCCGCGCACGACGCGGCGTCCCTTGAGCCGGCCCAGTCGCGACGTGATCACGGTCCACTGGCCGCGGGCGCCCTTCTCGTCGCGGTAGATGACCACCCAGTCATGCGTCATGCCCAACTCATGCGCCCGGCCGGTGTTCGAGAACATCGCCGTGTAGCGGCGGTCGCCGCGCTCGGCGTGCAGGATCGGGAGCCAGGCCTGGCCGCCCGGGTTGAATCGGCGCGGCGCCATGCGCATGAGCCGGTCGCGCTCGGCCAGCCGGCGATACTGCTCGTCGACGTCGAGCAGTTCCTCGACGGCAGGCTCGTCGTCGAGCGGCGGGGCCTTGCGCTCGCGGTGGGCTCGCTGCGAATCACGAAAGCGGCCAGCGAGCGACTCGCGCACGGCGCGGATTCGCTTGGGGCCCATCCCCGGCACGCGGGCCAGCCGGCCGTCCCAGCTCGCGGCCTCCAGTTCGGCCAGCGTTTCGATGCCCAGTTCGTCGTAAATGCGCGCGGCCAGCTTGGGGCCGATGTCGGCCACAGTGGTGAACAGTCGAGCCGGCGCACTGCGCCGCGGAGGCGCTTCAAGAGCGGGAACCGCCCTGACTCGAGCATTTCCTCGATCGCCTGCGCCAGCGTGTCGCCGATGCCGGGCAACCGTTTGACGCCCGCGAGGCCCTGTCGCCGAAACACCTCGTCGATCGGCGGCCCCAGCGCGCGGAGGGTCTCGGCGCCGCGATGGTAGGCCCGGACGCGGAATTCGTTGGCTCCCTCGCGCTGGAGCAGGTCCGCCGCTTCGTCCAGGTGGGCGGCGATCTGGCCGTTGGTCGGCGCATGGGGACGGGCGTTCGTCGGGAAACGGCTTTGACCATTTCGAAAGCCCTCACAATTTCCCCCCTCCCCAGCCCTCCCCGCGGAGGGGGAGGGAGCCGGAAGGGAGCGATCTGAACACGCGCCCACTATAAGTGTACGCGGCGCTAGCCAAGAGGCAAGCAAACGCCAGGCCGCAACGGATGCTGGCGCCGGCGAGCACGCTCGGCGATATCATTGATGGCGCCGACTTGGGGGGAACGCGTAACGGGCGTAAGGGAGCCCAACAGGCGTGCCGATACAAAGCGAGCAGGCCGCCGCAGCGCCGACTGCGGCGGCTCAGCCGCCCCCGCCAAAATCACCCGCCTGGCACGAGACCCATGCCCACCCGCCGTTTTTGGCGCCCAAAGGCGCCCTTGGCCGCTGTTTGTTGCGCGTTCGTCCTCCCGTTGGCCGCCATGCGGAACGCCGAAGCCGCCAAGCCGTCAAAGAATCCGGTCTACACCGTCAACCGTCCGGCCTCCAATCGGCCGTCCGCCAGCGCGATCGTGCCGGGCACGGGCACGTGCATCGAGTACGGCAGCGACGACTTCGAGGAAGCCGACTGGAAATTCGTGCATCAAATGCCCAAGAGTTCGCGCGAGCAGGACGAGCGCCAGCGCGGCCCGATGGGTTTCTCGACCAATAATCGCTGGCACGAGGGGCCCGAGCGCGGCCAGCCGGACCAGATTCAGGTCATCCCCACGCCCGCGGGCGGCCTGCCGGGCAGCAGTCAGGGCGCTGTTGTTGCGGACGCTCCACTCGGGGATTCCTGGCTACAACTCGAACGACGTGCAACAGGACGATCTCATCTCCAACGCCCTGGGTCGCCTCCGCGGCGGCATTCCGGTGAGCGAGCGGCCAAGCGTCACGGTGCGCGTCTACCTGCCGCCGGCCGAGCAGTGGGAGCGCCGCGGCGGACCGCAGTTTGGTTTCCGCACGAGCGCCTCGACGCTGACCACCACGAAGACCGCCGGCCTGTTCAGCTGGTCGAGCGAGGACAAGATCGAAGCCTATTGGCCGGGCATGTGGATCAATTTCCGCCCCGGCGGCTCGCGCGACGGCAAGGAAGCCAAGCCTGATTCGGCGTACATTACCGTCCGCGGCGACCGCATGGGCCGCGACTTTATCGCCAAGGAAATTGACCAGTTCGGCTGGTGGACGCTTGGCGTCTCGTACAGCGCCGACGGCATGGTGCACTACTACGCCAGCCCCGGCGTCGACGAACTGACGCAGGCCGACTACATCACCTCGCAGTATCCGTACAGCTACACCGCCCGGCAGATGCGCACGTACTTCTTCGACGTGTGCAACCGCAACGACGGCCGCACGTGGTCCACGCCGTTTGTGATCGACGATCCCAAGCTGTACGTGGTGGACGCCCGGCGGCTGACGGCGGTGGTGAACCGGCAGCTTAAGCAGCAACAAATGGTGGCCGAGCGCGCCGCCGCGCGGCAAGCCGCCCGCGAGAAGTCCGAACAGGTGCGCAAGGAACGGATGGCCAAAAAGCAATCGCAGCAGGGCAACCGCGGCTAGTGCAGCGGCCGCCGGGCGAAGGCGAAGCCGTCGCGGCGACCCTGGCTGTAGTTCTTGGCCTTCGGGTCGAAGCTGTTTATGGTTACCACGGGCGTTACGGCGTGGATGTATTCGTTGTCGCCCAGGTAGATCCCGGTGTGGCTGATGTGCCCCTGGGGATCGACGAAGTACATTGTGTCGCCCCGGCGCATGCCGGCGGTCCACCAGCGAGTGCCAGTTAGTTGTCCGACTTGAAATTGCTGGCTGGCGTCGCGCGGCAGGCTGAAGCCGGCGCGGGCGTAAGACACCTGCACTAGACCCGAGCAGTCGATCCCTTTCGACGTCTTGCCGCCCCACACATATTCCGTGCCCAACAGCTTACGGGCGTTGGCGATGATGGCCTCGATCGCCGCCGTCGGCGGCTGCCAGGTCTCGCACGAGACGGCCGGCAACGAGAGTTCTTCGCCGGTAGGCGTCTGGGCGATTACCGCCTCGTCGTCGGAGCCAACGAGCTTGAGTCGCGCCCCGGCCGGCACGAGCATGCCCGACTTAGCCTGGCAGTCGGTGTGCACGTCGACCGCCGGGCTGTCGAGATACGCGTTGAAGTCGGCGGCGTCGACGCGGTGAACGTCCTCGCCGTGGGCCCAACCGAGGTAGCCGTCGCCGCAGTGGACCAGCAGGTTGCCATCCTGTTCGCGCAACAGCAGCACCGGTTCGCCGAGAAACCCGTCGGTGGCCACGAGCCCGGCGCCGGGCTCCTCGTAGCACAATGCGTGCGCTGACTTGATAAAACCAAACTTTTTTTCGCCGAGATCTGCCGCGGGCAGCACCTCGATCTGGTTGTCGACCGGGTCAAAGCCCAACATCTGCAGGTACACGGCCACGGCGTTACGCGACTCCCGCAGCTCGACAAACCCGCGCAGCGCCGCTCCGCGATCGCCCGCTGGCGCGGCTTGCACGTCGAACACATACAGCCGCGGCTCGTCGACCATGTGCTTGCGGAAGAACGCGATGTACTGCGGAAGCCGATCAGCGACCCCGGCGTGCGAGGGCTCGATCCGGCGCGCGAGCGCATCGATCTTGGCTCGATCCACCGGCCGGTCCTGGGCGGCGGCGACGGAGACCATGAAGAGAATGCCGGCGGCCCCAATGAATCGGATGGTCATCGGCCAATTTCCTCAGGATTCAGTTCGAGGACCTGCCGGTCGGCCAGCAGCCGTCTCTTCAGGCGATTGTAGTCGATTTGTTGCACGTTGGCGCCCTGATCAATGGCCTGAACCGCCGCGGTCGCCGCCGATTGGCCTAGGACCATGAACACCGGTTCCATGCGGATCGAGCCGTAGGCGATGTGCGTCGCGCTTAAGCATACGGGCACGAGCAGGTTGGTGCACTCGCCCGCCCGCGGGCAGATTGAGCGGTAGCTGATCGGGTAGGGCCGAGCGCCCACCTGAATATCGCCTTCGTTGCGGACGAACCCCTCGGGCAAAACATAGCGCTGGACGTTGTGCGAGTCCATGTTGTAGGCGCCCATTCCCACGGAGTCCTCGGCCACGCGCTGGCGGCGGCAGTCCAGCTCGGTCATGACGTAGTCGCTCACCATGCGGCGCGCTTCGCGGATGTAGAGCTGACGGGGCCAGTTGTCGTTGTCGACGAACTCGTCGCGGGCCAGCCCGAGCCGCTGGAAGTCGGCCTGCACGGCCGCGGCGACGCGGGGCGAGTTGGCGAGCGTCCACAGCAGGCCCTGGGTGTATTCGACGTGCTCTTGCCAGATCCGATCGCGGGTGGCGTAATCGCCGTCCGGGTAGTCGTAGTTTTGGCCGATGTAGTCGGTCGAAATGGCGTGATTGTTGTTCGTATCTGTCTTTCGATTGGGCATCCAAATGGGCGCCCAGGGGATGCGCGTGTCGCCCGCGTCGCAGTTGCGGAGCAGCAATTCATATTTGGCCGGATCGTAGTTGGCGGGCTTCGGCCAGGGTCGCCGATTCTCGGGCACGTCAGTCGTGCACAGGCGGAAGTTGTATGTCTGCACGCGATGATCGCCGGTGAACTCTTCGCCTGGTCCCGTGGCGTCAATTCCTGGCAGCAGCCCCGATTTCGCGTTGCCAGGGATGACGTAGGGATCGACGCGTTTTTCGAACTGGTGCTTCACGGCGCGGCGCGTTTGCACGCCGTTGAGGGTTTCGCCGTAATCGGCGTTGGCTTCCCGACCCACGTGGTAGCTGACGCCCGCCTTGGCCATGAGATCGCCTTCGTAGGCGGCGTCGATGAACACGCGCCCCCGGTATTCGCGCCGGACTCCATCTTGATGGCCACGATGCGCGGGCCCTCCTTCACCACGCCGTCGTCGAGGTTGAGCCGCTCTCTCTTCACGACCGGCACGGCGGCCTCGCGGAGCATGTCGGCAAAGACGGCGTCGGCGGCGTGGGGCTCGAAGGTCCACATGGTCGGTTCACTGGAGCCCTGACGATCGGCGCGGTTGGCCAGGTATTCGTCGCGCGTCTCATGGGTCCAGTTCGCCGGGTCGTCGTAATATTTCCAAATGCGGGCGTAGAATTCGCGGGCGATCCCGCCGATGGCCTGCTTGTTGCCGATGTCGGTGGCCCCTAGTCCGCCTGTGGTGAGCCCGCCGACCCAGTGGCCGGGCTCGATGAGAACGACCGACTTGCCCAGTCGAGTTGTCTGAATGGCCGCGGCAATGCCGGCCGACGTGCCGCCATAGACGACCACATCGTATGTCTGAGTCGGCGCCGCGGCGGTGGCGCGCGGAGGCGGAGCCCCAAGCGCCACTAGCAGCGTCAACGTGAGAAAAGTGCGATATCCGGTCAGAATCATGAATGTCAACTTGACTGTCGTGGGCGCCGGTCGTCAAGCCGTGGGCAGCTTGTAGCCCCGGTATCTGGTTGGGGTTACGATGGCGGAGTCATGCGTCGAGTTGCACCTTTGATTCTGCCAATGCTCCTGGCCGTCGCTCACGCCACGGCCGCTCCGCCGGAGGATTTTCCACGGTTTGTCGTTCCGGGCCATGAACCGGAGATGGAGCTGCTGCGCTCGCTCTTCTGGCAGCACTACGAAGGAGCTGGGCCGTTGATTCCGTTGTGGGACGAGTGGTTGCCCGACGCCACGCTCTGGCCGGCGCGGGGGCAGGCGCCGAGCTCGACGCGATGGCGCAACGGTGGGCTCGTGCGCTGGCTGGTCGCGGCCTCGACTCCGATGGCTATATCAACACGGAGCAGCACGACGGGTTGGGTCATGCGCGGGGCTGGCCATTTCCACTGTGGACTCAAGCCGGCGGCGTGGGATGGCACTTTCGCGGCACAGGGGTTGCCGGGTACGACGCACCGCTGGTCACGCCGGATGATTGGAAGCTGGCGGGCGCCGCCAGCGACGGCGTCAACGATCAGGGTTGGGTCGTCGAGCTGACGGGACCCCGCGCCTCGGTGCAAACGCCGCCTTTTGCGATTGATGCCGCCAAGGTCCCGTTTCTGCGGCTCAACTGGTGGCCTGAGGAGTTGGGGTCGACCGAATGCTACGTGGAATGGACGACGGCCGAAGCGCCCGAGTTCTCCGGGGAGCGGCGAGCTTACTTTGATGGGCCACCCGACGGCGAACCGCGCACGGCGTCGCCGCAGCGCGACACGCGAACCATGATCCCGCTTTACCACGTGCCAAGCTGGAAAGGCACGATCACGGGACTGCGGCTGAGCTTCGGCAACTGCAAGCCGACGAAAATTGTGATCAAGTCGCTTCATACGGCATGCGACACACGGCACACGGTGAACAATCTCAACTTCATCCGCGGTTGCCACGATTACTTTCTATGGACGGGCGACGTGGACTTTCTGCGCGAGCAACTGCCGCGCGTGCGGACGGCGATGCGGTTCGTCGAGCGAGAGTTCCAGCTTCGCGAGAGGAAGTGCGTCTACACCACATGGGTGGGCCACGAGGGCCGTAGCGGCGTGCGCTGGGTCGACGGCAACAAGCAAGTCGTTGCCGGCGAAGGGGTGGGCGGGAACTATTGGGACCTGTTGCCATTCGGCGGCGAAGATGCGCTGGCGACCGTCTATTGCTACGACACGCTGCTGGATCTGGCGGAGCTTGAGGGGCTCGCCGTCAACCACCCGGAGTGGCGGCTGCCCCACGGCGCCGACGCCCACGACCCGGCCGACTTGCGGCGACTCGCCGCGGAGGTCAAGGCTTACGGCGGAAAACGATTCTGGAATGAGAAGACCGGGCGGTTCGGCACGGTCGACCTCGATGGTGCGATGCACGACTACGGCTTTACCTTTCTCAACAACGAAGCCGTCTACTTCGATTTCGCGACGGCGGACCAGGCGCGGTCGATCCACCAGTGGCTGAGCGGCGAGCGCACCGTCGAGGGCGACACAGCCGTGGCGGGCGACATTTATCACTGGCGATTCGGCCCGCGGTCCACCACGCGGCGAAATTTGGATTACTACTACTGGGGGTGGTCGTCGCCCGAGAGCATTCCCTTCGGCTACCAGGTGCAGGACGGCGGCGCGGTGCTGGGATGGTCGTACTACGACGTGATGGCCCGGCTGAAGACCGCAGGTCCTGATGACGCAGCGGCGCAACTCGCGGAAGTTGCCCAATGGTTTGGCGAGACCCAAGCTGAGGGCGGCTATCGAGCTTACTACGAAAAAGATCCCGCACGCGGCTCGCTACAAGGCGGCAATGTGGCCGGCGGGCTGGGGCTTGATCGCGAGTTCTTCGAAAGCGTGCTCGTGCCGCAGGTCATGCTCTACGGATTCCTTGGCTTCCGGCCGACGCCCACGGGTTTCGCCATCGCTCCGCAATTGCCCGCGGACTGGCCGGAGCTGACGGTGACGCGCATTTACCTGCACGACTGGGTGCTCGACGTGACGGCCACGCGTGACGGAAAGGTGAGCGTGAACGGCATCGGCCCCGCGGGACCGATCGAGATGGCGGCGGGGCAGGGCGTCGAACTGCAGGGCGCGACGGGCGTGCGCGTGAAGGTCGTCAAGCGGCCGCAAGAATAGACGGCCGTTAGAACTTCAGGCCGTAGCGCTCCGTGAGATTCTTCCGCACCGTCTCCTGATCGGCGGCTAATTGCGTAAGCGTTGTGCGGGCGGTTTCGATGGCGCGGTAGACTTCGTCCTCGGTCTGTTGCCGCGCGTGCTCGCCGGCGGAGGGGTCGATGTCGGCGTAGCCGTAGGGTGCGTACTCGCGCGTGAAGTAGCCGCCATAGTTCACCGTGCGGCCGGTCGGCAGCAAGCCCATGCGGTAGCTTTTCACTTCGGGATTGGAGTTTTCGGCGTTTTCGACTTTTTGGGCGACGCCATACGCCTGATCGACGACGGCGCGAAATGTCTTGGCCACGTAATCGCCGTACTGCGCCAGTTCCGGGTCCACGTTCCGCGCGGGGAGCGTCTCGACCTTGCGCGCATAGTTTTCAATCCAGAACACCGCCTGCTGGAACGAGTTAGCTCGGCCGATGCGCTGCGCGTCGTCCACGTACTTGCTCAGCGCTTTGAAGTAGCGAAGCGACGCTTTGGCTTCGGGGGAGGGCTGCTTGGCGGCCGGCGTCGGCCCCTCCTCGGGTTCGCTGCGGTCGATGGCGCCGGCGTCGATCGCCAGTATGCTGAACAGCCGGCGCATGCCGTCGGTCGTCAGTTCGCCCTTGAGCGCCAAGCTATGTGCGTCCACCACGGGTTCCCATTCCGCGAACTCATCGAGCATGGCGCCAGCCTTGCCGACGAGCTTGAGGATGAGCGGCTTGGCGACCTTGGCCAGCGGGGCGGGGTCTTCGGCGAAATCGAGTTGCAACTGGCCGGTGAGACGGTCGCCCACCAGCACGCCGAGCTTCACGCCCTGCACGCTGGCGAGAATGGCGGTGGCCTGGTCGGGCGACACGCCCTTCAACACGTCGGACTTGGCGACGGCGGCGCGGATGTGTTCTAGCCGGAAGGCGTCGCGGAGGTCGAGCGCCAGGATCACCTCGGTTCCCACGGCGTCGGCGTAACCCACGGCTTGCATGAGATAGGGCGACAGTTGGGCGGCGTCGGGCGACTTGGCCGCGGCCGCCCAGGCGCCGGCCTGCTGCCGTGTGGCGGGGGCGAGCAAGCCGAACGTGTGCGGAGCAAATTTGAGGACGCACGCTTTGCCGGGAAGCCAGATAGCGTCGACGGCGGCGAGCGAATCGACCGTGCCGCCGCGCCGCTGGGCGATATCGGCCGGCGTCGGGTCGACGGCCAGCTCCATGACCGCGGCTTGCCAATCGGGCCGCAGCGATTCGAGATCGAGCCTGGCGCCCATCACGCACTGGGTCGCCGTCGGGGGCAGGATGAGCGGCGCGGCCTCGAAGGCGCTGGCATATTTCTGCTGCCAGCCTTCGCGTTGGGCCAGCGGACTAGCGAACACCTTGGCGGCGTTGATGACCACCACGGCATTGGCGCCCGCGGGAAGCCGCCGCATGAGGTCGGTGAATTCGGCGGCGTTGGCTGCGTTGTTCCCCAGCGACAACACGCAGGCTACGGCCGCGCCGACCAGGGGTAAAAAGCGTTTCATGATTGACAGTCCGTGGCCTGCAGTCGCTCGGCTTGCCGCTTGAGGATGGAGATGAATTTGTTCGCTCGCACGTAGCCCGCATATTCCGCTCGTTCCTCTTCCGTGAGTACGCCCTCCGTGGATTTGCATGCTAATTCCTCGAGGCGCATTTGCAGCGCTGGATCGGGCTGAAAATCGATCACCAACTGGGCGTGGGTCGGAAAAAAATTGCAGCACCGGCATCACGCCGAGGTCGAACGCATTACGCTCGGAACGCGTTACCATCGGAGGCCAGTCTACCAAGTCGATTGCGAAATGTCAGAAGCACCCCAGGATTTACTCATCGCTTTGCGTGGACGTCGGCGAACCCGGATCGGTTTCTTCCGACGGGTACGGCTCAGGCTCGCCGCGGAGTTGATTGATGGCGTTATGGGCGGCGCGCTGTTCGGATTCCTTTTTACTCTTACCCCACGCCGGGGCAAAACGGTGTTTGCCGATTTGCGCCGCGATCTTGAAGCACTTGCTATGGTCCGGCCCCTTCTCGTCGAGGAGTTGGTAGCTGGGCGTCACGCCATGCTCGCGCTGGGCGAGTTGCTGGAGCAGCGACTTGAAGTTGCCGCCGAATTCGCTGGAGACGGCCGAGTCGATCTCCGGCAGCACGTGCTCGAGGATAAATGGCTTGACCGCCGACATGCCGCCGTCGAGGTAGATGGCGGCCACCAGCGATTCGAACGCCGCGGCGAGCACCGACCGCGGCACCTGCGGGTCGGCGGCCATGCCTTTGCCGAGAATCAGGTGGTCGTTGAGATTCAGCGCGTCGCTCAGCCGGGCGCAGGTGTCGCGGCTGACGACGACGGATTTGATTTTCGTCAGCTCGCCTTCGGAGTATTCCGGATATTGCTCGAAGAGCTGCTCGCAGACCACCATGCCGAGGATTGCGTCGCCGAGAAACTCCATCCGCTCGTTGGAGGACAGCCGGTGCTGCACCCCCGAGGCGTGGGTGAAGGCCGACTCCAAGAGCTGCAAGTCGGCGAATCGGTAGCCGATCTTGGCCTGGCAAAGATCGAGATCGGGACGGCGAACGTCGCTGGCGCCGGTCGCGGAATCGGTGCTCATCGCAAGGGGCGTCGCGGAAGCTTCGCTGCCGCAGCGGTCGCCTGTCGGCAACCCCTGCGGCGGCAGAGCCCTCGCAGAACGGGAAAAAGAGGAATCGGTGCTCCCCAATAGTATCGTAGGCTAATCGGATTTCCCGCGATAGTCAAACCTTGGGGACTTCTCGTGGCGCATCGGCTGCCGCCCGATTGTCGTCCTCTTGCTCCGCGAGAGGCTGCTCGCGGTGCGACTGCCTACGTTGCACTATTCACACGTCCAACAGCGGCTGGCCCACGTAGAGCTGCAGAACCTGGCTTTGCACTTTGATCGCGCGGATCAGCACCCACACCTGGTCGCGGGAGTATTTTTCGGGGTCGGAGCTGGCCAAGGTCTCCAGCTCCTGCGTCATGGCCGCGTGCTGGTCGGTGGCGGCCTGCAGCTTGAGACTCGTGTCGTTCCACGCGGCTTTCAGCCGGTCGACGTTGCGCAGGTCGTCGAGTTGGTCGTTGTTATTGGCCAGCAACAGGCACACTCGCGCCACGTCCTGGGCGCTGGCGGCGGGTTCGAGCTGCTCGATTTTTTCGGCGAGTTCTCGACATTTCATGGTGCACCTTCCTCCTGGAGAGCGAGCAGTCCCTGGCGGCGGCAAAGGAGCGCGGGTCGCGTCGCGAGGGCGAGATCGTTGCGGTACGGCGCCCGCGGCTGCGCGGCGTCCTATACGCTAGGATGTTGGGTAAATTGCCAGATGAGCTTGGTTGGCCGCTGTGCGGCGGCGATTAAACGGCTTCATTATTAATTTCTTCTCTGGAACAAGCGTAGCTCGCGAACCGGCAAGCGTCCCCGCCTGTCCGGATG
Source organism: Pirellulales bacterium (assembly GCA_963841515.1). GTDB lineage: Bacteria > Planctomycetota > Planctomycetia > Pirellulales > Lacipirellulaceae > Lacipirellula. The sequence continues at coordinate 450,242 of CAWJDB010000010.1, read as the reverse complement.
TGGCGCGTACACTGCGCACTGTGCCGGCTGTGCTGGGCGCACCGCGACTGGACAAGGCCTTGGCGGGGGAATTACAACGGCAGATGGCGGCGCAGTGCGCGAGACATGGCGTTGTGTGCGCATAAGGGCCGCCTGAGCTGTGGGGCGTGGCCCCATCGCCACACTGTGGTTTTTTTGCTTCACTTCGTGGCCGCTGCTCGACATGGCACTTTTGGGCGTCAACATCGATCACGTGGCCACCGTGCGCCAGGCGCGTAAGACCAACGAGCCCGACCCCGTGTGGGCGGCGTCGCTGGCCGAGCTGGGGGGCGCCGACGGCATCACGCTCCACCTGCGCGAGGATCGCCGGCACATTCAGGATCGCGACCTGCGACCTCCTGCGACAGACGGTCACCGTGAAGCTGAACCTCGAGCTGGCCTGCGACGACGACGTGCTCGCGATCGCCTGCCAGGCCACGCCCGATCAGGCGACGCTCGTGCCCGAGCGCCGCGAGGAGGTGACGACCGAAGGCGGCCTCGACGCCGCCGGCCAGCGGTCCCGCGTGGCCGACGCCGTCGGCGCGGCTCCGCGACGCCGGCATCGTCGTCAGCCTGTTCCTCGACCCCGACCTGAGCAGATCGACGCCGCCGCCGCGATGGGCGCCGAGGCGGTCGAGCTGCACACCGGGCGCTTACGCCCACGCCACGGCCCGCATTCGGCGGCGACGACGAGCTGGCCACGCTGCGGCAGGGCCGCCGAGCACGTCCGCGCCGCCGGGCTCACGCTGCACGCCGGCCACGGCCTGACCTACCGCAACGTCCGGCCGATCGCCGCCGATCGCCGGCATGTGCGAGCTGAACATCGGCCACAGCATCGTCGCCCGGGCCATCATGGTCGGGCTTGAGCAGGCCGTGCGCGAGATGAAACGGCTGATCAGCGAGGCACGTAACGGCATATCGGTGACATCCCCTGACGTCCGCCGATGGCATCGCACGGGCCGGCTATTGCCAGCGCGACGACATCCTCGCCGTGGCGCCAATTGTCGCGTGCGTACGCCGATCTTCCGCCACGTCACGCAAATTGCAGTCGTCCCGCGCACTCGGCTCGTCCCCCGCGAGCATCAGGAGCCTGCCCGCATGACGACCAAAGGCGAAGCATTTGCCGGCCTGTCGGTGGCGCATGGTCACGCCGTTCAAGAACGGCGAAGTCGACTACGAAGCTTCCGCGAGCAGATCGAGTTTCAGGTCGCCGCCGGCACGACCTGCCTCTGCCCGGTCGGCACGACCGGCGAGTCGCCGACGCTCACCCACGAAGAGCACGAGCGCGTGATCGCCGTTCGTCGTGCGAGATCGCCGGCGGGCGCATCAAGGTCATGCCCGGCACCGGCTCCAACAGCACGGCCGAGGCCCTGCGGCTGACGAAGTTGGCCGAGAAGGCCGGCGCCGACGCGGCGCTGGTCGTCGCCCCCTACTACAACAAGCCCACGCAGGAGGGCTTCTACCAGCACTTCAAGCGCCTGGCCGAGGCAGTCGGCATCTGCCGCATCTGCGTCTACAACATCCCCGGCCGCACCGGCAAGAACATCGAGCCGGAGACGATCGCCCGGCTGGCCGAACTGCCGAACATCACGATGGTCAAGGAAGCCACCGGCTCGCTGGACCAGGCCTCGCAGATCATCGCGCCGACCGAACCTGACCGTGCTCAGCGGCGACGACAGCCTGACGCTGCCGCTGATGGCGATCGGCGCCCGGGGCGTCATCTCGGTCGTCGGCAACATCGTGCCGCGGGACATGATCGCGCTGATCGAGGCCTTCGACGCGGCAACCTGGCCGAGGCGCGGCAGTGGCACCGCAAGCTGTTCCCGCTCTGCCGCGACATGCTCGGGTCTGTCCACCAACCCGATCCCGATCAAGGCGGCGATGAAAATGCTCGGCCGCGACACCGGCGAGATGCGGCTGCCGATGACGCCGCTGGATGCGCCGCAGAAGGCGGCGCTCCGCAAGACGCTCGTGGCTTACGGCCTGCTCGGCGAAGGGCGTGGCCCGGCGCCAGCGAAGCGGACGGGCGGGTCGCAATTGGCGGCCAAGTAATTCCACGTGGTCGCGGCTCTTTGAGCCGCGGAGATTCGAGTCTCGGAGAGACTCGGCTACGGTAGGGTTTTGGAATTGGAGCCCGCGGGGGTCCCAGTTTTTTACGCCAAAACCCCGGTGGGTTTTGATCGCCCGCAGCGCGCTGTGAGCCGACGAACCGCGGCATTTCTTTCCTGCGGCCGGTCCAATACTCGCGGCGTTTGCGCCGCACGCACGTTGTATTGGAACGCCAAAACTAGCGTGCCGCGTCGGCGATCCCACGCCGGGGTGAGCGCGCATTTCTCCCCTCGGGCTGACAGCTAAGGGCTAACAGCTAAGAGCTGCTTTTTCAATTATCAAAGAACTGCACGTGTACACAGACGTACACCATGAGCAGCTTAGCAGAGTGTGCGGCCATTTTCAGCAACTTTTTTTGAGAACGTTTTGGGCGGAGCCGCGCAGACTCGGAGAAGGAATTGACCGCGGAGGCTCGCCGAGGACGCGGATCAAGAGGAACGTGTCCGCCGATGACGCAGATTTCCGATGATGGAGAGACAGACGTTGTAATGAGCTGCGTCCCGAATGGCACTCGGATAGTCGTAAGTGTTTGTGAGTTGAATTGATATGGATTGAAAGCAACCTCCTTGAGATGGTTGGCGTGGACCGATGCCAAGCCATAACAAGGAGGTTGTGAGATGTTTGGATGCGTCGGAAGCGCAATTGCGCGCCGCGGTTCACGACTGGCGCATAGCTGTCAGGGGTTGTTTTTCAGCAGAGCGTTTGTCTTCGGAAAAGTGTAAATTGCGGCCTGCCAGCGGTTGCAACACGAGTTTCGAGAACGGGTCTACTCTCCGGCGGTCACGCTGTGGGTGTTCCTCAGCCAGGTCGTGGTGCAGACCATTCGTGCCGTGAAGCTGTTGCCAAGCTGAACTTCTGGCGGCTCGCAGAACCTCCCGCCGTGCCATCCCGACACCAACAGTTACTGCGAAGCGCGCGAGCGGCTGCCCGAGCAACTCTTGTCGATTGGTGCGTTCCACCGGCCAGGAACTGGCGTTGTAGTGCCGACCGGGCTTGGCAGTGGCTCGGCCGAGCGGTCAAGGTCGTCGACGGCTCGACCATCATCGATGGCCGACACGCCGGACAACCAGCGCGAATATCCGCAACAGTCCATTCAAGCGGAGAGCCATCGGCTTTCCGATCGCGGGATCGTGGTCGTCTTTTCGCTGGCCGTAGGAGCGGTCGTCGAGGTGGCGATCGGCCCCTACGAAGGGAAGCAGACCGGCGAAAACAACTTGTTTCGCCGCTTGCTCGATAGTTTGCCGGCCGGGCGAAGTGGCGCTGGCCGATCGATACTATGCGTCCTTCTGGGACTTTGCGTTGCTGCGGAGACGCCCGCGTCGACCTGGTGCGCCCAGGCCAGCTCACGCAAGATCGACTTTCGCACCGGACTGAAGCTCGGGCGACGCCGACCAGTTGACGTGTCTATCAGAAGCCGACGCAGGCCCTGCCTGGATGGATCGGCCGACGTACGAGCGGTTGCCGTCGCTCGCTGGGATTCGTCATCTGCGTTATCGGGTCGACCAGCCAGGTTTTCGCCCGCGGGTCATCCTGCTGGCGACCACGCTGGTGGATCCGATCGCCTATCCGGCGGAAGACCTGGCCAACCTCTATCGCCGTCGTTGGGACGCCGAACTGCACCTGCGAAGCTCAAGACGCACATGCAAATGGAGCGCTTACGCTGCAAGAAGCCGAGTACCGTGCGCAAAGAGTTCTATGCGCACCTGTTAGCCTACAACTTGATCCGCGGCTTGATGCTGGAAGCGGCCCTGTCCGCAGGCGTTGCGCCGCATCAGCTCAGCTTCAAAGGAGCGATGCAGTCAATCAACGCGTTCTTGGGCCTGGTGATCGCCGACTCGCGCAATGCTGATCGGCTCTACGCAGCTCTCCTCTGGATGATCGGCAGCCACCGCGTCGCCGATCGACCCGACCGAATTGAGCCGCGGCTCGTCAAACGCAGGCCTAAACAGTACAAACACCTCCGCGAACCCCGACGCCTCGCACGAAAACGTTTGATGCACCGACGTTAGAGCTATCCGAGTGCCATTCGAGCTGCGTCCCCTTATATTACCCTTATATTATACGGGCAAGTATTCTCCTTTGGCTTGAATGCCGACGGCCGAACCGGCCTGGGCACCAGCGACGGTAGCACCCTCGTAGCTCGTCGCCAGTTGGCTGGGTTCTCCCCGTGTTCCCCCCGCCGATGTGTGGCTGTCCCCGTGTTCCACATTCTCGAGTGCGGTTGGCGATTCCGCCGAGGATTGAGGCTCAGTTCTTAGGTGAAATGTCGAATGAGCAATTTCAAACGCCGTGCCGAACTGGAGTGAGTTAATTCTTATTCTTGGCGAACTTCGCGTCTTGGCGATAATTCGAGACTTGTTGCTTATCAGACCTGTTACACTCAGTGCCCTCGGCCCTGGCTCAAGACGCAGCTTTTTTTGGGGACCGAGTCACTTTGTAACTGCGTGCAAACCCTCCACGGGGTTACGATCCGCTTGAATCCAACTCCAGCGAAAGGGTGCTCCCATGTCGATGGGCTGGTCTGATTTCTCCGCTCGGGCTCTCCAGTTCCCGGTCCGGCTTCCACTGCAAAAACTTTGCTGGGGCCTCGTCAATCTCACGAGGGTGAAGAGCGTTGTTTTCGGCGCCGTTGTTTGCGGTTTCTTCGTGAGCTTTTCAGCAACTAGTTCGGCCGAGATACCTGGGCACGTCGCCGTCAATACGGTCAATTATAACGTGGCGGGCATCGTCAGTACTTATCATGGACGTGAAACCCCGACCTATAGAGGTGGGTCTCTCAATGGCAGTGATTTGCGAAAAACGTTCGGCTTTACGTCCGTAGATCCGGACGATGAAGCCGATTACCCGAGAATCCCGGCGTCAATTAAAGGGACGGTTGCCGACGCGGTCATGTCTGGCGAAAGTATGGCGGCGGGGTCCGTGACAATCGAGGCGAGTGCCGTAACCGGGCGCTTTAAGAGTTGAAGTCGATGGCAAATTGCGCGAGTTCTGCTTCCAATTTGGCGATCGCTAACGCGGAATTGATATATGCGTACGGGCAAGCAAGGTGGCAGGATACTAGCAGATTCGTTCATACCTTCGATCCTATCCTGGTAGGATAGTCAAACTTGAATCATTTCTGGATCTGAGTGGGAACATTGGTATCACCAACAAGGAGACGCCACATGCTCAGTAGAAAACCTAGCTGTTGTCTAAGGATGCTGATGTTGTGCGTGAGGGTTTTCAGCAGGAGGAGTCGACAGCGGCGCCAGTAGGTGCGGGCGTTGACGACCTCTCCGGTCAGGCGTTTGATCATCGAGTTGACGGTTTCGACCTGCCAGCGCTGGCCGTAACGGCTTTGACCAAGATGTCGCTTCATCTGTTTCCGATACCGACCTGTCGGCTCGCCGCGAGCGGGTCGGCCATGAGTCGCCGGAATCAGCGATTGGATCCCCAACTCGTCGCGAGCCAACTCGTGGTTCGCTTCGCTGTCGAAGCCGGCGTCCGCCGCGATCGTTGTCAATCCCATGCGCGCCTGCGCCGCATACAACGGGGCGAAGTCGCCGAAGTCGGGTTGCGGTCCCTGGCTTGTGCGGGCCGCCAAGATGAAGTGGCTCGCCGCGTCGCAGGCCAAGCCCAGCTTCGGATAGCGTCGATACGTCACCCGGCGTTTCCGCCCGTCGTTTCCCGTCATTTTTCGCCGGTGCGGCGTAGTACCGACTGGTGTGCTGCGCCTCGAAGCCGCTGGTGTCCATCGCCGCCAGGCGAACGCGTCGCCGGCCCACGATCTTCGCCTGCTGGCTCCGCTCGACCGTCGCCGAGAGCAGCCGCCGAAACGAACGGGCCAAGAGCAGCCGGTCGGCCGCCTTCTGCAGCGTGGTCCAGTGAGGGACCTCCTTGAGGCCGATCGCCCCGGACAGCGAGTCGCCGTCCGCCAGCAGGCCGACCGTGCCGCGATAGGTCAGGTTGTAGAAGTCCTTCAGCACCAAGCAGGCGAACAGTTGGTGCAGCGTAAACTTCTTCGGGCTGAATCGGTGCGAATACGCCGGCAGCGCCGCCTCGGCGACCTTGAGCGCCTCGACCAACACCCGCTTCGGACTCTTGCTTGTCTTCATCCATCTCAATACGAACCGCCAAAAACCGTTGTTTAGCTAGCACAGGCACGTTTTCTACTGAGCAGACGCCACCTTTTTCCACCGCCAATCGCCTGGCCTCTTCCGCGGTTACTTTAAGGCTTACAGCTGCCAGAGTAACTGGATTGGATCCCTTGCCGGATCCAACCTACGGCGCCTTCTTTGTGCGGTGCTAAAAGCTCCGTCGTCACTGTTGATGTGAATGAAACCGCTCCAGGAATGATTCCAGTGACACTCTTTGTGGCCGAGGGTGAATTAATTACCATCGACTTCATGATGGTAACCGTTCACACCCTGGGGAGCTTTTGGAAGGGAAATTGATCTTTACTTGCCTTGGCTTTTTCGGCGACACCATGGGGCATGTGGTGCAACGTTTCTGATAACGTCATCGCTCGCCAGTCGCCGGAGGGCAGGAGATCATCCGTGTCTTGCTGGCGGAGATCGCCGGGCTGCGGGCGGAGCTGAACGACCTGCGAGCGGAGTTGGACGACCTGCGACGACAAGTGAAGGGCAAGACGCCGCAAAACTCCTCGCTGCCACCGAGCACGCAGCATCCGCACGCCCGGCCGGCCCCGCCGCCGCGGAAGCGGAAATCGACGAAGCGCCGCGGCGGTCAACCGGGCCACGCGAAACACGAGCGGCCGCTCGTTCCGAGCGAAGACTGCGACGAGGTGCAAGAACTCAAGCCGGCGGAGTGCCGGCGCTGCGGCGGCAAGCTGACCGGCCGCGATCCCGACCCGCTGCGTCACCAGGTGTGGGAACTGCCCGAGATCAAGCCGCACGTCACCGAGTACCGGCGACATCGGCTGGCGTGCCCGTGCTGCGGCGAAACGACGTGCGCGGAGTTGCCGGCCGGCGTGCCGCAGGGCCAGTCGGGTCCGCGGCTGACGGCGCTGGTCGCCTTGTTGATGGCCTACTATCGACAAAGCAAGCGGCGGACGGCCGAGTTTCTCGGCGCTCGCGGGTCAGCCGTGCTGCCCGGCGCTGACGGTGAAGATGCAACATCAGGCGACGGCGGCCCTGCGGCCGGCATACGACGAGTTGGCCGCTCAACTGCCGACGCAGGACCGACTGAGCATCGACGAAACGGCGACCAAGGAACAAAACAGGAAGGCGTGGCTGTGGACGTTCGTGGCCCGGACCTTCACCGTGTTTGCGGTCCGCGCTATGCGCGAGGCGACGGCGCTGGTCGATCTGCTCACGGCGGAGTTCGGCGGCGTGGTGACCTGCGATCGAGCCAAAATGTACTGGCACACCGGCCGTTTGCAATGGTGTTGGGCGCATTTGAAACGCGATTTTCAAGCCCTGATCGACGGCGGCGACGGTCAGGCCAAACGGCTCGGGTACGACCTCCGCCGCGCCGCCGGCAAGCTGTTCGAGCATTGGGCCAATTATCGCGACGGCACGATCACGCGGACGGCCTTCATCCGCCGCATGGCGCCGGTCCGCCGCGAGGTCGAACGCGTGCTGCTGCGCGGGGCCAGCAGCGGTAACCGATCGATCGCGGGGATGTGTCGCGAACTCTATGACCATCGCGATTGGCTGTGGACGTTCGTCCGCGTGGAGGGCGTCGAACCGACCAACAACGCCAGCGAGCGCGCCTTGCGCCACGCCGTGATCTGGCGGAAACTCTCGTTTGGCACGCAAAGCGCCGGCGGCAGCCGCTTTGCCGAAACGATGCTCACCGTCATCGAAACCTGCCGTCAACAGAAACGCAACGCCTTCGAATTCGTCGCCGCCGCCGTGCACGCCCACTTCGCACGCCAAAAAGCCCCGTCACTGCTCCCCAGGGCGTGAACGGTTACAGGGTAGGACAACCAGCAACAGTTATAATTCTGCGTTAGGTCCAGATGGGAATCTATTCGAGACATCGTTCATCGGCGCTTTTGGGAACACCCTGAAGTGGGGCGGGATCACGAGTGTCACCGACGCCCTGACCGGCGAACCGATCACGGGATGGTCCATCATTTCGGCATCCGGGTTTGACTATGCCCATGCCTACCAAGAATCGGTGCCGGAACCAGCCTCGATCGGCCTCGTGTTGATGGGTTTGGCAGGGATCGTCTGCCTCGCCACGAAGGGGGGAAAGGGGACATTCTCACGGCTGTTCGGCTCTGGAGTTGCCCCAAGGCATTGTGAGGGTCGTTGAGCGCGCGTTCAAACGACTGCCTTGAGGAGGTGGCGGCGGCGGCGCGCAGGAAGCGGCCCCCGCGCGGCAGAAGGGCGCAGCATCAGGCGAGCCGGCTCGGGAGCAAGAGCGGGCCTAGGCGACGTGAGGCTTCAGTTTTTCGAGGCTGCGCCAACAGCTCCTGCTGATCGGCCCAGCCTTGCAGATAAAGGCAGACCATCTCGTAGGTCCGCAGCGTCGGGGGAGGAAAAGGGGGACATTCTACTTTTCTTGACACGACCTGGCGGCTGGACTAGCTTGTGGGCATGCCTCGCACGGCTCGGGCTTCGGCCGGCAATTACTGTTATCACGTCCTGAACCGCGGCAACGGTCGGCAGGAGGTGTTTCACAAAGACGACGACTACGCCGCCTTTCTGAAGCTGATGGTCGAGGCCGGCGAACGGGTCAAGAACGTCTCGATGCGCATCGTCGGCTACTCGCTGATGCCCAATCATTTTCACCTGGTGCTGTGGCCGCGCGAGGGCGGCGACTTGAGCCGCTGGATGCAGTGGCTCTTGACCAGCCACGTGCGGCGCTACCATCGGCATTACGGCACGAGCGGCCATGTGTGGCAGGGTCGGTTCAAGGCGTTTCCCATTCAGCGCGACGAACATTTGCTGGCGGTGTTGCGCTACGTGGAGCGCAATCCCGTGCGGGCCAAGTCGCTGGGCGTGCGGAAGGCGGAGCGTTGGCCGTGGTCGTCGATTGGTCGTGCTGCCGGCCGGCGTCGAGGCGCCGCGACTGGACCCGGGGCCGGTTCCCCGCGGCGCCGACTGGCTCCAGTGGGTGAACCAGCCGCAGACCGAGGCGGAACTGGCGGCGCTGCGGACGAGCGTGGTGCGGGGCAGTCCTTTTGGTGCGCCGAGGTGGCAGCGGCGGACGGCAGGGAAGCTCGGGCTGGAATTCACGCTGCGGCCGCGGGGTCGGCCGCGGAAGGGGGCAATAAAGTAGAATGTCCCCTTTCCCCCCTCCCCCCCCCTTTCCCCCCCTTTCCCCACCGTAGCAAAGTGCGCGGCCATTTTCAGCAACATTCTTTGGCTTTTCGGGGACGGCGGTTTGGCGGCCCGGTTGAAAAGCGATTACCCTCGGGGCGGGCCTGATGCTGAAAGGCGCGCCGTGGTTGTCGGGCCGGGCTGCGTCGATGATGCAGCCGGCGGTCGCGGGGTGCCCTTTCAGTTCCTGCATCAGCGCGTCGGCCTCTGCCTGGCTCGCGACGAGGGCAAACACTGTCGGCCCCCACGACGATTGTCCCGTGCCGCGCACGCCCAGGGCGCGAATCGCCGCCACGCGCTGGCCGATCTGAGGCGACGCGAAGGCGCCGCCCTGCACGGCGGCGAACTGCTCGCCCGAGAGGCGGCCATACCGGTACACGCCTTCGCCGAAGGCATCGAGGTCGGCGCGGCGGGCGGCGGGGAGGATTTCGTCTTCCGCCAGCGCCCGCAGTCGCTCGGTCGTCGCGGCCGGCATCGGGCGAAGCGCTTGAAAGGCGTCGCGTTCGAGTTGACCGCTCAGACCGCAGTCGTCCGGCGAGTCCACCAGTACGCACCGCCAATCGGGCGGCGTCGTCGATGCGGGCGCCCAGCGCGGACAACGGCTCGTTGGGTTGACGGCCGAGCTCCCAAATGAGCCCGCCGTGGACGAAGCCGTAACTTCCCACAGCGCTGCGCTGGCCGCGGCCGACGGCGGCGGCCAGCGTGGCGGCGTCGCCGGGAGGCAGGCCCACGAGCGCGCGGACGCCGGCCGCGATGGCCAGCGCCAGTTGAGTTCCTCCGCCCAGCCCGTGGTGCAGCGAGGCGTCGGCGGTCACTCGCAGGGCCAGCGCCGAGGGCTTGTGGGCGGCCGGGGTCGACGCGAGGGCCCGCTCGGCGGCTTCGCGGGCGCGAGCGGCGGCGAAGCCGTCGACGCTCCACTGGTCGGCCGCCGACACCGCGACTTCAAGGCGCGGCCGGTCGATCATCATGCCCAGGCCGCCGAAGCTGGGGCCTGTGGGCTGCTCGAAGCGGAGCAAGCCAAAGTGGAGGCGGCTGGGAGCGGAGACAAAAACGGGCATGTGGCGAATTGCAACTTGGGGGATGAGTTGGCCGGCGCGGTCGCGGCGGCGCGATCGCTCGTCGGGACGCGGCATCGAGACGATGCCGGCTAACACGACGCGGCGCGGATTAGCCTGGGCGAGATTGCTCTATCTGGGATGTAACATAGCGGCGCAGGAATTCGAACGCTTCGCGTTCGGCGGCGGCGCCCGTTTTGGCGACGGGGACGGCAAGCCGATCGAATTCGGCCATGATTTCGTGCCGGTCCAGCAGATGTACGCGGGTAGCCAGAATGGCTGCTTCGACGACGGCATGTTTGGCGCGGTTGAAGCCAAAGAAATCACGCCGCACGCCGCGGTCGACGACGCGCGCCAAGATGGCGAAACGCTCTTCGTGAGGGTCGATCCATTCGACTTCAAACTCAAACCATCGGCACGCGTTGACAAGGATCACGCCCTCGATTTTCTTGGCGGACATAGACGCGGGCAGCGGATCCGGCTGTCCAATCGCTGCTTGGGCCAGCAGCATGACGTCGTCCGTGACATGAAACACGCCCTGAGCGTGACGAGTCAAATTTTCAAATGTCCTCGAAGTCCGAAACGGGCGCAGCCAGAGCCAGTCCAGGCGCTCGTCGACGATCGGCCCCATGGGAGCAATGTTGGCGCTGCCGTCGACGTTGAGCGTCGTGACAATGCCTTCCAATATGCGGCCGTCGGCGCCTAGCTCAGGCGGCCGCGCGTCGGCTGCAGACATGGCGGCGAATTCTCTCAAAATGTGACTGGCAGCGCAGGCTCGGCGAACTCAAATGCGGGCGGAGTGCGATTTTCCGACGCCGCGAGCGCCGCTGGATCGCCGCTAATGGCTACGCCGGCCAGGCGCAAGAAATTCGCCAGCAGCGCGTAGCCATGCTCGGTGAGCGTCGCCTCGGGATGAAATTGCACGCCAAACACCGGGAGGGTTTCGTGCTCGAACGCCATCAGCTCGCCGTCGTCGGCGTGGGCCGTGGGACGCAACTCCCGAGGGAGCGTGGCCTCGTCGACGACTAGCGAATGATATCGGCACGCGACCAGCGGCGTCGGCAGGCCGGCGAACAGTCCGGACGGCGAGTGTTCGACCAGCGAGGTGCGGCCGTGTCGCGGTTCCGCGGCGCGGACAATCCGGGCGCCCAACGCGGCCGCGATTGCCTGATGGCCAAGGCACACGCCTAAGATGGGGACTCGGTCAGCAAGCTGTCGCACGACATCCACGGAGCAGCCCGCTTCGGCGGGCGTACACGGCCCGGGGGACAGCACGATCGCCTGCGGCGCCAGCCGGCGCACGTCAGCGGCCGTCGCCGCGTCGTTGCGCACGCACGACCGTCTCCTGCCCCAGCCGCTGGAAATACCGGGCGAGGTTATGGACAAAGCTGTCGTAGTTGTCGATGAGAAGAATCATGGCGGAGTAATGACCAATGACCAAGCACCAATGACCAATTGGCCGAGAGCAGTCTTTCCTCCGTCATTGGTCATTGGTGCTTGGTCATTGGTGCTTGGTCATTGGGATTTGTTCATTGGGTTTTCAACTGATGGCCTTCAGCAATCCCCGCGCCTTGTGCCAGGTTTCGCGGTACTCCTCGTCGGGGTCGCTCTGGGCGACGATGCCGCCGCCGACTGGGAGTTGCCACCAGCCGCGGCCGGCGGTGATCGTTCTGATGAGAATACTCGCGTCCATCGGGCCGTCAAAGCCGATGTAGGCGAGCGAGCCGCAGTAGGCCCCGCGGGCGGTGGGCTCCAGCTCGGCGATGATCTCCATGGCCCGCACCTTGGGCGCCCCGGTGACCGAACCGCCGGGAAGCTGGCCCGCAAGAGGTCGAGCGGCGTGCACTCGGGTTTCAACTCGCCGCGCACCACCGACACCAGGTGCTGCACGAAGGCATACGATTCCAGCCGGCATAGCTGCGAGACGTGCACGCTCTCTGGCCGGCACACGCGCGACAGGTCGTTGCGCAGCAGGTCGACGATCATCACATTTTCGGCACGGTCCTTTTCGCTGAGCGTCAAGTCGTCGCCGGCGAACAGGTCGGCCTCGGGGCGCAGCGACCGGCCGCGGGTGCCCTTGATCGGACGCGTCTCGACGTGACGGTCGCGGACGGTCAGGAAGCACTCGGGCGAGGCGCTGCAGACCTGCGTAGGACCGAGGTCGAGATAGCCGGCATAAGGGGCCGGATTGCGATTGCGCAGGTGCAGGTAGAGGTCTACCGAATTTGTTTGGGCCTTGGCGAGCAGTCGCTGAGCCAGATTGACCTGGAACACGTCGCCGGCGTGGACATACTCGACGCCTCGGCGCACCATCTGGCGGTAGTCGTCGGCGGAAAGATTGCTGGTAACACCGGGCGGGCCAACTTCATGTTGGGGCGCCAGATTCGCGAAGTCGTCGCGGAGCGTGCATTTCGCGAGGCGCCATGCAACATCCGCCTGGCGGCGCGGCAAGCAGCGATCGAAACTCGGCAAGGCGGGCCGTGGCCCGATTGCGGCGGGCGTCTGGATCGGTCTCGGGAAAGCCTTGCGAAATGAGCCAACCTCGCCCGACGGCGTGGTCGAACGCCGCCACGACGTCGTAGGCGCCCACCGCGACCGCGGGCGTCGGGAGGTCGTCGTAGCGGGCCGCCGGAACTGGTTCGAGCGTGCGCCCCAGCTCGTAGCCAAACAACCCGGCGACGCCGCCCTGGAACGGCGGCAAATCTTGGCGCGGGTCGCCGACATAGCGCCGACACAGCTGCTCGACAGCCTCCAAGGCGTCGCCGTCCGTCGCCGCACGCTCAATCCACTGAAACGGATCGGCCGCCACGAACGAGTACCGGCCTACCCGTGGGTCATGCGCCGCGCTGTCGAAGAACACGACGTGCGGCCGATTGGCAAGTCGCTGGAAGGCTTCGACGGCGGAGAGGCTCGCCGGCAGTGGTTCGACCAAGGGCAGGGCAGGGGGGACGGTCATCCGTTAATCGTATCGTCGCTCCCCGCGCCGGTCGACGGCGCGCGAGCGCTTCAGGTAGTGGCGCGACTCGGGTTGCGTCGCAAAACCCCAGTCGAGCGCTTCGTCCTGGCGGTAGGTCTTGCCCAAGGTGAGCGCGGTGGCGGCCTTGCACATTTCGTAGCCGAGGTAGAAGGCGTGCCCCGGGTCGAGATTTTTCGGCAGGCCGTCGTCGGGACCGGCGCGGCGAAGCTGTTCCATGACGACGAACGGATCGCGGTCGTGCAGGTGCAGGCCGGCGCCGACCAGGTGCACCTCGCCGTCTGCGGCGAAGATGCGGTAATTCGGATCTCGAATCTGCGCAGGCCAGCTCGGCGAGCGCTTCGATCGGCGTTTCCTGCGACTTCGGCGTCGCGCAGCATCACCAGCCGCGGCTCGAGGTGCTTGGGCAGCACGCGGTGCGTGATCAGCATGATGCATCAGCCGGCGGGCGACGTCGCACTCCCGGACGCTGGTGCGGGCCCAATTGATCACCTGCGTCGTCAGCACGCTGCGGATGCCACAGCTCCTGGCAGAAGCCAAGCAGCAGCACGTTGACGCCGGCCGAGTCGACGTCGGTCAGCTCGGTGAGGTTGCCGATGCCCATCATCATTTCGGCGTCGGGATAGCGGCGGCGGACTTCGAGGTAGCGGCCCAAGCTGGCGGCGAAGCCGAAGCCGATCGGCTCGAGGATCGGATCGATCCGCAGCGGCACGCCCGGCGCGGGCCAGATAGTCGATCGTCTCGTCGAGTCCCTCGAGCGTGGCCGGCACGTCGGGCATGGCGACCACTTCGACGCCCCAATCGGGCGCCGCGTCGCGGTTCGTGCTGTTGACGCTCAGCACCAGCTCGGCGCCGGCGGCCACGGCCGGCGCGATCTCGCGCGGTTGAGGCTGTCGATCGACACGCGGATGCCCGCGTCGCGCAGCGCCGTCACGGCGTCGCCGACGCCGGCCATGGCGTCGCCCGGATCGCAGCCGACGTCGATGACATCGGCGCCGTCGCGCGCCAGCTGCGTCGGCCTGGCGCAGGATCTCGTCCAGCGGCAACCGGGGCAGTGGTTGATCTCGGCGATGATCTCGATGTCGTAGGCGCCGTAATCCTGCGGCGGCGGCTCGCGGAGGAAATAGGCCGGCAAGCTGCCGCAAGTCGCGCGGGCCGCGCTCGACCGGGCGGACGTGGTCGCCGCCGAGCGGCGCCAGGTCGCCCTCGCAGTAGCCCGGCAGAATGATCCGCGTGGTCGCCGCGGCGGCACGTGCAGTGGCGGGCGATCCACTCCGGCGTCATCAGTGCGGCCACGGTGATCGGCAGCACGTCGATCGTGTAGTCGAACCCCGCCTGTGCCGCCAGCGGCGCCACGATGGACTTGAGCGCATGCTCCGCCAATCGGCCGGTGACGAAATGGATGTGCTCGCGTGGCATGATGTTCGATCCTCCGCTGCCCTCCCCTCGATGGGGAGGGGCTAGGGGAGGGGTGTAGAAGTGGCGAATCGCCGTCCACTTCAACCCCCCTCCCCAACCCTCCCCGCCAGGGCGAGGGGGCCGGAGGGATTGTTCAGGGACCGGCGCGGCCGCCGTTGACGTCGAGGATTTGACCGGTGATAAACGCCGCCGCCGGCGACGCGAGGAAGCACGCTGCCCGCGCCACGTCCTCCGGCTCGCCCCAGCGGCCCAGCAGCGACTCGCGCGTGGCGCGCTGTTGCCAATAGTCGGAGGCCGTCTCGCCCCACGCGGTGCGGATCCACCCCGGGGCCAGGCAGTTGACGCGCACTTGCGGGGCCAGCGACTTGGCCAGGCTGCGCGTAAACGCCATGACGGCGCCCTTGGCGGCGGCGAACATCTCGCCGCTGTCGCCCGCCATGCCGAGTTCGGCTTGATCCCAGCCAATGTTGATGATCACGCCGCGCCCGCGCTGGCGCATCCGGCGGCCGACCGCGCGGGACAGACCTAGCGTCGCCGCCACGTCGAGTCGCCACAGGGCTTCGAGTTTTCGCTCAAAAGTCCAGTTTGCCGCGTCGCCGGTCAGCACGTCGGCGCCGGCGTTGTTGACCCACACGTCGATCGGCCGCTCGCGCCACAGGCCGTCGACAAATCCTTCCCAACCGCTGGCATCGGCCAGGTCGGTAACAATCGCCGTCGCCTCGCGCTTCATCTTCTGGAGCGACGCGCAGACGCTCTCAGCCCGCTCTCGATTGCGGCCGTGGACGACCACGCTTGCGCCGGCTTGGGCCAGCTCGACGACGATCGCACGGCCAATCCCGCTGGTGCTGCCGGTGACCACCGCGCGGCAATCGGCGAGTGGCTGTGAAGGGGTGCTCATTCTGTCGGTTGTAGTTTGACGTGACGCCGCTGGCAACCACGCTGCGATCGTTCAGCCGTTGCCGGCAGGTAAAGCTAGACTTAGGATTGGTTGCCGAGCGTGGGTGGCATGTCCTCGGAGGTCCGCCGACGTGGACATGTTGACGACGGGGCAAGGCATGTCCACGCGGACGAGGACATGGCACGCGCGCTACGTGGTCGGACCAGGAATGATGTGGCTATGAGTTCTTCCGTCAATTCGTCAGTCGCCGAGCCATCCGTGGCGCCCGATCAAGCGCTACCGCGACGAGCCTGGTTTCCCATCGCCTGGCCGTTGGCGCTGGCGATGGGCTGCGCCGTCTTATGGCGGAGCGACGTCGATCCTGGCGTGACCAACACGGTGATTAACATCGCGGTCGCTCTCGCAGTGGTCGGCGATTCCCTCTGGCTGGTGCGCCGCAGCGGCCTGTCGCGACGCTTGCGATGGTCGTTGGCCGCGGCGGCCTGCGGTCTCGTGGCCGCCTATTACCTGCAGCTGATGCCCTTCGAGGTCGTGCTCAATGGCGACGTTGGGATCGAGAGCGTGCGGTGGCGGTGGGCTGATCCCGATCGGGCCCTGACTTCACCGGAGACGACGGCTGGGGGCGCCCTTGACTGGCGCGAGACGCCGCAAGATTATCCGCGATTTCTCGGCAATGGCTATTGGGCCGAGGTGAAAGGCGTCGCGCTCGAAACTGATTGGCGGGAGCATCCCCCACGCGAGTTGTGGAAGCACAAGATCGGCGCCGGGTGGTCGGGCTTTGCCCTCGTGGGCGACTACGCCGTAACGCAGGAGCAACGCGGCGACCAGGAGCTGGTGGTGTGTTACGAGCTGCGCACCGGCAAGCCGTTGTGGACGCATGCCGACGCGGTGCGTTGGGATCCCAGCGGCGGCGGCGCTCTCGGCGGCGCGGGTCCCCGCGCGACGCCAACCGTTTTTCAGGGCCGGGTGATCGCTCAGGGCGCCACCGGCATCGTCAACTGCCTCGACGCCCGCACTGGCAAGCTCCTGTGGAGTCACGACACGCTGGCCGAGAACGACGCCCCCATGGTGATGTGGGGAAAGGCCGGTTCGCCGCTGATGGTCGACCAGCGCGTGGTGATTAGCGTCGGCGGCGCCGAGGGCAACTCGCTCGTCGCCTACGACCTGGGTACGGGCAAGCAGGCCTGGGCGGCGGGCGACCTGCGCCTCCAGCTACGCCTCGCCGTTGGCGGCTGAGTTGGCTGGCGTGCGGCAAATTCTGTCGGTCGACGAAGGCTTCGTCACCGCCCATCGGCTCGACGACGGCCAGGAGCTGTGGCGGCATTCATGGCCCAGCAGCAGCGATTCCAGCGCCGCCGCCGCGCAGCCCGTGCCCGTGGGCGACGATCGCGTGCTCCTGTCGATGGGCTACGGCGCCGGCGCCGAGCTGATCCAGGTGAAGCGCGACGGCGACGAGTGGACGACAGAGACCGTGTGGAAAAACCCGGCTGTGCTGAAGACGAAATTTGGCAACGTCGTGATCCGCGACGACTTCGCCTACGGGTTGAACGACGTGTTCCTGCAATGCGTGGACCTGAGCGACGGCCACGCCACATGGAACAAGCGGCGCAGTCCCACGTTCGGCCACGGGCAGATCATCCTGGTGGGCGACGTCATCCTGATGCTGAGCGAATCGGGCGAGCTAATCCTCGTCGAGGCGTCTCCCAAGAAATACCACGAGTTGGCCAACCTGCAGGCGATCGAGGGCGTTACTTGGAACAACCCGGCCCTCGCGGGGAATCTCCTCGTGGTGCGCAACGCCGAGGAAGCCGCGTGCTTCGAGCTGCCGCTGCGCGAGGCGGCGCCGCTGGCGTCCAATTTAGCCCCCGGTCAGTGACCGGGGGCTAACTGTCGCGGCGCGTGGTCCAGCAGCCAGTCCTCCAGCACGATCTGCTGGACAAACGGCGCCCGCAAGAGCGACGCGCGGCTGGGCAACAGCGCCGCCAGCCACGGCCGGCGCACCAATTCCGACATGGCGCGAATGTGGCGGCGACGGAGCGTCTGCTGACGCACGTTGTCGCTCAAGCGAGAAAACGTGGCGGGAATGAGATTGGGTTCGGGGCCGACGTGAATCAGCGTCTTGACGCCCGCGGCGAGCGTTTCGCATACGGCGTCCCACAACCGTTGCGGGTGGTCGATCCACTGCCGGAGGATTTCGCGGGCGTTGTACTCGTCGTAATTCCTCTTGCCCGTGACCAGTGACACGACTGCCGGACGCGCGGGGAAAGGGCGACCCGGCACGGCTTCCATCAACACCGACGCCCGGTCGGGCACGTACCTTTGTCGCACGATGGGCGTGTGCAGCGGCGGCCAGCGGTAACTGTTTATGCGCAAGTGAACCGCCGGCGGCAACCACTTGGGCATGGCCGCCTTGAACCGGGCGACCGAGTCACGTTGTCCGATCACCAGGTACGAATTAGGGGACAGCACGCTCGACACGCCAATGGTCCCCTGGCCTTCGCGGGTGATTTGCACGCACAATCGGCGCACCTCGTCTTCGGCCAAAGACTCGTCGCGCGAAAAAAGCACGCCCATCGTCACGTCGCGAGCCAGCTCGCCGCAATCGCGCGCCATCGCCAGGGGGATGCGGATCAAATCTTCGGCGGCAAACGCGCCCGTCGCGCACACGGCCGACATCTCACCGAGACTGTAGCCGTAGACGAGCTTCGCCCGCATGTAGTCGACGCCATGGACTTCTCGCAGCAGCCGCAGTTGCGCCGACGCGACGGCAACGATCAGCGCCACCGCGGCGCCGTAGTGATCGAGATCGGGTTCCAGGCGCTCTTCGACAATCCGCAGCAGGTCGATGGTCGTGCCCGTGACGTCGCCGCCGATGGCGCCGAACCGTTGGAACTCCTGCAGAATCGTCGCCCGATAGGCGGGGACGGCAAGCAATTCGGGCGTGCGGCCCAGATTGGTGATGTTGTAGCCGCGAAACGCGAGCGCCGAGTCGACGATTCCTTCGCTCAACGGCAGTTGCGTGAGGGGTTCCATGGGGCGGGAATGCGCGCTGCGATGGACGAGCGTTTGATCGGGAAACGTGGTCGGTTTGTTATTCGCAAGCCCTGCGGCCTTTTCGGACGCCGCGCTGGCCTCGTCGAGCTCCAAGTAGTTAGCGACTTCAAGAAGTCATCGGCGTCCGAGCCGGCCGCCACAGGTTATTCACTCAGACATTACGACGATTCTGTTGGCGAGGCGTTAGCTGGCGCATTGTGCTGGCTGCGCCGGTTTTTCGCACGTTCACGGCTGGGCCGGCAGGCAACCGCCCGCCGGCATAGGCTGTCAGTCGCGGGTGGTGCATTCTAGCGTCTACGGGCCAGTTTTTGCGACGCCCCGCGCACCCCCCGACCTGACCTATGGTTGCCTGTGGGCATGCCCCTGCGCACTCGGCGCACAGCCCGCATCAAAGCGTCAATACTGCACTTCGAGCTCTCCAGGAGTCTGTCCGATGCTCACGGCACGCGACATCATGACCGAACAACTGGTCACCATTCGCCCCACGGCCACTGTCCGCGAGGCTGTTGAGCTGCTTCTGTCGAAGGAAATCAGCGGTCTGCCGGTGGTTGATGAAAACGATCGGCTCGTGGGCATCATCACCGAGTTTGCGCTGATGGCCGTCGCTTACGAGATCGATGTGCTCGACGAGCCGGTGTCGCAGCACATGACCACGGAACTCTTGACGATCGACGTCGAAGACTCGGTTCGCAAGGTAGCCGATCTTTGCGTTGTGCATCGCGTGCGCCGCGTGCCGGTACTGGAGAACGGCCACCTGGTGGGCCTGATCGCGCGACGCGACGTGCTCAAGGCCGTGTACGAAACGCCGGCGACGTGCCGTGCGTGACGATCGACTTGCCTCAGAGGGCGCCGCCATGACCGCTTCTTGCGCCCGCGGCGAGGCTTTTCGCCGATTGGTGGCGCCGGCGGTCGCCTGGCTGGCCCTGGCAGCGCCGGCGTCCGCCGTCACGGTACTGCTGATAACTGATAGCAACGGGTCGTTGACCTCCGAAGAATCGGCCCGCCGGACGCAGTTTCAGAGCTGGGGCTACACCGTTAACACGCTGTGGGACGGGGCCACTCAGGCTAACTACGATGCGGCGCTCGCGTCGGCAGACGTGGTCTACGTGAGCGAGGAGGTCCTGTCCGGTGACGTCGGCACGAAGTTGCGGACGACGACAGTTGGCGTTGTTAGTGAAGAACCGTCTCTGGACGACGAACTTGGCTTTTCCACGACCAACGGGGGGTACACGTCGGCCACGGCGGTTACCGTCACGAACAACTCCCACCCGATCACCAGCTCATTTAGCACGGGTTCGCTGACAATTTTTTCGTCGAGCCTCGAGCGGATTTATCTGCAGGGAACGGTTGCGACTGGATACCAATCGCTGGCTCACAACGGTTCCGGAACGTCAACGCTGGGCGTCGTTGACGCCGGCGGCGCGCTGGCCAATACGCTGGTCGGCAACAGCACGGCCGCCGGCCGGCGCGTTCACTTGCCGTGGGGCGGCGACTCCTTTGCTTTCGGCGGCGTGAATGCCAATGGCCTGACGATAATGCATCAGGCGTTGATCTGGGCCAGCGGCGGCGACGAGCTGCTGCTGCACTTGAAGCTCAACGAGACAAGCGGCACGACGGCCTCCGATTCGTCGACGTACGCGCGCAACGGAACCGTCACCGGGACGACCGCCTGGGTCGCCGGCCGGCGGCACAACGCCTTCGACTTCAACGGTTCCTCGAAGATTGAAGTTAACAGCCTGTTGGGGACCCCGACCAACTTTACGCTCGCCTGCTGGGCCCGCATTGACGCATCGGACTCTTCGGGCGCCGAGGGCATCAGCGTCGGCGACTACCTGATTCTCAGATTGTCCAATGGCGGCGGCGGCCCCCAGGGAATTTTCTTTGTCGGCGGCTCGACCTGGCGGACTGTCGCGGGTCCGACCAGCTATGTGGGCGCCGGCTGGCATCACTTCGCCGTTACATTCGACGACGCTTCAAATAACCTCAAGCTTTACGTCGACGGCGTCAACGTGGCCACGACCAGCACGACTTCGTCGATCACATGGAGCGGCCTGGGCACGAAGACGTACGTCGGCGCGCACGGCAATGGTCAAACCACCTACGATCTCGACGGCGCCGTGGACGATGTCCGGATTTATAACCGGGCGCTGACGCTGTCGGAAATCGTCGATCTGTACGGACTCGTCGGTCAGTGGAGGCTTACCGAGACCAGCGGCACGTCGGCCGCCGACAGCTCCGGCAAGGCCAACAACGGAACCTACACCAACAGCCCGGCGCTAGCTCAAGCCGGGCCGTACCCGGGGGCCGGACAGTACGCGCCGGCGTTTGACGGCACGAATGATTACGTCAACGGCCCCGCGGCAACCACGTACGACTTCGCCGACGGCTTCAGCATCGCCGGCTGGGTCAGTCTCGACGCCAACGTCGACCAGGCCGCCATGCTGCAGAACGGCGGCGCCACCAACAACTGCGAATTGGCGTTCAGCAGCACGGGACAGGTCAGAATCTCAGGCCGATCCAGCGGCGGACTTCAGACCTACACATCGACTAACGCTCTGCAGATCGGCAAGTGGACGCACGTCGTGGGCACGTACGACGGCTCGACATTCAAGATCTACATCAACGGTTCGCTCGCGGGCTCCTCGGCCAGCGCGTTCACCGTGATCGCGGGCTCGGGAAACCTGGCCATCGGGGCGTCGTTGGAAGGGACTGATCAATTCCTGGACGGCCGACTGCACGACGTGCGACTCTACAATCGGGCGATCGCGGCCGAAGAAGTCGCCGAACTATACGGCTTGATCGGCCGGTGGGAGCTCGACGAAGCCAGCGGCACGGCGGCCGCGGACAGCTCGCCGATCGGCAACAACGGAACTTACACGAACTCGCCCACGCTTGCCCAGACCGGTCCGTACCCCGGCGTCGGTCAATACGCGGTGCAGTGCGACGGCACGAACGACCACGTTGTGCTGGGCGCCATCGCAACCGACTTGAGCAATGGATTCACGGTCACGGCGTGGGCCAAGCCGACCGGCCTCGCGACTAACCAGCGCATTTTGGACATTGGTCGCGGCACGGCCCAGGACAACATCGTGTTTGGCCGATCGGGCACGAGCTCGGACCTGCGCGTCGGCCTCTACGACGGCTCCAGCGGCGATACATCGCTCACCGCCTCCGCGGCGCTGGCGCCCAACGAATGGCATCATTACGTGGCGACGGCCGACAGCTCCGGCAATGCCAAGATCTACTGCGACGGCCTCCTGGTGGCCTCTGGCGCGCTGGGCACGCCGTCCAACGTGGTGCGAAACCTCAACTACATTGCCCGCAGCAACACCGGCGGCGACGCCTACTACCAGGGCCGCCTGTTCGACGTGCGGCTGTACAACCGGCCCATTTCGACCAACGAGGTGGCGGAAATCTACGGCCTCGTGGGCCATTGGAATCTCGACGAAGGCAGCGGCGCCACCGTGGCCGACACGTCCGGGGCGGGCGCCAACGCGGCGTTCAACGGCGGGGCGCCGACGTGGATCTCGGCTATCTACTCGAAGGGATTGCAATTTAACGGCACGACGGACGACGTGCGCACCACGCGCCAATTTCACGCCGCCCACGGTGGGAACAATCGCCTTCTGGATGCGGTCCAACGGCACGCCGGCGGCCACCATTCGGGCGATCGGCCTCGGCGACAATTGGGAAGTCCGACAATCGACCGCCGGAACGCTGTACTTCGATATAGGCGTGACCGGCGACTCGGGCGGCTTTTACTCCATCGCCACGCCCATGTCCGCCAGCACGTGGTATCACGTCGTGGGCACGTACGACATGGCCGACGACAGCTATGCCATTTACATCAACGGAGTGCTCGACAAAAGCGGCGTGTCGACGGCCGATCTCGTGCCTCAGACGGCGGCACAATTGTCCTTCGGCACGCGGACCGGGGCCGCCGAGCATTTCCCCGGCGCCTTGGACGACATTCGCGTTTACAACCGCAAATTGTCTGCATGGGAGGTGAGTCAACTCTACGGCCTGATGGCCTGGTACAAGCTGGACGAAACCAGCGGCACGGTCGCCGCCGACAGCACCGGCCGCGGCAACGACGCGACGTATGTGGGCTCGCCCACCCTGAGCGCCACCAGCAACGGCGGACCCGGCATGGGCACGGCCGTCGGACTCAACGGGACGAATTACGTGCAAATCGCGGGACTGCTGGACCAGTCGCCAAGCGTGAGCGTCGCCGGCTGGGCCAAACTCGACGCCAAAGACACCAGCGGCGCCGAGTTCGTCAGCCTGGGCGATTGCTTCTTGATTCGCCTGGCCAACGGCGCCTACACCACGGCGGCCTACCACCTGGCGTCGGGCACAACTTCGGTCGACGCCAGCGGCGTGATCGAGGACACCGGTTGGCATCACTTTGCCGCGGTGCTCGACGCCGGCAACACGCTCAAGCTGTACATCGACGGCAACGAAGCGGCATCTACGGCCGCCTCGTCGGCCATTTCCTACTCGGGCCTGGGGTCCAACACGTTCATCGGCCGCCACGGCAACTCGGGAACGAATCACGATTTCACCGGCCGCGTGGACGACGTGCGCATCTTCGACCGCGCCATCAAGCCGGACGAGGTGTTTCAGCTCTACCACGGCAGCCGCATTCAGGGAATCAAGATACTCAGTTGGACCGAGATTCGCTGAGGGCTGCCCACGCCGCGCCAGTCACCCCGAGGTCCGCCGAGGGGTCCGCGCGGACTCCTTGGCAGACCTTGGAATGAGGGCGGCGCACTTCTGCGGATTGCGACGGTTGTAACGGCCCGGCGCCGCCGTTTCGCGTTGCCCCCTCGCGGCAGCAAGCTACCGTTGCGAGGCGGCGGTGCGCGGAGTTTGCGCATCCTGCTCGGCGCCCTGCGCCGACACTCTCGATCCACCGCGCCATGGCCACGCAACAGAAGACGATCCTGCTGGTCGAAGAAGAGCCGGTGCTCTTGGATATCACCGCGTTTCGCTTGGAGCTCTTGGGCTACCAGGTCGAGATCAAGCAGTCGGCCGACGCCGCGCTCGCTTGGTTGGCGGACCATGTGCCGGATTTGGCGGCCGTGGGCTATGTGTCGGACGTGGACCCGGTCGAGCTCTTGAACCGCCTGAGCGACGACGAGCGGCTTAGCCGCGTACCGCTCTTGTTGTTGTCGGCCAACTCGGACCTGGATGAAGTCCAGCGCGCCTTCAACGCCGGCGCCGACGAGTATCTGCTCACCCCGTACGATCCGCTCATGTTGGAGCGCAAGGTCGAAGGCCTGCTGGCGGCGGCCGACTTGCAAGAGGCTCAATAACGCACAACCATGGCCCGACTCGGCGACATCCTGGTGCGGAACGGCTGGATCACGGAGGCCCAGGTCCAAAGTGCGCTTACAGCGCAGGGTTCCGAGCAGGGCCTCTTGGGCGTGATTCTCGTCCGCCGCGGGTTGATCACGACCGATCAACTCGGTTCGGCCTTGGCCGAGCAATACGGCGTGCCGTTCATGGAACTGGTGCCCGAGGGCATCAACCCGCAGGTGGTGCGATTGCTCCCCGAAGAGCTGGCCCGCAGCCGCCGCGCGGTGCCCGTGGGCGTGCACGAGCGCACGCTGCAGTTGGCCATGCTCGCCCCGGACGACATGGACACGATCAGCGAGGCGGAGTTGATCACCGGCTACCACGTCGAGCCGCTGGTCTCACTGCCGGCCGGCATCGACGCGGCGCTGGACCGCGGTTTTGACGACCGCGTGGTCGCCCGCCAAACGGTCGTCGACATGAAGATGGCCGACCTCGAGGCCGCCGAGCAGGCGATCAGCGAGGAGCTGGGCGTCGAGGCGGTCGTCGAGGAAGACCAGGCGCCGGTCGTGCGGCTGGTGCGCGCGATTCTCATGGGCGCCATCAACGCCAACACCAGCGACATCCACCTGGAGCCGCACCAGCCCGAAATGCGCGTGCGCTACCGCGTGGACGGCGCAACTGCAGTCGGTCATGACCATCCCCCGCCACATCGAAGAGGCGGTGGTCGCCCGCATCAAGGTCATGGCCACGATGGACACGACCGAAAACCGCCGGCCCCAGGACGGCCAGCTTACCATCCACGAAGCCGGCACGCGCGTCAACTTCCGCGTCAGCACCATTCCCACCGTCGGCGGCGAGAAGGTGGTGATGCGGCTCCTGGACGAAGGCAACCGCTCGTTCCAGATGGAAAACCTCGGCCTGTCCGAGCGCGACCTGGCCACCGTGCAGAAGCTCATCGACAAGCCCTACGGCATGATCGTGGTCACCGGCCCCACGGGCTCCGGCAAGAGCACCACGATGTACGCGGTGCTTTCGAAGCTCAACGCCGTCAGCCGCAACATCGTGACGGTCGAGGACCCGGTCGAATACCGCCTGCCCGGCATCAACCAGGTGGCGTCCGACAACGAGCACGGGCTGGGGTTCGCCAACGCCCTGAAGTACATCATGCGGCAGGACCCCGACGTGATCATGGTGGGCGAAATCCGCGATCACGAAACCGCGGTCACCGCCGTGCAGGCCGCCTCACGGGCCACCTGCTGATCAGCACGCTGCACACCAACGACGCCGTGGGCGCGGTGGCGCGGCTCAACGACCTGGGCATCGACAGCTTCAAGATCGGCGGGGCCCTGCTGGGCTCGATCGCACAGCGGCTCTTGCGCACGATCTGCCCGCACTGCAAAGAGACCGTCGATCCCAACAAGCACTATCTCAACGCCCTTACCAAAGGCCGGCCGGTACCCCGAAGACGTGCTGTTTTTCCGCGGCCGCGGGTGCAAGAAGTGCCTGGGAACCGGGTACTCTGGCCGCGCGGCGATTTACGAGATTCTGGTGATCACGCCCGCGATGGCGCAGGCGATCGAGAACGGGCTGCCAAGCACCAAACTCCGCGAGCTGGCGCTGAAGGAAGGCATGACGGAACTGTCCGCCGCCGGACTCGAACTCGTGTACGCCGGCAAGACGACGCTCGAGGAAGTGTTCTACAAGATTTCAGGTTGAGGAAGGCGCCATGGCGCGACGAAAGCGATTGGCGGCCGCGGCGACTGGCGGCGACGCGAACTTTGCGGCCGTGTCCTCCAAGCCGCAGGCCACGGCGCACCATGAGTTCTCCCTGAGCGGGTGGCTGAAATCCCGCAACTCCACGCGGAAAATGAAGGCCCACGAGCTGACCTTCATTCTCCGCAATCTCTGCACGCTGATCGGCAACGGCGTGCCGCTGCCCAAGGCGCTGGCCACGCTCGCCCAGGAAGACACGCTCGCCCGGCACAAGGACGTCATCGACACGATCCGCCGCAAGGTCGAAACCGGTACGCCCTTCAGCACGGCAATGGCCGAGTTCCCCGGCGTGTGCGACAAGATCACCGCCGCCCAGATCCGCATCGGCGAACGGGCCGGCACGCTGGCCGAAACGCTGGAGCATCTGTCCGCAAATCGTGACAAGACCCGCGAGCTAAAGCAACAGGTCGTCAAAAAGCTCGCCTACCCCGTCATGCTCGTCGTGCTGGGAAGCGGCTTGATCACCTTCCTATTGCTGTACGTCGTGCCGGTCTTCGAGACAACCTACGCCGAGGCCCATGTGGCGTTGCCGCTAGTCACCCGAACGCTCATCCAAGTGGGGGCGTTGGCCAAAAAATATCTGTGGATGATTGTCGTCACCGGCATCCTGGGCAGCTTCACACTCAAACAGCTGCGGCGCAACGACCGCTTCGCCTCACGCATGGATATGGCGATCTTGCGGGCGCCGCTCATCGGCAAGTGGGCCCGCGACATCGCGGTGCTGCAGCTCATGGAGGTTCTCAACAACCTCATGACTGCCGGTTTTACGCTGGCCGAAGCGCTGCGGCAAACGGCCGACTCGGTGGGCAATCGCGCGGTGCGCTCAGGCGTGCGAAACTTGCAGAAGGCCGTCGAGCGCGGCGAACGATTTAGCCGTGAGTTGGAACGGCTGAGCGAACTGTTTCCGCCGATCGTCAATCAGCTCGTGATCGTCGGTGAAAGCACCGGCCAGCTCACGCGCGCGACGGTCGACATCTGCGATCACCTCCGCCGTGAGATCGAGCGCAAGACCAACCTGATGGTCGGCGCCCTAGAGCCCATCCTCACGATATCGCTGGCTGCCGCCATCGCAGTGGTCCTCTTGGCCATCTACCTGCCAATGTTCGATATGGTCAACACAATCTCGAAGTAAGTCATGCACCGCCCAACGACTCAAACGCACGCTTTCTCCCTGCTGGAGCTGCTGGCCGTGCTGACGATGATTGCCATCCTGATTGGCGTCATCATCACGCGGGCCAGCAACGGGCAGGCGAGCTCCAAGAGCGCCGCCTGCCAGACGAACAAGGGAAACATTGAGGTCCAGGTGGAACTGTGGCTCAACAACACGGGAAGCCTGCCGGCCACGAACCTGTCGAATATCGGCGCCGACGTGAACTATTTTCCGTCGGGACTGCCGGTTTGCCCCGTGAACGGCAGCGCCTACACGATCGATTCGTCCGGGCGGGTGGTCGGCCATAACCACTGACATGGCAATGGGTTACGATGCTTCGTCTGAGCCCTCCGGGGGCGGGCGGCCTGGGGCAAATCCTGACCTACACTTGCGCAAATACCGCACGCACTGCGAGGCGCCCGGACCGTCGATACGCTCGGGCGTCCGCGCAAGCAAGTTACTTTCGGACTAGGAGCTTCGATTACGATGTTCAAGCGCAAAGGTCTTCGCCGGCGCGGTTTCTCGCTGCTCGAATTGCTGGCGGTCGTCACGATTCTGGGCATCATCGCGGCCATCATCGTGCCGCGGGTGGCCGTTTCCAGCACGACCGCGAAGCAAAAGGTGCGCGATCACCACAAGGCCACGATCAACGCCGCCGTCGAGCGCTATTACATCGACACGGGCGTCTGGCCCGCCAACGACTTGAGCGACATCGCCGCCAACGTCAACTACTTCCCCAGCGGCATTCCCACCAATCCGGTCGACAGCAGCGCCTACACGCTCAACGCGACCACGCATCGGGTCAACTAAAGTAAGTCAAGCCTTCCAGCCTGATGCGCCCTCTGGCGGCGAGCCACTTGGAGACGGAGGAGTTCGACGATGATGCATCGATCAAACGATCGCCGGCGCGGTTTTTCGCTGCTCGAACTGCTGGCGGTCGTCACCATCCTGGGGATCATCGCGGCGATCATCATCCCGCGGGTGACTGTCTCCAGCGCCACCGCCAAGCAGAAGGTGCGCGACCACCAAATGGCCACGATCAACGCCGCCGTCGAGCGCTATTACGTCGACCTCAATGTGTGGCCCGCCAACGACCTGAGCGACATCGGCGCCAACACGAACTACTTCCCGGATGGCCTGCCCGCCAACCCGGTCGACGGCACGGCCTACTCGCTCAACGCCACCACGCACCGCGTCAATTAGCCGGCGGAGCGTCGGCCATGTCCCGGCAAGCTCTGTCACTCCGAAGACTTTCGAGGAGTCTGCGCGGCTTTAACTTGATCGAGCTGGTCGCGGTGCTGGCGATCATTTCGCTGCTTGCCGTCGCGGCACTCACGAATTTCGGCTCGCGCACCGTCGAAAACCTGTCGGCCGACGGCTTCGCCCGAAAATTGGCGCTCGACCTGGTGCAAGCGCACCGCCGTACGATCGCCACCGGCGAGAACCATTACCTGCAGCTCACCCCCTCGGCCGCCAGCCCGACTGCCTACACGATGTACCGCCGCACTGGCGGCAGCTCCACGCAAGTGGAACCGACGCGGACGCGGCCGGCCAATGTGACCTTCTCTGCCACGGCCGCGACGCTGGAGTTCGATTTCGACGGGGCCGCGCTGGCCGGCTACACGGCGACGGTCGTCGGCCCCAATCGCACGTGGACGATCACGACGGTTATGGCAACGGGCGCGGTGCAGACGACGGTGACGCCTTAGGCGATCGCCAGGCGCCTCCGCGCATTCTCCACAAGCTACGCTTGCATAGGCATTTAGGTGCAATTGCGCACCTTCAAAAACCTGCCGTCGGCCGCTCGATGAATCCAACGCCACCGTCACGCGTGCGCACCCGTCGCGCCTTCTCCCTCCTGGAGATGATTGCCGCCACCGCGCTGGTGGCCGGCACGCTGGCGCCGGCGCTGGTCGTGATGCGCGACGCCATGGCCCTCAGCCGCGAGGCGGTCAAACGCAGCTTGCTGGCCAACTACGCAGTCCAGGTTCTTGAGAATCAGTCGGCCCTGGTGATGCAAAACTGGGCCAACGGGACGGTCACGGGCAACTTCGCTTCCGACGGCAACGCCACGCTGAAATACACCGCCACCAAGTCCGACGCCCCCGCCAACGGCGGGCTCACCAACCGGCTGATGCACATCCAGGTGACCGCCTACGAAGACAAAGACGGCGATTCGGTTGCGGACTCCAACGAACTGCAGGTGAAGTTCCGCACGAAGGTCGCGAAGTTGACCAACTATGCCAATGCCCCGAACTAACCACCGCCGCGGCGGTTTCACGCTCGTCGAGATGATCGCCGCCACGGCGATCATGGCGCTGCTCACCACAAGCAGCTTCGTGATCGTGCGCACCGCGAACAACGCCTGGGTGCGGCACCGCGACGACTCCAACAAGCGGCGCGAAGCCCTCGCCACGCTCGAGCACATCGGGCGGCGCGTCCGCCAGGCCACGCGGGTGACGGCCATTTCAACGGCCGCGGACACCGCGGGGACCCTCACCCTGCTGATGCCCGGCGGCACGACCGCCATGTGGAGTCGCAACTCCGGCACGAACCAAATCCTTTACGGCACGACGTCGCCGACCAATGTGCTGGCCACCGGCATCACTGAGTTGACTTTTACGGGCATTAAAGCGGACGGGGCGACGGCCACAACCCAAGCAGATTTGATCCATGCGGTTCGCTGCACGGTGAAATACACGATCACGCGGCCGACCGGCACGGTGACCGAAACGGTATCCCGCTCGGCCTGGCTGAGATCCTGGTGAACGCACACGATGACCACCTCGCATCACAGCCGCCGTCGCCGCCGAGCATCGCACCGCCGCGGGGCGGCGCTGGTGCTATGCATGTTCTTTATTTTCATTGTGACGATCCTCGTGGTGGCCATCCTGGATACCGAAACGGTCGAGCTTACCGCGGTGCACAACTCGATCGACTACGAGCGTGCCCTTTACCTGGCCAATGCCGGCTTGCACGCCGTGGCGGCCGAGATCGAGGCCGTTTCCACCTGGCGCGGCACGATCACTAGCGGGAGCTACCCGGCGAATGATACCTACACGGCCACCGCCGTCGACAGCGCCAACCACACAGTGACCGTCACCGCCCGCGGCGCCTCGGGCGGCATCATCCGCTCGGTGACCTCGGTGATTGAACTTTAGCCGCGGGATCTCAAGCTATGTCCGAAAGACGCCAACAAACCCAGCGCCGCCGGGCCGACGAACGCCGTCGACGTTCGCGCCGACGCAAGAACGACCAGCGGGCGTTTGTCATCGAGTTGACGCGCACCGACTTGCGCATCGCCCAACTGGACAAGGCCGCGACCGGCGGCCTCGATCAGGTCTCGGCGTGGGTGGTTCCCTGGCGCGTGCAGGCCGTGGGGCTTCAGTCGGCCGAGGGTCTGTCCGAACTCACTGCCGCGTTTCGCGAAGCCGCCAAGCAGCACGCCATGAGCGGCGCCGAGTTGCGTCTGGTGCTCAGCGGCGAGTTTTGCATCATGCGGATTATCCGCGGCACCGTCGAAGAAGTCCGCACCGAGCTGGGCCGGCTCGAGCAGCGGAGCCGGCTGTACCTGTCCCTCGGCCCCGGCGAAAAGGTGCTCGTGAACCATACTCGCGCTCTGGACGCGCGACATGCCCACGCTGTGGCGGCCGCCTGCAATCGGGCGACGCTGGAAACCATTCAGGCGGCGGCGGATGCGGCGGGACTGGAGATCGCGGCCATCGAGCCGGCGCTGTCGGCGCTGAGCCGCGCCGTCAGCCGGTTGCCCGACGTGCCCGTCGAGCCGTACCTGCTGGTGCATCTCGACCAGGCGACTACCGAAATCGGCGTCTGCCACGAGCGGCGGCTGATGTTGGACTACCGCCCCGGCGGAAGCACGAAGGTCGACGACGTGCCGGCGCTTTTGGAAAGCCACCTCAACCGGCTCAACCGCCATGTCGGCCGCCACGTGCGCACCGCGGCGGGGGGACTGCGGCAGGTATTTCTCTGCGGCGACGACGAGGCGGTGGACGCCGCCGTCAAACAATTCAAACGCCATCCGTTGTTCGAAGTTCGCCGCGTGCGGCCGGCCGACGTACAGGCCACCTGGCAATTTCGCGACGACGCGGCGGCGCTGCTCACCGCGCCGGCGCTCGGCGGCTTGCTCGCCAGCTACTTGCCGGAGGAGGAGCTGGATGCGCCCAATCTCATGGAGCACCTGTTCGAGCGTCAGCAGGAGCCGCTCCGACCGCGGCTGTTGCACAGCGCGTTGCCGCTGGCTGCCACCGTGCTCGTGGCCATGGCGCTGGCGGTGGTGAATGGGCGCCAGCAGCGGGCCCTTGATGAAATGCAATTGGAGCGCGACGACCTGGCCGCCGTCGAGGCCCGGGCTACGGAGCTGCGGCTGCAGCTTGTGGGCTCAGAAGCCAAGCTTGAGCAGCTCCAAGCGCTGGCGGCTCGGCTACCCATCGGCCTGGGCGACGACGTCATCCGTCGCTGCGGCCAGTGCCTGCCGAGCGACGTGTGGCTCACTCAGCTCGAGATTACCGACCGGAACGCCGCCCAGATAAACGGCGCAAGTTTTTTGGAGAGCGGAGTTTACGATTACGTGAAGTGGCTGCAGCAGGCGCCCGGCGTGGCCGAGGTGGCCCTGCGCCGCACCCAACCTGCTGCCGGCATCTCCGGCCCCACAACCAATTTCGAGCTGGAACTCACCTTCGGCGAGTCCCGACAGCCAGCAACCCAGGTGGCGCACCATGAATAGTTCCCTAACCCGCAAATTCTGCGAAAGCCGGTACCGTTGGCTAATCGTTGCAACCGCGACGACCCTGCTAGGGTTGGCGGCGGTTTTGCCCCAGGCCGATGACTATTTTGACAAACGCAACAGTCGTAACGAACTCGCCGAGAATTTGGTTCGTGCGCGTCAGACGGCCGAAACGCTCCCGCAGTGCGAAGCCCGCGTCGCGGAAGTAGGCGGCCAGTTGCAGGCGCTGCAGGTTCGGACGGTCGACGAAGAGCGCCTGACGCAATTTCGCAATCGAATCGTGGAGATCGTACGCGACTCGGGATGCCAGATTCGACAACTAGAAGTCAGCACGCCCACGATTCGCGCGTGGCAAAAAGAAGACAACCCGCTCCAGGAAGTCGTCGAGGCGAAAGGCAAGGACAAGGCCACGCCGTTTGTCTTGGAACGACGGAGCATGACCCTGGCCGTGGATGGCGGGATGACGGCCATCCACGAACTGTTGGGCCGCTTGGAGAAGGAGCAAACGCTGTCTCACCCTCACCGGGTGCACTTGCAAGGATCGTCCCCGGAGGGGGACACGGTAACGCTGGAATTGGAATTGTGGCTGTTTGCCCTGTCGCGGGCCCCGGCGGGACCGGCGTAGGTCAGGTTTTTGCGCCCGACTGCCGACCGGACGACGGGCGGGACAAGCCACCAGGACGGTCAAGCACAGAAGACGCAACGATGGTGCGTCGGGCGCGCGAGCCTGACGTACAAGAGCGGTGTCACGGAGGACACATGCTCGTGAGGACCCACACGGCCTACGCAGTGCGGCGTCGGGTTCGCTTAGCGAACCGCGGCGCCTTGGCCCATTCTGCCGCTTGTCATGGTCGCCGTGCTGTGGTGGGCGCCCTTGAGCCGTGCCCAGGCGCCCGAGCTACGCCCCGCGGAATCCGTGGAAGGCGTAGAAAGCGTGCCCGCCGAGCCGGCGCCGGCCAGCGAGACGCCCGTGCCGGCCGCCGACGAGGGTCCCAAGCCCACGCTTGCCGCCGCCCTGGACCGCAAGGGCGACCTCACTTTTCGCAACACGACCGTCCAAAGCGCTCTGTTGGCGATCGCCCAGACTTGGAAAGTTAACATCGTGACCGGCAAGGAGATCGAGGGCACGGTTAACGGCGTTTTCAAGCAAGCGCCTTTGCGTGAAATCCTCGACGCGGTCCTCCTGGCCAACGGCTACAGCTACCGCGCGGTCGGCGACAGCCTGGTCATTCAGGCCAACGCCGCCGTGGGCTCGGCCAATCCGTTGTTCCGCTCCATCACGCTACCGATTCGCTACGCCAACCTGGACGAAGTCGTTCAAGCCGCCAAGATGCTCGCCAGCGCCGGCGGCCAGGTGCAGCCGCTCGCGTCGGCGCGGAGCATCCTGGTCATCGACTACGCCGATCGCGTGCAATCGATTGCCGACTTTGTTACGGGCTTGGAAACTTCCGCATCGCAAGCTTCGGGCGCCGCCCCGGTCGGCGGCGCCAATGAGCTGGAAGTCACCTACTTCCACACGCACTTTGTTCCCGCTCCCAACGCCGAGCAGGCGATCGTCGCCGTGCTCAGCCCGCTGGGCCGCGTGGCGATCATGCCCAAGGAAAACCGCTTGCTGGTGGTCGACTATCCCGCCCATCTCGAGATGGTCCGCCGGGTGCTTAGCCGCGTTGACCGTCCCCGCCCGCAGGTGCGCATCACGGCCCTCATCTACGACCTCAGTTTGCAAGACGTCGAGCAGCTCGGCGTCAACTGGGGCAGCGCCGGCAAGGGCAACACCGTGAACGCCGACGGCGACGCCAACCAGGCCCTGCAGTTCGAGACCACCACGCTGGCGCCGTTCGCCGCAGGCGAAGCGGGCGGCACGCTCACCGTGCGAAGCCTGACGCGCAACTTCGACATCAACAGCGTCGCCAACCTGCTGCAAACCGCCAACGACGCCCGCCTGCTGGCGGACCCCAACGTCATCGTCGCCGACAACGATCAGGCCGAGTGGAAGAGCGTCTCGGAAATCCCCTACCAGCAAATCACCCAGAGCGAGTTGGGCGGCCAGATCGGGACGACCGCGTTCAAGGAAGCCGGCATCACGCTCCGCGTGCGCCCCACCATCGCCGGCGACGGCACGGTCGAGATGCTGATCGAGCCCGAGTTCAGCCGATTGGCCGGCTTCACCCCGGGAGAAAACCAGCCGATCATCGACACCCGCAAGGCTACCACCACCGTGCGCGTGGCCAACCGGCAGACGCTCGTGCTCAGCGGTCTGCGGCAGCGCAGCGATACGGGTGAGTTCAACGGCATCCCCTTTTTGAAGGACGTGCGTTTCATCGGCCCGCTGTTTCGTTCGCGCGACACCAACGTGCGCGAGAGCGAACTGATCGTGTTCATCATGCCCGAAGTCATCAGCTACGAAGAGCCGCCCGAATGCCGAGAGGCCGCGGCGCTAGAGACGGTCGGTTGCCGGCTCGACCGGATTCCGCCTGCCGAGGGATGTGCCGGCGGCGCATCCGGAATGGGAAGCGACGCGTGCGCCGGCGGCGAGTTGATGCCATTGCCGCCGGTTGAGTCGGAGGGCCTGACGCCGCAAATGAACGGCATGCCGATGGCCCCGCCTTCGGAACCTGAGAGCCGCCTGCCGTCGGTTTACAAGCCGACGGCGCTGCGTTCGAACTACAACGCCCGCTTCCGCGGCGATGCCCGCGGCGTCCGCGGGCAGGCCTCAGCGACCCAGTCGCGCTAGGACGCGACCAACGCTTGGCGCCGGGTCGTTCGGATTCTGACGGTCGCAGCGACCGCGCCGGTGCTCCGCGTCGGGTTCGTCGCGACTCAGCTGCCACAAGCTAACCTTGACGAGGGGATGAAACGATGGCCGCCGCGGTGAACAAGCTGACTCGGCGCCCGAGCCGTTGCGTCCTGAGACTGGCGGCCATCGCCTTGGCGTGCTGGCTCCTGCCCGGTTGCGCCGAGTCCCAGACCGAAGTGGCGACCGGCGCCGTCGAGCCCGCGCCGTCAATAACCCCGGCCAGCATGCCGCCGAAGCCAGCGCCTCCCCGTGAAGCCGCTGCGGCGGACACGGCGTCGAGCGCCGTGACGCCGACGCCGGATGTCGCCGCCGTCCAGCAAACAGTCGCCGACTACCAACCGCCGTTTCCGGAGCGCATCGATTTATTCGTGGCGCCCAAGCGCGCCGGCGGGGGCCCAGCGACCGACGGCGCTCAGCAGAATTCCGTCGAGCTGATGGGCTTCGTCCGCGTCGACCGCCAGCGGGCCGTGCTTTCGATCGACGGCAATGTGGCCCCGGTCGCCGAGGGCGAGACCCAGTTCGGCGTCGAGGTCCTGTCGATCAAGCCGCCGATGGTCGTGCTCCAACGCGGCCGCCAACAGTGGCAGGCAACGCTGGAGTAACTCAACCTTCCTCCGCCTCCCATGGATTCGCCGGCCCCGACTTCGTCGTGGGGTGCAGGGCGGCTTCCTCCTCGACCACGCGAATCGGCGGGGCCACGCGTTGGTGCAATAGCTCCGTGGCCACCGAGCGCACGCTCAAGGCGAGCGTGCACAAGGCCGCCGCGGGAATCACCAGCACGAGAATATCCGCTTGCACCGCTCCCGCGCCGTCATCCAGCAGCGTCGAAAGCGTCCACATGGGATTGGCCAACTGCACGAGCGAGTAGCCGCTGTTGCGCAGGTCGCGCGAGGTCAACTGGATGACCGTCGGCACGCCCACGGCGATAAGCAGGAGGACAACGTGCACCAGGAATCCGGCGGTCATCGGCACGAACATCCACCGCCGCAGCAAGTTGATCAGCAACCGTCCCACGCCCAGAAAGGTTACCAGGTACGCCCAGCTCAGAATCGCGAAAAACACGATGGTCTCGGTCGAGGGCCAGCGCGTCCCTGGTCCGCCCGTGGCCACAGCCAGTAGCACGCCGCCGAGGCACAGGGCCGTGTAATTGGCCACGACGAACATGTATCCCGCGCCGGGCCCGGGGTTGAAGAAGCTGAAAAAAGTCCTGCCGAGCGTCGACTGCGGCAGCGACCGCTGCACGCGGCGCGACAGGTGCGGCCATTCGCTGGTCATCATCGCGCCCATGACGTACCAGTACGCCAGCAGGAAGCACATGGCGACGACGCTCAGCTCGCGCGCGCCCTGGAATTGGTTGTAGGCGTAGGGCGCCGCCACGATCCAGCCGAAGGCGCACGCCTGCTGGGCGAGCATCCACCAGCGCAGCGGCGTCGACCGGTTTTCGCTGGAAAAGGCCAGTTGGGCCGCCGCCGCCGCGTGGAGCTGCCCAAATGTCGTGACGTAAAACGTCAGCAAGAACGCCACGAATATCCAGAAGTCCAAGTCGCGCGGCAGGCCCCCGTACAGCACCTGGGCGGCGATCATAATGCCGCCGATGGCCGCCCAAAAAAGCCCGATTACGAGGCCGACCGAAATCACGATCTGCGTGTGCCGCAGCCGGGCGACCGTGCCGATCAGCAGTGAGCACATCGACAGGCCGAGAGATCCCAGCGTGACGCCCGCGAGCAGAAAGGCGATGGTCATGGCGTCGACGCCGCGGAGCAGGAACGTGAAGGCGATGCACGGGCTGACCGCGCACACATACACCAGCATCTGCACGCCGGCGCTGGCCAGCTTGCCGGTGATGATCTGCCGCGAGGTGAGCGTCGAGATCGACAAGAGATCATAGGTGTTGTCGTCTTGCTCCGAAGTCAAGGAGCGGAAGGCGCCAAAGGGCACGATCAGCGCCAGCGGCACGACCAGCACGGTGAAATAAGCCACCAACATCTCGCGCCCGGCGGCGGCGTAGTAAATCTGCGGTCCGACGATCGCCACGCCGGCAATGCTTACGATCCAGCAAGCCGTCAGCACCAGGAAAAAGGTGACGACGAACTGCCGACTCTTGAGCGCTTGCGCGCTTCCTTCACCAGAATGGGATTGAAGCGGTCGGTCAGCGCCGCGAGCCAGGCCTCAAGGCGCTGCCAGGCGCGCGCGCGCCGCGCGCAGCGCGGCGGGGACGGATTCGCGCTCTTGGGCGGTCTGGCTCATTGCACGCGGCCCTCGGTGACATGCAGGAACACGTCTTCCAGACTCTTGGTCTTGCTGGCGAACTCGACCACGGCGAACCCCGCCTCAATCACCTGCCGCAAGAGGGCCGCCTGCTCCTCCGGACCGCCGGCGTGATTGAGGTGGAAGTGCCCGTTGCGCTGGGCCACCTCGGCCACGTCGTCGCGCGCGGCCAGCCAGGCCGCCAGGCCGTCGGCGTTATGGAGCACGCGCAGCGCACGTCGCTTCGGACTTCGCTGCGCGCCTCGCTTTGCCGGCTGATCTCCTCGACCGTTCCCACGGCCAGGAGCCGTCCCTGTTCGATGATGCCCACGCGATGGCACATTTCCGCCAACTCGGTCAGGATGTGCGAGCTCACCAGCACCGTTTTGCCGTTGTCGGCGAGTCGGCTGATCATCTCGCGCAGCTCGATGCGGGCCCGCGGGTCGAGCCCCGCCGCGGGCTCGTCA
Organism: Pirellulales bacterium; assembly: GCA_963841515.1. Classification (GTDB taxonomy): domain Bacteria; phylum Planctomycetota; class Planctomycetia; order Pirellulales; family Lacipirellulaceae; genus Lacipirellula. Next base: position 412,965 of record CAWJDB010000010.1, on the reverse strand, counting down.
AGAATCAACACCGCCGGATCGTGAATCATCGTGCGGCCCAGGCACAGCCGCTGCTTCATGCCTTTGGAGAGGCCCGTGATCGGCTTGTCGGCCAGTTGGTTCAGCAGCGTGAACTCCATCGCGTAGTCGACGGCCGCCCGGCGCTGGTGGCTCCGCAGCCCGTAGGCCCGGGCGAAGAAGTCGAGATATTCGGTCACATTCATGTTTTCGTAGGCGCCGAACGAGTCGGGCATGAACCCGAGCCGCCGTCGCACGCGATCGGGATCGTCGACCACCGAGAAGCCGTCCACCAGCGCGTCGCCATACGTGGGTTCGTCGAGCGTCGCGAGAATTCGCATGCTCGTGGTTTTTCCCGCGCCGTTGGGCCCGATGTACCCGAACACCTCGCCGGCGTACACCTCGAAGCTCATGTCGACCACTGCCTTGGTGGGCCCAAAGTAGCGGTGCAAGTGCCGCAGCTCGATGAGTGGTCGACGGGGGGCGATCATGAGACGTTAATCAATTTGAGCGGGGGGAAATGTTTGATGTTTGATGTGTGAATGATGATGTCAGAAAGGGCGTTACGAATCGCTGGCCTCTGACATCTTCAATTTCCGCATCACCAACTTCCCTCAATCACGTGAAAGCTATTTTCCTCGCTCACGTCATCGAGCCCCAGGTCCAGCTCGACGCCGTGGTCGGTGATCGCCAGATAGGTGCCGTCGCCCCAGCTGTCCACCATCGGCGAATTGATCGCCTCCAGCCGGGCCTCCATCAGATTGTGTGATAGCCCGTAGCCATAGTACGACGCATAGGTTAGCCCGCCGGCGCCGCCGGGAAACTCGGGAAAGTTTTCCGAGAAGGTCTTGCGCATGTTGGTTGCAATAAGCAGGCGCTCCACCGCCGGCACGACGCGGCCCTCGCCGTCGGGCAGGTCCTCGCACCAATACTGCTTGCCTTCGTGGTCCTGCAGCGCGGCGCGCAGTACGCGCACGCCCAAGCGATTGACAATCCGCAGCCCCGCGTCGCCCGCCCGCAGCTCGAGCCGCTTGGAGCTGGGCCGCGCTGCCACGGCCAGGTATTGCGTCGGCGTGCGCGACGTGAGCCAGCCGCGCGTCAGTTGTTCGCGCGGGTCCAGCGCAGCTCGCGCTCTGAACTCGCGGCGCCGCCGTAGCCGTATCTGACCGCCCACTCCGGCATCACCGGATACAGCGCGACGTCGGCGGGCATGGCCAGTCCCCCGTCGGGCGCCACGCCTGCGTAGTACGACAACCGCGCCCAACTAACCGCCTCGCCGGCGCGCTGGTCGAGCTGAGTGAGACTGCGCCCGCACCCGCACGTCCCACCCGTCGGCGAGCACGCCATAGGCCAGGATGACGACCGTCACCACGGTGGCGGCCAGAGGCGCGGTCACGAGCAACAGCGGCAAAGACCTGCGCCGCTTCAGCCACCAATAGTTCAACGGGCCAATCACAATCACAAACAGCGAGAGCAGAAACTGGAACACGCCTACGGGCGCGACCCCGACGTTGGGTATCAACCAGTTATTGAACTCTGCATTAAAGCCGTCGGGGGCGTTGCCAAATCGGGTGGCGGTGACCGCGCGGCCCCAGCAGCGATTGGCTCACGGACTCGGCCACCTGCGCCGTATTGCTGCGATCCGTCGGCACGCCATGAGCGAACGCGGCCACCACGCCCAACCCGTATGGACGAGCTTTGATTCTACGCGTGCCTGGCTGCCGCGCCGCCGTTGGCGGGTCGTTGCCGGTCGCTTGAGCCACTCCAGGGTTGATTCCGGCCGAAGAAGCCGGCGTCGCGCCGGAGGTTATAAACCGCGACAGGATCAAGGCGCCCGCGACGGCGTCGGCGCCGCGTGGGCCCACGGGCAAGAATCGCCACGCGGCCGTGCCCAAGGTCTGCGCCGAAGCGGGCGCATCGCCCTCGGTCGCCGGTTCATTGGGAGCGAAGACGGCGTCCGCTTCCGCGAGTCGCGACCAGTCGTTTTGCGCGTCAAGCAGCCAAAGATTGCCTCCCGAGCGGACCCACCGCAGCAGGGCGGCGCCTTGCGTAGGCTGACGCTGGACCAGCCGGGGCAATTCGTGCGCGGGCATGATCACCAGGTCCAGAGCGCTGTAGTAAATCCAGTCCGTCGGCAGTTCCGCTGATTTGGCCTGCCTTAGCGTCGCCTGGCCACCGCCCAGCGACTGCAATATCGTCGCCAAGTTGCCGTCAACAGGATTGAGCGACACCCCCAAGGCCGCGATGCCGCCGCCGGCGCCCTGCATGGCGCCGAAGTTGGCGAAGTCCACATTCAGCTCATCCATTCGCTGGCCGTCGACTGTCGCCTCCCAGCCGCACACCTGCCAGGTTTCGTAGTGCGGCGTCAGGATCGTCGCGCTCGTGGTGCGATCGCCGGTCTTCAGCGTCAGGCTCTGCTCGACGGTGATGGACTTGCCGCGATTCTGCCAGCCGCCGGCGTAAAAGCGAAAAAGAATCTGTTTGTCGGTCGCCGCGGGGCGGCGCGATTTGAATGTCACTTCCAGCGGCCAGTAACCGTATTGACCGCACCAGGTCATGGCGAGCGACATTTGCAGGCCGCTCTTGCGACCATAGGCGAGGGCGCCGTTGTTTTGGACCGGGCCGACGAATTTTTGCCCATCGGCGGTCGTGACAATTTGATACGCCGCGCCCTTGCCGCCGGCGAACATGATGGGCGCAACGGCACTAGGCGCCGTCGGCACGGGGATTTGAGCGCCGGCGTCGTCCGCGGCGGCCAGCCACGACAAGGTCGCCCACAGCATCGCCCAGCGCGTAGTCATGGCGTCGTCGAATCGGGCAATAACTGTTGGGTCGTGGGGACGGCCGTCGTTGGGGTCGCGGTCAGCACTGTTTGTTCGACGCCGCCGCGACTGGTGCGGGCCACGATTTCCACCGGCCCTAACCAGCGGGCAAACAGCGACGCGGCGGCAAAAAACCCGGCGTGCACGGCTAGCATGGCGGGCACGCTGGCCGCCGCCACGGTAACGCCCAATGCCCACGCCCGCCCTCCCATGGCGTGCCCCGCCAGCAGCGAAAGCACCGCCACGCCCGTCAGAATCGCCAGCAGCGTGCGGATGGAAAAACGCGGCAGCAACATCGGCGTGATTCTGCCAGAAAGGCTTGTGGGGTCGCAAGTTCCGCGGCGGCCGGTGCTTCGGAGGTTTCCCGGGGAGTCCGTGCGGACCTTTCGAGGGATGTCGGGGTTACAACCCCATCCAACTTTCTCGCGGGCGGTCACTCCTGTCGCCAGCCTCCGACCACCGGTAGCATTGTAAATGATTGTCGCGTCCTCCGCCCGCCTTTGCACCCGGAGGGGTTCACCTCGCATGAAACGCTCACGCTGCTATTTCGCCCAAGGGCTGACATTCTTGGGCGCGCCCGCCGCATCGCCCTGTGGAGCATGCCAGTGCTGGTTGCATCGCTAGTCGGCGTGTGCTCAGCCCGGGGCGCCGAAGTCGTGGCCTACGCGGGCCAGCCCTTCGGCGTGGGCCGCATCACCTTGAGCAACACGGCTGGCGGCGCGGCCGACCCGCTTCAGGATGAACGATTCACTGTGGCCTCGGCCGACGGCCGCGTGCTGTACCCGGCGCTGGCCGAGTCGCCGCCGGTACGAAAGTTCATTCGGAAGCTGTTGGAGATCGAATCGCCGCGCACGGCGACGATGTATTTCCTGTTCCGCGGCGACGGCCCGTTCGAGCTCCAGGCCTTCACGCCCGAGGGCCAATCTGTGCAGGTACGTCCGCTGGCCAACCCCGCCGGGCACGCACAACTGCTGGCCGAGTGGTGGACCCAATACGGCAACCGCTGGCTGAGCCTCGAGCAAAACCCGCGGTTCCCGCCGTTGGTGGAGAACTTCCTCGTCGCCAACCTTTCGCGCCGATTGGGACTGCGGTTGCCCGAGCGCAAGCCGGGGTTGTTGGACATGCTCTCGCTCGCGCCTCACAAGCGGGCGTGGGACGACCTCTTGGTCACGGAGACCCACCAGCTTTCGATCGACCAATCGCTCCTGGCCGGCGACGCGGCGCCCGGCGGCCCCCTCGGGCCGCTTCCGCCCGCGATGCCCTGGTACGACGTCGAGATTCCCTCCGACCAGAACGCGGGCGTCGCCATCGAGCCGATTGCCCAGCATGTGCCGGTCGAATGCTATTACATTCGCTACGGCAACTTCACCAACTACCTCTGGTTCCGCGACTTGAGCCGGAAGTGGGACGGCGACCTCGCCAACATGATCATGCGCCGCGACATCGACCACGGCGCGAGGCGCGCATCGAAGAGCAGCTCTCGATTCACGAGTCGGCAATGTCCAAAATACTTGGCCCGCAGGTGATCGCCGACGTGGCGATGGTGGGCCTCGACCCGTACATGCCGCAGGGCGCCGCTTTTGGCCTGCTGTTTCAGGCCAAAGCCGGCCCGCTGTTGGCCGCCGACCTCACCGGCCAGCGTCAGGAGGCCCTCAAAAAATATCCCGACGCGAAGGAAACCAAGCTCCGCATCGCTGACCACGATGTATCGCTCATCGCCACGCCCGGCGGTGAAGTGCGGTCCTACTACGTCATCGACGGCGATTTCCACTTGGTGTGCACCTCCGAGCGCCTCGTCCAGAGATTCCTGCAAGCGGGGCAGGGCGACCACTCGCTGGCGTCTTCGCCTCCGTTCCAGAACGCGCGAAAGCAACTCCCCCACGACCGCGGCGACGCCGCCTTCGTCTACGCCTCGCCCGATTTCTTCCGCAACCTCACCAGCCCCGCGGTGTGGATTGAGTCGCAGCGCCGTGCCCGTTCGCTCCGCGAAATGAAGATCATCGAGTTGGCCCGCCTGGAAGCCGCCGCCGAGGGCGTGGCCGCCGTGAGCGTGCCGGAGCTCATCGCCGCCGGCTTACTCCCCGCGAACTTTGCCGCCCGCGGCGACGGCACAGCGCTCGTCGAAGACGCCGCTGGCATGCACGACTCCGTGCGCGGCTGGCCCGGCCGCTTCGTCCCCGTCGCCGACGTCGAAGTCGCCGGCGCCACCGCCGCCGAATCGGCTGCCTACACGCGCTTCGCCGATCGCTTCCGCCAGGAAGTGGGCCAGATGCCGCCAATCGCCGTGGGAATCCGCCGCGTGCCGCTGGCCGACGGTTCCGGCGAGACGATGGCCGCCGACATCCTCGCTACGCCGCTGGAAAATGTGAAGCTCGGTCGCCTGCCCGACATGCTGGGCGAGCCGAGCAACCAGCGCGTCGGCCCGATCGCGGGCGACCTCATCCGCGGCGAAGCGGTGCTCCACGCCATTCTGCCGCTGCCCGGCAGCGAGTCCGAGCCGCACCACTTCTTTTTCGCCGCCCAGGATTTCGGTGCCACGCTCGTCGCCGAACAGGGCCGCTTGAAACCGGCGTCGCCCTTCTCCGAATTCGCCCACGTGTACTGGGGCACGTGGCCCAAGCCGGGACTCTTGAAAATCTTCTCGCCCGGCAATGTGGCCGACGGCCCCGAGCCCGTCCCCGCCCCGCACGACGCCTGGCAAGCCCGCCGCGACGACTTCATGCTTATGGGTTTTCAATCCGAGCTGGTGCGCCGCGTGCTGCCGGAGCTGACTGTCGCAACAAGTCCCTGAGCTCGCACAAGCATGGCTCGACGTGGCCGACTTAACCGGCACGCAACTCTCCGGCGTCGTCAACGCCCTGGGCTACTCCCGTTCGCGCGAGGCGTCCGTCGCCGCGTGCCGGCTGATGAACAACCTGGCCAATCAGCTCCACGTCCCGCGCGACCGGTGCCGCGAGATCGGCGAAGAGCTTGTCGACGGCGAGTTCGTCGATCCGCTGGGCGGCGAGTACCAAGTGGTGGAAGTCCTCGGCGGCCAACCCGCGTGGACCTCCACGGCCCTGGCGCCGCAAAACCAATTCCTGCTCACCCAGCCGCCCGCAGACTTCCAGTTACCGGCGCTCACTTGGTTCAAGGGCCTGCGCGGCCAACTACGGCTCGACGAGGCGGCGCTGTCGGGCCACGTCGAGATCGACATGGCCAAGTCTGCCGTGCCATGACCGAGCCAAATACGCGGCCGCGCTACAGCCACACGCCGCTGCCGCCGTACTCCTATGTGCCAGGCTTCGCACCGCACCCCGTGAGCGACCCGCGCGGCCATATGCACGGCCAGCCGCACTCGGCGGCGGCGCGACTCAATCCGTCGCAGTGGCAGGAGTCGGAAACCTACCGCTGGGGCGTCGATTTATTCAACCACGGCTTCTACTGGGAAGCGCACGAAGCGTGGGAATCGCTGTGGCACGCGGCGGGGCGCCAAGGCACGGTCGCCGCGTGGCTCAAGTCGCTAATCAAGCTCGCCGCCGCCGCCGTAAAACTTCGCGAAGGCAATGCGGCCGGCGCCGAGCGGCACGCCCGGCGGTCGCTCGAACTGCTCAACGAAGTCCGCGAGCAGCTAACCGCTGACCAACATGCCTATGCCGGCGTAGAGCTGAGTCGCGTCGGGCACATGGCTCAGGAGATACTCGTGCGGTCGGGCACGCTGAGCGGCGCCGAGCCCGATTTGCTGCTTAATCGCTTGATCGAATTAGCGGCCGACTGCTGACTGCCAAAGCTCCTCGGCCCGATATGAGCTGCGCACCAGCGGCCCCGCCGCCACGCCCTTGAACCCCATCCCGAGCGCCGCTGATTCCCATTCGGCGAACTTCTCTGGCGGCACGTACCGCGCCACTGGGCAAGAACCGCGACCCTGGCCGTCCCGGTGCGATGTATTGACCCAGCGTCAGCAAGTCGACGGCCGCGTCGCGCAACCGACCAAGCGCCGCCAGCAGCTCGTCATCCGTCTCGCCGAGTCCCACCATCAGGCTCGTCTTCGTCGGCAAATCTGGCCGCAGTGCCTTGGCCCGCCGCAGCACGTCGAAGCTCTGCACAAACGACGCGCGCGGATCGCGCACTTCGCGATCGAGCCGCGGCACGCACTCCACATTGTGAGCGAACACGCGCAGCGGAATGCCGACCAGCAGGGCCTCAAGCGCTCTCCAGTCGCCGCCCAGATCGCTCGACAAGAGCTCAATTCCCACGTCCGGCAGCCGCCGATGCACTGCGTCGACGCAAGAGCGATAATGGCTCGCCCCGCCGTCGGCCAGGTCGTCGCGATTGACGACCGTGATCACGACGTAACTGAGTGCGAGTCGCTCGACCGCGTCGGCCAGGCGCTCGGGCTCCGCGGCGTCCGGCGCCGCGGGCGCCCGTAGCGTCTCCACCGAGCAAAACCGGCACCCCCGCGTGCAACTCTCGCCCGCCACCATAAAGGTGGCCGTGCCGCGGGCCCAGCAGTCGTGAATGTTCGGGCAGCGGGCCTCTTCGCACACGGTGTGCAGGCCGTTTTCGGCAACGGCGCCCTGCGTGAGATTGAACACGCGCTGCCCACGTCCGGAAGGAAGATTGACGCGCAGCCACTCGGGCAAGCGTGGCCGTGTCGGCGGGGGCTCCACCACCGGCAACAAGCCCGCATCGCTCGCGAGGCCCGCGGGCGTCATCCGGTCAGCCCTTCAAACAGCGCCGTCGACAGGTACCGCTCGCCGAGGCTCGGCATGATGGTGACGATCCGCTTGCCGGCGTACTCCGGCCGGGCCGCCACCTTGGCCGCCGCGGCCATGTTGCCGCCGCTGGAGATGCCGCCGACGATGCCCTCCTCTTTCATCAGCCGCCGCGCCCACTGGAACGCTTCCTCGTTGCTGACGGCCACCACTTCATCCACGAGCGACATGTCGAGGTTCTTCGGAATGAACCCGGCGCCGATGCCCTGAATCTTGTGCGGCCCCGGCTTGCCGCCGGCGATCACCGGCGAGTCCACCGGCTCCACCGCGATGCACTTGAAGTTGGGGTTCTTCTTCTTGATGTACCGTCCCACGCCGGTAATCGTGCCGCCCGTGCCGACGCCGGCCACGATCGCGTCGATTTTCTGGCCGGAGTCTTCCCAAATCTCGGGACCTGTCGTCGCTTCATGGATCGCCGGATTGGCAGGGTTGTCGAACTGCTGTGGCATCCAGGCGTTTTTCTCGTCGGCCACCATCTCGCCGGCCTTGGCGATGGCGCCCTTCATGCCCTCCGAACCGGGCGTCAGCACCAGCTCCGCGCCCATGCGCGCAGCAGCGCTCGGCGCTCGACCGACATCGTCTCCGGCATCGTGAGCGTGAGCCGATATCCCTTGGCTGCGCACACGAACGCCAGTGCGATGCCCGTGTTGCCGCTGGTGGGCTCGATGATGTGGGTGTCCTTGTTGACTTTCCCCTCGCGCTCGCCAGCCGCGATCATCGCGGCCCCGATACGGTCCTTCACGCTGTTGAGCGGGTTAAAAAACTCGCACTTGGCGAACACCGTGGCGTGCCCCTTGGGCACGAGGCGGTTGATGCGAATCATCGGCGTGTCGCCGATCGCGGCGGACGCATCGTCGTAGACGCGATTGCGAGGCATGATCCCTCCCTGCTGTTGGCGACTTGGCAGCGGCCGGCGTTGGCTCGCTCCGCAAGAATATTGATTAGCCGGCAGCGTCCCGCCGCCGTAGCCGGCCAAGCGAAACGTGCATCCTCCGCTAGGGGCGGTCGGCGCGGTGGATTATCGACTTTCACCAGACCCTCGGCAACCCCGTCAAGGGTCCCGGCCGGTCCGGCGTGCCAGCTCAACTTGGCTGTATTGCCCGTAGGAAAACAATGCGGCGGCGATGCCCCCCGGAATCGCCGCCGCAAGCCGCCCTGCCGTCGTTGCTCGTCGTTGCCTTACCGAGCGCTCTGCCCGTTCCAAAAGCGATTCCAAGCCGTCCGCGGCGAGCCCGCGCTCCGCTGCCGACTGGCCATACTGCTCCCGCGGGTCAGGTCCTGCACCGTTCGACCCGTCGGTGGAACGACGTAGACGGCCGGGTCGTCGATCACCCACGGCGTCGACCAGGTCCGACCGTCCTCGAAATTGGCCACATTGACCATGAAATTGTCAAAGTACAAACACTTCGTGCCGTACGGAAGGCTCGAGTACAAGTGGTCGTCTTCGGTCAAGTCGTCGACGCCCGGACTGGCGTAGTAGTGCACCGCGCCGTCGGGCGTGAAGGCCAGGCCGAAGGTCCACCAGCCCGGCTCCTCGATCACGGGCCCCGGCACGTCGCGTCCGTTGTTGCCGGCGCGCACGGTGATCTGGGCGAAGTCATGGTCGTATTTCGCGCTTGTCTCGCTACGGAATAGGATGAACATTCCCGGCCAGTACGATTCGACCGTGCCGTCAGGATTGCGCCCGCGCACGTCGCCGCGCACGCCGAACGACGATCCGCTGCGATTCTCCCATCGCTTGAACTCGGGCAAGTACACTCGCACCACGAAGCTCGGCCGCCACGAGACGGGCAAACCCGTGCCCATGCGCTCCTTCACGCCCATGAGCAGGTCGTCCTGCATTTGTTTGCGACTGATCTCGCCGGGAATGCCCGACAGCATTGTGGCCAGAAACAGCGATCCGTTGCTGCCCTCCAGGCCGCCGGGCGGCGTGGCGATGCGCCGCACCACGTCGGGCTGGCCGCGCATGGCGCTTTTCGTACCAACGGCCATTCTTCGATTTGCCGCCGGGCGGGCGTTGCGTTTCGTCCTGCTCGTAGCTGGCCTTGGCGCCGTTTTTGATGTACTGCCAGTCGGCGGCCTCGAAGTCGTCGCCGACGACTTTCGACCCGGTCCCCGGCACAAACGGCTTGTCCGCCGCCCGCGCCGCCGCACCCAGCGCCAGCGCCGCACACAATCCCGCAGCTATTTCGCGGACCATTGGCCACCTCCCCCATTGAGCGACGAGCGAGCGGCCGCGTCAAGACAAGGCGGCCCGTAGGCCAGATATCGGCAAACTCCCCGCAAACGATAAGAAAACCGCATCCGGAATAAGTTTCCCAGATTAACAACGGTCGATCGGCCGACCCTACGCTTGCGTCTTCGCTCCACCTCAAGTCAAACTGCGCAGCCCCTCCCCAATCCGCTCATCAATCACCTCAAGCATCAGCGGGTGCAGCCCCAACGGCCCAGTCACCAAATGCTGCACCCCTGCGTGAGCGCGGGCCGCTTCGGCCGCCAGTCGCGGAATGTCCTCGTCCCAATGCCGCCCCGGCGATAGCAAATATGGGAACACGACCACGAGCGTCGCGCCCTGCTCGACGCACCGCCGAAACGCCGTGGCGATCGAAGGCTCGGCCAGCTCCATGTGCGCGGGCTCCACGATGCGCCGCCCCGAGTGCTTCCGATAGGCGTCGACGACCTCCAGAAGCAATTGGTTGCTTTGCTCCCGGCGCGAACCGTGATCCACAAGGATGACCCCCGTGCGCTCCGGCGCGGCGTCAACGACATCCAAATTCTTTGGTCGCATATCGTCTATTGTATAACGCACCAAGTCAATTTAGTCGCACAGCTCGCGCCGTGCTTCGGCGTCCGATGATCGCCCCGCAAACTTGCGGCCCATTATCCGCGCCCATTGTCCACCAGATGCTAGGCAATTCCGCGACCTATGGTATCTTGTGGGGGTCGGCTCCCCTACCGACGACTCGCGCGCCACCGCGCATGCGAGCCCGTCTGGCAGACCCGCACACTCCTGCTGCCCAGGCATGCACGCACAACAACTTCGCTATTACAAGCGATTCCAAATGGAGATCGACTTGCGCCGCTGGGAGCGGCCGGCGCTAGCGGTCTATCCAGGCTATCGGCTCCTTTGCTGGTCGCCCGACTTGGTCGAAGACCACGCCGAAGCAAAGTTCTTCAGCTTTCGGGACGAGCTGGATGCCGTGGTCTTCCCGTGCCTCGGCGCCAGGGAAAGCTGCCTGCGGTTGATGTGGGAGATCAGCGAACGCGACGGCTTCGTCCCCGAAGCCACCTGGCTGGCGGTGTATGCCCCGCCGGGCAGTCGCCGCACCGAGTCCTGCGGCACCATCCAGGCGATCCGCACGCACCGCACGCGGGCCAACATCCAGAACATCGGCGTCACGCCCCCGCACCGCGGCCACGGCGTTGGCGCCGCACTCATCGTCGCCTCGCTTGCCGGCCTCCAGCATGTCGGCGTCACCCGCGTCGGCCTCGAAGTCACGGCCGACAACGATGCGGCCGTGCGGCTCTACCGCCGCTTGAGCTTCCGCGTGATGAAAACCATCTTCAAAGCCGCCGAAGAAGCCCGCCGCGACGCTCGGGTCCTGGCCAACTAGCGATTGCCCCCAGCCTCCCGGGCCGGTACGCTTCCAGGGCCATGCCCCCTTCGACATCCGTGCCGAGCCGGTCGATTGAAACCCACCAGTTCGACAACGGCCTGGTCCTGCTGGCCGAACCGACGCCCGAGTTGGAGTCGGCCGCCTTCACGCTGCTGGCCCCCTGCGGCTCCAGCGCCGACCCCGCCGACCGCCTCGGTCTGGCCAGCCTGCTGTGCGACATGTCGTTCCGCGGCGCCGGCCCGCGCGACAGCCGCGCGGTGATCACCGACCTGGAGAATCTCGGCGTCGACCGCGGCGAATCGGTCGGCCCCGCGCACACCGGCTTCAGCGGCGCCACCCTGGCCGACAATCTGTACGACGCCCTGGCGATCTACGCCGACATCGTCCGCCGGCCGCAACTGCCGGAAGACAAACTCGACGCGGCGCGTCAAGTTTGCCTGCAGGAAATCCATGGCGTCGAAGACGAACCCTCGCAAAAAATGATGGACCAGCTCCGGCGCCGGGCGTATCCCGAGCCGTGGGGCCGCCCGAGCCACGGCGACGAGCCGGGCGTCACCGCCGCGACGCTCGCCGACGTCCGCCGCCAGTGGCAGCTTCACTTCGGCCCCAATGGCGCCATTCTTGGAGTGGCCGGCGCCATCCAGTGGAACCGATTGCGCGACTGCGTCGAGTCGCTCTTCGGCGACTGGGAATCGGTCGATGCGCCGTCGGTGGTCGAACAGCCCCACGCCGCCGGCGCCGAGCACACTCCGTTCGACGTCAACCAGTGCCACATCGGCATCGCATTTCCCACCGTGCCCTTCAGCGACCCGCAATACCTCCAGGCGTGGGCCGCCGTCGGCGTGCTCTCCGACGGCATGAGTTCGCGGTTGTTCACCGAGGTCCGCGAGAAACGCGGCCTGTGCTACAGCGTCAGCGCCACGCTCCAGTCGCAGCTTAGCCGCGCTCGCGTTTTCTGCTACGCCGGCACGACGGCCGAACGGGCGCAGGAAACGCTCGACGTCACGCTGGCCGAGCTGGTGAAGCTCGGCGCCGGCATCGAGCAAGCCGAGCTCGATCGCCTGAAGGCCCGCATCAAGAGCGGCCTCATCTTGCAACAGGAGTCCACCGCCGCCCGCAGCGGCGTCATCACCCGCGACTGGTACCACCTTGGCCGCGTCCGCACGCTCGACGAAGTCAGTCGCAAAGTCGACGAGCTCACCGCCGACTCGATCAACGCCTATCTGTCCGCCCACCCGCCCAAAGACTTCACCTTCGCCACCCTGGGCCCGCAGCCGCTGAAGATTCCCGCTTGAGTAAAATCCCTGTGACAATTTCCAAGGACATCGCGTGAAGTTTCGCCAAGCCACCCTCGACAACGGCCTGGAAATCGTCGCCGAGTGCAACGACGCCGCCCACTCGATCGGCGTCGGTTTCTTCGTCCGCACCGGCGCCCGCGATGAGAGCGACGAGGTGGCCGGCGTCAGCCATTTTCTCGAGCACATGGCGTTCAAGGGCACGCCTCGCCGCTCGGCCGAGGACGTGAACCGCGAGTTCGACGAAATCGGCGCCCACCACAACGCCTACACCAGCGAGGAGCACACCGTTTACTACGCCTCGCTCTTGCCGGAGTACCAGGAGGCGAGCGTCGACCTGCTGGCCGACATCATGCGGCCCAGCCTGCGCACCGACGACTTCGAGATGGAAAAGAAAGTCATCCTCGAAGAAATCAAGATGTACGCCGACCAGCCGCCCTATGGCATGGACGACCACATCAAGGAGCTGCACTACGGCCGCCACCCGATTGCCCGCAGCGTGCTGGGCACGCTCGACTCGGTCGGCGCCCTGAGCGTCGACCAGATGCGCGGCTACTTCGAGTCGCGCTATGCGCCAGGCAATGTGCTTGTCGCCGCGGCGGGGCGAGTCGATTTCGACGGGCTGGTGCGCCAGGTCGCCAAGCGCTGCGAAAGCTGGCAGCCGCGTCCCACGCCGCGGCAAACGCCGCCGGTCGCCTCGAATTCCCTGTTCGAATTCGTGCACCGCGACTCGGCCACGCAGCAGTACATCCTGCAACTGGCCGACGGCCCCGCAAGCGAGGACGACGACCGCTTCGCCGCCAAGCTGCTGGCCACCATCATCGGCGACGACGCCGGCAGCCGGCTCTACTGGGCCCTGGTGGACCCGGGCCTCGCCGAGACGGCCAGCACGGGCCACTACGAGTACCAGGGCGTGGGCATGCTGTTCACCTGGATGAGCTGCGCCCCCGAAGACGCCGAAGAGAATTTCCACGTGCTCAGCCAGGTCCAGCGCGACGCCGAGTCCGCGGGCCTCACCGAGGACGAGCTCCGTCAGGCCCGCAGCAAGCTCAAGAGCCGCGTCGTCCTCGGCGGCGAGCGGTCGCGCAGCCGCATGTTCAACGTCGGCGGCAACTGGCTGATGCGCCGCGAATACCGCTCGGTGGCCGACGACCTGGCGAGCGTCGACGCCGTCACGCTGGACCAGGTCCACGCCGTGCTCGCCAAGTACCCGCTCACCCGCGCCACCACCGTCACCATCGGCCCGCTGGCTGAATTCGACCCCCAGTGAGCTAGCCGGAGGGCCACGCCCTCCGGGATCCCGGACCGCGTAGCGGTCCGGCTTGAGTTCTCGCGAGAGCAGCCAGCTGCGACTGGCGACGCGTCGCGTTTGCCTTTTCGCATCATCGGCCAGGCGACAGACGGCGCAAGCTATCCTTCAGTGGGAAAAACCCGGATTCCAGCCTGCGCGCCGCTGGGTAGGCCGGCCGCGCCGTCTGGTACTCCAGCTTCAAACTGCGCGAGCTCTGCCATGCTGCGGGTCATGATCGTCGACGACGACGCGGACGCCCTCTACCGCACCCAGCGGATGCTGCGGGCGTATCGCCGCGACTGGCAGATGAAGTTCTGCTTCGGCCCCGAGCCGGCACTCGACGCCCTGGCCGAGGAACCCTACGACGTGGTCGTCGCCGATCTGAGCATGCCCGGCGCCGACGGCGTCGAGCTGCTCACCTGCGTCCGGGACCTCTACCCCGACGCCGTGCGGCTGCTGGTCTGCAACCCGTCCGAGCAGAGCGAGATGCTGCAGTCGGTGGGCCCGGCGCACCAGTACCTCGCCAAGCCGGTCGACCCCATTCAATTTCGCGAATCGATCGCCCGCGCGGGCTTACTTGGCAAGCGGCTCTCGAAGCCGGGGCTCAAGGCCTTGGTCTCCAAGATCAGCACGCTTCCCTCGCTGCCGGCGGTGTACGTCGAAATGCTCAGCGAGCTGCGCCGCCGCGACGCCTCGGTCCGCCGCGTGGCCGACCTGGTCGGGCACGACGTCGCCATGACCGCCAAGGTGCTGCAACTGGTCAACAGCTCCTTCTTCGGGCTCGCCGTTCATGTTCACGACGTGCACCACGCCGCGGCGCTGTTGGGTCTCAACGCCCTGAAGCCCCTGGTGCTGTCGGCCGGCGTGTTTCGCCAGTTGGAGGAGTCGCGCGTGCCCGCCGAGCTGTGTCAGCAGGTGCTCGAACACAGCCTGGCCGTCGGGTGCCTGGCCAAGAAGCTCGCCGAGGCCGAGGGCCTTAACCACGACGAGGCGGACAACGCTCTGCTGGCCGGCATCCTGCACGACATCGGCAAGCTCGTGCTGGCCGATCACTTTGGCCACACCTACGCCTTGGTGTGCCTGGCGGCGGAGAAGTCGCACCTGCCGTTGCTCACCGCCGAGCTCGATCAGTTCGCCGCGTCGCACGCCGACGTCGGCGGGTATCTTCTGGGCCTGTGGGGACTGCCGCAGGACCTCATCGAAGCGGTGGCGCTGCACCACGACCCCGCGTCGCACGAGATCGCCCGCTTCACGCCGCTCACGGCCGTGCACGCGGCCAACGCCCTGATCTACGCCGACGGCGACGCGGAGGGTGAAAATGGCGAGCCCGCGCCGCTCGTGAAATTAGACCGCCAATACCTCACGCAGATCCGCTGCCTGCAGCGCGTCAACGATTCGGCGCAAGCTCGTGCCTCAGCACGAACCCGCCCCCCTCTGACATCGACTCAAGCGAGCACCCGTCGTCCCGACCCCGGCGCGCCCCGCGGCTAATCTCCCAGCGCCCGCAGGTATCCTGCTAGCGCCTCGCGGCGAAACCAGTCCGCGTCCCAGAGGATCTGGCTGGCCAACTCGCGCCGCGATGCGGGCAGCACATACGCCTGGCAGTCGAGCATCTGGCCGTCGCCTGTCACAGCCCTGACAATCCGCCGCTCGTACAGGTCCGATTCATAGCGGTCGAGCAGGGTCAGCGACTCGTCGTCGACGCCGAGGTAAACAAGGCCGCCAACGCGCGCCTCGGCGCCGGCCTCCACCATCACCGGATACTCGCCGCCGACCGCCCGGTAAACGGCAAACCCGCCCAACGTCGCCCGCCGCACCTCGAACGGCCGCGCCACCACGCGGCCCCAGACTTCCGGGAACATCAATGTGCCGTAGGCGAAGAGGTGCATCGTGGGAAAAGTTGCGAGTTATGAGTATCGAGTTGCGAGCGGATTCTGCGACTGGTCAGCGTGCGTCTTTTGCTCGCAACTCGTAACTCGCTACTCGCAACTTCCTACCGCACATGATTCAACTTATTGAGCCCGTTATACGCCGCCACCTTATAGCACTCGGCCAGCGTGGGAAAGTTGAACACGTTGTTGATGAAAAACTCCGCGTCGCCGTCGAGGGCCATCACCGCCTGGCCGATGTGGATCAGCTCTGTCGCCCCGACGCCGATGCCGTGGACGCCCATGATCTTGTGCGTCTCCTGGTGGATTAGCAGTTTGAGCATCCCCAGCTCATCGCCCAGGAGTTGCCCGCGGGCGATCTCGCGGTAGTGGGCGACGCCGCTCTCGTAGGGCACGCCCTCAGCGGTGAGCTGCTCCTCAGTCTTGCCCACCATCGAAATCTCCGGCACCGCATACACGCCGTAGGGAAAAAGCGATGTGTTGTAGTTGCCGACCTCGCACTGGTCGAACGCATGGCAGATAGCCCGCCGGCCTTGCTCCATCGAAGTCGACGCCAGCGCGGGAAAACCGATGACGTCGCCCGCCGCGTATACATGCTCCACGTTGGTCTGATAGTGCTCGTTGACCTGGAGCCGCTCCCGATCGTCGAACTTGATGCCGACCCTGTCGAGGCCCAGCGCCCCGCACACGCCCTGCCGGCCGACGGCGTACAGCAGCGTCTCGGCCCGCAGCTTCTTGCCCGACTCCAACTCCGCCTGCACCAAGCGGTGGTACTGGCCGTTTTGATATTCAATCTCTTCGATCTTGGCGACCTTCTCGCCGAGTCGTAGCGTGATGCCGCGCTGCCGCATGAAGTACTGAAAGGCGTCGCATATTTCCTGGTCGAGAAAGCCCAGCACCTGATGTCGCCCCTCGACCAGCGTTACTCGCACGCCCAGAGTGGCCATGATGCAGGCGTACTCCGTGCCGATCACGCCGCCGCCCACGACGATCATGGTCTTGGGCAGCGTTTCGAGCTTCAGGATCTCGTCGCTAGTGAGAATGGTGTGGTCGTTGAACGGCACCTGCACCGGCGGCGCCGGCCGCGTCCCGACGGCGACCAGAAACTTGTCGGCCTCGATCACCTCGCTGGAGTCCGCGCCGTCGATCTGCAACTCGTGCGGGCCGACAAACTCGCGCGACCCCACATGAGCTCGACGTTGTTCCGGTCGAACTGATTGCGGATCACGTCCCACTCGTGCCGGATCACCTGCTGCGAAATCGCCGTGAGATCGGCGATTGTCACGTGCTTCTTAGCAGCGCCGCCCGGGTTGCTGCCGTACAGCCCGCGGCCGTTGGCGCCGGTCAGATGGAGCGCGGCTTCACGGAGTGCCTTCGAGGGAATCGTGCCCGTGTTGATTTGGGCGCCGCCCAAGACGGCGTTCTTCTCGATGATCGCCACCCGCTTGCCGAGCTTGGCTGCCTGAATGGCGCCTTTCTGCCCGGCCGGGCCAGTGCCGATGACAACGCAGTCGTAATGTTTCATGGCTCGATGCACCAGGGGAGGGCGAACGGAAAATGAGCGCCAAGGCCTCTTCGTTGTCCATCGACGAACCTCGGTCCCCGCCTGAAGCTGCGCAAAGTTTGCCATTACTACCGGAGGCCCAAGCGGCGAAGGGCGTGTCGATTATGCCGGTTTTGGCGAGACGGCCGGCTGGTCCGCCGCATACAATTCCCGCATGTCTTTGTTCGCCCAACAGGAAGCCGACAACCGCCGCAGCGCCCAGCCGCTGGCCGCCAGAATGCGTCCCCGCTCGCTGGACGAGTTTGTGGGCCAGCAGCACTTCCTCGGCGAGGGCAAGCTCCTGAGGCGGCTCTTGAAGGCCGACCGCCTGACGGCCGTCATTTTCTACGGCCCCCCGGGAACCGGCAAAACCGCGCTCGCCCACTTGCTGGCAAAGGAAACCAGTGCGCGCTTCCGCCAACTCAACGCTGTCACCAGCGGCGTGAAGGAACTACGCGATTTCCTCGCCGAAGCCCGCGACGCCGTCGCCGCCGACGGCACGCGCACGCTCCTGTTCATCGACGAAATCCACCGTTTCAACAAGGCCCAGCAAGACGCCCTGCTGCCCGACGTCGAGGACGGCACGGTCGTGCTCGTCGGCGCTACGACTGCCAATCCGTTTTTCGCGGTCAACGACGCCCTGGTGAGCCGGGCGCGCGTGTTCGAGTTCCAGCCACTCGGCGTCGACGACGTCAAGACCCTGCTTCGCCGTGCCATCGGCGACCGCGAGCGCGGTCTCGGCGAGCTGCCGATCGAAGCCGACGACGACGCCCTCGACTTCCTCGCCGCCACCTGCGACGGCGACGCCCGCCAGGCCCTCTCGGCCCTGGAAATCGGCGTGCTGTCCAGCGACGAGCGGCCCATCCGCTTCGGTCGCGAGCTGGCCGCCGAGAGCGTCCAACGCAAAGCCATCCAGTACGACCCCACCGGCGATTCGCACTACGACTCGGCCAGCGCGTTGATCAAGAGCATCCGCGGCAGCGACCCCGACGCCGGCCTCTACTGGCTGGCCCGCATGCTCGAAGGCGGCGAGGACGTGCGCTTCCTCTGCCGCCGGCTGGTGATTCTCGCCAGCGAAGACGTGGGCAACGCCGATCCGCAAGCTCTCCCGCTTGCCGTCGCCACGATGCAAGCCTGCGAGTTCGTCGGCCTGCCGGAGTGCCAGCTCAACCTGGCCCAATGCGTGACATACCTGGCGTGCGCCCCCAAGAGCAACGCCGCCACGGTCGCCATCGGCGAAGCCCGCGCCGACGTGCGCGACGGTCGCCTGCTGCCCGTCCCTGTCCACCTGCAGGACTCGCACTACGTCGGCGCCAAACGCCTCGGCCACGGCGAGGGCTATGAGTATGCCCACGATGCTGAAGGCGGCGTCGCCGCGCAAGACTACCTCGGCGTCAAGCGCGAATACTATCGCCCCGTCAACCGCGGTTTCGAAGCCGAGTTGGCCCGCCGCCTGGAGTCCATTCGGGCCAAGTTACGCCAAGTGCAGCAACAGCAACAGCAGTGATCCTCCAAGCGCGGCGAGCTTGACCGCGCGGGATCACTTCGGGTGCGGTAGACCGGATTGGGGAAAGTTTGCCGTTGGGCTGAGCGACGCCGCCATCGACAGACGAGAATGCTTGAAGCAGGCGGCGCCAGCGAGCCGATTTCGACCACGACGCTCTCGCCTTAACGTCATGCTGCGCCGCCATGCGGCCCACGGTCCAGGGATGGCCATGAAACGCTCGCCAATCGCCGCGCTCGTGATGGCCGCCGCGTTATCGGCCGCCACGCCTTCGCTGGGCGAAGTCGGCACGCTGCTCCAGTGGGGCTATGGCGACGGCGGCGAAGGCGGTCCCGACCTCGACGAGCCCATCATCACCGACCGCCCGGACTTCACCGAGTCGTCCGTGACGGTTGGCCGAGGCGTCGTCCAGCTCGAAGGCGGATATACCTATTTCTACGACAGCGACACGGTGGGCAGCGACAAGATCCACTCGTTTCCCGAGACGCTGCTCCGCGTCGGCGTGCTGGCCGACTGGCTCGAGCTGCGCGTCGGCTGGAGCTACCTCGAAGAAACAACGCACGTTTTCGGCGACGGCCGCACCGTGGCCACGGGCTCCGACGATATGTATCTCGGCATGAAGTTCGCGCTCACGGGCCAAGCCGGCATCCTGCCCGAAATGGCGCTCGTACCCCAGATGCGCGTGCCCACGGGGTCGAGTGAGTTCTCCGCCCGCGAAGTGTTGCCGGGCCTCAACTGGATCTACGGCTGGGAGATCAACGACTGGCTGTCGGTCGGCGCCCAATCGCAGCTCAACCGAAAACTGGACGACGAGACTAACGAGCCCTACGAAGAATTCTCCCAGTCGCTCACCGTGAACTACCGAGCCATCGACCGCGTGGGCGCCTACACCGAGTGGTTCGTCTTCGCCCCGGATGGCGCCGAGTCCAACCACAACGAGCACTACGCCGACGGCGGCGTCACCTTTCTGGTGACCGACAATTTCCAGCTCGACGCCCGTGCCGGCGTCGGCCTCAATGCCGCCGCCGCCGACATGTTCGCCGGCCTCGGTTTCGCTTTCCGGCTCTAGACGCGAGCCGTTCGCTAGGGGAGGCATCTCCGACGCCGATTGCACCCTGCCGCTACTTGGCTCGCAGCAGCAACACCGGCACGCTGATGTGATGCTGTACGCGGGTCGCCGTGGCGCCGAGAAGCAAGTCGCCGACCAGCCGGTGCCCGTGTGTGCTCATGGCCACCAGATCGCACCCTTTTTCATCGACCCATTTGACGATCTCGCGCGTCGGATCGCCGAAGCCTAGCTCGGCGATCGCCGGCACGCTCGCCGCCTCGAACTCCGCCTGCACCTGGGCCAGGTACGCCCGATCGTCATCGATCTCCTGTCCCGCGGCGCTCGGCCCGTGAAACTGCGCCGGCACGCCCGTCGCCACATGCAAGAGCACCACGCTGCTCTTCAGCTCTGTGGCAAGCTGCTTGACGTGCTCAATGATCGCCCGATCCGTCGGCGTCGCTTCCAGCGTGACCAGAATCGTCTTGTACATACTCTTCCCCTGTCACTCCGAGGTCAGCCGAGGAGTCCTGCGCAAGCAGTTTAAGATGCCAAAGCCGCGAGCGCCTCAATCCTAATGCCCAAGGATGACGTGCCAAGCCTCGCTCAGCGAATCCGGCAAACCGTAAAGATCCATGGCCGTTATCAACAGCGCACTGGCCCAGCCGCAAGTCAACAACAACGGCCCGTTTTTCCACTTCCCCATGCGCTTGCGCGAGCTTGTGAAGTGCAACAGCGGAAACATCGCAAACGGCAACTGCAGAGCCAGTATCACCTGGCTCAGCGTCAGAAGGTCGTTCACGCTTCCCTCCCCGCGCACGCCGATAATAAAAATCGCCGGCAGGATCGCCAGACCGCGGGTGATCAGCCGCCGCACCCACGGCGACAGCCGCCAGTGCATAAACCCTTCCATCACCACTTGTCCGGCGAGCGTGCCGGTGATCGTGCTGCTCTGGCCGCTGGCCAACAGCGCCACGGCGAACAGGATGCTTGCCGCCGCGGTGCCCAAGAGCGGCGCCAAGGTCAGGTAGGCCACGCGAATCCAGTCCGACTCCTCCGTGAACCTCACCACCTCGCCGCCCGCTACTGTGACGCTCTCCCGCCCGAAAAACGTCATCGCCGCCAGCACCAGGATCGCGGCGTTCACCAAAAACGCGATGCTCAGCGCCACGGTGGCGTCGATCGTGTTAAACTTGATCGCCGCCCGCAAGTGATCGTCGTCTGAGAGCGGCAACTTCCGGCTCTGCACTAGCGCCGAGTGCAAATATAAATTGTGTGGCATCACCGTCGCGCCGATAATTCCAATGGCCACATACGCCATTCCAGCCTGCCGAAATCCGGGCGTCGCCAGCGCGCGGCCCATCGCCAGGAAGTCGGGCCGCGTTTGCGGCAGCACAAATATCTCGATGAAGTAACAGAGCCCAATCGTGCCGACCAAGGTGAGAATCACCGCCTCGATCGTCCGCACGCCGAACCGCTGCAGCGCCAACAGCAGAAACACGTCACCCGCCGTGATCAGCACGGCCCAGAACAGTGGAATGTGAAACAACAGGTTCAGCGCCACCGCGCTGCCCAGAACCTCCGCCAGGTCGCACGCCCCGATGGCCACCTCGCACAGAAGCCAGTTCGGCCACCGGCTCCACCGCGGATACCAGTCGCGGCACGCCTGGGCCAGGTCCTTGCCCGTCACCACGCCCAGCCGCGCCGAGCACACCTGCAGGAAGATGGCCATGATGCTCGCCAGCAGCACCACCCACAGCAGGTCGTACTTGTAGCGGGCGCCGCCGGCCAGATCGGTGCCCCAGTTGCCCGGGTCCATGTACCCGACGCTCACCAGCAGCGCCGGCCCCGTGAAAGCGCGCATCTGGCGCCAGAAACTCGCCTGGTGGTGCGGTACGGGCACCGTCCCGTGCATCCCCTCCAGCGACACGTGTGACGCCGGCGCCACCACCTGAAAGTCGGCCGGCGCCGAGCTGGCGGCAGCGGTGGTCTCTGAAGGCGCCATAGATCAACCAGCCGGAGGTGGACGGGGACTTTCTCCATGCAGCACGAGCGACGGGCTGGCCCAGCTCGGCGGCTCTTTGACTTATCAAAGACAAAATATCGAACTATCAAACTGTTGTCAACTCCGCCGATAAGATATAATCTTTGAGATATCAAAATCGCCCACGGAAAGCCCGCCGTGACCACCAGCACCGCCGAGGACTACGTCAAGCAGCTCTTTCTGGCCCAGGCCGCCGGCGAACTGGGAGACCAGGAAATGGTCCTCATGGGCCGCCTCGCCAGCGCCATGGGCGTCGTCCCCGGCACGGCGACCGCCATGGTCAAAACCCTGTCTAGCCAGGGCCTGGTCGAGTACCTGCCCCGCGGCGGCGTCCGCCTCACCGACGCCGGCGAGCAGCTCGCCCTCGACGTCCTCCGTCGACACCGCCTCGTCGAGCTCTTCCTGGTCAAAGTCCTGGGACTCGACTGGTCGGTCGTCCACGAAGAGGCCGAAGCCCTTGAGCACGCCATCTCCGATCGTGTGCTGGAGCGGATCGACGTGCTGTTAGGCCGCCCCGCCGTCGACCCCCACGGCGACCCCATTCCCACCCGCAAAGGCCGCCTCCGCAAGCCGCGGCTGATGAGCCTCGCCGAGTGCGACCCAGGCGCGCGCTACCGCGTGGTCCGCGTCGTCGACCAGGAGCCCGCGTTCCTGCAGTTTGTCGAACGACAGGCCTTGATGCCGGGAGCCACCATCGTCGTCACCGCCCGCGACGAAGCCGCCGACGCCCTCGCCATCCGACTGGCGGGGCGAAGAGAAATCTCGCTGGGCCTCAGTGCCGCGGCCAAGATCCTCGTCGAACCTGCGGCCAAGTGAGAAGAATGTGAAATGTATGATGTGTGATTGATGATGTCAGAAGGAGGGCGCGCCATTTCCCCTCTGACATCATCAATCAAACATCGTACATCTGCCGCGCTACACGCGTCCCATCGTGTACCCATGCAGCGCCGCGTCCGGGATTAATCACCCAATCCGCCGCCGCCCGCTGCTCCGCGATCGCCTTGAGGTCTTCCAGCGCCGCCTCGACGACGGGCTTGGTCGAACGCAATAAAAGCTTTCCGAACGGCGCCCACAGCCGCGCCGCCAGCGACGCGGGCTTCGCCTCCAGCGTCACTTCCACCAGCGTCCCCGAGATGTCTGGCAAGAATCGCTGGCTGCTCGTGATCCGCATCCCGCGCGTAAGGGTCTCCAGCTCAAACCCGCGCGGCGGCTCAAAGGAGGAGACCTGAATCTCCGCCGTCGTTTCGCCGTCTGGCAACTTCCGCGTCTGGCGAAACCGCGTCCCCGCACGCATCGGTCCGTCGGTCAAAAGCTCCACGCGCTCAATCCCGCGGACGAAGTCGGCCCAATGCTCCAGGTCGCTTGCCACGCCATACACCGTCGCCGGCGAAGCATTCACGTGCTTCTGAAACTTCAAAACAGGCATGTCGATTTGCACTCCTTACGGCCCCAAATACAGTCGCCAGGCGCGTTTCGCTGCCGCGCAGACCGCTACCCCGATTTTAAGCCATTGCACATTCCGGGCCAGAGATTAACCACGACGACACGACGAGCACGACGGAAAAAGAAGAATGGGATTTTAACCGCAAAGGACGCAGAGTGCGCCGAGGTAAAGAAAAAGGGGATTCCAATTGGCTTCGCGGCAACTTGCCGCGCTTTTTTATTCCTGTTGAATTCTCTTGCTCCGCCTCCGCATCCTCTGCGACCTATGCGGTTAGAAAATCCGCCATCGTGCCCGTCGTGCCATCGTGCCATCGTGCTCCGTCGTGCCTCATCTTCGTCCCGCCCAACCAGACGGCGCAGCGTCTTCAGATTGATGACATCCAGATCGACGCCCTTCTCCACTCCTTTGCGCGTCTCCAAATACATCGGCACGCGTCGAAACCGCCGGTCGTTCAGCAACAGTCGAAAGGCCTCGATCCCGATCTCGCCGCGCCCGATGTGCGCATGCCGATCAACGCGCGAGCCAAACCGCGCCTTGCTGTCGTTCAGATGAAACGCCTTCACTCGCGCGAGGCCCACCGCCCGGTCGAGGGCCCGCATCGTGGCCAGGTATTCCTTCTTCGTCCCGATCGCATGCCCCGCCGCGAACAGATGGCACGTGTCGATGCACACCCCGCCCAGTCGCTCGGGATCCTTTACGCCCTCAAGAATCGCCGCGAGGTGCTCGAACTTCCATCCCAGGTTCGACCCCTGCCCGGCCGTGTTCTCGAGCAAGCACTTCGCCCCGATCCCCTTGGTCTGCTGGTGCACCTCGTTGAGCGCCGAAACGATCCGCTTGATGCCCTGGGCCTCGGTGCTCGTGGTGTAACTTCCCGGATGCATCACCACATAGGGAATCCCCAACAGCTCCGCCCGCTGGAGTTCGACGACAAAGGCGTCGATCGACTTCTTCCACAACTCCGCATCCGGACTGCCGAGATTGATGAGATAGGAATCATGCGACAACGGATGCCCGATGCTTGTGCTCGACAAGCGCCGCCCGAAACGCCGCGGCCTGGTCCGCCGAAATCGGCTTGGCCCGCCACTGGTTGTTGTTCTTGGTAAAGAGCTGCACGCAGTCGCAGCCCGTGCGCTGGGCGATCTCGACGGACTTGTAATACCCGCCCGCGATCGACTGATGAGCACGAGGATTGCCATAGCGTCCAATAATACCCGCCCTCCCGCGCCGTCGCCGGGCCACCGCTGCAGACTAGAGCGAGTTAGGAGCATGGGGCTGAGGGGCGAGGGGTGAGGGGCGAGAGACGGAGCGGGGAACGGACCGCGGGGACGAGCCCCGCGGCTCGCATGGTTTTGAATTGGCGTATTTTGGTGAGGGGTGACAAAACTTGGCCGGCGGGGGCGTCGAAATGGGGGAAAATCGCTGTTTTCGGGGGGAGTTTTGGAGCGAAAACGTGGAAGTGCGTTCAAAACTCCAAAACCCACGGGGATTTTGCCGGGGAGCGAAGCGTCGGCGTGCGGGGATTGCCGACGGAGTCCGCTCCGGCAGGGGTGCAGAAGGTACGGGGTTTTGCGTGAACGGCTGCGCACGGGCGAGGCTGAGGCGAGACTCGAAACTCCCCCTCCCTCGAAGGGAAGGGAGGGGACGGGGGAGGGATTAACGATGGCGGCGCGAGCGCGACGTCTCGCAGCAGGATAGCGGTCGGGAGTCCCTCCCCTAGCCCCTCCCTGCGAGGGAGGGGGATCGCGGAGCGTCTGCCGTCGATGAGCATTTCGTCGGAGCGGCGGCGGTGCATGGGAGGCTGGAAAGGCCGCTTGTGGACGGGCGTACAGTCATTCCTTCGCGTACGATCATCGCACAGGTCGTGGCCCATTTTCAACAAAAAACTTGGGCGGGCGGCGGTGATTTCGCAAGTCGCTGGAGGGGGCGCTGAGAATTTTGCGGCGACGGGGATTAACGAAAAGCCGCGAGAAGGCGGACGGCCGGTTCGCTCATGCCTGCAAAATGATTGGACGGCCGGTGAGGCTTTCGGGCCATCGCAGCGTGGCGCCGCTCAGGGCCTTGGATGCCGGGACGCGAGAGGGGCGCGGTCAGGCCAAGTCAACCGATGCGGCGACGGCGATGGCCGGCTAACGGGGCCAGAGCGGCGAGCGACAGGCCGGCGGGGGCGGGCGGTAATTGCTTGGCGCGCGGGACCGTCAATTATTGAGGTGCGCCCGTTTTGCTTTCGGCAGGCTAGATTGCCGGTGCACTCGGTAAATCTCGGTGTTTGCCGCAAGATTGGCGGTCAGAAAGCGGACGGAAAACCATCAATACATTTCCCATGCTTATCCACATGCGTATGCTGGATCTCGGGAGAATTTATCGATGGGCTTCTTTTCAAATCTTTTTGGTTCATCGGACGAGAGAAAAGCGATTCGCATAATCAAACGGGTGAAGGACAAAGCGAGAGAAGAGCTCAAGCCTCTTGCAAACCTCGGCAGAGCGATCGTCAAAGCATCGCAGGACTGCGCCACCGAGATGGCTCCCGTGCTTGATGTTCCAGACGAGAAAGAGAAGAAGGAGGCAGAAGTTCTCGTGTTCTACGAGTTCCTTTACTTCTTCATGCACCTTACGAACAGGTCGGCATTCACACAATTGACGGAACAGCAGCTTAATAAGCTGCAGGCGCATCTCGGGCCATTGCTCTCATCAGTTGCCGTCGACTCTTTCTTTGCTCACTGGCCAGAAGGCCTGAAGGCAAAAATGCAAGAAGAGTTCTATGAGAAGTTGAACGATGCAGAGATTGAGTATTCCACGTGCAAGAAAATGTTGTCGGACGATTTCATTGACAGTGACGCTTTATTCTCCAAACTCGCACTGAACGTTGCGGAACTAACAGGAAACTCCTTGAATCCAGCCGTTGTGGTTCTGGTCATCAGTTGTGGCGTCAATGCGTACAAGGAGCTTCAGCTTGATGAACTCGTCAAGAACGCTGGCAAGGTTCTTCAGTGAAAATTCGCAACCTTACCAGCCGCTCCACCGACCACATCTGTCTGCAAGTGTCCTAAGCGTGTGGGGCCAGCAAAAAAAACGCGAACGCGATCAAGGCTAGGATGTACGAAAGTGCGGACAGGTTAGACACGATCGTATCTCGGTCTTTCGCCGCCCCCCACAGCACCCCGCGCAAAAAGTGCAAAGGTTCGGGTTAGTGCATCATTTGTTCTGTAAAAGCCACGCGAGGCGATCGCTGGAGCGCAGGGAGCGCAGCGACCGTAGCGGAAGCGATCGCCTCGCGTGGCGAGCGGCTTGAAAGGGACGGGCCAAGACGGTTTCCTATTCGTTGTGCTCTAAGCAATGAAAGGAAGCACGCATGACCCGCCAGACGCAATCTACCGAACTCGACGCGATCGTCCAACTGCTCGCCGACCACGGCTTCGGAGGCATGTCTCAGGCCATGGAGATTCTGCTGAACGAAGCCATGAAGCTCCAGCGCAGCGAAGCCCTGAGAGCCGGACCCTACGAGCGCACCCGCGAGCGTCGCGGCCACGCCAACGGCTTTAAGCCCAAGACGGTCGCCAGCCGGCTCGGGAAGCTTGAGCTTCAAGTCCCGCAGACGCGCGGCGTCGAGTTTTACCCCACCGTCTTGGAGCGGGGCGAGCGGAGCGAACGGGCCCTCAAGCTGGCCGTGGCCGAGATGTACGTCCAGGGCGTCTCCACGCGCAAGGTCGCCGCCATCACCCAGGAACTGTGCGGGCTGGACGTCAGCAGCGTCCAGGTGAGCCGCGCCGCGGCCTTGCTCGACGAGGAACTGGCGGCCTGGCGGAACCGCCCGCTGGGCGAGACGCCGTATCTGATCCTCGACGCCCGCTACGAGAAGATTCGCCACGGCGGAGCGGTCGTCTCCTGCGCCGTGCTGGTCGCCATCGGCGTCACGCCCGAAGGAGGGAGATCCATTCTCGGCGTGAGCGTCTCGCTGTCGGAGGCCGAAGTCCACTGGCGCGAGTTCCTGGCCTCGCTGCAGGACCGCGGCCTGCACGGCGTGCGGTACATCGTCAGCGACGATCACGCCGGGCTGGAAGCCGCCCGCGAGGCGCGGTTCGCCGGCGTGCCGTGGCAACGCTGCCAGTTCCACCTGGCTCAAAACGCCCTGCACTACGTTCCCACGCTGGCGATGCGGAGCGAGGTCGCCCGCGATCTGCGCAGCGTCCTGGACGCCGGCGATCGAGCCGAGGCCGACCGACGACTCGCTCAGCTCGTTACGAAGTACGCCTCGGCGGCGCCCAAGCTGGCCGCCTGGCTGGAGGCGAACGTCCCTGAATCGCTCACCGTGCTCAGTCTGCCCGCGGCCCATCGCCGCAAGCTGCGAACCACCAATTCGCTGGAACGCATCAACAAAGAGATCAAACGCCGCACCCGAGTCGCCACGCTGTTCCCCAACGAGCACAGCGCCCTGCGACTCGTCACCGCCGTCCTCATGGAAATCAGCGAAGACTGGGAAACCAACCGATCCTATCTCTCCATGGAAACCTACTGATCCGCCCCCAAATCAAACCGCCAAATTACAGAAGAGATGTTGCTTTATCAAGTTCGGAATCGACACATAGAGTCCCTGAGCCCAACCGAAAACGATCTTGAGGATTACATTTGGCTGCAGCCACTCACATAGGCTGCGCACCCCGTACGCGACGCCAGTACCCCACGCGATACAGCATGGAATGACGAACCACCAAGGAGCGGTGTACAGCGATAGGCGTGACAGCCACCAGCCGAGTCGGCGCCCCACGTAGGTGCCGAGAAAGGTTAGCGCCACGAAATAAATATGATGCATGGGTTAGGCCGTTGCTAATTCCTGTGGTAGCCAAGCTGTCAGGATGATCAGCTTCGGCTGTCGGGTCAACCCGTCGCGGCCTGCTGTCGTAAGCGGGTGCAGGTCATTAGAATGAGCAGCATTCGGACCTGTGGCGAGACTCGCGCACGGGAAGTTTCATGCCCGAGAACCGTCTTGTCGATCGGATAGTTTGCGGCGCCGCTGGGTTTGTAGTGGGCGTGCTCTGCGCCTTTGCCTTTTCAATGGCCATCGACCCACAAGGCGATACCGTGGTGGCGCGTGCAAAGAACTCTTGGATGAAAAGCACGCGCGCACTGAAGACGGCAATGCGTTCAACGAGAAGATTCGTCAGCTAAAGGACGCCCGCGTTGCGGACAGCAAGGCGTTCAACGAAAAGGTTCGTCAGCTAACGGCAGAGAGCCGAGACAAGCAGCAGCAGATTGACAAATTAGCCCTAGAATCCGAAATCAACGAGCGAGCGTCCGCCGGCGCACCGCCTTCTGTCGCTAGCCCGCCGGGGGACGAGATAATTGAGACGCCCGCCACTAGCCCAGCCGCAACCGAACCAGTCCTCGACCAACAGGACAAATCGCCCTTTGCATTCGAGAATGTCACGCTACGCTCGAACTTCGGTTTACTAACGCTAATTGGCGAGGTAACAAACAACAGTGGTAGTCAGTATTCGTTTGCTCACTTCAAAGTCACACTTTACGACAGTGGGGGCAAGCTACTTGATTCAGGTGATGCCATTGTCCCTAACCTGTCAAAAGGCCAAACCAAAACGTTTGAGGCACAATTCTTAGGCGCATCCTCCGATCAGGTCGCGAAATATAAGATTCAGTTCGAGCAGGGTTTGTAAACCCAACCCGGCTTGTGTTTGTGGAGGACGCGAGATGTTTAGATGGCCAGGCGATCGACTTGGAATTCTGGTGCTCTCATTATCCTGGCATTCTCTAATACCGGTTTGCCTTGGCCAGGGATTTCGCCCCCAGGTATACGGCACGGTCGAAGAATACCGCCAGCGGGTTCGATCCGAACAGCAAGCGAACGGGACTTACCAAGGCCTACATAGGAAATCTTTGGGCACTTATCGAGACCCATACTTTGAGCACGCCAAGAGAATCGTTCACAGCACCGATGACTACATCCGATATTGCCGCGACGATAGGCACCGGCAAGTGTTTTTCTTAAAACTAACCAAAGCCTCGACTGAGACAAGCGCGGAACTGCGCAAGTTAAACTCCACGACGGAACCGCACGTTGTGTGGCCCGATGAGCCTGAAATGGGAAAGAAGTTCTACGACCCTCAAAGAGCTGACGAATTTACAACTAAGTACCAAGCCAGAACCTGGACCCTGAAAATGAAGCGCAAGAACCCAGGCGTGTACGACACTGTGAATGGCGTATTAATCTTGACTGACAACAAGCAGGTAATAATCTCCCAGCTCGATGGCACTGAAATAAAACTCGCAATTTCCATGCTGGCGACATCTGACCAGAGGTTAGTCCGGAACTACTTGGTCGACTTGTGGGAGAATTTTCCAGGCGGGGATCCTGCGGCAGCGCAAAATAATCGAATCCTACAAAACGCAAACCGATTTGCTGACGTTACAAGTCAAGAAACTCAACGAACACGACCCCAATCGTCCCTCCTTGTTTCGGCATGATCCCATTACTCCCCGGCCGGAAAACCCGCCAAATAGATGCCAGATACCGCCACAATTCCTAGCCAGTTAGTGCAGCGTTCAGTTCGCAAAAATAACGCCCGAGTACGCCCAGCAGGCATCAGCCATTTCGTACTCACCGCGGTCTGCTCAGTTCAACCGGTTTGCTTAGTGCCAGAAAAATCGCAACCCAATCCGCAGGGCAAACCGGCGCCGAAGTTCCAGTTCCCGCCAAAAATTCAAAAGAATCCGCAACTGCTCATTCACTCGAAGAAATACGAGGTGAAACACCACCTACAACGCAGTCGCAGCCTGTCCGCTTGGCGATCTCGACGGACTTGTAATACCCGCCGGCGATCGACTGATGGGCGCCAAGTATCGACATTGGTTCCAAAATTCCCCTCCCTCGCAGGGCGGGGCTAGGGGAGGGCTGACTGCCAACGCATGTCACGCATCGCCGAACGACGTCGCGCTCTGGACCGCCGCGCATAAAACCGGGGCGCTGGGTCGACCCGAGCGCCCCGGTTCATGGAAGGGAAAGCCGTCAGTCAGTGCAAGCGCCTATTTGCGGCGATACCGCAGCAGGGCCAGCAGGCCCATGCCCATCAAGCCAGCGGCGGCCGGCTCGGGCACGATCGTCGCGTGCATGTCGTCGAGATAGACCAGCGCGGCGCCCTGGCCGGCGCCGAAGTTCGAAACCGCATAGGTGACGACCAGGCCGGTCGTCCCTGGGGGAGCAATGCCCGTGTGCGTGAACTTCGTGTAGTCCGAACCCAGAGTCAGCACATCCACGCGATTCTGGGGCGGGTTCGGGTCGGGCGCGGTGGCTTGCCACTCGAGCTTAATTTCCTGTGTGGCATTGAACGGGGCGCCTGAGGCGTTTTTGGACCAACCAGTGAAAACCACCCGTTGACCTGGGGAAACTGGCACCCCCACATTCTGGAAGACGCCGGCGAATTGTGCCGTCCCAGTCAGTTCAAACGCCATGTGCATCGCGCCGCCATGCGGATCGGTCGAGATTTGGGTCGTGGCGCCGCTCCCGCCCGCCGATGACCCCGACGAGAATGGAAACCAGTCGCCGTCGGACGTCGGCGGGTCGGTCAGCGTCGTTTCAAACCCGGGATTCGCCAAGTTGATCTGGGTCTGGGCCGCGACCTGATAGGCGCCGAGCGCCACAAACGCGAAAGCAGCAACCAAAATCTTTCTCATTAGTACCCCTCCAAATCGAGTCTCTCAATGAAGCATCACCTAAGCTCGCGGGTTACGCACCGGCAAGCCTTCCAAACACTCATCGCCTCAACCAGGGTTCGTGCACGACGCGTGCGAAGCGCCCGACGCGAAAACCGTCGTGAATGCGGGAAGAGTTAGCCGCGGCTGACATTCTAAACGCAGAAAATCGACGATGCAAGCGTTTTCATCGAAGAAACTGGCAGGGGGGGGTGGAGATAAAATAGCGAAAAATAGGCCATTTCTAGGGCGCCCTTCCAAATGACGGCCGAGGCGTAGCTCCGGGAGTCGCTCGCGGCTGCCGCGGGGGCGCCAGTCGCCGACCCATTCTGCAGGGATGGGGGCCAGTCGCCAGGCGCCGACGGCATGCGGCGGCTCGCGAGGAATTCGCCTAGCGTCGCGACGCCCACCTCATTCCATAACTTGCGATGTGACCGCATCATCCGTCGGCCTTCGCGCCGCCCCAATCATCCACACCGCCACGATCCCGAGCACAATCGCCGCGGCGCTCACCCCGAACTCCATTTGCAGCATGCCCGCCGGGCCGTACTTGTCGTGGCTCCAGCCGGCCAGCGCCGTCATGTACACCACCGGCACGTTGCCCAGCGAGTTGAGGATTGCGTACTTCGTCGAGGCGGCGCCGCGGCCGATGGCCAGGAGCACCAGGGCGGAGTATGCCGTGTACGCCAGCCCCAGCGTGAACGAGTAGGCCAGCACGCCCGCGCCGTAGACGACCGGCGTGAGCGGGAAGAGGCTCATGCCCAGGGCGGCCAGCGCCATGATCGCCCCGGCGCCGAAGAACGCGGGCCAGCGGCCCAGGCGGTCGGCGCACCACCCGGCGATCACGCAGCCGATGACGCTCACGATGCCCGACAGAAACCCGGTGACCAGCGCCACCAGGTCGGCCGACGCGTGCCAGTCGTTGGCCACCGAGGGCCAGACGTTGCTCGCGCCGCCGGCGCCGATGGGCGACGAGACGAGGCAGATCACCAATAGCGCAGACAGGCGCACACAGCATCTCCCAGAAATCGCGGACGGTCGTCCTCAGTCGCTCGCCGACGCTCTCGCGGGTGACCCGCACGTCGGGAACGAACGCCAGGGCCAGAACGCACGTCGCCATGACCGCCGTCAAAAACACCGCAGCGACGTGAAACGAGTAGTGGTGCGTCAGCCACACGCCGGCGCCCGCGCCGAGCCCGGCGCCGCCCACGTTGCCCGCCTGGTACCAACCCGCGGCCCGGCCCTTGTGGTCTTCGGCCACCGTGTGCGCCATGAAGCCGCTCACGGGCAGGGAAATCCACGTCGTAGTCACCTGCGAGACGAACACGATCGCCGAGAGGAGCACGGTCGGCTCCAGCGGGATGAGATTCAAGACGACGATCATCGAAATCGTGACAGCCAGGCCAATGGCGTACCAGCGACGGCGCGTCAGGGTGAGGTCGATCATTGGACCCCAGAGAAAGCAGTACATCGACGACGAAAGCCCCAGGGCGACCACGGTGCTCGCTCGTTCGACGGAGAGGTTGATCGGGGGCTGCGTGAGTACGTACTGAACTGTGCTCAGGACAAATCCCGTCGAGATGCCGAACGGCAGCGTGAGGAAAAGAAAGACAGGCGGCGGAGTGTGGCGGGGCTTCAGCATGGGGCGGCGCGAAAAATATCACGCAAAGATGCGGAGTCGCAGAAAGAGGCGCTGGGGAAAACGCAGAAGTTGACGCCGCGCAAATAGGCTATAGATGCGGGGCAATAGTGCGGGGCAATAGAATGTGCCGCGCAGAATGCGTCAATCGCGGTTCAGCGGGCGGGGTGGCTGGAGCAGCGCGAAGCCGCGCCGCGAGCGTGATTTACTGTGGCGTTGGGCGCCACTCGCCGCGGCCACCGAGACCTGCCGACCGACGCAACGAGAACCAGCTTGAGTCCGCTGGGGCGGTCCGTGAATTCCTCTCCTCGAACGGGAGCCGCCGTGCCAGATGGGAATGGCGACTAGGCACGGGTTGGTTCCGAACAAGCTGCTGGAAGCGACGCGCCACGGCCACGGCCCTTGGAAGTTTTGGCCTTGTTACGGCCACCGCGACGTCGATCTCATATCACCCTGTCCGGCGGAATTCACGGCGCTCCTTTCTCTCTCAATCGGCGTGAGGCTTTCGCTAAGACACAACCTCACGGCGCGATTTCGCCCCAGCGACTCAAACAAGCAAAAACGCTGTCACCGACGACCACCGCCATTGGTGACTCGCCAGTCTATAAGAGCGAAGCGCATGCCGAACCGTGGCGAGTGCCGGAATTCTTACCCAAATGCCTAAACTTCCCGCGATTCCCCGCCGCACGCCCCGGCGACGCGTCACGGGGCGCGTGCTCGCGCGCGCCGAACGGGCGCACCCGCGCGTCGAAAGGCACGCCCGCTCCGCGCCCGCCTCCGAATCCCAACGGCCTTCCTCCACCAGCCTGCAAGCCGAAGCTCTTGAGTCCCAATCCTCACGCCCTTAGAATTCGCGATCCCGTTTCTCGTCAACTCTGCTCTCGCCCTTCACCTCTCACCCCTCGCCCCTCCCATGGAACGCACCTTTATCCTGCTCAAGCCCGATTGCGTCCAGCGGCGGCTCATGGGCCAGGTCCTCACGCGGTTTGAAGACAAGGGCCTCAATGTCATCGCGATGAAAATGCTCCGCGTGACCCCGGCGCTGGCCAAGAAGCATTACGCCGAGCACGTCGCCAAAGACTGGTACCCGATGCTGGAGAAGTTCATCACCGGCGGGCCGGTCGTCGCCGCGGTCGTTGAGGGCCTCGAGGCGATCCGCGTGGTGCGCGAAATGCTCGGCGCCACCAGTGGACTGAAGGCCGCGCCCGGCACCATCCGCGGCGACTACAGTTCCAGCCGCCAGATGAACCTCGTCCACGGCTCCGACGGCCCCGAAGCCGCGGCAAGAGAGATCGCCATCTACTTCAAGGACGACGAGCTCTGCCCCTACGCCCCCGACATCGCCCAATGGCAACGCGCCGCCGACGAGACCTAATTCCCGTTAGCCGCGACGCGTAGGTCCGCCGCAGCTGCAGCGCGCCTCTCACAACGTGAGCAGCGACAAGCTCACGTGCATCATCCGATCTTCGAGACGAATCGAATCCGGATCTTCGTGCTCGAAACTCACCGTCAGAAACTCCAGGCCGCGCGAGTAAGCGATTGAAAAGTTTTGCCCCACGATCACTGTCGGCACGGTAATGTGCGAGAACTGCCACGCCCCGCCGGCCAGCGCATCTTCACGCCGCCTACGATGATGTTGGTGATCTCGCCCGCCCCGTCGACCACCTG
The DNA here is from genome assembly GCA_963841515.1 of Pirellulales bacterium. Taxonomy (GTDB): domain Bacteria; phylum Planctomycetota; class Planctomycetia; order Pirellulales; family Lacipirellulaceae; genus Lacipirellula. The sequence goes on along the minus strand of CAWJDB010000010.1, from coordinate 378,715 downwards.
CGAAGTGAGCCGCTCGAACGGCTCGCCCACCAGTCCGCCGACGGCCGCCAGCGCGAATCGCTCCGCCATATTCACCGTGGCGAACCCGGTCACCTTGCCGTGAACGCCGATCATCCCCGTGATGACGCCGGTCGCGCTGGTTGGCACGCACGACATGCCGGTGGAGCGCACCCGCATGGAGCACATCTCCATCGCCTTGCCCACCGAGGCGATCACCGCTTCGGTCAGCTCTCGGTTGATGTCGGCGCCGGCCAGGGAGCGCGGAGGGTCGAGCGTTGCGGGCATGTGATGGCTCTCATTTCAGGGGCGTGACGGAATCGCGATCCCACAAATATGGGACGCAACTGGCTCGCGCACCGTAACCGAACCTCTCCAAGATGCGGAAAAGCGTCGCGCTCAGAATTAACCGACGTCCGTCAGTGCGGATCAGGCGGGTCGTAGGGCTCGCCGATCGTCACGTCCGCGCCCTGCGCCGGAATGTCGGCCTCGCGGCCCAGCGCCAGAATACCGCCTGGACCAGCAGACGCCGGGCCGACTCATCCTGGAAGTCGCGGGGATGCCCGAGGCTCGTGTAGAAGATGCGCTGCACGCCGCCGCCGGGCCGTTTCAACTCGCGCGTCCAGGCCAACGATTGCCGCTCGCCGTACCTTTCGCCGCCGGGCTGCGGGCCGCGGATGGCGTCGCCTGTGACGAGCACGCGGCAATCCGCCGGAAGCCGATCGTCGCCTTTGTCCATCACATAGAGCCACGAATGCAGCCAGAACTCCGGGGCGACCCCGCGAAGAATCGGATGATCCTTCTCCGCGTCGACCACGTGCGCGAGCGAAGAGTTTTCGTGGCCGTAGTGCTCGATCCACTTCTGCCCCCACATCTCGCGGCCGAATCCGTCGTTGTAGCGATCGTTGGGAGGGCCGGGATAATGGAGGGCGTGGGTCGACGTGCGGAGCCCCAGCATCGGCTTGCCGCTCGCGGCGTACGCCAGGATTTCGTCGAGCTGATCCTGCGGCAACTCGCGGTACCGCATAAAAAACACCGCCGCATCCGCCGACCGCAGCGCTTTGAGACCCGGAATGAAATTGCCGTCGCGGTCGCGCTCGTGCTTTTCGTTCTCCGAATAAAGCACCTCGGTCTGCATGCCGTGCCGATCGTGCAAGATCCCGGCTATCATCGGCATCGATATCTCGGATCGATACTCGTTGTCGCCCGTTACGAAAACCACTCGCGGCCCGGCGCCCAAGGACTTACCGCAGAGGACGCAGAGGACGCAGAGGACGCAGACTTGAAACAAATTCTTTAACATTGGAAATCTCCTAATCTTCTCTGCGAACTCTGCGTCCTCTGCGGTTAATATCTCAGCATTACCATCAAAGCCGCGGCCGATCGGCGTCGAGCGCGTACCGGCGAATTTTGCGGTCGAGCGTTGACCGTTCGATGCCCAGGATATGGGCCGTCCGGCTTTTATTCCAGGCCGTGGCGTTCAGGGTGCGGAGAATGTGGACCCGTTCGACGTCGGCCAGCGACGTCGGCTCAAAGGCGCCGCCCACCGGCGCCTCCAACCCCATCTCGGTGTCGCCAGCCGTATTGAGCCGCGACAGCACCAGGTCGTCATGGTCCACAATGTCGCCGCGGGCCAGCACCACGGCGCGCTCGATCACATTTTTCATCTCGCGCACGTTGCCCGGCCAGCGGTACCGCAACAGCTCCTCCATCGCCCGCGGCGTGTAGCCCTGCAGCTTGCGGCCCGTTTCCTCGTTGAACTTGCGCAAGAAGTATTCCGCCAGTTGCGGGATATCTTCGGGCCGCTTGCGCAAGCCCGGCACGACAATCTCCAACACGTGCAGGCGGAAGTACAGGTCGCGGCGAAATTTGCCCTCGGCCACGTCCTTTTCCAAATCGCGGTTGGTCGCCGCGATCACCCGGACTTCGACTTTGATCGGCTCGGCGCCGCCCACGCGCTCGAACGGATGCCCCTCCAGGACGCGCAAGAACTTCGCCTGCAGGGCGTAGCTCATCTCGCCGATTTCGTCGAGCATGAGCGTTCCCTTGTGGGCTTGCTCGAACTTGCCGATCTTGCGCTCCGTGGCGCCGGTGAAGGCGCCCTTCTCGTGGCCGAACAGCTCGCTTTCCAATAGCGACTCGGACAGCGCGGCGCAGTTGAGGCAGACAAACGGGCCTTTCTGGCGCGGACTGGAGAAGTGAACGGCCCGCGCGACCAGCTCCTTGCCGACGCCGCTCTCGCCCCGAATCAGCACCGTAGCACGGCTCGGCGCCGCCCGCGCGATCTGCTGCGACACGCGGCGCATCACTTCGCTGGAGCCGACGATCTCGCTCTGGACGCCGAGCTGCTCGCGGAGCTGGACGTTTTCGGTCTTGATCTGGTTCAGATTCTCGGCGAGCTCCTGGATTTGATTGAGATTCTCCAGGGCGACGCCCACGGTATCCGCCACCGCGAGCGTAAATTCGAGGTCCTCCGGATCGGTGTGGCGCTCGGAGTCGGTCGAATAGAGGTGGATGAGCCCGAGCAGCTCGCCCTCCATCCGCACCGGGGCGCAAATGACGCTGGTGGCCAAGATCTCCCCGCGGCTGTCGCGGTTGCCGAGCTGGCTGTCGTCCATCACGTTGCGGGCCATCACCGCCTGGCCGTCGCGCATCACCGTCGAGGCCAGAAAATTCGAGACCCGGTGGTAGGCGTGTTCGCTGTCGCTCCGCGAGGCGACCACTTCCAGCTCCTCGCTCACGCGTTGCCCGGTGGCGTCGCGGCGGCGCAGCAGCACGGCGCCGGCGTCGATCTGGGAACCCTCGAACAGCCCGTCCAGCGCCACGTTAGCCAGCGACACCACGTCGGTGCTCTTGGCCAGCTCGAACGCCAGCTTGCACAACTTGGCGGCTGCGCGACCCACGCGGGGCTGGCTTCGTCGGCTTCGTCCAGCTCGGGCGCTTCGAGATAGCGGCTCTGCCCCGCGCGGTGCGTGATCATCGTCGGCTCGAAGGCCTCGAACACGCTGTCGTCGCCGCCGAGCACCGTCCCCACCTCGCCGTCGCACGGGCCGCGATGTTTTCAAGAGCGTGCTCGTGTCGGGAAACGCCTGGGCCAGGTCGTACACAAACGCCAGGTGCGACGCGCCGATCTGAATGATGTCGCCGGGCTGAAGTTCGTAGTCGCCGCTGAGCCGTTGACCGGACACCTGAGTCCCGTTTCGACTGTCGAGGTCGCGAAGCTGCCACGCGCCGCGCCTGAAACACCTCAGCGTGATTGCGGCTGCAACGCTCGTCCTTGATGACGACCGTGTTGGTGGGACCGCGGCCAATGGTCACCGACTCGCCCGGCACGAGCCGGAACACGTCGGCCCACTTCGAGCCTTCGCGGATGATGAGATAAGCGTTCGACATGCTCCAGGCGTACACTCCCTCCGCCGTGCAGGCGTGAACGGCGACGCAACATGACAAGCTCGAACCAGTGAACCAATTCCAGGCAAGCGCCTGGCGCTCGGCAAGCCCCCCCACGTCTGGCAAAGTGTTTCGTTTTGAAACACTTTGCACTGCTGGCCCCCACTTACACCTTATTCGGGGAGGCGACGGTCTTACAAGTCGCTCGCGACCGAAACTGGCCGGGGATAAGGGATTTAGGGCGAGTCCTCCCGGCGAATTATACCGGCGACTGCCCGCGTCGGCGTGCGGCCCCCAACGTGAAAGTCGAGGGCCGGCGTTCAGGGCTGGTCGTGACGGCGGAAACGGCAATGCCGTGCCCGCGGCGCCGCAAACAAGCCCCGGCGGCGCATTGGGCGCCTTTGGCGTTGCCGAAGTCTCGGGGATCGGCCAAAAGTGTTGAACTGCAACACTTTAGCAACTAGGCTTAACGAAGATAGCCGCGGCCCTTTCGCCGTCGTGCCTGTCAAACAGGGGCGCTCGCGCCCCTTCTACGGACGAGGAGAAGCTCTCGATGACCAAGTCGCGTGTTTGCTGGTTGGCGGTGGCGTGTGCGCTCGTCGCCGCTTCGTGGTTCTGCGGCCGCGCATGGGCCGGTGGATTCTTCAATAACCGCTCTGTGGGCGGCGTCGCCATCACCACCGAGGGCGTCCTCGAAGCGCCGACCGTACAGGACACGCGCGAGCTGGATCAGCTTCGCAAGAATACGCCGTTGGCGGTTCCCGCCGCGCTCGCGGAGTTCACGGAACTTCGCGCCGTTTCGCTCAAGCAGATCGAGGCCGCTCTCGCCAAAGCCCAGGCTGAGAAACAGCCCGTTCCGCAGGACGTGATTTACCTCGCGGGCCTGCAGCGCGTCCGTTACGTCTTCGTCTACCCCGATCGCAAAGACATCGTCATCGCCGGGCCAGCCGAGGGCTGGAAGATGGACGCCCTGGGCAATGTGGTGGGAGTGTCGACCAATCGGCCGGTGCTGATGCTCGATGACCTGATGGTCGCGCTGCGCAGCGGCGAAGTCTCGCGCACCCAGGCTATCACTTGCTCGATCGACCCGACGCCCGAAGGGCTCCAACGGCTTCAGGAACTGACCAGTCAACTCCAATCGATAGGCGACCGCGATCAAACCCTGGCAATGATCGAAAACGCCCTCGGGCCCCAGGTGATCAGCGTCACCGGCGTGCCGGCCACGACGCACTTTGCCCGCACGATGGTGGCCGCGGACTTTCGTATGAAGCGGCTGGCGATGAATTTCGAGCCGGCGCCCGTCGATGGCCTGCCGAGCTTCCTATCAATGATCTCGGGCCGCGGACGGGGCATGCAAAACATGATGCCGCGCTGGTGGCTGGCCCCCAACTACGAGCCGCTGGCCCGCACCGCCGACGGCCTGGCCTGGGAGCTGCGCGGCCCTGGGGTGAAATGCCTCACCGAGGAGGACTATGTCAGCGCCAGCGGCCAGAAGCAGCACACTGGCAAAGCCGGCGGACCCGCGACGAAGTGGGCCCAGAACATGACTGACAAATTCGGCGAGCTGGCTGATCACGATTCCTCCTTCGGCCACCTGCGCAACATCATGGACCTGGCCGTCATCGGCGCTCTCATCGAGAAGGAGCAACTGGTGAAGCAAGCCGGCGCCGAACTGCCGCAACTGATGCACGAGGAAGCGCTCGACCGCTATCCCGCGCCGAAGCACACCGCCAGCAAAGCCAGCGCCGTGCGCAAGAGCGGCAGTTGGGTGATCAGCGCCTCGGGCGGCGTCGAGATGCTGCCCTGGAACATCGCCGACAAGACCGAAACGCTCGACGCCGTCGGCAAGATCCGCGACGACATGGCCAGCGACGTCGACGAGTTCTGGTGGGAGTAGAGTAGCCTCGCGCCGTTGCGCCACTCACTAGCCGGAGGGCCACGCCCTCCGGGATCCGGACCGCGTGGCGGTCCAGCTACTCAGAGAGGGGACGACCCCACCGCGGCGGCCAAGGGCGGCAGCTCCGCATTCCCTCGAAAGCCCGTTTAGCTTTCCTGCCACGCTCGCGGCCGCACGACGTCCTTGACCAGCCCCAGCTTCTCCAGCGCGCGAATCGTGATCCAGGTGACGTCGAATTCCCACCACTTATGCCCGTGGGCCGCGGCCCGCTGGTCGGCGTGATGGTTGTTGTGCCAGCCTTCGCCGTTGCTCCACAACCCGACCAGAATGTTGTTGCGGCTGGAGTCGCCCGTCTCGTAATTCTGGTAACCCCAGACGTGCGTCACCGAGTTGACGCTCCAGGTGATGTGCCACGTGAGCACCGTGCGGACGAACACGCCCCACACCATCAGGCTCAGGCCGAACTGCACGCCGGCCATGACCGTGCCGCCCGTCGCCCAGCCAATCGTGAAGCCTACCAGATAGAAAAACAGCATGCTGCCCAGGTAGATCCACAGCCAGTTGCCGTTGCGCTCCAGCTTCATGTAGAACGGATCGCGCAGGATGTCGCGCGTAAATCGCTGATAGTAATTGAGGTTCAGGAAGTCGCGGTTCTTGAACATCAGCCAGCCGCAGTGGCCCCACAGAAAGCTCACCAGCGGGCTGTGCGGGTCGGACTGCTCGTCGGAGTGCTTGTGGTGGATGCGGTGCATGGCGATCCAGCACGCGGGTGTGTCCTGGAGCGTGCAAACGCCCAGCACGGCAAGCGAATGCTCCAGCCATTTCGGCGCCACAAGACCCTGGTGGGTGAGCAGTCGGTGGTAACACAAATTAATGCCGAGCGTGCCGAAGACATAGAGGCCCAGCACCGCGAGCGCCACGCCGGTCCAACTAAACAGCCAGGGAACCAGCGCCAGGCACGCCAGCACGTGAATCAAGGGAATTCCGATGGCGTACCGCCAGCGAATTTGCACCGGCTCGACCGTCGTCTCGGGCCACGGGAGGGTCTTAGTCGCGATCGGATGCGGCTGCGTCACCGGCGCGGACAGATGCCCGTCGATGAGTTCCTGCGTTTCTTCGTCGGTCAGCAAGTCGACAGACATCATCACCTACCCAGACTGTTCTGCATCGATCACCCCCGAGCTCGGCCGAGCCTCCGCGCAAGCGCCGGGGGACCATCCAGTATATCCCACGGCAAATGTCGGGCCACAGGCCGAAGTATTGCCGATGGCCATGGGGTTACGATATCGGGGCCCGGCGACCATCCAAGCGGCGCCATCGTAAGTCGTTAGCCGGACAATTCTTTTTCCGCGACCGGCAACCCTTGCCCAGAGGGCGCCTTGCGCCCCACGCCGCGGCGCTCGTCCCTCCAGGTTAGCCGGCATCGTCTCGATGCCGTGTGCGGACCGGCACATCGTGGCGCACGCCTTGCCGTCGAGCCGCGCCGAGACGGCGCCGCTGTTACGCGCACGATGTGTTCGATCGCCCACTAAGTCGCCGCGCGCTGCCCCGGCCGCGGCAGGCGAAACTCCTCCGCCCCAGCGGCGCGAAAGTTAACCAGCCGCGTTGGGGGCAGCTCCGCCGCCATTTGGGCGAGCATCGGATCAACATAGCCCACGGCCGCCAGCGCGCTAAGCTCAACCGCGGCGCGGGGCTGCGGCAGTTGCGATTTGAGCAGCACAAACTCGTCAGCGGCCAGCGCCACCGCGAGTCGGCCGGCGATCGAATCGCTGGTGGTTTCCCACGAGCACGGCAGCCACGTTCCCGGCAGCCCCGGCTCGGAGTGCCGCATCCACGGCGCCGGACCAAAGATCGTGGCGCCCACGTCGCCCACCCGTTGGCACAGTAAGCGGTCGTCCTCCACCAGAGGAATCTCGGGCAACCAGGCGTGCAGCATGTGCGCCGTCACGGTCAAGAGGTCGATGCACATCCAATGAGCGGCCGTCTCGTCGATGGGCGTCGCGGCGCTCCAGGCGCGGACTTGCTCTACGAGCAGCCCCCCGCCCGCGACAAGCACGTGATGGGCCGCCGACTGGGCGGCCAGCCACGCGCGCAGCCGCGCTGGAAGGCGCGGTACGTCGAACAGGCTCCCTCCGACTTTCACAACGCGGATCATGCGAGTGATTGACTAATGGCTCGGGGCGAAATTATGCCACAACGTCGCTCCCTGGCCAGGACTGCGAGTGCATGCGCGGGCGCCGCCCGACTCACCTGCGGGCCCAGGGCCTCGCTCAACGATACAATCTTCGGCGGCGCCGCGCCGAAGCTAAAACGCTCCAGTAGCCGGCGAGCCAAAAACTCGCCCTGCCCGCTGATGATGACAACTTCCGGCGACGCCGGCATGCGGGCGACGACCTGTGCCAGCGCGGCTTCGAGCCGCGCCAGTTGGCGATCACGGATCGCTTCCGCGGCGCGGCGCGCTTCGTCGATCGTAAATATCGTGGCGTCGGCGCAGATCATCCGCGCCAGCCGGGCGTGCGCCGCGGCGACCGTGCGCGGTCGGCCGTCCGGCTGTGTCCAAATTCTGCGGCTCTTCCGCGAGATCGCCCAGCAGCGTGTAGGCGTCGGCGGTCGTGGCGAACAGCTCGCTGGCCACCGGGCACTTGCCGCCGCGCCACGGCAAGCACGAAACCACCGCCGCGATCGGCGTGCGCTCGACGCCCGAATACACCAGCTCGCCCGGCGAGCAGCCGTTCGGGATCAGTGCGTCCGCTCGCTGCCGGTCCGTCGTCGTCGAGCGGGATGAGGTCGGCAGTCGTCGATCCAATGTCGATGAGCACGGCCGGTCGGCCTTCAGCGTACCGCACCGCAAACGCGGCAAGCGCATGCCAGTTGCTCGCCGCCGCCAGCAGCGGGACTTCACGGGCTTCATCACAAGCCACGAACCGCCCGTCGGTAAGATAAACCGCGACCTCGCGCCCGCCCGCAGCCGTTTCGAGCGCATCGACGATCGCCCGCACTCCTATCGCCTTGGTTTCAAAACAATCGCACAATTCCCCCGTCATCGTGGCGACGATCCCGATCGCACCGCGGCGCATCCGCGATGAGCGCGCGCAATTCGTCGGCCAGGCGCCCCGGCTCGCGCCACAAGCGCAAACGGCCGCACGGCCGCAAACTCGCGTCCGTCGGCCGCCTTCAAATTCGCGCCGCCGACGTCGAACGCCAATAACTCCATCGAGCGCCATCCCCTAAGCGTTCCAAACCGTCCCATCCGCCGCAAACTCGACCGCCTGCGCCCGCGTCGTCAATTCCACCTCCCGCCCCTCGGCCACATCGACAATCGCCTGCGCGAGATTCTCCTTCACGGCCCGCCGCAGCCCCACATAGGACGTCGTCAGTCGCGGATTCACTTCGATCACCACATCCTCGCGCCCATCGGGATCGTTGCCGATCACCAAATCGACGCCGACCCAGCCGACCGCCGGCGGCAGCGCTTCCAGCGCGCGTGCCGCCAGTGCCGTTGCACGGCGCGCCAACTCCGGCACGTCCACGATCGCGCCGCCCTCATAGGCGAAACGGCCGTCGTCCGACAGGCGTTGCCAGCATGGCGGCAGCATCCGCCGCCCGCCCGGCCCGCACAAGGCGGCCACGCTCGCCGCGCGGCCGACGCAAAACCGCTCCAGCCGCCGCGGCCACGGGTATGGCGGTGGCTCGTCGTTGGGGCCGCTTACCAGCAGCGTGTGCTGCGACCCGGCGCCGTCCACCGGCTTGAGCACCGCCGGGTAGGCGAAATCGGCCGGCAACTTGAGCTGTTCAGCCTCGAACAACGCCGCCTCGGGCACGGGGACGCCGGCCTGCTGTAGCCGCTCCGCCGTCCGGTGCTTGTCGGCGGCGAGGCACACAAACTCGTCGTCCGCATTGAGCATGCGGGCGCCGGCGGCGCGGTGCGCCGCAATGCGTCGCGCAGGATGTGATCGAACTCGGGCGCCACCACGAGCGACCAGTCCGCCTGGCCTGCAAGTCGCTCAAACTCCTCGCCCCAATCGCGCGACGATTGCACTTCGACGACTTCGCAACCTCGCATCGGCACATGGGCTAACCGCATGTCGCGGAGCACCGTCACCCGCGCTTGCTCGACCCTGGCGAAGTCGGCGGCCAGTGCGGCGATGATCGCCGAGCCTTCGATCAACAAGGACTCAGGAAGCTGCCCCGGCTGTTCGACCAGCCCGCCGCCGGTGATCCACTCGTAGAGAAAGACGTGCATGGGAATCCCTCATTTAGCCCCCGGTCACTGACCGGGGGCTAACTAAAAGATCCCCAACTGGTCCCGCGCGTCTTCCGTCATGCGATCCGGCGTCCATGGCGGGTCCATCACCAGCCGCACGTCGACGGCGCCCACGCCTTCCAAAGCGCCAATTACCATCTTCGACTGCCCCAACAACTGCGGCCCCGCGGGGCACGCCGGGCTGGTCATCGTCATTTCGACGTCGACGTCGCTCTTGCCCTCGTCGGTTTCGGCGATCTTCACGTCGTAGATGAGCCCCAAGTCGACCACGTTGACGAACAGCTCAGGGTCGATGACCTGCTTGAGCGCTTCACGCACTTTGTCTTCTGGAATGGCCATGAGAGGAGACAGTCGAGGATTGAAAAATGGATGGAAAACCTGCACGCCCAAGCGAGCCGGGCCGTCTCGGCCCCGCGTCCACTAAGATTCTTCAAGAATCGCGGACCCGGACAAGCACCTGACTACCCTCAATCTTAACTTCATGGGCAACCGTCGCCTTAACCGCCGGCATCGTCAGGGCGGCGCCGGACCTGAGATCGAACTTCGCCCCGTGCCGCGGACAGGCAATGGTGGCGGCCGCGGCGTCGATGGGCCCCTCGCTCAGGGGACCGCCGTCGTGCGTGCACACGTCGTCCAACGCATACCAATGGCCGGCCGCGTGAATCAAGGCGACGAGTCGGTCGCCGACTTCGACCAGCGTCGAGCCCGGGTCGGGAACCTCGGACACTTGGGCGACGGCGATGAATTGGGACATCCGACTCGTCTCCCGCCCCGCAAGGCGTTGTTAGCCGAGGTCCCGCACGCGACGCCCGATCGCCTCGCCCAAGGCGTCCCGCACGCTCTCGATCGTGATGCGGTCGAACACCTGTCGGAAAAATCCCTCGACGATCATCCGCACCGCTTCCTGGCGGGTGTAGCCGCGAGTCATCGCGTAGAACACCTGCTGTTCGTCGACGCGGCCGGTGGTGCTGCCGTGCGTGCAGCGGACGTCGTCCGCTTCGATCTCCAGCCCCGGGATCGAGTCGGCCCGCGCGGTGCGGGCGAGCATCAGATTGTCGTTGCGCTGATAAGCGTCGGTCTTCTGGGCGCCGCGGTCGACCTTGATCATGCCGCGCCACACGGTGCGCGATTCGTCCTGCAACGCTGACTTGTAGAGCAAATCGCTGCGCCCGTGGGCGGCCTGGTGGTGCTGGTGCGTGTTGTAGGAGAGATGCTGCCGGCCCTGGGTGAACATCACGCCGTTGACCTGGGCCTCCGCGTCCTCGCCGATGAGCGCGACGTGCTGGTTCACCTTGGCCAGCCGGCTCCCGAGCGCGCCGATAGTCCACTGCAGGCGCCACGAGCGGCCACATGAGCTTTTTGATGGGCGAAGTGCCAGACCCGGTCGCCCCAATTCTGCAGATTGACGTAGCGCAGCCGCGCGCCAGGCTCGAGCACCAGCTCAATCGACCCGCAATGAAAGCCATCGGCGTTTTCGCCAGTGCTGGCCGTCTCAGCGAGCATCGTCGCCTCGGCGCCTTCGTCCAGGATGATGAGCGTTTTGTTGAGATCGACGCCCCCGTCGGTCGCCGCGGACAGCGCGTGGAACGGCTCGTCGATGGCAAGCCGCCGAGGGACGTACAAGACCGCCCCGCCCGACCAGCATGCAGCATTGAGCGCCGAGAACTTATCCCGGTTCGGATCGACCAGGCGCCGCTCCAAAAACGGCCGCAGCACGTCGCCGTGCCTGGCCGCGAGCGTACTCAGATCGCCGAAGAGCACGCCCTTGCTCGCCCATTTGTCCGCAAGCTGCTCGTCAATCGGTGCGCCGTCGATTGTCGTCGTCCGTCCGCCCAGCTGTACGCCCTCGGCCAAGAGCGCTCGCGGCGTTTCGACGCCCTGCGGCGGGTCGCCCGGAATGCCATAACGTTCGAGCTTGAACAGCCGAATGTCCGTGCGGAGCCATTCTTCCTCGTGACGGCTGGGCATCTCCAGCTCGAGAAACCGTCGCCACGCGGTGCGCCGCAGGTCGGTGAGCCAACCCGGCTCGTCGCGCGTCGCGAGGAAGGAATCGAAGGCCTCTTGCGAAAAGCCGCTGGCGGTGAGAGTCTTGGGCATCGGATCCGCAGGCGTAAAGCTAATTACTCAAACAATTCGTCGACCGGCATCGTCCAGCCAGGAACCGCCGGCTCGGCTTCGGCCTGCTCGCCGCGGCGGTAGACGGTAGGAACATTTGGCGAGTCAGCGCGGTACACGCGCACGACATCGTCGCTCTCAAGGTCGACGTCCCAGACCACTTTCGTCCCGGCGGCGAAGTAATCGGCCCGTTTCTTCGCCATGGCGCGCTCAGCGCCGGCGCCATCATCGCCTTCGCTGCGTACTTCCACTGCAAAGTCGGGCGCCTGAGATAAGAACTTCATTCCCGTGCGGGGTCCGGTGTAATAGGCCGCATCAGGCGCGAACGACTTGCGATGGGGAAGCTGAACCAAGAACGCCAAGTTGTCAGAGCACGCTCGACCGCCGTGCGCCTTGGCGTAGGCGCGCAAGCTCACAAAGATTTCGCTGGCCGCCCAATTGGGACGATCGCCTGTTGGACTCATGAGCACGATTTTCCCATCGACGATCTCCGCCTTGCCCTCGACCGTGTAGAGTTCTGCAATCAATTGCTCCGTGTTGGCGTCGGTGACAATGCTCATAACAACGGCTTTCTGTCCCCAAAACAGCGATCAACCCACGCTGCCTTCCATCTGCAGCTCGATCAACCGGTTCATCTCGACGGCGTATTCCATCGGCAGCTCCTTGATCAGCGGTTCGATGAACCCGCTGACGATCATCGAGCTCGACTCGGCCTCAGTCAGCCCGCGGCTCATCAGATAGAACAGTTGCTCCTCGCCGATCCGCGAGACGCTCGCCTCGTGCTCCACCTGCACGTCCTGCTCCTCGACTTCGATGTACGGATAAGTGTCGCTACGGCTCTGCGGATCGAGGATCAAGGCGTCGCACACCACGCTGCTCTTCGAGCCCACGGCCCCGTCCTGCACCTGGCACAGCCCGCGGTAGCTCGCGCGTCCGCCGTTCTTCGAGATGCTTTTGGAGATGATGCGGCTCTTGGTGTGCGGAGCACAGTGCACCACCTTGGCGCCGGCGTCCTGGTGCTGGCCCTTCGACGCGAAGGCGATCGACAGAATCTCGCCGCGCGCCCCCGGCTCCATCATGTACACGGCCGGGTATTTCATGGTCAGCCGGCTGCCCAGGTTGCCGTCGATCCACTCCATCAGGGCGCCTTCGTACGCCATCGCCCGCTTGGTCACCAGGTTGTAAATGTTATTGGCCCAGTTCTGGATTGTCGTGTACCGGCACCGGGCGTGCTTCTTCACCACGATCTCGACCACGGCCGAGTGCAGGCTCTCGCTGGAGTACATCGGCGCCGTGCAACCCTCGACGTAGTGCACCTCGGCGCCTTCGTCGACGATGATCAGCGTGCGCTCGAACTGCCCCATCCGCTCCGCATTGATGCGGAAGTAAGCCTGCAGCGGAAACTCGATCTTCACGCCCTTGGGCACGTAAATGAACGACCCGCCCGACCAAACGGCCGAGTTCAGCGCCGCGAACTTGTTGTCCGCCGGCGGAATGATCTTGCCGAAATACTCGCGGACCAGGTCCGGGTAGTCGCGCACCGCACTGTCGGTATCGGTAAATATGACGCCCTTCTTGCCGAGGTCCTCCTGGAGCGAGCCGTAGACCACTTCGCTCTCGAACTGGGCCTTCACGCCGGCGAGAAACTTCTTCTCCGCCTCGGGGATGCCGAGCCGATCGAAGGTTTCCTTGATATCCTGCGGCACGTCGTCCCAGGTCTTGCCTTGGCCTTCGGTCGGCTTCAGGTAGTAATAGATGTCCTGAAAGTCGATGCCGATATTCCCGCCCCAGCGCGGCATCCGCTTCGCTTCAAACAGCTTGAGCGACTCGAGCCGGAAGTCGCGCATCCATGCCGGCTCCTTCTTCATCTCGGAAATCTGCGCGACGATCGTCGCGTTCAGCCCGCGCTCGGCCTTGAACACGTCGTGCGACGGCGTGATGAAGTCGTACTTATTGATCTCGCCTAAAGCGGCGGGTTCCATCAAATCCGTAGCCATGGTGAGCTGCCTTTTCTTTTTTTCAATCCACCAGCTTCATACTGAAATGGAGGGGATAACAGGATTAGCACGATTTACAGGATAAGAATTCCATCCTGTAAATCCTCCGTAAATCGTGTTAATCCTGTTGAATTCAGTGTTCAATTCCAAAACTGTTCGATCGTTCAATCAAACGGCCGCTGCGGTTGTCTGTTGCATCTGATCGCCGACTTCGGCCGCATCCGGATACGCCGCGCGGATGCGGTCGTAGCCTTCGGTGTACAGCTCCCGGGCCAACTCCACGCCGCCCGTTTCCACGATCCGCCCGCCCAGCATCACGTGGGTGAAGTCCGGCACATTGTGCTCCAGCAGCCGGTCGTGGTGCGTGATGATGAGAATGCCCATCTCGCCCGCGGTTGCGTCGTTCGTGATTTCCGCAATGCTCTGGCTGGCCAGCTTCACCGCGTCCACGTCGAGCCCGCTGTCGGTCTCGTCGAGGATCGCAAACTTTGGCCGCAGCATGGCCATCTGCAGAATCTCGGCCCGCTTCATCTCGCCGCCCGAGAAGCCGTCGTTCACGTACCGTCGGGCAAACTCGACGTCCATCCGCAACTGGTCCATCTTCTCAGTCAGTTCCTTACGGAACTGCCGCATAGGGATCAGCTCTTGGCCCTCTTTGCGGCTCGGGTTTCGCACATTGGTCGTCGCGTGCCGCAGGAAGTCGGCCATCTTCACGCCGGGAATCGACATCGGCCGTTGAAACGCCATGAAGATGCCTGCCCGGGCCCGCTCCGAAGCGTCCATCGCGAGCACGTCCTGGCCGTTGAGTTCCACCGTCCCCTCGGTCACTTCGTAGTTGGGGTGACCCATGACGGCCATACCCAACGTGCTCTTGCCGGAGCCATTGGGCCCCATCAGCGCATGCGTCTCGCCGCGGTGGATCGTGAGATTCACCCCGTGCAAGATCGGCTTGCCCTCAACGGACACATGCAAATTCGAAATCTTCAGCGTCTCGGTCATGAAAAAATCGGCTCTCGCAATAACTCGCAACTCGAAACTCGTGACTACACTCCCCTTAACCCGTAATCTTCTGATGGTCATAAACCGGCGCCACGTCGATCTCCGGCGCCACATACCCGCTGTGATGCGGAATCGGCAACTCGTCCTCAACCTTGCTGCCCACCCTGGCCCCCGCCGTCCGCGCGATCTTATGTCCCTTGATCTTGTCCTGAATCCGCATCAACCCTTCTAACAGCGCCTCCGGCCTCGGCGGGCAGCCCGGCACGTACACGTCGACCGGCACCACCAGGTCCACGCCCTTCACCACGTGGTAGCCGTACTTGAAATACGGCCCGCCGCCCACCGTGCACGCCCCCATGGCGATCACGAACTTCGGATCCGGCATCATGTTGTAAAGCCGCCGCACCCGGCTGGCCATTTTGTACGTCACCGTCCCGGCCACGATCATCAGGTCGGCCTGCCGCGGCGTCGCCCGAAACGCCCCGGCGCCGAACCGGTCCATGTCGAACCGGCTGGCCCCCGCCGCCATCATCTCGATCGCACAGCACGCCAGCCCGAACGTCAGCGGCCAAATGCTCGACTGCCGGGCCCAGTTAATCGCCTGCTCGACCGTCGTGGTGATGCAGTTCTCCTCGAACCGCCCTTCAATCCACGGCTGCGACTGTGGCATGGTCTGTTGTGACATGATTTCTCGTTGTCCTCCGACTCCCTCCCCCTCCTCAGGTTCCCTCCCCTCGGCGGGGAGGGCTAGGGAGGGGGAAAGCCCCTCGCTTGATGACAGCTATTCCGTTGGCTCGCGCTCCGCTGCGGCGGACCTCCGCGTCGCGGCTAACGCTCACCTGTATTCCAGCTAACCTACCGCACACCACCCCTTCAGCACTAGGCGCCTGTCGGCGCACTCGCCTCAAACGTGCAGCACGTCGCCCCATCCAATCGGCACGCGCTCAATTTCAAATTCTCGCCCAACACCTCCGACAACAACATCTTCTCCATCGCGCACACGCTCCGGTCGCGCTCGGCGAGGTCCGGATACGGACACGCCAGCGCCGTCAGCACCGGCAGCCGCTTCGTCCCCTCGACTTCAAACGGCACGTCCTGCCGCGACATCAGCCCGGCGAGCGACGCCATCCGCTCGCGCAGCGTACCGCCGACCACCTGTCCCCGGTACAAGTCCGACAGCCGCGCCGAGATTCGCTTGAGCAGCCCTTGCCGCACGGCCGGGTCGAGCACGCCGCGAATCTCATCCCACAACACCTGAGCCAGCGCATCGTAGTTCGTGCCGCCGCTGCGCTGCCCGGCCGCGGTCAGCAAATAACGGTGCGAAGGCCGCCCCCGCCCCGCCGCCTCGGCCACGCGCTCCACCAGCCCGTTGCGCATCAGCCGCGTGAGCCGCTGTCGCACGGCCGTGGCGGTCACGCCCGTGTGCTCAATCAACTCGCCGATGCTCGCCCGGCCCTGCCGGCGCAGAAAATCGACGATCGTTTGATCGGAGATTTCGCCGGGCGTCGAATGGCGTCGCTCAACCATGGCTGTGCCAACGGGCTGAAGGGGAGTTTCACTACAATCCTACCCGCCTGGACAATTTTGACAACATCTTATGTGAAAAATGCTGTTAACCGTAGAAATCGGCCAGTATTTGGCCATTCCACCGCGTAATGGGTCAATCTTCAATGTAGTCTGCATGCTCGACAAGCAGATGTCCCTCTCGCGGAGCGAGAGAACTACAATCTCACCGCAAATTGACCCGCTACCTTTCGACCGGAACCGTTGCTGACACTAGCCGGCTTGACTATTATGCCGGTTCATCTTGCCGCATGCGCACTGCAGCTTGACGACTGCGAAGACACTCACCAGGTGCGCCGACGGTGCGAGGCGTTTACTCGACGGGCGGCTTCTTCAGCGGTGCCGCGTAAGTCGGGCTCTGCTCGCGACTCCGTCTCATCGGAACATGGCGGATGCAACAGAAAATTGGTAAGTACCATGTACAGAAACGTCGCAGGCTCTCACGGCAGCCCGATGACCCACGCGGCGATCCGACAGATCGCACTGGCATTGGTCGTTTTTCTCCTCCATGCCACGATCGATCGCCGAGCGCAATGGGCATCGGCCCTGTCGGCGGCCCGCCGCTAGTGTACGAGACTTCGAGCTTCACCGCCGCGGGTATTCAGGTGCGCGATTGGTTTGGCAGTAGCCTGGCTGGCATAGACGAGCGGATGGTTGTAGGAGCCTACGGCAAAGGCGGCAAGGGGCGCAGCTTATCTGTTCGACCGCGTGGCGGACCAGTGGTTTGAAACGCGAGAACTGCTTCCCAGCGATCCGGATATCCTCGGTTTTGGCCTTACGGTTGCAATAAACTCTGAGTGGACGATCGTGGGGGCACCCGAAGCTACGTTCGATCTTCGTTATCCGGGTACCGTCTTTGCGTTCGACTCCGCCGGTAACGTGGAAATCTTGCGCTCATCCAATCGACGGGCGATCGATCGGTTTGGAAGTTCGGTCGCCATCGATCAAACGACGCTTGTCGTCGGAGCAAGGGGAACCGATCGCCGAGGACCTCAAAGCGGCTCGGCGTATGTTTTCGAGCGCCGCAACGACCAATGGCAGGAGACCCAAGAATTGTTGCCCTCGAAGACGAGCGATGACTCAAATTTCGGGTCTGTCGATGTTTTCGGCGACCGAATCATCGGAGGCGCGACAAGTTTTGCCGGAGGCGTTGGGGGCGGTCAGGCTTTTATTTTTGAAAAGCAGCAGGGAGCATGGGTCGAGCAGGTCGAGTTGAGCACGATCACGCCTGGATTTAAGGACGCGTTTGGCCTTTCGGTCGCCATCAACGACCGCTTCGCGGTTGTCGGCGCCCCCGGTAATTTTGGCCGCCAGAATAGCTATAAAGACGGCGCCGTATTTGTCTACGAAAAGGTAAGTGGAGGATGGACGCTCCGTCAGACGCTTACGCCGTTCGCTGGCAATGGACTGCTCTCACAATTTGGTTGCTCCGTCGCGATCGATGGCCAGTGGCTGCTCGTGGGCGCCATCGCCGATGAAGACGACGGGCCCCTTGCTGGATCCGGCTATCTCTTTCGCCTAGTGAGCGATAGTTGGACGCCCGCAGCTCGTCTGACGACGCGATTCCCCCTCAATGAACAGCTCTTGGGCAGATCGACGTACATCGGCAATGACTTCTTTGCGATGGGCGTGCCTTCCCAGTCGACGGCTGATCCGTCCATCGGGCGTGTTCACGTCTTCGCGATAGCCGAACCTGAGGCAGGCGCGAGGCTTTGGCGCTTGCGCTGCTCTTGGCGCCTGGACGGCGGCGCGTTGTCATAAATCCTGCAACGAGATAACCCTCGGCCGACGACGGTTTATTTGGTGGCAGTCATATCGTCGGCGTCGATTTTGCTAGGGGCCCCCGCACCCGGCCGAACTCCGGCAGCGAATTCGTCCAGCATTGGGGCCGCGCGATTTTTCGGCCCGATCGTTGCAAGCTCGGGATCGAGCCCTGGCGGTGTTTACGGAGACCCGAATGGATGCGCGCGTTGCGCCCGCCATTGAGGCGATCTTCGCCGCTGTCAGCAGCGGCGAGTCCGTCGACCGGGGCGCCCCGAAGGGCGCCTCTTGCCTTGACGCCGACCTCGCCAGCGACGCCGACCTCGCCAGCGACGCCGACCTCGCCAGCGACGCCACGCTCGCCAGCGACCTCGCCCGCCGCTTCCCCGATTAGCCGCTCGACGATGCTGCGGCGAGAAATTTTCAAAAAATGTTGCTGAAAATGGCCGCGCACTCTGCTATCGTGCGTGTGTATGCATGTTCACCGAGGCCACAACTGTACCCAGCCGGCTCCGCGCACGTCCACTGCGCCCAGCTCGATCTTTTGCCCACCAAACTTGCTCCTCGCCGCCCCGCAAGAATCGCATATCTCGCCGACTATTGCCGCTCTATCCGCGCCGCGCCCCGCTACTGGCCGAGTGCGCCACTACCCTGACAGGGCAAAATCAGGGACTAATGCAGTTGTTATGTGGGACCCCTATCCCCGACGCAAAACCGCAATACCCCAAGCGAGCCGGGTCGTCTCGACCCCGGCGTCCCCTCCCGCAACCGTCCGCGCCTCGCTCACGCCTCAGTTCTGCTCCCCCGCGGAAAATACTTCTCCACCACCGCATAGAACTCCCCCGGCGTCTCGACCGTGGCCACATACTTCCGATACTCCCGCGCCCCAGGCCGCCCCTGGGCATAGCAACACGCGTACTTGCGCATCAGCACGCTCGCCCGCTCGTCGCCGAACCGCGCGCACAGCAGCTTGAAGTGGTGCAGCAAGAGTGTGCGCTCCTCTTCCAGCGTCGGGTCGCGCGGCACAGCCTCGCCCCGCACGGCCGCCGCCGCTTGTGCGAACAGCCACGGCTTGTTGAGCGCCGCCCGGGCGATCATCACGCCGTCAACTCCGTAGCGGCGAAAAGCGTCAACGACTCGCTGCGCCGAGTCGAGGTCGCCGTTGCCGATCAGCGGGATTCGCCGGAGGTAAGGCTTGATCGCCGCGATGCGATCCCAATCCGCCGATCCGCTGAACATGTCCGCCGCCGTCCGCCCGTGCACCGTGAGCGCCGCCGCGCCGGCTCCTTCGACCACCTGGGCCACGTCGATGGCATTGATCTGGTCGCGCGTGCAACCCAGCCGAATCTTGGCCGTGACCGGCGTCGGTGCGCACGCGGCGACGACCTGCTCGATGATCGCCCCCATCCGCTCAGGAAACTTGAGCAGGTACGACCCGCTGTGAGCCTTCTGGGTGACCACCCGCACCGGGCAGCCGAAGTTGATGTCGACGACGCTCACCCGGTACTCGCAGGCCAGCCGGGCGCCCACCTTGGCCAGCGTCGCCGGCTCGTTGTCCCAGATTTGGACCGCCAGCGGTCGCGCTTCGTCCGCCACTCCCCACAGCCGGTCGGGGTGCTCGGCCTCCTGCTCGTCCAACCACACAAACCCGCGGGCGTTGACCATCTCGGTGGCCAACAGCCCTGCACCGCCGAACTCGCGCACGATCTGCCGGAACGCGTAGTTGGTGAACCCCGCCATTGGCGCCTGCAAGATCGGCGGGTCGATCTTCAAAGGGCCGATAAAGAACGGCTGAGCGACCGGTTCGCCGGCGCCAACGCGCAATTCGGACTCAACGGGGGCAATCGCGGGCATACCAGTGAGTTTACACCGAGCCGCCTAATGGAGGCGAGGCGAGCTCCCCGGACTCACTCGCGGTCGCGCAGCCTGGGGAACAGGCGATCAACTACAATCGAATGCTCGCGATTCCGCAGTCGCCAGAAGGCAGGCCGACGAACCTCCGTGCGGCCATGGCCCAGGTACGTTCGGGGGCCAGAGGCCTCAGTAGGTTGCGCTGGCGCTTGCTCCGCGGCGGCCCCGGTCGTCTGGCCGCTCGACCCGACGTCGGCCAGCGCGCTGGCCTGCTGGACTCCCGACGGGTCGCGCCAGCCGTCGGCGGTCGTCGAAACGTGGATCAGCATCGCCACTAGGCGGTCGGTTCCCACCTTGCTCGGCGCTGCGAGCTCGGTGTACGTCACGATTTCCTGGTTGTACTCGCGAACCGACTCGACCAGCGCCCGCCGCTGCAGGGCGAGCAGCTCGTGCGCCCGCAAGAGGCCGGTACCGTCGGAGTTGGGCTCGCGGCGCTTACTCACCTGGTCGAGCCACGAATAGGCCTCGCTTACCAGGCGCGCCTGATTGCGGACGTCGTCGTACTTCAGCGGCAACAGGTCGTTCAGCTGGGCGGCCGCCGGGTCGTTGCGGCTGGCAAAGATCTCGTCATACCGCGCGTTGTACTTGCCGGCGTGCGGCAGATCGGCCGGCAGGGGCAACGCGGCGACCGTCGAACGGCCCAGCGCCTGTTGAAGCCGAATCTGGGCCGCCCTGGCCGATTGCCGGGCGACTTCCTGCGCCGAGTCGAGAGCCCGGCGCTTGGCGTCCCACTGCTCCCCCGGCGCCGCCACGCCGCCACGGAGCGCTTCTAGCTCGGTCGAATCCCGCAGAGCCAGGTAGTACTCGATTACGCGGGCCGACAGGTCCCAATAGGCTTTGGTCCGCTCAGTTTGATCGGCGCGGGTATTGGCATCGCGGAGGGCTTCACCCAGCGTGGTGGGCATGCCGGTCAGTTGTCCGCTCATCGGGGGCTTCGCCCAATCGCGAATCAGGTCGGCGGGCCGAAGAGCAGCGACGGCTGGGCCGGGGGCCGGGGCCGAGGCGCCCTGGCGAGCCTGTGGTGCGGTGGCGGGCGATGCGGCGGGCGCGGAGTTTTCCGGTTTGGCCGCCTGGGGCGCCGGGGTTGCCGCGGCGCCTTGAGCGCGGGGAGCCGCGGCCGCCTCGGGCGCCGGGTAGCGGTCGCCCGCGGTCACCTGGCCAAACAAGACCCATCCCAATGCCAGCAACGACGCGTACATCCTCTCGCCCTTCGGGGTGAACTCGCAGCTTTTGCCAGCAAGCGGTGCGCCGGCGGTGGGCGAGCCTCTACTGCTGGCCAATAGCGTGGCACGCGTACTGGCCGCCGTCAACCCGCGACTGGGTAAGATGGGAAGTTTGTGGCGGGTCTGGCCGGGAGAATCTCATCGGCTGTCGCTCAATCCAGCTCTTCGAGCCACACGCGCAGCTCGTTGTCGTACTCGCTCGCCAGGTCGCCGATGACGAGGGTCCGCTGGAAGTCCGCCAGTCCGTCGGGCCCCGTGTTAGCGTCCTCGGCGCTGCCGTAGCGGAGCAGCGGATCGGGCGCGGTCAGCCGGCGGCAGATGCTCAACAAGAGGTCGCTGTCTGCCACGTCCTCGGGCAGGATTCGCTCCAGGCGCTGGGGAAGGGTCCACTTGGCCTCGAGCAACTCGCCCAAGGTGTTAAGACCCGCGAACAGCGGTCGGCCGGCGAGCATCTCGATCAGCACGTAACCCAGGCTCGCCAGGTCGGAGCGGGGGGTGAACTCATTGCGATCGAGCATCTCCGGCGCCGCGTACTGCGGCGTGCAGAGGCGCTGCTCGGGCATGTTGTTCAGGTGCAACGCCGAGCCGATGTCGACGATCTTGGCGTTGCCGGTGCGCTTGACCATGATGTTGGCCGGCTTGAGATCGCCGTGCACGATGTCTTCGCGATGCAGCGCCGCGAGGGCCGAGAGGCATTGCCGCACGATCGCCGCGGCGATGCCGGGCTTGAGGCGCGGCGCGCACCGGGCCGGCGGTGACGATCACATTGTTGATCTGCTCCCAGCGGCGATGGCTTACGCGCTGTTGCACTCGGGCCAGCATGGCGGGGGTCAGCAGGCGGTCGAGGTCGTAGCCGTCGACCCACTCCATTTCCATGATGCGAATGCGGTTGCGCTCGATGAAATTCTGCACGTCCAGGAGCGAGTCGTGCTGAATCTGGGCGACGCAGCACGCGACCTGGGCGATGCGATTCATGGCCAGGTCGTAGGTCTGCTGACTGGAGAACCGCTCCGGCGAGAACACTTTCAGGGCGACGGGCAACGTAAAGTTGTCGCAGCCGCGGCGGTCGCTGAGGTACACCACGCCCTGTCCGCCGGTACCCAGCAGCCGGCGGAAGCGCAAGTGCTCGGTCCAGCCGAGGTGCTGGCCTTCCAGGAGTTGCTCGTACCGATCGTAGAGATCGGTCGGGCATTTCTTGGGCTCCTGACCGCCAAAGGTGATCGTGCGCGTGCCTTGCAGGATCGTGGTCGAGGGATTCATGAGATGCCTATGTGTGGATGAGGCCGCCGAAGGCGCTGCCCTGGACTCGACGTGCATCCATTCACGGTCGGTCCGCGCTTGCGGGGGTCGTCGCGGCGATTGGTGGCATCGATCGCGATCGATTAACTTTGATTTTACGCTGGCAGAGGCGAAAGCGTCCAGCTTGGAAACTGCGCAAACTAGGGGTGAACACGCGCCGTCGTGGTTTGGGAAACTGTTCATCGCGCCAAGACCACGAAATTGCGCAGACGGTTCGCGCAGTTCCCTCGAAGCGCGGAATGGCGCCTGGTCAGGCTTGAAACAAGATCGAATTGGCTTCGGGAAATCCAAGTTTCTTATCCACGAGGTTGATGAGCGGCTGGTTCGTGCGGAATCGCTCGATGTTCTGACAGAACAGCTCGGTCATGTCGTCGATGCGGCTGTGCGCTGCCCACCGACATGCGGCGTGATGATCGCGTTGGGGGCGTCCCACAGCGGGCTGTCGTGCGGGAGCGGTTCGACTTCGGTCACGTCGACGCCGGCGCCCCACAGGCGCCCGCTGGCGAGGGCCTCGACCAGGTCGCGCTCGACCACCAACGGGCCGCGGGCCACGTTGATCAGCACCGCGTCTTGGGGAAGCAGTCGCAGGCGGCGGGCGTCGATCATGCCGCGCGTGAGGTCGTTGAGCGGAGCGGCGAGAATGAGGACGTCGATCCGCGGGAGCATGTCGTCCAGGGCGTCGGCCGGGAGCAGCTCGTCGACGAACGGGCTCGGTGCGATCGGGCCACCAGTCGGTCGCGACGATCGTGGTCTCAAAGGCCTTGAGCACCTGGGCCAGGCGTCGGCCGTTGCCGCCGAGACCGACGATGCCGATGCGGGCGCCGTGCAGGTCGCGGGTGGGGCGACGGGTGAAGTCGCGGGCCTGTTGCTGGCGGAAGAACATCGGCAGGTTGCGGAGCACGCCCGCCAAGAGAGCCATCGTGTGGTCGGCCACCTGGCGGGCGAGCACGCCCGAGGCGCTGGTCACGGAAATCGGCGAGGCTACGACGCTCGGCACGAGGCAATGGTCGAGGCCGGCGGCGGAGGACTGGATCCACCGCAGACGGCCGCGGCGGACCACGTCGTCCCAGGGGACGGGCACTTTGGGGTGGCCACAGAAGACGTCGGCCTCGGTCAGCTCGGCGGCGACGCGCTCCTGGCCGGCGTCGACGATCTGGGCCTCGGGCCAGGCCGCTTGGATGCGGTCGACGTGCTTGGGCTCGACGGGGTAGCAGAGGACGAGGCGCATGGGGGGGAGAGGCCAGGTGTCAGGTGTCAGGTGTCAGGTGTCAGGGGTCAGGGGTCAGGGGTCAGGGGTCAGGGGTCAGGGGTCAGGGGTCAGGGGTCAGGGGTCAGGGGTCAGGGGTCAGGGGTCAGGGGTCAGGGGTCAGGGGTCAGGGGTCAGGGGTCAGGGGTCAGGGGTCAGGGGTCGGGGGTCAGGGGTCGGGGGTCAGGGGTCGGGGGTCAGGGGTCGGGGGTCAGGGGTCAGGGGTCAGGGGTCAGGGGTCAGGGGTCAGGGGTCAGGGGTCAGGGGTCGGGGTCAGGGGTCGGGGGTCGGGGGTCGTGGGGTCAGGGGTTGGGGGTTGGGGGTTGGGGACGTGAGGGATGGACTGGTCGCGTTGTCTCACGCACTGCCCGCCGCCCACTGCCCACTGCCCACTTGCTTCTGCTGTTCTGCGTCCGAGATAGGGGTCCCACATCAACCGCTGCAGAAGGTCTTGATTTTGCATGGCGGGAGCCGCCG
Organism: Pirellulales bacterium; assembly: GCA_963841515.1. GTDB lineage: Bacteria > Planctomycetota > Planctomycetia > Pirellulales > Lacipirellulaceae > Lacipirellula. The sequence continues at coordinate 354,576 of CAWJDB010000010.1, read as the reverse complement.
AGAGTTCGGCAAAGGCTGAGGCGCGGCGAGTTCCGATGGTTGCATTAGTCAGCGAGATTTGCGTTTCTTGCGGGGCGTGGTTCAACGCTTCATAGCCGCAATAGATCCTGGGCGCCACTGGGGAGCAGCGGCGGGCGATCCTGACACGGCAAGGCTGTTGGTGGACATGCATACACACGCACGATAGCAGAGTGCGCGGCCATTTTCAGCAACTATTTTTGGAAATTCTTGGGCGCCGGGCTTCGGACTCCATGAGCACGGGACGCGCTCGCGCTGCGGCAGACCTTCGCGTTGCGGCTAGCCGGAGGAAAGAGTCCGCGGACTGGGTTCGTCGTTGCCTGGGTCAGAAGCCTCATAACGCTGCGATGCACATATTCAAGAATACGGGCCACCCGCGGCTGTTTCCTCACGCTTGACGGGCATTAGGCGGACTTCCTAATTGATGCATCTATTCTCCTTTTCTCCAGCGCCTGGGAGCATCGACATGGCGACTCGTAAGGTTGCGAGTAGCGAAAGGCAGTTCGGTGACCTTCCAAAACCGAGACCACACGCTCAACGGTGGGGTTCTCGTCGGCCTCGATGGCCACTTCATCGAAGTTCAGGTGCGCGACATCGGTGCTTAAAGCGTCGGAAGATCTTGTTCAGCGCGACGACGGTAACTGGTATGGCCACGGGCGCCGTGCGGGAAATGCTTCAACGCATCGGTGGCGCGTTCGCAAAACTCGGAATTCCGAAGTCCAACGTCGAGGTGTTGATCAATCTGGCGCCGGCCGACCTGCCAAAATATGGCACTTGGCTCGACCTGCCGTTGGCGATCGTGATGCTGCAGGCATCCGGTTATCTGCCAGATCTTCCCGAACATCAGGAAGGCGACTTTGTGCTCATGGGCGAGATTGGCATCCAGGCGAAGTCCGGCACGTACCCGCGCCCTGTCGTTGGCCTACAGGGCGAAGCCAGGGCAAGCGCTCGACGTGCCCACTGGCAATGAAAAGGAATGTGCGTTATCCTCCTCAAGCCCGGGCAGGAGGGTTGCCGCGTTTTTGCGGTGTCGCTTCTCGAGGAAGTCGTTGATTTCTTCAAGGGCAAGAGCGTGATCGACAGAATGCGCTTAAGAGAAAATCACCTTCGAGCCGGCCTTCGAAAAGGCGGTCGACTTCGGCCGCATCCGAGGCCAAGTCGCAGCCCGCGAAGCGGCTGTCATATCTGCCGCCGGGGGACATAACCTGCTGCTCATTGGGCCGCCCGGCGAAGGCAAGTCGCTCCTTGCCAGCGCGATTCCCGGAATCCTGCCGCGGCTGAACAACGAGGAAAAAGTAGAGCTGACGCGGATTTACTCGGCGTGCGGCAAGCTGGCACACGACGCGATGGCGGTCACTCGACGTCCAATGCGACCAGTTCACCATACCGCGTCGCTCCAGTCCCTCATTGGCGGCGGATCGAAGATACCGAACCCCGGTGAGATTACGCTCGCTCACCTCGGGGTACTCTTTCTCGACGAACTCGCCGAATTCTCGCGGACCACGCTTGAAGCGATGCGCCAGCCGATTGAACAAGGATGGGTGACGATTTCTCGTGTGGGCGGCACTATCCAGTTCCCTGCCAATTCACGTTGGTGGCGGCAATGAACCCTTGCCCATGCGGATTCTTCGGAAGTGATCGCTGCACATGCAATGATGCTGCGGTCGAGAAGTATCAGCATAAAATCAGCGGACCGCTTCTAGACCGCATTGACTTGCAGGTGGAGCTGAAGCCGCTAACTACTGACGAACGATTTGCCGCTACGAGGATGGAAGTATCACCGCGCCTCCGTACGAAAGTCGAGGCCGCTCGGAATCGCCAGCGTGACAGGTTTGCGGGAACCCAGATTCCGTTTAACGCAGCCATTCCCGGCGGCCACGTGCGCGACTATTGTACTTTTTCGGAGGCGGGCTTTGATGCCTTCAAAACAGCCATCGACAGCAATCGGCTGTCGACGCGTTCGATGGATCGATTAGCAAAAGTTGCTCGCACCGTGGCGGATCTCGCCAATAGTCACGGCCTGGAACCCGTGCATGTTAATAGGCGGCCGAGTTTGTCATAGGTGGAATGCTCTGCGACCCGGAGTTGAGCGGGTAGCATCGATACCCAGCCGCAAGGGGTTGTCCGCCGGGGAGGAATTGTTCGGCAGTGCGTCGGTGTTGTGCAAGTAATCGTAGGCGTAGTGCGTCGCGGCTTGCCTCTTGTCGCGTGGCGACGCCGACGCTCGGGCGGCAATGTCTTGTCGAGTGCCAGGCAGGGTGCGGCCATTTTTCTAGATAAGGCCGGCCCAGGTTTGGGGGCATTTGCGTTACGCCAGATAGCCGCGTGGCTTGCTCGGCGAACGGCGCTTCTTCATCCCGGAGGGATGTCAAGCCATTAGCCGGTGGCTGAGCGAAGCGACGCCACCGGTTACGGAGTGCATGAGCGAGATCCAACCCGGAGGGTTGGCAGCCCGCCACGCATACTCGGCTGCGAACCTGCCAGGTTCGACGGCGGATAGCCGCCAACGACGTCCGGGGGTGTCGCTGCGCTCAACCCCCGGCTAACGGCTGTGAACCCTTCGGGTTCGATCTGCATGCAGATGCATAATCCTGATGACCTCAGGGCGTGCCACCCGTGCCCGAGCGGACGATGCCGTGCGGAATGTCAGGCCCGTGACGGCGTGTTCTTCTCACGGCCCCACCAGCAACCCAACCCCGCGAGCGTGAGCAACCCGCCCCAAACGAACGTCCCGGTGGGCTCAGGCACCACCGATTCCAAGACGCCATCCGCAACAACGTCGCCGAGGCCAATGGTTCCACTCCCGCCGAAGAAAGCCCCGGTGAACACCTGCATCTGGGTCAAATCACCGGCGAAGCTCAGTCCCGAGGTGTGGTCCGCAAAGGGACTGAATTCTTGAGTGATGCCATTAATTGTGGCAAACATTGTTCCCAGCGTGGGCGATAGCGCGTGATACGAGATGCTGATGTCGTAAAGTCCGCTTGTGTTGTAGGTATCGCCATTGACGTCCAAGGGGCCGGCGTTTGACGCTGCGTTACGGTCGTACCAAAAGCCGTGATTGTTGCTCCCACCGAACGGCGCCACCACAGTGTTCGGATCGGTCGCGTCGTATGCCGGCTCCGCTCCACCGGACGCCTTCGCCAACACATTCTTGTCATTCAGATCGAGCAGCCCCGTCTGGGTCAAAGTTCCCACGTGAGACACCATCCACCCACCGTTGGCCGGATTGAAAATGCCTCCGCCGACCTGTCGAATTCCAACTTCAAGAAATGGCGTCACAGACGTGATGCCAGTCATATCGACTGTGTAACTGAGCGTCAAATCCCCTTGCGTCAGATCGAAAACGGCGGGGTTAAAGGAGCCGGAAACGCCGGGACTCGAAAACGATTGCGCTGGAATGGTAATCGACGCGGACGCCGAGAAGGGAAAACTCAACGCAACCGTCAAGAGCGCGAGACTCAAGGTGAATCGTTTCATCGATCAAGCCCTTTCACTGTTAGCCGACATTTCGCACGTGGACTGCACCTGAAGCAAATTCAGACTCTAATTCGCCATCATTGTAACGACTCCCCCCCCACGCATACAGCCCCCAGTCAGTTTTTCTCCATTTTCTCCCCTTCGGCTCCGATTTCTGAGTTCCCACGGCCGGAACCATGCCCACAAGGTGCTATTCAGGGCTTCGGCGCCGGCAGTGCGGATTGCCCCCTGAGTCCAAGGCGCGGGTGGCCCAGCTTCTCGAAGCTGGGCCGCCTGAGGTGGCAAGAGGCTCGGACATCGCGACGATAGGGGTAGGGACGCCCCATTGTGTTGGGGCGCCCTCTCCCTCCGAACCGGACGGGCGGGTTTCCCGCATCCGGCTCTCCGGTTGATGGTGTTACCTGCGTGAGGATTGACAGACCTGAGCATGGGCGGTGGCCAGACTGAACAGCCCCTGCTCGGCGAAGAAGCCGTTGGGCCAGGTGAAGCTGGCCGAGGCGCTGCGAGCCACGCCGCGACCGCCTTGTCGGCGACGCAGCAGGCTGCGCAGACGCATTCTCAACCAGCCGTCCAGGTCTTTGTAGAGCGCACGACGACTGCTGTGCTGGAAGTACGCGAACCATCCGCGCAGCGTGCGATTTACGCTGGCGACGATGGTCGACAACGACTGGCCCGACGTGCGGCGGGTCTTGCTCCGCAAGGCCTCTTTGAGCTTCGTCACGCTCTTGGTCCGCGGCCAGTGTTTCCGGCCCTCGAACCGATAGCCCAAGAAGTCAAAGCCGTCTGTGCGAGCGTCGACCAGACGGGTCTTCGCGGGATGCAGCGTGAGGCCGTTGTCAGCGACCCAGCGCCTGACCGCGTCGAGAGCCCGCTCGGCCTCGTCGGACGAGCGACACAGAACCACGAAGTCGTCGGCGTACCGCACCATCTCGAAGCCCGCTTGGGTCAGGAGATGATCCAGCGGGTCGAGATAGACGTTCGACAGGAGCGGACTGAGCACCGCGCCTTGCGGTGCGCCGCTCTCAGGCGTCCACTGGTCGACGCCGTCCATCACGTTCGCCTCCAGAAACGCCTCGATCAGCGACAGCACGCGGCCGTCGGCGATCTTGGTCTTGAGGCGATTCAGCAGCCGATCGTGCGGAATCGAGTCGAAGTAGCCTTTCAGGTCGGCGTCCACCACGTGAACATAGCCGGCCCTGAGGAGCTCGTCGACCCGCCGCAACGCGTCTTTGCAGCCGCGTCCCGGACGGAATCCGTAGCTGTGCTCGGCGAAGTCGCGCTCGAAGATCGGTTCGATCACGTTCACCACCGCCGCCTGCACGATCCGGTCGCGCACCGTGGGAATTCCCAGCGGTCGCGTTTCAGTCGTGCCCGGCTTGGGGATATGGACGCGACGAATGGCCTGGGGGCGGTACGCGTCGGTTCGCAGCCGATCCGACAGTTCCCACAACGAATCGGGAAGCTGGCGACCGAACTGCTGCACGGTGACGTGATCGACCCCGGCGGCTCCTTTCTTCGCAGCGACCTGCTGATAGGCAGCCAGCAGATTCCGCTCCGCAAACACCTTGTCATACAGCCGAAACCATTTGTCTCCTTCCGCTCCCGTAATGAGAGCCGTCAACATCCGCGCCGTCCACACGCACGGTTTGGCGCATCGCCAGAGGGGATGCGCCGCTTCGGCTTGCTGAGCCAGCGGCACTGTCGCCGAGGGGTCTTCCGTGCGTCGTGGCATGGCGGCTTCCATCTTCCTGGGTTCCTTCGCTCCACCGGCGTTGCCCGGCTTCACGCGCTACTATGAACCCTCTGACTCCTGCCCAGCGCCGTCTGGCGGCTCGGCAGGTCTCTCTGCTTCATGGCCTTGAGCTTCCGACCATTCCGCCTCCAACCACCTGGTTGCTCCGTCGATCGCTTTGACACGTTACCCATCAGCGTCGACGGCTCCCGGATTACTCCGGTCTGGGCTTCGCCCTAAGAGGGCAGGCTCGCCAGACAACCCGGCCGAATCGAGTTCACTTGCGTTGCGGACTGGCCGTTCGCCTTCCGATGCTCTCCACCTCGCCTCGCGGCGACGCAGTTTCGGTCGACTACAGGCCGGAGAACGTCTACCTGAAAAGGACTTCCACCTTTCTGCTCAAGAACACTTGCAGACGCACCCTCCTGCGGCTGCGCCGCTCAGGTTCGGAGAACCTGAGCTACCCGATCGCGCTACCCTTTTGCCGAGTCATGGCAGTGCGCGTCCGAGCGTCGGCGCCGCCGGGGCATTGGCGCACTGAGCGGGGGACGCGCTGGCGCCGCGGAGGGCCTTCGTGAGCACGGCGATTGATGCTCAGGTTGCCAATTGAAGGGGCGGCATGCCCTCGGAAGTCCGCCGACGGGGGCATGATCACTGGTTGTTCGCCTGCCCACGCGGACGAGGGCATGGCACGCTGCGATTAGGCTGCTGATCCTCAACAAACGGGGAGCGGGCGGGGAGGATGGGGGACAAGGCTTGCGGGCCGGGTGGCACGCTCAAAGGCCTTCACACGGGCATCGTCCGGCGTCGCGCAACCGCGCCCATCGAAGACTCTGGACGCGCCACCCCGAGTGCGATTGACAACCTGCGCATCAATAAACGGGGCGGCGGCGGGCGGCGCTGATAGACCATCGCTGCTTCCCTCAGGCCGGTCGATATTTGAACATCGGAGGCGGCGGCACGCGGCGGTCCCGCGTTGTTTGGCTGGCGGTCGGGAAAAGCGGCGGGGACGGTGGTGGGTCCGTTTGAATGTAGTCTTCTCGCTCCGCGAGAAGATTTTCCCTCTCGCGGAGCGAGAGGGCTACAATTTCGCCGCAAAGTGACCCACTACCGCGTGGACCGAAAATTCGCTAGCTGTATCGCGTCGAACTATACTTTTGGAGTGGGGAACAGGCGGCCGTTTTTGACCTCAGCGCTGGTTGGTAAGACGTATGACATTTTCAATGCCAAGTCATTCAATAACAAAGATCGAGATGCTGCGCGCGGCGACCAGCCTGCTGGCGCTCGTGGCAGCGAACTGTGCGCGGAGCGAAACCTGGGCGGAGCGGCTGGGATTTGATGCGGGCAAGAAAGTAATCATCATCCATGCGCAGGAGATGGGCCTTTGTTTCGAGACCAACGCCGCTGGCCGGCGGCTATGCGAGCAAGGCGCTGCGTGCTCGTCGACTGCCATGGCGCCGTGCCCGTGGTTCGCGGACTATGCGGCGTGGAGTCGTGGACACAAACGGGCAGATGCGGGACTCGCCCTAACTCTCAATAGTCCGTGGCGACGGTACCGGTGGCAGCCGCTGGCGCGTGACGAACAAGTCGGCAGCCTCGTCGATCAGGAAGGATTCCTGTGGCGGACCGTGATGCAAACGACGGTCAGCGCCGACGTCGAGGAAGTGGAACTGGAGCTGCGCGCTCAAATCATGCGCGCTCAGATGGCGGGGCTGCGGCCCACGCACTTGACGACCGAGCTAGGAACGCTTTTCACGCGACTCGATCTTGCCCAACTGTATCTGCGACTGGCTCGGGAATACTGGATTCCCGCAGTCGTCGTCGAACTTACGCCGGAGCACATCGAACGGTTTCGGCACATGGGTTTTCCGCTGCCCGAGGAGTTGACCGAGGCCATCCAGGACTATCCTTTGCCGAAGGTCGACGATCTGCAATTCGCGCCTGCCGGAGCGACCTTTGAAGAGAAGAAACAGAAATTCCTCCAGCTCATTGACGGGCTCTCACCCGGGCTCACGAGTGTGGAAATCTTTCCGGCCGTCGACTCGCCAGCTCTTCGCCGCATCGTCGACGACGCCCAGCAGCGAGTCTGGGACGCTCAACTCCTGCAGGACCATGACGTAAAGGCGCGGTTGGCGGCCGACGACGTGGAGGTGACGACTTGGCGCGAAATCATGCAGCGATTCGAGGGAACGACCGATGCTGGGGCCCCGGCCGCCAGTTCGCTCACGGAGCCGCAACCGTCTGCCTCAGCGGCGCCGTCTGGAAAGGCGACGCCATGATCCCACGGTATCTGTTGATTGCGGCCGCTTTGGCGATGTGGAGCGATCGACCGGCGCGGGGCCAGACTCTTCCGCAAAACTATGGCCAATTCTACGGACGCAATGCGCCCGCGACGCCGAGCCTGGTGAATACAAATCGCTATCTCTACGACAAGTACTTCTACCATCAACCTTCCGTGAGCCCCTACCTCAACCTCAGCCGGCGCGGAACGCAATCGGGCGACGCGTACTCCGCCTGGGTGCGACCGGAACAGCAGCGGCGGCAGCAGGCTTCTCAAGCCATGCGGTCGCGCGTTGCCGAAGTCAAGTTGAGCGGCAAAGCCGGCCATACGGATTACGCGCGCGCCTTGGGCAGGCCGTCAAACCCGGCGGCTGGTCGGGCGCCGGCTGGGTCGCCGTATTACAGCCAATGGTATCGCCAACCGGGCGGCCGCTAGAGGGTTGATCGGCGCGACGCGTGCAATTGCGACAAATTTGTCGCCAAAGGTCTGGTTGAGACCAAGCTTCTACGGAAAGCTTTCGAGCAACGCCGCCAGTGCTGTGGATCGATTTGCGACAGAACGGCCATCCCGAATCTAAGGCGACGGCCGGATTTGACCTCGTTGCGACGCTAATCCCGGTCATGTAATCCGTTGTTGCACCTATGCCCCCGGATTGACGAACTGTTGTTAAAATGGGACTCGAAACGCCATGGCTGGAGTTTATGATTGGCTTGAGCCGCGCCAATTGGGAACATACAAAATGCAGCGATACGAGAGCCCTACGTGCGACCTAAGCGGCACGCCAAGCGCTGTGGGAAGCTATGACTTTTCTTCACATCAGGATATTCACATTTGGAGTGGATCGCTGAAGTCGGCGACCGCCTGCGTTGCGCGGTTGGCGCCGCTATTGTCGCTCGACGAGCATCGTCGATCGCAACGATATCACTATGAGGGCGATCGCCGTCGATTCGTTTTTCGCCGCGCGGTGCTCCGCATGGTGATCGCGGGTTATTTAAACGCGGAGCCAAGGGAGCTCACCTTCGTCGCCGGCCGGAAAGGAAAACCGCAGTGTGTGGAAGCCTTGGCGCGTCGTCGGCTGCATTTTAGCGCGACTTCGTCACACGCCGCGATGATCGTCGCTGTGGCTTTGCGCGAACGCATTGGGGTTGACTTGGAATTCATCCGACCGTTGTCCGACTTGGAGCGGCTGGCTCAAGCGTGCTTGTCGCCGTCCGAAAGGGACGACTTGCACCTCCTGCCAACGCACGACAGGCTCAACGGCTTTTACCGTTATTGGACAGGCAAGGAAGCTTGCCTCAAAGCTACTGGCGAGGGCTTAAGTCGTCGTATGGATTCGGTGCGACTCTTAAGCCTGCCCGGACCGGATGGAAACTGGATCGCGACCTTTGACGACGTCGCTGACCCGGAATGTCTGTTCGTGAGAAGTGCAGCGCCTTTGAACGGCTATATTTCGACCGTGGCGTTCGACCGCCAGCCTGCGACCATCAAGCGATTCAATATCCATTTGCTGAGTGGCGTGAAGGCAGACAGGCGCGGTTACGGCAACAGAAGATTGACGATGTCGGAACAAGCAACAGGTTGTGCGTGGCGCCGCGCGGATAAGACGATGACTCAATATCGTTGGACCGATTGTCTTGGTAACGATGCAGGACATGGCAAGGCCTGCCAATCGATGATCATCGGCGTTTTGCCGGGGCAAGGAATCGGTCCTGAAGTGGTCGGCGCCGCGACAAATGTCGTAAACGTCGTTGCCCAGGCGAGCGGCGCGAACGTCGAATTTCGTCGAGGGGGAGTTGTCGGAATCGACGCCGAGCGAATCTGCGGCAGCGTTCTTCCCGATGACGTCGTCCGGTTCTGCGAAGACGTGTTTGCAAGTCGCGGCGCTATCGTGAATGGCGCCGCCGGAGGCAGATACGTCTACGAAGTGCGCCGACAATTCGACATGTTCTTCAAGATTAGTCCGATCCGAATCGTGAACGGACTGGTCGACGCGTCCAGGCTGAAGGCCGAATCGATTGCAGATGTGGACATACTGATCGCCCGTGAGAACACCGGCGGCGCTTACCAAGGACACGGGTCTGTCGATACGGACGACTCGAGCTGGCCGCCACGCGACCCACACATTCGGCTATTCGGAGGGGCAAGTGCGCAGGTTTCTCGACGCCGCCGCGCGGTTGGCTCTGCAGCGCTCGGGCGAGTTAACGATCGTTTGGAAGGAGTCTGGCGTACCGTCAATCAGCCAGCTATGGCGCGACTGTGCCGCGGTCATGGCAGCGAAACACGGAATTCGCTGCACCATGATCGATTGCGACCTCATGGCCTATCGATTGATTCAGGACCCGGCGAGTTTCGACGTCATTGCCGCGCCCAATCTCTTTGGAGACATTCTGGCCGATCTCGCGGCTGCGCTCCTCGGGTCGCGCGGCTTGTCGTATTCCGGCAATTACAATGAGCACGGCCATGCGATTTATCAAACCAATCACGGAGCCGCCTACGACCTGGCGGGAACTGACCGAGCCAATCCAGTAGGTCAGATACTTTCGGCTGCCATGATGTTGCGGGAAACATTCTCTCAATGGCGCATGGCGGACGCGATTGAGCAGGCGGTCCGTTTCGTTTGGAGCAAGGGTTATCGCACGGACGACGTGGCGCGAGGCGCCGGCCACGTGATCGGAACCCAGGAAATGGGAGAGAGAATTGCCCGCCGCGCGGCGGACATACTACAGGAGTCAACGGACTCGAGGTGATGGGGAGCGGTCAAGATTAATCCTCTATTGATGCTGATCGACCTGCAGGGCGACTATCTCAGCGAGCCGGGAATCGAGCCATCGGTCGGTTCGATTCTGGATCGGACGGGGCTACTGCTGCGCCAATGTCGGGAGCGAGGCATCCCGGTCGCCCATGTTTGGACAACGGTGACGCGCCATCCCGATAACCGCATGCGTCACTGGAAACGCTCGAACCGATGGAAGTGCGAAGCGGGCGCCGACGGGCATGCACCGCCGGCCACGATTGCGCCTCGCGAAGATGAGCTGACCGTCGCGAAATGCGCGTTTAGCGCCTTTGCAGGCACCGACGCCTTGTCGCTGTTACGAGAGCGGCGCGTCGACACGCTGCTGTTGACTGGCGTTCACCTGCATGCGTGCGTTCGTCAGACGGCGATCGACGCCTGCCAAGCGGGGTTCGACGTGTGGATCGCTGCGGACGCGGTCGGCAGCGACGACCCAATTCACGCCGCCATCACGCGCCGATATCTCGAAGCGCGGTCGATCGAATTCATGTCCGCGGACTGCATGCTGCGGCGATTGGACCAAGGCAATGTCTCGCTCGGCTGCGCGAGCTCTAGCGACGCCGTGAGCGCTGCCGTTGCGGCTGCCCACGAAGCCGCCGCTTTGTGGCGATGTACGGAACGGTCGCATCGAAGGCGGCTCATCCTCCAACTTAAGAAGCAAGCGGAAAGCCGCAGCGACCGATGGGCGGATCTTATCACGTCCGGCATCGGGAAGCCGGTTCGATTTAGCCGCACCGAAGTCAGTCGCACCTTTCAGATGATCGACGCCATAGTGCAGCGCGATCTTAACGCCACAGACGGAAATGGATCGAGCGCCATCGCGCTCAGACGCCTTCCGCACGGCGTTGTTGGCGTCCTCACGCCCTACAACAACCCGGTCTATATTCCTCTCGGAAAGATCATACCGGCCGTTCTCCACGGGAACGCCGTCGTGTGGAAACCCGCGCCCGAAGCTCACCGAGCGGCGACAGATCTCGTTGAGGCAATGGCGGACGCGGGCTGGCCCCGAGGATTGGTGAGCCTCGTCGAAGGGGGCCGGCGCGAAGGCGAAGCCTTGCTCGCCGACGCGCGGATCAAAGCGGTCACCATCACCGGCTCGCTCGCGGCAGGTTCCAGCGCAAGAAGCCTGCTCCCGTCGTCGCATTCCGCTGCAGGCCGAGCTCGGCGGCAACAACGCGGCGATCGTGTGGCCTGATGCGGACTTGGAGTTGGCGGCGCGCGAGATTGCCGCCGGCGCCTTTGCGATGGCTGGCCAGCGCTGCACGGCCAACCGGCGAGTCATCGTTCACCAGGCATGCCGAGACCGCTTTTTGAATATGCTCGTCGAAGCAACGCAGGCATTATCGTGGGGCGACCCGCGTTTGGAAACGGTCGACATCGGGCCGCTGGTAAGCCCTGAGCGTTGCCGACAGGTGGGCGGGGCCGTTGCGCGGGCGACTGCCGATCTTGGATCGCCGCTGTTTCCTCTGGGCCTCCAAGCTCCGGCGTGTCACGAATTTGCCGGCGCCTGGCGCCCGCCGACCATCATCGCGTGCGATGATCCTGCGCACGAAATCGTCCAGGAAGAGACGTTTGGGCCGGTTCTTGTCGTGCAAACAGCAAGCGATTGGGACCACGCCATGAACCTGTGCAACGGCGTTCGCCAGGGGTTGGCCGCCGCGGTATTCACGACTTCTCAGCAGCGGGTCGACGACTTTCTGGCCGAAGCTCAAGCGGGCATTCTCAAGATCAACCGTTCGACGGCGGACGCAGACGTCGACGCGCCCTTCGGCGGATGGAAGGCGTCCGGCATCGGACCGCCAGAACACGGCGTCTTCGACGTCGAATTCTACACTCGCCCCCAAGTCGTGTACGGCTCCTTGTCGGAGGGAAGGTGACTTATGTCTGCGAACTGCAATTCCGACGTCGGCGAAATCACCGCGTCCGTCGCCCGCCAATTGCATAACAACCACATGAGCTGTTTGGGCATCGCCAACACGATGAGCCTGGCCCATGCCTACAACCGGCGTCGTTTTGCTCGTCAAGACGACTGGCGCCATGCGATGTACCAGGATCATCTCGACGACTTGTTGGATGAAAACGGTCCGCCGGCAACTCACCCCATCGAGTTGAAAGACGGGTGGGCGCTCGATACGTCGATGTCGCTGCCGCATCTGGAGCGCGTGTTGGCCGACGCGGACGAGATCATTGCCGAGCGGTCTGGCAAGCGCCGCTCGACGGAGGGGGCGTACCGCAGCTATTTTCAAGACGTTTGGACGCCCGAGGACCTCGAACGATATCCGTCCTATCTGGATTTTGCGACGTCGAGCGACGTCCTGTCCGTGGTCAGCCGCTATTTACAATGCATTCCTGCGCTGTCCACGACGCTGCCGTCGGGGGTGCGATTTGTGGAATCCAACGCACTTTTTGACGATCAACCCGACGCGCCGCATGACAGCCAGCTCTATCACATCGACTATTACTCGCTGCCCAACGTGTATGTGCTCGTGCTGCTCGAGGACGCCACGTCCGAACACGGACCCTGGACATTCATACCGCGCGCCGCGTCTCAGGCGGCGCGGTCGGCGCTGAACTATTGGAGCGAAGGCCGACCCTATCGCTTGAGCGACGACGAAATCTATTCCGTCGTTGACCGCCGCGAGGCGATTGAATTTGCTTACCCGCGCGGATCTGTTCTGTTCATCGAGTCGTCGGGATGCTTTCACTATGGCAGCCGCAACGCCGTCAAGCCGCGATTTCAATTGATGTACGGCTACAGCGGGGTGTGCCGCACGGACTTTAGCGAGTTGATTATGACTCACAAGGAATATCCTGTCCGCGCCGAAGATTCGCGGCTAAGAAAGATGGTGCTCGATAAGAATCTGTTGCCGACGAAATGCTCCACCAAATGACGAGGCGCCTGTGACTCAAGCCGCGGCGTCTGGAAACAATGGAGTGGCGACATATGCTGAAGGGAACGGCAGTAGCGAAACAATCGCCTCGCGATTCCATGAGGTTGCGCAAAGGTTTCCCGATCGCACCGCGCTGGTTTCAGAAGCTTGGCGTCCGAAATACGCCGAGTTGGACGCCGCGGCAAACGGCCTGGCTCGCGAAATAATCGCCGCAGGTGGGGCGATTGGCGACCGCGCGGTCGTCTTCATGCAGCATGATGCGCCGATCGTCGCCGTCATGCTGGCGTTGATCAAAGCCGGACGGATCGTCGTCGTTCTAAATCTCGGCGATCCTTCGTCGCGGCTGCAACAGATACTGGAAGAAGTCGACCCAACCTTAATTGTCGCGGACGCCGTGCATGCGGAACGCTCTCGGGAGTTTGCCACGACTGCGCGTCGAGTATTGGAAGTTGGCATTCCGCCTCTTCCGCCATTGCCGCAGGCGAACGACGCATGCGTGCCGCCCGACGATTTGGCCTACCTAATCTTTACTTCTGGCACGGCCGGTCGTCCGAAGGGAGTCATGCAGACCTACCGTAATTTGTTGCACCAGGTGCACAAATACACGAGCGGCTGCGGCCTCCGCTCGGACGACCGGATAGCGCTCTTTGCATCGCTCGGCAGCGGGCAGGGAATGAGCACGGCGTGGTGCGCCTTGCTTAATGGGGCCACGCTCTACCCGTATCCGATTGCAGTGAACGGCGTGGCGCAGCTGGCCGACTGGATCGACACTCACAGAATCACCTACTGCGTCTGGACGTCGTCGCTGTTTCGCACCTTCATTTCTGCGCTACCCAATGGCCGGCGCTTGCCGCACGTCCGGGTTGTTCGCCTGGGCGCCGAGACGGCGACCGACACGGATTTTGAGGCATTTAGCAATCACTTTGCAGACGATTGCGCGTTGGTGCATACCTTTTCGTCCTCGGAAACCGGCAACGTCACGCAGTTTTCGCTGACCAAAAAGGATCGCATCGCCACTGGGCGTCTGCCGGCCGGGCGGCCTGCCGACGGCATGGAGGTAAGCATCGTCGACGAGCTGGGACGCTCGGCTCCGCCCGGAGACATCGGCGAGATAGTGGTTCGCAGCAAATACCTTTCGCCTGGTTATTGGCGCAACGACGATCTGACCTCGAAGCACTTTTGGGCCGACGCCGACGCGGAAAGAGGGCGGTGTTTTCGCGGAGGCGACCTCGGCCGCCTTACCAATGACGGCCTGTTGATACACATGGGCCGCAAAGATTCGGCCGTCAAGGTCCACGGAAATCGCGTCGAACTCTGCGAAGTGGAGGATGCCGTTCGCGCCTTACGCGCGGTCGACGCGGCAGTCGTTATTCCTGCGGACAACCGCAGCGGCGACACAGAGCTTATCGTCTACTTTACGCGACGCCGCGGCGAGGCGAGTTCTTCCATCGAGATGCGTCGAGAATTAGGCGAGCGGCTGCCGGCTTACATGATTCCGACGGCACTGGTGGAACTGGACAGAATGCCATTGCTGCCAAATGGCAAACTGGATCGTGATGCACTGCGCCCTTGGGGATTCCTGGTGATCGCCTGACGACGGATATCGTGCCGCCGCGCAACCAGTTGGAGCAAGAACTTGCGTCCATCTTCCAAGAAGCGCTCGGCGTGCCACAGGTCGGCGTTCACGACGACTTCTTCCAGCTTGGGGGCCAATCCTTGCTGGCCATGCGCGTAGTTGCGCGGATCAACAGCGTGGCAGACGTTGATTTGCTGCCTGCACATGTATTTCACGCGCCTACGATCGCCCAGTTGGCCGAGAAAATCGACGCCTTGAACCAAGTCGTCGCGCATGACCGCGACGGCGTGCAATTGACGCGGCTGCACCGCACCACGGCGCCGCTTTCATACCCCCAGGAAGGACTCTGGCTTCACGAGCAATTTGATGACCGCCAAACCGCCTACAATCTGTGCGGCGCCTACATTTTAGACGGGCCTTTGGACATTCAAGCGCTTTCGCGATCCTTAGACGCTCTCGTCGCGCGTCACGAGGCGTTGCGTACTTCTTTCAACCATCGCCAGGGACAGCCTTTTCAGGCAATTGGCTCGCCGCGAAGCTGTGAATTGGCGGTCGTCGATGCAAACAGTCGAGACTCGGCTTGTATCCAGCAACTTATCGACGATCACGTCAAAGAAGAACTCGATCGCAGGTTCGACTTATCAATCGATCTTTTGATTCGGGCGCGGCTGGTGCGCTTCAATCAAGATCGGCATATGTTGCTATTGGCGACGCACCACATTGTTTCGGACGCCTGGTCGACTCGCGTCATTTGGCGAGAACTCGGCGTTCTCTACAACGCGTACTGCAGCGGGGTCGAGAGTCCGCTAACGCCGCTTGCCTTGCAGTACGCCGACTACGCGATTTGGCAACGCGAGCTGGACGCCAGCGGCCGCCTTGCGGAGGCGATCGAGTACTGGCGCCGTCAACTTGCGGATCTTGCGCCCTTGGAACTTCCCACGGATCGGCCGCGACCCGAGGAATATTCGTATCGAGGAGCGACTCATACGTTCGACATCCCCGCAAGTCTCACGGCCGAGCTTCGGAAGTTGGGTCGGGGTCGCGGAGCGACGCTGCACATGACGCTCTTGGGGGCTTTTCAAGCGCTGTTGTCGCACTATTGCAATCAGTTGGACGTGGCCGTCGGCGTGCCCGTCTCCGGGCGCTCTCATCCAGCGTTGGAAGGCCTGATTGGCTGCTTCGTGAATATGCTCGTGCTGCGCACGCGATTGGCGTGGGACATGAGCTTTGTTGAGCTAATGCAACTCGTTCGCCAGACATCTATCGAGGCGTTCGAACACAAGGAGGCGCCTTACGAACGCTTGGTTGAGGCGACGGGCGCGCAGCGGCGATCGGATGGTTCGCCGCTGGTGAGCGCGGTGTTTCAACTGCTGGAGTTTGGAGACGACATGGCGATGCTTGGGCCGCTAAAGGTCTCGCGGGCGCCGACGTCCGAGGCGCGAGCACACTTCGATCTCGAATTGCATTTGCGTGCACAAGGCGAGAGCTTGCGGGGGTCGCTCGTCTATAACGTGGACCTGTTTGACGCCCAGACCATCGACCAGATGGTCGGCAGTTTTCTAATGATGCTTCAGGGCGTAATTGCGAACCCGCATCAACGCTTGGACGAGTTGCCGTTGATAACCGCCGACCAAGAGCGGCGGCTGCTCGTTGAGTGGAACCCCGCCGCCGTTGACGCCCCGCTCCACGAGAGCGTCCACGCGATGTTCGAAGCGCAGGTGCAACAGACGCCGGATGCAACTGCGATCGTGAATCAAGACCGCTCGTTGACCTATCGCGAATTGAACAACCGGGCGAACTGCCTGGCGGCACGACTACAGAGTCTCGGGGTGGGATCGAGCGCGCGGTCGGACTTTGTGTTGGCCGATCTCTGGAACTTGGAATCGGAGTCCTCGGCATTCTCAAATCCGGCGCCGCTTACGTGCCGCTGGATTTGGACTATCCGCAGGCGCGGCTGGAGTTCATGGCCCGGGACGCGATGCTCACTCATGTCGTTGGCCTGCGCGAAACGTTGGACCGCCTTCCCGTGAAGGACTGCCAGGTTGTTTGCCTCGACGACTACGCTGCATTGCCCCTCGAAGAGAATCGGGCGAACCTGAAACATGCTGACGCGAACAAGATCTCGCCTATGTGATCTACACATCGGGATCGACGGGTCAGCCAAAAGGCGTCGTCATGCCGCATGCGCCTCTGATGAATCTTATCGCCTGGCATCGTGGCGACCCGCGGCTGAGCCGAGCAGCGCGCACGCTCCAGTTTGCATCCATCGGATTCGACGTTTCATTTCAGGAGATGTTTTCGACTTGGTGCTGCGGCGGAACTTTGTACATGATCTCCGAGTCGACGCGCCGCGATCCTCATTTGCTGTGGCAGGTCATCGTTAACTCGCAGATCGAGCGGATGTTCATGCCGTATGTCGCGCTTCAGCAATTGGCCCTTTCGGCAGATAGCGAGATAAGCGCATTGCGAGACATTATCTCCGCGGGCGAGGTGCTGCAGCTCACCCCGGAGATACGTCGCTTGTGCCGCAGTGGGAATGATTGCCGCCTTCACAATCATTACGGCCCCACAGAGTGCCACGTCGCAACTTCATACGTCCTTAGCGACAATCATGAAAATTGGCCCGCCGTCGCGCCCATTGGCCGGCCAATCCCCAACGCTCGGATCCATATTCTCCACGGCCGGCAGCAGCTGGCTCCGATAGGCGTTGCCGGGGAGTTGTGCATTGGCGGCGCACCGGTGGGGCGCGGTTACCTCAACCGACCAGAGTTGACGGCTGAGAAATTTGTCGCCAGTCCGTTCAGCAAGTCTTCTGGCGATCGCCTCTATCGGACTGGAGACTGCGCTCGCTGGCGACATGATGGAAACATCGAATTTTTTGGCCGACTCGACAATCAGGTAAAGCTCCGCGGCCACCGGGTCGAACTGGGCGAAGTTGAAGCAATCCTCAGCGAGCACGATACGGTGGCGCAGTGCGCAGCGGCTGTTTGCGACGATGATCGAGGGCAGCAGAGGCTAGTCGCTTATTGCGTTGCGGCGAAACGCACGTCGCTCGACTTCGATGAGCTTTCTGCTTACCTGCGATCGAGACTGCCGGAGCACATGGTCCCGTCGGCGTTCATTGAGTTGCCCGAATTGCCGTTAACGGCCAACGGCAAACTCGACCGAGCGAGCTTGCCGCCGCCGGGCGAGTCGCCCCGCTTGTTGGCGGCGGCCGCAGCGGCGCCAACCAATCCGACGGAACAACGACTCGTAGAGATCTGGCGCGAGACGCTGAAGGTGAACGTCGTCGGAGTCGACGATAACTTTTTCAATCTCGGCGGCAACTCATTAATGGCCGTACGGCTGTTCGATCGAATCGAGCAGACGTTTGGCCGCAAACTGCCGCTGGCATTGCTCTATCAGCACGGCACGATTCGCAGCATCGCTGGTCGGCTCGCTGGGCCCTGCGCGAGGCCAACTTTGTCTCCATCATTCCGCTTCAACCGGACGGCCACGGCCGACCGCTGTTTATCATGCCGTCAATCGGCGGCGAACTCCTCTATGCGCAACCGCTCATTGAAGAGATGGGCCGAGGCCGCGCCGTCTACGGGTTTCAGCCGAACCTCTCCGCGAATTTCGCTGATCGGTTTGCAAGCTTTGAACTTACGGCCGCCAGCTATGCCGAAGCACTGCGCCTTTCGGCCGGGCGGTCCGTACGCCTTATCCGGCTATTCCTATGGCGGATTATTGGCCTACGAGACGGCGCGTCAACTTGTGCGCCTTGGCGAAAAGGTCGACCTGTTGGCCATCCTGGATTCCGGCCCCGGCAGCAGAGGGAAAAGCAGACAGCGCGGCGATCGCCGGCGATGGGTCATCGATGCAACTCTCAACATGCCGTTTTGGCTGCGAGAAGAGTGGCCGGACTTTTCAACGGCGCGACTGCTGGGGAGCGCCGCACGCAAGCTCAAGCGCCTGCGGCGACTGGTTCTCCATCGGCTGAACGCCAATAACGGTCCGTCGCCGCAGCAAATCGACGAAGTGTTCGACTTCGCCCAAATTCCCTCGCACAGCCGGCTCTTGATGCAACAAGTATTCAACGCCTATCGCGCGTACATTCCCTCGCCGTATCCCGGAAAGGTGACGCTCTTTCGGGCTTCGGCCCGCGCCTTGCTGGGCAGTTTTGCCGGCGACGCAGGATGGCGACGCTTCGCGCATGAGGTAGAGATAATCAAGGTTGCTGGAAACCACGACAGCATTCTTCATCTTCCGAGGGTCCGTCCAATTGCCGCCAAACTCTGTCAACTATTGAACCAGCTTGAAGCCGCAAATTAACAAGTGCGAGAGAAAATGTTGCCCTGTCACCGCTTCGGCAATGGCGAGGCTCCTCGCAGCGCTGCGAGGGTGACGTAGATAGCCAGAAGCCGCACGCCCCGCAGACTCAAAGGGACTGCTATTCGCCAAACCTGGGGCCCTCAGTGCCCGACCCAGGCGCCGCCCCAGGGACCAATGCTGTAGTGCACCGGTCTGTACGGCGCCTCGTATCGCTGCGGTCGGTTATCCCGCTTGGGGGCGTAGGACGAAGGATAAATGGTGGTCTGCCGCGATGCTGCCGCGGACGCCGCCGCTGCAGCGGCGGCGCTGGGCACGGGTCGCCTCGGCTATGGCCGCCGCTTGCGCCGATTGACCTTTTTGGAAGGCGGCTTGAGTCTTCGTTTCGGCTTGGCGGTCGGCGGCGAAATCGGACAAGGCGGCCGTGAGTTCATCGGCCGACATTGAAATGGGGTCGGCCAGGTGATGCTCCTGAACCAACTTTTTCTTGCCCTGCTCCGTGTAGAACGCATCTGCCCAGCGCCGGGCGGCTGCGACGTCGGGACTTAGCAGCACGTCCAGCCGTTGCTGCATATCCTTGAGAAACGCTTTGAGTTCATCGGCGGACATGGCCTCGATGCGCTTGGCGAACTCGCGCCTCATGTTTTCCACTTGAGCGGGATCATAGAGCGTCTGGACGGAAAGCCATGTATTGAATCGGACATGGGCTTCCTGCCAGTCGTAGCTGGTAAGAATGGCCTGGCGGGCTTGCTGCTCTTCGGCGGAGAACTTCGACGGCGCGGCCGTCGGGGTTTGCGCGGCGAGCGGCCGCGCCGTCGCGACGATCCCGATCGCGCACAAAACTATCAGCCATGCGATGCGAAACGCGAACATAGTCGGCTCGATTCTTCGTTAGGGTGAGTCGTTGGCCGGCGCCGCTGGGGTCGGCGCGGCGCTTGGCTGGCCAGTGCGCGTAAACTTGAGGATTAAGTCTTCCACGGGTTGGCCGTCCACTTCGCCGTGGAGTGATTTGAACCAGCGTGCATCTTCTCCCTCGGCCGTCCAGAATTGGACGCATTTCGTGCGGCTGCCGTCCGCCTGAACGCCGGTGGACTCGGCCACCCAAACGTTACCGTCCTGGCGCCAAGTCGCTTCGCTAAAACCGCCGTCGGCGTTGAGTGTCCACGATCGGGGGCGCGCCGCGGCCGCGTCCCAGGCGATGCGCTGCGTGCCACGACGCACGACTTTCCCATCGCGCCGCGCGATGAACTTCTGAACGAGGTAGGCGCCGCTTTTCTTAGCCGTGAGTTCGATGACGGCATCCCCCTGCTTCGCCGCCCAGCGACCGACCATCCAATCCAGCTCCTTCAGGGGATGGGGCGTCGACGCGGTCGGCGCCTCGACTGATGCGGCCGGGAGCTCGCGAAGCATGCTGAGACGCCAGCGATCGTTCTGTTTGACCCACGCGGCGATGAACTGGGGCGGCGCCGAAGTCGGCGCCACGGCGTTGTGCGGCTCAAGACCGCGTGATTGTTCAATGGCGACGTCTGGTCCGACGAAATCGATCATGCTGTCGATCGCCGACAGCGCGTCGTCGTCCGCCGATGCGGCGGCTTCCGTAAACTCCTGGCGTGCGAGGTCGCGGGCCGGAAATCTGGCGCCGTCGGCATCGATATAAACGCCGTCGTCGGTCCAGAACTCCTCAATCTCGGACGCCTTGCCGCGGCGAAGCGCTTTGACGTAGGCGGCACCGGCTGCCCGGACCGCGGTCGTCGCAGCCTCCTCCTGGGCGCTGAGCGTCGACGTCGCCACGCCCCACGAAACCATGCAGGTCGCGATGAACAGGCTCTTAGAATTCGCCCAACTCATGTCGCATCTCCAAAATGTTTCGCGAGGCGGCTACCGGTTCGTGTAGCGGCGGGGCCACTGGCGGCGGTTCCGCGTGCGTTGACTGGAAAGCGGCCCTCTGGTGATGTTTCAATTGCGCCCGACGCCGCTAATCATTGTATGCACAATTGAGACGCCTTGTGGCCGTTCAAATGAGTATCCTGGCAACGGCGCTAGCGCAGGGCGGGGCCGTTTGCTGCTCTCACGTCGGTGACGCCGGGAGGCAGTTGCGCGCTCCGCCTGCGGGGGACCTTCGCGTCGCGGCTAACCAAGGGACGCTTCGTGGAACGACGCCGTGGGCGCTGCAGAATGGGCGCGCTGCGCGGCGAACGCGGCGCGCCCCTCGGCGCAGGCACGTCGGGCTCGGTGAACGTCGGCTACCGTCAGCGAGTTTAACAGCTACTTCAGCGCCGGCGGCGAACGACCACGGCGCCCACGGCCGTCAGCAGCAGTCCAAGAGTCGATGGCTCCGGGACGGCGGTGACATGGATGTCCAGGTCCCTAAAGGCGACGCCGTCGTCGCCGCCGAAGTAAATCTGGGACGGTTCGCTTGGCCACCCGGTCGCCGAATAGAGCGAGCTAACGTCAACTGTCGGTGCGGTTACGTCTGCCGTGAAGGCGCCGCCGGCATAGCCGAGGTCGAGCGAGAAGTTCGCCGTCTTGGCGACGCTATCAAAGGCAAAGCGTAAGCGGTGCGTTCCGTTGCCAATGGCGCCGGCGCCATCAGCAAATGCGTTGACATCGTCCTGGGTGCGAAAGGTCGTCAACTTACCAGGCTCGGGCAGGCCCACGACGGAGGAGAAAAGCGTGCTCCAGTCCGGAAAGCCGAACAGCGCCACTTGCCCGCGACCCAGACCGAAAAACGACGCCTGGGCGTTCGCAGAATCCAACCCTGGCGCGTCGATGGTGATAAAAGCATCGAAGCTCTTCGTGGCGTAGTCGTTGGCGATGGTGCGGACGTAGTTGCGACCGGCGTCGCCGCCGGCGCCCGAGCCGAAAATGGCTCCGGAGGCGCCAAAGGTCACGGTGGGGCCAGCCTCGAGGCTGTCAACTTCCAAGCCGGCGCTGGCCAGCGCCGCTTGGGTTCCTGCCTGTGCGGTGTCGCCGGAAAACCCGGTGAGTGAGTTAGATAAGTCGGTGGCCGCTTGAGCGAGAACGGCGATCGAAAGCATTAACGATGCACTGGCGAAGAGAAGCAAAGAGCGTGTCCGACTCATGAGATCTAACCTCCGGAAGCGTAGGACCAGACGGTGGGACCAGACCGAGTTGCGCCCAATTAGGCGCCCTGGCCAGGGACGTGTCAAGTTTTTTCTTTGGAAATTGGCGACGGGTTGATCCACGGCGGCGCGTCGGTTGGGGGAATTGCTGGGTTCGCCGCGCACGGCGGCGGCGGAGCTTGGCGCCGCAGTCAAACGGGGTTTCGAGCTCCAACGGCGCCACTCGCGGGATTTTGGCGGGCCTGGAGGAGGGCGTTGTTGCACCGTAGAATGTGGGTACGGCAGCGCGGCTGCCAAGGCGCCGCCTGAATCTTTTCCCGCCACGTTGACCCCCCCCAGCAATAGCCGCCCACCGAATGAGCGTTCCCGCCAGTTCTTCCGATCCGGCGTCGGTCGGCTTCAGACGCGTGCCGTATGTCCCCTGCGCCCTGGTTTTCGCGCTGGTTGTGTTGCGGCTGTGCGTGGGGTGGCATTTCTTTCGGGAGGGGACGAAGAAGCTTTCGTACAATCCCGAGACCCGCGCTGTGTGGGTTTCGTTTGACGCAGCGCCAATCTTGCAGCAGGCGGTGGGGCCGGTGGCGCCGACGATCAAGGCTTCGCTGCCGAACTTTCATGAGTGGGAGCGACTGCTGGCTGTGCCGCGGGAGTCAGAGGCGGTGGACGCGGCGAAGGAGGCGGCATGGAAACGGGAAGACGACAAGCGTCGACAGGCGGCCGTTGAGAATAACGAGCAAACTGCGGTCGAGTTCTATCCGGAATTGCCCTATGCGGCGTGGGCGACGCGCGTGGCGGGCGACTGGCAGCGTCGGGTGGACGACTTCAAGGCGCTGGACGGATTGACCGAGGAGCAGCGGGCCGCGGCACAAGCGGCGGTCGATGCGCGGGTGAAGCAATTCAGCGATTACCTAGCCGGCGAGCGCACGGCGATCGCCGATTGGCAGCACGAGTTGTGGCGGCTCCAGCAGTGGGAAGCGGCGCCGGGAGCCGCGGACGTGCCGTTCGAGCAGGCTCGCATCGTGGAGAAGCGCGGCGAAACGGGCGCCGCCAGCGCGGGGTGGGTCGCTCAAGT
Organism: Pirellulales bacterium; assembly: GCA_963841515.1. Lineage (GTDB taxonomy): Bacteria > Planctomycetota > Planctomycetia > Pirellulales > Lacipirellulaceae > Lacipirellula. The sequence continues at coordinate 331,347 of CAWJDB010000010.1, read as the reverse complement.
GCGCGAGCTGGACGAGGGCCTGAAAAGTGACGTGCCGCGCTGTTGACCGAGGAGCAAGAGGCCAATGGATCGCTCGTGGGTCAGGTCGACGCCGCGCTGAGCGATCCGCAGGAGCGGGACCTGCATCGGCTCAATGTGGCGGTCACCTGGCTGGTGACCGGCGTAGGCGTGTGCCTGCTGTTGGGGTTGTTCACGCGGCTGGCGTCGCTGGCCGGGATTTTGTTTCTGTTGTCGATCATCGCCACGCAACCCCCCTGGGTTGCGGGGGCGGTCACAACGGTCTTCTATTACCAAGTCGTCGAGATCGCGGCCTTTTTCGTGCTGCTGGCCAGCGGGGCAGGACGGTGGGGCGGACTCGATCATTTCCTCTACGCGGCGGCCAGCGGGTGCTGTCGGCGCAAGGACACGGCGGTTTCATGAATCTCACGCCCGAACAACGCGAGATTGGCAAGCAGAACTTTTACGAGTCGGTCGGGACCACGCGGCGCGACTTCCTCAAGGGCTCGGTCCTGGCGGCCGGCGTGGCGGGCGGCAGCCTGGGGGCCATGTATTTTGGATACGGGGCGAAGGTGGAGAAGCCGCTGCGCGTGGGCATCGTCGGCACGGGCGACGAGGGCGGCGTGCTGATCGGGGCGCTCAACCCCGATTACATCGACGTGGTGGCCATCGCCGATATCCGACCGTACAACCGGCATCGAGCATTTCACGGGGACATTGCCAACCCGGCGGCGCGGCCGGGATTGATGTCGGTGTACAAATGGAAGACGGAGGACGCCGCCCGCAAGCATGTGAAAATCTACGACGACGCCTACGAGGATTTGCTCGACAACGCCGACGTCGAAGCGATCATCATCGCGCTGCCCTTATGGCTGCACGACGTGTGCGCGATCAAGGCAATGCAAAAGGGCAAGCACGTCCTTACCGAGAAGCTGATGGCCCAGTCGGTGGCGCGATGCAAGGAGATGGCGCGTTTCTCGGAGGAAGCCAAGGCCACGAGCGGCGATCCGATCGTGCTGGCCGTGGGGCATCAGCGGCATTACAGCATCCTGTACGCCAACGCGGTGGATCAGATTCGACGCGGAATTTTAGGCGACTTGCACCACATCCGCGCCAGTGGCATCGGGCCAACATGCCGGGCAGCGACAGCTGGTCGCCGCCGCTGCCGTGCCGCATGGTGAGCGAGGAAGAGTGGAAACAGTTGCGGCGCGAGGCGCGGGCGGCCGGGGGCGCCGCGGCAGAGGACGCGGTGATTGCGGAGTACAAGCTGGCGGAACAGCTCAACTCGCTCCAGAAACAATACGCCGAGGCGACGAAGAAGAAGCAGGTGGCCCAGGCCGAAGCGCTCGCCAAGCAGGTGGCGGACAAAAAGAAGCAGTTCGAGGACGAGAAGGTCGACGCAAAGAAGTACGGCTACCAAGACAAGACGTTGGAGAGCGGCCGCGAGCGGCCGGCGCTCGAGGAGCTGATCCGGTGGCGGCTGTGGGATCGGACGGCGGCCGGGTTGATGGCCGAGCTGGGGAGCCATCAGCTCGATGCTTCGAGCATCTTCGTCAGCGCAGGGCGAGGAAGGGCACAAGGTTTACCCGCTGAGCGTGCAGGGCATCGGCGTCCGGTCGATCTTTCCCGCGGATCGCGACGTGGACGACCATGTGCACTGCAACTTCGAGTTCCCCGGCAAGGGGTACTACGAGGACATGGCGGCGCAGGACAAGGTGGCTGATCCGCACAAGAAGATTGTCGTTTCCTATTCGTCGATCAACGGCAACGACTACGGCGGCTACGGCGAAGTGGTGATGGGGACCGCCGGGACATTGATTCTCGACCGTGAGCAGGAGGCGCTGCTGTTCAGCAAGGCCGGCGCCAACACCAAGATCGAGGTGAAGGACGGCAAAGACGGCAAGCCGGCGATGACCACCTACGAAACCGGCGGCGGGGCGGCGGTGGCCCAGGCGGCAACGCCGAAGAACGTGAGCCGCGGCTACCGCGAGGAAATCGAGCACTGGGCGTGGTGCATTCGCAATCCTTCGCCCGAGAACCAGCCGAAGTGCACGCCCAAGGTGGCGATGGCCGACGCGATCATCGCGCTGACTTCCAACCGCGCCATCCGGGAGCGGACTGCGCATCGAGTTTGACAAGGACTGGTTCGACGTGCACAACGACAAGACGCCGGATGACAGCACGGTGCGCAAGCTCGAAGACCTGCCGCGGAAGTTGACCGACCTGACGTAAGCGTGCCAGTATTGTTGTGGATTGAATCGTGAATGTTCGGTTTTACATCGATTTGGAAACCAACGAGCCGCACATTCATGTCCATGAGGTTAGCGAAAGCGAAGTCATCGAAGTCGTCACCCGCCCGTTGGAAGTTCGAAAAGGTCGCGATAATTCGCTAATCGCACTTGGGCAAACGAGAACCGGGCGATACTTGCGAGTAATTTACGTTCGTGATCCTGAGCCTGATTCTATATTTGTGGTGACGGCCTACGATTTGTCGCGGCGAGAGCGGCAGGCTTTGAAACGGCGACGGAGAAAGCGACAATGACTCAAAACAAATTCCCGCCGGGGTGGGACGAGCAACGCGTCAAGGCGCGAATCGAGCACTACGAGAATCAGACCGAGGACGAGGCGGTCGCTGAAGACGAGGCCGCTTACGAGGACGCTACGTCCGCCTTCGTGCAAGTGCCGATCGACCTTCTCCCCCAGATCCAGAACCTGATCGATGCGCATACGCACCGCTAGAATCGAATCATACACGTCAATCACGGGGTGCGCATCTGTCGCCGGCGAGCCAGTTTCTTCGGCGCCGATGGAAGTCTAAAACCGATCCAGGGCGTCGATCCAGCGGGCGATCTTGGCGCGGGTGACGGCGTCGAGATTGGAGTCGGCGGCAGCGGGCGCCGGGCGGGTGATTCTCGTGGCGCTGTAGCCGGCGTCGTGGAGCTTGGTGAGGTCTTGGCGGATCACTGGCGCCAGCGGCGTGCCTTGCGTTTCGATCGATAAGACGGCGAGCCGTTCGTTGGGCGAGTTGGGCGGCGCCTGGAGCGTGCGCGGCATCGGGCTGTCGATGGCGACGACTCCGCGGACCCACTGGCGGGCCGCCAGCGCGATGGCGTACGCCAGTTGCCCCGCCTTGGCTTCGCCGGCGACGACCACGCGGTTGGGATCGATGTCCAGTCGCCTGGCGGCTGTCGGCACGAGGCGGGCCAGGTACTCCAGATCGTCGGCGGTCCAGCCCGACTTGTCGCCCGGCGCGGGCATCAGGATTGTGAGGCGATTGTGGTTAATGATGGTGGCCCACTGGGCGGACTGCGCCTCGGCAGATTCTCGTCGGCCATCGGCCAGCCAAATCAGCAGGCCCGAGAGCGGACCGTCACCGGACGGCTGGCAGTACCAGGCAGCCTGCGGGAACTCGGGCAAATGCAGCTCGGCGAGCTCCGGCGCGGTCGCATCGGGGGCGGCGTCGGCAGCCGCGTTGGAGGAGGGCAGGGCGGAGGATGACAGTAGCTCTGTGGGCAGGTCGGCGAGCTCCACCTGAACCGTTACCTCCTCTTTGCCGCGCATGGCGAGGACGGCGAGCCTGTCACCAGGGTTTTTGGCGTTGAGCTGGGCCAGCGCGGCGCCGAGGTCAGCGACCTTTTTCTTGCCGAGCCGGGCAATGCGGTCGCCGGGCTTCAGGCCGGCCTTCGCGGCGGGGCTTTCCGGCCAGATTGCGCGGATCGTCACGCCCTCGGGTTCGTCATCGTCGCCCGGCTTTGGTCGGCTCGGCAGCACGCCGAGAAATGCGTGCCGAAATGCCTCGAGCTTGGCGGCCAGCGTGACTTCGGTTTCAAGCACTTTGGCGTCGTCGCCCTCGCCGCGGCGGAGGGTCACCTTGAGCTTGTCGCCGGCGTAGCGCGGGACGATGCGGAACCGGAGGTCGGTTTGCGACGCCACGGCCGCCCCGTCGACCGCGGTGATGAGGTCGCCCTGCTGCCAGCCGGCGGCGGCGCCTGGCGAACCGGGCCACACCGCGGTGATCGTCGGCGGCGTCGCGTGGGGATTGCCCGGCGTCATGCCGATGCCCAGCAAGCCGCGCTTCAGATCGCGGTCCTTGATCCACCGGGGCAACACGGCCAGGACGTGCTCCAGGGGCACGGCGAAGCCGATGCCGGAGTCGTAAAACTCGGCGCCGGCCACTTCGCTCGTTTCGGCGGCGCCGGGCGCGGCGGGGGCCATCGGCACGAGCACGCCCAGCACCCGGCCACGGACATCGACCAGGGGGCCGCCGTAATTGGCGGTCGATACGTTCGCGTCGGTCTGCAGCACGCGGCCGTGCATGCGGTTCAGGCCGCTGACGACGCCGACGGACACGTTCACTTGGTCGGCTTGAAAAGTGCGTCCCACCGCGACAGCCCAGTCGCCCACGCGGCTGTTGGCGATTGACGCGGGTTGCGCCGCCGGCAGCGGCTCGTCGGACGCGACCTTGAGCAGCACGAGCATGCGCCCGGAATCGCGGCCGATGATCTCGGCGGGCAGCTGCTCGCCGCCGGGCAGCTGCACGAGTATCGAGGCGGGCTGCTGGGCGAAGTTGAACGCGCTGGAGACGATGTAGCCGTCCGGCGTGATGATCAGCCCGGTCGATGGGCCCTGGGAGATTCGTTTGTCGTCCACTTGCTCCAGGCCGCCGATCGCGTGAATCTGCACAACCGACCCGGCGACGGCCTGGACCGCGGCGTTGAACGCTTGCTGCTCCAAGCCGACGAGCTCGTCGGCCGCCGTCGAAGCGGCACACGGCAGCGCGAAGCAAGCCAGTGGGAGAATAACTCTCGCAAAGGCGCCAAGGCGCAAAGACCGCAGTGAGAAATGGCGAAATTGTCCCATCATTGATTTGAGTCATCAGGCAAGTGATGCGCAATTGATCTAGCAGTCGCTTTGCGTCAGCCTTTGCGCCTTGGCGCCTTTGCGTGAGATCATTTCTGCTCCTTACTCTCGCTCGAATCTTGAGCCCTCAACGGCGCTTCGACGAGCTTGCCGTTACGCAGAACCGAGACGCGAACCTCGTCGAACTTTTCGCGGCGGCGGACGGCTTCGACCACGGCCTTGCACGAGGCGGTGGGCTCGCCGTCGATGAACACGATCAAATCGTCGGGGCGCAGCTTGCCCTGGACCGCGGGCGACTTGGGGAAGATGGCGTCGATGTACGGCGGGGTGCGCTCCAGCACGTCGGGCACTAACACGATGCCCAGGTCGGCGAGCGACAGCGGCTCCAGCGGCGCCGCTGCAGCGTCAGCCTTCTCCAACGATTGGCCAGCCTTCAGGTTATCGACCGTCTCGGCGATGTTTTCGATTGGCAGCGCGTAGTGTATCCAGGCGCCCGTGGCGCCGTTGCGGAGCTCCTTGCCCAGCAGGCCCACGAGGTCGCCGCGCCAGTCGACCAGAGCGCCGCCGGCGGCGCCGGGGTTGTTGGCGGCGGCGTCGAGCACATAGACCGTACCATGGTAGGCGGACTGAAATCCACCCCGGCGGGCGTCCAACGGCGCGAGCGCCGTCACGACGCCTTGCAGCACGCTGACGGGTTCGTCTCTGCCGGCGATGTTGAACAAGTTGCTCAGGGCGAGCACTCGATCGCCAACGCGAGCTTTTCGCGCCGTCGCGAGATCGAACGCGGGGAGGCGCTCGTCCTCGACCGGCAACTTGAGCACGGCCAGCTCGCGGACCGGATCGACGCCGAGCACCTGGGCCGTGTACTTGCGGCCGTCGTCGAGCACCACGGCGAGGTCGTCGACGTCGAGCACGTAGCTGAACACGGTCAGCACGTGGCCCTCGGGCGAGATGAGCACGCCGGATTGGTAGGCCTCCAGTCCGCGGACGCCGCCGGCGCCGTAGATTTTGACGACCTTGCGTTGGGCCTGGCGGATTGTGTCGTGGAGCGATTGGTCGGCAGCGCGAAGCGATGACGCCCGCGCGGGGCTGAGCGCCAAGGCAAACGCGGCGCACGCGATGCAGTAGGCTCGGAGGCGTTGATGATTTGAACGGACCATCGTGGCTTGGATTTGCGTTAGTTGTCGCGGCTTACGTTACAGTACTGAGTACCCAGTACTGGGCACTCGGCGGCTGATGTTGGCGACGCGCCTTAATTCTCGACGGCCTTCGCCGCGGGCGCCGGCGCTGCCTTGAAGTCCCAGCGGTTGATCACCATCTCGGCGAACGTTTCGTCGCCATGCTGCACCAGCCAGCGATGCGGAAGACGCCGGCCGGCAAATTCGGCGAAGTCCGAAAAGGCGATTTCGCACGGGTCGGCGTCGTCGGCCGTGTAGAGTTCGAGGCCGCTGAGGTCGCCCGTGTCCGAAGCGAAAAACAGCCGTAGCTCCATGCCCTCGTACAGCGCGACCAGGCAATCCTCCACGCGATTGTCTGGCCCGTGCGGCAGGGAGCCGAGGTAGTAGACTTCGCCGAAGCGGCTGAGGCCCTTGTCGACGATGAGCTGCCAGGCGTGCAGGGCCAACAACAGGCCGCCGGAGCGCGGCGGGCTGAGCTGGGCGGAGACGTCGCCCTTGAACGAGGCGGCGGCGGTCACCCAGGGGAAGCGGGCGGTCGCGCCATCGGCGGTGGTTTCCAGCCGGAAGCCGTCGCCCGTCTCCAGCTTGCCTTCAATCTGCCAATCGAAGCCCATGCCCTGGGCAGCGCTGCGCTCCAGGTAGGCGTGCCACAGACGATCTTGAGCTTGCTGGTTGTACCAATAATTCACATAGCCGTGGCGCGCCAGGTAGTGCTCGGCAACTGGCGCGGGCAGCTTCGGCTTGCCGAGGAGCTGCTTCAGGTTTTTAAACGGCTGGTCGCCGGGGTCCTTGTCTCCCTTGGGTTTGTCGTCGGGCGGCGGGTCGCCCTCGCGGGGTTTGGCGGGATCGGCGGCTTCTTCGTGCTCGACCAGGGCGGCCAGCTCCGCCTCGTCGTGCAGCGCCGCCAGCCGCACCTCAATTTGATGCGATCTTTCCCTCGCGACGATACACCAGCGGCAGCCGCCAATCCTTCGGATAGGTGCCGAGGATGTTTTTAAGCGCGTTGGCGCTGGTTACCTCGCGGTCGGCAAAGCGGACGATCGCGTCGCCGTACCGCAGTCCCCGACGGAAGACATCGCTTGTTTCCAGGATGTCGTCGACAGCCGCATGGGCGTCCTCTTGCGTGGCGACGGTCGCGCCCAGGGTGGCGTGGTCGACGATCCGGCCGCTCTTGAGGTGCGACAAAAACCGCATGATCTGGTTGATCGAAATCGAGTAGCCCACGCCCACGTTCACGCGGCCGCGCTTCTCGAACGACGCGCGGCCGTTGATGCCGATAAGGCGGCCCTGGGCGTCGAACAGCGGACCGCCGGAATTGCCGGGGTTGATCGCCGCGTCGGTCTGCAGGCAGTCGGTGTATTCCAGCAAGGTGCCAGATGGGAATTGGTAGCGGTGGACTCCGGAAAGAATGCCGTAGCTGATCGAGGGCGTGAAGTCGTCGGCCAGCAGGAAGGGATTGCCGGCGGCGAAGACCCAGTCGCCGACCTGAGCGGCGTCGCTGTCGCCGATCTGGGCGACGGGGAAGTCGTCGCGGCCCAAGAGCTGGATGAGCCCCACATCGCCCACTGGGTCTATCCCCACGACTACGGCGTCGTACAGCTTGCCGTCAGAGATCCCGCACTTCATGGCGGCGCCGCAAGGAGCGACGACGTGGAAGTTGGTCAGGGCAAAGCCATCGCGAGAAATGAGCACTGCCGAGCCGCCGCCCGTGCCCTCGGGGTCGAACACGGCGACCGTGGCCGCCGACGCTCGGGCGATCGCCTCCTCGCGCTGGCGTTCGGACGTCAATACCGCCGGGTCTGGGTCAACAGCGGCGGTCGCGCGCGACGCTAGCGTCGCGGCTAAGATGCCGAGCAGAAGGGTGACAAGATTGCGCGTCATTTGGTCACGCATGCCTCGACCAGGTGCAGTCGATCGCCGTAATCGAGGTTCTCTCCATAGTCTACTAGCAACTGCAATCGGCGCGCCCCCTTTAGCTCCAGGTCGATTGGCACAGGCGGCTCGAGCCCGTTGACGGGCCCTTCCCACAGCATCTTGCCGTCGGCGCGGATTTCCAAAGCCACGCGACCCTGGCCGGCCGACTGCGGGTCGATGCCGGCAATGGCGGTGAACCGGCGCATGCCGTCGGGGAGGCGATAGGTCATCTCGGTGCGGCTGCGGATGGCGAGGCCCTTGGCGTACACGCGCACGCTCGCCGCGCCGGCAGCGGGTCGTCCTTCCACACCAGCGACAGCGCCGAGCCGGCGAATGATTGGTCGTTGCGCGGCATGCCGAAGGCGGCGACAGTCGACGCGCCGGCGGGGGCCGCGATCCGCGGCGTCCACTTGACTTCGATGGGCTTCAAGTCGCTGAGATAGGCAAGCTTGCCCGCGGAGAAGTCGGCGTGACGCAGGTCGGCGATGGCCAGCTCGAGCTTGACGCCCGCGGGGGTCGTGAGGTGCAGGCGTCCGTCGATGAACTCGACCTCGACGGCCGGAATGCGGGAGCCGTCGGCGGCGGTCAGCTCGCACACGGCGTCGGGGAAGCGGTCGGCTTGTTTGTGGTAGTAGAGGATGGCGGCGGCCTTCGACCGCTTGACGGCCATTTGCTCGCCTTCCCATTGGAATTGCGCCTGGTCGGCAGTGAGGTCGCCGGCGACGCCGGTGAGGTAGTCGAACGACTTGCCCTCGCGCTTCGCGACCACCAGCACGTCGCCGGCGGTTTCCTTGTGCTCGAGTTCTTGCCACACTGCCGCGGCGGCTTCGGTGCGGGGCTGCAGCTCGACGGAGCGAATCCGCTCGGTGCGAATCTCGAGCGGCGCGCCCACGTAGGGCGAAGCGACGGTCGCCGTGTGGTCGTGCGTTGAGAAATCGGTGATCCTGAACCGGCTGCCGTCGAGGAGCTCCAGAAAAGTGGCCGACTTGTCGGCGGCGCCGTCGGCGGCTTTCCACGTCAGGTTGAGCAACTGATCGGCGGGAAACTGCTCTGATTCAGCCGTACTCTTGATCGTGACCCCGTCGCGGTTCCAACTGACGACCTCTCCGGCGACGGTTCGGCCGTCGAGCAGGGCGACTTCGACTGGCGCCGCGTCAGGAGCGACGGCGGCCAGGAGTAGGGTGAGGAGAATTGGATTCATAGCGGGGGTGCTTGGAGTGCAAACTCAGTGCGGTGGCGACGGTCGCTAATCCCTCCCCTAGCCCCTCCCTGCGAGGGAGGAGGATTTACAGTCACTTGTCCTGAGGTTGTTCTGGTTCATTAGCCAACTGGCGGAAGTACTGCTCGATCAGATCTCGATAGTGCGCGGGGAAGTCGCGGCCGATCTGCTGCAGCGCCCGCTCGCGCTCCTTGGGCGGCAGGTCGCCCCAGCCGGCCGTATGGCCGATGTCGCGCTGGTCGACCTTCATCGGCGCCTTCATCCCCGGCAGGCGGCTGTCCTGCATGGGCTGCGACGGTTGAGCGCTGCCGCCCTGTTGCGCCTGTTGGTTTTGCTGCTGTTGTTGCTTCTCGAGCTTGTCGATTTTCTTGTCGAGCGAGTCGACGACCCCCTTTTCGATTTGCTGCACATGCTCGCCGGCGCGGCCGTAGTCGAGCCGACGGCGGACGTCGTTCATTCGTCGGGCGATGTGGTCGAGCGACTCGTCGTCGAGCCCCGCGAGGTCGCGCTCGACCAACTGCGCCACGTGCTGGAAGCGCTGCGGCAGGCGCTCTTTTTGCTCCATGAGTTGGACCAGCGCAGCGCGGGCGTCGTCGGGCTGGACCAACTGCTGATAGGCCACCATGCGGTAGAACAAGAGCGACGCGGGGTCGACGACCTCGGCCAGCTTGAGCCCGTCGAGCTCGGCCAGCGCCTCGTCGTACAACCCGTGCTGAGCCAGCCACCGGGCATAGTACAAGCGTAGGTTATTGCGCACGAACGCCGGCGCCTCGCCGCTGGCAAGCCAGGCGGCGTCGGGGAGCGCCGGGCCGGCGTAGTCGGCCTCGCAGGAGCGAACCAGTTGCTCGGCCTGCGGATACACGGCGGCGAACGTTTGGGCCAACCGGTCGAGCAGGTCCGACTCGCTGGCGGGGGGCGGTCGCCGAACCGGCCACAGTTTCGTCACCTGCGCCGCGACCTCGGGGCTGAAGCCGCCTTCGCCGCGCCATGTTGACACCTCGCCGCGCACTTGCTCGTAGGTCGGCGGCTGCCAGGAGGGCGGAAAGTCGACGTTGGCGTACGCCGCGGCGGCGGGCAGCGCGAGGGCCAACACGATCGTGCGAACCGCGGCGTTCATTGATTGTCTTTCCGGTTCATGTTGCGCGTGGCGCGGTAGATTTTTTCCTGCCGCACGGCGAGCTGGTCGAGGCCTTCGAGCAGGTCGGACTTGAGGGCCTGTTCGCCGACGATCATTTCTCCGTACTCTTGAGTGCGCCGATTGACGCGCATCTGCAACGCCCGAATCATACGCAACTCGGCCAATTGGTCCACCAAAGGCTGCTCGCCGGGAGCGCCGCCGCCCGGTTGTTGGCGGGCGCTGATCGCGCAACTGGTCCAAGGTCTGTCGCAGGGCGGCCAGCGTTTCTTCCAGCGCCGCGATCACGTCCTCCTCGATCCTCTGCGTGAGCTTGTCGACCTTGGTTTCGTTCAGCCGCTCGGCGATGGTTTGCATGTCTTCGCGCGCTTGCTCGACGGCCTCGGGAAATGCGGCCGACGTGCCGTCCTCGCGCAACAGCACCAGCGCCCGGTCCGCTTCGCTCACGATGAGCCGCTCTTTGCGGCTAAGCCGCGCGCTGGCGATCTCCAATTCGTGGGCCGCCAGCGTCGTCGACGACTTGTCGAGGCCCCGGGTGCCGTCGTACACCTCGACCTGTTCGTCGAGCATTTTGCGGAAGCGGGCCTCCAGCAGCACGAGCATCCGCTCGAGCTCCTCCTCGCGGAGTTGACGCAGGATGTGCTCCAGCTCGGCCTTGGCTTGTTCGAGCTCGTCGATGGCGCGCTGCTGATCCTGCGCGGCGCCGGTGCGCTTGGCCTCTTCGAGCTGCTGCTGGGCTCGCTGCATGCGCTGCTGGGCGCGCTTAAGGCGCTCGCTGGCCTTTTCGATCGGCGATGGCTCTGGGCGATCTTGCGAGCCCTGGCCAGGCCGCGACGCGGATTGGCCTTCGCTGGGAGACCCGCTGGGTTGGCTTGGCTTCGACGGTTGGCCCTGCTGGCCTTGGTCTGGCGGCTGATCCTGCTGGCCTGGTTGACCTTGTTGACCGGGCTCTCCTTGTTGCTCGTGTTGCGGCGGCGACTTGGGCTTGTCCTTGCCCGGCGCCGATTGCTTCTTGTCCGTGCCTTCAGTTTGGGCAATCTGGTCCGCAAGTTTTTTTGTGTTGCCGCCAACGCGGCCCTGGTCGTCGGCTAGTTGCGGGGCGTCGTCGCCGCCTTCGGTGCGGGCCTTTACGCCACGCTGGAGACGGAGGAGCCGGTTGAGGTCTTGGAGGTAACGCGAGATGCGCTTGCGCTGGGATTCGAGCTGCCGGTCGCGGTCTTCCTCAAGCAACAGGTTGAGCAATTTTTCGAGGTCCGCCTGCAGCGCGGCCTCCGACTCGATAGCCGTGGAGTAACGCTGCTCATCGAGAGCCGTGACGACGTGCTTAAACTGTCCTGTGACGTCTCGCTCCCGACTGCTGGCGATGAGGTCTCGCAACAGCTTGGCACGGCGCGGCTGCGTGCTGCGCGATAGCTCGGCGAGTCGGCCGGCGAGCAGCTCCAGTCGCTCGTAGCGCTCGGCGAGTCGGGCTTCGACCTGTGAGAGGTTTTCGGCAGGCAGTTGCTCGGACGGCGCCGGCTGCTGGGCCGCGGCGTGGACGGCCAGAATTCCGACAAGCGCCGCAAGAGCCATTGCAATCTTCCCGTGTGCCACGGGCTCTGCCAGTGCGCATCGCCGCACCGCCCAGAGGGGTATATGGACACTGGCAGAACCAGTGGCACACAAAGAGGCGCAGTCAACATGCACAAGGGGCGACGGCAATTCTATTCCTCCAACAGGCTCTTCAATTTTTCTTTCTGCTCCTCTTGGGTTCGCTCCTTGAGCTGGCTGTGATCGCCCACAATGCCGCGCAGGAGCTCCACTAGTTCATTGTAACTCTCAAGTTCAAGCATGCGGTCAAGCACGCGCTTCATGGCTTCAGAGATTTCCGCGGCTTGCGATCTGGCCGCGGCTAACGGTTGTTCCGCGCCGGCAGTTTTGGCCTCCAGGGCAGTCTGGGCTGCCGCCAGCCGCTCCTCCAGGTTCGGGAGCAGCTTGCCCCCGATCTCGTGGAGCGGCGCGGCGATGCCCTGCTCCAAACGCTCGTGCAGCTCCTGGGTGTCGACGCGATTGTTCACCAACTCGGCCAGGATATCGTCAAATCCGTCGGCCACGCCGCTGGTCTCGAACGCCAACTGCGTCGCGTTCTGGCGGCTCCCGGCGACGCGACCGAGGTCCCGCGCTTGGCGCGGCGTCCGCGGCGTCGTTGGTCGTTGGCGCCGGCGCCGAGCCGGGATTATCGTCCGCAGGGTTCGCCGCATGGGCAAGATCAATGCGACCCAACAGGTCCTCAACCCCCTGCATTTTTTCGTAAATCTGTTCAAACCGCTGCCGCAGACCCAGCTCGCGCCTCTCCAGCAGGGCCCGCAGTTCGGAAGCAGTGACCACATCGAGGCGGAATCGGCCGCTGGAGCCGATGTGCGGGGCGCCGCCCAAATCGTAGGCGTCGCGCGCCTTCAGCGTGAGAGCCAACCGCTGGCCCGGTTTGAGCTCGACGCGCGGACGGTTGGTCTGAGGGTCGGCATCGCTTAAGTCAAACGCCTCAGTCATCCGCAGTTGGGTCAGGCCATCGGGCTGCGCCGCCAGCGGTCGCCGCTCTGCCGGCGCCTGATCGACCTCGTACTCGAACCACGCTTCGATCAAGGCGTAATCGTCGGTGAGCTTGCCGGCCAGCGGGATGCGCGCCTGCGGCGTAACCGCTGTGCCGATGCCGCGCAACTGGACGGCGATTTCGGGGACGAGGTCCGGTACGACGGCGACGGGCAAGCGGAAGGGCTCGCGGTTTTCGACGCCGTCGGCGTCGTGCAGCGTGATGAGGAAGACGCGATCGGCGCTGGAGCTGGCGATGCCAAAGGTGAACTCCTGCGGTCGGCCCGGAGTCACCGTCGCCGGCACGTCGGTCTGCTCGGCGGGGTCTTGCACCCGAACCGACTCTAGCGGCTTGTTGGCCTCAATGCGGCACACGGCGCTGGCGCCTTCCGGCAGTTCGGCGCGGCCGCTGACGGCGATCGTCCGCGGCTCGCGGTCGATGTATTTTGGGTACGTCACGTCGAGCGCGATCCGAGTCGCCGTGGGACGCTCGACCGCGTGGAGCCGCAGGTTGCGAATACGGTCGTCGCCGCCGATGACATCGAACTCCAGGTCGGCGCCGACTTTGAAAGCGTAGGTATAGCGCTGGGCGGCGTCGCGGCCGGGGGTCGCCTCGCCAATCCGCAGCATAGGGCCGCCTCCGCGGACGCCGTCGCTGGGGCGCCGCCAGCGGACTTCAACCACGGCCGGCGCTTCGTGGCCGTCGACGATCGATGCGAGGACTTCAAGCGGGAATTCATCGTTGCGCGCCACGTTGATGACGCCGCCGTGGGCGCGGTCGAACCCCACGACCGTCAACTCGACGCGGCGCGGCCACAGCTCGGGAGTCAGCCGCATGCGGGCCATCCAAAAGCCAAAGGCCTCGGGCGCCCCGAGCGCCAGCGCCAGCGCGCCGGCGCCCAACGCCGCGGCAATCAAGGTCTTGGTTACCAGGGGGCGGAAATCGAACACACGTAGCAGGCCGACTTGCTCCATGTCGGCGGCGGCGCGGCGGGCCGTGGCGTCGATTAGCTCCCGACGCACCGTGGGGTCGTCGGTCGTTCGCGCGGCTTGGACCGTGGTGATGAGCCCCTCGGCAAGGTGGGGAAATCGACGTTCGACTAGTAGCGCCAGGCTGTCGCTCCGCAAACCCGCGAACAGGCGCCGAGCGAGATACCGCCAGACGACCGCCGCCAGCGCGACGGCGGCCACGGCCCACAGGGCGACGCGCAGCGCGGGGCTTGGTTCGAACAACCAGTCGATCGCGAGCCCCAGCCAGAAGGCGGCGCCCGCGGCGATCGCCGCCGCCGCCAGGCCTTCCAGCAGGACATATAGGCGCACTAGCAGCCGCAGTCGCGAGACCTTCCGCGCGACGGGGCGAGGGGCTTCAAAGGGTAGGGCGGCGGCGGACATCAGACAATTCTTTGCGGATTAACCGCCAAGGCACGAAGGCACGAAGGACGGAGAAAGATTGAGTGAAAATGCACAACTCGCTCGGGGGCTGGTAGAGCTGTTTTCATGCTAATGTCTTTATGGATTTCTTTGTGCCTTTGTGCCTTAGTGGTTAATCTCTTCCCGCATCAGGCCAGTTTCATCAGCCGGCGCAGGAGCCATTCGAGGCATAGAGCGCCGGCGATGACGCCCAGGAGCGCCTGGTTGACGTGCTCGGTGAATCCTTCATCGGGCTTGCCGTGGAGCACTTTTGTTTCCGCGCGGCTTTCGATCAAGTCGGCGGCGGGCTTGACGCCGCCCGCGCCAGTGAGGGCGAGCGCGGGGCTGGCGTAGTATTGGCCGCCGGTTTTGGCGGCCAACGCCGTCAGCAGTTTCTCGTCGCGGCGCGTTTCGCGGAATTCCAGGTCGGGTACGGCGGCGGTGATCCGCTTGGATAACTGCTCGTCGGGGGCGTCGGGCACGGCTAGCTCGATGCGATACGACCCTTCTATGGGGACGGCGAATTGGCCGAGAAAGTTCCCGGCGCGATTGGGATCGGCCAGCAGATCGATGTTTCGCACAGGGGCGCCGCTCCCGGGCGACGTGATGCGCGCTGTCACGCTGCGGGCCAGATATGGCTCGCGGCTGATCGTGCTGAGCTGCGCCCGCACGACCACGGCGTCGCCCACATAGTAGCGGTCGCGCTCCACGAGCAGCCGGCCGTAGGAGGAACCGCGGAGCAGGCGGCCCTCGCTGACGTGGCGGAGCAGCTGAGTGTAAATCTTTTCGAAGTAGCCGACGTCGACGGAACGAAGCCGCCACAGCTCGCCGCTGCCCATGTAAAACACGCGGCCGGCGCCATAGAAGTGCTCGGCGAAATACACGGGCCGTTCGACCGACAGACCGGCGTCGGGATCGCTGTAGCGGGCGTAGACCTGGGCGCCTGCCTTGGGGCCCTTCACGGCGTAGCAGCCAAACACGCCGGGGAAGCGCCGCCAGTTGGCGCGGCTCTCATCCGGCGTCGGCCCAAGCCACAGGAAGTCGGCCTCCTCGCCCTCGCGGGTGAACGCCAGCGGCCAGGGTGTCTTGGAGCCAAACAGGCCGTCGTCCATGAGAGTAAGCCGCCGTTGGAACTCGACGGGATAGAGAGCGCGGATTTTGGCGTGGTCGGCGCTCTGCACCCAGGGCGCCATGTTCACGGGGCCGGCCACCGCGATCATTCCGCCGGCTTCCTGCGCCACCCACTGCTCCAAGAGATCGAGCTGCGTGGCGTCGAGCTGCGTCCAATCGGGGTCGAAGGCGACGATCGCGTCGTATTTGAACAGGTCGTCCTTGGTCGAGGGAAATTTAGTGAGGATCGCGTTGGCGTCCTGCGAAATGCCCGGCGGAGACAGTTGCAGGAGCACGTCGACGGCGGCGTGCTTGTCGCGGCGGAGCTGGTCGCGCAGAAAGCGGTAGTCGCGGGAGGCGCCGCTGGCCACCAGGAGCGTGTGCAGGCTCGACTCGACGACCTCCATATCGGCAGTTCGCTGGTTGTCCTCGGCGTACTGGTCGTCGGCCGGCGCTACGACCCGCGCTTCGAGTTCAAGGCGGCCGACTTCCGATGGTTCGATCTCGAATTCGGCCTGAGCCGTCTTGGCGTCGTCATTGAACGTCACCTGCTTGCGATCGACGCGCACCGCAGCGCCGCCGCCGGCGGCTTCGCGGGCGTACAATTCCACGTCGACGCTGCGGCCGGCATAGCCTTCGCCTTGGACGAGCGCGCGAATTGTGGTCGTGTCGTTGGGATACGCCCGCGCCGGGGCGATCAAATCCTGCACGCGCACGTTTCGCCGCGGGTCGGTCGAGCCCACGCCGATCGTCGATACGGGGGTCTTTGCCTCGGCCAGTGCGTCGGCGATCGCCAGGGGATCGACGCCGCGATTCTGTCCGCCATCGGAGAACACAAAAATGCCGGCCAGCGGCCCGCCGGAGCGATCGGCGAGCACCGAGGAAAGCGCGTCGCCGAGTCGCGTTTCGACGCCCAGAGGCTTCATCTGCTCATCAAGCCGCGACTGGTGGTCGCCGTCTTCGCCGGGCGCCGGGCTGCGACCGTTGGTCACGGATTTTTGGCGTGGGTATTGCCCGATGCGGCGGACGTCGGCGTCAAACGCTGCCAGGGTCACGTCGTGCTGCTGCCGCAGGGCGCCGAGGAACGCGGAGTTCGTGACTGCGCGGAGGGCGGCGTCGCTGCGCGTCGCCTTGGCATCGCCGAACTTTTCATCCTCCACGGCCATGCTTTGGCTGGAGTCCACGAGCACAACCACGCGCGACTCGGTAACGACTTCCTGATCCGTCCGCTTGAGCGGCGCGAGGAAATACACGATCGCGCCGGCCAGCGCCGTGAGGCGCAGCAGGGCGAGCGTGGCCGCGCCAAACCGCGGCAATCCCACGCTCTCGCGGCGGTATAGGCCGACGACGAACACGACCAGGAGCGCGGCGATGGCGGCGGCGGCGCTCCAGAACAGGCGCGGATCGTCGAAATCGTCGAGCCGGCCGAGCCGGTACGTCACGAGGCCGCCGGCGCACGTGGCCGCGTCGCCCGCCGCGCTAGTCGCCGCGGTCGCCGCCAGCATCAGGTTGTGCAGGCCGGGCGTCATGCGGCGGCGCCTTTCCCTCGCGGATGATAACTCGCCGAGTAGGCCAGCAACTGCTCGGACACCAGCGCCGCGATTAGCAGGTACAAAAGAGCGTCGCCCAGGTGCGTGCCGGCGAGTTGGTCCTCAGTCTCCGAAAACTGCGACGCCAGCGAAAACTCATAGTCGATCCCCCGCAGGTGCTCGGCCAGGGCTTCGCGGTCGAGGCGGTGGAGGTCGCCTTCGCCGGTCGGCACGTTGACGGCGGCGGTGCGCGTCTCGTCCTTGCCGTCGCGCTTCTTGAACTGGAACTGCCACACTCCGCTGTGCGCGTCGCCGGGGGCTTCGATTTGGTACTGACCGTCTTTCGCCGAGGCAATCACCGAGACTGCGCCGCGCTCGGCCACGCCCGGCGCCTGTACGCGCACCTCGGGCAGGTAATCGGATTCGGGCACGCTCAGTCGCAGCGGCGTCCCAACGTCTCGGTCGTCGAACCGCCGGCGGGCCGCCGACAGGTAACCCACCAGCTCGTTGGCGTACACCGGAAACACCGGATTGAGACTCCAATTGCTCCACGGCCCCAGCTCCGTGGGCTTGGGCGACAGTTTGCACAGTTGGACGACGACGCGGCCTTCGCCCACTCGCTTCTCGATGACAAAGGGCGCGCCGTTGCGGAGCCGCGCGAGCACCCGCACGTCGCCTGTCGTGGGCGGCGACCACTTGGGATCGAGAGCGTAGTAAATGTCGACTTTCGCCACGCTCAGGAAACTATTGCGCTGGCCGGCGAAGACGCGGAGGGCGGGGTGGTCGGTCACCCGCACGTCGGGATCAGCCTGATCGGCGTCGCGCACGAGTTGGGTCGGCACGTCCAGCGGCGCGGGGAGCAGCCCGGCGCCGTCGTTGTACAGCCGCGAGTTGTAGAACTCGCGCTGCGCTGCGCGGTCCCAGGAACGCGGCTAGTCCCCCGCCGCCGCGCACATACTCGTCCAGGGCAGCCGCCTCGGGGTCATCCATGCGCGGCACATCCAGCAGGCAGATCGCCGCGTAGGGGGCCAGCTCGTCGTGCCGGCGCAAAAAATCGGGAGGCTCCACGCGCACGCTTCCAGCCCGCAAGGTCGCGACCGCCGGGACTCAGCGCGGTTCGCAGGTAGTAGCCGTCGTCGCCCTGGGCCGAGCCGTCGATCACCAGCACCGGAAACGTCGCGGGAATCTGCGCGGCGAAGTAGCGCACGTTGTCGGCGTCGACCGCGTCGCTCTCCAGACGGGCTTCGAGTCGATGGGCGCCGGCGCCGGGGAAACTCACGCGGAAGCGCCGCGTGGTCTCCTGGCCGGGCGGAATGTCGTCGATCTGGAGCGCCGGCAGCCGAGCGCCGTCCTGCTCGACCGCCACCGTCACCCCCGCGGCCGGCTGATCGCCGTAGTTGGCGACGGTGGCCTCGATCCAGGTCTCGATGCCGGCGGCCCGAATGCCGGACTCCGGCGCCAAGCTGTTGATCGCGAGGTTGGATCGCGTTTCGTACACGCAGTCGATCATCATGAGCTTACCGACGCGCTGCCGGAGCCGATCCACCAGTTGTCGAAGCTGGGCTCCCTCGCGCCACTGGCGCTCGCGAAAGTCGGAGATCAGGTAGGCAATGCGCGTTTCGTCGGCCGCCGGCTCGGGAAGCCGCCCGGCGGCCTCGAGGGCCTCGGCCGGTCCGGCGCCGGATTCCGAAGGTTCGAGTTTCCCGAGATATTTTTCCAACTCCGCCAGCAGCTTGGCGTCGAGGGGCCGGCGGTCGAACTGGGGCCCGGCGCCGGCGGCCAATTTGGCGGCTTCGGAAAATCGCAGCAGCGTAACCTCCTGCCGTTCGCCGCGGCCGCGCGCTTCCTCCAGCACGCGCACGACGACCCGCTTGGCTTGGTTGAAAGCCGAGGTTTCATCCCAGTGATCGCTCATCGAGTAGCTGTCGTCGAGCAAGATCAGGTGGTGGGTCACGCCCTGGCCGAACAGCGCCGCCCAGCCAGACTTGACCACCGGCCCCGCGAGCATGAACACGGCGACGGCAATCGCGGCGGTGCGGAGCAGCAACAGCAGCAGTTGCTTGAGCAGAATCCACCGTTTGTTTCGCTTCTGGCTTTCGAGCAAGAAGTCCATCGCCGCCCACTGGATGCGGCGGTGGCGCCGCAGATTGATCAGATGGATCAACAGCGGCAACGCCACCAGGGGGAGGCCGATGGTGAGCAGGGATGTAAAGAGGAAGGACATGGGGCGGGGCCGGGGTCCGCGGTCAGGGCCGTTCAGGGACAGGCATTAGGGCAAGCATCCGGCGATCGGTGTACTGGGTACTGAGTACTCGGTTCCGGGACTCCGCCTCGTCGTGCTCAGGGGGCGCCATACGTGAAGGTGCACTCGACGTATGCAATCCTTTCTCAATGTCCGCGGCGCTTCGTCAACCGCCGGCTCAGAAACGCGGCCAGGGCGGCGTCGAGGGGGCGGCTGGTGCGGATCAGCGTGTAATCCACGCCGTCGCGTGCGCAGCCGTGGCGCAGCGCGTCGACAAACTGATGGACGGCGGCGAGATAACCCTCGCGCAGCGCCCGGGGATTGCAGTTCAAATAGCCCGGCGACTCGAGGCCTTCGAACCGCGTGGGACCGTCGAACGGAAAGTCGAGTTCGTCGTCGTCGAGAATGTGTAATACGAGCACGTCGTGGCCGCGCTGTCGGAGAAGCCGCAGTCCGCGGAGGGTCGACGGGACGTCGCCGAACAAGGTCGGAGAACACGATCATCAAGCCGCGTCGCGAGCTGGCCTCGGCGATTTGGCGGAGCACGCCGCCGGGGTCGGTCTTGTGCCGCGGGCGGCTGGCGTCGAGCGTTTGCACGATCGCGGCGAGATGCGCTTGCGTGCTGCGGATGGGAGTGCGGGCGCGGATTCCGTCGTCGAACGCGATGGCTCCAACGGCGTCGTGCTGCTTGAGGAGCAGATAGGCGAGGCTTACCGCGGCCGTGGCGGCGTATTCGTATTTGTTGAGCGGGCCGGAGCCGTACTGCATGCTGCCGGACACGTCGACGAGCAAGGTGGCCCGCAGGCTGGCGTCTTCCTCGAACTGCTTGACGTACAGCCGGTCCTGCTTGGCCCACGCCTTCCAATCGACGTGCCGCAGGTCGTCGCCCGGCGAGTACTGGCGGTGCTGGAGAAACTCGACGCTCTGGCCGAAGTAAGGGCTGCGGTGCATGCCGCTCATGAACCCTTCGACGACGTGCCGCGCTCTGATTTCCAGCCGCCCGAGGCGCCGAATCGCGTCAGGATGCAAAAATCGCTTTGAATCGGGCGTCATTGACCAACTCGTCTTCTTGAGCGGGCGTGGAGTCCAGGAGCCTGTCGACGATGTCGTCCGCGGTGACGCCGTCGCTCTCCGCGGCGAAGTTGATCAGGATGCGGTGGCGCAGCACGGGCTTGGCGAGCTGCTGGACGTCGTCGACGGTGACGTGCGTGCGGCGATTCATCAGCGCCCGCGCCTTGGCGCCGAGGATCAAGAAACTGCACGGCCCGCGGGCCGGCGCCCCACGCCAACTGGTCGGCCACGAAGTCCGGCGTGCCGGCCTCGCCGAGGCGGGTCTGCCGCACGAGCGACAGCGTGTAGCGGATGACGTGGTCGCTGACGGGCACCTCGCGCACGAGCCGCTGAAGCGTGAGAATCTCCTCCGGCGAGACCACGGCCGAAACTTCGTCGGCCATCGGCGCGGTGGTGCGACGGGCCACTTCGAACTCCTCGTCGAAACTCGGGTAGGTCACGAGCACCTTGAACATGAATCGATCTTGCTGCGCCTCGGGCAGCGGATAGGTGCCTTCCTGCTCGATCGGGTTCTGCGTGGCCAGCACGAAGAACGGATCGGAGAGCTGGTGGCGCACGCGGCCGACCGTTACCTGCCGCTCCTGCATGGCCTCCAAGAGGGCGGCCTGCGTCTTGGGCGGCGTGCGGTTGATTTCGTCGGCGAGGATCACGTTCGAAAACAGCGGCCCTTCGAGAAACCGCAGCTCCCGCTGGCCGGTGGAGCGGTTTTCCTCGATGATGTCGGTGCCCGTGATGTCGGCGGGCATCAGGTCGGGGGTGAACTGAATGCGGCTGAACGACAGGTTGAGCGTGCGCGCCAGCGTGCTGACCAGCAGCGTCTTGGCCAACCCGGGCACGCCCTCGAGCATGCAGTGCCCGCGGCTGAACAGGCTGATGAGGAGCTGGTCGACGACGGCGTCCTGACCGACGATCACCTGAGCGAGTTGCTCGCGGATGCGATCGACGGCGGAACCGAGTTGTTCAATCACCTGGCCGTCAGTCTCGGCTTCGGGCGAGTACGTCATGCAGGAGCCTTTGTAGATTTGATGCGCTGATACGGCGGAAGCGTCGTCACCGTTGATATATCGGTAGGTAGGCGTTTTCAAGCTGCAGGATTATCAGGTTCAGCGCCGTCGTGTACACCGGGCCGACGTAGCCCTGCTGCCACATGTACGCCGTTTCGTCGCCTATCTTCACCTCGGTGGCTTCGCGGAGGATGCGCTTTTCGACGGCGTCGCGGTAAGTCTCCCACGCCTTGCCGCCTTCGCGGTATTGCACCTGGGAGTAGTAAAAGTGGGCGTAGTGCCAGTGGCCGAAGCTGTCGCGGCTCGAGGGATCGAGCTGCTTTTGGCAGTAGTCCAGCATTTTGGGCACATAGGCGTCGTCGTACTCGCCGGCGTTGTACAGGCAGGCGATGGCGGCCGCCGTGATCGCGGGACGGCCGCCGCCGCCTTTGGAACTGTACTGCACGGCCCCTTCGCTCGTCGTGCACGTATGGATGTATTTGACGGCTTTGTCGATGATTTCCTTGGGGACGGGGATGCCCGCATTGCGGCAGCCGCGCAGGCCTTGCACCTGGGTGATGGTCGTCGAGCCCTCGTCGAAGCCGCCGCTGCCTAGATCCTTGGCGCTCACGTAGCCCCACCCGCCGGCGGGCGTTTGGGCCTCGCCGGTGAATTTTACGGCCGCGGTGAGTACGCGGATCAAGTCTTCGCGGCGCTCGAGGTCCTCCTCCTCTCCCAGCACCTCGGACAGGAACAGCATCGCAAAGCCGTGCCCGTAGGTGTAACGGTCGTCGTCGGAGTCGCCGATCAAGCCGTTGGGCCGGCTGCGGCCGACGAGAAAATCGACGGCCCGGCGAATGTTTTCGGCATACTTGCCTTGGGTCGTGGTCGATCCCTCGCTCAGCAGCGCCATCCCCGCCAGCGCCGTCATGGCGCGTCGGGATATCGGCCTTGAGCGGTCCACTGGCCGAGCTGATGCTGCTGAGACGCCAGCCAATCGAGCCCGCCGGCAATCGTCTTGCGAACCTGCGGGTCGTCGATGGATGCGTGAGCGTTGGCAGGGATAGCCAACACAATCGCCGTTGCCAACGCGACGCCTCGCGGTCGGCGCGAGAGCAGGCGAGCCCGCGAGTAAGTTTGAAGATGAATTGCGTCGCCCCCCAATCGCGCGTTACCTGCACACATATCCTAATCACCGCCCGCAACTCACCGTCTGGCGCCCTCGCCCAGATTGCGAATGATCCCCAGCAGCCCGCCGGATGTACGACTGGCGCTCGATTCGACCTCGGCCATCGCGGGCGGCTCGGGCGGCCGGCGACCCTCGGTGAATCTTAGCACCACGGTGCGGGCACCCATCTCGATGGCGGCTTCGTGGCCGGCCGCGTCGCGGACTCGTGCCAGGCACAGGCCGGTGCTTGCCGCCGGCAGTGCATCATCGCTGTACAATGTTCGGCCGGTGGCTTTGTCCAGGATCAGCATCGTCGCGCCGACCGCGCCACGCTGCCGTCGCCGCCCGGCAGGCCTCGCTTGCGGATTTCCAACATGCCGGCAAACGCGATGAACGGCAAGTCCTGCGGCTGATTCACCAATAGCGCCTGCTCCAGGACGTCGGCTGGCCGACTCCAGCGTTGCCGGCCCGTGGCGCGTTTCGAAGTAAAAGAGTTGGCCCGTGATGACGGCCGAGTCGAGCGGATCGAATGGCCGCACCATGCGGTCGTTCGGCTGGCGCGCACGGCGATCGGCGGCGAGCAAGAATCCTTCGTTGTCGACCATCAGGTGTAATTCCTCGAGCAGCGGTTGCCGCGGGATATTCTGATCCACGAGCGCCCGGCCGTCTTCGGCGTCGATGATCACGGCGCACCCAGTCGGCTCGACCACCGCGACGTAGCGTCCTTGGTCAATATCGACGCCCGAGCCGGGCTCAAAGTCAAAACGCCACTGGACGAACCCCGACGGCAGATCGACGGACGACAGCTCGCGGCGGTTGGCTTCGCCGCGGCTCCAGCGGATCACGCGATGGCCGAGCGTCGCGAGCTGCTCCTCCCAAGGCGGCGTTTTGGTCGTGCCCAGGGAGCGGCCGTCGGTCGCGTCGAACATGCGGGCTTCGGTCGCGCCCTTCGGCGCGGCGAACACGATTTCATCGTCGCCGAACAAGTCGCAGCCCGGCGGCACGTCGGTCCGCGACCACTGGACCTCGCCTGAGAGTGCGTCGACGCACACTAGTCGCCGCTGGTCCTGAAACACGCAACTGCGGCCCGTCACCGGGCCGATCACGCCGACCCACTGGCCGCTATCGAGCGATCGGCCCGCGCGGAACGACCCGGGCCGCCGCGTGCCGCCGCCGCCCAGCTCGTCGAAATAGCTCTGGTCGAGATCGACATTGTTGGCCAGCGCCGCGCCAGAGGATGGCGGGGGTTGGGCCGTCGGCCGCCGGCAACGTGTTGAACGCCGCCAACTGCCGACCAAACGACACGACCGCCAAGTTTCCGTGCGTCACGCCGTAGGCGTTGCCCGGCGGGCGGTACTGGTTCGTGCTATCCTGCTCGAGCGGCGCCCGGAAGAATTCCCGGCCGGCGCCGTCCTCCAGCATCAGCTCGCCGCCCCGCGCCGGCGACGATGCCAGCGCGTGAGCCCGCCCCAGGACGCCGTCGCAGCGCTCCCAGTGGACGATCCGCATCGGCGTGCGGAAGCGTCCGGACGGGTCGACCGTGGCCGCCACGCTGGCGACTTCCACCTTGCCCTTGGGCCAGTCTCGCAAGGATTCGCCCGCGGCGGCTCGCCAGCGGGCGACCAATTCGCGGCCGGTCGCCCCGTCGAGGCAGACCTGGTCGGCGAACGATGCGGTCAATTGCTGGTCGAAGTCGCTGGCGAGCGAATGCAACCCGGCGTCATGTAGTTGGGCGGCGAGACGGGCGATCGACTCGCGGCGAATGGCGGGGTCCTCCGAATCCACCAGTTCGAGCAACGGCTGCTGCGCTTCCAGAGAGCGGCGCTCGATCGCTCAAGCGGCGCGCCCGCGCCAATTTGAACTTCTCGGCGATCGGGAGCGTTCCGAAGAAATCGACAAACCGCTCGAGCAGCGCCGCGTCGGGGCTGTTGTCGATCCCGCCAGCTAACTCCAGAACCTGTTTCTCGAGCGTTTTGCGCTGGTCGGCGTCGGCCTTTCGCCACGCTCGTGCGAGCTGCGCGGAGACCCAGCGGGAAACGGCCGCCTGATGGTTGCGCCCGATCGCCAAGGGCTCATCGTTCGGGCCGGCAAGCCGGTACAAATCAAAGCAAGCCGCCGCGGCCGCCAGCGGCTCGCCCTCTTCCAGCAAACCTTGCGATTCAATGCGCAAGACCTGAAGTCGCCGCGCGGCCACGCCGTCCTGGAGCTCCTTCAACAGCGGCAGCTGCGCCCGGTACGCGGCAAAATCCTCGTCCAACGCCGAGGCAAGGCATTCGGCGAGCACGTCGCGCGTGGGCAAGTCCTGGCGGTCGGCCTCGTAGGCGCGCTGGAGCAGCCCGATCGCTTCGCTCAGCCGGCCGTCGTTGTAGGCCACCTCGCCGAGTGTTCGCAGGGCGTCGACGTCGGCGGCGTTTTTGGCCAGGCGGCGCTCCGAGCGCTTCCTCAATACGTCGACCTGATCGAAGCAATCCAGGAACAACCCGTTCTGCGAGATCACGCTGCCGCGGTGACAGATGAGATTTCCAAGCGCCTCGCCATTGCGCGACGCGGCGTGCGCCACAATCCGGCCGGCCGCCACGTCGACGGCAACGACTTCGGCCGTGGTGAGCGGCAGGTAATATTTTCCGTCAGTCAAGAATCCGCTGCCCGAGGGGGAAGCGCCGTGGGGCAGATCGAGCTTGCCGGCCGGCCACGCGAGGCTGCCGTCGGAGAGGTTCAGCGCGATGAGCGACTTTCGGCCAGCGAGCAGGATTCTTCCGTCATCGACGCAGGCCAGGCGGAGCATGTCGCCGCGTTCATGTTTCCAGAGGAGCTTGCCGGTGCGCAGATCGAGACAATGCAATTGGTGCGACTCGGGCGGCGTGATGAGGACGCGCTCGCCGACAATCACCGCCGAGCCGTCGGTCCAATGGTTGGCCAGGCCCTCGTCCGGCGTCATACCCCGAAACGGGCCCGCTCGCCGGGACGAAGCGCCGTAACGGTACGCCCACTCCAGCGACCGCTTGGCCAGGTCGACGCCCACGACAAGGCCCGCCCCCGTCGGACAGACCAACAGCCCGCCCTCATACGACGGCATGGCCGACTGCAGCCGCCGCCGCAGATCCAGCAGCACGCCGGTTTCCAGGTGCGCGAGTTGCTGGCGCCATTGGAGCTCGCCGGTCGCGCGATCAAGCGAAGCCAGATACACGTCATCCTTCATCTCCGCCAGGACGTACAGGGAGGGCCCCACGGCCAGCGGCGCGCCGAGGAAAAACGCTCCCGCAAGGTCGCCCGCCGCACTCGCCCCGTCGATTTCCCACACCAGCTTTCCCTGGGTGGCTAAATCGTACGCGCACAGCCGATTGGCCGCGGCCGGCATCTCAGCCATCCCCCCGCCCATGAACGGCGTCAGCTCGAAGTCCTGCGCCGGGGGCAGCGGGAGGTCGCGGATGACAAACACGCGGGCTCCGTCGCTGGAGGCGAGCCCGTACAAATAGTCCTCCCACATCCGCCGAGCGAACGACCGCACCGCCTCGGGATTGGTCGCTTCCTCGCCGCCGCCGCCGCCGCGCATCAATTGCTCGAGCTCCGGGTCACGCTGTTGCTCGGTGCGCCGCACGCGCTTGCCGGTGCGAAAATCGACCGCTAGCAGCCCGTGCGGCGTGCGCACCAAGACATAATCGCCCGCCGCCAACGGAACGCCCGCCACGGGAACCGCCTGGCCCGTTCGCGCGAGATTCGCGGCGTAGTCCTCGAACAGCGTTTCCAGTCGTGGATGATTCATCAGGCGTACGCTCCACCGCACGCGCATGTGCGGCAGGCCGCCGCGGGTTTCGCCGTTGCACCGCATTGCCGCGGTAAGTGACCCATTGACGCTTGGGCGCGGGCGAATCGCCGGCCGGGTCGCCGACGATGGTGCGCAGCCAATCGAGCGGCTCAGCGGTCGAATCCAGGCGATGCTCGCGGCCGGCGATCTCAATGGTCTGCACGCCGCGCTCCGCCAGGCGCGCAGCACCTGCCCGGCGCTGGGCTTCGCCCGCGGCCAACCAGCTCGCCGCAGCCCGCACCGACAGGCTTGGATCGTCGCGCCTGACCGCCTCGGGCGTGTCGAGGAGTTGCTGATACATCAACGCCGCGGACAAATGGCGACCCGCATCGGCGGCTTCGGTCGCCGTCAACAGCGCGGCCTCGTAGCCCGCGGGCGTGTAGAAGTAGCGCTGGGCCGTGGCTTCGATTGACGCGGCGTCGCCCGCGGCAGCAGCCTGCTTCAGCAAACGCTCGGCCGTGGGACCGTACGCCGCCTCATAGGCGGCGCGCCCCTTCGGGAGGCAGATCGCGGATCAGCCGACGAGCAGTTTCTTTCAGTCCGGAAAATCCGCCGTCGTCGCCCGTTTCGACGAATACGTCCTGGTCGCGGCCCAGCACGTCGTCGAGAAAGCCAATCGCCTGAACAAACTCGCCGTGGGCGATGCTTTCCTGGGCCCGCTGGATTCCCCGCGAGAGCGTGCGGTCGGTAGGCGGTTGTACGCGCGATTGACCATCGTCGGCCGGCACGCCGGGCGGACCGATGGGCCGCACTCGAAATTGCGCGTCCGCTCGCCAAGCGCCCAGCACTAGGCACCCGGTTGCAGCCACGGCGCCCAGACACAGGCAACAAGAGCGTCGCGACATGCCGAGATCCTTCTGCCAGCGGGTGCGGCGCCTTTCGTCCGTCGGTCAAACCGGGGCGCATCGCTCCCCGGCTGGCGGCGCCCCTGGAGTTCGATGGCCACGCACCGCAATGGTCGCGGCGGATTGGGAGTTCAACTGGAGGCGAGGAATGCTGGCGTGTCGCCCACGGCGCCAGCTCCTGTCGCGCCGGGCCGCCAGCGATTTGCTTAACACCTTGTCTAACCTAATCTTACAGTCGGTAACCGAATATAGCAATTAAACCGCCCAAGAGTCGGCGGGCACCGTGCAAGCGCGAGAAGCGACGCGATCTTACGGCTGGAAAAAGCGTCCTAACTCGTCCCCCTAGCCCCCGGAACCGCCGGCAAAGCCAGTCCCGGAGCCGGTCGGAGCCGGAAAACGACGGCTTTTCCGGCGTTTTTGGCGATATTCGGCTTGTATTTTAGGGTCCCGAGTCCTTAAATCAGCACCACAGCGTGCTACATTGCTAGTACAACCGAGCTCGGGAGCCACCCGATACACCGGCCCCGCCCCAATTTCCCCCATTTTTCGAGGTACTAAGGAGGGTTTTAGAACATGGCGAAAACCGCAACCAAAAAACCGCCCACCAAGACCGAAGTCTTCGCCAGCATTTCCGAAGCGACCGGCGTAGCGAAGAAGGACGTGTCGGCCGTCTTCGATGCGCTGGGCGACGAAATCGCGAAGGCTGTGAGCAAGAAGGGCGCCGGCGCATTTACGCTGCCGGGCCTGTGCAAGATCGTGGTCCAGCACAAGCCGGCGCAACCGGCTCGTCGCGGCGTGCCCAACCCCTTCAAGCCGGGCGAGCTGATGGACGTCGCCGCCAAGCCGGCGAAGAACGTCGTCAAGGTCCGCGCGTTGAAGAAGCTGAAGGACATGGTCTAAGCCCACGGGGCAAGACCAGGGACAGGACCAACCAAACGCCGGCGAGCGTTGGCTAACGCTCGCCGGCGTTTTTTCATGCGCTTCAAACTTGCGACTTCCGTGCGCTGCGGATAGCGAATGCACAGACAATTATTAGAACCGCCGTGACTGGCTCTGGCACGGCAGCGGCGGCCGCCACGCTCGCCGCCGCGAAGCCGAATTGATTCTGCCACACCGTCAGGTCGGCGGAATTGACTGCGGCGTCGCCATTGGCGTCTCCTTGCGCTTGGTTGTGCCGACGCCAAAGCCCTGTTGCCACGCAAGAAAGTCGTCGCCGTCCACATCGCCGTCCACATTGAAGTCAGCCGAACCAAAGGTTGAATTGCCGAACAGCAGATCGAACGAGAATCCGGAACCCGCGTCGTTGGTCGTCAACGACAGGCTGAAGACCAGATTGAGATCGCCGGCGACGTTCGCCACGCCGTTGGAACCGAGATCGATGAGGTTGTCGCTCAAGAACGTATTCGCCGCGGCGACCGTGTTGAACGTTTGACTCACGATCGGCGGATTCACGCCCTCGCGCTGGATCTGAAACTGCAGGGAATCGAACCCAGAACCGACGACGTTGGTGTCCAAGAGGGCGACTAGCAGATTTTGCCTCGGGTTGGGTAGCTGCGACAGATCAATGGCAAACGTCGCCGAGCTGGTGTAGGTGCGATTGCCGGTGGCGCCCGGTGCATACGCGGCGCCTAATGTGACCATTCCCAGGACGTCGCTCGTGGCGCCGGGGGTCGCGTCGCCCACGAGATTGAAATGCGGCTGCGTATTAGGATTCCCGGCGAAAAAGTTGGTCACGTCCGCGGGCGCGGGACTTCCCACGGCATAGGCGACTGACTCAACGCCGGCAGCGCCGGCTGCGTCAATCGCGGGCGCCGCGATGCCCGCGCGGGCGAACGCCTGCGTGGCGCCCGAGGTCGGCGCCGACGATTGCGACTGCAGCGTGGTGATGAGCCCGCCGCCAGACAACGCGGTGGCGCCGGCCGTGCCGCTCGCGCCATTGGCAGTGGCCTCCGCGATGGCGGCGCCGCGCAGGCTGCGCGCCGAGAAATTGCCGCCCGTGGCTGTCGCTGTGGCGTTGGCGGCGGCCGTGCTGGTGGAGTTGGCAACTGCGCTGGCGTTGCCGCCGTTGCCGCCCACGCCCGAGCTGGAAGCGCCGCCGTTGCCGCCCGTAGCGTTCGCCGTCGAACCGACGGCGAACGCTCCCATGCTGTTGGCGGTGCTTGTGGCCATAGCGGCCCCGCCGTTGGCGCCAAAGCCGGCGCTTCCGGCGGCAATACTACCCGCGTTGCCGCCCGTGGCGTTGGCGGTGGCCGTCGTGGCCGCGGCGCCGGTAAGAGTGAGCGAGGAATTGGCGCCGCCGCCGTTGCCCGTGCCGCCGCCCACGCTGCCGCCGCCGCCATTGCCGCCGGTGGCGGTGGTGGTGGCGGTGGTCGACGTGCCGACGGCGCGCGAGAAGGATAGCGTCGACGTGCCCAGGCCGCCGACGCCGCCCGCGCCGCCTGTGCCCGCCGCTGCGCCGCCGTTGCCGCCGATCGAAGTTTGATTGAGCGTGAGTGCAACGCTCGTGGAGCCGCTCGCGCGGTTGACGAGCGATGCCGCTCCGCCCGTGCCGCCGCCGGCGCCCGCCGCACCTGCGCCGCCATTGCCGCCCGTGGCGTTGGCGGTAACCGTCGCAGTCCCGCCAGCCGAGGTTGCGGAGACCGCGTTCACCGTGGGCGTACCGCCGGAGCCGCCGGAGCTGCCGACGCCCATTCCCACGCCGCCGTTGCCGCCAGTGGCGTTAACGGTGGTCGAAACTGTGCTCGCGCCCGTTGAAGTGGAAGAACCTCCGGCCGTGGGGCCGCCGCCGGCTCCTCCATTGCCCGTCGATCCGGCGGCAGTCGCGCCGCCGTTGCCGCCGATGGCGGTTTGTGTGCCGGTGACCGCGGCGGTTCCCGTGAGCGCCAAGCTGGTGGTCGCCGTTCCGCCATTGCCGCCCAGGCCTCCGCCGCCGCCCCCGCCGCCGTTGCCGCCCGTGGCGTTGATTGTGGAAGTGGTCGCGCCGCCGGTGATGCGCGTGAAACTGAACATGGACGACGCATTGCCCGCCGTGCCGCCGGCCGCTCCGGTGCTCGTGCCGCCGTTGCCGCCAATGGCGGACTGCGTATAGGTGAGATTGCCGGTCGTGACAGCCGTGGTCAGCTCGTCGAGCAGCGATGCCGACGCTCCAGCGCCGCCGCCCGCGTTGTTGCTGCCCGCGCCGCCGTTGCCGCCGGTGGAGTTGACCGTGCCGGTGAGATTGCCGTTCACCGCATTCAGGGCCAGTGCATTGATCATCGGCGTTCCGCCGGAGCCGCCGGAAAAACCGCCGCCTTGTCCCGCTCCGCCGTTGCCGCCCACCGCATTGACCGTAGCCGTGGTGGTTCCTGTACCGCCGGCGGTGGCCGTGGCGCCTCCCGTGGCGGCGCCGCCCGCGCCGCCGTTGCCGAAGGAGCCAGCGACAATTACGCCGCCGTTTCCGCCCGTGGCGGTTTGGGTTGTCGTGACGGCAGCAGCGCCCGTGACCGTGGCGCCGGTGGTCGCGCTGCCGCCTTGCCCGGGCGCCGCGCCGGCGCCCCCGCCGCCGTTGCCGCCGGTGGCGTTGAGGGTCATCGTCGTGGCCTGACCTGACGCGCGGTTGACGGTAGCCACGGACGAGGCATTGCCGGCGGCGCCGCCGCCGCCGGCGCCGCTGCCCGCGCCACCGTTGCCGCCGATAGCAGATTGCGTGTAGGTCAGCGTGCCGGTGGTAGTCGCCACGAAGAGCTCATCCAAAAGGGACGTCGACGCCCCGGCGCCGCCACTGGCGCTATTGCCGCCCACGCCGCCGTTGCCGCCCGTAGCGTTGACAGTTCCCGTGAGGTTGCCGCTATTGGCCAGGAGCGACATGGCGTTGACCGAGGGCACGCCGCCGGCGCCGCCAAAGAATCCGCTGCCCTGACCGCCGCCGCCGTTGCCGCCGACCACGTTGATGGTCGCGGTGGCGGTCCCCGTGCCTCCGGCCGTGGCCGAGGCGCCGCCGGTGGCCGCGCCTCCCGCGCCGCCCGTCCCACTGGATCCAGCGGTAATCACGCTGCCATTGCCGCCGGTAGCGGTTTGCGTCGTCGTCACCGCCGCGGCGCCCGTGAGCGTGGCGGCGGTGGTCGCCGTGCCGCCTTGCGCGGCTGTGCCGCCCGCCGTGCCGCCGCCATTGCCGCCCGTGGCGTTGAGCGTCATGGTCGTCGTGCCGCCGGCAGCGCGCGCGAGCGTGGCCATGGAGGACGCATTGCCGGCCGCGCCGCCGCTGCCGCCGGTGCTCGCGCCACCATTGCCGCCGGTGGCGGACTGAGTGTAGGTCGCCGTGCCGGAGGTGGTCGCGGAAGCCAACTCGTTCAAGAGCGTGGAGGAGGCGCCGGCGCCGCCATTGGCGGTGGCCCCGCCCAAGCCGCCGTTGCCGCCCGTGGCATTAACCGTGCCGGTGAGATTGCCGTTCACGCCCGTAAGTGTGAGACTCCCAACAGTGGCGCATCCGCCATTGCCGCCGGCAAATCCGCTCCCCTGACCGCCGCCGCCGTTGCCGCCGACCACGTTGATGGTCGCGGTGGCGGTCCCCGTGCCTCCGGCCGTGGCCGAGGCGCCGCCGGTGGCCGCGCCTCCCGCGCCGCCCGTCCCACTGGATCCAGCGGTAATCACGCTGCCATTGCCGCCGGTAGCGGTTTGCGTCGTCGTCACCGCCGCGGCGCCCGTGAGCGTGGCGGCGGTGGTCGCCGTGCCGCCTTGCGCGGCTGTGCCGCCCGCCGTGCCGCCGCCATTGCCGCCCGTGGCGTTGAGCGTCATGGTCGTCGTGCCGCCGGCAGCGCGCGCGAGCGTGGCCATGGACGACGCATTGCCGGCCGCGCCGCCGCTGCCGCCGGTGCTCGCGCCACCATTGCCGCCGGTGGCGGACTGAGTGTAGGTCGCCGTGCCGGAGGTGGTCGCGGAAGCCAACTCGTTCAAGAGCGTGGAGGAGGCGCCGGCGCCGCCATTGGCGGTGGCCCCGCCCAAGCCGCCGTTGCCGCCCGTGGCATTAACCGTGCCGGTGAGATTGCCGTTCACGCCCGTAAGTGTGAGACTTCCCAACAGTGGGCGCTCCGCCATTGCCGCCGGCAAATCCGCTCCCCTGACCGCCCCCGCCATTGCCGCCCACGGCATTCAGCGTGAATGTCGCGGTGCTTGTGCCCGCGGATGTTGCGGACCCGCCTGTCGTCGCGCCGCCGCCCGCGCCGCCGGAGCCGTTGGACCCGGCGGTGATTACGCCGCCGTTGCCGCCAGTGGCGGTCTGCGTGCCGGTAACCGCGGCGCCGCTGGTGAGATTCAAACTTGTCGCCGCGGCGGCGCCGACGCCCGCCGTAGCACCGATGCCGGACGATCCGCCGCCGTTACCGCCCGTGGCGTTGACCGTGCCCGTGGTTGCACCGCCCACGGCGCGCGCGAACGTCAAGTTGGAAGTCGCGGCGCCGCCCACGCCGCCGCTGAACGCTGTCCCCGTGCCGCCATTGCCGCCGATCGCGGATTGAGTGAACGTTATGGCGCCGGTCGTGGCGCCGGTGAGTTTGTCGGTAAGCGTCACCGCGGCGCCGGCGCCGCCCGTGGCGTTGTCCATGCCCGCACCGCCGTTGCCGCCGGTCGCGTTGACGATGCCCGTAACTGGCCCGCTGGCCGACATGAGATTGAGTTGGTTGACGGTCACGCCGCCGCCGACGCCGCCGACGCCGCCGTTGCGGCCGACGCCGCCATTGCCTCCGATGCCATTGGAAGTTGCCATGACTGTGCCGGCGCCGGATGAAGTTCCCGACCCGCCGATGGTCGCCAAACCGCCGGCGGCGCCGCCGCCAGGGAACGACGCGGCAATGCTGCCGCCAAGGCCGCCGGTGGCCGTTTGCGTCAACGTGACGTTGGTAGCGCCGGTCAGCGACAGGTTCGTCGTGGCGGCCGCCCCACCTCCGGCCGTCCCGCCGGCGGTTTGGCCGCCGGCGCCGCCCGTGGCGTTGAGCGTAGCGATGGTGTTGCCGCCGCTGACCCGTGCGAAAGAGAGCGTCGAGGTGGCCACGCCGCCTGCGCCAGCGGGCACGGCGCTGCGCGCTGGCGCCGCCGGCGCCTCCGGTCGCCGATTGGCTGAGCGTCACCACGCCCGCTGTCGTGCCCGAGACGGCGTTGTTCAAGTTGACGGTTCCGCCCGCGGCGCCCTGAGCCCCAGAACTACCGGCGCCACCGGCGCCGCCTGTGGCCGAGGCGGTCGCGTTGGCGGGGCCGTCGATGGAAGTGGACGACGCCATAGACGTCGCCGTGCCGCCGGGGCCGCCTACGCCGCCGTTGGCGCCCCTCCCGCGCCGCCGTTTCCGCCGGTGGCGGTTGCGGTGGCTCCAGCCGTGCTGGTTCCGGCGACGGCCGCGACGGCGGACGACATGGCATTTCCACCAGCGCCGCCGGTGCTCCCTGCGCCTGCCGTTCCGCCGGCGCCGGGGAAGCCTGGGCTGCCGCCGGCGCCGCCGGCGCCGCCTGTTGAGGTGGCGCCGGCGGTCTCGTTTCCAGATGCGGGAGTCCCATTTGAGGTGGCACTGGCGTCGCCGCCGCCGCCGCCGGCGCCGCCGTTGCCGCCGTTGGCGTTGGCGGCATTGCCGTTGCCGCCATTGCCGCCTGCGCCGCCGGCCCCGCCGGTCGACGTTGCCGTGTTAGTCGGGTCGTTCGAAGTTGCGTTAGCAGTCGAGTCGCCGCCGTCCGTGCCCGGGCCGCCGTTCACGCCGGGATTGCCGGCCGCGCCGTTGGACCCAGCCGTGCCGGCCGTGCCGGTGTCGGTCGAGTTCACGGCGCCGGCGACGGCGCTCCACGAAATCCAACTTGCGATCGCCAATCCGACGAGCCATGCGGCTTTGCGAGGACTTACGGCAACAGCTTGATCGCTAGAAGAATGCAATGATGCGCGACTCATGGAAACCTCCGTTGGGGGAAGTCATGGCCACGAACCCCGCTCAGGCACGATGAAGCCGCCACGAGTCAACCACGCGTGCGTAATGCAAACCGCGGGAACCGAGGCGGTTGCACCGCGGCGTGTTTTTCGATGGCCACGCCGCGTGCGTAGGCGTGATGACCTCTCGAGTTCCGCCGCACCCGCGATGGAAATCAATGCGGGGCAGACTTGCTGGAAGCCGGGCTCAGTGAGGACCAGTAAAACTGAGCCGAAGAGTATGGACGACCCTTGCCTCGCGGGTCAAGGATTTCTTGCGTTACGGGCCGCTTTCGGGCCTGGAATCAGCCGGGATCGCCCCGCCAAACTGGCGAGCGGCTTGGCGGGTCGCGCAGATTCCCGCTATCGCGGCGGGTCCGTTCGGCTGACCACGTCGCTAAGACGGTCGGCCACCGGTTGAATTGCAAATTGCGAGGCGTCGCATCATAATTCACCGCAGCATGGATCCATGCCGATTTTGGCGACTCGCCGTCACCAACGTCGGCGATCATTCGCGGCGCAATTAATCTAGCGAGAGAACATCATGAAGCGGACACCACGACGAAGTTTCACACACGCCGCCGCGCTGGCGGCAGCCCTGGCGACGGCGGCACAGGCGCATGCGGCGGACATTGTGTTCCGCGGAACGCACTTCGACGTGGGCGGCACGTTCTTTCCGGGCGGCGAGTTGCCGTACATCGTGGTCCCGTGGCGAACACAGGACTTGGCCAAGCCGTTGGACGCCGACGGCGACAATGTCTACGGCTCGGCCGGATACGCGTTGTTCGCCACCCGCTTCGACTACCCCAACGCCAACGTGACGCCAGGCAACGGCAACATTCCACCGGAAGGCAGCGCAACGTATCCCAACCTCGTGTCGCTGCCCAGTTTTGTCGTTAACTCGCAAGTCCTCTCGACGAACATGGCGGGCGGGTTCGCCTATGCGCTGATCGACGACCCGACCGTCGTCAATGGCGTTCGCGATTATGCCTGGGGCATGACGCAGTCGCCGCCACGACCCACGGCCGATCAATCCGCCTACGTCAAGCTGGGCGTACTCGATGGCCGCGACATCACCGGCAATCACGACCCGGTCGTCGAACCCGCCGATCGGTGGGGGTTCGAAGTCGGCGCGGGCGTGCCGGCGAAGTTCCGGGTGGGCGTGATGGTCGATGGCCTGGACGGCACGCAGTTCGTCCCCGGCGAGGTATTGCTGCGCCAGGCGGCGGGGGGCGGCGCCACCACGGGCGCCATCCCGCTCACCGAGTCGATTGTACCTGAAGCCGGCATTAACCGCTTCGTCGACATGCACTTTTTCGATGTGGCCAACGCTCAACCAGGAGATCAGTTTTACTTCTCAGCCCAAGCACGGCCGGGCGGAGCTACCGCGGCGATCGCTGGGTTTTCGTTCGACGTCAACAGCGAGGGCGCCCTTGCGGCGGCTGACTTCGACTCCGACGGCGACGTGGACGGCGGCGACTTTCTAACTTGGCAGCAAGGTCGCGGCATCGCTACGGGCGCACTTCGGGAGCAAGGCGACGCCACCGGCGGCGGCCGGGTGGACAACGGCGACTACCTGGTGTGGAAGGCGCAGTTTGCCACGTCGGGCGCACTGCCAGTCGCAGCCGCGGCGCTCGAACCGTCGGCGCTCGCCTTGGCGGCGTTGGCGATAGCCGCTGCGCCGCTCGTTGGCCGGCGGCTCACACGGGCGATGGATTTCGCTCCTCGAAGAGCCGTTGATGCCAATAGGGATACGCCGGCGTGACGTGGCTGGCCGCGTCGAGTCGGGCAATCTGTGGCGGCGTAAGTCGCCAGCCCACGGCGCCGAGATTCTGGCGCAGTTGCTCTTCGTTTCGCGCGCCGATCACCACGGTGGAAACCGATGGGCGGCAGAGCAGCCAGTTGAGCGCCACTTGCGGAACTGTCTTCTCGGTCTCAGCGGCCACGGCGTCGAGGGCGTCGACGACGCGGAATACCAATTCATCGTCAGCCGGCGGGCCGATGTCGTTGGCCAACTTGCTCTGCCGCCGGCTCGACGCGGGAAGCGGCTGGCCGCGGCGAATCTTGCCAGTGAGTCGACCCCAGCCCAGCGGGCTCCACACCACCGCGCCCACGCCCTCGGCCAGCGCCAGCGGCATCAGCTCCCATTCGTAGTCGCGGCCGACCAGCGAATAGTAGGCCTGGTGGGCCACGTAGCGCGTCCAGCCGTGCAAGTCGGCCACGGCCAGCGACTTCATCAGATGCCAGCCCGAGAAGTTCGAGCAGCCGACGTAGCGAATCTTTCCCGCGTGCACTAGATCGTCGAGCGTAGTCACCGCCTCGTCGACGGGCGTCTTGGCGTCGAACGCGTGAAGTTGGAACAGATCGATGACGTCGGTTTGCAGCCGCCGCAGGGCGGCGTCGACCGCGCACGTGATGTGCCATCGCGACGATCCCACGTCGTTCGGTCCGTCGCCCGTTCGGAAGGTGGCTTTCGTGGAGATGAGCACCTGGTCGCGGCGGCCCTTGATCGCCTGGCCCAGAATCTCCTCGGCCATGCCTCCCGAGTACCCGTCGGCCGAATCGAACATGTTGAGCCCGGCCTCGAGGCAGACGTCGACCAGCCGCGTCGCCTCGGCGACATCCGTTTGGCCCCAAGCCTTGAAGAGCTCGCCGCCGCCGCCAAACGTGCCGGTGCCAAAACTGAGGGCGGGGACCATCAGGCCCGAACGGCCGAGTTGTCGGTATTCCATCGCGTGGCTCCTTCGTGTTGGCGGGGCCGCCTTGGTTCCAATCATACGCGGCGCGGCAAGTCTATGCCTCGTGCCGTGCAACCGCGTCCGTCACGCGCGGTAGCGCACGAGCTCCTGAGCATCGAGCGGTAAAAACAGATGCTCCAGCTTGGACCGCTCTTGGATTTCCGGGTTCAACCAAAGGGCAAACTGGGCTTCGTCGGTCAGCATCACCGGCATCCGCGGATGGCCGACGTCGGAGACCAATTCATTGGCGCGGGTGGTCAGCATCGTGCACGACTGGACAATCTCCCCCTCGCCGCCGCGCCACGATTCCCACAAGGCCGCTAGCGCAAACGGTCGAAAGTCAGGCAAGTGAAAATAATGCCCCTTCTCAAAGAACTCGTCGGCGGGCATCAGGCAGCGGCGCCGCTTGAAGGCCTCGCGATACGCCGGCTTAACGTCGACCTCTTCGCTACGAGCGTTGAAGCACTTGCGCCTGGAAGGTCGTGCGCTTAGGCGTCTTGTCCGACGGCTTCCACCAGGCGGGCAGAAAGCCCCACTGGGCGGCGACCATCTCGCGATGGCCCGATGCGTCGAGGCGCACGATCGGCGGCTCGGCCAGCGGATAGAACCCTTCGTCGGGAAGCATGAGCTGGTAGAGATTGGTGCGGACGCTGAACTCATTGGCCAGGTGCGCCGGCGGGTTGCGCGAGCCTTTGTAGTGGTGACACATGCTATGCAGGCTCGTCAGAGGCGGCGTGATCAGCGTATGAATGAACGCGGACGGCCCCGTGCCGCTCCTGCTGGATGGCGTGCACGAACTCCGCGCCGAACAGCGCCACTAGCATCGCGTAATACGCCCACAGCATGATGGCGATGAATGACCCGATCACGCCGTACGCCGAGGGAAAATTTTGCCGTAGCAGGTACAGCGCCAGCAATTGCCGGCCCACCTCCCACAACGCGGCGGCGACGATGGCGCCGTCGAACGCTTCGAGCCAACGCACGCGCGCCCTCGGCAGGAAACGGTACATGAAGGCGAATGCCACGCAGTTGAGCGCCATCGTGATCGCCACGCCGGCGACCCACGGCAGCCAGGGGTAGGCTTTCGTATCGCGAAACGCCGTCGACTGCACGCCCGACCACACGACCGACGCCACCATGACGGCGAGCACGAAGGCGCCGACTCCGACCAGCATCATTAGCGACTTCAGCCGCCGGATCAGGCGGCGGCCGATCCACGCCCACCAGGATTCGTGCGGTCGCGCGGCGATGTCCCAAATGCGATCGAGCGCGTAGTCGACCTGGGCAAAGATCGCGACGGCGGCGATCACCAGCATTCCAAAACCAATGGCTCCGCCTGCGGGCGCCTTGGCGCCGGTGGCGGTGAGGGCGCGCTTGATCTGTTCGCTCAGGTCGCTGGAGGCCTGTTGTTCGATGGCGGCCAGGATGCGTTGTTGAGCGTCCTGGCCTTTGGCCGTCCACTCGAGCGCATAGCCAAGGCCCGCCACCAAAACCAAAAGTAGCGGAAAGAAGGAAAGTGCCAAATAGTAGGCGATCCCGGCGGCGGCCAACGTGCCTTCGTGGTCGTTGAACCCCTGGCAGGCGCGCATAAGCGCTCGAGGAATCGCGGATATCGCATGAATGAACCTGGCCACAGCAGGGGTTCGACTGGCACGCGGTATGCTCGTCTAGGAAGATACGCGGGCGCCGCTGCCGGTCAACCCAGCGCCAAATCCGCGGGAAAATGCAATTCATGGACCTGTTCCACATCGTCGCCGGCGAGGGTCCGATCGTCGCCGCGGCGATCCATAACGGGCATGCCGTCCGTCCCGCGGTCGCGGAATGGCTGGCGCTCTCCGACGCTGAACGGCTCCGCGAAGAAGATCCTTTCACCGAAGTCCTGGCGGAAGTCGCCCCGACGCGAATCGTGGGTTGCCGATCACGGTTTGAGGTCGACCTGAATCGCCGCCGCGCCGAATCCGTGTATCGGGAGCCGTGCGATGCGTGGGGCTTGTGCGTGTGGCGCGACGTGCTGCCCGGGGCGCTGGTCGAGGAGTCGATCGCCAACTATAACCTGTTTTACGTGACCGCCAAGGCGCTGATCCGCAAGCTGGTAGAGCTGCACGGCCGCGTCGTGGTGCTGGATGTGCATTCGTACAATCACCGCCGCGACAGCGCCGCGGGGCCGGCGGCTGATCCGCGGACGTACCCCGAGGTGAACATCGGCACGGGAAGCATGGACCGTCCGTATTGGGCGCCCGTGGTCGACCGCTTCATTGCCGATCTGCGGCGCTCTCGAGTTCGCGGACACGAGCTCGACGTGCGGGAGAATGTGAGATTTTTTGGCGGTCACTTATGCAACTCAATGCACCGGAATTTTCCGGGGGCGGTGTGCTCAATCGCGATCGAGTTCAAGAAAACCTTTATGGACGAATGGACGGGCGAGGTCGACCGCGAGCATTTGCTGGAACTGCAGGCGGCGCTGCGGTCGACGCTGCCGGGGCTGCACGAGTCGCTGCATGCGATGAAGCACGCGCCGGCGCCGTGAGAACCTGCGATGGCGAACGTCGACGTAAACGCCGGGTTCGATGCGCTGATCGCCGCGGTGCGCGACCGGCTGAGTCGCAATCTGCGCATCCGGCGGAATCTGCCGAACGACGGTAGGCTTCGGGTCGATCGACAGTTGCCCTTTTTATGCGTTCACCGCTCGCCGCCCGCCGCGGCAGACGTGGAAACCCGCGAGCTGGTGACGACCGAAGCCGCGTACCTGTTCGCCTCCGGCGCGCCCTCGCAGGAACACGGTCTGCTGCGCCTTTGCACGGCCATCTTTGAAATCCTGCGCGAGCACTTTGGCGCATTTCTGCTGATCGAGCTGTGGGCCGAGGACGATCGTGCGACGACTGCACCGATGGACAGCCTCGTGCGACCGGGGTTTCGCGTCATCGTACCCGATCGCGACTCGATGCCCGCTACGATCGAGGCCCTGGAGTCGGGGCTGCGAGCAATCCGGGTGCAAGGGTTATCGGCTGAGGTGACGGTCGAGGTCGCCGCGGAGGTCGCCCCGCCGGGCCTGCCCTCGCTGGGCGCCGCCTGCGTGGGCGGCTGCGTGCCGATCGGCATCGGCATCCGGACCGTGTATCGCGATCCGGGCTCCGGCGCCGTATTTCCCGTGGTGCTCCAGGCGCTGCGGCGGCAGCTCGCCATCGTGCTGCGCAAGACCGTGTTCGCCTTCACCGGCCGACACAGCAAACGACGCCATTCGAACTTCGAGTCGCTGGGTCCCACGGAGCTGGTCAAGGCGGCGCGACTTGTGGATCAGCAACTGTGCGAGGCCTCGAAAGCTTTCGACTTCGTGCTACAAACCATCCCCATCAATTCCGCCACGGCGTGGGACGAGTTTCAATCCAGTGGCTACCGCCGCGAACCCACTTTTCACTACCGGCCGCTGCCCTATCATCCCGCGCTGCTGAAACGGCAACTGTTTGAAATTCCTGTCGATCGCGTGGAAGACGCCACGCTCATCCAACTGTTCGAGCAGAAACAGGATCACCTTGATCGCCAGTTGACGGCGCTCAAGCATATCGACACGCCCGCATTCTTTTACGACGCTCTGCAACTTTACGACGAACCCAAGGCGGAGCTCGTCGAGCTGGCAACCCACATTCTTGACCGCGTCGAACATCGAACGGCAGACCGCGATGATGGCCCCGTGCACGCGGACCAGATCGTGGCGGCGGCACGGGACCAGATCGACTTTTACCACCAACGGCTGCCGGACTTCCTGGCCACGGTCCACGTGCGCGACGACCTCGCATCGAGCATGATGGTGGCCCAGGATCGACTGTACGTGGCGTCGGGAGCGGGCGTGTCGCGGCTGCGGCTGGCGCCGCT
The DNA here is from genome assembly GCA_963841515.1 of Pirellulales bacterium. Classification (GTDB taxonomy): domain Bacteria; phylum Planctomycetota; class Planctomycetia; order Pirellulales; family Lacipirellulaceae; genus Lacipirellula. Next base: position 290,786 of record CAWJDB010000010.1, on the reverse strand, counting down.
GTTGCACCACGAAATTGGCACGCATCTGCTCACCTACTTCAACGGGCGGCAGCAGTTGTTCCAGCAATTGTGCGTGGGGCTTGCCGGGTACGAAGCCCTGCAAGAAGGATTGGCCGTGCTGGCCGAGTACCTGACCGGCGGATTGACGGCCGGTCGTTTGCGAACGCTCGCGTGCCGAGTGGTTGCGGTCCGCGCCATGATCGATCGACGACCATTCGTCGACGCGTTTCAACTGGTGCACCACGAACACCGGCTGCCGGCCAAGGCGGCATTCATGACCACGCTGCGAGCCTACCGTGGCGGCGGCCTGGCGAAAGACGCCATTTACTTGGCTGGCTTGCGACAACTGCTCGACTATTTACACGACGGGCATGACCTGGAACCGCTATACGTGGGCAAGATCGCACTGGAGCACGTGCCGTTGGTACAGGACTTGCGGCGTCGGGCCATCGTGGGCCCGCCCGCGCTGTTGCCGCGGTTTTGGGAAGACGAACTTGTCCAGGAGCGACTGGCCCGCTGCCGCCGCTTGTCTTTAGTGGAACTTTGGGAGGACGCCCCGTGAGAATCGGGTTCGTCGTTAACGATATCGAAACTGAGCAGCCGGGTTACACAACCACCCGGTTGGCGATGACCGCGATCAACCTCGGCCACGAGGCGTGGACGCTGGGCGTCGCAGACTTCGTGTACGCCGCCGACGGGTCGGTTCGCGCCAACGCCCGCGCCGTGAAGGGAAAAAAGTATGACGAGCGCGAGAAGTACCTCGCCGAGCTGCAGGGCGACGACGCCCGGCAGGAGCAGATTGGCGTGGGCGACCTCGACGTGCTCATGTTGCGCAACGACCCCTCGGAGGATCTGACCGATCGGCCGTGGGCGCAGACGTCGGGCATCTTGTTCGGCCAGCTTGCCGTGCGGCAGGGGGTGATCGTGCTGAACGATCCGTCCAGCCTGGCCAACGCGCTGAATAAGACTTACTTTCAGCACTTCCCCGAAAAGGTACGCCCGCGCACCTGCATCAGCCGCAACCCGGCCGACATCAAGCAATTCATCGTCCAGGAGAACGGCCACGCCGTGCTCAAGCCGCTGCAGGGCTCCGGCGGACACAGCGTGTTTCTCATCCGCAACGGCGACACGGCCAACACCAACCAGATGATCGAGGCGATCATCCGCGACGGCTACTGCATTGCCCAGGAGTACCTGCCCGCCGCGGCCGAAGGCGATGTGCGGCTGTTCGTGATGAACGGGCGGCCGCTGGAAAAGGACGGCGAATTCGCCGCCTTCCGCCGGGTGAACAAGTCGGGCGACATGCGGAGCAACATGCACTCCGGCGGCGAGAGCGAGCCGGTCGAGATCGACCGCGCCGCGCTGCGGCTGGTGGAGTTCGTGCGGCCCAAGTTGGTGGCCGACGGCATGTTCCTGGTGGGGCTCGACATCGTGAAGGATAAGTTAATGGAGATCAACGTCTTCACCCCTGGCGGCCTGGGCAGCGCCCAGGCTGCAACAGGCGTCGACTTCTCCGAAGTCGTGATCCACGACCTCGAACGCAAGGTGCGCTGCAAAAAGCACTACGGCGGACATCTCACCAACCGGCAGATTGCGACGCTGTGAGCGGCGGGAGCGCGACCGACGGCGAAGTGCGCACGTTGCGCCGCGAGCCGGGCCGTCTCGGCCCCGGCGAGTCGCCGCCGCCGCGGAGTCACCGTGTTTTGCCGCGGCATTCGAGGCGCCAATCGACATCCTCCCCCCGCGCCGGTATGGTTACTGGTTGATTGGCGGGGCCCATTTCCTTTCCTCCTAACAGCGAGGGTGATATGAGAAACCTATCCAGGCGTGCGGGCGTGGCGTTAGTGGCATTGGCGGGCGTCGCATGGGCCGCCTCGGCGCGGGCCGAGGTGACAGTCACGGTGTCGAAGGTGCACATGTGCTGCGGGGGATGCGTCAAGGCCGTTGAGAAGGCTGTGGCGGAATGCAAGGGCGTGAAGTGCGTCGCCGACCAGGACGCCAAGACCGCGGTGCTGACCGGCGACAGCGTCGAGTCGGTGCAGAAGGCGGTCGATGCGCTGGCCAAGGCCGGCTTCCATGGCACGCTGAGCGACAAGAAAGTGAAGTTTGCGGAACAAAAGCTGCCCGAGGGCAACGTGACCCGGCTGGAAGTGGCAAACATTCACAACTGCTGTGGCATGTGCGTCAAAGCGATCAAGGGGGCGCTGGCCAAGGTTGATGGCGTGAAGGCCAACTCGTGCGAGGAGAAAAAGCCGTCGTTTGTGATCGAAGGCGACTTCTCCGCCAAGGACGCGATCGCGGCGCTGGAGAAGGCGGGCTTTCACGCGACGGTGAAGACGGCAAAGAAGACCTGAAGCTGCGGCCCGCTTGCCCGAATTCGATGCAGTAATCCGCCCACCGGCCGGCGTGCTTGACGTCGGCCTGGTGGGTTTTTCTTCGTCGGGGGCGCGGAAAACCGCCGAGCGCGTGGCAATGTCAACCGGCGGCCAGCGAACGTCGGCAAGAGGACTCATTGCCCCTATCGCACGACTCAAACTTCGGAGATCTTACATGAGACTGCTGATGGCGGCGGCGGTCGGCGCATGGGCGTGTTGTGGGGCGGCGCACGGCGACCACGCCGCGCAGGTCGACGCGCTCGTGAAGCCGCTCATCGAGTCGAATGTATTGGTGGGCTGCGTCGTCGGCGTCGTTGACCACGGAAAGATCGAGGTGCACAGTTTCGGCGAAGTGAGCCGGGGCGGCGGCAAAACGCCCGACGGACGCACGGTTTACGAGATCGGATCGGTAACCAAGGCGTTCACCGGCTTGGTGCTCGCCGATATGGTGCGCCGCGGCGAGGTGACGCTCGATACGCCGCTGGCGGAGATGCTACCCAGCGGCGTTAAAACGCCAGACGCGGTCGTACGGCCGATCACGCTGGGCGACTTGGCGAGCCAGACCTCGGGCTTGCCGGTGTTGCCTGACAACATGAAACCCAAGGACCCGGGAAACCCCTACGCTGATTACACCCCAGCGCAGCTCTACAAGTTCCTCGCTGGCTACAAGCTCACGCGGGCGCCGGGAACGTATGAGTACTCCAATCTGGGCGTCGGATTGCTCGGCGGCGTGCTCGCGAAGCGCGCTGGTCAACGGTATGAGCAGCTCCTCGTCGACCGTATCGCCAAACCGCTGGACATGAACGACACGCGCATCAAGCTCACCAAGAACCAGAAAAGCCGGCTGGCGCTGCCCTACAACGCCGAGCTAAAGCCCGATCGTAATTGGGACCTGCCGACGCTGGCCGGCGCGGGAGCGCTGCGGAGCACCGTCGACGACATGCTCAAGCTTGCCGCGATCGCGCTGGCGGACGAGAGCGACGTGCCGGCGGAAGCGCGGCCGCTGGTCGACGATTTCCATCTGGCCTTGCAAAAACGCTACGGCAAACCGGGCGAGATTGGCGTGGGGCTCTGTTGGCACCTGGCGGGCGACGGCGTCACCTGGTGGCACAATGGACAGACCGGCGGATACAGCTCGTGCATCTTTTTGTCCCCGCCCTTGAAGATCGGCGTCGTCGTGCTGACCAATACGGCCACAATGAAGACGACGGAGCTTGGGGGAAAAATCCTTCAAGCGCTCGCCGGCGCGAAGCCGGCGCCGATCGCAACCCGCACGCCCGTGAAAGTCGACCCAGCCGCGCTGGAAAAGTATGTCGGAAGTTACGCATTGTCGCCGGCGTTCGCGATCACGGTCACGCTGGAGGACGGCCAATTGGTAGCCCAGGCCACGGGACAGCAGAAGCTCGAGATTTTCGCCGAGTCGCCGACGGAGTTCTTCTACCGAGTGGTCGACGCGCAGATTTCATTCGTGAAGGGCAAAGACGGCCAGGTCGAAAAGATGATCTTGCACCAAAATGGGCATGACCTGCCGGGGCTGAAAGTCGACGCCAAATCTGGCGGCCCCAAAGGTCGATGATTTGAAAAGGCAATCGGCTGCTAATCCTTCCGCAATCGCCAAAATTGGCGTTCGGCGCCACTTTCGTACGCCGTTGGCCGCCGAAATGCCTCTTTCGACTGCGGCGCGACCGGCGCCTTCGGGTATGATTTGCCCTCAGGCGCCGGGCAATTGCTCGCGCAGGCGCGGAACGGAACGGCGAACGGGATGCGGTTCTTCAATGGACTCTTTGCGGCGGCCTGCGCAACGGCCGCGATAGGCGCCGGCGCGGCCGCCAACGGCGACACCTACATCGATTATCATGCCGGCGATTTCGGCGTGTCCTCGCCGCAGGACCCACAACGATGGCTGTGGCTTCCCAATCCGCTGACCGCCACGGGCTTTAGCGCGAGGTGTTGGACGACCAGAACACCGGGCTCAACGCCTGGCAAGTGAGCGACGCCTCGCCTGCAACGCCCAATCCGTCTTACATCGCCAATCTCGGCGCCGGCACAGCGGCGTCGGCCATTGCCGGCGGATGGCGTTTTCGGGCGTTGGCGCGATTCGTCGACGATGCGGGAACAGATGGCGACCTGGGGATCGCTGCGTTTCTTAACAATCGAGCCTATGTAATGAGCTTCGACCTGACTACGACGGGCGCTCTGCGCGTGACGCTCCAAGACGAAACGCCGCGCGTCATTGAAGTGACTCCGGGCGGCGCCGGCGCCGCGGCTTTCAATCACCTGGAGCTCGCGTCGCTAGCCGGAAACTTCGTGGCCCCGATCTTTGAGGGCCGCAACCTCGTTGCCAACTGGGACGGCGTGGCGGCCAACGTCGGCCACCCCGGCGTCGTGCAGTGGGGTTCCGTGCTCAACCTGTCGGGACGACGGGGCGTGATGAACTTCAACTCGGTGCAGTTCGACATTGGCCCCATCGTGGACCCGCCCGGCGATTTTGACTGGAGCGGCCTGGCCGACGGCGAGGACCTGCTGGCGTGGCAGCGCGGCTATGGGTCGACGACCTCCCTGATGGCCGACGCCGACCGCAGCGGCGCGGTCAACTCCGCCGACCTGATGATTTGGCGTCAAGGGTTTGGCGTGATCCCCCAGTTCGCGGGGGCCGCGCCAGAGCCGACATCGATAGCGATGGCAGTCGTGGCGTCGGTGAGCGCTTGGGCAGGCGCCCGGCGAAAACACAATAGGGGTTCTCCGACGCCTCACTTCTCCGGCAGCTTGTAGTCGCGCCACAGCCAGCGGAGCGAGTCTGGCAGGATGGCGCCGCCGTGGTTGCCGTTGTGGGCGCCCTTGCCGTATTCAAATCGGTAATCGTAGCCTCGAAATTTTAAGGCCGCCGCCATCTGCTTGTTGGCCAACGGCCAGTTGCCGTGCTCGTTGTCGAGGTCGTTCTCGCCGTCTTGCAGGAACACGCGCAGCGGCTGCTTGTCGCTCCCTTTGCGGATCATGCCGGGGTAGGCGTCGCCGCCGCGGATGTTGGTGAAGCTGCCGACGTGGCTGAGCACCTTGCGAAACTGGTCGGGCCGCTGCCACGCGACGGTGAAGGCACAGATTCCGCCGCTGGAGATGCCGCCGATGGCGTGTCCGTCGGGATCGTCGGTGATGTTGTAGTCTTTACGCACCGCGTGGAGGATTTCGTCGATGAGAAACTTGGCGTAGTCGCCGCTCAGCGTGTCGTACTCGAAACTGCGGTTTTCCGGCTTCGGCTCCCAGCCCGGCTTGGCCGGCAGCTCCGCCTTTTTGTGGCCGGGGTCGACGAACACGCCGATCGTCACCGGCATTTCGCCGCTGTGAATCAGATTGTCGAAGACGACGGGCGCGCGGAAGTCGCCGTCCTCGTAGATATAGGCGTGGCCGTCCTGAAATACCATCAGCGCGGCGGGCTTCGACTTGTCATATTGGGCCGGCACGTAAGTCCACCAGCGACGAATCGTGCCGGGAAAGACTTTGCTGTCTTTCCAGACGCGCTCGGTGACTTTGCCCTGCGGGACGCCCTCATGGCGCGATGAGTCCGGACCATAAGGATACTTGAGTTCCACGCGCGGCTCCTCGGCGCGAAGGCAAATAGACGAAAGACAAAATGCGGCAGCGATCCACGAAACGGCGAGTTGGTAGGTACGACGCATGGTGTGATCATAGCGAGCCGAACCGCGGGCGAGTAGGCGTTGCGCCTACACGCTAGGCTGAGGCGGTGCAGACGGCTAAACTAAGGCCACTTACGGGCGAAAACTTTCAGTGCCCGCTGGCGTCAGGAATTACGGTTTCATCATGCGAGCCATCATCATCGGCGCCGGCGCGGCATGCGGCTAATGCCGACGACCAGCGACACGCCCAAATGCTTTGCCGAGGTCGGCGGGCGGCGGATTTTGGATTGGGCCGTCGAAGCGTTTCAGGCCAACGGCATCCAGGACATTGCCTTCATCGGCGGCTACCAGATCGACAAGGTCCGCGCTGCTTACCCCGAGTTTACCTTCCGGCACAATTCGGCGTGGGAGTCAAACAACATTCTGACATCGCTCTTCTACGCCGAAGATCTCATGGACGAACCGTTCGTCTGCGCCTACTCCGACATTCTCTTTCGGCCGTCGCTGATCGCGGGCTTGCTGGCGTCCGGCGACGACATGGCCCTGTCAGTGGACGCCCACTGGCGGGACCGATACGCCGAGCGCACCGAGCATCCTCCGGACGACGCGGAGAAGGTAATTGTGGAAAATGGCGCCGTAACGCGCATTCATCGCAACATCCCCGAGGAAGACGCTCACGGCGAATACACGGGGATTGCCAAATTCACTGCCGCCGGCGCCCAGCGATTGCGCCAGCACTACGCGCGCTGCCGAAAGCAATACGCAGGCCAGCCGTTTCGCGAAGCGAAGTCATTCGAGAAGGCCTATCTCATCCAGCTACTGCAAGAAATGGTCGAGGCTGGCGAGCGGCTGGCGCACGTCGACACGCTAGGGGGATACATCGAGGTCGATACTCAGCAAGACTTCGACTATGCCCGGCGGCACTGGGCGAAAGGGGAAAGTGGAAAGGGGAAAGGCGAATGAAGGACATTTGATATCGAATCACTTCGTTTGTTGCCCGTCGGCATTCCCCTCTCCCCTCTTCGCCTTTCGCATTTCGCCTTTTCCAATGCCTCTCTTCCCCACCTCCGTCGTCGGCTCAATGCCGCGGCCCGACTACGTAAAGGATCTGATTGCCGACGACTATGCGGGGTCGCCCCAGGAGTATCGCCGGCAGATGGACTTGGCGATCCACTCGGTCGTCGCCATCCAAGAGTGCGCCGGGCTCGACGTGGTGACCGACGGCGAGTGGCGGCGCAAGAGTTACATCGGCGTCATCGCCGAGTTGGCCCACGGCTTCGAGCTGAGCCGATATCCGGTCGATGGTCGTCCCTGGACGATCGTGGTGGACGAGCTCGCGCCGAAACAGCCCGGCTTCATCGCTCAGGAGGTCGAGTTCCTCAAGACAGTGACCAATCGCCAAATCAAGGCCACCCTCCCGGCGCCGGGGCTGTTGGGCGAGCGGATGTGGGATCCGGTGCGCTCTGCCAAGGCGTACCCCACGCGGGAGTCGTTCGTCGAGGCGTGCGTGCCAATCCTGCGGCACGAAGTGGACCTGCTCCGTGGGCACGGAGCGGCGATCGTGCAGATCGACGACCCGCACCTGTGTCTATTTGTCGACCCCGAGGTGCGGAAAAAATACGACGACGCCGACAAGTCAGCCGACTTCGCCGTCGACATGACCAACCAAGTAGTCGACGGCATGGGCGACCTGCGGCTGGCGGTGCACCTGTGCCGCCGGGCCGGGGCGCGTGGCCGCGGCGAGCTCGATCATCAGGGAAGCTACGACGCGATTCTGCCGCAGCTCAACCGGCTGCGCGTCAACCATCTCACCATGGAATTCACCGCGCCCGGCGCCGGCGAGATGAGAGTTCTCGGCCAATTGCGGGAAGATTTCGAAGTCGGCCTCGGGTGCGTGAGTTGCCAGCCAGGCCACGTCGACTCGGCCGACGCGATCGTCGAGCGCGTCGAGCTGGCGCTTGCGCACCTGCCGCCGGAGCGGATCACGCTGAACCCCGACTGCGGCTTCGCGCCGGGCTCGGCGGCGGTCGTGAGCCTCGACGAGGTTTACCTCAAACTCAAAAACGAAGTCGCGGCGGCGCTGCGGTTGCGCGAGAAGTATGGGCGGTAACGCGACCCTGTCAGAACTCGGCGTAGGTCACGCCTGGGGTCAACGAGGGGTCTGTCGAGTTGCAGATGAAGGCGCCGGTCGTTGAATCATACATCCAGCCGGTGCTGTCGTCGGCCGTGGGCGGAGAGGCGGCCGCCACCTCATTATTCTTTACGCCGACCGGCGAGATAGGAAAGTCGCCGCGGACAAACTTTTCCAGCGCCGCGCGGAAATCCGCTCCGTCGCCGGAGCAGGGCGGGTAGGCGCCGTTATTCTCAGTCATATACATGTCAATCGCGTCGCGCACGATTTGCAGCGATTGCTTCAAACCGTTGTCGACGGCGGAGCCGGAAGTCTTGAGCAGCTTGGGCGCCGCAACCCCGGCCAGGATGCCCAGGATCATGATGATCACTACCAATTCAATCAGCGTGAATGCAGCGCGGCGCGTCATGGTTTGACCTGTTTAAAGTAGGGAGTCCACCCTTTCAGCGGTATGGCGCCGGCGTCGTGTCGCCCATCGGCTACCACTACAAGACTAGCTCAAAACGCCTGGGAAAGGCGTCGGCGCCGCGATTCGGCCGCTCGACACGTATATCCGGCAAGACCCGCCCAACTCACTCCCCTCCCGCGCACGCCGCCCAGTCCGGCGTCGGAACCCTGTCCCATGGTTGCTTCAGGCTATCGCTGCAGCAGGCGTTGCGTCGTCGATCGCTGCTCCTGTGTGGAGAGTGCCAAAGCGGGCATCCTCCGTGGGCGTGAGTCCAAAGTTCACGTTGAACAGCCGGTGATGGCGCAGGTGGTGTTGCGAAAACTTGCGTCTGTGCCCGAGTCGTGCGACGCCCAGTGACCGGCAAACGCCACGATGATCTGCGTGATCGTCCACCACCAATTGGGCACGAGCATCCACGAAGGCAGGGCCATTTCGGTGATGAAGAACTCGGCCGGTGAGATCGTGCCCGAATCAAGCGGCGTCGGCAGCACGCCGCGATGATGGATGCTGTGGATGCTGTCGTACAGCGGTCGGCAATTATGAAAGGTGCGGTGCGTCCGGTAGTAAATCAACAGAGCGCGGCGGACCGCCAGCCAAAATGCGGCGAGCCAGATCGCTGCGGCCACGATGGAAATGAGCACCAGGTGGTGGCGCGAGGCCGGGTGATTCGCCAGGTCCATGCCGCCGGCTATTCGCAGCCATTCAAAAATGCCAATCGTCATGACCTGGCTGGCGCACCGAATGATAAGTCCGATGTTTCCCAAAAAGTACGACCACAGCACGTGCCGCACCGCCACGGAGTGCGAGTGCAGATTGGCTTCGTGCACGGCAAAGGTCTGCCCGGCGTTTTCCCATCGGTAGCTTAACAGCCACAGATAGCGCACGAGCCAGTAGGTGCGTACCAGCATGTAAAAGCCGTAGAGCATGATAAAACTGCTGACGGCCACATTAAACGGCAGCCACACCGGCGCCACGCAGACGTAGGCAATGTACGCGAAGACATAGAAAGGCAGCGCGTCCCACGCGGCTCGCATGAGAACCTGTGCGTAAAGCCAAAACTGTCCGGGGATCGCCGCGGCGGCGACCTTGCGACGCCAGGATCGCTCATCGAGCACCAGCCCGGCAGCGAGGCAAAAGATGACCCACGCCGCGAGCCACGCACTGATCAGTCCCAGCGCCGCCAGCGCTACAAATACAGCTCCGGAGACGAGGTGACTGTTGTACGGCCCGCCCGTCTGCGCCGACCGTAGAGGGGGTATTCAGCGCCGGTCGTCTTCGGCGCCGCGATGGGCTGCTCAAGTTGCAGTATCGTCGTTGACATCGCCGTCGCAACGAACGCACCCGGCGCCGCCGTCGCTGGTGTCGAGGTTACAACATGCCGGCGGCTCGTGCCAGCATTAGGGCTCTTTGCCGCCGGCGCCGCCGGCCTGCATCATTTTACGGCGGGTTTCGCGTATCTGGTTTTGCAGAACCGCCGGCAGCTTGGCGGCCAGTTGGTTCGTGCCGCCGAACCATGCCGTAGGCTCGGCGAAGACCACGTGGTACTCGACGAGCAGGGCGTCCGTCGGCCGCTGGAGGCGGGTGATCTTGGCGTAGAGTCCCAAGGCGTCGTAGAGATGCACTTTTTCAGATTTGTCATTGCCCGCCGCGGCGCCCACGAGAGTCCATTGGTTGGGAAACTCGGCGTCGCCATCGAAGCGGTGATCGACCCTCGCGGCCGCGACAATCGACTCCTCAGTTCGAGTCCAGAAGGACCGAGCCGTCGCGTTCATTTGCACCTTATCCAATAGCTCGTAATTCATATGGCCGTAGGCTTCGCGATCGGCGTTTTGTTCGGCAATGGAGATGCCTCGAGCGCGGAGCTGTTCCGCGGTGAGCCTCGCCGCACGGCCGCTGCCTTGGCGACTCTCCAGCAGTTTTCCCAAAAACTCCCGATCGGATAGGGCGTCGAGATTCGCATAGGCGACGAACCACGCGTCAATCGACCGCAGCGGCGCCTCGCCAGCGGCGGAGTCGACGTCCGACACGCGAATCATTTGCGGCGCTACGACGGACTGGCGCGTGAGGTCGTCGAATGAGTACAGCTCGCCGCCCAGCGCGGCGACCGCTTTGACCTGGTCGTCGGCCGACATGCCGTCGGCGAGCGTCGGCGGGGACAGCTTACGCGCCTGTTCACCGGAGGCGACGCCCGTCTCAAGCAACTCTCGGTAAACCGGGTTTTGCTCTCCGTGCGACGCGGCGGCCGTCGTTGCGACGACGACGACGAGAATCAAGGACATCATGGAACATCGGGCTCCCGCCAGACGTCGCTGGCGCATGGCAATGCACTTCAGCGCTTCGACTCAGCGTCGAACGCCGCTTGGGCGCGCTGCAAGATGTTGCGTAAGCTGGCGTCAACCGTTGGGGCTTCGCTCGCCGTCCAGCGCTGCCGGGCCAGCAGCGTCGCGAGCGGCGGATCTTTGACCGCAATCTGGATCCGCCCCGGCGGAATGGCCAGGCACGCAAACGCGTTGTCCGAGGGAATGCCCAACGTGTATTCCGACTTGTCGACGTACAAATGACAGTCGAGGACCTTGTTGGCGGCGAGCCACTGCATGTTGCCCGTCAACGTGCGATAGCGGCCGGCGTCGTCGACGTCGATCAGCCACGCGAGCGTATCCAGTCGGCCGCTGTGTCGGTCCAAAACGACGCCGTAACGCAGCACCAGCGAGCGATTGCGATCGCCCAAGCGAATCACAATCGGCGTATCGTACACGGCGATCGTGTCCGACCGCAGCACGATTGCGACCGACCGCTCCTGGTCGTACATTTCGCTGAGCACGATCCCGCCTAACAAGCCCACATCGGCCCCCAACCGATCGGCCGTGTCGGGCGAGATGATCGTGTCTTTGCCATGGACGTTGGCGCCCACCCCGCTGGCCAGCCGGGCCAGCCGATAGGAAACGGCCCCGCCGGCTTCTACGCGTTCGACTCGCGCCAGCGTCGCAAAGAAAAACTCGCCGGCCAAGCGGATTTGAGCTCTGGAAACTGAGTCGACGTCCCCATCGGTCACTCGGGGCTGGCTTTTGATGATCAGATGCGTCCAAGGTGCGGGCGCCTGGTCGCCGACGACCGTGCCCGGTGGAATCAATTCGATTTTTGCCGGCGTCACCTCCAGCGCTGCCAGGCCGCGACGGTCGAGACACACGGCGGCCAGGCACCACAGTCCGGCCGTTAGAAAGCGCTGAGCGGTCAACGAAAAATCTCCCAGGATTTGCCGTAAATGTCGCGACGCTGCGGCGCTTTCCCGAATCGTGCACAGCGGGTAAGTATACGCGTCGACGCTTGTTCGGCGAATCGTCTGGTTCCGGGCGGGCCTCAGGCGGTTGTCGAGGTCTCAACTCACTGTAAGATGGGAAGTCTGCGCGACGAATAAGTTGGCGTCGGAAGGCCGACGCTCGATTTTTGGCAAGGACGGCGTCTCCAGCGGAGACCGCGGGCCAGTTTCTCCACTTGCTTGCGAGAATGCCCTGCATGGATCGACCGACTCTCGTTGCCGTCACGCCCTCACTATCGCTGGACCCCGCCATTGCCATTGCGGCGTGCCGCGCGGGCGCCTTGGGGATTTTCGACGTCGAGTACGCCGCGGCGGCTGACCAGGCAGCCATCGTCGCTGGCTTGCGGCGGTTGGAGGAATTCACCGACTCGGATTTTGGCGTCAAGCTCGGGCCTGGCAGCCATTTTTTGCTCGACCAATTGCTGGCGAACAAGCCGCCGCGGCTGGCCTACGCAATTCTAGCTGGAGGCGACGGCGCATCGACGACCGAGTCGCTTAGCTCGCTGCGCCGCGCAGTGATCTGGCTGATGGCGGAGGCGACGTCGGTCGACGAGGCGCAGCGGGCCGCCGAACTTGGGTTCGACGCCGTCGTGCTCAAAGGCAACGAAGCCGGGGGACGCGTCGGACACGAAACCGCGTTTATCCTCCTGCAACACTGGCGTGCCGTCGCCGAGACGCGGGGATTCGCTGATGTCCCCGTTTGGATTCAGGGCGGCATCGGTCCGAACTCGGCGGCCGCCTGCGCCGTCGGCGGAGCTACCGGCGTCGTCCTCGACAGTCAGCTACTCTTGACCCGCGAAACGCCCGTCGGGGATCAAGGCCGCGCTCGTTTGCAGGCTTGCGATGGCAGCGAAACGGTCGAGGTCGGCCGAGCGTTGGAGGCGCCCTACCGGGTCTGGACTGGTCCGCAATCGGACGTGGTAAGCGGTCTTGATCTCGCCGCCGCGACCATCGCGGCCGAGGGCCTGGCGCCTGCGAAGCAGCAGACACGTTGGCGAGCGACAGTCGAGGAAACGTTTCGCAACGCGAGTAAGGCGGAGCCGCTGTTGTTGTGCGGGCAGGACGCCGCGTTGGCCAAGTCGCTGGCCGACCGGTACGTAACCGTCGGCGGGGTCCTCGGCGAAATCCAACGGCGAATGAACTCCAACCGCCACAGCGGCGCGGCTTCGCCCGCTGGCCGAAGGCGCGCCGCTCGCCAAGAGCCACGGGACACGCTACCCGCTGTTGCAGGGCCCGATGACTGCGCGTGAGCGACACGGCCGCCTTTGCCGACGAAGTTGCCCGCGCCGGAGCGCTGCCCTTCCTGGCCCTGGCGCTGCTGCGAGGCGGCGAAGCGGAGAGCGTAATTGCCGAGACCGCAGCGCGGCTTGGCGATCGGCCGTGGGGCGTGGGCATCCTGGGCTTTCTTCCGCAGGAAATCCGCCAGGAGCAAATCGCCGCGGTGCTCAAGCATCGCCCGCCGTTTGCGTTGATCGCCGGCGGCCGGCCCGACCAGGCGCGGCAGTTAGAAGAAGCCGGGATGGCGACATATCTGCATGTGCCTTCCCCGGGCCTGTTGCGCATGTTTCTTCGCAACGGCGCACGACGCTTCATCTTCGAGGGCCGCGAATGCGGCGGCCACGTGGGTCCGCGCTCCAGCTTCGTGCTGTGGGAGACGATGGGCGAAGTCCTGCTGGAGTTTCTCGGGTGCGCGGCGAGGGCAGTGAGCTGCACGTCGTCTTTGCCGGCGGAATTCACGACTCGCTGTCCAGCGCCATGCTCGCGTGCCTGGCCGCTCCACTGGCGGAACGTGGCGTCAAAATCGGCGCCTTGATGGGCACGGCGTACCTGTTCACGCACGAAGCGGTCGCGTCAGGGGCGATTGTGCCGCGCTTTCAACGTGAAGCCCTGGCGGCGCAAAATACCGTGCTGTTTGAAACCGGACCCGGCCACGCCGTCCGCTGCGTGCGCACGCCTTACTTCGATGCATTTAACGCCGAAAAGCAGCGGCTCCGCGCCGAAGGCCGCAGCCACGATGAAATCGTCCAGGCGCTGGAATGGATGAACGTGGGGCGCTGCGCCTAGCCTCCAAGGGACTCGATCGCGCCGCAGAGCAAAGCGGCACGCGCAGCACGCTGACGCCGGTGGCGGACGACCAGCAGTTCGCGCGCGGCATGTACATGATCGGGCAGGCGGCGGCGCTGCACGACGGCGTTACCTCGATGGCCGAGCTTCACGACGAGGTCTGCACAGGCGGCGCCCGACGCGTCGAGCGCGCGCTGCCGGAACCCGCGACGCCCGCGACGCCAAGTCCGGCGTTTGACGTGGCGATCGTCGGCATGTCGGCGCTGTATCCCGACGCTTTGGGTCTCGACGCTTATTGGGAGAACATCCTCAATCGGCACGACGCGGTGACCGAGGTGCCCGCCACCCATTGGGATTGGCGGTTGTATTACGATCCCAACCCGGCGGCACGCGACAAGATTGTTTCCAAATGGGGCGGGTTTCTCGGCGACGTGCCGTTCGACCCCTTTCACTACGGCATTACTCCCAAGAGCATTCCCTCGATTGAACCCCTGCAGTTGCTCGTTCTGGAAGGCGTGCGGCGCGCGCTCGGCGACGCCGGCTACGATCGCCGGCCGTTTGACCGCGAGAACACCTGCACCGTGCTGGGCGTCGGCGGCAGCGGCAGTGCGCTGGCCGTGTCCTATGGATTGCGGGCCTGCCTGCCCATGTTCGACGCCATCGATGGGCTGGGCGTCACCTCCAACGAGATGTTGGAGAAACTCGGCCGGCGACTCCCGGAATGGACGGAAGATTCGTTTCCCGGCATTCTGCTCAACGTGGCGGCCGGCCGGGTGGCCAACCGGTTCGACTTCGGCGGTTCCAACTACGCGCTCGACGCGGCGTGCGCCTCCTCGCTGGCGGCGGTGCACGCTTGCATCCGCGAACTGGAGCTAGGCACATGCAACGTGGCCGTGGCGATCGGCGCCGACACAGTGCAGACGCCTTACGCGTACATGGCCTTCAGCAAGACCCACGCGCTATCGCAGCGGGGACGGTGCGCTCCGTTCGATGCTCAGGCCGACGGGATCGTGTTGAGCGAGGGCGTGGGCGTCGTCATTCTCAAGCGACTGGCAGACGCCGAGCGCGACGGCGACCGCATTTACGCCGTCATCAAGGGCGTCGGCTCCTCCAGCGACGGCATGGACAAGGGGTTGACGGCGCCCAATTCCGCCGGCCAGGTGCGCGCATTCGCCGCGCCTTCGCCAAGGCGGGGTTCTCGCCAGGCGAAGTCACTCTGATCGAAGCGCACGGCACGGGCACCGTCGTCGGCGATCGGACGGAAGCCCTGTCGCTGTCGCAAGTCATGCAGGAGGCGGGGGCCCCGCGGCAGTCGTGCGCCGTCGGGTCGGTCAAGTCGATGATTGGTCACGCCAAGTGCGCCGCCGGCATCGGCGGTCTGATCAAGACCGTCAAGGCCCTCCAGTGCAAGACGCTGCCGCCGACGCTGGTCGACAAGCCCAACCCCAACATCAATTTCGCCGAAAGCGCTCTGTATCTGAACACCCAGCCGCGGCCGTGGGTGCACGACGAGAACCGGCCACGCCGGGCCGGAGTCAGCTCGTTTGGTTTTGGCGGCACGAACGTACACGTGGCGCTCGAGGAATATCGCGGCGATTTCTTGCGCCAATCGCCGCCGGCTCTCGATCACTGGCCGCTCGAATTGTTGGCCTGGAAGGCGGCGACGCGGTCTGAGCTGGCCGCCGCGCTGGAGTCGTGCAGCGCCGCGCTCGAGGAGGGCGCCAAACCGGAATTGCGCGAACTGGCGGCGGCGCTGTCGCGGCGAGGACAGGCCGACGACGGCGCTCGAGTCGCGATCGTGGCATCCTCGCTCGAAGATCTACACAGTAAACTCGCCTCGGCGCTCAGCATTGTGCGCGGAAACGACGCCCACGCGATCGACCCGCGGGGCGTTTATTTCTCCGCGTCGCCCAGTGCCGCCCCCGCGAAGATTGCCTTCCTTTTTCCGGGCCAGGGCTCCCAGTATCCGAATATGCTGGCCCAGTTGGCAATGAACTTTCCCACCGTGCGCCAGGCGCTGGATCACACCCAACACGTGCTCGCGGGCAACCTCAAGCAGCCGTTGGGTCGCTATGTGTATCCCCCGTCGCCGTTCAGCGAACAGGACGAGGAACAGTGTCGCCAGGCGCTGGCGGCCACCAACGTCGCCCAGCCGGCCATCGGCGCCACAAGCGTCGCGATCGGCCAACTGTTGGCCGAGCTAGGCGTTGCGCCGGATGTCGTGGGCGGGCATAGCTACGGCGAACTCACCGCACTGTGGTCAGCCGGCGTCATCTCGACCGACGACCTGCTGAAACTGTCGCTCGACCGTGGCGAGTTGATGCGCGCTGCCGCGCGGGAGAAAGGCGCCGGGGGCATGGTGGCCATCGACGGCGACAAACGCACCGCTGAGACCCTCGCCCAGGGATTGGCGGACATCAACGTGGCCAACGTCAACGCTCCGGGGCAGACCGTGCTGTCGGGCGCCGAGGCGGGCCTTGAGCAACTCCTGCGGCGGGCTCAAGCGGAGAAAATTCGCGCGCGGCGGTTGCCGGTAGCGTGCGCCTTCCATTCGCCGCTGGTGGCGGGCGCCAACGAGCCGTTCGCGCGAAAGCTCTACGAGGTTCCCTTTGGCGCGCCTGACAAGCCGGTGTTTTCCAATGTCACTGCCGCCGCTTATCCGGGCAATCCAGACGCCGTGCGCGAGTTGCTGTCCCGTCACCTGACGTCGCCGGTCGAGTTCGTTGGCCAGATCGAGGCGATGTATGCCACGGGCGCCCGCATCTTCATCGAAGCGGGGCCCAACAATGTACTGACCGGGCTAGCCGGGCGAATCCTGCAAGGAAAACCCCACCTGGCCGTGGCCATGGACGTTGCCGGTCGGGACGGCCTCGAGCAGTTGGCCCACGCGCTGGGCCAGTTGTTCGCTTACGGAGCGCCCCTCCGACTCGATAGGCTGTTTGCGCCGCGGCAAATTCCTTCGTTAGACCTGTCGCGCCTTGCGGAGTACCGTGGCGAGGTGCGCTATTCGCCGAGCACCTGGCTGGTCAACGGCGTTCGCAGCCGTCCTCACAACGCCCCTGAGCCCGAGTTGTTGGGAACCCGATCGGCGTCCGCCAGGGACTCGCGCCCATCAAAACCTGTCGTCCAGCCTAGTTCCGCAACGCCGCCGGAAATGATCTCCGTTTCACGTGCATCTCACGAAAATCGCGCCATGTCGCAGCCAATGTCAAATTCCTCGCCTGTCGCCGCCGTCCCGTCGACCGCTGTGTCTCCAAACAGCGAACCCGCCGAGCACAACTTGTCAGATGATGCGGCGCAAGTGATGCTCAGCTTCCAGACGGTCATGGCGAAGTTTCTTGACGCGCAGCGCGCGATCATGCTGTCGTACTTGCAGGGCGGCGGGGACGAGTCGGAGCTGCCACTCGAGTTGTCCGCTGGCGGGGCGGCCAAGTTTCCGGACTTTGCGGCGCCGCACGCGCCTGCCACGAGCGCCTCGGAGCCGTCGCCGGCCGCACGGGCGACGGAAACCACGGCCATCGTGGCGTCCGCCGACGAGCGATCCGCAGGCAACGGCAAGCCCGCGACTGACGCCGAGCCGACACGAGCAATTCCTGCCGCCATCGCCGCCGAGGCCAACGGCGACGACGAGGGTCACAACTGGGATCTCGACAAAATCGGCGCTCAACTGCTGGACCTGCTGAGCGAGCGCACCGGCTATCCCAAGGAAATGCTCGACCTTGACCTCGATCTCGAAGCCGACCTGGGGATCGACTCCATTAAGCGCGTCGAGATTCTGGGCGGGCTCACCGAATCGCTCAACGGCGACGGCGCCAACCTGGAATCCAGGCTCGACCTGGAAAAACTGACGAGCCGCCGCAGCCTGCGGGGAATTCTGTCGTATCTGGACGAAGTGCTCTTCAGCGAGCCCACCAGCGGCGTTGTCGCCGCGCCCGAGCGGCTGCAGCTGACGCATTCCAATGTCGCCGCGACGCCGGGCGATCGCTTGCGAGTAATCCAGCGCGGGTTGGTCAAGCTGATCGAAGCGCCCTTACCGCCAGCCGTCGCGCCGATGATCCCCAGCGGCGCCGTCGTGCTCACTGACGACGGCCGCGGCGTGGCCCGGCAGATCGCCGAGCGGCTGGCCGACTTCGGCCAACCGACCGTGATCATCGCCATGGCGGTCGACCACGAGCACAATGGCGACGGGTACTCGGCCGACCTGACGGACCCGGGCGCGGTCGCACGATTGGTCGATCGCCTGCGCGGCGAGTTCGGCAGCATCGGCGGCCTGGTGCACGCGTTGCCGTTGGCGCCGGTCGACGAACCGGCGAATTTGTACCAGCGGGCGCAGCGCGATGTGAAATCCCTCTACTTGCTAGCCCGCGAACTGGAGCCGGACTTGCGCCAGGCAGGGCAGGGCGGCAAGGCGTTTCTCCTGGCCGCGACCGCACTCGGCGGAGACCTGGGGTACGGCCAGCGCGAACTCGCCAGCCCAGCACTGGCCGCGCACGGTGGAATCCTCGGCTTCGTCAAATGCGTCGGCCTCGAATGGCCCGAGGTTCTCGTCCGCGCCGTCGATCTCGACTCAAGTCGCCCGGCCGCCGAGATGGCCGACCGCCTGCTGCGCGAGCTGTCGGACCCCAACGGGCCAATGGAGGTCGGCTATCGCGACGCAATAAGAATCACTTGGGAACCGGTGGCGGCGCCGCTGCAAACCACCGATGAGCGAGCGCGAACGCTGCTGCCCGAGGACGCCACCGTCCTGGTCACCGGCGGCGCCAGGGGAATTACCGCCGAAATTGCAGCGGCCCTGGGCGAGCGATATCGGCCGAATCTGATCCTGGTCGGCCGTTCGCCGCTGCCGCCCGACGAGGAGACGGCGGAGATGGCCAGCTTGAGTGAGCCGGCGGCGATCAAGCAGGCGCTGATCGCCCGCTTCGACGCAAATGGGGCGAAGGCGTCGCCCAGCGAAATCGAAGCAACGTATCGCGACCTGGTGCGCGATCGAGAAATTCGCGCCAACCTTTCCCGGTTGCGGGCCACCGGCGCAAGGTCGAGTATCACAGCCTCGACGTTCGCGATCGCACAGCGCTCGCAGCCCTGATCGCCGACGTCACCCGTCGCTTCGGCCGCATCGACGGCGTCGTCCACGGGGCAGGCGTCATCGAGGACAAACTGCTCCGCGACAAGACTCCCGAGTCCTTCGATCGCGTCTTCGGCGTCAAGGTGCAAAGCGCCTCGGCGTTGAGCGAGCTGCTGGACCCCGAAGAGCTTAAGTTTTGTGCCTTCTTCGTTTCCATTGCCAGCCGCTACGGTAATCGGGGACAGTCGGACTATGCTGCGGCCAACGAAGTCGTGGCGAAGCTGGCCCACGAACTCGATCGCCGTTGGCCGGCCCGCGTGTTTTCGGTGGCGTGGGGACCTTGGGCGAACATCGGCATGGTCGCGGACTTGGAGCGACATCTCGAGGCCCGCGGCGTGGCGCTGATCGACCCGGCGGTTGGGGCGGAGCGATTTCTCGAGGAGCTGGAATTCGGCTGGAAGGGCGAAAGCGAAGTGCTGATCGCGGGCGGCGCCGAGCGCGTCACCAAGCCGCCGGTGCGCACCCCCGAACAGGCAAGTGTTTGAGCGATTGCCGGAAGACATGAACCAGCCATCACCCGCCGCCGACGCACCGCCTGCGGCCACTGAGAGTGAGCTTTTCGTGCTGCGCGGCGACGACCGCGGCGAACTGCTCAGGCGTGTCGGCGCCCTGTCGGACTACCTGACTGCCGCCGGCGCCCCAGGGCGGTTAACCGATCTGGCCTACACCCTGAATCGATCAGTGGAGGACGGCGGCGCCCGGCTGGCCATCGTCGCGTCGTCGCTGCCGGAGCTGCACGCGCGACTCCGACGCGCCGCCGAGCGCCTGGCCGACGAGAGTTGCGATCAGATCAAGGACGTAACGGGAATCTACTTCGTCGCCAGGCCGCTCGCCCCGCAGGGGAAGGTCGCTTTCCTTTTTCCCGGCGAGGGCGCACAGTATCTGGGAATGCTTGCTGGGTTGGCGGACCGCTTTCCAGTCGCGCGGGCCGTTTACGAAGTATTCGACCGCCGGGCCCAAGACCACGAGCAGGATAAACGCCCGATCAGCCGGTTTACGCTGAGCCCGGACCGCTGGTCGGCGAGCGATATCCACCAGCTCGAGCAAGACCTGGCGCAAATCGACAATGCCATGTTTAGCGTCTACATGGCAGACTGGGCGATGTTCTCCGTGCTCGAGCGCCTCGATCTCAAGCCCTCTGCCGTGGCCGGGCACAGCGCCGGCGAATTGGCCGCGCTTGCCCTGGCCGGCGTCTTCGATTTGGAATCGCGTGTGGGGCCGCTCGAGGGAACGATGCGAGCGCTAGTTGGTCGTGGCGATTCGGGCAGCGCCTTGTTGGCGGTGGGGACCCCGCGCAACGCGCTGGCGGAGGTTATCGCGGCCGCCCTCGCCCAAGACTCCGAGTTGCAGGCCTGTGTGGCGATGGACAACTGCCCTCACCAATCCATTGCGGTCGGCGACTCCGCGGCCATCGCGCACGTCGAAGCCGAGGCGACCGAGCGCGGCTTGATGTGCGAGCGGCTCGATCTGGCGCGTCCCTACCACACTCGATGGTTTGAGCCCTACATGGGCCCCTTGCGGGAGATGTTTGCCGAGGTGAGATTTGGCAGACCGACTTTGCCGGTGTACTGCTGCACGACGGGGGCATTATTTCCCGAGGACCCCGCTGCGATTCGCGAGCTGGCGCTGGCCCACTGGTGTGCCGCCGGTGGAGTTCACACGGTTGATTCGCACTATGCACCGCGACGGCGTGCGCCTCTTCGTGGAAGTCGGTCCCCGGAATAATCTGACGTCTTTCGTCGACGATATTCTTCGCGGCGAACCGCACCTGGCGGTTCCCAGTAATGTTCTCCACCGCTCGGCCGTCTCGCAGCTTCAACACCTTGCGGCGCAGTTGACTGCCCACCACGTGCCCCTGCGCCTGGAGCGCTTTTACGAGCAATACGAGGCGGAATTGGTGGCCTGGGAGCCCGCGCGCCAGCCCGGAAGCGGGGCAGCGGCCGACTTGCCAATAAGATTGTGATTCACCGGCATCTCGCGATGGCTGAGCAATTCCTGGACGTTCAAACCCAGGTTATGCAGCAATACCTGCGGCGGCGCGGAGTCAGCGCCCATCGTCCGCCGACTACGGCCGGCGCTCGCTCGGCCCTGGGTGGCAAGCCGCCCAAGGAGTCCCAGCGCCGTCGGCTGCCAATGGTCGGCGAGATTCTCGAGCACCAGCCGCGGAAGAAGCTCGTCATGCGCCGCAAGCTCGACCTTCGCGAAGACAACTACGCCGCTCACCACACCGTGGGCGGGCGGAGCATCAGTAAGGTCGACCCTAGTCAGCACGGCCTGCCGATCATGCCGATGACCTTCACGCTCGAAATGATGATGGAGACTGCCGCTGCGCTGTTTCCGGAATTGAAGCCGCTCGGCGTGAAGAATGTCCGCCTTAGCCGGTGGTTGGCGTTCGACGAAGAAACACCAAGCACGATTCAGGTTTCCGCCACGGTGCTCGAAGCCGTGCCCGCCGACAAATTTCCACAGACTAAACGCCAAGTGCTCATCGAGGTGAGAGACTTGGGCCGCGATCCAGAAGCCCGCGACGGCGACGGCGCTGCGGTGGGAACGGTTGCGCTCGGCGACGCGTTTTCCCCACCGCCAACGGTGGCC
The DNA here is from genome assembly GCA_963841515.1 of Pirellulales bacterium. GTDB lineage: Bacteria > Planctomycetota > Planctomycetia > Pirellulales > Lacipirellulaceae > Lacipirellula. The sequence continues at coordinate 269,100 of CAWJDB010000010.1, read as the reverse complement.
GAGTTCCCCCTCGCCAACGAGCGACCCTGCCGGACCGACGTGCCGACGACCTACAACAACCTGTTTCATGGCGAGTTGCTCCAGGGCTTCGAGGCTGTCACTCGCTTCGGCGACGACGGCATCGAGGGAACGGTCCGCACGCTGCCGCGCCGTGGGCTGATGACGTCGGACGACAGCCCCGCGTTTGTCGGCGATCCGGTGCTCCTGGACGTTGCCATGCACCCCGCCGTTGCCTGGCACTTGGAACAGGAAGACCAATCCGGCCGGATTATGCTGCCGTTCGAGCTCGAACGGCTGGAGCTCTACGGTCCGATGCCCGCGGAGGGCCTGCCGTTCCGGTCGCGCACCCGCATTGTCGAGGAAACTCACTGGCATTACGTGCACGTCACCGAGATTTTCGACCAAACCGGGCGCCTGTGGGGAAAAATCGACCGCATCAAACTCTGGCGGTTTTACCTGCCGTTTCACGACGTCAACTTCCACGGGCCGAAGGATATTTACTTTCTCGGCGACGAGTGGCCGGAGGCGGCGCCGGTGGCTGTCGCACCGTCCACAGACGATCGCCCTTCGTGCTGCTGCGTGCGGCTGCGGGAGCTCAACGACCTGAAACACCCGGCGCTGCAACTGGCCGGGGCGCAGCGTAATGCTCAGCCCGACGGAGTTGAAGGAGTTTCTCGCTCTGGAGCGCCCGGCGACAAGATAGCCCAATGGTTGTTCGGCCGAGCGGCCGCGAAGGACGCCGTTCGCATCCTCCAGCGTCAGCGGCACGGCGAGCGGCCGTTCATGGCCGACGTGGAAATTCGCGCCGATGACCATGGGCGTCCCGTCGCTTCCCCTCGCGGCGGCAAGCGGCCCGATGACTACCCGCATGTGTCGATCGCCCACACGGCCGGCCACATCGCCGCCATCGCCGCAGTGGGGCCGCGGGTGGGAATCGACGTCGAGCTGGTGGCGCCGCGCGAGGCAGGGTTCGAGCAAATCGCCTTCGACGATGCGGAACGACGACTGCTGGCCGACTTCGCCGATCGAGACGAGTGGATCGCACGCTTTTGGTGCGCCAAGGAAGCCGTGGGCAAGGCACTGGGCCGCGGAATGCTCGGCGGGCCGCACGGATTGGCCGTCCACGGCGCCAATGCCGAGACCGGGGCGGTCGAGGTGACGCTGGGCGCCAGCCTGGCCGAGGAGTTTCCCGAGTTGCGCGGCGTGCCGGTCAGCGTGACCACCCGGCGAGAAAACGATTTGGTCGTGGCCACAACGCTCTGCGAGCCGGCTGGCGCAAACCCCCCGGCGCATGCCCGAATCCGTCGTCAGGCGGGCCAGCCGCCAGTCCTTCCAAGTTCGGCAGTCGGCCTATGAAAATCGCCGCCGACATCCTTGCCGATTTGGTCAGCCTGCTCGCCAATTTTCAAGGTCGCGAGTATTCCGGCGAAATCGGCCGTCACACGCGGTTCTTCGCTGACCTGGGCTTCGCGTCGATCGACGCGGTCGTGCTGGGAGAGAAACTGACGGAGCTCTACGGGCCAGGCCTTCGGTTCAACAAGTTTCTGGCCGACGCGGCGCGACGCCATGCTCAAGACATCAGCGTGGGCGAATTGGTCGACTTTCTCGCGGCGCAGCCAGACCAATATTCGTAGGTGCGGAGACGCCGTAATGCCAATGCTGGCGATCGACGGCGTGCCGTTCCACTGGCAGCAGCAGGGCCGCGGGCCCGACGTGGTGCTGATCCATGCCTTTACCAGCAACCAGTCGATCTGGGCGTGTCCGGAATCATCGAGGAGTTGGCCGACCATTACCGTGTTACCTCGTACGATCTGCGCGGCCACGGCCTGAGCGGCGTGACGCCCAGCGGCTACAGCTCGGCCCAGATGGCCGCCGACCTTCGCCGGCTGCAAAGCCAACTCGATTTGCAGCCGGCCCACCTGGTGGGCCACAGCTTCGGCGGCGTGGTCGCCGTTCAAGCGGCGCTGGACTATACGGAAATGGTCGCCAGCGTCGTCCTCTCCGATACGTATTTTCCAGGGCTGCGCCATCTGGAACCGAACATGGGACAAACGGACGTGTGGACCGATTTGCGCGATCAACTGCGCAAGGCCGGCACGGACATCGGCGACAGCGTCGACTTCAGTCGCTTATTTCGGGAAGTCGCCCGATGGTCGCCGGCTCAGTTCGACGCCGTCCAGCGCGAGCTCGGCCCTGCGAGTGCACGTTGGTTGGCGCAGCTCGCGCAGTTAGCGCCAACGGCGGCGGGCGACGAAATGTTCAACGAGTGCGGGCTCTCCGCTAAGCGCATCGGCCAGGTGCGGCAACCGGTCTTGGCGTTGTACGACGAATTCTCCCCTTTTGAGGCGACTTGCGATTACCTAAAACGGCACCTGACGAACTGCCGGGTGGAAGTGGTCCCGGGCGCCAAGCATCTTGCCCCCGTTCAGAATCCGACTGCGTTCGTCGACCTCGTGCGACAACACCTTCAGCGAATCGCCGGGTGATTTGCCGCCTCGAGAGGAATTGCCAAACCTTGGCGGAAGGATCGACGCGGTGCGATTTACCACGCTCTTGATCAAGAACCTCCTGCGTCGCAAGACGCGGACGCTGCTCACCGCCTTCGGCGTGGCGATCGCGGTCGGCGCGACCGTGTCGCTCCTGGGCATCTCCGATGGCATCGAGCGGTCGATGGAGCTGTCGCTCGGATTTCGCGGAACGGACATTATTGTTACTGCGTCGAATGTGCTCGACCAGCTAAGCAGCGACCTCGACGAAGCCAACGCCGACCGCATCAAGGCGGTCCCCGGCGTCGAAAAGATCGCCCCCGGCTTGCTCGAAGTCGTCGCCTACTCCACGAAATCCACCGACATCAGCATGTTGCTGCAAGGGTGGGTTCCTGGCTCGTTTCTGTTTGACGATCTGGAAATGGTCCAAGGCCGCCCTTTCACTGCAGCCGATCATCGCAAAGTGATGATCGGCGCAACGCTGGCGAAAAACATCGGTCGGGGCGTTGGCGACTCGATTGTCCTACAGCGCGTCGACTTTGAAATTGTCGGCGTGTACCGCAGCCTGAGCGTGTTCGAAAACGGGGCGGTCACCATGCCGCTGTCGGAGTTGCAGGAGATCATGCTGCGGCGAGGCAGCGTCACGGGCTTCAACGTTGTCCTCGACTCACAGCACGCAGACGCCGACGTCGACGCGGTTTGCGCCAGATCGCCGCTCTCCAAGACGATAAGGGCCGCTCGCTGGGATTATCCGCAATGCCGACTAAAGAGTACGTGAGCCAGTCGGCGCATATTCGCATGGCCCACGGGTTTGCCTGGGTGACGTCGATCATCGCCGTCGTCGTCGGCGCCATCGGCACGCTCAACACGATGATCATGTCGGTCGTCGAGCGGGTGCGTGAGATCAGCATTCTCCGCGCCATTGGCTGGCGCAAGTCGCGCGTCGTGCGGATGATCGTCGGGGAGTCGCTGTTGATCAGCGTCGTCGGAGCGATCTTCGGCGCGCTAGCCGCCGCGGCGCTCACGCATTGGTTGAGCACCTGGCCCGCGGCGAGCAGTTTTCTGGAGGGAACGATCGCGCCCGAGGTTTTCGCCAAGGGATTTCTGCTGGCGCTGCTGGTCGGGCTGATCGGGGGCCTGTACCCCGCCTTTCGCGCATTGCGCCTGCTGCCCGCCGAGGGGCTGCGCCATGACTGACGCGCCAGGCGCCCTGATGCGCGCCGAAAAGCTCTGCAAAACATTTCCGGACGGTCAGGTGAACGCCCTGGTCGACGTCGACGTCGCGATTTTTCCCGGCGATTTCGTCGCCATCATGGGGCCCAGCGGGAGCGGAAAGTCGACCTTGCTCACCATGCTCGGCGCTTTGGACAACCCCACGTCCGGCGCCGTCTATTTCGAGAACAAGACGCTCGCTTCATGGGGCGACCTCGATCGCTTTCGCGCGCTGAAGCTCGGCTTCGTATTTCAATCGTTCCACCTGCTGCCGACGCTGACCGCCGTGGAGAATGTGCAGCTCCCCATGTTCGAATCCGACCTGCCCCGGGCCGAGCGGACGCGGAAGGCGCATCATCTGTTGCAACTGGTTTCCCTCGGCCGCCGCGCCGATCACCTGCCCGCCAAGCTGTCGGTAGGCGAACGCCAGCGCGTCGCGATCGCCCGGGCGCTGGCCAATGACCCGCCGCTGCTGTTGGCCGACGAGCCGACGGGAAATCTCGATTCGCAAACCGCGGAGGAAATCCTGCAGCTCGTTGAAAGGCTACATCGCCAGCAGGGCATGACCGTCGTCGTAGTCACGCACAGCGAGGAGGTCGCGCAACGCGCCGGGCGGCTGGTCCGCCTGCGCGACGGCCGCGTGGAGGAAGACCGCCCGACGGGTTGATCACCTGCTCTTGCGCGGGCCTCGGGCCTGGGACGCCGCCTTCTTCCCAACGCCGTTCATCCCATGCAGCTTGAACTGGGCGTCCCGTTTTCCGATGCCGCGCAGGGAAACCAAGGAGGCGAGCTGCTCCTTCCGCGGCCGCGACTTCCCCTGTTCCCAGTTATAAACCGTGAGCGCCGAGACGCCGACAAGTCGGGCGTAGTCGGCGGCGGACAATCCCGTTCGTCGTCGTTGGGCCTTGACCGATCGCGCCGAAAATCGGGCGCTGCCGTTGAGGCTTTCAGGGGCCGCGGCCGCTCGAGGCTGCTTTCGACATTGAGTTTCCAAAAGCGCAATTGTTTTTGCTTGCGCCGAAGCTGCCGCTTGAGCGCGGCAAGCTCGCGCGGTATCTGGCCACGGCCTTAACCGTGGCCGCCGTTTGGTGCGAATCTCTTGCGCGCTACGCGGCGAATCTCGTCCTTAAGTGCGACGGCGAACGTACTCATGAATGCCTCGTGATGGTTTTTTGTTGTTAGTGTCGTAGGGGCTGTCTATCATAGCTGCGAAGCCGCAGCGATGCGAATGCTCGTTTAACGGCCCACCTCAGGCGGCCGATGCTGGGTCAGTTCAGCCGCCGGGCGTCGGGCGCACAAAGGGAAAGTGGTCGTCGATTTCGGCTTGGGCCAGCTCGACGAAAAAGTCTGCCAACTTTGCGCAGACTGCGTCGAAATATCGTCGGCCCTTTTCCGCGGTCGCTGCCCGCGGATCGCCGGCGCCGGAGTCCTGAGTGTATCGTTCCCAAGGGCGTGGCGCCGAGCCCAGCCCTCGCGCATCGCCTCGAGTCGCAACTTCGCCACGCGCTGCTGGCTCGCCTTGTCCATGTCCACCAGGTCCGAGCGCAAATGGAGCACCATGCTGGTCTCCATATCGTTCGCGTGGTCGCCGCCCGCGGCGAACAATTGGCCGGCCAGCTCGCTGCACATTTGAAACCAGTGCACCTGAACAAAGAAAACGTTGTGCTTGCCGTACGACTCCTTGATCCACGTATAAAAATCGTTGCCGCCGTGACCGTTGATGATCACAGCCTTGCGGATCCCTGAGTTGTCCAGCGACTCGGCCAGATCCGAAAGTATGCGGAACAGCGTCGAGGGATAGAGATTCATCGCCAGCGGAAACGCCTGCTGCGTCGTCTGCACGCCAAATGGGATGGCCGGCAGCAGTGCGACGCGCGCGCCGCGACCCCAACTCAACTCGCACGCGCGATCGGCCAGCGCCTCGACCTCATAGACGTCGGTCGCGTAGGGCATGTGCATGCCGTGCGGCTCAACGGCCCCAAAGGGCAGCACCGCCATCTCGGCGGGCTGGTCTTTCCAATACGCCAGCGAGGTTTCGCCGACGCGCCAAGGTTTTGCCGTGCCCATTGATTTATTCCCGCCGTGGCGTCACGGATGCAAATCACTTTCCATGCTGCGCTTCGAGCGCCTGCGAGATAAAGTTCGCGGCGCCGTTGACGGTCTTCACGGCCAACGCTTCCTCATCGTCCATGTCGATATTGAATTCCTCCTCGAAGGCGGCCACGAGTTCGATGCTTTGGATCGACTGGCGCGCCCAAGTCTTCCACAAAACGGGCATTGTCCGCAATCGTCGCCGCGTCAATCTCGAGCACCTCGGCGACGACGCGTTTCACTCGATCGGTTACAGTATCGGCCATTGCTTAAGCGCTCCGGATAGATGGTATAGGACGGCGTTAGCTAAATCGCGTCGGCCCGCCGCTCAACCTCGGCAATCTCTCCGCGAATCTGGCGGACGAATGAGTTGGCGTCGATCGTGCCCCGCACAGCGGCGAAGTCGGCCTCCGCCTCCGCCGCGTCGCCGCCGAGACCGAAGCCGGTCCGCGCCGGCGCGTCGAATTCCTTGGCTGCGTCGGCGAGGACCTGGTTGAGGAACTTGGTGCGCACCTGCTTCCAGCGCTGGGCGACGTCCTTCGCCTGGGACGGCGACAATCCGCCGGGCGACAACGCCAGCGCCTGCGCCGCACGCCCAGCAAACCCACGCCCACTCGTCTTGTTCATAGGCGGCGTGCCAAGCGCGGAGCGTTTTGTCGAGCTGTCGCGAGTCCTGCGATTTCGCCCGATTCAATCAGATTGGCAGAGTCGGTCGAAGCGAGCCTGCGGCATCAATTGCCCGCCGACGTCCACCCAGTTTTCGCTAAAGACGGCGTCCGGAGCAACCGCCATCGCGGCGGCCAGGTCCTGCGTTCCTTGCGACCTCGCCCCCTCAATGCGCGAGACCAACTGTCCCAACAAATACATCTCCAAACCGGCACGATAATACTTCACCCCCGTACGGAGCAGCATCCGCCTGATCTCCGCTCCACCCACCATGGCGGTCTTGCTGGTGCGCGGGGTGCTTTCCTCCAGCTTTTCGAGCCTCGCGATTCCGCGCAGCATCCGCCCGGCCGTCAGCGGGCTGAACACCGGAAAATGGATCAGGTCGCGGCGCACGACGCCCTTGCGGCGATCGCGAGAAGGCCACTTGGCGCCGTCGCGGAGCGTGCCCACCGTGCTGATGTACAACCCGGGCACGACTTCCGTGCGGCCGTCGCTCTTCGCCTTCGACGTGGCTGAATGGAAAGTCGCCCAGATCGAATGTCCGCGTGTGCTTGCCGAGCACGACCGAGAACGGCCCCACGCGGCACGGCCACATCATGTACGAGAACGACCCGGTCTTGCAGCCTCGCTCGAGCTTGCCTTCGTGCACCGGGCCGAGCTTGTACATGTGATTCGACTGGTTGGTGCCGCTGCCCGCGTTGTAGAAGCTGAACATGCCGGCGATCAACAGCGTGCTCTTGTGGTGCGTCACCGTGTAAGGCCCGGCAAACACGCTAACGGCCTCGCCGTGGAACGCTTCGCAGTTGGCGAAAAACAGCGAATTCTCCGCCGAGAACTGCTTGCCCACGCGGCAGCCCTGGCCCACGTACGTGGCGTTGAGTATGGCGCCGTCGTCGACGATGGAGCCCTCGGCCACGATGAAATCGCGTGCGGCAACGCCCGCGCCAATGGCGGTGGGCGCGTCCTCGGCGCTGAGAACCGTGCCGTTCTCCAGCGACGCCGCGCCGCGGACCACCGCCCCGTCGCCAATGGCGACGTCGACCATGCGACCCACCGAGTGCACCATGGCGCCCGCGCCAATCACGCCATGAGCGGCCGCGGCCTGTGCGGCCGCGGCCGCGGCGATTTCCTGCAACCGACGGGTCAACTCCGGCCGAGCGCGGCAAACCACCTGCAGGAAGGCGAACTGTGAAGATAGTTCGTTGAACATTACCGCAGCGCGGCCGCCCGCTTCGTTAAGCGCGTTGACCGTCACGCCATTGCCAAACGCGGCCTGCGGACTGGCTTCGATGACGCCGACGTCCTCAATCCAAGCGTGAGCGCCAATTGCGTAGTTGGAGATGTGCGAACGCACGTTGGCAATCCGCGCCCCGTCGCCAACGGAACAATTAGCCAGGTAGGCGTCATAGACGCCTGCCGCCTTAGACATGCCCCGATCGTCGGTAACGCGCCCCGTGAGGCGTCCCAGCCGCACGACGCCGGCAAAATGGACCTCGTGCAGGTGATCGACGACGAAGTCGATCGTGCCAAAAACCGTCGACCAGTCTTCAGCGGTGCAGCCTTGGACTTTCAGCAGCTCGACCTGCTTGTCCGTCAACGGTCGATAAGCGTCGAGTTCGTTCATCGCTAAACCTGGCCGCCGGTTGCGAGTTGGAAGGCGTCGGCGGCAATGGCGGCCTCTTCGTCGGTCGCCACGACGAGAATCTTCACCCGGCTGTCGTCGGATTGGATTTCGCCCTCGCGGCCGACGGCGGCCGCGTTGCGCTTCTCATCCAAGTGGATGCCTAGCTGCCCCAAATCGCGGCAACTAGCCGCCCGCACATTCGCCGCATTCTCGCCGATGCCGCCGGTAAATACGACCGCGTCCAAACGCCCGAGCACGGCGGCGTAGGCGCCGATGTACTTTTTCACGCGATAGCTAAAGACGGCGAGCGCCAATTGAGCCCGCTCGTCGCCCTGCTGGGCCCGCTCGGAGACTGTCCGCAAATCGTTTGACGCGCCCGACAGCCCCAGCAAACCTGATTTCTTGTTGCACAACGTGTTGAGAGAAGCGATGTCGTAGCCCTTTTCGGCCAGGTAAAACAGAATGGCCGGATCGAAGTCACCCGTGCGCGTGCCCATCACCAATCCTTCCAGCGGGGTCAACCCCATCGACGTGTCGACGCTCCGCCCCTCGCGCACCGCGGCCGCCGAGCACCCGTTGCCGAGATGGCAGGTGATACAATTGATGGCGTATTTGTGCATCCCCAGCATCTCCGCCGCGCGGCGCGCGACGTAGCGGTGCGACGTGCCGTGAAAGCCGTACCGGCGCACCCCGTACTGCTCATACAGTTCGTAGGGAAGCGCGTAGGTGTAGGCCACCTGTGGAATGGTGGCGTGAAACGCCGTGTCGAAGCAGGCGATTTGCGGAGCGTGCCGCAACGCCGCCCGGGCCGCCCGAATGCCCACGAGATTCGGCGGGTTATGCAGAGGCGCCAAGTCCGCGAATCGTTCGATCGCGGCCTCGACCTCGTCGGTGACGATCACCGAACCGGTGAACTCTTCGCCGCCGTGCACCACGCGATGACCCACCGCGCCGATCTCGCCGACGTCATGAAGCACCTTGCCCGCGCCCGTGGTCAACGCGTCGAGGAGCTGCGCCATGCCCGCGGCATGGTCGGGAACGGGCATCGTCTCGCGGCGCTTGCCGCCGAATGATTCGTGGACGAGCCCGGCGCCGGACTCGCCAATTCGTTCGACCATGCCTTTGGCCAGCACTTTGCCCTCGGGCATCTCGACGAGCCGATACTTGATCGACGAGCTGCCGCAGTTGACCACCAGGACTTTCATCGTCATCGACTCATAATGCCGCTAGGTGAGCGTCAGACACACGGCCGTGGTCGCCACGATGTCGTCGAGGCTGGCGCCCCGCGACAGATCGCTCACGGGCTTGGCGAAACCTTGGAGAAACGGGCCAATCGCCGTGGCGCCGCCCAGGCGCTGGGTAAGCTTGTAGCCGATGTTCCCAGCGTCTAAATCGGGAAATATCAGCACATTGGCCTGACCTGCCACAGGACTCTGGTCCTTCACTTTCTTCGCGGCCACCTCCGGCGCCAGCGCTGCGTCGGCCTGAAATTCGCCGTCGATGAGCACATCAGGATTTCGCCCGCGGGCAATTTCCAGGGCGCGAACTACTTTGTCGACGTGCGGGTGCGACGCACTGCCGCGCGTGGAGAACGACAACATCGCCACGCGCGATTCTTCGCCCAGCAGCTTGGCGGCGCTCGCCGCCGACGCCAGGGCGATGTCGGCGAGCTGCTCCGGCGTGGGATCGACATTCACCGCGCAGTCGGCAAACACCAAGGCGCGCTCCGGCTTGCCGTCGCGCGCGGGCATCAGCATCAGAAAGAAGCTCGACGCGGTTTCAATCCCTGGCGCGTAGCCCACCGTCAGCGCGCCGGCCTGAATGACCGTGGCCGTGGCGTGGGCCGCGCCCGCCACCATGGCGTCGGCGTCGCCGCAGGCCACCATCATGCCTCCATAGAATACGGGCTTCTTTACCATCCGCTGCGCAATCTCCGGCTTGAGGCTGCGCCCCTTCCGATAGGCGTCGGCGTAGCGAACCGTTTGGTCGCCGTCGCCGGGGTCGACGACCTCGATGCCGTCCAACTTCACGCCCGCAGTCTTCGCGGCCTCGGCGACCTGGTCAGCCTTGCCCAGGAGTATCGGTCGGGCGATCCGCTCATCCGCGAGCCGCCGGGCCGCGGCCACAATCCGCGGATCCTGTCCCTCCGGCAAGGCGACGCGCCCCCGCTTGGTGCGCGCGGTCTCGAAACAACGAGCGAGGAGATCCACCGCGGCGGCCGCCTAATCTCGAGGCGCTCCCGGTTTCTTTTGTTGCACCCAAGCGTAGTAGTCGCGCATCGAGAGCTCGCTGGCTGCGTCCTCGTCGAGGAAGCACTTGGCCCGCGAATGGAGTTGCAAGGCGCTGGCGGTGTTCATGGCGGTGACCGGGCCTTCGACGGCGCCACGGACGGCTGAGGCCTTGCTCTTGCCGCTGGCCAGCAACACGACTTTTCGAGACTCGAGAATCGTGCCCACCCCCATGGTGATGGCGTAAATCGGCACGTCCTCGCGGCGGTCGAAAAAGCGGGCGTTGTCGTCGATCGTGCTCTTGGCCAGCGTCTTCAGCCGCGTCCGCGAGGCCAATGAACTGGTGGGCTCATTGAACGCAATGTGGCCGTCCGACCCAATGCCCAGGATTTGCAGATCGATCCCGCCGGCGTCGCGGATGCTCTGTTCATACCACGCGCAGAACGCCTGGTAGTTGCTGGTCGTGCCCGAGGGAATGAACACGTTTTGCCGCGGAATGTTGATGTGCTTGAAGAAATTCTCGTGCATGAAGTAGTGATAGCTCTGCGGATGCGTCGTCGGCAGGCCGACGTACTCGTCGAGGTTGAAGGTCGTGACCTGCGAAAAATCGAGCCCCTGCTCACGGTGCATCCGCACCAACTCCTGATAGAGTCCCAGCGGCGTCGACCCGGTCGCCATGCCGAGCACCGCATTGGGTTTGGTGTTGAGCAAGTCGGCCACAGCCTTGGCGGCCGCCTTGCTCATGTCGCTGTACGTCGCGCCAATGATGACTTCCATCTAAATGCGTCTCCTGAAGTCAAACTGTTCGAGCGGAGAATCGCCGTGGCCGGGGCATGACCGCATCAACGGCCCCCGGGGCTTCCGTTCGACCCGCCTAAGATACAACGTCCGCCAGCGAGTTTCTACCTCTCGAACGACGGCAGATGAGATTGCACGCTGTCGACGTCCACACCCATCGACGCCCAGGGTTCACCGAGCCGCGCCGTTCGCCACGCGCAGCGTCGGCGATGTGTCCGACGTGAATCACCCTGCGCGAGTTGGGGCAAGTTCTGACGGCGGATTTTGCGGGTCCTCGCTCTTGCGCAATGCATTCTTGATTTTGCACCGGGCGTCACGGTCCCGCCTGGATCTATCGCAGCCAGCCGCAACCCCGCGGGGACAATACAACAGCGCGATGCGCTCTGCGCTCCCCTGAAACTGCCCCGCGAAGCGCCACTTTGGGCTGACGGGGAGGTGGTTGAGCGATCGAGGGCCCGGTCGCAGGGTGAATCAAAACATTCTATAATAGGAGTCTGTAGCATCATTACAGGGGATTATGCGGCCTTTCGCTGGCGAGCGGCGTGCAGCGTTTGAGTGGTTCGGCCGCGCCGTTGCGCTCGCTCCTCGCGTTGCATGTCCAAGGCAATCCGCGAGGAGATATTCGGTTTGGTGCGAACGCGGTAGACCGTCTTTTGCATCTTACGGTGACGGCGGTAGCCGCGTTCCACGGCGTTGGAAGTCGAAGGCAGGAGTTTGTCATCCAGGAACGTCAGGGCCTTCTCCAGGTTGGGAGAGAACAGTTTTTGCAAGGTTTTGCCGATCCACTTGAAGCGGCGAACTCGACGCCGGAGCCGCGCCAGTTTGTCCAGCGCGGTTTCGCTGCGGCAGCGACGGTCAAACAGGCGATACACCTGATCCATGATGTCGCGAAGCGTTCGCAACTCGGGCCGACCACGGGTCAGGCGACGGAGCGTTCGCCCCCGAGCCGGAGTCAGGTCGTGCCGGACGAACAGCCAGCGATGCTCAAACAAGTCTCCGACTTTCTGTTCGATCTGTTTGCGGCGCCGTGCCGCTTCGGCGCCACGGCCGAAGAGGGACGCCCGCGGCCGAGTTGCGGTTTCGTGGCGGCCAGTTCCTTACGGACTTTGGCCAACGCACGCAGCACCGCCTTGGTCAGTTCCTTAATCACGTGAAACTCGCAGCTCTGGTGGCGAACTGGGCCAAAAACCTTGGAGATCGGCTCGGGATACAGCGGAGAACCGTCGGTGGTGATGCCCTGCAGGGTCAGTCCGCGCTCGTCAAGCGCCGTGTGGAAGGTGCGAAAAAAGCGCTCCATGTCGACGTGAGTGGGATCATGGTCCAAGACCTCGTAGGCGATCCGCCGGAAGGTGCGGTTGTCGACGATCGACAGCACGCAGAACGGACCGTCGTACAGCTCGTCCGCCGCGATGTATCCGGAAAACTCAGCCAGCACGGCGTCGAGGTATTCGCCGCTGACGTGCTGTTCTGCCTTTTTTCCCCCCACCCTCAACCCAATTTTGAATGGTGGCAAATGGAACGAATAAATTTACGATGCTACAGACTCTATAATATCGCTTTCATGCACGCCGCACGATTTGACGCCGAAGGTTGGCGATATTCTGGCATCTCATGAAAAATAGCCAGGAAGTACGTTTCGAGCTGCGATGGGCAAAGTAGGAGACGACGTTTGGCGCCATGACGAAGTCATCGCCATTTTTGACGGTGGTCTCAGCTGCCGTCGCGCTGGCGTCGTTTGTCGTGGCTGAGGCGCAGGCGACGCCGCCGGTAGACTTTGAGCGCGACGTCGCTCCTGTGCTCCAGCGGCACTGTATTCGTTGCCATCTGCCAGCCAACGTCAAGTCGAAGCTGTCACTGGCGACGTTCGCCGAGCTGGCGGCCAATTCCTATGTGATACCCGGCGACCCCGCGGCGAGTTACCTCATCGAAGTAGTCACCGCCTCGGGGGAGAGCCCGCCGCTCATGCCCAAGGAGGGCGCCCCGCTCTCCGATGAAGAGGTCGACCTGTTGCGCGCCTGGATCGCCGAGGGAGCAAACTGGCCAGCGGACTTCGTCGTTCGTGAGAAGTCCAAAGCGGACCGGACATGGTGGTCGCTTCAACCGCTGGCGGCGACCGACCCGCCCGCCGATGGAATCCCTGCCGACTGGAACGCCAATCCAATCGACCGCTTCATCTGGGCCCGACTCGCGGCCGAAAATCTTCACCCCAGCCCGCGGGCCGACCGACGCACGCTTATCCGACGCGTGACGTACGATTTGACCGGCTTGCCGCCGACGCCGGCAGAGGCGGAGGCGTTTGTCCGCGACGACTCGCCCAGCGCCTACGAACGGTTAGTCGACCGCCTGTTGGCGTCGCCGCGCTACGGCGAGCATTGGGGCCGCCATTGGCTCGACGTCGTCCGCTTCGGCGAGAGCACCGGCTTCGAGGTCAATCATTTGATCGACAACGCCTGGCCGTTTCGCGACTACGTCATTCGATCGCTCAACGAGGATAAACCGTTCGATCGTTTGGTGACCGAGCATCTTGCCGGCGACGCCGTCGGGCCCGGCGATCCGGCGGTCGAAGTGGGCCTCACGTTCCTCGTCTGCGGACCAGTGGACATTGTCGGGAACGCGGATCCCGCCCAAGCAGCGCAGATTCGCGCCGACGCGGTGGACGAAATCATCCGCGCCACGAGCGAGGCGTTTCTGGGGCTGACGATCGGCTGCGCTCGCTGCCACGATCACAAGTTTGATCCGGTCCTTCAATCGGATTATTACCGTCTGTACGCAACGTTCGCCGGCGTGTTTCACGACGACCGGCTGGTGGGCCCCGCAGAACAACTTCGCGATCGCGCAGAAGCTCGCGCAATTGGAGCAGCGAAAGAAGCAACTAACTGAAGATCGTCCGGAGCGGACGGCCTCATCCGGCGAAGGCGAACCTGCCAAAGAAAACGCCGAGCAAGTGGCTGAGTTGGACCGGCAAATTGCCCATCTGCCCGCCTTCCCGTCGCTGCGCGTTGGTCGCTTCGAACAGCCCGCCGCGTCCCAACATGTTTTTGAACGGGGCGACGCCGGGCGCCCAGGCGAGTCGGTCGTGCCGGCGAGCATCAGCACGCTCGAAGAAGTCACCGCGTCTTACACTCTGGCCGCCGATGCACGGAGCAACAGCGGCGGCTCGCGCTGGCCCGTTGGATCGTGGCCAAAGGCAATCCCCTCACGCCGCGCGTGTTGGCCAATCGGTTGTGGCAGTACCACTTCGGGACGGGAATAGTGGCGACGCCCAATGACTTCGGCTATATGGGCGAAAAGCCGTCGCATCCGGACCTACTGGACTGGCTCGCCAGCCGCCTCCTGGCCGAAGGCTGGAAGTTGAAGCCGCTGCACAAGCTGATCCTCATGTCCCAAACGTACCAGCAATCGAGCGCCTACCGCGAGGACGCCGCGCACGTCGATGCCGACGCGCGCCTGTTATGGCGTTTTCCGCCCCGACGGTTGGCCGCGGAGGAAATCCGCGACACTATCTTGATGCTGGCCGGGCGACTCGACGAGCATCCGGGCGGGCCCGGATTCCACTTGTACGAGTACTCGCGCGACAACGTCGCCACGTACACGCCGCTGGAGAGTTTCGGCCCAGAAACTTTTCGCCGCAGCGTCTATCACCAGAATGCGCGCGCGTCGCGGATCGATGTGCTCACCGACTTCGACGCTCCGGACTGCGCGTTCTCCGTGTCCCGACGTACGCCGACCACCACGCCGGCACAATCCCTGGCGCTCATGAATCACAATTTCACGATGAGCATGGCGGAGGCATTCGGCGCGCGGCTATCGAAAGAAGCGGGATCCGATTTGGCTTCGCAAGTCTCGCGTGCGTTCGAGTTGGCATTCGGCCGCGACCCGGAGCCCGCCGAGCAAGCGGCCGCCACGGCGCTCATCGAGCAGCACGGCCTCCGCGCGTTTTGCCGAGCGATGTTAAACGCCAGTGAATTGATCTACGTCAATTGACGGACGCTCCGATCATGAGAAATCCCGGCAACCTTGCCCGATGCGTCAGCGATTTGGTGCTATCCCGGCGCGGTTTTCTCTCCAATGCCTACAACGGACTGGCGGGCATTGGACTCGTGAGCCTGCTAGAGAGCGAACTCGCGGCCAGCGACGTCGTAGCCGCCAGCGAAACAACGGGTGAAATCGCGCCGGGCCGGACCCATTTTCCAGCGAAGGCCAAGCGCGTGCTCCAGATATTCTGTCCAGGCGGCGCTTCGCACATCGACTTGTGGGAACACAAGCCGGCGCTGGAGAAGCATCACGGCGAGCCGCTGCCGGGCGAGGAGGGGCTGGTCAGCTTCCAGGGAAAAAACGGCAACTTGATGCGAAGTCCCTGGCCGTTTAGGCCGGCTGGCGAAAGCGGCAAGATGCTTAGCAGCTTGTTGCCGCACATGGCTCGGCACGTCGACGATATCGCGTTTATTCATTCGATGCAGTCGAAGACCAACACCCACGGTCCCGGTTGCGTCTTCATGAATACGGGCACGATCTTTGAGGGATTTCCCGCGGCCGGCGCCTGGGTCGGTTACGCCTTGGGCAGTGAGAACCAGAACCTGCCCGCTTATGTCGCCATTCCCGATATTCGCGGCGAGCCGCCCAACGGCAAAGCCAACTGGGCTAGCGGCTTCTTGCCCGCCCAGTATCAAGCGGTCGTGATGGCGGACCAGCAGCCGCTCCGCAACCTGCCGGTTCCCGCCAGCGTGTCGCCCAGTGAGGAGCGCCGCAACCCGCGACTTCTTGCGGTTGCTCGATGAACGGCACGCGGCGAGAAATCCGGGGTTCTCCGATCTCCAGGCGCGCATTAATTCCTACGAGTTGGCCGCCCGCATGCAACTGTCGGCCCCGGAAGTATGCAACCTCGCCTTCGAATCCGCGACGATCCGGCAGCTCTACGGCGCCGACGACCCCAACCCGCTCAAGGCCGCCTACGCGCGGAATTGCTTGCTCGCACGTCGACTCCTCGAGCAGGGAGTACGGTACGTGAATCTCTATTGCGCGTCGCGCGCGTCCGGCGTCGACGGGCTACTGAATTGGGACGCCCACAAGACGCTCTTCGCCGATTACCAGCGACACTGTCCCATCTTCGATCAGCCGACCGCGGCCCTGCTCACCGATTTGAAACAGCGGGGTTTGCTCGACGACACGCTCGTCTTATGGACCACGGAGTTCGGCCGCATGCCGACCAATCAGCAGGGCGTGCTGGGCCGCGACCACAATCCGGACGGCTTCACCTGCTGGATGATGGGCGCGGGGGTCAAAGGCGGCGTCGCGATCGGCGCCACGGACGAGTTCGGTCGGAGGGCGCAGATCGATCCGGTGACGGTCTGGGACTTTTACGCCACCGCGCTGAAGATTGTTGGACTCGATCACAAACGGCTCACCTATTACCACAACGGACTCAATCGCCGCCTCACCGACGTCCACGGCAACTTGCTCCATGCGCTGCTGGCCTAGCGAATGGGTACGGCAGCTACGGTGCGCTCGTATGTTCGCGGGTTAACACTCTCGCCAAACGGCAGAGAGCGCGCCCCAGTGGTTAATGGCGATTCCCGATACTGCGAACTATGACTCGCCGTTCTCGGTAGAGAGCGCCGCCTGTCTGAGCACAAGCTGCGTCGCATCCTCCGACAGATCAGGAGGATACCCAAACCGCGCCAAGAGCCGCCGCACATGCCGCCGCAGGTCGGCCCGCACCGATTCTCGCTGCGTCCAGTCAAGCTTTGGCATCCGTTTGACCATCTCGGACAACTCCCGCGCCATCAACCGTAGCGTGTCGGACTTCATAATCGACTTCGCTGACCCGTTCTCCGCCAGCGCGTCGTAAAAAGCCGTCTCTTCCACCGTCAGCCCCAGTTCGTCGCCATGCCGCCGGGCCTCGCGCAGGTGCTGGGCCAAATCCAACAGGCGGTTGATCATCTCCGCCGTCGTAATGGCCTTGTTAGTGTATCGCAGCATGGCGTCTTCCAACGCTTCGCGAAATCGCTTACTTTGCACCAGATTGGTGCGTTCGGTGATCCGAATCTGATCCGTCAGCAGCTTCCGCAGCGTCTCCAGCGCTAGATTCTTCTGCTCCAGCGCGGCCACGCGCGTCAGAAAGTCGTCGGACAGAATATCAAGCCGCGCCTCGTCCAGCCCCGCCCAGCGGCGTGCCCGTAAAGCCCACAAACGTGGCGTTCGGCAGCGCCTCGCGAATCCACCGCGCCCCGCCCTCGACGAACCCGTACTGACTCCGATGCGCCTCGTCGGCCATCACCACCACATTGGCCCGCTCGGAAATCGTGCCGTGTTCCTCGGCAAACTTGTGAATCGTCGTAAACACCACCCCGCCCGCCGCCCGGTCGAGCAACTGCGCAAGGTGCTCCCGGCTCTCCGCCTGCACCGGGTCCTGCCTGAGCAGCGCCCGCCCCGCGGCGAACGTATCGAATAGCTGCCCGTCCAAATCGTTGCGGTCGGTCACCATCACAATGGTCGGGTTCGCCAGCGCAGGGTCGCGCACCAGCGTCCCGGCCAGCATCAGCATGGTCAGCGACTTCCCCGACCCCTGCGTATGCCAAACCACCCCGCCCCGCCCATCGCCCCCACCCCGGGAGGGCGAGGCTCCCGCCGAGCCAGGCTCCAAGTCCCCTCCGGTCCCCTCTCCCCGGTGGAGAGGGAGCAAGGGGAGCACGGGCGATCCAAAGTCGCCCGAGCGCACCCGCGGTAGCCCTTGCGCAGCAACAGGGAGAGGGGCCTTCAGCGCTCTCTTAACCGACTCCCGCGCCTTCCGCATCGCCCGAAACTGATGATACCCCGCAATCTTCTTAGCAATCCCCCCGCGCTCATCCTCCTCAAACACCACGCAAGTCCGCAAATAATCGAGCAACGTCGCCGGCTCGAACAACGAGCGAATCAGCGCTTCCAGCGTCGGCTGCCCACCCTCCGCCGGCCGCCACGGCATGAACCGATCATGCCCAGCGGTGATCGACCCAGTGCGCGTCAGCATCCCGTCAGAGGCCACCAGCAACAAGTTCGGCACAAACAAGTCCGGCGCCCGCTCCATGTAGCGCGCCAGTTGATCGATCGCCACGCCCAGCCCCGCCTCCGTGTCCGCCGGGTCCTTAAGCTCAATCACCGCGATCGGCAGCCCGTTGAGAAACACGGTGAGGTCCGGCCGCACAGGTTTGCCGTTTAGCCCCACCACCGCCAACTGCCGCACCACCAACAGGTCGTTGTGGCTCACCTCGTCAAAATCCACCAGCCGCGCCCGCCCGCCGCGCGTTTCGCTTGTTTGACGGTCCTTGTATTCCACCTCGACGCCGTCGACGAGCTGCGCGTAAAACCAGCGATTGTTCTCGACCAGCGTCGGATGCGGCGGCCGCGACAGCGTGCGCACCACCTGTTCGCACTGGTCCTGCGGCAACGTCGGATTGAGCCGGTGCATGCCGCCCCCAGCCGGCCAATCAACAGAAACTGCCCGGCATCGGACCGCTCGCCGGCGTCGTCAATCTCGCGGCCTCGCTTTGAGGAAACGCCCATGGCGCCAAAGACGCCAGCGGTCACATTTTCCACCAAAAGCTCGTCAAGTTCGGCCATTGTTTATGATTTGGGCAGCTATCAAGACTTGACTTTCCAAAGCCACTAACCGATACTTTCACTGGAGACTCGGCCGAAGGGCTGCCACGGTGGCCCCGAACGCGTTGTCTCCTTTTTTATGCGCTCATCTCGGCGTATAGGGGTCCGGCACGTACACCGTCCCCTGTGTCTTGAAAACACGCCCGTCGCGGTAGCCGTCGCCGCGCCAAACTGCTGTTTGCAACAGGGCGACAAAGGGTTCCAGTTCCTGTCGGGTTGGCGCCGTCATCCCGCCCATGCGCCAGGCCCAATTCAGGCAGTAGATGCACAGATCGGCCAATTGAACTCCGTACGCCATATCTGATTCTACAAAGAACGGGACGGGAACGATCCACTGGGTTCGCTGTCGTCCAATCATTGTCTCGGTGAAATATCGCTCGATTCGTCGCACGAGTTTTCGGTCGGCCTGCTTTTCTGAGCCGTCCATGACTAGCAGGCCCGACTCACGCTCCTCTTCCAGGAAGTAAAAGTATCGCTCCAGCAAAAAGACGAGGTCCTTGCGAAGAAGATCGGGAGTAGCCGAGGCCGCTGGTCGAGCGTCACACGGAATGGCAGCGGCAAACATTCTGGCGTCGTGACTGATGAGCAGGTGAATGATTCCCTCGGCCATGTCCAGGCATGATTGGCCGTAGGCGGTGAATTCGTCACGCCGGGGACTCCGGCGCTCATGGCCGGTATTCAGAAAATTCAACGCCTGCTTTCGGCGGCTCCGCCTCGCCCATCTTGGGACTTTGACCCGCCCACTTGAAACGATTTTTCGCCAGCAACTTCGAGCCTTTGAGCTCCGAGCCGAATTCATGAAGATAGGCGCCGAACATTGATTGTTCGAGCGTACGCACGGCGGAGATGAGCGGCCACAGCTTCGAGGCATGAATCGCAAATCCGCCATGCACCTCGTAGGGCATCTGCTTGTGATCGTGGCCGCTTTCGTCGAGGAACAACAGCCAACTCATGCGACGGCTCCCGCCGCCGCCTCGGCGTCGTCGACCCGTACCTCGCCGGACAGCAACTTGGGCAACAGATAGTCGCGCAACTCTGCAAGCTTGCGGGACTCTTCAAATAATGCTTCACCGTCGTCTTGCATCGCCGAGGCCGTAGCTTCGAAGTGCTCGGCCAATTCCTTCTGAGGCACGCAAACCAAGGGGCGTTGAAGTCCGTCCAGGGCGAGGGAGTTCACCGTCGTACCATTGGTGTAACCACAGACCTCCTCGCGTAAGCGCCCTCCCAATAGTGCGTGGTAGAGGTAAAGTGTACCGACAACGGGCTGGTCGAGAGGCCGGAGACGATATATGTGGTGCGTGAATAGGCTCGTCGAAGTAGTCCCCGCCGAGGGTCCGCCCCTCTTTGAGCCGCTGGTCGTCCAGCACAAAGCCTTTGACCAGCAGGTCGCGAAGCTGGGCGGTAGCCCACTGGCGGAAGACCGTGCCGCGCGCCGAGCGGACGCGGTAACCAACGGCCAGGATGGCGTCGAGGTTGTAGTGCTCGATATTCCGCGCCACGTCCCGCGATCCCTCGCGCTGAACTATCCGGAAATTCCGGATAGTTGCCTCGCGATCCAACTCGCCGTCGTCGTAAATATTTAGCAGATGTTCATTTACGGTTTTCACGGAAACTTGGAAAAGATCCGCCATCAGGCGCTGGGGCAGCCAGACCGTGCGGCCTTCAAGGCGGACCTGCAGCCGTGTGGCCCCATCCTGATAGATAAGAATCTGCCCCTCGGGAGGCGCCGGTTGGAGGTCGCCGCCGCTATCCGGCATGGCTAATCCTCCTTAAATTCTCGCGAATCGCCTCTGTCAGTTGTTCTCCTTCCGCGAAATGCTCCTCCAACTCCGCCACCAGCCGCGGATACTTCTCCGCGAACGGCTCGCCGTCGTCCTCCTGCTCCTCCGCGCCGACGTAACGGCCGGGCGTGAGCACGAAGCCGTGCTTGGCGATCTCCTTCAGCTTCGCCGCCTTGCAGAAGCCGGGGATGTCGCGGTAGGCCCACTCGCCGTGCTCTTTTTCGCTTCCACCACTTCGGCGCCGGCTCGCCGCGCCACTGGCGGAAGGCGTAGACGATGCGGCCGATGTCGGACTGCGGCGGCAGGTCGCCCATTCCGTCGGCCAGCAGCTTCGCCGTCGTCGCCGCCGGTCAGCACGCGCAGCGTGCGCGTCTGCATCGTGCCGAGCTTGCGGGCGTCGATGAACAGCGTTTCGCCCTGGCGATTCGCGCCCGCCGTGCTTGAGGTTCTTGCCGGTCTTGTCGCGGGTGAGGAACCAGAGGCAGACGGGGATGCCGGTGGTGAAGAAGAGCTGCGCCGGCATCGCGACGATGCAGTCGACCAGGTCGGCCTCGACGATCCGCTGGCGGATTTCGCCCTCGCCGCCGGAGTTGCGACGACAGCGAGCCGTTGGCCATGACGAACCCGGCCACGCCGCCGCCGCGGCCGTTGGGCGGCGCGAGGTGGTGGATGAAGTGCTGGATCCAGGCGTAGTTGGCGTTGCCCACCGGCGGCGTCGCCGAAGCGCCAGCGCACGTCGTCGCGCAGCAGCTGCCCGGACCAGTCGCTGACGTTGAACGGCGGATTGGCGAGGACGTAGTCGGCCTTGAGGTCGGGGTGCAGGTCGCGCAGGAAGCGTGTCGGCGGGCTGCGTGCCGAGGTTGGCCTCGATGCCGCGGATGGCGAGGTTCATGTGCGCCAGCCGCCAGGTCGTCGGGTTCGACTCCTGGCCGAAGATCGAGATGTCGGTCCGCTGCCCGCCGTGGGCTTCGACGAACTGTTCGGACTGCACGAACATGCCGCCCGAGCCGCAGCACGGGTCGTAGACGCGGCCCTCGTAGGGTTCGAGCATCTCGACCAGCACCCGGACGACGCAGCGCGGCGTGAAGAACTCGCCGCCGAGCTTGCCCTCGGCCTGCGGCGAACTTGCCGAGGAAGTATTCGTAGACGCGGCCGAGCATGTCGCGCGCCTTGTCGCGGTCGCCCTTGAAGCCGATGTCGGCGATCAGGTCGATCAGCCCCTTGAGCTTCACCGGCTCGATGCCGCGGCGGGCGTAGTCGCGCGGCAGCTTGCCCTTGAGCTTCGGGTTGTCGCGCTCGACGGCGAGGATGGCGTCGTCGATGAGCGTGGCGATGTCGGGCCGCGTGGCCTGGTTCTGCAGGTTCGGCCAGCGCGCCTCCGGCGGCACCCAGAAGACCCGCTCGGCGGTGTACTCGTCGCGATTTTCCAGCAGCCGTTCGAGCTGCTGGTCCGCCGATGCCGTCTTTCTCCAGCTCGGCCTTGAGCTCCTCGCGCCGGGCCTCGAACGAGTCGGAGATGTACTTCAGGAAGAAGCAGGCCCAGCACGACGTGCTTGTACTCGGCGGCGTCGACCTGCCCGCGCAGCGCGTCGGCGGCCTTCCAGAGCGTATCCGCATAGGCGAGGTCGGAAGAGTCGTCGGGATCAGGCATAGCGACCGGTTGATAAGAGTAAGCCGCGGCCACGCGCCGCCGCAAAACTCCTCATGGTACCGTGCCGGCCGCATGCCTCAAATGGCCGCCATACGCGCGAGGCGCATCTGCCAAGTCCGCAGGCAAAGCGCTGACCCAAGAATCTTCAAAAAAAGTTGCTGAAAATGGGCCACGACCTGTGCTAGGCTCAATCCCACGCGGCGCCAAGAACCGGTCAGGCAGCGCCGCTAACGTTCTTTGACATTTGAAAACAAGGCTCTCAGTTATCAGCCGTCGGCTGTCGGCCGGCGGAGGGGCGAGGGATGAGGGACGAGGATCGAGCGTTCAACTCGTAACTCGCCGCTCGCAACTCGCAACTCGTAACTGCCCACCGCCCACCGCCCACTGCAACCGCAATACCCCCCGCACTTACGACGCCATGCCAATCGTCGGAGCCCCGAGGTTTGCCGAGCGGACCGCAGCCAGAACGCCGCAAAAGGAGCGACTTATGCAGCCCAAAAATGAAGTTTCCGTCTTTGGGGCGCACAACTCGGGGAGTCCGTCACCCGGCGCCCGAGCGCAAACCCCGCCATTCCCAGACCCCGACAGCGCCAAGAACCGACAAAACTCCCCGACTTTTGTCGCCATCGCCGCCTCAACCCCGGCGCAGAATGCGGAGGCTCCTGAGAGCTGGAAGTCCGGGAGCGGGTCGCGGCGAGCGGCAAGCTCAACGTGGTCCTGGGCAATAGGGTTTGGCCGACCGCGTGGTCAACCTGCTGTAATCACCGACGACCGGAGGCGGGGATTAAACCTGGGCTGCGGTAGTTCGCGCGGCAGAGAAGCGAGTGCGCCGCCTTTAAGCGGCGGCGCCTGTCACGACTTGGACCCGCGAACCACACTTCGGGCATTTGACGTGATAATGAATTTCCCGCACCACCCGAGTAGATTTGGGCGTGTTATAGAAAACGTGAGAGCGCCCCACCACAGCGGCTTCCCCACAGACGCCTCCCCGAATCAGCCGAGCATTGCAGGCGATCGTGGCTTGTTCCATAGAGGCGCTAGTCCTTGTAGTCGTCAGGGTCGCTGCTCGCACCTAATACCATCGGCATTTACGGCCCCCATGGCCATCCAATTCCCATTCGCGCGTCGCGTCACCCGTCCCGCCGCTCAAATTAGTCGACGTCGCTGAATGAACTCTTCTGCCTGGCGCGAGCTGAAACGACGACGGCCGATGTACAGCTCTGCACATCGGCCGTTGAGCGTAGACCTACTTCGACGGGCATTCTGCGACCCGGCGGGGATGGCTCGCGTCGCCGATCCAGTGGACAGGGGCGCCAGTGGACAGGGGCGGGATCGAACCGCCGACACATGGATTTTCAGTCCATTGCTCTACCAACTGAGCTACCTGTCCAAGGAACGCTCATCTTATCCAGACGCGGCCCGTTGTTCCAGGGTTCAACGACGCTCGCCACGGCGCCCCCGGCGACCGTGACCTTCCGCAATGGGTTCGCGTGCGCGGTCCTAGTGCATCGTGAAGGGCGCAACTTGACATGCGCAAAACGCGCAGGATACGATGCCCTGAGACGGAACAGAACCATCCCGAGGCCACCCGCTTCATGAACGCCGCCGTTCGACAGTGCGCGCATGCCGCGGTCGGCGGCCCAAGGTGGGACGCCATGCTCGCGCTCTCGTCCTTGCGGCGGCGCCTGTTGGCGCGCTGCGGATTGCCGTTGCTTATCGCCGTGCTGGCGTCCACGCCGGTCGGGGCCGTCACGCCCGATAGCCCCGAGGTGCTCGCCCTCATCGACAAGGGCCTGGCATACCTGGCTAAGCCGGAAAATACGGACTCGCGGCTCGGCGCCAAGTGCCTCATCGCCCTGGCTTTTCACAAGCGGGGCCTGCCGGACGACTCCCCGCGAATTCAAGAGGCCGTCGAAGCGTGCGGACTGCAGTTCGAGCCGCTCGAGGGCGAAGTCTTCATCTACAACAAGGGCGTCGCGGTAATCTTCCTCTCGGAGCTCGACAGCGCCAAATACCGCGAGTTGATCGACCGTTACGCGGGCTCGCTGAAACAACACCAGAAGCCGCACGGCGGGTTCGGTTACATCAATTACGAAACCGGCGACACCTCGCAAACCCAGTACGCGGCGCTGGCCTACTGGGAAATGTTGAACCACGGCATGACGCCGAAGGCCGAGTCGGTGCAGCAGTGCCTCAAATGGCTGATGCGCAGCGCAAGATCCCTCCGGGGCGTGGGGATATCAGGGGCAGGATCCCGGTAGTTACAAGTTGGTGGCGCAGCACGACAACGTCGGCCTGTCGATGTCGGCCGCTGGAATGGGCAGCTCGTTGATACTGGCCAACAGCCTGGGACTGCTGGCCGCCCCGAAGTCGTCCGAGCCGACGGCGACGAGTTCCGCCAGTACGGGCGTGCCGCCGGCACTGCACCGTACCGACGTCAAAGAGAAGAAGGCGGCCATGCCGACCTTGCCGTCCGGCGACGTCGATCGCAAGCAGCTTACCGAAACGCTCCAGCACGGCGCCGGCTGGTTTGACAAGGAATTCTCGGTCCGCGTTAATGCCTACCAATACTACTACCTTTATTCGCTGGAACGGTACCGGAGCTTCGAGGATTACCTCAGCGGGCAGAGCGTCGAGCAACCTGACTGGTACAACAAGGGCTTCGAGTTTCTAAAAAGCACTCAGGCGCCCGACGGCAGTTGGAGCGACTCGTGCGGCGCACGTGCGCGACGGCGTTCGCGATCCTCTTCCTGCTGCGATCGACGCAACAGAGCATCAAAGCCAGCTTGGGCGAGGGGACGCTCGTCGGGGGTCGCGGCCTGCCGCGCGACTTGTCCAAGGTGAAGCTGCGCGGAGGCAAGCTCGTGGTGCAACAGAATCCCACGGAGTTGGACGAGCTCATCGACATGCTGGGTGACAGCGATACGGACGCTCTGGACGCCCTGATCGATCAACCCGCGGCGGCTCCAGGTCGGCGCGGCCGGGCCGCACGAAGCCCGGCGGCTACAGCAGGTCGTGCGCACCGGCTCCCCGGAGGCGCGGTTGCTGGCCGTGCGGGCGCTGGCCAGGCTCCGCAATCTGGACTACGCCCCCTCGCTGATTTTCGCGCTTACCGATCCCGACAAGCGCGTGGTCCGCGAAGCTCGCGACGCGCTGCGATCGGTGAGCCGCAATTTCGAAGGTTTCGGCCCGCCCGACAATTTTGACGACAGCCAGCGCGACGAAGCAGTCCAGCGGTGGAAGGACTGGTATCGCGCCGTTCGGCCCGACGCGCCGCCGCTGCCGTGAGTAAAATGAATGAACAAAGGCCGCCGCCGGTCGACGGCCCGCGGCGCGCGGGCGATTGATCACAGGGGGTCTACTCGACTTATGGCCACAGCCTCCTCCGCCAGTTCCGCCGACCCGGTCGTCGAGGATCCGCATCGCCAGTTGTCGGTCAATACGTTCGATCGCACCACGACGGTCGTGCTGGCACTGTTGGTCATGGCCACCACGACCGTGGTGAGCCTGGGGCTCTTGTTCTTCTCCAACAAGTTCGAGAAGAAAGTCCAGGCGATCGACTTCGTGCCGGTGGAAGCCACCAGCCCCACCGGCAACGGCGGCTACGGCACGGATCCCGGGCTACCGGGCGTCGCCGACGCGCCGGAGCTGTCGGAGCCGGGACTGCAGGACATGCTCGCGGCCGTCGCGTCGCCCGACGCGCTGAGCGCGGCATCGGTCAGCGACGCAGTCCTGTCGGACAAGACGATCCGCGCCGCGGGCCAGTTGGGTCGCGGCGAAGGCTTGGGCGACGCCCGGCAGCCGGGCCCTGGCGGCGACGGCGTGATCGAGCGCGTGCCCCGGTGGGAACGCTGGAAGATCCGGTTCGAGCCCCCCTCCGCCGGCGACTTCGCCAAGTGGCTGGACCAGTACGAGATCCGCATCGGCGTGCTGGGCCGCGATAACAAGGTGCACGTGGCGTGGAACTTCACCGGGGACGTGCAGGTTGAGACCGCCGACCCCAAGGCTTATAACGCCTTTGGGCAAACCCTGCCCGCTGACGGCCCGATGCCCGCCCTCACTCAGCAGCTCGCCCGCGACGCCGACATCATGCGTTTCGGGCGGATCGCGCTGTTGTTCTACCCTTTCAAAGTCGAGGAACTGCTGTACACGCTGGAAAAGGCACAGAACAAATCGGGCGACGCCAACAAGATCCGCGAGACGGTGTTCACGGTCATCACCGGCAGCGACGGTTACACGTTTGCGGTGATCGACCAGAGTTACTTTTAGCATGACGACCGAAGACTTCATCGATCTGCTCGCCGAGCGTCAGCTCGTGCCGGCGCGAACCATCCAGCAATTGCGCGCAAGGCGGCCCAGGGCGATCATCGGATCACGGCCGACTCGATTCTGAAGTACCTGGTCAAGAAGGAGCTCGTCAGCCGCGGGCAGGCCAAGGAATTGCTGGACTCCATCTTCGTGGTGAGTGACAAAGCCGAATCGAGCATTTTGGGCGTCGTCCCGCTGGCCGAAGCAAACGTTTCGCTGCCCGTCGAGACGCCTGAGTTGGCGTCAACCGACACGCTGGGGCTAGCGCCGATCGACGAGGACGACGACGATGCGCCTGTGCAGCTCCGACCCGTGCCGAAGCCGTCCGTGGAAAGGCCTCGCGCCGAACCACCGCTCCCGCCGCCCAGGCCCCCGCGCAAACCGAGCGGCGACGACTTGCTGGCGCCCCCCGAAGACCGTGGGACCGAGATTTCAGGCATCGGCGCCGTCGAAGCCGCTAGCGACAATTGCGCAACCAGCGCGATTCCGCGCTTGGGCGGCAAAAAAGGCAAGCGGGAAAAAACAAAACGCCCCGCCAAGCGCCGCGGCAAGGAGCAGTGGGATTCGCCGCTGCTGGTCTTGGGCGGCGGCGCACTGGCCGTGCTGCTGGTCGCCGGCGTCGTGCTGTGGTATCTGCTCTTCCGCGAGAGCGCCGACAAGGTGCTCACCCAGGCTGACGAGTATTTCGACAAGGGCTCCTATGCCCAGGCCATCGAACAGTACGCCCACTTCGTCGAAAAGTTTCCCGGCCACCAGGATTACAGTCGGGCCAAAGTGCGGCTAAATCTCGCCAAGGTCTGGCAGGCCGTCGACAGCCCGGGCGATCCAGCCATCGGCCTGACGCAGGTGAAAGAGGCCATCGATCAGATCGAAGATGAGCAGGCGTTCATCTCTGACGGCCAGGAGAATAAGGAGGGGCTCTCGGAGGCCAAGCGCGAACTCTCTGCGTTGTTGACCCGCATCGCCAAGGGCATTGCCGACAAGGCCGAAGCCGCGAAGGACGGCGCTGATGCGCAAGAGCGGATCAAACAGCTCGAAATGGCGCTGGCCCTCTGCGACAACAACAAGTACGTGCCCGAGCAATTCCGCAATGCGGCCGAGCTGACCGCCGCCCGAGAGACGCTCGACCGCGTCGAGAAGCGCCAACGCGCGCGACGCCGACCTGGCGGCGGCCCTGACCAAGATGGACGAAGCCATCGCCCGCGGCGACACCGCGGCCGCCTACGCCGTGCGAACCGCGCTGCTCGAGCAATTTCCCTGTGCTGGAGGGCGACGAGTCGCTCAACGCTAAGGTCCGCGCGGCTTCCGTGGCGGCCCAAAGCCTGGTCAAGTACGTCGCCGAAAAGAAACCCGCGACCACCGACTTCCCGCACACGGCGGTGGTCGCCGAGCTAACGCTTGCCGAGCGGCGCGGCGCGCCCGCGGCCAATGCGGAAGCTTCGGGGACCGTCGTCGCGGGCGTCGACGGCGCGCTCTATGGCCTGCAGGCCGCCGACGGTGCTGTGTTGTGGCGGCGCGATCTCGGCGGCGCCGCCGCCGTCGTGCCCGTGACCCTGCCGGACGGCAATTTCGTTGCCGCTGATGCGCGCGCCGGCGGCCTCGTCTGCCTCGACGCAACTACCGGCAAGCTCCGCTGGCGGCTTCCTCTGGACGACAAACTGACGACGCCCGTGCTCGCCGGCGACCGGCTGCTGATCGGCGGCGAATCGGGCAAGCTGTTTGTCGTCAACGCCGCGACGGGCGAGCTGGCCGGGCACGTCGATTTGCCGCAGCCACTGCGCGTGTCGCCGGCGGTCAACGATCGGGGCGATCGCATTTACCTGGTCGCCGACCAGTCGCTCCTCATCACGCTCTCCGCCGCCGATTTGGCGTGCGTTGGCGTTTATTACCTGGGTCATTCGCCCGGCGCCGTCGTGTCCCCGCCGATCGCGGTGCTCAACAAGCTCGTGGTGGCCGAAAACACCGGCGCCGAAACGTCTCGCCTCCATGTGTTATCGCTCGACGACAAGGGCGCCGCTGCCAAGGAAGTGGCCGGCAGCAAGCTCGCCGGACTCGTAGTCACGCCACTGGTGGAGGCAGGTCGGCGCTTCGCCGCCGTCACCACTCGCGACGAAGCTGTGGTCTATCAGCTAAGCGGCGCGGGTGATGAAAAGTCGCTGGCCGTCGTGGCCCGCCGCGACGCCCAGGACCACGAGCAGATGGCCCGTTATGGTCTGCTCCACGAGGGCCACCTGTGGATGGCCGGGCGGCAACTCGCCAAGCTGGCCATTCTGCCTACGGGCAACCAGCTCTCGGTACGCAGCCTTCAGCGCGACTATCAGGGCGACGCCTTCGACTACCCGCTGCAACTGGCCGGCCAGCTGATCATTCACGTCCGCCGGCCCGCGGGCCGCGCCGGCGCCATTGTGTCCGCCACTGATGTGAGCACCGATCAAGCCGCATGGGAAACCGAGCTCGCCGTGCCGCTGGCCGGCGCACCCGCCGTCGACTCGGCCCGGATGCGCATCTCGGCGGCCACCGCCTCGGGCGCAGTGTTCCTGCTCGATCGACAGGCGATGGGCCGCGGCGTCCAGGATCGCTCAGCCCGTGCCGGCACTGTGCTCGACGAGGTGACGCCCTACACGGTCGCCACGGACTTGGGCGATGGTCGGCTGGCGATTGCGGCGCCGGGCGGCGCGCGGTTGTTGCACTTCCGGCCCGAAGACCCCCGGCCGCCTGTCAAGGCAATTGAACTGGCCGGCCCGTTAAGCTGTCCGCCGGTGCGTTGGCGCGAGGGCTTCGTCGCCGCCACCGACGTCGGGCAGATTTTTTTGTTCGACGCCGACAGCGCGGCCAAGCTCGCCGTGTTCCAGCCGGAATTGAAACCGAATCAGAAATATCATTGGGTGCGCCCCGCCGTGGCGGGCGAGGGCGCGAGTTCGCTTCTGTTGGTGAGCGATGGCGTCGAAAAGCTGTACGCCGTGGCCTTCAAGACTGAACCGGCGCCGCATCTGGAGGCCACGGCCACAGTAGATGTCGGCCCGTCCTCCCTGGTCTCGCCGTTGGCGGTGGCCGGCGAGCGCGTGTTCGCCGGGACGGCCGACGGCGGCCTCGCCAGCTTTGAGTTGCCTTCATTGAAGCCTGTCGAACCTGTCAAACTCGGCGGTCGCGTCGAGTGGGGACCCTTCGCGACGCCCGCCGGATTGCTCATGGCCACCGACGCCAGCGAGCTCGTGCTCGTCGCCCCAGACGGCGCCGTGTCCTGGCGGCGCAAGGTCGAGCATGGCCCCTTGGGAGGCGACCCGTTGGTCAGTGAGCGCGACGCCGTGGTGCTGCACATTGCCGGCGGCCTGGCCCACGTCAACCTGACCGACGGCAGCGAGACCAGCTACACCGACATCGGTCAGCCCGCCGTGGCGGGGCCGGTGGCGCTCGGCGAGCGGCTGCTCGTGGCGGCGCCCGACGGCACGCTGCTGGTGGTGAATCGATAAGCTGATGATCGACCCCAAGCTCCGATCGCGGCGGTGCTTCTGCTGGTGCGCAGCCGGCGCGGCGGCTCTATGGGTTTTCCAACTCGCCGCCTGCCGAGCCCAGCAGCCCACGGCCGCCGACGACGCCGATGATGCCGTCGAAATCCCGGTCCGGCTTCTCGACCGTCCGCCGTTCGACCGCGTGACCCTCGACGCCGCCAACGACAACGCGGTGATCGAGACCGTGCTCTTGGACCTGCCCGCGCGGCGCGTGCCCGACAACCTGCCGCGGGAAGGCGAGCTAAGCCTCCACCGACTCAGCGAACCCTCGATCTCCTACGCCGTGCCGTGGAGTGCCGTCGTCAAGATCGAGCTCTACGAGCAAATGCTGCTCGATGAAGCGAATCGCCTGACCGCCGCCAACCAGTTCGAGGAAGCTTTCGAGTACCTGGCCTACCTGCGCACCAACTACGCCGACCTGCCCGGGCTGGAGTCCGCGATGCAGGCGTATCTCTGGAAAGAAGCGTCCACCACGTTCGCCGCCGGCCAGCGCGACGAGGCCTGGCCGATCCTGCTGTCGCTCTACGCCCGCAACCCCGAGTACCCGCGCCTGGATACAGCGCCGTCGAGGCCGTCAGCGACGCGCTGGTGGCTGAGCGGATCAAGACGAAGAACTACGCCGCCGCACGGGCCGTCGTCGACATGCTCGAGAAAAGCTTCCCCAAGCTCGGCCTGACCAATGTCGCCCGCTGGCGACAGCGATTCCAGAACGAAGCGCAGCAGCAGGTCGCCGTCGCCCGCAAGGCGCTGGCCGCCGAGAACTATGCCGAGGCCCGGGACGCGGCGATATTTGCGGCATCGATCGTGCCCTCATTCCCCCAGGGCGAGGCGCTGCTCCGCGAAATCCAGAATACGGCCCCCGAGGTGCGCGTCGGCGTCACCGGCTTGGGTCGCGTCGGGCCGCCGGCGCAGACGCCCGTGTGGGCCGCCGCCCGCCTGGGCCCGCTGGTGGATCCGCAACTGGTCGAGATGGTCGACTTCGGCGCCGAGGGCGGCGTCTACGCCTCGCGCTATGGCAACGTCGCCACGAGCGACGACGGGCTACAGACCACGCTGACCGTGTCGCCCGAAGGCCTCCGCACCGGCTTGACCCCCGACGTCGTGGCCCTGGAGCTCATGGCCCTGGCCGACATCGGCAGCCCGCAGCGACAAGAGGACGTGGCCGCGAATCTCGCCGCACTAACCACAGCCGAGGGCCGCGCGGTGCGCCTCCAGTGGCGGCGCCCACCAATTCGCCCCGGCGCGTTCCTGCAGATTCCGCTCCGCCGGCTAACCGATGCCGAACGCAGTCCGGGCTTGTGGTTCGACCTGCAACCCAGGATGACGGAGTCTGACGAAGCCCGCTACGAGCGGAGCGAGCCGAAGGCCGCCCGCTCCGCTAAGCCGCGCTACATCGTCGAGCGCCTGTTCGACGACGACGAGGCCATGCTCACCGCCTTGATCCGCGGCGACATCGACGCGGTCGATCGCGTGCCGCCGTGGCAGATCCAGCAGATGCGCTCCGCCCAGGGCGTGGTCCTGACGCCCTACCGGCTGCCGACGGTGCACGTGCTCATACCCAATCTTGCCAACCCGCTGTTAGGCGTGCGCGAATTCCGCCGGGCATTGTGCTACGGCATCGACCGCGAGGGCATCGTCCGCGACATTCTCCTGGGTGGGCAGGAGGCGGCGGGATTTCGCACGATCAGCGCGCCGTTTCCCGCCGGCGTCGGGCTCAACGACCCGGCGGGATATGGCTACGACGACCAGTTGGCGCCGCGGCCGTACGAGCCGCGTTTGAGCGCCCTCCTGGCCAACGTAGTGCGCACGACGCTCGCCAAGCGCGAGGCCGCGGCCCGCAAGGAAGCTGCGGCGGCCGCCGGTCAAGCCGATAAACCTAAAGACACGAGAGCAAAAAACGACGACGCCAAAGCCGACGCCCCGGCGCCAGGCGAGGAACCGGAATTGCCCCCGCCCAAGCCGCTGCGCCTGGCGTACCCGGCGGACCCCGTGGTGCGCGTGGCCTGCCAGTCGATCAAGCTCCAACTCGACCAGGTCGGGATCCCCGTCAAGCTGGTCGAACTGCCGGCGCGCGACCCGAGCGCCGACGTGAAATACGACTTGCTCTACGCCGAGCTGGCGGCGTGGGAGCCGCTGGTCGACGCTCGACGCCTCTTGGGTTCTCACGGCGTGGCGGGCGGCGCGAGCGCTCTGATGGACGCCGCCCTGGAGCGCCTCGACCGCGCCGAAAACTGGAACGAGGCCCGCGACCGGCTCAAGGAAATCCACCGCATCGCCCACTACGATCTACCGCTCATTCCCCTGTGGCAGACCATCAACTACTTCGCCCGAGGCGCCCAGCTCGAAGGCGTCGGCGACAACCCGGTAACGCTCTACCAAAACGTCGCCGACTGGCGCAAGTCCTTCCGGCAGCCATCCCCGTGACCCCACGAGCTCCCCACCGTCGATCCCCGCACCCCGCCGCTTGCGGCTTGGCCGCTCTCGCCGCGCTCGCCTCCGCCGCCGCCGCCCAAGCCGCCGCCAATCCGCGCTGGGAAGAATCTCCCTACCGCATCCAGGTTACGCTGACGGCCGACACTAGCCTTCGTCCGGAAGCGGATTTCGAAACCGCCCTGAGGACCACGATCGTCGACCGCGCCGCCACGACCATCGGCCCGCTGTGGTCGCTCGCCGTGGAAATCGCCGCCGACCCCGCCGGTCGCCGCTTCTGCCGCGATCCGCGGGATCTCGATTGGAACAAGCTCCCCACCGAGCGCAAGCGGTACGACAAGCTCCTCTGGCTCAGCGTGGTCGCCGAATTGCCCGGCTACCAAATCTCCTGCCGCGAGTTCGACGCCTACACTCAGCGCCGGGGGCCGACGCACAGCCGGCTCGTGCCGCAGCGCCGTTCGTGGGCGAGGCCGCATTTCACCTGCTCACCGAGGCCTTCTCGCCGGTCGCCGTCGTCGAAGCGCTGGGAGAAAAGGACGACCGCGTGCGGTTGAAGTTCCGCGGCGGCGCCCTACCGCGCCGCTCCGCCGACGAGCCGTTCGTCGCCGCCGGCGATCCTTACGTTCCGCTGCTGCGCCGCACCGACCGCAACGGGATGCTGGCCAAAAACGGCATCACGGAAATCCCGTGGACCCTGCTGGCAGCCACGGCGCCCGATCAGCAAGATTGGCTCGCCGAGATTCACTCCGGCATGGGCAACCCGTTTCTCGCCAAGCGCCGCGGCCTGGTCGAGCAACTGGCGATCAGCCTGAAGTATCCTCGCGGCCCTTCGCGCGTGCGATTTCACGCCCGCAGCAACCCTGAGCAAGGCCTCGCGGGCTACGAAGTATTCCGCCAGCTTCCCAAGGCGCCGCCGGAGATGATCGGTGTGACCGATCGCGAAGGCACGATCACCGTGCCGCCTGGGCCGGAAGCGGTGAGCACGCTGGTGCTGCGGAGCGACGGCGCCCTCCTGGCGCGCCTGCCGGTGGTGGCCGGCGCCCCCGACCTCATTCAGGCGCCCATTGCCGACGACGAAGTCCGGCTCCAGGCCCAGGCCGAGGCTCGCGTGGTGCGCGAGGAGCTGATCGACGTCGTGGCCCGCCGCACGATCATGATGGCCCGCATCCGCTCCTTCTTGAAGGCCGGAAAAATCGACGATGCCCACAAGCTCATGGCCGAGCTCAACGATCTGCCGTCGGAATCGACGTTCAAGCGATCGATCGAATTGACGACCCGCCGGCTTCCCAAGAGCGCCGACCCGCAGGTGCAAAAAACGATCGAACGCCTGTTCACCTCGACGCGGGAACTCCTGGGGCGGTTCCTCGATAACCGCGCGATCACCGCGCTCCAAAACGAAATCATCTCCGCCCGCAACAGCGGAACGTGAGGAGAATTTTGGATTTTGGATTTTGGATTGGGGGATGGCTAATCGCCCCTCGTCCAAACGCAACGTCAGGGAAGCCAAAATCCAAAATTCCCCTTCCTCACTCGCCGAAACTCATCACCACCATCGCCCCCGCCGCCAGGGCCGTCGCCACCGCCGTGGCGATCAGCAGCACGGGCCCTAGCCCCAATCCCGCAAGCTGAAACGGCGCCCGTCGCTCGGCGACCTGTCCGTTCGTTTCATCCACGGAATATTGCCGCCCGGTCGGCGCCCGCGCCTCGGTGAGCGGCAACGGCAAATCCACCGCGGCGCCGTCCGCAGTGCCGGACCTGGGCGCCGTCGCCATCGGCCAGTCCGTCGGAATCCAGCCCCCCCGAATCCACGGGCAAGGTGTCGGCGGGCGTCGCCCCCGCCAGCGACCGCTCGCCCGGCTCGGCCGCAAACTGGCCGAGCTCGCGCACGGCAGACTCTTCGATCTCCTGCGCCCAGGGACGCAGCCGTCGCACGACTTCCTCCGCCGACGGCATCCGGTCGGCCGGCCGCTTGTGCATCATATCGGCGATCAGGTCGACGAATTTCTCGTCGAGCGCCGGGTTGATCCGCAGAGGCGTAAGCGGCGCCTCTTCCACATGCCGACGGAGCTTGTCGCTGGTCGACCCGCCGGGAAACGGCACCTTGCCAGTCACGGCGTAGTACAGCGTGCAGCCCAGCGAATACACGTCGCTCACCGGCCGTACGTCCATCGGCGCCACGATGGCCTCGGGCGCCAGAAAGTCGGGAGTGCCCACGATGTGCCGCGGCGCCAGATCGGCCGCCGAGCCGGCCTCAGACGAGAACGACGCCAATCCCAAGTCCGCCAGCTTGGTCCGCCCTTCGGGGGTCACCAGCAAGTTGCCGGGCTTTACGTCGCGATGCACCAGCCCGCATTGGTGGGCGTATGCCAGCGCCTCGGCCGCCTGCGACACGATCAGCGCTGCCTGCCGTTCGGCCAGCGGCCCGTGCCGCCGCACCAGCCGTCGCAGGTCGGCGCCGGGGACAAACTCGGTAACCAGGAAGTAGGTGTCGCCCTCCTTGTCGGCAAACGACAGGCGCACGAGGTTGGGATGATCGAGCTGTGCCTGGGCGCGAATTTCGCGGCAGAAGGCGGTAATCGACCGTGGGTCCATCTGGCTCTTGGGCAACACCTTGATCGCCTCGATCCGCCCCAAGAGCACGTGCTCGCACTTGAACACGTACCCCATCCCCCCGTGCCCGATGGCGTCGAGAATGCGGTACGGCCCGAGCGTGAACTTGGTGCGCCCCAGCTTGAGCTGCTCGACCTGCCAGTGGTTGAGATACCCCAGCTCGATGAGGTGCTCGCTCAGCACATCGTCGGAAAGCTCGTCCAGCGACCGCTCGCCCTTGAGCAACGGCCCTGAGAGCGCGTGCCAGGCGTGGTCGATTTGCTCTTGGCTCAAGAGCCCGCTGGCCAGCCCGGCCTCTTCAAGGATGGAATGCGGTATTCGCGTCAACGCGCTCCGACGCCACGGCGCCGACCATTGTTTCCGTCAAGGAGAATTTCCACGACCCCTGAATTATAGCCGGGGCAGGCGCCCGTTTGGCCCCGGCATTGACGCCGGTGGGGGCGCAGTGATCGCCCCCGCCGACCGATAGTTATCGCGTCCCGGTCACACCGATCGTAGGGGTCGGGCCGCAACTTGCAACCATCGTCGGCGCCGCTTCCTTTCGCCCTCAGCTTCTCTTCGCGTATGATGTTCCGGAATCGAGCAGGCGGCCGCTGCCGGAGACCGCATACGCCGCCGTGGTTGCCTGGCATCGCCCCAGTGAGTGCGAAGAACGCTATGACTTCCAAAAGAATCGGTCATGTGATGCGCAGACCCGCGATACGGCTCACCGCAATGGCGGTCGGCGTATTGCCGGCAACGCTTGCTTTTCTCGCTGAAGGTCAGACGACGACGATTGAAACGCCGTCCGATCGTCCATCGGCGGCAAGTCAAGTCAGTTTGACGATCATCGACGAAGCGGGAGCAACGCATGTCCTCGACGAGTCGGCGCGACGCGGCTGCCGCAACGGAAGGTGGAGGTTAAAGACGGTCCGACCACGCTGATTTACGAAGGACCCGATTTGCTCGACGTGCTGAAGCAGGCGGGCGTCGCCTTTGGCGAGCAGCTTCGCGGACGGCGAACTCCGACCGTGGCGTTATGCGAGGCAGCCGACAAGTACCGAGTGGCCATGGCGTTGGCGGAGATCGACCCCGCGGTGACAGACAAAGTGGTCGTCGTCGGCCTGCGGTGCAACGGGCAGGCACTCAACGCGGAAGTAGGGCCCATTCGGTTGCTAATCCCCCAAGAGAAACGCAAGCTGCGCTGGATCCGCATGCTCCGCACCATTCGCGTGCTGAATCTGATTGACGTCCCGTTAACGCCCGCGGCGGAACAAGCGGGCGGTGCTCCGCCGAAATGAGATCATCGCCATGACGCGCCGTCGATCCTCTGCAGCGTGCGCCGCGATCGCGACTTTCTTTCTCTTGACTTCCTGCTCACGGCAGCAGTCGGCGTCGGTCCCTCCGGCGTCGGCGCCCGCCGCCGCCGTTCCACAGCAAACCCTCGTCGCTTCCGTGGCCGCGAGCACGACCGAAGCTGTGGAGGACCTATCCAAGAAGTTCCAAGCCGAGTTGGGCGTCGAAGTGAAAATCAACGCCGGGCCCACCAATGCCCTCGCGTCGCAAATCCTCGCCGGCGCCCCCGCCGACGTTTTCCTCTCCGCCAGCCGCGAGTGGGCCGACAAGGTGCAGGCCGGCGGCTATGCCGCGGCTCAAGTCGACTTGCTCTCCAATCGGCTCGTCGCCATCGTGCCGAAAGGCAACCCGGCCGGCGTGCACAAGCCTGAAGACCTTACTGCCGACGCCGTGAAGAAACTCGCCCTCGCGGGCGAGAACGTCCCCGCCGGCATGTACGCCGATCAGGCGCTGAAGAAGCTCGACCTGTTCCAGAAGATCAACGACGAAAAAAAAATCGCTCGCGGCCAAGATGTGCGCGCTGCGCTCGGCTACGTCGAGCGGGGCGAAGCCGAAGCCGGCGTCGTCTATGCCACCGATGCGCGCACCGCGCCGGGGGTTGAAATTGCGTTCGAATTCGATCCGGCGTTGCACGAGAAGATTGTGTATGTTCTCGTCTTGGTGAAACAAGATTCTGAAAATCCCGCGGCTCGCCGGCTCTACGATTTCCTGCAAAGCTCCGCCGCCCAGCAGGTTTTCGCCGATCGGGGATTCGTCCCGCTCCTCGGCGGCGGGACTCCGTGACCCGGCGGCGACTTCCAGCATCCGCAAGCACGACGACCATGTTCTTAAGCGCTGCGGAATGGCAAGCCGTCCGATTGTCCCTCCTGGTCGCGGGCGCCGCGGCGGCTGTGAGCCTTCCGCCCGCGCTGGCCGTCGGTTGGCTCCTCGCCAAGCGGCGATTTTCCGGCAAGTTTCTCGTCGAGACGCTCGTGAACCTGCCGCTGGTCCTGCCGCCGGTAGTGACGGGCTATTTGCTGCTGGTCCTATTCGGCCGTCATGGCCTGTTGGGCGCCTCACTGGAGCGATGGCTCGGCATCCGGTTTGTTTTTGACTGGAAAGGCGCGGCGCTGGCCGCCGCCGTCGTCTCGTTTCCGCTCCTGGTCCGACCGATCCGCCAGGCGTTCGCCGCCGTCGATGACCGCTTGATCCAGGCCGCGCGAACCCTCGGCGCCGGGCCGCTGGACGCCTTCTGGTCCGTGGCCTTACCGCTCGCCCGCCCCGGAATCTTGAGCGGCCTGATTCTCGCCTGGGCCCGCAGCATGGGCGAGTTCGGCGCCACCATCATGATCGCCGGCAATATCCCGGGCGAAACGCCGCACGGTCCCCCTGATGGTTTACTCACTCCTGGAAACCCCCGACGGCATGCGCGGGTCGGTCCGCCTGGTCGTCGCCGCGGTCCTCATCGCCGCCGCCGCGCTCGCCGCCGGCCAGTGGCTCGAAAAACGCGGCCAACTACGCTTGCACGGAGCGGCCGCGTGATGCCATGAGCGTGCTCCGCTTCGACTGTCGATTTCGGTATCCCAGCGGTTTTTCCCTTGACCGGGCGTTTACTGTCGAGCGCGGCGTCACCGCGCTGGTTGGTCGCTCCGGCAGCGGCAAGACCACGGCGCTCAATCTCATCGCCGGCATCCTATCCCCCGCCGACGGCGTCATCGCCCTGGGGGATGAAATCCTCTTCGACTCCGGCGCAGCGATTAACCTGCCCCCTAATCGGCGGGCCATCGGCTATGTGTTTCAGGACTACCAGCTATTCCCTCACCTCTCGGTGTCCGACAACTTGCGTTACGGCCAACGGCGCACGCCTGGCGGATCGGCGAACTTTGAAAAAATCGTGGCCACGCTGGAGCTGGAAACCCTACTCGACCGCTCGCCCAACTCGCTCAGCGGCGGACAAAAGCAGCGCGTTGCGCTCGGTCGGGCGTTGCTCCGCAGTCCCAGACTGCTTCTGCTCGACGAGCCGCTCAACGCCCTCGACGTCGAGTTGCGCCAAAACATCGGCCAATACCTCAGCCGGGCCATCAAGGAATTTCGCATTCCGAGCATCCTGGTCAGCCACGACCGAGAAAGCGTCGCCTCCCTTGCCGACGCCGCCATTGAAGTGGGAACCCCTGCGTAGGCCGCATGTACCGCATGCCGACTGCGGAATGGTATGCGGTGCATACCCTACAAGAGCTACAAGAGCCGACAAACCTGCCGGTCATTCGTCCAGGAACGCGGCAAAGGCGCCTTCAATCGCAAGGGCTCGTTCCGCACTGGGTGCTCCAGCTCCAGTGCGCGGGCGTGCAGGGCGATGCCGTGCGGAAAGGGCTCGCGTCCGCCGTACTTTTGGTCGCCCACGATTGGATGCCCAATGCGCCCCAGTTGCACGCGGATCTGATGCTTCCGCCCCGTCTCCGGCTCAATCTCCACCAGCGTGAGCCCGCCGACCATTTGCAGGGTGCGATAACTCAGTCGCGCTGAGTTCGAGCGCCCTCCGCCCCGGCGTGCGTCGCGTGCACCTTGCGATGCCGCTCGTCCTTGCGGAGGTAGTGCTCGAGCGTCCCGCTCTCCGGCGTCACCTCTCCCTCCACCGCCGCCCAATACACCTTCCGCACCGCCCGCGTCCGAAAGGCCTCGCTCAACCGCGCCGCCGCTTTCGACGTCTTGGCCAATAGCACCACGCCCGTCACCGGTCCGTCGAGCCGGCTGACGATCCCCACATAAACATTTCCCGGCTTGCGATACTTGCGTCGCAAGAACTCCTTGGCAGCCGCCAGCACGCTTGGCCGACCCTCTTCGACGCCCATCGTCGGCAGCATCGCGGGCTTATTGACGGCCAGCAGGTGGTTGTCCTCGAAGAGAACATCCAGCGATGGAACGTCAGCCGGCATGAGATAACTATCCCTGACTTGAACTACTGCGTAGCCGCGTACCGCGAGTTCCAACATAATGGGGTGCGCATTAACCTTGTAGCCCACGCCCCTTCGCCATGATCTCTTCCCGCCTGATCCTCGGCAGCGGTTCGCCACAGCGGCAGCGCCTGCTGGCCGACGCCGGCTACCAGTTCGACGTGATTGCCCCGCGCGCTACGGCGGAGTGCGGCGTTTGCTCAGTCGGCGGCCCCGCGGCGCTGGTAGTCGAGTTGGCCGTCAGCAAGGCCCTCGACGTCGCCGGCCAACTTCAAGACCAACGGACAGGGCAGGGCGCCGAAGTCATCCTCACCTGCGATACGGTCGCCGAATGCCGCGGCGAAATCCTGGGCAAACCCTGCGACGAGGACCACGCCCGCGCGATGCTCCGCCGCCTCCGCGGCAGCCCCCATCGAGTGTACAGCGGAGTCTGCGTCTGGCGGCCAGCGACTTCTCCGGCCCCCGACAAACCGGATATCCGCCTGGCCGTCTCGGAGCTGACGATGGACGCGATTTCCGAGACCGAGCTGGAGGACTACCTCGCCAGCGGCCTCTGGCGCGACAAGGCCGGAGCTTTCGGCTACCAGGACCGCGCCGGTTGGCTTCATCTCGCCAGCGGCAGCGAGTCGAACGTCATCGGACTGCCGATGGAACTCGTGCCTGATATGCTCGCCGCCCATGGCGTTTATGCCGCGAACCTTTTCTGATTGTGTCCCAGCGCGCCACGCCGCTATAATTAATCAGCTGAAATCGCATATTCTCCGGGAGAATACAAACAGTCTATGAAGATCCGCGTTGGCGTGGTGGGCGTCGGGCCGGTGTGGGAGTCGCGGCATCTTCCGGCGCTTTGCGCTCTGCCGGACCGCTTCGAAGTGACGGCGGTGTGCGACCCGGTGCAGCATCGGGCTCAGCAGGCGGCGCGGCAGTTGGGCGCCGGCGTTCACGACGGCTTCCGCGCCCTGACGGCCCGCGACGACATCGACGCGGTGATGCTGCTCTCCTCCCAGTGGTTCGGCCCGCTGCCGATCTATGCTGCCTGCGACTCCGGCAAGGCTGTCTACTGCGCCGCGGCCCTGGAGCTCAAAGACGACGAAGCCGCGCTCTTGCGCGACCGCGTCCGCGAGAGCGGCATCGCGTTCATGGCCGAGTTTCCTTGCCGGTTTTCCTCGGCGACGCTGCGGCTCAAGGAGCTGATCGCCACGCGCCTGGGCACGCCGCGGCTGTTGTTCTGCAATCGCCGCCGCACCACCGGCGCCTTCGCCGAAACCGGTACCCGATGCGAGCTGGACATGGTGGAGCTGATCGACTGGTGCCGCTATGTGGTCGACGCCGAGC
This sequence comes from Pirellulales bacterium, assembly GCA_963841515.1. Taxonomy (GTDB): domain Bacteria; phylum Planctomycetota; class Planctomycetia; order Pirellulales; family Lacipirellulaceae; genus Lacipirellula. The sequence continues at coordinate 228,471 of CAWJDB010000010.1, read as the reverse complement.
CCAGCTCCGTGGTGGCCGTCACACACCATTCGCCGGGCGAGCATTGCTCCGACTACTTCTCGCTCAGCCTCGACTTCGCCGACGCCGCCGAAACCGGCAAAGGCGCCATGGCGATGATCGCCTGCGGGCAGTACGTCCCGGCGGCGTGCGAGGAGTCGCTCAACTTCCGCCGCCCAGCCGACCTGAAGGTGGTGTGCGACAAGGGCCTGGCGTTCGTCGACCTCCCGAACACCGTGGCCTGGTTCGACAACGCTGGCCAGCACCTCGAAACGCTCGACCACGAACGCCCTGTGGGCGAGCAGCTCTTGCTGCACTTCCACCGCGCCGTCGAAAGCCTGGTCCTGAAATCGGCCAGCCTCGAAGACGCCCACCGCGCCTTGAGCATCGCCTCCAAAGCGCGCCGAAGCTGCGCCACTGGCCAGCGCGTCTACCTGTAGGCGGCGCAGCGCGTGCGGAGACTGGTTGCCATCGCGCGTGCACTACACTGGCACGCAATGCGTGCCCTACGCCTACTGCATTTGACACTACGGGGCGCCCCCCATAACATTGCCGGTTTGCCCACTCCCCGGCGGGGAACTCACATGGCAACCATCGCCAAAGACAACGCCCAACTAGCCATCAACACCATCCGCACCCTGGCGATGGACGGCGTGGAAGCCGCCAAGAGCGGCCATCCTGGCACCCCGATGGCCCTGGCGCCCGTCGCGTACCAATTGTGGACCGACGTCCTCCGCTACGATCCAGCCTTCCCGCTTTGGCCCAACCGCGATCGCTACGTCCTCTCCTGCGGCCACGCCTCGATGCTGCTGTATTCGGTCCTGCACCTGGCCCAGGTGCGCAAGCTCGACCCAAGCGGCAAGCCCACGAAGGACCTCGCCGTTACGCTCAACGACCTGAAAAACTTCCGCCAGTGGGGCAGCGCCACCCCAGGCCACCCCGAGCACGGCCACACGTCCGGCGTCGAGACCACGACCGGCCCACTCGGCCAGGGCTGCGGCAACAGCGTGGGATTCGCCATCGCCAGCAAGTGGCTCGCCGCCCACTACAACGAGCCCGGCTTCGAGCTGTTCGACTTCAATGTGTACACGCAATGCAGCGACGGCGACCTGATGGAAGGCGTGTCCGCCGAGGCCGCGTCGCTCGCCGGGCACCTCAAGCTGTCGAACCTGTGCTGGATTTACGACGACAATCACATCACCATCGAAGGCAACACCAAGCTGGCGTTCAGCGAAAACGTGCCTGCTCGCTTCCGCGGCTACGGCTGGAATGTGGTCGAGGTCGCCGACGCCAACGACCTCGAAGCCATCTCCTCCGCCCTCGAGGCCTTTCGCCTCCACGACGACGGGCCCACGCTCATCGTCGTCCACAGCATCATCGGCTACGGCGCCCCCAACAAGGCTAACACCGCCGCCGCCCACGGCGAACCGCTCGGCGAGGAGGAAATCAAGCTCACCAAGGCTGCATATGGTTGGCCGCAGGACGCCAAGTTCAAAGTGCCGCCCGAAGCTCTCGAACAGTTTGCCTCAACGCTCGGCGAGCGCGGCGGCGACGAGCGCGAAGCTTGGGAGAAGTTGATGGCCGACTACGCCAAGGAATTTCCCGCGAAGGCCGCCGAGCTGAAGCTGATCCTCAGCGGCGAATTGCCCGCGGGTTGGGACGCTGCACCGATCGAGTTTCCCGCCGACCCCAAAGGCCTGGCCACGCGCGTCTCCGGCGGCAAAGCCCTCAACGCCTTCGCCGAAAAAATCCCCTGGCTGCTCGGTGGCTCGGCCGACCTGGCGCCCTCGACCAAGACGCTGCTCACCTTCGCCAAGGTCGGCGACTTCGAGGCCGACAACTATGGCGGCCGCAACTTCCATTTCGGCATCCGCGAGCACGCGATGGTCGCCGCGGTTAACGGCATGGCCCTGTGCGGCCTGCGGCCGTTCGGCGCCACGTTTTTCGTATTCGCCGACTACTGCCGCCCATCGTTGCGCCTGGCGGCGATCATGGGCGTGCCGTCGATCGTCGTGTTCACGCATGATTCGATCGGCGTGGGCGAAGACGGACCAACCCACCAACCCGTCGAGCAACTCGCCGCGGTGCGGGCGATTCCCGGCATGATCGTGTTGCGGCCCGGCGACGCCAACGAAGCCGTCTTTGCGTGGCGCAGCGCGCTCAAGCAGCACGGGCCCGTGTGTCTACTCTTGACCCGTCAGAACATGCCAACGTTCGATCGCACCAAGTACGCCCCGGCCGCGGACGTCGAGCGCGGCGGCTACGTGCTCGTCGACGCTCCCAACGGCAAGCCGCAGGTCATCCTGCTAGCCACAGGCAGTGAACTCTCCCTCGCGGTCAGTGCATTCGATCAACTCGCCGCCGCCGGAATTGCCGCCCGCGTGGTCAGCATGCCGTCGTTCGAACTCTTCGAGCAGCAGCCAGAAAAATATCGCCTCGAGGTGCTGCCGCCGTCGGTCCTGGCCCGGGTCGCCGTCGAGGCCGGCGTCCGCCAGGGTTGGGACCGCTACATCGGCGCCGGCGGCGCCTTCGTCGGCATGCACGGCTTCGGCGCCTCGGCGCCCGAGAAAACCGTCTACGAGAAAATGGGCATCACCGCCGCCGCGGTCGTCGCCGAGGCCCGACGCCTCTTGGGCATGTAACCCATTTGGTCCCCCGGTCACTGATCGGGGGCTAATTTCTTCAACGGGAAGTCATGCCCGCTATCACGCCGATTCCCGGTTTTGCCGACCCGTTCAGCAGCCTGTCGCACCTTTTGGGCGCCGCGGTGTTTCTAGTCTGGTCGATCTTCCTCATTCGTCGCGGCCGCGGCGATACGGGCCGCGTCATCACGCTGGTTATCTTTAGCTGTGGCAGCGTGCTCTTGTTGTCGATCAGCGGCGTCTATCACCTGCTCGACCCGCAAGGAACTCCGCGGCACATCCTCAAGGTGCTCGACCATGCGTGTATTTTTGTCCTCATCGCCAGCTCGTTCACGCCGTTTCACTACATCCTGTTCCGCGGCGGGGGACGCTGGGGCGTACTGATCCTCATCTGGACGATTGCCGTGGCTGCCATCTCTCTCAAGACCGTGTATTTTTACTCCATGCCCGACCCGCTGAGCCTGGCGCTGTACCTGGGCATGGGCTGGATCGGCCTCGGCTCGGGCTACGCGTTGGCGCGGCGATTCGGCTTTCACTTTGTCGAGCCCATCCTCTGGGGCGGCGTGGCTTACTCCATCGGCGCCGTGCTGGACTATCTTAAGTGGCCAGTGCTTGTTCCGGGCGTGGTCCAATGGCACGAAGTGTTTCACGTCGCCGTGTTGGTGGGCTTGGGCTTTCACTGGGCGTTCGCCTATACAATCGCCGATGGCCGCCTGTCTCCCGCCGCCATCGACGAACCGCTCCTGCCGCTCTTGATGATCGAGGACCCGGACCGGGACCCCGAAGCGCCGCCTTAGCCTTGTCCCCCATCCGCAGGCGGCCGATAATGCCCCCGTTCGCCCTTTCCCCTATCGCCATTCCATAGCCGCATGCTCTCCACCACTACCCGCCGTGCGCTGCTGCTTCTCATCGCCGCCCTCGTCGCCGCGCCGGCACGCGCAGAAAATGTGCTCGATCATTTGCCGCCCGACGCCCTGGGCTTTGCGCTGGTGCACAACCTCTCGGCCGCCAATGCCAAGATCGAGAAGATGCTCAAAATCTTCGCAGGACTGAGCGAGTCGGCGCCCCCGCGCCGCTGGCCTTCATCAAGGCCGCCACCGGCCTCGGCGCGGGGCTCAACGAGCAAGGCGACGCCGCGCTGGCGCTCCTGGCCGGCCCGCACGGCGCCGCCGACCCCCGGCCGCTCTTGTTGGCGCCCGTGAGCGACTATGCGAAGTTCGCCGAGTCGATCAGCGGCGACGCGACGGGCGAAATCTGCCGCGTAATGATCGCTGGCGAGGAAGTGCTCGTCGCCAAGCGAGGCGCTTACGCCATGCTGATGAACGTCGAGCATCGCCCCACCATGGAAGCGCTCTTGGCCGCCGAGCCCAAACCCTCCGACGCCGCTCAGCCGCTGGCCGAGTGGCTCGCCGCCAACGACTTCGCCGTCGTGTTGACCCGCGCCGGCGTCGAGGCGCTCACCGCGCTCGGGAGCGAAGCCGTCGCCCAGCAGCAAGCGGCCATGAAAGAGCAGCTCGGCGACCCGCAACTTGGCGGCGGCCTCGAGGACGACGCCAGAGCGCTCGGGTTTGTCGAGTCCGTGCTCGGCTTCTCCGCGTCCGAGGTCCAGACCGTGGGCATGGGCGTCGCCATCGACGACGACGCGAATCTGCGCATCTCCAACCGCATGGCGTTTATCCCCGACGGCACTGTCGCCAAGCCAGGCGGCGTCAAGGCTCTCGACGCCTCGCCGCTAGCGGGCTATCCCGCCGAACCCTTCGTCGTCGCCGCGGGCGGACCAGTTCCTCAGCGCATGGATCGACCATCTCGCCCGCGGCGTCCGCCGCGTAACGGAAGAATATGCCGCCGAGTATGGCTTCCAGGACTTCGACGAGACCCAATGGCAGAAGGTCGAAGACTCGTGGAAGGCCAACTTCCAAGGGGTCCGCAGCTTCTCCTCCGTTTTGTTCGTTGGTGAGAAGACGGACCCAATCGTCAGCAACATCTTTGGCGTCCTCAACGTCGACGACGCCAAACAGTACCTGAAGTCCGCTCGCCAGGCCAATGAGATGTGGAACGACCTACTCTCTGAGTCGGCCTTAGACTTTGCTGACAAGATGAAGTATGGGTTTGAAGACATTAATGTCGCCGGCAAAGCCGCGCTGCGGATAACCTCCGACGTCGCTAACGCTGGCGCTGACGAGCGCGTTCCCATGCTCGCGCCGCTTTATCAGTCACTGTTCAGCGAAGACGGCAAGTTTCGCCTCGACTTCGTCGCGGTTGACGACGCGATGATTGTTATCGGCGTCGCCGCCGAAAGCCGCATCACGAAAGCCATCGAGCAAGTCGTCGCCGGCGAAATGGGCCTCGTCGATTCGCCGTCCGTTCAAACCACGGCGAAAATGCTCGAGCCGGGCGCCCCCTGGCAAGCGATTGTCAGCCCCCAGGGCGCCGTCGCGTGGGTCGCCCGCGTTGTCGAGCACGTGTTCGGCCCCATGGCCGGCGGCGCCGGCCCGGTGCAAATCCCTGAGTATCCCGCATCCCCGCCGGTCGGCTTCTCCGCCAATCTCACCGGCAACCAGTTCCATGCCGAAATGGTCTGGCCGGTCGAGACGCTCGAAAGCCTGGCCGCCTACATCAAGAAGTGCCAGGCGATGTAGCGCTGGGCCACTTAGCCCCCGGTCATTGACCGGGGGCTAACTAGCTCGCCCGCCAGCCAAACTCGCGCGGGCGTCGCATCGCCGCTGATCACGGCCGCGTAAGGATCGCCGCTCGCGCACGGCAGCGCCGCCATATCGGCGCGCTTGCCCGGCGCCAGGACGCCCGTTTCATCGCCCAAGCCCAGCGCGATCGCCGCGTCGCGCGTCGCCATCCGCAGCCACGCCTCCGGCGGCACGCCCGGAAACCGCGCCGCCGCAAACCGCAACTCCGTCAGCACGCTCAAGTCGGGGTTCGACGCCCGGCTGTCCGTTCCCAAGACCACTCGCACTCCCGCAGCGCGCATGGCATCCAGTGGATAAGTTGGATGGCCAAAATAAGCGTGCGTCCGCGGGCAGAACGCCACGCTCATCGAGTCGCGCCGCCCGGCGAGAAACTCGATCTCATCCGCCGCCAGGTAATTGCCGTGAATCACCAGCGCCCGCGGCGCCTCGGCGAGCATCCGCAGGTAATCCATGGGCCGCGATCCCCGGGGAATCGCGGACTCATCCCACATGCTGCGCCTCCGCCAGCAGCTCGCGAAACGCACCGACCCCCTTCGCCAGCAACTCCAGTTCCTCGGGCGATTCCGCGAGATGCATCGCCACCGGCGCGCTCCGCGCCGCCGCCAGCCGGACCAGCCGGGCGACAAGTTGTGGATGCACCGTGTAGGGAGCGTGGGGACTCACTCCCACCGGCGGCGCCGCCGCGTCCAATCGCCGCTCGACGTCGGCCAGCGCCGACTCCGCCCGCGACGCGGAAAATCCAATCGCCTCCTGAAAAAGCACGGCCCTCGGCCGCGGCGCCGCGGCGAGATAGGCGCCCGCCGGCGCTGTGGCCATCTCGCCCACCGTAGTTACGCCGCCGGCAAGGCTCTCGGCCAGCCCCGCTGCGATCGCCAGTGGGGCTTGAGCGCCGGTGCTCTTTCGCGCGGCGATCACCAGCCGAATCCACGCCGGCAGGCTCATGCCGGGGCGCCCCAGCGGCGCCTCGAGGTCGCTGAATTCCAGGTGCGTGTGAGCGTTGACGAACCCCGGCATCAACGCGACGTCGCCCAAATCCTCGATCGCGCCGGCAGGCCGCCCATCGCGCACCGCTGCAATCCAGCCGTCAACGACCGTTACAAATCCGCCGTCTATCGGCCGCGCATTGCCGGGCAACACCCACCGCGCTCGCAAACTGAACGTTGACATCGCGATGCGCCTCGCTACCAGGGTCGCCACAGCAGTGTTAGCCGCGCTTCAACCCGACGCGGTGCGCGCCGTCACGCCCCCGCCAGCGACCCGTCCTGCCGCTGCCGCGCTTCCGCGAGCTGCTCTTCCCGCGTCGGTCGGTACGAAGCCCCGCGCAAGCTCCACAAGATGGCGATCGCCGCGACGGCGCAGCACGCCACCGTGGCCGGATGATACAACAGCGGCGCCTCGCCGGCCATGAGTTTCGAGAAGGGCAGCTTGGGGTCGGCCTGGACCGCCGCCGCCCACCGCTGGATGACCAGTTGCAGACTGTTGTGAATCAAGTGGAAGACCATGCACGGCCACAGGCTGCCCGTTTGCACCGCAAGATATCCGATCACCACGCCCACCGCTGTCGCCACGACCTTCTGCGACAAAAACATGTGCACGCCGCCAAACGCCACGGCCGACAGGGCGATCGCCCACCACTTGTGTCCCACGTGCCGCAGCCCCGACAAGACGAATCCGCGAAACGCCAGTTCCTCGCACACCGCGGGCAACAGCGCCATGACGGCCAGCGCCATCCACCAATGCGGCGCCTGGCCAAGAGCGCGTTCGATCGCCGCGTTGCTGCGATAGACCTCGGGAGAAAACGGATAGAGCCGGTGAATGGCCTCGCCAAATCTCACCGTCAGCGGATGCACCAGTACGGCCAGCCCCGCCGCCGCCGCCAAGTGCGTCCACTGCGGCGCCCGCGCCAAGAGCAGCGTCCGCGCCGGCCGCCGCGTCAGCATCACCGTCATGATCGCCACCGGCGCGAAGATGCACCCGATCTGGCTCACCAGCAGCGTCCTGGCCAAAAACCCAAACGTAATCTCGTCCGGCGCCCGCGCCGACAGCGCCACGCTGACAAAGAACTGCACCACTAAAATCACCGCCACGCACAACATGGCCTGGGCAAAGCTCGGCGTGTCGCCCCGGTCGCGCACCACATGCGCCAGCCACCGTCCCAGTTCCAGCCGCTCGCTTTCGCGAAACAGCACGCTCTCGCGGTTGAACTGTTCCTCCGCCCAGCGAATCGCCAGCAGGCAACACGCCAGCGTCACCGCCGCGACCGGCGCCACATAGGGCCACGCCAGGTGGTACTGGCCCTCGATCACAGCTCGCAACAGCAGCACCAAGCCCGTCACCGGCACCAGGCTGTTGCCCAGGTTCAGCTCCACGCCCGGCGACATTGGCAGCAGCATCAGCGGCATCGTGACCAAGAGCAGGGGCATCAGATAGTACTGCCCCTCCTTGGTGCTCCGGGCAAACGCCGCGCACGCCAGGCACAAGGCGCCAAACAACGCCGAAATCGGCACGAGCGCCGCCGCCAACCACCCCAGCGACGCCAACGGCGGCATCGAAAGCTGGGCTTCCGCCAACCCGGGAACCTGCCGGAGCTCGTCGATGACGAACTTTCCCGTCACCCCCAGGCTGGCCAGGTTCAACATCGCGGTGGCTACGCTGAAGCTCATCACCGTCAACAGCTTTCCCCAGACAATTTCGCGCCGCAGGGCCGGGCTCGTCAGGAGCGTTTCCAGCGTGCCGCGCTCCTTCTCGCCCGCGCACAGGTCGACCGCCGGATAGAAAGCCCCGGTCAGCGCCCAGATGAATACGAAGAACGGCAAGATCTTCGACCACACCGCCGCGTGCCGCTGGCGCTCCTGGGAGACGTCGCGCAGCGCCAGCTCGAACGGCCGGGCCGCTTCCTGCGGCACATCGCTGGCGGCCAGGTTCTTTTCCATCACTGCGTTGCGCCATCGCCGCAATACTTGCTCCAGGCGCGCTTGAGTGAGTTGCGATTTGTCGTCGGCCGAATTAGCCAACAAGACCACCGGGTCGGGCAGGTCCGCCGCGCCGGCCCCGTGACGGTCGATCGCCGCTCGCCGCGCCTCGCGCAGCCGGTCGCCGAATCTCGGCGGGAATTTCAGCACCGCTTCCACCTGGCCCTCGTCGACCAGCCGCCGCGTCACGGCCTCCAGATCTGCGTCGTCGCCGGCCGGTTGCGACCCGAAGTCGACGCCCGGAAAATCCTCCGGCCGCACGACCTGCAAGTTGTCGCGTTGCTGCGGGTCGTCGAACAGCTCCGCCGCGAAATGCTTGCCGTCCACCAGCGGCGGCAGCCACTCGATCCCCTCCAATTGCTCAGCCCCCAGCACCAGCGCCTTGGCTGTGTGGCTCTGCAAAAACTGCGTGAGCTGAAAGAAGCTCATCCCCAGCAGCGGATACAAGAGCAGCGGCAGCACGGCAATCAGAAAGAGCGTCCGCCGATCGCGCAACTGGTCGCGCATCTCGCGAAAGTAAATCAGCTTGACGTTTTTCCACTGCATGTCATCACCATTTAGCCCCCGGTCACTGACCGGGGGCTAATTAACCGACGACGCCGCCAACTCCCGCTCCTGGCCGCGAATCAATTCAAAGAACAATTCCTCCAGGTCCGCTTGCCCGTGCCGCTGGCGCAGCTCCTCGACGGTTCCCTCCGCCAACAGCCGCCCGCGGTGGACGATCGCCACCCGGTCGCACAGCCGCTCTGCCTCGCGCATGATGTGCGTCGAGAATACGATGCACTTCCCCTGCTCGCGCAGCTCGGCCACCGCGTCCAAGAGCGCCCGCGCCACCAGCACGTCGAGCCCATTGGTGGCTTCGTCGAATATCAGCACCGGCGGGTCGTGGACGATCGCCCGCGCAATCGACGCCTTCTGCTTCATGCCAGTCGACAGCTTGGCGCCCAGCACGTCGCGAAACTCCTGCATTTGCAGCCGATCAAACAAGCCCTCCATCCGCTCGCGCAGCGGCTCGTCCTCCATGCCGTAGAGCCGGCCGAAATACTCGACCATCTCCCAGGCCGTCATGCGGTCGTACACCGCCGTGTTGGCCGAGATAAACCCGATGCAGTGCCGCACGTGCGCCGGCTGGGTGACGACGTCGAACCCGTTGATCACCGCTGTTCCGCTGGAGGGCGCGAGCACGGTGCTCAGAATGCGCAAGGCCGTGGTCTTCCCCGCCCCGTTGGGCCCCAACAGCCCAAACACCTCGCCGCTGGCCGCGGAGAACGAGAGCCCATCCAGCGCCACGCATTCGCCGCGATGCAGGTCGGGGTAGACCTTCGAGAGCGAGCGGGCTTCAATCATGGTGGGGGGAGACGCGCGACGCGGGTAGCCCATTTGGCCGCCGATCAGCGACCGGGGCCCAAGGTGAATCGGTGCGTTCCGCGCACCCTACTTGCAGAATACCAGTCCAGCGCCCATCTGTCGACGCAAGTAGCCGGCGCGGCTCAACTTGCGCTAGTCGATGGGCTCCGGTTGTGGCGGCTGTGACGGCGGCGCTGACCGCCTGAGAGCCACTACTTGGAGGCCCCTTCCGCGCCGACTGGTCCAACGCCCGCTGCGGCGCTGGCCGGAGTTCCGGCCCCATTCGCGGCGGCTGCCGCCGCGCTGGCGGCGCCGTTCTGCGCCGCTGCGGCTTCCAACCCCGCGATCACTTCAGGACCCGGGACGTCGCCGCGAATGAAATTCCGCGGATCGCCCGGCGGCAAGTTGCCCGGCAGGCTCGCCGCCGCCGCGATGCGCGTGTACCACGGCGGCAGGATTATCCAACTGTAGGCCTTCGCATACGATTGTGCGAGCTGATCGTCGCGGTCGGCCGTGCGCACCGCCGAGAGGTCCCACGCCGACTGGCTCAGCGCGTTAAATCGCTCGCCCGCCATAAGCGCCGCCTCGGCCTGGCCCTGTTCGATGTTGGCGTACGATCGCTCGACCGCGTTGTGCTGATTGAGCGCGTGATCGATGGCCATCTGCCGTCCCGCCCTGGCCACGGCCGCAGAGCGCGCCAGGTTTGCCTGTCGAGTTTTGAATCGCTGGAGCCACTTACTCATTTCCACCGGCGGCATCTCGCGCAGCTTCGCCAGGTACGTCTCCGCGTCCGTCGGCTTAAAACGCTTCGAGAGCGTGCTGTACTTCAGCACGTACGCCCGCGCCTGGACCATATCCGGGCTGTTCCAAATCTTGAGCCGCTCGGCGTCCTGGGAACCGCTTGTCTCCGAATCGCTAACCGTCGACCCTTGCGCGGTGGTCGCATCCGGCGCACTTGACGGAGCAGGGCTATCGTATTGACTCGACGACGACGTCGCTGCATCCTGCGCGGGCTCCCGTGCACCCGCGGTCGGAGTCTGAGAAGGCGTGGGAGTCTGAGAAAGCGCGTCCCTCGCGAGCAGGAGACACGCAGCGACAAGGCTCATAACGACCAACGCGCGTTTCATGGTCAAATCCTCCACAGAGGCGACCTCTCACCCAAGGCAATTCTACCTCTACCCCGCCTCCGCTCCAGCAGGAGAATGAGTTCAAATGGCGTGCCAAAAGGGTCCACGGCGATTCGCCCGGCCTTGCCCGCCTCGCAGGGCTGGTAATTCGGCCGCAAGACGCCAGCCGCTCGACCGACTGGTCACCGCAAGATCGGCAACGACGGTTGCCCAGCGGCCCCCGCGGTCGGTCGCAGCGCTTCCGCCTCCCGCCCCTCGTCGATCAGCTCGTAGAAGACATTTCGTTGCCGCGGCACATAGCCCAGCTCCGATATCGAGGCGCGAATCTCCTGGAGCGTCAGGTGGTGCACCGTCCCCGCCTCGGCCACCACGTTTTCCTCGATCATCAGGCTCCCCATGTCGTTGGCCCCGTACAGCAGGGCGAGCTGCCCCACCTTTTGCCCCTGCGTCACCCAGCTCGACTGGATGTTCGCAATGTTGTCGAGGTATAGCCGCGCCACCGCGTTGGTCTTCAGGTACTCAAACGACCCCGCCCGCGGCGTGTCGGCCATGTCGGTGTGCTCGGGCTGAAACGTCCAGCAGATGAAAGCGGTGAATCCGCCCGTCTCGTCCTGCAGGTTGCGCAGCCGATCGAGGTGCTCGATCCGCTCCGCCAGCGTCTCGATGTGCCCGAACATCATCGTGGCCGTGCTCCGCCCGCCGAGCTGATGCCATACGCGATTCACGTTCAGCCAGTCGTCGGTCATCACCTTGCCGCGCGTGATCGCGCTCCGCACGCGGTCGACCAAAATCTCCGCCCCGCCGCCGGGCAGGCTCCCCAACCCGGCCGCCTTCAGTCGCTCCAGCACCTCGCGCAGCGGCAGCTTCGACACCTTGGTGAAGTGGTAAATCTCCGGCGGGCTGAAACCGTGCACGTTCACCTGCGGAAACCGCCGCTTGATGTCGCGCAGCAACTCCTCATACCACTCAAGCCTGAAATCGGGATGCAGCCCGCCCTGCAACAGAATCTGATCGCCGCCGATCGCCACGGTCTCCTCGATCTTCTGCATCAACACGTCGCGGTCGAGCACATACACTTCAGCCGATCGCGGCGTCCGGTAGAACGCGCAGAAATCGCACACCGCCGTGCACACGTTGGTGTAGTTGATGTTGCGATCGATGTTGTAGGTGCGATAATTTTCCGGATGCAGACGCAGCGTCACTTCGTTGGCGGCTCGCCCCAGCGCCGCCAAATCACGGCACTCCAACAGTCGCAACCCCTCCTCGGGCGTCAGGCGTTCGCCGACGACTGCCTTGTCCAGGAGGTATGAAATGCTCAAAGGTGCGATCACCGCACGGCCCTCCGCTCCCTAACCACATCCCCTTCCGGCTCCCTCCCCTCGGCGGGGAGGGTCGGGGAGGGGGGAAAGCCCACCACGCGGCCGTCAATCAATCCCAACCGCCCCGCCCGCTCAAAAAACAACTCGAGCCCCCGTCGCTCGCCCGCGCCCAAGCAGAAGTTCAAGTGATCTCGCAGGTACGTCAGCACCAGCTCTCGCGACAACCCCATCGCCGACGCCTGCTCGCGAGCAATCGACTCGAGCGATTCCAGTCCCCGATCCCGCGCCGCATCGAGCGCCAATTCCAGCTCGCTGAGTTCGACGCCCGGCCGCGCCGCCCACGCGGCAAACACAAACGGCAGCTCGGTCCGACGCACCCACCGATCGCCGAGGTCCCACGTATCCACATAGTCTCCCGTCGGCGCTCGGATCGCCCGATCGCCGATCACCAGCACCGCGTCCGCCGTCGACTCATCCGCCGCCGCGCCGATCGGCAGCACCGTCAATTCGGGCCGCACGCCGTACATGTCGTCGAGCAGAATCTGTGCCAAGACGGCGCTCGTCCGCGAGCCCTCATCCAGCGCCAGCGTCCGCACCCGTTCCGGCGGCGCTCGAAACAACAGCTTCACGCTCAGCACCGGCCCCCGGCACCCGATGCACGCCGTCGACGCGATCGACCACTCCGGATGCCGCGCCAGCTCAATGCTCGGCGCCAGCGCCACATCCAAGCGACCCGCCGCCAGGTCGTCCGCCAGCCGGCTCGGATGATCGAACGACAGCCGCGCCCCGGGCAATAACTCCGGCAGATACGCCACGAGCGGCACGGAATTCAAATAGGAAACCGCGCCAATCCGCAGTCCCTCGCCAGTTCTCGCAACCTTTGTCGTCATGTTAATCTTAATGCGGCGGCGGTAATCCGGCTCAGTCCCCTAGGTAGGGGAGGTCAGAGCCCATTGCGTCAAAGCGCTTGCCCCTCCGTTCTGTGTATCGAGCACTGAGGACTGTGTACGGAGTACGCAAGTACTGACTGCCAACCAGTGCGGTGAGAGGCGAACTGGACCGGGCTAGTCGCCGGATTATAAAACGATGCTCGGCGACCGGCCACCCGGCCCGTCGCCCTAGGCAACCGCACGCGCCGGGCAAAATTAACCCCGTGCCAACCCAAACAGCCCGGCGCTAGACCAGGCCCAACTCATCACCCTTGCCCGCCGCCCCGGCGCGCCCCATGTGCCGTCCGCTGCCACGCTCGGGCGTTATGGACCGGCGCAGCACGAAAATGATTGTTTTCCCGTGGATTTTCTTGACGCCGCCCCTTCGCGTCGCTAGCCTGCGGCGTGAGGAGCGCGGCGTCCCCAATCTGTGCGGCAAAGGAGCACTTCTGATGATGCGATTGAGCGTGTTGGCGACGACTGTGGCGACAATTATTTCGGCAAGCACCGCCACGGCCCAGACCTTTTCCGACGACCTAAGCACCGGCAACAACTGGACGATCCTCAAGACCATCGACGCCACGGCCGAATTTGGCTTTGACTATTCGACCAAGGGGGTTCCGCCAGCGCCCCGCGGCGGGGACGACACCATCGGTCTTAAGCTGGAGGTGAACAACAACCAGCCGGCGGAAGTCGATCACATCGTTGCGCGCAACGCCAATGCCGCCTACACCGGGCAATATACCTTGCGCGCTGATATCTGGTTAAACTGGGCCACCGATCCCAACGCCAGCGGCACGACGGAGTTTGCCGGAGTTGGCGTCGGCCATAATGGAACGGCACAGGAGCCTAACGGCGCTTCCTATCTGTACGACAGCGACGGCGACACGTCGCTGGATTATCGCCTGCAGAAGAATGCCACGATTCAAACGGCCGCCAGTGGGCAATACGCCGCCGGAAACGTCGCCGCGTCCACGCAGAACACCGATCCATATTACTCGGACGCCTATCCGGCCATCGACATCGGCACAGCTGCGCCTAGCCAGGGGCAATCGGGCACGCAAGCCGCCGGCGCGGGCGGCTTTCAATGGATGACCGTCAACGTCGAAGTCGACACGGCGGCCACGGGCCCCGCGGGCTCAACTCCCAATCCTGGCTACGCACGAATCTCAATGCGCAGCGCCACGTCCGGCAACACGATCGTGATCGGCACGATTGACAATAGCAACGGGGCCGGCCCCGCCAACATGTCAGGCTCCATCACCCTGTTGATGTCGGATGTGTTCAGCTCCGTCTCGAGCGCCCCCGATTTCAGCTTTACCATTTTCGACAACATCCAGGTCTTCGAAGGACTGGTTCCACTTCCAACCCTTAGTAACGGCGATTTCGACAACGACAGCGACGTCGACGGCGCCGACTTCCTCAAATGGCAACTCGGCGAATCTCCCAACTTCGGCAGTCCCGAAGACCTGGCCGCCTGGCAGGGTGGTTTTGGCGCCAATTTCTTGTCCCAACCCGCCGTCGCGGCCGTCCCAGAACCCGCGACTGCCGTACTTTTGGCTGCCGCCGCGCTGGGGCTTTGCCGACGGCGCGGGCGGTAATCGGAAAAGTTGGCGACGCACATCGCAACGCAGACCGGCGCGCCCCTTCGCTGGGCTCGCTCAGGGAACGCTTCGCGATTCGCTAATCCTTCCCGCCAATAGCGCGCCATCCGTATGCCACACATCGCCCCCGCCGTTGGTCCCCTGGCGCTGGGGGTGAAATTCATCCACGGCCCACTGTTCGGCTAGCTCGCCGGTCTTCTCCAAGCAGTCGAACAGGTGATCGCGCTCCACATCGACGGCCCCGTCGATGTGGTGGGTGACTTGCCCCGTGGCTCGGCTCAATCCCACGCGCTCATCGTACGTGGCCGACCCGATCCACATGGGCCGACCGTCGTCGTCCGCTTGCGACGTCCGCCAAAAGCGCACGTGGTGCCGCTTGCGCGGATTGTCGCCCACCGGTTGCTCAAACGCCGCGTCCTCCTTCCGGCCAAAAAGGAAGAGGCTGCTCACGGGCGCCTCGTCGTCTGGCCGCGAGAGCACCGTGTCGGCCGCGATTTTCAGATCACTCCGCAGCCCCAGCGCGGCAGCCGGAAACCATTTCGCCGCCTGCATGATCCCGTCTAGTTCGTCGGACGTTCCGATGAGAGCCACGTTGAGCGGATCGCCCGGATGGCCGTCGCCGGTCGTCGTAATCCGCGGATTGTCGTCGAACGCCGGATGGCGGCGTGCATACCGCTCCCAGAACCAAGGAATCACTACATAAGCGGCGACGACATACGCCCACAGGACGCCCAGGGTCCAGCGCAGTGCTCGCCGTTCGCCGCGCCCATGACGTCGACCATCTTCCGCCGGTGACTCGTGTCCGATGTTCGCAGTCTCCATAGTTCATCCGTCTGGCGCCGAGAGCTCACACTTCCATTCGCCGAAACGACTTCAGCCCCGCGCGCAGCGGCAGCACAATCACAATCGCCGCCAGCGCCACCGAACCGAGAATCCCCAGCATCAGCCACAACCGCAGGTACGAAGGCTGCAGCAGCCGCGGCGGCATTTCGGCCCGGCCTGCGGCCAGCAGGAAGAAGTGACAAGGCAGCGCCGTCATCAGCACCACGGCCATGATGTACAGTGCGCTGAGCACCAGGTTCAGCGTCCCCCCAAACCCGGCCGCGATCTTCGACGGCGACTGCTCGCGAAAGTTCGGCATCATCGCCCCGAAACCCACGGCCATCCCCGCCAGCCCCAGGCACAACAACAGGCAAATGAGCTGGTGCACTGCCACCACCATCACGGACACGTCGAGCATCACGTCGCTGATGCCCACCAGCGCGGCGCAGGGAACCCACGACCCGCACGCGGCGAACAGGAATTTTCCCCACAGGATCGTATCGCGCTCGACCGGCAGTTGCCCCAAGATCCAGAACCGTCGCCCTTCGAGGCTCAACAAGGGGTAGATGAACCGCGTGGTAAAAGTCGACAGGATGAGTCCCACGACCGCCAGATTGAGAAAGCTCACGATGTTCACCCACGTCATCACGTTGATGTCGCTCTTATGCTGCCGGAACCGGTCGACGTTGGCGAAGTACAACAAGAGCAGGCCGAAGAATATGAGAAACTGCGACCACTGCACTGGGTCGCGGCGGAACAGCCGCAGGTCCTTCATGATCAACAGCCGCGTCTGCCGCGGAAACGGCGCCAACAACGCTCCGGCCACGTGATCGATCCACGCCATTCGCAGCTTGGGGGTCTGCGCCCGGCGCGAGTGCAGCTGCCAGTAGCTCGGACGATACACCCGTTTGCCCAGCCACACGACGCCCAAATGCAGGAGCATAGCGTTGGACACCAGCACCACCAGGTATCGGCCGCCCTCAAGCCACGGCAAGTCGAGCGGATTGTTGTGCGACCGCCGCGCCGACTCGATCAGCGCAACTGAGCCACATGCTCGGCAACCACTCCTCGCGGCTGAAACGGAAGCGGTTGAACGTATCCTTGAACCACGAATTGCCGGGGAAGTCGACCTCGGAGAACTCCAGCGTCTTCCAAATCGAATGGTACGCCAGCACGATGATCGCCAGCGCCGCGACGCCCACAATAATCCGCCGCAGCCGCGGCAGCCGGTAGACCAACAGCAAGCAAAAGATCGTCCCCAGGGCGCACGGAATGAACGCAAACGCCGCCATCAGCGGCACGAGGTAGGCGTAGTAGTACCACGGCGAGTTGACGACCAGGCCGTAGGCGAACAGCATCGGACTGGCCAACAGGAAGAACCCCCAACTGCTGAACAAGAGTGCCTCTTGAAACCGGTAATACACCAGCCGCTCCTCGCGCACCGGCAACGTGAGCAGGTACGCCATCTCGCGCGACGGGTAGAGCCCGCCGTATAGGATGATGCCCGAGGAAAAAATGAGCATCACTTGCAACGAGAGGAAGAACAACGAGAAGATAAACCGCATCGTCTGCGCGTGGTACGTGGCGCCGGGGGCTTCGATCTGCTGGATCATGAACTCGAAGCCCTTGTAGAACAGCCCGAACAGCCCCAGCCAAAAGAACAGGCTCAGGCCGATCACCAGCGCAGTGCGCAATCGCGCCTCGCTGAACACATAGCGCAGATGCGCCGCGCAATCTGCAATCGCAGTCGCCAGAAAATCTGCCCCTCCCGCTCGTGCGAGGGCAGCGCCCCGACCATCGGCGTCGGCATCGACTCGGCGACGGCGGTTAGTGCAACTTGCGACATGCAGCGAAATGCACGAGGGATCAAGCTTGCCACAATGGGCTAAGACCAGCTAACAATTTGAACCGCCAAGAGCGCCAAGCGAGCCAGGAATTCCAAAAATCTTCTTGGCCATCCTTGGCGTCCTTGGCGGTTCGATTCATTGCCGTAGACGCTCTAATCCAAAATCTAAAATCCAAAATCGCACCTGCCTCAAGACTTCATCAGCGCCAGGTACAGCGACTCCAGCGAGTGCCCGGCGTCCGGGATCGCCGAGCGGAGTTCCTCCACTTTGCCCTCGAACACCACCCGGCCGCTCCGCATGACCCCCACGCGGTCGGCGATCTCCTCGGCCACGGCCAGCGTGTGCGTCGACATCAACACCACTTTGCCGGCGGCCGAATACGATTTTAGCAGGTCTTTCACCAGGCGGATGTTGGGCGGATCGAGCCCCACCATCGGCTCGTCCACCACCAATATCTCCGGCTGGTGGATCATCGCGGCGGCAAACACCGTGCGTTGCCGCATGCCATGCGAATAGCTCTCCGTCAACTGGTCGAGGAACTCGTGGAGCTGAAACCGCTCGGTTTCGCGGGCCACGGCCGCCTTGGCGCTCGCGTCGTTCAGCCCGTACATGTCGGCGACGAATCGCAGGAATTCGCGGCCCGACAGCTTGTCGTACAGAAACGGCTGATCGGGCACGTAGCCGATCAGTCGGCTGACTTCGCGCGGATTTTCGGTCGCGTCGTACGGACCGACGTAAATGTGACCAGCCGTCGGCTTCAGCAAGCCGACCAGCATCTTGAGCGTGGTGGTCTTACCCGCGCCATTGTGGCCCAAGAGGGCGAACAGCTCGCCGCGGTTGAGGGTCAAGTTGAGATGATCAACGGCAACGCGACTGCCGTACTTCCGAGTCACGTCGTCGAATCGAAGCATAATGACCAGCGACGCGCCTCACCGCGCGCAAAGTAACGAGCGTTCAGCCGAAAAGGCGCCTCGCCCGGCGCGCACTAGTATGACAGAGCCCCCTGGAAGTTCGTGTTCGGCTCGCCGCTGTGCGGGCCGGGGCGACCATCACTCGCTCTGTTCGGCGCCTCGCGCTCGCGCCAAGCCCTGCGGCCCCGGCGGCGACTCAGTTCCATCGGGGGCGTCAGCAGATCTTTGCCGATCGCGGTCGCCTCGTCCTCAGGCAAACGCTCAAAGCGCAATCGCGAGTTGGCGATCAGCACCTCCTGGCGCAGCACCAGGCCATCGCGGGCGCGAACCCACGCGATGGCTTGCAGTCGCGCATCGTCCGGAATCCCGACGCCCGGCGGTCCGCGGAACTCCACGCGCATCACACGCGCCATTTTGCCGCCGTAGTCCATCGACTCGACGCCGACCACTTCCGCGTCGACCGTCTCCACCGGAGCGCTGGGCGACCCGAACGGGTTATAGACCTCTTCGTGCCAACGCCGGCCGAGATACATGTAGGGCAACTTCGCGTCGGGGAATAAGGCCTCGCTCAACGACGATTGGTCAGGCAGCGGCGCCTTGGGCGAATAGGTCACGTCGCCGAACTTCACGTTCAATTCCAGGAAGCCGCCGCTCACCTTGCCGGTCAACTGCAGCACGCTGGCCACGTCGTTGATCGACACGCTGCTTTCGAACCTCGAGAAGTTATCGAGCGAATCGAATTCCAGCCGCGTTTTCGCATCCAGCTTCAGGCGCCCGATGTCGCCGACGACATGCCGCATCAGCGCCGGCACCAGATCCAACAGCGGCACCTCGGTCAGCTTGACGCGATTGTAAATATTGGTCGTGTTCAGCACGCTCGGCTGGCGGATGCTGGCCGCGTAGCCCACCTCGCGGCCGGACCAGTACACTTTCCAAGCCACGTATACGTTGGGGTCGAAGCCCGATACGGCGGGGGGTTCGCCGTCGTGGAACGAGGGGAGGATCTTGTCCACCATCAGCCAGGACATGCTGCCCAGCCACAGCGCTACAACGAAGCAAACGAAGATTCGGTTGGCCATGCGAGGCGACTCCCAACCGCGACTCCCCGTGATTACAGGCGCGCAAGTGCCCAGCCCCGACAATCAAGTGGCGCCACGGCGCACCCGCCCAGGCTGGCCCATCCCCTCCACTACCGCCCCCATCATAGCCTAGCACGTGGGAAAGGGCGACGATTTCTCTCGAGGCCGGCGCCGTCCAGGCGTTTCTGACACGTTGAAATCTCGCGGAAAGCCGTCCGCGTGCTCACGTCAAACTCCAACGCCGCGAACCTTGGCATGGTGGGGGGACCTGGGCAAAGCCGCCGTCGGCAGCCGGGTGGCACGCTCTGAGGTCCTCCGAAGGGCATGGTCCGAAGCATCGCAAACCACGCCCAGATGTTCGAATCACAGCCTGAACCTCGATAGCCGAGGTCCTTGGTCCGCAACGGCCTGTCCAGGAGGAGTCCAGGCCTCGCAAAACTTTACGACCGACGCCGCGCCACGCTTGCGCGAACGCCCCAAGCCGCCGCACTGTCAACAATTAGGGCTGACGCCGCCGCCAACCGCCGTCTGGGGGGTGCGCCGCAGCTAATGTCAAAATTGGATTGAAATTCGCCAGCGTAGGGGGTACCCTGAACAGCCGCACGCGGGAGTGGAATCGTGCAGGCCGCCCTACTTTTCTGCAGGAGGTGAACATGGCCGGCGCCACGTACTACATACAGGAATGCCCTACTTGCGGTAGGAACCTGCAAGTGCGGGTCGAGTATTTAGGCAAGCGTGTGGCGTGTCAGCACTGCGGCGCCCGCTTCGAGGCGTGCGACCCCAGCTCCGCGGCCTACCCGCCGTCTGAATCGAGTCTGTCGCTGTTGGTGTGCGCCGATGAGCTGATTGATTCGGCCTCCCAGAGCACGATTTGGCTTGGTCCAGAGTCCAACGGACGCCCCGCCAAGTGAGTGAAACCAGTTTCAAAACGGGGGCTAGCGCCGATTGGATCAGCCGGCACGCGCTAGCGTCCGGTTGTTTCGGGCGGTCCTGAAACCGGAACTGCTCTATCCAGGACGCTGCCCCTTCGCGCCTCGATGGCGTCAGGGCCGTCAGAGACGGCAAATAGGGTCCGCAGGACTGCCTGGAAAGCCGCGGGCGGCAGTTGCGACCCGCCGGTCCGCCAATTACTCTGAAAAATGGCGCTACCAGTCGCGGCGTTCCGTCGCGACAGGCGTCCAGCGCATCGGGTACATCCCCCCGCGCCCGTTCGCGCTTTTCCGCACTTCTCCAGAGCTGAGGCGCGTACATCATGATTCTTCGACGACTTGCCCTGCTGGCAATCCTGGTCGCGACTTTGGGCGCCGCGGCGCCCCGCGCCGCCGCTCAGTACGACGGATGCGCCGGAGGTTACGGCGGCTATGGATACGGCTATTGGGACATCGGCCGACTCTACGGCGTCTTGGCCCAGAACGTCCCTTACTACGCCGCATTCCCACCGGTTTACTACAGCTATCCCGTGCCGCGGACCTACGGCTACAGCCCGTTCGCGTATCCGCCGGGCGTGATGACGCCGGAAGTTGAGATGGTCGAACCGTTGGCGATCGACAATCCCTACGTCACCGACCCGAGCCAGAGCGCGAAGTCCGCGCCGGCGCCCAAGGCGGCGGCCGATCGCACCACCAGCGCACCGCCGCAGCCGCGGCCGCTCTTGGTGAGCAATCCGTTTGTGCGTCCTCAGGGTTCGGCGCCAGCAGCGACCTACGTCAGCCAGTAAGAACCATTCATGCCGGGTGCTCGCCGCGGCGCGGCCCTGGAGCCGTGCTAGCGGCGGCGCCCGTCTCGGGTCGCGCGTTCGCTCTGGACGCACCCAGCCGCGTCGCTATCATTCGCGCCCTCCACGCGCCGGCGCCTGGCCGCCGTGGCCCGCTACTCGCTCCGAGGCAGAAAGGATGCTGCCGATGCGGTCCCCGCTCGCCGCGCTCATCGTCGCCGTTCTCATGGCGCAACTTGGTTGTCGCAATCAAACGTCGACGCTGACCAATCCGTTTCTCACGCCCGACCGTGTGCCGCCGCCGGCGACGCGCGTGCTCGCTCCCGGAACGGCGCAACCGTACTACCCCGGCGACCCGCTGCCCGGCGCCCCGGTCGCGCCTGCGCCCGTGATCGCCGCCCCGCCGGGGACGGCCTATCCGCCGGCGCCGGTCTATCCGCCCGCCACGACCTACCCGGCCACTCCGGTTTACCCACCAGCCGGCGCCTACCCACCCGTCAATGCGCAGCCTGTGACGCCCGCCTACCCGAGCAACCCGGCGCCACTCACGACGCCGCCGGGCGGATGGGGCGCCTACCAACCACAGTCGCAGGCGTCGCCGGGCGAAGCGATTCAAACTCAGGGCGACCAACTGCCGCTTCGATTTGGTCCGCCGCAAGGTGATCCCGGCGCGGTCGCCTTCGCTCAATCAACGCCGACGACGCCCACGATCAATCCTGCCTCGCTGTCGCTGCCAACTCCCGCCTTCTCGCCGAACGCCGGCGCGCAGAGTCCGCTCGCGCCCGCTTCGCCACAGCAATTGCAGGCGCGCGAGGTGACTCCCGCGGAATACCTGGCGCCGCCGCAAGTCGCGTTGGCCGGGCCGACGACGCCAACCCGCGACGGCTTCCGCCCGCAGAGCGGGGAGCCACGCGAGGAAGAACCGTCGTCTCAGGCTTTCCGCCCCCCGGAAATTCGCCGGTCGTCTGTTGCCGAGGCGGCCGCGGCGACCGATCAATACGGCGTCGCCGAGAACTTCCAATCGCTGCGCGGCCAGCTTGAGTACTGGCCCGAATCCGGCCAGTGGAGTCTCCGGTATCTGCCCGCCGGCGGCCCGGCCGACTCGCTCGGCGGCCGCGTGATCGTCGACAATCCGCAGGTGCTCGCCAACCTCCAGCCCGGCGAATTCGTGGCCGTCAGCGGCCAGCTCTATGGCCGACCCAACGGCGACGGAACCGCCCAACCGGCCTACCGCGTCGCCGTGGTCCAAAAGCAGCGACTGTAGGGCGCCTCGCTTCGCGCCGACTCTTTTTCTAGCTCCCTCCCTTCGGCGGGGAGGGTCGGGGAGGGGGGACAGTCTACCGTCGGACATCATATCTCATCTCTTTGATTGACCCTCCCTTACGCCGAGTCCTATCCTTGTGTTAGCGAGCCATCGTCTCGATGTCGCGCCTGTCACGGCATCGCGACGATGCCGGCTAACACGGACTTTCGCACATGTCGGCCGGTCCGACCAACCAGCACAGCGTCGACGTCTCGCGCGTGCCGCACGGCTTCGCCCGGAGCGTGCGCGCCGCGGGCGGCAATCGCATCGCCCGGTGGGCCGCCTACTTGCCGAAAATCACCGCGCTGGAGCCGCAGCTTCAGGCGCTTTCCGATCCACAGCTCCGCAAGGAAAGTCTCGGCCTGCGCTACCGCGCCCGCAGCGGCGAGACGCTCGACCGTCTGCTGGTCGAGGCCTTTGCCCTGGTGCGCGAAGCCGGCCGTCGCAGGCTGGGCATGCGGCACTTCGACGTCCAGCTCCTGGGCGGCGCCGCGATCCACCACCGCTCGATCGTCGAGATGCAAACCGGCGAAGGCAAGACGCTCACCGCGACGCTGCCGTTGTACCTCGCCGCGCTCGAGGGCAAGGGCGCCCACCTAGCCACGGTGAACGACTACCTCGCACGCCGCGACGCCGAGTGGATGGAGCCGATCTACCACGCCCTCGGCATGAACGTCGGGATCATTCAAAGCCAGATGCCGCAGGAGGACCGCCGCAAGGCGTACGCTTGCGACGTCACCTACGGCACGGCCAACGAAATGGGCTTCGACTTCCTGCGCGATCGATTGCTGCGCCGCAGCCTAAGCGGCGGACAACAGGACCTGTTCGGACAAATGTTGGGCGTGTCGGCGGGTGGGGCTCACGACCAGCCGGTGCAGCGCGACCTGTCCTTCATGCTGGTCGATGAGGCCGACAGCATCCTGATCGACGAAGCCCGCACGCCGCTGATCATCAGCGCACTGCCCGGCGAGGACGAGCAAATCGCCGCTGAGGCCTACCGCTGGGCCGCCGAAGTGGGCCCGCAGTTTCTGGAACACGACCACTATGATTACGACCACGAAGAGCGCACGGTGGAGCTGACGCTCGACGGCCGGCAACTGGTCCGCGGCCTGCCGAAGCCTGGCGCCATGGATCGCCTGCCGCTGTCGACCATCTACGAATACGTCGCAGCGATCGGTAAAGGTGGCTCGCGAAATGTTCCTCGACCGCCATTACGTGGTGCGCGACGGCGAGATCGTGATCGTCGACGAGTTCACCGGCCGGCTCGCCGAGGGGCGCAAGTGGCGCGCCGGCATCCATCAGGCCGTCGAGGCTCAGGAGGGCGTCGAGATCACCTTCGCCACCAACCAGGCGGCCCGGATCACCATCCAAGACTTGTTC
This sequence comes from Pirellulales bacterium, assembly GCA_963841515.1. Lineage (GTDB taxonomy): Bacteria > Planctomycetota > Planctomycetia > Pirellulales > Lacipirellulaceae > Lacipirellula. The sequence continues at coordinate 204,776 of CAWJDB010000010.1, read as the reverse complement.
CTCCGCTACCAACGCCTGGGAGGCATGACCGGCACGGCCTCCAGCTCGAGCCGCGAGCTCCGCAAGATCTACAAGGTGCACGTCGAGCCCATCCCCACCAACCGCCCGCCCATCCGCCGCCAACTCCCGACGCTCGTGTTCGGCACGGCCGACCAGAAATGGGCGGCGATCGTCGACGACGCCCTGGCCGTGCTCACCAAAGGCCGCCCCGTCCTCATCGGCACGCGTTCGATCGACAAAAGCGAACACCTGGCCAGCCTCTTCGCGGCGAAAGGCTACGAGCCCACGGTGCTCAACGCCCGGCACATCGAGCGCGAGGCCGAGATCGTCGCCGCCGCGGGCCAGCCGGCGAAGCTCACCGTCGCCACCAACATGGCCGGCCGCGGCACCGACATCCGCTTGGGCGACGGCGTGGCCAAGCTAGGCGGCTTGCACGTCATCTGCAGCGAGCTGCACGAGGCCCAGCGCATCGACCGCCAGCTCATCGGCCGCTGCGGCCGGCAAGGCGATCCGGGCACCTACCGCCAGTTCTTCGCGCTCGACGACGAAATCCTCCTTGTCGGCTTGGGCCCCAAGAAGGCCGAACGGCTTGAGCGGCTCGGCAAAAAAGCCCAGGCGCCGCTCTCAGGCCTCGAGTCGCTCTTCCGCCGCGCCCAGCGCCGCGTCGAACGCCGCCACTTCCGCGACCGCAAGATCCTGCTCTACCACGAGAAGGAGCGGCAAAAGACCCAACGCCAAATGGGGCAGGACCCGTATCTCGACACGCCGGGCTAGCGCTGCCATCCTAAGCAAGGTTTCGCAAGTTCCTTGGAGCGTGCCCGATGAAATCCGACCGGCGTACGATTGTCATCCCGATATTGCTCATGACCGTCGGCATTGGGTGGCTTTTGTCTACCTTGGGAATCGCGCCCAAAGTCAATTGGATTTGGACGCTCGGCCTGGGAATCGTCGGCGTCCTGACCTTCGCGCTCCACGGCCTCGATAAAGTCACGCTGGCCGTGGGGCCGTTCTTTGTCGCCGCGAGCCTGCTCTCGGTCCTTCGGCAAACGGGACGGTTGTCGCTCGACGTCGAATTGCCAATCCTGGTCATCCTGGCTGGCGTCTTGCTGCTGGCTTGTCGACACCCGCGCGTGCCTGCGCCGCGGTGGCTAAGCGACGACGCGCCGTAGCATTGGGACCGCCGCGATGAACAAAGCGTTTGTGCGCGAGCCAGAACCCGACGGCCGGGCCTTCTGCCCGCAGTGCGGCGCGTTGGGCGTTCCAGTTGAACAGGGTTCTTTGGACACGCACATCCGGCCCGAGGCGCGAGCGAAGATCGGCGACTCGGCGTGGTTCTGCAGCTTCCCCCGTTGCGAAGTCGCTTACTTCAACCTCTTCGAAATGGTCGTCCTAACCGAGGAATTGCAGGGGCCCGTCTACCCCAAGGACCTGGACGCGCCGATTTGTGCCTGCTTCGGACTGACCTACGACGACGTCGAGGCCGACGTGCGCGACGGCACGCCAACCCGCATAAGACGCCTGCTCGCCAAATCCAAATCGGCCGACGCACAGTGCTCAACGCTCGCCGCCGACGGGCGAAGCTGCATGAGCGCCGTCCAAGAGCTGTACATGCGACTGCGGTCGCAGGATTGACGCGATCACAGTCGCCGTACTCAGCCCTAGTGCGCGCTGGCCAGCGCCTTGGTCGTCGGCAACGTAAGCGGCGTCAGCTCGGGCGCCGGCTGGTCGACTTCGACCGTCACCACCACGCACTTGAACGCCGGCGTGTTGCTCGCTGGGTCGACCTGACGGCTGACCAACACGTTGGCTTCGGGATAGTACATCGCCGCATTGCCGGGCCGAATCTCGGCGAACGGATGAAGCCGCTGCCCGCGCAGGCTGCCGGCAGGGCCGTGAACCACGACAGGTATTGACGGATCGAGCTTAAGCCGCCGAATGTCGTCGGGATGAATCAGCACGACGTCGCGACGCTCGACGCCGCGGTACAGGTCATAGTCCTCGTACACCACCGTGTTGAACTGCCCTTCGCTGCGGATGGTCATCAGCCGCAGTTCTCCGGGTCCAACGCCCACAAGCTCCGGCAGTTCGTGAGTGTGCAGGTTCGCCTTGCCGTTGGCGGTCGGAAACTTCGCCCCGCGAAATACACGGCCTTCGATATGAAACTCCTGCTTGGTCTTGTCGATGTCGGCAATCTTCTCATGCCCTGGCACAATTGCCGCAATGGCCGCGCGAATCCGACCCGTGTCGCGCATCGAGCGCCAATCGACCGGCGAGCAACGTATGGGAAGCTCCGAATGCGCGATGGGCGTTGACGCCGCCTTCCCCATTCCCCAGCCCCCGGCCCCCAGTCCCCTCCCCAAACACCTTCTCCGCCAGCGTCGCAATCACCTCCACTTCGCTTCGCGGCCCCGCATGCCGCGCCGGGCCGCCGTCGCTCAACCGCACGTAATTAAACATCGATTCCTGCGTCGTCGGCTGCGGCTCCTCATCGCGGGCCAGCACCGGCAGGATGATCGTCTCGCGGGCCAGCCCGAAGGCGTGACCGGTGTTCAGCGTAGTGCTCAGATACACAAGCATGTCGAGCTTTTCCAGCGCCCGGCGGGCGAACTGCGCATCGGGATTCGAACCGTACAGGTTGCCGCCAAGGCACACGCCAAGCTTGAGCTCGCCGCCGCGGCGCCCTCGATGCACGCCATCGTGTCGCGGCCTGGCGTCGTCGGAAGCCGCACGCCGAAATGGCTCTGAAGCCGGTCGAAGACCGCATCCTTAAGCTTGGGCGACACGCCCATCGAACCGATGCCCTGCACGTTCGAGTGCCCGCGGATAGGCAAGAGCCCGGCGCCTCGCCGGCCGACCATGCCGCGCAGCAGCGCGAGGTTGGCGATCGCCTGCACATTCAGCACGCCATAGGCATGATGGGTGATGCCCATCGTCCAACTGAAAACCGTGCCCTTCGACCGCGCATACAGTTCGGCGATCTTATCGATCTCATCCGGGGCCACGCCGCTCTTGGCGACGATCTCGTCCCAAGAAACTTCCGCCAACCGCGATTTCAACTCCGGCCAGCCGTTGGTCGCCGCCTCGAGAAACGCCTCGTCATGAGCCCCCATCTCGACGATCCGCTTGGCCACGCCCGTCAAGAGCGCCAGATCGCCGCCAATGTGCGGTTGCACATACAAGCTGGCGATCTTCGACCCAAACAACATGCTCCGCAAGTCGCTGGGCACGCTGAAGTTCACCAGCCCCGTCTCCACGATTGGGTTGATGACCACCACCGCGCCTCCCCGCCGCCGCACGCCCATCAGCGAGCGCATCAGCCGCGGATGATTGCTCGCCGGATTCCCGCCGATCACGAACACTACGTCCGCCTTCTCGATGTCGTCCAGCTCAATCGTGGCCGTGCCGCTGCCGGTCACTGTCGTCAGCCCCACGCCGCTGGCCTGGTGGCAGTAGTAACTGCAATTGTTCACGTTGTTGGTGCCGTACAGCCGCGCGAAGAGTTGCAGGAGAAAGCCGGCCTCGTTGCTGCTGCGACCGCTGAAGTACCAAAACGTTTCGTCGGGCTCCGTCGACGCAGCTTGTCGACGATGCGGTCGAAAGCGGCTTCCCACGAGATCGGCTGATAGCGGCGCAACTCGGGCGTCACCAGCAGCGGTTGGGTGAGCCGCCCGCAGGCCTCCAACTCCTGGGGCGTAAACTGCCGCAGCTCCGCCGGCCCGTAGCGACTCCAGAATTCCGGCGCGACGGCGCCTTGCATGTCGGCCACCATCGCCTGCAGCGACTTCTTGCACACCTCGGGAAAGTGACCGGCTTCGTTGACCATCCCGCCGCGCTGCCCGCCCATGCCCAGGGCGAGGTCTTGCAGGCGTTCTTGGAGCGCATGGCCTTCCACAGCTTCCAAAACCCGCCCGCCTCGCGCCCTTTGCGAAGCGTATACCACAGCGCCGGCCAGCCGCCGCCTGTTCGAACTTTCTTCATTGCTGCATCAAGCCAAAACCTGACCCCAGTCCCATCAGCCGGCACGCGCTAGCGTCCGGTTCCTTCGCAGATTTGAAACTGGTTCTGGTTACTCATTGAAGTACAAAAACCGACCCCGAATCACTAGACTTACAGCATAAACAGTCGCCGCGTAGGCTCACAGGCTCAAACGCTCAGGCCGCACTTTGGAATCGCTCGAAATCCAGCCCGTTTCCCGGCCCATCGACGCCGACGATTCGCCCGCCCGGGTCGAAGAGCATCACCAATCGGGCCCTGATCTGCGCCGCCCTGGCCGAAGGCAATTCGACGCTCCGCGGCGCACTCGACAGCGAAGATACGCAGGTAATGATCGCCGCCCTGGGCCAGCTCGGAGTCGCCGTCGACGTCCGAGACGCCGGCCGGACGCTGCGCTTGGGCGGGTGCGGCGGCGTGCTGCCGGCCAGGCGAGCCGATTTGTTCGTCGCCAACAGCGGCACGACCATGCGCTTCTTGACGGCGCTTGTCGCACTCGGCCACGGCAAGTTTCGACTTCACGGCGTGCGGCGGATGCACGAACGGCCGATCGGCGACCTCGTCGACGGCCTGCGGCAGCTTGGCGCCGAGCTCGACTGCGAAAGCCCCCACGATTGCCCCCCGGTCGTCGTCCACGCCGCGGGCCTCCGCGGCGGACGCGCCAACGTTGCACGGCGACGTTTCCAGCCAGTTCCTCAGCGGCCTGTTAATGGCGTCGCCCTACGCCGCCCACGACGTCGACCTCTTCGTCGCGGGCCCGCTCGTTTCCCTTCCCTATGTGGCAATGACCCGCCGCGTCATGGAAGACTTCGGCGCCGAAGTCGCCGCGGCCGCCGACTACCGCGAAATTCGCGTTTCTCGCGAGCGCCGCTACCGCGGCCGCGATTTCTCGCATCGAACCCGACGCCTCGGCCGCCAGCTACTTCTTCGCCGCCGCGGCGATCACCGGCGGCCGCGTGACGGTCGAGGGCCTCGCGCACGACAGTCTGCAGGGCGACATGGCGTTCGTCGCCTGCCTGGAGCAAATGGGCGCCGTCGCGGCCGAAACGCCGGCGGGCGTCGTCGTCGAAGGCCGCCCCTTGCGCGGCGTCGAGCTCGACATGAACGCCATCAGCGACACCGTGCCCACCCTCGCCGTCGCCGCCCTCTTCGCCGAAGGCCCGACCTGCATCCGCAACGTGGCCCACATCCGCCACAAGGAAACCGACCGCATCGCCGCGGTCGCCTGCGAGCTGCGCAAACTCGGCGCCGAGGTCAAGGAATTCGACGATGGGCTCGAAGTCCATCCTCCCGTAAAACTCCATGGCGCCGCGATCGACACCTATCAAGACCACCGCATGGCCATGAGCTTCGCCCTGGCAGGCTTGCGTATTCCCGGCGTCGTCATCCGCGACCCCGCCTGCGTCGGCAAAACCTATCCCAATTTCTTCGCCGATTTGAAAACCGTGACCGATCAATAGCCCGCTTTCAATAGTAGCCGCAACGCGGCGACCCTACGTCGGCCCAGGCCACCGGCCTGGGCAACGCGCGGCCAAATTTTAATTCTTAGCCCCAACGGGGCGGCCCTATCTCGGTCGCATAGGATAGTGGCATGCAGTCGGATGCTCTTACAAAAGAAATTAAGCAAAAGGCCCGCGACCTCGGCTTTGCGCTCGCTGGCGTCTGCCCCGCCGTCGCGCCGCTCGGCGCCTCACGCCTCGACGAGTGGCTCGCCCGTGGCTACGCCGGCCAGATGCATTACATCGCCGAGCGGCGCCATGCGTACGATCATCCGCGGCATGTCCTCGACGGAGTGCGAAGCATCGTCATGTTGGCCATGCCCTACCGTACGGCCGAGCCCGCGCCGGCCGGGCCGGGGCAGGGCAGGGTGGCCCGCTACGCCTGGGGCGCCGCGGATTACCACGACGTGATCCGCGATCGACTGCACGACCTGGCCGATTACTTGCGTGAGCTGGCTCCGCACGCCGCCACGCGCAGGCGTGGTCGACACCGCGCCGCTGTTCGAGCGCGAGTTCGCCCAACTCGCCGGACTCGGTTGGGTCGGCAAGAACACGCTGCTGTTGAACCGCAACGCCGGCAGCTACTTCTTCCTCGCTGCCCTGCTCACCGATCTCGAACTCGCCTACGACGCCCCGCACGCCGCCGACCACTGCGGCACTTGCACGGCTTGTCTCGACGCGTGCCCCACCGCGGCGTTTCCCCAGCCGTACGTCCTCGACGCCTCGCGCTGCATCAGCTATCTCACGATCGAACTGCGCGACGCCATGCCCCCCGAGCTACGCCCCAGTGTCGGCGACTGGCTCTTCGGCTGCGACGTGTGCCAGGAAGTCTGCCCGTGGAATCGTGAACCCCCCCTCCCTGGAAGGGAGGGGCTAGGGGAGGAATTCCCGACGGTTGCCCCCCACGTAGGTCACGATTTCGAATCCAATGTTGCCAACCTCGCCGAAGTCTTTCAAGCCTTCGCGCCTCATCCAACGATGAACCCAGTGGAACTGGCCGCCCTCTTCGAATTGACCGAAGACGAGTTCCGCCGCCGCTTCCGCCGCACCCCCCTGTGGCGCCCCCATCGCCGCGGCCTGTTGCGCAACGCCGCCATCGTCCTCGGCAACCAGCGCGACCCCGCGGCTATCAACCCGCTGGCCAAGGGCCTGCACGACGATGAGCCAATTGTGCCGCGGCGCCAGCACCTGGGCCCTCGGCCAAATCGGCGGCGACCCCGCGCACCGCCATCTCCAAGCGCACTCCACAATTGAAAACGACCCCGCCGTCCACTCCGAAATCAACGCCGCTCTCGCCGCCGCCGAATCGCCGTCGCCATCGTGTTAGCCGGCATCGTCCCGACGCCGCGCACCGCAGAATCCCGCCCCCTCCAACGGTGGCGATTTGCCAAAGATGCATTCCGTCTTAACTGGATCACGGCTAGAAAATGGCCGCGCCCTTTGCTATACTTCCGTACATTCTCTCGCCCTGCCAAGAATCCCGCACCGTCATTCCCCAGCGAGCCGGGTCGTCTCGACCCCGGCGCCGCGGCAAGCAAACCGCCGCTCCAGTTCAATTGACTACTCCGTACCAAAACTCGTCGCTTAATGCGCCGCCCGCCATCGCCCTGGCTCGGCAATCGCCGAGGCTCTCCGCACCAACAGCAGCAAAATCAGCGGGTTTTGAACGAAAAAATGGGGCCCCCCCAACTTCGTGCAAATCACAAAGGCCGTACCTGCCAAGAGTTAAGGGCGATCGCCCGCACACGCCCATTGTCAAAACGATCGCCTTCACGCGGAAAACCCGAGGAATCACGCGATCCCGCCCCATTATGAAATCGACTCCCCTGCCAAAACCCCGCGATGCCGTCTGATGACTCGGCTTGCAACGCCACCCCCCGACCTCGGCGCACTCAGCATCGGCCCCGTGCGCCTCGACTTCCCCGTCATCCAGGCCGCGCTCTCGGGCTACAGCGACGCCCCCATGCGCATCATCGCGCGCCGCCTCGGCGCCCCCTACGCGCTGTGCGAGGTGATGCTCGACTACTTCATCCTCCAAGTCCGTCAACGCAAGCGCAACAGCCACCTGCTCTACGCCGCCCAGGAGGAACACCCCGTCGGCGGCCAGCTCATGGGCGCCGAGCCAAGCCAGTTCGGTCCCGCCGCCCAGCGCCTCGTCGAGCGCGGGTTCGACGTCATCGACGTTAACTTCGGTTGCCCCGTGCGGAAGGTGCTCGGCCGCTGCCGCGGCGGCTTCCACCTCAGCCAACCGGAGGTGGCCCTCGAAATCATCACCCGCGTCCGCGACGCTGTCCCGGCGCAGGTGCCAGTGACCGTGAAGATGCGCCGCGGCATCGACGACTCGGCTGAGAGTCGCGAGAAGTTCTTTGAGATCTTTGACGGGGTCTACGAGCGCGGCGCCGCGGCGGTCACTGTACACGGACGCACCGTTATGCAGCGCTACGACGGGCCGTCGCGGTGGGACTTCCTGCGTGAGTTGAAGGCCTACGCCGGCGAGCGTGTCGTGCTGGGCAGCGGCGACCTGTTCAACGCCCAGGCCTGCCTCGACATGATCCGCTACACAGGCGTCGACGGCGTCACCGTCGCCCGCGGCGCCATCGGCAACCCGTGGATCTTCGCCCAGGCCCGCGCGCTCGCCGCCGGACTGCCCCTACCCGCGCCGCCCACCCTGCACGAGCAGCGCGACGTCATCGCCGAGCACTATCGCCTGGCCGAAGAGCTCTACGGCGCCGAGCGGTGCGTGCCCGACATGCGCAAGTTCGGCATTAAGTACTCGCAGCTCCACCCGCAGCACGAACTGGTCCGGGCCGATTTCGCCACGGTCCGCCAGGCCGGCGCCTGGCGAGGCGTGCTCGACAAGTGGTACGCCGCCGACGCTCCCGGCGTCCATCCGACGATCGAGGAACCCAACCCCTTGGCCGCCGCAACCGCCCGAACCTGCACGACCGAAGGGTTGTCTTGGTGTGCCACTGGCTATGCCAGTGCCCGCGAGATACATGACGTTGGAAGTAAAGACACTGGCAGAGCCAGTGGCACACGATGAATGCACAAGTTGAGCTGGCCGTGACAGAATCCTGGTGGTCGCGCCCTTCCGGCGTCCGCGAGGTGCTGCGCATCGCGCTGCCGATGGTCGCCTCGATGCTGTCGTGGACGCTGATGAGCTTCATCGACTCATCGATCCTGTTCCACGTCTCCGGCGCCGCGATGTCGGCGGCGTTTTCCTCCTCGGTGATGTGGTTCGCGGGCATGAGCCTCTTCTGGGGCATGTGCTCCTACTCCAGCACCTTCGTCTCGCAGTACCACGGCGACGGCCAGCCCGAGCGGATCGGGCCGTCTGCGTGGCAAGGCGTGTGGTTGGGACTGGGGACCTTTCCAATCGCGCTGGCGGCGATCCCGCTGGCCCCGCGGCTGTTTACAATGCACCCTGCCGAGATGGCGCAGTCTCGAGACGCAGTTCTTTCAGGTGTTGTGTTGGGCCGCCCCGGGCATGCTGGCGTCCCAGTCGCTGGAAGGATTCTTCAGCGGACGCGGACGCACCTGGGTCGTCATGTGCGTCGACGCCGCGGCCGTCCTGGTCAACCTGATCCTCGCGTGCGTCCTGGTGCTGGGTTTGGGCGGCATCGAGCCCTGGGGCATGAAGGGCGCCGCGTGGGCCACGGTGACGGCCCAGTGGAGTCGCGCCTTGTTCTTCGTCGCCATCATGATGCGGCCGGACAACCGGCGACGGTTCAACACGCTCCGCGGCATCTGGCCCGACTTCGCATTGCTCCGCCGCCTCGTGCGGTTCGGCGGACCCAGCGGCGTGCAGATGATGCTCGACGTCGGCGGATTCACCGTCTTCGTGATGCTTGTGGGACGCCTGGGCCTGGTCGAGACCGAGGCCACAAGCATGGTATTCCGCGTCAGCCAGGTGGCGTTCATGCCCGTGTGGGGACTGGGGCTGGCAACCGTCGTCCTCGTGGGCCAGCGGCTGGGAGAAGATCGCCCCAACCTGGCCGCCCGCGCCGCCCTGACGACGCTGGCCTTGGCGCTGGGCTACATGGGCCTCATTTCACTGCTGTTCGTTGGAGCTCCCGGTCTGTTTCTGCAGACATTCTTCACCGAAGGCGTTTCGACGGGCGCCAACAACGAAGCAGTTCGCGAGCTGACGACGCACCTCCTGCGATTCGTGGCCGCCTATAACATTTTCGACGCCACCATGATCATCCTGGTCAGCGTCCTCCGCGGCGCCGGCGACACGCGTTTCATCATGTCCGTCAGCTTCGTGATGGCCCTGGTGATGGTCGGCGCCACGTGGCTGGCCGTCGAACAGGCGCACCTCGGCATCTACGGCTGTTGGGCGATCATCACCGTCTGGGTCTGGCTGCTGGGGCTGATCTACGTGGCGCGCTATCGCCAGGGAAAGTGGAAATCGATGCGGGTGATCGACCAGGTGCACCACGGACCGAGCTTGCACGACGCCACGAGCGACGCCCAAACCAATGGCGAGCTGGCGCCGCAAGCGGCAATGGCGGAGTGGGGCTGATGGACCAATGCGCGTCCTTAAAACCGCCGCCTAACGCCGGAAAATCTCCGGCGCCAGCTTGCGGACCCGATCGCCAAACCGCGGCGACGGCTCGGCCGACGCGGCGGCGGCGGGCGACTCGGTCGGCGCGTCGGGGCGAGCAGCCAACAGCGGCGGCGGCACGTGCTCTAGCAGATAGCGCGGCCAATACCCTTCGACCAGCCGCTGGCACTCCACGAGGTGGCGCTGATCCAGCTCCTCGCGGGCGCCGTACAGCCATTTGCCCAGCGCCATGCGCTGCGGCTTGGGAAATTGCAGGTCGAAGAGCTGCACGTTATCGACCCACGCCTCGCCGCGGCCAGCCAGATGGAAGTGGATCCGCATCTGGCCAGTGGCAGCCGTCGGCAAGTCGGCAACCGCGAATTCGCACGTCGTCCATTCGTCGCCGAGTTTGTCGGCCCCGCCCAACGCGCCGCGCCGCTGGCGCATGGCGCCGGAGTCTTCATACTCAATCCATGCGTAGAGGTTGGCGTCGGGAGCCAGATTTTTCGCACGGACTTGGGCTCGAATAATGAGTTGTCCTGTTGCTGGGATGGGAAACAGATGCGACTGAGCGGCCACGCCGACGGCGTCTTCGCTGATGAGCCGCAGCGAGCGCTTGCCGGTGCGCGCCATGGTATCGTCGACTTCGACGGCGCCAGCGCGACCGACGCGCGGCTGCCAACCCGCCGTGCGACCGTCGCCGCCCGCAAGTTCGAAGTCGGGATTCGACAATTCGTTGTACGGGCGCTCGACGTCGAGGTTGCGCATCCGTTGTTCGATCTCGGCGATCCGTTCGGCGAGAACGGCAACCGGCGCCTCGTCGACTTTCGGCACGAGCGCGCCGACGCGCAGATTGCGGGATTCAAATCGGCGGGCCTCGACGCCGTACGGCGGCAGCGCCGCTTTCCAGGTCTGCGATCCCGCGGGCCAGGAACCGGACAGCGCCTCAGTGGCGCCGTCCGCCGGCAAGTTCGCGCCGCCGAGCTCGCGCCATTCGGTCGGTCCGTCGTTCTCCAGCGCCAGCTCGCACGCCACCGGCCAGGGCGACTCGTTGATCAAACACAGCGTGGTGGCCTCCGGCTTCGCGGTACACGCGAAGCGTGACCGGTTGTTGACGCTCGGTGCGAACATCGGCGTCGCTTGCGGGCAGGTCGCCGAAGAGGCGGCGCTGGTTGGCAGAGTCGCCTTCGAACGCCATCGGCAAGATCTCGGCGCCCTCGACCAGCAGGGTGAAGTCGCGGGCAGCCAGCGCGCCGGCCAGCGGACGCCGTGCGGCGTCGCCCATCGGAACGGCTGGGCTCGACAGCGAAAGGTACGTCTTATCGGCGCCGAATGGACTCTGGGCGTCGAACGATGCCAACCGCAGGCGACTGGCGACATGGAAAAACAACTCGCCCGACTGCGGCCGATCCGCCACGGCCCGATCGAACTCGTCCGCGGCGTTCACCTGAAGATCCGCCGCCCGTTGGGACAGCGATTCATCGGGGCCCAAGCGTCGCGGTGAACAGCGCCAAGCCCGGGATGGCCGCGAGCTCCTTGAAGTCGACCCCCAACTCCGCCGCGGCGTCGTCGAGTGTCGCGGCGCCGTTGACCGATTGCCGCAACCGCTCTTCAGCTTCGGGGCCGCTGAACAAGTTCTCGGTGCACAGCACCAGTTGGCGATCTGGTTGCTGGCCGCGAGCGCGCTGGGCAATGTCGGCGTAGAATTTCGTGAGTTGCTGTCGGCGCCACTGTTTCCATTGGGGAAGCCGTGCGATCGCGGTACGGGCCAGGACGCCGTCGGCATTCGGCGCCGGTTGTTCTATGTGCGCGGCGGCGGCGAATCGCGCCAGCGTCGCGTCGTCCAGCCCCCAATCCAAGCCAGGCAGTACGCCATAGCCTGCGCCGGAAATCTGCAAGGCCAGTCCGGCCAGCGACGGGTGACCGCCGTAGCGCTCGATGAACTGATCGACGACCTGGCCGAGGGCGGCTTGCACATCGGGGTTGAGAATATTGTAATGCGGCGACGCGGCAGTCTCGCTTGGGTAGTGATTCAACCATGTACGTCCGTCCGCGGCGACGCACTCGACCCCCGCGGCGCGGGCGTCGCCGCGCATTCGGAGCGATTCCAGAGTTGGTAGCGGCGTCGCCATCTCCACGGCCGGAATGATCGCTAGCCCTTCGCGATCGAAGATCCGCAGCAGCACCTCCAGCACGTCCTTGCGAAGTGGATCGGCGCCGGCGCTGGAAAGCGGGCCCGTGTCGAAGCGAGGCGACGAGCCCAGAGCCTCGATCGGCGCCAGCGAGCTGCCGTCGGCCGCCACCGATACAATTGCGGCGTTGTACCCGGCTGCGTCAAGCTCCTGCGCCAACCGACTGGCGGCGGCGAGAAAGCCGCTCCAACCGTCCACGCTCAATCCGCCCGCGGCGTCGAGCTGTTCGGCGGCGCCCAGACAGTCCGCCAGCCGCGGGGTGCTGATGTACGCGGCCACCAGGCGCTGCGGTTTCTTCGGCGACGCAGTACGGGGGGTCTTGTCCCTGGCCTCGACGACGGCGACGTCCGTCTGACGGCGGAGCACGCGAATCTTGCCGTAGTGCGTCGCTCGCGAATCCGACCGGTTGGCCAGTAACAACAGCGGGTTCGTGGTCCGCGGCCAAAACACCAAGCGCTGTGCGTCGGGCGCCGCCGGCGCACCGTTGGGGGCCGCGAATCGATTGTCCCCGTAAACGCCGCAGTCGCGGCCGAAGGCCAGCACGCGACCGGCTGCGTCGGGTTCGATGATGCTGACGCCCAGGTGTTGCGCAGCGTTATGCGGCAGCTCGATCTCGACGGCGTATGGCTCGCCCGCGGCGGGCACGGCCAACGGGTAAGCGTGCCAGGTCGGCTCATCGCCGGCGCGTGGCGCCGGCAGCTCAATGTACGCTGCAAACTCGCCGGCGCCGTTCGCTGGCTTGATGTTGCCGATCGGACGCGGCGTTGACAACCCCGGAAGTCGGTCGATCTGCGTCCACTGCGGCACGCGCTGCCACCAGCGTGGGTTGGCGGCGTCGATCGTTTCGACGACGTCCCACTTGTCGGTCAGCCTCGGCAGTCGAGCCTGCGGGTCGACGACGACGAACTCCACGTCGCGCGTCGCCACGGGCGCGGCGTGCTCCCAGGGAACCAACTTGTCGGCAAATCCCGGCGGACGGCGAGCGGCGAGGCTCAAGCGGTAGGCGCCCTCCGCGGCGGGGGTCTTCAGTTCCAACTTCAGCGGTTCGTTACTTTTGGCGTCCAGCGGCAGGGACTGTTGCCACAGCACCTCGTCGCCGCCGACGCGGTATAGTCGCGCCTCGATCGTGATGGGCGACTGCGTGGCTTCGGCTTTCAAATCGGGCGTGAGCGAAAGTTGCAGGGGCTCGTCGGGCTGAAACACCAGGTGCTTGCGGTCGATCGCCACGCGCAGCTTGTCGCCCGGCGAGCGCTGCACGAGCAGGTAACCGCCCAGGTCGTCCAGCGGTGCTCGGAACTCCTCCTTGGCCAACTCGCCAAGCGCGACCTCGATTTGTTTGGCGTCGGTGGCCGAGGAGTTACGCAGTTGCACGGTCACCACGGCCGCGTCGTCGCCGGCGATGGTCACGTCGCAGCCGTCAAAGGTGCGGCGCACCAGAGGGGCGATGACGACCTGGTTGTCTGCCAGCCGCAGCGCCGCGGCTTCGTCGGCCTCGATTCCCAGTGGCGCCAGCGCGGTGATCGTTGCATCGGCAGCGACGATTTTTCCGAACCATTTTTGCGGTGATTGAGCGCCACTGCCCCAAGCGAAGCGCAGGCGGGCCGTCACCGGTTCGGCGCCCGCCGACGCCGCGCCGATCAGTGCCGCCAAGGCGGCGAGCAGTGCCGCCGCCCGCGCGACGGCAACGCGACGGAAGCCCACGTCCCGCGCGGGTTACCCGTTTCGTCGTCGGACGTCCATGTCCGATCATCGCACGATTATCCTGGGTGTGCGCAAGAGAAGGCGCGGCGGCCGGGCCAGCGCCGCGATCGCCAGTAAAGGAGCCCCGAGCGGCGCGGATTGTAGGGATGCCAGCGGCCGCGACATAGACCATTTGGCGATGCGCAAGTGTCTTGGGCGCTACGCCTTGCATCGCAGCTAGCAAGCCTCGTCGCGAGCTACCGCGGGGGGATGACCAAATCGACGGCAATCGGCGCGGCTGGGTCGTCGCTGTGGTCCAGGATCGACGCCAGCCGCTCGGCGACGTCGGGGCAGCGAGCGGCGATTTCATTCGCCTCCCAGCGATCGTCCGGCTTGACGTAAAGTTCGACGTCAGCCGGCGACAGAGCGTCGTCGCCCGTCGGCGGCCGGCGCACCATCCACGCCGCCGTGCGCAGCGCCGCCTCGCCATTGCGTCCGCGAGCAGTCGCGTAGTGGCGCTTAGCGGGCGGGGTGCCGGCGTCCTCGCATGCCAGAAGATCGCACGCTTGCCGTACGGCTGAGGGCCCATCGATGTCGAACCAACTCAGCAACGTGGCAAATAAGTCAACCGGCTGCGCAAGCATCAACAAACGCCCCGGCGGCGATTCGTTCTGCGGCAGGCGCAACAGGCATGGCACGTGCAGCAATTCACTGTACAAGCCGGCGCAATCCCCGCCGACGCTGCCGTGCTCGCCCAGCGCATACCCCCGGACGCCGACCAGCACGACCAGCGTGTCGCGATCCCGAGGCAAGTCGGCCAGCGCCGCCAATAAGCCGCCGACGCAGTCGTCCAGCGTCATCGCTTGGGCGGCGTATGCGGCCCGATAAAGCAAGGCCTCATCTTGGTCGGCCGGCGTGACTAGCGCCGGCGGCGCGACGAACTGGGGCGGGGGCGGGTCGTCGTCGTCCAACAATTCGGCGCGCACCGCCAGCGGAGCGTCCCACGGCCCATGAAAGCCGCGAGCGTGCAACCACAACAGCCGTGGCGCGGATGACGGCAATTGTTCAGCGGCCACAGCGAATAGTTGCGCCAACGTCGTGTCGACGATTGTGGCCGCGGATTGGCTGGCCTGGGTCTCGACCCGACAGATTTCGGCAAAGTCCGCCGCGTCGGCGAGTTCCAGATCGTCAGTCGTTAGTGTGGCGACGACGCCAGCTTGAGCGAGTCGCTGTGCTAAACTCGGCGTTAAGTCTCCGTACTTGGCCGATTCACTCGACCCGCCGCCGTTCGGCAGACCGTGCCAGGCGCCGCGGTAGAAGCCAGGCAGCGAAGGCGAATCGCACCACATCCAATCCACGACGCGCGACTGGCTCGCCAGTGCGTCGAGGGCCGGCGTCTCGTACCAGGTGTTGCCGTAGGCGCCCAGGGCACTGGCGCGGAGGCCATCTACGGCAATCACGAGTGCATTGCGAGCGGGCATGCGTAGCAATATAGCAGACGCGCGCCACTAGCATCCGCGCCAGTCGCGCCACACGAGTTGCGGGAAGATCCAAGCATCGCGGAGATAGCGCTTGCCCAGCCGCTGCGGCTCAGCCGCGAGACGGTGAATCCACTCGAGGCCTAGACGACGCATCCAGCGCGGCGCCCGCCGTTTCTCGCCGGCTAGAAAGTCGATCGTGGCGCCAATGCACAGCGCCGCCTTGGCCGCGAGACGGTCGGCGTGGGCGTGCACCCACAGTTCCTGCTTTGGAGCGCCGAGGCCCACCAGCAGCAGGTCGGGCGCCGCCCCGGCGATCGCGCGGAGGATCCGCTCATTCTCGGCAGGGCGCCGCTCGAACTCTAGCGGCGGGGAGAGTGTGCCGACGACCTGCACGCCCCGCCAACGGCTTTCGATGTTCGCCGCGGCGCGGTCAGCCACGCCAGGCCCGGCGCCAAGCAGAAACACCCGCAAAGCCTGCGAGTCAGCGTCCTCAGTGTCGACGCGCTTGAAAAGCGCCGGCGCCAAGTCGCTGCCAGCGACGCGCTCCGGCAGACTTCGGCCCAGCAACCGCGAAGCGACGACCACGGGTGCCCCGTCGGCCAACACCAGCGCGGCGCCGGCGTACGCCGCGCGAAGCTGGTCGTTGGTTTGAAACATGACCGCGTGGTCCACGTTCGGAGTCACCACGTATCGGCACGCGACGCCGCGCGGCTGTCGGCACCATCCGAGAACCGCATCGAGCGTCTGGGCCATCGTCAGCGAGTCGATCTTCATGCCGAACAACCGAACAATGGGCGGATGATCGATCGCCGCGGCCGGCTGGATTTGCTGGGGCCGACGAAAATCCAGTGGCAGCCGACTGGTTGTCGCGACCGCCTGCGGAATGAAGGCGCCGTAGGTCGGCTTAATATCGGAGGGTACTGGCAAAGCCAGTGACACACGAGCCTGCGCCAACAGGCCCACGGAGATTCCGGCGGTGAAGAACAGTATCCAATGTTCGTTGGCCGCGAGCGTCAGGTCGTGGAATAACGCCGACGACAGATAGTTGATCATGACCGCCGCGGCAAACAGCCCATGGGCCCGTCGCCAGGGGTCGGCGCCGGCGTTGCGAATTAGTTGCCACGCCGCTCGGGCCCACGCCGCCAGCAGACCGACGAACAGCCCGAAGCCCGCCAGGCCAGTTTCCACCAGCACGCTCAAGAGCGTGTTGTGGTGGTCGAGCTCGCGTAGCGACTCGAGTTCGATCTGCTGGCTGCGGTCGGCCAGATACGGGATTTTCTTGTCGAAGAACCGGCCGAACCCGCAGCCGAACATCGGAGCGTCGGCGAACATTCGCATTGAGACCACTGCAAACGACTCGCGTTGGTACACCGAGTGCTCCGCCGAGTCGTCGCTGTCTTTGCGCCGAGGTCAGTCAGGCGATGACCGAAGGCGACGACTCCCACGGCGCCGAACAGGACTACGCCCATCGCGACGACCACGCGCCGCCGCGAGTCGAGCTGCACGAGCGGCACGACGGCCAGCCCCGCGGCCAGCCCGATCCAAGTGGAACGGGTGTAAGTGAAATACACCGCGCCGGCGATGGCCGCCATCAGTCCGGCGAGTGCCAGTTGCTGAAATCGTGTAACACGAGGCCACAGAAACCAGGCCGCCCAAAAGCACGCGGTGAGCATGAGGCCCAGGCTGGCCGAATTCAGTGCCGGCCCTCGCGCGCGGCCAAAGTGCGTACCCAGCGTTGGGTCAGCGATATACCTGGGGAACACGGCCCACCACTGA
The DNA here is from genome assembly GCA_963841515.1 of Pirellulales bacterium. Lineage (GTDB taxonomy): Bacteria > Planctomycetota > Planctomycetia > Pirellulales > Lacipirellulaceae > Lacipirellula. The sequence continues at coordinate 187,612 of CAWJDB010000010.1, read as the reverse complement.
TGAAAGATTTCCGCATAACCGGTCAGGGCGAGATAGCCGCCGAGGCTCGCGAGAATCCACAGCGTTTTCACCCACGATCGCTCAACTGGCGGCGCCGTCCGAGCGACGAGGTAGATGAGCGCGGGAATCCAAAACGCAGTGATCAGCCGCCACCACGGCCCCACGGTCGTACCGCCGAAGTCGGGCCGCGGGGTCAGGGCGCAGCGGACCGTAAAGTAGGCGAGCGTCGCAACGAGCAGCCAATCGAAACCAGTGAGAACCGTCAGCTTCGCTCGGCCAACGCGCCAGTGCCACGCGAGCGCCGCCAGCAACCCAACCAGCAGCAGCCGGTCCACGGTGATCGGAATTGTCCCGACGTGTGGACTCCACAACGGAGGCCCTAGCACGTAACCCAACGCGATGAACGCGGCCGCGGCTGGCCACAGAGCCAGCCGCTTCGCAAGCACGACCCACCAAGCCACACTTGCCGCGACGAGAAACAGAAGCACGAGTTGCATCGTCGTCGTGGGTGATCGGCGAGTGGGAAGCGTCGGATGACGCCGTTTACGGCTGCAAACGCTGAGCGGCCTGCAAAGCTTCCTGTAGGGTCAATCCGCCGTAGACAGCGCTCGCCGCGGCGACGGGCAGCGTGCCCGGCGTCGTCGGCAACACGGCTGCCGGCTGCAACGGCGCAGCGTGCTGGGGCACAATTGGCGAAGTCGCGGCCGGCGCCACAGTAGCCAGAGGGGCGACCACAGGCGGTATCTGGCGTGCTGGACCTGGTTGACGTTCAGGCGACCGCGGATCGGCTGGCCGAGGTTTGATTGGAGCTGCTGGGATTGGCGCGGCCGACGCGGTCGAGGAAGTGAACCAAGCGTCGTCCCATTGCGGAGGTACGCTCACCACGGGGTCGCTGGAGGCCACGACCGGCTGCCGCCGTGACACCGCGGGCACGGCGGCGGGCGCCCCCGGGACAGTGAGTCGATCACTCGCACGGCGCCCATACGGCAGCGGCGGCAACGCTGAGGAACACCAGCCCCAACCCAAGCATGAGCCCGGCCAGGCCGCCGGCCGCCGTAACGACTGTGCGACCCAACCCGACGGGATACGGGCCCGTCTCGGGACGGTCCAGCCGCGTGACCAGGCTGCCGCTGTGAGCGGCCGCCAGCGCCGCTTTGGCGGTGCTGAGATTGTCCTTGGCGTTGTCAAGCGACTGCCGGCTGTTGTCGACGGCGGCCACCCGGTTGGAATACTCGGCCCGCAGGTCGGCGAGCTTGGCGAGTCGCCCCTGCAAATTGGCCAAACGGTCTTGGGCCGCGGCGAGGCGCTGGCGGCTCAAGTTCAACTCGACCTCGGCGCCGCGGATAGCCGTCACGAGCTCGTGATGCAAGTCCTCGCGAACCTGCGCCTCGGCTTCGACCGCCGCCCGTACGCGCGGATGATCCGCCGAGCGGGTGCCGGCCAGGCGGGCAGTGGCGAGTTGGGCGTCCACCAAACCGTCCTTCAAACGCCGCAGCGCCTGTTGCGAAGTGAGTAGACTATTGGGAGTCGCCAAGAACTGCTGAGGATCCTCCTCGGCGGCCTTGAGCAGGGAGACCAACTGCTCTCCCTCGCGAACCTGCGATTGAAACTTGCGGGAGTCGGTTTCGACTTGGACGACTTCCTGCCGGAGGTCGCTCTGGCCGCTTTGGGCCGAATGCAGCATCCGCAGTTCGCCGAGGTCGGAACCGACCTGTGACTCAAACTCGACCAGCCGCTTGGTATCCTGACTGAGAAGCTGGCCCGCGACCGCCACCTGCTGCTCCAACTCGTTGATCAAACTCTCGGCCCGCTTGGCGCGGAGGTCTTTGAGCCCAACGTCGAGCTGCTTGCAGAGCTCGCTCACCAGCTCGATGGCGCGGTCACGGCTGGTATCTTCCACGGAGAAATAAAACACTTCCGTCTTGCCAAACTCGCCGCCTTGCGGCGGGAGCATTTTGAGGCGCTTGCGGAACCTCTCGATGTCCTCCGCCGTGGCTGCCGGCGGTTGGTCTCCCGTCAGACGGCGGTCAGCTTCCCGCAGCGTGGCAACGACCACCTGTTGACTTTTGGCCAGCTCGAGGATGGTTTCCTGGAAGCGTGCGCATTTCGTAAAGGTCGGCGAATTTGCCAGGGTGCGCGCCGGCGCCGCCGGCGGTTTCCTGGCGAATAACCAGCGCCTGGCTGGCCTGCCAGTAGCGTGGAGCGATTAGCGAGTACACAGCGGCCGCCACCGCGCAGAACACTGTGGGGATGAGCCAAAGTTTACGGCGAGTCGCCAGGATGCGAACGATCTGGCGGGGCGTGACTGAGCCGGCGGGCTGCGAATTCATCGCGGAAGCTCCAGGTGCAAGTCGTCGAGACGCCGCCGCTGTTCACTCGGGCCGGCGCTAGGATGTTGAGTCCTAGGTAGGCAAACCTGGCGCCAGTGCCGGCGCAATACCTGCAGAAGGGTCTCACCACTTGCTACAGGAAGGTAGCTTACGGCCGCCGCTGCCGGAGTTTCGTGAGGGCGCGACCCGGTGAATCGGTGAGAGAAGCAAACGCCAGACGTTGACTTTTCGCCACATCGGACGCACCTCTCCCGCCGGCGCTGGCGCCGCGTGTGACTTATCTTTGAGAAATCGGGGCAGGGGGCGACGTGCGCCTCGCGGCCGGCGCGGCATTCGGGGCGTGGCCTATCGGCGCTGGTAGATTCGCGACTCGAGTCGGCATCGTCGGAGTTCTTACTGTGCGCGTTGCTTGTCATCACGACCTGACGGAACTCGAGCGATACCGGGCAGGCTGGGACGCCTTGGCCGGCGGCTGCGTGTTTCGCAGTTGGACCTGGCTCGCGCCTGGTGGCGGCACTACGGCGCCCCCGACTCGCGATGCGAGCTGCAGGCGTTGGTCGTCTTCGACGGTGACGACACGACAGCTCCCGCCGCCGTGCTGCCATGCTATCTGGAAAACACGCTGGTCCGCGGTCGTGTACTGCGGTTGATGGGCGACGGCGAGGCATGCAGCGACCACCTGGGCCTGCTGGCATCGCCGACTGAGCGCCACGCCGCGGCCGAGGCGATTGCCGATTGCCTCGTCGAACGCGACGACTGGGACTTGTTGGACTTCAGTGCCGTCGACGCGGACGATGCGGCAACGCAAGGACTGCTCTCGGCGCTCGGCCAGCGCGGCTGCACAGTCGACGAGCGCGACGCCGATCGCTGTTGGTCGATCGAATTGCCCGGCGATTGGGAGGAGTTCCTAGCCCTGCAGTCCAAGTCCCACCGCAAGCAACTGCGGCAGCTCGAGCGTCGGGTGCTTGACGCAGGTCGCGCTCGGTGGACGCTGGTCGAGTCGGCCAGCCAGTTCGATACGGCGTGGAACGTGCTAGTCGACTTACACCAACGGCGCCGGCAAAGCCTTCGCCAGCCGGGTTGTTTCGCAACGCCCACATGGACGGCCTTCCACCGCGAGGTCGCCCGCACGCTCCTGAGCGAGGGGCGGTTGCGACTCTCGCACCTGGAGCTTGACGGCCGGCCTGTCGCGGCCGAGTACCATCTGGCCGGGGCTGACGCGACTTACGCTTACCAGGGCGGCGTCGACCCGGAGCGGCTCGCCGACGAGCCGGGGAGGCTCTCGACCATCTGTTCGATCCGCCGCGCGATTGCCGAGGGTCACCGGCGGTTCGACTTCCTGCGAGGCGACGAACCGTACAAAGCGCACTGCGCGCACCAGCCGCACAGCGTGATCCGGCTGCAAGCCGCGCCCGCGCCGCTGGGCGCAGCTTCGACATCGCACGTGGGCCGAAGCCGCGCGACTGGGTCGCCTGGCCAAGCAAGTGACGGGATTATTGGGTTAACGCACGCGCACGGACAATGTTGACCGACGCCTACAAAGACCCGTTGATTGGCATGTATTACCTGGCGACGCTGCCCAGCCGCCGCTGGGCTGCGGCGCGCCAAGCGGCCGCCGGCCAGGCGCCGATTGTGGCCCTCTACTACCACCGCGTGGCCGATGACGAACCCAACGCCTGGACCATCTCGATCGACCGGTTCAAAACCCAGATCGCGTGGTTGCGCCGCCGTTACGACCTGATCTCGCTGGTTGAGGCCCAGGAGCGGATGAAGCCGGGTGGAAATCCTCGACCGGCAGTGTGCATCACCTTCGACGACGGCTACGCCGACAACTGCAACTTCGCCGTGCCGTGGCTGCTGGACGAGCGCGTGCCGTTTACCTACTTCGTGGCCACCAGCCACATCCTCGAAGGCCGGCCGTTCCTGCACGACCTTGATCGCGAGCGTCCCCTGGCGCCCAACACGCCGGAGCAGCTCCGCGACATGGCCGCCGCCGGGGTGGAGCTTGGCGCCCACACTCGCACGCACGCGGACCTTGGATCGCTCGCCGACGGCGATGAACTACACAGCGAAATCGGCGGCTCCAAACGCGACCTCGAACAGATCATCGACCGCGCCGTGCGCTATTTCGCCTTCCCCTTCGGCATGCACGCCAACTTATCGCAAGCCGCGTTTCGCGCCGCGTTTCAGGCCGGGTACTGGGGCGTGTGCTCGGCTTACGGCGGATACAACCTGCCAGGCGACGACCCGTTCCACATCCACCGCATCCATGGCGATCCAAGCTGGGCCCGGTTCCGCAACTGGCTCACCTGCGATCCCCGGAAATTTCGTCAGATCGCACGGTTCAACGCCGGCGAGTACCGTCTCGGCTTTTGAACCTGCGCTTCATCGAAGATTCAACTAAGCAAGCACTCGGAGCCCTGACCATCGCTGCCCAGACGCCATCATCGAACCCGCAGCTCAACCGACGAAGCCTGCAGGCTGATACGCTGGCGGCCAGCGTAATCATTTTGCTGGTCGCCACCGCCGTGCAGCGCACCATCGGCTTCGGCCGCGGCGTGATGTTTTGCCGCTGGCTGTCGCCCGAGACGCTCGGCCAGTGGGAGATGACCTACAGCTTCCTGATGCTTGCGGCGCCGCTGGCCGTGCTGGGCGTGCCGGGCTCGTTCGGCCGATACGCCGAGCATTATCGGCAGCGCGGACACCTGCGCACTTTTCGTGCGCCGCACCGTGGCGTGGACCGTCGCGTGCACGGCCGTATCGATTGGACTGATTGAATGGTTCGCTACCGAATTGTCGCAACTGTTGTTCGGTAGCAGCGACTCGGCGGCGCTGGTGCGCGGCATCGGATTGTGCCTCGTGACGGTCATCCTGCAGCACACGCTCACCGCGCTATTGACGGCACTGCGCCTGTATCGCATCGTGTCGGCCCTCAATTTCGTGCAGAGCCTACTGTTTGCCGGCATTTCGCTGGCGTCTGATGTGGCGCAGCCGACGATGGCCAGCATCGTCGTCGGTTACTCAGCCGCCTCGCTGGTCGCGGGCGTCGGGGCGATCGTTTGGGCGTGGCCGGCAATGCGTCATCTCGATCCGCCGGCCGAGGATTTGGCTCACAGTGAGTTTTGGTTCAAGCTGCTGCGGTTTGCATTCTTTGTGTGGCTCACGAATTTGCTCACCAACCTGTTTGCCGTGGTCGACCGGTACATGCTCGTGCACTGCGCCGGGATGTCGCCGGCCCTGGCCCTCGACCAGGTGGGGCACTACCACAGCAGCCGGGTAATTCCGCTCCTCTTGGTGTCGGTGGCCGAGCTGTTGGGCGGTCTGTTGATGCCGCACCTCAGCCACGATTGGGAAGCGGGCCGGCACGAGCAAGTGTCGACGCGGCTCAACCTGGCCGTCAAGCTCACCTCGGCCGGCATGCTCGTTTGCGGCACGTGCATCCTCGCGGCGGCGCCGTTCCTGTTCCACGTCGTGCTTCAAGGCCGCTACAACGAGGGCCTGGCCGTGCTGCCGTGGACGCTCGCAGGGTGCGTGTGGTACGGCATTTATTGCATTGCCCAAAACTATCTGTGGTGCGCCGAGAAGACCCGGCTGGCGACTACGCCGCTTGTGCTCGGGCTGTTGGTCAATGTGGCGCTGAACTTCGCGCTGCTGCCCACCTACGGGTTGTTTGGCGCCGTGCTGGCGACGGGAATCTCCACCGGCTTGTGCCTGGTCACGGTGCTCGCTTTGAGCTGGGTGCACGGGCTGCGCCTCGACGCGGGAACCTGGATCTTGGCCGCGTCGCCCATCGCGCTGGGGTTCGGCCTGTGGCCGGCCGCGGCGACGTGCGCCGTCCTGACATTTGCGACCGCGGCGGGCAACCTTGTGCTGACGGCCGACGAGCGCCGCGATTTGAAGTCGTGCGCCGCTGATACGCTCGAGGCGCTGCTGGCCCCCTTGGGCCGGCGACAGCCCGCCAGCAACTAGCCAACAATTAAACATGGATACTTCGCACCGCCCGCTGCGCATATTGTTTCTCACGACGAGCATGCCCGTCGGCGGGGCCGAAACGCTGCTGGTCAATTTCGTGCGCGGGCTCGACCGCGGCCGGTTCGCTCCGGAGATTGTTTGCCTGAAGGAGCGCGGCCCGCTCGGCGAGGAACTAGCAGCCGAAATGCCGGTGCACGCCCATCTGCTGTCGTACAAGTTCGATCTGCGAGTACTCGGGCGACTGTGGCGGCTGATGCGCAGCCCGCGGGCCGACGCCGTCATCACCGTCGGCTGCGGCGACAAGATGTTCTGGGGCCGGCTCGCCGCGCAACTCGCCGGCGTGCCGGTCATTGCTTCGGCTTTGCACAGCACGGGGTGGCCCGACGGCGTTGGGCGCCTCAACCGCCTGTTAACCCGCTGGACCGACGCCTTCATCGGCGTCGCCGAGGCCCACGGCCGACACCTCGTCGAGAACGAGCGCTTCCCCGCGGACAAAGTCGCCGTGATTTACAACGGCGTCGATACCGCTCGCTTCGCTCCGCGCGACTCCACGGCCATCCGTCAATCGCTCGGCATCGCCGCCGACGCGCCGGTGATCGGCATCCTCGCAGCCCTGCGGCCAGAAAAAAACCACGAACTATTTCTGGCCGGCGCCGAGCGGATTCTCGCCGAGCTGCCGACGGCGCACTTCCTGATCATTGGCGACGGCCCGCGCCGCAGGGAACTGGAGTCGGTGGCAGATCTCCTGAATATCACGCCCGCGGTCCACTTCCTCGGCTCGCGCAGCGACGTGCCCGAGTTGCTCGCCGCCTGCGACCTCGTGGCGCTCACCTCGCACAACGAGGCGAGCCCCGTTTCGGTGCTCGAAGCGCTGAGCACCGGCTGCCCGGTGGTCGCCTCCGACGTCGGCTCGGTCCGCGAAACGGTCGTCGATGGCGAAACAGGGCGGCTGTTTCCCGACGGCGATCTCGCCGCATTCGTCGCCGCGGCGGTCGACTTGCTCCGCGATGCGCCGCTACGAAGCCAAATGGGCGCCGAGGGCCGTCGCCGCGTCGAGGCCCGCTGGTCGCTCCAAGCGATGGTTGGCGGCTACGAACAACTTATCGAGCGCCTCTACGTCGCGAAGCAGAGACCCAACCCGCACGCTTGCGCACTTGGGCCGCCGACCGACGCCCGATACCATACGGTGGCACGAGCCGCGCCCACTCGCCTGGCATGATTACCGAGACCCTGCTAACGCTGACCGCCCGCTTCATCAGCGGGGCCAGCGTGCGCTGGGTCGAGTCGCAGCCCGACACCTGCCAGCGCGTCTATTTCGGCAACCACACTAGCCACCTCGACGTCATCCTGGTGTGGTCGGCCCTTCCGGCCCGCGTGCGTAGGCTCACGCGACCGATTGCCGCCAAGGATTACTGGACCGCCGGCTGGGTCCGCCGCAAACTGGCGAAAACCTACAACGCCCTGTTGATCGACCGCACCGAAATCAAAGTTCACCAGAGTCCCGTCGATCTCATGCTCCGCGAGATCGGACGCACCCACTCGGTGATTATGTTTCCCGAGGGCGGACGCTCCTCCGGCGAGGTCGTCGGGGAGTTCAAAAGCGGTCTGTACTACCTGGCCAAGAAGCGGCCGGAGCTGGAGCTGATTCCCGTCTACATCAACAACATGAATCGCATCCTGCCCCGCGGCGAGTTCCTGCCGGTGCCGCTGTTGTCCTCCGTCACCTTCGGCCCGCCACTCTGGCTAGAGTCCGGTGAGCCGAAGCAAGATTTCCTGGCCCGCGCGCGCGAAGCCGTGCTGCGGCTCAAGGAGTGCTAAAGCGATGATCCAAAACTGGGGACTCGTGGGCACGGTGGTGATTGTTCTGGGCGCGATCACTTTCTTCGGCCAGTGGCTGCGCCGGCAGTCTTCGTCCCGGCTCGATCGGCGCAGCATCGAGGCCTTCAACGCGCGGGTGCAGGCGTGGTGGTTCTTCGGCGCCGTGATGGTCCTGGGTTTTTGTCGCCGGGGCTGACCGTGCTGCTGTTTGGCATGCTCTCGTTTTGGGCCTTGCGCGAGTTCGTCACGCTCACCCCAACGCGCATCGGCGATCACCGGGCGCTGTTTTGGGTGTTCTTCTTTTTCACGCCAATGCAGTTCTTGCTGGTGTATTTCGACAACTACGGGCTCTACAGCGTGCTGATACCGGTGTACGCCTTCCTGTTCATCGCCGCGCGGGCGGCGCTCTCCGGCGACTACGACCGCTTCCTGGAGCGGATCGCCAAGATTCAGTGCAGCCTCATGATTTGCGTGTTCTGCCTGAGCTTCGCCCCTGCGCTCTTGTATCTGAAGGTCCGTGATGTGTCGGACGACCACGCCCCGGCGCGCACCCTCTTTTTCTTCGTTACCATGGTACTGGCCTCCGACCTGCTGCAATGGGCCTGGAGCCAGATCTACAGCCAGCACGTCATCGCCGAGCGGCTCGACGCCTCCCGCTCATGGGAAGGCGTGCTCGCCGGGTCCGCATGCACGGCGTTGTTGGGAACCGTGCTCGCGTGGGCGGCCCCCTTCACCTACTGGTGGCAAACGGCCGCCATGAGTTTCTTGATCTCGCTCACCGCCGCCGCGGCGGCGCTCACCATGGCGGCCGTCAAACGTGACCGAGGCGATCTGGCCAGCGGCACGTTCGTCGAAGGCCACGGCGGCGTCCTCAGCCGCATCGACTCGATCTGCTTCGCCGCGCCAGTGTTCTACCACGTCACGCGCGTACTTCTTCGGCGCACCGTGACCCACCGCCGTGCGCCGCCAACGTGTTAGCCGGCATCGTCTCGATGCCGTGACGTGACCGCAACGCCCTACCGCCACATGGTCGCCCGCGTCTGCGGCGTGTCGTACACGCTCACATGCGCCGTCGGCGTCACCGACGCCACGGCCGGCGCTCCGGCGGTCGGCGTCACGCTTGGATCGAGTGCAGGAGCCGCCGACGACGGCGCCGATGCTTGCGGCACCCGCCCACTCGCCCTCGCGGGGCGCCGCTGGACGCGCCATCGGCGCCGAGGCGGCCGTCACCGCGGCCGTCACCGCACTGGTCGCCGGAGGCGCGGCCGGTTGGGCGGCGGCCACAACGTCACGTCGTCCGCCGGGTGCAGCGCCGGCCGACCGGCGCGGACCCAGTCCAGCCACGAGTTCTGCAGCGCCAAGAGGTGCGGATATCCATAGTGCGCCTTCAGAGCCCGCTGCCAATTATCGTCCTTCATCCCGTCGCCGAGGAACGACAAAAACTCCCGCCGTCCCCGCTGCCCGATCAGGAAAGTCGAGAGCGAATGTCCCTGCGCATACAGCGGCAGCACGTCGCTGGGGTATTCCTTCATGGCAAACATGTCCTGAAAGCCGATGCCGCGACGCGTCGTCAGGAAATCGATGAGCATTCGCTCCTGTTTCGAGACTTCGCTGCGGTGCTCCATCGTGGTGCACGCCCCTTCGTCGGCCCACCGCGGGACCGGTTGACGAAAGTGGCTCGCGAAGATGGTGTGCGTGATCTCGTGCGGCAACACCGAGTCGAGAATCCGCTCCCGCGAGCCTTGGATCTTCATATCCCAATTGAATACCTCTCCGCGATCGAAGACAAAGCTCGTCGCACCGCCGGCGCCCAGGTGCGGCGCCACTGTCGCATTGATCGGACACGCCTGCGCCCACGTCGGCAACTCCTGCCCCAGCCATTCGATGGCCAAGTCGTGCCGACACTTCTCTGCCGTGTCGCCAATCTCCTTGGCCAACTGCGGCGACGGTGCATTAACGATGAAATTGGTCGTGCGATAGACCGAAGCGCTGAGCGGAGCGCTCGCGCACACGGCCAGCACGACGATCAAAATAGCGGCTGGGCGTTTGGCAAACGCCAAGAGTTGAGCTTCCATGCTCGTGCTTACCTTTGCGGTGGGAGGACGAATCCCTGTCCTCGATGACGAGAGGGCCTTCGCGATCTTGCGAAGCAAGCCGTCTCACGCGAGGCGGTGAGTGCAAACGCCAAGCCAAATCCCGGCTCAGCGACTGCCATCACTAACGGAGATCCAACGGTGCGGGTTTCATGACACGGGTGGGGTGTGGGTCATAAGCCTTGAGCGCACCTTACCACGGCGCCCTCAAGCTTTGAACTATTTACCAAGAGTCCCAAAATCCGACAAAGCCATCTTGCCGAATTTGACCCGTGCTAGCACCCGCACATAAAGCCGCAACCGGTGGTTGAGGGACCGAGCGAAGGGCGCGGCGGCGCCGCGGGCCTGATCCTAGCTCACGCCCCCGCTTTCGCGGCTTTGATCTGATCGAGCATCCGCCCCGGCGAACCCATGGCGTTGTACCCCGCGTCGACGTGCAATATTTCCGCAGTGACGCCCGATGACATTTCCGACAACAAGAATGCTCCCGTATTGCCCGCCTCTTCGTGAGTGATGTTCCGCCCCAGCGGAGCCATGGCGTCATAGAGGCCCAGCATCTCGTCGACCCCCGCCCCACGACCAGAGATCGTCTGGAGCGGCCCCGCGCTCAGCGCGTTCACCCGGATTCCCCGCGGCCCGAGATCGTAGGCAAGGTATTTCACGATCGAATCGAGGGCCGCCTTGCAAATGCCCATCACGTTGTATCCCGGCACGCACTTCTCGCCGCCGAAGTAGGTGAGCGTCAAAATACTCGCCCCGTCGGCCAGCACGCCGCGGGCCGCGTTGGCCAGGGCCAGCAGGCTGTAGGCGCTGATCTCCATAGCCAGCTTGAATCCGGCGCGGCTCGTGGCAATCGTGTCGCCGCGCAGATCGTCCGGCGGAGCGAACGCGATCGAGTGCAAGAGGAAGTTGATCTGGCCGAACTCCTCCTTCGCCCGCGACATGAGCGCGGCGATCTGTTCGTCGTTCGTCACGTCCATCGGCTGGAGAAACTTGGCGCCGGCCACGCCCTCCGTAAGCTTCTGCACCCGGTTGAGGTTCTTTTGCCGCTCGTCGTCGGGCTTGTCCGGCATGTAGGAGAAGCCGCATTGGCCGCCCTCGGCCAGGATCCGCTCGGAAATGGCCCAGGCGATCGATTGCTTGTTGAAAACGCCAGTAATGACGCCTTTTTTGCCTGCAAAGAAGCCCATCGAATCCTCCTGGCACTCCGATTGAACGACGCCTGGCGGCCTGCCACGAGTCGTCTCCGGCACGTGCGCCAGAGAATACCACCTCAGCGCACCAAAACGAAGGGGCTACTGCCAGGCTGCCGTCGGCGTACAGAGGCCCATAAGCCGGTGTTGCAAAACCATTTAGCCGTAGCCCGCTAACTCGCGACGTCGCCATTTTGCGCCAAATATGTTGTCGAAATGGCCGCACATGGTAGAATTGGGTGCGTATTGGATACTATCGCCTGCGAGAATGTGACGCGATTTGGATACCAACTAAGTCAGTCTTCTGCAAAAATGCCCCAAAATGGCGATATTTCCGAGGCCCTGGGCCTGTTGCTCGCAGCAACAGGGAAGCACGACCGGCTGGAACCATTCCTGGCTGAGGTCCTACCTGAGGGTCGGGCTTTGGCCCAGGCGGCCGGTCTGGCCGTCCTGGCCGCCAACCCACCCCGTTGGGAGTTCGTGGCCGGCAGCGGTTTGACCGCTGGGCAGGTTCCAACTGAGGTTGCCGCCGACGCTCTCGACCGCGACGCCACGGTCGTGCTGAACGAGTGGGTCGCGTCCCCGCTGGGCGACGGCTGCGTCTTGGTGACACGCCGGCCCGGCTCCCGAGCCGCGCTCGATCAGTTCGCCGCCGGATTGGCCGCATCGATGAAGTCGGTCCGCACCCGACAGCAGCGCGAGCGCCGCCTTCGCCGCTTGGAAAAAATCCTTGAGATCACGCACGCCTGGCGCCAAACAAACAGCATGACCGACCTGTTGAACGCCATGGCCCAGGCAGCGACAGAGCTCTTTGCATGCGATCGTGCCAGCATCTTTCTCTGGGACCGCGCGCGCAAGGAACTCGTCGGCCGGCCGGCGTTGGGCGTCAAGGGCGGCGAGCTGCGCTTCCCCGACGACACGGGCATCGTCGGACAGGTGGTACATAGCGGCGAGCCGCGCCGTGTGGGCGGCGGCGTAGGCGAAGAAGAGATCGACCGCAACGTCGACCAATCCACCGGCTACACCACCCGCACCATCTTGTGCGTGCCGTTGGTGGCCCCCAATGGCCGTGTGCTTGGCGCGTTTGAAGTTCTCAACAAAAAAGCCGGCCAATTCACCGACGAGGACGAGCGCGGCCTCACCGAGCTGGGCGCCCACTCCGCCGTGGCACTGCAAAACACTCAGCAGTTTGAAGAACTGCTCACCAAACACCAACAGTTGGTCGAGCAGGCGGCCGAGGGCGTGCAGCTTATCGGTCACAGCTCCGTCATCGAGGCGGTCCGCTCAACGATCCGACGCATCGCCGATACGGACCTGGCGATCCTGATTCTCGGCGAGAACGGCACGGGCAAGGAGGTCGTCGCCCGTTCGATTCACTACCTCAGCCGCCGCCGCGAGCAGCCCTTCATCGCCGTCAACTGCGCCGCCCTCACCGAGACCCTGCTGGAGAGCGAGCTGTTCGGCCACGAAAAAGGCGCCTTCACCGACGCCCGCGAGTCTCGCGCCGGCAAGTTCGAGTTGGCCTCGGGCGGCACGCTGTTTCTCGACGAAATCGGCGACATGAGCCTCAGTGGGCAGTCCAAGCTCCTCCGTGTTTTGGAAGACAAGATCGTTGTTCGTGTGGGCGGGTCGAAGCCGATTCACACCGAAGTCCGCATCCTGGCCGCCACGAACCAGGATCTCGGCGCCATGGTGCGCGCGAAGCGATTCCGTGAGGACCTGTTCTTCCGCCTCAATGTCGTGTGCCTCGAGCTTCCGCCCTTGCGCGACCGCGGGGGAGATGACGTGCTGCTCTTGGCCGAGCACTTTCTCCAATCCTTCTGCCGCAACATGGGCCGGCGGACGCCAAAATTTTCCGCCAGCGCCAGGAAGCGGCTCGTCGGCCACCCCTGGCCGGGGAACATTCGCGAGCTCCGCAACCTGATGGAGCGCCTGGCGTACCTCACCGCCGGCGACGTGGTCGAGGCCGAAGACCTCGTGCTGATCGACTCGGGAGAACCGGAGGGCGCTGGCCTGTTGGACCGCGGCGGATCGCTCGCGGACGCGACCAAAGATTTTCAGCAACAGTTCATCCGCAAGACCATCGACGCCGCCCGCGGCAACATGACGAGCGCCGCCCGCCGCCTGGGTCTCCACCGGTCAAACCTCTACCGCAAGATGCGCCAACTCGGCATGGCCGCCGACGGCCAACACGACGAAGAGGAGTAAATTCGCTTTCACCATTTAGCCCCCGGTCAGTGACCGGGGGCTAAGCGTGTTGATTTTGCATCAACCCGTCCGCAGCTTCGTTTCAATCCGCCGCACCGCTTCCTCAATGTGGCACGGTCGGTCGCCGACCACGATCTTGCCCCCGTGGCTGATGAGGCCGTCGAACTTCTTCTTCGCCGACGCCACCGTGCTGTGGCTGCGCCCGCCGAAAAACTCGCCGATCTCGCTGAGCGCGGCCCGCGTGTAACGCCGCGCCAGCCACATGGCGAGCATCCGCGGTTCAGCGGCGACCCGCGTCTTGCGCGGAGAGCGGAGCGTGGCGCCTTCGACGCCGAACACGTCGCACACGGCCCGTTGGATGTCGGCCAGCCGCACCTGAGGTACGTGCTGCCGGCAGAACTCCGCCAGCGCGGCCTCGGCCAGCTCGACCGTGATCGGCTTGTCGAGCGCCGTCGCCACGGCCACCAGCCGGTTGAGGGCGCCCGCGAGCATGCGGCCGCTGCCCACCGCCTGGCTAGCGATGAGTTCGACGACCGGCTGCTCCACGGCGACGTGCATTCGCGCTGCGGCGGCGCGCACGATGCCCAACCGGGTAGCGTAGTCAGGCGGATCGAGCGCCACGGCCAGTCCGGCGGACACGCGGCACGCCAGATCGGGGCTCACCGACGCGAGGTCGGCCGCCGTCTCGTCGCTGGCCAGCACGATCTGCCCGCCGCGGTTCTGCAGGGCATCGATGGTGTGCAGCAGCTCGTCGAGCGTCGCCCTCTTGCCCTGGAAAAACTGCACGTCGTCGACCAGCAAAAAGTCGACGCTGCGGGCCTTGTGGCGGAAGCCGGGCAGCGCCCGACGGTCCAGGGCTTCGACGAACTGCCCCGTAAACTGCTCGGCCGTTAGCACCAACGCGTGCACTCGGCTGTGGGACGTCCGCAGAGCGTGTTCAATCGCTCGGAGAAGATGTGTCTTGCCGCAGCCCGGGGGACCGTAGAAAAACAGCGGCGTGAATCGGCCCGGCCGGCAGGCGGCGTCGTGCGCCGCCTGCACGGCAAGCTCGTTGCACGCGCCGACGATGAAGTCGTCGAACGTCCGGCGGGCTGCCGGGGTCGCCGCGCACTGCGGCGGCGTAGGGGCGCCGGGAGCGACCATTGAGCAGGCGTCCGGCGCCGGCGGGGGCCTCATCGGGCGTCGCGCCAAGCGTCGCTTGATCTTGCAACTCGAAGGCGATAGGCGGCGTCTCGCCCCAGGCCTTTGCGCAGCACTCCGCTAGAGTGTCGTTCAGTCGCCGGCGGAGCCACTGCAGTTCGGCCGCCGACGCCGCGTAGACTCTTAGCTCGCCGGCTTCCAGCGCCAGTGAGGTCGGCGCGCAAGCCATAAGGCATAGCGATCTTCGCCAAGCCGACGGCGCAATTCGCCGCGCAATACGGACAGCCTGTCCGAATCTTCCTTGACCACGTCCTGCGTACTCCTGGTGAGCGCGCACGCCGCTGCTGCCAGACGCCCACGGACGATTAATCGCCGTCTGCGCCCTGTAGCATTCGATGCGTGTGCGCCCCCTTGCGATCAGAGGCAATCGGCCCGTCCGAACGGTCGGCCGACACCGTTCGATGTCACCCAAGGGCGGCGATTGTAAGCGTGCTAGCAGCGCCGTCAAAGGGCTTGACTTGCGCGGGAAACTCGTCCCGCGCCGCTGCACGTGCAATCCCCGACAAAGCTCGCGGCGCAGCCGGGGCGCGGCACAAAAAAAAATTTCGACGCCGCTCGATCGAGGGTGGATAATTTGTCGGAGTCAACAAATTCCCTCGCGCACTCCAACAGACTTCCCGCGATCGCAGTTCGAGAGTCGCGCAACCGGTTGGAGGGCTATGGCTTAGGTCAATCGCTTCTGACAGTGCGCGTAGACGGTGCGGCGGTCCCACTCGACGAAACCAGCCCTTCGGTAGAGTTCAAGCGCCGGCCCGTTGGCGGCATCGACGGCAAGCACGAGTCGTTGGGCGCCGATCTCCACGGCCGCCGCCAGCGCCCGCCGAACGATCCGCTCGCCCAATCCGCTGCCGCGTGCCGGCGGGACGACGCCCATGTACACCAACTCGCAATTCCCCGCCGTCGGATGATCGGCCAGGATGAGCACCCCAACGTCGTTCCCGCGGAATTGCACAGAATACCAATGCTCGGGAAGATGGCGACCTTGGGCGCGATAACCGTCCAGCACCTCCGGCATCGACCGCACGCCGTCGAGCGCCGGGCAATCTTGCGTTCCCACATAGGTCTGCTCGATCAGCGCCGCCAGTCGCCGCGGCTCGTTCCCCGCGCGGGGAGGAACTTTACTGCGCCCGCCTCGGCTTCACCCGGCTCTGTCGGCGCGACGGCGTCCGCGAACAAATAGAGCAAGTCAGCAAGGCGGGCAAAGCCGCAGTTTTCCAGTCGCGTTGACGGATAGGCGTGCTCCGCCACGATCAACTGTGCCAGCGGAATGTGGCGCTGGCCGCACCACTGGCCCGCGGCTCGCACCAAGTGATCGGCAGCAGAGCGAGTGGGCGGCGGAGGCCACACGACGGCTGTGTTGCCGGGGAGAGTTTGCACCCAAGTCGCGCCGAGAATCTCCGGCGCTTCGCCGCCCGACGGCGCCGCGACCACGAGCAGGCCTTCCCAGGCCGCCGCGTCGTTTGGGCCGGTCCGGTCGAGAGCTTCGACCAGCGCCGCCTGTTGGTCAGCCGGTAGATCCTCGTGCAGCTTCCGCAGCGCCGCGGGCCGCCACGCGGCGGGACAGACGATCACCGGCAGCTCCGCGGCGTCCATCGCGGCAGCATAGCCCATCGCGGCGCCTCAGCGATACCTGCCATTGGCGTTGAGGCCCTTGATTTGCCCCTCTGGCACGCGGCTGCGGGGAAAGAAGGCCTTCCATCCCGTGATCGGCTTGTCGTCCTGGGACTTTTTCTCGTCGGCCTTCTTCGCGGCGTCGGCCTGCTTGGCGTCGGCTGCCGGCGTCGCGGCGATCGGCGGCAGCGGGGCCAGTTGTGGCGCCAGTGGTCGCGCCCGCGTCGGGTCTTGCAGCTCCAATTCAACTGTAAAACTCTCGTTGGGCGTGTTGGCCCATAGCACGGGTGCCGCCCGCGTGCGCAATCGGCTTAGCACGTCGTCGCCCTGGCGGAGTTCCAAGAGCTGCTCGCCCGCGGCGGTGGGCGTTTGCCATGTCATGCCGTAGGCGCTGGCTAGCCAACTCCACCAGTTGTGTCGTGTCGCCGGTACGCCCGCGGAAGGAAATTCGTTGCACGCGGCCGTCCGGGGCGAAAAAAAAGGTGAGCGAACCCGCCAGGTCGTGCAACTTTGTCCCCGTCACCAGCGGCACGCGAACCCCGTACAAGTCCAACTCCGACAGGGCCGTCGACTTGCGGGCCCAGCGCTGGTACACCCACTCCTTGGTCACATCCAGCCGCAGCACCTCGGCCAGCGAATAGGTGGGCGTGCCCTCCAAGGGGGTTTGCTCCATCGCGGGGCCCGGCACAAACCCGGTCGCCGCCGCCGCGGCGGGGGTTTGTCCCGTCGTCGGCCACGGCGTCATGCCAGGTCGAGCGCCCGTTGCGGCCGGCCATTTAGGCGCCGTCGCCGGCTGGGCCGATGCCGGCTGGCTGGCGGCGATCCACTGCTCCTTCCACTGCGTCGCGTGCGTCGCCACATACGGTACAGCGACCGCGGCAACCAGCAATGTCGGCACAGTTAGCGAGCGGGACACCATGGAAACTCGGGTTGGGGTTTTGAGCCGCGGGGCTTGTCCCCGCGGAACGATGCAACCATCCTTCATCCTGTTCGACCACCCGAGTATGGCGACATGCAATTACTTCCGCGCGACGGCCGTAGCCCGCTGAACGCGCACGGCCGGCATACTCGCGTGGGTCACGATTTCGACGATCAAGCGGCGCTTCAACTGTCGGGGCTCCAAGCCTGACCTACCTCGCATGGCAGAGTTTTCGGATTATTCCTGGCTGATCGGCGACGCCGCGGCCGCATGGTTGGCGCGCCTCGCCGGCGACCCGCGACGCGAGCTGCAGCAACTCGTGGGCCTCCGCCGCGAGCTTTCGCCCGAACGGTCTCGCCTGTTGGTGGACCAGGCGGACCTGCGCCGCCGGGCGGCGGCGAAATTCGGCGAGCTCGCCGGGCGAATGTTCTTCACGCGCGCCCTCCTTGAGCAGGCCACCGACCTAGCAATCGCTCGCTACAAGGCGGCTCGCTTCGCCGCTGTCGCCGACGCCTCGCCGCTAGTCGGCGACTACTGCTGCGGCCTGGGCGGCGACCTGATCGCGCTGGCCGAGGCCGGTCCTGTGACCGGTTGGGACCGCTCGCCCACAGCCTGCCTCCTGGCCGAAGCCAACCTCCACGCCGCGGCGCCCGAGGCACTCGGCCGGACCGCGCACGTGCGCGAAGCCGATGTCGAGCGGCTGAGTCCTGCCGCCCATGAGGCGTGGCACCTGGACCCCGATCGCCGCACCGCTGGCCGCCGCACTACGAGGATGGCGTTGTACGACCCCGGTCCTGCGCTCGTGGACCGCTGGCTCGCCGCGCACCCCCAGGGGGCCGTCAAGCTCGCCCCGGCCGGCGATCCGCCGGCGGCATGGGCCGAGTGCGGCGAGCTGGAGTGGATCGGCTCTTGCGGTGAGTGCCGCCAGTTGGTCGCCTGGTTTGGCTCTCTGGCGACTGGCTCTGGGGATCGCCGCGCCACGCTGGTCCACCGCGGCACGGATCCGAGCGCCCCGCCCCGCTCGGCCACGCTCACCGGATCGCCCGGTGTCCCGTGCCAACCCTGCGACGCGCCGGGACGATTCCTGTTCGACCCAGATCCATCGGTTTTGGCCTCCGGGCTGCTGGGCGCCTTGGCGGATGCGCACGGCCTGCATTCGCTGGGCGCGGGCGGCGCCTACCTCACCGGCGATCAAACAATGGCCGACCCACTCATGTCGGCCTTCGCCGTCCAAGATTGCCTGCCTCTGCGCGTGGGCGACATTGCCCGTTATTTGGCCGCCCACGGCATTGGCCGCCTGGAAATAAAAAAACGCGGCGTGGCCACCGATCCCGAATCGCTGCGGCGACGCCTGAAACTCCGCGGCAGTGGCGAAGCGACGCTCGTTCTGACCCGCATCGGTCGCCGCGGAGTCGCCATTGTCGCCCAGCGACTACCTGCAGCAGGCCTGAGCGATGGGGACGCTGGTGGTTAGAATTGCCGAGTCCCCTTCATTCCCCTCCCCTCGACGCGGAGGGGCCACGGGAGGGGTGCAGCGGAGGGTAGGATGATCCACTAACTCGCATCCCCCCTCACCATCCATCCCCGCCGAGGGGAGGGGGCCCGAAGATTCGAACTTAAATTCATGCAACTCGCCTTCAGTTCCAACGCGTACCTCCGCTTCTCGATCGAGGACACGATCCGCCGCGTCTCGGCCATCGGCTACCGCGGGATCGAGCTCTTGGCCGACGTGCCGCATGCCTGGCCCGCGGGGCTCTTGCCCGAGCGGGTCGACGCCATTCGCCGTGCGCTGGACGACGCCAGGCTGACCATCTCCAACGTCAACGCCTTCATGATGAACGCCGTCGCCGACCCGCGGCAGCCGTACTGGCATCCCAGTTGGACCGACCCCGATCCACATTACCGCGCCATCCGCCGCGAGCACACCAAGCGCGCCCTCGGCCTCGCCGCGAGCCTCGGCGCCCCGCACATCACCACCGAGCCCGGCGGGCCTCCCTTCGACGGCCAGTCGCGACGCCAGGCGGCCGACGTCTTCTACGAGGAGCTGATGCCTTGCATCGAGCGAGCCGAGGAGGTCGGCGTCGGCCTGCTGATTGAGCCGGAACCCGACTTGCTGATCGAGCGATTCGACCAGTACCTGGAGTTTGTCGCCCGCCTCGACTCCCCGCGCGTGGGACTGAACTTCGACGTGGGCCACGCCTACTGCGTGGGAGAGGACCCGCAGGATTGGGTCGCGCGGATGGCCGAGCACACGGTCCACTACCACGTCGAGGACATTGCCGCGACGCGGGTGCATCATCATCTCATCCCGGGCTACGGGGCCATCGACTTTTCGGCCACGTTGAGGGCGATTGCGCGAACGGGTTATCGAGGCTGGCTGACCGTCGAGCTCTACCCCTATCTCGAATCGCCTGACGATGCAGCGCGGGAAGCGCGCACTTTTTTGTCGTCGTTGTTCGATTATTCGCCGGACGAGGGTACGGTCTTCACATGAAAGACCCGGCCAGCGACGACCGCCTGCTCGCCTGGTGGCAACTCCTGCGCGCGGGCAACGTCTTCACCGCCATCTCGAACGTCGTCGCGGGATTCCTGATCGTCCAGAGCCAGTGGGCGCCGACCGCCATGCTCGCGGCGCTCGTCGCCGCCTCGGCCTGCCTGTACGAGGCCGGGATGGTGCTTAACGACGCCTTCGACGCCGACCTCGACGCCACGGAAAGGCCCGAGCGACCCATTCCCTCCGGCCGCATTACTCGCAACGCGGCGCTGACGGTCGGCTGGCTCGTGCTCGGCGCCGGATTGCTGTGCGCCGCGTGGGCCAGTTGGTCGACGGAGAACGTCGGACCCCTCGTCGTCGGCGCCTGCCTCGCCCTCACCGTCGTGCTCTACGACGGCGGCCTCAAGGCGATGTGGGCCGGCCCGTGGGCGATGGGCTGGTGCCGTACTCTCAATGTTCTGTTGGGCGCCAGTGCGGCGGAAAACTTGTCGAGCCACGCCCCGGCGTGGGCGTACGCCCTCGGCGTCGGCCTGTACACGGTGACCCTCACCTACTTTGTGCGCCGCGAAACCACCGACGACGACGCGGAGATGGTGCAACGACGAACGGTGGTGACGCGCATGATCCTGGGCTTCATCGTCCTGGACGCCTGCGCTGCCATGCTCGCGGCGGGTTGGCTCTCCGGCCTGTCCGTGCTCGCACTCGTCGTACCGTCCCTGATTGCCGCCCGTTGGGCCCCCATGACATAATCGTTCGGGTGGCACGCCCTGAGGGCCGCCGAAGGGCGTGGCTGCCGGCCAACTGGCGTCAACCACGCCCATCGAAGACTCTGGGCGTGCCACCCAAGCGGATCATAGCTTGTCTGCCCATGCGACTCGGCTACAACACCAACGGCCTCGCCCATCACAGCCTGCCCGCGGCGATCGAATTGTTGGCGTCGCTCGGTTACCGCAGCGTCGCGATCACGCTCGACCACGCCTGCCTCAACCCCTACCGCGAAGACTTCGAGCGCGAGCTGCGCACCACCGCGGCGTTGCTGAAGCATCACAACCTCCGGTCGGTCGTCGAGACCGGCGCCCGCTATCTACTCAACCCGCACGAAAAGCACGAACCCACTCTCGTGTCGGCCGCCGAGGGCGACCGCCTGCGACGCATCCACTTCCTCCGCCGCGCCGTCGACGCGGCCGCCGCGCTGGGCAGCGATTGCGTGTCGCTATGGGCCGGCGTCGTGCGTCACTCCGCAGGGCGCGACCAGGCAATGGCCCATCTAGCCAGCGGGCTCAAGCAGGTGCTCGACTACGCCCGCAGTCGGCGCGTGCCCGTCGGATTTGAGCCTGAGCCGGGCATGCTCATCGACACGATGCGCGCGTTCGACGAGCTGAGGCGCCGCGTCGATTCCCCCTGGCTCAAGCTGACGCTCGATGTCGGCCACCTCCACTACCTGGGCGAAACGCCGATCGCCGGCGTCATCCGCGATTGGGGCGACCTCTTGGTCAATGTCCACATCGAAGACATGCGCGCCGGCGTCCACGAGCACTTGATGTTTGGCGAAGGCGAGATGGACTTCCCGCCCATCGTCGCCGCCCTGGCCGAGGTCGGCTATGATGGCGGCCTGCACGTTGAGCTCAGCCGCCACAGCCACGACGCCCCCGCCGCCGCCCGGCGAGCCTTCGATTTCTTAAACCCGCTCGTAAATTCCAGAGGAGATTAACCACTAAGACACGAAGGACACAAAGTTGGGAGTGGAAACGACAGGATTACAGGATCGGCAGGATTGACAGGATGACGTCCGACGAAGAATCCTGTTCATCCTCATCATCCTGTTATCCTGTCCTTCCATTTCCCCTTCTTTCTTCTTTCTGTTCTTCGTGTCTTTGTGGTTAATCCGTCTCAAGGCCCATGCCCGAGTATGTAATCCTGCTGTCCATCCCCGGGCTACGCGGCCAAGACTTCGAGTCGATGCCGCGGCTGCGCGCTCTGACTCAAAACGGCGACCGGGCCGAGCTGGCGCCCACTCTTCCCGCGGTCACGTGTGCGGTGCAGGCCAACATGACCACCGGCGCGCCGCCTCGCGAGCACGGCGTCGTCGGCAACGGCTTCTTCTGGCGCCAGCGCGGCGAGGTCGAAATGTGGACCTCGCCCAACGATTGCATCCTGCGCCCGCAATTGTGGGACTTGCTGCACCAGCAGGGCGCCGGCGCCACGTCCGCCGTTTGGTTTCCGCTCCACAGCAAAGGGTGCGGCGCCGACTATGTTTGCACGCCGGCGCCCATCCACAACCCCGACGGCAGCGAGTCGCTGTGGTGCTACACGAAGCCTGAATCGCTGTACGGCGACTTGATCGCCGAGCTGGGCCACTTTCCGCTGCAACACTTTTGGGGTCCCATCGCCAACATCAAGTCGACGGCGTGGATCGTCGCTTCGGCGGTTCGCGGCGCGCACCGGTTCCGGCCCAATCTGTTTTACGCGTACCTCCCGCATCTCGACTACGCCGCCCAGAAGTTCGGGCCGGACAGCAATCAAGCCATCGCCGCCGTTGCCGAGCTGGATGTGGAAATCGGGCGGATGATAGACGGCTTCGCGGCGGCCTACGGCAACGTGGCGCCGCTGTGGCTCGTGGCGAGCGAATATGTCATCACGCCGGTCGATCACGTGCTGTACCCCAACCGCTTGCTGCGCGATGCCGGTCTTCTGTCGGTGAAGCCATCGGAGGCTGGCGAAGTCATTGACTTCGCGGCCAGCCGCGCTGGGCGCTGGCCGATCACCAGTTTTCGCATGTCTTCGTTCGCGACGGCGATGTTGCAACCATCCGGCGAGTTGCGGACTTGTTCACGGGCCAGCCGAGCGTGGCCGAGGTCTTCGCGCCGAGGGAGTCGCCACAGTACGACCTGGCCCACGAACGCAGCGGCGAACTGGTGGTCGTCAGCGAACCCAACAGTTGGCAGGCCTACTATTGGTGGACCGACGACGCCCAAGCGCCGTCCTTTGCTCGTACAGTCGACATCCATCGCAAACCTGGCTACGACCCGGTGGAGTTGTTCTTCGATCCCGGCACGAAGGGCATCCCGCTCGACGCCACTTTGGTGAAGGGTTCGCACGGCGCCTCCGCCAACGACGCCTCGCAGCGCGGCGTGCTCCTGTCGAGCCAGCGCGGGGTGTTCGTCGAAGCGCCCACTGCCGACACCGACGTCGCCGATATCGTCCTCCGCCAGTTCGGCGTTTGACTCAGCCTACGAGCAGGGTTCGCCGGAGCGTCGGACGCAGCCCCACGTCGAACGCTGAGTCCAGCGCCGCGAGCGATCCGCCCTGCGTCGTCGCCAGCGCCGTCGCCTTGGCGCTGCTGCCGGTCACGTACACGTCGCCCTCGTCCGGATTGAATTTTTGCGGCTTGTCTTTGTTGTTGCTCACGCTTCCATCGACCCTGAATCGGTCTCCCTGCGTGCCGCCGACCAGCGTGTCCTTGATTCCGTCCTGTCCGCCGTCGAGATAGTCGGCGCCCGCCTCGCCGTTCAGGGTGTCCTTGCCTAGCCCGCCGTACAGCCAGTCGTTCTCCGAGTCGCCGTAGAGCTTGTCGTTGTCGGCGCCGCCGAACAGGTCGTCATTACCGCTGCCGCCGCGGAGCGTATCGATGCCCGCTTCGCCCCACAGCAGATCGTCGTCGGCGTCGCCGAAGAGCAAGTCGTCGCCCCCGCCGCCGGCGATGATGTCGTTTCCAAATCCACCGTGAATGGTGTCCTTCGAGACATCCTGGACGCCGCCGTCGAGGAAGTCGCCTTGCGGTCCGCCGGTCAGCGTATCTGTGCCTTTCCCGCCGTCGGCATAAAGACGCATTTGACTCCCCGCCACGAGCGAGATGAATTCGATGTTGTCCGTTCCGTCAGCCCCATAGGCGAAGATCGTGTTGTTGTATATGTCCGTCCGCTTAAAGGCGGGCGGGTTGTAATGGCCCGATTGCCTGCCCGTGCCGTACCTCACATCGACCACGACCTCCCCGTCTTTGACTTTTACGCCCTTCGCATAGAGCGGGGGGTACTCCTGGACCTTTATGACGTCGTTCGCGTTGGTTCCATACACGACCAGGTTGCCATCGATTAATCTGGCGAAGGGCGTCACATTGAGCGTCGCCGGGCCGGGCTTGGCCAGGCCGTACACCTTGGTCATGAAGTCACGGAACAGCTTCACCTGGTCGCCGGCATAGCCTTCCAGGCCGTCCTCCGCCGACGACGCGGGAGACACAGGCACGGCCGACATCATCAACCGATCTTCCACGTGCTCGAAGCCCAGCGCGCGACCTTGGGTTTTGGATGAACGCTTTGGTTGGCGGTGCATCAGGTTCACGGCACTGGCTCCTTACAGTGGGGGAGTGATCAAACAAGCGCGACTGGCGGCGGTGCAGCGACTGCGACTGCCGCCAGACGGCGAGCGGAGTCAAGCAAGCGACGTGCCATCCACGTTCCACCAATGCCCACGGCCAGCCGCCCATGTTCCAAGAGCATCCCGCCACAGCGTTTAGTGAAATTCCTGGCATCCGCGCCTGTGCCACGTCGTCACCGCCTGGCCGCGTGATAGTTCGTCTCACAACGAGAGGGAATGACGAAAGTGAGACGCTTCGGGCGGGCTGCCGTAAGCGGAGTTTGGCCATTTTGCGCTCACGGTAGGGGTCCCACATCAATCGCCGCATTAGTCGCGGCTTTTGCGTGAGGCCGTGGGGGTCCACTCGTAGATTGCCGGGCTGCTGACGCGACGGGCCCACGGCGTTAGTCGTCCGCCTTTAGCGTTTTCTGGCGCGTTGTCGGAGGGCTCAAAAGGGCGCGCTTCGTCCGTTCGCGCGGGGCGCTTCTGAGTCGCGCAGAGGGTCGTTGGTGCGCCGCCGCACCACGCCCTTCGGCGGACCTCAGGGCGTGCCACCCACAGCGCGTATCGCTAGCTCGGGCCTACAGCCTACGGGCTACGGCCTAAAGCCTGTCCAAATTGCCAAAGAACGGGTCGATACACGTGTACACCATGCGACTGTAGCAGAGTGCGCGGCCATTTTCAGCAAGAATTTTCGGAATTTTTTTTGCGCAGAGACGCAGAGACGGCAGAGGGAGAGGCGGATCGCACATCTAGGCGCAAGGCACCCAGGAAGGCCTGGGCATCCCAAAGTGAGGAAAGGGGACGCCGCTGACCGGGCTATGCCTCAAATGAATTGTGTTCCTCTGAAAAGTCACTGACTGTTGATTCCAACCAGAGCCGAGTTTTCATATGGGGCGACCGCACTTGCCCAGTGAATCCGAGCCGCATTAGCAAGCGGCGCATGAAGAATTGCGACCATTTATCCAAGTCGCGGCGAGTTTGATCTACTGAAAAGGGCAACGGGCCGCCGTGCGACACGGCGTTACGGACTTTGCGATGTCGTTCGTGAGCGGTGTAATGGCCAGGGATGTCCCAGCCGAGCTTGCGTCTCGCAGCGCCAATGAGCTTAGGCAGCAACATTGCTTCGGCTTTCTCCGTGCTGGCCGCACCGCTCTCCACGAGCTGAATTCGGATCAGCAATTCTAAGCCTGACATTAGATCAGCAAACTTCTGCTCCAGGAAAATCGCGTCGTGAATTGACTTGAAATAGTTTGTCGCCCGAACCCATAGTTCAGATTTTTGAGTTTCGCGGTAAGTATCAAAACATTCATTGAACAGCATTGGCAGGCCGCGATCTAACTGAAGGTGGGCCAGCACGTATCTTTCTCGAAACTGAGAAGTCAGTGGCTCCCCTAACAACTGTTTGATGACCTGGCCGTCACCGTCTATGAACGACACAACTGGAAGGTTCGTGAACTGGCGGGCAACGACTCCGCAAAGCCCGGCTATGTCGTGTGCAAAGTCCGTCAGTTCCGCTTCGCCTGCGCCGTCCCACGCATCGAAGGAAAACGTAAGAAGCGGGGCGCCGTCAATTACTCCCGCACTAAGTAGTGCCTTGATTTGCTCGTACCCCGGGCGGCGAGTAAAGTCGACAGTTTGTCCGGCAGCGCGAACTCGAAGACTATTGCAAACGCCTGAGTTTTTGGGCTCGTTGCCCGAGTCGAAGTCGAAGTTATTGATTAGCGCCTGAACCCGTGCAATCGGCCGCTCCGCGCCGTAGCTCAACTCCGCTGGCTTATTGACCTGGCGTGCAATCGCCCAGCGCCGTTCGCCGGGTCCTTCCCCTTCGGTTTGAATGAAGATTTCATCGCACTTCAACGTGAACGGTCCGTCGCTTGTTTGCCCTTCAACGAGAAAGTCCATGCCAAAATTTCGCTGCAGGCGAAAGTCAGGCTGGCATTGAAGGAAGAAGAGACATCCTCCGACAGCCGGCATTAGTAAGGCGGCGTCGAACGTGACATCATTGAGAGTCGGCGCATTGGGGTAGGCTCGCCAGTACAATTCCACAAGCGGATTATGCGAGCCAACCGCGGGCTGGCTGCCCAATTTGGCTTGTCCAACGTGCAACGGAATGTTGCAATGCTGCAAGATGGATTCGGATTCGTTTTGCAGCGGGTACAGCGGCAGCGGGTGCATAGAATTACGCAATTAACGGCGGGTGGCATGTCGTCGTCATCGTCGACATGTTCAGGAAGGGAGAGCGAGAGCATGTCCACGCGGACGAGGACATGGCACGCATGCTCACTAGTCCACAGTGGGCTTGGAAAACTCGATTTCGCAGCGGGGATATTTGGTGCGCAGTTGGCGAAGTGCATTTTCGCTGATTTGGCCTTCCGTGATGACCAGTATGAACTCGCGCGGGACAGCTGAAGCTGCGAGATGCCGGCGTCTGTCATGCGCGTTCGTGAAAGATCCAACCGAAACAAATTCGGCATGCTGGCCAGCGTGCCGAGAGCGGCGTCGCTGATCTTGGTCCCGGCAAGATCGATCGACGCGAGTTTGTCGTGGCCACGCAGTATGGCCATGCTCTCATCGTCAATTTCCGCCTTGGCCATGTAAAGATACTGCAGCGCCGGTAGCCGGCAGATTTCGCGCAAGCCTGCTGTCCACACGGGCGACCCGTGGAAGTTTAACTCGAGGAGTCGCTGCTTTGCCTCTGGACTGAAGTCTTTGAAGCTCGCGCCTGTTACGGCTGTGAGAGTGAGATGCAGCGACTCCAAATTATTCAATTCGGCCAGGAGCGGAATCGCTCGGTCATCGATGGCCATTTCTAATACGTCGAGTCGCCGCAAGCCGCGAAGATCCCCAATGACCGCCATGGCCGCATTGGAGAAGTCCAGCTTGCGTAGGGTCAGCACCCGCAGCTTGGGGCATTTTCGGATGTACGCGAATCCTGTCTTGGTCACGGCGCAGTCGTCGATTGACAGCTCCTCGAGTTTTGGCATGTGCTGGAGCTGTTCAAGGCATTTGTCGGTGACGCCGCGAGATTCGAGACGCAGCTCCGTGAGACCAGTCATCCAGGCCAATTCCGCCAACGTCTGAGCGTCGCTCGACGTCGCCGAATAGGAGAATGGATTCCAACCTACGTAGACGTGAACGGCGGAATTCTCGACGAGCTCGTGACAGCCTTTGCGGGTGACCTGCGTTCCTTGAAGGTCGATGTCCCGCAGTTGCTTAAGTTTTTTCAGATAAGGTATGCCGTTGTCAGTGACTGCCGTGCCGTTCAAGGCTAGATAATCCAAGCTGACGAGCTCGGCGAGGCCCGCTAAGTGTGCGTCGTCGATCTTCGTGGCCGAAAGGGCGAGGGAGGATAGCGTCTTGATTTGGGCCAGCTCGGAAAGGCCGTCTCCTGCGATCTGGGTGTGTGCCAATCGGAGCGTGCGCAGTTTTGGCAGGCGTCCTAGCTCCCGAAGTCCGATGTCTGAAATCTGCGTTCCGCTGAGGTCCAGGTCTTCTAGTGCTCGAAGCCGGCACAGTTCCGCGACGCCTTGATCGGTGATGGCGAACCGACCAGGGAGAGCCGCGACAGGTGAGGAAACTGCAACAGATAGCCGACGTGTTCATCGCCAAAAAGTTTTTTGTCGCAGCGAACGTAGGTCACTGGCTGAACGCTTGCGCGCCCAAAAACCGCCTCCAGCCAGCCTTGATTAACGCTGCCGGAGAAACTGACCTTGGCGCCCAAGCGCTCGAGCGCCTCGACGGCGCGCTGAGGACGCCTGCGAAGATCGAAGAGGCATAGGGCCAGCGCCACAATGGCCATGAGCAAAAACATCTGCCGCAGGCTGACTTGGTGCCAAGGCGCTGAGCGTGCCATTGAAAACTTCTGGCCGCATGACACGGGCCGAAGGGGGCCGTCAGATCAGGTTTGCCGTTCCGGTTCCCTCGTCCGATTTGGGTGGAAAGGCTGGGCTAGACTATACCGCTTCGACGAGTCACGAGTCGATATTTTTTGCAGTCGGCCGTCGACGGGTGGCTGGGGTCGAGTCTGCGAGACCCCAGGCCAGCGGGGCCGCGGCCCGGATTTGCACGAGATCTCTCCTGTGGGAGGCGTCTACGACGCCAATTGGACGTCGCCACACAATCAGTTGTGGTCGGCGAACCGCCCCGGAAGGGGGACAGGCACATTTTGCTCCGAAGACCGCGCAAAATGAGCCAGTCCCCGGCGGTGGACCCCAGCCACCCAGCGGGCTCCTAATCCCAACGTAGACTTGTAGTGGGCTAAACGTGCCGCCCCATCGCAAGCCGCCGGCAAGTGAGAGGAGACGCCCGATGACCTGTTCAGCGTTCAGACTCGTTGGCCTCAGTGTGGGGCTCGCCATCGCTGCGACGCTCGCCGGCGCGCGGCGGAACCTGCGGCCAGCGCACGGCAAGACGCCTCACGCATCATTGCCATCGATGTGCTGCTTGAGCCCAGCGCCAAGATGGCTCAATTCGTAGAATCCGCCAACAAAGGGGTGCGCAGAGCTTACCCCGCGGGGTTTGCGCTCGGCGACCGCCAGCCGGCGGCACATTTCTCTCGCGCACTGCTATGTGCGTGCAGCGGACTTGCCCCAGCTTGAGGCCAGGGTGGCCGAGGTGCTTGCCGCGGACAACCCGCTGCTGATTCGACTTGCCGCCGTGGGCTATGAGCACAGCCGCTGGGAAGGTCTCGCCCTGATGAACATCGCTATCGAACGCTCCGACTCGCTGAGCCGCGTGCAAGGGAAGATCGCCGAAGCCATCAAACCCTTCTCCGTCGCCAACGGCTCGGCCGCGGCGTTTGCCGTCAGTGACGACCTGCCCAAAATCGACCGGAGCATTGTCGACTATGTGACGAAATTCGCAGACGACGCCTCAGGCAAGAATTACGACCCGCACATCACGGTCGGCCTGGCGCAAGACTCCATTGCCAACGATATCGAGGCGATTCGCTTTCCGCGTCGCACGTTCCAAGCCGCCGCCGTCGCCATCTACCAGCTCGGCGCGTTCGGCACGGCTCAGAAAGAGCTCTGGACCTGGAAACCGTAGGTCTCCGGGTGGCATGTCGTCGTCTTCGTCGACATGTCCGGGAAAGGAGAAAGAACGAGAGTCTGTCCGGAAAGGGAGGGCGAGGCTCCTGCCGAGCCGATAATGGACGCGATTCTCGCAAGTTCCGGCTCAGCAGGAGCTTCGCCCTCCCAAAACGGACCCTTTCCGGACAGACGCTGAAGAGCATGTCCACGCGGACGAGGACATGGCACGAAGGCTAGGAGCATGACCGCATGTCCACGCGGACGAGGACATGGCACGGATGCTAGGAGGGCGGCGTGCAGGGTGCTTGCTTCGTCGGGGGGGTTGAAGGCGAAGTTTCGGCTTTGGCCGAAGAACTCCAGCGGGTTTTCGTAGACGACCCGGCGAATGAGGCTCTCGGCGTGGCCGCGTTTGCGCATTTCCAGGATGAAGTCCGGAACGGCGGTGGGCTTGGACGGGCCCCAGTCGCCGGCGGAGTTCACCAGGAGGCGGTCCGGGCCGTAGACTTCGATCATGTCGGCGGCCCGCTGCGGCGTGCATTTGGTTGTGGGATACAGCGTCATGCCCGCCCAGAATCCGCCGTCGAGGACCGGGCCGATGGTATGCTCCTCGACGTGGTCGACCAGGATGCGCGTCGGATCGAGCCGGCTGTCGCCGGTGAGCATGTCGAGGATCATCCGCGTGCCCTGGTATTTGTCTTCCAGGTGCGGCGTGTGGATGAGGATCTGCTCATCGGTGCGGGCGGCGAGGTCGAGGTGCTCGAGAAAGACCGTCGCCTCGTTGCGGGTGTTCTTGTTGAGGCCGATCTCGCCGATGCCCAGCACGCCGGGGCGGTCGAGGAACTCGGGGATCATCGCGATCACCTCGCGCGACAGCGTGACGTTCTCCGCCTCCTTGGCGTTGATGCACAGCCAGGTGAAGTGCTGGATGCCGTACCAGCCGGCCCGCTTGGGCTCGAAGACGGTGAGCTGCTCGAAGTAATCGCGAAAGCCGTCGACGCTGCCGCGGTCGTAGCCGGCCCAGAACGCGGGCTCGCTGACGCCGACGCAGCCCATTTTGGCGAGCGTCTCGTAGTCGTCGGTCGTCCGCGAGACCATGTGGATGTGCGGATCGATGTAATACATGGCA
The DNA here is from genome assembly GCA_963841515.1 of Pirellulales bacterium. Classification (GTDB taxonomy): domain Bacteria; phylum Planctomycetota; class Planctomycetia; order Pirellulales; family Lacipirellulaceae; genus Lacipirellula. The sequence goes on along the minus strand of CAWJDB010000010.1, from coordinate 157,262 downwards.
CGGCCTATGAATCTTTGGGCGGAGAAGGGGACAGGCACATTTTGCTCCGCGGACTGCGCAAAATGAGCCAGTCCCCGGGGTTCTAAACGCCAAACTCGCCCCGCCAGTGTTCATCGTACTCGCGACTGAACAACAGCTGTATCCGCTCGGCCCGCCGCTGGCCCGGTTCGGCGAGCAGCCGTAGAGCCTCCTCGAGCCGTGCTCGCCGGGGATCGCTGGACGCCGCGCCCTCGGCGCGGTCGAGCCGGTCTAGCCCCGCGGCGATCTCGAGGATTCGCGCTCGCAGGGGCAGGAATTCCTCGTCGAGCACGTGCTGTTTGGTGCGGCTGGACGCCATTGCCCCAGTTTCTCCCCTGGCGTTGCCGGACGCAATGACTCCGCGGCGTCTGGGAGGTCGCGTCGGCACGCCTGTAACGATTATACCGACGGGGGGCCCACGACCGCGCTCCGCCCGCCTCGGCCCGCATTGCGCCCTACGTTTGTACGGAAATCTGCGTGCGACCGGACCGGTCCAGCCATGCTGGCGGCGACGGTCGTTTGGCGCGGACATGCTCGACAGCCTGGACGCCTGCCGCGAGAGCGCCGCTGTGCCGCCACTCGACCAAACTATCGCCACCCTCGCCAAGAGCCGCAACGAGGCCGCCACGCCGACGTTGGTCGCCGCGCTGGACTCTGACCGCCGCGAAATTTTCGACGGCGCCGTCCGCGCCATTGTCTCGCGGAGCAGCAAGGTGGGACACCTGGCGGTGCTCAAGCTATGGCCCACCCTCACGCCCGAGGAACGCCAATGGGTCGACGAGAGCCAGGGCCGCATGGGCGGCGCCCTGCGCGACGCTCTGCTGTCGGACGACGACCAGTTGTTCGCCAGCGCCTGCGAGGTGGCCCACGAATCGGGCGAGTTCGACCTGGCGCCCACGCTGATCCTGATCGCGGAAAAGCCCGACAGCCCGCGCTCGCGTCTGGCGATCAAGCTCGTCGTCGAGATGGTCGACCGCCTTGGGTCGTTGGGCGCCGACGGGGAGGCCACCGGCTACAGCCGCCACCCCGAGACGATTCGCCGCTGCGTGCTGGAGAGCCTCGAACGCTCGGTGGAGCGCTTCGCCGAACACGGCCGCGAGCGGCTGATCGAAGCCTTTGTGGTGCTGGCGGGCCCCGAGAGCAACACTCTGCGTGCGATCCTGGAGTCGCACCATCACCCCTGCCATCAAACCGTGGTCAACGCCCTGACCCACAGCGCCAACGCCAACGTGCTCAACTTGCTGGTGGCGTACCTGGTCGGCCAAGACGCGCCGCTGGTCGGTGCGCAGCATTATCGGGAAGCGCACCGATCGCCCGTTCGTCGAGGCGCTGTGCGCCGCCCCGCTCGATCCGACCAATGGTCGGCTGCTTAAAAACCTGAGCCGAATCAAGTCGATCGCCTGCTTGGAAGCGGGCGACGTCGTCAGCCCCAAATTCGATGCCGCGCAGCAAGCAGCGGCCATGTGGCTGGTGGACCGCAGCGGGGCCTCCGATGACGCCAAGCTCGACCTCGCGGCGGCTCTCCTGGTCCGCGGCGCCCAGCCCGGGCGGCTGGCCGCCTGTGCGGCCCTGTCGCGAGTGTCCGGCGCGATCCAACGAACTGGTCCTCTCGGCGCTGGTCGACGACGACGCCGACGTGCAAGCCGCCGCCACCCGCCAGTTGCGCGACCGGCACATCCCCGGCGCCATGGCCAAGCTCATCGAGCTCTTGGACAGCCCGCATGAAGTCGTCCGCGCCGCCGCCCGCGAGGCGCTCGGCGAGTTTTCGTTCGACAATTTCCTGGCCCGCTACGAAACGGTGGATGATGAGACCCGCCAGGCCACGGGCGCGCTGGTGGCCCGCGTCGACCAACAGGCGCTGGTGCGGCTCAAGGACGAGATGGCCAGCCTGATCCGCAGGCATCGGCTCCGCGCCATCGAGATCGCGGGCGTGATGGGCGTCATCCCGCAGGTCGCCGACGCGCTGGTCGAGCGGCTCAGCGACGAAGATCACATGGTGCGCGCCGCCGCGGCCGAGGCCCTCCAGTGCTGCACCGCGCTGGACGTGCGCGACGCCCTGCTGGCGGCCCTGGGCGACCGCAGCTTCGCCGTGCAAACCGCCGCCCGCAATAGCCTGCGACAAATGGGCGTGGAAGTGGGCGGACCCGCCGCCTCCTGAGCCTGGAGATCTACCATGAACGGACTATGTTGCGGCGTCTGGCTCCTGGCGAAGTGTCTCGCGAGGAATTCGGCCGGGGGTTCCGCGGCGCCACCTCGCAGCTCAGTTGGACCGACTTGATTCCCTACGTGCTCGCGGCTGTGTTCGGGGGGATCGGCATTGCTGTCTATCGGTACGTCAAGAGGCGCAACGACATGACGCTGTGGTGCGATGACCCCCACAAGCTGTTCCGCGAGCTGTGCCAGGTGCACCAGCTCGACCGCCACAGCCAGAGGCTGCTGACCCGACTTGCGGAGGCTTGGCAGTTTCCGCAGCCGGCGCAAGTGTTTCTCACGCCCGCGGCGTTCGAACGCCAGCGCCTGCCCGAGTCGCTGCACGGCATCGCAGCGGACCTCGACGAGCTGCGCAGGCGCCTGTTCTGAGCGACTTGTGCTACGCCGCGGTCTCGCCGGGCGTGGCGGGTCGGCTGCTCAACAAGGGCGCCAGATACGCAGCCGCCACGACCGCCAACTGGCTCGCGGCGAAGGTCGTCAGCCAAAATGTGAGGCCCTTGCTCCAGCCGTAGCTGTGCAGGCCGATGCCAAGCTGATTGACGCCGAAGAACGACCATGCCACGACGATGTTTCCCAGCACGGTCAGCGCCGCCAGGCCGCGCTCGCCGACCATCTTGCCCCAGCGGGCGTGGAGCACGATCGCCACCCAGATGACGATCATCAGGGCGCCGTTCTCCTTCGGGTCCCAACCCCAGAATCGCCCCCAGGAATCATCGGCCCACAAGCCGCCGAGCACCGTGCCGACGAAGCTGAAGAAGATGCCAAAGCACAGGGCGCCGTAGGTCATGCGCGTGAGTTGCCGGCGCTGCTCCTCGTTGAACCGGCCTCCCACTAGTCCGCCCAGGATGGTCATCATTCCCAGGATGCCCGCCAGGAACACGGTCGTGTAACCAAGCGAGATGCATACGACGTGCGTGGCGAGCCAGAAATTCGTGTCGAGCACGGCCTGCATCACGCCGAGGGTGTCGCCGCCGTTGTCGAAGCTCAGATAGTGGGCGATCACCAGCGTTGGAAAGCCAATCGCCGCGGCCAGCAAATTGCCGAAGCCCAAGCGATAGATGACTTCCAGCAACAGGGCCAACAGCACGCCCGCCCAGCCGATGAAGACCGCCGCGGAGTACAGGTTTGTCACCGGCGGCCGGCCGGAGATGTAAATCCGACAGACAAGTCCGAAAGTGTGGACCGCAAAGGTCAGCCAGAGCAGCCAATTCGAGGCGCGGTTGAACCCATCAAACCAGCCCACCCACGCCAGGATCGCCAGCACGAAGGCCGTCAGGTACATGATCCAGCACAAAAACAGCGGGCTGAACTCGTTGAACCACGACTCGAACCCAATTCGCTCCAGCGACAGCCGCTCCGCCGGCTTGCGGCCACTCCGCTCGCCCTTGGCCGCCAGCTGGGCTTCGTGGGCGTCCTCGGCGGCAGCCGTCGCGGCCAGTAGCTTGCCGTACTCGGTGAGCGCGGCATTGAACTCCGTCGTCTTGGCGTCGCGATAATCGTCCAGCATGGCCACGAGCTGCGTCGCCGCGTTGTCCGCCGCCGGCTTGCGTTGATTGATCACCGCTTCTCGCACCAGGTGGTAGGACGCCTCGTACACCGTCGACCACGCCGCCTCGGGCGTCGCCGGCGGGATGGCCCGGGGCGCCTCGGCCTCGAGATTCAATTGGGCGATCTCCTGCTGAATCTCGGGCACTCGTTTCAGGAAGTCCTGGAGCGTCTGGCCGAACTCCGGCACGCCAAACGCCCGTTGGAGTGTGAACACCAGCTCCACCTTGGCACTGGTCTCCAGGAACTTCACTTGAGTGATATCCCGCTTGGTCTCGGGCACGGCCTTGGCCAGCGCCGCTTGACGCACCAGTTCGCCGGGCTTCACAGCCTTGCCGTCGCCGCCGAGCACTTCCTTCACGCTGTATCGCAAGCCTTTGCGCAGGGGCAGGCCCAGCACCTGCCGCACGTCGGGATTGTCGATCCGAACGATCTCGTGCTCGAGCATCGCGGGCGATTGCGAAATCACGTCTAGCAGCCAGCGCACCGCAGGCTGCCGACCCGCAAATTGCTTATCCTCATAGGTGCTCTTGTTCGACACGGTGCGCAGCGCGTTGCGGGCCAGCGTGTCCATCGGCTGCGTGCGACCGCCATAGGCAACCGGAAGCTTGCCGAATTCTTCGAGCTTCATCTGCGTGGGCTTGTCGCCGGCGGGAATCGCCGCAGCCGCAACCACGCAGGCAAACAGCACGACGATCAGCGCCGGCGCCCAGACCTGCGGCCGGCGCCAGTCGAACGTCGCCGAGGCGCCCGAGGGCGCTGCCCCAGCCAACCCATCAACCGACATGGCCAGCTTCCGGGCTTCGTCCTCACGCCGTGCCACAAACCGAAAGATCGAATGCGCGAAATGCACCAGCATTCCCACGCCCACGATCACCAGCGCCACGTACGGCATCATCCATCCGGCATTGGTGACCACCTGCAGCACCGTGCCGCGCTCGGTTTCGTGGTCCCAGTCGGCCTGGTAGAGCGTGTCGCCGCCGTAGCGGAGCGGGTTGTTCATGAACACCGACACGGTCCGATCCACATTCTGCCCCGGGTCGCGGAACCGCACGTCCGACTGGAAATTTTTCGGCGTGTTGCTCCCCTCGTAGCGGTCGAACGTGAACTTCTCGAGCTTGACGTTATACGGCTTGGGAATCCGCTTGAAGCGCAGCGCCACTTCGTAAGTCTTCCCCGCCGCCGCCAACACTTCGCCATTCAAGTAGGGGGACAACAGGTAGACGCCGCCCGCATCGTTACCGCTTTTGGCTCGTAGCTCGACGTACGCGGCCGGCACGTCGAAAGCCTGCTTCGCCTCGACGCCCGTGCTTTGTGCCATGGCCCGCGCCGTGCGACAATTGCCCCACGCCCGCCGTCGCCTTGCTGGTTTCGCCGGGCTGCACGAGCCGCGTGACGGCGTTAGGCAGAAACTCGACCACCCGCACCGAGAACGGCAACCGTGCGTCGTCGATCTTCTCGCCCGATTTGGCCGCCTCGGCCAGTAGCCGCGCGGGCACGACGGTCACCCGCTCGGTCTTGGCGTCGGTCGCATCGGTAAACGCCAACTCGGCGCTGCGCATGTCCTCGCCGTAGTAAGCGGTTTGCCCTTCGCCAATCCGCATTTGGGCTTCGACTGACTGCTCCGCCGTGACGCGCCACGCTGAGCATCAACAGTGCGATCCCGCTGTGCAACAGCACGATGCCGGCCCGCTTGGCGAACACCAGCCAGCAGCCCGCGCCCAGCACGACGCTCGCGGCCAGAGCTTTGGTCAACTGCCAAAGAATTCGCAGACCCGAGGCGTTAAGCCGCACGTCGGGATGCGTGAACAGATACCCGGCGAGCCCCACGAGCAGCACGGCGACCACGGCGCCGAACCACCACGCCCATCGCGCCGCCGACTTCCGCGCCTGCTGCTGCGTAATGCCCAAATAGTAGACCAGCGCCAGCGCCCCGCCCCCCAGTAGGGCACGCACAGCGTGCCACAAACCGTTGGTAAACGCCGGCGACAATTCGCTCTCCACGGCCATATTTGATCCGCTGGCGATCACGCCATAGGTAATCGCCGCCCCTGCCGCGATGATGGCCCACCCGGCCCATAGTCGCCCGCCGCGGGCCGCCACCTTGAACCGCACCCCGTGGGCCGCGAGCAGGTTCGCCGCCAGCGCAGCGCCTACCAGCTTCCCGCCCGGAAACGGAAACACTACCGCCTCCGAGATGCCCCAGTCTCGCGGAAAAAAGATGCGCAGCTCGATCCATGCAACCCATGTCTGAAAATACGCCCGGACGATGTACCACACGTCTCGATCGATCTGCGCCAGCGTGCCCGCCAGCACCAGCACCAGCGACAAGGTCAGAAGCGTCACCGTCAATCGCAGCGACGCGAGCGGCTTGAGCAGTGTGCGCACCAACTCCAGTACGCCGGCGTCGGCAGCCGTCAGGGTTCGCGCCGGCGACGACGCCTCGAATCGGCCTAACTCAGTCGTCGACATGTAAGTGCCCGCCTGGGATATGGTCGCAAAGTCAGGATAACGTGCCCGCAAATATGGCGTAACCGTGATTCGGCGCGACTCAAGCCATCTCACTAGCCGGAGGGCCACGCCCTCCGGGGACCCGGACCGCGTGGCGGTCCGGCTAGTCCTGTACTATCCGCCTACTTGTCTCCGGCAAACTTTACCGACTCCAAAAACTTTCGAAACGCCTCGCGCTGCGCTTCCACGGCGGCCCGATCGCCCTTGAGCTTGAAAAACCAAATCTCCCCCTCGCGCGGGGCCATTGCCGCCAGCGTCGCCTGCGGCTTGGCCGCATCCGCCGGCGTCAGCAGCTCGAAATAGTGGCCGGCCGTGCCGCCAACTTTCATTTCAGTCGTCGCGGCGCGCAGCTGATCGTCGGTCATCGAATCAAGGCCCAACTCGCCGGCCCACCGCCGGGCATTGGCCAGGGGGTCCGCCATCATCGGGACGGCGGGAAATGAATTGATCGACACTTCCGCGGCGCCGTCGCCCGTTGAAACCAAGTAAGTCGCCTTCCGCATCGGCCGCGCCGGCCCGGCTTTCCAGCCGGGAGGCGTCTGGGCCGTGAAGTCCGCCGACGCCGACGACGTCGTGCTCGCCTCAGCGGGCGGTGCAGGCTCGGCAGACGCCCTTGTCGTCACTGGCGCGCCCGTCGTCGCTCCCGCGCCGCCGATCGGCGGATGCCCCGGCGGCATCGCGCCCGACATCGGCCCCTTGCGCTCCATCACGCCCACCAGTTCGAACGCCGTCGCTTCACCGCCCTCTACCGGCAGCTTGCGGCCAATCTTTTCGATCTCCTCAATCGACAGCGGCACGCGCTGCTGGAGCTGCCCGAGCCACCGCGTCACGTTCCGCTCGAGAAACGGGTCCCATTCTTCGTCGAACGGCAACGATGACACAGTCAGCTCCAACGGCGCCCCCTCATGCGGTATCTCGATCGTCGCGGTGCGCATCTCGCCGCCCCCAGCCTTCTCCGTCCACCCCTCGGGCAACTTCCATTTCGGCGTCGCCCCTGGCTCGCCCAGCTCGATCGACTTGACGAAATCGTCGAACGGCTGCTGGAGTTTTTCGGCGTCCGCCGCGGGCGCCACGAGCTTGAAGAACCACGCCTGCTTCCCGTGCGGCACAACGGCCGCGAACATGTGATCCAGGCTGGCGCAACCCCGCTACATCCAGCGCCTTGGGCGGCGCCTCAGTTCGCGGCGTGTCATACGACGCGATTGTCGCCTCGTCCTGGCAGCCGACGCTCAAGAGTGCAACGAACCCCGCGATGGCCAGAACGCCGCCAGCAAATGGAAGCCGAAACATGAGTGAGGATCGAGGTGGGCGGGAGACCAAGGGCGGCGCAAGACCCGAGAGGGAACCGCCCAGGAAGGAGGGGCCATTGTCCCGCCATTATACGGCGTCGCCATCCCCCTGGACACCCGACGCGACAGGCCGGCATCGGGTCATTGAACGTAGTCTTCTCGCTCCGCGAGAAGATTTCCCTCTCGCGGAGCGAGAGGGCTACAATTTTGCCGCGGGGTCCGCCTCAACTCAACCCAAACAACCCCAACAGCGAGTCGAGCAGCGAATCGTTCAGCGCCAAGCTGTGGTCCCAGCTCCAGATATTTCGGATCATGTCGAGCATCAGGACCGAACCAAACAACAACAGCACCAGGCACGATCCCAGGGCCAGAATGTTCATCAGCGAATACTCGGAGTCGGCTCGCGGCGCGACGGCGTAAGCCGGCTGGCCAAATTCGTCGGCCGCCGCCTCGTGGTCCTCGGCCAGCAGGGCCGGCTCGCCGGCTTCCTCGGCAAACATCTCGTCGCCGCCAAGAATGCCCGCGTCGCCCGCGCCCAGGTCTTCCATCCCCGCGTCCAGCGCGATCACCTGCGAGCTCGAGTCGCCGTCCTCCTCGCGATCACCCAGCGGGGTGAGCCGGAAATCGTCGTCGGTCTGCAGTTTGGCGGACGGGCCCTTGCGGACGCCCGCATCGCTGCCCACCAACGAGATCTCGCTGGCCTCGGCATCGTCGCCGCCCAGAGACAGCGACTCCATGATGGCCGACCCGCCCATCTCCAGCGGGATGTCGTCGAGCGCCAGTCCGCTGTCGGACGGAGCGATCAGGTTGATCCCGCTGTCGCCGCTGTCGAGCGTGATGTCGCTGCCGCCGCTCTCGGCGAGCACGAAGTCGTCGTCGTCGCCGGTGGCCAACTCCAGATCGGAACTGGGCGCCGGCTCCTTCTTGGATTTCTTCGGCGTCGCCTCGAGTTCTTCAGGAATCGGATCGGTGCCTTCGTCCTCGCCGGCCAGCTCGACGTCGCTCAGCGTAAGATCGCTGTCGCCCTTGGTAGGTTTCGCCTTCGGGGCCTTCGGGTCGCGCGGCGGGCTTAACGTCTTCGGGTTCCGGCGACAAGATACGTCCCGATTCAGCCGCCAGGTCGAGTTCCAACTCTTCCAGCCCCTCGAAGGCGCTGGCGTGGCTCGAGTCCTTTTCGTCGTCGTCCAGTACACCCGAGCCGGTGACGTGCTTCGACAGCACTTCCGACGCCCCGGGGCCGCGTTTGGCCTTGCCCTTGTCGTCGTCGGTCACGAGCTCTAAGTCGGCGTCTTTGGATTCCAGGTCGCTTTTGCCGATAATCGTGCTGGGAGGCGCGGCGGTCGACTCGCCGAGGGCTTCGTCGCTTAGCAGGATCGAGTCGGAAGGGTCGCTCGGCTCGTCAGTCGCTGCGAGATCGAGCCGGGCGTCGCTGGCGCCGGCAGTCACCGTGTCGTCCAGCTCCAGCTCCAATTCCAGTCCACTGCCGCCCGCGTCGCGCGAAGCCCGTTTGGCGGCGCCCTCGGCCGTCAAATCGTCGTCGCTGGCCAGGCTGAGCTCGTCGCCTTCCAACTCCGGCAGGCTCTCCAGCGGCGAGGCGTCGACCAGGTCCGAAGGATCGACCAGCCCGATGTCGCTCGGCGGCGAGGGCTCCGGCACGCCGTCCGCGACCAGGCGATCGATGTCGTCGGCGCGGAACTTCCAACTGGCGCCGTCGCGGTACGCCCGCAACTCGCCGTCCTGCCGCAACTGGTTCAGCCGCTCGGCAGAGACGCCCAGCTTCTCCACGGCCTCTTCAAACTTGACGAACTTCTCCATCGCTACCTCAGTGGTCCTTCCGGTCTATGGCCCGCGCTCGGTCATCTTGCGGATGTCGGCCGGCGACGGGCTGCCGGTGTTGAAAGCTTCCAGCGTCAGGTCGCCGTTAATGTTTCGCACGCTCTTGAGTTGGATCTCGCCGGTCTCCCGAATGATATGGTACACCGCCACGATCTTGGTCTGGGGTTCGACGACCGTCAGCGTCGTCGGCCCGGTCGCCGCCGTTTGGAAATTCGTCACCAGCCACCGCGAGCTGACGCCAGCCATTCCGGCAGTCGGCGGCGCCTGCTGGGCAGACGCCGACCAAGCCATCGCCAACCCCGCCAAAACCGCTGCCAACGCCACGAACCCAATCGTTTTGGTCATAGTTTGTCCTCCTGACCGTTTGGACGGTCGCCTCCGAGCGAATGCGCTTGAGCGCCCAAACGCCTGATTTCATTGTAGATACGGCAAGCCGCGGTTCAAGGAAAAACGCCCGCATCCCGTTGCGGCGACGCCATTTAACGCCACGGAATAACCCCTACTCCCAGCGCCAGGGCTGAGGCGAAGCTGAGCGCCGCGGATTTGCGACTCTATGGGCCATGAAGCCCTGATTGGCCGCAATCCGGCCCAAGTCTAACCCAGTCCCCGGCGGCGCCGCCACATCAGCCGACCGTTAGGAGCACACTCGGCTCGCATCCCGGGGGCGCTTTGGTTAGCTTTGACGCATGCCTCCGCCCGCCGCACCTTCAGGACCATCCCGACTCGATCTGGCCGTGGCTGCGGCGCACGCGGCAGGCGCCGAGACTCTCCGCCACTTTCGTCAGGTGGGCCTGGCCGTGGAGCGCAAGGGCGATGGCTCGCCCGTCACCGCCGCCGACCGCGCCGCCGAAACGCTCCTCCGCGAGCGGATCGCCGCCGCCTTCCCCGACGACGCCATAATCGGCGAGGAGTTCGGCGAGAAGCCCGGCACGTCCGGTTACCGCTGGGCGCTCGACCCCATCGACGGTACCAAAACTTTCATCACCGGCGTGCCGCTCTACACCACGCTCGTGGCGGTGCTCGAGGGCAATCGGCCGGTCCTCGGAGTGATTTACGCTCCTGCCACCGGCGAGATCGTCTACGCAGCCGCCGGCGAGCCCGCCTGGTACGCGGCCGGCGACGCGGCGCCGACAAGAGCTCACGTCTCGCAAGTCGAACGCCTCGCCGAAGCCACGTATGTGACCAGCGAAGTGGCTACCTACGATCGAGTGGGCACGAAGGGCGCCCGGCAGGTCCACGCCCAATTGGAACAGGCCTGCCGCCTCACCCGCACCTGGGGCGACGGCTATGGTTACCTGCTGGTGGCCACGGGGCGGGCCGACGTGATGATCGATCCCATGCTCAACATTTGGGACGCCGCCGTCTGTCAGCCGGTCATCGAAGGGGCCGGCGGACACTTCTCGGACTGGCAGGGCCGACCCACCGTCCACTCCGGCAACGCCGTCGGCACGAACCCCAAGCTCGCCGGGCTCGTCCTCTCGATCACCCGCGACGCCTGACGCGACTTCCTGGCCGCTTGTCGCTTAGCGTGCTCGCCTTGCGGCCGGGCCCGCCATCCGTATACTAAGTCGTTCCCAATCATCGCGTTAGCGTCAGGAAAAGCACAGGGTTTTCGATCATGGCCAAGAAGTGTGAAGTCTGCGGCAAGGGCGCCCAACTGGGCAACCAGGTCACCATCCGCGGCAAGCAAAAATACCTCGGCGGCGTCGGCACCAAGATCACCGGGATTTCCCGCCGCAAGTTCAAGCCAAACCTGCAGCGGGTCCACGTAACCACCTCGGGCGGCACGAACAAGAGCATGAACGTGTGCGTCCAATGCCTGCGTTCCGGCGCCATCGCCAAGGTGGTCCGCCAGGCGCCGTTCCGCGTACCCGAAAGCGCCGCCAAAGCCTAGGTGCGGGGACTGTCCCCATTTCGCGGAGTCCGCGGAGTGAAATGGGGACTGTCCCCTTCGCCGCGGCTAAGAATGCCATTCGATGGCCCTCACTCGCGCCGACGTAGAAAAAGTCGCGCTGTTGGCCCGCTTGCGGCTTAGCGACGCCGAGCTGGAGACGATGACCGGCCATCTCGTCGAGATCGTCGGTTACGTCGACCAGCTCTCGGAAGTAGACACGACCGACGTGCCGCCCATGGCCCACGCCGTGGAAGTGACCAACGTGTTCGCCGAGGACCGCGTCGAGCCCAGCCTCCCACGCGACCAGGCGCTGGCCAACGCCCCGCGCCAAAACGGCCGCGGCTATCTCGTGCCCGCGGTGTTGGGCGAGTAAGCAAGCGAAGTTTAATTTGCCCGATGTCGCTCATCGATCGCCCGGCCAGCGAACTGGTGGACCTCCTCGCGGCAGGGGAGACGACGTCGGCCGAATTGGTGCGCGCGTATCTGGAGCGCATCCAGTCGCTCGACAACCAGATCGGCGCGTTTCTTCGCGTTGACGCTGACCGGGCCCTCGATCAGGCGGCGGCCGTCGACCGCCGACGTCAGGCCGGCCATCAGCTCGGCGTCCTCGCCGGGTTGCCCGTCGCGGTGAAGGACGTGCTGTGCGACCGCGAAGCGATCACGACCTGCGCCTCGCGGATGCTCGAGTCCTTCCGCCCGCCCTACGACTCGACCGTCGTCGCCAGGCTGAAGGCCGCCGACGCGGTACTCCTCGGCCGCATGAACATGGACGAGTTCGCCATGGGCGGCTCGACGGAAAACTCCGCGTTCCAGCTCACGCATAACCCTTGGGATCTCACGCGCACCCCAGGCGGCTCAAGCGGCGGCAGCGCCGCGTGCGTCGCCGCCGGCATGGCGCCGCTGGCTATCGGCACCGACACCGGCGGTTCGATCCGCCAGCCCGCCGGACTGTGCGGAATTGTAGGACTCAAGCCCACCTACGGCCGCGTAAGCCGCTTTGGCCTCGTGGCGTTCGCCAGCAGCCTCGACCAGGTCGGGCCCCTCGCCCGGAGCGCGCGCGACGCGGCGCTGCTGCTCGAAGCCATCGCCGGGCACGACCCTCGCGACGCCACGTCGCTCGACCGCCCCACGCCGCGCTACTCGCAGTCCGTCGACCAGCCGCTCAAAGGGCTCAAGCTCGGCATCGTCCAAGGAGCACTTTGCCGCGGGGCTCGACGTCGAGGTCGACGCGGCCGTGCGGCAGGCGATCGGCGTCTACGAGTCGCTGGGCGCCGAGGTCCGGGAGATTTCCCTGCCGCACAGCCGCTACGGCGTGGCGGCGTATTACGTCATCGCCCCCAGCGAGGCTTCCAGTAATCTTGCTCGCTACGACGGCGTCCATTACGGCCACCGCACCGACCAGGCCGAGATGCTCGCCGAGCTTGCGGCCGAACGCACGACGCTCGAACGAGAAAGCGACGCCCGCGGACTCAGCGACCTCGACTCGCCGCTGGTGCGAATGTACCGCCGCAGCCGCGCCGAGGCCTTCGGCCCCGAGGTGAAGCGCCGCATCATGCTCGGCACGTACGCCCTGAGCGCCGGGTACTACGACGCCTACTACCTGAAAGCCCTCAAAGTGCGGCGGCTGATCCGCCGCGACTTCGACGCCGCCTTTAACGACGTCGACCTGATCGTCGGCCCGGTCACCGCCGGCCCCGGCCTTCAAGCTGGGCGAGATGGTCGACGACCCGCTGTCGATGTACCTGGTCGACCTCTACACGGTCACCGCTAACCTGTGCGGTCTCCCCGCGCATGAGCATCCCCTGCGGCTTCTCCGCCGCGGGCCTGCCCATCGGCCTGCAACTCCAAGCCCCGCCGCTGGAAGAAGACCGCCTGCTGCGCGCCGCCCACATGTACCAGCAAGCCACCGATCATCACACGCGCAAGCCCACCACTGTAACGATGAACAGAATGACCAATGACCAAGCACCAATGACCGAATCAACGATGTGCCCAGATGTTCGTTTACCTGCATCTGTCATTGGTCATTGGTGCATTGGTGCTTGATCCATTGAACGATGACTGTGTCACCCCTACATCACCGTCATCGGCCTCGAAGTTCACGTGCAGCTTGCCACGGCAAGCAAGCTGTTCTGCCGGTGCAGCACGCAGGTTTGGCGCCGAGCCGAACACGCAGACCTGCCCCGTCTGCATCGGGTTGCCCGGCTCGCTGCCGGTGATGAACCGCGGCGCGTATGAGCTGGCTCTCAAGACGGCGGTGGCGCTCAACTGCAAGATCCCCGGCGTTCACCAAGTGGGATCGCAAGCAGTACTACTACCCCGACCTTGCCCAAGGGCTATCAGATCAGCCAATACGATCTGCCGATGTCGTCCGACGGCTGGCTTGAGATCAGCGATTCCAAAGACCGCTTTGAGCCCAAGCGGGTCGGCATCATCCGCGCTCACTCTGGAAGAAGACGCCGGCAAGAGCATGCACGACGAGATCGCCGGCCGGGCCGACAGCGAGATCGACCTGAACCGCGCGGGCACGCCGCTGTTGGAAATCGTCACGCAGCCCGACATGCGCTCGCCGCGCCGAGGCCAAGGCGTTTCTTCAGGAGCTCAAGCTGCTGCTCACCTACCTGGGCGTCTCGGACTGCAACATGCAGGAAGGCAGCCTGCGCGTCGACGCCAACGTCAACCTGCACATCGACAGTCGACGGCAAGAAGGTCGCCACGCCGATCGTCGAAGTGAAAAACATGAACAGCTTCCGCGCCGTCGAGCGGGCGCTCGACTTACGAAGCCGCCGCGGCAATTCGACGAGTGGCAGGAGACCGGCCGAACGCTCGGCGACGCCCCCAAGCAAACCCGCGGCTGGGACGACGCGGCCGGCGTCACGCGCGCCCAGCGCAGCAAGGAAGAGTCGAGCGACTACCGCTACTTCCCCGATCCCGACCTGGCGCCGGTGACGGCTACGCCCGAGCAGGTCGAGTCCGTGCGCCGCGCCCTCGGCGAACTGCCCGCCGCCCTTCGATTGCGGCTTAGCGAGGACTACGACGATCTCTGCCTACGACGCCGATGTGCTGGTCAACCAAGGCCGAGGAGTGGTCGACTATTTCTTGGCTGTCGTGGCCGCAGGCGCCAATGCAAGGGCTGCATGCAATTGGGTAACACAGGACGTTTTCCGTTTCCTAAAACAGAAATCAATCCCCATTGAAGAGTTCACAATTCCAGCCGCACGTCTGGCCGAGGTGATCCAAGCTGTTCAACTAAATCAACTTCCGCGGCCACGAAGCCGAGAAGCTCTTGAACTGCTTGACAAGACAGACATGGATATCGCCTCGGTTATCGTTCAACTTGGTATTCTCCAGGTTGACGAATCCGCCCTCGTCACCCTCGTGCAAGAACTCCTAGTAGCAAATCCCAAGACCGTCGCCGACATCCGGGCCGGCAAACTCCAAGCCGCCGGCGCCCTCATCGGCCAGGCCAAAAAGAAAAACCCCAACATCGACCCCAATCGCCTGCGCGAGTTGGTCCTTGAGCTTGCCCAACACGCCGATTGACGCCCCACCGGCATTTTGCCCCCGGCCTCTGAAGGGTATGCAACTGCTATCGTTCTCTTCAGGCCCAACGGGCCAGCGGTTAATAGCCAGGGGCGTCAGCCCCTGGTAACCGATGAGCCCTTAGTCGGTAGCCCTGTCAGGGCGATGGTAATGGCACCGCCGCCCCGTTGGGGCTTCCCGTCGATTGATGGCTGGTCACCAGGGGCTCGCGCCCCTGGCTATTGACCATCGCCGCGTTGCGGCTGACGGCAATGGCGACTGCAGTTGAATATGCTTCTCTGGCCGGGGGCTAATCGAAGTGGTACATCGCCAACCGTGGCGCCTACTTTTGCAGCGGCTCGGCCGACGGTTTCTTTGCCGTCAGCGTCGTGACCTCCGCCGACGGCGGAAACGCCGTCGTCGCCGCCAGCCGCACCCGCGCGGTCCCGTCGTCGTCCGATTCCACGCGCACCGTGCAGGCGTCGATTGCCTGGAGCCAGAACGCGGCGATGGCGCGATCGCTCGCGTCCATGACGCCGTCCGTGGGATGCTCCAGCTCCGCGGCAATCGTCGTCTTCGCCAATGGCAACAACTCGGCCAAGGCGTCTTCGACTCGCGCGGCGGCCGCCTGATCCTGCGCACGTCAGGTCCACGCGGACGCCCGCCGCAGTGGACGCCCCGTCGAGGTCCAACCCTACACCCACACGCTGGAACTCTCGCAGAATCACCTGAGCCGCGGGGGCCTTGGGCGTCGGCATGCTGCGATCGATATTCGCATCGGTCGCGATCATCGTCACCAGCCCGCCATCGAGCGCGCGCCACTCGGCGTCGGAAACCGCGGGCGTCCGCTTGTCAGACCCTTGGACGAGCTTTTGAAGCAGTTCGGCTCCCCCAGTCACCACCAGCGTGCGACCGTCGCGGGCCGCCGCCGTCAGCGGGACGGGTCCCAGAAGTTTCATCGGCGGCAATTCGACGTAGGCGAATCCCTCGACCGTCTTGTCCTTCGCCGTCGGCATGAACTCTCTGAGCCACGCGCGCCAATCGACGTCGTGCTTGAATCGAATCACTGCCCCACCGCTGCCGATCATCAACCGGCCCGTCGCCTCCGGGTGGGCTGCGTCCTTTTTCTCGAGCGGCCCAATGGTCAGTTGCGGCGCCCGGCCACGTACTCCACCGCATCAAGACTCACCACGGGCGCGGGCGCACCGAACATTTCCTGCCAATGCTTTTTGCAGAACTTGTCGAGGAATTCGACCGCCGGCGCAAACGCGGGCCGCTCGGACAGCTCGCCCAACCTCACCACGAAGAACCCGCCCGGCGTCCCCCGCATAATTGCCGGATCAATCGGCGCCCGGTGAAACATCGCGTCTGCGGCTCCGGTCGCTTCGATGGTCTTCACGACCGACTCCGCGGAACTTCGCAGTACCGTGGTCCCGAGGCCCGCCGCCACAATGACGCCGGCTGCGATCACGCCCGCGAACCGCCGCTCACTTTTCCACAAGTTTCCATCCTTGGACCGCAGCATGGTGATCCTCCTGATCAAGTTGCTGGAAAACGCCGGCACGACGAGCGGCTCCGCGCGAAGCCGCGACCCGTCGTCGAGCCGAATGGCCAACTCCGACAATGCCCGCACATAGCTGGCGCCCCCGCCTGAAGCTGGGGACGCCAACCGGTCGGCCGCCAATTCCTGGGCCAGCGCCATCCGCCGCGCCAACCAGTGCATGAGCGGATGATAAAAGTGAATCGCCTGTGCGAGACTGGCCGCCAGTCGCCAAAAGAAGTCGCCACGCGCGACATGGGCCAGCTCGTGAGCCAGCGCCGCGCGCAGTTGGTCGGGCGTCCAATCCGAACACATGGCCGGCAGCAAAACGGCGGGCCGCCGCCAACCGATCGCGGCCGGGCTGCAAATCGTGCGAGATTCGTACAGTCGGACGTCGCGATCAATCCCCAACGATTGGGCGAGCTCCCTGAATTGTCGCTTGGTCGCCTCACACTCGACCGGCGAGGCGCGTCGCCGCAAACCGGCCACATGGCGCAAGGCTGCGAGAAATCGCAACAGGCCCGCTGCGGCGCCGACGAGCACCATCACCGTCAACGCCGCCGCCATCGCGCTCGCTGGTCGAGTGCGGCTGCCCGCTGATTGCATCAAGCGCACGGCGGCGCCCATCAATGAAGAAAGCGACAGCGCAGCACCATCCCCCTCGCCGGAGGCATCGACACGATCCGATGGCCGTGCCCCTTGCGGGTTAGCGACAGCTTCATCGCGTGGTCCCGGCGAAACCAAAGGCAACCGCAACGGCGCCAGGAGCGTTACGATGGCCACCGTCGCCACCGCAACCGCCGAGGCCATCGCCGCAGCCGTCGGCGACCGTCTCCCCAGCGCCCACGCCATCGCGACGCCCGCGATCGCCACGATCCCGACCTGCACCGCGCACCACGCCAGCGTCCACTGAAGAGAGTTCATGGCGATTGCTCCTTGAGCACTTGCTCCAACAGCGCCCGCTCCCTGGCCGACAGCTTCTTCCGCCGCCCCAACAGGCTTACCAGCAGCTGCTCGCGCGACCCGCGAAACACCCGCTCCACCAGGTCGCCGACCAAGCTGCGCGCCGCCTCCTCGAACGACCGCACGGGCCGATAGCGAAACGGCCGTTGGTCGTTGATAGGCTCGAGGTATCCCTTGTCCACGAGAATCCGCGTAAGATTGGCCACCGTTACGTACGCCAGGTTCTGCCCGGCGGCGGCCAGCTCGTCGCGCGCTTCGTTGGCGGTCATCTCGCCGCGGCGCCAATAGACGTGCATGGCTTCCAGTTCGCGTTCAGTAAGCTCTTTGGACGCAGGACGGCCCATGGGGCGGCTCCATGTTTGAATATCCAAATTTGGTTTTGCGAACATACGGCGGCAGGCCGCTTCAAGGCAAGAGCGGTTTTACTCGTCTGACGACGAGTGGCTCGTGGTAAGCTAGCGACGATTGCTCCCTAAGGAAGACGCCCCATGACCTCGCCCCCGCTGATCACCCTCACCACCGATTTCGGCGAAGGCAGCCCTTACGTCGCCGCGATGAAGGCGGTCATCCTGTCGATCAACCCGGAGGCGCGCTTGCAGGACATATCGCATGCCGTGCCCCCCCAGAACATTCGCCAAGGCGCGATTGTGCTCGCCGAGACGACGCCGCTCTTCCCGACAGGGACGATCCACGTGGCGGTCGTCGACCCCGGCGTCGGCACGGCGCGGGCTATTGTCTACGCGGAGATTGCCCAGCAGCGCTACATCTGTCCCGACAACGGGCTGTTGAGCAACTTGGCGAGCCGGCAAAAGCCGACTAAGATGCGGGCCGTCGCCAATGAGAAGTGGTTTCGGCGGCCGGTGGCGGCGACCTTTCATGGCCGCGACGTCATGGCCCCGGCGGCGGCCCATCTGAGCCTCGGAGCGGATCCGGACGAGCTCGGGCCGCCCTTGGCGCAGCTGGTGATGATTGACTGGCCGGGAGCCGTGATGACGCCCAACCGCATCCAAGGACAGGTGACGGCGATCGACTCGTTCGGCAACCTGATCACCAATATCACTCGCGAGATGCTCGCCGCCGCCCCCACCGACGACCGCGTCGGCGTGTTCTGCGACGAGCACGAGACCCGCGGCATCTTTACCGCCTACGCCGACCAGCCGGCCATGACGCTCATCGCCTTGATTGGGTCGAACGACATGCTCGAGCTGGCGATCGTCGATGACAGCGCGGCGATTATGCTCGGGGTTAAGGTTGGGGCGGCGGTAGAGGTGAAGTGGTAAATCTGCCGGACTGCCGCGCTCCGCTACCGCGTCGCGGCTAACCTGTAAACGCCGGCAATCCAAAATCCAAAATCGTAAATCCAAAATCACTTCTCGCCGATGCCCACCCCCGCCGAGCTGCACGACTGGGACCGCCGCCACTTCTGGCATGCTTTTACCCAGATGGCTGAATACGAGCCGCTGGTGATCGACCGGGCCGAAGGCTGCTGGCTGGTCGACGTCAACGGCCGGCGTTACCTCGACGGCGTCAGCAGCTTGTGGTGCAACCTTCACGGGCATCGCCACCCGCGAATGGAGGCGGCCATCGGCGAGCAGCTCGGCAGGCTCGCCCACGCCACCACGCTGGGCATGAGCAACCCGCCGGCCATCGAACTGGCCCACCGGCTGGCACAGTTGGCGCCGGGCGATTTGAATCACGTGTTCTATTCCTCGGACGGCGCGGCAGCCGTCGAGGCGGCGCTGAAAATCGCCTTCCAGTACTGGCGCCAGGTCACGCCGCGGCGCGACGGAAAGTGCAAGTACCTGGCCTTTGACCTCGCCTACCATGGCGACACCCTCGGCAGCACCGCGGTGGGCGGCATCGAGCGGTTTCACGATGCGTTCGCACCGCTATTGTTCGACGTGGTGCGGCTCCCGTCGCCCGACGCCCGCCGCGGCGACGCCGCTCACCATCTCGCGCACCTGGCGAGCACGCTCGCCGACCGCCACGAGGAAATCGCCGCCGTGGTGATTGAGCCCCTGGTGCAAGGCGCCGCGGGCATGATCCTGCAGCCGCCCGGCTACCTGCGCGGTCTCCGCGACCTGACGCGGCGGTACGGCGTGCTGATGATCGCCGACGAGATTGTGACCGGCTTCGGCCGCACCGGTCGCATGTTTGCCTGCGATCACGAGGAGGTGACGCCCGACCTGTTATGCCTGGGCAAGAGCCTAACCGCCGGCTACCTTCCGATGGCCGCCACGCTCGCGACGACGGCCGTCTACGAGGCATTTCTGGGCGATTACGTCTCGGGCCGCACGTTTCAGCACGGACACACCTACGGCGGAAACCCGCTGGCGGCCGCCGCGGCGTGCGCCTCGCTTGATTTGCTGGCCGAGGAGCGCGTATTCGATGAGATCCTGCCGCGCAAGATTGAGCGGCTCACCGCCGCGCTGCGCCGCTGGCCGATCATCCGCACGTGGGCCAGGTGCGGCAATTCGGAATGATCGCCGGGGTCGAGCTCGTGGCCGACCGCGCCTCAGGACTCCCGTTTCCCGCCGCGGAGCGACGCGGCCGCGAAGTGGCTCGTCACAGTACGGCCAACGGCGTATGGCTGCGGCCGCTGGGCGACGTTGTGGTGGTCATGCCGCCGCTGTGCATTTCCGACGCCGAGCTGCAGCTTTTAAGCGACGTATTGGTTGAGAGCGTTAACGCCGGCTGCAGCGAGCGATCGCCAGTCGGCGAGACGCTGGGCGCCCGGCCGGCGAGAAGATGAACGCTTCAGTATGCCACCGGCGGCAGCCGCTTCTTGAAGACGCCCGTCGGCTGTTGCGGCTTGCGAGGCATGTCCGTATCCTCGGGCTTCGCCGGAAAATCCTTGGCACTGGCCGTGGGCCCCAACGGCACCGAACGCGCCTCGACGCGCCAGCCGAGCAGTGTGAGGAATTCCTGCAGCGGGATCGTCTCTACTCCCAGCTTGTCGGCGTCATCGCTCAAAGACTTCCAGCTCTTGCTCAGTTCCGCGTGGCGTGCGTCGTTGGGATACTCGCCAAGAACCAGGTAGCGAGTGTCGACTTGAATTTCGCCCTGCTGTTTGCCCGTGTCATCCGGCGCGGCGTCCACTCGGCCATTATTGGCGACAATGATGGCCTTCAATTTTTCGAGGTCGTCCTTGCCATCGCCGTTAATGTCGATGACCCCGGCAATCGCAAATCCCACCTGCCGACCGCGGTCCCACACCAGACTGTAAATCCGGTCGCCCGGCAGCAAGGGATCGGTGTCCTCGTCCGACGTGATGCGGGCCTCCGCCATGTGGGCGTCGGTGATCCGCGTGACCTCGATCGAGCCCTTTTTCTTGGCCGATTGGGCGTCGTCGAGCCCTTCGGCAAGCACGCTAAACGTAACTTGCGGGCGCAACCCGTCGGCCGAGCCAAGGTTGAGCCACACGATGCGGTGGAGCTGATCGACCCACGTGATACGACCGTCGGCGGGCTGGGCAAAGGGGTCTACCTCGGGCAACCGCGCCTTGTACTTATCGATCGAACTTTCCAGTTTGGCGATGCTCGTATCCTTTTCGATGCGCTGCTTCGTCAGCTTAGCTATTTCTTCGTCTTGCGTCTTTTGCAATTGCTTGAGTTGCCCGGCGATCTTTTCGTTCTCGGCCCGCATCGAAGTGCGCTGCTCCTCGAAATCCGTCCGCTGCTTAGCCGCGTCGGCCGCCACTTTGTCCATTTCAGCTTTGAATTTCTTGACCTGCTCTTCCTTCTGAGCTTCCACGGCCGCCAGTCGCGCCTTCAGGTCTTTGATCTCTTGCTTGGAGCTCGATTCGTTTTGGACCAGCTTGCGGTTTTCCTCGTAGATATTGTCCAGCAACGTTTCGTACTTACGGCTTTGTTCATCCATGGCGCCGCCGAACTTTTCCATGTCCTGCTTGTAGCGAGTCTGCAGCGCGTCGAAGGCGTCGCTCGACTGGAAGCCGATCCACTGCTTGTAGTTCTCGGCCTCGGACTGCGCCTTGGCCTGGTCGCCGCTGGCCCGGGTGGCGCGATCGCTGGCGTCTTTGGCCGTGGCCACCGCGGTCTTACGGGCGTTGTTCACCAAGAGCAGACCCACGCCCAACAGCAGCACGAGAATCGTGAGCGTGATGACGATGGCCTGCAGTCCTTGGTTTTCTCTGGCAGCCATGCGGCGACCTCAAAGTTTGTCGTGGCTAAAGCGGCGCGTCTGGCGCCTAAGCGCGAGGAACCTGGCAGGCGGAAACGACGCCACCGTGCTCGCCAGCGCTGGACGCGCCGCCGCGCAGCGATAGAATCGCCCTAAGTCGAACTTAATTGCGGGATTACGGCGTGTCAACAAAAGTCAGCGCCGCGGCGGCACGGTGCGCCGGTGGCTTGCCGGCGTCCGCGCCCACTAGCCGGCGGACCGGGGAGCAACGCACGTCGAGATTGCCTTCATTTTAGCGTCCATTTTCGCGTCGCCCAGGTTGAATCGTCGATGGCCAAACGGTCGCATCAAATCACGCTGCCCGGAATGGGATCAGACGGCGCAGCGGAAATCTCGGCACAACTGGCCGATTCCTACCCTGCCGTTCCTGGCACGGCGACGACTCCGGTCGTGCCATCGATGGCGCCGACGGCGGCGGACATCCGCGATTGGACAGTTTACGCCGTCGACGCCCACTCGCTGATCTTTCAGGTCTTCCACGCCATGTACGGCTCGGAGCTTACCAGCCCGCGCGGCGAGCCGGTGAGCGCCGTCTACGGATTCACTCGCGACCTGTTGCAGATTATCGAGCGCAAACAGCCGACGGCGCTGGTCTGCGCCTTCGACATGTCGGGCCCCACGTTTCGGCACGAGCTCTATGAGGCGTACAAGGCTGACCGGGGCGAGATGCCCGAGGAGTTGGCCTCGCAACTTCCCAAGATTCGGCAGGTGCTCGACGCGCTGGCGATTCCTGTTTTGGAGCACCCCGGCTTCGAGGCCGACGACGTCCTGGCGACGCTCGCCCGAATCTGCGACGAAGCGGGCGCGAAATGCTGCGTAGTGACCGGCGACAAAGATTGCCGGCAACTGATCACCGACCGAGTGTGCGTCTACAACATCCGCAAAGACGAAGTTTACAACGCCGCGGCGTTGGCCGCCGATTGGGGCGTGCGACCGGACCAGGTCGTCGACTTTCAAGCCCTGGTGGGGGACAAGGTCGACAATGTGCCGGGCGTGCCGCTGATTGGACCCAAGCTTGCCCAGGCGCTGCTGGTTAAGTACGGGACGCTGGAGAATGTGCTCGACCACGCATTCGAGGTGCCCGGCGCCAAGCGGCAACAGAACCTGAGGGACTATCGCGAAGCGGCGCTCCTCTCGCGGAAATTGGTCGAACTCGATCGGCGCGTGCCGGTGGCTGTCGACTGGCAGGCGGCCCGGGTGGGCGGCTTCGACCAGGCGCGCGTGGCCGACTTATTCCGTGATTTCGGCTTTCGATCGCTCGCGGACCGGGCAGCCGCGGTCGTTTCTGCCGACGTTGAAAAGGTCGATCGTCCAGCGCCCGCCGCGGCGTCCGAGTGGCGGGCGGATTATCAGGTCGTCGATACCCCCGAGGCGTTGGCAGTGCTCGTAAGCCAACTCGGCGAGCAGGCGCAGATTTCCGTCGACACCGAAACCACCGACCTCTCCCCGCGGCACGCCGAGATCGTCGGCTACGCGCTCGCCTGGAAGCCCGGCCAGGCGTTTTACGTTCCCGTGCGTGGTCCGACGGGCGACCGCGTACTCGATCCGGTCGCCACGGCCAACGCACTGAGGCCAGTGCTCGAGAACCCCCACATTGCGAAGATCGGGCAGAATCTGAAATACGACGTCATCTCGCTCCGTTCCGCCGGCATCGAGCTCGGCGGCATCGCCTTCGACACGATGGTGGCCGACTACCTGCTCGACTCCGGCGAGCGTACGCACAACCTCGACCATCTGGCGCGCAAATACCTGGCCCATGAGACGATCAAGATCACCGAGGTGATCGGCTCGGGCCGCAAGCAGATACGGATGGACGAAGCGCCCGTGGCCGTTGTGGGCCGTTATGCCGCCGAGGACGCCGATGTGCCGCTGCGTCTGTTGCCGATCCTCCAGCAGCGGTTGGCCGACCAAGGTCTGGCGGAATTGCAGGAGACGATCGAGACGCCGCTGATCCCCGTGCTGGCGGACCTCGAATACCTCGGCGTGAGCATCGACCTGGAGCGCCTCGGCGAACTGAGCACGGAATACAGCCAGCGGCTCCAGAAACTCAAGGAGGAAATCGAGGAGCTCGCGGGCCACCCACTGAACATCGACTCGCCCAAGCAACTCGCCGAGCTGCTGTTCAACGAGTTGAAGCTGCCGGTGCTCAAGAAAACCAAGACCGGCGCGAGCACCGACGCGGACGTGCTCGAGGAGCTGGCCGCGCTCCATCCGCTGCCGGCCAAGATCGTCGAGTATCGGCAATATTCCAAGCTGCTGGGCACGTACATCGACGCCCTGCCGGCGCTGGTGCATCCCGGCACCGGCCGCGTGCACGCCTCGCTCAACCAGGTCGTCGCGGCGACAGGCCGCCTCAGCTCCAGCAATCCGAACCTGCAAAACATCCCCGTCCGCACGCGCGAGGGTCGCGAAATCCGGTCGGCCTTCAAAGCTGGCCGGCCCGGGTGGCTGCTACTCGCCGCCGATTACTCGCAGGTCGAGCTGCGCATCCTCGCCCACACGTCGGGCGATCCCACGCTCCGCGAGGCGTTTGCCAACGACGAAGACATCCACCGCCTGGTGGCCAGCCAGGTCAACGGCGTGGCGATGGACGCCGTCACGAGCGAGATGCGCCGTCAGGCCAAGGCGGTCAACTTCGGCATCATCTACGGCCAGAGCCCGTTCGGCCTGGCCAAGGCCCTGGGCATCTCCAAGGAGGAAGCTGCCCAGTTCATCGAGACATATTTCGCCCGTTACCCCGGCGTGCTCGACTTCCTCATGCGGTCGCTCGTTGCCTGTCGGGAAAAGGGATACGTGTCCACATTGCTTGGTCGCCGCCGCGCCGTCGCCGGCGTCCGCCCCGTGCCGCCGGGACTGCGCGAGGCGAAGACCGGCGCCCTCCGCCAGCTCAATCTCCCCGAACGCACGGCCGTCAACGCCATCATCCAAGGCACGGCGGCGGACCTGATCAAACTGGCGATGATCCGCATCCACCGTCGCCTGGACGAGGAAGCGTCGCCGGCCAGGATGCTGCTGCAAATCCACGACGAGCTGCTGTTCGAGACTCCGCCTGACGCCGTCTCGGCGCTCGCCGAAATGGTGCAGCAAGAGATGTCGGACGTCATGCGCCTCGACGTGCCGCTGAAGGTCGACGTCAAGGCGGGGCCCAATTGGGCGGAGTGCGAGGAGATCGCATGATCACCATCGGCCTCGTCGGCGGCGTGGCGAGCGGCAAGAGCGCCGTGGCGGCCGCGCTGGCCCGGCGCGGGGCCGTCGTGTTCGACGCCGACCGCCTCGGCCATCTCGTCCTCGACGAGCCCGAGGTCCGCGACCTGTTGACGGCCCGTTGGGGCTCCTCCATTCTCGATGACCACGGCCGCATTAGCCGGCCCGCGGTCGCCCAGTACGTGTTCGGCGACTCGCCCCAGGAGACTGCCGAGCGGGAATTCCTCGAACAGACGGTTCACCCCCGCATTCGCCGGCGAATCCAGGCGGAAATCCGCCAGCTTCCCGACGCGGCCATCCCCGCTGTCGTCATCGACGCCCCGCTGTTGATCGAAGCCGGCTGGAACCACGTTTGCCAGGCGGTGCTGTTCGTCGACGCCCCGCGCCAGCAGCGGCTGGAGCGGGCCGCCGCTCGCGGTTGGACCGCCGAGGAATTCGCTCGCCGCGAGGCCGCCCAGTTGCCGATAGAAGAAAAGCGGCGGTGGTGCAGCTACGTGATTGACAATTCGGGCAGCCTGGAAGACCTGGAGGCCCAAGTCGATCAGTTTTGGGCCGAGACTGCCGGCCGTCGCTAGAAAAACTCCCGCCGGAGCGCTTCCCTCGGCGCCATCGGCGTGCAATACTGTAAGCCGCTTTTGATATCCGGAATTTGCTTCGCCGCGGTCCCGCCTCCCATCGCCCGGCGTTAATTGCTTGCAAGGATGCACCAGCGCCTTGCGCGTCCGTTTGCTTTCGTTTCCCATTTCGTTTTCCAAGATAACGTGCGGCGCTTCGCCTGCGAGGCGACCGCTCCCGCTCGATTTGCACCCACCCGTGGTCGCCGTCAGCGCGCCCACGCCTCCCCCCATCTTGTCCGTTTGTAGTAGGAGTTGAACATGTCAGAGACCGGCAACCGCGGTCCGCGACACGCCGTGCGCCCTTCCGGCGGGTACATTCGCCACCGTCGCCCGTACGAGGCCCCCGGCTCGGAGCGCATCGACCGGCAATTGCTCTCGGAGCTTGACCAGGAAGAGCCGCTGTCGATCGCCGAGGAGCTCGACAAGGCGGCCGAGCGCGTCCGCCGCGTCGGGTCGACGATCGAGCGCACCGACAAGCCCGACCAGAATATCCACATCGCCGCCCTGCAGCGGATGAGCATGCCCGAGCTCATCGAGGTGGCCGAGCAGGAGGAAATCGAGGAAGCCCACGGCCTGCGGAAGCAGGAGCTGATCTTCCGCATCCTCAAGTCGCGGGTGAAGCTCAACGGCATGATGTTCGGCGAGGGGACGCTGGAAATCCTCCCCGACGGTTTTGGCTTCCTCCGCTCGCCGGACTACCACTATCTCTCCTGCCCGGACGACATCTACGTGTCGCCGAGCCAGATCCGCCGCTTCGGCCTGCGCACCGGCGCCACAGTGGCCGGCACCATCCGCCCGCCGAAGGAGAACGAGCGGTACTTCGCCCTGCTGCGCGTCGAGGCCATCAACGACCAGGACCCGAACCTGGTCACCAAGAAGGTCTTCTTCGACAACCTCACGCCGATCCACCCCGACCTGCGCATCCGGCTGGAATACGCGGCCGAGGAAATCGAGATGCGGGTGGTCGACATGATCGTGCCGATCGGCTTCGGCCAGCGCGGGTTGATCGTCAGCCCGCCGCGGGCCGGCAAGACCATCCTCATGCAGAAGATGGCCAAGGCCGTGCTGACCAACTACCCCGAGGCGTACGTCATCATGCTCTTGATCGACGAGCGCCCCGAGGAAGTGACCGACATGGAACGGCAGGTGAAGGGCCCCAACTGCGAGGTCATCTCCAGCACCTTCGACGAGACGTCGGCGCGCCACGTGCAGGTTTCGGAGATGGTCATCGAGAAGGCCAAGCGGATGGTCGAGTACGGCCGCGACGTGGTGATCTTCCTCGACTCGATCACTCGGCTGGCCCGGGCGTGGAACGCCGAATGCCCCAGCTCCGGCAAGATCCTCTCCGGCGGCATCGACGCCAACGCCATGCAGCGCCCCAAGCGATTCTTCGGCTCGGCCCGTAGAGTCGAAGAGGGCGGTTCGCTGACGATCATCGCCACCGCCCTGATCGACACCGGCAGCCGCATGGACGAGGTGATCTTCGAGGAGTTCAAAGGCACGGGCAATCAGGAGATCGTGCTGGACCGCCGCCTGGTCGACCGCCGCATGTGGCCGTCGATCGACATCTCCAGCAGCGGCACCCGCAAAGAGGAAATGCTGATGGACCCCGAGGAGCACCGCCGCGTCTGCCTGCTGCGGCGGGTGCTGAACGAGATGAACGCCCCGGACGCGATGGACCTGTTGACCACGCGGCTGAAGAAAACCGCCTCGAACGCCGAGTTTTTGATCAGCATCAAGGACTAACCGCTGGCGGCTCCAGGCGCCGCAGTGATGCTGAGGACGAATCCGGACCGACGCTAATGCGTGGCCGCTCGTTGGCGGGAAGTCGCAAAGGTCCGACGGTCGGGCGCATCGTCGGCGCCGTCGGAGACTGGAATTGCCGAGGCTTTGGTCGGGGCCTGCGCGGTCGGCGCTCCGAGTTCTGCGGCCAGAACGCGGGAACTCCATTTCCGGGCCGCATAAGTCGCTTCTTTTGCGGTGGTCGCGAAACGGGCAGGTCGGGAATTCTCGGCGCCGCGATGATTGGCAGGGCGGCGTAAGTTGGCGGGGTTTTGCGGTTGGCGGAGCCAGCGCGGGGGAAGAGCTAACCGCGGAGGACACGGAGGTCGCAGAGGGGAATGTGGAATGCTGCATGGGAAGGCTAAATGTGCAATGCTGAATGCTGAATGTCGAATGCTGAGCGAGACCGGCCACGGGGTGGTGGGCTGAGAGCGGATAGCCGACATCGGACAGCGCAGAGCCGGTGCGCAAGATGGAACACACATGTGTACTGGTGATCACTCACCCTAGCAAAGGTCGTGGCCCATTTTCAACAAGAAAATCTTCGGAATGTTCTCTCGCAAAGACACAGAGGGCGCGAAGCGAGATGCGACGCTGGAAAGGCAAGAAAGGAGTTGGAAGGCGCCCAGGTAGGCGCCACGCGCCTACCTGAGCTGCAACGCGGCAGGTGGTTTTTGGCTGCCGCCACCCTCGGTTGCCGCAGACCGCAATCGGGGCCACCCGCGGGACCGCTCTAATTCATTGCGGCCGAGCAAGTTACCGCCATCTCCACCGCAAGGGTCCCACGGCTCCGCAAGTCGCCAGCAGCATTGCGCTCGGCTCGGGCACGGTGGAGAATAGGTAGGCACTACCAGATTCGATGCCTTTATCGTCGTCTAAGCGGGCACCCACGAGCACCTTATTGCCTGCGATACTTACCGACTTGCCGAACAAGTCGACCGCCGCCCCATCATCGGCGATCAGCTTAGAGAGTTCTGCGTGCGTGGTCACATCGAAGAGGTAGGCGGCGCCGGCGTTGCTGCCGTTGTCATCGTCCGCTTGCGCGCCGACGATAACCATGTTCCCATTGACGGCCACGGAACCTCCGAAATCGTCCCCCTCGGCTCCGTCGCTGGGAATTAGCTTGGCGAGCTGTGCGCTCGTTGCCACGTCGAACAGGTAGGCGGAACCGGAATCGCTACCGTTGTCGTCATCTCGCGGCGCACCGACGATGGCCGTGTTGCCACTGATATCCACCGACCAGCCAAACCAATCAAAGTCCCCAGCGTCGGTGGGAATGAGTTTCACGCGTTGCGCTCCTGTGGTGACGTCGAACAGATAGGCGGAGCCGGAGTTGGGGCTACCTCCGCGATTTTGATACGCTCCAACGATAGCATTCGTGCCATCGATTGCGACGGAAATCCCGAAACTGTCGGCCACTCGGGCGTCGCTGGCGGTAAGCTTGAAAAGTTCGGTCCCAGTGGTGACATCGAAAAGGTAGGCCGCGCCTGATGAAGTTCCGTGGTCGGAGTCCCGCTCCGCACTAACGATGGCGATGTTATCGCTAATGTCAACCGCCCAGCCGAAGTAATCATTCCCTCCTACCCTGTTAGACTGGAGCTTGCGGAGTTCTGCGCCGGAGGAGGCATCGAACACGTAAGCTGCGCCCGGATGCGTTGACAGTGGTTTTGCTCCCCCTTGCGCCGACGATAACCTTGTCGCCGCTGATGCCGACCGACACGCCGAAATAGCCGTTTGCTTTGCCGTCGGTGGGGATAATCTTCAATAACTGGTTGCCGGTGACAACGTCAAACGAATAGGCGGAACCGGAACGAAACCCGTTGTCATCGTCCTGCCATGCGCCGACGATTGCCGTGTTGCCGTCCAAGTCGACCGACCAGCCGAACTCGGCGTCCATCACGCCATCACTGGCTCTCAATTTGTGCAAACCGTCTCCGATGGCGCCCGAGGCGCATCGAGTACCAAACGAAATGCAGATTAACGGAAGTAAGGCCGCTGCAATCTTCATGACAGATACGGGTTTTTATCCCGCAAACTCGCTCGATGCGGTTCCCTGAAGGTTTGTTTAACTGAAAGGACCTTACTCTTGCCAGCATTGGCTGAACGGATGTCGGGGACAGCTGAAGTCCCAGGACAATGTTACCGCCCGGCCGCTGAAAAGGCCAAATGCATTGGAGGACCTAGCCCGATGGCTACCTTCTCGGTTCTTACGCATCGTCACCGCCCCCGAGCGGAACTGGAGCCGGCTCACGAGCTTCAAGTCGACATGCTTCGACGGTAGTGGGTCCGTTTGGTGGTTTACTTGGGTGGCTGGGGTCGAGTCTTCGAGCCCCCAGTGAATATCTCTGGGGGCTCCGCTTCGCTCCGACCCCAGCCACCCAATCAGATTTGCCAAACGGTTCCACTACCGAAACCGGCGCCTGCCGTGCGAGGCTCGCCTTCATGCGGTACAGTGAAGGGAACCTAGTCCGGGCGAAGATCGTACGTCACGCCGGCGATTATCGCAACAAATTGTTCTGATCCTCTGAGCCCTTGACGACAATGCACAACGCGCCGTGGAACGAGTTCGTCGCCGTGGGGGCGGATCGGATCCGGCGGCACCTGTTCCTGTGCGCTGACCAGACAAAACCCAAGTGCGCGGACCGTGAAGAGGGTCTGGCTGCTTGGGAATATCTGAAGCGGCGCCTGAAGGAGCTCAACCTCACCGGCGACGGCGGCGTCTATCGCACCAAGGCGAACTGCCTGCAGGTGTGCGCCGGCGGGCCGATCGCCGTCGTCTACCCCGAAGGGGTGTGGTATCACTCGTGCCGGCCCGAAGTGTTGGAGCAAATCATCCAGGAGCACCTCATCGGCGGCCGCGTCGTGACGCAGTGGCAGATCGCGTGACGACGCGCCTGTTTGGATCGGAGTTTTGGACGCCAGATACAGCGAGCCTCGCCCTCCCTTTCCGGATGGACTCTGACTAGGATGAGGGGCGGTCATCATTTGCTGACAATCGTTCGGAGCAGGTCCCAGGCGTTTCCCTATGCCGCAGCAGATTCCCGTCTCGCCGATCGATTCGGCCGATCGCTTTGGCATTATCGTCGCCCAGTGGCACAAGGCGGTGACGACGAAGCTGCTTAGGGCGGAAAAAGGGTCAGAACTTCTGAGCCCTTTTTCAAGTCCGCGCTACGCGCACGGCGAGCGATGACGCCGATCGCCGCCAGGTGCAGGATCGCGCCGATGCTCGACAGCATCAAGAACAGGTATGCCATCTGATAGCGATAGTAGGGGTCCTTGTATGCCTTCTGCAAGATTTCAATGCCGACATCAATCTTAAGAGCCACTAAGCCGAAGAGTACGGTCCAAAAGCAAAAGTGTACTGCGCCGAAACACAGGGCAACGACGCTGCGGTTGATGGTGTAAACGCCTGCGAGAAAGTGCAACGGAAATAGGGTGAAGACCATCATGGCGAGTTCGAGCCGGCCCCGCTCTCCAGGGACGTCAAAGGCGCCGAGCGACGCGAACATCAATCCTGCTCCTCCCCACAGCGTGAGGAACACGCCAGCGACGACGGAATAGCCTCCGGCGCTGTAGAGGAGCGCGTCGTTGTTACGCTGGTACCAGCGCAGAATCCGACCTACCGTGGTCAGCGGCGCCGCTTGGATGGGCTCTCCGGCCAGGAACCGATGCAACTCGTCGGCCACTGCCTGGGCCGAGTCGTATCGCCGGCGCGGCTCCTTCTCCAAACACTTTAGCACGATCGTCTCAAGGTCTTTATGGATGGCGCCGTTCAGCGTGCGCGGCGACGGCGGCTCTTCGTTGATCACTTGGTGGATCATCATTCGCGCATTGCCGCGGAACGGCAATTCGCCGGTGAGCAACTCGAATAAGACGACGCCCAGCGAATACACGTCGCTGCGCCGGTCGGCGACGTGCGACTCCCCCTGAGCCTGTTCGGGGCTCATGTACGCCGGCGTGCCCAGCACTTGCCCGTCCAGCGTCATCGTCACCTCGCCCGCTTCGCGTCGGGCCAGGCCGAAGTCCATGAGATGCGGCCGGCCCTCGTCGTCGATCATGATGTTGGCCGGCTTCAGATCGCGGTGAATGACGCCTTGCTCGTGAGCATGGTGCAAGGCGTCGGCGATCGTGGCGCACAGCCCGACGGCCTCGTGGACATTCAGCGGACCGCCGGTAAGTCGATCCGAGAGGGTGACGCCACGAACAAACTCGCTGACGATGTATAGCGTGTTTCCTTCCCGACCGGCTTCGTACACGCTCACAATGTTGGGATGGCGAGTTCCGCGGCGGAGCGCGCTTTGCGCAGGAAGAGGTCTTGCCGCTGTTTATCAAGCTGAGCGACGCGGGGGATCTTAATAGCTACGGTGCGATCAAGTTCGGCGTCTTGCGCCTTCCAAACGGCTCCGAACGCCCCCAGGCCGAGCCGCGCGATGAGCTTGAAGCGACCCACGTGCGCGATGCCGCGCATCGCGCGTGGCGGCGTCCTCGGTGGTGAGGCTGAACTCGCTGCCGCACAGCTCGCAGCGGATGTTTCCAAGTTCCGCGTCCGGCGCCAGCTCGATCGAATTGCGGCAATTTGGACAGCGAACGTGAAACCCGCCTCGCGGCGCAGCGCCCGGCGTTGCTTGGAGCGTGTCGTGGGCAACTTGCGTTTGGCGAAACGCCTGCTGAACGGCGGGCTCCTGATCCGAGAATCGACGCAGGTAGTCTTCGAGCAGCAACGGTTCGCGGCGGCGGAATCGCAGCCGGATTTCAGTGGAAAGCAGTTTTTGAAACGCCGCCGCGCGAAGATGTTCGCCGACGCGGTCCAAAAACTGCTCGAGCTGTCGCGCACCCCTCGCCATGCCACGCCTTTTCAAACTCCTCGCACAGCGCGTCGACGCATGCGGCGTCGGGAGGCGACAGCGTCTCGCCCGGCATATTGCTCGTCATGCGCACGAATCTCCGTGGCGCCAAAAAAACGTCAGGGCGCCGCCGCCTCAGTCGCGAGCGGCGCGCGTCATTGTAGCGGATCGACGCCCATTGAGTGCGCCGAGCTGTGGGACACGGCGACTACGCGGGGCCCGGCTTCCTTTCAAGAGTGGCGAATTCAGCTTAGAATGAGAAGCATCCGATTTTGCCCCAATCGCCCGGTCTGGTCTCCGATCATTGCTTTCATGGCAACTGAGATTTCCGTTTCGCCGGTCGATCGCTCCGATCGCTTCGGCGTCGTTGTCGCCCAGTGGCATCGCGCTATTACGACAAAGTTGCTTGAGGGCGCCGTGGCGACTCTTACGGAAGGGGGCGTCGGCGATGGGGCGATTGAGGTGGCGTGGGTTCCCGGCTCCTGGGAGATTCCACTGGTTGCCGGTCGCATGGCGCACAGCGGCGAGTATGCGGCGGTGCTGTGCCTGGGGGCCGTCGTCAAGGGCGAGACTTCGCACGATCAGTACATCAACCAGGGCGTTACCGCCGCCCTGGCTCACCTGGTCCTGGAATGCGACCTGCCAATTCTGTTCGGCGTACTGACGTGCGACACGCTGGAGCAAGCCCTCGACCGCGCCGGCGGCAAAGTCGGCAATAAAGGCAGTGAATGCGCCGAGGCGGCGCTGCACATGGTCGGATTGCTCAAAAACTTGCCGCCGACGTAAAATGGGGCTGATGGCAACGTGGAATGGACAGGATAACAGGATGTGCGGGATCGACAGGATGAATGCCGGAGTAACCACCAAGGCACAAAGACACGAAGGCCGGAGAAAGATTCTCTAATCTCCGTCTTCATCTTTCCCTTCCGAATTCGTGCCTTCGTGTCTTAGTGGTTCATCCCCTCCGCCATCCTGTAAATCCTGCCGATCCTGTTATCCTGTCCATTCAACTCATTTTCGCCGCTTGATTATCCACCTGAGCTCCTGCCCCCAACCTACTATGAGCCGTCGCACCCGCGCCCGTGAAGTTGCTTTGCAGGCGTTATTTCAGGAAGACTTGAATCCGCAGGACTCGGTGGAGCGCCTCGACGCTTTCCTGGCGACGCGGCTGCGCGACGAGACGTTGCGGGAGTTCGCTCGGCAGTTGGTGCTGGGCGTGAAGCGCAATCAGGAGGAACTCGACGCCCTGCTCTCGGAGAAGGCCGCCAACTGGTCGGTCGCCCGCATGGCCGCGACCGATCGCAACTTGCTCCGGCTGGGCGCTTACGAAATCCGCTACGCGGACACCCCCGACCGCGTCGCCGTCGACGAGGCCATCGAATTGGCCAAGCGATTTGGCTCCGCTAACTCGCCGCAGTTTGTTAATGGCATCCTCGACAAATTGATTGAACGCAAGAATTGAACGGCTGTCAGCTTTCGGCAGTCGGCCAGAAGCGACTTCGTTACTCCAGCCTCCAGCCTCCAGCCTCCAGCCTCCGCCCATGGGCCTGTTCGATAAATTCAAGCGCGGCCTGACCAAGACCGCCAAGCTGCTGAAGACCGACGTTCGCGATCTGTTCAAGAGCGAAGGCCGGCTGATCGACGACGGGTTTCTCGATCAGATGCGGGCGATCTTGTTCAAGACCGACATGGGCTACGAGTCGGTCGAGCAGATCGTCGCCGAGGTGGCCAAGAACTTTCGCGGCCGCGTGGTGACGCTCGAAGACGTGGCCGCGACGTGGAAGGCCAAGCTCACCGAGCTGATGGCCCAGGACGCCTCGCCGATTCGCTTTGCCGAGCGCGGGCCGACGGTGATCATGGTCTGCGGCGTCAACGGCGCGGGCAAGACGACCTCGATCGCCAAGCTGGCGGCCATGCTCAAGAGTGAGGGCAAGAGCGTGCTGTTGGGCGCCGGGGACACCTTCCGCGCGGCGGCGGTCGAACAGCTCACCATCTGGGCTCAGCGGCTGGGCGTAGAAATCGTGACCGGCGAATCGGGGGCCCATCCGGCGTCGGTGGCGTATCGGGCTGTGGAGCGGTCGCTCAAGGACGGCGTCGATGTGTGCATCGTCGACACCGCCGGCCGGCTGCAAACCCAGAAAAATCTCATGGCCGAGCTCACCAAGATCCAAGCGTCGATCCGCAAGCTCGTGCCCGCGGCGCCGCACGAGGTGCTGCTAGTGCTCGACGCCACGACCGGCCAGAACGGTATCAGCCAGGCGACCAATTTTACTCAGGCCGTCGACTGCACCGGCATCGTGCTGGCCAAGCTCGACGGCACGGCCAAGGGCGGCGTCGTGGTCGCCATCCGCCAGCAGGTCGGCCTGCCGGTGAAGTATGTCGGCGTGGGCGAAAAGGCGGAGGATTTGGCCCTCTTCCAACCGGCGGAGTTCGCCGACGCCCTGTTCGCGGATATCGGCGTGGCGACGCCCGCGGCGGCGACTTAATGCAAGTGCTCTGCGATTCTGTTGACTATCGCACTAGCCGGAGGGCCACGCCCTCCGGGTTCCCGGACCGCGTGGCGGTCCGGCTAGTGTGACGGCATGAGGCGGCGCGCCGCAAAGTTTGCGCTGTCGGCGGGACCAAATCTCCGGTGTGGCGTCGGGAGCCGCCGGACGGACTTTCCGCTGCGCCCGGCGTCGGGCCAGGGACGATAGCATTTCTTGAGGCGGCGGCGCTGGCGCTTTGCGCTCGCCCTTCAGGGAGCACCTCATGCGGACACGGACGTCGATTCTCGCGGCCCTCGCGGTCTGCGCTTGCGGCGCCGCCGGCGCCGTGGCCGACCCCAGCGCCGCCAACTGGCGCCCGTCGTTCACCGACGACGCCTACTATCGGCAGGGCGACGAGTTTCTCGTCAGCGGCCCCTCGTCGCGCTACGCGGCCAGCGACTGCTGCGAGCCCGAGTGCGGCTGCTGCAACGATTCTTGCTGCGACGATTCCTGCTGCGATTGCGGCGACGAGTGTGACTGCGGCGACGGCTGCGGCGACGGCGTCGCCCTGCTGGCCGGCCTGATCGGCCTCGACGACGACTCGTGGCTCGAAATCGGCGGCTGGAGCGAGTGGGTCTACATGGACAACAACATCCCGTTGTCCCAAGCCTACAACGACCTGCTCTCCTTCGACGACGTCCCCGATCACTTCCACAACGGCCAGTCGTGGCTTTGGTTGGGACACACGGCCAACGGCGAGGACGGCCTCGACGTCGGCGGCCGCGTCGACATTCTCTACGGCACCGACGCCCAGAAGACTCAGGCCTTCGGCAACCCGGGCGCCGGCGTCCGCGGCTTCGGCACTTACGACGCCTCGCTGGACCACGGCGAGTACGGCTGGGCCATCCCGCAGGCCTACGGCGAAATCGCCGCCGGCCCGGTGTCAGTGAAGATCGGTCACTTCTTCACGCTGGTGGGCTACGAAGTGATCCCGGTTACCGGCAACTTCTTCCGCTCGCACAGCTACACGATGTACAACTCGGAGCCGTTTACTCACACCGGCGCCTTGGGCACGTGGCAGGTTAACGACAAACTGTCGCTGATGGGCGGCTGGGTTTTGGGCTGGGACACCGGCTTTGATCAGCTCAACCAAGGCAACGCCCTCCACTCGGGCTTCACCTACAAGGCGTCCGACGCGGTTTCGTTCAGCTACATGAACACCTACGGCAACTTCGGCTGGCGCGACGGCGGCGACGACAACAGCTATTCGCATAGCATCGTGCTGATCGTCAGCCTGACCGACAAGCTGCAGTACATCGCCCAGAGCGACATGATCGACACCTCGAACCCCGGCGTCAGCGAGTTCGACACCGTCGGCCTCAACCAGTACCTGTTGTACTGGGTGAACGACGTGGTCGGCCTCGGCGGCCGCGTCGAGTGGTGGAAGGCCGACGGCGTGAGCTTCTACGAAGCCACCAGCGGCCTGAACCTCAAGGTGCTGGACAACGTGAACATCCGGCCCGAGTTCCGCCAGGACTGGGCCCCCGGCATCGGCCTGGACGAAGACACCTTCGCCGTCGACGCCTACGTGACGTTCTGAACCCAAGTTAGCCCCCGGTCACTGACCGGGGGATAAACAAGGCGGCATGCCTAAGGGCGCATCACGCCGTGAACATTCGCCGCGCAGGAGCTGCGCACTGGCCATCGCGGCCGCTTTTGAATTGGCCGTCTTAAGTCGCATAATTAACACGACTTAACGCTCAGGCCTGACTCGCGGCTGTCGCGTTTCGCGTGCCGGCACGCGACTTGCTTTCCCCTCTGCCGAGGTTCGACGCAACACGCCGCGCCACTGAGGGGCCGATGGCAGCGAGGACTTCGTTCGGCGCCTTGCGTCGCGAGGCGCCTCCCAAACCACCACCCAAAGGATTGGGCACAGTGAGACTAAGCCGTCGTCCTGCAGGGAAACGCGGTCGGCGGCCAAGGTTACTTGCCTGGGTCGGATTGATGTCCCGTACGGCTTGGCCGCGTGAACGCCGCCAACCGCGGCCAAGCCGGGACGTCATCCGCCGCGTCTTACGCCCCTAGCTGGCTTGGACGAATCATCCGCCGCCTCGATTCGTCCAAGCCGCAGGGGTTTTTCCTTTTCCGCCCTGAAATGTAACGGGCCATTCTCGCAAGATCCTCGCGGCAACGGCGGGCGGCGGCTGCACTCGTGCACGGCCGTCCACACGGAGCCAGAAGGATACCCCAATGGCTCGCGGCGTGCTTATCCGCCTGAGTGCGCCCGAGCCGGGGTATCCTTCGTTCGGCTAGGCTGGAGGCTGGAGGCTGGAGGCTGTAGGATAAGCCGCAGCATCGCCAATCCGGCGCCGTCGTTTTGTCTTCGGGAATGGCTGCGAGCTGCCTCCAGCCTACGGTCTCCAGCCTCCAGCCTTCCGCTATGAAACTCATCATCGCCGTCATCCAGCCCAGCAAGTTGGAGGACGTGAAAGCGGCCCTGAACGAGGTGGAAGTCGTCCGCCTCACCATTATGGACGTCCAGGGTTTTGGACGGCAGAAGGGCCAGACCGAGATGTACCGCGGGCGGGAAATCAACGTGAACCTGCTCCGCAAAGTGCAACTTCAAATCGCCGTGAACGAGGCGTTCGTCGAACCGACGATCAACGCCATCATCAAGGGCGGCCGCACCGGCGAGCAGGGACAGATCGGCGACGGCAAGATCTTCGTCCTGCCGCTGGATGACTGCATCCGCATTCGCACGGGCGAGCGCGGTACGGAGGCGATTTAGGCTAACGGGCGCTGGGACGCGGCATCGAGACGATGCCGGCTAACGCGGCCGCTTCGATGATTGGAAGGGCGGATTTCTGATGCGAACGTTGCTTTTGTGGGCGGTTACATTCGCTGCGCTTGCGCATGCGTGCGAGTTGCGGGCCGAGTCGGAAGTTGAGAAGAGCGTGGTGAAGCTCAACGTCACCAAACGCGAGCCGGATTATTTTCGCCCCTGGACCAAGGCCAGCCCCTCGAAAGTCTCGGGCTCGGGCGTCGTCATCGCCGGGCCGCGAATCCTCACCAACGCTCACGTCGTGATGTTTGCCAGCGAGGTGTTCGTCCAGCTTCGGCAGGGCGGCGACCAGTTTACCGCCAAGGTGAAGGCGATCGCCCCAGGCATCGACCTGGCGCTGGTGGAGCTCGACGACCCCAAAGCGCTCGCGGACGTCGCCCCGGTGTCGCTGGCCGACGAGCTGCCCCAGCCGAAGTCGCGGATCAGCGTGTACGGCTTTCCCACGGGCGGCGACGACCTGTCGGTGACCGACGGCATCGTGTCGCGCATCGAGTTCACCAGCTACAACTACGGCGCCGCCGGCGTGCGGGTGCAAGTCGACGCGGCGCTGAACCCAGGCAACAGCGGGGGGCCGGCGATCCAGGACGGCAAGATCGCGGGGCTGGTGTTCAGCAAGATTCAGGAGGCCGAGAACATCGGCTACCTGATTCCGCCCGAGGAAATCCAATCGTTTCTCAGCGACGCCAGCGACGGCAAGTACGAAGGCGCCCCGCAATTGTTTGACGGTTGCCAAACCGCCGAGAACGACGCCCTGCGCGCGTACCTGAAGATTCCCAAAGGAACCACCGGCGTGGTGATCGCCGACCCGTATCGCAAGAAGGACGACTACCCCCTCAAGAAGTGGGATGTAATCACGCACGTGGGTCCGCACGCCATCGACAACCAGGGTTACGTCGAAGTTCGCGACGGGCTGCGGCTGAAGTTTTTGTATTACGTGCCGAAGCTCGCTTCCGAAGGCAAGGTGGAGCTGACGATTCTCCGCGACGGCAAGTCGGAAGTGGTCCATGTACCCGCCAGCCCCGAGCGCGACCTGCTCATTCCCACGCTCAAAGACCAGTATCCCGAGTACTTCATCTACGGTCCGCTGGTGTTCACGTCGGCGACGCAGGAGTACGTGCGGGCGCTGGCAGGGCGCCGGCGTGTCGGTGCTGGCGGCGATCGACAGCCCCATCATTAAACGGCTGTACGACCCGCCGTCGGAGCCGGGCGAGCAACTGGTCATGCTGGCCACCAAGATGTTCCCGCACCCGATCACCAAGGGCTACGACAATCGCCCGTTGTGCATCATCGGCAAGCTCAACGGCGTAGAAGTAAAGAACCTGCGGCAACTGGCCGAACTGTTGCGCGACAGCACCGACGAGTTTCTGCGGTTCGAGATGGACGACCGCAACGAATCGCTCATCTTTCGGCGGAAGGAGCTGGCTGACGCGACGGAAGAGATCCTCACCGACGAGGGCATCCGCTACCAGGCGTCGGAAGACTTGCGCGACGTGTGGAAGGATAGCAAGTGACCACGCCGCTCATCGCGCAACGCTAGTTCCAGCCGGAGGGCCACGCCCTCCGGGACCCGGACCGCGTGGCGGTCCGGCTAGCTAGAGGCAAGCCTATTTTGGCTGTTTGGCAATCCGCAGTTGAGCGCGGGATTGAGCGACCAACCGTTCGCGGCGGGCGAGTTGGTCATCGCCGGCGGCCTTCTGCGCCAGCGAGTGCTGGAGGGCTTCTTGGAGGGAACCGGCGTCGAGCTGCGCCGGCTTAACGGCGCGGTTGGTGAGGACCGACACCACATTGTCGGCGACCTGCACAAAGCCGCCGTCGACGTACAGACGCTCGGCGTCCGGGTCGTGGCCGATGCGCAGCTCGCCGTAGCCGAGGCGGCCGATCATCGGGGCGTGGCCGGGGGCGACGCCGAGTTCGCCGTCGTACAGGGGCAGGGCGACGAAGTCGGCGTAAACCTCAAGCACCGTCTGCTCGGGCGTGACGACGATCACTTGGAGCGCGGAGCTGGGCGAAGCGTGACGGGATTGGTCGGCCATAGATGGTCAAGGGCGATCGTTGGTGATTTACATGCCCACGAGGACGAGGGCATGCCACCCCGAGGGGCGGTTACGCCTTGGCTTGTTCCTTTTTCCACTGCTCCTCGGCTTGCTCGATGACGCCGACGTACATGAATGAGCTCTCCGACAGGTGATCCCACTTGCCGTCGCATATCTCCTCGAAGCTGCGGATGGTCTCGGCCAGCGGCGTGATCTCGCCGCTCTTGCCGGTGAACACTTCGGCCACGAGAAACGGCTGCGACAGGAACCGCTCGAGGCGTCGAGCGCGGAGCACCACCAGTTTGTCCTGCTCGCTGAGCTCGTCGACCCCCAGGATGGCGATGATGTCTTGCAGCTCGCGGTACCGCTGCAGCGTGGTCTGCACGCGGCGGGCCACGTTGTAGTGCCGCTCGCCGACGTAGAGCGGATCGAGAATGCGGCTCGCGCTGGCCAGCGGATCGACCGCGGGGTAAATGCCTTTCTCGGAAATCGACCGTTCGAGATACAGAAACGCGTCAAGCTGGCCGAAGGCGGTGGCCGGCGCCGGGTCGGTCGGATCGTCGGCGGGCACGTACACGGCTTGCACCGAGGTGATGGCGCCGTTGGCGGTCGAGGCGATCCGCTCCTGCAGGGCGCCCATCTCGCTGGCGAGCGTCGGCTGGTAACCGACCGCGGACGGCATGCGACCCAAAAGGGCCGACACCTCGCTGCCCGCTTGCGAGAAGCGGAAGATGTTGTCGACGAACAGCAGCGTGTCGGCCCCGGACTTGTCGCGGAAGTACTCGGCCATGGTCAGCGCGGAGAGCGCCACGCGTAGCCGGGCGCCCGGCGGTTCGTTCATCTGGCCGAACACCATGCAGGTCTGGTCGATGACGCTGCGGCCGGTGTCGCCGATTTTGGCCTCCTGCATTTCCAGCCACAGGTCGGTGCCCTCGCGCGTGCGCTCGCCGACGCCCGCGAACACGGAGTAGCCGCCGTGCGCCGAAGCGATGCGGGCGATCAGCTCGGTGAGGATGACCGTCTTGCCCAGGCCGGCGCCGCCGAACAGGCCGGCCTTGCCGCCGCGCACGAACGGCGTCAATAGATCGATCACCTTGATGCCGGTCTCGAACAACTCAGTCTTGGTCGACAGGTTGGCCAGCGGCGGCGAGTCGCGGTGAATCGGCCAGCGCTCCTCGGCGTTCACGGGCCCGCGGCCGTCCACCACGTCGCCGGTCACGTTAAACACGCGGCCCAGCGTCGCCGTGCCCACGGGCACGGTCACAGGGCCGCCGGTGTCAATGCACTCTTGCCCGCGGATGAGCCCGTCGGTGCTCCCCAGAGCGACGCACCGCACGCGGCCGCCGCCAAGCTGCTGCTGCACCTCGCCGGTGAGATTGATTTTGACGCCCTTGTGCTCGCTCTGGACCTTGACGGCGTTGTAGATGCCGGGCAGCTGGTCTTCTTCAAACGCGACGTCGAACGTCGAGCCGATGACCTGAGTGATGTGGCCAATGTTGGCGCCGGTGGCGGTTGCAGTAGTCATGTTTAACGCTTTAGTCGTGACAGTTGCCGGTAAATGTTTTATTCGACTGCGGGGTCTCACGCCAAGGCGCTAAGCGCAAAGGGGGAACGCAAAGAAGACGAAGAAGAGAATTGGGAACACTAATCTCCACTAATAAACGCTAATCCGGATTAGTGATGATTAGCGCAGATTAGTGTTGCAAAATCCCCCTCAGAATTCTTCTCTTCTTGGCGTTCCCCCTTTGCGTCTTTGCGCCTTAGCGTGAGATCTTTCCAGATTGTCCAAATGGTTTAGGCCAGCGCCTCGACGCCGCCGATCACGTCCATGAGCTCGGCCGTAATGCGGCCCTGGCGGGCGCGGTTGTATTGCATGCTGAGCTGCCTGATCAGGTCCGCCGGCGTTCTCGGTGGCGCTCTTCATGGCGACCATCCGGGCAATCTGCTCGCTGACCGCAGAATCAAGAAACGCCTTGAACAGCCGCACCTTGAAGCTGGTGGGCACGACTTCTTCGAGGATGCTGGCCGGCGACGGCAGGAACTCATATTGTGATTGCCCCCCGCCTGCCGTCTTCGCTTCCGCGCCGCCGCCGAGCGAACCTAGCGGCAGCAGCGTCTCGACCACTACCTCCTGCCTGGCGATGCCCAGAAACTTCATATACGCCACGTCGAGCCGATCGAGCTGGCCCGACTCGTATTCCTCGAGATAGCGGCTGGCGATGACGTCGACCTCGGCGAACGCCGGCTTGTCGTCGAAGTGCGTGAACGCGACGTTCGCGGGGTGGCCACGAAACTTGAACGCCCCGATGCCGCGCTTGCCGGCGACCTCCAGCCGGCACTCGGGGACTTCCTGTGTCAGCTCGCGCCACCGGGCAAGGCCGGCCCGCACAAGATTGCCGTTGAATCCGCCGCACAGGCCGCGGTTAGCGGTAAGGACCAGCAGCGTGGCCTTCTTCACGTCGTCGCGTTTCTCGAGCAGCGGATGGCTCACCTCCAGGCCCGTCTGCGTCAGGTCGCTCACCAGCTTGGTGATCCGCCGCGTGTACGACGTCGCGGCGCTGGCCCGGTCCATGGCCTTCTTGAAGCGCGCGGTGGCGATCAATTCCATCGTCCGCGTGATCTTGCGGATGTTCTTGATGGACTTGCGTCGTTTGTCGAGAGCGCGGGGGTTAGGCATGCGGGGGCGGGGAGAAGAGTTCGGGGTTCAGGGTTCGGGGTTCAAGTCCGAGGGGAGGGAACCGGCTCAGACTCGCGCGAGTTCTTGTTCCTCGCTCATGGCGAATTTGTGCTGCGAGGCAAATTCCTTCAGCGACGATTCGATCATCTTGGCGATGTCATCGGTCAGATCCTGCTTGTCGCGGATCGCCTTGCGGACTTCTGACTTCTGATCCTTCATGAAGGTGAGGAAGGCCTTTTCCCACTCCTGCACGCGGTTGACCGGCACGCGGTCGAGGTGGCCGCGGGTGCCGGCGAAGATCACCAGCACCTCGTCCACCACTTCGAGCGGCTTGTACACGCCCTGCTTCAACAGCTCGACCATGCGGTAGCCGCGGTCGAGGCGAGCCTGGGTGGCCGCATCCAGCTCCGTGCCGAGCTGAGCGAAGGCTTCCAGCTCGCGGAAGGCCGCGAGGTCGAGCCGCAGGCCGCCGGCGACCTTCTTCATGGCCTTGATCTGGGCGGCGCCGCCGACGCGCGAGACCGAGATGCCGACGTTCATCGCCGGCTTGATGCCCGCGAAGAACAGGTCGGGCTGCAGGTAAATCTGGCCGTCGGTGATCGAGATGACGTTCGTGGGGATGTACGCGGAGACTTCGCCTTCGAGCGTTTCGATGATCGGCAGCGAAGTGATCGACCCGCGCCGAGCGCGTCGCTCAACTTGGCCGATCGCTCCAGCAGGCGGCTGTGGCAGTAGAACACGTCGCCGGGGAACGCCTCGCGGCCCGGCGGCCGCCGCATCAGCAGCGACAACTGCCGGTAGGCCACGGCCTGCTTCGACAGGTCGTCGTACACGATCAGGGCGTGGCCCCCATTGAACATGTAATGCTCGGCCATCGCCGTGCCCGCGTACGGCGCCACGTACTGCAGCGGGGCAGGGACGCTGGCGCCAGCCATGATCACGGTGGTATAATCCATCGCTCCCGTTTCGCGAAGCTTCTCGATCACGCCGGCGACCGTCGACTCCTTCTGGCCGATCGCGACGTAAAAGCATTTCACGCCGCTGTCGCGCTGGTTGATGATCGTGTCGATCGCCACAGCCGTCTTGCCGGTCTTGCGGTCCCCGATGATCAGCTCGCGCTGCCCGCGGCCGATCGGCGTCATGGCGTCGATAGCCTTGATGCCGGTCTGCAGCGGCTCGCGCACCGGCTGCCGCTCTGCGACGCCCGTGGCGATGATCTCGACGTCGCGCCGCTTGTGGGTGACGATCGGCCCCTTGCCATCCATGGGATTGCCCAACGGGTCGACCACGCGGCCCAAGAGTTCGTCGCCCACCGGCACGCTCAACAACTTGCCGGTGGAGCGGACTTCGTCGCCTTCATTGATGGCAAGGTAATCGCCGAGGATGATGATGCCGACGGAGTTCTCTTCGAGGTTGAAGGCCAGTCCGATGGCCCCGGTGGAGAACTCGACCATCTCGCCGGCCATCACGCCGCTGAGGCCGTACACCTGGGCAATGCCGTCGCCGACCTCCAGCACGCGACCCACCTCGCGCACGTCGATCTGCGCCGAGTAGTTTTCAATTTCCTTCTGGATGACCGAGGCAATTTCGTCGCTATTAAATTTCATGGCAGTGCTGAGTGGCTGCGGTTTTAGTCTCTCGCAAAGGCGCAAAGGACGAACGCAAAGGAGAGCAGGATTCTGAGGGGGATTCTGGAACACTAATCTTCGCTAATAATCACTAATCCGGATTGGAGTTTATTAGTGGAAATTAGTGTTCCCCAATTCTTCTTCTCTTCTTTTCGTTCGTCCTTTGCGCCTTAGCGAGAGTTCTTTTTGTAAAAATGGACTATGCTTCGACGCTCAGAAACCTCTGAGGCCCCGATTGGATGGCTTCGGTGGCGCGGGCGATCATGCCGCGGCGCATGGCTTCCAAACGGGTGCGGACCGAGCCGTCGTACACCCTGTCGCCGACGCGGATGACGAATCCTGCGATCAAGTCGGGGTTGATGCGTGCGGATACTATTGGGTCGGCGCCCAAAACTTTTGCCAGCGCCGTCAGGAGTTCCTGCTCCAACTGCGGGTTGAGCGCGTTGGCCGTCTCCAGCTCGACCGGCAGGCGGCCCGAGCGGCGCTCCCACATTTTGCGGGCCGACGTCACCACGTCGCGCACCATGCCCAGCCGGCCATGCCGAGCCAGAACCTTCAGGACGTTGACGAGCAGCGCGGACGCTCGGCCGGCAAATAGCCGATCGAGCATCGTCAGCTTTTCGTCTTCGGAGATCAGCCGCGAGTCGAACAGCTTCGCCAGCCGCGGCTCGCGATCGAGCACGTCGTTCTTGAGGCTCTCCAGCTCGCTCATGAGCGCGTCCTGCTGGTCGCGCCCGCCGGCGGCGTCGAGGGCCGCTTGCGCATAGA
Source organism: Pirellulales bacterium (assembly GCA_963841515.1). Classification (GTDB taxonomy): domain Bacteria; phylum Planctomycetota; class Planctomycetia; order Pirellulales; family Lacipirellulaceae; genus Lacipirellula. The sequence goes on along the minus strand of CAWJDB010000010.1, from coordinate 112,870 downwards.
CGCGGGCCAGTCGTTCGGCGCTGACGTCGAACACCGTGTCATGCGCTCGTGCGGTGTGGATAAATTCGCCCATGAGCGGGAGATCGACTGAAGTTAATTGCGGCCGACGCTCGACGCGCTGAGCTTGGTCGAGCGCTTTCGCGCACCAGTTCCTGCGCCTTCTCGGGCTTGATCGTCTCGCGAATCACCTTGCCGGCCAATTCGACGGCGAGATTGGCGCTCGTTTCGGCCAGGTTCTTCATGGCGGTGTCGGCGGCGACGTCGATGTCTCGCAGCGCCCTGTCGCGCTCCTGGTGGGCCGCCGTGCCGCGCTTCGGCGACGATCTGCGTCTTGGTCGCCTCGGCGTCCCGGCGGGCTTCCTCCAAGCAGCGCCCGCACTTCGCCGGCGGCGCCAGCGAGCCTGGCCTCGTGCTCGGCCAGCAGGCGCTTGGCTTCTTCGTGCTTGGCATCGGCGGCGGCCAGGCTGTCCTCGATCCGCTTCTCGCGCTCCAGGAGAGCTTTGCTGATCTTGGGCCAGACAAAAATGCCCAACAGCGTCACGAGCGTCAGGAACACTGCCAGCGTGTAAATGGCCAGATCGGTCCGCACTTCGGTCATGCTGTCCAGCCCGGCGCGGGCGTTGCCGTGGCCCAGGTCGTGGGCAGTGCCCCCGCCGTGCTCGGCCGCCGCCGGCTCCTCGGCCGACGGTTGAGCCAGCGCCGAGCGCACCCGAGCGCTGCTCGCGCGACAATCGTGCATCGCAGCATGAGTCCGACTTTCATAGTAAGCTTCCCGTCACTCATGGTGAACGCCGCCCACGCGCTGACCGAGCCCCACGGCGAGCGACCGTGCGGCGATGGCTGCCCCAGCGGCGCCATATCGGAGGCTCGACGACGCCGTTAACCTGCGGCGGGCCAGGGGTTCTGGCCGTTGCAGATCACCAGCGCGAAGAACGTGAAGCCTTCAATCAGCGCGGCGGCGATGATCATCGTGATCTGGATCGTGCCGGCGACCTCGGGCTGCCGAGCCTGGCTTTCGACCGCGGCCGCGGCCAGCTTGCCGATGCCGTAGGCCGCCCCTAGCGTCGTCAGCCCAGCGCCAAAGGCGCCGGAAAACGATGTTCCAAAGCCCGCCATGGGGGCCGCCGCGGCGCCTGGCGTCGCGCCTTCGGCGGGAGTCTCTTGGGCAAAGACCGGCACGGCCGACAGGCACGCCGCCGTAAACAAACCGAGGGCAATCAGTCTGGCTACCTTGATCACGAATCAGCTCCTTATTTCACGCGAAAGAATTCGAGTAACTTGATAGTTCTTCCCCCTCCCCAGCACTTCCCGCCGAGGGGAGGGAGCCGGAGGCGGGATTGTTGCTAGTGGTGATGCACGGCGGCGCCGATGAACAAAGCGGACAAAAAGGTAAATACGTAGGCCTGCAGGAAGGCCACGAACAACTCCAGGAAACTCAAGACGGCCGATCCCGTTACGGACGCGGCGGCGATGTACGGGAATTTGATTGTCGCCGCCGACGCGACCGCCAGCCCCATGATCGCCAACAGCACCATGTGTCCGGCCACCATATTCGCCAGGAGCCGGAAGCCCAGCACGGCGTGCTTAATGAACAGGCCCAAAACCTCCAGCGCGAAGATCATCGGCTTAATGATGATGGCCATGTACCAGGGCAGATCCATGTGCGGCACCTGGTTTTTCCAGTAACCCACGACGCCGAACTTCATCGAACCGAAGACTATGCCCGTGCCGAAGGTGACCAGCGCCAGTGCGAGCGTGACGCTGAAACTGGCGGTCGGGGCGCCGGCCCAGGGCAGCATCCCCAACAAGTTGCACGACAGCACAAACATGAAAATCGTCCACAACAGCGGCACAAAACGGTCGGCGTCGTGACCGCCGATAGCCGGCTTGGCGATGTTGTCGCGGACGAACATCAGGAAGGCTTCGAATAGGTTCCACAGCCGTCCGCGCACCGGCCGGCCGTATTTGGCCCGCTTGGCCAAGAGCGAGAACAACACCAACATCCCGACGGCGACGATCGCCTCCAGAATCATGAACTTCGAAATGCAAAAGCCGCTCTCGGCCTGGTAGTTGTTCTGAAGTTTCCCGAACGGCTGGGAAATGAGGATCTTGCCGTCGAGCATGCGGTTGTACTCGGCGATCTTCTCGGCCGACCACGGCGGCTCTTTTTTGAACGCCTCCAGGTCCTCGGCCTTGGCCTTCACCTCGGCCCACTGAGCGCCGAGAGTCTTCGCCGCCGCCTCGCGCGCCTCCCACGCTGCCGGGGTCTCGCCCCTCTGTTGATGGTCGAACTTGCCGAGGGCCAGCTGCCGCTGAAACCAAGCCTGGCTTGGCGCCTCCTCTAGGAAGCGGTCGAACGGTTTGGCGAAGTTTGCGTGCTCCTCGCGCCAACGGAGGTACTGGCCGATGAGCGCATCTTTATCGGGCACTCCCTTGAGGCCATCAATCTTCGCCAACCCCTCGTACTGCCGCGCCGCTTCCCAGTCCTCGTACTGCGGATCGAGCCGGATGTAATGCTCGGGAAATTCCTCGCGCGTGGTGCGCTCGCTCTTCCACAACCCGCGCGGGACCTCGAAATAGTACGAGTCCTTGATGTGGAGGAGGGGGGAGGCCATCGAACTTGCAAGCGCGGCGAGCGTCGGCGGAGGGGGGAACTTGGAGGGATCGAAACAAGCGGCGATTGCTCAGGTGGCGGCCGGCGGGCGAGGTCGCGAGGCGATCTCCTGCGCCGAGATCCCAGCGCGGTTACCCGCGGAGGTCAGCCGCACCGTCATCACGGTCTCGGCAAGTAAGCCGACAAGGTAATGAACCGCGATCAATATCACCACCCCATGACTGGTTAATGGATGGCGACTTTGCGTGAAAAAAACGATCGCCGACAGCGGTACGGCCATCCGCACCAACATGGCCAAGAGGGCGCCCTGAACCCGCCAAGGTTGAGCGGCCGAGGCGCCGACGATGGCCAGGGCGGCTCCCCCGGCGATCCAATTCACCACGGCTGCCAGGGCGCTGGCTTGATACGCCTGGGGGCCAAAGCGCCGCGCTGCGACAAAGCCCGCCGCCACGGCGACGACGGCCATCAACACGCCCACGATCGCGATATACCTGACGATCTTAGCCACGTCGAATTCGGTCAGGCGGCGCCTCTCAACGTTGTTCACTGAGCGGTCACCGCAGGCCCCGCGTTAAAACTATCCGCACCGATTACGGCTCGTCGGCGCCGTTCAAATGGTTGTTCTCGCTGTTGGCGTCGCGTTTGGCGCGACGGGCTGCATCGGCGGCGCGGGTCATCGCAATCAAAGCCCCCATTCCCAGCACGAGGCCGACGACGAATCCGACGATTTCGAGGTAGTGGGTCCCCCAGCGGCGGTCCAGCCACCCGCCTGCCCAGCCGGGCAGCCACATCAGCAGCACGACTGCGAAGATCCTCCCGACCCACTCCAGCGCGATGGCGATCGCCTGGCCTGATCGGTCCCTCATGTTTGTGGCCGGGGCGAGGCATCTTCAAGGCCGCCCCGCGCCGTCGCCCTCCGCTTTCGCAACCCCAGGCGCCACAGAGATTTGCAGCCGGCTCAATCGCTCGGCACGAGTCAAACGGGCCGGTCTACCGGCCTCAAATGGCTCCACAAAAAAACCGTAACGCCCTATGCCAGAACAATTTATTTTGCGCGACTCGGGGTGTCAACAGCTTGAAATGCGAATTTGTGCTTTTTTTCACAATGTCTTCCAGTCTTGCGTAACCGCTTGACGCAGCAGTAGTTGTGTGACGATGAATGGTAAAATGCGAGGTAGCCGGCATCGTCTCGATGCCGCGCAACGGCATCGAGACGATGCCGGCTAACCTAGTAGAACCCAATTTGGATTGTAAACCATTGCCAGCAGGCATGTTGCGCCAATCAGCGAAAGCCGAACCATTGCAGTAAATCGGAGCTTCTGGTATTATGAAGTGAATCGAAGACTCCGACGGCGCGCATTTTGCGGTCGTGCGCCCGCTGGTGTCTCAACTTCGCATCTGTCGGAAACTGCCGCGAGCAGTTTGGCAGGCGCGCGGGAACTGCCGCGCTGGTCCCACGGGGGACCGACGGTCGCGCCACGAAGGCCCCTTCAGTTCTCGGCGAAGGGCAACGCGTTTGGGGCCAGAATCGCCGCGGCGATTTTTCATTCGCGCGACTTTCTCCAGGGGCCATCTCCAAAGATGACGGCGGCCACTCTACGTTCCTATACGGCGAAAGATCTTGCCCAGATGGCCCGCGAGCGCGGCGTCGCCGGCTGGCACGGTATGCGTAAAGAAGAGCTCGTCCGGGCACTGGTGCGCGTGGCCGAACGCCGCGCCGACGCCCGTCATCGCTCGGGGCGCAACGGCCACGCCTTGGCCGGCGACGGTCGCCCGGCTGGCAATTCGCCCGTGCCGCCGCGACGAACCCTCGATCCCAAAGCGCAGCTTAAGCTCAACCAGCTTCACGATAAGTTGGCCGCGATCCGCAATCTCGCCTCGGGCCAACGCGCCGGCAGCGACTGCCGTCAGGACCGACTGGTCGTCATGGTACGCGACCCCTATTGGCTGCACGCTTACTGGGAGCTGAGCGAGCGGAGCATCGATCGCGCCCAGGCCGCGTTGGGGCAGCGGTGGCACTCGGCTCGGCCGGTGCTCCGCCTGTATCGCACGCAAGGCGAGGCCACCGCCCTGCACGAGCGCGATATTGCGATCCACGGCGGCGTCAGCAATTGGTACGTCGACGTCCAGGACCCACCCGCCGACTACCGACTCGAAATTGGCTATCTGGCCGACGACGGCTACTTCTACTGCCTGGCGCGGAGCAACGACGTCTCGACGCCGGTGGCCGGCACCAGCAACGCCGTCGACGAGAATTGGAGCGCCGTAGCGGAAGACGCCGACCGCATCTTCGCCATGAGCGGCGGCTATTCCCCTCAGGGCGCCAGCCGGGAACTGCAGGAGCTGTTGGAACAGCGGCTGCGCCGCCCGCTGGGTACGCCGATGAAGACCCGGTTCGGCAACGGCGCCGCCGTGGCCCGCGAGGGCGAGCAATTGCAGTTCGCCGTCGAAGCGGAAATCATCGTCTACGGCGCCGCCAGCCGCGACGCCCACGTCACGCTGCAAGGAGAGCCGGTGCAACTGCGGGGCGACGGGACCTTTGCCGTCCGCCTGAGCCTACCCGATCGCCGTCAGGTCATCCCCATCGTGGCCAGCTCCTACGACGGCGTCGAACAGCGGACGACCATTCTGGCCGTCGAGCGGAACACCAAGGTGCTCGAGCCGCTGATCCGCGACATGACCGAGCGGCATCACTAGTCGCCGATCCACCCCCATTAGCACCCCCACTAGCCGGACCGCCACGCGGTCCGGGGCCCGGAGGGCGTGGCCCTGGGGCTAGCGGGGTGCAACAATACCGGCATGGAAGACGGTCCCCCACGAGACGCCCAGCGGCTAGTCGACCGGCTGCGCATGGTGGAGAGCTGCCTGGTCGCCTACTCCGGCGGCGTCGACAGCGCGGTCGTCGCCAAAGCAGCTTGCCTGGCTTTGGGTGAGCGAGCATTGGCCGTCACTGGCGTTAGCGCCAGCCTGGCTGCAGGCGAACTCGACGCCGCCCGGCGCGTGGCGGCGGCCATTGGCATTCGACACGAGACGGTCGACACCGACGAGATGTCGCAGCTCAAGTATCTACGCAACGCGCCGGATCGCTGCTTCCACTGCAAGACCGAGCTCTACACGCAATTGCGGAGCGAGGCCGCACGTCGCGGCATCGCAACGATCGCCAGCGGGGCCAACGCCGATGACCTCGCCGACTTCCGCCCTGGACTCACGGCCGCCGCCCAGCACGACATCATCAACCCGCTGGCTGAGTGCGGACTCGGCAAGGCCGCCGTCCGCGCGCTAGCCCGCCATTGGGGCATTGAGGCGTGGGACAAACCGGCCACGCCGTGCCTGTCCAGCCGCGTGGCCTACGGCACGGAGGTCACGCCCGAGCGATTGGCGCGGATCGACGCCGCCGAGCAGGCGTTGCGGGCTCAGGGATTAGGGACCGTCCGCGTGCGGCTGCACGAGAACGAGCTGGCCCGCTTGGAAGTGCCGCTGGACGCCCTCGCCCGGCTGTGCGAGCCGGGCGTCCGCACGGCCATCGTCACGCGGCTGCGCGAGCTGGGCTTCCGGTACGTGACGCTCGACCTCGAGGGCTTCCGTTCCGGCAGCTTCCAGCAGCTAATAACGAGCGAGGAACTGGCTCGCTTCTCGGCGCCACGTTAACGCGTGCTTCCTCCCTCCGGCTCCCTCCCCTCGGCGGGGAGGGCTGGGGAGGGGGGAAAGCATCATGACGGGTTCATCAATTTCACCGCCAACACCCCTCCCTAACCCTCCCCGTCAAGTGGAGGGAATCGGAGGGTTTGAAATGCCGCGCGGCCGAGTTAGAAAAACCCGCCTCCCGGCCCGCCGACCGGCGCCATGCCGCGCTGCTTGAGCCGGTTGTTAAACAGCTGCACGCCGTTCTGGAATTTGCCGCGTTGCTCGGGCGTTATCCAGTCGAGCATCTTTTTGCGGAATTCGTCCATCTTCTTGGGATCGATGTTGGGCCGTCCGCCGCCCCCACCCCCGCCGGGCGCCCGCCGCCCGCCCCCGGTCCGCCGCGCTTTGCCATTTCGTCGATCCGCATGTCGAGCTCCTTGTTTCGGTCGGCCTCGGACAGCGCCATGAACTTGTCGTACTCTTGCTCGAACCGCGACGCCATGAGCGGGATGAAGATGGGCGCCATTTGCTCGAACATCTGCCGCTCGCTGCGCCTCGCTCAGCCCCTCCATCTTCTGGCGCATCATGTCCCGCATGGCTTTGTCGTTGTCTTTGCTCTGCGGCGCGGCGGCAATCTCGCGCATCTGGGCGACCATCGGATCCTCGCGGTGGAACCAGCCCAGCCACCAGGCGCCGGCCAACAGCAAAACTGCGAGCGCCGCGCCGCCCGCGATCCAATTTCTTTTCATCGCATCACCTCTGTCGGAGGTTCGTAAATCGAGGGTTCAGGTCGCCGCTGCGGCAGCGACGCGGCGGCGGTCATCAATCAGGCACCAGGATGCCGTCGACGTGGCCGTCCAGGTAGGCGTAATTTCGGCAGCCGTTCTCGCCAGGCGGGCCGTGAAACGACACCAGGTCGTACATGATCCAAACGCTCGAGCTGCCATTGGCCAGCGGGCTGTCGAGAATTTCCTGCCGCGTCTTGCCGGCAATCCACACGAGATACTCGTAGCTCGTCCCTTCCTTTTCGAAGTATGTCTCCCAGGCGTCGGTTCCGGGCTTCGGCAACCCGGTGTCCGGATCGATGGGCGGCGTATAAAAGTCGCTCGGGCAATGGAACAACTCGCTGCTTTTCTCGCAAAACGGCGCCAAGACCTCGTAAAGCGCCGGCAGCGGGCCCGGATTGTCGGTGCGCGGCGTGTTACAGACGGCCGGAAACTTGCCGCGCTGGCCCTGCTGGTCGAGATACTGGGTCATCGCCAGCCCCATCTGCCGCAAATTGCTCTTACACTGCGCGTTGCGGGCCGACTCGCGAGCCGCCTGCACGGCGGGGATCAACAGCGCCACCAGCACGCCCACGATGGCGATGACCACCAAGAGTTCGATCAGCGTAAAACCGGCACGGCGCAGCATGGCCAGGGCTCCCAGGACCGGGAAACGGGACTTGAGACATTATACCGCCGTCGAGGCCAAAATCTCTGGCCAGATCGTTCAGTCCCCCCGCCGACTCGCGGACAGTGGGCGGCAACGCTCCGCCGTCAACGCGCGATCCCCAGTGGGCTAAACACAACGTACAGAGCCAGCGTCAGGAAGATGCACACGACCCCGGCGGCCAAGGCCCCTCGCGAACTCGCCAGATCAAGCTTGGTATTGGAATGGAACTCCACGGGCTCCTTGAGCGGCGCCAGCAACCGGGCCAACAACATTACCGCCACGCAGAGGCCGAAGACAATGGCCATGCGATTGAGGAATTGGATCGACGGCGCCGCCAACTTCAGCCCGGCGTAACAGACAATGCTGGTTAGCAGGCCCAACACGCCGGCCCAGCGCGGGCAGCGCCGCACGGCCAACCCGATGACGAAGACCGCGAGAATCCCGGGAGAGATTAGCCCCTGCGACTCCTGGATAATCGTAAAGATCGAGTTCGAAATGTTCGGATCGCCCAATGCCGGCGCCAGGCGCAAGCAACAATGCCGAAGACAACGACGCTTACCCGGCCCGTCAGCACGATTGTCCTTTGCGACGCCCGGAGGGCGACGTACTTTTGCACCAGATCGAGCGTAAAAATGGACGAAGCCGCGTTCAGCATGGCCGCCAAGGAGCTGATGACGGCGCCCAAAAGCGCGGCCATCACAAACCCAAATACGCCGACGTTCTGCGGCAGCATGCCGAGCAAATGGCCCAGGGCGGCGTCGTACTTGTAGGCCACCAAGGCCTGCGAGCTGACGGGCCTGCCGGAGTCTGCCGCCGCTTGGGACACCCGCTGATTAAATTCTTCGATCTCGCGCGCCAATTCTGGATTAACGTGCCTCCAGGCGTGATCTTCCCGAGCGCTAAAGACTTCGAACGCCGCCGGTTTCACCTCCTCGAACCTTGCTCGGATCATCGGCAGCACAAAGGGATTGGTCGCCTTCACGGCGTTGCGGTCCGCCGCCGACTCGTACAGCGCGATCAGGTACTGCGGCCCGCCGTGAGCGTCGACGGCCGCGTCGTCCGGCGCATCCGCGGTTCTGACGTACTGCGTCTGGGGATTCGCCTTCAGATAATGCGCCAGGGAAATCGCCGCGTCGCGGCGGGCGTCCAACTGCATGTCGCGATGAAACAGGTTGAACGCAATAATGCCCGGAATCACCACGACGAATGGGATGAGCAGCTTCAAATACGCCGCGAAGACGATGCCCTTCTGTCCCTGAGACAACGACGACGACCCGAGCGTCCGCTGCGTGATGTACTGGTTCAGGCCCCAATAGTAAAAGTTGGGAATCCAAAGCCCCAAGAGCAGCGCCGTCCACGGCAGGACATGGTCGTCCTTGGGCAGAAACATGTTAAGCTGGTTGGCGTTCAACTCCAGGAAGCGCGCCGCGCCGCCTTGATTGGGATCGAGCGTCTGCACCGCCACGGCGCCCGTGGCCGTGTCGACCACCGTGGCCGCGTCGTGGGCGCTGCCGAGCTTGTCGAAGGCGTAGAACATGATCACGGCGCCGCCCAGGATCAGCGCCGAACCCTGCAGCAGGTCCGCCCACACCGAGGCCTTCAGCCCGCCGCCCACGACGTAGATCATCGCAATCGCCGCAATGAACGCCGCCGGCTGCCACAGCCGAATGTCCATCCCGAAGCGCTGGCCGAGCGTCTGCACCGTCAGCGCTCCCGAGTAAGTCACCGCGCCGAGCAACAACAGGTAAATGAGCACCGTGGCCAACGCCATGATGAAGCGGGCCAGCGAATTGAAGCGGTGCTCCAGGAACTCGGGCATGGTGTAAATGCCCGCCCGCAGGAAATAGGGGAGAAATGCAAACGCGACGACCACCAGCGTAATGGCCGCCATCCACTCGTAGCTGGCGATCGCCAGCCCGACGTGGCTGGCCGCGTTGCCGCTCATGCCGACAAACTGCTCGGTGGAGATGTTCGCGGCAATCAGCGAGAAACCAATCAGCCACCACGACAGCCCGCGGCCCGCCAGGAAAAAATCCTGGGTGTTCTGGTGCTCTTTCCCCGTGCGGCTCTTGATGAGCCCGACGGCGACCACCGCCACGATAAACGCCACAAAGACTGCAATGTCGACCGGTCCCATGAATGGCCCCCTTGACGCTATGAGCGGCGCGCCGACGCAAAGAGGCGGGCCACGCCCCCGCCTCGCCCTGACGAGTCCGCCATGATAATCGGCAGGGGCTTGGACAGCTACCGAGACCTCGCGACGCGGCAGGGCGGCATGCCTTCGTCTGCGTGGGCATGTCCGATTGATGTTCAACATGGCCACGTCGGCAGACCTCCAAGGCCATGCCACCCTGATGGCCAAGACTTGCCCTGGCCCCCGCCGGCAAGTTACCTTAGTCGTTGGAACAGCGAGGGTACGAAGCGCAAGCTCCGGACGAGCGATCGGCCGATGAATATCACCGAACTGGCCAAATGGCTGGGCAACTCCGCCTACGGCTTTCTCACGATTAACTTCTTCTGGGGCCTGTACAACGTCATTCTGGGGTTTCGCCGGGTCAGGCAGCTTGGCTTCGCCACCCACGACGAGCAGGCCGAGTTTCTCGACGAGCTGATGCCCGCCTTGAAGGACGGCCGCTTCGAGGAGGTCGAGGCCCTGTGCGTCGACGACGAGCGGGCCCTGCCGCAGCTCACCCACATCGCCGTCGTTAACCGCTCGCTCGGTTACGACCAGCTTCGGCAGACCGTCACCGAGGTGGTGCAGCGCGACGTGATGGGCGACCTCGAATACCGCACCAGTTGGATCGCCACGGTCATCAAGAGCGGTCCGCTGTTGGGACTGTTTGGCACCGTGCTGGGCATGATGGCCGCGTTCGGCCGCATCGGCACCGGGGAGAAGGTGCAGCCCTCGCAAATCGCCGATGAAATCGCCGTTGCCCTCATTTGCACGGCGATGGGCCTGGCCACGGCCATCCCGTTCAATTTCATGCTCAACAGCATTAACGCCAAGATCCGCACCTTCCAGGACGGACTTCAGCGCCGGCCTGGTTCGCGTGCTCGACGCTCTGAAACGCACCATTTGAGCGAGTCCGCCGTGTCCAACGCCTCCTTCAGCCTGGGCCATGGCTCTCTGGGGACGCTGATCGCGCGTAAGAAGCACGACGACGCCGAGTTCGACATCACCGCGATGGTCGACCTGGTGTTCCTGATGAACCTCTATTTCCTGGTCACGTTCCTCACCGCCGCCCTCGGGGAAATCAACCTCCCCAACGCTACGCACGTCGCCGCGCTCGACGCCGACGAGGCGGTCATCCTCACGCTGATCGGCTCGCTCAGCGGCGAGGGCGTCACCGTGTACCTGGCTGACGGCGAAAAGGGCGAGCCGATCACCGACCCCGGCGGTCAAGAAGACATGGTGCGCGACGCCGTGGAGAAAGGAATCGCGGCCGGCAAAAAGGATGTGCTGATCAAGGCCGAGAAAAAAGTGCGGCTCCGCGAGTTGTTTCGAATTTCCAACGCGGCTGCCGTGTCGGGCGTCAAGCTGCACGTGGCGGTGACGGAAAAGGACCAGGCGTCATGACCATCAACTTCCCCTGTCCACAGTGCGGCAAGCAGCTGGGGGCGCCTTCGGCGCTCGCCGGCCGCCAGCGAAAGTGCCCTCACTGCAAGGCGCTGGTCACCGTGCCGGCCAATCTGTTCGCCCCCCCGCGGCCCGACGCCCAGGCGGACGGCGATCTTTCCCCCGTGCTGGGCATGTCGAAGTTCAAGCACCCGGAAGATCTGATCGACATGACCGCGATGGTCGACATCGTCTTCTTTATCCTGATCTTTTTCATGGTCACTTCGATGCAGGCCTTGGAATCGGTCATCGGCTTGCCGTCGCCCGAGGCCTCGGCCGCCAACGCCCTGAGCGTGCCCGATTTGGAGAGCGACCCGGGGTTTGTCACCGTGACCATCGAAGCCGACGACACGGTCTACGTGGATGACGAAGAGGTCTTCGGCGAGCAGGACTTGCGGGTGAAGCTCCGCGGCCTCCGCCGCGACGACGCCGACCTGAACGGCATGCTCGTCGTGGGCAATCCCGAGGCCAGCCACGGCGCCTTGGTGATGGTGCTCGACGCCGGCGCCGACGCGGGAATGGCAGAACTGCGGTTCTCGGTGGCCGAGCAGCCGGAATTCCCCGGCGGCTAGACCTGCGGACGTCGGGTGGCATGGCCTCGGAGGTCCGCCGACGTGGCCATGTATTGCTGTCTAGACGCATGCCCACGCGGACGAGGGCATGGCACCCTTCGCCAATTCCGGCTCCCTCCCCTCGGCGGGGAGGGCTCGGGAGGGGGGAGCAGCTCGCGATGGCTTAACCGTCGGTCGGAAATCACCCCTCCCTAACCCTCCCCATCGAGGGGAGGGAACCGGAGGTGACTCAATCACTTCACGTGATGCCGACGCTTGACCACAGGGCGGCGTCCGCGGCTTCCGCCGGTCGCCCGATAGCCATACTGGATGGCGAACCACTCGGCAAACCGCTCGCGCTCGGCGTACCCCGAGTTGCGCTCGTCGACCAGGTGGCCCAGCTCGTGGATCAGGATGTTGTTGAGGTAGAAGTCCTCGATCGACTGCCTGGTCCACGACAGCCGCCACGAGTTTGGCGAAGGCTCGTCCCAACGACCGCCGTACATCCGGGCCTCATTGTAGATCATGGGCCGCGGCGGCTCCTGGAACCACTCCTCGAGCGTCGTTTCCAGCGGATACAGGTACAACGTGGCGCCCCATTGCATGCCGTAGCACGGGAAGCTTTGCTTCTTGCGGGTCATGCGACTGAGCTGCACCACTTCCAGACCGCGCAGAAACTCTGACGGAACGGCAGCCAACCGCGCCCGAATCTGCTCCGGCGTAACGACGTGGCAATATCCGTCCCCAGGCGATTGGACGATCACCCGATAGGCGCCGCCGGAGTTGTGCGGCTCGTGCCAATCCTCAGGCGGCGCGAAGGGCTCGCGCGCGTTGCTGGTTCCCAACTGCGCCCGCCGCGCGCGAGGCGAAAATCGCACGGTGCTCTGCACGCGGCCTTTGGCCGGACGAGCGAGCGATTTCGAACGATGTTTCGTTGACATGGGAACCGTAACCCAGGAAAATCAAAACACTTACCGCGCGCACGCGACAATGCGGCGCCGACAACTCAAGAACCAACAGAACAGCGAATCAGGCAAGCCAGGCGACCCCACCTCTCAGTCGCTTGGGAGCCCCTGAGGGCTCAACTCCATCGTAGGCTGGCGTCAATCGGGCCAGCAAACAGATGACGCAAGGCCTTGCCTGGACGCGACTTCAGGTAGTTACCAGACCCCCCCATTCGGGTGGGACAGCGGTAATTTGAAAACGCCCCTCGGGACTGCCAATTTCACGCTGCGAGCCAAGCATGAATGTGCTGCTCTACACGCGCGGCGGATGTCACCTGTGCGATGACGCACATCAGGTGCTTACGGCTCATGGGCTCACGCCCACAGTGATCGACGTCGACGCCGATCCGGCGCTGCATGAGACGTTCAACGAATGCGTGCCGGTCGTTGAAATCGACGGCCAGATCCGCTTCCGCGGCCGCGTCGACCCAGTCTTATTGCGGCGGCTGTTGCGTTAGCGCTAGCTGGTTAGCCACGCTCGCCGAGACCCGGACGGCGTGGCCGTCCGGTTAGCAGCATCATGTAAATTCATGAGGGCGTCGCCGCATTCTGCCTTAACGCTTCCCCAGAGCATGCTTCCACGCGTGGCGGGCGATCATCCAGAAGCTTGAGACCAACATAGCGAGCCACGCGCCCATCACGCCGCAGCTGAGGGCGCCGACGACGAGCCCCGGCCAGGTCGTCTGCTCGCCTGATACATAGGCAAGGGCCACAATCCCGACCGCGCCGCCCGCGATCGCCCCAGCAACCGTTGCGCCGTGAACGCGCCGCGGCGGCGCTGGCTGAAATAGCCCTAACGGCGTCTGCTCCGGCAACCCCAGCTCGGACCAGCGCACTGGCTCCGGTGTGGCCGCCGGTACGTCGGCCCCCAAAGGCGAGTTGGCCGCCTTCCAGCGTTGCACCTCGGCCGAGGAATCGCGGAGCCGCGTCCCCAGAAAATTGCCGGTGACGTGCGCCGCGACCAGCGACGCGAGAAAGCCGACCAACCAGGGCCAAGGCCCGCCCGTCGACGCCGCCACGGCGCAGAGGATCGCAGCCGCCGAGACGAAGAGAAAGAGCTGCCGCAACCCAAACCGGAGAAGCTGCGGCTCGCGGCGTCCCGCGTCATCCGATCCGGCGGTCGATTGGGGCCTGGAAGACATGGCGCACCCATTGGAGCACGCCGCCACGGAACCGGCCAGCCGACCGCCCTAAGTGTGCCCTCGCCGGCGGGCCGCCTTACGCCCCAAACCCGCTCGCCCGACCATACAGCTTGGCCCGCGTGGCCCACAGACCGGCCGCCGGCGTGGGAATGAAGAAGAAGTCTTCGCCGTCGGCCGTCCGGTTCCAACCCTCGCTGCGCCGCGCCGGATCGTAGCGGGCGAGCGTCTCGCCCAGGTCGGCGTACTCGTATCCGACCTGCTCGATCTCGGCCCGCGACATATGCCCCGGCGCGTAGGTAATGCGGAACCGCCCCTCGGACGACCCGTGGAGCAGGTGGGCCGTCGCGTGGGCCAAGTCCTGCATATCGGCTTGGACGCGGTACTGTTCCATGGTCCGCGGCGTGCCATGGTAGCCGTACTTGCGAATGAGGGCGTCGACGTCGGCCTGCTCGCCGAAGCGCTTCAGTCCGGGGGCGATGATCAACAGTTCGCCGCCGTCGGCCAGCGCCATCCGCGTGCGGTAGATCGCCTTGTTGGCGACCCACGTGCTCACGAACTCGTCCTCCTGCATGACGCACACCACGCGCTCGAGTGGTTCCTCAAACACCGAAATGTTTTGCTCGCGCGACTGCCTCGCCGCCGCCAGGTACGTCTCCAGGTCATCGCCGGCGTAAAAGCCGGTGTGAACCAGATGCCCGTCGTCGCCGCGAGCGAGCACAACTTGCAAGTACAGGTCCGGCAGGGCGCCCAGGTACTTGTCTTCGGCCCAGTTGAAGCAGGCCCGCACGGGGGTCACGAGGTTTCCCAGGTTGTTCTCAATGCCGCACGCCGCCGCCATCATGTGGGCGCTGCAGATGGTGTCCTTTCCGCCCAGCCCGATGAAGTAGTTCTTGTTGTGGTTGGCGAACCCTAGCACTTCATGCGGCACGACGTGGCCGATGTTGATGATCCAGTCCCACGGCTGGTCCATGAGCATGCGGTTGAGCGAGATCGGCATCTCCCAGTCGGCCGCCCCGCCGCTGGTTTCCCGCACGATCTCGGCTGGCACGGCCCCCACCGGCACGCACCCGCCGCGCCAGTCGTGCGCATGTATCCGCTGGTGGGGCACGCCGCCGTACATCCGCTGGTTTTCGTCGCGCGTGTGCGGCACGTGCTGTCCCAGCGTGGGAATCAGGTGCACGTCCGCCTCGCTGGCGAGCATCTGGTAGAGCAGCTCGGTGACGAGTCCCACTCCCGAATGCGCCCGCGTGATGTCCGGCGGCAAGAGCAGCACCCGCCGCGGTCGGGGCGTGAGCCGCGCCCGGGCTTCGGCCACCACTTGCGCCGTCAGCTCATCGAGCCGCTCCGGCAGTATCCGTTCGGCTCGTTCCGCGATCCAGGGCATTGCGTTCTCCAGATGCTCGGCGGAAGTCTCGCTCGTCTAGCGCCGGCAATTTGCCGCCACATTCTAATTTAGCGGCCCGGGATCATGCCGGGCAGGACATAGGCCTGAAGCAGCGTCACGAGCCCCATCAGCGCCGCCAGGGTCACGCTCGGCCAGAAGACAAACCGCAGAATCTGGCCTTCCTCGCCGGGCCGCCCGGTGGCCGCCGACGCCACCACGATGCTCTGGGCGTCGATCATCTTGCCCATCACCCCGCCCGTGCTGTTGGCGGCGCAGATGAGGATCGGCGACAGCCCCAGCCGCTCGGCGGTGATCCGCTGCAGGTTGCCGAACAGCGCATTACTGGAGGTGTCGCTGCCGGTGAGGGCCACACCCAGCCAGCCCAGCATCGCCGCGAAGAATGGGTAGAGCACGCCGGTCCGCGTAAACGCCAGCCCCAGCGTCACGTCGCTGCCGCTGTACTGGGTGAGGTACGCGATGGCCATCATCGTCGAGATGGTGAACAACGACCAGCGCAACCGGTGCACCGTTTGGAAAAACAGCCGGACGAACCGCCGCGGGTCAATCCGCATCCAGGCCGCCGACAGGACGGCCGCGAACATGATGCCTGTTCCGGTGGCGCTGAGCCAGTTGAACCGAAATTCCGCCGGCTTGGGCTTTGACTCGCCGCCGAGCACTGCGGCGTCGGGCTGCACCTGATTGTGCAAGTAAGGGAATGGGCGCACGATCTCCGAATATCCCGCCAGCGCGTTGGGCCGTTCGTACCAGGCGGGCGCGACGGGAGTCGACGAGCTGGCGGTGGATGGGGCCGCACCGCCGCTGAGAAATGTCTTCCATGCCGGCACGCCCCACAAAAACACGCACGCGGACAGAATTACCCACGGCGTCCACGCGCTCACAATCTCCCGCCGCGAGTAGCCCGCGTGTGCCTGGGGTCGAGTCTGCGAGCCCCCAGGCGTTGCGGGAGATTCCTGGGGGCCGCGAGGACGCGGACCCCAGCCACCCAAGTCCCGCTGGGGCGTGGCGCCGTGTTCCCCGTCGAACCGCCAAATCTCCCGCGGCCTCCACATTCGCAGCATGAGCGCCAGCGCCATCAGCGACCCCAGCCCCCCCGCAATGTCCACCAGCGTCGGCCCGACGAAGTTTGAGATGCAAAACTGCAAACCGGCAAACGTGCCTCCGCTCACGACAATCGCCGGCCACACGCCGCGCACGCCGCGCCAGCCCGACATTTGCCACACCATCCACGCCGGCACAAGCAGTGAGAACAACGGCAGCTGCCGCCCTGCCATCGCCGAAAGCTGCATCTCTGGCAGGCCGGTCACCTTGGCGAGTGTAAGTATCGGCGTCCCCAGCGCTCCGAACGCCACCGGCGCCGTGTTGGCGATGAGCGCCAACCCCGCGGCGTAGAGCGGCGGAAATCCGGCGCCGATCATCAACGCCGACGAAATGGCCACGGGCGTCCCGAATCCCGCAGCGCCTTCCAAAAACGCCCCGAAGCTGAACGCGATCAAGAGCGCCTGCACGCGTCGGTCCGGCGACAGCGTCGTCACCGATTCCTTGATCTTCTCAAATTCCCCCGCCTCGACCGTCATGACGAACAGAAACACGGCCGCCAACACGATCCAGCCGATGGGGAACAATCCGAACGCCGCCCCGTACCCCGCCGCCGCCACGGCCGACCGCCACGGCATGCCGTACACGCCGATCGCCGCCGCCAGCGCCGTCACGAGCCCGGCCAGCGCGGCCCGCGGCGCCGGCCAGCTCAACAGCCCCAGGGTTCCCAACAGCACGACCACCGGCGCCGCCGCCAGCAGCGTCGACAGCAGTTCGGAACCGGTCGGGTTGTAAATCTGGGTCCAAGGCATCGAAGACACTGCCAGAGAGCGTGCTTACCCCTATTTGTCCGCGCGTTGGCAAGAATCCTACATGACCGGCGTGGCAGTCGCCATAATGTTCTCGCTGTGGCACGGCGGCCAGGCAAACTGCGGGCGGATTCTGGCCGCCGCCAAATTGTGCCGTCTCGAAAACTCTGGAACGCCTGCGTTATGAGATACTTCCATCGAGGACTGCTACTGGCGGCCTGGCTTGGCATGACGCCGTTGTCGGCGATCGCCCAAACGGCGGTCCACGTATCGCCCAACGGCGACGACGCGTCCGACGGCACAGCCGCACGTCCGTTGCGTACGCTCGAGGCTGCGCGTCGTCGTCTTCGCGAGGGACAGGGCACGGGCGACAATGAGCCGTTTCGAGTTGAACTAGCGCCCGGCGATTACTTCCTGGCGGCGCCCCTCCGCCTCGCCACGGGCGACGGCGGCCTCTCGACCGACCGCCCTGTCATCTACGCCGCCGCGAAACCCGGTACGGTTCGAATCAGCGGCGGGCGGCGGATTGCTGGGTGGCGGCCCGTGGGCAATCATTGGGTAGCGAAAGTCGGCAGCGAATTCCCGCCATTCCGCGACATGTGGATCAACGACCAGCGCGCCGTCCGCGCTCGGGCGCCCAACACGGGTTTTTACCGCATCGACCAGCCGGGCGCCGACAACCGCACCAGCTTCACCGTGGCGGCCGCCGATCTCGTGTCGCTCCGCCCGAGCGACGCCGCCGAGATTGTGTTCCTGCACGACTGGTCCATATCGCGGGTGCATCTCAAGTCGATCGACGCGGCCGCGCGCACTTACGCCTTCGCCGATCCCATTGGCGGCGAGGCGGCGCAGTTTGCCATCACGAATTTCGAGCCGCATCCGCGCTACTTCATCGAAAATGCTCTCGACCTGCTGGACCAGCCTGGGGAGTGGTTTCTGGACCAGGCGGCTGGCGAAGTCCATTATGCGCCGCGGCCAGGTGAGTCGCCGGCGACGGTCGAAGCAATCGCCGGCGTACTAGACCAATTGCTCGTGGTCCAAGGCGACCGCCCCGCCATGCCGGTGCAGCACATCGCCTTCTCCGGCCTCACCTTCAGCCATACCCGGTTTCCGATGCCGGCACACGGATATGCGGAGGGGCAAGCTTGCTTTCACGAACGACGCTCGACAGCGGAGGACCACGACCGTATACCGCTGACCGCCGCCGTGCTGGTGGACGGCGCCGTCGAGTGCCGCTTCGACAACTGCCGCTTCGAGCATCTTGGCGGCTGCGGGCTGCACCTCGCCGTGGCTTCCAAATCACAGGTCAGCCGCTGCGCGTTTCGCGACATTGGCGGCAGCGGCGTGATGTTGGGTCGGGGCAACCAATGGTCTGAGACTGTCACCGACAACAACGCCATCGAGAATTGCCTGGTGGAGGATTGCGGCGCCACGTCGTTCGGCGCCGTGGGCATCTGGGTCGGCATGGCGAGCCATTCGCGGGTCGTTCACAACGAGGTCCGCAATCTGCCGTACACGGGGATCTCCGCGGGCTGGCGATGGGACGATACGCCGAGCCCGTGCCACGACAACCGCGTCGCCGACAATCACATCCACCATGTCATGCAACTGCTCTCCGACGGCGGCGGCATTTACACGCTGGGCCGGCAGCCTGGCTCGGCGCTTGCCGGC
Source organism: Pirellulales bacterium (assembly GCA_963841515.1). Classification (GTDB taxonomy): domain Bacteria; phylum Planctomycetota; class Planctomycetia; order Pirellulales; family Lacipirellulaceae; genus Lacipirellula. Next base: position 93,965 of record CAWJDB010000010.1, on the reverse strand, counting down.
AATCTAATCCACGACGTGCCGATCAACGCGGGCCGCGCCGAGAGCAACGGCATGTTCATGGACGAAGGGTCGACGGACTTCGTGGTCGAGGGCAACACGATTTACGGCGTCGCGCGCAGTCCCATCCGCTTTCATCGCGCCGGCAAGAACACGCTGAAGGGCAATCGACTCGCCGCTCCCGCGGGTACGCCGACATTTCAGTACAACGCGGCCAATCCCGCCGACATGACGATGGTCGACAATCAGGAGATTGCTGACGCCGCCTGGCGCCCGCCCGCCGACGACGTGCGGGTGAAGCAAGCCGGGCCGCGATGAGGCCCCGGCGAGAAACGCCGCGAAGCGCGTGCGCCGGCAGCGTCGCGCTGCGGCGATCCAACCTGAGCGACCCTCGCTACACGCCCACCTTCGAGTCATACGGCTCGACGCGGATCTCCGTGTGGATTTCGGCGGTCACGCCAGTGCCACGAAAGGAGCCCTCGACCGGGGCGGAACCCAAGGCTGTCGCTGACGCCGCGACGGCCACGTGGCTATCGGCCACCGCGAGTCCGCGCGACGGGTCGTACCCCCGCCACCCGCCGCCCGGAACATAAACTTCGGCCCATGCGTGCAAATCGCACGGCTCGCTCCCGCCTGGATCTTCATACCCGCTGACAAAGCGGGCCGCCACGCCCAGCACCCGGCAGGCGTCGACAAACAACACAGCGAGATCCCGGCACGCCCCGGCTTGCTCGCGCCAGGTTCGCTCCGCTGGCCACGCCTCGCCGTCCTCGCGCCGCACCACGCGGAGGCGGTCGTACAGCGTGCGGGTGAGCGAGCTCAACAGCGGCATGAGCTCGCCACGGGCCGCATCGCGCATTCGACTCGCCAGCACGGCGATCGGGTCAGCGCCGTCCTCGCCGCCGCGCGGCCGCCGCAAATACGGCTGCAGTGCGGCCGCGTCGACGCCGTAATCCACCGGCAGAAGCGTGCGCGTGCGATCGAGCAGAAAGTCGTACGGATTCTCGCGCAAAGTCCGCGTCACGGAGTGGGCGGCGATGGAGAGCGACTGGTGGCAGCCATCGAACCACGCACACGTCGCGGCGTTGCCCGCCGCATCGAGGAACGACGACATTCCCGCGGGCTGCGGCTCGATCTCCAGCCGGTATTCCAGCGGCATCTGGGCGCCATCAGCCCGCGGCTGAAACCGCAGCACATGCGGCTCCAAATACACCGGCTGCGAGAATTCGTAACGGGTGGTGTGGGTGATTTCCAGTTCCATGGCTATCGATTTCGCTTCCGCTGCCTGATTGGAAAACGACATGAAGCGCCTAACGAATTGAACCTACAAGGACGCCAAGAGCGCCAAGCAAGCCAGGAAGTCGGAAGATCTTCTGGCGTACTTGGCGGTTTAATTCCTTGTGTTAGGTGCTCTACGCCTGCTTCTTCTTCTCCACAAACTGCACCGCCGCCGGCGACGACGTCTGCATCTTGGCCACGAGCGAGTCCATCCACTCCAGCGGCATCTGCCGAACCGAATTGCGCAGGCGGTCCTGCCACCATTCGGAGATGGCCTTCAGGTCCTCTTTGTCGTATCGATGCTCGATCAGCTCGCGGGCGTCGCGGCGATACAACACCACGTCGAGCGGAAAGTCGACGTCCGAAGCGCTGATCCGCGTCGAATCGAACGCCAGGCAGCCCACCGTCAGGGCGAACTGCATCGTGTCCTCGTATTTCAGCGTACGGTCCAGCACCGGCTTGCCGTAGCCCGACGCCCCGATGATGTGGTACGGCGTGCCCTTGCCGATCTCCACCCAGTTGCCCTCCGGGTAAATCATGTACAGTTTGTGCTCGCGGTCGTGTTCGAGTTGGCCCCCCACTAGCGTGTGGATGTTGAACTGTAAATCCGAATGTTCAAGATACTCCCGGTCTTCGCGGGCCACGCGGCGGATTTGCTCGGCGAACAGGTTGGCGACGTGAAACAGACGCCCGTGCGTCGGGGCGTCTCCCGACTCCATGATCTCGTCGAAATAGGTCAGCGCCTTGTCGCGCACCGACCGCAGGCCCGACGTCATCAAGAACATCGCGGCGCCGTCGAACTGGTAGGTCGACACCTTCTTGGCCGTGATGCACTCGCTGCCGGTGGTCACCCGCGTGTCGGCGAGGCCGACCAGCCCGTCGTGAACTTTCATGCCCAGGCAAAACGTCATGCCGCCCTCTTCCTTAGCTCTGAAGTTGGTACTGCCGCTGGTCGATCGACTCGACGGTCCGCTTGGCAAAAAAGGCGTCGGAGATGGAGGCGCCAATGGCGTTGAGTCGCTGCTGCAGGTTGTCGACGAACTCATGCAGCCCGCGCTCAATGATCTGCTTGGCGGAGGCGTACGCGAGCTCCGCCCGCAATTGCCCCAACTGCTGCTCGGGCCGGTTCGCAAATCCGCCCATCGCCGAGCCGGAAATCGCGTGCAGCGATTCGTTCGCCTTGGTCAGGCAGAACAGCACCGCCCGGGGAAACTCGCGGTCGAGCACCAGGAATTCCACGACCGAGGCCGGCAGAATGCGCCCGTGCCGCTGCCGATACATCTCCAGCGCGCTGGCCGAGCGGAGCAGGGCGGACCACTGGACGTCGTCGTACGGCGTCCCCACGTCGGCGGGGCTGGGCAGCAGAATGAAGTACTTCACGTCCAGGATGCGCGAGGTCTTGTCCGCCCGCTCGATCGACCGCCCCAGCTGGCAGAAGTGCCAGCCTTCGCCGTGGGTCATGGTGGCGTCGGTCACGCCCATAAACTGTTGGCCGGAGAAGCGAATCTGGTCGAAGAAGTCGTACGACCCTTCGAGCGCCGCCTCCTGGCGCTGCCCTCGACCATCAACAGAAAAAACCGGTTGATGTGCTCCCACATCTCCGAGGAAATGCTCTCGCGCACAGCCCGCGCATTCTCCCGCGCCATCCGCAGCGCGGACATGATCGAGTTGGGATTCTCCCGGTCGAACGTGAGAAACTGGATGACGTTTTGCTTCGTCGCCGCGGCGTACCGCTTGGCGAACTCCTCGTGGTCGCCGGTCGTGATCACCAACGGCAGCCATTGCTGGTCGGCTGCTCCCGCCAGGTCGAGGCTGAGATTCAGATTAACCGCGATGAACCGGGCCACATTTTCGGCCCGCTCGATGTAGCGGCTCATCCAGTAGATCGAGTCGGCGACGCGGCTCAGCATCATCTACCCCTTCGCCCCGGCGCGCGCGGGAGATTCCTCCGCCATCACCCATGTGTCCTTGCTGCCCCCGCCCTGAGAGGAGTTAACCACCAGCGATCCCTTGCGGAGCGCCACCCGCGTCAGTCCGCCGGGCAGCACGTAAATCTCACGGCCGTAGATGACAAACGGCCGAAGATCGACATGCCGGCCCTCCAGGCCGTTCTCCGTCAATACGGGCGCCCGCGACAGGTTAAGCGTCGGCTGCGCGATATAGTTCCGCGGCTTGGCGCGAATCAAGTCGGCAAACTGTTCCCGCTCGGCCGCCGTCGACCGCGGCCCGATCAGCATCCCGTATCCGCCCGACTCGTTCGCCGGCTTGATTACCAGATGTTCGATGTTCGCCAGTACGTGGTCCCGTTGCGCCGGCTCCCAGCAGACAAAGGTCTCGACGTTCGGCAGGATCGGATCCTCGGCGAGGTAATAGCGGATGATCTGCGGCACGTAGGCGTACACTACCTTGTCGTCGGCGATGCCGCACCCCGGCGCGTTGGCCAAGGCGACCCGTCCTTGCCGATACACGTCGAGCAAGCCGGGCACGCCCAGCATCGAGTCCTTGCGGAAGGCGTGGGGATCGAGAAAGTCGTCGTCGATGCGGCGATAAATCACGTCCACGCGCTCGAAACCGCGCGTCGTTCGCATGTACACGAACCCGTCCGACGCCACCAGGTCGCGGCCCTCGACCAGCGGTATCCCCATCTGCTGCGCCAGGTATGAGTGCTCGAAATACGCAGAGTTAAACGTCCCGGGAGTCAGCAGCACGACCGTCGGCTGGTGCACTCGGTGCTGCATCAGGCCCTGCAAGGCGTCCAACAGCCGGCTGCAGTAGTCGTCCACCGGCCGAACGCGCAGCTTCCTCGAACACCTGCGGAAAGGTCTGCTTCATCAACTGCCGGTTTTGCAGAACGTACGACACGCCCGAGGGGCACCGCAGGTTGTCTTCGAGCACGTAGAACTGCCCCTGGCGATCGCGCACCAGGTCGACGCCCGTGATGTGGGCCCACACGCCCTGCGGCGGCTTGAGCCCCATGCACTGCTCGCGGAGCGTCGCACAGGTGCGCACCACGAACTCCGGCACCACGCCGTCCCTCACAATCGCCTGGGCGTGGTAGATGTCGTCGATGAACTTGTTGAGCGCCAACAGCCGCTGCTTCAGTCCGCGCTCCAGCCAGCGCCACTGCGTCTCGCCGATGATTCGCGGGCAGATATCGAACGGAATGATCCGCTCGGCGCCCTCTTGGTCCCCGTAGACGCTGAACGTGATCCCCAATCGCCGCATCGATCGCTCGGCCGCGAGCTGACGGCGCGACAGCTCGTCGTTTTCCAGACGCCAAATCCGATCGTACAGCGTGCGGTAGTGGCTCCGCGGCTGCCGCCGCTCGTCGAACATCTCGTCGAAGAAGTCGCCGACGTCGTACGAGGGATAATCCCGTTTCGGCCGGTTCGCCCTCGACTGGAGACCCGGCCAGACGACTTGGACTTCGAGCGGCTGGGGCGTTGGGAGACATTGCGGAAGAGAACCCAATGGCGACCACTGCCAACCGGGCGTTGCCCTCCGCAGCCGCCAAATCACGGAGGAGCCCACACAAACACGGCTTCTTGGGCGACCATGACGGTGCAGCAACTCCGGCGCCGCTTGTGACGTGGGGCATCGCCGGCCGCTTCCTGCCCGGTATTCGGCGTGCTCCTCTCTGTGCCCGGCCGACGAACTAAGCATTCGATGCCCGAAGATCGCGCATCGGCGATTGTCGTCCGCCATCCCCTGTGGGAGGCGTCTCCGACGCCGATTACGCGCGGCCGGTGGAACACGCTGGTTGGCCTCAGAGAGGCCTCCCACAAGTCGCGTGGTTAGCTAAAAAACCCGCGCTTGGAGAACGACTTTCGCGCCGTCGCCTCGTCCGACTGAATGTCGAACACTTTGTTCAGCTTGGTGATCTTGAACACCTGCATGATGTCCGGCGACACCCCGCACAGCTTGAGCTTTGCCTGAAACTCGTCGCACTTCTTTTGCAGCGCCACCAGCTTTCCCAGCATGGCCGAGGCCATGAATTTCACCGGCGTGAAATCTAGCACCACCTGCCGCTCGTCCGTCTTGCCCAACAACGTGATGAGATCGTCGAACAGCCGCTTGAGGTGCTCGGGCTCGACCAGTCGCTCGTCGGCGAGGCGAATGGTCAGGATGTCGTCTTTGGAGTAGGAGTCGATTGGCATGGGACAAGGAATAGGGGTCAGGGTTCGGGGCGAGCAATTGCGGATTTCGGATTGCGGATTGCGGATTGAGGAGGGATGCAAACCGGCATCCGCAATCCGCAATTCGAAATTTGCAATCGGCCAATACGCCCGGCAGGACTCGAACCTGCGACCGACGGATTAGAAATCCGTTGCTCTATCCAACTGAGCTACGGGCGCATTGCCTATCTATCGTACTGCCATTGTCCGGTCGCGAACAGACGGTCGACTGCAACCGGCCCGGCGAGCCCCTCGCATTGGCGTTCAACGAGGCTTGGGTTAGTATGGGCCATGTCCCCGTAGCCGACATCGGCGGCGCGGCGCTCACCCGGTTCAACTCAATTCGCCTTCTATGCCCGAGTCCCCTGCCGCGTCCGAACGCCCTGCCTCCGCGGACGCGGCCGTGGCCTACCCGGTCTTTTTCTATCGCCAACGCCAGCGCGTGTTGGCCACCGCCCTCGACGCTACGCTCGACATCGGCCGCCAGCGCGAGGGCGAGGCGGCGGCGCCCGCCGCGCGTCGACTTCGCCACGGGCGCGCGGGTCATCCTGGCGCCGATCGACGACGTGGAAATCTCCCGCTCGCACGTCGAGATCGCCCCCGCGGAGCGCGGCCAGGTGCGCATTACCAATGTCAGCCGTACGCTCCCCGTGCGTTTGCCGCCGCACGATTCGCTGGCGCCGGGAGAGATCGCGGCTCGCGGCGCCGCCCGTGCTGGTGCAGTTCGGCAGCTACGCCGTCCGCGTCGACCCGCCCGACGACGACGACCTCGTCCTGGAAGGCGCTGCCCGAACGCACGATTCCCCCCGGCCACGGCCCTGAACCGTCCCCCCTGGCGCGCCTGGACGGCACGCTGGAAGAGGCGTCGCTCCTGAAGTGGCTCGAGACCGTATTAGGCGTCTTCCAAAGCGCGGCCAACACCAGCGACTTTGCCGAACGGGCCGCCCAAGCCGCGGTGCAGATCGTCGGCCTCGACGCCGCCGCCGTGCTGCGCTGCGCAGAGGACGGACGCTGGCGCGTCGAGGCAGTCCACGCCCTCGACCCTGATCATCAGGGCAAGGCGTGGGCCCCCAGCCAGACGCTGCTGGGCCGCGTGCGCCGCGAACGGCGCACCTTCCGCCACGTGCCGCCCATCGGCGCCGACACGCCGCGCAGCCTGCAAGACGTGTCGGCGCTGGTGGCGGCGCCCATTCTGGACGGCGCAGGGCAATGTCATCGGCGCCCTTTACGGCGACCGCCGCAGCGGCGGCCACTGCGGCGGCAACCCCGAGATCAGCGCCTTCGACGCCAAGCTGGTCGAGCTGTTGGCCTCCGGCATCGCCGCCGGACTGGCCCGCGTCAAAGAAGAACAAGCCGCCGCGGCCGCCCGCGTGCAGTTCGAGCAGTTCTTCACGCCGCAGTTGGCCGCCCAGCTCGAACGCGACCCACGGCTGCTCGAAGGTCGCGACGCCGACGTGACGCTCCTGTTCGCCGACATCCGCGGCTTCAGCCATGTGAGCGAGCGCCTCGGCCCGGAGCGCACGATGGCGTGGATTCAAGACACCATGGGCGCTCTCTCCGACTGCGTGCTTGCCTACGACGGCGTGCTGGTCGACTACATCGGCGACGAGCTGATGGCCATGTGGGGCGCCCCGCGCCGCAAGCCAATCACGCCGAGCTGGCCTGCTACGCCGCCCGCCAGATGATGGAAGCTCTCGCCGAGATCGACGTGCGCTGGAGCGCCGAGCTCGGCGGCCCCATGCGCCTGGGCATCGGGCTCAACTCGGGGCTGGCTCGCGTCGGCAACACCGGCTCGCTGCAAAAGTTCAAATACGGACCGCTTGGCGACGTCGTCAACGTCGCCAGCCGCGTGCAGGGCGCCACCAAGTACCTCGGCGCCGATTGTCTGATCACCGGCGCCACGCTCGCCAAGCTCCCGGGCGGCGCCGCCGTGCGTCGGCTCGCGCGGGTGCGCGTGGTGAACATCGAGCACGTGATCGACCTCTACGAAATTGTCGCCTCGGCCCCGCCCGACTGGGACGAGCGCTGCCGGCGCTACCTCGATGCACTAACGGCGCTGGAGCGCGAGGAATTCGACCGCGCCGCCGCGCTGGCCAAACAGCTGGCCGCCGATTTCCCCGACGACGGCCCCGCGCTGGCGCTGGGTCGCCGCGTCGACTCCGCCGACCGCGGCATGATCTCCGGCGACACCAGCGTCTGGCACCTGCCGGGGAAGTAGTCTTCGTGGGTCACTCTGGTATCCTCCTCTCGACGGGCGATGGGAGCGCGAGCACGGCGGCGACCCATTCGCCCATCGCAGATCGCTGACGGGCCGCGCAGCGTTACGGCTTGGTGAAACGGAGAGCATCGATGTGCTGCGAATACGCGGCTCAGCGTCCGTCGACGTGCCGCATCCACGCTTGCCGCGGCGCCGCCCGATCGCTATATTTTTGAGTCCTAAGGCGCCGTAGCTCAATTGGTTAGAGTACCGGACTGTCGATCCGGTGGTTGCGGGTTCGAGCCCCGTCGGCGTCGCTTACATCTACTCAGCGGCGTTTATGTACCGGAACACAGTTCCGGTACATGGCTCCGCTAGGACGCCCCGAGGCCGGGTTGGTTGGCGTGAGCGGGTAGGGAAGCCCCCGCAATTCTCTCCGTGGCGACACGTAGTTTTTTCAGCAGCACGCCTGCCGGCCCGGCCCCTAGTCGACGCCACCTTGTCTGCAAGGAATGCTCAGCGCCTAGCATCACGCCATGCACGCACGTCTGGCCATTGGGCCCCTTTGTATCGGGGACGGACGGACATACGGAGCTTGAGGAGTCGTGTAATGCACCAAGTATCGCCCGCTCGTCTGAAGGTCGCTCGCTTGGGCAAATGCTGCCTTGACATCGCATTTTGCAGTTTAGCGTTTGCTACGCTGATGTCTGATGCCACGGCAGAGGTCATTTCCGTCACCGACAGCGCTTCGTTTCAGGCGGCGCTCGACAACGCAATCAGCGGCCAACAAATCGTGCTTGCGCCGGGCATTTACCCAGGCCGATTTACGGCGACAGGCTTGGCCGATGTTGCGATTCGCAGCGCCGACCCCGACGATCCCGCCGTTATCGACGCCGCCGGCGTCGGCGAAGGACTCAAATTCTCCAGCATCAAAGGGGTTTCCATCTCCGATCTGATCATCCGGAACGCGTCGCTCAACGGCATCAACATCGACGACGGAGGGTTTATCGAGGTCTCAGAGAACGTCGACATCCGCAATGTCGAGCTGCGCGACGGGGGCGGCGATGGAATCAAGTTCGCCGGAGTCGACGGGTTCCATATCGACCGCGTGAAAGTCGTCGGTTGGGGAGGCAGTTGGACCGCTGTGGATTTTGTCGGGGCGCACGACGGCCTCGTTGAACGATCGTATTTCGAAAATACGATGCCCGGCAGCGGCGTTGGCGTGCAGGCGAAATCCGGCTCTACGGACATCGTCATTCGCGCCAATCGCTTGGTGAACGCCAATGAGCGATCCATCCAGATTGGCGGCGCCGGGGGGGGCGAGTTCTTCCGACCGCAGCCGCCGGGCAACGTCCATGCGGCGCCATTGTCGCTGAGGGCAATGTGATTCTCAACAACGGCAACGTTGGCCAGGGAATCCGCGCGGCCGCATCGTTTGTCAACGTGGGCGACGGGGTGTTTCGGAACAATGTGGTCTATCGGCCGAGCCTTTACGCTTTCCGCATCCTCAAAGAGAGTCCCCAATCGCTATTCATCGATACGCAAAATGGCGTCGTTGACGATAATATCTTGTTGTGGAATCAGGGAGATCTCAGTGAAGCAGTGAACGTCGGGTCGCATACACTTCCCGCCACATTCTCGTTCGAGGGAAATCATTGGTTCAACCTGACCTCGCCTGCCAACAGCCACCCAGCGCTCCCCGTAGCCGAGGTCGACGGGGTCTACGGCGTCGATCCGCAGGTGGATATACGGGGCATTACTCCGTGGGACTTCGCGTGGGGCAAGTGGCTGGTAAATACATCAGACTTGATCGACTCGGTCCTACTCGATTCGACCCAGGATTTTCTACTCGCGACGCCGGGCGAAGGCGCCACGCTTGATATTGGCGCAGTCGATCCCTTAATTGGCGCGTGGTCGCTGGAGCCGGTTGCTGCTGGTGAATTCACGGTCGAGCCATTTAGCTATGCCGTTCTCTTGCGTGCGGACTTTCAGGCGTTGCCGGGCGACTACAACAACGACTCCGTTGTCGACGGGCTAGACCTTGACGTCTGGCAAGGCGCGTTTGGCTTGGCCGCGGAGTCCCAGGCCGATGGCGATGGCAACGGCCTGGTCGACGGCGCTGACTTTCTCATTTGGCAAGAGGGGCTTGGCGGCCCCCCGCCGGGTCCTGGCACACCCATCGCGGAGCCTGCAACCGGCGCCATGGCAGCACTCGCAGTCGCTCTGATGATGATTCGTCGGCGTAACAACTTTGCGCCTTGTGAATAACGCGGTCGTGATGAATTGCAGTTGCATTGTCCGCTTTTCGGCAATCATCCGCGCTCGCGCTATTGCAATACCATGGGGATTACTTATGCCGAGGCTGGCCAGTCTCCCGGGCTCGGCCAGCGTCGCCCAACGGTCAATCGCTTCGCGTAACTTAACGCCGACGATGGCTCTCGGCAGCCAAACCATTGCGCTTCGCCTCTGGACGCGCCAAGCGTCGCAACGTAATCTATCGGTGTTGCAACACTTGCACGTCGCTCAGCCCCGCGCGACTCAACGATTGTCGATCCGGTGGTTGCGCGAGCCCCGTCGGCGTCGCTTGCTCATCATGACGCGTTCACTGTGCGTCGCCCTGCTTCTGGCCTTGTCCCTGTCATGCCGTTCACCAAGAGACGACGCCATGCAGGATGCCGAGTCGATCGACGGCGCCTGGCTGCCCTTGGCGGCCGAACTCGGCGGCGAGAAATTCCCGGACGAGGTTCGGAAGACCATTAAACTGGTCGTCGGCGACGGCAAGTACACGGTGACGGTGGGCGCTGCGCCCGACAAGGGCGCGGTCAAGCTGGACCCGTCGACCAATCCCAAGTCGCTCGACGTCATTGGCGCCGAAGGTCCCAACAAGGGAAAGACATTCCTGGCCATCTATGAGAAGACGGGCGACACCTTGAGAATCTGCTACGACCTCAGCGGCAAGACCCGCCCCACGGAGTTCAAGACCGCCAAGGGCAGCCAACTATTTTCTCGTCACCTACCATCGCGAGCGTCCCTGACGTTCGCCGGGGCTTGGCGGTCGAGCCGGCGGATGCATTGCGGCCGGGTTAGGTTGGGCAAGCCCCCGTCCTGAAAACGGCCGGCGTCCAAGGCACAAGCGGTCGGTTCGGGACAACCGGCCTGTTCGTACTAGGCTTTGTCCCAAAACAGATCATCAGGGTGGCTGGGGTCGAGTCTGCGAGCCCCCAGCAGTGCGCTGTGGGCGGCGAAGACGCCCACCACAGCCACCCTTTAATTGCTCTGGCACAAAGCCTAGTCGCGATGGCCGATTGGCGGTGCCCTGGCATGCTACGGTTGAGCGCGTCGCCGGCCCGTTGACGCGCCGCCATCGGACCAGCCGAAATGGGGGGTCGCTCCGCCATGCCGATTAATCTTCGCAGAACGAAATACATCGATCCGGCCGTGCAGGGGGCGCTCGTGCGGCGTCTGGTCCTGCACTGGGTCACGTTCACCACGGTTACGGCGCTATTCGTCATCGGATTGCAATGGTTTGAAGATCCTTTCGCGTCGCTGGCGGGCACGCTCCAGCATGCCTGGTCGTCGTACGGCGCCATTGTGTTGCTCCTGACCTGTCTGGCGCCGATCTTCATTTACGACTCCATCAAAGTCAGCAGCCGCTTCACCGGGCCGATCCATCGCCTGCGCGAGGGCCTGAAGGGGCTTGCCGGGGGGCAATCGGTTCCGGCGCTTACGTTTCGGGGGGATGACTTCTGGCAGGAGCTCGCCGAGGACTTCAATCGCGTGGCCGACCGGATGCGCAGACTGAGCCCACGACCGACTCCACCCATCGCTAAAACCGCCGCCATGCGTTACCGACCTGCCAGACCGAGGCCGCGTCGCCAAGGCGTCGCGGCCGCCGAATTCGCCGTCTGCCTGCCGATGCTCGTGCTCGCGCTGTTGGGCATGTTGGACTGCTGCTCGATGATTTTCCTCAAGCAGTCGTTGGCCGTCGCCGCCTATGAGGGGGCGCACACGGCCCTGCAGGTTGCCGCCACGAGCGACGAGATGTGCAAGCCGTCTGCACCCAGATCCTGAGCGACCGCCGCGTGCAGGGCGGATCCATCCAAATCACGCCAGCCGCCGTCGAGGGGACCGACGAAGGCCAGTACTTCACCGTGGCCGTCTCGGCCCCGACGCGGATCAACTCGGTGTTGCCCGTGCCGATCCTGCGCGGGCGAACGCTCATATCCAGCGCGACCATGATGAAGGAGATCGCCCCGTGACGCTGCGAAGCCGGCCAGCGCGCCGCGCGCGTCGCGGCGCCGTGCTGATTCTACTGTGCTTTTTGATGCCCGTCCTGGCGATGATGGCGGCCTTCGCCATCGACGTGGCCTGGATGCAACTGGTGCGCACCGAACTGCGCACGGCCACCGACGCCGCCAGCCGCGCCGGCGCCAAGCAGCTCTCGCTCGCGCAAAGCATCGACCAGGCGCGGGCGGCGGCCATCGACGCCGCCTCGCGCAACGCCGTGGCCGGCCCGGGGCTGCGGTTGGCAAGCCGCGACGTCGTGTTCGGCTCCAGTCGCCAGGCGACGACCGACGGGCGGTTCCAGTTCAGCCCCAACGGTACGCCAATCAATGCCGTGCACGTCGATGGGCTGCGCACGGCCGGATCGTTGTCGGGGCCAGTGAGCCTGTTCTTTGGGGGCGTGATGGGCGTGCGCCAATTCGAGCCGCGGCAGAACGCCACCTCGACCATGCTCGACCGCGACATCTGCCTGGTCATCGACCGCAGCGGCTCCATGGGGCTCGACCTGGCGACGCTGGGCGACCGCAACGGCCAGAACTGCGGTCCGCTTGCCGCCAACACGCGCTTCGCCGCGCTGGTGCAGGCCGTGGCCGACTTTGGCGCCGAGCTCCAGCGGACCATCCCCGTGGAGCGGGTCGCCCTGTGCAGCTTCAGCAGCAGAACGCAAATCGACTGCAACCCGCGCCAGCCGGGATTCGAAATCGACTTCCAAGAGGCCGACGTCCGGCAGCCGCTGACCTCCGACTTCTCGCGCATCAACGCCGCGATGAACAACTTCATGCAGCGCGGCATCGGCGGCTCGACGGCCATCGGCTCGGGACTCGCCAAGGGCCTCGAAACGATCCGCGGCGCCGGCGCCCGGCCGTTCGCCATCCGAAACATTGTGCTGATGACCGACGGACTGCAAAACACGGGCGTGGCCGCCGATGTCGTGGCTCGCGATGCAGTAGCCCAGGGCATCGTGGTGTTCACCGTCACGTTCAGCCGCGGCGCCGACCAGGTCAGAATGCAGCAAGTGGCCGACATGACCGGCGGACGCCATTTTCACGCCGACACGGCTACCGACCTGCGGGAGTCGTTCCGCGAGATCGCTCGCACGATCCCAGTGCTGCTGACGGATTAGCGCGCGTCAATTGCCCGACCCGTCGTCCTTGAAGGCCGCCTCCATGAAACGCCGCCGACTCCAGGCCGCCAGACGCCGCTTCCGCCGCGCGGCGGCTACCGTTGAGTTCGCCATCGTCGCCCCCGTGCTGTTTTTGCTGATTCTGACGATGTTCGAATTCTCGCGCGTGCAGGTCATTCGCCACACGGCGGACAACGCGGCCTACGAAGGGGCCCGCGCCGCGATGGTTCCAGGCGCCAGCGCGGGCGACGCGGTCGCCGAAGCCAGCCGTATCATGCGCGTCATCGGCGCCCGCGGGGTGCAGGTGAACGTCACTCCGGGCGCCATCGACGCCAGCACGCGCTCGGTAACGGTCGAGGTGCAGACCAACCTGGATCAAAACGCGCTGGTAACGCCGCGGTTCATGCGCGGCAAAACCCTAAGTTCCACGAGCACGCTGCTCACGGAGCGCATCCGCACGCGCTAAACGCCGCGCCGCCCCGGCAAACGCTGGAAGGCCATCGCTCGAGCGGAGCGCGCCAGGGGGCGTGAGAGCGCCGGGCCTGTCTTTTAGTTTGCCCGCTGCATCCCTTGGCCATTCAGCCCGCGACGTATTGTCGATTTCGCCGTGGCAGGCTTCGGGCCGAATTGCAACTGCGGTTAATAGGCGCGTTGCTGCGAGACTCCTTTCGCACGTCGCTCAGTATCGTGCGAACCATTTTTACGGTGACCCGCAATTGCTCTGGCGTCATCCGCAGTTGACGGGACCACCACTCCACTTCCTGCGCTTCTTTTATTTTCAACCGGTCCAACGGGACACTGGTGCGGGGAGCATCGGCCATTTGTCACTCCCTAGGTAAAGGTAAAGCGCGACACGGCACGCTTTCGGCTAACTTGCAAACAGTGTGCCGGATAGCGCCCGACCTACTCTACCGCGACTTACGGGACCCATTGAACGTCGAACGGCCGCTTGTCAAAGCTCTCCCAAAAATGACCCAAGGCCGCAACCAGCGACGAACTCACAGCCGCTTTCGAGGCGCCGAAAGCGCGACGGAGGACCACATTGAACGTCCTGAAACCATTTTCAAGCGTCTCGGCCCGCGTGATTGGCTCGTACATGTCGAAGGGACGCGAGCTATTTGTCGAGGGCTGGGAACGTTTCGCGAGACTCTTTAGAGCGCCTAACAACTTGAACCGCGAAGGTCGCCAAGAGCGCCAAGCAAGGCGGGAATTTCGAGAATTCTCTTGGCGTTCTTGGCGGTTTGATTCATTGTCTTAGGCGCTCTTAGTTCTCTTGATTCGTGATATTCGCTACGGGCCCTACAATCGCGCTTAACTTTCGGCGATGGATGGCCGCGTCCGAACCGACAGCGGGTCTCAGTCCCATATATTTAAGTGGCATTTTTGACGCCTACGTACTAATTGTTGCTGGCGATGAGAGACCGGCGCCACGCACCGCAACTCTCGCAGAAACACGATCTGGCGAATTGGCCCATTGAGCTTCCGTCGCGACCAAGGGCGTTCCAATGATTCCATTCATGGCCGACACGCGGGTCAAGAAGACCAAGATCCCCACGACCGGATATCGCTTTGAGTGTTTGGACGGAGCCACCGTCAAAAAATGTTTCGAGCAAAGCGGCGCCATGGGCCTGCGCGACCTGGTCAAAGTGTTGCGGACGGACGCCGAGATGCTGACGCGACTAGCCGACGCCATCGACTCCGGCGAGGCCTATGCGTTCCAGCGTGATCACATTTGTACGTGGGCCGGCTGGGGGTAATCAAATCGCCGCCGGCGCGACCGTGGCGCGTCGGCGCCGAAACCCGTTGCTTGCACCGTCCGCACCAGGTTTCCGGTAACTAGGCGGGAAGCTCTCGGCGAAGCACTTTGCGGGCCGGCAAGTCCGCGCAATCCGCACAGCTTGAAGCGGGCGGCAGTTCGTACTGAAGCCGCGGTTTCCCGTGCGACGATAGCTAGCGATGCGGCAATTTCTTCTGCAATCGCTCTGGCGTCCACGCGGGACCTTAGTCCATGATCATATCGCCCCCGCGACTGGCCGCTGGTTTTTGCGTGTGGCTCGTAGCTGTGTGCGGGGCGGCGACGGAGAACGCCCCCGGCAAGCACGGCGACTACCTGCTCGACGGTCCCGCAGCCGGCGCCTGCGAACGCAGTTTAGAACTCGTGTCTTGGGATGACTGCGCCGCACCGCCGTGCGCGTGCGGCGACTCGGTCGACTGCGGCGATGCATGCGCCTGCGGCGCTGCCGTCACTGCCCCGGCCTTCGGCGGTCCATTGCTCGAGCGCACCAAGCTCACCGGCGACTGGTTGGGCGCTCGCTCGTCGCTCGCCGCCTCCGGCGTCACGTTGGACGCCGATTCGACCAGCTTCTACTTTGGAAACACCCGCGGCGGCCTCCGCCGCGACTTCGAGTACGGCGGCCACAGCGACTACATCTTCAACATCGACAGCGGCAAACTGGGCCTGATCGAGGGCCAGTTCTGGAAGATCCGCGCCGAGCACCACTACGGCGACAGCATCAACCGCGACACCGGCGCCATCGTACCGGTGACGGTGCTCACCGACCTGCCGGTGCGAGACAGCGAGCACATTTACCTGACCAACGTGCTCTTGACGCAAGCTCTCTCCGAAAACTTTGCCCTCTTCGCCGGCAAGCTCGACACGCTCGACGGCGATCCCACCGCGTTCGCCGCCGGCCGCGGCAAGACGCAATTCTCCAACATGGCGCTGGTCGCCGACCTTGCCCCGCTGCTGATGTTCCCGTATTCGTCGCTGGGTTGTGGATTCTCCGTGCTTCGCGACCTGCAGCCCATCTGGACGTTCAGCGTCCTGAACCCGACGGATACGACGCGCACCAGCGGATTCGACGAGTTATTCAACGACGGCGTGACGCTGACCAGCATGTTGCGCCTGCCGACGCAATTCTTTGATCGGCCTGGCCATCAGCTTGTCGGCTTTGCCTGGAGCAGCAAGGACTTCATCTCGCTCGGCCAGGATCCCCGCGTCATCCTTCCCGACGTACCCATCGCACGCCAGTCCGATTCCTGGTCGCTCTTCTGGAACTGCGATCAGTATCTGGTCGTCGCCCCCGACAATCCGCAGCTTGGCTGGGGTTACTTCGCCCGCGCAGGCATCGCCGACGATCAAGCGAGCTCCATCGAATATTTCCTCAGCGCCGGCCTCGGCGGCGCCAGCCCGCTGCCGACGCGGCCCGCCGACACGTGGGGCGTCGGTTGGTATCACATCGGGCTGAGCGACAAAATCGGCCCGATCATTCAAACGGTGTTCGGGCCAGTGGGCGACGGCGACGGCGTGGAACTCTTCTACAACATGGCCGTCACGCCCTGGTGCCACGTCACGCCGGACCTGCAAGTCATCATGCCGGGCCGCGAACTCGTCGACGAAGCCCTCGTGGTTGGCCTGCGGGCGAACCTCGACTTCTAGGTCCCCGCGTCTCGAAGGCCAAAGAGGGGCCGTGCCACGATGGCTTCGGCGGCTCGCGTCGAGCACAAGCGCCTAAGGCAATTCCTGGCCGCGCCGTCGCCGTTGGCAGCGTCGTGGCGGCGGTGAAGCGTAAGCGTTGGCCGACCAATGCGGTAACCCACAAGATAGCCGACTCGCCAACTGGGGTGTTTACCCTACGTTTAGTGCATTCACCCGAAGGTTATTGCCACGATCTTATGTGACAGCGGCAACATTGGCATTGTACGGTTCCGTACATACGGTCAATATTGGGCACCTTATCGGACCTGCTTGTCACCATTACTCGTTGAGGGTCCTGCGAATGCGTCTGCCAATCGTCCAAAACGGATCTTCGCGCGCCAGTCCGCAGCGGAGCCTGTTGCTCCTGATGGCCAATCTTTTGGACTGCGAACTGCTGTCCGGGTGGTGCGAAACGCATATCGAATCCGACCGGATTGACAGCGGGATAGACTTGGAAGATGGTTTGGCGTTTTGTGCCATAAATATTACTAGACTCGTCGTGCTGGACCCCTCAATTGGCAACGGGTCGATCGCGAAGTCAATTTCGGCGATCCACAATTCCAAGATAGTCCACCTGCTGGTCTTGGACCGCCGCCCGCTGGAGGGCAGCCTGATCGAGATTCTTGCCGAGCCATCGATCAGTTACCTGAGCCGCCAAGCCGGCGAGGGAGCGCTCGCTGCCGCCATCGCCGGGATTCTGACGCAAGGGCGGCGCGTGTTCGATCCAACACTGGCGCCCCGCATCCGTGACACCGCGCACGGCTATTCGTTCGACAAAACGGCCATGAACGGCTCCATTGCCGCCCTGTCCGCACGCGAGCGGCAGGTGATGCGACTTCTGGCGGAGGGCCGTTCGGTGCGGCAGTGCGCCACGTTGTTAAAATTGTCGCATAGCACCGTCGACAATCACAAGACGCGGCTCATGAGGAAGCTGAGCATCCACCGTGCGTCAGAGTTGACCTATCGCGCCATCCGCGACGGCGTGGTCGCTCTGTGACCTGTGGCGGGTGGCGTTGAGCTGAAATAAGCCGGCCGTGCGCGGCTCTGCATTTTCTGCCGCAAGCTACTTAGTCCGCGGGCTGGTTCTGCTATCCTTCGCGCGGCCGGCGGGCAAATAATAGCCAATGCGCCGCCGAGCCATCAACGGCAGTTCAGCTAAAAGCCCTCGGTACGGCAGCGTACAATTTCCGAATGCCTACGCCGAGCGCTACATCCGACTCCCCCCGCGTCTGGGCCTGCCAACGTCCGTGTCAGAGGCAGCGCATCGCGGCATATCGCGCGGCGCCACTTCGCGTGGCGAGTCGCAGGCGAGCGCGTCCAGTACGCTGCCGTACAGAACATCGCTGCCAATGCTTTCAGTTCAACAGCTCACAGAGGCGCTCAGTACGCTATCGAACAGTCGACCAGCGTGGCATCGCATATAGTGTCCCGTACCGCAGGAGAGTTTCGCGATGCCACGCAGCCATGCGACCTACGTCGCCGGGGAACAGTACCGGACTGGCGGACGGCGCTACGATATCTCCGTCTACTGCATCGACGCCAGCTACTACGCTTCCTGGTTTTGCAATTACTGCCCTACTCACGCCGAGACGCCGAAGGTCGGCGACCAGGAAACCGCTAAATTAGATTGCATAGCCGCAGTCATGACGCATCACGCGGAGCGCCACGCGGCCGGCGCCTGATGATTTCGTGGCAAGCGGCGAACGCAGCTTGGATGCTGAAAAGATACGGCTAATTTTTTTGCCGGGAACACGTCGCCCCATCCGCCGCGAGGCGTCCCGCATCCGCACTAGCGACGTCTTCGGCGATTTACACGACTAGCCCAGTGCATCGCGGCGGCCTTCGAGGCCATAACTGTCCCTCCGGTAGTGAAATGGTTGAACCAGCAGGCCACGAGCATCCCGGGCTTTCTGTACGTTTCCGTACAGTTCGAGGGGCGACAGGCCCGACTGGCCGATATAATGACAGTAGCGAGGTGGACTCGCAATTGTTGATTGCGGCCCCTCTGGTCGCTTATCTAACGAATCGTCTTGCTCGCGACATCCTGGTAGTCGGGTGCTCTTAGAACCCGGCCTCTTTGCCGTTGGCCCGGCCTTTCAGAAAGGCTTTGGTGCTGTGATGGCAAAGAATTCTAATGCTACCGGTGCGTTCAAAAACGCCCTGCTCTCCAAGCTGTCGCCCGGAGTCATAGAAAAACTCTCGCTTCGGCGCGTCGATTTGGAAGTGAGGCGGGACTTGTATGAACCGAATCAGCTAATTGACTTCGCGTACTTTCCGGAGAACGGCGCGCTGTCCGTCGTCTCCTTGATGGAAAACGGCGACAGCATTGAAGTCGGTACAATCGGCCGAGAGGGCATGGCCGGGTCCGTGCTGTTATTGCAAACCGACGCCGCATCGTACAAATGCTTCGTGCAAGTGGCTGGCGATGGATTCCGAACCAGCGCAGCGATTTAAGGACGTTGCTCAGTCCAGTGGTGAACTGCGCGACGTGATCCTTCAATACGAAGCCATATTCCGTACTCAGACTATGCAGGGCATGGCGTGCAATGGATTGCATTCGGTCGAGCAGCGCTGCTGTCGCTGGATTCTGATGACGCGGGACCGCGTGGACTCCGACGACATGAAACTAACCCATGAATTCCTGGCTCTCATGCTCGGCGTCAGGCGGCCTAGCGTGAGCGAAGTCTTGGGTCCGCTTCAGGCGGCGGGGCTCGTGCGATCCAACCACGGCACGATCACCATTTTGGACCGTAAAGGCTTGGAGTCGCGGGTTTGTGAGTGCTACAGAATCATGGCGGCCCGGGAGCGAATCGCATAAAAAGGGCGTTGCCGCGCTACGCGGCAACGCCGCCATTCGCCAAGCTTCGGCATTTGTTTTACGTGCGCACGCCGGAGTCTCAGCTATCTCTCTGGCCGTTCATCGGCCGCCGATTTTTTCAATATATCGGCCGCCCGGGCGTGATTTACGTGGCGCGTAGCGGCGGCCGCTTCGGTCAACCGCTTGCGACCTCGGAGACTGCGGCCTGTTCGGCGCTTTGCACTTGCACACGGGCAGCCCTTGGCGATTCAGCCCGACTAAGCCCGTCCGCGTCGTCGACGCGCGAACGACGCGCGATGAATAGCTGCCGGAAAGGATAAATCAACTGGGCAAAGTAGTTGCTCAGCACGTGCGTGCCGCGGACTGATTCTTCCCAGGGGAAGCGTTCGTCCGCGATGCCCGTGGGAGGATATTCGTCGTGGTTCGGCCATTGCGTGCCGAACAGCCGGTCCCAGAGCGAGAACAGCGCCGCAAAATTCTTGTCGCTGTGCCGCCCCTCGCGCGAGTGGTGAATACGATGCGACTGCGGCGTGACCAACGCAAACCTCAAAGGTCCAAAGTTAGTGCGCAAATTGGCATGAGTGACGCGGGCGTACCAATCGGTGAGCAAGACGATCCACGCGGCCAGTTCAAAGTTCAAGTTGAGCACGTACAACGGCGCGTAGCGGATGGGAACCAGCGTGACAACTTCCACGGCGTGGAATCGCGCCTGGGTGAACAGATTGAGTTCGCGCTGTGAATGATGAATGCTGTGGAAATACCACAGGAAGCGCACTTTGTGGCTCAGATAGTGATGGAGCCATCCGAAGAAGTCGCCCGCCACGACCGCCGCTGCCACAAGGGCCCAGGTGGGGACGCTTGCCGTCAGTCGCGGATTGATGCGCAGAAACGGCGCGTAATTGTCCAACGCCCAATAGACGAGGCCCAGGGCGCCCGTATAGAGAAACGCCTTCAGCGGCGCGTCGAGGAGAAACCACGCGAAGCCGTCCTGAATCATGCCGCGGCTGAGCGGCGGTTGCGCGTGGTCGGCGGGTGCCAACCGCTCCGCCGCCAGCACCGCCGCCAGACCCAGGTAGAGCAGGGGCGACAACGCCAACCCGGCAAACGTCCGCACCAGCGGCAACGCCGTGGTCGGGAGACAAGCGACTGCCCAGTCGTTGAGCGTGGCCCCCAGCGCTTTGTAGCGAGCGATCACGCCGGCTGGCAAGAGTACTGACGATTCGACGGCCCACGCGGCGACGGCCAGCGAAGCCAGAACGCCGAAGGCGGCGCACCACAGGAGTCGCCCACCCGGCGCACGAGCGACTCGACAACCCTCTACATCAACGTGCATGGGTGTATTCTACTTGGCGGCCCTTCCAGCGCGAATTGCTCGCGCGAAGTCGGCCGCTCTGCGATCCGGCTGCCCGCTGTGGAATCAGCCGCTAGCTCTGGCGGCGATTGCGCCACCAATAGGTCACGCCCCCGGCGCCCGCGACCCCCGCCCAGATCAGAATGGCCGATGGCTCGGGCACGATCGGGGCAGGCACGCTGCCGGCAAATGCCGCGCTTGGCAACGCCACTAGCAGCAGAAACAAAGCCGTGATCAACGCTGAAATCTTCATTCGTAGCTCTCCCCAAGTTTGCCGCTCGTGGCGCCCATGCGGGTAGGCGTTGAGGCCCGGAGTTTGCCCGCCGGCCGCAAGGATGGCGCGTTCAGAAAAGAACGCGGTTAACGGGCATTTTAGTGCTGGAATTTGCGAATACAAGCAGATTCTCCCCGGATAGTCGACCCGAGAAAAGTGCTCCCGATACGCGGGCCAATGAGCGATTCGTGCGAGCGACGGCCCACGCGGCGACGGCCCGTGAAGCCAGGACGCCAAGGGGGCGCCCCGCAGCCCACTCGGATCACGAGCGAATCGGCAACGCTGCCCCGCGGCAGATCGACTGCAAAATCAGCCTCTAGCTCGGGCGGCGATTACGCCACCAATAAGCCACGCCGCCGGCGCCTGCGACCCCGGCCCAGATCAGCATGGCCGATGGCTCGGGCACGACCGGGGCAGTGGGGATGCCGCCAAATGCCGCGCTGGGCAACGCCACGAGCAGCAAACAACAAAGCCGTGATCAACGTTGAAATCTTCATTCGTAGCTCTCCCCAGTTTGCCGCCCATGCCGTACATGCGGGCAGCGCGTAACGCTTAAATCAGCCTCTAGCTCAGGCGGCGATTTCGCCACCAATAGGCCACGCCCCCGGCGCCCGCGACCCCCGCCCAGATCAGTATGGCCGACGGCTCCGGCACGACCGGGCTAGGGAGGGGATCGCCGGCAAATGCCGCGCTGGGCAACGCCACGAGCAGCAGCCACAAAGCCATGATCAGCGCTGAAATCTTCATTCGTAACACTCCCCAAGTTTGCCGCCCGCGGCGTACCTGCGGGTAGGCGTTGAGGCCCAGACTATGCCCCGCCGGCCGCTAGGCGCCACGTTTAGAAAAGAACATGGTCAACGGGCATTTTAGTGACTGGGATTTGGGAATGCAAACAAATTCTCGCGTTGTCGCGTCCGAGCCCGGACCAGGAACTCCAATCGAGGCCGTCGAGCATGCTACTTGGACGAGCGGGCATGCCGGGCTTTGTCCGAACGGCTGCGCGGGCAATCACGCAGGGTGATAAACGTGCCGTCGCTCTTGTAGTAGCCCGGATCGGTCTCCTTTTGGTTGGGATCCACCGGCGCACGCGCCTCTGGCTCCTTGGGCTGCAATAGGCTCGGCAACCGCGCGGGTCGCGGCTCGGGGCGTGCGGCGTGAGACATGGCAAGAACTCCTTGCTGCCGTCCTAGCTCGCAATTTGCGTACCGGCGTGGCGGGCCGCGGCCAGTTCGAGAATCCGCGGGCCGTGGCGCTAACGCGACGGCGCCGCTGGGCAGTGCTTCAGACTCCTTCATGCCTGCATCGCCGACGGTCAAAATTGGGCAACCAGGACGCCCGACGCTCAATGCGCCGCAGTCTTACGCCACGACCAAACCCCTGACGGCGGCACGGGGCAATGGCATGCGGTTGTCGCCATCAAATCAGCGTCAGGCGAACGCCATCGGGAACTAGAGTTCCGCTATCCGGGCCTCGCTTGCTGAGGCTACTTCGTCGTCAAATCGAAGTCTTTGTGATTATCCCCGCGTTGGACGTCGATCGTAAGCGTCGATTCATCGTTGTATCGAGCGGGAAGCGCTTCGGCGAGAATTGATTTTACCGGGCTGTCGGCCGTGTCGTACAGCTTCTTCTGACCAATGGTCTTGGAGACTCGTATCTCCACCCGCGACGAGCCCAATGGAACGCGAGCCGTGTAATTGCCCTCCACGATTTCGGCGCCCGCCGTCGAGGCCTTGCCGTCAGCGGGAAAGAAGGCGATCGAGCCTGACTTGGGCCGGGCGCCGTCGACCGTTACCGTTCCGGTAACCAGACCGACGTTGGATGGCTGTTCGCAGCCAAGGTTCAAAGCCAGGAAAGTGAGAGAAACGAGAAGGCGGGATCTCCATTTGTTGAAGCACCGGAATAGGAACATTCGTCCGCCGCTGTTCGCAGAATCTTGCATCGCGTGAAGTGCCCTTTCTACGCCACCGAGAGGAGATATCTTCGATTCGCGTCCGTGCGACTGTCGTTGAGAATTATTCTGACGGTTCCACTTCGTCGTTGCTCATGCTGCCCATCGCACGCCAGGCGCTTTGGCCCACATTGTCAGTGACGAAGCGGGCGGAGCCGTCGACCATCGCCGCGTGAACGCCGCCTGGATGGCGGCTGCGCGCGGCCGCAACTTGGGCCACGCTCGCTCCGGCCGCCGCCGGCATCAGCGGGTCGCCCGTGGGCACAAACCATCCTGATGCGATGATGTCGGCCACTGACGTGTTGGGCGTCACCAAGGTGTGGAATCGGCACACGCCGTCGTCGTTGTGGATATCGCCGCGCCAATCGTTATCTTCCGGGCTCCAGGCTTTAAGAACCTCCGACATCAGCAGCGTGTTGGACGTGCCGTCGGTGATATCGGCGAACCTCGTTTTCCTGGGCTCCAGTCGGCTGCCGCGAATGTGTGAAAAGGGCCCCGGGGTCGGCTGCGGAGCGCTCGCCGGCACGGGCAGCGCTTCATTCTGGCCGTATTTCATGTTCCCCCAGTTAACGACGTAGTTGCCCCGTCGCCGCGCGTACGTGGCCGCCGTCTGATCGACTCCGAAGTCCGAGGGACAATTGTAAATGGGAACGTATTGGCCGGTTAACCCATCCAGGGTGTTCACGATCGTACCCGGGGGTTCGTAAAAGTTGCCCTTCAGGTTATTTCGACTGGCGAGATTTCCTTGCTCCATGTACGGCCAGATGTGCATGGTCCAGGTTTGGCGAGGCGCATCACGCGAGCCCAGGGGCAGCATCAACTTCGCATCGTGATAATGTTGCATCGCGAGCGCCAACTGGCGCAGGTTATTGAGGCAGTGCGAGCGGCGACTGGCCTCTCGCGCAGCCTGGACGGCGGGAAGCAACAGGGCGACGAGTAACCCGATGATCGCGATGACTACCAAGAGCTCGACCAGAGTAAAACCGCCCCGATGATTGCCTCCACTCGGCGCCTGCCGACCGGTGCGTGGAGACCTATTAGCGCAGGAGTCCATAACGCTCGCCTCTTTTGAAGCCTCAGCGCCGAGGCACGCTAGCCCTCTCCAAGTTCTGCGATCGCAACGGGGAGGGAGTTGTCAGGCGCGGCCATTGCGTTTGATGACTGGCATCACCAATGCTGGCTATCGGCGCGCATTCGATCAGACTAGGTTTTTACATTTCCACAGTCTACATGACCCGCTGCCTTCGGCAATAGTTATCTCGCTCGCGCCGATGGGCCCGCGATCGGCACGTCCAGCGTGAGCACGAACTTCTCGACGTCCGCCGGAATGACTACCTGCGGGTGAAACGTCTCGGGGACCAGGTTGGCTGACCGCACGGTTTGCAGCGTCGGCGGGCGCCGCCAGCAGGTGACGTTGGCCTGATAGGTTCCGGGAAGCAACCCGTCGCCGTCGACAAAGCTTGTCACGGTGAACTTGCCGTCGACGCCGAACGCCGCGTCGCCCGGGCGGCTCGGCAACCCCGGCGCGGGCTTGACGCTGGCGAACACGATGTTTCCCGGCTTGGGCGGCGCCTTGCCGTCGAAAGTTATCTGGCCGTCGATGGCCACCAGGGGCAGGCCGTCCTTTCCACAGCCGGCGGCAACGACGGTCAAGATCGCCACGGCGCGAACGACGCGAGCGATCCTGGACAAAGAATAGTGATCCGGCGGCTGGCGCATTCAGACGGTCTCGCTTCGCCGTCGCAACGGCATTCAATCGCTGGGAGTCTCAACGGACTTGATCATACGACGGCCTCACCTAGGGAACCTCGGCTGTTTCATCCCCGGCACGCGATCCCAAGGCGGCGTACGCCATGAAATCGATCGTCTCATTGAAGAAGTGAACGCTGGCGTCCCCCATCGCAAAATTGGCCCCGCCCGGATGCAGACTCTTGTACCCTGACACAAACGACCAATCCAGCCGAGCCGGCGCCCCCTCGTCCGACTTCATGAGATTGATCGGAATCGAATGCGACGCCACGGGAAAGTTGAGCCCGTAGAGGCCATTGAAAACATTGTGCGCCGGCAGCGTCTCCCCCGCCATCACGGTATTGCTGACGCCGTCGGTGCATTGGCGAAACGCGTAGGCGTGCGGGTAGCGCACGAACAGTCCCGCCGACTCTCCCTCTTTTCCGTCGGGATCCTTGCAGAAATCGGGATAGAACGACGTGTCCTTGCTCCCCCAATCGCAGCCCTGGCAGCACCATAGCGCCGGGCGTCCGCTGGCGTCCTTGGGGCAATAATCGCAGCCGTCGGGATTGGTCGGGCCGATGCTCGCCGGGTACCATAATCCGGCGGAGTTCACCGGATTCCAGTTGCCGCCGACGCCGGCTGGAGCGCCGGTCGAGCTGCCGCGCTTCGCGAGTACGAAACTGTCGACCAACGAATCCGAGGGGCAGGTCAGAGAATAGACGGGCTGCGTCGCGATCTTCTGCGCTGCCGCGCTAGTCCAAAAAGACGTCCCGCCAATGGCCGCGTAACTCGTGCGTGCGGCGTCGATGGACTCGAACAGCGCGTTCTGCTCCATGAACGGCAAAACGGCGATCGCCCAGGAGACGCCGTTGGCGTCTAGCGGATAGGTCGAGCCCTTGGGCAATTCCTGATGGACGCCGTGGTAGCCATTCAGCGCCAACCCGACCTGTCTGAGATTGTTCGTGCACTGGCTTCGCCGCGCTGCTTCGCGCGCGGCTTGGACCGCCGGCAGCAACAGCGCCACCAGCACGCCGATGATGGCGATCACCACCAGCAATTCAACCAAAGTAAAACCGCAGGGCCGCCGAGAACACCGTCGACCGGTTGTTGGCCGCGTCGCTCGCGGCGCTCTCGCGACGGTGCCGGATACTGAAATTGGCACGAGACGATGATCCTCCACGTTGAAGATACTCTGTCAATGGCTGCTGGAGGGGAGCAACAGGCCTTAATAATATCTTAGAAATGCCTTAACAATGAGCCGCATCGTTTACCGCAGCGCCGCCGCGAAGGCCGTCGATCGACCCTGTGGGCCGTCGGCTTCGACGCCGTCCGACTCCTGCACGTGCGGCCGCCGGAGCGACCGTCAAGCGGTTTCTGCCAACGGCAGATCGGCGAAAATGGCCGGCGCTTATGGCGGGTTGCTTGACCCGGCAGCGTCGCCCAGCGAACTTAGTACCATCGCGTCGGCGACTATTCGAGCTCTAACCAACAGACGGAGGCATACGATGACGAGTTGCATCCGGGCAACGCTTTGGCTATCGGCCGCGCTCGCGTGGGCGGCGCTGGGTTCAGCAGTCTACGCCCAGCTTCCCACGCCGCTGCTGGAGTACCGCATCAATTCCGCCACCAGCGGCGCCCCGCTGCCGGCCGGCGCCAACATCGTCAACAGCGGAGCGGCGGGCCCCAACGGCGACTTGACGATGTTCGGCACGGGCGATCCCGGCGAAGCGACAAACCTGTACAGCGACGACGCCGCGGGCGTCTCAGGACTACCCGGCGACCGGGCTTACAACAACAGCCTCTCGACCGGCATGGGAAACGCTTCCGGCTACGCCACGGATAATCGCGGCCCCGGCGCCTCCAACAACACAGTCCACGGCATCCTCGCCAACAAAACCCAATTGACCATTACCGGGTGGCTGCGGACCGATCCGACAACCACCTGGACGGGCCTCGCCCAGGTGTTTGCCGGCGACGCCGGGAATTTTATGAACTTGCGCGGCTCCACCGGAAGGATGGAATTTGAGCTGACGACGGGCGAGAACACCGTGAAAACCCTCGTCACCGCCTTCACCAACCACTGGAACGCGTCGGATCAATGGATGTTCGTCGGCCTCACCTGGGATAGCACTCTCGAGGGTCGCATTGAAATGTTCTACGCCGACGAAACGAACCAAGTGCTATCGAGCGACGTGTTCGCCACGACCACGGCCAACGGACCGCTCCAGGCGTCAGAAAATACTTCTAATGGACTCTCGTATGGCCTGGCCCTAGGCAATCAAAGCGGGTTCCGTCTCCGCCCGTTCGACGGCCTGTTGGACAACTTCCGCGTGTTCGACTCGATTCTTACGCTCGAAGACCTGCAGAGCGTGGTCGACAAGGATTTGCTCAACCAGGACTTGTCGGGGTCGGCGCTGTCCGCCGCCAACTTCAACGGCAGCGGCGGAGTCGACAACGACGACCTCGCCGTCTGGCGCAAACTTCGGCTTGACGGGAAGCGCCTCCAACTCGCAAGGCGACGCCGACGGCGATCAGGACGTCGATGGCGCCGACTTTCTCGTGTGGCAACAGCAAAACGGCCTGCCGGCCGCTACGGCCGCCGCAAGCGCCGTTCCGGAACCCGCCGCCGCCGTTCTCGCCTTGATCGCGCTGCTCGCCGCGCGGCCGGCGCGACGGGCGGATCAGTCAGCCGCCCTGCAGTGAACGCCACGGCACGCTAACGCCTCGGATTACGTCAGCCAGGCGTCGCGGCAAACGACACGTCGATTTCATGGAACGAAATGCTCCGCCCACGACACATTGCCAGATACCCCTCGACGCGTATGCCCGGGTACCAGTTCCGAAGCCTGCCGGCCGCCGTCACGACATCTTCGGTCTGCGCCGGCAGGCATTCCGGGGGATCTCTTTCGCAGCCGATTCCAATACGCCGCGCAGCCGTAGTGCGTGATCAGCACAATCCGCTCAAGCTGGTGGAACTGCACCAGAAAATCGAGCTGTTGGCGAGCGACTTCGTCGTAGTCGCGGCTCCCCTCGGCGGCGCCCAGCCACGCCGGACCGCCGGGGACGGCCCACCTGTCATACCGCGGCATGCCCAGATGCTTGTGACAGAACTGGTCAAACGCCGCGCCCCACCGGCCGTCGCTACAGTACAGCGCCAGCGCCGACCCGCTCCGTATGCCACGGTTCGGTGCTCGTAAACACCTCGAGCGGCAGGTCCGGGTCGAGGGCCAGGGACCTCTGGTTGTCACCGTCAGTCGAGCGTATCGATGGAAAAGTCATAACTACGACTGAGCCGCGGGATAGTGCGCGCGCCGTGCGCGTCCTCGCAATCAACCACATACGCCAGTTCTGGCACCGGCGAGTCAGTTGCAGTATATCCGCTGCCTACTTAACGGCCAAAACGCTCCCGCGTCGGCGTTGCGGTTATTGACCACGACTGCAGCTCATGGGCCATCACCCCGACTCGCCGCGCCCCCCGCGCCGATACGCCAACGCCCCGAGCCCGCAGCCGATAAGCCCGGCCGCCATAGTGCAGATGGCGTTGGCGGATTGTATCGCCGGGGTAAAGTTACCGGGATATTTATCTTGCTGCAGTCCGGGGGCGATAAAAACCACCGCATGCACGTCGCCGTCGTCCGATATTCTGTAGCCCGCAGCCTCAAACACTCGCCGTGACGACAACACTCGCGGTTGCAAGTACAAGCCAACAACGTAAATCGCCGTGAGTACAAGAAACCCGAGCGCAAGGGCTTGTCGCTTCCCCGTGGCAATGAACGACACGACCGCCGCGTAGGCGAACGCTAGAACAGTCACGGCCCAAAGCGCATCACGGCCTATCGTGCTCCTCTGGCTAATCGCCGCCGCGGCCAATGCCACGTAGGCCATCGCCGCCAACGCCAATTTGAGAGAAAAGCGCATCGCGGCAGCATACCGCGCGAAGGCTACTTGGCGTAGCGTGCTGTTAGTCGCTCGGCCGCATGCGCCGAAAGACGACGGCCGCGATGACCGCCACCACTACAGCAAACAGCGCCCAAGTGTTATGCGCCATGTTAGCCCCGGCGAATGAAAAGCGACGGCCGAAGTATATAGAATAGGAAAGCGTCGAAGACCAAGCCGCGATTTCATTTGACCGGCACAAGCTCAATACCTTGTGCCCGTGAGTAACGTACTACTCATCGCTAGACTGTATTGGAAAACCAACAAGCCTTGGCCTTTTTGCACGCGGCGGCGAGCCATTGCGTCCGGGAAGTTTTTGCGGTGGTGCAGAAAGTATTTGAATGACCTCAAGGTCTCGGAGGATATTGTTGGGCATCCAAATATCGCCGATAACTTGATGCAGAAAGCATTTGAATGACCTCAAGGTCTCGGAGCGCGTCCACATACTTTTTTCTCTGTTGTACTTCCAAGACGTATGTTCCCATACTCGCATTTATCATCACTAGACGCACCTTTGGAGCGCCAAACTTGTCGAGCCGTTTCTTAAGGTCATTAACCGATGAGAAGAAATGGGCGCCCTCCATTTTTTCCGTGCCTAATTGATATTTCCCACCCGCAAGGTTCGCTGCATCTATCCATGCGTCGGGGCGCTGTAGCCAAAACAAATCAACAAACCCGTCTTTGAAAGCAAAATTAACGCCTTCCCTTTTAAACCCCTGTATCTCCTGCATCAAATGCCGTCGGTGAATCTGCGAGACGCCAAAGAATATCGTAACCGCAGTTACGAACAAAAGGAAAAGACGCAAGCTGAATCGTGGGCGCCACACAGCTTACGTCTCCGGTTGTCCGCGCCGATACGCCGACGTGCCGAGCCCGCAGCCGATTAGTCCGGCCGCCAGGGTGGCAATGGCGTCGGCGGCGTGGATTGCGCCTCCGATATCGCCAACGACCGTCAGTATTGGCGGCGCACCTGGAGAACGTTCTATTTTGTACAGTTTGTTGTCCCTCCTGATTTCGTAACCCGCCGCCTGAAACACACGGCGTGTCGCAGAGTGGCGAAGAAAACTAGCCTTTTCATTTGCCTCGGCTCCGTGTTGTTCCCCCACGGGCCGCCGTCAGATTACGCCTGAATCGCCAACGTGTCAAATATCTGAATCATCCCCCCGACTGCTTGGCGCCCCGTTAAGCCGCGTTGGCATGCAGCAGTTTGAGCGTAGTAAACCGCCGTGAGGCGGCAGCATACCGCGCGGGGGCTACATGGCGTAGCGGCGGCGATGCGCCAGGGAGATTGGCCCAATGGCGATTAGCGATGCGATTGAAGGTTCAGGGACGCCAAAGGTAATCGTTAGCGGCGTGCCCGCAAGGTCAAAGCCGTTTTCCACAACCTGTACGGTGGCCAAGAGTAAGGGGACGCGGCTCAATTCCCGCGCAGTCCTTCGGGCACAGCCGCCAGCCATCCGCCATTGTAGTCCTCTCGCTCTGCGAGAGGCACATCTGCTCGCACAGCGAGCAGGCTACATTGAATCACGGCCGCACGTCACGCGCCTCCGCGCGCATGCCGTACCAGCTCGCGATACGCCTCGCGGAGCGACTTGTGCAGGTGACGAGCGAACGACCCATCAAGGTTCTGCGCCGCGATCAGCTCCACCACGTCGGCGAAGTCCTTATGCGTGCGCCGCAAGTCCCCCTGTCCGCACGCCAGCTTCGCTTCGATCAGCCGCGCCAGCGTGAGCACCGGCAGGCCTTCCAACTCCGTCACCGCCGTCGCGTCGCCCGGATCGGGCAGCCGCACCTCCGCGTCGCGACCTGCTTTGTCGTCGGCTAACAGAAACTGCAGCACGACGCCGCCGGGCGAGCGCAACTCCTTGTGCTCGTCGTTCCATGCCCAGCCATCGGCTTCCAAAAGGGCCCGCGCCTGGGACGCCTCCTCGCGTCGCACCAACAGATCGACGTCGACGGTGCTCCGCTGATACCCGTGCAGGCACACAGCCACGCCGCCAACTAGCGCGTGAGCCAGTCCAGCGCCGGCCAGCAGCTCATGCGCTCGACGCGCCGCGTCCCACAGCGTCACATTGCCGAGCATGGTGTATGTCCTCGCGGCAGTTGTCACGGCACGATTCCTCATCCCATCGCGGCGCTGGTCGACCGACAAATCGCGTCGGCCCTGAGTCCCATTCTACCCCAAGATCGCGTGGCGCCGCAGCGCCGAGACGGCGCTGGGGAAGCCGTCGCTTCTGAGCCAGGTGGCGCTTCCTGCACCCACCATTTACCGTTGCTCGCTGGCACAGTGCGCCAGCCGCCCGCTACGAACGGGCATAAATGCCCGCCCGTTGAACTGTATCCTTCAGCGTTCATGAGCGGTCATCGGCGATAAAAAAATCTGCCGATTTTCAAGATTGCGCTTGCAAATGGCCACTCGACCGTATACTGTACCGGTGTTCACGATTCTCTCGGCGGTCAGCTCGCAACTGTCAGCCAGAACGGACTGTGCACAGCCGCCGCGCGACTGCCACTGTGAACCGCCATGCGACCGCTTCCCCAATTCGTCATTCGGACTTCGTCATTCCAATGCTCCCGTCGCCCCACGACCTTTTGCGGCGCCTCGCGCCGCGTCCGAACTCCTTGCGAAGCCTGCCTCTTAACGCCAGAGAGCCCGGTATCGCCGCCTTCGCACGCCCCAGGGGCCTCGCTAAACTCCCCGCGCCGCCCTGGTTTGTCCGAGGTCCCCAGCAAGCCGTGAAGACCCAGAAACGACAAAACTCGACGACCTTTGCACCTCAACGAAGGAGCCAAGTGCCGCGTTTCCAGGCCTCCGACGCCCCGCGTCCTGTGCAGAAATACGGACCTTATGCGATTTTGAATGCGATCCCGACAGGGGCGGGCAGAAGGCTCGTCCGCCCGGAAGCGCTTGTACCGGTTGTAGGGCGCGCCAATCCGGCCCGCGTCGCCAAGCCTCATCGCACGGCGACCTACATTTTAACTGGAGGCGACTCCTGCGCGCCCCCGCGCTGCGGCGCTTCCCAAAGGGTCACCTCATGCGCTACCTCGACGTTGTGGGCGTTTGGATTCGCACCGGCATCCACGACGGCTGGTGCTGGGTCGCCGCCCTCAACTACCAGGAGTGGTTCCTGTTTTTGGGAATCGCCTCCGCGGCGGGCTTCCTGTGCATGCGCGGCTTCGGCTCGCGCACCGATTACTGACCCGCCCAGCGACACGCCGCGGCGGGCTTCCTGGAACTCAGACGCCTCCAACTCACCCTGCCTACAGGTTCGCCAATGCTCGCGACTGTCTTCTACGCTCAAGGGCTCTTGATGGACACGGCCGCCATCGCCGCGGTGGCGCTGGTGGGTTACCTGTTCGGGCGCCGCATGCGCGGCCAGACGCATTCGCCGCACGACGCCAAGCTGCTCGACGAGCTGGCCCGCGCCGGCCTGATCGCCGCCCAGCTCGAGCACCTTGCCTCCCGACTGGCGGCGGAGACGGGGGCGCACCGCACCAGCTTTGCGGGACTCAAGTCGCAGATCGCGGCGATGCAGACCGGCGGCGCCGCCGCCGACTGGCCCAAGCTGCGGCAGTGCGCCGACGGGCTGTTCGAGCGCCACCTGGCGGCTTGCCACGAGTCTGTCGCTCTCCGGCGACCAGCTGCGCAATCAACAGGCTCAACTTATCACGTTCTCCGGCTCCCGCATCGACCCGGCCACGGGGTTGCACAACCGGCGGTCGATGGAGGAGCACCTCGACGCGCTGATCGCCATGCACGCCGACGGTAAGCGGCGGTTCTCCCTTGCCTTGTTCAGCGTGGCCGACGAGCTCGACGAGTCGGAAGCCGCCGGCGAGACGCGGCTGCGGCTGGTTGCCCGGTTGCTCCAGGAGTGCATTCGCGACAACGACTTTGTGGCCCGCTACAGCGACGACGAATTCGTGGTTCTGATGCCGCAGACCACGCTGGCCGGCGCCTGGCCTTCGGCGAGCGGCTCATGCGTCACGCCGGCGCCTACCTGCGCTGCTCGGTGTGGGGGGGCGTCGTCGACGCCGCCAGCGGCGAGACCGCCCAGAAGCTCCTGTCCCGCGCCGATTCGGCCCTCTACAGCGCTCGGGCCGAGGGAGGTTCGTGCTTGTTCCATCACACGGGAACGGCGGTCCGTCGCCACTCCTTCAACGCGCGCCCCATCGTCCCGGCGAGCTCGCCCGACCCCGACACGGAATGCCACGAGCACGACGACATCGAAATGCTAGCCGCCGTCCGCTAAGCTCGCCGCGCGCTGGAAACGGCGCCGCCCGCCGCGCCTTCAACCCCCCAAATCGCCGCAAAAACCACCCCTTCGCCGCCGAGCGTTGACGCGGTTCGTCGGCTTGCCGTAGATTAGTCGAGGAAGGGGACGGCAGCGGCTCCGGCCCTTTCGGCCCGCGGCGCAGTCAACCGCTCGCGGCATCGCTGGGGTTGGTTATTTCGAGGCGCGCTGGATGATTGGATAAGGAGAACGCCATGCCATTGTTCGAGGTGGAAACCGACAGTCACATCATCATCACCTGGGCCACCGACAGCGACGGGGCTTCGTCCGTCGTCTCCAACGCGTACCCGCAAGACACCGTGCTGCGGCTCACCAAGCGCCGCGCGACACCTGGGTGATTTCCAAGACGGCACTTGGCATCAACGGCAAGCTCGATCCGTGCAACACCGCGCGCGACTGCCTCTCGAAGGCCGGCGGCGACAAGGTGCACGCCATCCGACTCTACATGCACGAAACCGGCGCGGACCTCGAGCAGTCCCAGAAGGCCATCGAATCGAACATGGTCATGGGCTGGTAAACGATCCGCCGCCTGATCGCAACGACCAGGCGCGGTCCGTTCCGCTGGCTAGCGCGGCATGGCCGCGTTCTAACTAGTCGGCAGCGGGCGTGCCGCGCAGCGCTACTTGCCTTCCGCCTTCACGACCTGATCCCGGCGGCCGCACTTGGGGCAATCGATTGTGTAGCGCGTTTCCCGCAATACGTGCTGGAATTGACCCCCGGCCCCCTGGCCGTACATCTGACTGTCAAACCGCGGATGCGCGCTGAAGCACCTGCGTGTCAGCGCCGCAGATGTTGCACGTGAGAGTTTTGACCTCCATCGGCAAAGTCGCACCTTTCTTGCCCCGTGGAACAGATGCCGATGGCGAGCAGTATATCACCTTCTGGCCGGCAGCTCATCCCAAAAAACGCCCAACGCGGCGACTGCCGTTCGGTTACAGGGGCAAAGTCAACTGCGTGCGACGCCGAGCATTGGCTCGGCGATATGAGCGACTTAGCTCAAGAAAACAGGCCAGCCCCTCCTCAGCACTTCCGCCGGGGTCTGGCTTGTCGGGATTTTCGCGTTGAACTGGCCGCGGCTACCAGTAGCGCGGCGCGGTCGAGGTCGAACCGTTTGGCGCCGTCGAATTGCCGCCGCCCGGAACCGCGACGTTGGGAACCGAGGAGCTGCTGGCGGCGCCGGTCGTCTCGTCCTGGGGACGCGACGCCACTTGGACCGCCGTCGAGTACGCGCCGGCGGCGCTCGCCGGATAGGTGCCCGTCCCGCCCGGCCGGTACGGACCGGCGACCGCGACTGTCGTGGGCGACACAATCTTGTTTGTAGGGGCGCTACCGGCGGGCGCGGTCGAAGTCGCCGTGCCCGCCGCGGCATTAGCGTAGCGATCGGCTGAGTCGACGAAAGCACCCGTCGTGGCGCTGGCCGTTGAGGCTGACTGGCCGTACCGGTTGGCGTAGTCGGCGACCGTGTTCGCGGCTGGCGCCTTCGGCGCGGTGGGAGCAGCGACATCAGCGTAGCGCGAGCTGGCCGGATACCCGCCAAACGACGGCGCGCTGGCGATCACTTCGGAATCAGCCGTGGCCGCGCTGCTGGGGGCCTGGCCATAGGCAAGCGTACTGGCCGGCGCGGTGGAGGGCGTCGCCGCATCGAAAGGCGAGGCGCCGTACCGCGGCGCGGTCGACGCGGCGGCGGCTGGCGGAGTCGAGGCGACGGCGCTCTTGGGCGGCTTCGCCGGATCATAGGGCGACGAAGAAATAGTTCCGAGGCTCGCGGCGTTGGCGTGCGGACTCGCGGCGGGGGTAGCCGCCGCGAATTGCCCAGCCGACTCCGGGGTGATCGCCGGTGCGCCGGTGGTTGGATAACCCGCAGGCGACGTGGTTCGCGGCGTCGACGTGGTCTGGCCCGGCACAAACGAAGCGGCCGTGCCGCCTGCCACTTGGGCGGCGCTAGGTTGCGCGCCTGCGGCCGACTGCTTGGCAAGATCCGACGGCAAGGTTGGCGCCGACTTCGCCAGCGCCGTCGTCTCGGGCGCCTTGGCTTCCGACTTCCAAAACGCCATTTTGGGCGGCATCTTGCAGCCCATAGCGCCCACAACGACCATCAGCCCCGCGGCCAGTGCGGTTCTTTTCATGGCTTCCATGCCTTGTTTCGACAAGCTGTCGCGCGCCATCCTTGGCGGCGATCGCGGCGGGAAAACTATTTCGACGCCGGCGGCGACCGCATCGCTGCCTAGCGCGCTGCGGTCGTGCGGCGAAGTCCTGCTACTCGACTTTTTCGGCAGCAGCCATCCCTAACGACCAGAAAATCCTTGAGGCTCGTAGCGATTGCCCGGCGCCAGCATAGAACGCCGCGCGGCGGAGACTACAGAATGTCTCCGCCGTCGGTCAACGGCAGTGCCGCGCTTTGCTAGCAGCAACGAAGAAGTCCCAATGACCAAGCACCATGACCAACGATGGGCTAGCTGAGTACCCTGCCGGTCATTGGCGGCGCCTGGCCATTGGTCATTTCCCCCTTAGCCCTTCGCCTTTGCGAACCGGTCGCCGACCGCTTTCCAGTCGATCACCTGGAAAAACGCTGCAATGTAATCCGGCCGTTTGTTCTGGTACTTCAGATAGTACGCGTGTTCCCACACGTCCATTCCCAGGATGGGCGTGCGGCCCTCCATGTAGGGGTTGTCCTGGTTCGGCGTGCTTTCGACCACCAGCTTGCCGCCTTTGTCGACGCTCAACCACGCCCAGCCGCTGCCGAACCGGGTGACCCCCGCGTTGGTAAAGGCTTCCTTGAACGCCGCAAATCCGCCGAGCGCGCTTTTGATGGCGTCGGCCAGCGGTCCGCTCGGTTCGCCGCCGCCCTTGGGCGACATGATCGTCCAGTACAACGAGTGATTGGCGTGCCCGCCGCCGTTGTTGCGGACGGCCGTGCGAATCTTCTCGGGCACCGACCCGATGTTGCGGCACAGATCCTCGATTGATTGTTCCGGCACTCCGGAGCCGGCGAGCGCTTCATTCACCTTGGCCACATAGGCGGCATGGTGCTTGTCATGGTGGATTTCCATGGTCAGGGCGTCGATGTGCGGCTCCAAGGCGTTCTTCGGGTACGGCAAGTCTGGCACTGTGTAAGCCATGTTCGTGCTCTCCTGGGGCAAGTAGAAGTCCGTGGTAGCCTGCGGCGCGATAGCCGCGACGCTCGAGACCGGACATCCCTGCCGGTGCACCTCGACTGCGCCCTCAAGATATCGCGTCGTCGCGTCGGCTGGCAATCGGCCCGCCATTGGACGGCCGTCCGCGATGAGTGCGAGCAAACCAGCGCCGAATCAAGAATGGGGGCTTGATTTGCGGGACTGAGTCGTGAGGACTGTGGACCCAGAACCGCGTCGCGAAACAAGCATGCCAGCGCACGCTCGCGCGACACTTAGTGCAGCGAAGACGCACGGGGAGACTTCGCAACTTTGAAACGGCCTATGAGCGCGGGCTGCGCTTGGCGGCGGCATGTTGCTCGGCCTGCTCCAGTAGCCGGCGAATCTGGTCCTGTTGTGCTGCCAGCGAGCATAGCTGCTGCGACAGCCGACGCAACAGCGCCCCGTCGCCGGGACCAACCGCCGACTCCGGGCCACTTGGATGGGCGTGGTCGATGATCCGGCGTTCGGCTTCCGTCGCGGCTCCCGCCAGCTCGCGGCGCGAGCCGCGCTGCGCGACGATCGGCATCGTTTCGGCGAGGGTCGCGTCGTCGGCCAGCGCTTCGTCCACGGCTGGCGGATTCAAGGCGCAGGTCCGCCCGCCGTCGCTTGTCGGGCGGCTGGCGGGTTGATGGCCCGCCGTCGCCGACTTGAGCAACCCCTGTCCAGATTCGTGCAATTCGTTCCGCATGGGAAACTCCCCTGTGTCCAGACTTTCGCTCACCGTGCGCCAATCAACGCCGCGGTCTGCTCGTCTCCGCCGCCGACTTCTTGGGCCATCAAATATCCTTTCAGGCTCTGCAGGATGAGCCGCGCTCGCTCTTCCTGTTCCTGGTGACGGCGATTACGGCTGCGGCGCGGGCGGATTGTCACCTTGGCCACGGTTAGGGCGTAGCTGCCGGCCGCCAGTCCGGCGTTGTTGGTTCGCTCGAGCCGCTGTTCGCTGAACTCCATCTCGATCCGGTAGGGCGAAGGCCGATCGCCCCGCCGGCGATGGACCCCCATCTTCTCGGTCGAAATCTCCATCTCCAAGCGGTTCTCGCGCGTCGAAATGATCCGCGCGTGGTGGTCGGTCACGAAGCCTCGCAGTTTCTCGATGGCCACGTTGATCGGCACGTCGGTCGTCAGGGTGGTCTCGATGAGGGGCTGGGCCCGAAATCCGCCAAAGCTCCACCACCGTTTCTTTTTTGGCTGCTCGTCCATACTTCCGCCCAATTGGATGACTTGGTTGCGACCCTTCTCCTTGGCCATGAGCAGGGCCTGGTCGGCCCGGCGAAGCATGGACTCGGTTGTGTCGCCCACCTGAAGTTGCGAAACGCCGAAGCTTGCCGTGATTCGCTTATTGCCCAGGCACACGTGGGGGGTTTCTGACAGCTTGCGGCGAATTTGCTCGGCGCGCTTCACCGCGTCGGCCGCCGAACAGTCGGCGCACAGCACCGCGAACTCTTCGCCGCCGTACCGCGCCACCAGATCGCCCGAGCGGCACAGCTGCTTGAGCAAGTTCGCCACTGTGATGATCGCCTCGTCGCCCGCCTGGTGCCCGTAGGTGTCGTTAATGTGTTTGAAGTGGTCGATGTCCGCCATGATCAGGCTGCATGGCGAACCGGCCTGACGATGCGCCTCCATGAACAGCGCCTGCATGCGGTCGAACTCGGCGCGGTTGGCCACCTTGGTCATCGAGTCCTTGGTCACTTCGGCGTGGAGCGCCTCGCACTTTTCTTCCAGCGACGCCTCGGGCTCGGCGTCGTGCAGCAGCAGGGTTGCCCCCAGCAGCTCGCCGTCGGCCGAGTGCACCGGGATGGCGTGCAAATCGATCGCCACGTGCCCGCCGCTGCGGCCCAAGATCTCCAACCGCTGCCGGAGTTGGGCGCCGCTGGCCAGCGCCCGAGCCACGGGGCACGCCTCGTCGCGCACGCGGCGTCCGGCCGTGTTGCACATGTCCAGCAGGCTCGGCACAAACTGCCGGCCCCCGGCCGCCGTACTGCTGACGCCCGTCAATCGTTCGGCGCCTTTGCTCCACAGTAAAACCGTGGACTGCGCGTTGACGAATACGACTCCATCGTGCATCGCGTCCAGCAACTGCTGCTCGAACATCGCGTGGCTGCTGGCCTTCGTCGCCGCGGGCGACGGCGCCACGATGGCCCCCGGCAACGACCACGGCAGCTCCGTTTGCTTCTTTCCCAGTTCGTTGAACCAATGCCCAGCTACTTGCTGGGTCAGCGCGTCCTGGCCGTGCGATAAGAGCTCGATGAACTGCTTTACCAGGATCGGATCGAATAGCGTACCCGCGCCCGCTTGCAGGCGGGCTAGCGCCTGGTCTCGCGACATGGGCGCCAAATTGGATTGAGCCGCCGTCAGCCCGTCAAAGGCGTCCACGATCGCGATCATCCGCGATTCCAACGGCAGGCGATCGCCGGTGACCTCCGCCGCGCGGCCGCCGCCGTCAAAGTGAACGCCGGCGTAGCGCACCGCGTCGAGTATCCGCGGCGCACTGCAGCAGCATGCCACAATATTCACGCCGTACTCCCAATGGCGGGCCAACTCGGCTTCGTCGGCCGCGGCCAGCGGACCGGCCTTGGCCAGCACGCTATCCGGAACGCCGATCTTGCCGACGTCGTGCAGCAGGGCCGCCAGCTCCACCACGTCGCGGGTGTCCTCGTCTAGCCGCTTGTACAGCGCCCACGTGCTGCAGCCTAGCGCCATGCGCAGGCTGTGCGACGCGGTCGCCGCGTGCTTGTGACGCAACGCCGCAAACAGGCTGCTGGCCATGCCCAGCCGCACCTGCACCAAGCGGATCTCGTGATCGTCGGCCGATTTCGCCGGAGCTGGCGGCGGAGTGGCAGGCACGGCGCTCTCCGCGGCCGCCTCTTC
Source organism: Pirellulales bacterium (assembly GCA_963841515.1). Taxonomy (GTDB): domain Bacteria; phylum Planctomycetota; class Planctomycetia; order Pirellulales; family Lacipirellulaceae; genus Lacipirellula. Next base: position 55,042 of record CAWJDB010000010.1, on the reverse strand, counting down.
CAGGGCACTCAAGAGCGAGCTGATCTCGGCCACACGGGCCTCGGTCTCCTGACGACGGCGCTGCCCAGCGCCGGGCGCTATCGGCGGCGGCGAAGCGACCGTCGTGACGTCGACAAAGGGACTCGGGCCGTCGGGCATGGGTGCAGGACTCAAGCAGGCGGGAACTGGCAATTTGGCGAGGACCGGGCGGCGTCGGTGCGCACGGCGCCCGTTGAAACCGTAGGTTACGGCCCAAACCTCGGCAAATTTGCCCATCGCGATGGAGCGGACGGGCCTGCCCCGCCAACTTGCCCGACCGTTCGACGGCCCCCTGTCGACCGCACATTCGGCGTCACCCCGCCGACACGCACAACCCCACGAAATTCGCTTGTCTTGGCCCGCTCGGGCGGCTAGCTTGGGCGTGCAACAGACGCCACGCTTCACGCCCCATCAGCACGCCATGCGGTTGGTTACCTTCGAACATCGCGGCGCCCCGCGCCTCGGCGCCGTGCGCACAAGTTCCGCCGGGCAGCTCGAGTTGGTGGACCTTGCCGCGCACGACGCGACCCTGCCGACCTCGGTCAGGCAACTGCTCGAGCGCGGCGATCGAGCGTTGGCGACCGCCGCTCAGGTCGCCGCCACGGCGCCGGCGGCGCCGCTGGCGGGCGTCAAGCTGTTGGCGCCAATTCTCAACCCCCAAAAAATCATCTGCATCGGACTCAATTACGCCGACCATGCCGCCGAAACCGGCGCCACCGTCGGCGACGAACCGGTCGTCTTCTCGAAGTTCCCCACCGCGCTGCGCGGTCCCGAGGACGCCATCGAGCTGCCGCCGGAGTCTCGCGAAGTCGACTACGAGGCCGAGCTCGTCGTCGTCATCGGCCGCTCGGCCCACCGCGTGTCGCGCGGGGCCGCGTGGGATCACATCGCCGGGTACGCGTGCGGCCACGACGTGTCGGCCCGCGACTGGCAAAAACACAAGCCCGGCAAGCAGTGGCTCCTGGGTAAATCGTTCGACAGCTTCGCGCCGCTTGGGCCGTGGCTCGTCACGAGCGATGAAATCCCCGATCCCGGCGGGCTACCCATTGAACTTCGGCTCAACGGCCAGGTCATGCAGAGCTCCAACACCCGCCAGTTGATCTTCCCGATCGACTTCTTGGTTAGCTACCTGTCGCATGTGTGTACATTGCTGCCCGGCGACCTGATTTACACGGGCACGCCGCCCGGCGTGGGCATGGCCCGCACGCCGCCTGTGTACCTCCAGCCCGGCGACGTCGCCGAGGTAACCATCGAAGGCCTCGGCACGTTGAGAAATCCAGTGATCGCGGCGAATGCTTAGTCGTCGTGCACTTGCTCCAGACTGTCGCTGTACCGCGCCAGCGCCTCACGTGGTTCCAGGTTGAACACGGCCCGCCCGTCGGTCGTCCATCGTCCGTTGCGAAAAACAAACACCGCCGTGCCGGCGCGCAGGTTGCCGACGGCTTCGACCTCCTCCATGGCGCCGCCTTCGATGGCCTCGAAGCTGATGGTGGCGCCGGCGAGCGCAAACAGCTCGCCGTTGGACCTGTCGCGGGCGAAGATCGCGCCCGGCTGGAGCTGGCACGCCTTCCAGCGAAGACCGCGCGGCTTGCCCGTCGCGGCGGCGGCGGCGAGAAAGGCGGGCTCAAGTGCTGCGCGACGGTGATCAAAGTCGAGCCGCGCCAGTCGCTCGCGCACCAGCCGCCGACTGGCCCGCAACCGACGCCAGATCCATGCCGCCGCCACGCCGCCGATCACCGCGATGACAATCCACCACCACTGCACGTCATTCCCTCATTTTCGTGGCGACGCGCCAGCGGCGCGCCCCTGCTACGGCCAACGATATTGCGCCGCGATTCGATAGTCGCGCAGCGCTTCGCCCTCAGCGGGCTTCGGAACTGGCGGCTCGGGGACTTGGGGGGTTGGGCCCGTGCGCGGGATGTACTCACAACCGCCCGTGGCACAGGCGCCGCTGCAGCCGGTGACCATGTACGGCGCCGGGCCCAGCGGACCGCAGCACTGTGGCGCAAACTTCATTCGCTGGCCGCGCATCGGCTCCTGCCACGGAGTCCGCACGATGGGCGCGTGATACCCCGCGCCACATCCGTAACCCAAACACTGCAGGAACGTACCCGGCATCGGCTGAGCGTGCGCCGCGCCGGCGCCCGCCAGCCCCACGCCGACCGCCGCCAATCCCACCGCCAGCGTCGTGCGGCAAATCATCGCAGCCTCCGTGAGCGAGGAACTTCGCCGCGTGAAGCGGCGCTTGTCTTTGCATCGAACCGGGCCGCCGTCCGGCATGACAGCAGCCGCCAATTTTGCCGTCGCCCCGCGGCCTTGGCATGGCCGGCCGCGCGGCAAACTGTACCGCCGCCGCCCCCTCCTGGCCCGGTAAGCTTTACCGAGTCTACGCGACCGGTCCCTCCTGGGAAACTTTTGCCGTTGTCCTGCCTGCTCCGGTTGTCCCTGTCTTCGCGAGTTTGCCGATGAAATGACACCGTCGCACATCCTTGCCCCGCGCGACCGATGACACACGGCCGTGCGGCGACTGCCGGATCGCCGCCTCACCGTTTGACGAACCCCAACTCAAGACCCATGACCACCCGGCTCCTGTACCAGCTGGCGGCGGCGGTCTGCCTGGCGCTCTCGCCCGGCGCGTTGGCTCCCGCCGCCGAGCCCGCGCGACGGCTGGAAACTGCTCCGGCCGTGGACGCGGCCTGGGCCTCACCGGCGGAACGGCGATTATTCGGTCTGCGCCTCGTCTCGAGCGACGAAACCTTTGAGGCGCCGCCGGCCGGCAGCGGCGCCATGCCGTATTTGGGGCCGCTCGACGAGCAGTACCCGCCCCTCTCCGGTGAACTCGTCCCCAACAGTCGCGCGTTCGACCAACGGATGCACGACGCCGCGGCGCAGTGCGCCACCAACGGATGCACGTGCTGCGGCCAGGCGTACCAGTGGCAGCTCATGCCGCAGGGCCTCATCTATCGCTCCTACATGGCTGGCGTCAAGGAATCGCGCTTCCGCTCAGTGTGGAACGACGAGTCCAACGACGGCAACCTGTGGGACATCACCCTGGGCGGCAACGTGGGCATCCTCCGCTACGGCACCCGCGGCGACGTGCGACCCGAAGGCGTGCAACTAGGCATCGAGGGCGCCGGCCTTGTGCGGCTTGACCTCGACGAAAACCGCGACGTCGACGCCGCCGACTACCGCTTCGGCGTGCCGCTTACCTGGGGCGACTCGATCTACCAGGTTAAGTTCGCCTATTACCATCTCAGCTCGCACGTGGGAGATGAGTTCCTCTTGAAAAACCCCGGCTTCCCGCGGCTCAATTACAGCCGCGACTGCGTGGTGTGGGGCAGCTCGCTGTATCCGCAAGATAACTGGCGCGTGTACGGCGAGGCCGGTTACGCCGTGGACTGCGACGTCGCCGATCCGTGGGAGTTCCAGTTCGGCGTCGATTGGGCGCCGGCGGGCCGAACCGGCGGGCGCGGCGCCCCGTTCGCCGCCGTCAATGGCCATCTTCGCGAGGAAGTCGACTTCGGCGGCAATGTCGTCTTCCAGACCGGCTGGGCCTGGCGCCGCAGCCCCGCCACCGGCATCTTCCGCGTCGGTGTGGAGTACTACAACGGCAAGGACGACCAGTTCTCGTTCTTCAACCAGAGCGTCGAGAAAGTTGGCTTCGGCATTTGGTATGACTACTAAGGCCTGGCCAATGACCGGCCGGTCTCACTGTTTCGTCGCATTGACCTCCGCGGCATCGAGCGAGTAGTCGTGCGGCCCGGGGGGCAACGATTGCCATTCGGGGTTCGGCGCTTCGCCGCCATCGCGCGTGGCCAGGGCAGCCATGGTCGCCTTGCTAATCGCCAGGCTGATCCGATGGACGCTGCCGTCGCACAGCGCGGCCAGAAACGCCCCGCGCGGCGACTCCAGGCCGGCAAATGGCCTGGTCGCGTCGAACTCGATATCCGCCGGCTTGGTCCACTCGACGGCCGCTTCCGGCGCCGCCTCGACGAACTGTAACGTGTTGGACGTGCCGTCGGTCACATGCTTGAAGCTCAGCTTCTTGTTGCCCGGAAATAGCGTGTCGGCGCCTTTGAGCGCCAGAAAGCGCGTCTTGCCTGCCAGGTCGGGGCTGGTGGCCGAGCGAAACACCTGCGGCATCCGCGCCGCGCAGCGCCAGATTGTGCGGGCTGTCCCACGGCTCGTCGCGCTTGAATTGCTCATACGAGGCCCCCTCGTCAAGATACGGCAGCAACTGCACGCGCCAGCTCAACAGCGGCTTGCCGTCGGCGCCGTAGACGTCGGTCGCAAAGCTTCCGTGGGAGTCGTGATAGTTCAACATCGCCAGCGCGAGTTGCTTCAAGTTGTTCATTTCTTCGACCTCGCGGGCCGCCGTGCGGGCCTTTTCCACCGCCGGCAGCAGTAGCCCCACGACGAGCGGCGCGGTCCCGGCCACGTTGCCTCCGCCTGGCAGCGAGCTGAGCGATTTGAGGTGGAACCCGTCTTCTTTGTACGTCATCGTGCTGATGGCGGGCCGCAGATGCTTGACGATCACTTCCTGCGAGGGCAACGACGACGCATTGAAATCAATCCCTTGCTTGCGCAAGTGGCCGCTCGCCATTCCGACGCCCATCTGCAGCCAGGGATACACGGCCTGCACCAGCCGCGGCGTGTCCTGGTAGGCAATCGCCGCCGGGCCTTCGGCAACGGCCGCGCTTACCGCTTGGACCGCCGCCAGTGAGTCCTCGGGCTTCCGCTCAAGCAGCGATCGCACTGCCTGCGGCTGCAGGGCGAACACCACCCACTGGTCGGTAATGCACCAGGACGGCGCGAATGGCACGGGCTCGCCGAGCTGCAGCGTCGAGACCGTTTGACTTCCCGCGGGCGTCACAACGACAGAGTCCACGATCGCCGCGCCGTCTTCCTTGCGCGCAACTCGCGCCGCGCCGCGTCGACCAACTTGGCCACGGCCTGGCGCAACTTCTGCGGATCCTTCACCCGCGCCGCCGCTGCCGAGTTGAACCATGAGGAGAACAAATCGCCGCCTGGCAGGTAGGCCACCCACACGTCGCCTAGCGAGCCGACTATGTCCTCGCGCACATTGATTCCCAATTGGCTCTCGACCTGCCACAACCCCTGCTCGATTTTCTCCTTGGCGCTCGGATCAAATTGCACGATCAGCTTCACGATGTTGTCCCAAAACTCGCCGGCGTCGAGCCGCGAAGCCAGAGCGAACATCGCGTCTTTGGGAATCACTTCCAAGTCGCCGGCCGCCAGAGGCTTGTATGCCATTAAACCCAGGATTCCCGGCCGCTGGCCGTCAGTGACCACGTGGGCCAGGCTGGCCGCGCCCATTTCGTCGTAGCCGCTCACTCCGTGCACTTCGCTGACGCTCGTCAGTCCCAGCCGTTCGATCGCTGGCCACGCGTTGGGGTCCTTGGCCGAGACGATCGGCTTCAAGATCTCCAAAATGCGGGACACATTCATGTAGCCCGCTGAGATTTCGCGCTTCACCGGGTGCTCCTGCCGCAGCTTCACGAGCCACTCGGCGCGGCGCCGTCCATCCGCTTCACCACCTTGGCCGACGTGTCCTTGCCCACCGCCACAATCAAGTACTCATTCTGCCAACCGATCCACGCCTCGGGCGCGTTGGGCGGGGTCTTGATTTGGCGCCACTTCTCGCCTGGGCCGCCCGCGCCCTCGGCCAGCAGCCCTTTTTCCTGGGCCAGCGCCGTGAGCTCATCGACCGCACTCTCGACTTCGGCGCACCGCTCGCCCGTATTGAGCACCAGCGCCGCCTCGACGTCGACTTTGCCGTCGTCGCCCGGTCGCACATTCTCGACATACGCGGCAAACGGCCGAGCTATCAGCGCCTTGACCAGCTTCGGCGCCGCGCTGGCCAGCGCCCGCTCCTCTCGATCCGGTCCCCCGAATCGCCGCACCGCCGTCATAATCTGCAGTTCAATCTCCGCCGCAAACCGCTGCACCTGCGGCTCGGCGAACAGCTTCTCCGTTTCGTTGGCGCTGTTGGGATCCGCCGCCCCCATGCCGGAGTAGGACACATACCACAGGCACTGTTCGGGCGCAATGGCCGCGAGCTTGGGGTCTGGTTCCAGCGGCGCCCCGCCCACGAGGGTCTGCGACGCCCCGCCCGCTAACATCAGCCAAAGGAACGCAAATTTGGTAGTCATCACCATGGCAGCGGTCTCCAAAATGACCGGGATCGTCGGAAAGCAAATCTGCCCAGATTCTGAGACTTCTCGCTGAAGCCGACAGCCGGTCGGCGAGCTAGCAGTGGGGATTTTTCTCCCCACGCAGCCGTGACTCCACCGCCAACGGCATCACATCAGTTACGACGACATTGGAAACGCCGAAAGCCAACTTAAAGTCATCTGCCTGAGCGACTTGCATTCACTACCTGTCGGGATCAGCGAGAAGTCTCCAGATTCTCGCCCTTTTTGCGGGAATATGCAAACCGCCCCGCAGTGGGGTCGCTCGGTCTTTGTGCACCGCTCGCGTGCTTGCCCCATGCGCTGCTCACGCATTCTTACCGAGATTCGCCTGCCGTCTTCATTGCACTTTCACAAGCCAGCGATAGCTTTCTGCTATTCGATAGCACCGTTGACCACCGACGCGCCGATTCTCGCGCCAGCCAACCAGGAGATACGCTCATGATTCGCCGACTGCCTGCCGTTCTGGTCGTCGCGCTGTCGTTGGCCGGCGGTCCGGCAGATGCCGCGATGCGGTTCACCGAATGGATGTACAGCGGCGCCGACGGCGAGTTCATTGAAATGACCAATCTTGGCGACGCCGTCGTCGACATGACCGGTTGGAGCTTCGACGACAGCAGCCGCACTGCCGGGGCGTTTTCCCTGAGCGGCTTCAGTGTGGTTCAGCCGCGCGAGTCGGTCCTCCTTGTCGAGCCCGACGCCTCCGCGTTCCGCACCGCCTGGGGCTTAGAGGCCGCCGTGAAAGTCATCGGCCTCAACGACCAGAACTTGGGCCGCAGCGACGAAATCAATCTCTACGACGCCGCCGGCGAACTGGTCGACCGGCTGACGTACAACGACCAAGGCACAGGATCGGTCGCGGGACCGCGCACGCAAGACACCAGCGGAAATCCGAAAACGCCGGAGGCGCTCGGAGCGAACGACGCCACGCAATGGAAGCTGTCCGTCAGCGGCGACGGCTATGGTTCATACGCCGGTTCGGCCGGCAACCTCGGCAACCCCGGCAAGTTCACGCTGATTCCCGAGCCCTCGGCATGGGCGTTGGCAATCGTCATCTCGGTCGGCCTTGGGCGTCGGCGACAGAGATCCTAAACCCTCGCGCCGCCACGACGGCGGCGTTCCATGGAAGAACCAAAGGGTGCATGATGCGAAGGACGATGGCTTGCCTGGTGGGACTTGTGGGACTTGCGGCGCCCTTGCCGTCTGCCGCCGCGGTACACAACGCATTGGTCCTGAACGAGGCCAACTCCGTCACCGGCTCAAAATTCCTGGACGACCAGAATCGCAATCGCACTGACCTCACATTGGGGCGCCTCCAAGGCAACGGCCAGAACTGGCTCGAGTTTCTGGTCGTCCAGGGCGATGAACAGCCCGCCGGGGGTTTCAAAAACACGCTCGACCTCCGCGAGTGGTCGATCGACTGGTCTTACGACAAGAACGACGCCACCGACCCCGACAAGCGCGGCAACGGAACCATCAAGTTTACCGACGACGCCCTGTGGAGCGCTGTCCCCGTCGGCACGCTCATCACTATCACCGAGTGGCAACAGGCCTGGTACCACGACGCGGGAACCGACCCGGCCCAATTCGGCGGCCTGCAGCGAGACGGCGGCGTCGACGGTCTCGGCATGCTGAAAGGCGATCCGTACATCGCGGGCTTTCACTCGCTTCGCGACTTCCATAGCGACGCCCACTGGAACCCTCGCTTGAATGGCGGCGGCGCCAGCGCCGACTGGCGCATCCAGATCTGGGCCGGCGAGCGGAACCCCGACCAATCATTCAAGTATTTCACCTTTGACGGCCAGATCATCGACGGCGATCCGGTAAATCCCATCGCCATCGGAAGCGAAAACGGCGGACTGTTTGTCGTTAATAACGACAATTGGCAGTGGACCATCTTCGACGCTGATGGCGGCGACCCGATCCAGGGACCGTTCGGCGAGGCCCTGTCCAGCGGCAGTTGGTCGGTCAACTCGCAGGAAATCTTCCGCCTTGAGGATTTTCCCGTCGCCGTTCAACCCACGCAGGCCACGTACCTTGGCGTTGAGATCGGCAATTACCAAGACGGCTCCTCCGGCGCGTTCGGAAAGCCTAACGCCTGGAGCGGCGGTTCGGTCAATCAGGACCTCAGTCCCCTCCGAAACTGGCTCGAAGAGGGCGACGTCGACCTTGACGGCCAGGTTGCGGGCGGCGACTTCATCGCCTGGCAGCGAGGCTACGGTCTGACGGCCGCGAGTAGCGGGCCTGACGCCAAGGTTTCATTTACCGAGGGCGACGTCAACGGCGACAGCAAGGTCGACGGCCTCGACCTCAACCTCTGGAAGCAAGAGTTCGGCGCCCACGCTGCGACAATCGCCGTCGCGACGCCCGAGTCTAGCACGGCGCTCCTGGCAAGTCTCGGCGCGGTCCTCGTCTCAATCGGCTGTCGTCGTCGCCCGACGCAAGGCTCGTTGAGCACAGCTTGAAAGGAGGCAATCCCTCGTGATCCGCCGGCGGTCGCCAACTTCAGGGTTTACGCTCGTTGAACTCTTGGTGGTCATCGCCATCATTGGCGTCCTGATCTCGCTCCTGCTGCCTGCGATCCAAGCCGCCCGCGAGGCGGCCCGGCGATCGCAGTGCTTGAACAACCTGAAGCAATTGAGCCTGGCTCTGCTTAACCACGAAAGCGCCAAAGGCTACTTCCCACGCGGCCGCTGGAACATCCTTCCCAACGACACGTCCAAGCACGCCATTGCCGATCGCGGGGTGAAGAGCAACGACCATTCCTGGCAGGTCATCGCATTGCCGTACGCTGAAGAGCAGAACATCGCGCGCCAGTACGATTTGAAGAAGCCCTGGTTCCATGCCGACAACCGCACGGCGGTGAGCATGGGGATCGCCATTTTTCGCTGTCCGAGCGCTCCGGTCGGCGACCGGAACGACGAAAGCTTCACCACGACGCCCAAGCCCGCCGCCGGCGACTACGGATGTCCCAACGGCGTCGGCCGGACCACGTGGACTTCGTGCCCCGACCTGGGCCCGTATCCCGGCAGCCCACCCCCTCAGGGCGGCGGCGGCGCTGAAGACAACGAGCGCCTGGTCAGCGTGTTGAACAAGGTCATGACCGCTCCGCCGTGCCGCATGAAGGACATTACCGACGGAACTGCCTCGACGCTGCTCGTCGCCGAATGCGCCGGCAAACCTGACCTCTACACCAAGGGCATGCCAGGCGACGTCAACGGAAATCCCGGCAACGTGTTCGTCGGCAGCGGTTGGGCCGATCCCGATTCGGGCTTCACGGTCAATGTGATCCCGGTGATCAACTTCCACAACGACGCCGAAATCTACAGCTTCCACCACGGCGGCGCGCAGGTCGCGTTCGCCGACGGCCACGCGCGCCTTCTTGCCGAGAACCTGGAAACCCCCGTCGCCATCGCCCTGATCACACGCGCCGGCGACGAAATCATCGCCGCGAATGACCTCTAGCAGTGCGACCCCGCCGCGTGCGGCTCAGCGCCCCGCCTCCGCCAACCGCCCTCCATCCAGTTCATACCGCCGCCCCATCCGCTCGGCGAGCGCCGTGCTGTGAGTCACAGCGATCAGCACCGCGTCGTTCTCGCGCTGCAGCTCGAGCATCAACTCAACCACGGCCAACGCAGTCGACCGATCCAGATTACCCGTCGGCTCGTCGGCCAACAGCAGCGTCGGCCGCCGCACCAGCGCCCGGGCGAGCGCCGTGCGCTGCCGCTCGCCTCCCGACAGCTCGGCCGGCCGATGGTCGCGCCGCGCCGACAATCCCACGCGCTCGACCAGCTCGGTGGCCCGCGCGACGTCCTGGGGCCCCGCGGCGCCGTCGGCCAGCAGCGGCACGAGCACATTTTCCAGCACCGAGCACTGCGGCAGCAGGTGGTGATCCTGAAAGACAAACCCCACGTGCCGGCTGCGAAACGCCGCCAGCTCTGACTCCGTCAGGGCAAACGGATCGACGCCATCCAGCTCCAGCGATCCTCCGGACGGCCGATCGAGCGTCCCCAGAATAGTCAAGAGCGTGCTCTTGCCGGAACCGCTCGGGCCGACCACGGCGGCGCTCTGGCCACGGTCGAGTTCGAGCGAGGCGTCCACCAGCACCGCCAGCTCCCCGCCGCCCGACACGGGATAAGACTTGGCCAAGGATCGTGCCACGAGCGCCGTCATATAATCGCGGGTGATCGATGAGCGGTGAGCGGTAGCCTGGATTCGCGCGTCGTCATATCCTCACCGATCACTGATCACTGTTCACCGATCACTCCTCACGCCGCGTACTCCCGCAGCTTCTCGACCATCGCCGCGGGAATCGGTCGAGATTCGGGCGCCTCGCCCGGCACTACCCGGCAACAAACGCTGGTCATCTGTCCGGTGGCGATCGGCCGACCTTCGTGCGTAAAGTGAAACTCGTAGGTCACGCTCTTCTGGCCGATGCGCATCACCTGGATGGCGATGTCCAGCACCTGCTCGCTCAATGCGGGCGCCGAATACTGGCACGACGCAGTCACCCGCGGAAAACTGATCCGCTCGCCGTCCATCGTCGAGTGCACGCTGAACCCCAAGGAGCGCAAGAGCTCGTGCTCGGCCGACTCCATGTACACGAAGAACGACGCGAAGTGCATGATCCCGGCCATGTCCGTGTCGTGGAATTCGACCAGTCGCGACGTGCGGAACGGCTCGGACATAGCAGGCGTTAAATTCTCGATCGCAGCAAATCCCGGGCGCCGAGCCATGGATTTTACCGGCCCTCACGCCCCATGCAACCGCCCCTGCCGATCGTGCGGACTGTAGACGGCTAAGCCACGGGCTCAAACGGCAGGACCAGCCACGCCTCGCTTCCCGCGGCGGCGGGAGGCAGCTTGTGCTCGTACTCCAGCACCAAGCGCGTGAGCTGGGCCACGGAATCGGCCTGCATCACCTCGAAGACGCGCCGTCGACGATTCTCCACCGTCCGCAGGCTCACGCCTAAGCGATTCGCCATCGTGCTGTTCTTGCACCCTTTCAGGATCAATTGCAGCACCTCCCGATCCTCCACGGACAACCGTTTGAACTGCCTCTCCAACGCCCGGTGGTGGGCTCGCAGTCGCTGTTGCTCTTCGCTCTTGGCAAGCGCTTCCTGAACAAAGCTCCACAATTCATTCTCGCGAAACGGCTTGTCCAGTACCGCTAGCGCTCCGTTGCGCAGCAACTTCACCGTGGATGCAGTGTCAGCGTACGCCGTAACGCAGATGGCCGGCAGCGACGCGTCACGCTCCGTCAGCCGCGCGTGCAACTCGAATCCGTCCATCGCGGGCATGCGAAGGCCGAATACGATACAGCCGACTTGGGTCGGGGGAATTTCGTCCAACCGATTAAGCAACTCAGCCGCCGCGCCAAAGGCCTCAGCCTGGCGTCCAAACGATCGCACAAGGTCTGCGACGGCATGGCTGGCCAGCGGCTCGTCGTCGACCACGAACACTATCGGTTCATCGTTATCAGCCTGTATGGGCATCGTTGCGCGTCACCGCCGCTTAGCCAAGAGCGGTCGTGACCCCCGAGGAATTCAACGATGGATATCCTGCAATCCGTGTGCCTCACGCTGCCTGAGAAAGCCAATGCGCCGTTGACGGTCCCACCCTTTCTATGCGGGCCGGGTGCGGTTGCTCACTCGCAAAACCCGCAAACCACTTGCGGATACCCGCAACCATCGGATCGCCGGTTCGAAATCAGGCAATTGGCAACGCAAAGCCCAACGGCCTCACAACCGCCGGTCCAACACATCCCGAGGCAGTGGGGGAATCGTCAGGTGCTCACTCCGCGCTTGCCGCGCTCATGTCCTGCGACGCCGTGGCGACTGCCATCCGCACCAGTTCGGCCAACGACGTAGCGCCCATTTTCTCAAAGACGCCATGACGGTACATCTCCACGCTCCGCACGCTCACCCCAAGCTTCCGCGCGATTACCTTATTCGCATCGCCGGCCCACATGCAGTCGAGCACCGTTCGTTCCCTGGGCGAGAGCAACTGGAGCCGACGCCGTAAGTCGTTGCGCCTGTCTTCCCCGGCGGCGGCTCGCTGGGCGGCCGCCAGACCGTCGCGAATCGCTTCCCATAATTCTTCGTCGCGACAAGGTTTTTCCAACAACGTGACCGCGCCGTTGCGCATCGCCCGCACGGTACTCGGCGTACTGGCAAATGCCGTCAACACCACCACCGACATGCCCACAGCTCGCCGGCGAACTTCCTCCTGCAGTTCCAGTCCGCTCATGCCGCGCATCCGCAGATCCGTCACCAGGCACGCTGGCCGGTGCCCGTCATAGGCCGCCAAAAAGTCCTCGGCCGCCTCGAAGCTGCGCGACTCCAGACCCATGGCGTCGACCAATGTGGTGACGGCTTTGCGCGAGGGCCCATCGTCGTCCACCACGTATACGGCGCCACTGGCATTCAACATGGCGGCTCCTTCCCGGCGTCGATCGCAAAATGAAACGCCATCCCGGGTTCGGGAGCGTTCGTCGTGAACCACAACTGCGCTCCGTGCGCGTCGGCGATGCTCTTGCACAGCGAGAGCCCCATGCCCATGCCGTCCTGCTTCGTTGAGTAAAAGGCTTCGAACAGCCGCGCCGGTTCGCTGTGCTTCAGTCCGCTGCCTGAGTCCCTGACTGCCAGACATACGCGGCCATCGTCCGCGCTCACTCGCACCTCGAGCCGCCGCTGGTCAGGGGGAGTCTGCTCCATAGATTCGCAGGCGTTCTTCAGCAGGTTGACGCACACCTGAACCAGTTGTATGCGATCCCCGTCCACCTTCAGCGTCGGCTCGCCCAAGTCCAGGTCCAGCGTCGCGCCCACGCGGCGAAGATCGTACGACATCAGCTCCACCGCTTCACGCACCACGTCGTTGAGGTTCAGCGCGTTGCGCCTCACGGCATGCGTCTTGCTGAATTCTCGCAGCCGGCGAATGATCGCCACCGTGCGGGCGACGGCGGCCGAGATCTCGTGCATGCAGTCGATGGCCGTGGCGGCTCCGCCCGGACGGCCCGATTCGAGGTGACGCCGCGCCGCCTCGGCAAACGTAGCGGCGGCATGCAGGGGCTGGCCGATTTCGTGCGCGATGCCCGCCACCATTTCCCCCATTGTCGCCAGGCGGGCCAGGTGAGCCAAGTGGACTTCTTTCTGCCGCAAGAGATCGGCTGCGTGTTTCAACTCCGTAACGTCCCGACCCACCGACTGGTATTCGGTCGCCCGCCCGGCGCCGTCGAATATGGCTCGGGTCGTCCATTGCAGCCAGTGCAATTCGCCGTCGGCGCCGTGGGCCCGCGTCTCATACGTCGCCGACGGTTGAGCGGGCGAGATCGAATTCTTCATCGCCTCAAAGCGGTCACGGTCCTCGTGATAGAGCATGGGAAGAAAACTCGTGCCCACCAACGCCTCGGCGGCCTGCTTGCGAAACCGGCAGTACGCCTCATTCACAAACGTGCGCGTGCCGTTGGGAAGCCATCGCACTATGAATTCCGTTTGCGTGTCGACGACGTTGCGATACCACGCTTCGCTCGCGCGCAGTTCCTCATTTATCCGCGAGAGTTCCTCGGTGCGCAGCGCGACGCAGCGTTCCAATTCCTTCACGTCGCGCCCGCGGTCTGTTGTCGGCGAAGTGGCGCCGAGGCGCCTGGCATTCCTTGGCTTCGGCGACGGCGAGATGGCATCGCCGCGGGAGGCGCTAGGCCGCTGAGAGTTGTTCTCAAGAATGGGCGGGCCGCCCTCAGCGGCTAGACTTCCGCTCCGTCGCGGCGAGCAAGCCAGCTCCCCGCAAGAGTCCAACTCCTCATCGCGACGTGGCGCGGCCATGGTCGGTGAAAAGCGGCGCCTGCCCGAGCCGCGGCTTCCCTCCGGAGGGTCTGGTCGGCTATTCTAGCGAGGCCGCACGGAAGTGAGGAGCGGAATCCCGCCGCGTGGGCGGATTTTTTAGCTGGCCGATGGTACTGTATCCACTCTCCTGCTGGCCGCGATCAACCTGCGGTACAATGCACGCGTCGCCTCGGCCATCCCCGCCGCGTGAAAGCGCTCGTGGACCGCGCGGCGGCCCGCCTGCCCCAGCGCTGCGGCGCGCTCAGAATCCGGCAACAACTCGGCCAGTTTCGCCGCCAGGTCACGGCTGTCAAGCGGCGTGTGCAACAGCCCGCCTCCGGTGGCCGCCACCATTTCCGGAAACGCCCCGTGGGCCGGCACGACTGCCGGCGTCCCGTTGGCCCAAGCCTCAAGTACCGGCAGGCCCTTGCTCTCCCGGTACGTCGTCGGCGTGGCAAACACATTCAGCGACGACAAAAATGCGATTTTTTCCGGTCGAGTCAGCTCGCCTCGATAGAAAAAGCGCCCGGCCAATGGGCCGACCGCGATGCGACGCTCGATCGAAGCCAAGTAGCGCCGATCGCTCGGTCCCAGGTAGCCCGCCGCGTGCAGCTCGAACGCCGGCACGTCCCCACTCTTGACGAGGAGCTCGCAAGCCTCGAAAAGTAAGTGCAGACCCTTTTCCGGACACACCCGCGACAGGTAGCCCACCCGCCGCGGCTGTCCCGGCTCCATGGGTGACCGCTCCCCGTGCCCCGCCAGGTCCAGGCCGTGCGGGATGACTTCGATTTGCTCTCGCGGCACGGCCAGATAGTCGGCCATGTAATCGGCGTAATAGCCGTTCAGCGCGACGAACGCTTGGACTTCGGCGGCGCGCTCGCGCATCAGTTCGCGCGCCTGGTCAAAATGTGGGGACTCGAGCTTCTCCAAGAAAATGTCTTCGCCCGAAAGTGAACACACAACGGGCGGCCCGCAGCGCTTAGCGATCATCCGCGCCAGTCCCAGCATCAGCGCATTGGAAAGGTGGACGATATCCGGCTGCACCTCGTCCAGCAGCCACTCGACGAGCTTCTCCAGCTCCTTGCGCTGGTTACCGAGCTCACCCCGCAACATCGACACGGTCAGGTCGCCCAATTTCGCCGCGTCAACGGTCAATCCTCGGCCCGCCGCGAGCCGCAGCAGGGCAGGGTGGTCCAACCACCCGTCGAGCCATCGCGGCGTGCGACGAAACAGCGGAAACTTCTGCTGCAGGAAGGCGTTAATCCCGCCAAAAAATACCCGCGGCTCGCTCACATCGACCTCATCGGTGCGAATCGGCGTGTAGATCGGCGCGAGCACCACGTCCTCGCCGAGCTTCAGCAGCGCCGCGGCCAGCGTGTTGTCGTGCAAGCAGCTCCCGCAATACATCCCCCCCGCACCGGCGGCAAGATAAGCGATGCGCATGGGGAAAGACTTCGGTTTTCAGGCTTCCAGAGGAACTAATGCACTTCACGTACTTGACGAATTGACCTTTACTGAAACCTGAAGCCTGCAGCCTTTGCTTCAAGCAATCGCCGGCATGTCCGCGTCTTCCGGCTCGGCCGTCGGATCATCGGGCGGCAATTCGCGAGCCATCCGCTCGAGGAACGGCTCCAGGTCCTTAAAGATGGGCTTGTCTCGCCCGTCGAACACGCGGCCGATCAACAGGTCCGTCAGCTCGTGGCGATGTTGCGGAAACTCCTTCACAAACTTCCCCACGCGAAAACCGCCGGAGTAAAACGCGTGGACCAGTTTGCGCACAAAATTGGTCTGCTCACTGAAGTCGGCGACCCACCGACCCAGCACGGCCCCGGACGTATTGCCGGTCCTCAAGGCTTCGATGATGCAGTCCGACGCCACCTCGCCGACTTTTGAGAGCGAAGAAGACGCCTGAGGAGTACACCGGGTCGATGAACCCCCACGCGTCGCCCACCAGCACCCACCCGTCGCCGGCTGATCGGTCGGTGAGGTAGGAAAACTCTTTGACGACGACAAGCTCGTCCACGAGCTCGGAGCCCGCCAGGCGTCGCGCCATCGCGTCGCACCGCGCCACTTCCCGCCAAAATACGTCGGCCGGCGTCCGCTCCGCGCTTGAGCAAGTAGTCGTTGCCGCCCACCACGCCCACGCTCACCACGTCGTCGGCCTGCGGGATGTACCAGAACCACGACTTCTGTTGATTGGTGTGCAGCACGATCGTGTACACGCCGCCGTGCTCCATGTCGCGGGCCGCGCCGCGAAAGTGTCCCCAGATCGCGGCCTTTTTCAGGTGCGGGTTGACCCGCCGCACGCCGAGCTTCTGGGCCAAAATCGCCTGCTGCCCCGTGGCGTCGACCACAACCTTGGCCCGCACCTCGCGATTTTCGCCCCCACCGCTCGACGTGTCATCCTTGGGCAACTGCAGCACGACTCCCACCGCCCGGTCGCCTTCCAAGAGCACCTCCGCCACGCGCACCCCCTGGTGCGCACTCCGCCCCGCTCTCCGCCGCGTGCTCGAACAGCATCTGGTCGAACTGGGGCCGCGGCACGTGCCAGGTGTCGCTCGACTCGCGCTGGTCGTGCCAGCGAAAGTGAAATGGCGCCGACTCGCGACCCTTTGTGATTTACAAACTGCACGCCGATCTTTTTGGCGTAACCGCTGCGCTTCAGTTTGTCCAACACTCCCAGTCGCTCGAACACAAAATAGCTGTCCGGCATCAGCGACTCGCCGACGTGCCGCCGGGGAAACCGCTCGCGCTCAACCAGGAGCACGCGGAACCCGACCTTAGCCACGAGCGTGGCCACCGTCGACCCAGCCGGCCCGCCGCCCATCACAATGCAGTCGTATTCATCCGTAATCGGCTTCATGGCTCGTCATTTCTTCCAATTTATGCCTTGGGAATCTCCAACAACTCCACCGCGGCCCGCCCTTCGACGACGATTCGGGCCGACCGCCCGTACATCGTGGCGACTTTCGGCTCGAGCCCCAAGTAATCCCGCAACGCCGGCCCCGGCTTGATCCGCCAAAGCCGGTCCAATTCTACTTTCCGCAGCACGTCGTGGCGAATGAGAATGCGTCCCAAGGGCGCACTCTGCGACTCGATCTCCGCCCGCACGTCGGCGCTCAACCGCCGCATGTCGATTCGCATGACGCCGATCTGCAGCGCCGACCCGTCCGACGGCCGCACGAGCAGACTCGACCGCGTATAGTCATCGCCGTTCCACGCGGTCCCGAGCACGCGCACCTCGACGCTGCAGCCGTTGTACGCCTCGACGGCCACGGTCATGTGCTCGTCGTGCGCCAATAGCGTCCGATATTCGCGCGGCAAATCGGCCGCCGCCGTTGGTTCAAACTCGCCCAACGCCGCCAGGACAGGAAAGAAAGGCGCCGTGATCGCGGCCAAGGAATGCACAGCAGCGGCTCCGGTCAAACGCGGCCAATCAATGCCACCCAAATCTCCCAACCACCGTAGCCACTGCCCGCCCATTCCGCCGCGTGAGGCTCTTGCCGCCCGACTCAGGCGGGCACTTCGGCAGTCGCCGCGGGCGACGACGGCGATCGGCTCAATTCCGCGCTCGCCGCTACCAGAGCCCGTCCCGCGAGCAGTGTGCCTGCCAGTCGCTCGGCATACCAGAATCGTTCGAAGCTCAATCCGATCGCCGCGGGCGCCGGCGCGGCGTTCTCCGAGCACCGCCTCGCACAGCCATGCCAACCCGCTCTCCATGGCTTGCTCAATCTTTGGATCAACCCGCCGGTACGGCAACAGCGCGCCCACCGCCGCGGCCGTCTCCTCGAAGCTGCACGCCGGCTTGGCCGCGTCGGTTCCCTTCTTGACGGCCGCGGGCGCCGCCAACGGTCCCACAGGCCCCCAGCCGCCCGAAGCATCCTGTATGCCGGCCAACCACCGCGCTCCGCGCTCGGCCATCTCTTCCGCCTTCATTCCCAGTTCGGCGAATGTCACGAGCGCCTGCGCCGTAGCGTAAACGCGGTTGCGCGGCTCCGCCTGAAGCTGATTGCCAAACCACGTCGCGCTCCAGCTCCCCTCCGGACCCTGGAGCGACACCAGGTGCGCCACGCCGCGACTGATCGCCGCTCGCACGCGCCGCGCCATGGGCGCATCGACGGCCGCCAATCGCAACTCGCGTTGACACGCCTCCAATCCGCGCAGCACTCCCGCGGTCACCTCGGCGCCTCGGCCCGCGATCGCCCAACGCTCGCCGCGGTACTCTGACCAGCCGCCTTCCTCATGCTCGAGCGCCAAGAGCCATTCGAGGCCGGATAGCACGACCTGGTAGACTTCCTCCTGCCTCTTTCGCGACCGCTTGCGGTGCGACGCCGCCAGCGCCGTCAGTGCCGCGGCCGTCACGCTCGCACTGGCGGGGCCGCCGTCCCAACCGCTGGCGCTCCATCCGCCGCACGCCAATCGCACGCCCGGCACCTTCTCGTTCTGCTCGCGCGCCACGAGCCAATCGACCGCCCGCTCGGTCGCCTTCTGCCGCGCCGCCGGCTCGTCGCCGCACGCCGCCTCGGCCATGTCCAGCAGCGCCACCGCCTGCGAAGTGTTCCACACCGCCCGATCCGCCTCGATAGGCCAGCTCCCATCGGGTCGCGCCGTGGCCAGCAGGAACTCCACGCCGCGCCGCACAACCTGCTTGTCGCCCAGCCCAACGCTCGCCAGGCTCATCACCACAAAGCTGGTCGCCACGGTCGACGCCAGGAAGCCGCCGCTGGGCGGCTGCATGTCCGCCAGCGCCGCCAGGCACGGCCGCACGCCCGCGCGCCGCACGAGTCGCACCAGCGGGTTCCGCGGCTTGGCGTGATGAAATCGGGCCGCCCCCAGCGCCCCGAAGACCACGCCCGCAAAACTCGGCCCCGCCCCCAGATACCGCTCGCGCCAACGCCGCGGCAAGCAAAAAATCTCGAATGCCAGCGCCGGCGCCTGCCGCCACGGGCCCAGATCGGCCAGCGCGTAATTGGTCAGCACCGCCGCTGCGAGCATCGGCTCTTCGGCGCAGCGCTCGCGCAGCCCAGCCGCGCCGCCATGCGCGTCGATGTAGGCCTCGGCGCGCTCCGCCAGTCCTGCATATTTCGCCGGCACTCCGGTAAGCTGCAACGCCGCCCGCACCGCCATGGTCGCGGGCAGGTTCGACGGCCCGCCAGCAGCGTCGCCCCACCCGCCATCCGCGCTTTGGTGGTTCGCGAGCCACCTCAAGCTGTTCATCAACAGTTGCGTCAATTCCTCACGGATCAGCACGCCCGACAGCCAATTCTCATGGCCCGGCGTCCCGGCCGCGGTTGATCGTCCACGTGCTGCTCAGCCAGCGCCAGCGCACTGACGGCCACGGCCGTGGCGAGCGGAGAACCAGACAGTTCTCCGACCCAGATACCTTGGCCGTTAACGTTAGAGGCGAGTCGTCGAAGCGTCGCGACGCGAGCGGCGTCGAGCCGCTCGCCATCCACGTGAAAGGACATGTGAGCCGATTGGCTCCGGGGTGGGCATGGTCGGCTCAACGTGGAGCCGAACACTCAATTCTGGCACGCTCGCGGCTCGGTGTCGAGATTACCCTGCCGCCCTGGCCCGCTATCCCGTTATCGGACAAGCCTTTATGTGACGCGCCGATTAATCCGGAGCCATGTCACTGCGAGGGTCCGCCGAGGAGTCGGCGCGGCATGTACCAGACCGAAGACCAGCTCGCCCGCGACGCCCTGGCGTTCATGAAACCCGAAGTCGCCAAGCGCCGCTAACCGCGTCAAGGGATTTTCTCCGGCTCCCTTCCCTCGGCGCACGAGGGCCGGGCAGGGGGGATCGAAGCGCGATAAATTCGTCAATTCCACCTCCAGCACACACCAGGCCTTCCAAAATGTTGGAAGAGAAAAAGGGGACATTCTACTTTTTCTCTTCCTTCCGCGGCCGACCCCGCGGCCGCAGCGTGAATTCCAGCCCCAGTTTCCGCCGCGGTCCGCCGCTGCCACGTCGGCGCCCCAAAGGGGCAGCCCCGCACCACGCTCGTCCGCAGCGCCGCCAGCTCCGCCTCACGTCTGCGGCTGGTTCACCCACTGGAGCCAGTCGCCGCCGCGGGGAACCGGCCCAGGGTCCAGCCGCGGCGCCTCGACGCCGGCCGGCGGCTTGCCGACGGACGACCATGGCCACCGCTCCGCCTTCCGCACGCCCAGCGACTTGGCCCGCACGGGATTGCGCTCCACGTAGCGCAGCACCGCCAGCAAATGTTCGTCGCGCTGAATGGGAAACGCCTTGAACCGACCCTGCCACACATGGCCGCTCGTGCCGTAATGCCGATGGTAGCGCCGCACGTGGCTGGTCAAGAGCCACTGCATCCAGCGGCTCAAGTCGCCGCCCTCGGCGCAGGCCACAGCACCAGGTGAAAATGATTCGGCATCAGCGAGTAGCCGACGATGCGCATCGAGACGTTCTTGACCCGCTCGCCGGCCTCGACCATCAGCTTCAGAAAGGCGGCGTAGTCGTCGTCTTTGTGAAACACCTCCTGCCGACCGTTGCCGCGGTTCAGCACGTGATAACAGTAATTGCCGGCCGAAGCCCGAGCGGTGCGAGGCATGCCCACAAGTTAGTCGCGCCGCAAAGGCGTGTCAAGAAAAATAGAATGTCCCCTTTTCCACCCCTTCCACCCCTTCCACCCCCCTTTTCCACCCCTTTTCCCTCCGCCTTTTCCACCACCCGATGCAACCGGCTGCACGTTTGGATGTACCGGTTTGCACCAGGCGCATCGGACCGATGCAGGTTGAGGCAACTGGTTCGGGCGCCGGTCAGGCCCTCGAATGGCACGTAGGTTTTGCGTCGGGCGTTGCACTGAATTGATACAGATACAATGGGCCCGTTGCGCAGATCGACAAAACCGACCTGTACGCCCAGTTCCGAGGAGTGACGGCCGGAAGGAATGGCGGGCTGTTGTCAACCATAAATGTGACAATGGTTGCGTCGACGCGTCCGAAGACGCTACAATGCCTATATTGTTTGGGCGGCAGACCCGCGCGGGCCGGCAGCAAGGCAAGTCTCGCCGGCACTTCCTCGCCAGTCGAGTGGGCGATGAGACATTTGCGCATTATTCCCGGGCGATGGAACCGCAGGCAGGCGGCTGGTGCATCCGCCACCCTATTCGCTGTTGACTTGGAAAGCGTTTTGATCCGGGTGCTGTTCTCTACGGCAGGCGGCGGCGGACCGCCCATTCTTCGAGCAGTGGTTTGAACTGTCAGCAACCGTCGAGCTTTAAAACTCGCGTGCTGGTTCAGTCAGAATTCAAATTGCTCGAATTGCCCACCAGATAAGTGGCGAACATCGTCACTCTCTTCGCGGGACCGTCAAGGGGGCCCTTCGTATGAATCACCAACAAGTGTCGGATCGGCGGCGGCTTCGTACGCGTTTTCATCGACGGTTGCTTACCAATTCAATTCATTCTCGCAGGCTTCGGTTAGAGCAGTTGGAAGATCGCCGAGTGCTGGCGGTGTTCACGGTCGACAATCTCAATGACGCACCCGTTGTCTCCTCTGGCGACGCGCCGGGTACGCTTCGGCAGGCAGTTTTCGATGCCAACGCGCAACCTGACAGTGACGAAATCGTGTTTGCCGAAGGTTTGTCCGGAACGATCTTGCTCACTGAAGGGCAACTTGAGATCACTGAGGCAGCGTCGATCATTGGACCTGGCGCCGCACAGCTTACGCTGGCGGCGTTCGATCCGACTCCTGAGGCTGACAACGGAGACGGTAATCGAATTTTTGAGGTCGACGACGGCACGTCAACCGCGCAGGACGTCTCCATCAGTGGACTCACGCTGACCGGCGGCGACGTCAGCGGCGGCGGCGGCGCCATATTCAGTCTTGAGAATCTGACGATCTCGCAAAGTCACATCACGGGTAACTCGGTCGCGAGTACGAGCGGACTTCTGACGGCTGGCGGCGGCATTTACATCAACAACGCCAATCTGGTCGTCGCAGAGAGCACGATCAGCAACAACCTTGCGTATCATGACAGCGCCGCTGTCGGAGGCGGCATCGCTTCGGGATCGGGAAACGTCACGATTACGAGCAGCACCATCACGGGGAATACGGCGCGAGCTCCGCTCGGCGTGAGCGGCGGCGTTGGCTACGGAGGAGGAGTGGCTGTCGGCAGCGGCACTCATGTCTTTGCCCACAACACGATTAGCGGTAATCGAGCCGCGGGGATGGACTCGTTCGGTGGAGGAATATTCGTTTTCGGCAATCAACATTCCACGACGATTGACCATACGATTGTTGCCGATAACACAGGTGAATTTGGGCGGGATATCTCAACGACCAGCGAGGTCACAATGCGATTCAGCCTCGTGGAAAACACGACCGGATGGACCGTCAATGATGCCGGCGGCAATCTTTTCAATGTCGATCCGAACCTGGGTAGGGAATTGATCAACTACGGCGGACCGACGCCGACCGTCGCGTTGATGCCGGGCAGTCCAGCAATCGATGGGGGCGATCCATTCGCGTTAGCCGGAATGGGCGACGTGCCGGAATTCGATCAGCGGGGCGCACCATTCGTTCGCGTTGCCGACGGCGACGGCGACTTCTCCGCCGCTATCGATATCGGAGCCTACGAGTTCCAATCGGTCGCGGGACTCAATTTGACAGTCGACACTTCAGTGGACGAATTCGACGGCAACTTTTCAGCCGGCGACTTGTCGCTCCGCGAGGCCGTTGGGCTGGCCAACGGATCAGCGGGCCTCGACACGATCACGTTTGCCGACCATCTCAGCAGCGAGGCCATCCAGCTGACGCGAGGGGAACTCCGGATTGTCGACGACTTGAGCATTGATGCGCAGGGCAGCGCT
Source organism: Pirellulales bacterium (assembly GCA_963841515.1). Lineage (GTDB taxonomy): Bacteria > Planctomycetota > Planctomycetia > Pirellulales > Lacipirellulaceae > Lacipirellula. Next base: position 32,157 of record CAWJDB010000010.1, on the reverse strand, counting down.
GGGACCGTCCTGATCGACGCGACGGGGAACGATCCGACGCCAATGGTCAAGCAAGGGGACGGCAGCCGCATCTTCAGGATAGAAGCGGATAGCGAGTTTCCCGGGGTCATCGATGTGTCGCTCCTCGGATTGAAGCTCACCGGAGGCGACGTTCAGGGCGACGGCGGCGCTATCGAAAGTCGTGAGAACCTGCTGCTGGTCGACGTGACAGTGGAGGGAAATTATGCCACGGGGTTCGGCGGGGGCGTCGACCAGGGCGATTTCAATGCCACGCTCCAAGTTACGCGCAGCACCGTCAGCGGGAACATTGCTGCGGGAGGCATAGGGAACCTTATTCCGGTTGGATACAGCACGCGAGGCGGCGGCGGCATTCGCGTGACTGGCGCAGACGCCGAGATCGTCAGCAGCACAATCAGCGGAAACCGAACCGTCGGCAGTATGTCCGACGGCGGCGGCATCGGCGCCTTTGGCGGCAATTTGACGATTCGTCATAGCACAATTTTTGGGAACTCAACGAGCGGCGCTAATTCTCGCGGCGGAAACATTTCCTTTCGCTATGCAGACGACATCGTCCTCGACCACGCGATCGTCGCCGGCGGAAGCGCGTCAGCCGATAACGACGTCTACAATCCCTTCGACCCGATCGCCGCCAACAATAGCCTGATCCAAGACGCGACGGGACTTACGATCAATGGCGTCGGAAACCTTACTGGCGTTGATCCTCGCCTGGGGCCTTTGGCTGACAATGGCGGACGGACCCGGACCCATGCCCTCCTTCCCGGCAGTCTCGCCGTCGACGGCGGCGCTTTTACGTTTATCGGCCCGCCTGATTTTGACCAGCGCGGCGACCCGTTTACCCGCATTGCCAACGGCAACGACGATGCCTTCACTATCGTCGACATTGGCGCTTACGAGCGGCAATCCGTCGCGGGAGTGAGTCTCGTCGTGGCCGTTGAGAAGGACGAAAACGACGGCGATTACAGCGCTGGCGACCTCTCGCTCCGCGAGGCGATCGGACTCGCCAACGGCAGTATCGGGAACGATGTCATTACGTTTGCGCCCGCCATGCTCGGCAAAACGATCAACCTGACGCTTGGCGAACTGCAAATCGTCGACGACGTCGTGATCGATGCAACCAGTCTGGGCGGGCGGATCACCATCGACGCGTCGGGCAACGATTCCACGTCCAGCGCACCGGCTGCCGGCGACGGGAGCCGAGTGATGAATATCGACGATGGCGATGCTGCGAACTTCATTAACGTTGAACTCATCGGCCTTACGTTCACAGGCGGCGATGTGCTTGGGAACGGCGGAGCTATTGAGAATAGCGAGAGTCTCACCGTCACTAATGGTTCAATTTTCGCTAACTCGGCTTCGACGATGGCCCCGAATGGCGCCGGCGCCACGGGAGCAGGCGGCGCGATTCACGTCCAAGCGGGAGGATCGCTCGTACTCAACAACACTGCGGTGTACGAGAATCTCAGCGACGTTGGCGGTGGAATCGCCGTCGGCCAAGGACAACTCACGCTCAACAGCAGCACAGTGAGCGGCAACGTGGTCACTTCCAACGGCGGAGGGCTCTGGGCCGCCGGAGCCAATACGACGGTAACCGCCAATCACAGCACCATCGCGGCCAACAGGGCGGATGAGGGCGGAGGCATCATGATGGCCATGAGCGGCGGAACGATCGCCCTGAACCACACGATCGTTGCTGACAACGCCGCCGCCGTTGTTTTTGACGACGTGTCCAGCGTTGACCCGGTCGTTTTTAATCATGGATGGGTGGAGAATAGCTCCGGATTCACGCCATCCGGCGGGCCGCAATTCATCGGCGTTGATCCCCAGCTCACGCCGTTAGCTGACCACGGAGGAGCAAGCCTCACCCATGCTCTGAGGGCGGGGAGTCCTGCCGTCGATGCAGGAAACCTCTTCTTCACGCCCCCGCCGACTAACGATCAGCGGGGCGCACCGTTTGTGCGTGTTTTCGACGGCAATGGCGATGCAACGCCGCGCATAGATATCGGTGCATACGAATTGCAAACCCTTCCCGGCCTCAACTTGGTGGTCGATATCGAATCGGACCAGGTCAATGGCGACTTTAACGCCGGCGATCTTTCACTCCGCGAAGCGGTGAGTTTGGCCAACGGCAGCGTCGGCCCCGACTCCGTTACCTTGCGCCCGGACTGAGCGGCGGCACGATTATGCTCGCCCAGGGTCAGATCTCGATCACGGACGAGTTGACGATTGATGCGATGCCGCTGGCCGAAAACGTAATCGTCGACGCCAGCGGCAGCGATCCGACGCCTGAGCTGGACAATGGCGACGGCTCCCGGCTGTTGTTTATCAGCAACAATGTGTTCGCCAGCGACTTTGCCGTGCTGATCGGCGGATTAGACCTCACGGGAGGCGATGTTAACGGCGACGGCGGAGCAATTCTCAATCTGGAGGGTTTACGCATTGAAGAAAGCACCATTCGCGACAACGCAGCGTTCGACGGAACCGGCGGCGGAATCATCTCCAATATCGGCGTCTTAATCATCGCGAACAGCACCGTGAGCGGAAATCGCGCCGTCAATGGCGGCGGCGTTGGAATTGGCACGGCGTATCTGTCAATCGCCAACTCGACGGTGAGCAGCAATGTGGCTGACGTCCGGGGCGGGGGCATTTATGCAGCATCACCAGCCGCGATTGATGTCCGCCACAGCACGATCAGCGACAACCGCGCTTCGCTGTCGCGCCAGGGGGGAGGCATTTACGCTGCTGCCAACGTAAACCTCGCCATCTACCACGCCATCATCGCGAACAACCAGGCCGGAGACGGCCCCGACGTTTCGGCCGTTGAAACGGCGTCGCTCACTTACAGTTTGGTCGAAGATGCAAGCGGGTTCACTTCGGTCGGCAGCCCCAACATCACGGGACAAGACCCCAACCTCGGACCGCTTTCTGACAACGGTGGGCCAACGCAAACCCATGCACTATTGGAAGGAAGCCCTGCAATTGACGCCGGCGAGTTCGGCCTTTCGTTTCCGCCTGACTATGACCAGCGAGGAGCGCCGTTCGAGCGCATCGTCGCAAAACTGGGCGCTTTTGAAGTTATCGATATCGGGGCCTTCGAGGTTCAAGCTTTTGTCGAATCGGCCGACTTCGACTCTGATGGCGAAGTCGATGGCAGCGATTTTCTCTCGTGGCAACGCGGCCTGGGCACAGCGGCCCCCAACGCCCAGAAGTCTGACGGCGACGCCGACAACGACCGAGACGTTGACGCCGACGATCTCGCCGTCTGGGAACTACAATTTGGCGCCGGGGCTGGACCAGTCCTGGCGGCCGCGTCCGCCGCCTTGGCGGACGGTGATTTCCTCGACGACGCCAGCCGCCTGGAAGGATTCAAGCCATCGCTCCGCGCGGGGACCACGAGCCCGTCGCTGGCGCCGGTGGATTTGTACTTCCAGTCTTCAGAACAAGGGCACGCCCTGGTCGCGGTGCACGGCCGCATCGCATCGCGCGCGCTGCTTGAGAACCTCGCCGCCGCACGGTGGATGCGGCCGCGGTGGGCCAACTTGCGGTCCGCTCAAACGGCGGCGGTTGCGGATGGGACGTCGAAGCAGAGTCCGACTTTGGCAGGCGCATCGCTCTCCTTGGATGCGGCTCATGGGACGGCGCTCTCGCATGGCAACTGGATGGCGGTAAGCGAGACCGACGAAGTCTCCGAATTGGATTCGGCGTTTGCGTCTTGGTAACGTCAGCAGGCAATCAACTCGTCAGCCGCCCAATCCCTAGGCGCTCGCGAAAACTAGCTTGGGCCGAATCTCAAGAGTATGTGTTCATTGCATCGCTTGCACTTTTGAAAACTGCTCATGACAATCATACGCGCGGATTTGCGGCATTCGGGGCCGTCCCCCTCTTCCCTTCCTCGCGCCCCACGTCTCCTGGCGCGCCTTTGCGCCTTTGTGAGCGTACATTCCGAAAATTATCTTGTTGAAAATGGGCCACGACCTGTGCTAGGGTGCATGATCACCCGTACACATAGGCGTCCTCATGCTGCGCACAGGTTCCCCGCTGTCGGTCCTCGACTGTCGGCTCTCGGCCAGACGAGGAGCGCGCGCGCCCAGCGAGCCCGGACCGTCAGCGACGGGCGATGGGTCACTTTCCGGCAACATTGTAGCCCTCTCGCTCCGCGAGAGGAAAATCTTCTCGCGGAGCGAGAAGGCTACATTCAGCCGCGTCCTCTGCCCAACGAAAGGAAGGCGCTCTTTTGAGTCCTCCGACGACCCCGGGAGAAACGCACAAGTCGCCGACATTGGCGCTGGCTCGACTTGCGGCGGCCCCTGTATTTCCTGGCTCCGACCGCGGCGCGACAGGGCAAAATCAGGGACTAATGCAATAAAAAGATGGGACCCCTACGAAGCCCGCAAAGGTGCAGAAGAAGGAGCGGCCGGAGGCTGGAGTCGGGAGGCCGATGGTACGGGCGGCGGACGCCAGCCCTTAACCCTCCAGCCGCCCGTCTCCAGCCTTGAATCTTTTTGAGGTTTTCGGGATTGAACAGCCACAACTGCTTGCTGCCGGTCAGGCGGGCGTCGCCTTGCTTCTTGAGAACTTTATGCTCTTGCCGGCGAACCTGATCCACGGCTTCGTTGAGATGCTTACTCACATGGAACCGGTCATGCACAATTTCGGCCTGCGGGGCGTGCGTCGCCACGGCGGCCGCGTAGGCCGGCCACATGTCGACGGCCGCCGCCTCAATCTGGGCGGCTTGCTCTTCGGACAAGGCCTGCCACAAGGCGTCGGCCCCGGCTTGATCCCGTCCCTCGCTCACTTCCAGCACTCGGGCCCCCGACAGGTCGGTGAGCACCGAAACGTAGTCGTGCCCGCGGCCAAAGCTCTTTTCATCGACGCCGACGTGACGCACTTCCTCCAGCGAGCGCCGCGCAGGCCCCGCTCGACCGCTCGCTCCATGATCCGATGGACGCTGTCCCAATCGAGCCCCAACAGGGCCGCGGCTCGTTTCACGTTATTGGCCGCCTGCAACACCCGCACGGCAAACGCCTCGAACAGCAGCGTGAACCGCGAATGCTTGCCCGCCCACGGCACGGCGATCGTCTTCACGCCGCACTGCGAACAGTTCGCTCGGGGCGTGCTCGCGCACAGCACCGTCTCGAACTGCATCGTGTCCAAGTGCCGCCAAGTCCGCTCCGGAGCGTGGTCGGCGATCGAACAGCTCTTTTGGCACTCCGGGCAGGTCACGGGGCCTCCGCGATGCGTCAGCCGAATCTCCACCCGCTGGCCCTCCAGGTCGAGTTCCACGTCCGACGCCTCCCACGAATCGTCGAGCCCCAACAACAATCCATAATGTTCGCTGAGTTTGTCCATGGCCGACATTCTCGGCCAATCGATGATCAACGACTATCGTTTACCCATTAAGATTCCTGAAGAACCTGAATCTTTAACCCCCGGGCTCCAATCCCACGACCGCTCCCTCCAACCTTGCCCAATCGACACGACCGCCTCCCTGCGCGCCGCATGCAGGTCGTCCCAGTTGAAATGCCGATTCGGATTGTGCGGATGCCGCGCTCCCCGTTGGGCAGCTATCACTCCGAGGTACGCCGGAGAGTCCGCACCGCCCCGACATTCGCACTGCCATTGCCGACGTTCCACCATTCGACCGCAAGCTATGTCATCCAACCTCGCCCGTGACGGCCGCCGTCGTCGCTTTTTGAACGAAGAAGTCCGCACCGCGAGTAGTTTGAGCCTCGCCGCCCGCACATCGAGCCGCGACGCCGACGCCGAGACGCCGCGCTACGGCGAGCAGGCCGGCATCGAGCACCATCCACAAATCACCGATTTCGTGCCGCGTCGCAAGCGCGCGCTGCTGGTGACGCTAGCCGCAGGCTTGGGCGTTGCCGCGGCGACGCAAGCCCTGGCGCATTTTCGCCCCGAGCGTCGCCGCCGTGCTGCCAGGCATCCGCGCCGACCAGATCGACGCTCAACTCGCCGGCGGCCTGGCGTCCTGGACCTCCGCCGTCGCCCTGCTGTTGGTCGCCGCGCTGGCCCGCATCATCTACTCGCTCCGCCGTCACCGCGTCGACGACTTCCGCGGTCGCTACCGCGTGTGGCGCTGGGTTGCGTGGGCGGCGCTTGCGGCGAGCGTCAACGCGGCAGTCGATGCTCACGCCCTGGCGGCGCGCGTGGCGATTGCGGCCACAGGATGGTCGCTCACTGCCGGCGGCGCCGAATGGTGGCTCGTTCGCGCTGGCGGTGCCCGCCCTCTGGATCGGCGTCCGCCTGATGGCCGAACTCGCGGAGTCCCGCGCCGCTTTGGCGACGTCGATTTTGGCCGCAACCTGCTACGCCCTGTCCGCTGCCGGCGCGCTGGGGTGGGCTCCCATGTGGCTGGGGACGTGGACCGATGCACTCACCCGCTCGCTGCCGCTGGCGGGCCATGTGCTGTCGCTGGCCGGCCTGATGATGTTCGCCCGCTACGTGGTGCTCGATGTGCAGGGTCTCATCGACCACAAGCCGCGCCCGGCGGCGACAACCAGCCGCCTGCGCGCCGTGGCCACGCCCGCCGTAACTGCCGCCGTCGCCTCCGCTTCATCCCCGGCAGCTCGCGCCTTGCACCGCCAAAACCACGACGCACCCATCGTGGCGCGACGCAGCCGACGACGAGGACGACGAGGCCCCCTCCGATCGTCCGCTCAGCAAAGCCGAGCGCAAACGCCTCCGCAAGCAACAGCGCCAAGACCGCGCCGCCTAGGAAATGGCCGCGCCGCGCGGGATAATCCGTCACCGCGCTGTCCCGATTCAGAGCGAGCCGGGTCGTCTCGACCCCGGCGCCCTCCCCGATTGGCGCCCCGCCCTCGGCGTCAGCCGTGCTCAGACATCACACATCCCACATCAAACATCAAACATTCCCCCATGACCGTCCGCACCCGCTTCGCCCCGAGCCCGACCGGTTACCTGCACATCGGCGGCGTGCGCACGGCGCTGTTCAACTGGCTCTTCGCCCGGCAACACGGCGGCCAGTTCCTGCTGCGCATCGACGACACCGATCAACAGCGCAACGTCGAAGCTGCGCTGGCCCCGATCCTGCACGGCTTCCGCTGGCTGGGGCTCGATTGGGACGAAGGCCCCGAAGTCGGCGGCCCGTTCGGCCCGTATTACCAGTCGCAGCGCGGCGCCCTCTACCAGGAGGCCGTCGAGGCCCTGCTCGCCACGGGGCATGCCTACCGCGACTTCGCCACGCCCGAGGAACTCGAGGCCGAGCGCAGACGCTGCTCAGAAGGAAGGCCGCCAGTTCACCTACAGTCGCCGCTGGATGGCCGAGACGCCGGCAGACGCCGTCAGATTCGAAGCCGAAGGCCGCCGCGGCGTGGTGCGGCTCAAGATGCCCCGCGAGGGCGAACTGGTGCTCGACGACCTGATCCGCGGCGAAGTCCGCTTCGCCTGGGCCAACGAGCAGGACCACGTCATCCAGCGCCGACGGCACGTGCCTGTATCACCTCGCCAGGGTCGTCGACGACCAGCGATGCAGATCTCGCACGTCATCCGCGCCGAGGAGCACCTCTCCAACACGCCGCGGCAGGTGTTCATCGCCCAGTCGCTCGGCTACCCGCTGCCGCCTACGCCCACCTGCCGTACGTGGCCGAGCCGGGCAGCAAGAACAAGCTCAGCAAGCGCAAGCTGGACAAGTATCTGAAGAACCGCGACTTCGCCGCGCTCATGGAGCACGGCCTGAGCATCGCCGCAGCGCATGGGGCTGGCGACGTCGGCCGAGACGTTCAACCCGGTGATCGTCGACTTCTACGAGCAGGTGGGCTTTCTGCCCGACGCGATCCTCAACTACCTGCTGCTGCTGGGCTGGTCGCTCGACGACAAGAGCGAGGAGTTCTCTCGCGCAGGAGATGATCGAGCACTTTTCGCTCGAGCGCGTCAACAAGGCCGCCGGCCAGCTTCGACCCGCAAAAACTGCTGGCCTTCCAGGACCACGACATGCAGCAGCTGCCGCTCAAGCAGAAGGTGGCCCGCTGCTTGCCGTTCCTCCAGCGGGCCGGCCTGGTCGCCGACCCGCCGCCGTGCGACACGGGCCCGTATCTTTCTCAGATCCTCGCCGCCGCCGGCGACCGCGTGAAAATCGCGGGCGACGTCCTCGACTACGCCGACTTTTACACGCCAGACGAGCAACTTGAGTACGACGCGCAAGCTTTCGACAAGCGCATCGCAAAGCCCGAAAACGCCCGCGAATTACTCAAGGCGCTCGCTGCGGAGCTGCCGGCAATCAAGCCCTTCGCCGCGGCCGCCCTCGAAGCCCACGTTCAGAAGTTTGTGGACCAGCGCGGCCTGAAGCTCGCCGACGTCGTTCATGCGCTCCGCGTGGCGGTCACTGGCAAACCAGTAGGCTTCGGAGTCTTCGAAACGCTGGCGATCCTGGGCCCCGAGCGCTGTCAGCGCCGCATCCGGCGAGCCGTAACCCACGACAACTAATCGTTTCCCCGCCCCCGGTCGCGCCGCCGCCGCCCCCGATCGCCTCGACTGTTGTCGCCGTTGTTGTTGTTGTCGCCCTGCCGCCCGTTCTGATTGACCGCCGTCTCCGGTTTCCCGCCCGGCCACGGCGTGCCCATCGCCGTCGCCAGCGCCTTCTGCAGGTCGGTGGCGCTGATCGAACCTTTCATCTCGTGGACTTGGACCACCGTATCTGGTTTGGCCTCTTCGTCGAGCAGGGTCACGATGGGAAGCACTTTTTTGTAGACTTCCTCTTCGGCGGAAATGATGAGCGAGTTGGAGACCTGGTCCACGCCGATCGACAAGGCGCCTTCAAACGCCACTTTGACCGTGGACTTCTTGTTGCCCTCGTCGCCGCCGCCGCCGTAGAACCTGTAGTACGTCTCGGTTCGCGTACGGCGGTCGCCGCCGCGCTGGTCTTGAAATTCCTTGTCCTTCGAGCTCAATAGGTCGCGAAACACCTCCTTGAGCGCCGTGGCTATGTCCTGGGCTTTCGAGTACCGCAATCCGCACGATCTCTGTCCGCCGCGTGGCCTCGCCCACAGGTTGATCGTAGATCTGGATTAGTTTGGCAATCGTCTCAAGCTGTGCCGGGCTGGCGTTCTGCACCAGGATGGTGTTGGAATCGGGATCCCAAATGAACCGCAGCTTACGACGCTTGCCGAGCGACGCGGCGTTCTTGTCGCTGTCGCCGTTGCCGAAGATGTAACTGTAAAACTCGTTGTCGTCATCGTCCGCAAGCTCGTCGTGAAAATATTCCTCAAGGTTGTAATTCACGTCGACCGCTCGGGCATTGACCAGTTTGAACACCGCATACTCGTTCTGCTTCGGCTCCAATTCATTCAGTAAATCCTCGATCTGATCCAGGGCCGCAATATCCTGCGAGCTCACCAGGATGCGACCGTCGGGAGTGACCGTGATATTAATCGGCGGCGCCGCGGCGCCCGTAGCTGGAGGCGCGGACGACTCGGGAGTTGCCGCCGGAACTTCGGCGTCGGCGGGTTTGGCGTCGGGTTCCGGTTTCTCCGCCGTGAACTGTGCCAGCCAAATCCGTGGCCCGGCGCCGTGGCGCCAGCGCCGAACCGTGAGCTTGTCTTCACTATCAATCGGCTTCTCGGTCGCTGGCTTGGCCGCCGGCTTCTCCTTGGCCGGCGGTTGCGACGCCGGCGGCGCCACGTTGATGTTCAACGGATTCTTCCCGCCCCACGACTGCTTGAGCCGCTCGATCAGCTCGGCGGTCTGCTTCGGGTCGCGCGTCTCCAGCACCCGCCAGGTGTTGGGGTTCTTGCCCGTGGTCGAGGCGATCGCGCCCAACTGTTCGAGCATTGCCGTGACTTCGGCGTACTCGGCGTCGTTGCACCACAGCAAGAGGCGATTGTTCTCCACGTCGGCCTGGATGCGGAATCCGGCGTCGTTCTTCTCTTCGTCGTTGTTGCGGCCCCACGGATCGTAGAAGAAGAAATTCCGCCGACTGTTGTTATCCTCCTTCTTCTCGCCCACCATGAGTGCGTGAATCGTGCCGGCCACCTCGTCGGCCCGCGTGCGGCGACTCAGCCAGACGACTTTCAACCCCCGGCCCGTGCCGTCGAGCTTGTCGACCATCCGTTGGATGGTGGCGTGGTCCTCCGGCGTGGCCGTGGCGAAGATGGTCTTGCTCTTGGCGTCGCTCTGCAGCTGCGTGAGCGGATTGAGGTTGCCGATTTCCTTGAGCGCGGTGATGACCGCCTCCGGATCGACCGTCACGGTTTGGTAGCGCTCCAGCGTGAGCTCGCCGCTGGAGCCGCACCGCCCGCACGTCGCCGCGCTCCGGCACGTCGAACTGCTCGACGATCCGCTCGATCATCTTCATTTCCTTCGGGGGCGCGTTGACGCTCATCGTATTGCGCCGCACGTCGACCGCGATGTGCACTTGCGGCTCATCGGACTTCACTGGGGCGGGCGGCTTGCCGCCGGCGTTCTGCTGGGCCTGCTGCTGCATCTGCTGCATCATCTGCATCCGCTGCTGTTGCTGCGCCAGTCTGCACTTCCATCGGCACTTTGCGTTGGTTCGGGTCGATCCCGAGCGTCACCATCACTTGCTCGGCCACGTAGTCCGCCCGGCGATAATGGATCTGGAACTGCCGCGGCCGAATGTCCGACGACTGCGCCAATTGCTGCGAGTAGAGCAAGTCGCGCACGTCGCGCAAGTTCGACGACCGCGTCGATGACCATAATCTGCCTGCTCGCCAACAGCGGCGTCACCTTGGCCGAAGGATTGAGCAGAATCTTGACGTCGTCCACCGCCTTGGCAGGGTCCATGTCGTCAGGCAGGCTGAACCGCACGCGCGCGAAGTCGTACGGCAAGTGCTCCTCCAGGTCGTCCGGGGCGACCCGCGGCACGAGGCTCGGATCGATCTTGTCGAGCTTGACGACCGACAACACGTCGCCCTGCCGGATCATCGTGAAGCCCCGCGACAGCAACCGGCTGTTCAAGCAGGTCGCGCGTCTCGGGAATCGTGTAGCGCCGCTGCGTGGTGAGGTTCAGAAAGTCCGCCGGCATTTCCTGCCAGTCGAGGCTGCAATTGGCCACCTCGGCGTACCACTGGAGCACCTCCGTCCACGGCTGGCCAAAGAAGCTGAACTGCACCATGCCGTCCTTGTCCGGCTTGGCCTTGAGTTCCTTGGGTTTGGCTTTGGGCGCCTCAGTGGGCCGCTTGATCGTTTTTATCTCGTCCTCTTTCTTTTCGCCCTTGTCGCCGTCGGGTTTCTTCTCCTCGCCTTCCGGCTTCTTCTCGGCGTTAGGCTGCGGTCCTCCCTGCGGAGGCTGCATGCCGCGCTCGCGCATTCGCGCTCGATCTTCGCGCGAATCTCGGGCGGATATTTACTCAGGTCGCCGCCGGGAAACGCCTGCACGGGCGCATCTTGAGCTACGGCGGTGGACGTGAGCCGACGGGAACCAATCCCTGTCGCGAGAAGCGTCAGTACGACGGCGACGGCGACAAGTCGAAAGGACTTGATCATCGAGAAGCACCTTGCGGAGAGATGGAGAGGGCCTCTTCCACGGTCCGGCCGACATCGAGCGGCCGACGGCAAGCCGAGTCATGTCCACCAGCCCCGATATTATAAGCAATTCCGCCCGCTAACCCCAAACGCCGCGGGCGCCAACAAAAAGAGCCCGGCCGCCGCGAGGGCGACCGGGCTGCTGAGAACTTTTTGCTTTGAGAACAGGCCGCGGAAACAAGGCGATCCGCTGGCGGGCCCTCAGAAGCAGGTGGTGGCGTCCGGTTGGACACCCGCCGGTGGTCAACAGGTTTCACCACCAAACTGGCGTATATGACAATCGTTCAATGACCACCTCCTTCTTCTAGGGTGCAGGCGGCTGGACTGCGTGCCAGACGACTCGCCAGCGGCCGGGACGGTCCTGTCGTGCTGCGATGGGCACGACACACGGCTACATTATAAACACGGCCAATGCGAAAACGGCAAGGCAAAAATACCCAGGAATCCCTGTTTTCCCGCTGGCCGCACGGATTACTGACGCGGCACGCCGTCGCCAGGTTCGGACCTTGGTCCATTTATGGCGAACCCCAGATCGTTTCGGCCGTCCTGGATCGTCGCGCACCATGTTATCCGGCATCGTCTCGATGCCTGGCCGCGGCATCGGCATGATGCCGGCTAACACGGCATCGCCCCATGAAACCATGAACCGTAACCAACTTCAAAAACTCGGCATTCCGCCCACGTGCGTTCCCACAGCCCTCGATGCACTGCACCAAGCGGCGTCGCAGAACCTCGGTTTCGGACTCAAGGGCAAGCGGGCCCATGAGTTAGTCAAGTCCGTCATGGCGGCGCCGGCGACGTATTCCCACGACCCGGTGTGGGGGAAGCTTGCGGCAGAGCTGATCGGCAACCCGCCGCCGCCCCCTCGCGAGCCGATCGCCTACCGCACTTGGGGAGACGACATCGACCCCGCAGCCCACGACCAAATGCGCACGCCTGCCGTGTGCCGTCGGCAGTCGGTGCGGCGCTGATGCCCGATGCACATGTCGGCTATGGTCTGCCGATTGGCGGCGTTCTCGCCTGCGACAATGCCGTGATCCCGTACGCCGTGGGCGTCGACATCGCCTGCCGCATGAAGCTCTCGGTACTCGACGCGCCAGTCGACGAGCTCGACAGCCGCCGCGAGCGGTTCCGCACAGCGCTGGAGCGAGGCACGCGGTTCGGCGTCGGCGTGGAGCATCGGCCGCCGCACTCGCACGCCGGTCCTGGATCGCGACTGGACCGTCAGTCGCATCACCCGCGAGAAGAAGGACACGGCCTGGAAACAGCTCGGCACCAGCGGGTCGGGCAATCACTTCGTCGAGTTCGGCGTGCTCACCCTCGGCGAGCGCGACGAGGAGCTCGGTCTCGACGCCGGCCAATACGTGGCGCTGATGAGCCACAGCGGCAGTCGCGGCGTCGGGGCGGCGGTGTGCAATACTTACAGCAACATTGCCCAGCGGCTCATTGCCGCGCGAGCATGGCGACCTGCGGACGCTCGCCTGGCTCGACCTCGACAGCGAGGCCGGCCAGGAGTACTGGGCGGCGATGATCCTCATGGGCGAATACGCGGCGGCAAACCACGCCGTGATTCACCGCCTGGTGAGCAACCTCGCAGGCGCCCGCGTACTGGCCGCGGTCGAGAATCACCACAACTTCGCCTGGCACGAACGGCACGGCGGCCGCCAGATGGTCGTGCACCGCAAGGGCGCCACCCCGGCAGGCGCGGGCGTGCTGGGCGTCATTCCCGGTTCGATGGCCGATCCCGCGTTCGTCGTTCGCGGTCGCGGCCACGCCGAGAGTTTCAACTCGGCCTCGCACGGGGCAGGGCGGCAAATGTCCCGCAAGAAGGCCAACGACATGTTCCGCATCAGCCATGCCGCAAGGAACTCGCCGAGCGCGGCATTGACATCCTCTCCGCGGGTTCCGACGAAGTCCCCGGCGTCTACAAAGACATCCGCCAGGTGATGGCCGCGCAGCAAGATTTGGTGGAAATTGTGGCCCAGTTCGATCCCAAGGTGGTAAAAATGTGCGGCGACGGCAGCCGGGCGGAAGATTAGATCGACGAGTCCCCACGCATGCGTTGGCCCATTCGAAACCAGATCATGTGGCCGCTGATGGCGGTGGCGCTGGTGAGCCTCGCCGGCGTCGGAGCGTTCAATGCGCAACTGGCAACCCGACGTACGCGGGCACAGATCGAAAGCCAACTGCAGGGCGTCGTCGGCGTGCTTGACGCGACGAATTTTCCATTGACCGACGCCGTGTTGCGGCAGATGCGCGATTTGTCTCGGGCCGAGTTTGCGTTGGTCGATACTCAAGGCGCCGTCCGCGCCGCCAGCTTTGCCGAGCCGCCGCCGCTGACGGCCGACGCCCCGCCGGTGAAGCCAAGCGAAGTGGCTTTGGGTCCGACCGTAAACGTCGCAGGCCGCTCCTATTTCCACACGGCGATCGAGCTTCACGGCCTAGCGCCGGCGCGGAGCGACCGCGTGCTGCACGTTTTCTTTCCGCAAGCTGAATATCGACGAAGCTGGCGAGAGGCATTTATCCCCCCCCTCGTGATAGGAATCGACTTCGTGATCGCCGTGGCCGCGGTCGCCCACGTCGTCGCGAGTCGCCTCAGCCGTGGCGCTTCGCGTTTGGGGAGTGAAGTGTTGCGCATGGCTCACGGCGACTTTGCCGCCGCGCCGCTGCCAAAAACCGACGACGAAATCCGCGACCTGTCGATTGCCATCAACCGCACGGCCGAGATGCTCGCCGACTACGAACGGCAGGTCCGCCGCACCGAGCAGACGCGGACGGCGGCCCTGCTTGGGGCCAGCCTGGCCCACGAAATGCGCAACGCCGCGACCGGCTGCCTGATGGCCCTCGACCTGCACGCCGAGGGTTGTCCCGGCGCTAATGAAGAGGAAAGCCTCGCGGTCGCCAAGCGCCAACTTCGACTCATGGAGAGCCAGTTGCAGCGCCTTCTGCAAGTCGGCAAGGCGTCGTCGGCCGCTCGCCGCAGCACGGTCGATTTGCGGGGACTCGTCGAGAACTTGCTCCCGCTGGTTCAACCGGCCGCGCACCACGCCGACGTCCAGCTCGATTGGCTGCCGCCAGCCCAGCCGTTGAACATCGATGGAGATAAAGAGCAGTTGAGCCAGGTCGTCTTGAACCTTATCCTCAACGCTTTGGAAGCAGCACGGCACGACGAATCGGCTGCGGGAGACCGCCGCGTGGGAGTTGAGCTCAGAAGCGCCGAGGGCCAGGTCCAGTTTTCCGTGAGCGACACCGGCCCTGGCCCCAACGGCGAAGTGACGGCGACATTGTTCGATCCGTTTGTCACTACCAAGCCCGAAGGCGCCGGCCTGGGTTTAGCCGTGGCGCGGCAGGTGGTCGAAGCTCATGCCGGTACGATTGACTGGCGCCGAGCGGGAGGCGTCACGCTGTTTTCCGTCCGCTTGCCACTGACGACGAAAGGCGAATCCTTTGTCAAGCATCCTGGTCGTTGACGACGAACCGTCGATTTGCTGGGGTCTCTCCCGGATGGCCCGCGGCATGGGCCACGAGGTGGACGTTGCCTCGTCGGCCGAGCAGGGGCTCTCGCGCGCCGCCCGCAAACGACCCGACGCCGTGATTCTCGACGTGCGCCTGCCCGGCATGGACGGCCTATCGGCCATGGACCTGTTCCGCCAGCACATCGGCACGGCTCCGATCATCATCATGACCGCGTTCGGTGATCTGGAAACCGCCATGGCCGCCATCGAGAACGGGGCCTTCGAGTATGTCGTCAAGCCGTTTGAGCTAGCCGAGATCCGATCAGCCCTCGAGCGTGCGGTTCGCGCCGAGCGCCCGGCGCCGCCTGCCGAGCCTCCACCCGGCGTCGACGGCATGCTCGGTCGCACGCCTGCCATGCAAGCCGTGTTCAAGCGCATTGCCCTCGCGGCCAAGAGCGAGGCCGCGGTGCTGCTCCGGGGCGAGAGCGGCGTCGGCAAGGAGCTCGCCGCCGTGGCCATCCATCGGCACAGGCGCGACGGGACGCGGCCTTTGTCGCCGTCAATGTCGCGGCGCTCGAGCCCCGCGCTGGCCGAAGCGGAGTTGTTCGGACACGTGGCCGGCGCATTCACCGGCGCCGTCCAGGCGCAAGGGCCTGTTGGCGCAAGCCGACGGCGGCACGCTATTTCTCGACGAAGTCGCCGACATCCCGCTGCCGGTGCAGGTGAAACTGCTGCGGGCGCTCGACCAGGGCGAGGTGCTGCCGGTGGGCGCCGACGAGCCCGTCAAGACGCGGTTCCGCCTGGTCTCGGCCACACACCGAGATTTGCGCGCACAAGTGCACGCCGGCGAGTTCAGGCACGACCTGTACTTTCGGCTCTGCACGTTCGAGGTCGTGCTGCCGCCGCTGCGCGACCGCCGCGAGGACATTCCGCTGCTGGCAATCACTTCGTAGCGCAGCTCTCCGGGGCGGCCAACGTGCTGGCCGACGAAACGCTGGATGAATTGAAACGCGTCGATCGTGGTATGGCAATGTCCGCGAGCTGCGTAACGCGATCGAGCATGCTCTGGTGGTGGTGCGCAGCGGGGCGGTGCTCCCGGTTCACCTGCCGCCGCCACTGCCGGCGTTGGAACCATCGCCGGGCGGCGGCGCCGGCGACAATGGTCCGGCGCTGTCCCGCGCCGTCGGCGAGTTGGCCAGCTCGCTGCTAGCCGATCCGCGATTGGCCGGCGCGGTGTACGACCGCTTCCTCGAAGAGGTCGAACCGCCGCTGCTGGCCGCCGCCCTGAGCCGCAACGGCCATCGCTGCGCACTGGCCGCCCGCGCCCTGGGCTTGCACCGCACGACGCTAAAGCGCAAGCTCGACCAATACGGCATCGACGAGTCGCCGGATGTGGGTTAACGCCGCGCGGCCGTCTGGTCAGCGCGGCGCCTCAGCGGTAGAATCGGTCGCTTCCCGAGGGCCGCCGGGCGGCTAGCTCAGTTGGTTAGAGCGCTGTGTTCACACCGCAGAGGTCACAGGTTCGAGTCCTGTGCCGCCCACTAAACACCCGTTCACCATCCGTGAATTCGTTATTTCTCGGGATTTGAGGCGCTACGTGTAGCTCCGTGGAGGTCGGTGTCGCTCCAGTGTGTGCGCAATGTGCTGCGCATTTCTGTGGCCTTGGCGAAGTGGGAATCCGTGACTTGCAGATAGTGCTTGATGGCTACGGTCTTGGTGTTGCCAATCCAGGCACAGGCCACGTGCAAGGGGTAATTTTCGGCCAGCTCCGTTTCACGGGTCGACCGCAAATTCTGGAATAGCTTCGGCCACGGCTCCACACCAGCCCGCTTGACGATCCGGATAAAATGGGTCCGGAGATTCGCCTTGGGATCACGGTAAACGGGATTGGCAATCACGAACTGGGCGCCGTCGTCGGCGTCCTCCCAAGCCTGATCAAGGTACTCCCTCATTTCCGTGAAAATCGGAATGACTCGCACCCCGCCGCCGTCGTGATGCTCAGTCTTGGGGGCATGGATCGTCAGGCGCTGGCCAGCCCAATCCACGTCCCGCCACCGTAGGCCAACCAGCTCGCTTGGGCAGCGTAGGCCGCCATAGCGAGCGAGTGCGAAGATCAACCGACGTTCATTGTTGGGACACTCGTCAAGCACCTTGGTTGCCATCTCTCGCGTAACGAAAAACAGCTTCTCTTTATTGGCTTTCGCCGAGATGCCCTTCAACTCGCTGAATGGGTTCTCCGCAATCAACTTTTGCCGAACGGCTGCCGAGAAATACTGGCGAGCGATAGCTACAACGGCGATCGACTGTGGATTTTGCAAGTATCTTGGTTGCTTTGCATCCCTTGCGCGCGGGAAATTTGTTAGTAGCCAGCCACTTCCGGAACTTGTCTGCGTCGCGGTAAGTAATCTCCTGAATGCGCTTGTCGGCTCCAAAAAACGCAATCAGGTTGCGGCGGGTGTGACCGTAAACGGTGGCCGTCGTCCCCTTAACGTCGCACCGGCTGGCGATGTAGTCGTCAAGCATCGCCGCCTAAAGTCTCGGGCACCTTGCCGGTAATCGCGTGGCGCGACTAGCTCATATTTCAGCAGCTTGCCATACAGCTTCTCGTCAAGATCGGCGACCCACGTCGAGACGCGCGGCGGCGGCGCCGTGCCAGTCATTCGGGCGTTGACCAACTCTTCCACGTATCCCTTGACGGACTGAGCTTGGCTGTTGCTGACTTTGCCAAGCGAAATCGTCTGCCGTTCGCCATTGGCATCGAAAAATAGAATCCGGCGCCGGCCGCCACGGTCTTTTCCCACGCTCGCCATAAGAATTGTCTCCGCGCATAAGTAGAGCGCATTGCTGCGATGGCATTGTCAGGCGGTGCGAACCGCCCGCGGTCCTTACGGATACCGCATACCTGCGCAGCAATGCGCTTAGCTTTCGCATTTGATTTCGACTTGTTTTCGCGTGCTCCGAAGAGCTTTGACGTGACTATTTTCGACCCGATCGCACGCCCGACGTCAAGTGGCGCGGCTTCGCAACCGGCAATCCACTGGCGGAGGCGTCGACGCTGTAGCAGACTTGCGCGACCGATACGCAGGAAGGGAATTCGCCCCTTCTTGCGTTGCTTGGCGAGCATCCGTTCAGAGATCGACAGCACCTTGGCCGCGTGCTGTTCGTCCAGCAAGAGCGGTTCGATTTGAGATTTTTTTGCGTTCATTGTTCCCACCTACGCGGCCAGTTCCAAGCACGCCCCGCGACGCTCGACGTAACCCAGCTCACGACCGATCAAACTCAGCAGCCGCAACTTCACCCGCCAAGCCACATACCCATTCAATTCTTGTGATCCAACCGCCTCAAGTCTTCCGCAATCTCCTCAAGCACAGCGTCATAGGTTTTTGACCCGTGCTCGGCCAAAGCGTGTGTGCTGCCTGCGTCTGCGCCAATTGCATTACCTTTCGGAGCGTGGAATGTTTTGATTTGCGGAACGGAGCGAGCATGAATTTATCCTCACTATTGCCAAGTTTTTTTGTATCTAGGGATTTCATGTAAGTGTCGTATCGCATGCCAAGTGATCGTCTTATTTCTTCGCCGCCGTCCCCGTCGTCTTCACCGTCGTAGAATCCGGCTTTGAGGCTCGCGACTACTTCGCGTTCCTCATTGGTCTCGCAAAGATGCTCCAGCACGTCTAATCGGTCGAATTCGTCGACCGATTCGTCGTTGTACCCTTTATCGTGAAACTGAATGTCGAACGGCTCATGAAACTGTTTGCCAGGGTTCTTAGCCTCCCATTTCTTGATGACTGCCTTATTGTCGTCATTAGGATTGTGCTCTTCGCCCGCGACGGTTAAGCACTTTTTGTATGCGGTCGTGGCGACGAGCCCAACGATCGTGTCATCTATCAACGTGTCGTCATTGGCCAGTAAGGAAATTGGCAATTCAACACCATGTGCCTTACATTCGCTGTCCAAGTTCTCCCGAACAATTTCCGATTTCGGGGTTCGGCATACTTGGCGACTCGGCCAGCAATGGGCGCCAGCTCCGGCTTGAACTTTTCATAGAATGCAATCAGTAGCTCTTTGTCATGGTCTCCAGCGCGGTAGCCGCCCGCACATTCTCTCTAACTTCAATCATTCCGCAGTTCTCCAGGTAGGGCGCCGCCAATTGTGCAAATAATTAGCGGGCGCCGCAGGGACTGAGACTATATTGAGTCGTGAACGCCCGCTGCCTGCGCACCCGCTGTTTAAGCTGCCGCCGTCGCGGCGTAGAGTTCTGCAAACCGTCGCAAATAACTATTGCGGCTCGCCATTTTCCACGGCCAACACTTCAGCCGGCCGGAAAATGGTTCGACGCTCCAGCCCCAATCTGCATGCCGGGGCTGGAATTCTCTTCGCTCAGTAAACAAGAGCTGGGTATCGATAGCTTTCAGCTCGTCCGATTTGCCAGGAGCGACGCCAAACTTGGCGTAGATGGCGGCTTGCACCCGATTTTCGATATCGCGGACGCGTCGCCCAGTAAATCCTTCAGCGGCGTCGGGGCGTCACCGGTGTAGGCTTCACTAGCGTCGTGGAGAAATGCCCGCAACGGCTCGTTGCAGAGGTAGCTTGCTTCAACGCAGTGCTGCGCGACGCTGTAAGGTTGTTCAATCTGACCGGCGAAGTGCGGCAACTTCCAGTACATCTTTTAGCTATGTCATTTATGTCGATTTGGTCAAATGAAAGTGCCGAGATGTCCACGCTTGCCCGATACGCTTCCCAGCCACGTCATGAGTTGCCCCTTATCGATTTCTCCGCCATGTTAAAGGCGCGTTGGGGCCGTCCGCAACAAATCGGAAGCCCATGAAGATCGCGGCGGCGATGAAGCTGCCGTTCGAGCAGTAGCGGCCGTAGTGCCGCTCGACCAAATGTTTCAACCCGTAGCTACTTCGCTTCTGATTGAGCGTCTTGGTTTTTTCGATCGGCGCCAGCCACTCGCACATGCGCTGGCACTGGTCAAGGCTCGCCAATAACTTGTCGCGGCTTTCGGTCTGCGCCGCGATTGCTCGGCTTCTGTCCCGTAGGCTCAGGGTCCGAAACCGAACGCGGTTAAGGTCGGCTGCGCGGCCATGATGGCCGTAAGATCGTCCGTCGTCATTCTGTTGCCAATGCAATGTGGGGAGCGTTCGCACGACCCCCCGGCAATTTCTTTCACGATGCCGCGCCAATCAGCGTCGGCAGTACCGTTTTCCGATCGGCGGAACCCATGCTCCGCCATTGCGCAGGTCTGTTTTCGAATAGCGCCGTCCGCCAGCGCTTGCTGGACGGCGGCTATGTCGCTGGCGAGTTGCGCGTTCTGCCGCCTTTGCTGGCTCCACCGCCCGTACATCAACCGCCCGATATACCTCAACATTCCATCGGGCGCGTCCTTCGTCCCTTCGTCGATGTCGATGCCCGCCGCGGAATAAGACGAGCAGTTGCCGACGCCCACCAGCAGTTTATGGAGGCCGCTGCCCAGCTCGAAACTTTCACGCCGCGATACCATCCACCATTGGTGCGCCCACGCGTCAAAGCCGGCTTGGGTCAAATCTTCCAACGTCAGCACGCGGTTGAGGTCACGGGCCGCCGCTTTGGTCACGTGATGGGCGACTACGAGCGTCACCTGCGCTTTGCGGCAGAGGTCGCTGATATTCCACAGCAACTCGCCCTGGGCTTGGATGTTGCTGGCTTCACTGCCGCCCATGCACATATACAGAGGGTCGATGACGACGACTTCCGTCCCGGTCGATTCCAGTAGCACACTGAGAAGCGATAGGTCGGTTTCGTTTTTGAACTTCGGCAGCGACTCGCTGATTAGGAAATGATCGTCGTCGGCAACCGCGCCGCCGTAGGCGGCAATCATCGTATTCATTCGCCGTTGAATCGCTGCCGCCCGACTCCCCGGTCAGAATGAGCACCTTGGATTTAGTGCAACGAAAGCAGCCGAGAAACGAGCCGCCAATGGATAAGTTGTATCCCAGGTCCAGGAGCTGGCCGGTTTTCAATGACTTGGCAGCCCCGCCAAAAATCGCCGGCATCCCTTTCAGTAGCACGTCCGCGACGATATAAGTTTCCTTGAAATCCGAATCAATCAACTGCTGCATCGTCGCGCACGGATAGTGCGCTCGCGTTGCTCAGCGTGCCGGATGATTCTCGCCACTTCCATCCGTGCTGTTTTGCGTCATAGTAGATCGAAGCGATCGTCCGCGGCTTCGGGTGATTGTCCTTGAAGCTGTCCCACATTTTCCGAGAGTCGTCAGCGCCTTTGTATTTTGAGCTACGCTGACTAAACGCATCGAAAGGCGCTGTAGTAATCGCCAGCGTGCCAGAGCGAAGCGGCGACTTTTTGCCATTCGTTGTAGTCGTCGCTGAATTCCGCGGGCAGGCTCGAAATATCGCCGACATTAGCTTTGCATTATCTACCCGCGCACCTCCAGATGGCGCGGTTGTCGGCCGCTGCGCTTGACCACGTCGACATGGTCGCACCAGTTAGAAACGTCCAGCTCTTCTTCGGCCGCCTTAACTTGGCTCAGGCCGCAATAGCCGCCGTCAGATTGCGTCGCCATATCCACAAGTTGCCTCCGCAGCAGTCAACATGTTGAGCAAAGTTAAACCCTGTGTCGGCCGACATTCTCGCCAGCACGGCCCGCGCCAGGGCCGCGTGTTCGGTGTGATTGGCGGTCGGCTTGTTGACGTGAACGTAAAGATGGAGTCCGGCGCCGCCCGTTGATTTCCTCACCTCGACGTAAGGAAGTAGCGCACGCCTTATCTCTCACGGCCGCCAGCTCGTCATCACCGATACCCACGCCTGGCGCGTGGCCGGCGATGGCGTCAAAATCGAAACCAACCCAACGACTCCTGCGACTGGCCCAATCCCAACCCGTACAACCGATGGCTTCGGCGTACAGGTCAAGCGGCCAGTCGAGTTTGTAATCTTTGAAGTACGGTTCCGAATTGGCGCCCTTGGGAATCCGGATCGGCCACCACGACGTAACACCGTCGCTGTAGCAATGGGGGCGGCCCTCGACGGGTTCGCCGTCGGCCGCGTGGACGTTGACTTGCGTTTCCATGTTCGCCGACCAGCGGGCGAGCAGGTCGGGAGCGATGCCGCTGGCCGCGTGGTAGGCGAGAAACGACCCGATGGATTCGAGGACAGTGGGCATCGGTTGCTCGCGTTCGGCGTCTATAAGACAGTACGGACAAGTGAGTCCGTTTTTTGCGTGGTCCGAATGACAATCCGGCTAAGATTTGCCGACGCGTTCAGTGTGCGCCGCCTGGCGCGTTCGGAGGGGTCGCATCGATTCTGAGACAGTGGCGCCGTCGTGCCATCTATAGAGAGAACGGACAAATGCGTTCGTTTTCTGCGTGGTCCGAATGACAATCCGCGCAAGATTCTCCGGCCGCGTTCAACGTGCGCCGCCTGGCGCGTTTAACACGTTTGCATCAAATGCCCAACCCGTTGAAATTGCGTTCGGGGTAGGTCTTGAATTTCAGATACACGGGCTCGGCGTCATCCGCCAACAACGTCCCCTCTTTGGACAGCTTCACCGGTGAGTTGATGGGGTTGGCGTTGGGGTCCTCGCTGGTCAAGGTCAGCTCGCCGGTGCTAAAATCTTTAATGAAGCGACTCATGCCCGTGTTGAGGATTTCCCGATCCCAGGTCTCGCCGGCTTCCATGAAGGCCACGCGAATGGCCACTTCATAATATGAGATGTCGCCTTCCGTCTTCTGCTCGCCCGAGGCGATCGAGACGATCTTCGCCTGCCGCGGCTTGGCGCCGTAGAACGGATTCGTGTTGACAGCGTCCTTGTAATACCTGCTGGAGAGACACGATCTCGAAAATGTTAGCAATGTTCCGCGTGGCCACGAGTATCTGCCGGCTGTCGTCCTGCATCAGCCCCGGATCGAATGGCTACCCGCAAGAGTTCTGAATCGGCTTGCCCTTGATGTCCTTGACGATCGGCCGCTCGAACTGCATTAGTTCGAGGTAATACCGCGGCGGGCGACGCAGGGGATTTTGTTCCTGCTGCTTGACTCTGGTCGTACTTGGTGTCGTACTTGACCGTCGCGGTGAACAGCGCCGGCTTTTCCTCGTGCTGCTGAACGTCGATGTTTTTGCACGCGCGCGTACCTATCGTGGCCGTGAAAATCGAACAATGCGGGAATCGGTTCGGCCCGGTCGGCGGCTGGCTCGCCATCTTCGCCACCTGAAAGGCGAGTATGTGTCCCGATCACAGAGAATCTGATACTTCTCCGTATGTTCGCGGTGCAAATCCTCGCCCATCGAATAACTCCGACCGCGCAACATGGTGCAAGTCAATACAGCCATAGGTGTTCCTAGTTGGACGCCCGGCGGCAAGGTCGATCGCGAGAAAGCGCGTTGGGAAAAGAAAGGCTTATTGCGGGATGGAGGACGTTCGCCTCGTTGAAATTGCGCGACGCCCTTGTTGATTTCTTGGAGCGTCTTTCGACCCGCGCGAGCTTCCGCCGTCTGCCTTTTCAGCTCTTCATATTCCGGATTTTTCATTTGCGCCAGCGTCCGCCGAATACGTCTTCCGCCGTGCCCTTTTCAATGGCCTTGGAGTAGCCCGAGTTCTTCGGACCGGCGCTCTTCAGCGTCTCGTTCTGTCAAATTTTGCTTCGGCCTTGTTGAACGTGGCCTGATCGATCAAGCCGGCCTTCAGCATGGTCTGCAGCTCGATGTAGTCCTTTTTGTACTTCTCGATGGGATTGGTCTTCTCCGTCAGCTCCTTGGCCGTCTTCTTCAGGTCTTCGGCGTTTTTGGCCAGCTCCTTGAGCTTTTCAAGTTGCTTATCAAGGGCGCGCGATTCTGTTCCAACAGTGCTTGCAATTGTGCCAGGTCCGCTTTCTCGGCGTCGCTCACATGGAGGTCGAGCGCGGCTTGCAACCTTGCTTCGCGAAGTAGCTCGTCATATTTATCAAGCGGCCGATTGGATTCTAGTTCTGCGCGGAGCCCGCTGGCTTGCTTCATGGCGTCGCGGCTTGCTTTCTGAATGTCAAATCGCGCGGTGTTTTCGTCGAGCCGCATGGGCGGCTGAGATTTGTGACGGCAGGCGATTCGCAATACCGTGCAAAAACTTTTGGCCCTCCGTCATGCCCGCCGTCGCCAAGTCTTCGCGCGACTTGATGAGCGACTTGATGAGGTCGCCTTCAGCCTTATAGTGGGCGAGCAGTTTTTGACCCTCCGCCACGCGGTCGATGTCCGCTTGCAGGGCGCCCTTGGCGTACAACTGTTGTGCTCCATCGCGTCGGCGCCGAATAGTGCCGTTTGAGCTTCCTCTTTGAGTTTGCGGACGCGGTCGTCAATTGAGACGATCAATTTTTGCTGGTTTTGCAGCCGTTTGGCTTCGTCAGTTGTGATCGCCTGGCCGCGCTCCAGCGCTTTGTTTTGGATTTCCTCGATCGTTTGCAGGCGTCCAAGCTCGCCGTCGGGTCCTATGATGCCTTCCACCGCGCCGCCAAATCCGCGCGAACGCTTTGCCGATCTCGCCGCCGGTCTTCCGCATGTTCGTCAACGTATCCAGCACGCCTTGGCCGCCGTAGTCATTCGCCAGGCGGTCCAGCCGTTGCCCCTCACGTTTATCAACCCACGACATGAGCCAGGCCGCTGATTTTAGAAAGCCGGCGACGACCACTTGGAACGCCAGCTTCAATGTTTGGAACACGAACTGGATTGAGTTGACCGCGATCGTGAGCACGTTCGTCAACAGTCGCATGGTGCCGCCCACGGCGGTCGCGTCAGTGGCTAGAGCTGACAAGGCACTGCCGAGCATTTCTAAGTCGCCCCACAAATTGGCGTTCTTTTTCTCGGCGATCTTGTCGGCAACGCCCTTCCGCTGGGCCTGGAGGTCAAGTTGCGCCTGCATGCCGCTGGAGCCGGGCCGATCAATGCAGCGGCGCCCACGGCCCCGCGGTTCCGGAAGATCGTATTTAAGATTCTCAATTTCTCCATATCACCTAGGCCGGCGAGACTGTCTTCAAATTGTTTGATAATCGCAACCATCGGCAGCATGTCGCCGTGCAGGCCCTGGAAGGTAACGCCCAAATCGTCGAGCGCCGCTTGGGCTTCCTCCGTCGGCTTAGACATGCGGATCACCAAGTTTCTGAGCGTAGTGCCGCCCATTTCGCCCGCGATTCCCGCGTTGGCCAACACCGACAGACTGGCCATCACTTCGGCAATGCCCATGCCGGCTTGATGCGCGGCCGGGCCGACATAGCGCATCGCATCGCCCAACTCTTCTACGGTCGTGACGCTGTTCGTCGCGGCAACTGCAATCGAGTCGATAACGTCGTGCAATTCGGACGCCGGTATCTGCATTCCGGCCATGATCCGGGCGGCTACCTTCGCCCTTTCGCCCACCTCCATTTCGCCGATTGCGGCGAGCTGCATGGTCGCCGGCATGGCTTCCATGATTTCTTGTGTCTTGAAGCCCGCTTTCGCCAGCTCGGCCATTCCGGACGCGGCATCCTTCGCTGAAAATACGGTAGTGCGGCCAAGCTCGCTGGCCTTCGCCGTAAGCAAGCCCATTTCCTCTCTTGTCGTGCTGGCGAGTGCGGACACATTGTCCATACTCTTCTCGAAGTCGCCGTATGCTTTGACTCCGCCCGCAACGGCGGCGATTCCAATTAGCCAAGGATTGAGCAAGCCCAGCGCCGCGGATTTCAGTCCGCCATCGTGAAGCCCAGCTTCGCGAGATCGCTCGTTTCGGCAGCAGCCGCCGCCGTCGCTCCCGCCATTGCCGCTGTGTACGCTTCCTCAGTCACGATGCCAGTGGCCTTCGACGCATTTGAGCGCAACTGCTCCTGCGCCAGCCGCTCTTGGACGGTCGCGTATTTCGCGTTTAGCGCGTTCGCCTCGACCAGCAGCGTACTTGTCGAGCCAGCACGGCGTTGCGGCGCTGCTTCCGCGACAGCCGTGGCGCCCGTGGCGTCGTTCAATTGTTTTTGGAGGCGCAGCATTTCCTGGGCGTGCGCGGCGTTTCCGGATCGCGCCCATCGCGAACGCACGATCGGCCACGCCGGCCATTTGCGGCGTCTTGTTGGGGGTGCGACGCGTCGCGGCCAGCGCTGCCACTTGCGGGCCGAGATTGGCCGTCGCGGCGAGTTTGGCTTGTGCGCGCAGTCATTGCGATTAGCTCTTGGCGATACGCTTCGCCGCTCAACTTGCCAGCGGCGAACATGGCGTCGAGCCGGGCGAGCCGGGCGATAACTCTTGCGTCCCGTCTGAATGTTTTTTCTCGATTGCGGTGGCGTCGGCCAGCATCGCCGCGAAGCTTTCGCCGCCGGCCGCCACGTACTTAAAACTTTGGTCCAGCAATTTATTTGCGGCTCGCAATTCGTCGACCTTGATCAAGTTGTTGTTAAAGGCGACGCCGACGGCCGCACTTATCGACTCGATCGCCGAGATTGCTTTGCTTGTCCCGACGCCAACGGAGTCCCCGATATGTTTGGAGAACTGACTAACGGTGAGGCCCTCGGCATCAAGTCAGCGGAGAGCTCTCCCGAGGGGGAAGTAACGAGAATATTGACGCTGCGGCTATTGCCATAAAAAACGAACCAACAAAGAGAAAGGGCACGCCGAATGGCGTAAGAAAGGCCCGCCCCGGCGATACGGAGAGAAACGCCGGGGCGGGGCCAAAGCCGAGGAAACGACAACTCCGGCCGTTCCGTCTCGTCAGGCGGAATGTTTGTTCAATTCATACTTGCGGCGATACCACGCAAGGCTGCCTCACGCCATTGATCGCGCTCTCGCAAGATTGCGTCAAGGTCCGCGGCGTCGACGCTGTCGTCGTGGCTTCATAGGCGGGGTAGGTGACCGGTCCGACGTCATACAACGTCACGTCGTCAACCCACCGAATATCTGGCCCGCCGGCGCCGTCTTCCCATGTCACTTTTGTTGCGCGGAAAGCGAACGAGCTACCAGATAGGTCGCCGCGTTCGATTTTCGCGAGCACGCGTTGATGGTCTGGGTCGTGCGAGTCCACGTCGATTTCGTACTTTAGTCCGCGCTCATTGGTCCAATACCTGCACGTGCCATTTGTGCTGCGGCCCAACAGGTTATCAGGGTCGTGGTTAAAGAGAGCGCGCATGCTGTGCGCTTCAGCGATACTGCGATCAAAAGCACTACGGGAAATGCGCTTGATAATGTCTGGTGTAAGTTGAAATTCACTTGCCGAGTCGCCCTTGCGGTAGAACACCGCGCTGTAGCCGCTAATTAGTTTTTTCCCGTTCGCGCCGTTGACACCGTGACGGGGAAACTCGCTGGCAAAAATCTTCGCTCCATCGTTGCTCCAAATAAAAGTCCGCCAGGGGCGGTTACCGCCCCCGGCAGTTCAAGCTGTTAGGCTTGGATCAAGTGCTTGATGGGATTCGTGCCGGCGTCGAGAAGATCGCCGTCCGAACGCAAAAACGCGATGAAGCCCACGGAGTGCTGATCGGCCACCGCTCGACCAGTCGCAGCAACGTGACATCCTTCACTTCGCGAACGATGTACTTCTAGAAGTCGCCGTAGAGAATCGACTTCAAACCGGTCGTCATGGCCGGCATGTCCTGATTAATCTCGAACGGTTTGCCCAAGATAGTTTCAGGGAACGCCGCGCCGAAGCCGCTCTGCGCGGACATTTGCCACAGCGGCCGGCTATCGCCGTCCACTAGCTTCTTCAGCGCCCCAACGTGGTGAAGTTGAACATCCAGCGAGCGTTCCGCTGATAGGCGGGGTCCACGCTGTGTTGAAGATCAACCAACTCCGCGTAGGTAACGGCCGTACGCCGGCCGCCGTCTTGCCCAAGGTAGACGCGGTAACGACGCCATTGGGTTGGGAGCTGCCAGTGCCGGTCGTCTGATGGGTGTTGCAGATTCTGCCCAGACGCTCGCCCAGCATGCCGCCAATCACTTGCTCCAAATCGATCGCTTCATCCTGAAGCAACTCGACGCTGACGAGCACGGCTTTGCTGCTGTACTTGTACGCATCAAATTGCAAGTTCGAGATGGCGACGTCTTGAGCTGCCGCCGCCGTATTCTCGGCGAGAATTACGCCAACGTTGCCGGTGTCGTCGCTGGTCGGCCACAACAGCGGATTGCCGCTCGCCGTCTTGACCACGCGGCAACTCGCCGCACGTCGCCATAGGCGAGAAGGGCGATTTCCAACTCGCTCATGAAGCCTTGCGGAATCGCCTTGGCGCCATTCGTCGAGCTGGTAGTGGCCATCGCCCGCGAGTCGGACTGCTCGGGAACCCAAACCGCCTTCGATTGGGGCACGCCGTGCGCGGTGCAAGCTGCGCGATCGCGGTCAGAGAGTTCGGATCGCTCGCCGCGTAGCGCCCAATTTCGGAACGCACGAGCGTTGTCCTCACAAGGCCGCGAATCGCGCGAATCCAGCCTTGCTTCGATGATCTCTTTCGATCGCTGGTTGTAGGCTCGCGGCGATCGATGTCCTCGCTAAGTTTAGTCAGCTCGGCATCGATGCGATCGAACGTCTGCTCGTCGTCTGGCGACAAGCCTGCCGTTGCGCCGCTCGGCATCTTGCAATAATTGGTGCTGCTTTTGGAGCAACTCAGCGCGCTCCTCCAGCAACCCTTTGAGATTCAATTCCATTTGCTATCCTGTGCCTCAGAGTGAGGCAAGAGGCGGCTTGTGAGCCGCAGTTAGAAGCCGCGCGGATAGTTCCGCGCGGTGGTGGCTGAAGTGATTCAGCCGAAGTGACACACGCAAGGGCCAGTTAGCCAGCAATCACGTGAGTCGGCGCCGCAGATAGCCGCGGCGCCTTGATTTACAGAGTCAGCTCCACGGTCACGATAAGTCCCTTGGGCGCCGTGGTGCTCACGGCGTCGACGTCGATCCGCAATCTGTCATTGGTGGCTAGGTCGTCATTTGATGTATTGATAGTTCCCGCAGTTCCGGTATCGCTCCCGATTTCGCCGGAGTCGATTTTGGTTGTGGTGCTCAACACGTCGACCGGCGAGCCGCTTCTAATGCGGGCGATTTGAATATCCGTCGTGCCCGTCGTGCCCGCCGTCACGACAGCCGCATGCACGGCGGTGATGACCGCGCCATTAGGACACTAGGTATATGGAGATAGGCTTGGCCGTCGCCCGTGGCTACGTCGGCAGCGGGCGCCGTGACTAAGAAAACGGCGACCTTTTTTTGGACGCCCAGCGTCACGTGCTGGCCGTCGTGTCGTCGAGCAAGGCCAAGCCCTATGCGCAGGCGTCACGCCATGACTGGCCATTTGCGTCACGTCCCCGTTAGTCTTCGCCGCATCGTACACGGTGGCGGCGTCGACATAGATCGTGCCGGCCGTATTAACAATTTGAAAATCTGTCGACCCTAAAAAACGACACCCGCGGCAGGTAGCCGCGCCGCCGGCGCTGTCCCACTGCAAGGCCCGCGCCGCCAATGTCGCGCTCGATGACGACGTTCTCAAACGTCACCTCAGAGCCGGTGTCGGCTTGAATGTCGATCATCAAGTCGGACGTCGGATTTGTCTGGTGAATCAGCCAGCTCCGCATGACGCCGCTAATCACGGTATAAGCGTCAAAGAACATGAGTGCATCGTGTGGCGCACACGTGAGTTCCAATCCTTGCAAGAGGAAATTAGACGCACCGAACCCGCCGCCGGGAAAATCTGTAGCCGCCGCCGTGTAGCCGATCCCCTGCTGATGCCCAGCCGTGGAGACGAGCGAAAAATCAAACAAGCCAAGATTGTCGGCGTACAGTCGAATCGGTATGTCGGAACCAGACACGGTGCCGTGCGTAAATGTTATGATCGTGGAATTCCGCCCGCCGCCGCGCAGCGTCAGGTTGTTTACGTCGAGCAGTAGGGGCGTGGCGACGGTGAGCCGCCCTGGAATAAATCGTTTCCCCGGCCGCCGCCGTATCGACCGCGCTGACCAGCGCCGTCCTGCGCGCTGCGTCAGTCGTTGTGCGAAAGCCGAAGCCGTGACTTTGGCCGTTGGGCTTGGTCAAGACGACAGGCGCCTGCGGAACAAAATTTGTGGCGATAGCGGTAGCCATCTTAGCCTCGGAAAATTTGGGCGGGGGATTGATGGTTACGGCGACATCGCCGACTATTGCATCACGCGGCAGCGGCGGCAGCACGCCTACCACGTAGTGAGCCCCGTAAAGGATGATCTTGTCGCCGGGCGTGTATGCCGCGAACGCGGCAGCCATGCCTCGCCGCGTTCGACGTCCGTGGCCGCGCCAAAGCCGAAAACTTGACTCTGGCCGTTCTTTATCAGGACGACAGGCGGAACAAAATTAGTGGCCATCTACACCCCGAGGATTAGAGCGCGAGAAAAGCGGGCCAAGGCCGCCGGCCGCGGTTTGCCGAGCCAGACGGCCCTGTCCTGCGCCAGATCAGCCGCCGTAAGTCGAGCGTGGCGGACAGTGCTCGACGGGGCCGACGTCGACTAACTCGACGCCGTCGAGCCAGCGAACGTCGATCTTCCCGTCGCCGTTTTCCTCCCAGGTCGACTTTACTGTGCGGAACCGGAAAATGCTGCCGCCGAAATGCGGGATCGTCGGGCCGCAATTCGCGCTCTAAGAGCAAGCCGTAGTCATCGGCGAAGCAAACCACACTTGGCGCCGTTGAACGTCAGACAAAGATATCCGTTTGGCAGCCCAAAAATGCCGCGACGGATTGCTGGCGCCCGGCCACAGGGTGAATTGCGAATTCGGATCGTTTGGATCGAAGAATACCGCGGCGTACCCGCACGCCACGCGGGTCCCGTCTTGCGCCGCTCGACGACGACAGGTTGGCTGGAAAAACGACGTTCCATGTGATTCCCCAAAAGATGAAAGGCGGTCCGGGCTGCCGCCAGTATTGGCGTGCCGCTGCGGCGGCTCCGGCGACTGGCCCGGACCGCTTTAAGATGAGAGAGAATCTCCCCCGCTATATATGTATTCTGTTGGAAACCGGGCCTAACGACCAAAATCCGGATATTTTGACCAGATTTTCCGGAACGGGAATCGTTATTACCCTTACAAGCCGCAGAACCGATACAACCGCCGCTGGAGGGTGACTGGTTGGCGCCGGAGCCCCGCCCGTGCCGCCGGGGTCGACGGGTGGTGCCGGATAATCCGAAGACTCCCCCTAGGACTCTTTTTCGCGAAAAATGGATCACGCCTGGGGGCTCGGTCTGCCGTTGGCCAGCGCGACAATTTGATACCCCCTAGTGCGTCGCTGGCGGCTTCGGGAAACCACGGTGGGTTTCCGTAGCTCAAACGACTCTAAAGCGACGGAAAACTACGTGTGGGTTTCCGAATTCCGGCCAATCTTCGGCGCTGCCGTCGACAAGGGCGACGCGGCGGCATAGCTTCGCCGACTGGTCCCCCCACAGAAGGAGCCAGTCATGAAGATCGAAGACTTGCAGAACGGGGTCAACGTTTCGAGGTCGACCCCACAATGACGCCCACCGACGACATGCTAAAACACGTGCCGGACGTCGTCGCTCAATTGAAACGCACGGCGTCGCCAGCGTCGCCTTCCCGCTGTTTGGTTTCGACAGGCCGCTCGTGACGTTAGCTTTCACGTCAGCCTTGAGCTGACGGCTGAATTGATCGGCTTTCGAGACGTGACGGACGTGCAGGGGGACGCCGCGGCTTATGCTGGGCTGGCGAGGGCCGTGGGCGAAGTGCTGGGGCTGCCCGTGGCCAAGGTGGCGTTGAAATATGGGGTCGCGGGCCTCGCATAAAAAAGCCCCGCTGATAACGGGGCTACTTTTCGCGAATCGCGTCGGATCGCGTCGGGACGGCTCGGGAGTCGTCTTTTCCGCCCGACGCGGTCCTAGAAAAACAGGGCTCATTTTCACCCCTATTTTTCTAGGGTCTTTCACGCGGCCAGACGTTCCTGCCGTGGCAGCAGCAGCCGTGCGAAGTCTCTCAGCCGGGGAAGGTGCGATTGGATCGATAGCTATCCAAAATCGCCGTCCGCGACGACTTCCCCCAGCCGTAGGGCCGCCAACCGTTGACCGTGGGTCGCGGCGTCGAAACGACGCCACTAGGCCACGATCCACATAGATATGGCCGTGGCGGCAGACGACCTGCCATTGATCGTCAAACGCCACCACGTAGCCCGTACCGCGGCAGAGCTTCCTGAGATAGTCTCGTGTGGCTCTTGGTTGTCTTTGAGTCATGAGTCAGTCCTCTAG
>CAWJDB010000009.1:0-238039 GCA_963841515.1 Pirellulales bacterium | reverse complement strand
GATCGCTTCCGGTTTAGCCGCCGGCCGCCTGCTTGGCGACAGGCTTGACGCCGCGCGCCGCCGCCGTTCATGCTTGATTGCTTCCTGGCGCGTTGTCGTGGCGGCGCCAAAGCGATTTTCCTGCGCGTACTCGCTGATCATGTCTAGCTGCCTGGTCACCGGCGCCACCGGCTTCGTGGGGGCGAATCTCGTCGAGCGCCTCCGCCGCGACGGGTGGGACGTGCGCTGCCTGGTGCGCGCCACCTCGCGCACCGGCCGGCTCACGTCGCTGGGCGCCGAGCTGGTTGAGGGCAGTTTGCACGACATCGCCAATGTCGCCAAAGCCGCCGAGGGCGTCGACGTCGTCTTTCACCTCGCGGGGCGCATCGCGGCGCATCGCCGGGCCGAGTTCACGCGCGACAATGTCGAAGGCACCCGCACCGTGGCCCTGGCCTGTGCCGCCCAACCGCAACCGCCGGTTCTGGTCTTCGTCAGTTCGCTCGCCGCGGGAGGGCCAGGCACTTTGGCCGCGCCGCGCCGCGAGAGCGATCCGCCGCAGCCGATCTCGGCCTACGGTCGCAGCAAGCTCGCCGCGGAAGCGGCCGCCATCGAATCGGCCGGCCAGGCCCCGCTGTCGATCGTCAGGCCGCCGATGGTATTCGGCCAGGGCGATCGGGCGACGCTGCAGATTTTCCGCGCCATGAAATTTCTGCCGATTCATCCCTCGCCCGGAATTCGCAAGCTTCAAGTGTCGCTGGTGCACGTCGCCGACC
Source organism: Pirellulales bacterium (assembly GCA_963841515.1). Classification (GTDB taxonomy): domain Bacteria; phylum Planctomycetota; class Planctomycetia; order Pirellulales; family Lacipirellulaceae; genus Lacipirellula. Next base: position 237,287 of record CAWJDB010000009.1, on the reverse strand, counting down.
TATGCGACGCGCTGGTGCGCGTGGCCCAGAACGGCGAGCGAGTGTCGACGACGGGCGCCGGCGAAGGAAGCGCTCCGGGCGCCGGCCGATACTACGTGGCCGCCGATCGCACGATCAGCTACGGCGAATTGGGCCGCCTGGCCGCGGCGGCGGCCGGCTGGTCCGTGGCGGCGGTTCCCGTGCCGCCGCCGCTCATGTGGGCCTTGTGTTCCATGGGCGAACTTGTGGGCCGCCTGCGCCGCCGCCCCAGCATCTTGAACTTCGACAAGGTGCGCGAATCGCTGGCCGTGGGCTGGGTCTGCTCCGACGAAAAAATCCGCCGTGAACTGGGCTATCAGCCCGCGGCGCCCTTGGAAGCTCGGCTGTCCGAGACGGTCGCCTGGTACCGGGCTCACGAATGGCTGTAAAGAAGGTTCAACGCACACTTATGCTCGACTCCAACCCACCCGCTCAATCACAACTCGAAATCTCTACGCTCGGACCGCGGCTGGTCCGCTCGCCGCTGAACCTCTCGACGACGCCCGGCGACGATGTCGGCGACTTCGTGCCCGACGACGCGCGCGTTGCTGTACGAGCCCCGGTTTCACGCCGGGGCGCCGCTGAGGTCGTTGTCGCTGGAGCAAGCCGGGCCGCGCGAGGCGATCTTCTTCGACCCCCAGCGAAGCAAGGCCGCCGTCGTCACCTGCGGCGGACTCTGCCCGGGGATCAACAACGTGATCCGCTCGCTGGTCTTCGAGCTGATCCACAACTACGGCGTGCCCGAGGTGATCGGGGTGCGCTACGGCTTCGCGGGCTTCAATCCCGACACGGGCCGGCCGCCGCTGGCGCTGACGCCCGAAGCAGTCGAGAACATCCACTACCTCGGCGGCACCATCCTGGGGACCAGCCGCGGACCTGAGAAGGCGGAGCACATCGTCGATTTTCTCGAGGCGCGGGGGATCAACCTGCTGTTTTGCATCGGCGGCGACGGCACGCACCGGGGCGCCCACGACGTGGCCGGCGAGATCGCCCGCCGCGGCGCCGCGATCGCGCTGGTGGCGATCCCCAAGACCATCGACAACGACGTCAAGTTTTGCGACTTTACCTTCGGCTTCTACACCGCCGTGGCCGAGGCCAAGCAGGTGATCGATCGTGCTCACGTCGAGGCCAAGAGCGTCGAGAACGGCGTGGGGCTCGTGAAGCTCATGGGCCGCGAGGCGGGCTTCATCGCCGCCGCGGCCACGATGGCTAGCGGCGAAGCGAACTTCTGCTTCGTCCCCGAGCGGCCGCTGGAGCTGGACGGCGAGCGCGGTATGCTCGTGCAGCTGAAGCGACGACTGGAGGCGCGATCGCACGCCGTCGTCGTCGTGGCCGAAGGGGCCGGCCAGCACCTGTGCGAGCAGGCCGGCGAGTGCGACGCCTCGGGCAACCGCAAGCTCGCCGATGTCGGCGTCCTGGTGAAACGGCGAATCGAGGATTATTTCAAGGCCCAGAGCACGCCGGTAAGCGTGAAGTACTTCGACCCCAGCTACTACATCCGCAGCCTGCCTGCCGCCGCGGTCGACGCCCTGATGTGCGAGCGCTTTGCCCGCGCCGCGGTCCACGCCGCGATGGCGGGGAAGACCGACCTGATGGTGGGCCTGTGGCACAGCTACCTGGTGCACGTGCCGTTGGCCGTCGCCGTGGGAGCGGCCAAACGGCTCGATCCCGAGAGCGAGTTGTGGATGAGCGTGCTGGCGCTCACGGGGCAGGAGAAGTGGTGATGTGCGCGGCCGAGGGCCGTCAATTATTGAACGGATTATCGTCGACGTCTGGCTCGGCGGCGGGCGGAGGTTCGCCATCGTCGGCGGCGGGAGCGCCAAAGGGCGAAGTTGCGGCGGACGGCGCGGGCTCCGGCGGCTGCTCGGGCGTCGCGGCCGGCGCGGGCGCCGCTTCCTTCTCGGGCTCCTTCTCGGCTTTGGCGGTCGGCGGTTGGCGATACATCGTCGGCTGGGCGACGTCGAGCTCATGGAAACACTCCACGAGCCCGTGGTCATTCACCAGAAACAACCGATCCGACTGGTCGTTGACCAGCGTGTACATCCCCTCGGCCGTCTGCATCTGTCCGAGCGGCTGGCCCGTCTTAAGGTCCAAGACGAGCAAGTTGCCGAAGCGGTCGGAGGCATACACGCGATCTTTTCCCTGGGCGCCGAAATGGCTCACGCCCGGCGCTTTCCAGAGGGCTTTGCCGGTGGCGACGTCGATGGCGTGCAACTCAGGTTCCAGCGAGGCCACGTACGCGCGGTCGCCCACGATCGCCGGCGAGCTCTCGATCGGGAAGCCGGCTGTGTATCGCCACTGTTCGTGGCCGGTGGTTTCCTCCAGGCAGTACAGATTCCCGTCCAGTGAGGCGATGTACAAATACGGCGCCTTCTCGGCCGGCGAGGTGACGATGTCGTCCTTCGACTCCAGACGGAACAGCACTTCAGGATTGTCGGCGCGACACACATAGAGGTAACCGATCGACGTGGGCCAGCTAACGACGTGGCCGGTCGTGGTGGGCCGCAGATGCGTGCGGCCCTTCGATTGGTAGTACCAGGGTTGGAGCTTCGGGTCGTCCAGCTTGTAGGCCTCGATGCGGCCGGTCACCAGGGCGATGTAGGCATACTTGCTCGTCAGCGCCGGCCCTGCCGACGGAGCGCTGCCCAGGTCGTGCGACCATTGCAGTCGGCCATCGTCGCGATCGAGCACGTACAGCCGCGACCCGCTGACGACGCCGAGGTCCTTTTGATTGGCGCCGGGGCCAAGGGCGGGAACGCCGGGCCGGCCGAAGCGCTTGGTCCACAGCCGAGCGCCGGTCTCGGCGTCGAGCGCCGTTAGCAGTCCTGAATCCGTGACGCTGTACAGGCGGTCGTAGTACAGATACCAGTTGGTCACGCGGCTACGGGCTGCGTCGACGGGAACTTGGGCGAACCAGGCGCGGACCAGCCCGTGGCGAGCGGCTTCGCTTTGGGTCGTCAGCACGCTTTGGGCGCGGGCTCCCTGGACGCCAACTAGTGTACCGAGCATTGATAGCACCACGAGCGCCGCGGCCCAATTTCTCCCGCCGCGGCGCCACGCAGGAGTTCGTCGGCCGCGGTCGTAAGTTAGAGGCACATTCATGGCGATCGTTCTGGGGGCGCAAACCAATTGGCGTCGCAACGGCGCATATCCTCATCACAGTCTAATCAGCAGGCGTGCAAACGACAAAGATTTACCGCTCGTCGCGTGCCCTTGCGGCTAGCGGTTTTAAATCACAGGGCAGGAGCCGGCGCCCCGTGTTTTCCGCGGTTGAAACCGGTTCTCTGGAGCGCGGGCTCGGCGGGCGCCTAGACCATCCGGCGGGGCTTCCCGTACCATGAACCACGCCCCGCAGCGGCACGGGAACCGCCGGGTGCGCTGGTCGCGCCAGGCGGGGCCTCGTGGCAGCCCTTCTGCTGGCTCTCGGCAGCCGGCCCCTGGGTCGGCGCTTCCCGACAATTAGCCGGACATTCCTCGCCCTCATCCTTGCCGCCCGCCCGTGCCCCCATGTCGCTCGCGCCCACTGCCGCCGATCGGGCCTTGTTGGACGACGTGGTGGGCTACCTGAATTTCTCGTCCGGAGCGCGGGACGGGCGGTTCTTGCGCCATCTCAACGCCCTGTTTCGCTCGATCGAGAAGTCGGCGCCGGCGGACGACGCCCTGCCGATTCTAGCGCGCTGGCTCTCCGAGGCCGTCGACCGCCTCGAGCGGGCCGGAGGTCCCTTTGCCGACGCGGCGCAAGCCCGCGCGGTCATCGAGCTGGCAACCAATCGGCTGCCCGCCGCCTATCTTCAGTTCCACCGCGACCTCTTGCACCACCAGGGCGCGGAGGACTTGTGGCGGCCGTATTTCATCGGCCAGGCGTGCGAGGCGGTGCTCGCGCAGGGTCCGCCCTGGACCGAATCCGAGCGCATCGTCGAAAGCGCCATCGGGGAGTTGAACGACTACGTGGGCTATCGGCCGACGGCCGTGCTTGCCTCGGGCTCCCGCAGCGAGCCGTACTATCACGAATATGTGAGGCCCATCCCGCTGTACATCAAGGACGCCGGCGTGGCGGCGGGCCGCTACGCGCCGATCATCACCCGGGCGCTGGAAATACTCCGCGACGCCGACCCGGATATCCTGGCGCGAGCGTGGTTCGACCTCGACCGCCTGGAGGAGGTGGCGCTCGACCCGCGCGCCTACGACTTCGACCACCCCGTGAACCGCCGCCCCAACTATCACTTCGGGCAGTGGGACCCGCACCACATTTCGCCGGAAGGGTATTACTCGCGGTTCGTGCTGCAGCAGATCACGCTCGACGCGCTGCTGACGCGGTGCAACGGCGGCTGCCATCACTCCCCCCCGCAACCGCCTCCATCCAGGGGAGGCCCATCGGACGGGCAGGTTTGCGAGCGGCTCGAGGAAGCGGCGGCGGTGTTGGCGGGCACGATCTTGATGGCTGCCGGCACGAGCGGCGACGCGCCGGGCCGCCACGATTCGACCGTGACCCTGTCGTCGCTCCTGCCGCACATCGCCGCCTACCGCGACGACTTCTACCAGCAGCTTCTGGCCAAGGTCCAGGGATTGCACGGCGAGCGGCTGCGTGAGGAAGGCCAGCGCACGCGGCAACCGTTCGGCGGCGCTCGGCAGCACCTCAACCACGAACTGGCCCGGCGCCGGGCGGTGCAGTTGCAGCAAGTGCACCTTGCCCTCTTGTTCGCCCGGATGGGCCGGCCCGAGGCGGCGCACCGGCAGGCCGACGCCGTGCGCGTGGCGTCGGCCCGCATGCTCACGGCCATTTACTGCCGGCTTACCTCGGGACACGACGCGCTGGATCGCGATGAGCTAGTGCCCGTGGTCGACGACTTGGCGCAGATCGAGGAGCTGCTCCACCGGGCCATCGAGTGCGGGGCGCTGGTCGATCCTTGGAACATTGTGGGTTTCGCCGCCAACTTCAGCCTGTTTCCGGCGCTGGAGAACACGGTCCACGACTGGCGGGTCGACGAGCTGATCGAGCTCGTCGAACAAGTCCTCGACCTGGCCGCTCGGGCGTGGAGCGAAGCGGCGGCGGTGGACAACCGCGTGCTCGAGGAGCAGTTCTCATCGATGCTCGGCCGGCTCTCCGCGTGGTGGGACCAGTTTGCCGCGTCGACGGTCGAGAATGTCAAACCGCTGGTGGCCAAGGAGATTGAGGTATCGGCCAATCTCGTGGCCGGCGCCCTGAACGCCTGGCACAAGGCGGGCGCCGCGGCTGGCGACATCGCCTTTTGGCGGCTGTTTGTGGATCAGTTCGATTCGTCCAAGGCGTTTCAATTGGTCATCGAAGCCCTGCTCGACCACGGCGACACGGTCGCCGCCCGAGCGCTCATGATGCAGTGGGTCAACCAGCGCGACCGCACGCCGCTGGAAACTGGCGACATTTCGTTTCATCCTCTGGCGTTTCGCTGGGTGGCGACGGTCGAGGCCCAGCAGCATGCCGCCGGCGACGACCGCTGGCCGGAGGTCGCGCTGTTCTTCGCCTACCTGGAGGCCAACGCCGAGGAATGGTGGCAGGCGCCCACCTTGCAGCTCGGCGGCGAGGCGGGCGAGGCGGCGGACGAGTCGGGAGAAGAGGACGCCATCCCCTTCGGCGACCCGAATGAAGACGACGACGAGTCCTTCGGCGAGGACGACGACTTCGAGTACGAATACGAGTACGACGAGCTGGACGAGGCCGAGCTGGACTTCGCAGAGGAAGAAGAAGAGGAAGTCGCCGAGGAAGAGGAAGTCGACGAGCGCTTCGGCGCCGCGTACGACGAGATGGTATTACCAGGACAGCAGCGACGACGGCATCGAGGGCGACATCGCCGACGACGGCGTCGAGCCGCTGCACTCGGAGTGGGAGTACGAAGCCGACCGACTCGAGCAGCGGCTCAGCTTCTTGAACACGGTGGCGCGGCTGTGGAAGCACGCGGCCATTACCTGGGGCGGCGGGGCCCACCTGCCCGAACGCCGCGATGTGCTGGACCAATGGCTCCAGCAAGCGGGGGACAACTACCGCCGCCTCATCGAGCTCTTGGAGTCCGTGCACCGTTTCCGCTTCCGCCAGCCGTCGGGGTCCCATGAATCGCTGGTCGAATTCGACCGTGTGCGGACCGTCAAGGACGCGCGTGATTCAGCGGATCGTCGCCACCTGCGTCGAAACGGCCACCGCCGCCCGGCTCTTGATGACCACCCGCCAAGACCCCAGCGACGCCGAGCGGTTCGGCGAACCGGTGGACGCCATTTCGGTCGAGCTCATGCGGGCGGTGCTGGCGGGCGACTCCGCGGGCGTGCGCCGGCTGTGGGACCAGTTCCTGGACGCACTCAAGCCGCGGCAAATGCTGTACATCCCCCACTCGCGCGGCGGCGAGCCGGGGCAGGTCGTCGTTACGCGCAGCATCCAGCGGCTGCTGAACGACCTGCTGGGCTGGCTCCCCAAGCTCGGCCTCATCCGCGAGACCTGCCAGCTCCTGGAGCTCGCCCAGCAATTGGAAAGCGACAACCCCGTCGGCCAGGGCGCCGTCACCGAGTTCGACACGCTGTTCGAGAACGGCTACCAGGCCATCGTGCGGGCCATCGTCGAAAGCGCCGACAGTTGGAATGGGAAGGTGAAATTCACCGCGCGGGCGCGACGCCGATCACCTGCTGGTCGACGTACTGCAGCAGCTTACCGAGCGGCAGCTCGACCGGTGGCTGTCGCACAGCCGCACGCTGCGACTGAGCGTCGTCGAAAAGCTTTCGGGCGACCAGGAGTGGCAGCGGTTCGTCGCGTTCGTCGACCGCTACGGCGCCGACTTGTTCACGCAGCGATTTCTGAGCACGCTGGGCAACCTGCGCGGCATCCTGCACCAGGGCGTCGAAGCCTGGCTGACCAGTCTCGTCGAGGAGGGCGACGCCGATCCAACGATTCGCCTGCTGGCCGAGATCGACGTCGAGATTTCGCGGGCCGACGCCGCCGAGCTGTTGTCGATCGCCATCGAGGCGGTGGTCGAGAACTACCGCGTGTATCGCGACTACAACACGACCACCACGCAAAGCGACCACGGCGAGCTGCTCTACCAGTTCATCGACTTTCTCCGCCAGCGGGCGGCGTACGACCGCGTGGCGTGGAACCTGAAGCCCGTGGTGTGGGCTCACGAAATTCTGGTGCGCCACCGGCGCGACGCGGCCGCCGAAATGTGGCGCCAGGCGTTTGCCGAGCGCACCAGCGAGGCCGCCGACCTCCACCTCAAGCGGCTGACCGACTTGGGCGTCGAGTACGGCATGCAACTTCCGACGATCGTCGACCGCTTGAACGAGCGATTCGTCCGGCCGTTGGTGATCGACCAACTGCGGGCCATGGTCGAGCCCGCCATGAACGGCCACGGCGACGCGGCGCAACGAGTCGTTTGCGGCGCTGGAGAACGAAATCGCCGACCTGGCGAGCGAGCCGTACGGCGCAGGACTCGACGTGCCCGACTGGCTGACGGCGCTGGAGGACGAGGTGACGGCCGCCCGGTCGCGGCTGAACCATGTCTCGTCGTCCGACCGGCTGTCCCGCCGCATGGGGCAGGTGCGGATGTCGTGGAAGGATATTTTGGAGCAATTGGGGAATGAGGCGGAATAGCATGCGGATGTCGGTATCCGCTGCTTTAGCCTCGCCGCTTGCGGCGGGCGACTAGCGAGGTCTGTCGATCAGGTCCTCATCGCCCATTTCAGCGCTTTCCGTCAGCAACGCAAATTCGGCGCCTTGCAATTCTCGTGGCGTCAAGTCGATTTGGCTAAGTTCCTCGATTTGTATATCTGAGGGTGCTGCACCTAAGCGCTCAAAACGTCTTGCCTGCGGCAAGACACGCGACTCGAGTGAGCCGACTGCATGATTGAAATTGTCCACGGTTTTCTTCAAACTTCCCCCTAATTTGCTCATGTGATCGCGAAACTGCGCTACTCGCTTGTAAAGCTCCTCGCCAAGTGCGCTGATCTCCTTGGCGTGCTGCGCTAACGCTTCTTGCTTCCAACCGTGGGCAACCGCTCGCAAGAGACTCAGTAAGACCGTTGGGCCAGCTAAAGTCACGCGATGCTTTGCCGCGAACTCCAGAAGTTCTTGATCAAGGGAGATGCGGTACAGTAAATTGCCTCTGTGGGTAAATACATCACTACGAATTCAGGCGTGGCACTCATGTTTTGATGATATGCCTTGCTGCCCAACAACCGAATATGGTCACGAACATGGCCAAGAAACTCTTGCAGCTTTGCCTGTCGACTTTCGTCATCAGTAGCTTCGGCGAAATCGAGAAATGCACGGACGGGCGCTTTAGCGTCCACGGCCAGATTCCGCTCTCCGGGTAAATGAACCACTAAATCGGGCCTTTGTATCGAATTGCCGTCACTAATTACCTGTTGCTGATCAAAGTCGCAGCACTCAGTCATTCCGGTGATTTCGACGACGCGCAATAGATGCATTTCACCCCACTGTCCTCGGACCTCTGGTTTTTGTAGTGCTTTAACCAGCTTATTGGTTTCATTACCTAGATCTGCGGCCGATTGATTTACAATGGAAATCTTTGTGCCAATTTCTGTGAGAGTGTCTTGCACCGGCTTGGCGAGTTTTACAAATTCGGTGTTATTGTTCTGAAGTGCGTCCGCGGCGAGAGCTCGGAAAGCATCCTTTAACTTTGCTTCAGCGGTATCTAGGAGTTGAATCTTTTCATCAATGCTTTGGCGCTCTTTCTTAACCTCTGTAGCGAGTATTGCATATTGTTGTCTTAGCCGACTGATCAGGTTGTCGCTGCTTTTTGAATTTGACGATCACGCTGCTCGTTCACGCTTCTCAATTCGGAAATCGTGTTATCTTTGGCGGCGATCCGCTCTTCTGATACTCGTGTGTTAATTAACGCGCGCTCCGTTCCTGCTCGCGTGCGGCGACAATTGCGTGGCGGAAGAATACCCAAGCACAGGCTGCTCCAATGGCAACCCCAATGATTAGCCCTGATACCGCGACCACTGCATCCATGGATCGAGCTCACAAAGAATTACGAAACACGGCGCAAAACGGATACGCCGATAACAGTAGCCTATCAGATTCGTGGGAGGTACGCAGAAGTTCCTACTGAACGCCGGTTTAGGAGCGATGTTCAGCTAGGCTGTGGAAAGAAAAGACGCGGGAGTCGCTCTGTAAATCAGATTCCCGAAACATGCCGTGCGTTGGGGCCGTCCTTGCTCAAGCTGGCGCCGTCCACGCCAGCGATTCGTGCGCCAGCTCCAACATGCCGGCGTCGACGGCGTCCTGGCCCTCGGCCGCGGCGCCCAGCAGGGCGTGGTCGGCCAGGCGGTTCACCTGACGCGGCACGCCGTCGGTCAGGTGGAACAGCGCCGACAAGGCTTCGTCATCAAACACAGGATGCGCAGCCGGCTTCGACTAGCGCGTGCTGCACGTAGCCGACTGTCTCGGCCTCGGTCCACGGCTCCAGGTCGATACGGAGATCGACGGCTTCCAACAAGGCGTCGCCCAGCGGCACGACGCCGGGGGCCGCGGCGATCACAAGCGTCAGCCAATCAGCTCCGCTGCCGCCCAAGGCCAAGAGTCGCACGAGTTGCGTCTGCACATCGGGACCGGCGCGGTCGGCGTCGTCCACCAGCAGCACGGCGGTAGCGCCTCTCCAGGGCGACGCGGCGGCGAAGTCCGCCAGCCGGCGGTGCAGTCGTAACGGGTCGTCGCCCGGCAGCGGGCCGAGCGACCAATCGGCGGCGACTTGCCACAGCAGCTCGCGGGCTGAAAGTCCGCCGAGGCTCACACTGGCGACTGCCTGTCCGGCGCTCCGGCACTCCTGGGCAAACCGACCCAGCACGCGCGTTTTGCCCACGCCGCGGCGGCCGGCCAAGAGCGCCGCCCGCCGGCGGTGTCGCACCACGAATCGCAGCCGGGCCAGGGCCTCGCTGTGGCTCTCGCCCTCGTAGAAGAGCGGGTGCGAACCGGCGAACGGCGACTCGGCGAGGCCCCAGCGTGCCAGATACATGCGTGCGCCGTCTCTTGAGTGTCACCGGGCCCACGGGGCACAATGCCTCCAGTTGCATCGGTCGCACGCCGCCCGGGACTTTGACGGCTGGGCCGACAAGTCGGAGAGTTTACCGCCGCAACCCCCCAATGCGGGTGCTGGCGCCGCTGAAGTTCGGCAATTCACGATGTCGCGACGCTACTACTCTGCCGCCCCCCTGACCTCGCCGCGAGCTACGCTTGACGGCGGCGAGGCCCACCATCTGCTGCACGTGCTGCGCGCGACGCCGGGGATGCGGGTGGTGCTGTTCGACGGCTCGGGCTGCGAATTCGACGCCGAGGTGGCTTCGTGCGGTCGCGCGATCGTCGAGCTGGCGATCGTCGGGCGCCGGGAGGTGAACCGCGAACTCGCGCAGCCTTTGGTGCTAGGCGTACCCTTGCCCAAAGGTGATCGCCAACGGTGGCTCGTCGAGAAGGCCGTTGAACTGGGCGTGACGCGGCTCGTGCCGCTGCGGACGGAGCACAGCACGGAGTTGGGCGAAAACGCCAGCGGAAAGCTCGATCGTTATGTCATCGAAGCTAGCAAGCAGTGCGGCCGCAACCGTTGATGGAAATTGCCGACGTGCATGGCTGGGAGCAGTGGCTGGCACTGGCCGACGACGGCGGGCCGCCACCGGCGCAGGCGCGAATGCTTGTCGCCCACTTCACCGGCCAGCCCCTCGGCTCGATAGACTTAGCGAAGCCGCAACCCACATTCGCAGCCATCGGCCCCGAGGGCGGTTTTACCGATGCCGAAATCGCCGTCGCAGTCGCCGCCGGCTGGCGCCTGGTGACGCTGGGGCCGCGCATCCTTCGCGTCGAAACCGCGGCGCTAGCTCTCGCCGCTTTAATCACGGAGTTGACAGGATGAAGAGGATCAGACCGAGAGATTGAAAGCTGCGACCGACTTCCTTCATCCCGTCGATCCTTCTTCATCCTGTTATCCTGTCAATTCCGTTCACTTCTTGGTGTTTCTTTGTGCCTTCGTGCCTTCGTGGTTAATCCCCCTTCTTCTCTGTTTGCTTGTCGCCCGCGCCGTGCTCGATCACGCCGAAGAGATGTCCGCCATGGTCGCCGCCGGTCCAGAAGCCCGCGTAGTGGTCGCGGTAGATCATCACCCGCGCCGTGTAGGTTCCCACGCCGGGGATCGTCAGGTTGTCGACGGTGATCACGGGCGTGTCGCCCGCCCAGCGGATCGGCAGCGGCAGCGGCGGCAGCCGTAGATCGTGGTCGCCGTAGCGCATCCGCGCCTGGATGAGCCACTGGTCGCCGGCGAGGTGCTGCACCTTGGCCAACTCGTATCGCTCAGTCTTCGGCGCCTCGGGCGCCTGGCCGGTGACGGTGAACTGCCCGACGAGCGCCGAGCCGGTGAGCGACTTTTCCAGCGCGGCGTTCCGCTCGGCTTCCTGGGCCGCGGCATTGTCGGCGCGGCTGAAGGATGGCGCCGCGACGACGACGGCGCAGGCGCCCAAAAACAACGCGGGAAATTTCATCGCGGCGGCTCCGTGATTGGAAAGGGCTGATTGGCCGATTCGATCACTTTACCAAGCCGCGTTGCTCATGTGCCAGACGACGAATAGTGGCCTAGCGCAGTCCGGGGTAGTAGCCGCCGCTGTTCATGAACTGGGTGGTGTGCCCAGTGACGGCTGTGCCGCTGGCGGAGTATCCCGACTCAGCGCTAGCGGCGGCGGCATTTACCTGCTGCTTTAGCCGCCAGGACTGGGCCTGCTGCGCCCGTTGGCGAGCTCGCTGGTCGAGCTGCGGCCGGACGAAAAGGAAATAGTTCGGCAGCGACGTGCTGGTTTCGAGGTTGTCCAAGGCCAGGTAGGGGCTGATTGTCGAGGCTTGCCGCACGCCGCTGAACGGTTTGGTAACCGACTGCGCGGGCGCCGGCAACGGCTGTGGCAGCGGTAGGGCCCGCGGAACTTGCGAATACTGGACCGATTTCGGTCGGCCGTAGAAATTGAGCGCCGCGTTGTTGGTGCCAGTCGTGAGTTGATAGCTATTGGAGTTATGAAAGCCGGCTGCGGGCGCCGCCTGACGGGCGCTCGCGCCGCCCGCCGTTTGGCCTTGAGCCCGCGAGGACTCGCGTCCGACGGCCATCACCAAAACGAGCGTCACCAGGCAGCAGCGGCGCCACATCGAAGCCTCCTTACGTCGAATCAGCGGGCCAGACGGCGTGACCGCGAGTTTTCGCGCACCGTGGTCCTACGGCTTGGATAATCGACAAACTCCACCTGACCGCTTGCGTCGAAATGGTAGAATGGCGGCCCAGTGCTAGCAATCGTCGTAGTTGGGGACAATCGTGTTTACCGCAGAGGACGCGGAGGACGCAGAGATTAAGACGTTTCATTTTGAATTGCTCTGCGATCTCCGCGTCCTCTGCGGTTAATAATCCGTCCCTTTTGACCAGCAAGAGGATTTCCATGATCACCGTCGGCATGAACTACCGCGTGCTTCCTGGCAAGGAGCGCGATTTCGAAACGAAGTTCGCCGGCGTCGTCGCGGCGCTCAACGCGGCCGAGGGTCACGCCAGCTCCACGCTCTGGAAAGACGTGGCCGACGGTTCGTCGTACCTCATCACCAGCGAGTGGACCGACGAAGACGCCTTCAAAAGCTTCATTTCAAGCCAGGCGTTCCGCGACGTCACCAACTGGGGCAAGGAGCAGATCCTCGCTGGGCGGCCGCAGCATAAGATTTATCGGCACTAACCCAGTTAGCCCCCGATCACTGACCGGGGGCTAAGTGATGTGGCCAAGTGCCGCATCACTGTTGTCCCATACGCTGCGCCGCTTCGGCCCAACGGTCATCTGGCCGCGGCTGGTACGCGACCATCTCGAAGCTGTTGCGGATGACGTCGCGCGCCTCCGCGACATTGCTCACGGCGCCGGCGGCGATGGCCTGCATCATGACGTTGCCGATCGCGGTTGCCTCTACCGGTCCGGCCAGCACGAGCCGGCCGCAGGCGTCGGCGGCCATTTGGCAGAGCAGGCGGTTCTGGGCGCCGCCGCCGACAATGTGGATCCGTTCGATCGAGGCGCCGTTGAGTTGTTGCAGGCAGTCAATCGCCTGGCGGTAGCGCAGGGCGAGGCTTTCGAGAGCGGCGCGGATCGTGGGGCCGGGACCATCCGGCGCCGGTTGGCCCGCCTCGCGACAGAGAGCGGCAATTTGTGCCGGCATGTCCGGCGGGGCGATCAGGCGGGCGTCGTCTGGATTGAACACGCTGGCCAGCGGCGGGGCTTCTTTGGCCAGTCGCGTGAGGTCGTCCCACGAGTAATCCTTGCCCTGCGTTTTCCAGATACGTTGGCACTCTTGGACCAGCCACAGGCCGGAGATGTTCTTCAACAGCCGCGTCGTCCCGGCGACCCCGGCTTCGTTGGTGAAGTTCCAGCGGGCGCAATCGGCGTTGATCACCGGCGCAGGCGTTTCGAGTCCCATGAGCGACCAGGTGCCGGAGCTGATGTAGCACCAAGTCCCTCCGCTGCCCCCCTCCCCAACCCTCCCCGCGGAGGGGGAGGGGGCCGGAGGAGATGGTTGCGCGGGAACCGCCAAAACGGCGCTCGCCGTGTCGTGGGATCCTGGTAACACGACGCTCACGTTATTGAGTCCGGTCTCCTCAGCGACCTGCCGCAGCAGCGGACCGAGCGTCATTCCCGGCGGCGTGATCGGGCCGAAGATTTCTCGCGGCACGCCGAATCTCTCGATCAACTTCTCCGACCAACTTCGTGTGCGCGGGTTGTAGAGCTGGGAGGTTGACGCGATGGTCTGTTCGTTGGCAGCTTCTCCCGTGAGCATCCAGTGAAACAAGTCGGGCATGAACAGGAGCCGGCCCGCGCGGTCGAGCGGCGGCGAGCCGGAGCGCTGAACCGCCAGCAACTGGTAGAGCGTGTTGAGCTCCATGAACTGCACGCCCGTCTCGGCGAAGATTTCTTCGCGCGGCACGACGGCGAATGCCTGCTCGAGGGCGCCCTGGGTGCGTGAGTCGCGATAGGCCACCGGGGCGCCGAGCAGTTCCCCGTGGCGATCCAGCAGGCCAAAGTCGACGCCCCAAGCGTCGACGCCGACGCTCGCGATGGACTCGCCGAACCGCCGCCCCGCCTCGCGGAGGCCGGCCAGGATGTGCGACCAGAGTTCGAAAGTTCGCCAGTAGAGCCGGCCGCTGACGTTCACTGGGCCGTTGGGGAAGCGGTGAACTTCGGCTAGCTTCAAGCGGGCGCCATCGAAGAGGCCGGCGACGACGCGGCCGCTGGAGGCGCCCAAGTCGACGGCCAAATAGACTTGGCGGCTCATTGCGCAGTGATGCCACAAGTGATGGTTGGGCGAGAGCGAGGTACGCGGGCGGATCGCATGGTCGGCGGGGACGGTGGGGGCGTCAAGCCGCCGGGCCGGCTGGGTCGCCACGGCGCACCAAGGAACTGGGGTGCGATTCTCCATTCAGGCTGCAAAATCGTGCGCGAGTTTGCCGATAATACTGGTTGGGAGAATACTTGACTATTCAGACTATATTTGATAGGATTGTCCTAACGCCATGACACCACATGCCAAGCGGGCTGCAATTCGGCCGGATCCACACACTGAACAGCCGCTTATCAAGCTCTACAAGCCCGACGCGATGCCCGAGTTTGCCACCGTCATCGAGCGCGAAGAGATCGGCCAGGCCGCCAGCCAGGTGACCGAACCGGATGGCTACCCCCATTCCCCGTTGCCGGCGGAGGGTCGGGCGCCGGTTGGGTTCAAGCCGCTGGTGGCGACGCCCGAGTTGATGGCCGAGCTGGCAGAGGCTAATTCGCGCCTGGAGTCGGCCGAGCCCGAAGCGATCATCGCCTGGGCTGCGAAGCAGTTTGCGCCGTACCTGACGATGGCGACGGCGTTCGGCCCCGAGGGATCGGTGATCCTATCGATGCTGGCCCAGATCGCCCCCGAGACCTACGTGTTCAATTTGGACACGGGCTACCAGTTTCAAGAAACGCTCGACCTGCGCGATCGCATCGTGCGCCGCTACGGCATCGAAGTTGACATGCTGCAGCCGGAGCTCACCGTGCCGCAGTACGAGGCGCTGCACGGCGGGCCGCTCTACAAGATCGACCCCGACCAGTGCTGCCACGATCGCAAGATCAGGGTGCTGCGCGAGGCGGTGCGCGGCAAGCACGCGTGGATGAGCGGCATTCGCCGCGACCAGAGTTCCGATCGGGCCCAGGCGTCGATCGTCCATTGGGACAAGAAATTCAACCTGGTAAAGATCAGTCCCCTGGCGAACTGGACCAAGCAGGACGTGTGGAAGCGGGTCACGGATGAAAACATCCCTTACAATCCCCTGCACGACCAGGGCTTTCCCAGCATCGGCTGCTGGCCTTGCACGCTGCGCAGTCCACGACGGCGAGACCGACGAACGGGCCGGCCGGTGGAGCGGCGCTGCCAAGACGGAATGCGGTCTGCACACCGCCGATCAGCAGGACGGCAGCGGCATTTAGTTGCGAGTAGCGAGTTACGAGTTGCGAGCAAAGACAGATCTTGGTTCGCCCACTTAACTCGCCTCCTGCAACGCGAAACTCGTAACCCGTAACTCGCCACTTCCATGCTTTCCGCCAAGACTCAATACGCCTGCCTCGCGATGCTGCAACTGGCGCAGGACTATGCGAGCGGCGAGCCGGTGCAAGTGCGGCGGATTGCCGAGCGGCATGGGATTCCCGCGACGTTTTTGGTGCAGATTCTGCACGAGCTGAAGCGATCCGGGCTGGCGACGAGTACGCGGGGCGCGGCGGGCGGTTATCGGCTGAGCCGACCGCCAGGGGAGCTGACGCTGGCCGACGTGGTCGACGTTTTCGAGCCGCACGAACCGCCTGTGGACTGCGCCGCCCAGCACTCGCCGCTGGCCCCGGCGATGTTGGAGGTTTGCTGCGAGCTGGCGCGGCGCGGCGCGAGCAGCTTGAAGGGCTGACGCTGGCGGACCTTGTCGAGCGCGCCGCGCGCGTGCCGGGTCGATGTGGTATATCTGATCGCGCACGGCCCGCGGTCGGTGACCGGGGGCTCAATGGATGTGGCGGCGGTCAATACAACGGCTGGCTGGACTCGAGATTGTGGAATGCCAAGGCCTCAGGCGGGCCGAGCGATTCGATCTTGATCCGCAGCAGATGCAGGCCGGTTTGGAAGTCGCGAACCTGGAAAACCAGCAGATGTTCGGCCGGCTCGGCGGGGTCGGCGTCGGCCTGACTGAGGTAGTTTGAGTAGATGCCGGCGCGGGCGGCTTCCAACGCGTCGCGCAGCGGCTGAATGTAGTGCGCGCGAATTTCGTCGGGCGATAGCGTGGACTTGAACGACAAGCCGACGCGGTCCATGGCGGAAATCTCCTAACGGCCGCAGAATGCTGGCGCAATGACTTCCATTCGCCTGCCGATAGTTTGGCGAGTCGGGGCCGCCCGACCGCGACCACCGGTCGCGGCTTTATGCGAGGACGGCGCGTTGGGTTAGGAGGTCGACGATTTGTTTGACGCAGTGGTCGACGTCGACCTCGGCGGTTTTGAGCACCAGGTCCGGCTTGCTGGGCGCTTCGTAAGGGGCGGTGACGCCGGGGAAGTTGGCGATTTCGCCTTCGTCGGCCTTGCTTGTACAGGCCTTCCTGGTCGCGCTGGCGGCAGACCTCGATCGGAGCGTCGAGGTGGACCACCAGGAAGCGGTCGCGGCCGATGACCTCGGCGGCCTTTTGGCGGACCGCTTCCTCGGGGCCAGGAACGCCGCGATGCAGATCAGGCCGGCGTCGTTCAGCAGCTTGGCCGACTTCGGCGCCGCGGCGCAGGTTTTCGCTGCGGTCGGTCGACGGTGAAGCCCAGGTCGCGGCTGATGCCCTGGCGGATGTTTTGGCCGTCGAGCACGCACACCGCGCGGCCCAGGTCGAACAGCCGCCGCTCCAGGGCGTAGGCGATCGTCGCTCTTGCCGGCGCCGGCCAGGCCGGTGAGCAGCACCGTCGCGGGCTTCTGGCCGAAGCGGCCGGCGCGCTCGGCGGGCGTGACGGTGCTGCGCTCGCTGCTGCAGGTGGGCGTCGGCCTGGTCGTCCCAATGGTCGTGTCTGCTCGGCGGCCGTGCGGTCGAGGATCATGCCGGCGCCGACCGTGACGTTCGTCATGCGGTCGATGACGATGAAGGCGCCCGTGCCCTTGTTGTGCCGGTAGCCGTCGAAGGCGATCGGCTGGTTGAGCCGGACCTGGCACGCGGCCGATTTCGTTGAGCCCGAGCGTCGTCGGCTTCCTGGCGGTGCAGCGTGTTGACGTCGATGCGGTAGCGGAGGTTGCTGACCGAGCCGGCGGCGACTTTCGGTGGTCTGCTTGAACCAGTACTGCTTGCCGGGCACCAGCGGCTCCTCGGTCATCCAGACGACCATGGCGTCGAACGCGTCGGCGATCTGCGGCACGTTGTCGGGCCGCACGAGCATGTCGCCGCGGCTGACGTCGATTTCGTCGGCGAGCGTGAGCGTGACCGCCTGCGGGGCGAACGCTTCGTCCAGCTCGCCGTCGTAAGTGACGATCGATCTTGACGCGGCTGGTCTTGCGCGAGGGAAGCGCCATCACCTCTCGCCCTTGCGAATGCGGCCCGAGGCGACCGTGCCGCAGAAGCCGCGGAAGTCGAGGTTCGGCCGGTTGACGAACTGCACCGGGAAGCGGAAGTCGATCAGGTTGCGGTCCGAGGCGATGTGCACGTTTTCCAGGTGGTGCATCAGCGTGCGAGCCTTCGTACCACGGCATGTTCGGGCTCGTGCTCGACCAGGTTGTCGCCCTTGAGGGCCGAGATCGGGATGAAGTGCTGGTCGACCATGTCGAGCCGCGCGGCGAAGTCGCGGTAGTCCTGCTTGATCTTGCTCGAAGACCTGCTCGCTGTAGCCGACGAGGTCCATCTTGTTGACCGCCACGAGCACGTGCTTGATGCCCAGGAGCGAGACGATGAACGAGTGCCGCTTGGTCTGCGTAAGCACGCCGTGGCGGGCGTCGATGAGGATGATGGCCAGGTCGCACGTCGAGGCGCCGGTGGCCATGTTGCGGGTGTACTGCTCGTGGCCCGGGCATGTCGGCGATGATGAACTTACGCTTGGCCGTGGAGAAATAGCGGTAAGCCACGTCGATGGTGATGCCCTGCTCGCGCTCGGCCTTGAGGCCGTCGGTCAGCAGGGCCGGGTCGAACTCGCCGCCGGTCGTGCCGTGCGTCGGCCGAGTCCCGCTGGATGGCCGCCAGCTGATCCTCGTAGATCATCTTGAGTCTCGTAGAGCAGCTTGCCGATGAGCGTGCTCTTGCCGTCGTCGACGCTGCCGCAGGTCAAGAAGCGCAGCAGCTCCTTGTGCTCGTGCTGCTTGAGGTAGGCGTCGATGTCGGTGGCGATTAGTTCGGACTGGTGAGACATGGCGATGGTTTCTGCAGAATTCAAACAGAAGATATCTCACGCAAAGGCGCGAAGCACAAAGATAGGATAGGAGAGTAAAGGAACACTGATAGCCACTAATCTCCGCTAATTCGGATTAGTGTTGATTAGTGGCTATCAGTGTTCCTACTTCCGATCTCTTCTTTGCGCCTTTGCGCCGTTGCGGAGTCCTCTCCGGCTTAGAAATATCCCTCTTTTTTCTTTTCTTCCATCGAGCCTGCCTGGTCGTGGTCGATCACCCGCCCCTGCCGCTCGCTGGTCTTGGTGAGCAGCATTTCCTGGATGATCTCCGGCAGCGTCGTGGCGGTGCGATCTCGACGGCGCCGGTCAGCGGGTAGCAGCCCAGCGTGCGGAAGCGGACCATGCGGTGCTCGATCTTGTCGCCAGGCTCCAGCGGCATGCGGTCGTCGTCGACCATGATCAGCACGCCGTCCTTGTTCACCACCGGCCGCTCCGCCGAGAAGTACAGCGGCACGATCGGGATCTTTTCCAGGTGGATGTACTGCCACACGTCGAGCTCGGTCCAGTTGGAAAGCGGAAACACGCGGATGCTCTCGCCCTTGTGGACCTTGCCGTTGTAGAGGTTCCACAATTCGGGCCGCTGGTTCTTGGGGTCCCAGCGGTGATTCTTGTCGCGAAACGAGATAGACGCGCTCCTTGGCCCGCGACTTTTCTTCGTCGCGGCGGGCCGCCGCCGAACGCGGCATCGAATTTGTACTTGTTCAGGGCCTGCTTGAGGGCCTCGGTCTTCATGATGTCGGTGTGCACCTCGCTGCCGTGCGTGAACGGGCCGACGCCCTGCTTCACGCCCTCTTCGTTGATGTACACGATCAAATCCCAGCCAAGCTTGTGGCGGATCAAGTCCTCGCGGAAGGCGATCATCTCGCGGAACTTCCACGTCGTGTCGACGTGCATCAGCGGAAAGGGCGGCTTGCCGGGATAGAACGCCTTTTCGGCCAGGCGGACCATCACCGAGCTGTCTTTGCCGATCGAGTAGAGCATCACCGGCTTCTCGAACTCCGCGGCCACCTCGCGGATGATGTGGATGCTCTCCGCTTCGAGCTGCTTCAAGTGGGTGAGGTTGTAGGAAGTCATCTGGGACGGTGGTTTCGAAGGGGGAGAGTCGGCTGCAGCGCCGGACACGAGCGACGCCGACCGCCGCTGCCGGGAGGATGGAGCCATCCGCATCGCGAGCGGCTGGCGCCGGGCCGACGTGCTGCGGCGCAGCCGCCGCCCCTCGGGGCGGGTCGTCAGGTTCGGCGACGCATCTGCCGCCGGAAGGGGTCGATTCAGTCGCAGGGGTTAGACTCGTTAGTTTACGAGTGGACGGCGGGAATCACAACTCGACTTGGGAACGTGATTCAGGCCGCTGCGAGGCCGCCAGCACTGGCGGAAGCGTGGGTCGCCGGTCGGGTGAAGGCGGAGCGCCGTCACAACGAGTAAGACGGTCATTGCCTGCTCAAGAGCTTGATCAGAAATGCGGAGCAAGCGGCGAAATCCTTGAAAAAACCCCGCCAGCGGCGAGAATGAAGGGACACAAGTCGCACGGCATCGGGGGCGCGGCGGCTTGTCGGAACACCACTCTGAAGGCGCGGATGTCGCGGCGCGCCAACCAACCCGACCTCTGCCCTTTTCTTTTATGGAATTGGCGCCGCGCTCAAAGCGAGCGCCACGGCGTCTTTCGGCCGATGCATTTATTTCACGCCGCTGGACGAAATTCGTTCCGAGACTGCATGCGCCTGTGGGCCGCGGCGGCGGCGCTGGCGGCGCTCGGCGCCGCCTCGGCGGGCGCCTTCGAGGCGTGGCACGACGCCGTCGACTACACCAAGCTCAAGAACGCCTTGGGGTCCGCGCTGCCGACCGGCGCCGGCGTGCCGGTGTCGCAGGTCGAAGCCACGACTAGCACAAGTTCGACCATCTACTTCCCCAGCCCCACGCATCCCGAATTCGACGGGTCGTCGGATCCCGGCCAAATGGCGGTGAGTTTTATCGATGGCACGGGGCAGAGCGGCAACGGCGCATCGGGGCACGCCAACACCGTTGGAGCGCGGATGTACGGCGACATGTCGAGCGTGGCGCCGGGCGCCAACAACGTGACGGTTTATGAAGCCAACGACTGGCTGCAAAATATCCTGAAATACGACGACTCGCCAGCCAGTGCTCCGCACCCCGGTCCGCCGGTCGCGCAGCCGTATCGCGTGCAGAACCATAGCTGGGTGGGCACCTTCAATCCGAACAATATCTTTTGGGCCGAGGACGCCCGCAACGTCGACGCGCTCCGGCGGGTTGATTATCTGATCGACACGGCCAACGGCGGCCAGGGGATGTTGATGGCCGTTGGTTTGAATAACGGCCAAAATCCCGTGCCCTATCTGCTGGCACATAGTTACAACGCGATTTCCGTCGGGCGCACCGATGGTGTTCACAGCAGCGGCTTGACGCTGAATCCCGACGGTACGCCGCCCGACGACTCCTACGGGCCAGGTCGGAGCAAACCAGAAATTGTGTCCCCGCCGGCCTCCGCCACCGCTGGAAACACGACCAGCGTGGCGACGGCCATGGTGAGCTCGGCGGCCACGCTGCTTTACAGCGCCGCTGGGGGCACGCAGGCCATGAACAGCGAGGTGATCAAGGCCATGCTGCTGGCAGGCGCCACCAAATCGGAGTTTCCGGGTTGGAACCGCACGGCCACCCGGCCGTTGGACGACACCTTTGGCGCCGGGGAGTTGAATGTTTTCAACAGCTACCTGACGAACCTCGGCGGCCGCGGAGCCGGCAACCTCTCGGCGCCGGCCGGCAGCGTGGGTTCCTACGGTTGGGATTACGAGGATTTCAAGAACAATCCTTCGGTCGGCGACGTGTTCTACAACTTCGTGATTCCGCAGGGCAGCAAAGCTCAGGAATTGTCGATCGCTCTGACATGGAACGTGAAGATAACGGATACCGACCCGGCGGCGGACTCCTTCGCGCCGGTCCAGTCGCTGCAGAATCTCGACTTGCGGTTGCACGATTCCACGGACGCATTTCTGGAGTCGCTCGTGGACCAGAGCACGAGTACGGTGGACAACGTCGAGCACATCTACCTGACCAATTTGGGGCCCGGCACATACACGATGCGGGTTTCGGGGGCGGCCGGCTGGGATTACGGCTTGGCATGGCGGATGGCCACGCGGTTCGACCAGGTGAACGCCGATTTCGACGACAGCGGGGCCATCGACGGCGCCGACTTTCTCGCCTGGCAGCGGAACTACGGCACGCTGCTGGGCGCCCTCCATGCCGACGGCGACGCCGACGGCGACGGCGACGTCGATGAGTACGACCTGGCCGCCTTCGAGGCCAACGTCATGCCCCCCTCGGTCCAAGCGGCCCTCAGGATCGCCGCCAGCGTGCCGGAGCCGGGGTCTCTCACTGCTGCCGCTCTGGCCGCTATTTTGCTATCATCGACCCTGCGGATATCCAGACGGCGGCGCGTGGCGTAGGGTGACGAACATGGCGGCAATTGCAGGACGCCGAGAGGTTGGCAGCGGTGCGCGCGGCTCCGCGCGAGCGCCGGTCGTCGAGCTCTGCCGACGCCCCTTGGCGTTCAGCGTTCAGCCTGGTCGAGCTCTTGGTCGTCATCGCGATCATCGGCACGCTCATCGCGCTGCTGCTTCCGGCGGTGCAAGCCGCCCGCGAGTCCGCCCGCCGCAACCAATGCACCAATAATCTCAGGCAACTCGCCCTGGCGGCGATCGATTACGAATCGGCCAACCACGCGTTGCCTGCGGCCGGCGCTTTTCCGCCCGCCGCCGAGGCTGTGGCGTTTTCTTCGTCGGGGGGATACTTCAAAATCGATATGCGCAAGGCAACTTGCACAGTTGGGCGACGCGGCTGTTGCCCTATCTGGAGCAGCAGGCGCTCTACAGCCATTTCGACTTTAAGCGGCATGTTGCGGACAACGCCGGCGATCCCCAAGCGGCGCAGCCCGCCGCGATGTTGTGCCCCAGCGACCAAGCTCTGGGGCGGATGTATCGCTACGACGATCCGCCGGCCAACGGTCGGACGGTCATGTTCGGCAAAGCCAACTACGCGGGCTTCGCCAGTCCATTCCATATTGACGGCTACAACTACCGTGGCGCGATCTGGCTTTACGGCGTAACGCTGAAAGAGATCATTGACGGCACGGCCGATACGCTGTTGCTCGGCGAGATTCGCACGCGCGACGAAGAGCTGGACCAACGGGGCGCTGGGCGCTGCCCTGGTCGGGATCGAGTCTGCTCTCGGTCGACATGCACTACCCGAGCTACGGGAGAGAAAGAACTGAGCCCACCGCGTCCTATGTGTTCGACAGCGTCAGTTTCGGCGTCACTCAGCGCCCTAACAGCCCCAACACGCCCGACGTGCTTTACGACTGCCCGGACAAGGTGGGCGAGCAACTCGAAGCGATGCCGTGCACGACCGATTCCGGCATGTGGAGATATATTTCCGCGGCGCCGCGGTCGCACCACCCCGGCGGCGTGCATGTCGCCTACGTCGACGGCCATGCCGCATTCATGTCCGACGACATCGACGAGGTCACGATGGCCTATCAGGCGGCCATCAACGACGAAGAGTACCACAACGCTCCGTAACCCGGTGCTGCCGCATCCCCGGGCGTATGTCGTTGCCACGAGGCGATTGGTATTACTGCCGAGATGTCGACCGAGAAACAATTCAAGCGCCCTCGGGCTGTGGCACGCGCTTGTCTGGCCGGTTGCGCACTGGGCGTTGTCGTCATGCTTGTCGGCGTAGGCTGGTCAATCTTAGACGGCGGGCGCTCCACGTACTTGCCCGCGCAGGCCGACGAATGGGAGCAAGCTAGCGCCGCCTTGCACGACGCCACGATCGGACATGCCCACGAGCCGTCGCCTGACGCGACGGCTGAGGACGCTGACCGCGCGGCTGCGGTCACCGCCGCTCGCGAGCGCTTTGACCGGGCCGACGCCGCGCTGCGCTCCGCCCGCTTCGCGAAAGACCGCTTGGGGCCGCTCCTGGTCTGGATTGGACTGGTCACCGCGGGCGCTTTCGGCGTAGGCTATCTTGCCGGGCGCTCCCCGTGAGCGCTCGGGTTTGTCTCCGGCTGCGCACCGGCGCTTCCTTTGAACTCAAGTTTCTCCGAGGTTGGTGATGATGAAACTGCGTACCTTGTTGGCTCTAGCGTGTGTGGCGTCCGCGGCGTGGGTGATTGCTCAGGAGACGCTTCCGGATGCGGGTCAAGGGGCTGCCCCGGGGCAGCCCGCGGTCAATCTGCCGCCCACAGACCAGCGGCACTACAGCTACGCCTTGGGGCTCGACATTGGCTCCAGCTTTCGCGCCGACGAGCTCAAGCTCGACGTCGAGAGCCTGATGGCCGGCGTGCGCGACGGGTTGGCAGGAAGCGAGCCGAAGTATCCCCCCGACTTGTGCCGCGCGGCAGTGCAACGGCTGGCGCAGGATCGGGCGGCGTCCCTCGGCAAGCGCAACGAAGCGTACCTCGTCGAGAACGCCAAGAAACCTGGCGTCCAGACGACGCCGAGCGGCTTGCAAATCAAAGTGTTGGCCAGCGGCAACGGTCGCTCGCCTGCCAAGACCGACACGGTGCGCGTGCACTATCGCGGCACGTTGATCGACGGAACGGAATTCGACAGCTCGCTGGGCGGCGAGCCGGCGTCGCTGGAGGTCGGCCGGGTGATTCCCGGTTGGACCGAAGCGCTCCAGCGGATGAAAGTCGGCGACAAATGGCAGTTGGTGCTCCCCGCGAAGCTGGCCTACGGAGAGCAAGGCGCCGGGGACGCGATCCCGCCAAATGCCACGCTGATCTTCGACGTCGAGCTGTTGGGGATCGAGTAGGAGCGTCGCGGCAATCAAGTTCGGCGTTTGATTAGCCCCCCGGGCGAGTAGCCGGGGGCAAAATTGGGAGGGCCGCGGAGTTCGCGAATGTTCCCCTGCATTCGGACAAGCGGACTAATGGAGACATGAATTCTCCAAGCGGCGCTGAATTCCACTACGCGGGTTGACACGCCTCGCCGGTGAGCGGCATTCTGGTCGCATGGCGACTTGTCCCCTCCGCATCGTCTCGCTTTTTCCCGCGGCTACGGAAATCGTGTGCGGGATTGGCCTGCACGACCGGCTGGTTGGCGTCAGCCACGAGTGCAATTGGCCGCCGACAGTCGCGCCCTTGCCGCGGTTGACGCGGAGCCGCATCGATTCGTCGGCCGACAGCGGAGCCATCGATGCGCAGGTGAAAAGAGTGGCCACGGCCGGCCAACCGCTGTACGAGTTGGACGTCGCACGGCTGCTTGAGTTGCGGCCCGATCTGATCGTCGCGCAAGCCCAGTGCGATGTGTGCGCCGTCAGCGTTGAGGCGGTTACCGCCGCGGTGCGGACCCATCCGGGGCTGAGCGCGGCGCAAGTTCTCGCACTGAATCCGCGCTCGCTCGGCGACGTGCTGGCCGACGTCGAGCGCCTGGGCGTTGCGGCTGGCGCGGCAAACGAGGCCCTGGCCTACGCGGGAGCGCTCCGGGAGCGAATCGACGCTATGCAACGGCCCGCGGGAACAAACCCGGTCCGCTCGCCCCGAGTGGTCGTCATCGAGTGGATCGAACCGCTGATGATCGCCGGGAACTGGACGCCTGAGCTCGTAGCGCTGGCCGGCGGCGAGTACGGCCTGGCGACGGCCGGGGCGCCGAGCCGGTATGTGACGTGGCGCGAGGTGGTGGATTACGCGCCCGAAGTCGTCGTGGTCGCGCCGTGCGGCTTCGACCTGACACGTAGCCGGCGCGAGGCGGGGCGCCTCGAACGATTGCCCGGGTGGGACGACTTGCCGGCCACCCGGTTGGGGCAGGTTTACGTGGTTGATGGCGACGCCTACTTAAACCGCCCAGGGCCGCGGCTGGTCGACAGTCTCGAGTGGCTGGCCGCCCAACTGAGGGCGATGATCGGCGCATTAAAAGCGGATTAACCGCTCAGCCTGAATGTCTTGCATTATCGGCAAGATTTAACAAACTACCCCCTTTTCTTGGGCCAATCGGGGGGTATCTTGTCGCCGAAGCAAACTCATCGGACTCCCAGCCAGCGGATTGAGGGCCAGCGCCGTTCGGATTTACAGCATTTTGGCGGCGTTTTTCCTAGGTTTTTGCGACCTATCGTTGCGTTGAACCGCAACTGTACTAGAATCTTCTCAAGCTCCCAAATTATCCAAAACTCCTAAGCGTTAAACGCGGTGAGACCGTGGCGGACCCCGCAATTTTTCTAAGTTGATTAACTGTAGTTTTCGAAGGAGAAAGCAATGTTACGACGCCTTAAGTGGCTGATGCCCGCGGCCGTTGTGCTGGCCGCGGTGACGTTTGGCCGCGCCGACGCCGCGATGTATGGCGGCGGCTGTGGTTGCGACTCGGGTTGCGGCTGCGACTCCGGCTGTGACGCCGGTTGCGGCTGTCAAACCGCCGCCCCCTGCGGCTGCGAAACGACGATGGTGACCAAGACCGTCATGGTTCCCACGTACGTGACCGAAATGCGGACCGTCAGGTGCACCGAGTACAAGCAGGAACAGCGCAAGCGCAAGTACACCGTCTATCACCAGACGCCCGTCTGGGAAGAGAAGACGGCCAACTACACCGTGATGGTGCCGCAGACGCAGACCAAGACGGTGACCTACAACGTATGCAAGCCGACCTACGAGACCAAGACCTCCGAGTACACGGTGCAAGTGCCGTACTGCGAGCAGGTCGAGAAGACATACTCGGTAATGGTTCCCGCCTACGAGGACAAGACGGTCGACTATACGGTGATGGTCCCGTACACCGAACAGGTGACCAAGAACTACACGGTGATGGTCCCCAGCTACGAGGACAAGGTCGTCAGCTACACCGTCAACGTGCCGTACTGCGAGCAGGTCCAGAAGAATTACACGGTGATGGTGCCCCACACCGAAGCTCGCCAGGGGACGCGCCACTGCACCAAGCGCGTGCCGATGACGACGATGAAGACCGTCCAGGTCAACACAGGTCATTGGGAAACGCAGTCGGTGGAAACAACCGACGCCTGCGGGTGTCCTCATACTTGCTGCAAGCGCGTGTGGGTCGGCGGGTGCGAAACGCGCGAAGTGCCCTGCACGACCTACCAGTGCGTCACCGAGGAAGTGCCGTACACCTACAACGTGACGGTGTGCAAGCCCGAGACGCGCTCGTGCACGGTGACCGTCAACAAGTGCCGCTGCGAGACCCGCGAGAAGACCGTCAAGGTCTGCAAGATGGTTCCGCAGGAGAAGACCTGCACCTACACGGTGCAGAAATGCCGCCCCGAGACCCGCCAGCGGACCTGCAAGGTCTGCAAGTGGGTTCCCGAGGAGCGCAAGTGCATGGTGAACGTGCAGAAGTGCCGCACCGAAACGCGCACCTGCCAGCACCAGGTGTGCCACATGGTGACCGAGCAGCAGACCAAGGAAGTGCAGTGCACGGTGTGCGTGCCCGAGCAGCGGACGCGCACCTACAAGGTTTGCCACATGACCTGCACGCCTGAAGAAAAGACCGCCACGTACACAGTGTGCGTCCCGGTGCAGACTCAGAAGCAGATTCAGGTGCAGGTCTGCCACATGGAGGCCAAGGAAGTGCAAGTGCCGTGCTCGACGGGAGGCTGCGGCTGCGGCGGTTGTGACAGCGGCTGCGGTGGCTGTAGCGGCTGCGACAGCGGTTGCGGCGGGTGCAGCGACTGTGGAGGTTGCGGCTGCGGCGGCTGATTGCCAGTTGGCGCCTGAATGGTGACGATTTCGGGGGCCGGCTTCCTTTGCGGGGGCCGGCCCCTTTTTTGCGCGATGCGAGAGGAAGAGCGCTCCGCTACGGCGGACCTTCGCGTCGCGGCTAACGCGCCGGCTGCTAGCAGGGGGCGGGATCTCTTGTCCGTCGGCGTGCCAGCCGGTATATCTCGCCGTCCTTTTCTACGCGACTTTGCCCGGGTCGTCGTGCGCCTCGGGATCGACTTCCAGTGAGGATGCTCCCTGCATGATGCTTTGCCGGGCTATGGCTATCCTTGCGATTTGTTTGGCCGCTCCGTGCGTCGCTGCGCTGGCTCAGCAGGACGCGGGTCCGCCGCTGCTGCCGCCGCCGATTGACGGACAGCCGGCGTTTTTGGCGCCGAGCGAATCAGTTGAGTCGTTGGCCGCTCCCGCAACGCCGCCGCCCAGTGTGGGCGAATTCGAGTCGCTCTTGCCGCCGCCCGTCGAGTCGCCGCCCGACGGCGCGCTCATGGCGCCGCAGGCAGAGCTCATGGACGGCGACATTACGCCGACATCCATGTGGTACTACCCCGCCTACTGGTTTGGTCCGGAGCCGTGGACAGCCGGGGTGGAGCTGGGCATCAACGGTAGCGAGGGCAACAACAATGTCTTCAGCATGCGCACGGGCGGCCACCTCAAGCGCGAGACCAAGCGCTGGAAGCTCGACTCGAGCCTGGCCTACAACAAGAATCACACCAATGGCGTCGAGACGCAGAACAACGGCAAGGTCGACGCGCGGCTCGACCGCATCCTGGCCGAGTCGCCGTGGACGCTGTTCGTGCTGGAAAACCTGATTTACGATGAGTTCCAGGCCTTCGATGTGCAACTATCGATCAACTCCGGCGTGGGCTACCGGCTGATCGATTCCGAGACGATCGACCTGATGACGCGGTTCGGCGCCGGCGCCACCCGCGAGTTTGGCGGCGTCGACAACAACTGGGAGCCGCAGGCGTTGTGCGGGTTCGATTACGAACACAAGCTCAGCAAGATGCAGCGGCTCACCGCCAAAGTCGACTATTTCCCCGAGTGGCAGGACTTCCGACAGTACCGCGTGGTGAGCGACTTTGGCTGGCAGATCGACCTCGATCGCCCGAAGAACGTGAGCGTGAAACTGTCGGTGGTCGACCGATACGACAGTACCCCCGACGGCGTCGATCCGAACAACCTTGACTACGCGGTGCTCTTGATTTGGGGCATTTGACGTCGGCTGACAGCCCCGGGCGATTCCGGTAGCATGACGACTCCTGCCTTGGCGTCCCGCTGGCCGCCGCGGCTCTCGCTCGCCATTGCCACTTGCCCTTCCCTATGCACGACGATTGCCTGGCCGTCCTCGAGCAGACGCTCCATCGCGAGATGCCGATCTGCGTCGCGATGGACATTCGGCCCTCAGCGTGGGACGGGCGGCAGCTTTCGATGCGGATGCCGCTGGAGCCCAACCGCAATCATCAGTACTCGGCTTTTGCCGGAAGCCTCAGCGCACTGTGCACGATTGCGGGTTGGGGGCATATCTTTCTGTTGCTCGGCGCCCAAGGCCTTCAGGGCAACATCGTAATTCGCCGCGGAGCGATCCGCTATTTCCGCCCCGTGCGGACGGCACAGATCGTGGCGCATACCCTGCCCGTCGACGCCGACGCGGAGAGCTACTTCTTCGAACTCTTGCGGAGCAAAGGCCGATCGAAAATCGACGTGTCCTCGCAAATCGTCGACGCCGAGGGACCGCTGGTGAGCTTCAGCGGCGCCTACGTCATTCAGGATTAACGGGTCAACTTTGACGGTGGCCGACAGCGACCGTCAAAATGACAGTCGTCATCGGCTACTCTTGACGCCGTTGCCAAATTGACGGCTGCCACTTTGGCGTCAGCGGCGACCTTTGACCGGTCTGATGTCTCCGTAAGTCATTAATCTGTAAAATGTTGTGACGACACGCCCGGCGTGCACGTCACCGCGGCACGGACATTGCCTTTTCCTCTGTCGAGCAACGAACACCAATGTCCGAACGCGGACCGCGGCCGCGCTCGGCGGCTAGTTTTCGTCCGATCGAGGACCGAGGTTTTTCCATGAGAGCATTCGCAAATGGAGGATTTGACATGACACGGGGTCTAACGCGAAATCGGTTTCGCGAAATGTTGCCCGGCAACTGGGGCGACGTCGACGCGCTGGTGAATCAATTCTTCGGGCCGGGCGCAGGGCCGGGCGTACAGGCGTTTTATGTTCCGGCAAGCGTCTGGGAGGACGAAGCGTCCTATCACGTCGAGCTCGATGTGCCGGGCGTGACCCGAGAAAACGTCGAGCTGACGTTCGAGAAGGGCACGCTGCGGATCACGACCGAGCGGCCCGCGCCCGAGGACACGCGCACTGGGCTGGTCGACGAGCGGCGGTACGGCAAGGTGACCCGCACAGTGACGCTGCCCGAATCGATCGATCCGGAATCGATCAACGCAGAGCTAACCAACGGCGTCCTGCACGTCACGGTGCAGAAGAAGCCCGAGGCTCAGCCGAAGCGCATCGAGATCAAGTAAGCCACGTCAGCGAGCCCGTCCGGTGGGGCGTTGCCTTGAGGGCGTCGCTCCGCCGGCGGCAGCTGACGAATAAGTGACGGCAGGCTCCGCGGGGTCGCGCAGGCGCGGCCCCGCTTTTTGTGCGCCTGGAGCCGAGTCGCGGCATGACCCCCGGGCAGGTAAACTATCCGCTGCCGCCGGTGCGGCCGAACCCTGAGTCGCAGGCCGTGGTCCTGCATGTCGATTAAGCGCCTGTTTTACTCGCCCCTCCCACGCCGCGAGGCGCAAATGCTCAAATGGGTGCTTATCGCCGTCGGGGGGGCCTTCGGATCGGTGCTCAGGTACGCCCTGCAGGGCGGGGTTCAGCGGCTAA
The DNA here is from genome assembly GCA_963841515.1 of Pirellulales bacterium. Lineage (GTDB taxonomy): Bacteria > Planctomycetota > Planctomycetia > Pirellulales > Lacipirellulaceae > Lacipirellula. Next base: position 207,208 of record CAWJDB010000009.1, on the reverse strand, counting down.
CCGGCGGGGCGTTTCCCACGGGCACGCTGGCCGTCAACGTGCTGGGGTGCTTTGTCCTAGGCGCGCTCGCCGGCTACTTTTCCGGACCGCAACTCGTCCGCGAAGAATACCGTATTGGGCTCACCATCGGCGTGCTGGGCGGGTTCACGACTTTCTCTACGTTTGGGCTTGGAGTCGTTCAATCTGATCGCGGGCGGCGAATTGCGCTTGGCGCTGGTGAACATGCTGTTGAGCTGCGGCGTGGGGCTGGCGGCCGTATGGCTCGGCTTCCGCCTGGCGAGAGCGCTGGTTCGGAGTTTAAACCATGAAAATCCCGCAAGACGGTTACCTGCTCCGCATCTTCATCGGCGAGAGCGACCACTGGCACGGCAAGCCGCTGTACGAAGCCATCGTGCTGGCGGCTCGGGAGTTGCACGTAGCCGGCGCCACGGTGCTGCGCGGGCCGATGGGGTTTGGCGCCAACAGCCGGCTGCACACGACCAAGATCTTGCGGCTGTCGGAAGACTTGCCGATCATCATCGAGATCGTCGACGGCAAGGAGAAGATCGACGAACTCATGCCCCGCATTGACGAGATGGTGCAAGAAGGGTTGGTCACGCTGGAGCGCGTCCAGGTGATTAAGTACCGCGCCGGCGACAAGCCGACGCCCGCGACCCCGCTCCCTTGAAGGGAGGGGACGGGGGAGGGATCAAAGAACGCAACATCGGGTCAACCAGTCGAAGCGATACAGCGGTCGGGCGACCCTCCCCTAACCCCTCCCTGCAAGGGAGGGGGACTCGAAACGCATGATTCTCATTATCGACAACTACGATTCCTTCACCTACAACCTCGTCCAGCGACTGGGCGAGATCGATCCGGCGCTCGATATCCGCGTGGTGCGCAACGACCAGATTGCGGTCGACGATATTCTCAAGCTCAAGCCCGACCGGCTGATAATTTCGCCGGGGCCCTGTACGCCCACCGAGGCGGGCATCTCGGTCGAGTGCGTCACGCGATTGGCCGGGAAGTTGCCGCTCTTGGGCGTGTGCCTGGGGCATCAGTCGATCGGCCAGGCGCTCGGGGGCGACATCGTGCGGGCCGAGCGGCTCATGCACGGCAAGACCGATCTGATCCATCACAACGGCCGCGGGCTGTTCGCAGGGCTCGACAACCCGTTTCAAGCGACGCGCTACCACAGCCTGGTGATCAAGCCCGAGACGCTGCCGGCGGAGCTGGAAGTCACGGCCTGGAGCGACAACCCGGCCGGCGGCCGCGAAATCATGGCCGTGCAGCATCGCAAGTACCCGTTGTACGGCGTGCAGTTTCACCCCGAGAGCTTTCTGACGCACGCGGGGTTCGACATCTTGCGGAAGTTCCTCGCCGTCTGATACTTCCAGTTGATTTGAACAGGATAACGGCATCGACAGGATTGACAGCAATTGGCGGGAACAATGCAAAAAAGCGTCATTTACGATTCAAATGCGATTTCTCTTCATCCTGTTCATCCTCTAAATCCTGTTATCTCGTCATTCAGTTCTCGATTCCTTCGACGCATGATTTCCGTCGACGAAGCGCTCGAGCTGGTGGGCCGCGAAGTGCAGTCGCTGCCGAGTCGGCGCTGGCGCTCGGCGAAGTTTTGGGTTTGCGGCTGGCGGAGGATGTGACCAGCGGCGTCGATTCGCCGCCGTTCGATAAGTCGACGGTGGATGGGTTCGCCATTGCGACGGGCGACAACTCAGAAACGCTGCGCGTGAGCGAAATGGTGACCGCCGGCGCCGTGCCGGTCGAGCGACGTGACGCCCGGGACGACGATCCGGCTGATGACCGGCGCCCCGCTGCCGCGGGGGGCCGATGCGGTCGTCAAGTGGGAGGACTGCGACGAGCTCGACAACGCGACGATCCGCAATCCGGCTGCGACGACGGCGCCTGGCGAGTGCGTGCTGAAGCGAGGCGCCGCGTTTCACGCCGGGCAAATCGTGTTAAAGGCCGGCAAGCGGCTTGGCCCGCTCGACGTCGCCCTACTGGCGGAAATTGGCCAAGCGGAGGTCACAGCTACGCCGCGGCCTCGGGTGGGCGTACTCGCAACGGGCGATGAGTTGGTGGCGGCCCACGAGGCCGTGGGGCCCGGGCAGATTCGCAACTCGAACGGGCCGATGCTCATCGCGGCGCTCCAGGCGGCGGGGGCCGCTGTCGTGGACCTCGGGGTCGCCCGCGACGACCCGGCAGACTTGCGTGAGAAGATGTCACGCGGGTTGGAGTGCGACGTCCTCTTGGTGTCGGGCGGCGTGTCGGCAGGGTTGAAGGACCTTGTCCCAGGCGTGTTGGCGGAGCTGGGCGTGCGCGAGGCGTTTCACAAGGTGCGAGTGAAGCCAGGGAAGCCGCTATGGTTTGGGGTCTCGGGGTGGCACGCCCAGAGGTCCGCCGATGGGCGTGGCAGCACTGGTGAAAACTCGACCACGCCCTTCGCGGACTCAGGGCGTGCCACCCAAACGCTCGTGTTTGGGCTTCCGGGCAACCCGGTGAGCACATTCGTGTCGTACAAGCTATTTGTCGAGCCGGCGCTTGCAGCGCTCGCTGGCGGCCCGTTCACCGCATCGGCGACGCAGCGTGCCGTGCTCGCGACGCCGTTCAAGCATCGCGGCGGACGACCCACGTACCATCCATGCCGCTTCACCGTCGGCGCCAAAGGGATCCAGCAAATTGATCCGCTCGACTGGCGCGGCTCAGCGGACCTTGCCGCTCTCACCAGAGCCAACGCCTTGGCTGTATTCCCAGCGGGAGACTATGAGCTGGCCGCAGGGGCGTCGGTGGAAGTGTTGCCGCTGTAAGCGCTACAACGCCGGGGGCGAGACGCCCCGGCTCGCTCCTGATTTCCTGAAGCCTGACGCCCGAGGCCTGAAGCCTTTTCCTACTATAAATTCCGCGGAATCAGCCCCAGGTCCAGCGAAATCACAAACAACATCAGCGTGATGATGAACACGAACCCCGCCGTGTGCATGGCGACGACGAACTTTTCGCCGGCCGGTTTGCCGCGCAGGCCCTCCCAGAGGAGGAACACCATGTGCCCGCCGTCCAACAGCGGGATCGGTAGGAAGTTGATCACCGCCAGGTTGGCGCTGAGCATCGTGAGGAACGTCAGCAGTTTGCCCCAGCCCTCGTAGGCGGAGAACCCGGCCGCCTGGGCGATGGTGATCGGCCCGCCCAGCGACGTGATGGGCACCTGGCCGCCGAGCTTGGAGAGGAAGCGATAGACCATGCCCAGCGAACTGGCCGTTTCGTCCCAGCCGCGCTGGACGGCTTCGCCCCACGTGCCGGCGGTGCGGATGCGTTCGACCCAATCAAAATTGAACCCACGATCCGGCACAAAATATCCTGCCGTCACGCTCGGGGTCAGCGTGGCTTCGAGCGTCTGATCGCCGCGCACGTAGGTCAGTTTCACTTGAGCGCCCGCGGGCAAGTCTTGCACGATGCCTACGCACGCGGGCCAATTGGCCTGGGCCTCGTCCTCGTCGCGGCTGAACTCGATGGTCGTGGTCGCGGGTTTCTTCTTGGCGTCTGCGGGGAAGATGAACTCGGCCTTGGTAATGACGTCGCCGCTGGCCAGGCCCGCTTCCGCCGCGGGGCTGCCCGGCTCGACGCGGTCAATGACGCTCAGCACTTGGTAGGCGACGCCGAGCGCCGGAACCGACACGGGGTCGTTCAGCGCGATGGCGCCCTCGAGCCACGTCACTTTCCGCAGCGGCACCACCAGCGTGTCGCTGGGCTGCCGGCCTTCGGCGCCCGCGCCTTCGCGCCGCAGGCGGAGCTTGACTTCGCCGCGCTCGTCGGCCATGCGGCGCAGGTCTTCGGGCAGCTTCATCGGATCGTGGGAGGCGACCGCCGCGGCGTCGGCCGGCTTGTCGGCGGCGTCGCCCACGGCTTCGATGAAGTCGCCGGCTTGAATCTTTGCCGTGGCGGCCGGCGAGCTTTCCTGGACTGCCACGATCTTGCCCATTTGCATCACCAGGCCGAGCGTGCTCATGGGGCGCGGATCGATGGTCGTCTCAATCATTTTCCCGCCGGCCAACGAGCCGAAGGGATCATCCTTGGGCGGCTTGCCGCCGCGGCGGACGGTAAGAGTGATCGGCTTGTCGGGCTTCTGAGCCAGCGCTGCGGCGAAGGCCGCGTAATCGGTGACCGACTGGCCGTCGACGGCGACCACCTCGTCGCCGCCAGCCAGCGGCGGCTTGGCCTGGGCCGCGGCGCTGTCGGGCAACGTCGGGGTTAGCTTATCGAGCCGGAGCGACGCCGGGGCCGCGATGCCCACCCGCGCCAGCCCAGCGCCTTGTTCGGGCACGAGCTGCTTTTCGAGCCGCTGGTCGCCGCGCTTGATCGTGAAGGCCAAGCCGCTTTCCAGGTCGGCCAGCGTCACGCCGCCGCGGAGCTCGGCGAACGACGGGTCCGCCACGTCGCCCATCTGCACGACTTCATCGCCTGGCCGGATGTCGGCCCGCCACGCGGGCGAGCCCGGCGCCGTCTGCGACACCACGCTCGGGTTGTACGGCACGCCAAGCTTGTAGGCGATCGTGGCAAAGATAAACGCAAAGATCACGTTCATCACCACGCCGGCCGAGATGATGGCCATCCGCTGCGGCACGCTCTTGGCCAGATAGCTCCGGCGGTCGATGAGGTAAGGTTTACCGTCGGGACCGATGATTTCCTTCGCGTCGGCGGTGCCGCGCACTTGCGACTCGCGGACCTGCTCGGCGATGTTAGCCGGGTTGTCGTCCTGGCCGAGCATCTTCACGTAGCCGCCCAGCGGCAACACGCCGATGCCGTACTCGGTCTCGCCCCATTGGCGGCTGAGCTTGATGCCGCCGACGTCGAAGCCGATGAAGAACTTCTCGCACTTGACGCCGCAGAGCTTGGCGACGAGGAAGTGCCCCAACTCGTGGACGAAAATGACGGCGCCCAAGCCGAACGCCACCATCAGGATCATCAGCAGTTTGTCGACCCACAAGCTCGGATCGAGCGTCGCAATCAGGCACATACCCACCGCCCCACCTCCTCCCGCGCCCACCGGTCGAGTTTCAACAGCACGTCGAGCGTCGGGTTGGGTTCAAAATTGTGCGCCCCGAGCACGCTGCGGCAGGCCGGGACGATTTCGGTAAAGTGTAGCTCGCCATCGAGAAACGACTGAACGGCGGCCTCGTTGGCAGCGTTGAGCACGGCGCCGCACGTGCCGCCGGCGCGGGCCGCCTCTTCGCCCAGCGCGATCGCCGGGAACCGCTCGCGGTCGGGCGGCTCCAGCTCCAGCCGCATGGCGCGGCTCCAGTCGAGCCGTCGGGCCACGCTGGGCGTGCGCTCCGGGTAGTTCAAGGCGTAGCTGATCGGCAGCCGCATGTCGGGCGGGCTCAGCTGCGCCACCACCGAGCCGTCGACGAATTCTACCAACGAGTGGACGATCGACTGCGGGTGAATCACCACGGAAATCCGATCGGCGTCGACGCCGAACAGCCAGCGGGCTTCGATGATCTCCAACGCTTTGTTCATCATCGTGGCCGAGTCGATGGTGATTTTGGGGCCCATCGACCAGGTGGGATGTTCGAGCGCTTCGGCCACGGTGACCTGCTGTAGCTCTGCCAGGGACAGTCCCTTGAATGGGCCGCCGCTAGCGGTCAGCACGAGCCGCTCGACTTCGCCCGCGCGGCCAGCCTGCAGGGCCTGAAACAGGGCGCTGTGCTCGCTGTCGACGGGAATGATCTGGCCCCCCGAACGGCGGGCCAGGTCGGTGACCAGCTCGCCGGCCATGACCAATGTTTCTTTGTTCGCCAGCGCGACAGTTTTCTGGTTCTCTAGCGCGGCCCAAGTGCTTTCGAGGCCGGCGCGGCCAACGATGGCGGCGAGCACGATATCGATGTCCGCTTCCGCAGCGACGCGGGCCAAGGCCTCGGGGCCGACGAGCAACTCGCAAGATTTCGGCAGGCCGGAGAAGTCGAAGTCGGCGGCGGCCTCTTCGTCGCTGGCAATCACCCAGCGCGGGCGGCAGCGGCGGGCTTGCTCGACGAGCTCGGTCAGGCGTGTGCGAGCCGAGAGAGCCGTCGCTTCGAGTCGACCCTTGCTAGCGGCGATCACCTCCAGCGTGCTCGTGCCAATGCTCCCGGTGCTCCCAAAGACGGCGACGCGTTTGGCTCGTGGGGGCATAGAGGGGAGAGCTATGACTCGCAAAGGAGCGCGCATCCCGCACGAGCCTCAGCGTGGGCAAAACCCGGAGAATCTCACCCCGCGATCCGCACGTCGCGGGGATTGGCCGCGTAGCAAGTTTACGCCGCCTTCTCGCCGAGGGAGCAGGCCGCGGCCAAGTGCGAGGGATCGGGCATTTTAGGAAGGCTTGACCGACCCGGCAACCCGACAATGAATGCGGTCTCACCCATCGGCCAGTGGTCGCAAGTGTTAGTCTAGCATAGACTAAGGCTAGCTGGCGCGTGGTGCGCGGCCGTGGGCGCCGACGGGTAGCCCAGCCGCGTCGACAGACCTCGGGGTGACAGGTTCGCCTGTCGCGGCGGAATAGACAACCTGCGAAGCAATTCCATGGAACAAGAGAAAGAATCCCCGAAACCGAAGTCGCCCGAGAAAAAAACCGTCCCCCAGGGCAATAACCTGCTGTGGTACCTGCTGGGACTGGGCGTGCTGCTATTGCTCTTGGTCACGGTATGGGGACCCACGGATCAGCTGACCATCCAGTGGAGCGAGCTGGAAGACCTGATTGTCGCCAGCAACCCCAAGGCGACCGACCACGCAATCGTCGGCCGCGACAACACCGTCAAACCGCCGATCGAGTACACCATCAGCGAGCCGCGCGACATCCGCGTCGGCACGACGGAAGTGTCCGGCACCGTCGAATACAAGGACCGTAAGGTCGGCGGTGGTCTGCTCGACTCGGCGTTCAGCGCCCCGCGGCGGATCAAATTCCGCGCGGCCGCCTTGCCGGCCTCCGTAAACCGCCTGCTCACGCTCTTGAAGAAGAACGACATCAAGGGCTTCGGCGTCGAAGAGCCGCCCAGCCAATTTTTGGCCTACCTGCCCGTGCTCGTGCTCACCGGCATGTTCGTCATGCTGATGATCGTGATGCTGCGCCGCATGGGCGGGGCCGGGTCGCCGATGGCCTTCGGCCGCAGCCGCGGCAAACTCTACGCGCAAGAAGACATCGAGGTGACCTTCGATGACGTGGCGGGCATCGACGAAGCCGTCGACGAGCTCCGCGAAGTGGTCGACTTCCTGAAAAATCCCGAACGTTACCATCGCCTTGGCGGGCGCATCCCCAAGGGCGTCCTGCTGGTGGGCCCGCCCGGAACGGGCAAAACGTTGCTCGCCAAGGCGGTGGCTGGTGAAGCCGGGGTGCCGTTCTTTTCGCTTAGTGGTTCGGACTTCGTCGAGATGTTCGTCGGCGTGGGCGCCGCCCGCGTGCGGGACATGTTCCAGCAAGCCGAGCAGCGCGCCCCGTGCATCGTGTTCATCGACGAGCTGGACGCCCTCGGCAAAACCCGCGGCAGCGGCCAGATCGGCGGGCACGACGAGCGCGAGCAGACGCTCAACGCTTTGCTCGTGGAGATGGACGGCTTCGGCACCAACAGCGGCATCATCATCATGGCCGCCACCAACCGGCCGGAGACGCTGGACCCCGCCCTGCTCCGCCCCGGTCGATTCGACCGCCACGTGCTGGTCGATCGGCCCGACGTCGCCGGCCGCGAGGAGATCCTCGAAGTCCATCTGCAGAAGATCAAGGTCGACGAAGAGGTGAACGTAAAGCAGGTGGCCGCGATCACCAGCGGCTTCGTCGGCGCCGACCTGGCGAACATCGTCAACGAAGCGGCCCTACTCGCGGCTCGCAACGGCAAGAAGGCCGTCGGCATGATCGAGCTGAACGAGGCCGTAGAGCGAGCCGGCGCCGGCCTCGAAAAGAAAAGCCGCATCATGCACCAGGAAGAGAAGCTACGCGTGGCCTACCACGAGAGCGGCCACGCCCTGGTCGCTTTCTCGTTGCCCAACACCGACCCGGTGCACAAGGTCTCCATCATCCCCCGCGGCCTGGCGGCCCTGGGATACACGATGCAGCGGCCCGAACAGGACCGCTTCCTGATGACCATGCACGAGCTGGAAAGCCGCATCCAGGTGCTGCTGGCCGGCACCGTGGCCGAGGAGATGATCTTCGAGGACATTTCCTCCGGCGCCCAGAACGACCTCGAACGAGCCACCGAGATTGCCCGCAGCATGGTCATGGATTTCGGCATGAGCCGCCTAGGACGGGTGAACTACCGCGACTCCAACCGCAGCCCCTTCGTGCTGGGCAACGCCGACTTCGGTCGCGTGCAGCACCACAGCGAGCACACCGCTCGCGAGATCGACGAGGAAGTGAAGCGGATTCTCGACGAGAACCTGGTGCGCGTGCGGCAGATTCTCGCCGAACGGCGCCAGGCGCTCGAGGCCGTGACCGCGGCGCTGATGAAGCAGGAGACGATCGATTCGGACGAGCTCGCGCGGTTGATGGAAGAGAACTCCCCCGGCGCCCGCTTGGTTCCCGGCACGGCGGCCGAGCCGAAGCGGCCGGGGATCGCCCGCGGTTCGTCGGAGCAGCCGCCCGTCGAAAAAGACGCCGGCGCCGCGACCTGATGCAGTTAGCCCCCGGTCAATGACCGGGGGCTGAATCACGAGAAACTCATGGATCTCACCGCCGTCTACGTGCAAGTGCCGGAAGGCTACATTGCCTTCGTCGAGGAGCTTCCCGGCGCGAACACACAGGGCGATACGTTGGCAGAGGCCAAAGCCAATCTGCGCGAAGCCGTTCAGTTGGTCTTGGAAGCGAATCGCGAACTGGCCGCTCAAAATGTCGTCGGCCAGGTGGTGTGCAGGGAACCGCTTAATCTCTCGGCGACATGAAGCGCCGCGATCTAATTCGCCACCTCGAGAAGCAGGGCTGCCAACTACTGCGCGAAGGCGGCAACCATACGGTCTACGTTAATCCTGGCGCCAACCGCGTGAGCGCGGTCCCGCGGCATCGCGAGATCAACGAATTCCTGGCGCGAAAGATTTGTCGGGACCTTGGCATTTCAGAGCCATCGGCAACGTCAAGCCTGCATTTAACCGTCAGGCGCGAATTCGGCCGCACCCAACTCTTCGCCGACGAAGTTCGTCTTCTCGCGCAAATACGCCTCAAAAGCGTCCCGCGATTCGCGCGGAACGCTCGCGTACAAGTCTCCGTCGAATCGGTGTAGCCGAACGACGCCGGGGCGAATCCATTTGGCCCAGCGAATGTAGTGCCAGCGAATCACCTGGCGCGCCGTCGCTATTCCCTTGCCGCAGAAGCAAAGCGGTGCTGGAAGGAAGTTCATCAAACCGCCAGCCATGATCAGGCCATACATACATCCGGCAAAGATAACCGATGGCCACCAATCCCAGTTTCGCGATTGAAGCTCGGCCTTTTTGGCGAGCCCGAAAGAGTTGGCCGCCATCAGGGCAATCCACAGGCTGCCGCCTACGATGCGGCCCGTCTTCGGCGTAAGTACTCCCCAACTCCAGCGAGGCGCGGACCAAAAGATGAAGTCCGTGGGTCCAGCGGCCAGCGAACGTTGCCATAAATTGCGCCGCGCTCTCCACAAGCCGAGTCCCGAAAATAGCGCCATTAAGAACCAGCAAACCAGCAGGCTATTTTGCGCGACGGCCGTTTGTCGCCGGTAGAACGGCGCTGCTATCGCCGTCAACACAGCAACTCCGGTGGTTAGCCAGAGCAGCGAGCGCACGCGGAAGCGCAGGACCGGATCGGGCAGCGGCGGAGTTAGCTCGTCGGCCATACAAGTGACGATTGTAACGGCTGCGAACGGTGGACGCCGTCGGGCGCCGCAATCAAGATGGAGGCATGGCCTCCGTCCGCTCTTCGACTGCAGTTACTACACACGCTCCCGCGTGTCTGCTCGCGGCGGTCGGCATCGTGATTGCCGCACAACTTTGGCCGGGCGTGCCGCTCGCCGGCGCGGTGGCGCTCGCCGCGTGGGGAACGGCGCTGGCGGTCTCGCGGCGGCGCGGGCTGTTGCTGGCGACGGTCGCGGTCTATGCCCCCTTGTGCGTCTGGGCGGTGGCGGCGGAGGTCGATCTGGCCATGCGGTCCGCCTCGCTGACGTGGGGCATGCTGGTGGCGCTCGACGGGGCGGCCGGCATCATTCTGTCCTGGTCGCTCGTGCGGCAGACAGGCGAGGCTGTGGCGCGGGGCTGAGTAGCGCCGCCGCGGGACGCGCTCCGCTGCGGCGGACCTTCGCGTCGCGGCTAAACATTTCATGGCGCCGCTCTTTGGGCGCCGGTTGTGCCGGCTGTGCGGCGCGAAACCGCAATCTCACGCCCGGCGATTTGACGCGGCCTGATGGTGACATAGGTTTGCAATGGAAGGCTCTTCCGAGCCGTCCCACCCTTTTCTCGCCCGCCATCCCGCCAGGTTCGTTCGCTCACTGGCCCGATGTCCATCGGGTTTTCCGACCGTTTTGCGGCCCCGGTCGGGTCACTGCTCGCAGGAGATTTCCATCTTGAGGACTACGTCCCGCCGTCGATCGCGCTCGCTGCAATTCGAGCAGCTGGAACCCCGACGCGTGATGGCGGCGGGAGTTACAGCCACCTTTACCGGCGGCGTGCTAAAGGTGACCGGGACCGATGGCGCCGACAATATTCAGTTCATTCAGGGCAATGGTCTGATTGGCGTCGTCGGCATTTACAACGCCTGGAGCGCGTCGCAGGTCAAGTCGATTTCCGTCGAACTCAAGGGGGGCGACGACCGGGTCTCGCTCGACAGCGTCGCTTACGGCTGGGAACCGCTCGCTGAGGACTTCACGATCAACTCTGGCACAGGCGCCGAAATCGTACGGCTGGCCGACGGACGCGACGTGGCGCTCAATGGACCGGGCCACACGTTGAAAGTGTCGGCCAGCGGCGCCGCGACGCTCGACGGCGCCGCGGTGCCCTTCCCGTCCGGGCCCGCGTCGACCCTCACGGTCACGCTGGGCGGCAACGTCCTGCGCGTCACCGGCACCGCCGGCGCCGATAACATTCAGTTCATCCAGGGCAACGGCCTGATCGGCGTCGTCGGCATTTACAACGCCTGGAGCGCCGCACAAGTGAATTCCATTGTCGTCGACCTGTACGGCGGCGACGACCGGGTCTCGCTCGACAGCGTCGGTTACGGCTGGCAGCCGATGGCCGAGGACTTCACGATCAACTCCGGCGCCGGCACGGAAACGGTCCGGTTAGCCGACGGGCACGACGTGGCCCTTAATGGCACGGGCCACACGCTGAAAGTCGCGGCCAGCGGAGCGGCGACGCTCGATGGCGCGGCGCTGACCTTCCCCCCGGCGCCCGCGGCGGTGCTCACCGCGACTCAGGCTGGCAGCGTTTTGCGAGTGACCGGCACTGCCGGCGCCGACAACATTCAGTTCATCCAGGGCAACGGCCTGATCGGCGTCGTCGGCATTTACAACGCCTGGACCGCCTCGACGATCACGTCCATCGTCGTCGACCTGTTTGGCGGCGACGACCGCGTCTCGCTCGACAGCGTCGGGTACGGTTGGCAGCCGATGGCCGAGGACTTCACGATCAATTCGGGCGCCGGCACAGAAACCGTTCGGCTCGCCAGCGGGGTCGACGTCACGCTCAACGGCTCAGGCCACACGTTGCAAGTAGCCGCCAACGGCGCCGCCCAGCTCGACGGCGTGGCGCTCCCGCCGACCGTCGTCACGGCCACTCAAATTGGCGGCGTCCTGCGCGTTGCCGGCACCGCGGGCGCCGACAACATTCAGTTCATCCAAGGCAACGGCCTGATCGGCGTGGTCGGCATCTACAACGCCTGGAGCGCCGCGCTGGTCACGTCCATCGTCGTCGATCTCAACGGCGGCGACGACACGGTCTCGCTCGACAGCGTCGCCTATGGATGGCAGGCGATGCCCGAGGACTTCACGCTCAACTCGGGCGCCGGTACGCAAACCGTTCGGCTGGCCGGCGGATTCCAGGTCGTGCTCAACGGACCTGGCCACACGTTGCAAGTGGCCGCCAACGGCACGGCCAATCTCGACGGCGCGACGGTCTACTCGCCGCAGCCGACCAACTGGTTCGACGCGAACGTGATCGACGCGGCGCTGCGCTCGCTGGGCAGCTCGCGCTACGCCGACGGGTCGATCAGCCGCAACGATATGATCGACCTCTTCCGCAACGCCGAGGACGGCGGCGCGGTCGACGCCACAGAGCTGTCCGACTTGCGCGCGATGGTCGCCAACTCCACGCTGTTTGCGTCGCTGGATTACGTGTGGAAGCTGGCCAACTACGTCGTGTCGGCCAACCCCGCCAATGCCTTCTTTCAGGGGCAGGCCCTCGGCAATCTCGCGGCCGGATCCACGACCGCTCAACTTGAAAAACTAATCAGCAAGTGGTTCCTGGGCGCCGACCATCCGGTAACGACGGGGACTTACCGCCAGTTCTCGGGTCAGTTGTTCGTCAACGGCCCGACCTACGGCGACGTCAAGCAGGGCAACCTGGGCGACTGCTACTTCATGTGCTCGCTGGCCGAAGCGGCGCTGCGCAGCCCCGCGACGATTAACAGCATGTTCATCGTCAACGGCGACGGCACGTACACGGTCAGATTCTTCAATGGCGGCGTGAGCCAGTACGTGACGGTCGACTCCTACCTGCCGACCAACGCTAATGGGCGCTGATCTACGCCGGCCGCGGAATGTTCTACACCAACGCCAATAACGAGCTGTGGACCCCGCTGGCCGAGAAGGCCTATGTGCAGCTCAACGAGTTTGGCTGGGAGCGGCCCGGACTGCCGGGCAGCGGACAGAACGCCTACGCGGCGATCGAGGGCGGCTACATCTACGCCCCGCTGGGGCACATCACGGGCCAGAGCACGACGGCGTTTGCCCAGACCAGCCCATCATCGAGTTTCACCACATTTGTCAACGCGTTCAACGCCGGCAAATTGATTGGCTTTGCCTCCAACCAAACGCCCGCGTCGAGCTCCGTCGTGGGCAGTCACGCCTACGCGGTGGTGGGCTACGACGCCGTCACGCAGAAGGTGACGCTGTTCAACCCCTGGGGCACTGAATACGGCCTCTTGACGCTCAGTTGGGCGCAAATTCAACAAAACTTCGGCTACTTCGACCGGACGGCGTGAGAAGCAATGCAGAGACGCCGCGCTCCGCTGCGGCGGACCTTCGCGTCGCGGCCAACGGACGATTGAGCGCCACGCCAAATCCGCCGTTAGCCGCGACGCGGTAGCGGAGCGCGTGCCGAAGGGACATTCCAAAATCTCTTCTACTTCGCCGCCGTCGTCCGCGTGCGCCAGGCAGTGCGATTGGGCGACGCCGGCCCCAGCGACAGCGCCGTCCAGCCGTCGTCGATCACCAGCTGGGTTACCATCATCCCCGCCAGCCGCGGGTCGTCGTTGATTCGCGCCGCCAAGAGCGGAATCTCGTGGTCAGTGCGAATCAGTTTGCCGAACACGCTGTGCAGCACCATCCGCGGCCCGGTGCGAAGGTGGGCGCCTTCGAATTGCAGCGTGCCGTCGCGCACCAGCTTCACTTCCAGACCGTCGATCACCGGGCGGAAGAAGGCGTGGACGCCCACGTTGCGGATGCTGTCGCGCCCTTTGCGGAGCTCGACGATGTTGAGTATCAACTCCACGCGGTCGTCGCGACAACGGAGCCGCACCGCATCGTGCTTGGCGAACTCGACGATCGCCCGCTGCGGCAGGTCGTCTGGCGGCGCCGCGGCGGCGCGGGTAATCTTCTCGGCCAGCAGCGTGTGTAGTTCGCCGACGTTAATCCGCTTGCCGTCGAGCCCCAGCCCCTCAGCGGCGTTGTTCATCACCGACTCGTGAAGCTGAACGCTCACCAGGCTATCGGAGGGCGCCGAGGGCCGCGGCGTGTGGGCGCCCAGTTGTTGCTCGCCGGCCAGCCGCACTCGCATCACCGCGCGATCATCCGTCGTGTTCATCTCCAGCGGTTCAGCCAACAAGGCAAAGCGCGTCAGAGGATCCAAAATCGCCGTTTGCATGCGCTCTTCCAGGTTCGCCAGCTTGCCGTCGGCTTCCCGGTTCATCCGCTCGCGCACCTCGCGGCCCACCTTCGACTTCACCTGAGCCATGGCCGCGGCTTCGTTGTCCTGATGCGACTTTCGGATAATGCCGTCGACGAGCGGACCGACAATGGGTACTGGTCCCAGGTGACTGTCGATGCCCACGAGGCTGTTGTGCCCGCGCACCTTCGTCTCGGCCGGCCAAACGTGCATCCCGTAACGATTCACCATGATCAGCTTGCGGGCGTCGTACTGCATCGTGCACGCGTTGCGCACGCGGGCGGCGCCGACGTCGGAGTATGTTTGCGACCGCACGGTGCCCTGCACTTCCAGCCCGAACCGCCAGACGCCTTCGTCGGGCAGCAAGCGCAGCCGGAGCTTCGTCTGCGTGCGCGAACGGCCATGGACCTCGGTCCCCGTCACATAGTCGTTCACCGGGGCGACCACCGGTTGCTGCTGCGGGATCATCCGGTTGAAAAAGTCGCTGGATAGCGCGATCCGGGCGTTGCCGTTGCGGTAGTTTCGGTTGATGTCCTCGGCGAGCGCTTCGAGGCGCGCGTCGCCCGAGTACTTCATCCGCACGCGGAGCTCCGCGATGCCGTCGGCGTCGCGGAGCGTCGGTTCGGCTTCGTACCGTTCGACGAGGGCCGAGAGTGCGTCGAGCGACACCGTTCCGCTGGCCCAAGGGTGCAACTCTTGCTCCAGGGCCGTCAGCGGCGGTTGGGCGAGGAAGTCTCGCTGCTCGGCTGTGAGTTTCGGATCGACCATGCGCATCAGCACGTCGCGGGCGGTGGCCCGGCGGGTTTCGACGTAGTCGTCGCCGCCCACGCTGGTGAGCCCGGCCAGGTCGTCCAACCGCAGGTACCCGCGCCAGGCGGCGCCCTCGGCCGAGCCGGCGGTCAGTGTGGCCGCTTCGTGAATGCTTTCCAGCAGCGCCGTCTCGTCGGTCGACGGCGCGGGCGCTCGATCAGGTCGGAGGCTTGCGGGTCTAGCAGTAGGTTCCACACCGGCAGCCGTCGATCCAGCGCCCGGGCGGCGCGAACCCACGCGGATTGCTCGGCGGGGTCGGCCACTTGCATCGCGTCGTCGAACCCTTGCTGGGCTAGCCGCCGCAACTCCTCCAGCGTCGGCCGCCAGGAGTCCACGGCCGGGGTCGGGTCAGCCGGGGCCGGATCGGCGATCAGCGGCGACATCTGGGCGAGCACCTCGGCGGCCCATGCACCGCCTGCCGTCCCGGGTTGAAGCGCTTGGAGCTGTTCGATCAGCGCCGTGGGCCGATGCACGTGCGTTGCAGCCGCGGACTCATGCGGCGCGGCAAGCGTGGGCGCCGGCGACAAGCCAGGCGCCGGGCTGTCAAAGGGCGCGGGCATGGGATCGGCGAGGTCGGGAATCATCGCCAGTCGATCGGACTCGCTTTCGACCACGACCCGCGGGAGGGCCGGCCTCGCGGCGGTCTGGATTTGCTGCACTTCTTTGACCCACGACAGCAATGCGTCGCGCACTCGAATCAATGACTCGACGGATAGCGGCGGTCGCGTCGGCGCGGTGGGCGCCGGCACGTCGCGCACCAGCACGCTGCGGCCGCCGGGTCGCGATGCGAAGCTTTCCGCCACTGCCGAAGGCGGAGTCTGCGCAGAGGCAATCGAGTGCTCCAGGGCGGGGTCGTCGCCTCCGGAAGTTGGTTCCACAAGCGGCTCGTCTATTACCGCGTAGTCGTCCGATGCGACCATCGGGCCGGCCGGCGTCGGCTCGGTGAGATCGGGCCCGGCGAACGTCGGTGGGCCAATCCGGGGAGCCGCCAACACCAGCGGCGGCAACGCGGGAGCGGGTTGAGTACCGTCTTGGGAGGGGGGCTTGTCGTCATGCCGGGCCCCATCATCGCTGGCGGATCGATCGCCGGCGCGCGCGCCAATCACCTCGTCCTCAGTCGGTGTGCCGTGGCGACGACGCCACGACTCGGGCGCCGCCAGCGTGACCGCAAACAGAAAGCACAAGATCGCCAAATACGGCCACGTCGGGCGGCGGCGTTTCCAAGCCATCGGCGTCTTGTCCTGATGTAACGCGCTCGTCCATCGAGCGCGCGGTCGTTCTCGATGGGCGGCGATCCGCGAAGGGTGGTCGCCGTCGACGCCCGGGCCAGCAAGCAAACGACAACCGCCCAGCGCGTCGGCGCGACGGGGGTTGCGAATCCTGCACAGATATCCCCGCTGGTAAGATCGGCGGCGCTTGCCATAAGGCTTCGAGCGAGGTTTTCGCGCCCGCAGACTTTGCCGCGCCCGGGCGGCAGGCCCCGTTTGCGGCCCTGCGTGCACGGCATCGTCCACCGGTGGGTGGTAAACTTTGCCGGTGAGAGCGATTTTCGCAGCGAACTGGCGCCGCAAGATCGTGGTAGCATGAAAGCTGTCACCGAGACCCCGACGCGCTCCGCTGCGCGGACTTCGCGTCGCGGCTAACCCACCGACTCCACCGTGCCGCGCTCGTTAGCCGCGACGCGCAGGTCTGCCGTAGCGGAGCGCGCGCCCCCCGCCCCCCCGCCCAACTCCATCAACCCGCCCACCGCGATGCCCCAAAGCCGCCGCCCTTCCCGCGCACGCAGCGACGAGTCGCATTCGCGGCGAGCGACCGGCCTGCTCCTCGAACTGCTCACCCTGCCGGGTCCCAGCGGCGGAGAGCGGCCGGTCGCCGACTTTATTTCCGCGCACCTGCGCCGCGCCGGCGTCCCAATAGGCGCCTTGACCGAGGATCGGGCGCACCGGCACACCACGCTGGGCGGCGACTGCGGCAACCTCGCCCTGCGGCTGCCCGGCACGCTGCGTGCGCCGCGGCGGATGTTGGTGGCTCACATGGACACCGTCCCGCTGTGCGCTGGCGCCCGGCCGGTGCGCAAGGGACGCCGCATCGTTGCCGCCGATCCGCGCACCGCGCTGGGCGGCGACAATCGCGCGGGCTGCGCCGTGGTATTGGCCACGGCGCTGGCGATTCTGGAAGACCGTCTGCCGCATCCGCCCCTGACGTTCTTGTGGACGATCGCCGAGGAGGCCGGCCTGCAAGGCGCTCGCCACGTACAGTTACCGATGTTGCGCTCGCCGACGCTGGTCTTCAACTTCGACGGCAGTCTCGCGAATCGACTGACCATCGGCGCCACCGGCGGATACCGCATGAACATTGCCGTACACGGGTTGGCGAGCCACGCCGGCGGCCATCCGGAAAAGGGCATCAGCGCCGTGGCCATCGCGTCGCTGGCGATCGCGGACCTGGTCGAGGGCCGCTGGCATGGGCTGATCGAGAAGGGTCGCCGCCGCGGCACGAGCAATGTCGGCGTCATTCACGGCGGCACGGCGACCAACGTGGTGACCGACCGCGTCGAACTCCGCGCCGAGGCGCAGCCACGATCCGCAGTTTCGCACGCGGATCGTCCGCGAGATCGAGCGCGCATTTGCTCGCGCTGCACGACAGGTGCGCAACGACGCGGGAGTGGCCGGCCGAGTCGAGTTCGAGACGCGGCTCGACTACGAGGCGTTTCGTCTCAAGCCGAGCGAACCGTGCGTCGCGGCCGCGGCGGAGGCTGTGGCGGCCGAGGGGATGGAGGTCGACTATGCAATCGCCAACGGCGGGCTCGACGCCAACTGGCTCACCGCCCGCGGCATACCGGCAGTCTCGCTGGGCTGCGGGCAGAATAAGATCCACTCCGCCGGCGAATGGATCGACCTCGACCATTTCGCCGCGGCCTGCCGTATCGCCCGCCGCCTTGCGACCGGGAGAGAAAACTAACCACAAAGGCACGAAGGCACAAAGAAAACCGCCAGGAGAGGATTAGCGTTCGTTGTCGATTTCCCCTCCGTTGTCCTAACTCTTCTTCGTGTCTTCGTGCCTTTGTGGTTAATCTGTCCCTATGGAACCCGACGACGAACTGTGTCTGTGCTTTCATGTGACGCGTCGCAAGGTGGAGAATTACCTCCGCCTGGAGCGGCCGCGGCGCGTCGGTCAATTGGCCGACTGCTATGGGGCGGGGACCGGCTGCGGATGGTGCCGGCCGTTTTTGGAGCGATTGTTCGAGGCAGCCCAAACAGGCGCTGCCAGCGAGGCCGAAGCCGACCTCCCCGCGGCCGGTGACTACGCGCAGGGCCGTACTCAATATGTTCGCGCGGGTCACGGCACGCCGCCGCCCGGAGCGACGCCCATCGAGACGCCGTGACGGCTCCCCGCGTCCGCCGTCAACAGCCAGCGCGAGGCGCATGCGAGAGACTGCCTATGACGCGGCGACGCCGACAGGTGGGCTTCTCATGGGGCGAAGCTAGCCTTTTCCAAGCACGCTTTTCCTGTTTTCCTTGCCCCGACGTGTTCTGCGTGCTATAAGCGCCAATGGGGGATGCCGCGCTGTGCCAGCCAGCCGTGGGTCAAACGGAACTGGGGCGCCAGGGGCGAAGCTTGGAATGTCGGCAACTATGTCTCGGGTAACATTGCGTGTGCTGGACGGGGCCGACCGCGGCGAAGTCTTCGAGGAGCTCGAACCTCCTGTGACCATCGGCCGCGAGGAAGGCAACTCGGTCCAGCTCAACGACGAGCGGATCAGCCGCTTCCACCTCAAGATCCAGGAAGACCAGGGCAAGCTGGTGCTCACCGATTTGGAGAGCACCAACGGCACCCGCGTCAACGGCGAAGATACGCAGTTGCGCATCCTGCGGTTCGGCGACGTCATCTCCTTGGGCGCTCCGTGATCCTGTTCGGCACGCGCAACCAAATCGCGCACCGGCTCGAGGAGCTGAAGAACGACGGCATCACCGACACCAGCGACCTGATCGGCGAGGAGCTCTCCCGCCGCGGCGACTCCAAGTCGATCAGCTTCGAGCTGCGGCTGGGCGCCTCGGAGGATTTGCAGAGCACGCTGCACATGCCCGAGCCGCCGGACCTGCCCGCTCAGCTCAGCCCGGGCCAGGCGGCGCAAGTTTCGGAAATCCTGGAGTACCTGCACCTGCGGGCCCGACTGCTGGTGCAAGCAGCCTCGATCGATGAGGAAGCCGGCAAGGTGACTATTCCCTTGGGCCACTGGCAGGAGCTACTCGACGTGCAGTCGCAGCTAGCCGAGTACCTCCGCACGATCGGCGAGCCGGGTTCTGAGTGAGCGGGCCGGTTATTCGGGCTCGTTCTTTAGCCCGGAAAATGACGCCCCCGCTAGCCGGGCGGGCGCCGGCCATGAATTCAGTTGACGGGCTGCTGGGCCGCCGTCATCATGCACATACTGGCTCGCAGATTGGCACGCCGCCGCTGCGTTCTTCCTGACTGCCATGGGGCCGCTAATTCCCAGAGCTGGATTCTCCAACCCTTGGTCGCACGCCGCGACCGTCCGTGTACTCTCTGCCGTCGCGGCGCCGCCCAGCCGACGGTCGTGACGCCATGTCGTCATGATCCACGGCCGCTCAGCCGAGGCTCCAATCGCGGCAGCTCGGGGCGGGTTCCGGTTCCTAGTAAGTTCAATCGCTTTCATTGAGTTCAACAACATGACGCCTCAATCTTCATCCGGCTTAGGTCGCACATGGATTGGAAGCGATGGCGCCTGCACGCGGCGGCTCGTCGTCGTCGCGGCCATGCTGGCCTCCGCCCTGATCGTCTCGGCCCCTGCGTCGGCGGTTATCGAGAATCGCACCTACAACGGCGCCGGCAATAACGTCATGCACCCCACCTGGGGCGCCGCGGGCACAAACTTGGAGCGCAAGGGGGCGGTGGGCTACCAGGATCAGATCTCCTTGCCGCGCGGGACGCCCGACATGGGGTCTCCGCAAACCTCGATGCTCCCCAACCCGCGGTTCATCAGCAACACCGTCGTTCGTCAGACGGCGCTCTTTCCCAACACCGATCGGCTGACCGACTGGGTCTTCCAGTGGGGTCAGTTCGTCGACCACGACCTGAGCCTCACGCTCTCCGACGATCCAACGGAGCTCTTCGACATCTCCATGCCCATGGGCGACGACCCGTTCGACATGGGCAGCACGGGCACGAAGCTCATGGACTTCCATCGGTCGAAATTCGATCCCACGACCGGCACGAGCCTCGCCAACCCCCGGCAGCAGGTGAACGAGCTGACCGCCTATCTCGATGGCTCGATGGTGTACGGCTCCGACGAAGCCCGCGCTCTGGCGCTGCGGTCGATGACCGGCGGCAAGCTGAAAACGAGCGCCGGCAATCTGCTCCCGCTCAACACGATGCACTTGCCCAACGCCACCGGCGGACCGATGCCCGAGGACCAGTTTTACGTCGCCGGCGACGTCCGGGCCAATGAGCAGGTCGGCTTGACCACCGTCCATACCATCTTCATGCGCGAGCATAACCGCCTGGCCGACCTCATTGCACCTACCGTCACAGGATTGTCCGACGCCGAGAAGGACGAAGTGGTCTACCAGCGCGCCCGTAAGCTCGTGGGCGCCGAGATTCAGGCCATCACCTACCAGGAGTTCCTGCCCGCGCTGCTCGGCTCGTTCGCGCCCGGCGTTGACAGCGTCTACGACCCAGATCTCAACGCCAGCGTGCTCAACGAATTCTCGGGCGCCCTGTATCGCGTGGGGCACACCATGCTCCCGCCGGAGTTGCCCCGCATGAACAACGACGGCTCACCCGCGCCCGTCGGCCCGATGAGCCTGCGAGACGCGTTCTTCGTCATGCAGAACATGCGCGCCCGACGACGAAGTCTCCCTCTTCGCCAAGGGCCTCGCCTCCCAGCGGCAACAGCAGATCGACATCCACGTCGTCGACGACGTGCGCAATTTCTTGTTCGGCGATCCGATCCCTGGCGGGTTTGACCTCTCCTCGCTCAACATCCAGCGCGGTCGCGACCACGGCCTGCCGGATTACAACACGGTGCGCGTAGCCTTCGGCCTGGCGCCCAAGCAGACCTTCGCCGACATCACTTCGGATCCCACTGTCCAAGCCGCGCTCGAGCTGGCCTACGGCGGCGATATCAGCCAAGGTCGACCCGTGGGTCGGCGCGCTGTCGGAAGACCACTTCGGCGATGCGGCAGCTGGCGAACTGATCGTCCGCGGACTCGCCGAACAGTTTCGACGCACCCGCGACGGCGACCGCCTGTGGTTTCTGCGAGACGAGGCCCTTTCCGCCGACGACATTAACTGGCTCTTGTCGCGGCAGTTGTCCGATGTGATCCGCGACAACACGTCGATCACCAACCTCCAGGGCAACGTGTTCTTCATGGCGGTCCCGGAGCCAGCCTCCTGGGTGATCGTCGCAACGCTCGGGACGGCGTGGGCGACGCGCGGATGGCGACGCCGCCGGCGATAGCGGCCGATTTCCTGCTTTCCGGCGGATGGGGCGCCCCTGCGCGCTGGACCCCGCGACCGGCTAGAATGCTAGCCTGCGCGCCGCCAGCACACACGGAAGGAGCCTGCCCTTGTCCGCACCGCCGTTCGTTCATCTCCACTGCCACAGCCATTACAGCCTGCTCGACGGCGCCAGCCCCATCAAAGCTCTGGTGGCCCGCGCCAAAGAGCTGGGCATGAACGCCCTGGCGATTACCGACCACGGCAATCTGTACGGTGCAGTCGAGTTCTACAAGGCGTGCAAAGACGCCGGCATCAACCCGGTGCTCGGCTACGAGGCGTACGTGGCGCCCGGGAGCCGCTTCGAGCAGAGCGGCGCCGCCACGAGCAAAGAGGCCGCGTACCATCTGACGCTGCTGGCCCAGAACGCGACGGGCTTCCGCAACCTGGTGAAGCTCTCCAGCCGCGCGTTTCTCGAAGGCTTCTACCACAAGCCGCGCATCGACCGCGAGCTGCTGGCTGAGCTGAACGAAGGCATCATCTGCCTCAGCGGCTGCGTGAGCGGCGAGTTCAGCCGCGCCCTATTGGCTAATTTCGGCGGCAACTCAAGTTCAGCGAGCCGGCGCCGTCCCCGGCCCCGGCGCCCAAGGCATTGCCGCCTCCCCCTACGTCGAAGACCAACTCGACGCCGCCCAAAAAATCGCCGCCTGGTTCCACGGCATCTTCGGCGACCGCTACTACATCGAAATCCAGGACAACGGCCTCGAAATCCAGCGCCTGGCCAAGGATGCCGCCGTCGAGGTCGCCCGCCGCATGGGCCTGCCGACGGTGGTGACGTGCGACGCCCATTACGTACGCCAGGAAGACGCGGTGGCGCAAGACGTGCTCTTGTGCATCAACACCGGCAAGTATCGCACCGACGCCAACCGCCTGCGCATGGAGGGCGACCAGTTCTTCCTGCGCAGCGGCGAGGAGATGTTCGCGGCGCTGCCGGACCAGGAGGAAGCCCTGCGCCGCTCGCAGGAAATCGCCGACTCGGTCGACATCGATCTCGAGCTCGGCCGCCGGCACTTCCCCAGCTTCACGACGCCTGCCGCGCAGCCCACGGGCGATTTCCTGCGCAAGCTCTGCCTCGAGGGCCTGGCCGAGTGCTACGCCGGCAAACCGCACCGCTGGGAAAACGGCCAGCTCTCGCGCGAAGTGCTCGACCGCCTCGACCGTGAGCTGGGGGTGATCGACAAGCTCGGCTTCAACGACTACTTCCTCATCGTGTGGGATTTCGTCCGCTTCGCCGACAAGCGCGGCATCCCCTGTACGGCCCGCGGCTCCGGCGTCGGATCGCTCGTGTGCTACGGCCTCCACATCAGCCACATCTGTCCGCTGGACTACGACCTGTTGTTCGAGCGGTTCCTCGACGAAGACCGCCTGGAAGCCCCCGATATCGACATCGACTTCTGCAAGGAGCGCCGCGGCGAGGTCATCCAGTATGTCAAGGACAAATACGGCGAAGCCAACGTGGCGCAGATCGGCACCTTCGGCACGCTCGCCGCCCGGGCGGCCATCCGCGACGTGGGCCGCACGCTCAGCATGCCGATCCCGCGGGTCGACGCCATCGTGGCGATGGTCCCCGATCAGCTCCATATCACCATCGCCAAGGCCCTCGAAACCAGCGACGAGCTCCGCAAGGCCTACGACAGCGATGCCGAGGTGCGCGAGCTGATCGATTTGGCTCGCAAGATCGAGGGCCTGGCCCGCAACGTCGGCACGCACGCCGCGGCGGTGGTCATCGCCGAGAAGCCGGTGGTCGAGTATGTGCCATTGCAGCGCGTGAAAGACAAGAGCGAAGTCATCACCCAATGGGCGATGGGCGACGTCGAAGCCGCCGGCCTCTTGAAGATGGACTTCCTCGGCCTCCGCAACCTCACCATCCTCGCCCGCAGCGTGGCGCTCATCGAGCAATCGCGCGGCGAAAAGATCGACCCCTACGCCTTCCCTCTCGACGACCCCGATACCTTCGCCCTTCTCTGCCGCGGCGAGACCAAGGGCATCTTCCAGCTCGAAAGCGGCGGCATCCGCGACCTCCTGCAGCGGATGAAGCCCGACCACTTCCGCGACATCATCGCCACCAACGCACTCTACCGCCCCGGCCCGCTGGAGGGCGGCATGGTCGACCAGTACATCGAGGTCAAGCACGGCCGCAAGCGGGCCGAGTATCCGCATCCGGTCATGGAGGAAATTCTCGCCGAGACGCACGGCGTGATGGTGTACCAGGAACAGGTGATGCGGATTCTCAACCGCCTGGGCGGCGTGCAGCTCTCCGACGCCTACGCCTGCATCAAGGCCATCTCGAAAAAGAAGCTGCCCGTCATCGCCCGCTACCGCGAGGAATTCATCGCCGGCGCCAAGTCGAGCGGCCTGAGCGAGAAGAAAGCCACCGAGCTGTTCGGCATGATCGAAAAGTTCGCCGGCTACGGGTTCAACAAATGTCTGGTCGGCGACACAGAAATCATCGACGCCGATTCCGGCCAGCGCTGCGCCATACGGCAACTGTTTGAAAGCCGTCGACAGATGCGCATACACGCGTTGAATCAGGACGGCAAGCTCGCTCGCAAACAGGTAACCGACGTCGTTTGGAATGGATGCAAGCCGGTATTTCGGCTCAAAACACGCCTCGGTCGGGTGATTACCGCCACGGCCAATCATCCCTTCCGCACATTCGAAGGTTGGACAAATCTCGAACATCTCTGCCCCGGCGACCGAATTGCAGCTCCCCGACGTCTCGACGCGGCGGGCGACCTAACTTGGCAAGATTTCGAGGTAATCACCCTCGCAGGTTTGATCTCCGAGGGCAATGTTTGCCATCCCACCTGCCTCTACTTTTACAACAACGATCCCGCACTCATCGACGACTTTGTTCAAGCCGTCGAGCATTTCCAGGAGACGAGGGCGCGCGTCAACGTGCGCCGCGACGGCCGCCGCGAGGTCTGCGTCAGCACCGGCCGCGACGCACGCTGGCGACCAGGCACGGGCTCCTCGGCCCCGGCTGTCGCCGCAGGCGTCCGCTCGGGCGCCTACCAATGGGCGAAAAAATTGGGAATCATCGGCAAACGCGCGAGCGCTCAAATTCGTGCCCGCTGAAGTTTTCCGACTCGCGCCGCCGCAAATCGAACTGTTCCTTGGCCGGTTGTGGTCCGGCGACGGATTCGTCGGCGCCGCGGGACAGATGCCGTTCTATGCAACCTCGTCGCTCCAACTCGCCAGCGATGTCCAAATGCTCCTATTGCGCCTCGGCCTCGTCGCCCGCGTCGCTTCCAAGCTCCTCCGCTATCGCTATAAGGGAGTGCTCCGCGAACGTCCCGCCTACACCGTTCATCTCGTGGGCGACCAGTCAGTGCGCACCTTTGTCGCGCGCCTCGGCCCGCACATGATCGGCCGCGGCGACCAAGTGGCCGCCTACCGCGCCTATCTCGATTCGGTCGCCCCGGCCACAAGCAAGGACACCATTCCACCAGGCGTTCGAGCGATGGTCGACGACCACCGGCGAGCCGCCCGCCTCGGCTGGCGCGAGCTCGAAGCGCAATCTGGCGTCTCGATGCGCGAGTTCGCTACGCGCAGCTCGACGCGCAAACAAGGATTTCGACGCGCCACGATCGCCCGGTTGGCGTCTTTCTTCGAGTCCCAGCGACTGCGCGAAGTTGCCGAGTCGGATATCTACTGGGATCGCGTCGAATCCATCGAGCCGGCCGGCGTCGGCGACGTCTATGACCTCACCGTCGATCACAACCACAATTTCGTCGCCGACGGCCTCATCGTTCACAATTCCCACAGCACCGCTTACGCCTCGATCGCGTACATGACGGCGTATCTCAAGGCGCACTACCCCATCGAGTTCATGGCCGCACTCTTATCGTGCGACATCCCAGGTCGCAATTTCAAGAGCAAGGACGCGCTGGTCGAGCACCTCGAAGACTGCCGGCGGATGGAGATCGACGTCCGCCCGCCCGACGTCAATGCCTGCGATCGCGACTTCAAAGTGCAGGACGGCAAAATCCACTTCGGCCTCAGCGCGGTGAAAGCCTGCGGCGCCGGCGCCGCCGAGGCGATCGTTGCGGCGCGGAACGCCGGCGGCCTGTTCACGAGCGTCTTCGATTTCTGCGAACGAGTCGATCCGCAGCAGTGCGGCCGAGCGACGATCGAAGCGCTGGTCAAGGCGGGCGCCCTGGACTCGCTCGGCGGTCATCGGGCGGCGTGCCTGGCGGTGCTCGATCGGGCCCTGCAATCCGGCGCCGCTGCCGCCGCCGATCGGCGGTCGGGACAAAAGGGCCTCTTCGGCGACGACGAACCAGCGACCACGGCGGCGCCTGCCCTACCCGACGTCCCCCCGTGGTCCGAAAAGGAAAAACTCGCCGCCGAAAAGGAAGTACTCGGCTATTACCTCACCAGCCATCCTCTGGCCGAGTTTGCTCCCACGCTCCGCATGTATTGCTCTCACTCGACCCCATCGCTTGCCGGCTTGGCCCACCGCGATGAAGTGCTGCTGGGCGGCATGTTGGCCTCGATCAAATACTCCCACACCAAAAACCCGCGCCAGGGCGGCACCAACACCAAATACGCGATGTGGGACCTCGAAGACCTCGACGGCATTGTCCGCTGCATACTCTGGCCGGAGCAATTTGCCCAGCACAGCGCCCTGGTGCAGCCCGATGCGATCGTCGCCGTCAAGGGCAAGGTCGATCGCCGCCCCGGCGCCGAGGAAATCAACGTCATCGTCGACGAGCTAATTCCGCTGGCCGACCTGGCCGATCGGTTTTCCAGCGGCATTGTCATTCGCCTCAGCGAGGCCGAGCACGGCGAGCGCGCCCTCGAGCAGCTTCGCGAAATCCTCCGCGGCTACCCCGGCAGCAAGAAGCTGCGCCTCGGCCTCGACCTCGCCGCCGGCGGCCAGTTGTGGTTGGAAAGCAGCTCCTTGCGCGTCGAAGCGCACCCCGAGCTCCGTCAACGCATCGAAGCCCTTCTCGGCCCCAACGCCTTCCACCTCCAAGCCGCCGCCCCGCGCCCCTCCTCACCTCCGCGCCCAACGGCGAACACCCCCGCCGCCGCGAACCCGCCCGCGCCTAACGTGCAATTCGGTCACGGCGACTGAGAAGATCTCACGCAAAGCCGCGAAGGCGCAAAGAAAATCGCAACGAGAAGAAGACGTAAAGAAAACCAAGACGTCGGGAACACGGATCCCTCGCTATCTTCACAATCCAGATTTGCGCCGATTAGCGACTATAAGCGTTCCCCTCTTCTTCCTATCTTCTTCTTTGCGTTCTCACTTTGCGCCTTAGCACCTTTGCGTGAGATCCCGGAGCGAGTGGCGCCAGTCAGTCAGAGGTCTGTAGCTCATGTCCACCCCCCACCTCGAGCGCGGCCTCAACACCCTCCACGCCACCGCGCTCAACGTGGCCAACATGCTCGGCGCCGGGCCGTTCATCACTATCCCCCTGCTCATCGGCGCCATGGGCGGCCCCCAGGCGATGATCGGCTGGGTCGTGGCGATGGTCGTCGTGATGTGCGACGGCCTCATCTGGGCCGAGCTGGGCGCCGCGTTTCCCGGCAGCGGCGGCACGTATCACTATCTCCGCGAAATCTTCCGCGGCTCCGAGTGGGGACGGTTTCTGCCCTTCCTGTTCATCTGGCAGTTCCTCGTGAGCGGCACGCTGGAAATCGCCTCCGGCTACATCGCCTCGGCCGACTTTGTCCAGTCGCTCTGGCCCGCCGAGTCCGGCGGCCCCCCGGCACTGCCGCGCGCGGCCATCGCCGCCCTGCTGGTCGCCGCCATTTTTGTCACGCTCTGCCAACCCATCCGCTCGCTCGGCTGGCTCGGCACGCTGCTGGCCGCCGGCGCGCTCGCGGCGGCCGGCACGGTGATTGTCTCTGGCTTCATGCACTTCGACTCCGCGCTCATTCTGCCGTTTCCCCAGGGCGCCTTTCATCTCGACCAGCGGTTCCTACTCGGCCTCGGCGGCGCCATGAGCATCGCCGTCTACGACTACCTCGGTTACTACAACATTTGCTATCTCGGCGAGGAAGTGCGCCGACCGGAGAAGACCATTCCACGCGCCGTGCTGCTGTCCATCGTCATCGTGGCCGCCATCTATCTTTCGATGAACCTGGCGTTCGTCGGCGTCGTACCCTGGCAAGACATGCTCACCGACGGCAACCTCGCCCACACCAACGTTTCCGCGGCCTTCATGACCAAGCTCTACGGCCCCGGGGCCGCGCGGGCGTTCACCATACTCATCATCTGGACGTGTCTCGCAGGCCTGTTCGCCATGACGCTCGGCTATTCGCGCATCCTCTACGCTGCGGCCAAGAACGGCGACTTCTTCGCCCCGTTCGCCGCCCTGCACCCCACGCGCAACTACCCCTGGGCGGCGCTCGCGCTGCTCAGCGCGCTGACGGCCGTCTTCTGCCTGTTTCCGCTGGAAATCGTAATCGCCGGCGCCGTCACCGTGCGGATCGTGGTCCAGTTCATCGGTCAGATTTTCGCCGTGCACGCCCTCCGGCGACAGCCGGGGCGAGTCCTTCCGTTTCGGATGTGGTTGTACCCGCTGCCCAGCATCGTGGCGCTCATCGGCTGGGTCTTCCTGCTCGCCGCCACCGAGCGCCGACTGCTGGCATTGACGTTCGTGATCTACGGCAGCGGCCTGCTGGCCTACATCCTGCGAGATCGCATCAGCGCCCCCAACGCTCCGGCATAAAGCCGGCGATGCCATCGCCGGTCCGCCCGCGATCCGTCTTTGTAAATTTACCCCGGCGTCATCTCACCGCGCCTTGCCGGTCGCATGCCGCCGCCGTGGCGGGGCACAGCGGCCCCCGCACAATCGCGGCTTCCCCTGACAGCAATCGCGGGTCAGAAACGTCAACAGCTCGCACATGCCTTCCACGCGCAGCGAATAGATGATCGACCGCCCGTCGCGGCGCGACTCGACCAACCCCGCGTGCGTCAGTTCCTTCAGGTGAAACGTCAGCGTCGCCGACGGAATATCCAACTCCTCGGCGATCCCTCCCGCTGCCATGCCCGCTTCACCCACGGGGACTAGCACACGGAAGACTCGCAGGCGCGATTCCTGTGCCAAGGCCGTCAGAACGTTCACCGCTTGCTTTATTTCCATACTTCCATAATAATGGAAATATTAATCAGAGGCAAGCTTTAAGGGAATTAGCCATGGCCGACAGTCCGGCAGACGGGGGTTGCAGTCGACTGGCGTTTCTCGACCGCTTCCTGACGCTCTGGATCTTCCTGGCCATGGCGGCGGGCGTGGCGGCCGGACGCTTCCTGCCGGGCGTCGAGGGCTTCATCAATCGGTTTCAAGTGGGCACGACGAACGTGCCCATCGCCGTCGGCCTGATTCTGATGATGTACCCGCCCCTGGCCAAGGTGAAGTACGAGGAACTGGCCGAGGTGTTCCGCAATTGGCGAATCCTGGGGCTGTCCCTCCTGCAGAATTGGCTGATCGGCCCCGCCCTGATGTTCGCCTTAGCGGTAGTCTTCCTGCGAGACTATCCCGAGTACATGACGGGCCTCATCCTGATCGGCCTGGCTCGCTGCATTGCCATGGTCATCGTGTGGAACGACTTGGCCCGCGGCGACGCCGAGTACGCCGCCGGGCTGGTGGCGTTCAACAGCGTGTTTCAGGTTTTCTTCTACAGTCTCTATGCGTGGTTTTTTATCACGTGGCTTCCGCCGCTGTTCGGCCTTCAAGGAAGCGTCGTGCAAGTCAGCATCGGTCAGATTGCCCAAAGCGTGTTCATCTACCTCGGCATTCCCTTTGTGGCGGGCATGATTACCCGCGCCGTGCTGCTGCGCCTCAAGGGTCGGCAGTGGTACGAAGGCACGTTTATCCCGCGCATCAGCCCGCTCACGCTGATTGCCCTGCTGTTCACCATCCTGGTGATGTTCAGTTTGAAGGGCAATCAGATCGTCCAGATTCCCTTCGACGTCCTGCTGATCGCCGTGCCGCTGCTGATTTACTTCGTCGCCATGTTCCTGGTCAGCTTCTGGCTCGGCCGCAAAATGGGCGCCGACTACCCAAAAACCACCACGCTCGCCTTCACCGCGGCCAGCAACAACTTTGAGCTGGCCATTGCCGTCGCCGTGGCCGTATTCGGCATCGGCTCCGGCGTCGCTTTCGCAGCGGTTATCGGACCGCTGGTGGAAGTGCCAGTAATGATCGGATTGGTCGGCGTCGCTCGCTACTTTCAAGGCAAGTATTTCGCGCAAATTCCCGAAGTCCCCAGCAAGGCCATCCCATGAAAGCCGTCTTCGTATGCGTCGAAAACTCTAACCGCAGCCAGATGGCCGAGGCCTTCGCCCGTCTGGCCGGCGTCGAAGCCTACAGCGCCGGCTCGCGGCCCTCGGGCCGAGTGAACCCCAAGGCCGTCGAGGCCATGCGCGAGGTGGGCTACGACCTCTCGACGCACCGCTCCAAGTCGCTCGACGACCTGCCAGCCGTCGAGTTCGATGTGGCCGTCACGATGGGCTGCGGCGACCAGTGCCCCAGGCTCCAGGCGGCCCGCCGCGAAGATTGGCAAATTCCCGATCCGAAGGAGCTCCCTCCCGATGAGTTCCGCAAAGTCCGCGATTTGATCGGAGACAAGGTCAAGTCGCTGCTTCAAAGCGCCTAACTCCGGCCAACTCAATTCCGACCGTCTACCTGGGGGCGAGCGGCATTTCTTCCTCAAGTTGACTTCTCGCCTCGAGCTGTATATCGTTAATCGACGATAGACGATAAGAAGGAGGCGACCATGCCGATCCAAAAGACTAACGCGAAACCGAAGTGCTGTGAGCCCCACGACGCCTTGTTGCTTCCAAACGAGGCGGCTAAGGAGTTGGCCTCGCTGGCATGGGCCCTGGCGCATCCTGCCAGAGCGCAGATCGTGCAGCTCCTGGTAAGCCGCGAGGCGTGCGTCTGCGGCGAAATTGTCGACCAGCTCCCATTGGCTCAATCGACCGTTTCGCAGCATCTGAAGATTCTTAAGGACGCGGGACTCGTGCAAGGAGAAGTGGACGGTCCCAAGATCTGCTACTGCATTAACAAGTCAAAGCTCAAGGAACTAAAGAATTTAGTCGCGAAACTTTGAACCAATGACAAAGGAGACGAATGCCATGAAAACGATTCACGTCTACGACAAGCCGATGTGCTGCTCGACGGGCGTCTGCGGACCGCAAGTCGATCCTGGCGCTCCCCAAATTTGCCGCCGACCTCGATTGGCTTAAGGCGCAAGGCAACCAGGTGGAGCGATTCAACCTCGCTCAACAGCCGGGCGCCTTCGCCGACAATTCCGAAGTCCGTCGGCTGCTGGCGTCTGAAGGAAATGAGTGTCTGCCGCTGATTGTGGTGGACGGCGTGGTTACCAGCCGAGGCCGATACCCTTCGCGCGAGACGCTTGCCATGTGGGCCGGAGTTAGCCCCAAAGAGCTGTTGCCTGTCATGGGCGAAGCCGACAAGTGCTGCGGCGGATCAAGTTGCTGCTAGGGCGGGCCTGACTCGAAGAGCGCCTCGAACCTTTCGCAGGAGATTCGTCATGAAGTTCCTCGAACGACCGACTCGCAACCTGTTCTTCACCGGCAAAGGAGGCGTCGGTAAGACGTCGCTGGCGTGTTCGGCGGCAGTGCGTCTGGCGGACCAGGGCAAGCGCGTCCTGTTGGTCTCGACCGATCCGGCGTCGAATCTCGATGAGGTGCTTGGCACGCCGCTCGGGAATCATCCGACGCCGGTGGGGTCCGTCCCCGGCCTATTCGCGATGAACATCGATCCCCAGGCGGCTGCCGCCGAGTATCGAGAACGCATGGTCGGGCCGTATCGCGGGCGTGCTTCCGCCGGCCGCCGTGGCGAGCATCGAAGAGCAGTTCTCCGGCTCATGCACGCTAGAGATTGCCGCGTTTGACGAATTCTCTAGGCTCCTGGGAGATGCGTCCGCGACATCGGAATTTGAGCACGTGATTTTCGACACGGCGCCGACAGGCCACACGCTTCGGCTACTGTCACTGCCGTCCGCATGGTCAGGCTTCATGGAGACCAACACGTCCGGCACGTCTTGCCTGGGGCCGCTCGCCGGACTTCAGAATCAGCAATCGCTTTACCAGGACACGGTTCGCGCGTTGGGAGATTCCGCGACGACGACGCTGGTGCTGGTCACTCGCCCGGAAGTCACGGCGCTGCGTGAAGCCGATCGCACGAGCGGCGAACTGGCTGAACTGGGAGTCCAGAATCAGCATTTGGTCGTCAACGGCGTTTTTCACGCCTCGGATCGAGACGATCCTGTAGCCCAGGCGATGGAACGACGCGGGGAGTCGGCGTTGGCGGATGTTCCGGATCAGTTGCGTGCGCTGCCGCGCACCATGGCGCCGCTTGCCGTCGGCGGCATGCTGGGCATCGATGCGCTGCGAAAGCTTGGCGAAGACCCGACACACGCGTTAGAGCCCGTGCCGGACCTCTCCGAGTTTTCGCTCCCTCCATCCTTGGGCGATCTCATCGATGATTTGGCTGCGCCGCGTCACGGCGTCATTCTGGCCATGGGCAAGGGAGGCGTGGGCAAGACGACCGTCGCTGCGGCTGTCGCCGTTGCGCTCGCGGAGCGCGGTCATCGCGTTCATCTTTCAACGACTGATCCGGCAGCGCACATCGCGGCCGCCGTCGCTGACCGGGCCTTGGCAAACCTCTCGGTGAGCCGTATCGATCCCGGCGACGAAACGGCGCGTTACACCGATGAGGTCATGCAGACCGCGGGCGCCAATCTCGATGAGCAGGGTAAGTCGCTGCTTGCTGAAGATTTGCGATCCCCTTGCACTGAGGAGATTGCCGTCTTCCGCGCATTTGCGGCGGCAGTGGCCCAAGCTCATGACATGTTCGTGGTGCTCGACACCGCACCCACTGGGCACACGATTCTCCTGCTCGACGCGGCGCTCGCCTATCATCGAGAGGTGACGCGACAATCGAGTCAAATGCCCGAGTCGGTGGAGCGCCTGCTTCCTCGCCTCCGTGATCCGGAATTCACCCGCGTGCTGGTGGTCACTCTGCCCGAAGCGACGCCGGTCCACGAAGCGGCCCAGTTGCAGGCGGACCTTCGTCGGGCCGAGATCGAACCCTTTGCCTGGGTGATCAACCAGAGCCTCGCGCCGCTTGCGATTTCAGACCCGTTGCTTCGAGGTCGCCAACGTTACGAGTATGGCTTTATTCGCGAAGTCGTCGATATCCATGCGGATCGATCAGCAATCATCCCATGGCAGATCGATCCGCCGGTGGGATACAAGGCATTAAGAGCCTTGTTGAACGACGAAGGCGCGAGACAACTAACCGTGACTGCTTGATCATCCTTGACTACTCGGTTGAGTCGGAGTTGAGCCATGTCCATCGAACAGCTAGTCCAATCCAAGTACGGCGCCGTCGCCGTGGCCTGCCTGTCCACCGATCACGCCGGCGTCAAAGCCGTGGCGGAAGCCTTCGGCTACTCGGGCGACGAGCTCGCCTCGATCCCCGCCGAGGCCAACATGGGCCTCTCCTGCGGCAATCCCACCGCGTTCGCCAGCCTCCGACCCGGCGAGACCGTCGTCGACCTCGGCTGCGGCGGCGGGCTCGACGTGTTCCTAGCGGCGGCCAAGGTCGGCCCCACGGGCCAGGCCATCGGCGTCGACATGACGCCGGAAATGCTCGCGCTGGCCCGGGCCAACGCCGCCAAGGCCGGCCATAAAAATGTGCAGTTTCATCAGGCGACCATCGACAAGCTGCCGTTGGCCGACGCATCAGTCGATTGTGTGATCAGCAACTGCGTGATCAATCTCGCGACCGACAAAGCCGCCGTGTTTCGCGAGATCGCCCGCGTGCTGAAGCCCGGCGGACGCCTCGCCGTGAGCGACATCGCCCTCAAGAAGCCCCTGCCGCCAGAAGTCGGCGCCGACCTGATGGCCTACGTCGGCTGCATCGCCGGCGCCATCCCCATCGACGACTACCACCGCGGATTGACCGCCGCCGGTTTTGCCCACGTCCAGGTCATCGACTCCGGTTCCGACCTGAACGCCTACGCCCAAGTCGAGGGCCAATCCGGCTGCTGCTCGCCCGCGATGGCCGAGGACTTGCCCGCGATGGCCGAAGGCTCGCCCGTCGTGTCGTGCTGCTCCACGGAGGTGCACGGCCAGCTCGCGGGCCTGTTGGCGCGCCACAACGTGAACGACTACGCCGCCAGCGTAAAAGTCTACGCGGTCAAGCCGTAGCGATTTCCGTTCCCCCATAAAGCCGGCGATTGTCTCGCCGTTCTCGACGGGTGGCTGGGATCGCCGTCCGCGCACGGCCACAGTAAGGACTCTGGGGTTTCGAAGACTCAACCCCAGCCACCCTATTGCCTGCCGTTCGGTGACATGCCCACCGCCGGGCGTGAACCATGAAACATCAGACTTGTGCCATGCTCTCGTCCGCGTGAGCATGCTGCGCCGCGAACGTCGCGCGTGCCACGACCACATCGGCAGACCGCCGAGGCCATGCCGCGCCGATGCACTACGCTCAAAAGTGGCCCTTGGCGGCGATAGACCGGCAAACAAACAAGGGGGCCGATCGACGAGATCGGCCCCTCGCTGTACGTCCGTGCGCGACTCTCCAAGCTCCTGCCCTTTACCCAGCCGGAACGGGGACTGGCGGAGCGGGCGGAGTTGCGGGCGGCGCGGCTGGCGCCGCCGGCGCTGCCGCTGCTGCGCCTGGCTGGACCTCGGGGGCGGCCGCTTGGACCTGCGAACGTGGGATGGGGCGGACGAACTTGATGTCGATGCGATCACCCGGCCGCATGCTGGCGATCAGGTTGACGACGTCGCTCGGGCTCTGGATAACGCGCTCGTTGATCGACGCAATCATGTCGCCAGGGCGCAGGCCCGCCGCCTCGGCCGGGAGGCCGGGCGTGACCGTGCGAATGACGGCCGCCGCGTGATACTCGGGATCGATCGTGATGCCCAGCACGGCGTTGCCGGTGGCTGCCGTCGCGAGCTGCGCGCTGGTGGAGTTCACCTGCGGAACATAGTCCTCCTCAGGCGGCGGAGCGGCCTGCGGAGCCTGCTCGTAAACCGTGGTGGCGCCGCCGTAGCCGCCCCCGCCGTAGCCGCTGCCATAGATTCCATTGCCAAACGCTTGGCCGAGGCCATTGAGGCCGCCGTAAAGGGCGAGGCCGGCGTACCACGGGAAATTGCTGTACCCGTAGGGGCCGTAGCCGGCCCCGAGGCCGTAGCGACCGTAGTAACCGCCGTAGCCGCGGTAGCCGACGCCATACCGGTAACCGGCGCCGAACGGATAGCCGCCGTAGCCATACCGCCCGCCGTAGATGCGCGCCAGGCTGTTGTGGCCATTGCCGTACCAGTTGCCGTTATTCCAGCGACCGTTGTTCCAAGTGCCGTTGTTACCGTGACCGTTATTCCAGTTGCCGTTGTTGTTGTTTCCGTGGCCGCTGCCGGGGCCGGGGCCGTTGCCGCCTCCGTTACCGGCGCCGCCATGATCGTGACCGCCGCCACCGCCGCCGGGGCCATTGCCGCCGCCGCTGTGGCCGCCGCCGCCCCAGCTGCCGCTATGGGCGCTGCCGCCCGAATGTCCGCCTCCGCCGCCTCCGCCCCTTCCGCCGCCATGACCCCCGCCGCGTTGGGCGAAAGCCGGATTCCAGGCGCCAAGTGCGATAACGACTACAAGTGCCGTCGTTTTGGCCACAAATTGTGGACTTATGACTCTCATAATGAACTCCCCTGTGTGATTATTTGTCCATGCAATGCTTAAAAAGCATCGCTGCGTTAACTCGCGAGCAGAAAAGTCATGCAACCCGCGTGCCATTGGCGAGACCAATTTGACGTACCTTGAGAAATCGGATGCTTGCGGGATTTGTTCCCCGGATGCGACGAGGCGGGATGCCCAAGCGCCAAGGCGGCTGGGGGGCGTTCAAGCGGACGCGCTGATTTGCCAGCAGCTCCGAGGGGCGCCAGTTATACTCAGATTGATCTCGCGCGCGCGTGCGGGAGAGCTGCCCCGGTAGACTCAAGACATCGTCGGAACGACTAATGAACAAAATCCCTTTGTTGCTTCTCAGCGCGGCAGCGCTCCTCGCGTCATCCGACTTCGCCGGCGCCGCCGCGTCGCTTTCCGCCGGCGATTACAAGTTCGCCGGCGTCGTCACTGAAGTCCCCGCGGCGCTTTCCTCTGCATTCGCCGTGGATGACCCCATTAGCGGTTCGATGTCCCTCTCGTTGTCGATGAAAGTGCCAATTGCGACATATGAACTGGCGTATTACGACATTTCAGACTTTCACGCCAACTTTGGCGGCGACTATCAGCTCGATTCGCCCTTCGGCGTGTTCACGATCATCAACTTCGACCTCGGTTCAGACATGGTCAAAGTCGAAGTGTCCTCGTCGGCGGGCATGACCGGCCCGACCGTCGCCGGCCATTCGCCCGAGTATTTCAGTTCAAATCTGTTCATCGACGACGGCGTGCTCACCTCAACCGATTTGAGAAGTCAGTTCATCCTCTCCAATACTTTTCTTGACGTATCCGGCTTGCGATACGACGTCAACGATGCGCTGAGCGTAAGGTTTCGATTTACCGACATCTCGCTAGTCCCCGAACCAACCGCCGCAGGCCTCGCGGTGATGACGCTTATTGCCGCCTTGCTCAAGGCGAGTTCGACCACGACGGGTGGCCGTGGTCGCCGTCCGCGGACACGGGTGGCCCCGGTTGCC
This sequence comes from Pirellulales bacterium, assembly GCA_963841515.1. Taxonomy (GTDB): domain Bacteria; phylum Planctomycetota; class Planctomycetia; order Pirellulales; family Lacipirellulaceae; genus Lacipirellula. The sequence continues at coordinate 171,129 of CAWJDB010000009.1, read as the reverse complement.
GTCTTCGGCTACCGGGGCGGCGAAGCCGCAAGAGGGCGCCCGTCGCCAACGCAGCGGAGTCTAACTGCCCATTAGGCGCACCCACAGGTGTTGCTAGGCCGAAAAGTTGCATTCTGCCCTCAAGCGACCCACAATCGCGCCATGAAGCAAACGCGGCGCATCATCGACGATCAGCTCTACGCCCACTTTCTGACATTCTCTACATACCGTCGCCGCCGCTTGCTCGATCACGACCACCCACGCCGCATCGTTCTGGGCGTCCTCAACTACGTGCTCCAAAAGCACGCAGCACGGTGCGTCGGGTTTGTTCTCATGCCCGACCACGTGCATGCGATCGTATGGTTTCCAGAGCCCGACCAGCTCAGCGCCTTCATGCACGAATGGAAGCGGCAATCCAGCCTCAGAGTGCGCACCTGGTATCGACGCGAGGCGCCCAGCTATGCCAGCCAATTCGACGAAGGCGATAAGCTCTGGCAGCCGAAGTATTATGCGTTCGAGATTTATGAACGACGTAAACTGGAAGAAAAACTCGGCTACATGCACCTCAACCCCGTAAGAGCCGGGCTGGTCGAACAAGCAGTCGACTGGCGGTGGAGCTCGGCTCGTTGGTACGAACTGAGGCAAGACGTGGGCGTGCCAATCCAGTGGGTGGACTAATCGGGTGGCCCCGGTTGCCGTCTTCGGCTACCGGGGCGGCGAAGCCGCAAGAGGTTTGCCTGATTGGTGGCCCGGGTCGCCGTCTTCGGCTACCGCACGTGACGGCAGTCACCCAAGGTTGAACGTTATTTAGCAGCCAATGTATACAACCTCCTGCCGCTACGCGGCCCAGGTAGGCGAAGACGCCAACCGGGGCCACCCGCCAATCCAGTGGGTGGACTAATCGGGTGGCCCCGGTTGCCGTCTTCGGCTACCGGGGCGGCGAAGCCGCAAGAGGTTGCCTGACGGATGGCCCGGGTCGCAGTCTTCAACTACCGCGCATGTCGGCGGTCACCGGAGGTTAAATGTCATTTAGCAGCCAGCGTGTACGACCTCCTGCCGCTACGCGGCCCAGGTAGGCGAGGACGCCAACCTGGGCCACCCGCCACCCGCGTTCCCCGTATCCGGTGGCGTCGCTGCGCTCAGCCGCCGGCTAATGGCTTCCATCCCTCCGGGATGAAACCGCAATTCAAGCGTCGCGTCGAGTGCCCCGACGGGTGGCCCCCGTTGCCGTCTTCGGCTACCGGGGCGGCGAAGCCGCAAGAGGTTGCCTGACGGATGGCCCGGGTCGCAGTCTTCAACTACCGCACGTGACGGCAGTCACCCAAGGTTGAACGTTATTTAGCAGCCAGCGTGTACAACCTCCTGCCGCCACGCGGCCCAGGTAGGCGAGGACGCCAACCTGGGCCACCCGCGTGGTATGAAAACAACAGACGCGTGCCATGCTCTCGTCCGCGTGAGCATGCTGCGCCACGAACGTCGCGCCTGACACGGCCACTTGGGCAGACCGCCGTGACCATGCCACCCGCTGCGTTCGGAAGAGTCGGCGGACTTAACACGGGCCGCTCGTAGCGGCGCCTGCGGCTCTACTTCGGGGCGTCTTTTGGTGCTTCGTCGGCCGCTTGAACGAGGGCAACCGCCACTTCGTCGAGCGCCCAACCCGCTGGGGAGTGCTGGTAGACAATCGCAAACCGAACGACTTCGGGCCGCGTGTCGAATTGCCCGATGAGTTGGAGACGCCCCGGCTCGACCTCGGTCGGCGATTGCGAGAATGTTGGCGCCAGACAGAGGACGGGGCTGAAGTCGTAATGCAATTGGCGATGCCGGGCGAACGTGGCCGCCAGGTCGGCCGCGGAGTTGCGCCGTCGGAAGGCTTCGGATCCCAGGTCGCGCAGCACGGTGTAGTTGCCGGTAAGATTGGCGTGATTCACGGCCACGATGGCGTTCTTTACCATCGACTCGTAGATCAGCTGCCGCTCGCGATCGCCGGTGGTGGGCGTCGCGCTTCCCAACACCTGCGACGCGAGGAAGAGGCCCCGCAGGCGGCCGCTATCCAGCCTCTTGATCGCCGCACCGTTTGGGACGTTCGCATCATTGACTCTCCGGCGGCGGCGCCAAACGTGCATCTACCAAGCGAAGGTCATGCCCGCGCGTCCGCCGCCGACGCCCGAGCCTGTGCTCACGGCTCCGCCGCCGCTAAAGAACACGTTGTCGGACAGCCGCGCCGCGGCAGAGCGAGATTGCGCTCTGGTCCTCGAAGAAGCCCCAATTGGTGGAGACGGCAAAGTTGGTTCCGGCGGGCAGCACGTCGGGAACGCCCGACAGCCGCCATTGCCATCGACACGCCCTCGGTGTTTCGCCGAACGCTGGCGGACGATGCCAGACCGAGTGAGTCGAAATCGGCCGCCGCAAGATTGCCCTGGGAGTCCGTCGTCACCAATTGCGTGGGTCCCTGTTGCTCCGAGCGACTCTCGAGCGACGTGATCCCGGGCGCCGTGTAGGTGTTGTCAGCGTTGCCGAGCATCATCTGACGTTCGCGCGTGGTCGACGAATTTTGGCCAATCGCCGTCGAACCGGCGTAAACTGCGGTCGTCTGCACGCCCAACGCCGTCGCATTCGCAGCTCCCGCGTTGGCAAAAGCGCCCACCGCCACCGAGCTGCCTCCAGCGGCGGACGCTTGCGAGCCCAACGCAATCGCATGCATGCTTTCTGCAGCCGCGAGACGTCCCATGGCTAGGCTGCCAATACCCGTCGCCTGGGCCTGTAAACCTATGGCTGTTGCCGATTCGGCCGTGGCCGCTGCCAAGGATCCCACGGCAAACGACGATACGCCCGATGCATTTGCATTACCGATCGCGATGGCGTCGTTGTTCGATGCATCTGCGCTGCTGCCGAGAGCCACGGCAAAATTAGCGGTCGCTGAGGCGGCATGCCAAGCGCCGTCGATCCGTCGTTCGTCGCCGCGGCGTTGGCGCCGACCGATGTTGCCGCGACGTTTCCCGCATTCGCATCTTGTCCAACGGCGGTCGCGAACAGACCCGTCGCCGTGGCGCCTGTTCCCATCGCTGCAGAGCTAGCGGTCGTCGCCACGGCCCCGTCGGCGTCCCCCGTCACGAAGTTCGTGCCGAGGAACTGTGCGCGCACGATCACGGGAAAGAGCATCGCGATGCTCGCCAACGCGATGAAGCGTGTGATCGCACTCAAATCGCTGCCCCAGTCGAGACGCCGCCATCGGCGCGAGAAAAGAGTTGTGGAAAAGTTGCCGGCGCCGCGGGGCGCACTATTTCCGCATTCGGTGCCATCGGCTGGCAATTGACTCGGACTTGAACACCAGGAATTCGACAAGCCACAAGCTAGCGGACTTTTGCCCGGAAAACTCGGGCCGTTCCCGGCCGGGGCGACGGGCGGCGGGACTCGGGTAGGATAGGTCGTCCGTTCAATAGTTTCGCGGAAAGCCGGTAGGCTACCTGTGCCGTAGGGCCGCGAGAGGCCTGAGGTTCAACTCGGCCCAACCTTCCCGTCGCTCACGCGGCACTGGTAGGCGAAGAAGCCAACCTGCGCACGCCGCACTTTCTCTGCGCCTTGGCGCGAAAAGATTTGCGGGTGGCCCCGGTTGCCGTCTTCGGCTACCGGGGCGGCGAAGCCGCAAGAGGTTGCCTGACGGATGGCCCGGGTCGCAGTCTTCAACTACCGCGCATGTCGGCGGTCACCGGAGGTTAAATGTCATTTAGCAGCCAGCGTGTACGACCTCCTGCCGCTACGCGGCCCAGGTAGGCGAGGACGCCAACCTGGGCCACCCGCCACCCGCGTTCCCCGTATCCGGTGGCGTCGCTGCGCTCAGCCGCCGGCTAATGGCTTCCATCCCTCCGGGATGAAACCGCAATTCAAGCGTCGCGTCGAGTGCCCCGACGGGTGGCCCCCGTTGCCGTCTTCGGCTACCGGGGCGGCGAAGCCGCAAGAGGTTGCCTGACGGATGGCCCGGGTCGCAGTCTTCAACTACCGCACGTGACGGCAGTCACCCAAGGTTGAACGTTATTTAGCAGCCAATGTATACAACCTCCTGCCGCCACGCGGCCCAGGTAGGCGAGGACGCCAACCTGGGCCACCCGCCGAATTGCGTTATATCAACGCGGTCGAGCTCGAGCGAGAAAAGCAATCGTTTGCGAGATTTGTTAGTGAAAAGCTACATACCTCGATCACATTACCAAACCTATCCGATGGGGAAGGGACGACAACCGAAGTTGCCAACGCCAATATCACCACACAGCTCCGCCTCAAGTGCCCGATTGGTGTCGGCGAAATCATGATTGCTCTTGGTCGCGTCAAGGATAAACCGGCGGTAGTCTTTCACATAAACGTTCGTTCAAGTGAGGCGGAAGCACCCAAGAATCAAGCGCTGATTCAGAAGTGGGCGGGCGATGCGCATGATATCATAGATGCGTGGTTCGAGAGCCTTTGCGAAGGCGAACTTCTCCAATCATTCAAGGGGTGACTCTGTGAACAACACCGCAACGTGGCACGAGCATGACACCCGGACCACCATTGTTGACTTACCCAGTACTTCCGTCACCGACGCTCAGGCAAGCGAGTCATACGGGTGGCTGCCCGTCCGACTGCCGCAACTAGCTTTGGCTGTACTGGCCTTTACAGCTCCAATCGCATTCTTCGATCCCATTTCGGAGCTTCGCCGCTCCGGAGCGGCGACACGTATCGTCGAGATTCGGCCCCGACGCCGGGATACATCACTATTACGCAGGCACGTGGCATCGCTCTTCACGTCCTCGCGGACGCCGAACTCAAGCGTGCCGCCGAGCGAGTCGAAGAGGCACGCCTCAATGCTACGCGGTGGAACGACGAGGATTTCTCATAGCATTCATGATTTACGAGCGTGTCGCCGCCGATGAGTCCCTTCAACAGGGAGACATATTCCACTCCGTGCCGCGGCCTGATCTCTCTCTCGCCAATCTTGCAATCCTTTCCTCAGAGGGCCACGCTGAATCCGTTACTTGGCGCGAGCTTGTTGATCATGGCGAAACCGATGGCGTCACCGCCGTCATCGGTATCAAGCCGGTAATGGCAGTTGTGATTTCTCAGAACTGTGATGCCGCTCGCGGAAAGGACATTTCTTTGTGTGCCGTAGAGCCATTGGCTGTGCACATGAAAGACAAACCGTCGCAAAGCCCTACGAAATGGAATAACCAGCTACTAAAGCACGCACACAATCCTCGCTACTTTTACCTCCCTCCTGATGCGGCCTTCGGTATTGCAGAACGCATGTCAGCCGATTTTCGAGGCGTCATTCGAGTTGACCGCGAAGACCTTCTCGATATGCGCTCTGGTTTTCGAATTGCGCGGCTGAACCATGTTGCAGGAGAGCATTTCCGAGAATCGCTCGCCCAATTCTTCCGGCGCTACCCGGTAAACGAATGGTATCCGCTTACGAAGGAGGAGGCAGCCGTGTACGCGATGGAGCAAGGGCTCGCTTCCGAAGACCTTTACGAATGGCAGAAGTAGTCGAACCCGAGCGCCGGGCACCACTGGCGTGTCGCCAGTGAGAAGTGCTCGTCATCTCGGTATTCACGTAAGCGTGGAAGCATCGACCATATATGGGCGGTGAATTCTCCTTGCCGACGCCGGCAATTTATCACCTCTTCCGAGCCACAGCCCAGGAAGGCGAAGAAGCCAACCTGTGCACGCCGCACTTTCTCTACACTTCTGCGCGAAAATATTCGCCGAAAATACTTGTTGAAAATGGGCCACGACCTGTGATAGTGTACGGGCGTTCTGTAGGAGTGGGCAGTGGGCGGCGGGCAGTGAGCAGTGAAACAGAGGCGGCCCCCCGGCCGCCGATCAGTGCGTTCGTTGTCCGCAGATGCCGCCGATGACCGCAGATGCGAAGCCAAACATGAAAATCATTCCCCATAGCCATCTGCGCCCATCCACGTACATCTGCGGACGCCCTCTTCCTTTACCCGCCTCCCTTGGCGCTCCTGGCGTCCTTGGCGATTCACCTTCCCCTCCGCACCTTTTGCGCCGCCCGCGCCCCTGCGAAGAAAATCAAATCTCGCCGACTTTCGCGACGCTCTCCTCGCCGCGCCGCCCGGCGTTCGCCGAGTTCCGGACCTGCCGCGACAGGGCAAAATCAGGGACTAATGCAATAAAAAGATGGGACCCCTACGAAGCCCGCAAAAGCGCAGAACGAGTCAGGCTCCAGACTTCAGGCTTCAGGCTTCAGTGCCCCCTTCCACTTTCCCCTTTCCCAAACGCCGCTAGAGAAAACTCTGCCGCGACCTATACTTACCCATCGAGGTCGAACCCGCTTCTAAAGGCAATCCCGTAGCATGTCCCGCATCAAACGCATCCTCGTCACCGGCGGCGCCGGCTTCCTGGGCTCGCACCTCTGCGAGCGGCTGGTCAATGAAGACCACGACGTCATCTGCCTCGACAACTTCTTCACCAGCCAGAAATCCAACGTCGCCCACTTGCTCGGACGGCCCAACTTCGAGTTGATCCGGCACGACGTCACCGAACCCATTCGCCTGGAAGTCGACCAGATCTACAACCTGGCCTGCCCCGCGGCGCCCGGCCATTACCAGTACAATCCGATCAAGACGATGAAGACCTCGGTGCTCGGCGCCATCAACATGCTGGGCATCGCCAAGCGGTGCCGCGCCAAGGTGCTGCAGGCCTCCACCAGCGAGGTGTACGGCGACCCCGAAGTCCATCCGCAGACCGAGTCCTACCGCGGCTCGGTGAACCCCATCGGCCCCCGGGCGTGCTACGACGAGGGCAAGCGGGCGGCCGAGACGCTGTTCGTCGACTACCACCGCATGCACCGTATGAACGTGCGGATCGTCCGGATCTTTAACACCTACGGACCGCGGATGCACCCCTTCGACGGCCGCGTGGTGTCGAACTTCATCCGCCAGGCGCTGGCCGGCGAAGACATCACTGTGTTTGGCGACGGCTCGCAGACGCGGTCGTTCTGTTACTGCGACGACCTGATCGACGGCATCATTCGCATGATGCAGCGGGCCCGACGACTTCATCGGGCCGGTGAACCTCGGCAACCAGGACGAGTTCACGATTCGCGAGCTGGCCAGCCTGGTGATCGAGATGACCGGCTCGAAGTCGCGTCTCATCACCGAGCCGCTGCCCGCCGACGACCCAACGCGGCGGCGGCCCGACATTACGCTTGCCCGAACGAAGCTGGGATGGCAGCCGACGACCAAGCTCCGCGAGGGTCTGACCAAGACGATCGAGTGGTTCCGATCGATCCGGCTGGAAGACTATCGTCCCCCCACGCCCAACTACTGAGAACGAAGGCCCCGCCAATGGCGACGTTCCGGAATCAGCGCCCGCGCCCTTACGGGTTGGCCGCCGACAAGGTCTCGCCGTGCGCCAGCAGCCAATACACGCCGCGCCGGACCAGTCGAAACACTAACAATCCTGCGACAATGCCCAGGACGTCGACGGCCCAGTCGTTGACGTCGCAGTCGCGGCCGACCGGGATTTGCGTGATTTCATCCAGCGCCGTACAACGTTCCCACCAGCCACACTGCAAAATAATGCTTCGGCTTCAAGACGCCGATCGTCAGCTCCCAACCCACCAGCACGCTGATGGTCAAAAACGCGTAGCCTGCCAAGTGGCACAATTTGTCGGACGACGAAATCGACGACACCGCCGGCGCAGGCAAGTGCGTACCGACGCACAGGGCGACAAAATAGATGAATGCCAGCGTCCGCGCCCGTGCGGCAAGCCGCTCGCGACGATTGACGCCCAAAAGAGAGTGTTCGTCCATGGCGCCAATCGACGTAATCAAAGGTGTGAGTCGCAAAGTCCCGACCACGAATTCGTGGGCTTGGCGCCCGGCGTCGCTTCTTTGCCGTTATCTCAGTTTAGCCCGGGCATTTTATCGGGAACAGCGATAGGCGTAAATCAGCGGGCCGGTGGTTATTCCGCGCGGGACGGATGTTCTACGCAAGCCGCCGCCCCGCCGGTTCGCGCGACTGGCCAATTTGGCGGCAACCGCCTGCGCCGTCGACGCTTACCGCGAGAGTGAGCCGTGAACGACGAGTACTACATGCAGTTGGCAATCGCCGAGGCCGAAGCGGCGGCGGCGGCCGATGAATCGCCGGTGGGCGCCGTCATCGTCTGCGAGGACCAAGTGTTGGCCTCCGCGCACAACCAGCGCGAAGCGCTCCGCGATCCCACCGCTCACGCCGAGGTCATCGCCATCACCCAGGCGGCGGCGGCGCTGGCAAGCTGGCGACTGGACGGCTGCACCATGTACGTCACCCTGGAACCGTGCCCGATGTGCGCCGGCGCCATCGTGCAGGCCCGCATCCCGCGCCTCGTGTACGGCGCGGCCGACGAAAAGGCGGGCGCCGTACGGACATTGTATCGGTTGTGCGACGACCCGCGGCTCAATCACCGGGCCGAGATCGTCTCCGGGGTCCTGGCAGCACGATGCGGAGCGCTGCTTACCAAGTTCTTCCAACAGAAGCGCCGGCTGGGGAGAAAGTGACGATGGCGCCGGTCGTACCAACCAACGCAAAGCGAAGGCCAGACCGGGCGGCCTGTTTTTACGCTCACTTCCTTAGAGTCTCAATTAAGCTGAAGCCTGGACCGCTCCCTCCGCGGGCGACGCCGCGACTTGTTTGTCCGCATGGCGTTTGGTTCGTAGAATGGAGTTAGCGCCGTCGGCTTTGAATTGCTTATTCCTTCTGGGTTTCGACGAGGCCTGACATGTCACGTAACGCATTAGCGATGGCCCTGGTGGTTGTGCTCGCGGTTTGTTCGAGCGTCTCGGCGCAGAGCAGCTCGATTTACACGCAAGCGCAACTCAGCTCATTCAAACGCCAGAACTCCGCAGCGGGGTTTAGTGCGAAATCTGTCGCGCAACAGTCCGTTCGCGGAACCGTACCCACCTTCGCGTTCAGCCGAGTCAATCAGAATCTTCAGAGCAACTATTCAGCGCCGTGCGCTCAGAAGCCGTTTTCGAACGTGAGTCGCAGTGGCGTAAGCCCGTATCTCGGACTGTCGGCGCCGTTCTCGTCGACTGCCGAGCAATACTACACGCAGGTGCGACCTCAGCTGCAGCAGCAGCGCGTCAATGAGCAATTGGCGCAGCGCAACGCGCAGCTGCAACATCAGCTTAACTCGATTGCCGCGCGGCCGCCCTACGATCCGCAGGGATCGGACACAATGCAACCCACGGGGCACGTCGCCGTGTTCATGAATTACGGCGGCTATTACCCGCCGGTGGACACGAACTCGAAGCGGTAGCGGCGCGGCAGCGCTAGCCGCGGCGACGGCTCTGCCGGAAGTATTTCCACCCGGGCAGAAAGAACGCCCCCGCCGCCACCACGCCGAACAGCGTGATTCCGTAGGGGAAGCCACGCCGCTCGAGCCAGGCCATCGCAACGCCGCAGAGGAACAGCGCGGCGGCGTTGACGTAGAAGGCGCCGGCGAGAATGCCGGCCTTCACGACGAAGACCATGCCGCTGATCAGTCCAAGCACGGGAGAGAGGGCCAACGGTTCCAGGCCCAGCAGCCACTCGACGACAAACAGCAGGATGACCGCCACGATGCTGCTGGCCCACACATGGGCGATTTGTCGCTCGACGAAGGTGACGGGGCCTGCGCGGCGTCGCAGGGCCCAGAATATGGGCGCCCACACGGCGAGTCCGCCGCCCCACAGCAGTACGTAGGACCAGTGTTCGTCGGGCGCCCCTCGCCCGGCATGCCGCAGGTGGAGCCAGTTTGTCACCGTGCACAGGAGCAAGAGCACGGCAGCGTGCCACATCCACAAGAGCCCCCAATTCTCGAGCACCGTGGCGTGGTGCGTCTCCCGGAACAGCCGCGCCACGACTTGCGACAGCCGTCCGCTCCGCGCCGCGATAGACTCTCCGGTGAGGAAGGCGTGCAGATCGTCGGCCAGCGCCGCGGCCGAGGGATAGCGCAGTTCGGGCGGCTTCTGCAGACACTTGAGCACGATCATTTCGAGGTCCGGGTGAACCTGCGCGTTTAAGAGCCGCGGCGGGAGCGGATCCTGCTCCAGGACCATCAGCATGCGTGTCGACGGGCGAAGCGCCTTGAAATGGCGGCCGCCCCGTGAGCAGCGCGTAGAGGATGGCGCCCAGGCTGAAGACGTCGCACGCGGGTCCCGCTTCGCCGCGGCTGCCAGCGGCTTGCTCGGGGGCCATGTACGACGGCGTGCCAAGCACAGTCCCGGTAGCGGTTAGGGAATGGGCGGGTGCGTCGCGCTTGGCCAGACCGAAGTCAGATACATGGGGCGTGCCGTCGGCGTCGAGCAGGATGTTGGCGGGTTTCAGGTCGCGGTGAATCACGCCGCGGCCGTGCGCGTACTGAATTGCCCGTGCCACGCGCATTACGAGGTCGGCCGCCTCGAGTTGGGGCATAGGCCCCGCGGCCATTCGCGCGCTCAGCGTCTGGCCCTCGATCAGCTTCATGCCAAAATACCGCCAGCCGTCCAGCTCGCCAGTCTCGTAGATGGGCACTATATTGGGGTGATCGAGCTGGGCGGCGGCTTCGGCCTCCGCGCGAAAGCGCGCCTGATCGTCGGCCGACGCTTCGGCCCCGCGAAGGAGCACTTTCACGGCCACCTCCCGGTCGAGCCGTCGTTGGCGAGCGCGGTAGACGGCGCCCATGCCGCCGCGGCCGATTTCCTCCACCAGCTCGAAATCGCCGAGTTGGCGCGGCGGGTGGAAGTCGGGCGGCGAAGCGAGGGGCGCGGGTCGCCGAAGGCTTCGGTGCGATCGCGGCGCGCCTGCTCCAGCGCCACGGCGTCGACGACCATCACGGCGCCCCAAAGTTGGCGCAGGTCGTCGGCCAGGTGCGGATGATCGGCCGTCAGTTTTTCCAGCGTTGGACGCTGGTCCGACGGGAGATCCGTGAGCCGCTCGAGGATGGCGGCCAGGTCTCGGTCGCGCTGGTCGGCGGCGTCGCTCACGGCGGCGATTCCTCGCGCATGGCATCAGCGTCGCTCAGAAACTCGCGCAGTCTACGCATGGCGCGGAGGTAGCGCATGCTGGCCGCTTGTGGTGACAGCCCAATCGCGGCGGCGGCTTCGCCGTTGGTCAGGTGTTCGAAGTGCCGCATGAAAACTATTTCCTGCTCGTGCTCGTCTAACTGGGCGCACGCGGCTTCGAACCGAAGCTGCAGCTCCTGCCAGGCGGCCGCGGCGGCAGGCGTGAGCTGAGCGTCACGGAGTTGCGCGACAAGATCGAGCGACGACTGGTCATGGGCGGCGGCGAGCGGCTGCTCGCGATCGATGCTCCGCCGCGCGGCCCCGCGGTGGCGGCGGTGCGCGTCGATGAGCCGATCTTTGGCCATCTGTCGCAGCCAGAGGTGGAAGGGAATCACCGGATTCCGGAGATAATCGCGCAGCCGGCGATTGGCTTCGATCATCACCTCCTGGGCGATATCGCTAGCGTCGACGCGGCGCTTAAGCACCGGATCCATCCGCAGGTCGATCATCCGCCGCACGGCGCCGCGGTGCCCTTCCAGCAGCCGATTGACGGCGTCGCCGTCGCCGCGGCGGGCGTCCGCTAGCAACTCTTCAGTTTGTTCGGCGTCGGGCCACATGCTTGCCTCGGCGGGCGGTCTAATCGGCGTTACCCTGCTTGCCAGTATCGGCCGCGGGCGCACGCGAGGCAATCTGACAGCAAGCCGTCCGGAAAGGTATTTGGCCTTGTGAGGCGGGTTTCAATTCTGCTACAAGCCTTGCCGCTTTTCGCGAAAGTCTCTTCTGGCATCTTCTCCATTTGGCGCCCCAGGCTCGGCCTCGCGCCCACTACACGGTGACACCCTTATGAAACAGGGACGCATGGCTCCGCGCTGTGATCAAGCGGCTTCTGCGCTGATCGCGTCGACACTTTGCATTGTTTCGTGGCTTGGGGTCAGTGGCGCTGCGTGGGGCGAACCGACGGCGGGCTATGCTCCGGGTCGGACCACCGCGCGCCCGGGACGCCTGCGGCAGCCGTTGGACGGACCCAACGTGACCAACGAAACCGATCAAGCGGTGGGCGAACTAGTGGACTCGATATTTTCGCCATTGGCGCCGGCCGATCCCTTGCCCGGCGTGGCGAAGCGAGCGATGGGCTTGGAGCCCGCCAACGCCGCACGCCGGCCGCAGTGGTCGGCCCGCCTGGCGCGCAATCCGAATATGGACGACGGCAATCCGCCGTTTGCGCTGATCGACCGCTACGGCGGCATCCAGCGCTACGTGGAACCTGTCCCGCAAGTCGATTTGGAGCGCTACGTCGGTCAAACTGTGGCCGTTCGCCGCGACACGGGCGGCACGTTGCTGGCCACTCAGTTGGACTTGCCCCGGCGCGGTGCGCAGCCAGGGCGCTGAGCAGGGAGTGAATCTCGCGGCCATGGAGGAACCCCTGCCGCCGCTGACGCCGACGCCCGCTGATGCGCCGTCCGCCGCAGCCCCCACCCCGACGCCGGCGCCGACGACGATGCAAGCCGAGCCGATTGAAGGCGAACCCATCGAAGGCGAGGGACCGATTTTCAGCGATCAGGGCGAGATGATGGGTGTGCCCGACGGCGTCGATCCGTTGTACCTGGACGGCGGTAGCGAGCTGGGCCACTGCCCCGAGTGCGGCGACGCGATCTGCGGCGTGCGCGGGTGCGGATTCGGGTCAAAGCCCATTTTTGAAGCGCGCGTGGAGTACCTGTTGTGGCAAATGGAGGGCATGCCGATTCCCGCGCTGGTGATCCGCGGCACGCCCAACAACAACGGCACGCCCACGAATCGCGACGATGACTTCCTCGACGACGCCTTCGTGGTTTATGGCAACCAGCGCATCTTGGAAGACGACCGTAGCGGCGTCCGGGTGCGATTGGCCTATTGGTTGGATGATTGCGGCCAACTCGCGATTGACGGCGAATACATCAACTTGGGCGAAGTTGAGGAACATTTCATCGACGGCGGCGACGGCACGTTTCCGATTGTCGGGCGACCGTTTGTCGACGACACGACCGGACTCGACGATTTTGAGCAGGTGTCTTTTCCGGGCCTGGAGGGCGCGGTGACCGTCGATTCGGATAGCCAGTTCCAGTCTGCCGCCCTTCATATTCGGCGCAATCTATGTTGCGTGCCGGGTTGCCAGACGTGCTGCGGCGACGCGGTGACCTGCGGGTCGGGCGTGGGGTGCGGGAGCTGTTGTGGCGGCGGCTGTCCATGCCCGTTGTTGGGCGGCGTGGTGCGACAAATTCTGGCACGGCGCGACGCGGCACGTCGATCTGCTGTACGGCGTCCGTTGGGCGGAATTGCAGGAGGGCCTACGCATCCACGAAGATCTCGAGCAGATTGAATCGGAGACGATTGGTTTTCCAGACCCGCCCGATCCTGGCGCCACATTTGTGCTGAACGATCGATTTCTTACTCAGAACGAATTCTTCGGCGGCGAACTTGGCTTCCAGCTCGACTGGGAACGCAATCGCTGGTCGTTGGAACTGCTATCCTTGTTGGCGATCGGCAATACGCGCCAACGAGTCGACATTAGCGGCGACGACACCCGGACGTCGTCCGTGGGCGTCGTCACGGTGAAAGAAGGCGGGTTGCTCACTCAGGACTCCAACATCGGCCGGTACGAGCGCGACGAGTTCAGCGTCATTCCGCAATTGGGAATTACCGGCGGATATCTTCTCACCGATCAACTGCGGCTGACGGTGGGCTACACGCTCTTGTACTGGACTGCGCGTGGCCCGGCCGGGCGATCAAATCGACCTGAACGTCAATCCGAACAAGATCGACTTCGTTGATTCGGTGGCCGACGACGAGCCCGCGACGCCGGCGTTCGTGTTTCGCGACACGGACATCTGGGCCCAAGGTTTGAACGTGGGTCTGGATTATCGCTGGTAGCAAGCTGTCGACGCCTGCGACAGGTTGAGCCCGAGATGCCCGACAGTCAATTGCCGGGCATGTAGGTCGGCGCTGAGGAGTAGGTCGCGCTGCCGTTTATTTGTAGTTCATTTCTTGGCGGCCCCACATTCTGGGGGGCCGGTCGTCAATCATCGGTTGTCGCCGCGTTGCGCGTCATGGGCCAACCGCTGCGCTCCACGCCAATTTTTCCTTGGTGGTTTCCCACCTCATCGGCCGCTGCTAGCGCCTGTTCTGGCAAACTCTGCGGGCGGCATGGGCCCGTGCGGACTCTGTGGGTCGTATCGCCCGATATGAGTTCGGAGGGCGTGTCTCCAAGGCGGGCCGCTCGCGGAAATCTTCTTTGACGAGGTGCGTTTCATGGCGTCCAAGGGCATTGGGTTATCGTCGTTTCTCAAGAACATTCTTGGCGCTCAGAGTCGCGGCGCCTCGGCAGGACGCCGGCGCGGGACAATCTCGCTGGGCTTCGAAGCACTGGAGTCGCGCCAGATGATGGCCGCCGACATGGCGGAGATCGTCGGCACGGTCCGCCTCGACCTCCAGGGTGACAACAATTCCGTGAATGACGTTCTTGTGTCGGGCGCGGCCGTTGCGCTCTATCGCGACGGCGGCAACGGCGTGTTCGACAACGGCGGCGGCGACGACGTGCTGGCGCTCAGCCCCACGACGACCGACGTCCAAGGCAAGTATCGCTTCAGCGGCCTAGGCGCCGGCAAGTACTTCGCAAAGCTAACGCTGCCTGCCGAGTTGCAGGCCAAGGCTGGCGGCGACGTGCGCGAGATCACCGTCTCCGCCGCCGAAGCCGAGGGCTCCAGCGGCATCAAGATCGACGGCTTCAGCACCATGCAAAAGGTGGAGGCCGCGCCGCCGTTGCCCGCCAGCAGTCCGTCGTCGCTGGCGGACCCGGCGGTTCTCGGCGGCGAGCGCGATATGTTGGTTCAATTAACGGCCGGAACAGACATCTTCTCCTCGGTCTCGCTTATCAGCGGCGGCGGCCTATTGCGGCTGGCGAGCGACACGACGGTGACCGGTAACGCCAAGATCGTGTGGGATGGCGCTGACGGCAGCGCGACCGCCATCGACCCCACAGGACTAGGCGGCGTGGACTTCACCGTGTTCAACGGCAACACGATGAACGGCGTGCGGCTGGCGGTGGGCGCCGACCACGCAAACTCGGTCGTCAAGCTCAAGGTGTACACCGACGCCAATCATTGGACGGAATTCTTGACCACGGTGCCGGAATCGGCTGGCGGCGCGGCCACCAAGCAGGTGACATTCAATTTCGACGCGACGCCGCTCAACAGCGCCGGCGGCGGAGCTGACTTTGCCAATGTCGGCGCCGTCGAACTGACCTTCGAGGGCGTCTCGGCCGTCGACGGGCAGGTGTCGGTGGTCGACGTCGTCGGCTTCACGACCAAAACCGCCGACTTCACGGCCTACAACCGGTTGAGCCTGGGCGATCGCGTATGGAACGACGCCAACAATAGCGGCACGCTCGACGCGGGCGAAGTGGGCATCGGCGGCGTGAAAGTTAATCTCTACAGCGACGTCGATAACGACAACCAGTACACGCCGGGCGTCGACGCGCTACTGGGTTCCACGAATACCAATGGATCGGGCAATTATCTGTTCACCAACCTGCTGCCCGGCGGCTATGTCGTGCAGATCGACGCGGTGAATTTCCAGACTGGCCAAGCGCTAGCGGGGCTGAAACCCAGCGCGGGAGTCGCGGCCGACCCCGACAACGACGTCGACAACGACAACAACGGCAAGGCGTTGGCCGGAGCGGGCGTCGTCAGCCAGGCCGTCAGCCTGGCCGGCCTCTCCGAGCCGACCAACGACGGCGACGACGCCAACTCAAATCGCACGGTGGACTTCGGCTTCTATGGCTTTGATCTGGTTCTTCATAAGACGGCCAACAAGACTTCTGTGGCGCCGCTGGAGACCGTGACGTACACGGTAACCGTGACGAACGACGGCCCCGCGACGGCTTTCAATGTGCAGTTTGTGGACCAGATGCCCGCGGGCGTGACCTACAAGTCGTCGACAGTGAGCAAGCAGGACGTCACGCTGACGCACAATAACGGCACGCTCACGGGCAGCTTGGGCAATATGGCAGACGGCGACACTGTGACGATCACGATTGTGGCCGACGTTAAGGCGACGGCTAGCGGCGCGTTGCTGAATGAAGCCGACGTCAGCGCGCCGGACGAGGACTACCTCCTGAATAACCACGACGAGGTCGAGATTCCGGTGACGCCGAAGATTGATCTGACGATTGACAAGTCGGACAGCGACGATCCGGTGACGGCGGGCCAAACTTTCAGCTATACGCTGAAGGTAAAGAACAATGGCCCGTCGAACGCCACGGGCGTGAAGGTGATCGATAATCTGCCCAACGAGGTGACCTTTATCAGCGCTTCCCGGCCGGTGACGAGCGTCACGCCCGGCGTGTTGAAGTTCGATCTGGGCGACATGGCCGCGAGGGCGCCGTCGACGGACATTACCGTCACGGTGCAGGTGAAGCCGGGCGTGAGCAACGTCACATTCGTCAATCACTCGGAGGTATCTGCCAACGAGGCTGAGACCACCTACTTGAATAACGAAGACGACGAACCAACGACCGTGGCGGCCAATCCGGCCAGCATTGCGGGTGGAGTGTACGTTGACAAAAATAACGACGGCATTCGCGACCCGGGCGAGAAACCGATCGCCAACGCAATCGTGACCCTGACTGGCGTCGATCTTACCGGAGCTTCTGTTACTCGCAGCACCGTGACCGACATCCACGGTAACTACATGTTTACCAACGTCAAGCCGGGCCAATATCAGCTTAAGGAAACTCAACCCGCCGGATACAAAGACGGCAAAGATACGCTAGGTGAGAACGGCGATGGCCTACAGTCACTCTCCGACGGCCTGATTGCGCCGGACTTGAACGATGAGGACGACATCGACGCCGACGGGTTCGGCGGCATCGAGTTGAATGGGGGCTATGCGGCGACGGATTATAACTTCGGCGAGCTGGCAGTCGACAGCAGCAAACTCGACTTCGTAGGTCGGGTGCACTACCGATAGGCGACGGCGCGGCAGCGGCGACGGATTGCCAGCAATGGCTGCCGCGCCCTAATTGGCGGTCGCGAAGTGGTCGCGGATAAATGCGGCCGCGCGATCCCACTGAGCGGCGGCAGCGTAGAAGTCGATTTCCATCGCTTTGACGGTGCGCGGCGTCTCGACGCGCACCTTGGCTTTGACCGCAGGATTCAAGGGAATCTGTGCGCTGGCGCCTTCGGCTAGCCGGGCTTCGATGTCCGGCTGAAGCAGGTAATCAACCAACTGTCGCGCCTGGTCTGGATGCGGGCAGCCCTTGACGACGGCCAGCGTGTTGGGGATGAACAGCGTGCCCATCTGCCCCGCGCCTTGGTCCGGGTAGATGATGGCCACCGGCCGGCCGGCTTCGATTTCGCCGACGGCGTCGTCGGTGTCGGTGAGGCCGAAGGCGAGTTGGCCGTCAGACACGCCCTGGGCGACTTGTTTGTTGCCCGCCATGATCTGCACCTGATTGGACTTGAGATCCAGGAAGAATTGCTTCGCCGCCTCATAGCCGAGGGAAGCGAAGAGGCAAGCCGCGTGGGTGGCCGTGGTGCCGAAGAGGGGCTTGGCGACGCCCACGCGGCCTTTCCAGCGGGGGTCCTTTAAGTCGTAGATCGACGAAGGGCGCTGGTCCTGGGGGACGAGGTCTGTATTGACCAGCAGTATGCGAGCCCGGGCGGCGAAGGCGTGCCAGGTTCCATGAAGCGACCGCCAGTCCTCGGGAAAGCTCTCGGCGGAGGGGGAGCGGTACATGTCGACAAGGCCCTGGTTCTCCAGCCGCAGCGTGTTGAGGATTTCGTTGTTCCAGAACACATCGCACCTTGGTCGGCGCGCCTCGGCGATGATCGCCTGAGCCAGACCGACGGTCTTGGTGCTTTCGGCGTCGAATTTTGGCAACGCCGTCACACCGGTCTGTTGAGAAAAATCACGCAGGATTGGCGCGGAGAACTCCGAGTCGAGGGCCGTATAGACGACGACGGCGTTGCCGGCGGGCGCCCCTGTGCACCCGGTCAATGCGACGCTCCAGAGCGCCGTGATCGTGATAGCCCGCATATAAGGAACCCCCGAAACTAGCTCATTGTGGCGAACGGCTCGCGTCGCCGCCGCCGCGGCAAAACATGACCTACCATTGTAGTGAGCGGACATGCGCCATGTCGGCCTAGCAGTTTTTGGCCGCGCCGACTAGCCGCCGCTTTCCTGAATCGATCTTTTCCACAAAATTAGCCCTCATCGCCTGGCGCGGTCGCCCTGCGGCCGTGCCAACTTTTCCCGCCCGAAGCTGACGCCCCATGCGACGACGCCATGGCGCGCGTCAGCAGAAATCGCACCCAACCGGACGCGCCTTCGCCGATGTTCCGCCAACGAAATCGCCAGCGATCCCGCCGGGGCACTGCAACTGTGGAAACCGCGGTCGTGTTGCCGGTTTATCTGGTAATGCTGTTTGGGATCGTGGAATTCGGGCACGCCCAGATGGTGCTCAACCTGCTCAACAGCGCTTGTCGTAACGGCGCCCGCATCGGTTCGACGGAAGGCACGACTACCGCCAACGTCGTCGCACGCGTGCAGCAAACGCTCGGCGCGGCCGTCCCCGCCAACAAGGTGACGGTCTACGTCCGGAACGCCGACGTGTACGACACGGGCGGAACGCCGCCGTCGACCGATGCGGGCGTGGAGGCATTGCCCTCGATCGAGCTGGCTAACGCGGCGCCGCGGCAGATGTTCGTCGTACGAGCCAAGGTGGCGTACAACAGCATCTGCCTGGTGCCGATGCCGTTTTTGAAAAACATCGTGCTCGATTCGCAGTCCTTTATGCGGCACGAATAGGCCAGAAATCTTCCGGAGCCATTGCGATGCGCCAGCTTCATCTCAACGCACAGCGCCGCCGCCGATGGGCCAGTTGCGACCGGGTCGGGGCCGTGGCCGTCGAGTTCGCCGCCGTCGCCCCGCTGCTCTTGGCGGTGGTGGTGGGTCTGATCGAGCTGACCCGCGCCTACAACGTGCAGAACACGCTGGAGATGGCCGCTCGCGAGGGTGCGCGCTATGCCGCCCTCGACCGCACCGGCCTGTTGCAGAGCGGTCAAACCGCCAACAGCAAGCTGATCAGCGACGTGAAGAGCTTCCTGGCCACCTCGGGCATCAATCCCAACGATGTGACGGTGAGCGTGGTGGATGCGGTGACAGGAAGTACGTTTGACCTGGATAATCCCGCCAACGATCTGAAGCTGTTTCAGGTTTGCATTACCGTACCCTACTCCAAAGTGAGCTACTCGCCGGTGAAGCATTACCAGGCTTCCAACCTCTCGACGGCGCTCACTTTTCGCAATGGACGCGCCACCGTGTCCCAATAATCCCCCGCCCGGAAACGCTCGTCGAGCCACTCCCCCCCAACGTCAGTCGGAGATCGCACCATGAAACAGCACCATACGCTCAATCAACTTTTCGCCGCGCGGCGTCGCCGGCGGCGGCGCCGCGAGCGCCGCGGCGTCATCGTCGTGCTTACGGCATTTTGCCTGATCGCCGTGTTCGCGTTCGTAGCCCTGAGCGTCGACGCCGGTCGCATGGTGCTCACGCAAACCAAGATGCAAAACGCCGTCGATGCGGCGTCGCTCGCCGCGGCCCAGGAAATCACCCTCGCTGTCAACAATGCCGGACAAGAACAAGGCCAGGCGAACGTCGACGCCAATTCGATTGCCGTGGCGCAAGCCCGCGCGATGGCCCAGCAGGTCGCGACGGCCAACGGCGTTTACATCGATCCAGAGTCCGACGTGCGTTTCGGCAAGCGGACGTTCAACAGTCAGAACGGCGCCTGGCCCATCCAGTGGGGCGTCTCGCCCTATAATGTTGTGCAGGTAACCGCCCGTCGCACCGGGTCCGACGTCGCGGCCGCCGACGGGCAATTGCCGCTGGCCTTCGGCTGGGCGGTCGGTCGCTCGAAAGTTCCGCTGCAAACGAGCGCCACGGCGTTCGTCGAGGCCCGCGATATCGTCGTGGCGCTCGACTTCTCGGGATCGATGAACTATGACAGCCAACTCGACTCGTCGCTCGGACTGAGCGTCGCCGAGGGCCTGCTCGACGGCATGTGGAATGCAATGCGAAACGCTGACCCCAAATGGCCCGGCACGTCGACTTCCAAGTTTCCCAGCACGGGTTTTGGATCCATTAACTCCGCCGTGGGCACGTATGTATCGAGCACAGACACTGCCACGATTCGCAACACGCTGGGGCTCAACGCCAACAATGCCAATGGGAGCCGCAAATACCCGTATCCGCAAGCGGGTCGCAACTCGGACGGCTCACCCAAGGCGACGCCCAGCAACTCCACCAGCGACCTGTGGTGGGGCGCTACATCGATTACGTGAAGAACCACCCGGTGACCGCCTACCGAAAGCAATATGGCTACCGGACGCTGATGGACTTCCTGCAGCAGAAGACGATCAACAGCAGCTACACGCCGCGCGACCGGTACACGTCGGAGGACATGTGGCGGACGCCGCATTACCCGTTGGAAGGCGTGAAGAAAGGCGCCTCGCTGTTTCTCGACTTCCTGACAGACCTCGACTTTGGCGACGAAGTGGGCCTCGTGGGCTACGGCCAATGGGCCGAGCAGATCACCGGACTGAGCGACGGCGTCATTTCGGTCGACGTGTCGGACGATCCGATTACGCCCGAGTACGATCAAATCGACCTGATGCAGCTCCATCATCAGGCGGGCGAATTCAATGGGCAGACCGCGATTGGCGACGGCATCCTGAAGGCTCGCGAGATGTTGGTCGACTACGCCCGGTATGGCGCCCGACCCACCATGCTGCTTATGACCGATGGCATTTCCAACCAAAAGCCCAGCGGCTGGTCTATGCCCGCGGGATTCAGTTGGGCCGATTGGACAGACTACGACGGCAACGGCTCGGCCGACTACTCGACGAGCGACAACTATAAAAAGTACGCCTTCTACGAAGCGACGGAAGCGGTCAAACGCGGCATCACCATCCACACGCTGGGGGTGGGCGCCGACGCGGATCGCGACCTGTTGAGGGCCATCGCGTTCGCCGGCGGCGGCATTTTCATCGACGTGCCCGGTGGCGGGACCGCGGACATGACGAGCCAACTGGAAGCGGCGTTCAGCCAGATCGCCGCCAAGGTGCCGCCAGCGAAACTGGTTAACGCCGAATAGGCAGCAGACCGATAACGTCGGAAATCAATGGCTAGTTGATCGCCCACCGGGCGTACAACTTGCTGGCAGATTTGGCGTACGATCGGTCAGCCCCACTGTGAGGTTGATTCGCACGGCGTCGCTGTCGCACGGGTCCTCTGCACTGGCCCCGACCAGGTCTGGTCGGGGCTTTTTCTTGCGCGAGTCCGTCGCCCATCCCCTCTCGCCATTCAATCCTCGTACGCCGCCGAACTGTAGCGTCGGCGTCGCCGTCCGCCGTAGCCCAGGCGTGCACGGTGATTGCGGGTGACGTACTCGCCCTCGACGAAGTAGTAGCCGCCGAGCAGTTTGTAGAAGAACAGGATAATTAGCGTGCCGCCGGTGCCCACGAGCATGCCTAAGGGGCTCACCGGGATGATGCGCTGTCCGTCATTGAAGTAGCTCACCACGCCGCAGCCGAGAATCGTGCCGCCGACGCCCATCAGCACGGTAGCGATGGCGCCGCCCGGATCGCGGCCGGGCATGATGCCCTTGGCCAACAGTCCGATCGTGGTGCCGAACCCGATCCACACCAGCACGTCATTGACGAGGCGCTGAGCCGTGTCGTTTAGCACCAAGCCTTGAGATGCGTCGAAGCCTTGCATGATCGTTGTGGTCCTTGTCTCGCGCCGCAGATGACGACGGCGAGCCAATGGTAATCTCGGCAAACAGCGGCGGGGACTGTAACGTCGACGACTTGCGCCGGGCAAGATCGACGTGTGCTAGCAATTTGGGCTAGTGAGTCCGGCTTGAACCGAACTTGCTAGCGGCCGACCGGCCTGGTTATACTGCACGGCTGTCTAGCTAACCGCGGCTTGGAGTCAGGGAGGACGGCCATGGACGTGACCGCACTGTTGGATCGCGTTCGAGCGCGCCGCGATTACGCTGGGCAGCTCGAGCATGTCGAGGCGCTGGCCGAACGGGTGGGGCAGTACGCCGATCCGGCGCCGGCGCTCGCCGGACCGCTGAAGCGGCTCCTCGCCGGGCGGGGAGTGGTGCGGCTGTATTCGCACCAGGTGGCGGCGCTGGAGGCGGCTCGCACCGGGCGCGACTGGGTCGTCGTCACAGGAACCGCCAGCGGCAAGACGCTGTGCTACAACCTGCCGATCTTTGAAGCTGCGTTGGAAGCTCAGCGCTCACGCGCCCGGGCCCTCTACCTCTTCCCGACGAAGGCCCTGGCACAAGACCAGCTCAAGGGGCAGCTCGAGCTGCTCGCAGGCGACGCGGAGTTGGCTACAGCGATTCGTCCTGGCGTTTACGACGGCGATACGCCCACCGCGCAGCGCCGCCGCATTCGCAACGAAGCCAATCTGGTCCTCTCCAACCCCGACATGCTGCACGCGGCGATTCTGCCCTATCATCCCAAGTGGGCGGAGTTTTTCGCCGAGTTGCGATTTGTCGTGTTGGACGAGGTGCACACGTACCGCGGCATCCTGGGCGCCCACGTGTCGGCGGTGCTGCGACGGCTGTTGCGCGTGTGCCGGCATTACGGCAGTTGCCCGGTGTTTCTCGCCACTAGCGCGACGATCGCCAATCCGGGTGAACTAGTCAGCCGGCTTATTGGCCGCGAGGTCGAGGTGATTGACGACGACGGTTCGCCGCGGGGGCGCAAGTATTTCGCGCTGTGGAATCCCGCGCCGCTGGGCGCCGACTCGCTGGGCCGTCGCAGCGCGAACGACGACGCCGTGATGTGGATGGAGGAAGCCATGGCCGCCGACGGCCAAGCGCTGGCGTTCACACGCACGCGGCAGGCGGCCGAGCTGATCCACCGGTATCTCCGCCAATCGCTGGCCGATCGGCGGTCGCCGCACGCCGACAAGGTGCGCGCCTACCGCGGCGGCTACCTGCCCAACGAGCGCCGCGAGATCGAGCAGGACCTGTTCGCCGGCCGGCTGCGGGCCGTGGCCGCTACCAATGCGCTGGAGTTGGGCATCGACGTTGGCTCGCTCGATGTGGCCCTGTTGGTGCATTACCCCGGCACGATCGCGAGCTGCTGGCAGCAAGCCGGCCGCAGCGGGCGTCGCACGGACGACAGCTTGGCCGTGCTACTGGCGGGCAACGATCCGGTAGACCAATACCTGCTGCGCCACCCGAGCTATTTCTTCGCCCAATCGCCGGAGCACGCGGTGGTCGATCCCGATAATCCGTACGTGCTGGCCAAGCATCTTAAGGCGGCGGCGTTCGAGCTGCCGTTGGTCGACGACGACCTCACCACCTTCGGCCCGCTGGCCAGTCCGCTCATTGAGGCGCTATGCCAGGAGGAGCAGCTCGTCGAAGTGAAGGGGGCCTACTACCATCCCGGCGGGCAGAACCCGGCGGTGGGCGTCAGCCTGCGCCACATGAGCGACAACACGTTCAGCATTGTGCTGGTCGACCCCAAAAAGCCGCGACCGGTGGTCGCGGTTGCGGGGGTGAGAACCGACAACTCAAGACACGCCGGGGGTGGGACGCCCCGGCTCGCTGAGGGGGTTGAGGTGATCGCCAACGTCGACTCCATCAGCGCCCCCGAGCTCGTCTACCCCGAAGCGGTGTACTTGCACAACGGCGAGACGTACTTCGTGCGCGAGCTCGACCTCAACGGCAAGGTGGCTTACGTCGAGCGCCGTGAGACCGATTACTACACCCAGGCGGTGCTGGAGAGCAACGTGCACATCACCGGCCAGCGCCGCGACCAGCCCGGCGCTCCCCATGGCACTGCTGGCCTACGGCGACGTCGACGTCACCTGGCAGACCGTGGCGTTTAAGAAGATCAAGTTCGCCACTCGTGAGAATATTGGCCAGGGGCCGGTCGACATCCCTGCCCAGCAGCTTCAGACCACTGCCTTCTGGCTGTCTCCCGACGACGCCGTGCGCTCCGCCCTGAAGGCGGCGGGCCTGCAAACGAGCGAAGGTTTGACCGGGATGCGCAACCTGGCAGTGGTAGCCCTGCCCTTCGTGGCCATGTGCGACAGCCGCGACCTCGGAGCCGTGGTGAACAGCCACAACACTGGCCGGCCGACGATGATTGTCTACGACCGCTACCCCGGCGGCTTGGGCTACAGCGAGAAGGGGTTCGCCCGCATTTTCGACCTGCTGGCGGTGTGCCGCGAGATGGTCGAGATGCTGTCCGTGCGAAGCGGGTTGCCCGAGCTGCGTCGGCTTGCCAAACTTGCGGCCGGCGATCCACAGCGACCCGGACCTGACCCGCGGGCAACCGATGCCGGACAAGCAGGCGACGCGCGCGCTGCTGGAGATGCTCGTTAAGGCTGCCGCGCCAGCCACCCCTGCCGAGCTACGAAATCTGCGCCTTTAGCCTGCCATGCCGCTCGACGAGACGCTGCGGAGTCGGTTGGAGGCGCTCAACCGCGGGCCGCTGCCGGTGATTGTGACGCGGCACGAGGGAAAACCAGTCGCTCGGCGCCCAGCCGCTGAAGCGGCCTCGCCGGCACGGGGGGCCTGGCGTGGACAGACCGTGAAGGCGATCCCCGGCTTGATGCGGCGGGGGGAAGTCGCGGCCAGCGACGCCGGGGAGCACTGGCGAGTCTGCCTGACGCTCGATGAGTTGTGGCCCGGCGGCGAGTCGCTCGTCGAGCGACGTCATTCCGCGTGGATTAAGGCGTCGGCGGGCGCCGAGGCCAGCGATGCGCTGCTCGCCGGTTTTCCGCAGCAGCACCTGTTTCTCGATCTGGAGACTTGCGGGCTGGCGGGCAGCGCCCTGTTTCTGGCTGGGCTGCTGCGGTCGATCGACGGGCGGCTCGTGGTTGAGTTGCTGCTGGCGCGGGACTACTCGGAGGAGTCGGCCGTGCTGGCCGCGCTCTGGCAGCGACTGGCGGGCGCCTCCACGATCGTCACCTTCAACGGCAAGAGTTTTGACTGGCCGATGGTGGTGGACCGGTCTCGCCGGCACTTGCTCGCCGGCGCGATCGACGCCGACAATCCGGCACATCGATCTGCTCCACCTGTCGCGCCGGCGATGGCGATCGGAATTGCCGGACTGCAAACTGCAGACGCTGGAACGCTGCATCTGCGGACGGGTGCGGACCGACGACATGCCGGGCAGCCAGATCCCCGCGGCCTACCAGCAGTTTGTGCGCACTGGGTTCGAACGGGAGATGGACGCCATTCTGCTGCACAACGCCATTGACCTGGTGACGATGCTGGACCTGGCGATGCGGTTGGCGTGAGGGCGGGGATATGTCACTCCGAGGTCCGCCGAGGAGTCCGCGTGGATAGGTTAGGCAGTGCGGACCCCTCGGCGGACCTCGGGGTGACAGAAGGGCGCCTCGGCTCATTGCCGCGTCATTGCGCAAACGCGGGACCGAGGGGACCCGCCGGCGCGGCGCCGCCCGCGCCTTGGATCTCGTTCATCGTGATGTGCAGTTTCCAGCCGTGGGCGTTCTGGCGAAACTCGATGGGCTGCTCCTTAGCGGCCGTCACCAGCGTCGCTTTGGCCTGATCGCCGTCAATTGTGACGTCCTTGAGGTCGCCCACGAACTCCTCGGAGAACTTTTCAGCGAAGGTGGGGCCGCCCTGCCCGATCTTGTCCATCGCGCCGATCATCTCAGCAATAAAAACTCGCTTGTCATCCACGATATCGCCCGCAGCCTTCACGGCCTCAGGATTCGGCGGA
The DNA here is from genome assembly GCA_963841515.1 of Pirellulales bacterium. Taxonomy (GTDB): domain Bacteria; phylum Planctomycetota; class Planctomycetia; order Pirellulales; family Lacipirellulaceae; genus Lacipirellula. Next base: position 145,343 of record CAWJDB010000009.1, on the reverse strand, counting down.
CCCTGAGCCTTCTTAACCGCGTCCTTAAGAGCATCTTCCGTGACGCCGTGCCTTTCCAGCACGGCGTTCAACTCGGCGAACTGTTGCTTGGCTTGCTCGCTGGCCTGCGGACCGCCGAGGGCGGCCATGCCGCTCATCATCTTGATCATGCCGCCCATGAAAACCATGGATCCGGCCAGGGTCTGCTGGGATTCTTCGGTGACACAGTCCACGAAGGCGAGCGGGTCCTTGTTGGCCACCGCCTCCTTGGCGGCGGCGAAGCAGGCCTCGGGCGTGTCGAAGCCGCCGGAGCAGCCCAGATTGGCGGCCGACAGTGCGGCGAGGCACAGCATGGCGGCGAGACGACGAAGCCGAGGGGACATGTGATACTCCGCAGTGGGTGAGTAGGCCATGAGACGGGGCGTGCATTGTAAGAGAGATCGCGAGGCGAGGACACCAGCGCCGATACAGAGTAGTATCGCCCCCGGTCACCCCGAGGTCCTCCGAGGGGTCCGCGCTGGCCGATTCTTCTGCGCGGACTTCTCGGAGGACCTCGGAGTGACTTGGGTGCGCGCAAAAAAAAGGTCGCGACCGGCGGTGCGCCTGAGTCGCGACCCTTTCTTAGAAACAAACTTCCGGCCCGATTGCGACTGGGTGGAGTCGCTGGAAGAATGGCGCGTGTCGGACAGCGCTGCGCGCTGCCATAGTATCGACTCGGGCCAATCCGAATTATTGGTCCTCCCGACGGAATCTTGACCAGGAAGTTTGGCTTGTTATCTGCAGCTTACGCAGCAGTGAAAGGTTTTGTGCGAAGGAAATCATCGGCTGCCGAAGCCCCGCGGCTGCAGGTGAACTCCGGCCGCGGAGCGGGACATTACACAATAATTCTACATCGAGAAATAGCGGGAAGGGCGGAAATTGCGGGGGTGCAAACCGCGTGCCGCGAAAAGTCAGTGGTCAGTTGTCCGTAGTCAGTTGTGGCTGTCCCAGCTAGAAGCCCCCAAAGAATGCAACTGACAAATGACTACTGACAACTGACCAACTACGCAAACAGCGCCGTCACCGCTTCGCCCTTGACCAGCTCGCGCGGTTGCTTGAGGTGATTGTACACGATGGTCTTGGGCTCGATGCCCAGGGCGTGGTAGATGGTTGCCAAGAGCTCGGTGGGGTGGACCGGATTGTCGGCCGGGGCGCTGCCGGTCTTGTCGCTGGCGCCGTAAACCACGCCGCGCTGGATGCCGCTACCGGCGATCAGGCCGGTGAAGCAGTACGGCCAGTGATCGCGGCCGTCGTCGCTGTTGCCGTTGCCGCTGGTCGAGACGCCGCGCTGCGGGCTGCGACCGAATTCGCCGACGGCCACCACCAGCGTGTCCTCGAGCATACCGCGCTGGTCGAGGTCGACCAACAGCGCCGACAGGCCGGCGTCGAGCATCGGGGCCGCCAGGTCGCGCAGCCGGCGGCTCAGATCGGTGTGCGTGTCGAGGGAATGGTTCTGCCCGTTGGCCACGTTGGGCCACAGCACTTCGACCACGCGCGTGCCGGCCTCGATCAGCCGGCGGGCCAACAGGCAGCTTTGGCCAAAGGCGTTCTTGCCATAGCGCTCGCGCAGCGCGTCGGATTCCTGTGACAGGTCGAAGGCGTTGCGAGCGCGGCCAGAGACAATCAGGTCCAGCGCACGCCGGTAGTTCTCGTCGAGCTTGTACTCAGCCACCGCCTTCTCGAGGCCCGGCATGCCCTGGCTGATCGAGTCGCGGAGCTTGGCGCGGCGGACCATGCGCGAAGCCGGCGTTTCGGCGCACAGCTTCAGGTCGTCGACCTTGATGTGGTCCATCTTGCCCAGGTCGAGGTCGTCGCCGTCGGGGAAGAGCGTGTAGGCGTCGTAGGCTTTGCCTAGAAAGCCCGCCGAGCCGCCCTTGCCGATGACGTTGCTTTCCTGCAGCGGCCGCGGCAGCATCACGAAGGGCAACATCGGCTCCTTCGAAGGCTTGAGTCGGACAATCTGCGCACCAAAGTTGGGGAAGTCCTTGCCGTTGGGAGGTTCGAGCTGGCCCGACGGGCTCACCTTGTCCGTGGTGTAGCCGGTCATCATCTGATAGATGGCGGCCGTGTGGTTGAACAGGCCCACGGGCTCATAGCTCATCGAGCGGATGAGCGTGGCCCGGTCGATGGCGTCGGCCAGGTTGGGCAGCAGTTCGGTGAACTTGACCCCCGGCAGCTTGGTGGAGATCGGCTTGAAGACGCTGCGGACATTGTCGGGAACGTCCTCCTTGGGGTCCCACAGATCGAGGTGGCTGGGACCGCCCTGGAGGTAGACCATGATCACGCTCTTGGCGCGGCCAAAGCCGCGGGGCGTGGGCGGCGAGGGGACGCCGGCGCGCACATGCTGCAGGCCCAAGAGATCGGCCAGCGAGAGACCCAAGATCGCCGAGCCGCCGATGCGCAACAGCTCGCGGCGATTGACGCCGAGGCTGTGGTCGCACAGGTCTCGGCCAGCGGAGCCGGGGATGATCAGCATGGGAGGTCTCCGGGAGATGCGAGGCGCCCCCTCTATTATGCGCGATTGGGGCGCCTGCATTGAAGCTCCAGGCGCGAACTTCAAGGCGGCTTTTTGGGGAAAAGGGCCGCACTTCCGGCGCCAGCGGCGCGGCGACGGCCTTGCGACTGGGCCTGGCGAGTTGCTACAAGTCCGCGTTCCTCGCGCTCATCACGCCCTCTTCGCCGCGCGATCCCGGGATAATTCGGAAGGAAAGGCCGACCATGTCGCCACTGGAAACCACTTACCGCCTCTGGAACATCTTTGCCGCGTGCCTGGTCGGCGTGGGCGCCGTGCTGGTCGCGGCGGCCTCCACGCTATGCGGCCAGCAGCCGGCGACGCCGATTAAGGCGGATACGGCAGCCGACCAGCAGCATCGGCAGGTGGCCCTAAGGGACCAGCTTCGCGTGGGACTAAAGGCGGTGACCAAGGCCGATTTTGCCTTCATCGACCTGGTGATCCAGAAAGTGAACCAAGGGACGCTGCCCCGCAAACTGGTGGACAGCACATTTCTGTGGGCGCGCAATCGTTACAAGACGCGACCCAGCGCCCATCCGCTGCGGCCGATGGTGTATTTCCAGCCGGCGCTGGTGCTGCGGGCCAAGGCGATCGGGGTGCGGCTGTAAGGGCCGACAATTCCCACGCGGCGCCCGGCGGCGCTGCCGTTTCTAAGGAGTCTCGAGCGCGGCTAGGCAGCGGGTTGTCAATGCGTTAAATTGGTGGTGATGTCCAAGAAAGCCGCGAAGAACGCCGCGCCCGCGAAAAAATCGGGGAGCAAGTCCTCGCCGGTGAAGAAGTCGGCCGCCAAGGCCGGTCCGGCCAAGAAGGCCGTCAAAAAGGCGGCCGTCAAGGAAAAGAAGCCGGCAGAACCCAAGAAGAAGGCGCCCAAGCGGTCTCGCGCTGCCAAGGAAGTGCGGCTGAAAGCCTTCTGGGGCGTGTTCAACCAGTCGCTTCGTCGCGTTGCCCTCTACGAGTTCAACGAGCGGAAGCAGGCCGACAAGAAGGCGGCCGAACTCACCAAGAGCGGCAAGAGCCCGCACTTCGTGCAGCCCGTGAAGGAAGTGATTGAGGGGTAAATCTTTCCCCGCGATTACGCACGTATCGCTCCCCGGTCAGTGACCGAAGGGCTGACTACCCGAGCACCGCTTCCACGCGCTGGATCGTCTCGGGCTTCTCGAATTCCAGCTTTCCAAACCCGCGCAGTGCGCCGATCGCCTCGGCGGCGTCTTGATGCTCCGCAAGGTTGGTGATCAGCATCACCGGCACGCCGGCGGCCTTCGCATCGGCCTTCATGCGGCGGATCACCTCAATGCCGTCGGAGTAGTCCATGTCCAGCTTGCGGTTGACCAGCACCAAGTCGAGCCCGTCCTTGGCCAGGGTCGCCAGAGCATCGTCAGCGCCGTCGGCCTGAAGCACTTCGCAATCGAAGCGGCTGGTGAGAAACTTCGTAATGGCCGCATGGTCGGGCCCGCAATTGCCGACGTCGAGAACTCGCTTTGGCATGGGGAGTTGATCACTTCCCATCGGGCGTGATCGCAAACAGATGGGTAGGGTTGGAGATGTACAACACGTTGCCGGCGACCACCGGCGTGCTGTACACATTGGCCATCATGTTCTGCGTGCCATAGTACGGGACCATCTCGCCGTCCTGCTCTTTCATGGCTTCGTTGGGATCGGCCGAATGGCGGAAGATGGCCACCTCGCCGTCTTCGTCGCCAATGTAAACCTTATCCTCGACGATCAGCGGCGTGCTCCAGGTGGCAGCCAGCAGGTCATAGGTCCAATGGGCCTTGCCAGTTTTGGCGTCGAGGCAATGGAAGATGCCGCTGATGTCGGCGATGTACAGGATGTCGTCGCGAATCGCAACGGAGCCGATCGTGCGGTGCATGGTTTCCTCGAAGGCCACCTCGCCGTCGCCGTTGTTGTCTTGCGCTATAGTGCCACAGCGCGGCGGAGTTGGGATTGGGGCGCTCAAAGTCGCCCTCTTTCTCGACCACCGCCTGCACGCGCTTGTACGGAATCGGCGTCTTGGGATCCGTCGCGTTGAAGGCCAGTTGGGGGCTGACGTCGCCGCGCTTGGTGGGATCGATGCACCACAAGTGGCCGATGCCTTCGCCATGCTCGGGGTCCTGACCGGTGGCAATGTACACCTTGTTGTCGTAAACGACCGGGGTGGCGATGCAGTCGTTGCGCGTACCCTTGCCCATGAGTTCCAGCTTGGCGGTCTTGGGATTGCAATCGAACTTCCAGAGGAGCTTGCTTTTGCCTTCCGCGCCTTGGGGGTCGAAGCTGTACACCCACCCGTCGCCGCCGCCGAAGATGATTTGCGGTTGGCCGTCGATGACTGCGTAAGCCGGCGAGGACCACTGACCGTGGTGGATGTTGGCTCCGGGCGAGTTGTCGGTCCACAGCACCTTGCCCGTGTTTTTGTCCATGGCCACGAAGCTGGGCGCGTCGGCGCGGGAACGAATTTATGCTCCTCATCGACGCCGTTGGATGTGCACACGAAGAGCGTGTCGCCGACGGCAATGCAGGAGCAACTGCTCATGTTATGCGGCGAGACGCCGAGCTCCTTCATCATGTCGAAAACCCAGATCACGTCGGCGTCCTGCGCCGTGGCGTCGGCGCCCTCGATGTTTACGCCGTCGTTTTTGCCGTCGAGGAATCCATCGAGGTCGAGGCAGCGGACCTCGCAGCGGCTGGTGACGAACCACAGGCGATTGCCCTCGCAGAACGGCACCGAGCAAATGCCTTCGTGCGGCCAATCATGGACGCGACCCGAGGGAAGCTTCGGACTGGAATGCTGCCAGAGAAACTTGCCCGTGGCGGCGTCGAAGCACAGCAGGCAGCCGAGATCGACATCGGGCTTAAACCGCGGCAGCCAGCCGCCTGTGTTGTTGGTGCCGACCAGGATCTTGCCATTGTGGATCACCGCGCTGCCGTACGAGCGGGAGCCCAGCTTGGCGGCCCACTTGATGTTCTTGGCCTTGTCGGGGATCCAGTTGTTGGTCTTGTAGTCAATTTGGCCGATGTCCCACTCCGTGGGAATGTTGACGCCGGAGGGCGTGTTGTTTCGTCCGAGCGAGCCAAGCCACATCGACCAGTTCTGGTCCGTCGAAGGCGCCCCGCCGGCGGGCGGCGCAATGGCAGGAACGGCGGCGCCGGAGTCGGCCGCGAAGGCCGCTCCGCCCAGCGCGGTCCAAGCGAGCGGCAGGGCGATGAATATCGAATGCTTAACGTTCATGGGGCTGAAGAATGCGGATGGGAGGAATGTGGAGTGACGCCATGATGTGCGGCGAGTTGCGACATTGAGTCCGAGGTCAAAGGCCGACTCGCCGAATTCTTACGTCGAGGTCGGCTATTTTCTAGTGTTGACGACCTGCTGACCGGCGGGGGGCGACATCGACTCATTGGGAACAACCGACACGTTGTCGACCATGAACTCCGCCGCTTGCGTGTTTCCATACAGGCCCGGGCTGCCGGACTTATTAGCCGAATTGTCGACCATTTCGACCGACCACTTCTCGGGCTCGGCCTGGTCGCGGAGCCATGCCTTGCCTTTAACCTCAGCCTTGCGGCCTTTGAGTTGCTGGACGCGGAGCTTAAGCCGGTACCACTGGCCGACTTGCGGCTCAAACGCCGCCCCGGCCGAGGTGCGAAAGTCGTGCGAGGTCCAACTGAACAGATTCAGCTCGCGCCCTTCTGCGCCGGCCGGATGCCCAAAATGTAGCCGCTGTTTACCAGGCCGACGATATCGGCCAGCCGGTCATTGTTCTCGGCGAATCTCACATCGGCTTGCATAGTGTAGTTCGTCAGGTCGGCCGGGCCCATGTACATGTAGCTGCGGGTGCCGAGCTTGTTATGGGGATCGCGCGGGGTAGGCAGCACATCGAGCTTGACGGCGCAGCGCTCGCCATCGACGTCGCGGAGCACATAACGGACGCGGCCGCCGATCCACGTGATTGGAATCTCGCCCTTGTTGAAATCGAATTGCCAGGGCAAGCGGCGGCACGATGCGCACCCGCGCCTTGCCCTCCAGCTCACCCACCTTGCAGTACACCAGGGCGCCGACGTGCCCTTCGTTCTTCGGCGCGGTGTACGCGCCTTCGGCCGCCACTTTGCCAGGACCGGCGACGCGGAATTGCGTCTCCTGCGGATTGGCGACGCGTAGGAATTGCCCCCGCGCGTTGTAGAGTCGCACGGTGAACTGCTGGCTCTCGCCGGGTTTCACCGTGGCGTCGTAAGGCGAAACCTGGACGAGCGCGGGGTTGGGATCGTCGTCGACCGCCGCCTCGGCGGCAGGCGCCGGTACGGGATCGGCCGCGGGTTTCGCCTGTTTGTCGCCGATGCAGTAAATAGCGTTCGAGGTGGGCAGGTAAATCCGGCCGTGGGACACGATGGGCGACCCGTCGTTTTCGTCGCCCGCCAGTCGCATCTTTTGCAGTACCTGAACGCCGTCGCCGTCGGGCTTCAGGACATACCAGATGCCCGACGCCGTGCACATGTAAACTTTGCCGTCTGCCGCCAGCGGCGTACTGCCCTGCCGGGTGCCCAGGGCTTTTTTGGCGATGGTGCGGCCTGTCTCCGGATCGAGCATGTAGAGCTTCGAGCCGTCGTCGACGACCCACACCTTGCCGTCGACCATGATGGGCGAGCTCTTGCTGGCCAGGATGTTGTAATCGAGCCACTTTTCCTTGCCGGCGAGATTGCCGCGCTGCTTGGCGTCGATGGCGACCACGCCGCCCTTGGTCGTACCGACCATGTTTTCCAGTCCTTGCGCGGCGTAAACCGTGTCGCCCACTACCAACGGCGAGCCGTTCAGCCCGTGCATGGAAAATGGGTAGTTCCATAGGGGCTTGCCCGTGCGCGGCTGCAGGCTCCACACGGCGCCGTCGGCACAGCCAAAGATGAGCTGGGCCTCGCCGCCAATCGTGGTGATCACCGGCGTGCTGTAAGTGGTGTCTGGCGGTGAGATGCTCGTGCCGGCCAGCCAGCGCAGCTCGCCGGTCGCCTTGTCGAAGGCCATGAAGCGGTGCGACGGCCGAGCCAACAGGTCGAAGTCCGCCGTGTCGCCCCAGCCGACGACCACGGCGCTGATCAGCACCGTATCCTCGTAGACGACCGGCACGTTGGTGCGGCCGCCGTATGTGGTGATCACGCCGTACTCCTCGTGCAGGCTGTGGCTCCACACGCGCTTGCCGGTGTCGCCTTCCAGACAGCAAAAGTATCCGCACACGCCCTGGGCGTAGACGCGGCCCGTGACGGGGTCGCCGACGACGCTCGACCAGGCGACGCGGGTGTCGGGCACATCCGACAGATACACATTAAAGCGGTACTGCCAGAGCTGCTCGCCGGTCTCGGCGTCGACGCAGACGACCTTTTCGCCTTCGTTCTCGGTGCCGGGCTTATCGCGCACCAGCGTGTAGAGCTTGCCCCGCATGACGATCGGCGTCGATCGCGTGCCAAGGTCGGATCGTTTCCACAGCAGGTTGCCCTTCGGCGACTGCTGGTTGACCCACTTGTCGATCAGGTTCTTCTCCGCGGAAGCAGAATTCTGCTGCGGGCCACGCCAGGCGGGCCAATCCAAAGGATCCGGCTGGGCGGCGGTTTGCGCACGGCATGGAGCCATCGCCGCCAGAGCGATGACAAGAGCCGCGGCGAGTCGGGGCTGGCAAGTCCGAAAGCATGACGACCAACGAAAGTTGAGACAATGCATTGGGGTGTGACGTCGTGAGTGGGAGCTGAGGGGCGTGAGTTGTCGACGCCGGGGCGTCGCTGGGGATTCGGCGGCCACTACATCGTAGACGGTTGCGGGGGCGCCGCGGGAGGGTTGGCCCATTGAGCGTGCGATGGGTTGTCGCGATCCCCCGATCCGGTCGCGTAAGCGCGGCGAACTTTTCCGGTGGGGCGGACGCTGCGTCGGTCCGCTTTAACATGCCGCTGGCGCCAAGCGTCGGACGAAGCCTTAGGCCACTGTGCACGATAAAGAATACCAGATTTTCCGCCTGTCAACCATGTGCCTCCCGACCGTGAATCGGTGCGATGGGCAAGTCAAAACCGTTAGGCGCAGACGAGTCTCCGCGGCCGGCAAAGTTTGCCCAGGAGTTGACCTAAGCCACTTGCTGAAAATTACTTCCGCTGTCCTCAAGGGGTCTTCGGCGCGAGGACGATACCACGCTGTGTCGCATGCAAAGCACGCTACGTGTCACTGCGACACATTGTTTGCGCGTCGACTAACCGGCCATTACTGAATCGAGCCATGGATTGGCTCGACTGGCGTTGACGCCGACCCTTGGGAACGACCCGCCGCAGACGCCCGCCTTGACGAGCCGGCAATCACGCCCGGCTGCCTAGCTCCCGCCCCGAACACCTCCCCGCCCGGCTTTGCGCCGACTCTGTCGCCGCGACAGACCCCTGGGAGCGTGCGCTCGAGCGTGAGCCGCCGCGTCAAAGGTTTTCGGCTGCCGTCCCCAATGCATAGGAGACGTGGTTCAATGAGATGGAACGTGTTAGGAGCGCTCTTGGTGAGCCTCTGTCTGACCGGCCAGAGCTACGGCGCTGGCATGTTGGACAAGATGCTCGGCAGCGGCTGCGGCTGCGACTCGTGCGAGCCGTCATGTTGCTGCGAAAAGTCTTGCGGCTGCGACAGCTGCTGCCATGACAACTGCTGCTGCGAGAAGTCTTGCGGTTGCTGTGACAACTGCTGCGACAACGGCTGCTGCGAGAAGAGCTGCGGTTGCTGCGACGACTGCTGCGACGACTGCTGCTGCTCGAAGAAGTGCTGCAAGAAGGGTTGCTTCTTGAGCCGCTTGTTCAACAAGTGCAAGTGCAAGTGCAAGAAGTCGTGCTGCTGCGACGATTGCTGCTGCGAGTCGAGCTGCGGTTGCTGCGATAGCTGCTGCAACGATTGCTGCTGCGAAAAGTCGTGCGGTTGCCCGGACGACTGCTGCTGCGACAAAGGCTGCTGCTGCGAGAAGTCCTGCGGTTGCTGCGACAACTGCTGCGATCACTGCTGCAACGACGGCTGCTGCGAGAAGAGCTGTGGTTGCTGCGACAACTGCTGCGATGACTGCTGCTGCGCGAAGAAGTGCTGCAAGCGCAAGTGCTGCTTGAGCGGGCTGTTCAATCGCTGCAAGAAGTCGTGCTGCTGCGAGTCGAGCTGCGGTTGCTGCGACGACTGCTGCTGCGAGAAATCGTGCGGTTGCCCGGATGACTGCTGCTGCGACAAAGGCTGCTGCGAAAAGTCATGCGGTTGCTGCGACAACTGCTGTGACAAGGGCTGCTGCGAGAAGTCCTGTGGTTGCTGCGACAACTGCTGCGATCACTGCTGTGACAACGGCTGCTGCGAGAAGAGCTGCGGTTGCTGCGACGACTGCTGCGACGACTGCTGCTGCTCGAAGAAGTGCTGCAAGAAGGGTTGCTTCTTGAGCCGCTTGTTCAACAAGTGCAAGTGCAAGTGCAAGAAGTCGTGCTGCTGCAACGATTGCTGCTGCGAGTCGAGCTGCGGTTGCTGCGATAGCTGCTGCAACGATTGCTGCTGCGAGAAGAGCTGCGGTTGCGCCAACGACTGCTGCTGCGAGAAGAGCTGCGGTTGCTGCGAGCACAGCTGCGGTTGCGATCACGGCTGCAGCGGCTGCGCCCCGCGGCTGCCGCTCCGGCCGCTGGCGGTGAAGCCGCTCCGATGCCCCCCGCGCCGGTTGCCGATCCGAACGCTCGGGTTGCTCCGCCCCGCAAGGTCGTCAGCGCGCAGCTTCGTTCGCTAAGCGATCGATACAGGTGGAATCCCCCTCTGAGGACCTGTCTCGGGCCTACGGGCCCGGGGCAGGTTCTTTTTTTGTTGGCAACTGAACTGCACGATTGTGGCGCTGCGTAGAAGGAGTGACCGGAGCCGAACCGGCGGCAACGCCTTAGACGGCATGCGTAGACAAGCATGACGAGCAATCAGCGACTTATCCGCTCGAGCTGGAGAGCATGGCTTTGTCTGGCGCTCGCCTGGGGCATGGCTTCTCACGAGTTGAGGGCCCAGTCTCCCGCGCCATCAGCGCCGTCAAGCCCGGTCGCCTCGGCCCCCGACGCCGCGGGGCGACAGGCGCTGGCCGACCTCGCGGGTCGGTTGATCGAAGGCGCTATTCCTCTCGAGTACGAAAAGCAAAAGGATTGGGGCGCCACAAAAGAAATCCCCGTCGGCCTCCGCGTCGAGGGAAAGTTCCTGCACACGCATGTCAATCCGCGCACCAAAATCGTGAATCACGGTGTGTGGAAGCACTACAAGCTGCAATTGGCGGAGTCCGAGAAAAACCTGGTCGTCCGCGTGACGGCGCTGCGGCCGATCGCGCCCGGAAAGGTCGCAGCGACGCTCGAAATCGAGGCCAAAATCAACGCCTGGGCGCGGGCCAGAGTTTACCAGTACGGGGTGCACGTCATCTCCGTGGAGATGGAGGCCGACGCCCGCGCCAGGCTCGTGATCGAAGGCGAATTGGCCGTGCGGTGGAATGCCGCGTCGTGGTTCGGCAGCGCATCGCTGGAGCCAACGGCGAAGACGGCCCGCCTGGAGTTGGCGGAATTTCATCTCCGCCGCGTGAGCGACGCCAAGGGGCCGCTGGTGCACGAACTGAGCGGCGGCGTGCGGAAGCTGATCGAAGAGGAGCTGGACGGCCCGCAACTTACGGCGAAAGTGAATCGAGCGATCGAGAAGAAACGCGACCGCCTGACGCTCTCCGCCGGCGACCTACTCAACGGGGCGTGGCGCCCGCTGGCCGAGCTAGCCGCGTCCACGCCGCCCGCAGCGCCGCCTTAGCCCGCCGGTCGTCGCCGCAGCGGCATGAAATGCTCACTGGGCAGCACCATAGCCGTCACGCGGAAGCCGAACTTGTCGCCAATCTTGACCGCCTCGCCTTCGGCGACCTGTTGTCCGCCGATGATCATTTGCAGCAGTTCGTCGCAGCCCTTCTCGAACTTGATGATCGACCCGGGGACGATTTCGACGACCTCCTGCACGGATTCCTTCTTGGCCGCCAACTGCACGCTCACCGGCACCGCGACTTTCAGCAGGCTGCGTGAGTAGCTGGGTAATTGCGAGAAGTCCAGCGGCTTCGCCGCCCGCGACGGGGAGATGGATGAGCCGAAGCCGAGCGACGCCGCGAAGTCATCGGGCATCGATTCGCTTGGCTCGGTTGCCGGGAAGATGGCGTCAGGCTCGGCGAGAGGCCAGATCAGGGTCAGTTGGCCGGCGCTGTCTTTTCCCGCGACTTCTAGAGGCGCCAGTGCCGCATCGGACGCCACGCTCGCGCGCGCAACGCGACGCCGACGTTCTCCACGCGGGCGACGGCGAACTCGTCGGCCACCATGCTTTCGGGGACCAGCAGCAGGCTGAGTTCCTGTGCGAGCGTGCTGAGCTTGCTGGCGCCGGTCGGATCCGGCGTCCCATACCACGAGGGCAGCAGACCGGAAGACTCCGGCAGCACGGCGGCTAGTCCCGCGCCGCCAAACTTCAGCAGCACGACCAAGCCTGGGCCATCGAAGCCGTTCGGCGGCGAATCGGCCGCATAGGCTGTGGGTTCGCCCGCCGAGAGCGTCAGCTCGCCGTCTAACGCACGGCCGAGCGCCGCGGCGGCCTCTGTGGCGCCCGCACGGCACGCGGCAGCGATCTCGGCGGCAATCGAGGGAGTCAGTTCCATGATGCGAACCGTGACCTGTAGGGTGCTCAGGGTGGCCCACACTGACGCTTTCCTGGCGCCAGCAGTGCGCGCACCAAGCGTGGAACCCCGCAGCGTCATTATCGGCTGCGCAACCCGCAAACTTTGCCTCCCCGGATCCTCCTGGTCGCTAGCGAACCAAGTGCGCGAAAATGGCCCACGCGAGGGTTCCCCCATGGGGTGAGCGGTCGCAGTTATGACGGCGCTATCGTCGGGTTCCCCAACCGCATCATGCCGACGTCGGTGCGACAAAAACCGCAGGAAAATGGCCGTTTTCGTGCTCCCGCGGCGATTCTGCGATTCCTGGCACGGGCGTTGCGAATTGTTTCCCGGAGCGAGGAGCGAATCTCGCCATGATTTTCGGACCAAGAGATACGTTTGGAGGGCTGTGAGATGAGAGTTTTCCTGAAACCATTGGCAGCAACGTTGAGCCTGGCGTTGGCGTGCGGCGCCGCGACGACTTGGGCTCAAAGCGGCGGCGGTACTGGCGCTGGCGCGGGAGCAAGCGCGAGCGGTTCGACAGGAGCTGGCGTTTCGAGCGGCGTGCAGTCGTCGACTGGCGCAAATGGCGCAGGCGTCGCCGGCGGAGTGAACGCCGACGCTAGTTCGCAAAACAACATCGGCGGCGCTTCGGGCCACGTGGCGGGCTCGACAACGCCGTCCAGCGAGTTTAGCGCCCAAACTGGCGCTTCGACTTCGACCAACGGCGCGGCAAACGCCGGGGCCAACACGGGGGCGAATGCGCAAACGAATGCGGGCGCCAATGCTGGCGTCAATGCCGGAACTAACGCGGGAGTTAACGCCGGTACGAATGCCAACAGCGGCGCGAACGCTGGCGTTAACACAGGCGTCAACGCCAACGTGCCCGGCGTCGGACAGGCCGGAGTGGGTGCGAACGTCGGTGCGGGCGCCACTGGGCAAGCTGCCACGAACCCCGCCGCGGGCGTGAATACCAACGCCGGCGCGGCCGCCAACGCGACCGTGAGCGGCGACGCCAACGCCAGGTGGCGATTCCGCCAACACAACGGCGAGTGGTGGTACTGGACTCCTCAGAACAGCTGGATGTATTACCGCGACAACAACTGGTCGCGGTACGACGCCGCGAATTACACCTATCCCCGCGGCTATAGGGGGGGCGGCGTGCGAGCCGGTCAGACCTACTACAACCAATACGGCCGCCAGTGGGTTCCCGGTAACGGCGGCTACCGTTATGGCGCCGGTTACCGTGGCAATTACAACGGAAATGGCTATGGGAACGGATATGGAAACGGCTACGGCAATGGATACGGCGGCTATGGCAACGGCTATGGCTACGGTCGCACCTATGCAGACCCAGTCGTGCGAGCCGGCGCCAACGTCGGTCGAGCGATTGGCGGGGCGATCGACGGCGGCCGCGGCGGCAACACCGGCGCGGCGATCGGCGGCGCCATTGGAGGAGCCGTCAACGGCGACTTCTAGCCGGTCGAATTGAACCTTTGCGAGACCCAGGATCGATGCGAGATCCTGGTCAGGGCGGGCCGTCGCCACACGGCCCGCCCTTCTTTTTTGCCTTTGACAGCGTATGCAGTCGTCGACCAGGCGTCGGGCACTATAATTCAACACATGGCGACTGCGATCGAAACACGTCCGCGCCTCGAACTGCAGCCCTACAAGTCGCTCGACAACGCCGAGTTGCAGCGGCGCATCCAAGCGGTGCGCGACGACATGGGGCCGCGGCTGTTGATCCTTGGCCACCACTACCAGCAGGATGAGGTAATCGCCCTGGCGGACCTGTCGGGCGACAGCTACCAACTCAGCCAGATGGCGGCCGAGAGCGCTGATTGCCGGTTCATTGCGTTCTGTGGCGTTCATTTCATGGCGGAGACGGCGGACATTCTGGCCAACCGGCCGGCCAAGCTCGCCGAGCGCCGCGGCGTGCGCGTGCCGGTGATCCTGCCGGACCTGGCCGCCGGTTGTTCGATGGCCGACATGGCCGGGATCCACCAGATCGAAGACGCCTGGGAGCAGCTCGCCGAGGTGATCGACACGAAGGACCTCACCCCGGTCACGTACATCAACTCGGCGGCGAGCCTCAAGGCGTTCGTCGGCCGGCACGGCGGGATCGTGTGCACCTCCAGCAACGCCAAGGCGGCGATCGAGTGGTCGTTCGCGCGCACCAAGCGGGTGATGTTCTTCCCCGACCAGCATCTGGGCCGCAACACGGCATTGCGGATGGGCATCCCGCTGGACCAGATGCCGCTGTGGGATCCATACGCCGACGACCTGGGCGGCAGCACGGCGGAGCAGCTCGAGCGCAGCCGGGTGATCCTCTGGAAGGGCCACTGCAGCGTGCACCAGATGTTCCGCCCCGAGCATGTAGCGGCGTTCCGCAAGAACCACCCGGGGATCAAGATCCTGGTCCATCCGGAGTGTCCACGGGAGGTGTTCGAGCTGGCGGACGCCTCGGGGTCGACCGGTAAGATCATCCGCACGGTCGAGGAGGCGCCGCCGGGGACGAAGTGGGCGATCGGCACGGAGCTGCACCTGGTGAACCGGCTGAAGCACCAGCACCCGGAGCAGGAGATCCACTTCCTCTCGCCGGTGGTGTGCATGTGCGCGACGATGTACCGGATCGACCTGGCGCACCTGGCGTGGAGCCTGGAGAACCTGGCGGCTGGGACGCCGGTGAATGTCATCGAGGTCGATGACGAGACCGCTAAATGGTCGCTGGTGGCGCTGGAGCGGATGCTGGAAGTCCGCTGAGAGTCTGTTGAAAAGGTTGCGGCGCGGCGGCGACGCCAACCTTTCATTGCTTGTCGGCCTTTTTGGCGTAGGCGATCATCTCGGCGACCGACATTTTGGACTTATCGATCTTTTGTGGTTCGCCGGCGTCGGCTTTGGGCGCGGGGGCCGCGGGCTTCTCTTCAGCCGGGGGCGCCGCGGGCGCCGCGGGCGCTGCCGAGGCTTCCTCTTTGGCGGCGGGGGCGTCGCCGCCTGCTTTCTCGCCGCGGGCGGCGGCCAGCATGTCGGCGACGGACATCTTTGAGCGATCGACCTTGGCGGGCGCGGCGCTACCCGCTCCCGCTGAAGCGGGGCTCGCCGCGGCCGGCTTGGCGGGAGCGGCCGCGTCGCCGCCGGCGGGTTTGTTCGCGCGGGCGGCGGCCATCATCTCGGCGACCGACATCTTGGCGCCCGCGGGTTTCGCCGGCGCCTTCGCGGCGGCCGCGGCGGGCGCCGCCTTGGCCGCGGGCTTCTCGGCGGGCTTGCGGGCCTCGACTTTCTTTTCCTGCGGCGCCGGCTTGTCGACGATCTTCAGGAAGCTGGTGTCAATGTCGTACCAGCCAATGTTCAGGTGGTAGTCGAGAAACTCAACCAGCGCGCGGCCGCTCATGTTCACGGTCTTGACCTGCCCCACGATGTCGCGGAAGCGGGCCAACTCGGGGCGCGTCGCGTCGACGGCGACGTACTTGTCGGTGTACTGGCTCTTAAGCTGCTCGATGGCGTCGGAGAACATTGCCGGCGGTGGACCGATGCCCGAGGATCTGACTGAAGGCCGCTCGACGCGGCGAAGCTCGAATTGTGGCCCAAACCGCCCGCGGGGTGAAGGGGTGCGTCCCACGAACTCCACTGGGGGCTTCGCTTCGCTCCGACCCCAGTCACCCCGGCCGTTGCCACCGGCCTGGCGCAGCCAGATAATCGGGGCCTGTTGCGGTATCCTTCTCACCAACTCACGCGAGGCGACACGACCATGCAGCGAGCGACGACCTTCGGCGGATTGACCCGGCAACTGGCTCTGATCACGACCGCCCTCGGCGCCACCGCCCTGGCGACCGCCTACAGTTGCGGGCAGGAGTATCTCACCGGCATCGAGTGGCCCAAGCCGCCGATCATCACCCCCGGCAAGAGCTGCGGCGAGCCGCCGTCCGACGCGGTCATCCTGTTCAACGGCAAGGACCTGTTGGCGTGGGAGAACGGCGACAAGTGGGAAGTCGTCGACGGCGCCGCGGTGAACAAGCCTGGCGCCGGCTACATCGTCAGCAAACAGAAGTTCGGCGACTGCCAGCTCCACATCGAGTGGTCCTGCCCTGTGCCTGCCACGGGCGAGGGCCAGGAGCGCGGCAACAGCGGCGTGTTCTTCGGCCCCTACGAGCTGCAGGTGCTCGACTCGTACCACAACGAAACCTACTACGACGGCCAGGCCAGCGCCATCTACAAGCAGCAGCCGCCGATGGTGAACGCCATGGTTCCGCCGGGTTACTGGAACGTGTACGACATCCTGTGGACGGCGCCGCGGTTCAAAGACGGCATGCTCGAGTCGCCAGCCTACATCACGGTGCTGCACAACGGCGTCGGGACGCTCAATCATTTCGCCCTCCTGGGCGACACGCCGTACACCCGCCCGCCGCAGTACAACGACCTGGGCGACCTGCCCATCCAGCTCCAAGACCACGGCAACCCGGTGCGGTTCCGCAACATCTGGATTCGGGAACTGAAGCCGATCGTCGGCAAGCGGGTGCGGGAGCCGAATATGAAGTAGGCAGTGGGCGGTTGGCAGTGGGCGGTAGGCCAGAGGCGGCTGGGAGATTGAGCTCTCATCTGAACTCGCCTCTCGCAACTCGCGCCTCGTCGGTTTTGGAATTGGGACGACACGGGGGTCCCAGTTTTTTACTCCAAAACTTGTCTTGGTTTTGCGTGGGTTGACTGCGGGTCGCGGCGGGAAACGCTGGTATTGGATGGCGAGCGGTCACGTCACAAGTCGCGAGGTTTTGGGTTTGAGGGGTTGGGTTTTGGGACGCCAAAACGACGGGGCCGCGAGCCGATGCGTGGGAGGGCGAAGCTCCCGCTGAGCCAGAACCACCGAGGAAATTGGCCATGACTCGGCTCGGCAGGAGCCTCGCCCTCCCATTCAACGCCCCTGGCTATCAACCGCCGGCCCGTTCGGTCTGGCGCGACTCGCGGGGCTTATCGATGCACTTGTACACTACCTGTCTAACAGGTCGCGCGGCCATTTTCAACAAAAAAATTTTCGGCGAATTGGGCGAAGGCGCGTTCGCGGCAAAGGCTTATGTCCATGAATTCGACTAAGGACGCCTCGGGCGACGCGCGGACGATTGGCGTCGTGGGCGACGTCTACCATTTCCTCGCCACGGGCGAGGATACGGGCGGGAATTTCGCCTTGTGGGAGGCGCTAGTGCCGCCGGGCGGCGGGCCGCCGCCGCATATGCATTCGCGCGAGACGGAGTGGTTCTACGTGCTGGAAGGGGAAATCACCGTGCGCGCTGGTGGCGAGCCCACCGTGGCGACGGCCGGGGCGTTCGTCAGCATTCAGCCGGGGACGCCGCACGCGTTTCGCAATGAGTCGCACGAGCCGGCGCGGATGTTGATCGTGGTGGCGCCGGCGGGGCTGGAGAAGATGTTCTTCGAAGTGGGCGTGCCGCTGGAGAGAGGCGCCACGACGGCGCCGCCGCCGTCGGCAGGCGAGATCAAGAAGCTGCTCGAGGCGGCGCCGAGATACGGCGTCGAGATTCTGGCGCCCACCTCGCTAAAATTTGGGCGAGTGCGCAAGGAGACGAGCGGACGAGGCGTCCGGTTCGCCGCCAAACTCATAAAGGATTGAACTCCAATTCAAACCAAGCCACGGCGGTTCGCCGGCGATGATCAAAATGCGCTTTTCCTAACTTTCAGACGCACCCAACTCCGTTGTGCTGTAATTTCGAATGCTCGCCCTCAGGTGAAGCATCCTACCGCCGGACTCCAGCCATTCGAGTAAAACCGCAAAACCGAGACCCTCAACGGTCTTATTCGTCGCTAAATAAAACCGATGGTCTAATGTGGCGTCAATATCGACACCTACCGGATCCCCGCCGCCCTTTTTTGTTGGAGCAAACCGCCAAGCGGGCTTTGCGATGTCTGAATTGCGATCTGGGCACTTTCTTCATAGAGCAACCGCCGCGTGATTTGAATGTTTCACTCTGAGGTGACTTGCTATGCGGTGACACATGTTTAATATGCCCGTAGAGCACTGCGTGGCCGGTTTCGCATAAGGATCGACTCGCTCGGAATACCCTCACCTCCCTCCGTTAACTCTCCTACTTTTTTGCGTCGGTACCAGGATTAGACCCGCACCGTCGTCGCACAGCCTCTCCTCAAAACCGCTGGAACTTGAGGCAGCCGGCGTCGCTAATGCTCGGTATCCAGGAAGCCTCGTCCAATGAACTGGTGTATCAGATTCATTTGAGAAGAAGAAAGACTCGATTAACTCGTGAGCAATGGTGAATCGACGTACGGAGTCTTGAAAAAATGTTCCATGGGAGTTCGCAGGTTCAGGGAGAATCAAGTGAAAGCGCGAGGGATGGGCTTTCGGAGCAGCTTCCTTTCCAGGAGGAACATCGCCGAATTTCGAAACGGATCGACGTTTTGCCAAAAGGTCATCTAAATCAACCGTAGGTGGGCACGCGCAGTCCGCAAAAATCTCACCCACAGCTTTCTTCTGCCCATGACAGCTCGTGCATATAAAGCTGTCGCACAAAAACCTCGCACCGCCGTCCATCGTATTATTTTGGTGAGTTGGTGTCATTCTCGCCTCCATTGCGATCGAATCATTCTTCCAGCTTGCTGCCGCGCACTGATTCCCTTCAGAGTGTTTTCGAACTCGATTAACTCAATGTCAGGTTTTGACACCCCGGTTTTCCCTTTCACTTTTGCAGCAGTGCCAGCTATACCCTGTTCTCGCTTTCGTGCCTCCCAGCTTCACCGTTTGCACCGATACGCCACTGCGCCTCAGAACGCTTTCTGCTTCAACTAGACCAATTGAGGGAAACAGTTGCATCGCAAGGCTGGTGCGCAGCTCAGGTAGCCCTTACCGATCATCCGACTGGTAAATAACATCCTTCTCGAAGGTCGGCAGGTGTGATATTTGGGGGTGTTGCAGGAGATGGCCACCGGCGCCTAATCTCATCCTCCCATCTGGCCTTCATTGCTCCAACAACACTGACCAAGAGATTGCTCTCAAAAAGGTCAGGATGTGCAAATATATACGATCGCCAAAGTAGGCCGTATCACGCATATTAAATGCACGAATCTGCGAATAAATTCCCTGGTCCCCTTCATGTGCATTGGATGGGATGACTGAGACAGCCACGAATCAAGCGATTCGACGCGCAATTTCGGAATCTGAATGGGAGGACGTGAGTCCGGTAGGAACGCGCACTAAAATCCGTGGATTCTTGAACAGTACAGAGGGTTTCATACAGGCTGAAAACGAAAGCGCCGCACTTCCAAGCGCATTGGAGATGAAGGCTCTTGTCTTTTCACCTGCGTCCGCGGAGCACATTTTTCGTTGATGCGGATTTCCAGTGATGTCGTTGCAACCAATGAACCTGTTCATCGAAATCCTTCGATCCGCCGAATTTGCTTGCCAATCGTTTCTTTGCATCATAGGGTAGCGTAAGACGTTCTGGCGCCGCAGTCGTTCCGCATCAAGGATGACGATGAGGGCGATAAAGTTCGATTACGTAGCTGTGTTGCGACATCTGGATTAATGCCCGCTGTGGGGTTCGCACCCCCAAGAGTTCGGCATCAGACCGCCATTTGCCGATCTCCGTACATTCGTTCTACGACAGGCCAAACCTTCAGGCTTCCGTACCATTGGAGGGTAGAGCCGTGCTGCCATTGACCTAGCGGCGACAGACGGCTCGATGCAAGACGATTCGCTCAGTGAATGATATAGCGAATCTCCATGCAATTCATTAGATCGCGCGTCTCGGCGGACATGTCCTTGGCGGTCCTGTAGCTCAACAACTACTCTCTGCTTTCCGCGATACGCCACAGAAGAAATGTAGGTATAGAATCGCCAATCTCAAGTCCAGTGGAAGTCCGAGCAACCCGAGTGTCTCGGCGAATGTAGTCGAGCAAATAGGCGCTAATCGTGTTCGCAACGATATCGCAATGTAATCATCAGAAAAACCGCGTGGTGCCTACCATAACTTCCGAGAATTATCATTGACTTTGTATTTCCGCGCATTGCGCCAATCGCTTTCTAGCTTTTCGCCGCTGCGATTCGCCACAGTTGTGCTCGGTCAGATGCATTTATAATCAATGCCGAGATCATCGGACGAAGGAATTGAAAGAATCTCGAATACGAGTGTCGCTAAGACTTGGAATCTCGATATCCAATCCCTCGGACGCATGTGCACTTTCCGGGAATAGCTGAGGTGCTTCGGCTCGGACTAGAACGCTTAAAGAATGGGTCCCACTTGACTAGTACCCTTGCGAGTTCGCTTGAGTTGGTATCAAAAAGACGAGCACAACATAAACGGATTGTGTTCGTAGTCATCATGCTTCACCATGTCATCGCGTATATCAAAAGCGTGGGAAAATGGGGATTGCGCTAGGTCATGTAGCAATGCCGCCAAGCTAACTAGCACGCGATCAAATAGGCAAAAATCAGGAATGGAGCTTCGCTCAGGAGCAGGTGGCCCGACCAGAGCTTCCAGGAGGTTTCGTTCGTCGTAGTTGCTTACAACTCTGTCAAATAGTTCTTTCGAAGCCTGACAGACACCAAGGCTATCGATGAACCGAGAGTGCTCTGCCGCCGGGTGAACGAGGTACGCGAAGTCCATTTGCCTGACCCAACGAAGTCGTTGAAATTCAGGCGTAAGAAAGACGGCTCTTTCTAGCTCATTCAATGTAATTTGGTCATAAATAGAATATACGAATGGCTTTCTTACAGTCTATAAACCAACTTAATAGCACCTCTGCACGTGGGTCAACGCGTGATGGGTCTGCAACACGGGCGTCTTCCAATGCTTTCCCAATGTGCTTGAGCAATTCGAGAGGAGACTGCATTGTTGTCGTGCCATCGAACAAGTGGATTGTTGCTTAGGGCCAAGTATGGAACGGACGACGTAAATCATAACGTTTAAGCCCATGTCTGTCTGTCACCCCCAGGATGAACCTTCACAATGCACTGCAGAGCCATATGCGAATTCGGCTAATCAGGGGAAATGGGAAATCCCTAACTTCCTTGAGCGGGCTTCCGCATCCCTGTCGAAATTAGAATTGCATCGCACCCCATTTGTATCTTTCCTTCCGATCGTGGCCGTTTAAAAACATCTGGAGCTGTTCTTCCTCCGGGCGAAGAGATCGTCGGCTTTGAGATGCGGGAGCCAGGACAGCTATGGCAGACGCAGGACTCAGCGCACCGTCGCGTCGTGGGCTTCGATGCCGTGCCGAGCAACGAAGAACGTGGAGCCATTGACCGCGTCCCGGCCGTGGCGGGCGATGGCGTCGCCGAGGGCGACTCGGTGGAGCGGGTTGCGGGCCGGCGAGGGTTTCCGGCGGCACGCCCGGGGGCGATCAGAGCAACTGAGCTGTGACGAGGCGGGCTCGAACCCCCCTCCGGTTCTCGACACTCATCCCCCGTTGAACCCGAGGTACGCCGGGGACGGCGAACCCCGGGGCTAATGGCTGTAACACCTTCGGCGTATTGATGAGCGGCGCGCCATGGATGCTGAGCAGCCAACGTGGGTGACTCTTCGCGGTTCGTACTCGCCCGGGCATCCAGCAATGGTGCATTTCACGGTAGTTCCTTGCGTCTGGGGGCGTGGTTTACCATATACGCTGCATCACCCGTCCCCTGGCCTCTCCCCGTCGAGGGGAGGGGAACGGAGCGGTCAGCCAGGTTAAAGCATGATTATGAATGCCAGATTCTTGAGCGCTGTTGATCGGCTTTTTGGCTAGGGTGAGTCAGGCGATGGCCGCGCAGGACGGCCGACGCCGCCGGCGCCGATCCGCACTCGGCCGGATTAGTCGAAGCCAAAGAGCTTCCGACGGCGCCGTGCCGCCGGAGGACGCAGACGGGAATTTCATCATCGGGCCGACGCATACGCCCGCGGAGGTGGGGGACGGCATTGCCAGCACCGCCTCGGAAGGGGGGCAGGCACATTTTGCTCCGGACATTTTAGAATTGAGCCAGTCCCGGCGGCGTGCCGAGGGGCGAGGTGTTCGCTTCACGATGAAGTCGGCGACAGCAAGATTTATCCGGGCATCGCGCGCGAGGCGGACACGTTTGGGACGCCCGATCCGACGATCCCGCGAAGCTGGTGGTGACAACGAGCCATCCGGCGCCGTACACGCGCAAAGTGGCTGTTTATGTGCCCGAAGCAGTATGTGGACGGGACGGAGGCGCCGTTGATTGTGGGCGCGGATGGGCCGGACTCGGTTGTTCACGCCGCTCGATAACTTGATCGCCGAGGGGCGTGCCGGCGATGGTCGCGATCTCGATCGGCAACGGCAGCGGCGACGCCCAGGGGAGCCAACGCGGGCTGGAGTACGACACGATGTCGCGGCCGCTACGCGGAATTCGTCGAGACGGAGGTGCTGCCGATGGTGGAGTCGGAGTGCGACGTAAGCTGACGAAGGATCCCGAGGGGCGAGCGACCATGGGCTGCAGCTCGGGGCGGCGTGCGCGCTGGCCATGGCCTGGTATCGGCCGGACCTGTATCACCGCGTGCTGTCGTACTCGGGCACGTTTGTGAATCAGCAGTGGCCGCCGAGCCCGGAGACGCCGCACGGGGCGTGGGAGTTTCACGAGCGTCTGATCCCGGAGAGCCCGGCGAAGCCCCTTCGGATTTGGATGGAGGTGGGCGATCGGGACTTGTTCAACCCGAACTCGATGCGCGACGGCATGCACGATTGGGTCGAGGCGAACGAGCGCACGGCGAAGGTGCTGGCGGCGAAGGGGTATCATTATCAGTTCGTGTTTGCTCGGAACGCGAGGCACTGCGACAAGGCGATGAAGGAGCAGACGCTGCCGGAGGCGCTCGAGTGGTTGTGGCAGGGGTATCAGAAGGGGGAGGCGAAGGCTGTGCCCGGGATCACAAAGGCGGCGGTGACTTTTTCGGGCGGGCGTGGATAACGGCACAGCGAATTAGGCCGGCCGGTGACGCTGATGGCGGCGGGGCTGGGGGTGAGCCCGGACGTGTTTCGCCAGGCCTTTAGCGGCGTGAGGCCAGCACGGCGCACGGCCCGCAGACGGGAGCGGAGCAGCGCGCCAACAAGGAGGCGCTGATGAGGTGCTGGCGCCGCACGGACGTGACCAACGAGCGGATGGACGAGGTGGCGGATTACTACCGCTTTCGGCCGGAACGCGGCGAGCTGTGGCCAACGCGCAAGGCACAGGCAGAGGCGGTAACCGTGGACGGGAAGGTGGAGCGAATCGTGGTGACCGATCCGGGGTCGGGTTACTCGTCGGCGCCGAGGGTGACGGTGAGGGGATTTGAGAAGGAGAAGTTGATAGCAAGGTTGGGGTACAGCACCGATCTGAAGAAGAACGGGATCATCGTCGGCGTGGTGAAGGACGCGCGGTGAGCATTCAGCAATCGGAGGGGGATTTTTACCACAGAGAGCACAGAGGACACGGGGTTTGGATTGCAATCAAATCTTGGCTCTGCGTTCTCCGTGACTGCGTTCTGATCCTCCCTCCCTGTAATAGCCCGGCCTAGACACCCAACTGGCCGTCAAGTCCGGGCCATGGACCGTGAAGTTGCTTTGGACGCGTTCGGCGGTTCTCAAGTAGACTCCGACGCTTTGGTCGACGGGCGGCGTTACGACTTCGCTCAGCGCGTACTGGCTGACGGCGTCGACGTAGACCGCCGCTTGATAACCCGCCTCGATCCTGAAGCGGCCACATTCGTGGCCGCAAAAGGTGTAGCCGACGCCCAACTTGGAGTCGATGCCGGGAATCACCTGCGTGGCTTCGGGCGACGTCAATGCTTGAACGTTGGGCGGCGTGATGCCAAGCCCGGCCAATGCGGGCGAGGTCGCGGCAAAGTCGATACGACTCTGCATTTTCCCGCTTAACGCGGACGCGCCGAACTCGCCGACGAAGCAAAAATTGTCTTGGAGGCACTCGGCTCGCAGTCCCAGCCGGGGCCCGACGCCGTTGAACAGCGAGTCGGTGACGTTGGCGTTGGAAAGCAAGCCGTCCTCGCTCTGAAACGTCGCTGAGAGCTCCTCGCCGATGCGGGCGTACTGGAGGCCGGCGAAGATTCGTACACGCGCCGTGCCGCCGTCGGACAGAAACAACCCCCCATCTATATTGACGGCGTCGTACTCGAAATCCACGGCGCCCGTGGCGATGCTGAACAGGCTCGCGTCGGGGCCAATCTCAAAAGACGGCCCGACAAACTGGTCGGGCGCGGCAGTAACAGACGCGCTTTCGGAGGCGTCCAGATGCGTCCAAGTCAATTGGAGATCGTAGGCGGTCTCGGGGACAAGATAGCGCAGGGCGACATTGCAGGCGGCGCTGAGTTCCGGGCTGAGGGATTGATTGGCCCAGTTGGGCGTTGGAACGGGCAGCGGGCTGACCAGCGTCGCGTATTCGAGATTGCCGCTCGCGGGTTGCAAGAACAGTAGCGAGGCGGCTCGCCTCGAAGAGAGGCTTTGAGCATGAGGCTTGAACGGTTCGGATGTCTTGCGCGTGGAGGGTCCCGGCCACGGTCGAACTGACGAGGATTGCCAACAACAATCTGAGGGATGGTCTTGTCATAAAGATCCTGGGTGGGCGTGCGGCCGATGAGTCGATTGGTGCGGCGTCTCGACGCCGGAACGCAAACTCGAGCCGCGCGGTAAGTTCCGCATATCCGGAACTATCGTCACGTCGTCCCCAGAGAGTCACGCGAACTGCGAAGTGATTTTCCACAGACTGCGCGCCAGCGGTGCGTCGTAGTGGAATCACACTGGGGGTGTTTGCTCTATGAGAAGAGGCTTGTGTTGCAGGCGCGCGTTCTCGGTAAGCGAGTTGAATTGTCGAGGCGGCGTTGCCGCGAGGTTGTGACGCCGAGGCTGGTGGCGCCGAAGTTGATCCGCCAGCCCGCGGGATCGAGGGCGTCGACGCCGCTGTTGCTGTTGGCTTGAGCAGAGGGCGTTACAGCGTGCACTCGATCTCGGTGAGCGACTCGTCCAGGATGGCCAGTGCCGTTCCTGGAGTTCCGCCTGAGTGGTGATCAGCGGCGGCGAGAGCGTGACGACGTTCCCAGCATGATTTTGAAATTCAGGCCGCGACTCAGCCTTGTAGAGCACCGCATCGGCCGCGTCCGGCGGGATTTCGACTCTCCCGATCCAGCACAAGCTCCACGCCCATCAGGCAGCCGCGGCCCCGGACGTCGCCGATCAGCGGATGCCGGCCCACATTTGGCGCAGGCGCGAACGTCCCCACCCAGGCCGCGTTCGCCACGAGCTGTTCGTCGTCGATATCGCCAGCGTCGTCAGCCCGGCGCGTGACGGGGTTCTTCTCGTGGGTGAAATGACCGTACGCGTAACCGCCGCAGACGTCCAGCTCGGGCCGGGCGATCATGCAGGCGATGGGCAGCATGCCGCCGCCCAGGCTCTTGCCCAGCACCAGGATGTCCGGCACCACGTCCTCGTGCTGGCAGGCGAACAGCGTTCCGGTCTTCCCGAGTCCAGTGGGGATCTCGTCGAAGATCAGGAGCGCGCCGAACGCGTCACAGGCCTCGCGGACCGACTCCAGAACCCGGCGGCGGGACATCGGGCACGGTGATGGGTTCGGCGATCACGGCGGAGACTCACCTTCTTTTTCCAGGACATAACGGATGGTCCGGACGCACAGGCCGGCGCTGCCCCGGTCGACGCCCCAGGCGTTGCGATAATCGCCGAACGGCGGCACGTGCTCGGCGCCCGCCAGCAGCGGCCCGATGGGTTCGCTGTGGAACATCGCTCGCCGCCCAGGCTTCGCGGCGAAGCCGGCGCCGTGGAAGGAATCCCAGAACGAAATTGTCTTGAATCGCCCGGTGGCGGCGCGGGCGTAGGCCAGCGCCATCTCGATGGCGTCGGAGCCGCTGGGGGCGAACAGGACGCGCTCGAGGCCGGGCGGCGTGATCTCGACCAGTTGTTCCGCCAGCTCGACGGCCGGCTCGCAGGTAAAGCGCCGCGGTGCGAAGGACAGCGCTGCATCTGCCGGTCACGGCCTGCACCAGGCCGCGGATGGGCGTGGCCGATGTGGTGGACGCTGTTGCCATGGAAGTCCAGATAGCGGCGTCCTTGCAGTCTTCGATCCACGCCCTCTGGCATGCGAATGGCCGACAGGCACGGCGTAGAGGCCCTCTGGCGCAGGAAGACGCTGGAGTCGCGCTGGACCAGCTCGCAACTCTTGGCGTCGACGCACTGGCGGACCAGTCCGTGCGGCGAAATGAGGCATTGTCATCGCTTTCGCCGTGGGAGATGACAGGCGCCGTTGACGGGTCGGGCATGTTGAACCTCAGGGGGCAACGCGCGTGTGCGATTGGCCACGGCGACTCCGCGAGTGGGTCGCCGTCGGAAGCGTAACTTGATTGACGGCGGCAGTTTGAGTCTGCTCGCAAAAGCGCCGGCCGCCACGATCCGGTGAGGAATCCTCTGATATTTCGCAGGCCGCCCGAGCGACGGGATCACGCGGGGGCGGATCTGGAGAAAGCCGGTCGCCAGGCGGCGGCTGGCGCTACGGTTGAGCGGCTCGTAGTCGACGCGAATCAGCGGCACGGCCAGGGCAAGCATCGTCGTGGACGGCTCGGGCACGGGGGCGGCAGCGGCGACGGCGCCGGTGCTTGCGCTGCCAGAGGACAAAGTCATGGCCGTCGACGTAGTCGTCGCCGTTGGCGTTGCCCTTGGCGTGGGTGGCGTTGAGGGATGTGGCGGCGAAGTTGGCTTTCCAGATCGCAAGGTCGGCTGCGTCAACGCCGCCTGTGCTGTTGAAGTTGGCGTTCAATTCCGGGGCGATCTCGGCGGCTTCTATCTGGATGTTGTCGTATTCGACCGTCGCCGTTGCATTTTGAATGGTTTTTCGAAGCACGATCGAGAGCGGCAGTCCGAACGAGTCGGGGTGGGTGAGCGTGGGGGACACCACCGAGAAGCTGCGGTGACGAACTGCCCTGCAGGCGGAGTTACCACATCGGATTCGTTGCCGAGGAGAATGGCGTCCGGACCGGAGCCGGCAACGAGCTGGACATTGTAGCCGCCCCAGGTGTTGCCGAAAGGATTACCGAGGGGCGCAGGCCGACGCTAAAGGTGATCGTGTAAACCGTTCCGACGTCGACCAGCGGATCGTCGCCGTTTCCAACCATGGCGTCGACGCCTGCGAGCTGTTGAGAGAGAGCGTAGTCGCCAAAGCCGAAGACTCCGGCGACCTGGGGCCAACAGTGCCCTGGGGCGTGCCATTGCCGCCGGCGCCCGAATAGTCGCTGGCTTGCGGATTGTAGATGAAGCTGCCGTCGGAAAATGTCCAGCCATGGGAGCCTTGTGCCGGAACGTTGACTAAGAAGGCGAAGCCGCCATCGGCGAAGACGGGCGCCTCAAAGCTGGAGTTGGCGATGGCGAGCTGAACGGCGCGGCTCGCGAAGCAGGACCGGCGACGGCGAGCGCCGCAGCGACGGCGAGCCACAGAATTCGCAGGGGGGTCATCGCGGGAACGCTCCACAGGTGCTCATCCAATGCGACAAGGGCTGGCCTCGCATTATAACCTCGCGCTTAGTCAGTGGAAATTCTTGCGCAGCGCCATTTTGCAGAGTTACGGCGCCTTTTTTGGCGTTTCGCAGCGGCGGCTGTTAGAATCGTCGCTCGCGGCGGCGCCGCTAACGTGGGTGAATCCGCAAGGGGGGCTATGAAACCAATTGATGCGATCAGCGTTTTGGCGCGTCGCGAGACGGCTGCATTGCTGGCGGCCGTCGCATTATTGTCACAACGATGGGTCTAAAACCCTCGCCTTCAGGCGAATCCTTTAGGTTCTATATTGCTAGAATTGGAGGGATGGAGAACTACCGCACAGGTTCGCATAGCCGGTTTGACCTCAAGTACCACTTTGTGTGGGTGACGAAGTATCGGAAGCCGATTCTGACGGGGGCGGTGGGCGATGCGGGTCCGGGATTTGGTCCGGGAGGTGTGCCGGACGAACGAGATCGAGATTTTGCAGGGGGCGGTGTCCGCCGACCACGTGCATGTGCTGCTGTCGTGCCCGCCGACTCTGTCGCCGAGCAAGATCATGCAGTACATCAAGGGCAAAACGTCTCGCAAGTTGATGATGGAGTTCAAGCATGTTCAAAAACAGTATTGGGGCCGCCACTTGTGGGCGCGGGGCTACTTCGTCGCGACCAGCGGCAACGTGACCGACGAGGCGATCGCGGAATACATCCGCGGCCAAGAAGGAACCGAACCAAGCGACGGCGACGACAATTTTCAGGTTACTCCTTCGTGAGCGAAGGACTTCAGTCCGTAGCTCACGAAATCCTCGAACCTACCGGCTTCCAGCCGGTAGTAGTTCAGTTTGCCAAGTAAGCTTCCCCGCGGCGGCCGTAACGACCGCTTGGAAAACCGACGCCAGCGGTACCTTCAATGTGGCCGGCAATTGGACCAACGGCGTGCCGGGCGCCAACGACACTGCGGAATTCGCCCGCGGTACAAACGTGTCGTATATCGTCACCTTTCCGGGCAACAACCCCATTCTCATGCCGCCGCTCAATCACACGAGCGATCGGTTACTTGTAGGCCTGAATGACGTCACCTTCGCGAACGCGGCCGGTCGCCAAGCGACCTACACGCTGGACACGACTAGCACTTCGACGAGCGGTCGCGGCGTAATCGTCGGAGCCTTCGTTGGAGTCGTCGGCGGCGGAGGCACGGGCAGACTAGATACGTCGATTCCGATCACCACGGCGGCGGCCTCACTCGGCGAAACAACCGCCAGCCCCGGCGAGATTAATTTGAACGGGACCAAGCTGACGATAACCGGCGACAGCGCACGGACGACGAGCTCATCGTCGGCAACGGCGGCTTCGGCATTTTGAGAATCAGAAACGGCAGCGATGTTTTCGTTAACGGCAACGAGGGCGACGCGGTGGTCGGCATGTCGCCGTCGCCGGCGGGGGGAATTATCGAAACGACAGGCGCCGGTTCCACCTTTTCCACGGGGAAAAATCTGACGATCGGCAAGCAGGGATCAGGGGAATTGTCCGTGAGTCAGGGCGGCGAGGTGACGACGAATTCTTTCGCCCTGCTCGCAGAAATGACGGGGTCCAGCGGCACGGCGACTGTCTCGGGCGCCGGGTCAAAGTGGACGGTAAAAAGTGTTCTCAATATCGGTTCTAAAGGTCGTGGATCACTGTCAGTCGAGGGTGGCGCCACAGTCGCCTCGGCCGGCGGCACGCTCTCGGAATTCTCGAGCGGGACCGCGGACGCCTCGGTCAATGGACAGGGTTCCACTTGGGTCAACACCGGCGATCTTGTTATCGCCGAGCGGGGCGGCGCCTCGCTGCAAATCTCCAATGGCGCTAGCGTCGCGAACGCTCAGGGCGCCGTTGGGCGTCTTAATAGCGCCGCTGGCGGGGTTTTCGTCGGCGGCGTGGGTTCGACCTGGAGCAACAGCGGCGCGCGGCGGTTGGCCCCGAGGGCCTTGGAGTTTTACATTTTTGCTGGCGGTAGCGTTTCATGCACCAGCGCAATGCTGGGCGCGGTGTCCGGATTTGGCAACGTCACGGTCAGAGACGGCGGCTCCCCATTCAAAGCGACGTGGACCATTTCACAGTCGCTCGCCGTCGGTGGGCCAAGCACTTTGGACGTTCAGCACGGCGGCCAGGTGAGCGTGATGCAGGAGACGACGATTGGCGGCAGTGGCAGCGTCAAGCTCACCGGTGGCGAGTTCGGCACGGCCGCGATTAACTTCCAGTCGGGCGGCCAGTTTCAGTGGACCAGCGGCACGCTCCACGTCGGCACGTACCACGGCAGCTTGACTAACCCCAACGGCGGCGTCCTGGCGCCGGGCAACTCGCCCGGTAGCACGCTGATACTGGGCGATTACACGCAACAGTCGACCGCCGTGCTGGAAATCGAAATCGGCGGCGTCGGCCAGGGCACGCAGTTTGACTTTGTCAACGTCACGGGCACGGCCATCCTCGACGGCGAGCTGCGGCTGAAGCTGATCAACGGATTTGTTCCCAGCCCCACCCAGAGCTTCGTGGTAATGAGCGCGGCCAGCCTGCTGGGCGTCTTGGATAACGCCGGCAACGGACAGACCGCGTGATGGCGGCCAGCGGGGGCGGGTCGTTCGTCGCGCATTACGGGCCTGGAAGTCCATTCAATCCGAATTTCCTCGTGCTGGACGGCTTCCAGGTCGGCGCCGACTTTGACGAGGACGGCGACGTCGACGACGACGATTTGACCAAGTGGAAGCTGGGCTTCGGCACGGCCGTGGGCGCCACGCATATGCAGGGCGACGCCAATGGCGACGGCCGCGTGGACGGCGGCGACTTTCTCGCCTGGCAACAGCAAAAGAACAGCCCGGCGGCCAGCGGCGTGCCGGAGCCTGCCGCAGCGTGGCTGGCCGTGCTCGCGGCGGCGGCGTTTGAAGAAGAGTTCCGTTCGGAGGCGCGGCGGTTAGCGCACGGCCGTGCTGCGAGCGCGGTTGTGCCCGGGCCGGGCGCCGCCGCGCTGCGGGCGTGCACGTAGATAGTGATCGAGGAAGAATGGCGGTCGAAATTGCGGTCGGCAAATGCGTAGAGTTGCAACAAATTTTTTCCATGAGGTTGAGCCAATGACGTCTCTGGCACGCTGGGCTTGAGCGTTGGAGCGGCGACGATCGCCGCCGTCCTAGGCGGGGCGCCCTTGGCCGTCGGCGTCACCACCAATTGGAACATTACCGGGAACGGCCTGTTCACCAACGACGGTAATTGGTCCAACGGCATGCCTGAAGCCGCCGACGTCGCCGTCTTCGACCGCGGATCAGCGGCCAACTACACGGTCACCTTTCCAGGCTCGACTATTCTGGCGCCGCCGCCGATTTACCAGTCGAATCAGCTCATCGTCAAATCGAACGCCGTCAGCTTTGTGCGCGGCGTCGGCGTCAACGGTCCGTCCTATGCGCCGACGAGCGCCGCGGTCGACCCTACGCGAGATCGCGGCTTGGTCGTGGGCAAATCCAGCGGCGACTCGGCCACCCTGATGACGGCGATTCCCATGACGGCGGTGGCCGGCGTGATCGCGGACGAGGCCAACTCGGTCGGCCGAATGGACGTGATCGCCACGACGCTGACGATCACGACCAATACGACGCTCGACGACCTGATCGTCGGCAACAATGGCTCCGGAACGCTCAACATTTCCAGCGGGGGTCACGTCAATCTCACCGGCAACGACAGTCGTTTCGCCGCCGGCGAGGCGCCAGGCTCGGTCGGCGCCGTCAACGTCATTGGCGCCGGTTCGACGCTCAACGAATCAGGGCCGTTCCTCATTATCGGCAACGGCGGAACGGGCCTGTTGGGCATCAGCGGCGGCGGCCAGGTGACCAACAACAACCTGGCGATCGTGGCATTTCAGAATAACTCTCTTGGCGAAGTCATCGTCGACGGCGCCGGGTCGCAGTGGACCAGCGGCGCCATCGACCTTGGCACGGCGTTGACGCCCGTCGCCACGCGCACTGCCCGGCTCACCGTGCTGAACGGCGGCTCGTTGGTCGTGCAGAACACGCTACGCGTGGGCCACATCTCGGGCACGCTGCGCGGCATCGGCTCGATCACCGCCGACGAAGTGATAAATGAAGGCGCGGTGGTCATTGGTCGCCCCGCCGGGTTCAGCTCGGGTCCGCCGCGCGGGGACTTGGAGGTGACCGGCGACTTTACGCAAACGAGCGACGGGTCGCTGGAGATTACCTTGGCGGGAACGACGGAAGGAGTCGACTTCGACCGGCTCCGAGTGAGCGGGGCCCTGACTCTGGCCGGGTCGCTGAAACTTAATTTAGACTATGCGCCAGAGGCGGGCGATTCTTTCGACGTCTTGGATTGGGGCAGCGCCAGCGGAGCCTTTAGCGTGATTACCACGCCGACGCTCGACTCCGGCTTGGAGTGGAACTTTACCGACCTCTACTCGACAGGCCGAATTTCCATCGTCTCCCTTTTCGACCCCGCCGACTTTGATGAAAACGAGAATGTGAATCAGGACGACTTGCTGAAATGGCAGGGCGGATTCGGGGTTAACTCAGCCGCCACGCACATGCAGGGCGACGCCGACAGAAACGGCGTCGTCGACGGCCTGGATTTCTTGATTTGGCAGGTAGCGGCGTCGCCGGGCTCGTCCGTGGCGGCCACAAGCGCGGCGCCGGAACCCGGGGCGGCGTGGCTGGCCGTGTTGGCCGTTGCGGCCATTGAGGAAGAGTTGCGATGCGAGCGCCGCCGACAGACAGTCAGTTGTTAGAGCCACGACGCTCTAATCTTCGGCTTCTTCCACCGGCTGGCCGGCCCGCCAGCGGAGCACGGCGTCGAGAAAGCCCTGGATGTCGCCGTCCATGACCGCGTGGAAGTTGCCCTGGCCGTACTTGGTGCGGGCGTCTTTCACCCGCTGGTCGGGGTGCAGGAAGTAGTTGCGAATCTGCGAGCCGAAGCCGGTCTTGGCTTGCTGCTGATACTTGGCCGCCTCGGCGGCTTCGCGTTTTTCTTCCTCCATGCGGGCCATGCGGGCGCGGAGCATTTTCCAGGCGGTGGCGCGGTTCTTGTGCTGCGAACGCTCGCTCTGGCACTGCACGACGATGCCGGTGGGGAAGTGCGTGAGGCGGATGGCGCTGGAGGTCTTGTTGACGTGCTGGCCGCCGGCGCCGAAGCGCGAAACGTGTCCTCGCGGATGTCTTGCGGGTCGATCTCCACGGCGACGCTATCGGCGATTTCCGGCGAGACGTCGACGGCCGCGAAGCTGGTTTGGCGCTTGCCTTCGGCGTTGAACGGGCTGATGCGCACCAGGCGGTGCATGCCGGTCTCGCCCTTGAGGTAGCCATAGGCCATCGGCCCGCGGATGGCGACCGAGGCGTGGTTGATGCCCGCGGCTTCGTTATCCTGGCGATCGATGAGCTCGACGGAGTAGCCGTTCTTGTCGGCCCACATGGTGTACATCCTCAGAAGCATCTCGGCCCAGTCGTTGGCGTCGGTGCCGCCGTCGCGGGCATTGATAGTGAGGATGGCGCCGGCGGCGTCGTGCGGGCCGCTCAACAGGCGCGGAGCTTGAGGTCGTCGACCAGGGCCTCGATGCGCTGGACTTCGGGCGGGACCTCGGCGGCGAATGAGGGGTCTTCGCCGGCCATTTCGAGCATGGCGCCGAGGTCGTCGCTGGCCGACTGCGCCGTGATTAGCGGCTTGACGATGGCGGCGAGCGTCTTGCGTTCCTGCACGCGCTCCTGGGCCCGTTCCTGGTTGTCCCAGAAACCGCCTTGCGCCATTTCGGCGTCGATCGCCGCGATGCGAGCCTGCTTGGTTGCAACGTCAAAGAGAGTCCCGCAGTTGTACAAGCGTCTGGCGCAGGGCCGCGGCGCGGTCGTGCCATTCTTTGTCCAACATGATGCGAGACCTCGGGGAAGCGGAGCGGGCGGTGGGCAGTAGGCAGTAGGCAGTGGGCGGTAGGTTAGCCGGCATCGTCTCGATGCCGAATGGGCGCGGCATCGAGATGATGATGCGCTAACACGATGTCGGCAGGATTATAGGCGCTGCGACGGATGGCGGCGAGGGCTGATTGTCGTGGGCTTTGGCGGCCCGTAGACTCCAGTCATGGCACGCGTCGTGTTGGCAATGTCGGGCGGGGTGGATTCGAGCGTCGCGGCTCACTTGCTCTTGGAGCAGGGCCACGAGGTGATCGGCGTGTTTATGCGCCACGGGCATGAGTCGCCAGTGGCATGTGGGAGCTCGGGCCGCGCGACGAGGGGCGAGGGTCGAGAAGGGGAGGCGAGCCGGCTCGTCCCCGAGCCCGGCGCCGGGGGCAAGACGCCCCGGCTCGCTCGATTACCCGTGGTTGATCGCTTGGATCACAAGCAGGGGTGCTGCACAGCGGCGGATGCGGAGGATGGGCGGCGGGTGGCGGATCGGCTCGGAATTCCGTTCTACGCGCTGAATCTCGACCGCGATTTTGGCCGGATCATCGACTACTTCGTGGCGGAGTACTCCTCGGGACGCACGCCCAATCCCTGCGTGCAGTGCAACAACTGGATCAAATTCGGCAAGCTGTTTGACTACGCCGACGGGGTGGGCGCCGAGTTTGTGGCGACGGGGCATTATGCACGAGTTGCGAGTTGCGAGTCGCGAGTTGCGAGTACGGACGAGAGCGAGCCGGCTCGTCCCCGAGCCCGGCGACGGCTACCCCGTTCTGTTGCGCGGCGTCGACGCGGGGAAGGATCAGTCCTATGTGTTGTTCGGCGTGAAGCGAGAGTTGCTCTCGCGGATGCTGTTGCCCGTGGGCGGGTACGAGAAGCCGGCAATCCGGCGCATGGCCGCGGGGCTGGGTCTGGACGTGGCGGCGAAGAAGGACAGCCAGGAGATTTGCTTCGTGACTCGCGGCCGGTACGACGAGTTTGTGCGCCGTCGGCGCGCGGCGGGAGGCGACGGCGAGGACACCAGCGGCGAATTCGTACTGGCCGACGGGGCCGTGGTTGGCCGGCACGACGGCATTGAGGGATTTACAGTCGGCCAGCGGAAGGGATTGGGCGTAGCCTTCGGCGAGCCGAAGTTTGTGCTGCGGATCGAACCCGAGTCGCGGCGGGTGGTGCTCGGCGATCGCAACGAGCTGGACCGCGACGAGCTGACGGCCGCCGCCTGCAATTGGCTGATCGATCCAGCGGACGTGCCGTCGCGTTGCGAGGTGCAGATTCGCTACAACGCTCCCGCGGCGGCGGCGAGCGTGGAGCTGGACGGCGCCGACCGCCTGCACGTGCGATTCGACGAGCCGCAGTTCGGCGTCGCGCCGGGGCAGGCGGCGGCGTGCTATGACGGCGAGCGACTGCTGGGGGGCGGGTGGATCGAGTGAGGGGACGAGCGCCGGCTCCCGCCGGCGGAAGCGGTGATGACGGCGGCTAGCGCGGCGGCGTGCCACAGGCGCAGCTCCGAATAGCAGACGGCGAGCACCAGCAGCGAGCCGGCCGTCAGCAGGATTGGTCCGGCGGCGGCTTCGGGGCCGGCGTGGGCGCCCATGAGGCGGCCGCTGCAGCCGCATGCGGCTATGACGAGGGCCAAAAGCGCCGCCAACTGGCCGTAGGTGACTGAGCCCGTGTAGGCGACCGTCGCTCCGGTGCCGCCGATGGCCATAGCCGCCAGCGCCGAACGCACCAGCGGAAGGCGGGCCGACTGGCGCGGCGCCACGTCCACCAGGCGGCCAGGATCGCTGCGGCGACGCCGGCTAAGATCGCGACGGCCTGACCGACGCTCCATGCGCCGTCGGCGAAGCCGGCGTCGCGCAGCTCTTGACTGGGGAAATACCGACCGCCCCACAACAGCCACAGCGGCGCCAGCGCCGCCAGGGGTGACGTGAGAAACCACAGCGTCCAGCGCCGGCCGGAGGCCGCGGCCAGGGCTGCGGCGCGCAGGCCGCCAGCGCGATCAAGGGCAGGCCGTGGTGGGCTTCGACGGGTTTCACCAGGCGAGCCGCCGCCGCGGCGAAGCCGTTGGCGTGGGCGTCCAGCGCGACGGCGCCCGCGGCAAAGCCGGCGACGACTCCTGCGCTCCGACGCAGCGCCGGGGCGTCGGGTGGCCCACATCACGGCGGCAAACGCCGCCGCCGCGACGACCAGCGCCGCCGGTCCGCCCCACAGGAAGCTGCCGAGGCCGGGCATCGCTTATTGGCCGACGCCCTGGCGCACGCCTTCGAAGCTGATGGTGATCGCCACTTCGTCGCCGACCATGTCCAGCATCTTGTTCATGCCAAAGTCGCTGCGATTGAGCTTGGTGGCGCAGAGGAAGCCCGAGCGGTAGCCCATGGGACCGGGACCCTGGCCCTCGCCGATCTTCTTCAGTTCGAGCGTCACGGACTTGGTGACGCCGTGCATTTTCAGGTCGCCGGTCACCTGGTAAACCATGTCTTCGCCGACTTTCTTGGCGCCGACCTTGGTGCTCTCGAAGGCGATGACGGGAAACTCGCCGGCGTTGAAGAAGTCGGCGCTTTTCAGGTGACCGTCGCGCTGAGCGTTGTTGGTGTCGATGCTCGCCGCGTCGACGGCCAACTGGAACTTGCTGGCCTCGGGGTTGGCGGCGTCGAGCGTGTACTTGCCGGCCACCTTGTTGAAGCGGCCGTAGGTGTAGCTGGTGTTCATGTGCTTGATGCCGAAGATGACCGCGGTGTGGGCGTTGTCGACCTCGTAGTCGTCGGCCTGGGCGGAGCGCGGGGGCGATGAGACAGGCGAACGCGGCGGCGGCGAGGGTCAGGCGATAGATCATGTCAGGGTCTCCAGAGCGAATGACATAAAGGGGCGTACGCGGCGCCGACAGCGGGCGCCGCCGCGGGTCATTGGGGGCATTTTAGGCCGTCGAGCCGATTTGTGAACTCGCTGCGGCATCCGTGGTTCTAAAGCCGGGGCCGTTGCGGTAGGATAGCTAGCCGGACGGCCCAGACTTGGCGCCGCCGATCTACGCGGCCTCGGCAGGAGAAGCGATGAGTTTTGCGAGCTGGCTGTTGACTATCTCGAGTCCTGCGGCGCTGCCGCTGCTGGCGGAGCTGACGCCCAAGCAAGTGGGGCTGGTGATCGCCATCGTCGTGGGGGGAATCTTCTTCCTCGTGGCGCTGGCGGTGGTGCTGAACTTCGGCGGGCTGTGGGTGCGGGCCTATGTGTCCAACGCCCACGTCACCTTCTTCGAGCTCATCGGCATGAAGCTGCGGCAGGTGAGCGCCTCGACGATCGTCGACGCCAAGGTGAAGGCCATGCAAGCAGGCGTTGGCACCGATCCGGACACCGGCATAACGACCCGCCGCCTGGAGACGCATTTTCTCGCCGGGGGCGACGTGCCTCGCGTGATCGACGCCATCATCGCGGCGCAGCGCGCCGACATCGACCTGGACTTCGACCGGGCGGCCGCCATCGACCTGGCTGGCCGCGACGTGCTCGACGCGGTCCGCACGAGCGTTTATCCGAAGGTGATCGACTGCCCCGACGCCACCAAGAGCGCCAAGAGCACGCTCAGCGCCGTGGCCCGCAACGGCGTCGAGCTGAAGATTCGCGCCCGCGTGACCGTGCGCACCAACCTGTCGCAACTGATCGGCGGGGCGACCGAGGAAACGATCATCGCCCGGGTCGGCGAGGGCATTATCACCTCGATCGGCTCGGCGGAGGATCATCTGGTGGTCATGGAAAACCCCGATCGCATCTCGAAGGCGGTGCTGCAGCGTGGACTCGACGCTCATACGGCATTCGAGATCGTGTCGATCGACATCGCCGACATCGACGTGGGCGAAAACATCGGCGCGCGGCTGCAGGCCGACCAGGCCGAGGCGGACATGCGAAAAGCCCAGGCCTTCGCCGAGCAGCGGCGCGCCAACGCGATCGCCCTGGAGCAGGAGATGCGGGCCAACGTGGCCGAGAATCGGGCCAGCGTGCTGCTGGCCCAGGCGGAAGTGCCCCAGGCAATGGCCGCGGCTTTTCGCCAGGGCAACCTCGAGCGGGCTGTCCGCAACGGGGCCTCGTAGCCCCGCCCTTCGCCCTATTCCTCGGCCAGCGCCGAATCGAAGCAGATCTGCAATGTCTGGCTATCGGGCTTTTGGGGCAAAGTCCAGCGATCGTGTTCGTAGACTAACAGGAACTTGTCCTTGTCCACGCTGGTGGCCGATTGCGGGCCCTCGACGGCGGAAGCGTCCGTCTTCGGCGTCGCAGCGGCGTCTTTCCCCTTGGGGGGCGACTTCGCCGCGGACTTCGCGCCTTGGTCGGCCACGACCACCCGCGTTTGGATCGTCACCTCGGCCGTGTAGCGCGGCTCGTCGGTCGACGGCGGGATAAGTTGATATTGGCATTCGCGCTGCGAAGCTACGCCAAAGCCCGGCGAACCCTGAGCGGCGTGCAAGGCAAATTTCAACCGCTCCATCACCCGTTTGAGCTTGACCTCCGGCGAATCGCCTTGGGGAAGCACCACGGGCGGCTTACTCGGATGACTCGGACGCTCGCAGCCCACCTCCAGAACTAGCGCCGCCGCCAGTCCGACGACGCAACCGAGCGCCGCGGCCGATAAGCGCCGGGGCAAGGGGGCTGAGCGCGGACGCACACGTGGAAGTCTTGACGACGTCATAAAATCGCAGCCGTAAGGTCTGGTAGTTAAAGGAGCGACGCCATAAGTTTTGCCGGGAAGTGCACGCGCCCCCAGCGCCGCTCGTCCACGCCGTGCGCCGCTGGGACTAGTGTCCGAGAAAAGGATCATCTTCGGAAGCCTTCGGGTCTTGCTTTTCGACGTCGGCGTCGGCGCCTGTGGCCGCAGGTTGTTCGGCGGGCTCGGCGGCGGCGGGCTCGGTCGTCTCATTCGCCGGCGATCCGGCCGGTTCGGCCGCCGGTTGCGCAGTCCCGTCGCCCGAGGGTGGGCCGAAGGGATCACTCTCACTGTCCTGGCCGCCAACGGGCTCCTCGGCCGCGGGTTCGGTCGCGGACTCCTCGCCATCGGCTGGCGCCGCGTCCGGTTCGCCAAAACCGTTGTCCGCGGCTGGCGCGCCGAAGGGATCGGCCGCGTCGGCGGTTGCCGGCGGCGTGGTCGGTTGATCGGCCGGGGCGGCGCCGGCGGGAAGCTTGGCAAGACCGCGCAACTGGCCAACCGGCGACATGCCAGAAATGGTTCGACCCAGCACGCGACCCAAGAGTCCGCCCATGCTGTTCGATGCGGGAGCCGCTTCAGCGGCTGGCGTGGCGGCGTCACTCGGCGCCGCCTCGGCCGTCGGCTCGGCAGCGGGCTCGGTCGGCGCATTGAAGTCCACTTCACCCGGCGCCGCCGCGGCGTCGGGGCTGAATGGATCGACGTCGCTCGCCGCTGCATCGGACGCCGGCGCCTCGGCGGCCGGCGCGGAGGGCGAGGCGTCTTTAGGCGTCGACTCGGCCGGTTCGGCGTCGCCGAACGGGTCGCCTGCCGCCGCCGCTTCGGCAGGGGCGGGCAATTCGTCAGCAGCCGCGGGCGTCGCGAGTTTGGCAGGCTCTTGGGCCGGTTCCTCGGCGGCCGGAGCGAAGGGATCGGCGCCTTCGGTCGCAGGCGCAGGTTCGATGGCCGGCGCTTCGGCAGCGGCGGGTTCGGCGGCAGGCGGCTCATCAGCAGCGGGTTCTGCGGCAGGGGCCGGCTCCTCGGGAGCGCCAAAAGGATTATCGTCGGCCGGCGCCGCGGGCTCCGGCGCTGGTGCCTCGGCGGGCGCGGCGGCGGGCGGGGCAGCCGCGGGGGGTGATTCGGACTGTCCGAATGGATCGACGCCCGCTGCTGCCGCAGGAGCGGGGGAGCGAGGTTCGGTCGGGGCAGGCGCGGGCTCGGGCGCCGGCTGAGCATCAGCCGCGGGGCTAGCGGCCGGAGACGGAGCGGGCAGTTGGGGTTGCGGCGTTGGCGGCGCCGCGGCGGCTGGCTGCGCGGCCGCCGCAGGAGTTATGAGCTCGCCGAGGCCGAGCGGCTTCTCGCGCCGGAGCACGTCGCCTTCGCGACGCTCGAGCTGCTGGTAGCGGGCTTGGATCTGAACTTGTTGCTGCGCGGCGTGGTTGGCGCGGCCGTCGCGGCGATATTGTTCCAGAAGCTGCCGATCGGCCCCTTGAATTCGCATGAGGGCCTGGCCGACGCCGCCGGCCGCGCCTTGGTCGCGCGCTTCGTAGGCGGCCCCCAGACGCATGTCGCCGATTGCCTCCCAGCGCCGCCCTGAGTGCAACCGCGCCATGGCGCGGAAGTAGTACGGCAGCGGATCGGTCGAGCCCGCCTGAATCACCTGCGACAGGTAGCTATCCGCCGCGGCGAGCTGATTGGCAAAGTAAGCGTGAACGCCGCGGCCGTAGACGTCGGTCATCTCCGCGGGCGGTTGGGCGGCGGCTAGCGGCTGCATCGCCGCGGCGATGGCCAGCGCCAGCGGGGCGAAGATTGGCCAGGACGACCCTAAGCAGCGGTGAACGAAGCGGACCATGGCGAGTACTCCGACGAGTTGGTCTACAGGAACAAGTTGAGCCGCGACAGGCGGCAGCGACAATCCGGCGCCGATCGCGGAACTGTGGCATCTTAACGGCGGCGACGGCGGCGAACAACGAGCGCCGTTCAGCGCGACGCGGTCGACGAGCGGATAGCCTCGATCTGTTGGGATACTTCCTTAAGCCGGTCCCATTCCAGTTTGGATACCTTGGGGGGTCCGATGTCCAATATCTCCGCCTGCTGCCAGGCGTCGACGGCCCGCTTCTTGTCGCCGGCGGCCAACAGGGCGTCCGCCAGGTGAAAATACTTGCTGGCCGTGGGACCGACCTTGACGCACGCCGTCAGGTCGTCGACCGCCTTGGCGAAATCCCCTTTGGCGTGATAAACGAGTCCTCGGGTGTCGAGGATATCGGAAATCGGCCCGACGTTGTTCATGGACTCGTTGACCATCGCCAGGGCTTCGTCCAGGTCGACTTTCTTCAGCGACAGCAAAAACGCCAAGTTGTTGGCGGCCGTAGTGCGCAGGAGCACCGGGACGTCGTCGCGGCCCAGCAATTGGCGGTACGCGGCGATGGCGTCGTCGTACCGCTCTTGGATTTCGCTGACCTCGGCCTCCAGCACCATACGCGTCGCGGATTCGGGATCGTCGCGCCGTGCGGAGCGGACCAACCGGTTGACCTCCTCGTCGAGGCGTTCGGGCGCCTCGGCGCGGCGGGCCCGCAGCATTTCCACGGCGGTGCGCAGCACATCGTCGACGTTCGACGGGAAGGCCGTCTTCACGGTGGTCAGCGCCTCGTCCAGGTCGGCGTGCAGGGCGATCATCCGCGTCAGCTCGTCGGAGCTCTTCTTGGTCCGGCGCACATATTCGCGCATCAACTGGAGGGCGTATTCGTGATCGCCTACGTCGCCAGCCATCAGCGCGATAATGCGCAGATTGTTGAGCTGCGCTTCGTTGAGCGCTCCGCGAATGTTGGGCGTCATGGCCGTCAGCATGGAGCGCACCTTGTCGTGCTCGCCGCGGGCCGCGGCCAGCCGCAAGGTCAGCTCGGGAATTGCCTGGATGGCGCCTTTAACGTCCTTGAGCCGCGAAATCCAGCTCTCGGCCTGCGAGAATTCTTTCCTCGCCAGCAGCCATTTGATGTAGGCCACGCGAAGTTGAATGTCGTCGGGGTGGCGGCTAATGGCGTCGCGCATCTGCGATCGGCACGCTTTCCATTCACCGAGGTCGAACAGGGCCTGACCCAACTGCAATTCGCGTGCGGGGGTCAAGCCGCCTTGTTGCTTAAGCATGTCGCGGAGAATGGCCACCGCCCGCTCATGGGAGGCGGGATCGCCGCGCAGATTCAGGATTTCGACCAATTGCGCCTGATCGTCGATCGTGGCTGACTGGCCGGCGATGGCCGCTTCCAGAAGTTGCTCCGCCTTGAGCGAGTCGTGGTAATCCTGGTTAAGCGAGAGAATTCTGGCCGCCTGCCGACGGGCCCAGACGACGAAGGGGTCGTTCGGCTGGAGCTTCCCTTCGTTGGCTGCCCGGAGCAGGTTATTGATGTAGACCGCCGCTTTGGCGCGGTAGGCGGCGTCGTGACTGGACCACAGCAGATAAAACTCCGCCATCCGTCGAGACACGAAGGGGGTACCCAACTGGTCGCCATAATACGACAGAAGAATCGACTCCGCCTGCGGCCAGCGGCCGAACAACTCGTGCTGCTTGGCCATCAACAACGGCACGAATTCGTCATCGAGCGCCAACTGCGATTCGCGCAGCACCCGCTCGACTTCCGGACCCTTCTTCTGCGCACGTAAAAGCTCAGCAGCGACGACCACAGGTCCGGGTCGCTAGGGTTGCTTTTGACGGCGCGTTGTATGGCCGCTTCGGCGACGTCGGGCTTGTTGGCTTGGGAGGCGATGTCGGAGAACCACATCTGAGTGGCGGAATTATCGGGCTGCAGATCGGCGACCTGTTTTGCTTCGGCAAACGCCTCTTCCGACTCGCCGACTTTAGCTAAGATGCTCGGCCCGACGA
The DNA here is from genome assembly GCA_963841515.1 of Pirellulales bacterium. Lineage (GTDB taxonomy): Bacteria > Planctomycetota > Planctomycetia > Pirellulales > Lacipirellulaceae > Lacipirellula. Next base: position 103,232 of record CAWJDB010000009.1, on the reverse strand, counting down.
CGTCCAGGAGCGTCGGCCACGCCGACTTTGGCACGAGGTTCATTTTCTGCCGCGCTTCGGGAAAGCGGCCGAGGTCGGCCAGCAGGCGGATTTGGAGGCTTAAGGCGTTCAAATTCGCCGGGCCGCTGGCCAAAGCCTTGTCGAAGCTGGCCAGCGCTTTTTCGGGATTGCGCTCGAGCGTTAGCCACAACTGCCCGCTCGTCTGGTGCAGCTCGGCCCACGCCGGGCGCTGCTTGATCGCTCTGTTCAGCATCTCGCGAGCCTGCTGCATTTGTTCCTTCGGCACGCTTCCGTTGCCGTACCCAAACATGAGCCGCTTCACTTCGTTGACGACGTAGGCGGGGTCGGATTTGCTCTTGACGATTTCCAGTACCTTTTCCTGGGCCGAGCGCATGGCCTCGTCATCGCCTTGCTTGAGCGCCAGCTGAAACAGCGAGACGCGATACTGTAGTATGTTGGGCGCCAGCGCCGCGGCTTTGTTGTCGCAGGTTTGAGCGTCTTGATATTGGCCGAACTGTTCGAACCGCGTGCCGGCGGACGACCACACCTGCGCTTGCTGCTCGGGCGTCCATTTTTCCATGCCTTCGGTGGCGGCGTAGACGCGATTGGTGAAATTTTCGCCGCGGAGCATCGACAACAGGTCGATGCGGAGCATGCGGAAGCTGGGCGAATCGCCGTTCTTCTTGACAATGGCGTCGAGCAGATCGATCGCCTTGGTGGGCCCGTTCTTGGGTTCCAAGGCCAAGAGCCGCGGCGCCCGCTCTGCACGGCAATGTCCTTGGGATTGAGCCGGTAGGCCTCGGTAATGGCGTTGCGAGCCTCTTCAAAGAGTTGGGTCTTCTCCGCCTCGTCGTCGACGCCCATCGCACGGGTCGCAAAAAGCTGCGCCCGCAGGAGCTGTTTTGCGCGGAAAGCCATGCCTGGTCGACCGCCTTCATTTGCGCCTGTTTGTCGACGTACTCATCGATCTTGGCGGTTAAGAGGTCCCAATTCTGTTTCTCCTTAGGCAACGCGAGCATGTCCTTGACGGCGGCGTCCATCTGCAGAGGGTCAGCCTGGCGGGCGTCCTGTCCCACCATTCGCTGCATTTCTTCCTTGCCGGCGAGAGCTTGCGGCAGGCTGGGATTCTTTTCGAGGGCCCAGTCGTAGGCCTGAAGCGCCAGATCGTATTGGCCCAGCTGCGCGTAGCACACGCCTTCGGTCGCGCCGGCCATGGCCTGCAGCGGTGGATAGTTGATGAGGCGCACCTTGACGTCGGCCATTTTCCGCGCGGCTTCCATCCAGTTGTTATTCTGCAGTTCGATGCGCGCTTCTTGGTAGTCGGCCAGCGGATCGACCTTGGAGTTGTGCAAGTCCCGCAAGGCCTTTATCTCGCGCCGGACATTGTCGATATCGTTCTTGCCGAGGTAGAGGTCGATTTTGAAGGTCACCAGTTCAATGGCCTGCGGTATGCCGCCCATGCCGAGCTTCGACTTTAAATCAAACTTCTTCAGTCCCCGGTCAATGATGGCGACCGCCTCGGGAATGCGATCGCGGGCCAATTCGACGCGGGCGGCATACTCGTAAAAGGCGATTCGGTCAGGATGCTCCTGGAGTCCCTGGGCGAAGTATTTCGCGGCCTCGTCCAAGTGCTTCTCAGCTTCCTTGCGCACCTCGGCGAGCGTGTCGGCGGTCGCCTCGCCCAACTTGGTCTGATAGTCCGAAAGCTCCTCCAGACCCTTGAACAGCAAGACGGTGGCGTCGGTCGGGTCCAGCTTGTACGCCGTTTCCAGCGGCGCTTGCGCGTTGGCTTCGTCGCTCCGCTTGAGGAACTGATACTGGGCGATATACGCGTCGCGCGACTTCGGGTTGGCGGCGATCATCTGCGCGATCACCTGCTTGGCGAGGTCCTGTTTCCGGTCGCCGTAAAGGTATTGCGCCAGGTAGGCGTACACCTCGGGTTGGTCGGCGACCTCTGCCTTGGCGTCGAATTCCCCCGATTTTTGGTTGTAGCCGATTAATTTGAAGCAATAGTTGGCCGCCTCGGCCGACCGTTGGCTGGCGAACAGGCACTTGGCCCTCATGACCTTGAGTTCGGCGTCTTGTTGGCCGGCGGCGAGCAGTTCGTCGATTGGCTGCAAGGCGCGATCCGCCGCGCCGTGCGTCATGTAGAAGTCAACGAGTTTGCGCCGCAGCGGAATGTCGCCGGTGCGTATGACAGCCTCGCCCAACGTGTGATAGGCGTCGCTTTGCGTCGGCAGATCGAGGTCGTCGCGTTCGAGGAGTTTTGCCGCCGCCATGCCAAGCCGCACGCGAGCTTCATTCTCGTCTGGCCGCAGCCTGACGTATTGGGTGAGGGTGTCGTAGGCTTCCTGGTCGTCGCTCTCGGCTTGAGCCGCCTTGGCTCGCTCCAGCAGACGGTTGGCGTTGCGGTCGACTTGAAACCGCCAGAGGAAATAGGCCGCGACGGCGCTGATGCAACCGCCCACGATCAGGCTGAAAAGCAAGCGATAGTTGACGCGGTAGCGTTGGATCTCGGACATCTATTCGGGCAATCCGCTGTGAGGTATGTGAAAGGATAGCGCCGCATGGAGCCGCTTCGCCGTCGATGCGCGCCCGAGGGCTGGTTATTTTGGCAAGGCGTGGGCGGCGACGGTTGCCGGGTCGATTTGCCGTGAGGTTCCGCCCAGGCTGACGACAGGGGTCTCCCGGCAAATCGCGGCAGATTCCTTCGCGCGAGAGCGCGTGCGGGAGATAGAGTTCATCGTATCCCCGCCCCCGCGCGTGTCAACGATGCCGCAGCCGGCACAATCGTCACAAGCCGCGACGGCAGCCGGTTTTGCGCTTCAGGAGGGCCGTAGGCCCGCGCGGCGATGGCACGCATGCACGCGGCCGCCTCGGACACTCAAAGAATCTCCAGCCGCAACGGTCGGCTCGACAGTGCGGGTGTGCCGATCGTGCGAGCTTGGAGGACCACGGGGCCCTTGCCGAGCTTGTCCGCGGCCACCGTCAGGCGCCCCTGCCGGCCGCTGGTTCGACCTAACTCCCGCCCGTTGTGATACACGCCGATCGCGCCGTCGATCGACGCCGTCACGTTGAGGACGACGTCCGTCCCGTCGACGACGGCCGTCAGTTCCACCGCATCGCGGCCATTCTTCACCATGACGCCGCCTATCCAGCGACCTTGCACTTCGATGGGCGAAGCGTCGACGGCCACCACGCGCAGCTCGTGGTAACCGTCGCCCAGCTTGGTTGTGTCCAGGATTAAGTGCTGACCGGCCCCGCGCGACTGACTGCGGACGCCGTCGACGAACAACTCGAAGTGCCCCACGGAACGCCCCGGCGCGACCTTGGCGGCGGGAGCGATTTCGACGTCGCCGGTAACGAATTGGCCGTCGGCGACGCCCTGGACCGTCACCTCGGGGATGGCCGCAAATGGCTGGCAGAGCGGGTCGCCGACGATCAGAAGCTGGAATGGCCCCGAGATCGATTGGTAAAACGCCTCAGCCATCGACGCGCCGCGCGGCGTAATGCACGTGCAACGCCGGGGTGGGAAATTTCTGCGCGATGGCAAACGGCTCGATCACCGTGCCCGAAGCTCCCGCGGCGCCGAGGCGCAGGTATTCCGTGACGCGCGTCTGCGGCTTGGGTCTGGTGATGGGGTAGAGCTGAGCGCCGGCGCTGGTGAGATTGTCAACCAGGGCGCCTGGCATGAGCCGGCAGCCAGACGCCCCCAGGGGAACCTGGGCGGAGCCCGTCGTAAGCCCCAAGATATCCTTGCGTCCCTCGGGCACGACGCCGCGGTCAATGCGGGCGGCGAAGCCGAGCGTGTGGAGCTCGGACGCGGCGGCGCCAAAGCCGGGATCGCGGACCGTCGAGCGTACGTTGTCGTTTTGCATGTAATAAAAGGATCCCTTGGGCCGCTTGCCGTCGGCTCGGGCGGCGCGCTTCAGGTAGGTGAGAATCTCCGCCACGGTGTTGCAGTCGGGCTGCACAAATCCGAGGGCCGTGCTTAGCAGATACTTGGCGCCGCCCGATTCGACCCGCCGGCCGTCGGGCGCCCACTGATAGCTGCCGCGAAACGCCCGCGTGAGCGTGACGCCGGGCTGGGACGGCGCCAGGTAGTAGTTGTTATCGAGCGACATCAACTTCGGGTCGGATTGTTCAAGTAAATGATAGAAGTACGTGGCCGAAGTGAGCGAGGCGCGAGGCCGCTGCTGCGGCGAGAGCCGCGTCTTGCTGAACGCGTCGGTCAAGTCGACGTACCAAGGGAATTCGCAACTGTAAACGATTTGGTCGATCTGATCGCCCAGCTTGCGGCGCTCGATCTCCGCCAGGGCCGGCCGGAGGATTTTCGCGAGAAAGTCAGCGGCCTTGACGGCATTCCACTTGGGGGGTGTGCGCACATAGAACACGTTGTTCGGCGGCACGTGGCGAAGATCGATGTAATGGTTGGCCACCTCCATCGAACTGGCGCCATTGGCGTTAACGAGGAGAAAAATGTTCTCCGGCCCGCCGCCGGCTCCGACGCGTCCGGCCATGGCGAGCGCCAGGATGAGGCCGAGAGAAAGCCGACAGAGGCCGCCAACGAGCGCTAAAAACGCCAGGAACGCATTCATCGAGACCTCGGGAACAAGTCAGGAGTTGGGTCGAGGCGCCTGCTGTTTTGTACGCGTCGCTGGAGGCAGCGAGAAGGGGCGCCGCGAGCATTTCAATGGCAGCGCGTGTCAATTATGGCGGTTTCCCGTGCAAAAGAGAGGCACACGCCGCGGTCTTCGCGTGGCGGCGCGGTCCTTTTCGCGGGTAGGATTGAAGGTCGGGAAGACTCGATCATCACGAATATCAAATCAACTGTCAGAGTAGCCGGACGGCCACGCCGTCCGGGTCCCGGCGAGCGTGGCTCGCCGGCTGGCTTTGTAGCCGTCGCCGATTTTTGTCATGTCGCAAATCCCTTCGGCGCCGCCGACCAACGCCGTGTTTGCCGCCCGGCAGATCACCAAGGTGTATCACATGGGCGAGGTCGACGTGCGCGCCCTGCGCGGCGTCGACCTGGACCTGTACGCCGGCGAGTTTGTGGTGCTCTTGGGTCCCTCGGGCAGCGGCAAGAGCACGCTCTTGAACATCTTGGGCGGGCTCGACTCGCCGACCAGCGGCACGGTGCATTATCGCGATCGCGAATTGACGGAGTTCGACGACGCCGCGCTGACGCGCTACCGCCGCGACTTCGTCGGCTTCGTGTTCCAGTTCTACAACCTGATCCCGAGCCTGACGGCGCGCGAGAACGTGGCGCTGATCACCGAGATTGCCAAGAACCCCATGGAGCCCGCCGAGTCGTTGCGGATCGTGGGTCTGGGCGACCGCCTCGACCACTTCCCCGCCCAGATGTCCGGCGGCGAACAGCAACGGGTGGCCATCGCCCGGGCGGTGGCCAAGCGGCCCGACGTGCTGTTGTGCGACGAGCCCACCGGCGCCCTCGACGTGCAGACCGGCATCATGGTGCTCGAGGCGATCGAGCGCATCAACCGGGAGCTGGGGACCACGACGGCCGTCATTACGCACAACGCCGTGATTGCGGAGATGGCGGATCGGGTCGTGCATTTGTCGGGGGGGTTGATTACGGGAGTGGATCGCAACCCGCGGAAGCGGCCGGCGCGGGAGTTAAATTGGTGAGCGGTCACTTAGCCCCCGGTCAGTGACCGGGGGCTAAATGGGTCGATGAGCACATGATTATCTCCCCTCTCGACCGCAAGATGCTTCGCGACCTGTGGCATACCCGCAGCCTCGCCGCGGCGATTGCGCTGGTGATGGGGTGCGGCATCGCGCTGTTCATCCTCTCGCGGAGCCTGCTCCACTCGCTGGAGCTGTCGCAGCAAACCTACTACGACCGCCGCAACTTCGCGGACGTGTTCGCCACGCTCAAGCGGGCGCCCGACTCGCTCATGGAGCGGATCGCCAACATCCCCGGCGTGGCGCAGGCGGAGCGGCGCATTGTCGTGGCGGTCAATCTGTCGCTTCCCTACTTCGACGAGCCCGTCGCCGGCAAAATCATCTCCGTGCCCGACGACCGCCAGCCGCTCCTGAACCAGCCGATCCTCCGGCGCGGCTCGTGGCTCAGCTCGCGCAGCGAAGATGAATGCCTGGCAAGCGAGGCGTTCGTCAACGCCAACGCCTTGCAAGTGGGCGACCACATTTCCGCCATCATCAACGGTCGCCTCAAGCCGCTGCGCATCGTCGGCGTGGTACTGTCGCCCGAGTACATCTACGAAATCAAGCCCGGCGACATGGTGCCCGACAACCGGCACTTCGGCGTGCTGTGGATGAACGAAGAGGCGCTGTCGATGGCCTATGACCTCGACGGGGCGTTCAACGACCTGTCGATCAAGCTGATGCGCGGGGCGAACCCGGCCGACGTCATCCAGCGGGTCGACCAGCTCATCGAGCCGTACGGCGGCCTGGGGGCGTACGACCGCAAGGACCAGATGTCGCATCAGTTCGTGCAGAACGAAATCGACCAGAACCGCAACATGGGGCTGTTCGCGCCGTCCATCTTTCTGGGAGTGTCGGCGTTTCTGATCAACGTGGTGATGTCGCGAACGATCAACAGCCAGCGCGAGCAAATCGCCGCGCTCAAGGCGTTCGGGTATTCGAACCTCGAAGTCGGTTGGCATTACATCAAAAGCGTGCTGTTGATCGCGGCGGGGGCGTTGTGCGTGGGCGTGCCCGGCGGCGCGTGGTTCGGGCGGCAAGTGACGGAGATGTACGCCCGGCTGTTTCACTTTGCCGAGTTCATGTACCGGATTCCGCTGGGCGTGGTGCTCGCGGCCGCAGGCATCGCCGCCGGCGCGGCGGTGCTCGGAGCGCTGGGCGCCGTGCTGCGCGCCGTGCGTCTGCCGCCGGCCGAGGCCATGCGGCCGGCTACGCCCTCAGGCTTCGGGCCGACGATCCTGGAGCAGCTCGGGCTGGGCCGGTTCGTGCCGCCGATTGTCCTGATGGTGGTGCGGCAGCTCGAGCGACATCCGGTAAAGACGGCGTTTGCCACGCTGGCCATCTCGCTGGGCGTCGCCGTGCTGGTCATCGGCAATTTCTTTCAGAGCTCGATCGACTACATGATGACCGCCCAATTCCACTGGGTGCTGCGCTACGACATGTCGGTGGCCACGACCGAGGCCGTGGCCGACCGCGCCGTGTACGAGCTGGCAAGCCTGCCGGGCGTGTTGAAATGCGAGGCCAACCGCTCGGTGTCGGCCCGGCTGCGCCGGCCCGCGGAGCCGACGCCTGGGAATTACGGGCATCAACCCCCACGACCAGCTGTTCGGCCTGATGAACATGGACGGCACCGAGACGCCGCTGCCGCCGCACGGACTGTTGGTGTCCAAGAAGCTGGCCGAGGTGCTGCAGCGTGGGCGTGGGCGACACCGTGCAGGTGGAAGTGCTCACCGACAAGCGGCCCGTGCGCGAGGTGAAGATCGCCGCCACGCTCCGCGACTTCGCCGGCCTGTCGGCGTACATGGACATCGACGAGCTGCACCAGATCATGCTCGAAGGCCCGGTGGTCACGGGCGTGCATATGCTGGTGGACCCGCTGCGGCGCGACGCGCTGTACCATGAGCTCAAGGAAATGCCGGCGGTGGCGACGGTGATGGTCAAGGAGCACTCGATCGAGAGTTTCAACGACACCGTCGCCCAAAACCTGGGAACGATGAAGCGGATTAATCTGTTCTTTGCGGTCGTGATAGCCTCGGGCGTGGTGTACAACAGGCGCGGATCTCGCTGGCCGAGCGTAGCCGTGAGCTGGCCACGCTGCGGGTGATCGGTTTTTCGCGCCGCGAAATTTCGTCGATCCTGCTGGGCGAGTTGGCCATCATCACGCTGGCGGCGCTGCCTTTGGGAATGGTGCTGGGCAAGGTCTTCGCGTGGTGGATGTGCACCCATTTCAATCAGGAGCTGTTCCGCTTTCCGCTGGTGGTCACGCGACAAACCTACGCGTGGAGCGCACTGGTAGTGATCGTGGCGTCGACGATTTCGGGCCTGATCGTGCGGCGAAACCTCGACCGCCTCGACCTCGTAGCCGTGCTCAAGCAGCGCGAATAAAGTAGAGTTTGAAGAACCGGGAAGATCTAAGAGAACCACAAAGACACGAAGGCACGAAGAAATCACGGAGTTTTATCCGCAGATGAAGCAGATGAAGGCAGAAAAATATCTGAATCTCATCTGCGAAAATCTGCGCCGTCTGTGGACAAGCTCTCTTCTTTTCCTCTCCGACTTCGTGCCTTTGTGCCTTAGTGGTTAAGAATTCCACATGAAGATTCTTGTCCGACGTTTGATTCTGCTCCTGCTCGCCGCGGCGATCATTGGCGCGATCGTTTACGGGCTGCGGCCGATGCCGGTCGAGGCGGATCTCGCCAAAGTGACGCGCGGGCGGGTGCGGGAGACGGTCGATCAGGACGGCAAGTCGCGCATTCGCGAAAAGTACATCGTCTCGGCGCCGCTGGCGGGGCGGCTGTTGCGGATTGATCTCGACCCCGGCGACGAGGTGCAAGCCGGCACGCTGTTGGCCAGCATCGAGCCGCGAGACCCCGAGCTGCTCGACGCCCGCGCCGTGCTGCAGGCCGAGGCCAACGTGCGGGCGGCCGAGGCCAAAGTCAAGCGCACCGATCCCTTGTTGGAGGAAGCGATCGCCAACGAGCAGTATGCCGAGGGCGAGCTGAAGCGACTGCGCGACGCCAAGGCGGCCAACCCGCGCGGTCACCGACAGCGACGTCGACGCCAAGCTGATGGCGTACCGCACGCGCAGCGCCCTGGTGCGGGTGGCTCAGCACGCCGTGGACATCGCCAAGTTTGAGTTGGACCAGGCGCGCGCGGCCCTGGTCAGCTCGCGGCCGCGGCAAGACGACGACGAAGGCGGCGTCGAGGATCAGGCCGCCCCAGCCACGACCGGCGACGCCGACGAGCCGCCCAAATCGTCGGGGAGCTGGCACTTCACGATCCGCGCCCCGATCAGCGGCCGCGTGCTGCGTGTGTTCCAGGAAAGCAGCGCCGTGGTGGTCGCCGGCACGAACCTATTGGAGCTGGGCGACCCGGCCGACCTGGAAATCGAAATCGACGTGCTCTCCCGCGAAGCAGTGAAGATCAAGCCCGACGCCCCCGTCTTGTTGGAACACTGGGGCGGCGACAAACCGCTCCATGGCCGCGTACGGCTGGTCGAACCCGGCGCCTTCACCAAGATTTCGACGCTCGGCGTCGAGGAACAACGGGTCAATGTGATCGTCGACCTGATCGACCCGCCCCAGGAACGCACGGCGCTGGGCGACGGCTTTCGCGTGGAGGCCCGCATTGTGGTCGCCGAGGCGGCCGATGTGATCAAAGTCCCCACCAGCGCGTTGTTCCGCGTGGGCGACCAGTGGGCCGTGTTCCGCATCGAAAACGGCGTGGCCCGGCAGCGGCTCGTGAAGATTGGTTTGCAAAATGGACTGGAGGCCGAGGCCCTGGACAGGCCTGGCCGAAGGCGACGAGGTGGTCACCCACCCGGGCGACAACATCACCGACGGCGCCCAAGTGACGCGGCGGTGATACAAGTATCGGCGGATTTGCGTTTTGCAAATCCCCGCCTTGGTGTTATAATTTAATGCAACACTCGTGCGATGCCCTACTATTTTTTCGTATGGAACGAAGAAATCATTGCGCATCTGGCCGAGCACGGCGTTTCGCCCGATGACTTCGAGAGCATCGTTTGTGATCCGCTGAGCACGAGCGTGAGTCGAAGCACCGGGCGGCCAATAGCGTTCGGTTTGAGCGGCGATGGCCGGCGGATCATGTGCGTCTACGAATTGGCGGACCAAAATACGGTGATCCCAGTGACCGCCTATGAGGTGGGACTCTAATGAGTCGCAAGCAAGTAAAAAAAGCTAAACGAATTTTTCGAGACCTGACCGCCGTCGAAAAGGAACGCATCACATCGGTGCGTCGAGGGATCGAGGTGGAGCTACCCGAGTTAATGGACAAGGCGCGAGTCGTCTTCGCCGCACATGACGCGGCGCGAAAGGTTGTTGCTGAATTGAAAGCCGAACGCAATCGCAAGGGAATCAGTCTTGCGGACGTCATGGATCGCTCGGGAATCAACCGCGAAGCGATCTCCAAACTCGAAAACAGCGAGAGTCCTAATCCTACCGTCAAGACGCTGGTGCGCTATGCTGCGGCTGTCGGATTGGAGCTGCGACTCACCGCCGAAGCGCCGAAGTCCGCATAACGGCGACAAGCGGAGCGAGCGACAGGCTTTCGCACTGCCGCCGCGATTCCTAGAGTGGTGATTATGGCCAAACAAGAATCTGCACCACTAGTTGGCGTCATCATGGGCAGCCGGAGCGATTGGGAGACGATGCGCCCCGCGACGGAAGCCCTGGCTGAGTTCGGAATCGCGCACGAGACGCAGATCGTCTCGGCCCATCGCACGCCGCTGTGGATGGCCGAGTACGCCACCGGCGCGGAGAAGCGCGGGCTGGAGGTGATCATCGCCGGCGCGGGCGGGGCGGCCCACTTGCCGGGGATGGTGGCGTCGCTGACCGTGCTGCCCGTGCTGGGCGTGCCGGTGTCGACCAAGACGCTGCGCGGGCTCGACTCGCTGTTGTCGATCGTGCAGATGCCCGGCGGCGTGCCGGTGGGAACGCTGGCCATCGGCGCCGGCGGAGCACGCAACGCCGGATTGCTGGCCGTGCGCATCCTTGCCGGCAGCCGGCCCGAGCTACGTGAGAAGCTGCACGAGTTCCACGAGCGGCAGACGGCGTATGTACGCACGCAGAAGCTGGAGGAGTGATGGCGGCGCGTCTGAGGCCCCAACGGGCCGTCGGTTAATAGCCAGGGGCGGAAGCCCCTGGTTTAGGCGCGGCGCCCTCATTGATAGCCCCAACGGGGCGACGGTATCTTGACCATCGCCCCCTTGGGGCTCTCGCATTGCTTGAGGGAACGCAACCAGGGGCTTGCGCCCCTGGCTATTAACCATCGCCGCTTCGCGGCAAATTCAGGATGAGCCATCTTCGTTCCCGCCGCGACGCCGACCCGATTCTGCCTGGCGCGATGCTGGGCGTGTTGGGCAGCGGGCAGCTAGGCCGCATGTTTGCCATGGCCGCGGCGCGGCTAGGCTACCGCGTGCGCGTGTTCGCCCCTGAGCACGATCCCCCGGCGGCCGACGTGGCGTTTCGGCAGACCGAGGCGTCGTTTGAAGACGTCGACGCCGTGGCCGAGTTTGCGCGAAGTCGACGTCGTCACCTTCGAGTTCGAGAACATCCCCATTGTCGCGGCGGAGACCGCGGCGCGCTATGCTCCGGTGAGGCCGGCCGGCGCCGTGCTGCATACGAGCCAGGATCGGCTGCGCGAAAAGAGTTTTCTGCAGAGCCGCGGCGTTCCGTGTACGCCATTCGCCGAGGCGACGAGCAAGGCCCAGCTTGACGCCGCGCTGACGGAACTGGGAACCCCGGCGGTGTTGAAGACGGCTGCGTGGGGTTACGACGGCAAGGGTCAGGCCACCGTGGCGTCGCCTGCCGAAGCGACGGCCGCATGGCGCAAGCTGGCCGGGGCGCCGGCGATCCTCGAAGCGCGGATCGACTTTCGCTGCGAGCTGTCGATGCTCGCGGCGCGGTCGGTCACCGGCGAGGAAGCTTTTTTCGGGCCGCTGGCCAATGACCACGCTAACCACATCCTCGACGTCACATCGTATCCCAACCCGGAGTTAGCGTCGATTGCCGAGGAAGCTCGGGAGATCGCCCGCACAATCGTGCGCGAACTTGAGGTGGTCGGGCTGGTTTGCGTCGAATTCTTTCTGACGCGCGACGGGCGGCTCTTGGTCAACGAAATCGCCCCCCGCCCGCACAACTCGGGTCACCTGACGATCGATGCCTGCCGCTGCTCGCAGTTCGAGCAGCAGGTGCGGGCCGTGTGCGGGCTGCCGCTGGGGTCGTTCGAGCCGATCGTCCCGGCCTCGGCGATGGCCAACCTGCTGGGCGACCTGTGGCAGGCGGGCGAGCCGCAGTGGGCGCGCGTGCTGGCCGACGACCGCCTGCGGCTGCACCTGTATGGCAAGACCGCCGCTCGGCCGGGGCGAAAAATGGGGCATGTCACGGGCGTGGCCGCCTCGGCAGCCGAGGCGGCCGCCCTCGTACGAACCGCAAGAAAATCGTTGATTCCAAACTAACGCAAGGCAATCGCGAGATGGCCAGGGCTAACACTTTTTCAGCGAGTTTAGGTATACTTACGGTTGAGGTGTCACCCATGCGTCGCCGTTCCACCATCCCCTTTGTGCTCATGTTGCTGGCTGCGGCGGCGCTGCACGCCGTGAGCGTGGCGCGGCAGTCTTCCGACGCGACGACGCAGACCTCGGTCGGCGGCGAGGACTACGTCTGCACGGCGTGCGGACCGATCCCGCGAGGCGCCGCCTGCCCAGTGAAACCGGCCGGCGTGCCGCGTTCAGGCGTCGACCAGCCGTAGCTCGGCCCAGCAGCTTGGGTCTTCTTCGTAAGGAAACTCGGGCCCCGCTGAGAAAGTCTGCAAGCCCCGCTCGCGATCGAGAATCGCGTAGGTGAACCCCAACCGCGTCTGTTGCGCAGGGTCGAACCCACCGAGCGCCGCGGCCGCGGCGAAGGCCCAGAGGGTGTAACCTGTCGGCGTAATCTTGGCGCGCGCCTGTAACTCCCGCGGGCGCACGGGTCGGGCGTTCTCCCGCGCACGGTTCAAGAGAAGCTGATCGGCCACGGGATCGCGCCCGCCGGAACCGCCGCCCAAGGGGAGGAAGGCAAACCGGTGGCAGAACCGGCTCGCCCGGTGCACGTTGAGCGTCGCCCGCGTGTCGACCCACACCTGAAAGCCGTCGCTGTCCGGGAGCCGCGAGTCGCGACACCACGGCGGCTGCGTCTTGCCCTCTACCTCCACCTGCCACACGAGTCCCTCGGCGCCCCACGCCATCCGCACCTGGGCAAACGCCGGCCGGCCATCCAGTTCGCCGAGCGACGGCAGCGCGTAGCTCTCGTCGAGGTTGACGCCCGCGGGGGTCCACACCGGGTCGCACCGCTTCACATCCGCCGAGAAGCGGAAGAATTGCCGCGGCGGCAGAAGCGAGGCGTCGAAGGGCTCGGCGGTGGACATGAGCAAAGGGGCGAGGGGTGAGGGGCGAGCGAGTAATGCTACTCCCATTGGCGCTGGCGAGAAACCGCCAGTCATGCGCCGATCTGAGGTTAGCCGGCATCGTCTCGATGCCGTTGGCGTGGCGGCGTCCATAAACACGGCATCGAGACGATGCCGGCTAACACGAAGTTACCCGCGGAAATACGCCCACCCGCTATCTCGATAACCGGCATCCGGCTATCCTGCCGGGATGATTACCCGCTGGTTTCCTCGCTTGCCGCGACAGTTTGTATTTTTGGCGGCGTTGGCCGCAGTCGGCGGCGCTTTTGCGGCCGACGAAGCCCCGCCCCCCGACCTTGGCACGCGGAAAGTCGGGATCGACTGGCCCGGCTTCCTTGGCCCCGAGCGCAACGCCCGCTCGCCCGAGACCGGCCTGCCCGCCGACCTGGGCGCCCACCCGCTGCGGATCGTCTGGCAGTCCCCGCTGGGCGAGAGCTACGGCGCCCCGTCGATCAGCCGCGGGCGGTTGTTTCATTTCGACCGCTATGGCGACAAGCATCGGCTCACTTGCTGCGAAAGCGAGACCGGCAAGGAGCTGTGGACCTACGACGTCGACGCCGACTACTCCGACATGCTGGGATACAACAACGGCCCGCGGGCTACGCCGGTGGTCGACGGCGATCGCGTGTACGTGGTGAGCCCCGAGGGACAGCTCCACTGCGTGCGGGTCGATGACGGCAAGTCCGTGTGGAGCGTCGACACGATCAGAGAGTTCGGCGTCGTGAAAAACTTTTTCGGCGTGGCGAGTACGCCGATCGTGTGGGGCGACTTTCTGATCGCCAACATCGGCGGCAGTCCCCCCGGCGGTCCGCCGGACGTGTTTACGGCTCAGGGGCGCGTCGAGGGCAACGGCACGGGCGTCGTCGCCTTCGACAAGCTCACGGGCAAAGTCCGCTGGCAGGCCACCGACGAGCTGGCCAGCTACGCCAGCCCGGTGATTGCGGAAATCGACGGCCGACCGTGGTGCTTCGCTTTCGCCCGCGGCGGGCTGGTGGCGCTCGATCCCGCGCACCGGCGCCGTCGACTTTCAATTCCCGTGGCGCGCGACAAGCTCGAGAGCGTGAACGCCAGCAGCCCGGTGGTCGTCGATCACGAGGTGTTCATTTCCGAATCCTACGGTCCGGGCAGCGCCCTGCTTCGCGTCAAGCCGGGAGGCTACGACGTCGTCTGGCAGGATGACCTCAAGGCGCGCGACAAGGCCATGGAGTTGCACTGGAACACAGCCGTGTATCACGACGGCTACATGTACGCCAGCAGCGGCCAGCACCCCGGCGAGGCCGAGCTGCGGTGCGTCGAGTGGGCGACCGGCAAAGTGAAGTGGGCCGAGCCGAACCTGGGGCGGTCGTCGCTCCTGTACGTCGACGGTCGGCTCATCTGCCTGAGCGAAGACGGCGCCCTACGGCTGTTGGCGGCGACGCCCCAGCGCTACGAAGTGCTGGCCGACCTCTCGCCGAAAGACGACGCCGGCGAGCCGCTGCTCGATTACCCCGCCTGGGCGGCGCCGGTGCTCTCGCACGGGCTGCTCTACGTGCGCGGCAAGGACCGGCTATTGTGCCTGGAATTGATTCCGGAGTAGCGACTTCTCTCGACAGCGCAAAGCGCGCTGAAATCGTGTTAGCCGGCGCCGTCGCGCCGCGCGCGCGGCATCGAAACGATGCCCGCTAACACTTGATTGGCGATTGTCGACGGACGACGGCGGCTGGGCCCGCTCAGTAATCCGCGTCGTTCAGCGGTGGGGTCATGAAGCCCTGGCCACCGTTGTTGGCGCGGGCGTCCTGTTCGACGAACACGCGCGGGTTCTCGTTCGGCAGTTCCGCCTTCAGACCGTTGGGCGTCATCAACTGCTGATACACCTTGTAGTCGATATTTTCACGCAGATCTCGCGTGTTGCCGCCGCAGAAGGCCACAACCACTACTTCCGGATGTGCGCTTGATGGGCGAGCAAACGCCGAGCCGACTTCATTGATCGGAAGCGTGTAGTTTCCCGGCGATGGCTCGCGAGTGTCGCGATTGATCGGTTGGAACAAGCTCGGATCCGGTGCAAAAGCCTTGCTTTTGTCGTACACCCAAACCATGCCGAAGCGCTGCTCAGGATTGGGTTGCATATCCGGCTCATAGTTGTTTGCCGTGGCGATTGGATTTTGTTGAAGAGGGCCGGTCCACGTTGTTGGCGTGTCTTTTTGCACATTTTCAGCAAACAACAGCGTCGTGCCTGCGCCATCAGGGATTTGCGAATCTTTGACTATGGGTCCGTTGCGACCCCCGTGCTGGTCATGACACATGCCGTTGGCTTTGACGTCGCTCACGTCGCCGTTAAGGGAATTGGTAGTTGGATCGGGCATGCCCGAATTGACCACATAGGTCAGCGTACCAATCTTGGGAGTAACATTGGCGTCACTGGGGCAAATAAACACTTCCACGCGTGGCGGCTCGTAGTAGTTCATCGTGCCGTCGAGCATTTGCTGACGAAGCGTTTCTTGATCCAATGCGGCCAGCAACTTGGCCGCCCAGGTGAGGGCAATAACGCCGTTGCCGCCATTTAAGGGCTGGCCTTGATACCCGATGACCTTCTGGTCTTGCGCCCAGCCCGGATAGTTGCCATTGGCCTTGCCGACATAATTCGTCATCGCCAGCCCGAGCTCCTTCAGGTTGTTGTTGCAGGTGGAGCGTCGCGCCGCTTCTGCGCGCTGCTTGGACGGCCGGCAGCAACAGGCCCATAAGAATGCCGATGATGGCGATGACGATCAGCAGTTCGACGAGCGTAAAACCGCGACGAGACGATGGGGACATGGCTCTGCTCCTGGCGCTAGTTGCAGGGAACTAGCAATCGTGTTCCGAACAGCCTCTTAAGCCCGCGCCGACGGACAATCGACGCACTTGTTCCTACAGGGCCCGTGAGATGAGTCTGTGACGGGCTCCAGCGTGCGCTGCACCGTGGCCGCTAGATTATCGCCGATTTCACCAAAAAAAGCCAGCAATGTTCGGCAATACGGCGGGCGCCTTCCGGTAAGTTAGCCCCCGGTCACTGACCGGGGGCTAAATGGGGCTTCAATGCCGAAAGTGTCGCTGGCCGGTAAAGATCATGGCCAGGCCGTGACGGTTGGCGGCGGCGATCACCTCGTCGTCGCGGCGGGAGCCGCCTGGCTGGATGACCGCGGCGACGCTGGCGGCCGCCGCGGCGTGGATCGAGTCGTCGAACGGGAAAAAGGCGTCGGACGCCAGCGCCGCGCCGCGGGCCCGGCCGGCCGCCTTGCCCAGGGCGATCTCCACCGCATCGACGCGGCTCATCTGCCCGGCGCCCACGCCCACGACGGCGCCGTCCTTGACCACGACTATGGCGTTGCTTTTCACATGGCGGCACACCGCCCACGCAAACTGGAGGTCGCGAAGCTGATCTTCCGTGGGTTTGCACTCGGTGGCCACCAGCCAATGGTGCGGCTGGTCCGGCAGGTCGTCGGCGGTTTGAGACAACATGCCGCCGTCGATCTGCCGCCACTGGCGGGCGCCGCGGCCAGGTTCGATGGCTCCGACCGCCAACAGCCGCACGTTGTCCTTCCATTTGGGCTTGGTGGTGAGGATGGCAAGCGCCTCGGGCGTAAACTCCGGCGCGACAATCGCCTCGACGAACTTGCCTGGCTCGGCGAGGAACTCGGCCATCGCCGCGTCGACCGGCGCGTTGACGCCAAGCACTGAGCCGAAGGCGCTCGAAGGGGTCGCCCTCCCACGCTTTGGTTGCGGCCTCGACCAGCGTGGCGCCGATGGCGGCGCCGCACGGGTTGTTGTGTTTCAAGACCACGACCGACGGCTGCGGCAAAAGTCGGACGCACGCCAGGGCGGCGTCGAGATCGAGCAAGTTGTTGTAGGAGAGCTCCTTGCCGTGGAGCTTGTGCGTTGACCAGCGCGTGCGGGCCGGCGTCGGGGAAGGCGTAGACGGACGCGGGTTGGTGGGGGTTCTCGCCGTAGCGAAGGGCGTCGCGGTAATCGAAGTAAAATCCACTCTGGTCCCCCTCCCCTTGACGGGGAGGGGCTAGGGGAGGGGTGTGCGGGGCGGTGGGCGATCCGCTCGGCGGGCTGCCCTCCTCCCCCAGCCCTCCCCGCAAGGGGGAGGGAGCCGGAGGAACCGTGGAGCGCCGCGAAGTAATCGGCGATCGCTCGCGTCGTACTGCGCCGTGCGAGTGAACGCGGCCTCGGCCAACTCGCGCCGCAATTCGGGCGTTGTGGCGCCGTAGGTGCGCAGTTGTTCGAGGATCGCCGCATACTGGCCGGCGTCGGTGGCGAGCGTCACAAAGGCGTGGTTCTTCGCCGCGGAACGGACCATCGAGGGACCGCCGATGTCGATGTTTTCGATCGCCTCATCGACTGTCACGCCCGCCTTCGCCACTGTTTGCTCGAACGGATACAAGTTCACGACGACCAGCTCGAAGGGCACGATGCCGTGCTGGGCCAGCGACGCCATATCATCGGGATTGTCGTGCCGGCAGAGGATGCCGCCATGCACCTTGGGGTGGAGCGTCTTGACGCGGCCGTCCATCATTTCGGGAAAGCCGGTGTACTCAGCGACGTCGCGGACGCTCACGCCGGCGTGTTCCAAGTGCCGCCGCGTGCCGCCGGTGCTGAAGATCTCGACGCCCAGCGCGACCAGCTCGTGCGCGAACTCCAAAAGGCCCGTCTTATCGCTGACGCTGATGAGGGCTCGTTGGATTTTAGGCGAGGATGTCATACTGGTCCGATGTGAGTGGTCAATCTGTGAAGATCTCGCGCAAGGCGCGAGCGCAAAGGAGATCGCATAGAAGAAGAAGGGAAAATGTTAGACGCATTAGTTCTCACTTATTCTCACCCATCAGGTTAGCGCCAATTAGCGAGGATTGGTGCTTCCACTTCTCCGATCTTTGCGTTCTTCCTTTGCGCCTTAGCGCCTTTGCGAGAAATCCGTATTCAGGATTCTCAAACCTGCGGGGGTCACGATAGCACTGTGCGCGCTGACTTTCAACGACCGAAAAGTTTGCGGCCGAACCTGTCGCGCGGTCGCCGCGTAATGACGCTTGAACTTACCCGGCGACGAGATGCGCCGGGCTTTTCTGGCAAGGACGCCGCTGCGCTCTGGTCTTTCGAGCGGTGCTTCCTCTGGCGTCACAGGCGGTGCGGGCGGCGCGGTCGCTACGACCGGCGCGTCCGCCCGATTCGTCGCCCACGGCGCGGTCGAGCCGCGCAAGAGACGCCCTCACGACTTTTGACGGTCGTGGCGACGCAGCCCCGCTGGAAGGTGGTTTTCTGGGGCGCTGGCTTTTTGACCGGGTGCGAATCGTGATCTATATTCGCGGTGGCCGTCGATCCCGACCCGTTTCGACGCGCCGCATGCCGCAAGGATGCTCACCCCCCGCTGTGCCGCTAGCCGCCCCCGCACGCCGCTTGGCCCAAGCAGCCGCCGCACAGCCTGGAAGCCTCCCCAACGCACGGAACGAGCATCACATGGACGCCAGGATTTCGAGTCTTCGCAAGTTACGATTGTTTCTGCTCGTCGCGGCGGCCGCGGCCTGGTCGCTGAGCGCGCCGGCAGCGCCGGCGCAGGTCACCGCGTCTTCCGAGCCGGTGACGATCGCCGCCGACGCGGCGCCGATCACGTCGCTCACCAGCTTGCTCCAGGAAGGCGAACGACTCGAGTCGCTCCGCCGCTGGGGCGAGGCGATGAGCCACTACGAGGACGCGCTCCACGCCTACCCCGACAACGAAACGCTCCAGCGCCGCGAAGACCTCGCCAAGCTCCACTTCAGCCTCGACCGGCGGTACGCCGATCACAGCTATCTCGACTCGCTCAAGACGCTCTCGCCGCAACAAGCCGTGGGGCTGTACCTGGAGCTGCTGCGCAAGGTTAACACCCACTACGTCACGGATCCCCCCTGGCAGCGCATCGCCGCGCGGGGCGCCACCGCGATCGATTTGGCCCTGATGGATCCGGCCTTCTGCACGGCCAACGCGCTGAACCTCACGTCCAACCAACTGGCGCCGGTGCGCCGCGATCTGTACCAGGTTGTGGCCAGCAAGGTAGTCGCCAATCCCGACGATCTGGCCGCCCTGGCCGCCCAGGCGGCGCGCACGGTCGAAGCCCGCTCGGGGCTGCCGCAGACGGCCACGCTGCTGGAGTTCGTCAGCGCCGCCGCAGGGGGACTCGACGAGTATTCTTCGTATCTCACCTCCGACCAACTGCGCGACGTGTATCAGCAGATTGAGGGCAATTTCGTCGGCCTGGGCGTCGAGCTGAAGGCCGACGCCGGCGCCCTCTTGATCGTGCACGTCATCCCCGGCAGCCCCGCCGAGCGGGCCGGCATTCGCGACAACGACCGCATCGTGGCCGTCGACGGCAAGTCGACCGCCCCGCTATCCACCGACGAGGCCGCCGCCCTGCTCACGGGCGTCGAAGGCAGCTTCGTCCGAGTGACCGCGCAGACGCCGGGCCAACAAGAGCGCGTACTCTCCGTGCGACGGGAGCACGTCGAGGTGCCGAGCCTCGAGGACGTGAAGATCATCGACAAGGACTTCGGCGTCGCCTACG
This sequence comes from Pirellulales bacterium, assembly GCA_963841515.1. GTDB lineage: Bacteria > Planctomycetota > Planctomycetia > Pirellulales > Lacipirellulaceae > Lacipirellula. The sequence goes on along the minus strand of CAWJDB010000009.1, from coordinate 83,533 downwards.
TGCGCGTGCCCACCTTTCAGAAAACCACCAGTCGCGACCTCGAGGCATCGTTGTGGGACCTGCACCGTCAGGGCATGAAATCGCTGATCCTGGACCTGCGCGGGAACCCGGGCGGCCTCCTAACGGCCGCCGTCGAGGTGGCTGACAAGTTCCTGCAGAACGGCGCCATCGTGTCCACCCGCGGCCGCAGTCCACAAGAAGACTTCAACTACCAGGCCCACTACGGCGGAACCTGGCGTGTGCCGCTGGTCGTGCTGATTGACCACGACAGTGCCAGCGCCAGCGAAATCTTCGCCGGCGCCATCTTGGACAACAACCGCGGCGACGTGGTGGGCGAGCGGTCCTACGGCAAAGGGTCGGTACAGGGCATCTTTCCGTTGGGCTATGCCGGGGCGGGCATTCGGCTGACCACGGCCCTGTTCTACTCCCCCAGCGGGCGGAAGATCAGCCATCAGGGGGTGACGCCGAACATCAAGGTGGCCGGCGACGCGCCGGCGAAACCCTACACGGCCGCTCGCCCGATTGAGAATCAAGACGGCGCGTCGACCGAGCCTCTCGCGGCTGCGGGCCAGGTGAGCGCTCTGAAGATCGTGGGCCACGATCCGATCCTGGACGCCGGCCTCGAGGCGGCCCGCCGGCGGGTCGCCGCACGGTAGATCTCGCTGTGATACGGTGGCATGGCCTGGTGAGGTCCGCCGACGTGGCCATGTCTGTCGGCAAAATCGCATGCCCACGCGGACGAGGGCATGGCGCCCAAGCCGAGCCGTTTGGCCGATTTCTGGTGCTGGTTGACGCCCCGCCGCGGCCCTTGGATACTTAGCGGTTAATCTTTCGATCGCGCCGGCGCCGTGGGGCTCGCCAGCCGCTAGGTCTCTTGCCGATCCCAATGCTCAACAGATGGCCGCCCTTTGCGAGCGGCGCGTGGTTCCATGCCTTACGACGATGACGACGACGATCTGTTCGGCGAAGAGTTTGACTTCGTCGACGACGACGACGAGGAGTCCTCGACCGAGGACTCCGAGGTCGAGGCCGAGGAGAAAGCCGGGCCCAAGGGTCGCAAGCCGGCGCCGGGCAAAGGCAAGCCCGCCGGCGCGCTGCGCCTGCGCGGCAAAGGGCCCTCGCCCAGCGGCGGCCGCGACGGTCGCCGCGACGCGGACGCCGCTGTTCCGTCGGACGCCGCGAGCGAGCTCGGCGATCGGTTGCCTCCCGAGGATTCCTTGGCGTCGGACGATGCGCCCGCGGCGCCCGCTGGTCCGCCGGCCGATCACTGCGTGCACATTTACGAGTACGGCAAGCTGAAGCGCACCATTCCACGCAAGTTTACCGACGAAGAGGCGGTGAGCTTCGCCGAGGAGTACACCCGCACCGGAAAGGCCTACGGCCGCTACGCGATTGCCACGCCCGACGACGAAGAGCCGGCCGAGGAATTCGCCGACGCCGCCAAGGGATAGGCTTCGTCTCAAGACGGCGAATAAGGGTGGCTGTGGTCGCCGTCCGCGGGGACCACAGTGCTAGGTTTGGGGTTTGAAGACTCAACCCCAGCCGCCCCTCTTGTCGGGCGCCGTATTGAGACAAAGCCTAGGCCGTGCGGAGGCGAGTCGCCCCCAGGCTCGGAGCAGTCTTTGCGACGCTGCTTTGAGCCGTACAACCGGCGTGGTGCTTCCATTCGGATCGACCGGCGTACAATTTCCCGGCGAGCGGCGCGCCTCAAGCGTTCGGGTATTGGGCAGTCCGTGTTACGATGAATCGGACCATTCTCACTACCCGGCGCCATGGTGCGGGGTATTATTTGGCTGATTGAGCGCGAGCATTACTAGCGGGCGTTTTGAGGAGCCTTTCATGAGATTCGTAAAGCATTTTGGCGTGGTGATGGCGGCGGTCGCTTGGGCGGGCATGGAGTCGTCGTCGGCGCTGGCGCAGCAGGCGGCGGCGCCTGCCGCGGGAGCGGACGCAGCCGCGGCGTCCATGCGCGATCCCGACGCCGAAGCGGCGTACAAAGAAGGTCAGCAGCTGCTGGACGAAGGGAAATACAAGGAGTCGCTCGAAGCGCTCAACAAGGCGCTGACGATCGACCCCACGTACCCCGAACCGATGGTGGCCGTCGGGCAGGCGCTCTTGAAGCTCGAGAACTTCCAGGAGGCGGCGGTGGCCTTCACCCGGGCTTTGGATTTGTCCGACAACTCCGTCGCCGCGTACAACGGGCTCGGCGAAGCCAACATGGAATTGGGCCAGATCGACATGGCCCAGAACGCGTTCCGCAATGCCCTGCAGCGCGACCGCAACAGCGCCGAGGCGAACTCCGGTCTGGGCCACGTGCTGGCGAACAACGCTGCGCGATCCGGCCAACGCCCTGCGATACCTTGACGATGCGCTGGCGCTGAACGACAAGGATGCTCGCGCCTACCGCGACCGCGGCCTGGCCCACGCCCAGATGCAGGAGTTTGCCGACTCGGTGGCCGACCTGCAAAAGGCGTCCGAAATCGATCCCGGCGACTACGAGAATTACTCGACGCTGGCGCAGGTTTATCTATTTCAGAACGACCATGCCGGCGCGGTCGACGCGCTCACCAAGGCGATCGACGCCTACAAGCCGAAGAAACGCGGCGATCCGAAGACGTTTACCTCGGGATACATCTTGCGGGCCGATGCGCGGTTGCTGTTGGGCGACGCCGAGAAGGATCCCGCCAAGCAGAAAGCGACCTACGAAGCGGTCATCGCCGACGCCCAGGCGGTCCTCGCCGAGAACGAAGACAAATACCCGGACTCGGGCCTGGCGTTCTACCGCCGCGGCCGCGCCGAGCGGATGCTCCAGCGCTATAGCGATGCCGTGGATTCGCTGACTCGGGCGATCCAGGCGGTGCCGGCGGGCGCCGACGCTTCGTGGGTCTCGGAAGCCTACTTGTATCGCGGCATTTGCTGGTATTTCATTGGCTCGCTGGACTTGGCCCGCGGCGACTTCGAGCAAGCCTCGTCCACCGGCGGCGGCTTCCAAGACCCCCGCGCCTACTTGTGGCTTGGCTTCACCTACCACAAGCAGGGCGATTTCCGCAAAGCGATTGAGCAGTACGCCCAGGCGATCGCCAAGAGTCCCAACTTCTGCGCTGGCCCACGTCAACAAGGGCCGGGCCTATATGGATCTCAAGGAGTTCGACAAGGCCATCGAGAGCTTTAACAGCGCCATTCGCTCCGATCCCAGCGTGGGCGAGTACTACTACAACGTCGGCCTGGCGTACAACAAGCTCCAGGACTATCAGAAGGCGTCGGATTTCCTGAACCTGGCCATCCACAAGGACAACCCGCAGCCCAAGATGTACCGCGAGATGGCCGTCGCCCTGCGGGGTTTGGGTCGCAACGAGCTAGCCACCGAGTACGATCAAAAGGCTGCAGCGCCGCCGTCGTCGTCGGGCGGATGATTGCGCGGAGCGTCGACGCCGCGGCTTGGGGCACTTGAATGGGGCGGGCTTTCGAGCCTGCCCCTTTTTTGCTGCGCGGTTCAATGCTGCCAGTCGTGTCGCTCGCGGCTTGTCACTCACTGGGGCTGCCCTATACTGAACGCCGATCGAGGTTTCGCCGCCGCGTTCGGCGTTTCTCATTGCCTGGACCCTGGAAAGTGCGCCCGTGGACCCTTCTTTGTCGTTCTGGGAACGCCACAGCTTCGTGATCCGCCGCCTGCACTCGCTCAGCGGGCTTGTGCCCGTGGGTGGGTACATGGTGATTCATCTGTTGGTCAACGCCAGCGTGCTGAACAGCGACGCCAGCTTTCAGACCAACGTGCTGAACATCCACAAGTTCGGCGCCCTGCTGCCGGTGCTGGAGTGGGGGCTGATCTTCATCCCCATCCTGTTCCACGCCATCGTCGGCATGGTGATCGTCGCCGGCGCCTTGCCCAACACGCACCACTATCCGTACGAGGCCAACTATCGCTACACGCTCCAGCGGGCCACCGGAGTGATCGCCTTTTTATTCATCGGGATGCACGTGTTTCACATGCACGGGTGGTTTCACGCCGACGTGTGGCTGAAGAACGTGGTCGATCCGCTCGGGGGCGGTCGCTTCAAGCCGTACAACGCCACCAGCACCGCGGGGTTGGCGCTCTCGGAGCCATGGGGCGTGTTTCCCGGCATCGCGGTGGCGGCGCTGTATGTGGTCGGCATGCTGTCCTGCGTGTACCACTTGGCCAATGGCCTCTGGACGATGGGCATCACCTGGGGCGTGTGGACCAGCCCCGCGGCCCAGCGGCGGGCGCTCGCCGTGTGCGGCGTCTTCGGCGTCTTGCTGGCCGTCGTCGGCTTGGGCTCCGTGTACGGCATGCGAGCGGCCGTCAACACGCCGCAGAAACTGGAAACCGTCCGCGAGCGCGAAGCCACGATCGTCCAGCACAGCATCGAGTCCGGCCTGATCCAGCCCGACAAGCATAAAATGGCAGAGCCCGAGTCGCACGACACGCAAGCCAATGCGAAGACAAATTCCCAATGACCAAGCACCTATGACCAACGACGGAATTCTGCATTGGTCATTGGTGCTTGGTCATTGGTCATTGCCTGAGGTTATTTGATGGCAAAACAGCGAGTACTAGTCGTCGGCGGCGGCCTGGCCGGGCTGGCGGCGTCGATGCAGTTGGCCGAGGCCGGCGTGGCCGTCGACCTGATGAGCCTCACGCCGGTCAAGCGCTCCCACAGCGTGTGCGCCAGGGCGGCATCAACAGCGTCAACAGTCTCACGCGCCAGCAGGGCGATAGCGAGTTCAAGCACCTCGACGACACCGTCTACGGCGGCGATTTCCTTCAGCATCAGCCGCCGGTCAAGGAGATGACCGACTGGGGCCCGCGCATCATCGACCTCCTCGATCGCCTCGGCGTTCCCTTCAACCGCACGGCCGAGGGCTTCCGCGACCAGCGCCGCTTCGGCGGCACGCTGTTCAAGCGCACCGCCTTCGCCGGCGCCACCACCGGGCAGCAGCTCCTCTACGCACTCGACGAGCAAGTCCGCCGCTGGCACGCCGCCGGCCGCGTCGCGCTGTACGAAGGCTGGGACTTCCTCGGCCCGGTGCTCGACGACGACGGCCGCTGCCGCGGCGCCATCGGGCAGAACCTGGTGTCGATGGAAATTCGCGCCTTCCCCGCCGACGCGGTGGCGCTGGCCGTCGGCGGCTGCGGGCTCATCTTCGGCCGCAGCACGATGTCGATGGCCTGCACGGGCGCCGCCGCCAGCCGCGCCGCCCAGGCCGGCGTCAAACTCGCCAACGCCGAGTTCGTCCAGGTGCACCCCACCGCCATCCCCGGCGCCGACAAGCTGCGGCTGATGAGCGAAAGCGCGCGCGGCGAGGGCGGCCGCGTATGGGTGCCCCGCACGCCCCACGACCCGCGCGATCCGCGCGAAATCCCGGAGGACCAGCGCTACTACTTCCTCGAAGAGCGCTACCCGAAATACGGCAATCTCGTGCCCCGCGACATCGCCACCCGCGAGATTTTCGACGTGTGCGTCAACGAGGGCCTCAGCGTCGAGGCCGATCGGCAGTGCGTGTATCTCGACCTCACGCACATCCCCCGCGACGAGCTCGACCGCAAGCTCGGCGGCATCCTGAGCATCTACGAAAAATTCCAGGGCGTCGATCCCCGCGACGTCCCCATGAAAATTTTCCCGGCCGTCCACTACTTCATGGGCGGCCTGTGGGCCGACTACGAGCGCACGGCCGAGGGGGGACTCGCCCTCGGCTCGCCGCGCAACCACCAGACCAACATTCCCGGGCTGTACGCCCTCGGCGAATGCGACTACCAGTACCACGGCGCCAACCGCCTGGGCGCCAATTCGCTCTTGTCGTGCATCTTCAGCGGGCTGATCGTGGCGCCGGGGATCGAGAAGGCGGTCAGGGGCCTCAAGAAGTCGGCCAGCGACCCTGAGTTCGATACGCTCCTCCGCGGCCAGCGGTCGGTAAAGCAGCTGGAGCACGACGCCCTGCTAAAACGCGACGCCGGCCGCGAGAACCCGTACGTGCTCCACCAACAGCTCGGCGACGTAATGACCAAGGCCGCCACCGTCGTACGGCACAACGACCAGCTCCGCGCGGCGATCGAGAAGGTGGGCGAGCTCTCCGAGCGCGTGGAGCGCTGCGCCCTCTCCGACACGGGCAATTGGACGAACCAAAACGTCATCTTCACCAAGGCCCTCCGCGACATGTTCCCGATCGCCAAGGCGATCCTCGCCGGCGCCCTGGCCCGCGACGAATGCCGGGGCGCCCACTTCAAGCCCGAGTTCGACATGCCCGGCATCGACGCCGCCGACCCAGCCGAGAAGCGCCGCCAAGCCGAAGCGTGGTGCGACAAGTTTGACGCAAAAAATCGCAAGTGGCTCAAGACCACGATCGCTACATTCGACCAGCGCGGAGAACCCACGCTGAGCTACGAAGACGTGGACGTCTCGCTCATTCCGCCGCGGCCACGGCTGTACGGGCTGGTGGGCGCCGAGATCATCGAGGAGGCGTGGAAGGCGCGGCAGGCGAAGCACGCCGGCAATGGCGCCCAAGTAGGGCATGCACCGCATGCCGTAGCCAGCTAATGCCCAACTACCGCCGTTACCTGATCCCCGGCGGCACGTATTTTTTTACTGTCGTCACGGCATCGCGGGCAAAGATTCTCACGTCGCCCCAAGCCCGCGCCCTGCTCCGCAACGCTTTTCGCACGGTCCGGCAAGAACTGCCGTTTCGTTTCGACGCCATCGTGTTGCTTCTAGAGCATTTGCACGCCCTGTGGACGTTGCCGCCCGATGACGCCGATTACTCTCGGCGCTGGGGCAAAATCAAAAAGGGATTTACGCGTCATTTCTCGCGGCGGGCGGCCGCGAGCAGTTTACGTCGGCTGGCAAGCGTAAGCAGCATCGCCGCGGCGTCTGGCAGCCGCGATTCTGGGAGCATATGATCCGCGACGAAGTGGATTTTGAGCGACACCTCGATTACATCCATTACAATCCGGTGAAGCATGGGCACGTAAATTGTCCGAGAGACTGGTTATTCTCTTCGTTTGCTCGTTGGGTGCGGTCAAACGTCTATCCAGAGAATTGGGGGTGCGCAGAACATGGGCGGCTCAGTTTTGACGATTTGGATGAGACGGCTATGGAGTTTTAGGATGGCACTGGCACTTGCGTTCGGCACGCGGTGCGTGCCCTACGCTTCCGCCGCCCCCACCCTGCCGCTGCTTTACTCCGACGACTTCGAGCACGGCATGGAGCGCTGGACTACGTTTGACGCGAAGGCGGCGGAGCCGTCGTTCAAAGTCGTTGAGCTCGAGGGACCCGAAGGCAAGACGACGCACGCGCTGCGGGCGCTCGGCACGAGCCAGTACCAGCCGCCGTTTCGCAGCCCGCCGAACATCGCCTTGTTGAAGGATGTTTCGGTCGGGGAATTCGAGCTCGCCGCCAAGGTCCAAAGCACCAACGTCGACGCCGGGCCCCACCGCGACATGTGCATCGTTTGGGGCTACCAGGGACCGTCGCACTTCTACTACGTGCACTTCGGCGCCGTGGCGACGCCGGACGGCAACTCCTGCCAAATCTTTATCGTGGATGACGCCGCACGTCGCCCCATTTCCGACAAGGCGCCCAAGGGCACGCCCTGGACCAAGGACTGGCATAATGTGAAAGTCGTCCGCCGCGTCGGCGACGGAACGATCGAGGTCTACTTCGACAAGATGGACAAGCCCTTCATGACCGCCCACGACACGACGTTCGCCTGGGGCCGCGTGGGCCTGGGAACGTTCGACGACCACGGCAACTGGGACGACTTCAAGCTCTACGGCGCCCTGGCGAAGCCTGAGGCCGAAACAGAAGCCCGCCAAACCAAGCCCCTAACCGTTAGCCGCGACGGGCAGGTCCGCCGCAGCGGCAGCGCTCCCCTGCCCGCATCACGCAACGCCACGTCGCATTTTGCCGGAGCCCCTATGACTCGCCCATTCTCCCGCCGTCGCCTCTTCGCGTCCTCTTAGCGTCGCTATCGCTCCTCGCTCTCCGCCCTTCGCCGCTCAGGCCGACGACTGGCCCCAATGGGGCGGCCCCAGCGCGACCTCGTCTGGCGCGAATCCGGCCTGGTCGACGCGCTGCCCGGCAGGCCAGCTCCCGCGCGTGTGGTCCGTACCTCTGGGCAGCGGTTACACAGGTCCCGCCGTCGCCGATGGCCGCGTCTTCGTCACCGACCGCCTCGCCGAGGAGGACCTCGAGCGCATCCTCTGCTTCGACGCCGCTGACGGCCGCGAAATCTGGAAGCACCAGTACAAGTGCCCGTACTCGATCAGCTACCCGCTCGGCCCGCGGGCCACGCCGACGGTCGACGGCAATCGCGTGTACGCCCTGGGGGCCATGGGCGACCTGTTCTGCCTCGACGCCGCCAAGGGCGACGTCGTCTGGGAGAAGAATCTGCCCCGCGACTTCGGCACGGAGCTCCCCATTTGGGGCATGGCCGCGGCGCCGCTGGTCGACGGCGACCAGCTCATCGTGCTGGCCGGCGGCAAAGACGGCGCCCTGGTCGTCAGCCTCGACAAGCACACCGGCGCCGAGAAGTCGCGCGCCCTCGACGACCACGACGTCGGCTACTGCCCGCCGATGATCTTCGAGTTCGGCGGCCGCCGCCAGCTCATCGTCTGGCACCCCACGGCCGTCTCGGCCCTCGACCCGGCCGATGGCAAGGTATTGTGGGAGGCGCCGTTCGCCGTCAAAAACCAGCTCTGCATCGCCACCCCGCGGAAGATCGGCAACCGCCTGTTCGTGGCCGCGTTTTACGACGGCCCGCTCATGATCGACCTCGGCGCCGACGGTCGCTCGCCGCAGGTCCTCTGGCGCACCGCGCCGGGCAACAACGAAATCAAGAACGACAGCCTGCACCCCATCCTCTGCACGCCGCTGGTCACCGACGACTTCATCTACGGCGTGGGCGCCTACGGCGAGCTTCGGTGCCTGGAAACCGCGACCGGCAAAATGGTTTGGGAATCGTTCGACGCCACCGGCAAGGACCGCTGGTGGAACGCCTTCTTGATCCCCCACGGCCAGATGAGCGGCGAGCGCGTATTCCTGGCCAACGAACAGGGCGACCTCATCATCGCCCGCCTGTCAGGCGACGGCTACCAGGAGCTGAGCCGCGCCAAGCTGCTCGAGCCGACGCAACCGATCCAGCGGCGGATGACCGTCTGGTCGCACCCCGCGTTCGCCATGCGCAGCGTCTTCGCCCGCAACGATAAGGAGCTCATCCGCGTCGATCTTTCCTCGAAGTGACGTCGCCGCGGGCCACTCCTATCGCCAGTGAAAAGACGCTAGGCCAAGAGCGGCGCCGCCGGCGCGATTCGACGTCGAGCGCGTCGATCGACTCGTCGATGCGCTTGCTGAAGCAGGAAGCCGATCGCCGCCCCCAGCACCAAAGCGCACGCCGTTGGCTCAGGGACGCTCGGCGAGGTTGCCGCCGGCACTGGATCCCGTACTGTCGTTGCCACGTCAAAAAATCCGCGCCGTCGGAATCATAATCCCCATCGGCGTCTCCCCAGCCGCTTGAGCCGAGCGAGAGCTGCCACCTGGCGAGGTCGGTCGCATCCACATCCTGATCGCCGTCGAAGTCGGCGGCCGTTGGCATGGTGAGCGTTAAGCGCGCCGTCTGCGCCCCAAACTCGTTTTCGAGCCAGGTCACTAGCTGCGTTCCATCCATGAGCCGCCCGCTCAGCTCCTGGTAGGAGAGTCGCGGTACATCGATCGTGACCGACTGCCCCGGCAGAAGGCCGTCGATAGGCGCCCCGTTCAAAAGAAACTCCGTCCCGTAAAAGTGAATATCGCTTCCGGACGTCAGGTCCAATACGCCGCCGAACGCGCCGCCGAGCAGGTCGACGACGCTGCCCGAGCCGGCGGCCAATCCTCCAATCTCGCCGCCCAGGATGATCACTTTGCTGCCATTATGCGCCTGTGAAGCCGCCTCCAATCGATCCGCCCGTGACCGTCACCACGCTGCCATAAAACGCGTCGAACTGTTCTCCCACGGCGCCCCCGGCGATCAGCACCTGCGATCCCACGGCCTCAAAGTTGTCGCCCACCGCGCCGCCGACCATCGTAACCGCACTCCCCCAACCCGCTCCAAAGTTGTCGCCCAGCGAGTGTCCCGCGTCGACCGTCAGCGATTGCCCGCCGCGCACCCCAGTCGGGGCCTCTCCACCCGCAAGCGCCGCCTTCGGCGCCTCGGGCAACGAATACGGCCACTGAAGCAGCCGCACCGAGCCCGGCTCGAAATGGTCGCCGTCCGAGTCGCTGAACGCAAACGGCGTCCCGTCTTCGAGCGTTCCGCTCAGCACGCTCCCGGCGGGAATCTCGACGGCCGCCGACGCGCCGTAATTCGGCAGGCCGCCGATCGGCGTGCCGTTCAACCGGAAGTCGCCGCCCGTGATCAGAATCCGGCTGCCGCCCCATACTTGGAGCTCGTCGCCCATTGTTCCCCCCGAGAGATTCGCCTGACTGTCGGACCAGATGGCGACTTCGTCGCCGATCTGTCCTCCCGAGAGGTTGAGCGTGCCGCCGTCCGTTCTCAAGCCCTGTCCCACCCTCCCTCCAGAAATATTGAGAACGCCGCCGGGATTAACGGTCGCATACTCGCCCGCGTTCCCGCCGCTCATATTGACGGTCCCGCCGCTGCCAGCAGTCAGGTAGATGCCGACCTCGCCGCCCGAAAAGTTGAGGACGCTTCCCCGCTGGGCGCGGACGACGCCTTCGAGCGACCCGCCCGAGATGTTTGCCACGCTTCCATAGAGCGCATCGAACCGCCAACCGATCGATCCGCCCATCACGTTCACCAAGGCGCCCACGGCTTCGAATCCGCCGCCCAGGCGGCCGCCGTCCATGGTTAAGACGCTCCCCCAATCGGCGTTAAAGTCGTCGCCAACCACGCCGCCGGCTGACACAAACAGCGATTGCCCAGTAGCCAACCCGCGCGGAGCCGCATCGTTCGGCAAGTGAATGACCGTGGGGCCCGGCGCCGCAGCCGGCGCGGCCTGGAGCGCGAGCGTCCCCGGGGCGATGTAATCCCAAATCTGATCCGAAAACGCAAACTGCCGGCCGTCGGCATACGTGCCGCTCAACACCGCCCCGGCGGGAACGTCGACCCGCCGCGTGGCGCCGACCGTCCCCAGTCCGCTTACGGGGATGCCGTTCAAACGAAATCCGTTTCCCTTGATCGTCACCCCACTCCCCTCGTGCGCGTAAAACAGCGGCTCAACGACGCCCCCTGAGAGATGAACCTCACTGCCCGCCAGCGCCTCGAACAAGGCCTCGACATGACCGCCGGCGATGGTGACGACGCTTCCGTACCCAGCGTTCATGTTGCTCCCGACTGAACCGGCCGAGACGTTGAGGACCGCGCCGGCGCCGATCGTTGCCAGCTCGCCCAGGCGGCCGCCCGCCACGTCGACGATCGCGCCGGCGGCTCGCAGGCGAGGGCCAACTTCACCCCCCACGATCGACACGGAGCTGCCGCTCGTGGCGCGGAAATTCGCGCCAGCGACCCCGCCGGCGCTCACGACCAGCCGCTGCCCAGCCCGCAGGCCCCGAGGCGCGGTCCCGCCGGCCGCGTAAAAGATCGTCGGCGTCGCCGCAGGAATCGGTGCGCTCACCAGATGCAACGAGCCGTCGGCAAGCTGGTCGCCGTAAATTCCGTCGGTCGTCAACAGCAGCGGCGTTCCGTCCTCCAGCACGCCGGTCAGCACGGCGGGCGCACGCAGATCTACTTGAACGTCGCTCCCGGGCGCACCCAGCCCGGCGATCGGCGTCCCATTGAGTCGGAAATCGCCGCCGACCAGATTCACGCGGCTCGACTCATCGGCGTAAAGGGGGCCCGTCGAGCCGCCGAAGATGTTAATTTCGTTGCCGTTGTCAGCCGCCAGCGAGCCGCCCACAGTCCCGCGGCGAATGTTGATGACGACATTCGTGTTCGCCGCCCAGGGCCCGCTCGTACTCAGCGAGTCGCGAATCAGGCCGCCATCAAGGTTCACCTCAATGTTGTCGCTCGGCCGCCAAACGTCGCCCAGGTTAAAGTAGCCCGACAGCACGCCTCCTTCGAAAAGGTTGACCTGCGTGTTCGACCCAATTCTGAAATACCCCAGGTCGTCGAACGACGTCGGCGGAGAGTTGATCACCGTCGTGAAGGCGCCGAACGCCACGTTGGCGTTTAAAGCGACAACGTAAGCCAGCCCCAGTGCCCGTGCCGTCGCCGCTGAATTTCCGCGCCACACCATACCTGATTCTCGCGAATGACGTTGATTGAGGCGGCCGAGCCTGGCGCCGCGGCTGGCGTTAGAAAGCAATAGGCCGCGGCGCGTCCCTATGCCAGCGCCCGTCCAGATATGGACGTACTCTAAAGAAGTCGCGCATTGCCGGCAGCGCCGGTTTCCCCGCCAAACGGTCCGGCGCGCACCATGTTGGCTCACCCACTTCAGCAGTAGGGTCCGCCGCCCCGGTCCCTACGCCGAAGGCGTTACAGCCATTAGCCCGCACTTTGGCCGTCCGCGGCCTACCCCGGGTACGGTAGAGATCAAAACACGAACCTTGAAGGGGTTCCAGCTGACCGGCAACGACCAGACCGTGTGCAAATGGTCCGGCAAAAGTACGATCGCCTGGATGCGAAAGGGCCGCGCCGCGCGGATGACGCGAAAAGCGTCGCGAAGGCAGGCGCGCGCGGCGCTCGTCGCAGAGCAGCGGCCGACGGTCCTGCGTGACGACGGTAAAGAAATACGTGGCGCCGGCAACGCGCCAACGTCGGTAGGCGGTCATGCCGTCGATTCTAGCATGAGCCGAATGATGTGTTTCCGCTCCGCGGCAAATACATCCTACGGGGTTGGCGCCGCCGTGCTGCTTGACTCCCCAGCCGTGGCGCCGGCGCTTAATCCGGATCGATTTCTTGTTGCGCTAGATGGCGAACGCGCAGAACGACCACTTCTTTCGGGCGAATCGTGTACACAATCCGATGCGTCGGTTTGCGGCCGATCCCGAAATTGAGTTGGTGGATTTCACACCGGAGCCGGCCGTTCTCGGCAGCCGTGGCGTGGCGCTCCGGGTGCTGCTCCAGCGAATACGCGGCCTTCAAGAATGCATCGTACCAGCGAGCCGCCAGCTCCGCCGAGCGATGCTCGGACCACCAGTCATGGGCCGTCTGCGCTTCGTCCTGGCGCGCTTCGCAATGACGACTTCGCACTTCATTCCGCCGCGGGCAACTTGTTACGACGCTGGAACTCGCGATCAAACTCGCGCAGCGGCATGACGCGACCCGCTTCCATGTCGTCAATTCCCTCCTGGATGGCGAGCACTTCAGCGTCACGAGTTTCAAGCGCCGCCAGCGCCTCGCGCAACAGCTCGTCGGGCGAAGAATAGGAACCCGAGGCAAGTTGCCGTCGGATTGCGTTCATCACATCAGGTGCTACGTCAATGCTCATGGCGGGCCTCCAATTCTTCAATCGATCCAGCCCCGCCGTTTTCGAGCTTTTTCTGGGCGAAGCGGTGGAAGCTGTCGAGGTCTTGTTGGGCGACGAGCATGGCACAGGCCCTTGGAACGCGTATACCTGCTTTTAAGGATATCATGGCCTTTGGCCGGCGGCCACGCCGACAGCTCCGCCCTTCGGCGCAGCCACAGGGGTTCGACGTCCACTGTCTCCAGCGGGTGGCCCAGGTTGCCGGACGCGGCTACCTGGGAAGCGCAGCGACAAGAGGATTAAGTGGCGGCCGCTCCCCTGTGAACAACCTCCTGTGACTCCGTCACTCCGGTAGCCGCTGACGGCAACTGAAGCCACCCGCGTTTCTCAATGAGCCGCCGCCGCGTCGAATAGTCCGCGTCGTCGGGCGGCAGCGACCAGACGGCGTGCAAATGGTCCGGCAAAAGGACGATCGCCTCGATGCGAAAGGGCCGCGCCGCGCGGATGACGCGAAAGGCGTCGCGCAGGCAGGCGCGGGAGGGGCCAGAGTAGCTGCGGCGGACGCTGCTCCTAGCCGAAGAGTTCGGCGACTGGGCAGGAAAAACCGGTGACAATTGGCTCGTTATCCAGGGTTTCGCCGACCGTTAGCAGGCGAACCTTGGTGCGTGAGTGATAGATGGCGACTGTCTCCAACTGCGGGTCAATCACCCAAACCGCCTGGCATCCGGCGGCCAGCCAGGCGTCGATCTTCTCGTCCACTTCGCCGGTGCGATCGCTGGGGGAGAGCACTTCGACGGCGAGGTCCGGCGCCGGGCCAGAAGGCTTCCTCGGGATCGGTGGCGGGCAAGTTTTCCTTGGCAAGAAAAGCAAAATCGGGCGCTCGCACCGTGTCAGGATTGCGACCCATGAGAAAGCCCGTCTCGGCGCCGAAGCTGCGTCCGAGGCGGCGCGAGCGAATGAATGGACCAAGAATGCTGTGCAGATTTGAAACAACCTGCCCGTGACGCCAACCCGCAGGCGACATGACGCGGAGTTCTCCCGCCAAAAGTTCGTAGCGCTTGCCCATGCCCCTGGGCAGTGCGAGAAGTTCGTCGGCCGTCACCAGCGATACGGTGCTCATGCCTCAATTGTAACCGAAGAAACGACGGGCGCCGAGCGCGTTTCGCTGGCCGAGGGCTGACACGCCGCCGGTCCGGCCCGACGTGGCGCTTGGCAAGCGCTGTCAGTTCGACCAGGGCCAACAGCCACGCTCGCGGTTCGGGCGCCGCGGTCGCCCGCCCGCTCTACGCCGAAGGCGTTACAGCCATTAGCCCGCTCTTTGGCCGTCCGCGGCGTCGTCGGGGTAGGACTTTCCACACGCCGCTTAGCTTGGCGAGATCGTACGCCCGTTGAACGCGTCGGGGTTTACCGCGGTGATCCCTTCCTGCTTGTAGCGATCGAAATCACCTTCGTTGAGCGTAAGAATCTCGCGCACGCCGAATCTCAGCATGACGGACACGAGCCTGGCGTCATGCACCTTGACGCCGCTGACGCCCAACGCTTCCACGATGCGTTTCCATTCGCCGTAGGACGATTTGTCTTCCGAGACGACGTCGCAGAATCTTTCGATAATCTCCACGCGCCGTCGTACCCGTTCTCCGGAAAGTCCCTGTCCATTTTTGTCCACAGGCCGCGTCCCTACGTTCCAGAACTCGGCAATGTTCTGCACCGTGACGATGAGACCAATTCGATCGTCCACGGCCTTTCGCAGGGCCCGTCGAATCGAGCGATAGTGTGGAGAAGCGGCGTCAAACGCCCGCAGAAGAATGGAGGTGTCGACGAGCGTTCCCATCAGTCATGGTCAAAATAGATGTCGGCCCTGGAATAAGTTCCTTGATAGGTCGAATCTCCGCTCGCTTCGGCGTCGAGAAGCCGGTCAAGTTCATCCCCGGAGAGCCGGGGAAGTTTTCCATTCTGCAAAGAACGCGACTCAGCCAGCGTCTCCAGATAGGCCTCCAGCGAGAGACCTTCCGCCTCCGCCAAGGCGGAAAGACGAGTGACCAACGACGCGTGAAGTTCAATGC
Source organism: Pirellulales bacterium (assembly GCA_963841515.1). Taxonomy (GTDB): domain Bacteria; phylum Planctomycetota; class Planctomycetia; order Pirellulales; family Lacipirellulaceae; genus Lacipirellula. The sequence goes on along the minus strand of CAWJDB010000009.1, from coordinate 68,056 downwards.
TTGCCATACCCCAATGATATCTCATCCCGAAGAGCAAAGTCCACGTTATGTTACGCCTCGCTATGAGCATTAGCGACCCGCCCTCCCTACGCCGAAGGCGTTACAGCCATTAGCCCAGGGTTCGCCGTCCCCTGGGTACGGAAGAGATCAAAACGAACCCTGAACGGGCTCCAGCAATTCCGGCGCTGCGATCGCGAGGCTGTTCCGTAGGAACACTCGAAAATAGCCCAGGGGCAACTTGTTCTGAGTAGCAATGCTTAATTGACGGAGCATAGCGACATGAACTGCCAAACTAAACTACCGCAGGGTGTGCCACAGGTAGTTGATAACAGCTCCTGGTATAAATGATGATCGCCACTAGTAACACCAACGAAGCCGGCTCTGGCACCGGTATGCTGGCCACAAACAGTCCTTGACTGCCGTCGGTGAAGTTCGCCCTGAACATGAAATTCCCCAGGTCGTCAAACATAAAGCCACGAGCGTCGCCGTTGAGGCCGAACGTAGCGATCGTCCGCACGTCGCCTGGGGCCACGGTCAACATATCGCCCTCCCGCACAAGCAGGCGCAAGACACCGTTCCCATCCTGAGCCCAATATCCTGTGTCGTTGGCTGCTGTAACGCCGCCAATGCCTTGAAGCAGCTTCAGCGGAATAGCGGTTTGGCCGACTTCATTGAGAATCGGTCGAAAGCCGGACGCGTCCAGGGGCCCAACTACCGCTCCGCCTCCCACTCCCGGCGCGACGTCACCTTCTCTGACAACTAAGGTCAAACTACCAGTCGCGTCTGACCAAACTCCCTCATTGAGGGTGGCAGGTAGATCGTTGGCCGCGTTACGTAGGTTTGCAAAGAAAGCGGACTGGCCGGCATTGTTAAAGCTGGGCGGGCTCAGAAAGCTAAAAGCAGTGCCCGCTTCAATCCCCGGCGCCTGCTGTCCCCCTCGAGCAATTTCCGTCAATGGGCCGTTGGCGTCGTTGTAGACTCCGATCCCATTCACGAACAGGTCGCTAACGTCTCCTCCTTTCAAAACGTGTTGGTCGGAATAGCGGCCATTTGCATTGGTATATGGAAATCCGCCAAAGCTAAAGAAAGTGACGCCTGGGGCAGCGCCTGGCGCCTGCATCCCGCTACGATACGTCAGTTGTAGAGATCCACTTCGTTCCGACCAAAACCCGGTTGCGCCGTTGCCTGGGCCGACAACCATATCGCCATTGAACGAGACATGGCCCGCTGCATCGATCGCTGGGCCCGAAAAATTGATTAGATCGAGATTGCTCCCGCCAAACACTGCTCCCACGGGGCCGCCTGGCGCCTGTTGGCCTTCGCGGACCAGTAAAGTCAATTGCCCGCCGCGAATCACCCAGATGCCCTCGTTGTCAGCGACGGTGACGCCCCCGCTTCCAATCTTAAGGCTTCCCGTTAATCCGAGATCACCGTTGTCGTTGAGTTCCGGTCCATAAAAGGAGTCGCCAAACACAACTCCAGCCGCCGTTCCCGGGGCCGCCTCGCCCTCGCGTGCGATCAATTGCAGGCTGCCCCCGACGTCCGACCAAACGCCAACGTTGTTGTTGGATGTCACTCCGCCAGCACCGTTTGAAGGCTGGTCTTAAGAGCCAGCGAGCCGCTCGCGTTCCAGGTTCCCCGAACCATCTCGGCGAAGAATGCGCCCGCGGGCGCACCCGGCGCCTGCGAACCCTCCCGCAGCACCAGCTTCAAGGCGCCGTCTTTTTCCGACCACAACCCCGAATCGTTGCCCGCGGTCACGCCGCCAGGACCTACCGCAAGTTTAGCTGCAAAGGCGGCCCGACCTCCGGCAAGAAATCGAAAAGCGTCGGAAGTGAAACTGGAAAACGTTGCCCCGCTCCCGCCAGGCGCCAAGTCTCCGCTGAGAGCAACAGTACGAACGTTTACAGCGGCATACGACTTGCCTGAAACCCACAGCCCTAAGGCAATGCACACCGCGACCAAAATGAATCGAGTCATTAGCGCTCTTTTCTGGGCAGTACGTTGGGCAATTGCTAAGCCCGTTAGCCATGCCTTGGACTTCCGGATCCAGGCATAGAATAGCCATTACGCAACCAATGGCATCCGAATTATGCACCTGTAAATTGAATATGTCAACTTTTGCCCACAAGCGGCGAGCGTCGCCTCGTCGGCCGCGTATCACAGGCGGCCCCGGCTGCCGTCCTCGGCTACCGAGGTGACACAAGTCCGTAGGAAGAAGCTATGAGATAAGCGAAGGCCGAGCCAACAGCTGGCTTTCCTTGAAAGTTCGTAGTTCGTAGTAGTTCGTAGAATGCGTTCGCCGCGCAGCGGGAACCCATCAAATGAGCGTCGTCGATGGGTTGCCGAAGACGTCCAACCAATCGTACGAATTGCCCGCACTCGCCCCCGCCCGTTCGGATCGCCCACGACGAGCACCCACCCGCGCTCCAGTCATGTAGCATGGGTCCGCCGTCTTCGGCGAACCCATCATCTTTGCTCGCCCAGCACCAGCGCCGCCGCGTCGCCCAGCGGCGTGATTTCCAGCTTGCCGTCGGATGTCGTTCCCCGCCCGCACTTGGCGCCTTCACTCGGCTCGCAGCAGCGCCCTTAAGCCAGCCTGCTCGAAGTGGTGATCGCCCGTGAGCGCTTCTTGAATGCCGTGATGTTCCATCACGACGAAGCTAATGCAATCGGTCAGTGGCCAATTCTTGTCGAGCCGCTGGCTAAAAAGAGCGACGCCCTCACGAAAAAGATCGTCGGTCGCGCCGACTATGATCGTGTCAGCGTCGGATTCGATGGTCCTCATCAGATCTACGAAGCGCCGCCGGTGGTGCGGAGCTGCCATCGCATCGCCGACCTCGGCGAGCACCCGGCGCGTTGTGACTAGCTTGCCCTGCCGTTGGCCGCTGGCGGCCATTGCCTTGCCATGGTTCGCGTCGCGTGGATTAAGCAACGCGAGGTAATAATACGTGTCGGCAAACGTAAGCGTCATTGTCTCTTGGGCAAGCCGTGTAAATAGTAATCGTGATTCGCCGCCAGGTCGGTCGGCAAATCGCACGGCAGCGATTCCACTTCGCGGCCAAGGTCAGCCAGCTTCTGCCAGATCGTGCGTGGATCCTCCTGGGGGGCAAGCGGCTGGGTTGTCTGCGGCAATACATGCACGACCGTCCCCTCGGGCAGAGTTTGACCGCCCGCCAGCACCACCACGCCGTTTTGTACCGTGCCTTCGTAGGTCATGTGATCTCGCCCTCCGCTCGTCGCCAGGAAACTGCATTATACTGCCCGCCGAAACCAATGTGAAACGGCGAACCAGGATCACTTCTCGACCCGCGACGCGTAGTCGTGGACAATCTCTCAATGCCCCTCGATCTTGCGAAACACAATTGAAAGTGCATGCCTCTTATCCTATTTTTCGCGAGCGGTTTTGCTGGACCGCCAAAATCCGGGTATACTTTCCCTATGAGCCAGCAGATTCGAGCTATCTACGAAAACGGGCTTTTCCGGCCCCTCGACCCGGTCAATCTCGCCGAGCACGACCTGGTGTCGCTTGTCGTCGCGTCGCCCGCGAGAGATGAAAAGACGGCACAAGAGGCAGGCGCTCGGGGAACTTCCCCCGACGATCCCCTTGCCGCGGTGATCGGCATTGGCGACGGGCCAGCCGCCGGCGAGTTTGAGCGGGACTTGGAGCCGCTTCTCTTCGAAGGCCCTTCGCTGCCCGCCGACTTTTCCAGGGCCGACGTCTACGCTCCGCGCGATTAATGCAGTATCTAATTGACACGGACGTCCTGCTGCGGCTTTTCGACCGCGCCGATCCCAATCACGCAACAATCCAACGGGCGCTAAGCCAACTTCGTCGCGACGGTCATTCTCTTGTAGCGACGGCGCAAAACATCGCAGAGTTTTGGAATGTATCGACCCGTCCCGCCGCTGCCCGAGGCGGGTACGGGCAATCAGTCGCGATGACGGAAAAACGAGTGCAGTTTTTCGAGCGATGGGGAACCGTCGTCTGCGAAAGCCATGCTGCCTATGAAGCCTGGCGACGTTTAATTCTCGCCCACGGCCTGCAGGGGCTTGCCGTCCACGACGCTCGCATCGTCGCGGTGATGCAAGTCGCCGGCATCACGCACATTGTCACGCTCAACGTGCACGACTTCGCCCGCTATGAGACTATCCAAGTGCTCTCGCCGGCCGATGTCGTCTTATCCGGGTAGTCGACGTCGTATTGGGCCAAGTGCTCGAAGCTTCCTCCCGCACACGCACGGATCTTGGATGAGTCGGCCGCCGCAGGCGGACACTCTCAGCTCGCGGCCACCGCTGTTGACTGTCACAGGCGACTATCGCCTTCCGTGGAGCGAGCACCCCCCGCGTCGTCTTGCCGCCGGAGCTGAACGTCAAGACCCGTCAGGAGCACGAAAAAATCGCCAAAACTTTGTTGTTGAAAATGGGCCAGGACCTGTGCTAGCCTGCTATATGTACGGGTGTACCCATAGGGCCAGCTCCGCAGATGACGGCGATGATCGCAGATTTTGGCCAAATAATGGAAGCACGCGGCTTGATTCAACATCCGCTGTCCAGCCGCGACCCAGTTAGCCGCGCCGCTCGCGGCGTGCTCCCGCCAATCCCCGTCCGCGCCTATCTGCGCTCATCGGCATACATCTGCGGAGAAAGTTCCCCTCCCCTGCCTCCCGCAGCACGTACTTTTGATGGCCGCCCGCTCGCGCCCCAACGCGTTGCCGCCGCTCGTCTTGCGCGCAAGAAGCGGGCCAGTGCGACATCCGCGCACCGCAGGCCGCCTCAAAACCCGTCGCGCCGCCCTGGTTTTTTCGAGGTCTGCGCCACCGCGCCGATCGCCCCAACGTGCACAACTCGACGATTATTGCCGGCGCCCGAACCGAGCGCCGCTCGACGTTCGCCGCGTGCTCACAGCCCGGCGCCACGCAAAAAGACGCGACTAATGCCGTTTTGAATCGTGTTTGTGTTCTTGGACGCAGAACCAGCAAGACCCACGAGGCGTGCCATGTCCTCGTCCGCGTGGACATGCCCCACTGGCCATGTCGACGAAGACGACGACATGCCACCCGTCGTCCACTTCCCCTTCTTCCCACTGCCCACCGCCCACTGCCCACTGCCCACTGCCACGCTTGGCGTCCCCGCCCCGCTTTCCTACAATCACACCAACCACACTCTCCGTCGCCGCGAGCCCAAACGATGATCGCCCCCACCCACGCGCCGACCAGGCCCAACTCGTTTGAAGTCCGCGTCCTGCGGCAATCCGCCCCCGGCGACGCCAGCCGTTGGGAGCGGCACCGGGTGACGTACGAGCCCAATCTGAACGTCATCAGCGTGCTGCAGAAGATCGCCGCCCAGGCGACCACCGCCGACGGCGAGACGACCACGCCCGTCGCCTGGGACTGCAACTGCCTGGAGGAGGTCTGCGGCGCATGCACCATGCTCGTCAACGGCCGCACGCGGCAGGCTTGCTCGGCGCTGGTCGACCGGCTCCTCGAGGAGAATCCCGAGGGCATCGAGCTGCGGCCGATGAGCAAGTTCCCCGTGCTCCGCGATTTGGTGGTCGATCGCCGGCGGATGTTCCGCTCGCTGGAAAAGATGAAGGCCTGGGTCGAGGTGGACGACTACTTCGACCGCGGCCCCGGCCCCCGCGAGTCGCCGGCCAGCCAGGAGCGCCGCTATCCGCTGTCGGAGTGCATGACCTGCGGCTGCTGCGTCGAGGCCTGCCCGCAGTACCTCAAGATCGAGGTCGAGCGCCTGCCCGGCGAAGCGGACGCCGACCTGGAGGCCCGCCAGAACGCGGGGTACGACCAGGGCTTCGTCGGCGCCGCGGCGGTCAGCCAGGCGATGCTGTTCAACGACCACGGCACGGGGGCAATGCAGGCCGGCGATCGGCTCGATGCCTTGATGGGTCCCGGCGGCATCCAGATGTGCGGCAATGCCCAGAACTGCGTGAGCGTCTGCCCCAAGAACATCCCGCTGACCCGCTCCATCGCCCGCGCCGGCCGCCAGACGACCGTGCGAATGATCACGCGGTGGTTCGATCGGTAAGTCGGCCCCCCCGGCGCCCGTCCCGCGCCGGCCGTCCGGGGGATCGATTTCCCCATCGAATTTCGGGAGTTTCTCGAACCTTGGACAATCCGGTAACAACAATCTCGACACGCTCGAATATTTGGCTACAATGCGACCCGTCGGGCAACGCTGGCATGCTATCGCATGGGCGCCGTCGCCCGTCTCATTGCACGAGGATAGGGAGTTTGCATTGTAAGAAGCGCCGGTCGGCTACTCTCGCGGCGTTTCTAGCCGCGCCGTTCCTCCCGACGGGCCTAGGTTTGTGCTTTCCTCGATGCGTCTTGCTCCGTGGTCCGGATTCCAAGCCATTCGTGGAAAGCGCTAGGTGCTTGGAGTTTAGTTTGATGAAGCTGTATGTGGGTAACCTGTCGTATTCCACCAATCAGGACACGCTCTACAACGAGTTTGGAGCGCACGGCCAGGTCGAAGAAGTGGCCGTAATCACCGATCGCGAAACGGGTAGACCCCGCGGCTTCGCCTTCGTGACCATGAACAACGACCAGGAGGCTCGGGCGGCCATCGAGGCGCTCAACGGCGCCGAGGTCGACGGCCGCACGATCACCGTCAACGAGGCCCGTCCCAAGACGGATCGCGGCGGCGGCGGCGGTGGCGGCGGCGGCTACGGCGGCGGCCGTGGCGGCGGCGGCGGCGGTGGCCGCGGCAAGTGGTAGGCCTCACCCGGCTGCGGCTACGCAGCTGTGAAAAACACAAGGCCCGCCGTGCGAGTTGGCACGGCGGGCCTTTTTATTGTTGCTGACTGGTCGACGATGCGCGACTACGCCGGCTGCAGTTCGAGCTTGCGTTCGGCGATGATCTCGGTCTGGATGCTCATCGGCACCGGCTTGTACTTCGACAGCTCCATCGTGAAGGTGCCCTGCCCTTGCGTCATCGAGCGCAGGTCGGTCGAGTAGCCGAAGGTTTCGGCCAGCGGAATCTCGGCGATGATCTTGGTCGTCTTGTTGCCAATCATCTCGGTGCTGGTGACGATGCCGCGGCGGGACGAAATGTTGCCCACCACGCTTCCCTGAAATGACTCGGGGCACTCGATTTCCACGAGCATGATCGGCTCCAATAGGGCCGGCTTCATCTTCTGGAACTGCTCCCGCATGAGCTCCTGCGCGGTGAGCATGAACGCCATGTCCGAGCTGTCGACCTCGTGGTAGGAGCCGTCCTCGAGCACGAACTTGAAGTTCACCACCGGGAAGCCCGCTAGGGGCCCCTTGGCCGTCATGTTGCGGATGCCCTTCTCGACGGCCGGAATGAAGTTCTTGGGAATGCGGCCCTGAATCACCTTGTCAACAAACAGGAATTCGCCTTGGGCCTCGGCGCGATCTTCGTCGGTCATGGGGCCCATCTGACCCTTGATGTGGCCGTACTGGCCCGAGCCGCCCGTTTGTTTCTTGCGCTTGTGGTCGAACGAGATCGCGACGGTCGGCGCCTCGCGGTAGCTCACCTTGGGGGCGCCCACCTCGACCTCGACGCGGTACTCGCGGCGGATGCGCTCGACGTAAATCTCCAGATGCAGCTCGCCCATGCCGGCGATTACCGTTTCGCTCGTCTCTTCGTCGGTGAACACATTGAACGTCGGGTCTTCCTTGCGGAACCGTTGCAGAGCCTTCGAGAGGCGGTCGGCGCCGTCGCGGGAGAGCGGGTTGATCGACATCTTGATCACCGGCTCGGCCACAAACATGTTTTCCAGCGTGGCGTAGTTCGGCTCGGGGGCGTAGGTGTCGCCGCTGGCGCAGTCGAGGCCCATGATGGCCACGATGTCGCCGGCCTCGGCCTTGTCGATTTCTTCGCGGCGGTCGGCGTGCATCTTTACGATGCGGCTGAAACGGTCCTTTTTGCCGGTCCGCTGGTTGACGTACATCTCGCCCTTCTTGGCCGTGCCCTGGTAGACGCGGGTGAAGGTGAGCTGGCCGAATTCGTCGTCCATGATCTTGAACGCCATCCCGACGAACGGCTTGGCGGGGTCGGCCTCCAAAGTCATCTTCTCGCCGGGGGCCTTGGGGTTATTCGCGGTGATGACACGGTCAAGCGGCGTGGGAAGGTAGGCCTTGATGGCATCCATCAGCGGCTGCACGCCTTTGTTCTTGTACGCCGAACCCATGAACACAGGGGTAAAACCCTGGTTGATCGTGGCCTCGCGCACGATCTTGTGGATGAGCGGTTCCGGCACCTGCTCCTCGGCCAGGAGGAGTTCCATGAGTTCGTCGCTGTACATCGACAGTGCTTCGAGCAGGTGATGCCGCGACATCTCGGCCTCTTCGGTCAGCTCGGCGGGAATCGCCTCGATGCGCACCTTCTCACCGTTGGCGCCGTCGAAGTACAGGGCCTTCATCGAGATCAGATCGACGACGCCGGCAAAGTCCTCCTCGCGGCCGATGGGGATTTGCATCATCACCGCGTCGGCGCCGAGCTTCTCGCGCACCTGGCGGGTCACGCTTTCGGGGTTGGCGCCGGTGCGGTCCATCTTGTTGATGAACGCCAGGCGCGGCACGTTGTACCGCTTCATTTGCCGGTCGACGGTCATCGACTGCGACTGTACGCCGCCCACCGAGCAGAGCACCAGGATGGCGCCGTCGAGCACGCGCAGGCTGCGCTCCACCTCGACGGTGAAGTCGACGTGCCCGGGGGTGTCGATCAGGTTGATCGAGCAGCCTTCCCACTTCAGGCTGGTGGCGGCGCTGGTGATGGTGATGCCGCGCTCTTTCTCCAGCTCCATGTAGTCCATGGTGGCGCCGTCGCCGCCGCCGCGGACATCCTCGATCTTGTGGATGCGTCCGGAGTAGTAGAGGATGCGCTCGCTGAGCGTAGTCTTGCCCGAGTCGATGTGGGCGGAGATGCCGATGTTGCGAACGTCGCGGAGATCCATGATTCTTTTGCCTCTGCCAAACCGTCGATCGCCTTTGCCAGGCAGCGAACGCCAGGGCGCAGTACCGCGCCGCGGGCGCTGCCATGCGGGGCGCCTTCGGCCGGAAACAAGCCGCCGAGGGCACGTCAAACTGCGAGAGCCGAGCGCCGCGGCATGCGGCTGCCGGTCGAAGGCGGGACGATCCTATATTTTTACTGCTAACGGGCCGGGCGACTAGGCCTTAGGGGGGTGTTTTTGCCAATTTGCGCAGTCGCTCCTGCCGCACCGCCGTCGGCTGCATCGGGCGCACAGATTATGCGGCTGGCCGAGAATCGCAAATACCGGTTTTAACGTAGACTAACACGACATCTTGAAGGATCCGAGAACCTCCTGCCGATGGCAGTCAAACCGCACCCGGCCGCCGCCAACATGTCCGATCCAGACCCAAACGTCGCCAGCTCCTCCGACCACGAGCCACGCTCGGCGGCGTCCGCCAATGCTGGCAGCGGGATTCCGCTGGTTGGAGGCCCGCCGCTGCCTCGCGGCTGGCTGGGCCGTTGGCCCGGCGTGACGTTCCTCCTGCCATTCGTGATTTACATGCTCGTGGGCAGTCTGGAGCCCACGCCTCCCGAGCCGCCCAAGGCGAATGCCGCAACTGAAACGCGCGGCGACGCCGCGACAACGGTTGGCGAGCCGCACAATGCCGCTGAGTCGGAGAATCTCACCCCGGAAGAGCAGCTCAAACGGGAAAAAGAATCCAAGACGATGCCGTACCGGTTTTACCCGTACCTCTACACGGCGAAGATCGTGCTGACGGTCGCTGCCATGTTGTTGGTGATTCCGGGCTACCGGTCGTTTCCATTTCGGATCAATGGCGTGGCGATCGCCGTGGGCCTGATTGGCGGCGCGGCCTGGATCGTGCTCTGCAAACTGCACCTAGAGCCCAAGGTGCTCAAGCCGCTGGGGCTCGGCGGACTGATCGAGATGGGCCGGCGCCCCGGTTTCAATCCGCTCAAGGAACTCGCGGCCAACCCGAAGTGGGCCTATGAGTTCCTGGCGATTCGCTTCTTGGGCCTGTGCCTCGTGGTGCCGATCATCGAGGAGTTTTTCCTGCGCGGCTTCCTGATGCGCTACGTCATGCACATCGACTGGTTCTTGATTCCCTTCGGCTTCGCCACCCCGCTGGCTCTGGCGGTGGGCACGGCCGTGCCGATGCTGATGCACCCGGGCGAGCTAATCGCCGCGGCCGTATGGTTCAGCCTGGTCACCTGGCTGATGCTGCGCACCCGCAACATTTGGGACTGCATCGCCGCTCACGCGGTGACCAACCTGATGATCGGCCTGTGGGTGCTGTGGTCGGGCGACTGGTTCTTGATGTGACGGGGGAGTGAGCAGTGAGCGGTGAACTGTAAAACTGTTCTTCTCTGATCACTGATCACTGATCACAGGTCACCGATCACTCATTTCTCCTCAAACCCCGCGGTGCGCACCTCGCCGACGGGCTTGGTGCGGAACGGCTGGCCCGCCTTGTAGAGTTCCTGCCGGGCCACGTAGGCCGGTCGCAGGTCCTCGGGGGCGATGTCGATCGCCTGCTGGATCGTGGCGAGCGCCTCTTGGAACTTGCCCGCGTTTGCCAGCGCGGCGGCCATCGTATCGAGCGCCGCGTGCCGCTCGCCGTAACCGCATTTGAGGGCCGCTTGAGCCCCGTCCAGGGCGCCCTCGGCGTCGCGCACGGAGTCGTCCGGGCACGTGGCCAGGAGCCATGCCCCGTTGCGAAACGCATGCTCGAAGCGCGGGTTCCGCTCGATCGCCCGGGCGTAGTCCGTCAGGGCGTCGTTGTACCGTCCCAGGTCGGCCAGCAGATCGGCCCGGCTGCAAATGATCTCCGCGTCCTTCGGCGACTCGGCCGTCGCGGCGGTCAGGTCGACAAGCGCTTCCGCCAGCCGCCCCTGCATGTGCCGCACGCGACCGCGGCCAACAAGCGCCGGGGTCAGCTTGGGGTCAAGCGTGAGCGCCTGGTCGTAATCGGCCATTGCATTGGCGAAGTCGTTGGCCTGCACGTAGAGCGTGGCGCGGTTGGAGTACGCCTTGGCGTACTTGGGATTGAGCTCGATCACCCGGCAGACGTCGTCGAACGCCTCGGCGAACTGCCCGTTTTGGGCGTAGGTGACGCCTCGATTGTGCAGCGCTCGCCAGTTGTCGGGTTCCGCTTCGACTGCCGCGCGAAAATCGGCCATCGCCAATTCCCCGAGCCCTTCGTCGGCCCGAATCTGGCCGCGCCGGTTGAGCGCCCAGGCCGACAACTGGTTGCTGTACGCCAGGCTTTCGCCCTCCAGGCCGTGCAGCTTCGCATCGGCGCACAATTTGATGACTTGCGAGTACGCCCCCTGGCTGGCCGCGGTGAGAGACAGCTTGTGGGCCTTTGCCAAGAGAGCCGGCGGCGTGTCCGCCTGCGGCTCGCGCTGGTTCGACTTCGCCGGCGTCCCGGCCACGGGTTCCTGCAGTTCGGCGGTACGCACGCCCTGATTGGCTGGCGCGGTTTGAACGTGCTGCGGGCGCTGCGCTGTCGGCGCGCTGGCGCGCCGAGGAGCCGCCGCGGCATGCTGCGGTATGGCACGCCGAGATTCGGCTCGCGGATTGTTTGAACTCGAGCGGGGCTTGCTCCCTTCCATGATCGAGAATCGCTCAATCAGCGGCTTACCGGTGCGCACCGCGGAGCGGCGGTCCTGCGGCTGCGAGCCCGTGATCCCGCCGCCGTGCCTTTGGATGCTTTGTAGGGCTTGGAGGCTTGCGGCCGGCTGCACGGCCGGATCGTTGGCCATGACCAAAGGCGCCGCCGGTCGCGCGGCGTTGGCCACGACCGTCAAAGTTCCCTGAGCGGCCGCGGGCGCAGCGGTTGCCGCGGCGGCGCCGTCGGCGGTCAGCGCACGAAGCTCCGACTGTGGTTTGCTTGAGGGGGCGGCCCCGTTGTCGCCGCGCACGATTAGGTCGGCGGCTTTCGAGGCCGGCGGCAGGGACGGCGCCGGGTCCGCGTCGGTCGCGGTAACCATGAGCGTCGTCGGCGCGCCATCCGCGACGTACGCCTCGGCGGCCAGGCCGGCCCGACTAACTATCGCTAGCACCAGGCCGGCCAAACCGCTCAGCCGGCGGAAAGAGGTCACGTCCATGTTCACTGTGTCCGCGAGAGGAGGAGGCTTGACGAGTCCAAAACGCCAGACGGATTGCCCGCGCACCGATGCGCCGGGAGCTCGCGCTGAGGTCTGTATCGGCGGCGACCGCCCAATCGCCGTAATCGAATCGGCAAGAAAAATCCGAAGGAACGCCGCAGAGCCTAGTTTGGCGTGCGTGCTAGCAGCTTGGGTGGCACGCCCTGAGGCTCGGCGAAGGGCGTGGCGACGTCGAGACGGATTAACCACGCCCTTCGCAGACTCAGGGCGTGCCACACCAGCTAACCCGGCCGCGTCATAGAGTCCGGATTCAAGAGCTCGTCGAGCTTTTCCGGCGGAAGCAGCTTCTGCTCGCTGACGAGCTGGCGGATCGTCTTGTTCTCGGCAAACGCCTGCTTGGCGAGCTTGGCGCAGGTTTCGTACCCGAGCACCGGCGCCAGGCTGGTGACCATCATCAGCGACTGGTCGATCAGGTCGCGGCAACGGTCGGCGTTCACGATGAGTCCGGTGAGCAGCTTGTCGACGAACACATTGGCCACGTTGGCCAGCAGCTTCACCGACTCCATGAAGGCGTCGATCATCACCGGCATCGCCACGTTGAGCTCGAAGAGCGAGCCCACGCCGCCGAGGGCCGCGGTCGTGACCGTGGCGTCGTTGCCGATCACGCGGCAGGCGACTTGGATCACCGACTCGCAGATTACGGGGTTTACCTTGCCCGGCATGATCGAGCTGCCCGGTTGCGTTTCGGGCAGCAGAAGCTCGAAGATGCCGCACCGCGGGCCGCTGCCCGAGCTGGCGGACGTCGTTGGCGATTTTCGACAGCGACACGGCGATGGTCTTCAGCTCGGCGTGGGCCGCCACGAAGGAATCCTTGGCCGCCTGGGCCTCGACATGGTTGTCGGCCTCCTGAAAATTTACGCCCAGCTTCTTCGCCAGCGCCGCGCACACGCGCTTGGCGAACTCGGGATGCGTGTTGATGCCGGTCCCGACGGCCGTACCGCCGATCGGCATGTTTTCCTCGAGGCGCGCCAGCGCCCGCCCGGCGCGCACCGCGGCGTAGTGCGCCTGGGCCGCGTAGCCGCCGAACACCTGCCCCACGCGGATCGGCGTGGCGTCCATGAGGTGCGTGCGGCCGATTTTCACGATGTCGTCCCACTCCTCGGCCTTCTTCGTCAGCTCGGCGGCCAACCGCTCGAGGGCGGGAATGAGCGCCGCTTCACCGCCGTCGCGCCGGCAATGTGCATGGCGGCGGGAAAGGTGTCGTTGGACGACTGGCCCATGTTCACGTGGTCGTTGGGATGCACGGCCCCCTTCGCGCCCTTGGCCCCCACGCCCAGCCCGAGCCGCTCGTTGGCGAGGTTGGCGATCACCTCGTTAGCGTTCATGTTGGTCGAGGTGCCCGAGCCTGTCTGGTAAATGTCGACCGGAAATTGCACGTCGTACTTCCCCGCCGCGACGTCGTTCGACGCGGCGATGATCGCTTCGGCCAACTTGCCGTCGAGCTTTCCGAGCTCGCGATTCGCGGCGGCGCACGCCGCCTTCAGGTCGCCGAAGGCGTGAATCACCGCCGCCGGCACGGGCTCGTGCGCCACGGGGAAATTGTCGACCGCCCGCGCCGTCGACGCCCCGTACAGCGCGTCGGCCGGCACCTGCATCTCGCCCATCGTGTCGCGTTCGGTGCGATATTGGGTCATGTGGATTAAAGGACAGGTGAGGATGAGGGCTTCGAAGTAGCGATCGTGCGAGCCGGGTCGTCTCGACCCCGGTGAGATTGGAGGTCAAGTGCCGCCGGGGTCGAGACGACCCGGCTCGCTAGGGCTGTACGCCGCTAATTGTGAGCGCACCAGCCGAGATGACCACCCATAAAGCGGCGACCGCCGGTCGCGGCTTGATGTCACGCCGCCCGTCGTTGCGGCTCATCGCGGGGGAGGTCGAAATGCAGTTCCATTTGGGGGAACGGAATGCCGATGCCGGCGCGGTCTAGTTCGAGCTTTACGGCCCGGATTACTGCCTGCTTGGCCTGACCGAGCGATTCGCGGCGGGCCCAGCCGCGCACCGCCCAATCAACGCTGGAACTCCCCAAGCCCATGAGCATGACGTCCGGCGCGGGCATGGTGAGCACCATGGGAACGCTTTGCACGGCCCGCTCGAGGGCGGCCCGCGTTTGGTCGACGTCGGCGGCGTAGGCCGCGCCCACGGGGATTTCGAAGCGGCGAGCGCCGTGGTGCGTGTGATTCTCGATGACAGCCCCAAAGATCGAACTGTTGGGCACGATCACCCGCCGCTTGTCGGGCGTGTCGAGCGTGGTGGTGAACAGCTCGATTTCGTCCACCGTTCCCGCGTGCCCGGCCACGACGACGGTGTCGCCCACTTTGTAGGGGCGAAACACCAGCAGCATCGCCCCGGCAGCGAAGTTCGAGAGCGTGCCCTGAAACGCCAGCCCGATGGCCAAGCCCGCGGCGCCGATGACCGCGGCGAGGCTTGCCGTCTCGACGCCGAACTTGCTCAGGCACATCACCGCCACCAGGGTCAAGATGCCCCAGCGGACGAGCTTGGCGCCTGAAGATGGTGAGCGTCTCGTCGAACTTGATCCGCTCGAGCGTCTTGCGCGTCAGCGACGACGCCCAGCTCGAAACTGTCCAGGCCAGAGTCATGAGCACGAGTACAAACAGCACCCGCGAACCGTAGTACACGCCGATGTACTCCCAGTCCCTGGCGCCGAGCTGCTCCCAGTGCAGCGACGTGAAGTTTTTGTGGACTCCGGCGAGCCGCTGCACGTCGTCGGTCGCGGCGTTTACCAGCGGGGCCTCGGCCGCCGCCTGCCCCTGCAAAGCCAGGAGTGGAAAAATCATGGCGGTGACTGAAGTTGACTCGATCGAGCTTCCCGACAATAACTGCCGCACCGAGGCGCAAGATCGCGCCACGGCCGACCTTGAAGCGGGATATTTACTTGCCAGCGGCCGCGGCTGTCGAGGTCATCCCGCGCACTGCTAGCACCGCTCGACCCAGCCATGAATTACCTCGCCCACGCACTCGATTGTCTCGATGAACCGTACCAGGTCGCCGGCCGGGCCGTGCCCGATTGGCTGTGCCTCACACGGCCGCGCCTGCGCTGCCGCACTCGACACGCCGAGCGGCACGTCGACGCGGCGTGCCCGGTCACCGCCGCCGTCGCCCGCGGCGTGGTGCGGCACCACGCCGACGACGATTGGTTTCACCATACGCCAGCGTTCGGCGATTTGTCGCTCGAGCTGGCCCGTCGCACGCGCCAGGCCACCAGCGACGCGGACGGCATGCGCCCAGCTTCCTCGGGCACATCCTCGTGGAGATGCTGCTCGACGCGGCGATTGCCGCGGATGACCCGCGGCTGGTCGAACGCTACTACGCCGCCCTCTCGGCCATCGACCCCCGGCAGGCCGCGCGGGCGGTCGGGCGGATGATCGGCGACGACGCCGCGCAACTGGAGCATATCATCACGCGGTTCGTCGACGTCGAGTTTCTCTACGACTACGCCGAAGACTGCGCTCTTGTTGTTCCGCCTAAACCAGGTGATGCGGCGAGTGCGCCTGGCGGAGTTAGAGCCCGACTTTGTCGACATGCTGCCGGCCGCGAGGTTGCTCATCGCCGAAGCCCGAAACGGCTTGTTAACTCCGGCCGGCGCCGAGGCGCCTGCCGCCCTCGGCTGCTAGCACCGCCCGCCGATCTTGTGACGGTCGACGGCTCGCTCGTATCATCGTGCGCGATGAGCGACGCCCCTCAGGAGCTGACCCCGACCCCCCCGCCAGCGCCGGCGCGGTTCACGCTCGAGCGGCTCTCCAGCGCCTTCGCCCGGCTGATGGCCCCGCCGGCCAGGGCGGCGCCGATCGACGCACCGCAGGTGGCGGTGGAGGCCGACGAGCCGCTTCCCGACGACGACGCCCTTCCGGTCACGCCGCGCACCATCGTCGAAGGCATGCTCTTTGTCGGCAACGCCGAGAGCCGAGCGCTCACCAGCCGCGAGATGGCTGCCCACATCCGCAACGTGTCGCCCGAGGAAGTCGACGCACTGGTCGTCGAGCTCAACGACGCCTACCGCCAGGACGGCGCCGCCTATGAAATCACCAGCGACGACGCCGGCTACTGCCTGCAACTCCGCCCCGACCTCGACTCCCTGCGCACGCGCTTCGGCGGACGCGTCCACGCCGCTCGGCTCACGCCCGCGGTGCTCGAGGTGCTATCGGTGGTTGCCTATCGCCAGCCGGTGACGGGCGACGAGGTCAGCCGTCTCCGGGGCGCCCAAAGCCAGGCGATTCTGGCTTTGCTGGTCCGCCGACAGCTAGTGCGGGTCGAGCGACCGGCGACCGCCCCCCGCAAGCCGCACTACCACACGACCGACCGCTTCAACCACCTGTTCGGCCTCAAAAGCCCGGCCGACCTGCCCCGCAATGAGGATCTCGACGATTCGTGACGAGGGGCTATGGGTGGCTGGGGTCGGCGTCCTCGCCGCCCCTAGGGGCTTATCGAAAAAACTCGGGGCTCGCGGACTCGACCCCAGCCACCCGACGACAACTGCCCCACTAGCTATCCCGTGCGCTGTGAGTAGAATCACCCTCGTCCCCGACGCGGCCCCCCCAAAATGGTTCCGCCCTTCCTGCGAGGCGATTGAGCAAGCTCAAATCGTTGCCGACTTCATCGAGCCGCGCGTCTGCCGCGGCCAGCCTCTCTCCCCTGTGACGTGCCAACGGCCGCCTCCTGAGCCGCTGGTGGCTGCGCCTGACCATGCCCCGTCGCCGCTTCGACGACCTACGCCAACAGCCGCCTGTCGTGCTGCCGTCGCTCTTGTTGTGCGACTTCGGCAATCTCGCCGCCGAAGTCCGCGCCGTGGAAGCCGCCGGCGCCCGGGCGCTGCACCTCGACGTGATGGACGGCAACTTCGTCCCCAACATCACCTACGGCATGCCGATCGTCGAAGCCGTCCGCCGGGTGACCGACCTGCCGCTGGACATTCACATGATGGTGAGTCGGCCGGCGGACTTCATCGACGCCTTCGTCGACGCCGGCGCCGACAGCCTGACCATTCACGCCGAAGCCGTGGACGACCCGCGGCCGGTGCTCGAGAAGATTCGCCGCCGCGGCGCCAATGCCGGCCTGGCGATCAACCCGCCCACGCCGTTGGAGTCGATCGCCCAGGCCCTGCCGATGTGCGACATGGTGCTGTGCATGAGCGTGGCGCCGGGGTTCGGAAATCAAAAGTTCGACCCCGTGGCTCTCGACAAACTCCGCACACTCCGGCGACAGTATGGCGACAAGCTGCTTTTAGAGATCGACGGCGGCGTCAACGCCCGCACCATCGCCGACTGCACCCGCGCGGGCGCCCAGATGCTGGTCGTCGGCGCCGCCATCTTCCGCCGCGAAGGTACAAGCTACGCCGACAGCCTGGCGGAGTTGAACGCATTGGCGAGAACCACGTAAAGATTGTTGCGAGCCAGATAAAGTATCCCTCCGAAATCCAACCAACGCACCGATCGATGTTGACCATCCTGCTCGTCGCTGCCGGCGAGACTGAATACGACTCCCAGGGCCGCATCCAAGGCACGCTCGACGTGCCGCTGAGCGAGGGCGGCCGCAACCAGGTGCTGGCCGCCGCGCGCAGCTCCTCGATCAGCCTGCCGCGATTGATGCGCTGTACGCCGGCCCGTGCCGCAGCGCCCAGGAAACCGCCGAGTTGCTCGGCGAACGGCTCGAGTTGAAGCCCAAAACGCTCGACACGCTTCACAATCTCAACCAGGGCCTGTGGCAGGGGATGTTGTTCGACGAGGTGAAAGCGAAGCAGCCCAAGGTCTACCGTCAGTGGCAGGAACATCCCGACTCGGTCTGCCCGCCTGAGGGCGAGACGCTGGCCACGGTCCGCCAGCGGCTCAAGAAGGCCCTCGCCCGGCTCACCAAGAAGCATCGCTCGGGCACGATCGCATTGGTGCTCGCTCAGCCGCTGGCGAGCGTCATGCGGAGTTTCCTCCGCCAGGAGGAGACTCCCGACATCTGCCACGCCGAGTGTCCCAAGGAACCGCTCTGGGAGCCCATCGAGGTGCCGACGGGGGCGTAGGGAAGCCTGCGCCGGGCCGCCGTAGTTGGCGTCTCCCCACGCTGATATACTCAGCATCATGGCGACTAGCGAGACGAGCGAGGCCGATCCGCCCAGCGGCAAGGAAAAGCGTCCCCGCGAAAAGCGCGGCGTCCCCAGCGGCCTCTGGCTCCGCTGCGACGACTGCGGGCAGATGATCTATCGCAAGGAAAGCGAGAAGATCTTCAATGTCTGCCCCGAGTGCGACTTTCACATGTACCTGGGCGCCCAGGGCCGCATCCAGTCGGTGCTCGATGACGGCACCTTTCAGGAGTGGGACGCCGAGCTCTCGCCCATCGACCCCTTGGAATTCCAGGACAAGAAAAAATACTCCGAGCGCCTGCTGGCCGAGCAGCAGCGTACGGGCTTGCGCGACGCGGTGCTCACCGGCTCGGGGATGATCCGGCGCGGCGCGTGGCGTTTGGCGTCACCGACAGTGCGTTCATCATGGGCAGCATGGGCTCGGTCGTGGGCGAGCGGCTCACGCGCCTTGTCGAACGGGCCACGGTCGAACGGCTGCCACTGATCATCGTCAGCGGTTCCGGCGGCGGCGCACGCATGCACGAAGGCATCTATTCGCTCATGCAAATGGCCAAGGTGTCCGCCGCACTGGGCAGGTTCGACGAAGCCGGCGGACTGTTTATCTCGGTGCTGACCAACCCCACCATGGGCGGCGTGGCCGCCAGTTTCGCTTCGCTGGGCGACGTCATTTTCGCCGAACCCAAGGCCCTGATCGGCTTCGCCGGCCCGCGCACCATCAAGGCCACGATCCGCGTCGCCTTGCCCGAGGGCTTCCAGACCAGCGAATTCCTCCTGGCGCACGGCTACATCGACCGCATCGTCCGCCGCGCCGAGCTCAAAAGCGAGATCGCCCGCGTGATCGACTACTGCGGCAAAAGGTGAAGTTAGCCCCCGGTCATTGACCAGGGGCTAAATGGGCGTTGCCTCGACCGCCTCGTCGCCGCCGTTCCTTGCTCCGCCGCGGCCGGCCACTTAGATTGAATATATCCCGTTCCCGCTCTCATCCCGCCGCTGGCGGCACACCGCCCATGGGCCTCACCGGCTTTTTCAAATCGCTCATCGAAGGCGGCCGCGTCGACATTGGCCGCCGCTACGAAATCCTGCGCGAGGCTGTCTCGGGCACGATGAGCAGCTTTTACATGGCTCGGGATCGCCAAACCGAGCAGATCGTCGGCCTCAAAATCCTCGACAAGGACAAAACCGACCAACTCGAAATGCGGTTTCGTGGCCTCGAAAAGCCCTCTGAGGGCGAAATTGCCGTTCAGTTCAACCATCCGCGCATTGTCACGACGCTCGGCTACGGCATCACCAGCAAAGGCGAGCAGTTCATCGTCATGGAGCATCTCGACGGCCCGGGGCTCAACTCGCTCATCGTCGGCCGCAGCAAGCTGCTGGACGGCAACCGCCTCGCGCTGATGCGGCAGGCTGCCGAAGCCCTCCTGACCGTGCACGAGGCCGGTTACATCCATCGCGACGTCTGCCCGCGAAATTTCGTCTGCACGAAGGACGCCACGGCGCTCAAACTCATCGACTTCGGCCTCACCGTGCCGAACCGCAAGGAGTTTCAGCAGCCCGGCATCCGTACCGGTACGCCCAACTACATGTCGCCCGAGGTGGTGCGGCGCAAGCCGACGGACCAGCGGCTCGATATTTTCGCCTTCGGCGTGTCGATGTACGAAATGTTCGCATTCGAGCTTCCCTGGCAGCGCGGCACGGGCGACGGCCGAGCCGCCATGGGCCACGGCCAATCGAAGCCGCAGCCCCTGGACAAGCACTACCCCAAGATTCAACCGAAGCTCCGCGACGCCATCCACAAGTGCATGGCCGCTGAACCGGAGCAGAGATTCTCCTCGATGAAGGCGTTTCTCCAAGCCATCCGCGGCGTGAAGCAAGAGGACGTGAAGTGAAGGTGATTTTGGATTTTGGATTTTGGATTGAAGAAAGCGGCGCCGACCGCGATGGCCACGCTGATTTCTCTCTGGCAATCCAGAATCTAAAATCCAAAATCCAAAATCTCCTCCGGGGGGCTATCCATGGCGGCTCGGGTACTTACGGCGGCAGTGCTATCCGCGGTCCTGATGTTCCTCTGGGGCTTCGTCTACTGGGGGCCAGTGCTCGACGCCAGCAGCAAAATCCTCTCCCCCCTGCCGGCGGACGCCGAGTTGGACGTCCTGGCGCCACTGCGCAGCGCCGGTACGCCCGACGGCATGTACATCTACCCCGGCCACGTCGACATGAAGGACCAGAAAGCCGTCGACCAGTGGACCAAGAAGATGGCCGAGGGTCCGCTCATTCACATGGCTTTTCGCCGCTCGGGCATGTCGCCGATGGAGCCGATGATGTACGTCAAAGGCCTGGCGCACAACTTCGTGGTCGCCCTGTTGGCGGCCATCCTCCTGGCAATGGTCGCCCACGCCCTTCCCAGCTACGGCAGCCGCGTCGGCGTGCTCGTGTTGGTCGCGATCATCGCCTCAATCTGGACCAACGTCGGCAATGTCATCTGGTGGTTCCACACGCCACGCTACGCGGCCGGGCAGATGATCTACGAACTGGTGGCCGGATTGGTGATGGCCCTCGTTACCGCAGCCGTCGTCCGCCCGCGCGTTGGGGCCTCAGTCCCAGTTACGCCTTGAGCGTGCCACGACGTGAGGCCCAATTGCGGGCTCCGCCCTGGACCGCTAAAATACCGGGCTCAACACACTTCGGAGCCACGGACATGACCATCGATAAGAGCCTCCGCGTCCGCCGCGGCAGTGCGAGCAACCGCAGCGTCCTCACCCGCGCCGAGCGCCTGGAGCGGCTCAAGGAAACCGACCGCTGGAAAGACGGCGACTCGCCGCTAGGCCTCCCCAAGGTCCGCGTCCGCAAGCTCGCGATGAAGAAGAAGAAGAAGAAGGCCAAGGAAGGCGAAGAAGGCGCCGCCGAGGGCGGAACCGGCGCCCCGGCTGCTGCCGCTCCCGCTGCCAAGCCCGCGGGTAAGCCCGCCGGCAAGCCGGCGGGTAAGCCCGGCAAGTGACGCACGTTTTGTGTGCCATGCCCACGTCCGCGTGGGCATGCTCCGGCCATCCGGGCTTCCATGCCCACGCGGACGTGGGCATGCCACCCTTCGTCGCTCAAATGCTCCAGCTTTCGACCGTTTCCAATACGCCGCGGGCGTTGAGAGCCAGCCGGCACGCTAGTCGGGTGCGGTAGTTGGTCAGCATGGCGAACCGGCCGTCGGGGGTGGTTTGCATCGACGCTTCCAGGCGGCCTTCCAAGTCGTAGAGCTGCCAGATCTCGCTGCTGGGTCGCAGGGAACTGTCGCTCAGTCGCTCGATCTTCACCGCCACGCGCTGGCACGCCAGCTCGCGCACCTCGGCCACGCGGCGCTGCGGCGCCGAGGCCAGGGTCCGCCAGCGTCCGATCCGCACTTGGTGAATCTCTCCCTGCCGGTCGCGAGTTACCTCCACGGCCCCGCCGGCGCGGCGGGAAGCACAGGCTGACTCCACCGGGCGGTCGGTTGGATCGCGGTCCGTGGCGGTAAGGGCCTCGACCGCAGACCACGGGGCAACGACAGGGCGGGATATTTGACGGCGGCTGCTATTGAACGCGACCATGGCGACCTCGCTTCATCTGGGCTTGTGGACGGGTGCGGGGCCAAAAGATTGGATGGCCCTGCCTACTGAGAGAAGCGCTGTGGCCGTCGCGGCGTTACAGGCAGACTATTTCCGTCACCGGCGCACCCATTTTGCGCACCGTAGGAGATCAAAGCCCTGGAAATGAGGTTGTGAAATCGGATTTTTCTCGCTTAAAGGCGCATTCGCCTATCGTCGAACATCGTCCGGATGGTTACAAATAGATTTTCCGATCCGCTAAAACAGTGGGCAGGGTCGCCCAGTTAGTGGATTGCCGACCTGCCGGGGGGATGGTTGATGTTTTCGCAAACGGTAGAGTACGCGCTGCGCCATGGTTCAATTGGCTGTCGAGGCGCCGGAGGCCTGCACCACGCAGCACATCGCCGAAACCACGAAAGCGCCCGCGGCCTACCTGTCGAAGGTGCTGCAGTCGATGCGTCGGGCGGGCCTCATCCATTCGCGACGCGGGGTGGGCGGCGGCGTCAAGCTGGTGCGCCCGCCCAAAAAAATCAGCCTCTTGGAGGTCATCACCGCGGTTGAACCGCTGGAGCGCAATGCTCCGCTGCCCGTCAAGCTGCGCGCCGGCGGCTCGCTGGCGCAGCTCGACCGCAAAGTCGACGGGATGCTCGACCAGCTCCGCAAGAGTTGCGCCGCGGCCTCGCTGGCCGACGTGACGCCCAAATCGGCCAAAGCCCGGCGCTCGTAACTCTCGCCTCGCGCCCTCAGCGTCGCCAAGTGCTGCTCACCGCGGCGCGCGAACTGCCGACGGTCGCACGTCTTGCAGTGCACTGGCGGGACCAGTGGCACACGAGCCTGACGTACTGGCGCGGACTCCTGCCGTAACATCGCTGCCGCCACGCCGCTTGTAAGCCAGTGGACCAAGCGAGCGGCGGCGACGCCGATCGACTCGCTGAGGTCCGTTACCGGCGCGGTCGGCGTCTGCCGCTCTGCGCCATCCTCGGCGCCCCCAAAAAAGAAGAGGTAGGAGAGTTCGATGAAACATCTCACCATTTTGTGCGTGGTAGCATTGGCGGTCGCGTTGCTGCAAGCCCCTGCCCAAGCGGGTCGTCACGCGCGGTGCGCCGCCCGCCGCACCACCGTAGTCGTCGCCGCCGCGGCCGTGGCGCGTCGCCCCGTCGTCGTCGCTGCAGCGCCGGTCGTCGCGGCTCGTCCTGCCCCCGCCGTCGTCGCGCTGCCGGACTTGACCGTCGTCGCCGTCGCCGCTGAGGGCGACGTTCTTACCGTCGTCGTTCAGAACATCGGCCGGGCGGCGTGCCCGGCCACGCACCTCGAAGTGGCGCTCCGCCGGGGCGCCGACCGCGCCGTCGTCGCCAAACAGACGCTACAAGTCCTGCCCCTGGCGGTTGGCCAAACGATGCGGATGCGGCTGCGATCGGCGCCGCTGGACGACGTCGAGGCGACGGCCACCGCCGATTCCGCCCACGAGGTGACCGAAATGAATGAACTCAATAACAACCGCGTAATCACGATCGCCCCGCTGCCGGTTCCGCCTCCCGTGCTCGAAGCCGAAGCCGTGTGGAGCCAATCCGTCAACCCGGAGGACGCAACTGACAAGTAACGTCAAACGATTAGCACAACCCGAATTCGCGCCGCCCGGCGCCGGACCTCTTGTGAAGGATACGGCGCCGGGCGGCGCCATGTGTTTTGCCACGCCAACTTGCGACAAGCCCGGCAATTACGGGACGGGGCTCGCCTCGGTCGACGTTGGCTGCCCACGCTGCGCTTCCTTCGCATAGTTCCAGCCGATCACCCCGGCCACGATCGCCAGGGTCGCCACCAGATAGCCCACCGCGAGCGAAGTGGCCAATGTCCGATGGTTCCGCGTCCACCGGAACGCCATTTCGCTCCAGCCCTCGCGATGCCCCGCCACGGGCTCGTCGGCCAGCCACCGCTGAAGGTCGTCCGCCAGCGCGCGGGCCGAGAGGTAGCGATCCTGAGGCGCCTTGGCCAGCGCCTTCATGCAAATGGACTCCAGCGGCCGCGGCAACCAGGCGGCGCGGTGACGCGGCGGCGTGATCGGCGTGGTCTGCACTTTCCGGAGGGTCTCGCCGGGGTCGTCGTCCGTCTCGCGCGGCAGGCAGCCGGTCAGCAGGTGGTACAGCGTCGCCCCCAGACTGTACACGTCGGTCGGCGGGCCCAGGTCGTTGATCCGGCCGCCGGCCTGCTCGGGGCTCATGTAGGCCGGCGTGCCAATGGCCGTGCCCAGTTGCGTTTCATTCGCCCCGAAATTGCCGGCCAGGCTGGGCGCCATCCGCGTGGTGAGCGCCACGTCTTCGTCCGAACCGATGACCTTGGCGAGGCCCCAATCCACCACCAGCGTTTCGCCGAACTTGCCCAGCATGATGTTGGCAGGCTTGATATCGCGGTGGATCACGCCCTTGCTGTGCGCGTAGTCCACGGCGTTGCACGCATCCAAGAACCGTTGCACCAGCTTTCGCACCTCCGGCATCCGCTTGGCCGGGTTCGTCTCGACGTTGCGGCCGTGGTGAAACCGGTCGATCACCTCCAGCAGGCTCTCGCCGCGGATCAGCCGCATAGCGTAGTACGGTCGGCCCGTCTCATCGGCGCCGAGCGCGTACACGGGCGCCACGTTGGGATGCTCCAGGCGGCCCGTCACGCGCGCCTCCAGCAGGAACCGCGCTCGGGCGTCGTCGTCGTCGGCCCACTTGGGCTTGATCTGCTTCAGGGCGACCGTGCGGTCGATTTCTCGATCGCGCGCGAGAAAGACCACCCCCAGCCCGCCCTGGGCGTGGACCTGCAAAATGTCGAACCGGTCGCCCGGCGTCATTCCGTGCGCCTGAGCGCGCGGCGGCGCTGCGCGTGGGATCGTGCGGCAGCGTTTCAAACGGGCGTTTGGTGCTCATGCCCGTCCGCTGGCCGGCGTCGGCCAACAGCTTCCGCACGCCAGTTGGGAGCGTGCGCACTCGCGAGCCGTGGGGATCGACCACGGTGTCGGCGGACTGACGCCGCAGCGTCGCCTGCAAGCGGGCGACCTGGCTCTCGGTGAACTGGCCCTTGTCAACCAGCGCTTCCAACAGCGGCCGCGGCTCCCCTTCAAGCCAACCGCGCAGCGCCGCTTCCAACTGCTCGTCAGTAAGCAGCTCCTGCTGGCGTACTAGTACGCACAACAGGAGGTCGTGTTCGGAAGGGTCCGTCGCCATACCGGCTTGTTTTAGCAGTTGAGGCGCCGCCGAGCCACAGACCGCCCGGCCCCGTCATATCAGTTCCGCGATCTTACGCCCCGTCACGCTCAAGGGCAGTTCCGCCAGCTCACGCCGCCGCAACCACCGCACGGGTGACTCGGCCGCCGAGCGCACACGCCCGCTGGCGTACCGGGCCGCGTAGCACTCCAGCGTGATCCGGTAGCGCGTCACCCCGTGCTTGAGCGTGGCCACGAGGCCGCCCGGCTCGACCGTCACGCCGGTTTGCCCGCGCACGCCGGCCACCAATTCTTTGCGGACAAACAACGGCCCCTGGCCATCCAACGCAAAGCGAGGAAAATCCCACAGCCCGGCCCACCGCTCCTTGGCGCCGCACTGCCGCACGAGCACCGCGCCATTCTTGCGAACGACGACCGCCGCCTCGCGCAGCGCCGTGGGCTTGGGCCTGGCCGCCAGGCGTGGAATCTCCTCCTGCAATCCCAGTTTGAACGCGGCACAATGCGCGACGACCGGACATTCGTCGCACCGCGGCGCCGTCGGCGTGCATACCAGTGAGCCCAACTCCATGAGCGCTTGGTTGAAGCGCCCCGCCCCTTGCCGCGGCAGGAGTTGCTCCGCTGTCTGCCACAACAGGCGTTGTCCGGCGCTCTTGGCCGGATCGCCGCGATAGCCGATCAGCCGGCTGAACAGCCGAATGGTGTTGGCCTCCAAGATCGGCGCCGGCAGGTCGAACGCCTGCGACACGATGGCGCCCGCCGTGTAGCGTCCGACGCCGGGAAGGCGCATGAGCGTCGGCACGTCGCGCGGCGGCTGGCCGCCATGCTCGGCGACGATCGCCTTGGCCGCCGCGTGCAGGGCCCGCGCCCTGCGGTAGTAACCCAACCCTTCCCACAGTCGCATCACTTGCCGTTCGTCGGCGGCCGCGAGTCGCTCGATGGTGGGGAGAGCCTTGGTGAACCGCTCAAAATGCGGCGCCGCCATGGCCACGGTGGTCTGCTGCAGCATGACCTCGCTGAGCCACACGCGGTACGGATCGGTCGACCGCCGCCACGGCAAGTCCCGCGCGTGCTTGCCGTACCATGCCAAGAGCCGCCGACGAAAATCCCGCCGCTCCTTGGCATCCATCGCCGTCGCAGAATGATCGTCCATCGCCATGCGTCATGCTTCGTGTTAGTCGGCGCCGTCTCGGCGCCGTGGGTCCCTGACACGGCACCGAGACGATGCCGGCTAACGCGCCGTCCATGCGAGCCGCACCCTCGATCGTCACGTGGATTTCAGCGCAGAGACGATATCCACCATCGCCTTTTTGCCGTCTTCGAACAGCATCAGGCAATTGTCGGCGGCGAACAGCGGGTTGGGAATGCCCGCGAAGCCGGGGCTCAGGCTCCGCTTGATCACCACCACGGTGCGGGCATCGGCGACTTTCAGAATGGGCATCCCCGCAATCGGGCTCGTCGGGTCGGTGTCCGCCAGCGGGTTTACCACGTCGTTGGCGCCGATCACGATCGCCACGTCCGTTTCCGCGAACGTCGGGTTGATTTCGTCCATTTCCTTGAGCTTGTCGTACGGAATGTTGGCCTCGGCCAACAGCACGTTCATGTGCCCCGGCATGCGGCCAGCGACCGGGTGAATGCCAAACTCCACCTCGGTACCCTTGGCCTCGAGCACTTCAAACAACTCGCTCACCGCGTGCTGCGCCTGGGCTACTGCCATGCCGTAACCGGGGACGATGACCACCCGGCGGGCGCCGTCGAGCATGAACGCCACGTCGTCCGCCGTGGCGCTCTTCACCTTGTTGCCGTACACATCGTCGCTCGACGCGGTGGTCGTGGCGCCCATCCGTCCAAACAGCACGTTGGTGAACGACCGGTTCATCGCCCGGCACATGATGATCGACAGGATGAGGCCGCTGGAGCCGTCCAGCGCCCCAGCGATGATCAAGAGGTGGTTGTCCAGCACGATCCCCATCATGCTCGCCGACAGCCCGGCGTAGGAATTCAACAGGGAGATGACCGTCGGCATGTCGGCCCCGCCGATCGGCATCACCAGAAGAACGCCGAACGCCAGCCCCAGCAGCACCAAGAGCGGAAATAAGAGCCAGTAGTCCGGCTTCCAGGCGAGGAGCGCCCCCATGAGCACCGCGGCCGCCAGCACGGCCAGGTTGAGGGCGTTCTGGTTCTTGAGCGTCTTGATCGTGCTGGGGAGCAGCTCCTGCAGCTTGCCGAACGCCACGAGACTGCCGGTGAAAGTGAGCGAGCCCAGCAGCACCTCGAGCGCGAGCACGCCCATGGTGAAGTGGTCGATCGAAGCCGCCTCGTAATAGTGGGCCGTCCCCACCAGCGCCGCGGCCAACGCCCCGAAGGCGTGCGACAGCGCGGTCCGCTGCGGCACGGCCGTCATCGGCATCCAGATGGCCATCGGGGCGCCGATGAGCGAGCCCACGACGATTCCAAAGAGCACCCACTTGTAAGTGACCACCTGGTACATCAACAGCGTGCCGACCACCGCCAGGGCCATGCCGATCTCGCCGGCCAACACGCCACGGCGGGCCGTGCGCGGGCTGCTCAGCCATTTGAGCGACAGGATGAACAGCGTGGCCGCCACCAGGTAGGCGGCCCCCACGATGGCTGTGCTCTCGGCGCCGCCGTGCGCGGACCACGATCGAATGGGCGGCGTCGAGGGCTTCATTCACGGGCGGCGAGTCAATCACGGTCGTGGGTCTCCCGGCGGAACATCTTCAGCATGCGATCGGTAATCCAAAACCCGCCCACGATATTTGTCGTCGCCGCGATCACGGCCAGCACGCCCAGCACGGTCCCAAACGTCGTCTTTCCCTCCGCCGTCACCTGAATGGCCGCCACCACGGCAATCGCCGAGATAGCGTTGGTCAGCGACATCAGCGGCGTATGCAGTAGCGGCGACACCCGCCGAATGACCTCCACGCCCAGGAAGGTGGCGAGGAGAAAGACGAAGAGTTTTGATTGGAGATCCATGGGGGTAAGTGCGTTGGAAGTGTTGAACTCGAACTAATTACCAATGACCAAGTCCCAATGACCAACCCGGGAACGAGGCAACATCAATCCTTATTGGTCATTGGTGCTTGGTCATTGGTCATTGATTCGCGAGGTGCTCAATCGGCGGGCTTGCGGGTGGCAGTAATAGCGGCCCCAGACCCAGCATTTCGCGAATCCGCGGCGTCTGCACCTGCCCGTCCTTGGCGGCGAGCGTTTCGCGGATGACCTCGTCCTTCAGGTCGATGTCCACCGCGCCCTTCTTGGTCAAGAGCTGCACCAGCGTCACCACATTCTTGGCATACATCTGGCTGGCGTGCTGCGGTACCTCACTGGGCAGATTGGTGGGGCCGAGGATCGTGACGCCGTTCTCGACCACTGTCTGATCCGGTTTGGTGAGCTCGCAGTTGCCGCCGCGCTCGGCCGCCAGGTCGACGATGACCGACCCGGGCGCCATCCGCCGCACGGCGTCGGCCGTTACCAACAGCGGCGACGGCCGCCCGGGGATTGCCGCGGTGGTGATGCACACGTCGTTGGCCGCCACGACGTCGGCCAACAGCTCGCGCTGCCGCCGCTGCTGGTCTTCGTCGAGCGCTTTGGCGTATCCGCCCTTGTCCTCGGCGCCGGCCGTCTCCAGCGGCAGTTCGACAAACTTGGCGCCCAGGCTCTCGATTTGCTCCTTCACTGCTGGCCGAACGTCGTACGCCTGAACGACCGCCCCGAGCCGCCGCGCGGTGGCGATAGCCTGCAGGCCGGCGACGCCGGCGCCGATGACCAGCACCTTGGCCGGCGTCAACGTGCCGGCGGCGGTCATGAGCATGGGGAACATCTTGGGCAGGCGATCAGCCGCCAACAGCAC
Organism: Pirellulales bacterium; assembly: GCA_963841515.1. Lineage (GTDB taxonomy): Bacteria > Planctomycetota > Planctomycetia > Pirellulales > Lacipirellulaceae > Lacipirellula. The sequence continues at coordinate 39,185 of CAWJDB010000009.1, read as the reverse complement.
CGCCTTGTAACCGGCCACGGTCGCTTGCGACGACAGCACATCCATGCTCTGCGCCGCGTGATTCGCGGCGTCAGCTCCAGGGCAAACAGCGACACGCGGCGATCGGCGAGATCCTTCACGGCCTGCGCGTTTCCCAGGGGGTCGCACATCCCGATGACAATCTGCTCCGGCTTGAACAAGTCGAGGTCCGCCCGGCCCGCTTCCGGATTGGCGCCCAGGGCGCGCACCTGCACGACCGCATCCGCCGCGGCCACGGCGGCGGCGCGATCCGCCACGATTTCGGCGCCCTTCTCGCGAAACGCCTCGTCGGGAAACCCGGCCTGGTCGCCGGCGCTGCTCTGGATGACGGTTTGCCAGCCAATCTTGGCCAGCGCCGGCACAATCGCCGGAATGAGCGCAACGCGGCGCTCGCCGGGAAAAGTTTCACGAAGGACGGCAACTTTCATGTCGGTTGCAGGTCGCGGCAGGATGGGCACTTGGCGGGCGGATTGGCAGGGCTGGCTGGCGGGAGCGGCGATTGTCGCACAAATTGCCGTGATTCAACAGTAGCTCAGAACCCTGTCTCCCCGAGGTCCGCCGTGGGGTCCGCGCTGCCCAATTCATGAACTGAGAGGCTACGCGGACTCCTCGGCGGACCTCGGAGTGACGGGGGCTCGTTCCCTCACACCCCGTACAACTCCCCATACTTGGCCCGCATCTGCTCCATCCACGGCCCGTGCGACAACGGCTTTCCCGTGATCCGCACCGCCAGCTCCCCCGCCGAGTACCGCCGCCCGTGCCGGTGGATCTTCTCGCGGAGCCACACCAGGAGCCCACCGAACTCCCCCCGGCGAAAGGCGGCGGCGAGCCCGCCCAGGTCGGCGTCCGCCTGGGCAAAGAACTGCCCTGCGTAGAGGTTGCCCAGCGAGTAGGTGGGAAAGTACCCGAACAGCCCGGCGCTCCAGTGCACGTCCTGCAGACACCCGTCGGCGTCGCTCGGCGGCGTCACGCCCAGATAGCGCTGGTATCTCTCGCGCCACGCCCCGGGCAGGTCGCCGGCCGACAAGTCGCCCTCGATCATCGCCCGCTCCAACTCGAAGCGGATGAGAATGTGCAGGTTGTACGTCACCTCATCGGCGTCCACGCGAATGAGCGACGGTTCGACCACATTGATCGCCGCGTAAAAGTCGTCGAGCGTCACCCCGGCCAGCGCGGCGCCAAACGCCTCCGCCGCCCTGCGGCAGCAGGTGCTCCCAGAATGTCCGGCTCCGGGCCACCTGGTTTTCCCACATCCGCGACTGCGATTCGTGGATCCCCAGCGACACCGCCTCGGCGGTCGGCAATCCAAAATGCTCCGCGGGCAATCCCTGCTCGTATAGCCCGTGCCCGGCTTCGTGGATGATGCTGAAGAAGCCGTCGCCGAAATCGCGCGGGTTGTAGCGCGTCGTGAGCCGCACGTCCCGCGGCCCGGCGCCGCCGCAGAATGGGTGCGCCGTCACGTCGAGCCGCCCGGCGGTGAAGTCGAAGCCGATCGCCCCCGCCGCCTCCTTTCCAAACGACTCCTGCACGTCGACGGGATAGTCGCGCTTGAGCACCGCAACATCGGGCCGCCGGCCGCTACCGACGATCGCCGCCACCAGCGGCGCCAGCGCATCGCGCAGCCTCGCGAGCACTGCCGCGACTTCCGCCGTGGTGGCGCCCGGCTCGTAGTCGTCCAGAAGCGCATCGTACGGCGTCGCCTCATATCCGATCGCCGCCGCCTCCTGCCGCTTCAGCTCGAGCGTCTTCTCCAGGATCGGCCGAAACTGCGAAAAGTCGTCGGCCTTCCGCGCCTTGACCCATATCTGCTGCCCCAGAATGCTGGTCCGCGACAGCTCCTCAACCAGAGCCTGCGGCAGCCGCGTCTGCTTGTCGTACTCCCGCCGCAACTCGCGGACGACCGTCCCGGCGTCGCTGTGCGGATCGGCCACGAGCGGACTGTCGGCCAGCTCCGCTAGCCACGCGCCGACCTGCGGCGCCGTCTGCCGCTTGTGAACCTCGCCCGCCAGGTACGCCACCTGCTCGGCCCGATACGCCCCAGCCGCGGGCGGCATCTTGGTCTGCTCATCCCACTCCAAGAGCCCCGAGATGCTCCGCAGCATGGCCGTCTCGCGCATGCTGGCAGAGGTCCTGATAAACTTGAGAGAGCTGCTGACTCATAATGGGTGGAGAACTGAATTGACGGGATAACAGGATGGACAGGATTTACACGATCATAGCATTCAGTGGTTTGAACTTTGAGGCACTGGTAAATGGCGGTTGCAATGGAACTCCGACGCCTGATTTTTAGGTTGTCTCTCGCAAAGGCGCAAAGACGCAAAGGAAGACGCAAAGAAATCAGATTATTCCCTTTCTTCTTTGCGATCTCCTTTGCGCTTACGCCTTTGCGTGAGATCTTTCGAGCCTTCCAATTCCGAATCCTGGCGATCCTGCCAATCCTGTTATCCCGTCAATTTCATTCTCCAGCACATAGTGCGTTGCCATGCTCGACATCCTGGTCATCGCCCCGCATCCCGACGACGCCGAGCTTGGCATGGGCGGCGCCATTCTCAAGTTCAAGGCCGAAGGGCGGCGCGTCGGCGTGCTCGACCTGACCAGCGGCGAACCTACGCCGCATGGGTCGCTCGAAACCCGCGCCCGCGAAACCGCCGCGGCCACCAAGATTCTCGGCCTCGACTGGCGCGAAAACCTCGGTCTGCCCAACCGCAGCCTCGAGCCCACCCTCGAAGCTCGCGCTGCGCTGGCGGGCGTCATCCGCCAACAGCGCCCGAGGTGGCTATTCGCTCCGTATTGGATCGACGCCCACCCCGACCACATCGCCGCCACCGAGCTCGTGGACGCGGCCCGCTTTTGGGCCAAGCTCACCAAGACCGACCTGCCGGGCGAGCCGCATCACCCCCAGCGGATTTACAACTACTACTGCGTCCACCTGAAGCAGGCGCTCGAGCCGGCGTTCATCCTCGACATCAGCGACCACTGGGAACAGAAAGCCGCCGCGATCGCGGCCTACGAAAGCCAGTTCATCACCGGCCGGCCCACCGAGGCGCCGACGCTGCTCGACGGCCTGCGCGACGAAGCCGCCTACTGGGGCAAAACGATCGGCGTCCGCTACGGCGAACCCTTCGCCTGCCGCGAACCCCTCGGCCTGCGCTCGATGGCAGGGTTGATCTGACGCCAGCAGCGCATGCACTGGCGAGTTCGTGTTAGCCGGCGCCGTCTCGGCGCCGCGGGCTGACACGGCATCGAGACGACGCCGGCTAACGCCAGCACCTGGCACGGTTGCACGGCGGTCAAATTTCCCTCATGCGACTTTAGCGGTCGTGCCGATAACGCCGCTGACGTGCGCCGTCGTCGGTGCTTGCACCGCTCGCGGTCCGTCAACCGTGCCATGAAAGGGGGGAACCTTTCACAGGCAGGTCTCCTCCAGCGGTGCTTCGCCACAAGCTCGCCATCACGGCCCTCGCGGTCGTTCTGTTCTCGACGACCAGCGGCTGCAGCCTGCTCATTCCTGAGAAGGCGCTCAAGCCGGTCATTCGCAATCCGTTCCCGCAGCTCAGCCGCGTGGCGGTGGCGCCGTTCTTCAACCAGAGCGACGAGCCCACGCTCGACGGCCGCAAGGTGGCGATGGCCTATTTCGCCGAGCTGCAGGCCACTCCCGGCTTCGAGGTCGTGCCCGTGGGCGTGGTCGAAGAAGCGATCATCGCCAACCACGTCGACCTCAGCGGCCCCGGCGAAGCCCGCCGACTGGCACAGATCCTCGGCGTCGACGCCGTGGCTATCGGCTCGGTCACCGACTTCAGCGAATACTACCCGCCGCGGATCGGACTGCGCGTCGAATGGTACACGGCCAACCCCGGTTACCACGAGATCCCCGCCGGCTACGGCCTGCCCTGGTGCACTCCCGAGGAGGAGTTCATCCCCGACTCGCTGGTGTACGAGTCGCAGTTGGCGCTGGCCAAGGCGCAAATGAAGTCGATGACGCCCGACTGCGAGGGTGAGTGTCGAACTTTGCCGCCGCCGCCCGCGAGCGCGCCGGTTGACGGCGCCGCAGGTGAGCCTGCTCCCGCCGTCGATGGCCCTGGCATGATGCTGCCGCCGCAAGTGCCGGCGCCGGCGACAGGCGTGCCTAGTCAAGAACTGGCGCCTGAGCCAGGCGTGACGCAAGAACCGCCAAACGATCCGCCGCCGTCGCCCGAGCCGTCAGGCAGCGACGATGCCTACGATCCCGCCGCCTACGATCCCTTCGAGGCGGGCGTCGAACTGGCCCAAGCCGCGGAGCCGGCGCCCGCTGGGGACGCGGAAATGCCAGCCGCCGATCCGCTTCCGGCGCCGCCTGAGGGCGGCAAGGTCAACCCGTTCGGTGCGACCGCCGCCGCCATTGCCGGCGCTGCCGTCGGCGCCACCGGCGCCGCCGCACCGTATTCACCGCTCTCGCCAGCGGCCTGTCCGTCGGCGGCCTGCGCAACAACGCGACCGCCGTGCGTTCCCTACAACGGTCCTGTGCTCAGCCACACGCGCATCTACCACGGTAACGACGCCGACGTGGTCGACGCCCTCAAGGGCTACGTGTCGTTCCGCGCCGACGACCGTTTTGGCGGATGGAAATCTTACCTTGATCGGAGCGATGATTACATTCGTTTTTGCTGTCGCATGCATATCTCTGAAATGCTGTCGGCTCGCGGCGGAAGTCGCAAAACGCAAGTCGTGTGGCGCTGGCCCGAAAGCCGATAAGGCCGTAAGGAAATCGGCTCGGTCGGTGCGGGAGCAACTGGCTTAACCATACCAGTCAACCCAAGTCGACGACGCCGGCGCCGCCGCGGGGCGAGCGCGAGTTCGATCTCCTGCGAGAGTCCGAAGCGCGCGAACGGACGGCCGACTCTCGCGCGTGCGACGATTACCCCAAGGACGACCGTAGCGCCAAGGCCCTCGCCGCGGCGGCCGCCCCCCACCAGTCGAGCTTGCTGTTCGCCCCAGACGAACGCTCGTCTGCACCGCTGCCGCAAGGAGCCGAAAGCACTGTGAACGAAGACATCAATGTCCTCGCGCTGGTCAAGGGCCGCGAACGCTACATCTTCCTCTACGAAGACTCGCAACGCGCCGAAGCCCTCCGCGTGTTGGGCCGCTTCGCCTCGAACCCCGAGCTGAGCTTCACCTGGTACGACGCCGCCGTGTTGAGCCAGAAGGTACGCGCCAGTGCCCCGGCCGACGAAGCCCCGCAACCGAGCCCCCTGCCCCGCCGCATGAACCTGCCCCAGGCCAGCGACGATTGAGAGGGGGGATGCTGGATGTTAGATGCTTGATGCTGGATACGGGAGCATTGTCTTCCCTCATCGAGCATCCAGCATCGACCATCGAGCATCCAGGCCATGCATCGCCAAATCGCGCAATTCCTCGCTTACATGCACGTCGAGCGGGGCGCTTCGCCCCACACGCTCAAGGGCTACCGCGAAGACCTGACGGCGGCCGCTGAGTACTTCGCCGAAGCCGACGGCGCCTCGCCCGATCCGGCCACGCTTACCGCCGTCGACATGCGCGGCTTTCTCGCCGCGCTGCACGAAGCCGCTTACGCCAAGACGTCGATCGCTCGCAAGCTCGCGTCTCTCCGCAGCTTCTACCGGTTCGGCCAGCGCGAAGGATGGGTGACGACCAACCCGGCCCGCGCCCTCCGCAACCCGCGCAAGGGCCGGTCGCTGCCGCATTTTCTGACGACCGCCGACGTCGGCAAGCTGCTCGCCGCCCCGCCCGCCGGCGATCCGTTGGGCCTGCGGGATCGGGCGATCCTCGAAACGCTCTACTCCGCCGGTCTGCGCGTGAGCGAGCTGGTCAGCCTGTGCGACGGCGCCGTCGACCTCGCCCAGGGCGTGCTTCGCGTCCGCGGCAAGGGTCGCCGCGAGCGGCTCTCGCCACTGGGGTCTTACGCCGCGCAGCGCCTTGAAGTCCTGGCTGCGGGTGCGAACGGTATCACCCAAAGAACTGCAAGGACGCGAGACTCCGCTGTTCACCAACCGCTTCGGCATGCGGCTGACGACCCGCAGCGTGGGCCGCATGCTGGAAAAGTACCTCCGCCAAACGGGCCTCGACCGCCGCACGAGCCCCCACACCCTGCGGCACAGCTTCGCCACCCACCTCCTGGACCGCGGGGCCGACATCCGCAGCGTCCAGGAGCTACTGGGCCACAAGAGCCTGGTGACGACGCAAATCTACACGCACGTCAGCACCGCCAACCTCCGGGCGGCCTACGAAAAAGCCCATCCCCGGGCCCGCTAAGGCGTTTCGTCGCCCACTAGCCGGACGGCCACGCCGTCCGGGAGCGCTCGGACGGCGTGGCCGTCCGGCTATTCTTCAGGGGAATCGCGCGATGGCGTAACACTTTGCACGGCCTCTCGCTGTAGACCTCGTCAGATCAGCGACATATTACCTCGCCACGGTGAGATCAAACCATGCCGCTGATCGCCCGCGGTTTTCAACCGAGCAGGCAAAGCGGCGTTCGTTCGACGCCGGCCGCGGGTAGATCAGCGGCCAAGTCTTCCGAAAACGCCCCGAAGTTCCACTGTGCCCGAGCGGCCCGACCCTCGCCCCCTCGTGAGGTCGGGCCGCTCGTCTTTTTGCGCCCCGCGGTCCATCCGTCACAACCCCTACCCGCGGACCGCGACCTGCCGATTCCTCGCGGCGCTCGTTGTTGACCCTCCGCCACCCGCAACGTATTTGTTTCTCAACAGGCTATGGCGAATTCTCCCCCCGCCGCCCTGCGCGGCCCGCTTGAGCGGGCCAGCGCTCGGTCGTCGGCTCCATGGCGTCGCGTGCTTCCATGGTTTCGAGGGGGAGAATCCGCGCCATGCTCCAAGGCTCACTGCTGCTGGTCGACGACGATCGACGCCTGCTGGAGTCGATGACCGACTGGCTCCGCAGCCAGGGTTTCCAGGTCGACGCTGCCACGGGCGTCGCCGACGCGGGCCTCCAGCTCGGTAAGAAGGCCTACGACCTCGTGCTGGTCGATGTCCGCCTCCAAGACGGCGACGGCCTCGACCTCTTGGAGCAAGTCCGCCGCAACTATCCGGCCACCCAGGTCATCCTGATGACCGGCTACGGCGACGCCGACGCCGCCGTGGAAGCCCTCCGCGCCGGCGCCTTCGACTACCTGACCAAGCCGCTGATCGACGACGAACTGTTGATGGCCATCGAGCGGGCCTTCAGCCAGCGGCAAGTCATCGAAGAAAACGACCAGCTCAAACGCCAGCTCGACAAGCAAGGCGGGACTGGAGCACATCGTCGGCCACGATCCGCAGATGCGACGCGTGTTCGACATGATCGACAGCGTGGCCGACACCAAGGCCACCGTGCTCTTGACCGGCGAGAGCGGCACCGGCAAATCGATGATCGCCCGCGCCATCCACCGCCGCAGCCGACGCAGCGCCAAGCCCTTCATCGAAGTCGCTTGCGGGGCCCTGCCGGAGAACCTGCTCGAAAGCGAGTTGTTCGGCCATGTGGCCGGCGCCTTCACCGGCGCCACGGGCAACAAGACGGGAAAATTCATGCAAGCCGACGGCGGCACGATCTTCCTCGACGAGATCGGCACCGCCAGCCCCGCCATGCAGGTGAAGCTGCTTCGCGTGCTGCAGGAGTTCGAGTTCGAGCAAGTGGGCGGCAACAAGACCTTTAAGGTCGACGTCCGCGTGATCCTGGCCACCAACGAAGACCTCTCGGTGGCCGTGGCCGAGGGCCGCTTCCGCCAGGACCTGTATCTATCGCGTCAACGTGATCAACGTCGAACTCCCGCCGCTGCGCCACCGGCGCAGCGACATCCCGCTGTTGGCCCAGTTGTTCCTCAATCAGCTCCTGGAAGACACCAATCGCCCCGTCGCCGGCTTCAGCGACGAAGCGATCGCCGCGCTGGAAGCCTACCCCTGGCCGGGCAACATCCGCGAGCTGCAGAATGTCGTCGAGCGGGCAGTGCTGCTGGGCAAGGGCGAGCAAATCGTCCCGGCCGACCTGCCGCGCGAGATCGCCGGCGCCCCGTCCATTGCGCGTCGCCCGCGCCGGCCATCGCACGCTCAAGGAAGCTCTCGAAGAGCCGGAGCGGCAGATCATCCTCCAGGTGCTCGAGGCCAACTCCTGGAACCGCAACGCCACGGCCGACGCCCTCGGCGTCAACCGCACGACGCTCTACAAAAAGATGAAGCGCCTCGGCCTCGAAGACGCCCAATACGCCGAGCACTAGAGCCGAGCGGCGAACGCCAGCTTTCGAGCCGGCGGCGGCAGCCGCCGATCGCCCCTTGCTTCACAATCCCAACGGCGGCTACCGCCGCCGGCTAGCATCGCAAGAGCCAATTAAGGGGGCCAGTTCTGCCGCTTATGCCGGCCATGACCCCGCGAGTTGACACTTTCCCCCGCGGCGCCTACCGTGAATTGAGACCGCGCTCGTTCGGGTTCCTTCTGAATCCCGGCCCCTGACCCCTGACCCCCGACCTCTGATTCTCGCCATGCTCCGACTCTACGCTCCTGTCGCCGTCACCGTTGTTCTCATTGCCGGGCTCACGTATTGGGAGGGCATCTACTCCGACCGCTTCGTCAGCTCGAGCGTCGACGCCGCGGAGTTCGGCAAGCGGTTCGCCAAAGTCCCGAGCAAGATCGGGGACTGGGTCGGCGAAGATCGCCCCGAAGACGCCGCAACCCTCGAAGTGGCCGGCGCCGTCAGCCATGTTTCGCGGCGCTACGTCAATAGCGAGACCACCGCCAAGGTTGATCTGTGGCTCATCGTCGGCCACGCCCGCGACGTCTGCCGCCACACGCCCGACATCTGCTATCCCAGCCACGGCTTCGCCCAGTTGGGCAATACCGTCAAGCAGCGCATCGAAGTCCCCGGCGAGGAGCCGGCGACTTTTTTCACCGCCAAGTTCCGCGACGAGAGCGAGCAGGGCGGCGAGGTTGTCCGCGTCTTCTGGGCCTGGAACGGCAACCGGCCCGACAAGGACCAAGACGACTGGGAAGCCCCCGACTACCAGAAGCAGCACTTCGGCAATAACAGGGCCCTGTACAAGATGTACTTCACCGCCAGCATGAAAGACAAAGACGAGCCGGTCAGCGACAACGCGGCCATCGAGTTTGGCAAGCTCATGATCCCGGTCGTCAACCGTGCGCTGTTCCCCGAGCGGTACGCCGGGAAGCCCGCGCCGCCCGCCGCCGAATCGGCCTCCGAAGACGCCGCGCCCGCAGCAACCGAGCCCGTCGCAGCCGAGTCTCCCGCAGCCGCCCCCGAAACGTCCGAGCCCACTCCTTTCGATCCCGCGGCCGGCGGGCCCGCCGCAGCGCCCGCCGACAATTAGCGCTCGCGGCGTCGCCAGGCCGTTAGCCGGCAGCGGTCTCGCTGCCGTGCCCCCAGCGAATAAACCCCGGCACACCGCCGCCAACAAAAAACGGGACGCCAAGCGCTGGCGTCCCGTTTGCGTTTTCTAAATCAAGCCTGCTTTGGCGAAGCGCCTCAGAAGGCGTCGTCGCTCGGCTCGGCGATCAGCTTCTCGAAGTTTGGCTCTGTGAGCAACTCCGACTGCTTATGGTTCGAGGTCATCAACTGAGCATAGACCAGCGGTTCAATCTGATCCGAGATAAACACGACCTGTCCGGCGACAAACGCCGCATTCACGCCCCCAGGGTGATTGCTTGAGGCAATGCCTGGGCGTGCAAAGGTGTCCTCTTGAATGTTGGGTTGTTCATCCTTGACGGCTTTCGTCATGCCGCCGGTCGAATCAGAAAAATTCGTGTATTGCGGCGGATCCTTCACGCCGTTAATACGCAGCTTGGTGTCGTTGGCGACGTCGGCCGGTTGTTCCCAACCAAAACCGAAATGAAAACCGGCGTCCTTGGCGGTGGTGTAATCATTCTCTTCCAGATAACACCAGTACAACGACGCGAGACTTTCACTCAGCATCATCGTCTTGGTCGTTCCGTCGCCCTTGCCTTGGATATAGGCGATCGACATGGAATTGATCGGCTGCTGCGGTGGCCCGTCACGCACGTCCTTCGACGGCGTCCAGTTCGGGACCGGATTCACCGTCAAGTCGTTTATGCGCGTGTGATCGAAGAACAATCCATCGGCAGCGTTTTCAAAAGACTTCTGCGGGATATTGTTGTTAATCCCGCGCTCAAACGCTTTGCGGTAACCGGTATTTGCCACGTAGGACAGATTTGGCTGTCCCTGCGACGTGGGCGGATTGCTAGGACAAACCAGAATCTCAATGGCAGACTTGGCATTCGGATTGCCGTTGTTCCATTGCTCAAATAGCTGTTGCTGTTCGATGCTGGGGAACGTCAGGACAATCCACAACTGTGCGCACGACCTTTTCACTGCCTTTGACGCCGACTGTGTTGATGTATCCCGGTAGTTCCTTGATCGATGTTTCGCGAATCGCCAGCGCCTTGGAAAGCTGATTAAGATTATTGGTGCACTGGCTTCGTCGGGCCGCCTCGCGGGCGGATTGCACCGCCGGCAACAACAGCCCCACGAGCGTGCCGATGATTGCGATCACTACCAGCAGCTCGACTAGCGTGAACGCCCGACGTGAAGATTGCCTCATCTCTTGCGTCTCCCTGTTCGTTTGTGACGAGTGCTGGCGGCTTCGTCTCACTCCGCGGCGCTTGACGCGCCGACGATCGCTCGCCCATCGAAGCCGCGCTCGACGTCAGTGCCTCTGTCGCCCCTGGTCGCCGGAAGCGCGCCCGTCGAATAGATGGGCAAATGGTAAAACTGCGCTCCAAGGGCAAGCGCGATCCGGCACTCTGAATTGTCGCAAATCCACCGCCGTTTGTCCAGCAAACCCGACCGCTGCCTGGGGCGGGTGGTTCTTGCTGCCGCCGGCCGGCCGCTGGTATCCTGCACGCTGCGCGCCGTCGGCGCCTCCAACGGCTACGTGTAAAAAAGAAGCGTTTCTCGGAGGCTGAAGCGACACGCGTGGCGGCCCGGCGGTCAGCCAGCATCATTTACCTCTATCCGCGTGGGAGTACCTAACCAATGTCGATGTTCATCGGTGAAGCCCTGGCCGGCGACGGCAACGAGATCGCTCATATCGATCTGTTGATCGGCTCGAAGGACGGCCCCGTCGGCGCCGCCTTCGCCAACGCCCTGGCCCGCCAAAGCAAGGGCCATTCCAACCTGCTGGCGGTGCTCACGCCCAACCTGGCCGTCAAGCCGGCCACGGTCATGATCACCAAGGTCACGATCGGCGGCGCCAAGCAGGCCGTGCAAATGTTCGGCCCCGCCCAGGCCGCCGTGGCCAAAGCCGTGGCCGACTCGGTCGCCGAGGGCGTCATCAAGAAGGGCGACGCCGAGAACCTGGTTTGCATCTGCGGCGTGTTCATCCACTGGCAAGCCGCCGACGACAAAAAGATTTACGAGTACAACTACCAGGCCACCAAGATGGCCATCAAAAACGCGATGGAAGGCAAGCCCACCGTCGACGAGATGATCGCCGGCAAGGACAAAGCGGCGCATCCGTTCCGTGGGTTTTAGTCGGGTTCACGGCCGACAACGGCGATATTCCCTCACTTAGCCCCCGGTCATTGACCGGGGGCTAACTTGTAATTTCACATCCGCATGCTCCGCAACGTTCTTCTCTGCCTTGATCCCGATCCTCAGCCCAGCGTGTTCGACGCCGTCGTCGCCGTCGACGCCGGGGTTGAAGTGCTGCTGCGCCACGGCGGCGTGAATCCTGCCGAAGTGCGCGATCTGGTTTATGGCTGCATGTTCACGCGCGGCGTGGAGAACCTCAAACACACGGCCGTGTTCATCGGCGGCGCCGACGTGGCGCGGGTGAAGCCCTGCTGAAGGCGGCGACCGACGCTTTCTTCGGCCCCATGCGGGTGTCCGTCATGCTCGACTCGGGCGGCTCGAACACCACCGCCGCCGCGGCCGTGTGCGCCGCGCGACGGCATGTGGACCTGCGCGGCGCCGTGGCCACCGTGCTGGCCGGCACGGGAGCGGTCGGCCATCGCATCGTCGCCTTACTGGCCAGCGAAGGAGCGAGAGTGCGCGTGGGTTCGCGCAAGCAGGTGCATGCCGAAGCCACCTGCCATAAGGTCAGCAGCGCCCTGCCGTCGGCCGAAGTCAGACCGTGGAAAACCGATGAACCGCAGGCCGCCCTGGAAGCCGTCCAGGGCGCCCAAATCGTTTTCGCCTGCGGCCCGCCCGGCGCCGAGATCTTGCCCGCCGGCGCCCTCGCGCAGTGCCCGGGCTTGCAGGTGGCGATCGACCTGAACGCCGTCCCGCCCGCGGGCATCGCCGACGTCAAATCCGCGGACAAAGCCGTCCAGCGCAACGCGGTTGCCTGCTACGGCGCCCTCGGCGTCGGGGGCACGAAGATGAAAATTCACAAAGCCGCCATCGCCCGCCTGTTCACCTCCAACGGCCTCGTGCTCGACGCCAACGAAATCTACGCCCTCGGCCGCGACCATTTATAAAGCTGCGACCAGTGGTCGCAAGTGCGCCGCGACTCATTCTCCATGCCCAAACGCCCGGCCCGAAACCGCCCGCCCAGCGTCGTCTCGGTCGAGCGCACGGCGCCGGCCAAGGCTGGATCCTCCGTCATCCCGCGTGCGTCCGCGAGTGCGCCGAGGACCTCGACGAAGTTCGCGCGATGATCGCCGAGGGCGAGACGGAAGTCGCCATAGATGAGCTACGGTGGCTGCTGGAGGTCTGCCGCGACATGATCGAGGCCCACGCGATGCTCGGCCGACTGGCGGCCGAGAACGCCCACGACCTGGAACTGGCCCGCGCCACTTCGGCTACGGCTACCAATTGGGGCTGAAGGCCCTCGACCGCGCCGGCAACCCCGCGCCCCTGGCGGCCCTGCATCCTGCCAACCGCCCCTTCTACGACTCCGGCCGCGGCCTGGCCTGGTGCCTCAACGAGCTACAAAAACCTGACATGGCCCTCGAAGTCGTCCAGCGGCTCCTGGCCTGCGACCCCAGCGACCCACTAGGCCTCGCCGCCTGGATCGACGAGCTGAAAACTGGCGGCAAGCCAATCATCGAGCTGGGGCTCGAATGACCAATGACCAAGCACCAATGACCAATTAGGAATTCTCTTTCGTCATTGGTCATTGGTGCTTGGTCATTCATTCCTACGGCAACGGCACGTCGTTCAGCTCGTACTCCACCGGCAGATTCACGATCGCCGCTGGCGTGCGGTAGACCCACGTGTAGTTGCCGATGTCGTCCGGCAGCTCGAAGAAATACGCGAACCCCGCTTCGCGCTCGCTCTGCATCGTCGTCTCGTAGCCGGCATGGTCGATCTTTTCGCCGCTCTTCTTGTCCTCCAGGAAGGTGAGGTTCTGAAACACCCACCCGCGGCTGGCGTCGGCGTCGTCGCCCTGGGCGCCGATGTGCACGTGCATGTGCACTTCCCACAACGCCTGATTCTTGACGACCCGTTCCAGCGTCACCGTCACGCCGCCCGACTCCTGGGCCACGTCGTGGGCCTCGGCCAGATTGTCGAACTTCAAATTCACGATCTTCCCCGGCACGAGCGCCGTCATTTTGCCGTGAATTGACTTCAGGGTCTTCGCCTCCCGCGCCGGCAACTGCAGCGCGAGCGTCGCCTGCGCGGAGTGGCTGCCGGGCTGCGCCTCGACGTCGAATGCCGGGCCTTCCCCCGTCACCGGCGTCTTGCGGCCGTCGTCGCACCTCACCTTCATGTCCTCGGCCGCCTGCGACATGGCCATCGGCTGCACGCGCGGCTCCCAGGAAATCTCCAGCTCCACTTGCAGCCCGCTCTGCTCGGGCGACCGCAGTCCGCGCTGCGAGGTTACATTCGTCACCTCAATGCGAAACGGGCCGGAATAAGTGGCCCGTTCAAATCGCCGCAGCGATCCCTGCTCGCGAGCGATCAGCGCCAGCGCGTCCTCGCCCGCGAGGTCGTACGGCGACATATTCGTGGCGTCGAGCAATTGATCAATCGCCGACCAAAATGGCACGTCGTCAACCTTAAGCGTCACATTCTTCTCGGGCGTTTCCTGGCCGAACTTCTCGCGGTAGTCGATGACGCGGTTGCCGGTCTGCTTCTCGATTTCCTTGAGTGCTTCCTCCAGCGGCGCATCCTGCAGGTCGAGCGTCACCCGCGTCTGGGCGACGGCCTGACGCGCGAGCCGCGTCTGCACTTCGCCGCGAATTCTCACCAGGCGCGTCTGCAGTTCCTGCGGCATGTCGTCGTTGGGCGTCGGCAACAGCGCAATAAACGCCTCGCTGCCCGCCACGCCAGCTTTGAGCCCGGCCTCAATTAACTGCTTTTCCGCGTCGTCGCGTTGCGCTCGCTCGTCGGCGTCGAGCTGCCGCACCAACTTTTCGACGCGCTGGTGGAGCTCGGCGTCCTCGGCGCCGCGAGCCGTTGCGCTCAAGACCAGCGCCGCAGCGCCCAGGGACACTGCCGCGCACGCCAACCACCGCGTCCGCCGCCAGCGAAATGCACTCATGGGAATCAGCCAGTGAAAACCTTTGGAGGGATCGCAACCCAAAGAACTGCCTCGATTGTACCGTCGCGCCCTACAGACCTCGACTAGCCGGAGGGCCACGCCCTCCGGGATCCCGGACCGCGTGGCGGTCCGGCTGCTCTTCTCGCCTATAACCTAGACTTTCAACGTAAGGCCCCGCCATGACGCTTCGCCTCGCCATCCTCACCTTCGCCGCTTCCGCGGCACTGACCGCCGGCGCCCGCGCCGAGCCGGCCCGCTTCATGATGCGCGCCACCATTGGCGGCCGCGAGCTCGAAGGCCAACCCCTGGCCTGGACCAAGACGCAAATGCTCCTCTTGGGCCGCGACGGCGCCCTCTACGAATTTCCCCCCGACGCCGCCAAAAACGCCAAGCGAACCGCCGCCGCCTATGCCGGCTACACGAGCAGCGAAATGCGGACCCTCGTGGGGCAGGAGTTTGGCCCCACGTATCAAGTTTCGACGACCGCACACTTCGTCGTCGTCCATCCGCGCGGCCGGTGGGACGAATGGGGCGACCGGCTGGAGTCGCTCTACCGTTCGTTCACGCATTACATGGCCGTGCGCGGCTTTCGCACGCGCGAACCTGCCGTGCCACTGGTGGCCATCGTGTTCCGCAATCACGACAACTACTACGACTACGCCGCCGCGGGCGGTCTCAAGCTCCAGGAGGGCACGCTAGGCCACTACGATCCCGTGACCAATCGCATCTTCCTGTACGACGTTTCCGGCGAGGAAAAAGACTGGGCCGACGACGCCGAAACCATCATCCACGAGGCGACGCACCAGGCCGCCTACAACGTCGGCGTACACACGCGCTTCGCGGAGCAGCCAAGGTGGGCGGTCGAGGGCCTGGCGATGATGTTTGAAGGCCGCGGCGTTTGGGACGGCGCCGCGAACCGCACGATCGCCGACCGTATCAACCGCTATCGCCTCAATTACTTCCGCTCGACCGCCGACGAGAGGAAAAAGGACTGGCTCTTGCGCTTGGTGGCCAGCGATCACGGCTTCGAGGTCCAAGGGCTGACCTCGTACGCCGAGGCCTGGATGGTCACCTTCTACCTGTGCGAGACGCGCCCGCAGCAGTACTCGGCTTACCTGGCGAAAGTCGCCGCCCGCGAGCCGTTCGCGAGCTACCCGTCGCAGGAGCGCCTGGCCGACTTCCACCGCGCCTTCGGCCATGACCTCGACCTCCTGGCCGCGCAGCTCGAGCGCTTCGTCAAGGACCTACCGTAACGCGCCCCCGCCAAGCGCTCCATCGTGTTAGCCGGCGTCGTCTCGATGCCGCGTCGCCTGACGTCGCCGCAATCACGGCATCGAGACGATGCCGGCTAACCCTCTCCTCCGCGTTCACAACGGCGCCGGCACGTCGCGATAGCAGAATATCGCCGTCCCCGCCGCCAAGAGCGCCGCGCCCAATCCGTACAGGCACAGGTTGTACTCCCAGAACAGCGGCCAGTGCGTCGCCGGCTCGCGCGCGAGGCCCAGCGTCAGGAAGGTCGGATCGTACGCCGTAAGAAAAGTGAAGTTCTCCAGCCACCGCGCGCTGGGCGAAATGCGCGAGACGATCATCAGCGCGAGTTCGACGACATAAAACCCAATCACCCCCGCCACCGCCTGCGACCGCGTCCGCGCCGCCGCCGAGACAAAGGTCGTGACGCCCGCCAGGAACACCCCCAAGCCCACGAAATTCACCGCCGCTGGCCACACGTCCGTCGCCGTCGGCGGCTCCTTGAAGGCACTGACCGACAGCCCGAGCCCCGTTCCCAGCCACCCCGCGGCGCCCATCGCGGCGACGCCCGACAGCGTCACCCACGTGTGCGACGTGACGGCAGTCACCCGGCGCATTGGTTGAGCCAACAGCATCTCCATCGTCCCCGCGCCGACCCGCCCCGCTATGCACTCGCTGGCCCGCGTCACCGCCCACAGCCCCAACAGCAAAATCGTCGGCCCCTCCTCGAACCCAAACGACGCCCGCCCCAGCGGCGACGCCAGGTCCTCGATCGACACCGGCAGCAAATCCTGGAAGATCTTCATGCCGCCGGAAAACAGCTTCACCAGTGCGTCGACCTGGATCTTCGACGCGATCCAAATGCGCAAACACACAAACGCCGCCGTCAGCGCAGCAACTCGTCAGCAGCATCCAACTGTCGCGAATCGAGCGTTTAACCAGCGTGAGATTCATGGTGCAATCGTGAAGCGTGATCTTGCGGTAGGACGGATCTCACGCAAAGGCGTGAGCGTAAGGCGCAAAGCAAACGCAAAGAAATGCAAGGGAAGTTGGTCATGCCCAGAACTAACGGCAATCAGGTTTTGTACGATTCTTCCTCTCTTCACTCCTTATCATTTCTTCTTTGCGTTCTTCCTTTGCGCCTCAGCGCCTTTGCGAGAGAAAAAATAAGACCGTTTGACATCGCCTCAATTAACCCATCGCCGGATGGTGCTTTTCGTAAATTGCCCTAAGACCCACGGGCTCGATCTCAATCCGCTCCAGCGGCTGTCGGGCCAGCCAGCCCAAGAGGGGCGCCAGGTCGCCGGGCGTCAGGATCGTCACCTCGCCGTCGGCGCCGGGGGTAATCTCCAGCCCTGCCGCCAGCTCCGCCGGCGCTGGCGACAAGGGCCCGGTGAGCCGCGCCCGGATGCGATGTTGCCGTCGCACGTCGGCGACCCGCACCGAGTCGACCAGTCGCCCGGCCCGCAGCACGATTACGCGGTGGCACGCCTCCTCCACCTCCGAGAGCACGTGCGAGGAAAACAGCACGGTCTTCCCCGCCGCGCAGCTCTCGCCCAAGAGGTCGATCACCTCGCGGCGCACCGTAGGGTCGAGGTTCGAGGTCGGCTCGTCGAGAATCACCAGCGGCACGTCGGGCGCCAGCGCCACCACCAGCGCGAGCTTCTGCCGCATGCCGGTCGACATCTGCCCCACGCGTCGCGACAGGTCGAGACCCAATCGCTCCGCCAGGCCCTGGGCCCGCTTCACCGAAGTTCCGGGTCGCAACTCCGAAAACAGTTGCAGCGTCTCGCGCCCGTCGAGGTGTCGAAACAGCCGCGCATCCCCCGGCAGGTAGGCCACGCGTCGATGCACCTCGATCGACTGTCGATAGCAGTCAAGCCCATCGATCGCCGTGCGCCCGGCGGAGGGCTTCAGGAAACCCATGAGCAACCGGAGCAGCGTCGTCTTGCCGGCCCCGTTGGGTCCCAACAGCCCCAGAACCTCGCCGCGCTCAACGCCAAACGAGCACTCCGCCAGCGCCGCGAGCCGCCCATACCGCTTCGACAACGCTTCCGTCTGAACGAGCAACGGCGCGGCTTTCAATGGCAGAAATGAATGGACAGGATAACAGGAAGCTCAGGATTTACAGGATCGGATTCAAAGCAAGCAACCGCAGCCAAGCTGTTGCAATCTCTCTCTCATCCTGTAAATCCTGCCGATCCTGTTATCCTGTCAATTCCGTGTGGCGGCGCTACCGCTTCTCCATCGGCACGTACGGCCGCTCCGTCGGGCCCGTGTAGATCTGCCGGGGGCGGCAAATCTTTTTGGTGGGGCTGGCCTGCATCTCGCGCCAGTGGGCGATCCATCCCGGCAACCGCCCAATCGAGAACAGCACCGTAAACATCTGCTCGGGTATCCCCAGCGCGCGGTAAATTATCCCGGAGTAGAAGTCCACGTTCGGGTACAGCTTCTTCTCGATGAAGTAGGGGTCCGATAGCGCCACCTCTTCCAACTCTAGCGCAATATCGAAGATCGGGTCGCGCTGCTTCTGCTTGGCGAGCACCTTGTGGCAGGCGGCTTTGATCAGCTTCGCTCGCGGGTCGAAGTTTTTGTACACGCGGTGACCAAAGCCCATCAGCCGGTAGTTGCTGGTCTTGTCTTTGGCCATGTCGACGTATTTCTTCACATTCCCGCCGTCGTTGCGAATCTGCTCGAGCATCTTCACGCACGCCTCGTTGGCCCCGCCGTGCAGCGGGCCCCACAGGGCGCTGATCCCCGCCGAGATCGAGGCGAACAAGTTGGCCTGCGACGAGCCCACCATCCGCACCGTCGAGGTGCTGCAGTTCTGCTCGTGATCGGCGTGCACGACCAGGAGCAGATTCAGCGCCGCCACCGAATCGGCGTCGACCTGGTACGGCTCGCTCGGCACCGAGAACATCATCTTGAGAAAGTTCTCGCAGTACGACAGCTCGTTACTCGGGTACACGTAGGGCTGGCCGATCGACTTCTTGTAGGCAAACGCTGCGATCGTCGGCAGCTTGGCCAACAGCCGCACCGTGGATATCTCGACGTGCTTCTCGTCGCTCGGGTTGAGCGAGTCCTGGTAAAACGTGGACATCGCCCCCACGACCGAGCTCAAAATCGCCATCGGATGGGCGTCGCGGGGAAATCCGTTGTAGAACAGCCGCATGTCCTCGTGCAGCAGCGTGTGCCGCTTGAGCGTGTGGCGAAACTGCTCGAGCTGCTTCGCCTTCGGCAAATCGCCGTAGATCAACAAGTAGCACACCTCGACGAAATCGCAACGCTCGGCGAGCTGCTCGATGGGGTAGCCGCGGTAGCGCAGGATTCCCTTGTCGCCGTCCAGGAAGGTGATGGCGCTGGTCGTCGATCCCGTGTTGACGTACCCTTCGTCCAGCGTGATCGTCCCGGTGGCGGCCAGCAGCTTGCTGATGTCGAGCCCGCGCTCGTGCTCGGTCCCTTCGATCACCGGCAGATCAAGTTCCTTGCCGTCCGGAGTGCGTAGTTTGGCGGCCTCGGCCATCGCAGCGGTCCTTTCCAGCGTGCTAGACATCGCGGTTTTTCGGGGGCGATCAAGGCGTGCCGTCCGTCACCGGCGCGCTGCAGCGCAGGGGGACACTGAAGTGTACCGGGCGATATCCCGCCGTTCAATCGGCAGGAAATATGGGCGCGTTTGACTAGGGGCAGAAGGCCGAAACCTGAGGGTTTCAGGCCCGCTACTTCCGCTGCTTCGAGTCGAGCAGCTCCGATACACGCGCGCCGCTGATGTCGCCGTCAAAGACGGTCCACACCCGCGCTTCCTTGCGCACCTTGTCCAGCTCGGCCGCCAGCAGCGAGTTTTTCGCAGCCGACTCGAGCTTGTCGCGAATCGCGGCCTGCGATTCCGTAAACGGCGTTCGCCCAGCCGGCTTGCGCCCGAGCACGCGCACGATGTGGAATCCCAGCTCGCTCTCGATCCCGGCGCTCATCTGGCCCAGCGGCAGCTTCTCCAGCGCGTTGTTCAGGGCCTCACATTTGAGCGAGCCTTGGGTCGCCCAGTCGTGCAGGCCGCCCTGGGCCGCGCTGAATCCCTGCGACTTCGCCTTGGCCACTTCGGCGAAGATCGGCCCGTGCACGTCGGGCCGAGCCTGCGCTGTGTTCCACGCTTCGTTGCCCATCTGGGCCAGCGCTCGCCACGCCGCGTCGCGGTCGCCGGCAAACCGGTCGAAGCGCACCATCAGCTCTTCCCACTTCACCTGCGCGGGGAAGTCGTAGTCCGAGACGTGCTGCTGATAGTACTCGAGCAAGTCGTCGTAAGTGACCGGCTTCGGCTTGGGCGCCCGCTGACGCAGCCATTCGCCGGCGATCGTCTTCTCGGTGAACTGCCGTTGCACGTCCTTCAGCGACGTGCCGTTTTTCTTCAGCGCCGTTTCCAAGTCGCTTCGATCGCTCACCTTCAGCATCTTGATCAGCCGCGGGATTTCGATCTCCTCGAAGGGCTTTTCGAGCGACTCCTCGATCTTCGGCAAGTTTTCCTCGGGCACCTTCCGGCGGAAATCAGCGTAGAGCAGCTTGGTGTCGATCAGCCCCATCACAAGTTGCCGGGTGAGATATTGCTTCACCTCGGTAAGCTGGTCCGGCGGCACCGGCTGCGAGCTCATGGTGATCAAGTGATTCACCTGCCAGGCCACGTCGCTGGTGAGAATTACCTGCCCGTCGGCCCGCGCCACGATCTGTTCCCCTTCGATCGCCTGGGCCCCTGGCGGGACCGTCGCGGCGGTGGGCGTCGTCTGGTCGCCCGCCGCTTCGCCGCCGGGGGGCGCAAAGTTGCCGCGGGCGCCTGGTCGATGCCCACCGGCTGCCGCGGAGCGTCGGCCACGGCGCCTCCGCCGTCGTACAGGCCGCGCACCTGCGATGGCGCGCCCGGCGATTGCGCAAGTGCGCCAGAGCCGATTGTTGCCGCCGCTGCGCCCAGCCACGCCAGAAGCGAGATTCGCATCACGCGAGTTTTTCCAGTGGAGTGATGTGACAAGCAAAAAAAGAGGCCCAATGGGCCGGCGGTTAATAGCCAGGGGCGCGAGCCCCTGGTTGCAGAGCGCCCAAGCGTGTAAGCCCCAAGGGGGCGACGGCGCCGTCGCCCCCTTGGGGCTAACGACTCAAATGTCCAACGGGTCCAGGGGCTCGCGCCCTGGCTATTAACCGTCGCCGCCTAGCGGCTCGCGCGCACAAACGCGGCGGGATTCTAGGAATCGGCGCCAGCAGGCCGCAAGAGCGTTTTCAGCACCGCGACGATGCTGCTGGCGCCTTCGCTGGCGATCGGCAAATAGGCGCTCCGCGCATCCGCCACCCGCAGCTTGCCCCCGCTCTTGGCGACCAGCTTGTCCAGCTCCGACTTGCTGGCATACGTCAGCACGGCATACTTCCCTTCCAGGTGCACAGCCTCGATCTGCCGCCCGTGCGCCCAAATCCGCAGCCGCGCCAGCTCAATCAACCGCTGGACTGGTTCCGGCGGCGCCCCGAACCGGTCGGCCAGCTCGCCGGCAAAATCATCCAGCTCCTCCTCGGTCGCCACCCGCGCCAATCGCCGATACAGGTCGATCTTCGTCCGCATGTCCGGCAAGTACTGCTCGGGGAAGTAAGCCGCCACCGGCAGGTCGATCGTCACGTCCACACTCTCCCGCGGCGGCAACTGCTTCAGCTCCCGCACGGTCTTGTCCAAGAGTGCGCAGTACAGCTCATATCCCACCGCCGCGATGTGCCCGCTCTGCTGCGTGCCGAGCAGGTTCCCCGCGCCGCGCAACTCCAGGTCGCGCATCGCCAGGGCAAAGCCCGCCCCCATCTGGCTGAACTCCTCGATGGCCCGCAGCCGCCGCGCCGCCTCCGGCGGCAAGTGCCGCTTCTGGTCCACCAGCAGGTAGCAGTACGCCCGATGCTTGTACCGCCCCACGCGGCCGCGTAGTTGATGGAGGTCGGCCAGCCCGTAGCGATCGGCGTCGTCGATGAAGATCGTGTTGGCGTTGGGAATGTCCAGGCCGCTCTCCACGATCGTCGTCGCCAGTAAGAGGTCGAACTCGTGCCGCACGAACCCGAGCATCACGTCCTCCAGCTCCGATTCCGGCATCTGCCCGTGCCCAATGCCGATCCGCGCCTCGGGTACGATTCGCGCGAGTTCATGGGCCACCTTGCCGATGTCGTGCACGCGGTTGTGCACGAAGTAAATCTGCCCTTCGCGGTTCAGCTCCCGCAGCACCGCGTGGCGGATCAGCGCGTCGTCGAACCGTGCGATCCGCGTCTCGACCGCCAGCCGGTCCTTGGGCGCCGTCTCCAGGTTCGAGATGCTCCGCACGCCCAACAGCGACATGTGGAGCGTGCGCGGGATCGGCGTCGCGGTCATCGTCAGCACGTCGACGCTCGCCCGCAGGGCTTTGAGCCGCTCCTTCACGGCCACGCCGAACCGCTGCTCCTCGTCGATGATCAACAGGCCCAGGTTTTGAAACTGCACGTCGGCCGACGCCAAGCGGTGCGTGCCGATCAAGAGGTCCACCTTTCCCGAGGCCACGCCTTCCAGAATCTGTCGCTGTTCCTTGGCCGTGCAAAATCGCGACACCGCCGCAATCGAGAACGGAAACTCCGCCATCCGCTGCGAGAAAGTCCGCTGGTGCTGCTCGGCCAAGATGGTCGTCGGCACCAGCACCGCCACCTGGTACCCGGCGTCGATCGCCTTGAACGCCGCCCGAATGGCCAGCTCGGTCTTGCCGAATCCCACGTCGCCGCACAACAGGCGGTCCATCGGCCGGTGGAGCTGCATGTCGGCCTTGATGGCGTCGATGGCCGTGAGCTGGTCGGGCGTCTCCTGATAGGGAAACGCCGCGTCGAACTCCCGCTGCCACTGTGTATCGTCGGGAAACGCGATCCCAGGGCGCGCCTCGCGGGCGGCCTGCAGCTCGAGCATATCGCTGGCCAAATCGGCCACCGCCCGCTCAGCCGCCTTCTTCTGCCGCAGCCAGCTGGCGCCGCCAATCTTCGCCAGCGCCGGCTTGGCCTTGCGCCCGCCGACGTACTTCTGCACCAGTTCGATCTTGCTCGTGGGAACATAAATCCGCGTCCCCTCGGCGTACTCGAGTTCGAGGTGCTCCTCGGCGCCCGTCTCCTTCTCCAAGAGCTCGATCCCGCGATACGCGCCCGATGCCGTGCGCCAAGTGGACCACCAGGTCGCCTTCGCGCAACTGCAAGAAGCTGTCGATCGCCCGCCCCGAAAAACGCGACGACGGCCGCGCCAGTTCTGTGCGATGAAACAGCTCCGCCGCGCTGATCAGCACCACGCCATCCCCCTCCCTGGAAGGGAGGGGATAGGGGAGGGATTCCCGACCGCTCAACTTCGCCGCCGCGTCGCCTGATGGGGGAGTGTCTATATCCCTCCCCTGACCCCTCCCTTCGAGGGAGGGGGATAAGACCCGAAACCCGCTCGCCAACCTCCCCCTAACAAACTTCAGCCGCCCCTCCGCCGCCAGCCGAGTCTCGCGAAACACGTCCCCCAACCGCTCCGCTTCCGCCTCGGTCTCGCACACCAGGTACACTTGCTGGCCCGATGCCGCCGCGTCCAGCTCGCCGCGTACGCGACTCACGTCGCCGCTGAATTGCTCGACCGATTCAAACTGCAGGTGCGCCGTCGCCTCGTACGACCCCGCCGGTATGCCCGAGGCGGTCACGGTGGGAAACTGGTACAGCTCCTTCAGCGTCGTCGAGGTCGCGAAGAAGTCCTCCGGCCGCTCCAGCCGACGGTGGTAGTGCCGCCCTTCTTCCTCGAGGTCGCTCGGCTCAACCAGCATGAACCAACTGCCGCCGGGCAAGTAGCTGGAAAAGTGGGTCCGATGCCGCCCGCCCGGCGCCAGCACCGTCAGCTCCGTCGCGGTCAGCGTCTGGAGGCTGCGCTGCGTGGCCACGTCGAACGTGCGGATCGACTCCACCTCGTCGCCCCACAACTCGATCCGCAGCGGATTGACCGCGTCGGGCGGAAACACATCGAGAATGCCGCCGCGCTGCGAGAACTCCCCGGGCAGCTCCACGGCCGACGTGCCGTGGCATCCGCGCTCGGCGAGCCACCGCGTGAGCTCGCCCAAGTCGAGGGATTCTCCGGCCGTCACCCGCCGCGTCGCCGCCGCAATTTCCTCCCACGACGGCACAGGCTGAATCAACGCCTGAATCGAAGTCGCGATGACCCCCCGCCCAAAAAAGGTGTCAGGAACCTTTTCGGGGCTCGCGGGTATCTGCGCCGCGCCGGCTCTATCCGAAAAGGTTCCTGACACCTTTTTTGGCAACCGCTTCAACAATCGCAGCCGCTCGCCAAATATCTCGTCATGCAGCACGCGCTCGCCCGCGTCGCTCTCCCACGCGGGCAGCCGCTCGACCTCGGCGCCGGTGAACAGCGCCAGGTCGTCGCAGAACGCATCGACCTCGCCCGCATGCGGCAGCACCACGACCACGGCGCCGGCGGCGCGCCGCGCCAGCGCCGCGGCCACTAGCGCGGCGAAGACCCCCAGACTCCGCCGAGCGTTCCGGCCTGCCCGCGCTCCAGGCTGGCCAGCACCTCGGAAAAGCCGGCGTGAGACTCGAGTTCTCCGGCCAGCGCCTGCAGCTCACTCGCCGCATCTACGCCAGCCGCCTCGGCCGATTCCGTCGCCACGCGGGGATTGTACGCCAAGGCGGCCCTACCGGGAATCGCGCGTGGCCCCCGCGTCAGCCGGCACCGACTCGATGCCGTGTTCAACGAAGCCGCGAAATCCAGCGCTCCATCCCACTTAGCCCCCGGTCACTGACCGGGGGCTAAATAGATTCCGCCTTCACTCCCCGCGCACCTGAATCACCCACACATTCTCGCGTGGGATCCACTGCTGCGGCGCGTCCTCGCCGTCGCCGTCGAGCACAATCCACTCGTCGTTCATCAACCGAAACCGCCCCGAGACGGAGTTCTCGACGCCGTCGACCGTGCTCGGCGCGGGCGACATCCGCGTCACGCCCACCGCCTCGCGCCGCAGCACCACGGTGCACGCCGCGCCCTGCGCCGGCGACAACAGCTCCCGCTCCCGCCGCGTCGCCTGCTCCGCGTAGTCTGACCAGTACGAATAGAGGCTCAGCCCGACGACGACGAGCAGGATTAGAAGAACAAGCGTCCGCAACCGAACGCGATACCAGCGGCGAGGCGCGTCAGCCATGGTTCAAACGGAAGGCTAATGACCAAGCACCAATGCCCAATGACCAATGACGGATTGACGCGCCGGTCCTTCGAAAATGGTCATTGGTGCTTAGTCATTGGTCATTGCCGCCTACGCCGCCTTCCGCTCCGCCGCGGCCATGACGTCGCCTTCCAGCTCGCTCTGTTTCTTCGCATGGTGCAGCTCCCACAAGCGGGCCTGTTTCGTGAAGCTGTAGATGGCGCTCATCATCGCGATCTGCAGTCCGATCGCGCCGTCGAGAAATCCCAGGTGGAGCCCATAATCGCGCAAAAACCGCAGCACGGGCTGAAACAACATCCTCAGGTAGCTCGGCTTCCGGCCCGCGTCGTACCACTGCTGAGCCTGGAGTTGCGTGTAGCGATCAAACTTTTTGAGATACTGCGACCAGCTCCACAGCGTGTAGTGAACCAGCGGCTCGCGCAGCCACCCCACGCGACCGGTCGACACTACCGCGTCGCCGTGATCGCTTGGCCCCTCGTAGCGGCTCAGGTCGCGGCGAAAGAACCGTAGGATGTTGTCGCGCGCCCAATCGGTATGCCGCACCCGGTATCCCATCAGGTGGTTCTTGCGCGTCATCCGATAGCCGTCGTAGGGCAAATCTTGCGCGAGCGCTCCGCGCATCTCCGCCGCCAGCGCGGGCGTAATCCGTTCGTCCGAGTCCAGGATCATCACCCACTCGTGCGTCGCCTGCGGGATCGCCCAGTTGCGGAAGTCGCCAGCCGTCACGTACTCGCGCTCGATCACCCGCAAGTCCCCCCGCCGACGCACGTACTCGAGCGTGCCGTCGGTCGACCCCGAGTCGGCGATGAGCACTTCGTCGGCCAGCAGCCACGCCGAGTCGATGCAGGGGCCGATGTTGGCGCGCTCGTCCTTGCAGGTGATGATGACCGTGATGCGGGCCGCCATGGTGGGGTCTCCAAACCGTCTGCGCAAGCCAGATTGCGGGGTCGCAGATGGTACGCAATCCCCGCCATGGGCTCAAGACGACCCAGACCGCCGACCCTGGGGGGTGCAGCCTGCGGTTTGCGCGTGGCGGCGAATGGTGTAGAAGCTAGCGAGGAGATTTTCAGGGGGAGGAAGTGCCGGCGGCGAGAAGCTGGCGAGAATAAGGAGCCAAGGATGGCGATTAGCAGTGAAGTTCAGGGGCGGATCGCGGCGATGGCCCGGCAGTTGTGCGAGGAGGCGCCCGAAGTCGACGAGTCGCAGGGGGTTTGCTGGCTGGACGCCATCGAGAATCAGGCGATCGAGATCGCCGATGCGCTAACGGCGGAAGTCGTGAAACAACGGTCCTTCGATCGGCCCGCTCCCCAGGACGCGGACTGTCCGACGTGCGGCCAGCCGGGGCGCTGTCGCGGAGCCCGCCAGCGGGAACTCGTCACCCGCCGCGGACCGACGAGGATCGTCGAACCGGAGTATTACTGCCCCGGCTGCCGCCGGGCTTTTTTTCCCGCTGACCAGCGCCCTGGGCGTTGAACCGGACTGTCCCTTCACGCCCAGCGCGCTGGCGAAGGTGGTCTACGCCGGTTCGCAGTCGGCCTCCTTCGTTCAAGCGACGAAGGACCTGGAGGCGCTGGCGGAGCTCTCGGTCTCGCGCGAACGGGTGCAGCGGTGGACCAAGCGGATTGGCCGCGAGCGGGTCGCCGAGATGGAGGCGCAAGCGGCGGCGTACCAAGACCTGCCGCTGCCTGCGGCGCACCCCTCCGACCGAGCGCGTTCCGCCGGTGGCGTGCGTCATGATGGACGGCGGGCGGATCCAAATCCGCTCTCGTGACGAGTCGCTGCGCGACGAGAAGGCCCCGGGCCATTGGCGCGAGACGCTGGTGGGCTGCTTGTTGAGCATGACCAGCGCGGAGCAGGCCGTCGATCCTTGCCCGACGATTCCGGCGACCTTCGTCGACCCGGGACGCATGGACGAGTTGGCCCGAGAAATCAAGGGGTTTTCGTCCGCTCACGAAGCTCTCGAAGAACCTTCCGACGACGCGCCGCAGGACCGCGTCGCGCGGCCCACGCCGCTGCTGCGAAGCGTCGTGGCCACGCGGCAAGGGGTCGAGCGGTTCGGCCCGCGGCTGGTCGCCGCCGCTTACGCGCGGGGCTTTCACGCAGCGCCGCGGAAGGCGTTCGTGGCCGACGGCGCGGCGGCCAACTGGAGCGTTCACCAGAAACATTTCTCTCACTATACGCCGATCCTCGATTTCACCCACGCGATCTGTTACGTCTACGCGGCGGCGCTGGCCGGACGGAGCCCAGCGGAAGGTTGGTCGGCGCATCGCCAGTGGGCCCAATGGCTGTGGGAAGGCAGCGTCGCGCCGCTGTTGGCGGCGCTGACCGTCCGATCGCAGGAACTGGGGATGCCCGTCGAGAACGAGTCGGAAACATCGCCGCGGCGGATCGTCGCCGAAGCGCTGCGGTATCTCACGAATCAGCAGCCGCGCATGAGTTACGCCGCCTACCGCCGGCAGGGCCTGCCGATGACGTCCGCCGCGATCGAGTCGACGATCAAACAGATGAACCGCCGCGTCAAAGGAAGCGAGAAGTTCTGGGACCAAGGCGCCGAGCCGCTGCTGCAACTGGCGGCCGACGGCCTCAGCGACACCGAACCCCTCCGCCACTTTTGGAAACGTCGACACCGACGACTCCACCCAACACGCAGCTATCAGACCGCCGCCTAAAAACAAACCGCAGGCTGCACCCCCCTGGGGTGTTTTGACCAACTTGTCACTCCGAGGTCCCCTCCAGGCGTCCGTCAGGGCCGGTCGGCGGATACCGCGACGACCGACCTGAGGCCATGCCGGACCGCCGCTCGCCGCCCGGAAAATCCCGCCCTTTCGGCCAATCCCGCAGTCCACGCTCGCCTGTCGCCGCACGGCGACCAAACTCCCCTTCAGCGATTTGCGAGCCTCAGCCGATAAACGCGCAAGCAGGAGTTTTCATGTCACGCCCCCAATTCGGACGGCCTTCCCCGCTGTCCGGCGCCAGAAGCCCGAAACCCGAAGCCGCCACTATGTTCCGAGCCCTGTTCCTAGCGCTGGGCGCCACGTGCTGCCTCATCGGCCTGGAAGCCCTCGCCGTCGACCGCGCCGTGCTCAAAAACGTCCCCAGCGCCGGCGTCTCCGCCCAGCAAGTCGTCGACCCGCCCGAATGGGCCCCCTGGAGCCTCCTGGCCGGCGGCGCCGTAGTCGTGTTGTATTCTTTCACGATCCCACGCCGCGTCTCGGCCTGACGCCAAACGGGACTCCGCCATTTAGCCCCCGGTCACTCACCCGGGGGCTAAATAACCACTTCACCGTCGTTTGTCTTTCCAACTCAACCCGTTTACCATAAACGGGTTCGGGACCACGCCTTCCGCCTCGCGAACCCCAGCGCTCGAAGTCCGGTCCCTTCGATCATCCGCATTCCGCATTCCCCATTCGCCATACGAAAGCCGCCCGTGGCCGCCATTCCTAAGCCCCGCGCCAAGACCGACCTCACCTCCGGCGCCGACATCCTCGTCGAAGCTCTGGTGAACCACGGCGTCGACACGATCTTCGCCTACCCCGGCGGCGCGAGCATGCCGCTTCACCAGGCCCTCACTCGCTACAGCGACCGGCTTCGCACGATCCTGCCCCGCCACGAGCAGGGCGGCGCCTTCGCCGCCCAAGGCTACGCCCGCAGCACTGGCAAGCTCGGCGTCTGCATGGCCACCAGCGGCCCCGGCGCCACCAACCTGGTCACCGCCATCGCCGACGCCAAGCTCGACAGCATGCCCCTCTTGGCCGTCACCGGCCAGGTGGCCACCCGCGTGATCGGCAGCGACGCCTTTCAGGAAACACCCATCGTCGAAGTCTGCCGCGGCATCACCAAGCACCACTACCTGGTGACCGACGTGACCGACCTGGCGCGCGTCATGCGCGAGGCCATCCTCATCGCCACCACCGGCCGCCCGGCCCCGTGCTGGTCGACATGCCCAAGGACATCCAGAACGCCAAGTGCGTGCCCGACTACAACGCCGCGCCGATCCTCCCCGGCTACCCGCTGGAGCCGCCGCACGCGCGCCCCGAGCAGATCAACCAGATCGCCGCCGCCATCAAGCGCGCCCGCCGGCCCGTCATCTACGCCGGCGGCGGCGTGGTGATCGCCGAGGCCAGCGAAGCCCTTCGCAAGCTGGTAAAAATCACCGGCATCCCCGTCACCACCACCGTCATGGGACTGGGCATCTTCCCCAGCTCCGACCCGCTCGCGCTGGACATGCTCGGCATGCACGGCTCGGTGTATTCCAACTACGCGGTGGACGAAGCCGACCTCTTGATCGCGCTTGGGCGTGCGCTTCGACGACCGCGTCACCGGCAAGGTCGAGGAGTTCTGCAAGCACGGCAAGATCATCCACGTCGACATCGACGCCGCCGAGCTCAACAAAAACAAGCCCGCCCACATCCCGGTGTGCAGCGACGTGAAATTCGCCCTCGACGAGCTCAACCGCATCGTCGAGCCGCCCGACGACATCGCCGACTGGGTCCAGCAGTGCCAGCGCTGGAAACTCGAAGAGCCGTTCAAGTACGACGAGTCCTACACGGGCATCCTCCAGCAGCACGCCATCCGCACGCTCTGGCAGCTCACCCGCGAGCACGACCCGGTCGTCTCGGTCGGCGTGGGCCAGCACCAGATGTGGGCCGCTCAGTTCTACCGCTTCGACCGCCCCCGCCGCTGGCTCAGCTCCAGCGGTCTGGGCACGATGGGCTTCGGCCTCCCCGCCGCCATGGGCGCCCAAGCCGCCCACCCTGGCCGCCTGTGCATCGACATCGACGGCGACGGCAGCTTCCTCATGAACATCCAGGAGCTGGCCACCTGCTTCTGCGAAAAGCTCCCCGTGAAGGTGCTGCTCTTGAACAACCAGCACCTCGGCATGGTCGTGCAGTGGGAAGACCGCTTCATGCAGGGCAACCGCGCCCACACCTACCTCGGCCCCATCGACAACCCCGAATGGAGCGGCCAGGGCGACGGCATCGGCTCGCTCAAGCAGGAAGACCGCTACCCCAACTTTGTCGGCATCGCCAAAGGCTTCGGCTGCGGCGCCGCCTACGTCGACAAGAAGGCCGACCTCGTCCCGGCCCTCGAAGAGATGCTCGCCCACGACGGCCCCTACGTTCTCGACGTGGCCACCCCCTACCAGGAGCACGTCCTCCCGATGATCCCGGGCGGTATGACCGTCAAGGATATCATCAAGGAGTAGACTGCTCCGAAGTTTAGCCGCGACGCGCAGGTCCCCCGCAGCGGAGCGCGCAATTCGCATGCCAGCAAAACGCGCCAATCGAAAGCTCGCCCAACCGCGCCCCGACGGATCATCGGAGTTGAGAGTTTACCATCGCGCCGCTTCGGGCAAGAAATCGCCCCGCTACCTCGTCAAATGCGGCTGCTGCGACGAGTCGGTCGAGATCTACTACGACCACGACGCCTTGGAAATCAACGGCGTCAACGGTTCACTCGCCAACTGGCGAGAGATTCTGCTGCCGCTGCTGAACGCGCAGCCGTGAACTCGCCCCTCGCCCCTATTCCCTCGCCCCCTCAGCGCATCGCCGCCGCCGCCGCGCCCGCCCCGCCCACGCCAGCCCCAAGACGCCGCACGCTACCGCGCCCAGCGCAAACGCCGGCGCCTCCGGCACCGCGCTGGTCACAAACGAAATCGTCATGTCGTCCATGCCGATGCCGGCGTCGGCGCCGCTGTTGTCCACATCCTGCCAGCGAACGAACAGCCGATCGCCGAAAGCCAGGCTCAGCGATGAAAAGGTTGCGGTCTTCGCCACCCGATTGGCCGGCAGATTGCCGTCCAGCGCCATGTTGCTTGCTGTAAACGCCAGCGTCATATCGAGCGCGGGCAGCGCGGTCATTCCGGCCGCCGTCAGGTAGTTGCTAGTCGTCACGCCCGGCGTGTCGCTGGTCCCCCATGCGGCGGTCAGCGTGTTGTTGGCAGTCGTCGGCGTCCGCCAACTTTCCTGATTGAAGCTGATTGTGATCGACGTGATTGTCGTCCCGGCAGCGTTGTTCCTTAGCGCAAATCCGAACGCCATCGTACGAGTCCCCGAAGCGAGCATTCCCAGCGCACGATCGCTCGCATTCAGTGTACCCATCGACTGAATGCCGCCCGTGCCAAGGTCGCCAGCACTGATCAGAAGGCTGGACGTGGCGCCGTTCGAGCCGGGCAGGTGCGCCGCCTCGAATCCGGTCGTCCCCGGCACTGCCGATTGCACCCCGACGGCGCCGGCAAATGTGTTGGTCACGACCGCCGTCCCCAGGCTATCGAAATTCTCCGTGATACCGCTGCCGCTATACACGATCTCGCCGCGCACCGCCTGGGGGCCGCTAATGTCCAAGATCAGAATCGCGGCCAGCAGCGCCGCCAAGAAGACCGACTTGTTCATCGAGTGTGCGCGTCGAGGTGTGGAGGCCTTTCATCCCTGGGTGGATGCAATTCCTTCAACCGCAAAGCGCACGTCCCCGCGCCGGTAGCCGGTTATGATGGCCAGCCCCGCACCACGGGTCAAGAAAATTCCGGTCGCCGGGGCAAGATTTACCCGAAAACGCCGCCCCTTAGCGACTTCCCTCCGTCTGCCACTCGCCGCGGCGAGTGTCCGGATCCCCCTCCGAACCTCGCGCCTCGAACCTCGCACCTAACCCCGCTTCCGCCGCACCCGGCGAACCCCGGCCACAACCCCCGCCGCACAGCAGGCCAGGCCGCCGAACAGAATCGAAGAAGCCTCGGGCACGGCGCTCACGATCAGCGCGATATTGTTCGTCGAGGAGCCGTCGAAGTATGCGTAATCGATGGCGGAGTTCAGCGGTTGATCTATCACTGAATTGAATTGCGACCCGGTCAGCGATCCGTAGGTCGCGAACACGTAGATACCGGGAGACAGTCCAGCGCCCCCAGTGCCGCCATTGCTGATGTCAGTGAACGTCAGCGTGCTCGTGCCGGCCGAAATGTCCAGGTCGCCCTGAACCACGGCGATGTCCATGCCGGGCCCGCCGTCGTCGTACTCGATCGACAACGTCCCCAGCAGATCGACGTCGTTCTTCATCACCAGCGACCCAACGCTCTCGCCGGGCGCGAGCGAAGCGGTCGCGGCGACGTTCACGGCGCCGGCCACGAACCCGACGCCGCCCAGCGTCCCGCCGTTGAGCGTCACAGCGCCCGAGCCGGTGGCGCTGTCGGCCGAGTTAGCGTTGCTGGCGTACACCGTGCCGCTGTTGATGATCACGCCGCCGTCAAAGGTGTTGGCGCCGGAGAGTTTCAGGGCTCCCGTGCCCGTGCCGCCGACGGTCAGGCTCCGCCCGGCGCCCGTCACGACGCTGCTGATCGTGATGCCTCCCGTGCCGTTAATCACCACGTTGTTGGCCGTCGCGTTGCCCAACCCAACCGCCATCGGCTGGGTCGTATTCGTCGGATTCATCGGTTGCAGCGTTAACAGTTGACTGCTGCTGTTTTTCAAGACCACATTGGCGTCGCCGCCTACGGTCGTCCCGTTAAGCAGCATCGTTCCCGCGACGGGTGCGCCGCTCTGATTGCCCAACGTCATCGGCAGTGTTCGAGATGAAGCAAGTTCAATCGCGCCAAGCGAAAGCACATTCCCTGTGAAAAACTGCAGTCCGACGTTGACCGCGGTCTGAGTGCCAATTCCATCGCCATTCCCAAACTGGGCGATGTCGGTGGTTAACCAGTCACCGGCGGCGTGAGTCGGAGTCCAGTTGGCCCCCGTAGTCCAAGCGGCGGTGTTGCTCCCGTCCCAAACTATGGTCGCCTGCGCTTGCGCCGGCGACGCCTTCAAGGCAAGCGAAACTAGCATCGCGAAAACCAAGACCGCTGCGTGGGATCGTCGTTGCAACATCGTCGTGCACCTCGCCTGCGTGTGTCGAATTGGTACGCCTCACGCCAAACCTGCGCCGAGCACTTACTGGCGATAGGATGGCGCCCCAAAGAAGCAAAAAATGAAGAGAAAAAAGACGAATTGAAGACGGAACTTACACGGCTATTTTTGCCACTACGCAATCGATTGTGCAAGGGAAAAATCAAAAAAAACAGCCTCGCTCAAGCGGCCACGGCCTGACCTGCGTGCGGAGCCGAACCCCGGCGCCAACTAGGTGGCCCGCCCCGCCTTCCCTCGGCGGGCAGCCCGGACAGAGGCAGACTGAGATCCGCGCGGCCGGCTATCCCCTTGGCGGAGTGCAACTTAGAACCAGGCAACCCGCATCTGCGTCGGCACATCGACTTGACCGGCTGCGGCCTCCGCAAGCTTGCGCATACGCATGAAAAATGCACCGCACGTGCGAGAGTGATTTTGTTGACGCCCCCGAATTCCTAACTAGATTGGCGCTTGGAGCTACACGATGGGCCCACGAGCGCTCGCACTCCCGCCATCGTCGGCGGACCCGCGGCGCCCCTGATCCACTTATCACAGGCGGCTAAGCATGAAATTCGCACCACTGCTGCTGGCGCTCTCCCTATCGCTCACTCTCGCGGCCGCCGCCTCGGCGACAGTTGTTCTTTCGGACAACTTCGACGGCTACGCCGACCAGGCCGCTTTTCAGGTGGCGTGGCCGGCGATTGGTACCGTGGCGCCCACCAGCGCCGTTCTCTCGACGGCCCAGTCCGTCAGTCCGACCCAGTCCATCCAGGTCCCAGGCACGGCCACTAGCAGCCAGAGTCGCAATCGCCGAACTTTCACGGATACGCCGCTGCTCACAGTAGGCGACCAATTGGTCTGGAGCTTTGATTTCTACGACTCGGCCCCCACCGCCTCGCCTGCGCGAAACTACTCCAATCTTCAAGACACCACCGGTCCCACCGCCACGAACCAGCTTATCGCGATGGGCTTCAACAACAATCAAACTGGCGCCAATAGCGGCGGTCAGTTTTACATGGCGCGCATCTTGGGATACACCGTTCCCACCACCGCCGATCCAGACGGGGGAGCCACTGAGTCTGTCGGAGGCGCTGGCGCCTTTTTCAAGTTGAACGATTTCAGCACTGGGGCGCGTTCGCTGGGCTGGCACAATCTCAAGGTCGTGCTAACCACCGATGA
Organism: Pirellulales bacterium; assembly: GCA_963841515.1. Taxonomy (GTDB): domain Bacteria; phylum Planctomycetota; class Planctomycetia; order Pirellulales; family Lacipirellulaceae; genus Lacipirellula. The sequence continues at coordinate 5,198 of CAWJDB010000009.1, read as the reverse complement.
CGCGCTCAGCACCGATTACCTCTTTTACGTCGATAATGTGCTCGCTGAGAAAGTGTCGAATATTGGTACGGCGGCGTCCCTTCGTCAGTACGACAACATCGCCATCGGTTCAGGCCTGTCGAACGCTTCCACCGAAGCCTTCTTCGACAATATGTACCTCGAGTTCATTCCCGCCGCCGTCCCCGAAGCCAGTTCCTTCCTGGCCGTCGCCCTGGTCGGCCTCGTCGCTGGCGGCGCCAACTGGTATCGCCGCAAGCCCGCCGCCTGAGCTTCTGGGCGGCGCCGAAAAAACGTCATCAAGCCGGGCATGGCATGCCCGGCTTTTTCGTGCGCCGGCCCCACGCCAACTATTCAGGGCTCGCCACCAGCGTCGGGCGGACCGATAATGCCTTTATGGACGAACTTATCCCCGCTTCGCCGCCGACGCCATAGACGCCCCCGTACTTCGCCTACGGCGAGCAGGACGAAAACGGCATCGACCTCTCGCTCATCCGCTCAAACCTCAAGCTCACCCCGTGGGAACGCGCCTGCCGAGGCGACGATGCTCGGCGGCAAGCTTTGATGCTGCTCGAGTATGGAAGACTCCACCGCGAAAAAGCCGCCGCTGGCGCATTACGTTAAAGCGCTGACCCTTAACGGCGTCGAGTACATCGTCATTGGCCGGCAGCTAGCGCGCTGTTTCACCGGTCACTCGCGTTGCCGCTTTTCCTCGAGCAGAACCTCCAGTTCAGCGACGACCTCCAAGTCTTTCGGCCTCCCTGCCGCCCGCTTGAGATGGATCAATTGCTCAAGGCTCACGACCAGACACCTGATGCCATACAAGGTCAACTGCTGGGTTGAGGGCAGGAGGGCCTCGTACGTTCCGCCGCCGGTTGCCTCGCCCAAGACGTCGAGGTTGCCCAGCGCAGTCGTCAGCGTGAAATTGAGTCCCCGCCGCAGCGTCGCCGCGTCCCAACGAAATGGCAGCCCGGGCGGGGCGCCGCGCATGTAAGGCGACTGATCAGCCAGTGCGGAGACTAGCCGCTGGAGATTCTCCTCGTCGCGAGCGTAGACGACGTCGACGTCGTAGGTCGTGCGTCCCAATCCGTGAGCGATGCCCGCGCCGCCGCCAATCAGAATGAATTTGACTCCGTGACGCGCCAGGAGCGGCAACAGCTCGGCAAAATTCGCTTCGATCATCAGCTAGCCGGGGTTCTTCAAGGCGGACCCAGCCCGCATCTCGGCGCCCGCCGCCCGCAGGGCATAGACGCCCTCCATGAACTTCTCGAACTTGCGAAAGCGCTGGTCGACTGACAGCTTCAGGTTCTCCAACAAGATCGTGCGATCGACGTCGCGCTTGTAGGCTTCGATCACCGGATCGAGGGTTTCGTCGACGGGCGTCATCGGGTCGCGGCCTCCAGTGTCAAGTCCCAACTATCGTCAATTCTAGCCCGCCGCGCCGGCGCTAACTAGTTTCCAAAAAAGCGCTCGAAAATGGCCGCGCCGCGCGGGATAATGTCCCGCATGGTAGTGCACGTCCCTGCCCCGCCGCGTCCGACTAACCTTCGCTCGCGTCTTCCCTTCTCGCCGCTGTCGCAGGATATCTGTCTCGCGGCCGTGTCAAAACCTCTCGCGCCGCAAACCTTGACCGCGCCACAGCTTTCGCTCGCGCCCTCGCCGTCACGCGGGGTTTTGACGCCAAAAACGCGTTTCCCGTGTTTTCGTGCCAAAACCCCCCGTCAAACCTCGCCCAAACCCCGGCCTTTCCAGCCCCGCCGCACCTCCGAACCCCGGAGTTTTGACCCGTCCCGTTGCCAAGGTCCAAAACAAAACCCAAAATCGACCGTTGCGCGTTGCCGCGGCGTGCCATGCCCTCGTCCGCGTGGGCATGCTTCCCGGCTCATGCTCACGAAGACGAGAGCATGCCACCCGATGCGCCCCCCGCCACTGAACCCTGAATTCTGACCCCTTCAGCCCCCCCCAACGTCCGCAGGATCAAACCCGTGCCGAAACTCGCTCCCCCCCCGCCCGCCGTCAAAAACAAAACCCTCGTCGCCTGGGTCGACGAGATGGCCAAGCTCTGCAAGCCCGAGCAGGTCGTCTGGTGCGACGGCTCGCAAGAGGAGTACGACCGCCTCTGCGAAGAGATGGTCGACGCCGGCACGTTCATCCGCCTTAACCCCGAGCTGCGCCCCAACTCGTTTCTCGCCCGCAGCCATCCCAGCGACGTGGCCCGCGTCGAGGACCGCACGTACATCTGCTCGGTCCACGAATCCGACGCCGGCCCCACCAACAACTGGATGGCGCCCGACAAGATGAAGGCCATGCTGCGGCCCAAGTTCGACGGCTCGATGAAGGGCCGGACGATGTACGTCATCCCCTTCAGCATGGGCCCGGTCGGCTCGCCCATCGCCAAGATCGGCATCCAGCTCACCGACTCGCCGTACGTCGTCGTCAACATGCGGATCATGACCCGCATGGGCGAAGCCGTGCTCAAGGCGCTCGGCGCCGACGGCGAATTCATCAAGTGCCTGCACTCGGTCGGCATGCCGCTGGCGGCCGGCGTCAAGGACGTCGCCTGGCCCTGCAGCCCCGACCCCAAGAACAAGTACATCGTCCATTTCCCCGACGAGCTGGCCATCTGGAGCTACGGATCCGGTTACGGCGGCAACGCCCTGCTTGGGAAAAAAGTGCCTCGCCCTGCGCATCGCCTCGGTGATGGCCAAGGACGAAGGCTGGCTCGCCGAGCACATGCTGATCACCGGCGTGAAGGCCCCCGACGGCGCGAAGACCTATGTCGCCGCCGCGTTTCCCATCGGCGTGCGGCAAGACCAACTTCGCGATGCTCATCCCGCCCAAGGAGTTTCGCGACGAAGGCTGGGAAGTGACCACCGTGGGCGACGACATCGCCTGGATCAAGCCCGGCGCCGACGGCCGCATCTACGCCATCAACCCCGAGGCGGGCTTCTTCGGCGTCGCCCCCGGCACCAACGACAAGACCAACCCCAACGCGATGGCGTCGATTCGCGAGAACACGATCTTCACCAACGTGGCCCTCACCGACGACGGCGACGTGTGGTGGGAAGGCACTTACCGACGAGCCCCCCAAGCACGCCATCGACTGGCAGGGCAACGATTGGACTCCCGACGGCGAGAAGAAGGCGGCGCATCCCAACAGCCGCTTCACCGCGCCGCTCAGCCAGTGCCCCTCGGCCGACCCGGCGTACGAGGACCCCAAGGGCGTGCCGATCTCGGCCTTCATCTTCGGCGGCCGCCGCAGCACGGCCGTCCCGCTGATTTCGCAGTCGTTCAACTGGGCGTTCGGCGTGTACAGCGCCGCCACGATGGGCTCGGAGATGACCGCCGCGGCGTTCGGCCAGCTCGGCCAGGTCCGCCGCGACCCGTTCGCCATGCTGCCGTTCTGCGGCTACAACATGGCCGACTACTTTGGCCACTGGCTCAACTTCGGCCACACCCTCGACAATTCGCCAGCGATTTTCAACGTCAATTGGTTCCGCCGCGACAAGGACGGCAAGTTTCTCTGGCCCGGCTTCGGCGACAACTTCCGCGTGCTCAAGTGGATCGTCGGCCGCGTGACCGGCAAGGCCGCGGCCGTCGAAGGCCCGCTCGGCTGGGTTCCCCGCTACGAGGACCTCGACTGGCGCGGGTTGAAGTTTACCCCCGAGCAGTTCGCCCAGGTGATGACGACCGACAAGAACGAATGGGTCCTCGAGCTCGCCTCGCACGACGAATTGTTCTTCAAGATGTACGACCGCCTGCCGCGCGAACTGCCCGCCATCCGCGACTTGCTCCTCGCGGGGCTGGTGCGAACGCCCAAGCCCAAGTAAGGCCGCCGACGCGCCGCCCCGCCGTCCACAAAAAATGAGGTACAACCCGCACAACCCGCTCAATTCGCTTGCGGTTTAGCGCCGCCGCGCACCACGCGCGTTAGCCGGCATCGTCTCGATGCCGAGTCCGTGCGCACGCCTGACCAGTTCTTTGACAACCCGCTCCGCAAATCTAGGCTTGCGATGACCCGCATCGTTCATCGCCGAGGCCTAGATGTCCCACTCCACGACCGGCGAGAAACTGACCGCCGCCGTCAGCGCCCTGGCCGCCCTGCTGATCCTCGGCGCCGCCGTCACCGCTCAGCAGTCGCGCAACGTGCCCAGCACCCGGCTGGCGGCCCTCGAGTCCGACCTGCGCTTCCAGCTCAACCTCGCCCACCGCTTGAACGGCGAGGTGCTCACCGCCCGCCTGGCTGACGTGGACCGCACGCTCGAGGCCTGGCGCGCGTCGCCGCAGTCTGGCGACGACTACCGCATGCTGGTCGAGTGGCTGGAAAGTTCGATCCACCGCTCGCTGCCCGGCGAGTCCGGCGAGCTTCCGCCGACGCCCAAGTTCGGCGCCGAGCCGCCGCCCGCGGCCATTGCGCCGACGCCTTCGACAAAGCCTCGCGCAATCGCGCAAGCGTCGCCGATTGCGAAGCAGCCCGTGCCCGCCAAACCCGCGCCGCAGCCCATCGCCATGGCTCAGGCGACGCCGCTGCCCGAGCCAGCGCCGCCGAAACCCGCCGTCGAGCACTCGGTGGCCGTCCCTGTTCGCCCCGCGCCAGCGCCCAAGCTCGCCCCGCCGGCGACGACGCGCCCCGCAGCGCCCCCGGCCACTCCCGCGGCGCTGGCTAGCGTGAAGGCCAAGCCCGTCGAGATTAACCTCCCGGAGCTCAACTCCCGCATCGCCGGGTATCACCACGGCCTGCGGCAAGTCGAGGCTGCGCTGGTGGCCGGTCGTGACCAACTCGACGAGGAACGGTTCGCTGAGATCGTCGGACGGCTCGAGGAGCTCGCCGGCCAATGCCAGTTCATCCACCTCTACTACGACACGCTCTCCGCCGACGAGCGACTCGCCGTGACGGCGCCGCGCCCGCTACGGCCGACAGTTGAATTAGTTCAGCACGAACTGGCGCGCCTCGAGCGCCCAACAGACGGCGACGTGCTCAGCGCCTTCGAGGCCCCGGCGTCCGGCGAAACCAGCCCATTGGCCGCTCGCTTGCAAGCCGTGGCCGACCAGGCCAGCGACCGCGCCGACTAGGCCCGCTGAGTGCGCCGCTTGCCAGCCGTTGCCGCCGCTGGCTAGACTTGAGCAGCGTTGCGCCGGCGCACCGCCGCGCGTGCCGCGACGCCGTGCGGGTGTAGTTCAATGGTAGAACGAAAGCTTCC
>CAWJDB010000008.1:0-64424 GCA_963841515.1 Pirellulales bacterium | reverse complement strand
CGACGACCGCCTGTTCGGCGAGGGCGGCGACGACCTGCTGGAAGGAGATAACGCTGGGCAAGCTGGGGTTGACCTCCTGGTGGGCGACGCAGGGAACGACACGCTCAACGGCGGCGGAGGCGAAGATCAGCTTTTGGGCGGCGCGGGCGACGACGAGCTCAACGGCGGCGATGGCAATGACGTGCTCAACGGTCAGCAGGGTGAAGACAGGTTGTCTGGCGGTTCCGATGATGACACGCTGCAGATCGATTTCGCATCCGCTGACTCGACCTCGACCACATTCGTGGCAATGGCGGGCGCGACAGTCTAATGATCGTCGGGAAGACCGGCCAGAAAATCATCGACGGCCGACCGGTGATTACCGACGACTTCAATGACAAGATCCGTATTTCCCGTATCGACGCAACCGACTTCAGAGCGGTTTCACGCGACATCGACACGAACGTTGAAACCGAGATTCGCTTCCGTTTCGACGTCACGCTTGCCGGCGACATCGAGCAAGTGGGAATTCAGGGATTGGGCGGCGACGATGACATCTCCGTCGACGACTCAACCATTGACACCATTGGTTGGGAGTACGTTCTAGAAGGGGGATCTGGCAACGACACCATCACCGGCGGGCGCGGCGACGATTTGCTCACCGGCGGCCCCGGCGATGATTTTCTCTTTGGACGCGACGGCGACGACTCGCTGTACGGCGAGGAGGGTCGGGACGAACTTCGCGGCGAAGGAGGTTCCGATTACATATCGACGGGGTCGGGCGGCGACCTTGTTTTCGGCGGAGGCCAACAAGCCAAATACGTCGTGGGCGGACCGGGCAACGACATTCTGGTGGCCGACAACGGATTCTACGGAGCGGTGATTGAAGGTCTTGGCGGGGATGACATCATCATCGGCAGCGCGGGAGAGGACATTCTCACTGGCGGACTTGGAAATGACATCATCATCGGCGGCGAATCGAACGACATCATAATTGGCAACGACCCGAATCAAGTCGGCTCCGAAGGTCCCGATGATGACATTTTGGTGGGCGGAGCAGGCCAGGATACATTGTTTGGCGGACCCGGAAACGATTCGCTGTACGCCGATGAAAACAATGAACTCGTCGTCGATCTGAATCAACGAATTCAAGGTCTCTTGCGCCCATCGCTCCGGTTGTAAGTGCCGAGGAATAGGCCCGAATTCAACAGACCAATGCCGAAATCGTGCGCCTTACGGCACGGCAGGCCGCCCTTCAGGCCGTATTGGATCGCACGCGTGAGGAGGAAGACGAACTGGCGAAGATTCCCGCTCGCATCGAAGCCCTTGAAAAGTGGCTGGAGTGGCTCGTGGACGTGACCGAAGGCTCGGAGCTTGATGAAGATCAATTGTTCGGCGGCGATGGAGACGACTCTCTCTACGGCAGCCTTATCGCGACGAACTTCATGGCGGCGACGGCGACGACTCCTTCTACCCGGGAACGCGCCCCGCCTAGATGGCAGGACAACGATGCGCTCTTTGGCGATTCAGCCGCGCGGGACCATGGATCGACACCCAGTGGTTCGATGCCACGTACCAGAATGATCGAATTTACATCACGGCGTTTCAACCAACTCCCTTTGAGCCGTTTCATGCAGCGGTGGCCGTCGGCGACGAGCAGAACCGGATTGGCTATGTCCGCTCTAATCAGATTGAGCGGGTCGGAGTGTCGCGACTGGCGGCGACGACATAGTCACCGCCAACTTTGGCAATATGGACCTTGCGGACGTGGCAGTCGACGCAGGGCCGGGAAATGACACGGTTGACGTAAGCGGCCTGCTTGGCGAAAGCAAGGCCACCCTCAGTGGCGGTCCCGGCGATGACGTGCTGACCGGCGGCGCAGGCGATGACACCATCTACGGCGAGGCTGGGAATGACCGGCTCGATGGCGGCGACGGCGACGATCAGCTTTACGGGGGGCTTGGCCAGGATGATTTGCTTGGCGGACAGGATAGCGGGAGCGATGTGCTCGCCGGTGGCGACGGCGACGACCGCCTGTCGGCCGGCGCCGGAGACGACCGACTCATTGGCGGCCCGGGCAAGGACGTGATTGATGGCGGGTTAGGTAATGACCATTCGATCGTCGGCGAGGCGGGTGAACTCGACGTTGTCACCGCGATCGAATCGTTCGGGTCCATGTCATTCCCGCTTGCCACCGAACTTCTCGCCAACCCGAACACGCTGACCGGCAATCAGTTCTCGCCAGACATTGCTATCGCTCCCGATGGCAGTTCCGTCGTGGTTTGGCTGAATGCCAGTCAAATCCTCGGCCGACGCTTCAGCTCGTCTGGCGTTCCCATCGGAGAAGAATTCCCTGTAAACGCAACGCCGGTCACGTTTTTGGGATCCTATCCATCTGTCGATATGGCGGCTGACGGCAGTTTTGTCGTTGTGTGGGCTTCCGCGCGCAACGTCTATGTGCGACGGTTTGACGCTGCTGGTCAGCCGATCAGCGACGAAGTCCGCGTTGACGCCAGCCCCGCTGGGCCTGACGGGGAACCCTCCATCGCGGTAGCCAACGACGGGTCATTCGCGGTCACATGGCGAGATTTCGCCACAGATACAAGTGCCGCCGGTGCGACAACTAACGCCTTGCCCGGGGGTTTCAGTTTCTCCAGGGGCGCAGATCAGGCGGGGGGACTACCAGTGTATTTACTACGCCGACGATTAATTTGACCGCATATTCTACATCCGACAACATCCAACTCATTATTCAGTCGTCACTGGATACATTCGCGAGGAATGCTTCGCCCATTCGGTCCATTCAACGCGATACGGCCAGCGTGGCCGTTATTTCCGGCGCTACGAGAACAGTGCTAAATTCCAACCTCTCCAGCTTGGCGTCCGGATACCAGTTCAACTTGTCGGCTTTTGCCGGCCAGCAAATCCAGATCGAGTTCCGATATCAACCGAGCACTACCTTTGCCTCACCGCTATTGTACCCTGACTTCCCGGAGGGCTGGTTCGTTGACAGTGTTGCGGTTACTGCACCGAGCGTAGCAATTTTCGCACGACGTTTTGACACTGCAGGAGCCCCTGCTGGAAACCCATTTCGGGTTAACTCAACCCGACCTGACAATCAGGAGGATCCCAGGATTGCCATCGGGACCGACGGTCGCTTTGTCATTGTGTGGAACAGCTACAGTCCGAGTTGCGCCTACGGCCAGCGATTCGATGCCCTCGGCGCTCCGGATGGCGATGAGTTTCGCATTGCAACGCACCTCGCGAGTCCTGCAGTGGCGATGGCGGCGGACGGCAGCTTTGTTGTCGTCAGTGATAATTCGAGTCCACAGGAAGTCCGCTTCCAGCTATATGATTCGTCGGGAGCCTTCCGGGGATCGCAAACTCTCGTTGAACAGCTGACGGCCCCCTCCGACGTAGCCATGGCGGCGGACGGCAGCTTTGTCGTGATTGGGAGAGGACCAGGCCATCTCGGAGGCATTGCTAAGGATTTGTACGGCCAGCGGTTCACGTCGTCAGGAGTGCCGATAGGAACTGTGTTCCTCGTAAATCCGCCGACCGGCTCAAGGGCAGCGAACGTTTTCAATTCGTCAATTGACGTCTCGGCGGCCGGAGATTTTGTGATCGCCTGGGACGGACTTAACGACAATGGAAACAGTTATGAGATCTACGTGCAGCGTTACGATGGCGCGCCGCCGAACGTCGTCGACCCGGCGGGAGTCAGTACATCGGCCTATCGCAATTTGAGCTTCTCCAAACCGTTGGCCACGACCGGCAGCGGCGCAGTAACATTGCCGGCGAACTGGTTTTTGCGGGATGAGTCGGAACAACATTAGCAGTCGCATCTCGACCATTACGCAGACAGTCGACGCAACTACGCGTCTGCGCGACGTCCGTATCGAATTCGCAAGTCCATTGACGCCGGGCGTTTACCGGCTCAGCGCCGTGAGGAACAATTACCGATTTGTTCGGCCGAAAACTCGATGGAAATTCCGACGGCACGAGCGGCGACGCTTACTTGGAGGTCTTTACGGTCAACCCGTCGCCTGCGACGATCGGACCGCCCACGGTGCTCGACGCGGCCGTCAGTCCGCAGGGCGATCGCATTATCGTGGCGTTTTCCAACCCATGGCGACGAGCGGCGCCGGCAGCGTCGTAAACCCCGCCAATTGGGCCCTAAGGCTGGCGGACGGCCGTTATATGGTACAGGCCGATCCTTCGATCCAGGGGATTGATCCGCGGGCGACGGCCGAGCAGTTTGGCCCGATGATTTCGGCCTTGAATTCCACCACGGGACGGTGGGAAGCGACGCTTCCGATGAATGACGCGCTTGTGCCCGGAGCCTATCGGCTCATTGCCCGCGGCAGTCAGCAGAACGCTGCCGGGCGACGTCTCGACGGCAACGGCGATGGCGTGCCGTATGAGGACTTGGCGTTCGACTTCATCGTTCCCATCGCCGGCGACTTTAACCGTGACGGAGTCGTCGCCGCCGCGGACCTTCAAGTATGGAGTAGCAGCGTTGGAGTCTCCGCCGCGGGCGATGCGGATTGGGATGGCGACACCGATGGATCCGACTTCCTGACATGGCAAAGGAACCTCGGCCAGCAATTCGTTCCTTCGGCCGCTACTACTTCGTTGTCAGCCTTGTCGCCTTCCGCCGCTGGTAAAGAACCGGCAATCGACGTGCCGCGCACGGCTATTCGCCGATCCCTTCGCGGGCCGTTCGCCCTCACAAGTTACCGAGAAACACCGCCCATAGGAACGTCGGTGGTCGCTCGCGATGGCCCGTTTGCCCAATCGCCTGGGACGGGTATCGCCCGTCGATCGGAGTGAAATCTGCCCCTGTTTCCGTTATTAGCTTCCGACGCCCCAGCTTTCGCCCAGGCATACGGCTCGGCCAAACGACCGACGACCAATTGAACCCCGCCCCGTCACACGCCTGCCAGGCCCTGGATGACGACGTTGACAATGCATTTGCCCTTCTCGCCACAAGATGATTTCTTCGGTTTTCGTTGGAATTGCCATGTGACGAGGCGTTGCCGAGTTCTTGGGGCCGATCAGCCAGGCAAGTTGAGCCAATGAATTGCGTCTGGTTACGCCGCGACAACGCTCCAGATATAGCAGGCCCCACCGCGAACCATGGCGATGCGGAAAGTGGCCGGCAACACCTCAACGCCACGGTGCTGGCACGCGCTCGCACTGTAGCCGCACCAAGTCGCGTCGGTGGGACGCCCGCGGCGGACTCGCTGGCCTCAGAATCTGCTGAGGTGGAAACACCGCCCGCAACTCAGCGGGAAACCAAGTCGCCGCGGTTGCATCCACCTAACGCTCGAAGCCGAAGAGGCATCTGCCGTCGGTGAAAGACACCGCTCGCAGTTGGAGGCCGAACGAAGTGCGATCAATCTGACGAAGATTTGCGGCTTGTAAAGGGCTCTGTTCGTGCGTAAGGTCGAACCGACCTGGGAGATTTGCGCGGCCAATCGGCGATTTCCAGAGACACGCGGATTCTGATTCCGCGCCCGCATGGCTAACTCTTAGCCACAGCGAACTTAGCGGAAATAGGGTAGTCCCTGTTGCACCCATGGTTACACCTGCGAGTGACACGCTGAATCATCGGCAGACTATCTGAGGCGAATACGTCGTTCCTACGACTGCACGCGTAGGGGCCCAATACCAACGCATCTTCGTCGCGCAGCGGGGAGGGTGCTTGTCTCGAAACCTGCGGTCAGTAAACTGGTCAGTAAATGGATGGAATGTGTGCCATCCGGTGTAATTCCTGGAATCGCTGACCTCTATTTTCCGAGGGTTTTCACAAGCTTCGCGTGTCTCGAAATCAGGTGCCGCGATTCTCCACCGGCAGGGTGCCACGAGGCGTTCGAATTGCACTTCGTTGTCGTGCAGAGTTAGTGCAGAGAAGAGCATGCGACGCGACGATAACCAAAGGACTTGCATGAAAAGGCACGAAAGCTACGCTGATCGGAAGTGGCTGATTGATCGGCACTTACGCATGCTTCTGCAATTCTGCCGGATCGTCTGGGGGTCAAAAGGTCGCTGGTTCGAATCCAGTCGGCCCGACTTAGGAAGCCGTCGCCTCGCAAGGGGTTACGGCTTTTTTTCTTTTGACCCAGGCGCCTAACGACAAACTTGCCTTAACGGGCAACCGCCTACAATTCCACGTGCCGCAGTCGCAGCGCATTGGCGATAACGGATACAGAACTGAAGCTCATCGCGGCGGCGGCGATCATGGGGTTGAGCAGCAGCCCGAAGAAGGGATAAAGTACGCCCGCCGCAACCGGCACCCCGAGCGCGTTGTAGACAAACGCGAAAAACAGATTCTGGCGAATGTTGCGCATAGCCGCCGCGCTTAAGCGGCGAGCGCGCACGATTCCGCGCAGGTCGCCCTTGAGCAGCGTGACGCCGGCGCTTTCGATGGCGACGTCGGCGCCCGTGCCCATCGCGATACCGACTTCCGCAGCCGCCAGCGCAGGGGCGTCGTTGACGCCATCGCCGGCCATCGCAACTGTGCGTCCTTGCGCTCTGAGTCGCCTGACCACCTCCGCCTTGTGCTCGGGAAGCACCTCGGCTTGCACCTTGTCAATGCCGAGTTTGCCAGCCACTGCTTGCGCCGTGGTACGACTGTCGCCGGTGACCATCACGATCTCAATGCCTTCGTCGTGAAGCGCGCAGCGCTTCGGGAGTGGACTCCTTAATCGGGTCGGCGACGCCAACCAGCCCTGCAAGCTTTCCGTCGACGGCCACAAACACGACCGTCTGTCCATCGCTGCGAAGCGATTCTGCCTGATTCATGACGTCAGGTGAAATGGTTTGACGCGTTTCAACCAAGGCGCGATTGCCCACTGACACCTGGCGGCCGTTGACGCGGCCCTCAACGCCTTTTCCGGTAATCGACTGAAAGTCGCTAGCTTCGGACAACCCCATGCCGCGGTCTTGCGCCCGCGAACGATCGCTTCGGCGAGGGGATGTTCGCTTCCCTGTTCCAAGCTAGCTGCCAGTTGCAGCAGATTCGTCTCGCTCAAGCCGGCAACCGGCGCCATGGACACGAGCTTGGGCTTGCCTTCGGTGAGCGTACCAGTCTTGTCCACGATCAACGTGTTCACCTTTTCCATGCGCTCAAGCGCTTCGGCGCTTTTCACTAGGACCCCGGCCGATGCGCCGCGGCCCACCGCCACCATGACCGACATGGGCGTCGCCAGTCCAAGGGCGCAGGGGCACGCGATGATCAGCACGGCGACGGAGTTTATGAGCGCATAGGCCAGCCGCGGCTCGGGGCCCCAAATCGCCCAAACGACAAAAGTCAGCATCGCCGACGCCAGCACCGCCGGTACGAAGTAGGCGGCGATCTGATCCGCCAGCCGCTGAATAGGCGGCACGGCTCCGCTGCGCCTGGGCGACCAACTGCACAATTTGAGCGAGCATTGTTGCACTGCCCACACGCTCGGCCCGCATCACAAAGCCGCCCGTGGCGTTCACCGTGCCGCCGATGACCTTGTCGTCGGCGTTTTTGCCGACTGGAATCGGCTCGCCCGTGATCATCGACTCGTCGACGTGGCTCTTGCCTTCAGCGACGACGCCGTCGACCGGAACTTTTTCACCCGGACGCACGCGCAACAGATCGCCGACGCGAACGTGAGCCAGCGGGACCTCTTCGTCCTGACCGTCTGTCGAGACTCGCCGCGCCGTCTTCGGCGCCAGCCCCAGCAACGCCCTGATGGCGGCCCCCGTTTGACTTCGAGCGCGAAGTTCCAGGACCTGCCCGAGAAGCACCAGCGCCACGATCACCGCGGCGGCTTCAAAGTACAAACCGACCTCGCCGTGGGTCCGGAACGAATCAGGAAATATCTGTGGGAAGAGGGCGGCGACCGTGCTGTAGGCATAGGCCGTGCCCGTGCCAATGCCGATTAGCGTGAACATGTTCGGCGAGCGATTGACAACCGATTGCCGCATCCGCACGAAGAACGGCCAGCCGCACCAGAGCACCACCGGGGTGGCGAGCGCAAACTCCACGAACGACAGCGGTCGGCCCTGCAGCCAGGCGTGTAGCTGGTCCGCCAAGAACATCCGCGACATGGCCAAGGCGACTAGCGGCACTGTCAGGACCGCAGCGATCCAGAACCTGCGCGTCATGTCGGCAAGTTCGGGGTTCTTTTCTTCCGCCGCGACGGTGCGCAGTTCCAGGGACATGCCGCATTTCGGGCAGTCGCCCGGATGGTCGCGGACAATCTCCGGGTGCATGGGGCAGGTGTACTGGACCCGCTCCTGCGCCGCGCAGGAGAGTCTCGCTCCAGGGCCATCCCGCACTTCGGGCAGCTCCCCGGCCCTCGCTGCCGCACCTCGGGATGCATAGGGCAAACGTACGTCGCCTGGTCGGCCGGGTAGAGAGTGGCGGCGTGCAGATCTGAATGAGCAGGCGAGTTGTGCGCCTGCGCCATGTGCACGGGCTCGACGCGGCCCAAGAGGTAACGCTCGGGGTTCGAGCGAAATCGGACGGCGCAGCCCCGGCTGCAGAAGTAGTAGGTCTGTCCGTCGTGGTCGGCTTTCTCGGCCGCCGTTTCTTCGTCAACATTCATCCCGCAGACGGGATCGGTTGTCATGGCCAATTCTAAGTCGCAATGATTGTGGGGGCTTCATCAAGGAATACCAAGGCCGGGTGGCAGGTCAATAGAGTGCGCATAGAGTAGCCGTCAACTTACGCTGCTTTGAGCCCAAACGCGGGGGCCAAGAGGAGGGAGTTGACGAACGAACGCTAAACAGGGGGGTTTCGGCGTGCGTCACGTGTGGATAAGTACCGAGACTTCTTTGGCGCGTTGTCGCCGCACGATAGCGATTGCTCCCGCTGTTGCGGGCAAAAGCAAGAGCGAACTCTCTTGCTCTGGGACGGCGGTAGTTTGCAGGACGCCGACAGACGTACCCAGTTGACGCTGCCAGACCATGAAGTCGGCGCCCTCGACGGCTCCGTCGGCGTTGGCGTCGCCTTGCAGGTGGGTCGCGGCGGCGAGCGTGCCGAATCCCAAATTCCACCGGGCCAGGTCGTCGGCGTCGACATCGACGTCTTCGTCGAAGTCGCCGGCCGCGGGCGGGGCCACGGAAAGAACGCCACTGGCGTAACGCTGCGAAGCATCCCACGTGAGGCCGCCGCTTAGCGCGGGCAACATCAACGAGGAAAACTCGCCGCTTAGATCACTCCAATCGAGAATGTCGAACGACGCGCCAACCGTGGGGGTGAAGGGCGCGAGTAGCACGACTTGCAGCGTGCCTCCTAGCGACAATTGTTCCGTGACGCTCAGTCAATCATATTGCACCGCAGGCGCCAGGCCTGCCAGCTCAAACTTGGAAACCGAGCCGTTGTCCAGGGTCAATGATCCAAAGGTCAGCGTGCCAGGACTATTGCCGGGAGAAAGTACGCCGCCGGCGGCGATGGTCGCCAAACCGCCGATGGTTCCGCTGCCTTGCAGCGTGCCGGTTGTTGACCGTGACGGCCCCGGCGAGGGACCCGTTGACCACGAGTGTTCCTCCATTGACCGCAGTTTGGCCGGTGTACGTGTTGTCGGCGTTTAGGGCGAGTGCGCCGGGCCCGTTCTTGACGAGCCCGCCGTCAGGCGTGGCGCCCAAGGCAGCGTCGTGCGTAAGCAACTGGCCGATCGTAATGCTCTTGCCGTCGGTGTTGATCACGACCCCACCGGCCTGAACCTTGGCCGAGGTAAGTCCCTGCAGAAAAGTCTCGCTGTCGGCCGTGGGCGCCAGGACGCCGCCGTTGAAATTGATGGCGGCGGCACCCGTGCCGCGCTGAATTCCCAGGGTCGTGAGCGTGCCGCCGTTGAGGTTGATCGTTCCGCTGCCGCCGCTGTGCCCGACGCGGATGACGTTGGCGGTCGTGACCTGGCCTGAGCCGGCGACGTTGAGCGGCCGGCGCCCGACTCGCCCACCAGGAGCCACCTGCCGGCATTGGTGACCTTGAGCTGGCCACCGGAGATATTCCAGACGCCGGTGGCGCCGGCGTATCGGCCAATGGCGACAAAGTTGTCGGAGGTGAAAACGCCGCCGGTCTGATTGAACGTCCCCGTTCCATACCCGCCGACGCGAACATTGGTGTTAGCGTTGACGGCGCCGCCCGAAAGGTTATATGTGCCGACGCCCCGGTTGGAGCCCCGGCCGCCGATGACGAATGCCCCGTCGAAACTGCCGTTCGCGGTCAGCGTGCCGCCGGAGTGTTGGACGGTCCCGGCGGCGGCGGTGTTGGCAAAGAAGCCCGAGCCCACGACAAACGCGCCCGTCGACGCGACGGTTATCGCCGCGTTGTCTCGGATCATTAACGTTCCGGTGGCCGGAGTGGCAGCGCTGCCTGTGTCGCCGACATTGAGGTCCTTGGTCACGCTGACGGAACCATCGCCCGAAACGATGATCGTGGCCTCGTCGCCGGCGACGTTCCCGGCGGTCAGGTTTCCACCCGTGGAGAAGGCTCCGGTGATCTGCAGCGTTCCGGTTCGCGCGGAGACCTCGCCCGTGAAGGTATCCGTGCCGTCCAGACTCAGTCGGCCGTAGCCGTACTTTTGAAGTTTAGTGCCAGCCAGGGTTCCGTTGAGCGTGAGCGTACTGCGTGCCGGCGTGACGTTGACGCCCAGGTCGTCGACGGCGCTGATTGGCGCAGCGATGGCGTGGCTTCCGGCGGAGACGTTGATGGTCGTTGCCGCGTCGCCCGCCATTTTCGCGAACGTAAGGGATGCGCCGGAATTCGTGCCGATGGCGTAGGAGGTGGCGCCACGAAAATTGACTCGGCTGACAGTCCGTGCGCCATCGACGCTGACGGCATAACGAACGAATGAGTTTGCGCCAAAATTGGCCACCGAACCCACGGAGTTGGGGACCAGCCCGTCGCTCCAGTTGGTGGCTTCCGACCAATTGGCCGAGGCGGCGCCGGTCCAGTCGGGATTGACCGGCGCGACGCTGGGCCATTCATCGGCGGTCCAATAGAGATTGCTGAGCCCGAACGCCGGATGCCGTCCCGATTTCCGTCGTAGTAGTGGTAGCTGAATTGATCCTGGCCCCCCGTCGTCGACAAGGCGAAGTGACCTGGGCCGTACCGCGCCCCGTCGTCGTCGTAGAAGAGCGTACCGCCGCCATTGACCAGGTTGACGCCGTTGCGGTCGACGAACGGGCCGGTGGGGCTGGCGCTTCGGCCCGTGTGGATCTCGTAACCGCTGTCGATGCCGGAGCAGCAGCCGCCCCAGTTGGTCATGAGGTAGTAGTAGTCGCTGTGCTGGATCAATGCTGAGCCTTCGATTTGGAAGTGATTCGCGACGTTGACCGTTGGCGCCCCGGCGAGTCGCTTGCCGGTGATCGGATCGAGCTCGGTCACAAAGATCCCGGCATTGAACGAGCCGTGGGACATCCATAGGCGGCCCGTGGCGTCCTGGAGGATCGACGGGTCGATGGCGTTGAAGTTCGTGCCGTTGTTGGATTGGATGACGGCGCCCTGGTCAGTCCAGCCGTAGCCGGGGGCGGCCGGATTTAACGTGGGGCTAGTGGCCAGTCCGATGGCGGAGATTTTGCTGCCAAACGTGGAAACCGAGTAATACAGGTAGAACTGATTGTTGCGAAAGACGATATCCGGAGCCCAAAAGAAACCAGTAAATCCCGGGACAGCGGTCGTTGTCCAAGCCGGGGGCGTCGAGAAGACGGACGGACCCCCTGACGAATTGATGCGATCGGTAGAAGCGCGCGAGACGATGCCTTGGCCAGTGGCGTAGTAGTAGGACACGCCGCCGTTTTGAATCACTGTTGAGGGATCGTGCGCGTCAATCACCCCCGCGGGTTGAGCGAAGCCGCGGTGCTGACATGCGGCAAGCACCGCGCAGATGGCCACGGTCTTGCGAGTGAAGCCAGCGAACCTTTCAATCGGTCCCGGCCGCGGCGCTTTGTGCGTTTGTCGAGTCACATCAGTCGCCCTTCAAGATGCGAATCCCGAATACTCCGCCTGCGTAGTTGCCGGGATGGCCCTGAAACCGCAGAGTAACGCGGTTCTTGCCCGCGGTCCGCGATGACGGAAGCGGGTATGTCTTTTCCCAAAAGCGGTTGGGGCTGTCTTGGTGCAATCGCTCGGCGGCAAGCTTCTCGCCGTCCACGAGGATGTCGAACTCACGATCGCCCGTTTCGCTTCCCCAATAAGTCACGACCAACTCGGCCTGCTGGTCGACTGGCACGGCGACATCGCATGAGAACCAACCTCCGTCCCACGCGTGGCGGAACTTGCGGCCATTGAACTCGCCCGGCGCGGTCTTCTCGCCTTGCACGATATGATCCCGCTCGGGCTGCATTTCTCCCAAGCGCACCTGGTCGACAGTGCGCGCCGCCAGCTCTTGCTCGCGTCGGCGATCCGCTTCGTAGGCGGCGTCACGGGCGGTCCAGCCTGCCTCATCAACGACCTCCCAATAAACGGAGTAGCGGCGGTCGTAGACTCGATAGAAGGGACGCAACTCGAAATCCTGCGGGCGTGCGACTCCCGCGGTGCGGTAGGCGAGCGGATCGTCGGCCACCGGCGTGAGCCACTGGTCGACCGGTCGATTGTCGGTCACCAACACGGGCACACGCGGCTCCGCGTTGACGTCGCCCAAGTCGCCTGCCAGCAGAATCGGCCCGTCGAATATCGCAAGTCGATGTGCATTGTCGGGCATCGCTTCAGTCCGCAACTGCAATGGCAACGCCAATTCGACGACCGCGCCGTCGCGCCATTGGCGATCAATTTGAATGTAACCCTGTGCGTCGGCAGGTTCGTCGATAGCCGCGCCGTCGACCTTCAAATCCAGCTTGCCGACGACCCAGCGCGGGCGCCGGATGCGCAGTGAGAATGTCGTGGGCGCCTCGCAGGAAATCCGGAATCGCGTGACCGCCTGTCGTGGGAAGTCGGTTTCCTGTCGCACGCGCACCTTCTTGGCAGCCCATTCGACCTCGGAGGCGATGAACTGATTGACCCACAAGGCGTCCGCATTGTGAAAATAGATGTAATCGCCGTAGCGCGCGTGGTTTTCCATGCCGGTGCCGTTGCAGCAGGTAAAGTCCAGCGGGCCGCGAAAATCCTTTTTGTATCCCGGCTGCAGCGAGACGTAGTAGCAAACGGCGCCCGTATCTGGATGCTGCGAGGCAAGAATGTGGTTCCACAACGCGCGCTCCATGTAGTCGGCGTAGTCGCCGCGCGGCTCGCGGCGAAACAACAGCGCCGTCAGCTTGAGCATGTTGTACGTGTTGCAGGTTTCAGTCGTGTTGACGCCCAATCGGGCGTCGAGCTTGCCTGGCGGACCAAAATGCTCGCCGTCGCTGTTGCCGCCGGTTACGTAGGTGTGATGGTCGATGACGGTTTGCCAAAAAAACTGCGAAATGCGGCCGAACTTTTCCTCGGCGGTGAGCTCGTAGATTCGCGCCGCCCCAATGGCTTTGGGAATCTGCGTGTTGGCGTGTTTGCCGTCGAGCTCGTCACGCCCGGCCGCCAGTGCGTCGAGCACTGCGGCGTGATAGAATTTTTTCGCCAGTTCGAGATAGGCGTCGTTGCCAGTCAAGGCGTAGAGCTCGGCCAGCGCCTCGTTCATCCCGCCGTGCTCGCACGCCAGCATTTGTTGCCATTGATCGGGCGACAGATTCTTGGTCGTCGCGACGGCCCAATCGGCCAGTGGTCGCGCCGCGTCGAGCGCCGCGGCATTGTCGGCGTATCGATAGGCGTCCAGCAGTCCGGCGAACAGCTTGTGCAAGTTGTACCAGGGCACCCAGGAGCCATTGAGATCGAAGCCCGCCGAACGAATCTCGCCGCGAGCTATTTCGGCAAACACCTGCTTGCCATTGGGCATGGCGCCCAAAAAGCCGTCGCCATTTGCCTCCTGACACTTGGCAAGTTCGGCGACGATGTAGTCGACTCGCTCGCGAAACCGCTCATCGCCGGCCGCGCGACGCATGCGCGAACAGGCCGACAAATAATGGCCCAAGCTATGACCGGCGATTCCCTGCGACTCCCAACCGCCATAGGCGTCTGCCTTCGGCTTCAGGCCGGCCGTCGCACGATATCCACTCAGTAAGCGATCGGGCTTAAGCGTGAGCAGATACGCGGCGTCCAAGTCCATGGCGTGCTTGAACGGGCCATCGAGCAACCGCACCTCGCCGGGTTCGAAAGGCAGCGCCTTTAACGAAATCGCAGGCGCTACTCGGTCAGCGGCAAATGCGGGCAAGCAAGACATCACCGCCGCCATGGATGTGACGACCCTCAGATATTTCATGACGGATTTCTCCTGTAGATCGCCATTGCCGATTCTGCGCCGAGTCATTGCTAGGAAAGGCGGCGCTACGACCGCAATCGACCAGTCGGTGACAAAAATTGCAATCCCCTGTGCGAAAACCTATGATTGTGGCCGCCGCCGATTCGTGACTTGCGTCTGGTCTGCTCGCTTCAGGTAGTTTCGTGCCGCGCTGTGGCATTCGCCGGGCGCGGCGGCGACAATTCGAGTCGCCCCTTGAGGAAGGCATCGATGAGTTATCAGCGGCCAACCGTTGCGGCGAATGCCTACGGCGCGACAACTGGCGACCGCGAGACTCACGGCCGCACCCAGGCCGCGAGCGACGGCGACCAAACACGCGCTCCGGCCGCACGCCGGAGCTTTACCACAGTTGCGCGCCTGGTGTGCTCAGCCTGCGCGGCCGCGATGGCAACGACGCCCGCCCAAGCGCAGACCTATCGCATTGAGCGAATCGCGTCGGGGCTCAATCAGCCGACGTACGTCACCCAAGCGCCGGGCGATCCGACCAACATCCTGTATTACACGGAGCGAACCTCGAACACGGTTGGCGGCTTCGGCGCCTTGAACCAGATGGGAAAGGTCTGGAGGTACGATGTCGCGACGCGCATCAAGACGCTCGTGCTCGATCTGTCGAGCCGGCTGGTCACCAACGACGATGGCCTGCAAACCATTGCGTTCAGCCCCGATTATGACGTTGTGGGCGCGCCAACTTATCACAAGATGTACGTGTCCAGCACTCGTTATCCCAACCCGGGCAATGCCGAGAATCGCGTCGAAGAATACACGATGAACGCCGGCGGTTCGTTCGACTTTGCACGCACCATCCTGCAGTACACGAACAACGCTCAAAACAACCATACTGTCGACTGGATCGGCTTCGATCCCAACGCGACCGGCGCCCTCAGGAACTACCTCTACATTTCCACGGGCGACGCTTCCTATGGGAACACCTACAACGGCGGCACTTCGCCCAACGGTCGTCCCTCGCAGAATCCCAACGATGTTCGCGGCAAAATCCTGCGCGTCGACGTTTCGGGCGACGACTATGGATGCACGAGTAAGAATTATGCCATTCCCCCGTCGAACCCCTTGCCCGTTTACAATGCAGCCAATCCCGGCGCCCCAATCACCGGCGTGGGCGAGGTGTACGTCACCGGCGTCCGGAATGGCTACCGCGTAAGCTTCGACCGGGCCAACAGCGACATGTATTGGGGCGACGTGGGCGAGAACTCGGTCGAGGAAGTCGACTTTCTCAAGGCGGGTTCGAACGCCAACGGACCGCCGGTCGACTACGGTTGGCCGCAGAAAGAAGGCCTCAACAACAGCGGCGTTTCCGGCGCTCCCACGACATTCGTCAACCCGTTTACGGGCGTCACGGCGCTTAACCCCCTTCAGCAGTATTCGCACTCCATTGGCCAGGCGTCGATCGGCGGCTACGTGTATCGCGGGCCGATTTCCGATCTTCAAGGCAAATACATCCATGCGGACTTCGTATCCGGCAAGATTTGGACGCTTGATTTCGACCGTAATACGCCGCCCGGTTCCTTTAACGCGAACAATGGAACTAACGCCGATGTCACGGCACTGTGGCAGTCTTTAGTCGCCGACCCTACCGATCCCACCTATACGCCCCAAGCTCGAGCCAGACTGATGTGCGGGGCATCGACCATATCGTCTCCTTTGGCGAAGACAACGCGGGGAATGTGTATATCGTGGACTTCGGCAACCGAACGCCCCCGCAGAACAATTTCGACGGCCAATACCCCAACGCGGGTCTGGGCGAAATCTTCAAGCTTGTCCCCTTCCTTCGCAGCGATCTCAATGGCGACGGCGTTGTGAATGAGGACGACTGGCCGATTTTTCGCGACAATAATTTGACGAACCTGGCCGGATTGACTCCGGCTGAGCAGCACGATCGCGGCGACCTGAACGGCGACGGCGTCAACGACTTCAAGGACTTCCGCCTGTTCCAAGCCGACTTCCTCGCGGCCAACGGTCCGGAGGCGTTCGCCGCGGTCTTCGACAATTTGGACGTTCCGGAACCCGCCGCGATTTCGCTCGCGGCGATAAGCTTGTTAGGCCTTTTGGCGGTGCGCGGGCCGGCGGCGACCGATGCAACGACTGTGTTAAGAATCGACCTACCACGCTGGCCGGCGGCCATCTCGCTACTCGTGGCGACGTCGACAGGGCTGTTTGTTTGCCAGCGCGCGGCAAGGTGCAACGACGCCAACCCTTTCCACGTCGATATTCACATCGACGCCAGCGAAACCAAGGGCAATCTTCGCGCAATCTGGCGGTTCTTCGGCGCCGACGAGCCGAACTATGCCACGATGAAGGACGGCCAGCGGCTGTTGGCAGAATTGGGAGAGCTGCGGCCCGGCGAAATTTACTTTCGCCAGCACAATCTCTTGACCAGCGGCGACGGCACGCCGGCGCTCAAGTGGGGCAGCACCAACGTCTATTCTGAAGATGCCGCAGGTCGGCCCAAGTACGACTGGACGATTGTGGATGGCATTTTCGACGGCCTTCTGGCCCGCGGAGTGCGACCCTACGTCGAAATCGGCTTCATGCCGCACGCGATGTCCACGAAGCCGGACCCCTACCGCCACGAGTGGCGACCCGGCTTCGACTACGGCAAGATCATGACCGGCTGGCGCTACCCGCCCAAAGACTACGCCAAATGGGGCGAGCTGGCGTACCAGTGGACGAAACATTGCGTCGACAGGTATGGCCCCGAGGAAGTCCGGAAGTGGTACTGGGAAACGTGGAACGAGGCCAATGCCCCGTACTGGGGCGGTACGCCGGACGAGTTCTTCAAACTCCACGATTTTGCAGTGGCTGGCGTCCGCCGGGCGCTGCCGGAAGCCCGCGTCGGCGGGCCGGACGTTGCGGGCGACGGCGGGGAGTTCACTCGCAATTTCCTCCAGCATTGCTTAAACGGCGCCAACGAAGCGACCGGCCGGCGCGGCACGCCGCTCGACTTCATATCCTTCCATGCCAAGGGCGCGCCGGTGTACGTCGACGGCCATGTTCGCATGGGAATCTCAAGCCAGCTTAAGACCATCGCTCGCGGCTTTGAGATTGTGGCGTCGTTTCCCGAGTTGCGCCAGAAGCCCATCGTCATTGGCGAATCCGATCCGGAAGGCTGCGCGGCCTGCCAGGGCCCGTCCTTCGGATACCGCAACGGCGCCATGTATTCGAGCTACACCGCGGCGAGCTTTGCTCGCAAGCACGATTTGGCCGACAAGTACGGCGTGAACCTCAAGGGCGCCCTGACGTGGGCTTTCGAGTTTGAGGACCAGCCCTACTTCGCCGGTTTCCGACAACTGGCCACCAATGGCATAGCGCTGCCAGTCTTGAACGTGTTTCGCATGTTCAGCAAGCTGAGCGGCGTCCGCTTGGAAACCCACAGCACGGCCGAGGTTTCCTTAGACGAGATCCTCGCCAGCGGCGTACGGAACGGACCCGACGTGGCGGCGTTTGCCAGCTTCGATGTAGATCGCCGCAAGCTGTACGTGATGATTTGGCATTACCACGACGACGATGTGCCAGGGGTCGACGCTCAGGTGTCGTTGCATTTGGCCAACCTCCCCGTCGAACTGCATGAGGCCAAGCTCACTCGCTACCAGATTGATCAGACCCACGGCAACTCATACGCCGAGTGGCAACGGATGGGTTCGCCGCGAGCTCCCAACGAACAAGAGTACGATCGGCTCGTGCAGGCCGCGGCGCTCGCGCCGGTGGTCGAAGGCTCGCCTCTTGCGGTCGCGCAGGGAGTTGCGGACACGTCATTCGCGCTTCCGCGGCAGGGAGTGGCGCTTCTCGTTGTTTCGTGGGAATGAGCGACGACGGACGCTGTTTGGACTTTCGAACTGCTAAGGACACGATCCTATGAAGAACAGATTCCTGCGTGCAGATGCCATTCTCGCGTTGCTGGCGTCGGTCCTGTGCGCCCACGCCTTTGCTGCGGAGACTGCTGAAATCACCGTGCACGTTGACCGGCCAGGCGTGCCGATCAGTCCCATGCTGTACGGATTAATGACCGAGGAAATCAATCACGCCTACGACGGCGGCTTGTATGCCGAGCTGATCCAGAACCGCGCCTTCCGGGATGGTCCCCGGTACGGTGAAATGCCCGATCCAGCCGCGCCTCCACACTGGTCGCTGGTCAAAACGGCGCCGGCAGACGCCGCCATGACGCTTGATGAATCGAACCCTGTCAATGCTACGGCACTAACGACAAGTTTGCGTCTGGACCTTCGCGGAGGCGGCGCTCGCGTCGGCGTCGCCAACGACGGCTATTGGGGCATACCGGTGATGCCCAACGCCGAATATCGCGCAAGCTTCTATGCTCGCGCTTCGCAAGGCTTCGCAGGACCTGTAACTGTTTCGATCGAAAGCGCCGACGGAGCCAAGACATTTGCATCCGCCGAAATCGCGGGAGTCGGCGTGGGCTGGAAAACGTTCAGCGCCAAGTTGAAAGCCGAAGACGTACCGTCGACGACGAATAACCGGTTCGTCATTTCAACGCCCGGCGCCAGCTCAGGATCGCTGTGGCTGAGCTTCGTGTCCGTTTTCCCGCCGACGTACAAAGATCGGCCCAACGGATTGCGGCCCGACTTGATGAAACTCCTGGGCGCCATGAAACCCGCGTTCCTACGGTTCCCGGGCGGCAATTATCTGGAGGGCAATACGATCGAAGAGCGGTTCGATTGGAAAAAGACGATCGGTCCAATTGAAGAGCGCCCGGGCCATCCTTGCCCGTGGGGATACCCGTCAACCGATGGACTGGGGCTGTTGGAATTCCTCGAGTGGTGCAAAGACTTGAACATGGAGCCGATCCTCGGGCTTTATGCCGGATACTCATTGCGGCAGCAACGCGTGTCGGCGGGGAAAGACTTGGAGCCGTACGTGCAAGATGCGCTAGATGAAATCGAGTATGTCACCGGCGGACCAGAAACGATCTGGGGCGTGCGCGAGCGAAGGACGGCCATCCACAGGCCTTCAAGTTGACCTACGTAGAGATAGGAAATGAAGATAATTTTGATCGCGGTCAGGGCAGCTACGAGCGCCGCTTCGCTCAGTTTTACGATGCCATTCGGGAAAAATATCCGCAGCTAAAAATCATCGCCACGACGCGCGTGCGAAGCCGCGTTCCCGACCTGGTGGACGATCACTATTATCGATCGGCGCGAGCCATGGAGCGGGACGCAGGACACTACGACGCGACAGCAGACGGCCGCCCCGGGTTTTCTAGAACGGGGCCCAAGATTTTTGTCGGCGAGTGGGCGACCACCGAGGGCAGTCCGACGCCGACGCTGGAAGCGGCGTTGGGAGACGCGGCCTGGATGACTGGCATGGAACGAAATTCCGACGTTGTGCAACTCTCCTGCTACGCCCCGTTGCTAGTGAACGTCAACGCGGGCGCCTCCCAATGGGGCACGAACCTGATCGGGTACGACGCCGGCAGATGTTTCGGCTCGCCTTCGTATTACGCCCAAAAGATGTTTAGCGAGAACCGGGGCGACCGCGTCCTGCCGACTGAAATAACTTTCAAAACGGCGCCGGCGCCCGCGGCGCCATTGCCCCGAGGCAGCGTCGGCGTCGGCACCTGGGCGACGCAATGCGAGTACAAAGACATGATGGTGAAATCCGGCGACAAAGTCTTGTATTCCGACGATCCGGCCGACGCAGCCGATCAATGGAGAATCGACTCGGGCCAGTGGCGTTGGGACGCCGGCGTATTGCGGCAGACCAGCGATGCAACCAATTGCCGCACGGTAGTCGGCGACCCAGAGTGGACCGATTACGTGTATACGCTGAAAGCCAAAAAAATCTCGGGCGCCGAGGGGTTCCTGATTTTGTTTCACGTGCGCAGCACCGGCGATTATTTATGGTGGAATATCGGCGGCTGGAATAATTCCCGCACCGTCGTCGAAACCGCCGAGCATGGGGCAAAGCGAGAAATTGGCGACGCAAGTGACGTGACGGTAGAAGCGAATCGGTGGTACGACATCAGGTTGGAACTAATGGGCCGACAAATCCGCGGATATCTGGACGGGAAGCTGGTAACCGAAGCCACTGAGGAGGTCTTACCGCCGCCGCCGCCGATGTACGCGGCAGCGAGCCGGGATCATGCCACAACGGATGTGATTTTGAAGGTGGTCAATGTCGAGCCCGTCGCCAGGTCGACCCGCATCAACCTCCAAGGCGTCCAGCGCGTCGCGCCCGTGGCAAAGGCGGAGGTGCTTTCCGGCGGGTCCGGCGACGTCAATACAATCGACGAGCCGACCAAAGCGGCCACCAAGGCGCTAAAAATCGACAATGCGAGCGCGAGCTTCCAGTGCGAGTTCCCTGCGCATTCGGTCAGCGTACTACGCTTTGCCGTGGAGTGAACGCCGCCCTAACCATCGGGCGCCTGATTCGAGCCAGCGGCCGGATAATTCCCCGGCTTGCACGAACACGCTGAGATCGGGCCACCGACGGCTGTTTCGCCTAGCATTAATCGAGATGCCGCTACGGATTGCCTACGACCAAAACGTCGGTTTGCGGCAAGGCCTGGAGTAAGCCGTCGAGAATCGGCGTGCCGAAGTAGCGTCGGTACCATGGTTGCTGCGTGCGACCGAGCATAATATTCGTAATGCCGTATTCCTTGGCGAAGGCGGCGATCGTGCTGATAACGTCTTGGCCTTTGAACGTCATCGGCACGCCTCCTAGTTGTTGCACCAATGTCAACGTATTGCCTATTTGGCGCTGAACCGCTGCTTCGACGTGCGTCAGGTCTTCCTGAGGCGTCTCAATGTAAACGGCGTACCAGGGCGCGCTAAGCCGGTCAGCGAGGCGCAGCGCCCTTTCGCAGCAACTGCTCGACGTTTGGGCCCCGCGAACTAATGCAAACCATGATGCGAGTCGTCCCACCGGTGGCGGCCGCCTCCTCATGAGTGTTGCGCCGGCGGTCGAGACGATGGGCAAGTTCTTCGAGCGCAAACTCACGCAACCGAGTGAGGTTCTCTTCCGCAAAGAAGCTCTCAAGCGCCGTCTCGATTCGTTCCGCCGGATAAACCTTGCCGGCAAGCAGGCGCTCTCGCAAGTCCTCAGCCGAGAGATCCACGTTGACCAGTTGGTCGGCCATCCCCACGATGTAGTCGGGGACCCGCTCCTTGACCTTGACGCCCGTGGCTCGTTCTACCAGGTCATATAGACTTTCCAGGTGCTGGATGTTCAGCGTGCTAATGACGTTTATGCCCGCGTGCAGCAGCTCTTCTACATCTTGAAATCGTTTGGCGTGCCGACTTCCGGGGGCATTGGTGTGCGCCAACTCGTCGACCAGCGCCACCGCGGGCCGTCGAGCAAGCAGGACATCGACGTCCATCTCTTCGAGAATAACACCGCGGTATTCGATCGTTTTGCGGGGCACCTGTTCCAGATCACCGACCTGCGCGGCCGTGTCAATACGGCCGTGCGTTTCGACGAAGCCGATGACCACGTCGACCCCGCGGCGCTTCAGTCGCTGGCCCTCTTGCAGCATTTCGTACGTTTTGCCGACCCCTGCGGCGAAGCCGAGATAGATCTTCAGCCGACCGCGCTGCTGTTGTCGGATGAGCGTCAGGAAATGCTCCGGCGTGGAGCCGGTGGATTGGTCAAGTTCCGGTGGCATTGCCGCTGCTAGGAAGGTAAGGTCAGTGCGATTAAGGCATGTCGCAGGAAGGCGTGGCGATCGGAAGGTGAATCTTAAAGGTGGCGCCGACGCCAAGTTGACTTTCGCAATCGATCGTGCCGCCGTGGGCGGTCACAATCTCCTTGACGATAGCCAAACCTAGCCCCGTGCCGCTATCGCGGCTCTGGCCGGGGACGCTGAAAAACCTGTCAAACACGTGAGGCAAATGTTCTGCGGAAATGCCAATGCCCGTGTCGGCCACGGACAGGATAACCGCATCCTGGTTCGTGGAAGCGGACAGCGCGATCCGGCCGCCTCGCTCGGTAAATGCCAGGGCGTTGTCGAGCAAGTTCCGCAGGGCGTGGCTCATGCGATCGACGTCGACCGACACCGCGGGCAACCCAGTCGGCGCGTCGACGAACACTTCAACGCCCTTGTCTTTCGCCCGAGCGTCGATCGCGTCCGCAGCGGTCCGTAGCAGCGACGCCGGCGATTCGCTGCGGGCGTTCAATTGTCCCCAGCCTTGTTCGAGTCGCGCAAGGTCCAACAGGTTGTTCACCACCGTCAGAAGTCGCTCGCTACTCTCGCGGGCGTCCAGCAACAGCTCCAACTGCTTGGGCGAGAGGGGACCGACCGTTTCTTCCAACAGCACGTGGACGGCGAGGCGAAGACTCGTGAGCGGCGTTTTCAGCTCGTGGCTCGCAGTGGCCACCAGGTTGGTTTTCACTTGATCGAGGAGGCGCAGCCGCGTCACGTCCTGCAGCAACACGGCGGCCCCGAGCGCATGGTCGTCGGAATCGCGAATCGTGATGATCCGCGGCAACAACGCTTGCTCGCCGCTGCCCGCGCCAATCAAGATGGCCCGATCGAAGCTCTCGGGCAGGTAATCCCGGTTGTCTTGCAAGGCCTCCGCCAGCGGCTCGCGGAGAGGCGCCGGCGGTTGCCAGGGCGCCGAATGCGCTTCACTCGGCGACATCGCCTTTACTCCCAGCATGCGGCGAGCTACGGGGTTAGCCATCTCCACTCGGCCTTCAGGGTCGACGACCAACACCGGATCGGGAAAGGAATCGATGGTGGCCTGGCTCGTCCGTTGAGCGCGGAAGAGCTGAGCCGAACGCGACTGGCGATACTCTCGCAAATGGCGCGACATGACGTTGAACGCTTGGGCCAGTTGCCCCAGTTCGTCCTGCGAGACCACCGGCATGACTTGATCGAGGTTACCGCCGCTGATGGCCATTGCCGAAGCGGTGACCGCCTTGATCGGATGGAGAATCGTACGAATCGTTTGCACAGCCAACATCGCAGCCAACAGCGCCGCGACGCCGAGTCCGGCGACGAACGCCGCCGTGGAGGTAACTGCCGTTCGCCGCGCCCGCTCGCTGGCCTGTTCCATGTTCGATTCGTTCATACGGCGAATTTGCCCGGCCACGCTTTTGATGTCGCCGAAGCGTTTGAGCAGCCCGTCCTTGCCGTGATAGGCCTCGACTCGTTCGGACGTATTTGGCGGCAGTGCGAAGAACTTCTGCCCCTGCCCCCGGTATTGGTCGGCAAGCTTCGACAGATTCGCCGCCAGCTCCGCCTCACCGGCGAGCGTAATGTTGTTTCGCTCGAGGCGGAGATTCTCCTCAAGCTTGGGCCAGTTTGTTTCGTACTGCTCACGGCCCTTTTCTTCAACGCCTGCCAGCGCAAAATTGAACGAGGAATCAATTCGTTCCAGCGACTCGTTGAGGCGTTCCATATAGGAGACGCTGCGGTAGTTCTCCCGGAGGATGGCGTCGATGTCGCTGCCCGACGCGGAGCAGCAGTACAACGCCCGCGGTTCCGATGGCTGCCAACAGCAGGAAGATTGGCAGCAGCGTTAGCAGGATTCGCTGCCGCAGAGTTAATGGCATGAACGAGCCCTCGCGCAAGGCGACTGACTATCTGATTACATCCCGTACCGCTTGCGCTTACGGTAAAGTGTGCTTGGGTCGACGCCCAGGATCTTTGCGGCTTCGTCGAGCGTCGGCGTCGACGCCAAGATGCGCCGCATGTGTTCGGCTTCTAATTCGTCGAGCGTAATGTCGCCGCCGACCTCCATGAGGCGCGGCGGCAGCCTGGCGCCGATCTGCGCGGGGAGCTCGGCCAGGCCGACTTGATTGCCCGAAGCCAGGATCACGCCGCGCTCGATGGCGTTGCGCAACTCGCGCACATTGCCCGGCCAGGGATAGCGAGCGAGCGCCATTTTTGCCTCTTCGGTGAAGCTGCTGATCGGCTTGCCGATCTGTGCGGCGAAGAACCCCAGCAGATGCTCGGCCAGCGGCAGGACGTCCGTTCGCCGCTCGCGCAACGGAGGCAACTCCACTTCGATGACGTTGAGCCGGTACAACAGGTCTTCGCGAAACGCGCCGCTGGCCACTGCCGCACGGAGATCGCGGTTAGTGGCGGCAAGGATGCGGACATTGCACATCCGAGTTTTGGTCTCACCCACGCGCTCGTACCGTCGCTCCTGGAGAAGCCTCAGGAGCTTCGGCTGCAAGCCCATGGGCAAGTCGCCAATTTCATCCAGAAACAGAGTGCCCCCCTCCGCTGCGGCGACCTTCCCCGTGGTGTCTTGCACGGCGCCGGTAAATGCTCCGCGGGCGTGCCCGAACAGATCGCTCTCCAATAGTTCGGGCGACAAGCTTGGACAAGCGACCGTAACGAACGGCCCCGCGGAGCGCAGGCTACGGGCGTGGATCGCCCGCGCCAAGACGCCCTTGCCTACGCCGCTTTCTCCGCCAAGCAAGATGGTGGCGTCGGTCGGCGCAGCGCGAAACGCCATTTCAAAAGCTTGCTGCATGGCCGGATCGTGCGTGGCCAGTTCGGCCTCCGGCACGAAGGACCGCACCTGCTGCTCCAGCTCTTCGACGTGCAGTTCGAGCTGACGGATGCGTGCGACGCGGTCGAGCACGACGCGAACCTGATTCGGCGTGAAAGGCTTGGGCAGGTAGTCGAACGCCCCCCGTCGCATGGCCTCGACGGCCGTCTCGATAGTGGCGTAGGCGGTCACCACCACCACCGCGAGCCCCGGGGCCAGCCGTAGCAGCATCGGCAGCACGTCCAGTCCCTGTTCTTGCCCCAGCCGCAAGTCGAGCAAGGCGACGTCGTAATGGCCCCGTTCGAGGCTTTGCTCAGCGCTGGCGCTGTCGCTTGCCTCGATCACCTGGTGGTTCATCGTCTCCAGGGTCAGGCGCAGCGTCTTTCGCAAGCCGGGATCGTCGTCGATGAGCAAGATGTGCACGTCAGCCGTGCTCCGTAGTTAATGGTGACAGGCGTGGCGGCGGCGATGGACTCAATTTACCAGTGCTACGCAATCGGCTGGCGCCAGGTAGTTCATCGTCCATTGTGAAATGCGGACGCCGCGCCGGTAAGGCGCCGCGGCTCGATCTGCTCTTAATCTACCGCCGCAGTGTCCAAGATTATCGCTTATAGGAGTAGCGGCAGCGTGGTTGCAACTTCGTTCGCCGTGGATTCTGCATGGGCAATCGTGCAATTTGCAGTGTCGGCGTCGGGTTGTTTGAACCGGCCGTCCGGCAGTACCTATTGGCCAGCAAGCAGTTAGGCAACCTTGGCCAACGCGGTACAGCTATTGACTAAGAGTACCTGCCAGCGACGGCACACGCACCGCGCACCGGGGTACGTCTGGGAGCATTCGTGCAGTTGCTTCTCACGGCCGCATCTCACGTCCCCGGGCGCGGCTCATTTTCCAGATCCGTCGCCTGTTGGCTAATCCACGGGCGCGCCATGTATTGGTCTTCCGACTTCTACCGGCTCCCACCAGCGCGTTATTCGATGCACCACGTCAGTCATTGGGGGCGATGGGCGGTCGCGGGCGCCGGCGTGGGCGTCATTTGCGCGGACCAGTCGCCAAGCCACTCAACCCTATGCAAGACAGCGATCTAATCTTCGTCATTCCCACCTACCGCTTGCGTGAAGTGGCCGAGACCGTTGCGCTCTACGACGAACACTTTTGGCAGAACGGCCATGCGGTGCGGATGATCGTCTTCGACGACTCCAGTCCAGCCAATCAGCAGAAATAATACCCGCTGCTGGAGCAAACTGCCACGCACAACGAACTCTATTACGTGGGGCCTCGTGAAAAGGAAGAGTTTCTGGCCCATCTCCATCAGCGCCTGCGCGACAAGCGACTGGAGGGACTGGTCAAGAATCTGTTCCGGCCCAGCTACGGCGGAAACCGGAACTTCACGCTGATGTACACCCTCGGCGGGCTGATGGTCAG
The DNA here is from genome assembly GCA_963841515.1 of Pirellulales bacterium. Classification (GTDB taxonomy): domain Bacteria; phylum Planctomycetota; class Planctomycetia; order Pirellulales; family Lacipirellulaceae; genus Lacipirellula. The sequence continues at coordinate 38,233 of CAWJDB010000008.1, read as the reverse complement.
CGCCGACGACGACATGCGGCCCAGTAGCCTGATCGAGCACAGCCCCGAGTCGCTTAACGCCGATGAAGTGTGCCGCGGTCGGCTCCATCGGGTCGGCGAGATCGGCTACAGGTCGTCGACAGCGTGCTTGGGCCTCATGCAATTTGCTCGAGACCGAATGTGCACACTATGCATCGAAGCGGCACATCGCTGATACAGTGTCGCGAATCCATGCGGGGTCTTCCCGGGGATTTCGAATCATCGCCGAGTGATAAACTCGCCATCTGGAGGATGACCCGAGTTGCCCCGTCCCACCGGGTATTTTGCCCGGACCGGCGGGCATTTCGCAATGAGACAGCCCTATCAGTCGAGTGTCACGGAACCGGCGATGCGCCTTGATAGACAAGGACTTACGTCGCTTTCCGCCGAGGCGGCATGGTCGTTGCATTACCAGCGAGGCAAATGACGCGTCGCACGGTTCGTCGCGACTGCGCCATGGCTGATGGCAGCGCCATCGATGACGAGGGCGCCGACATGTATCACATGACATTTTCACGAGGCGTTCTGCGAATTGCCTCCGATATGGATCTGCTTCCGCACTGGCCGCGATTCCTCGCTGTGGGTGCCGTGCTCGGCGCCGCTTGCGGCGGCGCGGCGTGCTATTTGCCCGCTCACGCCCAGGGGGCGACTGCAGCGATGATTGTCCTGGCCGCGTGTACGGCGCTGGCGCTTGTGCCGGATGCATCGCGTGGCGACTCAGTTGTGCACTGCTGACGCTCTTTGGGTTGGGCGACCGCATGATTAAGCAAGATCGCGAAGAAGATGGGCGCCCAGCGACTCGCACGAAGTACCCACCCCCACCCCTTCCAAGGCGTTTCCCATGAACTTAGCGATTTGGATTCCATCCATGATCCTGCTGGGCCTTGCTGCCATCGGGCTCATGTTCGCCTTTGTGAAAGCCTGCGATAAGGTCTGAAAGGGGCTCGCGATGATCTTGGCGACTTCCGTGGTAATCGTGCTGTTGTTTATCTACCTTTTGGCAGCGCTCTTGCGCCCCGAATGGTTTTAGATAGACGACGATAGACCAGCAACCATGTCCGCCAGGCTTGAACGCCTGGCCTACGGCACAAGGACACATTGGGTATGTGGACTCTACCGATAATGATGGTGGCCGCCACGATCTTGGCGTCCATTCCGTTGGGCCTGTACGCGGCCCGCATCATGGATCATCGCTTGCGCGCCCCGGCTGCGTTGCGCTGGGTGGAAGACCGCATCGACACGGGACCGCAGGACTGGAAACAGTATGCGATCGCGATGCTGTTGTGGAACACTCTGGCGTTCGTGGTTGGGTTCCTGATCCTGCAGTTCCAGGCGTACCTGCCGCTCAACCCTGATCACAAGGGCACGCTATCGCCGACCACCGTCTTCAATACCCTTTGCTCCTTCTTGAGTAATACCAACCTTCAGCATTACTCGGGCGAGGTACACCTATCGTACTTCAGCCAGTTATTTGTGATCTGCTGGAAGCAGTTCCACACCCCGGCCATCGGCCTGGCGGCCCTCGTGGCTGTCATCCGTGGCTTGCGCGGCGACGGACACATGGGCAACTTCTATGTGGATCTGTGGCGTGCGACCGTCTATGTCATGCTGCCTGTCGCGGTTGTCGTGGGACTCCTGCTGATGGTCGGCGGCATGCCGATGACGCTCCAAGGCGCCGCCGAAGTGACCACGGTCGAACCGGGCGCGATGGGAACGGATGACGCCGGCGAGGCCGCACCGCAGATGATCGCTCGCGGGCCAGTAGCGGCCATCGTCGCGATTAAACAGATCGGCACCAACGGCGGCGGTTACTTCGGGCCCAACTGCACGCATCCCTATGAAAACCCCAATGACTGGACCAATTTCTTGTGCTGCGTCAGCATCATTCTAATTCCGATGGCCGCCGTGGTGATGTTCGGCCGGATGCTGAACAACTTCCGTCACGCGACTGTTATCTTCGGAGTGATGTTGGTTTTTCTGGCGGCTTTCATCGGCTGGGCGGTGTATTGGGACTCCACGAAACCCAATCCAGCGCTAACGGCCCATGTGGAGCGCTCATACGAAGTGGACGACGCGAACGCGGAAGGCGGCGTCCGCAGCGTCGTTTTACCAGAGATAGCCGGCCTTCCCGTCGATCAGGAGCTCGGCAATCTCGAAGGTAAAGAGCTACGTTTCGGCACGTCGGCTGGCCCCACTTGGGCAGCATGCACGACATGCACTTCGAACGGCTCGGTCGACTGCATGCACGACAGTCTTAACCCGTTGGCCGGCATCTCGCCGCTGGCGGGGATGTGGCTCAACTGCAACTTCGGCGGCGTCGGCGTCGGGCTGATCAACATGTTGATTTACCTGATCATCGCCGTCTTCCTCGCGGGGCTGATGGTCGGCCGCACGCCCGAATATCTTGGCAAAAAGGTCGAATCTCGCGAGATGAAGCTGGCCATGCTGGCCCTCTTGATTCACCCCCTCATGATCCTGGGGCCGACTGGCTTGTTCTGCGCGACACCGTGGGGCGCGGCGTCGACGAACAACCCCGGCCCGCACGGTTTCTCGGAGTGCTTATACGAGTTCAGCTCCGCCTCGGCGAACAACGGGTCGGGATTCGAGGGACTGGGCGACGGCTACGGATTTGCCGATTCGCCGCCGTCCTATCCCTATGGCGCCCACTGGGACATCGCCACCGGCCTGGTCATGGTGATTAGCCGATTCGTTCCGATCATCGCGCCCCTGGCGTTCGCCGGCAGTCTGGCGCCAAAAAAATGACGCCCATGACCTCCGGAACCCTCCGCACGGATACGGTGACATTCGGCTTCGTGCTCTTTGGCACGGTCGTCCTCGTGGGCGCCCTGCTGTTCCTGCCGGCTGCCGTATTAGGGCCCGTGGCGGAGCACTTTGGCCCCTTGCCGTTCGGCAGTTAGACGCTCAGTGAATTACGCGAAATACGCTCGAAACGATTCTCGGAGAGAGTGACATGCCAACCGTGTCTGAAAGAGTCCTGCCTCCTACGCGGGCGCCCGAACCGACGACGCCGGACGAATTGAAGCTCCTGCGCCGCGCCAGCCGCACCTACGGGATCTTTGCCCCGCAGTTGCTGAAGGAAGCCTTTAAGCAATCGTTCTTCATGCTGCGCCCGACGATCCAGTGGAAGAATCCCGTGATGTTCGTGGTGTGGGTGGGCACGATACTCACCTTTGCGTACACGATTGCCAAGATCTTTGGTTATCAAAGCCAGGCCTCGATAGGCTACCTAATTGCCCTGGATTTTTGGCTCCTGCTGACGTTATTGTTTGCCAACTTCGCCTCCGCGCTGGCCGAGGCCCGCGGCAAGGCCCAAGCAGATTCCCTGCGGAAGACCCGCCGGGAAACGCCCGCAAATCGTTTGCTCACGGGCGGAAAGATTGAGCCAACCACGTCCACGGCGCTTAAGGCCGGCGACCGTGTCGTCATCGAAGCCGGACAGGTCGTCCCTGGCGACGGCGAGATCATCGAGGGCGTGGCCTCGATTGACGAGTCGGCCATTACCGGTGAATCGGCGCCGGTCATCCGCGAGGCGGGCGGCGACCGATCGGGCGTCACCGGCGGCACGCGGGTGCTGTCCGACCGCATTGTGGTGGAGATTACCGCGGGCGCCGGCAAGTCGTTCCTCGATCGCATGATCGCCCTGGTGGAGGGCGCACTGCGCCAACGGACGCCCAATGAAATCGCCCTCTCCATTGTGCTGGCGGCGTTTACGCTGATCTTCCTCATCGTTACCGCCTCGCTGTGGCCGATGGCGCTGTATGTGGAAAAGTACATGCAGGAGTATGTCGGCGCTGCGCAGCCGCTCAGTTCGCTGGGAACTGACGTGCCGACGCTGGTGGCGCTCCTGGTGTGCCTGATTCCCACGACCATCGGCGCCCTGTTGGCGGCGATCGGCATCGCGGGCATGGACCGGGCTTTGCGGGCCAACCTGCTCGCCAAAAGCGGCAAGGCCGTTGAGGTCGCCGGCGACGTCGACACCATCCTGCTCGACAAGACCGGCACCATCACGATCGGCAATCGCCGGGCCACGCAGTTCATTCCTTTCGACGGAACGACGGCCTCCGACCTGGGCTACCTGGCCGCGGCGTCGTCGACCTCCGACCAGACGCCGGAGGGCAAGAGCATCGTCGAGCTCTACCACAACTCGTTCAACGGCGGCTCGGGCGGCGGACGCATTGATTTGCCAAGCAACGCCACGTTCATACCCTTCACGGCGCAAACCCGCATGAGCGGCGTTGATCTTCCCGACGGCCGGAGGATCCGCAAAGGCGCCCCGGATGCCGTGGAGCGATATGTGCAACTGAACAAGGGCGCCATGCCCAAAAACGCGAGCGCCAAGTCGATGCCGTCGCGTCGCGAGGGCGCAACGCCGCTGCTGGTTTGCGAGGGCAGTCGCATCGCGGGCCTGGTCGTGCTGGAAGACATCCTAAAGCCCGGTATTCGCGAACGCTTCGAGCGGCTCCGCCGCATGGGACTGCGGACGGTGATGGTTACCGGCGACAATCCGCTTACCGCCAAAGCCATCGCGACCGAAGCCGGCGTCGACGACTACATCGCCCAAGCGACTCCCGAGGCCAAGCTCGAATACATTCGTAAAGAGCAGGCCAGTGGCAAACTGGTGGCCATGATGGGCGACGGAACGAATGATGCCCCTGCGCTGGCCCAGGCCGACGTGGGCGTTGCCATGAACTCCGGCACGCAAGCCGCGAAAGAGGCGGGCAACATGGTAGACCTGGACAGCGACCCCACCAAGCTGATCGAAACAGTCGAGATTGGCAAGCAACTACTCATGACGCGGGGCGCGCTCACCACGTTTTCCATTGCCAACGACCTGGCCAAGTACTTTGCCATCGTGCCGGCCTTATTTGCTTCGGCGTTGCCGTGGCTGAAACCTTTCGACGTGATGAACTTGCATTCGGCCACTTCGGCAATTCTTTCGGCGGTGATCTTCAATGCGCTCATTATTCCGCTCTTGATCCCGATTGCCTTGAGGGGCGTCAAGTACCGGCCCGTGGGGGCCGACGCCCTCTTGCGGCGAAATCTGTTGATTTGGGGTCTCGGCGGCGTCATCGTGCCGTTCGTGGGCATCAAGCTCATCGATTTCGCCCTCGTGGGTCTGCGGCTCGTTTAGATCTAGTAATCCCGTTCGCTTGGAGTGTTTGATATGAAACGCCATCTCACCGCCAACCTCTGGCTGTTGGGGCTCACCCTGCTGATCTGCTCGGTGTTGTACCCGCTGCTCCTGTTAGCGATCGGCCAGACGATATTGCGCAGCAAGGCCAATGGCAGCATCGTCACCAACGCGCAAGGCGTCGAAATCGGTTCCCGCCTGGTGGCGCAGCCTTTTACCGCAGATCAGTACTTCCATCCGCGTCCTTCAGCCGTTTCTTATAACGCCTCCGCCACGGGCGGCAGCAACTGGGGCGCCGCAAGCCCAAAACTGCGCGAACGCGTGCTCGCCATGCTTGGCCCCGTCCTGAAATTCAAGGACGGTCGGCCGGTCGGTCCTGAGATAGCCCAATGGGTGCGGAAGAGCCTGGATGACGATCGGGGCGTCTTGTCGAAATGGTCGGCCGACGACTCGAATTTGGCTACACGTTGGTCTGCCGGCGCCGCCGACTTTCTGGCGACGTGGGCAAAGGATCACGCTGAGGATGTGGCTGGCTGGCAGCGCGACAATCCCAACGCCGAGGAAGCGACGCCCGCAGATTTGGCGTCTTTGTTTTTCACGAGTTACGCAAGCGGCAAGACCGAGAAGTGGCCCGAAACGGACGGCCAGAACCTTCAGGCAGCATTCTTCGGAGTGTGGTGGAGCCCACCCAGAAGCAGAGGCAGAGGTGGAGCCCGTGCCCGCCGACATGGTCATGGCGTCCGGCTGCGGCCTCGACCCCCACATCACTCTGGATAATGCGATGTACCAGCTCGACCGCGTGGCGTCGGCGTGGGCCGCGACCGCCAAGCGCGACGCCGGCGCCGTCCACAAGGAAATTGAAGCCATGCTGACGGAAAAGGCCGAGGCGCCCCTCGGCGGACTGGTCGGCGTCAAGCTGGTCAACGTGCTGGAAGTCAACCTGGCCCTCGATGAGCGTTATGGTTCGTGACGCTGCGCCGTTGGACGGCGTTGCCAAATGGGCGACGAGCGTACTCAAACGCAGCCGCGTTCACGTTTAGTCCTTCATGGGCGAACGCTCCCTCTACGGTTCGCCCCGGGGGTCACTGCCCGCCCGGAATTCTTGGCGGAGTTCCGCGCCGAACGGGGCATTTGCAAAGGGGAGTATCAGTCCCAAAGTCGAACCGTCTGACACTCGGGGTCATTGCCAACAGAAAGCCGTCGGCTATGTCACGCCCTGGCCCGAATGCGTCCGGATAAATCACCGCACGCCGCCGCACCTTCCAAAGCACGGAGTACTTCGCGCGCGACAAGATCGTCGAGAGTCGCCGCCGCAATGCGCCCACAGGGCTCTGTCAGCTCCCCAGCTTTGGTATAAAATTGAGACTTCTCGCTGATCCCGACAGGTAGTGAATGCAAGTCGCTCAGGGAGATGACTTTAAGTTGGCTTTCGGCGTTTCCAATGTCGTCGTAACTGATGTGATGCCGTTGGCGGAGGAGTCACGGCTGCGTGGGGAGAAAAATCCCCACTGCTAGCTCGCCGACCGGCTGTCGGCTTCAGCGAGAAGTCTCATAAAATTCGTTGCATTGATAACAGGGCTTCTTGTCGCCCGGATACCGCGTGTTCATGCGATGGCCGCATTTGCCGCAGACGATCAGACCTGCTAGCAAGGCCTCGCCTCGCCTGGGCGCACCGCGCGAACCCTTGAGAGCCCGGTTTTGCCGCAGTTGCTCTTGGTTCTCCAGATACTGCTCCCAGGAGATGTAGGCGGGCAGTCGACCTTGAATCAACACGGGCAGTTCGTCAGGAGGCACGAACCATGTTCCACCCTCCGTGGCTCCTGTCGAGGGATTGCGCTTTCCCGCACGATGGATGCCGTACGCATAGGCTCCCGCGTAGATCGGATGGCGGATGATCGCCAGGATTCTGGCTGCTGACGGTGCGCGCCATTCCAGGTCGCCGATCCGTTCGCCGCGGAGACGGCGAAAGCCAAGACGTAGACCGTTCACCGTGAAGTAGCGGAATACGGCATACACCGAACGCAGTTCAGCGAACTTATCGAAGACAAGCCGAATCATGGCTTGCGCTTGCTCATCGGGATCTTGAACGACCTGGTCCGAAGATTGCTTGAAGTACCCTACGGGCACAGCCCGAAACAGCTCGCCACGCTCCGCCTTATTACGAGTGCCGCGTAACAAGCGATTACGAAGTGTGACCAGCTCGAATTCACTCATGGCACCTTTCATTCCAAGCAAGAGCCGATCATTGCCGTCACTGGCATCGTAGACGCCATCCTGATCGCACAACAGCGTGTTGAAGATTCCACAGACGTCGACAAGTTGATGCCAGTCTTTATTGGAACGCGACAAACGACTCAGTTCCAACCCAAGTACGACTCCCACGTGATTCAGACTGACTTCGGCCATCAGCCGCTGAAACCCGGCACGGTTATCGGCTGTCCTGCCGCTCAGGCCCTGGTCCTCGTCGATGACGACGATTCGCTCCGCTGCCCAACCTAATCGCTGCGCAAATCGGCGAGTGCATACTGCCGCTCGCGCGATTCGCGGTTCTCGATCACTTGCTGCGGCGATGATTGCCGCACGTATACCATCGCCAACCGATTCAGATGGACATCGCGAATCTTTGACGCCGCCCGAAGTCCAAGCGGCGTCGAATTGTCAGTGGACTTCGCAGAAGGCGTGGGCGTGTCGACCGCGACGTGTCGCTCACGAATGCTCATGCGACACCTCCTCTTCGACCAGAGGTGCGACGAGCTGCGCGCGACGATCCCGCTGAGCGTCGCCAGCGTTTGTTGCCGCTGGGCATCCGTCAGCAGACTCCACAACTGACCGAGACCTACGGGCCCGCGGAGAACTGGTGCGGGGGGGAGCAAGGACTGTAGATTTCTGCTGGCATGGGTCGCCTCCTTGGACCGATACTTGTCGAACCTGAATCCATTCAGCCAGCCGAACCAGGCCGGCGAGCGAGATTATCGGCACCGTCGCCGATTTCTGTAAAGAGGAAGAAATGGGGGCAATCCGCCCCCGGCTTCTTATAGTAGATCGCCAAACCATCGCGGTCCCACCACAGCACCTTTACCAGGTGACCGCACTTGTTGCGAAACACGAACAGACTGCCGGAGAGCGGGTCGTGCCCGAGGAACGAACGCACGACTTCGGCCAGCCCGTCGAACGACTTCCGCATGTCGACCGGCGTCGTCGCCACCCACACCTGCAAGTTGGCGAGATCGGCGGCAATCATCGCTCGGCTCGTCGTTCCAGAGCGCGAACAAGTTCAGCCAACCTCGTCGCGGAAATCGCCAGCGGAAGGCGTAGTTCCAGGCCACTTGCCAGCTTCAGCGCGAGCGTCTCGTGCTGCTCAGCTTTGCCGTTGATCACGGCGGGTACAAACGCTGGCCCGGAATCGCCTACGTCATCGCGCTCGCCAATTGTTCGCCGCCAGGCGTAGAAGGCCGATTCGGTCACGTTCTCACGCTTGCAGAACTCACGAACGCTGAGCCCGCTCGCTGCAAACCGTTTGAACGTGTCACGCCAAAGTGCTTCCTTCGCCGGGTCTCGATGTTGCTTGGCCATTGCTGGTCTCCTGTGTGGGAAAGCCAGCAGCTTGACGAGTCAGCGAGGGGGAATGAAGATGCGTTTCGCGGAACGGACACCTTGAGATCGCCGTCTCGAGGGACGCCGACATCGCGAAGGGAACTACCCCCATAATCTCGCAACCCAATTGGGATTGAATTTCGGTTAATGCGATGGCCTTTGGGTGCTCGATTCGGTTAACGACCACCGCCCCGACGGAGTCGCCGCCCATGCCCCAAGACTGCAATTGATTGAGCGCGACCTTGGCGCACAGAACGGAGCCGAAATCTCGTTCCGTGACTACAGGGGCAAAATGGCACTGGCAAATCGCCGCTTGAGTAGCCGAGGAAGGTTGGCTGGGAAAATCCAGAATTATAAACTCGGCCATCTTGGCCAGCATTTTGACCACGGCTTCAGCCTGGTTCGGGTCGGTCTCCTTGAACGCATCCATCGGCTGGGGACCGAACAAGACTCGCGACGCCGCAGGACCTTTACACAATTGCGAGGCCACGTCCTCCTCGCTAAGGCAATCCGGGAAGTGGTCCAACAAGGTCCGCAAGGTTCTCTCCCGGGGCTCCTGTCGCAATTGGTAGGCGAGCGTCCCGAACGAGGGCCGCATTTCCGCTAAGATGACCGACTTTTGCTGCTTGGCCAGCGCCGTGGCGACGTTAAGTGCAGCGGTCGTAGTTCCTACGCCGCCTTTCGCCCCCAGGAAACCGATCACGCGGGGGGGGTTCCCGGAGTGCGATTTGTTCATCTGTCCGTTGATCGCTCGATGCCTGGCGAGAGTGAATCGCAGCAAGCGCCCGAGGCGGGCGCCGTCAATCTGCTGCTTGACCAGGTAATCGTGAGCTCCCATCTCGACGGCCATGGCTCCCAGCGTTTCGTCGTCCTGGCCGGTGAGCACAACGATGGGCACGTCCGGAGCGTGGGCGTGTAGTCTTATGAAGGTCTCCAGCCCTCGGCTATCCGAAAGGTTGAGGTCAGACAACACGATGTCGATCCCGGCCGTGGAGAGGCGGTCCAGCGCCTGGTCCATCTTCTCAACCCACTCCACGTCGAATGCACCGCCGTCGGCGACGGCTAACCAATTCTGCGTCTGGGCGGCTTCGATGCGATTGTCTTCGATCAGAAGCAATCGATTGTGTTGCAACATCGACGGGGCCTTTCATGTTCGGCCTAGACGACCATTGGCAATAGCGTTGGGCACGCGCCCGGTGCTGTGGGCAATATTTCGATGGTTGGCGGGGAGGACCGCACGGCAGTGAGGTCAATCATGGCCGCCGAAACTCGGATAATTTCCCGCGTCAGTTCACCGCTGGCAGCTTCCGCGTGCTCCCAGTCAACGTCTTGCCCTACGATTTCCATCTGAAGAGCCGCGTCGATGGCGTTTTTGTCGTTAATAACTTTGCTCAAATTCTTAAGCATGTGCGCGGCCCGCATTAGAGCCGGTCCATTGCGACTGGCGATCGCCTCGCGGATCTCGGACAAAGCCTTCGAACAGTCCTCAAGGAAGGTCTCGGCGAGTTCCCGCTGGAACTCCTGGTCATTGTCGAGCAAGCCAGCAACGGACAGAACTTCCGCTGAGGTCGTGACGTCGTCCTCCTCCCGCAGCGCGCTCCCCTGGGCCGTGGGGGGCCTGACTCCGGCAATGGAGGATTCGATGACCGAGAATAGATCCTTCTCCTGGATGGGTTTCGCGACGTAGCCGTCCATACCCGCTTTCAGGCAGCGCTCACGATCGCCTTTCATAGTGTGGGCAGTCATGGCCACGATCGGCAAATGCCGGCCGCTGATAATCTCCTGAGCGCGAATCACGGCGGTCGCCTCGAAACCGTCCATGACGGGCATTTGCACGTCCATCAATACCACGTCAAAAACGGTCTGGGATAGCGCGGTCAGGGCCTCTTGGCCGTTGACGGCCACCACCACGCTGTGGCCCACCAATTCCAGGGTGCGAACGACGACCAGGCGATTGATGGCGTTATCCTCATCCTCGGCCACTAATATTTGCGGTTCTTCAGGGAATTTAATGGATGATTTGGTTCGGTAGGAGATCCAGTTTGCCGCAGTGGAAGAGGATCCGTGTGCGGAAGTTGTCGAAGGCTCGGAATCCTCGGGCGGCGGACTTGAGGGCTTGGATTTTGCTGTTGAATCCTTCGCTCATGGAATTGGTGATGCGGTGGCGGAAGTAGGTCAGGAGGTTCGGCAGGTGGCGTTTGAGGGTCTTGGCGACTTTTACCATCGAGGGCAATCGGCTGCGGCCGCCCAACCGTACCAATGAGCAAAGAACTTCTTCGCGTTGCCGGCGTAGCGGTACTCCCAGAACCAACGGAACTGTTCCTTGATCGCCCACGCCCGCGAGGTTTTTAGCTCTTGGTCCTTGAGCGGCTCGAACTTGAGCCACTGGTCGTCATTGAGGTTTTCGGGATTGAACAGCCACAACTGCTTGCTGCCGGTCAAGCGGGCGTCGCCTTGCTTCTTGAGAACTTTGTGCTCTTGCCGGCGAACCTGATCCACGGCTTCGTTGAGGTGCTTACTCACATGGAACCGGTCATGCACAATTTCGGCCTGCGGGGCGTGCGTCGCCACGGCGGCCGCGTAGGCCGGCCACATGTCGACGGCCGCCGCCTCGATCTGCGCGGCTTGCTCTTCCGGCAAGGCCTGCCACAAGTCGTCGGCCCCCGCTTGATCCCGTCCCTCGCTCACTTCCAGCACCCGCGCCCCCGACAGGTCGGTCAGCACCGAGACGTAGTCGTGTCCGCGGCCAAAGCTCTTTTCATCGATGCCGACGTGACGCACTTCCTCCAGCGACGCCGCGCCAGGCCCCGCTCGACCGCTCGCTCCATGATCCGATGGACGCTGTCCCAATCCAGGCCCAACAGGGCCGCGGCTCGTTTCACGTTATTGGCCGCCTGCAACACCCGCACGGCAAACGCCTCGAACAACAGCGTGAACCGCGAATGCTTGCCCGCCCACGGCACGGCGATCGTCTTCACGCCGCACTGCGAACAGTTCGCTCGGGGCGTGCTGCGCGGAGCACCGTCTCGAACTGCATCGTGTCCAAGTGCCGCCAAGTCCGCTCCGGAGCGTGGTCGGCGATCGAACAGCTCTTTTGGCACTCCGGGCAGGTCACGGGGCCTCCGCGATGCGTCAGCCGAATCTCCACCCGCTGGCCCTCCAGGTCGAGTTCCACGTCCGACGCCTCCCACGAATCGTCGAGCCCCAACAACAATCCATAATGTTCGCTGAGTTTGTCCATGGCCGACATTCTCGGCCAATCGATGATCAACGACTATCGTTTACCCATTAAGATTCCTGAAGAACCATATTTGCAGGCCAGGCCGCCGTTGTGGGGCTGCTGGCGCGGCAGTCGTAGGCGGCTTATTTCGCTCCAATGAATCAGAAGAAATGGACAGCGCCGTAACGATGGCATTTAGCAACTCGGAGGCCTTGATCGGCTTGACGAGATGGGCTGCCGCCCCGAGTTCGCGACCCCGGACAATGTCGCCCGATCTTGTCGACGAATTGAGCATTAAGATCGTAGGCAGAGCCAAGTCAGGATGCCGGCGAATGTGTTCCATCACCTTAGCTTGACCAGGAATTTGATTCCTGGACCCAAGGCACGGGCGGCACTTCTGGCACTTCGCGGCGCAAAAAGACAGCTCTTGATCAACGGCGTGCCGATTCATCAGGCCATGAAATTAGCCCGGCATCACTCGATTGAAATGACGCAGCGATACACCAAGGTGCGCCAGGACGAAGCCGTGGCGGCCTTTAGCAAGCTTCCGCCGGCTCCAATTTCCGGTCAGTGGAAAAGTCAGTCTTTGAAGGGAAACGAGAGTCCGATCGTGTCCCGGACTGTTCCTAAGAAAGCCGCTCGTCGGCGCGCCGCAAAGTCTTCTCAATTGGCGCTTGTGTCCCTCGTGGCCGTTCACGGCGGAATCGGCAGTAGGGATGGTGCTGCTTGGTTTGTGAAGTGAGCGACGATCGAGCGATAGAGGAAGTCGAACGCCGAGCGGCCCTGTTGGGCGCAGGTGGCCAGCACGGTCCAGATGCGCTCGCACCAGCGGCGGCCGGCCTCGCCGCGAGTCCCCTGGGTGATCTTGCGATCGATTACCACAAAGCGGAACCGTTGTTCCATGGCGTTATTGGTTGGCTCAACACCGGGAGTCTCCAGGAAGCGGAAGTAGTGCTCGGCGTGTCGACGAAACCGCTGCGCTATGTTCTGCGCTTCACTTCGGCACGGCGGACGCCTCGCCACCTTGAGCACGGCCCGCTTGGCCCGCTCAGTCTCGCGCTGCCAGCGTTCGGCAGGCAGCTGGTCACGGCAGTGCCAGATGCGGAAGAGGCGTTTGATCGTCGCCAACAGTTTCTCGCCGAAACGGCGCGTCGGCGCGTTCGGCAGCGTCACGAGGAATTTTACGTCCCGGATCAGATGCGCCCAGCAGAACTGCATGGTCGCTTGGGCGTCGTCGAGGAATTTGCGGTACGCGCTGTGGTAGTCGCAGCCGACAACGCCTGGGAAGCTTTCGCCAAGGAACTCCTTCAGCACGTCCGAACTCCGCGCCGTGTCGATGTGGAACCAGGTGTATCCTGGCCGCCCTGGCGCATGGAAGCCCCAGGTCCAAAGACACTGGCCGTTCTCGGGGTGGCCCGTTTCATCGACGTTGACCACGGCCTGGCCCGGCAGGGCGCCTTCGACTTGTTCGTAGCTCGCCGCCAAGGCCTCGCTCGCCTTGCGGACGATCTTGGCCAATTGCCCTGTGGAGATCGGCAAAGGCAAAACGTCGGCGAGGAAGGTTTCGATCACCCGGTAGCTCATGTGGCACGCGCCCTTCTGGTACGCGATCAGCGCCGAAAGCCGCGGACCCACCAGCCCAGCACGCAACACTTCGTCGGGAAGCGACGCCGCCGATACCTCGCCTGTCGGGCGGTAAAGATACAGCCGCGCGCGATGCTCGGTCACTTCGAAGAGCTTTTCGACCAAGTCCACCTGTTGAATCGTCTGGAACTCGTCGAGCGGTTTCCAGTCCGACGTCAGCGACGATTCCGGCCACTCGTAGATCCAGACGGCATCGACCTCCTCCGGCCGAAATGGCGTCCGCTCGTGCCGCTGGTGGCCCGGTTGACCACCCAGCCGTCGCTTCCGCTTTCGTCCCCGAGCGGCCTGGACCGCAGGTCGCGGCGGCTTGACGATGTCGCTGGAAGGCGGCTTCGAAGAGGTCGACGAATCCTTCCGGGCCGCCGCCAACTGTTTCTCCAGCTCCACGATTCTCGCCAACGCCTCGGCCAGCAGCCGTTCGAGTTCGGCCACCCGCCGAGCCAGACGTTCGCACTTCGGGCAGGTCTTCGGTCGCGTCCCCATGACGCGACAACTTAGTTCAAGAGACCAAAATCCACCTATGGCAATTCGAAAACCCGTGAACGGCTACTGTCCCTCAAAGGGCGCCAGAGTCCGGGGGTGGCGACGAGTGTCGCCACCCCTCTGACGAAAGGAATCAGTGGAGGCGGCGGGACGCCAATGGAACTTTTTCTGGCAGAGGTAGCCCTGTGGGACGCCAAATTAACGCGTTTAATTGATGATCACACTCGATAAGACACGCTCTGTGAAACCCGGTCGCGAAACACGCCCGGTCATATTCAACGGCCCCCAATTATCGCAGGTTCTCTTCCGTGTAGAGCAGCAGTTCGATCATTCGTTCCACGAGTTCGTCCGCCGAGTATCCGGGAAAGTTGCGGATCACCAACTCTTTGGCGAACAGGCGACAGATGTAGCGCAGCTTGAGCGACTTGTTGCGTGCGGCGTAGACAAAGTCGCGGTGCGCCTTGTTGATGACGATCACGTTTTTTTCGGTATCGTATCGGGACCGCCATAGGGCGCCAGGTCGTTTCTCGAACGTGTATTCCGGCAAGCCTTCGCGCGTATCGGATTTGGGGCGATCGGGGAGGATTGAATCGGTGATCGTGATGAGAGCTTCCGCGGTCACGGTTACTTCATCCTGTCGAGCACAAACTTGCAAACGCACTAATTGAGGCTCGTCGGAAGCCGTGAGCGTCACGATTTCGCCATCTTCGTTGGCGAGTTGAGCGAGGCCTTCCAAGATGGACCATTCATACGCAATGTTCTGATCGATCTGCCGGCCGCCGCGGTCGCGCGCGATGCGCGCAACTGCCTGTTCGTTTTCACCGGCATCGTACACGAAGCCGGGGCGATGCGGACGCTAAAGAGCGGTCCGGCGTATTCAAAGAACTCGCGTTGCCCGTCGCCATCTTCCGATGCGGTCGGTAAGGCGCCCGGTACGATGCCCGATTCGACCGGCAGCGGCATTCCCGACCGAGCGCCGCCGCTGCGTTTTCGCCGATGTCCGCCGACGCCATAGGCCTCGAACCAGTCGTACTCTTCTTCCGGCAACACGAGCAGCGCCTCGCGAAACGCGCGCTGGATGGCGCGAAGCGTATCGTGGTTGCTTTTCTCTTCCGCGGCGTGTTGCTGCTGGCGGATGACTTCGTCGAGCGCGGCTTCAAGCTCGCCGAGCGATTCGAGAAAGGCGGCCAATCGCTCGTCGTAGACAACGCCCATGCGCGACCCCGGCGTGAGGTTGAGAAACGGCGCATCGATCACGCCTTGCAAATAGCCGGTCGTCCAGGGCGGCCGCTGCAGGCTGTCGATGTCGGTCAAACGTTCCAGCACGCGCGTGCCGGAGCGATATAGGCCGACCTGGTTTTCGGCGCTCGGATCAGTGAGGTACAACTCGACGTACGCGTCGCCGTGGGAAGTGACGGGAGTTGGCAAGTGGTGCAGCAATTGTCCACTAAACGCGCGCGGCTCAACACGGTACTCGGCCCGGGCCTGGCGATCGACAATGCGTATCTCGACGCCGGATTGGCGAATTCGGTCGCGCAGCTCGGAGGCCAGGTACCACTGCAGCTTCTCGCCGCTGAAGTTGCGGATTCCGGGCAGCAGCGGCTGGATGGTCAGCTCCGTTCCTGGCCCAGGCAACAGGCGTCGAATGGCGGAGACCGAGTAGCTGGGCGCCCCCTTGGCCATCCGCATCTCGTAGGCTTTGCCGTCGTTGCCAGCCGAGACGAGCGTCAAGTTTTCGCCGACCGTCCAGAAGCTCAATAGGCCGATGCCGAATTCGCCTTGGATGCCCCGCTGGCCTTGGGCCTTCATCTGCCGCTTGATCGAATCACAAATGTGGGTGGCTACATACTTGAAATTCGGCTTACCGTCGTCGCCATGCGGCACGCCGTCGCCGTCGTCGACAATTTTAAGATACGACTGGCCGCGAGATCGTCCACGAATGATCGTGACGTGCTGGGCGTGGGCGTCGATGCTGTTCTCGACGAACTCCGCCACGGCTTTTAGCGGATTCGACTGCGACAAGGCGATAATATTGATCGCATTCCAGTCGTCGCCGATGCGGAGTTTGCCGGTTTGCTCGGGCGCGGGTTTTCGCTTGGAGGTCGTGGGCATTGGTTTGCGATTCCTGCTGATCCCAGCGTGGGGACGACAATTATCTCACGCTCAAGCAGATTGCTCTTGGCGCGGCGACGGTCCCTCCTGCATCATTTAATTTGACCAGAATTGCGACCCAGCCGGAAGGAGTGCGACGTCATGACGACCAAGGCCAGCCATCGGTTAACGCTTAAGGACCGGCTTTCGCGACTCAACTTCACTCAGGCGTGCAAACTGCTAGGCGCGGAGGGCCGCCAACTCATCCAGCGCGGGGGTAAGTTCGAGATCGATCTGGAGGAACAGGTATACCTGGAAGGCGATTTGTTTCGGGTAAAGTTTGACGACGCCATTGTCACGATCACGTTGATGGCCGAAGCGAAGGATCGCCTCCACTGGAACTGCACGGCGTGCCAGTGGCCGTGCGAGCACGCTGGGGCGGCGTTTTCCTTGCTGCTGGAGGAAAAGACCGCTTTGGGCTTGGCCGCACGGCCGCCCGAACGAATTCCGATCGAGAGTCTCGGCGAAGAGGAGCTGATTCGTCGAGCATTGGCGGAGCGCGAAGAGCGGTCGCGCAAGGAGAAGTTCAAACTTCAATCTCGCGATCCGCAAAAGCCATGGACCGATTACACAATCACCAGCGCCGCATCGGGCAAGTCGTACCGAGTTGCGTTGCGTGGGCGGGAGCGGGGCATTTCCTATTGTTCGTGCCCCGATTTTCGCACGAACACGCTCGGCACGTGCAAGCACATCATGTGCGCGCTGCGTCGGGTGGAACGGAAGTTTTCGGACGCGACCTTGCGGCGGCCCTATCGCCGCAAGAGCCTCAGCGTTCATCTCACCTCCGGTGATCGGTTGGCACTGCGGCTCGGAATTCCTGACAAGCTCGACGATCAGGCCGCGTCCATCGCCCAGCCGCTGGCCGGCCGTGATGTTCTGGATGTACACGACCTGGTCGAGCGGCTTACCAAGCTGGAGCGACTGGGCCAAAAAGTAACGGTGTATCCAGACGCCGAAGAGTTCATTCAGCGGCGATTGTTTCAAAACCGGATTCAAACACTGGTGGATGAGATTCGACGTGACCCGGCACGGCACCCGCTGCGCAAGTCGTTGCTTAAGACGGAGCTGTTGCCCTACCAGTTGGACGGCATCGCTTTTGCCGTGGGGGCGGGAAGGGCTGTGCTTGCCGACGACATGGGTTTGGGCAAGACGATTCAAGGCGTCGGGGTCGCCGAGCTGCTGGCCGAGCAGGCCGGAATTCGCAAGGTGTTAGTCATCTGCCCAACGTCGCTCAAGTCGCAGTGGCGAAACGAGATCGAGCGGTTCTCGAACCGCTCGTGCCAGTTGGTGTTGGGTTCGCAGGCGGAGCGGCCGGCTCAATACGAGAACGACGCGTTCTTTACCGTCTGCAATTACGAGCAAGTGCTCCGCGACCTGCTGGCCGTCGAGCGAGTGAATTGGGATTTGATCATTCTGGACGAGGGCCAGCGGATCAAAAACTGGGAAGCCAAGACGACGAACGTCGTCAAGCGGCTGAAATCGCCATTTGCGCTAGTGCTTTCCGGAACGCCGCTGGAGAATCGCATCGACGAGCTGTACAGCGTCGTGCAGTTTGTCGATGACCGGCGGCTCGGCCCGGCGTTTCGCTTCTTAAACCGCCATCGCGTCGCCGACGAAAAAGGCAAAGTGCTGGGATACAAGAACCTGGACCAGCTTCGGCAGCACCTCGCGCCAATTCTATTGCGGCGCACGCGCGAGCAAGTCCTCGCACAGTTGCCCGACCGGACGACGGAAATCGTGCGGATCGAACCGACCGACGAGCAGCTTTCGATCCACGCGGCCCAGATGAAGATCGTCGCGTCGATCGTCCGCAAGTCGTTTATCAGTGAGATGGATTTGCTCCGCCTGCGGCAAGCCTTGCTGATGTGCCGCATGGCCGCCAACAGCACGTACCTGTGCAATAAGCAGGAGCCTTCGTATTCCAGTAAGCTGGAGCGGCTCGAAGAGATTCTGGAACAAAACTTTGCCGAGAACGGCCGCAAGGCGATCCTGTTCTCCGAATGGACGACCATGCTGGCGCTGGTCGAGGAGATTCTCTCGCGGCTGAAGCTGAAGTATGTGCGATTGGATGGATCGGTGCCGCAGCGGCAGCGGCAGCAACTCGTGAACGAGTTTCAGTCCAAGCCGGATTGCCGGTTGTTCATCACCACGAACGCGGGATCGACCGGCCTCAACTTGCAGGCAGCCAACACGGTGATCAATTGCGACCTGCCATGGAACCCGGCCGTGCTGGAGCAGCGGATTGCCCGCGCCCACCGCATGGGCCAGAAACAGCCAGTCCATGCGTTCCTGCTGGTGACGGAACAGACGTTGGAAGAGAGTTTGCTGATGACCTTGTCGGCCAAGAAGGACTTGGCGCTGGCGGCACTGGATGTTGATTCGGATATTGACGAGGTTTCGCTCGTCAGCGGAGCGGAAGAGCTACGCAACCGGCTGGAAGTTCTGCTCGGCGCGAAGCCGCCAGCCCCGTTGGATGTAAGGCAAAGAAATGAGACTACACCTGTTGAAAGCCGCCACATGCATCGCGAACGAGTGGCGGCGGCCGGAGGCGAGCTGCTTGGCGCCGTCTTTAATTTTCTAGGCGAACTTGTTTCGCAAGAACAATCGGCTGCACCGCCTCCGCCTGACACGGTTGCCAGCCTAAAACAGCGACTTGCCGACTGCGTTGAAGAGGACCCTCAGGGACGACAACAATTGTCGGTCACCCTACCGAACCGTGAGGCGCTCGATAACCTAGCGATTACTTTAGCGCGACTGCTGGTGGCGACGCCGCAGTAGAGGTACCGACGTAAGGGCTATCCAGTTGACTCCACCTACCACAACCCCTAGTGTTCGGGGATGGGAGAGGATTATCCGCGGACGATCATGGATTTGGAACGGCGGTTCGCGAGCGAAGAGGCATGCCGCGAATACTTGGGGCGGCTGCGTTGGCCGGAGGGGTTCGTCTGCCCGCGGTGCGGCGGCGACGCGGCCTGGTCGGCCTCGCGTGGACGACTGATCTGCCGCGCGTGCCGCCATCAGACTTCGGCGACGGCCGGCACGATCTTCCACGACGCCCGCAAGCCCTTGGTGCTCTGGTTCCGCGCCGTGTGGTGCGTCACCAACCAGAAGAACGGCGCCAGCGCCGCCAGCCTCCAGCAAGCGCTCGGGCTCGGAAGCTACCAGACGGCCTGGACCTGGCTTCACAAGCTTCGCCGCGCGATGGTCCGTCCCGGACGCGATCAGCTCCAAGGAACGGTTGAAGTCGACGAAACGTTCGTCGGCGGCGAGAGTCCCCAAGACGGAGCGTGGATCGAGAACAAGGCGCTCGTGGTCATCGGGGCGGAAGAGGATGGCTCCGGGATCGGCCGCATCCGCCTGGCCACGGTCCCGAACAAGAGCCGCACCAGTCTCGGCCGCTTCGTGAAGGCGGCGATTGCTCCGGGGAGCGTCGTCCACACCGGCGGCGGCGGCGGGTATGGAAGGCTGGAGAAGCTCGGCTACCGCCATCGGCCCACCGTCGTGGGATGGCGCACCCCCGAGGCGGCCAGCCAACTCTTGCCGCGGGTTCACCGCGTGGCGTCGCTGCTCAAGCGTTGGCTCCTGGGAACCCATCAGGGGGCCGTGAGCGCCGAGCACCTGGACTACTACCTCGACGAATTCACCTTCCGCTTCAATCGGCGCACCTCGCGCTCGCGGGGCAAGCTGTTCTATCGTTTGCTTCAGAAAGCGGTCCAACTCCCCCCCACTTCCTACCGCCAAATGATCGGCGGCCGGCCTGAAAAATCGTAACCACAACCGGTAGTGGTCGGTGGAGTTAAGTGGATAGCCCTTGCATCCGTATCGGTAGTCGCCGCCAACGCCCGCGTCCCCAAGCCGGCGCCATTGTTGCTTCTCATCGAGGTGGCGGCCGGCATTCGCCGTATGGGCGGCCGAATGTGCCAAGAATGCGTGTAAGCGTTCGCGGAATCCATACTTGATAGGCCTCGTATCCTGGAGTTTTGTCATGCAAGCCTCCCAGGAGACGGGGCGATGGGTCGTCCGCCGAGCTTGGTTGCGGATTATCGAGAATGGCAGCGCCGTCTGGAGAGATATCAGGCGAGCGAGGCGAGCCTGGACGTGTTCTGTCTGCAGGAGGGAGTTTCCCGGTCCACCTTCTATCGCTGGAAGCGTCGGCTCTGCGACGGCATCCCGGAATCACTGGAGGCGAACTCTGCGGAGCGCCTACTTACCGAGCCGACCGAATCGCTGTTTCTGCCGATCTCACTGAAGACGTCTCGGGTGGAGATCGAGTTGCCCAACGGCGGCGTGGTGCGTTTACCTGCGGACGTGGGTCAAGGCGTGCTGACGGCAGTCGTCCGCGTGGTCGGTTCCTTGCGTCCCTGGAAGCGGCCCCAGTCATGATCGAGTTATCTGATATCCGGGTCTTCCTGTGCACCCTATCGTACCGGGTCGGGTGAGTGAGTGGGGGGATACGGTACTACGTAACCTCGTACCGTACCCCGCAACTCACTGGCCGCGAGGACGAGCGAGGTACGACGCCGGACCATGCCGACTACATGACGCAACTCATGCTGCCATTCACTGAACACGAGACCCAAGCCGAGCGCTGCCGTCGCGTGCTGGCGGCCGTGCCGAGGCTCACCACCGCGGGCGCCATCACGTTCGATGCCGAGCGGCAGCGCGAGGCGGAAGCGAAGGCCCGGGGCGGTATGCTGAAAACAAGCCAAACCCCGGGCGGCACGATCCGGAATCAGACGTCAACCGCCCAAATAGCCCGCGAATGAAGGCCCGCGGGGCCAAATGTTACCTACAGCGTTACCTTTTGGGAGCAAAAAGCACCATGACCACAACCCTTTCCAAACCAACGACGTCGCCAAACGTGGACGTCGCGCGCGGCGTCATCTTCGGCGTCAAAATCCTTGGCGTTAGGTCGGACAACAATCGTGAGTACCCCCTTAGCGTGCTCCGGGCAGCCGCGCCCCTATACGAGCGTGTGCCAGTGCATCTCGACCATCCCCAGGGCGCAGCCTGAACCGCGGCTTTCGGGATTGGGTAGGCACCATCGAAGGCGTAGAGGCGAGAGCGGCCGGCCTTTTTGCCTCGCTTCGTCTGAGGAGGGGCCACCCGGATTTTGCGTCGATCATGGACGCCGCCGAAAACCATTGGCGGAATTTCGGCATGAGCCCAGTGCACGTTGTGGATTGGGAGCAGGTCGGCAACATCAAGCGAGCCAGAGGGATCACCGAGGTTTTTGCCGTCGATCTTGTGTTGGACCCGGCGACGACGTCCACACTTTTTGAGTCCCGCGAGTATCGCCCGGCGGCGGAAACGCTGGCCAGCAGAATCGAACTAGCGCAAGCTCGACTGGCCGAGGTCGAGGCGCGCAACGCCGACCTGGAGCGCGGCGGCCGGTTGTTGCGCGAACACTTGCGCGCGTGCCGCCGAGATGCGGGCAGTACGGCGCGGCGCGATCGGCACGACCGGCGTGACCCTGGCGGCGGCAACGGCCTCGGACGCGCTTAGCCAGCACCTGGCACGCAGCCGCGCGCTCCGACAGGCTCGTCTCGCCCGCAAATAATTTTCCCCTTCCGCTCAATTCAAATCGAGGAGCAAAAAATGACCGCGACTGTTGTTGAACGACCTGAAACCAGCGCCGCGATCGGCTTCGCGAACTTATTCTCGCCGCGGCTCAAGACGAGCCTATCAACGGGCTGGAAGTGCAATCCCTTTGTTTTGCGATCGGATGGAGCGGGGCCGCCTTCCACGCCGCGGTCGACGTGGGGCGGGCGCGGCGCCAGGCTGCGCTTGATCGTGATAAGGCGACCGAAGCGCGGCAGCAACTTTCCGCGCTCGACGAAGAGCGCGACAAGATCATCGCGGAGGGCACTGAACAACTCGCCGCGCTGGCCGACGCTTACGAGCGCGACTGCAAAAAGATTCACGCCGGCGTGGAGGAGTTCGACGCGGCCCGCCGCGAGGAAATCGCGCGGCTGCAGAATCTCGCATCGGCGGGCGTTTCGGCTCACGATCGGCTTTTGCAAACATGCGACCGCGGAATCGACGCGAAGCTCGCCGCGCTCGACCGCCAATTTGCCAGCTTGCAGGTCGATCGGCGTGCGGCAGCGGACAAGGCCGAGCCCCGGCGGCAATCGATCCTGGAGGGCGAGCCCGGCGTGCGCCGCGAGACGACGACGATCGAAGACGAAAATTCTCTGCGCCGGGCCATCGCCGCTGCCGACGCCATGTCCACTGATCGAAACACTTCCGACGTTGCGCGGCAGAGCGCCGCGCTCGCTCACTTGCCGCGCAGGGCCGGCTGAGCGCGATGGCCCAAGCAAACTTGGCGCTTCAAGAAATCGACGATGCGTTGGCAGAGCTAACCGCCGAACGCGAACGCCTGGCGGAATCCAAGTTGGACTGGCGAAGTTTTGCGACCGGCTGAGCGTAGCAGCCGTGCCGGTTTGGACGTGTCCAGGGTCGAGCCGACACGGCGGCGCTCGTTAGACGCGATCCTGTGCGACCGAATTTGAGATTTTTGGGCGTCAGGCCCCACAAACGCGACTTTGGACGAGAAAAGAAGCAAGCCCATGCCAGAGCCGTTATCGACCGTTGGTGACGGACAATCCGGCCGCGACGAACGCGGTCGATTCGCCGACGGCAACCGGGCAGGCCGCGGAAATCCGCACTCGCGGCGCGTTGCCGAACTGCGGAGCGCGCTGCTGGCGGCCGTGACGCCGCGCGACGTGAAACAGGTTGTCTCCGTGCTGCTGGAAAAGGCAAAGGGCGGCGACACCGTTGCCGCGGCGCAGCTTTTGGATCGGACGATCGGCAAGCCGACGACGACTGACATCCTTCAACGCCTCGAAGCGCTCGAGCAAGCCCTGGGAGTCGAAATATGAGTGCAGAATCTCGACTGGCGCGTTTGGAACGGCTCCGCGACGATTTGGATTCCCCGCCGCAGCCCATCGTGACGGCCAGCGACGGCTGTGTGTTAGAGATTTACGACCCGCGCGAGGGCCCCGCCGTCATCGACCCGAGCGACGTGCGCCCGCGGCTGTCGCTGCCGGACAACAAGAGGGCCCTTAGACCGGCGCCGGACGCGACCGGGTTCATGGCCCAAGACATTCCCGAGCCGAGCCCAGAATGACGCGACGCTGCGGTTCGCCTTGATTCGTGGTCGCTAATCTTGGAAAATGCGGGAGTCAAAGCCCCTCGGGGTAGCGTTGAAAATGTCGAATTGCACGTTGAAAAAAGAGCGCGTTGCTGCGCGGGTGTGCGGAATCCGTAAGGACCGCGGGTGGGTCAACGTCCACCTGACAACGCCAGTGCAGCGACGCGCTTTCTTTGCCGCCGAATCTCGGCGCGCTGAAAGGACAGCAATGTCTGAAACCATTCGAGTACACCTTGTCAGGTTCAAGGGACGAGAGAATTACATCATGCGGTATCTCGACCCGGTCACGGGCAAGCAAGTCGCCCGGTCGACCCGCACGGCCAAACGCCGCGACGCCGAAACGCGCCGCCGCGAAATGGGAAGCCGAGTTGCGAGACGGCCGCTATCAAAAGCCAAGTGTCATGCCGTGGCGGGAGTTCCGCGAGCGATATGAGCGGGAGCGGCTGGCGACGCTGGCGCCCAACACGCTCCAATCCGCCGATAGCGCGTTCAACCACCTGGAGTGCGTCGTCGCACCTAAGTTATTGGCCAGCCTGACAAGCCAAGTGCTGAGCGTGTTCGCCGCGGACCTATTGGCCGATGGCATGAAACCCACCACGCTCGCCAGTCATCTGCGGTCGATTCAGGCTGCGCTCAATTGGGCGGCGCAAGAAGCTCATGCGCGAGGCCCCCGAGATCGAAATGCCCAAGAGCGGCGACGTGGATCGGGCGATGCGCGGGCGTCCAATCACGACGGAGGAATTCGAGAGGATGCTGGCCGCCACGCCCAAGGCCCGTAAGCGGGAGCCGGCGAAGTGGCAGCGGTTCCTGACGGGCTTGTGGCTGTCCGGGCTGCGAATTAGCGAAGCCCTACAGCTCTCTTGGGACGCCGACGCGGCAATCACTATCCGCCTTGATGGCAAGTACCCCGCGCTGCGCATCCTGTCCGAAGCCCAAAAAGCGAAGCGCGACGAGCTACTGCCGATTTCGCCCGACTTCGCGGAGTTTTTGCTGGCGACCCCGCCCGAGGATCGGCATGGGCTGGTGTTCGGCATTGAAGGCTCCCATCCCGGCACGCCGCTCAGCAGTAAGAGGGCGAGCCGCTACGTGTCGGCCATCGGGGAAGCGGCGAGAGTCGTCGTCGACCCGAACGACGTGCGGCCAAAGGTCGTCGCCAAGGTCGACGAAAAGACTGGCGAAAAGACCCGCGAGACGATCATGGTTCCGAGGTTCGCAACGGCTCATGACCTGCGGAGGTCGTTCGGCACGCGATGGTCGAAACGAGTAATGCCCGTGGTCCTGCGGCAACTCATGCGCCACCGCGATGTCGCCACCACGATGGCGTACTACGTCCAGCACTCCGCGGATGACGTTTCGGCCGTGTTGTGGGAGGCGTCAGGTATACCGTCAGGTATACAGGCCCAAATTCAGCCGGGCGCGACGCCCCAGCAGCGGGCCGACGTTGGATGCAACGCCTTGCCGACACAAGCGTTGTGAAGCGGAGGGCATGGGATTCGAACCCACAATCCCTTTCGGGACACCTGATTTCGAGTCAGGCCGCTAGCCAATTCGCTTACCCTCCGGGGTCGGCCGCTGGTAATTTATCCCGAAGCGGCCCCACGGGCAATGACGTTCGCACGCGGCCCGTCCGGCGGCGGCGCGAGCGATACAACCGGCGGAGTCGCGCCGGGACGATTGCGCGTTGTACGGGCGCTGCATGCCGCAGGCGTTTTAGCGAATGCACTGCGCGTGCGTGCTCTGCGTTCGACGGGCAAATGCCTGGCTGCGGCGCCGCCGTTCGCCGATAGGTGAAGTGTCCTCGCCACCTTCGCCACGACTGGGTCTGCACTATGTCCAAGGATAAAACCTTCCGCATCGTCACTCGTGGCAAGAACGGCGAACTGCGGGCCCGCGACTATGAGCACCAGGAAACCGTCCTGCGAATGCACACGCAAATCGGCGTCGACGATTGCAGCACGGACTTGACTTTGCGGGGGATGCCGGTTTTTCGCGGGCTGATCGGTCCGATGCCTGAGGGCAAGGGCGTGGTGCGGTATGAAACGCCCGAGGTGTTCGAGAGCTTGACGAAGGACTGGGGGGCGCCCAGCGGCGGTCGTCGGTCGCGACGGCGGGCGTCGGAACAGGCCGCGCCTGAGGCGTAAGCGCCTCGATTCGGGCCGAGCAGCGAAATCGCCCCGTGGGATCTCGCCCGCCTTGGCGGCAACGCCGTCGTCTCCGGCACACCCTCCTCTGGGCGGCTGGTTTTCTAATCGCGGGGCGTGGGCCCTCATTTTCGCAGCATCGCCCGGAACTAACTCTGTGCTGCTTTCGCGTACTGATCCAAATTCGCGGGAAATAGGACAGTGCGCCAACATTGCGGTAACACGGCGGTAACATGCGCCGGGTACCTTTTGTTTCGTGGCCACAGTTGTCTTCAGTTACGCTACACAAAAGGAGACCGAAACATGTCCGTGCAAAAAGTCCAAACATTGATCCGGCGCATCTTGCCGCTCGTGGCGGCGATGCTCCTAATCGCGCCGCCGATGGTCGCCGCCGCGGCGACGGCGGGCGAACTGCTCGAGAAGGCCATTTATGCTGAAGAGACCGCGGGCAATCTCGACCAGGCGATTGACCTGTACGAGCAAGTCATCGCGGAAGGCAAGCAAGTGAGCAAGACCGCGGCTCAAGCGCAACTTCGATTAGGCCTGTGCTACGAAAAGCAAGGTAAGGCCGAAGCGGCGGCCACGGCCTTTCAAGCCGTCATCGACAACTACCCCCAAGAGAGCGACCTGATCGCCCAGGCCCGTAAGCACCTGCCCTCCGCGCTGAAGCTGCTGCCGTACCCGTGGGCCGACGGCGAGCAACTGCAGTTCAACATGAAGTTGGCCACCGGCCTCGACATCGGCACGATGATCTACATGGTCGACGTCGTCAAACACGACGGCAAGGACGTCTGGCAATGCTCAACGCGCGGACTGGTGCTCAACGGAACGAATAGTTACAGCGAAGTGCTGTGCGATAAAGAGTCCTTCGCACCGATTCAGAGCGAGTGGATGCACTCCCAGCTCGGCAAAGCCAACGCCGTGCTATTACGAAGAGAGCGTCGTAATTACGTCGGCCGGGAAGGACGAGCCCAGGACGTTGAAAATCACGTCGCCCAGCGTGTGGGACAACGAGCAAGGGGTCGAGCTGTTCCGGTTGCTGCCGCTCAAGGAAGGCTACAAAACCGCCATGACCGTCGTGTCGTCCTTGGGCTCAGGCGAAGTTAAGATCCTGTTGGAAGTTCCCAAGAAAGAAACCCTTGATGTCCCCGCCGGAAAATTCGAGTGCTACAAGCTCGAGCTCAATATCGGCCAGACGTTTTGGATCTCGACCGACGAGCATCGGTACGTCGTCCGGTTCGCCGCCGGCGGCGTGACGGCCGACCTGGCCTCGATCGGCAAGCGTCCGGCCAAGCCGCAACCGCTATCGACAGGCCAGTTCTCGTTGGACCTGCCGGCCGATTGGCACGCGTACTCGCCCATCGGCATGGATAACGACGACGACGACTTCAAGAAGACCTATTTGCTCGATCCGCGCGGCGTTTGCTCGGTCGATGTCGCCGTGGGCGCCAAGGATACGCTTAAGGACGAGCAGCGGGCGTCGCCGCAGGCCTGGACGGAGTCCTATATCAACGACGCGAAACGGTCGGCTAAAGATTTCAAGCTGGCCGATGCCGGCGTGCACGAGATGGAACTGGGCGGCCGGAAAGTCACGGTGATGGTCGCCGAGTACACCGAGATGAACAAGCCGATGAAGGTGCTCGGGACGGCTGAGTTCAGCGAAAAATCAGCGGCCACCTTGCGGTTTACCGCGCCAGCGGACAAGTTTGACGACTTTCGTCCTCAGTTCGACGCGATCATCAGCAGCTTCAAGCTGAAGTAGGAGCGCGCGATGGCGCCTTACCTTCGAACCAGCGCGGGCCGCGACGGGGCGTCGTGGCCCGTGCTGCTGCTTCTGATGACGGTGCTCGTGCCGACCGGCGGCGTCGTGTGGATGATGCGCGCCGCGATGGAGAACGAGCGATTGGCCGTTCGGCAGCGGCTGGCGGACGCCTATCGCGTGCAGCTCGATGGGGCGCGGAACCGCTTCGGGGAACAGTGGGCAAACAGCTCGACGAACTTGACGCGGCGGCGGCGGGCCGCCAGCCGGCGGCGGCGTTTGCCAGTTGCGTCGAAAGCGGCGTCGCCGACAGTGTCCTGGTGCTGAGCGAAGGAGGACAGGCGGCGTATCCCGCGCTGGCGTCGCCGACCCAGTCCGATGCTCGCCGTTGCGAATCCCGACTGGGAGCAGGCTGTGCGATTTGAGTTCGTCGATCATAACGCCGCGCAGGCAGCCGAGGCCTATGACGCTGTGGCCCGCGGCGCGGCCGACTCCCCGCTGGCTGCCCGCGCCTTGCAGGCCGAAGCCAGGTGCCTGCTCCAGGCGGGCGACCGCGAGCGGGCGATTGGCGTCTTGCACGAGCTGCGCACCCGCCAGACGGCTGTCGACTCGCTGGGTCGCTCTCTTGCGGCCGACGCCGAATTGCGTCTGCTGGAACTGCTGGACGCGGAGCTCTGCGGAGTACGCGGCGATTGCCGCGAGTCTGCGCGATCGCGTTGCCCGCTACGACGCCGCCCTGCCGCCGGCCGACCAGCGGCGGTTTTTGATGCACCGATTGACCGAGCTGGCACCCCAGGGGCCAGCGATTCCCACGCTGGCAGCCGAAGACCTGGCCGCCGAGGTCGCGGCGGCGATGACCGGCATGCCGCCGGTTGGTCCGCTCACCCCGACCGGCACCCCCGGAGTGTGGTGCGTCCGCACGCCGGGCGGTGGCGTCGTGGGATTGTTCCGCGAGGCGACCCTCGAGCGGCGGATTCGCGACTCGCTCGCCGATCAGCCGCTGCCGCCTGGGGTGACGATCGAGGTCCGCGGGCCGTCGACAAACGGCGACGCGGGCGACGATTTTCTCAGCGCACCCTTGGGCGCCAGCCTGCCCGGCTGGCGGCTGGCGGTGAAACTTGCCAGCGGCCACGCGACGGATGCGAGCGCCGAGGGGCGGCGGGCATTCTACGCGTGGATCGCGGCGGCCGTGATCGCCACGACGCTGGCGCTGGCTTGGCTGATGGCCGACTCGCTCCGGCGCCAGATGCGCGTGGCGCGGCTGAAAAACGACCTCGTCGCCACGGTATCCCACGAGCTCAAGACGCCGCTAGCGTCGATTCGGCTGCTCGTCGATTCGCTGTTGGAGCCGCGTGCGGGAGACGCGGCGCCAGAGACCAACGGAAAGGCGCGCGAATACTTGGAGCTGATCGCCCAGGAAAACGCCCGCCTAAGTCGCTTGATCGACAACTTCCTCACCTTCTCGCGGATGGAGCGCGGCAAGCACCAGTTTCAGTTCGACTCGATCGACGCGCAGGACGTAGTCGCTCAGGCGGTCGCCGCGGTCGCCAATCGGTTTGACGGCGTGCGGGCCGAACTGACCGTCGACGCGGCGGGCCCGTTGCCGATTCGCGGCGACGTCGACGCCCTGGTCACCGCCGTCGTGAATCTACTGGACAACGCCTGGAAGTACACGGGCCAGCTCAAGCGGGCGACGCTCTCGGCACGTCGGACCGATCGGCGGGTGGAGATTTCAGTTGAGGACAACGGCGTCGGACTGTCGCCGCGGGCGGCGCGGCGGGTGTTCGACCGCTTCTACCAGGTCGATCAACGCCTGGCGCGCACGCAGGGGGGCTGCGGGCTGGGGCTGAGCATCGTGCGGTACATCGTCGAAGCGCACGGCGGGACGGCGTCTGTCGAGAGCCGCCCGGGCACAGGCAGTAAGTTTACGCTGTCGCTGCCGGTCGACGCCGAGGCGCCGTCGGCGAGTCCCCTGCCCTCACTTCCAACCGAGGAAGGAGCAGGACCGTGACCGCGCCCGTCGTACTCATCGTCGAAGACGACCCCACGCTCATGCGGGGCCTGGCGGACAATTTTCGTCTACACGGTTACGAGGTGCGCTCGGCGAGCGACGGCCGTAGCGGATTGGCGCAGGCGCTCGCCGATCCGCCCGACCTGATGTTGCTCGACATCATGTTGCCGCAGCTCAACGGGTTTGAGATTTGCCGGCAGGTGCGGCAGCGGAAGCTGGACATGCCGATCATCATGCTCACCGCCAAGGGACAGGAGGAGGACATCATCCAAGGACTCGACCTGGGCGCCGACGACTACGTGACCAAGCCGTTCAGCATCCGCGAGCTGTTGGCGCAGGTCAAAGCCTTTCTGCGCCGGCGCACGGAGACGGAGGGCTCGGTGGTTCAAATTGGCGACGCCGTGCTCGATCTGGCGTCGCACAAGTTCACCCGCGGCGGCGCCGAGATTCCGCTCACCACCAAAGAATACCGCATGCTCGAATATTTTGTGCGGCGGTGCAACCGGGCGCTTACGCGGCGCGACATCATCGACAACGTGTGGGGACGATCGATCATCGTCAGCTCGCGGAGCGTCGATCGCTGCATCGCCACGCTGCGCAGCAAAATTGAGCCGGACCTGCGGCGGCCCATGTTCATTCACACGATTCGCGACGTGGGATACAGATTTGAGTTGCCCGAGTGAACCCAACGACCAAATCCGAATTCACTGGCTTCTGCCAGCCAGCGTCGGCGGCGCCTACCGTAGCGTGATGGTCATCGTGCGGCCGTTAGTCTGGAACTCCAGCTTGTCTTCACGCGCGAGCCATCCCACGGCGGCCAGGACCAGGTCGTCGGGGGCATCGATGGATTTCTTCAGGCTGGCGAGCGTTTGGCCCCCGCGTTCAGTGAGTACGCCCCACACGTTGCCGGCAACGCTGCCAATCATCTCCGTCGAAATGCCGCGTTGACGCGGGGCGGGAGCGCTCGTCGTTTTTTTGTTGTCCTCGGTCATTGTGGGGCCGGAGACCTGAGCATTGGCGCTTTTGGAGGGCTTCGAGGTGGTCAGTCGGGACCCGGACTTTGCCTTTCGCGAGGAGCCGTCTTGTTTTTTGGCCACAGTGTGAAGCTCCAATACCGGATGTGGGATTGCCGCGCTGTTGGTTGAGCTTTGGCGCCGAAAAAGAATTGGGAGTCGTCCGGACCTTGGACGGGGACAACCCTGTAGTCGAAAGTATAGGGTTTCGGCCCGGGCGATCTCAAGCAGACCCGGCCAGCCGGGAAAACGGCCGTCCTAGAATCGGCGCCATCGCTCTAAACGGCCCCAGAACGGCAGCGCGGACGTGGCCCCCCTGAGTATTTTCGTGGGTTGCGGATTTGGGCCCTGCCATTTTATTGCAGGGGATGTATCCGCAATTAGTATGGGGTATATGCGTGGCCCATCTGGCCTCAGGCCGGGCTTAACGCAGTACTATTCTGTGCCATCGCATCTTTGAGGAGAGGTTCTAATGATCGGCAAGTTTGCTCGGTTGCTTCCCGCCAGCGGCGCTGCGTTGGCGTTCGTTCTCATCATGCATTGGGCCGCCGCCGCATCTGCGGCTTCTATCAGTTACGGCAATTCGCCGCTCATCCCTCCCGGCGTTTCGTTCCTGGCCGTCACGGAGTCCTCGGGCACCGATCCCGTCCCGCTGTACGGTCCGCCTTCGTACTTCATCACGGGCATGTCGTTCACGCCGAGCGCTTCGTTCAGCGCCGTGGGCGCCAGCGGATCGGGTGATCTGACCGACGGGCAGCTCAACTTCAGCATTGCGACCACCGGGGGCCTCGGCATTCCCAACGTCAACTTGTCCGAAGGCGGCGCGTACTCCCTCGCCGGCATCGGCAGTGCGGCCACGCAGGCGATCGTTGGCGCCAATCTCACGGTGACCGTGACCCAAATCAACGGCGTCAACGTGGCGCCCATCGTGTTGCCGTCGGCCGTCGCGTCCTCCGCATTCAACCTGGCCGCGAATCCCGGCCTTGCCCAATCCTGGTCCCAATCCGCTTCCGTCAACGTGGCGGCCGCTCTGGGCACGGCGTCCCAGCGGGCTACCCGCGTCGACGTCGTGATCGACAACGCGCTGGTGGCGGTGAGCGAAGCAAACAGCCAGGCCTCGATCTCCAAGACTCGCTTCGGCATCGACATCGACGTGCCCGAGCCGACCACCGCAGCGCTGGCGGCCTTGGCAATGTGCGGACTGGGCGTGAGCGGAACGCGGAAGCGGAGGTAGCCGCCGCCTACTTCGCGGGCGCGCGCCGTTTCGGTGATCAGCTCCGTCGGTCCAGGCGGCTCCGCAGGGAGCGGCGGCCCCGGGTCGATCGTAAGATCCTGGCCGTCGGCGACGGTTTGGACCCACCTGCGGAACTGACCGTCGAGCATGTAGCGGTAGAAATCCCGCCCCGGGCACTCGGTCTGTCCCGGGGCCGCGTCGCGGTGGGTGCGCACCGCGTCAATCCCGATGTGGTGCTGCTGCATCAACCACGCGGTGAGCCGCACGACGGACTCCAGCTGCGCCGGGCTCGGCCGCTGGCGATTGAAATCGCCCATCATCTCCACGCCGATGTTGCCGGCCAGCGAGTACTTGGTGTTCGACTCCGGCTCGAACTCGACGGGCCGGCCCTCGAAGACCCGCCCGTCCGGCGCCACCATGAAGTGGTACGCCAGGTCGGGCCAGTAGGTATTCATCGGCGGCTTTTCCAGTTGCGGCCGCTTCTTGCCCCAGGCCTGCATGTTGCGCACGAACTCGGCCGGATCCTGCGAGTTGGTCCACAGCACGCCCGCGTGATGGAGGGTGATCCACTTGGGAGTGTGCGTGCGCGAGGCGGGAATGGGATCGGCCTGGGAGCCCCACTGCTCGCGGGTGACGAACTTGTCCGGCTGCGGGACGACATGGGTCGGCGGCGCCTGAGCCGCGGCCGTCGCGGCCAGGAAAGTCCACCACGCGACGAATATACGGCGAACTATCATTGTGCCCTCATGTCGGAGTCAATTGCCTAACTTCTGGGCGGCAGCCGTGGGGAAGTCTAGCGCGCCCAGCGGCGATGTCATTATCGCAAGGCCGCGACTGACAAAGCTCCAAGAAAGACGCCTGATTTTTCGCACTGCCCTTGATATAATCGGCAACCCCCCTGCCCCGTTAGATGCGCAACCGCGCTCCGAGGCCCGCAAGCAACCCACTGCTTGCTTCGCCATTGCCAATAGATGACACAGCCCACGACGGCGCAGGCGACAGCTTTCCGGCCGTTTGCGCGTACCGCGTCCTCGATATGCATTCCGGCAGGAAGGAGGTCTTTTGTCGCACAAAGAAACCGCCCATTCGGCGACGACCGACGGCCTGACCGTGGCGCCGACACTCGACTTGGTGATCGAAAACGCCCAGGTCCCCGCCCAGTACTCGCCGATCGATCTCCGCGTGCTGCAGCTCTGCGGCGTGGCTGTCGTGGTGGGCGCAGCGGGCGCGTTTGTCGCCCAGGCGTTGTTGGGCCTCATCGCGCTGACGACCAATTTAGCCTTCTACGGACGATTCTCGCTCGCGGCGGCGACTCCCGGCCCTGCCGTCGCCCACTTGGGCTGGTGGGTCGTGCCGATCCCCATCGTCGGCGCCCTCATTGTCGGATTTATGGCGCGGTACGGCTCCAAGGCGATTCGCGGCCATGGCATCCCCGAAGCCATGGAGCAGATTCTCACCAACCAAAGTCGCATCCCGGCGCACATCACATTTCTGAAACCCGTCTCCGCCGCGATTGCGATTGGCACCGGCGGACCGTTCGGCGCCGAGGGGCCGATCATCGCCACCGGCAGCGCCCTGGGATCGCTCTTTGGCCAGTTCCTGCGCACGACCGCCGGCGAACGCAAGACGCTGTTGGCCGCCGGCGCCGCCGCGGGAATGGCGGCGACCTTCGGCAGTCCCGTGGCGGCCGTGCTGCTGGCCATCGAGCTGCTGCTCTTCGAGTATCGACCGCGGTCGATCATTCCCGTGGCCCTGGCCTCCGCCACGGCCACCGGCGTGCGCATGGCCTTCGAGGGCATGGAACCGCTCTTCCATATGCGCGATATGACCCAACCGTCCGGCGCCGCGCTGGCAGTGTATGTCCTCCTCGGCGGGGTCATGGGATTAGCGGCCGTCGGCGTCACCCGCACTGTGTACGCCATCGAGGACGCCTTCGAGCGCCTGCCCGTCCACTGGATGTGGTGGCCCGCTTTCGGCGCCGTTGCGGTCGGCGTCGTCGGATATTTTGTTCCCGCCACGCTGGGCGTAGGTTACGAAAACATCCGCGGCGTGCTGAACAACAAGTTCACCGAGTCGACTTTACTTGTGTTGGCCATCGCCAAATTTGTCTCCTGGGCGGTGGCCATCGGCAGCGGCACCTCCGGCGGCACTATGGCGCCGTTGTTCACCGTCGGCGCGGCGCTGGGCGGGGCCCTTGGCGACGGCATTGCCTGGTTGGCGCCGGGGCTCGGCGTCGACGTCCGCATCGCGGCCCTTGTCGGCATGGCTTCGCTCTTCGCCGGCGCCGCCCGGGCGATGTTGGCGTGCGCGGTGTTTGCTTTCGAAACCACGCTCCAGCCGTTTGGCCTGCTGCCATTGCTCGGCGGCTGCGCCGCGTCCTATCTCATCTCCAGCCTGCTGATGCGCAACTCGCTGATGACCGAAAAAATCGAGCACCGCGGCATCCGCGCGCCGCGTGAATACGTAGCCGACCTGCTCGATCAGGTGTTCGTGCGCAACGTGGCGTCGAAAAACCTCGTCGCCCTCAAAGCCGAGGACACGGTCGCCGCCGCCCGCGCGTGGTTGGCCTCCGGCGGCGGCGCCACCCACCAGGGATTTCCCGTCATCAATGAAGCTGGCGTGCTGGTCGGCGTGCTCATGCGCCGGGAGCTGCTCGACCCGCAGGCGCGCGACCAGCAATCGCTCGCCAGCTTGATCAAGCGGACCGTGAAATTCGTCTACGATGACTGCAGCGTCCGACAAGCGGCCAACCACATGGTGAATCACCAGATTGGTCGCCTCCCCGTGGTCCGGCGCTCCAAGCCGCCCCAGGTCGTCGGCATGATTACGCGCAGCGACGTCCTCTCAGTGTTCCAACGGCACGTCGATGACGCCCAAATGCAGCTTCCAACGTTGCGGGCACTGTTGAGACGACGCAAGAAGCCAGCCGGGGCGTGACCCCGCACGCCGCGGCCCGATCGTTGCGCCGCTCGCTCGCCGCCCGGCGTGCGCAAAGCGGATGATCGTCTCTTGATATTGCGTCGCACCCGTCGCGCCCGCCCCGTAGAATTGATTAGAAGCACATCGTAGAACTCGCCCGCCGGCGTTCGCCCGGCGGCAGCGAGCCTACGAGTTGAGAAAGGGGTGTCGTATGGACTCGCAAGTTTTAGGTTTGCGAGTGGCCGGCGGCCTGTTTGGGCTGTTGTGCCTGGTTCAGTTGCTGCGGCTCGTCATGCGGCCCGACGTGGTCGTCGCCGGCCACATCTTCCCGCTTTGGCCCAGCTTTGTGGCGGTCGTCATCTTGGCGCTGCTGAGCTTCTGGATGTTACGCTTGGCGCGACACGCCATCACGTGACGGCCTGACGGGAAGCGTAAACGCCGCCGCGCGGCGGGAACGATTTCGGTCGCAGTCGCCAGGGCGCGCTGAGCGCTCGCGGCGTTCGTTTACCGATACCGCGAATCCTTCGGCGCCTGCCAACCGGAGCCCTGCCGCGGCGGGTCGCCCTGCATCATCTGGCCGCCGGCAGAATAGGGCGTCGAACTCGAAGGGGCGCTGGGCCGCTCCGCGAGGGTCGCCGTCGGCCCCGCGGTCGACGACGAGGCGACCGTCGTCGGCGAGGCGCCCAGCGCCACGCGCTCGGTGGCCGTGCGGTAGGTCGTCACCGGCGCCTGCACGGTGCGCGTCTCCGGCGCCCACCCCACGCGGGTCACGGGAATTTGCACCGTGGCCACTTGCTGCGTCCAAGTGGTCACCGGCTCGTAGTGGTAAGTGTAGTACGGGTCAGCAAAAGGATTCCAACGGTTGTGCATCCGCGTGACGAGTTGGTACTGCGTCACCGGCACCGTGTAGAGCTGCTGCTGCTGTATGTTGTCGGTGGTGATCTGCTGACGGTACACCGTCTGCGGCTGATCGCGGTACTCGGTCACTGGCACCTGCCGCTGAGTCACCTGATACCGAATGCCGCCTTCGTCGACTATTTGCGTTTGCTGCATCCAGCACTGCGCGGAGCCGTCGCAGCCAGGCACGCCATAGCGGCGAGCAACCATCGTTGACCGACTTTCATCACGCGGTCCTCGGCGATCGGGGGAGCGTGGTCGTGGAGAGACTTAAGGCATCGGCTGGCTTTTCTGCCCAATTTCGCGCGGGCGCCAGTAGAAACAGTATCGGTCCGGCCGGTTGTCCGGCATCAGCCTCGGCGAGGCGCCGCCGCCCATCGAAGGGATCGCCGAGGCGATTGCCAGCACCCGTCCGCCGCGACTGCCCATCCTGTAAGGGGGTAAGAACCGCGGCTCCCGCCGTCTGCGCCGGCGATTGGCCGCAGTTCGCACGTCAACTGGCCGTCGCTGCACCAAGCGCCGCTAGCAGCACGGGCACGGGAGTTTTAGAATGTGGCACTCGGAGCCCTCCCCCCTTTGACGGGGTCCGTGCGCCGCCCTGAAGCCCGAAGCCTGAAGCCCATGCCGTGATCGCCGACCAATTGGTAGCTATTCTCCGCTGCCCGCAGGACGGCTCGCACCTGGAGCGGGCCGACGCCGAATTGCTCGCGCGCATCAACCGGGCGATCCGGTCGCGCTCGCTGACAAATCTCGGCGGCGCCTGCCCCCAACGACCCCTCGACGGCGGGCTTGTGCGCGAGGCCGGCGACCTGCTGTACCCGATCATCGACGGCATCCCCGTGATGTTGCCGGACGAAGCGATTGATCTAGGCTCCCTCCGCTCCCTGGTTACCCCTCGGCCCCTTAATGGCGCCGACAACGCCTGAGGTCACGCTCGGTCCACGAAAAGGCCCACGCGCCACGTGTATTCGGAGTCAAGCGATGGCGACGATTTTCAAGCGCATCATCGATCGCGAAATCCCGGCCGACATCGTGTACGAGGACGACCGCTGCCTCGCGTTCCGCGACGTCACGCCACAGGCGCCGACGCACGTGCTGGTGATTCCCAAGCAGGAGATCGCATCGGTCGACGCGCTCTCCGACGCCGACGCCGAGTTGATGGCCCACCTCTGGCGCGTGGTTCGCGACTTGGCGCGCCAGCTTGGCCTGGCGGCTGACGGCTACCGCGTCGTGGTCAACTGCGGCCCCGACGGCGGTCAGACGGTCGATCACCTGCACTTGCACCTGTTGGGCGGCCGCCAGCTCCACTGGCCGCCCGGCTAGAGCGGCTGCCGGGCTTGAACCGCGTCTGCGCACCGCCGGCGCCGCCCGCCGTTGTCAGGACGCCGCCCGAGG
This sequence comes from Pirellulales bacterium, assembly GCA_963841515.1. Lineage (GTDB taxonomy): Bacteria > Planctomycetota > Planctomycetia > Pirellulales > Lacipirellulaceae > Lacipirellula. The sequence goes on along the minus strand of CAWJDB010000008.1, from coordinate 1,449 downwards.
GATAGGCTTACCACTGTCACGCGTCCGCGTAGCTCAATTGGATAGAGCGTCGGCCTCCGAAGCCGAAGGTTAGTGGTTCGAGCCCACTCGCGGATACTCGACGATTGATCTCTGGGCAGGCCACGGTCTCCGGGCGCCGTTGTGGAAGCTCCTGGCTCGAACACGATCCAAAACGTCAATACTCGGCTATTTTTGCGCGGCCCACTTGCGTTCTCGACGCGGCAAACGCCGAACCGCGACGCGCGGGCCGACAACATTAGTCGCCGAGTTTTGGCGTTTTCGACCTTTCTCTTCACGCGGGCAAACCTCGGTAAAATCAGGGCGGCGCGCGAGCCATTGGGACAGCGCGGTGCACTCCACAACGGCCTCAACCCTGTCGATTCACCGCAAGGCGAAACGTGGCAACGCGTTGGGTAGCGGATGGGCGCCGTTCAAAACTCCTCGCGGCGCAGCCGGGGCGCTGTCGGCGCAGCGGCAAGCGATCTGCCTCACGGTGTGCGCAGAGTTGGCGTGGGTGAATTGGAATGTCAAAGAACGACCAGGCCGACATGATCGGCCAACCGTCGACGCTACCACAGTCGTTGGCCCATTTTCAACAAAAAAGTTTGGTGAATTCTTAGGGAGTCGCGGCGGCGATTTGAAGGGCATTTGGGACTAGGCTTTGTCCCGAAACGCGCCCTGGTAATCAGCCGGACCGCGGGAGCCAGCGGCCGGTTTGCCGGAAAAACCGTGGGCTAGCGCCCTGCGGCTGATTGTTTTGGGACAAAGCTTCACGCGTGGCCTTGCCGAGTTAGGGCATCGGCCTCCAAGGTGAATGGAATTTGACTCCCGTCCCCCTTTGACTTCTCCCCCTTTGACTTCTCCAGGGCCGTCCGCAAGGACGGCATTTTCGTTCGGCGTGGGTGCAGGTGCCGAGTGTGCCTGCGGGCAGGTAGGTCCGGTGACACATGAGGCCAAGTTCGGCAAGTGTCGGAGCCTCACGGCCGGCAAGCTCGCGGTATCATGGTACGGGTGACACGTCCACGGAATCAGGCCACGACATTGCGAATCCCAATAACGAAAATCTCTGGATGCCTTGTCGTAGCCATCGTAGTTCTCATGGCACGCTTGGCATTTGTCGCTTCGCAAACAGAGAGCGGATGGAGTGCCATCGCAAATCAGTGGTACAACGCCGCGTTCGCATGGACTGGATTGACCCCCGAGCCAGTAATTGGGCGTGAGCCTATTGAGCAAGCTCGGTTTTGGATGGCGGCGGTGGAGGAAGTTATTGAGCGTCGCCCCGAGTCGGCTGACCTGAACATGGGTGCGGCATGGATGCTTGATTCCCCGAGTCCGGAATTTATGCAGAATCACATGCGACAGTCCGACATAGCCGCGGCGTTCCCTCAATTGGGATTGGAACTGGATGAAGACTCAATCACCCATGCAAAGGCTCTATTTCGCGACATT
>CAWJDB010000007.1:0-566715 GCA_963841515.1 Pirellulales bacterium | reverse complement strand
GAGCCAGTTTCAAAACCGTCGTACGACGAACATGAGACAAGCGAGCTAGGCGAATCTGCGGTCGAGAGATGGGTAGAGCTCGTGCGAGGCTGCCAGGGGCCATTTAGCGCAGAGAACTGTAACGCCCGACCGGGCGATTCGCTTGAAATAGTGTGCTCGCCGCTGGGTTCGCCCCGCGGGCGCGGCCAGATCGCCTCCCGTCATCGACTTGCACGGAGCAACCCATGTTCAAGCGATTTCACTGCGTAAAGCAAACCGACGGCAGCGACTGCGGAGCCGCGGCGCTGGCGACGATCGCGCGACAGCATGGCCGAGAGTTTGGCCTCGAGGCGATGCGCGAGCTGGCCGGCACGGACCGTGTGGGAACCAACTTATTGGGCCTGGTGCGAGCCGCCGAGCGGCTCGGGTTTGCGGCCAAGGCGGTGAAGGGAGAATTTGCAGCCTTGGGAGGAGCGCCTCTTCCCGCGATCGCCCATGTGAAGACGCCCGAAGGTTACGGGCACTTCGTGGTGTTGCACCAAGTTGGGGCCGAGAAGGTCATCGTGGCCGATCCCGCCCGCGGCGTCGTCACGCTGTCGCGTGAGGAGTTTTGCGGTCTCTGGACCGGCTACGTGTTGCTAATGACGCCCGATGAGACGGCCGCCCCCAGCAACGTGGCGCAGGGCGTGAAAAGCCCCGCCGTGCGATTCTGGCGCCTGCTGCGAGCGCATCGCGGCGTGCTGCTGGAGGGCGTGGTGTGCGCCCTGGTGATGACGCTCTTGGGCATCTCGACGTCGTACTTCGTGCAACACCTGGTCGACTCGGTCCTGGTGCGCGGCGAAACCAAACTGCTCAACGCGTTGGGCGTCGGCATGGTGCTAGTAATGCTGTTTAAGACCATGTTCGGCGTGCTGCGGCATTACTTGCTGGCCTATGTGGGCAGGAAAGTCGACCTGTCGCTAATGGCGGGCTACGCCCGGCACATTCTGTCGCTGCCCATGAACTTTTTTGAAATGCGGCAAGTCGGCGAAATCCTATCGCGCATCAATGACGCGGCAAAAGTCCGCGAGGCAATCAGCGGCGCGGCGCTCACGGCGCTCGTCGACGGCGTGGTGGTTGTGATTACGCTCGGCGTGTTGTGGATCTACGACGTGCAGCTACGCGCTGGTGGCCACCGCGTTTGCACCGCTGTTAGTTATCGCCACGTTGCTCCACCACCCTGCCACGCGGCGACGCTCCCGCCAGGCGATGGAGGACGCCGCCAAGCTGTCGGCGCATCTGGTCGAGGACATATCGGGCGTCGAGACAATTAAGGCTTATGGCAGCGAGCGGCTGCGCAGCGAGAAAGGCGAGCACCGCCTCGTAGGGCTCGTCCAGAGCGTGTTCTCCATCCAGAAATTGTCAATCAGCATGACGGCCATCGGCGGACTGATCAGCGGGCTCGCGGGCATCGTCATCCTGTGGTACGGCGGCCACCGCGTCATTGGCGGACACCTCACGATCGGCGAGTTAATGTTCTTCTACACGCTGCTGGGGTACATGCTGGAGCCGCTGGAACGACTCTCCTCGGTCAACTTCCAGATGCAGGACGCCATGGTCGCGGTTGACCGGCTCTATCAGGTAATGGATCTGGCGGGCGAGCACGGGGACGACCGGCGGGCCCGTTTTGAGGGAATTCGCGAGGGCGTCGAGCTACGAGGCGTCGGCTTCCGCTATGGCTGCCGGCAGAAAGTGCTCGACGATCTGAACCTCACGATTCCCGCCGGGGCCACCGTGGCGATCGTCGGCGAGAGCGGCTGCGGCAAGAGCACGTTGCTCAAGCTGCTGATGCGCTTCTACGACCCGACGGAAGGACGGGTGCTCATCGACGGCGTTGATCTGCGGGACTTCGACCTGGACAGCCTGCGGCGGCAGGTCGGCATCGTGTCGCAGGAACCGTTTATCTTCAACGGCACGCTGCGGGAGAACATTGCGATCGGCGATCCCGAGGCGGAGCTGAACGACGTCATCGAAGCCGCCCGCGCGGCGGGGCTCGACGACTTCATCAACCGCCTGCCCGAACGGTTCGAGACGATGCTCGGCGAACGCGGGGCGAATCTTTCGGGAGGCGAGCGGCAACGGCTGGCGATCGCCCGGGCGCTGCTGCGGAAGCCGGCCCTGCTCATCTTTGACGAGGCGACCAGTCATCTCGACACAAGCACGGAACGGGCAATTCAAGAGAACCTGCGGGGCGTATTCGCCGATCGGTCGGTGCTGCTGGTAGCCCACCGGTTGTCGACAATCCGGGACGCCGACCTCATTTATGTGATGCACCGCGGGCAGATTGTTGAGCAAGGGGACCACGAGAGCTTAATGGCCGCCGGCGGGCGGTACGCCGAGCTGTGGCGCTCGCAAACTGAAAGAACTCGAGCTGCGGCGAGCGGGCCCGCGGTTGTGGAACGCATTAACGGCGTCGGCGCCGAGGCGCTGGCGGTGTAGCGCCGAATGAGTTTGCCGCCAGGCTTTTTCGCTTCGACTCAGAGTGACCAATGGAATCTTAAAGGGAGAACAACCATGTCTCGCGGATTGATAGTCAATCTGGCCGACTGCACGAAATTTCGCCAAACTGTCGCGGCGCGGCCGCCGCGGGTCGTCCATGGCACGTTGGTTTTGTTGCTGGGACTGCTGGCGACGGCGGTTGTCTGGGCTGCGGTGGTGAAGGCCAATCTCGTTGTGCGGGCGGCGGGGCGCGTGCGGCCAGTTAAGATCCCCACGCGGGTGTTCGCGCCGGCTGGCGCCGATATGGCTGGCCGCGTCGTCGAGGCGCCGTTCGATGAAGGCGACTTTGTGCGGGCTGGCGACGTGCTCGTGCGGTTTGATACAGCGCAAATCGACAATCGCATCGCCAAGCTCAAGCGGACAGTCGCGACGGAGGAGGAGGAGATTGGCATGCTAGCCGGCGTGGAGACGCTTCTGGTGGAGCAATTGTCGGCGGCCAAGGATAAAGCGGCGGCGGAACTCAAGCAGGCCGAGGCGGCGCTCGTGCGGGCCGAAAACGAGCGATCCTCGACGATTCGCAGCGCTCAAGCCGGCGTGCACGCGGTGCGCGACGTGGTCCAGCGGAAGCAGCGGCTGCGAGCATCCGGAGCCGTGACGGAAGAAGAATTTGTCAAGGCGGAGACGGCTTTGCGCGAGGCGGAGGAAAAACTAATAGCCGCGGAGTTGCCCGTTGACGAAGGTCCCGTCCAGGTTGCCCGGCAAGCGTTGGAACTCGTTGAACGCGACTTCGCCGTGCGGCGGGCCGAAGCCGAGGCGCGGCGCGTGGCCAAGAAAGGCGCTGCCGCCGCCCTGCGCCGCGACCTGCAGCAATTAGAACTGCAGCGGGCCGAAACGGTGCTGCGTTCGCCCATCGATGGCGTGGTGGTCGCCGGGCAAATCGATGCGGGCGACGTGCTGGAGCCCGGCAAGCCTGTCATGGAGATCGCGCCCCGCGACGGCTTTCGCTTCGAGGCGGCGATCGGGAGTGAAGACGTCGGCCACGTGCAGGTGGGCATGCCGGTGAGGATTAAGTTCGACGCCTACGATTACCAGAAGTACGGCGTGATGACGGGGACAGTCACGTACCTGTCCCCGGACTCTCGCGTGCCTCGCGAAAACGATGGCGGCAAAGTCGCCGAGGCGCAGCCGCCCGCCGGCCGGAAGTCGCCGGCCATGTTCCAGGTTCGCATCGAGATGGACGGCGACGCCGTCGGCCGCGGCGAACTGCGCGGTGCGGTGAAACTCGGCTTGGGCGGCACAGCGGAAATTGTCACAGACCGCGAGAGTCTGTTAATGATCTTCATCCGGAAAATCCGGCAAACTATCTCTCTGGGCTAGGAAAAAAGATGAGGCGGGCGCGAATGGGCGCGAGCACAAGTCGGCCCACGACCGAAGCGACGATGGCTGCCGGAGGCGGCCTCGCAGTCGAACTAACGTTGGTTTGCCGTAACTAATCCATCCAAGTCGCGCGGTCCTCGAGCTCTCCGGGTCGCGGTGTTTCAAACGTTATGTCTTCAAACAAGATGCCGAGTATCCGTCAATAAATAGCTGCACGACGTCAGAATGCAGATCGTGGAACGGATACGGACAAATATGATCGTCCGCATCGGCCCTCCAGCCGCTGCGCAGCCCAGGTAGGAGAAGGCGCCAATATGGGCGAGCCGCTTGTCTCCCCCTCCCCGGCCCTCCCCGCCGCGGGGAGGGAGCCGGCAGGGGGCGATTGACGGGGCTCCCGCCGCGGGCTATATTTAACTTATCAGTTAATTAACCTCAAGGCAAAGTATCATGCACGATCGCCTGAGTCGGACGTTTGCGGCGCTGGCGGACCCGACGCGGCGGGCCATGCTGGCTCGGCTGTCCAAGGGGCAGGCCAATGTTTCGGATCTGGCCAAGCCGTTTTTGAAGAGCATGAGCCTGCCGGCCGTCACCAAGCATTTGAAGGTCCTCGAGAAGGCAGGGCTGATCACCAAAACGCGCCAGGCCCAGTGGCGGCCGTGCAAGCTGAATGGGCGCGGGCTGAAGGATGCGGCCGATTGGATGGAAGAGTATCGGCGATTCTGGGAGGAGAGTTTTGACCGGCTGGAGGCCTATTTGAAAACCGTCACCGCTAAAAAGAAAGCGAAAGGAAAGTAACATGGCCGTCAAGAACGCCGCCAAGAATAAATCCAACGAGATCAGGATCGTGCGGGTTTACGACGTGCCGGTCGATGCGGTGTGGGACGCCTGGACCGATCCGGAGCAGGTGGCCCAGTGGTGGGGGCCGCGGGGGTTTACGCTCACGACGCACAGCAAGGATTTGCGGGCGGGAGGCCACTGGGCGTACACGATGCACGGACCCGACGGGACCGATTACGAGAACAAAGCGCTGTATTACGAGGTCGAAGAGCACAAAAAGCTGATGTACGACCACGGCGGCAATGACGATCGGCCGCCGCTGTTTCGCGTGACGGTGCTGTTCAGCGAGGCGGGCGGCAAGACGACGATGGACATGCGGATGACGCTGCCGACGCCCGAGGCCGCTGAGGAAGCGCGGAAATTCATCAAAAAGGCGAGTGGCGATTCGACGTGGGACCGGCTGGCGGAATACCTCGCCAAGGAGTCCAGCGGCAAGGAGCAGTTTGTCATCAACCGAGCATTTGATGCGCCGCTGGAGGTAGTGTTCGAGATGTGGACCAACCCCGAACATTTTTCCAAGTGGCTGGCGCCGACGGGATTTGAGATGGAGTTTATCCGGTCCGACATCAAGCCGGGCGGCAGCACGTTCTGGCTGATGACGAATAATCGCGACGTGAAGATGTACGGCCGAGCGGAGTACCTGAAGATTGAGAAGCCGGACATGCTGGTCTACACGCAGCAGTTCTGCGACGAGCAAGAGAATCTCTCGCGGCACCCGATGGCGCCCACGTGGCCGGCGACCATGCTGACGATGGTGCAGCTGAGCGAGGAGGGGCCCGATCGCACGCGCGTGACCGTGACTTGGGAGCCCTTTGGCGCCGCGACGCGCGAGGAGATCGAGGCCTTCGTTAAGGAACGCGGCGGCATGACGCAAGGCTGGACTGGGTCGTTCGACAAGCTCGAAGCGCTGTTGGCCAGCGGATGATGGTGCGATGCGCCAAATGCTGCGGATGGCCGATGCGGCCGCGGCAATCACCCCTTCCTAGCCTTCCCCGTCGAGGGGAGGGAATCGCTGGAAAAATGCGCTTTGCGGGAAGCGCTCGCGGAATGGCAGGCGGTTTGCTAGTGTCGGAGTGATGCGGGTTTCGCGCGATGCTGCTGCGCCTGGGGCGCCCCTGATGCTCTTTGACGGGGAGTGCGCGCTTTGCCGCGAGATCGTCGAGCGCTGGCGGGCGGCGACGGGCGGACGCATCCAGTTTGTTCCGTACCAGGAAGCGGACTCGTTGCGCGTGCAAATCGGCGAGCGCGAGTTGCGGCGGGCGGTGCACTTCGTCGATCCGGAGGGCGAGACGACTCGCGGGGCGGAAGCGATTTTTCGGGCGGCGGCGCATTGCGGGCGGAAGCGCTGGCTGGCGTGGCTCTACGCGACGCTGCCGCCGTTTGCGTGGGCGGCGGAGCTGGTCTATCGGGCAGTTGCTGCGAATCGCTCGCGGATCGCGGCGGTGCGGCGGGTTTGGAACGGGCGGGACTTGCGGCCGCCGACCTATCACATCTCCAGCGCGCTTTTTCTGCGGGTCTTGGGCGCGGTTTACCTGATCGCCTTCGTCTCGCTGTGGGTGCAAATCGACGGGCTCGTGGGCGATCGGGGCATCCTGCCGGCCAGCGAGTTTTTGAGCGCCGTCAGTCGCTTCTTTTCGGCGACGACTCCGCCGCAGTCGCCTGTGTGGCATGTGCCGACGCTCGCTTGGATCAGCCCGCACGACGGATTTCTCGACTTGCTGTGCGGCGGCGGGGCGCTCTTGTCGGTGCTGTTGATGTGTGGCGTGCTGCCAATAGCGACGCTGGCGCTGCTTTGGGTTTTTTACTTATCGCTGTTTCATGCCGGGCAGACTTTCTTGAGTTTTCAATGGGACATTTTGCTGTTGGAGGCGGGCTTTCTGGCAATCTTCATGGCGCCCGGCGCGTGGCGGTCAAAGTTTCTGGCCGATCGGCATCCGTCGCGACTGGCGATTTGGCTCGTGTGGTGGTTGTTGTTCCGGCTGATGTTTGAGTCAGGGGCGGTGAAGCTGACGTGGAACCGGTGGGACTTCGGTCCTGACGGCGCTCGCGCGGCGAACACCTGGACGGCGCTGACGGCTCTCAATTACCACTACTGGACGCAGCCGCTGCCGATGCGGACGAGTTGGTACGCGGCCCAGTTGCCGGAGTGGTTTCAAAAGCTGTCGGTGATTGTGCTCTTGGTCATCGAGCTGGGGCTGCCGTGGCTGATATTCGGCCCGCGGCGACTGCGGTACGCGGCGTGCGCCGGGATCACGCTGGTGATGGTGCTCATCGGGGGGACGGGGAACTACAACTTTTTCAATCTGCTGACGGCGGCGCTCGCGCTAACGCTGCTGGATGACGAAGTCTGGCCGCAGTGGTTGCGGAGCCGTCTGAGCGGGACAGACTGGCCGGGGCTGTTTTCGCCGACGCGGTGGCGGTCGATCTTGCTCGTGCCGTTTGCGGGGCTGGCGATGGTCGTCGGCTTGCAGCAACTCAAGGAAGCCGTCGCGCCCGGCGGAGGCGCCGCAACCTGGCCTGGGGTACGACTTGAACATTGCGCAGTTCTTTCTCGTGAACGATTACGGGTTGTTCCGGCGAATGACCGAGACGCGGCCGGAGATCGTGATCGAGGGCAGCGCCGACGGGACGAATTGGCAAGCCTACGAATTCCGCTGGAAGCCGGGCGACCTGGCGCGGGCGCCGCGGTTCAACTCACCGCACCAGCCGCGGCTGGACTGGCAAATGTGGTTTGAGGCGCTGCGCTTGGAGCAGGTGCAAGGGGCCACGGGGGAGATTGATTTTCGTTATACGAGCGCGTGGTTTCAGTCATTTCTTTCCAAGCTGCTTGAAGGCGAGGCCAAAGTGACGGACTTGCTGGAGACGAACCCTTTTTCCGGGGCGCCGCCGAAATTCATCCGCATTGCGCTGTATCAATACCGCTTTACCGATGCGGCCGAGCGACGGGAGACGGGAGACTGGTGGCGGCGCGAACTGGTGTGGAGAGGGCCGGGGTGGTCGCTCTCGCAGTAGGATCAGGGTAATCTGGTAGGCGCCGTCGGAATCACCAAACGCGATTTGAAAGCGGCCGATGTTCCCTGAGTTTTCAAAAACCAGCGTCACTCGCCGACAAATGCTGCAAACCGTCGCGGCCGCGGGGCTGGCGACGGCCAGTCCGTCAACCGGGTGGGCGGATGCCGAGCCGCCCCGTAATGCGGTGGTCCAGGAGAACCAGCATTCTGGCACGCGGGATTGGATGCTACGACAGACGCGGGTCGATCCCGAGTCGCGCTACCGGTGTCCGTGGATCGAGGGCTTTTGCTCGCATCGTTCGGTGCGCGCGGGCGACACCATCTCGTTTTTCGTGAGCACGAATCCGGCGTCGCGATTTACGCTCGACATTTACCGAACCGGTTATTACGGCGGCGATGGCGGGCGGTTGGTTAAGTCGTTGGGCGAACTGGACGGCGCGGTGCAACCGGAGCCGCCCGTCGGTCCCAAGCGCGTGCGGCATTGCCAGTGGCAGCCGTGCGCCGAGCTGGAAATTCCGCACGACTGGCTGAGCGGCGTTTACCTCGGCAAGCTCACCGCCCTGGACAGCGGAGTGGAGAGCTATTTGATCTTCATCGTGCGCGATGATCGGCCGGCGGATTTGCTCTTTCAGTGCAGCGACCATACCTGGCAGGCGTACAACCGCTGGCCGAACCAGTACGCGCTCTACGACGACGGGCAGAATGAGTGGTATTGGGGCGGCGACGTGCAGGTGAGCTTTCGACGGCCGTATGGTAAGTACTGCCAGATATTTGACGCGCCGCTGTCGCTGGGTTCGGGCGAGTGGCTTTTGTGGGAATTTCCATTGGCGTACTGGATGGAAGCCGAGGGCTACGACGTGAGCTACATCTCGAACGAGGACACGCATCGCGACCCGGACGGGCTGCGGCGTGCGCGCGGCATCTTGAGCGTCGGACACGATGAGTATTGGACGATGGAGATGTTCGAGAACGTGCGCGCGGCGATATCGGCGGGCGTGAACGTGGCGTTTCTCTCGGGCGACGCGGTGTTCGGGCGAATTCGCTTGGACGAGTCGGCGCCGGCGTTCGAGCGCGTGGGCGTGTTTGGGCCGCCGGGGGGAACGCGCGAGTTTGATCACATGAGCAGCCTGGAACACAGTCGCCCGTATGCGAATGAGCTCGTCGGCGCCCACAGCACGGGCCCGGTCACGGGCGGCGCCGACTGGGCATGCCGCTTGCCCGATCATTGGTTGTTCGCAGGAACCGGCATGCGCCGGGGACTCGATACCGGGTCTGGTGGGTTGGGAATATCACGGCGATCCGGCGCCCATCCCCGGATTGGAAGTGGTGGCCAGCGGGCCGACGCAGCAGGCGCCCGGCGAGCCGAACGGCGGGACCTTTACGGCCACGATTTATCCCGGACCGAAGAAGCAACTTTGTGTTCAATGCCGCCACCATCTGGTGGGCCGATGGCTTGAGCGCCCCGCCTGGGTACGTTCGCCCGCAGGTATACACGGCGCCCCAAGGGCCCGACGTGCGGGTTCAGCAGATTACGCGCAACCTGCTGGCGCGGATGTGCCGCCGCTAGCCAGCCGAGTACGCGCTACACAGCGAGTCGAACGGCGATTTTGCTTTCTTCCGCGCCTTGCGACGTGGATGATCTCGCTTTCTAATCGCGTAGACGCCACGACTCGCCGGGACTTTGAGGACACGTCGAGTGAGCAAACCGCTGACGGAAGAATTTGACGCCAAGGCTTCGATGCGGCGGGCGGCGTACGACGCACGCGCAGGCCCAGCCGGACAAGGATCGCGTCAGCCAGATAGCCGTCGCGACGCTGATCGAGCTGCCGGAATATCGAGGCGTCGCAATGCCCTTGTGGTATCTCGACTGCCGGAGCGAACTGCGGACTCGGCATGCCCTGGCGGCGGCGCTGGCGAGCGGCAAGCACATTGTCGTGCCGTATTGCACGGTGAACGAGCGGGGCGAAAACAAGCTCGGCCTGTGGCGGCTCGAGGCCGTCAGCGAGCTGGTGGTCGGCAAGTGGAAGATTCTGGAACCTCCGCGCGAACGATGGGGGGAGCCGGCGAGAGAAGTCACTGCCCGAGCAGCTTGATTTCGTGATCGTGCCGGGCGTGGCGTTTAGTCGCGAACGGAGCTCGCATGGGCAACGGGCAGGGTTACTACGACCGGCTGCTTGAAAGCGTCCGGCCGGCAGTGTCCGCTGGTGGCTCTGTGCTACGAATGTCAGTTGTTCGACAATCTGATCGTCGACGCGCATGACGTGTTCATGGACAAGGTTGTGACCGAACGCACCGTCTATCAAGGTCGGGGTCGCCGGCCGAACGTCTGACAGTAGCGAAGTTCAATTGGCCATCGCCATGCCCGCACTGATCGACGACACCTACGCCGAGGCTTTTCGTAGCATCTACGTCGAGTTTCTGGTAACGGCGCGGGACCCGCGGTGGGTGGCGCACGCCGTGAACGCCGTTACGGGGAATGCGTCGAGCACGATCCTGTGCGATTGTGAAGCCGGCGTTGACCGGTTCGTCGGACCGGGCGGCGACGAATTGTACGTTACGCCGGACGGGCGCCCCGGCGCGATTGTGCAACTGCACGTGCCGCGGTTCCGCAAGGATCGGGTCGAGGCGCTGGAAAAAGCCGCTCTCGTGCGCATCAGTCAGAACGTGCTCACGTGTCCGACTGCCGCGTGCTTCAACTTGATCGACTCGGAGAGCTACTTTCGCCTGGGCAAGAAGATTGCCTATTTCGGGGACGGATTCCAAAAGCGGATCGAACGTTATGGCCGCCGGATGTGGTGGATTCCGACCCTGGGCGGCGAGTTTGTGCTCGACCGGCGGCTGGGCTACGCCGACGGATTGATGGGCGGCAATCTGTGGTTCTTTGGTGAGACCGACGAGGCAGCGCTGATGGCCGCCGAGGCGGGCGTCGCCGCCGTTGGCACGTGTCCTGGCGTGATCATGCCGTTTCCCGGCGGCGTCGCGGGCAGCGGTTCGAAGGCGGGCAGCAAGTACAAGTTCATGTTTGCCAGCACCTACGAGAATTTCTGTCCACAGCTGGTGGAAGACCCCCGCGCGAACTCGCGGCTGCCAAAGAATGTTCGCTCGGTGATGGAAATCATTATCAACGGCCGTGATCTGAATGCCATCGTCGACGCCACGCAAGCGGCAATTGCCGCAACGGTGAATACGCCCGGGCTGCTACGCATCTCCGCGGGCAATTATGGCGGCCGGCTGGGGAAGAGTTTCGTGTATCTGCACCCCGATAAGCAGCCGATCGTCGGGACTTCGTAAGCGGTTACGGCCTGAGAATCCGTGACAAACCGCGGAAGTCCTCGCTCATTCGACCCGCGATAATCTTTCCGTGATGACCGGCGCGCCTTGTCCGTTGATCACGCTGTTGATGCCGCTGCCGGGCTGGCCGTTGAGGCGGACGGCAATCATGTTGTGCAGTTTGACGCCGGGGGTTTCGGGGGTCTCGATGGCCGCGTCGGCGATGATGGGCGCGTCCCAGAAGACGCAGTACACGCCGAGGCCCCAGGCTTCGTGCGTCTTGACCGAGTCGGCGACTTTGTACGAGGCGTAGCCGCGAACGCCGTCGTGCATCCAGGCGTCTTGGGCGGGCGGGTCGTAGGGCATTTCGGATTGGTAGAAGTACACGCGGCCGCCGTTGCCGTTCCACACCGTTTGATACTCTTGGCAGTGCTCGACGAACAGGCCGTAAATGGTGACGTCGTCGCCGTTGACCACCAGTCCGTTCTTATTTTTGTTGACGTCCCACTCGGCGCCGGCGCCGTGATCGGCCCGCCACAACCAAAAGTTGTCGCCGACCACGTTGTGGGAGTTGATGGCGACGAGCACGGTGGCCGAGCCGGGCACGGCGCCGCCGGCGCGGCAGAAGACGTCGTACAGGAATGTGGGATTGGCGGCGTGCGACGCCTTGCTGCCCGGCGGGCCGACTTCGAGGAGCACCGGCGGTTCGACGCCGTCGGCCTCCAAAAGGACGCCGCCGAGTTTGACGCCGTCGACGTCCCCGATCGTGATCGCGGGGGCGGGCGTTGTCATTTGGAGCGTGGGATAGCCGAGGCCCAGCACGACCGTATCGGATCGCGTGACGCGAAGGCTGCGGTCCAGGCGGTAGACGCCGGGCGTCAGCAGCAAGTGTTTGCCTGAGGCGAGGGCGGCATTGATGCTAACGGCGTCATCTTTATCGGCGTGAGCCACAAAAAACTGGTTGAGCGGGATTGGGGTTCCCAGCGTCGGGTCCGACGACCACGTGGGGCCCTTAGATCCCTGCGCCGCCAGCTCCGGAACCATGACGGCGTAGTTGCCGGCGTCGTCGATAAACAGATACGGCTTTTCCCGGATGATCGGCGTCTGGTCGATGACCGTGTACGGCTTGGCGGGCCAGCGGCCATGCGGCGGATTGGTCGTGCCAAGGAACACCATGTTCCAATTGCCGCCGACCCACTGGCCCCAGGCGGCGTTGCGCGAGAACCATTGCTGCTGCGACCCGGAGTTGATCCGACCGTCGATGACGGTGTCGGCCAGGAAGCCGCCGCTGGACCAGCCTCCGTCCCACAGATTCACGTCGCCTTTCACATGGACCCGCCGCAGGGCGGTCGCCTGCGACACGGCCCAGACGTTCACTTTGTCTTTCCCGGTCGGCGTGACGCTCAGGTTCTCGACGCAGCGCCAGAAGTTACAGGTGGCGTTGTTGTTCCGCATCCACCGGGCTGTGGCGCGGACGGCGCCGTTGATATCGACGGCGTCGGGCGACAGGCCCAGGCCCGCGACCTGCGTGTAGAAGCCGACCTGAACGTCGAGATCGTATTTTCCGGGCTTGAAGAGCAGGGCGTAGCGATTGGAGTTGAATTGGCCGCGCTCCTGAGTTGCGAAGACGGCGTCGATTTGCTTTTGGATCGCCTGCATGTCCATCGAAGGGTCGAAAACGAGAACATTCGGACCGAGACTGGCGTCGCCGGCACGCGCCAGCGGAGCCCCCGCCGGGACGAACATGCATTCCAGGCCCACAAGCAGACAAGCGAATAAGACGAATTTCAGCGACATGTCGTGGACCGCAGACAAGGTGGGCTCGACGACGGCAACGCGCCAGCAGGGCGCAGGAGTAAGACTACCACAGCGCAGGCGCCTGAGAAGGCGCCTCAAAAGGCTTGCGCGACGGAATCGCCGCCACTGGGCAGCCTAGTTGGCGCTGACGCGGGTGGCGTCTCGGCCGAACCGTATGTGGACGCTCCGCACGATCAAGTTCGCCGCGGCGTCGCGGGTCAGGTGTTCGAGGTTGACGACCAAGTCGTACAGGTGCGGATCGGCCACGTCGTGGTGGAAGCACTGGCGGACGAATCCGCTACGGCCTTTATCCAGGTCGTCGATGAATTTTTCGGCTTGGCGGCGCGTGAAGTCAAACCGGGCCATCACCCGCTCGATCCGCCACTTCTTGGGGGCGATGATGCGAACTCGGAGCCCGGCGTCGGGCGGCAGGATGAACTGGGCGCCGCGCCCGATAAAAATCGCGCTCTCGTGCTGCGCCGCCAACACTGTGACGCGAGTGAGCCTGCTCACGAATTCCGATTGCAGCACCAATTTGTTATCGAGCAAGCGGGCGAAGGCGTCGTGGAACCACGAGGCGGTGCGCTCGTCGACGTACTGCAACGCGACCTCCGACCATTTGTTGTGCTCGACAAGGTAATTGATGAGATCGCGATCGAGGACCTTCCACCCGGTTTTCCGACTGACCAGCTCCGCGATTTCGAGGGCTCCGGCGCCCGTCTCGCGCGAGATGGCGACATAGGGGTACATTTTGAGCGCCCGGGCGCTTGGGGCGACTCTTCCGCTACGCGCTGCCGCGTCTGCAGCCCTAACGCCCAATTGCGCATTTGTCGTTCGGCAACCGCCGACATATCGTGCCTGCTTACGGTACTTGTGTTCATGGCCTGCGCTCCTTGTGCTAAGCGCCTGCGCCTGGTGTGTCAAAACGCACACCCTGGAGGGCGATCCCCGCAGTTTTATGCCGTCGCATACTAAGCTTCGACGTGGAAGTTTAACGCCGCAAGTATCGTGCCGTTCCCAGACGAGTCGGCGACTGACAACAAGCCTTAACGCGGGTCGGAGCGAAGAAATTAGGGCCTAGCGAACTGTAATTGTATTCGCGGACCATTTCCGTGACGGAACGAATCGCCCACAATAACCGTACTCTCGATCTCGGACGCAGAGTATTGTCGGCGACTCATCACGAAGGAACTCCGGAGCAAGTCCCATGCGAAGCGAACGTGCCCCTACGGTTAGCAGAATTCATATCGCGGCCGCATGGCTGGCATACTCTGTCGGCGCCGGCCTCACCGCCCTGGCGTGGGGTCAGGCGCCGGCGGCGCCCCAAGCGACTGAGGCAGCGAGAACGGGCGTTCATGGCACGACCAACGTGCTGCCTTTTCCGGATTTTCGCTTTCAGGGGAGCGTGGGTCGCACGATCGCCGACAGCGATCCACCGGAGTTTCCCCAGCCGGTGCGGCCGCCCAAGGGCGCCCCGAACATCGTTTACATACTGATCGACGACGCCGGTTACGGGCAGTTTGGCACTTTCGGGGGTCAGGTGGAGACGCCGTCGCTCGATCGCGTGGCCGCCGACGGCTTGCGCTACACCTGCTTCCACACGACGGCGTTGTGCTCGCCGACGCGCGCGGCGTTGCTGACGGGCGCAATCACCACTCGACGGGCAACGGCGTGATCACGGAAGCCGCGACCGGATACGACGGTTACACGGGCATCATCGGGAAGAATGTGGGCACCATCGCGGAGGTGCTACAGCAGTACGGCTATGCCACGGCGTGGTTTGGGAAGAATCACAACACGCCGGACTGGGAGACCAGCCAGGTCGGGCCGTTTGATCGCTGGCCGAGCGGGCTGGGATTCGACTATTTCTACGGATTTATGGGCGGCGACATGGATCAGTGGCAGCCGACGCTGTACGAGAACCATGAGCTGGTGCCGCGGTCGAAGGATCCTAACTACATCCTGACGCCGGACCTGGTCGACCACGCGATCTCGTGGCTGCGCCGCACCAGGAGCATCGCCGCCGACAAGCCGTATTTCCTGTACATGTCGACCGGGGCTACGCACGCGCCGCATCAGGTTTCGCCCCAGTACATCGCCAAGTACCGCGGCAAGTTCGACATGGGGTGGGATGTGTATCGCGAGCAGACTTTCGCCCGGCAGAAGAAGCTGGGGGTCGTGCCGCAAAACGCGGTGCTGACCAAGCGGCCGGCGGAGCTGCCGGCGTGGGATTCGCTGTCGGCTGATCAGAAGAAGCTGTTCGCCCGCATGATGGAAGTGTTCGCGGCGTTCACCGACGAGACTGACCATGAGATGGGGCGGCTCTTGGACGTCGTCCGCTCGCTGCCGGATGCGGACAACACGATGATTTTTTACGAAGTGGGCGACAACGGCGCGTCGGCCGAGGGCGGGTTGGTGGGCCTGTTGAACGAGAACTCGTTCTTCAACAACGTGCCGGAGTCGCTGGCGGACAACCTGAAACACATGGACGAGCTGGGCGGGCCGAAGCACTTCAACCACTTCCCAGCCGGATGGGCGTGGGCCATGGATACGCCCTTCCAATGGACGAAGCAAATTGCGTCGCACCTGGGCGGCGTGCGGAATCCGCTGGTGATTTCCTGGCCGGCGCGGATCAAGGACCGCGGCGGCGTGCGCGGTCAGTTCCACCATGTGATCGACGTGGCGCCGACGATTTACGAGGCCGTGGGCATTCCATTTCCCCAAATCCTGAACGGCGTGGCGCAGAAGCCGATCGAGGGCGTGTCGATGGGGTATACCTTCGACGACGCCCAGGCGCCCGGCCGCCGGCGGACTCAGTATTTTGAGATGTTCGTCAATCGCGGCATCTATCACGACGGGTGGTGGGCGGCGTCGCGGGTGAACATACCGTGGGAGGGCAGCGCAAACCGGCGAATCCCGACACGGCGAAGTGGGAACTGTACAACCTCGATCAAGATTTCGCGCAAGCCAATGATGTAGCGGCCCAGAACCCGGCCAAGCTCCGCGAGCTGGAGGATCTGTGGTGGACCGAAGCGGCGCGGTACAGCGTGCTGCCGCTCGACGGGCGCAAGACCGAGCGGTTGAACGGCGAGCTGCAAGGTCGGCCGTCGCTGGCCGACGGGCGTACGACCTTCAGCTACTATCCCGGCGTGGTGGCGGTGCCGGCCGGAAGCGCGCCGAACGTGCTGAACAAGTCTTTCTCGATCACCGCCGATGTGGAAACCGCCTCCGGCAAGAGCGAGGGGGCAATTTTCTCGATGGGCGGCGGCGACGGCGGATACGGAATTTATGTGCGCGACGGCCGGCTCGTGTTTGCCGGCAACTTTCTGGGCGCGAGATTACTCGCGTGACTTCCAGTGCGCCGCTTCCCAGCGGCGCCGTCACCGTGCGCGGCGAATTCAAGTATGACGGCGGCGGCATGGGCAAGGGCGGCACGATGACGCTGCTCGTGAACGGGCAGAAAGTCGGCGAGGGGAGGATTGCTCAAACGCAAGGCATCACGCTCGGCCTCGGCGGCACGCTCGACGTGGGCGAGGACACCGGCTCGGCGGTCGACGACTCCTACACGCCGCCGTTTCGGTTTAACGGCGTGATCAAGCAGGTGACGGTGGACTTGGCGCCGAAGTAACGCCGCGATAGCTCGAAATCCCGGCGGACGGCAAGCTGCTCTTTAGCTAGCGGCGGGAGATTTGCTACGGTTCGTGCCGCAGCCGGCGTGTTCCGCCGTGCTCTTATCGTGCCGTTTGCGCGTTGGTCATCATGCCGCTCAATCCGCTCGCCCCGGTCACGGATTACCAGTCGATGCTCAATCGCATCTTCTGGTTTACCACAGCGTCGGCCTTGGCGGCGGCGTGGCTTTTGCGGTCGCATGTGCCCGAGTGGAACGCGGCGCTCGGTCGGCTCGACGGCATAGTCACGCTGGGCGCCGACAAGGGGTTGCCGACAACTGGCGGATACCTGTTGCCGGCACTAGCGGTCGGAATCGCCGCGCGGGTGTTTCGACTGCATGGGCGAGTGTCGGAGTGGCTCGGGATTAGCGAACGCTTCGACATTCACGTCATCATGGGCGAGTTTGCCGAGCAGTTGGGGATCGACCTGGCGCCGGTCGGCGAGGAGCGAATGCGGAACGCTCGCGGAGGATTCATGCGCAAGGCGTTTTATCCGTTCGTGTCGAGCTCGAAGCCGCAGATCGACCCGCATCTGGTGCATCAGGCGCTCGACGCATGGTCGTGGCAGTGGGTGACGGTCGAATCGCTCGTGGTGTTTGCCGTAACGGGGTGCTGGCTACTGGGCGCCGGTGAGTATCGCGCCGGGTTGGGGACGCTGGGCGGGGCGTTGGGGTTTGCGCTCGTCGGGTTGCCGGCCCTTCGTGGGCAGTGCCGTCGCTATGCGGTGGCGCAGGTGAGGGCCATTCTGGATGACCCTGCGCGCGAACGTTGTGCGGGCGGCGCTGGCCGAAATGATTGGCGAAAAAATTGAGCGGCGGTTGGCCGCATAGCGGCGCTCTCTTGGCGTCGCCGAACATCGGCCGATCTCTGATTCGGCGCGCCATTCTCGCTGACACTGCGTGCGCGACTTGACGCCGCGTAGCGGGCGCGGGTTGAATGGGTGACGTGCGGACGCGCTCCGCTACGGCGGACCTTCGCGTCGCGGCTAAACCGCTGACGCGTCACTTTCGATTTCAAGGAGCACCAACATGCCTGACCGATCATCGAGCGCCGTGTGGGAAGGGGATCTGCAAAGCGGCAAGGGGACGATGAAAATCGGCGGCGGGGCATGGGAAGGGCCCTACTCGTTCAAGTCGAGGTTTGAGGACGGCAAGGGGACCAATCCCGAGGAACTGATCGCCGCGGCGCATGCGGGGTGCTACTCGATGGCGCTGTCGGCGGGGTTGACCAAGGGCGGGCATCCACCGAAGAAGATTGAGACGACCGCCAAGGTGAGCCTCGAGAAGGCCGAGGGCGGGTTCAAGATTGGGAAGATTCACCTCGTGACCCGAGGCAGCGTTCCGGGAATCGACGCAGCGGAGTTCAAGAAGGCGGCGGAAGACGCGAAGAAGAATTGCCCCGTGTCGAAGGTGCTGGCCGGGGCGGAGATTTCGCTCGAGGCGACGCTGGGGTGAGACGGGGGGATTTTGGATTGCGGATTTTGGATGCGGGTTGGGCTTGTGCCTGGCGGCGGCGCGTGCGAGTTAGGCCCGGGGCAGTACCAGGTACTGAGTACTCCGTACTGAGTACCTGGGGCGCGACTTAAACGTCGCGGCGGGCTGCGACTAGCGACGCCAATCAGTGCGCCAGAATGTCTGTCAGCACGTGGCCGTCGGGGTTGGGAATTTCCAAGTCCAGCAGCCGGGCGATCGTCGGCGCCACGCACGTGTTGTTGATAAGGTCGAGCTTGACGCCTGGCTGGATGCCGACGCCGACGGCGACAAACGTTGCCTGTAGATCGGGCAAGTTGGGGTCGTGGCCGTGTGTGCCCAATCGCTCCGGCTTGTCGGCGAACGGAAGTTGCCCTGCGGCGGTGTCGCCGAAGGCGTAGCCCATCTGGGCGAACACGATCAGGTCGGGGGCGTGCGGGTCGTCCTGGGGGTCGGCGACTCCGTAGGCTTTGAACTCGTCTCCGCTGATGATCTTCGCGACGCCCTCCAGGCCCGTGAACGCGCGGCGCACCTCGGGGATAAGCTCGTCGCGACGCGCGTCGTCCAGCACATACACGAAGACGGCGCCGGCCTGACAGACGGCGGCCGTCGGTCCGCCCGACCACACGCCGTCGGCGACCGTGGCGAGGCCGGCGTTGGCGAGCACCACGTTGGGCAGGATGTTGCGCTTGATGGCCGAGAAGCCGTGGTCGGAGACGACAAAGAGCGTGGCCGTGCCGGGGAAGTCGGCTTCGAGCTCTTCCCACACGAGCCGCACTTGCTCGTCGGCGTTTTTGATCGCGGCGTAGGCGCCGCGGGAGCGAGGGCCATCGAGGTGCTCGATGTGGTCGACTTCGGCGATATGGAGCAGGGCGAGGTTAGGGCGATGTTTGCGGAGGACGTCCAGAAAAATGTTCGTCCACAGGGAGTCGCGGTTGGCGAACTTTTCGTCAATCGGGCCGTCGGGGATTGTCGCGGCCTCCAGGTCGATCCCCGCGGATTGGCACGCCTCCTTCAGCTCCGGCGTGGTGCTTTGCATGATGTCGCCCGCGGTACGCACGTCGGGGATCGTCCAATCGAGCGTGCGGGCATTTCGCGAGGCAGGCCAGCGGATAGCGGCGGTGCGCAGGCCGCGCTCTTTGGCGAGGTCGTAAATCGTCGGCGTCTTCACGATCTGGTCTTTATCGAAGATCGGATCAGCAATGAGCGCGATGGGTCGCTTGCCGGCGCGATCGAAGTAGTTGTTGCCGACGACTCCGTGGCGCGCGGGCATCACGCCGGTGACGAGCGTCGTGTGATTGGGCCAGGTGACGGTGGGCGTGACGGCCTTCATCGGCGCCCGCGCGCCGCGGCGGCGAGCCGATGAATCGTCGGCATCTCGGCTTTCGGGTCGTCGAAGTAAAAGTTTGCCAGGCCGTCGACGCTGATCATCACGACGATGCGTTCGAGGTCGGCCGGCGCGGCGGCGCGTGTCGCCGACGCACGTTCGACGATGAGGGACAAAGCGAGCAGGAGGATGATTCGGAATGGGGGTTTCATCATGAAAGCAGGTGAGGGGGCGAGTGATTGAATGGAGGCGAGGCGCGCTCCTCTGAGGCGGACCTTCGAGTCGCGGCTAACGATCGTTTATGTGTGGGGCTACTCGCGGGGGACTTCGAGGCCGAAGAGGGGCTTTTGGGGGTCGTGGGCGCGGTCGGGGCTGAGTTCCTTGAACAGGAGGCTCGGCTGGATGTCGCGGTTGTGTTGGTACTTGCTGTCGTAGTCGTCGAACTTGCCGGTCAGCTCGTGGTAGAAGATCTGGCAGATCGGCACGCCGGCGTAGATGCGGATGGGCTGCACGGCGAACATTTCGAGGGTCCAGAAGCCGGTGAAGCCGACGTCGCCGAAGCCGGCGGTGACGTGCACGAACAGGCCGAGTCGGCCGACTGACGAGCGGCCTTCGATCTGCGGCACGAGGTTGTGCGTTTCGGTGCGCTCGACCGTGCGGCCGAGGTAGAGCTGGTTGGGGCTGAGCACCAGGCCTTCAGGCGGGATGGCGATGCGGCGCACGCGATGCGGCTTGGCCATGTCGAGCACGACCTCTTCGTACACCATCAGCTCGTCGTGCAGGGTGAGGTTATAACTGTTGGGGTTGAGGGCGCAGCGCGTTGAAGGGGTCGATCTTCACGTCGCCGCCAAGCCGCGCGAGAATTTCCTGGCCTGACAGAATCATGGCGGCTCCAATACGGGATTGACCACCAAGGCACTAGGGACACGACAGCAGCGCTGAATTGACAGGATAACAGGATTAGCCCGATTGACAGGTTAAGATGATGAAGCGCCGAACCCCGATCCTGTTCGGTCTGAACATCCTTTTATCCTGTCAGTTCAGTTTCCCCCTTTTCTTCTTTGTGTCCTTCGTGCCTTTGTGGTTTGTTTTTTCTGACGCCGAATTGGCAACTCCTATCTTCGGGCATAGGTCGCTCAGGACGCAAGCCTCGCAATTTGGGCGCCGGGCGGTGCAGATGCGGCGGCCGTGCTCGATGAGGCGGTGGGCGAGGTTGATCCACTCAGGCTGCGGCACGAGGGCCATCAGGTCCTCTTCGACCTTCGTCGCGTCGTCGTTTGCCGTCAGGCCGAGGCGGCGGCTGAGGCGGCCGACGTGGGTGTCGACGACGACGCCGATGGATTTGCCGAAGGCGACGCCGAGTACCACGTTGGCCGTCTTGCGGCCGACGCCGGGAAGCTCGACGAGCGATTCCATGTCTTGCGGCACTTCGCCGCCGTATTTGTCGACGATTGCCGTGGCGGCGCCCTTGATGTTTTTGGCTTTGTTGCGGTAGAAGCCGGTGCTTTGAATCGCTTTCTCGATGGCCGGCAGCGGCGCCGCGGCGAAGGCGGCGGGGTCTGGGTATTTTTTGAACAGCGCGGGCGTGACCATGTTCACGCGGACGTCGGTGCACTGGGCGGAGAGGATGGTGGCGACCAGGAGCTCCCAGGGCGTTTCGCGGTCGAGGGCGCAGTCGGCGTCGCCGTATTCTTTGGCCAGGCGGCGGACGATGGTTGCGGTACGGCGTTTTTTGGCGGCCGGGTCTTCCTTGAAAGTCGCGGGCCTGGCGGGGCGTCGGGGGGTGGGCTTCTTGGCGGGCATGGAATGGAGTGGCCAGTGGGCAGTTCCGGGCGTCCCCCGTGCGATTGTCCGGGGCCCGGTAAGAGTGTCAACCAGATGGCGTGATTTGCACATTCTGGCCGGGGGTTTGGCGGCTGCCTATAATCCAACGGACGAATAGATGGCCGACGCGGTGTGTGCCGTGGTGTGGTAAGCGCGTCGGCCGTTTTGTCGGGGAATGCACGATGACTGACGAGGCGCGCTCGGTGGAGTCGCTCTACGCCGAGGGCATTGAGTTTTTCAACGCGTGCGATTTCTTCGAAGCCCACGAGACGTGGGAAGAGCTGTGGACCGAGTATCGCGGGCCGGCGCGGCGGTTCTACCAGGGGCTCATTCAGGCGGCGGTGGCGTTGCACCACTTTGGCAACGGCAACATCCGCGGCGCCAAAAAGGTGTATCTTTCCAGCCGAGCGTACCTGGACGACTACCGACCAGCCTACCTCGGCTTGGACCTCGACAGTTTTCTTGCGCAATACGAACGCTGTTTTGCGACGGTGCTGGCGTCGAGCGAGGAGTTTCCACGATTGGAAGTCGACCCCGAGTTGATCCCGGAGATACATTTGGACCCGGCGCTCGCCGGGCCGAAAGAAGGTTGATGTTTTTCTTCCCTCGCTGCGCCGCTTGGCGTGGGCGAGTGAATACAATTGCCTCAGTCCGCGTGTTGATTCGCGCCGCCGCCCTGGCCAAGCCAGTGGCCCAGAAGGTGCGCTTAACGATAAATCGTCCGCCCACTTCTGAACACTGCCTCCAATGTCGTGAGCGCCATGCTTCCCTGGAATGCCGCTGATTTGACGTTTGACGAGACGCGCTTTTCTGGCGCCGCCCGGTTGTTTCCGCTGCCCGACCTGGTGATGTTTCCGCACGTGATGCAGCCGCTGCACATCTTCGAGCAGCGGTATCGGGAGATGCTGAACGACGCTCTGGACCACGACGGCCTGATCGCGATGAGCATTTTGGCGCCGGGGTGGCAGGCCGACTACGAGGGTCGGCCGGCGGTGTTGCCGCAGGTGTGCCTCGGCAAGGTGGTGACGCACCAGCGGCTGGACGATGGGCGATACAACATCATGTTGCTGGGAATGCGGCGGGGCCGCATCGTACAGGAGTCGCCCGCGGAGCGATCTTTCCGCCGGGCGGAGATCGAGCTGTTGGACGATGTGTATCGGCCGTCGGGTCAGTCGCAGCGCGACCTGGTGCAGTCGGCGCTGGCCCAGGCGTTTCAGGGAGCCTTGCCGCTTCCGACGGGCGACGATTCCCAGGACGCAGTGGGCGAGCTCCTGGCCGGCGAGATTCCGCTGGGGGTGCTGACAGACCTGGTGAGCTTTGCATTGCCGCTGCCGGGGAAGCTCAAGCGGGCGCTGCTGGCGGAGTGCGACGTCGACCGTCGGGCTCGATCGCTGTTGGACGCGATCGGCGCGGGAGCTGTGGCTCATGGCGCACCCGTTGAAAGGGAGCCCGCCTCGCGCGCGGCGGCCTTCAAACGATTTCCGCCGCGGTTTAGCGCCAATTGACGGCAATTGATTGATTGCGCTCGATGAAACCGTAAACCTTACAATGCTAGCCGCCGGCTGCCGCCAGCGACCAGTTCAGTCAAGCGCCGTCTGCCGCCGGCGGCTAGGATCTAACGAGCTGAATGGCCATCAAGACCACGAAATCATCCGCGACAGAAAACGGCAGTCTTGGCGGCGAGCTTGGCGATCGCGACGACGCGAAATGCGTCGGCAGGTCGGGCGTCGATCTGCCGCGGATTGAGCGGGCAGTGCGCGAGATTCTGGCGGCGGTCGGCGAGGATCCTGATCGCGAGGGTCTGCGCGAGACGCCGGCCCGGGTGGCGCGGATGTACGAGGAGCTGTTCAGCGGACTGCACTCCGATCCACGGGTGCATCTGCAGAAGTTCTTCACCGAAAAATACGACGAGATGGTGCTGGTGCGCGACATCGCCTTCAACAGCATGTGCGAGCACCACATGCTGCCGTTTATGGGCAAGGCCCACATCGGCTATGTGCCGCAGGGCAAGGTGGTGGGGCTGAGCAAGCTGGCCCGCGTCGTGGAGGAAGTGTCGCACCGGCCGCAGGTGCAGGAGCGGATGACCGAGGAGATCGCCGACCTGCTGGTGAGCGAGCTGGACGTGAAGGGCGTGGCGGTGGTGATTGAGGCATCGCACTCGTGCATGGCGATTCGCGGGGTGCGGAAGCCGGAAAGCATTTGCGTCACCTCGGCGATGAAGGGGATCTTCCGGTCGAATTTGTCGAGCCGATCGGAAGTGATGACGCTGATCTTTGGCGATCGCCGTTAACGGCGATCTGCGCCGCGTAAGAGCATTCTTCGCATGGCGCTGCTCACGCAGTTTCTGCTTCGCTTGAGCTTCGGATTGGCCGGGGGGATGTTGCTGGTCTCGCCGCGGCAAGTTGCCAGCGGATACTTTCGCAATCATCTGTACGTGGTGCTCGGCCTATCGGCACTGGCGGCGCTGGTGAGTCGGGCGGCGACGCCGCCGGCATTCGCCATGACGGTCGTAACAGCCGTATTGAGTTATTTCGGCGCTGTGTGCTGGCTCTATGAGAAACCGCGGCTCGGCCGGATGGCCCTCGCGGCGACGGCGGCGACGGCTCTCCTGGCGGCGCTCGAGGCAGGGCGGTGCCCGGCGGGCGCCACGGCGACGCCGGCGGGGTCGCAATTCCTGTGGCCGGGGCAGATCGTGACGTCGGGAGGCGCTGTTGGGGCTCACGATGGCGTCGATGCTGCTGGGCCACTGGTATCTCAATGCACCCGGGATGGACCTCGCGCCGCTGCGACGATTGTTGACGGCGATGGCAATCGCGGTCGTGCTGCACGCACTGGTTTGCGGCGTCGGTCTGGGTCTGGAGCTTGGCGTGCGGCCGCCAACGACGGAATGGTGGTTGTTCATCACCATGCGGTGGGCGTTCGGGCTCGCGGGCGTCGTGGCGCTAACGTGGATGGCGTGGCGCACGTTGGAGATTCCCAACACGCAGAGCGCGACGGGCATTTTGTATGTTGCGGTGATCGGCGCCTTTGTCGGCGAAACCATGTCGCTGCTACTGTCGGCGGAGTCGGTGTACCCAATATAATTGCGGTGAATGTGTGACGCGTCTCCGACGTCAATTACGCGCTCCCGTGGTGAACGCAATCGGCGTCGGAGACGCCTCCCACAAAACACTCACGCCGCCCTGACCTGGCCGCCATGAATGTGACTTTCTCGTGCCCGAGCTGCCAGGCTGGCGTTCGGCAAGAGTTCGACGAGACGACGGCGTCGCTGGCGTGTCCGCACTGTGGGCAGCAAATCAGCGTGCCCGCGGGCAGCGTCGACGGCAGACGGGTGCGGCGGTGTTTGGCGTGTCCGAGTCAGGACTTATACGTGCGGAAGGATTTTCCGCAGCGGGTGGGCGTGGCGCTGGTGGCCATCGGCGTCGTGGGGAGCTCGATCGCGTGGTATCACGCCGATTTGGCCTGGACCTTTGGAATCCTGTTCGCGACGGCGCTGGCCGATGTGTTGCTGTACGCCGTCGTGGGTAACGCGCTGAATGTGCTACCGCTGCGGCGCCCAGTACCGCGGGGCGGCGGACCTGGATTCGCACGGGCAGTTCAACCTCGAAACGCACGAGAAACACCGGCAGACGGCGGCGCGACTGAAATCCGCACGCACTAGGAAAGCGGAAAGCCGAAAGCGGAAAGCGGCGGAGAAATCCCAACCTTTCCGGCTTTCCGCTTTCCGCTTTCCGCTTTCCGCTTTAACTTGCTCCCATGGACGCCGAACAGCTTCGCATCGAAGAGGACCTGCGCGGGCAGGTGGACGGCGACGTCCGGTGCGACGACCTGTTTGTGCAGATGTACGCCAGCGACGGCAGCATTTTCGAGATGCCGCCGCTGGGCGTGGTGCGGCCGCGCACGCGGGATGGCGTTGCGGCCCTGGTGCGGTACGCGGGGTCGCGTGGAATTCCGCTGTTTGCCCGCGGGTCGGGTACGGGGCTGGCGGGCGATTCGTTCGGGCGCGGATTGATCGTGGACTTCTCACGGTACTTTCGCCGCATCGTGGCGGTCGGCGAGGACACCGTGACGGTGCAGCCGGGCGTCGTACTCGCGCAGCTCAACTCGCGACTGGCCAAGGACGGTCGGCAGTTCGGGCCCGATCCGGCGGCGGACCAGGTGACCACGATGGGCGGCGTCGTGGCGCTCGACGCCTCGGGCAGCCACTGGTATGCCTATGGCTCGGCGCGGTCGCACGTCCGGGAGTTGGAAGTGGTGCTGGCCGACGGGCAGATCGTGCGGCTGGGGCGTCACGAGTTGCCGTCGGGGCCCGTTGAACGGCAGTCGAATCCTGCCGGATTTCTGGCGGCGGGCGTCGCCGACATCGTCGAACGTCACCGCACGGCCATCGATGCGCGGCCGACGCGCAGCCTGGTCGACCGCAGCGGTTATCGGCTCCACGACCTGCGCGACGGGGACACGATTGACCTCGCGCGCCTGCTGGTGGGAAGCGAAGGCACGCTGGCGCTGGTGACCGAGGCGACGCTTTCGACCGTGCCGCTGCCGGGGCACGTGGGAAGCATGCTCTTGTTTTTTCCGACGCTCGACAGCGCGGCGCAGGCGGCGGTGGAGCTGTCGTCGCTGCGACTGCGGGCGTGCGACATGATGGATCGCCGGCACCTGAGCCTGGCCCGCGAGATGGATCCACGGTACGAATTTCTCATTCCCGCCGACGCCGAGGCGGTGCTGCTCGTCGAGCGCGAGGGAGAATCGCTGGAACACGCGCGGGGAGTTGATCCGCGAGGTCGCGGACCTGGTGGTCAACAAGCTGCAACTGGCCGTCGGGCGCGCTGCCGGCGCTCGACGCCGACGACCGGCGATTGATCGGCCAACTAGCAAGGCAATTTGTGCCGACGCTGCATCGGCTGCGTGGCGCGACGCGGCCGGTGCCGTTTGTTGAGGACATTGCCGTGCCGCCGACGGAGCTGCCGACGTTCCTGCGGCAGGCGCTGGAGGCGCTGCGGCGCCGGCAGATCACGGCGTCGATCTTCGCCCACGCGGGGCATGGCCAGCTCCACATTCGGCCGTTGATGAATCTTGCTGAGGCGGGCGACGTGGAAAATCTGCGCGGGCTAGCGGACGAGCTGTACGAGCACGCCTGGGCGGTCGGCGGCACGATCAGCGGCGAGCATGCTGAGGGGTTGCAGCCGCACGCCGTACGCGGCACGACAGCACGGACCGCTGATGGACGCTTTTCGCGAAGTGAAGCGGCTGTTCGATCCGCAGGGCATTCTGAACCCGGGCAAGAAGGTCCCTCTGGAAGACAGCCGCGGCGACGGCGCAGCTGCGGCGGCTGACGTATCCGCACATGGACCCAGCGAGCGTCGACGGCCGCGCTCCAGGCGGCAACGGCCACGCGCCGCCGCCCGGGGCGTCGCTGCCGCCGACGCTGGGGCTCGTGGATCTGCAACTGGCGTGGCGACCCGAGGACATGACCGTGCGCGGCCCGCCAGTGCAACGGCTGCGGGGCCTGCCGCACGCAGAGCGCCGATACGCGGATGTGCCCGATTTTTCGCCCGTCGCCGCGCGAGGAGGCTTCGCCGCGGGCCAAGGCCAACCTGGTGCGCGGACTACTGACAGGCGCCTTGCCGGCGTCGACGGCGCTGGACGACGGCTTCAAGGAAATTGCAGATCTGTGCGTCCACTGCCACATGTGCCGGCTGGAGTGCCCCGCGAGCGTCGACATCCCCAAGCTGATGGCGGAGGCCAAGGCGGCGTACGTGGCCACCAACGGGCTCGCGTTTGACGACTGGGTGATGACGCGCATCGACGGACTGTGCGGCTGGGCGTCGCGGGCGCCCCGGCTGGCCAATTGGGCGGTGGGCAATCGAATCGCCCGCTGGCTCATGGAAAAGACGCTCGGGATCGCCCAGGGCGCAAGCTGCCGCGGTTCGCTCGGCGGCAATTTCTCCGCTCGGCGACGCAGCGGCGGCTCGACCGACCCCTGCGCGGCGCAGGGGAGAAGGCGCTGCTGTTCGTCGACACCTACGCCAATTACTGCGACGCCGAGTTGGCCGAGGCTCTGGTGCGCGGTGCTGGAGCACAACGGCGTGGCGGTCTACGTGCCCGAGCGGCAGCTCGAAGCGGGCATGCCGATGATCTCGCAGGGCATCCTCGGCCCGGCGCGGCAGACTGGCCGAAAAGAATGTGGCGCTGCTGGCCGAGGCGGTGCGATACGGGTACACGATCATCTCGACGGAGCCTTCTGCCGTGCTGGCGCTGAAGCGCGAGTATCTGCATCTGTTGGGCGACGATCACGACGCCCAATTGGTGAGCGAGAACTCGATGGAGGCCAGTCACTACCTGTGGCGGCTGCACCAGCAGGGCCAGCTTCAGCTTGATTTCCACGCCGCTCGACATGACCGTCGGCTACCACGCTCCGTGCCATGTGAAAGCCCTGGAGGTGGGCGTGCCGGCGGTGAACCTTTTGCAGCTCATCCCGGGGCTGCGCGTGCGGCAGGTCGAGAAAGGGTGCAGCGGCATGGCGGGCCTTTACGGCTTCAAGCGGAAGAACTACCGGATGAGCTTGCGCGTGGGGCTACCGCTGATCACCGAGCTGCGGTCGGCGGGGTTTCTCGCTGGAGTGACCGAGTGCAGCACATGCCGCATCCAGATGGAGCAGGGCTCGTCGATGCCGACGATCCACCCGATAAAACTGCTGGCCCTGGCGTACGGGGTGATGCCCGAGCTAAGGGAGTCGATCAATAGGCCCGCGGGGCCGTTGGTTGTAAGATGAACATAGCTGTGAAGCTGTTTGCCGCGGCGCGGGAGGCGGTCGGCGCCGCGGAGGCGATTGTGGAATTGCCCGACGGGGCGACTGCGGGCGAGCTGAAGTTGGCGCTGGTCGAACAGTACCCAAGGTTGGCTCCGCTGGCTGCGAGTTCGCTGGTGGCGGTGAACGCGGAGTATGCGCCGGCGTCGACGCGGGTTGCCGCGGGAGATGAGGTGGCGCTCATTCCGCCGGTGAGCGGCGGGTGATGCGGCGGCGTCGACGGAAGTACTAACGATCAAGCTAGCCGGCGAGCCACGCTCGCCGGGTCCCGGACGGCGTGGCCGTCCGGCTAGTACAGAAAGATCTTTGAGAAGTGATCGAACTCACGACTGAGCCAATTGACGTGGCTGACGCCCTGGATCGGGTGCTGCGATCGGAGGCCGGAGCCGTGCTGTTGTTTTTGGGGATTACTCGGGAGTTCACCGCGGGGCGGCAGACTGTCGAATTGAGCTACGAGGCCTACGGCCAGATGGCCCGGCGCGAGTTGGAGAAGTTGGAAGCCGTGGCCCGAGGGCGGTGGCCGTTGGTCGAGTGCGTAATCGTGCATCGCCTGGGGGTCGTCGCGTTGAGCGAGGCGAGCGTGGCGGTGGCCGTGAGTAGCGCTCACCGGCACGATGCCTTTGAGGCGGGACGGTGGTTGATTGATTCACTAAAGGAGATCGTGCCGATTTGGAAACAGGAACGGTGGGCTGATGGCGGCGCGGAGTGGATACATCCAGTAAAGGCCGGCAATGCGACTTGAAGCGGAAAACTACGTAACGCATGCTCCGTTGGTCGATCGGTTCGGCCGGCGGCATACGAGCCTGCGCCTCAGCGTTACCGACCGTTGTAACCTGCGGTGCTCTTATTGTATGCCGGCCGAGGTCGTGTTTCGGCCGCGGGAGGAATTGCTGTCGTTCGAGGAGATCGAGCGATTTGTGCGGGCGGTCACGCCGCTTGGGATTACGAAGCTGCGCCTCACCGGCGGCGAGCCGCTGGTGCGGGCCGACTTGCACAAGCTGGTGCGCTTGCTCGCCGCAGTGCCGGGTGTGACGGATCTAGCGCTCACCACCAACGGCATGTTACTGGCGGAGCAGGCAGAGGACCTAAATGCGGCGGGGTTGCGGCGGATCAACATCAGTCTCGATGCGATCAGCGAGGAGACGTTCCAGAAGATTTCGCGGCGGTCGGGGCTCGATCGGGTGCTGGCTGGGATCGCGGCGGCGCAGCGGGCGGGGTTTGAGCGAATTCGGCTTAACGCTGTGGCAATGCGGGGCATTACCGAGGAGGAAGTGATTCCGCTGGCCGAGTTTGCCCGCGACCGTAACCTCGAACTGCGGTTCATCGAGTTCATGCCGCTGGACGCCGACGAGCAGTGGACCAGCGGCGAGTTGCTCACGGGACGCGAGATTCGGCGCATCATCGAAGAGCGACTCGGCCCGCTAACGCCCGCCGCTCGTCAGGATGCGAGTCAGCCGGCGGTGGATTTCCGATTTGCCGACGGGCGCGGCGGCGTGGGGTTCATCAATCCGGTGAGCGAACCCTTCTGCGGCGATTGCAACCGCCTGCGGCTGACGGCCGAGGGGCAGGTGCGCAACTGTCTGTTTTCGACCGAGGAGTGGCACGCGCGCCGACTCCTGCGGGGCGGCGGGAGCGACGATGAATTGCAGCAACTCGTGCGCGACTGCGTGGCGGCCAAGGCCGCGGCCCACGGCATCGGGTCCGCCGAATTTCATCGGCCCGAGCGGGCGATGTATCAGATCGGCGGGTGAGCGGCGTCATGCGCGTTTACCTCGACAACGCCGCGACGAGCTGGCCCAAGCCCGAGGCCGTGTACACGGCCGTGGACCGTTACCTGCGCGAGGTGGGCGCCTCGGCCGGCCGCAGCGGGTATCGCGATGCGACCGATGCGCAGCGCGTGGTCGATGCGGCGCGGCGTGGTTGCGCTGGCCTGCTTGGCGTGCGCGACCCGTCGCGGATTGTATTTGGCTCCAATGGCACCGACGCGCTCAACCTGGCGATCCACGGATTGTTGCGACCCGGCGATCGCGTGGTGACGACGGAGACGGAACACAACTCCGTGCTGCGCCCATTGGCCGAGGCGGCGCGTGCCAAGAAGGTCGAGGTCACGTTCGTCGGCTGCGACGCGGCGGGGTACGTCGACCCGCAGGATATTCGGCAAGCGCTCGCCGGGCGGCCGACGCGGCTAGTGGCGGCGTCGCACGCCTCGAACGTGACCGGCGCGATTCAGCCTGTGGCGGAAATTGCCCAGGCGGCGCATGAGGCGCAGGCGTTGGTGCTAGTCGACGCCGCGCAGAGTGCGGGGCACGCCCCCGTCGACGTGAGTCAACTTGGCGCCGACTTGCTTGCTACCAGTGGCCACAAAGGCCTGCTGGGTCCGCTGGGGACCGGCCTGTTGTACGTTAGGCCGGGACTCGAAGGGGAGCTTCAGCCGATTCGGCATGGTGGCACGGGCCTCAACAGCACGGAAGACAGGCAGCCCACAGAGCTGCCGGAGCGCTACGAGGCCGGCAACCTGAATACGCCGGCGCTGGCGGGGTTGGCCGCCGCCACGCAGTTCTTGAGCGAGCGGTCGTTGGCCGCGATCGTCGAGCATGAGGGGCAGCTTGTCGCGCGGCTGATTCAGGGCTTGCGCTCACTGTCCGCCGTGCGGCTGTTCGGACCGGCGCCGGGGCAGCCGCGCGTGGCGGTTGTCAGCTTCAGCGTCGAGGGATATGATCCGCAAGAGTTTGCCGCGGCGCTGGATTCGGCGACAAGCGTGCAGTGTCGTGCGGGGCTCCACTGTGCGCCGCGGATGCACGCGGCGCTGGGCACGCAAGCCGGCGGCGGTTTGGTGCGACTGAGCTTGGGGTGGTCGACGACGGAGACGGACGTGGATCGCGCGGTGGAGGCGATTGGCGCTATTGCGGCGGCGTGAGTTGCACGTCATTCAAATGCGCGCGGCATCGAGACAATGCCGGCTAACACGATGGAAAAAAGTGGAGCGATGGGGCACACGGAGAAAAGTGTCGGCGACTCGGAGCCTTGGTATGCCGAGGGGCTGCGGTTCAAGTGCACCGGGTGCGGGGACTGCTGCACCGGCGGACCGGGGTATGTGTGGGTCACCCAAGATGAGATCGATGCGTTGGCCCAAAGGCTCGAGCTCTCGTCGGTGGAATTCGAGCGGCGGTTCGTCCGCAGGGTGGGCGTGCGCCGCAGCCTGAAGGAACGGAAGAACTACGACTGCGTCTTTCTGGACGCGGCGCGCCGGTGCACCGTCTACGAGGACCGGCCCCGCCAGTGTCGCACCTGGCCATTCTGGGATTCGAATATCAAGTCGCCCGACGCGTGGCAGCACACGTGCGAGGTATGCCCAGGCAGCGGTCACGGGAAGCTGTACTCGATCGAGGCCATCGAGAAGCAGGCGGCGGTCGTGCGGCTCTGAGGAGGGCTATCCGCCGTCGGCTGTCCGCTATCGGCCAGAACCGATGGAGCGTTTCTCTCCGGCTGATAGCTGATAGCCGACAGCCGATAGCGCCGGCATGACGACTTTTCCGACTTTGCGGTTTAGCTGAAGTTTGCCGCCGCTGGCGGCCGATAACCCCCTTGAGCGGCGGTCTGCTCCCCGGGTGTAGACGCAGCTCGGCGCTCGCCTGGGCGGGCTGCTGGCGGCCCAAACGCCGCTCGATCTTTGACAACTTACCGCACGCAGCATCGCCCTGGCGCGGGGTCCTTTGGGGCGCCGCCAGCCGGGCAGTTGGATCGCGGCTTCCTTGACTCTAATCGTTGCGCCAATTACACTTGGAGCGAGCAAGCAGCCTTGTGCTCAGTGGGGGTTTTGCCTCGCTCCACGGCACGGCGCACCTTGTCATCAGGGGACACAAGTCGTGACCAAGAAAGAGATAGTCAAAACCATCTCCGACGAGATTGGTCTTACCCAGCTGAAGACCAAAGAGATCGTCCAAAAGACCTTCGACGCCATCGTCGAGACGCTGGTGGAAGACCACCGCATCGAGCTACGAAATTTTGGCGTGTTCGAGGTAAAGCGACGAGCCGCTCGGAAGGCGCGCAACCGCGCACCGGCGAGAAAGTCTTTGTGCCAGAAAAGTTTGTGGTCACGTTCAAGCCCGGCAAAGAGATGGAAGAACGGGTGCGTGAGCTGGAGCGGCGAGCCAACGAACTGGCCCGCCAGAAGGCCATCCATGAGACGAACGGCCCGCCCCCGACGACGCCCACAAGTCACCAAACATTCGGCTCGCCAACGAGTTACGAGCCGGAACACGGCCGCTAGCCGCACCCAAGGCAGCGACCCTCATCAGCCAGCACTGCCTGCACGCCGACGCGATTGCGACGCGCCGTGGGACCAATGCGGCGATCGAGCCCACTTTGACGGATCGCTCTCGCCGCAACTTACTACAGCCACTAACATTCCGACCCTTGTCCGCGCTCGCATCCACCGGCTCCATGAGGAGCCGACCGAAGATACAGAAAACCAGATTGCGGTCGTCGCTCGTCGCACGAACTCATCGCTTGGCCTTCACGGCCCACTTGAGCCGACGATAACCGCGTAAATTCATGAATGTTGGGGCGTTACGTCGCTAGCTTGCGACGCAAGTCCCGGCTCGGCTTGCTCAAGGAGGAGCTACGTCCATGCGTAAATGGATCTTGTCGATCGCCCTGGCCTCGACGCTCGTACCGAGCGGCGGCTGCCTCATTCCGATCTACTCGGCCGATCCTGCGCGGCGAGCCCAGCAGTTGTTCTACTCGTCGGAGAATCTGCGCTGCTGTTGGACGAGTGGGAGCGGATCTGGTTTCTGGACATGCCGACGCACATGACGCCGCATAGCACGCACGGCGGCATAATCTAAGCGGCAGCGCCGCCGTTTGCCAGGGTATTGGGCGGCAGGCTAAATTCAATCGGGTTGCCGGTACACGGTCCGATCGAACCTCCGCCTGGCCTGCGCCTTGAACGCCGCCACTCCATCCTCCCCGCGCCTCGAACCCGACCTGCGGATCCAGTTGGGGCGGCTTGTGCTGCCCAACCCGATCGTCGCGGCGTCGGGCACGTTCGGCTACGCTCGCGAGATGGCGCACCTGGTCGACCTCGGGCGGCTCGGCGGCATCGTGCCCAAGACCGTCACGCGCGAGCCGCGCATCGGGAACAAGCCGTGGCGAACGATCGAAACGCCCGCCGGGATGCTGAACTCGATCGGACTGGACAATGACGGGATCGACGCATTCCTCGCGCACCACTTGCCTTATTTGGCGACGCTGGGACCGCCGATCATCGTGAGCATCGCGGGTCGCACGGCGGAGGAGTTCATCGAGATGGCGGCGCAGGTGGACGCCGCGCACGGGGCGGCGGCGGTGGAACTAAACATTTCCTGCCCCAATGTGAGCGGCGGGGTCGATTTTGGCACGAACCCCGCAACGTGCGAGCGGCTCGTAAAGGGGTGCCGCGAGGCGTGCTCGCTGCCGGTGATTGCCAAGTTGACGCCCAACGTCACCAGCGTCGCCGACATGGCTCGCGCGGCAGAGGCCGCCGGGGCCGATGCGATTTCGCTGATCAACACCTGCCTGGGCATGGCGATCGACTGGCGGCGGCGGCGGCCGATGCTCGGCAATGTGCTGGGCGGCCTGAGCGGGCCGGCGATCAAGCCGATTGCCTTGCGGTGTGTGTTCCAGGCCGCGCGGGCGGTGAAGACGCCGGTGATGGGCATCGGCGGGATTGCGAGCATCGACGA
This sequence comes from Pirellulales bacterium, assembly GCA_963841515.1. GTDB lineage: Bacteria > Planctomycetota > Planctomycetia > Pirellulales > Lacipirellulaceae > Lacipirellula. The sequence goes on along the minus strand of CAWJDB010000007.1, from coordinate 533,144 downwards.
TGTGATGGAATTCCTGGTGGCGGGCGCTAGTGCGGTTCAACTGGGGACGGTGAACTTCTACAATCCAACGGCGACCATGACGGTGCTGGACGCGCTGCCGGGGGCGCTGGCGGAGGCGGGCGTTGGGAGCGTCGCGGAGGTTGTCGGATCGTTGCGCCTGGAATCGCCGGCGTGATCATGGGGAAGCGCTCCCCTGCGGCGGACCTTCGGGTCGCGGCTAACGGGCGATGGAATTTGAAACAGGCGATAAGTCGATATGCGGGTGCTGAGCGGGATACAGCCGACCGGGCGGTTTCACTGGGGCAACTATTTTGGGGCCATCCGGCAGTACATCGATTTGCAGACTGAGGACGAGGCGTACTACTTCATCGCTAATCTGCACGCGCTGAATACGGTGCGAGATCAGGCGCTGCTGAGGCAGCTCACGCTTGACGCCGCCATTGACCTGTTGGCGCTGGGGCTCGATCCCGGCAAGGCGATTCTGTACGTCCAGTCAGACGTGCCGGAAGTCAGCGAGCTGTGCTGGATACTGCTGACCGATACGCCGATGGGCCTGCTAGAGCGGTGCCACGCCTATAAGGACAAGAAAGCCAAAGGGGTCTCGGCCGAGGCGGGAACGTTCACGTACCCGGTACTGATGGCGGCGGACATCCTCGCGTACGACGCCGACGTCGTGCCCGTAGGGGAGGACCAGGTGCAGCACATCGAGGTGTGCCGCGACTTGGCTCAGCGATTCAACAGTAAGTTTGGCCAGACGTTCGTATTGCCGAAGTCCAAGCTTCTGGATTCGTCGGCCAAGGTGCCGGGGCTCGACGGCGAGAAGATGTCGAAGAGCTACAACAACACGTTGGAGGTGTTCGAGGACCCCAAGGCGCAGCGGAAAAAGATCATGCGGATTCCGACGGATTCGCGACCGATGGACCAGCCGAAGGAACCCGAAGGCGACGTGCTGTTTCAGTTGCATGAGTTGGTGGCCACATCCGACCAACGAGCGGAAATGGCGTCGCTCTACAGCCGCGGCGGATTTGGGTACGGCGACGTGAAGAAGGCGCTGGCCGACGCCGCCGAGACGTTTTTTGCCGAGGCCCGAGCGCGGCGAGCCCGGTGGGAATCGCGCCCGACGACGTGCGCGACGTGCTGGCTGCTGGCGCCGCGAAGGCCCGCAAGAAAGCGGGCGCGGTCCTGGCTCGGGCCCAGTCGGCGTGCGGGATCAAGGGAATCTGACAATGTCCGGTCGTATCATTGGCATCGGCGCCGACATCATCGAGTGTCTGCGGATTGCGCAGATGATCGACCGGCACGGCGAGCTGTTTATCCGCCGCGTGTATACCGAGCACGAGATTGAGTACTGCTCCGACAAGAAGGCCGCCACGCAGCACTACGCGGGCCGGTGGGCGGCGAAAGAGGCGGTGCTGAAGGCCCTGGGCACGGGGTGGATTCGCGGGATCAGTTGGCGCGACGTCGAGGTGCGCCACAAGCCCGGCGGGGCGCCGGCGATCGCCCTGCGCGGCGGCGCCAGGGAAGTGTTTGAGCGCTCGGGGATCAAGGAGATGCACATCACCATCTCGCACTGCCGCAGCCACGCGGTGGCTTATGCGGTTGCGGAGGGGGATGGCGAGGAGACCTAATCGCTCTCAGCGTTTTTTGACTAAGCCTCGTAGCAAATGCTAAGATAGCGTCTAGGAATGCAAGTCGCATGCCTACAATAGACGACATAGGTCCGTACAAGTTCTTTTTCTATTCTGCGGAAGGACAAGAACCGCCGCACGTTCACATCCGAAGGGAACGAGCGACTGCAAAGTTCTGGCTCGATCCAGTTAGACTGGCGCGTTCGCGGCGGTTCAGTGACCACGAATTGCGCTCAATTCAAAAGTTGGTTGAGGAAAATAGAGAGAAAATGTTGGAGGCATGGAATGAGCACTTTAATCACTGAACGTGACGTCTTTGCCGAATCGGTCGAATTCTCCGACGATTCGATGACGGTGCGTCTGGACGATGGGCGTCTCTCTCGGCGCCCTTGGCGTGGTATCCGAGACTTCTCCACGGCACAAAGGCGGAGAGAGAAAACTTCGAGTTGATTGGCGAGGGCGAGGGGATCCACTGGCCGGCTCTCGACGAGGACATCAGCGTCGAGGGACTATTGGCGGGAAGGCGGTCAGCCGAAGCGGATGCGTCGCTATCCCGATGGCTCGGAATGCGGAGAGCAACGTAATACGCCGATCTCAGGCGCCCATTTAGGCCTGTTCCGACTCGTCAACGTTTTCGTGATCGTCCTGACGCGGTTTCTTTTTTTTCTTAGGCGCCTTCTTGCTTGGTGGCTTTTTCTTCGTGCCCTTTTTAGGAGCGGACTTCTTCGCCGGCTTTTTCTTCGCAGGGCCTAGCGCGGCCTTTTCGGCAAGCATGCTGATCGCTTCGTCGAAGGTGATCTCTTCGACGCTCATGCCTTTGCGGAGCGAGACGTTGGTGTCGCCGTCAGTGATGTACGGTCCGTAGCGGCCGTCGAGCATTTGGATCGGCTTTTCGGTGACGGGCGAGGGCTTGTCGAAGATTCGCAGCGGCGCTTTCTTCGCGCCGGCGCCGCGGCCGTGTGTCTTGGGCTGGGCCAGCAGGTCGACGGCCTGGTCGAGCGTCACGTCCAGCGGCGAAAGATCGGCGGGCAGCGAGCGGGTTTCCTCGCCGCACTTGACGTACGGGCCGAAGCGGCCGTTGTAGGCCATCACCGGCTTGCTGGTCCGTGGGATGGTCGCCCAGGTTGCGCGGCAGCGTCAGCAGCTTGAGCGCCGTGGCGAGATCGACGTCGTCCGGGGCCATCCCTTTGAGCAGCGAGGCGTTTTGCGGCTTCTCTTCGTCGTCGGGCGTGCCGCGCTGCACGTAGGGGCCGAAGCGGCCGACCTTCAGGTACACCGGCTTGTGCGTGTCGGGACAGATTCCCAGCGGCTCCTCGCCCTGCTGCGGCCTGGTCGAGCAGCTCCAGCGCCGCCTCGAGCGTCAGTTCGTCCGGCGGCATGTCTTCGGGAATCGACGCGGTGCGGTCGCCCTGCTCGAGGAACGGCCAGTAGCGGCCGACGCGCACGAAGACCTGCGCGACCGTCCTCGGGCTTGCCGATGAGGATGCGGCCGATCGTCGCGGGGTCGATCTCGTCGACCTTGTTGGCGAGCTGCTTCTTCAGGCCCGGCGTGCCGTTGCCGAAATAGAAGTTCTCGAGGTAGTCGGACGTGCTCCTGCTCGCCGCGGCTGATGGCGTCGAGGTCGTCTTCCATCTGGGCGGTGAACTGGTAGTCGACCAGCGCCGGCAGGTGCTCCTCCAAGCAATTGCACCACGGAGAACGCCACCCAGGTGGGCACCAGGGCGCTCTGCCTTCTTGAACACGTAGTTGCGGGCCAGGATCGTGTCGATGATCGAGGCGTAGGTGCTGGGCCGGCCGATGCCGATCTCTTCCAGGGCCTTGGTCAGCGCGGCTTCGCTGTAGCGCCCCGGCGGCTGCGTGGTGTGCTCTTTGGCTTCGAGCGACGTGCACGTGCAGCTTCTCGCCGCGCTCGACGCTGGGCAGCACGCGCTCCTGGTCGGCCAGTTCGGCCTCGGGATCGTCGGACCCTTCGACGTACGCCCGCAGGTAGCCGGGGAAGTCGATCGTCTTGCCGCTGACTTGGAAGACGCAGCCCTCGCCCTCGATGGTGATCGAAATGCGCCGGCCGCGGGCGTCGGCCATCTGGCTGGCGATGGTGCGCTTCCAGATCAGCTCGAACAGCTGGAACTCGTCGGCGCCGAGTTGGGAGCGCATCGCTTCGGGCAGCTCGAAGGGATGGCCGGCCGGGCGGATCGCCTCGTGGGCTTCCTGGGCGTTCTTGACCTTGGTGCGGTAGAGCCGCGGCTGATTCGGGCAGGTACTCGCGGCCGTAGTTGCGTTCCACCAAGTCGCGGCGCGTCCTCGATCGCCACGTTGGCCAGGTTGGTCGAATCGGTGCGCATGTAGGTGATGTGGCCGTTTTCGTACAGGCTCTGGGCCACCTGCATCGTGCGCGCGGGCGGTGAAGCCGAGCTTGCGATTGGCCTCCTGCTGCAGCGTGCTGGTGGTGAAGGGGGCGTACGGCTTGGTGGTGTACGGCTTGTCTTCCACGCCGGTAACTTGGAACTCGCCGCTGCGAATCCGCGTCTGCGAGGGCCTGGGCCGCGCTCGATCCAGGAGCACAATGTCGCCGTCCTTGAGCTTGCCGGTGGCCGGATCAAAATCCTTGCCCGACGGAATCTGTTGCCGTCGACCGAGACGAGGTTTGCCTCGCAGGGTTTCGCCGTTGATCTTGGCGAAGATGCCGAGCAAGTCCCACTACGTGGCCGAGACGAAGGCCATCCGCTCGCGTTCGCGCTCGACGATCAGCCGCACGGCGACGCTCTGCACGCGGCCGGCCGAGAGCTTGGGCCGCACCTTGCGCCACAACAGCGGCGAGACCTCGTAGCCGTACAGCCGGTCGATGATCCGCCGCGTTTCCTGGGCCCGCACCAGGCCCTCGTCGACCTGTCGCGGACCGGCGAGGGCTTCCTGGATCGCCTCTTTGGTGATCTCGTGGAACACCAGTCGGTGGACCGGCACCTTGGGCTTGAGCAGCTCTAACAGATGCCAACTGATGGCCTCGCCTTCGCGGTCTTCGTCGGTCGCCAGGTAGAGGGCGTTGGACTTCTTCAGCACGTCCTTCAGCAGCTTGATCTGCTTGGTCTTGCCGGGCGGGACGATGTAGATGGGCGTGAAATTGTCGTCGACGTTGACGCCCAGGTTGGCCCACGGCTCGCCCTTATACTGGGCGGGAATCTGCTTGGCGCCCTGCGGCAGGTCGCGGACATGGCCGATGCTGGCCTCGACGCGGTACCCCTTGCCGAGGAACTTGCCGATGGTGCGCGCCTTGGCCGGCGACTCGACGATGACCAGGGCCTGGCCGGTTGCTGCGGATGTTGCCTTCTTCTTTGCCATCGCGCCTGAAAGTTGTCAGCCTGAGCTGGGGATGTGTAACCAAGGCGTAAATCGGGATGCCGCGTCAGGCGCAAAGCCTGACCTTCCTATTCGTCGCGTCGCTGCGGCGGGGCCAACAAAGTTTGCCTGCCCTGCGCCGGCGGCTGAATCCTTGCATCCGCGCTGGGCGGGTTGTTCCGTTAATGGACAATTGGGAGGCGCCGGGGGCGGGACGCCCCGGCTCGCCAGAGGGCGCCGCGACCCCCCTTGCCGGAGCCGGTCGAACGCTGATACTTCCTTATTGGGATTGCATTTACGTCGACGGCCCATAGAATCAGCATCCTTAAATCCGGTGCGTCGGCGCCGGTCAATCATTACTGCCCCGCCGCCCCGATTGTCAAGTCTTGGAGGTCGGCCGGGCCCATTCGGAACCTCCATGGCGAGTCCTTTCCGCTACTTTCGCAAGCACACCAAGGCCTTTATGGCGGCGGCCACGGTGATGTGCATGTTTTTGTTCGTTTTTGCCCGGGGCACAGGCCGCGGTCGCTCGACGCAGGGCGTCCGCCAGGCCGGGGCCACGGTGGCTACGTGGAACGGCGGGAAGATCAACGAGCGCGAGCTGGACAACCTGGTCCACAACCGGAAGGCCACCGACGAGTTTCTCCGCCGGCTGTTCATGCAGGGGGGCGGGGAGTCGCCGGGCTACGATTTGCCACAGTCGCTGCTCCAGCTGCTGCTGCGGTCTCAGCGTCGCGACTACGTGGAAATGGTCGTCATCGACGCCGAGGTGGTCTCCAGTCTGGCCTTGCACGCTGGGATGACCGTCAGCGACGACATGATCAACCACTGCCTGGAAATGTTCTCTCGGAAGAACGTAACGGGGGACCAAATCGAGGGCATCTTTGCCAGTCTGGGCCAAGGCGGCGCGGCGGCGAACGAGGCGGTGGTCTTTAACACGCTGCGCAAGATGCTGTTGGCGTATTTCTATCGGCAGTCGTACCAGGACGCGGGCGCGGTGGTGCTGCCCGAGCAGCGCTGGGAGGATTGGCGGCGGGTCAACGAGCGGATTTCGCTCACCGCGGCGGCGTTGCCGGTCGAGAGCTTCGAGAAAGACGTGCCAGACCCGACCGAGGCCCAGTTGCAGGCGCTCTACCAGGAATTCAAGGACGTAGAGCCGCACCAATGGCTGACGGTGGACGGCCGCGACATGCCGTCGGCGACGCCGGGGTTCGCCGAGCCGCGGCGGGTGCGGCTTGCGTTTCTGCGCGGGGGCGTCGCCGAACGCACGGAAAAGTATCTGGACAAGGTCACAGACGCCGAGATCGCTGATTACTACGAGCGCAATAAGCGGTCGGAATTCGTGAAGACGAGCTTTGGTACGGAAGACGAAGAGCCGAAGGCGGAGGGCGAGAGTCAGCAAGCGCCGCCTGCGACGGAGCCCGCGCCGAGCGACAAGCCGACGGGTGAGACTCCTGCCAGCGACGCTGCGCCAGATTCAGACGCGGCGCCTGCTGCGCCGCCAGCCGATGACGCGGCGCCGAAGAGCAACCAAGGGGCGGCGGCGCACGGACCGAGTCCGTTCAAACTGGCGGCGTTCCAAACTACGCCGGCAGCGGAATCGCCGGCCGCCGAGAGTGGGACGACTCAAACTACGCCCGCCGATCAGGCGACGGCGACTAGCGAACCGGCGCCGACCGACGCGGCGGCGGCTCCCGCGGACGAGGCGAAGAAGCAAGCTGAAGCGAACTCGACCGACGGCGAAGTTGGCGAGGAAAAACCTGCCGAGGACGCTGCGGCGCCTCCGGCGACCACGCCGGAGAACGCCAAACCCGCGGATGCCAAGGCGGAGGATATTGTCGAGTATGAGCCGCTCGAGAAAGTGCAGGAGGACATTCGCCGCACGCTCGCCAGGGACAAGGCGGTCGCGGAATTGGAGCGGATCATGAGCGAAGCCGCGGCCCAACTCCAGTCGGAATACAACCGCTACGGCAGTCAAGTAATCCAAGCGAGGGAAGAAAAGAAAGAACCGCCCGCGGCGCCTGAGCGGCTCACCGACCTCAAATGGCTGGCCGACAAATATGGGCTGACCGTCGACAAGACGGCGGCGCTGACCGCCCGCGAGTTGTTCGACACGGCGGTGGGCAAGGCGGCCGACGCGGCGCGCGGGGCCGTGAGCGTCACCGGCGCAGCCTTCACGTCGCTGGAGCTGTACGAGCCATATTTGGCCAAGGAGCTGGAAGGCGATTGGTATCTGGCGATGAAGATCGAAGACCAGCCGCGCCACGTGCCGGAGTTTTCCGCGGTGCGCGACCGGGTGATCGCCGAGTGGAAGCGACGGGCGGCGGCGACGCTGGCCGAGAAGAAGGCCAAGGAGCTTGCGGAGCAGGCGGCGAAATCCGCGCAGCCCTTCGAGGAGTTCTTCAACGGCCAGGGTTACGAGGTCATCCCACAAACGGAGCTGTTTAGCTGGCGGTCGTTGCCCGTCGATCCCGAAAGCGGCAACCCGCCGGTGCTCAGCGAGGTGCCGAAGCTGAAGAACGTCGGCCCGGAGTTCATGCAGGCGGCGTTTGCTCTTGGCGAGGGCGCCGCGGACGGCGTGCTGAACTTCGACCACTCGGTGGCCTACGTCATCAAACTCAGCTCGCGGCAGTACGCACCGGACGAGCTCAAAGAGCTGTTCCTGGAAGAGGACCGCTTCTGGCCCGGGCAGATCGGCACGCGCGTCCAGCGCCAGCAAGTGTTCGCGGGATTGGTCGACAAGGAGGTCCTGCAGGAGCGCGCGGGACTGGAACTCGACGACGAGTGGCTCAAGCTGTGCGCCGAACGCGGGCAGCGCGAGTAAACCACAAGCTGCTATGCACTAGCGCTTTCGCTTCAGCACGATGGTGGCGAGCGGGGGCAGCGTCAGTTCCAGCGAGAATGGCCGGCCGTGGCTTTCGCGCTCTCGCGCCTCGACGCCGGGATAGTTGCCCACGTTGCTGCCGCCGTAGTACGTCGAGTCGCTGTTGAAAATCTCCTCGTACCAGCACGCCCTCGGGCACGCCCAGGCGATAGCCTCGGCGGACGACCGGCGTGAAGTTGCAGACGACGATCAGGAAGTCGCTCGGGTCCTTGGCGCGGCGGATGTATGCCAGGATGCTGTCGTCGTAGTTGTGGCAGTCGATCCACTCGAAGCCGGTGTATTCGAAGTCGACCTGGTGCAAGGCCGGCTCGCGGCGGTACAGGCGTTCAGGTCGGCGACGGCCTTCTGCACGCCCTGGTGGGTCTCCCACTGCAGCAGGTCCCATTGCAGCTGGTGGTCGTAGTTCCATTCGTTCCACTGGCCGAACTCGCCGCCCATGAACAGCAGCTTCTTGCCGGGATGCGTCCACATGTAGCCGTACAGCAGCCGCAGGTTGGCGAACTTCTGCCACAAGTCGCCGGGCATCTGGTCCAGCAGCGAGCCCTTGCCGTGCACGACTTCGTCGTGCGAGAAGGGCAGCACGAAGTTTTCGGTGAAGGCGTAGATCAGCTGAAAGTCAGCTCGTCGTGGTGGTACTTGCGGTGGATCGGCTCGTGGCGCATGTAGCGGAGCGTGTCGTTCATCCAGCCCATGTTCCACTTCAGGCTGAAGCCCAGCCCGCCCAGGTACGTCGGCCGCGAAACGCCGCCAGGCGCGTCGATTCCTCGGCGACCGTCAGCACGCCGGGATACTGCAGGTGGACCTGCTCGTTGAATTCCTTGAGGAAGGAAATCGCCTCGAGGTTCTCGCGGCCGCCGTACTCGTTGGGAATCCACTCGCCCTCGTTGCGGCTGTAGTCGAGGTAGAGCATCGAGGCCACGGCGTCGACGCGCAGGCCGTCGATGTGGTACTTGTCGAGCCAGAACAGGGCGTTGGAGATGAGGAAGTTGCGGACCTCGTTGCGGCCGTAGTTGAAGATCAGCGTGCCCCAGTCGGGGTGCTCGCCCTGGCGGGGATCGGCGTGCTCGTAGAGGGCGTGCCGTCGAACTAGTCGCAGACCGTGGCCGTCGCGCGGGAAGTGGGCCGGCACCCAGTCGATCAGCACGCCGATGCCGTTCTGGTGGCAATGGTCGACGAAGTACATGAAGTCTTCGGGCGAGCCGTAGCGGCTGGTGGCGGCGTAGTAGCCGACGGTCTGGTAGCCCCAACTGCCGGTGAACGGATGCTCGCTGACGGGCATCAGCTCGAGGTGCGTGTAGCCCATCTTGTTGCAGTATTCGACCAGCTGGTGGGCCAGCTCGCGATAGTTGAGCCACGTTCGGCCCGTTTGTGTAGCCTTTCGCCAGCTTCCCAGGTGGACTTCGTAGATCGATATCGGGGCGTGGAGCCAGTTCGTTGCTCGCGGTTGGCCATCCACGGTTCGTCGTTCCACGCGTAGCGTCCAGAGTCGGCCACGCGATGGCCGTGCGCGGCGGCAGCTCGGCGGCGAAGCCGTAGGGATCGGACTTCTCGATGACGTGCCCGCCGCGGGCCTTTACGGAATACTTGTAGAGCGCGCCGGGCTGCGAGGCCGGGGATGAACAGCTCCCAGACGCCGCTGGGAATGTGCTTGCGCATGGCGTGCTTGCGGCGATCCCAACCGTTGAAGTCGCCGACGACGCTCACGCCCTCGGCGTTGGGCGCCCAGACGGCGAAATTCACGCCGCGTGATGCCGTCACGGTGCGGAGCGTGCGCCCCGAGCTTCTCGTAGCTCCGCCAGTGCCGCCCCTCGCCCAGCAGGTACAGGTCGTAGTCGGTCAGCAGCGGCGGAAAGGCGTACGGATCGTGCATCGTCATTTGGTGGCCCGCGGAATCGACGGCTCGCAGTTGGTAGGTGCGTCCCTGGTCGATGTCGTGGACTTCGCGGGGGCAAATCGCCTCGAACAGGCCGGCCGGGTGAATCCGCCGCATCGGCTTGGCCACGCCCTGCTGGGGGTCGACCAACCACGCCTGCTGCGACTGCGGGAGATAACGCCCGCACCGCCAACGCCCGGCGGCCGTCCTCCTCGATCTCGTGCGGTCCCAGCACCTCGAAGGGGTTTTCGTGGTAGCCGTAAACCAGCGGGTTAATCGCACTGACGTCGACAATCGAACGCACGGGTGTCCATCCTGTTTTACTGTTGTACTTGAAATGCCGGCGGTTTGCCGCAAGAAGCCGAGCAATCCCCTTAACCCGCCGCCAGTCCTGGGGGTTGCAGGGCGCTTTCCAGGGTCGCGGCGGCCCGCTGCCACCGCGCTTGGCCGCAGCCGCCAGCCGGTTCGGCGCTGCCGTCTCCCGCGGTGCGGTTCCCGAAACCGCGCCGCGGGAGTCGCCCTCGAACCGCCACAAGCGGCAGTCGACTTGATGAAATTCCAGCGCCCGCGCCATGCGCCGCCAGAGATCGTGGTCGCGCACCGGCACGAGCCTCCCGAATCGCTCCCACTGCCACGCGTTGGCCCGCCATTCGGACAAGCCGCGCCGGAGGCCCCGACTCACGTAGCGGCTCTTGGTAACAAGGGTGACCCTGGACGGCTCATCGAGCGCCTCCAGCCCGCGGACCACGGCCAGGAGCTCGAGCCGCTCTCGGCACTCCAGCGGTTCGGCATCGGACACTGACAGTCGACAATCGTCGCCAACTTTATCCAGAACGAATCGCCACACGCCCTGGGCGCCTGCGGCGTCGGCTTCGGAGAACAAGAGATAGTGTGCCCGCGGATCTGATGGGGAGTTCAGCATGGCAAATTTGTTCCCGGGCCGCGCGGCCGGTTAGGGCGGCGGACCAATCTAGGTGGAACGACCCTGGCGGGCAATTGCTTCCTTGGCCCGGGGGCGAGGCTGCCAATGCGGGCGACTCGTGCTCCGTCGCGAATCGGATCGGTTTACGCACTCGATCCGGATACCGTTATCGTCGCATACTACGCAGGCACTCCAGTTTGCCAGGCCAAAATGCGACGGCGGGCGGTGGAGAGGACCGCAGGGGCGGCCAGACCTTCCGTGTATGCGGATTGGATTATGGGCGGGAACGCTGGCGGAGGGCGTGTTGCGATCGCACCAGCTCTCTGAGCCGGCTGTGATCGGCAGGGGAGGCGCTTCTGTCCAGCACGGCCCAGGTGAGGCGGGAGATTTCGCCTTCGATGCTCTCCAGCGACGGCGTCGCCCTGGCGGCGACGGGGCCGATGGCCGGGCGAACGCCGGTGGCTTCTAGCGTGTTAACTTCAGCGATCATGGATTGACGACTCCTGGCCCTTCGGCGGCCATTCTTACCGTATCAGCGACACACTAGCTGCCGGCACGGTTCGATCCTAACTTGCCGCCAGAGGCCTTGGGGCGGCGGAGCAATTGGCGTACCGCCGCAGCGGTTGGGCCATCGCCAAGATCGCCGCGTGTTGGCGCCGACAAAATAAACCTCGGCGGTTTCGGGAATTGCCTCCGTCGGCGAGGCCCGCGGCGGCCCGGGTCTTGCTCCCCGGCGCCGGCCACCCTTGCCCGCGTTCAGTGCAGGCGGGGGCCGACAATGGTCAAGGAACGCGCAAGTTGCGCCGATGGCGCCCGTTGTTCCGATCGGACCGGTCGTGCGGCCGATTGGAGCGGCGTGCCGGAGGCTTTCCAAGCGCACGAGGCCGAGCCCGCCCGGCCCGCGACTTATCATTTCACAGCCGCAGCAAGCGGGCAGGCGGGCGAATACGCCCAGCGAGGCGCCCGCGGTTACCACGCAATTTTAAAGGATCGCGCGTCATGCAATTCGGCATGTACCTGGTCGAAAACGGCGTCATTACGTGCGAAGAGTTCTTCGAGGCGCTCAAGCTGCAGCTACGGACCCGTCCACAACTGGGCGCATTGGCCATTGAGAAGCGCAAGCTCAACGTGCGCCAAGTGTTCGGCGTGCTGCGCAGCCAATGCGACTCGCCCGACGAAATGTTCGGCGAACTGGCCGTCAAGCTCGGTTTCCTCACCGAAGAGGATTTGGCCTGGCTGTTGCACGAACAGGCGGTGCGCGTCAAGCCGTTCAACGAACTGTTGGTCGAGTCGGGCATCTTGACGGCCGACGAGGTGGAGAAGCACTTCCGGGCGTACCGACAGGCGCTGGAACCGGTCGACGAAGGCGAGTTGTCGGCGACGGCGTGATGTTCGTGGGCAGTCAGTTGCGACGGACTAACGACAACAGACCACGGACTCTTTCACCTTGCTCGGTCGATGGCTTCGGCGAGCAGCTCAGGCAGCGCGGGCAGGGCGCGCAGATCGCCGGCAAGCCGGGGGTGGGCAAAGACTCGCACCCGTTTGACGTAATCGTCGAACTGCTGCTTCGCGAGCGTCTTCACCACGGGCGAGACGTCGCCCAATTGCCGGTAGCATCCCTCCTTGGGGAAGAAGACTTCGATCTGGAATTCGACTTCCCGCTTCACCGGCGGGGCGTCGAACAGGATTTCGTGCGGCGCCACGACGCGCCCAGCGCCGTGCAGGCCACCGCGGCGAACTGCTCGGCGCACCGCACGAGAAACGGATAAGGCCGCCGCGCGAGGCGTTGATACAGCTCCGGACGCTGGAACAGACTGAACTGAGCCACGCGCTTATAAAGCCGGCGAGATGGGCCAAATAAGCCGTCGAGCAGCTCGGCGGCTGGGCCGTCGCCCGCGGCGTGGCGGAGGGCGTCGATCATCGGCTGTTCGGTGAGCCGAAACAGGGCGTCGAGGTCCAGACGCTGGTAGAGCGAGAAGAATGCCCGCTGCAGCATGGCCGTCGCGGAGCGCACGGCGTGGTGCCAGTACACCTCGCTGAACATGACGTACCGGGCGAACACCATCATCTCCGCCGCGGTCTTGCCCTTGTCCGTGATCGCCAGCCGGTCGCCCGCTTCGTTCAGGCACAAGCTCTGGATAAGTCGCGGCTGATCGAAGTTGCGGCCGTAGGGCACGCCGGCGTGTAGACTGTCGCGCATCAGATAGTCCATCTTGTCGACGTCGATCGGCCCCGAGAGCATGCTCCGCAGCACGCGGTCGCCCCGGTCGCGCGGCTTGCCGGACAAGAGCTCGACCACTTCGCGGGGTTGCACATTCCACTCGTCGCGCAGGAGGTCGGCCAGCTCGCCCTCGAGCAGAAAGCTGTTGGCGAACAGCTCGTGGCTAGGCGTCTGCCGCAGCTCGATGTCTTCGATCGGGTGACAGAACGGCCAATGGCCCAGATCGTGCAACAGCGCCGCGGCCACGAACCGCTCGGCCGCCGCCGGCGCGACGGCCGCGGCGAACCGCTCGTCGTCGGCCAGCCGGTCGAGAAACAACAGCGCAGTTCGGTACACGCCCAGTGAGTGCTCGTGCCGGGTATGGTTTGCGGCCGGATAGACGAGGCTCACGAGGCCCAACTGACTGATCTTGGCCAGTCGGCGGAACTCGGGAGCGTCGATGAGCTGCCGCACGCGGGGCGTGAGCGGCACATCCATTTCCGGCGGAATGCGCACCAGATGCCGGCTGGCCCGCAGGGCGGCGAGTTCGGGGATATCGCGAAGCTTGGTCATGGTGCTCGATGCTGGATGCTGGATCCTTGAAGCTGGATATCGCGCATCCAGCATTTGGCATCCAGCATCGAACTCTTATCCTCCGCCAATGCCCGGCAGTAGATGCAGGCCCATGACGCCGCGGAGGAGGATCGTGGCGGTGAAGTACAGGGCGAAGTGGAAAAAACTTGTCAGCGGATCGAAGTCAAACGCCACGACGGCGCCCCACAGGCCGATGCCGATGGCCGCGCCGAGCAGGATGCCGACTTGGAACAGCTCAAGCGTGCCCTTGGCGTAGTCGTCGGGATCGAAGAATTGGATGCCCAGGTACCAATAGACGCCCCACATGGCGGCGTAGGCGAGCCCACAGGCGCCGCAGCGAATGAGCAGGTCCGTGCCGCGGAAGGGTTCCATTTCGTCGTCGCGAAGAAACGAGTAGCCGGCGAAAGCCAACGGCGGACCCAAGAGCACGGCGCCGGCGGCGAGGATCCCCGTCATCTGAGTGGCGAGGTCGCTCTTGCTGTTGCCGATCAGAAACGCGATGGCGACGGTCAGCAAGGTCGCCCCGCCGATGATCAGCGCCGTGTTGAGCTGAAACTTGGTTTCCTTGCGCTTGAGCGGCTTGAGAACGTTGCGGCCCTTGAGGTTCGTCGCGCCGGCCTCGAGCTCGGGGGCGTGGATGACCACCTCGTCGGCGGCGGCGGGAATCTGGATGGTCCCCTTGCACTTGGGGCACGCTCCCGTCTTGCCGGCGTGCTGATCGCCAACCTTGAACCGGGCGTGGCAGCCCGGGCAGATGACGTGGATGGGCATGGGATGAGAAGATCCTGGATGCTTGATGCTCGATGCTTGATATCCAGCATCCAGCATCCAGCACCGAGCATCAAGCCCCGGCTACTCGCTCTCTTTCAGGTCATCTTCGTTGATCGGCGAGAAGCCCTTGGCGGCGAGGGTGTCCAGGGCCATCTCGATGTTGTCGACCATCAGCGCTACTGCCGGCCGGCCGTGGGGGCGGGTCAACAGCGGGTAAACCTGCGTGATGTTCACCTCGGCCTGCAACAGGGCCGTACAGACTTGCAAGAGCGGCTGGGGGCTGTCGGGCAGCTCGACGCCGATGAGGTCCGACTCAACGATCGCCAGCCCGGCGCGCTCCAGCACCTCGCGGCCCTGCTCGGGGTCGCTGAGCAGGAACCGCACGACGGCGCATTCGGTGGAGTCGGAGATCGTCAGGGCGACGATGCGGACGTTGCTGCCCTCGAAGCGGCGAACGACCTCGAGCAACTGGCCGACGCGGTTTTCCAAGAAGACGGTGAACTGGCGGATGGAGGGGTAGTCCCGTCCGCGCATGGTGGCAAAGTCCGTCCCTGCGCCCTCGCCGGTGCTCATGATCGACGCTCCTCCCGGAGGCGGGTAGCCCGCCGTGCAAGGGTTCACTATAGGGCGGTCGCGGACCAGTTGCAACGCACGCGGCGGCTGCGACCAATGCCAATATTTCTCGCCGCTGGCCGCCCTTGGACGCCGGCCAGCCAATCGCCTACGATGCGGGGGCCATGTTCGAACACGAGATCGAGATCGACGTCCGGTACTACGAGACCGACGGCCAGGGAGTGGTCCATCACGCCAATTACTTCCAATACTTTGAGCTGGCCCGCGTTGAAATGCTCAAGGCGATGGGACACGACTACGCCGACTTTGAGCGAGACGGGATTTACCTGGTCGTGCACAGCATCGCCTGCAAATACCGCAAAGCGGCCCGGTTCGGCGATCGGCTGCGCATTCAGACAAAAGTCGTGCGCGCCACCGCGGCCCGCATCGACCACCAGTACCGCGTGCTTGTGGGCGACGACTTGATCGCCGAGGCGTCGAGCACCATCGCGTGCGTGGACGGCGACGGCAACGTGCAGCGCATGCCGGAATGCTTGCTCGCGGAGAAGTGATGAAGAAAAAAATCTTGATGATCGTCGGCGACTTCGTCGAGGACTACGAAGCGATGGTTCCGTTGCAGATTCTGCAGACATTCGGCCACGAGGTGGACGTGGCTTGTCCGGACAAGCGGCACGGCGAGACGGTGGCGACGGCGATTCATGATTTCGAAGGCCAGCAGACTTACAGCGAAAAGCGCGGTCACAATTTCCGCATCACAATCGACTGGCAGGCCATCGACGCCAAGGCGTACGACGCGCTAGTGATTCCTGGCGGGCGGGCCCCGGAGTATTTGCAGCTCGACGAGCGCGTGCTCGAGGTGGTGCGGCAGATCTTTAAGGCCGACAAGCCCGTGGCTGCGGTGTGTCATGGCCCGCAAATCCTGGCGGCCGCGGGGGTGGTAAAGGGCAGGCAGTGCCAGGCGTATCCCGCGGTGCGGCCGCAGGTGGTCGAGGCGGGGGCGATCTGGGATGCGCCGGCGGAGGGCCTCGACGGCGCGTGCGTCGACGGCAATCTCGTCACCGCGCCGGCGTGGCCCGCGCATCCGGCGTGGATGCGGGAGTTTTTGCGGCTGTTGGGAACGCCGGTGAGGTAGTGGACGTAGCGTGAGCGCTGGCGGCCCACGCGCTCCGCTCCGCAGACTCCGCGTCGCGGCTAACCTCCGATATGTCCGTTCCCGTTAGCCGCGACGCGGAGGTCCGCCGCAGCGGAGCGCGTTGCGGATGCCGACTTCGTCCTCCACATGCCCGGCGCCAAGAAACCGGGCCCGGCGTCGCTTGTCCGTGTCGACGCCGGGCCCCAAGTTGTTGTCAAGCGGGAGGACACCCGATGACTTAAACCGTCATCCTGCGGTTTTCACGCGACCAATCGCACGCCGCCGCGGCATTGCTCCACGCCGGCGAGAAACTCCTCAAAAATCCGGGCGTCGAGGGCTGAGGCCGTCGACGCTTCGGGATGGAACTGAGTGCCGAACGCGAACCAGTCGTCCATTCGGCTCTCGATCGCCTCGACGACGCCGTCGGGGCAACGGGCGGTGACCTCGAAGCCCGGCGCCACCTCGTCGACGGCCATGTGGTGCATGCTGTTGACGCGCAGCTCGCCGTCGCCATAGACGCGGTCCATGATCGACCCCGGCGCCAGCTCGAGCGTGTGCCGATGGTCGGGATCGAGTGGGTCGAGGTGCGGCAGGGCTTGGGGCAGGTCCTCGGGGAGGTGCAGCAGTAGATTGCCGCCCTGCGACACGTTCAACAGCTGCATGCCCGCGCCGACGCCGAACACCGGCATCCGCCGCTCGGCGACGGCCCGCACCAGCATGCGGTCGAACGACTCGCGGCGGGGGTCCTGGAGCCGCACGTTGGGGTGCAGCATCCAGCCGTCGCGGCGCGGGTCGAGGTCGGCCCCGCCGATAAGCATGACGCCGTCGAGGCGGTCGAGCAGGTTATCGAGGTCGTCCGCCGACTCGTAGGGCGGCAGCAGCACGGGCAACCCGCCGGCTTGAAAAATCGCGTCGAAATACCCGGCAGCCACATAAGCAAAGGCGGGCGCCTCGTGTCTGGCGGCCCGAAAATCAGTGTTGATTCCAATGAGAGACTTAGACATCCGAAACTCCTTTCCGGCGCCGCGTGCGGCGCACCCGTTGGTTCCCTACCGAACCCGAACTAACGCGGCCGGCGGCGAGGAGTTAATCCGAAAAGCACGCTAGCACTCGACCACCGGCGAACCGTGGCCAGGGTCTAGCGACCGAGTGGACGACGACCCCAATTCAAAAGGGCCGACGCGCGAGAGCAGGACTTGCCGGCGATAGCAAGAGATCGCCGGTCGTACCCTTCCATGGGCGCTCTGTGCGTCGAAATGACTTGAGGCGGTTATCCGGCGCCCGCCGCTCCACGGAGGAGACGAGCGGTTCGGATCGACTTCCCTATCGAACGGCCTCGGGCTCCTTGTGTGGGCGACCGTGTCACGCGGTCAGGAGGGCGATGCAAGTCTGGCGAGGAGTGTAGACTGCCAGAAAAAAATGGCAATTAGATTCCGCATGTTGCGTCAACTTCGAGTGCTGGCACACCACATCCGGTGAAATTTGGCATTTGGGTCACTTTGTTGCGTGGACGCACTAGCGGAGGATCGCCCGGACAATGTCGAATCCCACGGCAAATATCGCGGCGTCGACGAGCAGGTGGCTGGCCCACGGTCCCACGAGCGACCCCGTCCGCTCGTAGAGCCAAGCCCAAACCGCACCGCCCACGGCCACACAAGCCGCAAACAGGTATGTGGCCCAGTTTGCAAAGCCGAAGAATCTACCGAGCACGAGCACGTGGTGGGCCATGAATCCCACCGACGAAATCGCCGCGGCGGCGCCCACGGCATCCAGCGGCGCAACTGGCCGAAGACAAACCAACGCCAGTAGTATTCCTCCAACAGCGAATGAACAAGGCTGTAGAACACGCCCAGAGCGGCGTATTTCCACGGGTGGTCGATGCCGAAGCCGCTCACCTTGGCACGCATCTGGGTCGCGGCGTCGGCCAGCAGCGGGGAGTTTCGCAGGAAGCTAAAGTACAGCACGCCAACGGCCGCGGCCACCAGCGCTCCGAAGGCAAGCCCCGCCACCACGCCGCGGGCATGTTGGGGTCGCAGCGTGATCGGCCGTCGCTGCACGCCCACGACCCACGCAATGGGGAGGGCGAATTGCAGCACCTTCACCGCATTGAACACCAGAAGCTGGACACGCGCGGCCGCCGACTCGGCGCCGAAGAAGTAAATCCACGTTGTGATTGACGGCAGCACGATGGCGACAAGGACGGCGATCAGGTCCGCCTTCGATGGTTTCGCCGCGTCAAGGTGCATGAGGTTCGTCATGGAGAATAGCCGGACCGCCACGCGGTCCGGGTCCCCGGAGGGCATGGCCCTCCGGCTAGTTGCTGGGATATCGTCATGGGTAAGCGGTGGACGACATCGAGTTGTAGCAAATTCGCATTCATCTCGGCAGCTCAGAGGGCGGTTTACGATCTGCCGGCGCAGCGATACTCTCAATAGATGCGCTATCAGCACGTTTGCCTCGAAGCCTTTGGCTACACGCTGCCTGAAGAGGTTGTGTCCAGCGACGAATTGGAGCGCCGCCTGGCGCCGGCCTACGAGCGGCTGCGGCTCCCGGTTGGGCGTCTGGAGCTGATGACGGGCATCCGCGAGCGGCGGTTCTTTCCGCCGGAAACGTCGCCGGGGCGCGTCAGCGCCGACAGCGCCGCCCGCGCCCTGGAAGTGAGCGGCATCGAGCGCCATCATGTCGGCGCCCTGATTCATGGATCTGTTTGCCGAGATTATCTTGAACCGGCGACCGCGTGCGGCGTCCACCATGCCCTCGGCTTGCCGGCCGCCTGCCTGGCGTACGACGTGTCGAACGCCTGTCTCGGCCTGCTCACGGGCGTCTTGCAAGTAGCCAACATGATCGAGTTGGGCCAGATTCGCGCGGGGCTGGTCGTGGGCACGGAGTGCGGGCGGTCGCTGGTGGAGAATACGATCGACCGGATCAACCGCGACGCGACCATCGACCGGCAGGGCGTTAAGCAATTCATCGCCTCGCTCACCATCGGCTCGGCGAGCGTGGCGGTGCTGCTGTGCGATCGCGAGTTGAGCCGCACTCACAACCGCATCGAAGGCGCCGCCGCGCTGGCTCACACGCATGAGCACCAACTGTGCCAGAGTGAGGGGCATGAGACCTTTATGCGCACCGACAGCGAACAGCTCCTACTTGCGGGCGTTCAAGCGGGGGCGTCGACCTTCGAGCAGTTTCTTGATGAGCTCGAATGGCGCCGAGGCGACATTGCTAAAACCGTATGCCACCAAGTGGGCGCCGCGCATCGCAAGTTGATGTTCGAGGCATTGGAGCTAGACGAGCGCCTCGACTTCTCGACGTTCGAAACGCTCGGCAATACGGGCGCCGCGGCCTTGCCATTGACGATGGCGCTGGCCGCCGAGTCGGGCCGACTGGCGCACGGCGACCGCGTGGCGCTGCTCGGGATCGGCTCGGGAATCAACTGCCAGATGATCGGCGTGAACTGGCAACGAGCGCTCGTCGCGGGCAATGCACCCCCGCCCGCAAGACCTGCGGCAATCGTGCCGTTAGCCGCGACGCGGTAGCGGAGCGCGCTTGGGCGGGACGGGGAGCAGGAAGCGCTCCGCTGCGGCGGACCTCCGCGTCGCGGCTAACCACTGGATCACGGCGACAGCGTAAGTACCGCAACGACGGTGGCGATCAGTGCGAAGACGCCGACGCCGACTGCGACGAGGACCCACGTGGGCGGGCCTTGGCTGGGGCCCACGTAGCCGGGCGGCTTGAGCGGATTGAATTCGTTTTCGGGGCGACGCACCATCCGCACGTCGGGCACGGCCGCGCGGCCAGCGTCGATCTCTTCCTCGATGAGCGACTTTCGCCGCTGCGGCTGGCCCTCCGTCTTGGGCCGCACGAGCACGTCGCTGGTCGGCGCGTCGGCCATCGTGTCGCTGGGCGCCTTGCCGACGGTGTCCTCCTCCAGTGGCGCCAGGCCGATGTCTTCTTCCGGCGGAGCCGCAGTGGCGACGGCAGCCGCTCCTTGGCGTCCGCCGCTGCCCTTGCCGGGGCGATTGGCGTCGCCGCCGGGCTTTTGCATGGAGGCCGCGAACCGACGAAACACGTCGCTGCCGATGCCGCCGGAGCCGCCGCCGCTGCCGGTCTTCTTGCTGCTGTCGCCCACGTCCAGCCCGCGGTCGGCCAGCCACTCGGCCAGGCGCTCGGCGACGTCGCCGGCGGTCTGGTACCGATCGTCGGGCCGCTTGGCCATCATGCGGTTGCAGATGTTGACCAGCACCGACGGCGCATCGGGCCGATCCTTGAAGATGCTCGGCGCCTGCTCGACCTGGTGCTTCAGCAGCCGCTCGGAAATCGTGCCGTCGGGAAACGGCGGATGGCCGGTGATCAAATAATACAGCGTGCAACCTAGGCTGTAGATGTCGGCACGGAAATCGGCTTTGTGACTGTTGAGCGCCTGCTCGGGGGCAAGATAGTCCGCCGTCCCCAGCACGTTCTCGTTATTGTCGAGGGTGAGCGACGCCTCGTCGTCGATGAGCCGCGCGAGGCCCATGTCCAGGAGCTTGACCGTCTCGTGCTTGTCGAGCAGGCAGTTGGCCGGTTTGATGTCGCGGTGGACCAGGTTCATGGAGTGGGCGTGCGAGAGTCCGCGGGCCGCTTGGGCGATGTAGTCGGCCGCCTTTTCGTAGGGCAGCGGGCCGTGATCGCGGACCAGCACGTGGAGGTCCTGGCCGTCGACGAATTCCATGACGATGAAATGCGTGTTGACGTCCTGGTCGATGTCGTACACCCGCACGATGTTGGGATCGTCGAGCCGGGCCGCGGCGCGGGCCTCGATGCGAAATCGCTCCAGGTAGGTGGCGTCCTCGACGCGATTTTGCGGGAGGACTTTGATGGCCACCTTACGCTTCATGAGCGTGTGTTCGGCGAGGTACACCTGGCTCATGCCGCCCTTGCCCAGGTGGCGCAGCAGCTTGTACTTGCCGAGCATGAAGCCCTTGTGTTTGCCGGCCAGCAGCTTCTCGGCTTGCCACTCGGTGATGAGGTTGGCGGCGATCATCGCCGCGGCGAGCTTATCGGGGGCGTCGGGCAGCTTGAGCCCGTTCTTGGCGGTGAGGCCGCCGAGAAACTTCGTCAACTGGTCTTCTTCCACCAGTTGACTGCGCCGCACCAGGTCGAGAAATTCGTTGGCGGTCACTGAGGTTCAGGCATCCAAGCGGTGTAAATAGAAGGGCCAGCCGAGGAGCGTGCAAATCCAGCGCCACCCCCGCGCCGGCGCCGCGGTGCGGGGTCGGTCCATCCCGTTCAACGAGCAAGATAAGTGTTCTCTGTTCATCACGGCGCCGTCCGTCGGGGAGCTATTGTGCGCTGTTGCCGCTCGATTGCAACGGCGCGGGGATGAGCTCCGCCTATCGGGGTCGCCTCAAGTCTTAGCATACCATGAGCTTAACGCGAGGACCAGCGTGGGCGGCGCCCGCGGGCAGGCGTTTAGGTCCGCGGCAGGGCGTCAACCGCCGCTCGCACTAGGCGTTGGTCGAAATAATTCACCTCCATCCCGGCGTCTACGACAATTCGCTGGGCATTGATACCGCTGGAGCGGGGGCTGAGCAGGAAGGCCGCGGCAGCGGCTACCTCTTCCGTTTGCACCGCCCGACCGCGAAGCGTGGCGCGCTCGGCAAACAAGTAGGAATCCACATAGCCCGGGATGCCCGCGGAGGCCGACGTTTTCAAGAGCCCCGGGGCCACGGCGTTGAACCGCACCTCGGAGAATTGGCTGAACGACTTGGCTAGGAACGCGAGGCTCGAATCGAGGGCCGCCTTGACCGGCGCCATAAAGCCGTAGTTCTCGCTGGCCATGCGCGTGGTGGAGATCGAGACGGCGACGACCGAGGCGTCGCGCGTCAGTTGCGACTTGAAGGCGTTGGCCAGCGCGATGAGCGAGTAGCAGGACACGTCGAACGACCGCAGCAGTTGCTCGCGGCTGGTTTCGTGGAACGGTTTTGGACCGCCGGCGTCGTAGCCGGCGAAGGCGATGGAGTGGACCAGGCCATGGAATCCGTCAAAGTCACTGGACAGTTGCGCGGCCAGCGCGTTGATTTCGGATTGGCGCTCGACGTCGCAGGCATATATCAACGCGCCTTCGAGCAATTTGGCCGCCGATGTCTTGCGCTCTTCCGTCCGCACCACGTGCACGACGTCAGCGCCGGCTTCGCACAGTGCCTGGTGCACGTGGTGGGCCACGCTTTTACGATTGGCGAGTCCGAAGACGAGGATCCGCCGGCCGGCGAGTTGGAGGAAATCGTTGTTCATACCGCAATCTTGATTCCTCCGGCCCCCTCCCCTCGGCGGGGAGGGCTGGGGAGGGGGGAAGCCCTTCGCGAGGGTCAACCACTAGCTGCTAAATTGCACCGCTCGTTCCGTCATCACCCCTCCCTAACCCTCCCCATCAAGGGGAGGGGACCGGAGGGTGCGCAGCGCACATGCAAACTCAAACCGACACGCGACCTTGCCGCCGGTCGTCACCCTGGCCTTCATGAAATACGCATTGGCCACTCGCTCGACCAGTTCCACCTCAATCTCGATTGTGTCGCCCGGCAACACCATCTGCTTGAACTGCACGTTGCCCGCCCGCGTGGCGACCGGCACGGCGTCAAAAAAAGTGTCAGGAACCTTTTCATCAACCGACGATGCATCCCGCACCGGGCCCGTAGGTGAAAAGGTTCCTGACACCTTTTTTGACAGCAACACGGCCCCCGCTTGCATGGCCGCCTCGCATAGCAACACGCCGGGCGTGATCGGAAAATCCGGATAGTGCCCACGGTACCAAAATTCATCGCCCGTGAATCGCTTGCGGCACACAATCCGCGCCTCGGACTGCTCGACGATTTGGTCAAGCAGCAAGAACGGCTCCCTGTGGGGAATCGCAGCTTTGATCTGTTCGAGCGACATATCGGGAGGCTGCAGAAATAGTAACACGGATGAACGCGGATTCTCACGGATTAGCGCGGACCGAAATCAAACAACGAATTCAATCCGCGAACATCCGTGTCATCCGTGTCCTATTTCCGTTGGTGAAGCTGCGACAGGCCGTGAGCCGCTGGCCATGAGATGGTCGTCCACTTCATTGGCCACGATCACGCCGTAGTTCATGGCGCCCAGCCAGCCGGACATGATGATGCCGACGCTGCCGGCATGATACAGCCCCGGGATTTGCTGCGGAATGGCCCGGCTGACCGCCAGGCCCTCGAACTTGGTGCCGAAACTGGCGCCTGCCACATGGTGGGTGTAGTGCTGGAAGGTGAGCGGCGTCGAGGCCTCGACGTGGTCGACGCGCTCGCGAATATTGGGCACGTACTTGTCGAGGGCGTCGAGCGTCGTCTCGCACAGGTCGCGCTTGCTCGCTTCGTAGTCCTCGGCGACAGGCCGGCCCAGTCCTCGTAGCGGGCGTTCGTGCTCGACACGATGAGGCACCGCGGCCGGCCCTCGGGCCGCGTGCGCGGGTAGTAGAACGAGTACGTGCGGCTGGTGATGTCGCGGCTACAGCAGCGCCTCGGTGCGAAACAGCGGCGCCGTGCTGCTGAACAAGCAGGTCGCCGGTCGATTCGTCGAGATCATCGTCGGGCTTCAAGGCCATGTAGACCTGCGTGCTGGAATTGTTCAGCCGCACGGCCGCGGGCTTCTTCGACAAACGGCGGGATCGAAGTTGTCCTCGCCCGCCAGCCGGAAAACCGTCTGCTTGAGGTTGGCGTTGGAGACGACGGCCCGCGTGCGAATGGTGCGCCCGCCCACGGTCACAGCCCGCACTCGACGTCCGTCGCAATGGATGCGCTCGACGTCGGAGCGGATGCGAATGTCGACGCCATTGCGCTCGAGCTCCGCCTGCATCAGCTGAATGAGCCGATCCGTGCCGCCCTGGAACGTGAAGACGCCCTTGGACATGAAGTTCGAGAACACGATGCCGTAGCTGATCGCGGGGTCCTCGAGCGTGCTGCCGTTGGCGTAGGTGATCGGCTCCATCAAGCAGTCGGATAACGTCTTCGCGTCCGGGGAAGAACCGCTCGAACAACTCGCCGGCAGTCATCGACTGGTCGTCGTAGAAGTTCATGCTTCGCGCGGCATCGAAGAAGCCATCGACCGCCTGCGCATCGACGCGGAACTGATTGACGAGCAGCCTGGTGAAATCTTCGCGATTGAAGGTGGTGGTGAGCGAGAACATCGGGTTGTCGAACCGGATGCCTTTCAGTTGGACGATCGAATCGGCGATCTCCTGCGTCCAATACCGCCGGCAGCTCTTGATCATGCCCACGGGGAAACCGTGCAGCGAAATATCGAAGATGTGCCCTCCCGGCCGCTTGAACCAGGTGGCCATGCCGCCGAGCTTGTAGTGCTGCTCCAACAGCAGCACCGAATGGCCGGCGCGGCCGAGCACATTGGCGGCGGTCAGCCCGGCCAGGCCGCTGCCGATGACGACGACATCGTATTCGTCGCGGGCGTCTTGGAGAAAATCGCGAGGCATTATACTCGTTGTATCCGAGAGCTCGCCCATCATAAAGCCGCGACCGGTAGTCGCGGATAGGGCGCCCGCGGGCGCATCGCGCCTCGGCGGTATGCATGATCATCGGACGCTGCGCTTTGCCACCACCCTGAAGTGGCTCAATCCAGAGGAGGAATCCGTCGGCAGGATAGCTAACGGGAACTGGCGGTCCCTGCTGCGGGACCTGTGGTGCTATATATCGCATGAGCGTTATTTCTCCGCTTCGGCCAGCCATGTGAGTGGATCGGTCCTTGAGCCCATCTTCTTCAAATCCGCCATGATCGACTCGCGGCCACTCTGCCTCCTTCACTTCCACGCGATGCCGCTTACCCCGCCATCCAGTAGTCTCGTCATACTGTTCCATGCTAACACATCGAATTCCTTCCTCGGTGGTCGCGACTCCCACCGAAATAACGTGTTCACCCTCGCTCAGGAATACATAATTCCCGTTTCCCAACATGCTGCATTCGTATCGCCCCGGGCGGGGCTGGGGGCGCCAAATCGCGGGAAGTCCTGACCGCGGGACATCGTTGACTGTGAGCACCAATCCGTATCGCTGTCCCTTCGGCACGTAGATGCGGAATTTCCACGTCGAGTCGTCGAGCGACTGGAGGCGGATGGCATGGAGCTTGGTCGGATCGTCAATGGAAAGAGACCCCGCCTCGTCGCGGAACCGCCGCAGTTCGGCACGCAACGGAACCAACTCGCGATACAACTGCCACACGGTGACGCCTACCGCCGCCAGCGCCATCAACAGCAGCAACGTGCCTAGTGAAAACCGCGGCCCGCGGCGCGAGCCCACCAAAGGAACACCTAGTTCGGGTGAGTCGCCCGTGGCGAGACGCCCCGGCTCGCTGCTTGTTTCTTTCACTCGTCCCTCGCTGCTCGCCTCTCGCCCCTCAGTCCTTCAGGCAGTGCATGTTCGCCATGCCGATGCCGCTGGTGATCGAGCCGACGATGCCGACGAAGCCCTGGTCGGTGCCGCAGATGAACAGGTTCTTGAGATGTGTGCGGCCGTCGAGCTGCTTCTCGGGCGCCCGTAGACGGCGCCGTTGTCGTGGCCGGTGAAGCGGACGATGGTCGTCGGCGTAAACATGTCGGTGTCGATCACCCGGCCGCGGAAGTCGGGCACGAAGCGCACGGCGCTTTCGGTGATTCGTTCGTACCAGCGGAGCTTTTCGAGCCGGTAGGCGTGCTCGTCGAGGCCGCGCCAGTAGTCGTGGTTGGCCAGCGAGGTGATGCGCATCACGCCGAGGCCAGCTTCATCGAGCGGCTCGCCGTAGTCGAAATTGTTGGGCGAGCAGATGACGCCGCTGCGCACGTCGCAGGGCGGCTGCGAAGCCCGCCAATCGAACTTTTCCCAGTCGTTGAAGAAAGTGATCGTCCGCTCGTGGCCCAGCCGGCGCGGCTCGACGTCGAGGGCCGCAATTGTCTCGCAGAAGCTCAAGCGGCCCGGGGCGCGGCTGACGACTGGCTGGCCATCGTCGCACAACCGCATCGTCTCACACCAGCCAGCGGACGACAGCACGCGGCGGGCTTCGAGCTTCTCGCCGTTTTCGAGCACCACGCGGGCCACGCGGCCGTCTTCGACCTCCAACCGGCTGACGCCGGCGCGCAGCTTCAGCTCGCCGCCCAGCGAGCGAAACTTCCGCACGAGCTGCTTGAGGATGAGCCGCACCCCCGCATGGGGTCGCCCGAGCCCCTCCATGAAAATGCTGCGGAACATGATCGAGAACTGGCCCCAGTCCATGTCGTGTTCGCGGGCCGAACCGTAGAACATGAGCGGGCAGAACAGCATCTCCACCAACAGTGGGTCGGAGACTAGCTCGCTAAGCCGCAAGCGGGCGGAGACGGCGGCGTGCGAATCGTCGAGGTCGTCGTAGTCGACGACGGCGTTCAGCAACCGTTCAAAGTTGTCGCGCTGCGCCGGGAACTCACGGGCGACTTCGGTTCTCAGAAAGTCGAGGTCGTTGTTGAACCTCAGCCGCACGCCGGGGAACACGACCTCGGAGCCGATCTGGGGCGCGATGGCCAAGTCGTCCCAGGACAGCCGCAGTTGCCGCAGGAGCCGCGCGAGCGGGCCGCGCTTGGCGCCCTTGGGGGTGACGTTGGTGAGTGCGTGCAGCCCGACGTCGTAGTCGCGGCCGCGGAGCCGGTAGAACGAGTTGAGGCCGCCAATCGTGGTATGTCGCTCCAGTATGCAGACGCGCTGGTCGTAATACGCCAGGCGAATCCCCGCGGCGAGCCCCGACATGCCGGCGCCGATGATGATGGTGTCGTACATGGGGGAGTGGGCAGTGGGCGGTAGGCAGCGGGCAGTTAAGAGTAGTTTGTTTCCGCACTGCCCACCGCCCACCGCCCACTATCCTCACACTTTCTCCACGTCCTTCAGCAGCGGCTCTAGATACTTCACCGTCGACTCCATGCTGGCCAGTTGCAGGTAGTCGTCTTCGGGAATCTGGATGCGGTGGCGCTTGCGGAGTTCCATGACGATGTCGAGGAAGTCCATGCTGTCGAGCTCCAATTGCTCGCGGAAGCTCCGCGCGTCGTCGAGCTGCGAGAGGTCCTGGTCTTGAGCGATGTCGGTCAAGATGTCGATCACTTCTTCTCTGATTTCCGGCGGGGTCATGCGGCGATTCCTTTTGAACCGCCAAGGACGCCAAGAGCGCCAAGGCGGAGAATTTGGAGATTTCTATAGGCTTTTTCTTCTTGGCGCTCTTGGCGTACTTGGCGGTTACACCCTCTTGATGATCACCGCCGAGTTGATGCCCAGCATGCCGAAGGAATTGTTGAGGATGTACTCGGCGGCGCCGATTTCCTGCGGCTGGTTGAGCACCAGACCCGCGAGATCGCATTCGGGGTCGAGGTCGTCCACATTGATCGTTGCATGGACGACGCCGTCGTCGAACGTGGGCAGGTTTCCGGCCAGCTCCAAAGAACCCGCGGCGCCCATGGCGTGGCCGATGAAGCTCTTGGTGTTGTTGATGCGGAGGCGTTTTGAGCCGTTGAACACTTGCCGCACCGCTTCGCACTCCTGCACGTCGCCACTGGGGGTGGCCGTGGCGTGGGTGCTGACGATGTCGACGTCGTCGGCATTCAGGCCAGCCCGTTTCAGAGCCATGCCCATGCACCGGGCTTGTTCGCGGGCGTTGGGCAAGACGAAATCGGTGGCGTCGCTGGTGATCGCGTAGCCGACCAGCTCGCCGTAGATTTTCGCTCCGCGGCCGGCGGCGTCGCTGTAGCGCTCGAGCGTGTACAGACAGCCGCCTTCCGACACGACGATTCCGTTGCGGGCCCGATCGAACGGCCGCGACGCCTGGGTAGGGTCCTCGTGCGCCGCGAGGGCGCCCTGGCTGGCAAACCCTGCGAAGATGCCGAACGTGCGGATGCTCTCCGAAACGCCGCCGGCGATCGCCAGGTCGCACTCGCCGAGCCGCAGCATTTGGGCGCCCTGGATCAGCCCCGCGTTGCCCGCGGCGCATGCGGCGCCGATCGTGTAATGCGGCCCGGTGATCCCCATGTTCACCGTGATCTCGCCCGCCGGGTTGTTGGCCACGGTGCGCGGGTTGTGGTGGTGCGACCACACCTTGGTGTCGTAGTTGAACTGGGTGATCTCGTAGATTTCGTTCTCGGTCTCGACGTTGCCGTGCTCGGTGACGCCGATGTACACGCCGACGCGCGAGCGGTCGATTTTCTCCCACTCGACGCCGGAGTCGGCCACCGCCTCGCGGGCGCAGTAGATGCTGATGCCGCCGGCCCGCGTGCCTCGGCGGACGTCCTTGCGGGTCTGATAGCGGAGCTCGTCGAAGTGGCAAACCCCGGCCAGCGTGTCGCCGACGTAGCGGATGTTGTATTTTTCGACGCCGCTGCGGCCGGCCAGGAGCGCGGCGCGATACTCGGGCAGCGAGTCGCCATTGGGCGCGGTGAGCCCCACGCCCGTAATGACAATCCGCTGGTCGTCCGGCACGCTTCGAATCATCGGGCTGAAGTCGGCAAAACCGCCGCTGTGAGGTTCCAATGCCGGCTCGCCGCGAACCGGAGAGAACCTATCAGGCTAATGCCTCCGGGAGACGCTGACAACCCGCCGAAAATGTGGGTAGTGCGCACTAACGCCCCACGCCAACCCGGTTCGGAGCCTCGTTGTGCAGCTGCCGTGGTGTGTGACATGATGGAGACTACGCGCCCCGTATGCCTCTCCACACCGGCGACCATTACCCGTATTTCTCAACCTGCCGCCATGCAATACGTCATCACTGCCGTCGGTCCGGACAACCGCGGCCTGGCCGACCCGATCGTGCACTGCGTAACGCAGCTCGGCGCGAACATCGGCGAGATTCAGATGTACGACCACGACGAGGAGTCGGTATTCTCGATGCTCACCCGCGTCGAGCTCGATCCGCGGCAAGCCGACGCGCTGGCGGAGTCGATGGGCGAGATTAGCGCCCGCACCGGGTTGTCGATTCGCACCTGGACGCCGCCGACGGGGCAGCGTGAGCCGCGGCTGGCGATCGGCGTGACCTATCGACGCGAAACGCCGGCGGCGGTCCTGCAAGCCATCAAGCTCGGCAAGATTCGGGCCACGGCCGCGGCCCTCATCAGCAATCGCAAGGCATGTCGCTCGCTGGCCGACCAGTTCGGAGTGCCCTGGTTCTACGTCGGCGACGGCGACGGCCTCGCGGACGACGAACGGCTGATTGACATCTGCGATGAGTTGGCAGTCGACTACATTGTGCTGGCACGCTACATGCGCATCCTGCCGCCGTCGAGCTGTTGGAAATACGCCGGCGGACGGATTATCAATCTCCACCACGGCCTGCTGCCCGCTTTCCCGGGTATGCGGCCGTACCACGACGCCTACGCCGCCCGCATGCTGACCTACGGCGCCACCTGCCACTTCATCGTTCCCGAACTCGACGCGGGCAATCAGATAATCCAGCAATCCGCATTCACCGTGCCGCCCGGCACGCCACGCGAGGAAATCATCCGCCGGGGCCAAGAGGAGAACGAGCCGCAGTGCCTGGTCGAAGGCGTCCGCCGCGTCGTCGACGGCGAGGTGGCGCTGCATTACAACCGGATCATCGCGGTGCGACGACCATGACTGCTGCCCTCTTCTCTCCGCGGGCCGCCGAGGAGCCCGTGCTGCAGTAAACGGCATGCCGCTCCAACTCATCGCCACCTGCGCGTTCGGGCTCGAAGCCGTTGTCGCCCGCGAACTGGCTGACCTCGGTTATGAGTCCCGCACAGTGCCGCCGGGCGCCTTGCCTTTGCCGGCGATTGGCCGGCCATCTGTCGCACCAATCTTTGGCTGCGCTCTGCCGACCGCGTGCTCGTAGAGCTGGCGGCGTTCGCGTCGCCAGATTTCGACGCGTTGTTCGATACGGTGCGCGGATTGCCGTGGGAACAGTGGATCGCGCCAGATGCGGCCATCCCCGTGCGCGGCCGCTCGCGCAAGTCGCAGCTCACGAGCGTGCCGGCGTGCCAGCGAACGGTAAAGAAAGCCATCGTCGAGCACTTGCTCGCCGCGCGGGCAGGGACATCGCTGCCCGAAACGGGTCCGCCCGTGCCGGTCGAGGTCTCGCTCGTCGACGACATGGCGACGATCGACGTCGATACGACCGGCGTCGGGTTGCACCGCCGCGGCTATCGCACGTTGGCCGCTGCGGCTCAGCTTCGCGAGACGCTCGCCGCGGCATTGGTGCAGCTCAGCTTCTGGAAACCGGAGCGGCAGCTGGTGGATCCGTTTTGCGGCACGGGCACGATTGCGATTGAGGCGGCGCTCGTCGGCCGCCGGTTGGCGCCAGGCCGCAACCGCGAGTTTGCGGCCGAGAGTTGGCCGTCGAGTCCCAAAGCCGCTTGGGTGGCCGCCCGCGCTGAAGCGGCCGATTTGGCCCTGCCGGCGCTGCCCCTGCGTGTGATCGGCAGCGACGCCGACGCCGAGTCGCTGAAGCTGGCCCGCCACCACGCGGAACTTGCCGGAGTGGTGGACGACGTGCACTTCCAGCAGCACGATTTCGCGGAGCTTACCAGCAGCCGTCAGTACGGTTGCGTGATTGCCAACCCGCCGTACGGACTGCGCATGGGCGACGAGGAACAGGTCGCCGAGTTGTACCGGTCGTTCCCGGCTGTGCTGCGAAGGCTGAAAACCTGGTCGCACTTCATCTTGTCGGCCCGGGCCGACTTCGAGCAGCTCGTCGGCCAGCAGGCCGATCGCCGCCGCAAGCTTTACAACGGCCGGATTCCCTGCACGCTCTATCAATTCTTTGGACCCCGTCCGCCGCGCCGGCGCGGTGATGCCTCGTCATCTGACGTTAAACCCAGCGTTAGCCGGCATCGTCCCGATGCCGTGGCCGCACCGGCGGACGACGCCATTGTCGCCGGGACGCCGCCCGAGCTCGGCAGCGAGACGCTGCCGGTTAACACGATGCAGTATCGAGCCCCGCGGCCGGCGTTTGGCGGGTTGCGGGAGGAGGCGGCGCGGCAGGCGGAGGAATTTGCCAACCGGTTGCGGAAGCTCGCCCGTCACCTGCGCCGCTGGCCGACAAAGCGCGGCATCACCTGCTATCGGCTCTACGAGCGCGACATCCCTGAAATACCGCTGGTGGTGGATCGCTACGAAGACGCCCTGCACATCGCCGAGTTCGCCCGGCCCCACGATCGCACGCCGGCCGAGCACGCCGATTGGCTTGACCACATGGTCGCCGCCGCCGCGGCGGCGCTCGATATGCCGCGCGAGCTGGTATTCGTCAAACATCGCGACCGGCAGCGCGGCGCCGCCCAGTACGAGCGGGTCGCCCACGCCGAAGCGATCCGCGTCGTTCACGAGGGCGGATTGAAGTTCAAAGTCAACCTCTCCGACTACATCGACACCGGCCTGTTCCTGGATCACCGCATCACCCGTGCGATGGTCCGCGACGCCGCCCGGGGCGCCAATTTCTTGAACCTGTTCGCCTACACAGGTTCCTTCACCGTCTACGCCATAGCGGGGGGCGCCGAGCGGACGACGACGGTGGACCTGTCGCCCACCTACACGGCGTGGGCGCAGGAGAATCTGCAGCTCAATGGCCTCGAAGGGCCGGCCCACCGGTTCGTCACCGCGGATGTGCGAGAGTATCTGGAGTCGCTCCAGCGGCAAGCCGCAGTTTGACCTCGCGGTCGTCGATCCGCCCACCTTCTCCAACAGCAAGCGGCTGGCTGAGGACTGGGACGTCCAGCAGGACCACGCTGAGTTGATCGACGCCGTGCTCGCCTGCATGCAACCCGGCGGCGTGATCTTTTTCTCGACCAACTCGCGGCGCTTCAAGCTCGATGAAGCCGCGCTGGCCGGCGCCGCGGTGCGCGAGATTACCAGACAGACCATTCCGGAGGACTTCCGCAACAAGCGCATCCATCGCGCGTGGCGGATTGTGAAATCCGTGCCCGACTCGACCTGATTCCAATCCACCGTTGCGTGTGGCGCCCGCCAAACTGGTTTCTTCAGCCATTCCTATTGGTCGAGACTATCAACGATAACCAAGTCGTCGGCGAGGTCGCGCGAGGTTAATCGCCCACCACGTCCCGGACGCCCCCGCCGCCGAGATTCGCAAAGAACCAGTCCCGGTCGGCGCCGCCCACCAGCAAGTCAACTTCGCCGTCGTCGAACACGGTCACCTCGTGGCTGCCGCCCGGCTTCGCCACGAGAAAGGTATTGCCGTTTGCACGACTTGTCCAATTCGATCCGCTGCCGACGCCTTCCAGATTGCTGTGCGCTGCTGGAAGGATCGCGACGACGTCCACTCGGCCATGATCAACCCCAATGCCAGTTCATTGGCGTCGAACTGGGTCGTTCCCGCCACAATGATGTCTTCGTCGAAATCTCCCAGCAGGCGTCCTCATCGTCACCGCCGATAATCAGGTCGCGCCCGAAGCCGCCCGAAGCCAGATCGTTTCCGTCGCCGCCCACCAGCACATCGTTGCCGGGGCCGCCGTTGAGCAGGTCGTTGCCTGCGCCGCCGAAGAGCCAGCCATCACGATTGGCCAACACGCCGACCGAGAGCAAATCATTTCCCGCTCCGCCGTAGGCGATCACCCGGCCGCTGGCGGTGAAGGGACCGAGCCAATCGCCGTTGACATAGGCCTTAATCTTGCCGCCGCTCGCCGCGGCGAAGTGGATGATGTCGTTGCCGTCCGTGCCGCCGACAACCAGGTCGTTGCCCATGACCGCGGCAATGGCGATTGAAATGTTCGCATTCGCCGGCGCACTGACGGCCTCGCCTTGGTCGATCGCCATCGCGCTGATGACATAGGCGCCGGCTGAAGCGAATTCGTGTTCCACGCTCACGCCCGCACCATTGCCCGGCGTGGCGCGGGATCGTTTGAATCGGAGAGCCGTCGCCCCAATTGATCGAGTATTCGAAGCCGGCGGCAGCGTCGCTGGTCGACGAGTCGGTGGCTTGAATCTGGAACGTCCTGGGCTGGTCGCGGACTCCCACGGCGGGCCCGGTAATCGTGGCTGCGGGAGGCGCATTGTCGGCAATGTTCTCAATCGTGGTGTCCGGCGGTAAGTCGCCCGTGACGGCGACCTGGTCGTTTTCACTGCCTCCGTCTATGTCGAGCGAATCGACCGACGACCCCACGTCGACCAGTGTAAAGCCGCTCGCCGTCGCCGCCGACCAAAGCGAGGCTGCTGGCGGCCCCTCCCATATTACCGACGACGATCGAATCGTTGCCGGAGCCGGCATTGACGGTGAGTGCGCTGACTGAAGCTGCAATGTTGATGGTCTGTGCGCTGCTCGACACGCCGGCGGCGGAGACTGTGATAGCGTCATTGCCCGAGGTTCCTAAAACCGTCAAGTTAGTCTGCCCGCCGACTCCGGTCGGGCCGATGGTGACGGGGGCGGCAATGGTCCCGAGCTGGACGGTTACTGACTTCGCGCCGCTCTGGCCGTTGACCGTCACGGCCGCCGCGCCGGTCGAAGATATCGTGATGTCATCGTCTCCATCGGCGCTGTTGACCGTCAAGGCTTCGAACGAGCTAGTGTATTGCACAGTTTGCGCGCCAGCTGTCACGGCCGACGCGGTGACGCCAATTTGGTCGGCCCCGGCCGTGCCATTGATCACCAGCGTGTCACTTCCGCTCGTCCCAGAGTCGAGAAGGTTGACCGGTCCGGCTAGGTTACCGAGACCGCGATGATCGTGTCGGAATCCTCGCCGCCATCGGCGGTAATGCCCGTGCCCGTGGTGGCGTTGACCACGATCGTGTCATTGCCTGGTCCGCCCAACAGCGTCGTATCGGAGCCGGGATCTTCGATAAGGTCATCGCCGTCTTGGCCATTGATGGTGAGCTCTTGAAGTTGAAAAGGTAAGGATACCTGCAGGTTTATCCTTGAGTAAACATGTCCGTCGGACGCAACATGATTAATAGAGTTACTTCCTTTGACAATATGATCGCCTTCGGCGGACCCATTGACAGTTAGGGAATCAGAGCTGTCGACATCATTCAAATAAACATCCAACTGCAATAGCTGTTCGAAGACGATTGCGCCGGATCCAAATTAATTGTAATGGAGTCACTGCCCTGCCCACTGTATAATTGAGCCAAAGGTGGTGCCGCCGCCGTACACCTCGCTCATAAATCGGCTCCCCATCGCTGAGGGTGAACTCGATGGAATCATCGCCCTCGCCCATATCGAAATGTATTCCCTGATCGGCGAAGAACGCGTTGTTGAGGCGTATGTTGTCATTGCCGGATCCGCCGACGACAGACAAATGGCCTGCGCCGCCGGCAACATTCACCTCCAGGTCAGCCGTCCTGCATATGCCAAAAACTCTATGTCAAACCAGTCGCCGAACGAACCAGCTTCGTAGTTTGTCAAATCAATTGTGTCGTGGCCGCCTTGACCTATTACAGATGCCACCTCGAAAACTCCCGAGGCTGAGATCCCGGTGTCCAAGCCGTTCCAGACAATATTGTCGTTCAAGTGAACGCTAATAATGTCGTCCCCTCGGCTGCCGCCGATGATAATCAATCCGCCGCCGGGGAGTGCAACGACAGGTACAATGGCGACGTCTTGCGATGCGAAATTGGAGCCATTTGAGCTGGTGGCAGTTACTTGTATCGATGGTTTATCGAATACGTCGCCATCGAAGGCATGCCTCACCTCAACTCCCGAGCCGTTGCCAGGCGTCGCCGGGATGAAAGTCGGCGTCGATCCATCACCCCAATCGATGAGATAGTCGAAACCCGCGGCGTCAGCGACAGGGTCAGAATCCGACGCCTGAACCGTGAATCCCGGCCAGATTGGGTCCTGCGCCTAAGGCACAATTGTCAAGCCGTGATCTCTGCCTCCATCCCAGCCCAGCAACACCTCGCTTGGTCCGGTGATGCCGGCCGTCGTGGTCAAGAGCCAGCGCGACTCCAGTTGTTCAAACCGCGATGCTCGGGGCAGGCCCGACCTTGCGAGGCAACAACCTTGCGGCGCCGCGGCGACGGCGGGTCTTGCGGAGACGAGGCGTGAAAACATGTTCGGTTTCTCCTTGCCTGGGAGTGTGCGAAGCGGCGGATGAAATGGTGCGCAGTGATTTCCTCGATGGCAAATCAATGACTGACGCCTACTCGCGACAAGAATTCTGGTCGGCAGGCGTCCTTAATGAGTTTCCCTAGCAGCAGAGAACCGTTTGACAGCCGGGACGCCGCGAAAAGTATCGTGCGATCGCAGTTTTAACAGGAACCCAAGAACGGTCCTCAGCGTTGCTGCCCCTGTCATTCCCGCACTGCTATAGAGATATGGATGTTCTCAACGGTTTGCCGCTTTCGTAGGTTTGCAAATGACTGCGATAGTCCTTACGAGGAAATCGTCGTCATTCTCGCCGACTTCACAGCCTTGCGCTGCAACTCAACGGCCTTGAAAAGATCGCCCATTTCGGCGTAAGCGGCGGCAAGGGTGTCGAGCGGAAAGCAATGTGGTCTTTTGAAACTTCGATTGCTCGGCGTGCAAGCTCCACCGCTCGCCGCCCGTCGCGGCAGTCTCTTCGGGGCAGGTGGCCAAGAGCCAAGCCAAGTCGTCAAGAGGCTTTCCGTTATTGGGTTGGATCTCAAGAATCTGTTCCAAGTCGGCCGCGAGGCCCTGGCAGTCATTTCGAGTGATTCGCATACTTGCGCGAAGCCACAACGCGTGCATGCGATTTTCTCCTAGCGGAAGAATATCAATTGCCTGATTGACAAGTATTTGCGCGAGGGAGGTCTCCTCAACGTCAGATTGTGACGATTAATTAACATACTAGCGAGCATGACCAATCCCGCTGAATTGCGAGGACTCATCTCCAAGAGCATCTCCAACTCGACAATGGCGAAGTCGGAACGGCCGCTGTGCTGGTCGCTCAAAGCTTGGCCAATAAATCCGTGTTGAGCACATGGCATTCGGCCTCTTGCCTAACAACCTCTTGCCGCAGAGTGGCAACGTCGCTAACCAACTCTGAATTAACGATCTCGCTTGCCTGTATCTGGACTGTGGCTTCAATTATGTGTCGCAGCGCATCATCGAAGTTATTATCGGCCAATGCGGTGCGAGCGGAGGCCAACGATTGTTCGACGAAGCGATATGTATGTCTTGTTTTTCGAACCCGATCGATGACCAATGCCGAGCTCGGCGGCGATGAGCACAACGACGAAGATCAACAGGACTATCACCATAGTTGGATGACGAAGGATGAACTTACGAAAGCGTTGAGCAATGGATGGGCGTTTCGCAAGGATCGGAATTTCGTCGACGATGCGTTGCAGATCTGCGACCAACGCCGCTGCGGTGTCATAACGATCTTCGGCCGCTTTTCCATCGCCTTAGCTATCACCGTTTCCAGATCATGAGGAATACGAGGATCGAGCTGCGCAGAGACTTTGGTTCGTCGAATCTTATTTGGTGTAACAACTCCCGGCGATCATCGACAGCGAATAGCGGCTGAAGTGCGAGCAATTCGTAGAGCGTGACGCCCAAAGAATAAATGTCCGTGCGGCAATCGAGCATAGCTCGCTTGGCCAGTGCCTGCTCCGGGCTCATGTAGCGTAACGTTCCAACCAGGTCGCCGGTCATGGTCATGCCGGCGTCGGCCTCGATGCGGGCCAGACCGAAGTCGGTTACCCATAGTTTGCCGCTTGGTCGATCAGGAGATTGCCGGGCTTGACGTCGCGGTGGATGATGCCTTGTTGATGAGCGTGGTCGAGGCCTCGGCGGCTTGGATTACCCAGCCTCGCCACGTCGCGGAAGTATTTGCGCGAATCGAAATTGGGCAACGTCGTCAAGGCGGCGACGGGGGCGGTGTCGAGGAGGGAGGCTGGAGATGGAGAAGGGACGGCGGGAGGGCGATGGCGGGTAGCGTGTTCGGTTCTCCCCCTCCCCATCGCTTCGCGAACGGCGCACATCGCGCGCGACTCAAGTCGCCGTGCTCGGTGCTCCCATCCCCGCGGTAGGGGAGGGAGCCGGAGGAGTCTTGCGTCGGGCGCGCGAGCGTGCGATCACCTTGCGAGGCTGCGGCCTTCGATGAGTTGCATGGCGTAGAAGTGCACGCCGCGTTCTTCTCCCACCGTATAGATAGCGACGATGTTCGGGTGATCGAGCGTTGCGGCGGCGCGGGCCTCGTTTTTGAATCGCTTGACCTGCAGCTTGTCGAGCATAGCCGCGAAGGGCAGCACCTTGAGCGCCACGCGGCGGCCGAGCGAGAGCTGCTCGGCCTCGTAGACGACGCCCATGCCGCCGCGGCCGATTTCACGCACGATGCGGAAGTCGCCCAGCGTGGCCAGCGGGCGGACGGCCCCCTCCTCTGGCCCCTCTCCGGCTGACGGGGGAGGGGAAGCATTGGCCGAATCGGCAAGCTGCGGGGCCACCTGGCGGATGAACTCCAGGCTGTCGAGGCAGCCGGTCAGTTCATCGGCCACGTCGGCGTAGGCTGCCAACAATTCCTCGCGCAAAAGAGGAGCGCGCCAGCATCGGCGCCGCGACGTATGCCTCCAGGGCCTGTGCGACGCGGGCTTCCGACGTTCTGCCCGCGCTGTCGGCCGACGCATCGATAGACTCATGCGGCAGCTGCGAGCGAAGCGGTCATACCGGGCTCCCGAAAAGAGTTACGATTTCATGAGACGTCGCATCTGTACGAGTGCGCGGGCCCACAGTTTTTGCACGGCGTCGGTCCGTGCGGTCCATGCATGGGCAGCCTCGCCGAGCGTCAGGCCTTCAAGCTCCCGCAGCACAAGAACTTCGCGGTAATCGGCCGGCAGCCGGGCAAGTGCGTTGGCCAGCAGCACGGCCCGCTCCCGGCGGACGGCACTGTGGCTGGGCGAAGGATTCGGGTCGGCCAAGGCCCGCTCCAGGTTTGGGACGATTGATTGAGCAGATTGTACAGTCGCCGCTCCAGCCGCACGTCCCGCCGCTGCCGATGGTGGTCGCGGACGATATTCGCCGTGGCGTGGGCCATGATTTCGCAGCCAAGCCGTAAACTCTTGCTCCGTGCGCCGCGGAAATGGGCGAAGTCGCGGTGGGCCGCCAGGCAGACATCTTGCACCAGGTCCGAATCGTCGAGCTTGGCCTGGAGCTGCCGGTCGGCTTTCAACCGGGCCAGGAGCGACAGATACGGTCGGTATGAATCGAGCAGCTCGCCCAGGGCCTGGGCGTCGCCGTGGCGAACCCGCTCGAGCAGCCGTAGGGGATCGCCTTGGCGAGATTCTTCCAGCACGAGCGGCTCCTCTATTTCAGAGTAGGAACCAGCATATCAGCCCCCACGCCGCGATAAATCGTGCGGGGAGAACAACTTTTCGTAGAGTTGCAGAGATCGGCGACCGGGCCGTCAGCAATCCTTCTCAAATCTTCATATGTGTCATTCTGCGCACGATCTCGGAACGCCTCCCCAATTGGCGGCAACGGCCGACGCCGTCAATGCGTCAACCCTCAATTCTGGCCGCAAAGTTTTTTCAAGATTTTTGTAGAAAATGGCCGCGCACCCTGCTATCGTGATAATGTATGAATGTCCACTACCGCGGTACGCCGGCTCAGTGCGCTCCCAAGTCACGGGGCGTGGATTACTGCGCCACCGAATCCTGTGCACTCGCGCCGCTGGCAAACGCAAAATCGCCCACAGGGTGCTGCCGTCGTCCCTCACGGCGCCCGGCGCTGCTCGGGCGCCCGATCGGCGCGACCACGCAGAATTCAGGACTTCTGCCGTTGTTAGTTGGGACCCCTACCTGGGCCGCAATAACGCAAAAATCCAGCGGACCGCCTTGAAAGCTCAGGCCACCAGCGGCCGCAGCACGCGGTAGCTGATTTCCAGCGACTTACGGCGCCGTTCGAGGCTCCCCTCGAACGCGTGGTCCTCGACTTCGACGCAGATCGGGCCGTCGAACCCCGCGTCGGCCAACGCGCCGATCCAGGCGCCCCAGTTGATGTCGCCCAGCCCCGGGATTTTCGCCGTGCTGCGATCCATGGGCGGCACGAGCGAGCCCAGGCGGTCGAGCTTGGGTACGTCGATGCGCATGTCCTTGGCGTGGGCGTGAAAGATGCGCGGGCCGAACTCGTGAATCGGCGCGATCGGATCCATCAGTTGCATCCGCAGGTGCGAGGGGTCGTAGTTGAGGCCGAAGTGCACCGACGGGATGATCTCGAACATCTTTCGCCAGATGGCGGGGGTGCGGGCCAGGTTCCAGCCGAACGGCCAGCTCTTGGCGTACATCATGGGGCAATTTTCGATGCCGATGCGGATGTTGCGGTCCTCGGCGTAGCGCACGATGTCGGGCCACACGCCTTCGAATTGCAGCAGGTTGTCGTCCAACGGCAGCGTGTGATTGGCGCCAATAAAGCTGTTGATGCCCGGCAGGCCGAGCTTCGTCGCGGCGTCGATGACTTTGCGGAGGTGCGCATTGGCTGCGGCGGCCTGGTCGGGGTCGGCCGAGAGGGGATTGGAATAGTAGCCAAGCGCCGAAATGGCGACGCCGTGCTTTTCGCACAGGGCGTTGGCATCGTCGGCCTGGGCCTGAGTGAATTCGGTGCAATCGAGGTGCATGACGCCGCCGTATTTGCGGTCGACGCCCCCCGGCGGCCAGCACATCACCTCGACGCAGTCGTAGCCGATGCCGGCCGCGTGCTTGAGCACCTCCTCGAAGGAGAGCTCGGGGAAGATGGCGGAGACGAAGCCCAGTTGCATGACAGACTCCTTTACTTAGCCCCCGGTCAGTGACCGGGGGCTAACTGGCAAACGGCGTACCCGTTATTTGGCGTTGAACGCCTGATCGAGATCCGCCTGCAAATCCTCGAAGGCTTCCAATCCTACCGACAACCGCACGAGGCTGTCGACAATGCCGTGCTTAACCCGGTCGGCCGCGTCGTAGCTGGCATGCGACATCGACGGCGGATGCTCGATGAGCGACTCGACGGCGCCCAAGCTCACAGCAAGTTGAAACAATTTTGTTGACTCGACGAACCGCTTGGCCGCCGCCAGATCGCCGCGGAGTTCGAAGGATAACATGGCGCCAAAGCCGCCGTCCATCTGGCGTCGCGCCAACTCGTGACCTGGGTGGCCGGGGAGGCCCGGATAGAGGACGCGGTCCACGCGCGGGTGAGACTTGAGCCACTCGGCCAGCCGCTGCGCCGTGCGGCACTGCTCGCGGACGCGCAGCTCAAGCGTCTTGACGCCGCGGGCGCAGAGGAAGGCTTCGAGCGGCCCCATGACGGCGCCGGTGGCGTTTTGGATGAAGTACAGGTCATCCCAAAGCACCTTGTCGCGCACGACGAGGGCGCCGCCCAACAGATCGCTGTGCCCGCCGAGGTATTTGGTCGCCGAGTGCATAACGATGTCGGCGCCGAGCTCCAAGGGCCGCGTTAGCACCGGGGTGGCGAAGGTGTTGTCGACGCCGAGCAAGGCGCCGCCGCGATGTGCGACTTCGGCGCAGGCCGCGATGTCGGTGATCGTCAGCCGCGGATTGCCGGGGCTTTCGATCCACACGAGTTTCGTGGCGGGCGTCATCGCGGCTGCAATGTTCCCTGGATCGGTCGAGTCGGCCAGCGTGACGGTGATCCCCGCGCGATTGGCGACTTTGTGCAGCAGACGGTAGGTGCCGCCGTAGATGTCAGTACCCGCCACCACATGGTCGCCGGCTCGCAAGGAAGCCACGACGCAGTGGGTGGCGGCCATTCCGCTGGCGAAGGCCAGAGCGCCGATGCCGCCCTCGAGCGATGCGAGCGTTGTTTCCAGAGCTTTGCGCGTGGGGTTGCCGCTACGGGAGTAGTCGAACTCGCCCCACTTGCCCGCCTCGCGCTGCACGAACGTCGACGATAAATGCAACGGCGGCACGACGGCGCCTGTGCGCTCGATCGCGCTCCTGGCCGACGTGGATGGCGCGGGTGCGGAAGTGCATGGGGTCCTAACAGGCCGTGGAGTCGAGCGCCTGCCCCAGGTCCGCGATCAAGTCGTCGGCGTTCTCGATGCCGCACGACATGCGGATCATGTTGTCGGGGATGCCAAATCGGCGGCGGTCCTCGGGCGTCCGCTGGTAATAGCTCATCACCAGCGGCTGCTCGATGAGCGACTCGACGCCGCCCAGGCTCGGGGCGATGCGGGGAATCTTCACGGCATCGACGATGTCGGCAGTCGCGCGCCAGTCGGCGTCTTTTATCAGGAACGTGACCAATCCCGCCGAAACCGCGCATCGTCTTGCGGGCCACCTCGTGGTAGGGGTGCGACGGCAAGCCGGGGTAAAACACCCGCTCGACGCGCGGATGACCCGCCAGGAACTCGGCCACGAGCATGCCGTTTTCGTTGTGCCGCTGCATGCGCAGCTCGAAGGTTTTGAGCCCGCGGAGCAGCAGGTAGACGTTCTGCGGGCCGTTGACGGCGCCCATGATGCCGCGCAGGTTGCGGACCGGCTCCATCTTCTCCTTGGCGCCGATGACGACGCCGGCCAGCAGGTCGTTGTGCCCGCCGAGATACTTGGTGGCCGAGTGCAGCACATAGTCGATGCCCGCGGCAATCGGTCGCAGGTTGTACGGCGTGGCGAGCGTGGCGTCGATCAGCGTTTCGATGCCCCGGGCGGCGCCGATTTCGGCGAAACGCTCCAGGTCGACGCAGCTCAGGTGCGGATTGGTCGGCGACTCGCTCACCAGCAACCGGGTCCGCGGCGTGATGGCGGCCTCCATGGCGTCGTAGTCGCAGGCCGGCACTTGCCGCGTCGTGACGCCGAACCGCGAGAGGTGCTTGGCGCAAAACTCGCGGCTGCGGTGGTAACACTCGTCGAAAAAGATCACCTCGTCGCCGGCGTTGAGCTTGGCCATCAACAGCCCGACGATCGCCGCCATGCCGCTGGAGAAAAGCACCGCTTCCTCGCCGCCTTCGAGCGCCGCCAGCTTCCGCTCGACGATCCGTTCGCCGGGGTTGCCGTAGCGGCCGTACTCCTCGCGGGTTTGCTGCTGCTCGATGAAGTCGATGACCGACTGGGTGTCGGTGAAGGTGTACGTCGACGCGCAGAAAATCGGGTCGGTGATCGAATCGCCGGCCTTTTGCCGCGCTTCGCCGGCGTGGACGGCGAGCGTGCCGAACTGCGGCTCGACGCCCGGCAGGCCGGGTCGAGAGGGTTTGTCGCCAGAGGCCGCGGGGGTTGCCATGTTGACCTGACTCATTTCGGTACTCAGCGTGGGCGGTAGGGGGACAGGCACATTTTGCTCCGACGGACTGCGCAAAATGAGCCAGTCCCCTGGGTGCTAGCGGTGCGGCAACGAAAAAAGCCGCACCTGCGCTCGGCAAATGCGGCTTGGACATGCAAGCTCTTTTGGTTTTGCGCCATCGCCTGCGCACCAGGGTGCAGCAGGCATTAGCGTCGGCTCTTTAGCAGGTCGTCACAACTTGACGTCGGCTGCAAGCGGCCACAAATCCCGAGTTACCTCCGAGTCTAAGCGCCGCGGCGACGAGACGCAAGCGTGCTTCAGGCACAATTTGCAGTGGGTTTGACGGACGCCCCAACGGCGCGGCTACCAGGGGGGGTGGATTGCCGATGTATGCATCAATGCAGCAGGGAGTGTTTTTGGCTGACCTTGACGGTCCCCAGGACGGCTGAGACCATCCCCGACCGCTCCCCGCTCCCGCCGCCTGCCAACCCAGGTTACCAACCGCGATGAACCGCGCCTTCGCGCCGCAGCTTGCTGCAGCGCTGCTTTTGGGGCCAGTGATTTTCACCGGTTGCCGCTCGCCGTACTACGCCGACCGCGGCGCCGGCGTCGGCGCCGTGGGTGGCGCGGGCGTTGGCGCCCTGGTGGGGAACGCTGTGGGAAACACCGCCGGGGGTGCGTTAATCGGCGCGGGCGTAGGCGCCTTGAGCGGCGCCGCCGTGGGCAGCGCCATCGATGAAGCGCAGGCGCAAAACCGCGCAGAAATCGCCGCCCAACTCGGCCGACAGGTGACGCC
Source organism: Pirellulales bacterium (assembly GCA_963841515.1). Taxonomy (GTDB): domain Bacteria; phylum Planctomycetota; class Planctomycetia; order Pirellulales; family Lacipirellulaceae; genus Lacipirellula. The sequence continues at coordinate 490,325 of CAWJDB010000007.1, read as the reverse complement.
CGGCTCGGCGACGATCGAGGAAGTCGTGGCCATGTCGCAGCAGGGCGTGCAACCGGTGCTCATTGCCAACTACGTGCGGACCTCGGGGATGTCGCGACCGCTGACGGCGGCCGACGTCATCTATCTGCACAACAGCGGCGTGTCGACCGACGTGATCCAGGTGATGCAATCGCCGCCGACGCCGGTCTCGCCCCCGCCCATGATGGCCCAAGGCCCGCCGGTGATCGTCGAGGAGCGCTACTACCCCGACCCCTGGTACGGCCCGAGCTTCGGCTACTACTACGGCGGCGGCCACTGTTGTCGCCCGGCGCCGCGCGTAAGCTGGGGCGTGAGCGTCATGCACTAAGCCGGGCTCTTCAGCGTCACGGCTTCCCAAGCCCGCCGATTCGCTGCAAACTGCATGGGATGCGTGCAGAGATTATCGCCATCGGCGACGAACTGATCACCGGGCAGCGGTTGGACACCAACAGCCAATGGCTGGCGGAGCGGCTCACCGAAGCGGGCGTCGAGGTCGCGTTCCACACGACGATCGGCGACAACCTGGCCGACAACGTGGCGGCGTTGCATACGGCGATCGCGCGCGCCGACGTAGTCGTGGTCACCGGGGGCTTGGGACCGACGGCGGATGATCTGACGCGCGAGGCCCTGGCCCGCGCCGCGGGCGTTGCGCTGGTACGCGACGAAGCTTCGTTGGAGCACATTCGCGCGCTGTTTGCTCGCCGCAACCGGCCCATGCCAGAGCGAAATCAGGTGCAGGCCGACTTTCCGCTTGGCGCCGACCCGATCCCCAATGAGCACGGCACGGCGCCGGGCATCCGGATGCGAATCGAGCCGGCCGCGGGAACGCCATGCACTGTGTTCGCCTTGCCCGGCGTGCCAGCGGAGATGCGGCCGATGTGGTTTGAGTCGGTAGCGCCGGCGATCGCCGCGCTCGAACCGGCGGCGCGGGTCATCCGGCATCGTCGCATCAAGTGTTTTGGCGTCGGCGAGAGCGACCTCGAAGCGATGCTGCCGGACCTCATCCGCCGCGGCCGAGAACCGCAAGTTGGAATTACGGTAAGCGACGCGACGATCACGCTGCGCATCACGGCGTCCGGCGTCGACGACGCGGCCTGCCGCGCGGCGATGGAACCCACAGTAGAAACCATCCGCGAGTGCCTCGGCACTCTTGTTTTTGGGGAGGACGACGACGAGCTGGAGCACGCCGTGGTGCGGCTATTGGCCGATCAAGGCAAGACTGTCGCCGTATCGGAGTGGGCCACTGGCGGGCTGATCGGTGAGTGGCTGGCTGGCGCGGCCCAGGCGAACGCTAGTCCATTTCTGGCGGGCGTCACCGTGAGTAACTTGGAGGAACTCCGGCGAGTACTGGCGGTTGGCGGAGCCGAGGCGGAAAGCCTGACGTGTGCATCGCCCCACGATTCGATTGTCTCAGTAATTGCCGCCGAGGCCGTACGACGGGTCACGGGCGCCGATTTCGGCCTCGGCGTCGCGGCGTTCCCGCCCGTGGTCGACGCGCCGGACGCCCGGGTGCACGCCGCCATTGCCACGGCCGAGCGGACGCGGCGACTCAGGTTTCCCTGCGCCTCTCATCCAGCGATTCGTCAGCCTCGTGCCGCGAAGCAGGCGCTCAATGCCCTGCGGCTGACGCTCCTAGGGCAACCGAGCGGGTGATGCGGAGCGTCGCGGCTAGTGGGCCCGACAGCGGGTTGCGTATACTTGATTTGATGAAGCCGATTCGCCTCGCCGCTGCTGCGCTCAATCAGACGCCCATGGCGTGGGAGTCCAACCGCGATCGCATTGTCGCGGCGATCGAGGCCGCACGGCAGGCCGAGGCCGCCGTGCTTTGCCTCCCGGAGTTGTGCATCACCGGCTACGGCTGCGAGGACCAGTTCTTTTCGACGGGGTTGCAGCGCACCGCACTGGAGATGCTCGGCGAGATTCTGCCGGCGACGCGCGGGATGATTGTCGTGCGTGGGCTTGCCGCTGATGGTCAACCGCGGCCTGTACAACGGCGCCGCCCTGGCGTGCGACGGCCAGCTTGCTGGCATCGTGCTCAAGCAGCACCTGGCGGGCGACGGCGTGCACTACGAACCGCGGTGGTTCCGCAAGTGGCCGGCGGGCGCGACGGAGCGCGTCGAGATCGCCGGCCGCGAGACGCCGGTGGGCGACTTGCTGTTCGACTGCGGCGGCGTGCGGCTGGGCATCGAAATCTGCCGCGACGCCTGGGTGACCGACCGCCCCGGCTCGCGGCTGGCCGCGGCGGGCGCCGACATCCTGCTGAACCCCACGGCCAGCCACTTCGCGTTCACCAAGCAGGATATCCGGCGGCGGATCGTGCTGGAAGGTTCCCGCTCGATGCGCGTGAGCATCGCCTACGCCAACCTGGTGGGCAACGAAGCGGGCCGGGCGATTTTTGACGGCGACACGCACATCGCCTGCGCCGGCACAATGCTGGCCGAGGGCCCGCGACTGTCGTTTGCCGAGCGCGTCCTCGTGTGCGCCGATGTCGACGTGGAGGCCACGCGCCGACTGCGCGCGGCTCCAGCGAGCCGAGCTGCCCGCGCGAGGCCTTTGGCGGCGAGACCGTACGCTGCGACTTCAAGTGGCCGACGCCCAAGGCGCCGTGCCCGATCTTTCAAAGCGCCGCGTGGGACGCCGACGCACCGTACCATAAGCACGAGGAGTTTGCCCGCGCCGTGCCGCTGGCGCTGTTCGACTATCTGCGCAAGAGCCACGCCCGCGGAATGGTCGTTTCACTGAGCGGCGGGGCCGATTCTTCCGCGGTGGCCGCACTAGTTTGGTTGATGGTGAAAATAGGCGTCGCGGAGTTGGGGCGGGGGCAATTCGCGTCACGGCTGCCCGATGTCCCCAACCTCGCCGCCGCCACCACTGACGAGGCGATGGTGGGGCGGCTGTTGGCCTGCGTCTATCAGGCAACGCGCAACAGCGGCGAGACGACGCTCCGCGCCGCGGCGACGGTGGCCAAAGGCGTGGGCGCCGACTTTTTCCACTGGAACGTCGACAAGCTCGTGGACGAGTATCTGGCCACGATCACGGAAGCCATCGGCCGCGAGCTTACCTGGGACCACGACGACGCGGCGCTGCAAAACATCCAAGCCCGCGCCCGAGGCCCCGCCGCGTGGCTGTTGGCCAACGTCCGCTGGGCGATTTTGCTGACCACCAGCAATCGCAGCGAAGCAGCCGTCGGCTACGCGACCATGGACGGCGACACCTGCGGCGGCCTGGCGCCGATCGCTGGAATCGACAAGGCATTCCTGCTCGAGTGGCTCAAGTGGATGGAAGTCACGGGCCCGGCGGGAGTCGGCCCGCTGGCGGCGCTCGGCGTGGCGAACGCCCTCAAGCCGACGGCGGAGCTGCGACCGGCGTCGTCAGCGCAAACCGACGAGGGCGACCTGATGCCGTATCGCGTGCTCGACGCGATCGAACGGGCGGCCATCCGCGACAAACGCACGCCGGTCGAGGTCTTCGAGATCGTCCGCCAAGAGTTTAGCGACTATTCACCAGCCGAGCTCGGCCAGTGGGTCGAGCGGTTCTTCACGCTGTGGTGCCGCAATCAATGGAAGCGGGAGCGTTTCGCCCTGGCGTTCCACGTGGACGACTTGAATCTCGACCCCAAAACCTGGTGCCGGTTCCCGATTCTCAACAGCGGCTTCGAGCGCGAATTGGCGGAGCTCCGCGCGGTGCTGAAGAAGCTTTAGCCACCAAGGCACGAAGAAGAATAGGGACAGCACTGAGGAAAACTCATTGATTCCCATCCTCCGTGTCCTCCGTGCTTCATGCCTTCGTGTCTTGGTGGTTACTTTTCCCCCTGCTTTACTAGCCGCGACCCAAAGCTAACCGGCAGGTCGACGACCTCGGCCAGCCGTTGCAGGTAGTCGCGACGAGAGATCTCGACGGCGCCCAGGCGGCCGGTGTGCGGGGTCCATTGTTGGATGTCGAGGAGTCGGTAGCCGCGGGCGTTGAGGTGCTCGTACGAGCCGGGCGAGTGCCGCCTTCGAGGCGTCGCGCCGGCGGTAGAACATGCTTTCAGCGGCGAAGAGGCCGCCGATCGCCACGCCGTAGACGCCGCCGACTAATTCTCCATTCATCCAGGTCTCGATGCTGTGGGCGTGGCCCTGGCGGTGGAGTTCGACGTAAGCGTCGATCATTTCAGGGAGGAGCCAGGTTCCGCCATGTCGATGGGCGCCGCTGGCGCACCCGGAGAGCACCTCGGCAAACGCCTGGTCGCAGGTGAAAGTGAAGGCGCCGCAGCGGAGCCTCCGCACCAGTCGCCGCGACACATGCAGTCTGTCCAGCGGAAGAACGGCCCGCGGATCCGGCGAGAACCACAGCATGGGATCGCCCTCGCGGTGGGGCCAGGGAAAGATGCCGTTCCGGTAGGCGTCCAACAGCCGCTCGACCGTCAGGGGGCCGCCGACGTGCACCAGTCCGTCGGGCGAGGCGAGGCTGGCGGGAGGGAAGAATCGGCTAGGCATGGGCCTGTGGGCAAGTTAGTGCGGCGAATCGGCGGCCGCGGCTCTGCGCCGATACCTGCCACCGCCGCCAAGTGGCAGTATAATGGGCGGTGGCGGAGCCTCGAAGCCGCGACGGCGGCGACGCAAGCTTCTCCGAACACTCCCCACCGCCGGCGCGTCGTCGAGGATCGAATCGGATGCCGCAGGATATTGTGACTCATTCAGGGCAAGACTGGTCTCCATCGAGCGAGGTTCCTCCCGTGGCGCCTCGCGCGCCACGTCGGCAAGGGAGGTTGGCCGCGCCGACTCAGGGCGTTCCGAAGGCGGCGACCGGCTTCACCGGCTGTTGTGGATTTTCGCCCTGCTGACGCTGGTGCTAGTGTCCCCGTCGGTCGTGGGCCGCATCGAATACGCGATCACCTCCGCCCAGGAGCGCGCCCGTCTCGACGTGGCCCGGGCCAACTTGAAGGACTTCAAGCTCGAACAGGTCTCCGCCGCCTACCGAATGATCCCTCAACTGGTGAGCCCCAGCGTGGTGAATGTGCGGACCCGTCGCGGCCGCGGCGAAGGGCAGGGCTCGGGGGTGATCGTGGACAAGGAAGGCTACATCGTGACGAATAATCACGTCGTCGATGGCTTGGAAACGGCCGAGATTCAACTGAGCGACGGCCGCACGGCGCCCGCCAGCGTGATTGGCGTCGATCCGCTGACCGACATCGCGGTGCTGAAAACCGAGATTGGCGACCTGACGCCCGCTGAGTGGGGCGACAGCGACAAGCTGGAAGTGGGCGATCTGGTATGGGCGCTGGGCAGTCCCTTTGGCCTGCAGAAGAGCCTCACCTCCGGCATTTTGAGCGCCAAGGAACGCCGCGGCATCACGGGCACGCGCGTCATCCAGGAATTCCTACAGACCGACGCCGCGGTTAACCCCGGCAACAGCGGCGGGCCGCTCGTGAACATCGAAGGCAAGGTTATCGGCATCAACACGGCGATCATCGGCCCGTCGTATCAGGGGATCAGCTTTGCCATTCCCAGCGAGTTGGCGCGGGCCAGCTACGAACAGATTCGCGATCACGGCTATGTGTTGCGCGGCTTCCTGGGCATCCGGCCGGAAGAGGTGCCGGCCGAATTGTCGCGCAGGCTGGGAATGGATCGCAACGAAGGAGTCTGGGTGATGTCCGTCGACGCCAATACGCCTGCCTCCGACGCCGGCCTGGAGAAAAATGACGTGATCCTTGCCTGGAATGGGGAAAAGTTTTCCGACGCCACGCTCCTGAGCCGCGCCATCGCGGCGACGCCGATCGGCACGGAAGTGCCCGTCAAGGTCGCGCGCGGGCTGGAGGGTGACCGCCGGGATCTCGAGGTCAAAGTGAAAGTGGCCGCGCGACCACAAATGGGCAACAAACCGTAGATTCGCGCACTCGCTGACTGGGACTTTGCCCGACTGCCACCCGGCGGGCGTCCCTACTGATGGATGGACGCCGTGTCGCTTTCCAGTTTGCAGGACGCCAAGGAGCAGATACGCCAGGCGATCGACATCGTCGACGTAGTGGGGGGTTACATCTCGCTGCGGCGGCAGGGGCGCGGCTATGTGGGCCTGTGCCCCTGGCACGACGATTCGCGGCCGAGCCTGCAGGTCAATCCCGAGCGGCAGTCGTTCAAGTGCTGGGTCTGCGACGTCGGCGGCGACGTCTTCAGCTTCATGATGCGCGCCGAGGGCGTGGAGTTTCGCGAAGCGCTGGAAATGCTGGCCGAGCGCGCGGGCGTCAACTTGGCGCCGGCGGCTAAACCGCAAGCGGTGGGCCGAGACGCAGTTCGACCGTCGCAGCCTGTTTCGCGTCATGGCCTGGGCCGAGGAGCAGTTTCACCAGTGTCTGCTGCGAACCTCTGAAGCGGAGCCCGCACGGCGATATCTCACCGAGCGCGGCGTGACCGCCGAGAGCGCCAAGGCGTTTCACCTTGGGTTCTCGCCACCGGATTGGGACTGGCTGCTCAAACGCGGCGGCGAGGCCGAGTGGCCCCCCGCGGTGCTCGAGCGCGTGGGGCTCGTGGGCCAGCGCGAAGGCGGAGGTTACTACGACCGCTTCCGCGGCCGGCTGATGTTCTCGATCCGCGACGTCCGCTCGCGGCCGATCGCCTTCGGCGGCCGCGTGCTGCCGGAGTTTGCCCGCGAGGGCGACGCCAAATATGTGAACAGCCCCGAGACGCCGCTGTTCAACAAGAGCAGCCAACTCTATGCGCTCGATCTGGCGCGCGACGCCATTGCCGCGGAAAAGTGCGTGCTGGTGATGGAAGGCTACACCGACGTGATCATGGCGCACCAGCACGGCGTGCGCCACGCGGTGGCGGTGCTCGGCACGGCGCTGGGCGAAAAGCACGTGCCGCTGGTGCGGCGCTTCACCGACTCGATCACGCTGGTGCTCGACGGCGACGCCGCGGGCCAGAGCCGCACGATGGACATTCTCGACAACCTGCTAGCACTGTTTGTGGCCCACGAGATCGACCTGAAAATTCTGAGCTTGCCAGAGGGGGCCGATCCGTGTGATGTTATCTTGTCGCATGGAAGCGACGAATTTCGCCGACTGCTCGACGGGTCGGTGGACGCCCTCCAACATAAGATACTTGCCGTGACCAACGGATTGGTTCCAGGCGCCGACGCCCATCGCTCGTCCCAAGCGGTGGAAGCAATTCTCGCGACGCTCGCCCGGGCGCTGCCCGCGGCGGCGGCCTCGTCGACGTCGCTGCTTCGTGAACAGCAAGTCCTGGTGCGACTCGCCCGGCAATTTGGACTCGCCGAAGAATCGCTGCGGCTGCGGCTCAAAGCCTTGCGACGCGCGCTGGGCGCCGCCAAGCGCGCGACCCGGGCCTCGGCCGACGCGGTCGCCCCGCCCCGTGCCGAAGCGGCGTCGGCGTGGGACCGAGAGCTGATCGAGATCATCCTGCAATATCCCGAAGCCCTGACGACGCTGGCCGAGCACGTTCAACCTCAGGACGTACAGTCGCCGCCGGCGCGAGAGTTGTTTCAACTCGCGATGGACCTGCACCACTGCGGTTCGGCGGCCGGGTTCAATGAACTGATGTCCCACGCGGAAAGCGAGCCCGCCAAGTCGCTGCTGGTCGACTGCGACGAGCACGGCCGGCACAAGGCCGAGAGCGATGGCCGCCATCGCCTGCGCGATCTGGTGACCGCCGTCGAGCGGCGTCGCCAGGAGCCGCGTCACCAAGAAATGATGTCCGACTTCAACCAGCATCGTCTCGACGAAGCGAGCGAGCTGGAGTCCCTGCGATCCCTGTACCACGATTTGTCGCGCCGGCAGGCGGGGCCCGCACCCACGGATGGGTGAGGCGTTTGCCCGGCGATTGCCCGAAGCTTTTCCCTGCACAGGAAGTGCTGGAGGAGTTTTCAGATGACCCACGCCCGTTTCCGACTCAAGGACCTTGCCGCTCTCGCACAGACCCAAGGTTTTCTCACTTACGACCAGGTCAACGGTTGCCTGCCGGACGAGTGCGGCGACTCGGTGCACGTCGACGCCGTGCTCGATCTGTTGGATGGCCTGCACATCCAGCTCGTCGAAGGCGAGTCCTCCCGCCGTGCGGCCGCTGAGGCGGAGGCCGCCGAGGCCGACAGCGTCGCCCTGTTGCCGGAAGACCTGCCCAAGCTGACCGATGACCCGATTCGGATGTACCTGGCGCAGATGTGCCGGATACCGCTGCTGACGCGCGACGAAGAGATTTCGCTGGCCAAGAAGATCGAGCTCAGCCGCAAGCGATTCCGCCGGAACATCCTGCGGTCGTTTTTGGCGCTGGAGAGCACGGTGGCCACGCTGGAGCGCGTGCAGTCGGGAGAATTGCCGTTCGACCGCACGATCAAGGTGTCGCTCACCGAACGGCTCACAAAGTCCCAGGTGTCGGCGCGGATGCCGCACAACCTGCCGACGATGCGGCGATTGATGCAGGCCCAACGGGCCGACTTCGCGGTGCTTTCCAGCCGCAGCGCCGCGGGCGACGACAAGGTCGCCGCCCGGCAGCGGTTCATTCGCCGCCGCCGCAAGTTGCTCAAGCTCGTCGAGGAGTTGAGCCTGCGCACTCGCCGCGTCCAGCCGTTGGTCCGGCAGTTGGAGGAGCTTTCCCGACGCATGGACCGGCTGCAGGCGCAGCTTCGCAGCTTGCGGGCCGAGGATGCCTCCCCGCGCCGCATCGGTCCGGTGCGCCGCGAGCTGAAGGCCCTCATGCTGCAGACGCTCGAGACGCCCACCAGCCTTCGCCAGCGCGTGCAGTTGCTTGCGGAGCAGCTCACCGAGTTTGAGCGCGGTGAAGCGCGATCTCTCCAGCGGCAACCTGCGACTGGTCGTGTCGATCGCCAAGAAGTACCGCAACCGCGGCATGAGCTTTCTCGACCTGATCCAGGAAGGCAACACGGGCCTGATGCGGGCGGTGGACAAGTATGAGTATCGCCGCGGTTTCAAGTTCTCCACCTACGCCACCTGGTGGATTCGCCAGGCGATCACCCGGGCGATCGCCGACCAGGCGCGCACGATCCGCATTCCGGTGCACATGATCGACGTGTTGAGCAAGCTCCAGCAAACCGCCAAGAAGCTGCAGCACGAGCTGGGCAGGCTGCCGTCTCACGAGGAAACGGCGCTGGCCGCCGGCATCAGTTTGGAGGAAAGCCTGCACGTGCTCGACATCGGGCGGACGCCGGTCAGCCTCGATCGGCCGATCGGCGAAGGCGACGATTGCAGCTTCGGCGAGTTCGTCGAGGATTCGCACGCCGACAACCCGCTCAAGCTGGCCAACAACAACCTGCTGCGGGAGAAGATCGACGAGCTGCTCAAGACCCTCACCTACCGCGAGCGGGAGATCATTCGGCTGCGCTACGGGCTGGCTGACGGGTACTGCTACACGCTCGAAGAAGTGGGCCGGATCTTCAAGGTCACCCGCGAGCGCGTGCGGCAGATCGAGGCCAAAGCCGTGGCCAAGATGCAGCACCCGGTGCGCATGCTCGGAGCTGGCCGAGTACGTGGCCGATAGCCCGCAGATCCCGGTCGAAGAGGTGTGGGACGAGCAACTCGAGGAGTGCCGGGCCGCGGCGTGACCGCCAGCAGCGGCAGTATTGAATTGTGGAAATCGGCAAACACGGCGCCGCAGCTTCCCGCAGGGCTGCGGCGCCGTCGTTGTTGCGACGCCGCGGCGGGCGCCAACCGCTGTCGCCGGGGCGATTCTCCGCTACAATGACGAGGGCGAACCGCGCATCCATCGCCATCATTGGCCGTTTTCTTTGCTTTGAGCTCCCCATGCCGATTTCTGCGGAACTTCTCGAGCAACTTCACCGCATTCACCGCCAGTTGGGAGACCTTCGCGACCGCCACGAGCGCGGCCCGCGGCAGGTGAAGGCCCGCGAAGCCAATGCCGCGAAACTCGCAGCCGAACTGGCCGCGGCGCAGGAGGCGGTGAAGCAGTCGAAGATGGCGGTCGACCGCAAGCAGCTCGATCTGAAAGCGAGCGAGAACAAGATTGCCGACTACCGAGTGAAGCTCAATACCAGCAGCAGCAACAAAGAATACCAGACGATGGTCGAGCAGATCGCCGCCGCGGAGATGGCGGGCAGCGTGCTGGCCGACGAGATTCTGGAAGGCATGGAAAAGACCGACGCGCTGGAAAAGGCCGTGGGCGAAGTGCAGCGGCGGCTCGAGCTCGGCAAGACCGACCTGGCGAAGGTGCGCGACGCCGTGGCCCAGGAGGTGCGCCTGGTGACGGGCGACATCGAGCGACTCGAAGCCGAGCTGGCCGAGGCGGAGAAGAACCTGCCGGCCGATTTCCGGATCGACTACCAACGGGTGATCCGCGCCAAGGGCGCCGACGGCATGGCACGGATGGAAGACGGCGTGTGCGAGGGTTGCGGCAAGCAGGTGACGCTGAACATGCAGAACCTGCTCTTGCTCTCCAAACCGGTGTTTTGCCTGGCCTGCGGCCGGTTGCTGTACCGCCGCGAGCGGTGAGCGGCGGCAAGGATTTAGTGCTTCTCGCTTCCGTCGGCGGGCTTTACATTGCCTCTGGGGTAATGAACAATTAACGGCGTGCTTACCGGGTCTTCCGCAAGGAAGGCCCGTTTTGTTTGGACGGCGCCGCAGCGGCGCTCCAGCCTTTACCGCGCCGATCGGCTGAATTCCCAATGAACGAGGCCCCCTATGGCTGACCGCCATCCGATGACTCGCGCCGGCTACGACAAGATCAAAGCCGAGCTTAACGAGCTGCAGAACGTGCAGATGCCGGAGATCGAGAAGCGGATCGGCGCCGCTCGATCGGAGGGCGACTTGAGCGAGAACGCCGAGTACCACGGCGCCCGCGAAAGCCAGGGGCTGTTGCAGGCGAAGATCAACCTGCTCAAGAGCAAGCTGGCCACGGCCGAGTTGGTCGATCCCTCGACGATGCCCAAGGACATGGTGGCGTTTGGAGCAACCGTGGTGGTCAAAGACCTGGATTTCGGCGACACCGAAGAGTTTACCCTCGTCGGCGCCGGCGAGGAGGATTACGACGCCGGCAAGATTAACGTCGTTAGCCCGCTGGCGCAAGGGCTGTTGGGAAAGAAGAAGGGCGAGAAGGCCGAGGTCCAAGTGCCGGCAGGGGTCAATCGGTTCGAGATCGTCGACATCCGATTTGAATGATCCGCCAAGGACGCCAACGGCGCCAAAGGGAGAAGGAGAGTAACCACTAAGACACGAAGGCACAAAGGCGGATAGATCAGCCAAGGCTTGATCTTCTGCAATCTCTTCGTGCTTTCGAGTATTAGTGGTTGGTCCCATCTTCTTGGCGATCTTGGCGTCCTTGGCGGTTTTCTTATTCCGCAGTCGAATTCGTAGATGCAAACCTGACGGTAGGTTTCGCCAGGGCGCAGGATTGTTGACGGGAAGTGCGGCTTGTTGGGTGAATCGGGGAAGTGTTGCGTCTCCAGGCACACGGCGGAGTGCTTGCCGTAGACCCGGCCGCCTTTGCAGGTCTGTCCCCACACGTGGTTGCCTGTGTAGAGCTGCACGCCCGGCTGATCGGTGTGCACGCGCATGATGCGGCCAGAGGCGGGGTCCCAAAGTTCGGCCACCAGGCGCACTGCGCCGTTGAAATTGTCGAGCACGAAGTTGTGGTCGTAGCCGACGGCTTCGTGACCGGTGAGGTCGCCGATGCGCTCGCCGAGGCGGCGCCGCTGGCGGAAATCGAGCGGCGTGCCCGCCACTGCGGCTAACTCGCCGGTGGGAATCGAGTTCTCGTCCTTGGGGGTGTAGCGCTCGGCGGCCAGTCGCAGCTCGTGGTCGAGCACCGTCGGCGAGCCGTGGCCCGAGAGATTGAAGTAGCTGTGGTTGGTGAGGTTGATGGGCGTCGGCTTGTCGGTGGTCGCCGTGTAGTCGATGCGCAGCGCACGCCTCGGGCGTCAGCGTGTAGGTCGACGTCACGTCGAGCGTGCCGGGATAGCCTTCCTCGCCGTCGGGGCTCGTGTAAGAGAAACGCACGCCCAACGCCCGTCTGGTCTTCGAACGGCTCCCCCTGCCACTCGACCTTGGCCAGCGTGCGCTCGAAGCCGCCGTGCTGGTGGTTGGGCGGCTTGTTGACCGGGAGCTGGGCCTCGCGGCCGTCGAGGATGAACTTGCCCTGGTAGATGCGATTGGCGAACCGGCCGGTGATGCAGCCGAAGTGTTGGTTGTCGGGGGAGAGGTAGCCGGCTTCGTCGTCGAAGCCCAGCACGACGTCGGCCAGCTCGCCGCGGCGGTCGGGCACGTGGAGCTCGGCGAGCGTGCCGCCGCGGGTGATCCACTTGGCGCGAAGACCTGACGGGCTGGCGGCGTGGAATTCCATGTCAGTTGCGGATCCGTGCGGCTTGGGTGATTTTGTCGCCGATCATGGCGATTTTTTGGTCGCGGAGGCGTTTTTCGTTGAGCCAGTACGGGCTGGTGATTTCCTTGAAGGCGTAGATCGCGGCCTGGATGCCCTCGGCCCAGGCGACGGTCACGAGCTTGATGTCGCCGTGGACGTCGCCGACGGCGAACAGGCCGCGACGGCTGGTTTCGAAGTAGGGGTCGATGGCCAGGCTGCCGTCTTCGTTCAGCCGCACGTTGAGCCGCTGGAAGGTCTCCTTGGCGGAGAGGAAGCCGATCTGCACGATGATGTAGTCGGCCAGGATTTTCGTGCCATCGGTCAGTGTGAGGGCGATCGAGCCGCCGTCGTACGCGGCCTCGGCGATTTCGACGCCGGTGCGCACGCGGCCGCCGGAGTCGACGACCCGGCCGCACAGTGTCGGCTTTGGCGATGGGCTCGGCGTCGCGCACCAGCACGTCGACGAGGGCGTTGCGGTCAACGGCCATCACGGCGGCGTCGAAGGCCGAGTCGCCGCCGCCGACCACGACGACCTGCCGCCCGTCGTACTCGCCGATTTTGGGCGCCTTGTAGAACACGCTCTTGGAGTCGAGGGCGTCGAGCACCGCCAGTCGCCGCGGGAAGTGCAGCAGGCCGCAGGCGATGATCACTTTGCGGCAGAGGTACTCGCCGCTCTTGGCGACGACGCGCTTCAGGGGGTCGTCCTTCACCACCTGATCGGTGTCGTCGACGGTGATCAGCTCGTCGTTGAACCGGAACTGCACCAGGGCGTCGACCGCCTGGCGGTAAGTGCGGGCCGAGAGCTCTTCGCCGGTGATGCCGTCGGGGAAGCCGGGGATGTCGACGATCTTCTTGTCGGGGTACAGAAACTGTGGCTGGCCGCCGGCTTTGTCCTTGGCTTCGAGGACGAGCGTGGTGAGGCCGCGGTGGGCCGTCGTGAGGCTGGCGGCCAGGCCCGCGGGACCGGCGCCGATGATCACGACGTCCCACCAGGCCAGTTGGCTGAAATCGAGGTCTTCGTCGAGTTCGGTGACTTTGAAGTCGGACATGGGACGATCAACGCACCGGTTAGGGAGTTTGAGGCAAGTGGGGCGGGTAGTTTTGCGTTTTGGACGGAACAGGGGGGCCCCAGTTTTTTACTCCAAAACCCCGAGACTGGGCGCGGCGAGGCCGGGCATTTTGCTCGGTAAACGCCGAGCGGTCGTTCGCGCGGGGCACGCGCATCGCGGCGGGTTTTGGAAAATCGTGTTTCATGATTTGGGCCGCAAAAGCGCCGGACGCGCTCCGCTGCGGCGGACCTCCGCGTAGCGGCTAAACCTTCGCGGAGGGAGCGAGTCGCTCTTGTACCGTAGCGGAAGGCGTGGCCCATTTTCAACAACAAAGTTGGGTCGACTTTGGTTGGCAATTTGAGCGGTCGATTACAGCCGCGCCGGGGGTCTGACTCGGCCCGGTGCGGGTGATGTGGTATACTTACGCTGGCCCCACGCACCCTAAGAGGCCGGGAAATGCTCATCGGTTCAAAGCGCTGTCTTGTGGCCGTCGCGGCGGCGACAGTCGTGCTGACGGCGTGCTCGTCGGCGCTCGCGCAGCAATATGGCGGCTACGGGGCGGGAGCGGCGGGATTGCGGCCCGGCATGACCGGCGCCCGGGGCGTGCAAACTAGCGGATTTGGCGCCACTGGGGGCGGCTACGGCGGGGGGTATGGCGGCGGCGGGTTCGGCGGCGGGTTTGGCAACGGCGCCGGGGGATTTGGCGGCGGAGGGTTCGGCGGCGGCGGCGTTGGCCGCGGGGCCGGCGGACTGGGCGCCGGAGGCACGATCGGCGGAATGAACCAATCGTCGCTGGGCGGCGGGCAACTCAATCCCGCCACCCGGCAGATGATGAACCAGCGTTTTCAGCGCGGCAACTTCGTGGGCCGCGACGCCGCCGACGTCGAGACGCTGTTCCAAAGCCAGAACGGCAACCCCGTGCAGGCCATGATGGGCGCGGTGATCGAGAATCTCAACCAGTTGCGCGAGTCGCGCCGACGCTGGCGAGAGCGGCAGAACGCGCCGCCGCCCATCCACGTACAGCTCAAACCGTCATCCGAACTGATGACGGCGCAAGCGACGCCCGCGACGCGCGAGGTGCAAACGCGAATCAACGGCATGATGCGGCAAGGCGGCCTGGCGACGGCCGACGTCGTCATCACGGGCCGGGTCGCCGTGCTGCGCGGCACGGTGGCTACAGACCACGACCGGGCGCTGGCGGAGCGGTTGGCGTCGCTCGAGCCGGGTGTGTCGCGCGTACAGAATCTCTTAACCATTGAGCCCGATCAACAAGCGGCTCCGTAGCGGTGGCGGGCAACGCGCCTGCCGTGGTTGTGGGCAAGACTTGCGGCAGCGCGATCGGCGCCTGGCTGGCGATTGATGCCACCGGCATCGAGTGCATCTCTCTGAGCGACTTGGCGGGCTGCGGCAGCGCTGGACCGAGGCGACGGGGCAGGGCGATGGTCATGCTCGCCATCGAGGGTTGCTCGGCGGGATGAGGCTTCGCCGCCGGCGCTGGCGAGGCCGCGATGATTGATCGCTCCGCCGTCGCCGGTGACGCCGGTTCGGCGTAACTTGCTTGTTGCACGGACCCGACCGGTTGCGCGGCAGCAGCCTGAAGCGCGCCGAAGGCGGGATCCGCGACCAGTTGTTGCTCCGGCGGCGCCACGCCGGGGAGCAAGTGCCGCGTTTGTTCCCCCAGCAGGATGGGGCCGCCCGCGGGCTCGAACCGGGCGATCAGGCTGATTTTTTTCTGCGGTCCGCCCACTTCGTCCCACGGCAGCCACACGCTGTAGGAGGGACCGAGCTTCGAGTCGCTCTCCTGTTTTGGCAGTTGTTCGCGGGGAAAAACATACTGGCGCGTCGGATGCGTCTCATAGTCGGGACGGTCGGTGTCGTCGAAGGCGTAAACAACCAACTGGCCGTCGACGCGGATCGGATCCTGCGAACCTTCCTTGAAGAAGATGAGCCGTCCGCCGAAGCCGCGCTGCGAGGGTTGGCCGGCCTTGTTCAACACGGTGTCGGCCCAGGTGGCGACTAAGCGCGACGGAATCTCGGGGTCGGGCGTCGCGGGTTTGCCGCCGAGAAACTCAGGGCGATGCAGTTGGGCGAACTTCCATTTTCCGCCGGAGTGCCAACTGCAGCCGGTGCAAGCGAGGGCGGCCAGTACGAGCAGGCAAATCCTGTGCGCTATCCTCCGGCTCCCTCCCCTCGGCGGGGAGGGCTGGGGAGGGGGGACTGCGTCGTGATTGGCAAACTCATTGGTCATGTTTGATTTTCGCGGTGACCTGAATCGCTTGTCGTGCCACACCCCTCCCTAACCCTCCCCGTCGAGGGGAGGGGACCGGAGGTCAATTCTGTGGCGGCACGGTGGGGCCGCCCGGCGGCGCCAGGTACGGATCGGGCGGCGGCCCTGGCGGGATCGGCGGCGGCATGGCGGGCAAGACTTCGCTGCCGGGCGACACGACCTGGCCGTTGGCGTCGATCGTTTCCGTGGGATACACGGCCGGCGCCTCGGCGGCGCCCATCATGTCGGTGCGGCTGCGCAAGCCCGCGGCGCCGTGCAGGTCGACCACGTCGGACAGGCACCAGCTCATGCGGGCCGACTCGGTTTGCTTGATCACTTCCGATTGGTAACGGCTGCGGATGACCCGCGGCGTCAGCACGATCAACAGCTCGGTCCGACATGTTGCGACTGAAGTCGTAGCGGAACAGGTCGCCCACCAGCGGAATGTCGGCCAAGAGCGGCACGCGGCGGTGCAGGGTTTCGTCGCGCTTGGTCAACAGGCCGCTCAAGACGACGGTCTGGCCGCTGACGGCGCTGACGGTGGTTTCGGCTTCGGTGGAGTTGATGCGGGGCACGCGAATGGGATCGCCGTTGGGCGAGACCGCGATCGGCACGCCCTGGTCGAGCGGGCCGAGTTCGCGCTTGTAGGCGCTCACGACCATGACGACCAGGTCGTCGGGGCTGATGCGCGGCTGTACGATGAGCTCCAGGCCCACCGGCTGTTGCACGACGGTATTCTGCGGGTTGCCGAACTGGTCGACGTTGCTTTGCGTGATGATGGGCACGATCTCGCCGACAAACGCCCGGCCGGGCTGGTTGTCGAGGGCCATGATCTGCGGCCGGCTGAGCACCTCCAGGCGTCGCGACTCCTGCAGGGCCCGGAGCAGCATGCTCACGCTTTTGCTGCTGGCCGAGAGGACCAGGCCGCCGAACCCCAGGTCTGGGTTGACGCGATTGACGGCGAAGCTGGACAGGCCCTGCGCGCCGACGGCCGCCGGCTGATGCCAGCGAACGATCGCTGCCGGAATTGCCCAAGCCCCTCAGCCGGGTCGCCGAAGGCGAAGCCGGGCTGTTGCCGGGCCGACTGAATGATTTGTTGTTGTACCTGCGTGTTGGCGCCGCCGGCGCCTTGTGTGATGCGTCGTGTTGGTGGTCGTCAAGAAGTCCTGGCTCTGGAGCAAGCTGCGGTCGAACAGCACCGAATCCTGCAGGCCGAGCTCGACGCCGAATTCGTCGGCGTCGCCCAGCCGCACCTCGCCGATGAGGACTTGGATCAGCACCATCGGCGCCTGCTCGTCGAGTTGCTGGACGATCTTGGCGATTTCCTCGTAGTAGGCCGGCGTGGCCGAGACGATCAGGCTGTTGCTGTTCGGCTCGGCGACGACGACCACCTCGCGCTCGAGCTGCTGAAACGGGCTGATGCCAGCGGGAGCCGTCTCCTCGATCTGGCGTTTCTGCTGAAGCCACTCCTGCAGCGCCAAGGCCACGTCGGCGGCGCTGGCGTTTTTTAGCTTGTAAACTTTGTTGAGCCGCGTGCGGCTGTCGCTGGCATCGAGCCGCAAGAGCACGGCTTCGACGACGAGCAACTCGTCGGCGACTGCCGGCGGCGATGATGCTATTGGTCCGTTCGTCGACCTCGAAGCGGAGCTGGAAGATCTGGTTGTTGGGGTTTTGGTTGCCCCCGCCGCCTCCTCCCCCGCCGGGGCCGCCCTGGCCGCCTTGGTCGCCGCCGCCGGCGCCGAACAGCGACCGCAGCATGTCGGCCAGGCTCACGGCGTCGCCGTTCTTGATCGTGAACACCTTGAGCTCGGCGGTGGCGTCGGGCGGTTGGTCGAGCTGCTGGATGAGTGCGGCCAGCAGCGGCATGCTGTCGGGCGGCGCCGAGACAATCAGGGCGTTGGCCCGGGTATCGGCGTTGACGATGACGCCGGCCAGGACGCCGGACTGGAGTTTTCGCCGACCTTCGGCGTCGATGGTCACCAGTTGCAAGAGCTGCGCGAGGCCCTCGGGGGTCTCCGTGCCTTGGGCCGTGCTCTCGCCGCGGACGGCCCGCTGCAGCACGGGGGCCAGGTCGCTGGCTAAGGCGGAGCGCAGTTTGAAAACGCGAATTTCGTTGACGGCCTCGCCGCCGGGGCGGTCGAGCTCGGCGACGAGCGACCGCACTTCGGCAAGATCGCTGGGGCCGGCGCGCACGATGAGCGAATTGGTGCGCGGCTCGGCGATCACCAGCGCCTTGGGCCCGAAAGGCGGGGGCTGGGTCCGCTCGTTTTCCGCGGCCGCGAAGAGTTGCGAGACGACCACCTGCGCTTGCTCCGCCGTGGCGTTCTTGAGGCGGAAGACTTCGAACTGCGACTGGACCGTGGCGGGGCTATCGAGCTGGTCGAGAATTTCGGTGGCCTTGGCGACGGTGTTGGGGGCGCCGATCAGCAGCACCGCGTTGGGTCGGCCCAGCGGCACGGACAGAAGCGGACCGTAGTAGGGCGTGAGGGTGAAAGCGCCGCCCTGAGCCGTGGGCGGCGAAGACCTGGCCCAAGACGGTCGTCATTGCCTGGGAATCGACGTGCTTGAGTTGATAGACGACGACCTTCGGCTCGCTCACGCGGCTCATGGCTTCGATCTGGCGAATGACCTCCATCACCCGCTCGACGTCGCGGGGATTGCCGCGAATGACGAACAGGTCGGTGCCCTCGACGACTTCGATTTGCACCGGGCCGAGCAGGCCTTGGTCGTTGCCGGCCGGCGCTTCTTCGACGCGGACGCCGCCGGGCGGCGCAGCGGCGGCGCCGCCGGCAGGTTGCTGGGCTTGAGCCAAGAGCACAGTGACCGCCTGTCGGACCTGGGGCGCGGCGGCCTTGTCGGCGGCCAGCACCTGGGTGACCTTGTCGGCGGCCTCGGGCGCGTCGAGCGCCGCGATGATCTGCCGCCAGGCGCGGAGCTGCGCCGGGCGGCCGACCAGGCTCACCTGCCGCGTGTCGCGATTGGCGGCGAGCAGGATGGGATTGCCGTCACCCGTATCGACGCTGAATCGTAGCCAGGGCGTGCCGTCGTTGGCCAGCGGCGGAAACTCGCGGCCAAAGGCTTTTTGCAGGCGCTGGTGGAGCTCGTCGGCGGTAAGCCGCTGGAGCTCGAGGCGCTCCTGGGCGGCCGGCAATTGGGCGGCGGCCTGGGGAACCGCTGGGGCGGCGGGACCGGGTGAAGGGGGTGCTGGCGGGGCGAGGGGCGCGCCTGCGGTCGGCGCTCCGGGGCGTTGGTCGGAGAGTTGGCTTGAAGCCGGCGCTTGAACGAACGTGACCAGCGGCGCCGTCGTGACCGCCGGTAACGCGACGGCCTGGGGCGGCGCTGACTCTGGTTCGCTCCATCGGCGCCATGCCGGCACGGCGACGACGCCTGCGCCAACGATGAGCACCGCCGCCACGACGCCGCGAAGCGCGGAAGGCGGTCGTTTTTCTGAGCCGGCGGGAATCATGGGGTGTGAATTGCGATGTGAGGTAAATCGTGCCAGCAGGCGACCGGCGGCGCGCAAAGTGACCGCGGCATAATCGGAATAATCGGCACAGCTTACCACTGGCCGCCAGTGAAAACTGCCCGCTGGAGGGGTAGGCGCCGGCACGCCAGCGAAGCTGGCGCCGAGTGTGGAGGAGCGGCGGGTGGCATGTCCTCGTCCTCGTGGACATGCGGGTCAAACAGCGGTTGGAGCATGCCCACGAGGACGAGGGCATGGCACACGGTGGCAAAAGTCAGTTCGCGGCGCTGGCGACCGGCTGAGCTTCGCCGAAGTTCTGGCCGAGGCGCAGCTCGACGCGACCCCTCGCCGTTTCTAGCACCGCACGGCGGCGGGCGCCGTCGAGCTCGACAACCTTCCCCTGAAAGCGGCCGATGCTGATGCTGTCGCCCTGGTGGAAGTGCCGCACTTCGCCCGTCTTCTTGATGCGGACGTCGAGCCGCAGGCCCTCGCCGTCGGTGGTCATGCCGGAGAGAACGGCGTCGGCCGCTTCGGCGTCGGGGCCTGCGTGCCGGCCTTGTCCGGTTTACCGTGGTACGCGGCGAACAGGTTGCGATCCATCAGACTCTTGCGAAGGTCGTCCAGCGATTGCGGCAGCGATTGCGCCGGCCCGTCGGCCAGGGCTTTGCTGCGGGGGGCCTCGGCGAGGATCAAGGCGTCGACAGTCAGCGACGCGGAGAGCTTTCCGCCCTCTTTGTCGGGCACAATCGAAGCGGCCGAGATACGGTGGAGGTGGGGCGCCGTGTAGAAGCGGTACAAAAAGTCGGCCAACTGCGGCAGCGCCGCCCTCGGCGTCGATTTGGACGGAGAGCTCGCCGTACTGCGAGCTGCGCGTCCGCGGGGCGTTGTCGACGAGCTTGGTCGTTTTGAGTCCCGCCTCGGTCAGTTGAGTGCGGAGCCAATCCTGGTACAGCGACTTGGCGACGTCGCGATCGGTCGGCAGCGAACGCACGCGCCACTGGTGCAGTCGCCGCCGCGCCCGCTGGCCGCGCTTCACGGCAAAGTTGGCGTCGTCCAGCGCCTGCTCGGCATCGGCCTGCACCGTGGCGTTGCGGTCCACCGCGGTTTGGTACCGCTGGAGCCCCCGGGTTCCCGCCCACAGCGCCGACGGCGGCGACGGCGACGGAGAGAGTTTTCTCGCGCTGCGTCATCGGCCGCCTCCCGGCGCGCCACGGACCGCCGCGGCGCCGCCGCGCTCGAGCACGGCCGACACGCTGACCGTGTACCCGGGAACCGCTTTGGCTTGCGCGTCGACGGCGCCGCGGCTTACCCGATAGGCGGCGTCGCGGAGTCGCTTCTCGGCCGGCTGCAGGGCTTGGCTCGTGCGGGCCGCGGCGTCGAGCGTGAGCTGGCGGTTGGTTACGGCCAGTTTGGTGACGACTAGGTCTTGATCGACCTTGAAGTCGGCGCTGTCGAGCGGCTGGGGCCGAAGTTGCTTTCCGAGATAGTCGAGTTCCGTGAGCAGGTTGAGTGATTGGTCGAGCCACGCCTGGATGGCGGTGGCTTGTTGCTCATCCTTTCCCAGCACTTCCAGATCGGACGCCAGGGCGGCGCGCTCGGCGTCGGCCGCGGCGGCGGCTTCGAGCGGGCCCTCGATGTGGCGATACGCCTTCCAACCCACCACGCCCGCGATGAGCAGAGCTGCCGCGGCCGCGAGGGCGTAGGTGCGGCGTCGGCTGGGCGGCGCCGGGCGGCGGCGCGGGTGCAACAGGTCGGCCAGCGGCGGACGGCGCTGGGCGGCGGCGACGGCCAGGCCGACCAGCGGGGCGAGCTCCGAAAGGCTTGCGGCCTTCGTCGATGGCGGTTGCGTTGATGATAGTCTCCAGACCGACGGCGTCGATTTCGCGACCCAGCGTCGCGGCAAGCTGTGCGGCGATTGACGGGGCATTCTCGCCGCAGTAGAGGCACGTGAGCGGTGCGCCGGCGGGAGTGGGAGCGCCGGGGTCGGGGACGACCCGGCTCGCGGCGGGCTCGTTCGGGCGGCGTTGGGCCAGGGCGATCAGCGTGCGGCGCAGCTCGCCGGCCAGGACCGCGACGTCGCCCTCGGCGTCGGCTTCGGCGGGTAGCCAGATCGTGCGCAGCAGTCGCAGGGCCTCGCCTTCGGTCGCCCAAACGGTTGCTTGCCGGTCCGCCATGGCGGCGAAGACGGTTACGGCGCTGCCCGCCGGCAGGGCGTCGTCGGCGCGCTTGCCCACTTCCGGCCAGCCCATGGGCTCCGGCACAACGTGCGTGAGCTTCAGGTCGGCGGCATCGCAGAGTTGGCGAACTCGGCCAAGCTGCTGCGGGGTGACGCCGACGCCGAGCACGCGATGCGGGTGATTCTCGTCGCCCATCAGGGGTACGAAGTCAAACCCTTCGCCGTCGTCGGCCAGCGGCAGGTCGCGCTGCGCCTGGAGGTGAACCAGGTCCGGCAGATCGTCAGCAGGCGCTGGCGGGAGGTCGATGCTCTGCCAGTAGAGGTCCGATCGCGGGATGGCCACGACTGTCGGCGTTCGCCCGGCGCACTGCGCGGCCAAGGCCTCGGCCAGGCGCTGGCCGGCCGCCTGCATGTCGCCCCCTTCAGCCAGTGGAATGCGGACGACCGCCTCGACGGCGAGGGCGCCGGAGCCGTCGCGCACCACTGCCGCCAGCGCCGAGTTGGACTGCAATTTCAGGGCAATGGCGCGGCTCATGGTCACATGAATCGGGTCGGGGAGAATGCGGAGGCGAGACCTGCCATTGTACTTGAGATAGGCGTCAGCGGCCGGCGGCGCCCAGCGCCGAGCACCTCCGGGGAAAAGCCCGGCCCCCAAGACGCCAGGTCGCGCCATGCCCGCAACCGGGGCGTCGTTGAGGAGCGCTCGAGGACGAACTCGCCGTGCGCCGCGGTCGGGCCCGCGTCGAAGAAACCCACCGTCTGGCCGCTGAAGGCGTCGCCACCGGCGGTCACATAGCGCTCCAGGCGGCGCATCTCTTCGAGCGTTACCATTCCCTCGACCAGCAGCCAGATGGCATGGCGCTGTGGGCTGACGGCCTTGTCGGGCTCCAGCTCACGACGGGCGATGATCTGGTTGATCGCGGAGGTCGACAATCCGGGGATCGACCGCAGCACCGGGCGCGACGCGGCGTTGAGATTCACCCGGCCCGCCACGCGGCCGGCGCCGCCGGCGACCGCGGCGTCGTACAGCTTCACCAAGTCGCGATAGCCGCTGGGGCTGTCCTGCCAGGGCGAGTCGACGGTCTGCGGCTGAGCGTTTGGATCGGCGCCGGGGATTTGCACTTGGGCGCCGACGAGGTCCAAGAGCGAATTGATCTGCGCGCCGCCTTGCTGTTGGAAATTCAGTTGGACCGAGTCGGCGGAAACCGGTGCGCTGGCCGCGCCGCCTGCGCCCCCAGGCGGGCGGGCGCCTGGCCCGCCCGCTGTCGGAGCGACCGATTGCACCGCATTGGCCGCGGCGGGGGCTTGGGCGCCACTGGCGCCCATGGGTCGCCCGCCCTGGCCGGGTTGCTGTCCCGGCTGCCCACCGGGCTGGCCGCCGTTTTGGCCGCCGGCGTTGCCGTACTGCCGATACACGACGATGAACTTGGCCTGACCGTCGTCGAGCACCGTCTTGAATCCGTTGTAGAGCTTCTCGAGGTCGCCGCCGTTGACGTCGAGCGGCCCGCCCGTGGCGCCAGGCGGTGCGCCCAGCGTTTCGACGCTCGTCACCGTGAGGTACGCCGACCAGCCGCGATTGAAGTAACCTTCGGAGTTGTCGACCTCCACCAGCGCCGCGGGGGGCCTCGTCGGAGTCGACCACGAAGTTGCGATTCTGGTCCAGTCCGTAGAGCAACTCGGGCGTCACGCCGCGCACCAGGAGCAGCTCGTCGAGGCTGGCCAATGGGCCGTTCCGAGGGGCGTAGGGCGGGTCGGCCTGATTGTAGACGTCCTGTTCGGCGCCGAACTCGCGCGGCGTGGAGTCCTCGTCGAGCCAATCGAGAATCGCATCGGCCACGGCCGGCGTCATTCCCGGCAGAGCGAGCAGTCGGTCGCGGGCCTGGTCCTCGGCGCCCGGGGCCAGCAGCACGTTGAGGTTGAGCTTCGCGGATTCGTTCTCGAGGCCGTAGCGGACGCCGGCGTATTTTCCGTCGACTTGGGCCGGCGAAAGGATCGTGAACCGGCCGCGGTCGAACTCGCTGGTCTGATCGTCGGCGGTAAGGCCTTGCATCTTCGCGGGATTGCTTGCCAGGCCGCCTTGCTGCTGAATGTCGGCGGGCGGCAGGGCCAGCGTGACCTTGAGATACTCGACGGCCGACTCCGCCAGGTGCGTGGCCTGCGCGATGCGGCCGTGCCGGCGGACGGCGCGGAGCTCGGTTTGCATGAGCTGAAGGTACGTGCCCGTGCCCAGGGCGAGGACGGCGACGACGACGAGGACCAAGAGCAGAACGCTGCCGCGCGGGTTTTGGCGGCGCGGCGTGGTCGCGCTCCGCTGGCGCGTCGCGGCTAAACGGAGGTGGATCATTGGTTGTTTTGAGGTTGGGCGTTGCTGCTGCCGGGCTGACCGGGCTGTCCTGGTTGGCCGCCCTGTTGTCCGCCGTTTTGGCCAGGGCCGTTTTGATTGCCGCCTTGGTTGCCGCCTGCGCCCGGCAGCAGCGGCTGCGCCGGCGGCGACGGGTCGACGCGCGGCAGGCGAACGAAGCGGCGGTACTCCACGAGTTCGTTCTTGTTGTAACGGCCCTCGCGGCGTTGGGCTTCGCGGTCGGCGTTGGGTTCGGTCTGAAATTGGGGTTCGACCAGCGTCAAGCGAATCTCGACGCCCAGCGGCAGGCCGCCGGCCTGGAGCGTGTCCCACTCGTCGACAAGCTGCTCGCCGTCGTAGTAATGCAGCTCGAAGCCCACCACCTCCGGCGCCAGCAGTTCGACCTTGGCATTCTTGCTTGGGCCGACGACATCGGTCGTCGTCGAATTCTCGGGGGCCAACGCGGCAAACGGTTGCGACTCGCGGTAGAGGCCCGATATGGAAACATCTTGGTCGTTGGCGTTCACGCCGCGCTGGGCCAACTTCTCGGGCGTCATCCGCTGAGCGTCGAGGTAGTAGTAACGCACGCTCACCGGCATGTCGGCGGCGGAAGCGGTTTCCTGGACATCGACCTGCCGCGACGCACGTTCCCAATTGGCCAGCGGTCCGCGGTCGATTCGCACGACGTCGGCTGTGCCGTAAACGCCCTCGGCCGTGGCGGGAGTCAGCGGCTGGCGCGTGCCGCCGGCGGCGCCTGGCCCGGACCTCGCCGTTGCTGCCTTGCATGCCGCCGCCGGGCGTACCTCCCCCGCCAAACCCGCCGCCCGAATTACCTGCATTTCCGCCTGGCGCCTGGCCGCTCCCGCCCGCGCCGCCAAATGCTCCTCCGCTTCCACCTTGGCCGCCGCCGGCTTGTCCCGTCCCGCCACTGGTGGTGCCTCCCGAGGCGCTGCCGGCGGCCATCGCGGAAGCCGCCGCCGAGAGCCGCGCCGAGGCCAGGTCGTCGGCAATCTGGTCGAGCAGTGCCCGGGCCAGTTGCGCCGACTCGACGCGCGTGCGGCTGGCGTCGACGCCAACGACAAACAACTCGATCGCGGTTGTGAGCAGATACACGACCACCACGGTCAGCGCGATGGCCAGCACCACCTCCATGAGCGTGAAACCGCAGTGCTCCCGCTGTTCCCCTCCCCTCGGCGGGGAGGAAACCGGTCGGGTGGCACGCCCAGAGTCCGCGATGGGCGTGGTTTGCGTGACGCCAGGCCACGCCCTTCGGAAGACCTTAGGGCGTGCCACCCAGAGCACTTGGGGTCGGCAGCGGTCGGTAGTCCCTCCCCTAGCCCCTCCCTTCAAGGGAGGGGGATTTGGATGGCGATTCATGGGGTGGTTCCCCCGCCGCCGCCCGCGCCTGCGCTGCCAGTGGAGCCCTGCCCTGCGCCGCCTCCTTGCTGACCGCCTGCCGATCCGCCTGTTTCGGGCGTTTCGACGTACGTCGGCAACCAGCGCAGCAGGCGGAACTTCACGGGATTGAATTGCGGCTCAAGATCCTGCTCGACAATGACTTCCACGGGCTGGACGCCGTCCAAGGCGCTCGTGCCAATGTTGACGGAATACAGCCAGGGCGTCGCGCCGTCGGTCGCCAACGACTGGCGGCTGACCTGGGTCACGTCGATGGCGCCGGCGAGGAGCTGGTCCATCACCGACTCGGCGAGGATCTGCGCCTGCGTCTCGGCGCGGGCGTTGAGGGCGTTGCGATTGGCCAATTGCATGATTTCGCCAAAGGTCGCCAGCGCCGCGGCGAGAATCACCAGGGCGAGGATGACTTCGAGGAGGGTGAAGGCGCGGCGTCGTGTTAGCCGGCGCCGTGGCGGCGCCGTGGCGGCGCGATGGGCGTGCCGGGGAGAACACGGCATCGAGACGATGCCGGCTAACACCGGGGCGGCGGTTTTTCTGGTTGCGGCCGCAACCATGGGGGGCGTCATTTCGAGGCGGATCCCCGATCGAGTTCGTCGCGGGTAAGGACGTCGCTCGCGCGGCCCATGCCTGTGAGGGCCCGCAACGTCAATCGCACGTAGCGCTGGCGATTGTTGGCCAATACGACGGTGGCCTGCGACGCTGTGCCGTCGGGAAAGAACAAAATGGGCGTCGACCAGGCGCCTTCCTTGGCCGCGAGCGGCGAGACCTGGCTTTCACGCGAAAGCGGGGTTTCGACGACCGCCTGACCGCCTTGAAACACGATCGCGTCGGAGAGTTGCCCCGCGACGACGCCCGAGTCGTCCAAATCCGCCGCGTCGGAGGGGATCGCCTGGCCCTGAAGCGGCGCGGATGGCGTTTCCTTCTTGGCGGCGCCGTCGCCACGCGATTGACGGGTCGGAACATCTTCCGAGCCTTCGCTCGACGCGATCAGCGTCCAGGGCTCGATGCGATAATCGCCGGTATTCACGCCGAAGCGGAACTGGTAGACCCCCCCCGCGTCGATTGCCTCGGCGCGGGCCTCGGCCCAACGCGACAAGATTTGGTCGGCGGCGCGGCGCAGCCGCGTCGAGGAGAAGCTATCGAAGATGGCCGGCACGGTCAGGCTGCCGGCGATCACCAACAGGGCGAGCACCAGCAAGAGCTCGACCAGCGTCATCCCGCGCGGCGAGGGCGGTTCGCCGCGGAGACGAAATATGACAGCCGCCGGCGGGAGCCGGCGGTGCGTGGAGGGACTCCGCCGGCTGCCGCCGGCGGCTAGGAGAACGAAGAGAGACATTACTCCCAGTTGCCGATGTCGTCGTCCGTGCCGCTTTGGCCATCGGGGCCGTTGGACCAGATGTCGTACTTGCCGGGGTTGTGCTTCCCCTCGACCATGTACTGGTATTTGTTGCTCCAGGGATCGGGCTTGATCGCGTCTTCGAGGTAGGGGCCGCCCCACTTCTCGGCCAGCTCGTTGCCGGTGGGTTTGGTCACGAGTTCGTCGAGGTTCGACGGGTATTTGTTGACGTCGAGGTGATACATCCGCAGGGCGCCCTTGATGGCGGCGATCTGGGCCTTGGCGGCGTTGATGTCGGCCTTTTCCTTGGCGCCGAACAGGTTGGGAACCACGATCGAACCGATGACCACCAGGATAATCAGCACCAGGAGCACTTCGATCAGCGTGAAGCCGCGGGCGGCGACGGCCTGTCGTTGTCGCCGGGCGGTTCGAGGACGTTGCGTCATGGCCTCGTTCCTTTCGTTCTTCTCTTGCCGGGGAGGGACCGATCGGGCGCTTGGCTGGCGGTCCAGACGGATCGCGGGGCGTGCGCCGGAGGGTGGATTGCGTCGGGCGTTTATTCTACTCCAGGCGCCGGCTTACAGCGACATGGCGGATTTTAGCATCGGCAAGAGCAGGGCCACCACGATCATCAGCACCGCCGAGGCCAACAGCAGCAGCAGCAGCGGTTCCAGCAACCGGACAAACAGATCCAGCCGCCGCCAGGTTTCCCGCTCCAGCGCGTCGGCCACGGTCGGCAGCACCGTTTCCAGCGTGTTGGACTGCTCGGCCACCGCCACCATCTCGACGACATTCGGTGGAAAGTGACCGCTGGAACCTAGCGGCGCGGCCAGGGACTCGCCGGCGGTGATGTTGTCGGCGGCGTCGTTCACCGCCTTGGCGAGCACGCGGTTGCCGGTCGAGTCGGCGCTGATTTTGAGCGACCGGACGATCGGCACGCCGCCGGCCAGCAGCGTGCCCAGCACGCGGCAAAACCGCGACACGGCCAGGTTGCGGTAAATGGTGCCCGCTTGCGGCAGCCTGAGCCGCCAGCGGTCGAGCGCCCAGCGGCCCTCGTCGGTCTGCAGCCGCTGCCGCGCCCACAGCGCCAGGCCCGCCGCGCCCAGCGCGATGAACAGTCCGTACTGATGGATGCTCTGGCTAGTCCACAAGAGCCAGTCGGTAAGTGCGGGCAGCTCGCCGCGGTCACGGAGCCGCTTGAACAGGTCCTCGAATTTCGGCACGAAGAAGATCACGAGGACCGTGACGATGGAGACGCCGAACACCGCCAGGAAGATGGGGTAGGCCAGCACGCCCAGCACGCGGCTCTTGAGCTCGGCCTGCTGGTCGGTGAATTTGGCGATCCGCTCCAGGGCTTCTTCCAGGAAGCCGCCTTCGCCGCCGGCGCGGACGATGCTGCGCGACAGCTCGGTGAAGGCCCGCGGGTGGCGCGCCATGGCGTCGGCCAGCGAATCGCCCTCGGTCACGCGCGCGTGCAGGTCGTCGACGATCTGCTTGAGCAAGGGGTTGGATGAATTCTTGCCCAGCACCTCCAGCGATCGCAACAGCGGCACGCCGCCGCGCAAGAGCGATGCCAGCTCCATGTAGAACTGGGCCATCGCCTGCGAGCGAACCTTCAGACCGCGCGTCTGCCGCACCTGGCCGGCGGCCGCTTTGACCTGAAGGGGGAACAGCTCTTTGGCCGAGAGCGACGCCACGGCCTCGCGCTGCGTGGCGGCGGAAAGGACGCCTTCGACGCGCTGACCGGTGGAATTTCGGGCGATGTAGGCGAATTCGGGCATGAGGCGAATGCTGAATGCCGAATGCTGAATGCTGCCGGAAAATACTAGCGCTTCCGGGAATTGATGGTTTTAATTGAGGCTACCATGATCCTCATCAATTGATCCGCTTCCTCCGCCAGCGCGGCAACACGCTTGGCCGTCAGCAGCTGCGCTTCGACCAATAGCTCTAGCCAATAGATGGATTCGTCAAGCTCTTGTTGGGCGATTCCAAGTTTGGAGATCATCTCAGCATTTGATCGACCACGGCACGCTTCCCGATAGTTAGCGCCGACTGAAGTTCCAGATTTCAACAATTGATTTCCCAAGACTCGCGCAACGTCTCCTTTCGGAAGCGCTGAAAACAGTCGAATGACGCGAAGGGCGAACTTCTTGGTTCGATCACAGAGCTCTTGATTTCGCATAATTCACCTCCAAAGTGACCGTCATTCATTCCGGACAGCATTCCGCATTCCGCATTCAGCATTTTGCCTATCCCCGGTCTCCCTTGGTCACGCGCAGGACTTCGTCGACCGTGGTGATTCCGTCGAGGACTTTCAGCCACGCGTCTTGCCGCAGAGTCGTCATGCCCTCGGCGAGGGCGGCCTGGCGAATTTTCCAACTGCTGGCGCGGTCGTGGGCCAGTTGGCGCACCGCGTCGGTTGTGGGGCACAGCTCGAAAATGCCCTGCCGGCCGGCGAAGCCCAATTCGCGGCATTGTCGGCAGCCCACGGGGCGGAACAGCGATTTGCCGCGGGCGGCGAATTCGTCCCACGGGAAATCAGGGGGCAGGTCGTCACGGTCAGGCTGGTAGGCCTCGCGGCATTTTGGGCACAGCGTGCGCACCAGTCGCTGGGCCATCACCGCTTCGATCGTGCTGGCCACTAAGAACGGCTCGACGCCCATGTCCACCAAGCGGGTGTAGGCGCTGGGCGCGTCGTTGGTGTGCAGCGTGCTGAACACCAGGTGGCCGGTGAGCGACGCCTGGATGGCATTCTCGGCCGTTTCGAAGTCGCGGATTTCGCCCACGAGCACCACGTCGGGGTCGTGCCGCAAGATCGACCGCAGCGACGCGGCGAACGTGAGGCCGATCTTCGGATGTACCTGGATCTGGTTGATGCCTTCGAGTTGGTACTCGACCGGATCCTCGGTGGTGATGATCTTGGTGTCCTCGCTCTTGATCGCCAGCAAGCGCTGAGTAGAGCGTCGTCGTTTTGCCCGAGCCCGTGGGACCCGTCACCAGGATGATGCCGTGGGGAATGCGGATCAGCTCGCCGAACGCCTTGCGCATCGGGCCCGCCATGCCGAGCTTCTCCAGCGAGAACTCCATGCCGCCCTTGTCCAACAGCCGCATGACGATGCCCTCGCCGTGCAGCATCGGGATGACCGACACGCGGACGTCGACCTCGCGGCCGTGCACCTTGAGCTTGATGCGGCCGTCTTGCGGCAGCCGCTTCTCGGCGATGTTCAGCCGGGCCATGATCTTGAGCCGGCTGATGATGGCGGCCTGAAAGCGGTTGATTTCCGGCGGGGTGGGCTGGGCCTGGAGGATGCCGTCGATGCGATAGCGGACCTTGACTCCCGAGGGCTGCGACTCGATGTGGACGTCGCTGGCCCGCGAGTCGATGGCCTCGAGCAGGATTTCGTTCACCAGGTGAACGACCGATGCTTCCTGCACCTCGGCGGCGATTTCGCCGTCCTCGACCTGCAGGCCGTCGACCAGCTCGACCTCTTCCTCTTCGCGCTGGGCCAACAGACCTTCGATCGTCTCGCTGCCGACGCCAAGGTGAGTTTTGATGCGCTTGGCGATGGCCTCGCGCGTGGCGAGCACCGGCTGGATCGGGCAGCCCAATGCGGCCGCCGCCTCGTCGATGGGATACAGGTTCAGCGGGTCGGAGGTGGCCACGACCACGGCGCCGCGACTTCGCTGGATGGGAAACAACCCGTGACGGTGAATCAACTTTTGCGGAAACAACGCCAGAAGCGAGAGGTCGACCGCGGCCGTCTCCAGGTCGATGAAGTCGAGCCCCGTCTCGACGCCCATCGCCCGAAGAACGTCGGCCTCGGGCGCCAGCCCCAGCTCGACGGCGACCTGGTCGACCCGGGCGCCGTTGGTGCGGGCGTCGACGGCGCGCGTCAGGTCCGCCTCGGAGAGCAGACCGTGTTTGCGTAAGATCTGGCCTGCGTCCATGAATCGCCGTGGGCGAGGGAGGTGAAGAGGGCAGGGCAGGGCTGGGCGTCCGGCGCACCGCCTCTTTCTGTTCCCTTGGATTATGGGCCAACCGTCGCGCGGCGGCAAATGGACGGGCGCCCCCGCCCACTTTCACGGCTGCCCGCGGGGGAGGTCTCTTTTCTTTCTTCCCCTTTTCTTCCTTCGATCACACTCCACCTTCCCTGTCGTTTTCTTCATAGGCGCGCATTCGGCCCGTTGCGGGGCCGCGGGTTGTAGACACGGGTGGAGCGCAGCGCAGCGCGGGGACGAGTCATGGCGGTGAGCGTTTAACGCCGGCGAAGAATGGCGAGCGTCGCCAATCCCAGGCCAGCGAGCACCACGCCGCCGGGCTCCGGCGTCGCCGCGGCGGCCGGCGCCACGTAGCGAACGAATCCCCGCACAACTGTGCCCGCGCCGGTCGCCCCTGAGCTGCCGAAGTCCGTCTTCCACGCCGCCAAGTCGGCGGCGTCGACGTTCATGTCGCCGTTGGCATCCCCCTCGGCCTTGACGGCCGTGCCGGTGAGACCCCGATTTCGCTGCCAGGTCAACAGGTCGGCGCCGTCGGCGTCGCCGTCGCCGTCGAAATCGGCGCTCAACGGCTGCGTCGGCACGACGCTGTATCGGAACGCCAGGTCGTGGGCGCCGGCCGTGTTGAACGCGGCGCCAAGACTAACGCTCGCTCCGTCGCCGACCGCGCTGTTACCGGTCAGATAGCCTTCCCCGATGATCTTCGCGCCGGCCCCGCCGATTTCCTCCCACCCGTTGCCCGTTCCATTGCCTGCGGGAAAGCCTCCCTGGTTCTGATCCTGCAGGCTGCTCCACGAGTTGGCCTTCAGGGCGCCCGAGGCGCTGGTGATATCGTAGTAATCGATATGGAACGAATCGCCCGTTTGGTTTTTGATCGTCGCCTCGCCGGTGGCCGTGTTGACTTCGACGAACAGCAGTTCGTTCACGGCCGGAGCCACCTGCACGTCGATCAGGTCGGTATAGCCGTCCGGACCAAAATTACCGGCCGTGCCAAACACGCTGGCGCGAAGCGTCGCGGCGCCCACCGGGATAAAGGTCACGCCCTGGGCCTGCTGCCAGGCCGTGACCGGTGGTTTGGCGGTGATGATCGTCGAGCCAAGCGATCCGCCGCCGCTGTCGAGAAACTCGACGTGCAGATTGCCGCGATCGTGCTCGTCGCCTTCAAAAGGATAAGTGGTGAAATATGCGCTGAGCTTGACGGCGGCCTCGCCGGCGGCGATCTGCGTCGCCGTGGCGCCTGTTGACACGTCGATGTTCTGCGCAATCTGTCCTGGCGCGGTAAAACCCGCCAGTCCGGCGTCGTTCGAGGCCGGCGAAAAGTAGTAATTCCCTCCGCCAGGCAGCGGACCGCCGGCGTCGTAAGCCAGTCCGTAGGTATACGCGAACCCGACCCCGCTCCCGTCGTCCCAATCGAGGATCTTGTTGGCGAGGTAGCCGCAACAAAAGACTTCGGGGTCGACGTCCTCGAAGCTCGGGTTCGCAACCAGATTCGTATCAAGATTCGCCGCCACCGCGGCCGCTGGGGAAATCAACCCGCCGGCCAACAAGCTCGCCGCCAGCGTTCGGCGCCAGTTAGTGACTTTCATCGTTGTAGCTCCGCGATATCAGGCTTGTGGTTTGTGAAGTCGATTCCGGCAGTTTCAACGGACTCGTGACTTGCCTGCCTTCGCGCAATGCGCCCGGCGGCGGCCAGCGCCCAGCGACGCCAGCCCGGCCGACGCGATCAACGCCAGCCCCGACGGCTCCGGCACGCCGCCTAACAGGGCAAACGACCCGGCGCCGTTGGCGTCCTCGTACACCGTCTTGAACAGAGTGAAGTCAGTGCGGTCGTCGATCAGGTCGCCGTTCATGTCGCCGAGCGCAAACGCCTGCGCCGGCGTCATGCCGCTCAGGTCGACGCCCAGGTTGCTGCGGAGAATCACCCAATCGGCCCCGGTCACCGTGCCCGACATGTTGAAATCGCCGATCAGCATCGACGGGCTTGTCACCGTCACCTGAAAATCCTTGAACGACATTCCCTGATCGCCGCCGAAGTAAATCCGGGCCGCCTCGCCCGGCCACCCCGTCGGACCGTACAGATCCAGCGTATCGACGGGTTCCATGACGTAGTCGGCGACAAACGGTCCGCCCGCATACTGCGCGTCGAGCGACACCTGCATCGTCTTGTGAAACCAGTCGTAGGACAGCCGCAGCCGGTGCGCGCCGAAGGTGAAATCCGGCGCGTCGATGTAGTTGGTGATCGTGCGGAAGTCGGTATTCCGCATGTTCGCCAGGTACGGAAAATCGTTATCCGTGATATCGCCCCAATACATCACCGACGACAGCTCCGTCTGATACTCGGGCGTGCGATACAGCGGATCGGCGTCGCCAGATCCGAGCCCGAAATATCCCGACGGGCCCAGTAGGTCAAAATTCTCCGAATTATCGGGGATGGTCATCGTCACTTCGGCGACGAAGCTCACGTTGGCGTAATCGGCGTCGTTGGTCCGAATATAGTTCCGCCCGGCGTCGCCGAAGCTGTCAGTCACCCCGTCGCCGAACGTGGCCCCGGCGGCGCTGAACTTCACTTTGGAGATGCTCTCGTGGTCGTAAAAATTGAATCCCGCGGCGGCGACGCTGTTTTGCGTGGCGACCTGCGTGGAATCGCCAGTGAAACCGGTGAACGAATTGCTCCGGGAGGTCGCCGCCCACGCCGGCGAAGCCGCCGCCGCGAGCCACAGCATCGCCAGCCCGGTGCGCCGACGCAGTTGGCGCCCAATGGTTTTCATGAATGATTCCTCCGGTTGGAAATCCGATTCGACGCGTGAGTCGAGCCCCCTGGGAAACGCCGCTGCATGGCGCCGCTTGCGGAGACGCCCCGACCGGCGGCGCAGCGATGCACGACGACGGGAAACAGACAGGTTCAAAGCCGACTGGCCTGCCGATGCGGCAAGAACCCGATCGCCTTCTCGGACAGCACGCCTATGTAGCAAGTAAATGCTCTAACGCGGCGCCCCAGCGGGACGAACCAGACTCGCGGTCCGAATACAACCGCAGCGACGCCATCAAACCCCAACTCCGTTCGCCTTGCCGGCCATTAGCAGTGCGCCTGCCGCAGGCGAACGTTCCTACTCGCATGCACCCTCCCGTTGGCCGGCGCCATCCCGGCGCCGCTGGACTTGCCGTCGCCGGAGTCGCCGTCGCACAATCACCCCGACCGCCGACAACTCCCGAAGACCCCTCGCGAAAGCCCTCTAAGATCGGTCCGCGGCCTCCGGCGACGCGCACTCCGCGTACACGCCGCACTGTATCGCAGGCCGCCGCCGATCGCAAACATTTTCCGCTTTTTTAGGCGGCCAACGCGCAAAAAGAGGGCAACCGGTCGTCCAAGGTCCAGAATTAGGTTCTGTACCCCTAATGTGTTGCCAGGAAGATTTCTAGGACGACTCTTTTGAATCCTGAATTGAGTTGGCCTCGCCGCGCGGCGAGATAGCCGCTCCAATCGCCAAGCCGACTCCGGCGCCGATGACCAGCCCGAACCCTATCGTGCCGAGCATCGCGTCAACGACGATTCCAACGCCAGCTCCCAGCACCATCCCAACGCCTGAATTCGTTTCCATATGACCTCCGGGGTTCCCCGCATTATAGCCTCCCGGCTCGGCGCATGAAAAATACCCGCGGTCTAGAGCGATCTTCTCGAGGTGGAATGGGTGAAATGGGGTGAAATGGGGACATGCTACTTTTCCAAAAATGTAGCCTGTCTGACCTCCCGCACGGATCGCGGGGAAGGTCAATCCCCCATGTCGATCGCCGCCCCGCCATCCTCTGGCTCAGACCCACCGCTCGCCGCACCCGCCAACCTGCGGCCCCCGCGTCTTCGCGGGCGCCTTGCCCTTTCGCGTGCGCTGCGCCTCTCCCTCTGTCGTCTCTGTGAGTCTCTGCGCCAGAAATATTTTTTGAAAAGTTTTTGCTGAAAATGGCCGCGCACTCTGCTACGCTCGGATGATGTACACGTGTACCTGACCCGTTCTTTGGCAATTTGAACAGGCCGTAGCCTGTAGCCCGTAGGCTGTAGGCCGGAGGGGAAAATGCGCATTTTGGGTGGCACGCCCTGAGGTCCGCCGAAGGGCGTGGTCCGATGGCGCGCTGAGTCACGCGCCGCGAACCGAAGAACTGCGCCCTATTGAGCTCACCGACGGCGCACGAAAAACGCAGAAAGCACTGGACTAACGCCGTCGGCCCATCGCGTCGCGGCCCGGCGAACTCCGAGCCGGCCGCCCAGGGGTTCACGCAAAAATCGCGACTAATGCCGCCATTGATGTGGGACCCCTACCGTGACCGCAAAACCGCAAAACGCCCGGGCGAGCCGCCGTCGTCCCGATCGCGGTCCGCCCCGCCAAAGCTCCTGAGCCCGGCCGGCTAGGCGGCGCGCGGCAGGTTCTGTTACTGTAGAGATACAGTAGAGAA
The DNA here is from genome assembly GCA_963841515.1 of Pirellulales bacterium. Classification (GTDB taxonomy): domain Bacteria; phylum Planctomycetota; class Planctomycetia; order Pirellulales; family Lacipirellulaceae; genus Lacipirellula. The sequence continues at coordinate 455,501 of CAWJDB010000007.1, read as the reverse complement.
TTGAGCCCAAAGTCTCGAGTGCGCCTCGCCGTGATGACTCCCGAGGAACTGATGCAGATGGCGATCGACGCCTGCCGCCGAGGGCTGGCGAAGGGGCAGAGTCCGTTCGGCTGCGCCATCGCGTTGGGCGACCGCGTGGTGTCCAGCGAACACAACAGCGTGGTGCTGACTACCGACATCACGGCTCATGCCGAAGTGAATGCCATCCGCGTCGCCAATCGCAGCGTGGGCGACATTTTTCTGGCGGGCGCCATGGTGGCCACCACGTGCGAACCGTGCCCCATGTGCATGGCCGCCCTGCACTGGGCGCGCGTCGACACAGTGTACTACGGCGCGACGATCGCCGACGCCGAGAGCACGGCTTCAACGAGCTGCAGCTGCCGGCCGCCGAACTGCTGCGCCAGGGCGGCAGCACGCTGAAGCTGGTCAGCGGCACGCTGGCTGACGAGTGTCGCAAGTTGTTCAAGGAATGGCTCGCCGATCCGCAGCGCAAGGTGTATTGAGTCAATCAGCCGTCGGGACGGCCGTCATCTCCATGATCAGCAAACACGACTTAGTCCAGGACTGGCTGCCGCGCTACACGGGGATGCCGCTGGATCGGTTTGGTCAATATGTGTTGCTGACGAACTTCCGGACGTACATCAACCGGTTTGCGGAAAAGTTTGCATGCCAGGTGTTCGGCGCCGACCGGCCGATGCAGGCCGCCACCAATGCGGACGGCCTGACGATGATCAACTTCGGCATCGGCTCACCCAACGCGGCGACGGTGATGGACCTGCTGACCGCCTGCCAGCCCAAGGCCGTGTTGTTCCTGGGAAAGTGCGGCGGGCTCAAGCATTCGACCGACATTGGTCACTTTATCCTGCCGATCGGGGCCATCCGCGGCGAGGGCACAAGCGACGATTACCTGCCCCCACAGGTACCCGCCTTGCCGTCTTTCAAGCTGCACAAGTTCGTGTCCGAGAAGCTGGTGGAGCGGAAGCTGGAGTACCGCACTGGCGTGGTCTACACCACCAACCGCCGGGTGTGGGAGCACGATGAAGCATTCAAGAGTCAGCTCGCCGAGTACACGCCGATTGCCATCGACATGGAGACTGCCACGATCTTTGTCGTCGGCCATAAAAACCAGATCGCCCGTGGGGCCTTGCTCTTGGTATCGGACCTGCCGATGACGCCCGAGGGCGTAAAGACCCAGCGGAGCGACGCCAAGGTGAGCCACGACTGGTCCGACGTGCATCTCGAGATCGGCATCGAATCGCTCACCGAAATCGACGACAAAGGCGAACAGATCAAGCATTTTCAGTACTGAACGGCCAGTTTCGCCACGCCGAGTCGCCTTCGTGAGAGCCGGGCAGCGTCTCACTGCCGCCCGCGGAGAGCGATGGCCGCCTTTGTGGATTGCGAGCCTGCGCAATGCCCTCTTGCCGACGTTTAAGGCGTTGCATTCCAAGTTGCGGGCAAAGCCTTGCCGCCCCCCCGCCCCGACGCCGCTCGCGCGGGCAACATCCGGAAATTCGCGGAAGTGCGGAAGTGTCGGCGCAGGTGCAAGTTCCATGGAGGGTTCGGCTCGGCGCGGCTTTGCGAGGTCCCACGAAAGCCGATGGTACGCATTTTGCTCGTGGTGACCAGATTCAGCGCAACGCGCAGCCTGCAGGGTGCTGGAAGCCGAAATTGGCGCAGTTTTCACAATTCATTACCCCAACTCTTAATTCGGATACTCTAAACTGCACCTGAAAGTCGGTTAGAAATTGCCAAGACTGCCAGGTTGCGTGCAGCTCGAATTCGCTGCACTTTCATCGCACACCGTGTTTGGATTTGCAACTTGTTCTGTAGTATTGCCACCGAAGGAGGAGTCTAATGAGATTGGTGAAGAACTTTCATCGTATTGGTTGCGGCCTTGCCGCCGTGGTCGCGATAGGTCTGGCGTCTTCCGCCAATGCGGCGCTGTTTTACAACGAAACATTTACCTACCCTGATGGGAATCTCGTCGGCAACGACGGTTGGGCCGCCCATAGCGGCGCAGGCAGCATGCCGGTGCAAGTCAGCGGCGGGGCGATTACGTTGAACCACGGAGCTGGCAGCCGCGAGGACGTCAATCTGGATACCGGAAGCGTGTTGGGCGCTGGCGGAAAGTGGTATGCAGGCTTCGACCTTAACGTGCCCAGTGGCAGTGGTGATGTGTATTTCGCACATTTTCTCGAGTCCAGCTCGCTGTTCAATGGACGTATCTGGACGGCGGCGCCAACTAGTGGAGGCGATTACACCGTTGGCATCAGCGAGGGCAGCTCGTTGTCCGTAACGTCGGCGAGTGACTTGACCTACAACACGGATTATCGCATCGTCGTCGCTTATGAGTTCGACACGGCGATCAGCACGCTGTGGGTCAATCCCGCCAACGAAGCCAGCACCTCGGTGTCCTTCGATGGCAGTTTATCGACCGCGGCTTTCGGATTCGCATTTCGTCAAGCGGGCGGAAGCTTCGTGCAGGTCGTCGACAACCTGGCCGTCGCAACGACGTTTGACGAGGCCTTGACGGGCGTCCCTGAGCCGGGCGCCCTGGCGCTTGCCGCCTGCGGTTTGATCGGCGCCACCGCCGTTCGTCGCCGTCGCGACTGATCGACTCCTTCTCCGTATCGACAATTCAGCCATCCGCCGGCGGGCAATTGGGCAAAAACCCAATTGCCGGCCGGATTTTTTTTGCGCCGCCCGCGGGTCTGCTAACATATCAGCCGCATCGGATGTGCCCAATCTCGGCGATGGACGTTCGCGTCATACGACGGCGAATGCAGCCGCATCTCGTCTCGTGGGGATAATCCGATGGCGAAGCCTCTCCGCGCTCGGTCGCGTTGCCGCGGTTTTACGCTCGTTGAGCTGTTGGTCGTCATTGCGATCATTGCCATCCTGATCGCCCTGCTGCTGCCCGCGGTGCAGTCGGCCGGCGAGGCGGCGCGGCGGAACCAGTGTAAGACCAATCTCAAGAACCTCACGCTGGCGGCGATTCATTTCGAGTCGAACCGCGGTTACTTCGCGCCAGCGGCGCAGGACCGCGACGGCGAACCGCCGGCGGGAGTCAAGCCGGTGCTGGCGACGCATAATGGACTGTCGTTTCTCTTGCCATTTTTCGAACAGGGCGCCAAGTTTCAGCAGATCGACTTCGATTGGGATTGGGACGACACGGCCAAGAGCAAGAACGAAGCGGCGACCAAGCAGGACCTTGGCGGGATCCTCATCTGTCCGTCGGCGCCGGTCGTGCAGAAAGACCGCAACGCGACGGACTACTGCGCCGCCAACCGCGTTGAGACCGATCCGCTTCGCAAGAGCCTGGCGCCGCTCATCACGGCGGGGCTCGTTCAACCCAAGCGCGGCTTCAAGCCGGCCGACCGCATTTGGGACAACATGCTGCAAAAGGATTTTCTCGATACGCTCGCGCCCGCGAATACGGATCGACGCCGGACGACCGCGGCCGAAGTGACAGACGGACTCTCAAATACCTGGATGTACTTTGAGAGCGCGGCGAAGCCCTTCATGTTCGGTTGGTACCAACGCACGAGCGATCCCCAGCCGCTGTTCTACGCCGGCGAGGAGAATCGGCAGGTCAACAGCCGATTTCGCTGGGCGAGCCCGGAAACCTGGATGACGATCAACAACTTCTGCAACGGCTCGCAGATCATCAACTGCAACAATGTTTCGCAGCCGTTTGGGTTTCACCCGGGCGGCCTTCTTATCTCGTCGGCGGACGGGCGGGTCGACTATTACGATGAGGAGATCGACCCCAACGTGTTCATCAGCCATGTGACGATGGCGGGGGATGAGATCGGCCCCTGATAGGCGCCTGGGCGTCCCCGCGTTAAGATGGGCGTTCGTCGTGCGGCCAGTGGCACACGACGACGGAAGCCATCACATGTCCATCGTCGCCCTGATCGATCACGCCGTACTGCAGCCGACTCAAACGGACGCCGACATGCGCGCCGCCTGCCGCTTGTGCGTGGAAGTCGGCACGGCGAGCGTCTGCGTCAAGCCGTCGATGGTTCCGCTGGCGGCCGAGCTGCTCGGCGGGTCGCGGGTGGTTCCCAGCACGGTGATCGGCTTTCCGCACGGCGGCACGTCGACGGCCGCGAAAGTGCGGGAGACTGAGGTAGCCTGCCGCGATGGCGCGCGTGAAGTGGACATGGTCGTCAATCTGGGCCGGGTGCTGGCCGAAGATTGGGGCTTTGTGCTCGACGATATTCGGGCGGTTGTCGACGCGGCCGGCGCGGGCGGGGCCCTTACCAAGGTCATCTTCGAGGCGGGCCTGCTGGCGAACGACAAGCTGAAGATTCGCCTTTGCGAGCTGAGCGAACAGGCCGGCGCCGCTTTTGTGAAGACCTCAACCGGCTTCGGCATGGCCAAGGACGCCGACGGCCATCTGTGGGCCACCGGCGCGACCGAGCACGACGTGCGGCTCATGCGCGAGCATTGCAGCGCGAAGGTGCAGGTGAAAGCTTCCGGCGGAATCCGCACGATCGAGGACGCGAAGCGCTTCGTCGCACTTGGGGTCACGCGGCTGGGAACCAGCGGCACCGAGGCGATCGCCGCCGGCGAACGGGGCCAGAAGGCCGAGAGCAAGGCGAGCTACTGACGCATGTTAGAACTTTTCGCCCAGATCGAAGCCGCCGCTGCGGCCATTCGGAAGCAATGGAGCGAAACGCCCAAGGCGGGCGTGATCCTGGGCACGGGCTTGGGCAATCTCGCCAGCGAGATCGAGTCGCCGGTCGCGATCGACTATGAATCAATTCCTCACTTTCCGCGCTCTACCGCGTTGAGCCATCGCGGCCGTCTCGTCTGCGGTCTGCTGGGCGGCGTGCCCGTCGTCGCCATGGAAGGGCGATTTCATCAGTACGAGGGCTATCCGCTCAAGCAAATCACGTTGCCGGTCCGCGTGATGAAGGCGCTGGGCGCGGGACTGCTCGTCGTCTCGCAGGCCGTGGGCGGGATGAACCCGTACTATCGGGCCGGCGATGTGATGATCATCGACGATCACATCAATCTGATGGGCGACAACCCGCTGGTGGGCGTCAACGACGACCGCCTGGGGCCGCGGTTCCCCGATATGTCGGCGCCATACACGCCGGAGCTGATTGAAGCGGGGCTCGAGATTGCCAGGCGGGAAAACTTCGTCGTGCATCGCGGCGTCACCGTCGCCGTCACCGGGCCGAACCTCGAAACGCGGGCGGAATACAGGTTCCTGCGGTTTCTCGGGGCCGACGTAGTGGGGATGTCCACGGTGCCTGAAGTGCTGGTTGCCGTGCATGGCGGGATGCGGGTGTTCGGGCTTTCGGTGATCACGGACATGTGTCTGCCCGATGCGCTCAAGCCGGCCAACGTGGAGGAGATCATCGCGGTGGCCAACAGTGCGCAGCCCAAGCTGCGGGCGTTGGTGTTGGGCGTGTTGGCGCACGAAGCGGGGCGTTAGGCGCGCGATCCATGTTGCACCTTGCCGATCAGATCGACGCCGCCGCGGCCGCGGTGCGAAAACGGTGGCCCAAGTCGCCGCGGGTCGGAATCATCCTCGGCTCGGGCCTCGGCGGCTTGGCCGAGCAAATTGACGCCGAGGCGACGATCGACTACGGCGACATTCCGCACTTTCCCAAAACCACCGCGATCGGCCACGCCGGCAGGCTCGTGTGCGGGACGCTGGAAGGCAAGGCGGTCGTCGCGTTTCAGGGCCGCTTCCACCTGTACGAAGGCCACGCGCCCGAGACGGCCGGATTGCCAGTGCGACTGCTGAAGGCGCTGGGCGGCGAGGCGCTCATCGTTTCCAACGCCGCCGGCGGACTGAACCCGCAGTACGGCACGGGCGACGTCATGCTGATCGACGATCAGATCAACCTCTTGTTCGCCAATCCATTGGTGGGCGTGAACGACGACAGTCTGGGGCCCCGGTTTCCGGACATGTCGTCGCCATACGATCGGCGGCTGCAGGCGGTGGCGGTGAAGGTGGCTATGCGCGAGGGATTTGTTCTGCACCGTGGCGTATATGTGGCGGTGCTGGGGCCGAACTACGAGACGCGGGCCGAGTACCGCCTGCTGCGCCGTTTGGGCGGCGACGCGGTGGGGATGTCGACCGTGCCTGAGGTGATCGTCGCCCGCCACGCCGGGTTGCGCGTGCTCGGTTTGTCCACGATCACCAACGTCGGGTCCGCCGATGCTTTGACCGAAACCAGCGGGCACGATGTGCTGGCCGTCGCCGCGACGGCGGCGGATAAGCTGAGCGCGATCGTCCGCGGAGTGATTGCGTCGCTGTGAATACGGATCTCACGCAAAGGCGCTAAGACGCAATGGAAGAACGCCAAGACGGAGTTTGGGATTAGGGAATTAAGGTTGTCCTCGGCTGCGACGCTCGTGCTATGAAATCAATTCTGTGTCTTGGTCTTCTTTGCGTTCCGGCCTTTGCCTCTGCGCCTTTGCGAGAGATCTGCTCCGATGTTGCAGTGGTTAGATCCATGAATCCTGTTTGGTTGATTGCCAAGAAGCGCGACGGCGAGGCGCTCTCCGATGAGGAGATCGGCGAATTTGTCTCGCGCTATGCGGCCGGCGACATTCCCGACTATCAGATGTCGGCGATGGCGATGGCGATCTACCTGAAGGGAATGACGCCGGCGGAGACGGCGGCGCTGACCGATCACATGCTCGCCTCGGGGGCGCGGTTTGAGTGGCCTGACGACGGCGGGCTGCGGGTGGATAAGCACTCCACCGGCGGCATCGGCGACAAGACGTCGCTCATCCTGGCGCCCATGCTCGCCTGCTGCGGGTTGGAGGTGCCGATGATCTCCGGCCGCGGCCTGGGCGCCACCGGCGGAACGCTCGACAAGCTGGAATCCATCCCAGGCTTTCGCACCAACCTGTCGATGGACGAAGTGCGAGCGGTCGTCAAACGCGTGGGCTGCGTCATCACCGGCGCCACGGCCGATCTCGTGCCCGCCGATCGCAAGCTGTACGCCCTTCGCGACGTGACGGCCACCGTGCCCTCGATCCCGCTGATCACCGGCAGCATCATGAGCAAGAAGCTAGCCGAGGGGCTCGACGCGCTGGTGCTCGACGTGAAATTCGGTAGCGGGGCGTTCATGAAGACCGAAGCCTTGGCGCGCGAGCTGGCCCGGTCGCTCGTCGACACCGGCAAGCGGATGGGCGTCGCGACGACGGCCCTCCTCACCGACATGAACCAGCCGCTGGGCCGGATGGCGGGGAACGCCGTTGAAGTCGACGAGTCGGTGGCGGCCCTCGAGGGGCGCGGGCCGGCGGACTTGATGGAGGTGACCGTGAAGCTGGCCGCCGAGCTGTTGGTGCTGACTCGCAAGGCGGCGACGCTCGACACGGCGTGCGCCGACTCGCAGCAGACGATCGACAGCGGCCAGGCGCGCGAGAAGTTCGCGGAAATGGTGCGCGCTCAAGGCGGCGATCTCGAGGCGCCGAGGCCAATTGCTCCCGCAAGCGAGGTGACGGCGGCGCGGGGCGGTTATGTGGGAGCGATCGACGCGGAGAAGGTCGGGCAGGCAATTATTGCCATGGGCGGAGGGCGTAAGCAGTTGGGCGATAAGCTCGACTTTTCGACAGGCGTCGAAATGCTGGTGCGGTTGGGCGACCGGATCGAGGCGGGGCAGGCGTTGGCGCGCGTGTTCGCTAAGCCGCAAGCGGCGGAGGAAGCGCGGCCGATGATGTTGGGGGCGATTCGGATTGACGAGCAGCGGCCGAAGGCGGGGGCGTTGATTTTGGATCGCATCAATTACGCCCCTCAGACCGGCGAGACAATCGGAGGCTTTAAGGTTTGGCGCCCCATTTCTTTTTCCAGGCCGGGTATTGTCGGTCTACGAGGTCGCGGGCGTAGGGACCGAGATACGAATAGTTGGTGCGGCGTTCGTGTTCGATGTCGGCCAGGTGGTCGTGGACGACGCCGTCGCGGCCGACGAACATCGGACGGTTCGTGCCGATTTCGTAAAACCGAGCCCACAGGGGCTTCGCCTGAGGATCGTCCTCGACGACCAGGTCGAATGGCGGCAGCAAGTCGTCGTCCCGCACCCAGCTCACCTTAATCCCCTCGATCTTCGCTGCTTTGAACCAGACGACGGCGCCCTCGACGGCCCGTCTCACTTCGGGCGTGGGCGAATCGAGTTCCATGAGGTACTCGACAATGCCTACGCTCTCCGAGCCGCTGAGCGAGGGGAGCTCGTAGGTGCGTGCAGCACGGGGCTGGAAGTCGACCTCGTCGTGCTGGGCGCACCACGCGGTAGGTTGGCCGTCGACGACCACCTGGCACTTGAGAATGACTTGAAGGCCTTTGTCGATCCCCTTCTGGCGCGGCGCGGTGCTCGGCGTCGACAAAGGCAAACGGCTCGCGGCCGGCCGCGACGTCGCGCAGCAGCCGCATGACGCCCACCATGGCGCCGTCGTTGAAGGTGATGTGCGTCGAGTAGTCTTCCAGCAGCGGGTAGATTTGCGGCCAGCCGCCGTTGGGATACTGGGCGGCGAGCAGGTAGTCGACGCCGCGACGGCAGGCGTCGGCGAAGCGTTGGTGGTGCGTTGCGTTGTAGACCAGGGCGAGATAGCGGATTTGGGACCAGGTGGCGCCGTTGTCGATCATCGTATCCGCCTGGTCGCGACTGCGGCGGATTTTGTCCTGCGCCGTTTCGTCGAGCACGGCGGCCATGTCGATGTTCTTCGGCCAACCGCCATTGGAGCGCTGGTACAGCAGCACGTTGTCGGCGATGCGAACGGCGTCGTCGCTGGCGAACCAGGCCGGGGGCTGATTGAGCGGCCGTGGCCAGCGGAGCGCATTGCCGGGCGGTCGACCCGGCCGCTCGCCGGCCGCCTGCTGTGCCGCGGCGCCGTGGGCGCCCGACAGCATTAACCCAATCAGCGCCCGGCCACCGCGTGGATAGGCCTCCGGGCCTGCCGGCGGCGACCGGATGGCGTCGGCGCCAGGCGATCGAAGAAGGTGCAAACGCGGAGCATCGAATTTCCCTGTCGAGTACGGCGTCGCGGCGAGGTTTCTGGCCGGCGCCGGCCGGTTGGATGGTGGGGAGCTACGGTTCGCCGCGGCCAATTATCCCCAAGGCTGGTCCCAATTTTCAACAACTTCCGGGGTGCAGCCTGCGGTTTGTTTTTAGGCGGCGGTCTGATAGCTGCGTGTTGGGTGGAGTCGTCGGGGTCGACGTTTCCAAAAGTGGCGGAGGGGTTCGGTGTCGCTGAGGCCGTCGGCCGCCAGTTGCAGCAGCGGCTCGGCGCCTTGGTCCCAGAACTTCTCGCTTCCTTTGACGCGGCGGTTCATCTGTTTGATCGTCGACTCGATCGCGGCGGACGTCATCGGCAGGCCCTGCCGGCGGTAGGCGGCGTAACTCATGCGCGGCTGCTGATTCGTGAGATACCGCAGCGCTTCGGCGACGATCCGCCGCGGCGATGTTTCCGACTCGTTCTCGACGGGCGCTCCCAGTTCCTGCGATCGGACGGTCAGCGCCGCCAACAGCGGCGCGACGCTGCCTTCCCACAGCCATTGGGCCCACTGGCAATGCGCCGACCAACCTTCCGCTGGGCTCCGTCCGGCCAGCGCCGCCGCGTAGACGTAACAGATCGCGTGGGTGAAATCGAGGATCGGCGTATAGTGAGAGAAATGTTTCTGGTGAACGCTCCAGTTGGCCGCCGCGCCGTCGGCCACGAACGCCTTCCGCGGCGCTGCGTGAAAGCCCCGCGCGTAAGCGGCGGCGACCAGCCGCGGGCCGAACCGCTCGGCCCCTTGCCGCGTGGCCACGACGCTTCGCAGCAGCGGCGTGGGCCGCGCGACGCGGTCCTGCGGCGCGTCGTCGGAAGGTTCTTCGAGAGCTTCGTGAGCGGACGAAAACCCCTTGATTTCTCGGGCCAACTCGTCCATGCGTCCCGGGTCGACGAAGGTCGCCGGAATCGTCGGGCAAGGATCGACGGCCTGCTCCGCGCTGGTCATGCTCAACAAGCAGCCCACCAGCGTCTCGCGCCAATGGCCCGGGGCCTTCTCGTCGCGCAGCGACTCGTCACGAGAGCGGATTTGGATCCGCCCGCCGTCCATCATGACGCACGCCACCGGCGGAACGCGCTCGGTCGGAGGGGTGCGCCGCGCAGGCAGCGGCAGGTCTTGGTACGCCGCCGCTTGCGCCTCCATCTCGGCGACCCGCTCGCGGCCAATCCGCTTGGTCCACCGCTGCACCCGTTCGCGCGAGACCAAGAGCTCCGCCAGCGCCTCCAGGTCCTTCGTCGCTTGAACGAAGGAGGCCGACTGCGAACCGGCGTAGACCACCTTCGCCAGGCGCTGGGCGTGAAGGGACAGTCCGGTTCAACGCCCAGGGCGCTGGTCAGCGGGAAAAAAAGCCCGGCGGCAGCCGGGGCAGTAATACTCCGGTTCGACGATCCTCGTCGGTCCGCGGCGGGTGACGAGTTCCCGCTGGCGGGCTCCGCGACAGCGCCCCGGCTGGCCGCACGTCGGACAGTCCGCGTCCTGGGGAGCGGGCCGATCGAAGGACCGTTGTTTCACGACTTCCGCCGTTCCATCGGCGATCTCGATCGCCTGATTCTCGATGGCGTCCAGCCAGCAAACCCCCTGCGACTCGTCGACTTCGGGCGCCTCCTCGCACAACTGCCGGGCCATCGCCGCGATCCGCCCCTGAACTTCACTGCTAATCGCCATCCTTGGCTCCTTATTCTCGCCAGCTTCTCGCCGCCGGCACTTCCTCCCCCTGAAAATCTCCTCGCTAGCTTCTACACCATTCGCCGCCACGCGCAAACCGCAGGCTGCACCCCAACTTCCGAGTGGCCGCGATTCGGTCTTGGGGCGGCGCCGACCGGCCGCTACAATCGCCCGCCCGCCCGCGGACTGGGGGATTCGGGAGGTTTTCGCACATGACAGGAGGTTGGGCGCCATGGGAGCTTACAAGGATCGACCGGTGCTAATCGCGGTCATCGGCGCCACGAGCGCGATCTTGGCGGCGTTTGCCAAACCAATTTGTTCGACGCTGTTCGACAACGAGGACAAGCCCCGCCCCGCAGCGGTCGCTGGCGACGCGGCCGAGCCGATCACGCCAACGCCCTCCGTGCCCTCGATCGAGGCGGCGTGGAAGCAATACGTGCTCGTGCCCGAGGAAGGGCCGGTGTATCTTGGCACGTTCGTAGTCTCGAAGTTCCACGGGGACTACGTCGTCAGCCCGCGGGCGCAGCAGGAGGGCGAGCGCTACATCAACACGCTGGGCGTGTTCGACGTGAATTACGACGGCCAGCGGCTGATGTTCAACTCCAACTGGGGCGGGGGCGAGGTCGGCAATTTCGAACTCCAGCGTGTGTCGCCGACAGTGTTTGAAGGGGAGATTCGCGTGGCGGGGCAGCTTTCGAACCGGACGCGGTTTGTGAAGATCGAGTAGCGCAGATCAAGCAGCCGCGAGCAAATAAAAAAGCCGCCTCGGCCACATGCGCGGCCGAGGCGGCGTGAGATTTCAAAGCAGTTCGTCGTAGAGCTTAACTCCAACGACGCCGAGCGAATGCCAGCGCCGATACGGCCAGGCCAGCCAGGGCCATTGTCGCCGGTTCGGGAACGGCACTGGGGGCGACGGTGACGTTGTCGAAGTGCACGGTTTGCGCGGCGCCGTCGCCATTGATAATGAAACCTAGCCGGAAGAATGTGTCTGCGGCGGGTATGTCAAATCCCTTCGCAGCAAACGTCTGCGAGACGGTGCCCGAGAAGACTAGACCGCTGGCGACGTCGGTTCCGTTGAGCTCAACCTCCTTAACGGCGCCGAAATTCTGAGCGTAATAGCCGCTGCCCGAATTGACATAGGTGCCGACCTGCAGAAAGTTGCCGGCATCGGCTCCCCAGGTCGACGTGTCGATGTACCAGTCATACGAGATGAGGTAACCAGCCTCGTTCCCAGCGGCTGCAACCATGGAATTATAGAAGGGCGAGCCGTCGGCGCCGGCGTTGCGCTCGGCTTCCTGGAAGCCGCCGTCGCGCAATACTCGCATCCGTTGACTGCCGCCGATATTGTCAATCGGAAAGCTGGCGGAACCGTCAGCGAATTTATCTCCCCAGCCTTGATCGGTGCCGTCTTCGAAGTCGAAGGTGACCGACTGGGCCGACGCGCGGCCGGCCATCAATAGAAGAGCAGTTACGATTGCCAATCCAGAAACACGTCGCATTAGTCCCTCCCCAGATGTAAAAAACGTGACCCCAGGATGCGCGTTTTGAAGACGCGAGATAAGCACAGCTCGCCGCCCGCTTACGCAGCGGTCGAAGCTACTATCGCCGATGATAAGCACGGGCGCCACCGGTCGCAACAATTTTGACGGAGAAAACCAAGGAATTTTGAGCGAAAAATAGATTCTTCGGCCGTCCAGCTCAGTCGCCGCAGGATCAAGCCGGCGGAGACATGACACCGGTGGCACGCCCGCGCGTACTGCAGGAAAGTGCAAACTCCCGGCCAGGTAACAGTTTACAATTCGCCTCGGGCACGGCCTGCGTGGGCCCGCGGCGCCATTTGCCAATGGTTGCGGCCAGGCGCCGCGACGGCCACTTATGGCGGTGCCTCGGGGAATCGATAACATCGGAGACAGGGCATGGCGCCGCTGGAGGACCGTTAAAGGTGAATGAAGTTCTGCAATCGCGATTGGTCGACGCGGCCAGCCGCGTCGCGGGAACGCCCACGCTCCGTACTCGCACTTTCACGTGGGCGCCGCCGTGCTCACCGCCTCCGGCGAGATCTTCGCCGGCTGCAATGTCGAGAACGCCTCCTACGGGCTGACGATCTGCGCCGAACGGGCGGCGGTGTGTGCGGCCGTGGCTGCGGGACACAAGGAAATTGTCGCCGTGGCCGTCGTCACCAGCGGGGGCGCCGCGCCCTGCGGGGCGTGCCGGCAGGTGCTCGCCGAATTCGGGCCGGCGATGGACGTGGTGATGGTCGACGCCGACGATCCGACGCGCGTGCGCACCAGCACGCTCGACAAGCTGTTGCCGGAGCAGTTCGGACGCGGAGCGCTTGAAGCGCCGTGAGCGCCGCGACGCCCACTTGACCCCCGGTCAGTGACCGGGGGCTAAATGATGAGACGACGTCCGCCGCGGGGCGACCGTTAAAGGAGTTGGTCCTGCTTCGCAGCCGGCGCGTGCCGGGCGAGGTCTTCCGGCTCCAGGGCGGCCACGTACGGCAGGTTGCGGTACATGTCTTCGAAATCGAGGCCGTAGCCCACGACAAATACGTCGGGAATCGTGAAGGCCACAAAATCAGGTTCGTAGTCGGATTCCTGGCGGCCTTCCTTCCGCAGCAACACGGCCGATCGCACGCTGGCGGGCTTAAAGTCGTTGAGTTTATCGACCACTTGGCCGAGCGTGACGCCGGTGTCGTAGATGTCGTCGACCAACAGCACGTCGCGGTCCTTGATATCGAGCATCAGTTCACTGTTGATGATCAGCTCGCCGCGGGTGGTCGTGGCGCCACGGTAGCTGGAGGCCTGGATCACGCCGACGCGCATCGGCTGGTCGATGTGCCGAATCAGGTCCGCCACAAGCACGACGCTGCCGGTGAGCACGCCGACGATGGTGAGCTGGCGGCCCTGGAACGCCTGCTCGATCTCCGCCGCCATGGCGGCGACGCCGTCGTGGAGCTTCTCTTTGCTGAGGAGGACTTTCATGGGAATCCTTTCGCGTGCGTGTCGAGGCAGGTGGAGCAAAATGAAGTCACGACAACATGATGTTCGCGACGCAGGCGTTGATGAACGCTACGAGCGTGCCGCCGAGCATGGCCCGCAGGCCGAGCCGGGCGAGGTCGCCGCGACGTTCGGGGGCCATGCCGCCGATACCGCCGAGTTGGATGCCGATGGAGCTGAAATTGGCGAACCCGCACAGGGCGTAGGTCATAATTTGGCGGCTGCGCTCGGCCATGACCGTGGCGTCGCCGCTCGACCATTCGGCCAGTCGGCCGTAGGCGACAAACTCGTTAGCGGCCATTTTCAATCCGAGCAGTTCGCCGGCGTGCTTGCAATCCTGCCACGCGATGCCAATCAGCCAGGCGATGGGTTGAAAGAGCCAGCCCAGGCCGGCTTCGAGGGACCAAGTGTACCTGAGACTTTCGCCTTCGCCGGCGAAGTAGCCGAATTCAAAGCCAACCCAGCCGACGATCAGATTGATCAAAGCGATCAGTGCCAGGAAGACCAACAGCATGGCCCCCACATTGAGGGCAAGTTGCAGGCCGCCGGAAGCGCCATTGGCGATGGCTTCCAAGACGTTGGCGCTGGGGTCTTTAACGTCGATCTTGACGTTACCCAAGGTTTTTGGCTCGTCGACCTCGGGCTGGAGAATCTTGGCCACCATGAGCCCGGCCGGCGCCGCCATGACCGACGCCGAAAGCAGGTGCTTGGCGCTGATTCCCATTTCCACATAGGCCGCCAACACGCCGCCGGCCATGGTCGCGAAGCCGCCGATCATGATGGCGTTCAGCTCCGAGATGGTCATGCTGGAAATGTACGGCCGGATGACGAGCGGAGCCTCGGTCTGGCCGACGAAAACATTGGCGGCGGCGGAGAGCGTTTCGGCGCCGCTAGTGCCGAGAGTGACCTGCATCAAACGGGCGAATTTGCCGACGACCCATTGCATGATGCCGTAGTAGTAAAAAATCGACATGAATGCCGAGAAGAAGATGATCGTCGGCAGCACCTTGAAGGCGAAAAAGTGCTCGGCAAACCCGGCGCCGAATACAAACGTCGAGCCGGCGTCCACGCAACTGAGCAGCTTATTGAATGCAAAGTCCACCGCGTCGAACGCGCGGCTGCCGTACGACGTCTGCAAAATGAAGGCGGCAAAGGCGAATTGCAGCACCAGTCCCCCGACGATCATGCGGGGACTCACACGCCGCTTATGCGAGCTCATTAGCCAGGCCAGGCACAGGAAGACGACGATGCCAAAGGCGCTGACGAGGCGGTTCATAGCGAGAAGCGATTAAGGATTGCGAGGTTCAGATCCGAACAGTACGCGACGCAGCGATTTGGGTGGCTTGCGACGAGCTAGTCCTGCGGCTCGACGGTATTGAAGATGCGGTCGCCGGCGTCGCCCAGCCCTGGCACGATGAACTTGTGCGCGTTGAGTACGGGGTCGATCTGGCAGAGGTAAATCTGCGCTTCAGGGAATTGCGAGGCGACCGCGGCGACGCCCTCCTGGGCCGCGATCAGCGACAGCACCTTCATTCGCGGCACGCCCCACTCGCGGAGCGTCATCAGCGCCGCCGTGGCAGAACCGCCGGTGGCCAGCATCGGGTCGAGCACCAGAGCGACGTCGACGGGGCGACCAGGGGGCAGCTTGTCGTAATAGCGCACCGGTTGGGCAGTGCTCTCGTCGCGGTAGAGGCCCAGGTGCCAGACCTCGGCCATGGGCAGCAGGTCGAGCACCGGATCCACCATTCCCAAACCGGCGCGCAAGATGGGCACCAGGCCGACGCGGCCGCGAACTTGGACTCCCTCCGCCATGGAAAGCGGAGTTTGAACCTTATGCGGATTGGTCGCCAGGTCCTTGGTCGCCTCGTAGGCCATGAGCACGGCGAGCTTGCGGACCAGGCCGCGGAACTCGCTACTCTTGGTCGTCTCGCGGCGCATCCGGGTGACGTGGTGCGCCACCAGCGGATGCTCGACCTTGAACACGCCGCCGCGCGGCGGATGAGTTTGTTCAGGAGGGAGCGCGTCCATCTTGCCGACCGCGGTAGAGCGTGCCATGCCCGTCGTGCCTCGCGTGCCGCCTGAGAAGAACCAATCGCCAGGGCGCCATTCTAATGCGCCTCAGGACAGGTGAATAGAACACGGACCAACATGGATATGGAGGATCATCGCGGATTCAATTCCATTTTGAATCAGATCCGCTCCAATCCGTAAAATCCGTGTTTATCCGTGTTCCATTTCCGGAATGTCGCCGGTTCAGCGCCCAATCAGGCAGTGGTCGAGCATCTCGGCGGCCGTGGCGACAGAGCCCGCGTAGAAGGGCCCAAACTCGGCGTAGCGGGCGCTGGCCTCGTCGAATCGCATGTGGTAGACGATCTGCTTCAGGTAGTCGGGGTTGGCGGCCCACAGCGTGACGCCCCACTCCCAATCCTCCACCCCCAGGCCCACGGTGATCAGCTGGCTTACCTTGCCGGCGAACGCCATGCCGCTCTTGGCGTGCTCGGCCATCAACCGGCTGCGCTCCTCCTTGGGCAACAGAAACCAGTTCTCGCCTACCTTGCGCTTCTTGTTCATGGGGTAGAAGCACACATTCGGATAGGGCGGAAAGTCGGGCGTCAGCCGTTGGCGGTTCATGCCCTCCAGCCGATCCGCGTAAGCCTTCACTTTGGTTTGGTAGGCGGGACTCCCCTCGGTTTCCCCTTCCGCGACCAGCCGGGCGCCGAACTGCTCCGGCGTGAACACGTACTCGCTGATCTCGGTCAGCGACACGAAGGAGTAAGTCGGCGCGAGCGCGGGGCCAAGTGGACCGGCCATCAGCCGCTGATGAACCCGGTCGATCTTGAGCGGATCGGGATCCAGCGCCATGACGCCAAAGTCGGCTTTGGCGCCGCTGATGATCCACAATTGCAGCCGCCGCGGCGCCTCAGACGAGGCAGGATCGAGCGCGGCAATCAAGGCGTCGCGACCCGCGGCGAGCCGGTCGGCCGGCAGGCCCGCGAGCCCAGCGCGATTCCACGAGTAGAAGGTATGCGTCGAGTGCCACCCACCGCTGGCCGGGATGAGCGAACTTTCGGCGGCGGGGGTCGAAGCGGCGGGACGATTCATAGCGAGTATTTCGGTCACTCCACAGGCGGCGAAGCAGGATGAGGTCAACTCGCATGGTAGCAGAATCGGTTCCAAAGGGTGAGGGGAGGGGGAAGCCTCAGCTTTCCGCTGGCGGCATGAGGTCGTCTTCAGTTTTCGCAATTTGAACTTCGCGCCATAGCTCCTCATAAAGGTCGCGCAACGATGCGTCAATCTTTTCGCCGAATTCGAGCGGTAATTGCAGTGATCGAATTAGCTCTTGGGCGTCGCCGAGATCTTTGCGACGACCCACGCCGCGGCTGGAGGCAAGCTTCAGCTCCATCAACTTATCAAGGTTCAAAACCTTCAGCCCGTCGCGAACCTCGCTCACCTTGGATGGGTCGGGAAAAGCCACGGGCCCTGGGCGTCCATCTCCTGGGAATTGCCCAGTTACCAGGAACTCGATTCTCACGCGGCTTTCGGCGTCTCGCAGGTTTTTGCTCTTTTCGAACGGCCGAACATATCCACGTCCTTCAATTTTATCGTGAACTCTTTTCAGGCCTTCTCGTGTCACCAAAATGTCGACATCTTCCGTAAAACGTCTGAAGCCGTGCAAGAACATTGCCATGCCGCCGACAATGGCATAGTCAATTCCCATTTCGTCGAGTCGCTTGGCGATCCGACGCATAGTCTTGTGTACGGCGCTTTCGCCTTCGAAATGCATGCTTCCCTCGCGGAGAGCCCAGTTGAGATCGCGGTCGAGCAGGGCTTCGTAGGTTATCATGCGGCGAGTCGCCCTCACAGGGAATCCACCGTGGCAGAGAAATCGTCGATGAGGCGCCCCACGACTTCATGCGTCAGTACCGCCGGCACGCGGACGCGCGGCTGCGTGGGCTTCTTTTCGTAGCGGCACAGGGCGATCGACCCGCCGCGGCGCACCAGTAGCTCGTAGTACCGCCAGCCATTGTCGTCGTGCTGCGGCGGGTTGCTGCGGAGCTGCACGGTGCAGCCCTGGGCGTCAGTTTCGATGGGGGCGATCGGCTCGAGCAGGTAATTCACCCGCTTGGCCAGCTCGGCGCTCGCGGCCTGCAGCTCGAACGCCGTCGCCGTGGCCAACTCGGGCGTTTCCAGAAGGAGATCGAACACCGTCACCGCCAGAGCATTGCATTGGTCCGCATTGCACGTCGCCGTTCGCTGGCCCTCGACGGCACGGGCCGTGGGATGCGGCTGGCCGATGACGGCCTGCAACTCGCCTAGCAATTTGGCGGACAGGGTCATGCGGGAACCTCGAGTTCAGGCGTCTCGACGGCGTCGCCCTTTTCCATGTCGTGGCTTGTGCCGTCGAACGACAGCACGGCCACGGCGTCTTCCAGCACCGTCTCGATGTGCACTGGCCGACCCCAGAGCCGTTGGAGGTTCTCAAGGGTGTCGCGGGCGTCTTCCATCTGCAATTCGACGCCGGAGTAGTCGTGCTTCAAATACAACTCGCCCCGATTGCGATAGTTGCCGTCAATCACCGAAATAATCGGCCGGCCGCGGTTGGTCAAGCTCTGCAGGAGCTGCTGCTTCACCTTGGGGAACTCGCGGCTTTCGATTTCGTAGGCCTCGGACGAGGGGTTGTAGCCGAAGCGGAAGAGCTTATGGTCGCGCACGAAGTCGAGCGTGAGGAATTCGTCGATGAACGTCAGGTCGTTGTGGATGTGGCGGACTTCGAAGATCTTTTCATGGCCCAGCCCGGCCTTCGTATCCCAGCGGCGGCGCTGCTGGTAGTCGTCGCAGTCGTTGTACTCGCGGCCGAAGGCGCCGCGATTCCAACGGTCTTCGATGTCGCGAAACAGCTCGAGCCCCACCTTGTAGGGGTTGAGCTGCGTGGGCGAACTGGCCATCGTGCCGCTGTGATGGTCGGCGTAGCTGATGACGTCGACGCTGGTGACGCCGTCGTGAATCATGATGGTCGAGTGCCAGTAGCTGGCCCAACCTTCGTTCATGATTTTGGTCTGCGCCTGCGGGGCGAAGTAGTACGCCTCGTCGCGAATGATCGACAGAATGTCTGCCTGCCATCCGGAAAGGCGGCCGTGCTCCAGCAGAAACAAGAGCACGTCCCGCTCCGGATTCTGTGGGATTTTTCGTTTGGCGGCTTCTTCGGCGTCTCGATCCTCCGTGCGAGCCAGCGCCTCCCGGGGATTCACGAACGAATCCATGTAGTCCTTCGCCGCGAATCGCGGAGGCTTGTTCTTATCCTCGTCTTTTTTCTTGTCGGCGCTGAAATCGTAATGATCCTTCTTGTCGCGCCGACGGATGAACGGGGAATACACGTCGATCAGGTCCTCGACGCTGAAGCATGCATCGATGAACTCCTCCACTTCGTCAACGCCCACCTCGTCCATCAGACGCCGGATGCGCGTGCCGTGGTTCGCCATTTCGTCCATCATTTTACGGCTGGTGTGGGCGAACCATTGGTTGTTCTTGAAGAAATCGCAATGCCCATACACGTGGGCCATCACCAGCTTCTGGTCGATGGCGGCGTTCTGCCGCATGAGGTAGGCGTAGCACGGATTGTTGTTGATCACCATCTCGTAGATCTTCTGCAATCCGTAGTGGTAGCCCTTGGAGAGCTCCTCGTACTCCATGCCGAACCGCCAATGCGGATAGCGCGTGGGAAACCCCCCGCGGGCGGCGATGGCGTTGAGCTGGTCCGAGTCGATCAACTCGAAGATCGTGGGATAGAAGTCCAGCTTGTACCGCCGTGCGTGCTGCTCAATCTCCGCCTGCATGGCGGCGAGCTCCGGCGTCAGGTTGCTGGTGGGGTGGGACATGCGGGGCAGTGGGCGGTGGGCAGCGGGCAGTGGGCAGTCATGAATCCGAACTGCCCACTGCCCGCTGCCTACTGCCCACTATTTTCCTTTGCCGAGAAACGTGCGAATCGACTCATATATTGCATCCTTGTCAGCAATCTCCGAGACGACAAGCTTTTCGTGGTCGGGAAACTGCTTTTCCAGGGCGTCGATGAAGTCGCCGCTGCCATAGGGGCTTTCCACCTGGCCATAGCAGAACAGGTTGACCGCCGGGAGGAGCTTCTCACCCAAGAGCTCGAAGGCCCGTTTGTTGTCGTCTCCCCAGTTGTCGCCGTCGGAGAACTGGAAGCAGTACAGGTTCCAGTCCTCGGGCGGGAATCGCTGGTTGATCAGGTCGGCCGCCGCTTTGTAGGCCGAGCTGATCCGCGTGCCGCCGCTCTCTCGGGTGTGGTAAAACGTGTGCTCGTCGACCTCCTTGGCCACGGCGTCATGGATGATGTACCGCTTCTCGACGCCGCGATACTGGCGGCCGAGCCAGGCGTCGATCCAAAAAGCCTCGGTGCGGACGATTTCTTTCTGCTCGTCGGTCATCGAGCCCGAGACGTCCATGAGGTAGATCACCGCGGCGTTGACCTGCGGGTTGGGCACGTCGTTCCACGAGCGGTACTGCTTGTCCTGCTTTACCGGCACGACGCGCGGCTCGTGCGGCGCGTATTCCCCAGTGGTGATTTGCCGTCGCAGGGCGCGAAGATATGTGCGGCGGAAGTGGCGGAGCGATTCCGGGCCGGTTTGCCGGATGCTGTTGTACTTTGATTTCTCGGCCTCGATCGTGGCCGTGCCCTTGGGCTGGATGCGGGGCAGCTCCAGTTCGTCGCCCAGCATTTCGGCGAGCTCGTCGAGGGAAATCTCGACTTCCAGAAAGT
The DNA here is from genome assembly GCA_963841515.1 of Pirellulales bacterium. GTDB lineage: Bacteria > Planctomycetota > Planctomycetia > Pirellulales > Lacipirellulaceae > Lacipirellula. The sequence continues at coordinate 435,037 of CAWJDB010000007.1, read as the reverse complement.
GCCCGCCGCCGGGGTCGCTGCCTGCGCCGCCCGCGCCGCCCTGACCGGGGCCGGGCTTGCCCACGGGGTCGCCCACCTCGCCGTCGCCCTGGCCGACGCCCCCCGAACCATTCTTCCCAAAGCGAAACCGCGGCACATCGAGCTGCGGCACCGGGATGCTCACCACGTCGCGGCCCTTGCGGCCGATCATCTCGCCGTGCGTGATGTACTTCCGCAGATTCTCGCGGATCCGACCGCGAACAATCTGCTTGAAGCGGCGCGTGTCGCGCTGGATGTCCATCATGGGCGTGAAATGACCTGACAGGATAACAGGATGTGCAGGATTTACAGGATCAGAGATGATGCGCCAAGCAAGTCAACTGCCTTTACTCCCATCCTGTGAATCCTGCCAATCCTGTTATCCTGTCAATTTAGTTCTCCACCGCGATTACTTCTCCTTGGCATCGCCGCGGGCGAAGATGCTCGCCACGTAGTTGAGCACGTCGGTCGCGGATTCGTCGTCGTAACCGTATTGCTTGATCAGCCGGCCCTTCACGACGTCGATCTTCTGCTGCGTTTCGGCGTCGATCACGTTGGAGACCAGGCTGGTGAGCTTGATCGAATCCTTCTGGTCCTCAAACAACTTGAGCTCGAGGGCCTTGTTCAGCCGCTCGTTGGTTTTGTAGTCGAACCTCTTGCCGTCGATCGCCAGGGCGCCGATGTAGTTCATGATCTCGCGGCGGAAGTCGTCCTTACGGCTCTCGGGGATGTCGATCTTGTCCTCGATCGAGCGCATGAGCCGTTCGTCCGGCTCTTCGTTCATGCCGGTGTAGGGGTTCTTGACCTTTTCGCGCTGCGTGTAGGCCTTGATGTTGTCGATGTAATTGCCGCAGAGCCGCGCCAGCGCGGCTTCGTCGGCGGCGATGGCCCGCTGGACTTCGTTCTTCACGATGTTGGTGTACTCCTCCTTCACCACGCCCAGCAGCTCGCGATACTCCTGCTTGGTGTCCTCGCTGGTGATCAGGCTGTGGTGCTTCAGGCCCGCCTCCAGCTCATTGAGGACCATGAAGGGGTTGATGCTCTTGGCGTCGGGGTGGGCGACCAGGGCGTTGGAAATCTTGTCTTGCACGTAACGCGGCGAGATGCCCACGAGGCCCTCGGTGTGCGACTGGTCGCGCAGCTCCTTGATGTTTTCTTCGGTGAACCCCGGCAAGGTCTTGCCGTTGTACAGCTTGAGCTTTTGCAGGCGGGTGAGGCCGGCGTGCTTCGGCTCCTCCAACCGCGTGAGGATCGCCCACATGGCGGCCATTTCGATCGTGTGCGGGGCGATGTGCTTGTTGGGCACCGTCTTGGCGTTGTAGTCCTTTTCGTAAATCTTGATCTCGTTCTCGAGCGTGGTGACGTACGGCACGTCGATCTTCACCGTCCGGTCGCGGAGCGCCTCCATGAACTCGTTGTTCTGCAGTCGGCGGTACTCCGGCTCGTTGGTGTGGCCGATGATCACTTCGTCGATGTCGGTTTGGGCGAACTTCTTCGGTTTGATGCGGTGCTCCTGGCTGGCGCCCAACAGGTCGTACAGAAACGCCACGTCGAGCTTCAGCACCTCGACAAACTCGATGATGCCGCGGTTGGCGATGTTGAATTCGCCGTCGAAATTGAAGGCCCGCGGGTCGCTGTCGCTGCCGTAGACGGCGATCTTGCGGTAGTTGATGTCGCCGGTCAGCTCGGTGGCGTCCTGGTTCTTCTCGTCCTTGGGCTGGAAGGTGCCGACGCCGATGCGGTCCTTCTCGCTCAGGATTACCCGCTTGATGCGGACGTCCTGGACCACGCGCGTCCAATCGCCGTCGTACTTTTTAAGCCGTTGCTGATAGATGAAGCGGCAGAACGGATCGAGCTCGCCGCGGATCCGCACGTGGACGTCGTTCTCGGCGCGGCCGGCGTTGAGCTTGCCCACCACGTCCTCACGGAACCGCTCAGGGATGATGTGCAGCGGCTCCTCGTTCATCGGGCACCAATGCACCTCCTCGGGATTCTCCTCGTCCACCCAGCCGAGCGTGTAGAGGGCGCCGGCGTCGGTGGCCGAGTAGCGCTGCAAGCCCTGCTTGAGCAGGCGCACGATGGTGCTCTTGGAGCTGCCGACCGGGCCATGAAGCAAGAGCACCCGCTTCTCTATGCCGTACTCGAAGGCGGCGCTTTTCAGCGAATTGACCAGATTGTGCAGCGGCCCCTGCAGGCCGAACACGGCGTCGCGACCTTCATGGTCGGGGTCGTCGAAGAAGCGGTACTGGTACTCCTTCTCGCGCTGGCGCTCGGTCACATCGACGCCGTACGACAGGATCATGTCGTAAAGTCGCTGATACGCGCTGCGGGTCGCCTCGGGATGTTCGCGCACAATGTCGAGATACTGCTCGAACGTGCCGACCCAATTCTTGCGACGAAACTGCTCGCGATCCTGTCGCTCGGACACCAGCGAAATGATTTCGCTTGCTCTGGTCATCTTCACGCTCCTAGCGGCGCCGGCGAGGCCGACCTTCTAAGGGGACGGCTGGCCGCGGTGATTTCGCGTCAATCGGGGATGATGGTTTCGACGAGAACTATGGAGTCGCCCCGCGCGGCGCACGCGACCACGCCGCGAATCAAGCCAAGGCTCCTGGCTCAACGCCGCTCACTGTTGCGGCCACGCAGCGACAAGTCGCGCGTGGTACGGCATCCTTCGTGCATAGCGCCGACGATCCAGCGCTGTGCGCCGGCCACGCCGGATGGTAAGCCAAAGCAAGCGGGCGTCGCTGCGTGAGGATGCGTCGCCAAAACGAGTGGCGCCGCGCTGCACTGCCGGACTTGCAAGCAACAGAAAAGCGGAAGTTGGCAAAGAGCGCTGGAAACTTGCTCGCGGATGGCCGAGCCGGCCAGGCAAAGGCCGCACGGAGATTGCCGTGCCAAGGTGGGCTCCAAAGAACTCTTCTTTCATTCAGTATCAGCACAAATCGCAGATCAGGCAACATCGCGTGACCTTGCCGACGGTGTTTTCTGCGGCGGCGCCGGAAGTCGCCCAGCGCCTAAGTCCGGGAATTCCGGCTGTTTATGGGAATGGCGGGCGGTCGCCAAACCTGCGCACTACGCCGCTGGAAAGCGGCCGGAATGGTACGCGAAACATGTGGTTGGACAGTGCCACGGCAGGGGCTTGGCGGGGGCGAAAACGGGCTACCAGGTCTGGTGACCTGAGGGGTTTTGGGCCGTGTTGGCTGAGTCGAGACGTCGGTCGTGGCGGAATTCAAAAGCCGCGCCTTGTACCGGGTACTGAGTACTCGGTACGCCGTACGGCTACCCGGCGCCGCTAAACACAGATCCCGCCAATTGCGGGCGAATGGGAGACGTGGCAAACAGAGCGCCTTGGGGGCTCCGGGATGAATGGCATAAGATCCAACCCGTACCCAGCCTAGTCCCGCCCGGAAGGTCTGGCCGCCACCGCTTGGAAAGATTTTCCGATTAGGATGATTTTTCCGAAAGTGGCGAGTTTGTCGGCGCCGATAGGTGCTGTACGTGTTGGTTTCCCGGGGGGGCAACGCCAGACGCCGTCGCCGCGCGCCCGTGCCGCCATAGCTAGCGGCCCAGTCGGAAGCTCGGAAGACCGTGTCGCCTGCCCAGCGGTAGATGCGCTCCAGCAGTAAGCCGCAGGACTCCACACCCATGAAATCAGCCCGCTCGCCCCGCTGCACCGCTTTGACCCCGGTGGCCCTCCTCTTGGCTGCCGCGCGTAACGGCGCCGGCTGCCGCCGTGGCCGATCAGGCAGGTCAGTCCAATCTTCAGTTTCGCAGGCCCGACATTGGCGGACGGCCCGCAACTGAAGCGCCGAAGATTGCCTTCCGCGAGAATCCTCCCGAGCCGGCGGCGCCGCGCCAGGCGCCGGCTAGGAAGCGAGCCGCCACCCCGATGAAAACCGCCGCGCCCGCCAAGGCGCCGGCGTCCACGGCGCCCGTGGCCGCTCCGGCGAAGCCGCCGGCTGCCGAGCAAGTCGCCCTCGCCGACTATGAGAGCACAGCTCAGCCGTTGCCAGCCGCGCCGCGCGCCCAGCATACCCCCACGTCGCAGGCTGTTGGCGAAGTCGCTCCGCGGCAAGCCGGCCAAGCCGTCGCCGGCGCCCGCCAAACTTCGACCCGCCGTCGCGCCGTTCCGCGCAGCGACGCCCCGATTTTCGACACCGAGATCGCCCAGGCCACGTTCGGCCGCGGCGCCGTCTGCGATACCTGCTGTGAACCCGAATGCGGAATCTGCGAACCGGCTTGCGGCTGTGCCGAGCCGGTGTGCGGATGCGCTGAACCGGCCTGTGGCGTGTGTGCGCCGAGCTGTGGCCTCTGTGATGGCGGCATTTGCGATACCTGCTCCGACCCGGTTTGTGGATGTCCGGAACCCGCCTGCGGATGTCGCCGAGCCGGACTGCGGGATGGTCAGCTGCGGAAGCTGCGTCGGCAACCCCGGACCGGATTACTGGTGCTTCCCCGTGTGCTTACCGAGGTTCAAGGAACTGTCGTTTTGGGGCGGCGTGCAGGGCTTCAAGGGTCCGCGCGACATTCTCGACGGCGGCCCGGGCGACGGCAATTTTGGATTTCACGAAGGCATCAACGTCGGCGGCCGGGCGCCGCTGGTGGGGCTCGTATTTCCTCAGGTGAGCTGCCAGATCGGTTACCAGGCCGTGCAGAGCCGGCTGTCGGGCACGTCGCTCAGCTCCGACGACCGCTCGCAACAGTTCGTCACTGCCGGGTTGTTCCGCCGCGTTCGCACCGGTCTGCAGTTCGGCTGCGTGTTTGACTTGATGCAGGACGACCTGATCAACAAAGAGGACTTCCACCAACTTCGGTACGAAATCGGTCTGAAGGGTCCCGAGGGGCGTGAAATTGGCTTCTGGGGCGCCTCGAGCACCAACAGCAAGTTCGTCAGCGGCATCGAGTACGAGGCGGTCGACCAGTTCGCTGGATTTGTCCGCTGGCACTTCCGCGACGGCGGCGCCGCTCGCATTTGGGGCGGCGGCACCGGCGACCGCGAGGGCATCATCGGCGCCGACTTCATGGCGCCGCTCGACGCCCGCTGGTCGGTGCAGACGGGCTTCAACTACCTGATCCCCGATGCTCCCAACGGCCCGGACGGCGCGCGTGAGGAGTCCTGGAACGTGGGCCTGGGCCTGGTGTGGCACCTGGGCTGCGTCGCCAAGAACACACGGTGCAATCCGTACGCCCCGCTGTTCCCGGTCGCCGACAACGGCTGGATGTTCATCGACCAGCGGTAGCGCGAAGCTATCAGCGGTGGCCGTTGAACCAGCGAATTCAGCGATCATTTTCTGACGGCTGAAAGCCGATCGCTAGCCGCTGACCGCTCATTCACCGCCGATCATTGATGATGATCGTGCTCCGCTGCACGCCAAGGGGTAGTCCGCCCGTCGGCTGGAGAGCTCCAGGCAGCGCGACGCCGGGATTGTCAGCCGTCGCCTCATCGCCCCAGCGATCAAACGTCACGGTAATATCCAGCATTTGCAGCGGCTGGCCCGGCGGCGCCTGCCGTTGCACCTTCAGGGCTGCTTTGTCGCCGGGCTGGCATTTGGCGATTTCCTGGGTCAAGTGCTCGAAGTCTTTGACCTCGACGCCGGCAATTTGTGCGATGACGTCCCCGGGCTGAATGCCGGCCTTGGCGGCGGCGCTGCCCGGCAACACGTCCTGCACCGTGGCGCCCACGCCGACGGGATTGGGCGCCCCCATCAACGGATGCCTCCCGGCGATGCCCAGTCGGGCGCCGCTGCGCACTTCGATAGCCACGTTCGTCGGCAGCCGCTCTTTAAGTTTGGCCACTGCCTCAGGCGAAATCTCCCCGCCATAAAACTCGATCCGCTGCACCTGGGGCAGCTCCGGCAGCGCCGTGGCGGCTTGCTCGCCGAGCCCCGAAGAGTGAAAGCTGATGGTCGACGCCCGCCGCACTTCCTTCAGATGAGTCAGGCCTTCGACGCCGCCTTTCCATTGCGGGCCGATTACCACCTGCAGCGAAGGCATGGGGCCGTTGAACGCGGGGGCCTGGCGGTCGTAGTCCACTCGGCCTCCGAGATCCACGATCGCCTTTAGGGCCGCTGCCTCACGCACGTCCGCCAGCCGATCGGCGGCCATGGCGGCCTCCGCCGGGCGGTTCTTCAGCGCGGCCAGTTGCTCGAGGGCGCCCAAGCTCTGCGCGCTATCGGCCGACTGCGACCAGCCTAAGAGTACGTTGACCGCCCGCGTGGAACCTTCGAGCGACCCATTGGCCGCAGCTCCGCCGACTTCAACCAGCGCCTGGCGCCGGCGGCGGCAAGCTGCTGCTGCGCGGCCTCCCGCACGGCGAACCGGTCGTCGTCCAGCTGCGCGACCCAGGCGGCGATTCTTTCCGGAGGAATCGCCGGCGCCGTCTTGATTTCGGCTGCCGGCGGCGGAGACGCGGACCCGCGCCGCGGATCGCCGCCGCCGGCGACTCTGCTGCCGATCCACAGCGCGCAGCACGCGGCCACGGCGGCAAGGCGAATCGGATTTCGAGGGCCGGCGCAGTGCATGGAACCTAGACGACTCACAAAAAAACGCTCGTCAAACACCAGTCGGCGTGCGCTTGGGCATCGGCGAGCATCGGGGGCCGTCGCTCCATTGTACCACTTTCCGCAGTTTCATCAGGAGCATTTTGTGCTCGATGGCTGGGGCCGAGCGACGCAGCGTTCCCGGGGAGCTCCGTGGAAAACGCCCATGCACCCCGGGGCGGTTGTTGACTGCCACAGGCCACACTACGCTGGGGCGGATGAAGCTCGCCCTTCTTGGCGCCGATCCAGAGAGCCTGGCCCTGGCAGAAGCCGCGGTCGCGGCGGGGCACGAAATCACCTGGCAGGGAGATCTCGGCGCCGCGATTCGCAACGAGCTCGCATGGATGGCAGGCGAAGACCGCGGCGACCAATGGGAAGATTTGCTCGATCCTTCCTGCGCCGACGCAATCTTCGTCGGCCGCGGCGCCGCCAGCCAAGATTTGCGCGCACGACAGGTGCAGGAACTGACGAAGCTCGGCCGGCCGCTGCTTGTGGTTCACCCGCTGTTCGAGTCAGTGCTCACTTATTTCGAAATCGACCTGACTCGCGGGGAAAGCGGCGGCGTGCTCGAACATTTCAATCCGCTGGCGGAGTCGCCCGCGGCCGCCGCGCTGGCGCAGTGGGTGACCCAGGGGCATCCAATGCTTGGCGCCGTCGAGCAAGTGGTCGCGACGCGCACGCTGGCTAATCGGCGTCGCGCCACCGTGCTGTGGCATTTCGCCCGCGACGTCGAGCTGTTGGATCGCATCGCGGGGCCGCTGGATCAGCTCGGGCGCACGCCGCCGGCCGCGCACGCGTCGGCGCCGCCGAGGACGCCGACGCGGGTTACTCGGCGCTCGGCGTCCAACTATCGGGCCCGCGACAGATCCCGGTGCGCTGGGCGGTCGAGCCGCCGACCGCGCGGAGCGAGCTGCGACTCACTCTCGTGTGCGAGGGGGGCCGGGTCCACGCGGCATTCACCGACGATGCCCGTGGCGTGGAATTGGAGCTGCAGCAAGCCGGCGGCGCTGCGGCGGCCATCGACGTGGGCGCGCGACAACGCAGCCGCCGGCGCCGTCGAGCAGTTCGTCGCCGACGTCAAGGCTGGCGGCGCTGCAACCACCTGGCCCGCGGCGCTGCGCTCCATGGAACTGGTCGACACAATCGAAATCGCCCTGCGGCGCGGGCGGATGATCGACGTGCACCGCCAGCAGCTCACCGAGGAGTTGGCGTTTAAGGGCACGATGGCGGCGGCGGGTTGCGCGGTGCTGGGGGCAATTGTGCCCGCGATGCTCGTCGTCGGGTGGATCGCCGGTGAGTTCGGCGTACCGGTTGCCCGATTCTTGCCGCACGCGCTGTTGGTTTTCTTAGCGGGCTTTCTTGCTCTGCAATTGCTGCCGCGATTACTAACGGCGAAGCGGGCGGACAACGAAGATTCGAGCTAGCACTGCGGGATGAAGGCCGCCGCGTTCTGGGATTCGGCATTCTTGAGTTCGACTCTGCCGTTTACGCGGAAGTTGCCGGCGGCGGCATGCCGATTCAAGCTAAGGGTTGTCAGCTTGAATTAGCGGGGGCGGCGGAGAATGGATTCACGAATGCTGCGCGCCTGGTCGCTGTTGGCGGCGCTGTGCGCCGCGGCAGGAGGTTGCGCAGTGCCAGCAGCCGACGCCGTGGGGAGCAGGCAGTGGCTGCCTGTACGCCAATTGCGTTCGGACGTTGTGCGATGATCCCTCGACGTGGGACCGCCCGTGCGGCCAGGATTGCCCGTCGGCGAAGCCTGCGTTGGCCTTCCAGCGGGTGGCGTACGAAGAGGCGCCTGCGCCGGCGGCCGATGATAGCGGCGGCAGGCCGAAACAAGGCCATGCGCTCCCGCAACCTGCGTCCCCGCAGCCTGCGGCCTGCCCCAACGATATCTGCTGCTCGACAACTGTGGCGCCGACGACACGCGGTTGTCCGATCTGCCCCTTGGGCCTTGCGCGGCAATGCTGCAAGTGCTCCTGTCTTGAGTGTCTCGAAGGTCGACTTTGCTCACGGCCGCAGCCCGGCCCGCCGCCGATTCGCTATCGCCCAGAGCTGCCGCCGAAGTTTCTGCCGACGCCGACCGAGGATGTTTGGCCCCCGGCGAGAGCCGATGCCCCGGAGCCATGGCGCGGCGACATCGAAGTGCCGTACTACGGCGTTCAACTGATCTCGCCGGGACGGGATTGACCGCTTCGCCAGCGCCGCCCGGGCCGAGCCCTCGAGTCGCCAGAAGCGGCCCATAACCGCCCTTCAACGCTTGGCACGCTGGGCAAGCTGTGCGGGCTGCGGGTTGTATCGTTTAAGCGCGTCGTAGGGCCACGCCGATCAACCGTGCTGGAGTTCGCTCCCCGCGCGGACTCGCTGCCCAACCTGCGGCTGGCGCCCTGATCCGAGAGTGCGCGCGGCCCGACCCACTCTGGACGACCCCCGCGATGCACGTTTTGCGCCTCTCTGCGTGCCGACCGACATGGTCTGTACTGATGTTGGCGGCCGCTGGCGCCGTCGCTTGGACGAGCGGCGAGCATGCCGCCGTAGGCGGGCGATGCGGCCCATCGGATGACGCCCGTGGTCCAGGCAGTGCGCGAAGCCGCGCCTGCGGTCGTCAACATCCAAGGCCAGAAGTCGGTCGTCGACCCGGCGCCCGAAGGCCGCGGCGTTGCGTTGCCGCGTGAAGTCAACGGCATGGGCACCGGCGTGGTGATCGACTCGCGCGGTTACATCCTCACCAACCACCACGTGGTCGACGGCGTCCACCAGATCAACGTCACGCTCGAAGGCGGGCAGGCGTACGTCGCCCAGCTCGTGGCCCGCGACGCCGAGACCGACCTGGCTGTCATCCGCATCCGCACGCCGCAGCCGCTCCGCACGATCAGGCTCGGCACGAGCGACGACCTCATGACGGGCGAGAGCGTCATCGCGCTGGGCAACGCCTACGGCTACGAGCACACGGCCACCACGGGCATCGTCAGCGCGCTGCACCGCAACGTGCAGGTGAACGAAACTCAACGGTACCTCGATCTCATCCAGACCGACGCCAGCATCAACCCCGGCAACTCCGGCGGGCCGCTGATGAACATTGACGGGGAGATGGTGGGGCTCAACGTAGCCGTGCGCGCAGGGCGCAGGGGATTGGGTTTGCGATTCCCGTGAACAAGGCGATCGACGTGGCGACGCGGCTGTTGAGCATCGAACGGCTCGACAACCACTGGCACGGCATGACGCCGCTTGTGCTCGACGGGGCCTTGGGGCCGGTCACCGTCGGCCGCATCGCCGGGACAGCCCTGCGGCCACGTGCGGCCTGGAGCGCGGCGACGAGCTGCGCCAGATCGGCACGACGACGATCGAACGGCCGCTCGACGTCGAGCGCGCTCTGTTGGGTCGCCGCACGGGGGAGCGCGTTCCCGTGCTGGTGAAGCGCAATGGGCAGAGCGTCAGCCTCGACCTCACCCTCGCCGACAACCCCCGAGCGGCGCGGACCGCGTCGTCGACTGCCGCCGCGGCTCCGAGCGGGCCGTTCCAGGAAGCCACCTGGGACGCCCTGGGGTTGCTGCTCGTCGAGGAACCAGCCGACGCGCTGAAGAAGGCGGGCATCCCGCTGGACGGCGGCATGCGGGTGACGGCCGTGCGTCCCGGCAGCCCGGCGGCGGCCAAGGGCGTAGCCCGCGGCGACGTGCTCGTGAAATTCCACCGCTGGTTCACCACCAACGAGCAGGACGTGCGCTACATCCTCAGCCGCGCCGACTCGCTCGAGCGGCTCGGCGAGTTGCGCTTCGAGATTCTCCGCGACGGTAAATTGTATTTCGAGCAGCTGGCGCTGACGCCGTCGGACGACACCACGCGGCGCGAACCGCGCGGCCCTACCCACGTGCTGGGCCCTAGGTCAGCGACACCGTCACCGTCTTCGTTTCCGTGTACGCCGCCAGGCCGGCTTCGCCCAGCTCGCGGCCCAGGCCGCTTTGCTTGAAGCCGCCGAAGGGGGCGCCGGCGTCGAACACGTCGTAGCAGTTGACCCACACGGTGCCGGCCCGCAGCTTGGCGGCCATGCGGTGGGCCTTGGCGATGTCGCGGGTCCACACCGCGGCGGCCAGGCCGTAGGTCGTGGCGTTGGCCCGCGCGGCGATCTCGTCGACGCTCTTGAACTTCAGCACGCTCAGCACCGGGCCAAAGATTTCGTCGGTGGCGATCCGCATGTCGTCCTTCACGTCGGTGAACAGCGTGGGCTCGATGAAGTAGCCCTCGCTCGCCATGGCGCTTGCCGCCGGTGACGCAGCTTGGCGCCATCCTGCTTGCCGTAGTCGATGTACTTCAGGATCTTGTCGAACTGAGCCTTGTCGACCTGCGGACCTTGCTCGGTTTCGGGATCGAACGGATCGCCGACCTTGCGGTCCTTGTTCTTGGCATTGAGCCGATCGACGAATTCGTCGTGGATCTTGTCCTGCGACGAACAACCGGCTGCCGGCGCAGCAGCACTGGCCCTGGTTGAAGTACAGGCCGAAGTGGGCGCCCTCGACGGCCGCCTCGAGGTCGGCGTCGGCGAACACGATGTTCGGGCTCTTGCCGCCCAGCTCGAACGTGACGCGCTTCATCGTCTCCAGCGCTTCGCGCATGATGATCTTGGCGGTCGTGCCCTCGCCGGTGAAGGCGATCTTGTCGACGCCCGGGTGCTTCACCAGGGCGGCGCCGGCGGTCGGGCCGTAGCCGGGCACCACGTTGATCACGCCGTCGGGGAATGCCGGCCTTCTGCGCCAGCCGCGCCATGCGCAGGCAGGAGAGCGGCGTCTGCTCGGCGGGCTTCATCACGATCGTGCAGCCGGCGGCCAGCGCCGGGCCCCACTTCCACGCCACCATCAGCACGGGGAAGTTCCACGGAATGATCTGCCCCACCACGCCCACCGGCTCGCGGCGGGTGTAGGTGAAGTACTCGCCGCGGACGGGAATCGTCGGCGCCCTGAATCTTGTCGGCCCAGCCGGCGTAGTAGCGCAGGCAGTCGATCACCAGCGGGAGGTCGGCGGCGCGCGAATCGCGGATCGGCTTGCCGTTGTCCAGCGTTTCGAGGGCGGCCAGCTCGTCGGCCTCCTGCTCGATCAGGTCGGCCAGGTCGTACATCAGCTTGCCGCGGTCGCGGGCGTCCATCTTGGACCACTCGCCGCCGTCGAACTGGTCGCGGGCGGCCTTCACCGCGGCGTCGATGTCGGCCTTGTCGCCCTCGGCCACCTCGGCGATCACCTCTTCGGTGGCGGGGTGGATGGTCTCGAAGGTCTTGCCGCTGGCGGCGGGGACCCACTGGCCGCCGATGAAGCACTGCGTCTGGCGGACTTGCGGACGGGCTGATTTCTTTGACTTAGTGACCGTGGCCATGGCGAATGTCTCCTTGCCCGCGCGACGCGGGGCTTGCCGAAGGGTGGATTAATGGTCTCTGTTTGGCGCCAAACCGCGCGAGGCGTCCCACGAGCGCCGCGCGCGGGTAAACATCGATGAGGCGTGCATTGTAGCACGGGGTCGGGGGGCACGGGGAGAGGCTGGAGACTGGAGGTCGGACGAGTGAGGGAGCGTGGGGAAGTTGGAAGTGGCGACCTCCGGCCCTCAAGTCTCCGGCCTCAGGTCTCCAGCCTGCATTTGCGGTTCTGCGGCGCGAATAGGGGTCCCAGCTCAAAGGCCGCAGAAGGTCCTGATTTTGCATGGTCGGCGCCGAAGTCGGGATCGGCAAACGCCGGGGCGTCGGGTGGAAAGGCAGGGGCATTAGTCGAAGGCTTTTGCATTTCTCGGCGCGGCGTCGGGGACGGATTGGGGAGGCAGAAAGACGCGGCTCTAGGGTGGATTGTGGTGGGGGGCTTTGGCCTGGAAGCGACTGATTGAGCGGGATCGATGGGGATGCAGGCGCGGCATCGGCGCTGGAGACGCGGCCCACAGGGGCAGTTTCGGCTCGGATTGGGGGAGGTGGACAGACATACACACGCACGATACCATAGAGCGCGGCCATTTTCAGCAACTTTTTCCGAGAAAGTTTGGGCGTCGGGGGCGGCCAGTTTGGTCTCGTGGGGGAACCGTCCCCGGCGTTCGCAAGACGGTCAATGGAACTCGCCATTGTGCGGCATCAGGGGCCAGGGCTGGTTCCTCACCTTCCATTGCCTTACAAAGTACTTCGAGGAACGCTTCACGCCGAGCGTTCTCGTTGCGGGGGTTTCCTGAATTCGACTGTATCTGGTTATCGCCGTTGGTGGATGCGCTTTGGCGCCAAGCGTTTACGTTTCTTCCAGTGGTAGAATCGGGCGCTCTCGTTGCGTTGGAGTCGACGCGTGGTTTGGCGGCAGGCGACGTCGGGATGATCGCAGTTGAGTTTCCTATGCAGCAACGAAGCCAACAGCGTGCGGATCTGCGGAACGGTGATCGCCGGCGTGATGTTTTTTCCCCCGCCGGCTCTCTTGCGTGAGAAACCAAGTCGCCAACAACGACAGCGTCTGATGATGATGCCAACCGCGCCACGTCCGCACCTCGTAATCGGCCAAGCCGGCTTCGCTTTTGGCGCGGTGGAGGCACTCCTCGATGCGGTGCGCCGCCTTGGCGACGCGGCAGACTTCCGCCAGCGGCGTCTCCGGCGGCGCGTTCGACAGATAATAGTCATGCTTCAACGAGCCGTCCGCTTGTCGCTCGCGAATCACGACCAGCGTTTCGTCGTAGCCGTCCCCGGGCGCGGTCTTGGCGCGGACGCGAACCTGCACGGCCTCGACCGTCAGCGGGCCTTTGTCGCCGTCGCGCACGTCGATCGTCGTCCAGGCGTTCTGGGCGAGCGCGGCGCACCACCGGTCGACGCGTTGCCACGGAGACTTCGGTCGGCGGCCGTGCCCCGAGTAGGTCGGCGGCTCGACCTCCAGGTCGCGAATCAGCGTGTTGGAGGGAACGGCCAGCAGGTAACGTTCGCCCCGCGCGGCCAGTTTTCCGCGGAATTCCGGGACTTTTCCCATTTCGTCGTCCCCCGCCACCCAGGCGTGCGGCAACGCTGCGGCGTGCTCCTGGAGCATCTCCAAGGCCAGCTCATGCCGCGTGCGGAACTTCACGTCCCGCGGGACCCCGGCCTTGAGACGCCTGGCCTTCGAGCGCGCCCAGTCCTTCGGCAAGTACAACCGCATGTCGACCAGAGCGTGCTCTTCCGTCGAAACGTAGCCCAAGTACACGCCCACTTGGCAGTTCTCGATCTTCCCCAAGCGACCGCACCATTGCCGCTTCACGCCGACCGATTCGGTTCCCTTTTTGGCGAACGCCGACGGGTCGAAGACCAGCACCGCGTCGGCCCGTCCCAACGACGCGGCGACTTGCCGCGCCAGTTCGCCGACCAGCGGCCGATGGTCCCACGAGTACTGACCGATGAACTTCTGCAGCATCTGTCGATCTTGGTCGTGACAGTACGCAATCGACTCCACGTTCTTGCGCTCCACCCGCGACGCCAAGCCGGCGACGTACTGCTGAGCCAGCTTGCGCTGCTTGCTTCGCACCAGCAGGGCCGCGAACGGCTCCACAAATCGCTCCAGCCGCGTCAGCATCCCCTGCCACTGGTCAGGACTGGCCACCGCGTCGTCCAACAACTCCTGCAACCGCACCTGATAACGCCGTTCCATCGACGACTCCCTTCTCGGCATTCCTTGCCGTAAGGGCATGTCTACAAAATCACTTGCGACGAATCAAGAACAGTACACAGTCAAACTAATCAGTGCGGTATCATAAAACGAGATGTGAACCCCTGATTCCGGAGGTGGGTTTGAGTTCGCGAACAACAACGAAAAATGTGGTGCAGCTTAGGATTGCGTCTGCTGCGCATCTTCATTGCGACGTGGACGCTACGATTTCATGCGAGGACAATCTGAAGTTTATGCGTCGGCTCCCAAACGAGTCGATGAAGCTCGTCGTTACGTCGCCACCCTATAACCTCGGGAAGGAATACGAGGAGAAGCGGTCCCAAGACCATTACATCGAAGAACAAGTCGCCTGCATTGCCGAGGCGGTGCGGCTGATTCACCCGAATGGATCGATCTGCTGGCAAGTGGGCAACCACGTGCAGAATGGCGAAATATATCCCCTCGACATCGTGCTCTATCCGATTTTTAAGAACGCCGGTCTTCAGCTCCGCAATCGTATTGTGTGGACATTCGGCCACGGACTGCATTGCCAGAAGCGGTTCTCCGGTCGCCACGAGACTATTCTCTGGTTCACCAAGTCGGAAAACTACACCTTCAACCTCGATCCAGTGCGCCTTCCTTCAAAGTATCCTGAGAAGAAGCATTTTAAGGGGCCGAATAAGGGGAGTTTTTCAGGCAAGCTCCTAGGGAAGAATCCGGCCGATGTTTGGCGGCTTGTTCAGCAGGATTGGGATAACGGCCTGTTGAAGAATTGAGCGTGCGTCGTGCCGAATCTTCATAAGGCTAAACTTCTTGAGCAACTGAGTCTACGATTTGGTGAGTTGCACAAACTCCCCGAGAGTCAGTCGCTGTTCGTCATCGGCGATGATGCTGCACGAATCTATTATCGATACTCCAAGCTGCACGACGCACGGCGCACGTTTTTTGGCCTACGAGAGACTGACTTGCGGCGATTGGAGGGACACAACAGTTTCTTGTGTCTCCAAATGAATGATGGTTCCGACCCAATATTCATTCCGTACTCGGATTTCGAGGAGATCTTTCACGCAAGCGAGCCTGCGGCTGACGGTCAATACAAGGTCCAATTGTTTACGACCGAACAGACGAAGGAACTCTACATCGCGCGTCGCGGCCGATTCAACGTTGAAGGGTTCGTAGGAATCGAATCACTACAGAAGAATCTTAATCAAGACCGCCTGCGAGAATGCCGTGACCTGTCACACTGTCAAGTACAAACACTCCTTGCGGCGATCGGGAATCGCAAGGGGTATGACGTGTGGCTTCCGGACAATAACATCGCGCAAATGGATTGGTCACTGACCGATCCGTTTAGCGTCTGCCGTAAGTTGCCGAACGGCTTCGAAGAAGTCGCGGCTATTTTGGCAGAGATCGATGTTGTCTGGGTAACCGCTGGCACCAATCGAATAGAAGCGCTGTTCGAAGTCGAACATTCAACGCCCGTTTATTCGGGCCTCTTGCGATTCAATGATCTTCTTTTGACAGCGCCAAGTTTGTCGCGATTCTCCATCGTCTCGAACGATACACGACGCGGAGTATTTTCGCGTCAGGTTTTTCGCCCAACTTTTCGGCGAAGCGGCTTGTCCGACATGGTGAGCTTTCTTGAATATCCAAACGTGTTCGACTGGCACGAACGCATTGTCCGACGTAACCATGTCGAAGTATCATGAGTCACAGGTTGGTGGCTATTGAGTCCATGCCAACGTCCCGTCGATTTGGCGGATCAGTGGCGGGGGTAGCACTTATGTTCATTGATATTAAGAAGATGTCGCAGACGCGAGAGGCAGAGGTGCTCACATTGGCTCATGAACGCAAGCGCCTCAATGAACTCGGAATCGACAAGGAGCTGCGTTGGGTGGGCCTGGACGACTGCTTCGCAGGCTACGATGTTCTTTCGTATGATCCCGGTGAATTTGCGCCAACCAACCGCATGATCGAAGTAAAGTCTACAACTACTTCACCGTTGCGATTCGTAGTTACTAGTTTGACTGTGTACTGTTCTTGATTCGTCGCAAGTGATTTTGTAGACATGCCCTTACGGCAAGGAATGCCGAGAAGGGAGTCGTCGATGGAACGGCGTTATCAGGTGCGGTTGCAGGAGTTGTTGGACGACGCGGTGGCCAGTCCTGACCAGTGGCAGGGGATGCTGACGCGGCTGGAGCGATTTGTGGAGCCGTTCGCGGCCCTGCTGGTGCGAAGCAAGCAGCGCAAGCTGGCTCAGCAGTACGTCGCCGGCTTGGCGTCGCGGGTGGAGCGCAAGAACGTGGAGTCGATTGCGTACTGTCACGACCAAGATCGACAGATGCTGCAGAAGTTCATCGGTCAGTACTCGTGGGACCATCGGCCGCTGGTCGGCGAACTGGCGCGGCAAGTCGCCGCGTCGTTGGGACGGGCCGACGCGGTGCTGGTCTTCGACCCGTCGGCGTTCGCCAAAAAGGGAACCGAATCGGTCGGCGTGAAGCGGCAATGGTGCGGTCGCTTGGGGAAGATCGAGAACTGCCAAGTGGGCGTGTACTTGGGCTACGTTTCGACGGAAGAGCACGCTCTGGTCGACATGCGGTTGTACTTGCCGAAGGACTGGGCGCGCTCGAAGGCCAGGCGTCTCAAGGCCGGGGTCCCGCGGGACGTGAAGTTCCGCACGCGGCATGAGCTGGCCTTGGAGATGCTCCAGGAGCACGCCGCAGCGTTGCCGCACGCCTGGGTGGCGGGGGACGACGAAATGGGAAAAGTCCCGGAATTCCGCGGAAAACTGGCCGCGCGGGGCGAACGTTACCTGCTGGCCGTTCCCTCCAACACGCTGATTCGCGACCTGGAGGTCGAGCCGCCGACCTACTCGGGGCACGGCCGCCGACCGAAGTCTCCGTGGCAACGCGTCGACCGGTGGTGCGCCGCGCTCGCCCAGAACGCCTGGACGACGATCGACGTGCGCGACGGCGACAAAGGCCCGCTGACGGTCGAGGCCGTGCAGGTTCGCGTCCGCGCCAAGACCGCGCCCGGGGACGGCTACGACGAAACGCTGGTCGTGATTCGCGAGCGACAAGCGGACGGCTCGTTGAAGCATGACTATTATCTGTCGAATGCGCCGCCGGAGACGCCGCTGGCGGAAGTCTGCCGCGTCGCCAAGGCGGCGCACCGCATCGAGGAGTGCCTCCACCGCGCCAAAAGCGAAGCCGGCTTGGCCGATTACGAGGTGCGGACGTGGCGCGGTTGGCATCATCATCAGACGCTGTCGTTGTTGGCGACTTGGTTTCTCACGCAAGAGAGCCGGCGGGGGAAAAAACATCACGCCGGCGATCACCGTTCCGCAGATCCGCACGCTGTTGGCTTCGTTGCTGCATAGGAAACTCAACTGCGATCATCCCGACGTCGCCTGCCGCCAAACCACGCGTCGACTCCAACGCAACGAAAGCGCCCGATTCTACCACTGGAAGAAACGTAAACGCTTGGCGCCAAAGCGCATCCACCAACGGCGATAACCAGATACAGTCGAACTAGAAATGAGTGGGAACAATCGCAGAAATCAGGCGCAGCCTATATCTTTCACGTGTGGGATATGCAAAAAACTCCGCCCGTCCTCTACGAGCGCACTTCCGCGCAGGTAGCAGTGCACATTCCAAGTGACAACGAGAAGGGAAGATGGAAGACGGCCGAGATTCCGCTAGGCATCTAGCGACATTCAAATGACAGGCGAGCGATATCCAACCCTGGCGCCTTCTCCATCAGTGCATCGAACTTCGAAAGGGTGAAGTTGTACATCGAGAATCCAGAGCATCACCACCGAGCCCAGACATTTCAGGACGAATTCCGTGAGTTGCTGCGGCGGCATGAGATCGAGTGGGACGAGCGCTACGTGTGGGATTGACCTGCGACGGCTCCCACCCTTTCAGGGTGGTGGATGGGAGGGCGTTTCCAGGGACCCAGGGCGATGCCCTGGGCTGAGGGCTTGCAGGCCTTCGGCCTGCGTCATTGCCGCATCAGGCTGGGATGCGTCACAATGAGCTTGCCTGGACTACGGAACTAAGGAACTGCGGAACTAACGCGACACTGGCAGGCGAGGACGCCAAGAGGGTGCTGCCCGCGACTGCGGAAACTGGCTGCGTCAGGGTTTTGAGCCGCTTGAACCGGACGCTAGCGCGTTCCGGCTGATGGGCGGATCAGCCGCCGGGCGCTAGCCCCCGGTTGTTGTTTTGTGGATCAGACGAACGCGCTGCGAACCGGACGCTAGCCGCCCAGAGCGCCCGCGGCGTGATGCGTTGGGGGAGAACCGGACGCTATCGCGTTCCGGCTGATGGTACACTATCCGCCATGTTTGCCGACGAGCCGATTGCGTTTTTCATCACGTGGACCGTTTACGGCACGCATCTCCAGGGCGACGAGAGCGGCTGGCGTCGCCGGCGGCAGGGCGATCAGCCGCCGCGGCCGCGGCTGAACCAATGGCGTCGGCAGCGATTGAAGCATGATGTCCTGTTGCTTTCGCCGGACGAGCGCTCCGTCGTTGAGCGCGAGTGCGAGCGGCATTGTGGGAAGTCGCACTGGCATTTGTGGGCCGTCAATGCGCGCTCAAGTCACGTTCACGCCGTCGTGACTGCCGCCGGATTTTCCGGAGCGACTGTGCGCGATCAATTGAAAGCCAATGCAACGCGCGGGTTGCGCGAACGCTGGCCGCAGTTTTGCGAGCGACCGGTGTGGACGGTCGGCGGGGATTGGGTATGTGTCAATTCGGAGGACGATCTGGAGCAAGTCTGCTTGTATGTGCGCGAGGCGCAGGATCGGATGCAATTCAAGTACGACGAACGAACCGGACGCTAGCGCGTTCCGGCTGATGGGATTAGCCGCGGGGCGCTAGCCCCCGGTTGTATGTAAATCGGGCGAACACCTGCGAACCGGACGCTAGCGCGTGCCGGCTGATAAAGGGAGAAGTCAGATGGCGAAGCCAGCCAAGAACACGATTTGCCTGTGGTACGACGGCGGCGCCGAGGAGGCGGCGCGGTTTTATGCCAAGACGTTTCCCGATTCCTCCGTCGGGGCGGTGCATCGGGCGCCGGGGGATTTTCCCTCCGGCAAGAAAGGGGACGTGCTGACGGTCGAGTTCACCGTGATGGGGATTCCATGCCTGGGCCTCAACGGCGGGCCCGCGTTCAAGCACAGCGAAGCGTTTTCGTTTCAGGTGGCCACCGTGGACCAGGCCGAAACGGATCGCTATTGGGACGCTATCGTCGGCAATGGCGGGGAGGAAAGCGCGTGCGGGTGGTGCAAGGACAAATGGGGCCTGTCCTGGCAGATTACGCCGATTGCCCTCACCAAGGCGATCACGGATCCAGATGCCGCAGCGGCCAAGCGGGCCTTCGAGGCGATGATGACGATGAAAAAGATCGACGTTGCGGCCATCGAGGCGGCCGCCGCGGTTGAACGAGCGAAGACGCCTGTTTGGATCGGCTTTAAGCCATGCTCGAAGCGCGGACGGCCGCGGTTGCCGTTCGTGGTGTAGCGCGTTCCGGCTGATGGGTTCAGCCGCGAGGCCCAAGCCGCCGTTGGCGACTATGTGCGACAACCGCGGCATTGCCTGGAAGCGAAGCCCCGCCAGGCAGGCGTTATACTAGGTCCGGCCATGGTCCATGGAAGGCGTGCAAGTGATCTTGCTCGTTGTGTGGGGGCAGAGGGCGAAGATAGTTTTTTATGACAATCTCCTTAGGCCTTATTGCGCTCGGAATCGGCCTTCTCGTCGCAGGCGGCGAGATTTTGCTGCGCGGAGCCGTTGGTCTCGCGACCCTACTGCGCCTGACTCCGGCGGTAATCGGCCTCACGGTCGTTGCCGCGGGGACGTCGGTACCCGAACTCGCCGTTAGCGGCGTCGCGGCCTTGCACCACAATACCGACATCGCCGTCGCCAACGTGATCGGCTCAAACATCTTTAACGCCGCCGTCATCCTCGGCATGTGCGCCATCGTCCGGCCGATCGCCATCGTCGGGAACACGATCCGCCTTGAATACCCCGTGCTGGTGCTCGTAACGCTTCTTTGCCTAGTGATGGCCCAGGACGGCGAGATCAATCGGCTAGACGCCACGCTGTGCGCGGCCGTCTATGTCGGGTTCACCGCGTATTTAGTGAGCGTCGTCCGGCAGCAGGTAACTGCTACAGAGGCGAGGGAATTGAAGGCCGAGGTCAAAGAACTCACACCCACAGAGAATCGGCCGAAGACCTGGGCGTGCCTCGCCATGGTGGCCGCTGGAGTCGTTCTCCTTGGGGGCGGGGCGCATGCCACCGTGACCGGAGCGGTCGGTCTCGCTCGTCTGCTCGGTTGGTCGGAACGGGTCATTGGGCTAACCATCGTGTCGGCTGGCACCGGGCTGCCCGAGGTCGTCGCGTCATTGGTGTCGAGCGTCCGCGGCCGGAGCGACGTGGCCATCGCTAACGTCATAGGATCCAACTTGTTCAATATCCTCGGCATCCTCGGGCTGAGTGCGTTCGTAGCGCCGTTGGCGGTCCCGCCGGCGCTGGTGGCCAGCGACTGCTGGTGGATGCTGGGAATAACGGTTCTGCTGTTTCCCATTATGTTTAGTGGGTTTCGGGTGAGCCGGTGGGAGGGCGGCCTGTTGTTAGTGTTCTACGGAGTCTACCTGTGGCACTTACTGTCTGTGCAGTAGTCCAGCGTAGAAGGCATGGCGAACTATGGATCGTGTGGCTAATGCGGGCGCTTCCAATCAAAACAACTTCACTTCACGTTATGAAATTCTCTTACTCGTCGATTGGGGGAACGTCGCTCCGGGCACAGCGGCATTGCCGAGGTGATGGACGACCTGGCCAAGCGCTCGGCGGGAAAATCGAGGGGCGAGGAGTTCCTCTCCGGCGGACCTTCGAGTCGCGGCTAACGGCACGGGGGGGGCCAGGGCGGAGGCGGTGGGCGCCGAGTGCGCCGGCGGCGATGGCGGTCGGGCGTAGGAAGGCGTCGGCTTCGGGTACGGCGGCGGCGAGCCGCTGTTGGTAAGCTACTAATAAGTCTCGTCGCCCCGGCAAACGACGGGTTTTGGCGGCAGGCGGGCCTTTGCAGCGGCAAGCTTGCCGCCGAGGGTGAATGCGACTTTGCAGACGCGACTGATTTCGATAGGTTAAAGCTTGGTTGCGGCGACGACGGCGGGCGCGCTGGGCCGTACTTTTCCCACCGCACGTTCGTGCGGCCAACCTCCGACGTGAAGGGGAAGCCACTCGTGAAATATTGCACGCAACGGGTCTCACGTCCGCGCGCGTTTACTTTGGTTGAACTGTTGGTGGTAATCGCCATCATCGGCGTGCTGGTGGCTCTGCTCTTGCCCGCCATCCAGGCCGCTCGCGAAGCCGCGCGCCGCACGCAGTGCAAGAACAACGTCAAGCAGATCATGCTCTCGATGCTCAACCACGTGGAGGCGAAGAAATGCTTTCCCAGCGGCGGCATCCACCCCTGGCCCAGCATCCAGGATTACGTGACGAGCGTCGGCGGCCCCGCCTACGGGCCCGATAAGCAAGGTCTCAGTTGGGCGTTTCAGATTCTGCCGTATCTGGAAGGCCAAGCGGTCTACAATCTGAAGACCGAAAAGGAAATGGAAGAAACGGCGATTCCGATGTATTACTGCCCCTCGCGGCGGGGTCCCACCAAGGCAGTCATTCCCAATGCTGGGACCGGCGGCTTTCCTTATCTGATCGATTATGCGGCGGCCGTTCCCAATCGCAGCCGCGGCCAGGTGGGAGACACGGTGTTTAATGGATGGCTGGCGATTTACGGATCCACGGGCGAAACCAGGGGTTGCCAGCAAGAGTACTTTTGGGGGTTGCCGGGTTCCATTTTTACGCCGACTGCCGCTTCTCTGAATACGGCCGCCTTTAGGGATAAGGGGGGCTTCTGGGGCGTGATCGTTCGCAGCAATCTTTTTGTCAACGGAACCGCCAAGATAACGCTCGGCTGGTACGAACCGATTACGTTTGCCAAAATCACCGACGGTTCTAGCAACACGTTGGTGCTCGGCGAGAAGACGCTCGATCCCAGCCTCTATCAAATCGGCGACTGGCACGACGACAAAGGCTGGACCGACGGTTGGGATCCCGACACGCTCCGCTCGACCATCTGCACCATCAGCGCCGACAAGCCGATTCCTAACAGCACCGCGCGAATGGCAGGTTTCCGCTTCGGCTCGGCGCATGCCAGCGGCATAAATGCGGCGTTTGCCGACGGCTCGGTCCGCACGATCAATTACGAGATTGAACTGGAGGTTCTCAATCGTTTGGCTCATCGGAGCGACGACGAACCCGTCAATCTGGAGGCGCTTTAGTGCATCGGTTTGCCGCTGCCGTTAAGCTGCTAATTGCTGGCGTCGTTCTGGGGTGCGGCGGTTGCGCTTCGAAGCCTTCGCCGGCGGGACCGGCCGACACGGCCCAGTTCAAGTCACTGGTCGTCCTATACAGCGCGCTTGCCAAACGAGGCCAGCCGCCGGCGAGCGAGGCGGAATTCAAAGCAGCAATTAAGAATCAGTTGCAGCCCGTCGTTGCCGCGCTCAAAGTCGACGACCCTGACAAGCTGTTTATCTCCGACCGCGACGGAAAGCCGGTGGTCGTCGTCTACTCCCCGCGGCCGACAGGCATGTCCGGCGATGTGGTCGCCTACGAGCAAGCGGGCGTCGACGGCAAGCGGCTGGTCGGATACTCGTTGGGAATGATCGAAGAAGTCGACGAGGCGCGTTTCCACGAGCTCGTGCCGGACGGAACGGGCGCCGCGAAGAAATAACGCCTCGAGCGGCGCCACGCCCGAGAAAAGCCGCGATCGGTGATCGCGCCTGCCCGCCGCGACGCGAAGCGACGCGCGAAGCCGTTCATACCGCACGGGTTCGCGACAAGCTGTGGGCGATCTCCGCCGTCGGTCGTCCGCTTCGAGGTGCGCCAAGAATGCATTCGTCCCACTCGTCAAAGCACTGTCCCCACTGGCGTGCGATGCGCCCCCGGACGTCCAGCGCGTTTTCTGGGAACACATTGTTGCGATAGCTCGAAAGTGAGTCGAGGCGCCTCCGGAGAATCGGCTCGACATAGGCGTTTATTCCGATGATTGCCGCCGGATTGGGCGAGAGATTTGCAGGGATGGAAAATGTGGGAGGCGCCCGTCCGCGCTAGTATTCAGCCATGTAGAGAACGCTACGCTTAGTCGCAGCAGCCGCACGCTGCCAAGGAAACCAAAATGAAGAAACGCCTACTGGGAAAAAGCGGACTGGAAGTTTCGGCTCTTGGCCTTGGCTGCATGGGCATGAGCTTTTCCTATGGCCCGCCCAAAGATAAGCAGGAGATGACCTCGCTCCTCCGGGCGGCCGTGGACCGGGGCATCACGTTTTTCGACACCGCCGACGTTTACGGACCGTTCCTGAATGAAGAGTTGGTGGGTGAAGCGCTCGCTCCCTTCCGCGGGCAAGTCGTGATTGCCACCAAGTTCGGGTTCGACCTGAGACCCGGTTTCGATCCCCGCGGAGCGACGGGCTCGCCGGGTCTCAATAGTCGCCCGGAGTACATCAAGGAGGCCGTCGAGGGTTCGCTCAAGCGACTCAAGGTCGAGACGATCGACTTGCTCTACCAGCACCGCGTTGATCCGAACGTGCCGATTGAAGAAGTCGCAGGCGCCGTGAAGGAATTGATTCAGCAGGGCAAGGTGAAGCACTTCGGACTTTCTGAAGCCGGCGCACCGACGATCCGTCGCGCCCATGCCGTGCAGCCGATTACGGCCCTGCAGAGCGAATACTCGTTGTGGACAAGAACCCCGGAGCAGGAAGTCATTCCGACCCTGGAGGAACTGGGGATCGGCTTCGTGCCGTACAGCCCGTTGGGCAAAGGCTTCCTTACGGGCAAGATCGATGAAAACGCGAGGTTTGACAGCTCCGACTTCCGCAGTACGCTGCCGCGGTTCACGCCGGAGGCGCTCAAGGCGAACCAGGCGCTCATAGATCTGCTGGGAGAGATTGGCGAGCGGAAGAAGGCGACGCCTGCTCAGGTTGCCCTCGCCTGGCTACTGGCCCAGAAGCCCTGGATCGTTCCCATTCCTGGCACCACGAAACTACATCGCTTGGACGAGAATATCGGAGCCGTTGAAGTTGAACTCAAGCCCGACGACGTCCGCGACATCGACGGCGCGGCGTCCGAGATTTCGGTGTATGGCGCTCGCTATCCAGAGAAGCTGGAGCAAATGACGGGTCGCTGACGGCACGTCGCAGGAGCTCAATATGGAAATCAAACGAGTCGGGTCACAATCCTCTGGAAAAGGTCCGGCCGATTGGTTCACGGGGACGGTTCGGATTGACCCGCTGTTCGACGCCCCCGCGCCGGCTCGCGTCGCCGGAGCTTGCGTCACGTTTGAACCTGGCGCTCGTACCGCATGGCATACGCATCCGCTTGGCCAGACGCTGCTCGTCACGGCCGGCTGCGGGTGGGCCCAGCGCTGGGATGGCCCCGTGGAGGAGATCCGGCCGGGCGACGTGGTGTGGTTTCCTCCAGGGGAAAAGCATTGGCACGGGGCGACGGCGACGACGGCGATGACGCACATCGCGATCCAGGAGAAACTCGATGGCCAGGCCGTCGAGTGGATGGAGAAGGTTAGCGACGAGCAGTATTGCAGTTGATTTGAATGGCGTCGGGCGCGCGGCAGGCCGGCGAACGGAGGATGCAGGGAATCCGGAGCGCCCGGTGCGAGGCGCTGCGGTTGTTGGTAGTCTGGGGGGCATGGATTACCACTTCTCCGACATTGGTCAGCGTCTCTCCGGGCACAGCGGCATCAAGGAGTTGATGGATGATTTGGGGCATGCGCTGAGCGGCCATGGCGCATCGCCCATGTACATGATGGGCGGGGGGAATCCGGCGCACATTCCCGCCGTGCAGGCGATTTGGCGCCGGCGGCTCGCGGAGATCGCGGCCGATCCGGCTGAGTGCGACCGGATGCTCACCAATTACGATCCGCCGGCGGGGAATACCCGCTTTTGCGCGGCGGTGGCGGACTGCTTTCGCCGCGAGTACGGGTGGCCGGTCGATGTGGAGAATGTGGCGATCACCTGCGGCGGGCAGAGCGCGTTTTTTCTGCTGTTCAACCTGCTGGCCGGGATGCATGGCGGACGGCTCAAGCGGGTGCTCGTGCCGCTCGTGCCGGAGTATATCGGGTATGCCGACCAGGGGCTGGCGCCGGGGCAGTTCACGGCGTGCAAGCCGCGGATCGAGCACTGCGGCGAGCACTTGTTCAAGTACCACATCGACTTCGATGCC
The DNA here is from genome assembly GCA_963841515.1 of Pirellulales bacterium. GTDB lineage: Bacteria > Planctomycetota > Planctomycetia > Pirellulales > Lacipirellulaceae > Lacipirellula. Next base: position 409,570 of record CAWJDB010000007.1, on the reverse strand, counting down.
CTGGCGGCGGGCCACGACGTGGCGGCCATCGTCGTCAGCCGCCCCACCAATCCCAGCGGCAACCTGCTCTCGGACTTCGAAGCCGGGCGGCTGGCCGATATCGCGCGGCAGCGGCAGATTCCGTTGATTATCGACAACGCCTACGGCGAGCCGTTTCCGGGGGCGGCGTTCGACGCCATCCGACCGACCTGGGCGCCGGGGATGGTGATGACCTACAGCCTGTCGAAGCTGGGGCTGCCGGGAGTGCGCACGGGGATTGCGATCGCTGATGCGGAGATTGCCGCGCGGCTCTCGGCGATGACGGGGATCGTGGGCCTGGCCAATACCAACGTGGGACAGACGATGGTGCGGCCGCTCGTCGAGAGCGGCGAGCTGGTGCGCATCGGCCACGAAATCATTCGGCCGTTCTACCGCGAGAAGTCCGAGCAAGCCCAGGCGGCGGTACGGCGGGAGTTCGGCGACAGCTTTCCCTGGGCGATGCACCGCAGCGAGGGGGCGTTTTTCTTGTGGCTGTGGTTTCCGGAGCTGCCGATCGCCACGCGGGAGCTTTACCAGCGGCTCAAGGCGCGCGGCGTGTTGATCGTGCCGGGGGAATACTTTTTCTTTGGGCTGGAGGACGCCGCCGCCTGGCCCCACGCTCGGCAGTGCGTGCGGATGACGTTTTCGCAATCGGTTGAAACGGTCCAGCGCGGCGTGGCGATCATGGGCGACGAGCTGCGGCGGCTGCACGCATGAGAGGGGGACAGGCACATTTTGCTCCGAGGACGCCGCGAAATGAGCCAGTCCCCTGGAACGCGGCTGGTTGTGCCGATCGCGCGGGTGGCGCCGGGTGGGACGCCGGCAGTCAGAAAAGCGAGCACGCGGCGGCTGTCGCGCGTGATGCGCAAGCTATTGTTTCTTGTACCGGAGCGGAGCCTTTCGGGCGTTCGTTGCAGGTCTGCGCCGGCGAATAGCCGGCGCGGCGCCGGGACCCGGACGGCGTGGCCGTCCGGCTAGCGATGATCGTTTAAACCCAGGCCTCGTGGCTTGCCATGCAAATCAAGCGGCGACGACTCCTGGTGTTGCTGTTGATTGTCAGCCAATTCGCTTGCCTGGCGTTCGGGGTGTTCTGGGCGGCGCAATGGCTGCACGGCGCCTTCGGCGAGTTCATCGAGCGCAACGTCGCCTCCCAGGGCCGGTTGATGGCCAGCGAGCTGGCGCGGCGGATTGACCAGTCTTCGATCGAGACGATCGAGCCCGGCACGCCCGACTGGGCGCGGCTGCAGGAGCTGTGCGAGACCACGCACGTGCCGCGCGGCGGATATGCCTCGGTGATGCGCAGCGACACCGGCTCGCTGGTGTGCCATTCACAGCTCAAAGAAGACCCGAGTCTGCTGCAGAGCTTTCCTGGCCGCTCGCCCCTGGTGAGCGATCGGGGCGTGCTCTCGCTGGTCGCGGCGGCGAAACAAGCCGACGAGCGGCACGGGCCGCCGGCGGCGGGCAAGGTCGAAGTCGGCGGGCGGTTGTACCTGGTATCGTGCGTCAGCCTGCCCAAGCTGAACGCCGTGCTGGCGGTGCACCAATCGGAAGCCGCGATCGCTGATGCGAGCGCCGAACTGGTGAATCCGCTGCTACAGTCCGGGCTGGTGTTGACGGTGTCGGTGGTCGGCGTCACGGCGCTGTTGACAATCTATCTGGTCAGCCGGTTCGAGACCACGCTTACGGCCGTGAACGCCTCGCTGGAGCGCGAAGTGGCGCAGCGCACGCAGTCGCTCATCCGCACGCGCAACGCGGTGGTGTTCGGCCTGGCCAAGCTGTCGGAGTCGCGCGACAAGGACACGGCTGGGCACCTGGAGCGGATCCGCGCCTACGTCACCATCCTCGCCAGCCAAATGGCGAAGACCAATTCGGAAATCGACCACGTTTTCGTGGGCAACCTGGCGGTGGCCTCGGCGCTGCACGACATCGGCAAGGTCGGAGTGCCCGACGCGGTGCTGTTGAAGGTCGGCCGATTGACGCCGAGCGAGCGCAAGGCGATGCAAATGCACACCGACTTGGGCGGCGAGTGCCTGGCCGCCATCGGCCGGCAGTTGGGTGATGATGACTTTTTGGAGCTGGGCCAGCAGGTGGCCCTGGCCCACCACGAGCAGTGGGACGGGAGCGGCTACCCCCGCGGCTTGCAGAACCGCGAGATTCCGTTGTCGGCGCGGATCGTGGCCCTGGCCGACGTGTACGACGCACTGACCTCGGATCGACCCTACCGGCCGGCGCTGAGCCATGCCGAGGCGCGGGAATGGATCGTCTCGCAGTACGGAACCCAGTTTGATCCTGAGGTGGTCGAGGCGTTTGTGGCCCGGGAGCTCGACATCGCCCGGATCAGCCAGGCCGATGCGGCGTCGCGGCAAGTGAGCCAGCAGCCGTCTGAGGCGGTGGCCTCTGCCGATGGCGTGACGAGCGCCCCTTCGCCGGCCGCCTGCTAGTCGGCAGCCTCGGGGCGCGTCGCCACGAGTCTTCTTCGCTGAAGGGCGCCGACGGCCTGCCATTTGCTCTGGGACTTGCCGGGCATTTGCTTGCTGTCGGGTCGCGGGGCCACGATACTGGGTGTTCCGGCGTTGGGGATCGCGCCGGCTCACCCCGGGGGGAGAAGCTGTATGTCTTCACGTCAAATTTTCGCACAGCTTCCGCATGATCCATCGTGGCGCCGGCGCCAACTGCCGAGACGGTGGGCCGCGGGCTTGTTGTTTTGTCTTTGCCTCCACGCCTTGGGCCAGGCGCGGGTCGAGGCGGCCATCGCGGGGCTGCATCGCGTGGCCAGCGGGCTCAACTCGCCCATGTTCGCCACCTTCGCTCCCGGGGACTCGAAGCGGTTGTTCATCGGTGAACGCGGCGGGACGATCCGGGTGCTGGACCTCGAAACGGAATCGCTGCTGGAGACGCCGTTTCTATCGATTCCCGGCGTGCTGACCGGCGGCGAGGGCGGGTTGTTGGGGATGGCGTTTCACCCCGACTATCTGAACAACGGCAAGTTTTATGTGGATGTGACCCTCGAGGACGGCGTGGGCGGGACGCCGTTCAGCTCCTATATCCGTGAGTACACCAATCCCACGCCGACCGGCAACGTGGCCGCAACGACGCCCAAGGCGATCATGAATTGGACGCAACCGCAGTCCAATCACAACGCCGGCTGGATCGGGTTCAGCCCGAACAACGGCTATTTGTACATCAGCACCGGCGACGGCGGCGGCAGCAACGACAGCGACTCGGGCCACACCCCGGGCACCGGCAACGCACAGGACATCACGAGCAATTTCCTGGGCAAGTTCCTCCGCATTGACGTCAACGGGGATGACTTCGACGACGGGCCCAATGGGACGAAGAATTATGCAATTCCTAACGGCAATCCGTTCAAGGACGTCAAAGATCCTGATACTGGCGAAGTGACCGTCGTCACGGGAGACGACGAGATATTTTCGTACGGATCTCGCAATCCATACCGGGACAGTTTCGACCGAGCCACGGGCGATCTGTGGATTGGCGACGTGGGCCAGAGCGCGTTTGAGGAGATCAACCGACTTCCGGCGGACCGGACCGAGGTGGCGAATTTCGGCTGGCGGTTGCGGGAAGGCTTTGGCCCCACGCCGTCGGGCGGGGTCGGCGGCGCCGAGCCGCTGCACAACGTCAATCCGGCGTATGCCTATGGACGCACCGGAAGCTTCGGCGGCAAGACGGTGATCGGCGGCTACATCTACCGCGGTCCCGATCCGACGCTGCAGGGCAAGTATTTCTTCGCCGACGCGGGCGACTTCGGCGTCCCTTCTTCGCAGAAGTTCTGGACCTTTGACCCGGCCAATCCTTCGGGCACGGTGGCGAGCATCAAATCGCTGCTGACGCCGGACGAGGGACTGCTGCGGTTCCCATCGGCGTTCGGCGAAGACGCGGCGGGCAACATTTACATCGTGTCGTTGGAATCCAACGAAGTGTTTCGCATTGTGACCGATGCCGTGACGCCGGGGGATTTTGACGCCGACGCCGATGTGGACGCCGATGACCTGGCGTTGTGGACGGCAGGCTTCGGCAAGGCAAGCGGCGCAGTTTTGGGAGACGGCGACGCGGACAAAGACGGCGACGTGGACGGCGACGACTTCCTGGCGTGGCAGGCCAACGAGGGCTACTCGTCGCTGAATGTGGGCGGAAGCGGCCTCGCCGAGGCGCCGGAACCGGGCAGCGCGGTCTTGTTCGGGCTGGCCGCGATGGCCATGCGACGCCGTCGCCGTTAGACGAAAGCGAGACTAATCCTCGTCGAAGTCCGGATCGTCGGAGAAGGGCGACTCTTCGCCTTCTTCCTCGCCTGCGTCGTCGCCGCCGAAGGTGTCGGGGAATTCGTCGTCCTCGGTGAGGTCGTCTTCCCAATCTTCCTCGAAGTCGTCGTCGAACTCGTCGTCGAAATCGTCGTCCTCGAAGTCGTCGAACGGGTCTTCGGCGGCGGCCGTTTCAGTCGCGGCGCAGGTCGACCACTCGCGCACGGTTGGCGCCCAAGTGCTGCCGGGGTCGCGCTGTGCCGTCCAAGCCGTGAGCAGTTCCACGCCGCCGGCCAGCGGTTGAGCTTCGGCGGGATCGGTGAGAGCGCAAACCATAAACATCGAGCCTCTGCAAAAACCGGAGTCAAATGCGCCGCGCGATCGGGTGAATAGTGAAGCCGCGCATGGAGGTCAAGTCGTGGGGCGCCCCAATGTAACTTGCGTCTGGGGAGCGACGACGCGATTATTGGCGCCCTATTTCAGCGGTGCGTCCGCTAGCATCCCACGCGGCGGATTTTGAACGCGATAGCACCTGTTGTCAAGAATACGCTAGAGGGGGGCTTTCGGCTATCGGCCGTCGGCTCTCGGCCTGAAAGGAGCCATGTTGAGCGGCGGGCTTCGGCCTGGCGCACAGCCGAAAGCAGACAGCCGACGGCCCCGCGTGCTGGCAGGCTTGTCTAGGCTGTTTTTTCCTACTTGGCTAGACTGGCGATACAAACCGCGATGAGGGGCGCCGGCGGGAAGCGCGGCGCTTCAATTGGCCTTGCGTCGGCTCGCGGTTGGATGGAGCCACGTCGTCGGCCGCCCGTGCGAGGCGCGCCGGGCGCCCGTGAAAAGGATTTCAACCATGGCAGCAGCCGCGCTCGTCTTGTTGGCCGCCGGGGTGGGAGTAGGTTACGGCTGGCAACCTATGCCCGACGGCAGCCAGCGCTATGAATACCTGGTCCAGGTCGAGCCGGAGCTGTTGGCCACGCTCGAGGAAGGGCGGTCGGTTCCCATCGTCAGCGAGGTGCCCGAGGACATTCGTCCGATCGGCCGGATTCGCATCACCGTGGGCCGCGGCGACTTGCCGCGGCAGCGGATCGTGACTGATCTGAAGCCTGCCGGCGACGCGGCTTCAGCATCGAGCGCGGGCGGCGTCGAGTTGGCTCAATACACCCAGTCCGCGGCGCCACGCTACGTGCAGGCGCCAACTGGCGACCCGCGTTATGGGGCGCCGGCGGCCGCGGCGGACGATGCGGTCGATTCATGGAACGGCGGCGACGCACCGGCCGCTGCTGCGCCTGCTACGGCATGGCCGGCAGGCGCTGGCGCCTCGCCGGCCAATTCGCTGCGCGTCGCCAACGGGGCCACCGCGCCGGATGCCGGCGGCAATACCTGGAACGACGGCGCTGCGGCGCCCGCCAACGCAGGTCCATTCGGCCGCGTCGGCGATGGGATCGACCGCGTCACCCAACCGATACGCAACGGCCTGCAACAAGCCGCCCAACCGATCCGCAACGGCATCGAGCGCGTTGATGACCGCATGCGGGACGCCGCCGGTAATCTTGGCGACAAGACGCGGAAACTGGCCGACGAACTGACCGGCCGCACGACCTTGCCCGGCGTCTCTGCGGGCCCGGCTACGCCCGCGCCCGACCTGGCCACCGCCCCGCCGTGGAACGGCGCGACTCAGGCGCAGCGCCGCCAGCCGGCGGGCGCTACGACGAGCCCGTCAATTCCTGGAACGAGCAGCCGTCGGCGAGTTCGCCGGCCGGCGACCAGCGGAGCGTGGTCCAACGGTCCCCGGCGGACAACGGCGTCGCGGCCGCATCGCCTGCCTCGCCCGGCCGCGTCGACTGGCCGCCGGCCGCCGCTTCGGCCCCCGCGCAGTCATCGCAGCGGCTCGACCAGACGCTCGATCCGCGCGACGTTGGCCGGTGGGACAACCGGCAGTCGACGCCGGCTGCGGCTGCCGCCGGCAGCGCGACCGGACAGTTTGGCGCCGCTGGGGGTAACCAGAACGGCAGCGAATTCGCGGCGCCGTCGCTGACCGCCGGGGGTCGCCCCGCCGGCTCGCCGCAGCAGGCCCGGCCCAGCGCCTCCGATGGCGGCTTGCCATCGGACTGGAACGGCGACTCGCCCGTAATGCCAGGGCTTGACCAGCGATCGGCCTCTGCCGCCGACCCGTTCGGCGCCACGACTGGTAATCGCAATGACAAGCCCGCAGCCACCAGTGGCCGCCGGCCGACGATCGATAAGTCAATGCTTGCCGAACCCGTCAACCGGCCGCTGGAGGGCGTCGACGCCGCAGGGCAGTCAGCCAGTTTGCCGGCGTCGACCGCCTTTCCAAGTTCCACGTCGACCGCCGTTACGGCGCCCGCGGCAGCCGCCGGACAGCCGATCCGCGGCGCCTGCCAACGCCAGCGGCCAAGGTTGGGATTGGCCGTCGCGGAATCCCGCGGGAGTGCAAACCGCCCAAGCCGGCGGGCCGGCGACGCGGGCTACCGACTCGCCCCACGCTCTGACCGTGCTGGCGGCGTGGGTGCTCCTGAGCGGGTCGGCGGCGGGCAACCTCTATCTGTTTTGGAGCTATCTGGACGTGCGGACCAAGTACCGCGCGCTGGTTCGCAAGACGGCCCGCGCCGTCGGCAGCCGGCTCTCGGCGGCGTAGAGCAGATCATTACTCGATGGTTGGGTCGGGCGCCAATACTAGGCGTCGGTTAGCCGGCAGCGTATCGCTGCCGTGTGAAAGGCGCTGGCGCGGCGACGGAAGGGCGCGTCGCGTGGCGGACGGTCGTGTGACGCTGCAGCGAGACGCTGCCGGCTAACACTTGCTCGTCGTTTTAGCGGCGGGGGAGGTCGCGCAGCGGGCGGTCGCTCACTACGTACGCCAGCGCTCGGGATTCCGAGGTGGGCTCGAACGAGTATTCGCAGAACGTGGGCGCTGGATCTTCGATGGCAACCGCCACGGGCTCCTCGACGAGCTGCTCGACGAACGGATAGTCGAACCAGGGCGTCGTCGCCGCAGGCGCGGGTCGACGCACGCGTTTCTTCGCCGGCTTGGCGATGATCCTCGGCTCGGCGATTCGCGCCGCCGCTGCTGGCGCCATTGCTTCGACTGGCTCCGGCTGCCCGCGGCGGGCCGGCAACCGGCGGCAATCCGCCTCCAATTCCTTCAGCATGTTCCACACGTGTTCGTGGCAGGTAAAGAACAGGAGCTGATGCCCCGCGGCGGCAAACTCGGTGAGCACCTCGGCCGCGAGTTGCGCGCGGCCCACGTCGAAATTCACCAGCACGTCGTCGAGCACCATCGGCAGATTGACGCCGCGGCGGGCGAACATGGCCACCAGCGCCAGCCGCACGCTCAAGAACAGCTGCTCGCGCGTGCCGCGGCTCAGCACGTCGATGGGCAGCGACTGGCCGTCGGCCGTGTCGACCAGCAGCACGTCGTCGGCCAGCGGCGTCCAGATGCGACGGTAGTGTCCGCCGGTGAGCCGGGCCAGGTAGCGCGACGCTTCGCCGAGGGTTTCGGGCTGGCGGTGAGTTTCGTAGTCGGCGCGGATCCGCTCGAACGCCCGGTTGGCCGCGGCGTGCACGCGCCAACTTTGGCGGGCCTCGGCGAGTTGTTTCTCGACCATGCTCAGGTCGAGCTGCCGCTCGGCGAGCGACCGGTCCTTGGCGAGAATGGTTTGCTCCCGGCTCAGTTCGCCGCGCTGGTGGGCCAGATCCTTGAGGGTTTTTTGCTGGACGTCGAGCTCCGCCGTGGCACGCTCCCACGCCTGATCCAGCAGGCCGATCGTGTCGGCGGCGAGCAGTTTGGCGAATACTTCCTCGGGCTCGTGCCGACCGATGGCGGCGACGATCTCGCGTGATACGGCGTCGCGCTGGTTGGCCAGCAGGGCCGCCTGGTGCTGATCGGCGGCGAGCATCCGGTAAGCTTGCTCGTCCTCGCAGGCGGCCGACTGGAAAATTGCCGAGCGTCGCCGCTTGAGCGAGGCGACGGACTGCAGGTGCTTCGCTTCTTCGGTTTTCAGCTCCTTGGCCCGCTGGCGAAGCTGCTCGCGCCGCTGGACGGCGCCCAATTGCTTGCGGCTTTCGGAGACGAGCTGGTCGAGTTGATCGAGGGCGTTGGGAACGGGCATGGCGACGACGCCGTTTGCCTCGGGCGCTCCGCTACCGCGTCGCGGCTAACGGGGAGCGATTCGGGGGCCACGTACAGCCGACTTCCGTCGCCAAGTCGCCAATTCGCGGAGCAGCGTGTCGTATTCGCGCTGTTGCGCCGCGGCGTCGTCACGACGATGCCGAGCTGCGCCTCGAGCTCCGCAAGCTGCCCGTACCGGTCGGTCACGCTCGCCAGCCGCTGGGCGTCGAGCGACTCCGGCAGCCCCAGCGCCACGACCGCCGAACGCCACGTGGCGAGCACGGCGTCGCGTTCGCGCTGGGCTTGCTTGAAGCGGGCTTCGGCATTGGCCACTTCGCTGCCGGCTTGCTTCCGCTGGGCCTCGACGGGGAGCACATTTTCCAATTCGGCCAGATGCCGTTCGGCGGCCTGCAGTCGCAGCACGACCGAGCCGTCGGTCATGGGCAGCTCGGCGTCGACCGCCTTTTTCTCGCGCTCGGTCTCCTCGATTTGCTTGGCGACCACTTCCATCTGCCGCTGGCAGGCGTCGAGCTTCTCGGCGGCCGCGTCGTCGGCGAAATACTTGAACACCCACGCAAACGCTCCGCCGCCGAAGCCCGTGAGCGCGATCAGGCCGCCGTATTTCCCGAACGGTAGGTTGGGCACCAGCGCCCAGAGACCGATCATGAGCGCCACCAACACAAACGTGGCCAGCAGCCACCCGAACAGCCACAACGGCATTACCTGGTCGTCGAGCAAATCGTGGCTCTGCTGCTCGAGCTCCACCTCGTGCCGCCGGGCCTGGTCGAGCCGCTGCTCGACCTGGAGGCGCTTGCGCAGCTGGGCCACCAGATCGCTGGCTTCCTGCAGATCCATGGGCAGCCGATGCGACTCACCGCCGATGATGGCGGTTTCGATCTGGGTCTTGAGCGACCGCTCGCTCTCGCTGAGCATGTCGAGGTCGCGCTGCGCTGCATCAAGCCGCTTCTGGGCCATGCGCAGGGCGTCGATTTGCGGCTGCAAGTTCTCCAGCTCGGTCTCGCTCAGCTCGCGCAGCCGTTGCCCGTCCTTGAGGCCCAGGGCGTCGGCGAGCCGCCGTTGCTCGGCCGTGAGGCGGGTTTCGTAGTTTTTGGCGTCGCGCTCCAGGTCGTCGCGCTGCCGAACGAGCGACTCGAGCCAGTCGCGCTGCTCGGCCAGCGCGTCGATCCTCTGGGCGTTGGTGACCAGCAATTCGTTGATCCCCAATCGGTCCGCTTCGTCGCGGAGCTGATGCCGCTGTCCCGACAGCACGTCGGCCTGGCGCTGGTGCTTTTCGACGTCGGCGTTCAGGGCGTTGAGCCGCTCGACCGCGTCGTCGGGCAGTCGCACCCGGCCGGTGAGGTACCCGAGCTGCTCGGTGAGTTTTTCGCGCTTGAGCCAGTTGGGCTTCAGGCCGACGGCGATTTCCACGGTGCGCGCCCGATGTTCGGCCAGCCGGACCTCGGCCTCGACGGCGGCGATTTGCTCGTCGAGCTCCTTGATTCGCACCGCCAGTTGCGACCACACGCGGTTCTGCTCGCGCAGCCGGTCGACCTCGGCGCGCAGGCTGTCGCGCTGGGCGGTGAGCGCCGGAATCCGCGAGGGGCGGCCTTCGTCGCACAGCAGGTCCCGCCGGCTGGCGCGCAGGCTCTTGATGACGTCGTGCAAGCTGACGCGGTCAATGCCGGAAGTCAGGCGGTAAATCCACTCCGCCGCCCGGCTGCCCGAGAGCATGCCAATCTCTTGCACCTCGTCCAGTCCGATGGCGAACACATTGGTGAACGTGGGCTCGTCGACGTCGGCGAGCGACTCGCGGAGCAAGCGGTCGCCGCCGGTCGTGCCGTCTTCCAGCGTGCAGATGACGCGGCCCACGTCGTCGGGCCCGCGGTCGGCGAGGCGACTGGCGCGGAATTTCAATTCGCTGTCCGTGATGCCCAGCACGCCGCCGGGCGTCCCGCCGTCCAGCGGCGGGAGGTACCGCTTGCGGCGCAGCGGCGACATGCCGTACATCACCCCGCGGATGAACTGCATGACCGTCGTCTTGCCGGCCTCGTTAGGTCCGTAAAACGCGGTGACGCGCGGCGACAGGTCGGCGAGCTTGAGGTCGCGCCACACGCCGAAGCCGTCGATTTCCAGGTCGGTGATCTTCATGAATCTTCCTCATCCGTTCCCAACATGCCGACGCCCAGCTTCGACGCCGCCACCAAGAGGCCGACGCGATCGACGGCCGACGCCGTGGCCAACTCCGCGAAACCCTCCGACGCAGCTCCCGCGGGAAGGAACTCGTCGAGCGCCAGGGGAATGTCGGCTTTGGTTTCCAGTTCGCGAAACTGGCGCAGCAAGTCACCGCGGATGGTTTCCTCGTCATACCACTCGGCGGGGACGCAGAGCGGCTCCTCGCAGTGGATGGCCACGCTCCACGCGGCGGGCTTCGCGTGGCCGTACTGATTGCGCAGGTGCTGGACGAGCTCGTCGCTCAACCCGCCGGGCCGCAGCCGGTTCAGGAGCGGGCCGCGGCCGGCGATGTTCCAGGTGATCAAGAGGTCCCGATCGGGGTGCTTATCTCGCAGGCTGGAGATGCGCTGCTCCATGAGGCCCAGGAGCGATAGCTCGTCGGCGCCGGCGGTGAGCTCGATCGTTTCGGTCGTCCACCGGAGCACGTCGGTCGCGACGAACGTCGTCTTCACGTGCCCGGACTCATCGACCGTGACCACCGTGCAGCCACAGGGTCCGGTCTCGCCGGGGTCGCGCCCCTGGGGCGTGCCGGCGTAGTGGGCGATGCCGGGGGACTGATCGACCGTCTGCCGCCGGTGCTGTCCGCCCAAGGCCATGTAGTGGACGCGATCGCCTTCAGCTCCCGGCGACGCCGCTGTGCCGTAGGCCACTCCCACGGTGAACAGCCCGCCCGCGTCGCGGTAGAATCCGCTGTCGTCGATCGCCTGGCCGGGCGAGCGACTGATCCCCTGAATTCGGGCGACCGTCTTGCCGCCGCGCTGGTGCTCGAAGTTGCCGACGCGTCCGGTGGGAAACCGGTGCACGCACGCCGGCAGCGCCGCGGTCGCCGGCCACGCATCGGGCGGATCGGCCTGTCCGCCGGCCCAGTACACGGCGATGTTGTGATGGGCGAGGCGGCGGAATTGCTCGACGAGGAACACGACGGCGCGCGGGCCCGCGCGATCGAGCTGCAGCACGTCGCCGGCCAGGAGTACGGCGTCGACGCCTTCGGTGAGCGCCGTCTCGAAGATCTGCTCCGCCGCCAGATACGGCGCTTCGAGAAAGCTCTCGCGCAGGTGAGCCGGGACTTCGGCGACGCCCGAGAGGGGCCGTTCCAGATGCAGGTCGCCGGCATGCACAAACCGGAGCGGTGGCTGCGACACTTGACGCCTCCTTGCGTACAAAGCGGGTCGCTATCGCCGGCGCGCGGCGACAGCGGTCACGGATGCGGCAGTCTAGCGTGAGCCGGCAAAGGGGCCAACTTCAGCTTGCGGCTTGGGCGGAGCGCAAACTGCTATCAGCTATCAGCGACTAAAGGGAATCTCTCGCAAAAGCGCTAAGGCGCAAAGGCGGAACGCAAAGAAGACAAGGATTCGATAATCTGTCTTGCTTTGCGTTCCTTTGCGTCTTTGCGGCTTTGCGTGAGACTTTGATCGCTGCGATGGATGACGAAGTCAGAAGTGCGTGGGGGCACGCGAGAGGAACTTGCCGCTCCCCATTTGGCCGACGAATTGGCCGTCGCGGACTTGGACCTGGCCGCGGACGGTGACGTGGGTGGGGCGGCCTTCCAACTCCCAGCCTTCGAAGGCGCTGTAGTCGACGGCCATTTGCTGTGTCTTGGCGGAGATCTTGCCCCGGTAGGCGCCGTCGTAAACTACGAGGTCGGCGTCGCTGCCGGGAGCGATCGTGCCCTTGCGCGGGTAGAGCCCGAACAAGCGGGCGGCTTGCGTGCTGGCGGAGTCGACGAAAGTGTTGCAGATCGATGCGGCCGCGGCACACGCCGTGAGTGTAGAGCAGATTGACGCGGTCCTCGACGGAGGGAATGCCGTTGGGAATCTTGGTGAAGTCCTCGCGGCCCATTTCCTTTTGGCCGTGGAAGTCGAACGGCGCGTGGTCGGTGGCCACGGTGCTGATCAGGCGTGAGCGCAGCGCGTTCCATAGTGCGGGCTGTTGCGACTGGCAGCGCAGCGGCGGAGACATGACGTACTTGGCGCCTTCGAAGTTGGGCTTCTCGGCGTAGGTTTTGTCGAGCACCAGATAAGGGATCACCGTCTCGATCCACGCCTGCACGCCGCGCATGCGAGCCGTCTCGACGGCTTCGAGCGCTTCGCGGCACGAGGTGTGGACGCAGTACACGTGGGCGCCGGTCATCTCGGCGAAAGTCATCAGGTGGTGCACGCCCTCGGCCTCGACGCGCGGGGGCGCGAGGGCTCGTGCCACTCGGGGCCGGTCTTGCCCTCGGCGAGCAGGCGGCGCTGCAGCTCGGCCACCAGCGTTTCGTTCTCGCAGTGGGCGGTGACGATGAGACCCAGCTCCTTGGCCAGCGTGAGCGTGTTGAACAGTTCGCCGTCGTCGATGCCGAAGGCGCCCTTGTACGCCAGGAAGACCTTGAGCGAGGCGATGCCGCGGGCGGCAATCTCGCGGATCGCGGCCGCGGTCGTGGCGTCGAACCGCGAGACGCCCATGTGAAAGGTGTAGTCGCACGCACTCTCGGCGCCCTTGGAGAGCCATAGCTCGAAAGACGCCAGCGGATCGTCGCCGCGCGCGGGCAGCACATTTCGATCAGCGTCGTCGTGCCGCCCACGAGCGCGGCCCGGCTGGCGGTGGCGTAGGTGTCCTTGGCGTACGTGCCCATGAACGGCAGGTAGATGTGTACGTGCGGATCGATGAACCCCGGAAACACGAACTTGCCCGCGGCGTCGATAATCTCGGCGCCGCGTGGAGCCTCGACATGCGGGCCGACGGCGGCGATTGTTTCGCCTTCCAACAGCACGTCGCCGGTAAAGTCGTCGCTGGCGGTCACGATGCGGCCGTTTTGGATGAGCAGGGTCATGGGCGGGCGTTCTCGAGGGGATCGAAGTCAGTGGAAGTCACTCCGAGGTCCTCCGAGGAGTCCGCGCGGACTCCTCGGAGGACCTCGGAGTGACCGGGGCTTCGCTTCCCAAAAGTTACCAGCCCCACGCCAGCCATGAAAAGCACGGCGCAAAAAGAGCCGGCCGGGCGAACCCAGGCCGACTCCTGCGAGTAGTGAATTGGGATGGCCGCCGGCCGGCGCCCGTTCAGTTCAGCGGCCGCTCGAAGTGGTCGGCCAGGGCGGCGAAGGCCTCGTCGCAGTCCACGACGGTCTCGGCCGACGCCGCGTCCAGCTCTGCCCGCAGCCCCTGGCGGCGTCGCGAGCCAAACAAATCCTCGAAGGCCCGATCCCGCCTTAGGAAGTTGTAGTCCGCCGCCGGCGTCGACGTGGCTGCGTCGACGAGGGTGGAGCGCACCAGGGGCCGCACTGCCGCCAGGCGCTGGCGGGTTGCGGGACCGGCGAAAACTACGCCGTCGGGCAGTGAATCGCTGGAGGCTGTCTGCCGCAGTCGCATCGTCGACGACTAGGGCCGCCGCTGCGAAAGACCGGATACTCGCCGAGGCGAGGGTCACCGAGCCGGAGTTCGCTTGGGTAGTCGCCAGCCCCGCCTGGCCGAAGGCGTTCGACCAGATGCCCATGTCGGCGTGATCCACGCGACGATCGCCGTTGCCGTCGCCCTGCGTCACAAAAGCGCCCGTGGTGGCGCCATACCCCCGCTGCAGGGCTAGGAAATCGTCGCCGTCGACGTCTTCGTCGCCGTTGAAGTCGCCGGTCTGGAGCACCAGGGGAGAGGCCGAGTTCTTGCCGAAATCGCGCTTCCACTCCGTCAGGTCGTTGCCGTCCACCTGGCTGTCGCCGTTGGCGTTGCCGACGGACTGCGAGGCGCCGGTGGTGCGACCTGCATTGCGCTGCCAGGTGAGGAAGTCGAATCCATCGACGTCGACGTCCTGATCAAAGTCCGCGGGGATCCCCACGATCACGGCGGGCAGGGCGGGAACGGTGCGGAAGTAGTCCTCGACCTCGCCGGTGACGGCCTCGCCGAACGGCGTGTTGATGGCGTTCGTGGCCGTGGCGAACTCGCCGTAACGGAACCGCATATACACCTGGGCGCCCGCCGAGCCCGGCACCGCGAAGGCGATGAAATTCTTGGAGGCATCCACGTCGAGCAGCCGGTTGGTGATGATCCGCTCGCCGGCGTCGCTGAAATCGCCGTCGTTGTTCCAATCGGCCCAGGCCTGCAGGTAGCCATTGTTGCGGCTGGCGGTGGCTTTGATGGTCGCCGTCGTGCCCGGGGTCAGCGGGGTGACAAATTCGATGCCGTCCTCGTCGTCGGGCACGCCTGCGGAGTCGTCGCCGTCGGCGCCGACGTTCGGGACGCCGTTAAGCTCGGCGTCGATGGTGGCCCCGAGCCAGTACGCTCCTTTGCGGTGTCGGGCGCCGCCGGCGGCGGAGACCGTAAAATCGGTGGCGAGCGTCGCATGATATTGCGACGGCAAGTCGCCGAAGTCCAGGATGGCCGAATTGCGGACGCCAAAGGTGATGCCGGAAATGGTGCTCGATCCCACGAGGGTTTGAATTCGCGCCCCGTTGTTGCCGGGAAGCGTTCTGACGAGCGGCGAGGCGACGTCGGTCCGCAGTACCCGCTGTCCCGGCGCCACGTTGCCGAAGGCATAGGCGCCGAACTGATTGGTAGTGGTCCCGGTGTCGCCGGCGTCGAACACGCCGCTGTTGTTGGCGTCGATGTAGACGGTGACGCCGCCGAGGCCCTTCTCGCTGGTTTGTTGAATGCCGTCGCCGTTGACGTCTTCGAAGACATAGCCCATGAGGATGCCGGGCTGACTGGCGCCGCCGCCGCCGGCGTTGTTTACCGCCGGGGGCTTGATGCGGAAATCGACGCCGCCGATCTGGTCGCCGGGGCGGACGAAGAAGCTTTGCAATCCGCTGGCGGGCGCCGTCTTGGTCCAACCCGTCGGCGTGAGCACGCCCACGTTGATGATCGCGGTTTGCGTGGCCGGCACGGTCAGGAGGTAGTGCCCCGTGGCGTCGGTCGTCGCAGTAACCTCGCCAGAGTCGCGCAGCCCGTTGCGGTTGACGTCGCCGAAGACGTTCACGCCCGGCAAGGCCACGTCGTAGGCGTTGAGCACGCCGTCGCCGTTGGTGTCGGCGTAGACGAAGCCCTGGAACTGGACTTGCGGCGCTGGGGCGGGGCCCGGATCCAAGAGGAAATTGATCCCCTTCATGCCGTACTCCTGGATCTGACCGTTGCCGTCGACCCAGGAAATGGGCGTGCCGTTGGGGTCGACGAGCACCTCGGAGGCGGCGTTGGCGTCGTGATCCCAGGCGTTGAACCAGTCTTTGGTGATCGTCCATGTATTCTTGAAGTGCCGCAGGAATTGGGCGCTCGTACTGGCGTCGTCCAGGGCAGTGCGACCCTGCGAATCTTCGACCGTGATCGTGTAGTCGTCGGGGACCAGGTCGAAGTAAAAGTTGCCGTCGTGGCCGGTGACGAACTGATCGACCAGCGCGTTGTCGCTCGTGCGCCGGACGGTGACCGTCGCATTGGCGGCGAAGCTTTCCTGGGTTAGGTCAATGTCGTTGACGACCTCGCCGTAGCGGAACGTGCTGGGATCGCCGTCGATGTCGCCGACAGTTTGAATAACGCGCGAGTAGTTAAACTGGTCGTCGCGATTGTCGTCGACGCCGACGAAGCCCTGCACTCGTTGCGACGCGGCGGCGATGGGGCTGCCGTGCCAGGCGATCTCAACGCCGGCCAGCCCAAATTGATCATTGACATCCCAGTTTTCGAGGACCAGTTGCCAGCCTTGCGTCATCGCCGATCCAGTGCCCTGGGTACTGCTGAATAACCCTAATTGGTCGAGGACTGGTTCCTGGGTAACCGGATCGTAGATAATCGCATCATCTGAACGCTCGCCCCAGCTGCGGTTCGTGTTGAAGGTCCAGACAAACTCGGCCAGTCCGCTGCCGCCGATCTGCGGGGTGCCAATCACAGGAAAGGCGTTCGTCGTTTGCAGTATCTGGAACTGGAACGGCGCGCCGGGAAGATCCAAGAAGTAATTATTCAGATCGGACTGCGTTCCATCAGGGGAAACGAGCATGATCCGCAAATGGTTGAGAATCTCATCCGCGTTGCTGTCGGCGGAAAAGGACAGCTTCACATCGACCGACTCGATCGACATTGCGTTGCTGTCAGGAACTGAAAAGCCAATGGACCCGCCGCGGTCATTGGTCGGAGGATTCGGCTGAGAAAATGGCACGTGGTCGGTGGCAAAGTATTCGTTCCAGTAGTCGATGAACGTGCCGTCGAACGCCGTGCCCGTGATGCCGCCGGGCACGACTTGAGACCCGCTCACCAGATTGCTCTTTTCTGCCGCGGGGACGACAAACGGCGTGTTGCCTGGACCGGTCACAAACGACGTGAATGTTAATTCCGGCGCCAGCGCCTGATTTTTCGTGGTCCACTGCTGCGCCATCTGCACGGCCAGCTCGGCGTCGACGGCGCCGTGACCGTAGCCAATCATTTCGCCATAGGCGCCGCGGCCTTGGCTGACGGTGTAGCCCGCGCCGTTGGTCAATTTGAAGGGATCAGCAACGCGATGCCCGGGCACGATGCGTGCTCGTCATAGTAAAATCCGCCGGCGGTGAGAGAATTGGGATCCAACAAGGGATTCAGCGTCTGGAGGAGCGGATCAACGCCCAGTCCATTGACGAACAGATCCGGGTCGGAAAATTGGGGAACCTGGTTGACAATCCACGTGTTTTGCGTCGATACGCCGCCGCCGACTTGCGGAATCTCGAATTCGGCGTTTTGTCGCGCCGATCGAACAAGAATCTCTTGCACGTCGCGCCAGGAAAGATTGGGGTTTGCCTCGAGCATCAGCGCCGACGACGCCAGCCACAATGGGCGCCGAGCCGCTGGTGCCGTTGAATCGGGACGTATAATCGGTGTCCGCCAGAAAATCGCGGTCGAAATCCTCGCCGGTTATGGGATTGACAGACCCGTTGAAGCCGAACTCGCCCGTCAAGTCGGTCGTCAACAATCCGCTGCCGACGCCGGTGTCGTTGCCAACCGTCGTGAACACTGACCCCGTCGGCGCCACGACGAGAACATTGGCGCCGGCTTCGGGGTAGGAGGTGACGGTGCCGTCAACGTTGTTGTAGCTGCCGTCATGGTCCACGCCGCCCACGGCGATCGTGTATCGCGAGTTGGCGAAACCGTCGTAATTCGATTGGTCATACGCCCCGATGCCAGGGAATCCGGGCCGGTCAAAGTTGGGCCCGCCGCCGTTGCCGGACGCCCAGACGTTGATGATTCCAAGACCGTTGCGACCGAACACCACGGTATCGCGCAAGGCCAGCAATTCTCGGCCCGTGGGACCAGCGAGGGTGCGCAAAGCGTCCGACGGTCCCCAGCTGTTGTTGGTGATGTCGATGCCGTGCTCCAGGGCGTAGCGAAAAGCCGTGATGTCGGCCTCGGACGATTGCCCAACGTCGACCAGTCGAATCGGAACGAGCGTCACGCCCGGCGCCACCCCGGCGCCGCCGAGGCCGTTGTTGGCGACGGCGCCAATGAGGCCGGCCACCGCGGTGCCGTGTCGCCGTTCCCGGCTGAAGTACGCTGATCGTCGGATTGCCGTTGCCTTGGGGGTTTAGTGCGTCAAAGGACCGGGTCAAATCGATGTTGGCGGCCAAATCGGGGTGATTAAGCTGCACGCCGCTATCGATCACGCCGACGCTGACGCCAGCGCCCGTGAGCCCCATGTTGTAGACGGGGGCAACGTTGATGTCTTCGCCAGGTACGCCGAAGATGGTTTGAAAGTCCGGCGATCCGACCTGCTGGCCGGAGTTCACCAGGTGCCATTGATTTCCAAAAAACGGATCGGTGGGAATACTGCGCGTGCCGTTGTCGCTGCCTCCAGCCGCCGCCACAATTAACGATTGCCAATACAGCTCATTCAGGGCCTGCTGAATTTGGCCTTCGATGGTCGAGCTGGAGTAAGACTGAACCTGGATCGCAAGATCGTTGTTGACGGCGCCAGACAGTGCTGCCGCCGGCGACTGGGCCGACATCACGCGCCGGTCTTCCAGCACCTCAAACCCGAGCTGCTTTTTGCGACGACGGCTGACGCCCGCCGGGCGGCGGGATTTCTTGCCGGGCGAGCTGACAAAGCCGCTTGCGCGGCGCAGGAGGGAACGATCCACGAATGCGTCCTCTTAAGCTGGTCCAAGGCCCCTAAAGCGCGACAACGATGGTTTCGGAGTATCGACAAACTGGAGCCCGAGCGTCCCCCCTTAAGAAACGCCTGGCCGAACGCACGCCAGTGGTCAGCGCCGTCATGCTCAAATCTGTTGGGTACGCCGCTTTTTCGCCGTCTCCTTTATGGGCCCGCCAAGGTGAAGAATTGCCTGTTCCGAACGTGAGGTGAGATTGCTGTTCCGCGGAAGGAGGGAGGGGGAAAGCGCAAAACTCGGACGAAGGAGTCGTCCGCTGGCCGCACGAGGCGGCGCGCTGAGCATATGCCGTCGAAAGTCGAGCGCGACGCCCCCGAGTCGCTTCGACATGCCTATGACAGCATTGGTCCATCGTAGTTGCATCTGGTATTTTCGTCAAATTGGCGGCAGGGCCAAAAACTGGGAAATCGCGCAATTTCCCTGCTCGCCCCGTGGCATGGTCGAGTGGCATGGCCTCGGAGGTCCGCCGACGTGGCCATGATTCTCGGGCGATCAGACACACGCCACCCAGCCGAAAGGATCGGGCGGATTCCTTCCGGTTCCCTCCCCTTTGACGGGGCGGGTTAGGGGAGGGGTGACTGCCAACGAGATGCAATGTGATCGCGGCATGGTCTCCCCCCTCCCCAACTCTCCCCACCGAGGGGCGGGCGCAGGTGCGAGAGCAGACAGCAGGCCGGCGCCAGCGGGTCCGCTCGCCTCGGCGGGCGTGATAAATCCTAACGCTTGTGACGAAAACGCTGATTATCCGGCATTTGGCAGTCCGATAACTTGTTCCGAGCCCGCACCGCCGGCTCGTCCGCACAAGAGGGGACTGAAACGGATGAAAGCTTTTCTCGAACGCTCCGCCGCAGCGCTCGTAGCCGCGGCGATGCTCGCCTCGTCCGGCGGCCGCCTCGCCGCTCAACAGGCGCCCGCGATGCCCGCCGCGCCACTGGCTGGCGGCGCCGCCGCAGCCGGCGGAAACTCCTACGTGGACGCCTACGGCAACCCGATCGTGCTGCCTGCCAGCTACGGCGCGCCGTGCAACTGTGCGCCCTACGGCGGCTGCCCCGATGGCTGCGGGTACGGCGACGCCGCGTACGCCGACTTCGGGGGCTACGGCCCCGACCAGTGCGGACCGTACTACTTTGACATCGCCGTGGCGGGAGTGGCGTTGACGAACGAAGACTTGTTCCAGGACGTGCCGCCGCTGGCGTCGATCGGCGTTTTGGGTCCGACGATCATCGACCCGGACCAGGAGTTCGACGACTACGAAGCCGGTTGGCAGATCGCCGGCCGTTACGACCTGGGCCCGCTGTCGGTGCTGGAAGGCACTTACATGGGGATCTACGACATCGGCTTCAGCCAAACCATCAACTCGGTGGACGTGGCCCCCGGCGGCCTCGACAATCAGCTCGCCTCGGTCTTTTCCGGCTACGGCGTCAATCCGATTGACGGGCTCGATGAAGGCTCCACGTACAACCTGACTTACGACGCCGACCTGCAGAGCACGGAGCTCAGCTACCGCCGGTACTGGCTCGGTTACACGCCGCGCATGTCCGGCACGTACCTGTTGGGATTTCGCTATGTGCGCATGACCGAGGACCTGGATTTCAACGCCAATGCCCTGGGGGGCAACAGCAACCTGCACTGGTCGGATTCGAACGACATGTGCGGATTTCAGGCGGGGGGCGACGCCTGGGTATGCTTTCGCCAGGGGCTGCGATTTGGCGTCGAGAGCAAGGGCGGCGTTTACAACAACCGCTTCGAGTTCAACCACGCGACCGCGATCCCGGATCCGGATATCACGAACGTGAACTTTAACACTGACGGCAACCAGGTGGCGTTTGTCGGCGAAGCCAGCGCCGACCTGGTGGCAGACATTTTGCCGAGCTTTTCGATTCGCGGCGGCTACCGCGTGCTGTATCTCAATAATTTGGCGACGGTCGGCAACAACATCTTTCCGGACGAGTTTGCCGACAACATCGCCAACAGCACATTTCTATCGAAGGCCGACGTGATTTATCACGGCTTCCACGCGGGCCTGGAATACATCTGGTAGGGGCTGAGGCGCTCCCAGGGTCGCGACGTGCCATGCCCTCGTCTGCGTGGGCATGTGGAGCGTGACCATGCCCACGCGGACGAGGGTATGCCACCCAGACGGAATGAGGGTCTGCCGCCCGATCGAGCTGGCCGAGACTTGGCCTGAAAATGGCGCGATCCGTCTGATTTCGGCGTTTCGGATCGCGACTGGGCGTGGCCCCGTTCGACGCTCGCCGAGACTGCCTGTGAGTCCGCGGGCGTGGCAAGCCCACTGCGAGTGCAGGCGGGTAAGGCGGTCTCATGCCCACGCGGACGAGGGCATGCCACCCAGAATCTGGGGGGTGGGGGCTGACTGTGGGCTCATCCGGGGCGGAATTTTCCACGGGCGCAGTTTTTGCCTAATCCTCCGATCACAATTACAATGTGGCTTGATTGAAGGGGGCCGCGGGCACGCCACGACGGCGACATCTGGAGAAGGGGACAGCTTAAGATGGGTCATGGCAAGTGGCGGCGCCACGGTCGCAGGCGGACCGTCGGCAGCAACGGGACAGCGCAAACTCGGCGGCCGACGCGCTGGTCGGTCGAGGACCGACAGCTTTCTAGGGTTTGAAGCCCTCGAAGACCGCCGGATGTTGACCACCTTCGTGGTAACCAACTCGGGCGACGTCAATCAAGACGGCAACACTCTGTTTGGCTCTCTGCGGTGGGCCGTTGAGTCGGCCAACGCCATGGACGACTCCGACACGATCATCTTCTCCGAGGCCGTCTTCGTTAATGGCGGGCCTACGACCATCAACCTCACGGGCAGCATGAGCGTCGAACCCACGCTGTCCATCACGCAACCGCTGCGCATCATCGGCCCCAGCGCGCGCGAAGTGACGATTCAGCAGTCCCGCGGCAATCGCCGCGTCTTCATCGTCAACGACGGAATGGACGACGAGACCATCCCGGTCGAGATCTCAGGCGTCACACTGACCGGGGGCAACATCACCGGAACTGGCGACGACAAGGTAGGGGGGGCCATCCTCAATAGCGAAAGCCTGCGGATGGTGGAAGCGGTGGTGCAAGGCAACTCGGCGTCGCAAGCCGGCGGCGGCATCCAGGTCCTGCGCGGAAGCTTGAACCTCGAACGGTGCCTGATTGCGGACAATTCAGCCGGCTTCGGCGGGGGGATCGCGATCGGCAGTTTTGGCGACAGCGGCAGCGACGATGTTCTGCCGTTCGCGTCGATCCGGAACTCCACCATCAGCGGAAACACCGCCGGCGCCGCGCCCACCGACGAGATCCCCTACGCGCCGTACGGCGGGGGCATCTTCGTGAGCCGCGGCAACGTCAACATTACCGGCTGCACAATCTCCGAGAACAGCGTCGCCAGCGGGGCCATGAACGGTTACGGCGACGGCGTGGCTGTCATGGGCAATGCGGTCATGGTAGACGATATGGGTATGTCGATGCCGACCGAAGACCGGGGCGAGACGACGATCACGTCGTCGATCTTGTTTGGGAACGGCGATCCCATGGCGATGCTTCCGCCGACTGACCTGGCCAGCGTGGGCGTCAGTATGGGCGACATGGATATGTTGGTGGCGAACGAGCCCAATATCACCAGCGGCGGCTTCAACGACATCGGCACGGTCGGCGGTCCGATGATGGTGATGGTGCCGACCAGCCCGATGGATTTGGCGCTGGGCACCGATCCGATGCTGATGCCGCTGGACAACTACGGCGGCGCGATGGACGTCTACATGCTCGACCCGATGAGCCCGGCGATCGACTCCGGCATGGGCGGCACAAGCTCGACGGACTTCGACGGGCGGGGCCGGCACTTTCTGCGGAGCTACAACTACACGAACAAGGCGGCGGCGCAAGCCGACATTGGCGCGGTGGAGCGGCAGAGCGCGAATTTCATCGTCGACCAGATCCTGGATGAACAGGATTCTCAAACTTCGCGAATCTACGCGACGGAGATATTCGCTGGACAGCCGAACTATCTGGTGCCCGGCGATCCCTATGGCACGGGGGGGTCCATAGACACGAATTTCCAGGGCCAACTGGTATACCGCACGGGCGATTTTTCGCTTCGTGAAGCGCTGGAGTATTCGTCGCTGAACCCAGATCAAGACGTCATCAGCTTCAACCTGGGCTTAACGCGCGCCGAGGGCGCCAGCTCGGTGGCCAATCCGCCCACGATTCGTCTCACGCTCGGGCCGCTGTCGATAAGCGAAAGCGTCATTATCAACGGGCCGCGCGAGTTCATTCTGGAGATCGACGCCAGCGGCAACGATCCGACGCCGACGGTGAACAATGGCGACGGCAGCCGAGTTCTCCAGGTGTTTGGCGCTGGCTCGCACGTCGAGATCAAGAATTTGACGATCATGGGCGCCGACGTCGTCGGACGCGGCGGCGGCGTGCAGAGCTTCGGCGACCTGCTGATGAGCGGGATCACCTTCAAGGACAACTACGCCACCGACGACGCCGGCGCGTTTCTGGCATCGTCCGGCAAGATTCGCATCGAGAACTCAACGTTTAAGCAGAACACGGCAGGCGACGACGGCGGCGCCCTGGTGGTGGACGGCGCCACGGCAGACGTCACCGTGCTGAACTCGACATTCTCGGGCAACGTGGCGGGCGACCGGGGCGGCGCCATCGTTGATCAGAACGGCAAGTTAGCCATTCAGCACAGCACGATCACGCTCAACACCGCGGCCTCGACGCGCGGCAGCGGCGTGTGGGTGGCCTCCGCTACGACGATGACGACTATTTTTTCGTCTATTATCTCTGGCAACGGCAGCAACAACGACGTGGAGTTCGCCGCCGGCGTCAATCCCACGAATATTACGTCGGAAGGGTTCAACCTGGTGGGCGGCGGCAATGCCAGCCCTGCCACGCCGGCCAGCGGCCGTTTCACCGCCACGGGCGATAAGCCGCGGATTTTCAACCCCATGCTCGCGCCGCTGCAGAACACCGGCGGGCTGATCGAGACGCATCGACCCATTACGGGCAGCCCAGTGATCGACATGGGGCCGCAGGGCGTTGTGGCGCCGTTTGTAATTACGCCGACCGCCGTCACGTCCAACAAGCCTGGTTCGCCCGCCAAGCTGATCGACAACAGCGGCTTGAGCGGGCCGGTGACGGTGGACACGCTGACAACGGTGACGCACAGCCTCCTGCCGGCCGACGGCTGGACCACGCCTTTGCCAGCACCGATGATGGCGGCCGCCAACCTCACATTCACTTTGCCAGGCCTGAGCGCGCTGCAAGGCATGGTGCTGTGGGGCGTAAACGGTCAGGGGACGGACGGCGACGATCCGATGGATTTGACGGTGGAGATTTCCAATGACGGCGGCATGTCGTTTCTGCCGGTGGGCGAATTCACGTTCCAACGGCGGCAGGGCGCGCCGGTGAACATCGGTTTTGGGAATACTTTTTATGCCGACACGGTGCGCATTACGATCCTGAGCAATTTCGAGGACGATCCGAACATCGGCGGGGGCGGCATGAACATCGCCCTCGGCGAAGTCAAGTTTACCAGCGCCTATGACGAGCGGGGCTTTGACTTCACGCGGGTGTACGACGGCAACCTGGACGGCACGGCGCGAATGGACATTGGCGCCTACGAGCTGCAGGGCTCCGTCTTCTATGTTTCGACGATGGCTGACGAAAACGACGGCAACGTGACCGTCAACAATTTCTCGCTCCGCGAAGCCATCCAGTTGGCCAACGACAATCCGCTGCCCGATGAGATCAGATTCGACGACCGCGTGTTCGGCTTCGGCGGGAGCATCAGCCTGGGCGGTACGTTTGCGCCGAACACGACGGCCGACATGAAGATCACGGCCCCGGTGAAGATTACCGGTCCGGGGTCGGAATTACTGACGATTTCTCTGGGGAATCTGCGCGACAATTCTTCCCAGCAGGGCCGGCGAGCGCTGACGGTAGACGACCTGAACGCCTCCAACGTCATCGACGTCGAGATTTCCGGCATCACGTTTACTAACGCGCTGGCGGAGCAGTCAGGCGGCGTGATGTTCAGTCATGAAAACCTTACCTTGCGCGATGTGACGTTCATCAACAACACGACCGTCGGGGATGGATTCCACGGCGGCGGCATCTTTATCGAGAAGCCTGTTGGAGCTCCCGCCGGACAGGACATCGTCCTCACGCTCGACGCCAGCCGCATTACCGGCAATCATACCGACGGCGTCAACTCCGACGGCGGCGCCATCTACGCCAAGGACGTGGCCGTTTACATCACCAATTACACATCCGTGTCCGGAAACTCGACCGCCAAGACCGGTAGCGACGGCGGCGGCATCTTCTTGAAATCCACGGTCGTCGCCGCTCCCGCGAATTTCGATTTCGATGAAGACGTCGACGGCTTCGACTTCCTTACCTGGCAGCGCGGCAATGGGCTGAGCGTGGCCGGCAAGGTGGACGGCGACGCCACGGGCGACGGAACGGTCAGCGCTCTCGATCTGAGCCCCTGGAAGAGCAGCTTCGGCGCGGTCGGCAATCAGGGCGCCATCCTGAGGGTGACCGGCTCAAGCATCACCGGAAATCTGACAGGCGCCGGGGCATCCGACGGCGGCGGCGTCTTTAGTGACGCGGGGCAAATTGTGCTGACCGACGCCGTGATCAGCGGCAACATCACCACGGGTTCGAATTCCGAAGGCGGAGGCATCCACGCCGTCAATAGTCAAATCAGCGTTGTCCGCTCGGTGATCAGCCTGAACGAAACCTTCGGCAGCCAATCGCCCGGCGCCGGCATCTATGCGCTGAAGACCGCCAATGGAACCAGTTCCATTACGATCGATGACTCGATCCTATCGCAGAACGTCACGCACGGGCAGTCGTCCAGCGGCGGCGGCGTCGCCCACCAGGAAGCCAGCGTGATTATCCGCGACAGCACCGTCGACGGAAACCGCGTGACCGGCAGCAGCAGTCATGGCGGTGGCGTGGCCAACCTCAACGGCACGCTCAGCGTCGTCAGCTCGACCTTCTCGAACAACCAGGCGAGCCACGCCACGGGGAAGGGCGGCGGCATTTATTCCGATACCAATCTGCTGGGCACGCACTCGACGCTCGTCCTTAACTCTACCGTTTCCGGAAATACGGCCGCGCTCCGCGGCGGCGGCGTGTTCAACGCCGACGGACTCACGGAGATCAAGCACAGCACGATCACCAACAACGCCACGCCATTTTTCAACGTCGGTTCTGGAGTCGCCAGTCAGGGCAACACGCAGACGCGAACTAAGATCACCTCGTCGATCGTCGCCGGCAACCAGGGCGTGGCGGCGGGCACGCAAACCGACGTCGATTTCGTCGACGGCTCATTTACCAACTCCATCCAATCGGGCGGGTACAACCTCCTCGGCACTGGCAACGCCTTGGGCGCGTTCAGCGTCGCGCTGGGCGACAAGTTCATCGGTCAAGGCAGCCCCCTGCTCGGTCCGCTACAGGACAACAGCGGGGGCCTGCCGGCGGGTCGGTTCCAGTACCCGCTAACGCACGAATTGCTCCCTGGCAGCCCGGCCAAAAACTTGGGCAATCCCGCCTTCAATCCCAACGCGTTTTCGCCAGCGCTGATCTACGATCAGCGCGGCGCGGGATTCCCGCGCGTCGCCGCGGGACGGATCGACATCGGCGCCTTTGAGTCGCCCGTGATTCCGTTTGAAGCCGCGCTCGTCGCCGCCGACGAGCCCGCCGCCGCGTCGGCCCTGATGATCGACGCCGCCCCAGCGCAAGACGCGGCGCCAGCGCCCGCGCCGAGTCTGGCCTCAACCGCCGGGTTGCCCGCGCTCGGCGTCAGCCGAATGAGCGGCTCGACGCGCCGTCCGGCCCAGCGAGCGGAATTCCAGCGCGAACCACAGTCGGTTGTCTGGCGTCCCAGAAGCGTTGCGTTCGACGCCTGGTCGACCTCGGCGGTCGACGACCTGGCGCTCGCCCACGCGGCCTGCAACGGTGGACGCTACGGCGACGCCGAGGACGGCGACCTGTCGGCCGAAGACGCCGTGTTCGCTCTGCTAGCCGACGGGCTCGAACTGTAACGTCGCGCCCTTTGTCTGGCCGAGCAGGAGTTTCAGGAGTCCGCGACGCTTCACGATAATCCTTGGAATTTCCAGAACTGCCTGGCCGCAGCCTGGCACGCGGAGTGCAGAGCTAACTCTGACCGCCCGCCCTTGCCGAGTATAATCGACGTATACTTTACAGCCCGTTCGGCAGGTCACTCGTCCCGCCGGCGCGCTGGACGCATCCGCTAACCCAGGAGTGAACAACCCCCAAGTGTCTGCTCACGATCGCAGCCAGAGCGTGGAAAGTGAATCGGCCGTGTTGGTCGGCGTGAAGCTTTCCGATAAATCTTCTCACTCCATCCACGAGGGCGACCCGCTGGACGAGCTCTCGGGTCTGGTGGAAACCGCCGGCGCCACGGTGGTCGGCCGCGTCATCCAGCGGCGCCCGGCGCCCAACGCGGCCACCTATATCGGTCGGGGCAAAGTCGATGAGGTCAAGCAGTTGGTCGACGCGGCCGACGCCGATGTCGTCATCTTCGACAACGACCTGTCGCCCGCACAGATTCGCAACCTTGAGGATGCGCTCAAGGTGAAGGTCCTCGATCGCACCGAGGTCATCCTCGACATATTCTCCGGCCGGGCTCAAACCCACGAAGCTCGCCTGGCCGTTGAGCTGGCGCAGCTCGAATACTCGCTGCCGCGGCTCAAGGGCATGTGGACCCACTTGTCGCGCATGAAGATGGGCGTCGGCATGCGCGGCCCGGGCGAGAAGCAGCTCGAAACCGACCGCCGCCTGGCCGAGAAACGCATCATCGACCTGAAGCGCGATCTGGAAAAAATCCAGCGCCGCCGCGAGCGCGAGGTCGCGGGTCGCAGCGACCGCATGACCGTCTCGCTCGTCGGCTACACCAACGCCGGCAAGAGTACGCTGATGAACGCCCTCACCGGCGCCGAGGTGCTGGCCGAGGACAAGCTGTTCGCCACGCTCGACACCCGCACCCGCCGCTGGCAGCTCCTCGGTTGGGGGCCCGTGCTGCTTGAGCGACACGGTCGGCTTCATCCGCGACCTGCCGCACCATCTGATCGCCAGCTTCAAGGCCACGCTCGAGGAGGCGCGCCAGGCCGACCTGCTGATCCACGTGGCCGACGCCAGCAGCCCGACGGCCCTCGAGCAGATCGCCGCCGTGTACGAGGTGCTCCGCGAGTTGGGCTTTGAGGAAAAGGACGCCCTGCTGGTGCTCAACAAGATCGACCGCGTGGCCGACCCGGTGCACGTCGAAGCGCTCCGCAATCGCTATCCGCAGGCCGTGCCGATCAGCGCCAAGACGGGCGTCGGCCTGTCGCGGCTGGCCGCCGTCGTCGGCGAAGCCCTCAGCCAGGATTTTCTCGACCTCGAGATCCAGTGCGACTCCCACGACGGACGCCTGCTGGCGTTCCTTGCCAAGTACGGCGAGGTGTTGAGTCGCACGTTTGTCGGTCATCGCGCTTCGATCCACTGCCGCATCGCGAGAAAGCACCTGGGCGCACTTCGCGAGAACCCGACGGTGGAAGTCCGGCCCTTTCCGCTGCCGGGCATTACTTCCGCCCCGGCCGCACACCTGGACGACGACGCCGTCGGCGAAGTAGCCTGACCAAACGCCCTCCCAAGACGGGAGGCGCTGGGAGGGAAATTGCCGCGCCGTTCTTTGGAAAATGCCCGCGTCCTCGTTACTGGGGCCTCCAGCGGCATCGGCCGCGAGTTGGCACTGACCCTCGCACGCCGCCGGGCGCATCTGCTGCTCGTCGCTCGCCGCCATGATTTGCTTTCAGAGCTGGGCGCCGAGTGCACGGCCCTCGGGGCGGTTGCCGAATGCGTCGCAGGCGACGTCACTGACGCCAAGACTCGCGAAGCCGCTGTGCAGCGCGCCACGAGTTATGGGGCGCCCTCGATGTGCTGGTGAACAACGCAGGCACAAGCGCCCATGGCCGATTCGCCGACAGCGATGAAGCGACGCTCCGCCAGGTCATGGAAGTCAACTTCTTCGCCGCCACGGAGCTAACCCGCCTGGCGCTGTCGCTGTTGCGCCTCGGCCGGCGGCCGGCGATCGTCAACATTGGTTCGATCCTCGGTCATCGCGGCGTCCCGCTGAACAGCGAATATGCGGCGAGTAAATTCGCCCTCCGCGGCTGGAGCGAATCCCTGCGCGCCGAACTGGCAGCCGAAAGCATCGACGTGCTGTTGGTCAGCCCCGGCACGACCGACACCGAGTTCTTCGACCACCTCGTCGCCAAGCGGGCCGACTTGCCCTGGGCCAATTCCAAAGGCATTCCCGCCGCCGTCGTCGCCGAGCAAACCGTGCGCGCCCTGGAGCGGGGTCGCCGCGAAATCTTTCCCAACTGGCGCGGCCGCGCGCTGGTGATCGCCAACCGTCTCTTCCCCGGACTAGTCGACCGCGTCATGAGCGGGTACAGGCGCCACAAGGACTAGTGCGTCATCAAGTCGACACTGGGGCTCGACAACTCGCTTTTTCGCTAAACCGGCAGGAAAACACGCGGTTTTTCACTGCGATCCTGAACTACCCTTGAGATGAGGCCAAGGTCATTCGCGAGCGCGCTTCGCCATGCCAAATCTGATGGAACCGACTGGTCCCGCGGCCCGGGAGGCGGCTGCCGATGCGCGCGAACGGTACTTTCGGCAACTCGTCGATTGTTCGCTGGACTTGATGTCGGTTCTCGACGAGCGCGGCGTCTATCTTTTCTGCAATGCGGCCACCGAACGACTCTTGGGTTTCCCGCCGGGCGAGTTGATCGGCCGCGGGGCGTTTGATCTGATTCACCCCGAGGACCGCCAGGCCGTCGTCACGCGGTTTCAGCAGGTTCTCGACAGGCCTCACGAGGTCATATCGGCCGAGTTTCGCTATCAGGCCAAGGACGGGTCCTGGCGGCACTTGTCGTCCATGGCGAAAAACCAGTTGCACGATGCGGACATTGCCGGCGTCATCGTCAACTCGCGCGACGTCACGCAGCAGAAGCAGGCCGAGACGGCGCTCCGTGAGTCTGAAGAGCGATTCCGGCAGTTGGCGGAGAACATCGACGAGGTGTTCTGGGTGTGCAATGCGGCCGCCACGGAGATGTATTACATCAGCCCGGCGTACGAGCGGATCTGGGGCCGCACGTGCGAAAGCGTGATGAATTCGCCGCGATCGTTTTTCGACGCCGTCCATCCAGACGATCTCGAGCCGCTGCTGGCGAGCATGGCGGTGAACGAAGCGGGGCGACCCTTCTCGATCGACTATCGGATCATGCAACCGGACGGCGCCATCCGCTGGATTGGCGCCCGCGGCTTCCCGGTGTTCGACCAACACGGCGCCGTCTACCGCAGCGTGGGGATCGCGGAGGATATCACGGCCAAGAAGCGCGACCACGAGCAATTGTGCCTGCAGAGTTCGGCGTTGTCGACGGCGGCCAACTCGATCTTTATTACCGACAAGCAAGGCCGCATCATGTGGGCCAATGCGGCGTTTTGCCGGATGAGCGGCTTCTGCATGGAGGAGCTCGTCGACCAGACGCCGCGAATCGTGAAGTCGGGCCAACACGACGCCGGATTCTATGCACACATTTGGAACACGATCCTTGCGGGCCAGGTGTGGAACGGCGAGTTGGTCGAGCGCCGCAAGAGCGGCGAACTTTACACCGTTCGCCAGACGATTACCCCGGTGATCGACGACAGCGGCGAGATCGCTCATTTCGTCGCCGTTCACGAAGACATTACCGCTCGCAAGGACGCCGAGGCCCGCATTGAGCATATGGCGTATCACGACGCGCTCACTGGTCTGTCCAATCGGGTCGAGCTGCATAACCAACTCGAACAAGCGGTGCACCACGCCCGGCGCTACTCGCGCTCGTTGGCGCTGCACTTTATCGACTTGGATCGGTTCAAGGTGGTGAACGACACGCTGGGCCACGCGGTGGGCGACGAGCTGCTGCAGGCCGTGGCCAGTCGGCTGAAGGGGTGCCTGCGCGAGTGATACGGCGGCGCGGATCGGCGGCGACGAGTTTGCCGTGTTGCAGCCCGAGCTTGCCAATTTGCAGGGAGCGGCGACGCTCGCCAGCACGATCATCAGCGCCTTGGCGCCGCCATTCCGTCTCGCTGGCCGCGACGTCCACGTGACGCCCAGCGTCGGCGTCAGCATCTTTCCCCTGGACAGCAACGGATCGGACGACCTGCTGAGAAACGCCGACATGGCGATGTACCTTGCCAAGAAAGAAGGCCGCAACAATTATCAATTCTTCACGCCCGCCCTTAACGACCAGATCCGTGACCGGCTGACGGTTGAGACCGACCTGCACGCGGCGTTGGAACAGGACCAGTTTGAGCTTTTCTATCAACCGCAAGTGTCCTTGCAAACGCGCCGCCTGACGGGCATAGAAGCGCTGATTCGCTGGCGTCACCCAACGCGCGGGATGGTCTCGCCGGCCATGTTTATCGGCGTGGCCGAAGAGAGTGGTTTGATTCATGGGATCACCCGCTGGGTGTTGGAGCAAGCGTGTGCGCAGAATGCGGCCTGGCAGGCCGCCGGATTGCCGCGCTGCCCCATCGCGATCAACGTTTCGTCGGCCAACTTCAAGCGCGGCGACTTGTGTCAGGTCATTGTCGACGTGCTGGAGCGTACGCAGCTTCCGCCGAAGTACCTCGAATTGGAGGTCACCGAAACGCTGTTGCTCGAGGACGAGTACGTCGTCAAGGAAATCCCAACCCTGAAGGCGATGGGCGTGACGCTGTCGATCGACGACTTCGGCACGGGTTACTCGTCGCTCAGCTATCTGCGGCGGCTGCCCGTGGAGAAATTGAAAATCGACCAGTCGTTCGTCCGCGGCTTGCCGGAAAGCCAGGACGACGCGATCATCGCGCGGGCGATCATCGATCTGGGGCATGCGCTCGGCCATACGGTCATCGCCGAAGGCGTGGAGACGGAGCA
This sequence comes from Pirellulales bacterium, assembly GCA_963841515.1. GTDB lineage: Bacteria > Planctomycetota > Planctomycetia > Pirellulales > Lacipirellulaceae > Lacipirellula. The sequence goes on along the minus strand of CAWJDB010000007.1, from coordinate 377,864 downwards.
GCAGGTGACCTTTCTCCGCAACCACGGCTGCGATGAAGGTCAGGGCTACCTGTTCAGCCGGCCGATGCCGGCCGGGGCGTTCGAGGCGCTGCTGGAGCGCGAGAAGGGTCGGCGGCCGGTCGAGACGCCGATAGCGCAGGGCCAGGTCGCTGCCGCCAGCTTGAGCGTTCCCTCGTCTTGACGTTGCGCCGGCGATGAGCGCGGCGGTTGACGAACGGGCCGCAGTCGCGACCATCAAGGCATGGACGTGGCGCCGCTGGAAATCCTTTACGACGACGGTCCCGTGCTCGTCGTCAACAAATCCCCCGGGATCCTCACCCAGGCCCCGGCGGGCATCGACAGCCTCGAAGTGCGGATCAAGGAATTCTACCGCCAGCGCGAAGGCAAGCCCGCGGATGCCGCGATTTACCTGGGGTTGCCGCATCGGCTTGATCGGCCGGTCTCTGGGGCCATCGTGTTTGCACGGCATGTGCGCGCTGCCCGCAAGCTGGCGACGCAGTTTGAAAATCGGACGGTCAGCAAGTCGTATTGGGCGTTTGTGGAAGGCGTCGTGACGCCCGAGGAAGGCACATGGCGCGACTATCTCCACAAACGGCACGGCATGGCCCAGGCTGAGGTAGTGGCCGCGGATCATCCCGCGGGGAAGCACGCCGTGCTTCACTACCGCGTGCGGTGGCAAGGCGAGGCAGGAGCGTGGCTGGAGATTGAGCTGGAGACCGGGCGCACGCACCAGATACGCGTGCAGGCGGCGTCGCGCGGTCACCCGGTTGTCGGCGACTCGCAATACGGGAGCGTGCAGGCGTTTGGCGAGGCGGCGCTCGAACTTCGCAACCGCCCCATCGCGCTGCACGCTCGGCAGCTCGCGTTCAGCCATCCGATGACGCAGGCGCCAGTCGACGTTGTGGCGCCCGTGCCGCGGGATTGGCACTCTCTCGGAATACCGGCGGAGCTGGTTGGGTAGCTTAAGGGGAGCCTTGGCTAGGCGTAAATCTGCGCTTTTGCGGGCGAGATAGGGGTCCCACATTTTTATTGCATTAACCCCTGATTTTGCCCTGCCGCGCCTCGGTCGGAGTAGGGAAATACGCGGGGTGCGACAACGAGATGCCGCGCTAAAGTCGGCGACTTGTGCGTTTCTTGCGCGGGCGTCGCGGCGACTCAAAACTCGCCGGGAGGGCGAGGCTCCTGCCGAGCCGAGGCGCAAGAGTGGAGGCGCTCGGTCGAGTACGGCTCTGCGGGAGCGTCGCCCTCCCGGGGCACAGCGCGAGCATGCGGCCCCCCTTTGGCTGAAGGCTGAACGCTGACCGCTGAGAGCTTGGGACCATGCCTGAACGTTAGCACAGGTCGTGGCCCATTTTCAACTAAAAAGTTTGAGACTTCTCGCTGAAGCCGACAGCCGGTCGGCGAGCTAGCAGTGGGGATTTTTCTCCCCACGCAGCCGTGACTCCACCGCCAACGGCATCACATCAGTTACGACGACATTGGAAACGCCGAAAGCCAACTTAAAGTCATCTGCCTGAGCGACTTGCATTCACTACCTGTCGGGATCAGCGAGAAGTCTCAAAAGTTTTGGCGAATAGTTTCTCGCGGAGGCGCAGAGGAAGCGCCGAGCGGGGAAGAGTTAGCCGAAATGGCGCGTGAAAAGAGGGGGCGTCGTTAGTCGGGAATTGAGATCCACTTCTGGATTTGGTTCCTGACGCCTTTGCCTCGACAACCGACCGCGGCCAGGGCGAGGCCCGACCACACGTAGATCGCGGCCGCCTCGGGAATGGCATTGGCCGTGCCTTGCAAGTTATTGACGTGCAAACCCGAGGGATTGTATGCCAAGCTCTCATTCGCGTTGTTCACGACGAATGTCAGCGTGTTGATGCCGGGCTGGAATCCGCTGGTGAGCGAGAATGGGTCCAGCGACGAATAGCCCGAGTTGCCCTTGCTAATACCGGCGTAGACGCCGTTGAGCCAAATCTGGCTGCCGTTATCGCTGGACCAGACGCCAGAGATCGCCGCCGTGCTGGGATCCAGTCCGGTCAAATCGAACGTGAGATCGTAATTGTAAAAGCCCGCCCAGTCCGGATCGAATGGCTCGCTTAGGTCGCTCGAAGGGCCGATCCACTCCGAGGTGGCTGTGTTGTGGACCCAAACGTCCCCATATACGTTAATCACGTCTTGCAACGAGTCGTAGGCATAGGCATCGTCCGGCGTGTAGGCGGTCGCTGTGGTAGATGTGATCGAGTAGTGCGGATCAACTGCCGGATTGGTGAGCAGCGACCCTCCGCTGTCGACGCCCGTGTTGAACAGCCCGGGAATTTGCACCGACGCGAAAACGGGGCCGGCAACCAGCAAAATGACCATCGCACAAAAGTAGCGCATCTGTGTCTCCTTGGCCTGGGAACAGGCTCTCGCGATGAGAAGACCTACGGGCGTTAGACTCCCCCATACTCTACCTAGATTGCCGGGGTTGTACAGACAGTAGCTGGAAAAATCCCCCTTTTTCCCCATTCTCCGATGCCCAGCCCCGGAAAGGGCCTCGTTTTGCGGCCAGACACCCGATTTACGGGCAAAAGGGGGAAGGCGAGGGACGCCAAGAAAGAAATGGCGTCGGGAACGAATGGCACTTGAACTGTCGTAACTGCTGCGCCGCACCCCGCGGACCCGGACCGCGTGGCGGTCCGGCTAGTTGGGTTCGACCGAGTTAATAGCATGGGGCGCACTAGAAACCGTGCCAGCCATTGGACTCGAGCCACTGGTAGATCCAGGGCTGCGTCCAGGGGTTCCAGGTGGGGTAGCTGGCCGAGAGGACGGAAAAGGCCAGGAGCATGCAGGCGGCGGCTATGCCCCAGCGCGAGGACGCCAGGCGGTCGGCGGCGGGTATCATGACGGTGAGCCACAAGGGGGCGAGCCAAAAGAGCCAGCGGAAGCCGGCGGTCATACCGCCGTAGTTGCGATCGCCTTGCGGCCTAAGGGCGATGAAGAACACGGCGCACACGACCGAGATCAAGAGAATGCCCGCGGCGAGCTGCCGTCGTTTGGCGTCGCCGCCGAACACCCAAACCAGGGCGCCCAGGCGCTCAAGAGCCACACGGGCGTGAGCGAGAACACGCCGTGGTGGCCCACGAGCACGTGCAGCGCGTAGGTGGCTTTGCTTGGTTCGCCGCGGTCGATGCCCTGGGGGTCGGTCCAGTAGCTGTCGCGCTCTTTGCCGCCGAGCTTGTACTTGTAGATGTACCAGTTGTCGCTGGCGTCGGTCGCGCTGCGATGCATGTACGGGGGGCGCCAGCTGGCGTGGGCGGCGTAGTTTGTCGCGAAAAACGCCGCGACGACCACGCCCGCGGCGGGCACGAACGCCAACAGAGCAAGCGCGGAAATTGTGAAGCGCCAGCGCGACGCCCATGAGCGCCAGGAGGGACAAGGCAGGCAGCTCGTCGCACGCGGCAAACGCCGCGGCGAGTCCGGCCAGGGCGTACCAGCGCAGGCGCTCGTCGCCGTCGAACCAAATGCGGAGGAACGCCTCCAGCGCGACGGCCGCACAGACGGCGCCGACCAGGTGATTGTTCAGCACCACCGCGAAGCTCGTGAGCAGCGTCCCCATCGCGGCCGCGGCGACGACGAAGATGCGACCCCAATCGGTGGTTCCAAACCGCTCCGCCCAGCCGGCGACCAGCGCGAGCATGAGCAGCATCGGCAGCACGTTGACCGTGAGCAGCATCAGCCGATCCACCTCGTAGGGGTTGTCGACGAGCGTCCAACCGGTGACGGCGCGCACGACCCAATACTCGCCGGCCAGCAGCAGCGAGAACAGAGGCGGTTTGCTGGAGTACAGGTGCGGCAGGCCATCGAGGCCGCGGTGCCGGACCATGTCGATCGTGTTCCACACGTTGGGATCGAGGACTTCGTCGATCGCAAACGTGGCGTGCTCCACCAAGGCGCGCACGGTGAGCCAGCGGCTGCGATCGTTGGCGCTGAGAAAGGGACGCTGGCGGCGCTCTTTGGCCTCTAGCTGCGGACGAGCTTTTTCCACTTCGGCGGCGATTGTCCCCTCGTCGGCGCCGGCGGCGCGGAGCTTTTTTTGGAGCTCGGCCACGCGTTGGCCGACGAGATATTGTTCCAGCTCCTGCCGGTTGACCGAATTGACCGCCATCAATCGGCCCAGGAGATTGCCGGCGGCCAGCGCGATCAGCACCGCGTACACGCCTGTCCGCAAGCGTCGCGCGGAATCGCTGGAAGGGCCGGTCATGGGGCGTCGCTCTCCTGGCGCGTCGTTCCGCCGGAGGTTTCCCAGTGGGGGCCCAATCCGGGCCGCGCCGGAGTGCGGGCGGCGGCTTCGCGCGCCGCGGGTTCGACGGGAACCGTGTATTGGGCGATCGAGAACTCATCGCGGTCGCGCGAGACCAGCGCGGCGATCATCTCGGCGACAAAGCCGGTGGCCACGAGTTGGGCGCCCAGGAGCACCGCGACCAGTGAATAGTACAGCGCCGCCGTCTCGTGCAAGTGTACCGCGACCTCGGGCGGTCGCCCCGGGAGCCGCGAGGTACACCAGATCACGGCCAGATACGCCATGCCTCCCAAGCCAGCGAGCAGCGACACCAGCCCTGCCGAGCCGAGCCAATGCTGAGGCCGCTGGCCGAAGCGGGTGATGAACTGCACGGTGAGCAGGTCGAGCAGGCCCTTGGGAATGCGCGACCAGCCGTATTTCGAGTAGCCGAACTCGCGCGGCCGGTGCTCGACGGCCGTCTCGCCGACGCGGAATCCGCGGGCTGCCGCCAGCACGGGGACGAAGCGGTGCAGCTCGCCGTAGAGGCGGATTTCGTGGATGACGTCGCGGCGGAAGCACTTGAGGCCGCAATTGTGATCGTGGAGGCGCACGCCGGTGAGCTTACCAACCAGGTAATTGAACGCCTTGGACGCCCATCGCTTGTGCCAGGGATCCTGCCGATCGAGCTTCCAGCCGCTGACGACGTCGAACCCCTGATCGAGCTTGGCGAGCAGCTTGGGAATCTCCGCGGGGCTGTCCTGCAGGTCGGCGTCGATGGTGACGATCACGTCGCCGGCGGCGGCGTCGAACCCCGCGCTCAGCGCGGCCGCCTTGCCGAAATTGCGGCGGAAGCGGATGCCCAACACCCGCGGATCGCGCGCCGCGAGGCGCTCGATGGCGTGCCAGGAGCCGTCGCGCGAGCCGTCGTCGACCACGACGATTTGCAGGTCGTAGCCGCGCTGGGCGGCCACGTCGCTCAACTCGCGATGGAGCTGGTCGAGGGCGCCGACTTCGTCGTAGACCGGAATGACGACGCTGATCATGGGCCATGAAAAGCTGCGTTGGAGAGAAGCCGCCGGACCGCGTTGGCAGGCACAAGTTTTAGGATAACAGAAACGCGCCCCAGCCACACGACTGGGGATTGGGCAAGTGGGCGGCGCAATCGCTACAACCGCACCTGCCGCTGTGGGGGCCGTTTGGCGCATCGCGCGGCGGGCCGATCGCATAGAATGTCGTGGTTTCCGCTCGCCGTGCGTTAGGAGCCGCTCGTGCCCCGCGTCGTTTCGTTCATCGTGCTGCTGGCCATCCTGCTGTTGATGGGCGCGGTGTTCTTCCAGGTGCTCGCGCAGTTCGTGGTGCCGCTGTTTTTGGCCGCGGTGCTGGTGGTCATTTTCAAGCCTCTGCACGAGCGGATTCGCCGCCGCGTGCCGAACAGCCCGCGCCTGGCCGCGGCGACGACGACGGTGCTCATCCTGCTAGTGGCCCTGCTGCCGACGGCCTGGCTGGCTTGGAACGCCTATCTCGAATGCGGGCACGTGTTCAACACCTATCTGAGCACGGAAGCGCAGCGGGCGCAGTTGCAAAAGCAACTGACGGACCGAATTCAGCCGACGCTTAAGTTTTTGAACCGATTCAGCAGGGCCGGCGGCGCCTCGCCGGCAAAGGATCAGCCAGCCAAGCCGCCTGCCGCTGCGAAAGCCGCGCCCTTGCGCAAGCTCCCGCGGGTGCGCCGCCGCCTACCCCTGGTGCAAGCGACCAGGCCGCCTGACCGAGACGCCGGGCTTTCAGCTCACCGAGGATTGGGGCAATCGAATCGCCCAGTTCGTCGGCGGGACGCTGCTCACGACCGTGCAGACGTTGGGGCGATTGCTCCTGGGCCTGGCGATCATGATCCTGGCCCTGTACTACTTTTTTCTCGACGGCCCGAGCATGATCTCGACCATCATGCGGATGTCGCCGTTGGACGACGTGTACGAGCGCGAGCTCTTGGACAAGTTCGCCACCGTGAGCCGGGCGGTGGTCCTGGCGTCGCTGGCCTCCGCCCTCGCGCAGGGTTTGCTGTCGGGAATTGGCTACTACTTTGCGCTCAATTCAGGGGCGCCGATATTTCTGCTGACGATGATTACTATCCTGTTCGGGATCGTCCCCTTTGTGGGCGCCGCGGCGGTGTGGGTGCCGGTGGCGTTGTGGGTTTACCTGTTTCAGACGATGGAGGTGAACGGCCAGCTCCTGCAAGGTGACGCCTTTTGGGCCATTTGCCTGGCGATCTATGGGGCCGTCGTGGTCTCGGGCGTCGACAACATCATCAAGCCCATGATTCTCCACGGCCAGTCGAATCTTCACCCGCTTTTGGCGCTGATCAGCGTGCTGGGCGGCGTTCAGGTGCTGGGTCCGATCGGGATTCTTGTCGGACCGATGCTGGTGGCCTTTTTTCAAGCGCTCGTGAACATGTTGAACAAGGAACTGCTGCGGATGGGAGACGCGGACCTGGCGACGGCGGGCGCGGGAGGCGAGCCGAGCCTGATCGAAGAAATTACGGCGGCGGTGACCGGCGCCGAGCCGGCGGCGGCGCCCAAACCGAAGACTTCGCCGGCCGCCAAACGGCGCCGCCGCCCGCGGAAGTAAATCTCTGGTGAAGTCGCGTCTTGTGGGATTGGAAGCCCGGCGTTAGGCTGATGTTGGGATTAATGATATTGATTCTCAATACGGTGAATGGCTTCGCCATCCTGTTGCCTGTCACGCCATGCCTGTTCCGCCAAGTGCAGCTTCATCGCTTGAAGGCCTGACGCCGCTGACGCAGTTGCTGCCCAAAGCTCGCGCCCGCGTCGCCGAGCTCTCAGCGCCTCACGACGATGCCGTGCGCCTTAAGTCGCTCGGCCTGTGCATCGGTCGCCGCGTCGAGGTCATCAAGGGCGGGGATCCGCTGGTGGTGTGCGTCCAGGGCGGTCGCCTCGGCATATCGGCTCGGCTGGCGCACAGCGTTCTGGTCCGGCCAACTTGACGGACGAAGCGCACGTGAGCACCACGCTCTTACCCGCTGGCTTGCCGATTCTCGATCACGCGCCGGGGACAGTCCGAGCGCTGCCGGTGGTCGAGACCGCCACGATTGTGCTGGTCGGCAACCCCAACGCCGGCAAGACCTCGCTGTTCAACCAACTCACGGGGCTGCGCGCAAGACGTCGAACTTCCCGGGCACGACGTTCGAGCACCGCCGCGCGGGGGTCGAGTTGGGCGATCTGTCGGCGACGCTCATCGACTTGCCGGGCATGTACAGCCTGGAGGCGGTGACGCCGGAGGAACACGTGGCCCGGTCGGCCCTGGAAGGCGCGCTCGCAGGCGTGCCGCGGCCGGACGCGGTGGTGATCGTCGCGGATTCGACCAACCTGGAGCGCAACCTGTTTCTTGCGGGCCAGGTGCTGGAGCTGGGACGGCCGACGGTGGTGGCGCTCAACCTGATCGACGCGGCCGAGAAGCAAGGGCTGTCGTTCGATCTGGACGAACTCGAGACGCGACTGGGGGCGCCCGTCGTGCCGGTGTCGGCGCGCACCGGCTACGGGCTCGACGCGCTGGTGCGTGCGGTGGAAGCGGTGGTTCGCCATCGCGAGCCGCCGCAGTTGCACGTCGAGCTGGCTTCGTGCGGCGCGTGTCGGGGCTGCCAGTTTGCCGCGCGCTTTGACTGGGCGGAGTCGGTGCGCACCGCGGCGGTGCGGGGCGACGCCTCGGCGCAGGGGCGGCGGACCGAAACGGTCGACCGCGTGCTGACCCACCGCGTGTGGGGCCTCGTTTCGTTTACGACCGTCATGGCCCTCACCTTTCTGTTGGTGTTCTGGGCCGCCCAGTATCCGATGGATTTGATCGACGGCCTGTTCTCGCTGAGCGGGGCGACGCTCGGCCGGTGGCTGCCGGCGGGCGACTTCAACAGCTTCGTCACCGACGGGCTGATCGGCGGCGTGGGCGGCATGCTCGTGTTCTTGCCGCAGATTTGCGTGCTGTTCTTTGTGCTGGCGCTGTTGGAGGACTCCGGCTACATGGCGCGGGCGGCGCTGGTGATGGATCGGATCATGCGCCGCGTCGGGCTCTCGGGCAAGGCGTTCGTGCCGCTCTTGTCGGCGCATGCGTGCGCGATTCCCGCCATCATGTCGACGCGGGTGATCGAGGACCGCCGCGATCGGCTGGCGGCCATCATGGTGATTCCGCTGATGAGCTGCTCGGCCCGCGTGCCGGTGTACGCGATGGTGACGGCCCTGTTGTTTCCGCACAACGCGCTGGCGGCGTCGGCGGTGTTTGCGTCGGCGTATGGATTGGGCATTGTCGCGGCGCTGGGCATGGGGTGGGTGTTCAAGAAAACGCTGCTCAAGGGGCCGGTTCGGCCGCTGGTGATTGAGCTGCCGAACTACCGCCAACCTTCGCTGCGCAATGCGCTGCTGTTGACCTGGGACCGCGGCATGGCGTTCGTGAGAACGGCCGGGACGACGATCCTCGTCATCTCATTGGTGCTGTGGGCGCTGGCGACGTACCCGAAAACGCCCATCGATCGGATGCCCGCCGCCGCACAATCGCGGTTGGCGGAGCTCAACGCCACGGGCGACGCGGCCGGCGCCGAGCGGTTGATCGAGCAAGTGCGACTTGAACATTCGTTTGCCGGACGGTTGGGCCGCGCGGTCGAGCCCGTGTTCGCGCCGCTGGGCTTCGATTGGAAGGTCAGTGTGGGCGTGCTGAGTTCCTTCTGGGCGCGCGAGGTGGTCGTGTCGACGATGGCCGTGCTGTACGGCCTGGGAGAAGACGGCGATTCCAATTCGTTGCGTGAGTCGCTGCGGACGTCGACGCGCGCCGACGGCACGCCGCTGTTCACCGCGGCCACTTGTTTGAGCCTGTTGGTGTTCTATGCGCTCGCCATGCAGTGTCTGCCGACGCAAGCGGTGACCCGCCGCGAAACGGGCACGTGGCGGTGGCCGCTGGTGCAACTGGGCTACATGACGGTCTTGGCGTATACTGCGGCCCTGGTGGTCTACCAAGTCGCATCGCGGGCCGGGCTGTAGGCAACTTGCAGCAGCCTAAATCTTTGGGGGGATTGAGCGTGATTCTCTATCGGTTGATCGGCGGCGTAGCGGTGCTCGCGGCGGCTGTGGGGTGTTCCTTGGCGCCGGGCGAAGCGAATGGCCAGAAGGTGGATGAGCGGCCGCTCGACGTGCAGGTCGAGCGAGCGTTTCCCAAGATTGAGTGGCCCGACTGGGTCACCGGCGCGGACACCGGGAAGGTCGGCGAGATCCGACCGCTCACGATCGGCGGCGCGGGCGACGGCACGAACCGCATCTTCGTCGCCCGGCAACCCGGCACGATCCATGTTTGGCCGAACGATCCGGCCGCGGACAAGATGGAGACCTTTCTCGACATTCGCGACCGCATTCACTTCAACCCGCCGGAGAATGAGGAAGGACTCTTGGGTTTGGCGTTTCACCCGCACTACGCCGAAAACGGCGAGTTCTTCGTGTATTACACGGGGGCGTATGACGACCAGCGCGATCGGCGGAGCGTGATTTCGCGTTTCCATGTCGACAAGGACAATCCCAATCGGGCCGATCCCACGAGCGAGGAGATCCTGCTGGTGATTCCGGACAAGTTCTGGAACCACAACGGCGGCACGCTCGTGTTTGGGCCCGACGGGTTTCTCTACATCGGGCTCGGCGACGGCGGCGACGCCCGCGATCCGTTCAAGAACGGGCAGAATCTCAACGAGCTGTGGGGCAAGATTCTGCGGATCGACGTCGATCACAAGGATGAGGGCCTGGCGTACGCCATCCCCAAGGACAACCCCTTTGCCGGTCAGCCCGACAAGCGCGGCGAGATATGGTGCTACGGCATCCGCAACGTGTGGCGGATTGCCTTCGACCGCGAAACGGGCGACCTGTGGGCGGGCGAGGTCGGGCAGGACACGTGGGAGGAGATCGACATCATTCGCCGCGGCGGCAACTACGGTTGGAACCTGCGCGAGGCGATGCACCCGTTCGGTCCGGAAGGCGTTGAAGCGCGGCCGGATCTCATCGAACCGATCTGGGAGTATCACCACGACGTCGGCAAGAGCATCACCGGCGGCAACGTCTACCGCGGGCCGGGCGTGCCGGAGCTGAAGGGCGCCTACTTGTACGCCGACTGGGTGACGGGACAGGTGTGGGCGTTGTGGTACGACCAAGACGCGAAGCGCGTCACCGCCAACCGTACCATCGTGCCCAAGGGAACCCCGGTGATGACGTTTGGCGAGGACGACCAGGGCGAGACCTACTTCACGACGCAAGAGGGCGGCTTCTGGCGATTCGCGTCGCCGTCGCAGGGTGAAGGAAAATAATCGCCGCCGCGAAAGTTGACGACACCTGCCGCGGTCTCGATTGCGCTTGCTATGGTGCACCGGCGAGGTGACAACGGCGGCACGGCGCAATGCGCACGCCCGTCGCTGCCAGGGCAGCCGCCGTTCAGGCAGCGAGGTCGCGCATAACCCTTTGTGGTCGCTCGACTTGCCTTCGTGAATTCCCGCCAATCGGGTAGTCATTGGTCTCTCCCGCACTCCGCCAGGCGGGAATTTGGCGCCAGTTTTGCCCCATTTTTTTGCGGGACATAGCGCCGCGAGTCAATCGACTCGGACGACTTATCGTGATGCACCACCGGAAGCGCAGTTTTCTGCGGCGTTACCGGAACGCTCGCTCGTTTTTGAGGAGGGCCGCGCCGTGGTCGCGAGATTTATCACTTGTGCGTTGTTTGTAACTTTGTCCTTGGCGTGGCTGCACGCGCCGATCGCTGGGGCTCAGGCCCCGGCCGTGCCGCCGCAGGATCCCGCACAGGCAGCTCCCGCAGCGCCCGCTGTGGCACCAGCCGTGCCGCCGGCGCCGGGCGCCGCGGGTCAGGACGGCATGCAAGTATTGGACCAGGGCCCCATACATGAGGCGTTTGCCGAACCGATTGTGCTCGACGCCCGCCCGCGCGTGGTCGTGGACCGCGAGCCGCCGGAGCCGGTCAATGAGGCGCCCCCGGCGGTGAAGCCGGACGGCCAGAACGTGCAGTGGATTCCCGGCTACTGGATGTGGACCGACATTCAAAAGGACTTCGTGTGGGTGAGCGGCGTGTGGCGCGACGTACCTCCGGGTCGCCGTTGGGTGCCCGGTCATTGGACGAAAGTGGCCAACGGGTTTGAATGGATTTCCGGCCTCTGGGCTGGCGCCGGAGCGCAGGAAGTTCAAATGCAACCCAATCCGCCCGACAGCCTCGAAGTCGGTCCCTCGAGCCCCGCGCCGGGCGACAACTTTTTCTGGGTGCCCGGCTGCTGGGTGCAGCAGAACGGCGTCTACGCCTGGCGGGCCGGCTACTGGTACGCGGGCCAGCCCGATTGGGTGTGGGTGCCCGACCATTACTGCTACACGCCCGCGGGCAGCATCTTCGTGTCGGGGTACTGGGATTACCCCCTGGTGCACCGCGGCTTGCTGTTCGCGCCGGTGTGGTGGCCTGCTCATCGATTCGGGTATCCGGGGTTCGTGTACACTCCGTACAGCGCGATCAACGCCTCGCTGCTCTTGGGGTCGCTGTTCTTCCACGACAATTACCACTCCTACTACTTTGGCTACGGCAACTGGCGTAACGATCACTTCCATCCGTGGTGGGACCGCGGTCACTTCGGCCGCGGATACGATCCGCTGTGGTCGTACCATCGCTGGCACGACGGCCACAACCGCAACGACTGGGAAGACCGCATGCGGCGCGATTGGGACCACGGCCGCGGTGACCAGTGGGCCCACGACGGGCGCCCCGGCGGGCGGGGCGACCAGGGGCCTGGCGCCGGCGGCGGCAATAGGACTGGAGCAGGCGGCCCCGGCGGCGGCGGACCTGGCGGGCCGGGCAATGGTCGGCCATCCAATCTGCTGATCAACAACGTCAACGATTTGGTGCGCGACAATCCAACGCGCGTCCGCGTGAAGCCGTTGAGCGACGTCGAGGTCAAGGCGACCGCGCGGCAATTAACCGATTGGAGCAAGCTGCGCGACGCGCGCGCCAAGTTCGATGTGGGCGGCGGCGCGAGCGCCGGCGGCCTGAGGCTCGGCGGCGCAACCGGCGGCCAAGCACAAGTCGGCCAGCAGGGCGCCGGCGGGCAGGTGCAGGCCGGCGCCCAGGCGCCCAACGGCGGACAAGTCGCGGCGGGCGGGCAGACTGGCGGCCAGGTGCGAATCGGCTCGCCCTATGAAGGGCGCCGCTCGACGTTCAAGCTTCCGCAGACCGACTCCGCCATTGGCGGCGCGGTAAGCGGCGACGGGTCGACTGGTCAGTCGCAATCGCCGCGGACGTGGAACGGTCGCGCCGATTGGCAGAACCGAGCAAGCGGCAGCGCGCAGGTTCAGGCCGGCGGCGCTCAGGTTCAGGCGGGCGGCGCGACAAATGGACAGGGCAATCAGCAGCTCAGCCCCTCCTACCGGTTCAATGGAAACGGGAGTTGGCAAGGCTCGCAGAGTTGGCAAGGTCGCGTGGCGACGCCTGGCCAGTCCGGCGACGGCAACGTAGGTCAGGCGCAGCCCAACACGGGCCGTCCTAATTGGAGCTACGGCAACGGTTCGTCGCAGTTCCGCTTCCCAGGGCAGGGCGGCGGCTCGACGGTTCAGGGCCAGTCGGGGCAGTCGTTCCAAGGCTTTCAGGGATCGCCGCGGCAGTTCCAGTCCAGCGGCGGCGGCTCGTCGAACCTACGCGGTAGTTACCAACCGCCAGCGCGCGGCAACTTCAGCGGCGGTGGCGGGCAGGCTGTCATCCAAAGCGGCGGCGGCGGTGGAGGCGGAGGCCAAACCGTGATCCAAAACGGCGGCGGCGGCCGAGGAGGCGGGCAGTCGTTTTTCCGCGGCGGCGGCGGCGGACACGGAGGCGGCGGAGGCCGTCACGACAATTGAGACCGTGTAACAAAATCAACTGAATAGCCCGACTAGCCGGCGAGCCACGCTCGCCGGGTCCCGGACGGCGTGGCCGTCCGGCTAGTTCAAAGTCTGTTTTGTTGCGAGCACTAGCCGCCGGAGGGAGATTGACGGCGCCAGGCGTCGCGGCGCTCGACGAGCTGCGCCGCGATGCTGATGGCGATTTCGCCCGGCTGGTTCGAGCCGAGCGGCAGGCCGATCGGACAATCGAAGGCTTCCGCGAGGTCGGGCGCCACTCCTGAGGCCTTCAGTTCGCGCACGAGGACTGCGCGTTTGGCCTTGCTGCCGATGACGCCGAGGTAGGGAAACCGGCGTCTTTGCCGAAAGATTTCCTCGAGGATGGGGCGGTCGGTGCGATGACCCATGGTCATGCAGAGCACGAAGGCGTCGGCGGGGAGAGCGGCGACGTGGGCCGGGGGATCTTCGGTTTGAATCTTGGTGAGTCGAAGCGAAGCCGGCAAGCGAGCAAGCCACTCCTGGCGCGAGTCGATGCACGTAATCCGGCATTCCAGCGGCGAGAGGCAGTGGACCAGCGCCGCGGCGACGTGGCCCGCGCCGAAGATGATGATTTGCCAGTGCGAGTGATTGTATGTCTCGAAAAATAATTTTACGGCGCCGCCGCAAGTCATCCCCACGTCCCGCTGAAGGTTCCACTCGAGGAGCTTCGTCGAAGTTTCGCCGGCGGCTGGCGCGGGCCGTGCGAGCATGGCTTGCGCTTCTTGGATCGCCTTAGCTTCGACGCGCCCGCCGCCGACGGTGCCCATATCGAATCCCGCGGCGGTGACGAGCATCTTCGAGCCGGCGTCTTGCGGCGTGCTGCCGACGGCGTCGACCAGAGTGACGCTGACGAACGGCGCACCGCTGGCCGCGAGCTCGGCGAGGCGTTCGACGAAACCGTGCGGGGCGGGCATGTCGAGCGCGGCGTTGCTGTTATTTCGAAGTGAATTTGGCCGCGAGCTGGAGCACTTCGACGGGGATCGCGAGAACCACGGTGTTGGAAGCCGTCGGCCCCAGGCCGTCGAGGGTTTGCAGCGTGCGGAGCTGCATGGCGCCGGGGCTGGCGAGCATCGTGGCGGCGGCGGCGGCGAGGTTTTCGGCGGCCAGGCGATCGCCTTCGGCCTTGGTGATGGTCGCCCGCTTCTCGCGCTCGGCGCCGGCCTGGCGCAACATGATCCGCTTGAGGTCCTCGGGCATGTCGATGTCCATCAACCGAATGCCGGTGACGTGGAGGCCCCATTCCTTCGAGTCGTTCTCGACGGTGGTCTCGACCATCTTGCCGATGCGTTCGCGTTCGGAGAGCAGCTCGTCGAGCACCATGCCGCCCACCACGTCGCGGAGTGCGGTTTGGGCCAGCAGGGAAATGCCGTAGACGTAATCCTGAATCTTCATGACGGCGTCTTCGACGTTGACGACCTTGAAGAACAGGGCGCCGTTGATGGTGACTGGCACGTTGTCGCGGGTGATGACTTCCTGGCTCGGGATGTCGGTCGCCAGGACGCGCATGTCGACCATACGGACGCGGTCGACGATCGGCGTGATGATAAACAGGCCGGGTCCGCGGATGCCGGCGAACTGGCCGAGGCGGAGCACGATGCCGCGCTCCCACTGGTTGGCGATCTTCACGGCGATGGCGGCCAGCGCCGCGGCGACCGTGCCCAGCACCATGACGAGCGTCCCCAGCGCCGGCGACGCCGCACCGATGGCGCCGGAAAGCAACAGCGTAACGGCGAAGATCACGGCGAAGATCGCCAAGCCGACGCGGCTGGGCATGTTGGATCCGAAGATTGCGCAGCGCCCGGCTAGCGTCTCTAACCTGTCTGGCGGCGGCGTCGAGGTCTTGATTGGGCATCGAAGTGTTTGCGGGTTGGAGGCAAGAATGAGCGATATTGGGGAGAGTACAAGCAATTATAGGTCAGGGATTTATTGTTCAATCCCAGGCATAATGCTCGTCGAGATCGACCCCGTACTTCTTACACAGGCTCCGGACTTCGTCCTGAAAGGATTCTTGTTTGTGGTGTTCCTCCTGGTTCGCGACATAGGCTCTGAGCGGATCAACGT
Source organism: Pirellulales bacterium (assembly GCA_963841515.1). Lineage (GTDB taxonomy): Bacteria > Planctomycetota > Planctomycetia > Pirellulales > Lacipirellulaceae > Lacipirellula. Next base: position 362,621 of record CAWJDB010000007.1, on the reverse strand, counting down.
GCGAGGGACTGACGGAGAAGGCGCCGTAGCCGCGTCGCCAAGAAAAAGTCGCCAAGAGTTTGGCTTTGGTCCTTTACCCACTTGGAGGAATCGCGTTTCAGCTCGCGAACTAGGGTGGCGACCCCCAGCGTTTTTCCGAGGCGACATAATCATGAACGTGATCTTCGACGCCGCCGATGACAAGCGACGGCGACCCTTGGTTGTTGCAGATGCCGGCGAGGTAGGCGTGAGTTCTTTCGCGCAGCGTTTCGTCGCGCAGCAATGGGCGGCGATCCTTGGTGGAAAAGACGACGTGGACGTAGATTTGGACGAGCGATTGCGGCATGGTGAGATTCCGAACTGGCATTGTCGAATTAGACGAAAGACGCGACCGGATTTGGTCAATACGCCGAAGGCGTAAAACAACGTAGCCTAGGGTCGCGCAGCGCACCCTAGGTGTGTGGTGGACCCGCGGGGCCATTGTACCCCAACGGGGTTCCACAGAATTGGTTCCCTCTTCCTGCAGGGTTAGTACAACCCCGTTGGGGTAGGCGGATCATGGAACCGAATGGAAACCTAGGGTGCGCCGCGGACGGCGACCCTAGGCTTTGTTGTGGAACGCCGTTGGCGTTCGGATCATCGCCATTGGCACAGATTTGGCGACCATTGCTCAATCCACCCGGTAGGGGGCCAAGAGTTTCTCGCGGTCGGCGGATTTGGCGCCGGCGATGGTCAGGAAGGGCTTCACGGCGGACATGGGCGTGTCGTCGGAGAGCGTCCAGACCTGGCCGTCGGCGAAGAGGACGTGGATGCGGTGCGGCAGGATGCTTTTGACATGGTCGCCGAGTTGGCCGTTGGCGGCCAGCAGCGTCGTGACGTCGTAGTCGCCGGGTTGCATCCAATGGGTTTTGGAGTCGGCGGCTTCCATGAGGAGGATGAGATTGTCACCGCAATCGGCGAGTCGAATTGTTTGGCCGGCATCGAACGCGGTTCCGGCACCGGTAATTGCGAATACGCTTGTGGATTCCGATCGTAAGCTGCGTTGGGCATGAAAAGGGCCGTCCCAGCAGTACCACTCGGCCATCCATCGACCCAGTGGTCGATGAACCGGTGCGTCCCATGGTTGGCGCGGGTCCCAAGGGATGCTGCCATCGATTGGTCTCTGGGTGACGTAGGGTACAATCGCAAATCGCCAACTACCCAGATTTTGATTTGACGCGGAGTGCATCGTGGCAGACGGGAGTTGCTCACGGGTCGTTTCGTAATTCCAAATACCAAGGACGATTGACTTCATTGAGCCCGTAATCATCGCATCAGCGCGGGCCGCGTCTGCCACGCGGAATAACCACACCGAGACTCCGAGCACTAAAGCCAGCGCGGTGATCGCATAGAAAAGTGAGCGGAGACTAAAGCGCCATACAGGGCCTGCGGCGGCAATGACAGATTTTACGTCATCAATCGCAGCAGGGCCTTTGCCGCTTGTGGCAGGCTGAGACATCGCAGGATTTCCTCGCCCGTGGCGGGCAGCGTGAGTGAAGAGGCGGCTTCCGGGCTCACATAAGACAAGGCGTTCTTCACCGCCGCCCACGCCGCGATGGCGAGCATCAGCGGAGGTTCACCGACGGCTTTGCTGCGGCGGATGTTTTGGGCATTGTCGTTGTTGGGGAACGTCGCCACGCGGAAGTCGCGAGGCACGTCGGTGATCGCGGGGATCTTATACGTGGTGGGCGAGTGGGAGAGCAGCTCGCCCTGGTCGTTGTAAGTGAGGGCTTCGGCGGTCACCCAGCCGAGGCCCTGGATGAAGCCGCCGATGATCTGGCCGCGGTCGACGCCGGGGTTGATCGAGCGGCCGATGTCGATCAATAGGTCGGCGCGCGGGACGGTGAGCTCGCCGGTGAAGCGGTCGATTTCGACTTCGCACACCGCGGCGCCTTGGGTGTAGTAGTAGAACGGCGTGCCGCGGCCGGTTTCGCGGTTGAAGTCGATGCCAGGGGTGGCGAAGAAGCCACGGGCGCCGAGGTCGACGCGCTCGCGGCGGGCTTCGGCGCACAGGGGGCCGAAGGCGAGGCGGACTTCGGGGCGGCGCGTGTCGTAGACGGCGTTGTCGAGGAAGCGCACGTGCCGCGGCGAAGGGACAAGGCCCTCGGCGGGGTCGGCGAGTCGCTCGGCGGCAAATTTTTTGAGCCGCCGCATGATCTGCTTGCAGGCGTTGACCGCGGCGGCGCCGTTGAGGTCGGTGCTCGCGCTGGCGGCGGTGGCCGAGGCGTTGCAGCTTTTCTCGGTCGACGTGGGCATCAGGCGGACGCGGCTTGGGTCGAGACCGAACTCGTCGGCGACGAGCTGGCGGATTTTGGTGTTGAGGCCCTGACCCATCTCCGTGCCGCCGGTGGAGACCTGCACCGTGCCGTCGGTGTAGACATTGACCAGCGCGTTTCCCTGGTTGAGAAACTTGGTGGTGAAGCTGATGCCAAACTTCATCGCGGTAAGGGCGAGGCCGCGCAAGGGGGCTAAGCCGCAAGCGGCGTTGTTGTGTCGAGTGATCTCTTCGCGGCGGCGACGGTAGTCGGACGACGCGGCGAGCGTCGGGAGGATTTCGGGAAGGTGATTTTTGGCGATGATCTGGCCGTAGGGCGTGACGTCGCGCTCGCCGACGCCGTAGACGTTGCGCAGCCGCACGTCGTAGGCGTCGATCTTGAGATGTTGGGCGATCGACTCGATGACGTTTTCGACGGCGGCCATCGCCTGGGGGCCGCCGAAGCCGCGGAAGGCGGTGTTCGAGGGGAGATTGGTGAAACAGAGCCGGCCGGTGAAATCGGCGGCGGGGAGGTAGTAGGCGTTGTCGCTGTGCAGCAGCGTGCGCTCCATAATCGACGGGGAGAGGTCGGTCGTGGCGCCGGCGTTGGAGAAGTATTCGAACTTGAGGGCGCGAATGCGGCCGTCGTCGTCGAAGCCAACGTCCCAGCGTGCGAGATAGGGGTGGCGCTTGCCGGTCACCTTCATGTCCGTGTCTTTGTCGTAGATGACGCCACCGGGCGGCGGGTGTGATGAGCGACGAGCGCAGCCATCATCGCGGGAATAGCGGCCTGCGTTTCTTTGCCGCCGAAGCCGCCGCCCATACGCTTGCAGATGCAATTGACGTCGTGGCAACCGCGGCCGAGCATCTCGGCGATCAGGAGCTGAATTTCGGTCGGATGCTGCGTTGAAGAATAGACGACTATCTGGCCGTCCTCGCCGGGGCAGGCGATCGCGGCTTGGGATTCGAGGTAGAACTGCTCCTGGCCGCCGCTTCTGAAAACGCCGGTGAGTCGGTGGGGCGACGCTTTCAACTCGGCCTTCATATCGCCGCGGGCGATGCGCCGCGGGGCGCCGAGGAAACGCTCCTGGCGGATTGATTCTTCGAGGTTGAGCAGCGGCGCGCGACGGCGGCATCAAGTTTGATGGCCGCTAAGCCGCAAGCGAGGGCATCGCGAGTCTCGGCGGCGACGACGGCGACGGGTTGGCCGACGTACAGCAGGTCGGTCTCAGCGAGGAAGGGCTCGTCGGTCGCGAGCAGGCCGAAGTGGTTGTGGCCGGGGACGTCGGCGGCCGTGTACGCGCCAACGACGCCGGGGATTGATTTGACGCCGGAGAGGTCGACGCTGTTGAGCGTGCCGCAGGCGACGGGACTGCCGACGAAGCCGACGACTAGCTCGCCGACCATGGGCGTCATGTCGTCGATGTACAGCGCCTGGCCGGTGACGTGACCGACGGCGGAGTCGTGCGGGATGGTCTTGCCGACGCTGGGCATAGGGCATTCCGGATTAACCACCAAGGCACAAAGGACATAAAGGACGGAGGGAGATTAAAATGCGTCGTCTCCAAATCATTCTTGACTTCTTTGTGTTTTCTTAGTGCCTTTGTGTCTTGGTGGTAGCATTGTTCCCTCAAGCCGGGGCGAGGTCCGCTTGATATTGATAGTAGAACTTCAGGAGCACATTGCGGGCCAGTTGGCGGCGGTAGTCGGCGGCGCCGCGGACGTCGGTGATCGGGGCGATTTCGTCGACGGCGAGGTCGCCGGCGATTCGCATTGTCTCTTCGGTGATTGGTTTACCGACGAGCAACTGTTCTGTGCGCAGTGCGCAGAGGACGACGGGGCCGACGCCGCCGAAGGCGATGTCGGCTGCCTCGATCACTTCATCGCTGAGTCGCAAGCGAACCGCGGCGGTGAAAGTGGAAATATCGAGGTCGCGGCGCCGCGAGACCTTGTAGAGCCGGAGGACGTCGTCGTCGGCGGGGAGCGGGATGCGGATTTCCGCGATCAATTCGCCCGGGTTGAGGTCGAGCTGTTTGTAGCCGCGGTAGAAGTTGTTGATCTTTACTTCGCGCCGGCCCGTGGCGCTGGCGAGCGTCAGCGTGGCGTCCATCACGAACAGGAAGGGGAGCGAGTCGGCGATCGGCGAGGCATTGGCGATGTTGCCGCCGATCGTGCCGACGTGGCGGATTTGTGGAGCGCCGAAGACGGAGATGACGCGGGCGAACTCAGGGACCGCTGACTCGAAAGCAGCTAGGAGCGCGGTCCAAGTGGCGCGGGCGCCGCAACGGAGTTCTTCGTCGGACAGCTCGACGAAGTCGAGCTCGGCGACGCGGTTGAGGTCGAGGATGGCGGCGGGGAGCCGGCCGGTCTTATTGGCGCGGACGCCGACGTCGGTGGCGCCGGCGATGATGCGCGCCGTCGGGTTGGCCGCGAGGAATTGGAGCGTTCCGGCGATGGTCGTAGGGCACGCCGCGCGCTGACGCGGGCTCTCCTGATCCGGCGAGGACGCGGTTAGTTCGATGGGGTCGGAGGCCAGCGGCGTCAAGTCGGCGAGGATCGGGGCGGCAGGGTACAACTCGCTAAGCCGCTCGTGCTGATCGGCGTCGCAGCCCAGTCCTGCTTCGAGGATCGGCGTGTAGCCGGTGCAGCGGCAGAGGTTGCCGGTCAAGCCTGTGCGGAGAAGCTGTTCGTCCAGGCACGACTTTTCTTCCAAGAGTCCCGTCATCGACATGACGAACCCCGGCGTGCAGAAGCCGCACTGGGATCCGTGGCAGTCGATCATCGCCTGTTGCACGCCGTTGAGGGCGGCGTCGGGGCGCAGACCCTCGACGGTCACAATGTGCGTGCCGTCGAGTTGAAACATGAATTGGATGCAGGAGTCGACGGGGCGATAGTTGAATGCGGAATGTGGAATGCTGAATGCGGAAGGGTCAGCGGCGGCGTCGGAACGGGGCCGCAATCCGGTTTTTGCCGCAGGCTGTTCGGGGCGGCCAATCAGGACCGTGCACGCGCCGCAGTCGCCTTCGCTGCAGACGATTTTTGTGCCGATGAGGCCGCAATGGCGGCGCAAGTAGTCTGACAGGGAGAGGAACGCATCGCGACCGGCGACGACATGGCGAGCGCCGTTGATGTAGAGCACCAAGTGGTCGCGCATCGGCGAGAGGAGGGCTACAGGATGCGGGGCGGGCTGGGAAAACCGCCTGCCGCGATTATAATTCGTTTGGCCGCCGACAGTTATGATTATCTGCGGGACGCCGATTGTGGTCAAGCAAAGTCCGATTGTCCCTGCTGAGCCAGGCGCTGCGCACGCGGATCGCAGAGCTTGCCGAAGTCGCGTACCGGCGGTGCGACGAGCTGGCGCGATGCACCGACGAGCCCGGACGGATCACGCGGACATTTTGTTCGCTCGCCATGCGCAAGGCGCATCGGCTGGTCTCGGCGTGGATGGTGACGGCCGGCATGGCGACGCGCGTGGATGCGGCCGGAAATATGTGCGGCGTGTATTACCCCCCGGGATGCGATTCCCAGCGGCGGGTAATGATCGGATCGCATCTGGACACGGTCGTCGACGCCGGCAGGTACGACGGCGTGTTGGGCGTAATGCTGGGCGTCGCGGTCGTTCAGCGGCTGCGCGAGGCCGGGACGCCGCTGCCGTGGGGCGTGGAGGTCATCGGCTTTTCCGAGGAAGAGGGCGTGCGATTTGGGACGCCGTTTATCGGCAGCCGCGCGATGGCCGGGACGCTCGATGACGCGTTGCTGAGGTTGTGCGACTCGACCGGGGTGAGCGTTCAGGAGGCGCTGCGCGAATTTGGCGCTGACATGGGGAGCGCGGCGGAGTGCGCGGTCGAAGCGGGCGAAATCGTCGCCTATCTTGAACCGCACATCGAACAGGGGCCGCGGCTGGAAGCGATGGGAGCGCCGCTGGGCGTGGTGCGCGCGATTGCCGGGCAGACGCGTCTAACGGTCGAATGGACCGGCGCGGGCGGGCACGCGGGGACCGTGCCCATGGAAGGCCGGCGCGACGCGCTGGTCGCCGCGTGCCGCTGGGCGACGGCGGTTGCGGAGATGGGGCGCGAGACGGAGGGGCTTGTGGCCACCGTGGGTCGCCTGGAGGTTGAGCCCAACGCCACGAATTGCATTCCGCGGCTCGTGCGCACTTCGCTCGACGTGCGGCACGAGGACGACGCCGTGCGGACGGACGCCGTGCGGAAATTGACGGCGCGAGCCCGGGAAATCGGCGTCGAGTCGCACGTGGGCGTCGAGATTCGGTATGATCACGCGCACGCAGCGGTGGCCATGGACGCCGAGTTGACGGCGCGGCTGTCCAGCGCGATCGCCAAGTCCGGCGGGCGGCCACACCAGCTGGTGAGCGGCGCCGGGCACGATGCGGGCGTAATGGCGGCCCTGGCGCCCACGGCGATGCTGTTTTTGCGAAACCCCGGCGGCGTGAGCCACGACCCCGCGGAAGCGGTGGCGCTTGACGATGTAACGGCGGCGCTGGGAGTGCTGGTGGAGTTCATCGAGCAGCTCGATAATTATATGGTTGGAAAAGAAGGGGAAACGACGAGCAAGAGTTAGCCGGCATCGTTTCGATGCCGTGACAGCGCGGCATCGAGACGATGCCGGCTAACACGAAGGGGACCTCAATTAGTCGTCGAAACTCAACACGATAAGGATTTATTGGTCGTGAATCCGCTCGGTCAAACCCGCAGCCGCGTGACGGCGCAGTACGCGCTGATCACGCCCGACACGCACGTGTGGGCGGCGCCGCCGGGATGGCGCGGGGCGACCGCGGCGGTGCATATTGCGCCACAGCTTGGGGCGCGGTTTACCCAATCCACGGTCGTGCTCGAGACGGAAGGCGCCAGCGGTCCAGCGGCGGCGGGGGTCGAGCGGGTGGCGTTTGTGCTGGAGGGTCGCTTGCGTCTGACGTTGGCCGACGCGGCGCCCCACGTGCTCGAACCCGGCGACTTCGCCTACCTGCCTCCCGACCGGCCGCACGTAATGACGGCGGCCGCGCCGAGTCGGGTGGTGCTGTTCGAGAAGCCCTATCAGCCGCTGGAGGGCGTCAAGTCGCCGCAGCCGGTGGTCGGGCGCGCGGCGGATGTGCGGGGCGAGCCGTTCATGGGCGACGACGACGCACGACTGCAGACGCTGCTGCCGACCGATGCGGCGTTCGACCTGGCCGCGAATGTGTTTACCTATCAGCCGGGGGCGGCGCTGCCGCAGGTCGAGATTCACGTCATGGAGCACGGCCTGTTGATGCTCGACGGCGCCGGCGTGTACCGCCTGGGCGACGATTGGCATCCCGTACAGGCAGGCGACATTATCTGGATGGCGCCCTATTGCCCGCAGTGGTTCGTGGCCATGGGGAAGGAGCCGGCGCGGTATTTGTACTACAAGGACATTAATCGCGATCCGCTGGCGCTGCCGGCGGAGAGTGAATGACTAGGAGGGGATTAACCACAAATGCACGAAGGCACGAAGAAGAAATTCAAGACGTAGAAGAAGAATGAGAATGAACACTAAAAAACACTAGCATCCACTTATCTGGATTAGTGATTGTTAGCGAAGATCAGTGTTCCAAATTCCGGATCCTTCTTTCCTGCATGTCTTCCTTCGTGCCTTCGTGCCTTTGTGTCTTTGTGGTTAATCTTCTTCGGCGATTGAGCGAAGTGGGGTGGGAATTGAAATTGACCATCGATATCAAGCGGCTCTCGAGCGAGCTCGACCGGCTGGCGAAGTTTTCCGACGCCCCGGCGCCGGCGGTCACGCGGGTGTTGTTTACGGCGCCGGATATGGCGGCGCGGAAGTATCTTGTCGGCCTGTTTCGAGAGGCTGGACTCGAGGTGCGTCAGGACGCCGTGGGGAATCTGTTTGCGCGTTGGATCGGCAGCGATGCCAACGCGCCCGCGGTGGCGACGGGGTCGCACACGGATGCGATCCCGTTCTCGGGAATGTACGACGGCACGGTCGGCGTGCTCGGCGGGTTGGAGGCGCTTCGCACCCTGCAGCGCGCCGGCGTGAAGCCGCGGCGGTCGATCGAGGTGATCATGTTCACTTCGGAAGAGCCCACGCGGTTTGGACTGGGTTGCGTCGGCAGCCGGCTGTTAGGCGGACAAATGGCGGCGGAGAAGGCATCGGCGCTGGTCGATGAGAGCGGAATAACTCTGGAACTGGCGCGCACGGACGCCGGATGCAACGGTGCACTCGCCGAGGTCGGCGCTGGCGAAGGACGCTTATTCGGCGTTTGTGGAATTGCACATCGAACAGGGCAAGCGGTTGGAGAGCTGCGGACGTTGACATCGGCGCCGTGACGGCGATCGCGGCGCCGGCGACGCTGCGCGTGCGCTACACGGGTCCGGGCGGGCACGCGGGCGGGGTGATGATGGCGGACCGGGCCGATCCGTTGCTGGCCGCCGCGAAGCTGGCATTGGAGGTCGACGCGGCTGCTCGGACGACGGGCGGCGTCGAGACAGTGGGGACGGTAGGCATTCTCGACGTGCATCCGCGGGCCGTGAACAGCATTCCACGCGACGTGATGATGGAGATCGACGTGCGCGACATCGACGGCGCTCGGCGGGACCGCGTGCTGGAACGTATCCGGTTTGGCGCCGAGCGCTACGGCCGGGAGCGCGGCGTGCCGACGACGATTGAAGAGCTGAACGCCGACCCGCCGGCAGCGTGCGATGCGAGAATCGTGGAGGCGATCGAAAAGTCTGCCGCCGAGAGGGGGCTGAAGTGCCAGCGGATGGTGAGCCGGGCCTATCATGATTCGTCGTTCATGTCGCTCGTGGCGCCGATCTCGATGATTTTCATTCCCTGCCGCGAGGGGATCAGCCATCGACCGGAAGAATACGCCTCGCCGGAGGCGATCCGGGGCGGGGTCGAAGTCTTGGCGCGGACGTTGGCGAAGTTGGCAATCTGAAAGGATCTCACGCAAAGGCGCAATGACGCAAAGGGAGAGCGCAGAGAAGAAGGATGAAAGATCGAAAAGAGTTTCTCATTGAAATCCTTCTGCAAATTCCGTTCTCTCTCGCTTTGCGATCTTCTTTGCGCTCGCGCCTTTGCGAGAGATTCGGTACGCAAAACGTTGCTGCAAGGACAGGTGTTGAATGCCCCATAAGGTTTGGACTCAAAGTTATGGCAAGTCGCGGGTGCGGCTCACCAAGGTGAACCGCGACTCGGCGGTGCACGAGATCACCGAGTTGAGCGTCGACGTGGAGCTCGACGGCGATTTTGACGCCGCCTACACACGGGGCGACAACCGGCTGGTGGTGCCCACCGACACGATGAAGAACACCGTGTACGCCTTTGCCCGCGAGCTGGACGTCACGGAGCTGGAAACTTTCGCGTGGACGCTGGGCAGCCATTTTGTCGAGAAATTCAACCACGTCGCCCAGGCGATGGTGAAGATCACCGAGCGGCCGTGGCAGCGCGTCGAACTCGGCGGCAAGGCGCACCCGCACGCCTTTCTCGGCACGTCGACCGAACGGCACACCTGCCAGGCGATTATCAACCGCGCCGGCGACGCCGCTGAAAACGGCGCGGAGCCCGAGGGGACGATCGAATGCGGGCTCGAGGGATTGGTGCTACTGAAGACTACCGAGAGTGGGTTCGCGAACTTCCTCCGCGACGAATTCACGACGCTGCCCGAGACGGACGACCGCATTTTCGCCACCGACGCGACGGCGGCTTGGTCGTACAACGACACGCCGGACGACTGGCGCGGCATACGCCGGCGGATTCGCGGGAAGCTGATTCACGAGTTCGCGGCGCGGTTCAGCCCCTCGGTGCAGGCGACGCTGTACGAAATGTGTTGCGGCGTGCTCGACGCCGAGCCGACGGTCGAGGAGATCAGCCTGTCGATGCCGAACCTGCACCGGCACCTGATCGACCTGTCGAAGTTCGACCTGGACAATCCCAACGTGCTGTTCGTTCCCACCGACGAGCCGCACGGCAGCATCACCGCCAGCGTGTGCCGTGAGCGCGAGTAGCGGAGTGGTTGATTTGGCGTTTCACATGGCGCCGGTTAGCCGGCAGCGTTTCGCTGCCGTGCCGACGCGGCATCGAGACGATGGCGGCTAACACCGTGACAACGGGTGGACTATGAGCGCTCAGCCGCGGTATGCGTTGGTCAGTTCGCGGGTGGTGACGCCGGAGGATACGCGCGCGGCCGCGGTAATCGTCGCGGGCGAGCGTATCGAGGCGATAGTTCGCCGCGAGGACGTGCCGGCGGGTATGCCGGTGGAGGACCTGGGTAATCTCGTCATTTCGCCGGGCATCGTCGACGCGCACGTGCACGTCAACGAGCCGGGGCGCACCGATTGGGAGGGATTTGAAACGGCGACGCGCGCCGCGGCGGCCGGGGGAGTAACGACGATCGTCGACATGCCGCTGAACAGCTCGCCAGTGACGACGACGGTCGCGGCGCTAGACGCTAAGCGGCAAGCCGCGCAGGGAAAGTGCTGTGTCGATGTGGGATTCTACGGTGGACTGGTGGAGGACAATGCCGAGCACATTGAACCGTTGATCGACGCGGGCGTCTGCGGCATAAAGGCCTTTCTGTGCCCTTCCGGGCTGTACGAATTCCCGGCGGTTGGCGAAGAAGAGCTGCGTGCGGCATTGCCGACGCTCGCCCGGCGCGGCGTGCCGCTGCTGGCTCACGCCGAGCTCGTGGACGATGATTGGCCGGCGCAAACCGTCTGCACGTATCGCGAATGGGAATGGATGCGGCCCGAGAGCTTTGAGTTCCATGCGGTATGGATGTTGGATCGGCTTTGCCGCGAGTACATGGCGCCCATACACGTCGTACATTTATCGAGCGGAAGCAACGTTAGCCTGTTCGCGAGCGCGAAGCAAAACGGCGTGCCGTTGACGGTGGAGACTTGCCCGCACTACCTGCACTTTTGCTCGGAAAACCTTGAACATGCGGATACGCGATTCAAATGCGCCCGCCCATCCGCCGCCAGGATGATCGCGAACGACTTTGGCAAGGGTTGGTTTCCGGCGCCATCGACATGATTGGGTCGGATCACTCGCCGTGCCCGCCGGAGATGAAATGTCTAGACTCCAACGATTGGCAGCGCAGCGTGGGGCGGAATCGCGTCGATAGAACTGACGCTGCCCCTCGTGTGGCGAGGGTTGCGAAATCACATGGTTCCCTTCACGCGCTTGGCGGAGTGGTTGTCGCGAAATCCCGCCAGGCTAACCGGCCTCGCCCAGCGCAAGGGAAGAGTGGCGGCGGGGTTTGATGCGGACTTTTGCGTGTGGGCGCCGGAAGAGGAATGGACGGTAAAAGCAGACCAGTTGCACTTCCGGCACAAGCTGACGCCGTACGACGGCGAAAAGGTGCGCGGTCGGGTGAAGCGGACTTACGTGCGCGGGCGGCTGGCGTATGACGACGGCGCGTTTCCGGCGGGGGCGATGGGGGAATTGTTGCGGCGCAGTTAGCCCCCGGTCAGTGACCGGGGGGTAAATGAGGGATGGATGTCGATCGCCGAGCGAATCAACGGTTCGGGCGGGCGTGATTTACTCGCGAACTGTTGCGCCGCGCGGGCGTGGGTTGCGGGCATCCTCGCGCACCGGCCGTTTGGCGATGATGCGGGAGTGATGACGGCGGCGAACGAAGTTGCGGCAGAGCTTGATGAAGCCGACTGGCTGGAGGCGTTTGCGGCGCATCCGATGATTGGGGACGTCGAGAGCTTGCGAGAGAAATATGCGGCGACCAAGGCGGTTGCCGCGGGCGAGCAATCTGGCGCGGCTGGCGCGTCGGAGGCGACGCTCGCGGAGCTGGCGCAGCTAAACCGGGAGTATCGGGAAAAGTTTGGCTTCATCTTCATTGTGTTCGCGACGGGCAAGAGCGCCGACGAGATGCTCGCGATTCTGAAACAGCGGATTGGCAATGTGCGGGATGACGAGTTATGCCATGCGGCGGGCGAGCAGATGAAGATCACGCGGTTGCGATTGGAAAACCTTGGCGGGGGCGGTCAGTAGTCAGTGGTAAGGCGCCGCGGTGGATCCGGTGACATCATTGACAACGGACAACTAACGACGGACAACTGACAAGCAATGGCTTCGCCGCTAACGACGCACGTGCTGGACATTCGCCTGGGGAAACCGGCAGCGGGGGTCGCGGTGTGCCTGGAGCAGCGCGACTCGGTCGGCGAGTGGCTTCTACTTGCCCGCAAGTTCACCAATGATGACGGCCGCGTGCCGGATTTGTTGGGCGAGGGGGAGCTGTCGTCGGGAGTGCACCGGTTACGGTTCGACACGGGGGCCTATTTTATTGCCCAGGGGGTCGAGCATTTCTACCCGCAGGTGACCGTCGAGTTTGAGGTGACGGACGTGGCGCGGCATCATCATGTGCCGTTGTTGTTGAGTCCGTTTGGGTACAGCACGTACCGAGGGAGCTGAGAGATTTTGGATTTTAAATTTTGGATTGCAGAAGACGGAAGCCGTGCGACTCTGGAATCCAAAATCCAAAATCGCAAATCCAAAATCACTTCTTTCCCGTCTTCCACACCGGGTCGTGGTGCGACTCGGCGGCGCTCTTGAACCAGCGGGTGAGCGTCATCTTCTGGCGGGTGTAGAAGTGGACGCTCTCCGTGCCCTGGATGTGCAGGTCGCCGAAGAAGGACTGATTCCAGCCGGTGAAGGGGAACCAGGCCATCGGCGCCGGGACGCCGACGTTGACGCCGATCATGCCGGCGTTGAAGCGGTGCTTGAACTCGCGGGCGGCGTAGCCGTCGCGGGTGAAGATGCTGGCGCCGTTGCCGTAGGGGCATTGGCGGCCGACTTCAAGAGCGGCGTCGAGGTCGGGAGCGCGGACCACGGTCAGCACGGGGCCGAAGATTTCGTCGCGGACGACTTGCATGTCGGGCTCGGCGCGGTCGATCACGCTTGGGCCGAGTAGAAAACCGTCGCCGGGGAAGTCGCGGCGGCCGTCGAGGGCCACCGTGGCGCCTTCCTTGGGGGCGACGTCGAGGTAGCCGGCGACGCGTTCGAGGTGCTCGCGGCGGATCACCGGGCCCATGTCGACCTGTTCGTTGCCGTCGGTGGGGCCGACGCGGAGCGTTTCGGCGTAGTCGCACAATGAGTCGACCAGCGGATCGGCCACCTGCCCCACGGCGACGGCCACGCTGCCGGCCATGCATCGCTGGCCGGCGCAGCCGTAGGCGCTGGCGGCCAGGGCCTTTACAGATTGATCGAGGTCGGCGTCGGGCATGATGATGAGGTGGTTCTTGGCGCCGCCGGCGGCTTGGACGCGCTTGCCGTGCTTCGTGCCGGTTTCGTAGATGTATTTGGCGATCGCGGTGGAGCCGACGAACGAGATAGCGGCGACGCCGGGGTGCGTGAGCAGCGACGTCGACGCACTCTCGGTCGCCGTGGACGATGTTGAACACGCCTTCGGGCAGGCCCGCTTCTGTCGAGCAGCTCGCCGAGGCGCACCGAGGACAGCGGCACCTTTTCTGACGGCTTGAGGACGAACGTGTTGCCGCAGGCGAGCGCCACCGGGAACATCCAGAGCGGCACCATGCACGGGAAGTTGTACGGCGTGATGCCGACGCAGACGCCGACGGGATGGCGGTTGGTTTCGGCGTCGACGCCGGCGGCGATGTTGGGGAGTGTGTCGCCCATGAGCAGGCTGGGGGCGCCGCAGGCGAACTCCACCATTTCCAGGCCTCGCTGTACCTCGGCCCGGGCTTCGGCAAGCGTTTTGCCGTGCTCGCGGGTGACCAGTGCGGCGAGCTCCTCGAAGTGCTCTCCCATCAGGTGATGGAAGCGAAACAAGATGCGGGCGCGCTCGACGGCGGGGGTTTCCGCCCAGGCGGCTGAAGCGGCCCTCGCCGCTTCGATGACGGAGGCCGTTTCCTCCGCGGTGGCGAAGGGAACGCGGGCGATGGGGCGGCCGGTGGAGGGGTTGAAGACTTCGCCGCTGCGGGTGGAGGTGCTCTTCGTCCACTTGCCGCCGGAGAACGAGGGCACGACTTTGAGATCGGCGACCACGGGCATGGAAACGGGCTCCTGAGCAAGGTTGAGGCGCTGACGCCGGAGGTGGTAGGAGTCGACGCCGACGTGCGATATCATACCAGCTTGAATCGACATTCCCAATTGGCCGCCGGCCATGCGGCCGGGGCGGCAATTCACCAGTTAGCCCCCGGTCACTTACCGGGGGCTAAATTGACGGAGAGATTCCATGCCCCGAGTTGTCCGCGGCGCCTTGATTCAGGCCACGACGTGTGAGCCGGCGACCTCGCCGGTCGAAAAGATCAAGAAGGCGATGGTCGACAAGCACGTGGCCATGCTCGCCAAGGCAGCCGACCAGGGCGCCCAAGTGGCGTGCCTGCAGGAGCTGTTTTATGGGCCGTACTTCTGCGCCGAGCAGCAGACCAAGTGGTACGAGCTGACCGAGCGGATACCCGAGGGGCCGACCACCAAGCTGATGTGTGAGATTGCCAAGAAGCACAAGATGGTGCTGGTCGTGCCGATCTACGAAGAGCATATGACGGGCGAGTACTACAACACGGCCAGCGTGATCGACGCCGACGGCTCGTACCTGGGCAAGTTCCGCAAGATCCACATTCCGCAGGTGAACCCGGGTTTCTGGGAAAAGTTCTACTTTCGCCCCGGAAACCTGGGGTACCCGGTGTTCGACACGTCGATCGGGAAGGTGGGCGTTTACATTTGCTACGACCGGCACTTCCCCGAGGGGGCGCGGTGCTTGGGGCTCAATGGCGCCGAGATTGTGTTTAACCCGTCGGCGACTGTCGCGGGGTTGAGCGAGTACCTTTGGAAACTCGAGCAGCCCGCCCACGCGGCGGCGAACGGGTATTGGGTCGGCGCCATCAACCGACCCGGGTGGGAAGAGCCGTGGCGGATCGGCGAGTTCTATGGTCAGAGCTACTTCTGCAATCCGCGCGGGAAAATCGTGGCCGAAGGCTGCCGCGACAAAGACGACATTGTGATGAGCGACATCGACTTCGACCTCATTCGCGAGGTGCGCAATACGTGGCAGTTCTATCGCGATCGGCGGCCGGAGACTTATGGGGCGATTACGGCGCCGTGAGCTGAGGGCGCTAAGGATTAGCCGTCTGGATCGTCGAGAAGTTCTTGTAGACGCGACGCCAGGAGCGCTGGGTATTTGGTCGCCCATGATTGGTCAAGGAGTCCAACGCCAATCAAGTCGAGCAGGTGAACTTGGTCTTTTCGACGAAATGATGTGAGCTTCATTCGCACAAGGGGCTCTAGATCGAGTAGCTTGTAGGCTTCGTGCTGCTGCACGGACAGATCAGGGGTCGCAGCGGGGTAGTCGCTGCGGACTTTCTCGCGGGCGAAGAGGATGTGTACGGCGTCCCGCGGGCGGCCGGCGGGGCCATCGAGAAACATGTGCACGTCATAAACTTCGTGGTAGACGAAGCCTGCGCTCGCCATGGCCGCCTTCACCGCGTCGAAGTCGGCGCGGTTAACCATCAGATCGACGTCGACCGTATTGCGCGCGCGCCGGGGTCGACCTTGGACACCCACGCCGCCACGGCATTCCCGCCGATGACCGCGTACGGTATTCCCGCGGTTTCCAAGGCCTGCGTGGAACGCTGCAAACGTTCGCGCACTTTTTCCACGGCTAGCACCATCCTGTCGAGCAGGTCGTCGCCAAAGGAAACGACGGTCGGCGTTTGTTCACCTGCGCTCATCGGAGGTAATCCCGTTAGGTCCCACCATCATTTTAGCATTGCGAATGGCCATCAGCACAAGATAGACAACAAACGCGGCGCCGAAACTGGTGAACCAGGCGTAGCTGTAAAGTTGGCCGAAAATGTCGGGCACGCGCGCAAGTTTGCTGTCGCCGTCTTGTCGCCGGCCAGCGCCACCACGCCAATCGTCGCCAGGAAGCCTGGGAGGCAAAGGGCGATGCCGATGGCCAAGGCGATGAGCGCGGCGGGGTTGAAGCCGCCGGCGTACCAGTAGGGCCCCTTCTTGCGGTACAGGCCGGCCTGATCGAGCTTGGTGCGGCGCAGCACGATGTAGTCGGCAATGAGCACGCCGCCGACGGCGCCCAGCAGCAGCGAATAGCCGATGAGCCACTTGTCGATATAAACGCTCGTTCGTTGGCGACAAGTCGCCAGGGCTGGATGAGGATGCCGATGAGGCCGGTGATCAGGCCGCCGATGCGGAAGGAGATTACCCGCGGCCAGAGATGGGCGAAGTCGTTGGCCGGGCTTACGACGTTGGCGGCGATGTTGGTCGCCAGGGTGGCGATGCACAGGGCGATCATGGCGACGACCAGCACCGCTTTGTTCTCGAACAGCGACAGCAAGAACACGGGGTTCCACAGCTTGTCCTTCTGATCGACCGGGAGGTCCTTGTAGATCACCAGCGCCGCGGAGGTGACGGCCACGCCGATGAACGAGTACAGACCCATGGTGGTCGGCAAGCCCAGGGCCTGGCCGACGACCTGATCGCGCTGCGAGCGGGCGTAGCGGCTGAAGTCGGGGATGTTCAGAGCGAGCGTGGCCCAGAAGCTCACGTTGCCGGTGAGGGCGAGGATGAAGAAGTGCCAGAACTCGCCCTCCTTCGGACCGCCGGGGGCGAACTGCGAGGGTTTTGAGAGCATCTCGCCGAACCCGCCGGCGCGGTTGTAGGCCCACGCCAGGAGCGCGAGGCCCAGGGCGATTAAGAGCGGGGCTTTGATGTTCAACAGGATGCGGATCGACTCGATGCCTTTGTAAATCACGAGCATGTTGACGAGCCAGAAAGCGAAGAAGCAAGCTAGCTGCGGGGCGTTGACGGTCGAGAATACGGGGGCGGCGTCTTTCCAGGCGGGAAAGAAGACGCCCAGCAGCACGTAAATGGCTTCGCCGCCGATCCAGGTTTGGATGCCGAACCAGCCGCAGGCGACGAGGGCGCGCAGCAGCGCCGGCACGTTGGCGCCGCGGAGGCCGAAGCTGGCGCGGCAGTACACGGGGAACGGAATGCCGTATTTCGTGCCAGCATGGGCGTTGAGCACCATCGGGATGAGCACGATGACGTTGCCCAGGAAGATGGTGCCGATGGCCTGCGCCCAGTTCATGCCGCTGTTGATCAGCCCCGACGCCAGCATGTAGGTGGGGATGCACGCCGACATGCTGATCCACAGCACGGCGATGTCTTTCATGCCCCAGCGGCGCTGGGCCGGCGTGGTGGGCGCCATGTCGAAGCTGTAGTAGGGCGAGCCGGACAGATCGGCGGCGAGCTCGTGAATTCCGTCATCGCGCGTGGCGGCGGGCATGGACGACCTCGTGGGAGGAGCGGGTGCGGCGATATTGGGGGTGGCCGCGGCGCTATGGACGGCTCCAGTAAATCTTGCCGGAGCGAGCGGGTCAACGGCGATCTTTGCCGGGGCGTCGGCCCGTTTCTGTGGTAAGCGGCGTGGTCACGCGTTAGAATCCGCGGTGGTCCGCTGCCTGTCGGTAGCTGCCGTTGCCCTGACCCTTTGCGAGAGATGCGCCCGTGGCCAACAAACCGCTCGCTTCGCTGCCCATCATCGATCATAAGCCGGCCAAGTACGACGGCCCCTCGCGAGATGAGGTGCTGGCCGTGCGACGGCAGTACCTCTCGCCCGGACTGGTGACGTACTACAAGGACCCGCTGCTGATCGTCCAGGGGCACATGCAGTATGTGTACGACGAAAGGGGCAAGCGGTACCTCGACGCCTACGCGGGGATCGTCACCATCAGCGTCGGGCATTGTCATCCGACGATCATCGAGAAGGTGAAAGAGCAGGTCGGCAAGCTGCAGCACACGACGACCATCTACATGCACCCCACGATGGGGCAGCTGGCCCAGAAGCTGGTCGAGAAGCTGCCCGACGGGATCGATCGGGTGTATTTCACCAACAGCGGCAGCGAGGCCAACGAGGCGGCCATCCTGGCGTCGCGGGAGTTTACGGGTCGGCGGGACGTCATCGCCCTGCGCAACGGCTACCACGGCGGCACGTCGACGCCCATGGGACTGACGGCCCACGGCAATTGGCGGTTTGCGTCCAACGCGACCAATAACGTCCACCACGCCCCGGCGTGCTATTGCTATCGGTGTCCCTTCGGCCTCGAGTATCCCTCTTGCGACCTGAAATGTGCGCAGGAAGTCAAGGAGGTCATCCAATACCAGACCAGCGGCGAGATCGCGTGCTTGATCGCCGAGCCGATCCAGGGCGTAGGCGGCGTGGTGCATCCGCCAGAGAAGTCGGATTATTTCAAGCTTGTTTACGACATCGTACGCGAGCACGGCGGGCTGTGCATTGCGGATGAGGTGCAGGGCGGCTTCGCCCGTACGGGGCACCACTACTGGGCGCATCAGAATTGGGGCGTAACGCCCGACATCGTCACCATGGCCAAGGGCCTGGGCAATGGCACGCCGATCGCCGCCATGACGTCGCGGAGCGATATTTCGCAGACGCTGGCCAAGAAGGTGTACTTTAACACCTTCGCCGGCAACCCGATCAGCATGACCCAGGGCCTGGCAACGATGGACGTGATCGACGCCGAAGGCATTCAGGAGAACGCCCTGATCGTGGGCGGTTACCTCAAGGGCCGGCTGCTGGAGCTTCAGGAGAAGCAGTCGCTCATCGGCGAGGTGCGCGGGCTCGGCCTGATGCTGGGCATCGAGCTGGTGACCGACCGCAAGACCCGCCAGCCAGCGACGGCCCAAGTGGCGGAGATCATGGAAAAGACCAAGGAGCGCGGCCTGCTCATCGGTAAGGGCGGCTTGTGGGGCCAGACCATTCGCATCAAGCCGCCGATGTGCGTGACGAAGGACGACGCGGACTTCATCGTGGATTGTATGGATGAAGTGATGAGCGAGGTGAAGCTGAATTGAGTGGACCGCTGAATTGATGGGATAACAGGATCGGCAGGATTCACGGGATAAGAAAGAAGACAGGCTGTGCCATGATCCACGCCGAGTTGAGTGAGCGAATCATTGGTTGCGCCTATGATGTTTTCAATACTCTCGGCTCGGGATTTCTAGATCAGTTTATGAACGGAGCTTGCTGATCGAACTACGATGTGCGGGCCTGGCGGCGAGACCTCAAGTTCCCCTGGATGTTTACTACCGGGACGAGCTAGTAGGTCAGTTTTTTGCTGATATTGTCGTCGAACAGACCATTATCGTGGAGTTGAAGGCGATCGAGGCTTTGACGAAAGTGCACGAAGTGCAATTGGTAAATTACCTAAAGGCGACTGGCATTCCCGTTGGGCTCCTCATCGACTTCGGTCCAAAGCAAGTCGAGATACGCCGAAAGGTCCGCCAACTCGACTCCCATCCTGTAAATCCCGCTTATCCTGTTATCCCCTCCATTCAGGCATAGACCCATGGCCACGCTCGCCACCACCGTCGACGGGCTCAAGCTCCCCAATCCGTTTGTCATTGGCTCTGGGCCGCCGGGAACCAATGGGAATGTCATTGGCAAGGCATTCGACGAAGGGTGGGGCGCCGTTATTTGCAAGACGATCAGCCTGGAGGCTGACAAGGTTACCAATGTGCAGCCGCGATACGCTCGGCTGCGGAGCCGCGAGTCGGAGGAAATCATTGGCTGGGAGAATATCGAGCTGATCAGCGATCGGCCGTTCAGCGTGTGGATGGACGAGCTGAAGGCGGTGAAGGACAAGTATCCGGACCGCATTCTCATCGCGTCGATCATGGAGGAGTTTCGCAAGGACGCGTGGGTCGAGATCGTCGAGCGGTGCGAGGCGGTGGGCTGCGACGCCTTCGAGCTGAATTTCTCCTGCCCACACGGGCTGCCCGAGCGGAAGATGGGCTCGGCGATGGGCGAGAATCCGGAGATCCTGGAGGAGGTGTCGCGGTGGGTGAACGCTGTGGCGACCAAGCCGGTGTGGGCCAAGATGACGCCCAATGTCACGCACATCGAAGACCCGGCCCGGGCGGCGTTTCGGGCGGGGTGCGAGGGCGTCAGCGCGATCAACACGATTCGCAGCGTCCTCAGCGTCAACCTCGACACGCTCCGGCCCGAGCCGTCAGTGGAGGGGTACACCACGCCCGGCGGGTACTCCTGCCGAGCGGTGCTGCCGATTGCGCTGCGGATGGTCATGGAAATCGCCAAGGTGATCCTCAACGAGTTTCCCGGCCGCAGCCTGAGCGGAATCGGCGGCGTGGAGACGGGCGAAGACGCCGCCCAGTTCATTCTGCTGGGCGCCGACACGGTGCAGGTGTGCACGGGCGTGATGAAGATGGGCTATCCGATGATCCACGAGCTCAACGAAGGGCTGCTGAAGTTCATGGAGAAGCACAAGTTCGAGCGGCTCGAAGACTTCCGCGGGCACAGCGTGCAATTCTTCACGACGCACGCCGACTTGGTGAAACGCCAGCGCGAGGCTCGCGCCGCGGCCAAGGCGGCGCACGACGCCAAGAAGATGATTCAGGCGGACGACCAGTGGTCGGGCGACAAGTTTGTGGAGCAGAGCGACGCGCTGCGCGCGGGTAGGCTCGCCTTTCCCTCACCTCCAACAGGATGCACTGATGATGAAGCTATGGCACGGAGGCGCTTGGCTGGCGCCCATGATTTTGCTGCAAGGTACGGCTTGGGGCGAGCCTTCAGCGGGCGTGGCGACGGTGGGCGGCGCGAAAAGCTCCGCTCCGGAAGCGGAGAAGCCAGCTACCAGCCAGACGCCGCTTGATCGCTACATCGCGCAGGTTGACGACTCCTATTCCTGGAAGCTCGTCAATCGGCGGGACGACGCGGACGCCACCGTATTGGTCGTGGATCTCAAGTCGCAGACCTGGCGGAAGACCGGGGAAGTTGATCGGACCCTTTGGCAGCATTGGCTGTGCATCACCGTGCCCAAGGGCGCCACGAGCGACACGGCGCTATTGCTGATCGGCGGCGGGGCTAACGGCAAGAAGCCGCCGGAGGGGCCGGCGGAGCGCGCCGCCAAAGTGGCGGCGGCGACGCAGTCGGTGGTGGTGGAATTGGGGCAAGTGCCCAACCAGCCGCTGGTGTTTGGCAACGACGGTCACGAGCGGGAGGAAGACGACTTGATCGCTCGCTCGTGGATCGAATGCCTGACGACCGGCGACCCGACGTGGGCGGCCCAGTTGCCAATGACCAAGTCGGCGGTGCGCGCCATGGACGCGACCCAGGCGGCGATCAAGGAGGCGGGATTGGCGCCCATCAACAAGTTCGTCGTGGCCGGCGGGTCCAAGCGCGGCTGGACCACTTGGCTGACGGCCGCGGTCGATCCCCGCGTTGTGGCCATCGCGCCAGTGGTGATCGACGTGCTGAACGTGCAAGAGTCGATGAAACACCATCACGCGGCGTACGGATTTTGGGCGCCGTCGCTCAACGATTACGAGTCGCAGGGGCTGACGAAGTTTTTCAACAGTCCGCTGACCAAAATGCTGTACAGTTTCGTCGACCCCTACGCGTACCGCGATCGCTTGACCATGCCCAAGTGCATCATCAACGCCACGGGCGACCAGTACTTCACGCCCGATTCGTCGCAGTTTTACTTCGACGATTTGGTGGGCGAAAAAATGCTGTGCTATGTGCCGAACGCCGATCACTCGCTCGATAGGTCAAACGCCCTGGACACGCTGATCGCGTTTTATGCGTCCGTTGTGCGCGGGCTGCCGCGGCCAAAGGTGACGTGGTCGCTAGACGCCGACGGCGCCTGGCATGTGTCGAGCACGCCACAGGCGAAACGTGCGCTCTTGTGGCAGGCCGTGAATGAGAAGGCTCGAGACTTTCGCGTCGAGTCGATCGGAAAGCCGTTTACCAGCCAGGAGCTGACGCCGGACGCCAGCGGCGAGTTCGTCGGCGCGGCGCCGACGCCGAAGCAGGGGTATGCCGCTTACCTGGTGCAGTTGGAGTTCGACATCGGCGCGCTGACTCCGCCTGCGCGTGTCGACGCCGGTGCGAATCGTGCCCGACACGCTGCCGTTTGCCGAAAAGTGATCGGAGGGGATTAAACACGAAGACACAAAGGCACCAAGGAAACACAAAGAATCACTGGCGGAAGGATTTTGAACCGCCAATAAACCCTGATAAGGGCTACTGAAGTCAATTCTCAAACTTGGGATTCATATAAGTTCGACAGCGGTTCTATTTCGTCCGTTCTTTGTGTCTTTGTGCCTTGGTGGTCAATCTTTGTCTTAGGTCCGATCACCGCGAGGCGTCCTTGCGATAGACGATGCCGTAGTCGATCTCAGTGAAGCCGAACTTGTGATAGAACGCCAGCGCCGCTTCGTTGGCGCCCATGACCTGCGCCTCGACCGTGGCCACTCCGCGGCGGCGCAGCACGCGGATCGCTTCGCCCAACAGGTAACTGGCAAAGCCGCGGCGGCGCACTGATGGGTCGACGTACATCTCAGAGAGTCCCGCCGCGCACATGCCCCAGCTGCCGGCCAGCGGCTGCATGTCCCAAAACGAAGCGACTCCCAGCTCGCGGCGATCGTGGTCGACGACGCCAAAGCGGTCGCGCTGCAGCGAGCCCCACACGCAGGCTTCCCACCAAGTGCTGCCGGAGGGTCGATCTGTTCCACCACTTGCGTGGTCCGCTTGATGATCCGCAGCTCGCGCGACACGGGCGGCCGCACGCGGGCCAAGTCGCATTGCAGGATCCGCACGCGATCGACCTCGCGGTAGCCGGCGCCGGTGAGCGCCTCCTGCATGACGACGTCGGACTGCAGCACGCCGGGGATCTCGCTGCCGCCGTAGAGGCCGAGGTAGAACGAGTTGAGCGGATTGATCCCGCCGCCGTAGACGACGCTGGCGCCGCGGCTGCGCAGGTAGCCTTCGCTGGCCGCCAGCAAATCCTGAGCAAGGCCGGCGTCGTTGCGACCGCCCTCGACCATCAGCAAGTGGGTCGTGCCCAAGCTGAAGTCAATCGCCGCTTCGTCGTCGGTCGGGCCAAACCCGGCGTGGGCAAAGCCGACAGGGATGTCGTCCCGCGTCGCGACGATCAGCCCGGCCGGGTCGAAATGCATTTTTGAATACACGCCGTATTCCAGCAGGGGCGCCGTGACCGGCTGCAACAATCCCCGCTGCGGCGGTTGGCTCCGCCAGATCGCGGCCAGTTGCGGCGGGTCGGCGTTCAGAAAGGGCGCAGGCGGTACACGAAGCCTCGCTGGGGCGGGAGTCGCGTGCGGCGACCGGCGGGCGCTGTCACTGTGCGGGGCGCCAAAAAATGGCGCAAGCCACGATTATCTCACGGCCATGGGCGGGGCGTGAAGGGGTCGCGCCGGAAAGCAACTTTGATTGGCAGGCGGCGGTTCGGGGAAGGATTGCTGGGAGGCGCCGTCGATGCCGGATGAGTTCTCCCAGTGAGCGTGTCGTCGGAGTCGGAGACCCCTCCCACACGCTTCGGGGTTTCGGCGCCCTAGGCGGCCTTTTTTTTCTGCTTGCGACGCCGCTTGCCCGCGGCCGGCGGCTGGCGCCAGCGATTGTGTAGCCACCAATATTGGTCGGGGCGCGGCGGATCAAATCCTCCAGCCGGTGCGTGTACCACTGGGCCACGAGCGGCACCGTGCTTTGCCGAAACTGAGGCTCCGCCGGATCTATCACTTCGGCGACTTCCAGCGAGAAGTGTAACGGCCCGCCGGATCTTAACACGGCGCAGGCGCCGGTGGGCGCCTGCCCGCTGAGCGTGAACAGGGCGACCGCCTTGTGCGTCGAGGCCGGGCGGCCAAAGAACTCCACCCAACAGCCGCGTTCGCCGGCGTGCTGATCTCCCAAGAGCACCAACGTCCCGCCCGCGCGAAGCAACTCCTCGATTCGCCCGCTGGAACCGTGCTTGGGAATGATGAACTGCCCCGTCGCGGCTCGAAACTCGTTGATCCAGCGGTCGAGGTACGGGTTGTCCAGCGGCCGGGCAATCGTGTGCGTGGGAAATCCGTGCAACCCCAAGAGGTACCCGCCCATCTCAAAGTTGCCGAGGTGGCCGGAGATGAGCACCAGGGGCCGACGGTCGAGCAGCCGCCGGAGCATGGCGGCCATCTGCGGAAAATGCGAGTGCCGGCGCCAGTTGGTGCGGTGGACCTTCCGCGGCGCATGGACGATCTCGAACATCAACACCGCCAGGTGCTGCCACATCCCCAGAGCGATGGCCTGGCGCTCGGCGTGCGTTGAATGCGGAAAGGCGTGCTTCAGATTGTCTTCGACGAGCTTTCGTCGCACGCGGACGATGTGCCACATGAACCACGCGAACCGACGCGCCCATGCCTCGCACGACTCGAGCGGCAGGGCCTGCATGACGCAAACGAGTACGCGCACCGCGAAATAGGCGGCAAAATCAACGATCGGCTTGAAGAGGCGCATGCGGGCTTCGGTTCCTTCCGTGGAAGCGAGGCTATATTGTGCGGGATTTCCTGGGGGCGACAAAGAGCGGTTTTAGCCCCACAGGCGCGGTTAACCGTATGGCGTCACGCCATAGCCAGCTTCGGATCGCTCGCCAGCGGCAACTTCACGTTCTTACCCGTTTGCGCCGCTTTGTAGATTGCCAGGATGATCTCGACCGAGCGCCGCCCCTGGGCGCCGTCGACGGCGGGAGATCGATCCTTGCGAATGGCGTCGATAAAGTCCTGCAACTGCATCGTGTGCCCGTGATGGCCAATGGCCGAGGGGTCCGCGGCGCCGCCGCCGGTGGCGGTGCGGCCCGCCATTTGGCGGAGCACGGTCGCGTCGCTGCGCAGCTTCTTGGCGAAGTCCCAGTGCTTGATGTCCTCCTCCTCCAGCACGGCCGAGCCCTCCGAGCCGTGCAGCTCGATCCGCTTGAGGTAGCCGGGGAAAGCGGCGGTGGTGGCTTCGATGACGCCGAGGGCTCCGTTGGCGAAGCGGAGCGTGGCGACGGCGACGTCCTCGACCTCGATGCGCTGGTGGGCCAGCGTGGCGGTGTAGGCTTGGACTTCCACGACGTCACCCATGAGCCACGACAACAAGTCGACAGTGTGAATGGCCTGGTTCATGAGGGCGCCGCCGCCGTCGAGGGCCCAGGTGCCGCGCCAGGCGCCGCTGTCGTAGTATTGCTGCGTGCGGTACCACTTCACATAGGCGTCGCCGAGAGTGAGCCGACCGAAGCGTCCGGCGTCGACGGCTTGCTTCAACAGCTTCGACGCATCGTGAAACCGGGATGGAAAGATGGCGGCGAGCTTGACGCCGGCCTTCTCGCAGGCGTTGATGATCGCATCGCACTTCTTGAGGGTAATCTCCAGCGGCTTCTCGACGATGACATGCTTACCTGCGCGAGCCGCGGCGACGGCCGGCTCCATGTGCGCGCCGCTGGGCGTGCCGATCGTCACGGCCTCGACAGCCGGATCGGCGAGCAGAGCCTCGACGGTGTCATAGCCGCGGCAGCCAAATTCTTTGGCCAGCGCCGCGGCCCGGCCGAGGGCCGTGTCGGCGCAGGCCACGAGCGTGCCGCCGCGAACGTCGACCAGCGCCTTGGCATGAAAGCGGCTGATCATCCCGGCGCCGACGATGCCGAATCCAATGGGCATGACTCAGGGTGCAAAGTTCAAGGTTCAGGGTTCAGAAGATGACGCAGCGATTGCCGACGGCTTTCGTCGAAGGGATAAGTGGCTGGAGTCGGCTGCAATTGCCCCGTATTATGCGGTGCGGAGAGATACTTCTGTAGGGGGAATCTGGTGGGCACGACCAACGCGGACCACGAGGCGGCCAAGGCGGCCGATGGCGCAACATACCGCCCGTTGTTCCATGTCGTCCTCTACGCGCCCGAAATTCCCTACAACACGGGCAGCGTCGGCCGGACATGCGTGGCTGTGGGCGCTAAGCTGTGGCTAGTGCGGCCCCTGGGCTTTCGCGTCGACGATTACTATCTGCGCCGCGCTGGGCTCGACTACTGGCAGCATCTGGCGTGGCAGGTCGTCGACGACTGGGCTGAGCTCGAGGTCTGCCTCCCGGCCGAGCGCCACTGGTATTTTTCCAAGAAAGCCCAGCGCCTTCACGCACGCGGAGTATACGGAGGGAGACGCGCTGGTGTTCGGCTGCGAGTCGCGCGGGTTGCCCCAGGAATTGCTCGACGAGCACAGCGGGCAATGCTTGCGCATTCCCACTAGGCCCGAGGTGCGAAGCCTTAACCTTTCCAACAGCGTGGCGGTAGCGGCTTACGAGGTCGTGCGGCAAGGGCCGCGACCAAGTTGAGCCGGCCAGCGAAGACGCCACAATCGGCGCCGGCCCGAGTTTCTTGGAGGTCGGCCCGTCAAGACGCCGACAACCCCTGAAATCGCCGCCGAGTTGGGGGAAACCACCGTCCCGAGCGTGAAACTTGGCGCCCCGAATTGACGATTAGCGGCCGAGAAGTCACCATAAGTGGCAACTCGTCGAGGCCGAGGCAGCAATGACGCTCGTAATGCGTGGCTTTGAAAAGATCGTTCGCCACCGGGAGCCGCTAGCACAGCGGACATGGTTGAGGCTGGGCGGCGCCGCCGAATACTTCGCCGAGCCCAATTCGGTCGATGAGCTGGCCGCCCTGGTTCGCCGCTGCCGCAACGAAAACGTTCCGATCCGGCTCTTGGGCGGCGGCTCCAATATCCTGGTCCGCGACGAAGGCGTCTCGGGCATGGTCATCAACCTGTCCAGCCCCGCCTTCGCCCAGATTCGCATCACGGGCTCGCAAATGACGGCCGGCGGCGGCGTCAAGCTGGCCCATGCGATCAGCGAGACGGTGCGCGCCGGCCTGGCCGGACTCGAACCGATGGTGGGCATCCCGGGCACGATCGGCGGGGCCCTGCACGGAAACAGCGGCAGCCGCGGGGGCGACATCGGCCAATGGGCGTGCCGCGCCACCGTCATGACCCGCGCCGGCGACATTCAGCAGCGCAACCGCGAGGACCTGGTGTTCGCCTACCGCCAGAGCAGCCTCGACGAACTGGTGATCCTCAGCGGCGAGTTCCAACTCGAACCCGAGGACCCCGTGCAGCTTACCAAGCGGATGCAGAAGCAGTGGATCATCAAAAAGGCCGGCCAGCCGCTGTCGCACCAAAACGTGGCGTGCGTCTTCAAAAACCCCCGCGGCATGAGCGCCGGCATGCTGATCGAGCAGGCCGGGCTCAAGGGGACCCGCATGGGGGGCGTCGAGGTCAGCCAGCGGCACGCCAACTTCATCGTGGCCGACAGCGGGGCCTCCAGCCAGGACGTACTGCGGCTGATCGACCTGATCCGCAGCCGCGTGGCCGAGCGGCTGGGCGTTGAGCTGGAAACCGAGCTGGAAATCTGGTAGCGTTCCGGCCCGAAAAAGCTCGATATCTCTTCACAGGCCTGCGGTTCCTCCGCCAGGCATTGAGGCGTTGCCATGGCTCGCATGAAGCCCGACCAATCCAACGCGGCGCCTGCTGCCAAGCGGAAGACCGCCAAAGCGCCGAAAAAGAAAGCGGCGTCGGCCGAGCTTCTCGCTGCCGGACGCCATCCGTTGGCCCGCCGCCGAGCCAAGGCCGCGCTGGTGCTCGCCGTCGTTTCGCTGTTGGCGATCGGCGGGCGCGCGGTGTGGCTGCGCGTGGCGACGACCGTCGCCGCGGGCGAACGTTATTTGTTGCCGGCCGAGGCGATCACCGTCAACAAGCCGCCCGAGTGGATCGCCGCCGACGTGCGCGGTCAGGTCATTCACAACGCCGGACTCGATCGCCGGTTGTCGATCCTCGATCTCGGATTCGTCTCGGCCATTGAGAGCGCCTTCGCCTTGCATCCGTGGGTCGCCGCTGTCAACAGCATCGAGAAGAGCTATCCGCCCGCGGTGCATGTGGAACTGACGTATCGCAAACCGGTGGCGGCGATCGAGGTTCCATCGGGCGACAGTTTTCAACTGTTGCCCGTCGACTCGCGCGGCGTCCGCTTACCGGCGGCCGACATGCCGGCGATCCGTCTGAATTATCTGCCGCGACTGACCGGCGTCGTAGGTCCGCCGCCGGAAGGCCAACGGTGGGACGACCCGCGCGTGCCGGGCGCCGTCGATCTGGCGATGCGGCTGGCCGATGTTTGGGAGTCGTTGCACCTGTTCGAGATCGTGCCGTCGGCGCGGCCGGAGATTCAGGGCGACCGGCGGTATTTCATCTACGACTTGCGCAGCGGCGGCGGCACGCAAATCGTCTGGGGCGCCCCGCCGCAGGAAATCCTGCCAGGCGAGGACGACTTCGCCGTGAAGCTTCAGCGGCTCAAGCAATGCGCCCAGGAGTATGGACCGTTCGACTCGGTGAAGTCGCCGGCCGTGATCGACGTGCGTCACGGCGTCGCGGTGACTCCGCGCACCGTGAAGAAGCCGGACGAAGGCGCGGACGAGACGCTGGTGAAGTGAGCCCGCGTGCCTGGGGTCGGCGTCCTCACCGCCCCCAGCAGCCTCACGAAAACTCACTGGGGGCTCGCGGACTCGACCCCAGCCACCCTGGCGATGGCTTCCAGTTCGGCCTGGCGGATTTCCTTGGCCAGCTCCTCACGCATCACGGCCAATTCGGCGGGCGCGTCGATGCCGATGCGCACCGCGCCGCTGGAAACTTTGACCACGGTGATCGCGATCTTGTCGCCGATCAGAATCCGCTCGCCAATCTTGCGGGATACCACGAGCACCGAGCGATCTCCATCTCCTCGAACGACGCGCCGCCCGGGCGGTCGTAGTTTAGGGGACCCCGGTACAGCAACACACCTGCCTGGCCTCAGGCAAGAGCGTTAGAATGCCCGAGGGGCGCCGGCGAGGCGCCAGTCGTCACGGTAGTGGGGCGAGTAGCGATTTGCAAGGATTTAGGCGCACGATTGCCGGTAGTTTGTCGCGCGACTGGATGGGGGCTTAGCGAGGGGGCGAGGTTTGGGGAAGGCTTGAGCCGATCGCGCAGGA
The DNA here is from genome assembly GCA_963841515.1 of Pirellulales bacterium. GTDB lineage: Bacteria > Planctomycetota > Planctomycetia > Pirellulales > Lacipirellulaceae > Lacipirellula. Next base: position 333,518 of record CAWJDB010000007.1, on the reverse strand, counting down.
TCCCTCTTCATGGAACGCGAATTCGTCCAGTGGCTCGCCTCGCGACTGCCGGCCAGTCCGCATTTGCGGCTGGGGCTGGGCGATGACGCCGCCGTGCTGCGCTGGATAGGCGACGGCGAAGCGGTGTTGACGACCGACGCGGTGACCGACGGCGTCGACTTCCTGCTCGCCGACGTCGAACCCAGCCTCGTGGGGCACAAAGCGCTGGCGGTGAATCTCAGTGACCTGGCGGCGATGGCCGCGGAGCCAGTGGCGGTTGTCGTATCGCTCGTCTTGCCGCGCAGGGCGCCCGCGGGTTGAGCGCGCTGGAGTTGGCCGAGGAACTGTACCGCGGCATGCTGCCGCTGGCCGAACGGTTCGACGTGGCCATTGCCGGTGGCGACACCAACACCTGGGACGGTCGGCTGGCCATCTCCGTGACGGCGGTCGGCCGCACCACAGAGCGCGGCCCGCTCACCCGCAGCGGCGCGCGACCCGGCGACGACCTGCTGGTGACCGGCGCGCTGGGCGGCAGCATTCTCGGCCGGCATCTGCATGTTGAGCCGCGCGTGCGCGAGGCGCTGGTGTTGCACCAACAGTATCCATTGCACGCGGGGATCGACGTGAGCGACGGCCTGGCCCTGGACGCCTCGCGGCTGGCGGCGGCGAGCGGCTGCGGCGTGGCGCTCGTCCTGGGCGCCATCCCCGTGTCGACCGACGCGCTGCGCCTGGCGAGTTCCACCGGCCGGTTGCCGATCGACCATGCCCTGGGCGACGGCGAGGACTTTGAACTACTGCTGGCCGCCAGCCCCGAGGCGGCCGAGCAGATCGTGCAGGATCAACCGGTGGGCGTGCCGATCACGCGGATTGGTTGGTTCGTCGCGCAGCCGGGCCTGTGGAAAGTCGGCGACGACGGCGAGCTGTCGCCCCTCGAGGCGACAGGTTACGAGCACTGACGCGCTCTGCGATGGCAACATTGATATTCACCGCCACAAGCGAAGCCGACACGGACCGGTTGGGCGCCGCGCTGGCGGCGGCGCTGCCGCCGGGGACGACGGTGGGGCTGATCGGCACGCTCGGCGCCGGCAAGACGCGGCTCGTGCAGGCCTTCGCCGCCGCCTGCGGCGTGCCGCGCGACCAGGCCACCAGCCCCACGTTTGTCCTGGCGAACGAGTACCAGGGCCGTGTGCGGATCTACCACCTGGACGTGTATCGACTCCGGGACGAAGATGAATTTATCGAGCTCGGCCCCGAGGAGTATTTCGATTCCGAGGGCGTGACGTTCGTCGAGTGGGCCGACCGCGTGACGGATCTGTTGCCGGCGGAGCGGTTGGAGATTCGCTGCGAGGCGGTGGGCGAGACGGCGCGGAGGTTCACGGTGTCGACTGTAGCGCCGGGACTTGAGAAGGTGATCAGGGCGGTGGGGCAGTTGCTAGGGGACTGACGCCTAATATGGCGCCTTCATTCCTAGTACTGAGTACCGAGTACCGCACACCGGTCGCGCGGTTTGGTGCGCCGGACTGGTCGCTTAAGCGAACAGTCCAATGCGGCGATTCATAGAATAAACTTGCTCAAATCCTCATCCTGGGCAATCTCATCGAGCCGCTCCTTGACGTACGCCGCGTTGATCTCGACGCGGCCCATCTTCATATCGGGCGCCTCGAAGGAGAGGTCTTCCAACAGCCGCTCCATGATCGTGTGCAGCCGGCGGGCGCCGATGTTTTGCGTCGATTGGTTCACTCGATACGCGTAATCGGCCAGCGATTCGATTGCGTCGGGCAGGAATTCGACCTCGACGCCCTCGGTCTTCATCAGCGCCGCGTACTGGCGAGTGAGCGAGTTGTGCGGCTCGGATAGGATGCGGATGAATTCATCCTTGCCCAGGTCTTCCAGCTCCACGCGGATCGGAAACCGCCCTTGGAGTTCCGGCATCAGGTCGGACGGCTTGGTGGTGTGAAACGCCCCCGCGGCGATGAATAGCACGTGGTCGGTGCGCACGTAGCCGTACCGCGTCTGCACCGTCGTGCCTTCGACGATTGGCAAGAGGTCGCGCTGCACGCCCTGCCGCGACACGTCGGCCCCGCGGCCGCCTTCGCTGGCCACGATCTTGTCCAGCTCGTCGACGAAGATGATACCCGTGTTCTCCGCCAGCTCGATGGCCTGGGCGTTCACCTTTTCCTGGTTGATGAGCGCCTCGCACTCCTGGTCGAACAGCACGCGGCGGGCTTCGGCGACGGTCATTTCGCGGCGAACCACGTGCTTGGGCAGGATTTTCTCAAACATGCCTTGCAGGTCGACGTCCATGCCCTCGCCGCCGGGACCCATGCCGGGGATCATCATCGCGTGGGCCTTCTGCTCGATCGCGATTTCGACACTCCGGTTTTCCAGCTCGCCGCCGGCCAGCATCGCCCGCATCTTTTCGCGGGTGCGCTCGTAGCGTTCGGGCGAATCCCCGCTGTCGGTTCCCACCTCGAACGCCGCGGGCGCCGGAGCCAACAAATCGAGCAGCCGTTCGGTCACTCGGCGCGTCGCTTCCTCCTGGACCGCCGCCAGCTCGCGCTCGCGAACCAGGCCGATGGCGTTTTCGATCAGCTCGCGGACCATGCTCTCCACGTCGCGGCCGTAGTAACCAACCTCGGTGTACTTGGTGGCCTCGATTTTGATGAACGGGGCGCCGGTGAGGCGAGCCAGCCGGCGGGCGATCTCGGTCTTGCCCACTCCGGTGGGGCCGATCATGAGGATGTTTTTGGGGCCGACCTCCTGCCGCATGTCGTCGTCGAGCTGCTGCCGCCGCCAGCGATTGCGAATGGCGACGGCCACGGCCCGCTTGGCGTCGGCCTGCCCGATGATGTGACGGTCGAGCGCGGCGACAATCTCCCGCGGGGTGAGGTTCTTCACGGCAGTTCTTCGATCACGATGTTGCGATTGGTGTACACGCAGATGTCGCCGGCGATCTCGAGGGCGGTGCGTACGATGTCGGCCGTGGGCAGCGAGCTATGGGCTACCAGCGCCCGGGCGGCGGCGACGGCGAAGTTTCCGCCCGAGCCGACGCCGAGGATGCCGTCGCTGGGCTGGATAACGTCGCCTGTGCCGGAGACCAGGAGCGTGTTCTTGGCGTCGACCACGGCCACGAGGGCCTCCAGTCGGCGCAGGGCGCGGTCCATTCGCCAATCCTTGGCCAGCTCGGTGGCGGCCCGCACCAGGTTGCCGGGGTGGTCCTTGAGCTTGGCCTCCAGCCGCTCCATGAGGGCGAAGGCGTCGGCCGCGGCGCCCGCAAAGCCCACCAACACTTTGCCCTCGGCGAGTTTGCGAATTTTCACCGCATCGCTTTTGACGACGGTCTGCCCGAGCGATACCTGTCCGTCGCCGCCCATGGCCACGCGGCCGTTGTGGCGAACGGTGAGGATGGTGGTGGATCGAATCTTCATGGCCCTCATTGTTCCGGACCCAGCGGCGGCCTGCCAGGGGGCGCGCATCCTTCCTCGGGGCTTTGGGTGGCATGTCCTCGGAGGTCCGCCGACGTGGACATGTCTGAGTGACATAAACATGCCCGCGCGGACGAGGGCATGCCACCCGAGCGGAAACCCGCTATCCTTGAGCTCATGACTCGCGATCCGCACGAACCCACTCTGCCGCCCCCGAAAGTGAAGGCGGCGCCGTTGCCGCGAAGTCCGATGATAATGCGGCCGGCGAACACCGGCGTGCTGTTGGTTGATATGCAAGAGCGCCTTCTCGCGGTCGTGCCGGATGGCAAACGCATCACATGGAATTGCCGCCGCTTGCTGGATGGCGCCCAAGTCCTTGGCGTTCATCTCGCCGCGACGGAGCAGAATCCGGAAAAGCTCGGGCCGACGGCGCCGGAACTAACGGAAAGACTCTGGGGTCCGCCGCTGGCGAAGCTGGCCTTCAGCTGCGGCGAATGCGGCGTGATCTTTTCCGCCTGGCAAGCCGAAGGACGCGATCGCGTTCTGCTCTGTGGCATCGAGACGCACGTGTGCGTCCAGCAGACGGCGCTCGACCTGCTCGCCGCGGGCTACCACGTATTCGTGGCGGCGGACGCTGTCGGCGCCCGCGCGGCCATCGATCACGAAGTTGCTCTGCGGCGGCTGGAGTCCACCGGCGCCGTGATCACGACGACCGAAGCAGCGCTGTTCGAGTGGTGCGGCGCCGCGGGCTCGGACAAATTCCGGATGATCAGCGCCCTGGCCAAGGAATCGGCGCCCACTTAAGGCGAGTTCGGCTCCGTTGGCGTCGTCGCGGGGGCCGGTTCCGTGGAATCGCCGCTGAGCTTCTCCTTGGCTTTTTGGGCGGCGTCTTCGATGGCGCCGGCGGCCTTGGCGGCATTCTCCTTGGTGTCCTGGGCGGCCGAGCTGATCGCCTCGCCGGTTTCGTGGAGCGCTTCTTTGGTCTCGGTCTTCGTGGTTTCGCTGCAGCCTCCGCTTAGGGCCAGGCACGCGGCGCCAATCGAAAGTGCGGTGGCGAATTTCATTTTGGAGTCCTCCTTTTGACGCCGCCCCGGAGGTGCGGCTTGATTCATCTCAATTGTAGGATTCCCGCGGCTGGCCGCTACGGCTTAGAACCGGGCCGGGTCGGCGTGTACGAGCAACACCCGGGTGGACACACATCGGGCCGGGGGCCGAGTTCGCCGAGTGACGGGCGATCGGCCGCGTCAGTGGTGCGCTCGACGATCAGCTCCCGAATCATGGCGACAAATCGCGGATGCACGCCGACAGTCGCCGCGCGCTCCATCGGCACGCCCAACTCGCGACAGAGGTCGGCCGCCTCTTTGTCCAGATCGTACAATACCTCCAAATGATCGCAGATGAAGCCGATCGGCGCCAGAATCAGGTTCTTCAGCTCGCCTGCCGGATGCAATTCGCTGATCCGATCGCAGACGTCGGGCTCGAGCCACGGTTGCTGCGGCGGGCCGCTGCGGCTTTGGTAAACCAATTCCCACCGCGGCAAACCTGCGCCGGCGGCGACGAGTTGACACGCCTCTCGAAGTTGCCGCTGGTAGTCGCAGCTTTCGGCCATCGCCGCGGGAATGCTGTGGGCGGTGAATAACGTTGTGAGTTGGCCACGCTGCTGCGCTTCAAAGCGGTCCGCGCACTTGCCCACCGATTCGACCATGGGCTCGATGAAACCTGGGTGGTCGTAGAAGGCGCGAATTTTGTCGATTTCGGGCGCCGCCGGGCCGACCTCCGCACGGGCGCGGGCGATGTCCTCAAGATACTGCCGACAACTGGAGTAACTGCTGTAGGCGCTGGTGACAAAGGCGAGGGCGCGCTGGACGCGCTCGTTGGCCATTTGACCCACCGCGTCGGCCAGAAACGGGCGCCAATTGCGATTGCCCCAGTAAATCGGCAACTTGGGACCGTGCTCGGCAAGCTCACGCGCCAAGGCGGCGATAAGTTGGCGATTCTGCTCGTTAATCGGGCTGACGCCGCCGAACTCCAAGTAATGTTCGGCGACCTCGAGCATCCTCTCGCGCGGCACATTCCGGCCGCGGAGCACGTTTTCCAGAAACGGCATCACTTCTTCGGGACCTTCGGGTCCGCCGAAGGAGACGATGAGAACGGCGTCGTACTGAGAAGACATCGCTAGGGTTCAGGGTTCAGGGTTCAGTATGAGATGGTGCGCGTCCGAACCAACTTCAGTACTGAACCCTGAACCCTGACCTCTGAACCCCCAAGTGACCCCGACGGGAATCGAACCCGTGTTACCGGCGTGAAAGGCCGGTGTCCTAGGCCTCTAGACGACGGGGCCCCGTCGAGCGCGGGCGCTCGGCCGTGCGCGGCAGTCGCGACGAAACCCGTCATTGTGGCGCGAGTGGCCGGAGCGTCAAGGCGAAGGGGGCACGCCGGGCGACAATTGCGCGATCTTTTCCGCCAGACGACGCAGGACAAAAAATACGCCCGCGGCGAAAACGAGAAGGCCCGCCGCTCTGTCGGCGGCGACCGCGAAGGAGGAGCTTACTCAGCGGCGCTGGCGTCGGCCTCGCGCGGCGGGCCGTTGTTGCCGGCCTGCTGCTGGTTGCGACGAATCGCTTCGTACACTTCGTTGCGATGGACGGGCACCTCTTTGGGGGCTTCCACGCCGAGGCGCACTTTGTCGCCGCGAATCTCCACCACGACGATCGTAATGTCATCGTTGATGACAATACTCTCGTTCTTCTTACGCGACAGGACTAACATGGTCGATTCCTTCGTTCGCTCGTCGGGGGAAAGGCTTCTACCGGAGCCGCTCACAGGGTTCCCAACGTCCGCCCTAACGTCTTTGGTTCAGGCGAGATAACGCTACCGCGAGGGGCGCCCACACGGGTCCCTTCGTTCCACTCTACGTGCTGATTGACGCGAGTCAAGGAAAGTAACAATCGGCTGGCCCATTTTTTGCTGGGCGCGGCACGATTTTGCGCAGCTCGTGCCTGGTTTAGGGTGGTATTTGCGGTAATTGCAGTGGTTTATGCGGTCTCTTCGGCTGACGCTGGGCGGAGCGCAAATTTAAATTGGGAAAGGCTTTATGCCAAATCTGTTGCTTGCGCACGCGGGCGACGGCGGGAACGGCGCCGCTGGAAGGCAATGACCGCCGGTGCGGCTCGGGCCGCTTCACCGCATTTCTCACATTTCCCCCTGACGACCTAGCTCCCTTCAACCGCCAGATGCCGTGAAACGGGAGTGAATGCCCGGCCGCCCCAGTTAGCGGTTGCCCGCCGAGGACGACGGGAGCGTAGAAATTCTCATGGGGCACCATGGTTTCCGTTTAGTGTCCGCGTGTTAGCGGTGCGCGCCGCAAGTCGCCAATCGCACGTCGTGCTCGGACCTGCAAGTTGTTATTGGCCGTCATTCCGCAAAGGCGTCGTGAGGGCGATCGCACGTGAAAACATAAGGCGCCGACAAGTCGGAGGCGCTGGACCGCCGTCAGCGGTTGCAGCGAAGCGCTGCGGTCCTATAATCCAAAGTTCATTACCCAGGCGAACGTAAACTCGATGATTGCCACGCTCAAGCGATCCTTCCCGTGGTTGGGAAATATTTTCGAAGCGGTGTACACCGTAGCCCACGGCATGTGGGTGACGCTGCGAACGTGGATCAAGACCTACCGGCCCGAACGCAAAACGTTTACCGAGCATTTTGAATACCCCGAGTTGCCCGTGCCCGTGGCGGCGCGGTATCGGGGGTTTCATCGGTTCGATCTCACCACCTGCATCGCCTGCGACCAGTGCGCCAAGGCGTGCCCGGTGGACTGCATTTACATCGGCAAGGAGCGCGTCGAAGGCGCCAAGGGATTCAAGATCACCGGATACACCATCGACTACACCAAGTGCATGTTCTGTGCACTGTGCGTCGAACCGTGTCCGGTTGATTGCATCTTCATGGGCGCCACGCACGACCTGAGCTGTTACAGCCGCGACGGTTGCATCGTCGATTTCGCCCGGCTGCCGCTGGACGTGGCCTGGGGCCGCGCATCGATCAACCCGACGGCGGTGGCGCAATCGAAGGTGATCACCGAGCCGGTGCACGGCGGGCCGAATCAGTGAGCTAACGGGCGTCCGGTGCACTCCGCTTCGAGGACTCCACGTCGCGACTAACTTTGAATTGCTGACTGACTCAATGGCTACCCCGACCGCTATCGTTGCTTACCTGGGCCTGTTCGCGGGCGCGGCGGTGGCGTTTCTGTTCGTCAACCTGCTGGTCGGCAAACTCGTGCGGCCACGGCTGCCCAATCGCGAGAAGCTCGAGGTCTACGAGTGCGGCGAGCCGACGATCGGCTCCAGCTTCGTGCAGTTTGACTTGCGGTTTTACGTGGTTGCGCTGCTGTTCATCATCTTCGATGTCGAGGTGGCGTTTTTCTTTCCTTGGGCCACGGTGTTTGGCAAAGCGACGCAATTGGCGTCGCCCGGCATGCCAATTGTGGCCGCCGACTTGGACCCGGCTGGCAGCGCCACCGCTCTGACGCCGCAGGCAACGGAGCGGCTGCGTGAATTGGGCGTCAACTCGCCGGAGCCCGGCGACCGCGGCGCGATTCAGCGCACCGCCCAACAGATTGCGATCACCTCGCTGTGGGACATCGCGGTGTTTTTTGGCGTGCTGATGGTGGGCTTCGCCTATGTGTGGCGGCGGGGCGATCTGGATTGGGTCCGCTCGGTGCGCAGCCACGCGGGCGACGTCGTCGAGCGCGCGCCTGTGTCCATTGAGGTCGAGCCGCGAGGCGCGCGATCCGCCGGCTCCATCCTGTCAGCCTGACTACCACGGAATGTCGCATGAGCGGACCGTCCCTCGTCGATCAACTCAAGCAGAAGTTTGGCGGCCAGATCACCGGCGCCAACCTGGAGAACGTCGATCCCTGGATTGAGGTGGCGCCCGAGGGGATCGTCGAGGTGTGCGCCTACCTGCGGGACGAGCCGAGTCTTGCTTTCGACTATCTCAACAGCGTCACTGCCGTAGATTACTGCGAGCCCGACGAAAAGAAGGCCGCCAAAGTGACTTGGCAGCCGCACCTCGAGGTCGTGTATCACCTCTTTAGCATGAAGCACAAGCACAGCCTCGTGTTGAAGGTGATGCTGCCGCGATGGAAGGACGGACAGCCGGGCGAATTGCCCGAGATTCCCTCGGTGGCCGGCATCTGGCGCACGGCCGATTGGCACGAGCGCGAGTGCTACGACCTGTTGGGGGTTCGCTTTACCGATCACCCCAACCTGCGGCGCATTCTGTGCCCCGAGGACTGGGTGGGGCACCCGCTGCGCAAGGACTACGAAATGCCGCTGGAGTACCACGGAATCCGCGGACGGTAATCGCTGAAAATGCACAGCAACTGTCGACGATCCTCGCGTCATCGAGTTCGACGTCCGCACGGACGAGATGCTGGTCAACATGGGGCCCGCAGCACCCCAGCACGCACGGCGTGCTGCGGCTGGTGCTGCGCACCGACGGCGAGGTCGTCTCCGAGGTGACGCCGCACATCGGCTACCTGCACCGCTGCGCCGAGAAGATCGGCGAGAACCTCACGCCGCGGCAGTGGATTCCCTACACCGACCGCATGGATTACCTGGCCGGGATGAACATGAATCTCGGCTGGGCGCTGGCGGTCGAGAAGCTGATGAAATACGAACCGCCCGAGAAGGGCCGGCATCTGCGGGTGATCATCGCCGAGATGGGCCGCATCGCCAGCCACCTGGTCGGCATGGGCGCCTACGGGCTCGACCTCGGCACGTTCAGCCCGTTTCTGTACGCCTTCCGCGAGCGCGAGATGATTCTCGACCTGTTCGAGGAAGCGTGTGGCGCCCGGCTCACGTACAGCTACCTCACCGTCGGCGGCGCCACCGCCGATCTGCCGGCCGGCTGGCTCCAGAGCTGCGAAGCGTTTCTCGACCAATTCGAGCCGATCATCGACGAATACCACGCCCTGCTCACGACCAACTCGATCTTCATCAAGCGCACGGCCGGCATCGGCGATCATGTCGGCGGCCATGGCGATCGACTACGGCACGAGCGGACCGGTGCTGCGGGGCAGCGGGGTCGACCAGGACCTGCGCCGCGACGGTGAGGAAATCTATACGGCGATGTACGACGGCTATGCGTTCGAGGTCGATCGTGCAGAAAAACGGCCACTACCCCAAGGATCACATCTACCCGGCGGTGCCGCGCGAAGCTGTGTTGGGCGACTGTTGGCACCGCTTCTACGTGCGAATGCTGGAGGTGGTCCAGTCGATCGACCTCGTGCGGCAAGCCATCGACCAGTACAGCACGGCGACAGGCGGCTGGGGCGAGCCGCTCAAGCTCACCCAGAAGCTTCCCAAAGGCGAGGCGTATCTCGAGACGGAGTCGCCGCGCGGTCAAATGGGCTTCTACCTCGTGAGCAATGGCGAGGCGATTCCCTGGCGGGCGCGGGCGCGCAGCAGCTCTTTCTGCAACCTCTCGGTGACCAACGAGCTGTGCCGCGGTTGCCTGATTGCCGACGTGCCCGCGATCGTGGGTTCGCTCGATGTGGTCATGGGCGAGATCGATCGATAAAGGTTGCGGATCAGCGTGCAAATTGCCCGCGGCAACCCTATACACCCGACTGGCTTTGTGAGATATTTCACAATCTTCAAGCCAGAATCAGGGCGGCCGGAAGGATAAAGTCCGGGGTCGTCGCACGGGCAAGCTCTGCCGCCTGGGATGGCACTTGGCACGAGTTGTTGCGCCGTGGCTGCAGGAATCAACAGCATCTTGAACTGGCTCGCCTCCCAGGCGGGTTGGTCGGTTGCGCCGGACAGCATTTGGGGATATGTCGTCGCGGCGCTGGTGCACGTGTCGCTGATTGCACCTGGTCGCGGTACCCGTTGGCGCACTGCTGTTCATCTGGCTGGAGCGCAAGATCTCCGGCCGCATCCAGGACCGCCTCGGGCCGACGCGCGTCGGCGGCAAGTTTGGTTGGCTGCAGACCTTGGCCGACGGCCTCAAGCTGCTCACCAAGGAAGACCTGATGCCGGGCGGCGCCGACGGCCTGCTATTTCGCCTCGCCCCGTATGTGAGCTTGGGCGCGGCGATCACCGCGTACATCGCTATCCCGTTCGCCGGCGGCGACTACCCCTGGGTAGCCCAGCGAGTGAATTCCGGCGTGTTCTTCGTGTTGGCCGTGCTGGGGCTCGAGGTGTTCGGCGTCATCCTGGCCGGGTACTCCTCGGCATCGAAGTGGTCGCTGTTCGGCGCCATGCGGGAGGCGGCTCAGGTGGTGAGCTACGAAGTCCCGCTGGGCGTATGCGCCGTCGTGCCGGTGTTGCTCGCTGGGTCGATGGACCTGGTCGTGATCGGCGATCAGCAAGCAGGGTGGTTCACAAACTGGTACCTGTTCAACGACCCCGCGACGTTCCTTGTGTTTTGGGTGTACGTCACCTGCGCCACGGCAAGCGTCAACCGGGCGCCCTTCGACCTGGCCGAGGCCGAGAGCGAGCTGGTGGCCGGGTTCCACACGGAATATTCCGGCTTGCGGTGGAGCTTCTTCTTCATGGCCGAGTATGGCTCGATGCTGACGGTGAGCCTGCTGGCCTCGATCCTGTTCCTGGGCGGCTGGCACGGTCCGGTCCCGCTGACGAGCCTGGCGGGCCTGCAGCCCGGCGGCTGGTTCAGTGGTTTGGCCGGCGACGGCGTGGCCCATTATGTCTGTCAACTGTGTGGGCTAGTCAACGTGCTGGTGAAAGGGTGCATCGGCGTTTGCGTGATGATGTGGATCCGCTGGACGTTGCCGCGGCTGCGGATCGACCAGGTGATGACGACCTGCTTGAAATACTGCACGCCGATTGCCGCGGCGATGTTTCTGGGCGCTGTCCTGTGGCAGTACTGGCTGCCGCAGCGCAATTTCTTCGGTCTGACCGCTCCGCCCGCCGCGACCTACGCCCTGAGCGAGGGTTGGCCTGAAGGCGCCGATAGCGCAAAGCCCAAACCTGCTGCTGACGCGACCACGGAGAATTCCGCTCCGAAGCTGTCGTCTCAGGAGACCGACGGTCTAACCCTCGCCCCCGCCTTCGAGCGAAGGAGTTACTGACGATGGGCGAAATCTACTGGCCGTCGGTATTCTTCCTGCTGCTCTCGGTGCTGGCGTGTGGTTTTGCGATTGCGGTATTGCTGTCGCCCAATGTCGTCCGTATGGCGTTTTATCTGACCCTTTCGCTCGGAGCGACCGCCGGGCTGTTTTTCCTTGCCGGCCAGGATTTCATCGGCGCCATGCAGTTGCTGATCTATGTCGGCGCCACGCTCGTGCTATTGATCTTCGGCGTCATGCTCACTTCGCAAGAGCGGTTCGTGAGCATGAAGACGATGGCGGGCGACTGGGTGCTGGGGCTGATTGCCGGCGGCGCACTGCTGAGCTTACTGGTGGCCGCCGCTTACAGCGTGCCCGCGTGGCACGCGCCCGACCGCGCGGCCATGGAAAAACTCCCGGTGCAAAAGACCATCGCGCCGCTGGCCATGGGCTTGCTCGGCGCCCGCGTGGACAAGTTGGACGAGCCCAGCGTGGCGCACCGCCGCGGCATGTCGGGATACCTGCTGCATTTTGAAATCGTCTCGGTGCACTTACTGGTGGTGCTAATCGGCGCGGCCTACCTGGCCCGCGCCAAACGCCGCCCAAGCAACATCCCGGCGACTGAACGATGAACGTCTTGCCGCTCGCCAATCTGTTGACCGAACCGCCTGGAGTGGCCCATTACATGACCGTGGGCGCCATCATGTTCGTGTGCGGGGCGATGTGCATGGCGACTAAGCGCAATGCCATGGGCGTGTTGATGGGCATCGAGTTGGTGCTCAACGGGGCCAACCTGAACTTCGTCGCCTTCGGCAGTTCCTATCTGGGCGGCGGGCCGGGATCGCTGGGCATGGATGGGCCGTTGATCGCGCTGTTCGTGATCGTGTTGGCCGCCGCCGAAGCCGCGGTGGCGCTGGCGATCGCGCTGAACTTTTATCAGAACCACGACTCGATCGACGTCGACCGCGCCGATCAACTTGCCGGATAGAGGCGCGCGCTGAAGATCAATGCTTCCCTCTCTTTCTTGGTTGCCGACCTTGCTGGGCGCCGCGTGGCTAGCGCCGCTGGTCGCGTTCGTGGTCATCGTGTTTGTGGGCAAGCGCCTGGGTCCGCACGGGAAGTATGCGGGGTACCTGTCGGTGGCCGCGATCGTGGCGAGCACCGTGCTGAGCCTGACGGCCATGTTCGGCGTATGGCTGCCCAATCATCCGCTTATGGCGTCGGCACATCACGAAGCCGGCGAAGAGTCAGAGGAGCCGGCAGACGTGGTGGCCGAGCAGGGCGCCGCCTCTGAAGAACACGCCGCCGTCGCCCCGGCGCCGCCCGTGGCCGGCGATTGGTACACACTGGCCAAGTTCGGCAAGCTCAAGCTCACAATCGGCTATTACATCGACTCGCTGACGGTGACCATGTTTTGCATGGTTTCGTTCATCGCTGCGTGTATACACATCTATGCCCTGGGCTACATGCACGATGAGCTGCATGAGCCATACATCGACCATGAGGTCACGCTTTCCACCGGCGAGCATCTTCATCGGCGCGGACGATTCTACCGGTTCTTTCAATACTTCTCACTGTTCAGTTTCAGCATGCTGGGGTTGGTCGTCTCCGGCAATTTGGCGATGGTGTTCGTGTTCTGGGAGCTGGTGGGCATCTGCTCGTATTTCTTGATCGGATTTTACATCGAACGGGACAGTGCGAGCACCGCAGCCAACAAGGCGTTCATCGTCAACCGCATCGGCGACTTCGGCATGCTCATCGGCTTGATGGCCCTGTGGGCGAGCTTGGGCACATTTGCCTTCGGCGACGTGCCCAATGACAATGGCGAGGCGCGAGCCCGGCATCTTCAGCCGACTTCGCACTGAAGCCAACGACCACCGCCTCGCGCCCACGCCCGGTATGGTCGCCGAAGAAGCGCGCACTGCCCGGCCAGGCGAGCGCAGGTGCGCCGCCGGCCAGTGGCTGCTGTTCATTGCCGGCGTCGGCATCTTTTGCGGATGCGTCGGCAAGAGCGCCCAGTTCCCGCTGCACACATGGCTGCCCGACGCAATGGAGGGACCTACGCCGGTTTCAGCCCTGGTGCACTCGGCCACAATGGTCGCCGCGGGCGTTTATCTGGTCGGGCGGTTTTACCCGGCGTTTTCGCCGGAAGTGCTGCTGGTGATCGCCATCACTGGGTGCATCACGCTCACGCTCGCGGCCACCATCGCCATCACGGCGGTCGACATCAAGCGGGTGCTCGCTTACTCCACGATCAGCCAGCTCGGCTACATGATGCTCTCTCTCGGCCTGGGCGGCTGGATCGCGGGGCTGTTTCATCTGATCACGCATGCCTGCTTCAAGAGCCTGCTGTTTCTGTGCTCAGGCTCGGTAATCCACGCCGTCCACACCAACGATATGACCGAGATGGGCGGCCTGCGCAAGAAGATGCCCATTACCGCGTACACCATGCTGGTGGGCTGCTTGGCAATCATCGGCGCCGGCATCCCGCTTACGCCGATCGGACTCAGCGGGTACTACTCCAAGGACTCGATCATCGAACAGGCGTGGAGCTACGGCCAGACCAACGGCGGCGCCTACCGCCTGCTCTTGTGGCTGCCGGTGGGCGGCGCGGCGATCACGGCATTTTATATGTTCCGGCTGTGGTACATGACCTTCGCCGGCCAACCGCGCAATCACCACCGCTTCGACCACGCCCATGAGTCGCCGGCGGTGATGACCCGGCCGCTGATCGCGTTGGCGATTCTGGCAATCGCGGTGGGGTGGCGATTTATCTTCCATGTTCCCGATTTGTTGGCACAGGCTCAGCCGCTTGGTACGATCCAGACGAGCGTCGGCGTGTTGCTGCCCACGCTTTCGGTTCCTGCCGAGCACCTGAGCCACGCCCCCGAAATCAAAACTCCGGCGGGACTTCGCGCCTTCGCCGCCGCGATGCTTGGCTTGTTCGTGGCCACGGCCCTGTACCTGTGGCGGCTGCTCGACCCGGCCGAAATCAAGCACACTTTTAAGCCGATCTACGCGCTCTTGTGGAACAAGTGGTATTTCGACGAGCTGTACTGGGCGATCTTCGTCGTGCCGGCGCTGGCGCTGGCCCGGCTGATCGCGCGGTTCGACCGCGGCGTAATCGACTCGGTGCTGCACGGCGCCGCGGCGCTGTGTCGCGGCGGATCGAAATTCGTCGACGCCGTGTTCGATCAGACGCTAGTTGACGGCTCGGTCAACGCCTTCGCCAACTGGACCTGGGACTTCGGCCTCTTGCTCCGCAAGCTGCAGACCGGCAGTCTGCGGCAGTATGTGTTGTTTATCGTGATGGGCACGTGGTTCATGTGCCTGGCCTACTTCGCGGTGTCGTACGTCCTATCCTGAACCCTGAACCCACTCCGACCCTCGACTCCTTTCCCGTCATGCTAAGCCAACCAATCAACTACCTGAGCCTGATGGTGTTCCTCCCGGCGCTCGGGGCGCTGGTGCTCGCCTTCTTTCCGCGCGGCCGGGACGAAGCGATGAAATACACCGCGCTGGCGTTCACGGTATTCACCTTTCTGCTTACCGTGGGCTTGTTCCTGCAGCGCAACGACGTTCATTTTCAGGGCGACGTCGCCCGCATGCAGAACCTGTTCGCGGCGCCGTGGATCCCGTCGTTCGGCATTCAATACTTCATGGGGCTCGACGGCATCAGCTTTCCGCTGGTCGTCCTCACCGCGTTTCTCTGCGTGCTGGCCATGGCCGCCAGCTGGCCGATCGCCAAGCATGTGAAGGCCTACTGTATCCTGTTTCTCTTGCTGGAAACCGGCATGCTCGGCGTGTTCATGGCGCTGGATTTTTTCCTGTTCTATGTCTTCTGGGAAGTGATGCTGCTGCCGATGTACTTCCTCATCGGCGTGTGGGGCGGCCCGCGGCGCGAGTATGCGGCGATCAAGTTCTTTCTTTACACGCTGGTGGGCAGCGTGCTGATGCTGATCGCCATTCTCATGCTGTATTTCAACAGCGACCTGACAAAGCTGAACGCCAGGCAACTGGTTAATGCCGGCATCGTCCGCCCTGCGGCGGCCAGCGCGGGCGCCGGCGCGGAATCGCCCGACGCGGCGTTTCAGCGCTGGCTGGCCAGCAACGACGACACGGCCAAGGCGTTCAAGCAGGCCACGGCCGAGACCGACCCCAGGCTCCGCCGGCAGGTGCACTCCTTCAACATCCTTGCCCTCCAGCAAATGGGTCAGCACACCACGCTGTTCGATAGCCAGCTCAAAGGCCGAGTCTGGCTCGGCCAGAGCGTGGGTTGGTGGGCCTTCATGCTGCTGTTCATCGGCTTCGCCATCAAGGTGCCGAGCGTGCCGTTGCATACCTGGTTGCCCGATGCGCACGTCGAGGCGCCGACGCCGATCTCGATGATCCTGGCCGGCATCCTCTTGAAGATGGGCGGCTACGGCATCATCCGCATCTGCTACCCCATCTGCCCTGCGGCCGGATATCAGCTCGCCTACTTTGTCTGCGTCGTGGGCGTGACAAGCATGGTGTGGGGCGCCTTCGCCGCCATGGCTCAGACCGACTTCAAGCGGATGGTGGCCTACAGCTCGGTGAGCCACATGGGCTACGTGGTGCTCGGCCTCGGCGTGTGGAGCGCCACGGCCGACAACGGCTTTAATCCCGAATACTGGCAAATGGGCGTCAACGGCGCCATGTTCCAGATGATCGCCCACGGCATCAGCTCGGCCGGCATGTTCTTCATGGTGGGCGTCATTTACGACCGCGTGCACCACCGCGACCTAAACCAATTCGGCGGACTGTTCGCCAAGATGCCCGTGTACAGCGGCCTGGCGATCGGCATTTTCTTCGCTGGTCTCGGCCTGCCCGGCCTGTGCGGCTTCATCGGCGAATTTCTGGTCGTGCTTGCGTCGTGGAAGTATAGCCAGGCGCTGGCGGTCATCGGCGCCGCGGTCGTGATCCTGACGGCCGGGTACATCCTGTGGGCGATCCAGCGGGTGTACCTCGGCGCCGAGTACCGCGGCCCGCACCCCGAGGCGCTGACGCCGATCACCACCCGCGAACTGTTGATCGCCTCGCCGCTGCTGGCGTTCGCCGTCCTTTTTGGCGTTTACCCCTACAGCTTGCTGTACTACATGCAGCAGAGCGTGGACCAGCAGGTCAAGCAACTAGCGAGCTGGTCCAGCACCCAGATAGACCTCAACAAGACTCTCGATCAGAACGAGCCCGTCGAGTCGGTCAGCCAACGCTAGACAGGCTAAGGGACCGCGAAAGGATAACGTTGACAGATTATCTTGGTCGAGGCGTGATTGTGTAGTTCCAGTCGCCGTGGAATTCGTGTCGCTTCAGGCGGAGTCGAGAGAGTTCCTCATCACTGACTTTAATCTGGATGTCGTAATGGTTCGTGTCGAGCGCGGCTTTGACGGTCAGTCCTGTGCGCGTGGTCGTGCCGGCGATCAGGTTGACGATGGCCTCATGGCTGACGAGCGGCTTGCCGCGCCAGTTTTGTGTGATGAAGCTGAACAGCCGATGCTCGATCTTGTTCCATTTGCTGGTCCCCGGCGGGAAGTGGCAGACAATCAGCTTCAGCGCCAGTTCATCGGCCAGTTCTTGCAACGACACCTTCCACAACCGCGACCGGTGGCCATTGCTGCCGCCACCGTCCGCCGTAATCAGCAGTTCAGTGGCGCGAGGGAAACGCCGCTGCCCCATCTGCTTCCACCAGCGGCGAATGCTGTTGACGGCGAACTGGGCCGTATCATGGTCGATTCCCACGTTGACCCAGCCTTGGTTGTTGAGCATGTCGTACACGCCGTACGGAATGGCCTTACCCAGGGTCTTGTCCAGGAAGTCGTGGACACGGACGTCTTCAGGCTGCCCTTGCGGTCGCCATTCCCGGCCGCCATTCTTGAAATCGCCGATCAATTCCTTCTTTTTCGTGTCCACCGAGATGGCCGGTTGGCCGCGTTTCTGAAACCGCTGCACGCAGGCGTTCAGGTATTCGAACTGAGCATTCCGATCGGGATGCGAGGCCCCTTCCCGCGTCTTGCGGTTGGCCTGCAAACTATAACCGGCTTGTTTGAGCAAGGTCGCCACGGTGCGATCCGTTACGGGGTGATTCTGCCGGACAAGTTCAGCGGCCAACTTCGCAGTGCTTTTGCAGGTCCAACGCAACGGCGATTCAGGATCGCCGCGAGTCACCGGTTCGATCAACGCCTCCAGAGCTTTCAGCAAGCCAGGATCGGTTTCGGTGATGGGCTTTCGCCCACCGCCCGGCCGACGCACGCGCCTCCCAGCGATGGCTCGTTGTTTCGCGGGAAGTTTCAATTCCCGCAGGCCTGCCCTGATCGTCGGACGCGACAAACCCGTGGCCCGAGCGACCAAACTGATTCCGCCCCAGCCCGCGTCGCGGGCCTCGGCTGCCGCCCATTGCCTGCGCCTGCCTCGTCCAGTTCCACGACGAGCGTGCGATACTTGCGACGAATCCGCGCCTCGACTTTCGCAACCTGCATGCGAACGTGATCGCAGACCGCCGACAAATCACCAAGACCAATTTGTAAAAGTTATTGTTTCGCTATCACTAAGGTCAAATCCCCGGCGTACATTTCGTGACACTGCAAACGATCGTCGACAACCTGATCCGCGACACGACGTTCACGAGCCTGCCGAACTTCCGGCCGGAGCTCGTGCTGTGCGCCACGATCGTCGTGATGCTGCTGGCAAAGGTGCTGCCGCTCTTCAACCGCATTCCGCCGTTTGCGCTCGCGCTGGTCGGATCGATTGCCGCGTTGGTGGTCGCCGTGCCCGTCGGCGGGTTGGCCTCCCTGGCCGACATCAAGCGTCAGGAGCTGTTTACCGGAATGCTGGTGTACGATTCGTTGACCGTATATATGCGGCTATTCCTGACGGCCGCTGCCTTGCTGATGGTGGTTCTGTCGCGAATGACTGGCCTGGCCGATCGCGAGGACGGGCAGGATTTTTATTCGTTGGTCTTTGGCGCCACGATCGGCATGTGCCTCATGTCGTCGGCCAACCATCTGCTCACCCTGTTCCTTGGGGTGGAGATGGCGAGCGTGCCGTCGTATGTGCTGGCCGGCATCGTTAAGGGTCGGAGCCGTTCGAGCGAGGCCGCCCTCAAGTATGTCGTGTACGGCGCCGGCGCCGCGGGGGTGATGCTCTACGGCGCCAGCCTGTTAGCCGGCGTGTTGGGCTCGGCGCACCTGCCGACGATGGCCCACCGGCTGATGGAGCTCGACCTGCCCGCGATGCTCGCCGCCGGGGAGCTGCGCGTGATGGTTCTCGCCCTGGGCGGGTTGATGCTTGGCGTGGGACTGGCGTTCAAGCTGTCGGCCGTGCCGTTCCACTTCTGGTGCCCTGATGTGTTCGAGGGCGCCGCGGCCGAAGTCGGCGGCTTCCTGTCGGTGGCCTCCAAAGCCGCGGCGCTGGCTCTGTTGGTCCGCGTGGGCCTCGGCCTGGGTTACGATCCTGGCGAGACCGAAGTTGCGGCGCAGCCGCCAGGCCGCAAACGGTCCAGGCGTCCCCCGAAGCGATGTCCGCGAAATTGCGCCTCGTGGCCCAATCGACCGACGACAAACCCGCCAACGCCTCGCCGCGGAATGCGACGCCGGAAAAGCCCTTGTCGCCGGTCCGCCGATTTTTCGTGGTGATTACCGCCGTCGTCGCCGCGGTGACCTGCACGTTCGGCAACCTGGCCGCCTACGGCCAGCGGAACATCAAGCGGATGCTTGCCTATTCCACGATCGCCCACGCCGGCTTCATGATGATGCCGATCGCCGCGGCCGTGGCGCTGGTGGGCCGCGATCGGTCGCTCGCCGTCGATGGCATATCTGCGCTCTTGCTGTACGCGACGATTTACCTGTTTATGAACCTCGGCGCCTTCGCCGTCGTGGCGTTCTTGCGCAACTCGATGCAGAGCGAAGACCTGAAGGACTACGCCGGCCTGATCCGCCGCAGCCCGCTGGCCGCGGTGTCGCTGACGCTGATCCTGGTGAGCCTGATTGGCCTGCCGCCGCTGGCGGGCTTCTGGCCCAAGCTGCGGGTGCTGCAAGCCCTCTACGAAGCGGGCGGGCCGCTCTTGATGTTCGTGCTGGTGGTCGGGGCCGTGAACACCGCCATCTCGCTGGTGTACTACCTGCGGGTGGCCAAGACGATGTGCATGGACCCCGAGCCCGATACCAGCCTGCCGGTCGAGCTGGGCTTTTTCCCGGCGACGTTCGTGCTGGCGATGGTCGTGCCGGTGGTCGTCTTCGGCGTCGTGCCGAACCTGATCGCGCCGTGGGCGCAGCAAGCGGCCGCGGGATTGTTCGGATAATTGCTCGGAATCGCGCTGCGTTCCCCGGCAGGGCCGCGGCCCATCGCCATGAATGTTGAAACCACCCACCTCTTGAACCGCCTGCTGGCGATCCACTGTCGATCGTTTCCGCAGTACCTGCGGTATTCCAGGCCGTACATGCGCCCGGGCGGCGCGGAAGTGCTCGAAACGGTCGCGGCGATCGCCGACGACCAGGACGTGTTGGCCGATCGGATCAGCCGCATGATCGTCGACGCCGACGCCTTGCCCCGCACCGGCGAATTTCCGATGGAGTTCACCGACCTGCACGACCTGGACCTCGATTTCCTGCTGCAGGTCGGCGTGCGATACCAGGAGCAGGACGCGGCGGCGATCCAGGAGATCGTCGAGCAGCTTCACGAGTGCCCCGCGGCTCGGGCGATCGCCGAGGAAGCCCTCGGCATGGCCAAGGGCCATCTCGATTCGCTGCGCGAACTGGCCGCCGCGCCCGCCGAGGCGTAGCTGACATTCTCGTGTATGCTCTTCGACACCCACACCCACATCGACCAGGACGACTTCGACGCCATTCGCGACGCGGTCATCCAGCGGGCCCACGACGCGGGCGTCGACCAGCTCGTCGCTGTGGGCACGACCGTCGCCGCCAGCCGCACGTGCGTCGAACTGGCGGCCCGCTACGAGGGCGTGTACGCCGCCGTGGCCATTCACCCCAACTACGTGGCCCAGAGCGGTCCCGACGACTGGGCCGAGATCGAGCGGCTGGCGTCGGCGCCGCGCGTGGTGGCCATCGGCGAGACGGGGCTTGATCGCCACTGGGACTACACGCCCTTCGACCGGCAGCAGGAGTACTTCGATCGCCACATCCGCCTCGCCGCGGAGCGCGGTTTGCCGTTCATCGTCCACATGCGCGACTGCGAAGCCGACATCCTGGCCGCGCTTCGCAAGGCCCACGAGCGCGGCCCTTTGCGCGGCGTCATGCACTCGTTCACGGGCGACGCCGGCATGGCCGCCGAGTGCATCAGTATGGGCATGCACATCAGCTTTGCCGGCATGCTCACGTACAAGAAGTCGCAGGCGCTCCGCGAGTGCGCCGCTACGATCCCCGCTGAGCGGCTGCTCATCGAAACTGATTCGCCTTATCTCTCCCCTGAGCCGGTCCGCAGCGCACGGCCCAACGAGCCGGCTCACCTAAAGTACACGGCCGAATGCCTGGCGCGAGTCCGCGGCATGTCCCTCGACGACCTGGCGGCACTGACGACCGCCAATGCGCGCGAGCTATTCCGTCTCGGCGCCTAACGCACTCGCGTCGAATTCGGCCGCTTCCTTCTCGGTTGGCGCCGCGGGCGGCGCTTCCTCCAGCGGCGGTAGCGCCGTCGGTCCCATGGCCGAGTAGTCGGCTTGATACTGGCACGGCGTCTGGCAACAGCAAGTGGCGTAGGGCCCGGTGTAGTTGCCGCAGCAATCGCATGGCTCGCATTGGGCGGGCGGATCGTTGTACCATTCGTTCCAATAGCATCCGCCGCAACCCGCGCAATCGAACATGCCGAAGAGGCGCCACTTGTGGCGCCGCTTTCCGCAACTGCCGTCGACCGATCCGCCGCAGTCGTCGGGACTGCCGCAACCGCACTCCTGGCCACAGCCTCGACAGGCGGTTCCACAGCAGCAATTCGAGTGGCCGCACGACGGGCCGCAGTTGGGCCCGCACGTTTCGCAGCAGCAGTCGTACTGCATGCCCGCGTAGGGGCTCTTGTGGCGGCAGCCGTCGCCGCACCCGCACCGAAAAGCCCCGCAGCCGCTCAGGATCGGCAGGCAAGCGGCGACAAGTAAACAGACGGTTTTCAATCGCTCGAGCATGGCGGCCCCCCCGACGGCGCGCACCGGCGCCGACCCTCGGTTTATCGACGCGCCGGTTAGCGGAAGTCCAGAAAACCGTTAGAATCGTTGCAGTTTGCCGCACCCCCAGCGGTGCTGGCGCCACTGCATGCACACCGTGACAGCTCTCCGCATGACTCCCCCGCCCGTCGACTCCGGCCTGCTGAACCACATCGCCCTGCCGACCGCCGACCCCGAGCGGGGCGCGCGGTTCTACTGCGACGTCCTGGGCTTTTGCGAAACCCCGCGGCCGTCGTTTTCCTTCCGCGGCAGCTGGCTGCATCGCCAAGACGTGGGCGTCATGATTCACCTGATCCACGATGCCAGCTTTCAACCCAGCCTCGACAAACCGATTAACTCCCGCACCAACCACCTGGCGATGCGCGTCGACGATTATGATCAGGCCGTCGAGCGACTTCGCCAGCACAACGTGCCATTCACCGAGCACGTGCTGCCCGACTACGGCTACCGCCAGGTTTTCTTCCGCGATCCCGACGGCAACGTCCTCGAGCTCGGCGAATGGCCCCCTGCCAACGAAATGTTTTCGTGAATTCATGGTTCTTCAGGGAATTTAATGGATGATTTGGTTCGGTAGGAGATCCAGTTTGCCGCAGTGGAAGAGGATACCGTGTGCGGAAGTTGTCGAAGGCTCGGAAGCCTCGGGCGGCGGACTTGAGGGCTTGGATTTTGCTGTTGAATCCTTCGCTCATGGAATTGGTGATGCGGTGGCGGAAGTAGGTCAGGAGGTTCGGCAGGTGGCGTTTGAGGGTCTTGGCGACTTTTACCATCGAGGGCAATCGGCTGCGCACCGCCCAACCGTACCAATGAGCAAAGAACTTCTTCGCGTTGCCGGCGTAGCGGTACTCCCAGAACCAACGGAACTGTTCCTTGATCGCCCACGCCCGCGAGTTTTTAGCTCTTGGTCCTTGAGCAGCTCGAACTTGAGCCACTGGTCGTCATTGAGGTTTCGGGATTGAACAGCCACAACTGCTTGCTGCCGGTCAGGCGGCGTCGCCTTGCTTCTTGAGAACTTTGTACTCTTGCCGGCGAACCTGATCCACGGCTTCGTTGAGATGCTTACTCACATGGAACCGGTCATGCACAATTTCGGCCTGCGGGGCGTGCGTCGCCACGGCGGCCGCGTAGGCCGGCCACATGTCGACGGCCGCCGCCTCAATCTGGCGGCTTGCTCTTCGGACAAGGCCTGCCACAAGGCGTCGGCCCCGGCTTGATCCCGTCCCTCGCTCACTTCCAGCACTCGGCCCCCGACAGGTCCGTGAGCACCGAAACGTCGTGTGCCCGCGGCCAAAGCTCTTTTCATCGACGCCGACGTGACGCACTTCCTCCAGCAGGCGCCGCGCCAGGCCCCGCTCGACCGCTCGCTCCATGATCCGATGGACGCTGTCCCAATCGAGCCCCAACAGGGCCGCGGCTCGTTTCACGTTCTTGGCCGCCTGCAACACCCGCACGGCAAACGCCTCGAACAGCAGCGTGAACCGCGAATGCTTGCCCGCCCACGGCACGGCGATCGTCTTCACGCCGCACTGCGAACAGTTCGCTCGGGCGTGCTCGCGCGCAGCACCGTCTCGAACTGCATCGTGTCCAAGTGCCGCCAAGTCCGCTCCGGAGCGTGGTCGGCGATCGTACAGCTCTTTTGGCACTCCGGGCAGGTCACCGGGCCTCCGCATGCGTCAGCCGAATCTCCACCCGCTGGCCCTCCAGGTCGAGTCCACGTCCGACGCCTCCCACGAATCGTCGAGCCCCAACAACAATCCATAATGTTCGCTCAGTTTGTCCATGGCCGACATTCTCGGCCAATCGATGATCAACGACTATCGTTTACCCATTAAGATTCCTGAAGAACCAAATTCATAAACCGCCAAGCGGCTGTGTTGATTGTCAAGCGCATGTGGTTGAAGATGGGAATTCCAGGCAGAGTTATTTTTGAGAATCGTGTTGAGGATCACCAACAGCTTGCGCATGCAGGCCACCATGACGACTTTGAAGGGCTTGCCCGCCGCGTCCAGTCGCTGGCCGAAGGCCCGAATGAGGATTTAACCGCAGAGCCGTCAGCGTCGCCATGTAGAGCACGCTGCGCACCGCCGCCCGGCCTCCCCAGATCGCCCGCCGACCACGGAACTTGCCGCTGTCACGGTTGAATGGAGCCACCCCGACCAGGGCCGAGATCTCTTGGCGGTTGAGCCGGCCCAACTCGGGCAGTTCGGCCACGAGCGTGACGGCCGTCACGGCGCCGACGCCGGGGGCCGTTTGCAGGACGCGGGAGCGGCACTGCAGGTGGTCGTCGCTTGCGACCAGGTCCGACAACTCCGTCTCCACTTGGCGAATGAACTTGTCCAACTGCTCGATCACGCCGCGGACGCTCCGCAGCACGAACTTGGTCGAGGCGGTCTCCAGACGGCACTTTTCGGCGGTCCGCAGTTCGATCAACTGGCGGCGGTGCACCGTGAGCTGCTCGAGGCGGTCCTGCTTTTCGGGGACTTTCTGCGCAGGACGCGGTTGGACGTGTTGACCGAACAGGGCGATCGTCTCGGCGTCGATCCGATCGGTCTTGGCCAGCCGGCCGAGCCCGCGGGCGAAGTCGCGGACTTGCCGCGGGTTGGCCACGGCCGTCCGGTGTCCGGCCGCAATCAGCGCGGCGACGACGGCCCGCTGATAACCCCCGGTGGCCTCGACGACCACCAGGCACTGGCCCGCCGGCGGCAGCGCCTCAAGCACTTGCTGCACGCCGGGGCGGTCGTTGGACGCGGAGAGCCGCCGGCCGTCCGGCAACACGCACACGTCCAGCGAGTTCTTGGCCACGTCGATTCCCACAAACGAGTTGACTGCAGCGTTCATGAACGACTCCCTGTCTTGCGGATGCGAGCTCGACGCGAGGTCGGCTCTGGCGGCTGTTCGGGCTCAAGTTCAAAAAACCGGCGGCGATCACGCTTGGCGACGGCGTACAAAGCGCCTGGACGCACTCGATCTACCGCCGGCCGCATCGGAAGTCCTGCTCCGCTACGCTTCGCAGGACTTCCGATGCCACCTACAGTACAACGACATTCCTTCGTGATTTAAACATACAAGGAGGCAAAGACGCAAGTAAAACAGATTTCACTATCCTCCATTCTGCTTTGCGTCCTCTGCGTTCTTTGCGGTAAATAAATCCCGTATTTGAAGATCGAGGAATTCGACATGGAACCCGCCGCCAAAAAGTTTTTTCAGCAGATTTTGGAAACGCCCAGCCCTTCGGGCTACGAGGAGCCCGTGCAGCGGATCGTCCGCGAGTATGCGGGCGGATTCGCCCACCAGGTGCGCACCGATTTGCACGGCAATGTCATCGCCGCGGTGAATCCCGGCGCCAAGCTGCGCGTGATGTTCGCCGGGCACGCCGACCAGATCGGGCTGATCGTCACCTTCATCAACGAGCAGGGCTTCATCTACACCAACCCGATCGGCGGCTGGGACCCGCAGCAGCTCATCGGCCAGCGGATGACGATCCACACCGCCAAGGGGCCCGTGCCCGCCGTCATCGCCCGCAAGCCGATCCACGTGCTCGACGAGGAGGAGCGCAAGCAGGTGGTGAAGCTCAAGGACATGTGGCTCGACATCGGCGCCAAGACGCAACAGGAAGCCGCCGAGGCCGTGGCGCGTCGGCGACGCGGTGACGCTCGAGCTGGGCTACCAGGAAATGCGCAACGGCTTCGCCAACTCCCCGGGCATGGACAACAAGACCGGCCTGTGGGTGGCTTCGAGGCCGCCCGCCGGGCCGCGAAGAAGAAGCTCAACGTGTCGCTCTTCGCCGTGGCCACCGTGCAGGAAGAGATCGGCCTGCGCGGCGCCCACACCAGCGCCTTCGGCATCGACCCGCAGGTGGGCATCGCCGTCGACGTCACGCACGCCACCGACTGCCCCACGATGGACAAGAACGCAGAACGGCGATCTCAAGCTCGGCGGCGGTCCCGTCATCTGCCCGCGGGCCCAACATGAATCCGATCGTCGTCGAGCGGCTCCGTCGCCGCGGCCGATGCGGCCGACGTCGCCTGTACCAGATGGAACGCCATCGGCCGCGGCACCGGCACCGACGCCAACGCCATCCAGTTCGCCCGCGCCGGCGTCGCGGCGGGCTGGTGAGCATCCCCAATCGCTACATGCACAGCTCGGTGGAGATGGTGTCGCTCGAGGACCTGGACAAAGCCGCCGACTTGCTTGCCGCATTCGTCGCCGGCATCAAAGCCGACGCCGACTTCACGCCGAGGTGATAGTGGGCAGTGGGCGGTGGGCAGTGGGCAGGGGCGGAGACGCGGAATTGGCTGACGTCCGTACCGTCTGACCACTTGCATTTTGGATCGAATAACGTGCATTCGATCCAAAACGTCAAAACTCCCATAGTTTTGCGCACGCCGTCTTGTGGAATACACGGGAAACGCCGTGCCGGCCGCCCAGCGCCAGGGCTCAGAAGTCGCCGAATTGTGACCACTGGCGCCCTCAGCGCCGATCCGCCGACGTTGAGAAAACCAGGGCCGGGCGAAGCGTTTTGGCAGGCGGTTGGCCGTCCGATTCGTCCATTGGCCTGGCTCGCGGGGCGCAAGACGAGTGGCGACAACGGATTGGGTTGCCGGAAGGCGGCGTTCAAAATCCAGGGCTACCGTCATGGCGCAGCATCGCCAGGCGTCCGCTGACGAATCGAGCGGTTGGGGCGGTGAAGTTTGGAATATCAACGAACAAAGGATATGGGCGATAGGCTGTCAGCTCTCGGCTCTCGGCTTCGGGCAGACAGGGAATGCCTTGGGCTGAGGGCTGACTGCTGAGAGCTTCCGTCCTACCACAGGCCGTGGCCCATTTTCAACAAGAAGTTTTGGCGATTTTTTGTGGCCAAGAAGGGGGGCTTGACGAGCAGCAACGGCGAGTAACGTGACCAAGCGACTTCGCGGCGCGGATTGCGAATATCGAAGTAACTCGGCTGCCTCTATCTCCATTTGAGCTGCGTCCCCTTTAGTCCCTTAGTCCTTCACCGCTGGGTTTTTTATTGGGCCGAGCGAATGCTACAATGAACTGGGGAATCCCGCCTCCGAGGAGAAACTCATGGCCACCATTTCCACGCAGTACAAATATCTCGAACGGAACCCAAAATCCAATTACAAGCAACTGTTCGTAAAGGGCACGCGAATTATGGCGCAGGACTCTCTACGGACAGTACATGTCCGAGGAGGAGCCGCGGACAATCGAGCAGCTTGCGGCGGATTTCAACGTCCCCATCGAAGCCGTTCGGGAGGCGATTGCGTATTGTGACACCGATCCCATCGACATCCGCGAAGATTTTGCGGTGGAGGAAGCAATCATCGAAGCAACGGGCATGAACGACCCGAACTACTATAAACGTGATCGGAGCCAAAGAAGAATCTTGTCGCCGCAGGAATACGCGCATCGTTCGAGAGGTTGAGGAGCGATTCGCCAAGGAGCGGCCCGAGCGCGTTGAATGAAGTTGTACGTCGATGAGGATTCCGTCCATGCGACGCTCGTGCGCCTAATGCAGCGCGCGGGCCACGACATTGAAATCCCCTCGGATGCCGGGTTAGTTGGACGCTCCGACGCGGTTCAACTTCGATATTCCATCAGCGTGGGTCGGCCACTCCTAACGGCCAATCACCGCGATTTCCGCGAACTGCACGATCTCATCCACATGGCACATGGATCGCACGCCGGCATCTTGATCGTCCGCCGCGACAACGACCGTCGCCGCGACCTCACGCCTCGCGGCATCGTCACCGCCATCTCGCACCTGCTCGCCGCGAACGTGCCGCTTGAAAACGAGTTCATGATCCTCAACCATTGGCGGTAATTGACCGGGCCATCGAGCCGGGTCCTCTAAGAAGGAGGAAGGAAACGGGGACGCAGCTCAGGAGGAAACGGGGACGCAGCTCATTTACGCTTGACGAGCGCAACGGCGAGCAACGCGACCAAGCGACTTCGCGGCGCGGATTGCGAATATCGAAGTAACTCGGCTGCCTCTGTCTCCATTTGAGCTGCGTCCCGTTTAATCCTCAAATCCTCATAGGCCAGCAAATAGTTCTGCCCCGTTTTTTCATCTAGGATGGCCCAGCGAATTGTGCACGAGTGGATCGGTCGACCAGGAATACCCCTACGTTGAAGCAAAACCCGGCTCGTGCTTGCCGCCATCCCCTTGGAATGTTTCGCCCTTCTGGAAATCACGACACCGAAGCGGTTACAATACGACTCGCCGACCCTCAGCCTCAAACCGCTGAGGAGATTTAGGATGCCACGCAACCCGGATTGGGACGACTCCGAATTCAACACGCTGAGAGAAGGCGCACCGCGAGCTATCCAACGAGGAGCTTGCAGCGCTTCTGCCTCGTGCGAAGCCCTCGGTGCGGTCAACGCCATTCGCAGCGGTCTCCGCGAGTACGAGGAAGGCCAAGGCGGAGAAAGCCACATCCTCTCCGAGCAGGAATTCGCAGGATTCTGGCTGTGCACTGTGACGCAATAATCGTAGAATGCTTCTATCGTGAGCTTAACACTCAGGGGGATTCTGCAATGACTGCCAAGCGATGTTGCACAACCGCGATGTTTGTCCTCGTCGCGGCATCAATCGCGCCGGCAGTCGTTCGCGCTGCGCTGCATTCACGAAGGCGTCAAATTCTGGGTGTACCGAGCAGAGCAACCGGGGGCTGTCCGTTTATGGCGGGTACTGCTCGCCGATGGTTCTCATCTCTACACCGTCGATAAGCGCGAAGTCGACCGATTGGTTCGCGCCAAGCGGGGCGTCGTGGAGCCAATGGAAGCCTTTGTCGTGCAGAAACCCACGGAGAACATGGTGAGGCTCTATCGTTTTGCACTAGCCATCGACGGCGGAGTGTTCAGGTAGCTTTTACACCGCGTTCACGCCTGAGGCGAAGGAAGTAGCAAGTCGACCGACGGCGCGAACGCAACCGATGGGGGCCTTCGTTTATCCTCACGACATTAAACCGTCCATAGAGCTTTCCGAATCCATCGTCCCCGTGTATTGGTTTTACAATGCCGAGAGCGGCGAGCATTTTCTACACGACATCGGAAGTTGAGAAAGACGGCCTTGTGAAGAAGGAAAAGGGCACGCCCACAAAAGTTAAGTGATGGCCCAGAAAGCTGGCCTGAGCTATGCACTAAACTCGCACGGAATCCTTGCACGGGAGGGAAATCGACGGCAAACATCGCCCGAGTTACGATGTCACAAGTCGCGGTACCTGCGGCATTTTACGTCAATTCGCCGAAGAATTGGCCGCCGTTCGCAATGCAGAGGTCGAGGGTTCGACTCCCTTCCGCTCCACTTTCTTTTCGGGGACCTGCTCGTGATATTCGGATTTGCCTGATCCGCACTTACGCGAACAGTGGCGGCCAGGACTATTTGCCGCAAATAGTTCTGAACCCTTTTTCATCTGACGGGATTGTCTTGGCGGCGACAGAAATTCAGAGTCGCGCTCGACCTTGAAGCGAACAACAGCCCAATCGCCGAAGGCCCCGGTGGAGTGAAACGCCAACCGCTGCGGAACTGAGCATGAGCCATGATGCAAAAGAGGATAGTTCGGGTACGGAGTTGAAAGTCATGTCAAGTCTGGGTACGAGCGAGGCGTCGGCGACCTTGGCGAATAGAAGCCATGCTTCTGCGAACGTTTCGGGGAGAAAGATCGTCGGCAATCCTAACGGAAAATCCAGCGTATGCCTGATTCGATAGGACAAGGCTATCCACAAACGCTGTTACGTCAAACGTAATGGCAGAAGCCGGTTGTGGAGAAAAGGCCCTCACCAGGTTGTCGGTTTCGACATTGACGTTGGTCACTATGCCGCTGCTACTTTGAGAATGCGTGGAGTTCTACGTCGGGTACTCCAAAGTACGGTGGATCGGGCAGAACGGCATTCAGGTCCCGCACCACCGAAGTAAAGTAGAGCGTCAGTGTGGCGGAAGACACAGCCGTGTTCTCGGGATGTCAGACATAGCAAATGTGACGGCACCACGCGCCGCGCTCGTCTGATTGGAGAACGGCACTAACGCAGTCGCAGTAGGCGAACTTACACCATCGTTGAACACCCCGTCGAGGTTGAAGTCATGCCATGAACGTCCATCGAAAGCCGAAAGGGATAACGACGCTGACGCATTCGCAGCCGCTAAGAATACAGCAGCAGAACGATCGCTCGCATAACTTCCCCGCAGTACATTAATGTTCGCGTGGTCGTTCAGAGCCTGCGTCACGCAGCAGGGCCAGTCAGAACGTTACAGCCGAGATTGTAGCCGCTCAACGTCCAGTCCACGCCGGACTGGTTGATGGCAGTACCATTAGTCTCAGTGGGCGGGCTCACGGAAGTCAGACCAATAGGCGGGTACCCCCAGATCCGCGGTTCGGGCGATTTTTTCCAGGAATTCCCCTCGCGTGGCACGGCACGTACGTCCTGGTCGCGTCTGTGAATGAAGGAAAGAAGGAAAAGGGGACGCAGCTCAATTACGCTTCTCTTTTGGGCCGCCCGCGGGGCGCAGCGTGGATTGCAGCCCCAGCCGGACGGCCGATTGCTGCACCCAACGCGTGGAGCCATAGGACGCTGCCTTGCGAGCGCAGCGGCGAGCGTTTCGACGTCCGTTTCCCGCTGCAGGCGGTTGATTTCGCCAGCCGATCGTCCGGAACGGCGAGCGGCCAGCGCAGACAGGATGGCCTGCTGGTCGGCGTCGCCGTGATGTCGCCGCCAGGCGCTCGGCCACCGCCAGCGATTGGCCCGCTCGGCCAGCCCCGCGGCGCAACTGTGTTCCGCTCCACGTACCGGGCCACCGTATAAAAGTGCTCGTCGCTCTGCACTGGAAACGCCTTGAAGCGGCCTTGGTACAGATGACCCGTGCCGCTGGTGCGGTGATGGGCGTGCCAGCGCATGGTGTGCGTGTGGGTCAGCCAGCGGAGCATGGCCGTCAACTCGCCGTCGGCCCGCGGCCAGAGGAGGAAGTGCCAATGATTCGGCATGACGCAGTAGGCCAAGAGCCGCGTGGGATGCTTTTCGAGAGTTTCTTCCAGCACCCGCCGAAGGCGTCGTAGTCCTCGAGTTTTTCAAATAGCGGCAGACGGGCCACGGCGCGGTTCAGCGCAGGTGGTAGAGCCATTCCCCCGGGAGCGACGCGGGCGGTTCGCGGCATGAGGACAGATTAACCGTCCCGAGGGGGTGCCGTCAAGATTTGAGCTGCGTCCCCTTTTATTATCCCCCCTTTTATCCCCAGGGGAAAAAGTCCGCGCACCGGCGCAGAGGAGACGTTACGGAAGGTCGCCAGAGCGCAAAGAGCGGGCTGGGATCGCGAACCCGGCGCGGCGTAATTCTTTCGAGGGCCGGCGTAGAAAAGAGAGGTCGGCGGGTACACGACGTTGGTGGGCAACCTCCTGCCGCCTTCGGCGTTCCGGCTTCGCGAAGCTGGGCCACGCGCACTGTTGGACGAGCCAGCAGTCGACGCCCGGCGTATAGCGCCCGGAATCTGCTTGTAATCGCACCATCTGTTGATATAGGATGCCGCAATCTCACCCCATTCCATTCTGTGAGGCTGACTAATGAGGTTCTACACCGTAACACGTTTGGTGAGAGTCTTCGCTTGCTTGACGGCACTCGTCGCGGGTGGCCTGACTCAACACTCCTACGCGGCTAGCCTTACAGTGTACGCTCAAGCCTATGAGGCGAGCGAGGGAATTGGTCCTGGCCAGAGTAACCTGAATTCGGGGGAGATACGAGCGGCCGCAATTGCCGAGTTCACGATCGGCGGTACGACCGCCTTAGCCATAAGTGAGAGCAGCCGTAATAAACTCGGCGCGTAGTATCCGCGTCGTTGCATCGCGGCCGACCCTCAACAGCATCATGGGCGCTGTCGCCGAGGCCACGTGGCAGGACAGTATCCTCTTCTATAGCGGCGGTAAGCGCATCGAAAACGGAATGATGGTCGTGAAGGCTGCTATTGACGGCACGATTTCCCTAGCTGGCGAAGGTGCGGGGGCCAGGGCAATATTGAATCTTCTTGTGGGTTCATCTTCATCGCCCAGTCAGGTAAGTTTCACGGAGGCAGGTAGCCATGAATCCATCCTTGAAGCCTCAACACCAATCGATGTAAATGTGTTCGGTGCGCCGATGACGCTCCAACTTCTCTTGGGCGGGGGAAACGTAACCGTTCACGCCCTGGGGAGCAGTGACGGGGCTTTTTGGCGTGCGAAGTGGGCGTGCACGGCGGCGGCGACGAATTCGAAGGCGTTGCGTTTCTGTTGACGGCAGGTTTCGATGACGGTGAGCATCGTTTCGGCAAAGCGGCTGCCGCCGGCGCTTTGCGTGCCAAACGAGAGTTTCCGCCAGATCACGGCGTGGCGCAAGGCGCGCTCGCTGGCGTTGTTGGTCGGTTCGACGCCCTCCACGCGGACGAACGTCCACAGCCAATCGCGATGGTCATGGAGTTCGCGACACATCCCCGCGATCGATCGGTTACCGCTGCTGGCCCCGCGCAGCAGCACGCGTTCGACCTCGCGGCGGACCGGCGCCATGCGGCGGATGAAGGCCGTCCGCGTGATCGTGCCGTCGCGATAATTGGCCCAATGCTCGAACAGCTTGCCGGCGGCGCGGCGGAGGTCGTACCCGAGCCGTTTGGCCTGACCGTCGCCGCCGTCGATCAGCGCTTGAAAATCGCGTTTCAAATGCGCCCAACACCATTGCAAACGGCCGGTGTGCCAGTACATTTTGGCTCGATCGCAGGTCACCACGCCGCCGAACTCCGCCGTGAGCAGATCGACCAGCGCCGTCGCCTCGCGCGTAGCGCGGACCGCAAACACGGTGAAGGCGCGGGCCACGAACGTCCACAGCCACGCCTTCCTGTTTTGTTCCTTGGTCGCCGTTTCGTCGATGCTCAGTCGGTCCTGCGTCGGCAGTTGAGCGGCCAACTCGTCGTATGCCGGCCGCAGGGCCGCCGTCGCCTGATGTTGCATCTTCACCGTCAGCGCCGGGCAGCACGGCTGACCCGCGAGCCGCCGAGAAACTCGGCCGTCCGCCGCTTGCTTTGTCGATAGTAGGCCATCAACAAGGCGACCAGCGCCGTCAGCCGCGGACCCGACTGGCCCTGCGGCACGCCGGCCGGCAACTCCGCGCACGTCGTTTCGCCGCAGCACGGGCACGCCAGCCGATGTCGCCGGTACTCGGTGACGTGCGGCTTGATCTCGGGCAGTTCCCACACCTGGTGACGCAGCGGGTCGGGATCGCGGCCGGTCAGCTTGCCGCCGCAGCGCCGGCACTCCGCCGGCTTGAGTTCTTGCACCTCGTCGCAGTCTTCGCTCGGAACGAGCGGCCGCTCGTGTTTCGCGTGGCCCGGTTGACCGCCGCGGCGCTTCGTCGATTTCCGCTTCCGCGGCGGCGGGGCCGGCCGGGCGTGCGGATGCTGCGTGCTCGGTGGCAGCGAGGAGTTTTGCGGCGTCTTGCCCTTCACTTGTCGTCGCAGGTCGTCCAACTCCGCTCGCAGGTCGTTCAGCTCCGCCCGCAGCCCGGCGATCTCCGCCAGCAAGACACGGATGATCTCCTGCGCCTCCGGCGACTGGCGAGCGATGACGTTATCAGAAACGTTGCACCACATGCCCCATGGTGTCGCCGAAAAAGCCAAGGCAAGTAAAGATCAATTTCCCTTCCAAAAGCTCCCCAGGGTGTGAACGGTTACGGGGAAACAATTCGTTTGAACCGTCAACGTCTGACGCCGACTTCTCGACCACGGCAAGAATTACAAGCATTGTCTATCTCACGCCGGAAGGGCTGCCCGATCCGAGTGTAACCGTCATCTCCGAGTCGGGAGTTGTGTACGGCGTCCCCGAGCCGAGTTGCGGAGCGCTTGCGTTCGTGTGCCTTTGTTGCGCGGGCCGACGATTCCGCAGGCAGCCAACAAGGTGTCAGGAACCTTTAAAAAGGTTCCTGACACCTTTTCACGGCCTAGACGTCCCGGAGGGACGCTCGACAATAGCCCGGCGTTTTCAACGCTGGGAATGAATCGACAATCGACGTCGGAAGTCCCGTAGGGACGACTGAGGCGCGACTTCAGTCGTCCCTACGGGACTTGGCCCGTCTTGCCGCTGTCATCCCAGCGTTAAAAACGCTGGGCTATTGTCAATTCTCCCTCCGGGAGATCACAAAAACTTGGGTAACGACAAGGCTGACGCCCCTGGCTATTAACCGCCGGCCCGTTGGGCCTGAAGAGAACGGTAGCAGTTGCATACCCTTCGCTAACGGGGGGGCTAACTGGGCGGTTGGTCGTCGACCATTTGCAAATAGCTTTCGTACCGCCGGGCGTCGATGTAGCCGTCGGCCACGGCGTCCTTCACCGCGCACGGCTCTTCGTGCGTGTGGGTGCAATTCGGGTAGCGGCAGCGGCTCACGTAGGCGCGCAGCTCGCGGAAGTAGCCGGCGACTTCCTCGGGGATGACGTCCCACAACTGAAACTGCCGGATTCCCGGCGTGTCGACCACCCAGCCGCCGCTGGTGAGGGGAATTAGCTCGGCGGTCGTCGTCGTGTGCCGGCCTTTTTCCGTTTCGGCGCTTACGGTCTCGACGCGCAAGTGCAATTGCGGATCAACGGCGTTCAGCAGGCTGCTTTTGCCGACGCCGCTTTGACCGGTGACGACCGACTCGCGCTTGGCGAGCAGCCGGCGCAAGGCATCGATTCCCCACCCTCGCGTTGCCGAAACCAACAGCACGCGGTAGCCCAACTGGCTGTAGAGTCCCACCAGTGGTTGCAGGCTGGCCGGGTCCACCAGGTCGACCTTGTTGATGCACACGATCGGCTCGACGCCCATTTTCTCCGCGGTCACGAGGTACCGGTCGATTAAATGCGGCTTCAGCCGCGGCTCGGCGGCGCTCGCTATGATCAGCAGTTGGTCGAGATTGGCGGCCAGCACGTGCTGCCGGCCGCGGCTGGTGCGGCTCAAGACGCCGTGGCGCGGCTCGATCCGCTCGATGATGCCTTGCTCATCGCCCTCGGGTCGCACCCACGCCCGATCGCCGGCGGCCACCACGTGCCGCTGGTCGGTGGCGAGCGTTTTCAAGAGTCGCCGGGTGGCGCACCGCCGCAGCGTGCCGTCGTCGAGCTGCACCACGCTCAGCAGGCCCTGCACGCGAAGCACGCGACCCAAGCGGCACACCGCGGGGTCGATCGACGGCATCATCGTCGTGCCGCCGCATTCGTCCTCGCTGAGTTCGCCGCCGGCGACGGTCCGTTTGCGGGTCAGGTCGCCCTTGCCGCGCACGCTTTGCCGCGTGGCCGCGTCGTCGAGCGTCGCGTCGTCCGCGTCGAGCCCGTCGGCCCGAATCCGCTCCCGCGCCGGCGTGGCCCGATTCTTGCGAAAGTCGGCCCGTACCTGCCGCTTTTTCTTAGACATGGGGAGGAGCTTTCAGCGGTCAGCAATCAGTTGTCAGCCAGAGAAGACCATCGAACGCATTTCCCTCTGGCTGAAAGCTGACTGCTGATCGCTGACCGCTTCCCATCACACCGGTTTATCCGGCAAGTCGATTTGCCCAGCGCTGTCGTCCAACACGTCGTACCGCTTTACGGCGCCGTCGGCCCGGCGGCCGCGCTGCGGCGGCAACGCGTGCTTGGGCGTTTGCAAGCCGGCGCGGGACAAGAGCGACTCGTTCATGATTTCCGCCGGCAAATCGTCGGCGGGCGGCGGCCCCACGGCGCCCAGGTCGGCGGGCGAGTAATTCAGCTCGTACTTGTGCTTGGCCACGGCGAGCGAGTCGCCCGGATCGATGCGTTTCTCCTGCACGCGGATCCCGTTGACCTTTACGCCGTTGCGGCTTTTCATGTCGCGGATGTACCAATACCCGCCATTGATGTAGAGCTGGCAATGGTGGGCCGAGACATTGGCGAACCGCAGCACGATGTCGCAGCTTTCGCGGCGGCCGATCAAGAGCTGCTTTTTGAGCAGGGGAATCGGGTCGCCGCCGCCCTGGGGAAGGAGTTCACCGTACATAGGCTGTACGCTCTTGCGGTTAAGTTGCGCTGCCCCAATGATGAATGGGAACCAAATCCGTTCGATCAATCGGTGTGGCGCCTCAACCCGCCGAACCTACGACTCGAGGTTCGTTTCGAGCGCCCTCCGCTGGCCTGCCTACTACTGTACGCAGCTATACAAGTGCCGTCAACCAAACCCCTTACGTCGAGCGAGGCGCCGCCGTCCTGGCGGCAAGCGGGGCTGCGCTATTATTCCTATAACCATTTCCTGCGTCAAAGGTTCGGCGCCCGCGTGCAGAAAGTGAGCCTCGACGCTGGATTTACCTGCCCGAACGTAGACGGCACGGTCGCCACGGGCGGCTGCACGTTCTGCGACAACCGCAGCTTCAGCCCCAGCCGCCGCCTGCCCGCGCCGGGATTTTGGGGCAGATCGACCAGAGCATCGCCCGCATGCGGCGGCGCTACGAGAACTGCGACCGCTTCCTCGCCTATTTCCAGCCGGCCACCAACACCTACGCGCCCGTCGAACGGCTGCGGCCGCTGTACGACGAGGCGTTGTCCCATCCCCAGGTCGTGGGCCTGGCCGTCGGCACGCGGAGCGATTGCGTGCCGCCCGATGTGCTCGACTTGCTCGAGCAGCTCGCCGGCCGGACCTACCTCTCGGTCGAGTACGGCATGCAGACGATGCACGACCGATCGCTCGAGTGGATGAACCGCGGCCACGACCACCGGTCGTTCCTCGACGCCGTCGAGCGGAGCCGCGGGCGCGGGTTCGAGATCTGCGCCACGTGATTCTCGGCCTGCCCGGCGAGTCGCACGACGACATGCTGGCCACCGCCCGCGAGCTGGCCCGGGTAAACATCGACGCCGTGAAGATCCACAACCTGTACTGCGTGAAAAACACGCCGCTGGCCGACCAGGTCGCGGCGGGCGAAGTCCGACTCATGGAGCGCGACGACTATGTCCGCACGGTCGTCGACTTCCTCGAGCTTTTGCCCCCGACGATGATCGTCGAGCGCACCAGCGGCGACGCCCCGCCGGATTACTTCATCGGCCCAAGCTGGTGCCTCGACAAGCCGGCGGTCAAGCGGGCGATCGACGCCGAGTTCGAGCGTCGCGACACGTGGCAAGGGAAGAAGCATTCCGGATAAACCACGGAGCGAACGGATGACACAGAGCAGCCAATTGATCAATAAGACGGAAGAGCATGGCTGAACGCGAATCCGACCATTTGCGCGGATCGATTGGTGCTCGGATCCGCCAAATCCGTGGTCATTCGCTGTTCTATGGCCGAAGTCTGGCTCGCGACGCCGCCCGCGGCTTGGGTCCGGCCTCGAATCCCGCGTATGATAGCCAGTGCAGCGTGCGGAGAGGACCGGGCGATCGCTGGTTCGCGCTGCAAGCGTGAGCGAGAGGAAAGTCCGGGCGCCACAGGACAGGGCGATGGGTAACCCCCACCGGTCGCAAGGCCAGGGAAAGTGCCACAGAAAACAAACCGCCTCTCACGCGCCGCATGATCGTAGGCATTAGTCACCCCGAGGTCCGCCGAGGGGTCCGCGCGGACTCGCTCGGCGGACCTCGGAGTGACAGGGTCGGCGATCGCGCGGCGCGTGAGAGGTAAGGGTGAAACGGTGCGGTAAGAGCGCACCAGCAGGCGGGGCGACTCGCCTGGCTCGGCAAACCCCGCCCGGCGCAAGGCCAAACAGGGAGCAGAATCGGTCCGATTCGTTACGACTTCCGGGTAGGCCGCTGGAGGCGGCGGGCAACCGCCGTCCTAGAGGAATGATCGCCGCCGCGTCCTCGCGACGCGCGTACAAAACCCGGCTTACAGGTCCTCTCCGCCGCTGTATATTTCCGACTTCTCCCCCACGCTTCGCCGCCCAAGCTCGCATGATGCAAGTCCTTCGTTGGCTCTGGGCGTCGCCGGCGACGGCGGTGGGATTGATGCTGGGCTCGCTCGCCGTGGCCACTGGCGGACGGGTGCGGCGCCGCGGCGCCACGCTCGAGTTCCATAGCGGCGTATTGACGTGGCTTCTCGACAAACTGCCCAGCGGCCCGGGTATCATGGCGATGACCCTGGGCCATACAATCGTCGGTCGCGACGCCGCGGCTCTTGATTTCGCCCGAGCGCACGAGCTGGTGCACGTCGGCCAATACGAACGCTGGGGTCCGCTGTTCATCCCCGCGTACCTGGCGTGCTCCGCCGCCATCTGGTTCCGCGGCGGCGACGCCTATCGCGACAATCCGTTCGAACGCCAGGCCTACGCAATCGCGCCATGACCAAAGACCTCGATTGCATCGTCTGCGGATCGTGCGTCGTCGACGTGCTCGTGCGACCGGTGGATCTGGAAACCCCGATCGGCGGCGGCCGGCTGGTCCAGAGCGAGCCGCTGGTGCTGACCACGGGCGGCATCGTGTCGAACGCGGGCATTACGATGGCTCGGCTCGGCATGCGCGTCGGCGCGTTCAGCTACGTGGGCGACGATCCCTGGGCCGAGGTCATCCGCCGCCGCTACGCGCTGGAGGGGCTCGACGTCGCGGGCCTCGCCACCCACCCCACGGACGCCACCAGCACCACCGCGGTGCTGATCGACCCGAGCGGCGAACGCAGCTTTATGCATTGCGTGGGGGCGCCGCGGCTCTTGGATCGCGCGGCGTTTCTCGATCAGCTGGACCTCTTCCGCCGCAGCCGGGCCGTGCTCTTGGGGTATTATCCGCTGCTCCCGAATCTGATCAACGACCTGCCCGAGGTCTTCGCCGCTCTGCAAAAGGCGGGCTGCCTGACCGCCCTCGACGCCGCGGCCGACGGAGGGACGCTGGCGCCGCTTGCGCCCGTGTTGCCGCACCTTGACCTCTATGTGCCAAGCTTCGCGGAAGCCCGCCATCAAACGGGCGAGGACGATCCACGGCGGATCATCGCGACCTACCGCGACGCCGGCGCGGCGGCGTTGGTCGGCGTGAAACTGGGCAGCCG
This sequence comes from Pirellulales bacterium, assembly GCA_963841515.1. Classification (GTDB taxonomy): domain Bacteria; phylum Planctomycetota; class Planctomycetia; order Pirellulales; family Lacipirellulaceae; genus Lacipirellula. The sequence continues at coordinate 294,923 of CAWJDB010000007.1, read as the reverse complement.
CGGCGTGCTCTTGAGTCCGACGCCCGGTGAGTTTATCGAGATCGCGGTCACCAAGCCGCCAGGGGCCGTCGTGGACACCACCGGCGCCGGCGATTGCTTCCTGGGCGGGCTGCTCACCGGCCTTTTGCGCGGCCGTTCGCCCGCTGACGCCGGCCGCCTAGGCTCGGCGGCCGGAGCGTGCTGCGTCACCGGACTCGGCGCCACGACGGCGATCCGAGCGTATGACGAAACCGCGAAGCTCGCGGGCATTTCGATTTGACGCCCGCCCCGGTGTTAGCCGGCATCGTCTCGATGTCGTGTGATCGCCGCCCCGTCGCGCCGGCGCGGCAGCGAGACGCTGCCGGCTAAGAAACTATCTGGATACTGGCATTGTCGTAAATTGTGAAATGGCCGTAGGTTTTGGGATTGGATTTCCATCGCGCCCCCGGAGCCTTCGGCCATGCGATTCCCCACGCCCCCGCGTAAATCCTACCCTTCGGACCTGACGGACGAGCAATGGAGTTTCCTCGAACTTTTGTTGCCGCCCGAGCGGACCGACGGGCTCGGTCGTCCGCGCGAGGTCGATCTGCGAGAGGTGATCAACGGGATTCTGTATCTGCTTCGCAGCGGTTGCCAGTGGGACATGCTGCCCCACGACCTGCCGCCCAAGAGCACGACCTACGAATATTTTGCCCGCTGGCGCGACGACGGGACATGGCAGCGAATCATGGACGCCTTGCGCGAGCAAGCGCGAACGACGGCCGGTCGCGCAGCGACGCCCAGCGCGGCGAGCGTCGACAGCCAGAGCGTCAAGACGACGAACGTCGGCGGCGAACGGGGCTACGACGGCGCGAAGAAGGTGACGGGGCGAAAACGGCATATTTTCGTGGATACCCTGGGCTTCCTGTTGGCCGTGGCGGTGACCAGCGCGGTGCTCGACGACGCTGCCGCCGCGCCGCAAGTCCTCGCCCAGGTGACTCCCGACGCAGCGCCGCGACTGACGAAGATTTGGGGCGACTCGAAGTATCGCAATCATGGTTTGAACGCCTGGCTCGCGCGGGAGCGACCGGATTGGAATTTGGAGATTGTGTCTCGTCCTGCCGACGCGAAAGGTTTCGTGCTGCTGCCCAAACGTTGGGTGGCCGAGCGGACGTTCAGCTGGATCGGACGCAGCCGACGGCACAGCAAGGACTATGAACGACGAACCGATTCCAGCGAAGCGATGATGAAACTCAGCGCCATCCATCTCATGCTCCGACGACTCGCACCCGCCAGAAACGGTTCCACGTTCAACTACCACGCTGCTGCGTAAAGACCGATTTCCCCGCGGAAAACACGGAATACATTCCCAGATAGTTTCTAACACGCACTTGGCGCACCGCGGCTGGTTACACGTCGAACTTGATGCCTTGGGCCAGCGGCAGGTCGTGCGAGTAGTTCACCGTGTTGGTTGCTCGGCGCATGTACTGCTTCCAGGCGTCGCTGCCGCTTTCGCGGCCGCCGCCAGTTTCCTTCTCGCCGCCGAAGGCGCCGCCGATCTCAGCGCCGCTGGTGCCGATGTTTACGTTGACGATGCCGCAGTCCGATCCGGCGGCCGAGCAAAACTGCTCCGCCTCGCGCACGTCGCCGGTGAGAATTGCGGAGGACAACCCCTGCGGCACGCCGTTGTGGATCGCGATCGCCTGGTCGAAGTCGCGGTAGCGCATCATGTAGAGAATCGGCGCGAAAGTTTCCTGCTGGACGATGGCGGCGTCGGGCCCGATCTCCACCAGCGCCGGCCGCACGTAGGTTCCGCCCTGGGGCACGCCGGCAGTCACCCGTCCGCCACCGTGGATTTTTCCCCCTTGGGTTTTCGCTTCGGCGAGAGCCGCATCCATCGCCTTTCCCGCCGCGTCGTCAATCAGCGGACCGACAAGCGTCCCGTCCTGCGTTGGATCGCCGATGGGCAGGCGCTCAAACACCTTCAGCAGCCGGCTGCGCAGCTCGTCGGCTACCGACTCGTGGACAATCAATCGCCGTAGCGAGGTGCACCGCTGTCCGCACGTGCCCGCCGCGGCGAACACGATCGACCGCACTGCCAGGTCGAGGTCAGCCGACGGCGCCACCACCATGCCGTTGTTGCCGCCCAGCTCCAAGAGCGAGCGACCCAAGCGCCGCGCCACGGTTTCTGCCACTGCGCGACCCATCGACACGGAGCCAGTCGCCGACACCAGCGGCAGTTTTGGCGACGCCACAATCCGCTGGCCCACGTCGCGGCGGCACACGACCAGGCAAGAAATGGCGCCAGGCACGCCCGTCGATTCGGCCAGCGTTCGCTGAAATATCGTCTGGCAGGCGACGGCGCACAGCGTCGTTTTCTCCGACGGCTTCCACACCACGGGGTCGCCGCACACCCACGCGATGGCCGCGTTCCACGCCCACACCGCCACCGGAAAGTTGAACGCCGTGATCACGCCCACGGGCCCCAGCGGCAGCCACTGCTCGGTGAGCCGATGGCTGGGCCGCTCACTGGCGATGGTCTTGCCGTACAGTTGCCGACTCAATCCGACGGCAAACTCGCAGATGTCGATCATCTCCTGGACTTCGCCCAGGGCCTCCTGCGTGATCTTGCCGGCTTCCCAGCTGACGATGGTCGCGAGGTCGGCTTTGTGAGCGCGAAGTTGCTCGCCAAAGCTGCGCACGAACTGTCCGCGCAGCGGCGCCGGCACGGTTCGCCACTGGAGAAAGGCCGCCGCCGCCGCGTCGATCGCCGCGTCGACTTGCCGGCCGTCGGCCATCGCGAACTCGGCCAGCGTCCCGCCGTCGATGGGCGATCGCGCCGTCAGCATTTTGCCGCGACCGTCTTGCCACTCTACCCGCCCACGACACGCCGCGAATCGGCGACGCCACGCCCAGCCGCTCCAGTGCTTGCTTCACGGCGGCGTTCATGGCGTGGCCTCCGCAGGGCCTGCCGGCTCGGCCACGTCGCGGGGGCGCGCGAAGCTGCCCGCGGCGGCCGCTCCGCTGCTGAAGCGCGTGGCGATCTGCGAGTCGTACCACTTGCCAAATCGATTAGCCAGGAACTCATCCAGGTCGACCTGCTCCTGCCGCACGAAGCCGCGCCGCGGCAGGCGTCCCGCCACGTGCAAATCCAGCACCGCGCAAATCCCCGCCGCCGTGGTGATCTGGATGGCGCTCCAGTTCTCGCCGCTGATGAAGTCGTGATAAATCTTGCGGGCGTCGGTAATTTGCACCAGCTGTCCGTTGCGCTGGCCCGTGACGGCGCAAAACGTGACCACGACATCCTGAAAGGTGACTGGCACCGCGTGCTCGAGAATGTCTTTCAGCAAGTCGCGCCGCTCGCTCAGCCGCAGCTCGTTGACCAGCAGCTCCACCTGGCTGCAATGACCCGTGTAGCGCACCGTTTTGTAGTTCAGCTCGCGCACCCGACCTTCAAATGATTCGCACAGCGTGCCCAGCCCGCCCGCTGGTGTTGAAGGCCTCGTATCGCACGCCGTCGAGCGAAAAATGCTCGTAGCCTTCCAACGGCAGCACTTCGATCCGTCGGCCGCCGTGGATGGCGTCGCACGGATTGCAGTACTCGTTGATCAGCCCGTCGGTCGACCAGGTGAGGTTGTACTTAAGCTCGCCCGTGGGAAAGAGGGGCAGGGCGCCCACGCGCATCCGCACCGTTTCGATCTCGTCGAGGCGGCCTGCGAGGTGATTGGCGACAATCGAAATGAATCCCGGCGCCAGCCCGCACTGCGGCATGAAGATCTGCCCGGCACGCGCCTGGTCGGCCACCTCGCGAACGCGGCGGGTGGTGGCCACGTCTTCGGTCAGGTCGAAATAGTTGACGCCCGCCGCCAGCGCCGCCTCCGCCACGCGCGGATTGTGATAAAAGCTCAGCGCGGAAATTACCGTATCGCACTGGGCCAGGGCGGCGCCCAACTGCGCGGGATTCTCGACGTCCACGCGCCGTCGTCGACACGCCGATCCGCTGCGCGATGCGGTCCAGCGCTCGGCGCTGGCGTCGGCCACTAGCACGTGGTAGTCGCCCGAGTCGACCAGCAGCCTGGCAATCATGCGGCCGATCTTGCCGGCCCCCAGTAGCAGTACGCGATGCATAAACGCCTTTGACGGCTAGTTGACTCAAACGGCCTGATCGCCTGTGGCGGTTTCCGCCCCCCGCGGCCCCAACTGCACAATAACGCAAGACAGCGTGTGCTCAAAGGCACATGTCGCGCATCGTGCGCCCAGTGAAGCACGCAAAACGCAAATGCGCTGTCGCTGGTCTGCGGCGGCGCGGTAAAATTGAGGAAGACGAGTCTGGCCACGCCATTAACGCAGGGCTTCGCACATGTCCACCCAACTCCAGGATGTACGCACCGATTTCGACTGGCAACCGCAGCCCGCGGCCGCCCAGTTTGTGGCGGGGCTGCTGCGCCCGTGCATTCAGACGAACCCGCAAATTGCGACGCTGGCCCGCCGCATGCGCGATGAAACCGGCACGCGGTTCGTTGACTGGGTCGACTCGGTGGCCCTCGCCGCGTCGCCCGCGCTACGGGCCGAGCTGGCCAACGCGGGCTATGAACCCGACGCCCGCGAGGACGGCGTCTGGCGTCATCCCGAGGGACTCTTCCCCGTCGTCCGTCTGCTCGACAAGGAAACCGCCAACGGCGCCCCCGCGGGGCAGCCCTCGTTCTTGGCCATCAAGGTCGCGTCGGTCGATGATTTCGCCGCGGCGATGACGGAGTTGGGCGTGCCCGAAATTGCCGGCCAACCCGGCGGGCAGTTGCGCATCGCGACCCTTCCCGGCGACCACGGCACAAAGCTCGCTGCCGTCGAACGCCACGGCTGGCCCGGGTTTGCCGCGCCCACCAACCGCGCCCAGCAGATCGCCGCCGCCGCGAAGCACGCGCAAGCGTTCGATAGCCGCCGCCGCGAAGGGCAGAGCGACGCCGAGTTGTTCGAACTTGCCACCGCGCTCTTCGACGCCGCGGCCACCGACTTGGGTCGCGACTGGGCGTGCGACCTGTTCTTCGCCGCCGAGCGCCGCTACTGGATGAGCCGCAACGCCGCCGGCCATGTGCAGTTCAACCGCCAGCAGAAGCTGGGCCTCGGCTGGGGCAATCACGACCACCACACCTATCGCAGCAGCCGCGAGGCGTTCGGCTCGCTGATCGCCTTCCTGGAGCACATGGGCTTCGAGTGCCGCGAGCGATTCTACGCCGGCCGCGAAGCGGGGTGGGGCGCGCAAGTGATCGAGCAGCCCCGCGCGGGCATCGTCATCTTCGCCGACGTCGATCTCACGCCCGAGGAGGTCGCCGGCGACTTCGCTCACCAGCAGCTCGAATCGCAGCCCAAGCTCGGCACGGTCGGCCTGTGGTGCAAGCTCCACGGCGAAGCGTTCCTGGCGGCCGGCATGCACCACCTGGAGTGTCAGTTCGATTTCGACGCCGTCCGCCAGCAGCTCGCCGCCCTCGGCGTCGAGAGCATGACGCCCTTCACCTTCTGGCCGCACTTGAAGCAGGCCTTCACCAAGGGCGAGATATTCCCGGTAAAGCCCGAGCGGGTCGACGCCGCGTTGGCCGGCGGCTACATCACCGCCGAGCAAGCCGACCAGTTCCGCGACGCCGGCGCGCTGGGGTCGCACCTGGAAATCCTCGAACGCAACGACGGGTTCAAGGGCTTCAATCAGACCGGAATCAGCGAGATCATCCTCCGCACCGATCCGCGCAAGGCGGTTTACCAGGCGTGATAGCTCGGCTCTCGCCCTAACTCTGAACTAGCCGGACGGCCACGCCGTCCGGGGTCCGGCGAGCGTGGCTCGCCGGCTAATTTGATGGAATAATGCAATTGGGTCAGGGAGGCCTCCAACAAAAAAGCGAGGCCGGCTGCCAAACGACAACCGGCCTCGCGGTTTCCAGCGGTGGTCGGCGACGCACTAACAAGCTGAACCCAACGGCGCCAACTGTTTGGAGTTCGGCTTACACGGCGTTTAGCCGGCCACCCTTTTTTTACTTCTGCTTCTTGGCGTCCTCCTTCGCGGCTTTCTGCTCGGCTTCAAGCTTCGATTGCAGCTCCGCGTTGGCCGGTTCAGCTTGTACGAGTATTTCGTACATCTTGACCGCCTTAGCGTGCTCGCCGCGGTCCGAGTACACCTGCGCCAACGCGCCGGTTGCCGCGCTCACGCCGGGAACTTCGTGCTGGATCTTTTCCCACAGCTTGACCGCTTCGTCGACCTTGCCCTCGGCTTGGAGGCAGCGCGCAAGCCGTTCATGGGTCCGTACGCCTTCTTGTCCTTGGCGATGCACTTCTCGAAGTACGGCTTCGCCTCCGTGGCTTTGCCTGAGTTCAGCAAGCAGAAGCCCAAGCCGTTCATCGCGGCGCCGTTCTCCGGGTCGGCGGCCAGCGCGTCGCGAAACAGCCGCTCAGCTGATCGCTGCTTGCCTTGGAAGAAAAGCTGCCAGGCGCGCTGCACGTCGGGGCCTTTCGATTTGCCCGCCGGCGCCGGCTCGATCTGCTTACGCAACTCGTCGCCGAGCTCCCCGGCGTCTGCCGCGGCGAGCATGGTCTTCAAGGTGGGATCGTCCGGTTGATCGGCGGCCGCCTTGGCCAGCCACTTCTTGGCCTCGGGATACTTGCCTGTGAGCAGGTAGAGCCGACCGAGCCCGTACCACGCCGCCGGCGCCTGCGGGGCCGCCTTCTTGAAGTATGTCTCCGCCTTCTTGTAGTCCTTCAGGCTGAAGTACGCCTGACCCAGTCCGTTGAGTCCCGCCGGATGTTTGGGCTCAGCGGCCACGCATTTTAGAAATGACTTGATCGCGGGTTCCGCTTTGCCCGAGTTGAACTGGGCCCAGCCTAAGCCGTTCCATGCGTTCGCGGAGTCGGGGTCGAGCTGGACGGCGCTCTGAAACTTCGCGATCGCCTCGTCGTACTTGCGCTCCTTCCACAAGTTCCACCCTTCTTGCTCCACGCCTTCCGCTTGTTCGACCGCGGTCTGGCGATCGACGGCCGCAAATTGAACGGCCGAATCTGGCAGCTTTCCCGCCGTCGGTTGGCCTGGCGAATCGACCGCCAGAAACCAGCTCGCCGTCAGGGCGATGGCAATGGCTGACATGAGCACACCTCCTATCAAAAAGCACAACGTAACTCGGCGGCGCCGACGTCGACGCCGCTCCTCGCTGCGCAGCGATTCCGCAAGCAGTGTGTCCGAACCGTGCAGCGCCGCGTCCAACAGCGCCTGCTCGTCGGTCAATTCGTCGGTCGAGTGAATTTCGGTTGTGTCGTGTTGGTCGGTCATCGTCATATCGCCTTTATGATGTGCGCCGCTTCGTCGGCCGAATCGTCGGCGCTGCTCACAGCGTCCAGCGGCGTGCCCCGTACCTTGCTGGTCTGTGCGATCTCGGCCCGCAGGGCGTCGATCACCTTGTCGAGCCGCGAGCGGACCGTGGGATAGGAGACGCCGGCCTGCTCGGCGATCTGCTTGAGATTTCCGCCGGCCAGCAGGAAGATTTCGATAAACCGCTGATGCTCGGTGGGAAGCTGCGCCAGCCGCGTGGCCGGAAACTGACCCTCGACCGAGCAATGGCACGTCCCGCAGGTCATGCGGGTGGTTTCCATCAACTGCTGGCAGTAGGGGCACTGGTTGGTGAGGGGCATGGCCATTCTCACAAATATTAAATGTCGAAGCGTATTATTTGTTCTTTATTGACAAGAGTCAACTGAGGATGTCAAATAAGTGAGTTCTCGATGCGTGTCACGCGCACACTTTCCACGTGGATGGCGCGAGTTGAATGCTCTGCGCATTCACCGTCGTGGTGAGCTGGCGGTGCGCGCTGCAAAGCCGCTTCACTTCGTCAAGGCGCCAGCGAAAGAAACTCGACCGGCAGCGTCGCCGCGCCGTCGAATGCCAGCTCGGCGAGCGTGCGCCCCAGCACGGGCGTGAACTTGAACCCGTGCCCCGACAATCCCGCGGCGAAGACCACGCGCGGGTCTGCCGGATGCCGGTCGACGATGAAGTGCTCGTCGGGCGACATCGTGTACATGCACACGGCATGCTCCGCGGCCGGGGTGCGCGCCGTCGGCACGTGCGACTTCAAAAACGCCTCGACCGGCGCCCGATCCGAGTCGCGCACACTTCGATCCACCTGCAGCGGATCAGCGACCGCTTCGCCGCCGCTGTGTTCGCCCGCCTTCAGGCCGCGGGCGTCGAGCGCGGGGAAGCCGTAGAAGACGCCGGCGGGCACTTCGAACAGGTAGCACGGAAAGCCAGCGTCAGCCTGTGCACGCGCGTTGTCGCAAGCGTGCCACGTAAGCACCTTGCGGCGGACCTCGAGTCTTAACCCCAAATTGCGCAGCAGCGACCCGGCCCACGCGCCAGCGGCCACGATCAATCGCTCCGTGAGGAATTCGCCGGCCGAAGTCCGCACTCGCAGGTCGCCGTCGTTCGACCATCCGAGAACTTCGGCGCCCGTCAGCAGTTCGGCGCCTGCCAGGCGGGCAGCGTCGAGACATGCCCCCACGCACCGCTCGACGTGAAGCAGTCCGCCCCGGCGTTCAAACACGCCGACCAACGGTTCGGGCACGCGCAGCGTCGGCCACCGCCGCTGAATCTCGACCGCACTCAGCGGCTCGACTTCGAGTCCGTGCTGGGCCGCCGCCCGCAAGACGCCCGGCACAACTTCGCCGTCTGCCGGTCCAATCTCCACTAAACCCGTTTCGCTCTTCAGCTCTTGTCCTGTGGTCTGCTCCAGCTCCTCCCACATGCGGTAGCATTCGCCTAACAGCGGCACGTAGTCGGCGTGCTCGAAGTATGCCTGGCGGATGATCCGCGTCTGGCCATGCGAACTGCCGCGGTCGTGCGGCGGAGCGAACCGGTCGATTCCCAGCACGCGCAACCCGCGGCGGGCTAGCTGCCACAGGGCGGCACTGCCCACTCCGCCGGCGCCGAGGACGATCGCGTCATAATTGCGGTTAGCCATCGCCATTTTTTCTGCTAGCAGGCCGGCGGATGACGCAATCCTGCGTTGTGAAATCTGCTGATTTTCGCTACCTTATCGCCCAATTTTGAACCTATCGCTCCGAGGTTTGCTGAGGAGTCTGCGCGGGACTTGCTCGCGATCCGGAGCGACGACGACGCCAAGCCAAATCCACCGGCCGAGGCTGCCCGCGAAGCCTACCCGCGGCGCACGGTCCGGACACCGCCGCACTTTCGCGCGGTTCGGCGAGCCAGGAAGGCTCGCCTCAATCGAAGGACTCAAGGATGAAAGTCACCGAGCTGCACGTCGCCGGGCAGGGCGCCTGGCCCGATCTGGCCGTCGACCGCCTCACACCCGAGCTGAATGTTTTCTACGGCCCGCCGCGAACCGGCAAGAGCACCGTCGCCCAATTGGCGGCGCAATTGCTCTACGGCCGCACCGGCAGCCCCTGGCGCCGCCAGTTTGGGCAAGCCACGCCGCTGGCCGAGGGTTCGCTGGCGGTCGACGCTCCGCAGGGGGAATATGTGCTGCGCCGCCGCCGCGACGGCTCGCCCCACGGGCGGCTCATGGTAGCCGCCGCCAGCGGCGCCCCGGTCGATAGCCATACCATCCGCAGCCTGCTGAGCGACGTCTCGCCGCGGCTGCTCTCCGAGCTGTACGCCGTCGACTTCGCCGAGCCGCCCCGCGCCCAAGTGCTGCTTGACGGCGAGTTTGCCCGCCAGTTCACCCAGGCGATTGCCCACGACAATCAATCCCCCGCCTATGTCCCGACGGCCGGCGAGGCCGTCGCCCCGCCGCTCGGCGATCGCCGCCGCATCGACGAGCTGGTCCGCCGCCGAGACGATATCGTGCGGCAGATCGAAGAACAAATGTCTGGCCAGCTTCGCGAAAGCGCATCCCTGGAGCACGAGCTGCGCCAGGTCGACGCCGCCCTCGCCAAGCGCCGCCAGGCACTTGAGAAGCTGCAGGTTCGCCTCCGCGGCGCCGAGGCGGAGCTGGCCGAAATCGAGGCCCGGCTGCGACTCTTTACGCTGGAGGCGTCCGTGCGCCGCGGCCCGGCGATCGACGGCGACCAGCACGGTCGTGCGCTGGCGCGTCTGGACGCTGAGATCGTGCGCTCGCGGCAAATGCTCGCCGAGCTGCAGACCCGCCAGGCCGACGTCCGCCGCGAGCTGGCCGAACTGCAACCCGACGGCACGGCCGACAGCGCCTGCCTGCTGGCCGACCAACGGGCCACGGTCGGCGTGCTCGAGCGGCTGCTGGACGACCTCGACGCCGAGGTGGCCCAACTGGCCCGCGCGCTGGAACCCGGCCGCGGCGTCGTCGCCGACGGTCATGGCCGACTATCGCCGGTGGCCGACATGCTCCGCCAGCAGGTGTACGCCCTGTGCGGCCAGATCACCGAGCAGGAGCGTGCGGTGCACCGCGAGGTGCTCGCCGCCGAGTCGCGGCAGCTCCAGCGCGCTCAAACCGACCTCGGCGAGCGGCTCGAGCTGTTGCTCCGCCGTCGGCAGTCGCACGTGCACGAAGCGGAATTGGCCGCGCGCCCTGTGGTCATGCTTGCCCAGCCGCCGGTCGAGCGGCATTGCCAGTGCCAGCGCCACGACGAGTTCATCCGCCGCAGCGGCGCGATGCTCCTGGCCCGCACCGACCGCTCCCGCCAGGAGGACGACTTCCGCCATCGTCGCCTGGAGTTGGAGCGAGACCGCGATAGTCTGCGTAACGGCGTCGACGCTCTCGATCGAGAAATTCAGGAGCTGACCGCGCGCTGGCAGCGCCTGCAGCACAACCGCGCTCAAGCCGGCCGCTTGCCGCTTGACGAGCTGCGGCTCGAGCTGGACCGCCTGGAAACGGAGATCAACCGTCGCACTGCTTGCGCCACCACATTGGCGCCGCTCGAGCTGGCGTCGCCCCACCGCCGCGTGTGGAAGGCGTCCGACGTGCTGGCGCAGCTTACCGGCGGGCAACTCACTCAAATCCGCCTCAATCGCGACGGCGGCGCCGCCGGCGTCATCGACGCCGCTGGCCGCACGCTCGCGCTCGACGCGCTCACCGCCGCGCAGCAGGACCAGTTGTACCTCGCGCTGACGCTCGCCCTGACCTCGTCGCTGTCCAGTCGCGGCGTCGACCTGCCGCTGCTCTTGGACGAGCCGTTTCTGCGACAAGACCCCGCCGGCGCGGCCACGATGGCGGGCGTGCTGGTGGAGTTCTGCCGCGACGGCCGCCAGGCGATCGTGTTCACCGAAGATCGCGAAGCGGTGCGACGGTTTACGTCGCTGGGCGTCGAAGTCCGCGACATCGACTTGCTGCGTCGCGGCTCTGCCGTACAGGCGCCGGCGACCCTCACCGACGTCGAGCCGGTTGTTCGCGTCGTCCGCCAGCCCGTCGACGCCCCGCCGCGGGCGCTGCGATTGGCCGGCGGTCCGGTGGCGCCTCGCGATGAACGAGAGGTCTACTACCTGAGCCTCGCCGCGTCGTTGGCCGAGTTCCCCGTGCTGGGCCGCGACACCGCCGCCGTTTTCGCCGACCTGGGAATCCTGACGGTCGACGACCTGCTTGCCGCCGACGCCGCCGACGTGGCCCGCCGCCTCAATCGCCCCGCCGTCTCCGCGGCCACGGTGCGTCTCTGGCAGAGCCACATGAGCCTGATGTGTTTCGTCCCCAGCGTGTCGCTTGTCGACGCCCAGGTGCTCGCCGCGTGCGACATTGGTTCGCCGGAAGCGTTGTTCACAATCGACGTGCCTCTGTTGGCCGACGCGGTCTCGCGTCTCCTAGCCAGTCCGCGGGGCCGGCGATTTGCCTCGTCCGCCGAGCGGTGCTCGCGGCAGCGGCTCTCGGAACTACAGAAGTTGGCCCGCCGTCAGCGCGACCGCTGGCACGAAGCAAGCGGTCGCTACCCTTGGGTCGAACGTCCTAGCGACGCCGCGCCGATTGCGGCCCAGCGCACCGCCCGCCCGCGCCGCAAGCCCAGCGGTCAAACCCGGCGCTCGACGCGGTGCCCAAGCCCCAGCCGTTACGGTTCTTGCTCGAGCCCGCCAGTCCGGTCGTCGCGGCGCCTTCGATCAGCGTTGCGGCCGCCGAGCGCCTGGCCAACGTGGGGGTCCGCACGGTGGCCGATCTGCTCAACGCCAACCCCGAATCCACGGCCGAGGAACTCGCCATCCCTGAAATCACCGCGGCCCTCCTCGCCAGGTGGCAGAGCGAAGCCCGCCTGGCGTGCCGCATCCCCGAGCTGCGAAACATGGGCGCCCGGCTCTTGGTGGCCTGCGGCTTCACGGAGCCGGAGCAGGTCGCGGGCGTCGGCGCCGAGGACCTCGTCCGCCGCGTGCCGCGCCTTGTGCCGCACGGCCGAAGGGCGTCGCTTGCTGAAAAACCGCAAGCCGCCGTCGCGGACTCGCATCGCCGCGTGGATTCGCCAAGCCGCCCATCGCCGTCCGCTCGAAGCGGCGTGACAGATTCCGAGTCTCTGAGAGACTCGGCTACAGTAGCGGAACTTCTCCGAAACTCCGACGGCTTGTCGAACGCCGCAGGCGCGCCGCCACAGCGGCCACGGCAACGGCGCACAACACGCCGCCGCCAGGTTCTGGAACGCCGGCCGCAGCGGCAATTGCCGACGCCCCGCGCTGGCGCTGCCAGATGAGAAAATCCAAACCATCGCTGTCACCGTCGCCGTCGGCGTCGGCGGCGCTGGTGGCGGCGAAGGCCTGCTTCCACATGATCAAGTCGTCACCGTTGACGAACGCGTCGTCGTTGAAATCCGCCGGATTGGGAGGCGGCGCCACCGTCCAGCCAATGTCGGTCAGCGCCGCGGCATCCAATCGTGTGAAATACTTGCGCGTTCCGGTCGTCAGCTCCGGGTCCATCGCCGCCTCCTGCGTCACGTTGGTCCCGTACACGCGGCTCAGCGTGCTCGATTGCCAATGGCTGCGCGTTGGGTTGGGCGGCTCCAGGGGCGGCAGGCTACCGTACTCCGCGGCGGCCGCCGGACCCGTAAACAATGCGCCCGACGCGAAATTGAACCACTCATCCGAGGCCCCGAAGCCCAGCACGTGCGCCATTTCGTGCAGCGCCACAGAATAGAAGTCGCTCTCGCCCGCCGACGGCGATGTGAGGTGGTTGTAATGCCACGCGGCAGCGTCGACGTCAAAGGCCAAGGCGCCTCCCCACGCCGCAAAACCAGTGGCCTCGCCGCGATCGTAGACCGATGACTGAAAATTGTTGTTGATCTGGGTGACGGTCGCAGAGTCTGATGGAAGGTATGAACCGTTGACGGAGGTACTGGCGCCCCCCGGACCGCCGACGCCCAGCGTGCTGCCGTCCAAGTTCTTGGCGCCCACGTAAATGCGGTATTCGTCGGCGGGAATAGTCAGGTCAGTTAATGACACGCCCCCGTTGCCGCCTGGATTAGAAAAGCTCGCTGTCCAGTGCCAGACGACCGACCCGCCGCCGCTGGCAAACGGCGGCGGCGTTTGTATGGAAGACAGCGTATCGTTCAAGATTCCGGAGAAAAAGCTGGCGGCCGCTTCCAGCGCTGCCTTCGCCTGCCCGCCCGCCGTTGCTCCGCTCGGGTTCCCGGCGCCAAAGAACTGCGATGCATCATAGTCGTATTTCAGCACGACGTTGACGCCGAGACACGCCGACGAGGCGATGACCAGCGCGCTCGCCGCGCAGGCTAGTCGCACGATGCAGCCCGCCCGTGCAGCGACGCCGCGAAAGAGCAAGGAGCGCGCGCTAACGCCGCGCGGCGCCTGCCCGTCGGCGGGACTCAGCGACATGCGCACACCGCCTTTAGGGACGCTCGTTCCAAACGCCATGTGATTCGCGGAAGCTGGTCCGCGCGCCTCGTGTTCCTGACTAGCCGTGTGCCAATCTTCTAGTTTAGGCGCCCGCGGCGGCTTTTGGCCAAACACGGTTTGCCCGTCGCGCGACGAATGGTCCGTAAACCACTTGTCCGCCGGGCAATTGCCGCTACCGGCTCGCCCGTTTCCAGGGCCAGCAGCCGCTCCTTCATCGCCAGTCCGTCGGGCGCCGAAAAGCCGCCCAGCCCCCCGCCGGCCGCCACGACCCGATGACATGGCACGACCAGCGGCGTGCGGTTGCCCGCCATTACCTGCCCCACGGCGCGAGCCGCGCCCTGGGCGCCGGCCGTCGTCGCCAGGTCGCGGTAGGTCCGCTGCCCGCCCCAGCGGATCGCACGGCATGCCTTGATCACGCGTCGCCCAAACGGCGTCAGGTGTTCAACCGCCACCGGCACGTCGCTGAAATCCACCGGCTCGCCGTCTGCGTAGCGCATCAATCGGGCCAGCACGTCGGCTGCCAGTTCCTGGTCCTCGGGACGTGCGTCGAGCTCGTCGGCTTGGCGGGTCGCTCGCCGGCTCAACCGCCCGGTGGCGGCGGCCGCCGTGCGATGTCCAAACGCAACGCCGGTCAGTTCGCCGCCCTGAGCCGCCACCGCAATATGTCCTAGCGCGCTGGGGGCCGAAAGCACCACGGGCCGCGCCGCGAGGCGGTGCGATGCAGAAGTCATACAAATACTCCTTATGTTCTCAGTTTGTAGAGAATCCAAAATGCGCCGCTAATTCCTCCCGGCGTGTACGCCAGTATATATAAAGTCGCGAGCGCCGGGGAGTGCCTTGCGGAAAGTTATTCCAGTTCTGCTCGCCCATTGAAATGAACGGTGAGTTCCGTGAATCGACCGCGACGTGTGCAGCCCTCGCAGGTGGACGACGGCGTCGCCGTGCGTGCAAATCTCCCGACCTTTCGAAAATGCTGTCTGCCAACTGGCGAGTTAACAGCGAAAAACTTTGCGCATCTGCACCTCAGACGCGGCCTCGATCCGCGTTTATCCGCGAATTTCGCGGTCAATCTCCGCGTCCTGCGCCGCGCTGGCACAAATTTCACTCAGCGGCAATTCGGCACTTTGACACGATTTTCCTCATCGACCTATACTTACACATGGCAAGCCCGCGCACAATTGGGGTTGGCCAGTGCATCTCGCCCACCGTCGACCCGCAAGGGGTGCGACCGCGAGCCGATCGATCACTGCACGAGGAAGTCACCCCCGCGATGAATCCCTACAGCTCGCTCGCTGACGATTTCTATCTGAACATGAATCTCAGTACGGAGATGGACCTCCCCAGCGGCCGCGAGGCGGTGCTCCACTACTTCGAGCAAATTCAGAAGAACTATCCGCAGATGCGGAACTTCTACACGCGCGAGAAGAACGACTTTGTGCTCGAGGAGGACAAAGACCGCGGCGCGTATCGCTGGTGCTCCATCGAACCGCGGCGGATTTGCTCGGGGCACGTCAATCCCGACACGGTCGAGGCCGCCCTCGCCCAGCACCGGCTCACGCTCGAGCTGGCGCCCTACGCCCTGTCGGTGAGCCCCTTGGACTGCGAAGCACTCGATTTGCTGATGGGCTTCGACTTCACCTATCGCGGCAACCACAACCAGCTCATCGCCGAAGCCCTGGGTCTCAGCCCCGCGTTGGAGCGAATGGTCGCTATCCCCGGCGCCACGATCATCAACAACGAACCGTCGCTCACCTTCGCCCTGGACGAAGACTGCCGCATTCAGTGCCGCTTCAACATCGAGGCCCGCACCAACGCCTATCAGATTCGCACCAGCGAATTTCAGGAGGAGCAGCTCAGCGTCTACGTCACGGCGCGCCAGTACGGCAGCCTGGCGTCCGACCAGTCATTCGTCGGCATGCTCGACCGCCTGTGGGAAGTGTGCCGCGACGTGGTGGACAATTACGTGATCGACGCCGTGCTGCAGCCGCTCGCGCACACCATCTCGCTCGAGTGAGCGCGACGGCGCATCGCACGGTTAGCCGCGACGCGAAGGTCCGCCGCAGCGGAGCGCACCCCGGCTCATTCCGCGTCAATCTTAAACGCATTGAGCGCCTTGCCCGTCGCCACGAGGGCCAACGGCTTGGCGCCGGCGCGAGTTAATATCGCGGTCTCCGGCGCCTTGCCCTGATCGCCGACGCCGGCGATGATCTTGCCGCCGCTCAGCTCCACGACGTGCATCAACCCGCCGCGCATGCCGACCACGGCGTATTTCCCGGCGGCGTCGACCGCCAGCGAATCGACGTGCGTGGCGTCCAAACAGGGCAGCGGCGTCTTCCACGCTGTTTTTCCCGCGGCGTCGACTAACAGCAGAATCTCCTCGTCGTCGCCCGTCCCGTTCACCACAGCGTGGTCGGGCTCGCCCTCGCCGCCGGCTGCCATCCGCACGCCGTTGGCGTAAATGTCCACGTCGATCTCTTTCACAGGCTCGCCGTCAACCGAAAAGACATGAACCTTTCCTTTGGCGGAGGTGCTGATCACTTCCATCGCGTCCGCCGTGGTAAACTTTCCCGCCGTCACGTGCCACACGTTGCCGATGGCCGTCGTCTGCCAACGCTCCTGGCCCTTGCTGTTGAGCACGTGCAAGCCGGTGCCGCCGTTGTGTCCGGCAATCGTCTCATCAAGGCCGTCGCCGTCGAGGTCGGCCGCCCACACGTCGTCGATTCCCTGCCCGCCCGAGTAGGTCCACAACTCCGTGCCGTCGTCGTCGAGCGCGCGGAGGTCACCCAACCAGGCGGTATAGGACAGGATTTCCTTCGCGGGGTCGGCGTCGAGGTTGGCCAATCGCAGCCGCTGGCCGCCGCTGGTCAGGGGAATCTCGCCCAGCTTTTTGCCCTCGGCGTCGAATCGCAAAACGGGGCCGCCGACCTGAATCGCGTAGATTTCGCCCGACGTATCATCGACGGCCACGCCCGCGTAGCGACCCTCTTTGCTCCAGGCAGTCGACAGGCCGTGGGGTTCCAACGCCGCCTTCGTCCGCGCCGCTTTCTCAGCCTTTTGTTGCCTCTGTTTTTCCAGTTGCTCCGAGGCCAGGTCTTTCCCTTCAGCAAGCGCCGTGAGCTGCTTGACGAGCATGGCCTTCGTCCCGAGGCCGTAGCCCACGTGCACCACCTGCACGCGACCGTCTTTGCCGATGAGCACCGTCTGCGGAATTCCGGAGACCGCGTACTTCTCGGCCACGTCGCCATCAACGTCCATCAGCACCGGCGGCTCGAGCTTATGCTCGTCGAGAAAATCTTGCACCTGCTTCTCGTCTTCTTTCAGATTCACAGCGTAGAAGACGACGCCCTTGTCTTTCATCTCTTCGGCGGCGGCCGTCACTTCGGGCAGGGCCGCGACGCACGGGCCGCACCACGTCGCCCAGAAATCCAGCATCACCACGTGCTGCTTCAGTTCGTCGCCCAGCTTGAAGGAGCTTCCCTGGAGCGTATCAAGCTCGAACTGAGGCGCCGGCTTGCCAACGAGCGGATGAATTTCCGGCTCGCCGCCCTGGCGTCCCATCAGCGAATCCGACTTCTCGGCGCCTTCGGGCGGCGTGAACTTGAAGTCGCTGTCAGTGAATTTTGGCGAGGCGTTCCAGTTCTTGAAGTCAAACGTAACGGTCGACTGCATCGAGGTCGGAGCGACCTTGGCTTTATCCTCGCTGGCATCGCCGCCCGTCAGCGAGATTACTCGCTGAATCAGCGGCTGCTCATCGGCGGAAACCCAAACCTCATAGCTGGCGTCCGCCACGTGGAGCACGCCGACCCAGCACGGCTTGCCCTCCAGGTCGTCGGTCCTTATCTCGGACGACGTGGAGAGGTTCATCACGGTGGACTTCAGATCGAATCCCATGACCCGCCGAGCCGCTTCCGCCACGCGCCACTCGATCGAATCGGCGTCTTCGTTTGCGTGGGACGGATCCCAATTGTCAGGAACCGGCAGCACGGTGTACCGCTTGTTCATCGCGACGTAGGTGGTCAATTCCTTCCCGTCGCTGATCGAGGCCCCAGTGATGGGGCCCTCCAGCACTTCGATCGCCCAGCGCCGGGGCCGCTCAAATCGCACGGTGCAACGGGCTTTCATGTTGTTCTCAATGCCCTGGGCTTTCACGAGCATCGACGCGTCAATTTCGAAACTTGCCGCTGGCAATTTGCGGAGGCTTTGCTCTACGCGGTCGAGCAGCTCCTCAGCCGAGTTCGGCGCCGGCTCCGCGGCGAAGCTTGCTGCGCCGCCCGCGCACGCGAGGACCAGACATGGTCTCAAAGTCATCCGCAGAAATGGCGCAATGCGCATGGCACACGCTCCTCGTTTGATCAGAGAAGAAAAAGGTCGGCCGTCAATCGCCCAACAGCCGCTGCACGCTCTGGATCAGCCGGTCCATGGGAAACGGCTTGCGCACGTAGTCGTCCACGCCCAGCATCTCGGCGTAGGCCTTGTGGCGATTGCCTTCGTTGGCCGTGATCATGATGATGCGGTGCTTCTTCTCGCCGAGGCGCTTGAGCCGCTCCAGCACGAGAAACCCGCTCCGCTTCGGCATCATCATGTCGAGGATGATCAAGTCGGGGTTCTCGCGCTCGATCAGCGCCAGCCCCTGATTGCCGTCGCGGGCAACCAGCACCTCGTAGTTCTGCGCTCCAGCGCCAGCCGCAGCGACTCCACGATCTCCGCGTCGTCGTCGACCAGCAGGATGCGTTTTTCAGTCTTTTCCGATGCTTTCTTGGCCATGGCACTTGTATGAGCAGATGATGTCGCAGCGACCGAGCTTGCGGTCGCTGGAAGATAGTTGGGGAAACTACTTACAATACCGCTCCGGTGCTCCTTTTCAAGCGGCGAAGGGCCTTGGCCGTCGCGTCGAGCAGCGCGCAGCCACTGGTGGCTTGGCACGAGCCTTGCTACCTTCCGGGAAACGCCCGTTTCGCTGCCGCGCTATCGCGGCGCCACTTCCCTGAGAATTTCCCGCCTGGCCCAGGAATATTCCCCGCCGATGACCGTTGCTTCACAAGAAATGCCGAGCGTCACGCTCCCCGCGCTGCCCTATCTGCCGAGGAATCCACGCGAGTATTTGCCGGGCATCGGCCTGGTCGGCTGCGGCGGCATCACCAAGTATCACCTCCAGGCGTACAAGACCGCCGGTTACCGCGTGGTGGCCCTGTGCGACGTGGTGCGCGAGGCGGCCGAGAAGCGCCGCGACGAATTCTACAGCGCCGCCGCGGTGCTGACCGACTACCGCAAGCTCCTGGCGATGAAAGAAGTGGAAGTCGTCGACGTGACGACCCACCCTGAGATTCGCGCCCCGATCATTGCCGACGCCCTGGCGGCGAACAAGCACGTGCTCAGCCAGAAGCCCTTCGTCCTCGACCTCGACGAAGGCGAGCGGCTGTGCGATCTGGCCGACAAACAAGGCGTGGTCCTGGCCGTCAACCAGAACGCCCGCTGGGCGCCCCACTTCAGCTACATCCGCGAGGCGGTGCGCGCCGGCCTCATCGGCGACATCGCCAGCGTCCACTGCGGCGTTCACTGGGACCACAGTTGGGTCCGCGGCACGCCCTTCGAGCGGGTGCATCACCTCATCCTCTACGATTTCGCCATCCACTGGTTCGACCTACTGGCCACGCTCATGGGCGACCAGCGCGCCTCCCGCGTATTCGCCTCCACCGTGAAGTCGCCGTCGCAAGACATCATGCCTGCGCTCATGGGCCAAGCCGCCATTGAGTTCGCCAGTTCGCAAGCCACGCTGGTGTTCGACGGCCACTCCCAACACGGCCCGCAAGATCACACCTACGTGTCGGGCGCCCTCGGCACGCTGCGCAGCTTCGGCCCCTCGGTGAATCGCCAAACCGTCGAGCTTACGCGTCCGGGTGGAACCTATCGGCCGCTGCTCACGGGGGCTTGGTTTCCCGACGGCTTCCACGGCACGATGGGCGAGCTCCTATGTGCAATCGAAGAGCGCCGACAACCTACCCACAGCGCCCGCGCGAACCTCCGCAGCCTCGAGCTCTGCTTCGCCGCCGTTGCCAGTGCGCAGCGCCACGAACCGATTGTGCCGGGCAGCGTGCGTAAGCTGCCCGACCCGCCGGCGGCGTGAGCGCCCCCAATGTTGTCCGAGGTCACAGCGCATGGTATCCTTGTTGTGGCGTCGAATACTGCCAGCGTCAGGAGTACAACATGCGTGTAGTCGCTGCAGAAGCCCCGCCCGGTTTGATCGAGCAACGTCGTCGGTTCGGCCACGACCGCTACGACGAAATGTGGGAGGGCGTCCTGCACATGAACGCAGTTCCGCACGGCGATCACCAAGAGCTGGCGATTCAACTTGGCAGCTGGCTATTGCGCAACTGGGCGCAACGCGGGGTGCGCAAGGTTTTTCCGGACCGCAACGTCGCCGGTCCCGGCGCTTGGCCCAACAACTATCGCATTCCCGACCTGGTGCTCACCACCGCCGAGCGGTTTATCTTCGACAAAGGCACGCACATCGAGGGTCCTCCGCTGGTCTGCGTCGAGATCCACAGCCCCGGCGATGAAGCCTACGAAAAACTCGACTTCTACGCCCAACTCGGGGTCCCGGAAGTTTGGATCATCGATCGAGACACGAAGGCGGTGGAATTGTTCGGATTGAATTCGATCACGCGCAACTACGATCCATTGCCCGCCGCCCACGACGGCTGGTTCTCCAGTCCGGCCACGGGGATCGAGTTGACGGGAACCGTGGAAGAAAAACTCGCCATCCGCCTTGCGAATCAACCGCAAACGCGCGGCGAGCTGCCGGATGATTGACCCGACCGATTGACCTTGGTCGGAGGTCGAGTCACTCGTACGTTACTTCTTTACGCCAAACGCAAACACGCACACGTGTTTGTAAGTCTCCCCCGGGCGGAGCACGCAACTCGGCCAGCCTTCCTTGCCTTGCTTGTTGGGCGAGTCGGGAAACACCTGCGTCTCCAGGCAGCACGCGCTGCGATGGGCGTAGGTCTTGCCGCCCTTGCCCTTCTGGCCCTTGAGAAAATTCCCGCCGTAAAACTGCACGCCCGGCTGGTCTGTCGACACGGTGAGCGTCCGCCCCGAGGCGGGATCCACAAGCTCGGCCGCCTTCACCAGCTCTCCCGCCGCGGCGCTGCCGCGGTTGATGACAAAGTTGTGGTCGTAGCCCTTGGCTGAGGTATTGGTGAGCTGATCGACTCGATCGCCAATTCGCGTGGCGTGGCGAAAATCCAGCGGCGTGCCCTCGACGGGCGCAATCTCCCCGGTGGTGATCAGCGTGTCGTCGACCGGCGTGTACCGGTCGGCGTTGATCATGATCACATGGTCGTTCACCGTCGGCGACCCCTGCCCGCCCAGATTGAAGTAGGTGTGATTGGTAAGGTTGATCACCGTCGGCTTGTCGGTCGTCGCCGAATACTCGATCCTCAGTTCGTTGTCGTTGGTGAGCGTAAACTTCACCGTCGCCTTGAGCGTGCCGGGGTAGCCCTCCTCGCCGTCGGGACTGGTGTAGGACAGGGTGAGGCTCCGCCCGTCTGGTCCCTCGGACGCTCCGCCTTTCCAAATCACCTTATCGAAGCTGCGCCCATCGCCGCCGTGCAGGTGGTTCGGACCGTCGTTGAGGAAAAGTTGATACGCCTTGCCGTCGAGCGTGAACTTGCCCTTGGCGATGCGGTTGGCGTATCGACCCGGCGTGCAGCCGAAGTACTGATTGTCTGCTGATTCGTACCCCGTCACGTCGTCGAACCCGAACGTCACGTCGGCCATTTTGCCGTCGCGGTCCGGCGCCTCGATTCCGACGATCGTCGCCCCGCGCGTCATGATCCGCACGGCCATGCCGTTGGGATTCTTGAGCGTGTAAACGTCCACTTTGGACCCGTCCGCCGCCGTGCCAAAGCTATCAATCCCGATGCTTCCCATCACGGCGCCTCCAAATATTGTCCATGCGATCACGCCCACGCCCACCTGCCGCAAGATTCGCGTCATCGAAAGCCGCCCCCATCAAGAGTGTCAACGAGAAGTAATCATCCGAACCACGCCGCGTCGCCGGCGAGGCCCGCTTAAGCGGGCCGGCGGCCTGACGGCAGGCCGTAGCATGCCATTTTCGCCCCCGCCGTGCAACTCACTGCCGCGACCGCCGTTGTCGTCAAGAGCGAGGATGTGAGATACTGGCAGGCCTCTGTCCCGACGCCTGCCCCCGCCGCTAGCCGCGCCGCCATGCCACTTCTCGCCGAGCTCGACGTCGTCACCCTCTCGCGATGTCAGTTCGCGCTGACCATCATGTTCCACTACCTCTTCCCCCCGCTGACCATCGGGCTCGGGGCCGTGATGGTCTATCTCGAAGGGATGTTCCTCCGCACCCGCGACGTCCTCTACGAGGAAGCCGCGCGGTTCTGGACCAAGATCTTCGCCGTGAATTTTGCCATCGGCGTGGCCACCGGCATCGTCATGGAGTTCGAGTTCGGCACCAACTGGGCCATGTACTCCCGCTTTGTGGGCGACGTCTTCGGCTCGGCGCTGGCCGCCGAGGGCATCTTCGCGTTTTTTCTGGAGAGCGGGTTCCTCGCCGTCCTGGTCTTCGGCTGGGACCGCGTCGGTCCAAAGTTTCACTTCTTCGCGGCGCTCATGGTCGCCCTGGGCTCGATCTTCAGCGCCATCTGGATCGTGGTGGCCAACAGTTGGCAGCAAACTCCCGCGGGCCACCACATCGTCAACGTGCTCCGCGACGGCCAGCCCTGGGTGGTCGACGGCGCTGCCATCCGCCGCGCCGAAATCACCGACTTCTGGGCCATGGTCTTCAATCCGTCGACCGTCCACCGCCTAGTGCACGTCTGGATCGGCTGCTTCATCCTCGGCGCCGCGTTTATCATGAGCATCTCGGCGTGGTACCTGCTCCGCCGACGACACGAAGAGTTTGCCCGCCGCTCGTTCACTGGCGCCCTCGGTCTGGCTACGCTCTCCAGCCTCGCGATGCTCGTGAGCGGCCACTACCAGGCGCAAGAATGTTTACCGTCACCAACCGGCGAAGCTGGCGGCGTTCGAGGCTCACTACAAGAGCGGCCCCGCCGATCTCAGCCTATTCGGCTGGCCCGACGACGACGCGCAGACGATCCGCGGCAACGTGTCGATATCAGGCGGATTGGGAAAGGTGCTATTCGGCGATCCGACGGCCGAGGTGATTGGCCTGGACCGCTTCCGCCCCGCGGACCGCCCGCCGGTCGCCGTGAGCTTCCTGAGCTACCACATGATGGTTCTCATCGGTCTGTTCTTCATCGCGCTGACGCTCACGGCGTCGGTGCTCCGCTGGCGCGGCACGCTCTACTCGAAGCGGTGGCTGATGTGGATTTTCGTCGTGGCGGTGGTCCCGGCGTTCGCCGCCAACGAGGCGGGCTGGGTCGCGGCGGAGGTCGGTCGCCAGCCGTGGATCGTCTACCCGCCGCTCAAGACCGACGCCGCCGGCGCCCCGGCGCGCGACGCCGAGGGTTACTTCCAGTATGACGAGACCCAGGGCCTGCGCACCCGCGAGGGCGTGTCGAAAGTGGTCAAGCCGGAGCAGGTCGTCGGCTCGCTGATCATGTTCGGCGCCATTTACACGCTGCTGTTCGTCGTGTGGGTGTATGTCCTGCACCAAAAAATCACCCACGGGCCCGACCCGATCAGGCCGCCGGCGCTGCCCGCCCACCTCCTGCAAGCGGCTCTCGCCGCCGCGTCCTCCCGCATCGCCCACGACCGGTCACTGACTGAACCGAAGCAGGAATAAGAAAACCACCAAGGCACAAAGACACGAAGAAGAAAATCAAGAATGTGTCCGCCGATGACGCAGATGGCCGCAGATGAATTTCAATTACCATCTGTACTACTATCCGTCAACTTCTACGCGGGCCGCGAAGAGTTCGTACAGTTGTTCGTACACTACTGACATTTCCCCGCTGTGGTTCCGGCCAACGGCCGGGCTATGAAAATCTGCGTCATCTGCGGACAAATCCCTTTACTCCGATTCATCATGTCTTTGTGATGGTTAATCCGATATGGACCTGAACACGATTTGGTTCCTGCTCCTCGGCGTCCTGTTGGCCGGGTACGCCATTCTCGATGGCTTCGACTTGGGCGTCGGCATTCTGCATCCGCTCGCGCGCAACGACGAAGAGCGCCGCCTGGCGATGAGCGCCATCGGCCCCATCTGGGACGGCAACGAAGTGTGGCTCATCACGTTCGGCGGCGCCCTGTTCGCCGCCTTTCCCGAGGCCTACGCCACGGTCTTCGAAGCTTTCTACACCGCGTTCATGGCCTTGCTGTTTTGTCTGATCTTCCGCGGCGTGAGCCTCGAGTTCCGCAACAAGGTCAATTCCGCCCCCTGGCGCCGCTTGTGGGACTACGCCTTCTTTGCGTCGAGCCTGGTCGCCACGCTGCTGTTCGGCGTCGCCGTGGGAAACATGCTCGCCGGCATCCCGCTGGACGAGCGCGGCCAATTCGCCGGCTCGTTCTTCGACCTCTTGAAGCCCTACCCGCTCTTGGTGGGCGTGATGACCGTGTCGATGCTCGCCGTCCACGGCGCCCTCTACCTCCATCTGAAGACCGAGGGCCGTCTGCAGCGCATGTTCGACCGCTGGATCTGGCACACCTGGGGCATCTACCTCGTACTGTGGACGCTCACCACGATGGCGACGCTCTTGTTCATCCCCACGGCCCGGCCGAACTTCGAGCGCGCCCCCTGGGCCGCGGGGATTGTCGTGCTCAACGTGCTGGCCATCGCCAACATTCCCCGCGCGGCGTTCGCTGGCCGGATGGGCCAGGCTTTTCTCTCCTCATGCACGATGATCGCGTGCCAGGTCGCACTGGTGGGCGTCGCCCTCTTCCCGAACCTCGTCGCCGCCGCGAATCCCAGCGCCACGGTCCAAAGCCTGACTATTTACAACGCCGCTTCCAGTCAGCGGACCCTCGGAATCATGCTCGTCATTGCGGCCCTGGGAATGCCGATGGTCCTTTCGTACACGACGGTGATTTACTGGACATTCCGCGGCAAGGCCGAGGCCGACGTCTATTGAGGCGCAGATCGCGACCGTCCGCGCAGGCGCAAAAAGAAGCTTCCGGCTTCGCCACAACCACGGAAGGCCGGGAGCGTTGAATCCAGAATCCTCCCCGGCGGTCGCACCGCTGGCGATCCGACGTCGCGCGTCGAAGCAGGGATCGATCGGCTATCCGGCGAGCAAAATCTACCCGTCTCGTAGTATCAGAAACTCGACGGCAACGCGAGGATTCAAGCGCAAGGAAAAGCCCGAGCGTGCAAGCTGCGCGCTCGGGCCCAAGTAAGCCTGAATCGTCGAGGGCGATGGATTTGACAGCCCCGTCTACGCCGTCGCGCGTCGACGCACCGCCAACAACGCGGCGCCCGCCAGCAGCCCGGCGACCAGGGTCGCCGGCTCGGGTACTCCTGCGGCCGCAGCCACCGCGGCGCACCGCCGAAGTGGTCCTGCCACTCGCCAAGGTCGTCGCCGTCGACCGCCAGATCGCCGTTGGCGTCGCCGGTGGACTTGTCGCCGGGCAAGGCCGCTTCGCCATTGTTCTGCTGCCAGATCAAGAAGTCGGCGCCGTCGACGGTCCCGTCGTTGTTGAAGTCGGAATTGTTGGTGGGCACGACGACGTCCGAGACAAACGCGACGCCGCGAAACGCCTTCATCGCACCAGCATCCGCGATCGAAGTGGCCACCGAGGCAATACCGGTATCGACAAGCGTAAACAAGTGATTGTTATTGGACTCCGCGGACGTGGCGTAAAGTACGGCATTGCCTTCGACGATCGTCCCCGCCAGACCGCGAGCGCCTGCGACGCCCAGTGGGAATGTAGCGGTCAGCCCCCACATTGAAGTATCGGTGTTGAATTCCCATTTCTGAATCCCTCCGCCATTGACGGCCGTTCGGTCGTCAGTAACGTAAAAGGTGTTGGCGTCTTTGCGAAAGAAGTCATAGGGCGAAACCGTACCCGTGCCGCTTCCAGTCGTCGTAAACAGATTAGTAGTGGTCTCGCCTTCACCTGTTGGCAATCCGGTTCCCACCGTGTTAATTCCGACAAATGAGCCAGATCCGCTACTGACATAGAGCTGACCTTCAAAGATTCTTGCGACGCGTGTATTCGTCACCGAGTCGCTCACTAGTGTGGACGTGCTAGCTCCCAGCGTGCCATAGCGTACGCCTTGCTTCGAACCAGTAAGCCAAAACTGGCCGCCGTCGTTCGAGACGGCACTGCGAATATTAGCGGTGCTAAAGGTAGTATCGCCGGAGAATACGGTGGAAATGTCCACGGCGCCGGAACTCACCGCAATGCGGGCGACTTCCCGCGGCGCGGTCGTAGAATCAGTGCCTGCAATGGCGGCCGTGCCCGGCCCAACGCCGTACCCAGCCGCCGCTAAATATTGCCCATCCACGGACGATGTGAGAAAGCCCTCAGAAGTTGCTGACCCGGAAATCGTGAACGGCTGCGATTGAGTGCTTAGCGAGATCGTCTGCGTCGGCGTCCCGCCCGTGTCAGCAAACCTTTGCAGAAACGCCACCGTGCTAACGCTCGACAACGCCGCCGCGCCGTCGCCCGATTGCAACACATACACGTCGGCCGACGCCGCTTGCACAATCGCAATCAAAACTAATAGCGCCGCCAGCAGGCGAATCGTTCTCATTTTGGTATCTCCGATCAAGTTGCTAAAGACCCAGTCGCCATTAAGTGTTTCCAACAGAGACTTCGACGCCAACGCGCACGAGCAAAGCCCTGCGCTTACCGTTCGTTAGTTCGTCCGGCGGCGCGTGCGACAAACGGCCGCCAGTCCAATTGCCAGCAGCGCCGCGCTGGCCGGTTCTGGCACGGCGCCGGCCGCCGCCACGGCGGGCATCCGCCGAACTTCGTCTGCCAGACGGCCAGGTCGAGTCCGTCGACGACCGTGTCGGTGTTGGCGTTGCCGTTGGTCTTGCCGGTCTGGTCCGTCAGGCCGTTGCCCTTCTGCCAGATCAGGTAGTCGGCGCCGTCGACGATGCCATCGCTGTTGAAGTCGGCGTTGTTCGCCGGCGCCGGCGAGAGTGCCGCCAGCACCTCGGCAAAACTGTCGCCTATCGACACGACGTCAACCAGGATATTCACGGGCCCTGCAGCGACCGCCTTGCTGCCGAAGCGCCAGGCGCTCATGGGACTGGTAAGATCAGATGTGACATTGCTGTTGGAAGTCGTGTCTGAAATCTTCGTACTACCGGAGTTTACTGGGTTGACCCACAGGTCCGAGTACCCGTCCGGCGCGTCGGCCGGATCGCTATCGGCCGCGGTGTAACCAACGATGATCGTGTACTCCGTCCCAAACGTTAGATCGGTCGCCCATTTAGCCGCCGGCACAGGAGGCGTGCCGGACGAAGACGACACGATGCCAAACTTGAAGTTCGCCTCACTATCCCCGGGCGAGACCAGGGCTCTGCCGCGGAAGTTGATGGTTCCACCGTCACTAAAGTGCATAAAGTAAAGGTTGGTCAGAGATCCCGTGCCCGGCGTAGCACGCGTATCGTTCACGATCAGTTTTGCCCCATAGTACCAGGTGCTCCCGGTTGGAAGCGATGCGTTCGCAGGCCGGTTCACGTCCTCCCCACCGGGCTGCGCGAGAACGGCCATGCCGTCCGCGACCTGAATTGTCGGCGTGCTGGAATTGTGGGCGACCCAGGCGCTTCCGGTTGCGGCTGTCAGGTCCCCGTTGTCGTATGAGAAAGGCTCAGCAAAAAAGACCGTCGCTCCGGCCCGACTGCACGCGACCAACGTCAACAAACCCAGCACGCAACCCAACATACGACTCAACGACATGATTTCCCCTTCTTTTGCTTGCCGACTTCTTTTGGTATTCCAGCGCTGTAAATGGTCCAATAGTCCAAGACCGCTGGCCGCCGTAATTTGAGGCCGCCGCGGCGTCCGATTCGACTTTAGGGACTGTCTCGATTGTAACTGAGATATGTTGACGCCTCGTTAAGGAAAACGCAACAAATCGGCCAAGTTGCCCAGAAAGTCCCCATCCAAAGCGCCCAATGGCCGACCCGCTGAGGGCTCAAAGTCCTCGCGGTCAGGCAGTTACCAAACGGCCGTTTACCGGCGGGCGAAGTCCGTCTTGGCGAGAGCGAGGGGCTAATTTCAACGCTGGAACCGGCACGGCATGCGCCGCCTCCGCGCCGCCACGGCGCCGCCGGCGGCCAGGGCGAGAATCAGCCCGCTGGGCTCCGGCGCCGGGCTCGCGGCGGCGACGGCTTCGGGCGGGACGTAGTCTTGTTGCCAAATGAGATAGTCGTCGCCGTCGACGTCGCCGTCCTTGTCAGCGTCGCCGGTCAAATGCGTCGCGCCGGTCGCCGTGCCGAAGCCGACCGACCACTTGTTGACCAGGTCGTCGTTGTCGACGTCGCCGTCTTCGTCGAAATCGCCGTCGGCGAACGTCCCGCCGGCGAGCGTAGCCTCGAATTCCAGGGTCGGCCCGGGAAACGTGTTGTTCCCGAAACCGGCATACGTTGCGGCCGTGTCCGAGGCGTCGGGCGTGGTGATCAGGCGAAACGTCGTTCCGCCGTTGATGGCGGCGATAAGCGAAGCGCTTACCGCTACCGGCAGGGTGAGCGTATAGCTGTCGACGGGGTTCATGGTCGTGCCCGCGTTGACGTACATACCCGTGCCGAGAAGCGTGGTTGGCGCCAAATCGGCGTCGATGGCGCCGGCCCCGTCCATGCCCTCCGTAAATGTCAGCGGCGACGTGCCGGATTGGATGTCGACGGCGGTCTGATCGGTCTGGAAGACGCTGACCGGCCCATCGTGACTAAAGGCCGCATTGGACTGCGTCATCTTAAGCGTGACGTCGCTGACGGCCGTCACCGTGCCGCCCAGCGGCGTCAGCGACGCAAAATTGAAGTCAGCCACGCCGAAGCTGGCGAAGGCGGCGTTGGCGCTGCCTTCGAGATTGAAGAAGTTCTTGCCGTTGGCGCCCGTCCGCGGGCCGGCGGCTTGCACCGTGGCGTTGTCCGTGGCCTCGAATGAAACCGGCACGGCGGCGGCTCGATCCGAGATTCCCGCCAGCAGCAGGCAAACAACGCACGAAAGCAGAAGCAGTTTCAAAATCGCCGGGGACTGGCTCATTTTGCGCAGTCCTCGGAGCAAAAAGTGCCTGTCCCCCTTCCGAGGCGGTTTTGAAACGGCTACTAGTTCTACAGCAAGGGTTTTCGCTGTTGAGTTTTTCTGTGATTTGGACGTATATCTGTGGTGATCCATGGTCGTCGTAAGAACTGGCCGGTTCGTTGTTTCGGAGTTGAAGTCAGGAGGACCTCTCCATGGCAACGAACAGGGTGCGCACTGCGCAAGGAAAGTAACGTGTTTTCATCGGCGATTCGAGTGTTGTTTCGGGCGCAGGGAAGCGAAGGCTCATTCGCTGGTTTATCTGCAGGGGCTGATTCTTGGGGAAGGCCGAAAGAACGTGGAACGCATCGCGCTCAGGTTCTCGACGGCACGCGACAGTAGTCCGCCCTCGCAGAACGAGGTGGTTGCTTTGCAAGAATTCTTGACCCTCTCGCCGTGGCAGGCTTGCAGCGTGCAGGGGAAAATCCA
This sequence comes from Pirellulales bacterium, assembly GCA_963841515.1. Taxonomy (GTDB): domain Bacteria; phylum Planctomycetota; class Planctomycetia; order Pirellulales; family Lacipirellulaceae; genus Lacipirellula. The sequence continues at coordinate 265,576 of CAWJDB010000007.1, read as the reverse complement.
GGACGTGTTCGCCGAAGAACTCGTGCCAAGCACTTCGGCCTGGGCGCTGGGCACAGTCGGCGTGGTGGATGAATCGGCGTTCGTCAAGAGCGGACCGGAAAGTTGCGGCGTGGCGCGACAATGGTGCGGTCGGCTGGGCAAGAAAGAAAACTGTCAAGTCGGCGTCTATCTGATCGGCGTGGCGCCGGCCGGAACGGCGCTGTTGGATCACGGGCTCTACCTGCCGAAAACGTGGGTCGGAGATCGAGAGCGTCGCCGAAAGACGCGCGTCCCGGAGGAGGTGAAGTTTCAAACCAAGCCCGAGATGGCGACCGAGCAAATCCGCCGCACGCGCGCAGCGGGGCACGTCGCGTTCGACTGGATTACGGCCGACGAACTGTACGGCCGCGACGGCAACTTCCTGGACGCGCTCGAAGGAGATGGCCAACGATATGTCGTCGAAGTTCCCGTCAACACCAGCGTGTGGACCGAGGATCCGAGTACGCAGATGCGCTCGTGGTGCGGCAACGGCCGGCCGCCGAAGAACCCGCGCCGGGACAGCGTCCGCAGCGTGAAGGAGGTTGCCGAATCGTTGCCGCCCGACGCGTGGCAAGTTCTCCAGTTGCGCAACGGAGCCAAAGGCCCCTTGGCCTTCGAGTTCGCGCGCGTGCGCGTCTGGGCGATGCGACACAAGAAACCGGGTCCGCCCGTGTGGCTCGTGATTCGCCGCAGTCTGGCCGAGAAACCGGAAGTGAAGTATTACGTCTCCGACGCCGACGAGAGCACGCCTCTGGAAACACTGGCTTTGGTCACGGGAACCCGCTGGCGGGTGGAAGAGTTCTTTGAAGACGGCAAAGGCGACTTTGGCATGTCGGACTACGAAGCTCGTGCCTGGACCAGTTGGCACCATCACATGACCATGGTGGCCCTGGCTCACTTGTTCATGACCACGACCAAACACGAGCTCCAGGAAGAGATGCCCGAGCTGACGTTGCCGCTGGCCCTGGAGCTGATGAAGGCCACTATGAGCCGGCCCACGATGACCGAAGCCGATGCAATGCGACTCACCGAATACCATCTTCATCGCAACAAAGTTGCTCGCCAGTCTCACCATAAGTCCTGGAAACGTAAACACAAACGAATCAAACTAAAACCCTTGCTGTAGAACTAGGAATTTCGACGACATGGCAGACTCCTGGTGGGCGGCGGGGGGGATTGTTCGACCTCGCAAGCAGCCCCCGACATCGTCGGGCTCGCTGCTGCTCGCTGAGGGCGGCGGGGTGAGTTTAGAGGAAGCATGTTCGCATTTTGTGAAGGGAAATGGTAGCAGCCGGAAAAAATCGCCGGTGAAGCCCGCGGCGGGGGGCCGGCGGACCCAGAGGCTCCGGCAAACACCATTCCCACCGCCCTCGCCGGCTCCAGGGCACAGGCTCAATCGCGCCGATCGGGTCGGCTTCAAGTTGTTTCTCCGAAGTAAGTTAGGCCGCCAAATCGCGGGGGAAAAAGTCCGCCGATCGTGCACCCGGCGGCGCACGCCACGCCCGCTCGCGCCGGCGAGTTGATGCCCAATTCCCGGGCACTGGCTTCTAATGATGGCTGCGTCGCCAATGAGCCTCAAGGTGGCATGGTCGCTGCTCTGATTGGCCATGCTCTTTCCCAGTGGCAAGCATGCCCACGCCGGGCCGTGGGCATGGCGCCCTCGAAGATTGGCTCATTGGCGGCGCAGCCATCAATAAAGCGCCGGCCATCGCCCCGAGGCCCCATTCCAGTCAGCTTGGACCTGTCCCCCAGCCCCGCTATACTGCCGCCACTTAGGAACTCGAACAAAACCGCGGCGGAGAAGTGGGCAGGCACATTTTGCTCCGCGGACTGCGCAAAATGAGCCAGTCCCCGGTGGTTTTGTTCGAGTCCCTTAAATGGCTCGGCCCCGGCAATTTCCTCGCGAGGCGGCGATGGCGGAAAACAACCACTCTCGGCGGCTTTTTCTTGGCTGCTTCATTGGTCTGGTGGCCACGGCGTTCGGCTTCGCCGTCCGCGGGGCCGTCCTCCACGACTGGGAAATTCAGTTCCAGCTCACCGAGGAGCAGAAGGGCATCATCGGCGGGGTGGGCCTCTATCCGTTCGCCATCTCGATCATCCTGTTGAGCCTCATCGTCGACCGCGTCGGCTACGGTACGATCATGGCCTTTGCCTTTCTCGGGCACATGGTCTCGGCCCTGCTGACGATTTTCGCGCCGTACGTCACCTTCGCCCCGCCGTTTCAGGTGCTGTACGTGGCCACGTTCATCTACGCGCTGTCCAACGGGGCCGTCGAGGCGGTCATCAATCCCGTGGTCGCCACGATCCACCGCGACAACAAAACCCATTGGCTGAATATCCTGCACGCCGGGTGGCCGGGGGGATTGGTGCTCGGCGGGCTGTTGTCGATCCTGGTGGTCATGGGCGGCGCCCAGCTTGGCGGCAAATTGCCCGGCCAACTCTGGCAGTGGCAAATGGGCGTGCTCTTGTTGCCGATTTTCGCCTACGGCGTGCTGTTGGCCGGCCAGCACTTCCCGCAGCAGGAGCGCGTCGAAGCCGGCGTCACCTATCGCGCGATGCTCGAGGAGTTCGGCGCCGGCAGCGCCTACATCGTCTCTTTCCTGCTGATCATGGGCATTAGTCAAATGCTCAAGGTCTTTGGCTACAACCCGATCGAGGTGCGGTACGCACTCTGGGCCGCCCTGATTCCGGCGGTCATCTTTGGCGCGTATGTTCGCACCATTGGCAGGCCGATGTTCATCTTTCTGATGCTCGTGATGTTCCTGCTGGCGACCACCGAGCTGGGCACCGACACGTGGATTCAGGACATCATGGGCTCCGTGCTCAAGGACCCCGTGACGGGCGTCAACGACCCGATCAAGGGCACGCTGTTTCTGGTCTACACGTCGGCGATCATGTTTGTGCTGCGGTTCTTCGCCGGGCCGATTGTCCACCGCATTTCGCCGCTGGGCCTCTTGGCCAGTTGCGCCGCGCTGGCCGCCGGCGGCCTGTACTGGCTGGGCAATGCGGGAACCGCAGCCATGGCGCTCTTTGCCGCCGCCACGCTGTACGGCGTCGGCAAGACCTTTTTCTGGCCGACTACGCTGGGGGTCGTCAGCGAACAATACCCGCGCGGCGGCGCCCTGTTGATCAACGCCATCTCCGGCGTCGGCATGATCGCCATCGGCACCATCGGCGGCCCCGCCATCGGCACGCTGCAGGACCACACGCTGAACGCCGCGGTGGCGCAGGAGCTGCCGGCCGCGCACGCGCAGATCACGCACGAGGAGAAAGGCCTGTTCTCGCCCTACGAAGCGATCGACAGAACTAAACTCGTCAACCTCTCCCAGGCCGACCAGGCCAAGATCGACGCCATCCAGCAAGGCACCAAGCAGCACGCCCTGGCGAAGATCGCCGTCTTGCCGGCGATCATGTGCTGCTGCTACTTGCTACTGATCGCCTACTTCAAATCCCGCGGCGGCTACCAGGCCGAGGTCCTCGCCGGCCACGCGGCCGTGGACGAAAGATTCACCGGCGGTACGATGGGGCCCGGGGAAGGGTAGCGCCGCGTAACGCCGATCATGTCACTCCGAGGTCTGCCGAGGAGTCCGCGCGGCCTCTCTCCGAGGCGGCGGGTGGCGCGTCAATTGGCGGAATGTAGTCCTCTCGCTCCGCGAGAGCGAACTCTGCTCGCGGAGCGAGCAGACTACACTGAAACGGACCCGCCACCAGGCGGCGCGTCGACTGGCTTGCCGCCACAGCCTGTGATATGCTTACTGTATGAGCTATCAGGCGGATGCCATCTACGACGAGGGCGTATTTAAGCCGCTGGGCCCGCTGGCGCTGCCGGACCAATCGCACGTAAAACTCACGATCGAGGCTGGTAGAGCGTCGGTCGCCGCTCAGGATTAGCTGGTCAACCAACTAGCCGCGCTGGAAGCGCTGAGTCGCGCCATTGATGCATTGCCGCCGACGAGCCGCAACGACAACTGGTCGGTGCGACAACAGGATGAGGTTCTCTACGGCGGCGCCGAATGATCTTCGTCGACACGACCGTTTGGTACGCGGCCTACGTGGCCGGTCGTGATTGCTAAACGACGTCGACGGGATAGGTCGTAATCCAGATATCCATTTGCTGGAAGCGCTCTTTGAGCCGCTCTTTGAATTCCTTGAAGAATTTCTTTGCGCTGGGCTTGTCAGGCGCATCGACGAACACCCGAACCAGATCGTCACGATACTCTTGACCCAAGTGCAGCCAGCTACCTTGGATCCTTTGCGTCTCGACGGAAATCGAACCGAATTGGGCCGCACAGCTCGACGAGCGTGGCTCCGATCAGATCGTCCGGAACCGGCCGCCCGTCATTGAACGCGAGAGGGAGCAGTATTTCGTATCGTCGGTACGACTTGCTCATAGGCCGCCTTGCCCGCCACGGTGAATCGAATGCCTTGAGCGGCCAATAGACCGAGGACGGCTTCGGGCACAAGAGTCGTGCCGTCGTCGAACGACTTGAAGGAGCATCGCCCGGCGAGAAAGCCGAGCGCGGCCGTTTCCGTGACGGGGTCCGGGAAGCGTACTGTGGTCATACATGGGATTGTAGCATACGGCCATCAATCAACCAATCGAAGGGGGCGCGAGGGTCAGTTTCGTCACCCCGAGGTCCGCCGAGGATACGTACCGACTCCTCGGCGGACCTCGGAGTGACAGTTTTCACAAACTGACCCACTGCCGGGCGCAATGCGGGCGGCGGACAACTGCTTCGCGCAGAGAAATAACCCAGCGGCGGCTATGGCCGCCGCATTTGCCTTCGCCACGGCGTGGCCTTGAGGCGCACTGCTACTTCTCGACCTTGAAGTCGAAGTGCGTGTGATCGGCGTCGACCGTCGCCTCCAGCGGCGTGGTCGCGGCGTCGCCGTACTTTTGCGGGACGGCGAGCGTTCCGGCGCGGTAGTTCTTCCAGAGCTGGAGGACGACCTTGTAACTGCCCGGTTTGACGCCATCGCCGGGTTTCTTGGTCATCATGGTGAACGATCCGTCGGGCTCAACGCCGCCGGCGGCGGCGACGGCTCCGCCGCCGTTCGGCAGAAAATTGACCAGACCGCCTTCCTCGGGTTTGATGTCCGAGCCATCGGCATTTTTCACCGTGCCGGTGACTTGCACCAGATCACTGCTGCCGCTGCCGGCGCAGCCAAGTGCGACCAGCACCAAGAACGGCAGTAGACGCCCCAGGATATTCGTTCGGCGGTCCGCGATAGTTGCCAACATTTTCATTGTCAACAATCTATTGGGGAAGCTCGGATATTTCGTCGTCGCCCGACGCGATGAACTTGTCCCACACCGACATCTTGCATTGCGCCGGCCACGGGACGCCCCCTAGCACTGATTGACCGCACGGACCTGTGTCGACCTGGTTGGAGATAAAGCGAGCGCTGCCGTCGGCCAGGCCGATATTAACGCCGCCGGCATGCGCGCTGCGAACAGTTTGCTGATCCATCGCGTCGTCGCCGGTGTAATCGCTCATGCATTCTACCACCATCAACGCCGCGTCGGCCGGTCTGACGCCGGCAGTATCGTCGGCATAGGGTAGGCACACGTTGGGGCCGTTATCGTCGCCGGATTGTCCAAACCACATCAAAGTGCTGGCCGACGCCTGCCCCAGCGCCCAAACGCCGCGTCGATCCAAAGGCGTAATCCCTGCCCGAATCTCTCCCAGCAACAAAGTGTTGGACGTGCCGTCGGTAATGCGCTTCATGGTTGAGGCCACGTTGGGTCCCATCACGCCCCGGCGCCGGCCGTCATTCCACCCATCGGAATTGGGTCCATAAATCCCATCGCCGGCCCGTTTGAACAAGGGACCGTTTCCCGCATTGGCGGCGTAGTTGCCGCGCGCCCATTTCGTGGCGGTGGCGCCGACTCCCCATTCCATCATGGTTTGATTGAAAGAATCCGTCGGACAGCGAAACACATCCAGTGCAGCCTCGCGAATCGGGGCATTCTTCGCATTGCCAATGGCCGGCGGCGCCTTTTTGCCTGTCCAGACTCCGGTCGCTACCACCGACTTATCGATTTGGTTATAGAGACCTTGCTGTTCGACATACGGAAGAACCCTTATCGCCCAATTCAGACCGACGGCGGCCACAGAGAGATACGCGGGGTCCGGACCCGGATCGGCAAACTCGAAAGCCGGCGGATAGGTGCCCTTGGCCGATTCGTAGTTCGCCAAGCCGATGCTCAATTGCCGCAAGTTGCTCTGGCACTGCTGACGCCGCGCCGCTTCGCGCGCCGCCTGGATGGCCGGCAGCAGTAGCGCGACCAGTACGCCGATGATCGCGATAACGACCAAGAGTTCCACGAGCGTAAAACCAATTCGGAGAGCGCACGACGGCAAACTTCCCGTACCCCACGCTCGGCATGGCGTCGATGTACGCATGCGTTAACCTCCCAAATGAAGAGCGGCCCTTTGCACCACTGGCCGAATTTCGTGCCCTTAAGCTTCTACGCCCATTGAGAGATTGTAACACACCGTAACAATCTGGGGAGAGACGAGGCGACGCTTCCGCAGAATTCGGTCGGCGAAACCCGTGGGGCGCGGCTGGAATGCGCAGACACTCTTGCAGGACGCGCAGATTCCGGGTCAGCTCCTGGGAAACATGTTACAGGAGCGGAGGGTGGCTGTGGCCGGCGCCGCTCGCCGCCCACAGGCGCTGGGGGCTCGCAGACTCGACCCCAGCCACCCCCGATGATCAGTTGGGACGCAGCCTAGGCCGCCGCGATTGCCGTCAGGCCGCCGCAGAGCTGCGCGGCCGCCGCCGTGGCGATCTGTGACGCCGCCTGCGGTTTGGCCTGCTTCTCGATGTTCGCCGCCAGCTCGCCACGGAGGCGGTGGTCGGTCATCAGCGGTTCCAGCTCGTGGACCAGGGCCGCGTCGAGCCCGCGGCCTTGGGGGGCTTCCTCGACCACGCGGCACGCCGCCGCCGCGGCAAACGCCTTGGCGTTGGCCGCCTGGTGGTTGTCGCTCGCCTGCGGATACGGGACCACGATGGCCGCGACGCCCGCCAGGGCCAACTCGGCCAGCGTCGTCCCGCCGGCCCGGCTCACCACCAGGTCGCTGGCGAACAGGACCGACGCCGCCTCGTCGATGTGCGTCACGGTGAGCGCCTTGAGCCCGAGCTGAGCGTAGCGGGCCTCGGTTTCCTGGAGCTGGCCGTCGCCGGCTTGATGCACGATTTGCCAGCCGTCGACGCAGGAGCCCAGCTTTTTCAGCGCGATGGGAATGGCCTCGTTGAGCGACCTGGCGCCCCCGGCGCCGCCGAGGATGACCAGGCGGCGCTGGCGGCGAGTTTCTTGCTTGGCGGCGGCCGGGGTCGGGGACGGCGGGTGGCATGTCGTCGTCCGCGTCGACATGTCCGGCAGCGATGAGGCGCATGTCCACGAGGACGAGGACATGGCACTCGGGGAGGGCGAGTTTGAGCGGGAGTCGACGGGGCGGCGTCCGTACGTGCGACCGTACAGCTCCTCGAACGCTATCCGCGGCAGGATTGCCCGTGACCGTCACCGGCGCGGAGACCAGCAGGTGCGGTCGCACCTCCTCAAATCCAGCGCACACCATCGCCGCCGCCCGCGAGAGCCAGCGCGTCGGCCGGCCGGGAACGGCGTTTGGCTCGAACAGGATCACCGGAATGCCGCGATCGACCGACGCGCGCACGACGGCCATGCTTGTCGAGCCGCCGAGGCAGACGACCAGCGACACCCGCTGCTCGCGGAGCATCCATCGCGCCGCGCAGTAGCCGGCCACGTTGTCGGTGACAAACCGCAGCGCCTGTAGCGGATTGCGCGGCGCCGGGTGCGCAGGGATGGCCGTGTAGTTATGCCCGGCTAACCGCACCTCGTGCCGTTCGCGCGCCGCGCCGCCGCCGGCAAACGTGATCTGAACGCTCGGCAGGCGCCGGCGCAGATGTTCGGCGATCGCCAGTCCCGGATACAAATGCCCAAGCGACCCGCCGCCGGCGAACAGGACATGAGGCGTAGCTGGCATGGGGAAGGCTCCGCGCGGCGATTCAATTGCGGATTGCGGATTTCGGATTGCGGTCGGGTGGCATGCCCTCGTCCGCGTGGGCCTGGTTTTCGGCGCGGAAACATGTCCACGTCGGCGGACCTCCGAGGACATGCCACGCGTCCATTTTTCCGACGTGTTTCCGCTCCAGCGACTGGGACGGCGCTTGCGCCGCCCCGGCGCTGGAGACGTAGACTTCATCGTGAAGCACCCGCGCGAGCGGCTGACCCAGAAGCCGCCCACAGCGGGCTGTAATGCTCCAACCCAGGGAGGGCGGTTGGCTCGGACCCCGCAATCTTTGCCAACCAACGATGAAGTCTGAGTGGTTCCTTGTGTGAATGCTGAATGTTGAATGCGGAATGCAGAAGGATTGACTGAGTCAGCATTCAGCATTCGGCATTCAGCATTTCTGTGTTAGTTGCGCCTTCGCACTTTTCTTTTTCGGAGTGAACTTGGATTCCAGTCGCTCGACCAGCCGCTGGCAGGAGTCGCCGCTGACGCCCAGGGCCAGCACGACGTCGCCCGCCGCGACCGAGTCGCCGAGCACATTGCGGGCCGTGGCGTCGTCGCGGCAGACCACGACGTGGCCCAAGGCCATGCCCGCGTCGCGGGCTGCCAGCGCCAGCTCGTCAGCGCCCGCGCCGCAGACCACGGCCAGGTCGGCGCCGCCGATTTCGACGAGCTTGCGACCCCAATCAACCGCACATTGGTTCGCCGTGCGGACAAGTTCCGCCGAGTTGCACCAGACCACCCGCCGCTTGGCGGCTTTGAATCCTCGCAGTGATTTCAAAGCGGCCTCGGCCGCCGCCGGCGCGGCTTGCGGAGCGTGCAGGACGGCTCCCGCCGGGAGGTTGAATACCGTCGGCTGCCCTACAGGCGCCGGGGGGACAACCACGGCCACGGGCGCCGATGTCATGGGAGCAGCAAGGGTCGTCGTCATTTCAAGTCACCGCCGACTGTCTGAACGGGGAGTGCGGCGTGTAAAGGACTGTGAAAATGTACGTCACTATCCGAAGCTATCCGACCAGCCCCAGCGACGCCGGTTGAGCCCGAGCGTACAGCACTTCCCGGGCGACGTCCGCCTCGGTCAGGTCCGCCGCGCCGAAACCGCTTTCCGTCGGTCCGCTGCTCCCGGCAATCACCACCACGTCGCCCGGCTCGGCCACCGTCACCGCCCAGGCGATCGCCTCGCCGCGGTCAGTGACGACATGGAAAGTCGCCGCGTCGTCGCGCTCGTCGAGCGTATCGTCGTCCGCGAGGGCGTCCGTCACAATCACCAGGTCGGCCAGCTTCCGCGCGATGTTTCGTATCGTGGCGTCTTCGCTCGTCGTCCGCGCTCCGGACGACCCTAGCACGCAGATGACCCGGCCGCGCGACAGCCGCCGCGCGGTCCGCAACGCCGCGCACAGTCCGCACGCCGTATCGGCCGCATCGACGAACACGGCAAAATCCTGCCCGCAGTCGATCCGCTCCATGCGGGCCGGCAGTTTCTGAACCTTTTCAATGCCCGCGGCGATGGTCGGCAGGTCGACCCCGCCCGCCAGCGCCACGGTCGCCGCAGCCAGGCAGTTGGAGATGTGGTGGTCGCCCACGATTGTGGTGCGCACGGCCGCCGACTCGCACCCCGCCGCGAGCACAAACACCGTCTCACAGGCGTTGTGCTCCAAAATGTCCGCAGTGATCTGCGCCGCCTCGCCGAATCCATAGGTGAGCGACGGCGCGTCCACCGCCCCCAGCCACCGGCAGCTCTCGGCGTCGTCGGCGTTCAACACGGCAACGCCCGAATCGGCCAGGTAGTCCAAGCTGCGGCGGAGGTGATCGCGGTAATTCTGAGCCGTGTGGTGCAGATCGAGGCGCGCCGAGTCGATCACCGTCGTGCAGACCGTGTCGAGCTCGATGCCCGCCAGCTTGTGCTGCGACAGGGCGACGCTCGACAGCTCCACCAGTGCGTGGGTGCAACCGGCCGCCTCCATACGCGCCAGCCGCGAGGCCAGCGCCGCGGGCGACAGGGCGTCGCCCACGCCGGGGCTGCAGCTCATGCCGTCGTACGACTTGAGGCTCGACAGCACCCCCACGTGGCAGCCGGCTTCGGTGTAGATGGATTCCAACAGGGCGATCACGGTGCTCTTGCCCTGCGTGCCGACGACGCCGATCACGCGCAACCGCCGCGACGGGTGGTCGGCCAAGGCGTGGCACAACTCGCCGTACGCCACGCGGCTGTCGTCTACCTGGTAGACCGGCGCGGCAAAGACGGGCACGGGGCGATCGACGATCACCGCCGCGGCGCCCCGCTCGAGCGCCTCGGTTACGAAGTCATGGCCATCGCTGTCGTCCTCCAGCGTGGCGACATAGGCGTCGCCGCGGCGCACTTGGCGCCAATCGCTCGTGCAGCCGTCAACAACGGCGCCGGCCGGACCGCAGCGCTGGGCCGCGGGGAAGAGTCGGTCGAGAGCTACGCCCGGAGTCTGTTCGTGCGACATCACGATGGTGGCCTCCATGCCTGCGCTCTCGAGCGGGCAGCCTGTTGGGCCGCTCGCGCGAAAGCGCCACGGGTTGTGTCGCCGCGAGGGAATCCTTCCCCGCGCGTCTCGCGTCAATTCACGGGAAATTATCCCGCGTGGGGTGGCATGCCCACGGCCGTGCGTGGGCATGTACTCCACAGGTCGCATGCCCACGCCGAGCCGTGGGCATGGCACACCCGAGGGTCATTGACGAAAGCCGGCGGAGTTGACCGAATCGCCGCCGCACCGTCAAGGGCGAGTTATGGCTCGGCACGTGCCGGTCGGCCTCCATCCGCTCCTGACCCGCCGCGATTTTTGAGTTAGAGTTAAGTGCTACCAGCCAGAGCCTTTTCCCAGCCAGCAGCTAGCTCCTTATGTTCTCAGGCGCTCCAGCCCAAGGCAGCAAGTACTTCGCCCCGGTGCCGCGCGAGCAATCGCTGGTGTCGCGCAGCTTTCTGGGCCTCTTGCTCACCCAATTGCTGGGCTGCGCCAACGACAACATCCTTCGCTGGCTCGTGATCGGCATCGGCAAGGACTTCGTCGAGCCCAAGCGCGTCGGCTGGATTCTCATGCTCGGCACGGCCACGTTCGTGTTGCCTTACATTCTGTTCGCGGCGCCCTCGGGTTACCTGGCCGATCGCTTCAGCAAGCGAAACGTCATCGTGGCCTGCAAGGTGGCCGAGATCGTCATCATGTGCCTGGCGATCGTCGGCATCCTCTTCGGGCAGATCTGGTTCATGCTGTTGGTGCTCGGCCTCATGGGCGCCCAGGCGGCGCTCTTCGGCCCCGCCAAGCTTGGCAGCATTCCCGAAATGCTCGACTCCAGCCGCATCTCTGCCGCCAACGGCGTCATCGGCCTGGCGACGGTAACGGCCACGACCTTCGGCTCGGTCATCGGCAGCGTGCTGGCCGACGTCACCGGCTTCAAGGGCCGCGAGGGCTGGCACTGGACGGCTATCGTGCTGGTGGGCGTCGCAGTCGCCGGATGGCTCGCCAGTTTGCTAATTGTGAAACTGCCCGCCGCGAATCCGGGGCGACCGCTTCCCGCGAACTGGGTCAAGCAAACCTGGGAAGACCTCAAGACGCTGGCCCACACGCCGGCCATGCTGCGCGTGGCTCTTGGAATCTTCTTCTTCTGGACCCTCGGCGGGCTGGCCCACCTGAACATCGACCAGTTCGCGGCCGAAGGCGAAGCCACGCGGCAAACCCAGATGGCGTCGCTCCTGGTCTGCCTGGTGTTCGGCATCGGCGTGGGCAGCGTGCTGGCCGGCATCTGGTCGCAGGGCAGGGTGGAGCTTGGCATTTTGCCGTTGGGCGCCCTCGGTCTGGCGGTCACCTCGATGCTCCTGTTCACCGTCGAGGGCGAGTTCTTCAACCCCAGCGGCCACTGGACCCTGAGCTATGTCGGCGCCGGCGCCCTGCTGTTTCTGCTCGGTTGCTCCGGCGGACTGTTCGATGTGCCGTTGGCCGCCTACATGCAGCACTATAGCCCGCCCGAGCACCGCGGCTCGATCCTGGCGGCGAGCAACTTCCTTACCTTCGGCGGCATCCTCATCGCCTCGCTGGCCTTCGGACGTCATGCGCCTGCCTGTCGGCGCCGGATCGCTCGAACAGGTCAATGCCATCGTCCACGGCAAGCCCGAGTCACAAGCGATCGCCAAGCAGCTCTGGGATGAAATGAACGGCCTCCGCGCCCGCGGCGAGTTCATCGACGTCGAAAAAATCGCCAACGACCATCCCGGCGAGGGGCCGCTGGTGCGCCAGGTCTATCGTGAGGTCGTCGGCCATCCGTTCCTCTCGGCCCGGCAAATCTTCCTGCTGTGCGGCGTGCTCACGATTCCCGTGCTGTGGTACATCGTGGTGCTTATCCCGCAGGCCACGATCCGCTTTCTGGCGTGGCTACTGACGCACACCTTCTACCGCATCCGCGTTTACAACCGCCAGAACCTGCCCGATGAGGGCCCCGCGCTGCTCGCGCCCAACCACGTGTCGTGGCTCGACGGCCTCTTGCTGGTCGCCGTTTCGCCGCGGCCGGTGCGGATCATCGTCACGCACAGCTTGCTCTCGAGCTGGTGGTCGCGCGGCCTGGCCCGCGTCATGGGCGCCATCCCCATCCGCCGCTCGCCCAAGGGCGTCCGCTCGGCGATCGACACCGCGCGCGAAGCGCTCAACAACGGCGAGCTGGTGTGCATCTTCCCCGAGGGCGGCATCACCAAAAGCGGGCAGCTTCAGACCTTCAAGCCCGGCATGCTCGAAATTTTGAAGGGCGCCGACGCCCCGGCCGTGCCCGTCTACCTCGATGAGCTGTGGGGCAGTATCTTCAGCTTCCGCGGCGGCAAGTTTTTCTGGAAATGGCCCGACTGGCGCGGCCGCCAGGTGTCGATCTGGTTCGGCGAAAAGCTCCGCCGACCCAAGAATATCCACGAGGTCCGCAACGCCGTGCAGCAGCTCGGCGCCGATGCCGTCACCGGCCGAAAGCAGCGCACGATGGTGCTCCCCCGACTCATGATCCGCAAGTGCCGCAAAGCGCTCTTCCGCTGGAAGATCGCCGACTCCAGCGGCGACGCGCTCACTGGCGGCCAGCTCCTCATGCGCTCGCTCATCCTTCGCCGCCTGCTGCTGCGCGAAGTGCTCGCCGCCGACGAAAAGTACGTCGGCGTACTGCTCCCCCCCTCCAACGTCGCCGTCGTGGTGAACGCCGCGCTCGCGCTGGCTGGCCGCGTGGCCTGCAACCTCAATTACACCGCCTCGGCCGACGTAATGAACAAGTGCCTTGCCAAGGCCGGCATCCGCCACGTCCTCACCAGCCGACGCGTGATGGACAAGCTCGGCGTAAAGCTCAACGCCGAAGTTGTGCTCCTCGAAGACTTCAAAGCTCGCGTGACCGCCGCCGACAAAGCCGTCGGCGCCCTGCTGGCCTACGCGGCGCCCTCTGTACTCATCGACAGCTTGCTCGGCCTCCGCCGCATGAGCGGCGACGACGAGCTTACCGTAATCTTCACCTCTGGCTCCACCGGCGAGCCCAAGGGCGTCATGCTCACGCACCACAACATTGGCTCCAACATTGAGGCCATCGACCAGGTCGTCCACCTCCGCGCCGACGACGTGCTGTTGGGCGTCGTGCCGTTCTTCCACTCGCTCGGCTACACCGTCACGCTGTGGGCGGTCCTCGGACTCGACTTGCACGGCATCTACCACTTCACGCCGTTGGAAGCGCAGCAGATCGGCAAGTTGGCCAAAAAGTGGGAGGCCACCGTGCTGTTGGCCACGCCCACGTTCCTGCGCAGCTACCTGCGGCGGTGCGACCCCGAAGACTTCACGCGGCTGGAAATTGCCGTCGCCGGCGCCGAGAAGTTGCCGATTCCGCTCTGCGAGGCGTTCGAGGAAAAGTTCGGCGTCCGTCCCGTCGAAGGCTACGGCACGACTGAGCTGTCGCCCTTGGTGTCGGTCAACGTGCCGCCCAGCCGCTCGCAATCCGGCGAGGTCGACGCCAAGGAAGGCACCGTGGGCCGTCCCGTCCCCGGCGTCGCCGCGAAGATTGTCGACGCCGAGACTTTCGCCGACGTGCCCGCCGACACGCCCGGCATGCTCCTGGTCAAGGGCCCTAACGTAATGAAGGGCTACCTATATGACCCCGAGAAAACCGCCGAGGTCATCCGCGACGGCTGGTACGTCACGGGCGACATCGCCAAGATCGACAAGCAGGGCTTCATCGAAATCACCGGCCGCCTCAGCCGCTTCTCAAAAATCGGCGGCGAGATGGTCCCGCACCTCAACGTCGAGGAGGCGATCCAAGTGTTCGTGCAAGGCAGCAACCAGGACGAGTTGGTGATTGTCGTCACCGCCGTCCCCGACGAAAAAAAAGGCGAACGCCTGGTCATCGTACACAAGCCGATGCACAAAACGCCCAACGAAATCTGCGAGCATCTCAAGAAGATCGGCCTGCCCAACCTGTGGATCCCCGACTCCAACGGCTTCATCGAGGTGGACGAAATCCCCGTCCTCGGCACCGGCAAGCTCGACCTGAAGGCCCTCGCCGATCTGGCCAAGGCGCGCTTCGCCAGCGCAAAAATTTAGCCCCCGGTCAATGACCGGGGGCTAAATGGGCGATGTTGAATATCGGCGCGTCGGGCGGCATGCCCTCGTCCGCGTGGGCATGTCCGTCGGCCAGTAACATGGCCACGTCGGCGGACCTCCGAGGCCATGCCACGCTACCGTTCTCCCGACGCCGTTACTTCTCCTCCGGTTGCCGAATGTTCATCACCGACTCGCACAGGAAGCTGTCCGGCAAGGGGCCCTCGCGGGTGATGCTCGCCTTGTCCTCGAAGAAATCGAACTTGCGAATCACCTTCGCCACGCTCGGCAACAGGCCGAGCGCTTCTTCGGCGAGCTTCTTTTCTTCGGGCTTGGCGTTCTGCGTGGCCATCGCGAGGTACATCGGCAGCATCATGCTCAACTGGTCGACGGTGTCGGCCGCTTGCCGCACGCCGGCGCCAACGTCGGTGTAGCTGGCGGCGTACACGTCGCCGTCGGCCTTCAGGTTGAACTTCTCGAACTTATTGGAGTCGGCGATCGAGTCCGCCTCGCCGGCGCGCACCGCCAAAAACTTCTCCGCGGCGGCGACGCTCGACGCCACGATCATCCAACCGTCCTTGAAGCCAATCACCGGCTTGGCGCCGCTCATCTGCAGGGCCAGCGCGTGAATTTCCTGAAATCCTTCCAGGTCCTCGCAGTCCTTGAGTTCCAGTTGCTGCGCATCCACGGCGGGGAACTTTTTCAATCCATCGACGGCCCGGCCCAGCAACTCGCGGATCTTGTCGGGCTTCTCGCACTTGGAGGCATACACATTGTCCGCCTTCGTCATGCTCCCCGATCCCTCCGCCGGCATCGTAAACGACACCGACTCGCCGGAAAACGACTGCAGCACATCAGCGTCTAAGTGTACGTCGACGTCGTCTTGCATCTTGTCAAACTTGTCGAGCGCGTCGTGCGTTTCGGGGAACTTGTCGCGTACATACTCCATGATGCCCTCGTAGAGCACATGGCAGTTGACGCCGGTGCTCAGTGAATACGCGGTGGCGTCGGCAGGAACCCACTTCTGCCAGTCTTCAAATGCCTCGCCCTGCGACAACGCCTTGCCCAGCAGCGTATCCTTGTAGCCCTCCGAGAGTTTGCCGAGCGCCGCGGAGCGGTTCTGGCCGTCCTCGGTATATTCGACAGTCGTTACATAGTCGATGATCGCGCACTGGTCGATCACGTGCTCGATCACCCCGCATACCCGCTCCGCCTTTTCCTTGTCGTCGTCGTCCTTGACATGCCGCGGATGAAGTCGGGAATCGTGCGGAGCCCCTCGAACATCCGGCGACCGTCAAGGAACACCAGCGTGTCTTCCGCTTCGGGCAAGTGCTCCAGCGCTTCCTTCAGCCGCGGATCGTCGAACTTCGACTCGGCCGACTCGTCTTGCAATTGGGCCACGGCCTTCTCGACCAGCTCGGCGCTGGTGCTCAAGACGAATAAGTCGCCCAGGTGCGCCACCGCCGGTTGCACCGGCGATTCCTTGGGAATCGCCAGCCGCGTGATCTTCACGTCGTCCACGTCCCCCGATTCGGCGGTCACCTTATGATCGCTCCACTTTTCCACGAGCTCAAAGAGCTGTCCCACGCCCTTCTGGTAGTCGGCCGCATCCTCGTCGCTCAGCCGCACGATCATCAGAAATTGGTTGACCGGCCCCTGGAGCTCCTGGGCAAACACGCATTCCTCGGCGTCCAAGAGCGCCTGGCCATTGATCGGCTCCAGCGCCTCCTTCACCTCGTCCCAGGCGTTCTGGAAGTTCTCGAGCTTGTCCTTCGGCGCCTGGCTGGCGACCATCTTGAACACGCGCTCGCAGATCTTTTCGTCGCGGAACGTTTGCCAGGCTTCCTTGAAGTATTCGGCCTGATATTCCCGCTCCGGGTTGTGCTTCACATAGACGGCCAGATGCACGTCGGTTGGCACGGCCTTTTTGATGTCCAGCGCCACGTCCGTTTCCGCCGCGGCGGTTAGGGACGAGAGCGCGACGAGCAGCCCGCAAGTGAGAGTGGCGAGCAACGATTTCATGGTTCATTCTCCAATGAGCTTGGGTTATAAGGCGCAGGAGCGTCAGGCGGCTTCGGCATTATCTGCCAACGCCCCGCTAGCCCGCCAGCCCCTCCAGGGATTCGCCCAGCGCAGGTAGCGCCAGCATAAGGCGCGGCACAGCCAGTGCGCAGTGGCGGCGCGAGCGTTGCCAGAGCGCTTCAAGAGCTAATCGCCCGGCGATTGCAGATCTTGCCGAGAATCGTCAAGAAAATTCACCGCCCAGTGCGGCGTCGCCAAACCAGCGCCGCCGTGGCGATCGCCAGCAGGCCCCCGCAGGCAGGCTCCGGCACGGCCGACGCCGCCGGGGACGCCGCTGGATCGGCGCCGTGTTGCTGCTGCCAGGTAAGAAAGTCGCGTCCGTCGACGTCGCCGTCGCCGTCCGCGTCGCCGTCCGACGCGTCGGCGCCGGTATTCGTGCCGAATCCGGCCTGAAAAATGGCGAGGTCGCCCGCGTCCACCGAACCGTCATTGTTGAAGTCAGCCGAAAATCCGGGGACGACGCTCAGCGTCAGGCTCTGCGCGGAATAGTCGACGGCCCAAATCAGCCCGTTGGCAAGCACAGGCAGCGCCTCGTCGGCAAACGTGCCGGATAACCCGCCGGCCGCCGTCACCACCTGGAAAGAGTCGCCCAGCTTCGGGGCAAATCCATTGGCCAGATTTACCTGCAGATTCCCTGACAGCGTGGCCGTGCCCGCCACTTCCACCTGCGCGACTTCCTCCTGGGCGTCGTCGCCGCCAAGCCGCAGCGCCAACAGCGAGGCGCCGCCAAAAGTCAGGTTCTCCAGCGCCAACACATTGGCGCCGGGCATCACGAACAACTGGCCGTTGTTCGTCACCGCATCGTGAAACACGCCGTGTGCCTCGGCGCCGACGACGAGCTGTCCTCCGGAGGCATTGGTGACGGCCCCAAACACGTCCACATTGCCGCCGGTCAACGCCAATTGGCCCACGGCCAACGTGGTCAAACCTGCGTTGAATCGCAGCGTGGCGTCGCGGGCGTCGATGTCGAGGCTGTTGGAGGTAAATCCGAGCACTTCCAGTTCCCCGCCGGCCACATCCACGACGCCCGAGTTCGTCAGCGTGGAGCTCAACAGCAAATAGTCGCCGGTTCCGACGCGGACCTTTCCGGCGGCAGTGTTGGTGACGGCGCCGTTAATCCGCCCGCCGCCTTGGACCAGCCCTTGATTAGTTAGTCCGCCGATGGCGCCGATTTCCAACCGCCCGCCGTCCATGACCAACCGCCCGGCGGGGGCGACTCGCGTCACGCCCGTCGTCGCTACCAAGCCGCTGTTAGAAATCGTCAGCATGGCTTCTCCGGGCTCCGATACGTCGAGCGTTCCTGTGATCTCCCACGTTGAGTCGTTGCCGTCGACCACCACCTCGCCCCGCGCCCGAGATTGTCGCCCAGCACCACATTGGTCGAGGTCACCCGTCCCCCAGCGGCTATGTCGACCGTGCCAAAGCCGTTTTCTCCGACAGTGACCGTCGTGCCGACCGCCCAGAGCGAGGAGAGCCCGCTCACCGTGACGTGCCCTTCGCTGCCGGCCGTCGTGGCCAGCCGTCCCGTCGTCGTGTTGGCGACGCGGCCGCCGTCGAAAACCCGTAGCGTGGCGTTGCCCTGCACGCCGACGGTGATGAATCCATCGACGTCCCAGACGGAGCCGGTGCCGTTGACCAGCGCCAAGCCCGTGCCCGTCGCGGCGTTGCCCATGATCGCGCTGGCCGTGTCGACGCGGCCCTGCGTGAGCACCTGTAGATCGCCACGCCCTGCGTCGCCGATCGTCATCGCATTGTCCTGCTGCCAGGCCGACGCATGCTGCGAGACGACAATCCGTCCGTCGCCCGTCGCCAATTGCCCCAGGACCGTGTCGTCCGCCGTGACCTTGCCGCCGCCCGTAACTTGAACCAGCGCCGTTCCCGCCTGGCCGACGACTGCGGCGTCCGAGACGCCAACGATCGTTCCCTGATCGTCCACAAACAGGTCGCCCGACGAGCCGTTGGCGACGGCCATGATCAAATCGTCGGCCATCGTGATCAGCGACGTCGAGGCCATGGCCACGCTGCCCGTGCCGTCGTTGCCGATGATCAGGTCGTTGGCCGTCGTCAGGTTCGAGCCAAACCCCTGCAGCGTGATCAGTCCTACGCCTGTCGCCCCGTCGCCCACGATCGTGCTAGTCCCGGTCACGTTGATCGCCGGTCCGAGGGGGACCGCGGTAGTTGGCGCAATCGTCAGCGAGCCGAACAGCGTGTTCCCCACGCGGAGCGGCCCAGCCACGTTGCCGCCGCCCGCGGCGATCGTGGGCGTCACGTCGCCCAGCGTAGTGAGCGCTGCGCTGCCCGTCCGCGGCACGAGCGCCGCCAAAGCTGCCAGCGCCAAAATCCACAGCCGTCGTCGGGTCAATTGCGTAGCATCGCCGCCAAAGTTCAATCGCACGGGGCGGTCCTCACAAGGGGCAGGTCAAGTTGCAGGTGGGAGCCGAGGCGGCGTCGCTTGCTGCGCCGGGGGGCTTAAACTCTATCGTTCCTAGCCGCCGCCGCTTCTGTCAAGAGAATTGGCGCTCTCGGACTATGAATAGAGGCCGATCCGCGCCGAGTGCGCCACGCTTAACGGTCGACAGTTTCCAGCGAAGCCTGCTGGGCCCGCGAGGCCTCCCAGTTACGCCCCTCTGCCGCACACTGCTGGGCCAGCGCCGTCAGCCGGTCGCGACGCTCCTGGTCGACGCCCTCGAGGTCCTGCGCCAGCGACTCGATCGCGTGCGGCCGCTTCTCAGCCGTGTACGACAAGTTCGACACGAAGGACACCGTATCGGCAAAGTTCCGATCGGCGGTCTTGCCCACAAACGGGTGTAGCGCCTGCGCCAAGAGCTCCAGGCTGGTCCGGTCGAGCTTCACAAACGAGTCCAGCCGCACCGCCACGTACGGTCGGCCGTTGGTCTCCCGCACCGATCCGCTCCGCAGCACAAGAACGCACTGGGCGCCGACCGGCTTGGTGAAAGGTTTGCCGTCGTACCGCCCGTCGGCGTACATCACGATGCGGTTCTGCGCGTTGGCGTCGCACTTTTGCTCGACGACCGTGAGCGTGCCAGTCGTGCCGGCGTGGTCTTCGAGCTTGAACGTGGTCTTGCCGGTGCGCGTCAACTCGACCTGGCTGAGCCCTAACTGCCGCCAAATCTCCACGAGCACGTCCGGGTTCTGCGCCAGGAAGGTGAACATTTCCGGACGGCAGTCCACAACGTTCGTGGGCATCCGCCGAAACAGGCTGGGCGCGGTCAGCACCTCGGCGACGCGCTGGCGGTAGGCCGGATCGATCTGCTTGAGCGGGATGGCCCGTAGGGCGTCCTGTCGGGCGCTGTCGGAAGTGGCGGCCGGTTGCGGTTTAGCCGCTCCAGCCGCCCGCGCCGTGGCGAGCAACAGGGCGCACGCGACGGCGCCGGTGAGAAAAGGCCGCCAAAAAGTCGGCCCATACGCGCTGCGCAGACCCCCCCGCATGCTTCCCCCTTTCCCTGCTGGCGCCGCACGCCCTCGTGAGAAGCTGTGCGGGTCATGGAACTAATTCGGCTGCCCAGGCGCGCGCTTCAGCAGCCAAAACCACGTGCCGCCTCGCCCCCGCCGGATAAGATCTGCTAGCGGCCAAGCGGGCTCCCCGCTAATTTCTGTCAATCGGGTGCGGGGGCCCCTTGCCGGGAACAACGATAAAGCACCCAGGGGGAGAGGCACGTTGCTGGACTTCGTCACAGCGCTGTGGCTGGGCGTCATCGGCGCCTGCGTCGGCAGCTTCATCAATGTCGTCGCGTACCGACTGCCGCGGCGCATGTCGGTCGTCTGGAAGCCGTCGCACTGCCCCCAGTGCGGCCACAACATCCGCGCTCGCGACAACATTCCAGTGCTAGGCTGGCTCTTGCTCCGCGGCCGCTGTCGCGACTGCGGCGCCCGATCGCGCCGCGCTATGCGATCGTCGAAGCCGTGATGGGCGCGACCGTATTCGGCCTGGCGTACGCCGAGCTGTTCACCGGCGCCGCCAACATCTTCGGCGGCCCGCTCACCGAAGCGACCGGCGCACTCCATACAGTCTGGTTTCCCAACTGGGAGATCATCATCCTGTATGGATTTCACTGTACGGTGATCGGTTTACTGCTGGCGATGACGCTCATCGACCAGGACAACCAGCGCATTCCTTTGGCGGCTCGTTGTCGTCGCGCTAGTCGCTCATCGTCGCGTGCGCCTACCAGTGGCCGCACCTGCATCCAGAGCGGGCGCGGGCCATTCAAATTCGCGACATTAAGGCGCCGGTCGATTCGACTCAGGGCCTTCTTTGGAGCGCCGCCCCGCTGCTGGCCACCGCCGCGCTGTGCTACTCACGCGGACGGAAAGACGCCGCCCGTTTGATGCTCAACCTGGCCGCCGGCGCCGGCCTGGTCGGCGCGGCGTTCGGCCTGCGACCCATGGTAAGAATCGCCGCGCTGTGGCTTCCCGGCGTCGCCGTCGTCCGTCAGTTCCGCCGCCAAGGCCGCCAGGTCAGCTACCTGGCCCCGCTGTGGCTTGCGACTTTGCTTCACCTCGTCCTCTGGAAGCAACTGGCCGCGCTCGTTTCCTGGTAGCGCGACCACGCCTGGCGATGTTGCTTGGGGCGCATGCCAACCATAAAATGCGCCTATGAACACCGAGACGATGCAAGGGCTGCTCCGCCGCCAACCGTTTCAGCCATTCGAGCTTCGAATGAGCAATGGCGACTCGCATCAGATTCGACATCCCGAAATGGCGCTCTTGCTGCGGTCAAATGTGGTGCTCGGCAGTCCAGATGCCGATGACTTCGTCTTTTGCTCTCTGCTGCACGTTGCCGAAGTCGTTGCCGTGCAGTCGCCGCCCGCTGACGTTCCGCCCCGCGAAAACGGCAGTGGCCGCTAACGGCCGGTGCTATCTCCGCAACGCCCGCGCCGCGTCCGCGCGAAATAGGTCAGCACCCCATCCGCCCCCGCGCGCTTGAACGCCACGAGGCTCTCCATCATCGCCTTCTCGCGATCCAGCCACCCGTTGGCTGCTGCCGCAGAGATCATCGCGTACTCGCCGCTCACCTGGTACGCAAACGTCGGCGCCCCGAAGGCGTCCTTCACCCGGCGCACAATGTCGAGGTACGGCATCCCCGGCTTCACCATCACGCTGTCGGCGCCCTCGGCCAGGTCGAGCGCCACTTCGCGCAGCGCCTCGTCGCCGTTGGCCACGTCCATCTGGTAGGTGCGTTTGTCGCCGCTGCCCAGGTTGGCCGCCGACCCCACCGCGTCGCGGAACGGCCCGTAAAACGCCGACGCATACTTCGCCGCGTAGGCCATGATCTGCACGTGCTCGAACCCGGCTTCGTCGAGCGCTCGCCGCACCGCGCCCACGCGACCGTCCATCATGTCGCTGGGGGCAATCACGTCGCACCCGGCCGCGGCTTGCACGAGCGCCTGTCGGCAGAGCATTGCCACCGTATCGTCGTTCACCACGTACCCGTCGCGCACCAGTCCGTCTTGCCCGTGGCTCGAATACGGATCGAGCGCCACATCGCAAATCACGCCGATCCGATCCCCGTGCGCCGCCTTCACGGCACGCACCGCCCGGCACACAAGGTTTTCCGGGTTGACGGCCTCCTCACACTCGGCCGTCTTGAGCTTGGCGTCCGTCGCGGGGAACAGCGCCACTGCGGGAATTCCCAATCCCGCCGCCTCGCCCACGGCCTCGACGACCAAGTCGATCGACAGCCGATCGACCCCCGGCATCGACGGCACGGCCTCGCGCTCGCCTCGTCCCTCGCACACAAACAGCGGCCAAATCAGATCGTCGACCGACAGCGACGCCTCACGCACCAACCGCCGCGACCAGTCATGCCGCCGCACGCGCCGCAGCCGCGTTGCGGGGTAGGAGCCAGTCAGCGGTGGTCGAGGTGCATCGGGCATACGTGCGGGCCGGCTATTTCGCAATGCGCGGCGCTCGGCTTTCATTATCTTGCCGCCGCCAATTAAAATCTACCACGCCGACGCATCGATCGCTCGTCACATCCGCGCCAACCATGCCCAAAGACCCACAAATCAACCTCGGCCGGTTCCACTTTCGCCCCGCCTCAATCGCAATGGACGGCCGCCCGCCGCTGGCCGAGTGGGCGGGCCCGCTGCAATTCGCCCTCTGGTGCCAGCGCCAGTCCCTGGTGGATCGGCGACCTCATCAACGGCGGCGAAGACATTTTCGGCGAGGAATTCGCCGCCATCCTCGGAGGCACCTTTTCCACCGAAATGGTCAGCCGCTACGCCTCGGTCGCGCGCCGGGTGCCGCGCGCAACCGCCGTCCCAAACTCTCCTGGAGCGCCCACGCCGCGGTCGCCCGGCTTGAGCACCACCTTCAGCGCCGCATGCTCGCCCTGGCCGAGAAGGAAGGCTGGAACAGCGACGACCTACAGAAGAAAGTCCGTGAGCTAATCGCTCAGCTCAAGAAAAAAGACTAGCCGCGCTCTCCCGCGCCCCATCGTGTTAGCGCGCCGCCGTCTCGGCGCCGCGTCCTTACGACGATGCGTCAAACTAGCCGGAGGGCCACGCCCTCCGGGATCCCCGGACGGCGTGGCCGTCCGGCTAGCGCACGACGTGCGTCCCGTGGAATACTTGCCGGACAAGGCTTGCAGGCAACCGCGGCGGCTGTGTATCACGGCATACTATCGGTATACGACCGTTCCGCCTACATTCCACTCCACGCCGCCGTGCCGTACTCCTCCCACGATCTCGCCGTCATCGGCCTGATTATGACCGTCGGCAGCATCGTGCAGGGCGCCGTCGGTTTCGCCTCGGGCCTCATGGGCGTGCCGCTGTTGGTGCTCTGCGGGTTCTCGCTGCTCGACGCCATGGTCATCAACTTCGTTTCGACCAGCGTGCAAAACACCGCCGGCGCCGTGCAGCTCTGGTCGCACCTTGAGCCGCCCGAGCTCATCTGGCCCAACGTGTGGCGGTGCGTGGGCATGCCGTTGGGCGTCCTGGCCCTCGGCGCCGCCGGCGGGTTTGACCCCAGCCGCATTCGGCAGATCGTCGGGTTGGTGCTCTTGGTGAGCGTCGTGCTGGTCGCCGGCCTGCGCATCCGGCCGCGCGATCGCGTGCCGCCGCTGTGGCTGTTCGTGGCGTTTTTGTCGTCAGGCTTTCTCAACGGCTTCGCCTCCATCGGCGGGGCGCCGATGGTCTTGTACGTCAACGCCCTGACCTGGTCCGCGGCCAAAAGTCGCGGCTTCCTCTTCTTCTGCTCCGCAGTGATTATTCCGTTCACAGGCCTGATGCTCGTTTGGCAATTTGGCGCCGCCGCCTCGCACCCGGCCATGGCCGCGCTGATGGTCATGCCGCCGGTTCTGGTTGGCTTGTGGGCCGGCCTCAAGCTTGGCCACCGGCTGGACAAGCATGTTTTCCGTCGTTTGACTTACAGTTTGCTGATTGCCATCGCCATCACCGCCATCGCCAGCCCCTGGCTTGCAACAATTCTTCGTCGTCATTGAATCTCTCCTCGTGTGCCACTGGCTCTGCCAGTGTCCCCTTTACATGTACCAGCCCGCCGCGGACCGCTACCAGTCGATGACCTACAACCGCTGCGGCGCCAGCGGCGTGAAGCTCCCCGTCGTGTCGCTCGGCCTGTGGCACAACTTCGGCGGCGTCGACGACTACCGCACCGCCCGCGCAATCCTGCTGCGCGCCTTCGACCGCGGCGTCACCCACTTCGATTTGGCCAACAACTACGGCCCGCCGCCGGGGTCCGCCGAGGAAACCTTCGGCCGCGTCCTCCGCGAGGACCTCGCCGCCCACCGCGACGAGTTAATTATCTCCACCAAGGCCGGCTACCTGATGTGGCCCGGCCCCTACGGCGAATGGGGCTCCAGAAAATACCTGCTCGCCAGCCTCGACCAAAGCCTGAAGCGCATGGGCCTTCCGTACGTCGATATCTTCTACTCCCACCGCTTCGACCCGGATACGCCGCTGGACGAAACCATGGGCGCTCTCGCGTCCGCCATCCGGCAAGGCAAGGCCCTCTACGCCGGCATCTCGAACTACGGCCCGGACCAAACTCGCGAGGCGTGTCGCATCCTGCGCGACTTGGGCTGCCCGTGCCTTTTCCACCAGCCGCGCTATTCGATGTTCGAACGCTGGATCGAGAACGGCCTGCTCGACGTGCTTGAACAGGAGGGCGTCGGGTGCATCCCTTTCTCGCCGCTCGCCCAGGGCTTGCTCACCAACCGCTATCTCGACGGCATCCCCGAGGGCAGCCGCGCCGCCAAACCCCACGGCTTTCTCAAGCGCGAGCAGGTGACTGCCGACGCCGTGGCCAAGGTCCGTCGCCTGAACGACGTCGCCCACCGCCGCGGTCAGTCGCTCGCCCAAATGGCCCTGGCGTGGGTCTTGCGAGACCCGCGCATCACCACCGTGTTGACTGGCGCTAGCAGCGTCGCCCAGTTGGCCCAAAATCTTGCGTGCCTTGCCGCCCCGGCGTTCACCGACGATGATCTAAGTGAGATCGAACAGACGCTGGCGCCCTGAGTGCCGCGCCAGCTTGGGAACACCTCAGGCCGCCAACGTCGCGGTCGTCAGCGCCGCGCTGGACGCACGGTGCGCGATCAACTCCACGTCTGGGGCGGCGATGAACGCGGTGCGCAAGCCTGCTCTGCGGGTTGAGCGCTGCGGAGCATAGGGTAAACCCCCAGTCCGCGCACGCAGGCCGCGGCGTAGGGTTGGGCATGGAAGCCATCGAGTCTACCCAGCTCAAGCTCACCGACGCAAAGGTTCGCTTTCTCACGACGGCGTCCGCCGATGACGCGCGACGAATGCCGCGCTGCAAGACGATCGGGCTGCGGACTCGGCGCGGCGCGTTTCGCCGTCGGCGGTGCGGCGCGGAGGGGTGATTTCGCAAAGCCGCGGACATGTTGCGCTCCTGCGCGGCGTCCTATTGCGGGCCGGGAGTCGTCATCCGTTCACTGGCGCCGTGCGCGAGCGCGAAGCCGCTATGTCGGCTAGCGGACCGTCAGGCGCATTATCCCCAACTAGAATCCTTCCATGTCCATGTGAATGTTGAATTACGAAACGTCACGCTCGCGTCATCAAGATTGCGGGGGCCAATCAGGCCCTCTCCTCTTTGCCGTTGGCCGACCTTTCGGCAACGAATAGGTGCGTCGATGGTCAAAGATTCAAGCGCGAGCGGTGCGTTCAAAAACGCTTTGCTCTCTCAGCTATCGCCTAAGCTGCTCGATAGCTGTCAACTGCAGCGAATCGAGCTGCCAGTGAATCTGGTCTTGTACGAACCAAGCCGGCCGATTCAGCATGCTTACTTCCCCGAGCACGGCGTCATCTCGATCGTCACGTTAATGGAGAATGGCCGCAGCATTGAAGTTGGGACCATCGGACGGGAGGGCATGGCCGGGTCGGTGCTTCTGCTAGAAACTACGACGGATCGCTATCGGTATTTCATGCAAGTCGCTGGTTACGGTTATCGGATTACTGCCAAGCGTTTCAAACAGGCGTCGGAAGCAACCGCGGAATTGCGCCGCGCCGTTCTCCGTTGTGAGGCCGACTTTCGCACACAGATTATGCAGGGCATGGCCTGCAATGGCTTGCACACCGTCGAACAGCGCTGCTGCCGATGGCTCTTGATGACCCGCGACAGAGTTGATTCAGACGATCTCAAACTGACGCACGAGTTCCTGGGGCTGATGCTCGGCGTGAGGCGATCAACCGTCACAGACATCTTGGCGCCGCTTCAAGACGCGGGGTTGGTCCGCTCCACTCGCGGTACGATCAGCATCCTCGATCGAAAAGGCCTGGAAGTTCGCGTCTGCGAATGCTATTGGATCATGGCGAAGCGGGTAGCCTAACATCCAGGCAAGCTGTTCGTTGGCGTTCTACAACGCCAGGCGAATAGCTCAGCGCTCGGCGCGGCGTATTCCCGCCATCGTCCCAATTTCATCAGAACACGGGAACCGACTTCCGCCCGTAGATTCTGTTGGTCCCGGTTCTGCCGTCGACCACCGCGCCGACGAGGTCCGCATACAAGTAGTCGTCGCCGGATTCGCCAAACAACCGATCCACGCCGGCGCCGCCGACGAACTTATCAATTCCCTTGCCGCCCCACAAAAAGTCGTCGCCGCCGCGGCCGTCGATGTAATTATCTCGATCGTTGCCGACGATGAGGTCGATCCTGTCGCTGCCGAAGACGGTGGTGATGTGCTTGGCTTCTTGAGGGTCAAGTAGAGATCAGAATTGACGGTCTGTTTGAAGTTCTTGTTCAGGTCGAGATTGACGGTGCCGTCAAATAGCGAGAACTCGATCCCGTTGGAAGCGGGCGTGTCGTCGATGGCGTCGTGGCCCATTTTCAACAAGTTTTTTGTGGAATGGCGCCCCGCTGGGGAAGCCTCGCCCCAGATCACTCAACGCCAAGATCTTCGGCGGCGGCCCGATCGCGGGCAGCGCGGCGGACATGCAAGACTCGAACTTCGTCGCCGACGATCGTAAACAGCGCCCGATAGGCGCCCTGCCGTCGCCCGAAGATATACTATCGAATCTCGGCTTCGACCAACTTGCTTTCCGGCGCGAGCGGGCATCGCTGCGGGAAATTCTCCAAAGTTTGTAGGGCGGACTCGAACCGGGCCAGCCAGGCTGACGCGGTCCTGGGCGCCCTCTCGGCTGCCCATAAGTAAGCGGTTCGAAGGTCTTGCTTGGCGCCGGCGGTGACGACGACTCGAATCGTCATCGCGTCGCGTCGATGCCGAACTCCCGCCGCAAGTCGCCAAATGTTTCGGCCAGCGGCTGCACGCGGCCGGCCGCCGCGTCGGCCAGACCGGCGCGGATGCCGGCGAGGGACTCCTCGCGATCGGCCTTCAAGAGTCGGAGAGCTTCGGCCACCAACTGCTCTTCGGAGTCAAAGCACCCGAGCTGCAATTGTTGATTGACGAAGGCCTGCAAATCGGCGGGGATGTCGACGGCCATCGAGCGTTCTCCTAGGCAATAGTTTATCCTGAAAGTGGCGTGAATCAACGCGAGAAGTACATGATCTTGAAAATGGAGGCGTCGCCGCGAGTGGCGTCATTGATCGAAGGCACGCGGGGAAGCCTGCGGGGCTTCGCTCCAGTTCGAGCCAACTCCGACGCTCAGGAATGCAAGCGCGCCGTCGTCCCAACTCATCAAAAAATGGGAACCGACCTCCGTCCGTAAATTCGGTTGGTCCCCGTGCCGCCGTCGACCACCGCGTCAACGAGGTCCGCATACAAGTAATCGTCGCCGGCTTCGCCAAACAGCCGATCCACGCCGGCGCCGCCGACCAGCGTATCATTTCCCTTGCCGCCCCACAAAAAGTCGTCGCCGCCCCGGCCGTCGATGTAATTATCTCGATCGTTGCCGAAGATTACGTCGCTGTACTCGCTGCCGTAGACCGCGGTGATGTTCCCGGGCTTTTTGAGGGTCAACGAGAGCCCAGAGTTGACCGTCTGCTTCGAGCTCTTGTTCAAGTCCAGGTTGATGCCAAGGAAGGACACGCTGAAATCCAGACCGTTTGAAGCAGAACTGTCATCAATGACGTCGCTTCCCAGCGAGCCGCCGCTGAATATGTAGTAGTCGGAATCGGCCCCGCCTTCCAGGGTGTCGTCGCCATCGCCGCCTTCGAGACGGTCCATGCCGGCGCCGCCGATTAACCGATCGTTGCCGCCATACCCCCGAAAGTAATTGCCCAGGGCGTTGCCGGTAATGACGTCCGCGAAATTGGTGCCGCGCACATTCTCGAACGTCGTCGTGCTCGACAGCGAAATCGCCAGAAAGCCTTCAGCGACCGTTTGGACGCTGGTCGTGTTCAGATTGATGGTTCACTGCCCCGGTCGAGCGGCCCGAAATCCAGCGTATCCGTGCTGCCCGCAACCGCGGTTTCCATCAGCGTGTCGGAGCCCAGCCACCGCCTGCCGGGCGTACCGATACAGATCGTCTCCTTCGTCGCCCGAAAGGTAGTCGTTGCCCCGCCCGCCTTCCAGCAGGTCGTCGCCCGCGTAGCCGTACAGGTAGTCGTCTCCGTCTCCGCCGATCAGCGAATCACCGTCGCCCAAGCCGTAAATGTGGTCGTTGCCCCCGAGTCCCAGCAAGCCGTTAAAGCCCGCGTTGCCGAAGATGGTGTCGTCGTACTGCGTGCCGATCACGTTTTCAAAGTTGCCCGCGGCCAGCTGAATCTGGATGCCCGGCAGCGGCGTCTGGTAGCTCTGCAAGTCCAACCGTACGAAGATGCTCTGAGTCATGTTCGAGAAGTCCAGAACGTCGGTCTCCACCGAAGTGCTCTCTTGGAGCCGCGCCGACCCGTTGGCGATGCTCTGGAACCGGTAATGATCGAAGCCTTCCCCGCCCTGGAGATTGTCCGAGCCGTAGCCGCCGATGATTATCGTGTCGTCGCCGCCCTCGCCGTAGCCGAAGTCGGCGCCATTGCCGGTGTCGATCAAGTCCCGGTTTTCGCCGCCCCACACGCGGTCGTCGCCGCCCTTGCCGTACAGCGTGTCGTCGTTGGCGTCGCCGTAGATCTGGTCGGGCCCTTCGTTTCCGTAGATCACGTCCTTGCCGTCGCCGCCGTGGATGACCGATGCAGCGATGAGGTTGTATTCGACGTAGTCGTCGCCGGCCAACGCGTTGATATTCACTTGCGTCACGGCGTTGGTGTTGAATGTGCGGCTAGCCTTGATTTGACCTGTGACTTTATCGGCCACGTAGGCCGTCGATGTGTTGCCGTTGTAGATCACGCGAATGTCGTCCGCCACGTCGTCGCCAGTGACCGTCAGCACGCCGCCGGCGAGGTTCACCGCCGCCATCACGCGACGGTCTTCCAGCGATTCGATGGAGAGCACGCGGCTCGGCTTGTGAGACTTGCGATTCTTAAAGGCGCCGTTCATGGCACGCTCCGGAAGGGGTGAAGGGTTTGATCCTTCAGCTACAGCGGGAGGGCGCCTGCACTGTTACAGCAAAAAGAAAAAGCCGCCGCCACGCCTGAACGGGGACTGCACAGCCGGAAGGACTAAGGCCGGGCTGCCGAGAGTTACTTGGGCGATGCAGCTTTGTCGCCGAGCCCAAGCATCAAGATGCAGACCGGCGACGGAACGCGGCAGCTCTGCGCCGCGTCTTCCAGTTGGCCGGTCTGCGGGTCGATCCGGTGCACCGTGATGGCGCCCGAGTTTTGATTGGCGGCCAACAGCCACCGGCCCGAAGGATCGATCGCAAAGTGCCGCGGCGTCTTGCCGCCCGTTGCGTGTTGGCCAAGCGGCGTCAGCCGCCCCGAGCTCTGATCAATCGCAAACACGGCAATACTGTCGGCCCCGCGGTTCGAGGCGTAAAGAAATCGCCCTGACGGATGGATCTCGATCTCCGCCGTCGTGTTCTCGATCGCGGCGCCTGCCGGCAGGGTGCTGACGGAATCTCGTCGCGTTAGCGCGCCGCGCTCGGCGTCGTAGGCAAACGCCGTGACGGTGCTATCCAATTCGTCGATCGAGTACGCCCACTGCCCGTTGGGATGAAAAGCCAAATGCCGCGGCCCCGCGCCCGCCGGCAGTTCGACCGCCGGCGGATCGTTGGCCGCGAGCGTGCCCTTGGTTGGATCAAAGCGGTAGCTCAGCACCTTGTCGAGCCCCAAGTCGGCGACGAAGGCAAACCGCTCGTCGCCGACCAGATAAATCGAGTGCGCATGCGGCCCCTCCTGCCGATCGGGATCGACGCTCTTACCGTGGTGCTGAATTGTGCAAGTCGCCTGGCCGAGCTGGCCGTCCTCCCCGATCCCAATCACAGCCACGCTCCCGCTGCCGTAGTTAGCCACGAGCACGTGGCGTCCCGCTCGGTCGACCGTCAGATGGCACGGTCCGTCGCCCTGCGACGATTGCTCGTTAAGCGGCGTCAGCCGTTTAGTCTCCGGATCAATGGCAAAGGCCGCCACCGCGCCGCCGCCAGCTTCGCTCACCGCGTAAAGAAAACGCCGATTGGGATGAATCGCCAGGAACGATGGGTTCTTGATTTCCCCGGCCAGCCCCAGCTCGCGCACCGCGCCGCTGGCGACATCCAACTCGCAAAGATAAATGCCGCGACTCGCACCGTTGGTGTACGTGCCGACGTAGAACGGCGCCGCCGTCGCGACGTGCGAGGGAGGAACCTCGTGGGCGCCGGCCGACTGCCGCCAGATCGCCAGCGCCGCCAACAGAGCTGCCGTGCCGAGGACGTGCGAAGACATGCAAGTTCCGTCAGGTTCCGTTGCTCAAAACAGCGGCGGTCGCCCAAGCTGACGCCGCACCACTGCCCATTGCCCCGCGTGCATCAGCCAGTGGTTGCCCGCTAACGCAAACATGGCGCCGACCGTCGGCGCGTACTCCACGCCCGTCGCGCGACTCAGATCCGAGTCGGACTGCTTCTCCAGCGCCGCCAGCGTCGCGGCCCGTTGCTCGGCGTGCAGCTTCAAGAGATCGGCCTTGGTGAGAAACGCTTGGGGATCGTCGCACGTCGCCATTTCCTTGGCGTACTTCTCCTTGAACCCCGACGGCAGCGGCTTGACCATTTCTGGCGCCGTCAGCGACAACGAGTAATTCTCCGAGGCAATGAGGTGCCCCACTTGCCAATTGATATGGTTGCATCCCGGCGCCGGCCGGCGCATCAGCTCCGCATCGGTCATATCCTGGAGGTAGGTCAAACCGACCGCATCCCCCATGTCGATCGCCAATTTAATTGCTTCACGAGAATTCAACGGTAGGCTCCCCAACAGGCGTTTGTGGTTTAATCGTTTATTGAGGTTCAGGCGGTGGCTCGAACTTCTGGGTGGCACGCCCAGAGTCCGCGATGGGCGTGGTTTGCGACGCTTCGGACCACGCCCTTCGGAAGACCTCAGGGCGTGCCACCCATTCCATTCGATGGACTACCTGAACACCAATAGCCGCGGCGCAATGATCCGCCGCGGCTGCAGCGCGACCAGACGGCGATCGCACGGTCCACGCATCGTACGTCAATCGAATCCCTCGCTCAAGCATCGGCCGCGTCAACCAGGCCCACGACCTTACCCCCCAACGCGCTCCGAGGCGCCTAAACCCGCGCGAACCCGAGCATCTCCTGCGCGATTAACGTTTCGTCAACGTTGTGGCGACTCAACCCAGGATTAAAATAACGAGGACACATTGTTTCCCAAAACGGCATAAATGCGCATTGCAGCAATCCTCAACGCCGCCGCACTCGCCACGCTTGTGGGCGTCCCACCCGCCGTCGCGCAGCTCCCCACCGCGACGGGCAGGGCGATTGCCATGACCAATCCCGTGTACACGCTATTCATCCCCGACTCCTATCAGCATCGCGCGGGCGACGTCACGGACCTGTTGATCCACTTCAAGGGCGATCCCCAGGGCGTCTGGAACAACGCCAAATACGCCAACCTCAACACGGTCATCGTCACCATCAACTACGACGGCCTGTCGAACACCTACGAGACGCCCTTTCTCAACACGTCCCTGTTTCAGTCGATCATGGACGAAGCCCTGACCAAAGTCCGCGCCCAATCGGACTTTTCCGACACGCTGCAATGGGGCAAGGTGGGCGTCTCGTCCTTCAGCGCCGGTTTCGGTTCGCTCCGGCAGATCCTCAAGAGCTCCGCGTATCGCAACCGCATCGACGCCTTGCTCATGGCCGATTCGCTCTACGCAGGCAAAGCCGCCGACGGCACGGCCGTCGACTCGCAGGTCGTCGATTTCAAAACTTACGCCGGCCTCGCCAAGAACGGCGCGAAGTGGTTCATGCTCGACCACTCGCAAGAACCGGTCGACTACGCCAGCACGACCGTCTGCGCCGATGAAATCCTCGCCTACCTGGGCCTGACCGCCGAGCCGGTCGACGTCGACGGCCTGGGCTCGCTGCATTTCTACCGACATGTGAAGTCGCGCGGGTTCGAGCTCTGGGGCGAAACTGCCAACACCGCCGATGAGCACCCGCGCCACCTCGCCTACATCGGCCAGTTCTTCAAAGACATGCCGCTGACCAAACTCACCGACTACGCGGCGGACTTCAACGACGACCGCTCCGTCGACGCTGCGGACTTCGCCCAATGGCAAATGGCGTTCGGCGCCACCGCCGCCGGCGACACGGACCTCGACGGGGACTCCGACGGCGCCGACTTCTTGACGTGGCAACAGCAGTTCGGCCTGCAGCCCGCCGTCGCCGCCGCGACCCCCGTCCCCGAGCCAGAGACGACGTTGGCCACGATCGCCGTGGCGGCGACGCTCCTCGGGCGCAATAGGCGACAAGCCGTGCGCCGCTCGGCGGCTCGCAATTCGTACCGCGCCGATTACACCTGGCCCGGTGGAATCCGTTTCCGATCGCCGCTCTCCTGCTTCGGCAGCGCTTGATCGGCGCCGGGCAGCACCGGGCTTGGCAGGTAGGCGGCTTCGTACCGCGCCCGGCTCAATGAATTGATGGCGTCGGGGAGCTGCGGCGGTCCAGCTTTCCCCTGGTCAAAACGAAACGCCGCCGTCAGGTCGCCAAACGTCTGGCGTCGCCACGCCGAGATATTGGGCTCCGGCACGCCGGTAATCTTTTCCAGCAGTTGCAGTACCGACGTGTGATCGAGCGGCTGGCTGCACACCCAGCCGCCCGCCGTCCATGGAGAAACAACGATGCACGGCACGCGGAAACCCGCGCCGATCGGCAGCCCGCGGACAAACTCCTGCGGCGTGCCTGGCGGCGGCACCGGCGGCGCCACGTGGTCGAAGATGCCGTCGTTTTCGTCGTAGTTCAGAATGAACGCCGTCTTCGCCCACACCTCTGGATTGGCGGCCAGGGCGTCGAGCTTGCTGGCCACGAACGCCGCCCCCGCCGCCGGCATGAAATCGGGATGCTCCGACTGCGTGCTGGTGGGGATGATCCACGACACCGTCGGCAGCTTGTCGTTGATCGCGTCGAACTCAAACTTCCCTTCCGGTTCGCGCACCATCCCGCGGTTGTACAACCCCGAATCCCGATCGGCCTCGAGAAAGTTCTTGAAAAACTCCAGCATATTGCAGCCGTAGTTGTCCTGCTGCTGATACACCTTCCAGCTCACGCCCGGCCGCTTCCAGACGCTCGGCGTACGTGGTCCAGCGAAATCCTCCCTCGGGAGTGTCGTTGTTAATCAGCGGTCCGCCCGCCTTGCCCTCCGGATCGATCGTGCCGGTCATCCAGTACATCCGGTTCGGATAGGTGGGACCAAACACGCTGCAGTGGTAGGCGTCGCACAGCGTAAACGCCTCCGCCAGCGCGAACTGAAAGGGAATGTCCGCCCGCGTGTGGTAGCCCATGACATACGGCCCGTTCTCGCCGTCAGCCTCGCGATGGGCCGGCAACCAGTTGTCCATCTTGCCGCCGTTCCACGCCGCATGCTGCACGCTCCAGGCGTGGCTCGTCGAGGGGATCTTCTGAGCGCTCGTGCTCCGCGTATCGAGATGGAACGGCAACAGGTACCCCTGCGGGTTCACGGGATCAGGCTGATAGAAGACCGATTCGCCCGTTGGGCAGCACCAGCGCATCCTTATCCTCAAACCCGCGCACGCCCGACAGGGTGCCAAAGTAGTGATCGAACGAGCGGTTCTCCTGCATCAGCAGCACGACATGCTTGATGTCGGCGAGCGACCCCTGCGCCGGCGCCGTCTGCGCCAGCACCCGCCGCAAGTTCGGCGGCATGAGGGCCGCCGCCGCCGCCAGTCCCGCCGAACCCAGCAGCCGCCGGCGAGTCAATTTGAGCGAACCAAGATCAATAGGAGTCGGAGGGCATCGGTTGGACCTTTCGTTGCAACGGAGATCGCAGCCGCATTGCTCCTCCGGCCCCCTCCCCTCGGCGGGGAGGGCTGGGGAGGGGGGACTGAAGCGCGCTGGGTTCGTCAATCCCCATGTTCAATGGTAGGGGGCAAGCTAATTGCACCGCAAAGCCTGGGCGGCGGACTCCCAAGACGAAGACGTTAACTGGAATCGGCCGCAAATTCAAGAAGACGATCGGGCACGTTGCCCCACTGTAGCTCGCTGCGCCCCGCTTGCGTGCACGAGGCCGCCTTACGCCACCAGAAAATGCGCTGTGCTCAAAGAACCCGGAGCATCCGCTTAGCTCTTCGTAGCTATGCCGCCCGTCTCTTGGCGACCTTCAGTCGCACTCTTTTGACGGGCGTTCGTTGGCGCTTCGGCAGCCACTGGGCCAGCAAGTCCTGATGAACGATCGTGGCTGCCAAAAAATACAAGATCATGCCCTTCTGCCAAACTCCATAGCTCTCAAAATGGCTGGCCATCAACAGGACGCTCGGCGTCAGCAGGTGTATGACGAGCCAAAACAAAGAATCGCCATGGTATAAGAGCACCGCATAATAAACGAACATCATGGCCATCGCCGCCGCCGTGCAGGTCGAATGCAGCCGCCTGTCCGACGGCGTGGCGACCACGACGCCCAGCAAGCAAGTAGCCGCCATATACGCGCCTGCATGAAGTTCGGCCTGCACGCGAAAGGCCGTGCGAATCGTTTCCAGCCCAATCGCCAGCAGCACCCCGAACAGCGCGTAGCCGATCCAGGCCGGATCATAGTCGCGGAACATGCTCAGCGGCCGCTCGTACGCGTCGCCCTGCAAGTCGGCCAGATGGTGCGCACACAAGCAACGCCGCGAAGACCAGTCCAAGAATCTTGACCATCCGGCAAGTCGCGCCTTTCTCCGAATTCCGATCTCCACGCCTCGCATGGATTGGTTGACAGGATTATAGACGCTGCGAAATG
Source organism: Pirellulales bacterium (assembly GCA_963841515.1). GTDB lineage: Bacteria > Planctomycetota > Planctomycetia > Pirellulales > Lacipirellulaceae > Lacipirellula. The sequence goes on along the minus strand of CAWJDB010000007.1, from coordinate 230,154 downwards.
GAATCGCCAAATCGCCCCGGTTGTGGTCGGGTCAATCGCGAATCTCGCCCACTAGAAAATGGCCACCATTCCGCTATTACTATACATGCGTGCGCTTCACTCCGGCGTTCGGCCTCCAACCAACCCGCTTTCCGCCGCCATGTCCCTCGCCCGCCAGTCTGAGTTCGACGCCGCCGCTTACCGCGACTTCGCCTTCATCCGCGCCCGATCAGCGTCCATCCGCATTTCCTCCCGACCCCGGAGTTTTGCACTCCAAAACCTCCCGCCCGTCGATGCCGTCAAACCAAAACCCCCATGAGTTTTGTCGCCCTCGAAGACTATCGCGCTCGGGCGTTTGCCGAGTCGACCGCGATCGCCGCCGTGCAAAATTCCCCAGGCAATTGGCGTAAAAAACTGGGACCCCCAATTTCGCTCCAATTCCAAAACCTCGCCCGCCGCGGGCATCCTCGTTTAAGACTTCGTGGCCGACTTCGTAGTTCCCAACCATAATGACCCACAACCCGCCTGAATCCCACGAACCGCCCTCCCGCCGCCGCATGCGCCGCGTCTCAATCCTTGCCGCCGCTCTCGCCGCCCTAGTCGCGCTGGCCGCCGCGCGGCCCGCCGCCGCCCAGATCCCCATGGCCACCGGCCGCCAGATCGCCATGAGCAATGCGGCCTGGAAGATCTTCATTCCCAGCACCTATCAGCACCGCGTCGGCGAAGCAGCCGATCTGTTGATCCACTTTCACGGCGACCCCCAGACCTACTGGAACAACGCCAAATACGCCAACCTCAACGCGATCATCGTCACCGTGAACTACAGCGGCCTGTCGAGCGCCTACTCGACGCCATTCTCCAACGCTTCGCTGTTCCAGTCGATTATCGACGAAGCCCAGACGAAGGTTCGCGCGCAGGCCGACTTTGCCGACTCCATGACGTGGACCCGCATCGGCGTATCGTCGTTCAGCGCCGGTTACGGCGCGGTCCGCGAGATCCTCAAGAGCGCGACCTACCGCAACGAAATCAACGCGCTGCTCGCCGCCGACTCGCTTTACGCCACGACGGCCGGCGACGGCACGCCGCTCGATTCGCAGATGGTCGACTACAAAACGTTCGCCTCCCTGGCCAAGAGCGGGCAGAAGACCTTTCTCTTCAGCCACTCGCAGGTCCCCACGTACACCTACGAAACCACCGGCGAGTGCGGCGACGAGCTGATGCAATACCTCGGCGTCTCCCCCAGCGCCTACAACGTCAATGGGCTCGGCACGCTTAACTTCTACCGCCACGCCAAGAGCGGCAATTTTGAATTGTGGGGCGCCCTCGGCACGGACGGCGACTCGCACCTGGAGCACCTCCGCTACATCGGCGAGTTCCTCGAAGAGCTCCCCCTGGCCAAGCTCACTAACTACGCCGCCGACTTCAACGACGACGGCGCCGTCAACGCGACCGATTTCACGACCTGGCGTACAGCCTTCGCCGCCACGGCCGCCGGCGACACAAACGCTGACGGCGACACCGACGGCGCCGACTTTCTCGCCTGGCAGCTGCAGATGGGCTTGCAGGCCGCCGGCGTCGCCGCCACGACCGCGGTCCCTGAGCCCTGCGGCGCAGGAGCGTTCGCCGTCACGCTTGCGGCGTTGGCGCAACTAACCCACGTCCGTGCTCGCCGACGCCCGCGTCAGTCGTACCGCATGAGAATTTCACCCGCGTCAATTCCTTCCAACCCATTGAATCCGCGCTCGGCGATGGCCGCTCCCAGCGCGGTCACCTGGCGGAAGTACAAGTTGGTCGGCCGCTGGCCAGTGAAGTTCTGCGTCAGCTCCTGGCACAACAGGTCAGCCGCCTCGACGACTAATGCGTCCGATTGACGGGCGCCGTAAAGCGACGTGCACAGCACCGTGATCAAATCCTGGCACCGTAACGAGAGCTCGGCCATACGGCACTGCCGGTCGGCCAGCGCGAGTTGGAACTTGAACATCGTGCCTGAAATTTCGACGGCCATCCGCTCGAGCGCATCGCATGCGAACTCGGCATGGCGCCGCAGCGCGGGCGGCATCGCGGCGAGCCGGCTCTTAGCCACTGGCAGCAGCCGGCGCCCGGCCATCCACTTCAAGTACGGCCACGCGACGCCGTGCAGCGCCCAAGCATGCATCGGGTTGAGCGGATTGGGCTTCTTGATCCCCGCGGCGGCCAGCGCCTTGCCGATCGGCTCGAAATAGGTCTTGCCGTGTTCCTTGACCAGCGACTTGAAGAACGCCATGCCCAGCATCTCCCCTTCGCCTTCGTAGATGCAGGGCGCCAGGTACTCGTGGACGTTGTCGCCGAACAGATGGCCGTGCAGGAACGAGCGGCCGCCGTGCGTCTTCATGAACAGCTCGATGGCGGCTTCCTTCTGCGCCTCGCTGCCGAAAATCTTGGCGATGATGCACTCCATCTCGCCGCGGTAGCCCTCGATCGATCAGCCCCGCGCACCACGCGACCAGCGCGTCGCAGGCGATGATCAGGCCGGCCAGTTGCCCGAGCCGCCGCTGCGACCAATTCGCGCCGGGCGATCGGCTGGCCGTAGGTCTTGCGGAACTTCGCCCAGGGGATCATGCTGGCCATCATCACCCGCATCATGCCGGCGGCGTTCGCGCACAAGCGACGCGGCCCAGGTTCAGGCCGTGATAGGCGATCGTCAGTCCGTCGCCGCGCGCGCGGCTGAGCAGGTTCTCCGCCGGAACGCGGAAGTCGCGGAAGATGATGCCGCTGTTGTACGTGTGCTTCAGAGCGTACAGGCCGTACTTGCGCAAGCTGGAACTGCTCGTTCTCCTCCTCCGGCAGATCGACGATCAGCACGGCCGGCTTGTCGTCGATGAGGCACACCAGACCGATCGTGCGGCCGGGAACGACGTTGGTGATGAACAGCTTCTCGCCGTTGACCACATACTCCTCGCCGTCGAGCACGGCGCGTGTGCGCAGGGCGGTCAGATCGCTGCCGGCGCAGGGCTCGGTCGAGCGCGAACGCGCTGAGCCGCTCGCCCGAGGCCAGGCCGGGAAGGAACCGCGTTTCTGCTCGTCGTTGCCGAACGTGCGCACCGGATCGACGGCGCCGATGCAGCCGTGGACCGACGCCAGCCCGGCGACGGTCGGATCGACAGTCGCCATCCGCGTGAGAAACGGCGCAAACGACGCGAACGGAGCGCCGGAGCCGCCGTACTTGCGATCGACCAGCAGGCCCCAGTAGCCGGCAGCGCCAAGCTCGGCCAGCACGGCGTCGGCGATCTTGCCCTCGGCGTTCAGCAGCGTGCCCGCGTCGCGATGGCGTCGCACGACGCGCGATCGAAGCGTCCATCACCGTCTGCACGTCAGCCGGGGTCGCCGCCGGCTGACTGGCGAACAGCTCGACCGGCACGCCGCGTTCCCACACGGCGCGGTGCGCCGGGCTGTTGGCGGTCTGATACTGCGGAGCGAACAGCCGCTCGACCTGATCGTCGGCCTTGTCGATGGCGCCGGTGCGGCGGGCTTCGTCGTCGCTCTTGCCGCCGAGCTTGAGGGCGGTTTCGGCGAACGAGGGCCCGTCGTGGTCAGGCGTCGCTTGCCGCGGCTGCACTTCAGTGGACATGGAGAAATCTCGCCTCGGTTTGCCAATGATTGCACAATTCTACCGCGTGGATCGAATCGTGGCTGCCGCGATATTTACCCGCAAGGGTATAATCGGCCGGCCCCGACACGTTGGCCGGCGCCGATCGTCCGGGTTAAGTCTGATGTTCGTCATCTGAACCGAATTCTTCTTCTTGCGATCACTATGCACGACCCCCGACTCGACAAACTGGCCGACCTGTTGCTCGATCACAGTTGCCGTCTCGAAGCGGGCGAGAAAGTGCTCATCGAGGCCTTCGATCTGCCCCAGCTGCAGCTCGTCTGTGCGCTCGTCGAGGGCGCCGCCCAGCGCGGGGCCGTGCCGCTGACGACAATCAAGGACAACGCCGTTCTGCGGTCGCTCTACCGCACGGCGACCGAGGAGAGCATGAAGCTGGCGGCACGATTCGAGAAAGACCGCATGGAGTCGGTCGACGCCTACATCGGCATCCGCGGCGCCGCCAACAGCAGCCAGCACGCCGACGTGCCGCCCGAGAAAATGGACCTGTACCAGCAGCACTGGTGGCAAGTGGTCCATACCGAGGTGCGCGTGCCCAAAACCAAGTGGGTCGTGCTGCGGTACCCCACCGACTCCTTCGCCCAGGCCGCGGGCATGAGCTCCGCGGCTTTCGAGGACTTCTACTTTAACGTGTGCACGGCTGAGTACCCCGCGATGAAAGCCGCGCAGGAGCCGCTGCGAGCGCGAATGGAAGCCGCCGATCGCGTGCGTATCGTGGCGCCGGGGACGGAGCTGGAGTTTTCCATCAAAGGCATCCCGGTGATCGCTTGCTTCGGCGAGCGAAATATCCCCGACGGCGAAGTGTTCACCGCGCCGGTGCGGGACAGCATCAACGGCGTCATCCGCTTCAACACTCAATCGCGCTACCAGGGCACCGTGTTCAGCGACATTCAGTTCGAGTTCAAGTCGGGAAAAATCGTGCGCGCCACCGCCAACAACACCGAGCGGATCAACGCGATTCTCGATTCCGACGACGGCGCCCGCTACTGCGGCGAGTGGTCGCTGGGCACCAACAACTTCGTGCGCCATCCGATGCTCGATACGCTCTTCGACGAGAAGATCGGCGGTAGTTTCCACCTGACCCCGGGCAACGCCTACGAAATCGCCGACAACGGCAACCGCAGCCGCATCCACTGGGACCTGGTGCTTATCCAGCGTCCCGACTACGGCGGCGGCGAGGTGTGGTTCGACGGCGAACTCGTGCGCAAGGACGGCCGGTTTGTGCCCAAGGATTTGCAGGGCCTCAACGTCGGGCTGTAGGGCGCGGCCGAACTAGGGTTGAACGCGACGCCAGACGATGCCGGCCTCGCGATCAGCGGCGGTCGGTCGAGTCGTTGCTTTGGCTGCCGCCGGACGATTGGCGCCGCCGCCAACGGCAAGATACGCTGCCAGCGCCACGCCCAGTATGCCCGCGCCAATGGCCGCGGCCAGGGCGCCTCGACAACAAGGACAGGCGTCTGCCGCTGGCTCACTGATCGAGAGCTGCGGCGCAAGAGTTTGGTTCGGAGATAGGCCCACGGCGTGCCTCGCAATCTTTGCGAAGGAGCGAGTAACTTCGACGACATTGATTGCCAGGACGGCGCCGCGGGCGCCAAGGTTCGCGGCGTCAGCTTGACGATTGTGCGGGCGGTGCATAGCATCAAAGGCGTCCTTGCGTCGCGCTCGGTGGCTCCTCGGCGTCCGAACCATGTCAGTCCGCCGCTCCCACAGCCGTTCCGGCCGGTTGCTCGTCGCGCTCTTGCTAATGACCTACGCCCCGATCGGGGTATTAGGCTATGGCGCCCATCGGCTGTGGGGCTGTAATCACGCCGGGCACGACGGTGCCTGCGTCGGGGCCGCCTGCCATGAGCATGGCTGCCACTCGCACATCGAACCGGCGCTGGCATCGGGCGGGGCGTCGCACGTCGCACGGCTTGCCCCGTCGACAGGCCCTCATGAGTGCGCCATCTGCTCTTTCTTGGCTCAGGCTAAATCGACGGCCGTTCAAACGGTCGCTCCAGAGCGATCGCAGCCCTTGGCGGCCGTCTGCTGCGGTTCGCAGCCTCTAGTCGTCGGCGCGGCGGTCGAAACGCCGCTGGCGCGGTCCGCCGCATCTTGTCTAGCCGCGCTCTCTAGCCTGCGCGCACTCGACGAGCTAGTTGCTGCGCGGACGGCGTCGGCGCCGTTATTGGAACTGCGTGCGCTGATGCGCGCATTCAATATGGCGTCGTTCCTCATGGAGGGCCCAGGCGTGGATGTGGAATGAGGATGGTCCAATGCGCTGGCGACGCGGTTTTACCCTGGTCGAGTTGTTGGTTGTGATCGCCATCATCGGCGTGCTGATCGCGCTGTTGCTGCCGGCCGTGCAGGCGGCGCGGGGGCGGCGCGGCGGAGTGAGTGCGCCAACAACATGCGCCAGATCGGCCTGGCGATCCACCAGTACTGCGACGCCCACCACGGCAAGTTCCCGCTAATGGTTCATGGGAATGACCCGCGGACGGGCAAGGCCATCACGCTGAAGCAGTCGTGGATTTACTCGCTGGCGCCGCATTTGGAGAGCGTCGACAAGATCCGGCTGTGCCCCGAGGACCTGCCTCGGATCGAGCAGGAGAAAGCGACGCTGACCAGCTACGCGCTCAACGGGTATCTCCGCCCACCAGAGCTCGTGCCCGGCGGCCTCCCCGCCCCGGTGGCCGCGGCGATGGAGAAGGAAAACGAGGGGCTGGTCGACAGCTTCGACAAGCTTCTCCAGACCCACGCCACGATCGTCATGTTCGAGGTCTTGGCCGACGCCGCGAACCTGTACATCGACCACGTCCACTCGTACGAGTGGTTCAGCGCGGACAACCTGCAAAACAATGGCCCTGCGGGACGCGCCGTATGGACCGATGTGAATCGGGAAGTTGCAGTCGACCGACACCACGGGACGACGGCGAACTATTTGTACGCCGACGGCCACGTGGCGGCGATCGCGGCTGAGCAGATTGGTCAGTGGTGCGACGAAGGAACGAATTTCGCGATCCCGCCGCAGTGAGCGCATGATCGAAGTTCCATCATTATTGTGCATCGACACTTATTTCATTCGAGAAATTTACCCCATGAGAATTCAAGTTTTGACGACAGGCTTGTGGTTGGTTGCGGCGTGTCTTTCCGCCATCGGGTCGCCGAGTGCCGTCTGGGCACAGCATGGCGACGTTTGGCTCTCCACGGACTCGGCGAACAACAGAATCGCGCTGGGCGTGGTCGACGAAGCCGGGGTCACATTTACGCCCGGCATACGGGCGCTGGAGGTGATTCTGGCGCCGGACAGCTTGCCATTTTCGCCCTTCGATTACTCTGCCGAGGATCCGGGCTTTCGCGCCGCGCCAGGCGAGCTGCCCCCCTCGCAAGCGGTGAATCTGACGTTGGAATCGCTTTCCGTATGGAATGGCTCGGCCCTGACGCCGGCGGGCGGCGTGTCGTTCGCTTTTGACTTGTCGGGCGGATTCGCCACCGAACCCAACGGCGGCATGCACGAACATCCGTTGTACGGGTTGACCGACTTGACTGCCGACGCGCTGCCGATTCCCGACGGCGTCTACGTGGCGAAGTTTCACGTCTCGACGGCGGGACTAGCGCTTCGGACCCGTATCGGTTCGCGATGCTCAAGGACGACGTGATTGCTGACGCAGAAGACGCCGAATCGCTCGCAGGGCTGCTGGAGGATTATGAAGGCGGCGGCGCGGCGCCGGTGTTCGGCGGAAAAGATTTCACGTTCTTTGCGAACGTGTACGCGGCCGTGGCCGTGCCCGAGCCAGGCAGCTTAGCAATGCTGGGCGGCGCCGCGCTGAACTTATTGGCCGCCAGGCGTCGCCGCTGAGGTCTGAACGGAAAGAGGCGTTGAATTTCGCCGTCGCCGCGTCTCTGGAGAGGCCCGCCTTGAGCCGTGTCTCCAGAGACGGCGACGCGCGCTGAAGTATTGAGGAGTATGATCATGGCGTCGCGCTCTTGGTATTTGTCGCCGCTTGTCTGCGTGTTCATTTTTAGCCTTGCCCGCTGGGGCGTGGCGCAGCACGTCGACGTCTTGGTGCAAGACGTGGGCGGACAGTTGTCGACGGGCGCCAGCGAGTTTCCTCCCCCGCCTGAGCCCCAAGTCCCCGTTACGACGCTGGGCGTACGGGTCTTTTCCCGCTACTTCCCGGCAGGATTCGCCGGAGACAATCCGGGGTTCAGCTCGATAGGCACGAACACGGGCACCGTGCCGCCCGGTTCCGACGCGCTGCCGGGGGGGGACCAAGAACTGCGCCTGGGATTTTCTGCCGATGAAGATCGGGGCCACGATGTCGAACTTACTGTACTGGAACGGCGCCGACACGACCGAGGCCGAAGTGTCGTTCGGGCCGGCGCCGACCGCCGACTTCTCTCTGCGACTGTACGACTTCAATCGCATGGATCAAGCCGCCGCGGACGGTACCAATCAACTGGTTCCCGGCAAACGAATTGCATTGACAGCCGACGACGGGTTTATCCACCAGCACGATTTCTTCTTCCTCGATAACGACCATGACGACAACAACGCCACGGTCGCGGCCGACGGCGTCTATCTCATCGCCCTGCGGCTGCGGATGTCGGCGCTTGACCGGTCCGACCCATTTTACATCGTGTGGGCGACGCCGCCGCCGACCGATGTTATGACCGCCGCGCTCGCTGCGGCGAAGTCTTGGGTGAAGGACCGCGTCGATTTGCTGGCCCCGAACTTCGCCGCCGATTTCGATGGCGACCTCGACGTGGATGGCGCCGATTTCCTCACCTGGCAGCGCGGGTTTGGCGCCGCCGCGGCGCTGCAAATTGTCGGCGACGCCGATCGCGACAGCGCGGTGACCGCGGCCGACCTTGCCATTTGGCGCGGCCAGTTTGGCTCCAATTTGGTTACATTCTCCGGGGCACAGGCGGCGGCCACGGTTCCGGAGCCGACAGGAACCGCGTCATGGCTTCTCATCGCCGCGCTGGCTCCCGTGATGAGCACGCGCAGTACAAGGGTGTCGCGACGGTAGCCCTAGGCGGTCAGCAATCGGTTTGGTAGTTTTAGGCCTTACCGCGACCACCGGTCGCGGCCATAGGGAGTGCCCATGGTCCAGGCGATTGCCGGCGTGACGCCGGCCAGCGAGCGCGAAGCGACGATTATGACGGTGTGGCCGTCCCTGGGCGCCACCGCGTACGGGCGGTGGTGGGGGCGGCGATTTGCCAACAACTTCGGGATCACGGTATTCGGCGTGCCGCTGACCCTCGGCCGGCTGCTGGCGCTGGTGTCGATACCATTCATTCTGCCGCTGTATTTTCACATGCTCGTGCCGCGCCTGCCGCTGGTGGTCGTCGGTTGGCCGAACCCATCGTGCCGGCGGTATCGGTTAACCAATCGACGGGTGGTTGTCGAGCAACCCTTTGGCGGCGGCGAGCAGCAGAGTGTGTCGCTCGACCGCTTCGACGCGATCGCGATCGAAGTTCAGCCGGGGCAGGAGTGGTACCCGGCTGGTGACCTCGTGTTTCGCAACGGCCCGATCGAGACTTTCCGGCTGGCGGGCGTGCCTCACCCCGAGGCGTTCATGCACACCTGCCTCAAAGCGCGGCAGATTCACGCGGGGGTGAAGCAGGCGCTGCGGACGGCCGTCGGCGTCTGACGGGCGCGTGTGCCGCTCGCCCTGCCAGTGTCCGGGTGACCGCAGAGATTCTCCGAGCGGCACGACGCAATCGCTAGTGCATCAAGCGCTCTGGTAGCCCCGCGTGATTGTAGCGACAACTCTTGCGCTACGGACGCCGCTGTGCGAATGCATCGTGCGGCTCGTATCGGCGCAAAAGAATCTCGCCGCCCCGCACCCGCACTCGCGCCGATGTAGCCACTTGGGGCTCGGCTAGCGGGGACGTAAAGGACCAACACGATGGGTTTGAAACTGACGCGCACGGCAGTCGGCATAGCGGCGGCAATGGCCATGGCGGCCATGTTGGCCGCCGAAGGATGGGGCGACTCGGACGCGACAGCCAAGTCGCCCCAAGCAACCGCTGCGGCGGCGCCTGCGGCGATACCCGCGGTGCAGGTGGCGGCCCGAATCGAAGCGCCCGCCGCGCTGCGGTACGGCGTCTTCCGGTTCTCCAGCTACCCGCTGGCGTGGACCGCGGCGCAACAGACCAATCGGCCAATTCTGGTGTTCGTCACGTCGCCCAGCTGTCCGCACTGCACGCGGATGCTGGGCGAAACCTTCCGACAGCCAACGGTCAGCAAGGTCGTTGCCGAGTCCTTCGAGTCGGTGTTCGTCGACCGGTTCGAACAACCCGCGCTGGCGGCGAAACTGAAGGTACGGCTATTTCCGACGACGATCGTCGTGGCGCCGAACAACAAGGTGATCGACGTGATTGAAGGTTACGTCGACAGCGCGACGTTCTCGCGGCGGCTGCAAACGACACTGGCGTCGCAATCCAACGCCACACAGACGCGCTGAGCCGCCGGCAGGGTCGACCCAAGTGCGGCAGTCGCTAAATCAGCGCGGGTGTCCGCTGATCAACGCCCGCCAGCGGTCGCACGCAGTTTGGCGCCGCCAGGTCGATCTCGAAGGTGATCGGATACTTGAACCCCTGAGGCGGGGCCGGGGCGAGACCCGGCAGCCGGCGCGATGCGCGCAGAGCAAACTCCTTAAGTGCCGGCCGCCAGCCGTCGAGCTGAGTGCGCTTCCACTTCCCGCCCAGTAGTCGGCGGAAGTGGCGGTTGGCCAGGTACACGTTGTTGCGCCGCGCGGCCCGCGGCGTCATGTGCTCGGTCGACAGCGACACGTTGACGCCCTCGGTGTTTGCCACGCGGTGCGGCGTGTGTTGCGGCCAGGTGATCATCTCTCCGGGCTCGAGATCGTGGACCGCGGCTAGCTCGTCCCACTCGGGACGAAAGGCCAACTCCTCCGGCTTCTCCCCGCACAGAACGCCTTCGATCGTTTCGTCGGACACCAGGCCCGCTTCGAGCGGGTAGGCCCACACGCGCTTGCGGCCGCGGATGTGCCACAGCATGTTGGCGGGGCAGTCGAGGTGGTAATACACCTGGGCGCCGGGCGACGAAATGAGCAGGTTCGCCGAATGGTTGAAGGTGCGCAGGCCGGGGCAAGTCTGTTCAAGCTCGGCGTATAGCGCCGACACCAATTCGCCGTACTCTGGGTGATGATCCATCATGCGCCGCACGTTGAGCCAAATACGGCCGGCGCCCACGGCTTCGAGCAGTTGCGCCGCGTCGAGCGAACCGGCACGACCTTCCTGCCACTGGTCCCGGCGCACGGGATCGTCGCCCATCGTGTTGATGCTCAGGTCGCCGCGCGGGTGGCGGTCCAGGAGCTCGACCAGTTTGTCGTCGTCGAACAACTCCAGCGTCGGCAGGCGGTGTTGGGCGACGAAAATCGCCCGCTCCATGCGGGCGGCTTGCTCGGGCGTCCAGTTTTCCAGGAGGCGAGGACGTTGGACCATGCGAGTCGGCTCCACGGACTTGAGTTGAGATTGGCGGTTCCACAAGCCTACGCCGTCTCGCCGGGGAGTCAGTCCGCAGCCGGGGCAGCGGCCGGTCAAACGCCTCGCCCGACTCGGCGGCGCGGTAGGGCAATTGATATAACCGGTTGGATTGGTGCGCCTCATGTAAACAGCCTCTTGGCTTCGGCCTTGCCCCGCGCGGCGAGAGCCGCGTCGATGGCGGCGACGTGGTCGGGAGCAAGCCGCCATCCCATCGCGGCGGCGGTTTCCTCGATTTGCCACGGTCGCCGGGCGCCGCACAGGGCCGCCGTGATCCCCGGTTGATGAATGGTCCAGTTCACGACCACTTGCGCAATGGTCCGTCCCGCGTCGTCGGCGATCTTTCGCAGCCCGTCGACGAACGCCTGATTCTTCTCCCACTCGGCGCCCTGATACATCGGATACTTCCGCCGGGCGTCGCGCGGATCGAGCGGGTTTTCGTCCGTCAGCCGGCCGGCCAGCAAGCCCTTCATCAGCGGCCAGTAGGCCGTCACTGAGATTCCGCGCTCGAGGCACCACGGCACGGTGTGCTGCTGGATGTCGCGCTGCAGCATGTTGAACGGCAACTGCACGGCCGCCAGCGGGCAAACGGCGTGAAACTCTTCGAGCTCGGCCAGCGAGCAGTTCGAGGCCCCCGCGGTGCGCGTCTTGCCCGTCTCGATCATGCGGCGGATGGCGCCGGCCGATTCGGCGATCGGCACGTTTTTGTCAGGAGCATGGAGGTAATAGAGCTCGACGTGGTCGACGCCGAGCCGGGCCAGGCTCTCGTCGCACTCGCGGCGCAGCGTTTCGGGCGTTGCGTCCTGAGCCTGCTGGCCGGCGGCGTCGTAGTGGACGCCGCCCTTGGTGGCGATGACAACCTGGTCGCGCACGCCGCGAATCGCCTCACCGATGAGCCTCTCGCTCTCGCCGCGCTTGCCGTAACAGTACGCGGCGTCGAGAAAATTGACGCGGGCGTCCAGGGCGGCGCGGATCGTGGCGAGGCTGTCGGCGTCGTTGACGTCGAGCGAGCTGACGCCGGCGATCGGCCAGGCGCCGAAGGCGACCGGCGAGATTCGAATGTCGGTCTTGCCTAACGGCCGTAGGTTTGAGGATGGCGGCATGGCGGGGTCGCGGGTGGAGCTGTCGGAAGGTTTAACCACGGAGGCACGGAGGTTACGGAGACGGATGTTCGTCAGTTTTGCGGCGTTCTTAGGGTTTTGCGTCGAGATCGGGGGTCCCACATTTTTGACGCATTAGGTCCTGATTTTGCTGCATGCGCGTTTACGGCGCGGCTCGGCAATCGCAGAGTTTGGGTCGGCGCCGATGGTTGCTTTAGTCGACGACATTTGCTGTTCTTCCAGTGTTATCGGAACGGTACAGGACGGCCGCAAAAGGTCGCGCTTCACGCGCCTCACACCTGTCGAATTGGCAGGCGCGGCGTAGCACTGGTCAAACCGAGGGCTAGCGCCCCGCGGCTGATTGAATTAGCCGGAACGCGCTAGCGTCCGGTTGCTTGCCTCGGGTTCAAATTGGATCGAGTTGGCTTTAGTCATCAGACGTACACTGCGCAGTGTTCCCACCGTAGCAGATCGCGCGGCCATTTTCAGCAACTTTTTTTGAGAAAGTTTTGGGCGGCGGCCACGGCTAGCTGGGTCCCAGGTCATCGAACGCCGCCGCCATTCGGGACCAGTCGTTCGATACGGCGTGAACTCCACCACGATTACGGTAATTCATGCCTTGTTGCCCTGTATGGGCTTGGCACCAAATCTGAGTATTGCCGAATGGGAAGGGTGAGGTGATTGCATTGTCGAGAGTTCTTGACCGCACGTGCCCCGCTGCCCTTGCAATCGCGTTGAAAGCCGTCTTTCCCAGGCATACGGCTATACGCGGGGCAACTATCTGAATTTGAGGCAGTGCGAATTCTTTCGCTGCCTCATCCAGGTCCTTTCGCTTGATTGCAGCATTCATTTTCCCGAGCTTTACAAAGGGAAATACATTGGTCGCGTAGATTGCGGCAAGCTTAAGATGGAAATGTTCACTCAACAATTCCTTGAGGTGAATGTTCGTCCACCGGTGTGGATCGTGCCCTATGGTGCACCGCTCTTCCATAAAGGCTCCACTGAGCACGTCGTCAGACGCCCAGTCTTGAAGTAACACCATCAGCTCTGCATCGACGTAATTGGCGCTCCTCGTATAGGGTGAGACGAAGTCACACTCATATTTGCCACCGTGATAGTCGCCGATGCATTTATACCCGTTCCATCTGGATTTTTGACGGACCCGCGTTAACGCGAGCAATCGTTCATGCTTTGTCGACATAAGTAGTTAAGTTCTATTATTTGATCATCGCCGACATGTTATTAAACATTGTCGCGTCATTGGCAGAGGTAGGGTGTCCGCACCCATCTTAAATTGCTCTGTGGTCGCTTGCGACCCTTGCAGCGCAGCGTAGTAGCCCCGACATTCATGTCGGGGCGCAGGCCGCACAGCCCCACGAGCAGCCGCTTTTCACGGGGCTTTTCTTGATCGTGTGAGCACGAGGGGCTCAAGCCGCGACCGTGAAGGCCCGTGAACGGGCCTCACCATCTGACCCCCACGACGCCGGCGCCCCGGCATCAATGCCGGGTCTAGGACTGCTTCGCAGCGAAGGGTCGGGGCGACCCTAAACTACAGCCGGATTGCCGTGCCATGGCGGTCGGATTCGGGGACATGAAATGTGGTTTCCACTACGCATGTCCACGCCGGCGGACCGGCGAGGACATGGCACTCGGACCGACACAACCGAACGCTAGCGAGTTGCGGCTGATCCGACGGGGAGATTACGCGCCAGCGCGCCACCCGACCGCGTCTTCGCCGTCGAGGCGCAGCGTCAAGCAATTGGCGCTGCCGCCGGCATTGACGAATTCGCCCAGCGGCGTGGCCGCGGGGGTGAAGCCCGCGGCTCGCAGCGAGTCGTGAAGATGGGCAGCCTTCGTTGGTGATCGCCTTGCGGTTGATGACGACGGCGCTCGAGAAATTGTCGGGGCTAGGATTTACGCCGACCCGTGATGACAAACCAACGGTTCCAGAAAGGCGCTTCAAATCCTGTCGACGCGGGTTGGAACACAAACGGCTCATCGCGAAAATGTGTGACGAGGCATGTAGGGTGGGCGTCTTCACCCACCTTCACTTGGCGCTTGATCGGTGGGTGCGGACACCCACCCTACCCGGCTCGTTCCAATTGTGCTCTTCCCTATTTCAGAGGGAGTGGATTGCTTGGCACTTGACGCCGCAAGTGCTTTATCGATCACTCGCGACGAGTCGCGACGGCGGTGCTAACCGCCTTGAGCACGCGCCTGGCAGGACGCGAAATAGCTGGCCACTTTCAGAGCGGCTTCGGTTCTCGTGCTCACCTCGAGTTTCACGAAAACCCGCTCCAAGTGCTTTTGAACGGTACGCGGACTGATTCCGACGCGCCTCGCCAATCGCTGGGTTCGTCTCACCTTGCGCTACGCGAGCAGCACGTCCAACTCACGCTTCGTGAGATTGAAACGATCGATCGAGTACTTCCCCGTCGGAAGCTCTTCAATGGCCACCATAAGAAAACTGCCCGGCGGATGGTCCGCGTATACCCTAACCACGAGACGCCCAAGCTCACGGCTCAGCCGGAGCGGTTTCGGGATGTGATGGAATGGCTCGGGTCGCCTGAGATTATTGAATTGATTTCGTGCCCACAGTCGCACGTCGGATGATAGCAAGTCGCCGGTAAATGAAACCGCGGAATAGCGCCGCAAGAGGCCGAAATCGCCGGCCAGGATTTCGGCAATTCGCCCTTGTTTGTCGACTGTAAGAAGTGCCATCCGCCCCGAATCGGCAGCGCCAGGCTGCGCAATCATTTCCTGTTCTCACCCGGCGAACAATTTCGATGTTCCTGTGTACATGAAACAAATGCTTCTTCAGGTGTGTTCCAATGGCCCGATCACGTGCCGAAAATGGCTTGCGAGATCGATTGAGGGCAACACCGATCTGCACGCCGCCGTACCGTGGCAGAGGAACAACCAACTGGTGCTGCACGGCTAGCGGCCGAAAGAACTCGTTATAGAGGGGTTCGCGCCGCCAGACCGGCAGCGCATGAAAATCGTCAATCGCACGGACCTCCGGGTCGGCGTGCGAAGCGTGATAAGCCAAGACCGGATGCGTCTGATAGTAGGCAAGCCACGCGGGTATCAACTTCGCAACGGCGAGTTCCGCATCGGCATGGTCAAGTTCCGAATGCCAACGGTCGTTAGCAGGATCGACCTCAGTATAGCCGGCCAGATCGCACGGAATCAATTCTGCGCACGCGGCGAGCGCGGCCCGGGGATACTCAGCCTCGCTCAAACAGCCGTAGAGCTTCCCCAACGCGGCGACCAACTGCTCGTAGTCGCGATGGCCCAGTCGCGTCATCTCACGCGCCCCGCATCGCTGGCAAACAGGATTCTTATGACGCATACGCCAAATGGCGTATGTACACGGCGGACTGCGTGGCTATCCTTGACGGCTGCCAGGCCACGAAAAGTCGCGAATCGATTTTAGTGACGGGAGAGCGGTGACGCAACAATTTCGCCTGCGAATGAGACGACTATTGATTCTGGTTTCGCTGATGTGCACGCATCTTTTCGGTGTAGGAGGGACAAATGAATTGCCATTTCGCGAATCCGCATCTGGGTGACACTACCGTCAGTATGCAAGGCGGCCACGCCGAGAAGTTCCGCCGCGAGGCCTCCAAGTTCTTGATACTCAAGGCACTTGCCTCAACAGTGTTAGCTGGGGTTCTCGCCTGCCCCGCCGACGCGGATCGCCCTGTGCCGCTCAACTATACGTGGACGAACGGCAATCCGGACAACAGCAACTGGAGTCAGATTTACGTCCCGCACGAGAACGATCCACTGCCTCCGGAACTGAGTAACTGGGCCCCCGCGACCTACATGGATGACCAAGGGATTCAAATTGCGGGGATTCCTCGCGCGGAGGACAACGTTTCAATTCCAGGCAATGCGCCTACGACGCTCGACGTCACGACGACTATTTGGAGCCTCAACGTCGCCAACCCCGCGCAGATCAATTGGGAGGGAGGCAAGCAGTTGTTCATTCGTAACGGCCCGCTCATTAACAATGGCATCATTGACGTCAACTACAACGGCACGGCCGGCGAGTCGACGCTTCACTTCAACAATGCCGACGCCAACAGCAGCCTTAGCATTGGTCTGGGCGGCGGCGGTACAATCGTCTTGAACTCCAAGGAGGCGTCCAACGACGCCCGCATCACCACAGGTCCCCTCGACAGTTTTATTAACGGGTTAAATCATACGATACACGGCGCTGGCCTGCTCACTGCATCTTTCGTTAACGACGGCGTCGTACGCATCGCCCCGGCGAATGCGGGATTTACGACGCTGGAAATCACTACTAATCCAACTCCTGATCCCAATGTTGGCGACGTCGTCAACAACAACCTGCTTACCGCATCGGCCGGGTCGCAGTTGCTTTTCGATGGCGCCGTCGAGGTGGTCCAGAATAATGCCACGGGCCGTATCGTCGCCGATGGGGCCGACGCGAAGGTCCAGCTCAATAACGAAACGATCATCGGCGGCCGGCTCGAGACGCTGAACGGCGGATCGGTCGAAGTCATTAGTCAGGGAACCAATGTTCTGCAGGACGTTCACAGCCTCGCGGCGATCAACATTATCGGCAATGGAACGGTCAATGCCGGGGCACTCACCGTTGGCGGCGCCGGCATAACCAACGATGGCCTCATCACCGTGAACGCAAATTCCTTTGACAGCAGCAGCGTGCTCCGCTTCGATGACGGCAATAATTCCCTCGGCAGCAGTTTCCTGCTCGGTGGTTCCGGCCAGGTGTTCCTCAACGCCACGAACGGCACGAACGATGCGGAGATTATTCCGGGCGTGATGGATTCCATTACGCACGCGGCGGGGAATACGATCCGCGGCGCCGGCACGATTCGCGGCCCGTTCGTTAACAACGGACTGATCGAAAGCTGCGCCCTCGACAACCGGTTTCGCAACGTTGGAATTTGGCAGTGGCAGCTATGGCAACGACAATATCATCCGCGCAACCTCCGGCTCGCAACTGTACTTCACCGGCGGCGTTAATGTTACGCAGACCGCTGTCACTGCTCGGATCATTGCCGATGGGGCCGACGCGAAGATCCAGCTTAATAACGAAACGATTGCTGGCGGCCGTCTGGAAACGCTCAACGGCGGGATCGTCGAGGTCGTTTCCGGAGGCGTCAACGTACTATCCGACGTGCTCAGCGAGGCGGAGATCCGCCTAATCGGCAATGGAACGACCAATGCTGGCGAGTTGACCGTCCGCGGAGCCGGCATCACCAACAACGGGTTGATCACCGTCAATGCCGCCTCGTTCAACGGCGCCAGCGATTTGTCGTTCAACGACGGCAACAACTCGCTCGGCAGCGCATTCCTTCTGGACGGCAACGGCAAAGTCATGCTCAACGCCGTCGACGCGACAAATGACGCCCGAATCGTCACCGGCGCCGGCGGCGATTCGTTCACAAATGGGCCCAACCATACGATCGGCGGTGCGGGGTTATTCGTGGCGTCAATGGTCAATCAAGGTCTGGTGGAAAACGCTGTCTCGAGCACCGGCTTTTCGACGCTTCAATTCAGTACGGGGTCGTACGCGAACGAAGGCACGTTTCGCGCCGGCGACGGCACGACGTTCCTTGTGTCGTCGGCGAACAACAATCTAGGCAACTACGCCGCCGCCGCCGACACGCTCTCCGGCGGACGGTACGAGGTGATTGACGCCGGCAACGGCGCGACCATGACTTTGCAGAACGCGCCGATCGCGGTGATTGCTTCCGACGCCGAAGTCATTCTCAGCGGCGAGAACGCTTCCTTGCCGCAACTGTCGTCGCTCGCGAGCGTCGCTGGGAAGTTGGGAGTTTACGACGGACAGAAGCTTTCGACGGGGGGACTGGCGATTCCGGGCGCCATTGAATTCGCGCTCAACGCGCTGACTACCGACACGACGCTCACAATCAACGGCAACGTCGACTTTACCGGCGGCGTGTTGGATATTCTCGACGCAGGCATCGGACCGGGTACGTATGAAGTCATCAGTTGGACTGGCAGTCGCACGGGGCAACTCACGTTGGGCAGCACGCCAGCCAACGGACTTGGTTACAGCCTCGCGACGGTCGATACGGGCTCTGGCGTCGTCAGATTGACTGTCGTCCCAGAGCCGTCTGGCTTGCCGCTGCTGCTGGCTGCGCTGGCAAGCGGTTTGACGGGTATTCGGCGTCGACCGTAACGCGGTAGCTCGGCACTGATTACGCCGCGGTGCGCCAGCCGGCCGCGTCTTCGCCGTCGAGGCGCAGGGTGAGGCGCTTGGCGCTTGGCGCCGCCGCCGGCTTTGACGAATTCGCCCAGCGGCGTGGCCGCGCTCAACCCCCGCCAACGCAGCGTGCTGGGTCTCACGGGCGGGGGCGAGATGGCCGGCCCGTCGCACTGGGGGAGCGGCGAGAACATCATTCTGCAAACCCCGCCCGAGTTACGCGTTGCGACACGCAACTCGAGCTAACCAACATATTGTGTATGCGTATCCCTCGGCAGGCGTCGTACGCACCGCCCATCAAGATCGCGGAGACATCACACGGTATAATCGGCGGAATGACCGGCGTAAGGCAGAACCTGTCGCGGATCGACGACGGCGATCGAGCTGCGGCCGAGCAGCTTTTGCCGCTTGTCCGCGCTGGTTGCTCGCGACGCTATCGTCGAGTTGGCGGTCGTCGGCATGCGGCGCGCCGATATCGGGAGAAACCAGGGCCCAGTCTTCGTTACTTTAGAAAGCAGCAAGTGCGTTATGAAACAATTGCAAGAACCAGCTTCAAAACTGTCTCGGAAGGGGGACAGGCACATTTCGCTCCGCGGACAGCGCAAAATGAGCCAGTCCCCAGCAGTTTTGAAACTGGGACAACTTACTGCTGCACTCATGTTAGGAATCTCCATGTCGCTCACTCCGTCCCATGCGCCTGCCGACGAGGGGATGTGGCTGTTTACCAACCCGCCCAAAAAATGGCTCAAGGAGCACTATGATTTCGAGCCCAGCGACGCCTGGCTCGAAAACCTGCAGCAGTCGGCGGTGCGGTTTAATAGCGGCGGTAGCGGGGCGTTTGTGTCGCCGGAGGGATTGGTCATCACGAATCATCACGTGGGGGCCGATGCGCTGCAAAAACTAAGCACGCCCGACCGGGACTTAGTCGCCAAAGGCTTTCACGCAAAAACTCGCGATGAGGAAATCAAATGCGTCGATTTGGAATTGAACGTGCTCGTGAGCACGGAAGACGTGACCGCTCGGGTAAATGCGGCCGTGAAGCCACAGATGAGCCAAGCCGACGCTGAGAAGGCGCGGCGAGCCGTCATGAACACGATTGAGAAGGAGTCGCTGGACGCCACCAAACTGCGGAGCGACGTGATCACGATGTACAACGGCGGCGAATATCATCTGTATCGCTATAAGAAGTACACGGATGTGCGACTGGTGTTTGCGCCTGAGCAAGATATCGCCTTTTTCGGCGGCGATCCGGACAACTTCGAATATCCGCGCTACGATTTGGACATCTGCTTTTTCCACGTCTACGAGGACGGCAAGCCGGCCAAGGTGCCGCACTACCTGCCCTGGAGCAAGTCGGGGGCCGGCGAAAACGAATTGGTGTTCGTCGTCGGAAACCCTGGTCACACCGACCGGTTGGATACGGTCCGCCATTTGGAATTCTTGCGCGATCGGATGTTTCCCTCCTCGTTGCGAACCATCTTCCGCCGCGAAGTGCTGTTGAGCGCCTACAGCCAGCGCAGCTTGGAAAACGCCCGGCGGGCCAAGGACGACTTGTTTGGGCTGCAAAATTCTCGCAAGGCGCGGCTCGGCATTTTGGCCGGGCTGCAAGATCCCGCGATCATCGACCGAAAACGCACGGCTGAGAAAACGCTGCGCGAGGCGGCGGCGAAAAAAGAAGATTTGAAGGACGCCACCAAGGCTTGGGACGATGTTTCCGCGGCGATCGACCAGTGGAATCGAATCTATGATGATTGGGCGCACTTGGAAAATGCCACGGCATTTAACAGCGAGTTGTTTTCGATTGCCCGCGAGCTGGTGCGCATGGCGGACGAGGACGCGAAAGACAATGCCGATCGACTGCGCGAATATCGAGAATCGAACCGCGAATCGCTCGAGCAGCAAATGTTCTCGGAAGCGCCGATCTACGACGATCTGGAAGCGGTGAAGCTGGCGATTCGCTCAGCATGTTCATGGAACAGGCCGGCGCCGACAACCCCTGGGTGGGCAAAACGCTCGCAGGCCGTTCCCCGCAAGCCCGAGCCGATGAGCTCGTGCGGGGAACCCGTTTGAAAGACGTGGCCTATCGCAAACAGCTTGCTGCGGGAGGCCAAGCGGCGATCGAAGGCTCCGACGACGCCATGATCCAGTTGGCGCGGCTGATCGATCCGCCTGCGCGCGAGGTGCGAAAAACGTATGAAGAAAACGTCGATGAGTCGCTGAAGCAGGCGTACGCCAAGATCGCCGAGGCGCGATTCGCCATTGAGGGAACCAGCACGTACCCTGACGCCACCTTCACGCTCCGCCTGGCGTTCGGCCAGGTGAAAGGTTACACGCAAGACGGCAAGGCGATTGCGCCTTGGACGACCATCGGCGGGGCATTCAAGCATTCCGAGCTGCACGGCGGCAGGCCGCCGTTTGCGTTGCCGCCAAGCTGGCTCAAGCCGCCCAAGCCGTTGAATCCGGAGACGCCGTTCAACTTTGTGTGCACGGCCGATATCATCGGCGGCAACAGCGGCAGTCCGGTGGTCAATAAAGCTGGCGAGTACGTGGGGATTATCTTCGACGGCAATATTCAATCGCTGGTGCTCGATTTCACCTACGACGATAAGCAGGCGCGGGCCGTGAGCGTACATTCCACCGCGATCGTCGAAGCGCTGCGAAAGGTCTATGGGGCCGACGCACTGGTCGACGAGATCGAACGGGGCGGTGCAAGATAGGATCGCTGCGAGTCGCCCACGTCCTCCTGATGCTCCTTTGGGAGCGGGAAGCCAGTTTGCGAGTAGGGTCATTCTGACGTCACAATCCTGTCAGTCCCCTCCGAGCTCTGGCGCCATCTCAAAGTGCGTGGGTAGGGGCACCGAGAGGATGAAGGGTTGTTGAGCGCTATTTTCGTATATCGAAGGTTGTCGGGTTCTACCATTGTTTCACTCCTTCGATATTTCCCAGGTGGACTTCAGCCCGCAGCTGTCGCCGACCAGCTCTAGATGTCGATTACCAGATCTTCCTGGGGGCGAGAGCAGCAAGTCAACAGGTTTCCGGCCGCCGGAGGCTCGAGCGGCTCGGGATCGTACTTCACCGACCCAGAGATCAACCCGCACTCGCACGTATGGCAAACTCCGGTCCGGCAAGCCCACCGGACCGGGACGTCACAGGCTTCGGCGAGTTCCAGCAGGCTGTGGAACTTCGAGTCCCAGGAAACCGTAAGCCCGGCGCGAGCAAACGAAATTCTTGGACCTTCGCCGGGCGACCCGGCAGGGGCGTGCGGTAGGCGGCGCGGCGCCTTCTTCACACCCGGCGTGATGGAGCTGCCTGAACCGAAAATCTCCGTGTGGACGCGATCACGGGCCACGCCCCAACCAGCGAGCCCGGCAGTGAAGTCCTCAAGGAAGGCGGGAGGGCCGCACAGATAAAACTCGCATTCGCGGGGTACGCCCAGTTTTTGGAGGACCGTGACGGTCAGCCGGCCGGCAGCATCGAAGTCAACGCCCAGCCGGTCAGTCGCGTCGGGCCGGCTGTATTGGACGTGGCTTCGGGCATGGGGCAGCTTAGCCAGCAAATCGCGTGCTTCGCGGGCAAAGGGATGATCCAGGCGGTTGCGGGCTCCATAGATCCACCAGACCGGGCGCGGCGATGCGTGTGCTGCCAGCGCGTGGAGCATGGCCATCACCGGAGTCACGCCCACGCCGGCGCTCAACAGCACCACAGGAAGACTCGCCGCGCCGCAGGATGAAGGCGCCGCGGGGCGCGCTGACGTCCAGGACATCGCCTGCACGAAGCTGCGTGCTCAGGTAAGTGCTGGCGATTCCGTGCGGTTCCTCCTTAATGGTGATGCGATAACGACCGGCGTCCGGCAGATCGGACAGCGAGTAGCTCCGCAAGACCGGAGGCGCGTCAGCTTGAGGACGGAGTCGCAACACCACGAACTGCCCGGGCAGCGGGACGGTCAAAGGACGACCGTCCACCGGCTCCAGCACCAGTGAGACCACGCTACTGCTCTCGCGATCTATTCTGGCCACTTTCAGAGGCCGGAATCCGGCGACAGCCGTGACCATCTGTTCCGGGGACGCCAGTCCGGCATTTCCGGTGCGCGACCCCGGCTGCGCCATCTGCCGGAGAAGAGCCTCAAAGGAAGACTTCCAGCCCGGGCTCAGGGCCGGGATGCGCAAAGCACGCTCAAGTTCATCTCTTGGCGGGTCCGGGAAGATAGAGCAGCGCGTCGACCGCGGCGACCGTGAGGCGTTCAGGGCCCTCGGCAACTTTGACGATTTCATCGCCGGCGCCCACCTCGCCCTCTTCGAGGACGCGAAAATAGAACCCCGGGCGGTGATGCGCGACCAGCAAAGCCGCCATCCTGGGCTCATCCATTCGTATGCCAACGCGGTAGCAGGTCACACGCGGCTGCGTCACTTCGAACAGCGCTCCGCCGATGCGATAGCGATCGCCGACGCAGACCTCGCTGTCGGCCAGGCCTTCCACCGTGAAGTTCTCTCCGAATTGCCCGAATTTGAAATCGGTTCGCTTCAGTTCGCGCTGCCAATAGCGATAGGAATCCATCTGGTAGACAAACACAGCCCGGTGTTCTCCACCATGACCGGCGAGATCACCCTGTGCGTCGCCATCGATGTTGAGCCGCCGAACCAGGCGCCGTCCCTGCACCGGCTCCTTCCACACGGACGTGAAGACAGTCTTACCGCGCCACGTGATCTCGCGAGGAAGACCCACGTTGACTGACAATAATCGTGCCATAGGCGCCCTTACCTCCTATTTCGGCGGCGCTCGTGTTGTGCCATGGCCCAGATGCGGAGGTCTCCGAAGAGTTGTGCGAGGGCGGCGGGCTGGTAGTGGGCGTTGAGGCCGCTGGGGTTCGGGAGGACCCAGGCGTGGCTGCCGCCGAAGGGGGCCTCTTGGAGGCCGACGCGGGCGTCTTTGATGCCGGAGACGATGCGGTAGGGCCCGATGCCGACGAAGGCGACGACGGTGGGGCGCCAGCGTTTGACTTTGGCTTGGAGACGCTGGCCGCCGGCGCGAAGTTCGTCGCCCGTGAGTTCATCGGCGCGGGCGGTAGCGCGCTGGACGATGTTGGTGATGCCGAATTTGAGGTCGAGAAGGAGGGATTCTTCAAAGGGAGAGAAGAGGCGCGGCGTGAAGCCGCCGCCATGGAGGGCGGGCCAGAAGCGGTTGCCGGGGCGGCCGAAGTGGTGGCCGATGGCGGCCGTGTAGAGGCCGGGGTTGATGCCGGCGAAGAGGACGATGAGATCTTTGGCGGCGAGATCCGGGACGAGCTTGTTGTGCGCGGCGAGGAGCTGGGCTTTGGTGGGTTTCCAGGGGGTGGGCAATGTCCGATTCATAGGGCGGCCTCCTTGGAGGGTATTTTGCTGGCAGTCAGAAGGCTGCTCCCAGACAATTTCAGGAGGAACATGTTACTTACCCTTGGCGGCAAAAGTGTCGCCAATCATCGCCGAGACGCCCGACACCAGCGCGTCCAGCAGTTCGGTCGCCTTCGTGTAATGAGCAAGGTTCGCACTCTGCCCGGCCCACATCGGGATGAGTTCCTGTCGGCCGGACTTCTCTGCCAGGCTGGAGATATTCCGCATGAGATAGCGCTGGAGCGGGTATGGCAGAATTTCTACGCCCGGCGCGTTCATCGTATCAAGCAACTGGTTCTTGATGCCGCGTGCGAGTCTTCCTGTGAAGCCACGCGTCAACGCCGTCTGACCCGCCTTGCGGCGGAGCAAAGTCTCGCGAAGCTGCGGGCTCGCTCCTGATTCTTCACAGGCAAGGAACGCCGTCCCGATCTGCACGCCTTCCGCACCGAGGGCGAAAGCGGCAACGATGCCTCGGGCATCGGCGATGCCGCCCGCCGCGACGACAGGCGCCGACACGAGATCGGCGACTTGCGGCACAAGTGAGAACGTCCCGGTCAGTGAGTCCTCTGAGGCGCGGAGGAACGATCCACGATGCCCACCGGCCTCGAAACCTGAGGCGGCGATCACGTCAACGTTCGCTTTTTGTAATTCGATCGCCTCATCCGGCGTGGTGGCCGTGCCGATGATCACGATGCCCTTGGCGCGACATTCGTCCAGAATCTCTTTCGGCGGGATGCCGTAGATGAAACTGAACGCGGGCACATTCGCGTCGAGGAGCACTCGCGCCTGCTCTTCGAACTTCATCGGCGAGTACGGCGCGTAGGACGGAAGAGCGCCGTCCAGGGATTGAATGTGCGGTGCGAGCGTTGCGAGACTTCGCTTGAACGCTGCTTCGTCCGATGCCTTCGCGCCTTCATCCTCCATCGAGACCCAGAGATTCATCGCGAACGGCTTGTCGGTCATCGAACGCAGCTCGGCGATCACGTCCTTGATCGCGCTCGGAGCCAGTCCATGTGCGCCGAACGAGCCCAGGCCTCCGTAATTCGAGACAGCAGCCGTCAGCCGTTGCGACGAAAAACCGCCGAGTGGTCCTTGAATGATCGGGTACTTGATGCCGAGCTTCGCTGAGACTCTCGTGTTGGCCCACGCCGGCGCTGAGGTTTGGTTGCTCATTTGCCGAATCCTCACGCTTCACTTCCAAGATGACTTCCAAGAAAGCTCTTTCAATTACCAGCGGCCGAAATGAGCGCCGCCATCGACATACAGGATGTCGCCAGTGACCGTCGCGGCGTCGGTCAGGTACATGACGGCGTCTGTGATGTCCTTGACCGTCGAAGGCCGACCCATGGGCGACAGGCTTTCCATCACGTCCTTCGGCGTGTCCCGGTGAAGGGGCGTGTCGACGACGCCCGGCGCGACGGCGTTCACGCGGATGCCGTCTTTCGCATACTCCATCGCAAGATGCTGGGTGACCGTTTCGAGACCGCCTTTGGTGATCATCGGCACCGCTGCCGTGACGCCCCGGATCGGGTTGCGAGCCAGGGCGGCCGTGATCGTGACGATGCTCCCGCCGGTCTTCTGCGCGAGCATTTGCTTGATGGAGAGTTGGGTGACGTACAGGAAGCCCTCGACGTTCGTCGAGACGAGCGACTTGAAGTCCTCGGCCGTGTAATCCGTGAATGGTTTGGTGAAGAAGATGCCGGCGTTATTGACCAGTACGTCGATCGACTTGAAACGAGACAGCGCCGTCTCGACGATCTTGGCGGCAGTTGCCTGCTCGCCGATGTGGCCGTCCACCAGAGCGACCTGGTCGGACGCCGCGACTTCGGTGGATTGAGTCATCTTCCGAGAATTGGCAACGACGTTGAAACCCCGTTCGACAAAACCTTTCACGATTCCCGCGCCGATTCCCTGCGAAGCTCCGGTCACGATGGCTGTCTTCCGTGGTCCGCTCATGGCATTTACCTCGAGATGGCGTTTCTCTGGAAAGAATTCGGCCGCGTTGCCTGTGCCGGCGTAACTGAAACAACATCAAGCCCGTGCGATCGTCAATCGGAGCAGAAAACTAACTGGCATTCTGCATGACTAGCGTCAGAAGCGCCTGAGCTGCGGCTGTCGACGATGCGGGGTTCTGCCCGGTCACCAGACGACCGTCGACAATCGCAAAGCTTTCCCAATCTGGAGCCTTCTCATAGAGGCCGCCGATTCGTTTGAGCTCGTCCTCTACAAGGAACGGCACAACATGGGTGAGCTTAACCGCTTCCTCTTCGCCGTTGGTAAAGCCGGTGACCCGCTTACCCTTGACCATGGGCGTCCCCTGGTACATGACCCGATGGAACACGGCCGGAGAATGGCAGACCGCCGCAACCGCCTTGCCGGAATTGTAGAAAGACTCGATCAAGGCGATGGAGTCGGGATTATCGACGAGGTCCCACATCGGGCCGTGCCCGCCCACGTAAAAGATCGTATCGAAATCTTCCGCTTTCATGTCGGCAAGTCTGACCGTCTGAGAAAGCGCCTTTTGCGCCGCCTGATCCTTCTTGAACCGTGCCATGGCCGGGGTCTGGTTCTCAGGCAAATCGCTCTTAGGGTCGATTGGCGGTTGCCCGCCCTTCGGTGATGCCAGCGTCAGCTCGACGACCCGCATCCCTGAATACAAAATAGGGGGCTGCGAATTCTTCAAGCCAGAAGCCAGTTTTGCGGCCAGTGTTTCCCAGTTGATCGTGGGATGTCAGCACCATAAGTATTTTCATGTTCTATTCCTTTGTTTAGAGCAAGTTTATGGGGATCAATCTCCTAACGATTTAGACTCTTTCTTTCGGAGATTGTGGTCGCATTCGTCAGTGAGCCTCCTTTTGGCTCGACGGCTCGCTGCGTATCAGGGCAGTGTTTTTCCGCCGCACGATGCTGACGATTTCGACATCTGTGGGTGACCTGACGATTCGATCGCTTGCTGCCCACATTCCACGGCGCTGTGGTCAGTGCAGCGATGACACTGTTACCGATTCTGTAGCCGGCAAGCGTCCGCCATCGGCGACACGAGGCGGCAAAACTTGTTCCATTCGTTGTTGGCGCGACAAACCGAGAAACGACCGAATTAGACACGGCTCTCCTTCTGTGTCACAACTCATTCCTCTGTTGGCGCAGCCAGGGCGTGCCGGAAACTCTTCTCCGCGCTCGGTTTGAGCCTCGTAACATTGCTAAGCGCAAGTCACGCCGCCTGCGCAGTTCTCACCTGAGGATGATTGGAGAATTGGCGTTGATTGTGATTTAGCGAGCCTCTTGTTCATTGCGTTTAACGATGTCTCGTTTGCGCGAACCGCGTAAAAAATCATCTGGCATCGCGGCCTGCAATGCGGATTTGAACAAATAGCCGGTTGACTTTACCGCGGCTTCGTATTCTAACATCGGGCGCAGTCGATCGACACGGCGCGCCACGGCGGGCGGCGGAGTCCGGCTGCCCTCCTTTGTATCGAGGCCGCCTTCGTACCTCCTGGATGACAACGCATGCACGCGTCGGTCACACTGGGTTGCCGGCTATTGGCGGTCGTCGTCTTGGCAGTGTCGGCGACTGCAATAGCGGAAGACCAGTCAATTCACGCGCTGATCGACGAGCGATTGCAGCCAGTCGCAGGCGCGGCGGCGCCTCAATCTCCCGACGCAGAGTTCCTGCGTCGCGTATCTCTCGACTTGGTCGGAATGCCGCCCACCGCGGACAAAGCGCGAACCTTCATCGCTGATCCGGATCCGGATAAACGGCAGCGACTTATCGACCGACTCTTTGCGTCGCCGCACTACGCTCGGCGCCTGGCCTCGGCGCTGGATCTGATGCTGATGGAGCGCCGCGCCAATACCAACGTCACGGCCGACGACTGGCAGGCGTGGCTTCTGAAGTCGGTGAAGGAAAACAAGCCGTGGAACGTGCTCGTCCGCGAAATCCTGCAGGCCGACGGCGACGATCCGGCTCAACGACCCGCGGCGCGGTTTGTGCTTGATCGCGCCTCCGATCCGAACGTGTTGACGCGTGACATCGGCCGCATCTTTTTCGGCGCGATATGCAGTGCGCGCAGTGCCACGATCATCCGCGCGTGGAGGAGTATCTGCAGTCCGACTATCATGGTCTCCTGGCTTTTGTCGTGCCAAGCTATCCCTTGGTTCGCACCGACGCCGGCAAGCAGACCACCGTACTCGCGGAAAAGGTCGGAAACGAATTGACGTTTGAATCCGTTTTTGTCGGCAAGCCTCGTCGTACTGGGGCGCGGTTGCCGGACGGCGCGGTCATCGACGAGCCGTTCTTTCTGCCGGGCGAGGAGTATGAAGTCGCGCCGGCGGACAACGTGAAGGCGACGCCCAAGTTTAGTCGCCGCGTCAAGTTGGCCGAGATGGCGACCAACGGGTCCAATCGGGCATTCAACGTAAACATCGCCAATCGATTGTGGGCGCAAATGTTTGGTCGCGGCTTGGTGCATCCCTTGGACCTGCATCACCCCGGCAACGCCGCGATCGATCCAGACCTCTTGCGGATTTTGGGCGAGAAATTCGCCGCCATGAATTTCGACATTCGCGGGTTCCTCCGCGAGCTCGCCCTGAGCAAGGCGTATCAGCGCTCGCTCGATCCGCCCGCTGATGCGCTATCCCTCGCGGATCGCGCGAAGGCGGAAGCCGATCAACTCAAGCAGCAACGCGATGCCCTCAAGAAATCCGCGGAAACGTCCGGCGAAGCCTACGCCGCGGCGGCCCAGGCGTGGGAAGAAGCCGAAGCTGTGATGCTGCCGGTTGCGGGAGAATTTGACGCCGCGCGAATCAGTACGCGGTCGCGAAGACAAATCTCGACGCCGCGGTAAAACTCAAAGCTGACGCGACGGTACAGCTCACCGCGAAGCAAACGGTGGCGGCGCCCGTGCAACAGGCTGCCGCCGCAGCGGGAGTAGCCGCTAAGTTGCTTCCCGAAGACAAGGAGTTGGCCGAGGCGGCGCAGAAGTTTGTCGCACGGTCGGAGCAACTCGTCACGGAGATTGCGGCGTTGACGAAGACCGTGGACGAACAAACGGCCGCGCTCCCGCCGCTCACCGAAGCGTTTACGACCGCGCGGCCGAAGGTCGATGAGTCGCTGTCGAAGGTGGCGCCGCTGAGCACGACCTGGAAGCAACGTGAAAAGTCGATGCTGGCGGCGCGCCTCAAAGCGGACGCCGACGCAGAATCGCTGGCGGCTGTTAATCGGCGGCTGGCGACGGCGCGGCGGATCGCTAAGCTTCCTGAGCTCAAACAAGCCATTGCCACAGCCGGGCAATTTGCCCTGACGCGCGAGTCAGAGCTGGCGGCCGCCGAGAAGGTGCTTGCCGAATTTGGCGCGGTCATCACGGAGAGAGAAGCCGCCGTTACGACAGCTACGAACGCATTGACGGCGGCCACGGGCAAACTGGACGCTGCTCGCGCGGGACACGCCCGACTGGTGGGCGTTGCGGAGGCCATCGCCGTGGCAGCGGGCGCGGCGCACGCGGCGAAGGACAAGGCGCCCGAGGATTCCACGCTCGCCGACGCCGCAAACAAGCTGCAGGAGCGCGCGGACGCCCGCCGAGTCGAGACGGTGGAATCGCAAAAGCGAATCGACGCCGAAACAGTCGCCCACCAGACAGTGGCCGATGCGCTGGCGCGGCTCAGCAATCGCTTGCCGACGCCGTCGCCGAGCGCGCTCGCCTTACGGCGGCCGTCGATGGCGCCAGCCAGGCGCTGGCCGCGGCGCGAGCTGACATCGTCGCGAAACAATCTGCCTTTGCCGCGGCAGAATCAGACCTGATTGACCGCTGGACGAAGGACTTTACGATTGCATCGCTCAAAGCACTGACGCCCGAACAGCTTTGCTGGGCGGTTTTCCGCGTCACCGGCGTGTACGATCGTTACTGGCAAGCAGAAGCGGCGGAATTGGACAAAGCCGCGCCGCTCACCGACCAACAGCAGGCCGACCCCGAACTATTGGTTGTGCGCGACGTTGACCTTGAACAACGAACGTACGATAAGTTGAAGCCCAACATAGGCACGTTCGTCGCTTTCTACGGCGCCGCGGCTGGCCAGCCGCAGGGGGACTTTTTCTCGACGGCGGACCAGGCGCTGTTTGCCGCCAACGGCGGATCGATCAATAGCTGGGTCGCCCCGGCGGCGGACAATGTCACCGAGCGGATCATAAAGAAAGACGATCCGCGCGCCGCGGCTCAGGAGCTTTACCTGGGTGTGCTCACGCGACCGCCCAATGAAGATGAAACGAATGAAGTTGTGACTTACCTGAGCCATCGCTTGCCAGATAAAAACGCTGCAGCTCAGGAACTCGTGTGGGCGCTGCTAAACTCGGCAGAATTTCGCTTCAATCATTAACTCTAGCTCAAAGCTGTCCCATGAACGTCAACTACGCTTGCAGGTCTCGCGAGCACGGCATCGCTCGACGGCAATTTTTGGGCACGCTCGCCGCCGCCGGCGCCGGCGCCATGACGGGCGGGCTTGGCGTGTTCGCCAATCCAGCCATTGCCGATCAGTTGCGCTCAGATCAGAAGCGGATCGTCGTGTTTTACATGTACGGCGGGCTCAGCCAGCTTGAGAGCTGGGATCCCAAGCCGGGGACCGACACCGGTGGACCGTTCCGCGCCATTGGGACGTCCGTGCCCGGGGTCCACATTAGCGAGTTGCTGCCCCAGACCGCGAAACAGATGCACCACCTGTGCCTGGCCCGCGGCGTCAACACCAGCGAAGACGACCACGGTAAGGGAACTTACTTGATGCTGACCGGCCGTCGGCAAACGCCGGCTACCGAGTACCCGCAAATTGGCGCCGTGGCCGCCAAGGCGCTGGCGCCCGTCGACAGCCCGCTGCCCGGCTATGTTCTCATCACGCCCGGCGGGGGCGGGGGGCGCGGCAACGACGCGGCCTACCTCGGCCCGAAGTATTCGAGCGTTCAACTGGGCAACGGCAACCCGCCGCAAAACACGACGCGCCCCGAGGCGATTGCCGAGGCGTCCGACGCGGCACGCCAGGATTTTCGCCGACAGGTCAATGAGCGGTTTCTCAATCGCCGCCGCACGGCCGTCACCGAGGCGTTTACCTATTCCTACGAGCAAGCCGAGCAGTTGATGCGCCAGCGCGACGTGTTCGACCTAACGAAGGAACCCGCCGCCGACGCGGAGCGCTACGGCACGTATGATTTCGGCCGGCACTGCCTGCTTGCCCGGCGGCTGCTCGAGAAGGGCATCACCTTTGTGCAACTGTCGCACTCGAATTACGACACGCACAACGAGAATTTCGATTTTCACATCGAGCAACTCGGCGAGTTCGATCGATCGTTCGCCACGTTCGTCGCCGACATTGCCGACCGGGGCATGCTCGATAGCACGCTCATCGTCGTCATGTCGGAGTTCGGACGCACGCCCAACATCAACCAGTACTACGGCCGCGATCACTGGTCGAAGGGATGGTCCGTGTGTCTGGGGGGGGGTCGCATTCCGCGGGGCCGTCCATGGTAAGACCAACGACAATGGCACGGAGGTCGTCGACGGTCAGGTGGATCACGGGGCCCTGTTTCACACATACTTGGAGGCAGTGGGCGTGGACTCCACGGCGTCCTTCAACGTCGACGGGCGCATGATGCCCATGGCTGATCCGGCCGCGTCGGCAGTTTCCGAATTGTTAACCTGACGAGACTTCCATGGCCGCTCCCGAGGGCTTCGACCCGAAACTGGCGCACGTCGTGTCCGAGTGGCCGCACGATCGGCCGCTCACTTCATGTCGCATCGATCCGACGGGACGGTTCGTATTCTGCGGATCCGAAGACGCGTTGGTCGAGCGATACAACATGGCCGATGGGGCGCGTACGCTCCTGAGCGGCGGCCATGAGTCCTGGGTCTACGCGCTGGCGTACTCGAAGGACGGCGCAAGCGATTAGCGGCGGGGGCGACGGCAAACTCACGTGGTGGGATACTGCCGCCGAAAAGCCGACGCCTATTCGCTCGATCGACGCCCACCAGGGTTGGGCGCGCGGCTCTCGACGTGAGCCCCGACGGCAAGCTGCTGGCCAGCGGCGGCAATGACGGCCAGGTTCGGCTGTGGAACGTCGCCGACGGCGCGCCGGCGGGCGTGCTCAGCGGTCACCCACGGCCGGTCTACAGCGTGTCGTTTCATCCGCAGGGGCAGTTTTTGCTCAGCGGCGACCTGATGGGCGGACTCAAGCAGTGGGACGTCGCCAGCGGCAAGGAAGTGCGCACCTTCGACGCCTCGCCGCTCCACTCGTACAACGACGGGCAGCAGGTCGACTTCGGCGGCATCCGGACGCTGGCCGTGAGCCCCGACGGCAAGTGGCTGGCGGCCGGCGGGCTGTACAAGGCCACCAACCCGCTGGGCGCCGTGCATGAACCGCTAGTGCTTCTGTTTGACTGGGAAACGCAAAAGCTCCAGCGGCAGCAGATCGCCGAAGGCATAGCGCAGGGCGCTGTTTGGCGATTGACGTGGCTCGGCGACGGTTCGTTGATGGGGCTCAGCGGCGGAGGAACCGGCACATTCCTGCTGTTTTGGAATCCCGACGCCGACAAGGACTACTTTCGATTTCCGCTGCCCAGTCTGGCGCACGACATGGACCTGCATCCCGACGGCCTGCAGGTGGCGACGGCTCATTACGACCGTCAGGTGAGAATTACGCGCCTGGCGGCGAAGCCGACGTGACGGCGTGATCTACCTTCATCGGCCGATCGTCGAGGAGCGACGCCCCAATCGCCCCGCGACGCGAGTTGTGCGACGTGATCGACCGCAGGAGGCGCTGCCCGACGCGTTGCGGGTACCTTACCCCCTCGCTCGTCGGTCGGTGCAGTGAAGGTGCGCCGAACCCTAGGGCATGCATGCCAGTGCCAGGCGACGCCTCGTCGTGCTCATTGCCGACTCTGCCGCCGCTGCGGCCGCCTTATCGACCTGGCTACTTGCGCAGATAGCAACATTGGCCGAGGATGGATGGCGTCTTCGCCGTCGAGGCGGAGCGTCAGGTAGTTGGCGCTGCCGCCGGCTTTGACGAATTTGCCCGGCGGCGTTGCCGCGCTCAACCTTCGCCAACGCAGCGTGCTGGGTCTCACGGGCGGGGGCGAGATGGCGGGCCCGCCGCACCGGGGAGCCGCGAAAACCTCACCCGTCGGCGGCAGCGGCCAGTTCCGTCTAGTGCTAAGGTCGGGCGGCCTACGCAGGTTGTGAACTTCGCGGGGCGCACGTGACATCCTTGAGCTGCGGCAGGCATACGCGCTTCGGCGGATTTTGACTCCGGTGGGCATTGGCGCCGTCTATAATCGGTCCGCCTTTAAATGAATGCCTGGCGACGTCCGCCAGAAGTTTCAGGAGCGAAAACATGCCGCTTCGACTTGCCCATCTATTAGTGCATTGGGTCGACCATGCCGCCGGGGTCAGTCCGCTCGGGCAGCTCGCCATAGCGCTGGCGTGCCTTGCGGCGTCGGCGCCCGCGCAAGCGAGCGACCCGGCTGCTGCGATGCGCGAGCGGTTTATCGGCGCGGGGGGCCTGCCCTCGGAAACGGCCTATGTACAGGCGCAGTGCATACGCGCCGGCGCCTGGCTCGGAGTCGTTCCACTGGCACGCTGTCTTCAAGCTGGCTTTCCGCACGGCGGACCTCGGGCGTCTGGCCGACGCGGAGGCGCTTTACGCAGATTGTTATTTCGTTTGCACTCGGCGGTATCGCGCGCCGCGTCGGGTGCAACCGGTATGGGACGGCCGCGTCTACCAGGTAGACGGCAAGCTGATCGTGGGCGGCTATACAAGGACCTACGGCGAGCGCGTGGCCGGCGACGTCGATGTGGATTCAGGCGCTGTCCGCTTGAAGCCAGCGGAGGCGCCGATTGAAATGCCCGACTTTTCCGGCGTGCAGTACAACCCGTTTAACGGCCAGCTGTGGCGGAGCATGCCCGGCGGCGAGATCGAGGAAGAAGTGCGGCATTACCTGCCGCTCGCGCTGGTCAGCGCTGAAGGCGCCCAAGTGCGCCCAGCCTTTCGCATCGCGTGCTCGGCCGGCAACAAGTTTTCGCTCGTGGCTTCCGATGAACGCGGCGAGGTGGTTCTGGCGACGTGCAACCTCGAGGAGGTCGAACGGGCGAGCCGCACCGCGGCCTATTCACCGGGCCTGGGGCCGGGCTGCGCGATGATCAGCGACCTGCCGATGACCGTCGTGGAACTGCCGGGAGAAATCGCCGGCGATGCTGTTGACGCCCGCAGCGGCCGACTCGTCTTGCGAGGAGAAGCGGCGCAAAGCGCCGCGACGGCTCGGGCGCCCAACAGCCCTGAGTTTCACATCGACGGCCGGTTCGATGAATGGCGCAGCGTGCCGAGCGTCGCTGATCCGCGGGGGGACATTGTTTCCTATCTCCAGTACAATCCTGACGCCGATTTGCTCGAGTTCAAGTGTACCAGCGACGATCAGTGGCTCTATTTTTACACTCGCGTCGCCGGCCAGCATGGGCGGACGGCTCCCGGCCGCGATCGCTACTACTTTTACGTCTACATCGACGCCGACCGCAACCCGGCGACCGGTTATTCACCGACGCGCGACGACGACTGCTACTACGGCGTGGCGCTCGGCGACGACTGCGAAGCTCAGTTCGAGTTTGTGGGCGGCCGCTTTGTCAAAACGTTTTACGGCTTTACCGGTCTGGGCACGGAAAAAGACGTTCTGGCGGGCAAGCTCGCGTTGGGCCCGTCCTGGTATAGCCGCCACGACGAGGAGGGCGCGTTGCGCGACGCCTACAAGGTGGAATACATTCGGCGCGCTGGTGCAATCGGGATCACCGAAGATTTCACCGAAGGCACGAGCGACGACATCGTCATCGCCCTATCGCCGGACGGCAGCGAGTGCGAGATGCGCACGGCACTCGCCGGTTTTCTGCGCGACAAGCAGGGCAAGCCATTGATCGCCCCGGGTCAGCGCATCGACCTGGCCGCCGGCGTCGAGGCTTCGGGCGAAGCGGCGGGCAATACGGCGTGGGGAGCTGATAGTACGGCGGTGGTTTACGGATATGAGGTGGGGAAGTGACGCGGCTGGGGTGGGCGGGGAGAGGCCCCGCGGGGGCGCCTGGTTTAAGTCAAAGAACGTGCACTGCGCAGCATTCTCACCGCAGCAGATCGCGCGGCCATTTTCAGCAACATTTTTTGGGGAAAGATCGACCGGCGGCAGCGGTCAGTCGAGGTCGGGGCGACCTCAATAGAAACCGACAACCCGCTCGACGACATAGGACAGGCCCTCCTTATTCGGTTGGTCGATAGCAGCTAACCCACCCTGGAGTATTGCTTAGTGGGGAAGTCGAGGCTTTAGTGCTGCGTAGCAAAACATACCGAGCATCGCACCCGCGAACGTGAACACGGCCATCCATGCGCAGGCGCCAATCTGTGCATAGATTGGCCCGGGGCATGCGCCCGTGACCGCCCATCCAGCGCCGAAAAGCATTCCACCGATAATGACGCCCGTGTGATACGGCTTGGGCTCATATTTGATCCGCTTTCCATCGACGGATTTGATCTCCAGTCTCTTGATGAGAAACATCGACAACATCGCGACGGCAATGGCAAGGCCGATAATCAAATACATCTGCGCTTCCCGGAACAGGAACATGTTGTGAATCCGCTCCCAGGAAGCAACCTCTGATTTGACGAAGAGTATACCCAGGTACATGCCAATCAGCAGGACGCTCGCATAAGCAAGCGGCGACATGTGCGTTTGTTTTCCGTTCGCCGGTGAACTAGTTTTTTCAACCATGATTGCCTCCATTGTTCCTAGAACAAGATGTTGCCGAGGCCCCAGGTGACGGCAAGGCCGCCCGCAAAGAAGCAAATGGTTGCCACGAGGCTGGGCCAGTTAAGGTTCGCGATTCCGGTGATGGAATGTCCTGATGTACATCCTCCGGCGTAACGCGTTCCAAAGCCGATCAGGAAACCGCCAAACAACAGCTTGATCGCGCCCCCGGTGCTCGAAAACGATGGTGGAAGCAGCCGCGTCGGTTCGTCGCTCAAAAAGCAATTTGCGATGAATCCACCAATGGCGATACCAAGGACAAAGATCAGTGTCCACAGGTGACTTTGACGGTCATGTTTACTGAGGTATTCGAACCGGCTGTTCGGAGCGCACATCGATCCAATCTGTTGCAGGCTCGTTGAGATACCAAACGCCTTACCCGCCAGGACGTAAAGCAGGGGCACCGTCAAACCGATCAGAATTCCCGAGATCCACCACGGCCAGGGCTGCATGATCCATTTCATTTTGCGTTCCTTACAAACTCAACTATGGGTTGATCAAAAGGGCGCCATCAACATCTGATGATCAATCGGAGCGTCCACGGCAAGTTATTCTAGAGGTGAAGCGTCGTGCGGAGGATGACGAACATCGCGACAGCGACGATCGTCACGGCGAAAACCTTCTGCAGTGCGGGGCCGGAAAGATAACGACTGGCCCAAATCCCGGCGAACATTCCCAGGACGCCGCCAACGACGAACAGCGATGTCGTCTCGACAGGAATGGTCCGCCCTGCCAACAAATGCGAGGCGACGCCCGAAGCGCTGATGAGCGTGATCACCATGAGCGAGGTGCCGACGGCGCGGTGAATTGCCATGCCGCTAAAGAGGACCAGCGCCGGGACGATCACGAATCCCCCGCCCACGCCAAATAAACCCGACAAAACGCCGGTCAGCACGCCGACGCCGGCCAACAGAAATGCACAGGGAGAGGTGAGTCGAAGGTTCCCTGCCGCATCGCGGCGGCAGGTCGGCCCCTCGGCCTCATCCGTCGCGCAGGCGATCGGGACGCTTGACGGGTTCGCCTTTCGCCACATGCGAACGGCCACCACGAGCATCAGCAGAGCGAACAGCGTCAGCAGGAGGCGCTCGGAGATCTGCGTTGACAACCACGACCCAATCGGCGCTCCGATCATGCCTGCCACGGCAAACATCAACCCGGTCGCAAGCTCAACTTGGCCCGCTTTCCAGCGTCCCAAGAATCCGACCGCGGAAGTCATGCCGACGGCGGCCAGCGAAATCCCCACGGCTTGCCGCGGGTCGATCGACAGCCCGTAGACGAGCAGCGGCACCGCAAAAATCGCCCCCCCGCCGCCGGTCAGACCGAGCGAGAACCCAACCACTGCGCCAAAGATCAAGCTAAGCAACAGCATGTTGAGCATCCCTGTATTCTCACACGGTCTCTCATGGCCTTACTTCCCCAACAACCGACGCATTTCCTGACCATGTTCATCTTCGTCGGCCGCCTGTTGCTCCATCTTCATTTTCAACGCCATCAATCCACTTTGCTCTGCGATTGCTGCGAGCGCCATGTAGTTCGCCACGTCCGTCCGTTCTTCCTGGCTGTCGCGAGTCAACATCTCACGCACATCATTGGGGGGAGGGGTCAATTGCGGCTGTAGCTTGGGGAGGCCGCCCAACACCGCGATTTGATTGGCGAGGTACTGTGCGTGGCCAACCTCATCGGCGACTTCGCTTAGGTACATCGTCCGAACGCTTTCCCATTCGCTGCCTTAAATGCTCGCCGCCTGCAGCATGTAGCGGAGAAACGTGGTGACTTCTCGGTTCAATTGCTCATTCAGTTTCCCGGTTAGTCCTTGATGAGAGATTTTCGGTTTCCTTGAGTGGAGGGACTCTCTTACCGTTCGCTAGGTATTTCTGCACTAGTCAGCTAACTTCACTAATGCTTCGCTACTGAGACGGACTTCACGCGCCTTCAGGCCCATTACGGTGCTCAATCAGCCTCCTCTCAAGCTGCGATAAAACACCTGGGGTCGACCCACTGGCCCATCTCTTCCTGGAACGTGTGGCTCTTGTCGACTTCGATCTGTCCGTCGCTGGCAATGCGGATCGCGTAACGTTCGAGCGGCCGAGGCGCCGCGGCCTTCGAACTTGGGCCACGCTTGCCCGGGTTTCGAGTCGCCGTGAGGACGCTGGCCGATGAGTGAGCGTGCGCACCCGTGTCGTCAGACACGCTTGAAGCGGCCGACATTTCTGCCGCCGAACGTTTTTCTAGTTGAGTCATGGGCTGCATACCGCCTTTGCGAATCGACCAAGCCTGCCCGGCCAGCGCCATCGGAATGCTGAAGGATGTGTTCTCGTGGGATGGGCAGCGCAAAGATGCGACGCCCGTCGTTGGACATGCGTGATTATTGATGGCTTGAAGCTGTCTTCTTCGCATCGACGGCAGTGGAGTTGGGGGCCTCCTGATCGGTCGTGCTCCGTGAATCGATTCGGGCTGGATGCGTTACTCGCGTACATGCGCCGCTCATGCAGGTCTCGACGCCGAATCGGGACAGCACACAACGGTTGAGGACGATCCAAAACACGACGAAACCGATGACGATCAGAGAAGTTGTCATGCGAATGACTGCCTTTCAATCAATGGCGATAAAAGGAATCGAATCAAGCGACGGCCGTAACATCTTCTCGGACCACCGGCAGGCCAGCGTCAACCCAGGCTTGGTAGCCGCCTTGCATGTTGACGACTTCGAACCCCGCGCGTTGCAGGATGCTGGCGGCAATCGCCGACCGGCCTCCCGCCAGGCATTGGGTCGCCACCGGTTTGTCCCGGGCAAGACCATCGAGGTTCCGCAAGAGCGTGCCGAGGAAGCGGTGCTCAGCGCCGGCAATGTGCCCGGCGTCAAACTCTGTCGCCGCACGCACGTCGATGAGCGTCACGTCGCCGCCGTCGATGCTGGGGCGAAGCTCCGTTGGAGTTGCTGACTGATACGATTCGGTCCTCAGTCCAGCGGTCTTGACGGATCCGGCATCGAAGAATCCGCCCACGTTGTCGATTCCAATGGAACGCAGACTCCGTAACTGAGCCGGGAGCGATGCCTCGTCGGCGATCAGATAGATCGGCTTGGCGTAGTCGACAAAAAATCCAGCCCACTGCACGAGATTGGGCGCTGGCACGTTGACCGTCCCCGGCACATGCGATTTGGCGAAGTCGCCCGCTGCACCTGTGTCGATGACGAGGCTCTTCGCTGCCGACGCCGCCAGTTCACTCGGACTGGTGACCTGGACAGGCGCCAGGTCTTTCGTCAATTCCGGGCCGACCTTGTTCACTCTCTTCATCACGGCGAAGTAGAAGGGCGTCTCCGGCTGGTCGGTCAGGATGTAGTCGACAAACTCTTGCTCGTCGTCGAACTGCAAGGCCGGATTGAAGAGCTTTTCGTACCCCACGGTGCTGGAGGGGATAGCGCCCAGGCCCTTGCCGCAAGCGCTCCCCGCGCCGTGCGCTGGCCACACCTGCAAGTGATCCTGCAATTCGCGAAAGCGGAGCGTCGAGTGGTAGAGTTGCCGCGCGCCGATTTCGGCGCTTCCGACGACACCAGCGGCGGTTTCGAGTAAGTCGGGTCTGCCGATCGAGCCCACAAACACAAAATCGCCAGTGAAGATTCCCATCGGCACGTTGGCTCCGCTCCCTTCGTCCGTCAGCATAAAGGAGATACTCTCGGGCGTGTGTCCCGGAGTGTGGAGGACTTCGAGGTTCACATTTCCGACGTAGAATGTGTCGCCATCCTTCAGGAGCGCGACGTCGTAGCGGTCAGCAAAGGTGTACTTCCAGTCGCTCGGCCCCATGTCGGACAAGTACAGCTTGGCCCCGACGCGATCGGCCAGTTCCCGCGATCCCGAGACAAAATCTGCATGGATGTGGGTTTCGGCCGACCCAACGATCCGCAGACCTTCGGCCTTGGCGGCTTCGAGGTATTGTGTGACGTCCCGACTAGGATCAATGACCAGCGCCTCCCGGCTTTTCTGGCAACCGACGAGGTATGACGCATGGGCGAGCGACTTGTCATAGAAATATTTGAGCAGCATGGTTGAGTTTCCTTGTTCTGGTGTTTTGTTTGGTCGCTAACCCATGTTTGCCGACTCCTAGGGGGTGTAGGCAGTCGGGCTGCACGCTGTCAGCATTCGTGGTGTGACAGTTAAGGCCAGTAGCCGCCGCGGTGGTTGGCGACGTCGGAACCCGCACCCGGCTGGCCACTCCCCCAACAATCGCGATCGTCATGACGTACCCCTTAAAAATTTGCAACTGTCGAATTTGCGGATTCCTTGACCCGATTCCAAGGCAACCGCGCATGGAATGCTGGGTAAGGTAATTTGAGGCTGGCATTGATTGACATATCGGAATATTGCGATATGTTCGGCAAAAAAATTGTCCTGCGGGCTACACCAACCCAAACCGATTTTCGATACACCTCAAGATGCCTTTCAAATGGGGCTCGGTAACTCGGTAATACACCTTCCGTCCCTCTTTTTCGCTGGCAAGAAACCCGCAGCGTTGCATCAACCGCAAATGTTCCGACGCCATGGGGGTTGGCAATTTGCATGCCTCCGCCAACTCGCCGACTGAGTATTTTCCCTGGAGCAACATCTGTACCATCCGCAACCGATGCGGATGGGCCAGAGCACGGAGACATTCAGCCGCGTCACCCAGGGCATCGAGACCAGTCAGTCGCAGTTTCGCAGCCATATCCGCTCCAACTCCTCCTATAGTCAAATATATCGATAACTTACGAACTGTCAATAAGTTATTGGGAAACTGTCGTGCATACGGGCAGAATACCGGCATTCGGGCATTAAATTTGGCTGTAACGCCAAATGTCGCCGTCTTTCCGCCGCTAATTGGACAGGCTTGCGCAAATGACGAAGCGTCCTGAGCGCTCAGCCGTCAGTTCGCCTTCGCGCCGATGCGAGACCCACCTCTGAGTCAGCTGGCGGCTCTTGCGCGGTTAGTGCGTGGCGTGGAGTGGGACCGGCCGTGCGAGAGCGATCTGATTACCCGCCAGTGCGCCAGCCGGCGGCGTCTTCGCCGTCGAGGCGCAGGGTGAGGCACTTGGCGCTGCCGCCGGCTTTGACGAATTCGCCTAGCGGCGTGGCCGCGGGAGTAAACCCCGCGGCTCGCAGCGAGTCGTGAAGGCGAGGGCAGCCTTCGTTGGTGATCACCTTGCGGTCGATGACGACGGCGCTCGAGAATTTGTCGGGGCTAGGATTTACGCCGACCCGTGATGACAAACCAACGGTTCCAGAAAGGCCCTTCAAATCCTGTCGACGCGGGTTGGAACACGAACGGCTCGTCGCGAAAATGTGCGACGAGTTGTTTTTTGTTTTGCGCCGATGATTCACGGTTAATTTGTAGTTGTGCAATTCAGGCTTACACAGCTAGCCGATTTCGACGCGCCAGTATGACGATTCTCTACAACGCGTCGGCGACAAGAAGGATATTGCCTACAAGACCGGCAATGCACGCGACTACTGGTCACCAATGGCAAGCTATCTTTCAATTGCACAACGCGATGCAACGTCTCGCGGCGGCGCTCTCTAGCGAGGCGTGATGGCGAGCGTCGTGGAGCGGCGTCCGTAACGAGCGATGCGCGACCATTCTTCGGCTCACATCTTACCAAGGGCACACTGTATGCACACGAAAACATTGGTTTTGTCGACTGCTGCTTTTTTGGCGGCGGCGGCTTGCTTTGCGGACTACGGCAATTCGCCTGTGGACGAGACGAAGGCCGTAGAGCACGCGACGGCGCAGTTCTACGCGAGCCTCAACACGATGTTCACCGGCAACGCCGGCCCCATGCAAGAGGTCTGGTCGCACGCTGACGACGTGACCTATATGGGTCCCGACGGCGGATTCAAAGTGGGGTGGAACGAGGTGCGTGCCATCTGGGAAGCGCAGGCCGCTTTGAAACTCGGCGGGAAAGTCGAGCCCTCCGAGATGCGCGTCACCGTCGGCAATGACCTGGCATTCACTCAGTGTTTCGAGCGGGGCAACAATCTGGACGCCCAGGGCCGCACGATGCAAGTTTCGATCCGGGCGACCAATATGTTCCGCAAAGAGAACGGCACGTGGAAGATGATCGGTCACCACACCGATCTACTTCCTTTCCTGGAAGAGCCGACACTCACAAAAGCGGTTGACTAGACTATGCCGGAGGCGGTTTCAAGTCAATTTGCAGCCGCCGGAGCTTCGTCGTCCGGCGAAAGAAGTATGGTCGGGCCGAAAACGCTCCCACCGAGTCGTATCTACCCACTCGAGCCCCGCCCGGCCCTCTGGTCTGGCGGGGCTTTTCCTACTCACCCCTGGTGAGCGTCTGGCTGCGTGGTCAAACCGATCGTATTCTGCAAGCGCGGCGAGCATCCACTAGGCACGTCGTATCGTCGGCATGTCTTGCGATAGGGGGCCATCATACCGGCAAGTGTCCTACGCGCAAAGTTCCAAGACAATCATTTTTTATATGGCGCCGTGGGCATGAATCCGGAATCTACTTCGCATGTCCACATCGGCGGACCGGCGTGGACATGGCGCCCGGCGCCGCCGTTTGGGGGGGGCTGTTTACGCGCCAGTGCGCCAGCCTGCGGCGTCTTCGCCGTCGAGGCGCAGGGTGAGGCACTTGGCGCTGCCGCCGGCTTTGACGAATTCGCCGAGCGGCGTGGCCGCGGGGGTGAACCCCAGGGCTCGCAAGGAAGCGTGGAGGCGATCGCAGCCTTCGTTGGTGATGACCGTGCGGCCGACGACGATGGCGTTGCAGGCGAAGTGGCGCGCCTCGGCTTCTTCCACTTCGATCAGCTGAGAAATGTTGGCGGCGAGCACCTGTTGGCCGTAGGCGTCAAACGCGCCGGGAAAGTAAATCGCGGCGCCGAACGCGAGTGGGCAGAAGCAGGTGTCGAGGTGATAGTAGTACGGGTCGACGAGCTCCAAGGGCAACACGCGCACGCCGAGCGTCGCGCCAATTTCCTGATGCCCGCGGGCGTCGCTCCGCTGACGGTAGCCGGCGTAGAGGGTGTCGCCGCAGAAGAGGGCGTCGCCGGCGCCCTCGAACGAGCAACCCTCGGGCGCCTCAAGCGTTTCCCAGCCGTGCTCCGCGAGCCAGCGACGGAAATGGGCTTCTTCGCCCTGGCGCTGCGCGTGCTTGAAGCGGGACACGACTGCCCGGCGACCGACGATGAGCGCCGCGTTGGCCGTGAACACCATATCGGGAAGGCCTTTTACCGGCGCGATTTCCTCAATGGCCGCCCCCGCGTCGGCCGCAAGCGCACGCAGCGACAGCCACTGCTTGTTGGCCAGCGCGTGGTCGGCCTGCCGGGCGGTGTTCATCCACGGGTTGATTTCATACTCAATGCCGTAGAACTCCGGCGGGCACATGAGAATGCGAGGGCAATAGGTCATAGCCGCTTGGCGCAAGGAAAGTTGGGGATGAATCACAAAGACACACAAAGGCACGAAGAAAGACAGTAGGTAGGTATTGGCAGGCGAGAGTGAAGTATCGGCGAGAATTCTCTGTCTCCGATCTTTGTGCCTTGGTGTCTTTGTGGTTAATCTTTCTCACGTCTCCAGCCGCCGCACTTCTTCCACTAAGCGCCCGTAGAAACGGCTCCACGTCGGTCACCAGCCCGACGGTTTGAAAGCTCCCGCGGTCGTTGAGTTTGATCACGGTCGAGGGGTTGATGTCGACGCACACGACCTTGACCCACGCCGGCAGGAGATTGCCGACGGCCACCGAGTGCAGGGTGGTGGCGATCATCAGGCAGAAGGTCACGTCGCTGATCAGCGAGCGCATCAACGCGCTGACATTGCAGGGCGTCGGTCACCACTTCGGGCAGCGGGCCGTCGTCGCGGATGCTACCCGAGAGATGCACTTCGACGCCCCGCTTGATGCATTCGTACATGATGCCGGAAGTGAGCAGGCCGCTGTCGACCGCCGCTCGGATCGACCCCGCACGCCGGATGCGGTTGATCGCACGCAGATGATGCTCGTGTCCGGCGTCGGAGAGCGTGCCTTCGCTCAGGTTCACGCCCAGGCTGGTGCCGAAGAGAGACTGCTCGATGTCGTGCGTGGCCAGGGCGTTGCCGGCGAACAATTTGTGGATGTAGCCATCGCGAATCAGCTCGCACACCAGCGGCCCGCTGCCGGTGTGGACGATCGCCGGCCCGCCCACCAACAGCGTGCGTCCGGGGCCCTGGCGGTTGGCGGCGAGCTGGCGGGCGATCTCGCGGATGACCACCCCCTTAGGCTTCTCGGTGGAGACGGCGCTGTTCATGAATCCGAAGGCATGTCCCTGGTCTTGCCGCTCCAGGGGAAACACTCGCACGCCCACGTGACCGACGACGATCGGCATGCCGCGCTTCACGTCGGTCATCGGCACGCAACGGCTGGCGCCGGACGCTTTGTCGACTACCACGCCGCAGTCCATTTCCTGATCGGCCACGCCATGCCAGTGGCCGCCAACGCGCACCTCGGTGCGCTGGTTGGTGGTGCTGTAGAACCCTTCGGGAAAGGCGCCGTCCATGTCGGCCGGCACGAGCCGGGCGTCGCGGCCATGCACCGGCGCGGCGCCGTGGTCGGCGATTTGGGCGAGGATCGATTCGAGCGCCGCTTCCGAGGGCGCTTGCACCTCGATGCGCGCGAAGCTGGGGTCGCTCCGGCCGTGGCCGATGGCGATGTCCTTGATGCGAAAGTTGCCGCCGCCGGCCGTAATGCCGTCGAGCACCTTGGGCAGGATCAGGCTGTCGATGATGTGGCCGCGAACTTCGATGTCCTCGACGGCGGCGTCGGGCGGCAGACCGGGGTCGGCTGGCGGGCGAGTCTCCATGCGGGCATTCTACGGAGCTGGGCGCCAAATGCTCCAGAGCGGCCTCCCACCTGAGGAAAAGCCGTCCTATTCGGTCTTGTCCCGAAGGCTTATATTGAGTGATTAAGCATGCCAGTCGCCGCTGGCGATCAATTCGAAACCACCGCCGGCCCGCCAATGAGCCGGGACGGCCCTCAGGCCTTCACCTTCAGTCAAGACATGGACGAAAAACACCCTTCTTCGTCATGGGACGACCTGATCAAAGAAATCGGCGACGTGCCCGCGCCCGACGCCTTGGAGCGAAAGCGCCCGGCGATCGAAACGCGCGTGGAGTCGGCGTCGAAGCCGACCCC
Source organism: Pirellulales bacterium (assembly GCA_963841515.1). Taxonomy (GTDB): domain Bacteria; phylum Planctomycetota; class Planctomycetia; order Pirellulales; family Lacipirellulaceae; genus Lacipirellula. The sequence goes on along the minus strand of CAWJDB010000007.1, from coordinate 185,379 downwards.
TGTGGCAGCTCCCAAGCCCAAACCAGGCGATTGGAACATGCTGGCGAGCGAACTGGGTCTTGCGCCGCCGCCCGAGCCGTCGCGGCGTCGCGAGGCGACGGCTGAATCGTCGCCGGCGCCGGCCGCCCCGCCGGATGTTGAAGCGGGCTTCGCTTCGATCGCGCCGATGGAGTCGGCGTTCGAGGAAATCATGGAGGAAGAGCTCGACGATGTGGAATTTGGCGAGCAGGACGATTCCGATCTTATCGGCGAAGATGACGACGACGAAAGCGATGCAATCGACCAAGACGATGACGACGACGACGAAGACGAAGGAGATGAAGTCGACGAAAGCGATGATGACGCAGAATTGGAGCCGCCTGGGCTGTCGGGCGAGGCGGCGCGCAGCGCGTTTGAGGCGCTGTTTCAGGCCGGCTCGTTTTCGGCCGCAAGCGGCGCTCGCGGAGCCGCGCGCGATCGTGGCGCCCCACCGCGAAGAGACGACGAGTCGAGCCGAGGACGAGGGCCGCGCCGCGACGAGGTAAACCGTCCCGGCGAGCGACCGCCGCGTTCGAGTCCTCCAGAGCGACCGCGCCGCGAGCAGGGCGTGCGCGAGGAAGCTCGTGACGAGCGGTCGACGGAAGAACGGGAAGAGGGCGCCACCGAAGACCGCGGCGACCGGCCGCGTCGCCGTCGCCGACGGGGGCGCGGACGTGGTCGGGGCGGCGAGTCGCGCAGCCGCCCGGCGAGCGACGAATCCGTCGCGGCGCGGGAAGGCGAGGGCCGTCGCGACGACCTTTGGTCGGAGTCGGACGACGACCAGCGCGATCTGGACGACCGTGGCGAGGCCGAGCCCACCGAGGATCGCCAGCACGAGGAACGAGGCGACAGGCCGCCGCGCGGCCGTCGTTCCCGTCGGGGCCGTGGCGGACGCGGCCGACCCGACGGCGCCGAAGCCAAGCCGCCGTCTGTCCGTGCGCGACCGCAGGCGAACTCGGACGATGAGGATGACGACGACGACCTCGACCAACCACTGGGCGCCCTCGGCGACGACGCCGACGCCGCCGACGACGAAGACGCCGGCAAGGGCGGCAGCCACAAAACCATTCCATCGTGGGGCGACGCCATCGGCGTCCTGGTGGAAGTTAACATGCAGGGACGCAAGAGCTCGCCTAACCGGTCGGGACCCTCCGGGGGCCGCGGCCGCGGGAGAGGGCGGGGCCGTGGTCGTGGCGGCGACCGTGGCGACCGGGGCGGCGGCGATCGGGGAGGCGGCGACCGCGGCGGACGGGGCGGCGACGGCCGGCCGCCGAGATCGTGACGCCGTCCGACTGAAGATCACGGGCACACCCCAATGGCCGCAAACTCGCAAGCTGTCGCTGGGCAGGTCGTCGACGTCAAATCCCGCCGCGTCGTTGCAGCCAGGGTGCGAATTGCCGATGGCAAGATCGCGGCAATCGAGCCTGACGCCGCGGCGTCAGGCGACTTTCTACTCCCGGGCTTTATCGACGCCCACGTACATATCGAGAGCTCGATGCTCGTGCCGAGCGAGTTCGCCCGGGCGGCGACGGTGCACGGCACTGTCGCCACTTTGAGCGACCCCCATGAGATCGGCAACGTGCTGGGCGTCGCTGGCGTCCAGTACATGCTCGACAACGCCGCGACGTCGCCCTTCAAGTTCTATTTCGGCGCCCCGTCATGCGTGCCGGCCACGACGTTCGAGACGGCGGGGGCGACCATTTCCGTCGCCGAAGTCGAGGCGCTGCTCGACGACCCGCGCATCCGCTACCTCAGCGAGATGATGAACTTTCCGGGCGTGCTGGGCGGCGATCCCGAGTGCTTGGCCAAAATTCAGGCGGCTCAGGCCCGCGGCAAGCGCGTCGACGGCCACGCTCCAGGACTGCGCGGCGAGCAAGCGGCCCGCTATGTGGCCGCCGGGATGACCACCGACCACGAGTGCTTCACCAAGGAGGAAGCGCTCGACAAGCTGCGGCTGCGGCTGCAAGATTTCGATCCGCGAAGGCTCGGCCGCCCGCAACTTTGACGCTCTGTGGACGCTCCTACGCGACCACCCCGACATGTCGATGCTGTGCAGTGACGACAAGCATCCCGATGAGCTCGTGACCGGACACATCAACATGCTCGTGCGGCGGGCGGTCGAGCGCGGGGTCGACGTTTTCGATGCCTTGCAGGCGGCGTGCGTCAACCCGGTGGAGCATTACGGGCTCGACGTCGGCCTCTTGCAGGTCGGCGACCCGGCCGACTTCATCGAGGTCGACTCGCTCAAGAACTTCAACGTGCGGCGCACCTGGATCGACGGCCAGATCGTCGCTGAGGGCGGCATCACGCGGATTCCGCGCGTCGAGCCGGCGGTCGTCAACCAGTTCGTGGCGACGCACGTACAGCCGGGCCAGTTCGTGGTGAAGGTCCCCGCCGGCCGGCGGTTGCAAGTGATCGAGGCGCTTGACGGCCAGTTGATCACGCGCCGCGCGTCGGTCGAGCCGCACGAGATCGACGGCCGCGCGGTGAGCGATCTCTCGCGCGACATTCTGAAAATGGTGGTCGTCAACCGCTACCGCAAGGCGCCGCCGGCGATCGCGTTCGTCAAGAACTTTGGTCTGCACACCGGGGCGATGGCGTCGAGCGTGGCGCACGACTCGCACAACGTGATCGCGGTGGGCGTGAGCGACGACGACCTGGCGGCGGCGGTCAACGCCGTGATGGACGCCGGCGGCGGCTTGAGCGCCGTGAGCCATCGCTCCGGCGACCACTGGGTGCTGCCGCTTCCCGTGGCGGGCTTGATGGCGACGGGCACGTGCGCCGAGGTGGCCCACGCCTACCAGGAGCTCGACGCCGCGGTGAAGCAATGGGGCTCGCCGCTGCGAGCGCCCTACATGACGCTGTCGTTCATGGCGCTGTTGGTGATTCCCGAGCTCAAACTGAGCGACCTGGGGTTGTTCGACGGCGGCAAGTTCGAATTCACGCCGTTGTTTGCTTAACGGAAAAGAGGGGGATTAACCACAAAGGCACAAAGGACACAAAGAAGAGAAGAGATGGAAAACTGAATTGACAAGATAACAGGATCGGCAGGATTGACAGGATGAAGATCAATTCAGAATCCTGTTAATCTTCGTCATCCTGTTATCCTGTCAATTCCGCTTCATAACTTCGTGCCCTTGGAGCCTTGGTGGTTCACCTGAGTTGAAATGCCCGATCCTTTCCTGCAAGCCGCGATTGAAGAAGCTCGGCAGGGGCTTGCCGAGGGCGGGATTCCCATTGGGTCCGTGCTGGCAGTCGACGGCCGGATCGTTGGTCGCGGGCACAACCAGCGCGTGCAGCGCGGCAGCGCCATCCTGCACGCCGAAATGGACTGCCTGGAAAACGCCGGGCGGCTCTCGGCCCGCGACTACAGGCGGTCGGTGCTTTACTCCACTCTTTCGCCGTGCGATATGTGCAGCGGCACGGCGCTGTTGTACGGCATTGGGCGGATCGTGGTCGGCGAAAACCACACGTTCCGCGGGCCGGAGGATTACGTGAGATCGCGCGGCGTGCGGATCGAGGTGGTCGACGATCAAGATTGCGTAGAATTGATGAAGGCGTTCATCGCGGCGCACCCGGCACTTTGGAACGAGGACATTGGAGAGGAGTGAAGAGTGATTTTGGATTGGCGATTTTGGATTTTGGATTGAAGAGGTTCGTCAATCGAAAATCCAAAATCGAAAATCCAAAATCGCCAGCATCATGTTTTTCACCCCGCGCGCCGCCTGAAGCCTCTCGCCGCGCTCTGCCGCCGTCTGGCGATTTCCACCCGTGCCGGGCTGGAGGACCGCCGCATCTGGCGCGACGAAGCCCAACGCGGCAGCGGCGCCCAGCGCCCGTCATCGGGGGAGTGAGCGACGCGCTGGCACGCGGCGAGTCGATCGCCGACGCCCTGGCCGCCAGCGGCGCCTTCTTCCCGCCGCTGTTCGTTCAGATGGTCGCCGTCGGCGAGGTGAGCGGCGGGCTCGACCGCACCTACCGCCGACTGGCCGATCACTACGAACAAATGCTCGCGGCCCGACGAGCGTTTTGGGGGCGAATGGCCTGGCCGCTGACGCAATTGGCCCTCGCCGTGCTCGTGATCGGCTTGTTCATCTGGATCCTGGGCGTCATCCAGCCGGCGGCGCAACGAGGCCAGGCTAGCTACGACCCCTTGGGTTTCGGGCTCCTCGGCACGCGCGGGCTGATCATCTACCTCAACGTTGTGATCATCATCGCGATCGCGATCATGCTGGTCGTCGCGTCGTTCGTGCGCGGGGCGCTGGACGCGGCCGGTCGCGCAAACCGCGCGCTGCGCCGCCGTGGTCGGCGCAGCTCTCAAAACGCTCGCGCTGGCGCGGTTTACCTGGGCATTGCAACTGCTCTTCGACACGCCGATGGACTTGCGGAAGGCCCTGCCGCTGGCGCTCGACGCCACGGCCAACGACTTCTACAGCCGGCACGGCCCGGAAGTCGCCAGCGCCATCACGCGTGGCATGACCATCACCGGGGCGTTGGCGGCGACGGGCGCGTTTCCCAGCGACCTCCTCGATGCGATTGCCGTGGGCGAACAAGCCGGAAGTCTCGTGGAGACGATGCGACGGCAAGCGGAAGATTACCAACAGCGGGCCGCCACGGCGATGAGCTTGTTGGCTCAGATGTTGGGCTACGTCGTGTGGGCGCTCGTGGCCACGCTGATTATCGTGCTGATCTTCCGCATCTTTTCGTCGTACGTCGACACGATCAACAACCTCTCGAAGCCCGGCGGCGGCATGTGACGACGCGGCGCGTCATCGTCACCAGCAACGCCTGTGGCGTACCTCCCTAGGCTCGTTGACACCCCGCGCGGGCCGCCCCTAGAATCGAGCCGTCTCGCGCCGCACGGATCGCCAGCCATCGCCATGGGAAAACTCACCTACAAGGACGCGGGCGTCGACCTGGCGAGCTACCAGGACGCGATGGCGCGGCTGCCTCGGCTCATGCGCCGCACGCATTGCCCGCGCGTGCTGCCGTGGGAGGGCGGGTTCGCCGGGCTGTTCCGTCTCGATTTTGCCGGCGGCCTGTTCGCCCGCAGCTTCGCCGATCCCGTGCTGGTGGCCTGCACCGACGGCGTGGGCACCAAGCTGAAAGTCGCCCAGCTCGCGGGTCGGCACGACACGGTGGGCGTCGACCTGGTGGCGATGTGCGTCAACGACGCCATCTGCTGCGGCGGCGAGCCGCTGTTCTTTCTCGACTATGTGGGGATGTCCCACGACGACCCGCCGCTGCTTGGAGCAGATCGTCGCCGGGATCAGCCGCGGCTGCCTGGACTGCGACGCGGCCCTCATCGGCGGCGAGACGGCGATCATGCCCGACCTGTATCAACCCGGCGATTACGACCTCGCGGGGTTTTGCGTCGGCGTCGTCGAGCGGTCGCGGATGCTCGACGGCACGGCCGCCGTGCCCACCGACGTCGTGATTGGCGTGGCGTCCAGCGGCCTGCACTCCAACGGCTTCAGCCTGGTCCGCAAGATCGTGTTCGACCATGCGGGCCTTGGCGTGACGGCGCGCGTGGACTGGTCCGACAAAACCGTCGGCGACATCCTGCTGGAACCCACGCGGCTTTACCCCCGAGCCGTGCGGAGCGTGCTCAGCCACTACACCGTCAAGAGCGTGGTGCATGGCATCGCCCACATCACCGGCGGCGGGCTGCACGAGAATCTGGGACGCACATTGCCGGCGACGGTCGACGCCGAGATCGTGCGCGACAGTTGGCCGATGCCCCCAGTGTTCGCCTGGCTTCAGCGGCTGGGCGAAGTCGACGACACGGAAATGTTCCGCGTGTTCAACATGGGCGTCGGGCTGGCGCTGGTGGTGAGCGAATACTACGCCGAGAGCATTCAGCAGCAATTGGCCGAGCAAGGCCTCGAAAGCTGGCCGATCGGCCGCATCGTCGAAGGCCGCGGCGAAGTGCGCTGGGCCTGAAGGGGGAATGTATGATGTTTGATGTAGGACTGATGATGTCAGAGGACAGCCGCGGATTTCGCTTCTGACATCATCAATCACACATCACACATTTCACATTCTGCCTACCGCTCGTTGGCGGCCGCCGTGCGCGAGGCGGTTTGCGCCGCGTTGGGGCGTCCCGTCGCCTGGGCCATCGCGTCCAGCAAGTGCCCTTGGTGTAGCCGCCGGCGAACACGATCGGTTGATATGGTCGATCAGCCGGGAAAATGGCGATGACCGGCACGCCGATGCCGCCCAGGCGCGCGGATCGTCGCGACCCATCCATGCAGGCTTGTTCGTGTAGTCGGCCACCATCGTCACCACGCCCGCCTCGTCGACGGCCCGCTGGACGTCGTCCGTCTTCAGTACGGCCCCTTCCAGCACGTGGCAGGTGGCGCACCAGTCGGCGGTGAAATCGACCAGCACCGTGCGCCGCTCCTGGACAGCGAGCCTTCCCAGCTTAGCCAGCGAAAAGCTTTGCCACGGCTTATCGCCCTCGTAGGCGACGTTGGAGGCAAGCTCGTCCCGGAACCGGCTGAGTTGGTCTGCACTTTGAACCTTGGAGAGCGCCGCGGCGATTCTCTTTTCCGCGTCGGCGACTTGCTTCTGGGCATAGTCGTCCAGACGCTTCTCGTACCGCGGGAGCATCACCTTCTGGTACAGCCACCCGTAGCACACCAAGGGGCCGAGTACGGGCAGAGTCAGGTATATCGCGCGGTAGGCCCACCGTTCCGCCGCCGGCAGCTTCCACCGCACCTGGCCGAACGCCCAGCACGCCGCCGTCAGGGCAAACATGCAGCGCAAAGGTGGGCAGCAACAGCGATGGATCCAGCGCGCTGAGCAGCCAAACGACCGTCGCCAACAGGACCAGGCCCATCGACTTTTTGAAGGTCTCCATCCACACGCCGGGCTTGGGCAAAAAGCGGATCAGGCCCGGAAACGCCCCGACCAGCAAGTAGGGACTCGCCATGCCCAGCCCCAGGGCCAGAAACACCAGGAGCGTGACTTGCGGCGACTGCTTCAGCGCCCACGTGATCCCGGCCACCATGTACGGGCCCGTACAGGGCGTGGCGAGAACCGTCGTGAGCATGCCCTTGAGAAACGCCGCCGGTGCGCCTTCGCGATGGGCGGCGTCCATCAGCACGCCCGAGCCGACAAATCCCGGTATGGGGATTTCCCACAGACCCAACAAGCTCAGCGCCATGGCGAACACGATGGCGGCAAGCGCGATGGTAAACGCCGAACTGCCAAATTGATCGCCCCAGTTGAACTGATTTCCCGCCATCGACGCGACGATGGGCACGCCCGCCAGCGCCAAAAAGACGGCCACGATGCCCGCCGAGTACCACAAGTTGAGCACAAGCGCTCGATGGCGGCTTTCGCCAGCCTGCTGGATGAAGCTCATCAGCTTCAGGCCAATGACCGGCAACACGCAGGGCATGACGTTGAGAATGATGCCGCCCAGAAATGCCGTGAGCAGGTAATAGACCAGCGATCCCTCGTTTGATTCGCGAAGTTGAATCCGATCAATGTCATACAGGGCGTCCGGCGCTGAGTTGCCGCGCGAACTCGATGCGCCGCCGAGTTCTGCCGGCGCCGCGACTGGGTCGCCGCCCGCGTCAGTCGGCGCCATCATCTCGATGCCGCCGCCGGCAGGCGCCTCGGGCGTCACTCGTGGTTGCAGCGCGGCCGGCGCACCTTCCAAGGAAATCGCCCCCGGCGGTTCGTGCCCGGGCGACAGCGGCGTCGCCTGACCTTCAGCCTCGCCGGGGGGGTAGTAACGGACGTTGGGCGGCAGTTCGGCGCCGCGTCCCCGGCTGGCTGTGAACTTCAGACCCGTCACGTCGACGCAAGTGTTCGCATTGCACGCCTGACCGTTGAGCTGGCCGGTGATCGTGAGCGAATCGATGTCGACGCCCTCGGCAATCTCGACCGGCGCAAACCACGCGACCTTCCCCTCGTGCTCGCGCAGTTCGAGGCCCTTCCAGGCGAGCTCATCGATATGCGACTTTGGCGGCTCGACGCTTTGAAACGGCCCCAGCAGCCGAACTTGATCGCTTTCGTCAATCTTCAGCCTGGTGACTTGCGGCCCGCCGCCGTCGGCCAGCTTGCCTTGATCGATGGCGTAGAGGTGGAAGCCGTCGGCGATCTTTGCCGTGACGAAGACCAGCGCCGGCCTTTGGCCGGTCGCAGGCGTGAACTCGGCCTCCACCGTAACGGGCTCGCCCTTGGCGCCAGCGCGGCCGAAATTGCCGAAGTCGGGGAACTGGGCCCGCGCGCCTTGGACGACGGTCAGCGAGCAGATCGCCAGCGCGTACAGCAAGCGCCGGCTGCGAAGTTCTCTGTGCGCCATTCCGTGCATTTCCCGTACGGAGGAGCGGCTGGTGGGAGCGCATCCGTGCACCGGTGGGCCTGCTCCGACTAGTTTCCCGATTTTACCCAAACGTGCCAGACGGAGCCAGGGCGATTTTCGGCCTCGCGGCGTCGCGGCGGTCGCCTCCCGCTTCGAGTCGCTCGACAGTTCGCGAGATTCTGTCGGCGTTCCAGCGGAGGGCCTCACGTCGTATTCGAAGCCAAGACTCGCATTCTTTTCACCAGCCACGCCAGGCGCGCCAGGTGGGCCTCGTTGGCGGATCGATCGAGTCGCCGTTCGGGCTCGCCCCAAAGCCAGGTGATCCAATTAGCGGCGGCGGTCACCGTACCGCTGGAGTCGAAGAAATCGACCGCGGCCAGTTCGTCCGTCGAGAGCGGGTCGAGCGCCTGATAGGCGTCAAGACCGCGTCGCCTGGCGTCGCGGTCGTCGCCCACGAAACTTCCCAGCAATCGCGCGACGTCAAGCGCCGGCGAGTCGTGATTGGCGGCGCCAAAATCAACGACGCCGGTCACTTCGTCGCCGGTGAACAGGACGTTATCTTGATGCACATCGCCAAGTACAAATTTCAACGGAAGCACCATCGTTCGCCAATGACGCGACTTCTCAAGTTCGCGCGGCGCGAGTCGGCTAATCAGCGAGAGCGCTTTGTGGGCCAATATCCGATCTGGTGCGGCAGCGGCTGATATTGCCTCCGCGGCGTCGACCGACCATTTGCCGTGGACGATTTCATGGAGCCGCCAAGTGCGCCGCCAAATCGCCTCCGAATTGCAACGCCCCGTTGCGACTGCGGCCGCGCGCGCGTCACGTCCTTCAGCTTGCTCCAAGCTGAGCATCCACGTCATAACGGATGTGGGGATGCTTGCGTTATGAATGGCTGCGAGAGTTCGCATCGCTGCAGTCAATCGCTCAGGGCGAGGATGCTGTCGATAGTCCGCGGTCCCGGGGCGCCACGTGGCTAATTCCCAGAGGCCGCCATTGCACTCACAAAAAGTGAAGCCGGCGATCGTCTTCTGAAGAACGGGAATCACCGGCGGACCGAGAACCGCAATTTTCACTTGATGCCTGTGGATGTACCGCAGATGACGAGGTTGCATCTGCGGCGGCCAGCGCCGCAGGGCGAATACCTGCTCGCCCGCTTCCACGCGCCAAATGGCGGCGCCGCTGAAGCTGTAGGGACTGACAAACCGCACCACTTCGGCGCCGTGCGACGAGGCCGACCAGTTGCCCAGAACTCGCAGAATCTCGTGGCTCATGGCGCTCCCTGCGACTTTGCCGACCGCGCTGTGGCGGTTATGCTTAATCCTACCCAATGCCTTGGACCGGTGCGTAAGGCGGCCGCCCGATGAAGATAATCATCGCCATCATTCAACCGCCCAAGCTGAACGCGGTCACCGAAGCCCTCCGCCGGATTGGCGTCACGCGGCTGACGGTGGGCGACGCCATGGGCTTCGCCCGCCAACGGGGCCAGGACGAAACCTACCGCGGCGCCGAGTATAAAACCAATCTCCTCAGGAAGGTGGCCCTGGAAATCGCGGTGAACGACGACTTCGTCGAGAAGACGGTCGAATGTCTGGAGCAGGTCGCCCGTACCGGCGTGGAGGGCAACATCGGCGACGGCAAGATTTTCGTGCTCCCCATGGAGCAGGCGGTGCAGATCAGCGACGGCCGCCGCGGCCCCGGAGCCATTTGAACGGCGCCCAGACTATCGACTTGCGTCCACACCGTGTTAGCCGGCATCGTCTCGATGCCGTGTCACCACGGCGCCGCGACGGCGCCGGCTAACACAATGCAATCTCTCCTCAATCATCCATGCAACTCATCCTCCTCAGCTCCGACCTCATGCTCGCCTCCGCCGCCCAAGGCGCGGCCGATCGCCACGGCGCCGGCCTGACAGTGACGGCCGATGCGAGCGCCGCGCTGAAAGCGTGCTCCGACGGGGCAACGCGATTGCTGGTCGTGGATCTTCGCACGCCCGCTCTCGACATCGACCGCCTGGTGTCCGAGCTGCGCAGCGGCAGCTCCGCGAACACTCATGTGATGGCCTGTGCGCCACACGTCCACGAGGCGTTGTTGGAACGCGCCGCGGCGGCAGGCTGCGACGAAGTCGTCTCCCGCGGCGAAGTCGAGCGGCGCCTCAACGCCGCGCTCGAGCGCCTCGCCTCAGCCGGTGGGTGAGCCGGCATCGGGGGCCACTTGCGGCACGCCGGTCGCTGGATCGGGCGCCAGCGCCGGCAGACCGCGCTGGGGCGGGCTTTCATCCACCGACGCTTCGGTCATTTCCGTGGAGTCGATCGAGCGCCGCAGCAGCAGGTAGACTCCTGTGGCGGCTGGCCACAGATATGCCATCGGAAACGCCGCCGCCGTCCACAAGACGCCGAGCGTCCAAAAGCGGATGGCTTTGCTGGCCGTGCGGTCGATCACGCCTAGTGAACTCTCGCCCTCGGTCGTCGTCGGCGGATCGAGCAAAGTTTTCAGCCGCACGTCGCCGGCGCCGCCGCTTACGGCCCAATTGGTCGCCTTCAGCGAGGCGTCGGCCAGCACGCTCACCGCGGCCTGCGCCAACAAGCCCAGCGCGCACGTCACGATCAGGTAAAAAATCAAGTGCAGAGGCCGTTGAAACACGTACGCATACCCCCGGCTAATGCCGTCGAAGGCGTCGGTCCGCTCCACGGCGATCGTCGACCACATGAACGGCCAGCCGAGCATCAGTCCGATGGCCACCAGCGCGATCGCCAACCCGCCGAGGATAATCAAGAACCAGACCAATCCGACGAGCAGCGCCAGCAGATTGAGTCTGATGAAGAAACCGGCCACCGCGAGCATTGCTCCCAGCAAGCCGATGACGAGCAGGCAAAACGCCGGCGCCCCGGCGGTGGACAGCGATTTTGCGGCCGCTGTGCGCAGTGCGTCGAGCGGCCCGACCGTCTCGCCGCGAGCGAGGTATAGCCCGGCAATGCGGGCGATGGCGCCGCCAAACAGCGCCCACACGGCGATGGTCCACAGTCCCGCCACGAGAAATCCGAACCAGTTCCGCCAGGTCGCCGCTTCCACGAGCCGAGTAAAGGGTTGCATGGCCCACGTCCAGCCGCGCACCGCGGGACCGGCGTAGCGGCGGGCGTCGACCGCATCGAACAGACCCCCAGGATTCAACTTAGCTGCAATGCCCTGAGACAGTCCGCTGCCGGAGGGCGGCGTCATGGCATCCAAATCGATGCTCGTTTGCGGCGGCGCGAGGCGCAGCTCGGTCGGCGTCCACCACAAGCGCGGCGGGTCGCGGTCGGTCAGCCGTGCCAGCTTCGCCTCGGCCGGCAAGTCGAGCAGCACGCGATCGATCAGCGCCCACCCCAACTGCGTAAGGATGACCCCCACCAGCGCCAGTACGATCACCCGCGCCATCAACGCCACCCGGGCGGCGCGTACGAGCGCGACCCAGGGAAATACTTCGTTCCAGCGAATCGAAGTCAGCGCGCTCGGCGAGTTGGACATAGCTTTGCCGCCCGAGAGGAAATGATCCGCACCTAAGAATGGCCAGACGCCGGGCCGATTATAAACTGCCGTCGCAGCCGCCGGCAGTAGGAGTTAGGAGCCGGCGCCCAGTGACGGCTGCTCGTCAACGTCTTCCGCGACGTCGGATCGCTCAGCCGGCAGCGCGTAACTCTCGCCCAGCCAACGGCCTAGGTCGATCAGCCGACACCGATCGCAGCAGAAAGGGCGGGCCGTGGACTGGCTCGGCTCAAATTCGCGTTCGCACGTGGGGCAGCGCATGGGTGAATTAAAGCCTGAAGATCAAAGTGCAGCAAGACAAGCAATCGCGAGTTAACGGGCTCGCCGGCGCTGCGGCGATCAATCATCCTTCGATTTTTTCTTGGGGCTCTTCGCGTCGCCGCCCTCGGCAGGCTTGGTTTTGCCGCCCGCTTTCTTCTCGCCCTTGTCGCTCGTCGTTTTCTCGCCGCCGTCGCTCGAGGGCTTGTCTTTCTCGGCGGCTTTCTTGTAGGAGTCGCTGCGGTAGTCCGTCTGGTAAAAACCCGAGCCCTTGAACACGACCGCCGCACCCGTGCCGAACAAGCGGCGGAGCTTAGGTTTGCCACACTTGGGGCACTTGCGCTTCACCGGGTCGTTGATCGATTGAAACAGCTCGAACTCGTGACCGCAGGCGTCGCATTCGTAGTCGTAGGTGGGCATGGGGCAGGGGTTCGGGTTCAGGTCCAGGGTTAGCCGCGATGCGAAGGTCCGCCGCAGCGGAGCGCGCGCCGGATCGTCCTCACGTCGCCGGTCCGCTCGAAACAATCACTTGCGCCGGCCGCACCACGCGATCGTGCATTTGGTAGCCGCGTTGGGTGACCGCGAGCACGTGGTTGGCGGGAACCTGGTCGGACGGCTGCTGCAGGATGGCCTCGTGCCGCTGCGGGTCGAACGGCTCGCCTTGGGGGTCGATCGGCTGGCAGTGGTGCCGCTCCAGGAGAGCAGCCAACTGCTGGGCCACCATACGAAAACCCTCGACCAGCGCCTCCGGCGTCGCCCGCCTTTTCCGAGGCGCCGATCGCGCGATCCACGTTATCGAGTACCGGCAGCAGGTCGCGCACCAGCGGCAGCGCGGCGTAGCGGCGCTCGGTCGCAATTTCGCGGGCTGCCCGGCTACGCACATTCTCCAGCTCGGCGCGGAGCCGGAGGTTGCGATCGCGCTCGGCGGCCAACTCGGCGGCCGGCTCGCCCGCGGGCGACGCTTCGCCGCGCGGCGCGCCGCCTGGCCCTTGCGGGTCGGGAGGCGAACCGTCGGCGGTGGCGCCCTGCAACTGGGCGTCGGTGGGATCGTCGACGCCGCCGCCGCGCGGCGGCTGGTCTTGAGACTTGGGTTTGAACGACATGATGTTAGGCACTCCGCTCACGCCGTCGCGTCGGGCGCGAAAAACTCCTTTACTTTGTCGAAGAAACTCTTGCGCTCCTGAGCCACATTTTTGTGTTCCAGCTCGGCCAACTGCCGCAGCAGCGTCTCCTCCTCGGCCGTCACGCGCTTGGGCACCTCAATACTTACCTGCACGAGCAAATCGCCAACCCCCGACACCCGGGGGTCGCGCAAGCCTTGGCCGCGGAGGCGGAAAATTTCCCCCGAGCGCGTGCCCGGCGGAATCTCCACTTCGTTAGGTCCGCCCAGGGTGGGAACGTCGATCGTGGCGCCGAGTACCGCCTGGGAGTACGTTATCGGCACGCGGCACACCAGGTGCTGACCCTCGCGCTCAAACAGCGGGTGGGCCAACACCGCGACCACGCAGTAGCAGTCGCCAGGCGGACCTCCGTTGGGGCTCGGCTCGCCCTGGCCGCTCATGCGGATCTGCATGCCGCTGTCGACGCCCGCGGGGATCTCGACCTCCGATTGCACTTTCTTCAGCGTCAGCCCGGCCCCCCGACACGTGCGGCAAGGCGAAGTGACCGACGAGCCGGCGCCGTGACATGCCGGACACGTCGTTTGCATCCGCACGATGCCGGCCTGCTGCACCACCTGCCCCCGGCCGCCGCAGTAGGAGCAGGTCGCCCGTTTGCTGCCCGCGGCAGCGCCCGTGCCGCTGCACACGCCGCACGTCTCATGCCGCTGGAACTGCACCGTTTTGCGGCAGCCCTCGGCGGCTTCCTTGAGCGTGAGCGTCACTTCGCACCGCACGTCGCGCCCGCGGCGCACGCGCTGCGTGCGGCCCCGGCCGCCGAACAGGTCGCCGAAGATGTCGCCGAACGCGGAAAAGATGTCCTCAACGTCGGTGAAGTGCGCGCCGCCGCCTGAGCCGTTGACGCCGGCGTGACCAAAGCGGTCGTAACGCGAGCGCTTCTCCGCGTCGTTGAGCACTTCGAACGCCTCGCTACACTCCTTGAAGCTGCGCGATGGCTTCCTCATCCCCCGGATTCTTGTCGGGGTGAAACTTTACCGCGAGCTTTCGATACGCCGTGGCGACGTCGCCGTGCGACGCACTGCGCTCGACGCCGAGGACTTCGTAGTAACAGCGTTTGGCGGGCATTTCAGTGGGCGGTGGGCAGTAGAGGCAGTGGGCAGTTACGAACCCTTCGGTCTTACTGCCCACTGCCCACCGCCCACTGCCGACTTCTCCTACACGCAACCGGGCCACTCGCTACCAATTTAGTCGAGTGGCCCGGAAATGCAGATGTTGAATTATACGGCGGAAAACCGCCGCAATATTTAGCCCCCGGTCACTGACCGGGGGCTAATTGCGCTTAGCGGACGCTGCCCGCCACCGCCTTTTTATCCTGGTCCTTGGAGTCCAGATTCGTGACCAGGGCTTCGGTCGTAAGGATCAGCCCGGCGATGCTGGCCGCGTTGGCCAGGGCGGTCTTAACGACCTTCGTCGGGTCGATGATCCCCGCCTTGTACATGTCGACGTACTCGCCGCTGTTGGCGTCGAAGCCCGTGTTCGTCGCCTTCTGGCTCACCTCGTCGGCCACCACGCTGCCGTCCAGGCCGCCGTTGTCGGCGATCTGCCGCAGCGGCGCGTCGAGCACGCCGGCCACGATGTCGACGCCGATCTTCTCATCGCCCTTGGCTGAGGAACGAGCCGCTTCAACGGCGTCCTTGCACCGCATCAGCGCCACGCCGCCGCCCGGCAGAATGCCCTCCTCGACGGCCGCACGCGTGGCGTGCAGCGCGTCCTCGACCCGGGCCTTCTTCTGCTTCATGTCGGCTTCGCTATTGGCGCCCACCGAGATGATGGCCACGCCGCCGGTCAGCTTCGCCAGCCGCTCCTGCAGCTTCTCGCGATCGTAGTCGCTCGTGGTGCTCTCGATGCCCTTGCGAATCTGCTCGATCCGTTTTTTCACGTCGGACGTGTCCCCGGCGCCCTGGACGAGCGTCGTGTTGTCCTTGGTGACCGTGATCTTCTTGGCCCGGCCGAGCTTGTCGAGCCCGACGTTTTCGAGCTTCACGCCCAGGTCCTCGCTGATCATCACGCCGCCGGTTAGCGCCGCGATGTCGCCCAGCATGGCCTTGCGGCGATCGCCGAAGCCGGGGGCCTTCACCGCGCACACGTTCAGCACGCCGCGCAGTTTGTTCACCACCAGGGCCGCCAGCGCCTCGCCCTCGACGTCCTCGGCGATGATCAACAGCGGCTTGCCCTTCTGGCTCACGGCTTCGAGCACAGGCAGCAGCTCGCGGAGATTGGCGACCTTCTTCTCGTGGATCAGGATGTAGGCGTCCGACAGCACGCACTCCATGTCGGCCGTCTGGTTGATGAAGTACGGGGACAGGTAGCCCTTGTCGAACTGCATGCCCTCGACGAACTCGAGCGTGGTGTCGGTGCTCTTGCCTTCTTCGACGGTGATGACGCCGTCCTTGCCGACCCGCTCCATGGCGTCGGCCAAGAGGTCGCCGATCACGCGGTCGTTGTTGGCGCTGATGGCGCCGATCTGGGCGATCTGCTCCTTGCTCGACACTTTCTTGCTCATGTCGTCGAGCTTGGCCACCGCCGCGTCGACGCCCTTCTTGATGCCGCGCTGCACGGCCATCGGGTTCGAGCCAGCCACGATGTTGCGGGCGCCCTCGCGGAGGATGGCGCGGGCCAGCACGGTGGCGGTCGTTGTGCCGTCGCCGGCCAGCGAGGAGGTCTTGTCGGCCACCTCGTGCACGAGCTTGGCGCCCATGTTCTCGAACGGGTCTTCCAGCTCGATCTCCTTGCTCACGGTCACGCCGTCCTTGGTGACGGACGGACCGCCGAACGACTTGTTGATGATCACATTGCGACCGGTGGGCCCCATGGTGATAGCGACCGCATCGGCCAGCTTGTCGACGCCCTTGAGCAGCTTCGCCCGGGCGGCGTCTTCAAACATGAGTTGTTTGGGCACGGAATTGTTTCCTTATTGCGAACGTGCAATTTAACTTGTGTTTCAAACTCACGCGCGTTTCATCGCGCGACTACTAACTAGCCCCCGGTGCAAGCTGGGGGATTGAAGCACCGTCCACCGTCCCTCATAACCCCCGGCTTGCGCCGGGGGCTAGCTCGACGGCGGCGCGAAGCTTCACGCCACCACCTTCGCCAAAATGTCGCTCTCGCGAAGAATCTTGTAATCCTCGCCGTTCACTTCGACTTCCGATCCGCCGTACTTGCCGAAGATCACCTCGTCGCCGACGGTGACCGACAGCTCGCCACGTTTGCCGCTGTCGAGCAGCTTGCCGGCGCCGACGGCAATCACTTTGCCGCGCTGCGGCTTCTCGCGAGCGGCGTCCGGCAGCACGATCCCCCCGGCGGTGATTTCCTCAGCATCGAGCGGCAGTACGACCACGCGATCGTCGAGCGGGCGAAGTTTGATTTTGGCCATTGATTGGATTCCCGTTATGTGAAGTTGATTGCGTTGATTTAACTGCCGTTTCAACACTTTCCGCTTACATCATGCCGCCCATGCCGCCCATCCCACCCATGCCTCCGCCCATGCCACCCATTCCGCCCATGCCGTGGTCGTGGTGGTGGCCGCCGGGAGCTTCGTCTTCGTCCTTCGGGATTTCCGTCACGAGCGAATCGGTCGTCAAAAGCAGCGCCGCCACGCTCGCCGCATTCTGCAGGGCAGTGCGGACGACCTTGGCTGGATCGATGATGCCCGCCGCGATCATGTCGCCGTATTCGTCCTTGTCGGCGTTGTAGCCGTCGGCCTTGCCCTTCATCTGCCGAACGCGATTGACGACCACGGCGCCGTCGACGCCGGCATTTTCGGCGATGTAACGCAGCGGGTAGTCGAGCACTTTGCGAATGATGTCGGCGCCCATCTTCTCGTCGCCCTCCAGGCCGAGCTTGTCGAGCGCCTTCTCCGATCGCAGCAATGCCACGCCGCCGCCGGGCACGACGCCCTCGGCCAAAGCGGCCTGCGTCGCCGCGCGGGCGTCGACCAGCAGCTCCTTCCGCTCCTTCATCTCGGTCTCGGTCGCGGCGCCGCACTTGATCTCGGCCACGCCGCCGGCGAGCTTCGCGAGCCGCTCCTGTAGTTTCTCGCGATCGTAATCGCTGTCGGTCACGTCGATCTCGCGGCGAATCTGCTCAGCCCGGCCGGTGATCGCCTCTTTCTTGCCGCTGCCGCCGATCATCGTCGTGTTCTCGCTGGTGATGATCACCTTGCGGCACTTGCCTAAGTCGGAAAGCTGGACCCCGTCGAGCTTGATGCCCAGGTCCTTGAAGATGGCCGTGGCGCCGGTCAGCGTGGCGATGTCGCCGAGCATGGCCTTGCGGCGATCGCCATAGCCGGGCGCCTTCACCGCGCACGCCTGGACGATGCCGCGCAGCTTGTTCACCACCAGGGTCGCCAGGGCCTCGCCCTCGACGTCCTCGGCGATGATCAGCAGCGGCTTGCCGGCCTTCGACGCGGCTTCGAGGATTGGCACCAGGCTCTTGGCGTTGGAGATTTTCTCCTCGTACACCATCACCGAGCAGTTTTCCAACTCGACCGACATGTCGTCTTCGTTGTTGATGAAGTGCGGCGACAGGTAGCCGCGGTCGAACTGCATACCCTCGACCACCTCGACGGTCGTTTCGTTGCCGCGGCCTTCCTCGACGGTGATGACGCCGTCCTTCCCCACCTTGGCGAAGGCGTCGGCCAGCACGGCGCCGATCGTGGGATCGTTGTTCCCTGCGATCGTGGCGATCTGCTGCAGGCTCTTCTTGTCCGCCACGTCGACGGGGTCGGCCATCTTCTCGATGGCCGCCGTCACCGCCGCCACCGCCTTGTGCAGGCCGCGGCTGAGGGCCATGGCATCGGCGCCCGCGGCGAGCATTTTCATGCCCTCGCGGAAGATGCCATCGGCCAGCACGGTGGCGGTCGTCGTGCCGTCGCCCGCCACGTCGTTGGTCTTGCTCGCGGCTTCCTTCACCAACTGGGCGCCGAGATTCTCAAACGGGTCTTCCAGCTCGATGTCCTCGGCCACGGTCACGCCGTCCTTGGTGATCTTCGGCGAACCCCATCCCTTGTCGAGCACGGCGTTGCGGCCGCGGGGGCCCAGCGTGCTACGTACGGCCCGGGCCAGTTTCTCGACGCCGGCCGCCAAGGGCCTGCGAGCTTCATCCTCAAAAACCATCTGCTTGGGCACTTCAAATCCTCCTGGAGTGGCTGATTGGCAAACTATGCGAGAGTCGGCCGTTAGCCGGCGCCAACGACCGAAGTTTGGCGAGAAACTACCAGCGAATCCCTGCCCTCACGGGCCAAAATGGCAGCCGGAGCGCGACGTGCAAGTGGAGGAACGCAAGGGGCGTGCCAAGCCGCCGACGTCACGGCCCGACTGCGGGAAGTAAGCCAAGATACCGCGTGATCGCCCACTTTAGAATGGCCCCGGGCGCCACTTCAGTCCGCCATTTTGGCAGGACGAGGGGGCTCGCGTGCACGCGGTAGACTTGGCCGCCCCCACGGGTCGTATCCAAACGCCGCCAAGAAGGGCTGCAGAATCTCCAGCCCTGGCTCCAAATAGCGCTCGTAGTTTTTCCATGGCCCGCGTGTAGAGCGGTTTGGTCACGTCGACGTACGTCGACGTACGTCGGCGTGTGCATGGCGCGCCGCTCCGAGCGGCGGCGCTCGTCCAACATCGCCGGGTCCCACGCCAGGCCGAGGAAGTCGGCCACGCGTTTGATCTCGCCGCCGGGGTCGGCGCTCATCAGCTCGTAGCGGATTTCGCAAGCGGGCCAGTCCCGTCGCCTCCGCCACCATAGCCAGTGCCGCATCGTGTCCGCATAAAATCGGCAACTCTCGACGACGTCGATCGCGGGCGCACTGCCCGCATTGAGGGGGACCATCGTGAACACAAAGCTCAAGACCACCTCCCGCGAATGGCGCAGGGGGACCAGAGCGACGAAGCTTCGGGATGCATCCGCAACAGCAGCGCCTCCATTGCTAGCTGGCAAGACTGGCAGAATCGCTAAACTCTTCCACGTTGACCGTCGAAAGTACAAGTGAGTTCGTGCGCGCTTGCGCCCATTCCGACCAACCGACCCGGCACGCGACTATGCCGCACTTATCCAACTGGCGAATGTCGGCGTCGCGCTCGACGCTCGCGACTCGTGCAAGCGTTGCCCTCTTCGCGGCCACCTGCATCGGCGTCCTTTGCTTGGGGACAGCCGCGCTGCGCTTGGCCAAGACGCCGAACCGCTGACGGATTGGTCGCTCGCATCGCCCACAACGGAGCCGCAACCGGAGGAGTCGGCAACGCTCCAGGCATTAATGGCCGACGAGCAACTGCTCGCCGCGGCGCCTCTGTCTCCATCGATCATTAACGACCCGGCCGTCACGCCCGCTTCGTGCGCCTCTTGCCAATGCCTGCCGTGCGACTACTGCGACGAGGCGGCCTGCGGCCAGCCCATTAACTGGACGGCCGGCCCGTACCTCAAAGTCGGCGTGCCGTTCGTTTTGGGCAGCAGCCTGCTGGAGAACGACCAAGACTCCGGTTGGATGGTCGAAGGCGGCATTCGCCAGCCGATCGCTCGCGACATCGCGGGCGATAAGCTGTTCTTCGATCTCGGCGGTTCCCACATGTCAGCCTTCGGCGAGACCAAGCGCACGAGTGGCGGCGTCGTCACCAACATCCTTATCGATAACGACCCCGGTATGTTGGATCCGGACGCCTTTATTACCACGCTCAAAGAACTTCAGCGATCGACGGTTCACGCCGCACTGGGTTATTATTGGGGCTCGCCGATCGACAATCGAGCTGGCGGCTGGGACGTGCGTCTGGCAACCCGCTTCGGCGGCCGGGTTGGCTCGATGCGAGGACGGTTCGACGAATTCCTCGACCCGGCGCTCGCCAGCAATCCGCTTAACAATGTGGCGTTGGTTCCCCATGCCAAGACCGACCTCACGGGCGGGCTGTTCTTCAGTATTGAGGCTGTCGTCCTCCAGCGGGCCTACCGCTACGGCACGATTCAGTGGACCCTCGACAGCGAATACGCCAACGACTGGGTCCAATTACAAGGCTTCGACAAGGGCTCGCTCGGCACCGCGTCGGTGCTCTTCGGCATGATGTTCTCACGGTGATCGTCAGGCCGAATCGCATCAGCCGGCACGCGCTAGCGTCCGGTTCCCTCGTTCTCGTGGCGCCTTGAGTCGGAGCCCCCGCCCGTACGCCCAAGCGGCGCCGAACGCCGCCAGACTGATAGCCGTCGGCTCGGGAACCGATGCGTCGGCGGCGATTGCCAGCCCACCGATACCGTACTGCTGCTTCCAGGCCAGAAGATCGGCGCCATCGGCGTCGCCGTCGCCATGCAACGCGCCCGTGGTCTTGCCGAATCCCGTGCGCCAGATCCCCAAGTCAACGCTGTTAACTTTCGTGTCGCTGTTGAAGTCGGCCGTGGGACCGCCGCCGCCAATCGCGGTCATCAGGTACGCGCTTTGGTCGATCACCGGGTCTCTTATCTGACCGTTGACGTAGCCGCCGCCCACGATGTACTGCGGCCCGGCGCTCGCGAGGTTGTCCGCTTGCCATTTGACGTTGCTGAGCTGCTGCCAGCCGGCGACGCTCAATCCGCCTGCCACGATGTCGCCCAGATCGCGGAATCCATCGGCCAGGCTCCACCAAAAACGGCCGCCGGCCATCGGAGGGTCCCCCGGTGAGTTTCTCGTAGAGTCCCAACACGACGCCGTCTTTGCTCACGATTTGTGGATCTGTGTAGGCGTAATTGGTTCCCGATTGCACGCTGAAGACCAGCGGAGTGTTGACATTGGTCGCGACGTCGAAGAACCACCCCGATTGTCCCATTTGGACGCCCGTGGCGTCGTCGCGGGTGGTGATGCCCGCATTTTGGCCGGCGTCGTTCAAAGCCAGCGACGATTGGATACCGGAGGAGCGAAACGTCCCCGCGGGGAGACTGAAGTCGTAACCGGCGCCCGACAAACCAATCGGCTTGGTGGTTGCGCCGTCGAAAATCCAGGCGTCGTAGCCGAGGCCGTCGCCGGCAGCCGTGATCCGTTCGCTGGCGCCGGCCGCCATCCCGGCGTAGTTCAGCGCGATCGGCGGCGTCGCGCGAAAGGCGCCGCCGCCCGTATTCCACTCGTAGCCGGCGCCGACCAGGCCCACGGCTTGCGTCGTCGCGCCGCCAAAAATCCACGCGTCGTAACCCCAGAAATCAACGGCCGTCGCGCCATACCGAGAAGCGTATCCCGCCGCCTTGCCGCTGTTGTTGACCAAGAGCGCCTGATAGTCGTGGGCCGTTCCGTCGGGCGACGTCACGTCGTTTCCGGGTCCGGTGAGGCCGCTCACTTGGGTGGTCGACCCGTTGTACAACCACGCATCGGTTCCCAATCCCAGGCCGGCGGGCGTGACGCGCGAAGCGATGCCGGCCACGTACCCGTTGCTGAGCGTCTGGGGGCGGGAGTAACGACGCATGTTGACGCCGTCGTTCGATTCATAGCCGGCGCCGATGAGGCCGATGTTCACCGTCGTCGTGCCGTTGAAGATCCAGGCGTCGACGCCGGTTTGCGTGCCGTCGGCGGCATAGCGGTTGCTGAGTCCCGCCGCTCGGCCGGCGTCGCCGATGAACGATGCAATCGAAAAGCGATATTGGCCGCCGGCGGCCGGGTATTCGTAGAACCCGCCCGTGAAGCCAACTTGCCGGGCGGCAACGCCGTTGTCGAACCAGGCGTCGCCGCCCAGCGCCCCAAACTGGTCGCTGGCGTCGTTTAAGCGAAAGCTTGGTAAACGCCCCCCTTTGGGCTCGAAATCTCGATGGGCCTCTCGTTAGGTCGACGCGGAAACAAGGCCATGTTCCCGGTCGTTGTACTGAGTTTTTCGCAGTTTTCACACGAAAATGCTTGCAAATCCCCGATCAGGCCGTTTAGATGGGAGGTTGCGGAGAAAATCGGTCGGCTAGGAATACCAGTAACGCCAGCCAATTGCCGTACAGTCATCATCGTTCGCAGAGTCCTGAGATTATGAAAAGCACCTCGAAGAGTTACGCTTCGCTTGTTGCCTGTTTGGTGGTCGCCGCTGTGGCGGCCTCCGCCCAAGCGTCCGTCCAACAGGAGACGACGCGGGCCGGCCTGGCGGGAACCGATAATATCGATTGGGGTGACTTGGGTCCGTCGGGGACGTTGGTGGTCAATCCGTTCGTCATCACTTCGGATGACGGCGTCAACGTAACTGTCGGCAAAACTCAGGCCACGACTTTTCAACGCATCAACCAAGGATCGTGGGCCGGGAACTTTGGCAACAACCAGGCGCTGCTCTGGACGGGCGATTTCAACGTCTTCCCCAACGTGATGCGATTGTCCTTTGGCGGCCCAGGCATTACGGGCGGCGGCGCACAGTTTCAATCCGACGTATACGGCTCGTTCACCACTCGCATCGAAGCTTTTGACAGCGCGCTGGCCAGCCTCGGCTTCTTTGACGTTGTCGGGACTAGCAACGCCAACGGGGACGGCTCGGCCGTGTTTGTCGGAATCAGCGACACGACGACCCCCATCTACGCGATCGAGTTCTCGCTACGCTCGGTAACGGATAACTTTTTTGGCAGCTTTGCGATCAATCAATTCGATTTCTCGCCGGCCGGCGCAACCCCGGGCGCCGTTCCCGAAGCGGCGAGCCTCGCCGTGTGGTCGTTGCTCGGCGGCACGGCCGCCATCGTGTGTCTCAAGAGTAGAGCCAAGCGCAGGAAAAACCCAGCGAACAGCGGGGCCAAATAGCCTCCCGCCGCCGCGGCTGGCTGGCGTATCTCGGCGAGCTGTTCGCCTGACAAACTCCCGGCGTTGAAGTCGCCGCCGCGCGGCAGCGTTGGCACGCACAGACTCGGACGCCAGCGGCATCGGCGACCCAGCGGCGCGGCTCACGGTAGCGGATCGGCTGCTTCGCGCTCGACCGGGCGGCGGGCCGCGCGGGAGCAGTTTTTGCGTAGCCTCAGTCGCCGCGTCGGATCCTCCAAAAGATAATGGCGGCCAAAACCGCGACTGCTACGGCGAATAGCGCCCAGGTGTTATGAGCCATTTGTATTGGTAAGCGAGTGCGCTGCCATTAGGCGGCAACGTCTCTTTAGCCACACTTCGGCAT
Organism: Pirellulales bacterium; assembly: GCA_963841515.1. Taxonomy (GTDB): domain Bacteria; phylum Planctomycetota; class Planctomycetia; order Pirellulales; family Lacipirellulaceae; genus Lacipirellula. Next base: position 162,022 of record CAWJDB010000007.1, on the reverse strand, counting down.
TAGTTTTCGCGCGCACGCCGGAAGCACCGGCTATTTCGCTCGCGGTTCGTCGGCCATCGCTTTTTTCAATATCTCCGCAGCACGCGCCCGATTGGCACGGTGCCCGAGCGCATTAGCGGCGGAGTGACAGTCATACCGCTTCAAGATGACGACCAATCGGCCAAGCTCGAACGACGAGTAGTCTTGCCCGCCTTCGCCGCCGAGAATGCTGTGTGCATTCTTGATTGCTATGGCATCTTCCATCGAGATGCACTCGACGACCCGGTCTTCGAGCGCGACCAGGAACACGTCGCTTCCGTCTCTGGAAGCGTGGCCGTCGGACTCCATTTGACCTCTCGCACCAGAAGAGAAATCCTCAGAACAGCCCCACATTTTAAGGGGCGGCAAGCAACGGATTTGTACGCTACCGTACCGAGTCCGTACAATGGGGGCGTGGAATTGCCCCAGACGGTTACTTGTGAGAAGTGCGGCAAGCCAGCGACAGTGCTATCACAGTACGGCGGCGTCGATCTGCCCGACATCTTGCTCGCTGACGATGTCGTCCAATTACGCATCGACTGCGCCGTCTGCGGAATGCGTCAACAAGCACTGGCCACGCTCACTGCCGACCAAGCGCGCGGACGGCGGAGGTAGCAGGGTACAGGTAGCAGGGTACAAGCCTACGCAAGTCCTGCAACCCCGCGCATCAAGAAGGCGTCGCCGGGTCGGAGCAACGTCGCCCTTGGCTGAGCGTTGGCCTAGTTGGGGACGCACGCCGGAGGCTCAACTCGCGCTCCGTCGTTGGTCATTCCCGGCGGCAATTCTAGAAACGTTGAGCCGGCGGTCGGTCACCTAGCGTACAATTAGCTTGGCTGACCGAAACCATAATCCGTCGCTCGCGGGGAAGGCCCGCGTCCCTTACGTGAATCGTCTAGCTCGCGACATCCTGGCAGTCGGGTGCGATTAGAACCCGGCCTCTTTGCCGTTGGCCCGGCCTTTCAGAAAGGCTTTGGTGCTTCGATGGCAAAGAATTCTAATGCTACCGGTGCGTTCAAAAACGCCCTGCTCGCCAAACTGTCGGGGGGAGTTATAGAAAAACTCGCGCTTCGGCGCGTCGATTTGGAAGTGAATCGGGTCTTGTATGTACCGAATCAGCCAATCGACTATGCGTACTTCCCGGAGAGCGGCGCGCTATCCGTCATCTCGTTGATGGGAAATGGCGACAGCATAGAAGTCGGCACAATCGGCCGCGAGGGCATGGCGGGGTCCGTGCTGTTATTGCAGACCGACGCCGTACCGTACAAATACTTCGTGCAAGTCGCTGGCGACGGATTCCGAACCAGTGCGCAGCAATTTAAGGAGGTTGCTGAGTCCAGCGATGAACTGCGCAATTTGGTTTTTCAATACGAAGGCCTATTCCGCAATCAAACCATGCAGGGCATGGCATGCAATGGATTGCATTCGGTCGAGCAACGCTGCTGTCGGTGGCTGCTGATGACGCGGGACCGCGTTGACTCCGACGACATGAAGCTAACCCATGAATTCCTGGCCCTCATGCTCGGCGTCAGGCGGCCGAGCGCGAGCGAAGTCTTGGGTCCGCTGCAGACGGCGGGGCTCGTGCGCCTCCAATCACGGCACGATAACCATCCTGGATCGCAAGGGCTTGGAGTCGCGCGTTTGTGAGTGCTACTGGGTCATGGCGTCGCGGGAGCGAAACGCCTAGCGAGGGCGCTGCCACGCCAGGCGGCGACGCCCGATTTGGCCAAGCTTGGGCATTTGTTTTACGTGCGCACGCCGGAGGCTCGGCACATGTTCAAGGCGATTCGTAGCCCACAGCTTTTTTCAAAATCTGTTCTGCACGCAACCGGCTAGCGCGGCGCCTCAGCTCTTCGGCTTCGGCGTTACGTCCGTATCGCTTCAGGACGGCCGCCAACCGCCCGAGTTGGAGCGACGATAAGCTCCTGTCGTCGCTGTCTGTTAGCACGCGATGCGCATTCTTGACCGCGACGGCGTCTTCAACAGAAAGGCATTCAACCAGTTGGCCCACGAGCGGCGCCAGGAACACGTCGCCCTGGTTGGACGGGGCCTGTTTGTGAGATTTCATTTGACCCTCACGGGAAGAGCAATGAAGTTTTAGGCTCGGTTCGAGAGCAGCTCCGTACGGTGGCGTACCGACAAATAGTCGCGGACGCCGGACGCGATGTCGTGGCGCATGCCGACAATTTCTCTCGTGCAAACTCGTGCTACGAGCGAAGCGGGGGCAAGGTTCGCCCGCGCTGTTTTTTTAGCTCGAAAAGATTTGGCTCTCAGAGATTTGCCGCGCAGCTCGATGCCAGTCGGGATGCGAGTTCGGTCCCGATGGGCAACCGATTCGTCTACCTGGCGTCGGCCTTGACGACTTGATCGCGCCGACCGCACTTCGGGCATCGATGACGTAGCGGGTTCGCCGCAAGACTTGCTGGCTCGACATGCCAGGCGACGCCGACGGCCCGGCCCAAAAACGGAGAATTAGTCCCCGGGCAATCGCCGAATTCCAACTCCTTACTACGAACCATTGAGCCTGGCGGGACTCGAACCCACGACCTACGGATTAAAAGTCCGTTGCTCTACCGACTGAGCTACAGGCTCTTGCGACGATGCCGCGGCTCATTCTACTGCTCATGCGGAGCCCGCGAAACCGTGCACGGGAATCCAGCGCGCGGGTTCCCTTGCCGCCAACGCCTATCCAGCGCTAGAGGCGGTACTGGGGAATCTTCATCAGCTCCCCGTCCTTGAGCGCCGACTGGTGCGCCACGATGCCGCTGACCGTCATGTTTAACGCCTGGGCGACGTCGACCAACGGCTCGCGGGATTCGAGAATGGCCGTGACGAATTCGTTCATCAAATAGCCGTGCGATCCGCCGTGGCCGCCGGGCTCGACGCCGGGCGGAAGCGGCGGACGGGCAGTGACGGGCAGCGGTTGCTCCTGGAGCCCGTCGAACTTGCCGTCAAACGACCCCTTCTCGCCGCGCACGCGACCCATCTCGCCGCCGCTGCCGGGCGTGTCCCAACTGACGGCCATCCGCGCCGTGCCGCCTTCGCTCGTGCGGAACAGCGCCACTTCGGTGCCGAACGCGTTTTTATAGACATTGTTCGCGGGCTTCAGGTGCGGGATCGCGCTCGGCGTGCCTTGGCACGAGACCTGGGTAAAACTGCCGCCCGTGACGCCGACGTAGTAGGCGTTGGAGTGCGTCGGGTACCACTGCGGAGGCAAGCCGATCCGCCACCCCTTGTACGAATCAATCGGCTCCGCCATGAAGTGGAAGTACTCGCCCTCGGCGTACACGAGCTTGCCGAAGCCGCCGGCCTGATAGATCTGCCGCATCGCGAACAGGTCTTCGTGGAAGTACGACGTCTCGAACATCATGTACTTCAGCCCGGCGGCCGACTTCACCGCTTCGAAAAGCCGATCGGCCTCTTCCAGCGACCCGAAACACGCCGGCACGGCCGACGCGACGTGCTTGCCGTGTTTCAACGCGTCGATGCAGTGCCGGACGTGGCTGGGCGCATCGGTGGCCACAAAGACCGCTTCGACCTGGTCGTCCTTCACCAGCTCCTCGAGCGACGGATAGGTGCGTGCACAGCGCGCCGCCTGGGCCAAGGCGGCGCAGCGCTCAGGAATCAAGTCGCTGACGGCCACGACCTCGACGTTGGGATGGTCTTGAAATCCAAACGCCGCCGCAAACTGGCAGACGCCGTGCCCGACCAGGCCGACGCGAATCTTGCGGTCAGAGATCGGCGTCCATCCTTGCGACGACTCGGCGGTGGCGTCGACCTTTTCAAATCCCTGAATCGGCGCGTCCTCGCCCCGCGCCAAGGAGCCGACGGCCCAGACGGCCGTGCCAAATCCGGCTGCCTGAAGAATCGCTCGTCGCGTCGGGTCGACCGCCATCATCGCCTCCGGCGCTTCACGAGGCACTTGCCGAGCGGCAATGGGCGCCGTTCAATCCGAGGGATACGGCGTCGCCGAATCTCTGCGACCGAGGCGCGAGCTAGCCGCCGACATACGGCAGCAGGGCCATAAAGCGGGCCCGCTTGACCGCCTTCGACACCGCATGCTGACTCGCCGCGTGGCAGCCGGTCTTGCGGCGGCTCACAATTTTGCCGTGGCGATTGATCAGCTTCGACAACAAGTCGAGATCCTTGTAGTCGATGAACATCGGCTTGGGCGGCACGCCGTTGATCCAGACGGGGTCAGTTTTCGGGGTCCGTCGGATGTTGGTTTTCTTTTCTGGGATCATTGCAACGGCTTAAACCGCGAGGGAAAGTGGGACGCCATCCAGGATTGGTCCTCTACATCCTAAGGCAGCGACTCGCAGGCTGTAAACCCTATTCCCAGCGGCGTCGGGACAGCTTGGCCGATTCAACGGGACATCGTCGCGGAAGCCGCAGGGCCCCGCGTTGAATCCGGTCGCGAGCCAGTGGGGACGGAGGGATTTGAACCCACACTCCCGAAGGAACTGGAACCTAAATCCAGCGCGTCTGCCAATTTCGCCACGTCCCCAGAACGCCCGCTGCTCGAGGCGCGGCGGACGATTCAAGTATAGCCGCCCTTCGCCGCACGCGACTAGGCGGCCGCAGACGGGCGCCGACTGCCGACAGCCCCCTACAACGTCGCATCGCCCGCCGTCGTCGGCAGCCGAAGATCGACCGCCACCGTCCGCAGGTGGCCCGCTGTCTCGACTTCCACCTCGAGCGTATCGGGCTTCTCAGCCAGCAGGTCGCCAATACGCTTCAAAAGAGCGGCGCCGTCGGCAAAGGGTTCGCCGTGGAGGGCATAGATGCGGTCGTAAACGGCTAGCCCGGCGCGGGCTGCGGGCGAGAAAGGCACGACCCGCGTAATGTACACGGCGCCCGGCTCGGCGTCGTCCTCGCGCCATGATACGCCCAGCGCAACCGCCGGGCCGTCCAAGGGAACCGTGACGTCTTGCGGGGCGCCGTCGTGCACCACGGTGAGCTTTACCTCCTTGTCCGGCGCAACACGGCGGCCGGCAGCAGCGAGTGGTTGACGATCTCCGCCCCGTCGACGGCCGTGATCAAATCCCCCGCCCTGATGCCTGCGGTCTCGGCGGCGGAGCCCGGCGTCACGCTCTCGACCTTCACCGCCGGCGACAGCGGGTCCTCGGCGATCGTCCACGTCACTCCCAATCGCGTCGGCGCCGGCGGCAAGGGCGCCTGGCGGACTTTCTGCACCTCCGGGGTCTCCGACCGCGACGCCGGGCGAAACGCCGGCAGCGCGTTGGCGTCGGCCAGCCGGCAAATCGTTTCCAGCACGTAAGCGGCGCCCTCGCTGCATGCCGGGCACGTTGAGCTTGTCCACGTCGTCGCGCGGCGTGTGGTAGTCCTCGTGCAATCCGGTGTGGATGATCAGCGACGGAACGCCCGCCTCGAAGAGCGGCCAGTGATCGCTGTTTTCCTTGTACTCCCACGTGAAGTCGAGCCACATGTCGGCCGGCACGCGCTCGGAGCTCAACATTTCTCGCAGCCCCGGCGCCGTTCGCGTGCCGCCCACCTCGAGCCGGCCCTGGCGCAACCGGCCGATCATGTCGATGTTCACCGCCAGGCGCACGTCGGCCAGCGGCACGGTGGGGTGCTTGACCCACCACCGCGACCCCAGCAAATTGATTTCCTCGCCGTCCCAGAAGGCGAACACGATCGACCGCCGCGGCTGCCAGTGGGTGCGCGTCAGAGCGTCGACCATCTCCAGCAGCGTGGCGACGCCGCTGGCGTTGTCGTCGGCGCCGTTGTGGATGTAGCCCACGGGGCCGTTGCTGTTGCGCGAATTGCCGTAGCCGACGTGGTCGTAGTGGGCGCCGATGAGCAGCCACTCGTTTTTGAGCTGCGGATCGACGCCGGGGATTTTGCCGAGGAGGTTTTGGTATTTGGGCGGAAAGCGCTGCAAGTAGCCGCCGTTGTCGCCAGCCGGAGCCAGGCCGTCAGTCTTGAGCTGCACCTCAACGTACCGGGCCGCCGCCTGCCCGCCGCGCGTGCCTGCCTCGCGGCCTTCGAGCGTGTCGTCGGCCAGCACGCCCGCGTGCTCACGCAGCTCGTCCGTGGTCACGGTGGCGATGGCCGCGTCCAAGAGGGCGCTGTGGTCGTATGCCCGCGCCGGCGCGGCGGCCGGAGCGAGCCCCGCGGCAAATGCGGCCACGATCAACGTGCGCGACAGAATCTCCAGTCGCCCCGCGACTCGGCGGATAGTCATGATCCACTTCCCTGTGGTTAGCGCCCGGCGCATCGGCATTATCTTCGACCTTTCGGGCGGCGCGGCTTCACCGCTGTAAAACTGTGCGGGTTGTGCCAATGGTAAGACCACCGCGGCGCCGCGTCACTTGCCAATACAAAACTGGCTGAAAACACGGTCCAGCACGTCGTCGGCGCACACGGCGCCCACCACGTCGCCGATGTCGGCCAGCGCCGCGCGGATTTCGGCGGCCACGAGCTCGTCGCCGGCGCCTGCCGCTGCCAATTCGCCGGCCGCCGCCAGCGATTTTTCGGCCCTTTGCAAGCTGCCGACGCACCGAGCCGCCGTGGCGGCCGCGCCCGCCGGCTCTCCCTTAAGTTCCAGAATCCGCGGCCGCAGGCGCTGCGCCAGTTCATCGATGCCCGCGCCGGTCACGCTGCTGCATGTCACGTCGAAAACTTCAGAAGCCTGCGGCGTAATTTGCAGGTCGATCTTAGTGAGCACCAACAACTCGTCTGCCGCCAACGACAGGATCGACGCGCCGCCATTGCGAGAACTCGCGTCGACGCACCTCAATCGAATGTCGGCCGTTCGGCGTTGGGCAGCGGCCGCGTTTTGCGTCAGCCGTCCGATCGCGTCGGCCGCCGGTCCGTCGCCCGCGGCGTCGACCAGTTGGCACGCGACGCCATCCAGATCCAGCCGGGCAATCAAGTAATCCCGCGTCGCCCCAGGCGTCGGCGAGACGATGGCGCGACTTGGCGCCCCGGCGCCGTATCTCTCCGCCAGCGCGTTGAACAAGCTGCTCTTGCCTGCATTGGGCGGCCCCGCGAGCACGACGCGCGGCGCCTCGCTGCGGCGATCCCGGCGCCGATCTGAGCCAGCGTCGCGGCCACTACCTCGCGCCCGTCGGCCAGCCTCCGCTCGAGCTGGGCGCGTCCGATGAACTGGATGTCTTCCTCCGCAAAGTCCAGCCCCGCCTCGAGCTCGGCGAGCACATCCAGCAATTGCTCGCGCAGCCCGTGCAACGGGCGCGACAAGCCGCCCGCAAGCTGATCGAGAGCGGCGTCGAGGTCGCCCGCACTTGCGGCGTCGATCACGCCGAGCACCGCCTCGGCCTCGACCAGGTCGATGCGCCCCGCCAGGAACGCCCGCAACGTAAACTCGCCAGGCTCGGCCGCCCGAGCCCCGCAGCGGCACAGCTTTTCGACCGCCGCCGACAGCAGCGGCGGCGACCCGAGCGTATGAAATTCGGCTGCCGGTTGCCGCGTGTAACTGCGAGTTCCCGGCCAGACCAGCAGATCACCCGGCACAACCAACGCCGCCTGCTGGGCGTCGCCGTCGACGCGCAACGACCCGGGCACGCGGGCCATCAAGCACAGTCGATGGAGATCCACAGTCGCATCGTCGGGGGTGAAGCATCTAGTTAGGCACTCCACGGATCGGGGCCCGCTGATGCGCACAATCCCCCGAGCGGCGCCGCCGGCCGCCGAAGCGACTGCCACGATGGTGTCCTGCGGGTCGTAGGCCATGAAGAAACATGCGCGGAAACCAATCCCTCCGGTCCCCACCCCTCGACGGGGAGGGTTAGGCAGGGGTGAAAGCGCCGGCGTGGATGATCAACCGCTGTGCGCCCCCCTCCCCAGCCCTCCCCGCCGAGGGGGAGGGAGCCAGAAGGATGGCACACAGGGCTTCGCCGACTATCGCCGGCGTTTCGACTTGGCGTCGCGCTTGTCGCGGAGTTGCCCGTTCTTCGCCGTCCGCTTGTCGGCCACTACGCCGCCGGAAGGACTTCTTGACGACGAGGCGCTTCCCGTCCCGTCGCCGCCGGCGGTCGCCGTCGTGGGAGGCGGGAACAGCTTTCGCTCGCCGATGCCCCACAAGCTCGACGAGATCAGGTACAAGCACAAGCCGCTCGGCACTTTGTAGAACATGATGCTCACAAAGATCATCATGTACTTCATCATTTTCTGCTGCATCTCCGCCTGCTCGTTCGCTGGCGGCGGCATAAACATCTTTTGCTGCCACAGGAACAAGGCGATCGTCACCAACGGCAGCAGATTCAGGTACGGACCCAGGCCCACGATGAAGGCCACGCCGCCATTGACGCTCGCCGGCATGATGCCCGACCAGTCCAAAAACATGTCCGGCGCCGCCAGGTTTGAGCACCATCGCACGGCGTGACCAAACAGCGGCGCCTGCCGCAGCTCGACGTCCACCGCCAACCCGCGCCACAAGCCGATGAACACCGGCAATTGGATGAACGCCGGCAGGCAGCCGCCCAACGGGTTCACTTTGTGCTTGCGATACAACTGCTGCATCGCTTGGGCTTGCTTCTGCTGATCGCCCTTGAACTTCTCCTTGATCCGCTCCATCTCCGGCCGCAATTCCTGCATCTTGGCCATGCTCCGGGCCTGGCTGCGGCTCACTGGAAACATGCACAGGCGCACCAGCACGGTGAGCATAATGATCGCCACGCCGTAGTTGCGCACCACGCCGTAGAACAGGTGCAAGATCCCGACCATGGCCTGCGACACGGCGCCAAACCAGCCGTAGTACACGAAGTCCCTCAGCGAGTAGCCGGGCTGGCTGGCCGCTTGGTACTTGTCCAGCAGGTCGGGTCTTTTCGGTCCGGCGAACACCTCATATTTGTGCGTTAGCCGCTCGCCCGGCGCAAGCGTCGCCGGCGCACTCATCAGCCGAGCGGTGACGTTGACGTAGCGGCCTTCCGCCGAGCGCGGGTCAGGCTTCGGCCCGAGCAGTATTGGTTGTACGGCGGCGATCCAGGGCTTCTGGGGATCCTGATCGAGCGGCATGAGCGCGACGCAGAAGTATTGAGCGTCGACCCCCATGTACGCCATCGGCTGCGCGCCCTCGAACCCTTCCGCCTTGCCCGCGGCGATTTTCGCGGCGCCGAGTTGCCGCGGCTTGGCGCCGATGTATCGTCCAACCACGTCGCGGATGCCCGCGGCGCCCCACTCGCGGCCTATCTTGGTGGCGTACCACCAGCCCTCGATGGGCAACCCGTTGGGCCCATCGAGCCGGTACGCCACCTGATGCGGCTTGCCGCCGGCCGCCTCCGCGGCGTTGGCGATCGTGATTTCGAGAGTCAAGTGGTACAGCGGCGCGTCGGGGTCAGCCTTGGCTTCGGCGCTGGCGGCCTTGGCCAACTCGTACCGCTTGGTGACCACCATCCCCCACGGCGCCGCGCGCCGCTCGAAGGTGACCGAGCGCTCGTCCCGATCCACGATCCGCCAATTGCCGGTGCGCAGATCCACGCCCCCCAGCTCCTCGCGTTCGTCGGGTATCTTGCGGCGATCGACGCCGTCGAGAGTGAGCAAAAAGGACGGCGGTTCAACGAAGCCGGCCGGCAGCTTGTCGGTCCGCAGCAAGACATTCTCCGATTCGGGACGGATGACGTCCAAGGGACGCCGGACAAGCGCCGCCTTCACCGTCTGCTGCTGGTCCTCGCGCGCGATCACCAATGACAGCTCACTGCCCGGCTTGGCAGAGTGCAGCACTTTGGCCAGGTCCGCGGGCGCACTGAGCGGCGCGAGCTTTTTGACGCCAGCTTCCAACAGCCGGTCGCCGACCTTGACGCCCGTTTTGGCTGCGGGCGTCCCGGCGCCCACCGCCTGCACCACAAGCCCTGGCTTGTCATCGACGGCGAGCTCGAGCTGTCCCAGATACCCGCTGCGATCCTGAATATCGAGATAACGCGGGTTGGCCAGTTCGACGCGCCGCACGCCGGCGCCGGCGTTGGTCAGCGTCACCAGCATGCGGTAGTCAGACCCGGGGTCCAACGAGCCGAGCGTGACGTACTCCTTCGGCGTCTTGGCCTGTTCCTCGGCGCCCGGCGCCGGCGCGGCTTCGGGCGCTTCCTCATCGTCCGCAACCGCCTCGGCCGGCTCCGCCTGCTGGGCGGCGTCGCCGTCCTTCTCATTCGCATTGGCGGCCTCCGCCGGCTTGCCCTCTTCGCCTTTATCCCCAGCGGCCGCCGCTGCCTTCCTGGCCGCTTCTTGCCGCTCGGCCTGCTGCCGCGCAACCCACAGGCCGTTGGCGATGATCAGCATCACCGACAAGGTCACAAACAGTAACAGGCGGCGTTCCAAGTCGTACTGCTTTCCAGTAAGTCAGCCGTGCCATGCTGACAGGCATCCGAGGGGAGTCAGGCTAGATAGTCTGACCAACAGGGCGGCGTTGCATTACCGCCCTTCTTTGATGCGGTCGCCGAGGAAATTGTCCAAATCCGGCGTGTTGTAGATCTTGTCGGCCGTCTTGTTCCAGTCGTATTCCACGCGGTGGAACGTCAGCTTGTCGTCGTCCTGCACGACATAGCACGACCGCGGATCGCCGTCGCGCGGCTGGCCCACCGAGCCGACGTTCACCATAAACCGCTCCTGGCCGTAGGGAAACACGTGGTCGATCTGCTCGGGCGTGATGAATTCGAGGCTCTCCAGGAAGACGCCCGGCACGTGCGTGTGCCCCTGGAAGCAGCCCTTGGTGATCAGGCCAAACAGCTTCTCCATCTTCTTCTGGTTGTAGACGTCCTCCGGGAAAACATATTCATTGACCGGATTGCGCGGCGAGCCGTGGACGTACAGCCAGGGGTCGTCGCGGTGGATGCGGGGCAGGGTGCCGAGATAGTCCCAGCGGCGGTCGATGCGCTCCCGCTCGCCGCCGGAGTTCTCGAGCTGTTCGCGGGTCCAGAAAATGGCCTTCTCGGCGCCGGTATTGAACCCCTCCGGGTCGAACATGGCCCCCTGGTCGTGGTTGCCCAACAGGCCGATTTTGCACCGCTCGATTACCAGATCGAGGCATTCGCAGGGGTTCGGGCCGTACCCCACGACGTCGCCCAGGCAGAATACTTCGTCGATCTTTTGCTCGGCGACGTGCGCCAGCACAGCCTCGAGAGCTTCGAGGTTCGCATGAATGTCGCTGATGATCGCGCGCTTCACCGGCTGGTCACATCCATCAGAAGCAAAAGGGGAGACGGCGCTCTGGGCTTGGCAGCTCCGCTCCGGCGCTGCTCGACCGGCGCGGGCGCCTCGAAGTCGGTCGGCAAGGGCCCGGCGGGCGACTGCGGGGTTCTTACCCTAAATCGTGCTAATCCGCCAGTTTAGGTGCGCTGGTAAACAGGGTCAAGGATGGGTCGTGCTGCCCCGCCGCGGCTCATTATGATCATAGCTTGGCGATGGGCGACGGGTGACGGGTGGCTGGGGTCGAGTCTTCGAGCCCCCAGTGAATTTCGCTGGGGGCTGCGCTTCGCTTCGACCCCAGCCACCCCACCTGGTTCAAACGATATCATTCTCTCCTGCCAGCCATCCGGATATCGGGTTCCAAGGAGCAAAGTAACCGTGCGAGTGCTGGCCCTGGAAACGAGCGGAACGCGCGGCGCCGTGGCGCTGCGTCGACGCCGACGGCAGCGCGCTGCGACTTCTCGACGAGCGGCGTCTGCCCACGGGCGAGCGTAGCGCGCGGTCGCTGCTGCCCGCCGTTCAATCGCTGCTGAAAGCACACTCTTGCCGCCCCGCCGACGTGGGCCTGGTCGCCACGACGACCGGCCCGGGGTCGTTCACGGGGCTGCGCATCGGCGTGGTGGCGGCCAAGACGCTCGCGTACGCCACCGGGGCTCGATTGGTCGGCGTGCACACGCTCGCGGCGATCGCCGCCCATCAGCGAGCCGCGGGGTTTATCCCCGCGGTCCGTCTCGAAGTCACCAAGGCGAGACTGTGGACAGTCCTCGACGCCCAGCGCGGCGAACTCTTCGTGGCCTGCTTTGAACCGGGGCGCCAGCTTGCCGACGCGCCGCATCCCGCCACGGAAATTCTGAGCGTTGACCAGTGGCTGGCGAGGCTCGCTCCGGGCGACTTTGTCGCCGGTCCGCCGCTGGCTAAGTTGGCCCCGCGGTTGCCGGCTGGCGTAAGGGCGACCAACGAAGCCGCGTCGCCGCCGAGCGCGGCCGCGGTTGGCCGTCTGGCGGTTGAGCTATTCCATCGCGGCGGCGCCGTCGATCCGCTGGCGCTGGTCCCCAACTACTACCGCAAAAGCGCCGCCGAAGAGAAAGCGAAGCGCCACGGTTAACCGCGCGCTCCGCTCCGCCGACTCCGCGTCGCGGCTAACATGCCCGTCTCCCGTTAGCCGCGACGCGAAGGTCCGCCGCAGCGGAGCGCGTCTCGCGCCAACTCACCGCTCCCCCAGCGCCGCCTCGGCCGCGGCGATCGTCGCATCAATGTCGGTCTCGCTGTGCGCCGCCGACACGAACAGCGCTTCATACTGGCTGCACGGCATGTACACCCCGCGGTCCAGCAGGCCGCAAAAGTACCGGGCAAACTGCCGCGTATCGCACTGGCTGGCGTCGCGCCAGCAGCGGACCGGCCCCGAATGGAAGAATAGCGTCATCATGCTGCCCACGCGCGCCACAAAGTGCGGTACGCCGGCCTGCTCCGCCGCGCGGCGCAAGCCCGCCTCAAGCCGCGCTGCGAGTTTCCAGCAGCGCGTAGGGTGGATTATTCTTCAGCAGCCGCAGCGTCGCGCAGCCGGCCGCCGTCGCCAGCGGGTTGCCGCTGAGCGTGCCGGCTTGAAACACTTTGCCGGCGGGCAGCACGCGATCCATGATCTCCGCGCGCCCGCCGTAGGCCCCCACCGGCAAGCCGCCGCCCACGATTTTGCCCAGCGTCGTAAGATCCGCTTCCAGCCCGAGCAGCGATTGCGCCCCCCCGAACGCCACGCGAAATCCCGTCATCACTTCATCGCAAATCAATCGGCGCACCATGACGCTTGGTGAGTCGATTGAGCGCGGCGACGAACTCCGGCGTCGGAACGACAACCCCCATGTTGCCGACAATCGGCTCCAGGATCACGCCCGCGATCTTGTCGCCGTGCTGGGCGAAGGCGTCCTCCAGCGCACCGGGGTCGTTGTACTCCAACACGATCGTGTCGCGCGACGCCCCCGCGGTGACGCCGGGCGAGTCGGGCGTCCCCAGCGTCGCCGCCGAGCTGCCCGCCGCCACCAGCAGGCTATCGACGTGGCCGTGGTAGCACCCGGCGAATTTCACCAAGAGGTCGCGACCCGTGTAGCCGCGGGCCAACCGCACGGCGCTCATCGTCGCCTCGGTGCCGGAACTCACCAACCGCACCTTCTCGATCGACGGCACGGCGTCGACGATCCTGCTGGCCAACTCGCTCTCCGCTTCGGTGGGCGCCCCAAAGCTCGTGCCGCGAGACAGCGCCGCCGCGACGGCCCCTACCACCTCGGGGTGGGCGTGGCCCAGGATCATCGGTCCCCAGGAGCCGACGTAGTCGATGTAGTAATTGCCGTCGACGTCGAACAGATAGGCGCCTTGGGCCCGGTCGATGAAGATCGGCGCCCCCCCACCGCCCCAAAGGCGCGCGCCGGACTGTTCACCCCGCCGGGCATGAGTTGCTGCGCCCGCTCGTAGGCCGCTGCACTGCGCTTGTGCGATCGGCGATGCCAGGAAATCGACATGGATCTATTGGTCTTGGGAGAGTCCTTGTAACCGCTGGGCAGCTTCGGCAACCACCGACGCGGCCCACGGCCGATTGCCGTACAAGTCCACCACCGCCCGATACATTTTCCGCGCCTGCTCTGGCGCCGACGCTTCGAGCCTTCGCGCCGCCGCCAACCGCTCCCGCAGCGCCGGCAACTGCTCGCTGGCTTCCTGGTCGATCGTGCGCCGCAACTTGTTCAGTTGCCGCTGAGCTAAGACCACGTAGGCGCGATCCTCTTCGTCGACGGCCGCCGTTGAACCCGTCGGCTGGTACAGCGCCACCAGGCCTTCCAAGAGCTTCGTGGCCCGCGCCGGGTCGGCGTCCCCGATGGCCACGGCTTCGGCGTACACCGTCGCCGCGGGGTGAGCCGCCCCCTTGTCTCGCAAGCTTGCATGAGTGCGAAGTTGCCGTTCCATTTTTTGCAGTTCGAGCTCGTCGGCGTACGCTTGCACGTCGTCGGCCCGCTCGTGCTGGGGAAATCGAGTCAAGAAATCCTCGATCTCGTCGGCGATGTCCCGCAGGTCGTTGGTGCCGTTGGCTTCCACCGCGTCGGCGATCGTCGCGTAAAGCGCCTCGGCCGTCGGCGGCCGCGTGAGCCGCCAACCCAGCCAGGCCATGGCCGCCAGCGCCGCCGCCAGTCCGACAAGCTGCAGGCCCAGCGCCCACCGATTGCCCTCGGCCCGGCGGGCGCGCTCCAGTTCGTCGTCGACGGTGGTAAACCGCCGCGTGCGCCGCCGGCTCAGGCGACGACGTCACGGGCGCTGGGGTTTAGTCCCCGGCGCTACCGGCGGCGCCGCCGACCCCGCGCGCTGCGCAGCGACAACTCGCCGTTGTCGGCCAGCGTCGGCGCTTCGTACACATCGCTGTCGGTCGTTTCCGAGCGGGCCAACGGCTCGGTGGGCGCCACCGTGGCGTCGGCTTGCCGAGCGGCCGTCGCCCCGAGCCGAGCTTGAGTCTCATCGAGCGGCTTGCCTCCGCGAGTCGCGGCGCCTGGCCCCGCGGACCCCTCCGCTTGCCCTGGCCGCGCCAGCCCCTTCTGCATGGCCTCCATGTGCCGCGCCAGCACCATCACGTTGGGAAAGCGATCAGCCGGCTCCTTGCTCAACAGTTGCCGGACGAGCCAATCGAGCGGCTGCGGCGCCTCGGGCGCGTAACGCCGCACCGATTCCGGCTCGGCGTACCGCTGCATCTGCAGCATCTCGGGCATCGTCTTGGCGCGAAACGGCGGCCGCCCCGCCAACAGTGCAAACATCACGCATCCCAGCGCGTACTGGTCGCACTTCTCCGTCACCGGCCGGCCGTCGACCTGCTCGGGCGACATGTAATCGGCCGTGCCCAGGATGCCGCCCGCGCTGGTCAGCGCCGTCGCCCCAAACAACCGCGCAATCCCGAAGTCGGCGATCTTCACCCGCCCATCCTCGGCCACGAGCAGGTTGGCTGGCTTGATGTCCCGATGCACCACGCCGTGGTCGTGGGCGTGCTTCAGCGCCTTGCACACCTGAATGGCGATCGACAGCGTCTCCTGCCAATCGAACCGCCGCCCGTCGTTAATCTCCTGCTCCAAACTGGGGCCGTCGACCAGCTCCATGGAGTAGAACAGGATGCCGTCGTCCTCGCCGTAGCCGTACAGTCGGACGATGCCCTCGTGCTGGAGCTTCTTGAGCGATTCGATCTCCGCCTCGAACCGCTCGCGGAATCCCTCGGCGGCGGCCAACTGCGGCGTCAGGGCTTTGACGGCCACGCGCTGGCCGGTCGTCGTATCGACGCCCGCGTACACCGACCCCATGCCGCCCTTGCCGAGCTGCCGCCCCAGGCGATACGGGCCGAGTTGTTCGATCTGCATGGATGTCCTCGACGGTCCTCGCGCCGCAGCCGTGCGACCAAGGTCCTCGCCCTCTCGCCGCCATCGTAGCATTGCCCCACCAGGGCAGCTAGCAACGGTCCCCCCGCGCTCTTGAGCCGAGTGCGCCAATTGCCTATAAGCCGCCGCGAGTCCGCTCCCGCGCCGCCGGCGCCTTCGCCGCTCGCGGCGCGGCATACCGCTATTTTAGTCGCCGCGTTGGGTCTGCGCTCGACGGCCGAGCGCGAAAGCGCAAAAACCCACCCCGCGGCATGAGGGACATTGCCATGCTCGTCCGCCATCAGCGCCTCCTCGCCGCCTGGTTCATTGCTGCGACCGCCGTCGCGATCATCGCCCGCGCCGCCGCGGGCGCTCCAACCGCCGCTGGGTTTCCGTACGTCGCCTATGTGATCGAGCCCGACGCCTACATCCGCAGCGGCCCCGGCCGCCAGCACTATCCCACCGGCCAGTTGCCGGCCGGATACGCCGTCGAGGTCTACCGCCACGACGAGGGCGGGTGGTGCGCCATCCGGCCGCCCGAGGGAAGTTTCAGCCTCGTCCCGGCGCATCAACTGCGGATCATCGACCAGCGGACCGCCGAAGTCGTCGCCGACGGCGTCGTCGCCCGCGTCGGCAGCAGCCTCGGGGCGCAGCAACGCCGTCCAAGTGTTGCTCCAGCGCGGCGAAGCGATGCAACTGGTCGAGCCGCCCAAACCCGGCGATCCCTGGGTGCGCGTGGCGCCGCCGTCCGGCGAGTTTCGCTGGATCGCCGCCCGCCGCCTGTCGCGGACCCCGCCGACCGAAGGCGCCTCGCGGCCAGTCGTCGACGGCGGCGGATGGCAAGCCCAATCATCGGGTCCAGGCTACTCCGGCGCCGCGGCGCCAAGTGCGCGTGAGGGCGCTCCCGCCGAGTCAGTCGCCATTCCATGGCCCAGCGAAGACGCCGACCGCGTCGAGGGCGACGCCTTTTCCCACTTGAGTCCGACCGCCGGCGCTGCTGCCGAGGGCGACGACGTGGAGATCGTCGCCGGCTCCCCCGCCGAGGCGCAACTTGCCGGATTTGAAGCTGAACCCAGCGCGACCCCCGCCGCGCCGGCGAGCCCTGCTTCAGCGGGACGGGTCGAAGCGCCGCCCGCCGCACTGCCCGAAGCGCCGCCGATACAGCCGATTCCCTCCGCCACGGTTTCCACGCCTTCGACGCCAGCTCCCGCCGAAGGCGCGGCCCCGCCGCCGCGGATCCGTTTCCCCGGCGCATCGTCTCCCGCGAGTAACCACGCGCCCTCGGACCAGCGCGTCGCCGAGCTACAACTGCGGCTGTCGCAAGTCGTCGTCCAACCTCCGGCGAACTGGCAGTTGGCCTCCCTGCGCGAGGAAACCGCCGCCCGGTTGGCGCAGGAACCGTCGCCCGAGACGCGCGACCAGCTGCGCGACGTGCTCGACCGCGTCGCCATTTTCGAAACGATCCAGGCGGCGCTACCTCGGCATGCGGCCCGCAACGCCGGCGACGGGCGCACCCCTCACCGCCGCCCCGACGGCGCAGTTGTCCGCGGCCCCGATTGCCAATGGCGCTGCGCCGAGCGCACCGGCGCCGGCCATCGCGTCGAGCAACACGCCCGAAGTACTGGCCCGCATCCAGAGCGACCTGGGCCGTAACCCGACGACGCCCACCCCCGGCGGCGCCGCTCCCAGCCAGGAGTCGCCCGTCACCGAAGCCAAGTATGACGCCGTGGGTACGCTCAAGCCCGTGGTGTCGCGTCGCGAGAACGCGCCGCGATTCGCCCTGGTCGACGACCATGGCGACGTGGTGACCTTCGTCACCGCCGCCCCGGATCTTAATCTGCAGCCCTACATCGGCCAGCGCATCGGCGTCCGCGGCTCCCGCGGCTTCATGCCCGAGTACCGTCGAGCCTACGTCACCGCCAGCCGCGTCACGCCGCTGGAAGAAACCGTCGTCCGATAGCCGCCCCGCGGCGGCGACGAACAGTTTAGCCGCGACGCGAAGGTCCGCCGCAGCGGAGCGCGGCCTTCACTTCCGTTCCTTCAAAATCCGCGTCGCCAACTCCGTCACCCTCGGATCGGCGTCTTCGACCGCGCGACGGCGGACGATCGCCGCCAATTGTGGGTCATCGGTCGTCGCCAGAATTGTCAGGGCCTCGAGCCGCATCTCGGGATCAGCGTCGACCACCAGTCGCCGGAGCATGGCCCGCCCCTCGGCCGGCGGCAGCTTGCTTAGCGTCTCCAACAACCGCTCCCGCGAGGCGTCCGTCACGGCCGCGGGCCGGCCGGCAGTTTGACGCTGCTGCGACAGCCCCCGCTCGCGCAAGACCTGCTTCACAGCCAGCGACTCATAGAGCGAGCCGGCGTCGACCAACTCCGCCAACTGGCCGTCCGACAACCGCCGATAGCGCCGCAGCATGTACCGCGACTGCTGCGGCGAGGGCACATCGATCACCGCGTCGCTCTGCGGCGGAGCGGCCAGCGGTTGCACGTCGGCGATGCTCGGCGCCGGCGCGATCGCAGGCGTGCGCAGCGGATTGGCGTCTCGCTCGGTCGGCCACGGCAGGATCTCCCGCGGTGTTTGCGCCTGTGGCGCTGGGGTGGACGGAGTGTCTTGATCGCCGTCAGCGGCCGCCGGCGGCAGGGGTTCCGCTGGCATGATGTTGATATCCCCTGTCGGCGTCGTGCGCACCACCCGCAATGGCTCGGCTGGCGGCAGCGGCGTGTCCGCCGATCGTTGCGGTTGTGGCGCGTCGGCCGGCGCCGTCAGCCGCCGCGAGGAATCGGCAAGCTCGCCGGCGCCTGCCGGCATCGGTTCCGGAATCGTCAGGTCAACTTGTCGACGCGCCGCCGGCATGGCGGCCAGCACCGTGTCGCACGAGCGTAGTAGCTCGGCCGCCTGGTCCGCGGCCAGGTCGCCGCTCTGCGAAACGATTTGTTGGGCAACCGCACCGGCCCAGCGCCGCCCCGCTGAATCGAACTCTCCGACCTGACGGCGCAATGCCTCGGCGAGCAGTCGCAGTCGCCGCGCGAACAAACCGTCGTCGCCAGCTACGCGACTCTCCATCTCCCACTCGGCCAACTCGTTGAGCACCGCTTCCCGGGCGGCTGCGGCCGCGGCCACATGCCGCGACCCCGCCAGGCGCACCAGCGAATCGACTCCCGCCAGACCGCACTCCGCCAGGCGGCGCACGGTCAGCCCAGCGGCCCCGTCCGGCGATCGCTCCGCATACTCGCCCAACCCCTGGGCAAGCCGCGATTGCCGCCAAAACGACGCCGCGGGCCAGAACTGGCAAACCGCGGCGGCTATTAGCAGGCCGAACGCCACAGCCAGCAGTCGACGGCGCGTGGACTGAGCACGATCGGGTTCGCGGAAGGGGCTGGGCCGGTTCATGGGCAATCGCCGCTGAAAGTAGACGCGTGCGGCGAAGATTGTCCCTGAAAATCCGCGGCAAGCACAAGATCACTGGATCGGCCTGGACACCGCTGGCAGCGGCCCTCGACAATGCCGGCGCCCGCTCCATAACTTGGCGCCTCGCCCAGCTGCGCCAGGACATTAGCTCCACGACGACACGACGAACACGACGAAAGACGAGTTGAGTACTGAATTGACGGGATAACAGGATGTATAGGATTTACAGGATGAAGGCATTGGAATTTCTCTGATCCTGTCTATCCTGCCAATCCTGTTATCCTGTCAATTCACTTATGCATCATCCGTCGTGCTCGTCGTGCGGTCGTGGTAAAACTCCCGCCCACAATTGCAACCTTCTCCATCGCGCGGGAATCATGGCCGACGACGACTTCGACCTCGCGAGCCTGGCGGCGTACCTGCACATGATGCCGGCGCAGGTGTCCCGACTGGTCGAGCGCGGCAAGTTGCCCGGTCGCCGCGTGGGCGGCGAGTGGCGGTTCTCGCGGCCCGAGATCAACCAGTGGCTCGAGGAGCGCATTGGCGTTTCCGACGACGACGAGTTGGCCGCCATGGAATCGACGCTCGAGCGCGCCGACGCCAGCGGCGCCGGCGACATGCTGCTGGCCGACCTCTTGCCCCTGGAGAGCGTGGCCGTGCCGTTGGCGGCCCGCACGCGCACCAGCGTCATCGCCGCCATGTGTGAACGGGCCGCCGCGACCGGCCGGCTATGGGACGCCCCCAAAATGGCCCAGGCCGTCGCGGCCCGCGAGTCGATGGCGTCCACCGCGCTGGACTTCGGCGTGGCCCTGCTTCACCCCCGGCGACCGCAGTCGTCGATCCTGGCCCAGGCTGTGCTCGCCCTCGGGATCACCAGCCAAGGAATACCCTTCGGCGGCCAGGGCGGCGGCCTCACCGACGTGTTTTTCCTGATCGCGGCCACCAGCGACCACGAACACCTGCGCATCCTGGCTCGCCTGAGCCGGCTCATCAACGACCCCCAATGGCTGGCCGAGCTCCGCGCCGCCCACGATGCGAAGGCCGCCCGACAACTAGTCCTTGACCGCGACAGAGCAATAGGATAGTAAGCCTAAAATCCCCCTCCCTCGAAGGGAGGGGCTAGGGGAGGTATTCCCGACCGTGCCGGTATTTCGACGATCCGCCCTGACGTCCGCTCCTTCCCCAGGGAAAAAAACGGCGGCTCGCCATTCGCCGCGCCGCCACTTTGCCCTGCCGACAGTTCTTGCCGTCGGCCCGTGGGACCGCGGCGAGTTCGCGATGCTCCGTCGCCAACTTGATCCCGCGAACCGATGGTTTGCAGCGCCGTCATTAGCCGCCGCGGCTACTCAGCTCGCCAGCGCCGAGACGCCGTCCGAGGTGGTGCTGTTGGCCCAACCGCGACCTGGCTGCGACGATCAAACCGCCGTCGACCGACTACACGCCGTCGCGCCGCTCACGCGCGTAGTTGTCGTCGCCGGCGCCTGGTGCGAAGGCGAGCTCCGCACTGGCCGCGTGCTGACCGGCGTGCTGCGGCTGTACTGGCACGAGCTGGTCCCCTGGTGGCGCGACGCGCTGGCCCGCCTGGCCCAAGGCGCGAGCCCGCCCTGGTCGGCGCCACTGGACAATCCCCGCGCCACCCGCCTGCCGCACGTCAATGCTGACATTGGCGAGGACCCGCTTCAGCGGTCCGGGCCCCTCTGGACCGTAGCAATCGACGCCTCCGACTACGCCGTCTTCGAGGCCCTGGAGACGGCGCTCGCGCCCCACGGATGGAAGGCCATGTGGACCCCCCGCCACCGCGCCACCCAACACGACTGCGGACCCTTCCACGCCGCCATCTGGGACGGCAGCCAACTCGCTCCCCGCGAACTCCAACGGCTAGCGCAATTCTTCGCCAATCTCCCGTTTAGCCGCGACGCGGAGTCCGCGCAGTGGCGCGCGTGCATCGCCCTACTGGATTTCCCACGCCCCGAGCACCTCGAAATGGCGCACGCCGCCGGCGCTGACGGCCGTGCTCGGCAAACCGTACGCCGTCAGCGACCTCTTATTTCACTTGGCCAAAGCCCTGTCCTAACGATTCGCTCCCCCCTCGAACTAGCCGGACGGCCACGCTGTCCGGGATCCCGGACGGCGTGGCCGTCCGGCTATGGCTTCAATCGTCCGGCGACTTGTTGCACTCACCACCCGTCCCCCAACTCCGTCCTCACAATCTCCCGCTTCCACTGGGGTTCGTGAATCGCCCAAGCCCGCACGTCCACAATCTCCTCCGGCAACTCGCTGGCCTCGCACCGCATGGCGAGGCCGGTCGTGTGCGACGCCCGCCACGCGTCCTGTTCCGGCGGCGCCAAGGGCGGCGGCCTGTGCAGCCGATTGCTGCGCCGCCACCGTGGCCGGCCTTGATCAAACATCGTGATGATGACCGCCGGCCGCATCTCCAACATCCGCCGTGCAATGAGCTCATGGCTCGCCGTTGCATAGCGGCCCTTTAGCTCCAGTAGGTCCCAATCCATCGCCGGGCCATCGGCCGCAAACCACTCGCGCGGCAACAAGAGCCGCCCGGCCAGCCGGTTGGCCGCGTCCTCCCGCGCCGCCGGCGGCGCCTCGCGCGGGTCGACGCCCAATTCCGCGAACACGCGATACGCCAGGCTCTCGCCGATCTCGTGGGCCACCGCCCACTGGCGCCGTTCGGGCCGCGGATCGTCCGCAAAGAGAATGACCGCCTGTCCCTCGACCGAGGACCCGCCCAACCGCACAAATCGGGCCCGCGTTTCGGCCCCCACCGCATCCGGAGCCACCACCATCCCCAATCGCTCCGCCAACTCCGCGGCGTCCACAGGCGGAGCGAGCCACTCGGCGTGGGCGAGCGTTTCTTGAGCGACGGCTTCCAGAGCCTCGCGAATTTGTTCGTCCGGCAATTCGGGCAGCATTTCCGAGCCCTTCTATAGCTCGATCCAGGTATAGTGAACTTTTGTATATCATACGATCACGGCGCGCTAATGACCAACAAACGGGGAAACTTTTTTGTTGAAAATGGCCGCGCACCCTGCTAAGGTGCATGTGTATGCATGTCCATCAAAGCCACGCTAGTGAAGAACTGGGCTGGCGCGCTGTGCGCGCAGCTCATGAACTATTGCGTGCTAAAGTTTTTCCCGAGCGCGCCTCGAAAAACGCACAAGTGTCCGACTATCGCGGCCACCCCCGAACGCCGCGCCCCGGCCTTGGCCGAGCCCGCCGCCGTAAGGACCAGGCAAAATCAGGGACTTCTGCAAGTTGTTAGGTGGGACCCCTATTTCCAGCGCAAAGCCGCAATACCCTGTGCTCTCAATGCCTCGCCCCGCCGCTTGCGGTTTAGCCCCCGCATAGGCGAAGGCGACCCTCCCTCCTACAATGCAAGATTGCCCGCCACGAGCAGCCCTTCGGCCTATGTCCGCATGATTGACCAGCTTCCCATCGTCGCACCCGCGCCCCATCCCGCTCCGGCGAGCCCCGCTTCAGCGGGGCGGGCGAATGCCCCCAAAGGCAAGTACTGTTTCATCAGCCTGGGCTGCCCCAAAAACCTGGTCGACAGCGAACGCATGCTCGGCCGCCTGCAGCTCGACGGCTACGAGCTGGTTTCAGAAGCCGCTGGCGCCGACTTCGCCGTCGTCAACACCTGCGGTTTCATCGAGGCCGCACGCCAGGAGTCGTTTGCGTCGATCGACGAGATGCTCGACCTCAAACGCCGCGGCCTCTTGCGCGGCGTCATCGTCTCCGGCTGCCTGGCCGAGCGGCAAAAGGAATCGCTGCTCGACGAGCGGCCCGAGATCGACCACCTCGTCGGCGTCTTCGGCCGCGAGGAAGTCACCAAGGTCGCCGACCGGCTGCTCGGCGGGCTCAACGAGCAGCGCACCGTCTTTCGCCCCGCCCCCACGCATCCGCTGCCCGACTCGGCCCGCCTGCGCATCACCCCGCGGCACTTCGCCTTTCTCAAGATTTCCGAAGGCTGCGACCGGCTGTGCACTTTCTGCGCGATCCCCAAGATGCGCGGCAAGCACGCCACCAAGCCGATCGAGGAGGTCGTCGCCGAGGCCCGCGAGCTGGCCGCCGACGGCGTTCGCGAGCTGATCCTCGTCGCCCAGGACACGACCTACTACGGCATGGACCTGTACGGCCAGCCGCGGCTGGTCGAGCTGCTCCGCGAGCTGGACAAGGTCGAGGGGCTCGACTGGATCCGGTTGATGTACCTGTATCCCATGTACTTCACCGACGAGCTGATCGAGACCATCGCCGAGAGCCGGCTGATCGTGCCCTACCTCGACATGCCGCTGCAGCACGTCAACGACGCGATGCTCCGCCGCATGCAGCGCCGCGTCAGCCGTGGGGAAACCGAGACGCTGCTCGCCAAGCTTCGCGCCGCCATCCCCGACCTCGTGATGCGCACCACGTTCATCACGGGTTTCCCCGGCGAGACCGACGAGCAGTTCGACGAACTGGTCGACTTCGTCCGCCAGCACCGGTTCGAGCGCCTCGGCGTCTTCACCTATTCCTACGAGGCCGACACGCCGTCGGCCAAGCTGCCCGATCACCTGCCCGAGGCGGTGAAAGACGCGCGCCGCGAGCGCCTGATGGCGGTCCAGCAGGAAGTCGCCTTCCAATGGAACGCCGCGCAGATCGGCCGCCGGCTCGACGTGCTGCTCGACGCGCCGCTGGCCGGCGAGCCCAACGTGTGGATCGGCCGCTCGTACGCCGACGCGCCCGACGTCGACGGCGCCGTTTACGTGACCGGGGACAACCTTACCGCCGGCCAGATTGTTCCCTGCGAAATCGTCGCCAGCCGAGACTATGATTTAGTAGCCGCCGCGTGCATGCGCACCCACTTAGCCCCCGGTCACTGACCGGGGGCTAAATGACCACATGTCCCAACCCGCCGCATCCGCGAAGCCCGCCAAACGCTCCGCGCTGATGAACGTCCCCAACCAGGTGACGATCTCGCGGGTGGCGCTCACGGTCGTGCTCTTCATTCTTCTCAGCTTTGGTTATTACCCCGCCAGCCTCGCGGTGTTCATGATAGCCGCGGGCACCGATTGGGTCGACGGCTACTGGGCCCGCAAGTACGGCCAGGTCACGCAACTGGGCCGCATCCTCGACCCGTTCGCCGACAAGCTGATCGTGTGCGGAGCGTTCATCTACCTCGCCGCCGCGCCGCAACTCGCCGACGGCCGTCCGGCCTCGGGCGTGGTTGCGTGGATGGCCGTGCTCATTATGGGCCGCGAGTTGATCGTTACGGCGCTGCGCAGCTTCATCGAGCATCGCGGCGGCGACTTCTCCGCCAAGTGGGCCGGCAAGTGGAAGATGGTCGCCCAGTGCGCCGCCGCCTGCTTCAGCCTCGGTCAGTTGATGTACTACGACCCGGCCAACCACTCGCTTGCGTCATCGCTTCCGGCTTGGATCTCCACCGGACTCACGATCACGCTTTGGCTGGCGATCGTGCTGACGATCTACTCCGGCGTCGACTACATCTGGGCGGCTTGGCGAGTGCTGCGGGAGGCGGAGTGAGCCCTGGCTTTGTTAACGCCCTCCTGGTACTGGTCATAGTCCTCCCGGCGGCGGCGAGCGTGGGATTGCTCTTTCACCTGTTCCAAAGACACCTCGACGGTCGACCGCTCGTCGCCTACGTGCCGCGCCGCCGCGTGCCATGGAACGTGCTCGCGCCATTGGCGGTGCTCGCGCCGCTCATCCTCGTCTTGCTATTTCCGCCCGGGGATGAGTTGCTGCCGCTGGCCGCGGAGCAATCCGCCACGGCAATTAACGCGACCGTCGCCGCCGCGGCCGGCGCTGCCATCGCCGCGCCTCTTGGTTGCGCCGTCGAGTCCTCCGCGGTTCAGTACGCAAGCCTGCGCCGACCAGGACGGGCAGTTAGCCGCAATCTGGAGCCAGGTCGCCCTGTTCTTCTTGCTGCTGGCCGCATGCACCACCCTGTTGACCAAGGCCTTCGGCGCCACCGCGGTCGATCTCGGCCTGCCGCTCACTTGGAAACAATTTCGTCGCGACGCTGCCCTGGGCGCCGGCGCCTGCATCGCGGCGTTGGTTCCTGTCTACGGGTTGCACCTGGTGCTAAACCTCGTCTTCGAGCCGGCGCATGGTCACCCGTTGATCGAAGAAATCGTCTTGAACCCCTCGCCGGCGATGTTGACTGCCGGCGCCGTGGCGGCGATTCTCGCGGCGCCGCTGTTCGAGGAGACGGCCTTTCGCCTCACGTTCCAGGGTTGGCTGGAGCGATGCGAAGACGCCGTCCTGGGACTGCCGGAAGGCGAGCCGATCGACCATCGCAAGCCGGGAGCTCTCCCCATGATGCGGCACGGTTGGGGCCCGATCCTCGCCAGCGCCTGCTTATTTGGCCTAGCCCATCGCGGCCAGGGCTCGGGTCCGGGTTCGCTCATCCTGTTCGGAGTCGTGCTGGGTTACTTGTATCAGCGCACCCACCGCATTGTCCCGTCCATTACCTGCCACATGCTGTTCAACGCTTTGTCGATGTCAACCCTCTGGCTGCAACTAAAATTTGGCGCTCTGTAGATGATCCGCCCGCTACGCACAACTAGCCGGAGGGCCACGCCCTCCGGGATCCGCACTCGTGTAGCGGATCGGTTAAGACGTGCCTAAAATAACCGGCGAAATGCAACTCCCTCGTAATCCAACTCGCTCGGTGCGCATTCGGCGCGATCACCATCGGCCGCGACCACCCAATCGCGGTCCAGAGTATGACCGCCACGCGGACCCGCGACATCGACGCCACCGTGGCCCAGGTGAACGACCTGGCGGCGGCCGGGGCCGACGTTGTGCGCATCGCCGTCGATAGCGCCGCCGACGCCGAAGCCCTCGCCGAGATCCGTAAGCAAACGACAGCCAATCTCGCCGTCGACCTCCAGGAAAATTACCGCCTTGCCGAGCGCGTCGCCCCGCACGTCGACAAGGTCCGTTACAACCCGGGTCATCTCTACCACCACGAACACGAAAAACCGTGGCGCGAGAAGGTCCGGTATCTTGCCGACGTCGCCCGCGACAACGACTGCGCCATCCGCATCGGCGTCAACTGCGGCAGCGTCGACCCGGCCAAGCTCCAGCAGCATGCGGCCGACGACTCGCTCGCGCCGATGCTCGAAAGCGCCTGGGACCACTGCGCTGCGCTCGATGAGCTCGGCTTCACGCGCTACTGCGTCTCGCTCAAGGACTCGGATCCCAAGAAAGTCGTCGAAGTGAACCGCCGCTTTGCCGAGCGGCGGCCCGACGTTCCGCTGCACCTGGGCGTGACCGAAGCCGGCCTGCCGCCCGACGGCGTCATCAAGACGCGCATCGCCTTCGAGCAACTCGTGAGCCGCGGCATCGGCGATACAATCCGCGTGTCGCTCACCGTGCCCAACTCGCGGAAGCCCGAAGAGATTGCCGCCGGCCGGCAAATCCTCGCCGACATCGCAGCCGGCCGCGTCCGCTCGGTTGTCGACTACGGGCTCGACACGCTCAACATCATCAGTTGCCCGAGCTGCTCGCGGGTGGAAAACGAGGCGTTCATCGAGCTAGCGGAGAAGGTAAAGAAGATGACGCGCTACGCGGCCGACCACGCGATCACGATCGCAGTGATGGGCTGCCGCGTGAACGGCCCCGGTGAAACCGACGACGCCGACCTTGGCCTGTGGTGCGGCCCGACTGTCGTTAACCTCAAGCGCGGCAGCCAGGAACTCGGGCACTACTCGTATGACGAGATTCTGCCCAGGCTCAAACAAGCGCTCGACGATTTGATTTGCCAGCGCAACTAAGTTGACCTTCGGCCAAACGCCCCGGCTCGCTAGAATTATCCATTTCTGGCCCGCGGCGAACTCACGGATGAGACTCCAACTCGGCGCCATCGCGCTACTCGCCGCCCTGACGCCGACGTTTGGCGGCTGCATGACCGCCCCCTGGTCCGGCGGCGCCAAAGCCCCTAGGCCAGTCGCCCCCGCGGCCGGCTTCCAGCCCGCGATCGAGCGTGGACCGTTGGTGATCCACGCTGATTTCGCGCTTCCCGCAAACAACTTTCTCATCACCGAACTCGTCGCCGAGCGGCAGTTGATCGCCGACCGCCTGGGCATTCCGCCAGCCGACAAGCAGATTCACATTTATCTTTATGCCGACGAAGCCGCGTACCGCGCGGTGGTCGCCGAGCTCTTTCCGGGCTTTGCCGAGCGGCGGGCCGTCTTCGTCGACGAGCCTGAACAACTGGCTGTGTACGCCCATTGGAACGACCGCGTGGCCGAGGACCTGCGTCACGAAGTTGCCCACGGCTACCTTCACGCCGCCGTACCTAACCTGCCGCCGTGGCTGGACGAAGGCTTTGCCGAGTATTTCGAAGGCGGCCCTCAGGCCGGCGGACTCAACGCCGCTCATGTCGAGTTCCTGCGAGGCCAGGTGGCCGCGGGCGCGTGGCGGCCGGACCTGCCACGGCTGGAGCAATTATCGGCCGCAGCGATGAGCCAGGCCGACTATGCCGAAGCGTGGCTATGGGTCCATTGGCTGCTCACGTTGTCGCCGGACCAACCATCGCTGTTAACGCCCTACCTCGTTGAGCTTGCCGCTGGCCGACAGTCCGCGCAGCTCAGCGCGATCGTCGCCCAACGCTCGCCACAGGCGCCTGGCGCGCTGCTCGAGCATCTTCGGCGGCTCCCCTAACGCGGCTCCTCGCCTTCCGGGTACGATTGTGCCGATCCTGCGGGCGGCGTCGCGGCCTGTTGGGGCGGCCCCATGCGTCGCACGGCGTGGCGAAGCTTGGCGTCCTCGCCCGGCCAGCGCGGCTGCTCCGCTTGAGGTATGTTGAAACGGCGGAAGGGGTTGGCGCGCGTGTGCGACAGGGCGAAGCTCTGCACCCGCACACGGTGCGCCCTCAAGGCGCCCCACGTGAGAGGTCGAAGTTTCAGAGACGGCATTGCCATCGCGCGCGAATCTCGCGCAGGGACGCGGCAGCTTCCTGCCCTGTGGCACGCCACGACTCTTGCCACTTCTGTACCTCCCATGAGCCTTCCCCTTTATGCTGACCCATTGGACCTCGGCCCTTACGGCGCCCCTGGCTGCCCCGTTTCGCAACGCCATGCCTCAGCCGCAGCGGTTCATGCAGTTCCGCTATCCGCTTCCTTACGGGGCGATCCTGCAAGGCGGCGGCGTACAGTTCGTCGTCTATAGCCGCTCTGCCACTGCTTTGCGGGCGCTGCTGTATCGCCGCGTGACGGACCGCGACCCCGACCGCGTCGTCGAATTCAGCCCGGCGACCGACCGTTGGGGCGACTTATGGAGCACGTTCGTCCCCGGCCTCAAGGCGGGCCAGTTGTACCACCTGCAAGCCGACGGACCCTACGCCCCCGAGCGCGGCCATCGATTCAATCCTCAAGCCAGGTTGATCGATCCCTATGCCCGGGCCCTTGCCGGAAGCTTCCTTCCGGCCGAAGACGGCGTCCTCCGCCCGCCCAAGTGCGTGGTCGTGGACGACTCGTTCGACTGGAAGGGCGACCGCCACCTCCGCCGGCCGCTGTCGGAGACCATCATCTACGAGATGCACGTCCGCGGCTTCACGCGGAGCCCGTCGAGCGAAGTCGAGAGCCCCGGCACTTACCTTGGGGTGATCGAGAAGATTCCCTACCTGCAATCGCTCGGCGTGACGGCGGTGGAGCTCATGCCGGTTCATGAGTTTCCGCTTTCTGACCCGTTGGGGAGCAAGGACTCCTTAGCGAACTATTGGGGCTACGATTCGCTAGCCTTTTTCTCTCCGCACCGCGGCTATATGGAGGGATCGACGCCTGGCGATCAGGTGCGGCAGTTCAAGGAGATGGTCCGCGCGCTGCATGCTGCCGGCATTGAAGTGATTCTCGACGTGGTCTTCAACCACACTGCAGAGGGCAACCACCAAGGCCCGACGCTGAGCTTCAAGGGACTCGAGAATCGCGTGTATTACATGTTAAATCCGGACGGTACGTATAAGAACTACTCCGGCTGCGGCAACACCGTGAACGGCAATCACCCGATTTGCCGCGAGATGATTTTCCACTGCCTGCGGCACTGGGTATACAACTACCATGTCGATGGCTTTCGCTTCGACCTGGCTTCGATTCTCAGCCGTAACCGCGCCGGCGAGCTGGTGCCCAACCCGCCGCTGGTGGAGATGATCGCTGAGGATCCCATGCTGGCGGACACCAAAGTCATCGCCGAGGCGTGGGATGCGGCGGGCGCCTTCCAGGTCGGAAGCTTCCACAACCTCCGCTGGGCCGAGTGGAACGGCCACTTCCGCGACGACATCCGCCGCTTCTGGCGCGGCGAGACGGGAATGGTTGGCCCAATGGCCACGCGGCTGTCGGGATCGAGCGATCTGTACCAATCCAGCGGCCGACACCCGTACCACAGCATCAACTTCGTCACCTCGCACGACGGCTACACCCTGAACGACCTGGTGAGCTACGAGCGCAAGCACAACCAGGCCAACGGCGAAGACAACCGCGACGGCGACAACAACAACTACAGCGCCAATTACGGCGTGGAAGGCCCCACGCGCAAGAAGCACATCGTCGAGCTACGGCGGCGGCAAGTGAAGAACCTCATGGCTTCGCTGCTCTTGAGCGAAGGCACCCCCATGATCGTGGCCGGCGACGAAGTGCTTCGCACCCAGCGGGGCAACAACAATGCGTACCGCCAGGACAACCCCACGAGCTGGTTCGACTGGAAGCTGCTGGAGCGCAACGCCGAGATGCTGCGCTTCACGCGGGCGCTGATTGCCTTCCGCAAGGCGCAGCCCAATATCCGCCGCTCCAGCTTTCTCACCGGCCGACCCGCCGCCGAGGGTCAGTTGCCGGACATCACCTGGTTTGGCGTCGATGGCTTAGCCGTCAACTGGACTTCGCCAGCCCGCAGCCTCGGCTGCGCCCTGGGCGCGGCCGACCTCGACGACCCGGCCGCCCGCTGTGTGCTCATCCTGATGCATTCCGGCAGCGACGCCCAGGAGTTCATCATTCCCCCCAACATCCGCCGCCTGCCCTGGCGCCAGCTCCTCGACACGGCCGCCGCCGCGCCGAACGACGTCTTTCCTGAAGCCGACGGTCCCCCATTGCCCACGACGGGCCGCGTGAAACTGCCGCACCACTCGATGAAGGTGTACGTGGCGTAAGGCAGGCTGGAGGCAGTGGGCGGAAGCCTGTAGGCTGTAAGGCGCGTATCGATCTGAGGCGGACCGTCGCGCTACCTCGCGCGAGTCCCCCTTTCGCGGCTCCCATTTCAGCATTTCCCCATGGTCTCCATCATTGGCATTGGCGACGACGGGCTCGACGGCGCCCCGGAGACCGTGCGGCGTCTGATTCGCGAAGCCGATATTTTGGTCGGCAACGAACGCACGCTTGCGCTGTTGCCCAAAACCCTCGCTGAGCGCGTCGTTCTCGGCGCCGACGTCGAAGCGGCCGCCGATCGCATCGCGGCGGCCACGGGGCAGCGCGTCGCCGTGCTCGTCTCCGGCGACCCGTTGTTCTACGGCTTGGCGCGATTTCTTTGCGACCGCATTGGCAAGGACAAGTGCGAGATTGTCCCGCACGTCAGCAGCATGCAACTTGCGTTCGCGCGCGTGAAGGAAAGTTGGGACGACGCCTATCTCACCAATCTCGCCAACCATGGTCTCGACGCCGTCGTCGAGCGCCTCCGGACTGCCGACAAGGCTGGCCTGTTCACCACCGACGACTGCGGCCCCGACGCGGTGGCTCGCGCCCTGCTCAAACGCCGCATCGATTACTTCATCGCCTACGTGTGCGAAAACCTCGGCGCCCGCGACGAGCGCGTCACCCGCGGTTCGTTGGCTGAGATCGCCGCTCATGAGTTCGGTCCGCTCAACGTCATGATCCTGGTCCGCAGCTCCGATGCCCCCGATCAACCGCGCGACGCCCACGAGCGCAGCGCCTTCGGTAATCCCGACGAGACTTTCATCCAGTCAAAACCCAAGCACGGTTTGCTCACGCCGGCCGAAGTCCGCGCGGTGGCGTTGGCGCAGATGGCCCTCACGGCTCGCAGCGTGGTGTGGGACGTCGGCGCCGGCAGCGGCTCGGTGAGCGTCGAGGCGGCCCTGCTGGCGCCCGCCGGTCGGGTGTTCGCCATCGAGCAAGACGCCGAAGACGCCGAGCTGATCCGCGAAAACGCGCAGCGATTCGGCGCCGCCAACGTGCAGCCCGTCGTCGGCCGCGCTCCCGAAGTGTGGGCCGAGCTCGCGGATCCCGACGCCGTGTTCATCGAAGGCAGCGGCCGTGAGATCGCGCGCCTGGCCGACCTGGCGTTCGTCCGCCTCAAGCCCGGCGGCCGCTTGGTGGCCAGCGTGTCCAGCATTGAGGGCCTGCAGGAGGTCCGCCGGGCGCTGGTCGCCCATACGTCGCTCGTGAACGTCTGGATGCTGAACATCGCCCGCGGGGCCGACCAGCTCCAACGCCTCCGCTTCGACGCCCTCAGCCCCGCGTTTCTGTTGGCGGCGACCAAGCCGGCATAGAATGGCACATAAAGGGAGGTATCGGTACTTCCTATCAATTGCTAACTAGGAGGTCCATCATGTGCGACCAACAACTCACCCTAAATGCGGACGAATGCGGGTGTCTCGTCGACATCCTGCAATCGACGCTCAAGAACATGCTCGTCGAGGAACATCGCACGCGCGCTCCCAGCTACCGCCAGGGGATCATCGAGCGAGAAAAACTCATTGAACAAGTTTTGCGGAAGCTCGGCCAACCGGTGGCGTAATCAGAAGTGGCCGAAAGATCCGTGGTCACGTTGCGAGGCCTTGGCTCACTGACACAGCCGCGGGCCAGGATGGTGAAATGGAAAAATCCCGCGACGCGGCCGACCGAACCGCCATTCCTGCTGATTGGTTGGCCGAGTTTGAAGCGCGGCCCGCCGCCCGCTGGAGCAGCGATTCCGCTATGCCTTCATAAAAACCTATAAGCCGGTCATGGACGACGAGCCGTTTCGCTCCTTCGACACGACTGCCGATTATCGCCGTTGGTGCGAAGAAAACCTTCCCAGTTGGCTCGGTTATGGCCGCCTTTGCGTATCGCCAGGCCGAGGAGATTCGCGACGCCCTGAGTGCGCAGGGCGTACGATATCTATTTTTGGGCAAATCAGGCGCCATCCTGTTGGGATTTCCCGAAACCACCCAGGACGCCCCTGTGTTCGTTGAAAAGTCCGATGAGAAATGCCGCGCCTTGATTCGCGCACTGCGCCAACTTGGCTTTGATCTAACAGCGGCGAAAGCCGCAGAGATCGAACGCAGTAAGGACTTCGTTCAACTCAAGAACGGCCCATTCGATTTAGAGCTCGTCTTCGCCCCTGATGGCATCGAGCGATTCGCCGACGCCTGGAGCCGTCGCGTCGAGGTCGCGGAATTTCCGGTTTGCCATCCGGACGATATCATCGCAAGCAAACAGGCTACAGGTCGCGTAAAGGACCGAGAATCGCTGCCGCGATTAATCGCATTCCGCGACTATTGGGAGCAGTCCAAATAGGTGGAGGGCCGCCGCTCGACTTGAACTCACGCCGTAACAGGTTACCCGCCACATCGCTTTCTCCCCTATGCGAGTCTTCGTTCAATCTACGCTCCCCTGCGACGCCGATCTCGGATGGGAGCGCGTCCAAACCAGCGCCTTGCTCCGCGAGATCTGCAGTCCGCTGATCCGGCTGGCGCCCGACCGTGACGCGCCGGCGCTTCCCGACCGCTGGCCTGAGTCCGGAACGGTGCGCATTCGCCCTTACCTCTTCGGCTTTATTCCGCTGGGCGTTCGGGTGCTGCAGTGCGAACACGTTGACCATGAGCGCCGCGAAATCCAAACCCGCGAGCACGATCCGCTCATTCGCCGCTGGGACCACCGCATCCAATTCGAGTCGCTGGCGCCCGGCGAGTCCCGCTATACTGACGACGTGGAAATCGACGCCGGCGTCCTCACGTTGCCCGTGTGGCTGTTCGCCCAAGTGTTCTATCGCCACCGCCAGCGTCGCTGGCGCCGGATTGCCGAACGCCTCCAAGCCGCCAGCTAATCTTCCCAGCCGCTTGCGGCATAGCGCTTCAAGCTAGCCGCCAACCCGCCATGCCCGACGCTTGCCACCCCCAGGATCTCACGATACGTCCTGCCGCGCCGGACGATGCCGCGCTGTTGGTGAGCTTCATCCGCGAGCTGGCCGAGTATGAGCGCCTCGCCCACGAGGTCACCGCCACAGAAGACTTGCTCCGCGACGCCCTGTTCGGCCGCCGCCCCACTGCTGAGGCGGCAATCGCCGAGCTTGACGACCAGCCGGTGGGCTACGCCCTGTTCTTCCACAACTTCTCGACGTTCACCGGTCGCCCGGGAGTGTACCTCGAGGACCTGTACGTCCGCCCCGGGCACCGAGGCCGCGGCGTCGGTAAGCGGCTACTCGCACACATCGCGCAACTCGCCGTCGAGCGCGGATGTGCACGCTTCGAGTGGGCCGTCCTCGACTGGAACGAGGACTCGATCAAGTTTTACGAAAGCCTCGGCGCCCGCGCCATGTCCGATTGGACAGTGTATCGTCTTTCCGGAGCGCCGCTGGCGCGGGCAGCTGATCCAAGGCCAAAATCAGAACTCTGAAACTTCGGCAAACGCCTCATGCAGCAAACTGAAAACAGCGCCGTGTTCGGCGCCATCGAAGCCGGTGGAACCAAATTCGTCTGTGCCGTCGGCACGGGGCCGGGCGTCGGCCTGGCGGCCCGAATTGAATTGCCCACGGAGCCTGATCCTGCCGGGCAAATGGCGAAAGTGGTCGCCTGGCTGCAAGAACAACAGCCGGCGCATGGAATGCTGCACGCTATCGGCGTGGCGACGTTTGGGCCCGTGGACCTGGACCCGACGTCGGCAAGTTACGGGCACATTACGACCACGCCGAAGCCAGGCTGGACCAACGCCGATCTCCTCGGACCGCTGAGAGCTGCGTTTGCCGAGACTCCGTTGGCTATCGACACCGACGTCAATGGCGCTGCGTTGGGGGAGCACCACTGGGGCGCCGCCCGCGGGCTGAGTGACTTCGTCTATGTGACGATGGGCACGGGAATTGGCGGCGGCGGCATGGCACGTGGGCGTCTGCTGCACGGCCTCGTACACCCGGAGATGGGGCACATGCGGGTGCCGCGCCTTGCCGGCGACGAGTTTGCCGGCGTATGTCCGTATCACGGCGACTGCTGGGAGGGCTTGTGCTGTGGGCCGGCCATCGAGCGACGAACTGGCGTTCATGCCGAGAAGCTGCCCGCCAACCATGCGGCGTGGCGTTTTCAAGCTCACTACGTCGCCGCCGCGTTAGCCAACATTGTTTGCGTCCTATCGCCCCAGCGCATCATGCTCGGCGGAAGCGTAAGCAAGGCCGGCCAGCTCGGATCAGGCGCCTTCTTAAGCTTGGTGCGTGCGAAACTTCAGGAGATGTTGGCCGGATACGTCGTTTCGCCGGCGTTACTTGACAAGGGAATCGAAACCTATGTCGTGCCGCCGGAACTCGGCGATGACGCCGGCGTTTGCGGCGCCATTGCGCTGGCGCAAACGTGCGCGATGTGAGGCGCTGCTCGTGCAGTCCTTCACGTGTGATAGTCGGCGTTTAGCCGCACATATTCAGCTGTGAGGTCGCAGGTCCAAAACCGCGCGGACGCCTCGCCCTCGTCCAAAAGGAGCACGATGTGCGTGTTGCGATTGGCCGCCATCGCCGCCGACACCGCGTCGCCGTCGAAGGGCACGGGCCGGCCGCGCTCGTAAAGCAGCGACTCGTTCAGATGCAGCGACGCCTTCTGGGGATCGAAGGCGACGCCGGAGTACCCGGCGGCCGACACGATGCGGCCCCAGTTGGGATCATTGCCCGCCACCGCCGTCTTCACCAGCGGACTGTTCGCGATGCTCTTGGCGATTTGCGCCGCGTCTCCCCGGCGCCGGCACCCGTGGACCTCGACCGTGATCAGGTGCGACGCCCCTTCGCCATCGGCCGGGATCGCCTGCGCCAGGTCCTCACACACCTCGACCAGCGTGGCCTGAAACTTCTTGACCGCGCACCCAGCGAGCCGGCTCGTCCCCGAGCCCGGCGCCCGGGCCACGCCATTGGCCAATAACAACACCGTATCGTTCGTGCTGGTGTGCCCTTCGACGCTGATGCAATTGAACGATTCATCCACCGCATCGTCGAGCAGCGTCTGAGCATCGGTCGGAGACAACGCAGCGTCGGTCATCACCACTGCGAGCATCGTCGCCATGTTCGGCCCGATCATTGCCGCCCCCTTGGCGACACCGCATACGGTAATTGCCCGGCCATCAACGTCGATGGTCCGGCTGGCGATCTTCGGCCGCGTGTCAGTGGTCATCATCCCGCGCGCCACTGCGGTGAGCGCGTCCTCGTTTCGTTCCAGCCGCCCGACCGCCGCCTTGATTCCGGACAGAATCTTGGCCATCGGCATCAGCTCGCCGATCACGCCGGTGCTCATCACCAGCACCTGTTCGGCCTCAACGCCGACGGCTTGAGCGGCTTCCGCGGCCATGCGCTCGGCGTCGCGGTCGCCCTGCTTGCCGGTGCAGGCGTTGGCGTTACCGGAGTTGATGACGACGGCGCGAATCGCCTCACTCGGCGTCCGGGCGCGGCACAACTTCACTGGCGCCGCAAAGACGAGGTTTTGCGTGTACACGCCCGCGGCGACCGCGGGAGCGTCGGAGACGATCAGGGCCATGTCGAGCTTGTTGGGTCGCGCTTCAAGCCCGCCGCCACGCCCGCTGCTCGAAATCCTATTGGAAGTTGATCCGCCATCGCGTGCCGCCGTGTTATTGAAGGGCCGTGGTTTCGTCAAATCCGTACATCAGGTTGAAATTCTGCACCGCGGCTCCCGCGGCGCCTTTGATCAAATTGTCGATCACGCTGATTAGCACTACGCGGCCGCGAACCAGCCGCGCGGTCATGTCGCAGTAATTTGTGCCCGCCACGTCCTTCGTGCCCGGCAAGCCATCGACCACGCGCACGAATGGCTCGTTGGCGTAGTGCGAACGCAGCAGCCCGAGGAGCTCGGGACCCGTCGAGTTCGGCCTTGGGCATGGCGTAGGCCGTAGTGAGAATGCCGCGGTCCATCGGCACGAGATGGGGGGTGAACACCACGTTGGTTCAGCCGCCGCCGCAGTCGCTGAGCACCTGATCGATTTCCGGCGTGTGCCGATGACTGCCCACGCCGTATGCCGAGAAATTTTCATTGCATTCGGGAAAGTGAAGGTGCGGCTTCGGTCTGTCGCCCGGCGCCGCTCACGCCGCTTTTGCTGTCGACGATGATCCCGTCGGCTGCGACGACGCTTCGTTTCAACAGCGGCGCCAGGGGCAGGATCGCCGAGGTGGGATAACAGCCCGGGTTGGCCACGAGCTGTGCCCCGCGAATCCGCTCGCGATAAAGCTCCGGCAATCCGTAGGGCGTCGTCGCGAGTCGCGCAGGGTCGGGGTGCTGGTGGTCGTACCACTGCTTATAAACGGCGGCATCGTTCAATCGATAGTCGGCGCTGAAGTCCACGACTCGCGCCTCCGGCCGCAAGCAATTCCTTCACGGCCTCGGCGCTCGCCGCGTGGGGCAAGCAGCTGAACACGCACTCGGCCCGCTTGGCGACCTCGACTGGCGTCAGGTTTTCCAACCGCAGGTCAAGCCGGCCGCGCAGCGAGGGATGGACGTCGCCCACGTGCGGTCGCTCGTCCTGCCGAGTGGTGAGAGCCGTGAGCTGGGCGTGCGGATGCGCCAGCAACAGCCGCAGCAGCTCCTTGGCAGAGTATCCGGCGGCGCCGAGAACAGCGATGCGAACCATGAGCGGATTGCCCAACGCGGAAGGATCATTTCCGGCAAGCCCCGAAAGTATACTGACCCCTGCGGCGGTCGCCACAACCCTACAAGCACACCGGGGTCGTATCGAGGAGACCCCGGGACATGGCGCCGGGTTCGCCGCCCAGCGGGCGGGTTTGGTAGATCTCAAGGCCCGAGTCATCAGCCGCTCGTCGATGACCGCGAGGATTTCGCGGGCGACGGCCAGCTTGCTGCCAGCGGCGGTACGCAGCACCTGGCCGGCGGGATCGAGGATTTCGACGCTGTTCTCCAGGGAGCTGATTGCCTCGACGCTGTTGGAGACCATCAGGTCGCAGCACTTTCGCTCGAGCTTGGCCAGCGCCCGCAGGCGATGGTCCTCGGTTTCCAGCGCGAAGCCGACGACCCAGCGTCGGCCCTTCTCGCAGCCGAGCGTGGCGACGACGTCGTCGGTCTCGACCAGCCGCAGCATGAGCGGCTCGCCGGTCTTGGCGATCTTGTGCGATTCGACCCGCTCGGGCCGGTAGTCGCATGGGGCCGCGGCGCCGATCAGGCCGTCGCAATCGGCGAACGCCGCGCGGGCGGCGGCCAGCATCTCTTCGGTCGAGACGACCGGCACGACCTCGGCCTGCGGCGGGTAGTCGACGTCCACCGGGCCCGAAACGATCACCACGCTGATGGCCGCGCTCGATCGCAGCCGTCGCCAGCGCCGCACCCATGCGGCCGCTGGAGGCGTTCGTGAGATAGCGCACCGGGTCGAGGTACTGCCGAGTTGGGCCGGAGGTGATGAGAATGCGGGCCACGGCGTCACCTATTTAACCCCCGGTCACTGACCGGGGGCTAATTTGTCGAGGCTACCGCGAATCGCCGCGGCGATCTCCGCGGGCTCGGCCATGCGGCCTTTGCCGCGTCTCGCGGCAACTGAGCCAACCGTCGCCGGGATCGACGATGTGAACGCCGTCCTCGCGAAGCTGCGCAAGGTTGCGCCGCACCGCGGGCTTCGACCACATTTCGCAGTTCATGGCCGGCGCCAACAGCTCCGGCCCCGAGAATGACAAGAACAGCGTACTCAGCAGGTCGTCGGCGATTCCCTGCGCGGCCTTGGCCAGGAAGTTTGCGGTGGCGGGCGCCACGCACAACAGCTCGGCCTGTCGCGCCAGCTCGATGTGCGGACCCAATGGATGGTCGCCGGTCTCGAAGCTTCGGGTGGCCACGCGGCGGCCGGTGAGAGCGCGGAACGTGGCGGCGCCTACAAACTTCTCGGCCGATCGCGTCATGACCACAGTGACGCCCAGGCCGCTCTGCACGAGGTCGCTTACCAGCGCGGCTGTCTTGTACGCCGCGATGCCGCCGGTGACGCCAACCAGGATTTCGCGGGGCATTTCTAGGCTTGCCAAAGACAGCGCCGACTATAGCGCTGACAAGTCGAGCTCCGGCGGGCCGCCGACTTCGTGGACTTCGCCGGCGATCTTGATCTGGTTCGAAGCGTCCAGGTAGATCTTATTTTGGAGAATCTCCTGCACCACGATTTCCATCTTGTCGACGGTCTTAACGTCCACCAGCGGCCGGGCTCCGGAGTTCAGGGCCGCCAATCGCTTTTGGATAAGCGTCGACAGCTTGAACCGGCCGCCGACCTTGTTCACGATCTCTTCTTCCTTCAGAGCATCAATCATTTTCGAAGCCTCGACTCCTCAGTATTTCGCAGATCTCGTCCACCGCTTGCGGGACGGTGTCATTGACCACCTGGTATTGATAGTGGCCAGAAAGTTGCAATTCATGACGGGCGACCGCCATGCGGCGCTGCACGTCGTCTTCGTTCTCGGTGCCCCGCGAGCGGAGCCGGCGCTCCAACTCCTCAAGCGACGCCGGCCGGATGAAGATCATCACCGCGTCGGGATACTCGTTGATTACTTCGCGCGCCCCGTCGACATCGATCTCTAAGATTACCCATTTTCCGCGGGCCAGACTAGACCTTACCTCGCTCCACAGCGTGCCGTACCAGTGGCCGCGGCCGAATACCTCGACGCATTCGAGGAAATCGCCCGCCTCGCGCCGTCGCTGAAACTCGGCCTCGCTGAGGAAATAGTAGTCGACTCCGTCTCGCTCGTCGGGCCGCGGCGGGCGGGTGGTGGCCGATACGCTGAGATACAACCGCGGGCCAAGCCGGGCCAGCACCTGGCGCACCACGGTGCTCTTCCCCACGCCCGACGGGCCGGAGATGACGACCAACTTGCCGAGCTTGAGTGTCGTCATGGAGTCGAATGCCGAAAGGATGTCCGATTCAGCGAAGTGGAGCATGGCAAGGCGTCGCCTCGTGAGACTTGAGCTTCGTGCGGCTCGAGCCTCATGCCTCAAGCCGCACGCCTACTCGATGTTTTGAATCTGTTCGCGGATTCGTTCCAGCGCCGTCTTGATCTCGACGACGTGCTGCGAAATCTCGGCGTCATTGGCCTTGGCGCCGATGGTATTGGTTTCGCGGCCCATTTCCTGACAAATAAACTCTAGCTTGCGGCCGGCGCTGTCTGGGGCCTGCATAGCCTGGACGAACTGCTGCAGATGGCTGCGCAGGCGGACGATTTCCTCCGAAATGTCCGAACGATCGGCAAACAGGCACACCTCGCGGATCAGATCCAGCGGCTCAACGCTCGCGCTGGATTGCCGCAGCGCTTCCTCAACTCGGTCGTGCAGACGGACGCGATAAGCCTCGGCGATCAGCGGCGATCGCTGGGCAATCTGATTCAGACTGGCCTCGACCGCGGCGCATTGCCGTCGCAGATCAGCGGCCAACGCGGCTCCTTCGGCGGTGCGCATTGCGGTCAGGCCATCGAGCGCTTGCGCAGCGTCGGCTCCAGGAGCGGCCACACGGCTTCGGCGTCGCTGGCTTCGATCGAAAGCTGCTCGACGACGCCGGGAAGCACGGCGAGCGGCTCGAGGCGCAGTTCCTCGTTGAGATGACGCTTAGCCGCGAGGCGCTGCAACTGGTCGACGTACCGCTCCAGCACGTCGAGGTTCACGCGGTAGTCCTCGGCGGAGCGGATGTGGCGGATGCGGACATTGACGCTCACCGTGCCGCGGCGCACATATTCTCGGACGAGCGACTCGATGCGGGCGTCGAGGGCTCCGTAACCTTCGGTCGACCGAAGGTTAAGCTTGAAGTGCCGGCTGTTGATCGTGCGGACTTCGGCCGCCAGGGCGTGATCGGCGCGCTCGTGGGCGGCGTCGCCAAATCCGGTCATGCTCAACAGCGGCACGGGCGGGTCCTTACGAAATAAGCAGCGACTACTGCGGCGTCGCCGGCGTGGAGTCGGTGGGCGCGGCGTCCGAATTCGCGGGCGGCGATGCGGGCGCCGGAGTCGTCGAGTCGGACTTGGAGGCGGGCGCGGCGTCGGCCGGCGCGGCTGGCTCCTTACCCGATGTGCCAGCTTTCGGGGCAGCGGTCGCGGCGGCGCCGGAGCCGGCGGCGGTTTGCACATTGACGAGACTGTGCCCCGCCGAGCCCCACTTGGCGGCGGCGATGCAGAGTACGATCCAGACGGCCGCGGCGATGATCGTGATCCGCGTAAAGACATCACCCGCCTTGGCGCCAAATGCGCTGGAGCCGCCCATGCCGCCGAGAGCGCCGGCCAGACCGCCGCCGCGGCCGCGCTGTACCAGGACCAGCAGAATAAGGAACACGGCCATCACGGACAACAGCAGGCCGAATATCGACGAAGCGAAGGTGGCGAGGGTCAGAGGCGTCACGAAAAATACTCCGCGGAAAGGGAAGATGTGTATCGCTACCGGGCTTGGGGCCGATCGGGGTCGTCGGGCGCCAGTTGCACGGCGGCGGCGGCGATGGCGAGGAAGTCGTCCTTCTTCAGGCAGGCGCCGCCTACGAGGGCGCCGTCGATATCAGATTGTGCCAGCAGCGACGCCGCGTTGTCCGGCTTGACGCTGCCGCCATACAGGATGCGGACGGCCTCGGCAGTCTCGCCATTGTAGCGGTCGGCCAGCAGCTTGCGAAGGTCGGCATGCACCTCTTCGGCCTGCTGGGGCGTGGCCACTTTGCCGGTGCCGATGGCCCAGATCGGCTCGTAGGCGATCACGGTGGCAGCCATCTGGGCGGGCGAGAGGCCGGCCAGCGAGCCCTCGAACTGGCGGCGAATGACGGCGGCCGTGTCGCCGGCCTCGCGCTGGTCGAGCGTCTCGCCGACGCACACAATGGGCGTCAGGCCGGCGGCGTGC
This sequence comes from Pirellulales bacterium, assembly GCA_963841515.1. GTDB lineage: Bacteria > Planctomycetota > Planctomycetia > Pirellulales > Lacipirellulaceae > Lacipirellula. The sequence goes on along the minus strand of CAWJDB010000007.1, from coordinate 121,020 downwards.
GCGGCGAGCAGCTTGCGATTGATATCGACGTCGGTTTCGCACAGGAGTTGCCGCCGCTCGCTGTGTCCGAGGATGACGAACGTGGCGCCGACGTCCTGAAGCATGGCGGCTGAGATTTCGCCGGTGAAGGCGCCGTTGGGGGCGTGGTACATATTCTGGGCGCCGAGGGCCACGTCCCCGCCGGCCAGCGCACGGCTGACATGCATGAGGTACACGCTGGGCGGGCAGACCACGAGGTCCACCGCGCCGTAGGCCGGCGAGTCTTCGGAGATTCCGCGCGCGAGCAGCTCGGCGCTGGCCGCGTCGGTGTTCATCTTCCAGTTGCCGGCGATGAGCTTCTTGCGCATGTGTGACTTACTCCAATCAAAACCCCATAACCACGTGGGCACGAAGACACGAAGAAATACCAAGGTTGGTTTGATTCGCTTCTTTATTCGCTGCTCTTCGTGTCTTTGTGTCTTGGTGGTTATTTCCGATCGGCAGCAGGCGAGATAGTCTTGCCCATCACGACGGCGAGTTTGCGGATTTGGGCCATCAGTTCGGCGTACTGGTCGGGCAGCAGCGCTTGGGGGCCGTCGGACATGGCTTCTTCGGGTTTGTCGTGGACTTCGATATGCACGCCGTCGGCGCCCGCGGCGACGCCAGCCAGGGCGCACGCCGGGATAAGGTCGGGCCGGCCCGTGGCGTGGCTGGGGTCGACGATGATCGGCAGGTGCGACAGCTCGTGCACCTGCGGCACGGCGGCCACATCGAAAGTATTGCGTGTCGCCGGATCGAAGCCCTTAACGCCCCGTTCGCACAGCACCACGTTGGAGTTGCCCTGAGAGACGATGTATTCGGCGCTCATCAACAGGTCGTTGATCGTGGCGCACATGCCGCGCTTCAGGAGCACGGGCTTGTCGGTGCGGCCGACTTCCATGAGCAGGGCGAAGTTCTGCATGTTACGGGCGCCAAGCTGGATCATGTCGGTGTACTCGCAAATGAGCTCGACGTGCCGCGGGTCGACGGCTTCGGTGACGACGGGCAGGCCGTGGCGATCGCCGACGTCGCGGAGGATTTTGAGTCCCTCCTCGCCGAGGCCCTGGAAGGAGTAGGGGCTGGTGCGAGGTTTGAAGGCGCCGCCACGGAGGATATTGGCGCCGGCCTGGCGGACGGCGGCGGCGATGGCGTTCATTCGCTCCAGGGCCTCGACGGCGCAGGGGCCGGCGATCATGCCGAGGTTTCCGCCGCCGATCTTGACCTTCATCTTGCCGGCGCCGACTTCGACGATCGTGGGCTTGGGATGCGCCTGCCGGCTGGCCAGCTTGTAGGCCGGCATCACAGGAATAACCTCGGCCACGCCGGGGATGGCGGCCAGCGGGGCCGATTGCAGAATCGTTTCGTCGCCGATGACGCCGATCACGGTGCGGTAGGTGCCGCGGCTGATCGACGGCTGCAGACCGAACTGCGCGACCTTCTCGGCCACGTGCTGGATCTGCTCTTCGGTGACGGATTCTTTGAGAATGATGATCATGGGGGGAAGGCTGGAGACTAGACTGGAGACGGGAGGCTGGAGGTCCGAGGGAATTGGGGAACCTGGGGGTGGCTTTTTCCACTTTTGTCCGCGGGCGCCAAGTCGATTTTTTTGGACAAATGTCCAAACCTTTGTCTCTGCGAGGGGGCCGGCGACTCTGGAAAAGCCGAGGGTCCGACGCTTCGACTGGGGACAAAAGCGGGGCGACTTTTGTTGCTACGGGCGGACATAAGTCTTGGACTTGCGCTACCGCGTCGGGGGCGGCGGCGAGGGGCGCATTATCGGCGAAGGCGCGGCCATTTACGAGGGGCGGCGAGGAGGCGCGGCATCGAGATGATGCCGGCTAACATGGGGGCATGCGCGAGGCGAGGCGGCGGGCGGCGAGAGGTTACGACTTTTTCTTGACGATGGCGTTGGCTTCGGCGGCGTCGGCGTCGGCTTGTTTTTGGAGTTCGTCGCGGCTGGCGGCCATTTCCAGGATCTTGGGGACCAGTGCGTCGTAACTGGCGATCGACTCGTCGAGCACCAAGCGACAGATCTCCTGATTCTTGTCGTAGACCTGGGCCAACAGGTCGTGTGACTTCGCCATGGCCGTGAGATAAGTTTTGGTCTCGTCGTAAGCCGCCAGCGCGATCGCCTGGTCGAGCTTTTGTTTGGCGACGCGGAGCTGCTTGGCGGCGGCCGTGAAGTGTTCGCCGATGTCGCGCGTGGCTTGGGCCTTGTCTTTGCGAACGGCGTCGAGGCCGAGGTTGTCGACGTCGGTGAGCAGGGGTTGAAACAGCGGCCGTACGACGTCGATGTGCTTGTTCGACTCCAGAACGGCGTTGTCCGCCTCTTTGACCAGCTTGTCAACTTGCGCCTGGTCAGGCGAGCCGGTGATCTCGCGGTAGCCGTGGTAAATCTTGGCGGCCCCGCCGAGCATGGCGATCACGCCGACGATTACGGTGAAGCTGGTGAGCCAGTGGTTACGCTTGGATTGGTCGGCGGGCAAGGCGGTTTGGGACACGGTCAGAGTCCTCGAGGCGGATGGGGCATTGGGGGTCTAGGGGAGTGTAGGTCACGTGGAGCGGAGAGACGAAAAAACCCCGCTCCCTGGGGCTGGGGAGCGGGGTTTGAGGGTGGGGTCGGGTTGTGGGCGGGGCGCCGGGGCCGGGACGGCCCGGCTCGCTTTCCGAGGATCACCAGGTGAAGCCGGTGCCGACGGTCAAGCCGTACAGGTGGGCGGCGCCGATGCCGGCGGAGGCAAAGCTGTTGGTCGTCAGTTCGCCGATGGTGCCGCCGAAGCCGGCGCCGCCGGTCGGCGGTGCGTCGATATCCCAATTCTGGTACTCAAACGCCGTGCGGAAGAACGCGTCCACCGGCAGCGCCCGCAGACGGACGTCCAATTGCAGACCCGCCTGGTATTCAAAGATGTCCAGCTCGCCGTCGGCGTTGTTGCGCGTGACCGTCGCGGCGCCCACGAGCGGGGCGCTCGGCGAGCTGGCAACCGTACCGTCGGCCCGGCCGAATGAGTCGGTACGGCCGCCAAGATACGAGCCGCGGAAGCTGCCGAAGAAACTAAGCGGCGAGTCGCCAATCTGTCGGCGAACGTAAATGGCGCTGGTGCCGCCTTCGCCGTTGAAGTTGAAGCCGTTCTGCAGCGTCAGGTTCACGAAATTGCCCGTCGTGAACACGCCGAAGGCGAGAAAGTCGGAGTCGACGCCAATGTGCGCTGACGGGCGCCCAGGGTGCCGTCGATCTTCCACTTTCCGGGGCGGAAGCTGCGAACCAGTTCCAGGTCGACCGTGCGGAGGTGGGCGCGGTCGGTTTCAAAGATGGTGGCGAAGTTCGTCCCGACCGTGGGTATGGCCGGGTTAAGGGCCGGCGGCGTGTTCTGGTCGCTCGTTTCCAAGGTCCAAAAGCGGCCGACGATGCCCCACTTCTCGCCGAACTGGCGTCCCGCCCACACGCGCGGCGCGTAGGTGAACACGTCGTTCACGCCGTTGCCGTCCGTGAACGCGGTGGTGGCCACGCCGGGCGCGGTCGTGTCGCTGAACGACGCCGTGATGATGCCGCCGGAACGTGCGTTCAGATTCAAAATGGTCATTTCCGTGCCGGCGAAGAAGAACGGCACGCGGGCTGGGTCGCAGCCGCACGAGACGCAGTCGTCGCAGTCGCAGGAGTCGCAGCAGTCGCACTGAGCGACGGCTTCGTCGAGCAGGCTGGTCTGCAGAATCTCGTCGCCCGCTTGTTGGGCGGTCGAGTTCGCCAGGCCGGCGGGGGCAAACCCTAGAGCGAGCGCCAGGGCGGCGCCCCGGACCAGTCCCTTGGTCTTCACGGTAAATCCTTTAGGCCGTGCTACGGCCCGTTTGTCGAGTTCTGTCGGCCTGGGCTCCGCCGCGTGGAAACGAGGTCGGACGGAGCTATCACCAGTGGGGATCGGATTTGCGGAACAAGCCGCCCCAGAGTCTGGGGGGACAGCCTTGCGACCGCTCCGACCGGCATGAGCAGCGCCGACGGCAAGGTTTACCGGACCGGCGCTGCTTAGGGAACCAGGGCGGACTTCGCCACGCTGGGCGCCGGGGAATAGTCGGTGAGCATGCGGGGCGGGGCCGACGCGCGCACGGCGTTGAGCACGGCAATCACGTCGATGATCTCTTGCGTGACGGCGCCAGCGACGGGCGGCAGGTAGCCGGCGGCGGCCACCAGCATGCCGACGACGCTAAGCGCCATGCCGCCCACGGCGCTTTCCAGGGCGATCGCGCGCATCCGGCGGGCGATGTGGAGCAGCTCGTCGACGCGCTGGAGGGAGCTGTCGAGGATCACGGCGCCGGCTGCCTCGGCGGTCACGTCGCTGGCCTGCCCAAAGGCGATGCCCACGGTGGCGGAGGCCAGGGCGGGCGCGTCGTTGATGCCGTCGCCCATAAACACGACGCCGGCGCTACGGGCCTCGTCGCGAACGATGGCCAGCTTCTGCTCGGGGGTTTGGCTGGCGCGGATTTCGCCGATGCCCACTTTCTCCGCCAGATAGCGCACCTCGCTTTCGCGGTCGCCCGAGACCAGCATGACGCGCTTAAAGCCGTGGCGGGGCCCGAGGTGGCGAATGAAGGACTGGCCTTCGGCCCGCGGCTCGTCGCGGAACTGGCAGGCGCCGGCGTAGCGGCCGTCGACGAGGACGACGCATTCCAACCCGCCGGCCAGCGGCGGCAGTTGCGCGGCGGCGGCGGGAGAATCGGCGGCCAGCTTCGTGCGGCTCGTGACCTGGACTGTGCGACCGTGGACCACCCCACTGAGGCCCTGCCCAGGGCGCTCGCTCACTTCGGCGGCCTCGTCAAGCGGCAGGCCGGCCTCGTTGGCGGCGTCGATGACGGCGGCCGAGAGCGGGTGCCGGGAGTAGCGCTCCAGGCTGGCGATCGCCCGCAACACGCCGTTGGCATCGAAGCCGGCGGCCGGGACGACGGCCGTGAGTTTCGGCTCCCCGTAGGTGAGCGTGCCAGTCTTGTCGAAGATGGCCGTGCGGCAGCGGTCGATTCTTTCCAGCACCCCCGGGTCCTTGATGATGATGCCGCGCCGGGCCGCCAGTGAGATTCCGCCGATGATCGCCACGGGGATGGCAATGAGCAGCGGACAAGGCGTGGCGACGACGAGCACGGCGAGAAACCGCGAGGGGTCGCCGCTGGCCAGCCAGGCGCCCACCGCGATCGCTACTGCCAGCGGCGTGTAGACGGCGCCGAGCTGGTCGCCGAGACGCCGCAGCCGCGGGCGGCGTTGTTCACTCTCGCGCATCACCTCCATGATTTTGGCGTAGCGGGAGTCGACGGCCGTTTTCTCGGCGCGGATCGTGAGGGCGCCCTCGCCGTTGACGGCGCCCGATAGCACGGCCGAGCCCGGAACCTTCGCCAGGAGGTAAGGCTCGCCGGTGAGGTAGGACTCGTTCATCGTGCTGCGGCCGTCGAGGACCACGCCGTCGACGGGGCAGGTCTCGTGGGGGAAGACGACCAGCGCGTCGCCGACGGCGACCTGGGGCAGCGGCACGTCGGCGATCGTGCCGTCTAGTTTGCGATGGGCTTGGGAAGGCATTCGATCGGCCAGCGCGCTGAGGGCGGAGGAGGCGCTGCGGACGGCGTACGCTTCGATGGCCTGGCCGCCCGAGAGCATGAGCACTACCAGCGTGCCGGCGAGATACTCGCCCAGCAGCACGGCCGTGACGATGGAGATGCCGGCCAACAGGTCGGAGCTGAATTCGAAGCGCCCCAGGCCCCAGAGGAGGTCGAACACCAACGGGACGCCGCCCAGCACAAGCGCCGCCAGGAGCGGCCAGGCGGCCCAGGGGTAGCCCAGAAACTCGCCCTCGATCGGCCGGACGAATCGCAGGACCAGGTGGGCCGCGATAGCCGCGATGGCGATCGCGGCGATGGCGGTCTCCTTCGTCACGAATTTCGAGACGCCCGTGGCGGGTCGATTCACTGGGGCTTCCAAGAGATGACTTCGAGCAGGCGCTGACCAGTTGCAGCCGACGAAGCGAGGTCAGCCATTCACTTCGGCCTCAGCATACGCCCCGAGCACCGCGAGCCGCAACGACTTCTTTCCGAGCGCGGCAATCGCCCGCTTGGCGCGGAGGTCGGCGGGGTGTCCCTGGAACTCGACGAAGAACAGGTAGCGGCCGCGTGCCTGGGGAATGGGGAACGATTCGATCCAGGTGAGATTGAGCCGCTGCTTTTTGAAGATGGCCATGGCGTCGGCCAGGGCGCCGGGCTTGTGGGCGCTTCAAACACGAGGGCCGTCTTGTCGTGGCCGGTGCGCGGGGCGGCCACGCGGCCGATGACGGCGAAGCGGGTGACGTTGTCGGGGTTGTCTTCGATGTTGCGGGCCAGCACGTCGAGGTGATGATTTGTCGCGGCTTGCTCGCTGGCGATGGCGGCCGTGCCTGGCTCGGTTCCCGCGAGCCGGGCGGCCTCGGCGGTGCTCGCCATTTCCACTACCGCCGCGCCGGGCAGGTGCGTGCTGAGCCAGTTACGGCATTGGGACAGGGCCTGAGGTTTGCTGCACACGCGGCGGACGTCGCTGCGGCGGCCCCGGCCCAGCAGGCAGTGATGGATGCGCAGCGGGACTTCGGAGCAGATTTGGAGCGAGGGTTCTGCGCTTTGATTCAGGTGACTGAAACACTCGAGGGTGTCGGCAACGCGGCCGTCGGTGGAGTTTTCGATGGGGACGACGCCGTACGCGGCGTGACCGCGCTCGACTTCCGCGAAGACGGCGGCGATGGAAACGACCGGCACGAACTCGGCGCTCTGGCCAAAACGGGCGATCGCCGCCAGGTGGCTGTAGGTGTATTCGGGGCCGAGGTAGGCGACGCGCACCGGGTGCTCGACGGCGCGGATGCCGCTGAGGAGCTCGCGGAAGACGGACTCGACGGCCGCGGCGGAGAGAGGGCCTTCATTGTTCGCGGCGGCGGCCGCCAATCCTTCGTCGGTGAGTAGTGGCGTGGCGTCAGCGGGCCGTGAAAGTGATGCCTTCGCGCGGGCGTTCAGGAGTTCGACGATCTGGCGATCGAGCTTGCGGAGCTGGGCGCTGGTCGCCTGTGGCGCGTGCTCAACCGACCTCCCGGTGTTCTGGGACGCGGGGATTTCCTTGTCGGGTCTTGGGCGGCGCTTCGCCATAGGATTGAGTTGGAAATCTAAGGGTCGGCTCCGCCCCTCCCTAGCCCTCCCCGTCAAGGGGAGGGGACCGGAGGGGAGATTACGGGAGCCGCACTGTCAAAGTGACATTAGTGCACGGCCGGGACTCCAACTAGGGTTTCGAGCGGTGCTGCCATTCTGACAGCTCCGCCTATCGAGATGGACTTGCCGCGCGACTCCCAATTGTAGCATAAGTCTTTGGCCGATCACCGCTTGTGAACTCGCCCCGCGGGTTGCCGGCGGCGGCACGGGCTTTGCTTTTCTCAATAAGTCGAACCAAAACCTGCAATCGCGGCTGCCGAATCGGGTACGCCGCCGTGGTCGCGATCTGTGACCCATACAAGCGGATTTGGGAAAGGAGAACACTCAAATGGCAGCGGGCGAAAAAATCATCGGCATCGACCTGGGGACGACCAACTCGGTCGTCGCCGTGATGGAAGGCAAAGAAGCGAAGGTCATCCCCAATGCCGAGGGCAATCGGCTGACGCCCAGCGTCGTGGCCTTTACCGACAAGGGCGACGTGCTCGTCGGCGAGCCGGCCCGGCGACAGGCCGTCACCAATCCCACCAAGACGGTCTACTCGATCAAGCGGTTCATGGGCCGACGGCACAGCGAGGTGGCCGCGGAAGAGAAGATCGTGCCCTACAAGGTCGTCGGCGGGGCCGAGGACTACGTGAAGGTCGAGGTCGGCGGGCAGGAATTCACGCCGCCGGAAATCTCGGCCAAGATTCTCCGCAAGCTGAAGGAAGCGGCCGAGGCGTACCTGGGCCACAAGGTGAACAAGGCCGTCATCACCGTGCCGGCCTACTTCAACGACGCCCAGCGGCAAGCCACCAAGGACGCCGGGCAGATCGCCGGCCTGGAAGTCGCCCGCATCATCAACGAGCCGACGGCGGCGGCGCTGGCCTATGGCCTGGACAAGAAGGAGCAGGAAAAGATCGGCGTGTTCGACCTCGGCGGCGGCACGTTCGACGTGTCGGTGCTCGAAGTGGCCGACGGCGTGTTCCGCGTCATCAGCACCAACGGCGACACGCACCTGGGCGGCGACGACTTCGACCAAGTGCTGATCAACTACGTGGCCGACGAGTTCAAGAAGGAGCAGGGCATCGACCTGCGCAAGGACCGCATGGCCCTGCAGCGGCTGCAGGAAGCCTGCGAGAAGGCCAAGAAGGAGCTGAGCTCGGCGCAGTCGACCGACATCAACCTGCCGTTCATCACGGCCGACGCCAGCGGGCCGAAGCACTTGCAGATGAACATCACCCGCGCCAAGTTCGAGCAGCTGGTCGATCCGCTCTGATCGAGCGTTGCCGCGGGCCGGTGCTGCAGGCGCTGAAAGACGCCAAGCTGAAGCCGAGCGAGATCGACGAAGTCGTGCTGGTGGGCGGCTCGACGCGCATTCCCAAGGTGCAGGAGCTGGTCAGCAGGCATCTTCGGCAAGGAGCCGCACAAGGGCGTGAACCCCGACGAAGTCGTGGCCGTGGGCGCCGCGATCCAGGGCGGCGTGCTGGCCGGCGAGGTGCAGGACGTGCTGCTGCTGGACGTCACGCCGCTAGCGCTGGGCATCGAGACCCTCGGCGGCGTGATGACCAAGCTCGTCGAGAAGAACACCACGATTCCCACCGAGCGGAAGCAGGTCTTCAGCACGGCCGACGACAACCAGACGGCGGTCACGGTGCGGGTCTTCCAGGGCGAGCGCGAAATGGCCGCCGACAACCGGCTGCTGGGCCAGTTCAACCTCGAAGGCATCCCGCCGGCGCCGCGCGGCGTGCCGCAGATCGAAGTCAAGTTCGACATCGACGCCAACGGCATCCTCAACGTCTCGGCCAAGGACCTCGGCACCGGCAAGGAGCAGACCGTGCGGATCGAGCAGTCGAGCGGCCTCTCCGACGACGAGATCGAGCAGATGCAGCAGGACGCCGAGTCGCACGCCGACGAGGACAAGCAGAAGCGCGAGCTGGCCGAAGCCCGCAACCAGGCCGACTCGATGTGCTACCAGATCGAGAAGATCATCAAGGAGCACGGCGACAAGCTCAAGGACAGCGGACAAGGGCGCCGCTGGAGGCGGCGATCGCCAAGGTCCGCGAAGCGGCCAAGGGCGAGGACGCCGCGGCGATCAAGACGGCCGTCAGCGAGCTGGAGAGCGGCCGCGCACGCCATGAGCAAGGCGCTCTACAAGGCCGCGGCGGGCAGCGCGGGCGGCGAGCAGGCGCCGGCGGACGGGGCCGGTGCGGGCGCGGCGGCGTCGGGACCGCGGCGGACGACGACGCGATCGACGCCGAGTTCGAGGTGAAGGCGTAAGAGAGCCGCGGTTGCGGGTGGCGTGTCAACACAGGTCGTTAGCCCCGCATGCGCTCCGCTACCGCGTCGCGGCTAACCCGACGTCGCACGGCGTTTTGCGGCCGTTAGCGCGACGCGGTAGCGGAGCGCGGCCGTTATGTATTACATCTATTCACATGGCATTTCGCTTCGACAAACTGACGATCAAGGCCCAGGAGGCCGTGCAGCGGCGCCAGGAGCTGGCGGCCGACGCGGGGAATGCCGCAGATCGAGCCGCTGCACCTGCTGGCGGCGCTGCTCGACGAAGAGCGAGGGCGTCGTGCGGCCGCTCCTGGACAAGATCGGCGTCAATCGCAGCCAGCTCGGCAGATCGTCGAGGCCGAGCTGGCGCACCTGCCGAAGGCCAGCGGCGGGGCGCCGCCGCAGCTCAGCGGCGATCTGAGCCGGGTGCTCGAAGCGGCCCAGGACGCGGCCGACAGATGAAGGACGAGTTCGTCTCGACCGAGCATCTGCTGCTGGCTCTTGCTCGCACGAAATCGAAGGCCCAGGATACGCTCAAGCTCAATGCCGTCGGCGAGAAGGAATTGCTCGAGGCCCTGCAGAAGGTCCGCGGCAGCGCCCGCGTGACCGACCAGACGCCCGGAGGAGAAATTCCAGGCCCTGGCAGAAGTACGGCATCGACCTGGTCGAGCGGGCCGAGCAAGGGCAAGCTCGATCCGGTGATCGGCCGCGACCAGGAGATCCGCCGCGTCATCCAGGTGCTTTCGCGGCGCACCAAGAACAACCCCGTGCTGATCGGCGAGCCGGGCGTCGGCAAGACGGCGATCGCCGAAGGGCTGGCGCTGCGGATCGTCCAGGGCGACGTGCCGCAGAGCCTGAAGAACAAGCGGGTCATCGCCCTGGACATGGGCGCCCTGATCGCCGGCACGAAGTTCCGCGGCGAGTTCGAAGAGCGGCTCAAGGCCGTGCTCCGCGAAGTGCAGGACGCGCAGCGGCGCGATCATCCTGTTCATCGACGAGCTGCACACGGTCGTCGGCGCCGGGGCGGCCGAAGGCGGCAGCGACGCGGCCAATCTGCTCAAGCCGGCGCTGGCCCGCGGCGAGCTGCGGTGCATCGGCGCCACCACGCTCGACGAGTATCGCAAGTACATCGAGAAGGACGCGGCCCTGGAGCGGCGGTTCCAGCCGGTATACGTCGGCGAGCCGACGGTCGAGGACACGATCGCCATCCTGCGCGGGCTGAAGCCGCGGTACGAGGCGCATCACAAGGGCGTGAAGATCAAGGACTCGGCCCTGGTGGCGGCGGCGGAGCTGTCGCACCGCTACATCACCGACCGCTTTCTGCCGGACAAGGCGATCGACCTGATGGACGAGGCCACCAGCCGCCTGGCCATGGAACTGGAAAGCGTGCCGGCGGAGATCGACGAGGTCCAGCGGCGGCTGACGCAACTGGAACTGGCCGCCCGGCAGCTGGCCGAGGAAACCGAGGAGCACGCCAAGGAGCGCCTCGCCGAAATCGAAGAAGAAATGGCGACCTTGCGCAAGCAGCTGGCCGACCTCCGCGAGCAGTGGGAGAGCGAGAAGCTCGGCGTGGGCGACGTGCAGAAGTTCGCCAGCAGCTTGCAGCAGGCCGAACACCAATTCGAACAACTCGCCGCGGCGATCAAGGAAAAGCAAGCCTCCGGCGTGCCGGTGCGTGAGCGAGGACATTACCAGTCGCTGTACGAGCTCGACACCAAGCGGCGCAAGCTCGAACGGCAGCTCGACGAAATGGAACAGCGCCAAGCGGCAGCCGCCGAGACAGACGGCACCAAGGCAGACGCCGGCTGTTGCGGCAGGAAGTCGGCCCCGGATGAAATCGCCGAGGTGGTCAGCGCCTGGACCGGCATCCCGGTCAGCCGCATGATGGAAACCGAGCGGGCCAAGCTGCTGGTGCTCGAAGAGCGGCTGCACCAGCGCGTCGTCGGCCAGGACGAAGCGGTCGAGGCCGTGGCCAACGCCGTCCGCCGCAGCCGCAGCGGGTTGCAGGACCCGCACCGGCCCATCGGCTCGTTCCTGTTCCTGCGGCCCCACGGGCGTGGGCAAGACCGAGCTGTGCAAGGCGCTGGCCGAGGTGCTGTTCGACGACGAGCACGCCATGGTGCGGCTCGACATGAGCGAGTTCATGGAGAAGCACACGGTCAGCCGCCTGATCGGCGCGCCGCCGGGCTACGTCGGCTACGAGGAAGGCGGCAAGCTGACCGAAGCGGTGCGCCGCCGGCCGTACTGCGTCGTGCTGCTGGACGAAATCGAGAAGGCCCATCCGCGACGTGTTCAACGTCCTGCTTGCAGGTGCTCGACGACGGCCGGCTGACCGACAACCACGGCCACACGGTCGATTTCACCAACACGATCGTCGTGATGACCTCGAACATCGGCAGCCAGCTGATCCAGCAGATCGCGGACGAAGGCGGCAGCGAGGAGGAGATGCGCGAGGCGGTGCAGGAAGCGCTCAAGGCGCGGTTCCTGCCGGAGTTCCTCAACCGCATCGACGAGACGATCGTCTTCCATCCGCTCAATCGCGAGCAGGTGGCGAAGATCGTCGACCTGCAATTCGCGCGGCTCGAGATGATGGTGGCCAAGAACGGCCTGCACCTGGAAGTGACGCCGGCGGCGCGCAATCGCATCGCGGCGCTGGGGTACGACCCATCATTCGGCGCCCGGCCGGTGAAGCGCGTGATCCAGCAGGAGATTCAAAACCCGCTGGCGACCGAACTCTTGAAGGGCGAGTATCCCGAGGGTTCGACGATCGTGGTCGACGTCGAGCGGGACGAGTTCACGTTCGCGAAGTCAGGCGAGTCGGCGGCGATGGCGGGATCACGTTAAGGCCCGCTGTCAAGAGGAGTCGGAATCCGCAGTTAGCCCCCGGTCAGTGACCGGGGGTTAAATGGGGCGGCCCTGATAGACGGCCGCTTAGCGGTCGACTTCAACAAGTTGCCAATCGGCGATGAGCTTTTCGGCGCCGGGGGTCAGATTGCGCAGCTTGCGGGCGATCTCAGTCTTCTCCGACTGGGTAGCCTTGGGCAGCTTTTTCTTGAGCTTGGTCAGTTTTTCTTTGCGCGACCGCCGCCGCCGCAACTCGCGCTTTCGTTCGCTGGCACTCACAACAAGGATTCCTGGAGTTCTTGGGGAAGTAGCTGAATCACTTGTTCTATCTGTCGCCGTCGCGGGCGTCAATTGCGGGAAGGTTAGTCGGCGCGGCGCGGGTGCAGCCTGCGGTTTGCGCGTGGCGGCGAATGGTGTAGAAGCTAGCGAGGAGATTTTCAGGGGGAGGAAGCGCCGGCGGCGAGAAGCTGGCGAGAATAAGGAGCCAAGGATGGCGATTAGCAGTGAAGTTCAGGGGCGGATCGCGGCGATGGCCCGGCAGTTGTGCGAGGAGGCGCCCGAAGTCGACGAGTCGCAGGGGGTTTGCTGGCTGGACGCCATCGAGAATCAGGCGATCGAGATCGCCGATGCGCTAACGGCGGAAGTCGTGAAACAACGGTCCTTCGATCGGCCCGCTCCCCAGGACGCGGACTGTCCGACGTGCGGCCAGCCGGGGCGCTGTCGCGGAGCCCGCCAGCGGGAACTCGTCACCCGCCGCGGACCGACGAGGATCGTCGAACCGGAGTATTACTGCCCCGGCTGCCGCCGGGCTTTTTTTCCCGCTGACCAGCACCCTGGGCGTTGAACCGGACTGTCCCTTCACGCCCAGCGCGCTGGCGAAGGTGGTCTACGCCGGTTCGCAGTCGGCCTCCTTCGTTCAAGCGACGAAGGACCTGGAGGCGCTGGCGGAGCTCTCGGTCTCGCGCGAACGGGTGCAGCGGTGGACCAAGCGGATTGGCCGCGAGCGGGTCGCCGAGATGGAGGCGCAAGCGGCGGCGTACCAAGACCTGCCGCTGCCTGCGCGGCGCACCCCTCCGACCGAGCGCGTTCCGCCGGTGGCGTGCGTCATGATGGACGGCGGGCGGATCCAAATCCGCTCTCGTGACGAGTCGCTGCGCGACGAGAAGGCCCCGGGCCATTGGCGCGAGACGCTGGTGGGCTGCTTGTTGAGCATGACCAGCGCGGAGCAGGCCGTCGATCCTTGCCCGACGATTCCGGCGACCTTCGTCGACCCGGGACGCATGGACGAGTTGGCCCGAGAAATCAAGGGGTTTTCGTCCGCTCACGAAGCTCTCGAAGAACCTTCCGACGACGCGCCGCAGGACCGCGTCGCGCGGCCCACGCCGCTGCTGCGAAGCGTCGTGGCCACGCGGCAAGGGGCCGAGCGGTTCGGCCCGCGGCTGGTCGCCGCCGCTTACGCGCGGGGCTTTCACGCAGCGCCGCGGAAGGCGTTCGTGGCCGACGGCGCGGCGGCCAACTGGAGCGTTCACCAGAAACATTTCTCTCACTATACGCCGATCCTCGATTTCACCCACGCGATCTGTTACGTCTACGCGGCGGCGCTGGCCGGACGGAGCCCAGCGGAAGGTTGGTCGGCGCATCGCCAGTGGGCCCAATGGCTGTGGGAAGGCAGCGTCGCGCCGCTGTTGGCGGCGCTGACCGTCCGATCGCAGGAACTGGGAGCGCCCGTCGAGAACGAGTCGGAAACATCGCCGCGGCGGATCGTCGCCGAAGCGCTGCGGTATCTCACGAATCAGCAGCCGCGCATGAGTTACGCCGCCTACCGCCGGCAGGGCCTGCCGATGACGTCCGCCGCGATCGAGTCGACGATCAAACAGATGAACCGCCGCGTCAAAGGAAGCGAGAAGTTCTGGGACCAAGGCGCCGAGCCGCTGCTGCAACTGGCGGCCGACGGCCTCAGCGACACCGAACCCCTCCGCCACTTTTGGAAACGTCGACCCCGACGACTCCACCCAACACGCAGCTATCAGACCGCCGCCTAAAAACAAACCGCAGGCTGCACCCGCGCCGCGCCTTGGATTGACGCCCCCGAAACCGGCCCGTAGAGTTTTCGTGAGCCCTTGCTCCGGGTCAGGTGGCAGAGTGGTCTAATGCACCGGTCTTGAAAATTACCCGGCGGCCTTTTCATCGTCGGGGAACATGCGATTTTCTCGGCAAATTCTTATTTGCGTCACCCTACTAAACCCCGCAAAGACCCCCTACCGGTTGTCGGGTTGTCGTCTTTTTCACGCAAAACGGTTGTCGTAAAGTAGACCGGTGCATAGGACTCCCGTGTCTACAATACAGACATGATCGCAGCCCTACTTGCCGCCGCCGTTACTGTAGGTCGTGGCGACCTACAGCCATCCTACTGCCCGCCACGGGTGATTGTCGTCTACCGCGTGCCACGGGCAGAGCCGCCGCGTGTCGTCTACCGCAGTGTGCCACCAGTGCGTAGCGGTGGCGGCGGCTCGCCGGGTTGGTATGACTCAATCAAGACGATTAAGCCGCTGGAAATCGTCAATCCCTACGTCAAGTAGGCTTAGCTTGCCCCATTTTCTGTCTGTACGCATCTTCATGCGTAAGAAAATGAGGCAGTAACATCGACGCAAACGAATGCCCGGATGGCCGAATCGTTGCTTCGCACTTATCAGGGTCCAGCACCGTCGCCGCTCTTGCAACCACGGAGCAGATTTCGGCTAATTCCTCCAGATGCGGGGGCAAGTAAGGGTGAACGGGAATCGCTAGGTAGAAATAGAATGAATTGATAGCGACAAGTCGCAAGGCGTAATGCTCCCACGTCTTATCTGGAACGGCAAACGCTGCTAGCCGCACCATTGCGGGCGGCATTTTCTTTGCGGTTAGGATTCCAGAATCCGTTTCTGTCGCAAGGTAATCAGGCAGAATCAAGTCAACGAAGATTGCAATGTCCGGCTGAATCTCGCCATTGCTCAGAATCGAGCGAACCGAGCGCGACAGAATCTCAGAATCCGAACGGTTCCCCGCCGCACGGGCTGAGTTGTAGGACGCTTTGAGAAACCAATTCCCAAGGCGATACCAGTCATATTCAAACCTAACCGCTTCCCCAGCCTGGCAGAAACTAGAAAAGCAGCGGTCAAACAATTCGCAAATGTACGCATCCAGTGCCGACAGTGGGCCAGAGTTGCACGCTAAGCACACGTCGGCAATCGTTTGCTCACCTGCGACTACGCGATTTCCCCGGCCTGTGAACCGCTCTCGATAATTAGGCAATCGCTCAATGATGCACTTAGGCCAAACGTGTTCGCGGGTAAGGCGACCACCGGAACCACAATATGCACATTTGCGAGGCATAGCAGTATGAGGGCGGAAGCCCAAGCACGGTTCACGAGGAGCCGTCCGCGTCCAACGATCCGACGGCTTATTCCTTGGCCATTATCGTCTGTCCAGTTTCTTGGCGACTACCGCGACAGCACGGGCCACGTTGGGAAGGAAGTCTTTATGAAAGCGGCCCTTGGAATCCAAAAACGGGAATTGCACGCCGTCACTGTCTCTGTCGTTATCGTAGAACGCCCGGACGAATTCAGGAACCATATCCTTTAGATTGTGGCTCCCGTCTTTTCGACCGCCGCCAAGCGAACCGCGATGCAATAAAAAGACTTCCGCGCCGCGTTTCAGAAATCCGCCCCGTATGCGTCTATCAAAGCCATCCTTTGGAATAGCGGCTTGGAAGGCGTCTCTCAATTCGCTAGGTTCACCCTCACCGAAAGAATTCCAGTATCGGGTCTCGCCCCGCGAGTCGCCGGTTTTCCAATAGATGTTGAATGCTGGCGAGAAGCTGTACGCATCGTGCTGGGGTGCGTTCCTTCCGCGAGTGTGATGGCTGGCCACGAATTTGCGGCTGCGGCCCTTCAAGGTCAATTCGTGTTCGTACCGCTCCCATAGTTCGCGGATTGCCGCCTTGCCTATAACCAGTTGTGGGAGAGCGAGTTTGGCCATATTGATTTCCTAACGGATTGTGGACAGGACCATTAGACGCACGCCGCGTGGCTGTTGCAAGCTAGGCCGCGTGACCCCGTTGTCTCACTTGAGGCAGCGGGGCTTTTTCGTTGGCCACACGCAAAGTTGCAATTCTCGGCAATCGGGCGTATTGTCAAGGCTTCCACCCCAAAGGCAGGGACCATGCCAGACGACACCATTAACCAACGCTGTCCGCATTGCCATACGAATTATCGCATTGGCCCCGCTCACTTCGGACGGCGTATGAAGTGTGCGAAGTGTGGACAGGAATTCCGAGCATCGCCCCCGCCTCCCCCACCGCCCATCGTGCCGATGTTGCAACCGGTTGACGAATCATCACGGTTCGATTTCCCTACTGACTTGCCGCCACGCAAAAGCCGCGTAGTCAAAAAGACGCGGGGCCAGAATATCAACGCGGCGATTGTGATTGCGACGGTCGGAATCTTCGCTCTGCTGCTACTCGGCGTCGTCGCCGGTTTCGGGCGACAACTCACGCTCACACTCTCAGAGCGAAGCGAATCCGATTGTAACTCTGATTTTCGGCCCGATTCTTGTAGTCGCCCTTGGCCTACTTTATTTCGTGCCGTCGGTAATCGCCTATTCGCGGGACCACAATAACACGATGCCCATTGCTATAATTAACACCGTGTTCGGCTGGACGCTTTTGGGATGGGTAGCGTGCCTTGCATGGTCGCTGTCATCCGACATTAAGAGCAGCCGCGTATACGTCAAAAAGGTAATCGTCCGGGGCGATGCTGACGACGACGACGAATGGTGAACTACTACGATATTCGCCCGTGGGTGTTGAAGCCCCCACCGGGGGAATGCCCGCAGAAGTATCACCCCTCAATTGCTGAGACGGCTGGCCCTCACGACCACTTTTTCCCCGAACGTGG
Source organism: Pirellulales bacterium (assembly GCA_963841515.1). Classification (GTDB taxonomy): domain Bacteria; phylum Planctomycetota; class Planctomycetia; order Pirellulales; family Lacipirellulaceae; genus Lacipirellula. The sequence goes on along the minus strand of CAWJDB010000007.1, from coordinate 103,774 downwards.
TCTAGCTCTAGTCTCGATTCGCTCGCCCCGCGTTTACAAAAACGCTGTCGAGCGAATCGCGTACTACTTCAAGCGAGAATTCCACTACGATTTTCCGCAGTATTTGGCGTCCGAACATAGTGTCGTCAAACGGCATCGTCGACCGGATTCTGACGACAGCAATCTATTGGCGTTTCTCTGGTACGATGCTGACGAAACGAATTATGCGGAGGCGGAATGGCCGACGTTCGGGGCGTGTTGCTTCCGCCTACGCGGAGACCGGTGGGTATTTGATTGGGTATGGTTTCATCTTTATGAACGTCGGAAGGGACACCTAACCAGAGCGTGGCCCCTTTTCCGTGCGATGTTTGGCGACTTTGGAATTGCCCCGCCAGTGTCGCCAGCATTGCAACGATTCTTAGAGCGGCAGGCAGCGGCAGTGTGACAAAACCCGGGGTGTTGGGAGTCATCCCCTCCCATCGGATCGCGTTAGGACGCATCCTGGGGGCTCGAATTTCGCCTCAAGAACGCACGTGGCCAAGGTGGCGGCTGATTGCCTGAACGTCGGAAGGAACGATTATGAATTCTCTCGCCGCACACCTCGACCGCCGATTCAAGGTGGGGGACGTGACGAAACATCAATTGCGATGTTTAGATTGGTTGCAATGGGGCCGGAAAAATCGCTTCACCGGCTTGATTCTTGACGACGACATTCTCGTTTTGGATTGGAAGTATTGCAGCTCCTACCGAGTGAAGGTGAGTAATCTCGCAAATGTACCGCCCCCAATCCATTGCTATGGAGTAGTAGACCAACCGTTAAGTGAGGATGTGGTAAAAGCGTACTTCCGCGAGAACAGCGACAATCCATACGGTCTTTGGAACTACATGCGGGCGATTATGTCGGCCCAGCAATTAGAGCACCTGACGCAGTTCCCGCCACTCACGTACCGAAAAGACACTGCACAAACAATCGACCAGCTCCATAAGCAGGCACAACCAGCCGACGTGATATTCACGTATGACCGTGGTTCCGGCCTGTCACGGTTGATACGCATAAGTGACCGGGGAATGTGGTCGCATTGTGCAATGGTTAATGAAAACCTCACTCTTTATGAGGCGACAACCGGTGGGGTTGTCGAATCTGACTTTTCACGACTGAGCGACAAGAATCTTGACGTGGGCCTTTATCGACTGCGAGGCATTGCGGAAAGCGACAGGGATAAGATTGTGGGAACGATGAAGAAGCTAGTTGGCATCAAGAGATACAACTGGTATGCGGTCGTCAGAATCTTTCTTCACCAGCGATGGGGAATTCCGTATCGACGAAAGCGCAACCAGTTGACGCCAGCGGATATGATGTATGGCAATAAGTTTGAGTTAATCTCATACGCTTGAGCCTCGCGTGCCCAGTGTTTGCTAGATTTGCATTCGACAAACGACCCGTGAGCCGCTTGCAATGGCGGCTCACGGGCGAAAGGACCGTGCGGCGTATGGGTGTCGGGCCACCGCACGGGAGTAAGATAAGCCCGCCGCAGGGCCGCGATTGCTCGCCAAAAACCTTGCGGCGGGAGGCTGCCCATCATCGGCGTGCCGGCCTAGAACAGCCGTTATGTGTCACGTTAAGAGCATCGGCGGTTCAACGCTCACGCTTAGTAGTTGCTCTGTCAGAGCCAGGCCGCAGATAACCACGCTTTCGCCGATTGAAGCGGGCGGAGTTAGCGTTAGTTTGCCCGGCGTTGTCGCAAGGAAATACTGCGACCCCGGAACCAACACGCTGCCCGTGTCCAACACGTCGGACCAATCCACGCGGGAAAGCGTGCCGTAGCTCTTAAAGAATCCAGTAGCCGCAGCGTCTACTTGCTCCGCAGACAAACCAGCAACGATTGCCGTCGCCGCGTTGCTGGCGTCGGCAAGATCCACCGTGCCGCTACCCGAAACATACAAAGGCATTCCCAATTCGGCGTTGCTGTCGAAAATCGCCGAGAGTAGCTCGCTACTCTCGCCGTCGCCAGTGTTGCCGCTTAGCAGAATGCCGGCTTCAATCTCGATTGAGAGCGTGGTATTGCCCGTCGCCGTGCCGAGCCGCACAACCCATTCCCCGCCGTCCTCGGGGGCATCGGGAGTAATCTTGCCGCTAACCGTGCTGAGATAATAAATCGTTTCCGGCACTAGAAACGGATCGCCGGATTCCAGCACGCTTGCCCATGTCGGTAGCTGTAGCTCCCCATCGGTTATTACTTCGCCGGATTCGCCGTTCGCCGTATCGGCAACTGCAAAGCCTACGGCATGGGGGAAGTTGTCAGCATCCGACAACGAAACGTGTTTGTTACCGGATACGCGAACAACTTGCCCGGCGAGAGCCGACACGTCGAAAGTAAACGTCGGCAACTCAACACTGCCGCCGCTGGACGTTCCCGATTCACCTTGGAAACCACGGGGGCCACGGCCGCCCCAACCAGTGGGGCCGCGTTCGCCGCGTTGACCGTCCTTAATGAGTAGTCGCCAGAATGTGCTATTCGCTCGTGGGGTCCGGCCCTTCGATGGCTCGGCGACGGCCCATAAGCCATCGGCGTGCCGAACAATATCGCCGGGGGCATACTCGAATCGTGCCTGCCAGTTCCCCTTGAAATCGAAACCGACGCCCGGCTGCCCATCGTCACCTTTGATTGACTCTCCCTTGTCGCCCTTCGGCCCCGGAATGGTTGACGCTGGCCCTACAGGGCCACGTTCGCCAACGGCATTCCACAACGAATCCGGCGCCGGGAACGTAGGTAGGTCGCTGAATTTAACTTTACGCAACATTGGCCAACTCCTCCCTGAGAGTCTTAATCTCTTGCCCTAGCTCTGATTGTTCTGTGTATCCAAGGATTGACCGGTCTGAGTCATATAAACCTTTTGCTACAAGAGCCGCACGGATATCAGCAACCCAACGGCTCATGTTCGCCTCAAGGGTTTCGAGCCGCTTACGCTTTCGGTCCTGTTTAATCTCAGCGAAAAGTTTTTCCACGCTCGCCGCGACGTTCTGTAGCTGCTGCTGTAGCTTTTCGGTTTCTTCGCTGGCTTCCAACTCAGAGATTGCGGCCTCAAGTGTGCCGACGCTGGCGGCAACGGCCGTTGCCCATGCTGCCCGATACTCCGCTGCCGTCGCTGGATTCCACAACCATTTGTCTACCTCAGTCGCCGTAGTGCCTTGGATGCTGCTAAGGATTAGCTTTTTGACCGCTTCCCGTGGCTGTCTGTCGGCCAACAGACCGACGGGGGTTACTGCGGAGTAAGTTTTGTCATCGTGTTGAAATACACATACTTGCATTAGTTGTTTCCTCCCTCAGTTGTCGCCACGGCTGCCGGCTCCGCGTATTCATACTTCTCAATCACGGCCTCCAACTCGCCCGGAATTTCCTTACGAGCAATCGCAGCGTCTACGGCGTCACGATCCGGGCCGGGTGGTAGTGCAATAAACAACTCCCACGCTTTGCCGATTATCGTTTCGCTCTTTAGCTTCACATTCTTTTCATAGACCACGGGCGCCGGCGGCTCGGCTGGCGTCGTCTCGGGCAAGCCGTCGATTGCGAGCCTGTCGGCCTGCAACTTCGCCGCGTCTTTTTTCCACGCTTCGGATCGCTCATTCAATTGAGCTTCAATCCCGGCCCGGCGATTCTGCTCGGCGGCAAAAACCTTGTTTGCCCAATCTTCCGCAACCACACGGGAGGCGCCGGGGGTTGTGTACTGTTCAACGGCCTCAGTCACTTTTTGCAGTAGCTTGGCGTCTACCGATTCGTCAGACTCATAGTAAGCCTGTAGACGGAGCAACTTTTGCACCACAGAGTCTTGATACATGGCCGCCGTATATTCTTTATCCAATGCGGCCTTGTCTCGCTGGGCGAGAATTTCGTCTCGCTGCTCTTTGAGAAAAGCGGCGTACCCTTCCGGCGTAGTAATGCCGGGTTTGACTTCTCTCTCTACTTCGGCGATGCGTGAGTCATAGACTGTTGCATCCGGGTTGGGGCTGCTAGATTTCACAACCTCAAATCGTTTGGAAAAACGTCTTTCATTCTCGTTTCTGGTATCAATTCGTGGCATAGTTGCTGTCTCCCTTAGTTGTTCTTTAAAAATGCAGCGGGGCGGTAGCTCACCCCACCGCATTTCAGACCGGCACGTCTGACGCCAGCTACGGCGTCGCCGTACACTTTGCAGCCGACAACAAGCCGGGATGCATAGTGCTATGGTTAGATAAGAATGCCCCCGCCGTCTGTAGTTGATGCGTTTACGCGGCGGGGGCAGTGTAAGTGAGGCGCCGCCTTCACGCGGGCAGGGAGTTACCCTGCGACTCCTCCACCACTTTCGTGGTGCTTCCGAGGCTTCGTTGATTTGCTGGGAATGCTCGCCGCAGAATGCGGGAGCGTGAGAAGTGGAGCAAGTTTTACAACTTCCCCTCGGCTTGTTTCTGCCGTTTCTGCTCAAGCAACCAGATTAAAATTTCCTGCATATCGTAGAATCTTTCGTCTCCAATCTGGTAAGGCTCGGGGAAATTATCCAATATCATCGTCCAGCCGATCATTTTCTTTTCGGTCACGCCGATGCGTTTGGCAATTTCGGCAAGCGTGTACAGTTTACTTTCCATTTTTAGAACCGCCTCGGCATCGATGCCGGTTGTGTATTGACGATGGCAAGTGTGTTGCGGTCGATGGCATCCGCCAGCCGCTCCAGGCAATAGCAAACGTCATCAAGGTCGGCGGCCGTTGATTCCAACTCACCTGGCAGGCCGAAAATCGCCGTCAGCAATTTTTCCTCGGGGGTAGGATTATTCATTGTTTACGGCCTCCCCCTGATAGTTGGCTTTGATAAAAGCCAGCACGTCGGATTCCCGGAACATGAAACGTCCACCGATTCGGTACGGTGGGATGAATTTGTTTTGCTTCATCCAATTTCGCACCGTCCAGTCGCCGACGCGAAGCATTGCCGCAGTTTCCGACATAGTCAAAAGTTGTTCGTTCATAGTTGTTCCTCACAGTAGAAAAGAATTAGAAAATGAGTAGGCGAGGGTGTGACCAGCACCCTCCCTACTCTTTAGGTTGCCCGCTATGGGACGGGCTACGCTTTCAGACTGATTCCGTCATAGCACCATACTTGCTTGCCTTCGATTCGATGCTGCCGAGAAGTAACGTCCAGGTGACAACATTCCTTCAAGGTCTTGAGAAAAGCATTTTTCGGCACGGGCGGGACGTTCGATGATTGATCGTCCGCGTGCAGAAAATTACAGTATGCCGACAAAACATTGTGAATCGGTTCCGCCCCAACACGTTTAACGCACTGGTCAACAAACCTAATCACGGTCTGTTCACTGGCGGTCGGTCCACCGTCGCCATACACGCCCGCAATCAGTTGTTCCTTGACGGCGGTTTGCACCACGGGCAGCCACAAGCGGCGGTCGCTCGGTTCGGGCAAATCCATATCTAGCAACTTCCGAAGCATCGACGGGGCTTCTGCCTTTAACCGTTCGTGAAACTCTTGAGCCTTAACAGGCTCACTCAACGGCTGTACTTGACCAATCACGATACGCATATCGTCCGCCTCAACTGGCACAAAGTCTGGGTCTTGTGCTGTATGAATGAAGTGGCTGATATTCCGCACGCGGTAGGTATCGGTTCGCATTCGGCGAATTGGGACCAAGGGGTTTGTAACTAGATTCTTAATCCGCTCATACGCACCGCCGCGATTAAGGTCTACTTCCTCTATGAGGCACAACACTTTCCCTTCCAATTCGCTTGTAAACTTGTCGGTAAACGTCTCGGCGGTTACTTCGCCTACGCCATCCTTAATCAAGTGATCCATGATCGCCACGCCGAGACTTGACTTGCCCGTGCCTTGCGGCGGGCTGAATAAGAACAGATAAGGCAACCGCTGCAATGGAATTCGCAGCAGCAGTGCGACCCAACACTGTAGGTAGTGAGCCCCACTTACAATGCCGGTGCGTTTGCAATCGTCGTCATGCTCTATGCCATCATCTAGGGACGCCCCTAAATGATTCCAAATCAAATCCCACGTTGGGGTGTCTGTGGGTTCGGTCGCCGGCTCACAAGCATATTGAGCGGAATCAATGTTCCAACGGCGTCCCGGCAGATACTCAGAGCAAAACGGCTCCGCTACCAGCGTGTATGGTTTGCGGCGTAACTCGCCCATTACTGGGGCAGGCATCAAGTACAACGATTTTAGGATATTCTCGACTTCCCCCGCCGTGGTTCGTCGCCATGATCCATCGTCCGCCCGGTGGACCCACTTTGACGACTCGGCTTCCGAGCCTACAGCCCGAACAAACGCAGATGCCCGCAGCGTACTGGCTTCGATTTCTGCACGCGACGGTTGCGGTTTCGTCAGTGAGCGTTGCCAGTTATTTTTGACAGACCCCCACCCTTCAAGTTGCCCATCCGCGTCATACTTGACAACGGTAAGTAGTATGTCGTCCTTCAATGGCTCAACATAAATCGTGCGATCCTTGAATAATTCAGGAATGTCGAGTGCTACGCCAGCGGCGGCAAGGCACAACGTCAACCGCGACGACGAGAATACAAATTGCCGCTTAATCTTGGCGTCGGAAAAATGGTCCAGGGCAATCGTGAGCGGAGCCACTACGTTTAAGTAGGCATACGTTCCGTCGATCCATGATTCATGTTCCGTCGCCTTACCAAATCGCTGGACTAGGAAACCGCCGTCCGGCAACGGGAACATATAGCCATTGGGTTTGGCTTTGTCGTCGCCCGGCGAGTTTGTAATAAAGATGCCCTTGTATCCATGTTTGTTGTGGGCGAGTTGCAGAGCCCTGGTGTGGATATGCCAACACTTGTGAGCATCGACCCATGTAATGCTGTATCCGGTGTCTGCAATCTGTTTTTCAATTGCAAGATGCTCGCCGGTAAGTCCCACTTCGGGAGGGGCGAAGTCTATCTTCCCCTTCCCCGCTTCAACCGCGTGACGCCAGCCGGGCGGCAGGTCACTTGGGTTGAGCGTTGACGTTGCCGGCTTGATAATCTCAAAGGCATTGTCTGCCCTGTCTTTGGCATAGACCCACATATTGCCGCCGGCACAGCACTTGGCATCCTTAATGTCAACACCGCAGACGCGGCTGGCGGCAACGCACACAGCGTTACCCAAGGCGGCTTGCTCACTACGCGAGACAATAGATACTTGCTCACTGAATGCGGCGAAGGCGTGAATGCCCTTGCCGCCCTTGCTATAACGCAATTCGAGCCACGGCACTTGCCTTAGTGCCTCTAAGACAATGTTGAACCGATCCTCAGATAGACCATGATTCCCGGTGTCAACGTCGATGCCCACAATCGCTTGTGTGCGATCCTTCCAATTCCAAAACGACGTACCCAAGAGCCGCACCGTGGCGGCTTCCGGGCTACGATGATTCTTGTCTGTTAGTTCCCCGTCTTTTTCTTTGGGGTTACGGTAGGTGAATACCTTGCCGTCTACTTCGATTTCGGCTGTGTAGTCCAGGTTTGGTTGCCATCGTGGCAGACCCTCAAACAGTTTCATTGCACAATCTCCCATAGCTTTGGTCTAGAAGGCGGGTCGCACGATGCGACCGGCGAGAGAAACCGAACCGTGTGCAGTGCAGGGTGGTTCAGTGCGGCGACGGCAAAGAATGCCGACGCGAGGGTGTGGGCGGATTTCTTACCCACTATACCTATTATACCATATAGGCAGCGATTGTCAAGGGAAATATCCAGTTTTCTGGAAAATAATCAAGATTTCCTCTTGACAACTATTCAATTAGACGCCTGACATGCGGGGAAAGTTCCCTTGAATCCCGGATTTTCAAGAGATTGTCACGCCGTCACGGCATGTTTTGGTCTCGTATCTTCCGGTAAGCAAACAACTAATAATCAATCTCTAGGAAAATTTAGAATAAGAAAAAGATAACGTGACAGCGTGACAGTAGTTGTAAGTGGTTGTATTATAAGGGCTTAGGGTGTCACGCCACCTGCCAAAAACCCCCGTGACAGTGACGTGACGCCGTATAGTATACACATATACAGTAATCGGCCTACTCCGCCCGCATAATCGGCACATTACGCGCGCAGTTTATCCCGCTTAACCCCACCTACATATCCACTTTTGCATTCTGCAAATCAAACAACCGTTATAACCCGCCCCTGCCAGTTATGGTCGGGCTGTCCACTACTCTCAGCCGCTACAGTATATGGACGTACACTAATCGAGACCCCGCCTCAATTGAGCCGGGGTGAAGCCAAAAGAGAAGCCCGCCCGGAACATGCCGGACGGGCTTAGCGTCGATTCTGGGGCATCCTAGCGGCTCAGAACGCTACGGCGTCCAGTTGGTCAACGTCCACCGTGAGCCCCCTCAGATAGTCCGCCGTGGTCGTGATTCGGGCATGGCCCAATTGACGCTGTACAGCCGCGATATCGTCCATTGCCCGGTAAAGCTGGCAGCTATGCCCATGCCGGAAGGCATGCAAGTGGACTCTTTCCGTAAGATTCGCACGCTTCGCTACGCGAGCCAGCATGCCCCGAACGTAGTCTGCTGACATTGCCGAGCCGTCTTTCACCGGAAATATAATCTCGCCCCTGCACTCGGCTAGCCATGCTTCCCAATGGCCGTAGGTCGTCAGCAAACGCACCGTGCGAGCCTTGCCGCCCTTCCCATGCCGGACCTCAATTGATCGTCCGTTGCAGTCTGCCCGTCTCAGGGCCAATGCCTCACTAATCCGCAATCCTGAATGATAAAGCAAATCGAACAAAGCCCGATTTCTAAGAGCTATAGGCCCACGACCGCACGCTGCGATTAGTCTTTTGACGGTATCAGGGCTTAGGGCTGTTGTGACTCTCATAGGATTACACTTTCTGTTCTTACTGTAACTCATTTGGTAAACCTTGCGGCCTCACTGCAAGTCTACATGGCAGCGGAAGGGGCCGACGCCGGAAAGTGTAACTCTCTTGGGATTCTCCAAGGCAGCAATCGTTGGACTCAACACAATCAGTTGTCTGCCATGTAGCTGCTACTCACATTGAATCAACAATCATTGAATCAATGATTCGATCAGTCGTATCAGTAGTACGCCCCGGTGGTTGAGAAATCGTGTCGGGTGGTACGGGTGGGATAAATTGTGTCGATGATGAGGAAGGTATTGATTGTGCGGACTAGCCGCCCTATCCGCCGAGATAGGTCTACTTTTACGAGTAGAAAACGGAGTCGCATCTCCGCTTATTTGTGGGGGACTGAAAACTAACAATCCACGGGACCGGGGAGGGTGGGAAACGGAGTCTCACTTTCGACAGAGTACCGGTACTCTTGCAACGCACAATTTGGGACTCCGTTTTCAATCGAAATACCGATCCGTTTTGCGATCACAAATCGGCGTTCGTTTTCGTCAACAATCGTGTTGCGTTTGCACCACACTTTTTGTGTGCAACACGCTTGATTCCGCGAGTCCAGCTTGTGGCCCGAAAGTAGCATATGCTTTCGGTATGGCAACGAATTCTGAAATCCAATGGACTACGCACACGTTTAACCCGTGGATCGGCTGCACAAAGGTCAGCCCGGCGTGTCTGAATTGCTACGCCGAAAATCAGGAGGATAAACGGTTCCATCGTGTGAAGTGGGGGAAGGGGCAACCCCGGCGCCTTAATAGCGAAGCAAAATGGCGAGACCCGCCTAGCTGGAACCGCAAGTGCGAAAAGTATGGCGTAAGGGCAAGGGTTTTCTGTGCGTCTTTGGCCGACGTTTTCGACGCGGAAGTTGACTACTCTTGGAAGGCCCGATTGTGGGAATTGATCGGCGAGACTCCGCACCTGGATTGGCTGCTCTTAACCAAACGTCCTGAGTCGATTCGCGGCGACGATCCTTGGGGCAATTCTTGGCCTGAAAATGTTTGGATCGGCACAAGCGTAGAGAATCAGTTTTACGCTGATTTGCGGCTGCCGATTCTGGCCGAATTGCCTGCCAAAAATCGGTTCGTTTCCGCAGAGCCATTACTAGGCGATTTTCAGATTAAGCCAGAGCATCGAATTGACTGGCTAATCGTTGGCGGGGAATCCGGCGCCGGCTGGCGTCCAATGGATATGGAGCATGTTCGCAGCTTACGCGACCAATGTATCGCCCAAAATACCGCATTCTTTTTGAGACTTCTCGCTGATCCCGACAGGTAGTGAATGCAAGTCGCTCAGGCAGATGACTTTAAGTTGGCTTTCGGCGTTTCCAATGTCGTCGTAACTGATGTGATGCCGTTGGCGGTGGAGTCACGGCTGCGTGGGGAGAAAAATCCCCACTGCTAGCTCGCCGACCGGCTGTCGGCTTCAGCGAGAAGTCTCTTCTTTTTCAAGCAATTTTCGGCGTTCCATCCGCACGCTTTAGGCAGGGAATTAGACGGGCGGGAATGGAATCAATATCCGGCGAATTCCGTTTACAACGAACCGCAGAAAGTTGACTTGAATGTTGTGTTTCCCCCACCAGTAAAAAGGAAAGAGAAAATGCCTCGAAAGCCCGCCGAAAATCCGTTTGCAAAACCGAACGAAAAATTGGCCAAGGTTTGCAAGCGAACAATCCTTGAAATCGACGGGCGGGAAGTACGCAAATTGTCGTCAGCGGAGCTACGCGACAAGTCTGTTGATTTCGTGATTGCCTTGGACGCCAAGGGCAAGCGTCGGTTCTATGCTCCCGTGGGGGCAGCATGACACTCGCCGAATTCCGCCGCTGGCTGACAGAGACTCTAGCGGAGCTAGAGCCGCAGGTAGGCGACCGCACGCCCATTGCCAGGTGTGCCGAGATTGTGGCCACGGCGAAGCACCACGCCTATGACGTTGGCTTGCATGATCTTGCTTTGAGTCTGCCGGACTCAGAAAAGGTCAAGACGCCGCTCACTGCCGCCAACCAACTGCGGCGATGCCTTCAAGCAATTGAAATGCCGCCGGCAGACCGCGACACGCTCACGCCGCCAGAGATTGCGAAGCGTCTCAAGAAATCGCCCGACACTGTTCTAGCGTGGATTCGCAGTGGGCAATTGAAGGCGTCGAATCTCAGCAATGGCCGCAAGGCCCGGTGGGTTATCACCCCGTCAGACCTACAGGCGTTCCTGAAATCGAAGCAACCCGACAAGGCAGCCCCACGGCAGAGACGGAGCAAGATTTCGATTCCGGGCGGCTATCGACGATTCAGCACTTAGCGAAGGCGAATCTCGCCCGTCACCCACGCCCGAACGTGGTCGGTACACTTGCGGAGCGTGTCGTCGAATACTTTTTGGCGATAGATGCTCGCCATGTCCTGTTGCGTGTGGCCCATGATCGAATCAATCACGGCTTGCGGCGTGTCGCCGGCACACGCTACCGTCTCGAATGTTCGACGCAGACTGTAGAACGTGGTGATTCCCTCACGATAGATTCCGCAGCCTATGCACACGGCCTGAAACGCTCGACCGACAACGTGGCGATTCCAGCAGCCTGTGAACACTGGCCCCGTGGTGCGATCGCCGATGGCCTCCCGTAGTGCCTTCGCAGTACCCGGCCACAACGCACAACGCCTTGCTACTCCCGTTTTCGGCCGTGGGAAATTATGCCAGCCGCGTTCTAGGTCTAATGCTTCAATCGGTATGTTCGCACAATCGCCGGGGCCAAAACCGCAATTGATTCCCAGCAAGATCATTGCCCGTAGCTGTTGCGGGGCAGCCTTTACGATCTTGCGAATCTCTTCCGCCGTGAATAATCGCAGACCGATGGCGTTGCGAGCCTCCCGAATCACTCTGGCCGCCGGGGTCTTGAGCGGGCGTTTGTAGCGAATCGAGAAGCCTAAATCTTCGTTGGCATAATGGAACGGCATTCGTGCGAACGTCAGCAGCCGTTTCAGTGACACCGGGGAGGCGGGTTCGCCATTCTTTTTGACAGAGAGACGGGAGCGGAGCTTGCCAAAATCAAACGCCGTCAGCCCTTCGATATCCTTTTGCTTGCCAATGGTGTCCGAGATTATGTCGCAAACCGATTCATATTCCGCGAACGTTCCGGGCGGAAATCGCCCCTTCGTCGAGTGCCTGTTTTTTGGACCCCATAAAGGCGTCAAGTAGCTGCCCCAGGGTGTTACAATTCCCAGGCGGGGTCTGGCCAGCTAGGAGGTAGTCTCGCTGTTCCAAATACTCCGCAACCGCCTTATCCTTGTCCGTTCCGAAGTAGTGGATTTTGCCTTTGATTTTCTTGCACCACTGGCCGTTCCGGTGGTGGGTCAAAGGGAAATCGGGCCGTGCTGGGGTTTGCCTTCGCATACCCCAAGTTTAGTTCGGTGGTTGTCGGTTGTCGAATCGGTTGTCGTCCTCAGAAAAGCGGTTGTCGTGAGCTAATAAAAAGCCTATAAAAATAGGTATACGGTCAGGTGGCAGAGTGGTCTAATGCACCGGTCTTGAAAACCGGCGTGCGGCCAAGTGCACCGGGGGTTCGAATCCCTCCCTGACCGCTGGCAATTTGCAGATATCGCTGGCTTCCGAGGATTTCTGCGTTTGTCTGAACGGTTGTTCCCCACTTTGCTCGCTGGTGCGGCGACCTGCTGTGCCACTTGTGGCACAGTAGGAGAGTCCGCAGTCCAGATCGCCGCAGCGACGTAGTGGGATTCATTTGTCCGCAGGTAGTGCTTCTCGGCGACCTTGGTCGAGTTGCCCATCAGTTTGCAAACCACGAAACTGGGAAAGCCGCCTTCCAATTCTGTTTGACGAGTGGACCGCAGGTTTTGCCACATACGCGGCCACGGCTGGACGCCAGCCCGCTGGATCGTCTTGCGGAGCGAAGCGTCGGACCGTCCCTTCAAGAAGGGCAAGACCAATGGCTCGCCTTCCGGTGCTTCAGCGAACCGGGCTTCAAATAGCGGTAGCAACTCGCGGAACATCGGCACGACTCGCGTTTCGTGGCCGCGGTGTGCGCTTGGTTTTCTTCGCATGCACCGTGAACCGCTGATTCTCCCAATCTATATCGTCCCACGTGATCGCACGCGGCTCCGAACCAACCCGCAATCCGCCCCAGCGGGCGAGTGCAAACAGCAGCTTCCATTGAGTGGTCGGTAGTTGGTCTACGATCTTATGAGCGTCTCCACCGTCCAGGAAGTGATACTTCTCTCCGGCAAGGTTGGTTTTGACGACGCCGTTATCAGCGAACGGATTGTCTGCAATCAGCTTCTTACGCATCGCGTGAAGGAAAAACATATTGGCGTGAACATACCGCTTGCGAGCGGTCGATTCCTTGAGGTTGGCGCCGTCGGGGCTAATTAAGTAGTTCCAGAATTCGATGGTATCGCCTTGCGTAATTGCCGCTAGCGGTTTGTCGGCGCCAAAGAATTCCACAAGGTTTTTTTGCGATCGTCGCCAAATCTCTTTCGTGGCTGGCACGACCCCCGCCCGATCCTCTATACTACTATCCGTCAACTTCTCCGTGCGCCGCGAAGATTTCGTACAGTTGTTCGTACACTACTGACATTTCCCCGCTGTGGTTCCGGCCAGCGGCCGGGCTATGTAATCGGTTACGAACTGGTTAAGCGACGCCGTTTGCACTTCGTCTCTCGGATTAGTCAATCCGAAGCGCCGGAAGCGCGCGTGCAACGCATCGTCCAGATCGGCCAGCCAACGCGACGTGTCTACCGGCGGCGACTCACAGGTTATCTGAGCGTGCACGATCAACTCTACGTGGACCTTAATCGTTTTGGCGTCACGCTCCGACAGCTTGCCAAGGCGCAATGTCCGACGTTGGCCCTCGCGATCAAAGAAAAGGATTCTCTTCCGTCCGCCAGAGTCGATGCCCATAGTTGCCATGTTCAATTCTCCTAAACGCAAAAAGAGCGCGTCGCTGGACGGGCGTTGTCAGGCGGCTCGAAACCGCCTTGCGGACCTTACGGCTTTCGCACACCAGGCGCAGCGACGCGCTCTTCTCTGAGTTTTCCGAACGACTTCGACGCGCCCTTGCGGGCTTTGACAATTGAGATTCTCGCCGTCCCGATGGATGCAGTCAAGCCGGTGAAGCTACAGTCTTATTCGCGGCGATCCACGCTTTTAAGTCTGCCACGTCATACCAAATTGAGCGGCCGAACTTGACGTAGGGCAGGGCGCCGCAATCCCGCAAGTTGAACAGCGTTCGTTTGCAGACCGACAACATCTTCGCGGCTTGCTTCTCCTTGACCAGAAGTGGATCGAGTGTGGTTCGCATTGCTTTCACGTCCGCCTTGCTACAATTCGATTTTCGATGTGTTGGGAGTCCGACGCGATGGGGGATTTAGTACCAGCAAGACCCCGCGCGCCCTGCCCGATTAATTCAAGCTCGGCATGGGTAAATCCTTATGCCGGAGAATCCACACGCGCAGGTCGGTCGGTTCGCGCCGCCTTTTTGGAGGCGGCGCCTCAATCCATCTCAGCCGCGACCACGAGCGGCGCCGCTTGCCGCCGACGACCTGGAGGTCAGGTCGCCGGCGGCCAGGCTTAATTTTGGTTCATCCGACTAAAGCGTACTTGGATTCATGGATGGCATAGATTTTGAGTTTGAGGAATTCTGGATCGCGGAAGCCGTAGGCTTGGCGTTTCATGGTTTTGATTTTGTTGTTGGTCCCTTCGAGAGGACCGGTGGAGATCGAGTAGTCATACCAGGCCAGGATGCCCCAGGCGTGGGCGCGAAGCGTGTGAGCGAACTTGTGGAGCATGCGAACGCCGCTGGTCTCGGCCTGGGCGATCCAGTCCAGCAGGAAGAGACGGGCCTCCGTGGCATCCTCTTGTTCCCAAACTTCCGCGAGTTGCTCCTTGAGATAGTAGGCGGTCGCCAAGGGCTGATTGAGCCGCAGGGCCTCTTCCAGACGGGCCGGTTCATTTCGTTGGAGGTCGAGATTCTCCGGTCGTTTCAACAGCAGCCAACGCGTTCCCTTGAGGACTTCCTTGTGGAGCCCGTCGGTGGCTTCGCGGTAGAGGTCCCGGCGCAGGTCCGAGAGTTTGTCGTTAAAGAGCTTCATCACATGAAACCGGTCGAACACCAGCGCGGCCTGGGGCAAGTGGGTCGTGACGGCGTCGATGTAAGCCGGCGACATGTCGGTGGCCACGGCCTCGACCCGGGCCCCCGAACAGCGCAGCCGCTTCCAAAACGCCGCCAGCGCGTCGCCCCCCTTGCCGTCGCCGACGTGAACCACGGCCCCGCTCTCCAGGTCCAGAACTACCGTCACGTAACGATGTCCCGTGCCAACGGAGATTTCATCGATGGCGATCTGCCGCAAGTGCTTAAGCTTCGGCTTGCCGAATCGCCGCTGCAAATCCTCCTTCTGAATCTCCTTGATCACGTCCCAACTGACTCCCAGGTGCGCCGCGGCGTCCTTGATCGTCATCAGTCGCGACAGTTCCAAGGCATAGCGGGCAAACGACTTGGTGTACGTTCGCCGCGGCTTGGCGAAGCCCACCGGGACTTGCCGTACGGCTTGACAGATTTGGCACTCGACGCGGGGAATCGGCAGCACGAGCGTCACCCCCTTGCGACCGATGGGCAGGCCGCGAAACCGTCGCTCGACATGGCCGCGCAACGTCACTTCCGCCGAACCGCAGGCCGCACACCGGCACGTCTCCCGTGGTTGCGTCAACCGAAACACCACTCCGCCTCCAACGTATTCCGTCCGCTCGTACCGATAGCCGCGAATCCCAAACCCGTGGTACAACAAACTCGTGGACATGCTGTCTCCCTCCGTCTGAAGCCGTTTTCACAACTCCAGACAGGAACAGCATGTCCGCACTTTTTCAAGCCGGCGCACGCATCAGTCGGATGAACCTTAATTTTGAAGTCATGAGAATGTTCTCCTATTTGATAGTTACGCCGGCAGGCTCGCGCGGAACGTCGATGAGAGCTGCGAACTAAACTCATCTCTCGGCTGGTCCCGTCTGACGCCGTACCGAAACTCTGTATAGATCATCATCGCACCGTGCTGATAGCGTCGACTGCGTTCGACAAATACGGCGCCGCACTCCAGCATCTCGGCCATTTCAAAGTGAACAAAGAATCCCGTTGAGCAATTCAAATTGGACTCAAACAAAAGGACTTCTTCGCCCGAGATAACCGCCGTTCCCCAAGCGACAATCCAGCGATCAGGCTCTTCCCCGACAAGGTGATATTCCATCAACTCGCGGTCAGTCGTTTTATCTCTGGGCGGAGCGGCCAAATTGGCGTCCAGTCGCTCCCGCAGCCACGCAGGGATCGTGAATGGCTCGTACGCCGTTAAACCGCTGATTTCCCACACGCACTTCTCAAACTCCGACTCCATGACGATGCTCCTATCACTACTATGGTAAAATAGAAAACTGCGAGCTTGGTCCGAATTGCCGTCGACGCGCCGCCCGCCTGGTCGACCGCCGGTTAGTGGCGTTAACTAACGCCGAGGGTTTCGGAGATCGAACATTTGGTCCGCCGTTGCAGACCGGTTTCAGCGAAGCAAATTGTGTAGTTCGAGCTCTCAGGAGATGGCTCGACTAAGGCAAAACCGCACTCAAGCATGTCGGCCAGCGTGACGGGATCGAGTAACGTCTCGCTCTCGCATAGAAATACCTCCTTTCCGTCGATGCGGCCGCTGCCCCATGCGCATAGCCACGAGCTGAATCCCCATCGGGCGATAGCCCGGTCAACCAGCGGCTGGTCGGAGACCAATCTGTCATTGGGCTCGCGCCATGCCAGCGGTCTCTCGCGAAACCAGAGAGGCAACCTGCGCGGCTCATACGCCGTCAGGGCATCGATGTCCAATACGCTGTGGTCAAAATCCGATTGTGTTGACGCAATCTCCATTAGAATTCCTCCCAAAAGTGCACGCGACTTTAGTCGCCGTTAGTAAGCCCCCGAAGCGCCGACTTGACCCTGCACGAGACGGCAGGTCGGCGCACGTCGGCGAAAGTAATAGCGATGCCAAACGTGCCAAGCTGTGGACGTTTTCACAGCGCGAACGGCAAATTGATTAACTACAGTTCGCCACTCAAGTTCGACAATATAGTCCAACCCAGACCTCGGGGCGTTCGCCGCGGATGTCATCATCGAATTGCGTGGCAATCACCGTGTAGTCAGTCTGGCTAAGGTCGCGAGACTTGGGACGCCGTTCAATTAAGTGCGGCACAGTGTTCATCAGTTCGGTGTTAAAATCGGCTTTGGATAGCCCTTTATGTTCCAGGTCATTAGCCTTGGTCCACGCCTTGTAACGGTCATACAACGACGTTTTGTAAACTGCTTTACGCAAGTCGAGGATACAAGCTTCTTCAATGAACGCCTGAAGCGGCGCCGACGAAAACATCAATTGGTCCATCAATTCACGGGACGAGGCGGGAAGTGTGAACTGACCGTCGGCCGCATGGAGTGAGCGGTATCCGTCCAGTGACCAATTTAAGATCGCCGGCAACTCGGAACGCAGCTTGTTGCCCAAGTTCGTATCCTCATTGTTTAGAAAGGACTTGGTGAACCTCAGCGGAATCAGGCGACTTGGCAGCGCCTTGGAGTTATCGGGAAGTGCTACGAAGTTATTTGTCACCAGCATGATTTTCATGTTGAGGCGCACCGGAATGTTTTTGATGAACTTCCGGTCAACGGTCACCAAATCGCCCCCGCTGATGGCTTTGAGCGCGGCCACGATTTGCTGCGCGTCTTTGGAAGGAAACGCCACTTCAGGCACAACTGCCAGTCGCTTGCCCAAAGCTTGCTCCAACCCAAACGGCTTGGCGAAATCAGCCAAACTGGGACTGCAAACATTCTGCCGACCGAGCATTCCCTCCAGCACCCGAACGATCGTGCCCTTGCCGCAGCGCGGCGGCCCGAACAGCATAAAAATCTTTTGCAAATCGTAGCCAGCGCACAAACAGCTTCCCATGATCTGCTGCAACAGCGCCCACCATTCGGGACCTTTGTCGAGCGATTCGAGAAACCCAAACCAAGACGGCGCCTCGGTGCAGGTCGGATCAAAGTCGTACGTCCCTACCGCCTCCGTAAAGAGCTGCGACGTACGAGGGGAAAAATGCCCACGACCTTGTGCCCACGCCGGCACGTCCAAAATGCCGTTTTTGAGCACCAACAGATCGAGAGGATCAGATTCGTAATCCTCCGTCAGCCAGAAGGGCGGCGAGATAGCGGGATCGACCGAGAAATAAGCGATGCTTTCCAGCGCTTTAGCGGCGTTGGTGAGGGTCGTTGACCCGACTTGCGACGAGAATTCGCGACCTGGTTTCGTGAGAAAGTCGGCGTCAAACTCCCGCTGAATTACTTCGCGCAGCGGCGCGTACAATTCACGCAACGCAAATTGCCGCCAGCCGGCGTCGGCCAGGTAGCGGTACATGTCGCCATGAACAAACGCCAGAGACGGACCGCCGTCTGAAAGGCGCGTGTCATCATAGTACGCCTTGGCCAAAACCAGGGGGTCTTTGCGACTTCGCCAAATCTTGTCGGAGTTGGATTTGGCATATTCGACGAGCGTCTTGCTTCGGAACCGCGCCTTCAACCAGCGCCTGAAGGGCGTCCCAGCCTCGTCCCTCACACTTGTCATGAAAGCACTTAAAGCCGATGCCACCGCTGCGCCACGCCAATACGGCCGGATCACCGTCTTGGTGCGCTGGCCCTTTGAACGGACAGTAGCTCAACTCAATCTTTGTGTGCCGGGCGGCGGGGACGATCTGTTGAACGGGCGGCGCATCGTGAATTTTTAAATAATCCACGATATCGTGGACGACGCCCGAGAAGGTCGTCTCGTCCAAATCGAGTCGGCAAATCTCGGGCTGACCAGGCAGGCGCTTTGCGGACCCGCCATCCGCAGCGCCGATGGTTGCCACAAACGCTTCTAGGGTCTCCGGGGAGATTACAGTTAATGCATCGTCGGCAGGCGCCCGAATGATCGTGGCGAGGCGGTGCGGCCGCTCGGCTGTGTGATTCCCCTTGCGGTTGTATGTGCCGGGTATGCGGGCCAGTCGGGAGGCGTTACCAACCGATTTATCGGCGGTGCCAAGGTCACAATCGATGATCTTGGCGAAGGCTTCGAGAACGCCCTTGATAAGCTTCTTACTGGCATCGTCGTTCGGCAGATCAACTCGGTAGTAGATTTGAAATCCGTTGCCAGAGTCGACCACCAGCGGCTCGGGAAACCCGTGCAGGCCAGCGACCATGAGCACCATCTCCATGGCGGCTTCCGCCCAGGCTCGCTCGGCATCCGTCGCGCAGACCTTACCGCCAAGCGGGTCGACGCGAATTGGGTCGACGTCAACATAAAATTCGGTGCGCCGTGCAATGTGGCAATCGGCGATGGTTTTGCCATCGCCCTGTCCGTTGGCGAAATCCAGGAATGACTGCTCGTCGATCTCATTGATGACCAGAAAGACGCCCTGGTCTTGGCTAGGAACGGCCGGCGGCGGCGAATTGTCGATGGCCCAATCAGCCAATGCCTCGATGCCATCCCAACGCTCGTAGCGGCACTTGGCGGTCGGGAGGGTTCGGCCAGCATTGAACTCGTGGCCTAGGATCTTGAAGTACCTGATAGCTTCCGCCTTGCGTGCGGTAGGGCAAACAACCTGTTCTGCGATACTGGTTTCGGTCATTAGCAATATCTCCTTTTGGCTAGGACTCGCGCAGGCGGCAGCGGCGAGGGACAACATCTCACTTAGTCGCAGGGCCTGCGCTTTTGGACAGTGGCCTCAAGAGCGGGACCACATGCGACGTCAGCCGCCTGTCAGAAGCGCGTCGCCGCCCCAATTGACAGAAAAACAGCCAAAAACCTCGGCAAAAACACTCGTTTTTACGGAGTGTCAGAGGCGTCACTCCAATTGAGGACGCTTCTTCCGTAACGGAAGTCGAAAGTCAAGATGCGTTAGAGGGAGGGGGGATTTATTTCATCTCGGAAATCTTTCATGGTTGAGAAACTGAGTGACAGTCGTGACAGGCTTACCTAAACGCTTATGTGTAGGCCCCTTGCGATGTCACCCAGTTCGGTAACCGTTCACGCCCTGGGGAGCAGTGACGGGGCTTTTTGGCGTGCGAAGTGGGCGTGCACGGCGGCGGCGACGAATTCGAAGGCGTTGCGTTTCTGTTGACGGCAGGTTTCGATGACGGTGAGCATCGTTTCGGCAAAGCGGCTGCCGCCGGCGCTTTGCGTGCCAAACGAGAGTTTCCGCCAGATCACGGCGTGGCGCAAGCGCGCTCGCTGGCGTTGTTGGTCGGTTCGACGCCCTCCACGCGGACGAACGTCCACAGCCAATCGCGATGGTCATGGAGTTCGCGACACATCCCCGCGATCGATCGGTTACCGCTGCTGGCCCCGCGCAGCAGCACGCGTTCGACCTCGCGGCGGACCGGCGCCATGCGGCGGATGAAGGCCGTCCGCGTGATCGTGCCGTCGCGATAATTGGCCCAATGCTCGAACAGCTTGCCGGCGGCGCGGCGGAGGTCGTACCCGAGTCGTTTGGCCTGACCGTCGCCGCCGTCGATCAGCGCTTGAAAATCGCGTTTCAAATGCGCCCAACACCATTGCAAACGGCCGGTGTGCCAGTACATTTTGGCTCGATCGCAGGTCACCACGCCGCCGAACTCCGCCGTGAGCAGATCGACCAGCGCCGTCGCCTCGCGCATAGCGCGGACCGCAAACACGGTGAAGGCGCGGGCCACGAACGTCCACAGCCACGCCTTCCTGTTTTGTTCCTTGGTCGCCGTTTCGTCGATGCTCAGTCGGTCCTGCGTCGGCAGTTGAGCGGCCAACTCGTCGTATGCCGGCCGCAGGGCCGCCGTCGCCTGATGTTGCATCTTCACCGTCAGCGCCGGGCAGCACGGCTGACCCGCGAGCGCGCCGAGAAACTCGGCCGTCCGCCGCTTGCTTTGTCGATAGTAGGCCATCAACAAGGCGACCAGCGCCGTCAGCCGCGGACCCGACTGGCCCTGCGGCACGCCGGCCGGCAACTCCGCGCACGTCGTTTCGCCGCAGCACGGGCACGCCAGCCGATGTCGCCGGTACTCGGTGACGTGCGGCTTGATCTCGGGCAGTTCCCACACCTGGTGACGCAGCGGGTCGGGATCGCGGCCGGTCAGCTTGCCGCCGCAGCGCCGGCACTCCGCCGGCTTGAGTTCTTGCACCTCGTCGCAGTCTTCGCTCGGAACGAGCGGCCGCTCGTGTTTCGCGTGGCCCGGTTGACCGCCGCGGCGCTTCGTCGATTTCCGCTTCCGCGGCGGCGGGGCCGGCCGGGCGTGCGGATGCTGCGTGCTCGGTGGCAGCGAGGAGTTTTGCGGCGTCTTGCCCTTCACTTGTCGTCGCAGGTCGTCCAACTCCGCTCGCAGGTCGTTCAGCTCCGCCCGCAGCCCGGCGATCTCCGCCAGCAAGACACGGATGATCTCCTGCGCCTCCGGCGACTGGCGAGCGATGACGTTATCAGAAACGTTGCACCACATGCCCCATGGTGTCGCCGAAAAAGCCAAGGCAAGTAAAGATCAATTTCCCTTCCAAAAGCTCCCCAGGGTGTGAACGGTTACCGCATGCGAGGCCCTTTTCGCCGATGTCAATTCAACTGTTCGACTTGCGCGAGATCTACGTGCCATTCGAGAGACACGCCGAAGCAGGACTTCGGCCGAGGCTTAGCCGCATTGACGTCAGACACGCTGCCGCGGCGAAAAGGAGCCTGCTTAGCGCCACTCCCCCGCTCTAGGAACCGGTGGCCACAACTACACTTCGTCGCAGAAAAGGCTGTAAGCCAGGGTTTGCCGATAATCAATGGTTGGCCCATTTACACCCGACACGCTAACCCCTTGTATTAACGCAGTTTAGCGTCTCCGGAAACCAAGCGTTGCGGTCGTACCTCAGGGGCTCGATTTAAGCTTGTGGCACAACTCCTTCGCGCTCAACGCATTCAGAGTTTGGAGCAGGACGAATATATTGCTCCTGAATGCCCCTCAATACTCCGCTTAGCCGTCCATAAATTGCCAGCGAAATTGCCTGCCGTGCGTAGTCCGGGTTCGCGAGGCTCTTAAGTCATCCTGGCGTAACGACCTACAGCCGTCCGCCCCAACGACTCGTTGTCGCCAAGTCGATCACGACGCACGGCTGTGCACTGCACAATTCAGACGCCATCTCAATCCGCCGGGCGCTCGACTATTCGGGCGCCGTACACCCCTAGCCGCGATGCGACGCATCGTCGCCCTGCGACTTGTAGAGTGGCGGTTATCGAGGCGCCGCCTTGGGTCGCAAGGCGCGAACAGATGCGTACCATGGGCGCGGCAATGCACCGAGTACAATTATCGCAAGTTGCGACGCTGCGAACGTCAAGAGCCACATTGCCGTGCTGCTGTCGTTAGCGCCGTAGGCGTGCAGCCCGACGCCCAGCGCGTTCACGCCGAACCAGGACCAGGTGGTCGACGATGTTGCCGCCGATAGCCAAGAGCGCCAGGCCGCGTCCGTCAACCAAGCCGCCCCAGCGGGCATGGAGCACCAGCGCATTGTAGAGAACGATGATCAGCGCGCCGTTCTCCTTTGGGTCCCAGCCCCAGAAGCGGCCCCACGAGTCGTCGGCCCACAGGCCGCCCAGCACGGTGCCGATGAAACTGAAGAAGATCGCGAAGCAGAGCGTGCCGTAGGTCATCCGCGTCAGTTGGCGGCGCCGGTCGTCGTCGAGCACGGGCAACACGTGGGCCAAGAGCACGTAGAGAACGCCCAAGGCACCGGCGAGGAACGTCGTGGCGTAGCCAAGCGTGATGCAAACGACGTGGGTAGCCAGCCAGAACTGAGTGTCGAGCACGGCCTGCAGCACGATGAATGTGTCGCCGTCGAGGGACAGAAAATGTGCCACCAACAGTGTCAGAAAGCCGATCACCGACGCCACGATATTGCCCAGCCCCAAACCATAAAGCCGTTCAAACGCCATCGCCAACAGCACGCAAGCCCAACCGATGAACACTGCCGACGAATACAGATTCGTCACCGGCGGCCGACCAGAGATGTCGATGCGGGCCACCAAAGCAAACGTGTGAATCGCGAACGTGAAGACCAGCAACCACGCCGACGCCCGCCGTAGCGGCTCGGCCCAAACCAACCACGACGTCGCCCCCAGCACGAACGCCACGACGTACAGCACCACCGCGTAGTAGAATGGGCTGAACTGGTTGTAGAACACCTCGAAGTTGATTTTGCGCTGCGAAAGGATTTCGGCTTTCTTTACGCCAGCGTCGTTCAGTCGATCGGCGTTGGCGGCGAGCGACTTCTCGTAATCGGCGAGAATGTGGCGATAATCAGCCAGTTGTTTGTTTAATGTCGTCGCGTCGTTTCGGGCGTAGGCGTCCAACATGGCGGTCAAGGCGACAGTTGCCGGATTGACCGGCTGATTGGTCCCCTGATCCTGCAGCGCTGCGAAGTTTTGCTTCCATCAGCGGCGTCCAGCGGCCGCTGACCTCGCTGGGCGGCACTGCATGGGGAGCCTCGGCGGCGCGCATCCGTTCGATCGCCAACTGGATTTGCGAAATGTTCTCGACGCGTTTGTCCCCATCGGCGGGCAGTTCCGGCGAGCGGAACGACTGGATCAACATCGTGTACAAGTTCAGCTTCATCGCCAGCCGAATCACCGCCTTCTGATACAGCGACCGTCTGTCTTCCGGCTGCGCATCGGCGAGATCAATCTGTTTCTGCAGTTCGTCGAACTTGTCGCGGAAATCATTCAGAGAATAGCGGAACGACCCTTCGCGCGGTTTCAGCCCGAGCGCATCCAACAATTCCAGGTTCTCGATGCGGAAAACGCGATGGTCGTCGGCGAGCAGGGCGCCGGAGATGGCGTCCAACAGCCAACGAATCGCCGGCAGCTTCGACTTTCCGCCCCCTTGTTCCACGATCGACTTCCTGCCGGCCAGAGAGGATTTGGAGGGCGTTGCGGGCCACGGTGTCATACGGTTTGATGCGTCCCTGATAGGCCAGCGGAAGTTTGGCAAACTCGTAGATCTGCATTTCGCTGGGTTCGGATCGCGGCAGTCGAAGTTTTCCGCCCACGTAGACGGCGAACACGATCACGACGATCGTCGGAAACCACCTGGCGATGATGCTCATCGGCCGCCCGTCGATCCGCCGTATGAACCGGGGTCGCTGGCCGCTCGCCTCGCCGGCGCAAGAACCGCACCAGCGACATGCCGAAGTGCGCCAGCATTCCGGTCGCCACCAACATGCATGCGACATACGGAGCCATCCAGCCCGGGTTGGTCACGACTTGCAGGACGGTGGTCTGCTCGGTCGTCTGGTCGAAATCGGCCTGATAGAACGTGGCGCCTGCGTAGCGCAGCGGATTGTTCATCCAAATGAGGACTTCGCGATCGACGTTTTGCGTCGGATCTCTCAATTGAACGAGCGACGAATAGTTCTTTGGCGTGTTCGTGCCGACGTACCGGTCGAAGCGGAAATCCTTCAAAGTCAGCGTGTACGGAAAGTAGTCTCGTTTGAAACGCAGCGCGAGATCGCACGTCGGAGCGCTAACCCCGATGGGCTGCGCAGGCAGTGCGGTCGCCACGAGAAACGTGCCAAGCGACTCGCCAGTGGCCTTTGAAAAGATCTCCACGTAGGCCGCCGGCTGGTCAACGGTTTGATCCGTGCCGACGCCGGCGCCGGTTCGAACCTCTTCCGCTACATAGCGGAGACCGGCGCCGGCGGTCGCGGGGTTGGCGCTCCTGGTGCGGCGACGCGCAAATTCGCATTCGGCAACCAACGAAGAACCTGAATCGTCACCGGCAGATCGGCATGCTCGATGCGCTCGACCGCGCCGACATGATCGATGAGCAGCGACGCCGGCGCCACCGTGACGCGGTCATGATCCGGATCGGAGTGGTCGATGACGGCCAATTCCGGGGTGCGGATGTCGCTGGTGAAGTTGGTCGTCTCGCCTTCGGCGATTCGCATTTGGGCTTCGCGGGCGGTCAGTCCGGTCCACAGCTCGCTGACCATCATCAGCGCCACGCCGCCATGCAGCAGTACAATTCCAGCCCGCTTACGAAACGCCATGACGCAACCTGCCAGCAAAATGCCGCCGGCGGCCAGCCCTTTGACAAGTTGCCACAGAATTCGCAATCCGGAGTCGTCGAGGCGGACGTCGGGACGAAGAAACAGCCAGACCGCGACCGCGCCGAGCAGCACGTCGATCCCCAGCATCAAATACCACTCCGCGCGGCGGCGACCGGAGCTGAGCACCAGCAGATATCCACAAGCCAACGCAAAGCCGGCCAACGTCGCGCGCAGCGTGTACCACAGCCCCCTGCAGAATGCGGGCGACAATTCGCTTCCGAGCGTGTCGCTCATGCCGCTGCGAATTACCAGCGCGGTGACCAGCATACCCAGCGCGACGACGGCCAACCCGCCCCACAGTCGTGCGCCGTCCGCTGCGACCTTGAATCTCACGGCGTGGGCTGAGAACAGATTCACGAGCAGCAGTCCGCCGATCAATTTGCCGCCCGGGAAGTAGAACCCACCCGCCGGGCGCCAGTCGACTGGATAAAACATTTGCACCAGCCGCACGAACGCGAGAAAGTCGACCCGCGCAAACCAAACGCGAAAATAGGCGTGGTTGACGACGTCCCAAACGCCGTGATCGACCTGCGCCAGCGTGCCGGCAAACACGAGAAAGATCGCCATCGAGAACAGCGCCACGGTCAGTCGTAGCGACGCCAACGCGGAAAGCGCGTGGGTTGCCGTGAAGCGGCTGGAGCCAATCCGCCAAGCGGAGGCGGCGTGCGGCGCGATTATTTCGGACCTTACTAGTTCGCTAGTTGCCATTGCTGGGTTCGCCGGAGGCAATGAACCGGACCGACTTGAGGAACGACTTGAACTGGTCGCGCTGAGCGACGACGAGGTCGCGGTCGCCTGTGATCTTAAAGAACCAAACGACGTCACCGCCGGTAGCCATGGCTGCCAGCGTGCCGCGGTCGGCGCTCGATTCCTTGCTTTTCGACGCATCGGGAATGGCTTCGATGTAAATCGCCTCCAAAGCGTCGATCTTGATTGGCTCCGTGGCGGCCGGCAGGTCTTCCGCAGCAAGCGGCTCCAGCCCGACTTCGCTGCGCCAACGGTTCACGTTGGCGAGCGGATCGGCGATCATCGGTCCGGCCGCGGCCGGAAAATCGATCACGGTAACTGTCGCTTCGCGGGCGCCGTCGGCGACGCGAAAGGCGGCTTTGCGCATCCCGCCGGCTGGCAGAGATTGCCATCCGTCGGGCGATTCGCATTTCACCGAGATGTGGTCGGCGGCGCTCGATCCAGAAAAGGAAGGATGCCCGGCCGGCAAGTCGGCGACGGATTGAGGCGCCGCGAGGTTACCGCCAGGTAAGCCGTCGTTCCCACCGGGTGAAGCGAGCCCGCCGGCCGCGAAGGGCGGCGTCATGCCGGTGCTCTGCATCCGGCCGCGCAGGTCGACGATGGTCAGCGTCGTGCCGTCGACGGTCAACTCGTGCGTGCACTCGGCCAAACCCGGCGGACCGATCGGCGCGAGCTGCATCTGGCCGCGCCAGCGGTTGACGTTGCTCAATAGATCGGCCTGGGCGCCGGTCCAGGGGAGCGATGTGACTGACAACTCGAGCGGCTTGCCGCTCGTCGGAATCGTAATCGTTGCGATTCTCATGCCGCCGCCCGGCTGTTCGTCCCAGTCCTCGGGAAGTTGCCAATCGGGATGGGGCTTGCCGGCCGCAAGATGAACGCTCGCAAAATACTTCGTGACCTTGTCGGCGCGCTCGTTGATCTCCGTCAGCGGCGCGACGACTTTGAAAAACCACGCCTTGTCGCCATCGGGCAAAATGGCGGCCAGCATCCGGTCCGTCGGTTCGGCCGAAAGAGAAGCCGCCGTAACTCGCGGCGCCGTCTCCTTGGGCACGTTGTACGTTTGAATTTGTTCGGCCGGTCGGCAACCAATCGCTGTCAAACAGGCGGCAACCGCGACCGCTCGACGATGGCCGGGCGATGGAAGCCTTGCCGCGGACCGATTCGGACGCTCGTAATGTGGAAAGAGAATTGTCATGAATCGTCGGCACACCTGAACTAAAGAGAGAATGGGGAAGTCAAGCGTGGCCAGCGGACCGTGGACTGCCCCGTGTACCTGCGCACGCTGGGTTAATCTCGCGGATTATACTTGCCATGCCGTTGGTTGATACGGCAGAATCTGGCCACGGCGACGCGGGGGCGAAATGGGAGCGGTCCGAACATTGGCGCGATCTAGCATGCCCTGCGATGTGGCGGCTGAGCCCGAATCGTGGCGCGGCCGCGTTGCCGAGATTCGCTGGATCGCATCAGTTCGCGAAGATCGCGATCTTCACCAGTCACGCCCAGAATGGAAGAACTCTTGCATTCCCGGTTGACGGGAAAATCATCATCGATGGCGACAAGTCGCGTATCGACGGTGTTACCTCGACGAAGTCAAACCACAAACGGCGGTCGACTTTGTTAGCTACGACAATCTCCCACCGAAGGCAAGACGAGCGGCGATGGGCAGCATCGCACCAGTCTCAGCAGCGGCGTCCCCAGGGCACCGCTCCGTTTCCGGCGAGTCTTCCGCCGGCATTACATCCCCAGCCACTGCGGGCGAATAAGCATGATGACTCCCAAAACCAGAATCGCCGCGCCGCTGACTAGCTTGAGCCACCTTCCCTGCGTCTCTTGAAGTTTGAATCGTTCCAGGGTAACCGCGACGAGAATCACCATCAGAGTGTCGTCGAACATGTAGGCGGCATCGTACAACAACAGGTATCCGTAATTGCTCCACAACGGCAATTGCCGCGAATTGAGAATCTGCGTGTAAAGGGCGGGCAGACCGGCCGTACACAAGAGCTCCACGAAGTTGACTAGCACCGCCAAAACCGCGGCGGCGACCAGACGCCCCCAAGGTGTTCGGCCGTGACGATCCGCCTGACATATTCATAGATTGTGGGCTTTGCCGACTCGGGAATTGACAGTGTGACTCCGCGATGAAACGCGACGAAGTCCTTGATATGTATTAGGCCGACGCCAATCGCGACGATGGCAAGCGTCAGCTGGACGGCGCGGAGCATGCCCACGAAGCGAAACACACTCAACCACGCGGCCATGAAGGCAAAATAAGCGGCGGCGCTGATGAATACGAAGGTCCCCGCAACAAGTAGGATTCGTGCTCGGCTGTGCAGATTCACCAGCACGGAAAGCAGAAAAAGCAACACCCACATCGCACAGGGGTTGAAACCGTCAACCAAACCCACCGCCACGGTAAACAACGGCAAGCCGATGTCGCTTACCCTCAGCGGCCCAAAGACAGGCAGATCAATCGCTTCGTCAGGAGTCATGCCCGGCTCAGCCATTTCGGCGTCGCCCGGCAACGGCAACTGAGTATCGCCCAGCGATGCGGAATCTGGGCGGTCTCCCGCGGCGTAAGGCGATGAATCCGGCGCAGACGCCAGCGTGAATTGTGCAGGGACACGTGCGATCGTCGGAACGACGGCCCCTACTTGTGAGGAAGTCGACTTCGCAGGATTGCAGACGACGGTCCACGAGTTCAGCGCAGTGCGCAGGCGAGATCCCGTCGCGCGATCATCGACGAAGCCGACAAGCAATTGGTTGCACACGTGAAACGCCGGCACGCTAGTCGCGGCCGTGCCATAGCGCCGGGCCAGGGCGTGGAGTTCCTCGGGTGCGTGATTGTCGGCGACGATGTCGCGGATTCGCACGTGCAGGGCCGGGTATTCCGCCGTAAGCTTGGGAAGCAACTGCTTCGCGCGATCGCAGTGCGGACACCCAGTGCGAACATAGGCAGTCAGGGTGGAGGCATGTTGCAGGTCCCGCTCGAGCGTCCGCGCGTTATCTCCAACGACAATGGGGGTAGCGCTACAGTACGCCAAGACAGGCGGCTGTTCGAGGTTAAAGTGACGGCTTAGCTGCTTGAGCCGTTTTTCTGCCACGGCGTCGTTTTCGACCGCGTAGTTTCGCAGCACGTAGCCGGCATGCTTTTTGACAAAGGTCTCGACGAGTTGCTGCGCCGACCGAGCACGCGGACTTTGGTCGGCGCGATAGCACTCAATCACGAAACAGCGTAAGGACGCCGAGGCGTTGTTGTCTTTTCCCGGAAGCGGCTGGGCTTGCGTCGGGACGGCAATTGCCAGAACCAAGTGGAGCGAACAAACAACAATGGACGTACGACAAAATGCCATCATTGCGACCTGACGGCCATGCTAAGCTGGCCTCGTTTTTGGCACCGGGTGAGTGCGAGAACGGAGTTAAGCGCCGGGCCGGCAAATGACGCGGTGCGGGGACCACGACGGCAGAAAGTGAACGGGGGCGACAGGGAAAATCGTATGGAGGAAAGTCGCTCGTTGGTCCGGCCAGCGCGCTCCCCACAGCACAGGACGTGTGCCATCGCACACCTCACTTTGCCAAACCGCACGCTCCGAGGGCCGCGCTACTCGTCGGCCATACCTGTTCCTTGAGAGGAGCAAGTCGCGTGCCGGCAAATGAATGCCATTGTCCGAGAATCGTCAAGCGACGGCTTGACAAGTTGGTCGGCAGGTACGCCCCCCGCGGTATTCTCGAGATGCGTGTTCCGATTGAGCCCCGCCCATCGATCATTGGACGTTGCGAAGTGACGCAACTCACGTCAAAGGAACTAATGTGCGATCCGCGCATTGCGAAGCGTCTATCGGCGGCCGATGCAACCGACGAAGTGCCAGACTGGAGATCCACTCCACGGGACGATCGCACGTCCGGACAAACTGACGATTAGAGGCAATGACGGTAAACTAACCGTTTAGCCGAAACAGTCGCTGGAGCGCTTCGAGAAGTGCATGCGGCGAACCATTGCGGGATTCGATGCGCAGCGATTCCAACGGCGGGTGAAGCATCTTCGCCACGAGGCGGTCGGCGAATTGGTGGATTTCTAGCCGCGAACGCTCATTCAATTTGGGCAGCCGATTGTGGAGTCGCTCGAGCTCGGCGGCCTGCACTTCTTCCAGCGCCGCACGGAAGCGGGCGATCACCATCCCGGTCGCCTGTTGGCGACCGTCGGCGGATGTTTGCCAGATCTGCTCGCAAACTTCGGTCGGATCGTCGATTCTGCACAGGTCCACGCGTAGCTCCTTGAAATCGCAATTGGGCACGATAATACATACACGGATTAACCGAAAGCAAGTGCGATCACTGGGGAGATCGATTCCCGGGTGCAGCCTGCGGTTTGCGCGTGGCGGCGAATGGTGTAGAAGCTAGCGAGGAGATTTTCAGGGGGAGGAAGCGCCGGCGGCGAGAAGCTGGCGAGAATAAGGAGCCAAGGATGGCGATTAGCAGTGAAGTTCAGGGGCGGATCGCGGCGATGGCCCGGCAGTTGTGCGAGGAGGCGCCCGAAGTCGACGAGTCGCAGGGGGTTTGCTGGCTGGACGCCATCGAGAATCAGGCGATCGAGATCGCCGATGCGCTAACGGCGGAAGTCGTGAAACAACGGTCCTTCGATCGGCCCGCTCCCCAGGACGCGGACTGTCCGACGTGCGGCCAGCCGGGGCGCTGTCGCGGAGCCCGCCAGCGGGAACTCGTCACCCGCCGCGGACCGACGAGGATCGTCGAACCGGAGTATTACTGCCCCGGCTGCCGCCGGGCTTTTTTTCCCGCTGACCAGCGCCCTGGGCGTTGAACCGGACTGTCCCTTCACGCCCAGCGCGCTGGCGAAGGTGGTCTACGCCGGTTCGCAGTCGGCCTCCTTCGTTCAAGCGACGAAGGACCTGGAGGCGCTGGCGGAGCTCTCGGTCTCGCGCGAACGGGTGCAGCGGTGGACCAAGCGGATTGGCCGCGAGCGGGTCGCCGAGATGGAGGCGCAAGCGGCGGCGTACCAAGACCTGCCGCTGCCTGCGCGGCGCACCCCTCCGACCGAGGCGCGTTCCGCCGGTGGCGTGCGTCATGATGGACGGCGGGCGGATCCAAATCCGCTCTCGTGACGAGTCGCTGCGCGACGAGAAGGCCCCGGGCCATTGGCGCGAGACGCTGGTGGGCTGCTTGTTGAGCATGACCAGCGCGGAGCAGGCCGTCGATCCTTGCCCGACGATTCCGGCGACCTTCGTCGACCCGGGACGCATGGACGAGTTGGCCCGAGAAATCAAGGGGTTTTCGTCCGCTCACGAAGCTCTCGAAGAACCTTCCGACGACGCGCCGCAGGACCGCGTCGCGCGGCCCACGCCGCTGCTGCGAAGCGTCGTGGCCACGCGGCAAGGGGCCGAGCGGTTCGGCCCGCGGCTGGTCGCCGCCGCTTACGCGCGGGGCTTTCACGCAGCGCCGCGGAAGGCGTTCGTGGCCGACGGCGCGGCGGCCAACTGGAGCGTTCACCAGAAACATTTCTCTCACTATACGCCGATCCTCGATTTCACCCACGCGATCTGTTACGTCTACGCGGCGGCGCTGGCCGGACGGAGCCCAGCGGAAGGTTGGTCGGCGCATCGCCAGTGGGCCCAATGGCTGTGGGAAGGCAGCGTCGCGCCGCTGTTGGCGGCGCTGACCGTCCGATCGCAGGAACTGGAAGCGCCCGTCGAGAACGAGTCGGAAACATCGCCGCGGCGGATCGTCGCCGAAGCGCTGCGGTATCTCACGAATCAGCAGCCGCGCATGAGTTACGCCGCCTACCGCCGGCAGGGCCTGCCGATGACGTCCGCCGCGATCGAGTCGACGATCAAACAGATGAACCGCCGCGTCAAAGGAAGCGAGAAGTTCTGGGACCAAGGCGCCGAGCCGCTGCTGCAACTGGCGGCCGACGGCCTCAGCGACACCGAACCCCTCCGCCACTTTTGGAAACGTCGACACCGACGACTCCACCCAACACGCAGCTATCAGACCGCCGCCTAAAAACAAACCGCAGGCTGCACCCTCGATTCCCCAGGCCCACGTCAGTCTCAGTGGAGACTCAATATCACTAAACTCATGGCTGCCTCAATTGAGGCCGGAATCTTACAGTAGTCAGGTGCATCGATAGAGTTAACCCGGCGACTTTCGGACGAGAACGCCGCCGTCTCGCCAGCACACGGTTTTTGCAGCATCTCACCGCGTCCGATTCGGATTTGACAGCGCCTGCGAGGTCTGCTAGCCTCCGCCCACTTTTCGTGCATTCAGCAACGGTGTGCTATCACTCGACCGATTCGGTCGACAAATCAGTTCCACTCATTTAGCGATTGGCACAGGCGGCGCCTCTGAAATGAGTCCAGGCCTCAAACTAACGGCTGGGGCGCTGCTCATGGTCGCGGCGATTGGCTATTTGGCCTATCTCGGCGCGTCCAGCAGTTGGCAGTACTACCTCTCCGTCGACGAAGCCGTGGCTGACGCGACTCACATCGACGGGAAGCGGATTCGCGTCAGCGGTCGAGTCAGGACCGGATCCTTAACGATTGCCGACGACCGTCGCCAAGCAACATTCGACCTGACCGGCGAACTACACGTGCTGCACGCGACGTGTCGCTGTTCGCTGCCGGACAATCTGGCTGAAGATATCGACGTGGTGGTCGAGGGGACGCTCCAGGCCGACGGGATTCACTGCGACAAGGTGATCACGCGCTGTGCCAGCAAATATCAACCGGCGGACAGGATGGCCGCACGGGACGAAGCGCCGGCGCGGTGACAAACTGTTTTCACGGTTCACGGCGCCCCCTGCCGGCAATCGGTTGCCCAAGGACCAGGCATGAGAGTATTCGGCGAAGTTTGCCTGCTCACGTGCCTTGTTGCGAGCGGCTACGCAGCATTTCTGTCGCTCCTGGGCGCGAGGGGCGGGTATGTCTGGCGGCCGCGCGTGGCCGTGTCGGCCGCCGTCGTCGGTTTTGCAGCGCTGACTGTTACATTGGCAGCCCTTGCCTGGGCGTTGGTGTCACGCGACTTTTCGTACGAATACGTCGCCAACTATTCGAGTCGACTGCTGCCGTGGCACTACCGTCTCTCGGCGCTGTGGGTGGGTCAGGCGGGTTCGCTGCTTTTGTGGGCCTGGATGATGGGAGCAGTGGCGCTAGCGCTTCGGTTCCTGCCAACGGTTGACTCGGTGCTGTGTCGCACGGCTTTTGGCTTGGTAATGAGCAACGTCTGTTTCCTCGTGGCGGTCATGGTCTTCGCGGCCGACCCGATGGCGCCGAGCCTCACGACGCCGACGGAAGGCATCGGGCTCAGTCCGCTGCTGCAGCATCCGAACATGCTCATTCACCCGCCGATTGTGTTCCTCTCTTATGCGCGTGGTCGGCGCCGTGTGCGTTGGCGTTGGCGGCGCTGGGGCACGGCCGTCTGGACGCCGCCTGGACGCAGATGGCTCGTCCCTGGGCGATGTCCGCGTGGGCGCTGCTTGGGCGTCGGACTACTGCTCGGCGCCAATGGGCTTACCAGGAGCTCGGCTGGGGCGGCTATTGGGGTTGGGACCCCGTGGAAAACGGCTCGCTGCTGCCGTGGCTCACCGGGACGGCGTTCATCCACAGCATGTTGGCGTGGCGCCATCGCGACGCGCTGAAGAAAGCAGCCGTGTCGCTGGCCATCGTAACCTTTGCCCTCTGCAACTTCGCCACGTTTCTCACGCGGAGCGGCATCTTCAGCAGCGTGCATGCCTTCAGTGAGTCGCCGATCGGTTGGATGTTTCTCGCGCTGATGGGCGCGTTGCTGATCGGCGGCGCCGTCCTGCTGGTGCGACGCCGCGACCAGCTCGCAGCCCGGCAGGCATTCAGCAATATCTTGGCGCGTGAGACGTTGATTCTCGTTTCCGCGTTTTTACTCGTCTCGCTGGCCGTCGTGGTGACGATCGGCACGTTGGTCGCGCCGCTCACGAAGATGTTCCTTGGCCGGATGATTCAGGTGGGCCCCGCGTTTTATAACAATGTCTTGCCGCCGATCGGTTTAGGACTCTTGGCGACGACGGCGGCGGTTCCGCTGCTGCAGTGGGGCGCTCCGCCCACGCCTGCACGTCGACGGCTGTTGGTCCGCTGCCTTGCGGTCAGTTTAGCGCGTCGTCGCGGTGGCGCTGGCCAGCGGGATGCGACAGCCGCTGTTGATGGCGGTGGTGGGGATGGCGGCGATGACCGTGGCGACGTTGCTGGCCGCCTGGCTGCATGAGGCCTGGCAACGGCAATCGCAACCCCGCTGGCACGGACTGCTTGGCGCACTGCGGAACGGGCGGCGAAAGTATGCGGCCTATTCCGTCCACCTCGGCTTCGTCTGTGTGGCGATCGGAGTGACCGGCTCGTCGCTCGGCACGCAACGAAAAGAAGTGACCCTGGATGAGGGCGATACGCTGCACTGGGCCGACCGCCAGATTCATTACGTGCGGCTCGAGCAACGCCAGTTGCCCGACAAGCTGGTCGCCGAGGCGGTGCTGCAGGTCGCGCGCGACGGTTCCGCACCGGTCGAATTGCGGCCGGCTCGGCATCTGCACTTGCTGCAAAATGATTGGACCAGCGAAGTGGCCATCGATTCGACCTGGAGGGGCGATTTTTACACGGTGCTCCACGCCGGCTTGGGCGACGGGCGCGTTGTGGTAACGCTCGTCGACAACCCGATGATCGGTTGGATTTGGGGCGGCGGAGCCGTGGCGACGGTCGCCGCGATCGTCGCGATGTGGCCGGCTGTCGCGCCGCCGCGCCGCGATCGCCGACTTGGCCAGCGATCAAATTGACTCGAGCCCATCGGTTGAACAAAGTAATTCACGAGCGAACGCGGCCTGACGCGAGCCCGGCCGTGCGCCGGCCAATAACTCCATGCTGCGAAGATCCGTAAACACGTGGATGCGAGCCTGGGCCGCCGATCGCGCGGCAAACCAAGCGTCTTGCAGCAGCGGCTACGCCGTGGAAGTGGCGCGGCCTGGTTGCCGTTTACGGGCGGGCGCCGGTGCTGCGCGACGTCGACTTGGCTGTCGCCGAGGGCGAGTCGATCGCCGTGATGGGGCCGAACGGAGCCGGCAAGTCGACGTTGTTGAAATGCCTGGTGGGGGCGATGCGTCCTGCTGCGGGACGCGTGCGTTGGTTTGGCGAGGCGACCACGCGCTGCGACCGCAGTGCGCCGGCAGATCGGCTATGTTGGCCAGGAATGCGGGCTCTATGCCGAACTGACTGCGCTGGAGAACCTGATTGTTCGCCGGTCGCATGAACGGCGTCGCGAATGTCCGCGCCCGAGCTGCAACACTATTGGCGGAAGGGGGAATCGAGTCGCAGGCCCACCGCCCGGCCGGACAACTGTCGCAGGGCATGCGACAACGGCTGGCGATCGCCCGGGCGCTGGTGCACGAGCCGCGGCTGATCGTGCTCGACGAGCCCTCGTCCAATCTGGACTCGGCGGGTCGTCTGTGGCTGGAGCGGCTGTTCCAACGTTGGCGGCACGCGAGGCGGACCGTCTGCTTCGCCAGTCACGACGCCGCACAGAGCCGCCGCCTGGCCGACCGAATTGTTCACTTGGACGCCGGGCGGATAGCGACGATCGAACAGGGCGATTGCCCACCCACCACGTTGCGGCGGCGGAGCGCATGATGCCGACACGTCAAACCCTCCATTCGCTGTGGTGGCTGATCCACAAGGATTTGACGCGCGAGCTGCGCGCTCAGCACGTTTGGCCGGGGATGGTGCTGCTGGGGCTGGTATTGGTGTTTCTGTTGGCGACGCAAATCGACCTCCCCTTGGACCAGAAAGCTGCGCGTCGGCGGCGGGCTGCTTTGGCTGGCCATTTTCTTTGCCGGCACGCTGGCTTGCGATCGGTCGTTCACCGGCGAACGCGACGCCGGCTGTTGGCAAGCGCTCACGCTGTATCCCATTGCGCCCAGCGTGTTGTTCCTGGCGAAGATGGCGGTCAATCTCGCGGCGCTGGTGATCCTGGAGCTGGTGCTGGTGCCCGCGTTCATCGTTCTTTCGGATATTCCGTTCGCCTCCCGGCCGGGCCCGCTGTTGCTGATTGCGGCGCTGGGCAACGTCGGCTTCGCGGCGGTGGGAACGCTCGTCGGCGGGCTGACGTCCGGTCTGCGGCATCGCGGCGGTTTGCTGACGCTGCTGCTTGCTGCCGCTGGTGGTGCCGGTCGTTTTCGGCGCGGCGGAGGCAACCCGCCTGCTTGCTCGCCGGCGAGATCGATTCGCTGTGGTGGCGGTGGATTCAGTTGCTCGCCGTCTTCGCCGCCGTGTTTACGGTGGCCGGAGCGATGCTGTTTGAATTTGTCGTGGAGGATTGATGTCGATGAAGAACCTCTCGCCGGACCGCGATTCAACGGGCACGCATGGCCGCCGGTGCGTCCTAATCACCTGCCTCGTGTTTGCGTCCGTGTGGATGATCTTCTTCGTCGCGCCGACGGAAGCCACGATGGGCGACGTGCAGCGGATCGTCTATATCCACGTGGCGGTCGCCTGGTGCGGGCTGGCCGGTTGTCTGGCGATGGGCTTCTGCGGCGCGATGTTCCTAGTCCGCCGCCGGCTGGAGTGGGACTACTGGTCGCAAGCAGCAGGCGAAGTTGGCTGGCTTTGCGCGACGCTGACGCTAATCACCGGCTCGGCGTGGGCTCACGAGGCCTGGGGCACCTGGTGGACTTGGGAGCCGCGACTCACCTCGTCGCTCGTGCTCTGGATCATCTATGCGGGACTGTTTCTGGTCCGCTCGAGCATCGAAGATCCGCATCGCCGCGCGCGGATTGTCGGCGTGCTGGCCGTGGTCGGCATGGGCGACGTGCCGCTGGTGCTGATGGCCACGCGCTGGTTTCGCGGCGTCCACCCGGTCACGCCCGAAATGGACCCGCGCATGCGACTAGTGTTGTTGGCGTCGGTGACTAGCTTCACGGCTCTGTTCGCCTACCTGGCGGTGCAGCGGCGACGCCAACTCGAAGTCTCCGAGCGGACCACGCAACTGGAAATCGCCGCCTGGTCGGCAAACGCACCTTCGCAATCCTAACCAAGCTCACCCACGCACAGGAGAACGGAATATGGAAACCTTACTCGCGGCTTACGCCGTCGCCTGGGCGGCGGTGAGCGCCTACGTGTTGTGGCTAGCCGCCGGAAACAGCCGGCTCGCCCGGCGATTGGAGTGGCTGGAGACGCTCCTTGGCAAACAGCAAACCAACGAAACGCCGTGCGCCAAAGTCGCCTGAGCGATTCCGTCGCTCCATGGGCCATGAGGCCCGCCGCGTGAATCACTCACGCGCAGCCCAAACGTCCTTCTTCCGCGTTTCTGATGCTGGCATTTCTTCTCCCGCTCACGATCGGGATCACCGCTGTGGAGATCGCTGCCGGAACCTGCCGGCACGATCCAAGGCGTTGTCGTGAACGGCACTCACGGCAATCAACTGCTGGAGGGCGTTGAGGTTGTCTTGCGGGCTGGCGCGGACGGCGATTTGGTCCCCGTGGCCGAAACGACCACCGATCGATATGGGAAGTTCGTCTTTGAGCAAGTACCGTTGGAGCCGACGCTCGTCTATCTGCCGGGCGCCAACCGCGACGGCGTTCACTATCCCGGCCAACGCGTGCGGCTCGATCCGAGCGACCGAATCGCGCAGGTGACGATTGTGGTCTTTGATGCCGTCTCGACGCCGTGCCCGCTCGTTGCCAAGCGGCACGACATCGACGTGACCGTCGACCAGCAGGTCCTGAAAATCACCGAATCGCTGTTGATTTCCAATCCCTCGCGGGCAACTTATGTGGGCCAGTCGATGGGCAACGGACCGCCCGTGACGTTCTGGCTTTCGATCCCGAAGAACTTTGACCGCGTGACGTTCGACAAGGAGTTCTTTGGGCGACGTTTCTTCGTCGTGGACCACCGGCCGATCACGGAAATGCCGTGGCTGCCCGGCGAGCAGGAGTTGAGGTTCACTTACCGCGTTCCGTTGGTCGAGAGCGCGGGCCAATTCCGCCGGGCGCTGGATGTTCCCAGTTCTAATGTTCGCGTCCAAGTGCATGCTGCCGGCAGGCGGCCTGTGTCGTGCAATCTGCCTCCGTTGGACGCGCCGGACCGGCCGACTGGCGTTTGCTGCGGCGGGCGAGCAGCTCGCACGCGATTTCACGATCGAGCTGCAAATCGCCTCGTTGCCGTTTCCCTGGATGCGCTATGCGCGGTGGGGCTCCGTCGTGGCGCTTGCTCTGATGGCCGGGGCGACCGTTGCGGTCCCTCCGCTTCGCCGACGACTGTCAGATTCACGACAGCGGCATTGTCGCG
Source organism: Pirellulales bacterium (assembly GCA_963841515.1). Taxonomy (GTDB): domain Bacteria; phylum Planctomycetota; class Planctomycetia; order Pirellulales; family Lacipirellulaceae; genus Lacipirellula. Next base: position 65,703 of record CAWJDB010000007.1, on the reverse strand, counting down.
AGCAATTCCCGAAACGGCGACGCGCGGCCTGACTGGTCGTGCTATTTCTTTCGTTCGACGGTGCGGATGAATTCGTGAATTTTGTCCGCGTGAGCGGCAATCGTTTTTTCCGGCCCGGTCGCCTTGATGAAATAAAGCTGGCCTTCCACCGGAACGATCGCGGCGATCATACGATAGCCGGGCCGCTGCACCGCCGGCGCAAACGGTCCGCGCTGGTCGTTGAAATTGCCCGAAAAGTCGATCAGCGTCACTTTCAAGCCGGCGACGTGGATTTCTTCCTGGCGGGGCCAGTTTGGCCTGGGCGTCGAACTGACCCTTCCATCGGTCGATATTGGCTTCTACGGTGCCGCCCGCCGTGCTGATGGTCAGACGACCGTCCGCATCATCCCCCTCCGCGCGGAAGTGCGAATTCCGCGGCAACAAACGACGAGCCAGGCGGCGCCTGCCGCCAACCGGCGGGCGCCGTCAGAATGATCGCCACCAATTCGATCGGACCGCCGGCGTCGCCTAACAGTTGAACTGCAGCGGACTCGGGCGTTTCCGCCACGGAGGGCATGCCGGCGTGTGGATCGCTGATCGACGAATGGTCGGACGGGACGGAGATCGGCGCCGACCCTTCGTAGCATCCGAGGATCAGCAGCCCGCAAATCGAAAAACACAACAAGCAGCGTCCCACGATTCCTCCTTGGCAAACAACCGACTAGAATCAGCCCACGCGGGCGGACCGGAATGCAGTTATGATAGCGATGATCGGATGGCACTGTCGAGGCGATGGACCGCGCAAAAATGTGCGACGTTTGCTCCCGACCGGTCCGATGCCAAATCGCTACTCGACGCGCGCGTAGCGTGACGAGCCCAGGCGAGCAACGTCTCCGGGCCTCCTCCCATTGCACGGCGCGGGCTCAGGCAGGGCCGGCCAGCGCCGCTGGCGAAATCCGCCCGTTGGAACCGCCGTTGGGCAACAACAGACTGAGGTCTACTGCACCGAGTGCGCCTCCTGGATCCATCGCCTAACTTATCTTGCGTTCTTTGGGCGAAAGGCGAAGATGACCCTCCATGGCTTAGGCTCCTTGCGCCTTTCTCGGTTCGTATCCGCACTTACCCATTCTTGATTGCATTTCCACCCCAACCTGGCCGACCACGTCGCGTCCACCGTTGGATTCAAGCCAAGCTCATTAGGGCCGTGAGGCGGAACCCATCGGAAACTTAGCGCTTGCGACTGCAAAAACCCTGCGTATGGCCCGGAGACTGGCCGCGGAGCTATGGAATGCGAGTTTCGGACGCCGTGCTATTGATATGCAGTCTATCTATTTTCGCTGGCTCGCCCGTGCTGGGGCAGGAAGACTTGCCAGTCGCTGCGCCAAGTAATGCGGAAGACTGTCGACGCCCCATCGGGTCCGGCCCCGCTGACCGGTTCGAAGATTCCACTGGAAGCCAACCGTTGCGCCGCCTGCCACACGGAACCAGCCCTGTGGGATGACTCCAATCAGCGTTTATTTGTCTCCATCGAGAATCTGCAGCATGATATCCACTTTGAGAAAGGCGTCGTCTGCTCGGACTGCCACGGAGGCGACCCCGCCAGCACGAACTTTGCCACGGCGCATGCCGCTCTCACCCCGGTGCGCCAACTCAGACAAAGTTGCGTTCGCTGCCATAACGATCAAAGGCTCGGCCTGCTCAAGGGAGTGCACGCCAAGGCAGGCGAAAAGGACGACCGGGGGCGAGGCTTGCCCATGGACTGCGGCCAATGCCATGGGACGAACGCGCACGCCATACTTCCGGCAAAGGACCAGGGCTCGCCGGTGTATCTGAATAACCAGGTTCGGACTTGTGGCAAGTGTCATCCGGAAGACCTAAAGACGTATGAACAAACTGTGCACGGCCGGGGACTGACCGAATCGGGGTTGTTGGTGACGGCCGTGTGCGCCGATTGTCATGGGGCGCACGGCATCTATTACGCGGCCGATCGCCGATCGACATTGCACCCTTCGAACGTCGCGGCAACGTGCGCGAAATGCCACCAGTTCATCGAGGAGCGTCTGGCGAAGAGCGTGCATGGCCGCGGCGAAGGCGTGGGATCGGCCGCCGAGAAGCTAGCGGCGGGAGGCAAAGCGAAGCGCAATCCGACCTGCACAGACTGCCACCAAGGACATCACTTGCTGCAATCCGACGTGGCCGAGTTTCGACTGCAATTGGCAAACAGTTGTGGAAACTGTCACGCAGATTTGTCTTCGCGATATGCCTTGAGCATGCACGGTGAGTTAACCCGGCAAGGCTACGCCGCAGCCGCGGAGTGCGCCGACTGCCACGGCGCGCACGATATCTTGCCCGTCGGAGACCCGAACTCCCAGCTCGCAGCGGGAGAGAACCGGCTGCGCACGTGCCAGAAATGCCATCCATACGCCGTGAGCAATTTCACCGGCTTCGATCCGCACGCCAACTTCAAGGATGCGGCTCAATACCCGACGTTGCACGCCGGCTACGTCGGCATTAAGTATACGGTCAACATTCTTTTCGCTTGCTTTTTGCTACACGGCTTTTTGTGGTTTATTCGCGCCCTGGTTTTCAGACTGCAACATGGAGGGCACGCTACACTGGTGGCCGACCAATATGCGCTGCCGCGATTCGGACCGATCCGCAGGGCGCCGTACGCGGCGCTAATCGTGGCGTTCTTCGGTCTGACTGCCTCCGGATTAGCGCTCAAGTACAGCGACCAGAAGTTGGGGCAGTGGTTGGCGCAAATCATGGGAGGCTTCCGCTCCGCAGGCTTCTGGCACCACTTCTTTGCCGTGCTGGGCATCGCCGCCGTCGTCGCTCACCTCGCGGGAGCCGTTGCCAGAATCAGTAAGACTCGCCAAGAACGCGGCTGGAAAACCCTTTTTCTGGGCCCCGATTCGCTTGTCCCCCGGGGCAGGGATTTCCGCGATCTAGGCAGAATGGTTCTCTGGTTCATCGGGTTTGGGCGGAAACCGGCATTCGAACGTTGGACCTATTGGGAGAAGCTGGACTATTGGGCGTTCTGTCTCGTGGCCGGCCTGATTGGAATCAGCGGACTGATGTCCTGGTATCCGAACGTGTTTTGCGTCGTGCTGCCGGGCAGCGTCTTGAATGCAGCCAAGATGATTCATTCTGAGTTCGCGCTTTACATAGCCAGCTTTCTGTTTCTGATTCACTATTTCCATACTCACTTTCGGCCCGAAAAATTCCCGATGGACTTGTCGATTCTGACGGGCATGGTCAGCGAACAGCATCTCAGGGAGTATCGTCCGGAATATGTCGCGCGGTTGGAGCGGGAAGGTAAGCTCGGCGAGATGCGCATCACCGCGCCATCCAAGAGAAACCTATGGCTGACCGTCGTGGGAGGAATGCTGGTATTCACGTTGGGCCTGTGCCTGTTGGCAGTCACGGTGCTGGCCAGCTTGGGAGAATAGGGAGAATCGCGTGGCCCGCAAGCGAAAATCATCTTCCAAGGCGCCCCATAGTCCGGAGAGGCCGGAGGCACCCGTCGGCGGCGCTGCGGCCCACCCGCTGCTGGACGATCCAAGCTCCTACTGGCGACGTGCGCGATACATTGTGCTGGGCGTCATTGCCGTGGGAGGAGCGATCCTGTTGACGCTGGGGATGCTGACCACCGGCGCGGCCGTATACACCTCGCGCTCGGAGTTCTGCGTCTCATGTCACATCATGGAGCCGTATTACGCCTCTTGGCAAGAATCAAGTCACAGAGACGTCGCCTGTATCAAGTGTCATTTTCCGCCTGGCGCCGCGGAAAAAGTGCGCGGCAAGATGCTCGGCCTGGTGCAGTTGCTGAAGTACGTTACCGCCACCGCCGGTCCCCGGCTGAGTGCGGAGATTTCAGACGCGAGTTGTCTGCGCTGTCACGACACGCGATTGCTCGCCGGTCGCGTCGATTTTCACGGAGTCCCGTTTGACCACCGGCCGCATTTGTCGGATCTGCGGCGCGGAAAACGGCTGCGCTGCACCAGTTGCCACAGCCAAATTGTTCAGGGACAGCACATGACGGTGACGACGTCAACCTGTTTTCTCTGCCATTTCAAAGACGGGCTATTCAACGAGGGGCTGGGAACGTGCACTCGTTGCCATCAAATCCCTGACAACCAGTTTGACCTGGGAGGGGGCGTGACTTTCAGCCACGATCTGGCTTATGAGCGCGGCGTCGACTGTGCGAACTGCCACGGCGACCTGATCCGCGGCAATGGCGACGTCCCCCGCGAACGCTGCACCGCTTGTCATAATCGCGAGGACGATCTCAAGCAAATTGACAACCACGTATTCATGCATCAAGTGCACGTTACTGATCACAAAGTTGATTGTCTCGAATGTCACTTGGAAATCCAACATTCCTTGGACCCACGCCGGATTGAGCGCGCCGCCGCTGATTGTGCGGCGTGTCATCCGAATCAACATGGCGAACAGATTCGCATGTTGCTGGGCGAAGGCGGCAAGAGCATCTCGGCGCAGCACGGCGGCATGGCGGTCGCGGGGATCGCTTGTCCGTCTTGTCATCAAGTGAAGGAAATCTCACCCACCGGCACCGTCTTGTGGAGGGCCTCCACCGCCATCTGCACCCAATGCCACGACGAAGCGGCGACCGAGCGACTGAAAGCCCGTCACGAGCTGCTCAAGTTTTCGTTCAGCGACATTGAAGCCGCCTTGGCCAGTGCGCGAGGCGCCGTGAGCGGCGGCCGGTCTGGACGAGACGCACACGGCGGAGGTCACACAACGATTGCACGACCTGGACGACGATTTACAGTTCCTCCGCGTAGGCAACAGCATCCACAACATGCACTATGCCGATTCGCTGACCCGTGCTTTGGTGGACAAACTTCGCGCATTTTGCCTGGAGCTTAACATTGCTGAACCGACAATTAACCTGCCCACAGGAACCGGGCTGGCGGAATGAGAGCACTGCACGTCGTTAGGCAGTAGATGGCGTTGACAATCGTTGGCGGAAGGGCTGCCGCTCAGCAGGCGGCTGCCTCGCAGTTGCCGAAAGACATATACAGCTGCGCCGCAACGCCGTCCCGCCGGACATTGGCATTCGCCATGCTCGGAAGCTTTGTCGCCCTGTCAATTGCCCTGGCGCTGCTGGTCGCGATCGTCGTGGCAAGGCTGTGACTGGCGCCGGCGCGGATCGATCGCCTACCAATTCACGCCTGCGCCGCCCAGCGCCATGTGGGATATGCCGCTGTCGCGGCCAGAAGATTCGTCGTTGTAATCGAAGAGAATGTATCGGAAGTAGACGTCCATATGTTGGTACGGTTGCCAGTCGGCGCCCGCGGTCACCCGGTTCGTCTCCGCGATGACATCCGACAAAAACGGCAGCTGCGTCCAATCGACTCCGGGTTGCTGCGACAGCGGCAGGCTGAAAGCATTGCTTCCCCGATTCCACTCGTATCCGGCGACGAGTTGCACGCGTTCGCTCCAGGCATAGTTAGCGTGGAGGCTGACTTGTTGGTTCGTGCCGGCATAGTTCCAACGCGACGTTTCGGTCTCGGTAGGATCGCCGCGATTCGCCCCCAGCGTGATATCCTGGTCGATCCAGTTGGAGTAGTAGGCGTAGCCAGTCGTCAGGGATAACCGGCTCGTCGGCGCGTACCACAACGTGCAGACCATCGGGTAGTTATCCTCGGTGAAGTTGGCGTATTGGGACTGGTGCCAGCTATTCTCGACGGTGAACTGTAGCGTCGCCATGAAGTTGGCCGCCGGAGTCCAGGTCCCGCCCAAGTCCACCGAATGCACTTGCTCCGGCTGGTTGCTGTTGAAGGCGCCGTTGATATCCGGGTCGTCTTCGCTGTATTCGCTCACCCCAATCAACGGAACATCGATGAAGCGAACTTTGTAGCGCGTGAAGGTGTCCAGCGCGGGCGACCACCGCGTGGACGGTCCGAATTCAATCTGATGCGTGATCGTGTCCGGTTGCGAGAAGGGGCCGGGAGGAACTGGCGTCGTGTTATACGTGGCGAAGGCGCGTTCGAGTTGATAATACTCATAGCCGCCTGCCAGCGACGTCCCGTCCCGCAAGCCGAACGAGTCATAGGAATGCCGGTCGCCCTGCGGCCGCCAGCTTCCCTTGATGCCGGCCCGCGTTCGCGCGTAATCGACCGGATGGCTTAGCGACGCCTGATCGTAGTTATTTGCGGGAGCCAACGGGGCGCGGTGAGGAACGTCGTCGGAAGTTCATTCTGTTCGTCGTATCTGCTGGCATAGCCAGTCAATGTAATCTGGTCGAACGAGCTATTGATCAGGCGGAGGTCGTAGCCGTCAATGTTCCGGTGCGTGTTTCGAAACTCGTTCTTTGTGTCGCCGACGTACAGGTTCGCGTAGAACTGATTGACTTCGGTCAACGTTGCGCCGATTTTCAGCCGGTCGATTTGGGTGAAATTCTCGGGAACCAGCGCGTAGTCGTAGTCCGGCCCCAAGAAACCGCTGGCCGCCGGCAAGTTGAAATTGAAACGCGTGTACTGCCGGCTCACAGTCTCGTCGTCTTGCGAGAAAGACCGCATGGTGCGCGAGTACTCTACGGTCACGTTGTCAAACTCGGCTTCCACGACCGGTTGGATCTCCATCGTCAACCAGTCGATGGTCTGACCTTGACTCAAAACGTGACAGACATTCCCGTCGGCTCCTGCGGGGGCCGGAGCATTGATATTGAAGCAGTGGGCCGTCGCGTTTGTCTGGCGTTCGCCGAACTTCCGCTGGCCCCACAGATTCAGTCGCCACTTGAGATTGTCCGTCAGCCGCCCCTTGAATCGGGCGTCGAGTTCCTGAATGCGGAACGCATAGTCCTCGCCGACGTCGAGGTCTTCGCTCACGACATTGTCATTTGGTCCGGGCGGAGCTGGATTGTCCAGGTCGTACCCAGTTAAAGGATCGTGATCCAAATGTCGCAGGTAGCGTTGGTAGTCGACTTTGGCCGATACAGCAGGCCCGTAATAATACCCCCGCGCGTCATTGGCCTCGTTGTCAAGTCCGGACAGCGTCATATCCCACGTCCGCACGCCGTCGCTGGATATGGCGTCGATGTCCCAGAAGGGCGACGACTCCAAGTCCTGAAACTCTCCAGTCTTGACTGGCGACCCGTTCGCGGAGACGCCCCACCAGCCAAATTGCGCGGCGGAGTCAGATCGATAGATGGGGGTTCGCGAAACGTCGCAGAAGGCGTCGTCGCTCACCCACCTGCAGTCGTCCAAGAGATAGCAGTTGCCATGGGAGCACTGGCACGGGTTATCGACCCAGCAATTGGTCGTACAGCAGGGCGCGCAACAGTCGCACCAGTTGTCGAGAGAGGGGATGCTGCAGCCACAGCCGCACACCGAGTGAAAACTACGCTCCTGCTGCCGGCGCAAATCGCCTCTCCCAACGGCACTGCCTCGCCGTTCACCGCATCCTCGAAGCTCGCCGCTTCGCTCACCTTCATGCCATCGGCAAGATCGACCGGTTCCGCGGCTGGAACCACGACTAACGCCGCCGGCGCGGCGTCCGCCTGGTCAACGATTCGAACCAGCGATTCCTGCGCCGGCAATGGCGTCGTCAGCAACGCTATGATCGCGACAACCAAAAGATGGCGTGTCATTGTTCTGGGTCCCGTTGGACGATCTTCGGGTCGCAAGCGGGGGGAGTGCGACTGTCTTCTCGTCCGACGTCAGGTACAGAGGTCAGCGGTCTAATTCTTCTTTGGCACGACGGTGGATGCTCCGGAGTCTTACCTTAGTTTTGCGTTCGGCAAATGCGGCGACGGTAAGTCGCTGCCGTGTATCTGTTGATGGCACTGGGTGCAGTCGGTGTAAAAAGCCGCCTGGAGGCTGGGGCTCATGCCGACGTCGCCCAGCAGCGGCGTATGATTGGGGCCGGTCGGCCCTTTGCGATGCCCGGTATGGCAGCGCAAGCACAGGAACGTCGCCGGCTGACGGAGCAGGTTGTTGGTTACGGTTCCGTGCGGATTGTGACAAATCGCGCAATTCTCGGTCACCGGCGGATGCTCGTACGCAAATGGCCCCTGTTTGTCCGCATGGCAGCGATAACACACCATGTTGATCGTCGGTTCCCTCAAGTTGTCTTCCGTCTGGCCATGCGCATCATGGCAGTCCGAGCAGGTCATCTTGCCTTCCTTGATCGGATGATGCGAAGGCATGGCGTTCTGGGCATAGACGTCGGCATGGCACTTGTAGCACACAAACGGTTCGTCTACCGACATCGGCGACCGCTTGTCGCGATGGAGATTTGTGTGCTGAATGTCAATTGTCTGCGGTACGTTCAAGTTGGGATGCGGATTGTGGCAGTCGGCACAAGCGACTCCGTTCATGGCATGCGTTGACGAATGCCAGGCCATGGTCGGCGAGTTGTTGTCGTGGCACTGGAGGCAGAGATCGGTGCGAGTTTCCGGGCGGATCCTGCCGTGAGGGTTGTGGCACGTCGTGCAATCAAATCCCGTCGCCCCACAGATCTGATGCGAGGCCGCAACCTGCTGCTGCTGGGCCATGTTCGCGTGGCAACGGAAGCAGATGTGCGGCGTCACCGCGCCCAGGTGTTTAGACTCTGCGCGGATCGAGGCCATGTCGGCCTGCTCTGCTAGATCACCGTTCACGCTCGGAAGCGCTACCAGGCGGATGTTGCCGGCGGGCTGCGCGTCCTGAGCAACGGTCGTGGCCGGCGTGCCAGGGGGCACGTTGTAGTGCGACGTGTGGCAGTCCGTGCAAGATACGCCGTGCGCGGCATGGGGCGACGACCGCCACTCAGTTCCAGGCGAACACGCATTCTGTTCGTGACACTTGAGGCACAGTTCGGCGCGTCGGGCGGGGAGAGCGTCTTGAAGCTGAGAATTGTTCCCGGCTCCTTGCCGCGGCTTTTCAGGTGCAGGCTTGCCGGACCGTGACATTGCTCGCACGACTGATCGCGATGCACATTGTGCTGAAAGGTCTTCACATGGGTTTCGTGGCACGTCATGCATAAACTGTCGTCGTTGACGAACTCGGCCCCCGCAATCTCGGGGACCGGCGCCTGCAACGACGCGTGTCTCACTTCCTGCCAGGGAGGTACGGGGTAGGGCCCGTACGACGCAGAATCGATCGTGGACTCGGCGCGGCGCGGCGACGACGGCTGCGGAGACCGGCAAGAGACGGCGCTGAACGCCAACATGCAGGCAAACGTACCGCCGAATATCCAACCAGCCAGAGCTGTCTGCGCCTGATTGGTCCGCACTCAAGTATCCCCATCCTAGAGAACGAACGTGAAAATGGCCGCGTCGGACGCGCGATGCCAGCGTCTCGTAAGCGCAAACGCTTCGATACGTAACAGTTCTGTCGAGCAAGAGGTCGGCAATACTTTTGACTATTGTGCAAAGAACTCTTGCTGGCATCGGACGCGCCGAAGGCCTGGAAAACGAGGGACTTTAGAAAGGCAGTCGACCATCCGCTTTGGCGCAGCAATGTGTCAGAATGTCGCGCTCCGAGTCGGGCAGCACGCCTGCGCAACGCAACGCTAGCAGGCGTCGCAATGTCTCGTTCCGGGCCGATGGACCGTCACCCGGATCGCGTGGGACGAGGCAGGCTGCGGATGCAATACAACAGCAAGCCGATGACCACCAGAATGGGGACCAAAGAGCATGCCAGCCAGATGCGCCGCATCGTGTATTCGCGCAGCGCCCCGTCGGCCGCGCCCTTGACGTTAGCCGTCACCTGCAGACCCTCGCCCAAGGCCGCTTCAATCGGTCCGGGACTGAAACTATGCACCAGCGTCCGAGCATTGGTAAGCGCATCGAAGGCCTGGCGAAGATCGAATCGCGGCCCTCGAACCTGCATACCGAGCCGTTCGGCCTGGTGGATATTGGCTTCGGCTAGCTCAATCTCGTGCTTCAATTGGTCTAACCCCGATCGCATCTTCCGGGCGACGTCGGCGCCGGCCACGGTAGCCCCGTATTGAGGGTTCGCGGGATTGTGGCAACGGGAGCATACCGCCCCACTTGTAATGCCCAACATTTCGTCAGAGGGTTGCGAAATGCCGTGCATGCCATGACAGGTGACGCAGCCGGGCAGGCCGCTGTCTTCAAACCTGTGCTTCATCTGTGTTTCGGCAAACAGGTTAGCAATTTTTCCGTGGCAGGTTCCGCAGGCGTTAGCGACCGAGTTAATACCGGGCGGCAAGGCTCCATGATTCCCGTGGCAGTCGTTGCAAGTGGCTGCGCTCAAATCGCCCTTTTCCAGCATGGCTCGGCCATGGACGCTGAGTTTCCACTGGTCGAATTGGTCGTGGCCGAGCGGCCGGTCGTGGTAGGTTCGTCCCTCCATGCGCTTCTCGTCGGAGTGGCAGCGGGAACACGTCTCGGCAACGTGTTTGGGGTAGACCGGCGAGCCGGAGTCGTTTACCGCCAAGATGCCGTGATGACCGTGGCAATCGGTGCACGTGGCGACCGCAGTATCAACCTGAGGATTGTCCCCCGCGGCGCTGGCTCGCAGGCGGCGGCCGTGGCCGCTGGTCCAATACTCCGCTTCTTGATCGGTGCGCGCCGAGGGGTTGTACCGCCGCATGTAGTCGATGTCCGAATGACACCGCCCGCAAAACCCCGGGATTTTGTCCCTTGGACGAAGGCTGTAAAAAGTGGGGTCGTCACGATGATTCTTGAATGAGTCGAGCGTCGGACTTCCGCCGTGACAATCGTGGCAGCGCAGTCCCTTTTGCCAATGGATGTCGCCGGCCAATGCCTTTTCGTCGACGATCGGCGTCGTCTCCGTCCACAGGTCTCCCCCCTGGCGGTGACAAACGATGCAGGAGTAGTCGTCAGGCAGGACGGCGCTCTTCTCAGCGGCCGCTTGCCCCCAACTCGGCGTCGCCGACCAGGCAAAACAGAGCGCACCCACCGCCAAAACACGGGCGACCCACTGTGGCGGCGAGAACCTCATGCCATGGCTTCCCAGCAGGCTGCGGCCACCAAGACAAACGCCGCCAGCGCCATGAATCCATAGAGTAGCTGACGAGCGCCGGTTTTCGGATTGGTCGACGGAATAAGAAGGAACAATGCGATTGTCGTTAGCAGGGCGCCGAGGACGATCCGCAACACGGTTTCGTCCGTTTTGGAAAACCAGCCCCACGCGGTCATCACGATAAAGAAAGTGACGGCTACGGCCGCCAATCCATTGAGTATCATCCGCTTCGTTCGGCCCCGATCGAGAAACGGCGTCAGTAGCACGACCGCGCCGCACGCGCCGAAGAACAACACGCCGACTACCTCTCCCTCGAACGGCCCGATACGCGCCGGGAGCAGTTTCAGCGTTTGAAACATGAACAGGAAGTACCACTCAGGTTGGATTCCCTCGGGAGCGGAAGCGAACGGGTTTGCCTTCTCACCGAGTTCCCACGGAAAGAGCGCCGAGAGCGCAGCCAGCACAGCCAGTGCCAGGTACCAACCCACCATGTCCCGCAACAGGAAGTGGGGCACAAACGGCATAGACGGCGATCCCGCATCGTCGTCGTGACCGCCCCCTTCGCGTCCCGGGATGCTCATGCCATGTTTTTGCACAAGAAACAGGTGGGTCCCCAGCAAGGCAAACGTCAGCAGTGGGAGCACGACCACGTGCAGAGAGTAGAAGCGCGCCAACGTATCGCCCGTGACGTCCTCGCCGCCGCGGGCCAACAGCAACAGGTCGTGGCCAATTACGGGCACGACGCCCACAATCGCGGTTCCAACGCGGGTAGCAAAAAACGCCAGTTCGTTCCACGGCAGCAAATATCCGCTAAAGCCAAACGCCATAAACAGCCCCAGCAACAGCACGCCGGTCAGCCAGGTAAACTCCCGCGGACGCCGGTACGCGCGCATCAGATACGTCGTCAGCAAGTGCAGGAATAACACGCCGACCAGCAGATTCGCGCTCCAGGAATGGGCCGAGCGAATCAGCCATCCGAAGTCGACTTCCGTCACAATCGCCTGCACGCTCTCGAACGCATGATCCGGCGAAGGCTTGTAGTAGAGGGAGAGCAAGATCCCCGTCACGATTTGAATCATGAACAGGAACAGAGCCATTCCGCCAAGATAATAGAAATGGGTGGAGCCGTGAATCGGTATCCGCTTCTTGCGTGCCAGCCCTTGCAGGTCTTCAAGACCCAACCGCTCCTGCAAAAAGCCGTACAGTCGGACAAGTCGGTCCACGAGACGCGCTCCTTAAGTCTTGCGGGAGACGACAATCTCCTCTTCCCCCAAATCACCTCGAAGCGTCACCTGATACATCTCCAAGGGGCGCGGCGGCGGACCTGCGACGTTCTGGCCATTCAAGTCGTAAACGCCTTCATGGCAATTACAGAAAATATCCGCCCGGTCCAGCCGGTACCTCACGGTGCAATCCACGTGGGTGCAGAGGGCGTTGAACGCCCGCACGTCGTCGAGACGCAGCCGTTCTCCAGAAGCGCGGCGATTCGCCCCCTCGGGGGTGAGCACGACCAGGCACGGCTTGCCGCCAAAATTGAAGGGGTTGCCCGCCGCGTTGGGAAGCTCGCTCACCTTGAACGGAGCGACGACCTCCAAGGCGCCCGATACGGTCGCCCGGCGGGGCCGAAGAAACCAAACCACCGGATAGAAGACGGCCACTACCGTTGCCGAGATTGCTCCCGTCAAACCGCGTAGTAACCAAGCCCGCCGGCTGTCGTCCTGAAGCCCGATCGACATCGTCAATGTTTCCTGAACAGGGTGGATTCCGCTGTCAGAACCACGTCGACAGGCAATCGCTCCGCAACTTCTACTTCGGTTTGCGCAACTCCGCTGGGGTCGGGTTGTCGTGATGACCTTGGAGCACGTGGCAACCGATGCAGACGTTTTTCGGTTGCACTTTCCAAATCGAATCACGGACCGCCTTTTCCTGCTCGGGCGAGAGCTTCTGGTTGGCGAACTGCTTGGCAATCTCCGCATGTTTACTGCCGGGACCGTGGCATGCCTCACAAGTCGTCCCTTTCAACTCCGCCGAGGCCGCAGCGGTCTGGAAGCCCGTCGGCGTGCCAAAGCCGGTGGTGTGGCATTGTAGACACGTCTTGTCTGCTTGGTATTTCGCGGGCAACAAGTCAAATGTCTTCGCGTGCTTGGTGGATTTCCATTTCATAAACTGATCGAAATGGCAGGAAGCGCACTGCTTGGCGCCCGTGTACTGCTGATCCGCCGGCGGAGCCGGCTCCGCTTGATCGTCGGGGGCCGTCGGCGGGGTTGGCCTGGGCTGCGACCATGCAGATCTCGCCGCAAAGGCATATCCCACGATCATCGCTGCAAGCAGTCCGAGAATCATCACTGAGCGCGATTTCGGCATCTTGAGTCCTCCTCGGAATTCATCCCAACCGGAACGGCAGTTCCAGACGTAGGCAGTAGTCTAGCAATCGCCTACGACATGTTCAATTGCACGCGGCGCCAGATCGTCGCCAAAAAGACGGCCGCGAGATCGGCGCTTCCCGCCAGCTGCGCGAAATTCCCCGCGCAGAAAATGTCCTGCAACCTTGCGCAAACGGCATGTGGCAGTCCCCGCTCGATAGGCATCCCTCTTGCTGATTCCAACCCCTCCCAAGCGAACGAGACTGCCGGAAGTCGCGTGCAGTCGGAATTGCAGTGAGCAGAAGCATGGTCCGGATCGACCAGCAGTCGGCCCACGGGCACGTGAACGTTTTCGAGCACTACAGCGTCGAGCAGGCGCTCAACGGGCTTTGGGACTCAATGGCGGGCTAGTTCTGCCGCGCCCGGCCCAAAAACCCTTGTTCCCTAGCGTTCCAACTGGATCAAACTTGGGGAGAGGTTCAAAACGCTGGAATTCTCCCGCTGCCACTGGACCGGAGATTCGGGGCAGATCAACATTAAGTGTTGAGGAATATCTGACGAGTTGGAGTCTCACTTCGGGTCGTATTTGCGCTCTCGAAGACGGCTGATCTCTGATGACTATATCTCGCGCTCGCGGAGTGCACGTGAGGATCGAAGCCATGTGGAGACCATTCTTGCGGAGACGACGTCCTGTTGGCGCGGCCTTCGCAGTTTATTTTGCGTTGCCCGTCGTCCTGTCCGCACAAGCTGACCAGCCAACTCCAACAACTCCGCCATCTGAACTTCCAGCGCCCGTTGGAGCGACGAGTGCCCCCCAAACGCCTGCCCCGTCGGCTGAGTCTCTGGCGCCGGCTACGGCGCAATCCTACGTGGGGACGAATCAGTGCGTTGTTTGCCATCGACCGCAGGCCAATGCGTGGGCGGAAACCAACCACGCTCAGGCGTTCACGCATCTTCCAGAAAAGTACCGCGACGATTCCAAGTGCCTCAAATGCCACGTCACCGGTTTTGGCGAACCGCAAGGCTACGTTGCCGGCAGTTCTACGGACCTATTGATGGTCGGCTGTGAATCCTGTCATGGCCCCGGTGCACTGCATGTAGAGGCCGTGCAACGATTCATTTCGTCCGACACGGAAGATCCGAACCTCGAAAAGGAATTGAGGAACACGATCTCCAAGACTCCGCCGAACAGCGTGTGCGTCGCGTGCCACACGACGCAAGCCCACCAGAGTCATCCGGCGTATGAAGGCCGGTTATCCCCGCAGGCGTCGAGCGGTCCCGTGGTTCAATGCAATCCTGCGTTGCCTCTCGTGCATCGCTCGAGTTCAGCAACTGCGCCGGTGCGTTATGCCTCCAGGTACAATATTAAGACCTGTGGCTCCTGTCACTATGTCGAATATAGGCAGTGGCGCACCGAAAAGCATTCTGCACTGTCTGCGATGTTGCCCCCGACACACTGGAATGACCAAGACTGTCAGAAGTGCCACCCACTAGCTGACGCAGCTAGCGAAGGCCCAACTGCGGTCAGCGATTCTCATTCCAATCGGATTGGCGTGGCTTGCGAGTCCTGCCACGGCCCGGCGCTCGAACACGTGCGCTTCAACGTACGGTTCATAAGCTGCCCGCCGCTCGGTCCGAAATTGGAGCAAGCCGCGCGGCATTCAATTCGCAAGGGAACCCCCCCGACAGCATGCGTGCAATGCCACGTCCGCGAGAGTCATAGGCAACACCCACCATTCAACTAAAATCTTGGGGCCTATTGACGAACAATTGAGAGCCGCCCGCGCCGCCCGATCAATGTACGATTATGAGGCGATTCTGCCGACGAAACGGACAGCGTGTTTGAAACTCCAAGGCGACGGGAGCCTCGGGCGAGGTGATCAAGACGTTCAAAAGGCTGTGGTGGACCTTATGTGCCTATAGCACCGGAAAGCGCACGGCTTTTCCCGGTCGAATTTTCCCCTCGTCGATGTTGTCCGGCGTGTGCTCTTCCAGCCCGGTGATGCTTGAGCCAAGCACTCGGATGCCGTGCCTCTGAAGCGTTCGGACCAGGTCCTGGGCGTTCTTGTTCGATAACTTCGCGTAGCGCGACGGTTTGAGCAAACCAAGTCGGTCTTGAGAAAGCTCTTTAGCACCAGGCCGGCAAAGAGCTGATGCTGCGTGAACTTCTTCGGGCTGTTGCGGTGCGAATAGAGCGGCGACGCTTGTGCCAGTAGCCATCCCTTTTTTCGGACTGAGACGCGCGGCCGTTCTGCCCACCATTGCGTCACCACATCAACATTGCCCAAGCCGCTGGGGGCACGACATGGTCCCCGAAAAGAGGGTAACGGGAAGTCTGTTGGGGTAAAGGGCAAAGGACGTGGAACAGGGTGAAACTGGCCACGGAGGTGTGCTCTAGCGGGACGGGCCCTGTGCCACAACGATGCGCCCACCATCGTCAAACGCGTCGTACGGATTGCCGGTGGACAATTTCGAGTCAAGAAACACAGGGATATGCGGCTATCACGCCGTCGAGGTTCGTGGGAATTTTCGGCGCGGTAATTGCGAGCATCCGCATCGGTGGCAATCAGATTCCTCGATTCAGACAGTACTTGCATTCGTAGATGCCCTGTCTGATACGAGCAGCGTACTTCCCTGACGCGCCGGACTAAGACATCGACGTTCACGTGCGATGGCGGTCCTTGGAGTTTCTCTGGGGGACGTCTTATTACAATCGCGGCTATTTCAAGGCTGAAACGGCCCCAAGCTCTTTGAGGGTTGGGGAAAGTCTGTTTCAAAAGTGCGAGGACTACCCCATGAAGAACAATCTTAACAGGACGATAGTTGCGGCCGTGGCTGGCCCGCTAGTGATGGCCATCTCCAATGTGGCGGCGGCTTTCCCCAGCCGCGGCGGAAGTTGCACCTCGTGCCACAGCGACCCCGGGGGCTCTTTAATTGCCTCTCCCAATCCCCTGGATATCCAATTGGGAAAGAGCGGTTTGCTCACTTTTACAATTACCAGTCTGGGCGGCTCCTCCAGTACCGCCATCTCGGTCCAGGGTCTGCAGAATTCGGCGCTTAACGCGTCGATTGCCCCAGGAGGCAATACTTGGACTCTCCGAAGCGGTTCGGGCGGCACGTCGTATGTATCGAATATTATCAGCAGCACGGGGCCCTACACGCTCAATCTGGCGATTGGCAATCTTGCCACGCTTGGCGCCTACCCGATCGTCGTGATGTACGCAGGCGACGGACCAGTAGGCACTGATTCGGGATTCTCCCTGCGCATAGTTCCGGCGCCGGCGGCTGCCGACTTCGACGAGGACGGAGACGTCGACGGCGCAGATCTGGCAAAGTGGCAGCTCGGCTTCGGCATCGCGAGCGGCGCGGCGCACAATCAAGGCGACGCGGACGGCGACGGCGATTCCGACGGCTCAGATTTCCTGGCATGGCAGCGAAGCAGCCCGCTAGGCGTGCCCGCCGGCCAGCCCGTCCCCGAGCCGGTGACGCTGGTGATGGTCGTCATCTGTACGCTGGCGATTTTCCGTTGCCCGCGTAGGACGGCGTCCTAATTTGGCACGTTTTGTCCGACGTACCGCCATTCGACCGTTAACACACCGTGGCGGGAGCCCGACC
Source organism: Pirellulales bacterium (assembly GCA_963841515.1). Taxonomy (GTDB): domain Bacteria; phylum Planctomycetota; class Planctomycetia; order Pirellulales; family Lacipirellulaceae; genus Lacipirellula. The sequence goes on along the minus strand of CAWJDB010000007.1, from coordinate 48,785 downwards.
GCTTTGACGATGGTGACCAGCGCTCCCAATCCGGCTCTCTAAACTTATGGATGCGGCAGCCCCCGGCACAGTAAGGCGTGTCGATAGGTATTGGAGGCTGACCTGATACGATAACCGCGGCGGTCAAGTCTCCTTGCCGGAGGGCTAGGATGTGCGTTTGTTCGCCCATCCTTCCATCCGACAAGGAGGGACGACATGTGGCATTTTGCCCGGTAGTGCACTTACATGCCGCTGGCGTTTTTGTGAGATTCTTGACGACGTTCTTGCGAGGCTAACATGCGCGGCATCTCGATTCCCACTGTTATCTTTTTGCTTATGTTGCCGGCTAACCTGGCCTCTGCCCAGAAGTACGCAGGGCTCGCCCCAACTCCGCCAATGGGCTGGAATAGTTGGAACACCTTCGCCGGCGACATCAACGAGAAGTTGATTTTGGAAATGGCCGACGCCATCAAGGCGAGCGGCATGCAGAAGGCCGGTTACACATACATCGTGGTCGATGACTGCTGGGAGCTGCGCGAGCGTGGCGCTGACGGCCAGATTGTCGCGGACCCAAAAAAGTTTCCCCAAGGCATGAAAGCACTAGGGGACTACCTTCACGAGCGCGGCTTCAAGTTCGGCATTCACAATTGCGCGGGTGACAAGACCTGCGCCGGCTATCCCGGGGGCAACGGGCATGAGCGCGACGATGCGAAGACCTACGCCGCCTGGGGCGTCGACTACCTGAAGTACGACTGGTGCACCGCCGAGGGGGCCGACGCGCGGCAGCGCTATTCCGCCATGCGCGACGCCCTTCACGCCGCCGGCCGTCCGATCGTGCTGAGCCTCTGCGAATGGGGGCAGAACAAGCCATGGGAATGGGCCGTCGACGTAGGCCATCTCTGGCGGACGACCGGCGACATCACGGACTGCTGGGACTGCAAGCCGAAGGTTAAGTGGGAGAACAGCGTCAAAAGCATCCTGGATCGCCAGGTAGGGCTGGAAAAGTACGCCGGCCCCGACCACTGGAACGACCCGGACATGCTCGAAGCGGGAAATCCAGGCCTGACGTTCCCCGAATCGCGGGCCCACTTCAGCCTGTGGTGCATTCTCGCCGCGCCGCTCATGGCCGGCAACGACGTGCGGATAATGACCCCCGAAGTCCGCGAGTTGCTCACAAACTCGGACGTGATCGCTATTGATCAGGATCCACTTGGCAAGCAAGGCTACCGCGTGATTCACGAGCCGAAGCGAGAGGTATGGATCAAGCAACTCTCGGACGGGGATTGGGGAGTATGCGTGCTCAACGCGGGCCAGCAGGCGCGTGAGTTGGAGGTGCGTTGGGCCGATCTTCCTCAGCTTGGCGAGGGGCCGTACCAGATGCGCGAAGTATGGGCGAACCGGGACCTCGGCGATGCAGGTGAAGCTTGGCGGGGCGAGCTGCAGGCGCACGATGTCGTGCTACTGAGACTATCGCCGGTGGAACAGCGATAGATTCTTGGGGCCCGCACGTCTGGCGACCGTTATCGCCGCGTATGTTACGACCGGCGCGGGCGATGCCGACGGCGACCTCGACGGCGACGGCGGCGATTCCCTCATCTAGCAGCGGCAAGTCGGCGCATCCGCACCGGTAGTCGCCGCCAACGCCCCCGTCACCAAGCCGGCGCCATTGGTGCTTCTCATCGAGGCGGCGGCCGGCATTCGCCGTATGGGCGGCCGAATGCGCCGAGAATTCGTTAACGCGTGACACGGATCAACAATCGACCATTTCACGGCATGGCTACGCCGCTCAGAAATCCCGGGAGGCGAGAGCGCAGTCCTCTTGAGAGCTTGATGACGATGGCAGCAATCAGGACCGCGAAATCAGCGCGACAATCGCGAGCCGCCGGTGAATCCTTGAACCTTGAAATGCGGCCCCCGGTCAAGTGCAACGCCCGATTAGACGCGGGCTGCGTCTCGGCCGCCGGACCCGCTCGATCGCGGCCACTAGCACACATTCCTCATGGGCATCGACAAACGTCGAGCCGACGGAATCCGTGGCGGTCAAGCCGAAGTTTCCTTCGTCGCCGTTTACTTGCGGCCAACGGTGTTCTCCCGCATGTGTTGATGACACCCGGTGCAGGTGATGTTGATACGAACTAAATCGAGGGTAGCCGCGTCAATGTTTTGTTCCCTTGCATGCCGCTCCAGGTCGGCTGCCTGTTCTTGGAAATTCTTCCTCAGGCGTTCGTAGCGCGGCGTTGGATCCACGATGTGCCAGGACACAGCTTGACTGATCATTCCCAGCATCTTGGCACTCTCTTCGACCTGATCAAATTTGTCCAGCGTGATTCCCTCGAGAATCCGATTCATATGTAAGAGTTTATCACGCATTAGCAGTTGATTGCTCGTGAGTTTCTTGGACTTGTCGGTCGTTTGATCCTGTGATTTGCCGTCGGATGAAAGGACCAGAACAAACGCCGCCATCAGCAAAGTGGAAAGAACGAAGCATCTCATTGAGCTTACTCCAATCACTTTAGTGCTGGAATTTGAATGATTCTCTGCGATGTCCGGAAATATTATTTCGGTCAAATCGCCGGCAGCGGGTCACGAACAAACGGCGCCGTTCCGGAGCGGGCTACCGTGGTGCCGCTGATTCTGGCGGCACGAAGTCGTCTGCTGATTCGTATTGTACGGCGAGCGCCAAGTATTCGATACACGGTGAAAGTCGTCGATCTCCAGTGGGTGGGAATCCGACCCGGCTAATTGGTTGCTCGCGCGGAATCGGCTCGAGGGGGCAGTGCGAATTTCACCGCTCCCGAGCCGACTTCCTTGCCGTTGATGATTCGAGCCGCGGCCTGATGTCTCCGCGACGCTGGGCAGCATAGAAAGTATCAACAACTCATGGGGTCTGTTGAAAAAGAGCACTTTGGTCGCCTTGGGTTCGGCCTGATTTTTTGCGGTGGATTGGGTCTTTGAAGGCGTTGGGTCCGCGAAGTCTGCCGATTTTCAGGAGGGAAGCCGCCATGCAAGGAGTGCATGCATTCGATCCGAAGGTTAAGACGAGCATCGACTTGGAGTCGTTCGTCGCTGAGGATCACTTCCTCCGCCGGATCGACCGCGTCCTCGACCTGTCGTTCATCCGGGAGCTAACCGCATCGTGCGCCCTCCATTGACCCGGAGGTCTTCTTTCGCATGCAGTTGCTGGCGTACTTCAACGGGATCACGAAGGACCGCCGCCTCTGTGAGGAAGTCCAGTAACCGTTCACACCCTGGGGAGCTTTTGGAAGGGAAATTGATCTTTACTTGCCTTGGCTTTTTCGGCGACACCATGGGGCATGTGGTGCAACGTTTCTGATAACGTCATCGCTCGCCAGTCGCCGGAGGCGCAGGAGATCATCCGTGTCTTGCTGGCGGAGATCGCCGGGCTGCGGGCGGAGTTGAACGACCTGCGAGCGGAGTTGGACGACCTGCGACGACAAGTGAAGGGCAAGACGCCGCAAAACTCCTCGCTGCCACCGAGCACGCAGCATCCGCACGCCCGGCCGGCCCCGCCGCCGCGGAAGCGGAAATCGACGAAGCGCCGCGGCGGTCAACCGGGCCACGCGAAACACGAGCGGCCGCTCGTTCCGAGCGAAGACTGCGACGAGGTGCAAGAACTCAAGCCGGCGGAGTGCCGGCGCTGCGGCGGCAAGCTGACCGGCCGCGATCCCGACCCGCTGCGTCACCAGGTGTGGGAACTGCCCGAGATCAAGCCGCACGTCACCGAGTACCGGCGACATCGGCTGGCGTGCCCGTGCTGCGGCGAAACGACGTGCGCGGAGTTGCCGGCCGGCGTGCCGCAGGGCCAGTCGGGTCCGCGGCTGACGGCGCTGGTCGCCTTGTTGATGGCCTACTATCGACAAAGCAAGCGGCGGACGGCCGAGTTTCTCGGCGCCTCGCGGGTCAGCCGTGCTGCCCGGCGCTGACGGTGAAGATGCAACATCAGGCGACGGCGGCCCTGCGGCCGGCATACGACGAGTTGGCCGCTCAACTGCCGACGCAGGACCGACTGAGCATCGACGAAACGGCGACCAAGGAACAAAACAGGAAGGCGTGGCTGTGGACGTTCGTGGCCCGCGCCTTCACCGTGTTTGCGGTCCGCGCTATGCGCGAGGCGACGGCGCTGGTCGATCTGCTCACGGCGGAGTTCGGCGGCGTGGTGACCTGCGATCGAGCCAAAATGTACTGGCACACCGGCCGTTTGCAATGGTGTTGGGCGCATTTGAAACGCGATTTTCAAGCGCTGATCGACGGCGGCGACGGTCAGGCCAAACGACTCGGGTACGACCTCCGCCGCGCCGCCGGCAAGCTGTTCGAGCATTGGGCCAATTATCGCGACGGCACGATCACGCGGACGGCCTTCATCCGCCGCATGGCGCCGGTCCGCCGCGAGGTCGAACGCGTGCTGCTGCGCGGGGCCAGCAGCGGTAACCGATCGATCGCGGGGATGTGTCGCGAACTCCATGACCATCGCGATTGGCTGTGGACGTTCGTCCGCGTGGAGGGCGTCGAACCGACCAACAACGCCAGCGAGCGCGCCTTGCGCCACGCCGTGATCTGGCGGAAACTCTCGTTTGGCACGCAAAGCGCCGGCGGCAGCCGCTTTGCCGAAACGATGCTCACCGTCATCGAAACCTGCCGTCAACAGAAACGCAACGCCTTCGAATTCGTCGCCGCCGCCGTGCACGCCCACTTCGCACGCCAAAAAGCCCCGTCACTGCTCCCCAGGGCGTGAACGGTTACGGAAGTCCACGACAACCTCGCCTACCGCTGGTTCTGTCGGCTGTCTCTCAGTGACGACGTGCCAGACCACTCGTCGCTGACCCGGATTCGCGACCGCCTCGGCGAAGAGGTCTTCGCAGCCGTGTTCCTGCGGATCGTCGGCCAGTGCCAGAAGAAAGGGCTAGTGAAAGAGCGATGTCGGGTGATGACCGACGCGACTCTAATTGCCGCGGACGCGTCGCTCAACTCGCTTGTTCACAACGATCCTGAGCAAGCGAAGCGGGAAGAAGAGGCCCAGCGCGAGCGCCGCGGATCAATCGATGGTCGAGCGCAACGCAAGCTCTCAAACCAAACCCACCGCAGTCGCACCGACCCTGAGGCCACGCTAGCCCAGAAGCAGGGAACCCCGCGACAACTCAAGTACAAGGTGCATCAGACGATCGACGCCGACAGTCGCGTGATCTTAGCTACGGAAGTCACGACAGGAGCGCGGCACGACAATCAACCCTACCTCGCGCAGCTTCGGAAGGTGAGAGATCAGCACCAGGTCACGATTTGCGAAGCGACCGCCGATCGGGGCTATGGCTCGGCGGCCATCATCCGCTCGTTGCAGGAGCAAGCAGTTACCCCCTACATTCCCCTGTGGAGCGGCCGTGTGGGAAACGGCAAGTATCTGAAGTCCGAGTTGGTCTATGAGAAGCAACACGACCGCTTTCGCTGCCCGGCCGGGAACTACCTGACGCCCAACCCGGCCATTTGCGCCAATCACAAGCGATACGTCAGTTCCTCGGAAGACTGCCGTGATTGCCCGCTGGCGTCAACTTGCCCTGCGAAGCGGCGCACGAGTACGTCGCACCAGCGTCTCGTGAAGAGGAGTCTTGACCAAGACCTGTTCGAGGAGGTGCTGGCGTCCATGCAAGAAACGACGTTCCTCGAACGAGCATCCGAGCGGATGTGGAAGTGCGAGGGGCTGTTCGCCGAAGCGAAGCAGAACCACTGCCTCGCGCGGGCAAAGTATCGCGGGCGGCCCAAAGTGCAGATCCAGGCTTACCTCTGCGCGATCGTGCAGAACCTCAAGCGCCTGCTCTTCCCACTTTATTGCTGGCTGGTCGCTGAATGTCTTCGTTCAATACGCCATCGGCGCGTCGGTGAACGGCAAGCTCTTCAAAGCCAAAATTCGGATCAACAATGCCAGCAGAAATCGGACTTTTTCAACAGGCCCGACCGTTTTTGACACGCTGCTTAGATTCGTTGCGCGCGTCGGTGTTCACGACGAATGGCACATAGTTCTTCCGCAAACCATTTCGTGAAAGCGACATAGGCGAAAAGGGCCTCTCTTGCCTAGATGGTTGTTGGCGACAACCTGTCACCGGCAAGGAGGCCCAAGGATGCGATCGTACAACCACGGACGGTTCCAACAACAGGCGATTTTTCTGCGGCGGCAGTTTCTTCAGGACGGCGATCTGCCGTTCACGGACGTTCTTTCCGAGGGGATCGTTGCGCAAGCACTGACAGCAATCAACGTCGTTTGGCTCGACAGGATCTATTCGCCGCTGGTGACGCTGTGGGTCTTTTTGGCCCAGGTCCTCAGCGCCGATCATTCGTGCCGCGCAGCGGTCGCCCGCTTGATCGCCCATCGTCTTGCGCAAGGACAACGTCCTTGCTCGCCGACGACGGGCGCCTACTGCCAAGCTCGAAAGCGTCTGCCGGAACAATTTTTCGCGGCGGTGGCCTGCTTGGTCGGGCGCGCCTTGGACGCCAAGGCCGACGCTCAATGGCTTTGGAAAGGACGGCGCGTTTACATGTTCGACGGAACGACGGTGAGCATGCCCGACACCCCGGAAAATCAAGCCGCGTATCCGCAAGTCTACAATCAGAAGCCGGGGCTTGGTTTCCCCATTGCTCGGATCGGCGCCATCACCTCGCTGGCCTGCGGTGCGGTCCTCAACCTCGGATTTTGCCGGTACGCCGGCAAGGGACAAGGCGAGGTCAGCCTACTCCGCCGATTGTGGGACGTCCTCCGCCCCGGAGACGTGCTGCTGACCGATAGTCTCTTGTCCAATTGGACGGGGATTTTGCTGCTCAAAGAGCGAGGCGTCGACTCGGTGAGTCGGCTCAACAAAGCCCTTCGGAAGGCGGACTTTCGCCGCGGAAGACGGCTGGGCGACGACGATCACATCGTTCGCTGGCACAAGCCGACGTCGATTCGCTCGGTCGATCGGCGAACGTACAACTCACTTCCGGAGTACGTGACGATTCGAGAAGCTCGCTTTCGAGTGGAACAACCTGGATTCAGGACGAAGGTCATTGTCGTCGTGACGACCTTGCTGGACCCCGCGGAAACGACGAAAGAGGACCTGGCCTGCTTGTACCGTGCGAGGTGGAACAACGAGCTTGATCTCCGTTCGATCAAGTCGACGATGCAAATGGACGTCTTGCGCTGCAAGACGCCCGAACTCGTTCGCAAGGAGGTCTGGATGCACCTCCTCGCCTACAATCTCATCCGCACGATCATGGCGCAGGCGGCGACGAAGCACGGAATCGAGCCGCGAACGATCAGCTTCAAAGGGACCATGCAAACGCTGGGAGCGTTTCAGCCGTTGATTGACTTTCAAACACATCGGGGCGCGTCTTTTCGCAGGAACCTCTACCAGCAGTTGCTCGATGCCGTCGCACTTCACCGCGTCGCGGATCGACCTGACCGATTTGAGCCTCGAAAGAGAAAACGCCCGCCTCTCAAGTTCGACCAAATGATGAAGCCTCGCTGGGTGCTCAAACGTGAAATGGCGAAACGAGTTGGGGACAACTAAGAAACTATCTGGATACTGGCATTGTCGTAAATTGTGAAATGGCCGTAGGTTTTGGGATTGGATTTCCATCGCACCCCCCGGAGCCTTCGGCCATGCGATTCCCCACGCCCCCGCGTAAATCCTACCCTTCGGACCTGACGGACGAGCAATGGAGTTTCCTCGAACTTTTGTTGCCGCCCGAGCGGACCGACGGGCTCGGTCGTCCGCGCGAGGTCGATCTGCGAGAGGTGATCAACGGGATTCTGTATCTGCTTCGCAGCGGTTGCCAGTGGGACATGCTGCCCCACGACCTGCCGCCCAAGAGCACGACCTACGAATATTTTGCCCGCTGGCGCGACGACGGGACATGGCAGCGAATCATGGACTCCTTGCGCGAGCAAGCGCGAACGACGGCCGGTCGCGCAGCGACGCCCAGCGCGGCGAGCGTCGACAGCCAGAGCGTCAAGACGACGAACGTCGGCGGCGAACGGGGCTACGACGGCGCGAAGAAGGTGACGGGGCGAAAACGGCATATTTTCGTGGATACCCTGGGCTTCCTGTTGGCCGTGGCGGTGACCAGCGCGGCGCTCGACGACGCTGCCGCCGCGCCGCAAGTCCTCGCCCAGGTGACTCCCGACGCAGCACCGCGACTGACGAAGATTTGGGGCGACTCGAAGTATCGCAATCATGGTTTGAACGCCTGGCTCGCGGGAGCGACCGGATTGGAATTTGGAGATTGTGTCTCGTCCTGCCGACGCGAAAGGTTTCGTGCTGCTGCCCAAACGTTGGGTGGCCGAGCGGACGTTCAGCTGGATCGGACGCAGCCGACGGCACAGCAAGGACTATGAACGACGAACCGATTCCAGCGAAGCGATGATGAAACTCAGCGCCATCCATCTCATGCTCCGACGACTCGCACCCGCCAGAAACGGTTCCACGTTCAACTACCACGCTGCTGCGTAAAGACCGATTTTCCCGCGGAAAACACGGAATACATTCCCAGATAGTTTCTAAGTGCCATTCGTGTTCACGACCACGCTGAGCAGCGCGAGTTGTCAGCCGTCCGCAAAGCGCCTCCGACAACAAGGGCATTGGCCATCGAAGCCATTTACCATCGCGGCAAACGCGGACGGCTGCGGCAGGGTCATAATCGCCTTGAATGCCAGCAGAGCGCGATGGGCATAGTGGCGATACGTAATCCCGCCGACGGTATGACCGAGGATTTCGATCGACGACTCAGGAAGGTGCTCGTCGGGACGCCCTGCGATCATTGCCAGGGAAAGTCGGCCCGGAATTTGCCGATTGCTGCCTCCTCAACCTGCATGTTTCTCGAAATCCTAATTGCCCAATCGCGCTATCGCGGGCTGCCGACAAAGTCCTGGTAGAATATCACCGATGACTAGATTCTTCATGCCGGAAAACCGACCGGGACGCGTCTGTTAGAATAACGCGATTCTTGTCGCCGTTTTCGGTTTGCGATTTTTCATCGCTGCGATGTCCTATAAGTCCCGTTTTTTTCTTTGTTGGGTTGCCGTCGGACAAGCACTCGCTGTTTTTGCAGCTACTGTGCTACCGGGCTCCGCGCAAACGGTCTCACTCTGGTTGTTCGATGAGCCGCTCGGACTCTATCCAAGTAGCGTCTTGGATAACAGTTCGGAAAACGATTTCCCGCTGGTGATCGGTCGTGGAGGGAATCTGGTCGACGGAAAATTTGGCCACGCTCTTGACCCAGTTGAACCGCCGCCGATTGAATTTCCGTTGGGAGCGAGCGAATTCGGACTTGGCCCAACCTCGCAGTTAAGGAGCGGCACGTCGCCCATGACTTGGCGCAATGCGACGTTCGCAGCCCTGATGACGAGCGGCGAGAACCATCTGCGAAAGGAAGTGGCTTTTGCCAACGCCACGGACGGCCCGCTAAACCTTGGCGACTTTGACTGGACCGTGGAGTTTTGGCTGCGAATAATGCGACCCCCTGGGGAGGAGGGGGTCATCTGGGAACTAGGGGCCGGCCCACGTGGAAATAATGATGAGGCAACGCAGCTGATTCTGGACGGAGATCACGACCACTTCCGATTGGTCAATCGTCCGAGCAAGACCGTTCTGATTATTCCTTCCGCGCTTGTTGGAATGGAAAGGCCTGTCGACAAATGGCGTCATTGCGCTTTTGTGTATGACGCTGAGAACGGTCAGCTGCGCCACTACGTCGACGGAGTCCTGCAACGTCTGCCGCCGCGATGCGCACTGCAGGCAGTTCCTCATGGCGACGAAGCCTACTTTACTATTGGCCGTGACGGCCAGTGGGAACGCCCCCTGCCGGGCCCAATTGATGAACTACGGTTCTCACGGGGCCAAGTTTACCGCAGTTCGTTCACGCCGCCTGCAAGTTTTGCGACGCCGCGGCCGCATACCAGACCTAAGAAGATTGACCTGCCGCTGTTGTGGGGACCTAAATCGAACACCGCACATCCGACGAATGATAAGCTCCCTGTCCAACTTGGAGGTCGAAAACACATCTTCCTGGACGACGCGCTGATCGAGGAAATGGAGAATTGCGAATTCACCGTTAATCCGCCGCGTAAGACGGAACGAGTTATCGACAACATCTCAGGGGCGTTTCGCAAGCACCTTACGGTCGTTGAGGATGCGGACGGGTTGATCCGGATCTACTACGGAGTCGAAAACGATCACTTGGCGGTCCGAGTGTCTCGCGATGGCGTGAAGTTTGCGCCGCCGAAACTTCCCCCGGAGTTCGCTGGCAAGCTCCGACGCGAGCACAACGATTGTGTCGTAATTGCCGAAGAAGTAGGTGGACTCGGGAACCCATTTATCGACCCGAATGGATTGCCCGGGGATCGATGGAAATACTTCAGCGACTACAACCGACGCGGTATCTATCTTTACACATCCGCCGACGGTTACGAGTGGCGGCGAGGTAAGACCGCAACGCTCCCATTCCGGTCGGGGACGCAATCTTGCACATTCTACGATGACCAGCGCGCACGATATGTCTCGTACCATCGATCGGGTATCTTTCATACACCCGATTTGGACACTCAGCGAAGTTCTGTGGTGACTGAGCACGACGACTTGGCGGCGCCTAGCCAGTTTCAACCACTAAGCCAACAGGAGTATTGGAATCTGCGAAAGACCTATCCGTTGAGAGACCCGCTCCCATGGTACCTGGATAATGGGCCATTAACACCCGGTGGCTTTGGAATGGAGTTTCGCCACGCGTTCGATCCCATCCCGGACGATCCTATCGGGACCGACATTTACGTCACCAAGGCTCAGAAATATGGCGCCGCACCGGACGCATACGTCGCGTTTCCGATCGTTTATTTTCATTATGGACCCGATGGCCCTCCTACCCGTCGTGTGCTTGCGGACCCAGAACGCAAGCGCGGATCGGGATCGCTTGAGACGCAGCTGGCGGTCAGTCGGGATGGTCTCGCTTGGCAACGATATCCACGAGATGCCTATGTTGGAATCGGCCGCCATGCGGGACGCGACGTGGTGACGGCCTATCTTGCCGACGGCATGGTTTTTCGAGGCGATGAGATATGGCAATACTATTTCGGGGAGACGCAGTACCATTCCGCACACCGTGGCGACCCCGAAGGACGAGCTGTTTATCGGCTCGTGCAGCGACGCGACGGATTCGTGTCGATTGACAGCCCCTATGCCAATGACGCGCGCATTGTTACTAAGCCGTTTGTCTTTGAGGGCAACCGCTTGACGTTCAACATCGACGCCGGTGCTACGGGCTACGCTCAGGTTGGCTTCCTCGACGAATCGGGAAAACCGGTGGAAGGACTGTCCGTTGACGACTGCATTTACATCAATGGGGACTTTGTGAAGACCGAGGTGGAGTGGCTCGGTAAAGGCAAAGAGATTGGAAACCTCGCCGGGCGGACCGTCCAATTGGTTATTCGAATGCGTGGTAGTAAACTCTACGCGATGCAATTCGTCGACGAATAAGGGGTCGGCTGGCCACGTGCAGATACGTTCGGCGAGCCCCCGGAGTGACATCAAGTGTTGCGATCCGCCATGCCCGGCGAGCTTTCTCGAAATGCACGTCTCGCGGTGCTCACGGTCGCGTTTCTCGGACTAATGTTCGACGGGCTCGAGCTGGGTCTAACGCCTGTCGCCGCAAAGTCAGTCGCCCAGAGTCTTGTCGGTTCAGAATATACCGAGGCCATTGGTGGAAAGTGGTTCGCATATTTTTCGGCGGCCCTCATGCTGGGCGCGGCGATTGGCGGCACTTGGCTTGGGAACCTCGGCGATCGAATCGGTCGTGCCAAGGCGGTGGGCGTCAGCATCCTGTTTTACTCAGCCTTCGCGGGCCTTGGGATGTTCGTGCGGACCTGCGAGGAGATGCTCGTGCTCCGATTTCTCGTCGGCTTGGGCGTCGGCGGTGTGTGGCCTAATGGCGTCGCCCTAGTCGCCGAGTGCTGGCCTAACACATCGCGTCCCGCGGTCGCCGGCATTCTCGGCGCCGGCATCAATGTAGGAATCCTCGTCCTCTCGGGGATTGGCCGCCTTCATCCGATAACGCCTGATTCGTGGCGGTGGATTTTCGGTTTGGCCGGCGCGCCGGCGATCCTGGGAATCATGCGCGACTCGCGGCGCTGCCAGAGTCTCCCAAATGGTTAGCCACGCGAGGCCCGGGCAGGAAGCCAGCGCCCAGGCTACGCGAACTGTTCCAAGGCGACTTGCTGCGTCCAACGATCCTTGGCATTCTGCTCGCGTCAATCCCGCTGGTGGGCGCGTGGGCCGGCAGCAAGTGGATGATCCCATGGGCCGAACAGGTCTCCAAAAGCGCCACGCCGCCGGTGCCAGGCTATAACTCAACCGCCCAACAGTGGTGGGCCCTCGGCGCCATAATCGGCAGTTTTCTCGGTGCTCCGCTCGCCGCGTGGGTCGGTCGGCGGCTCTCGTACTTCCTGATCAGCCTGGGCGCCGCGTCGTTTACATGGGCGATGTTCCGCGTGACGGCGCCGCTGGAGCCGGCGTTTCTCTACATCGCGTTCTCCCAGGGCCTCATTGCTACGCTCTATTTTGGCTGGTTGCCGCTGTTCCTTCCGGAGTTATTTCCCACCCACGTTCGCGCCACCGGGGCCGGCGTGTCGATGAACATCGGTCGCTTTGTCACGGCGGGAGGCGTACTGGCGGCCGGATCGCTGTTTAAGCTATTCGACAGCGACTATTCCGCGATCGGCGCCGCCTGTGCGATGGTGTACGCAATAGGAATGTTTATCGTATTTTGGGCGCCGAATACGACTGGGAAATCGCTTTGACTCTCGTCGAAGTTTTTTGTGAATCAGCGGAAATACACCTGGCCAAACCCCCGCGCGACTTTGCCCGGACCCTAGAGAGATCGTCTGCCGTAATCCAGTCGAACGCGACGTGCCCCTCTGCGCGCGTGCGGCGGATTTGCTCGGTCGCCATCTCGGGCTTGGTTTGAAACTTCACCTCCTCCGGGTCTCGCTTTTCGGCGACGCTCTCGATCTCCGACCCACGTTTTCCGCAGGTAGAGCCCGTGATCCAACAGCGCCGTTCCAGCCAGCGCCACGCCGATCAGATAGACGCCGACTTGACAGTTTTCTTTCTTGCCCAGCCTACCGCACCATTGTCGCGCCACGCCTCAACTTTCCTGTCCGCTCTTGACTAACGCCTATTCATCCACCACGCCTACTGTGCCCCGCCCAGTCCGAAGTGCTTCGCACTAGTTCTTCCGCTAACACTCCTGTATTTTCCCCTGCACGCTGCAAGCCTGCCACTGCGAGAGGTCAAGAATTCTTGCAAAGCAACCACCTCGTTCTGCGAGCGCTCACTACTGTCTCGTGCCGTCTAGAACCTGACGCGATGCGTTCCACGTTCTTTCTGCCTTCCCCAAGAATCAGCCCCTGCAGATAAACCAGCTAATGAGCCTTCTCTTCCCTTCTCCCCAAACAACACTCTAATCGCCTATGAAAACACGTTACTTTCCTTGCGCATGTTCTCACCCTGTTCGTTGCCATCTAGAGTCCTCCTGACTTCAACTCCTAAACAACAACCCCAGTTCTTACACTACCATATCACCACAGATATACTCCAAATCACAAAAAACTCAACACAAAACCCTTGCTGTAAACTAGAGAGATTGGGCTACGATTGTTGCACCGCCCACCCGACCGGCCATAGCGCCATGCGCGGCCACCTCTACTTGCAAATTACCGCGCACGGCTTTGTCAGTTCGACGATGTCATCGATGTCGCAGTGCTGCAAAAGGCCAAGCAGAACAGCTCGGGATAATTTGCGTCTCTCAAAGGAATTGAATTGAAGTTCAACGGCATCGCGAACCGGCCGGCAACGGGGCCTGCAGTAGCAACCCGGATCGGACCCGGAACTTTGGGCCTCCCGTCCAAATATCAACGTATTTAGAGCGCGTTCCCTGAATGCCTAGCGCCATCCTGGCAAGGCGGGTAAGCTAGAAAGCCTCGTAACTCATGGAGGCTTTCGATGGCGACTTATTCGAAGGAGCGTCGTCGCGAGGTGCTGGCGGCGTGCGACGCCGGCGAGGGGACGCGGGCGGTGGCGCTCAAGTTTGGTTGCAGCGAATCGTGGGTGCGCCGCGTGAAGCAAGAGCGACGCGAGCGAGGCAAGACCGAGCCCGCGACGACGCGCCAGCGCACGCCGAAGTGGCTGGCGCTGAAGGACGACATTGAGCGGATCGTCGCCGTGCAGCCCGACGTCACGCTGCAGGAATTGAAGGACCGATTGGCGACGGAGCTGAGCCGCCAGACGCTCTGCCGGGCGCTGCGGCAACTGAAGCTCACGTTCAAAAAAAAGTCGTGAAGGCCGCCGAGCAGGATCGGCCCGACGTGGCTGCGGCGCGGGCCTGGTGGCGGGTCCAGCAGGCCGGGCTCGATCCGAACAAGCTCGTCTTCATCGACGAAACATGGGCGTCGACCAGCATGATTCGTCCCCGCGGTCGTGCGCTTTTCGGAACGCGGCTGATCGACAAGACGCCCCACGGTCACTGGAAGACGACAACGCTGATCGCCGGCTTGCGAGCCGACGGCCTGACAGCGCCGCTGGTCGTCGACGGCGCGGTCAATGGCGACGTGTTCGTGGCTTACGTCGAGCAGACGCTCGCGCCGACGCTGCGCCCCGGAGACGTCGTGGTGATGGACAATCTCTCAAGTCACAAGCGCGTCGGCGTGCGTCAGGCGATCGAAGCGGTGGGCGCCAAGCTGCTCTACCTGCCCCCGTACAGTCCGGACTTCAATCCAATCGAACAGGCGTTCAGCAAGTTCAAACGGCTCCTCCAGACGGCCAAGGCCCGCACTGTCGACGCCCTTTGGACAGCCTGCGGCGAACTCCAGGAACGCTTCTCCGAAACCGAGTGCCGAAACTACATCCGACACGCTGGATATCGCTACGCTTAAACGTGATGCGCTCTAGACCGCCGCTTCCGCAGGCGTGGTCGTCGTAAGTGCACGTAAATCTCTTGCACCCCCGCCGGCTCAATCCGAGGCTACTACCTGGGCTCGCTTGGCTGCAACAAGAACGCCGCATCCAGATCGAATTGCTGATCGGCCTCCTCGCGGAATTCTTTCAACCACGGCGAGTAGGTGTACACCGAGAGCACGCCGTCGGCCGGCTTGAAGTGCAGGAGGCGGAGCCAACCTTCGCCTCCGTGGCCCAGGAATTGGTAATTGGACAACATCTGAATCACCGGCGCCGCTGTCGTTTCGACTCACCAGCACGCCCGCGCCGTCGCCCTTGACATGCCCGCTGAGCACCATGCACACGTTGTCGCGATGCCTGATCAGCTTCTCCCATATGCCCTCGCCGTCGTTCCACGCGGCATGGGACTCTTTCGGGCTCCAGCGATCGCCGTCGCCCAACCGTGTGTCGTCATCATACATATAGGCGTGAGTCGCCAAGATCACCAAATGGTTGTCGCTGTGATTGCTAATGAGCGTATCGGCCCATTGAAGCGTTTCGTCGGTGGGCCCAAATTCCAGGCCCACCACCATGAAGTGCCGCCCCGCGGCGTCAAAATAAGCGAAGCTATTGTCACTGGTCGCGCCCTTGTGCCCGCCGTACCATGGCCGGCCCCGAAACCGGTAGGGCGAGAACACCGCGTTGAATTTGGACGTGTTGCGAGTCAGTTGGCCCTGCTCGTCCTTGGCCATGTCGTGATTGCCGGGGACCACCAGATACGGCGCGGCGTCGTCCAAATCCTTGAAGGCTCGGTCGGCGACGGCCCACTCTTCGTCGGTTTGCTCGTCCACGACGTCGCCCAGGTGGATGACGAACTTCGTGTTGAGCTCGGCGCAGTGCTCCTTGATCCACCGCGTCTGGGCGTAGAAGATATCCGGAAAGTAAAGGGCGTACCGCTGCGTGTCGGGAATCACCACGAGCGTAAACTCATCCTTGTCGACGTTCACCTTCGGCAGCGCAGCCGTGGGGGCGGCCCGCGCAACGCCAGCCGACGAAATCAAGCTGACGGCAAGAATGGCGCGAGCGAGTTGGTTCATAGGTAACCGCGGAGAAGCCGGTCTTAGAAACTATCCGGATAGTGGCGTTGGAGAAAACGGCGAGATGCCGGAAGATTTTGGGATTGGATCCCATTCTCGCCAACGGAGTTTTTTGTGATGCGATTCCCCGCGCCGCCCCGCAAGTCGTACCCGTCGGACCTGACTGACGAGCAGTGGTCGCTCGTGGAGCCGCTCTTGCCGGCGGAGGTCGAAGGCTTGGGGCGGCCGCGGGAGGTCGACTTCCGCGAAGTGATCAACGCGATCCTGTACCTCAACCGCAGCGGCTGCCAGTGGGACATGCTGCCGCACGACCTGCCGCCCAAAGAGCACGGCGTACGACTACTTCGCCAAGTGGCGCGGTGACGGAACCTGGCAACGGATGATGGACGCCTTGCGGGTTCAAGTGCGCACCGCCGCCGGGCGCGAACCGACGCCCAGTGCGGCGAGCGTCGACAGCCAGAGCGTCAAGACGACCGCCACAGGCGGCGAGCGGGGCTACGACGGCGCCAAGAAGATCAGCGGCCGAAAACGGCACATTTTCGTGGATACGCTGGGACTCCTCTTGGCCGTGACGGTGACCGCAGCCAGCGTGGACGACGCGGCGGCTGTTCCGCAGTTGTTCGCGCAGGTCGCGTCCCAAGCGCGCCGCGGCTGATGAAGACGTGGGCCGATTCGAAGTATCACAATCATCGACTTCGCGACTGGATGCAACAAGAACGGCCGACGTGGGATCTGGAAATCGTATCTCGCCCGTCG
Source organism: Pirellulales bacterium (assembly GCA_963841515.1). Taxonomy (GTDB): domain Bacteria; phylum Planctomycetota; class Planctomycetia; order Pirellulales; family Lacipirellulaceae; genus Lacipirellula. Next base: position 31,993 of record CAWJDB010000007.1, on the reverse strand, counting down.
GGCGCCCAAGGGTTTGTGTTGCTGCCGAAGCGGTGGGTCGCCGAACGGACTTTCAGTTGGAACGATCGCTGGCGCCGCCACAGCAAAGACTACGAACGGCGAACCGATTCGAGCGAGGCGATGGTCAAAGTCTCCTCCATCGGGCTGATGCTCCGCCGACTGGCGCCCGCCAACGGCGTCTCCAAGTTCAACTACTCCATGGCCGCGTAAAGATCAGTTCACTTCGGAAATACAGACTCAACGTTTCCGGATAGTTTCTTAGCCCAGGAGCGATGGTTTTCGGCGCATTGGCGCCGGAGACGGCCAGCGGCCGAGCGCTTAAGAGATCTTGGGCACTCCCCAATGCCCCTGTTCGCGATAACGGCGCGTAAGCAACGCGTCGGCGTCGGCGTCAGATTTGAAAGTCTCAGTTTGGGGATCAAAATCAAGCGACCGCCCCAAGCGGATGGCGATGTTGCCCAGATGGGCGGTGGTGGCTGTGCGATGCGCGATTTCGATGCTGGCGTTGGGCGTGCCGCCTGACCGGATGCAATCGAGCCAGTTTTGGTGATTGTCTTCCACGGCCGCCTGCATGCGGCCTTGCACTTCCCGGTTGAGCGGAACATTGCGCTCGCCGCGCAGCTCAAATTTTCCGCGTTTGCTGATGAACATCCGCCCTTTGGTGCCAATGAATTCATCCCCGGAGTCGACGCCGAAGGGATATGAAGTGGACCATAAACGCTGCTCGTAGATGAGCATGCGCTTGTCGCCCGGGTGGCCGTCGCCGGGCCACTCGAGAGCGACTTGCGCCGTATCAGGATACTGCTGGTCGTCGTCGAAGAAGTATTTTCCGCCGATGGCCGTTACCTTGGAGGGATGTGTGGTGACGCCAAGTCCCCATAGCGCAATATCCAATTCGTGACAACCGTCGTTGCCGACGTCGCCGGTGCCAAAGTTGTACCACCAGTGCCAATTGTAGTGAAAGCGGTTATCCTGAAACGGCAGCCACTCCGCTGGCCCCACCCAGGTGTCGTAGTCAACGTACGCCGGCGGCTGAGACGGCTGCTTATGGCCGATGTTTTCGCGGAGCTGCCAGTTCCAGCACTTGGCAATGAACACGTCGCCAATCACACCTTCGCGCAGCATTTGCATGGCTTCAATAATGCCGGGGCATGAACGCGATTGAGTGCCATGAGCGCCGACTTTGCCGAACTTCTTCACGGCGTCGACCAGCATACGCCCTTCGTGAATGTTCTGTGAGCAGGGCTTCTCGACGTAAATGTGTTTGCCGGCGTCGAGCGCCAACAAAGCGGCGGGAGTGTGCCAGTGGTCGGGTACGGGAAGCGTTACGGCGTCGATCGACTGGTCGTCGAGGATGCGGCGAAAATCGGACACGCCCTTGGCCTTGCCTCCGGTGCGCGCCACCTGCTCCGCCAAACGCTGGGCATCCACGTCGCATACGTAGACGATCTCCGCGTTCTCGCGGGTGAGAAGCGACTCGCAATGTCGCTTGCCCTGATTCCCGGCGCCGATGATGCCGATGCGCACGCGGTCGTTGGCGCCGAGGGCCCGTGAGCGAGCGGGCGCCAACGCGGCAAGCGCAGCGGCGCCGGCGGCTTGCGTGAGAAAGGAACGGCGAGTGGCAGGCATGAGAGGCTCCCTGGAGAGGAAGTGCTAATCGGCTTTGCTGAAATTAAACGGCCTGCCGCACCGGACTAATTAGCGGATTCGGCGGAAGCGCGAAGCGGCGAGCGCGCCGCCTAGCATCAAGAGACCCGTGCCAGGCTCGGGAACGGCGCCTCCCGCCGCCACCGCAGGCGGTCCGCCAAATTTCACTTTCCATAGATTGAGGTCGACTGCGTCAACGGCCCCGTTGCCGTTGGCGTCTCCCTGGCCGTTGGAGGCGCCACTGGTGATGCCGAAGCCGCGTTGCCAAATCAAGAAGTCCGTACCGTCGACCACGCCGTTGTTATCGAAGTCAGCGTCTTCGACAGGCGCGGCCTCTGGCGTCAGGAGGCCAAGCTTGTAGGAGAAGAAATCGACGTCGATCGAGCCCCACCGGTCATTATCGCTAATTCCCATTTCCAGGAAGGCGCTCTGCGACTTGGCGTAACCGGAATTCCCCGCGCCGGACGCCGTGACGTTGAACATCATCGGCGTCAGCGACCCGTCCACATACACTTTCACTTGGTGTGTGCCGGCCGCTGCGCCGTTGTCTTGTATTGTGATCCAGAACTCGTGCCACTGGTTCAGGCTCGCGTCGCTCATTGGGATGATGTTTAGCGTGCCGGGCGTCGTCGAGTCCGTGTTGTTGTCGGGAGTATTGCCGCTCAGGTTGTTCATGATAAATCCGCCGCTGACGGTCGAGGTGATCGATCCCGCCCCGCCCGAGTCTTTGTATTGCTGAATGTCGGTGCTGGTGATCAGCGAAAATCCGATCAGGCTATCGAGATCGAAGTTAGCGAAATCGTTCTGCACGACGTTCAGCACGCCGCGGCCGTTCATCAAAAGCGTGCCACGGCCGTTGGGACTTGTCGTCGGGTCGACCCAGGGCGACACCACGGGCGTCGTCGTCGTGCCCGTGTAGAGATTGTCCAGCGGCCCGGCGTTGGGGATGCGCGCCCGGAACGAGATGGTGATGCCGTTGTCCATCACCAGTTGGTCGTAGCCGCCGGGGAAGTCGGGCGTCATGTCGTGGCCGAAATACACGCGGCGATTGGTGTTGATCGGCTCGTGCGGCGTGCCTGGCGGAAATGTGTAGTTCGGATCCAGGCCCTGCACCCAACCGTGGTTCTCCGGATTGCCCGCGTCTTGGATGCGAATGTAATCGCGGCCGTCGGTGTCGATGAAGCGCCCTGCGCCGCCGGGCGACGTTCCCTGGCTGCCAGAGAGCAAATTGGCGGGGCTGGCGTCGTTGGGGTTGATCGGCGCGGCGGGGTTCGACAGAGGGTCGCCCGGCGCCGTGCCGTCCCACTTGTCGCCCTGGTCGTGCTGCCAGGTGCCGTCGAGCCCGTAGAGCGTATTGCCGCCGGCAGGCGTGCCGCCAAAGCCGGCCGGCGAGACGCCCCCGACAAACGAAGTGTCGGCGACTCCCGGAGTGAACGTCCCCTCGTAAATGTACTGCCACCCGCCCGCCGGCGTCTGGTAGCTCACCCCGGCACTGCGCCTCGCGGCCCGCGGCCCAACTGATTACGAGCGCGGCGGTGACCGCCGTTACAGCCGATCGCGCCATGGTTTCTCTTCCGTTTTGATTCAAGGTGTCGCCAGAGAAAAGCAGCAGCGGACGAACGCGCTCAACGAGACCTGCAGGTCGACGAATTGAATCAAGCGCCGCTATCGAGCACCCTCTGTCGGGCCGACAGCCCCGTGGCAAGCTTTTTTGGCCGCACTGTGCTCGATAGAAGGCTCTTTTTATCCCACGCCCTACTGATCCAGATTAATCACATTGCCGTCGCTGCGATTGAGAATGTACGCCCAAGTTTTCAAATCAATGTCGACGTTAATCGTTCGCACCCTACCGTCGCCGAACACAAACTGGCAGCTCCCCGAGTGCGGGCTGCCAAAGATCTTATTCAGCGTCTGCGAGTTGCTCCCATCCAAGCCGTCTTGTGGATTAGCTAAGCCGTATGAAAGCGGCCCGCCGAAGCGGCCCAGGCTGTACTTGAAATCCGGGTTATAAATCGACGTGTCGTTGAACGACTTGTAGCCAAAAAACGTTTCCGGCACGTGCTTCTCGCCGATGAACGGCACGTTGGATAGGCCGTCCTCGATCTGGGTAAAGGTTAATTTGTAGATGATGCGCAGCTTGCCCAGCACGATTCCTGGCGACGAGCAGGAATTGTCATTAATGCCTTCGGCCGGCACGTTGCCCGAAGCCACAAATGGACCGTTCGTGCCGTCCATTAAACTCTGATTGTTACCCGGCGAGTCGGCGCCTTCAAACCGCACGTCGCCCAGATTGCAGCCGTAGTCTGCTAGGGCGCCGGCGACGAGCGGGCCGTTGTTCGTGTCTGAGTCGCCGTCGAGGCTGATCTGCGGCGGCGACCGGCGTGAGGGGCAAAAATAGGTGGCCACCTGATACTGCCGAATTTCCGGTAGCTGGCCATAGTAGCTCTTCGTCTGGTCCCACCGCGCCGCGATGCCCGACTGCTCCAGGAAGGGCCAGATCGTCCCCGCCCAGGTGATGTAATCGCAGCTGCGCCGCGAGTTGGGAATGAATCTCTGGGAGTCGTGGAACAGGTGTATCGCCAGCCCGATCTGCTTCAGATTATTCTGGCACTGAGAGCGGCGCGCCGCTTCACGAGCGGCTTGCACGGCCGGCAGCAACAGCGCTACCAAAACGCCGATGATGGCAATGACGACCAGCAAGTTCAACGAGCGTAAAACCGTGTAGGGGCCGGGAGAAGCGGTTACGCTTCCCCGTGGTGGTGTTGGTTCTTTGGCCCCGTACACGGAGAGTTCTGTCATGGCCGAGACGTTTCGATCGTTCGTCGGAGTCGATCTGCACAAGTGCACGGTGACGTTGACCGCGGTCGACGCGGCGGGCGAGATCGCGGCGACTGACGATCAGCACCAAGAGCGCGGGCAAGATCGAGCAGTGGCTGCTGGCGCTGCCCCGGCCCGGTCCACCTGGCGGTCGAGGCCTGCCCGTTCGTCGAGTGGTTCATCGACCGCTTCCGCGACTGCGTGGAGCGGATCGACATCGCCGACGCCACGGAGCTGGCCAACCGTCGCGGCAAGCGGCGGAAGAACGACCTCAACGATTCGCTCGACATCGCCGTGCGGCTGGCGCGCGGCGAGTGTCCGCTGGGCTTCATCGCCGACGAAGAACTGATGCAGCTGCGCAAGCTCGGCCGGCACTGGCGGCACTTGAGCCGCCTGCTCAGTCGGACCAAGCACGCCATGAAGAGCCTGCTCAACGCGGCCAACATGCGCGGCCCCAAGTTCGACGGCGCCGCCGCCCAGCGCTGGCTCCTGGCCCACGGCGAGCTGCTGAAGCCGGTCCAGCACCAAGCCTTCGCCGATTTCCTCGACGTGTTGCTGCTCGCCGAACGCCATCGCGAGCGGCTGCGACGCGAGATCATCGTCGCCACGCGAGGCCCGCGGTTCGCCCCGCTGGCGGCGCTGCTGCAGAGCGTCCCGGGCATCGGCGAGATCTGGGCGGCGATCATCGCCGCCGAGATCGGCCCCTTCGATCGCTTCCCCAACGCCGACGCGCTGGAGTTCTGGGCCGGAATGACCGCCGACCTGAAAGAGTCGGCCGGCCGCACGACCAGCGGCAACATCACCAAGGCCGGCTCGGCCACGCTCCGCTGGGCCCTGTGCCAGGCGGCCGTCACCTTGTGCCAATGCGACGCCGGCCAGGAGGCGATCCGACAGCGCCTGATCACGCGGATCGGCAAGGCCAAGGCCAACGTCGCCATGGGACGACGGCTGCTGCGCATCCTGTACGCCATGGTCCGCGACCAGAAAGCCTATCGAGGGCGGACCAAGAAGGAATCGCACCGCGGCCGCCAACAAGGCCCGCCTCGGACGAAAGAAACAAGTCGCTTAACCTCGGAGACAAGTTCGATTTACTGACGTGCGGCGGAATCTGTGCGGCGGTCGCCAAAGCGACCGCCCCGTCGGACGGGAGACCGCGACTGGCCTTCATTCGGCCCGGGCGGCAATCGCTCTCCTCACGGAAGCCGCGAGGCTCCGCGGAGGGCGCCGCCCGGAGACCGCGACAGCGTGAATTCGGCCCCGCCGACGCGAACATGGTTTTATTCAGCCCGGAGAACACGCGACGGCCTTGCGACCGCCGCGTCCGGCGACTGCGCAGAGATGAATTCCACCGCCCCGTCGCGACGCCCCGGCGACGGAGGACGGACGATCCGATTCCGCCAACCAATCTTCGGGCGATCGCCGCCACGCGAAGGACAAGCGACCATGCACCCGCCATAACCAACAGCAGGTTCGACAACAGCCGTTGACCTACGGCCCCTACAGAGATGAACCCATCACGACGCCACAACCGCATGGCGACTCTCCTTGAACCGACTTGACGAGAAAGGAAGAGTACGAGAAAGATGCTTTCAGCGTAGCCAAATGGCAGCATTGCGCCAACAAATATTTACTGACAAGTTACGGGACAACGCTATACAAATGCGCGTAGCAACTTTGGGCGACCGAAACCTCGCCCAATGTCGTCGGCGTGCGCCGACCGCGACGCTGGCGGCTGGACCAATTGCGTACCGTGGCCGTCCCGACGGGGGGTATCCAAGGAGAGCAGTCATGGCCAAAGTATTGCTTGTGATCGGCGACGGAGCCGAGGTGATCGACACCATGGTGCCGCTGTACCGCCTGGCCGAGGATTTCCAGGTGGTTAAGGCCGGGCCAGCCAAGCGAACCTACCACCTCGTGCAACACCACCATGATCCCGGGTGGGACGTCACCATCGAAACTCCCGGGTATACGTTGGCATCCGACGTGGCTTTCAGGGAGGTGGACCCGACCCAGTACGTCGGCTTGGTGCTGCCCGGCGGCCGAGCTCCCGAATTCCTGCGCTACGACGAGGACTTGCTCGGCATCACGCGCCACTTTTTCGAGCACAATAAGCCCGTCGCGTCGATTTGCCACGGAATCGAGATCCTAGCGGCCGCGGACGTGATCCGCGGCCGTCGGGTGACGACAATTCCGCGCTGTCGGTTGGACGCAGAATTCTCCGGGGCCACGTACGTGGCGGACGGCCTCGTCGTGGACGGGAATCTCTATTGCTGCCGATTCAAAAAAGAATGCGCCACGTGGATGAAATCGTTCGTTGCGGCATTACACGCGTACCGGTAAGGCCGTTCATCGCCCCTTCCGCCGGGTCGATTCGCGAACAACTAGCTCGCACCCTAAGGTAATATGCCGCGCCGCGGCGTTCGGCCGGGCGATGCGCGCCAGCATGGCGTCGTAGGCGGCGCAGCCAATTTCAGCAAATGGCTGCCGGACGGTGGTGAGCGGAACACGCAAAAGTTCGGCGTACTTTACGTCGTCGACGCCGCCAATCATGACATCCTCGGGAACGCGGACGCCCAGCTGATCGAGCGTATGCAGCATACGTCCTGCGGTGACGTCGTTGGCGCAAACGATGCCGTCGGGCTTGTGTTTGTCGAGCAGTTTTCGCATGTACCCTACGTCGCAGGGATCGCACTCATGGATCAAATTGATGTTGAAGGCGGCCTGTCGGGTAATAAACGCTTCGGCGAAGCCCGCCGACCGGGCGTGGATGGCGCTGGTCGAGCCGGGCCGCAAAATGAACACGAGGCGCTTGCAGCCGACTTCAAACAGGTGGTCGGTGATCGTATGCCCGACGCGACGATTGTTAATGCCGACTAAGTCGTGATTGCTGCGACCGGGATACTTCACATAGTCGCGATCGAGCAAGACAACCGGCAGCTGCGCATCGTCCAACGCCGACACGATGCGGCGATTGATGGCGTCTTTGTATGGAATCAACTCAAGCGGGGCAAAGAACACGCCGCCCACCCGATCGCGGATGAACCGCTGGCATAAATCCCACGCGATGGCGCCTTTGTCGGCGCCGTCGGTGCAATGGCCGCGGAGCCTTGGGCGGCGCCCCACAGCAGCGAGTGGCCGTCCTGCTGGGCGACTCTCGCCACTTCGGCGCAAATCGGCTCGAAGACCTCGGTGGCGCCAAGCCCGGGAATCAGCAGCCCAAAGTGCTTGCCGCGCGTTTCCGCCCGCGACACGTAGGTACCAGATCCGCGGCGTCGGTGCACCATCCCCCGCCGCTCCAGTTCCTGCATAGCCCGAGCCACGGTCGGCCGGGAGACCCCGAATTCTTGGATGAAATTGGCTTCTGAGGGGATGCGATCGCCGGGCCGATAATCACCAGATTGAATGCGACTTCGCACGACCTCAAAAACGCGGCGATGCTTCGCAGCGAGGGCGGCTGCTTGAGCTCGCGGTTTTCATTTTCTTTCTGACGGCTCCGATTTGTGAACGCCTGCTAACCATCGTAAAGCACACAAGTTCAACTGCAATTCTCTTCTAGTTGTTATGGCAACCTGCGGGCGATTTGCTAAGTCAATTTATTGACAAATCGTGGAGACGGAACTAGGCTACGAGGTACTCAGCCCGGCTGGCCAACCCGTCGGGCGGGGCGGCGACTAACTTGAGCCTTGCTGGCCGCTTTTCCCAACCCGGTGGTTTCATGCGCGGCGACAAGAACGGGCATGAGTTAACGTTGCTCAACCAGGCAGGCCAGGCCCTTGCCGAAGCGCGCAGTCTCCGTGACATCAAGGAGATTCGCGATAAAGCCGAGGCAGTCCGAAAATACGCCGAGAGCGCATCGCTTGGCCTCGATGTCCAGAACCGGGCCGCGGAAGTTAAGTTCGCGCCGAGCGGCAAGCCGGAAAGCTGCTCTCCCAATTGACGCTTCGCGGCGGCGACAGGCGATCAAAAAGTCACGGAGACCGTTTGAAACTTTGCGATCTCGGCCTGACGACGAATCAATCAAAACGCTGGCAATTGCAGGCTAGGGTGCCCGAGGACATGTTTTGCGAGCATCTGGCGCAGACTCGCCAAGCGGGCAAAGAACTGACGTCCGCGGGGCTCCTCCGCCTCGCCAAGCGGCTAAGCGTGGCGCCGGTCGCCAGCGGCCACGCAGCTGGCCGGATTGATCGCTTGTCGAGAGGGCGGCGGCATTGCAGTGAGTTTGGGGGCAGCGTCCACGAGACATGGAAGAGGCGCCCGCGGAGGAGCGCCGCTGGCGAGTTGATCGCGGAAATCCGCGACCACCACAACTTGTTGAACGGCATTCTGCAGCCCGTATACAGCGGTGACGCCACTGCGCTGCACCCGGCCGAACTGCGAATGCTGCGTTACCTGATGAAAGAGACGGACAGCCTGCTCGCTCAACTTGAAGGCATGCAACCGGACGCGCCGGAGGACAGTCGCCGCCCCGTTCACGCGACGGCGTGATCCGCAAATTGTTGCTCGCGGTTTCGCTTAAGCATCAGTCAACATTCCGCGCGTCCTATCGCGCGAAGCGGCGACCCTCTGCCATGCGTCGATCACGGCGCTAGCCGCAAGTAATCCTGGTAAGCGGTCGCGAGGTCCGGGGCACTGCCCGGCGGTCCCGAATGAACCAGCAGGCCGTAGCGCAACCGCAGTGATTCGCCCGGCTTTACGACAACTGAACTCTTATCGCCCTTGCCGAACGCCTGCCTGCCGAACGGATTGGCTTCCAAGAGGCCGTAGTCGCGAGCGTGGAACCAGCTGGGACGAAAGTTGTCGGGATGACAAAAGATCGTCATGCCCACAGATTGACCGGCCATTTCCCCGCTGTAGTCGCACCACTCGGCGGAATTGCCCCAGATCTCTTTCTCATTCGTGCGCCCTTTCGAGTCGCGAATTGTGCCGTCGCCGGGCGGCACGTTTCCCTCGCCGCTGGCGGCAACCCTAAGCGGAGTGGCCAGCCGGAAGCCGAGCCCCATTTCCTCCTGGTCGCCGAATGCGAACTCGCGGTCCGAGGAAAACTTCGTGTCCCACAGCAAAAAGTAGCCCGGCGGCGTCACGGCAAATGTGTAGCGGGCGAGTTGTTCGCACACGGTTTTTGTCGGATCCTGCTGGTCGAGGTACTGATTGCGGACGGCGAACGACCCTTTGCCAGCGCCGCCTTCTGGCTCGCTGGCGAAATCCACGTGCCGCACCGGGGCCTTAATCCGCCAGTAGTCGGAGCCGTTAATGTCGCCGAAGGACATCCAGATTCCCGGGTGAAACGTGTCGTGATCGACGAGGTCCTGTCCGGCAATCGGCGGATGGTGTCGCGTAATCTGGATGCCGTCCAGCGCACGGACATGAGCGAAAAATGGGCGCGTGATCTTTTCGTCTTTGTAGCAGTACACCGCGACGGGCAAGCCATCAATGACCACCGTCACACGGCCGTCGCCCTTCACAAACGACACGGGCGGTTGGGCCGTCTCAGCGGCCGCGGCGGCGGCAGAAATCATCCCGGCTACGGCCAGAGATACAACTTGGAGACGAAGAATCGAAATGGACATGGCCACAATCCTCCCGGACTTTCTTCCCAGTGAGGCGACTGCGAAAACAAGGGGAGCCGCTGACGCTGCGCGGGCCAGCGCCGCTCAGCGCTGGCTAAGAATAGCACGAAATTCTGGATCCTGGACAACTCGAATGATGGCGCTGTTGTCCAGTTCGCCCAGGCCGGCCGCCTCGGCCTGCTCAAGCAACTCCAAGTGGACCGCGGAGAGGGGCAGCGTCACGCCGCCGCGCACCGCCTCTTCCAGAATTAGCCGCACGTCTTTGATATGCTGCGAGAGCTTTGCTTGGGGCGTGAAGTCGCCCTGCACCATCTTGGGCCCCTTGGCGTCCATCGTGCGGGAATACGCCGGGCTGTTGAGCAAGACCTGCAAGGCGTTCTCCATGCCAAGGCCCGTCGCCTCGGCAAACGCCAACCCCTCGGCCAGCACCAGCCGATTGAGCCCCAGCACAAGATTGGTCATCAACTTCATTTTGGCGGCGTTGCCCCAGGCGCCAACGAAATACGTTTTCGCCGCCAGGCAATCCCACAGGTCTTGGCACGCATTGAAGGCAGCCAAATCGCCGGCGACCAGGGCGGTGGACTGGCGACGGCGGGTCTGCTCGCTCGATCCGGAAAAGGGTGCTTCCAGATATCTAACGCCGCAACCGGCAAGGCGCTCGCCCAGGGCCGCCGTGTGCTTAGGGTCGCTGGTACTGGTGTCGAGAATGATTTGGCCGGCCCGCAGGCCGGTCTGCATTCTTTGAACGACCTCTGCCACCTGCTCGGTGCTAAACAAGCAAAAAAACACCCGTTGACATTCCCTGAGCGGGTTGTGGGCCCAGATGGCGCCCCGTTCCAGCAGCGGTACAGCATTTTCCGGCGTGCGATTATGTACGGCCACGGGGAAGCCGTCTGCCAAGAGCCGATCAGCTAACGCCGTGCCAAAAAGGCCCGTTCCTACGACCCCGACGGGCGGGCGACTGTGATCATTGATAGCAGGGGCGTCTGCCATTAATCGCTCGGTGGGGTACGGTTGGGTTATCGACGCCGAATTCGCTCATTCTACTCAAGAATCCAGCAATTGTGAGCAGCGGTTACAGGGAAGAAAAAGGAAACCAACGCCCAGCGGCCAAAAGGGCGACTATCATTGGCGCCGCGCCGCCCCCAGCCTGATGGCAAAGGACCGCATCCCGATTCTTTGCATCGCTGGGAAAGTCTTCGCAGCTTTGGCTGCGGGGGCAAATTTTTTGTTGAAATGATCGCATTTCCACTGCAAGATAGATGTTGGCGCGGCCTTCCGGCCAGGCGCCTGCTCGTCTGAGTCTGCATACTCTTTTTCTCTTTGCGGTCCCGATCGTCTACACCTTTTGCTCTGGAGGGTTGACTAATGATCCGAACGATCGAGCGAAATCTCATTTGGAGCGCGGCCTGCCTGACCGTCGCCGTCTTCGCCGCGGCGGCGCCTGCGCAATCGATTACCTTTCTGAACGCTACGACTAGCTCCAACTACAGCAACTCCGGCATTGACGTCGGCAACGCCGGCTTTTGGTTCGCGAACTTCAACGCTTCGTCGCCTGTCAGCGGCGCGGCGATCGACTCGAACGCAGCCAACTCGCTGCCCTCGTGGGTCACCGTGAACCCCGCGCCGGACACCACGTTCGCGTCTACCGCTTCGACCAAAGGCGGTCAACTGAATTGGGCGACGCTAACGCTTCCCGACGGCACGACTGGCCTTTCGGGCGCCGTCGTGGACTCCAACACTGCCAACAACTCCAATAACACGATTCCAAAGTTGGAATTGGGCCCCGGAACGCCCAGCGACTTCCTGTTTCACATCGTGACGGACAACACGGCCGGGGAACACAATCCGGCATCCCGGCTGCGGGCGCGCGGCGAGCGCGACGACCCGGGGGGGTTTGACATTATCTGGACCGAATGCGCCTAGCGGATTGGCCGCCAACATGAACGGTGCACCGGACGTTTACACGTTCCGCTACACCGGGTTCGCCAGTGGCGACTACATCAAGCTGCAACTGAATTCGGGCGACGCCCTTAAGGCCGCGAGCATCGCTGGGTTCATGTTTGACGTCGTGCCGGAGCCCGCCAGCGCCATCCTGTTGGCGATCTCGGGAATGGGGCTGGCTCGGATGGCACGCCGTCGACGCTAGTTTCACCTGGTACTGCAGAACTTTGGCGGTGCGCGAATACGAACTGTTCGCGCACCGCTTTTTTGCTTAGCTGGGACGGCCAGAGGGCGGACATTGAGCCGTCACCTTGACTTTCGCCGCCCTCGAGCTTGCTTGACTGTCCTATCTTCCCGCTCGTCGGTGCGTTGATGAACTGGACCGCCGTTGTTCGTAGTCTTGTTGCGGGATCGATCATTTGCGGCGCCGGCGTGGCGGCAGAACGACGACCCAACATCGTGCTGATCCTGTCCGACGACGTCGGCCGGGAAGTGCTCGGCTGCTACGGCGGGAGTTCCTACGGGACGCCGCAGATCGACCGCCTGACCGCCGGCGGCCGGCAGTACGCTCACGCCTACGTGATGCCGGTCTGCCATCCCACGCGGACGACGTTGCTCACAGGCCAGTATCCCTGTCGGCTGGGCCGCCCTAACTGGGGCTCATTTCCGCGCGAGGCAGAACAACGCACGTTGGCGGCCACGCTACAACGGGCGGGTTACGCCGTCGGCGTCGCCGGCAAGTGGCAGCTTGCGCTGTTGAAAGACGATCTCGAGCAACCCCATCGCCTGGGCTTCGACGAGTATTGCCTGTACGGCTGGCACGAGGGTCCGTGGTATTACCAGCCGCACATTTGGCAAAATGGCAAGTTGCGCCGCGACATCCGCGACAGTTATGGCCCAGACGTCATTTGCGATTACTTGATCGACTTTATCGATCGCAACAAAAACCGCCCGTTCTTCGCTTTCTACCCGATGTCGCTATGCCACGCGGAAACCAATGACCTCGATCGGCCGGCGCCCGTGGGGCCGAACGGCCGATACGACAGTTACGCCGAGATGGTCGCGAAGATGGATGAGCGAGTCGGCCGCATCGTCGCCGCCCTCGACCGCTTTGGCGTCCGCCGCAACACGCTTGTACTCTTTACCAGCGACAACGGCACGGCCGCAAGCACGCTCATCGACGTCGAGGGCGACAAACTGATTTACGCGCCGGTGATATCCAAAATGGGGGATCGCGAGATTACTGGCGGCAAGGCCACGCTATCGGACTGGGGCACGCGCGTTCCCCTGATTGCGAGCTGGCCCGGCATAATTGGCGCGGGCGAAGTCTCCGACGATCTGGTGGATGCGAGCGATTTCCTGCCCTCGCTGGCGGCGCTCACCGCAGCTCCGCTGCCCGCCGGAGTCAATCTCGACGGCCAGCGGACGATCGCGCCGGCAGGTCGCGACGCCGCGCCGCGTAAATGGGTATTCGCGGAGCACGAGGGCAAATGCTTCGTCAGAAACCGACAATGGAAGCTGTACGGCGACGGGAGATTGTTTGACATGGACGCCGACCCGGCTGAACAGGCGCCGCTGAACGTCAGCCGACTGCCCGATGCCGCCGCCGATGCGTACGGCGAGCTGCAGCAGGCACTTGCCGAATTGCCTTGGCAGGACTCTGGTCCTAATCGCGGCCGATAAACTCCAAGGGGACTCCGCACGATTCGGTCGGCAAAATGCGGAGGGCGCCGGCGGCCGAGCGGTGGAAGGCGACGCCGCGGGACGTGAAATAGCGTTTCGTGGCGGCAAGGTCTGCCGCTTCGAGCGTCAGCGCGAAGGGGCGTCCCTCTTGGCCGCAAGACGACAAAGCCGCTTCTGGCCAAACCTGATTGGCCAATCGGTTCGTTATCAATAAGATCGACTGCCCCGCACGGACTTGAACTTGGACGCCGCGGCCATCATTCGCGATGGCTTGCGGGCCAAGAACCTTCGCGTAAGCCTCGGCGGCTACGGCCAGGTCCGGCGCGATACACGCGACTTGCCGTACCGCGCACGCGCCGTTGGCGTGGCGCAACCAATCAGGACGCCGCAGCAGGTCAGGCGTCAGATGTTGGCACAGCACCGCGGACGTCAGCCCTGGAACGTCTGCAGGGTCAAGGAAGCATGTTGCGAACCTTGGTTGTACGACTCCCTCGGACAACTCGAAATCGCGAGTAAGCTGCCTTACCGGCTGGACGCGGAGACCGCGGCGCTCGAGAGCCGAGCGGCTGGCTTCGGCGTCTTCGACGCCGAAGGCCAAACCCATGAGCCCCTCGTGCTGAGCGAGGAAGGCGCCCAGGTCGTGCGTTTCGGCGGGGTCGATGACGCCGCGTAACTCCAAATAGTTTCGGTCGAACATGATGCACCAATTCCCGGTGCCCCATGGCCGATGGCGACCGCGCGGCGTTACGGTGAAGCCCAGGCGTTCATACGCGGCGCGGGCGGCGGCCATGTTGCGCACCGCGATGATTGGATGATCGATTCCCGTGACCGCTGGCTGTTCAATCAAGAGCCTTGTCCTCCAATCGCACTTGAACGCCGGCACGTTCTTCCTGGAGGGTCAGGAAAATCGTGTTGTCTTTTTCCGCCCAACCTCGGCGGATCGCTTCGGCCATTTCCGCTTCGCACATCGCCGCCATCTTCATCGGAACGCCGACTTCATCAGCAAGCTGCGTCGCCAAGCGCATATCTTTGCACGCCGTCTTCATGGCGAACCGCGGCTGAAAGTTGCCGCGAAATAGCGTAGCGGGCATGGCCACCTGCAAATCGAGGTTTCGGCCCAGCCCCGACTTTTGGAAGACATCGACGATTACCGCGGGATCGATGCCTGCCTTGACTCCCGCGGTCAAACACTCGATAGTTGCCCAATTGGCGCAGAACACCGCGCAATTGTGCAGCGCTTTGCAAACCGACGCGGCGCCGATCCCGCCGACGTGGACGATCGTTTTGGCAAGTTTTTGCAGAACCGGGCGAACTCGCTCCAGTGCATCGCTTTCGCCTCCAATCAAAAGCGTCAACTCACCGTTCTTCGCCGCCTCCACGCCGCCGCTGACCGGCGCGTCGAGCATCGCGGCGCCGACCTCGACAAGGGCGTCATGCGTCTGGCGCACCAAAGACGCGGAGTTCGTCGTCAGGTCCACGAGTATGGCGCCGCGTCGTACGCCGTGGACGACGCCCTGCGGGCCAAGAAACGCCTTTTCCGCCTCCGCCGGTCCGGGCAAACTGGCAAGGATGATTTCGGCTTGTTCGGCGATGCCCTGCGGCGAATCGGCCCACGCGGCCCCGGCTTGCAGCACTCCGGCGGCGGCTTGGCGATTGATGTCGTAGACGACGCAAGGAAACCCTTCCGCAATCAACCGCGCGGCCATAGAGCGGCCCATATTTCCTAACCCGATGAAGCCGATCTGATGGTCGCTGCTCCTCTGTGCCATGGGTGTTGGTCGCGATTCAGCGATTTACAAACTGCAGCGAGTACAGCTTCGTCCCCCGGCTGCGAATAACAAGCTGCACGGGGCGGCGGGCAAGAGGCGAAAGGTCCGTTCCTTTGCCCAGCCACTCGACTTCCGTTTCGATGAAATCGCCATTAACGTAGACGCAATCGTCGACGTTGAAGCCGTCGATGGCCTTGCCGTTCTCGTCCAAAATCCCGACCTGCGCATAGCCGGTCGCGCCGGTATCGATGTTTAGAACTAGGCGATTGCCCTCGAACGTCAACGGGCGTGTGGTCAATTGTCCGCCGCTGTACGGCGTGTCGGCGGAAATGAAACCGTCCAGCCGCTGGACGACTCGAAACACCGCTTCGCGGCCGTGGCCGGTCCAGCTTGAATGATACTGCTCGCTCCCCAGGTAATACTGCCAGATTTCGTCGCCGCGCCGCACCATGCCGTGCGCGATGTAGTTCTTATGAATGTCAAAACCATCGTGCCGGCCGATTTTTATGTATGCGGGGCGAGGATATCGCTTCCAGTGCAAACCGTCGCGGCTAACGGCGATCTGAGTTTCCAGCGGACCCGAGCCTCGACCCCGATTTTCGCGCCCGAGAATCTGTCGCGTCTCGGGGCCGTCGTCGTGGTAATGAAAGTACATCAGCGGAAAGGCGAAGTAAGCGTCTGGCGCCCAGGGGTACTTTAAGTTTTTGGGCACGTAGATGTCGGTTGCAATCGGATCGAAGTCATCTTTCGGCGCAAAGGTCCTCGGATACTCCACGCCGAAGCCCGCTGGCGTCAACGGCCCGTTGTCGAGATACCAGGGGAGCACATCGCCTATCCGCCGGTCCTTGGCGATTTCCTTTTGCTCCGCTTGCGACACGGGGCGAAACGGCCAGGGCCGCATCGGGTCCGTCGTCTCCGTCATGACAAAGCTTCGCTCCGTATGGCCGCCCACCGTTTCCGGCATGTCGGTGCGATGATAGGCGACGTATTTTTGCCGCTGGTCATCATAGTAGGCGATTGACTGCGAAGAGGCGCGGAAGGGCAGGGCGGCCGTCTCATTGCGCTTGAAGCGGTACCCGTCTGGCGAGGCGTACATGAAAATGGCTCGTCCGTCGTATCCCGTCAGATACTTGATGCGCTCCTCCGGAGGTGCGTTCGGATCGACAAAAATCGTACCCAAGCCAACTGGATCATCGATCACGGCGTTGGCTGGTCCGTCGCCTGATGGGCGCAGTTCCGGCGTTTCCCAATGGACGCCATCGTGAGAAGTGAGAACGCCGAGTTGCTTGCCGCCTACGTTGTAGTACAGGCGAATCAAGCCGTCGTCGTCGTCCCATATCACCAAGTGTCCTGCAATGTCGTCGAGGACGCGTTCGGCGAACCGCGGTGGATTTACGGTGAAAGCGATGTGCTCGCTGTCGGCCACGAGCGCGTTGTCGATAAACAGGTGCTTACGACCGCCTAGCGCGACGACGGTGTGCGGCTTTTCCGCGCCGGCAAACAACAGCGGCGGACCGGCCTCAAGTCGAGGCGGTTGGTAGGCCGGATTGTTGTATTTCGAAAAACTGCCGGGTGGCGTGAAGTCTTCGCGATAAACCTGGGCGTCTGAGATCCGCAATTCATCGAGCCGCCCCGCGAGCGGCCGTTGCCATTGGCTGTCGCGGCCAATGCTGAGATAGTCCTCGGCGCCGACGGAAAGAGGCTTTAAAGCGCATTTCTCGGGCAACGGCTGGAGCTTTCCGTCCACATAATGACGAATCTGGTCGCCGGCTGCGTCGTAGACGAACGCCAGGTGGCGCCATGTCTTGGGGGCGGCGTCAAGGGCCGCGGCATCCGACGCAATCACCAGACGAGTCTGGCTAGCCTGATTGACAAGCGTAAAGCCTTTACGATCGGCGTTGAGTATTAATTGCGTGACGCGATTGTTTTCGCCGCGCGGCCCTGCGCCGATCTCCAGCACAACGCCGTCGCCGTGCGGTTCTTGCGCCGGCAGAAACCAGAACTCAACCGTCCAGTCGTGATCGCCCAGGTTAAGCCGCGATTTGGTCGGGCTGGCAAACCCGACTTCCTGACGCAGGTGCTTCTCGCCGCGCGTCATCAGCGCGAGAAATCTGCATTCGCCCAGTCCATGGGCGGCATTTTGCGGGACGGATCCGGCTTCGGACGACGCTCGAATCCGACATAACGCTCTGTCCGGCGTCAATGAGAGTTTCGCCTGCTCCGTCGCTTCGAGTGCGTTGCCATATTTTCCCTCGACGATCTGACCGCCAAGTCCCAGCACGAGCGGACAATCATTGGCGCCAACATCGCTTAGCAGGCAGCTCGGATAAATCCCAACTTGTTCGTCGAACAGCCATAGCGCAACCGTCTGGCGCGGCCCATTGCAGCAAGGTCCGTTGTCACTGCAAAGGCAATTACGCCGCCTAATGTAAGGTTTCGCAAACACTTCTTCGCGATTAAGGCCATGTCTACTGCATTCCCGCCAACGCAACGTCCATCGGTCGCATTGTCGTGCAAGCGCGACAACCGCAAATACACTGGACGCCGCTCTTTTCCAGAATGATCTCTGCGACGCTTTTTTCGTGACGGTGAATGCAAGGATCAATTGCAACAGAATTTTGATGCGAGGATTTCTGCTGGGGTTCGATAGTCGTGTCGTTTTCGGGGTCGTTCGTTGAGTAATAGTTCGACGCGGGCCACCTCGCGGTGACTAACCTGCGTGAAGTCGGTACCTTTTGGAAAAAACTGCCGCAGCAGTCCGTTCATGTTCTCGTTTGCACCGCGTTGCCATGAAGCATACGGGTCTGCAAAGTAAACTTCCAGCCCCAGGCCGCGGGTCAGTTTTCGATGTTCCGCGAACTCCTTGCCATTGTCGAACGTCATGCTCCGCCGGAGAGAGGGCGGAAGGTCTTTCATCCGCTTCTTCGCCATGTGCATGGTGGTGTCCGACCTCATGCTGTCGATACGGCCAATCCGGGCGTAGCCACTTTTTCGCTCGACCAAGGTGACGAGCGCGCTGCGGCGGCCTTTGCCGACCACCGTGTCGCCTTCCCAATCTCCATAGCGTCTCCGTCCGTTGATCACATCCGGTCGTCCATCGATGCGAACGCAATCAGTCAGCTTTCCCCGCTTTTCCGGAAGCACTCCGCCGCGACGCAACAGCTTCTGCCATTCGGGAGCCCGCTCATCGATCCAATCATAAATGGTTTGCCGCGACAGCCAGCGCGCCGACGACCGTGGAAAGTCGCACTGCACACGGCCGGCGATCTGCTCCGGCGACCAGCGTTTTTCCAGTCGATCTTGAACGTATTGATGCACGTCGGGGTCATCCATTTTGTGCGGGCGACGGCTCGCCAGGCGACGCTCGTCGGCCAATCGCTGAGCTTGCTTCGGTCGATAGCCGCGCTGGCCGGTATTACGCTTCAATTCGCGATAGATCGTGCTGCGATCACGATCCATCAACTCCGCAATTTCCGGGGGCGATTTTCCCTTCCTCCTCAATCTGTATAGGAACCGCCGCTCTTCAAACGTAAGATGATTAGCCATCGCTGGGCCTCCGTGCGAACGCCGCTTGTCACAATCGCGACATTCAAACGACCCAGCGATCCTTTAACCAATATCAGTTCTAAAACTGTCGCATTTCAAGTTTGCATTCACCTGACTCCTAGTCGCCGTCAAACGTCTATTAAAGCTTCCGTTTGCTGGCGGCCATAATCGCCGCTAAGCTTACCATTGATGCGCGACCTGTCGTGACAACTGAATTGATATCGACCCTATCAATCAGGGTATTACTTGTCAATTCTTTGCCGGCGCTATACAACAAATGTGCCATCGTGAAAAACCAACGCGCTCACGAATTTAGGTTTTTGTGGCGCCTGATTACGTGAAGCGGTCTCCTATGGTTTCCTCCTCTCGCCGAACAACCGTCGTCGCGTTTCATACTTTTTGGCATGCGATAATCGTCTTGCTTGCCTTCAGTTCGCACGGTTTGCGTGCAGCCGAAACCGACAGACTGAACGTCCTGTTCATTGTCGCCGACGATATGAACAACAGGCTCGACTGTTACGGAGCCGACGTAAAGTCGCCCTCCCTTGACGAACTGGCGCGGCACGGCACACGCTTTGATCGAGCCTATTGCCAGGTGAGCGTCTGCAATCCGTCCCGCGTTTCTTTTTTGAGCGGACTACGGCCCGATAAGACCGGCGTCTACACGCTAGTCGAACCGACGCGATCGCACCTCGGTGATTGGGTCATGCTGCCAGAATATTTCCGTAAGAACGGCTACTTTACGGCCGGCGTGGGGAAAGTATTTCACACCGGCCTCGGTTTCGAGGATCCACGGTCCTGGGACGTGGAGATTCCCGAGTTTGGCAAGCGTCCGCCCGTCGACCAAATTGTAAAGTGGGGAAACCCGGATGGACCGGGCGATCACACGACGGATTGGGCTTGGCTCAAGACGCCCGACGAACAAACTCCCGACGGCATTGTCGCACGGAAAGCCGTGGAACTGATGAAGCAGGCCCAACGCGACCACACGCCATTCTTCATTGCTGCAGGCTTCCGCCGTCCGCACGCGCCTTATGCGGCGCCACAACAGTATTTCGAACTCTATCCCCTTGACCGAATCAAGCTAGCCGACGCTCCGCCTGCAGGATACGCCACGAAGTTGTTGCCGGCCGCGGTAAATTATCCACCGCCCGCGAAGCCCCTCACGAACCTAGAACAACGCGAACTTATCGCGGCTTACTACGCGTGTAATTCGTTTGTCGATGCGCAAGTCGGCGTGCTGCTCAAGGCGCTCGACGATCTGAAGTTATGGGACAATACTGTCGTGGTGTTTTTCAGCGACCACGGGTACCACTTGGGCGAACATGGCGGCCTGTGGCACAAGATGTCCCTGTTCGAAGAATGTGCGCAGGATTCCGCTAATCATCTCCGCACCCGCCATTCCTGACGCGCGGCAATTCCTGCAATCAGCTTGTCGAGCTTGTCGATCTTTATCCGACGCTCGTATCGCTCTGTAAACTTCCCAAGCGCGACGGACTCGACGGCGTCGATCTAAGTCCGCTGCTCCACGATCCGTCGCATCCGGTCAAACAGGGCGCGTTCACCCTGACGACTCGGGACGACAGCCCCGAAGCGGCGCACGAGAAAGTCATGTCCTATCAAGGTCGGTCCGTGCGCACGGACAGATGGCGTTATACGGAATGGGACGGCGGCAAACGGGGCGCCGAGTTATACGACCATGAAGTCGATCAGCATGAGTGGAACAATCTCGCCGCCGATCCACGGCAAGCCGACACGACCGCCAAATTGAAGCAACTCCTGAAAGCGCAATGACAATGACATGAACCATTGAACGATTTAACCTGCTGGCAGCATCTAGTCCACGGGCAGGGGCATGGCGTTTGGGGGAGAAAAGACTTCACTGTAGTGGTCCGAAGTCGAAGATGGATGGAATAACATGACGAAGAACGGAGAATCGTCGCGGAAAACGCTCCCCAGATCCAAATTAAAGCGGATTGCTACGAGGGAGGCCATGAGATACTTTTCTTTCGCACTCGTCACTTGGTGCTTCGCACTGAATTGGTTCACGTGTCGTGGAGACGACGCCGCACTGGTTGGAGGCGTTGAGTTGCAGCCACTGGCGGCGCAGGTTGAACGTCTGACCCAGGCGTTGGATCTAATCGGCGCACCGTTGTCACTAGATGTGCGGTGCGCGCTCAATGAAGCCGTGGCGGCGAATAGCGAAGCCGACGCTGTGGCGAAAATTCAACGGGCCCTTGATCCCTTGTGCTTGGCGACGGTGGCGATCACGCCAGAGAGCCGCGTGAAGGTTACAGAGGGCGCGGCGCCTAAGCAGTTGATGGAACAAGGCTGGCGGGCTTTTCTTGTAAAGGTGCAAAACGAGGCGGGAGTGACGGCCCAACTGCGCTGCACGAGCCCCAACGCGGCGCCGTTACAGAAGCGTTCAGAGGGCGATAAAAACCCGGAAACGGCCATCACGCCTCGCGACGTGCGCAATCGCTGGCTTGACGTGGAGGCGTATGAAGGCGAGCCGATGGGCAAGCGTTTATCCGGTCTGGAGCTGGAATATCGACTTGTGCAGCTGTTCAGCCGCGATCGCGGGCGGCGGGAAGCCAAGCTGACATTCGACGTCGGTCAGGGATCGCAGGACCTGGGGTTCCGGTCAGACTTGAATTTGTTGTTCGAATGTGAACCCTCCGTTGAGATGACGTTAGAAGTGCGAGACGACGATGGCCGTCCGACTATGGGGCAGTTCACATTTCGCGACGCACTGGGGCGAATTTACCCAGCGAAGGCGCGGCGGCTGGCGCCGGATTTCTTCTTTCAAGACCAAGTTTATCGTCGCGACGGCGAAAGCGTGCGTTTGCCGCCGGGCGAGTATGACGTCACTTACACTCGCGGTCCGGAATACAGGGTGGGCCGTCGCAAGATCGTTGTGCCGGCCGGACAGCGGCATACGGAGCGATTTGATCTCGTGCGGTGGATCAACTTAGCGGAGCGCGGCTGGTATTCTGGCGACCACCACATCCATGCGGCCGGATGTTCGCATTACGAAGCGCCCACCATGGGCGTGACGCCCGCCGACATGATGCGGCACATTCAGGGCGAGGACTTGAACGTGGGCTGCGTGCTGGCGTGGGGACCGTGCTGGTACCACCAGAAGCAGTATTTTCAGGGAGCGGTCAATCCGCTTTCCACGTCGCAGCAATTGATGCGGTACGACGTTGAGGTTTCCGGTTTTCCTAGCTCGCACTGCGGGCACCTCGTGCTGCTGCGGCTGAAGGAGGACGACTACCCGGGAACGACGCAGATCGATGAGTGGCCGAGTTGGGACCTGCCAATCATGCAGTGGGCGCACGGGCAGGGCGCGGTCGTGGGGTTTGCCCATAGCGGCACCGGACTCGCCGTACCGGCGACCTCGTTGCCCACATACGATTTGCCGGCGTTCGACGGCATTGGGGCCAACGAATACATCGTGGATGTGACGCACGGAGCATGCGACTTCATCTCGACCGTCGATACGCCGGCGGTGTGGGAACTGAACATCTGGTACCACACGCTCAATTGTGGCTTTAGGACCCGCATCAGCGGCGAGACGGACTTCCCGTGCATGTACGACCAGCGAGTGGGCCTGGGCCGGGCGTATGTTAAGCTAACCGGCGGCGCCGACCGCGCGGCCCTCGACTACGACGCGTGGGCCGAAGCGATTCGAGATGGGCGGAGCTATACGTCGGATGGTTTGACGCACCTTTTCAATTTTCAGGTGAACGAGCTTGGCGTCGGCGAAGAGGGTAACGGCGGGGCCAGTGAGCTGAAAGTCGATTCGGGAACGACGCTGGCGGTACGCGTACAAGCCGCGGCACTGTTAGATGAGCAACTGCATGAGGATATTCGAGCGCGGCCGCTGGACGAGAAGCCCTACTGGCACGTAGAGCGGGCCCGCATCGGCGATCAGCGGAAAATCCCCGTGGACCTCGTTGTCAACGGCAACGTCGTCCAACAGAAGGAGATTGAGGCCGACGGACGGGTTAGAGACATCTGCTTCGAGTACGTTCCGGAGCGCTCGTGTTGGGTGGCCGTGCGGGTGTTTCCCGCGGCACACACCAACCCGGTGTTTGTCGAAATCGATGGCCGACCGATCCGCGCCAGTCGCAAGAGGCGCAGTGGTGCCTGGCCTCGGTGGAGCGGTGCTGGAAGTCGAAGGAGCCGAAGATTCGCGATGGTGAACGGGCGGCAGCACAGGCTGCTTACGATCACGCCCGACGTACGTACCGGCAGATTGAGTCTGAATCGTTCGACGACGGCGAGCTCGGCTCGCCTGCCGGCGAAGACGGACTCGGTCAAATGAGGCCACACATCATGTCGAGATGGGAATCACGTTGAATTGCTTCCCAAAAAACTGTTCACCGCTTCCTGGGCATGGCTGCCGGCCTCCTTCGAAAGCGCAAGGAACTGAAAGAACTCGCGTTCTGTATGGATTAGTTAATCGAAAGATGGGCAACGGCGCTGCGCACGAGCCACATACGCGAAATACATCTTGTTCCAACTTCCTATGGCAGCTTGGATTCTTGCGGCGGCCGCGGGTTGCCGATTAGCAGGCGGCCGGCCGCATATTTCGGTGATTCCAACTATCGCTACGCTATGGCCCGCAATGCAGTCGCCCTAAGGGACCGCGAAAGGATAACGTTGACAGATTATCTTGGTCGAGGCGTGATTGTGTAGTTCCAGTCGCCGTGGAATTCGTGTCGCTTCAGGCGGAGTCGAGAGAGTTCCTCATCACTGACTTTAATCTGGATGTCGTAATGGTTCGTGTCGAGCGCGGCTTTGACGGTCAGTCCTGTGCGCGTGGTCGTGCCGGCGATCAGGTTGACGATGGCCTCATGGCTGACGAGCGGCTTGCCGCGCCAGTTTTGTGTGATGAAGCTGAACAGCCGATGCTCGATCTTGTTCCATTTGCTGGTCCCCGGCGGGAAGTGGCAGACAATCAGCTTCAGCGCCAGTTCATCGGCCAGTTCTTGCAACGACACCTTCCACAACCGCGACCGGTGGCCATTGCTGCCGCCACCGTCCGCCGTAATCAGCAGTTCAGTGGCGCGAGGGAAACGCCGCTGCCCCATCTGCTTCCACCAGCGGCGAATGCTGTTGACGGCGAACTGGGCCGTATCATGGTCGATTCCCACGTTGACCCAGCCTTGGTTGTTGAGCATGTCGTACACGCCGTACGGAATGGCCTTACCCAGGGTCTTGTCCAGGAAGTCGTGGACACGGACGTCTTCAGGCTGCCCTTGCGGTCGCCATTCCCGGCCGCCATTCTTGAAATCGCCGATCAATTCCTTCTTTTTCGTGTCCACCGAGATGGCCGGTTGGCCGCGTTTCTGAAACCGCTGCACGCAGGCGTTCAGGTATTCGAACTGAGCATTCCGATCGGGATGCGAGGCCCCTTCCCGCGTCTTGCGGTTGGCCTGCAAACTATAACCGGCTTGTTTGAGCAAGGTCGCCACGGTGCGATCCGTTACGGGGTGATTCTGCCGGACAAGTTCAGCGGCCAACTTCGCGGTGCTTTTGCAGGTCCAACGCAACGGCGATTCAGGATCGCCGCGAGTCACCGGTTCGATCAACGCCTCCAGAGCTTTCAGCAAGCCAGGATCGGTTTCGGTGATGGGCTTTCGCCCACCGCCCGGCCGACGCACGCGCCTCCCAGCGATGGCTCGTTGTTTCGCGGGAAGTTTCAATTCCCGCAGGCCTGCCCTGATCGTCGGACGCGACAAACCCGTGGCCCGAGCGACCAAACTGATTCCGCCCCAGCCCGCGTCGCGGGCCTCGGCTGCCGCCCATTGCCTGCGCCTGCGCTCGTCCAGTTCCACGACGAGCGTGCGATACTTGCGACGAATCCGCGCCTCGACTTTCGCAACCTGCATGCGAACGTGATCGCAGACCGCCGACAAATCACCAAGACCAATTTGTAAAAGTTATTGTTTCGCTATCACTAATCGTGCAACCGGGTGAGCTTCCGGATCCTTCGATGTTCGCTCCACGATTCGTCTTCGCTTCGAGATCTAATGCGAGGGCCTCGTTTCGCATACTTGTCGCAACGGCTCTAATTGCCGGGATTGTGAACCATACCGGAGCCATCGGGACCATCACGTACGTTGGCGTGATCCGCGACCGGACGGATTTCGAGAGCCTGAGCATCGGCAAGGCCGGATACTGGTTTCCTCAGTTCGACGCGATGAGTCCAGTTGCCGGCAGGCCGACCGGCGAGAACGCGCGCGACGCGTTGCCAACGTGGGCAGGGCCGCTTAATCACGTAACGAGATTCTTGGATTCTTCCTATTGGTCGCGCACATTTTCGCAGGATGGCCCCTGCAGGTCGAAAGGCGGGCAGCCGAAATGGAACGATTTTACTCTACCCGCCGGCAAGACTGGCCGCTCGGGCGCGATCGTCGACCCGTTTGCCTTCAAGAATTCGAACAACTCGATTAATCGGATTCAGCTCGGCATGGGGACTCCGGCGACGTTTTTTTTCCACATCGTAACCGATAACACGAACATGGAGCACAACCCAGCGAATCGGCTGCGTGCACGCGGACATTCAAACGGGGTTGACCTGGAGGCCAACGCATCGCCTAAAGGCGATGAGCTGCAGTTCAACGGCATCGCGGATATCTACACATTCCGCTACGACGGCTTTGGCGCCGGAGACTTCATTAAGGTGCAGCTCGCTGGCAACGCCGCTCACAAGCAGGGTCCCAGTATCGGAGGATTTCTCTTTGATAAGGCGTTTGAACCCAATTTGGCTGCGCCGCCGAAACTGCACCGAGCCAATAATGGGGACGATGCTGCGTGCGCGGGAGCTCGGCGCCGAGGCGCTGGCGAGGCGACACGCCATTGTGGCTTCTGCATTCGCAAACGGGCGTGCACGGTGGGAATGTGCTGCCTCAGTCGGAACTGGAGTTTTCCTTCGCGGTCGTTAGCATTACGACCGACGAAGGCGGACTTCATGAACCTCTCGGACAACGGCTCATCGCGGCGTGAGCGCCGCCACTTTACGTCCGCCCAGAAGGCGGCGATCGGCAAGCGACGTCTGGTCGATAGGGTTCCGCTCTCAGAGTTGTGCGACGCGGTCATTGGGCATTCCCGCCAGCGTTTAGTCTAGCGCGGTCGGCCTTTCGGCTTCGACGTTAATTCACTTCTGTGAATCGCCAGCGACTCGACAGTTTCGCCATCGATGTTAATGACGTCATACGTGACCTGCGGATCAGCTCGCGTCGTGTCGAACGTCAACAAGCCAAACGAGCATTTCGCGTTGTACCCGAAGAAGCGCCCGGGCATGAGCTCATGCGTCTCGGTGTTGGTGAGGCGCGAGCTCATCAGATCGTACAGCGTATAGCCATTGGGCCGGGCGATTTTCCATGCGTCGCTGCGATGACGATCAGCCGAAAGGAGCACCACGCCGTCGATCGCATTTTCCTCGATCGTCGAAAAGATCTCCTCGCGTTCGGCGGCGAAACCATCCCAGGTGTCGCGGCTTCCCGGTTTTGCACCG
Source organism: Pirellulales bacterium (assembly GCA_963841515.1). Classification (GTDB taxonomy): domain Bacteria; phylum Planctomycetota; class Planctomycetia; order Pirellulales; family Lacipirellulaceae; genus Lacipirellula. The sequence goes on along the minus strand of CAWJDB010000007.1, from coordinate 5,492 downwards.
GAAGCCCAAGCGACAGGAGACGCAACGATTTTGAACGCTGCTTTCGATTTTTTCAGCCCGTTGATTAGCCATGCCTTTTGAACCGGTCCCAGCATCGTGCCCATCTCGGCAAATGGGTTCGTACGATAGTAGCGGCCATCGAGCATGAAAAAGTCGACATCGCCGATCGAGAAGTTAAACCAGCAACCGGGCCAATCGCGGTCGCCGTACGACGGGTTGTTCCAATTCTCTTTAAACAGCGTGAACATCGACGGTTTCCAGCTAGGCTTGTCTCGGTACGGGCCCAGCCAGATATCGTCGAACGCGACATCGTGATCATCCCAAATCGCGAAGATGGGCGTTTTAGACACGAGCCGCCGAAATTCTGGCCGCGATTGGCGCTGGTACATCGAATAGTGGTGCAACGGTCCCACTTTTTGCGGCAGATCGATATAGACGTTGTCGCCCATGAGCAGCATCGCTGCAGGCTGAAATGACGCAATCGTGTCCCACATGCGTTCGTTCTGCGGGTAGTATCCCGCGCAGCCGCCGTGGCCGATGCGAAGCTTGATTGGAGCCCCGGCCAGGGGAAACGTGCGGCATGAATATCGAGAATCGTTTTCTATTGGCCTGCCATCGATGACCACGTCGTAGAAATATGGCATATCGGGCTTCAGGCCCATGATGGATACGACGGCGGTGAAATCGGCTCGCTTGGAGATGTCGGCTGATGAAGTGGCAACCGGACTCCCGCCAACCTTCTTCTTAAATACACGCACCGTCACGTTACCTTCGTCGGCGGTCCGCACCCAAACTCGAACGCTGTGGTCCGTCATCGCGCCGAGCATCGGCCCGTGGATCAGCCGCACCCGATGCTTCGCCAGATAGGCGCGGAAGCCGGGCGACGACGTCAACGGCGCCAGTAAATCGCGCGGCCCGGCCAGAAATCGCTCGAAGGGCAGGCCGGCGGCGATTGACTGCTTCATCGTGGCAAGCGCCTTATCCAGCTCGCCAAGATGGCATTGCGCGATGGCGAGCGTGAAGAGCGATTCAAGGTCGTGAGGATTTTTGGCAATATGCGCACGACACGACTGGACGGCTTGATCAGCTTGACCGTTCATAATCAGGTAAATGTGTCGTTGGCCGAGCCGTTTATAATGCTGCTCTGCCGCCTCAGCAGTAAATTGTCGCGGACCCCAATCGTTCTCGCTCCCGTAATACGCGAATTTCGAACCGTTCTCGAAGGCGTCCGGCGGCGCGAACTGGCCGAAATTATAGGGGTCGTGCTGTTCGGCAAGCGCGGGCGACGGATCAGAATCGCGAGCTGCCGACGCGTTTGAGTCGCCGCGGCCTGCCAGCATCCCCGCCGCACCGGCGGCACAAGTGCCTGTTAGGAACCCACGTCGAGATACACTCATTTCGCACTCCGCATGCGCACGAGGAATAGATAACTCGGCCTGATTGAGATGCGAGCCGTAGGGTTATAGTGTTGCGAAGGGGGGAAGGTCAGGTCAACTAATCACCGAATTAGATATAGCTCGGTGGCCATCTGGCACTGTTGAAAACCTCGATTGACTTGTAAGTCGTGTTATTCGTATGGCTTCCATCGTTTCGATCGTGCGATGCAGGACATGGAGGTCCGCCGATGACGAAGTCGCCATTATCTGCGGCGCGGGAAGCGCTGGCTGTGGGCGAGCGTTCGCTGCCCGCTCAGGCCAACAAATTCTCCCGCAAGGATTACACGCTTGCTCAATTGTTTGCGCTGTTGGTTCTCCGAAAATTCTTTCGCACCGACTATCGCGGCGTCGTGACGATCGTCCGGGAGTGGGCGGAACTGCGGGAAATGCTGGAGCTGGTCAAGGTTCCGGACCAGGCGGCGCGGCGAACGTCGATGCGGGCGATTAGCCCAGAACATCACTCTGTCTTTGGCATGTGAGGCGGTGTTGTAATTGTCCTGGTAGAACCCCGCACTTTTTGGATGCCAATTGCATTAAGCTTCTTTCTCAACTCTCTCCATTGCCGATGGCCATTTTCGCCTTTTGGCAACAACAACGACCCGATGTGATGCTCGCCTGTCGTTTCATTGTGAGTTATATAGCAAGTGACGACGTAACCGTTCACGCCCTGGGGAGCAGTGACGGGGCTTTTTGGCGTGCGAAGTGGGCGTGCACGGCGGCGGCGACGAATTCGAAGGCGTTGCGTTTCTGTTGACGGCAGGTTTCGATGACGGTGAGCATCGTTTCGGCAAAGCGGCTGCCGCCGGCGCTTTGCGTGCCGGACGGAGAGCTTCCGCCAGATCACGGCGTGGCGCAGGCGCCTCGCTGGCGTTGTTGGTCGGTTCGACGCCCTCCACGCGGACGAACGTCCACAGCCAATCGCGATGGTCATGGAGTTCGCGACACATCCCCGCGATCGATCGGTTACCGCTGCTGGCCCCGCGCAGCAGCACGCGTTCGACCTCGCGGCGGACCGCCGCCAGATAAAGCAACATCTCTTCTGTAATTTGGCGGCTTGAGTTGGGGCGGTTCAGTTGGTTTCCATGGTGAGGTAGGTGCGGTTGGTTTCCCAGTCTTCGCTGATTTCCATGAGGACGGCGGTGACGAGTCGCAGGGCGCTCTGCTCGTTGGGGAAGAGCGTCGCGACTCTCGTGCGGCGTTTGATTTCCTTGTTGATGCGTTCGAGCATGTTGGTGGTTCGCAGCCGGCGACGATGAGCGGCGGGCAAGCTCAGCACGGTGAGCGCTTCGGGCACGTTCGCTTCGAGCCAGGCGGCGAGCCGCGGGGCCGAGTGCGTACTTCTTGACGAGCCGTCCCAGTCGCTGATCGGCCTCGCTCGGTCGCTGGCGTCGAGCACGCCGCGGAGATCGCGGGCGACTTCCTTCCGCATGGCCATCGTGGGAACGTACTGCATGGCGTTCTGGGCCAGGTGGAACTGGCAGCGTTGCCACGGCACGCCGGCGAAGCGCGCCTGCCGGGCCGCTTCAGCCCGGCGTGATCGTCGCTGACGAGATACCGCACGCCGTGCAGGCCGCGATCCTGCAGCGAAGCGAGGAACTCCCGCCAGTGAACCTCCGCCTCCGAGAGCGAGACGCTCACGCCGAGAATGGAGCGCGCTTCCTTCAGCCGTCACGCCGATGGCGACCAGGACGGCGCAGGGGACGACCGATCCGCCGTGGCGGATCTTCTCGTAGCGGGCGTCGAGGATGAGGTAGGCAATCTCGCCCAGGGGACGGCTGCGCCAAGCCTCAAGCCCTTCGTCCAAGAGAGCGGCGGCGCGGCTGACTTGCGTGCTGTTGACCTCCAGGCCGCACAGTTCTGCGGTAATCGCCGCGACCTTGCGGGTCGAGACGCCCTGGACGTACATCTCGGCGACGGCCAGCTTGAGGGCCCGTTCGCTCCGCTCGCCGCGCTCCAGCACGGTCGGGTAGAACTCGACGCTGCGGGTCTGCGGGACCTCCAGCTCAAGCGTTCCCAGCCGGCTGTTGACCGTCTTGGGCTTGAAGCCGTTGGCGTGGCCGCGGCGATCCGCGGTCCGCTGGTACGGCAAGGCCCCCAACGCTTCACTGCGTTGGAGCTTCATCGCTTCGTTGAAAAGGATTTCGATCGCTTGAGACATGCCGTCAAAACCGTGCTCGGCGAGCAGTTGGACGATCGAGTCGAGTTCGGTAGATTGCGTCTGGCGGGTCATGCGAATTTCCTTTCATTGCTTAGAACACAACGAATAGGAAACCGTCTTGGCCCGCCCCTTTCAAGCCACGCGCGACGCGTTGCCTTCGTCTCCGCTACGGTCGCTGCGCTCCCTGCGCTACGACGAAGGCAACGCCTCCTATTTACAGAACAAATGATGCACTAACGCGGGAGGCGAGTGTCCATGTCCAACCTGTATCGCCCTCAAGTCGACGTGCAAACCAAAGTTCAGTTTCAACTTGTACGTGAGCAATCATCGCGGACTTAATCGGGGAATGGACGCTGATTTCACAAGGCGCGACAATGATGTCAGTAGATATACATTTTGGTGGAACGACCGATTTCGGACAACCACATAGAAACCGAGAAGACGAATGGGCGCCGAGGTGAACAAGCATGGGCTGTCGCGATACGTTCCTGCGGCAATCGCGTTACAAATTAGACGGGAATGCGGCTTCGGCTGTGTGGTATGTGGCGCCAGCATAGTACAGTACGAGCACATTGACCCCCCGTTTGAAGATGCCGAGGCACATGACCCTGCGGCAATGGCCCTGTTGTGCGCGCGATGCCACGATAAGGTGACTCGGAAGTTTTGGTCAAAACAAAAGATAGTGGAGGCTCGCAGAAATCCACACTGCAAAAAAGTTGGGTTCTCCTGGGACGAATTGGACATCAGCAAACACCCCATCATCCAGCTTTGCGGTGCTCGTTTTTCTTAATATGAGAACTCCGCTAATCGTCAGAGGCGCTCCTGTATTCGAGATCAATGATCCTGAGGAAGTCGGCGGACCGTTCCGCCTTTCAGCTCGTTTTGCTGACTCAAACGGAAACACCGTATTGGAAATTGTCGACAACGTGTTTGCAGCACCAATACTTAACTGGGACATGGAGTGCGTTGGAGGGAGAATTCAAATCAGAGAAGGATATGGGTATTACTGCTTAGTACTTCGAGTGTTGCCCGGTGTTGGTATTGTGGTGCAGGAGATTATCATGCGGCATCAATCGTATCTAATCCAAGGCAAAGATAACCTCCTAGAACTTTTCCAACATGGCAATTTACTCGCTACGTTCAAGGACGTGGTGATCGAGGGTGGGAGTGAAAGCATCGCAATAGAGATGGTGTGACAAGCCGGTGCCACAAATCTTGAAGCGGTTCGACATCGGACAACCACACGTACAATCCGAAATTCCGGACAATCTCACGAGCCAGCGTAGACAAGCGGACAAACGCCCCACATATTCTTTGTCGCTCTGCCCACAAATAGGGGATTAGCGACATGACGCCCAACGATCTACTCCGGACAACTCAAAACCGTGACGAGTCACCCGACAGCGCGCATGTCATTGAAGACGCCATCGTTGAATTCGTGCCAAGCAACGGCCCGGATCAAATTGACCCCTTCACGCTTAACCACGTCCACCGGCTGGCCGGGCTAGTGGCGGCCTGTCGGGATGCCCGCATTGATTTCCCGGTGACGGAGGAAGAGTTGCTTGCCGCCGATTGCCTACCCCGCTACATCGGCTGTACTGCCACTCCGCGCTACTTTGGCGCATCGATCTTCGCTGCTACCTGTCGAGTGCGGACGCGCTAGACGAGCTGCCAGGCGATATGGCGGGCTTTGGGGCGGTACTGCGGGCGGTCACCGCGATGGTGGGGCGCCGGGTGGGGAAAGTGCGTATGACAATGGAGCGGGGCGACGCTTAGCGAGAGTGGATGGGAAGGGTTCGGCGCGTGGCGTAGGGCAGAGCAGTGGGGCACAAAAAAGGCCGGACGCTCGGTTCGCAGGGATTCCGGCCGCTTGTCTCGTGCTGATCGTCGGTCCCGCT
>CAWJDB010000006.1:0-110951 GCA_963841515.1 Pirellulales bacterium | reverse complement strand
GAAAGCCGACGAATTTCGCCGGCCGCCGAACTCGTTGTAAAACTCGATCTTCATCTGCACCGTGTTGGCCGTTCCCACGAGCGAGTCTTGCGAACGAATGAAGCTCTCCGCGGCGGCCCGCACCTCGTCGCCGGGCGCCACGGTAATGCCTTGGGAGATTCCCGAGGTGTTGGAGCTGCCGTTAAACTGTCCGAACAGCTTTGCCGAGGCGATGCCGTCGACCACCGCCTGGTTATGCACGCTGACGTTGTTCGTATTCAGAGCGTTGCCAAACACGCTCCATCCCGCGAGGCTGCCGTTCTGTTCGTCAAATCCTCCGTTGCGCAGCCGCAGCGGCGAGTCGTCGCGGTCGTAGATCCGCACGTAATCCACGAGCAATTGCTGCGGCCAGACGCTCGTTCCGTCGGGCTGCTGCTGATCGCCGAGAAAGTCGCCGCCGACGGCCAGGTTGAGCACGACCTGCATCGGCGCCGATTGCGTGCCGAGGAAGCCATTGGTGGTCACGCCGCCCGACCCGGTGTAGGAGCCGGCGTTGTAGGTGGTGTACCAATGGACGTCGTCCACGAAGTAGCGAATCTTCGTCGCGTCCCACTCTACGGCATAGGTATGGAACGAATTGTGGTAGTTTTCCGTCTGACCAAAGCGCGCCGCCGTTTGCCTGGCGGTGACATAACGGCCAGCTTGCTGGAAGTGAAAGGCGCTGCTAGTCGTGGTCGGCTCGTTGCCCTTGTTTTCCAGGATGTCGATTTCGCCCTGGCTGGGCCAGTTGTAATCGTCCACATCCGGCAACATCCAGAGCGCCGGCCACGTCCCCTTCGTGCCCGGCAAGTCGGCCCGGATCTCGAATCGGCCATGTTGCTGCTCGTACTTGCTCTCGACGCGGCCGGAGCGATAGGCGTACGTGCCATACTGACTGGAATAGGATTGCTTGACGGCCGTGATGACGAGATTTCCTCCCGTCTCAGTCACCTGCGAAGGCAAGTATTCCTCGAGCTCATTGTTGTAGGGGCCGGGCGTGCTTGGCTGCCAGGCTTGCCACTTGGTCGTGTCCAGCGCGGAGCCGTCGAACTCGTCGTTCCAGGTGAGCTGCCACCCCTGCGGATCGGCCGCGGCGACCGCGCCGGGCAGCCCGCAGGCGACGATGACCAAGGCGCAGATTATCTGGCGACGACTGCCGGCGAGCGCCATTCGAACTGGCCGAGAATGTTGCCGCATGAATCCTGAACCTGACGAAAGTGCAACCGCCGCCCCTGAAGCAATTGCCCGCATCCTTAAGCGTATACCCTCGCAGCCCCCTCCGCCAAGGTTCAACGGTTTCCGCTTTGTCGGTGCAAGCCCGAAGGAGGCGAGCCCCGCTGGACTAGCGCGCTGCTGTCTTGGTAAGGATGGCGCGCTTTCCAGTCGCCCCCGACGGCTTGCTGCGTAATGTCGTAGGCCGCCTGCGGTTGGTTAAAGGCGTCGGCCGCGCCCTCTTGCCGCCGCGAGCATCAGACCCAGGACGGCCATCGTCGCGGTGGCTGGTTCTGGCACGCCGCCCGCGGCAGCAATTGCGACAGTCGTAACGCTTTGGCTGCTCTGCCAGAGCAAGAAGTCGGCGCCGTCGCTGTCGCCGTCGCCGTCCGCGTCGCCATCGGCCGATATCCCGACCGCCCCCTTCCAAATCGGCAGGTCGTCGGCGTCGATATCCTTATCACCGTCGAAGTCTCCCGCCAATAGGAGTTGAATATCATCAAAATAGACGGTCGAGGGATTTTCATCGACCAAGAGGCAGAAAAGTCGAACATTGACTGTGTCCGCCGGCGCCACGCCTTGCGCATGCGCAAACACCCAGGTGTTCACCGCGGAGGTGCTGTTAAATTGCGGTGCCGAGACAATGCCGGGATATGGCTGCGCGTCAGCCGCCCCAATATTGACCTTCGCGGGTTCGAGGTCGTGGACAAGGCCTTCGGGATCGATGAGCCCGCCGTCGTCAAAGACGATTTTCAGTATCGCGAAGGTGTTGCCCGCGGGCAGTTGATCTTTCTGGAGCATGTATCCCTGCAGGTCCCACTGCTGCCCAGGCGCCGCGGGCAAAGTCTGCACCATGAGCGGAACGCCGTAGCCGCCCAGCTCGCTAACAAGCTGCAGGGAACCGATCCCCGAGCGCACTGGCTCGAGCGGGGCCGAAACCGTGCTCTGAATTCCGGTTCCCTGGTTGAACCAGTCGGTGGCGCCGAACACCGGCTCCTGGTTTTCCACGGCGTCTGTCTCGAACCCCGGGTTGAGAAGTTCATTGAACGCATACGCGGTGCGCTGCTCCCAGGCCGCTCCCGTCATTGCGACGGCCAGTGCGACGATCCCCAGGCGCCGTCCGACGCCAAGATTGAACGAATACATCTCAAGGCTCCTGAAACAACAAGGAAAGATGCGTTGGCTTACCGCTTCTGTGGCATGCGCCCGCTTTGGCGCAACCGTAGCTATAGGCGATCAGTCTCGACGACAACGGCGACCCCTCCAGGCCTCCGATTAGAAAAGCGCGTGCAGGACCAAATTGGCCTGACGCCACCCGCCTTCCCCGCTAGCCGCCACCGCGGTGCGCCCCAGCGCCGCATGCACCGGCCGCCGCCTTAACCAGATCGCAGAAACAGATTAGGAACTGTTTTCTCTTGTAATGCACCGTGGCGGCAATGTCAACTTTTTCTTTCGCGAGAGGATTCTTCGCCGCGTCGAATATTCTGGACTGCCCACGCCAGAAATTGCTTGCTCCCGCGGAAACGCTGATTTACGATTGATCTGTAACAGTTACTCGCGGCGCCGTGCCGCCAATTCGATCCGCCCAGCACGGGTATTTCCCATGGCTTCCATTCGAGACGTCGCCAAGCACGCGGGCGTTTCCATCGCAACCGTCTCGCGCGTATTGAACGGCCATCAGTCCGTGGCGCCCCAGCTGCGACGCAAAGTTCTGGCCTCGGCGACCCACTGCGACTATTCGCCGGCCGTCGGACTGCGGACGCAGAAGATTATCGCACTCATCTATACCGGTCCGTTCACGCCGGCCTCGCCCTACGACTCGGCATGCATCGACGGCATGGTCGACGCCATGCGGGCCAGCGAATTTGACTTGGCGCTCATCGACCTTCACCGTGACAAAGCCCGCGACGAATCGTATCGTCAATTCTTCGCTCGCAAGGGACTGTGCGGAGCCATCCTCCGGTGCACCGTCGCCGAGCGTCGCCTCGTCATGGAGATGGCCGAGGAGCAACTCCCGTTGGTCGTGCTGGGCGACCATTTCGAGCCGGCGCAGCTGCCGTTCGTTTACTCCAACTCCGCGTCCGCCAGTCGCGAGGCAGTGGAGCACCTGCTGTCGCTGGGGCACCAGCGGATCGCCTTCGCCGCGTGCGAGCGCGAAGACGGCGATCATCGCGATCGCTTCGAGGCGTATCGCGCGGCGCTCGACCAGCGCGGACTGTGGAATCCCGAACTCGTCGGCAGAATACCCCCGCAGCGGTTGGACGGCGCGCGCCTGGTGCGCAATTTGATGGGCATGCCCAACCGACCGACGGCCGTCTTCATCGCCGACCCGCTGGTGGCGGTCGGCGCCATCAATGAAGCGCACAAGATGGGGGTCAAGGTCCCCGAAGAGCTGTCCATCGTCGGATTCGACGACACGGAAACCCGCAGCCTGATCTATCCCAAGATGACGGCCGTTTGTCAGGACTCGCGCCTGCTGGGTAAAATCGCGTTCCAGCACGTCGCCGGTCTGGCGACTGGCGCTGCCAACGGCGCCCTGGCAGATAACGAGCACGCCGCGTGGCTGGAAATTCACGAGACGACCGCCCCCCCGCCGGAGGTCGCCTCTCATGTGCTGCCCAACCGGACTCGAGTGCTGGTCGAGAATACGGCCCGCAATTCGTAGAGGTCGGCGTCGCCGCCCTTGGTTCGGACCCTGGCACGGCCGCGGGTCCAAGTTGGCACGCCATCGATTTGGAACTGTTTCGCGCGCACCGGCGTCGGCGCCTGGAAACTTGTTTCTTGCCGAAAAAACTTGTTCAAACCGCCACTCCGGGTTATAGGTATTGGTAGTGCTTGTCGTGCACTGACCAATATAGTTACTTGTCGTTGCCAGGGTGTGTGAGATTGCACGACTTCAATTTGGCGCTTGCACCTAGGTCAAACTTTTCGGGAGGCGTGGCTCATGAGATGCGTGAAATGGTTGTCCTTTTCTTTCGCTCTTGCCGCGGTGGCGCTGACTGCCGCTGGCGCGTTGGCGCAGCTGCTGGCCAATGGCAGTTTTGAAGACCCAATCACTTCTGACGGTGCGCCATTCGTCGGCTTCTGGGAAGGTTTCAACGGCGGCCCCGGCAGCTCAGCGTTGAACAGCTCCGTAAGTCCTCGTTCGGGCGCCATGCATGCCGACCTTTCGATCGTCGCCACCAACAACACGTTCGCCGGCGTCTTTCAGGACGTGCCCGGCCTGTCGCCTGGCCAAAGCGTCGTCTTCGACGTTTATCACAAGGCGGCCTCCCTCCCGCTTGATTTGGATGCCGAAGTCCGCATTGAGTGGCGCAATTCGGTGAGCGACACGGAAATCAGCCGGACTCCCAACTCGGTTCCGACTGCGTCCATCACCACTGATTACACGTTGTTCTCGTTACCCTCGGTGGTTCCTGCCGGCGTCGATACCGCGCGGGTGGTCTACGCGATTCAAACGTTTTCGGGCGGCGCCGCGGACACCGGGACGGTGTTCCTTGACGACGCGGCCTTTCATGTGTTAGTGCCCGAACCGGCCTCGGTCGCGCTCTTGGGCTTGGCCGGTATTGGGCTTGCCGGAATGCGTCGGCGTCGAGCTTAGTCAACGCTCTGTCAACTTTTTCTTACCGAAGTTTGCCCGCCAGCTATGGCGGGCAAACTTTTTTTATGCTTCCGCGAAAGCCACATCCACCAACGGCCGCTTGATTGGCAGCTCTGAAAGAATGACCCGACAATGCCGCCGAGCCAGGCGGATAGAATGGGCGACAATACTGCTCGCATGAGACCGGGCAACTGAGCTTAGCGAGGCCGCTAGCCGGGGGATCTGTGGCGTGTGGTTCAGGGTCTTGAGCTTGCTGATCGCGACCGCGCTGCTGGCCAAGGCGGCCATCGCGTTGGCGGCGCGGCGGCGGTTCTACGCCATCCGGCAGCGCCAGTATGCCGCCGATTCGCTGCCGACCAAGCTTCTGGTCGCGCCAGCGCTGGTTCTCACGCGCACTGCGGTTGCCGCTTATGCGGCCCTCTTCCATTACCGCCCCTGGGGTTGGGTCGTCGTCGGGTTCCTGATTTTCCTATCGGCAATGGCGATTGATCATCTGCTCCGCTGGCCGACGCATCGACTCGCCATGCTGAAGGTGGTTTCAAGCCCGAAGGTGTGGCAGGCGGACTGCCTCTTGTTGGCGCTGGGCGCGGCGTTCGCGGCGCTGGCCGCGTTCGTCTATTGACCTGCGATGCGGGCGCGCTCGTCAGTGAGCAACCCACGATGCGCGAGGCGTCCGCCCCACATCATTTTTCTGGTGGGCTCACCTTCAAGCATCGTGCGAAGCCGCAAAGCCGGCCGCCGCTAACGCAGAAAAATAGTCTTCCGGGGAATTCAAATTCTTAAGCGTTGCGAGCTGCGGATCGACGCCACGCAAGTCATCGGCGTGGATTTCACGCGTGCGGACCTCATCGAACAAAAATCGCGGCCGCAGCCGCTCGGCCGCCAGAAGCTCTTCAATCTTGGCCAGCACGATTGGCCGATAGACGGCCGCGAGCGGATGATGGTATTGGCCCTCGCAAGGAACTACGATGTCGTGGTCGCCTAAAAATTCGAACATTTGATCGACAAATGCAGGCGCCAAGAGCGGTACGTCGCATCCGGTGGCATAGACGGCGTCGACGCGGTCCCCGAGTGCGCGAAACCCAGCGGACAAACCTTCCAGCGGACCGCGATACTGATGGCTGTCGTGGGTGACGGTCACGCCCCCAGGCAATGCGGTCAACGCCTGACCCGGCGCGGCGACGACGACCACATTTTGTGAGTCGACGACCTCGCCAATCAGTCGCACGACGCGCTGCAGCATTTGTTCGGGACCGAAGGGCAGCGTGGCCTTGTCTCGTCCCATGCGACTCGATTTGCCGCCGCAGAGAATGATCGCCCCTCGTCGCATAGTCGGTAATTTCTCGACGCTCTCGCCGGGGATGGAAACGCGCACCAGCTAGTCGGTCGCCTGACAGACAATTAGAATCGAACCTTCGTCTATTTCCTACGCGAGGCGCACGCGTATGCCGCTGCAATTGACCTATCACGCCCAGACGTCGGTCCCTGTTGAAATCGAGGGACTCACCCCCGACTGGGCGTTCGACAAGTCGTTGGCCGTAATCGAGCGGTTCGAGATCTTTCACGGCAATCGCAAGACGCCGCTGGCCGAGATGTTCCAAGTAGCCGGCGATCCGGGGGACCGGGAGTTTGTCCTGGATGGAAACCTCTCGGGCGTCCACTGGATCGGCGCCCACATGCGCACGGGCCGAATCAATGTCCACGGCCCCGCCGGCCGCCACGTGGGCAGCGAAATGCACGGCGGCGAAATTCACGTCGACGGAGATGCGGGCGGTTGGGTTGGCGCCGAGATGCACGGAGGACTGATCCACGTGCGGGGCAATGCCGGCCATCTGGTCGGCGCGGCGTACCGCGGCTCAGCCAAAGGAATGACCGGCGGAACGATTCTCGTGGACGGCGATGGGGGCAACGAAATTGGCCTCTCGATGCGACGGGGCATGATCGCGATCGGCGGTCAGGCGGGCGATATGATCGGCTTTAACATGATCGCCGGGACGGTGCTGGTGTTGGGCGACAGTGGCATTCGCCCTGGCGCCGGCATGCGGCGCGGCACCATCTGCATTCTGGGTCCGTCGCCCCCGCCGCTGTTGCCCAGCTTCCGCTACGCCTGTACTACGCGGCTGAACATTCTGCCGATGATGCTGCGCGACCTGCGTGGCATGGGATTGACCGTTGATGAAACCCTCAGCCAGACGGATCTCGATCTTTACAACGGCGACTTAGTCGCTCTTGGTCGGGGCGAGATTCTACTGCGGCCGTCGAACGCTTCCTGAAGCTCCGACGTTGAAGCCTATCTCCATCAGGCGTCGGCGCGTGGACTCCTCCGCGACGAGCGCGACAAAAGATTTCACCGCCGTCGTCTCAACTCGCGCACGTGGAATGACAAAATCGAAGCGCTCATCCTGGTAGGCGAGAAACCCAAGGCCGCTTGCGCGGGCGACCGACTCGATTGCCAATCCCCAATCGGCGCGGCCCTGCGCGACGGCGGCCGCGACGGCGTTGTGATTGCTGGCCTGAACGGCGTAACCGCCCGGACGAGCGCCACGCAGCAGGCGATCGATCAGGATCCGCGTGCCGCTTCCTTGGTTGCGATTGACCATCACGCACTCGGGATCGGCCGTCGCCGTCAGGATAACTTCGTCGATGGTCCGCTGTTCAAATCGCGGATCGCCGTTACGAAATACGATGCCCTGACGCCTGCCGTAGCCTTCCACGAGCAGCGTCTCGTCGGTCAGAAACGGCCAGTTGTACTCGCCCGTTTGGGGCTCCATCAAATGAACGCCGGCCACGTCGCATTCGCCTCGTTTGGCTGCTTCCAGGCCAGCGGAGCTGCCGACGGTCAACAGCTTCGAGGTGAATCCGCGCTGTTGGAGCGCGGATAACAGGTAGTCCAAGCCGAGGCAGTGGCTGCCCATCACAACTAAATCGGCCGCCTGAACGCCGCGGCCAAGCGGTCGCACAAGCACTTCCCGGCCTGCTTCGAGAATTTCTGTGTAACGGCCGATGGTGACAAACCCGTCGGCCCGGCTGAAGGTAGTCACCGAACCCGAGCCCTTGCCCATCGGGTAAGCGACCAACCCGCGCTCACTTTTGACCAGGCCGACTAGCAAGTATTCGGTGCGACCGATTTCCGAATTCGTTTTCACGGCCATCGTCGCGGGGATCAGGTCGCGCGCTTCGGGGCGTCTCCCGCCAAGCGCGCAGATCACGGGGGCGACGAATTCGTGAAACGTAAAGATCGCGGATGTCGGAAAGCCCGGCAGGATCACGACCGGTTTGCCGCCGCTGGCGGCCAGGCAAATCGGCTTGCCGGGTTTCAGGGCGACGCCATGCGCGACGATGCCCGGGTCGGCGAGCTCGGCGACGACCCGATAGCAGAGGTCGCCCTGGCCTTTACTGGTGCCGCCCGAAAGAAGCACCATGTCGGACTCGGCCAGCGCCGCGTGCAAGACCTGACGCAGAGCTGCGACGTCGTCGCGAACAATCCCAAGTATGTGCGGCGCCCCGCCCAGCTCGCGCACGGCGTCGGCGAGAATTCGCGCGTTGGAATCATAGACATGCGGCGGTCGCATCGGCTCGCCGGGCGCAATGAGCTCGTTGCCGGTCGAAACGATCGCCACGCGGGGCTGCCGCCAGACCGCGACCCGTTCTTCCCCGATTGCAGCCAGCACGCCAGTTTCCCGGCTTGTGAGCAGCGCACCGATGCGCAGCACGACCTCGCCGGTCGCGATGTCGTTGCCGGCGAACGCGACGCCGAACCCCGGCGCCGCCGCTTTGCGAATCGCCACCTCGCCGTTGTGCACATCGGCGTGCTCGACCATCACAATGGCGTCGGCGCCGCGCGGAACCATCCCGCCGGTCGCGATCGCGGCGGCCTCGCCCGGGCGCACCGCGAAAGTGGGCGCCATGCCCGCGTCGATCGTCAACGGCAGCAGCTTCACCAACCGAGGCGAGAGTTCGCCCGCGCCAAACGTGTCGGCGGCGCGAACCGCGTACCCATCCAAGTTGGAGCGGTCGAACGAGGGCACGTCGACCCGGGCCACGACGTCGCTGGCGAGCACGCGGCCCAAAGCTTCGTCCAACGGAACCGATTCGACGCCCAGCGGCGCCAGTGCAAGCGCCGCGCGAAACCGGGCTTCCGCCTCGTCCCGATCGATCACGTCGAGGAATTGGTCTTGGCCAGACATGACGCCTTATTGGAACAAGAAGACTTCCACCTCAGCGCCCTCGGGATAACCTTCGCTGTTGGCGGGAACGATCACAAATCCGTCGGCGCGCGTCACGGAACTCAGAACGGAAGCTCCGCCGATTGCCAACGGTTCTGCCTCGGTCCCACGAATGCGAACCCGCGCGTAGTCCACGCGGCCGACGACCGACGCCAGTTTGCGCGTCAGCCGAGCCTGCAAACGACGATAGGGCCAGTCGCCATCGCGTCCGCCCAGGACCCGAATCGCGCGGCCCGCAAAAAAATCGTAGGCGCAGAGACAAGACACCGGATTGCCCGGCAGCAAAAACGCCAGCCGACCTTCGAGTCGGCCCATGCCCGTGGGACTGCTGGGTCGCATGGCGATGCCATGAACCGCGAGCTCGCCATGCTCGGCTAACAATGTCGGCACATGATCCTCTTGGCCGACGCTCGAGCCGCCGGACACCAGGAGCACGTCGGCCGGAAGTCGCATGGCGGCAAGAATTGCGTCACGGTCGTCGGGCACGATTGGCGACAGGATCGCTTCGCCGCCGTCGCGCGCGACCAGCGCCGCGAGCATCGGTCCGTTGGCGTCGGTGATACGAAACCCCTCCGGAGGCGTCCCCATGGGCAACAATTCGTTGCCCGTAATGAGAATTCGGACCCGCGGCCGCCGCACGACAGGCGCGTGACTGAAGCCGAGCGAGGAGAGCATGCCAATGTCCTGGGGGCGCAAGACTCGACCCGCACGCTGCACCACGTCGCCCAATCGGACATCTTCGCCAAGCTGCCCCACGTGTTTTTGCGGCATCACTTCGCCGAGCGCCAGCACCCGCTCTCCGCACGTTTGAGTATGTTCAAACGGCAAAACCGCGTCGGCGCCGTCGGGCAGCGGCGCCCCGGTCATGATCCGCACTGCTTCGCCGGCGCCAAGCGTGCCTGCGAACCCGCTGCCAGGCAGACTAAGGCCGAGGATTGTCAGCGGCAATTGATTGTAAGGCGACGCGCCCTGCGTATCCTCGGCGCGAACCGCAAATCCGTCCATCATCGCCCGCGGGAACCCCGGCACGTTGACCCCGCTGGTGACGTCGCGAGCCAGCACGCGGCCGGCCGCGTCGAGCAGCGAGACGTCTTCCCCGCTGAGTCGGCCATATTCCGCCAGTGCCGAATCGACCCAAGTCAGAGCTTCTTCGACCGTCGAGCGCTGCGTGAATCCGCGCAGGCGAACATCCGCATCAGGGCGCTGAGCTTCGGGAGCGGCCATCGGTCCATCTTAACTCTCCCGCGCCAGCTGCACCAATCGCTCACCGCGCCGAGGCAACGAAGCTCACCGCAGCCGAGCCGCGATGGCGCTAAGCACTTCCTCGTCCGTGGGAAGTTCCGACGGAATGAGCCGTCGCAGCGGAATGGGGACTTCGTCCATGCGATAGGCGGTTCCCTGTGCGTGGATGCCGTAAATCGCCGTCGTGATTTGGACCGTCGCCGCAAGGGGCGGCGAGACATCGGGATAGTCGAGGGCAATCGTCGGCAGGCGTTCGATGGCCCGCTGAGCGCTGGGCGAAAGTTCCGAGCAGGACTCGCTTCCCACAAAAACGCACGCGTCCACCTCTCCGCGCTGGAGCAGTTCGTTGGCGCTGTACTCAGCGGGGTCATATCGCGGATACCCGCGGGCGAAATTGACCGCAAACGGGAACCCCGTCAACCAGCAGAGAACCGAATCAGCGCCAGCGACGTCACCCGGAATGCGCAGCCGGCGAGCGGTGAACCGCGTGAAATCATTGAGGTCCGCGACCAGTCGCAACAAAGCCTCCACGTTCGCATGCCCGGCGCCGCTTTGCGCCAATCCCAAGCCAAAGAACACCGCCCCATAGCGACAACTTGTCAGTTGCTCGGCTAGCTGCCGCAATCGCTCGTGCGGAACCCCGACGTCAACGGACGTGGGGAGGTCGATGCCGCGGAGCAGTTGTCGCAGGGCCCAAATGACCTCGAAGTCCCCGTCGCGCGGCGCCTTGATGAACGAGTCGGCAAGCCGACTCGTTTCGCTGGCTTCCGCGTCAATCACGATGATGGTGCGGTCCGCGCGACCGCGCGGGACGAACAGGCCTTTGGGCTCGGCGCTGTATCTTTCGAAATGCCGCGGGTGACTTACCGCCGGATCAGCGCCCCAGAACATGACCAGATCCGCCCGGTTGCCGACTTCCCCCAGCGAGCACGTCGACTCGCCGACTTGTTGAATCGCCATGATCGAAGGACCGTGGCAAACCGAGGCGGTCGTGTCGACGCTCGCGCCAATTTGTTCCGCGAGCAGCACCGCGGCCCGTTGACCCGCCGTGCTGCTGCGCGAAAGTCCCCAAATGAGCGGTGCTCGACTTCCGCGGAGAATCTCTGCGGCGCGGGCGACGGCGTCCGCAAGCGAAGCCGGCGCGCCATCGATTAACGCCGGCGGTCGCGCAGAAGCGGTTGAGAGGGACGCGAACCAAGGCTCGGCGAGCTTGCACGCCCGCTCAACATGAGAAATACGGGTTCCCGATACGGTTACGCAGAGATCGTCGCACACGCACCCGCAAACGGTGCAAGCCACATCAGAAAACGTCTGCGACGCGTGCTCTCCATGTTGCTCGCTGGCCGTCATTCGTCGATCGCACGCCTCCCGCACAACGTTGCTCATGCCGCCCGAGGCGTCTATTATCAGCTGGAGAGCAGTTTTGTTCTAGCACAGCGCGTCGGCGGTGCGATTATGCAAGTGGCGGTCGAGTTATTTGGCATTACGCGCGAACGGGCCGGCGTTGCCCACACGACAGCCGTGGGCGCCAATCTGGGCGATGTGCTGGCGGACCTGGCTGCCAAGTTTCCGCAATTGGCAGAAACTTGCATCAATGGCCGTGTTCTTCGCGGCGGATTCATAGCCAATCTGGGCGCCGAGCGATTTGTCACCGCGCCCGAAACTCCGCTAAGCGAAGGCGACACGATACTGCTGCTCTCGTTGGACGCGGGAGGGTGAGCATGGGATCGAGCAAGGCGACCAGCTTCGTCCCTGGATACCACGGCTCGTACCTCCGCATCGATTTGACGACCGGTTCGTCCGCGCATCGACTTGGAAGAGGGTCTGTTACGTCGGTACCTGGGCGGCAGCGGCCTGGGCGTTCGCCTGCTGTTGGATGAGCGAGCCGCCGAAGCCGATCCGTTGTCTGCGAACGCGACCATCGCCTTCGTGTTTAGCCCGCTTGTGGGAAGTCCTCTGACGACGTCCGCCAAGTTCGCGGTCGTGAGCAAAAGCCCGCTCACCGGGCGGATCAACGATTCGTTGGCCAGCAGCGGGTTTGCCCTCGCCGGCAAGAAGACCGGGCACGACGCAATCTTACTGACGGGCAAGGCGCCAGAGCCGTCGATCGTGATCATCGACGACGGCGAAGTCCGACTCGAACCCGCGAGCGAACTCTGGGGCCTGCCGAATCGCGAGGCGCAGGAGCGCGTGCATCAGCGCCTGGGCGCCGATTACCAGGTCGCCACGATCGGCCCGGCTGGCGAGGCACTGGTGCGCTACGCTACGATTTCGCACGACGGCCGTCACGCCGGTCGCGGCGGCAGCGGCGCCGTGCTGGGCTCCAAGAACATCAAAGCCATTGCCGTGCGCGGTTCAACGCGCTGTGGTTGGGCCGAACCCCAGGCGCTGGTGGAATTGGCGCGCCGGCTGTCGGCCGCGTCGTTTGGGCCCGCGACGGCCAAATATCGCGAGCTCGGCACGGCCACGAATCTGCTGGCCTTCAACCGGCTCAAAGTGCTGCCCACGCGCAATTTTCAGCAAGGCAGCTTCGCCGGCGCCCAGGCGATCTCGCCCGAAGCGCTAAGCGTTGTCCGTGAGCGAACGCGCGCCTCCTGCGCCGCGTGCACCATTGGTTGCGAACACATTTATCAACTGCGGAACGGCCAGGGTGGCGTCCGCCTCGAATATGAAAATCTGTTCGCGCTCGGGCCGTTGTGCGGCATCGACGATTCCGAAATCGTACTCGAGGCCTGCCAGCGCTGCGACGAACTGGGCCTCGACACGATCAGCGCCGGCGGCACGATCGCGTTTGCGATGGAGTGTGCCGAGCGCGGGTACATCGACGAACCCTGGCTCCGCTTCGGCGATGGCGCCGCGCTGCTGAAAGCGCTGGATCTGATCGCGTCCGGCGAAGGAGCGGGACGCCTGTTGGCCGAGGGCAGCCGCCGCATGGCGCTCGAAGTAGGGCACGATGCAATCGCCTTTGCGCCGCAGGTCAAGGGCCTAGAAATCCCCGGCTACGATCCGCGCGGACTGCAAACGATGGCCCTGGGGTTTGCCGTGGGCGCCCGCGGCGCCGACCACAATCGCTCCGGCGCCTACGAAGTCGATTTCTCGGAAGCCGTCGACCGCCGCAACGTGGGTCCCGAAGCCGCCGCGCTGGCGGTTGAAACCGAAGACAAAGCGGCGCTCATGGATTCGCTGATCCTGTGCAAGTTCCTGCGCGGCGTGTTTACCGACTTCTTTGCCGAGTCGGCAGACATGTTGCGACTCGTGACCGGCTGGGACGTCACGGCGCACGAACTCCGCGAGACCGCGGCGCGGATTGTCACGGCGAAAAAGCGCTTCAACATCCTGGCCGGTTGGACTCCCGCCGAAGACACGCTCCCCGACCGCATCCTTCGTCAGCCTCTGCCCGAAGACGCCCGCGCCCAGCTCTCGCCCGCGCGACTGAGCGCGCTGGTCGAAGCCTACAACCTCGCCCGCGGCTGGACGCCGGAGGGGTGGTTGCCGAACGAAGTCATGGCGTCTGACGGTCTTGCCTGAGACGGCGCCGGCGAGCACAATAATATCGCGAGCCAAACCTGCACCAATAAGACAAGCAGCGCGGACATGAGCACTGAACACGCCTCCTGGCATGAACTACCGCCGGCCTCCGTTCCACCGCTGCCTGCAACGGCGCCGCCAGTCGATTTGCAGGCGCTCGCCGTCGAGCAAGGCGTTGCTCCCGTGGCCGACCCGGATGAACTGCTCGGTGAATTCTGGCCGGAGGATGAGTCCATCGACGACTTTCTCAAGGCACTGCGAAGCTCGCGCACGCGGCGCGGTAAATGGATCCCGTTGTCGTTGATACCGACGTCATATCGTTCTGGTTCAAGAGCGACGCCCGCGCGTCAGCCTATCGCCGTCATTTGATTGGCAAGCTGCTCGTCGTTTCCTTCGTGACCATCGCGGAGTTAGACGAATGGGCAATCCAGCGGCGCTGGGGAAATGAGCGGCGGGAGCGAATGGAGCGCCATCTGCAGCGTTTTTTATTCCACCCGGTCGACCGCCAGCTATGCCGTTTATGGGCCGAAGTCCGCGAGTCATGTCGAAAAACGGGACGCTTAATCAGCCATGCTGACGCGTGGATCGCTGCCACGGCGCTTTCTTGCCGCGCGCCGTTGGTGACGCACAATGCGGCCGACTACGAAGGCGTGACGGGACTATCGCTCATTTCAGAGGGCAACTGAATTCTAGCGATCCAACTGTCATCAACTAAGCTGCCGACATGCCCGAAACATTCATTCTCATTCCCGGCCGCACCAGCGACCAAGGGTGCGGCATCAGCGAGGGGAAATTCCAGGAAAAGTACCAGACCGAGATCAACACCCTGCAGGTGGCGCCCGCCGACATGGAGCGCCTCGGCCTCGTCAAGGGCGACCGCGTGCGACTCACCAGCGCCTCGGGGCAGGTCGAAGTCGCCGTCGCGCCGGCCAAGAAAGATGAGTTGCCCGAGGGCCTCCTCTTCATTGCGTACGGCGACGTCTCCAGTCGCCTGATGGGCGGCGACACTCACGGCTCTGGCATGCCCACGAGCAAAGGATTGGATGTGCAGTTAGAAGTCCTTAAGAGCAAGAGCCCGTCCTGACGGCGCTGCAGCGCACGTATCTCAATTGCGGCGTCCAGCCGTCAGCGTCATACTTACAATGCACTGCCGCAAGTCGGCGATTGGCCTCCCGGCGCCGGGGTTTGACATGCCCGCTCAATTATCCGCCTCTCCCGCACTCGAAGGAGAGCTGAAGATCGTCCAGGACGCTACGTGCACCTTCTGCGGCTGCGTCTGCGACGACATCGACCTCACCGTTCGGGACAATCACATCATCGAGGCCAAGCGCGCCTGCGTGCTCGGCAAGGCGTGGTTTCTCAATCACCACATCGACGACCGCCCGAGCTGCCTCATCAAAGGGCAGCCCGCCGCGCTGGAGGACGGCTACGAGCTCGCGGCCGAGCTGCTCACCAGCGCCAAATACCCGATCGTCTACGGCCTGAGCGACTCGCCGTGCGAGGCTCAGCGCGTCGCCGTTAGCATTGCGGACTGGATCAGCGGCACGATCGACACCACCACCAGCGTCTGTCACGGGCCGTCCGGCATGGCCTTTCAGGGCGTCGGCGAAGTCACCTGTTCGCTAGGCGAAGTCGCCAACCGCGGCGACCTCATCATGTTCTGGGGCTCCAACCCCGCCGAAAGCCATCCGCGGCATTTCACCAAATACAGCCTCATGCCCAAGGGCATGTTCCTACCCAACGGCCGCAAGGATCGCACGTGCGTCATCGTCGACGTGCGCAAGACCAAGAGCGCCAAGGCCGCGGACATCTTCATCCAGATCAAGCCCCGCCAGGATTTTGAGGCCCTGTGGACGCTGCGCGCCTGGCCAAGGGCGTGGAACTCGACGCCGCCGACGTCCACCGTCAGACGGGCGTCGAGCTTTCCGCATGGCAGGACCTGATTGCCCGCATGAAGGCCGCCAAGTTCGGCGTCATCTTCTTCGGCATGGGGCTGACCATGACCCGCGGCAAGCACTGCAACAGCGAAGCGCTGCTGGCGCTGACTCGCGACATGAATGCCTACACCCGTTTCGTCGCCAAGCCCAACCGCGGCCACGGCAACGTCACCGGCGCCGACAATGTCGTCGCCTGGCGGACGGGCTACCAGTTCGGCGTCAACCACGCCCGCGGCTATCCGCGCTTCAATCCGGGCGAGTACACCACATCCGACACGCTCGCCCGCGGCGAGGCCGACTGCGCAATGATGATCGCCTGCGATCCGATGGCCAACTTCTCCGAGCCGGCCCGCAAGCACCTGGCCTCGATTCCGCTAATCGCCCTCGACGCCAAGGAAACGCCCACCACGCGGGCCGCCACCGTGGCCTTCACGGTAGCGACCTACGGCATCAACACCGGCGGCACCGTCTACCGCATGGACGACGTCCCCATCCCCCTGCGGCCCGCGTTCCCCTCGCCGCACCCCAGCGACTTCGACGTCCTCACCGGCATCGAAGAGCGCGTCAAAGCGAGATTGGGAATCAGCGCTCAGCGAGCCGGGCCGTCCCGGCCCCGGCACCCGTACGCAGCCCCGCCCCACCCATGCCCGACCTCCTCAAAATCTCCGGCGGCACCGTCTACGACCCCGCCAACGGCATCGACGGCGAGGTGCGCGACCTCTGGATCGCAGGCGGCAAAATCGTCGCCGCGCCCGCCGATCCCGACGCTGCGGCCCGACGCGCACAATCGACGCCCGCGGCCTGGTCGTCATGCCCGGCGGCATCGACATGCACTGCCACATCGCCGGGCCCAAGGTCAACGTGGCCCGCAAAATGCGGCCCGAAGAAAAGCGCAAGGCCGAAGTGTTGCACCGCACCGCCACGACGCACAGCGGCACGATGGGCAGCGTCCCCAGCACGTTCGCCACGGGCTACAAGTACGCCGGCATGGGCTACACCACGGCCTTCGACGCCGCGATTCCGCCGCTTGGCCGCCCGCCACGCCCACGAGGAGTTCGCCGACACGCCCTGCATCGACAAGGGTTTTACGTCCTCGTGGGCAACAACCACTATGTCATGCAATCCATTCAGCGACCATGAGCCGCAGAAGCTGAAGGCTTTCATCGGCTGGCTGCTGGGCGCCGCCAAGGGATATGCCCCTAAGCTCGTCAATCCCGGCGGCGTCGAAGTCTGGAAGAGCCACCAGGGCGGCAACGTCCACGGCCTCGACCAACCGGTCGATCACTTCGACGTCACGCCGCGGCAGATCATCGGCGGCGTGGCCCGCGCGGCTGCACGAACTGCGCCTGCCGCATCCCGTGCACATCCACTGCAACAACCTCGGCATGCCCGGCAACTGGAACACGACGCTGGAAACGATGAAGGCCCTCGAAGGCCATCGCGGCCACATCACGCACATCCAGTTTCACAGCTACGGCGGCGGCGAAGGGGACGAGAACACGTTCAACAGCAAGTCCGTGCCGCTTGGCCGAGTACGTCAACGCGCAACAGGAACGTCACCGTCGACGTCGGCCAGGTGCTGTTCGGCGAGACCACCAGCATGACCGGCGACGGCCCGCTGGGCTATTTCCTCTCGCAAGGTCTACGGCGGCAAGTGGTTCTCGAGCGACACCGAAATGGAGGCCGGCTGCGGCATCACGCCGATCAAGTACAAGAACAAATCGCTCGTCCACTCGCTGCAATGGGCGATCGGACTGGAGTGGTACCTGCTGGTCGAACGACCCCTGGCGCGTGGTGATGAGCACCGACCATCCCAACGGCGGCTCGTTCCTGGCCTATCCGCAAATCATCCGGCTGCTGATGGACCGCACCTACCGGCACGACGTGCTCAAAACGTGCCATCCCCGAATCCGCGAGCGGTGCACGCTGGCCGATCTGGATCGCGAGTACACGCTGAACGAGATCGCCATCATCACCCGCGCCGGCCCGGCGCGAATTCTGGGCCTCAAGCACAAGGGCCACCTGGGCCCCGGCGCCGACGCCGACGTCACGATCTACACGCCCCACGAGAACAAAGAGACCATGTTCGAGCTGCCGCGCCTTGTGATCAAGTCGGGCCGAGTGATTGTCGAACAGGGCGAAATCCGCGACCGGTCAGATCGGCAAGACGCTGCACGTCGAGCCCGACTACGACCACGACGTCGAGCCCGACATTCAAGAATGGTTCGAGAAGTACTACTCGATCCGCTTGCGCAACTACCCCGTGGACGACAGCTATCTGCACGAATCGGAAGTGGTGGCGACTGACCCCGCGTAACGGCCGTCGCGCGCCAAACACGGCGGCTCGTCCCGCTTCAGCGCCTTCTTCTTGGCCTTCTTCGTCCGACGCGCCGCGGAAGCCTTCTTCTTTTTCTTGGCGGCGTTGCCCTTCTTGGGCGCCGTCGTCGCTTTACGCTTCTTCTTCTTCGCGCCTGCCGCGCGTTGGTCGGCCGATTTGGCTTTCTTCTTCTTGGCCGACTTTGGCATAAGCGATTGGGCCTTGTCCTTCATCGCCGTCAATGCTTTGAGCGCCTTGCCCTTGCCCAACTTGGATTGCACGGCCGCGGCCGCCCGCTCGACCGGCCGCTTGCCTTGCGCGGAGGCTTCTCCGACCGCGGCGCCCGCGACGCCGCCCGCAATGGCCCCGATCGGCCCCCCAACGAGGCCGCCGACCACCGCACCGCCAATTCCGCCGGCCGTCTGCTTAGACACGGTGGGAAGGTTCTTGTTTCGCTTCACGCTTTTTTTGGCCATCATCATCCTCAATTTCTGGAGACCATCCGTTAACCGCCCACGGTGCATCACAAGAATGGCGCGCATGATCATAACCCGACCAGCGCCCGCCAGGTAGCCGGCGTCCCCCCATAATTGCCGCCGACGGAAGCTGGCGATCGCCTTACCGCGTATTACTCATGCTTCGTTCCGGTGAGCCGCGCCACCAGCCAGTTCTCGAACGCCGCAAGATCCTTCCAATCGACGGCAACGCGCATCTTCTTGGCGGCCGGGTCCACAACCGTCATGCCCTCGTCGGTGACGCGGATCGGCAGGGTTTCCATTCGGCAAAATTGGTCCGTGACGGCGAGGTAGACTGCCACCGTATCGAACAGTGTGCTGCTCTGCTCGCGCTTATGCCGTTTTTCCTCGGCGAACCATGCGGCGTTTTCAGCCCAGAGGTCGTAGTTCTCTATGAGCGCTTGCAGGAGCGGATCGTGCGAGTCGCGCACTCGAGCATATTTGTCCCCGCGCAGAACGACGATGCCACAGGTATCCAGCGGCGCGATTGTCACTTCCCAAGGCGCGGTGAATGCCTGCTGGCAAGCCGTTATATCCGCCTTCACGTTATATTCGGGGACGACTTCGTTCGAGCCGCCATATCCTTTACGTACATGCCCTGCATCCCCACAAAACGCGCTGTCGTGGCAATGCGAGGATCACGCCGCAGCGCTTCGGCGATGTTCGGCACAGGCCCGACGGCGATGATCGTCATTGGCTGTTTAGAGCCGTTGATCTTCTCAATCATCGCCTGCACTCCATCGTCATACACCGTGCCCGGGTAGGAATCGAGGGTGTAGTCTTTGACCCATGCGAGCTGCGCGTGTGCGCCTGCACGACTGCCATGGCCGATGCCGATCGGAATATCAGTCCGGCCGCCCGCTTCGAGGAGTTTGGCGACAAGTTTCGCCCGATTGAGGCCTTTGCCCATGTCGGTCACTATCAGCTTCACATCCAGCTCGGGACATTTGAGTAGTAGCGCTAACGCCCAAGTGTCGTCGATGTCGTCGCCAATGTCGGTGTCGAAAACAACGGGAATGCGATTCGCCGCGGGCTCCGCTGAAACGGATCGTACAGGCGCCAAGAGAATCACGGCCTGAAGGCTGGCGATGGCCAGTTGGCGACGCCGTGTGACACAAAGTTCAATGCCCACGAGAACCACCTGTGCGACGATCGAGAATACGGAAGGCGCGGAGAACTCAACCACACTAGGGTTCACGCTAGCTTGGAACTCGGCAGTTGGCGACCCCAGTTTCCCCCAAAAAACTCCGTGGCGAGACCGACAAAGTGTAGCGACGGGGATGTGCAATTTGAACGACGCGGATCCAGCAGGCTGCGCTTCATCGCATGGCCCCCGCGTCAATCTAAGCTCGGCGAAAGCAAGGCCCCATTTCTTCTCAAAATAGTTGCTGAAAATGGCCGCGCACTGTGCTAACGTACAGGCATGCCCAATCCTCGGAAAAACTCTCAGCAAACAGCCTGCAACTGTCGGCCAGACGTGGCGATTGCGCTCAGCGAACCCAGAGCGTCAGCGACGCCAGTGCGCACTTTCAAGCGCCCGACGTTCGCCGGAGAAACGCACAAGTCGCCGACTTTAGCCGCCGCGTCGCGATGTCGGACCGCTGCATCTGCAGTCCCCGCCCGCGGCCCGACAGGGCAAAATCAGGGGCTTCTGCAGTTAAATTGTGGGACCCCTATCTCGCCCGCAAAACGTGAAACTCCTCAGCGACCCGCGAGCCTTCGAGCTATCCAACTAGCCGGCGAGCCACGCTCGCCGGGAGCCTGCCGTCGCCCTGACGCCGTCTTCGGGCTGCAACTCTCTCAGCGCCCGCCCACTGCGCGGCTAATCGCAGCACACCCGGTGCATCTTGAAGTAGCCGGCGTTTTCGTCCGTGTGGTACCGGGCCGAGAACGTGCACCCGCACGCGCAGCCCTTCATCCAATACCAGCCCCAGATGGGGATTTTTCGCTTACACTTGAAGTGCACGCAGCCGCACGAGTCGGTGCAGCCGATGAGCGTCGCCTTGTACCGGTACGGCATGATCTTGAACGCCCAGCCCGTGAACACGCACTCGTAGTGGCACGAGTCGCACCGGATGATCGTCGCGCTGACCTTGCCGTGGAACTTCTCGGTCGTACTGTACCACTCGCCCTTCCAGCATCCCTCCAGGCTGTCGGCGCGGGCCGGGCGACAGGCGGCGCCCGTCCACAGGGCCGCGAAGATGAAGGCGGCCGCCAGGCGTCGGCCGCGCGGGGCATAGGCGGAATGTCGGTCGTCCATGACGTCGGCTCTGGTGAAGACGCCCGCGACGGAGTCGTCCGCGACTTCCCGGGCGCCACGGTGGATATCGGCCCTGGCGCCCTGCCGGCGCTTTCTCTGGTAGAATCGGCCGCACAGCTTCGCACGCCGCTGCCCATGTCGCCGGGCGACGCATGCCAGGGGAGAACCCTCATTCGTGCGCCGCGAGTCGAGGCGACTTCCGCGTTGGCGATTCTGGTAAACCTTACGGAGAGTGCACGATATGCGGGCGTTGACTCGAAGCACGCTGGTCGGGTGGATCGCCCTTGCCCTGGCCGCTGGGCAGGTTGCGTCGAGCCGGGCGGAGGCTCCGCCGAGCCGCCCCGACCGTCCCAATGTGGTCATCATCTTCATCGACGACATGGGCTATGCCGACATTGGCCCCTTTGGCGCCACGGCCTACCCGACGCCCAACCTCGATCGGCTGGCGGCCCAAGGGCGGCGCTTCACCGATTTCCACTCCGCCACCGCCGTCTGCTCGGCCTCGCGCGCGGCGCTCATGACCGGCTGCTACCCCGAGCGGGTGAGCATCCTCGGCGACTGCGCCCCAAGTCGAATGTTGGGATCAGCAAGAAGGAGCTCACCCTCGCGGAGATGCTCCACGAGCGCGGATACGCCACCGCCATCTTCGGCAAGTGGCACCTGGGCGACCGCCGGCCCTTCCTGCCGCTGCAGCACGGATTCGACGAGTACTACGGCCTGCCCTACTCGAACGACATGGGCCCCTTCGGCCCGCGCGCGAGCCGGCGCCGCCGGGCAGTCCGCGGCTGGAGATACCGCCAATACCCGTCATCGAAGGCAACGATGTCGTCGACCCCGAGCTGACGGCCGACGAGCAGCCCCAGCTCACCACGCGTTACACCGAGCACGCCGTCGACTTCATCGACCGTCACTACAAGGAGCCATTTTTCCTCTACGTGCCGCACAGCATGGTGCATGTGCCGATCTTTGTCTCCGAAAAATTCCAAGGCAAGAGCGGGGCGGGGCTGTTCGGCGACGTGGTCATGGAAATCGACTGGTCGGTCGGCCAGATTCTCGCGGCGCTGGACAAGCACGGCATCGCCGACAACACGCTCGTCGTGTTCACCTCCGACAACGGCCCTTGGCTCCGCTACGGCAACCACGCCGGTTCGGCCGGCCCTTGCGCGAGGGCAAAGGAACGATGTTCGAGGGCGGCTACCGCGAGCCGTGCGTGATGCGGCTGCCGGGCCGCATCCCCGCGGGCACGACCTGCGACGAGCTCTGTACGACGATGGACTTGCTGCCTACCTTGGCCCGGCTGATCGACTTCCCGCTGCCAGCCGAACGGAAGATCGACGGCCACGACATCTGGTCCTTGATGACCGGCGTCGCCGGCGCCATGAGTCCGTACGACGTCTTCTATTGCTACTACGATCGCCAGTTGCGCCGTCCGCGATCGGCGCTGGAAGCTGCACCTGCCGCATGCGTACTACTCACTGGGCGGTCGCGAACCCGGCCGCGACGGCACTCCGGTCAATTATGTCGAGGAGAAAATCGGCATGGAGCTATTCGACTTGAAGAACGACGTCGGCGAGAAGACCAACGTGGCCGATCAGCACCGCGATGTGGTGGCCCGACTCGCCGCGGCTGCCGAGGAGGCGCGGGCGGAATTGGGCGACGTGCTGACGGGCCGTGCTACGGGTCGAGGCGTTCGCCCGCCGGGCCACATGCGCGCCAGAAGCGCGCCCCCAAGCCAGCCGCCGTCTCCGCTGCTACCGATTCGCCGATAATCCGATAAACTTCGCGTCTACCGATCTAGGAGGGCTTCCCGATGCCTCGATACGGTTTGTTAGCTTTAGTCTGTCTGGTAACGCCTGTAAATGTCAGTCCGGCTCTCGCCAGCGACCGTCCCAACATTCTGTTTATTTTCGTCGACGACCTGGGGTACCAGGCGCTGAGCGCCTACGGCTCGAAGCTTAACCAGTCGCCGAACATCGACCGTCTGGCCAAAGAGGGCGTCCGCTTCGATCGGTGCTACGTCACCAACTCGCTTTGCGGGCCGAGCCGAGCGTGTATTCTCACGGGAAAGTACAGCCACAAGAACGGCTTCTACACCAACCGCAGCACGTTCGACTCGGCGCAGCAGACCTTTCCCAAGTTGCTTCAGAAGGTCGGCTATCAAACGGCCATCGTCGGCAAATGGCACCTGGTGAGCGACCCCACGGGTTTTGACTTCTGGCAGGTCCTCCCGGGTCAGGGGCGCTACTACAGTCCCGAATTCATCACGTCCCACGGGCGTATGACTGTGCCGGGGTACGTCACCGACGTCATCACCGACCGTGCCATCCAGTGGTTGCGCAAGGATCGCGATCCCCAACGGCCGTTTATGCTCATGGTGCAGCACAAGGCGCCTCACCGGGAGTGGTCGCCCGGACCGGACCACGTTCATGACTTCGCCGGCCAGACGCTTCCCGAGCCCAAGACGCTATTCGACGATTACAAAGGCCGAGCCGACGCCGCCCGCCAGGCCACGATGCGAGTGGCCGACCAACTCACCTTGGACGTCGATCTGAAGATCTTCGATCCCCACAGCAAGCTCGGCAAGATGATGCTAGGGCGCATGACCGGCGCCGAGCGAGACGCATGGATCGACGCCTATGCGGCGGAGAACAAGGCTTTCCTCGCGTCTCCCCCCCGGGGCGACGACCTCGTCCGCTGGAAGTACCAGCGGTATATCAAGGACTACCTCCGCACGGTGCGTTCGGTCGACGACAACGTTGGCCGCCTGCTCGACTACCTCGATCAATCCGGCTTGGCCGCCAACACGGTCGTGCTGTTCGCCAGCGATCAGGGCTTCTATCTCGGCGAGCACGGCTGGTTCGACAAGCGGTTCATGTACGAAGAGTCGCTACGGACGCCCTTTCTCGTGCGTTGGCCGGGCGTCGCCAAGCCAGGCGGCGTCGAAGAGCGCATCGTGTCAAACCTTGACTTCGCCGAAACCTTTCTCGAGCTGGCCGGCCTGACGCCGCCCGCGGATATGCAGGGTCGCAGCCTCACGCCGCTGCTGCGCGGCGAGGCGCCAAAGGATTGGCGCACGTCGTTCTACTATCAGTACTACGAAGGTCCGCCGGCTGAGCACACCGTGGCCGAGCACTACGGCGTCACCGACGGTCGCTACAAGTTGATTCACTACCACAAGCTTCACGAGTGGGAACTGTTCGATCTGGTGACCGATCCCGACGAGCTTACGAGCGTGTACGGTCAGCCTGACTACGCCCCAGTGCAGTCGAGGCTTGTGGAAGAATTGAGCCGGCTGCGCGGCGAGTTAGAAGTCACTAGCGACAATCCGGGCTGATGTTATGACCCGAAAGACTCGCAATGGTCGTGCGGGCAAGCGCCACAAAAACAGGCGCCGTGAACTATCGTTGAGCACAGCTCAGGTGCATACGCGGCCTGGGTCGATTCTTATCCCCCCCGACGCCGAGCCGCCGCTGCTGCGGATGACCTGCTACGGGCCCGACCACTTGCTCGACAAGCCCGTCTGCACGGTCGCCCAGATCCGTAGCGAGCGCGGCAAGCACCGCGTGATGTGGATCGACGCGACAGGTTTCGGCGACGCCGAACTCATCGAGCAAATCGGCGAGCTGTTCGGGCTGCACCGCCTGGCGCTGGAGGACATGGTTGCCATCCCGCAACGCTCCAAGGTCGAGGAGTATCCCAACCACCTGTTCGCCGTCACGCAGATCCCTTCGTACGACGGCGACCTGGATTCCTATCAGGTCAGCATCTTCATGGGTAAAGGATTTGTGCTCACGTGGCGCGAGAAGCGGGGGCCGTGTTTCGACATTGTGCGCAAACGGCTTCAGGTCGTTGCCGGGACGACGCGATCGTCCGACGTCGATTACCTGCTTTACACGCTGCTCGACGCGATCATCGACGCCTATTTTCCCGTGCTCGAAAAACTGGGTGAGGAACTGGACGAGCTGGACGAGCGGGTGGAGGAAGGCTCCGATCCGACGTTGATCCCGATGATGAGCGATCTGCGCCACGACGTGCGTCACTTGCGCCGCATCGTTTGGCCGCTGCGCGACGCGGTGGACGACCTCATCCGCACGCCCAACGAATTGATTCACGCCGAAACGCTCATCCACCTCCGCGATTGCCACGACCACGCCCGGCAGATCATGGATACGCTGGAAAACTTTCGCGACGCCGGCGGCGATCTGCGCGATTATTACGCCACGGCAATCAGCAAT
Source organism: Pirellulales bacterium (assembly GCA_963841515.1). Lineage (GTDB taxonomy): Bacteria > Planctomycetota > Planctomycetia > Pirellulales > Lacipirellulaceae > Lacipirellula. Next base: position 85,860 of record CAWJDB010000006.1, on the reverse strand, counting down.
CGCATGAACGAAATCATGAAGGTGCTGACCATCATCTCCACGATTTTCATGCCGCTGAGCTTCATCGCCAGCGTGTATGGGATGAACTTCGACACCAGGCAGCCGTGGAATATGCCCGAGCTGCGGTGGAAATATGGCTACGTGGCCGTCATGGCATTGATGATCGCCGTGGCGATCGGACAATTCATTTTCTTTCGTCGCCGCGGGTGGGTGGGCCGACCTAAACACCGTGACAATCCGCCGGCCAAGCACGACCGATAAATTCAATAAGTCGCGTGACAGTCCTCATCAAAAATGCCCAGGTCGTGTTGCCGACGGGTCTTGCGCGTGGCGGTGCTGATCGACGAGGACAAGATTGCCGCGATCGATCCCGCCCAGCACACGCGTGCGGACGAAGTCGTCGATGCCGAAGGCCTCTACCTCCTTCCTGGGATCATCGACGACCAGGTTCACTTCCGCGAACCCGGTTTGACCCACAAGGAGGATCTCCGCACGGCGTCGTGCGCCTGTGCCAAAGGCGGCGTCACCACGTTCTTGGAAATGCCCAACACCCTCCCCGCCGCGACCACTCAGGGGCGGCTCGACGACAAGCGACGGCTCGCGGCCCAGAAGTCGCTTGTCAACTATGGCTTCTACATCGGCGCCACGGTCGACAACATCGCCGAGCTACAGCACGCCAAACACACGCCCGGCATCAAGATTTTCCTCGGTTCCAGCACCGGCGACCTGCTCGTCGACGACCAGGTGGCCCTAGAGCGCATCTTTGCTGAAACCACGCTGCCGATCGCCGCCCACTGCGAAGACGAAACCACCGTGCGGGCCAATGCCGAGAAATTTCGCGGCATCGCCGATCCCGCGATTCACTCGCGCGTTCGCGACGTGGCGGCGGCGATGACCGCCACGCGGCGGGCCGTTGACCTGGCCCGTCGGCATCGCCATCGATTCCATGTGCTACACGTTTCCACAGGCGACGAGACGGAACTGCTGGCCGATCATCAAGGGCTAATTACCGCCGAGGCTTGCCCGCACCATTTGCTCCTCAATGTGGACGATTACGCCCGACTGGTCACGCTGGCCCAGATGAATCCGTCGCTCAAGACCGCCGAGGACAACCGCCGGCTGTGGCAGGCTCTCGACGACGGCCGTATTCAGGTGATCGCCACCGATCACGCTCCCCATACTCTCGACGAAAAGCGCCGCCCCTACCCGCTTTCCCCCTCGGGCATGCCCAACGTCGAGAACAGCCTCGCTCTGATGCTCAACGAAGTGAACCGTGGACGATGCACGCTCGAACAAGTCGTTCACTGGATGTGCGACGCCCCGGCGCGCGTGTGGGACGTCGTCGGCAAGGGCCGCATTGCCGAGGGGTACGACGCCGACTTGGTGCTGGTTGACCTCAACCGCAAGCAAACGGTCCGCAACCAGGACCAGCTCACGAAGTGCGGCTGGAGTGCGTGGGACGGCGTCGAGCTGACCGGGTGGCCGATGCGGACCTGGGTCCGCGGCCGCGAGGCGTTTCGCGAGGGCAAGATCGACGACGACGTGCGCGGCCAGGAGGCCCAGTTCGATCACGCCCGCGGCGGCTACTGGGCGACGGTTGATTGAGGCGCGGCGTCCGCAGGGGCGTCGGCCGCCGGTGCTCTGTCGATGGCCGGATCGCCGGCGGGCGGCTTACTTTCGACCGCATATCGTTCGGGTGCGCCGAGAAATTTCTTTTTCTCGGCCGGCCCGGCGAATCGATAAACGAGCCCCGCGTGCCACGCGGCGAACTTCGCCAGGCCTGGCACGGTGCGGCCCTCGTCCTTTTGAGTGACCACACACGCCCCGGCCGCGGCGACGTCGACCATGGCGTAGCGATCTGGATCGGCCTTGAAGGCTGACTTGCGCTGCGCGTCGGCGAACAGAAACAAGCGTCCCTGGTACTCGGAGGCGTGGAAGATGCTGCCGCGCACCCGCTCGCCGTCGTCGACCAGCGACACGGCGCAATCGCCGCCCAGCGCGGGCACATAGCGTGCGGGATCCTGCATCAGGGCGTCGTGTTCAGCCGGCCCGGCCGTCAGGAATACCAAGGGGCCGAACTCGACGCGATAGTCGTACCGCCCTCGCACCCAGGCGCCGGTTTGGCGGATCGTCACGGGACAGTAGCCGCCCATCAACGGCTGCGAGTTGAGGAGCATGTCGCCGCCGCCACCATGACCGCGGTCGGCTTCGGCGGCGTTTCGCTCGACGTCGGACTTCGTCGGCGGCTGACGGTTCGACGACGACGCGACGCCAGGCGAGGTACTGGGCCCGACAGTCGACGACTTGCCGCCACGCTCATAGCGGTCTGGATCCATCAGAAACAGCGTCCTCTGACGGGCGCTGGCGAAGAAGTGGCGCAGCCCGCCGTGCGTGGCTACCGTTGCGGGAATGCCAGCCACGCTGCGGTGCTCGTCGAGCATGGTCACGGGACAGTGCCCGCCGTCGGCCAGGTCGGCGTCGACGTAGTGCGCCGGGTTGGCAGTGAAGTCCTGGAGGCACTCCTGGCTAGCCATGAAGTACAGTCGGCCACCGCGCTGAGCGCCGTACTGAATTCGACCCGCGACGCGCTCGCCACTCTCGGCGTAGGTCACCACGCAATCGCCGCCCAGCGCGGACGCATACTTCTCTGGCGCTGCGGCGAAGATGGCGCGCCTGCGCGGGCCGGCGAACAGGTACTCGCGGCCGTCAAACGCGGCAGCGATGCGTCGATCGCCCAAGACCCACTGCTGGCGGTCGTGGAGAGTCACGACGCAGTAACCTTCCACGGCCAGCGGCGTCGGCGGCGCGGCTTCGGCGTCGCTGGGCGGATTGAAAGGGCTGCGAGCCGCCGGGCCTACCGCCGTTTGGCCGCAGGCGCGTCCCAGCTCGAACGAGCCCGTGGGAACGACGCTCGCCGCGAGCGCCGCTGCCAGGAGTGTGATTCGTCGCATGGCTCCGTCCGTGCGGAGAATTTCAGTGGCTCAGGGGATTTTCGGAAAACGGGCTTCCGATCAGTTGCTGGGGTCGGTCATGACGACCGGCTCGCTGGCGGCGCGACTGGCGCCTTGCCGGTGCCGCGGCCGAGCTCGTAGGCGATGAATGCCCCGACGGCCATGTAGACGAATTGCAGCACGTTGGGTTCGCCGGCGCCGGGAAGCTTGGCAAGTCCATCCTTGCCGGTATTGGCCCTTACGTCCACGACGGGCTCCGGCTCCGGCGCGGCGGCGTCGGCGTCGGCCTTGGCGCCGTCATCAGCGTCAGCGTCCGGGTTGGCGGCGGCCACGGGCTTGCCAATTTCAGCCGCGCCTTTGCGAGCGGCGAGCACCGAGACCAGTTGGATGCTGCCGACAATCGCGCCCAGCGCGATCAGACCGGTAATGGCGCCGCGGAGGTAACTCACAGTACCCATGTGCGACTTGCAGGCTTGCCGGACGCCCAGCCCCGTGAACAGGCCAATGATGATGGCGAACCAGGGGGCCTCGATCGGCCGACCCAGCATGCCCATCTCCAGGCCCTGGTGCAGTCCCACGCCTACCGCCGCGCCGATGATGGCGCCAATCAATGTTGGTCCAAAACCCATGGCAACCGCCTCTGAGGGTAACCCTCAAGTAAGAAGAGCTGAGCGTGGTTCAACGACGAGCGACTCGGCATGTCCACGCGGACGAGGACATGGCACACATCTAACCCAGAGCGCGCGGTGCGCGAGCGCCTCGATTGTAAAATGCGGCGACGGCGGAAGTCAATCTGACTCGGCGATTCCGGGCATGTTTCGCCGGCCCCGCACGTTCGGTAGAATCGCAGGTTTACCGGTGCAAGCAGTCGACGACCGGGCTGCGGCGGCAATCTAAGTTCTCCAGGTGAAACCCATGAAAATCGCAGTGATTGGCGGCGACGGCACCGGGCCCGAGGTCGCCGCCGAGGGCGTCAAGGTGCTCAAGGCGGTCGCCAGGCTCGAAGGGTTCGACGGCCAACTGTCGCTCACCCACCTCGACTGGGGCGGCGACCGGTACCTGAAAACGGGCGAAGCCCTGCCGGCCGACGGGCTGGAGCTGCTCCGCAAGTTCGATTGCATCCTGCTGGGCGCCGTGGGCCATCCCGAGGTGAAGCCGGGCATCCTCGAGCGGAAATTGCTCCTGGACCTCCGCTTTGGCCTCGACCAGTACATCAACCTGCGGCCCGTGAAGCTCTTCCCCGGCGTGGAGACGCCGCTCAAGGACAAGGGGCCCAGCGACATCGACTTCATCGTGGTGCGCGAGAACACCGAGGACCTGTACTGCGGCGCCGGCGGGTTCATGCACAAGGGCACGCCCAACGAAGTGGCCACCCAGACGGCGATCTACACCCGCAAGGGCTGCGAGCGGGCCATCCGCTACGCCTTCGAGCTGACGCGGAAGCGCAACAACCCCAAGGGCAAGAAGCTCACGCTGGTCGCGAAGACCAACGTGCTCACCACGGGCCACGACCTGTGGTGGCGCACCTTCCAGGAGGTGGGGGCCGAGTACGCCGACGTCGAGAAGGACTACAACCACGTCGACGCGTGCTGCATGTGGATCGTCAAGAACCCCGAATTCTACGACGTGATCGTGACGACCAACATGTTTGGCGACATCATCACCGACCTGTCGGGCATCATCCAGGGCGGGATGGGCGTGGCGGCCGGCGGCAACATCAACCCCGAGCCGGGCGGCGTGAGCATGTTCGAGCCGATGGGCGGCAGCGCGCCCAAGTACACCGGCACCGGAAAGATCAACCCCATCGCGGCGATCAACGCGGTGAGCATGCTCTTGGACCAGCAGGGTCAGCCGAAGGCTGCGCGCGCGGGTGATGAAGGCGATCATGCACGTCACGGCCACGAAGATGAAGAGCCAGAACGCGGGGAAGATGGGGTACACGACTAGTGAGGTCGGCGATCTGGTCGTCGAGGCGCTGTAGCCAGATTTTCACCGCCGAGTACGCAGAGGACGCAGAGAAGATGCTGGTTTGTCTGAGTGCTCTTGGATTGCCTCTGCGATCTCTGCGTCCTCTGCGGTTAATCTCCGGTTTCGAAGCGGGCCATCGTTTTGCGGTTTTGCGGGCTTCATAGGGGTCCCACATTTTTATTGCATTAGGTCCTGATTTTGCCTGACGCGGGTTGACGGCGAGTCGGGAAAACACGCGGCGGCGGGTGGCGGGGGTCACGCACATTTCGGCGAGTTTCGCTGTTCTTGCTTGAGGCTGCGGAGCGACGAAAGTCGGTTCTTGTCGAGCTGAGCCAGCAGCTTGTCGAGGCTGCGCCGCTCGGCGGTCGTGGGCAGGTCGAAGGTTTCGGCGTATGGGTCGAGCCGTGAGCGCGAGACCGCGTTGAGGGTGCGGGCCGAGCGGTTGGCGACGGCCAAGAGGCGCCGGCAGATACGGTCGCGTAGCTCATCATCGGCGATGTCCTCGACGGCCGATTCGATCACCGCTTCGATCACCTGGTGCAGTTCCTGGGGCTTGGAGGCGGCCGTGCGGCGGCGGTCGAACTGCTGGGGGTTCGTGCGTTCCAGGAGCCAGGCGGCGGCCCGCCAGTGGGTGCTGGCCGCCCGGCGCATGGCCTGCAGCGGCTCGAGCTGGCCGCGAACCTCGGAGGCTCGCAGCTCCTGGCGGAAGTGGTCGTTGCGAATGGCTTCGCGGCGAATGGTGTCGACTGAGCAGCCGACATAGCGGGCCGCGGCGGCCAGCCCGCAGCCGGCGCCGACGATGGCGGCGATCTGGCCGCGTTTAAAGTCGTTCAGGATGCGAGGACGGCCGATGTAGGACATGGGAGGCTCCGTAAATGGGGAATGCTGAATGTGGAATGCTGAATGGGGGATTTTGGATTGCGGATTTTGGATTTTGGGTGGCATGCCCTCGTCGGCGTGGGCATGTGGATTGGGCCGTACTTTTCGGGCGCCTACCGCATTGAATTAAACCGCCAAGGACGCCACGGACGCCAAGAAGAATTTCGGAAACCCTGGCTTGCTTGTGCTCTTGGCGTCCTTGGCGGTTCACTTTGCTCGGCTCTTGGGAGTTGGGAAATGGCGAGTGTGCAGACGTATAGTTTGGCAGATGTTAGTCTGCGCCAAGTCGTGGCCCATTTTCAACAACTTTTTTCAATGAAAGCGCGGAATTCGCGTTTTAAGAGAATCGGCTACGAAAGGGCTTGACGTCGTGTGCCAGCGGCAGGCCGCACGTGGGCAAGAGTTTGGGGTAACCAGCCCAGTTGAGCGCGATGGATTCACGCGAGGATTGGGGCTAGAATTGAAGCGAAGAAACCGCGAAGCACTGCCATGTCAACCACCCTCGCCACCACGCTCGTTTGCACGCCCGGCGTCTGCGGCGGAAAGCTGCGCATCGACGGCACCCGGATGACTGTCAATCAGATCGTGCTGCTGCACCGGCAGGGATTCTCGCCGGAACAAATCGTCGAGCAGTACCCCCAACTCTCGGGCCGCGAAGTTTACGCGGTTCTGGCCTGGTATCTCGACCACTGCGAAGAATTCGACGCCGAGCTGGAGGCCGAGGCAGCCGCTGATCACGCGGCCCGCGACGCCCACGAGGCGAGCCGCCGATGAGCCGAGTCCGGCTCTACGTGGACGAAGACGCCGCTCAGTCTATTGTCGTGGACGCTCTGGTGGGCGCGGGATTTGACGTGCTGACGGCGATTCAAGCAGGGAATCGTCGGGCGCCAGACGAAGTTCAATTGCAGTTCGCTGCAGCGGACGGACGCGCGATCTATTCGCTGAATGCAGCGGATTTCTTTCGACTCCACGGTGAAGTGTTGGCGGCCGGTCGAAATCATTGTGGGATCATCGTATTCGCCAGTCAGCGATTTGGTCCCGGTGAGAAACTTCGGCGTCTCCGTGAGCTTCTTGAAAACACGACGGCTGAAGAAATGATCAACCAAATGTACTTCCTTTGAGAACGCCGCCCAGCGGGTTTTTTCATGCGCCGCCCAGGCGACTAAGCTGCTCACATGGATCCCAAGTTTGGCAGCCTGGCGATTGCACTGATCTACGCTTGGGGCGCGTTCGTCGTCGCCGGCGTCGGGGCGGCGCTGGCGTGCTCGTTGTTGCTGTTGGCGCCGCTGGTGCTCATTTGGTTTGCCGAGGAGCTGAGCGAGTTCACGGGCTGGACGGGCGGGATGGGGCCGAGGGTTGATCGCGGGTCGCCCGAGTGGGCGATTGCTGGGATCGGCTGGATCGCGTTGATTGCGGCGCCGCTTGGCTTATTGCTGCTGCGATCGTGAGCGTCGGATAAGATCAACGATGAGGTGACAGGGAGCGCTATTGGTTGTGCTTAGCGCGGCCTATCGGCCGCAACCAAAGGGTTTAAGGAGGCGTTGCTCCGTCGTAGAGTGTGGCTTTGGCTGTGACCGCACTCGATCGACAGGAGCAACGCCATGAAGTCGTTTCTGGAGCGGCATGCGCCGCGGATTTGGGGAGTTCTTTGCGGCTTCGATCGGCTGCGCTTTCGGGGCACGTTTCGTCAATTGGCGACCACGAGCGGCATGACGACTATGTTGAACTTTTCCAAGGTGCTGTTCAAGGACTTTGGCGCGTTCGCCCAGGCGGCGACGGAGCGGTTTCGCGAAAGCGTCGAGGGCGTCGCCGACCAGGCGGGGCGAGCGGTGCGCGATCTGGCCAGCCCGGCGATCGACAAGGAGCAACTCGTCGACCGGATCGTCGAGGAGCAGGGCGTCGGACCGGGAGGCGTGCTGGCCGTGCTCAGCGCCGTCGAGGTCTGCCAGTCGTTTGACGTCCATCGCAACCGCGAGCGCAAGATCCTGGAACTGCGGCCGGTGCGCCGCAAATGTCTGCATTATTACGTCTACTTTCAGGACTCGACTTTCGGCCGCGCCCAGGTGCGGCTGCAAACGTGGTTTCCCTGGAACATTCATGTCGTCCTCAACGGCCGAGAGTGGTTGTGCAACAGATGAACGCCGCGGAGCTTCGCTACGATCGGCGCGACAACTGCTTTCCGTGGATCGAGGACTTCCCGCGCGCCGAACAGCTGTGCGACCAGCAGTTGCGCATTGACTGGGCGCCGAATCTGACGCGGCTGTTGGACCAGGCGCACCCGGCGTGGCGCGGCCTCTTGGCGCCGTGGGAGCTGGAGCCGTATTGGTCGACCGAGCAGAGCGAATGGGCCACCGACGTCGCCTTCCGCTCCCGCGGGGAGTTGGCGCCGCTCTACGGCCGGCTGATCCATCATGCCATCCGCACCTTCGACAGCCGCGACGTGATGCGGTTTTTGGGACGCCGCTTCGCCCGCCAACCCTACATCAACGGCCATTTCAAGGGCGAAGTCACCAGCGACGTCGCCGCCCGACCCGAAGGGATGCGCATCAAGCACCGCCTCAAGGCCAACGCCATCAAGATGTACGACAAGCAGGGCTCGGTGCTGCGCGTGGAAACCACGATCAACGACGCCCGCGACCTGAAAAGCTACCGCGCGGCGGAGGGCGACCCCGCGGGTGCGCGGAGCTACCGGCCGCTGCGCAAGGGGGTGGCCGATCTGGCCCGCCGCGCCCAACTCTCCGACGCCGCCAACCGCCGTTATCTCGACGCGCTGGCCGCGACCGAGACCGACGGCCTCCTGAAGGAGCTCGCCGCTCCCCTCTGCCGCCCGGTCGTGCGCGACGGTCGCCGGCGTCGCGCGCTGCATCCCTTCCAGGACGAGGACGCCCGGCTGCTGGCCGCGGTCGCCCGCGGCGAGTTTCTGATCAAGGGATTCCGCAACGCCGACGTCCGCGAAGCGCTGTTCGGCGCCGATCCCCAAGACCCGCGCCAGCGGCGTCGACTGGCCTGTCGCGTCACGCGCCTGTTGGGATTGCTCCGCGCCCATGGCCTGATCAAAAAAATATCCCACACGCATCGTTATCTGCTCACGGCCCAAGGACGACGCACAATTCCCGTAATTCTCGCCGCACGTGAGGCTTCCATCACAAAACTGGTCGACGCCGCATGACAAAATGCGCGCCCCCTGCGATGATTCTGCTGGATAGCATCGCAGGGTGAAGAAATGGTAACGGAAGCAATACCTGATCTCTGGCGACGCAAGGAAAACGCCAGTCGTCTATACAACCTGTACCTGGCCCGTCTTCAGGTAGCTGGCTCGCCCGAGCGGATTGTCGCGGTGTGCCCTCAGATTCGGCGCTATGCGTCTCGCGGCCCGGGCGCCATTGAGGGAGCATTCACCTTCGACTTCGAGATCGACGCATTGTGCGATTTGGAAGACTACAAGACGGCTTGGAGGCGGCTCCGACGGCGAGAAGTGATCGTTTTTGGCGAACGGTTTGACCTTCGCCGGCGGAAGTGGTCCAAGATAGAGGGTTACGAGTTGGGGTCGTTGTACGCCCCCCTTTTGTACTACCTGGGCCGGTATAGTCAGGGCTGCGCGCTACTGGATGCGTTCTTCAACTTTTGTTTCGATGGGAAGAAGGCGGATAGCTATTACCTTCTTAACCGCGTCTACAATGGCGACGAGGAACCGTGGCATCGGTGTCGAGTTACGCTGTCGCACTTCTATGGTCGGCTTGGAAAGAGCTTGAGCGAGTGGCGACATTGGGAAGCGTTCGTAAAAGGATTTCATCCACAACTGTTTCGCTTGTCGGCCATCCGCCACGGCGAGTTGTTGGCGAACCCTGGGCAGTTACCGGCGTTCTTCGATAGGCTCAGAGATCTGCGGGACTCGCCTGACTTCAAACTGCGGCGACCGAAACTGCGCCGCCCGGCCGAAGTTGGGCAAGCATCGCGAACCGACAACTGCTGAGCGCGAGCAAACGAATCGCAAATTGCGGCAATTGTTTCCAGAATTGGAACGGCTACCGCGCTAACCGCAATGCGAACCGGCGAGGTGGATTGCGAACCATCGAAGACGAGTGCAACCCCTTCAGGGTTGATATTCATCTCTTGCCGGTACACCCATCTATGAAACGATCGTTGTCAACTGGTTTTTTTGAATGATATCGAAATCCGCGGTCGCCGTCCCGCCGACTTTTCTACGAGCTGTTCTCACGAACGCTCAACCATCTATTCGAGGCGCCGCCAAGTTGGGGCCCGTCGTGAAGCGTATTTGCGAAAGGCGCCGCCATTCAGGGTAACGTCGGTCGGCTGCGAGGCCGTCGACAGGGTGAAACGTCGGGGTCGCCTTCGTCGTTGCGTGGTCGGTCGGTGTGCGATGCGGCTCCGGGGTGAAAGGGGTGGATCCGTGGGCTTTTCGTCGCATCACTCAACGGGGTGCACCGGCGCCGGTCGGCCGGTACGCCTCGCCGCGCTTCAAGAGCGAGACGATCACGCACCACACGCGTCTGGCGACCGCCACAATCGCCTTCTTGGCCCCGCAGCGCCGCTTCAGGCGTTCGTACAACAGCCCCCAGCGGCGGGTCTTGTTCGTCAGCCGCCAGGCGAGCTCCACGAGCATCGTTCGCAACAGCCGCGAGCCCGCTTTGGTGATCCCGAGTTGCTTGGCGCGGCCGGGCTCTCGCGGATTCCCGGCGCCAGGCCGGCGTAGGCGGTCGCCTTGCGTTGGGAGCCGAAGCGGCGGACGTCGCCCGCTTCGGCCAGCACAACTTCAGTCGTCACCGGGCCGACGCAGGGAACGCTGGCCAGCACGGCGCGAGCTTCCCGTTCGGCGATCGGCGCCTCCTGGGCGAACTGGGCCAAACGCTTGTCGACTGTCTTGAGACGCGCCGCGTGCTGATCGAGTTCTTCGCACAACAAATCGACGGCCAGTCGATCGGCGCCGGACAGGTCGATCTTCGCCAGGTACGCCCGCCCCGCGCGGGAGAACAGGTCCGACCGGTCGGCGTTGTAGTGCGCGACGATCCGCCGCAGCTTGTTTTTGACCGACGTCATCCGCCCTTGCACGTACGACCGCAGACGGACCAAGGCCCGATGCTCGCGGACCCGCGGCGTCGGCCGCCACGCTTGAGGGACTTCATCGAAGGCGAGAAACTCGGCGAGCGTCTGGGCGTCGAGCTTGTCGGTCTTCTTCTTGCTCTCGGCGATCACGCGGAGCTTGCCGGGATGGGCCAGCACGAGGCGCCTGGCCGTCGGCTCGATCAGCTGGACGAACCATTCGTAACTGGCGGTCGCTTCGACGACCGCTTCGTATGGCCCCAGGCCGGCGAAGTACGCCGCGATCGCCTCCTCGTCCCGGCACATGAGTCGCTTCCGCTCGATCACCTTCCGCTCCCGGCCGACTAGCTCCACGACGCACAGGCTGATAGTCTGCTTATGAAGGTCGACGCCGACGTAACGCATGGCTTGCTCCTTGTGTGAAGACCAACGGGTTGTCCAAAACACCGGTCTATCACGATCGTCAAGGAAAGCCAGCCGTCGGCTCGGCCTTCGCTTAACTCATAGCTTCAGGGTAGGCCACTAGGCGCGACCAACCCTGGGCTAATGGCTGGCATCCCGTTGGGATGCGGGGCGAGTGTTAACCTGGCAGCGGGCCTTGCCTGATCTCGCACTAGCCGGACGGCCACGGCGTCCGGGGGGCTTCCCGGAGGGCGTGGCCCTCCGGCTAGTTGGGGGTGCGGAAATCGAAATGGCGACGTAAATCCGCGGATTTTTGCGACCTCCCGATTGGCACGGAGTTCGCACCAACATCTACACGGAGGCGGCTGCCGTGAAGAGTTTTTGCGGCCGTGGCGTCATGATCACGATGAAGTCGGCTAACGACGGCGATTTTGTGGAGCAGCGGCGGCGACTGATCCAGCGAATTGAGCGCGAGGGGATTGCCGATCGGCAGGTGCTCGACGCGATGGCGGTCGTGCCGCGTGAGGAATTCGTTCCCGACGAGCTGCGCCGGTATGCGTATCGCGATGGGCCGCTTCCCATTGGCCATGGTCAGACCATTTCGCAGCCGTCGATGGTGGCGATGATGGTCGAGGCCTTGGAGCTCGCCCCGACGGACCGTGTGTTGGAGGTGGGCGGCGGGTCCGGTTATGCGGCGGCGGTGATGGGGCGGATTGCGCGGGAGGTTTACTCCATCGAGCGGTTTGCGGATCTGGCGCAATTGGCTGCGGATCGAATGTTGCGGCTGGGAATCGAAAATGTGGAAGTGCGCCACGGCGACGGCACGCAGGGGCTCACGGACGCGGCGCCGTTTGATGCGATCTGCGTCTCGGCGGGCGGGTCGGAGCCGCCGACGGCCTTGCTCAAGCAGCTTCGCGTGGGCGGGCGGTTGGTGATGCCGTTGGGGGCCAGCGCCGACGAGCAGAAGCTGGTGCGTGTTCGCAAGGTCGGCGAGCGCGACTTTCGCGTGGAGGAGCTGGCCGACGTGCGGTTCGTGCCGCTGGTGAGCGGGGAATAAACTCTTTCCGGAAATAGGTCGCGGATGAACACGGATTTGTCGGATTGCGCGGATCGCGTCAAGCATCGATCGTCTGACCTGAATCCGCGGCGATCCGTTGAATCCGCGTAAATCCGTGTCTAATTCCAGGACCAATTTGCCAAGTGGCGAGGTTCTGGCACAATATGTGGGTTCAAATATGCTGGAGGGTCCCGTTGGAGCGTGGCCCACCGGTTAACATGAGGCTGAATCTGCAAATCTGGAGGGGCTATGAAACGCTTTGCAACGTGGAGTCTGCTGGGAATTGCGATGGTCGGAACGATGCTGTGGGCGGGCTGCGGCGAGGAGATGCCAAGCCGGCCGCCAAGGCCCCTGCGGTGGATTTGATGGCTCAACAGATTGAGAAGAACCTGGCCAATCTTTCCGCGGAGGACCGGGCGCTGGCGATGAAGCAAAAAGATTGCCCGGTGAGCGGCGAGCCGTTGGGGTCGATGGGCGAGCCGATCAAGATCAGAGAAGGACGGGAGGACGATCTTCATCTGCTGTGAGGGATGCAAGGAAAAGGTGGAAGCGAACTTTGCGGAGTACCTCGCGAAGATCGACGCGGCGGAGGGCAAGCCGGCGGAGGGAACGCCGGGAGCGCCGGCGGAGGAACAGCCGGCGGTGAATTAGCGGCGGAAGGACGGCTGCAAAGCGGCATGGAAACGCTTTTACTTTTTATTTCTCTCGCAAAGGCGCGAGCGCAAGGAACAGCGCAAGAAGAAAGACAAGAGTTTAGGAACACTAATCTCCACTAATAATCGCTAATCCGGATTAGTGCAGATTAGCGAAGATTAGTGTTCCTAAATTTTCCTTTGCGTTTTTTCGATGTGCCATTGCGAGAGATCCGCTGGGACAGGTTTACTGTGGAAATACGTCCACAGACATGACCAGTTTGAAAACTTTGCTGATTCTTTTCGGGGTCACCTTGGGTGTACTGCTCGGCGGCAGCCCAACTCGCGCCGCGGAGGTTGCTTGGCAGCCGTTGTTCGACGGCAAGACGCTTGACGGCTGGGAGCAGCTCAACGGCACGGCCAAGTATGCGGTCGAGGACGGCTGCATCGTGGGGACCAGCTCGCCGGGATCGCCCAACAGCTTTCTGTGCACCAAGAAGAAGTACGGCAATTTTATCCTGGAGCTGGACTTCAAGGTTGACGAGGCGCTCAACTCCGGCGTGCAGATTCGCAGTGAAAGCATGCCGGAGCACGAGAACGGCCGCGTGCATGGGTACCAGTGCGAAATCGATCCGGCTCAGAAGGAGATGTACGACAAGGAGCCGCGGAATCTGCGGGCCGACGGGACGGAGATTGCCGCGGGCGCCGAGCCGCGGCGGTGGACGGGGGGGATCTACGACGAAGCGCGGCGCGGCTGGCTGTGCGATCTGACGCACAACGAGCCGGCGCGGAAGGCGTTCAAACCGGATGCGTGGAACCATTTTCGCATCGTGGCCCAGGGCGACGTGATCGACACCTGGATCAACGGCGTGGCGGCGGCGCACCTGGTGGACTCGATGACGCCTAACGGGTTCATCGCTCTGCAGGTGCATGCGAACGAATTGAAAACGCCCTTGCACGTGCGGTGGAAGAACATTCGCATTCAGGATCTTGGGTTCAATGACGTGCCGGCGAAGGCGGAGAAGGCGAACCCCCCAAAGTAGAAACGCAAGTCTGGGTGGCATGTCGTCGTCCTCGTCGACATGTTCAGCAAAGGGGGAGCATGTCCACGCGGACGAGGACATGGCACTCAGCCCACGGCCGGGTGGCATGTCGTCGTCTTCGTCGACATGTTCAACAAAGGGGGAGCATGTCCACGCGGACGAGGACATGGCACTCAGCCCACGGCCGGGTGGCATGTCGTCGTCTTCGTCGACATGTTCAGCAAAGGGGGAGCATGTCCACGCGGACGAGGACATGGCACTCAGCCTACGATAAGCTGGGCGAGGTCCCACAGGCGTTGGGGTTGCAGGAAGATGGCGATCGTGGCCACGGCGGCCGCGGCGCCGGCGACGGTGGGGGCGACGGCCAGTCGGCCGCCCTGCTTCGCGTCGGGCGATTCGCGGTACATCAGGGCGATGAGCCGCAGGTAGTACCACGCGGCCACCGCGGCGTTGGCGGCGATGGCGATCGCCAGCGTGCGGCCCCACGGCGAGGCGGATTGCCAGCTGGCGTAGAACAAGTTCAGCTTGCCGAGGAAGCCGGCCGTGGGCGGCAGGCCAATGAGGCTGAACAGGCAGATCGCCAGGAGCGTGGCGATCGTGGGGTGCGATTGGCTGAGGCCGGTGAGGTCGGCGTCGCTGGTGACGGGGCGGTCGCTGTTGGCGGCGGCCAAGAGGGCGAACACGCCGATGGTGACCACGCCGTAGGTGGCCAGGTAGAACCACAGCGCGGGGATGCCGCCGACCGCGGCGCCGGTCTGGCCGACGGCGAGTCCGACGAGCATGTAGCCGGAGTGGGCCACGCTGGAATAGGCCAGCAGGCGGTGGAGGTGGTGCTGGCGCAAGGCGAGCAGGTTGCCAAGCGTCATCGTGACGATTGCCAGGGCGGCCAGGAGCGTGGCCAGCGGCGCGGCGGCGGTCAAGTTGCCGACGCCCAACGCACTTATTAGCACGCGCACGATCGCCGCGAAGCCGGCCGCCTTGGGCACGACCGAGAGCATGGCGGCGCTGGAGGAGTTGACGCCCTGGAACACGTCCGGGGCGTAGAAGTGAAACGGCACGGCCGTGATGCGGAAGCTCAGCCCCGCCAGCAGGATGGCGGCGCCGGCGTAGAACAGGCGCAGGTCGGCGCTTGCCGCCGGGCCACTCAGCGCCGCGGCCATGTGGGCGAAGTCGACCGTTCCCGTGGCGCCGAAGACCCAGCTCATGCCCATAAGCGTCAGGGCCGAGGAGAACACGCTCAAGAGAAAATACTTGAGGGCGGCTTCCTGCATCGCTACGTCGCGGCGGGGGAGATAGAGGAAGATGTAGGTCGGGATGCTGACCAGCTCCAGCGCCAGGAACATGCCGACAAGGTTCGAGGCCAGCGCGACGAGGCCCGCGCCGGCGACGATGGTGAGCAGGCAGGCATGGGCTTCGGCCGAGGCTCCGTCGTCGATCTGCCGGGTGAGCAGGATGATCAACAGCGGCGCCAGGGCGAGCACGAGGGCGCGGACGTAGAAGCTGAGGCCGTCGGCTGTGAAGGGGCCGGCGGACGCGGCGCCGCGCTCCACGCGGAACAGCATCCACAGGGCCATGCCGATGGCCCCCAGGGCCATGACGGTCCAGCGCCGGCTGAGCCCGGGGGCGGCGCGGCCGGCGTCGTCGACCAGGAACGGGCCCAACAGCAGCATCAGGCAGACCGTCGCCAGGAGCACGAGCTCCGGAGCGATCAGCATGGCGGCGTGTTGGATCGAGTCGGGCGTGGGCATGATCAGGGGTGGAAAGATTGCGACTTCGCGAGCGTCGGACCGGCGATTGGATCGCGGCTTTTATGCGATGCGCTGCTCGCGGTTTCTTGGGTCAGGCTTTCGTGGTAGAGCGAGGCGATGGCGGTGACTTCGGGTTCGATGGTTTCCAAGAGTGGCTGCGGCCGGACGCCGATCCAGAGGCACGCGGCGGCGATGGGGGCGATGGCGAGCAGCTCGCGAAAGTTCATGTCGGCCGGCGGCGCCGGCGCCGCGAAGCGGCTCCTTGAGCGGGCCGAATAGCAAGTGCTGGAGCATGGTGAGCAGGTACCACGCGGCGAGAATGACGCCGGTGGCGCCGATCACGGCGTAGATCCTCTGGGTCTTGAACATGCCGGCCAACGAGAGAAATTCGCCGACGAAGCCGTTGAGGCCCGGCAAACCGATGCTGGCCATCGAGATGAAGACGAGCGCGCAGGCCAGGTACGGCAGCCGGGCGGCGAGGCCGCCGAGGTCGTCGAGCATGCGGGAGTGATAGCGGTCGTAGATCATGCCCACGATAAGGAACAGGCCGCCGGTGGAGAGACCGTGGTTGATCATCTGGGCGACGCCGCCGGAGAGGCCTTCGACGTTGAGGGCGAACAGGCCCAGCAGGCAGAAGCCCATGTGGGCAATCGAACTGTAGGCCACGAGTTTCTTGACGTCGCGCTGGACGAGGGCGCACATCGAGCCGTAGACGATGCCGATGACCGCCAGCGAACTTAACAGGGGCAGGCCGACGTGCAGGCAGGCGTACGGCAACAGCGGCAGGCAGAGCCGCAAGAAGCCGTAGACGCCGAGCTTCAACAGCACGCCAGCCAACAGCACGCTGCCGGCGGTCGGCGCCTCGACGTGGGCCAGGGGTAGCCAGGTGTGGAAGGGAAAGACCGGGACCTTCACCATGAAGCCAGCGGCCAGCATGAGCAGCAGCGTGACCTGAAGCGAGTCGGCCAGCGGATGGTCGCGGAGCCAGGCGGCGAGGTCGGGGAGCGACGTGGGCACTGCGAGGCCGGCGCTGGCCGCGGTCGTGACGAGCATCACGAGGCCCAGCAATGTGATCAGGCTGCCGACCAGGGTGTAGAGGAAGAATTTCACCGCGGCGGCGCGGCGCTGCGGGCCGCCCCACATGGCGATCATGAAGAACAACGGCGCGAGTGTGAACTCGAAGAACACGTAAAACAGCACCAGGTCGAAGGAGCAGAACACGCCGAACAGCCCTGCCTCCAACAGCAACAGGGCGACGTAGAACTCCGCTTCGCGCTGGTGGATGGACTTCCAGGAGACCAGCACGCACGAGACGCTCAACAGCGCGGTGAGCAGGATCATCACGACGCTGATGCCGTCCAGGCCGAAGTAAAACTCGAGCTGGAATCCGTGGGAGCCGCTGTCGGCCCCTTGGCCCAGCATGAGCCAGGTGTGGCGGAACTCGACCTTGGGATGCACGGGCGAGACGTCGGTCGCGGCGAGCGGACTCGGCAACGGCGGTTCGTCACTCGGGAGATCGCGATAGCGGCTGGCCAACAGGCACGCCACCAAGAGCGCGGCAGCGGTGCTGCCCAGGCCCACCCACCGCGCGACGCCCTGCCGCGTAGCGCCGGCCAACAGCAGCAACAGGCTGGCCGCCACGACAGGGATCGCCAGCAGTGCAAAGACCAGTGCGATCATCGTTATCCAAACGCCCCCATGGCCGCGAGGAGGCAGAACAATAGCCCGGTCCACATCATCAGGGCGTAGCTCGGGATGACGCCCTCCTGCAACAGGCGCGGCGCGGCGCCGATCCAGCGCGGGACGGCGCCCACCAGGTCGACGGCCCGGTCGATGACGCGTTTGTCGGCCCAGGCGGCCAGTTGCGAAAGGGCCACGAGCGGCTTGACGATCACGGCCATGTACAGCTCGTCGAAGTAAAACTTGCCTTGCGAAAGCTGGTAGAACGGCTGGACCCAACCCGCGGCAGGCGCCTCGGGCCGCTTGCCGCCGGCGTAGAAGCGGTACGCCAGCGCGACGCCGGCCAAGGCGACCAATGAGCTCATCGCCATCAAGCCAAGGTTAAAACCTTCGGCCCCCGCTTCGGGCAGGCCGGGAGCGTGCTGGAGGTAGCTGCCGAACCAGTGCGTGGCGCCCACGGCGAGGCCGACCACAGCCGCGGCGACAGCCAGGAGTTTTAGCGGCCAAGCCATCACCGGCGGGGCGTCGTGCGGGTGATGGCCGGCTTCTTCGGGGAAATGCTCGGGTCCCCAGAAGGTGAGGAAATAAGCGCGGAACGTGTAAAACGCTGTCAGGAACGCGGTGACGGTCGCGATCCAGAAGATGGCCGTGAAGAAGGCGCCGTAGCGCGCGTGATGCGAGGCATGCGAGAGCACGGCGAGGATTTCGTCCTTGCTCCAAAAGCCGGAGAGCAGCGGCACCCCGGCCAGCGCGGCGGCGCCGATCAGGAACGTCCAGTGCGTGATCGGGAGGGCCCTCTTAAGGCCGCTGAAGCGGCGCATGTCGATGACGTCGCCCATCGAGTGCATCACGCTGCCGGCGGCGAGAAACAAGAGGGCCTTGAAGAACCCGTGCGTAAACAGGTGAAACATGCCGGCGGCCACGGCGTGCGTCGTCGCCTCGGTTCCCGCCGCCGCGGCGCCCAGGGCCATGAACATGTACCCAAGCTGGCTCACCGTCGAGTAGGCCAGCACGCGCTTGAGGTCGAACTGCGTCAGCGCGGTCAGCGCCGCGATCAGCGCCGTGATGGCGCCGATGGCCGAGACCATCAGCTGGGCTTGAGGGGCGTACGCAAACAGCGGCGTGGAGCGGGCCACCAGGTACACGCCGGCGGTGACCATCGTGGCCGCGTGGATCAGGGCGCTCACGGGCGTGGGGCCTTCCATCGCATCGGGCAGCCACACGTGGAGCGGGAACTGGGCGCTCTTGCCCATCGCCCCCAACAAGAGCAGCAGGCAAATGACCGTGACCCCCAGGGGCGCGTTGTCGGCCAGCTCGGCGATGCGGCCGGGAATGAACAGCACCTGATCGAAGTCCAGCGAGCCGAAGCGCGTCCAGATCAAGAAGATGGCTACCAGCAACCCGAAGTCGCCAATGCGGTTGACGACAAACGCCTTCTTAGCCGCGGCGGCGGCGGCCGGTTTGCGATACCAGAAGCCAATCAACAGGTAGCTGCACAGCCCCACGCCTTCCCAGAAGATGAACAGCTCCAGGAAGTTGGCCGAGAGCACGAGCATGCACATCGAAAAAACGAACAGCGAGAACATGGCGAAGAAGCGCGGGTAGCCCTCGTCGCCGTGCATGTAGCCGGCGGCGAAGACGGCCACGAGCGTGCTCACCGGCACGACCATCGCGAGCATCAGGGCGCTGATGGCGTCGGCCCGCAGGTTGACGTCGATGGTCAGGCCGCCGACGTCGAGCCAGCGGAATCCGGCGGCGAGCGCGGCCTCGCTGTCCTGGGCGTGAAAGCCGTGGGGCACGATGGACGCCACGAGCGCCAGGGCGCAGGCCGTGGACGTGGCCAGAGCAATCCAGCATGGCCAGTGGCTGCGATCGCGGAGCAACCGCGGCCCCAACAGCGCAATCACCACCGCGGCCGCCAGCGGGGCGCCGGGGATGAGCCACATGATCGTGCGCGCTGCTTGCTCGGTCATCTTGGTTCGCTTGATACGGATCTCTCGCAAAGGCGCAAAGGCGCAAAGGGGGGACGCAAAGAAGACAATGATGAAGAAAGCAATTCTTTCTTTGCCTTGCTTTGCGTTTTTCTTTGCACTCTGCGCCTTTGCGCGAGATCGGGCGTAAAAAATTATCCATCTGATTTGGGCTTAGTATCGCCGTAGCGGAAGGACGGCGTTTTCTTGCGTTTGCCGGCGGTTTGTTGGGGGCCCAAGGGGGCGTCGGCGTCGAGCGACGGCATCTCGCCCGCGGCGGTGAGGCGGGGGAAGCTGAGCTTGCGGGCCGCCGCAGGAGGCGGAAATTCGTGGTCGTCGGACACGCCCGTTTCGACGTCGGCTTCCTTGAGCGCGCTCCATAGTTCCACGTCCAGTGACTTTGAGCGCTGGTACAGCGAGAGAATGATCGACAGCGACAGCCCCGCTTCGCACGCCGCCACAGTCAACACAAAAACGGTAAATGCCTGGCCGTCCATGCCGCCGTGCATCTGGCCGAAGGCCAACAGCGTGAGCGACACGCCGTGCAGCATCAGCTCGGCCGACAGCATCATCAGGATGAGGTTCCGCCGGGTGACGAAGCCGACGGCCCCGAGCACGAACAGCACGGCGCCGAGCGCGAGATAGGGTTCATAGCTCCCGGTCATAGCGTCCCCTGCGTCCTGCGGGGCGCCAGGGCGATGGCGCCAATGGTGGCGATGAGGAGCAGCGTCCCGGCCAGCTCGACGGCGATCAAGTACTCGCCAAACAGCGTGCGTCCCAGGGCGTGGAGTCCGCCGTAGGAGGCCTCTTTCTGCAGTTGGGACTGGCCCTCGACTTGCGCGGTCGCGGCGGCAGTTGCAGCCGTCGAAGCGCCCGTGTGATGCGCGTCATGCCATCGCGCGAGGTTCACCGTCATGGCCCCCAGCACAAAGAACGAGACGCACACCGCCGGCAAGGGCAGGCGGGCGCGGCGGTCGTAACTGCTCACCCCGCTCTGCTGGGCGAGCATGATGACGAACATGAACGTGACGATGATGGCGCCGGCGTAGACGATGACGGTGGCCGCCGCGAGAAACGGCGCCTGGAGCTGCAAAAACAGCCCGCACACGCTCAGGGTCGCGACGGCGAACCACAAGGCGCCATGGACAGGGTCGCGGCAGGTGATCATCAGAAGGCCGCACATCGTGGCGCCCGCGGCGAAGATCCAGAACAGCACTCGGTCGGTAAGCTCACCCGCCGGGGCGCCGAATGTGCGCACGATCGCCAACAGGCCAATCGCTGCGGCGAATGCGGCGAGGCTGGCCACCCGCGCGCGCGCGGCGGCATCGCCAGCCACAGGCCAATGGCGGCGACCAGGAGGCCGGCGGCAATGATTTGGGCGGGCAACGTCATGGATTGGCGACGCTTTTGAGTACGGATCTCTCGCAAAGGCGCGTAGCGCAAAGGAAGAACGCAAAGAAGAATTGCGGAACACTAATCTTCGCTAAATGGCGCTAATCCGGATTAGCGTTTATTAGTGGAGATAAGCGTTCCAGAAATTTCTTCTTCCTTCTTCTTTCTTTGCGATCTCCTTTGCGCCTTTGCGTGAGAAATAATAAACGGACCGATTTGCCACTTATGTTGCAACGGTTATTGCCGCGCGTCCTTGGGGAGCGGTTTGATCACCCCCGGCGACGGCGCCTGAGCGGAGCGGTCGACGGCGTTGACGCTGGTCGCCGGCGCCAGCGGCGGCAGATTGGCGAACTCCGACGCCGGGCCCAGGCGGCCGCGCACCGTACGCACGGGGTCCTTGGGGTTGTCCTTGGTTTGGTCGTAGATCTCCAGCAGTTTTTCTTTGTTCAGGTTGAGCGCCGCGCGCGTTTCGCCCGTGAGATCGTAGATGTGCGTCAGCTCGATGGCGTCGACCGGGCAGGCCTCCTCGCACATGCCGCAGTAGATGCAGCGCAGCTCGTCGAGCACGAACGTGGCCGGGTATTTGTCGCGGTCGGGCCACTCGGGCGGGGCGGCGGCGGCCTCGATGTGGATGCAATTGGCCGGGCACGCCGTGGCGCACAGCATGCAGGCCACGCACTTCACTCGACCCTGCTCGTCGCGGTTGAGGCGGTGCACGCCGCGGTAGTGCAGCGGCAGATCGGGCTTCACCTCGGGGTACTGCTCGGTGACGGTCTTGCGATCGCCGATGTGGCCGATGGTGGTCTTCAGGCCCTGGATGATCGCGGGGACGAACGTCGCCTCCCAGAAGCCGACTTGCGGCTCCTCGATCCAGGTGACCTCTTTGTCTTTGTCGATCATGGGAGATTAACCACAAAGACACGAAGACACAAAGCAGAGAGGAAGCTGGCTGCCTCCAACTTTCTGTTCTTCTTCCTTCTTTGTGTCTTTGTGCCTTTGTGGTTAGTTTTCTTAGGTATGTAGCGAAGGCATAGCCGCGAGTTGGGCGGCGCTGGGGCGGCGGGCGATTTCGAGGCGGCCGGCGTACACGCTGATCATGCCGGCGGCGATGAACAGGCCCAGCGACGCGGCCGTGAGCC
Source organism: Pirellulales bacterium (assembly GCA_963841515.1). GTDB lineage: Bacteria > Planctomycetota > Planctomycetia > Pirellulales > Lacipirellulaceae > Lacipirellula. The sequence continues at coordinate 63,938 of CAWJDB010000006.1, read as the reverse complement.
ACCACGGGCTGATGTCGAACTGCTTGACGATCATCACGGCGGTGACGTTGGCCAGCGACAGCGGAATGAGCACCTTCCACGCCAGGCCCATGAGCTGGTCGAAGCGGAAACGCGGGATGGTCCAGCGGATCATCATGATGAAGCTGATCACGCCGGCGACCTTGCCCACGAGCACCAGCAGTTTCACCAGCCACGCGCCGGCGTAAACGCTGTCGACCGTGGCGATTCCGGGGAATTGCCAGCCGCCGAGGAACAGGATCACCGTCAGGAAGCTGGTGGTGATGACGTGCGTGTATTCGCCGAGGAAGAACATGGCGAACTTCATGGCGCTGTATTCGGTGTGGTAGCCGCCCACCAGCTCCTGCTCGCACTCGGAAAGATCGAACGGCAGGCGGTTGGATTCAGCCAGAGCGCTGGTGAAGAAAATCATTGCCGCCAGCGGCTGGGTCCAGGCGTACCAGCCCGAGAAGCCCGCAGTGGCCTGGTGGCTGACGATCTGCTCGAGGTTGAGCGTGCCGCCCAACAGCGCAATGCCGAGTACTGACATGCCCAGCGGGATTTCGTAGCTGACCACTTGCGCGCTGGCCCGCAGGGAGCCCAGAGCGCTGTATTTGTTGTTCGACGCCCAGCCGCCGAGGATGATGCCGTACACGGCGAGGCTGGTGATTGCGAAGATGAACACGATGCCGACGTCGATCTGCGGGGCGATGATGAACCGCAGCCAGCTGGGCGCCTGGTCGACCGGCCCGAATGGCACCACGGCGAACGCCAATAGCGTGGTAAACATCGAAATGGTGGGCGCGATCACGAACAAGACTTTGTTGACCTGATCGGGCATCACCTCTTCTTTGAGCAGAAACTTCAGCCCGTCGGCCAGCGGCTGCAGCATGCCGAAAGGCCCGACGCGGTTGGGCCCGATGCGATCCTGCATCCAGGCGGAGAGCTTGCGCTCCAGCAAGATGAGATAGGCGCACGCCGTCAGAATGCCGCCGAGGGCGACGGCGATCGTGGCGAGGGTGATGAGAATTTCGGTCATCGATCAGGATTAACCACAAAGACACGAAGGCACGAAGTAAGAATTCGGGTTATTATCCGCAGATGACGCAGATCAGAATTGGATTTCATCTGTATTACTATCCAGCAGAATCAACGCAGGCCGTGCGCATTTTGTCGAAGCTACAGACCTAACTCCAATTCAACATTTTGGTTGCGGCTACGCCGCGCTAGGCTAATCTGCGTCGTCTGCGGATCGATCTGTCTTTTCCGGCTTCGTGCCTTTGTGTCTTGGTGGTTAATCTTCTTTCTTGCTTTACTTGTGAACGGGCAGCGGTTTGTCGACGTGCGTGAGCCAGACGCCCATTGGGCCGAGGGCGCCGGTCGACAGCGCGGCGAGCTCGGGGATTTTTTTGGCGATTTCCTTGCGAACCAGCGCGGCGTTGAACAGGCCAGTGCGGCCGGCGAGGTCCCAGAGGATGCGGTTGTCGGGGCGGGCGCCTTCGGGGCTGCGGATCGAGCGGTGAATTTCCTGGGCGAGGCCCGCGTGATTGACAAACGTGCCGTCGCGCTCCGCGAACGAGCCGCCCGAGAGCACGAACGACGCGCGCTGGCTCGCGGCCGACGGGAAAATGTCCTGCACAATTACCAGCGGCACGCGATCGAGCGCGGCGGCCTGCTCGTCGGTGATCCAGCCGGCCGGATCGCCGCCGATTAGATAGAGGACGTCGAGCTCCCCGCCGGCGGCCTGGCCGAGCAAATCGCCGAGGGCGAGGGATGACTGTGTGAAATTTTTCACAATTATGTCGACGCCGCGGCGGTTGGGCGCCTTCTCTGCGCGGATCGTGAATTTGGGGGGCTCGATCGGGCGGCCGCGCACGTCCTTCGGGTACTTGTCGTCTTCGCCGACGACGCGCGGCGGCGTCATCGCCAGCTTCACCTTCGGCGCCAGCTTGGCGAGAAAGCTCGCCAGCAGGTAGGCCTCTTCGACCGTCATCCAAGGCGACAGAACGGCCCCAATTTTTTTGGGATTCTGCTCGGCGCGGCGTTTCAGTTGATCGCGCAGCGCAGGCAGGATGTCGTCCCAACCGCGAGAGATCACCCTGCCGCGTCCGTCAGCAGACACGTCACGCTGCTCGGGAAACGCGAGGCGGTTCTCCGAGTGGATGTATTTCCAACCGAACCGTCCCTCGTCGCACATGAAGTGGCCCTGCGCCTGCGGGTTGGGCCGCGGCGTGAGGCGGTAGACGCGGTCTTCGTTCTGGTCGACGTGAATGCTGCACCCGGTCGAGCAGTCGGGGCACACGCTATTGGCAGATTTGAGCCACCACACGCGCTGCTTGTAGAGGAAGTCTTTGCTGCACAGAGCGCCGACGGGGCACAAGTCGACGACATTCCCGGCGAGCTTGTTGTTGCAGGGCTGGCCGGGGAAGACGTCGATCTCTTCGTGCGTGCCGCGGTCGGTCACCATCAGCTCAGCCGTGCCGCTGATCTCGCGGGTGAAGCGGACGCAGCGGGTGCACATGATGCAGCGGTCGGTGAAGAGCGTGATCTGGTCGCCGATGTGGTCCTTGTCGGCCTTGAGGTTCTTGGGCTCCTCGAGCCGGCTGACGCCGCGGCCGTAGCGGTAGCTGTAGTCCTGGAGCCAACACTCGCCAGCCTGGTCGCAGGTGGGACAGTCGAGCGGGTGGTTGAGCAGCAGGTATTCGAGCGTGGCTTTTTGGGCCTCTTTCACTTTCGCACTGTCGGCGACGACGACCGTGCCGTCCTTCACGGGCGTCTGGCACCCGGGCACGAGCTTGGGCTGCATGACAATCGCGCCGTCGGGCTTCCGCTCGCCGATCTCAACCAGGCACATCCGGCAACTGGCGACGACCGACAACGCCGGATGCCAGCAGTAGGTGGGAATCTCGAAGCCGATGCGCTGCGCCGCCTGGATGCAGTTAAGCTGCGTCGCGGCGTCGAACTCCAGCGGCGTGTTGTTAATCAGCGCGGTCGGCATGAATCGGAATGGAAAGCTGAATTGACGCGATAACAGGATTGCCTGGATTTACAGGATCGGAAACGGAACAGCCCTCGTCCTGTAAATCCAAGTCATCCTGTTATCCTGTCCATTTCCTTATCAATTGAGAGTGATTTATCGCTCTAGTGCACAGCCATCAGCGCGTCGGCGGGGCTTTCGCTTGTGCGGCCGGCGGTGATGTAGTCTTCGAACTCGGTGCGGAACTTGCGGATGGCGTTCTTCACCGGCCAGGCGGCGCCGTCGCCCAGGCCGCAGATCGTCGTGCCGGGTATGATGCCCATCGACTCGGCGACCTCCAAGAGCATATCGAGATCCTCGACCCGCCCGTGGCCCGGCGCGGATGCGCTCCAGGATGCGCGTGGCATCCAGCTGGTGCCCTCGCGGCAGGGCGTGCACTGGCCGCAGGATTCGTGCGCTCATGAACCGGCAGCAGTTGTACAGCACGTCGACCATGCTTGTCTGGTCGTCGACCACGACGACCGCCGCGGTGCCCAGCCCCAGGCAGCCGGCCTTGCCCGGGCCGTTGAAATCCAGCGGCGTGTCGAGCTCCGCCGGCGCGTCAAGAAGCCCATGCTGATGCCGCCGGGGACGATCGCCTTGGCCTTGCGGCCCTTCCACACGCCGCCGCCGTAGTCGTCGATCAATTCTCGGGTGCGTGACGCCCAGCGGCAACTCGACGCAGCACGGCTTGTTCACATGGCCGCTGATGCAGTAGAGCTTCGGGCCGTAGCTGCCGACGTCGCGCGGGTTGTTGGGGTCCGGCGGGACGCCGATCGATTTGAACCAGTCGACGCCGCGGTCCAGGATGTGCGTGACGCAGCAGAGCGTTTCGACGTTGTTCACGATCGTCGGCTTGCGGAACAGGCCCTCGATGGCCGGGAACGGCGGCTTGATCCGCGGCCAGGCCCGCTTGCCTTCGAGGCTTTCGATCAGGCCCGTCTCTTCGCCGCAGATGTAGGCCGCGGCGCCGCGGTGCAGGTGGACGTCGAGGTCGAAGCCGCTGCCGAGGATGTTCTTGCCGAGCATGCCCGCGGCATAGCATTCCTTGATCGCCGCGTCGAGCACGCGGTAGCAGCGGCCGTACTCGTAGCGCAGATAGATGTACGCCGTGTGCGAACCGATGGCGTGGCAGGCGATGGCGATGCCTTCGAGCAGCTGGTGCGGATCCTCCTCCATCAGGATGCGGTTGTTGAACGTGCCGGGCTCGCTCTCGTCGGCGTTGACGCAGAGATAAATCGGGCCCGGGATGGTCCTTGGGCAGAAACGTCCACTTCACGCCGCAGGGAAACCCCGCCCCGCCACGGCCGCGGAGGCCGGCGTCCTTCACCGTTGCGTGACGGCCTCCGGCGCCATGCCGAGGGCTTTCTTGAGCGTCTCATAACCGCCGTCGGCGCGGTACGACGCGAGCGACGTGCTGTCGGGCTTTTGTCGACGCGGGCCAGGAGTACGGGTTCAAACTTCGGCATGGTCGGTTCGGAACGGGGAATCGGCGGGGATCTCTCGCAAAGACGCAAAGACGCAAAGACGGACGCAAAGGAAATGCATTAGGAATTAGTTCTCCTTCGGATTCGACTTTCTAGCTCTTCTTCTCTTGTTGCCTTCTCATTTCTTCTTTGCGTACTTCCTTTGCGCCTTAGCGCCTTTGCGTGAGATCCGTATTAGGACTTTTCCACCACGGAAGCGGCGGTTTCTTCGGTCATATTCATGTGGCATTCCTCGTTCACCAGGATGCACGGAGCGCCTTCGCAGGCGCCGAGGCATTCGGCGTACTCGAGCGACAGCCGGCCGTCGGGGGTCGTGTGGCCGGGGCTGCACGTTCCAGCGGCGGCTCAGGTCGGCGAGCAGCTCCTCGCCGCCGCGGAGCATGCACGAAATGCTGCGGCAGACCCACACGCGCTTGTCGCCCTTGCGGATTCTCCGGTCGCGGAAGAAGCCGTAGAACGTCATCGTGTCGTAGACCTCGGCCGGGTGCAGTTCGAGAATCTCGGCGATCTCGACGATCGCCTCCGGCGACACCGCGCGGTGCGCATCGTGCACAATGTGCAGCGCCGGCAGCGTGGCCGCCTGCTTGCTCGGATACTTCGGCAGCACCGCGAGGATTTGTCGGCGGAGGTCGTCGGTTAAAGTTGGCATGGTGCGTCTGTTCGTATTTATCTCTCTCGCAAAGGCGCAAAGCGCAAAGGAAGAACGCAAAGCAGAAAATGGCAAAAACAAAAACAAAGACAATGCTCCGATTGCATTGCTCTGCGTCTGCCTTCGCGCCTTTGCGCCTTTGCGTGAGATTCTTCCCATGCGCTGCGTCATCGATCCAGCTCCGCCGCGATGATGTTGAGGCTGCCCAGGACGGCCACGACGTCGCTCAGTTGGTGCCCCCGGATCAAATGCGGGAACACGGCGAAATGGATGAACGACGGCGGCCGCGTGCGGGCCCGGTAGGCCCGCGGCGTGCCGTCGCCGACGATGTAAAAGCCCAGCTCGCCGTTGGGCGATTCGGTGGCGGCGTACACTTCGTCCAGCGGCACCTCGTAGCCGCGGTTGGGCATCAGCACTTCGAAGTGCTGGATCAACCCCTCGATGCTGCGATACACGGCCGGCTTGGCGGGGAGCACGGCGTCGGTCTGTCGGCGTCGACGTTCACCGGGCCGGCGGGGATGTTCTCGATGCGCCTGCTCGATGATCTTGACGCTCTCGAGCATCTCCTGCATCCGCACGAGGTAGCGGGCATAGCAGTCGCCGGCTTTGGAGCAGATGACCTTGAAGTCGAGATCGGCGTACGCCAGGTACGGCTCGTCCTTGCGCAGGTCGCGGACCACGCCGCTGGCCCGGGCGATCGGGCCGGTGACGCTGAAATTGATCGCCGTCCTCTGTCGTCAAGACGCCGATGCCCTTGGTGCGGTCGATGAAGATGCGGTTGCGGGTGAGCAGCTTGTTCGACTTCGGCGTGCACCGGCATGAAGCCCTTCACGAAGTCGCGGACCTTCTGCACCCACTCGTTGATTCACGTCGAACAGCACGCCGCCGACGCGGGTGTAGCTGGGGTGGAACCGCTGGCCCGAGGCGTACTCGACGATGTCGTAGATGATTTCGCGCTGCTGGAAGGCGTAGAGAAACGCGGTGAAGGCCCCCAGGTCGAGCGCCGCCGCGCCGACGTTCAGCAGGTGATCGTGCAGCCGCATCAGCTCGGCCAGGATCGTGCGGAGGTACTTGCAGCGCGGCGTCAGCTCGATGCCCAGCAGCTTCTCGACCGCGTGATGCCAGGCAATCTCGTTGGCCAGCGGCGAGATGTAGTTCATCCGGTCGACGATGGTGACGTACTGGTTGAAATCGAGGTGCTCGCCCAGCTTCTCGAAGCCGCTGTGCAGGTAGCCGATGTGCGGCACGGCGTCGACGACCTTCTCGCCGTCGAGCGTGAGCACCAGCCGCAGCGTGGTGTGCGTGGCCGGATGCTGCGGGCCGAAGTTCAGCGTCCACAGGTACTCCTGTTCGGACGCCTCGGGCGGCAGGGTGTCGGCGAGCGTGAGGGGCATCGGGGGGAATGTGTGATGTTGGATGTTTGATTGACGATGTCAGAGGGAGCATTCAGCTCCACCGCTTGGCGGACGCGGGCAAGCCCCGCGGCCAAATGGCAATCAGCTTTCCGCCCGGGTGATGACCGGGAAGTTGTGCCGCTCGCCGCGGCCTTTGACGCGGGTAGTCTTTGCGCAGCGGAAAGGCGGTGAACTCTTCGGGCATCAGGATGCGCCGCAGGTCGGGGTGGCCGGCGAACGTGATGCCGTACATGTCGTACACTTCGCGCTCCATCCAATCGGCCCGCGCCACAGGTCGGTAGGCCGAGGGCAACTCGAGGTCGGGCGGGTTGAGGAACGTCTTTGACGATCAACCGCTCGCCGTTGCCGTGTGCGTGACAGCAGGTAGACGACGCCATAGCGGTCGGCGGCGCTCGGGGTATTCGAGGTAGTCGACGGCCGTCATGTCCACCAGCATGTCGAAGCCCTGCTCGCGGCTTTGAGGTACTTCAACGGACACTGTGGACGACCTTCGCTGGGCACGACGACGCGGCGATTGTCGCGGAACGCGCGTCGCGCCGACATCGGCGCCGAAGCGGTGGCGGAGGTCAGCGATGGTCGAGTCGACTTCGGACATGTCACGCTTGAGGGGTGGAACGCCCAGTAGCCCCCGGTCAGTGACCGGGGGCTAAATAGCAATGGCGCCGATCGATATCACTTTACTTGCGGCGGCTGGTAAATTTCGAGGCCGGCGACCGGCGTCACTTCGCGGCGGCGGCGGAGCTCGTCGAGGTCGAACGGCGGCGGGCCGGCGGAGGTCGTGCGGTCGGCGAACTCGCTGCCCGCGAGCGTGCCGGTGCGCATGATCTTTTCCTGCATCTCGATCAGCGCCGCCAGCAATTGCTCGGGCCGCGGCGGGCAACCGGGCACGTACATGTCGACGGGGATGAACCGGTCGACGCCCTGCACCACCGCGTAGGTGTCGAACACGCCGCCGGTGCACGCACAGGCGCCCATCGAGATGCACCACTTGGGCTCCGGCATCTGCAGCCAGATGCGCTGCAGCACCGGCAGCATCTTCATGACGACGCGGCCGGCGACGATCATCAGGTCGCACTGCCGGGGGCTGAATCGCATCACCTCGGCGCCGAAGCGGGCGATGTCGTACCGCGACGCGGCCGTGGCCATCAGCTCGATGCCGCAGCAGGCGGTGGCGAAGGGCATCGGCCACAGGCTATTGGAGCGGGCCCAGTTCGCGGCGGCGTCGAGCTTGGTGAGGAAGACGTTCTCCGGCATGCCTACCGCCATCGGAACACCCCCTTCCGCCAGGCATAGACGTAGGCGATCACCAGCGTGGCCATGAACGTCAGCATCACGGCGAAGACGGCGCCGCGCAGCTCGGGCGGAATGCCGCCCTTGTCGACGTAGGCGCTCACCGCCCACGGATAGAGGAACAACAGCTCGACGTCGAACACCAGAAACAGGATCGCCACCAGGTAGAACTCGCACGTCGAACGGCTGCCGCGCGTCGCCCACCGGGTCCATGCCCGACTCGTAGGGCATCTGCTTGACGGGCGTCTTCTTGCGCGGACCGATCAGGTGGGCCAGGGCCAGTTTGGTCGCGACGAAGCCGACCAGCACCGAGGCGTAGATCGCAAGCGGCGGGATTTCGGGCATTTGCGACCAGAGAATCGCAGGCGGGCGGGCGAGTCGGTGGGTCTGCGCGGCTGCAATCGCCCAGGGGCACAATTGCGCAGTTCTCGGGGAATACTCAGCCCGGATTATAGAGGGGAACGGCGATCAGGGGCAAGCGAGGCAAAGACGGCAGCATTTAGCCCCCGGTTATTGACCGGGGGCCAACTATGCCGCGCGCGCAGCTGGCTTGGCGCCGTACGGCTCGCGCCGTCGGGAATTGGAGAATCATTCCCTCATCGGCGTCCTCGGCCGATTTTTTGATGCCGTAATCGGTCCAGTTGAGCTTCTCATCGCGGACGATTTGTCGATGGCGGCGATTCCAGCGGAGCACCTGCTGATCGACGTAGCCGCGCGGGTGATCCAGATGCACGCAGATGGCGCGATGCCTGATCTGTCGGCCGCGCAATCCAGCGTTCACCAGCCGCTCGCCCAGCTCGCGGTCTTCGCCGCCCCAGCCCATCCGCTCGTCGAAACCGTTGACGCGCACAATGTCACTCTTCCACGCCGAGGCGTTGTGACCGTTCCAGGTGGCTTGGGTCGTGGTCACGCGATCGAGCAAAGCGCCCAGTTTCCTCGAACCGGCCACCATGAGGCATTTCGAGTTGATCGGCAGACCGTGGCGCAGCAACCAACGGAGCGAATGGGTGCGGCCCGAGGCGATGTCATCAGCGGTGACGCGCCGGCTCAGATCCATGGGCAGCCGCACGAGGCCGCCCGACAGGAACGAGCCCGGCCGGGCCAGGCGCCGATGCGTAGCCACGAAGTCGCGTCCGGGAATGCAGTCGCCGTCGGAGAATATCAGGTACTCGCCGCTGGCGGCGACAAGGGCCTTGTTCACGATCTCGCACTTGCGGAAGCCGCGGTCTTCGTGCCACGCGTGAACCACCGCGAGGCCCATGGAGCGCTCGAGGCGTTCGATCGTGCGGCGCGTGTCGGCCGTCGACCCGTCGTCGGCAATGACAATCTCGTGCGGACGGCAACTCTGGGCGGCGTAGCCCCACAGCACCTTTTCGAGCCACTCGGGGGCGTTGTAGGTGGAGAGTATGACGGAGATGCGCATGGACAGACTCTCGCCCCGCTCCCATCGCCGTCCTTGGCTGGGAATTTTCCTGAGCACGCTGCGCAGTGGTGGCGCCGTGTAGAAGCGATTATCGAACCGCGGAGAGACCGCAGATGAGCGGCATACGCCGCGCTGGTATATCCAGCACCACTAACAGAGGAGGGGGGCACGGAGTGCTAGCGTTGATAGCAGAGCTAGCGAAGGCAGAGTCCGCAAATGACGCAAATGTTTACGGATTATTGAGGAGCGATAACTCGGCTCGACAATCCCATGACAGCCGCCGGCGGAAGCCGGCGCTCGCGTCGCGGACGGCGCCGGCTGCCGCCGGCGGCTAGAACTCTTTCATGCGGCGTGCGACGGGGGCGTGGCCGCGCGTTCGGCTTCGGGGTCCGGCTGCGGAATGCCGTGCAGCGCCTCCCACTGCTTGGCCTTCTTAAGGAAAGAATAGAACGCCGCGAACATGCAGACTTGAAACCCCGGCACGCCATCGAGGAAGCCGAGGCGGAGGACATAGAGCTGAAAAAACCGAAACGGCGCCGTGAGGAAGAGGGACGCCATGCGCAGCGGCTTACCCTCGTCGCGGGCATTCAGGGCTCCAGTGCGCGTAGCGATTGAGCTTCTCCACATTGTGGTCGGTGGTCCACGTGGTGTGGTGTAGCATCGGCTCGCGCAAGGCGGCGATGCGGCGGCAGTCCAACTCGACCTCGGAGTGAACCCACCGCGGGCGGTAGCGGGCGGCGTCGCGGCGAAACAGGCGGATCACTCGGTCGTCGGCCCAGCCGCAGCGTTTGATGCGGTGGCCGAGGTAGTGGTTAAGCCGGTTGATCGAGTAACCGTCGACGTCGGCCCGGGGCGCCGACAGCGTGCGGCGGATTTCCTCGGCCAGCGGCGGCGTGATTCGCTCGTCGGCGTCGAGCACCAGCACCCACTCGTGGCGGGATTGCGGGATCGCCCAGTTCTTAAAGTCGGCCGAGTGCACATACTGGCGCTCGATCACGCGGCAACCACCGATGTCGCCAGCGATATCGAGCGTGCCGTCCGTCGAGCCCGAATCGGCGACCAGGATTTCATCCGCCAGTCCGCGCACCGATTCGATGCACGGCCGGATGTTCAGCCGTTCGTTCTTGCAGGGAATGAGGACGGTAAGCGGCGCTCTCATGGCGGCTTAGTAGGCAATCCAGGCGGTCGGGGCAACGCCATCTGGGACGCTAGCGAACAGCCCGGCGAGGTTGGCGTGGTCTTCCAAAGGTCGCCGTTAGCCGCAAATGGCAGCCTCAAGCGGGGCCAGCCGCTGGGCGCGATTTTTGCACCAACAAGGGATGACAAATCTAGTGATGAGGTAGCCGGACGGCTACGCCGTCCGGGATCTTGAGCGAGCGTGGCTCGCGGGCCAGCGGTGAGCGAAAGGCGACCTACCATGAAAGACAGTGAACTGGCACGCTACCGTAATCAGCTCGAGGCGCTGCGGACGCGCTTGCGGGCCGACGCCGCGGTCGTCACCGAACAAACGCTCGCCCCCAGCGGCGGACAAGCTGGCGGCGCGATGACCAACGTGCCGATGCACCTGGCCGATGAAGGAACGGATGAGTTTCTCCACGACATGAACGCGGTCTTGGCGGAAAACGAGGAGTATCTCGTCGCCGAGACCCAGGCGGCGCTTGGGCGACTGGACGCGGGCGACTTCGGCCGGTGCGAGGGGTGCGGCCAGCCGATTGCCGCGGAGAGGCTGAAGGCGATGCCCTATGCCCGGTATTGCGTCCGGTGCGCGGCGACCAACGGTGCGGGAGTCGACGTGAATATCAACACCGGCCGGCCGCAGACGCCGCGAGACACACTGGCGCCGGAGGGCGGCATGCAAGAAGATTGGCGTCGGTGCCCGTCGCCGCTCACCGATGCGGCGCCGCAGAATGCCGGCGCCGTCGACATTCATGCCGCTGGCGAAGCGGGCGGCGGGACGGCGGCGGGCGGACTGGCAGGATCCAACGAAGGGCACGGCGATCCGCCCATTTCCGAGCTGCAAGAAGCCGCCGGCAGCAGCGAGTACGACGTGGCCGAGGGCGCGACCAGGAGCACACCGAAGCGCCCCGGTCAGGCGCGCGGGCGGCGCGGTCGGCGGCACGCCGGCGCAGAGCGCGCCAAATGAAGCTCACTGCCGCTGCCCGACGCCGCTTTGCGGGAATTCGGTCCTCCAGGGACGATTATTTGCTACGCGAGGGGCGATTTCGGCGTCGCTGGCCGCTTGCCGTCGTCGCGCTGTGGGAAGGCGTTTAACTCTCGCGCCATCGCAGCTAAACTAGCACGGCTGGCGCGGCGGTCGGGGTGGCTGGGGTCGAGTCTGCGAGCCCCCAGCAGTGCCCTGTGGGAGGCGAAGACGCCGACCACAGCCACCCGACTTGTCCTTCGTCTCTTCCCGTAGTTGCCGGAGCTCGTCGCCCCTCGGGCCGACTTACGATTGATGAACGAATCTCCACGGACGTCGGTCGGCCATTATCGCTGGGTGATCTGCGCGTTATTGTTCTTCGCCACGACGATCAACTACGTCGATCGCGCGGTCATCAGCATTCTCAAGCCCGACTTAAAGGTGGAGCTGCATTGGAGCGAAATTGATTACAGCAATATCGTCTTCTGGTTCAGCCTGGCGTACGCCATCGGCTATGCCGGCGGCGGCTGGTTCATGGATCGCGTCGGCGTGCGGCGCGGGTTCGCGATCGCGGTCTTTCTGTGGAGCATCGCTGCCATTGCCCACGGTTTGAATCGCTTCATTCCGCCGGAGTCGGTGTTGCGAGATTGGTATCCGTTTGGCGAGCCGGGCACGGTCGGCTTTTGGGTGATTCCGACGACCGTGTTTGGCTTCAGCGCAGCGCGCATGGCCCTCGGCCTGGCCGAGGGCGGCAATTTTCCGGCCGCTATTAAGAGCGTCAGCGAATGGTTTCCCAAGAAGGAACGGGCGCTGGCCACGGGCCTGTTCAACTCCGGCAGCAACGTGGGCGTGCTGTTGGCCCCCGTGTTGGTGCCCTTTCTGGCCAAGTACTACGGCTGGGACGTAGCGTTTTACTTCACCGGCGCGTTGGGATTCGTGTGGCTTGCCGCGTGGCTCTGGATGTATCAATCGCCCCACGAACATCCGCGGGTCAGCGCCGCGGAGCTGGCTTACATCCAAAGCGACCCGGCCGATCCGCCCGCGCATATTCCCTGGCTGACGTTGCTGAAGTATCGCCAGGTGTGGTCCTTCGTCGTGGGCATGTTCCTGAGTGCGCCGATTTGGTGGTTCTACCTCTACTGGGTCCCGGGCTTTCTCTACGACAAGCACGGCGTGAAGGTGGACCAGATGGGCGCTCCGCTGGTGACCATCTACCTAATGGCCGACGTGGGCAGCATTGCCGGCGGCTGGCTCTCGTCGCGGCTGATCAAGAACGGTTGGAGCGTCAACGCGGCGCGCAAGACGACGCTGCTGGTGTGCGCTCTGTGCGTCGTCCCTGTGTTTGCGGCGGCCAGCGTGTCGAACGTGTGGGTCGCGATCTTGCTGATCGGCCTGGCGGCCTCGGCCCACCAGGGATTCTCGGCGAATCTTTACACGCTGGTGTCCGACACGGCCCCGCGGCGCCCGTCAGCTCCATTGTCGGCATCGGCGGCTTTGCGGCGGGCATTGGCGGCATGTTCAATGCTAAGATTGTCGGGTACGTGCTCGACTGGACAGGCAACAACTACGTGCCGCTGTTCGTCGGCGCTTCGCTGATGTACCTGGTCAATCTGGCGATCATCCACGCGCTCAATCCCCGTCTCGAGCCCATGCACTTTGCCGTCGACGACGAGCGGCGCGGCTGACTTTGGCACAGGCGCGTCGCCCGTCGCAAAACGCTGGCGGAGTCCGTAACACACGGAGAGCCTTCGCAGTGAAGCTCGGTCTCGGCCTCTATCGGCACATGCTGACGCGCGAGAACTTTCAGTTCGCGCGGCAAGCCGGCGCCACGCACGTGGTGGCACATCTGGTCGATTACTTCAAGGACGGGCGGCACGGCGCCGGCGACAATCAGCCCACGGCCGCGGAGGATGGCTGGGGGACGGCGGGCGATACCGACGCGCTGTGGACGCTCGAGGAGCTGGTCGCGCTGCGGCGCGAGATCGAGGCCGCCGGCCTTGTGCTCGAGGCCATCGAGAACTTCGATCCGGCCCACTGGTACGACGTCCTGCTCGACGGCCCGCGGAAGCGCGCGCAGCTCGAGGGGCTCAAGACGATTGTCCGCCGCGTGGGCGAAGCCGGGATCCCCGTGCTCGGCTACAACTTCAGCATCGCCGGCGTGGCGGGGCGGATCACGGGGCCGTTCGCGCGCGGCGGGGCCATGTCGGTCGGCATGGACGGACCGCTTGACGCTCCAATGCCCCGCGGCATGGCGTGGAACATGTGGTACGACCGTGCGGCGCCGAGCGGCGTCCAGCCCGCTGCCACGCACGACGACCTATGGCGGCGGCTGGGACATTTTCTCGATGAGCTTGTGCCCGTAGCCGAAGCGGCGGGGGTGACACTCGCCGCGCACCCCGACGACCCGCCCACGCCCACGCTCCGCGGCCAGCCGCGGCTCGTGTATCAGCCGCACTTGTACCAGCGGCTGCTGGATCGGCGGCCCAGTTCGGCCAACGCGCTGGAATTTTGCATCGGGTCGCTGGCCGAGATGACCGAGGGCAGTCTGTACGACGCCGTGGACCAGTACAGCCGACAGGGAAAGCTGGCGTACGTCCACTTCCGCAACGTGCGAGGCAAGGCGCCCCACTACCGCGAGACCTTCGTCGACGACGGCGAGGTGGACATGCTGCGCGTGCTACGGATTCTTAAGTCCAACGGGTACCAGGGAGTGCTCATTCCTGACCACACGCCGCAGATGACGTGTCCCGGGCCCTGGCACGCGGGGATGGCGTTTGCCCTGGGCTATATGCGGGCGGCCCTGCAGGCGATTGAGGCAGAGTAGAAAACGGGCGCGTTTTAGCGGTCCCGCGTCCAGGTCTGGCGTGCTATGGTTGTAGTGGCGGCGGCCGTGGTGAGCGGCCGATGCTTTCTGCCTCCAGGCGCCACCGGTCGACGCACGATGTTTACCTTCGCCAATATTTTTGGCTCGATTGTTTTTGGGTCGATCGGCATGGCCGCGTTCGTCTACGGGAAGAAGTCCGGCCTGGTCAACCCAATGCTCTTCGGGGGCGCCCTGATGGCGTTTCCCTATTTCATCTCGACGACGTGGCTGCTGTGGGCGATCGGCATCCTGCTGACCGGCGGCATTTTTGTCTTCCCCGATCAATAGCCATCGATCCCGCGTGGCATGTCGTCGTCTTCGTCGACATGTCGAGGTCAACGGAAAACATGTCCACGCGGACGAGGACATGGCACGCTGTCACACCTTCAGGAAGATGCGCTTTCGGTACAGCAGCAGCAAGAGCAGCCACTCGACAAGCACCACCGCGCAGGCAAACAGCAGCGGCTGGTAGGCGCCCGTGTGTCGCAGTGCGCCGTCGAACACTTTGTGCGTCGTGTGGCCGAAGTCGACGAACGCCTCGGCCATATAGATGAGGATCGAGTTCGAGCCAATCACGACGAAGAAAAATGCCCACGCTTGCCAGCCCCACACGTCGATAACCAGGTAAAAAGAGCGCCAAGAAGAGGATACTCCACCCGGCGCAATACACAGCGAACGAACTAGACCACAGATTCTTGTTCATCGGAAAGTAGCGGTCCCAAACGAGCGCGACGCCGAGGCACACCAGCCCCGCGACGATCATGATGAGCGTCTTGGCGTAACCTGAAAGCCGTTCGCTCTTGAGCAGCGAGCCGGTGACGGCGCCGGCCAGTGCGGTGCCAATCGCCGGGATCGTAGCGAACAAGCCCTCCGGGTCGCGGTCGCCCCGATAAAGGCGGCCGGGTATCAGCAGTTGATCGAGGTAGTCGGTCAGCGTGTGCCCGGGCTCCAGGTCGCCGGCGCCCCAGCGCGGCACGGGGACATATTTCAGCGCTGCCCAGTAGCCCAGTAGCAGTCCGGCAATCCACAGCAGTCGCCCGCGCAGTCCGGTGTTGAGCACAATGAGCGCAGCGAACATGTACGCCAGGCCGATGCGCCCCAGCACGCTCGGCAGTCGCGTGTTGGGCCAGTTGAAGTTCAACAATCCGTTGTAGATCATTCCTAAGAACACGAGCACGAGTCCGCGGACGATCGCGTGGCGATAGAGATCTGCTTTGGTATCGCCGCGCGCAGTCGCTTGGCGAACGAGAATGGCATCGTCGCGCCGGCAATGAACAGGAACGTGGGAAAGATGAGGTCGTAGAAGGCGAAGCCGTTCCACTCCGGATGTTCAAGTTGGCCCGAGAGCCACACGAGCCATGCCCAGCCCCACAGCTTGGCGGCCGCGTGGGCGATGCCCTCGCCGCCCATGATCCAAAACATGTCGAACCCGCGCAGGGCGTCGAGACTTGTCAGCCGCCCGGCCGGCGGCGAGGCAATGTCCGAGGGTATGTAAGCCATTCGCGGGTTTCTCCATGCCTGGATCGGGCAACCTTGGCGGTCAGTATGATAAACAAATCGCCGGGGCGCCTCGAAGTTCGTTCCCGCAGCCGGCCGCTCCACGGCGCGGGGCCCGACGCTTCATCTCGCACCCACCGCCCCGCGCTCGCCGTGGGGGCGAAGGTTACCCGGCGAATAGTGCCCGCCGGCGGCTGATTTTCTGATCAGGTTTGGTCGAAATCCGCGAACAGCTCGCGGCGACCCTAGCAAAAAGTGAATTCATTATCTACTATCGTAGAGAGAGGCTCCTGCTGACCAGGTCAGCTTTTTTTTGGGAAATTGAACCGCTTGTGGCTCTCACAGGGGTTTGTGGGTAGAGCGGCCAGGTGCTCTAAGTGAACTGTCGTCCGTGGTGCGGCTGACCCCGGCGAGCGCTTGGCGAGAATCTCAATCGGGATACTCAACTTATGACCGTCGACGTCGTTCACGACGAGCCGTTCCCCCAGGCCGACGAGCTTCCCACGGAAGACGCTCTCTCCGCCGCTGCCACTCCGTCGCGCGTCGAGGAAGTCTATAACCAAATCCTCGCCCGCATCGTGCGCGGCGAGTTGCCCGGCGGCAGCGAGCTCAAGAGCACCCGCCTGGCCGCCGAGCTGAGCGTCAGTCGCACGCCGGTCGTCCAGGCTCTGGGCCGGCTGCTGGCCGACGGGATTGTCACCCAGCGGATGAACATGCGGGCGGTGGTGGCGCCCGGCGCCGAGAACTGGCTGGTCGAGATTCACGAATTGCGATTGCTCTTGGAGCCGCCGGCCGCCGCCCGCGCCGCCGAGCACATGCCGGACGACGTGATCGCACAACTCTCGCGGCAAGCTGCTGCGGCGGCGCCGGACGACAAGCCGGACTGGCCCGAGCGGGCGCGCGACTTTGACTTCGCCCTGCACCTGGGCATCGCCGACCATGTCGCCAACCAGCCGCTCCGCGGCGCCATCTACAAGTGCTGGGAGTACAAGCGGCTGTCCTACGAATTGGGCGTCGATCGCCTCGCAACTCTCGTCCGCGGCTACCAAGAGCACCTGTCGGTCCTCGCGGCGATCGAGGCCCGCGACGGCGCGACTGCCGCCGCCGCCATGGAGCTCCATCTCCGCCAGGCGGCGACCCATCGCCCGGAGAAAAGGGTGGTGTGACCCGCCATGCCTCAGTCATCCCCCCACGACGATCACGTTCTGCGCCGGCATGGTCGGCTTGGGGATGATCTTCGAGGAAACCTACCGACCCCTGTTCGAGGCGGCGGCGCGGCGGTCGCTGTTCGATCCGCGGTTCGGCGTTTGCGGGGTTTCACTGGCGGCGGCCGCCACGCCGCACGGGCGAGCGGGCCGAGGCGTATCGCCGGCGTCCCGGCGGCGCCGCCCCGTCGCTGGAGAGCTTCCGCGGCCCCGACGCCGTTGCCCAACTGGTGCGCGCCGGGATCGACGTCGTGTGCATCGCCACGCCCGACGACCGCCACTTCGCCGCCGCGAAGGCGGCGCTCGCCGCCGGCAAGCACGTGCTCGTCGAGAAGCCCTCGGTGTTGCGCCTGCGCGAACTCGACGAGCTTGTGCGTCTCGCCGCCGAGCATCGCGTGCTGGCCAAAGTGGTGTACCACAAGCTGCTCGACCCCGATCACAAACGCCTCCGCACGCTGGTGGCCGACGGCGTGCTGGCCCACGTCAACAATGGCTACTGCTCGCTGTTGGAGCCCAAGTCGATCTCGGGGTCGCAGTTCGCCGAGTGGATCGCGGGCCGCAATCCAGGAACGTATGTGGCGGTCCATTACATCAAGCTCATCGACTTCACCTTCGGCATGAAGCTCAAACGAGTCTCGTGTACGGGCCAGCGCGGCCTGGTCGGCGCCGCCGACGGACCGACGTGGGACTCCACGCAACTGCGGCTGGTCTACGAGTACGCCGATGGCCGCGAGGCGGCCTTCGACATTCACACGAGCTGGGTGACGCCGGACAATTTTCCAGGGTACGTCGAGCAAGAAGTTCAGTTCCGGTTCGACAACGGCGTGTGGAACGGTCACAGCCGTAAACGGGGCGTGGAATGCACCGTCGAGGGGCGCACGCCGCTGGAGCTGAAGATTACAATGAACAACCACTACAACGGCGCGATGCTGGAACCGTGGGGCGAGCGGGCGCAACGCGGCTACGGCGTCGAGGTGATTGAGCGGTTCATGGGCGAGGCCGCGACGGTTGAATTTGGGGGCCCGGCATCAGAACGCGACGCGCGGTTGCAGGCGGCGCGGTCGTTGACGTACAACGATCTCACCGCCGACCGCCAGGTGGTGGCCGCCGTCGAGGCGATGGAAGCAATCCTCGCCCGGCATGCCGCGGGGGCGCCCGACGCCGTGGTGCATGTCAACGGCCCGGCGGGCGGCCTGGTTTTGCATGAGCCGACGGCGGGCAAATCGGAGGTACTTTACGAACCTGAGGTGTGATTCTCCGGTCCCCTCCCCGCCGAAGGGAGGGTGTCGGAGGGATGATGAGAGAGCCCTCCGCCGCCCAGGGGAGGGAGCCGGAGCTACTGATGACTGTAGAAGGCGGCCAGCATGGCGACAGTTGAGCGACCACAAACCAGTGGAGCTCCCCAACATCCGGGCGAGCCTGAGTCCAACGCCGTGCGCCGCGAACTGGCCGAACTGGAGCCCCTCGCCCTGCGCACCTACACGCCCAGCCTGGCGGTGATCGCCCGGGCCGAAGGCTGCTATGTGTACACCCCTGAGGGCCGGCGGCTGGCCGATTTCACCTCCGGCGTGCTGGTGGCCAGCTTGGGTCACAATCCCACGCGCTGGTGGCGGCGCATGATGAACTACCTGGGCCACGCCAGTTCCGCCGCGTGGGCGGGCAATGGCGCCGCGCCCGTCGGCGAGTTTTTCGCCGCCGCCCCGCTCACAGCCTACAACGCCGCCACGCCGCTGGAGCTGGAGGCGAGTCGGCGGCTCATCGCGAGTCTGCAGTCGCAACCGGGCGGCGCTCGGTTGGAGCAAGTCCTGTGGGCGGCCAGCGGCAGCGAGGGCGTCATCAAGGCGATCCGCACGGCGCTGGCTCAGGACCCCGCGCGGCAGATGATCCTCGCCACGCGCCGCGGCTTTCACGGCAAGAAGGGGCTGGCCGGCGCTGTGACCGGCGGCGAGCACGACCCGGAGCGCGACCCGCGCGTGAGATTTCTCAGCTTTCCGCAGGATGAGTGTGCCTCGGTCGAGCGCCGCCGCCAGCCGCTCGATCTGACGCCCTACGAGGACGAGCTGGCGCGCCTCGACCGCGAGTTGGGCGAGCAGGTTTGTTGTCTGGTCACCGAGCCCTACCTGGGCGGCGGCGGGTCGTATCATCCGCAGAAAGAATACTTGCAGCTACTGGCGCGCTTCTGCCGTGAACGGGACATCGTGTTCATTCTCGATGAGGTCCAGTCCAACTTCGGCCGCACGGGTGCGATGTACGCTTTCAGCGAGTATGGCGTCGAGCCCGACGTCGTCGTGCTGGGCAAGGCCCTGGGCAACGGCGTGGCGGTCGACGCGGTCGTCGGCCGCGCCGATCTGTTCGCCAAGCTCGACTATGCGCGAAGCGTCCGACACCTGGAGCGGACATCCGCTGGGTTGCGCGGCGGTGCTGGCGACGCTCGATGAGTTTGAGGAGCGCGACGTAGTGGGTCACTCGCGCCCGCTGACGGAAGCCTTGGAGACGGGGCTAGTGAAACTCGCCGAGCTGGATGCCGTCGCCGCGGTGCGCGGCGAGGGGACGGTGTGGGGCATTCAGTGCGCCGGCGTGGGCGGTCGGTCGGCCGGAGAAATCGCCCGGCAGTTCGTCCGCGACTCGTACCGCGGCGATGCGCAGGGCCGCGCCGTGCATTTGTTGGGCCCTCTGGCGGGCGACGTGATCCGCATCGCCCCGCCGCTGGTGATGCCGGCGGCGGAGGCGAGAACCTATCTCGACGCCATGTACGAGATCGCCCGGCAGCTTGGCGGCGAGTGAAGGCGCCCAGCGTGCCATGTCCTCGTCCGCGTGGACATGCTTTGCCTTCGCAAACATGTCGACGAAGACGACGACATGCCACGCAGCCATGGTTTCAAAATCGCACTATACCCCCGCCACGCGCCGCTTGTACTCGGCCAGCGCCGCGTCGAGCCGCTGGTGGGCGGTCGTGTCGCCCGGCACGTTGTGCGACGGGTGGATGAACAGCTTCACGCCGCGCCCGGCGAGGATCTCCGCCACCGTACACACTGTCATCCATACGCACGTGACGAACGCCATCGTCGACACCGGCCCCACTTTGTCCTGGTGATTGGCCAGCGGCACCGAAGCGTCTTCCACGGGTGCGCACGAGTCGACGACGATATCGGCAATGTCGAAAATCGTCTTCCCGCAACTGTGCCGCGTGCGCTTCCCCTGGGCGGCGGCCGCCGAACCGTAGGCGATCACCTTCATGCCGCGTTTTTTGGCCTCCAGGGCCACGTCGATGTTTACGTTGTTGATGCCGGTGTGCGAGAAGATCCACATCGAGTCGCGCGGGTCGAAGTCGTAGCCCTTCATGATTTCGACTCCGTACCCCTCGGCCCGCTCCAAAAACAGGAACTGGTGCACGCCCATCTCGCCGGTGATCCGCGTGAAAAACGTCAGCGGCAGTTCGATCAGTGGATGAAAGCCGACAAAGCCGCCGATTCGCGGGTACATTTCCTCGACGGGGATCGTCGCGTGGCCGCAGCCGAAGGTGTGCACCCACCGCCCGGCGCCGATCGAATCGGCCATGGCCTCCGCGGCGCGGCGAATGTTGTCGGTTTGCGTCGCCTCGATGCGGTCCATCGCGGCGCGGGCGTTGTTGAGCCACTGGTTTGCGAGCGTGTTCATGGTTCTCGATTGGGATTGGCTTGTGGCTTCGCCCGGCCTCGATTAGTCAGCTACGCCATAGTCGCCTTGCTGGATCAGTTCGCGACGCAAATTGAGCTGAGGACTGCCGTTCATATCGAGGAGACGTACAGTCGCTCTGCCCTTCGAGGTGAGACCGACAATGACGCCATCTGGATTAAGAGCGAAATGGTCGCTCCAGCAGTGCTGGCGAGGATTGAAAAGATCGACGCGATCGCCGGTCTCTGGATCAACGCTGGCGAAGTTGGTTGCTTTATGCAGGTTGCACTGCGTGCAGCTCCAAGATAAGTTGCGCGGGTCGTCGTCGCCGCCGTGAATGTCGCCGGGATGTGATCGACGTGAAAAGGCCACTCGTCACATTCCTCGGGAAGACGACAGTATTCGCAGCGCTCGCCGGCGCTGTCGTACGAGCTGTCGCGTCCCGGCGTTCATTGGCTAGTTCGTAGACTGCGCCAAACGGCGGCGCGCCTTGGCCTTCAAGAGCGCAACAAGCGTTCCCGCGTCGGCCAGGGCGCGATACTCCCGGCACTCTGCGTCGGTGAGCGTCCCGGCGTCTGACTTTTCGCCGAGCTCCTCAACGCGGGCGACTACGTCTGCCTCAGGCTCGAGGTCGAGAATACGTTGCGCGACCTCCGGCGTCAGGGCGTCCGTTACCGGGTCGAGGTACCGATCCAGAAAATGCTCAGCGGTCGCCATATCTAAATGATACTGCAATTCTTAGCCCCAGTCACGAGCGGGATTTCGAGTTCCGTTGTCTGATGACCAACGCCAGCAACATGCCGGACGCGGCCAGCAGGCCCAGCATCACCTTTGCGTATTGCTCGATGCCATGCAGGTGGGCGACGTAGCCGAAAGTTTTGTTGATCGTCATGTTCCCGACCAGGGCCAGGGTAAACGCCAGGCTGAAGGCCGTGCCAGAGCGCTCGGGGTAGCGATCGCCGATGTAGCCGAGCACGACGGGAAACGCCGCCGCCAGGCCGGCGCCGATGAGCGCCGCGGCGACGAGCGACGCGCCGTAGCTCCCCGCGGTGATCAGCAAAGTCTGGCCCAGGGCCGTCACGGCCACGCTCGCCAGCAGCACTCGCGCCGAGCTGACGCGCTTCAGCAGCCTGGCGAGCGCCATGCGCGTCAGCATCATGGCGCCGGTCATCGCCGACAATCCGGCGAGCGTCTTCCACTCGCCGCCGGCGCTCGTGGCGATCGCATCGCCGGCTAGCGTCACGTTTTTGAAATAGCGGGTGAGCCAGTCGTTGCTCATGCCCTCCATGCCGCTTTGGACTGCCAGCGCCAGGCCCGCGAGTAGGAACCATCCGTCGCGCAGCATGGCGAACCCCTCACCCGGCGCCGGCGACTCGGGCCGCTGCTTCGGCGGCGGAAAGGCGATGACCAGGCAGAACGCCGTGGGCACAAGCGCCGCGGCGCCGATGCAAGCCACGATATTGCCGATCGGATAGCGCACCGAGAGCACCGCCAGCGTGCTCGGCATCGCCAGCGCCCCGAGGCCGAAGAACACGCCCAGCAAGCTCAGCCTGGCCCCGCGCTGACCCTCGCTCACGTCGGCGGCCAGCGCATTCGTGGCCCCGTTGAGCACGCCGCCGCCCAGGCCGAGCAGAAAAACGCACGCCTGCACGAGCCCTTTGCTGTCGGCCAGCGCGAGCCCCTCCAACCCGGCGCCCACCACCAGCGCCGCAGCCACGAGCATCCAGCGGTAGCCGAACCGATCGACCACCGGGCCAAACGCGAGCGACCCGGCGAGGATGCCCAGCGGCAGCAGCGCCGTCAGCGTGCCGATCTCAATGTCGTCGAGGCCGAACCTTTGGGCCAGCATGTTGTTGACCGAGCCCAGCGACAAGAACACGACGCCGAACAGCAGCATTCCCAGGCACGCGGCGGCGAAGACGAGGTTGGGGCGATACATCGGCGGAATTTTTGATTTTGGATTTTGGATTGCAGATTGGTCCGCATGCGGCGAGCAACCAGAGGTTAGCCGGCATCGTCTCGATGCCGTGTCTCGCCGCCAACAGGTTCGGTTTGCCGCGCCACGAAAGCCGCGCCGAACAACGCCGCGTCGCCGCCGAGTTGCGATGCCTCAAAATTCACGCGCTCGATGGCGACCGGTTGCGCCCACTTGCGCGCCTCGGCGTAAATGGCCGGCAGCAGTCGCGTCGCCGGTCCAAACACGCCGCCGCCAAAAATGAGCGTCTCCGGGTTGAACAAGCTGACCAGATTGGCGCTGGCCATCCCCCAAAACTCGACCGCCTTTGCCAAAACTTCCTTGGCGATTTCGTCGCCCGCCTCTGCAGCCTTGAACAGTTCGTGGGCCGTCAGGTCGCCGGCGGCTCGCAGCGGCCCGACGTAGTCCGGTCGGTGCGCGAGCGCCGCTCGAGTCTGCCGCGCAAGCCCTTCGCCCGAGGCATGGCTCTCGAAGCAGCCGCAGCTGTTGTACTCGGGGTCGTAGGGCCGATCGAGCGCCAGCCAACCGATGGCGCCGGCGATGCCGTGGGCGCCGTCAATCACGCCGCCCGTCGCACAGAATCCCCGCGCCAATGCCGGTGCCCACGGCGAGAAAGATGGCATCGCGACATCCGCGGGCGGCGCCTTGCCACGCCTCGCCCAGAATCGAAGCCGCCCGGTCGCTAACCACGGCGACGCCCGTCGCGGCATCGGCGATCGCGGCAGTGACCTCGGCGCACAACGGGTAGTCGTCCCACCCCGCAATGTTCGGCGCCCACACGCTGCCCGCGCCGGTGTTCACTATCCCCGGCACGCAAACGCCGACGCCCCGAAGCGTCAACCGGCGCTCCATGGCGGTCGCCGCTAGCCGGCGGACCTCCTGGACGACAAGCTCCCCCACTGCCGCGCCGTCCCGCTGCTCCAGTGGCGTAACCTGCTTCTCGAGCGGCGGCCCGTCACCGACATACATCGCCGCCGCCAGTTTGGTCCCGCCGAGATCCAGGGCAGCGACCGCTTCATTGGCGTGTGGCGTCGAACCGCGGTCGTTACGCATGCGTCGCGCCTCACGCGGTGACGGATGGGGTCCATTGTTGGTCGCCCGGCGCCCTACGTCCAGGTCGCCCCGAGCCGTTAAGTTGCACGGCCTCGGCGCAGCTACTAGAATCAGCCGCGGCGTACGCCGTGACTTCACACCCGCCTGGCGGCAGGGGAAAGCCGTGGTTGACCATGCTCCATCCGCCGACGAGGTTGTTGCCATCCACCTGCTGGACTCGGCGCAAGGGCATCCCATTCAGACGTGGCGGTTCGCCGGCAAAAGCGCCGTCACGATCGGCCGCAGTCCGGAAAACGACGTCGCCATCGCCGACCAGCACGTCTCGCGGCTCCACGCCCGGCTGGTGTGGCAGGGCGGCCAGTGGACGCTTGTGTCCGTAGGCCGGCATGGTACTCTAGTCAACGACCGGGTGATTGCCGAGGCGGTGCTCGGCGAGCAGACGGTGTTCCGACTGGGCGCGGGCGGACCGCTCTTGCGATTCCAGTGCGGCGAGGGCGAGGAGCGGCCCACCGAGACGATCGGGGCCATCCCCGCCGACCTGCTGGCGATGCTCGGCGTCGACGAGTCGCGGAAGCAGCAGGAGGTCGATCAGATTTCCAACGACGCGCTGTTTCAGCAGATCCAGCAGCAGGCCCGGCGGCTCAAGCAAGACTCGCCTCTCGACCCCTTAGCAGAAACGGAGATTCCTTAGTCTCTCGAGCCAGTTTCAAAACTGCCGGCGTCTGGCTCATTTTCCGCAGTCCGCGGAGGAAAATGCGCCTGACCCCCTTCCGAAGCGAAGCAGTTTTGAAACGGGCTCTCGTCCCAGGCGGCAATCGTAAGGCTTAGGTTGGCGTGTACCGGTGCTGGGGCGCCCAGCAGCGGCGCCGGTGCGTTTACTTTTGTCGGCCCCACCGCCTGGAACTCTACTCGTGGCCAAGGTCATCTCCACTCACTCCTTCCGCGGCGGCACGGGCAAGAGCAACACCACCGCCAACATCGCCGTGCTGGTGGCCCGCGCCGGCCATCGCGTCGGCGTCATCGACACCGACATCCAGTCGCCCGGCATCCACGTCATCTTTCAGCTTGCCGAGTCGCGCATCAAGCACGCGCTGAACGACTACCTGTACGGCAAGTGCTCGATCGACCAGGCGGCCTACGACGTCACGCCCGCCGCCATCGGCGATTGCACGGACGAGCAGGAGCGGCCGCGGATTTTCCTCATCCCCTCGAGCATCAATACCGGCGACATCAGCCGCGTGCTCCGCGAGGGCTACGACGTCGCGAAGCTCAACGACGGGTTCAAGCGACTAGTGCGCGACCTGAAGCTCGATTACTTGTTCATTGACACCCATCCCGGGGTCAACGAAGAGACGCTGCTGTCGATCGCCATTTCCGACATCCTGCTGTTGGTGATGCGCCCGACAGCCAGGACTTTCAGGGCACGGCAGTGACCGCCGAGTTGGCCCGGCGCCTGGAGATACCCCAGATGTTGATGGTGGTCAACAAAACCCCGCCGGGCATGGACGCGGCCCAACTCCGCCAGCGCGTCGAAGAGCTGTACAAGGCCGAAGTCGCCGCCATCCTGCCGATGAACTACGAAATCGTCCGCATGGCCAGCGCGGGCATCTTCGTCAACCGTTTTCCAGAACACCCGATGACGCTCGCGCTCAAACAGGTGGCCGCACGCGTGATGCAGTAGCGCGGAATTGACAGGATAACAGGATTGGCAGGATGAACAGGATGACGGAATGGATGAACCACTAAGGCACTCTGGCATGAAGCGAATGGGCAAGAATTTCTGTCCGCAGATGACGCAGATTAACCTAGCGCGGCCTATCGGCCGCAACCAAAGGGTTTAAGGAGGCGTTGCTCCGTCGTAGAGTGTGGCTTTGGCTGTGACCGCACTCGATCGACAGGAGCAACGCCATGAAGTCGTTTCTGGAGCGGCATGCGCCGCGGATTTGGGGAGTTCTTTGCGGCTTCGATCGGCTGCGCTTTCGGGGCACGTTTCGTCAATTGGCGACCACGAGCGGCATGACGACTATGTTGAACTTTTCCAAGGTGCTGTTCAAGGACTTTGGCGCGTTCGCCCAGGCGGCGACGGAGCGGTTTCGCGAAAGCGTCGAGGGCGTCGCCGACCAGGCGGGGCGAGCGGTGCGCGATCTGGCCAGCCCGGCGATCGACAAGGAGCAACTCGTCGACCGGATCGTCGAGGAGCAGGGCGTCGGACCGGGAGGCGTGCTGGCCGTGCTCAGCGCCGTCGAGGTCTGCCAGTCGTTTGACGTCCATCGCAACCGCGAGCGCAAGATCCTGGAACTGCGGCCGGTGGCGCCGCAAATGTCTGCATTATTACGTCTACTTTCAGGACTCGACTTTCGGCCGCGCCCAGGTGCGGCTGCAAACGTGGTTTCCCTGGAACATTCATGTCGTCCTCAACGGCCGAGAGTGGTTGGCGCAACAGATGAACGCCGCGGAGCTTCGCTACGATCGGCGCGACAACTGCTTTCCGTGGATCGAGGACTTCCCGCGCGCCCAACAGCTGTGCGACCAGCAGTTGCGCATCGACTGGGCGCCGAATCTGACGCGGCTGTTGGACCAGGCGCACCCGGCGTGGCGCGGCCTCTTGGCGCCGTGGGAGCTGGAGCCGTATTGGTCGACCGAGCAGAGCGAATGGGCCACCGACGTCGCCTTCCGCTCCCGCGGGGAGTTGGCGCCGCTCTACGGCCGGCTGATCCATCATGCCATCCGCACCTTCGACAGCCGCGACGTGATGCGGTTTTTGGGACGCCGCTTCGCCCGCCAACCCTACATCAACGGCCATTTCAAGGGAGAAGTCACCAGCGACGTCGCCGCCCGACCCGAAGGGATGCGCATCAAGCACCGCCTCAAGGCCAACGCCATCAAGATGTACGACAAGCAGGGCTCGGTGCTGCGCGTGGAAACCACGATCAACGACGCCCGCGACCTGAAAAGCTACCGCGCGGCGGAGGGCGACCCCGCGGGTGCGCGGAGCTACCGGCCGCTGCGCAAGGGGGTGGCCGATCTGGCCCGCCGCGCCCAACTCTCCGACGCCGCCAACCGCCGTTATCTCGACGCGCTGGCCGCGACCGAGACCGACGGCCTCCTGAAGGAGCTCGCCGCTCCCCTCTGCCGCCCGGTCGTGCGCGACGGTCGCCGGCGTCGCGCGCTGCATCCCTTCCAGGACGAGGACGCCCGGCTGCTGGCCGCGGTCGCCCGCGGCGAGTTTCTGATCAAGGGATTCCGCAACGCCGACGTCCGCGAGGCGCTGTTCGGCGCCGATCCCCAAGACCCGCGCCAGCGGCGTCGACTGGCCTGTCGCGTCACGCGCCTGTTGGGATTGCTCCGCGCCCATGGCCTGATCAAAAAAATATCCCACACGCATCGTTATCTGCTCACGGCCCAAGGACGACGCACAATTCCCGTAATTCTCGCCGCACGTGAGGCTTCCATCACAAAACTGGTCGACGCCGCATGACAAAATGCGCGCCCCTGCGATGATTCTGCTGGATAGCATCGCAGATGTCAGAGCCGCTGTAGCGCGTCCATTCTTGAGCACTGCTACAGCAAAGCAACTTATCTGCGAACATCGGCGTCATCTGCGGACGATTCCTGTTCCCGAGCATTCTCAATCATTGAGTTCCGCCATGCTTAGCCGTGTATCTTGTGGAGTGTTATGGCTCGTTGCTCTTGCCGGCGCCGCCGGCGCCGAGGCGCCGATCAATCCCGACGAAGGTCGCCCGCAGGTCCAGTGGCAGGAGGCGCGGCAGGTGATAGGCAAAGTGGCGTTCGTGTGCGGCAAATGCATTAACGTAAATACCACGGGCGGCGGCATTACGTTCGTGAATTTCGACGAGCGGCGTCCGGCGCGGTTCGCCGGCGTCATCTTCAAGGACAATCTGCCGAAGTTCAAAGACCCGAAGTCCGCTTACCAGGGCAAGATTTTGCGCCTTCGCGGCACGGTGTCGGCGTTTAAGGACCAGCCGCAGATTGTGCTCACCAGTCCCGACCAGATCGAAATTCTGGATTCCCTCCCCGCCAGCAGCCTCCCGGCTGACGTGAACCGCCGCACGCCTAAGCCAGGCGAACTGACGATCGGCGCTTACAACGTGCTCAACTTGTTCGACGACTACGACGACCCGTACCGCGCCGACGAAGGCACGGCCGCCAAGCCGCGCGAACAGTTGCAGCACCTGGCCCAAAGCATCGCGGCGCTCAACGCCGACGTGCTGGCGGTGGAAGAAGTGGAGAACCGCGACTACCTCCAGCGGTTCGTCGACGTGTTCCTCCCGGATATGGGTTACGAAGACGTCGTGCTGTTTGAGGGCAACGACACCCGAGGCATCGACGTGGGACTCCTGTCGCGCGTGCCCGTCGGCGAAGTGCGGTCGCGGCGCCATTTGCGGTTTCCCGGCCCCGACGGTTCCACTCGCCGCTTTTCGCGCGACGTGCTGACCGTCACTCTGCTGCCGGAGGGCGGGCAGCCGATCGACGTCTGGTGCGTGCACCTGAAGAGCAACAGCGGCGGCCGCGAGTTCGCCGAGCCGGTCCGGCTGGCGGAAGCCAACGAGTTGCGGAAGCTGCTCGACGAGGCGCTGACCAAGGACCCCAACGCGCGGATCATTGTCATGGGCGACTTCAACGACACGCCCGGGACGCCCACGCTGAAGACGATCATCGGCGAGGGTCCGACGGGGTTGTGGTCGGCGGCGAGCGACCTGAAGGATCCCAAGACGATCACCTACAACACCGAGGACTTCAAAAGCATGATCGACTTCATGCTCTGCTCGCCGGCGATGCACGAGCGCTTCGTGAAGGGGTCGTTCAACGTGCCGCAGGGGTCGGTCGAGACGACGGGCTCGGATCACAACCCGATTGAGGCCGTGTTCAAGACGAACTGAATGCCCCAGCGGCGAATATCGCTCGCCGTGCGCTTTTGCGGCTGTATGGCTTCGCACTAGCGAGCACTGGGCGGCCAAATCGCCGGCCCCGCCGTGGCCCGACGGGGGGCCGCTTGATAGGATCACACTAGGGGCAAAAACTATTTCGGCCGCCGGCTTGGGCGTTTTCCCTAATGAGCGGCGGGCGACGAGGAACTGGGGATGGGATCGTCGTGTATGGTTAATCGGCTTTGGCGCCGATGGTTGTCGCTGTTTGGCGCCCTTCTCGCGCCTGATGCTTCCGCCGGCTTCGGCCCGAGCGGTGGACCTTGTCTACGGAATCGATGTGTCGACTCACCAGGGGGCCATCAATTGGACCAGCGTAAAGAACGCCGGCATTAAGTTCGCCTTCACCAAAGCGACCGAAGGCGTGGATTTCATCGACAATCGCTTTGCAGCGAACATGTCGGGCGCTAGGGCCGCTGGCGTTTACATTGGACCTTATCATTACGCTCGCCCGGACAGCTTTTCGACGAACCCGAGCGACGCGGCGAACGAAGCCAATGATTTTGTCGATGCCATTGCGCCGTACTATGCCACGCCGGGAAAATACTTGCGTCCGGTGATCGATATGGAGGAATCGGACATCACGACGTCCAACAAGAAAACATTCATATCCAAATGGATTCGAGACTTCGCGGCAGTCGTCCAGGCGCGATTGGGCGTGAAGCCGATCATCTATGCCAGCTCCAGCTACATTACCAGCTACTTTGAGAGCAACATCAATCAGTTTCCATTGTGGCTGGCCAATTGGAATTACACGCCGCCCACGCTGCCGCCGGCGTCAGCCGACGGAATTTTCAACGGCTGGCGTTTCTGGCAGTACACCAGCTCGGGCAATGTTGGAGGCATTTCACCAGTAGATCGTGACGTGTACCAGGGGACGCTGTCCCAGCTCTTGGATGAGTTCATCGTGGGACCAACGGCGGATTTCAATGCTGACGGGGCTGTTGATGGAAGCGATTTTCTGACGTGGCAAGCCAACGACGGCAAAGCCGGCGCCGCGGTCACTTTCGCGGCCGGCGACGCGAACTTCAATCGGTCGATCAATTCCGGGGATATGAGCATCTGGAAGAACGGCTTTGGCGGCGAGCCCACCGCAGCTGCCGCGGCGGCGCCGGAGCCGGCGACCCAGTGGTTGGCGCTTTGGCTCGCGGCCGTCGCTGTGCGAGCTCGACGCGCACTGACCCGATAGCATTGTGGCGGAGCGCATGCTATTCTCTTGGGCATGAGTGCAGATTCATCGTCGGGTTCCTGCTTGATCTCAAACAGCCTGGACCGCCGCCAGGTCTTCAAGGCTTCCGCGGCCATGGCGGCGACCGTGCCGTTCTTTGCCGCGGCAGGTGTAGGGCAGGCGCAACCGGCGGATGCTCACCCGGGCAAACGGCTTATCCAGCCGGGCGACGTCGTGCTCTTTCAGGGCGACTCGATCACCGACGCGGGGCGCAATCGCGGGGCGCCCGACGCCAACTCGTTTGCGGCCCTGGGGACAGGCTATGCGTGGCTGGCCGCGGCGCAGCTCTTGATCGACCGGCCCAACGACGGCTTGAAAATCTTCAATCGCGGCGTGAGCGGCAACAAGGTTTTCCAACTGGCGGATCGTTGGCAGGCCGATTGTCTGGACCTGAAGCCAAACGTCGTCAGCATTCTCATCGGCGTCAACGACATCTGGCACACGCTCAACGGCGAGTACGACGGCACTGTCGCGAAATATGCGGACGACTATCAGGCGCTGGTCAAGCGGACGCGCAATGCGCTGCCGGAGGTGCGGCTGGTGATTTGCGAGCCGTTTGTATTGCGCTGCGGGGCGGTGAACGACAAGTGGTTTCCAGAGTTCGACGAGTACCGGGCCGCAGCGCGCAGGCAGCCGATGAGGCCGGCGCCGCGTTTGTTCCTTTTCAGTCGATGTTTGATGCGGCCGCCAAGCTGGCGCCGCCGGAACATTGGGCCGGTGACGGCGTTCATCCCACGCCGTACGGGGCCGCGCTGATGGCGCACGCCTGGCTAAAAGCGGTGGGCGCTACCTGAGCGGTCCCCATCGATCGGGGCGGCCATGAGATTGGCCGGCTTCGACGGGCGCTACGGGGGCTGCTGTTCAGGGCCCACGTATTGCAGCTTGGCGCCGAGGTAGCTCGAACCCGTCGGCGGCGGCGACGGTTCGTTCACGAGCACCAAGTCATTGCCCTTCCAGCACCACGACAGCCCTAGCATGCGGCGGTCGTCGGGAGTCAGGGCGGCGAGTCGACCTTCTTTCACCGCATAGCGGCCGGACATCGCGCCGGCGCCGGTCATCTGGAACAAGCCCTCGCCTTCAACGACCAGTTGAACTGTCAGCGGCTTCGGACCCGGTCGAATTGTCAGCTTCCATTGGCCAGCCGGCGGCGCATGCCAGGCGTCTGCGACAAAGCCTGGCAACACCGCAATCCGCCGAGGCATGACTCCGACCGCGCCTGAGGTGGGCGGCGACGCGGGCGCCGGCCGCGCGGCGGCCGCCCGGCGACGGTCGGCGTCGGCCTGCGACGTGTCGGCAGAAACGAATCGCAACCGCGCCCCGAGGTAGCTGGGGCCGGCCGGTCGACTGGATGGCTCGGCGACGAGCACCAAGTCGTCGCCTTCCCACACCCAGGCCAACCCGACGAAGCGGCGATCCTCGGGCGTCTCGACGACCAGGCGGCGACCGTTCCAGCGATACTCGCCGCCGAGATTGCCGCCGGTGCGTAGCAAGAACCGTCCCTCGCCCAGCGCAAAAATGGGCACAGATTCTTGAAATCCCGCGGGCAGTCGCATTTGCCACGTCCCCGCCCGCGGCGCACCCCAGGGCTCCTGCGACGCCCGACCGCCAAAAAACGCGGCCACCAGGGCGACGGCCAGCAGCATGGCCTTGAGGCTGAAATGTAGACGACGGCGCGGCGAAGGTTCCTCCGCCGGCGCCAAGTCCGCGTGCACTGATTCCCTCGGAGCGACGTCCGGCGACTCGTGCATGGCCGCAAAAGCCCTCGGAGTTTCTTCATGCCGTCAACGGCGGGGCCTCGGCGGCAAGCGATTTTTTTTGCTGCTCGATGATGGCCGCTTCCTCGTTCCGAGGAACGACCGACCCGCGGATGCGGAGCCGGCGGATTACCCCGCGCTCCATAAACTCGCGGCCGAAGCCCCAGGCAGTGCGCGTCAACCCGTCCGCTGTGACCTCCAGTGGCTGCTGCGAGAAATCGCCGTGGTGGGCCATTTCGGCGTAAATCCAATCGGCCCCGGCTGGACGCAGGATGAGGACGTCCTCGTCCGCCGCGGTGGATTCGACCGCCACGCCGAACCCGTCGTCACCGCGGGAAAGGCTTCCCACGCACGAGTCTGAATCGAGACCATCGCTTCGATGACTAGCGGCGCCCCGCTGGCGAGTTTGCCCGCGCGCAGTAGATTTGCATGCCAAACGGCAGATTCGGCCCGGCGCCATAAGCGACCACCAGGTCATGCCCGCGAACATACGCGTCGGCGGGCGTCCACGCGGGGCCGTCGGCGCCGGC
Organism: Pirellulales bacterium; assembly: GCA_963841515.1. GTDB lineage: Bacteria > Planctomycetota > Planctomycetia > Pirellulales > Lacipirellulaceae > Lacipirellula. The sequence goes on along the minus strand of CAWJDB010000006.1, from coordinate 31,816 downwards.
CAGGTCACCCGTGGCCTCAACGCCCAGCAACCAACCGGCCAGCGGGGCGCCATCGTACCGCAGTTGAGCAAGCCCGTGCTGCGGTTGGTCGAGCTCCGCGATGGCGCTCAACGGGCCGAACTCCAGATGGGCCGTCGTACCCTCGAGTCGCCAGCAAGTCGAGGCTAGCATCGCGGTTCGGCGTCGAGCGCGCCGCTCACACGTCGTCGCGTGAATTAAATTAACTGAACTACTACCGGCTGGAAGCCGGTAGGTTCGAGGATTCGTGAGCTTCGGACTGGAAGTCCTTCGCTCACGAAGGAGTGACCTGAAAATTGTCGTCGCCGTCGCTTGGTTCGGTTCCTTCTTGGCCGCGGATGTACTCCGCGATCGCCTCGTCGGTCACGTTGCCGCTCGACGCGACGAAGTAGCCCCGCGCCCAGAAGTGGCGGCCCCAATACTGTTTTTGCACATGCTTGAACTCCATCATCAACTTGCGAGACGTTTTGCCCTTGATGTACTGCATGATCTTGCTCGGCGACAAAGTCGGCGGGCACGACAGCAGCACGTGCACGTGGTCGGCGGACACCGCCCCCTGCAAAATCTCGATCTCGTTCGTACGGCACACCTCGCGGACGAGTTCCCGGACCCTTTCGCCGACCGCCCCCGTCAGCACCTTTTTCCGGTACTTCGTCACCCACACGAAATGGTACTTGATGTCAAACCGGCTATGCGCCCCAGTGCGGTAGTTCTCCATCCCGCCAATATATGAACCTTAAGGATTCGCCTGAAGGCGAGGGTTTTAGACCCATCGTTGAGACAATAAAAAAACCCCGCCGATCACCGAAGTGACGCGGCGGGGCCGGAACAGAGAAGAGGCCAGTAGTTTGCTGTGGGGGGATAAAGAAGATCAGGCAATTGCCTCTCGCACCGAACTTATGAAGATTTGTGCGATCGGTATGCTGACAAACTGCTGACTGTTCCTCCTGTTCACTCATGATGATACTCGTTTTCCGCCCTATGTAAAGCTTTTTACCTGGAAACTTTTGGGAATCTCCTGGACCCTTGCCGGACCGTTTGGCGCGGCTTGCCCCTACTGCCTACCCGGCAATGTTTTGCGTCGTTTAAGCTCGCCCAATTGATAGCCTCGGGTCCAATAATTGCCCATGACGCCCACGCCCCGCGAACTGCTGGCGGTCTGCAACGAGGCCGCCCGTGCCGGCGCCCGCGAGCTGGTGGCCTGGAAAGGCCGCTTCGCCGCCCGCGAGAAATCCCTCCACGACCTGGTGACCGACGCGGACCTCGCCTCCGAGCGGGCGATCCGGCAGGTGATCGTCGCCCACTATCCCGATCACGGCATTCTGGGGGAAGAGGCGCCGGCGGCCGACCAGCTCCAGTGGGATCATTGCTGGGTCGTCGATCCGCTGGACGGCACGACCAACTACGTGCACGGATTTCCCTGCTATGCGGCGTCGGTGGCCGTGGCTTACCGGGGAAAGTTGTTGGCGGGCGTCGTGCACGACCCCGACCGCGACGAGTGCTTTGCCGCCGCCGCCGGCGAAGGAGCGCGGCTCAACGGCGAGCCAATCGCCGTAAGCGGCGTCGCGCAGGTAAAGGATGCCCTCTTGGCGGTGAGCTTTCCCCCGCGGCTGATGCCCGAGTCGGCGGACTTGCAGGCGTTTCTGCGCATCGCGCCCGAGTGCCAGGCGGTTCGCCGCACAGGCTCGGCGGCGCTCAACCTGGCCTACGTGGCCTGCGGCCGGCTCGACGGGCACTGGGCGCACGAAATCCACCCCTGGGACGCCGGCGCCGGCGTGCTGCTGATTCAGGAAGCCGGCGGCGTCGCCACGGCCTGCGACGGCCGCCCGTTCAATCTGGCGGCGGCCGATTACCTGACCGCGTCGACGCTGCGCCTTGCACGAGTGCTCGTTCCGCTGGTGCGGCGGAATGTGTGACGTGAGATGAATGTCTGATGTGAGATGTAAGATTTATGATGTCAGAAGGCGGACAGCGCAGGCCTTCGCCTCTGACATCTTCAATCAAACATCACACATCTCACATTCTTAAGATCTCGGTCCTATCCGCAGATTTCGCAGATAATCCTAGCGCGGCGTAGCCGCAACCAAAATGTTGAATTGGAGTTAGGTCTGTAGCTTCGACAAAATGCGCGCGGCCTGCGTTTATTCTGCTGGATAGTAATACAGATGCAGAATGTGCGCAAGGCGTCCTCTGCGGATAGGTTCCGAGATAAGACGAGTCACGAAGCAAAGCAAGCTTCAGGCGTCGGGGCAGATGAGATTTCACCCGGCGCCTTGTTCCATCGCCAATCAATAATTCGCGTCGCCGAAGAAGCTGTCAGGGATGGTGCGCTCGACGATGCGCCCCATCTCGTCCTGCGTGCGGCGTTGACCCACCGAGTGCCACGCCGACACTTCCTGCAACTCGGGCATCAACTCCACGAGCTGCGCGATCAGCATCGTCGCCAATCGCTGCACCGACTGCTCGTGAGCGCTCTCGGCGAGCGCTTTGACGGTCTTCATCACTCGCAGCATGCGCCCCGCTGGCTGACCGGCGTGGAGAGCGGGCCTTCGTTGTCCAAGAGCAGATCCGCCAACGGCACCTCCAGCACCTGCTGCCACATGTGCAACTGCGAGAGCCGCAGGTCGCAGGTGGGGTTTTCCTGAGTGCGCACCTCTTGCATCGAGAGCCCAAGCCGCCGGGCGGCCGACCGAACCGAGACGCCTTGTTCTTGGCGCACTTCACTGATGCGATGGAGCAACTTGGTCGGCGCGGCCGCCGGGGGGATAACAGTTGGCGGGGTCTGGAACCCGCCCAATTCGATGTTGTATTCCACTGTGCTCATAATTCCTTGGCCTCCTCCCGCTTAATCCAATGCAAGCGGGGTAAAGCGTGTCCCGTGGGCTGTCCGAGGTTCCGCGAGCGGTCGCCGCGGCGCAGTGAAGCGCACCGCTAACGGCTGCCCGAGAGCCTCATGTGCTGGTAACGGCATAAAAAGAAAAGGTGCAGCTCGGAGCGATCACTGCTAAGTGAGCTGCCTGCATTTGACCGACGCCAAACCTACCAGCCGATAAAGGTTCTTGCCCTGGCGCCGATCGAAGGGGCGAATCTCTCTGGCCTTCGAGATTCATTCCACGCGTCTGTATCTTAAGCGCACCCACACGCCGCGGCAAGGGGATGGCAAGCGCCTGCGCGACAAAATATTTTTTCGCCGAAACAAGTGCGGCGCACAGGCGGCGCCCCCGGACAAAGGCGCGGCGATGATAGCGGCGTTTTTAGCAATCGACGCCTTGTCGCACAAAAGCTATGCGCAATGTCGCAGTGCGCCGGGACGCTCGTGCGAACAACTACTTTACTGAGGCGCAAGCGAAATTGCGAAAGTAGTTGCGGTCAATCCCAACGGCGGCGCGACGTCGATCACTGCGCCTTCCTTGCGCATGGACGCCGACGCGCGGCGACGGGACGTGACCGGCTCTTCGAGCCGCAGCCAATGGAATGACGCGATCGCTCCGTGAGCTTCGGCCGCCCGTGCGCTTCGCGTGGCCGGCGCGGCGAAGCGTCGCGAACCGCGGCCTTCAATCGCCGTCTCGGCGGGCGCGGTCGCGTCGTCGGTCCGCGTGCGCAGCAAGCTCAACAGTTCGTCGACGTCGATCGGCCCCACGCCGTCGTGGACGATGGCCTGGCGAGCTCCCACGCGCTCGCGCACTAGTTCCAGCGCGGCGCCAAGGCCGCGCTGTTGCGGCTGACGGAAAACAACGATTTGCGGAAAGCTGATAGCCAGCTCGCACGCCGCCTCGAAGGTTTCGTCGGTCGAGCCGTCGTCGACGATGACCAGTTCGATCCGCCGCGACGCGGTGGGCGCTTGCTCGAGAATCCGCACCACGGCAGGGCGCAGCTTCCGTTCCAGATTGTGGACAGGCAAGACGACAGTGACCAAAGATTCCAAGGGGAGCCTCCTCGATTCGCGGCGAACCACCGGGCGCCGGCGCGAGCGATGCGCCGGCCGACGTGATTTCATCGGGCGCCGCCGCGGGGCGCCTGCAGGCAAGCGCGCCAGAGGACTGTTGAGCCAATGGCGCCTGCCGCGCCGATCATGCCGACGCCGACGTGCGGTAGCGCATAGCCAACCTGCATCGCGCGTCAGTGAATTTAGCCCCCGGTCACTGACCGGGGGCTAACTGCTCATGCCACTGGCGGGTCGCCCGTAGGTAGGCGCGGGTCGGATGCAGCGGGTATTCTAAGTTTTCGGTCGCGCTCATTGCGCGATTGTCATCCCCAGGGCATTGCAGTTGGAGACGCCGTGTCGGACATTCCGAACTTTCGCGACGCCGACGCGCTCTTGCCGGTCGTCGTTCAAGACGCCGCCACCGGACAGGTGCTGATGCTGGCCCACATGAACCGGGTGGCCTGGGAGGAAACTCTCGCCCGCGGCGAGGCGGTGTACTTCAGTCGCAGCCGCGGCCGGCTCTGGCACAAGGGCGAGCAGAGCGGCCATGTCCAACGGGTCCGGGAGATTTATGTCGATTGCGACGAGGACGCGATCCTGCTGAAGGTCGAGCAAGCGGGAGGCGCCGCCTGCCACGAGGGGTACCCGAGTTGTTTCTTCCGCCGCCGCGTGGACGGCGAGTGGCAGGTGGTGGCCCAGCGCGTGTTCGATCCTAAGACCGTCTACGGGCAACAGGGCCCAGGAGAAAGTCGTTGAGCGCCGAAGCACGAATGGCCGCCTTGGGGCTCGAACTGCCGCCGGCGCCGAAGGCCGTCGGTGTGTACCGGCCTGTTGTTGAGGCTGGGGGACTCCTCTACCTCTCCGGCCACGGTCCGCTTTTGCCGGACGGCACGCTGATTCGCGGGCGGGTGGGGGCCGAGCTCGACGTGGACGCCGGTTACCAGGCGGCCCGGCAGACGGGCCTCGCGATTCTGGCCTCCTTGCGGAAGCACTGCGGCAATCTCGACCGCGTCGCCCGACTCGTGAAAACCTTCGGGCTGGTACAGGCGACGCCCGAGTTCGTCGACCACCCCAAGGTGATCAACGGTTTCAGCGAGCTGATGCGCGATGTATTTGGCGAGGAGCACGGCATCGCGGCGCAGAGCGCCGTGGGAGCCGTCTCGCTGCCGGGAGGGATGGCGGTGGAAGTGGAAGCGATTTTTGAGCTGGCGTAGGCTGGCCAGCTCAAACGGTCGCGGCGCCAACGGACCGGGCCGCCTCGGCATTCGCTGCCGGCGCATCGCCCTTCAACTGGGCCAGTTGACTGCGGAATTCCTCGATGCCCGCGAGCAAGTCCATCTCGACGGGCGCGGGCGCCGGTAGGGTCAGGGGGTTGTCGTGCTCGTCGTCGATCGCGTCGGCCTCGCTCGCTGACGCCACGAGACCGGTTTCTTCAGCAGCCGACGGCGACGCGGCGACGCCCGGCGCGCCAAGAGCGGCAGGGCTTTCGGCGTCGTTGACAGCCGGCGCTTCGGCAACCAGCGCCGATGTCTCGGGCTGCGACGGCGCGATGGCGGCGGGCGGCGCGGTAGCGGGCGCTTCGGCGGGATTCCCTTGGCCAGCTAACCGCCGGGTCGGCAAGGAGCGCGGGCTGGCAGCGCTGGCGGCCATGGTCGCCGGCCGCGCCTGGGCCTTACCCAGATACACAGCCAAGGCATACCCCAGCGCAATGTTGATTACCGCGGTGATAGCCAGAAACGCAAGCACGGCGACACACTCCGCGGAGCACGGGAGTAAACGATAGGGGAACAGACGCCGACAACGCCGGCGGCGAGTCCTTGTAAATGTAGGTTATGACCTACGCGCCGGCCGTGACGAGGCCTGTCGGTGTGACTAGGGTCGAGTCCGCGAGCCCCAGCGAGTCATCGGTGAGACTGGGGGCTCGCGGACTCGACCCCAGCCACCCAGCTTGGACCTGATATGCCGGTTGTGCCGGCGGCGCCCGCTGGGCCCTTTCGACTACCGCAACGCCGTCCCAGGCGCGGCGGCCATCGGCGAGGCCGCGGCGGCGGCGCCCAGCGCCTGAATGAACGCCGGCGAGGCATTGCGCAGCTTGATCACTTCGCTGCGCCCCTCGGGCGACTGCGGTCGGATGATGCAGATTACTTCCGAGTTGACGGCCCGGCGGCCGATCTCCTCGAGCGCGGCCTGCTCCTCCGGGGCGAGGCGCGCCGCGGCGGTGGCATCGGAGCGTGATGCCAGGGCGCCGGCCGGGCTGGGCGTCACTGGGGCGCTCGCAGGTTTCGGGGCGGCAGTGGCGGCGGTCGGCCAATTGTCGTTCAGGCCCGCGGGCAGCGAATCGCCGCGATCCTGGCCGCGCACGGCCAGCGACGGTTGCGAGGGCGAGGCAGTCGCAAATTGACCCGCCGCCGCCGGCGCAGTCCCGGGCCCCGCCACGCCGGCGGGCGCCTGGTAAATCTGCGAAAGCTGCAGCTCGTCGAGCTTGGCCTGGATAGACGACAGCGAGGCGTACAGCCCCTCGTCTTCCTTGGGTTCGGCGGCGAAGCAAATGCCGATCACCTGGCCCTGGGCGTTGAACAGCCCGCCGCCGCTGCGACCTTCGACGGGCGCGCGGGCGGCTTCGACGTTGGGATGACCCTGGTAGCGGTTGATCGCCGTGATGCGCGTGGCCCAGGGCGACGGGTTTTCGCCGTGGTTGCAGCCGACGCTCGTGGCCGGGGCGCCGGGCTCCAGGTTCGTGCCCAACGGCGCCACCGGCGCGACCGCAGGGGGCTGCGGGGCATGGAACCGCACCAGCGCCAGGTCGCGATCCAGGTCGTACGACATCAGCACGCCGGCGACCGTCTCCCGCCGCTCGACGCCCGCGGAACCGACGCCGAAAGTCGTAATCTCGATGGCGCCCTTGCCGGCACTCTCGCGGAAGAGGTGCCCGCAGGTGAGCACCAGCGCCTCGCCGCTCCGCGCGTCGATGACGACGCCCGTGCCGGTGCTGCGACCGCCGGGATCCTCGACGCTCAAGCGAACCGTCGCCGCCACAAGCCTCGCGGCCAGGTCGCCCTCAGCGGTGGGCGCGGACGAGGTTGATGACGACGAAACGGCGTCCGGCGCTGGCGCCGCTGCCGCACGATCCCGCGCTTCGGCGACGGTCTTCGGCAGCGGCTGTTGGATCTCGACGATTCGCTCCGGGGCCGGTCCCGCGGCAAAGGTGGCAGGCGTGGACGGCGGCGGCGATGAAACTTCCGACGCCAGATCGAGCCCGCCGCGCTCGCCCGGCGACTGTCCACGCACGTTGCCGCGGCTTCGCCCTGCCGTGGCGTTGGCGCTCTGCATCATCCGCGCGAGCTCCGCATAGCTCGTAAGACCTTCGGTTCGCCAGTGCTCGCGACCGTCGATCATGACGACAAACGTGGGCGTGGCCGTGACGTGGTATCTTTGCGCGGCCTCGGGGTCGCGTCGCACGTCGACGGCGCGGACCAGGTATCCCTGGGCGGCCAACTGCTCGATGATCGGCCGCATCTGTTGGCACGGCGGGCAGGTGGTCTGGGTGAAGTCCAGCAGCACCGCTTGGGCGCTGGCCTGGCTCGGCGACAGCAAACCGGCGGCGCCTGCCAACAAGGCGAGACAAAAGATAGACGACCTGGCCATGGCTTCCCTCCGTGGACGCAGCGGTCAGTGCGGTCGGCGACCGCAGGGCCTGGAGATTGCCCCGGCCTCAGGAGTGCGAATCGCGTCGGCGCCGCGCGGGTGGTCAGAGGCTGGCTTCGTGCCAGCAAGTGCGGCGCGCACTTCGCGACAACATCCCTGTCGTCGGCACAGTCTCGTGGTGTGGCCGACGCCGCTGGCGAGCAAAGGTCCTTCTCTGCCCGATGTCGAGCGGCGCAGGCGGCGAGTCAATACCTCATAAATATCTGGGCGTCGCGGAGCTTGCCCGCCGCACCAGCGGCGGCAGTCTCCAGCGGCGCGGGCCAATTTGGTGCAGTTTGGAAAATCTTACAAGGGCAACAACCGCACCCGCGCGGGCAACCAGTGGCGTCGATCGGCGAACCTCGGCGTGGCGACGCGGCGTCTGATTGATTGCTAGCGTAAGCGCTGGGTTGAGCAGGAGCCTATTGCATCTCGCATGCCTTTCGTCTGGGTGGCATGCCCACGGCTCAGCGTGGGCATGCTTTCATGCGTTGCGATTCCATGCCCACGCCGACGTGGGCATGCCACCCTGAGCGTCGGCGAGCGGCCTCCCGGCCGGCGCCAGCAGCCGATACAATGCTCCGACGGCTTGCCGATTCTCCGCTAGCAGCTTTGCCCACTTGCCATGCCGCGCCGATTGCTGGTCACCTCCGCCTTGCCCTACGCCAATGGGCCGATCCACATCGGGCACCTGGTCGAGTACATCCAGACCGACATTTGGGTGCGATTCCAGAAGCTCCGCGGCCACGAGTGCCGCTACATGTGCGCCGACGACACGCACGGCACGGCGATCATGATCCGCGCCCGGCAGGAAGGCCGCCGCGAGGAAGAGCTGATCGCCGACATGCAAGCCAGTCACGAGCGCGATTTCGCCGACTTCGACATCGAGTTCGACAACTACGGCAGCACGCACAGCGAGGAAAACCGCCGGCTGTGCGGCGAAATGTGGGCGTCGATCCGCCGGGCGGGGATGGTGAAGGAGCGGAGCGTCGAGCAGCTCTATGACCCGCAGGCCGGCACGTTCCTGGCCGACCGGTTCGTGCGCGGCACGTGCCCCAAGTGCAAGAGCAAGGATCAGCCCGGCGACAACTGCAGCGTGTGCGGGCATCACTACAGCCCCATCGACCTCATCGACCCCAAGAGCACGCTCAGCGGCGCCACGCCGGAGGTGCGCTCCTGCCCGCACCTGTTCATCGAGCTAGAGAAGTTGCACAGCTTCCTCGCTGAGTGGACCCAGAGCGGCGACCACCTGCAAAGCGAAGTGGCCAACTACCTGGCCGGCCACTTCCTGGGCGAGCCGCTGCGCGACTGGGACGTGTCGCGACCGGCGCCGTATTTCGGCTTCGAGATCCCCGACAGCCCGGGCAACTATTGGTACGTGTGGTTCGACGCCCCGATCGGTTACATGGCCAGCACCCAACAGTGGTGCGACCGCCAGAGCGATAAGCTTGACCGTTGGTGGAAGTCTCCCGACTGCGAAATCCACCACTTCATCGGCAAAGACATCACTTATTTCCACACGCTGTTCTGGCCGGGTATGCTGAAGACTGCCGGGTACAGCCTGCCGGCGAAGGTGCACATCCACGGCTTCCTGACCGTGGACGGCGAGAAGATGTCGAAGTCGAAGGGCACGTTCGTGATGGCGCGGACTTACCTCAATCACCTCGACCCGTCCTATGTGCGCTACTTCTATGCGTCGAAATTATCGTCGCGGGTCGAAGACCTCGACCTGGCGATTCCGGAGTTTGTCGCCAAGGTAAACACCGACCTGGTGGGGAAGGTGGTTAACTTGGCGAGCCGAACGGCGAAGTTTGTCGAATCGACGGGGTTGTCCGCGAAGTATCCGGAGGACGGCGGCCTGTTCGCCGCGGCGGCGGCGACGGGCGATGAGATTGCGGAGGCGTATGAGTCGTGCGACTACGGCCGCGCCATGCGGCTGGTGATGGCGCTGGCCGATCGTGCCAATCCCTATGTCGAGGACGCCAGGCCGTGGGCGCTGCACCGGGAGAAGACCGGCGCGGCTCGGCTTCAGGACGTATGCTCGGTGGCGCTCAATTTATTCCGGCAATTGGCGATTTACCTCGCTCCCGTGATGCCGCGGTTGGCGCGGCAGACGGGCGAGCTGCTGGGCAGCCCGATCACCCATTGGGACCAGGCGAAGAAGCCGCTCGTGGGGACGCCGGTCGCCAAATTCCAGCACATGCTCGAGCGCGTCGAAGAAAAGGACCTCCACGCCATGATCGAAGAGAGCAAGTCCGCCGCCTCATCCCCAACGCCGACGGCGAGCTCCGCTTCAGCGGAGCGGGCGCCCGACGATAAGTGGAACGACCCCGGCGACGCCCTCGCCGCCGAGCCCCTCGCCCCCGAATGCACGATCGACGATTTCGCCAAGGTCGACCTCCGAGTGGCCCGCATCGTGTCGGCCGAGGAGGTTCCCGACGCCCGCAAGCTCCTCAAGCTGAAGCTGAGTCTCGGCGGCGGCGTGTACAAGCAAGTGTTCGCCGGCATCAAGGCTCACTACCAACCCGAGGCGCTCGTGGGTCGGCTGGTGGTGTGCGTCGCCAACCTCGCCCCGCGCCAAATGAAGTTTGGCGTAAGCGAGGGGATGGTTGCCGCCGCGGGCGGCGGGAACGAGGCATTTCTGCTCACGCCCGATGAAGGGGCGAAGCCGGGGCATCGATTGCACTAAGTTGCTTTGATGGCCGTCCACTATCCACCGGCTCAGCCGGTGAACGAAAGGCTCAGCTGCCGAAGAGGCCACCGGCAGAACCAGTGGCTTAGATTGCGGGCGGCTTGCTGTGATATAATCTATGTGGCCGCCGCGGATGGCGGTCTTCCACGACTCAGGAGCGTCGTCATGACCTCAATCGTGATCACAGACGAACAAGCGGAAATGATCAAACACTCGCCAGCCGGCGTGGTCATTCGCAGTTCGCGGGGCGAGTGCCTTGGCGTGTTTAAACATGACGCCCAGTTGGAAGAAGACATCAAGCTCGCTTTGGAAGCACGAGCCTCGGGCGGACCGTACCATACGACTGCTGAAGTGCTGGCTCATTTGAGGTCGTTGGAAGACGGTCAAACGCGGCAATGACGCGATTTACGGTCGTTTGGCACAACCGCGCCCTCAATCAAGTGGCGTCTTGTTGGTTAAGTGCAGACGACCGCGCTGCTGTAACGTCTGCTGCCAACGCAATCGATCATGAACTTGCCGAAGATGCCTTGACGAAAGGCGAGGAAGTTCGGGAAGGCTTGCGCCATCTATATCCGTCCCCTGCGTGCGATCTTTGAAGTGTCAGATAACGATCGTAAAGTCGAAGTGTTGCGCGTTCGCCTCATCACTAAGTAGCTTAGCTGGCCAAGAATTTCTCCAGCCTTTTGCGAATCGCGTCACGTTTCGCCGCCCGCGTCTGGCATTCCCATACCACCAGCACGCTCCAGCCCAGGCGCCGCAGGCGCCGCAGCGTGCGGCGGTCGCGGGCCACGTTGCGGTCGAACTTGGCCTGCCAGTAGTCAAGGCGCGTGGCGGGCGTCGACTGGCCAGCGTCGCAGGCGTGGCGATGCCAGAAGCAGCCGTGGACGAAGATGACCTTGCCCAGCCGCGGAAACACCAGGTCGGGCTGCCCCGGCAAGTCGCGGCGGTGGAGGCGGAAGCGGTAGCCCAACGAGTGCACGAGCCGACGCACCACGAGCTCCGGCGTCGTGTCGCCGCTCTTGACGGCCCGCATCACGCGGCTGCGTTCAGCTGGCGAGAACCGCTCGGGCATCGGGCGCCTCGTTCTCTTTGGCACGCTTGACGGCCGCGTCGAACACCGGCGTCAGCATGTGGCCGTCAATCCACTCGATCACCGGCACGCACACTGCGTCGCCGAATCCGAACAGGGCTTGGATCGTGTTGGGCGGCAGGGCGAAGTCGCCGGCGCCCTGGAGGCGGGCGTACTCGCGCGGCGTCATCCAGCGCATGCGCACCTGGCCGCGGTCGATCGCCAGGACGATCTGCTTGGCGCTGCCGCCGCGCGGCGTGCGCAGGCAGCCGGCAAGGCCGTCGAAGCGCACTTCCATCCGCTGTTGGCCCGCGCGGATGCGGCGAAAGGCAGTGAGCACCGTGGGTTCGCCGCCGGCGTCGCGCAGGGCCTCGACTTGCCGGCGGTGACGCTCGAACATCATCGCCGCATGCCGCTCGATTTCCTCGGCGCCCCACCACGCCTGATCGTCGTCGAGGTCGATGAAGTCGCGAAGATTGTAGCGCCGCGTTCGGGGGTTGCCGCAGTTGACGGTGGCCCAACCCGTTGCCGGCGAGATCGCGTCCATCGCCTCGCGCAGTCGACTGGGCCGCAGTTGATCGGCGCGCTGAATCGCACCGAGCCACGCATCCGCAAGTTGATCGCAGTCGGCGCCTGCGCACCACCAGTGGCGGCGTAAGCAGCTCCTCCTGGTAGCCAACCAAAAACAATCGCGGCCGACTCTGCGGGACGAACCAGCGGGCGTCGAGCACGAAGCTGTCGAGCCAGTAGCCGAGGCTGGCCAGTTCGGCGACGGCGGTCGCAAAATCCTGGCCGCCATGCGACGTGAGAAACCCTGGCACGTTCTCCAACAGCACCGCGCGGGGTCGACGTTCATCGAGTCGCTCGATCGCTTGCAGAAACCCAAACAGCGCCCCCGACTGCAGCGCCCGCCAGCCCCGCCCGCTTGCCGGCCAGCGACATATCGGTGCACGGAAACGACGCAGTGGCGAGAAACGGCCGGCCCGGGATGCGGTCGAGCACTTCCTCGACCGCCCACACGTCGCCTTCATGGTAGTGTGGGCTCGCGCCGTACTGGCCTTCGTACATCGCGCGTTTTTTTGCGTCGATGTCGTTGGCGTACACGCACTCCCACCCGCCACGGCCCAAGGCTTCGCCCACCAGGCCGATGCCAGCGAAGAATTCGCAGAAGCTCTTCGACGTGCTGGCGCGGTGCATCCTGCTCATCCGTAGTCGAAGCCCGGTAACAAATCGGCGGCCGCCGACGCTGTGCATTATAGGAGCGAAGCTGCAAGATTCACGGGGCGCCGTCGAATTTGCTGCCCGCGTGAACGACAGGTTGCGAGAAGCATCAACCTGTCGGTAGGATAAGATGAACGTCGCCCGAGCCGATCCCGCTGCCTCGATATGCAAGGTCGCGTCTTGATCGACTCTCAAGCTTACTCGTGCGTCTGGCTGCGACCGACCGCGCGTCGTCGCCCTTGCGTGTACGTTGCCAGCTTGCGCTGGCGGGCTCCAACTCGGCGCCCGCCCTCGGGCCGCACGGTCGACGACTTCACGCTGAACGACTACCTGGGCGCAAAGCGCTCGCTCGCCGAGTGGAAGGACGCCAAAGCGGTAGTCGTCGTGTTCCTGGGGACTGAATGTCCGCTGGCCAAGCTTTACGGCGCCAAGCTTGCCGAGCTCGACAAGAAGTACGGCGGGCAGGGCGTGCAGTTCGTCGGCATTAACTCCAACCAGCAGGACACGCTCCAAGAGATCGCCGGCCTACGCCCACCAGCACGGCATCGAGTTTCCGGTCTTGAAAGACGCCGGCGCGAAGGTCGCTGATCAATTTGGCGCCACGCGCACGCCCGAGGCTTTCATCCTCGATCACGACCGCACGGTGCGCTACCACGGCCGCATCGACGATCAGTTCGCCGTCGGCTCGGCGCAACAAGTCGATGCACAACGAACTCGTCGACGCCATCGATGCGCTGCGTGGCCGGCAAGCCCGTCGAAGTGGCCGAGACCGAGCCGATCGGGTGTCTCATCGGCCGGCGCGAGCCGCGCCGCAAGACTGGCGACGTCACCTACGCGAAGGACATCGCCCCGATCCTCCAGGCGCGCTGCGTCGGCTGCCATCGGGCAGGGCAAATCGCGCCGTTTGCGCTCACCGAGTACGACGACGCCGTCGCGTGGTCCGACATGATGCTGGAAGTGATCGACCAGGGCCGGATGCCGCCGTGGCACGCGAACCCCAAGTACGGCGAGTTTCACAACGACGCCCGCATGCCGGAGGCGGAGAAGGAGCTGGTGCACAAGTGGGTGGCCGGCGGCGCCGCCCTCGGGCGACCTGGCCGAGGCGCCGCCGCAGCGCGAGTTTCCCGAGGGCTGGCAGATTCCCGAGCCCTTTACCGTGTATCAAATGCCGGAAGAAGTCGACGTGCCGGCCACGGGTACTGTGCCGTACCAGTATTACACGGTTGACCCGCACTTCACGGAAGACAAATGGGTGTACGGCGCCGAGGCTCGGCCCGGCAATCGCGCAGTAGTGCATCACCTGATCATGTTCTACCTGCCGCCCGGCCAGGAGGAGCCCGAACCGGGCGACGCGCTCTTCAACGCCATCGCCGCGTTTGCGCCAGGCATGCCGGCGGTCGTCGGATCGCCAGAGTACGCACTGCGCATCCCGGCAGGGTCGAAGCTCGTGTTCCAGATGCACTACACGCCCAACGGCCATCCCCAGAAAGACCGCAGCGAGGCCGCGGTGGTATTCGCCGATCCGGCGAAGGTGCAGCACGAGGTGCGCGTGTCCGCGGGCCTCAACGTGAAATTCCTGATCCCGCCCTTTTTGCCCGATTACCGCGTCGACGCGAAGCGGCGCTTCGATCGCGACACTATGCTGTACACGCTCACGCCGCACATGCACTATCGCGGCAAGTCGTTCCGCTTCACGGCCAAGTATCCCGACGGCCGGGAAGAGATTCTCCTCGACGTGCCGCGGTACGACTTCAACTGGCAGAACATCTACCTGCTCAAAAAGCCAAAGCTACTGCCCGCCGGCACGGTCGTGCAAATGGAGGGGCATTTCGATAATTCGATCGACAACCCGCTCAATCCCAACCCCAGCCAGGCGGTGTTCTGGGGCGATCAGACGTGGGACGAGATGATGCTGGGCAGCATGACCGTGAGCGACGCCGGGCAGGACATACGCCTCGGGCCGCCGCAGGTCGAGCAGCACGACGGCGCGAGTCGCGTGCACTTCCGCTACCGCCCGGCCGACGACAACCTGATCGCGGCGCTCGACGAGAAAATCGACGCCGTGTACCTCGCCGGTTCGTTCAATGAGTGGAAGCCCGAGGGCCTGAAAATGGACGGCCCCGACGCCGACGGCTTCTACACGGCCCAGGTCGATCTGCCCAAGGGCCGTTATGAGTACAAGTTCGTGGTCAATGGCCGCCAATGGAAGCCCGATCCGGGCAACCGCGAGGTCTCCGGCGAATACGGCAACAGCGTACTGACGGTAGAGTAGCGAAGTCAGCGGAGACGGCCGAGCTACGACCGACTGGGAATACAGCGCGGACCATTTTGGCGCGCAAGACAAGTTTTCACTGGTGGATTTTTCCTCATTTCTTGCGCCGGCGCGTCGTCGTAAATCGTTTGATACAAGCGCACAACGACGAGGCTTTGCGTCTGCGCAGTGTGCGATTGCGCATGTGTCGCCGTTTTGCTCTTGCGTGCGGCGTTGGCGGCTGGCTAGGGTTGGTTTTACTTCAACGCCTGCCAGAATCCCCAAATTACCGGTCGTCAGCCAGTATCAACACGCGGCTGGCTGTGACCACATGGCAATGGCAGCCGCGCCGACTCGGAGAGTCGCGCCGCCGCCCATTCAACGATCGGAGACCCACTATGAGAAGCTCTCATCAACGCAAGACGCGCGGTTTTACGCTGGTCGAGCTGCTGGTCGTCATCGCGATCATCGGCGCCCTGGTCGCGCTGCTGTTGCCCGCCATTCAGGCGGCCCGCGAGTCGGCCCGGCGCAGCGCGTGCGCCAGCAATCTCAAGCAGATCGGCCTGGCCGTCCAGCAGCATCACAACGCCCAGGGCAAGTACCCGATGGGCCGCGACCGCTTCGACCAGTACGGCCTGTCATGGGCGTTTCGCCTCTTGCCGTACCTGGAGCAGACGCCGGTGTACCAGGCTTTCGTCAAGGCGCAGTGCGTCGACGCCGACGTGAACGCGAAGGCGATGCGGACGGCGATCGAAATCTACGCCTGCCCGAGCCGGAGGACGGCCGCCGCGGACCGCGATTTCGACAACAACGACGCGCCGCCGGTGGTGAAGAGCGCGGCCACGCTCGGCGATTATGCCGCCTGCGCGGGCATCGAGTACATGAACGGCGCGGTCGCCAGCACGAATGCCAAGGACAACGGCCTGCAGGCCGACGCCCGCCCCGACCCGGCCGAAAGCGGCGCCATCTTCAGCTTCTCGCAGACCAAGGAGAAGTACGTGACCGACGGCTTGTCCAACACGCTGGTCATCGGCGACAAGCACAAGCCGGAGAATCCGGAGGTGGCCAACCCCGACATGCTCGACTACGAGAAGGGCGACAACGCGATCCTCGCCGGGGACTCGCCGCGCACGATCTTCGCCGAAACCGGCAAGGGACTGGCGACGGGGCCTGACGAGCGCTCGCCGGTCAAGTTCGGCAGCGAGCACTCAGGCGTCACGCAGTTCGTGTTTCTCGACGGCCGCGTGCGGCCGCTGAAGAACGACATTGACTACAAAGTGCTGAACATGCTCGGCGCCATCGGCGACGACCAGGTGATCCCGGACGATGCGCTGTAATCACCAAACATGACCCCTCCTGCTCCCTCCCCCTTGCGGGGAGGGCTGGGGAGGGGGTATTGCGCACGGTTTGGCTCCTGTGGATCACCGACAATACTTCCTCGCCCCTCCCTATCCCTCCCCGTCGAGGGGAGGGGACCGGAGGCATATTTGATTCACAGCCACAGCATCAATCGCCCGCCCAGCATATCCGGCAACGCCTTGCGCACCATCCGCTCCACGGTCGAGGCGTGGTAGCGCGTGCTGAGGTGGGCGGCGATCACCAGTTCGTTTTGGAACCGGTCGCGCCGGTCCACAAAATCGTCCAGGTGCATGTGGCCGTATTTGTGGATTTTCTCCTTGCGGTGCTGGGGCGAGACGAAGGTCATCTCGCAAATGAGAATCTTGGCCTCGTACATGGCCGGGCAGGCGTCGAGTCCCGGCGGCGACGTGTCGCCGGCGTAGGCCACGAGCGGTTGGCGCACTTCCTCGGTCACCTCGGCGCCGCCCAGGCGGAGGTCGCGAATCTGGTCGCCTGCCAGGTCGCGGTACTCGGGCTTGAGCTTGCGCCGCCGGTCCCACACCACGTAACCCAGCGACGGCACCGTGTGCTTGGTGGCGCTTGCCGACACCACCAGCTCGCGCGAAAGCTCCACCTCGTCGCCCGGCGCCAGTCCGTGCAGTTCGCACGGCATGCGGCCGCGATCCAGGCGGGTGAACAGTCCCAGAATTTCACGCACCGGGGCGACGGTCTCCTGCGGCAGGTAGATGATCGGCGGCTCCATTTTCATCATCCGCCGTCGGGCCACGTACACCGGCAGCGCCGCGATGTGGTCGAGGTGCCCGTGCGTGACGAACCACCGCTCGGTGCCCATGAACCCCCACGGCTGGGCCCCGAGATCGAACCCGAGGCTCAGCTCCGGCAAGCGCCAGTAGCTCTGCACGGCGGCGCGCGAGTAGCCCTCGATGGTGAGGCCGCCGTGCTGGATCGTCTTAACGGGTGCGTTGTCAACCATGCGGCGAAGGCCGCGACGCAATGCGTCGCCGGTGCGGGGCAGAGAATCAACCCAATGTAGAGCCAGACACTGGGGGACGGAAGGATGTTCGACGGACAGCGCCGCGGAGGTCCACGCTTGCGGGAGGCGTCTCTGACGCCGATTAAGGCCCGCTTTCACGATTGCCGATCCGTCTAAGAATTTGGCGCCTTATCGGCGTCAGAGACGCCTCCCACAGAAGATGGGACGCCCTGCACGGGAGCGCCAGCGTTGGCCGCGGCCGAGATCCAAATCTCGCCGAAGGGCTCCGCCTGCTCTGCGCACACTTCCCGGCCGCGCATCAGCTCCAAGAGCGCCAGAAAAATCCCCGCCAGTTGCGACCGGGTCATCTCGGCCTCGAACAAGCTGGAAAACAAGACGCGGCCCTCGGCGGCGAGCCGCTCGCGGATGCGCCGCATGTAGGTCTCGATCGGCGTGTCGTCGTGCACGATGCGCGTGGGGCGCGCCGGCGCCCGTTCGCGCACCACGCGACCAAACGCGCTCACCAGGTCCCACAGCTCCACCGCCTGGATGGGCTCGTCGGCGGGATCGACGGGCCCCTGGTGTAAGTCATTGGCGCGCCGCTCGAACCGCAGTTGCCAGTCGCGGCTCCGGTCCTCTAAGAGCGCCGCGGCGTCCTTGTACCGCTTGTACGCCAGCAGCCGGTCGATCAAGTCCTGCCGCGGGTCTTCGATCGGCTGCTCCTCGTCGTCGTCTTGGCGCGGGAGCATCATCCGCGACTTGATTTCCATGAGCCGGGTGGCCAGCTCCAAGAAGTCCCCCGCGGCGTCGACGTCGATTTGCTCCAACGCCGCCAGCACGTCGAGGTACTGCTCGATCACCCGGGCGATGGGGATGTCCAGCACATCCAGCTCGTGTTTGCGCACCAAGTACCAGAGCAGGTCGAGCGGACCGGCAAAGGCGTCGAGTTCGACTCGGAATCGCATGGCGCGAATTATGCTGCCCAGGGGCGGTTGCGGCCAGAGCAGGTTCGGCCGCGGTATTGTTCGGCGTCGCGGGTCGACTTAAACTCCCTAGCTATGGAAAACCAGCGTCTTTGGGCGCCGTGGCGGCTGGCGTACATCGCTGGCGAAAAGCCGGCCGACGCCGCGGCGGAGCCGACCACCTGGCACAACGGCGCCGACCGCGACTGCTTCATGTGCCGCGCCGCCGCCAGCTACGCCGACGAGGCGGCCGCACGCCGGCAATTGCTGGTGATCGGCGGCGGGCAGCACACGGTCAGCCTGCTCAATCGCTATCCGTACAACAACGGCCATCTGCTGGTGTGCCCGCGGCGGCATGTCGCCCCGCTCGTCGACCTGACAGCCGACGAGCACCTCGAAATCATGACCGAGCTGGGGCGGTTTACCGAGCAGCTCGCCCGGCTGATCCGCGCCGAAGGTTTCAACATCGGCCTGAACCTCGGCCGCCAAGCCGGCGCCGGCGTGCCAGGCCACCTGCACTGGCACCTCGTGCCGCGCTGGACCGGCGACAACAACTTCATGCCCGTCTCTGCGGATACGCGAATCATTTCCCAATCGCTCGAAGCCCTGTGGGAGGCGATCGTTGTTGACCGAGGGGATTAACCACTAAGGCACAAAGGCACGAAGGTCGGAGGAAGAAATAGGATGTCGGAACACTAATCTTCACTAATTGCCGCTGATTCAGGATTAGCGACGATTAGTGTGGATCAGTGTTCCACTTTGTGTTTTTCTTCGTGTCCTTTGTGTCTTGGTGGTTAATCCGTATGGAATCTTTAGCCCCCTATGCGATGCACGACGCCGACTCGGCGGGCCGCGTACATCCCGAGCCGCCGCATCCTTACCGTAATCCCTACCAGCGCGATCGCGACCGCATCGTTCACTCCAGCGCGTTTCGCCGGTTGGCGCACAAGACGCAGGTGTTTACCGGCACCATGGGCGACTACCATCGCTCGCGACTTACCCACACGCTCGAGGTCGCGTCGATCGCCCGCACGGTGGGCCGCACATTGCGGCTGAACGAAGACCTGATCGAAGCGCTGGCCCTGGCCCACGACATCGGCCACCCGCCCTTTGGTCACGCGGGCGAAGAGGTGCTGGACGAGTGCCTGGCCAGCCACGGCGGCTTCAACCACAACCAGCAGGCGCTGCGCATCGCCGAGCTGTTGGAGACGCGCTATCCGGACTTCCCGGGCCTCAACCTCACGCACGAGGTGCTCGCCGGGCAGCGTGTGCGGGCCGAGAAGTCGCACGCGGCGGCAGAAGCGGGCGGAAACGCGCCGGGGCGACTCTTGGAAGTGCAGGCGGTCGACGCCGCCGACAGCATTGCCTACGACGCCCACGACGCGGACGACGCGGTCGAGCTGGGCCTGTTGACGCTGGCCGAGCTCGACGCCTCGAGCCTGTGGCGCACCGCGGGCCAGCGCGCCCGCCGCCGTTACGCCGCACTGGACGACAATCAGTTCCGCCGCGCGGCGGTGCACGAGTTGATCGATATGCTGGTGAGCGACCTGTTGGAGGAGACCCAACGGCGTTTGGCCAAGGTCCAGCCCGAGTCCGCCGCGGCGGTGCTGCAGAGCGCCGCGCCGCTGGTGGCCGGCGCCAGCGACCTCGCCGAGCAGCAGGCGGACCTGGAGCAGCTGCTTTCGCAACGCGTTTACCGACATCCCACAGTTGTCCAGCAACGGCAGCACGCCGGCGCAGGCGCTGCGCGACATGTTCGCGCGCCTGGCGGCGGATCCCGCGGCCCTCCCCGCCAAGTTCGCCCGGATTGCTGAGAGCGAAGGCGTCGAGCGCGCCGCCGCAGACTACCTCGCCGGCATGACCGATCGCTTCGCGCTGGAAGAGCACGCCCGTGTTAATCAAGCCCGCCGATAGGATTGGTCCGGCCCCATCGGCATGTTAAGATATAGGTAATTCCGCCGCGTTCCGCACGCTTCGCCCGCCGTATGGCCCTCGTCATTCTCCGCTGCGTATTCTTGCTCGTGGCCGCCGGCATTGGAGCGCAGTTCGCTCAGTCGGACCTCATGCAGGGCGTCCCCCCCTATCTGCCCTATGTGGTCTTCGGGGGGATCGTCCTGCTGGCCGCCGGCGTGGTGGCCCTCGACGTCATGGTCGGCCGCAAGCGCCTCGACACGATCACGGCCGTGTACTTCGGCCTGATTATTGGATTGTTCCTGACCTACATCCTCAAGACGGCGTTTGGCACGGCGCTGAACCCCGACTCGCCGTACACGATGTGGGCGCTGCTCATCCTGGGGATGGTGCTGTGCTACACGTGCATCAGCATTCTCATGCAGACCAAGGACGACTTCCGCTTCATCATCCCCTACGTCGAGTTCGCCAAGGAGATCAAGGGCTTGAAGCCCTATGTGCTCGACACCAGCGTGGTGATCGACGGCCGCATCGCCGATGTGGTCGAGACGCGGATCGTCGACAACCAGCTCATCATGCCGCAATTTGTCGTCGCCGAGCTGCAGGCGATCGCCGACTCGAGCGACCGGCTCCGCCGCGGCCGCGGCCGGCGCGGGCTCGACATTCTCAACCGCTTGCGCTCCGATCCGAAAGTCGACCTCGTGATCTACGACCGCGACCTGCCGCAGTTCGCGGGGCAAACGGTGGACCAGAAGCTGGTGCTGCTCGCGAAGCACCTCGACGGCAAGGTGGTCACCAACGACTACAACCTCAACAAGGTCGCCAAGCTCCACAACGTGGGCGTCATCAACCTCAACGACCTCTCCAACGCCCTCAAGCCGATCTTCCTCCCTGGCGAAACGCTCGTGGTGCGGCTCGTGAAACCAGGCGAGGAGCCGGGGCAGGGCATTGGTTACCTCGAGGACGGCACGATGGTGGTGATCGAAGGCGGCCGCGATTACATCAGCAAAAATGTGGGGGCCGTGGTGACCAGCGTGCTGCAGACCAGCGCGGGGCGGATGGTGTTCGGGCGGTTTGAGCACCTGGCGAGCGAAGAAGCTTGATAGGAGCTAGCCGCCGCTGATGAAACCGAAAAGACGGTTCGAGCGACGCCAGAAGAGCACTCGGTCCAGAGTGCTGCTATGATAGAGGGAGCGGAACGCCGTTCCGCAGAGGAGGTTAAAATGGAACAGCTTTTTGTCGATCCCGCTTCGCTTGGCCCGCTTGCCAGTTTAGATCATGGCGTGCAACTATGTGACAAAGCGGGGCGTCCCCTGGGTTGGTTCGTTCCCGCGAAGGATGAAGAAGATTATGTGGGCCATGAGTGCCCGCTTACCAACGAGCAGTTGGACGAAATCGCCAAGGCGGGCGGCGGACGGCCGCTGGCCGACATCCTCCGCGATATTGAGCGAATGGCGTGAGACACGGTCGTTTGGGCGGCACGAACTGAAAAGAAACTAGCGCATCTGGCTCAATGCCTCCCACCGCCAGGCAATCTCCAATGCTGCGGATCGAATTGATAAGCTGTTGGCCGTCGATCCGAATGATGTGGGTGAGTCGCGCGACGACCCAAATCGAATACTCCACGAAATTCCACTCGGTGTGATCTTTCGAGTGCTGGAAGCCGATCGACTCGTGACGGTTTTGGACGTGTGGCGGTGCGCTCGGTGACTTTGCCGTCATTCGATACCAATCGTCACATCCGCTCGACCACCTCGATCCCCAAAAGGTCGAGCCCCCGCGCCAGGGTGCGCGCCGTCAAATCGCACAGCAGCAGACGACTCGTACGTACTGCCTCGGTTTCCGCTTTCAGCACCGGGCAGCTTTCGAAGAAGGCCGCGTACTTGCTCGCCACGTCGAACAGGTAATCCGTCAGGTGATTGGGCCGGTAGTCGGCCACGACAGTGTCCAGGGCCTCGCTGAACTGCAGGATCGCCAGGCCGAGCGCCCGCTCGGCGGGCTCAGCCAGCGAAATCTTGGCGCCGCTCTTGCGCAGCGCGGCCGCGTCGACGCCGCCTTTATCAAAGATGCTTCGCACGCGGGCGTAGCTGTACTGCATGTACGCCGCGGTGTTGCCGGTCATGGCGAGCATTTTGTCGTAGCTGAACTTGTAGTCGCTCGTGCGATTGTGGGCGAGGTCGGCATATTTGATGGCGCCGATGCCGATTCGCTCGGCGACCTGGCGGCGATCTACCTCGGTCGTGAGCGCCTCGCTTTTGGCGGCAATCGCGTAGGCCCGCTCCACCGCTTCGTCTAACAGACTCATCAGGCCGACGGTCGCGCCGCTGCGCGTCTTGAAGGGCTTGCCGTCGTCCCCGAGCACTGTGCCGAAGCTGATGTGCTGAAGCTCGACGTCGTCGTAACCCCAGAGCCGCGCCGTGGCGAAGAGCTGCTCGAAGTGCAGCGACTGGCGATGATCGACGACATACAGAATGGCGTCCGGCCGCCACTTTTTCATGCGATATTGGATAGTCGCCAAGTCGGTCGTCGAATAAAGAAACGCCCCGTCGCGCTTTTGAATGAGGAACGGGGAGTCAAATCCGTCGAGGAAGACGCACAGGGCGCCCTCGCTCTCACGCGCCAAACCGCGGGCCTTCAAGTCTTCGACGACGCCGGCAAGATCGCCCTCGTAAAAACTCTCGCCTAGCGTGTGGTCAAACCTGACGCCCAACCGCCGATAAACCCCCTCCATCTCGGCCAGGCACGCTGGCAAAAACCGCGTCCACAGTTCTTTGTTCACCGGATCGCCGGCATGCAGTTTGGCTGTTTCCGCGAGAACTGCGTTGCCGATTTCGGGGTGCGAGTCCGCGAGCCGTTTGAGCTGCTCATCGTTGTCGATCCCAGCAATTTGCGATTGCATTTCAGCTAACGCTTGCCGCATTGACGTAAGGTCCAAATCACCCTGCTCGATTCGTTTAGTGCGTTTTTTCAGCTCGGTCGGATCGGCCGGTTCAGGCATTGCCTTGAATTGTGCAATTGCCGACTCCCGTTCCGCGATCCCTGCAATAATTGACGGTACGACAAGTTTTTTAAGATTGTGATAATCAATTAATTGATTGACCAACCGGTAGAGCCGGCTCAGTTCGGCCACCGGCGACGCCGCGAAGCGCCGGCTCGTCGACAAAATGCTTGTAGCCGTAAATGATCATCCCGAACTGCGTGCCCCAATCGCCGATGTGATTGTCGCTGATCACTTGATGGCCAAGAAATTTGAGAACGCGGTAAAGCGCGTCGCCGATCACCGTCGAACGGATGTGCCCAACATGCATGGGCTTGGCGATGTTGGGCGCCGAGTAATCCACCACGTATCTGCGCGGCGTAACCGCCGCCGGCACGCCCAAACGCTGCTCATCGCGCACAATCGCGGCCAGCTGTGCTGTCAGCCATTGGTCGCGCAGCCGCAAATTGATGAACCCGGGCCCGGCGACTTCCGGCGGATCGCACAGGTCCGCCACATCGAGTTTCGTCACGATGGCCGCCGCAATCTCCCGCGGCGGCTTGCCCAGCCGTTTGCCAAGCGGCATCGCGCAGTTGGCCTGGTAGTCGCCGAACTTGCCATCCTGACTCGGCAGCACCATCGCCGCGAGCTCGCCGACGGCCTGCTCACCGCCCGCCACGTCCGACAACGCGGCGGCAAATCGTCGGCGAAGTTCGGCGAGAATGTTCATGGCGAACTAAGCACCAATGACCAAGCACCAATGACCAATGTCGGAAAGAATCAGAGCTCCCCGATTGGTCATTGGTGCTTGGTCATTGGTCATTCGTCTCCGTATCGTTCTTCTGCCACGGCAACAGCACGCGCTCGGCGTCGGCCCAGAAATCCTCCAGGGCGTAGTAATCCCGCGTTTCCTCGTCGAACAGGTGGACCACCACGTTGCCGTAGTCCAACAGGATCCAGCGGCTGTCGTTGTACCCCTCAAGTCCCATCCGCTTGTCGCCCAGCTCCTGCTCCAGGGTGCGGTCGATCTCTTCGCTGATGGCGTGCAACTGTCGCCGGCTGTTGCCGGTGGCGATCACGAAGTAGTCGAATTCCGGCGTGATCTTCCGCATGTCCAGGACGACGACGGCCTGCCCGCGGTTGTCTTCGGCCGTCCGCGCCGCGGCGAGAGCCAATTCGAGGCTTCGGCCGGATGCCGATTCAACGTGGGGCGCTGGATTGGCGATGGCGGAACTCGTGGTGTAGAGCGCGCTGGCGGCAAATCTGGGTGGCATGCCCTCGTCCACGTGGGCATGTCTTGCTGCCGACGAACATGGCCACGTCGGCGGACCTCCGAGGCCATGCCACCCGGGGCGCGGGAAACCCCAGATTTTACCCCGTCATCGCGAGCGCGGCGAGGGTCCCGCCCGTTTTGCAGCCGGAGTACAATGGCGACTCTCGTTTTCACAACGCACCGGGGAGCCCTCAACCCATGAGCGATTGGATCGAACCCGGCCAAATCGCCCCCGATTTCACGCTTGCCGCGGACGATGGCGTTAAGGTGCGCCTCTGGGACTGCCGCGGCGGGCCGGTCGTCCTCTACTTCTACCCCAAGGACGATACTCCCGGCTGCACCAAAGAGGCCTGCGCCTTTCGCGACCAGAAAGCCGCGCTCGAGAAGCTCGGCGCCACGGTCTTGGGCGTCAGCCCCGACGACGTGGCCAGCCACGTGAAGTTCCGCGACAAGTTCAAGCTCAACTTCCCGCTGTTGGCCGACGCCGATCACAAGCTCGCCGAGAAATACGGCGCGTGGCGCGAGAAGAACATGTACGGCAAGAAGTCGATGGGCGTCCAGCGCAGCACCTACCTCATCGACGCCGAGGGCAAGGTGGCTCAGGTGTGGAAGCGCGTCCAGGTCGACGGCCACGACGAGCAAGTGCTGGCAGCGCTCAAGGCGCTCGCGTCGGGTTAGCCGCGACGCGAAGGTCCGCCGCAGCGGAGCGCGTAGCGGGGCAAGCAATTGTTCTTTTCTAAGCGATTTCGCCGCGCTCCGCTCCGCAGACTCCGCGTCGCGGCTAACGGGAGAATAGTTGGATTAACCGCGACGCATCCCGGCACGCGGATTGCACCCCAAAGGGGGTATGTACCGCTTTCTGCCGTGGAAATTCATCGTCCGCCGCGCCGCCCGCGCTTACGGCATGCTCGACCCGGCCCTCTGGCTGGCACGCTTGCGCAACTTCGCCCAGCCGTCGGAAGTGCAGGAGCCCATCGAGCTGTTGCGCGCGGCGTGCTGTTCCACGCGCGCGGCATCATCAACACGAAAGCCATCCAGCACAACCTCGATTGGGTCTGGCCGTACTGGGTCGAGCGGCAATTCGATCCCAACGATGTGTCGTTCATCCCGCGGGCGTTCTCGTTCAGCCATGTGAACTTGACGCACCGCAACTGGACGGCGATCGGCTTGCCCGAGCTGGCGCTGTATCCAATCGTCGACCCGCGCGGCCTGGTGACGCCGCTCTTGGACGGGTGGTCGATCGACTGCTGGCTGTTCGACTCCCAGGGCGCCCGCGCGTGCCTCCCCAGTCGCATCCCCGATGGTTCGGCCTGGCAGCAGCTGATGGTCGACGGCGACCTCGCGGTTTCGACGTCGCTGCATAGCGGCGACCTCGAACTTATGCAAACGGCGCACGTCGTGCTGGAGAGTGGCCGACCGGTCGTCGAGATCAATGTGCGCGCCGCCTGCCACGGCGGCGGGGCCCTCGTGGCGTCGATCCGCCCATACAATCCCGAGGGCGTGCAGTTCATCGATCGCCTCGCCGCGCATGACGGCGGCGACGGTTGCGCGTGAACGACGAAGTCGATGTGGTCATGGACCGCCCCGCCGATCGGCTCCTCGTATCCGACTACGCCAGCGGCGACGTGTATCGGTTGCTGTCTCACCTCGATGACGCCGCCGTCGATCACGGTTCGCCGCCGCATATTCATTGCCCGACGGGCATGGCCACCGCGTCGAGCGTCTACCGTTTTGCCGGGCCAGACACGACCTTGCGAATCCGTATGCCGCTGACTGTCGAGTCTGTCGCCGACGGCCGTGCAGGAGAACCCGCTTCCGGCGCGACTTGGTTGACCGCACGAACCGAAACGGCCCGCTTGCGCATTCCTGACGAGCCCATGCAGTTTCTCTACGACGCGGCCGTCTCGACGCTCATCCTGCTCTCGGCCGACGACGTCGTCCCGGGGCCGTATACGTACCGCCGCTTCTGGTTTCGGGATGCATGCCTGATGATGAACGCCATGCTGGCCGTCGGCCTGGCGTCGCGCTGTCGGCGCGCTATCGAGCGATTCCCCCAGCGGCAGCTTCACAACGGCTACTTTCGCTCGCAAGAAGGCGAGTGGGATTCCAACGGGCAGGTGGTGTGGATTCTTGACCGATACGCCCGCGTGACGGGGGAAGAGTTGCCTGCGAAGCTGCTCGACGCGGCGGTCAAAGCAGTGCGCTGGATCGAGGGCAAACGCCTGCCTCGCGATGGCGACGCGCTGCACGCCGGGCTCTTGCCCCCTGGTTTCAGCGCCGAGCACTTGGGGCCCAACGACTACTATTACTGGGACGACTTCTGGAGCGAGGCCGGGCTGCGCGCCGCCGGTCGGCTGCTGCGGCGCGCGGGCCGAGTGCAAGACGCCGACCGTGCCGAGCGCGAAGCCCAGGACATGCGCACTTCGATCGAGCGCAGCCTCAGTCGCTTGCCGGCAACGCACAGCATGGGCGGACTGCCCGCCTCGCCGTATCGCCGGCTCGACGCCGGCGCCGTTGGGTCGCTCGTGGCTGACTATCCGCTGCAGCTCTACGAGCCGGGCGCCGCGCCGGTGATGACCACGGTCGAGTTCCTGATCCAAAACTCATTCCACCGCGGCGGATTCTTTCAGGACATGATCCACTCCGGCGTGAATGCCTACCTCACGCTCGACATCGCCCAGACGCTGCTCCGCGCCGGCGACTCGCGCTGCGCGCGAGCTGGTCGACGACGGTGACTCGCATCGCCTCGCCCACCGGCCAGTGGCCCGAGGCGATTCACCCCATCACCGGCGGCGGCTGCATGGGCGACGGCCAGCACGGTTGGGCCGCCGCGGAGTGGGCGATGATGATCCGCAACATGTTCGTGCGCGAGGAAGGCGATCGACTCATCCTCGGCTCGGGCGTATTCCCCGAATGGCTCGACGAAGGCGGCGAGATATTCTTCGGACCCACGCTCACGCCGTGGGGGCCCGTGACCTTGCGAGTCAACGGCGAGCACGCCGAGGCGGTGCTGCGCGTCGAGGCGGAATGGCGCACGCAGGCGCCGCTTGTCGATGTACGAATCCCCGGGTACGAAGTGCGCTCTGCGGTTAACTGTCGCGAACCGATCCACGTAACTAAGATCTCCGGCTCCCTCCCCCTTGAGGGGAGGGCTGGGGAGGGGGTCGAATCGCCGCTGATTCGTCAACTAAAAAACATCACGCCTCCCTAACCCTCCCCATCGAGGGGAGGGGACCGGATGAATATTGGAGAAGAGTGATCTGCCGTGAATGTCGCCATGTTCACCAACACGTATCTCCCGCACGTCGGCGGCGTCGGCGCTCGGTGAGCACCTACGAAGAAGAGCTGCGCCGCCGCGGCCACCAGGTGCGCATCGTGGCGCCGCAATTCGAAGGCGCCGAGCCGTCGGATCACGTGCTGCGCGTGCCCGCGATCCAAAAGTTCAATGGCAGCGACTTCTCCGTGCAGATTCCGCAGCCGGGGCTCATCGCCGATTATCTCGACGACTTCCGCCCCGACGTCGTGCACAGTCACCACCCGTTTCTGCTCGGCGATTCGGCGCTGCGGTACAGCTGGGCTCGGCGGTTGCCGCTCGTGTTCACCCACCACACCCTCTACGAGCAGTACACGCACTACGTGCCGATGGATTCCGACGCCCTCAAGCGGTTCGTCATCCAAATGGCCACCGAGTACTGCAACCTTTGCACCCACGTCATCGCCCCCAGCGAGAGCGTCGAATCGTTGCTCGCCGAGCGCGGCGTGACCACGCCGGTGTCGGCGATCCCCACCGGGGTTGATCTCGGCTTCTTCGCCACCGGCGTCCGCCAGCGACTGCTTGACGAGTTCGACCTGCCGCACGACTCGCTGGTGATCGGCTACGTCGGTCGGCTGGCGGCGGAGAAGAATCTCGATTTCCTGGCCCGCGCCGTCGGACAGTTTCTGTCCAATCATCCGGACGCCGTATTCCTTGTCGTCGGCGCGGGCGACCACGCCGGGGCGATGCACGACATTCTCAGCACCCGCGCCGAGCCACGCCAAACGGTGATGGCCGGCAGCCGCACGGGCCGCGACCTGGCCGACGCCTACGCGGCGATGGACCTGTTTGTCTTCAGCTCGCAGTCCGAAACGCAGGGCATGGTCCTGGCCGAAGCGATAGCCGCCGGCACGCCGGTCGTCGCGCTCGACGGCCCTGGCGTCCGCGATGTGGTGACGCCAGACAATGGCCGCCTCCTCCCCGGCGCCGCCACCGAGGCCCAGTTCGCCAACGCCATCGAGGATCTGGCGTCGAACCGCGAGGCGCTTTGTGGCTTCGGCGAAAGGGCGCGCCGATCGATCGCCACCTTTGGCCTCGACTACTGCGCCGACCGCCTCGAACTGCTCTACGAGCGCCTGGCCCAAGAATTCAGCCGCCGTCCCGACGCCGACCCCGGCCCCTGGGACCGCATGCTCGCGCGCGTGGAAGTCGAGTGGAACCTGTTGGCCGAAAAAACAGCCGCCCTGGCTGCCGCCGTCGCCAAGGCGTCGGCCACATCGGCTGAGTTAGAGTAGCCAACAAGCCCGGCCAAGTGGTACGTGACTTGCACCGGCCATGTAGATCATGGCCGCCGTCCCGCAACTGCGTTGACCGCCGCACAACCAAACCGTCTCCAAACCGCTTCGTCGGAGTCCTCTCATGGCCCGCCCCGTCTGGAAAGGCAACATTTCGTTTGGCTTGGTGAGCGTCCCTGTCGAGCTCCACACGGCGGAAACTCGCCACGACATCAGCTTCCACCTGGTCGACAGCCGCAACTCCGCCCGCGTCCGCTACGAGCGCGTCAACGATGAGACCGGCGAGGAAGTGCCGTGGGACAAGATCGTCAAGGGCTACGAATACTCCGACGGCAGTTACGTACTGTTGAGCGAGGAGGAGCTCGAGCGGGCGTCGGTCGAGATGACGCGCACGATCGAGATCGAGCAGTTCGTCGACGTGGCCGACGTCGACGTGCGCTACTTCGATCGCCCGTACATCGTCACGCCCGCCAAGAACGGCGGCAAAGGCTATGTGCTGCTCCGCGAAGCGGCGGCCCAAAAGAAGATGGCGGGGATCGCCACGATCGTCATCCGCGCCCGCCAGCACCTGGCGGCGCTCTTGGTGCAGGGCGACGCGCTGATTCTCGAACTGTTGCGCTTCGATCAGGAGCTGCGCGACGTCGGCGACTTCGACATCCCCGCTGGCGACATCCGCAAATACAAAGTCAGCCGCAAAGAAATCGAGCTGGCTTCGCAGCTCATCGAAGGCATGAGCGCGAAGTGGAACCCCCGCAAATTCCACGACGAGTACCGCGACGTGCTGATGAAGCTGATCCAGAAGAAAATCAAGTCCGGCAAGACCGAAGTCATCGAGGAACCGGAGGAAGAGGAGGAGGAGGAGGAGCCCAAAACGCTTAACTTCATGGACGTGCTCAAGCAAAGCGTCGCCAAAGCCGGCCACGCCCGCGGCGGCAAAACACGCTCCACCAAAAAGAAAGCTGCTCCTCGCAAACGAACCACCAAAAAGAAACGAGCTAGTTAATCGACCTCATCCTGGATTAACCACCAAGACACAAAGGCACGAAGAAGAAAGGATATAGTAAACTTATTAGGCTCGCTTCATGTCTTCCTTCGTGCCTTTGTGCCTTTGTGGTTAAAGCATCTTGTTGATATGTCACTCCGCGAATATCACCGAAAGCGAAACTTCAAACGCACGCCCGAACCTTCGGGAGAGGTCGCCGCTCCGGCTGCGCCCGGCCGCCACTTCGTCATTCAGAAGCACGACGCCACGCGGCTCCACTACGACTTCCGCCTCGAGCTCGACGGCACGCTCAAAAGCTGGGCCGTGCCCAAGGGCCCGAGCCTCGACCCCGCGGTGAAGGCGCTGGCCGTCCACGTCGAGGATCATCCCCTCGACTACGCCGGCTTCGAGGGCGTCATCCCCGAGGGCCAATACGGCGGCGGCACGGTCATGGTCTGGGACCGCGGCACATGGGAACCCGAGGAAGAGCCGCGGAGCGGCTATCGCCACGGCAAGCTAAAATTCAAGCTGCACGGCGAAAAGCTCCACGGCTCCTGGGCGCTGGTGCGCATGGGCGGCGCCGCCGGCGAAGACGGGAAGAACTGGCTGTTGATCAAACATCGCGACGATGCGGCCAAGAGCGCAAGAAAATACGATGTGACCAAAAAGGAGCCGTTGAGCGTGGTCTCGGGCCGCGATCTCGATGAAATCGCCGCCGACGCTGACCGCGTATGGCAAAGCAACGGCAAAGGCGGCAAGAAAGCCCCACGCGGAACGAAGGCCAGCTTCAGCCGCCGCGCCGAGAAAACCAAAACCGCCAAGCCCGCCGCGAAGGGCGCCAAGAAGATGACCGCCAAAAAGAAGGCCGCCAAAAAACGCCCCTTAAAAAAAAACGGCCGACCGCGCGAAAAGCCGCTCACCCCGGCCGAAATCGCTGAGCTCCCCGGCGCCCGGCACAAGGCGCAGCCCGCGCACTTCAAGCCGCAGCTGGCCACGCTCGCCGACGCGGCCCCTCAGGGCGACCAGTGGATCCACGAGCTGAAGTTCGACGGCTACCGCCTGCTCGCTCATCTCAAAGACGGCCGCGTACGGCTCATCACCCGCAACGACCAAAACTGGACGAAACGCTTTCAGGCGGTCGCCGACGCCGTCGCCCAGCTGCCTGTGAACCAGGCCATCTTCGACGGCGAAGTCGTGTCGCTCGACGAAAACGGCCTCTCCAACTTCCAACAATTGCAAAACGCCCTCAAGCACGGCGACGATGACTCGCTCGCCTATTACCTATTCGACCTGCCGTACTGCGAAGGCTACGACCTGACCGCCACGCCGCTCGTTGAGCGCAAGCGGGTCCTCGCCCGCATCGTCCTCGCCGCGAGTCCCGGCAACGACGGCCGGCTCCGCTACAGCGACCACATCGCCGGCGATGGCGACGTCGTCATCGCCCAAGCGTGCCGCCAGGGCATGGAAGGCATCGTGTGCAAGCGCGCGGACAGCCCCTACCAGCAAACCCGCTCGCGCGACTGGCTCAAAGTGAAATGCAGCAAGCGCCAGGAGTTGGTCATCGGCGGCTACACTCAGCCCACCGGCTCGCGCGTCGGCTTCGGCTCGCTACTCTTGGGTTACTACGACAACGGCCACCTGCGCTACGCCGGCCGAGTCGGCACGGGCTTCACGGACCAAACGCTGCGTGAACTGACGCGCAAGCTCAAAGCACTCCGCGTCGACGAATCCCCGTTCGCCGGTCGCCTGCCCGCCGACGCCCGTCGCGGCGCCACTTGGGTCGAGCCCAAGCTGGTGGGCGAAGTCGAGTTCACCGAGTGGACAGGCGACGGCCGGCTGCGTCATCCTTCGTTCCAGGGCCTGCGCGAAGACAAACCCCCGTCACAAATCACCCGCGAGAAAGCCAAGCACATGCCCCGCGCCGCCAAGCACAAAACTACCAAAAAAAAATCATTCGGCGAGTCCGCTTCA
>CAWJDB010000005.1:0-1192143 GCA_963841515.1 Pirellulales bacterium | reverse complement strand
AAAGTTTTGAGGAAAATTTTCTCGGCGAGGCGCAGCGACGCGGAGATGTAGAAAGTTGAGCGAAAACCTCATACACGCCTGCGATTGCGCAGCGAAAATGCTGCGACGAGGCCTAGCGCGAGGAGCAGCGCTGACGTTGGTTTCGGGGACGGCGGCCAAGTTCGAAACGAAGATGCCTTGCGTGTCGTCGCTGAATCGGGCATGGAAGGCGACCTGTCCCTGGCTATTGAATCCGCTGGGCCGGCCGTCGCCGTTGCCCGTGCCGCCGGCGAACCCGAGCGAACTGATCGTGCGAAAGTCGCCGGGAAGCACTTCCAAGAGGTTTCCCTCGCGGGCAATAAGCTGCAAGAGTCCTGTGCGGTCAGTCGCCCAGAGACCTTGGTCGTTCGTAGCATTCACGCCAACGCCGTTGAGAGTCGCAACAAATGCCGACTGGCCGAAGTCGTTCAGTACGATCGAACGGAAGTCGAATTGGAGAAAGTTCACGCCGGAAGGCGTGCCGGGGGCCGGTTCGCCGGCGCGTGCCACGAGCGCGAGGCCGCCCAATCCTTCCGACCAGATACCCTCGTTGTTGAAACCGTCTACATTGTCGCCGCGGAGAAAGGCGCGGAAGGCCGTCTTGCCGGCATTGTTCAGCACCACTGTGGGAGCGTTCGAGCCGAACGAGCCGAAGTCGCCAAAGTTCACGCCAGCGGGCGTGCCCGGTGCTTGACTCCCTTTGCGGGCCACGAGAGCGAGACTGGCCGAACCCTCCGACCAAATGCCCCCGTTATTCGTGCTATCGACGCTGCTGC
Source organism: Pirellulales bacterium (assembly GCA_963841515.1). Classification (GTDB taxonomy): domain Bacteria; phylum Planctomycetota; class Planctomycetia; order Pirellulales; family Lacipirellulaceae; genus Lacipirellula. The sequence continues at coordinate 1,191,349 of CAWJDB010000005.1, read as the reverse complement.
CGGTCAGGCCAGCAACAAACGCCGTCTGGTTGGCGTTATTAAGCGCTGGCGTGCCGAAGACTGGTGTGCCTCCGACGGATCCTGTGTAGTTCACGCCGGCGGATGTCCCGGGAGCTTGGCTCCCCGCGCGGGCGACTAACTTCAAATTTCCCGGCGTGCCGGACCAGATGCCAAAATTGTTGGTAACATCTACGCCGCTGCCGATAAGTTGCGCGTGAAACGCGGTTCGGCCCGCATCGTTTAGCACCGGAGGGTCGAACGGCCGAAAAATATTGGGAGTCGCAAAAAACACTCCCGGCGAAGTGTCCGCAGCAGGATTTTCACTTCGGACCAGCACCGCCAAGCTGCCCGCTCCCTCCGACCAAATCCCCGCACTATTATCGGCAACCACGCCAGCGCCCCGGATTAGGGAGGTAAATCCTGTCTGACCGGCGTTGTTCAGCACGGAAGTAGAGAAATCGCTGCTGTAGATCAATCCGGTGGACGTGCCGATCGCCTGATTCCCTTCGCGGGCCACCAAAGTCGGGCTTGCTGAGCGTGCCACCACGAGGCCTGTGTCGTTTGCACCGTTGACGCCATTGCCCTCGAACCCGGCGGAGAAAGCGGTTTGGCCAGCGTCGTTGATTACCAGGGCGCCAAAGCCAAAGTAGGTCACGCCAAGGGGCGTTCCCGGGACTTGGCTTCCGCTTTGGATGACAAGGGCAAGGTTTCCAGATCCTTCCGACCAAACGCCGCGACTGAATGAGGCGGCGACGCTGCCGCTCAGGGCCGCACGAAACGCCGTCTGGCCGGCGTCGTTCAGTACGGGCGTGCCAAAGTCTTTGCCGAACTCCACCCCGCTTGACGTGCCGGGAGCAGGTTGGCCGGTGAGAGCGACGGTTCGGAGAGTGGATGCGGCCGCTGCGGCAGGCGATGCGGCCAGACAAACCACGACCGAGGCGGCGACGATCCACGGCAGCGACGGCGGCAAATGGCAGCGCATTGTGGCCTAATTGATTCTTGCAGTTGGAATGCGGAGACGGGTCCGACGACTGAATGCTAATTCTACCAACGGTGAAATGCAACAAATTGCGTCATGGACTACGCGAGAGCCTTTTTTATCTTCTGGCTTCCTCCCCGCCGAGGGGCAGGAGCCGGAGCATTTCAACAGCGCGAGTCGGTCGCGCGGCGTGTCGGCGGGAAGTGATCAGCCCTGCGGCGAATCGCCCATTTGTTTTCCGGAATGCGCGGCATCGGCTAAACTGACCGAAGTGCCGCCAGGCTCGCCGCCCATTCGCCGCGGATTCTGCGATGAGGAATCAACCAACGCCGCGCGGTTTTACGCTCGTCGAGCTGCTGGTCGTGATCGCCATTATCGGCGTGTTGGTCGGGTCTGTTGCTGCCGGCGATTCAGGCTTCGCGCGAGGCGTCGCGGCGGACCGGGTGTCAGAACAATCTCAAGCAGATTGGGCTGGCGATCGCCGGGTTTCAGCTCGCCAAGACGACTTACCCGGCCAGCAACACCGATGTCCTGAATAACTGGGACGTCGAAGGCCGGGTGGCCAACCATAGTTGGGGGAGCGTGATTCTGCCGTATGTCGAGATGCGCGCCCTGGAGGCGACGATCGATTACTCGCTCTCGGCCATGAACGCCAAGAACCGGCCGGCCGCGGGGACGGTGGTGACGATCTACCGGTGCCCGTCGTACACGGGGCTGGAGTTCACCGACGACACGCACTATCCGGCGGGGAAGTACGCCATCGGCAATTACGTGTCGATCGGCGCCAGCGACGTGGATCACATTTGGGACACGGGCAACGAGCCCGAGGGCGTCATCTTTCCGCAGTCGGCGATCCGGCCGGCGGAGATCACCGATGGGCTGACCAATACCATGTTCATCGCCGAGAGCCGCGAGGAGCGGATGCGGGTGTGGATCGACGGCCGCACGGCGGCCAACACGGCGCTGCGGTACGACAGCCGGGGCGAGGGCGTCGATCGCACGTCGCTCAACTTCACGCCATACTACGACGACAGCGAATTTGTGTGCGCGTGGGGTCCTTCGAGCATGCACCCCGGCGGGGCGCATCATCTGCTGGGCGACGGGTCGGTGCACTTCTTCGTCGATCAGATCGAGCCGAAGATTTACGTGGCGCTGTGTACGTGCGCGGGGGATGAGGTGGCGAAGGCGGGAGAGTAGCGCCGCGGCATCGGGACGATGCCGGCTAACATTTGCAGTCGCGCCGAGCGGCCTTGGCGCTACTTGCCGGCTGTTACACCGGTGGCGAGCGCCCCTTGAAGCTGTTCGGTCACCCAAGCGTTGAGGCTCTTGCCGGCTAGCGCCGCGGCGAGACTTGCCTGGCGGTGCAGTTCCGGCGGAATGCGGGTGACGAATTGGCCGGAAAACGGCTTGTCCGGTTCTTCGCCGCGCTCGGCGCAAAAGGCGAGATAGTCGTTGATCGAATCGCGAAATGCCTTCTGAAGCTTGCGGACTGTTTCGCCCTCGAACGTAATGACGTCGCGCGTGTTGACGACCTCGCCGTGAAACAGACCCGCGTGGTCATCGAATTCGACTTTGCCCAGATAGCCTTTGTATTCCATCATGGCGTTACTCCCGCTTCGGTGAGGAACCGGCGCAACGAGCGCACGGCTCCCTTGTCGATCTCCTTCTTGGGGTGCGGCCGATGAAATACGGCGCGGACCCCATTCAGGGCGATGCGCACCCGCGACCCCGAACCCTCGGAGATCTCGGCGCCTTCGGCCCTGAGCATCGTTTCCACGTCGCGCCAGGTAATATTTGATCTGACGGGATCGTCGAACACCGCTTCGAGGGTGCGCCGATGCTTTTGGTTCACGTACTAAATGGTATCATATTGTGATACCATTGTCAATTCTCAATAAGTCCACAAGGATTGGTTCGAGGACGAGGCGGCGAGTAGGCGGGCATCGAGACGACGGGCGGCTAACGCTTGCTTGCGGCGGATCGCTCAGCGGACGCCGGGGTGACGGGGGCGGCGTCAGCGAGGGCGACGGGGCGACGGCTTGCCGGTGGATTCGCCGTCGAAGAGCGACGACTTTTCGGGTTCCATCAGCTTCGGGCCGCGCCAGGGGCCGCGGCCGGCGAACCATTGGAAGCACCGCTCGAGCACGGCCGACAGGTCGGGCGTGTTGAGGCCGGTGATCGAGGGGCAGAAGAACTCGGCCGGGGGCTCGATGTTGACGGCGCAGCACGGAAATGTCCTTCCCCGGCGCGAGGCCGTGCTCGTAACACGCGCGCATTGCGCCGATGGCCGCCGGGCAGGTGGTGCCGACGATGGCGGTGGCGTCGATCTTGTCGCCGTCGATCAGTCGCGACATCAGGCGATAGGCGACGACCGTGGGGTCGGTGAACACCGGCGCGGGGTCGTCCCACAACCGGCCGGTCAGGCGGCGGCGCTTCAGCCAGCGCCGCCAAATGTCGATGCGGCGGTCGATTTCGGGATTGCGATGCTGCGTGTTCATGCAGTCGACGCGGCGATGGCCCAGCCGGTACAGATGCTCGAGGACCTGCTCGATGCAGCCGTCGCTGAAGAGGCGGATCGAGGGCAGGTCGTCGCCGGTGAAGTCGCCGTCGAGGATGACGACCTTGCCGGCTCGGAATGACTCGGCGAGCCGCGCGGGGATCTGCGGACCGTAGGGAATGACGAACGTGCCTTTGGCTTGCTCGACCGCTTCGAGCAGGGTGGTTTCATCCCAGTGGACGAATTGGGCCGGTCGCAGCCCGAGCCCCTTGCGGTGCGCAAAGTCGGAGACCAGTCCGCGAAGTTGCGTAAGGTAATTCGACGCGTAGGCCGGATAGAGAAGCACCGCCGTGGCGGGCTTGGCGTGCTTGGCGTAGTCGGGGTGGACGTCGAGGCCGCCGGCGGCGCGGCGGACGAGCACTTTCTGGTCGAGCAGCCCAAGGACGGCGCGGCGGGCGGTCATGTAGCTGACGCCGGTTTCCTCGGCGATTTTGCGTTCGCCGGGGATATCGTTGAGCAGGTAATCGCCCTCGCGGATCCGCCGCTCGATGACGGTCATGACCGTCGTGTACTTGGCTTTAACTGGCATTAACGGAGGGTAGACGGTCGCGGAGGATTTTGGACGACGGGCAGGGCGGCTACTTGACTGAGCGCCCATTTTACTATAGCATGTGTGCTATAGCTTGCAAGCGCGCGGCGCGCGCGGCGAGTGACTTTTCCAAAGGATCGTTCGGCCGAAGGAACGCGAGGGAAGCCTGACGAAGGCTCACGGCATCCAATCCGTCACAGTCATAGTTACTGTAGTTCTTGGTCCGCTTTGCGACCTGTACAACTGGGGAGGGACTCATGAAAAGCAATCTGTGGGTGGAGAGAGTTGCGCGATCGGTTATGGCACTCGCGCTGGTGGCCGGGCTGGCGGTTTCCGCCGCGGCGGAGACGGTGCTCATCGACTTCGGGGGCGCGAACTCCTTCCGGGGCGTCGATGTGCCGAACCCTGACCCGAACGGCAATTTTTGGAACAGCTTAACTCCAGGTCCCTTCTACACGAATTTGATCGACACGGCGAACAACGCCACGACGATCGACCTGGGTTTCGACACGGGTGTGGGCACCGACAGCTTCAACGGACCGGCGGGCGTCACGTCGTTCCCGAATCCCACGGCGGCTGAAATCGCGGCCACCGACATCGACGCCGCGGCGCTGGGCAATCTGGGCGTCAAGGAAGCGGCGATTGACTTTGCCGCCTCGCCGGATGCGGCTGACAATCGCACCCGATTCCAGATCCAAGAACTGGATCCGGCGAAGAAGTACACTCTGACCTTTTTCGGCTCGCACAAATTCAGCACCGACGACACGACGGTCTACACGGTTTTCAGCGACAACACGTACACGACCGCGGTCGGGACCGCCAGTCTCGATGTCCAGCAGCCGGGCTCGCCCAACTTGCACAACCGCGACAAGGTGGCCACGATCAGCAATCTTTCGCCGCAGGCGAGCAACATTTTGTACGTGCAATTCGTGGGATCGGGCGGCAGTCTTGGGTATCTGAACGACCTGCAGCTCACCGGCGCGGCCGTTCCCGAGCCGAGCGCGCTGGTGCTCCTGATGGGCGGCGCCGCGGCGATGTTCGGTTTGCGACGACGCTAAGAATTGCCGAGCTTGAAACATCACGTCGCTTGGCGACCAGTATTACGGCGCTTTTTGATTTGGTTAAGGCGGACCCCAAATGAACGTGATTCGTTATTTCGTGCGATATGCCTGCCTGGTCCCCGCGTTGGCGGTACTGGTCGAGCAGGCGAGTTTTGCAGCCACGCAAACGGCGCTGATTGACTTCGGGAGCACGTCGTCGTATCGCGGCCTGAGCGTGAATAACCCGGATTCCAATGGGAACTATTGGAATAGCGTGCAGCCGGGGTTGTTGGTCCCCGATCTGATCGACCTCGGTAACCGCAAGACGGCGCTCCAGCTCGGCTGGGACACGCCGGTGGGAACTGACAGCTACAACGGGCCAGCGGGAGCGACGGAGGACGACGTACCGCTGGAAGAACAGGTGTTGGACACCTTCATCGACCCCGTCGCCCTGGGGAACTTGGGCGGGGCGTTGGAAGCCGCATGGGATTATGCCGCCGGGGACAACGGAATGAGCTTTTTCCCGGTCCGGTTCCAAATCCAGCGGTTGAACCCCAGCGCGATGTACGATCTGACGTTCTTCGGCTCGCATTCCTTCAGCAACGACGCCACAACGGTCTACACCGTTTACAGCGACGACACGTATGTCACTCCTGTGGCGACCGCCAGTCTTGACATCCAGGATCCTGAGAATTTCTTCGAACCCAATCGCGACCGAGTCGCCGTCATCAACGGCGTTTCGCCGCAGGCGGACAACATCCTTTACATCGAGTTGGTCGGATCGACCGGCAAGGCCGGCTATCTCAATGCCATGCAGATTGTAGAAGCGCCCCGCGCTCAGCGGCGACTATGACCACAACGGCAGCGTCAATGGCGCCGATCTGACGGTGTGGAAAGGCGATTTCGGCAAGGCCGAAGTCGCGGCCGACGGCGATGGCGACGGCGACGCCGATGGCGACGATTTCCTGATCTGGCAGCGCAACAACGGCGCCCCGGGGACTGCGCTTCCAGTTGCTGGCGTGGTTCCGGAGCCCGCAGGACTGGGCCTGCTGCTGGTCGGCGCCCTCGCCTTGCGGGCGGGCGGCCGGCGCAGGAACTAGAGAGAGTGGCTGTGGTCGGCGTCGTCGCCGCCCACAGTGAACTGCTGGGCGGGCACTGCTGGGGGCTCGCCGACTCGACCCCAGCCACCCGGATGATCGGCCGGTCGGCTGCTCGCCGTGCGGGGGCAGCGTATGATGGGGTTGGCGAACCTTCTTGTGAGCGTCGCGGCGCCCGGAACGCCGCCCGATATGAAATCCGTAATTCCAATTTTCGTGGCTGCGCTGGGCGGCGCTCTTGCGGCGGCGGCGCATGCTCAGCCTGCGGCGGTGACGAAGACCAATCCGCAAAAAGTCTACATGCACTACATGCCCTGGTTCGAGACGCCAGCCACGCTCGGCGGCTCGAACTGGGGCTACCACTGGAAATTCGCCAACAAGAATCCCAACAACGTCGACGCCAACGGCCGGCGGGAGATTGCGTCGCACTACTATCCCAAGATCGGCCCATACGCCTCGCGCGACGCCGATGTGATCGAGTATCACCTGCTGCTCATGAAATACGCCGGCGTCGACGGCGTGATGATCGACTGGTACGGGGTCCAGGGCACGAACGGCGACATCAACAACCTGCTGACCAGCTCCAACGCGTTGGTGGGCAAGGTCGACGACTTCGGGTTGAAGTTCGGCGTGGTGCTGGAGGACCGGTTTTCCACCGTCAGCAGCTCCGACCTGACGCCTGATGTTAACAAAGCCATGGCCAACGTGGCGTATTTGAAGAACAACTACTTCAACAAGCCGGAGTACATCCGCGTGGCGCGGGCGACGATCCGCTGTTGGCGGTCTTTGGGCCGATCAGATTCCAGGGGCGCAAGGGCCCGCGCAGTGGACGCAAATTCTGGCCGAAGCCGGCGAGGACGTGAATTTTCTCACGCTGTGGTACGAGAAGAACGACGCGGGCGCTAATGCCGACGGCGAGTATGCCTGGATCTACGAAGACGAAGCGCTGGACAACCACCTGACGACGCATCAAATGAATTTCGACAACCTCCGCGCGCCGACGCTGGGGCTGGCGGGCGGCGTCGCTTATCCGGGCTTCGACGACTATTACCAGGAGGGCGGCACGAGCACCGTCATTGGGTTCGAGATTCCCCACAACAACGGCCAGACGCTGGCCGACGTGCTGGCGCTGGCCAACCAGTACAGCGCCAACCTGGACTTCCTGCAACTGGCCACCTTCAACGACTACGGCGAAGGCACGATGTTTGAGCCGACCGTCGAGACGGGGTTCAACTACCTGACGCAAATCCAGCAGTTCACCGGCGTGCCCTACGGACAGGCGGAGCTGGAGCTGGTTTACAAGCTCTACCGGCTACGGAAGAGCAATGTCGGCAACGCGGCGGTGCAGGCGCAGCTCGACGAGGCGTCGGCCGACCTGGCGGCCCTAGAGCTTAACGATGCCAAAACCATTCTCGATGCGCTGGCAGTCCCCGGCGATTTCAACGGCGACGGCGCCGCCGATGGCGAGGATTTTCTCTTGTGGCAGCAACAGCGCGGCAGCACCGGCCTCTACCCGCTGGCGAATCTTCCGGCCGACGGCAATGTGGACGGCGTGGTCGACGACGCGGACCTGGAGCTGTGGCGAGCGGCGACAGCCGGCGCGGCGGCCCCGGCGTCCAGCCAAACGCCCGAGCCCTCGGCAGCGGCGCTGTCGCTCGCGGCGGGGGCTTTGAGTGCGGGCGTCGTGCGGCGATGGCTGCTCGACGCAGCGGGTATGGCGGCGAGTCCGTCGGGCGACGCCCGTTAGCTGGGCGTGGCCACTCTGGCATTTCACGCCGCAGGCGCCACAATGGGGGCGCCATGATAAGAAGAATCTCGCTCGTGCTGTACCTGGTCACCGCGCCGATCTTCGCCGGCGCCGCCGGGCTGGCAAGCGCGGCGGATGAAGTCTCGGTCGTTATCGACGCCGCCAAGAGGCGGCCCGAAATCAGCCCGTTCATCTACGGGCAGTTCATCGAGCACCTGGGACGTTGTATCTACGGCGGCATTTGGGCGGAGATGCTCGAGGATCGGAAGTTCTACTTTCCCATTGAGAAGAACTACGATCCGTACAAGTCGCTCCAGGATACGGCGTTCCCAGTGGTGGGGGCGTCGCCGTGGGAGATTATCGGCGACCCCGGCGGCGTTGTGATGACAACCGAGGCGCCGTTCGTCGGCGAGCAGACGCCACAAGTCGCGGCGGGATCCGGTCTGCGACAACACGACCTCGGAGTCGTCGCGGGCAAGTCCTACGTCGGATACATCTGGTTGAAGGCCGCCGAGGACGGGGCGGGTCCTGTCGAAATGGCTTTGGTTTGCGGCGATGAATCCGCGAAGCGACAGACGCATCAAATCGACCAGCTCAGCGGCGAGTATCAGAAATTCGACTTCACATTCACGGCCGACGCCACGACCGACAAGGGCATGTTTGAGATCAAGGTCCAGGGAAACAAGCCGGTGTTGATCGGCACGGCGTCGCTCATGCCAGGAGACAACGTTCGCGGCATGCGCGCCGACACGCTCCAATTGCTCAAGCAACTTCACGCTCCCCTGTACCGCTGGCCGGGCGGCAACTTCGTCAGCGGGTACGAGTGGCGCGACGGCATCGGCGACCGCGACCGCCGGCCGCCGCGCAAAAATCCCGCCTGGACCGGCGTGGAGCACAACGACGTGGGCCTCGACGAGTTCATCGCCTTCTGCCGCGAGGTGGGCGCCGAGCCGATGGTGGCTGCCAACACCGGCTTTGGCGACGACTACTCCGCCGCGCAAGAAGTCGAGTACTGCAACGGCGGGCCCGAAACTATCGGCGGCTCGTGGCGGATCAAGAACGGTCACGCCGAGCCGTATCGGGTGACGCACTGGTGCGTCGGCAACGAAATGTTCGGGGCATGGCAGCTGGGGTACATGGCCCTCGACCAGTACGCGCTGAAGCACAACCGCGTGGCCCGCGCAATGCGCCAGGCCGATCCGTCGCTCGTGCTCGTTGGCGTAGGCAACATCGACGCGCCCAACGATTCGAAGCAAAAGATCACCTGGTCCGAGGGCATGTTGCGCGACTGTCATGAAAGTATGGATATGATTTCCGAGCACTTTTACGAGGGGCGCACGCCGTGGGGCGGCAAAACGCCCGACGCGGTGTCGGGCCATGCGGCCATGTTGCGCAATGCGATTCGCACCAAGGCCGTCAGCCAGCGTGCCCTGCAAAGGAAGCTCGGCCTGTGGCCCGACAAGATGGTTCCCATCGCCATGGATGAGTGGAATTACTGGCACAAAGACTATGTCTACGGCGAACTGGGTTGCCAATACGATCTGGCCGATGCGCTGGGCGTGGCCGCGGGACTGCACGAGTATTTTCGCAACACTGACATTATTCACATGGCTAACTACGCCCAGACGGTGAATGTGATCGGCTGCATCAAGACGACCAAAACGCAGGCTTTCATGGACACGACGGCGCTGCCGCTGATGGTGTATCGCGAGCATTTTGGCACGACGCCGGTCGAGGCGATATGCAGCGTCAAGGAGGACCAGCTCGACGTATGCGCGGCGGTTACTTCGGATGGACGAGCGATCACCATCGGCGCCGTGAATCCCAGCAAGGACGCCGTCGTGGTAGATCTGCAACTGGACGGCGTGCGGGCCGGCGATCAGGCCCATCAATGGTCGGTCTCCGGCGACGACCCCGGCCTGACGAATGAGCCGGACAATGCGAGAGTCGAGATTCAGGAGTCCGACGTGCCGTTCGATGGAACGTGGAAGGTCCCGGGTTACGGCTTCACGGTGCTGCGCGTGTCCGTCGAATAGCGGAACCGTCCCGGACGGCGTGGCCGCCCGGCTAGAACTAATTTTACAACCGCCGCCGAGCAACCGGACGCTAGCGCGTTCCGGCTGATGTGATCAGCCGCAGGGCCTAGCCCACGGTTTTGAAACTAGCTCTGGTTGGCTTGCTGATTTTGTGACGGGCTGGCAGCGTTTCGTCCCGCGCGCAGGCGGAACTGCTCGGCCAGCGAATCGCCCTGAAAGCCCAGCTCGAACACGTGCAGGCCGAAGCGCCGTGAAAGGTCTTCGCACACCTTGATTCCCCGCGCGCTGTTGCCGCGCGCGTCCACCAGCGGCGAGAAGACGCCGATGCCGGCCACGCCGGGCACGACGGCGCAGATTCCGCCGCCGACGCCGCTTTTGGCCGGGAGGCCCACGCGGTAGGCCCACTCGCCGGCGTAGTCGTACATGCCGCAGGTGAGCATCACGCTGAGCACGTCCTTGACGTGCGGCTGCTCGATCGCCCGCTGGCCGGTGACCGGGTTGACGCCCGCGTTGGCGAGCGTGGCGCCGATCACCGCCAGGTCGTGGGCCGTGGTCATGATGGCGCACTGCTGGAAATACAATTCGAGCGACTCCTCAATATCGCGGCTGACCATGCCGAAGTTCAACATCAGGTGGGCGATCGCCCGGTTGCGATGCCCCGTGGTGCGTTCGGAGAGAAAAATCGCGTTGTCGATGTGCAGCTCGCGGCCCGTGTAGCGGGCGAACAGGGCCATGAGTCGCTTGATGCGATCGGCAAAGTCCTTGCCATGGATCAGGTCGGCGGTGGCGATGGCGCCGGCGTTGACCAGCGGATTGAAGGGCCGGTTGGAGGCCTCGTCCAGCACGACGGCGTTGAACGCTTCGCCCGTGGGCTCAACCCCCACCTTGGCCAGCACGGCGTCGCGGCCGTGGTCGTCGAGCGCCTGGCCGAAGACGAACGGCTTCGAGACCGACTGGATGCTGAACGGCTGGTCGTGGTCGCCGATGTCGTAGGATTGGCCGTCGACGGTGACGGCGGAGATGCCGAACCACGCGGGGTTGGCCAGCGCCAGCTCGGGGATGTAGTCGGCGACCTTGCCTTCACTAAGCCCCGCGTATTTTTCGTGCAGCTCCTGAAGGGTGGTGCGAAACGGGGCGACGGAGGAGCGCAGGCTGCCGATCAGGTCGTCGAGCGCGGCGTTGGGAGTGTTGTCAGGCATCTCTTGGGGCGGATCGCTGAATGGATAGGGATAACAGGATGGGCAGGATTTACAGGATGAAGATCGGACTCACCACCAAGGCACAAAGACACAAAGGAAGAAAGAGGGGATTTCATCCGCAGATGGCGCAGATTAGCGCAGATAAGAATTGAAGTCCATCTGCGATGCTATCCAGCAGAATCATCGCAGGGGGCGCGCATTTTGTCATGCGGCGTCGACCAGTTTTGTGATGGAAGCCTCACGTGCGGCGAGAATTACGGGAATTGTGCGTCGTCCTTGGGCCGTGAGCAGATAACGATGCGTGTGGGATATTTTTTTGATCAGGCCATGGGCGCGGAGCAATCCCAACAGGCGCGTGACGCGACAGGCCAGTCGACGCCGCTGGCGCGGGTCTTGGGGATCGGCGCCGAACAGCGCCTCGCGGACGTCGGCGTTGCGGAATCCCTTGATCAGAAACTCGCCGCGGGCGACCGCGGCCAGCAGCCGGGCGTCCTCGTCCTGGAAGGGATGCAGTGCGCGACGCCGGCGACCGTCGCGCACGACCGGGCGGCAGAGGGGAGCGGCGAGCTCCTTCAGGAGGCCGTCGGTCTCGGTCGCGGCCAGCGCGTCGAGATAACGGCGGTTGGCGGCGTCGGAGAGTTGGGCGCGGCGGGCCAGATCGGCCACCCCCTTGCGCAGCGGCCGGTAGCTCCGCGCACCCGCGGGGTCGCCCTCCGCCGCGCGGTAGCTTTTCAGGTCGCGGGCGTCGTTGATCGTGGTTTCCACGCGCAGCACCGAGCCCTGCTTGTCGTACATCTTGATGGCGTTGGCCTTGAGGCGGTGCTTGATGCGCATCCCTTCGGGTCGGGCGGCGACGTCGCTGGTGACTTCTCCCTTGAAATGGCCGTTGATGTAGGGTTGGCGGGCGAAGCGGCGTCCCAAAAACCGCATCACGTCGCGGCTGTCGAAGGTGCGGATGGCATGATGGATCAGCCGGCCGTAGAGCGGCGCCAACTCCCCGCGGGAGCGGAAGGCGACGTCGGTGGCCCATTCGCTCTGCTCGGTCGACCAATACGGCTCCAGCTCCCACGGCGCCAAGAGGCCGCGCCACGCCGGGTGCGCCTGGTCCAACAGCCGCGTCAGATTCGGCGCCCAGTCGATGCGCAACTGCTGGTCGCACAGCTGTTGGGCGCGGGAAGTCCTCGATCCACGGAAAGCAGTTGTCGCGCCGATCGTAGCGAAGCTCCGCGGCGTTCATCTGTTGCGCCAACCACTCTCGGCCGTTGAGGACGACATGAATGTTCCAGGGAAACCACGTTTGCAGCCGCACCTGGGCGCGGCCGAAAGTCGAGTCCTGAAAGTAGACGTAATAATGCAGACATTTGCGGCGCGCCGGCCGCAGTTCCAGGATCTTGCGCTCGCGGTTGCGATGGACGTCAAACGACTGGCAGACCTCGACGGCGCTGAGCACGGCCAGCACGCCTCCCGGTCCGACGCCCTGCTCCTCGACGATCCGGTCGACGAGTTGCTCCTTGTCGATCGCCGGGCTGGCCAGATAGCGCACCGCTCGCCCCGCCTGGTCGGCGACGCCCTCGACGCTTTCGCGAAACCGCTCCGTCGCCGCCTGGGCGAACGCGCCAAAGTCCTTGAACAGCACCTTGGAAAAGTTCAACATAGTCGTCATGCCGCTCGTGGTCGCCAATTGACGAAACGTGCCCCGAAAGCGCAGCCGATCGAAGCCGCAAAGAACTCCCCAAATCCGCGGCGCATGCCGCTCCAGAAACGACTTCATGGCGTTGCTCCTGTCGATCGAGTGCGGTCACAGCCAAAGCCACACTCTACGACGGAGCAACGCCTCCTTAAACCCTTTGGTTGCGGCCGATAGGCCGCGCTAAGTTAATCTGCGTCATCTGCGGATAGTATTTCCGCAGAATGATCGGCAAAGCGTTCCGACAAGATAACGCGCAATGACTAGCCGCACTACACGGCGCCGCCGCTATTTCTGCGGAACGAGCACGTCGGTTTCGGCGTCGGCGCCTGCCGCCGCGAACGTATCGGGCATGGCCGGTCGGCCGTAGAAGAAGCCCTGGCAGTAGTCGAAGCCCATTTGACGGCAGACCTCGTTTTCGGCGTGCGTCTCGACGCCCTCGGCCAGGCTGGCGATGTTCAGATCCTTCACAATTTGCACCAGGCTCGCCAGCATCCGCTGCCGCTCGGGCGAGGCATGGTCGATCTCGTGGATCAGCTCGATGTCGAATTTCAAATAGTCCGGCGGAGCATCGCCCAGTTCCACCAGTCGCGCCTGCCCGGCGCCGAAGTCGTCGTAGGCCAGGCCGATGTTCAGGTCGTTGAGTACCGCGCAGCTCGCGCATCTGCCGCACGCACGTGACGGCGGCTTCGTGAATCTCCAGCACCAGCCGCGCGTTGGGCGCCAGCTCGCGGAGCTCGCGCAGCGAGAACTCCAGCACGCCCTGCTCCGCCAGCTCGGCCGGGTGAGTGTTGGCGAACAACAGCGGGTTGCCGGGCAAGACGGCGCCCGAGGCCACGCCCTCGGAGCGCATCATTCGGCTCAGCTCGGCTTCCAGATCGAGCACCGCCGCGGCGGAAAACATCGAGTGCGGCGTCGCCAGGCCGAACAGGCGGCTGCGGCCCAGGATTTCGTAGCCCTCGACGTGCTCGTCGCGATAATCGACGATCGGTTGGAAGTGCGGCACGATCGCCCGTTCGGACATCAGCTTGTCGAACTGGATCAGGGCCAGGGCCCGGTCCGAGGGATCGCCGGCGATGGTCTTGGAGTCGTACTGGCCGCTTTCCAGTCCGAGGCGGAAGACGATTTCGGCGAACTGCAGCAGGTCGCCGCTGGAGACGGCAAACTCGCCCTCGATGCGCTGGCCGTTGATGAAGGTGCCGTTGGTGCTCCCCAGGTCGCGGACGAAGAGTGCGCCGTCGACGATGCGAAGCTCGGCATGAATGTTTGAAACCGTGGGGCTGGGAATTGTGAGCTGCGCTTTGCCGTGTCGGCCCACCAGGAAGGGCGACCCCACGACGCGAATGGTGCGTACCGGCTGTTCGGCGGACAATTGACCGCTCAACAGCCAGGTGGCTTCGGTCGTTGCTTTGATCGGCGGGGCGTACATCGTCGACAACTGCATCCTTACATCACAGCACTTGGGTCACCGTGCGCGGAGCATCACCCAGGTCAGCGAAAGCGTTGGCGAGGGTTCCCCCGACTGCCATGGGGCTCGTCAGCGCCGTCCAGGCGACGTCGCTGCGGGTGAGTACGCGCGCGGCGAAGTCTGCGTAGTCGCGGCGGTTCTGAATCAACCCGATGGCCAGCCGCACCAGCGGCAGTTCCCAACCTTCGCACACCGTGACGACTTCCTGGCCGGGCGCCACCAAGAGCGACGCCTCCGCCCCCTGCGCCGCGCCACAGCCCCGCGGCTTGCGTGCCGGGGCACTGGGCGGGAACTACGACCAGGTTGCGGAACACGCCGCCCCGGCGGAGAAACTCCGGTAGGTCCGACGCGAGCGAATTCTGGGTCGCTTCGCCGCCGGCCAGCGCGCCAAACGCTGCGCTCATCACTTCAGGCCGTGCCGCGAGGCCCTCGGCCGACCGACGGGCGAGCTTGCTCAAGACGCTCAGCATTTGCACGCGCACCCGGGCGTTGCCCATGATGGTCTGGAACAGGCCGCCCTGTGGGTCAATGAGCTCTTCTTGAATCTGGGCGTCGATGCCGTCGGCCAGCGCCGCCGCATGTTGCGCCAGCGCGGCAGCCAGCGGATCTTCTGACGGCGCAGGGCCGGTGGTCGCGTCCCCGGCGTCGTGGGCCTCGACGCTGCGCGGCAGGCTTTCCGCCATGTGCTTCAGGTGTCGCCCAAACTCGGCGATCGTCGCGCCGATCGACTTCAGCTCGGCGAGCAGTCGACGGGCGATGAAGCCCGACGCCGCCACGGCGTGATGATCGACCCGCATGCGGAAGTAGGCCAGGGCCCGCTCGCGGACCGCGGCGGGGGCCAAACCTTCGCGGCGCGCCTGGTCGCCAGCTTCGGCGATCTGCCGGGCGAGGCCCGCCGCCAGCCGAGTGGAGTCGGCCTCCACGCGCTTCAGGTGTTCCACCAGCCACTCGACGGCGCGTTGAGCTCCGGCCAGACGCTCTTGCCGGTCATCGAGCTTGGCCAGCACCCAACGAGCCAGATCGCCGGCGAGCTTCATCACCAACGGGCTGACAATCGACTCGACCGGCCGCTCCAGCACGAACTCCCCCTGGTGATCGTCCCCGGGCGGCGCAAACAATCGGTCGATCGTGTTCAAGATGTCTGCAATCGTCGCCTTGCCGTCCCCGCCGGCGGCGCCCAGCAAGCTGTCGATAAACGCGGCCTGGTCGCCGCCGAACTGGGCATCGACCAGCGAGCGCGTATTCGACGCCAGGCCCTCGAGCTTGAGCTGCATTTGCCCGACGAGCATGGCGGCGCCCTGCACCAATTGGTTGGTATCGCGCACGGAGGGGGTTGCGCCGGCTTGCATGCCGGCGACCGCTTCCGTGCCGGACCAGCCGAACACCACCTGCCGGCACAAGGCGGCCGCGGCCTGCTGGACGGCCTGCTCGGACGCGGCCGAAATCTTCTGCAAGCTGAACGTCCGCAACGCCGCGGTGACTCGCGTGGGATCCGTGTCGTCGCTGCGGCAGCGGTCCAAAAACATTTGAGCCGGCGTCAGCGCGTCGAGATACAGGTACTCGGCGATGGCTTGAGCCGTCGGATCGTCGCCGCCCTCGTCAAGGTCTTCGACGCCCCCGTCCACCAGGTACGCGCAATTGAGCGCTCGGTTGCCGGGCGGCAGCGGCGGCAGGCCGCACGACTCGTCGCCGGGGAATTGCCCGCCCGGTCGGTGGAACTCGTTGTATTCGGTCAGCCACGCGAACGCGTTGACCTTGGCCAAGTCGCAGCGGCGCGGGTCGCGTTCGGTTGCCCGCAGGAAAACGCCGATGACCTGCGCGTCGGCCGCGCCCATTTTCATCAGGGCGGCGCGCACCGCGCAGGCCACGTCCAGCGACATACCGCTGCCGGCGCCGCCCGAGATCGAAGCGACCAGGTACACGCGCGGCGTCTGCCCAGCAAACTCCACGCCGGTCAATTCCTGCGAAGCATCGCAAGCTTCCGGCGACGTCGCTTGCGCCAACGCCATGCGAATGCGCTGCACGGCCTGGCGGGCATGATCCACAAAGGCCAGCCGGCCCAGCGGCCGCACGCCTTCGGTGCGCAGCGAACGCGGGATATTGTACAACCAGCGCCGACTCAGCCAGCGCATCAGCTTGGCCGCCTGTTCTCGGTATTCCTGCGGCCGCCGCAGCGGCAGCGCCAGCGTCTCCTCCGGCTTCAGCGTCGCGCGCGGGTCGCCCTGCATGGCGCGGGCGATGGCCTTGGGATCGCTGTCGAGCAACAGAAGCTGAACCGCCGCGAGCGGATCCTCGCCAAATTGCCGAGTAATTCGATGCCGAAGCTGCTTGAGCACCGCGCCGGCCGCGCCGCCAACGCCGATCACCAGCGTCGGCTGGGCGCGAAAACCTTCGCCGGTCGCTTCGATCGGCGGCAGGCCCCGCGGTTCCGTGTCGGGCGCCGCGTCGACTTCGATGAGCATCGACGTCGAGACCTCCCGGGCGGGCGCGTCGAGTTGCTCGTCAAAAAATTCGGTGGTGCGCCGCGGACCGGCCGTTCCGCGCGCGCCTCTGGTTCCGCCAGAGCGCGATCCGGCTCGACTCCATTCGCGGCCGTAGCGCCCCAGGCGCCTCCGCCCGCGTTGCCGCCGGACGCCAACGCCTCAATCAGTTCGCTGCACGTCGCGAACCGCTGCGACGGCTCCTTGGCCAGCGCCCGCGACAGCACGTAGCGGTCGCTGGTGGGCAGCGCCGAAAAGTCGGGCTCGTCGTGCAAGTGCTGCAGCGTCAGCTCGGCGGCGGTGACGCCCGAAAACGGCAACATGCCGGTGAGCATTTCCTGGTAGAGCACCGCCAGGCTGTACTGGTCGCTGTGCGTGCTGGGATTGCCCTGGAACACCTCAGGCGCCGAGTACAGCGGCGTCAGGCCGCCCACCAGCGACGCTTGCGACTTGCCCACGTCTTTCACCAGTCCGAAGTCGGCGACCTTTACATGGCCGGCCACCAACAGCAGGTTCTCAGGCTTGACGTCGAGGTGCTGCAGCGAGTGCTTCTGGCTGAGGAAGTCAAGCGCATCGGCCGCGTCCAGAAGGTACTTCAGCAGCTCGCCGCGCGGGATCCCCGCCAGTCCCTGCTGGCGGCACTCGTCGAACCGGTCCTTGAGACTGGCGTCGGCCAGCTCGGTGACAATCACCAGCCGGCCGTTGATCACTTCGATCCGCTCCAGCGACAAGAGGAACGGGTGCCGCACTTCCTTGACGCGCTGCAAGGCGCGCAGCTCGTGCTCGGCCCGCTTGTCGTTGTACGAGCCGTAGATGAATTTGACGGCCTTGGTGAGCCCGCCGGGGGCGTGGGCCAGCCACACCTCGCCGTAGCCGCCGGCGCCAAGCCGCGTGGCCAGCGAGTAGCCTGGCAGCGAAAGACCTTCTTGTTCGGCGGTGGTCGTCACGGCTGTTTTCTTAACAGAGGGATGGCGTGGGAGGCCCGACGGACCGGGGGTTAATAGCCAGGGGCGCAAGCCCCTGGTAGCCGTCGAGTCATTGGTCGGAAGCCCTGTAGGGGCGATGGTAAACACACCGCCGCCCCGTTGGGGCTTGAGGACATTGGGTTGTTTAGTACCAGGGGCTCGCGCCCTGGCTATTGACCGTCGCCGCGTTGCGGCTGAAGTCGACCGGTTGTCTCTTGAATGTGCTTCGCAGGAACGCAGTTTCTAGGTTCTGTAGGTTTAGCTTCCGCTGACCACGGTAAAGTAACTTTTGACCACGCGGTCCAACAGTTGCGGGCTCAGTTGCAGCGGCACGCCGTTGAACGTCGAGTAGTTGGCCATTTGTTGCAGCAAGTCGCGCGGATGGCAGCGGCGCAGCGGCCGGTCGTGCGGCCGGTAATGAGTTTGAACCAGGTAGTCGACCGCCTGCGGCTGGTAGGGGCAGCCCATCGACTGGCAGCTCGCCTGAAACAGTTTGCGGAATTCCTCGATTGACGGGTCGCCGATCTCAATCTTGTACGGGATGCGACGCAGGAAAGCGTCGTCCGCCAAATCCTTGGGCTCGAGGTTGGTCGAAAAGATGATGAGCTGCTCGAACGGCACCTGGATCTTCTTGCCGGTCGGCAGCGTGAGGAAATCGTGGCGATTTTCCAGCGGAACGATCCAGCGGTTCAAGAGCTCGCGGGGCTCGACCCGCTGGCGGCCGAAGTCGTCGATCAACAGCGACCCGCAGTTGCTCTTCATTTGCAGCGACGCTTCGCACACATTGGTCACCGCGTCGTGGCGGAGCTCGAGACTGTCCATCGTCAGCTCGCCGCCGACGACGACCGTGGGGCGGCGAATCTTAATCCACCGCGGGTCGTGGCTGGCGCTCTTCAGCAGGCTGCCCTCGCCCTGCCGTATCGCTTCGTGGAACGAGGCGTCGTACAGCTTAATGAACTGGCCGTCCTCGAACAGCGTCTGTGGAATCCACAGGTGTTGGCCGAAGCAGCGCGTGATCCGCTTGGCAATCGTCGTTTTGCCGTTGCCCGGCGCCCCGTAGAGGAACAACCCGGCGCCGGAGTTGATCGCCGGTCCCAACAGCTCCATCGTCGCCGGATCGACCGACACGTCGGCAAACGCCTCCTCCAGCTGCCGCCGGCGCACTGCCTCGGCGCGGATTGTCTGGGCGTCCACCGACACGATGTATTCCTCGAGCGGCACCGGCGCCGGCCCGACGTAGGCGCACCCCCGCGCCGCAGCCCGCGCCCGCTCGGCGCCGAGGTCTGTGAGCGCATAGATATAGTCGCTGAGTTGCGACTGCCCCTTGTGCTGCAGGAATTGCCGGCTGCGCAGCGCCAACAGCATGTCTTCCAGAATGCGAAACGGCAGGCAGATGCGCGCGGCGATCTCGCGCCCGCTCGCGGAGCCGACCTGCAGCAAGAACTTGATGATCAGCGTCTCGATGACGACGGGGCTGAGGCCCGTTTCTTCGAGCGATTCAGGCTCCGCGGGATGGTACGAATCGCCCCCCAGGAGCGACTCCAACAGTGCGCCTTCACCGAGTTCTGCCGTGGCGGTGACCATGTGCAAGGGTAGGTTATGGCGGGCCCGGCCGGCTCCCACCCCACCCAGCGCGGAGCCTCCCACTGCCTTCCAGCATGCCCGGCAACGAGTCCGCCAGCGCAGGCGTCAAAATCGCTTCGATCGGATGGGATGCGCCGTCGAGGACCGGCATCGCCGCGGCTACAATCGACGAGATGGCGGGTTTTTATCTGAATTCCTATAAGCCGTTAATTTGTAGTCGGCCCGGACGGCTTGCGTGCGCCGAATACTCGCTCCGTCCACTTATTGACGGATCGATTCGACGCGAGCCGGATTTGGAACACCCGTTCCCGTCGATCTCCTGCCTATGTCGAGCGGGAAAGTTTGCACCCCGGCTAAGAATTGGCGACGTTGTCGGGTACCTGACGAACAAGGCCCGATTTGGCGGCCCAACCTCAACTCGACAGCTCACGGCCTTGTTGCGAATCCAACGGCGTTTCGTTAGCCACGCCGACGCCGCCCAGTGGTTTCATGATGAAGGCCTTGCGCTGCCCAGCAATTGCATGGTGGAAGGTAATTTTCCGAACCCGCTCTGCAAGAGTCATTGCATCCACAATCGCCACGTCATTTCTCGCAGTGATTCTCGTTCTCATCGAAGATGGGACGCCGGCTACCGATTACGGGCCGCTCACCACCCATTCTTTCTGGTATGCCGTGCAGTTTTCATCGATGTGACTGTTAGTGCACCCCATGTGACGGATGAAGACTTGGTCGCTGCCTTTGGGCATGTGCCGGGAACTCAAAATCCCGGCAAACTCCCCCGCGATCAGTATTGCCGCTTCCTCGATATTATCGGACTTGAGGTATCGCTGTAGGCCAGGTGGATGCAGTTCAATATCGCGTCCTTCTCCTTAAAGCGTAGAAAAGTCGGCGTAAGAAGGTGGTGAGAATCAAACTCGATCTAACTTAATTTTTTGCGGCGTCTCTTGGCAGTCGCCGCCGGCGCCAGCGCCTGTTCGATCTTGGCCAGCGTGGCGAGACCCGGCGTGTGCTTGCCTCGCTCCAGGCGGCACACGGTTTCAATGCGGATTCCCGCGCGGCGGGCAAGCTCCTGTTGGCTCAGGCCCGCGGCCGAGCGGGCCTGAATGATTTTCCGCGCCAGGCTGGCGCGGGCGTACTCGACCGCCGGGACATGCCCGGAGCGGTCGGGCGCCGGCAGCGGCGGCAGCTCAGCGGCCTTGGCCAGCGTCGTCAGCCGGTCGTACTCCGCCTGCGGCAGCACCACATAGGGCTCGCCGCTCAAATGAATCGTTTGCAGCGCCATCACGCTCTCCTTAACTTGGTCGTCCTGTCCTCAGGTCAGCCGTCGTAAAATCCGTCGCGGTGGCCGACCTTCTCGACTGTCACTTGCGGGCCGACAGGGAAGAACTGCACGCGGTAGTCGCCGGTCCGCAGCCGGAAGCGCCCGGCCAGGCCGCCCCGTAGCGGCTTGGCGCCGCTGACCTGCGGCCAGTTTTCCAGACGCTCCAGCAACCTGAGCACGCGGCCGTGCGCCACGAGGGGCAGGTTGTCGAGCTGGGCGGCGGCCTCGGGCGTCAGCACCACGATCGCCATGCTTTATATCCTACCGTTATTGACAATCGTGTCAATTAAAATAATTCATTAAGACAATCAACGGCGGGCCAACAAAAAACGCCTCCGCGGCGGGCCGCGGAGGCGCTGGAAGTTAGGGGGGGAGTCGCTGAGCCGGCGCCTCAGTCCGCGTCGACCATCAGCTCCTCGACAAACTCGCCGTGCTGCAGGTCGAGAATCCAGTCCTGCGAGAACAGGCAGCCCTCGTCGCTGGCGAAGAACAAGTCCTTGTCGCCGCCGCCGGAGAGGAAGTCGATTACGCCGTCGTCGAACACCGTGGCGTCCTCGCCCTCGTTAATGAGGAACGTGTTGCCGTTCAGCCGCGTCGCGCTCATCCCCGCCGCCGCCGTCACGTTCGCCACGCGCTGCGAGTAGCTGTGGTTACTGGACCACTCGGCCATCAGCGCGTCGAGCGCCGTAAGGTCCGAGTCGTACGATGTCGTGCCGGCGATGAGAATATCGCTGCCGCCGTCGCCGATGATCAAGTCAATTCCGTCGCCGCCGATCAGTACGTCATTTCCACCGCGGCCCAGGATCAGATCGCAGCCGTCGCCGCCCACCAGTGTGTCGTTGCCCGAGCCGCCGGTCAGGATGTCTGTGCCGCCGTCGCCGAACATAGTCGTCGGTTTGGTCACCTGGTCGGAAACGCAGCCCTTGTCGCAGCCGTCGCGCAGGTACATCACGATCTTGTTCACGCTGGAGGTCGTAAACGTGGCCGTCTGCAAGGGAGCGCTGCCGAGGTCGTATTTCACCTTGAGCTGGGTGCTGGACTGCTTGAGCACTTGCACGTCGTCGTTGCAATTGGTGCCGATGATCGTCAGCACGCCGCCCTGCAGGCTGACGCCGGCGATCACCGCCGTCGTCATCTCGACGGCTTGTCCTGTGTCGTCGTCCTTGAGCGTATAGGTGATGGCGTAGAACCCGGCGTCGGCGTAGACGTGGCTGCCCGAAATCGCGCCGCCCGACTGCGCCACCGTCTGCACCGGCGAGCCGTCGCCCCAGTTGATCAGCGCCGTGTGCGTGTCGAGCGTGCCCACGTCAGTGTACGAGCCCGAGAGCGACACCGACTGCCCTTCCAGCACGCCGCACCCGTCGTTCGACGAGTTGTTGAGCGTCACGATGACCGGGTCCACGTTGTTGACCGTGGCGCCGGTCGAGCCGGAGTCCGTGCCGCCGTCGCCGTCGTCGATCGAGACGCTCACCGTGTAGGTATCCGACGTCGTGCCGCTGGGCGCGTCGTCGAGATACTGGTGCGAGAACTGCGCCGAGCGGTCGCCCACCGGGATCGAAACCACCTCCAGCGGGCCGCCGTCGCCCCAGTCGATCGAGATCGTGTGCAGGTCCAAGACGCCCGGATCGTCGAAACTCACGTCGAGCACGGCTGTGCCGTTTTCGTCGATCGCCGCGATCGACCCCAGCGTCACGTTGAATGGCGCCACGTTGAGGGCCGCGACATTGGTGAACGTTTGAACCGCCGGCGATCCGCCGGAGCGGGCCGTCACCGTCACGGTGGCGCCGGCGCTTTCGTCGACAAACAGGTGGCTCGTCATAAACGTCCCGACGACGCCGGAGCCGCCCGACGCCAGGACGATGCCGCCGCCGGGATCGGTGGAACCGAAGGTGTCCGACGTGCCGTCGCCCCAGTTGACGACGATGTCGTACTCGTCGAAGCCGCCTGCCGGGGTGACTGTGCCGTACACGCCGGCTGCGCCATCGAGACCGGGGCCCGTCGGGAATCCAACGCCGCCGCTCACGTTGATCGCGGCGCCGGTGTCGTCAAAGGTATTGGCCGAGACGCCGATGCGTCCGCCGCTGCCGCCGCCGCCGAATCCCGTGGCGAATGTCTGGGTGCTGCCGCCGGTGGCGCTCGAAGGCGCCGCTGACATCGACATTATCGGCGTGCAACAGGATGCCGCCGCCGGCCCCGCCGCCGCCCCCGCCGCCGCCGCCGGAGAACGCGTTGAGCGCCACGCCCTCGCCGCCATTGGCGAATACCTGTCCGGCGATGAATACGTTGTTGACGGCCCCTAACTCGACGCCGCCGCCGCCGCCGCCGCCGGCCGCGGCGCCAAACACGCTGTTGTCGATCGCCCCGCCGCCGCCGCTGCCGCCCTGGATGCCGACGGCAAGATTGCCGTACGCCACTCCGGCAAGGCCGGGCAGGATGCCGGAATTGCCGGTGAACCCGGGCCCGCCGGCGCCGCCGTAAGCGCCGCCGCCCGCGCCGCGAACGCTGTTGCCCACAGGGCTGGGCGCCAGTCCATAGCCATTGGGACTGGAAGGCGACCCCGCCGCTGCGCCGCCGTTGATCGACGAAAGGTTGCCGCCCTGGCCGCCGCCGGCGCCGAGCCAAACGCTGTCCGATCCCCGACCCCGGGTCGGTGGGGTCGTTGTACGCGCTCACGTCGATCTTTCCGCTGACCGTGATATCGCCCGTCGACAACAGAGCCAACGGCCGCGAGCCCACCGCTTTGACGGTGACGCCCGCGGGAATGTTGATGTCGTCAAACGCAAACACCGCGATGTCGTAAGCCGTGAAGCCCGCTTGGGCATTGACATGAGCCAGCTGCCCATCGAGCGACCCGATGACGACTCCCAAGGGGCTTTCCAGATTGAACGTGTCGGTGTTAATCGTCACGCTCACCAACGGATTGAAGCTGGTGGTCGTGTCGGGATCATCGTACACCGTCGGATCGAGCCCCACCGACCCGCTGCCGCCCATGAGCGTGTCGGTGAATTCAAACGACACGTTGACCGTGTCGCCCTCGTTCACGACGTACGAACCCGTGGGCCCGGTCAGCACTGGCGAACCGCTCAACACGAGCCGATCTTCCAGCCGTTCTATTCCGAGCCCCAGTACATTCCGCTCGGCGATAGCCCCGGCGGCCCAGTAGCGACTGGCTCGGCAAGTGGGTTGACGACGCGCGATGCGGCGCGTGCGTGATTCGCGACGATGACGGCGGTGCTTGCTCATGGATAGTCCCTTCACGTGAGTAAACGGTTAGGAGAACCAGTCGCCCCGCATGCCGGGCGTGCCTGGTCCTCTGATGTTAGTGATAGAAAAGAACGAGCTTAGACGAGAGACGAGACGCCACGAGTGTAAACAACTCGCGGGGATGATTTCCACATCATTCTGTAAGATCGACCCAGGATTTAGCGTTTTTTGCACTCGCCGCGTTGCGCGAACCCGCAACAACGGCAACCCCTGCCGAAGCCGCACAGGCCACACAGCGCAAGCTTGGAATTCGTCACGCTGCGCCGCCGCGATTTGGCGCTCAAAGAGGGGCCGCCAGCTCCAAGAGGGCCGCCTCCGGCGGGCATCGCCAACGCAGCGGCGTCTCGCCGGCGATCCCCCGCGACACGTGCAGCACCGTGTCGCCCCGGCAAAACACGCCGTGGGCGTACTGGGCGCCGAACAGGCTGGGGCTGGCCACCACGCCCAACCACGGCACTTGCACCTGGCCCCCGTGCGTATGCCCCGCCAGCGCCAAATCCGCATCCGCTCGGCAGCACCAGCCGAACTGATCCGGCGTGTGGCACAGCGCCAAGCGGAAGTCATCGACCCCGTCGCGCCGCGGGGGCAGTCCCTCCAACGGGGCCGCCGGCCGCATCCACGGCAGCTCATTGCCGCCCAGCAGCACCGGCACGCCGTTCCACTCGGCGCGCACCCACCGACCGCTCAAGCAGATGAGTCCCGCGTCCACCAGCAGCTTACGCGTGTGGTCGGCGCCGATGTACCCATCGTGATTGCCCAGGATGAAGTACACCCCCAGCGGCGCAGAGCCGCCCCAACGAATCGGCCAGCCACGGCCAGCAGGCGGGGTTCTCGACGATGTCGCCCGTAATCGCGATGACGTCGGGCCGCAGAGCGTTGACCTCGTCGGCGAGGTAGGAGAAGTAGCCGGCGCCGATCTGCCCCGTCATGTGCAAATCGCTCAAGTGCGCGATCGTCAGTCCCGCCAGCGCCGCCGGTAGCCTCGGCATCGCCAGGCGCTTGCGGTCGATCGACAGCGAGGTCGCTTCATTGCCGGGAAAGTAGTCGAGCAGCCGCGCCTTGAGGCCAACCAGCGGCTTGCTCCCGAGGGCTTTGCTCACGTCGCGACGCTCGCTCTTCCACTCGACCAACACGCTGCGATCGTGGCGCAACCGCTCGATCCAGGGCTTCACGGCGAGCGACGCGCCGCCCAAGGCCGCGCACGCCCAGGCGTAAACGCCCAGCCAACTGTTTAGCGCGAACAGATTGAAGCCGCCGCCGTCAGCCGTGGCCCATTTCCACGCCGCCAGCACAGGCAGCGCCACAAGCGCCAACGCGCACAGATAGGTGAGCGTTTGAATCAGCCGCCGCGGCGCGCCCCATCCGTGCAGACGATTGACCACCGCCGTCCAAGCCAGCACGTGCCCCAGCAGGGCCAACGCGCCGGCGCACCACAAGAGCACGACAGTCATGGGGCAAACCAGCCCAAAAGGTGAGGGTCTCGAAAAGGCAGGCCGATTCAACGAGCTAATACGGCGCTAGTCAACGTTGAGACGCCTCGGCCGCAAGGCGCCTTCAACCATCGGGTAGCCGAGAAGCCGTGGCCTGACGACAGCCAGTTTACGACAGCTGCCGCGCTTCGATCGTCCCCTCGACCGCGGCCAGCAGTTGATCCAGCCGAAACGGTTTGTAGAGCACAAACTTGTAGCCCTCGCGGCGCACTTTCACCACCGTGTGGTCGCAGTCGTACCCGAACCCCGTCATCAGCACCAGCGGCACGTGGCCGGTCACCTCGCGCAGCTTCACGAGCAGCTCGTAGCCGGTCATGTCCGGCAAGCGAATATCGGCCATGATCACGTCATATTGGGCGTCGGGCCCCAAGCTGCGGACCATGCACCGCGCCTCGTTCCCGTCGTGCGCCGTCTCGACGATGCACTGGTAGCGCTCCAAGAGCTCGTGGGCCGACGTGCGGATCGACTCGTCGGCGTCGACCACCAAGACGCGGCGGCCGACCAGCAAGGGGTGCGGCTCAACCACTCCCGGAACGGGATGGGCTTCGGCGGGGGCCATGTTCTGGCCCACCTGCTGGATTACTTTCTTGATGTCGCGGGCGTTGCGCAAGATGCGCTGCAGCCGCTCAACGATTTCGGCGCGAGATTCTGACCGCCCTCCATCACGTTCACGGCTTCGTTCAGAATGTCGTCCACCGGCAGCGCCACTGCGCTGTGAATGGCCTCCACATTGGCGGCCACCGCCACGGCCTTTTCCACCGCCATCAGCTCGAGCGTGTTCAGCGCCGCGGCCACGTTGCGGGCAAAGATCTCGAGGAACTGCAGGTCGCTGTCGCTGAACGCCTCCAGTTCGGGGCTCTCGACGTTCAGCGTGCCGACGACGTCGTCGTGAATCATCAGCGGCACGGTCAATGAGCTGCGCGCCCCCTTGGCGCCTTCCAGGTACAGCGGATCTTCCTTGGCATTGCCGCACAGGTAGCTTTTGCCCGTGGCGGCCACGTAGCCGGTCACGCCGTTGCCCTGCTCCTTCGCCCACAGGCGGCGCTGGGCGGCCGCCGGCTCCATGCCCACGGCCATCAGCGGCATTAGCTCCTTCGACTCCTGGTCGAGCATGCGAATCTCGATCACGTCCAGATGCAGCACGTCCTGCATGCAGTGCAGGATGTTGTCCTTGAGCAGCCCGACGCGCTCGTTGTAGTCGAGGTTCGAGACGTCGTCCGGCACGAGGTCGGCCAGTTCGATGCCGGCCTGATGAATCGCCGCGAGCTTTTGCTGCTGCAGCATCTCCGCCGAGACGTCGTGGATAGTCACGATCAGCCGGTGCGCCGGATGCGTGGGCGATACCTCCTGCCCGACGTCGACCACGGGCGCGGCGTGCAGGCGGTAGTAGCGGTTCTCAGGACAGCGGAGCACCGACTGGCTCGACGCTTGCGTGGTCTGAGCCGTGTGCAGCGGACAGAAGTCGGGCCCCAAGATTTCGGGGCTGCCCAGCACCTGGTAGAAATTCTTGCCCACCAGGTCTTCCTGACGGGTCCACTCGCCCAGCCGGCCGTTGCTCCACAGGATGATGTTCTCGCTGTCGACCAGCAGCACGGCCTCGGGCATGCCGCGGAGGATGCGGTCGTTTTGCAGAAAGCGGCCAACGTCGTTGGCTTCGGCGAAGCGGTCGGCGTCGACGTACACGCCCACGTAATCCTGCCGCCCCATCAGGGCGAGGACCTTGGACGAGTTCTGCATTTCCACGACGTCAACGTCGGCCCCCAGCCGCTTTTGCAGCTCGACCTGCGCATCGTGTCCGCCGCCGAGATAGAGAATCTTGGGTTTATGCTGACCTTCGTCGTCAGACGACGTCGGTTTTGTCGACGCAGAGGCTTCAGACACCACGGATTCCACAGGGGTCGCTTCGGTGACTGCGAATGTGGCGAGCGTGCGGGGGGAGGGCTGGAGGGCTCGCCGGCGGGTGCATAGTTACTCAAAGTATAGGCCCCGGGCGCCGTCCCAACAAGCTGAATGCGCCCCTAAACCGCCAGCGGCGCGGGCGACTTTCAAATCCATGGAAACAGAATTGTCAAAATGCTTGCCGGCCCGGAGGGCCACGGGACGGGCGAACATCTCCGGACACGTCGCCCCAAAGGCGGCGAAACACGGCGGCCTCAACACGTCAACTTCAAGGACCAAAGGGTCGACATCCCGATTCGCCAACCGCGAGACGGCTGACTTCCGCGATCCGATGATTCGCGCAGCTCATTTGTTGATCTGTGCGTCTCACCTTAGACGAGCGCCCCTATGTGCCGCACACTGTGCGTCAAGGCACGCGCCGTCGACGGGATGCAGCAAGCGGCGAGCATAGTTTCCCGCGATTTTTCGCCGTTATCGAGCAGATAGGCGTAATCGTCAAAACTTGGCGCCGAATCTGCCCCCATCGGTAGGTGCAGTTTTAAGGACGGTCGCACCGAACGTCAGCCACGCCGATGAGGGCTCAGTGCTAAGGCGGCACCAGCCGCTCGACATGTGACGCTATGGTTTGGCCGACACTTCGGACAATTGCCAACCGTCAGCTCTCATGAACGACACGCCCGCACGTCCGGCGGCCGCGTTGGATGCGATCTTCATGGTTTCGGCAAGGAAGGTCGCCAAAATCCATTTTCACCTCGTTACACGGGAGCATTCGATCATGAAAACGACCATCCCGCTAATCGGCTTAGCGCTGTTCGGTTTAGCGCTTGCGCTTGCATCAAGCGGCGCCTCAGCGCACGCCGCAACAATGTTCGGCAGCTTGAGCAATTTCGACGTGGTCAACGACACGGGCGAGATCTGCCGAGGCTTTGAAATCGAACTCGAAGGCGTCAGCCCCGCAGACATCGCGTTCACCTTCGGCGCCCCCTACATTCGCTATGGCGATCCGGTGAAAGAGGCCACGGCGACGGGCACTATTGTGCGCTACGCCAGTGCGTTCGGTCCGACCGGATTGGGCGGTTGGCACCCCCGTTCCAGCAGGCCCATTTCCGACGGGCGGGCACCAATGTTTCTTTCCCGCGTATGGCGGCGATCCGAACTACGAAACCCTAGGAGGCGAACACTTCGGCGTCGCTCTGAACGGCAATCCGACGAACACGGTCTATCGCTGGCTGCTTGGCGACGCTTCGGGCAATCTCAGTCCCGCGGGGTCGAACGTGAAGATTCCGGCCCCGGTCTGGAACGTCCAGCCGCCGATCAACCCAGTTGCACCGGCGGCCGTCCAGGTCATGGTGCCAGCACTGCCGAAAGAACATCCGGAGGACCTCTTCGGCGAAGCGCTCTGGGTGAAGGTCTACGTCACCGAGGCTGCCGAGCCGGTCGAATTGGAGCATCTCCTGCTGGGCGATCCGGCGGTACCCGACGGCTCCGAGCCGGCGGAAGTCGAGATCGAGTGGCAACTCCTCCAGGAAGGCAAAGATGGCGTGGGCGAAGTGGACAGCGGCCTGGATGACCTGGCCGCCGACTCGGAGTCGGTGACCCGCCGCTTCGAATTCTACAGTTACATCGGCCCGTACAACTCCGAGGGCGAGGCCACGGAAGAAGATCCCGGACTCAACCTCGAATTCGTGGGCGACTTCCTGGGTGCGCAGAACGCGGCCCTCAATCTCTTGCCGTTTATTCCGGAACCTGGCGCCCTCGCCTTGCTCGGCATCGGTTTGGCCGGCATGGCAGGGTATCGCCGGCGCTGGAGGAAAGGAGGCAGAGCATAGCCCGTTCGATTTGACAACTGCCATGGCCTAGGGCCCGTCATCCTCGCTTGGATGACGGGCCTGCCAACAATCAGGCCATTGCTCGCTCTGGATTTCGATGCGCCACGAGTGCGCGAAAGGAGAGCGCCATGATCCGCTGCACACCCCTTGCCATTGCCGTCATGCTGCTTTGCCTCCAGCGAGGCGACGACAAACGCGGCGACCGTCGTCTTCTTTGACAGTTCCCAGGCGGCGACGATCGTGGCGGCTGGAGTCACCTCAGATACCATCAGCAGCAACGGATATCTGTTTACCTACACGCGCGACAAATTGTTCACTGGAGGCGTGGGACTGCCCGAACCGATCGGCCGCACGGTGCGCATACCATGGCCCGACGGCGTGGAAGCACAAGCCGTGACAACGCCGCCCCCGGGCGTGACGGACTACAAGGCGCGCATCACGCTGACACGAGTCGACGGCGACGTGTTCGACCTGACCGCGTTTACGGCGGAACTGCTGGCCAACACCGGCGGCGCGGGCGGGTCGATCGAGATCATGCCGTCGCTCAATGGCGAAGACGGCTTCAACGATCCCCTCTATTTCAACGCCACTGGCTACTACGGCCAATCATTCTCTTACGATGAGTCGCCCAGTTATCTGGGCAGCACGGCACTGCTCAAGGACTTCGACGCTTATAAGATCGGCCTGTATGTCGATTTCGCGCTCACAGCGCTCACCCTCCAAGGCGCCGCCGTCGGCCCCGCTGGCGACTTCGACAACGACGCCGACGTCGACGGCGCCGACTTCTTGAAGTGGCAACGCGGCGAATCGCCAAACGGCGCCGGTGCATCTGATCTCGCCGATTGGACGGCAAACTTCGGCGCCTTCGTCCCGTTTTTGGCGACCTCCAAAGGCGTACCGGAGCCTTCGACTTTGGTGCTGTTTTCGCTCGCGGCAGTGGCAGCGGAACTCGCGAAGCGGCGACGAATTGCCTGGCGAGCCACGGACCCCGCTACTTGGCGAGTCACGCCGACGACGGACCGATTTTGCCGCAACCGCGTACCTTCAGGTCAAAGCCGCGTACGCCCTTGTTAAGGCGAAGGAATCTCAAAATGAACGCCCCGATAATTTGGTTGCGTATTCTGGTCGCGGTGGGACTTGCCGGCATGCTGATCGGAGCCGTCGACCCCCTGGAGTGATCACTCATTATCCTCCCAGCCGCGGGCCTGGTCGCGCTCGGCGCGTTCCTGGGCGAGAGCCGGCGCCGAAGGCTCCTGTATTGGTCCTTGTTGCTAGTGGCGGTGGGCGTCGGCGCGATGTTCGTGCTAAGCTGGTTCGGAGGCTTTGGGGGCAACTCGGGCCGGTCGACGTGGTGGGCGGTCGTCCTGCTCCCCTATCCCGTTGGCTGGCTCATGGGTCTTGCCGGCGCAATCTTGACGCTCATCGAGTATTTCAAACGTCACGGGCCGCCCAGTCACGCGACGCCCTAGACCACATCACTTCGGCCTGGCAAGACGCTTGGCGACCAAAAGTCCAAACAATAGAGAAGAGGCCATGGGCGAACCACGGCTTAAAGTAACCCGGCCCCAGACTTAGGCTTCCTCTGCCGCTGACCAAAGAGGGCGACCATGACGTGCGTTCACCTGCAACAGCTCTACAAACTTTGTGACCAGCACGGTCTCAAGCTCGGCGGGGCCGACTTGATCCACCTGGTCTGCAATCAGTGCGGCGTACGGGAAGTGTGTCCCTCGACGCTGACGGCCGAGTACGACGCCAACGAGCGGCCGCCGGTTATTGAATCGAAGCAGACGCACACGAACGCTCAGGCCCAAAACCAAGCGACTGTACCTTAAAGCCGCCGCCGCGCTTTCGGCCGCGGGGATTGGGCCAGGGCGTCGGGTGAAATTCGCCCTGCCCTTCGCGATTCTTTTGCCGTATAATTGCTGCTTCCCGCCTTTGCCAGCCCACACGCGTCGCCGGTAAGCCGACGACGCCTTGGATGTAAACCTTCGCTGTGGGCGGCGTCTCGCTTCGCCCAGGCTTCGCGCGCTTTGACGCGGCCACTCGCGACTGAGCACGCCGCCCGCCGTGCCCACCCATCGAACTATGCCCCGCACGCGCCTCCAAGTTCCTGCCGAGCGGCTTCGCAATGTCGCCATCATCGCCCACGTCGACCACGGCAAGACCACGCTCGTCGACCGGATGCTCTACCAGTCCGGACTCTACCGCGACGAGGAACTCGATAAGCTCGCCGGCGGCCAGCACGGGTTGATCCTCGACTCCAACGACCTGGAGCGCGAGCGCGGCATCACCATCCTCAGCAAAAACTGCTCGGTGACCTATCAGGCCGCCGACGGCGAGCTCTACCGGCTCAACCTCATCGACACCCCAGGCCACGCCGACTTCGGCGGCGAGGTCGAGCGCGTGCTCGGCATGGCCAGCGGCACGCTTCTCTTGGTCGACGCCTACGAAGGGCCCATGCCGCAGACGCGCTTCGTGCTGCAGAAGTCGCTCGAGCGCGGCCTCCGGCCGATCCTGGTGGTCAACAAGGTCGATCGCCCCGACGCCCGGCCGTCGATCGTGGCCGACGAAGTGTTCGACCTCCTGGTGGACCTCGGCGCCCCCGACGAAGCCCTCGACTTTCCCGTGCTGTTCGCCTCGGGCAAGCAAGGCTGGGCCACGCGCGACCTGGCCGAGCCAAGCCAGACGCTCGCAGCGCTGTTCGAAGCGATCGTCCAGCACGTGCCGCCGCCCGACGAGGGCCACCGGGCCGGCCAGCGGCTGCAGATGCAGGTCACCACGCTCGACTACTCCGACTACGTGGGCCGCATCGCCATCGGCCGCGTCCACGCCGGCACCATCCAGCGGCGCCAGCGCGTCGCGGTCGTCGACCACCTGGGCGAGGTCGCCCGCAAGCAAGTGGTGCAGCTCCTGGCCTTCGAGGGCCTGGAGCGGGTCGAGGTCGACGAAGTGGCCGCCGGCGACCTGTGCGCCGTGGTGGGCCTGGAGCCGATCGAAATCGGCGACACGATCGCCGACGCCGACGAGCCGCATCCCCTGCCGCGCGTGCACGTCGACGAGCCGACGCTCCACATGATGTTTCGCGTGAACGACGGCCCCTTCTCGGGCCGCGATGGAAAATTTCTCACCAGCCGCCAGATCAGCGAGCGGCTCGAGCGCGAGCTGCGCTCGAACGTGGCTCTGCGCGTGGCGCCCGGCCCCACCCAGGAGCAGTTCCGCGTCTCCGGCCGCGGCCTGATGCACCTGGGGATCCTCATCGAGAACATGCGCCGCGAGGGTTTCGAGCTGTGCGTCGGCAAGCCGCAGGTGATCTACCGCGAGATCGACCACGAGCGGTGCGAACCGATCGAGCAGCTCGTCGTCGAGTGCCCCGACGAATTTCAAAACTCGGTGATGGCCCTGTTGGGCGACCGCCGCGCCGAGCTGGTAAAGATGGGCCGCCGCGCCGCCACCAGCGGCTTCGTCCACATGGAGTTCAAAATCCCGGCCCGCTCGCTGATGGGCCTCCGCAGCCGGATGCTCAACGCCACCAAGGGCGAGGCTGTCATGCACCACACGCTCTTGGCCTACGAGCCGGTCCGCGGCGAGCTGCCCCGCCGCGCCTCCGGCGTGCTCATCGCCAGCGAAACCGGCACGGCGACGGCTTACTCGCTCGACGCCCTGTACGACCGCGGCGTGTTTTTCGTCAAACCCGGCGAGCCGGTCTACGAGGGCCAGGTCGTCGGCGAGCATTGCCGCGTGGGCGACCTGGTCGTCAACGTCGTGCGCGCCAAGAAGCTCACCAACGTCCGCGCCTCGGGCAAAGATGAAAACGCCCAAGTCCGCCCGGCGCGAAATGTCGCTGGAGGGCTGCCTCGAATACATCGAGGACGACGAACTGGTCGAGGTCACGCCCAAAACGGTCCGCCTGCGCAAAACGATGCTCGCCGAAAACGACCGCCGCCGCGAAACGCGCAAAGCGGCCGCCGCCGTCAGTTGACGCCCCACCTGCCATGTCCTCGTCCGCGTGGACATGCTCCCCATTGCTGAACACGTCGACAAAGACGACGACATGCCCCCGGCCGACGATCGGTAGAATACCGACATGAAGACGCGGGAAAGCGGCATGCCCGATGAGCGCCAGTGGGAGTCATTCTTCGATCCGGCCGAGGCGCTGGATCGTCTGGCGCTGCGCGGCGGCATGGGAAACGTGGTCGAGTTCGGCTGCGGCTATGGGACCTTTACGATCCCCGCGGCCCGGCGCTCGAAAGGTTTCGTCTATGCGCTCGACATCGACCGCGAGATGGTGGAGCTGACCGCCGCCAAGGCTCGCCAGGCCGGCCTGGGCAACGTGGCCGCCATGCTCCGAGACTTTGTCGCCGAGGGCACGGGGCTGGCCGAAGGGGAGGCCGACTATGCCATGGTGTTCAACATCCTGCACGCCGAGAACCCGCAAGCATTGCTGCGCGAGGCGTGGCGCGTGCTGCGGCCCGGCGGCGCGCTAGGCGTCATGCATTGGAACTACGATCCCAGCACGCCGCGCGGGCCAAGCATGGAAATCAGGCCGCGGCCCCAGCAGTGCCGCGACTGGGCGGCGGCAGCGGGCTTCAAGCTGTTGGCGCCAGGGATCGTTCTCCTGCCTCCGTACCATTACGGGATGGCATTGGAAAAAGCCTGACTGCGGAAAAGATAAGAGAAAAGATAATGGGACGCAGCTCAAATAGCGACGCAGGACAATGGTGGAGTTACCGCTGCGGTGCACAGCCTTCGATGCCCAGACGCTGCGATATCTCCTCCAGCGGAACCCCTTTGGTTTCGGGGACGGCCGCCAACACCCACGCCAGTTGCAGCACCATCATGCCGGCGAAGAACGCGAAAATGTCGCCTGGCTCGAATCGGGCGACCGCCATCGGGAAGAGGGTTGCCACCAGCGCCGCGAAAATCCAATGGGTAAAGCTGCCGAGCGATTGGCCGGCTGCCCGGAACTGATTCGGAAAAATCTCGGCGATGAGAACCCAGATCACGGTCCCCTGGCCGACTGCGTGGGCGGCGATGAACGCAAACACGCACCACGGGACAATCGCGGAGTTGCCGGAGTAGAACCCCCAGGAGCAAAGTCCCAGCGAGGCGATGTAACCGACCGAACCGATCAGCAACAGCACTCGGCGGCCAAGCCGGTCGATCAACCAGAGCCCGACGAACGTGAAGATGAGATTGGTGACGCCCACGCCGACCGACGTGAGTCGGGCGGCCAACTGCTCGTAACCCGCTAATCCGAAAATGCGCGGGGCGAAGTAAAGAATCGCGTTGACTCCCGACAACTGGTTGAAGAAGGCCACCAGGAAGGCGAGCAAGATGGGCGTTCGAAGACGGCGCGACCAGAAACCCACGGTCGATGCTTCAGCGGCGCGAGAGCGTTCAACCTCGTCGGCAATGTGATCGAGCTCGGCCTCGGTCGCCTGGGGGCGAACCAGTCGCAGCACGGCGAGCCCGGCGCCCCGCTGGCCGCGCATGCCGATGAGCCACCGGGGGCTCTCCGGCAGACCGAACGCCAGGAGCGTGTAAAGAATTGCCGGAAATGCTTCCACGCCGAGCATCCACCGCCAGGCATCCTCGCCGACGGGCGTGAGAGCTGCGTTCGATGCATAGGCCACGAGGATTCCCAGCACAATGTTGAATTGAAACAATGCGGTCAATCGCCCGCGGACGGCCGGAGGAGAGATTTCAGCAATGTACATCGGCGCCGCCACGGTCGAGACGCCCACGCCCAAGCCGCCGATGAAGCGGGCGATCATGAACGAATAGACATCGGTCGCCAGCCCCGACCAGACGGCCGACACGAAGTACAGCGCGCCGATCCAGATGAGAGTCGCTCGTCGACCGATGCCGTCGGCTGGCCAACGGCCCAGCAGCGAACCAAGGACGGTGCCCCACAGAGCGGCGCCGACGGCCAGGCCATGCACTTGCGGGCTGAGCTGCCAGAGCGTTTCGATGGAGTTCTCGGCCCCGGAGATGACGACCGTGTCGAAGCCGAATAAAAACCCGGCAAAGGCGGCGGTGAGGGACCAGAAGAAGAGTTGAGCCGACATGTCGAGGCGTCTGAATCTAGAAACACGAGGCGCCGAGAGAAGCAGGACCTACGCCGCTAACGTATGCGGACAGCCTACTGAGCAGGACTGCGCAACTCCAGCGCCAGCTAAGCGAGGCGAGGTCTGCCTTTTCTTGACGCATTGTGGCGAACCAGCAACAACCCTGCAAAGGCCACGGCGGCGACGGCGCCGCTGGTTGGCTCGGGCACGGTCGCCAGCATGGCCACAAACGCTCCCACGCCATTGGCAGCGTCGTACGCCTGGCGGAAAGCGTTGAAGTCTTTGATGTCGATTCGCAGATCGCTCGTGTAATCGCCCCGCGCTCGCGCCTCGCCGGCGTCAAACCGGAGACGTCGGTCAGAAGATTCGTCGAAAGAGTAAGGTAATCCGTCAAATTGATGGTTTGATCGCCATTAAAATCGCCGGGTTCATCCACAAACGTTGCCGCGATGCCATAGGGGGTCACTCCGGGGATCAGAGGACTTTTCACCGTGGCGCCGGAAGACGTGTATTTGTTAGTTCCGAAGAAATTTACGGCTAATATGTTCGGACCAGATAGTCCGATGCCGCCTGAGTGATTGCCGCCTAGCCCGGTGATCAAGCCGGCGTTTATCGGGGCGCCGGTGACGGCGTTGTACTTTCCGACCCTACGCTGTCAAAACTGGTGAAGTCAGTGACGAAAAGACTCATTCCATCGGCGGACACGGCAATGCCCTGCGAACCAATCAATCCCGAGACGAGCGAGGCGTTCACCACGGCGCCATTCGTCGTGTATTTGCCAATCGTGCCCGCGTTACGGTCCATGACATACAAATTTGAACCAGACACTGCGATGCCGGTCGGGACCTGCAGCCCGGAGATGAGCGAAGCGTTGATGACGGCGCCCGTGGCCGCATTGTACTTGCCCACTTTGCCGCTCCCGTAGGTCGTGACGAAGAGACTGGTTCCGTCGCCAGACAGCGCGACGCCGAAGGGTTGAAAGCCCCCGGAAATGAATGACGCGTTAATCGCCGCGCCAGTGACGGCGTTGTATTTTCCAACCCGGGCTGACCCTAATTCCGCGACGAACAGGCTCATTCCGTCGGGAGATAGCGCGATGCCGTACGGCTGACTCAACCCGGTGACTAACGTGGCGTTTAGCGGCGTGCCGTCAAGGTTGTACTTGCCGACGTTTGGGCCGCCAGTGTAGCCGATACTATCCGAGACATAGATCGACCCGTCGGCAGTTGTCGGCGCCGTACCGAGCGCCGCCCCGACGCTTAGCAGCAACGCCGCTAACGCATTCAGCGGACGCTGCGCCCTGATCCGTGTAATTGCTTTCAGCATTGTCATTTTAACAATCGACCCCTCGACTCAATGAATTGTCCGGACGTTATTCGAACCATTCGCACGAAGGCCCTTGGCGCGTTCGGCGCCGGCCCGCAGCCACGCTGGCCGTCGCCCAATGTCGCCAGCCCCAAGCAACCAACCTCCGGCACGGGCGTCCCGGGCGGTGGCGTTAGGTAATTCACCGCGCCCGTCACCACCAACCCGCCTGCCGTGGCGTACGAAAACACCAGGTTCTGGACGCCGACGTTTGGATTGAACGCCAGGCCCAGGCTCTTCGTCTGACCAGGATTGAGAAGTAGCGACCCCGTAAGGTTGGATTCGCCAAGTGCAAAGGCGCCAGAGCCGCCCGCCTCTTCCCAGCCGACCCCCGGCCCGTCGGGTCCCTCCAGCTCATCGAGACTGACCCAACCCGCCACATCGAGCGCGCGAGCCGCGCTGATGATTTGGTAGGCGGTAATGGAGGTTGGCGCGAGCGAGGCATTGCGCAAGGTCACCGCCCCCGATTGCGTGTCGACGTCCAACAGCAGCGGCAACTGCAGTCCCAGGGGCACGTCCGCCAGCTGTGTGTCGTCCAGCGTCGTCTGTTGGCCGCTGCCGTTATCCGTCGTAATAAAGTCGCCGGGGTCAAATAAGAATCCCAACTGAATGCCCTGAAATCCAAACTGCGACTGCTCGTCCACCACCTGATATCCAAAGATCGTCACCGGTCCTGCCGGGGGCGACGCCGGATTCTTGGCCGTGAATCCCACGCGAACTTCAAATCGTTCGCGGCCTGCCCCCGTCGAGATCATCGGACTGCCGAGCTGAAACACCTCGTAGTCAGGGTGACGCGCGATAATCGCGTTCTCATAATCCAATTCAAACCGCGGCTGTCCGGGCAGGGGATCAGGCACGTCGACAAACACGGTCACCGCGCCGCTCACGATCCCTGCCGGATCGAAAAACAGCTTGAAGGCCGCCGAGCTGGGAATGGCCGCCGTCCTCACGCCAAATTGCGCCGCCCACAGATCCAAATCGAGATTGTTGACCTTCCCGTCGCGATCGGCGTCGCCAAGATTGCTGTCCGGTTGCGAGTCGAGACCTAGGCCTCGCTGCCACGTCAAATAATCCTCGCCGCCGATGCCCCCGTCCTTGTCGAAATCGGCCGGCTGCATCGTGGCCTGCTGGTACTGGGAAAAGCTGCCCGAGAAGTCGGCGAGCAGCGCCCGCGCGACGCCGGATAGGTACAGCAAGAGCCCAAGAGCGGTGCAGGATCTGTGCTTCATGGATGATTCTCTAAGCGGCTGACTAACTGTACCGTAAGTCGCTGGCGAACGCTACCGTCAAATGGCCGAGACTATATACCACGTCGCTTGCGGATCGAGAAGCAAGGACTGCGAGTGGACCACGCTTGGCCTCTGCGACTACCTGGACTGCGCAGCGGCAAGAGGTTTGCGAATCTCGACGCCGGCTTTATGTCTCCCGTGACTGCCGTCACCCGGTTAGCCGACGACCGCCGGGGCCACCCGCGAATAGGCGGGCGATTCTTAGCGTGGTACGCCGCGGCGATGCGATTTCTCTCAAATGGCCGTTGGCGGCGAGGACCTAACGTGGCGTAGGCCGCGGCGGCGTTTGGTTCGCGCGGCCTCGGTGTTTCTGCGCGAGACGTCTCAACCTACATCCCCCTGCTGCTGTACGCCGTCCCCGCAAGTTTGTCGCCGCCGGCAAATCTATCCATCGCACGTCGGCAGTTGTGACTCGACGGCGACAAACAACGAATGGAACGCCATCAGGTACAGGGCCGGGAATGTCAGCGAAAGCGCACGAATCTCATCATGGAAACCGCCCGCCAAATAGAAGGGCGTGATCACGACGACCGTTAGGATCAAGAGTCGGCGAAGTACGAGCGGCTTCTGCACCCATCGATAGGCCGACGCCCAGGCAAGAAAACTCAATGTCAGAAAGTTGAATCCCTGCGGCGTCAAGATAAGCGGTGCGTATGGATCGAAAAACAGGAAATACGATTTTGGCGAAGCCAGGAACCGCAGGTTCGTGGCAAGGTGCATTTCCATGTCGGCGCCGGGATTGCCGGCAAACTTGTACTTAAGCGCCAGGTAGATGCAACCGACGAGCAGCGCCTGCGCCATGAGGTGGACGGCAAATGTTCTATTGTTCATGCGGCGAAACCAGTACGCAACAAAGAATGCGATGTATAAAATGCTCGACTCCTTATTGAGCATTGCCAATAAAAGAAGCAAGTAGTACGCCAACCACCAACCCCGAACCAGAGCGACCAAGCATGCGAACATAAGCATCAGTTCCGGAAAGTCGTAGATAAAACCGCTATTGTGAAACGTGAGCGGCAACAGCATGAGCAAGAGCGGCGGCCCGAAATCCCGCGCAAAGGGCAAAGGCTGGAAGAAGTCGATGGCAAGCTGACGCATCAATACGAGCAGCGCCACGAGCGATCCAAATACGAGCACGTAGGTCATGTGATACCGCACCGACGTCTCAAGGGACCAATTCCCTGCCGCCTCCATTTGATCCTTCTCATAGCGCAGCAGCGGAGAGGTGGTCAGAAGGCGCGTACGGTGACGCTGGACGAGCCAGTCCGGCAGTTGTTGGGCGGCCCAGTCGGCGACGACGGGAACAAGAATTCGATAGCAAAATGGACGCGGCGCGACCCTCCAACATTTCGTTAAAGCCAAAGCGACGCTGTCCATATCTGAATCCGATCTCTACCATGAACGAGTTCATTACGAATGCGCCGACGATCACGTAGATCGCCGTGATGAATGCAAATCGCATGAACTTGGCGAGCCGGGGAGATTCAATCAATGCGACTATATCAAGAATTCGCTGGTGCATACCCGACTCGTAGGCGATTAGATCGGATGATGAAGAACGGCTTGGATTAGTCGTGAGCTAACAACAGTCGCGTCGGCAGGAGCTCAAAGCTGTGTGCACGGTGCGTGCGGTTCGTCTCGAACAGTCAACTCATCCACGATACTCCGCGGCACTATGAAATGCATTTCAATATTCAATCTGCCCGCAGAATTGGGGCCGCTGTTTGGGCTAATGCCGGCATTGTCAATAGGTTAGCTAGGCTCGCTCTACAAAGAGCATCGAAAGCCAGGGGGAAGATAAGGGGACGCGGCAAATCGACTGAATCGGCGTTCGCCGCGACGCCTGGCTGACGCAACGCGAGGGCGTTGGCGTGTGACCTTGAGGAGTATTGTGAATCGGTGCTTAGGGCGGCGCCAATTCCAAAAGCCGTAGAGCCGCGGTGCGCCGCCGACGCCATCGACCAAGCTACCGCCCACGATCAATCTAATCGAGTGCTCTGAAGGAAAGTCTCGGCCAAGCCAAGCGGCGCGGAAGCCGCCGACAATCGACTGGCAAGCCGACGACGCGGCGGCGCAAGACCTGCTGAGATTGTGCGGACTCACGTCAGACCCTTACCGTGGCGAGAGCGGTATAACTTCACCACGCCCAATGCGCCCAGGCACGCCAGGACATAGGTGGCGGGTTCGGGAAATTCCCCAAGTGCCGGGCTCAGCAATAACACAAGGGGAAAGCCGAAAATATCCACCGCCCTGATCGAAGAATCTCACGGTAGCGATCGCTTGGCAGCTAAACTTTTGCACATTCACATTTGCCAGAAACAACCTCCCAAATGGCTGGTTGGCGGTTGTGATCTTTTGTCCCACCGGACCCCCGGTGAACGACAACTCGGTCGCGGTATTGACGGGCGACTGAATGGTCCAGCCCACCCCGCCAGGGGTGTTGGGATCTGAGCGATCCAGGTCCAGTTTTCGATTGATATAGGAGAATGGCTGACCTGGCGGTAGCGGGATGCCAGCGACGAGGCCGCTGCTTTGATTGGTGAAAGTTTGTGGTCCCGTCGGTTTAATGACGACCGAAACCATATCAAAACCGCCGTTGTCGCTACCGCCGTCCAAGAATAGCGAATATGTAAGAAGACCGGTGCGTGTATCGTAAATGCTGGCCGCGTTGGCACTGGAGTGCGCAATAACTGCAAATAAGGCCGCAAGCGTGAGGATAATTTTCATCTGTCGCCGGCCCCTCTAATACACGGGCGATCAAACCATACCTACAAGTATACCAAAGCCAGCGCCGGGATCGCTACTGATGCCCCGTGGCTAATCTGCCAGTGACTAACTGTTGCCGGTTTCCTGCGCCGCGTTGTGCTGACGTCGAGTGTCGCGCCACAACTTGTCGCCGCCGCTTCAACGGTTTTTGCGCCGGGCCTATCGTCGCGATCATGCGCGTGCTCTGGTCCGTCCGCTGGTTTGCCGACGCCGCTGGCTTCCAAGTCTGCGTGTGCAACCGCTGCCGCGTCGTAGTGAACTTCCAGGCCGAGAGTTTGTCAGGCGAACAACTCGCCGACATACGCCAGCAGGCCGCGGCCAAGGCGGTCGAGCTTGCCCTGGAACGCCGCGTGCCGCTTGATTGCGTCGCCGAGTCGAGTGAACGGTACGGCCGCTAACACCGCGTCACTATCGACGATGTCGCCGCAAGAGTGCGAATAACGGGCGTCAGCTCAATTAAGCGGCGAACCGTAGATCAGCCGCGCACCGCCGCCAGCATTAAATGGCCACTGCTCGCGCCCTGGCGGAACACCCGCGGTCCGGCTCGCTCAAGCCCGGCGATGGCGCTTCGGCCGGACCACCTGCGTGGCCAGCCCCGCCCATTCCAAGCAGCGGATGATGTAGTAGTTCAGATCGAACTCCCACCACCGCGTTTGCACCGACGCCGCCGCTTGGTCGGCATGGTGGTTGTTGTGCCAGCCTTCGCCCCCGGTAATCACCGCCACCAGCCAATTGTTGCGGCTGTTATCTTCCGTCTCGAAGTTACGGTAGCCGAACAGGTGCGACAGGGAATTCACGCTCCACGTAATGTGCCACACATAGACGCTCCGCGCAAACACCCCCCACACCAGTAAGCTGAGTGCCATCTTTATCGCGGCGCCGCCGTCCTGCATCACCGCATAGGCCAGACCCCCACTCACCAGAAAGTAAACCGCTGCGTGGGCGATGTAGATCCACGCGATCGCCAGCCAATGCCGCTCCAGGTACATGTAAAAGGGATCTTCCAGGATGTCGTGCGCGTACTTCTGGTAGAACGACAGGGTCGTGAGGCTGCGATTCTTAACGCATAGCCACCCCATGTGCGACCAATAAAAATTCACCCAGGGGCTGTGCGGATCCTCCCGCTCATCCGAGTGGCCGTGGTGCTTCCGATGCCACGCCACCCATTTCGCCGGCGTGTCCTGGGCGCTGCAGATGGCCAGCACCACGAAGAAATGCTCGAGCCACTTCGCCGTCCTGAAACTGCGGTGCGTCAGTTGCCGGTGATAGCAGACGGGAATGCCCAGCTGCCCAAAAATCACCACGCCCGCCCAGAAGGCAATCACGCCCGACCAACTAAAGAACCACGGCACAAACGCCAAACACGCCAACAGGTGCAAGACCAGAAAGGCGGCGACGTAATTGCGCTGGATCGTGCGAACATCCACCAGCGCCGGCAATGGGAGCGAGAGCCGGGCGTCCTGCGACACAAGAACCTTCCTGCCAAGAAATCCGAACGCTATTTGCAAACGCGCTCGTTGGCCTGGGCGTGCTCATGAGCGTCGCGGCCCAAACCGATGCGCGGCAACCTCAGCCTACCAGAACTGCGCGACTCACGTGCGTCTCAGGCGCCACAATAATGTCTAAGGACATCCGAATTTTTCACGTTGCACGAAGCTGCGCAGGGTGCATAGGATCTAGGGCTTCGCACGCCCCCCCTCGACGGCGGGGGTATTCACGCTCAAGGTGCGTCAACAAGCCGGGCAACCAAAACGAAACTAAGCCGCTTGTGTTTGTGCTGCAAAGCAAGCCCGGCGCCTGCGATGCTGCGTTCGCCGAGGCGGACCCGGAGCGTGCGGCGGCCGTCGTCAAAGTGTTGTCGGCGATTGAGCGCGAGAAATCGGACAGCGTCGAATTGCTGATTCGGCGAATGGGGGAAGTGGCACGCGGCAAATAGGCGGGCGAATCTCGGAGCCAAGAGCCGGCGCCGCGTCAGTGAACTTTAGACACAGGCTGCCCGCGTTTCGATATGCGAGGCGCCAGCGCGACTGAATCAGAAGAAACGCCCGCGTTCAGTCAGGAGCGGCGGCGACGCCAGGCATAGAGCAGGCCGCCAATGCTCGCCAGCCCGCCCCAGACGACCAGCGCCGCGGGCTCGGGAGTTTGCGAGATTACTTGGGGCACGTCCATCGAACTGCCCGATTGAATCTGCCAAGCCAAGAAATCAAAGCCGCCGGACGTGCCGTCGTCGTCAGCGTCCGACTCGGCGCTGACCCCAAAATCCGCTTCCCACTTATTGAGGTCGAGATAGTTGACGCTGCCGTTTCCGTCGAAATCGGCTGACAGTCCTGACTCCACAGCCAGGGTGCGCACCGGGCTGTAGAACAAGGTTGGCGCTGCGGCCAGCGCGATCACTACGCAAGCGGCGAAGAATCTTGGTCGTTGAATTGCCATCGCGATAAGGTCTCACGTCGCCAAGTAAACTTGCCCCAACCGTCGGCGATATATCGATGCTAATTCGTGGATCGAGAATCCGCTACTAAAACGCGACAGGCTCGGCCTTCAGCCTAATCGGGAAATTGGCATGTTAACGGGAGAATACCGCCCACATTGTGCGTAACACCTGATTGGGCAGTCGTTTAGGGCGCCCTAAATCACGGCGTTGAGCTCACCTTTCGTGGCATCGGCCTGGACGAATCGACTGTCCCGCTCGAATTCTCAATTCGCGTCAAGAATGACGGCGGCGCCGCAGCCACCGTCACGAACATCGTCGCCAATGTGACGAGCAAGACGCTGATCGCCCCGCGTGGCGCCGACGTTCCGTCCGGCTTCGACTACACAGTCTGGCTACTCGGCGGCAACCACCACGCGCTTGAGCCGAATCGGGCTATCATCATTGATCCCGGTAAGACGGTTGAAATCCCTTGCCGGTTTCAATGGAGGTTGCCGCCAAACCCACCGGCCATGCTCGCTGTCGTGCGCGCACCGCTGGAATGCGTGTTTGAAGGCCGGGAGCGATATCGGGGTTGATGCGTAGCGCAACCGAGTATACTGGCGGGTATGCGGCGAGGTTTCTTTGTTGAATAAGTAAAGCTACTGAGGATTGCCAATGCGACAATTTGTTGTTTGCTGTCTGGCGCTTGCGTTCCCATCCAGCGCCGTCGCACTGCCAATTATTGCCGACGCTCGGCCAATCGAGTTCACGTATAAGGGAAAGGGTTCGGGCAACA
Source organism: Pirellulales bacterium (assembly GCA_963841515.1). Classification (GTDB taxonomy): domain Bacteria; phylum Planctomycetota; class Planctomycetia; order Pirellulales; family Lacipirellulaceae; genus Lacipirellula. Next base: position 1,147,481 of record CAWJDB010000005.1, on the reverse strand, counting down.
TTGGGAATCTTACATTTGCGAACGCAACGTTTGAATTTACCGCTCTGGGAAATACCGGCAGTCGCACCCCCTTTACGGGCCCATTTCCCTACGTGATTGGATACTCTATTACGCACTCCGCTGCGCAGGTTCAACTCGGCGGCATCGGAACGTTTCAAATCCAAACGCCGACACGAACGTTTGTAAACAACGATTTTTCATCTGCCGGGCTATCAAGAGCCGTCTCACAGAGCCTAGACCTTTGGACGTTTGGCGACCCCCAGTTTTCAACGTGGGACATGTTAAGCGCCTTGGGGCCGTTGAATGTGACCGGCGCATTGCGGCAGTGGACGTTCGATGTTCCGGTTGTCACTGACGCAGGAGTATTGCGATTCGACGATGCTACAGTGACGGGAACCTTTTCCGCGAATGTTATTCCCGAACCATGCACGGCATCCGGCGCGGCCATACTAATGCTGCTCTTAGCCGGCTCAATCCGAGTCGCCTCCACCCGCCGCGCCAACTGACCCGCCCCATCGATCAACAGTCCGGAGGCCGCGGACGCTACGGCTTCGCCCGTCGGTCGATTGCGTGTTTGAACGGCGCGACTGTTATCGGGGTTGAAGCTTGGCGGCTAATCGCTCGCATCGACGTTTGCCGCGATGCCTGGCTGGCGGAAGCCGAGGCGTTGGCGTGTGAGCGTGAGGGGTAATGCATCGGGCCGTTAGGTGTTCCATTGGCGGCCTTGGTTGACGTAACGGCCATCGATTGATCGTATCCGTCCCAGGAACCACACCTGTAAAAAACCGTGGAATGCTGGTGCGTCCCGCTGAAAACAACCCTGATGGCTTTGGCGACCAGTTTCTCCGCCCAGAGCCAGCGTGCGTGGCCGTTTCGAACCACGCCGATGTGACAAATGTCACGCCCTCATTAGGCGGCTCAGCGCCGCTGACCAAGCGACGGAGCTATCCGCTATGAGTGTTTCGCTTCTGCTATAATCGAGTTGTCTATATAGCGACTCCGTGGCAGTGTTATGCTCGACGTCACGCAGATTCTGTCGCAGATTGAAGCCGGCGACCTCCGCGCCGCCGAGGAGCTATTGCCGTTGCTGTACGAGGAGCTGCGGCGACTGGCGACACGTCGGCTAGCCGACGAAAAGCCCGGGCAAACGCTCCAAGCAACGGCACTGGTGCATGAGGCATACGTTCGACTGGTCGGCAGTCCGAGCCATCAGCATTGGAATGGCCGGGGCCACTTCTTCGCCGCGGCTGCCGAAGCCATGCGTCGCATTCTCGTCGAACAAGCGCGCCGTAAAAACCGTGTGCGCCATGGCGGCGAATTGCGGCGCGTCGATTTTGATAACGAACTTCAAATCTCCGACGAGGCGGACGAGAACCTATTAGCCTTAGACGAGGCGCTACAGCGGCTGGCGACCAAGGATCCGCAGGCCGCGGAGGTGGTCAAATTGCGTTATTTCGCGGGGCTGACGATCGAAGAAACGGCTTCAGCGCTGGGAATCTCTGTGCGAACCGTCAATCGACATTGGGCGTTTGCCCGCGCCTGGCTTTTTCGGCAATTGCGCTAAGCCAGAATATCTGCGGTTTTCTTGGCACATCTTAAAGCCCAACATCGCACTGTCTCACGGCAGTACCCGAATGGGGCCGGGGATGATTCATCGTGCCTACAGAAGCCATCAACGTTCGAGCCATTTTTGATTGCGCCCTGGAAATCAGCTCCGAGGCTGAGCGCACGGCCTACCTCGACGAGGCGTGCGCCGGTTCTCCTGAGATCCGCCAGGAAGTCGAGGCCCTCCTCCGGGCACACTCTGATGCCGGCAGCTTCCTCCAATCCCCTGCCCACGGCCTGACAGCGACCGAGCACGCGCCAGCGCAGGGCGACTTGATCGGCGCCCAGATCGGCCCCTACAAGCTCCTTCAGCAGATTGGCGAAGGGGGCATGGGCGTCGTCTACATGGCCCACCAAGAGCACCCCGTCCAGCGCATGGTGGCCCTCAAGATCATCAAGCCGGGCATGGACTCCACCCAGGTGATCACCCGTTTTGAAGCCGAGCGGCAAGCACTGGCGCTCATGGATCATCCCAACATCGCCAAGGTGCTTGATGCGGGAACGACAGATTCGGTCCGGCCCTACTTCGTCATGGAGCTCGTCACGGGAATTCCCATTATCCAGTACGCCGACGAACATCGCCTCACCCCGCGCAGCGCCTCGAACTCTTTATCCCTGTCTGCCAGGCCGTCCAGCACGCCCATCAAAAGGGGATCATTCATCGAGACCTCAAGCCCACCAATGTTCTGGTGGCCGACTACGACGATCGTCCCGTCCCCAAGGTCATCGATTTCGGCGTGGCCAAAGCCATCTGCCACCATCTGACCGAAAAAACGATGTTCACGCAGTTCGGTCAGGTCGTGGGCACGATCGAATACATGAGCCCCGAGCAGGCCAAGCTCAATCAGCTCGACATCGACACCCGCACGGACATCTATTCGCTGGGCGTCCTCCTTTACGAGCTCCTCACCGGAGAAACGCCGTTTGACCGCCAGCGCTGCGCTCGGCCGCCTTCGACGAAATGCTGCGCATCATCCGCGAAGAAGAACCTCCCAAGCCCAGCACGCGGCTGAGCTCCAGCCAGTCCCTGGCGTCGATTGCGGCGCTGCGCCGGTTGGAACCAAAGCGGCTCACCACGCTCGTTGCGGGCGAGTTGGATTGGATCGTGTTGAAAGCGTTGGAGAAGGACCGTAACCGGCGGTACGAGACGGCAATTGGCTTCGTGCGCGACATCCAGCGGTACCTAGCCGATGAGCCCGTGGAGGCGCGCCCACCGTCGGCATGGTATCGCTTCCGTAAGTTCGCGCGACGGAACCGGGGCCCTCTGGCGGCGGCAGCGGTGCTGGGAGTGGCACTACTGGCGGTGCTGGGGGCGACCGCCGGGAGCATCGGCTGGGCGGTTCGCGCCCGCGAGGCCCGCCAGGCCCGATTGACCGGCCAGGTCGAGACCATCCTGGAGGATGTGGCCCGCCTGGAACAGGAGCAGAAGTGGCCCGAGGCGCTGGCCAGGCTTGAGCGGGCCGAGGCCGTGCTGGCCGCCGGGGAGGCCGGCGATGCTATCCAGCAACGCGTCGGCGATGCCCGCCAGGATTTGACGTTCATCGCCGAGTTGGACCACATCCGCGAGGAGCGCGCCGCCAACATCGGAGGAAAGCTCGACTTGGTGGGCTTTGTTAGCGTGATGCCGACCTACGCCGAGGCGTTCCGCGCGTACGGCGTTGACGTCGAGGCGCTGCCGGCGGAGGAATCGAGCGCCCTACTAGAGCGCAACCCGACACTGGCGGCGCCCATTGCCGTAGGCCTGGACGACTGGGTGGATGCTTGGCTGGTGCTTCGCGAAACTGAACCGGGCTGGAAGAAGCTTGTGGCCGTGGCTCGTGCGCTCGACCACGATCCGGTGCGGGACCGGCTGCGGGCCATGTGGGGCCAACCGATCACTCCGGAACTTCAGGCCGAACTCCAGCGGCTCGCCGAATCGATCGATGTCAAGGCCCAGCGCCCGGCCACGCTGCACATCCTGGCTCAAACGCTCAACCGCGCCCACCTGTCGGCCATGCGCATCCTGCAAAGCGGCCAACAGGCCCATCCGGCGGACTATTGGCTGAATATCGAGCTTGGACAAGCCATGGGGTACTACGACGCGGGTTCGCTGCGGTATTTCTCCGTTGCCGTGGCGCTTCGCCCGGACTCCGCCTGGGCCCACTTCGCTCTCGGCGGCGCTCTGAAAGTTCAACAGAAACTGGAGGAGGCCATCGCCGAGCGCCGCAAGGCCAGCGAACTCGAACCGAAATGGTCCTATGCCCGCCTTGAGCTCGGCATGCACCTTTTCGAGCAGGGGGAGATGGACGCGGCCATGGTTGAGTTCCGCAAGTGCATCGAACTCCATCCGAAATCGCCATGGGCTTGCTTTGCCCACTCCTATCTTGGCGATATCCTGCGCGATAAGGGGAATCTGGACGAGGCCATCGCCGAGTACCGCGAGGCCATCGAACTCAAACCGAACTACTTCCTGTTTCACGATCGCCTCGGCTACGCCTTGTTCGCCAATGGCCGGAGGGTCGAGGCGATCGCAGAGTACCGAAAGGCTGTTGATCTGGCGCCCAAATACGCCTTGGCGCACTACCACCTCGGCAACGCCCTACGGCAGCAGGGCTATTTCGATGATGCCATCGTCGAGCTCCGTAAATCCATCGAACTAGATCCCAAAAGCGCGGTGGTGCACTACGATCTCGGCATCGCCCTGAAAGCCAGTGGCGACCTGGACGGGGCCGAAGCGGCCTACCGGGAAACGGTGCGGCTGGACGGCAACCATCACGGGGCCGCCATCGACGCGCTGGTCGCCCTGTTGTTGTCGCGCGGCAACGCGAAGGAAGCGATTGCCACGTGTCAGGCGTTCTTGGCTCTCGAGCCAGAGGACGCCGGAGCACATTATCTCTTGGGAGATGCTCTACAGTCGGACGGGAAGGAACACGAGGCCAATGACCAATACCACGAGGCCTTCCGCCTTGCCGAGGAAAATCCTGATGTCGGCAACCACCTGGCTATGGCATTGAATAAAGCGGCCTGGACGCTGGCCATCGATCCCGATGCACAGAAGCGCGACCTGAGCCGCGCGCTCAAGCTGGCAGAGCAAGCGCTCGAACTGGCGCCCAAAAACGGGGAGTACTGGAACTCCCTGGGCGTCGCTCAGTATCGCGACGGTCAATGCCAGTCCGCGATCGACGCGCTCCAACAATCAATACAGCTCCGCAGCGGCGGCGACCCTACAGATTGGTTTTTCCTGGCCATGGCGTATTGGCAACTTGGTCAAAAAGATGAAGCCCGGCAGTGGTACGACAGAGGCGTCCGGTGGATGAAGGAGCATGATTCCAAAAACCAGGAGTTGCAACGGTTCGAAGACGAAGCCTCGAAGTTGCTGAAGATTGAAGATCAAAAGCCTTCTAAGGACGGATAAATGGGGCAACCGGAGCGGTAGCCAACGAACCCTCAATAGTCGATGTGAACCGGCCCCAAACTTCTCCCCGCGCCGGACCTTTCTAACGGCGTGCCATTCGCCGTACCGGTTTGGTCGCTCTCGCACTCCCGTCGCGGCCATCTGAAAACTCTTTTGTGGATTTCCTGGCACAATCCGCCCGGCTACGTCGCTACTATCTAACAGCCCGACCTGGGTCCCGCCTCTGAGACGCATCTCCTGGCGGGTGAGTTTTCCAAGAAGAAGGGTGCACTATGAAATTGCGCTATGCATTCCTATCGGCGTACGGCGTCATTGCGATTGCGGGATCAAGCCAGGCCGCCTTTACCTACACAGCGCTGGATCCTCCGGATTCGCGCTTTACGTTGGCCGCCGGCGTCGACGCCGGCCTCGTGGTCGGCGCCTATAACGAAGTTGACAACCACGGGATCGTTCACCAGCACGGCTTTGTCTACAACGGTTCCACGTTTACGAAACTGGATGTACCCGGAGCGCTCCACACGTATCCCACCGGCGTCTCCGGCGGAATCATTGTCGGCAACTGGGATCACGGCCTAAACCACGGCTTCATCTACGACGGCGCCACATTCGCGAACACGACGCTGGAGTTTCCGGGTGCGTACAGCACGGATGTCGAGGGGATCTCCGGCGGCACGATTTTCGGAGACTACTTGGACGGCGGCTTGGTGCATCATGGCTTCCTTTACAACGGCTCCACGTTCACCACGCTTGACGCTCCCGGGGCGCCCGACGGGGTAGGCCAGGGAACGTTCATCGGCGGCGTCTCCGGCGATACCGTGGTTGGATGGACCGGAAGCGGGAGCGGCGGACATGGCTTCATCTATAACGGTTCCACGTTCAGCACATTGGATTTCCCGCTATCGGACTTCACCAGGCTGCGGGGCATCTCCGGCGGCATCATAATCGGCGACGCCGCTCTGGCCGGATTCATCTACGACGGCTCCGCCTTCACCCGGTTACGTTATTCGCCGGAGTACAACTCGACCACGCCCTACGGCATCTCCGGCAACACTGTGGTCGGAACCTACCTTGACGAGTTCGGCCAAACTCACGGCTTTATCGCCCATATTCCCGAACCTGCTGGCGTGACGCTGATGGCCATCGCCGGTTTGGGATTGCTGTCGCAACGACGGTTCCTTCACGCAAGCCTTCTGTACACTTCGCCAGATCGGCGCCATCAAGAATGCCATCGTCGTCAAAGCTAGGGACGCCGCGTCCCAAGCGCATCCGCCGCGACGCCGTGGCGATAGGGGACACTTCTCATGATGCACGCGCCACTCGTTTGCTCCAGTCGCTTCTCGTCCATGAAACGGCTGATCTCGATCTGGTCGCTACTTGCTATCGCGATCGCATTGGCGTTTGCTCCTGGCATGCACAGCGCCATCGCGGCCACTTTTCGTCCCCGCGTCTCTGCACTCTGCGCGAAAAAATTCCCCAAAGTTTTTTGTTGAAAATGGGCCACGCACTCTGCTAGGGTGAGAACGCTCGACGAGTGGGCTCTTTGGCAATTGATATAGAGGCTCTCGGCTGTCAGCTTTCGGCTGTCAGCCAGAGGGGAGAATGCGCGCGAGCGAGCCCAGAGCGTCAGCGACGGGAGTGCGCCCTTTTGAGGCGCTGACTCATGAACAAGAAAACGCAAATGCCGTCGACTAAAGCCGTCGGTCAGCGCCGTCGGCGCCCGGAAATCGCCGAGCCGTACCACAAAGGGCCACGGCAAAATCAGCGACTACTGCGGCCTTTGATGTGGGACCCCTATCCACGCCGCAAAAGGGCAAAACCCCTGAGTGAGCCGGGTCGTCCCGACCCCGGCGTTCCCAAATCTAAAACGCTACTTACCGCCCGCACGATGACTCCCTGCAACCGTTACAGGCCGCATCTTCTCCGTTGGCCGGCGAGCCCCGTCCCCTCGGCGCACCGCAAGACCGCGGAATCGCGCTGCCGCGACGTATGCTTTCTGTACGCCCTTGCGCTGCGCTCACGGGGCGTCCCGTTTTCAAGCACGAACACTCGTTGAGGCGCCGATCATGAAGTTGTCGACCCGCACCCGCAGTGGCATGTCGATCGTCGAATTCGTGGCATGCTTGTCGGCCATGGTCGGCGGCGTGATCCTGGGATCGTTGTACCTAGGCGTCGACGTCAAGCAGATGGGCCTGGCGGTGCTCAAGCAAGCGCGGCTTGTCGACGCCACGAGCGAGCCCACGGAGGCCGCCACGGACGTCAAACCGGCGACGGAATCGAAGGCGACGCCCGCGGAGACAACCGAAGTCGCCGCCGCCGCGCCTGTCGAAGCGCTGAAGCCAGCGGCATCGACGTCCGAGCAAACCGCGGAGTCGGCCGAGACGCCCGTCGCCGAATCGACGCCGTCCGCCGAAACTCCGGCCTCGGCCGAGACCACCGCTTCGGGGCCCGCCCCGGCGGCGTCCGATCCGCTGTCGAAGCTGTTCAATCGCGACGACCTGATCTCGCTCACCGACGAGCAGCGTCGCACGCTCACGCTGGCCTATTGGGAAGCGCTGGATGCGTGCATGAAGGAAGAGGTGCACAATCGCCTGGCCAGCATCAGCCCGGACGGCAACTGGACCCTGTTCGACTTCCTTACCTGCCGCAAGAAGGGGCATCAAGAAGCTGCCGACTTTATCGCTGGGCTCAACTTGCGTGGCGTTGACCCCCACGTGGCCGCCTACGCCGAGAAGGCGCTCGCGTGGCACCGGGACGGCGTCAAGCTGTTCGGGCGGGCGCTTGATCTGTTGACCGACGCGCCGACCGCGCAGTTCACCGGCCCCTTCGCCCAGAGCTGGCAGAGCGCCTCGACGCAGCATCAGATGGAGGAGCGACTGCTGGCGGAGAAGCACCAGGCCGTCGAGACCTATCTCGATCACACCCTCAACGCCGCCGCGACGACGACTGCTGCTGCAGCGCCGGCCGACGCGACAACCCAAGCGCCCGCCGCCGCCGAACCATCCTCTCCTGTCCCCTCCCCTTGATGGGGAGGGTTAGGGACGGGGGAGGCACAACGTATGACGAGGCCATTGCGACGCGCATCCCCCCTCCCCAGCCCTCCCCACCGAGGGGAGGGAGCCGGAGGATGCGTTACAGCAATTGCTGGCGGTGCATGCGGCCGCAATCTTTGCGTCATTTACCGCAGCCCACATAGCCGGCGGGCCGATGACCTTTGGGGATCGCTGTCCTGGTCACCCCGAGGCAAGTACTACGTGAATCCGATCGTGGGACTACTCGCCGCGCCGGCCGTGTCGACGGCGCTTGACTTAGCCGGTCAAGCCATGAAGCGTAGTGCCGACTCCTTCGCCGCCGCGCTAAAGGCAGCCACGCGGCAGTACGATCAGCCATCGGCGAAGATCGACTCGCTTCTCAACGACGACGCCCAACCGTCGAGCGCCGCCGAGAGCCGCTTCGACCTGCAGGGACTCTTCGCCGCGATCGGGCTCTAACGTCGCAGGAGTTCCTCCGCGAGCCGCTCCGCCGCCGCGCGACCGCTGTGAATGCACTGGGGAATGCCGACGCCATGGTAGGCGTTGCCGGCAAGTTCCAGGCCGCGGTGCGTCGCCGTCATGTGCTCGATGGCGCCCACCACTTGCAGGTGCCCCACATGGTACTGGGGCATCGACGCGGTCCAGCGCACGACCCGGGTCTCGAGCGGCTCGCCCTCGATGCCCACGAGCGCCGCGACTTCGCCCCGCGCGATCGCCGCCAACTCCTCATCGCCCCGCGCGGCAAGCTCCGGCTGCAAGGCCCCGCCCAGAAACACGCGGATCGGTAATAGCTGGGCCCCGCGCTGGGGGAACTTCACGCTCGGAAAGCTCAGAGCGATGATCGGCCGGCGTTCAATCCGTGGGACCACCGCGCCAAAACATTCGAGCGGCCGCCGCAGGCTGTCGCGCGCGTAGACGAGCACGACCACGACGCTCGACGCGTACTCGATGCCGCCGGCGACGTGAGCCAGTTGCGGATCCCACTTCTCGACCAGGCGCGCCGCCTGCGGCGCGGGCGTCGCCAGGATCACGCCGTCGAACTCCTCCGCGTCGCCGCCGGCGGTCAACACTCTCCACCTGTGGTCGCCAGCCTTGGCGATGTCCGCCACCGGCGTGGACAGCCGCACTGTTTCATCCGGCAGCGCCGCACAATTGCCTCGACGAGGCTCGACATCCCGCGGCGAAGGGTCACGATGGATTCGTAACGGGCGCCCGCTGAGCTAGTCGCCGCGGCGGGCGCCGGCTGGCCGTTGGCGTCGGGGCCTGCCCGGCGCGCCGCGCAGTGCAGACTTCCGTGGCGGCGTTCGGCTTCGAGAAATTCCGGCATCGTGGCGGCGAGGCTGAGCCGATCGGCATCGGCCACGTAAATTCCTGCCACGAGCGGCTCCACCAGCCGCTCGAACGCCTCGCGCCCAGGCGGCGGGTGGCGAAGCTGGCCACGCTTTCATCGTAATTCATCACGCCGGTCGCCGCTCGCGGGCGGATCCACGGTTCGGCCAGCGCGCGCAATTTGCCGGCCAGGCTCAGCACCGGCGACTTCAAGAGCGGTCCCCACCGTCGGGGCTGCATTAGCACAAAGCCGTCGGGAACTGGGTACAGCTTGCCGCCGCGAACCACAGCGGCACGGCGATGCTGCGGATTTGTAGAGAGCAGCTCCTTGGCCAGTCCCAACTCGCGGCAGAGCGCCAACGCCGCGGGCGATTTCGTGGTGAAGCTGTCGGCGCCGAGTTCCACCAACATTGCGCCGCTGGATAGCGTGTGCAAAGCGCCGCCCAATCGCGGGCCGGCTTCGAACACGCGCAGCTCGGCGGCGGGCAGGAGACAACGTAACCGGTGCGCCGCGGCCAACCCGCTGATGCCGCCGCCCACAACGGCCAGTCGCCAAGCGTGAGAAGGAGTTATCATTCCGCGGTTCGCCGGGAAATCACGCGGACGCCTCGGCGGACCTCGGAGTGACGCGCGGCCACGGCCACAAGCTCCCGCGCGTGGACCTGCTGCGCGATCATGCTACCAAATGTTGCGACTGGATCGCCAGGGCCAGTAGGAATTGGGCCGGGCCCCCATGCGCAATTCCATTCCGGCGGTGAACGACACATTGTTCAGCGTATCAACGCCGTCATTCCCAAAGGCCAGGTTGTCGAGAATCTCCAGCCGCCACGCCAGCCAATGGGTTTGCGGAAAGATTACGCCGCCGCCGAACGGCATGCTCAACAGCGTCACCTGCTGAGTGAGCCCGGTATTATCGCGCACCGTGTCAATCTCGTTCATCCCCAGGCCCCACTGAAAGTATGGACGCACCTTCGAGTCGCCCCACGGATAATAGACGAAGTCGATGTCGCTGGCGAAGTAGCGCCCGCTTTGCACCTCGATGGCGGACTCTGAGATAAGCTCCGGGTCGGCCCAAGCGAATCGCCACTCGACGCCCCAGTAGTAGTCGAAGTCCCACCCCAGCCGCAACCCACCGAACACGACGTTGGTTTGCGCCACGCGGTCGGCGGATGGGTTATCGCTCAGCAGCGGGCCGAGGAACCAATCGACGTGGTAGGGCCGGTTGAGCCAACTGGAGTACTCCATCGGCACGCCGCGGTCGACGGAGTATCGACCGTCGGTCGACGAGTGGCGAAACCCCCAGTGGCGCATCAAGTCAAACGGCCGCAGCCGGGCTTCCTCGCCGCCCAGCGAAGTCTCATGCTCGTCGACGAGCGGCTCCCAGGAATCAAACTTCGCCGCGTCGGGATCGAGGTACTCTTCGTTGCTGGGTCCGCCGTCCAAGGGATGCTGATCGACCAGGCTCCGCTCCGCGAATTCAGGCGGCGGCGAGACGACCACTTCTTCCGCCACCTCAGCGCAGAGCGGCGCAGCGACGGCTGAGAGCAGGCACGCCGCGAGCCGCGCTGCCCAAGGGCGTGCGACCGCCGTCGCATGAAATTGCCGAGGCGCCATAACCACCAGCGCAATAGTGACGAGAAGGGAGTCCGCCCGACGAGATTTCCCGCAAATGGGGCGGGGATTATGGCGAGCCTGGCAAACCCCGTCAATCGCGGCGCGGGCGCTACCTGGCATCCTGCCAGCGCTTTGGGTGGCGCGCACGTTCGGGTATTCTCGCGGCAACCACGCCCGTCGACGACTCCGAGCGTGCCGCCCCTTGCATAGATGCTAGCAAAAAACGCCAGCGCTTAAGGCGCCGAAGCAGTCCGCACGCCTTGCCCATCAGTCGGGAGCCCCGCGGCCGCGGGCTCGGCGGCGGCCTTCGGCGCCACGACCGTCGCCGACGCCAGACACGTCGGGCCGCGGTTCTCGCCGCGATCCGTCAGAATGCGAATCGGCGTCTGCAACTTGCCCGGCGCTTCGCCCGCTCGGAACGTGACTTCGACGAAGTGGACGGCCCGAGAGTCCGCGTCGGTCTTGAAGTCGAAGCAATCTTCGCCGCATGACACGTTGACGATCTTAAACGGCTCGGCGCCGCGCACGATGATTTTCTTCGTGAGTTGCTTGCCAGTCTCCAATTCGCCCAGGATCAACTGCTCGGGCGTCACCGAGAATTCCGGTTTCACGCGCCCGCTGACAATCAACGGAATCCGCTTGTTTTCCGCGCGGCTGTCGTTGGTCACGACTGTGAGCTGGTCCTTAACGTAACCGACCGGCAGGCCCGGCTTGAGCCGCACAAGCAGCTTATACGACACGCGGCCCGCGGCGCGGGCGCCTTCCTTGAGCTCGACTTCAAAATTGTCGTTGTCGTTGGTGACGTCGGTGATTTGCCAATCGTCGCGACCGGCGTAGTCGACGGCCACTTCCGTCTCCTTCGGCTGGCCCTCGGTCACGTCGCCGAACTCGATGGCCCCGGGGTTAAACACCACGTCGCCGCGGATATTGCCATGGACGTGCACCTGCACCTCGGCGGCGTAGGGGGCGCCGAAAGTCACCGTCAATGTCGCGCCGCGCTGCCCGACGTGCGTGCGGGTGTTGAAGCGGGCGACAAGGTACGCCTTTTCATGCGTCTTGATGTCGCCGTGCTCGATGCTCGGCGAGGTGCAGCCGCAGCTCGACCGCACGTCGGTGATGTGCATATCCTGCTTGTAGAGGTTCGTGATTTCGAACTTGTACACCGTGTCCGCTCCACGGGCCACGGTGCCGAAATCGTGATCCATCGTGTTGAACATCTTCTCGGCCCACTCCTGTGCGGCGAGATTGCCGGCCAAGAGCGATCCGAGCGTGACAAGCGAGAGACAGGCGGTGCGAAACACGTCAACACTCCTCAACCAACCGACGACCGCGGGCGCGTCTCCCTGCGCGATCGCCGATGACAACCGTGATGTAACTGCCTTGACGCGCTGGCGTCGGCAACAACCCCCTGCTCGTGGGTATTGTAGCGTGTAATCCGGCTGGCGAAGAAACAGCGAATTGCCGGATTGCAGTTTTTCCGGCCGGAAAATGGGTTTTCGCTCAATCCGTGCCGTCTAGCGAAACTGGACGCATGGAATCGATCATAACGCCGCGCCAGCGGTGGGAATCTGTCACTCCGAGGTCCGCCGGCGAGTCCGCGCGGACCGTGGAGTGAGTTGTTGCCGCCGCGGGGGCCCCGTGCAAGCCGGCCGTCGTTTGATAGAATGCCCATCCGGCGCCGCTCAAGAAACCCTCAACTGCCCGCGCCCACGGCACACCCCCGTTAGCCTGCCCGCATGCCCGCCTGTCCACGCGTTGCCATCGTTGGAGTCGGCCTGATTGGCGGTTCGATCGGCCTGGCCCTGCGGGAGCGCGGACTGGCCGAGGAAGTGGTCGGCGTTGGTCGCCGAGCGGCCAGTCTCCAGAAGGCGGTCGCGGCGGGCACGATCGACCGGGGAACTACCAACCTGGTGGAGGGCGTGGCCGAAGCGGATTTGGCGATTGTGGCGACGCCGGTGGCGGCGATAGTCGACGCCGTCCGGTCGGTCGCCAAGGCCGCCCCCCGGGCCGCCATCACCGACGCCGGCAGCACCAAGGCGGAAATTTGCCGCGCCTTGCGGCGGCCGGCGGAAGAGGATCCCGACTCGCCGGGCGTGGCGCCCACGCGGTTTGTGGGAAGCCATCCTCTGGCGGGCGACCACCGCACCGGCCCCGAGCATGCACGGGCGAATTTGCTCGCAGGCCGCACCGTTGTCATGACGCCCGAGGACGACACGCCGCCGGGTCTGGTTCTGCGGATTCAAGAATTCTGGCAATCGCTCGGCGCCGAGGTGACGCTGCTTTCGCCCGAGGAGCACGACCGGGCCCTCGCGGCCACGAGCCATCTCCCGCATCTGGTGGCCGCCGTTCTTGCCGCGTCCACGCCCGAGGAATGGCTCCGCCTGGCCGCCACGGGCTGGGCCGACGCCACGCGTATCGCCGCCGGCGATCCGCAGTTGTGGACGCAGATATTTGGACAGAATCGCTCGGCAGTAATTGACGCGCTGCGCCGCTTCGAGCACCGCTTATCCCAATTCGAACAAGCCCTCACCGCCCCGGACGCCGTGGCCCTGTCGGCACAATTGCAGGAGGCTAAGCGCATCCGCGATGCTTTGGGAGATTGACCTCCACCCCCGCACCGGGTTGCCCGATCGCGATGGCCAAGCCGCGGCAGCCAACATCGCCGAGTTGGGCCTGGTAGGCCTGCGCGTGGCGGCGTCGCGAGGTTTTCTCATTGAGGGTCCCCAACTCACGGCCGCTCAGGTCGGTCGCCTTGAGAAGGAGCTGTTCGCCGATGCCGTGGCCGAGGAAGCGGTTATTGCACGACCTGGCGACTCGCGACTTCTGGCGCCGCCGGCCCGACTGGGCCCCGGTCGCGAGCCCCACGTCCTCCACGTGCTCTTGAAGCCTGGGGTGATGGACCCCGTGGCACAAAGCGCCGAGACGGCGGTGCGCGACTTCGGCTTCCCGATCGACGCGGTGCGCACGCTCCGCAAGTTCTGGCTCGCCGGCGCCACTGCCGACGAAGTGCGGCTCATTGGCGAGCGAGCCCTGGCCAACGACGCCATCGAACAGATCATCGTAGGTCCCCTGCCCTTCGACCGCCTGCAGTCCGGCGGCGAGTACCGTTTCGAGCTCAAGACGGTCAGGCTCTCGGGCCTCGACGACAACGGATTGCTGCGACTCAGCCGTGAGCGGCAACTTTACCTGCAGCTTGCTGAGCTCCAGACAATCCAACGGCACTTTGCCCAGCTGGGCCGCGACCCGACCGATATCGAGCTGGAAACGATCGCTCAAACATGGAGCGAGCACTGCAGCCACAAGACGCTGGCCGGTCGCATCGCCTACCGCGACGAGCATGGCGAGCGGCAGTTTGAAAATATGCTCAAGGAAACCATCTTCGCCGCCACGCAACAGCTCCGTTCCAAGTGGGGCGATGAGGACTGGTGCGTCAGCGTGTTCAAGGACAACGCCGGCATCGTCCGCTTCGACGACCAGTACAACATCTGCTTCAAGGTCGAGACCCACAATCATCCCTCGGCCCTGGAGCCCTACGGCGGCGCCAATACGGGCGTCGGCGGCGTCATCCGCGATGTCATGGGCACGGGCTTGGGCGCCAAGCCCGTCGCCAACACCGATGTCTTCTGCTTCGCTCCGCCCGAAACGCCGGTCGACCAACTGCCGCCCGGCGTGCTCCACCCCAAGCGCGTGATGCGCGGCGTCGTCGAGGGAGTGCGCGACTATGGCAACCGCATGGGCATCCCCACGGTCAACGGCGCCGTGTACTTCGACTCACGTTACATCGGCAACCCGCTGGTGTACTGCGGAAATGTCGGCCTGATCCCCCGCGACAAGTCCTTCAAGGAAGTGCAGCCCGGCGATTTGATCGTGGCCGTCGGCGGCCGCACCGGTCGCGACGGCATTCACGGCGCCACCTTTTCGAGCGCCGAATTGACCCACGAAAGCGAATCCCTCTCCGGCGGCGCCGTGCAGATCGGCAACGCTATCGAGGAGAAGAAAGTCCTCGACGTGCTGCTGCAGGCGCGCAACCGCGGCCTGTACACGGCGATCACCGACTGCGGCGCGGGCGGATTCTCGAGCGCGGTCGGCGAGATGGGTGAGAAAATCGGAGCCGAAGTCGACCTCGACCGCGCTCCGGTGAAATACGCCGGCTTGTCGTACACCGAGATTTGGATTTCGGAAGCCCAGGAGCGCATGGTGCTCAGTGTGCCGAAGGCCAACTGGCCGGAGCTGGAAAAACTCTGCACTTCCGAAGGCGTCGAAGCCACCATCATCGGCCGTTTCACGCCCACCGGCCGCCTCACGCTCCACTATCAGGGCAATAAGGTCGGCGAGCTGACGATGGAGTTTCTCCACAGTGGCCGCCCTCCAGTTGTGCGCCGCGGCGAATTCGCCCTGCGCGCGGACTGCGCATTGTCCCCCTCCGGCCCCCTCCCCTCGGTGGGGAGGGTTGGGGAGGGGGGAGGCATCTCGCTGGACCATCCATCGCCGCGCGCACCCCTCCCTAACCCTCCCCCTCAAGGGGAGGGAACTGGAGGGGACTTTACTGGGGATCTCCTCCGGATCCTCTCCTCCCCCAATGTCGCCAGCAAAGAGTGGATCATCCGCCAGTACGACCATGAAGTTCAGGGCGGCTCGGTCATCAAACCACTTGTCGGCGTAGCCCACGACGGACCCAGCGACGCCGCCGTCATCCGCCCCGTCCTCACCTCCCGCCGTGGCGTCGTGATCGCCTGCGGCATGAACCCGCGCTACGCGGACTTCGACCCGTACGACATGGCCGCCAGCGCCATCGACGAAGCCGTGCGCAACTGCGTCGCCGTCGGCGGCGACCCCGCGCGGATCGCGCTTTTGGACAACTTCTGCTGGGGCGACTGCGAGCGACCTGAGACCCTCGGCACGCTCGTGCGCGCCGCCCTGGCGTGTCACGATCTGGCCCTAGCGCTGGAAACTCCGTTCATCAGCGGCAAAGACAGCCTCAACAACGAATTCAGCTACCTGGACGCTCAGGGAGAGAAACGCACGATCGCCATTCCGCCGTCATTACTTATTCAGCGCTCTCGGCCAGATCGACGACATCACCCGCTGCGTCACCATGGACCTCAAACGCCCCGGCAACGTGCTCTACCTCATCGGCGAAACCAACGACGAACTCGGCGGCTCCCACTACGCGCTGGTCAACAACCTTGAGGGCGGCGTCGCTCCGAAAGTCGATCCAGTGCGAGCTAAGGCCACTTTCGCCGCCGTTCACCGCGCCATCAGTGCCGGCTTCGTCGCCGCCTGCCACGACCTGAGCGAGGGCGGCCTCGCCGTCGCCGCGGCTGAAATGTGTCTTGCCGGTGGGCTTGGTGCCGAGCTCCGCCTTGACGCCAATTCCAAACTTACAGCCGCCGCCCTGCTCTTTGCTGAATCCAACACGCGCTTCCTTTGCGAAGTCCCGCCCAACCGCGCCGCCGACTTGGATGCAATATTCGCCGGCATTCCGCATGTCTGCATCGGCGAGGTCAACGAGACCGCCCGTCTCTGTATCCTCGACGGCTCCGCCACTCCGCCAGTCAACTGCGACATTGCCATACTAAAGGATTCTTGGCAGCGATTGTGGCACGCATAATCTCTGCCCCATATTGCACATAACTCCTTACCAACTCAGCGCTTCGCCATGCCGCCACGCGTCCTAATTCTGCGAGCCCCCGGCACCAATTGTGACGCCGAAGCCGTGTACGCCTTTGTGCGGGCGGGCGGAGTGGCGGAGACCGTCCACCTGAACCGCTGGCTCGACTCCCCGGGCCTGGCCGAGCATTTCCAAATCCTATGCCTCCCCGGCGGGTTCAGCTACGGCGACGACGTGGCGGCCGGTCGCATCTTCGCCAACCAGTTGCGCCATCACCTTGCCGATTCCCTGGCCGCCTTTCGAGATGGCGGCAAGCTAATTCTGGGCGTGTGCAACGGCTTCCAAGTCCTCATCAAGAGCGGCTTGTTCGACGCCGACGACGCCGCTGGCCCGGGCGCGACTCTCACTTGGAACGAGTCCGGCCGGTTCGTCGACCGCTGGATCCACTTGCGTACCGTTGGCGACAAGTGCGTGTTTCTCGCTGGCATCGAGCGGATGCACTTGCCGATCGCCCATGCCGAAGGCCGCTTTCTCGCCCGCGACGATGAGACTCTCAAGCGGCTAGACGCTGCCGGCCAACTCGTGCTTCGCTACTGCCCGCCGAGCGATGGCGACCCGTCGTCGCCTTTCAATCCCAACGGCGCCCAGGCCGACGTGGCCGGCATGTGCGACGCAACCGGGCGCGTCCTCGGACTCATGCCGCACCCCGAGCGGTTCATCGACCGCACCCACCACCCGCAGTGGACCCGGCTGGCCCCCTTCGACGAGGGCGATGGCCTGGCGGTATTCAAGAACGCAGTGCGCTACTTCGCTTAACCGCGGAATTTGGGGGGCGGCGCGTCCTCCGCGGCGTGGCGGGCGGCGATCTCCGTCCGATAACGCGAAAACTCGCGCTCCGGCTCGCCCGTCTCCGGCATGAGATCAGAAAGCCACCATGCCAGGCGGCCCAGCAGTCGCATGTAGATGACGGCGCCGCCCATGGCGATCAGCGGCACGGCGAAAACTGCGGGCGGGCTGGCTTGCATCAATCCCCACCCGCCCGCGGCGCCGGCCGCCGCCAGCATTGCGGTTTCAAAGTAGAACAGCAGCCACGGACCCAGACAGCGACCCAACGACGAGAGCAGGCGCGGGGAAATGACGCCCAGCGGCGTGCTTTCCAGCAGGGCCCCCAAGAGCGCCATGGGAAAGATCACCAGAGCGGCGCCAACGCCGATGCCCCAGCGCGCCATCTCCGGCATCGCCGCGCCGAAGCGCCACGCCAAGAATGCCGGCGCCCCAGCCAGGACGCCGGCGATCGCGAGGTAACCCGCTTCAACAAACCAGTCGAATGGGCTCCATTGCGGCGGGTCGTGCAGTCGATCGCTCCCATCGGAGCTTTCGGCGATTATGGCCAGGAAGAACGGGGCGGCCAGCGACATCCAAACCACGGACGTCGCGACGCCGAGCAGCATCAGAAAAATTCCAGCGATCGCCGCAACGCTCTGGACCGGAGTGTTGAGTGAATCAATCACAAACCACGCCGCGGCGCCGAAGGCGATCGAGATCAAGATCCACCGCGCCAGCACTTCTTCCGTCGCGAGCATCCGCCAGGCGCCTTGCACTAGCGGAATGGCGGGGCGCACGGGGCGCACTTCGAGATCGGGATTCTTTTGAACGATTAGGCGGCCGTCGGGACCGACCGTCGTTGCGCGCGCTGCGGCGTGCAGTTCCGCGTCGCGAATCGCAATTGGCACAGGCACGGGCCGCAGCGGAGGAGCCAAGGCGGGATCGACCTGGTATTCCTGCCCCGGCGGCACGGCGGCCAATCCTCGGCGCTTCGGCGGCGCCGCTCGGGTCGCGACTGTAAATGAACCGCAGTCGGGGCATTGAAGCTTGGCGCCGATTTGGTCGTCGGTGGCGTACATGAGCGTTTGGCACAACTTGCACTCGACCGGATGAAACCGCGGCGACGCCGCGCTCCGGGCGGGCTCTCCGAATTCCAACTCGTCAACCCCCCACACTTCGAGTTGCTCGCCGCCCATGGCCGCGGGCACGACCGGCGCCCTCGGTGCTGGCGGCTCGGGGATGACATTCTTCCGGCCGCAATCGGGGCACGCGATGCGCTTGCCGACATCGGCCGTGCGCACCGTGATCCGCGTGTCGCACAGCGAACAGGAAAAAGTGAACGTCTCCGGGGGCGCCGGAGCTGCGGGTTGTTGGGCAAGCGGCGGCGCCAACATCCAAATCTTGCCCAGCGGCGGAGCGGCCCCAATACGAAACACCCGCCCGCACGCCGTGCACTGCCCTTTGCGCCCCGCATCGTCTCGGCGTACCTCCAGCCGCTCGCCGCATCCAGGACACTGGACCGACATCGTGGGCGTCGGGAGGGATTGAGAAGGGGTCATGTCGGCGGGAAGCCCCGCGCGGAGTCAGATCAGGTCACTGCTTATTGTAACATCGCCACGAATCGCCACATCGACCAATTCCCGCCGTCGCCGGATGCCATTACGATTGAGGGCGGCGCCCCCGGCAACTCGGTAGCACGTCCCATGTGGCAAGGCATTCAGGGTCACGACGAAGTCGTCGCTCGGTTCCGTCGTACGCTCGCGGCGGGGCGGTTGGCGTCGACGTACCTGTTCATTGGCCAGGAGGGCGTGGGCAAGCGAGCCTTGGCGCTGAAGCTCGCTCAGGCGCTGCTCTGCACCCGGAGCGATGCGACGTCGCTGGACCCTTGCAGCGTTTGCGAGTCGTGCGTGTTGGCCGCGGCGGGGACTCATCCGGATCTGCACGTCGTGGAGCGACTGCCGGGAGCCAAATTCCTGAAAATCGAGCAGTTCATCGGCGACCGCGAGCACCGCCACCGTGAAGGATTGTGCCACGAAATCGCGTTGCGTCCACTAGTGGGTCGCCGGCGCGTGGCCATCATCGACGACGCCGACTGGCTGAACCAGGAAAGCGCCAACGCGCTCCTGAAGTTGCTCGAGGAGCCGCCGCCCGGGACCGTGATCATCCTGATCGGCACGAGCCGCAGCCGACAGTTGCCAACGATCCTGTCGCGGGCGCAACTCGTGCGATTTCAACCGTTGCCGGTCGAGGCCGTCTTTGAATTGGCGCTGGCCCAAGGGCTGGCGTCCGACGCCGGCGCCGCCGCCGAACTAGCGGACCGTAGCGGCGGTAGTCTCGTGCGGGCCCGAGAACTGGCCGACCCGCTGCTTGAGCAAGCTCGCGGTCTGCTGGCGTCGGCGTGGCGCTCGGACGACGTCGATGTGCCTGGCGTGGTGCGCGAAATCGACGAACTGATCGCCGCGGCCGGCAAAGAGGCCGACGCACGCCGCGGCCGCTTCCGTCAGATCCTGGCGATGGCGGGCGACGCGTTGCGCGACTCGCTGCGCCAATCGCCGACGCCGGGGGTCGCCACGGAGCGGACGCTCGCGGCCTTGGATCGATGCTTGGAGGCCGAGGAGCAGCTTGACCGGAACGCCAATCAAGCCACGCTGCTGGAAAGCTGGATGGACGACATGGCGTCATTAGCTGGCGGAAATCCCCACATCCGCACGTAAGTCGCCGGCACGCATCCGCGTAACGCGCGCTCCGACCTTGCGAAAGCCAGCCGGCAGCCTAAAATTCAAAGCTCCGCAAGTTCCGCCCGGAGAGGTGGCTGAGTGGTCGAATGCGCCGGTTTGCTAAATCGGTGACCGGGGAAACCTGGTCCGCAGGTTCGAATCCTGTCCTCTCCGCTACAGGCTTGCTAGGCCTTCGCAACCGCTTGCCAAGCAAGAAGTTGTGGGGGCCCTTTTTGTTGATATCAACGACAGGTCCCGCGGCGAAGGGCGAATCGACCGATTGGCGACAGATGAGCTTTTGCCAGGAGCGATTTTGTGTCCACGACATTCGATCGTCGTCGGTTTGTGCGGAACTGTGCGGCGTCTGCCGTGGCAGGTTTCGGATCGATGTGGTTAACGAACGCCGCGACGGCCATCGAGCCGATTGCGCGAAACGGGTCGGCGAAGTTCAAATTCAGTCTCGCGGCATATAGCTATCGCGACTTATTGTCCGGTGCGGCGCCGCAACTTACGCTCGCTGACTTCATCGATGACTGCGCCAAGATGGAGTTAGACGGCACGGAACTCACCTCCTATTACTTCCCGACGCCCACGACCGACGACTACTTGGTGCAACTCAAGCAGCAGTGTTTCAAACTGGGCCTGGACGTATCGGGTACGGCGGTGGGCAATGACTTCGGTTTTGCGCCGGGCAAAGAGCGGGAGCAGCAGATTCTTTTGGTGAAACAATGGATCGATCGCGCGGAGATTCTCGGCGCACCGGTGATTCGCATTTTCGGCGGCAAACCGCAGGCCGGCGTTGAAGCGAAAGAGTTGCATTCGCGTATGGTCGCCGGAATCGAAGAGTGTTGCGAATATGCGGGTCAGCGCGGCGTTTACCTGGCGCTGGAGAACCATGGCGGCCCGACGGAGACGCCCGAGGGAATGCTTTCGTTTATTCGAGACGTGCAGAGTCCGTGGTTTGGGGTGAATCTCGATACGGGCAATTTTTTCACTGCAGACCCCTACCGCGACTTGGAACAAATTGCGCCCTACGCGGTCAATGTGCAGGTCAAAGCGGCGATGTCTCATCCAGAAGGCCAGAATAAGCAGCCCGCAGACTTCCCGCGCTCGCGCGCGCATTCTCCGCGGCGCGGGGTATCGCGGATACGTCGTGCTTGAATTCGAAGAGCAAGGCGATCCGCGCGTTGAGTGCCCCAAGTACGTGGCGAAGCTGCGCGAGGCCTTTGCGTAAGTTATCGCGCGATCATTGCCCGCTTTGCGGGGCTCAGGCGTTGGCTCGCATCCATTCGACGTATCGCTGCGCATAGGCGTCGAGGTTTTCGACGCCGCCGCCGCCGCGGAGCGGCGAGCACATTTCGTAATTGGCGACGCCATCGAAGCCGCCGTCCCTCAATCCGCGGAAAAACGACGGATAGTCGATGAAACCCTCGCCGAACTTCACGGCCCGCACCATGTCCGGCAGCATTCGCTCGTAATTGACCAATTGCGGACGGTAGCGGAATCGCGGTAATCGGATGTAGTCGGCGTTGGTCGTGATCGCCGTGTGCGGCGCGACTTTCTTGCGCACTGATAAAGTTCCTCGCCCCGCAGCGCCGGCGACCAGGCGTCAAAGCCAAGTCGGCAGTTGGGACGGTCAATGTCCCCGAGCAGCTCCAGCAGGCTGTCGCTGTGGACTGCCAGATCGTGGTGGTTTTGCACAGCCAGCGTCACACCGTGGGCGGCGGCGCGGTCGCACATTTCCCGCAGCGTCTCGACGGCTCCGTTCCAGTGTCCCTGAAAGTTGCGGCCCTCCGATTCGTACGCCGTGAAAACGCGAACGATACGCGCCCCTAAGTCACTCGCTATTTGGGCGAGCGATTCGATGTAGGAAATCTGCATTTCCAGGTAAGGGACTTCGGCGGCCGGCGCGGGGGATAGATCGGTGTAACCGGCTATCGCTACGCATTCGATGTGGTGGTGAGCCAGTGCGGCGCAGGATTTCGACGCGTTCTGCATCGCCGTCCAGCGGCGCCAAGTGCGGCCGTTTACCGGCAAGCATGACGGAGTCGAATCCGAGTTGGGCCGCCTTGGCGATGAAGGCGCCTAGATCCAGCCGGTGCTGGCCCCAAAGTCCCGCGTAGCTGATCGAGAACAGGCTGAGTTTCATGCGGTTGCGCTCTGGCGTCGCTCCAGGCTTGTCGTCGGCGGCGTGCTGCACTAAAGCAACGCAGGGGCGTCAGGCGCTGCCTGACGCCCCTGCGGGTCGTTCAATTCCTTGGTCTGCTCGGAAGCGTCCCAAACTAACTATTTGCGACGTCTGAGCGTCAGCGCGCCGACAAGCGCTGCGACGACAAATGAACTGGGCTCAGGCACGGCCGCAATCTGCGTAAAGGCGACGTTGGTCCGCCCAAAAAACTCCGGAATGACGACGGAACTCACGGCCAGCCCGCCTCCGGTCGTCGTCAGCCGGCCGCCCGTGATCAGATCTTGGGCCAAAGAGGTCGAGAAATGGTCCGCTTCTATCTGCAATATGCCGGATCCATTGATCTGGATAACGCTCATGAAACGGGTCAGGTCGTCCGCCTCCAATTCCGGGTTATCGGTCCACTCATTGGCGCAAGACGCCTCCGTTGATCACCAGTCTTGCAGGTCCCATCGGGGTGGCATCGCCCATATTGACCTTGTCGAACTGCTCCAGCAGTCCGCTGTCGATCGTCGCGGTGGAATTGCCGAGCCAGTAAAAATCGTCGTCGGCGACTAAATGGCCGCCTGTCATGATGAACTGGCCATGGTTGCCCATTTGCATTTTGTCGCCGACGTGCAGTTCGCCGCCGCTGAGCGTGAAGACGCTGCCGAAGTCGCCCGCGTCGTCGACGAAGAAGTCATCGCCCGTGGTCACCTCGCCGCCGCTCATGGTCATCGTGCCTTTGGCCGACTGGCCCACGACAATGTCGTCAGTGACGATGAGCGACCCGCCGGTGACGTTGAATTTGCCGGGCGTCGTGACCCCGGTTCTGGTGCGAAACGCGGTTTGCCCAACCATCGTGCCGTCGAGCAGGACGGTGAAATTGCCGCCGATGTTCGCGTTGAACTCGTTGGTGGGGGGCGTCGGGGGATCGCCGGGGATCGCCGGCGTGCCGTCGGCATTGACGGTGAGGTTCCAGTTGTTCGCCTGATTCCAGGAAGTCCCGTCAGCTCCGCCATCGAAGACCATGGTGCCTTGTCCGAAGCTGGTCGAGGCTGCCATGCCAATAAATAAAGCGGTTGACGCACGACAAAGTAGGTTTCTTCGCATTAGCATTGCCCTCAAAGGTGGTTGCCGCCGTTAAATGAAAAGCTGTGTATACCAGTTGCGAGAGTTGAAAATAGAGTCCCCCTTTCAGTTCACTGGACCGGTGCATATTCATCGTTGAGTTCTTGCGACGCGCGGGTTGCGTAGGCCGCATAAGTCGGCAGGTCGATGTCTTCGGAAATGAACTCGACGTGAGCGTCGCCGAAGTAGAAATTGGCTCCGCGCGGGTGCTTGCCGCCGAAGGCCCCATTGGCCAGGTATTTGACGGCCGAGGAAACGCGCTTGCTGTGAATCTTGCCCAAACCTGGCAGCGTGTTGACCGGGTTGTCACAGGTTCGCATGCCGTCAAGGTGCCGCTCGGCGCACGACCAAATGTTGCCGCTGTCGTAACTTTGGCTTTCTAACACCTCGCCGCCGAAAAAAGTATTGCTCATGCCGTCTTCGACCTCGCGGGCGGTAAACTCGGTCAGGTACATGAACACGCCGGAGTTTTTCAACTTAACGGCGTCGAGGTCGCGGGCCCACGACGGGCCGCGGTGTCCCATGCACATAGCATAATCACCGGTCGCCGGCGTCAATTCCCAGCCCACGCCGGTTTGGTAAATGTCCCAATCCGACTCGGCTTTGGAGTCCGCGCTGGGGCAGACGTACATGGGCGGTCGCGTGTGCAAGGCGGCCTGCACGGCGGGCGTAGCCCAAGGGCCAAAAAACGAATCGGAATCATCCGTGTCCGCTGGCCAGATAGTCTTCCCCTGCTTTTTCAAATCGAGGGCGGTGTAAACGGCCTGCATTTCGAGGTAGGGCAGGATTTTCACAAACGCGCTGATCGCTGACCGTTCGAGCGCAGGCTGGCCCGTGCACAAAGAAGCATTCGATGTATCGCATCCGTGCCGGCCAGCCGGGAACTTGCGAAGCGCCGACTCGTAATTCAGAAGCGCCGTCGCGATCTGCTTCTCATTGTTGACGCACTGCGAGCGGCGGGCCGCTTCGCGGGCCGCTTGAACCGCCGGCAAAAGTAGCGATACCAGCACGCCGATGATCGCAATCACGACCAGCAGCTCAACGAGAGTAAAAGCTGCACGTTTGCCGGTGAGAATCGTGCGTTGCCTGAAATCTGCGGCCATGCATCTTCTCCTAACGGGACTCACGGTCCGGCGATCGACGGACGTCGCCACGCAGATCCGTAGTCTTCAATTGCCTCTGGTCTGTCGATGATGGCCGAGCCCATGGCTGATTTGTCGGGAGTCGGTTCATCGAGCTCGTTCCGTAAACGGCTTGCCGCCGTCCCAAGTCAGATTGATCACCAGCGCATCGGTGGGTTCGGTAATCGTCTGCGTCAGCCCCGACGCCTTGAAATTCGCATACTTTTTCGGCGCGTGCCAGCGTCGCTGGGTTGCACTGATCGATTCGCCTGCGTCGACCTCGACCTGGTGGTTGCCGGGAATTACGCCGTCGTCTTTCGCGTAGCAGCTAAGCGTGAAATGCCCTTGTTCGTCGACATAGCCGCCGGACGCCCGGGCTCCGGCAGGCACGAACCTCACATAGCCGTAGTCCAACGGTTTTCCGTCAATGAGCACCTGTCCGGCCACGGGCAATCGCGCCGGCCGGCCGTCGCCGCATCCCGTCGTCAGGACGGCCGCCGCGATGACGGTGATCATGGGTCTGATCGCACCCAACTCCAAGTCCTCCGCTAACCCCTAACTCTTCGCGACGACAGCTCGACCCTGCCCGAAAGCGCCTGTGCGACGGCGACACATCGCTGCGACAACGCCCGCCAATACGGCCATCGCGGCCGACGCCGGTTCCGGCGCGGGCGTGATCGCCGCTACTGACACGCTCGTTCCGAAGTTGGCTTTCCAATTGACAAGGTCGGTCGCGTCGCGCGTGGCGGGAAAATCTCGTTGCCAGATGAGGAAATCCAATCCGTCCACTTTGTCGTCCATATTGAAATCCCCGTTGTCGTCCGCGGGGGGCAGCGTCACCTGGGTGAAATCCGTCCCGCTGACGTTGACCACGCTAATTTGGAAGGCTCCCGTGCCCTGCGGGCTACTGGTCGTGATGAAACCGCTGCTGACGAGGTTCATGACCGCGGCGACGCTCTCCTGCGCGTTGTTCAGCTGCAGCGTGCCGCCGGGATTGATTTGGATTTGCCCAGTACTGAGGCCTTCCTGAAAATTTGCCCCCCGCAAGATGCCGCCGTTGAGGACAACCAGGCCGTTGACTTTGACGAATCCTCCGGCCTGAAGCAGACCGTTGGTGATCGTGAGATCGACGTCGGGCGTTTGCGTTTGCGTTTCGTCGGTGGTGCCCAACTCGGCGGGTCCTGTGATGAGGAGATTGCCGTTGTCCAGATTCAGCGTGGAGTGCTTGAACATCCGCAACACGCCGGCGACGTTTATCGTACCGCCGGTCAAATTGAGGACGCTGTTGGCGTCGAAGGACCAGTCCATGTAAAGGTTTTCGCGAACGGTGACGGTCCCGCCCGACAGGTTCATCACGCCGTGCGAGCCGCTGCCAATCCACAGCGAGGGGACTGTCAGCGAGCCGCCTGACATGTTGAACGTGCCTGGATTGCGCATTTCCAGGGGCAGTCCTGGATCCTCGGGATCATCCGAGCCTACTCGAAATCGATTCTGAAAGCCCAACACGCTTTTGAGCGTTAACGTCCCGCCCGTCATCGTCATCAATCCTGCCCCTCCTGTCCGGCCGATCCGAACCTGATGGGCCTGTGCGTCGCCGGAGCGGATTTCTGGAGCGTTCACGCCTAAGGTCGACGTCTGAATCTCGACGCGCGTGTCGAGGTCAGGAATCAAGGGGTCAATCGGGTCGAAACCGCCCTCGCCCCAGTTCTGCGTGATGAACCAGTCGGTCGTGTCGGCCGGCTGCGGATCCATGTCGGCTACGCCGTCAAATCGATAAGTCTCTGTCTGCGCGCCGGCGCGTGCGGCGGATAGCCCCGCCAGCGCTACAGCGATCACAAGACAACAGAACTTGCTTCCCATCGCTTCTACTCTCTCCGGGTTGGTCTATACGGGAGCGGGAGGTAGATTCACTTAAGAACGTGATTCTAGCCCATCGCGGACGGTTGGGCAATTTTTTCGTTGGAGCCGGCATAGCCCCAAGTAAATCTAAATTCACTTTTGCGCTTCTGCTTGCCCAAGGCGGGGACAATCGAAGGGAGCTTGTTCCGGCTTTGACTCGCTCGATTATCAGAATGGCAAATCCGCTGCGCCTTACCGAGTTTAACTGCCGGCCTCGCGGCTGTCGAACGGTCCAGTCGCCCAGGTGGCTGGGGCTATCCGTGTTTTCCAGGGCTTGTATAGCCTCGGTCCCAGCGTCCATTGGGCGTCGCCGGCCTCCTCCAGGACCTGACGCCCCCGTCAGGACGCCCCAATCCTGGTGACGCTTATTCTCAAGAGCCGCCCGCTGGGAAGCTTAACCCGAATTCTTTGGCCCCGGGTTTCAACGGCGATGGTTTGGTGCTCCGCCTCAAGCCCTTCAACCTGGCGCCCGAGCAAATAATCACCAGGGACCAATTGCCAGACTCGCATGACCACGTCGTGCGCCTCTAGCGAATGCGAAAATAACTGCACCTCCAGCCGACCTGGCGCCGCGTCGGCGACCAGCGCGGTAAAGCAGTCGTCGGTGTTTTCCCACGACGCCGCAAAGTAAGGCGACGAATTCTCCGGCATACCGTCGCCGGTCAGCATCGCCTTGAGCTGCTCCCAGCCCGGCACGTAGACGCGATCGGTGTGAATGGCTTCGGTCGTTAACAGCGGCGTATTGTAGCGCACGCTGCTCAAGATGAAATCGAGCCCGTCGGACAAATGTTGCTCGTCGCCGCTGATGCGATAACGGGCGTAAGCCGTGCCGTAGCGCATGATCAAGTCGTCCCAACGACGATCGCCAGTGAGAAACCGCCATTGCCCGACGACGCTCCAGAAAAAGCGGCTGCGGATGAGTTTGTCGGCGGCCCAAGGTCGAGATCCTTCCTGAGGCGATTTGGGTTTTGTCTCCGCCAGGCCGGCCTCCTCGGATTGGATCAGCTCGAGCTCGGCGAACATCGGTTCCAGCAGCGATTCGTCGTGGGTGAGCGTGTAAGTGAACAGCAGCTGGTCGAGCACCATGCCGCCCACGTCGAAGTCCCAATCATAGTAATCCCAAAACATATTGGCGCGGTGCCACGTGGGCTCGTCGCCGTTGATCGCCTCGTCCGGGAACCGGACCGAAGGCGGCACAATTCCGCGGGGCTTCCCCTTGTCAGTGCGCATGGCGGCGCTGACCCAGGCCAGCGACCACTCATGGAGCAGCTTTACGGCCTCCGGATTGCCGCGGCGCCACGCCAGGTAGCGCAGCATTCGCACCGCGCGAACGTTGTACTCCACGTCGCGATTCTTGGGCGGATCCGTGACGATGGCCGACGAGCTGAACCAGGCGCTTTGAAAGAACCGGCGCCCTTGTGGCGTCATGCCGGTCCAGAGGTTGGCAAAGTGCGGCACGGACAGCGCCAGCCGGTCCTGGTAACGCGGGTCGTCGCTGAGCGCCGCCATCATCGGCGCCGTGTCGGCCACGAATTCGGCGGCGTGCTCCACGTCTCTGACGTCGCGCGCGTAGCCGGCGTCGACGTGTCGGCTCTGCCAAACGCCGTCGGCGAGCCGCTGCCAACCGCGCCGGACAGTCTCGTCGCCCGCCAGCGCCAGCGGCGCCCACCATCGCAAGAGCTCGACGTCGTCGCCGAATTTGCCGCCGAACTCACCATCGGCGGCTTGCCGTTCGTTCACCCACCAATGCGCGGCCTGACGCATCCGACAGAGCGCTTCACGTTGGGCCGTCGACCAGGCGGGCGCTGCGGGCGTGGGCGCCAGGCGGTCGCACTCATCGGGCAAATCGACTTTTTGCCCGAGATAAACCGAGATCAGGTCGTCGTGAGGGTATTT
Source organism: Pirellulales bacterium (assembly GCA_963841515.1). Classification (GTDB taxonomy): domain Bacteria; phylum Planctomycetota; class Planctomycetia; order Pirellulales; family Lacipirellulaceae; genus Lacipirellula. Next base: position 1,119,146 of record CAWJDB010000005.1, on the reverse strand, counting down.
AGTGGACAACTTCTGAAGGTCCCGCAGCGCTTCGGCGGCGCGGTTGGGCCCATCGCCCTCTTTGCCCAACCAGTACAGAAGTCGCGCCCGCAGGAACAGCGCCCGATCGGTCAAAAGATCCGCCTGGTCCCCGCGGGCGCCGAGCAGGCCGTCGAGCAGCATCACGGCCTGATTCAGCCGGTCGGACATGCCCAGACCGGTTTGTCGATCGGCCCACTCCCAGCCGCGCATCGCGTGCAGGCGCTCCGCGGTCGCCAATAGTTCAAGTCGCTCGCGCCACAAGGCGGCAAATGCATCGGTGGCGTCTTGGAGCTGCCGCTGCTTGGCCTGCGCCAAGAGCTCGTCCAGGGGCGTCGTACTTGGAAAGCTTCCCTGCTGCGGCGAGTTTTGCGGAGAGCTCACGATCCTCCGGACTCGCGGCCTCCGCCTGTCGAATCAACGTCAGTCCCAACAAGCGCACGTCATCGCCCTGGCCGACGAGCTCGACCGAAAGACCATCTGCCCCAACCGATGCCGTGCCGCAGAAAACCCGATACGACTTTTCCACCGAAGGGTGCGGCTCCTCCTCGGGGGCGATTGCCCGCCAGCCCGTCTCTCGCTCGATGCCCTGGACGAAGAGTCGGACCTGACCCGTGTTGGATGGCGCCGCGTCTACCCAAAGCAGCAAATGCCAGGTCCCGGCGGCGACGTCGGCCCGAAAGGCAAGTCGCGGCCCCGCCACGCCGTCGATGGTGAGCGCGGTTCGTGACTGCGACAGTTCGCGTCGAATGAATTCATGCTGTGGGGCCTGCGTCCATCCAAAGCCAGTTTCTGGCGAGTACGCCGACTCAAGACCCAATCTAATTGCCGAAGCGTCGATGGCGGAATCTTTGGGTCCGGCGTCGAATTGCAGGACGAGCCGATTAACAGGCAGCCCCTGGCCAGCGACGGCCCGAGGTTCGCACGGAGCGATCAAATAAATCGCCGCGACCAGCAGAATCTTCGCGTCGCTGAAGCGTTTCCGCGGCATGGAGCCTCACATCTAAGCGTGGGCAAGCAAAGCTGCCCGCCAACGGCGGCGTCACTCCGGCAGCGGCGCGCCCTTCGTCTCTGGCCCAAACCAAATGAGAACCAAACCCAATACATAGATGGCGGCCAACGTGGCGCCCGCGATGGGAAACGCTTCAACCTCAACGCGATCCGCGGGAATGCCGCGAGCGAAGTAGGCAGTCAGCGCCGCCGTCTGCAACGAGCCGACCGCCGACAAGATGCGCCCAAAGTTATACGCAAACCCCTGACTTGTGGCGCGAATGCTGGTGGGAAACAACTCCGGCAGATACAGCGGAAACCAACCATAGAAGGCCGAAGTGACGCCGCCCGCGACAAAAACGCTCGCCAAAAACTTTGGCCCGTAGGCGTCGTTGGCCAGAAACAAATACGAACACGAAGCCAAGGCCGCGAGGCAGAGAAGGAAATAGGTGACGCGTCGGCCGAGCCATCCGCCGAGCAGTGCCGCGAGACAGGCGCCGAGGATGGCGCCCGCGGAGTAGGAGATTTGCGTAAACTCCTTGGCGTAGTAAGGTCCGCCCTCGACCGGCAGAAGTCTGGCCAGTGCGCTAGCCCATTTAGGCGCCCATTGCATCGAACCCCAGGTTCCCAGCAATGCGACCCCCGCCAACGAGGCGCCCAGCAGCATCCGCCCCAAGTAACGTCCGCGATCGGCAGCGTGCAGCGATCCCGCGAGTTGAGCCCGGGCAAGGTACTGGCTGACGGGGTAAATGTACCCAAGTAGCGCGACCCCAAGCCCGGCGAGCGTGCCGATCCAGCGAACCAGCTTGGCGCCCGCGGGCAAGGCCAACGACTCGCCGCCGCCGCTAAAGGCGCCGCGTACGAGATCGTCGAACATCGGCGACCACAAAAAGACGACGGCCGCGGCCGCCAAGGCGGCGACGAGGACGCCAACCAGGTCTTGCGTGGCCCACAAAGAGGTTGAGCCCTTCTCGCGCTCGGCCTGCCATTTGTGTGACTCAGGAACGAACAAACGAATGAGGAACACCAGCAGCGCCGGCAACTGCGCCGGCCATCATCAACAGTCGCCAACCTTCGTTGTGCGTGAGCGATTGAACGACAGAATCCGAGACGCCCAATTGCAATAGCAGATCGCTGAAGCGTTCCAAAAATCCGACGAGCACCAAGCTAAGCAGGCCCACGAGCAAGAAACCGACATTTGCTGCCGCGCCGATCAATCCCGCCAGCATCACCCGCGAGCGGTCCGGCCAGAGCTCGGTGACGAGACTGACCCCCAGGGCCCATTCGCCGCCCATGCCCAGCGACGCCACGAATCGCAAGCCAGCAATCTGCCATGCCTCGCCGGCGAAGCCGCACAGGCCCGTGAACAAGGCATAGGTCAGGATGCTCAGCGACATGGCGCGGACGCGGCCGATGCGATCGCCCAACCAGCCGAACAAAACGCCGCCGGTTGCCGCGCCGATGAGAAACGTCGACATGATCACGCCAAACCATTGGGTGACGATGGCGGGGTTGCCCGCGGCCTGGTCATGAAGGAGTTCCGCCAAGGCGTTGGGGCCCACCAGCGGAAACATGCCGATCTCGAACCCGTCGAACATCCAGCCGAGCAGCGCCGCGCCCAGTGCCATCCATTTGCCGCGGTGGGCGTCGAGGAGAGGAGCGTCGCGGGTCATCGACTACGCCTCGCAGCGAATCACGGGCGGCGGAAGCGTGCGCCGAATTTCGTCGATGCGGTAGCCAAATCCAGACCCGCGAACGCTCGATAAGTCCAGTTCGCCGTGACGGCGTTGGAAAAGCCCGGGGTGCACGCGCGCTTCGGGCGCCGAAGCCGCGGGGTAAAACTGCATCCCGTTCGACTCCACGCCCATCATAGTGTCGGCATGCGCCGCAAGTTGCACGTGCGAGATTTGCGCCAACATCGGGTTCGACAGATCCTGCACCATCAAGTGCATCCCGTGCGCCTTGGCCCAGCAGAGCGAGAGGATGGCGCCCGTTTGGGTCTTGCACGTCTTCAGCGCCACGCCCGTCCAACCGAGCGATCGGCCCAGACGCACGCTTTGCCAATTGTCGGCGCTCTCGTCCATCAATAGCGGTTTGCGCTGCGACACGCTGTGCACGTCGAGCGGATGGGCCGCCAGGTCGTACGGAAACGGCTGCTCGACGTACAGAATCATATCGAAAATCTCCCGCTCGGCGTCGCGCAGACGGTCGAGGATGCCATTAACATACTCAGCGTCGGGCGCCAGGCAATTGAAGTCGGCCGTCAATTGCTCGACGCCGTGCTCCCGGCCAATGCGACCGACCCGGACGACGCGCTCGAAATCCCACGCCGCGTCGTCGCCGCGGAGCTTGATCTTGAGGCACTTCAACCCGTCGCTCCGAATCCAGTCGCTGAGCACTATCGGCACCCCGTCGCGCGGCGCGTCGTTGCTGACCTCGTCTTGCGTCAGCGGGTCCAGCCCGGCCACCAAGTGCCAGACCGGAAGCCGCTCTTGCGGGCAAGCGCGGAGAAAGTCGACGGGGTGCTTACCCACGAAATCGACGTTCGCGTCCTGCGCCGGCTCAAGATATTGCGACAAGTCGTGGCTGAGGAAATCTCGCGTGTAGGTCTCGTAAACGGGAAGACCCACCAGTCGTCCGTAGGCGTCATGAAGCGCGATGTCGAACGGCGAGCAACAGGCCAGCGCAGCCAAAGTGGGCAAACGCTCCCCAGGAGGCCGCGGTCGATTGAATTCGTCGCGAAGCACGGACAGCCGCCGGCGGACAAACGCCTCGCCCACTTCCAGCGCGTGACCGTAGTGGCCAAATTTGACCCAGTCGGCCGCCAGTTCCCGGCAAAAGCGTTGCAGGGCCGCGCTGCGAATTTCGTACGAGAGCTTGCCCGGCCAAACCCACTGGACGCTTAAAGGCGTTTCGCCCCACCCGTCAGCCGTGTTGCCGTTGCGATCGGCGATGGTCACGCGGACGTGCGCGCAGCTCACCGTGGTCATCGTCTCGGCGCCGAACTTCATCGGCACGCGCGTGTCGATGGGCAAAATGTACAGCTCGGCGGCGACGACGCGGACGTCCGTCGCCCGCTGGTCGCCGAGCGATCGTTGCTGATTCTTGGCCGCTTGAGCCTGATTCAACTTTCACCTGCCATTTTCCGCCGCTAGATTTGCCAGGGCTTCCGCATCAGTCGTTCAAGATACGAATTGGCCTCATTGTTGCCCACAAATCGCTCGGCCGTCGGGTCCCACTGGAGCTTGGCGTTCAGCCGAATGGCGATGTTCCCGATGTGGCACACGTTCGCGCTTCGGTGTCCAAGCTCGACGCGCGCCGCCGGATCCTTTCGCGACTTTATGCAATCGAGAAAGTTTCGTTGATGGTCGTCGCTTTTGTAAAGCACCTGGTCGTCGCGCAGCTTGACTCTCGCCAGGCTTGCGGGCGACGTCTGGAAGTTATGCCCCTCGTTCTCGATCGAAATGCGCCCCTCGCTCCCCACGAATTCGATCCGTTCCGAGGGCTTGCCCGTCTGGCATACGAGTTCAATGCCGTTGGAATAACGGCAACGGAACTTGGTCACCGTGGCCGCATCGAACAAACTGCCTTTCGGCAAGAATTCTGCTTGCAAGCACTCCACCTCGACGGGTCCGGTGTCGTCCATGCCCAGACCCCACTGCGCCATGTCGTTGGAATGGGCGCCATAGTTGGTGACCTGGCCGCCTGAGTAGTCGTAGAAGAAACGAAAATTGTACAGGCACCGGTCCTGGTGGTAAGGCGCCAGCGGGGCCGGCCCAAGCCACAGGTCGTAATCGAAACCGTCGGGCACGGGCATCTCATGCCAACCGGGACCCGGCCCCACTTTGCTGTGAAAGCCCACGTTCGTTAACACGCTCTGCACCTTGCCGATGTAGCCGTTGCGAACCAACTCGCAAGCCTGGCGGGCGAGCGGCGTGGAACGCTCTTGGCTGCCGGTCTGAAACACAATGCCGTGCTCGCGCACCGCCTTGACCATCGCCTGTCCGGCGGCGACGGTCAGGCCCAGCGGTTTTTCGCAATACACGTCCTTCTTGGCGCGGGCCGCGGCGACAGTAATGGGTGCATGCCAATGATCGGGCGTGCACACCGTGACTGCGTCGACGTCGTCGTGCGCCAACAACTCGCGAAAGTCGACGTAAGCCTGACAGCCGCCATAGGAGCCGGCACGGGTTTTTTCGGCGTAATGCTGTTCGACGAGGTGCTGGGCCGGTTCGCGCCCGAGGAACTGCTCGGGCGTCTTGTAGCCATGGCTGCCGCGATTGACGTCGCACACCGCGACCACCTGACAGTCGGCAAACGCAAGAAACCGCTGCATGATCGGCGTCCCTTGATTGCCCACGCCGATGCAGCCGAGAGTGATTCGATTGCTGGGAGTGCCGGCGCCAAAGACCGATGCCGGAACAAAGTAGGGCGCCGCCGAAGCGACCACCGCGGCGCCGGCTTTCAAAAAGTCGCGGCGCGAGGCGCCGCGCCTGACTGGCCGAGTTCCCATCGTCTCACCTTGGCATGGTCTTTCGACGCCGTCGTTTGCCCCGCGCGTAGAATGCCGCCGGCGCACGCCAGTCACGTCGCCATCCACTTTTTCAGCGTCTCCAGGTCGCGCTGGAGGGCCGCGAGATTGGCGGAGGCGCCCGCGTCCTCCAGATACTCCACCTGCACTGAGATCGGCCCCCGGAACGCCGACCGGGAAAGATCCCTGTAGAACTGGGGGTCGATCATGCCCTCGCCCAGCGGAATCTGGTCGCTCGTGCGGCCCTTCCACACGAAATCCTTGACCGACATGGCCGTGATGTGCGGCTTCATTAACCTGTAAAGCATCGGCCACGCCTCGCCCGCTTCCGAGGCGGCGTGCCGCAAGTCCCACACGCAGCCGATTTCCTCGACCGGATAGTTCTTGATCAGGCCGTGGAGATCCCACAGCGTCGCCCCCAAGCGGTCGGCGCCCGAATGATTTTGGTAGATCCGCGGGGATGCCGACTTTGCGATTCATGGCGGCAAGCTGATCGAAAATCGGCTGCCAATGGGCAAGCTGATCGAGAATCGGCTTATCAAGGTCGTATTTCTGGAAGCCAAGCCGGTAGCGCCCAATGCCGAGGTCCTTGGCCACGCGCAGAATCTCCTCGGCGTGGGGCTGAGCCGCCGTGAGAATGTCGGTCGTCAGGATCGTAATCTCCAATCCCCTCGACTTGAGCGCTCTGGCAAACTTGGGAAGTTCCTCGCGCGCCCGATCCGGCATGATGTAGCCGTCCTTGGTACGCACGTTTGCTTCGACGCCGTCAAACCCGGCCGCGGCAATCGCGTCGGCCAATTCGTCGTAGGAAAGGCCCCGTAGATACTTGATGAAGGCGCAGTAGCGCTGGCGGCCTTGGTCGCTGCCAGCCGCCTGCAATGCGGATGGCAGGGCCGCGGCAGCGGCGGCGGCAGCAGAGGCCATGGCAAATTGTCGCCGATTCAAGCCGATTTCGAGATTTGGCATGGCGAACGGACCCCGCGAATAATTTGTCGAACGCCCACCATCAGAATCTCGAAGACTTCCGTCGGCAACCCGCTTTTCCCGCAATCCGCGTTCCGTGATGCCGTGGCGGGCGGCGTCTCCTACGCCAGCAGCTCAGAGACCACGTCGCCATAGACGTCGGTCAAGCGAAACTGGCGCCCCTGATATTTGAAAGTCAGCCGCTTGTGGTCGATCCCCAACAAGTAGAGCAAAGTGGCCTGGAAGTCGTGCACGTGGACCGGCTTCTCGACGATGTTGTAACTGAAATCGTCAGTCCGACCCAAGGCAACGCCCTGCTTGACGCCGCCGCCGGCTAGCCACATCGTGAAGCACCGCGGGTGATGGTCGCGGCCGTAGTTCGTGGCAGTGAGTCGGCCTTGCGAGTAGCAGGTCCGGCCGAACTCGCCGCCCCAGATCACCAGGGTGTCGTCGAGCAACCCGCGCTGCTCCAGGTCGAGCACCAAGGCGGCAGAAGCCTGATCGGTCTCCACGCACTGCGTGCGAATCTCCGCCGGAAGATTGGCGTGCTGATCCCATCCCCGGTGGTAGAGCTGGATGAACCGCACGCCGCGCTCGGCGAGCCGACGGGCCAACAGACAGTTGGCGGCGTAGGCGCCCGGCTGCCGGGAATCCGGGCCGTAGAGCTCAAACGTTGCGTCTGATTCATCGGAAACGTCGGTCGCCTCCGGCACCGACGTTTGCATGCGGTAGGCCATTTCGTACTGCGCGAGCCGGGCGAGGATATCCGGGTCGTCCCATTCGTGAAACTTGCGATTCTGGAGCTGGCGGAGCGTCTCCATTTCCAGGCCGCGCGCCTGGCGATCGACGCCGTCAGGATTGCTGAGATAAAGGACGGCGTCCTTCCCCGCGCGAAACTGCACGCCCTGATGCTGCGACGGCAAGAAGCCATTGCCCCACAGCCGCGCGTACAGCGGCTGCCCCGTCTTGCCCTTGGTTAGAAGCACGATAAACGCGGGCAAGTTGTGGTTCTCGCTGCCGATGCCGTAGCTGAGCCAGGAGCCGATCGCCGGCCTGCCGGGCTGTTGGGAGCCCGTTTGGAAGAACGTGGTCGCCGGGTCATGGTTGATCGCCTCAGTTTGCATCGAGTGAACGAAGCAAAGCTTGTCGACGATCTTCGCCGTGTACGGCAGCAATTCGCTCACCCAGGCGCCCGAAGCGCCATGCTGTGCAAAATTGAAGATGGAGCCGGCCAGCGGCAGCGAGGCCTGGCCCGAGGTCATGCCTGTCAGCCGCTGCTCGCCGCGGACGGAGGCGGGCAGCTCCTGGCCGTTCATTTCATGCAGCTTCGGCTTGTAGTCGAACAGATCCATCTGCGACGGGGCGCCGCTCTGGAAGAGGAAGATGACGCGCTTGGCCCGCGGCGCGAACCGAGCGGCGTCGAGGACGCCCGCGTTGCTGGTTGCGGACGCGACGTCGCCCAGCAGCGACGCGAAGGCGGCGGCGCCGAGACCCAACGACGTGCGCCCGAGGAAGTCGCGGCGCGTATAGTTGGACGCGTAATTGTGGCAGTCGCTCATAGCGTCGGTTCCAGGTTAACGCCTCATGTAAAAGTCGTCGAAGTTCATGATCGTGTTGGCCACGATCGTCATGGCGGCCGTGCGCGCCGTATCCAAGCCCGGTTCGCACGGATGCTCGCCAACGGACAACAGCGCCTTGGCGGAATCTGGATCCTTGGCGTAGCGGTCTAGCGACTCGTCAAAAAGCCTTTTGACTGCGGCAACGTCTTGATCGCATTCTTCGCGTCCCGTCAGCGCGAGAAAAATATCGCCTAGACACTCCTGGTCGGACTTGCCCGCCGGTAGCTGGACGCGCTCGGCCAGGACGCGCGCCGCCTCTACGAATTGAGGGTCGTTGAACAGTACCAACGCCTGCAGCGGCGTATTCGTGGTTTCGCGTTTCACGGTGCAGGTGGAGCGATCGGTGGCGTCGAATGTGATCATCGACGGCGGCGGCGACGTGCGGCGCACGAAGGTATACAAGCTGCGGCGATACAGCGCATCGCCGGTATCCTGGACGTAATCAGCCAAATCCTGCGAAAAGTTGTTCTTCTCCGTCCACAGACCAGCCGGTTGGTAGGGCTTCACGCTGGGCCCGCCGACTTTGGGGACTAACAGCCCGCTCGCCGCGAGGGCGCTGTCGCGGATGATCTCCGCTGACAACCGGTAACTGGCGCCCCGCCACAGGAGTCGGTTGCCGGGATCAAGGGCCGCAGGGTCTGGGATCGTCGCGTCCGATTTGGCCGACGCCGCAAGCAGGTCACGCTCGTGCTCGCGCCACTCGACGCCGCTGGAAGACTGTCGATAGGTTGACGACGTCACGATCTGCCTAAGCAGGGCGTGGACGTCCCATCCCGATTGCCGGAAACTCACCGCGAGCCAATCGAGCAGCTCGGGGTGCGTAGGCCGCTCTCCCTGATTTCCGAAGTCGTGCGTGGTGCGCACCAACCCCTGGCCAAACAGCATCTGCCAGTAGCGGTTCACGGCAACGCGCGCCGTCAGCGGGTTGGCGGGATCGAACAGCCACTCGGCGAGCCCCAGCCGATTCTGCGGTCGGTCTGCCGACCACGGCAAGACCGCCTTGGGCGTTGCGCATTCGACCGGCTCGCGAGGTCGATCATACTCCCCGCGTTCCAGCACGTAAGTCTGGCGGCGCTGGTCCATGTCCTTCATGACCATGAGCACCGGGATCTCGCTGGAGAGCTCAACCCGCTTGGCCAGTAACTTGCGGTACTGGGCGTCGGCCGTCTGCCACGCCGTGTGATCGCGCCGTAGCCAGTGCTCGAATCTGGCGTCCGCAGCGTGAGCGTCTACGGCGTCGTCCGTCAACTTCGCGCGCCCGTATTGCTCGAACAGTGCAGCGGCTTCCAGATCTGTCAGCGCGACGCGATACAGCCGGAGGTCGTCGAGGGCGCCCTGGTAAATGCCAAAGTCGCCGCCGAACGCTCGGTAGCTGCGTCCGGCCCGGACGGCGCGCTTCTCGTCGCGCGGATATCCTGGCGCCGCCTGCGCTGGAAAGATCGTGCGGTTTAGCTGATCATCGACGACGATCGACTCCGCCGGCTTCCCGTCGATGAACAGACGGATCCCCGCGGCGCGACCCGTGCCGTCGTACGAGAACGCCACGTGGGTCCAACGCCCGTCGTCGACGGTCGCCTTCGTGCGCACATGCACCAGATTGTCTGGCCGGGCGTGAACCAGCCACACCGCCAAATGCCCGGTCTCGTCGATGAACAGCTCCCACCCTCGCCAGAACTGATTCTTATTGCCGCCCGTGCCGAGGACCACGCGGTTCTTCCGCGGTGCGTCGGCTGCAGGCGCATTGGGGCGGACCCACGCGGCGGCGCTGAACGGCTCAGCGACGTCGAACAGCCCTACGCCCTTGAGTTCGAGATATCCAAAGTCGCCGGAGATGTCGATGGCCTTGCCCGAGATCCCTTCGATCATCTTGGGCGCCATGGCTGTGGTTGCGGATTCGTTGCCGTCCAGGCGGAATCTCGTTTGATCGTCTGTCTTGAATTCCTCGACGGCGTCCAACGGAAATACTGTCGCCTCGGACAGCGGCGGCAGAAACGCCTTGAGGGTCGCCGATTCACCGGCCCTGTCGGCGTTCTCGTCAAACTCGGCCCGCGCGAGTTGGCGCACCTGGTCGCGCTCGTCAGCGGCTTGAGCAAGGTCGGCGGCGAGTTTTTCGAGCTCGCGCTTCGCGTTGTCGTCTGGCAAGGGAAGCAGCGGACCGAAGTCGCCGTCGTCGCCCGTCATTCCCAGTTCGCGCACGTTGTTGAAAAACGCGGCCATCTGGTAGTACTCGCGCTGGGTGAACGGATCGAACTTGTGATCGTGGCAGCGCGCACACCCGATCGTCAGGCCGAGAAAGGCCGTCGATACCGTCTCCACGCGATCAAAAACGTAGTTGAGCCGGACCTCCTCGTCGATCACGCCGCCCTCGGCGGTCATCGCATGATTTCGCAGAAAGGCGGTCGCCAATCGCTGCTCGTCGGTCGCGGCGGGCAACAGGTCGCCGGCAAGCTGCCACGTGACGAACTTGTCGTACGGCAGGTTGCGGCGGAAGGCCGAGATGACCCAGTCGCGCCACGGCCACATGCGACGCGCCCCATCGGCGTGCAGCCCGTGCGAGTCGGCATACCGCGCCAGGTCGAGCCAGTCCAGCGCCAACCGTTCGGCGCAGGCGTCGCTTTCCAGGAGACGGTCCGCCAGGCGCTCATAGGCGTCCGGAGTCGAGTCGCGGAGAAAGGCGTCGACCTCGGCCGGCGACGGGGGCAAGCCGAGCAAGTCCAAGTAGAGTCGCCGCACCAATGTCCGCTTGTCCGCTTCGGGCGCGGGCTGCAGACCGGCTGCCGCGAGCTTCTGCAGGACAAAGTAGTCGACGTCATTGCGACACCAGGACGCATCCCCGACTTCCGGCACTGCCGGCGAGACGGGTGCGACGAAAGCCCAATGATCGGCCCACGGGGCGCCGGCGAGCACCCAGCGCCGCAAGAGTTCCTTCTGTGGCGATGTAAGCACCAGCTTGGAGTCTGGCGGCGGCATGCGAACGTCGTCGTCGTCGGAGAAAATCCGCTCGATGGCTTCGCTCCGCGCAGCATCTCCGGGTACAAACGCCGCATGGCCGTCGTGTTCCGCAAACGCCTGGTCCCGGATGTCCAGCCGAAGATCGGCCTGGCGGGCCCGTTGGTCGGGACCATGACACGGGTAGCAGCGGTCGGCGAGAATGGGGCGGACGTCGCGATCAAAGTCGATCTCGCCTCCCCGCGCGGCCGACGACGCCACGATCGAAGCCGCGCACAGACCCACGCCGGCCGATGTCGCCCAGCGACGGAAGCGGCATGGAATCGCCTTCGGCCAGCTTTGCCCGTGATGCAACGTACGTACCTCGACACAAGGGACGGCGATCGTCGGTGCGTGCGGCTGTCATTGCCAGCAACATTATAACACTGCCAGCCCCGCCAAAGCACGTCGACGTTGGCGGCGCGGTCGGAGGCGCTCGCCGGGGCGTGGGCGCTCGCCTTGTCATCGACGTTGCGCCCACGCGCGATTTGCTCGTCAGGGCGCGAACACGATTCATAACTGCAATAGGCCTGTATTTCTGCGCAGGGCGAGGTCTCGTCGGACGCCTGGAAACGCGGGGCGCGGCGCCTTCGCGGGGGCGCGATAGTCGTCGCGTTTTGCAGTTTCGGGGCGATCATCGGTTCAACGGCGCCTCGGAAAAAGCAGGGCGGCGCGGAGAGCTTTGCGGGGCCTCTGGCGGGCGCGAAGGTGCAAGACCCTGGCGTTTGGCGTCGAACGCGCTGCGGCGTAAGGACTTGGGGCTCGGCGCGAGGGGACGCAAAAGGGCGTGGGGCAAGGGAAGCGTGAGACTGGAGGCTGGAGACCGGAGGCTGGAGGCGAAAGACGGTTGCATGGCAGTTCGCTTTGGCAAGCGCGGCGTCAGCGCACGGTGTGTTCAGGCTGAAAAGCTGACTGCTGACCGCTGAGAGCTTCTTGAGATACACCCATAAACAACCGTACAGTAACGTATCTGCGCGGCCATTTTCTATACAAATCTTTGCGGATGTTTTTTCTTGACCGCTTATAGACGCAAATACGTATGTCTGTTGCGGAGAAAACTGATAGACCAGGAGGCGAAGATCAACTCCAGCCGGCCTTCAAAATACGATGAGACCTTGGCTGATAGCCTGATAGGTGATTTCCGAGGCCTTGTGTATACCGAGTTTTTTCATCAGCCGCGACTTGTGGTTGTCGATTGTGCTGTAAGATAGCCCCAGGTCCGTCGCGCACTGCTTCACCGACTGACCTTCTGCGAGCATTCGCATGACCTGCCGCTCGCGGTTCGATAGCGCCGCGATGGATCCGTTTACCGCGGATGGCTCGAAAGAGTAGCCGCGCTTGTTAGGCGAGTGGCGCCGCAAATACAGGATCAAAGACGCGCCGGCCATGTTGCAATATATCGACAATTGCCGCGGCGAAGCGCCTCCGGTCCCACAGCACGGCTAAGATAACTGGCCGATGGCTCAGACAGGATTTCAATGAATCGACCCTCGAGCGGGCGACCGTCCAGGATGAGCAAATAGTGCATGAAGTCTTGACGAAGAGCGGTTACCGCACGCGAGATGCGTTATCCGTGATCAAGGGGTCGAGCACTACCAGTCCCGGTGGAAGCTGACGGCAGCGCTCTAATCCATCTTCGAAGTTGTGTTTGGCGTCCACCTGGTAGCCGTCGATGCGACTTGCGCACCACCACGACAGTAGTTCACAATCCAGTTCATTGGCGCCTAGAAGTAGTACGGTCCGCGGGGCCGCGTCTGAACAATTTGCATGCGGCGACATGGGCAAATGCATGAGACCCGACCCTCCATGGACGAGGTGAAAGTAATGTGCAGCCAGCTGTGTAGAGTATTCTTGAGTGCAAAGACGGCGACCCGCTACTGATACGACCAACGTGGTGTATTTTGGAGCACATGGCGCCAATAACCCCAACTGCACGTCCTATGCGTTGGGGGGAATCCCCTAGTTCGTCCGCTCGCTCACGATTGAATAAATCGGAGGAGCCCGGAACCGACCCGGCCTCTCGAACAGCAATATCGGACGAGCAAGACTCCCAGTGCGATAGGGAAAGCCCGGAGAACGAGCGGAATAAGCCAGGGTTAGGACCGGAAAACCCAGGGGCCTGCACACTGCTGGGCCGTATCCTGCCGCACGGACACGTGACGTCAGGCGTCGGAGGAAACGAGGCCTGTCCGGATGGCGTAGCGCGTCAAGCTGGCGATGTCGTGGATGTCGAGCGCCTTCATCAGCTCGCCGCGATACGTCTCGACAGTCTTGAGGCCGATGCCCAATTCTCTGGCGATCTCCTTGGTTCTGCGCCCTTCCGCGATTGATTGCAGAACTTCGCGTTGGCGGGGCGTCAGCCGCTCCAACGACGACTGTTCCCTGTCAACACGTCCAAGGCAAGCTGCAACGATGTGCTGCGAGATCGCCGAACTGAGAAACATCTCTCCCCGTGCGACAGCCCGCACTGCAAGTTCCAGCTCGGCGGGGTCAGCGGTCTTGACCAGGTAACCGACCGCGCCGGCGCAATGACTTGAGCACGGAGTCCTCATCCGCGTTCATTGACAACATGATGACGCGTGTAGTCGGGCAAATGCGCGCCGCTCGTGCCGTCGCGTCCAGTCCGTTGAGGCCCGGCATCAGGACATCCATCAGGACCACGTCGGGGCGGTGCGCCTTGATCAGGCCAATCGCCTCGTGGCCGTCGACGGCCTCGGCGACGATCTCAATGTCGCTGACCGACTGCAGCAGGGAACGGATCCCGGCTCGAAAGAGCTGATGATCGTCCACGAGCAGGACACGGGTGGCTGACATGGCACTCACCTTGCCCGGCGGGCAGGGCCCTCGGCGGCCTCGCGCCAGGGGAACGTGGCGCGAATGCGGGTTCCGAGCCCCGGCTGGGAATCCACTTCCAGGCTGCCTCCAAGGATCTGTACGCGCTCTCTCATTCCCAGCAGGCCGAGCCGGCCGCGATGGGCTGCCTGCTCCTGGATGGTCGACTTTTCGAATCCCTGTCCATCGTCGCGAACGACCAGCTCCAGGACGCTCTCACTCTGGCTCAGTTCAATCCAGACGTGTTGTGCTGCGGCATGCCGCACGATGTTCGTCAACGCCTCCTGCGCCACGCGGACGCAGGCAATCGCCAGCTCACCTGAAAGGGCCGTCTCCGACAAGTGGCCTACGAATTGCACCTCGGCTCCGGTTCGCTGCTGGTGTTGGTCGGCGAGCTGGCGCAGCGTCGCCTCCAGACCAAGGACGTCGAGCGTGGTCGGACGCAGCTGAAGGGCCAGGTTGCGCACTTGATCTCCGGCTTGCCGCAGAAGGGCGGTGCACTCATCAAGCTGCGGCTGCGGCGGCACCGGCCAAGGCTCGCGCCCCATGGAGGTGCAGTGTGATGCTGGCCAGGACCTGACCGAATTCATCATGCAGTTCGCGCGCCAGGCGCCGGCGCTCCTGCTCTTGGACTTCGAGCAGCCGGCGCGAGAGGGCTTGAACGTTCTCGGAATACGCACGAAGTTCCTCTTCGGCATGCTTTCGCTCGGTTATGTCCGACACGATCCCAACAGTACGGAAGGGATGTCGCGCATTGCCTTGGCCTTCGAATAAAGTTCGGGACCAAACGCTGACCCAGCGAATGCCGCCATTGGGTTGGACCAGGCGGTGCTCGACTCTAAAAAGGCCGTCGCCCCTCGTATCGTGGGCGTCGTGGACGGCGGCGACAACAATTCCTCGGTCCTCAGGGTGAATTAGTGCGAAATAGTCTTGCAGGGACGCCGTTTCCGACGCGCCCCACCCGAAGATCGCGCGCATCATCGGCGACCAGTATAGCGTGTCCGTTTGGTGGTCGTGCTCAAAGATGCCGAGACCGGCCGCGTGGACGGCCAGATTTACGCGATCCTCACTCCGCCGCAGGGCCTTCTCGGCAGTTTTACGTTTCTGGTCCGCCTGCTTCTGCTCGGTGATGTCCTGCCCGAACCCGATGCGCGTGCCGTCCGGCAACACGATGAGGGCCCAGGAGGTGTCTAGAGTCCGGCCGTCGCGCACGCGCGTCTTGAAGTCCGTCCATCCCGCGGGAGGATGCAGAACGTACTGGATGACCCGTGCGCGATAGTCGGGGTCGGGATAGCATTCGGGCAGCAGGTCGCGGGCCTGGGCCTCCTCCAACGACCACCCCAGGACGCGCTCCCAGTGCCGGTTGACCATTTGCACTCGGCCGACCGCATCGACAAAATTGATCATTACCGGGATATTGTCGAAGATGGTCTGGAGAATCACCGTTTGCTGCTTCAACTCCTGTTCCGCCCGTCGAAGCTCGGTGACGTCCTGAGCCGTTCCTACCAAGCGCATGGGCTCGCCGGCCTCGTTTAGAATCACGCTTCCCCGGTCGTTGATCACATGAACGCTGCCATCCGGGAGCATGATTCGGTAATCACTGTTGAAGTTGCCGCGCTCGCGAATTGCTTCGTCCACCAGCGAGCGAATCCGATCCACGTCTTGCGGCAAGACGAGGTCCAGAAACTGCTGGTAGGAGACCTTGCCCTCGTGCACCTCCAGGCCGAACAGGCGGAATAGTCCGTCGGACCAGTTGACCTCATTGGTGTGGAGGTCCCGTTCCCAACTGCCGATTCGTGCAACCTGTTGGGCCTCGGCGAGTCGTCGTTCACTTTCCTTGAGCTTATTCAATGTGCGCTCGCGCTCTTGCTCAGCCGTTTTCGCCCGTCGAAGCTGCGCGATCCACCAGTCCACGCGCTTCGCCTTGAGTTCGGGAGCCGTTATCTGGTCCTCCCTCAATACCGATTCCGGCGTTTCATAGTAGGGATTGGGGCATACCGTGTCGCCGAGAATGGCCACGGGGTGAGTTCGTAAGACATCGTGAATGCAAGGCATGCCGAAAAGCGATTGATGATACTGGCACAGGATCACTGACCTGTTGCTTGTGGGCAATAGATTGAGCATCGCCTCATACTCAATCAACTGATCGCACCCAGGCTCTGGCCCGAACGACCAGGTCATTTCTCCCAACACCCGCAGGCCGGTAAAACCGTCCGCGAGCGCCGCGGTTTCCAGATCGCCAATCAGGTTAATCATTGCCTGGGGAACGAATTCATTGTCCCGCAAGTATGTGTCCCGGCTTGTCAGTAACTGCAAGGCGCCCCGCTGGCGCTCCTGCACGACGTCCACGCCCGCCGCCTTGAGGGTCTGCAGGACTTCTTCGATCTTAGGGTTAGGGTCGTCGGTGATATAGACGCAGCGCTCACCTCGGGCGAGCCCCTGCATGATGAAGGCGACAACCGCAGCCAGCTGCTCTGCCGCGGTCTCGTAGATCAAGCAGACGTGTTCACCGTGCTTCAGCTTTTCGAGTTGTTGATTGAAATCGCTAGTCACGACGCCGACTCCGAATAGCGATGGAGAAAGCAACAACTCTTGCCCTAAAGAGGCTGGAAGGAGTCGCCAGCTTGCTTTCGGCGAATAACACAAGCATACCCAGCCAATCGTTCGATACCATAGGACCCGCGCATCATTAGGGGTGTTTCACGTCCGCTCGCGATGAAATGGGCGCCGACTGTGACCGCCGGCGGGTGGCCGCAGTTTACCGACTTCGGTGGGTGGCATGTCGTCGTCTTCGTCGACAAGTCCGGCGATGAGCGAAGCATGTCCACGCGGACGAGGACATGGCACGCCTAGCCGGCAAGAATCCGCCAAAGACGCTCACGCCGACCTCGACGCCGCGGGAATCGCCGCCTAAGGCTTCTCCGCCAAGAAGGACCTGCTTGCACAGCTCCTCGACCTCAACCGTCGCCGCGTCAATCGCCCGCGGCGACACCGTCCCCGTCCCCGGCGTTCCGCCCGGTTATCCGCGGCCCGCGGAACTGGTGACCGAGGATTGCATCCGGCCGGCGTGAGCACGAACGAGTTTGGCTCGTGCTCGAACGGTTGTGCGTGACAGCGGCGATACTGTCGCTCCGTTGGGGCTTGCGGAT
Organism: Pirellulales bacterium; assembly: GCA_963841515.1. GTDB lineage: Bacteria > Planctomycetota > Planctomycetia > Pirellulales > Lacipirellulaceae > Lacipirellula. The sequence continues at coordinate 1,102,056 of CAWJDB010000005.1, read as the reverse complement.
GACATCCGGATCGCCGCCGGCGGCTCCCGCCGCCGGCTATTGAATGTCGCCGCGGTGCGGCTGAGGACATTTGGGGAGTCCGGGGTTAGATTCCCGTTGCGCCCTGGTCGGCCGCGACGCGCGAAAATAACTTTCGCCAGCGCGACATTTCCGTTAGACTTTTGTCTAGCGGTAGAATGTTATGCGCACTGAGCTGCTCGCGACCATCGCTGGGCGGCGTACCAGCGTTTGCTCATCGTGCCATGCAGACGGCGTCGGAAAAGTATAGAGCCCTGCTATATGTTGGCTGGCTGGCGGCAACGTCGGTTGGCGCAGCAGGCTGCGGGGGCGGGGCTCCCGCCGCCGGTGACGAGGCTCAAACCAGGGCCGCCATGCGGCTATTGGGTATGCAGTACGCAGAGTATCTTGCGGCGCATAACAACTCGGCGCCCGCGGACGAAGCGGCGATGCGAAGCTGGCTCGAAGCTCACATGAACGAGCTGACGCCCTACGGCGTGAAATCGGTCGACGATCTCCTTAAATCGAGCCGCGACGGCCAGCCGCTAGTCGTCGTCTATGGAAAAAAAGTCGCGGACCCCAATCAGCCGGACATGCCGTGGGCGGCGTATGAACAGACCGGCGCCGGAGGCACTCGTCTGGCTTGCAACATCCGCGGCGCCGTCGCCAAGCTTGGTTCTGAGGAGTTCGATAAAATGGTTCCGGTCAAATAAATCCACGTCTGCCGCTCGGCCAATATGGCTACAATGCCAGATAGGCCAGCTTTGCTCATCCGGGCGCTCGCCCATTCATCGCAGGTGCCGCCTTATGTCGCGCTTCTCATCCCGTCGATCGGGAGGATTTACGCTTGTCGAGCTCTTGGTGGTGATCGCCATCATCGGCGTGCTGGTGGCGCTGCTCTTGCCCGCGGTTCAAGCGGCGCGCGAAGCGGCGCCGCGCCGAGTGCGCGAACAAGCTCAAGCAAATAGGGCTGGCCGTCCAAAATCACGTCAATGCTCTGAAGATCTTTCCCACGGGCGGCGACGACTACAACGCGGATATTAAGAACTTCACTACCGGCGGCATAGTTAATGGCGTGGCCACCGGCGTCGCCAATGGTCCCGACAAGCAGGGCGTCGGGTGGGCGTTTCAGATATTGCCCTACCTGGAGCAAAACGCGATCCATGGGCTCACGACGCGGGCGCAGATGGCCAGTAAACAGGTGCCGTTGTACTTCTGCCCGTCCCGCCGATCCCCCACGTCCACAGCCCAAGCCGGCGTTACGACGCTCGCGACTCCCTTCTGGCTCATCGACTACGCCGCGGCGGTGCCGGTGCGCGACGGGATGTGCAATACAACCCTCGTTCCTGGTAAGAAGTACGATCTCAAGCCATGGGGTCAGGTAACCGGTGCGGATTACGCCACGACCGGGGGCCGCGTGGGCGAGACGTTCTTCTGCACGACCGGCAAAGGCTCGGGAGCTGCTGGAACTCCACCCAAGAATACTAACTACGCCGGACTGATTGTTCGCACGCCCTGGAGTCGGGCGGCGAAGGCTTTTGCCGAAAACGTCAATCATGCCGCCACGATGGCCCAATGCACCGATGGACTGAGCAACACGCTCCTCATTGGCGAGAAGGTCGTCCGCAGCGACCAGGCCGAGGGCGGCGGATGGTCGGACGACCTCGGGTGGGCGGACGGCTGGGACCCCGATACGCTGCGCTCGACGGGCTTTCAGCCGCTGAACGACTCCGATGGGGCGTGCTTCAGCACTTTGTACCCTTGCGGCGGACGGGCTGACCTCGGCCCCGACGTTTTCGCCTTCGGCTCCGCCCATTCCTCCGGCATCAACGCCGTCTTTGGCGACGGGTCGGTCCATTTCATCCAATTTGGCGTCGACGTCGTCCTATTCAACTATCTCGGCGGCCGCGACGACGAGCAGGCAGTCGACCTCAACCAGCTGTAGTCTGCCCCGCCGGAGACGCGATTTCGCGGCCAGACTGTCGCCGCACGTCATAGTGGCTTGGGGGGTCGCGTTTTCGACTGGAGTCGAGTAGCCCTGCGATAAGCAGTGCGCACTCAAGATGGCTGCAGATTATCCACGAGATCGTGCCGCCCGGGGCGGTCGCTGGCTGCGCGGGCGCGCGGCTATCGCCAGGATACCTGGATGGTCACGTCATAGCTCGGACGATTTGAATAGCACGCGGCCCCCCCACACGGATTTGCGCGCCTGCATATACGGCCGGATTTTCGCCAAGTGGGGCGCGATTCCCAATTCGGGGACTTGAGGTAGTCGCACAAGGCCGTCGTGATCGGGCTTCAGCGATTTGGAATGCAAGACGCGCGCCACCGGAGAGGGATCGAATGGGTATTCGCACAGGTCGTCCGATTCGTAACCGGCGAACCCCTTCGCGCGCGCTTCAAGCTGACATGCGTCGTCTTCAACCGAGCCATGTCCAAACGGCGGGTGGCATGTCGTCGTCTTCGTCGACATGTCCGGCAATAAATGGAGCATGTCCACGCGGACGAGGGCATGGCACGCGCCGGGGGCGACGGATGATTGCACGCGCGATGGGCATCGCTTAGTCTTGGCTGGAAGGGCCCTGCTCAACCACCCGCCGTTGCGATCGACATGCCGAATCAGCTCATTGCCAATACGGCCGCGGTGGCGACTCATCATCCGCATGGCGCCTTGGCGGGCATTGAAATGCTGCGGGAGGGCGGCAATGCCGTCGACGCGGCCGTGGCGGCGATGCTCGCGCTGTGCGTCGTCTATCCCGGCGCGGTGGGGCTGGGCGGATATGGCGGCAGCGCGGTCATTTACCTGGCGCGGTCGCGGCGGGTCGTGGCCATCGACTTTGATTCCCGCGCGCCGTTGGGATTTCGCGACGGTCTTGTGACTGCGGATGCTCAGAGCAGCTACTACGGCCCGCGTTCGGTCACTGTGCCGGCGGTCGTCGCGGGGCTGGATCTGGCTGTGCGCGAGTTTGGCGTGAAGGGGTGGCGCGAGGCGTCGCAGCCGGCCATCCGGCTGGCCGAGGAAGGCTTCGAGTTTGAAGCGGAGCATCAGCGGTTTCTCAAACGATGTGCGCCGAAATTTGACCGCCAGTCGCTGGCGAATCTTTTTCCCGGCGGCGCCGTGCCGCAAGTTGGCGAGCGGTGGCGACAGCCGGACCTGGCACGATTGCTGCGTCGGTTGGCGGACGAGGGGCCGGGGGCGTTTTACGAGGGAGAAATCGCGCAAGGGATCGTTCGCTTTTTGCGTGAGCGCGGCGGGATACTGAGCGAGGGTGATTTTCGCGAGTACCGACCGCGGATCGTCGAACCGGTTCACGCGGCCTGCCGGGGGTTTGAGCTCTATACGCCGCCGCCGCCTTCAGGAGGGATCACGGCGTTGGGCATCGTGCAGACGGTTGCGAGGTTTGACGTGGGGGGCCTGGAGCCGTGGGGCGGGGAGTATTTTCACCTGCTGGGCGAAGCCACGAAGATTTGCTGGCGCGAGCGGAGCCAGCATCTGGGCGACCCGGACTTCGTCACGGTTTCGGTGGACGAATTGCTCTCCGAACGAGCCGCCGAGGCGCGTGCGGAGCAGATTCGCTCCGGGAAAATAGTCAGCGATCGGGCGACGGTGAACCAGTCGCCGCACACTTCCAATGTGATTGCCTGCGACGCGGAGGGAAACGTAGTCTCGCTCACGGCGACGCAGGGCTGGCAGTACGGCTCGCATTTGGTGGTGGACGGCATGGGGCTGGTGCTCAATCATGGGATGTCGCGGTTTGATTATTCGCCGGGGAGCCCCAACGCGCCGGCGGGGGGCAAGCGCATGCAGCACAACATGTCTCCCATGCTCGTGCTCGAGGGCGGCCGGCCGGCGTTTGCATTCGGCTTGCCCGGCGGGCCGAAGATTGTGAGCGTCACGGCGCAACTGGCGCTCGACCTGATCGCGTTGGGCGGCGCCGGCGTCGTCGATCGCGGCGCCGCGCCTGCACACCGAAGGCGACGAGCCGCTGTTGGTTTCGTTGCACACGCCCGAGCACGTCGTCGCGGAGCTGGAGAGTCTGGGTCACGTCGTCCGCCGGGAGGAAGATCTCGGCGGGCCGGTGAACGTGCTCGCGGTCGACCGGCAGACTGGAAGAGTCGACGTCGCCTCCGGCGAAGGCACGGGCGCTGTGGCTGGATTTTGATTGAAAGACGTAAGACATTGAACCGCCAAGGACGCCAAGAGCCAAGCTGAAGAGAGAGATTAACCACGAAGTCGCGAAGGCACGAAGGCGGAAAAATGTAGATTTATCCACAGGTGACGCAGGTAAGCACAGAGGTGAATGCAAACTTCAAATGCGACAGTTTGAGAACTGATGTTGGTTGAAAGATCGCTGGGTCGTTTGAATGTCGCGGTTGTCAAAGCCAAGACGTTCGCACGGAGGCCTAGCGATGGCAGGTCATCTTACGTTCGAGGAGCGACGGCTCCTATACAGGTTGAGGAAGCAGGGCAAGTCGCCCCCGGAGATCGCCGAGTTGATGGGACGTCACCGAAGCACCATTTATCGTGAACTTGATCGGAACGCTGGGCAGCGCGGCTACCGGCCGCAGCAGGCCCAGCGTCTGGCCGACGAGCGGCGCCTGGCGAGCCGCCGACCTCCTAAGATGAACGACCCCGACGTGCAGCGCTACGTTCAGGAGCGCCTCGAGAAATTCTGGTCTCCGGAGCAGATCGCCGGCCGCGTCGAGCGCGATTTTCCCCGAGCGCCGGGACGTTGGCTGTCCCGACAGACCATTTATGATTGGATCGACGACCGACAACCCGAGTGGCAAGGCCTGCTGCGTCGGCAGGGTCGGCCCCCGGAAACGCGAGGGAAACTTGTGGATTGCGTTCGCATCGCCGGCCGTCCCGACGTCATCAACCGGCGGCGACGCTACGGCGATTGGGAAGGCGACACGATGGTCGGCAAGCGTCGTCGCAGCGCAGCTGCTCACCATGGTCGAGCGGAAGAGCGGCTACGCCCGGATCGGCCGGGTCGACGGCATGAACTCGGATCTGACGATGCGGGCGGCAAAGCGGCGGCTCGGCGACCTTCCGCCGTCGCTCCGGCGAAGCATGACCTTCGACAACGGCAAGGAGTTTGCGAAGCATTCCCGATTGACCGCGCACCTGGGGCTGGAGGTTTACTTCGCCGACCCGTACGCCTCCTGGCAGCGCGGGGCCAACGAAAATATGAACGGGCTGCTGCGGCAGTTCTTTCCCAAAGGCACGGACTTCACGCGGATCAGTCACCAAGAGGTGGCTCGCGTGGAACAATTACTCAACGAACGTCCTCGCAAACGGCTCGGCTATCGAACCCCGGCGGAAATCTTCCAACCGAGATTCTGTCGCAATTGATCCTTGCATTCACCGGGTAAAAGTCCGAATTCTTTCTTCGTGCCTTTGTGTCTTTGTGGTTGTCTTGCCTTGGCGTTGCCTTGCGGATTGATTATTGATGCAAGACGCTGAAAGCGGCCGATGACTCCGGAAATCCCCATTGATCGCTTTGAGGTCTTCGCCAGCGGACTGGATCACCCCGAGTGCTGCGCATTCGATGGTGAGGGCAACCTTTGGGCCGGCGGCGAAGCGGGGCAGATTTATCGGATTGACCCCACGGGAAAGAGCGAGGCGATCGCCAATCTGGGCGGGTTTTGCTGCGGGCTAGCTTTCGCGCCCGATGATCGCGAGCTGTATGTGTGCGTCAGCGGCGTGGGCGTGGTGCGGGTGGCAAACACCGGCGAACATCGCGTGTTCGCCACCCACGCGGGCGACCACAAAATCGTCGCGCCCAACTACTTGCTGTTCGACCGCCGCGGCCGGATGTACGTCACCGACAGCGGCCGGTGGATGAAGCGAGATGGTTTTGTGTTGCGGTTTGATCCTGACGGGCGCGGCGAGGCGCTCGCCGGGCCGTTGGGATATGCCAACGGCCTGGCCTTGAGCGCCGACGAGCGACGCCTGTTCATGGTCGAGAGCGACCGCGACTCGGTGCTGCGGTTTGAAATCGGCGAGGAGGGGCGACTCTCAGAAGCGGAAGTGTACGCCGAGAACGTGGGACGCCTGCCCGACGGGCTGGCGCTCGACGGCCAGGGCAATCTGTATGTCTGCTGTTACGCCTCCGACGAGATCTGGCGAATCAGCCCTGATCGGAAAAAGACGCTCCTGGCCCACGACCGCTGGGGCATTCTGCTGGGGCGGCCGACTAACCTGGCGTTTGGCGGACGAGACTTCGACGAAATCTATGTCGCCAATCTGGGACGATATACGGTTACTCGCACCAGACTGGGAATTCGCGGCCAGCCGCTGGCGAACTTGCACGGACGCGCGTAGTCCTCTCGCTCCGCGAGAGGAATTCTTCTCGCGGAGCGAGCAGACTACACTGGGAGATAATGTTGCGACTACAGAACAAGGCGGCGATCGTCACCGGCGCTGCGCACGGCATCGGCGCGAGCGTTGCCGAACTCTTTGCCCAACAGGGCGCCTGGGTGCTCGTGGTCGACCTCGATCGCGAGGCGGGCGAGGCTGTGGCGTCGGGAATCCGCGAGTCGGGCGGTCGGGCCGAGTTCGCTCACGCGGATGTTACTTCGCCGGACCAGGTCGAAACTGCGGTGCAGATCGCTGCCAGGCAATCGGGGCGGATCGATGTCCTGGTGAATAACGCCGCCCATCTTGGCGACTGGTTCGATGCACAAACGGCGACTCCTGAGCAGTGGGACAAAGGCTACCGAGCGACGCTGATGGGCGGGGTGCATTTTACCCGCGCCGCGTTGCCTTGGATGATTCCGCACAAGAGCGGCTCGATCATCAACATCGCGTCGGTCCACGGTCTGGTGGGCGGGCGCGATTCCGCCGTTTATACCAGCATGAAACACGCGCTGGTGGGCCTGACGCGCAGCACCGCTTGTGACTTCGGCTCGCAGGGCATCCGCGTGAACGCCATCTGCCCGGGCGCCATCCGCACGCGCATTTCCCCGCCGCTGGGCAGCGAGCTGCACCAACGGCAGGTGGCCAAGACCATGCTCCTCCGCACCGGCGAACCGCAGGAAGTCGCCTGGACGGCGGTGTTCCTGGCGTCGGATGAGTCGTCGTTCATTACCGGCGTCACGCTGCCGGTGGATGGCGGATGGAGCGCGCTTTGACGCGGTCGTCTCCAGTCTCGGAGTCCGCATGGCCAGCAGACCCTTGAGCTACAAAGCCGGCGCCGCGACGGAGTGCATTACGCCTGATGAGCCGTTGTGGCTGGCGGGATATGCGGCGCGCACCGCGCCGCGCGCGGCAAAATCTCCGATCTCTACGCCGGCGCCCTGGCCCTGGAAGACCGCTCGGGGCAGCGCTTTGTGATGGCGTCGGTGGACGTTATCGCCATCAACCGCACGATTGCGACGGCCGTGGCCGACGCCGTGAGCGCCCGGCATGGCCTGTCGCGCCGGCAGCTTCTGCTAACCGCCACGCATACGCACTACGGTCCGGAGTTCCGCCCGGACAAGCAGGTCTTCTTCAACATTCCCGCGGACTATGGCGCCAAGCTTCAGGGCGTGGCAGAGAAACTTGTCGCGGCGCTGACGCAGGCGATCGACCAGGCGGTCGAGCGGCTCGAGCCGGTGCGGTTGTTCGCGCACAAGCGGCGGCGGGTTTTGCTCATAATCGCCGCCGGCGGGGCGTTTTCGGCGGGGTGGCTTCGAGCGAAGACCTGTTCGATCACGACGTGCCCGTGCTTGAGTGCGTCGACGCCTCCGGCCATCGCCGTGCAGTCGTTTTCGGCTACGCTTGCCACAACACCACGATCCCGCCGGAAGATCTGCGATACTGCGGCGATTGGGCGGGCTTCGCCAAGGCGCAGCTTGAGCAGGCCAACCCCGGGGTAACGGCCCTATTCATTCCCGGCGCGGGCGCCGATCAAGAACCCGAACCGCGCGGGTCGGTTGAGCTCTCTCGGCAATACGGCCAGGCACTTGCGGCCGCCGTGCAGGAAGCACTCACGGCGGTGGGGGAGGAGATCACCGGTCCGATCCGCGCCGAATTGGAGGAAGTCCCGCTCGCGCTCGACCCGGTGACGCCAGATTCGCTCAGCAGAATGCTGGAGAGCGACGATGCTCCGCAGCGCGTGAAGGCGAAATTTCTCCTCGACCAGCTCGATCGGGGCGAGCAGCTCATCACTTCCTATTCAGCGCCCGTCCAGGTCGTGCGGATTGGAGATGAGTTGCTGATGGTCGCGCTTAGCGGCGAGCCGGTGGTGGATTGGGCGCACAAGTTCAAGCACGAGTTTTCGCAGCTTCGCTTCGGCGGCCGACCGCCGCAGATTTGGGTCGCCGGATATTGCAACGACATGTTCGGTTACGTCCCGACCCGCCGCATTCAGGCCGAAGGCGGTTACGAAGGCGGTCGGGCCAACCTCTGGAGCTGGCTGCCCGCGCCGTTTACGGAAGATGTGGACGATCGAATCGCGGGCGCCGTTCGCAGGCTCGTGGGGCGCGTTGGCGACTGATATCATTTAGAGCCTGAACACCAAACCGCGATTACAGGATCGTGTGATGGCCCGACGACAAATCCGACTGAGTTTCGTCGACAGGGGCGCCTCGGTGCTCGCCGACATGCTGGACGACGAAGCGCCGGAAGTCTGCCGCATCGTCTGGGACCTGCTTCCGATCGAGACTCGTGCGATTCACGGCATGTACAGCGGCGCCGAAGTCTTCGCCCTGCTGGACAACCCGCGCCCCGTGCCGCCGGAAGGGCTGACGCAGCTTCCGCTGCCCGGCGAGATACTTTACTTCTATGACGAGAGCAAAAACGTGACCAACGCGCGTCAGGCGGTGGCGGAGTTGTGCATCGTGTATAACCGCGGCGTGATGTTGCGCGGTCCGGAGGGTGCGCCCACGCACGCGAGCCTCTTTGCTCGCATCCCCGGCGACTGGAAGTACGACTGGACGGATTTTCGCGAGGCGTGCCGCTCAGCGCGGTGGGAAGGCCCGCCGATGCTGCGGATTGAGCGGGCGTGACTTGCCGTCCGGTTGCGGGAGACGGTCAGCGTACAGGAAAAGTTACGCGATCAAGCCGGCGGCAATTTGAAGTTTGCGGGCAAAAGCCCGGTGACGACTGTTCATGTTCAATGTCAAAACCGTCGCTTCACCTGTCGAAGTCAGAGCGACAATCCGGCCCGTCCCATGTTCCAACGCGAAATGAAGATGCCAGCCAAGTAGCCACGGCTCGTAAGCGCGCGGGTTGAACAGCGATCGCTTAGTTCCGGATGCGTCGGATCCTTGCAGTCGGTCGGCCTTCGACAAGTTGCACCCAGGGCAACTCAAGGCCAAGTTGCTGAGAATGGTCTGGCCACCCGAAGCGCGCGGCACGACATGCTCGACGTGAAAGGTGACGCCCGACGCGTCTTGAAGCAGCCGGCAGTATTCGCAAGCGCCGCCCGCGCGTGCCGCCACGAGCCGGCGATAGGCTTCGACGCTCGCCATCGCCTATCGATCCGCGACTTGTGGATTCACCCAAACCGTGACGGGCACGGCGTCGACAGGAGGTTGAGGCGATTGACTACGAGCGAAGTCGAGCAGCCGCTGCGAATTGGCGACCATTAGTTCCTCCGCCTCCACAACCAGCGACTCTAATTTTTCTTTCTCTTTCGCGGTGATGGTGCCTTCTGCGTTTTTTTCCAAAAGCTGATCGAGCCGCCGCTGCTTCGCCGGCGCAATTTTCCTGATTTTTGGCGGCGTGTGGCTGCTCATGATCGGTCGTCTCCCGATGATAGTATACGCCCGCCTGTGAGATGCTGCCAGTTTGGCATCAGGGGAACGGGAGAACGGCGCGTGGGGGACGTCGAGACCTCCCGTCGGAGGAAGTGCTTGGTCGGGAGACCCGCGACAACGGAGCATTCCCGGCGACTGGAAATACGACTGGACGGATTTTCGCGACGCGTGCCGCTCAGCGCGGTGGGAAGGCCCGCCGATGCTGCGGATCGAGCGGGGCTGAACGCGCCGTCCGCCTTTCTCAGAGACGGCACTACCGCACACGATACTTCTCGACCTTCTCTTCGTCCAACTCCACGCCCAATCCGGGACCGTGGGGCGCCCGCGCCTGCCCGCCCGATATTGGCAGCGGCTCGGCGAGCACTTCATCCTCGTAGAACAAGGGACCGATGACGTCGCAGGGGAAGGCGTCGGCGTCGATGGCGGGCGTGGACAAAGCGAGATGAATCATCGCGGCCGAACCGACGCCCAACTCCAGATTGCTGCCGATCGTGCACTTGAGGCCGACGGAATGGGCGAATGCGGCGATCGCGTGCGCTGGGGCGACGCCGCCCGCTTTGCCGACGTAGACTGAAAACACGTCGGCCGCCTCAGCGCGGGCGAGCATTTTGGCGTCGTCGAGCGTGTAGATGCTCTCATCAGCGATAATCGGCACGGGGACGTTTCGCCGCACCTCGGCCATCGCGTCGTGATCGCCCGGAGGAAGCGGCTGCTCGGCGAAGTAAATGGCGCATTGGTCGCACAGGCGGTGAATGGCGTCGATTGCCGTCTGCGGCGTCGGCCAGCCGCCGTTGGCGTCGACGCCGAGCTTGACCTGCGAGCCCACCGCCTCGCGCACGGCCTTTACTCTCCGGACGTCTTCTTCGGGATCGATGCCCACTTTCACTTTCATGTTGGTGAAGCCTTGCGAAGCTGCCCAGCTCGCAATCGCGGCCGCTCTGGCCGGTTCGACGCCGGAAATCGACCATTTGGTGGGGATGAAATCACGCTTCCGCCCGCCCAAAAGGTCGCACACCGGCTTGCCCTGCACTTTGCCCAATAGGTCCCAGAGGGCCATCTCGACCGCCGCTTTGGTGAAAAAGTTGCCGGCCACGGCCGAGCGAAACTTCGCACTGAGCCGCTCGACGTCGTCCACTGCTTCCCCCGTCAGCAACGGTGCGAAATATGCGTTGATGAAATGCGACGCCGTCGTTTGGTCCTCGCCGCTCCAACGGGGCGTGCACGAGGCCTCGCCCAGGCCGACGATTTCCTCGTCCGTATGAATCTTCACCAGCAGAAACGGCGACACGAGATGCGACTCCGCCGCGCCCACTGCGAATCGCCAACTCCGGCTTGATGGGCACGCGAACGGGAATTGTCTCGAGGCGCGTGATTTTCATCGGGGGGAAAATCGATGAATTTGTCAGGGGGGCGTAGTCAGCCCCCGGTCAATGACCGGGGGCTAAATGTGATTCCAGTCACCACGTTAGATAGTGTTCCACGAACGCGGAGACTTCCTTGACGATGCCGTCGAGGAAGCGTTTTCCCTTTTCGGCGGAGGCCAGGTCGGGATGGCCGATCACGCCGCTTGCGGTGACTTCGTGGAATTCGTTGACGAAGAACACGGGACGGGCGTGTTGCATGTCGGCTTTACGATACATGTCGGCGTGGGTTGGGCCGTCGCGCACGGCGCGATCCATTTTCACCTGGTCGGGGTGCAGGTGAAGCATGATCGAGGTTTCCATTTCGCAGGCGTGACCCATGCCGCCGAGCTCCGACTCGCGGACCGCACGCAGCGTGTTTGCCGCAAGCGTCCAGTACGCGGCGGCGACGAACCGCGTTTGCGGGACGGCGGTCTTGAGCTCGCGCAGCGCCGCGCGCAGCGGCGTGTCGTTGCCGCCGTGGCCGTTCAAGATGAACACCTTCTTCGCCCCCATGCTCGCCATCGACTTACCCAGTTCCGTGACGAGCTGAATGTACGCCATCTGCGGCACATCCAACGTGCCGGGGAAGTGCATGTGATGCGTCGACAGCCCGGGCCACAGCGTCGGCGCGAGCAGCACGCGATCGGCCATTGGCGCTCAACGCGAGCCGCGATGGCCGAGATGATGTCGCTGTCGGTGGTCAGCGGCAGATGAGGGCCATGCTGCTCGAACGAGCCGGTGGGAAAGATCAATATCAGCTTCTCGAAGTCGAGCGATTTCACCTCCGGCCAGGTCAGATCTTTGAGCAGCATTTGTTCTTCTTTCAGACCCGCGTGAGGTCAAACCACAGGAAAAACCCATAGATGGCGAGCACGGAGACGATGAACAGCAGCCACCAAATGCGGAAGTCTCTCCAACCGTCGTAGCGGCTGCGCTCTGCAGGCGGCAGCGAAAGGTAGCTGCGGTTCCAAATGATCCGGTCGACTTGCTCCTGCGGGGGCGGCGGCGTTACGAGCGAAGTTGCACACATCACGATCATACAGAATACCCAGGTCAAGAGCGCGCTGTGTTGGTAGGCCTGCTTGTAGGGAGTGATCCAGGGAATCGCGTCCCAAAGCGGCGGGAGGTAAATCTCGGAGCGAAATGAAATTCCCTTCTGGAGCAGCCACAGAAAGAGGAATCCGCTGACGATGGTTGCGACTGCCGCGACGGCGTTGGCCCGTCGCCAGAGGAGCCCCAGCAGAAAGACGACGGAGAAGGGCGGCGCGATGAAAAAGAGAATCCGTTGCACCAATCGAAACAGCGACTCCGGGCTCTCGATGAACAAGAACGCGATGAACACGCTGGCCACAAGCGCGACCACGCCCGAAGCCATGCCGAACAGCACCTGTTCGCGGTCGCTCGCTTGCGGCCGGACGAGCCGTTTGTACAAGTCGATCGTCAGCAGCGCCGAAGTCGAGTTGAGCACCGTGGACACCGTGGACATCAGCGCGGCGGCCATTCCCGCCAGCACCAGGCCCTTGAGTCCGGTGGGGATCAGCGTCTTGACCAGCATCAGATACGCGTGATCCGGGCTGCTCGAGATGGGGAAACAGCTTCACGGCCGCGATACCGGGCGCCACGAAAAAAAACGGCGTGAGAATGCGCAGAAATCCGGCGCTCACCACGCCCATGCGCGCGTGCCATTCGTCCTTGGCCGAAAGCACGCGCTGCACGATGTGCTGACTGGCGCACGTGTACCAAAGCCCGACCGTGAGAAATCCGGTGAAGACTCCCGTCCACGGAAACTGCTCGTGCTGGGGCGGAAGAAACAGATCGAATTTTTCGGGCATCTCATGGGCCAACTGGGCCAGACCCCCGGCTTGGCGGAGCGCCAGAATCGGGAGCAGAATGCCCGCGAACAGCATCACCATCATTTGCAGAAAATCGGTCCAGGCCGAGGCCTTCATGCCGCCGTAGATCGTGTAGGCGCCGGTGGTCGCTGCGAAAAAGACGATGCCCCATTTGATGTTGGTCGTCGGATCGCTGGCAATGCGCAGCTCGAAGATCTGCTCGATGGCCAGCCCGCCTGCGTACAGCGACCCGGCCAGCAGCGTAAAGACGTAACCGACGACCAGCGATACCGCGAACAGATATCGGCAGGTCGAGTTATATCGCTGCTCGAGAAATTGCGGCATCGTGTACAGGCCCGTCCGCACGTAGTACGGCAGGAAGACGAACAGAAAAATGCTGTAGATGATCCAGCAGTTCCAGCTCGTCGTCGCCACGACCATTCCGTAGAGGTAGGCGATGCCGACATTGGCGATGAAGTGCTCGCTGCTGATGTCGCTGGCCACCATCGAGGCGCCGACGACGTACCAGGGCAGTTTCTTCTCGCCGAGAAAATAGTCCCGCGGCTTGCGCCGCGCGTTGCGGGCGACGGCGAATCCCAGCAGCAGCGTGAGCCCGATGTAGGCGAAGAAGACGGCGTAGTCGACGGCGCTGAGCGTCGCGTGGTCGTTCATCGCGTCTGGGTTCCATTCTGCTAACGGCGCCACTCGTGCTTCGCGTCACATCGGCGGCGACTGCCCGAACAGGCCGACGACTTTTCAGGCGCCGCGACTCAACTGAATTCGTTAACGTCGTCAATCCAGCAGCACGGCGGAACTGACGTGGAAGTGCTTGGCGAGGATCTTGATATGCGCTTTGCTCAGCGCGCGGTCGCGGTTGAGAATTTTCGGGCCGAGTGAGCGGTCGCCGAGGAGACGGCCAAGATCGGAGGAGTTCATGCCGCGGTCTTCCATCAGGCAGCGGAGCACGGCGAGCGAATCGATCCCCCGCGGCTCGACTCCTTCGGCGTCGTCTTCGTACCGCTCGATGAGAATCGTCAGCGTGTCCAAATACTTGAGCTGTCCTGCTGTGAGGTTGGGCAGGGACGTGAGCTTGTTGATCAAGTCCATGGCGTTCCCATACGCGACGTCATCGTGAATTGCGGCGGGCGGATGGATGCGCACCAGCGAGTCGAAGTCGCCTGGAAGAGTCTGCACGTTCAAATTAGTCCGAGGCATATCTGCTCCTTCCATTTGGCCGCATCATATTCCTTGTGGGTTAAAACAGCTTTGACATAGACGCGCTGAAAGTCGTAATAGACGCGAGCCGCCAGCCGGTATTTGTTGCCGCCAATGTTGAACACAACCACCGGCACTCCGCATTCCAGGTCGAAACCGTCAATGCCAGTGAGCATAGACTTTACGTCATGAATGTGCCGCCACCGCGTGTCTCGGTCGCTAACGATCCGCCACCACGCCTTAAGGGGTTCCTCGGCGTCCGGGTGTTTTTCCCAGAACTCCCGCAGCCGGCGCTTGGAAATCACCCGCATGATGACATTATGTCATCGGCCACTGCGAGGTCAATATTTAGCCGTCAGGATCAGATTTTCTACGCACATCTACCTGCAGCCCAGGTTATCGGCCAGGTCCAGAAAATCGTGGGCCTCGACGTCGAACCGGTACGGCGTCTCGTCATACGGCAGATCGTACCGATTCACGTAGGCGGCCCGATACCCGGAAGCGCGGGCGCCCACCACATCGAAGCTGTTGGACGATACCATCAGCAGCTCGCCGGGTTCGGCCTTTAGCACGCGGGCCGCATAGCGGTACACCTGCGGATTGGGCTTGAAGACGCCCACGTCTTCGACCGAGATCACCCTGTCAAAGTCGTACTGAATGCGATTGGCGACCAAGTGGGCCAGGAAGCGGTTCTCGCCGTTGGACAGTACGACCAGCTTGAACTTGCTCCGCAGCCGATTGAGGCCGGGGACCGCATCCGGAAAGGGATCGAGCTCTTGCCAGCCGTCCATGATACGGCTGACGTCCGCATCGACAAAAGGCAACTTCGAGGCGCGCAGCGTGTAGATCAGAGCGCGGCGGGCGGAGTTGATGTATCCGAAGTGGCCCGTGAAGAACTGGTTGTCCTGGTACTGCTCGATGCGCTGGCGGTCACGCCATCGAGCCCACAGCTCCTGGGCTCCCATCTCGGATCCCTTGGATTTTAAAAACTCGCTCAGACGCGGCGCATGGCTGCCGGCCAAGTCCAGGATTGTGCCGAAGGCATCGAAGGTAAGTGTGTGGACCAGACCGAGTGCTTCCATCGGTTTCTCTCCTATTAGAGCGCCTAACAAATTGAACCGCCAAGGACGCCAAGAGCCAAGCGAGCCAGAAATCCCGAGAATTTACTTGGCGTCCTTGGCGACCTTGGCGGTTCGATTCATTGTGTTAAAGGCTCTCAATTTCAGAGACTTCTCGCTGAAGCCGACAGCCGGTCGGCGAGCTAGCAGTGGGGATTTTTCTCCCCACGCAGCCGTGACTCCACCGCCAACGGCATCACATCAGTTACGACGACATTGGAAACGCCGAAAGCCAACTTAAAGTCATCTCCCTGAGCGACTTGCATTCACTACCTGTCGGGATCAGCGAGAAGTCTCCAATTTCACTCTACGATCTGCCGGCCGAAGCGGGCCCTCTGTCAGCGCTCTTACAACGATTGCACTACCACGAGCTGCTGATCCGCCCGCTCGACCCGAATCGGGTTTCGCAGCGGTCGGCCAAAGCCCGTGAAGGAAATCTCTATCACGTCGCCGTCCTCAAGTCGCAGGCGATCTTTGAAGCTGAACATGTCCGCGCCGAAAAAGTGAATGTGCATATCCCTCGGCCTGCGGTGCTCGGCGTGTTTGAAATGATGATGCTCGAGATTGGCCAGCGAGTGGCACATCCGCCGCTCGCCGCTTGCCTGCGGGGCCTGCCAGACGATATTGCCGCCGCGCTCGACGGCCGCCTGTCCCGGCACGTCGTCAAAACTCGGGTCGATCACCAGCTCGGGCCCCAGCGAGCAGTCGCGCAACTTCGATTGGGCCAGATACAGGTAGTTCCCGGCCTCCAGCACATGATCGGAGAATTCATTTCCCTGAGTGAGCCCGATGCGAAACGGGACGCCGTCGTCGCTGATCAGATAGGCGCCGGCGATCTCGGCCTCCTCTCCGCCGTCGAGTGCGTGCGACGGCACGTTCAAGGGCTGGTTGGCGGCGTGCAGAATCGATCCTACGCCCTTGTAGAACCACTCCGGGGCCGCGCCAATGCAGCCTGGCCGGGGGCGGCCTCCATCCAGCCCGATCTGATACATCTTCATGCTGTCCGTCGCCGGGTCGCGGCTGGCTGCCGACGCGTGCATCGACTGGCGGCTTTCCGCGCTGGCTTTGTGCGTCAGTCCCGTCCCCGTCACGAAACAGCGGCTCGGCTGGGGATGATCGATCGGCGGAAGCAGCCGCCAGTCCGATCGACCCGAGTACACTTCGTCATAATCGACGCTAATGTCCGAATCGAGCCGCGGGATATAGGCTTGGAGGCGACAGCTCGATTGGATCGCCGAGCCGGCTAGCTCGTAAACCGTTGCCGGCGCCCGGAGCAGGCGGAGTTTCGGCTCCTCGACGACCGCCACCCGTCGGCCGTGGTCCCGGTGGGAAAGTTGAACAAGTCTCAACATCTTATATCTGCCCGATTCCCTGGCCTCGCCGGCAACACGATGCGGAGCCTGGAGTACTTAAAGCGGCTCCCCAAGGCGTCCGTTTCCAGGCGTATTGCGGCGATACGCCTTGCGAAAAACCGCCCTCGTGACGGAATGGCATGTTACACTGAACTCACTTCAGCAGCTTACAGCTTGCTCAATCTAACATGGCCCATCGCACCGCGACCTACGGAATCGGAGCGCCGCCAGCCTGGCGGCGCATTTTCCGGCTGCCCGCGATCGCGGCTGCCGCCGTTTTGATGGGCCCGCTGGCCGGCGCCTGGGCCTATGACCAGCACTTCGACTACACCTCGTTCGACACCAATTTCAAGCAGCCGCAGTTCGACGTCCTGAATTATCCGAGCATCAATGGCAACTACATGATGACCTCGACGGACAACCATCGTCCCGAGATGGTCGCCGCGGGCAACAACCTGGCCCAGTTCTACAATAACTTCAACGCCGACTATAATCATCCCACGGCTGAAAGGCGCACGCCGACCCAAGAAGCTGCCTTCATCAATACCTATGCCACCAACAACTCCACTAATAACGGCGCCAGGCCGGAATGGTTGATTCTCAACGAGATATCGTCCAGCCAATGGCAGCTGAATCCAGGCGCACCCAGTCTAAGTGAACATCGGACGTGGGTGATCGACACGGTTACCCTCCTGAACGACGTCTACGGCTACAAGGTAATCACCTATTCGCCGTACGAAACCGTGGGGACCGCCAATGCTGCGTCCTGGCAAGCGCTGGCGGCCAAGTCGTACATCGCCATTGAGTCCTATCAGAGCGGCACGGAAGTTTGGAACAGCGGCGCCAATAACGCGTCACGCCTGGCTTGGGTACAAGGCAAGTACCAGAGTTCAAAAAACACCTACTTGGCGGCAGGCGTCCCGGAAACGCGCCTGTTTGTCAGCGAGCATTTCGCCAACAACGGCACCGTGCTGGATAACGGCACTCCGATTAAATGGGGCCGCGCTGGTTTGCCCTCGGCGTCGGACTGGGACCAGGTGATCATGATTCGTCAGGACGCCATCTTCAACGTCGGCTTCGAGGGCTTTCTCGCCTACAACTGGGGCGGCAACGGGATGGGCGTGACGCAGGCCGAACAGATCCAGCACGAATACTACTATCGCAGTCGCCGCGTGCTGCCGAGCCAGAAGCCGCAATGGCTGTCCGACAGCGCTCCGAATGTCAATGGGACGGTGATTCCATTGAGCTGGAATCAGCCGCTCAATTGGCTCGGCGGCGTGCCTAACGCCGCTGGCGCTGAAGCCAATTTCTGGCGGACGCTCACCGCCAATCGCACAATCACGCTCGATGGCAGCAAAACCGTGGGCGTCCTGACCTTCGACAGCCCGCTCAACTACTCCATCAGTTCCGGAACGGGCGGCAACGTGACGTTCAATAACTCCGGCGCCGCGGCGGTTCTCGCCTCCAATGCCGCCGCGCAGGGCAATCATACGCTCGGCGTTGATGCGGTCCTGACCAGCGATTTGAACGCCGCCATTAACTCGGGCAAGTTCACGATGGCGGGCAGCGTCTTGGGGCCCGGAGCGCTAACCAAGACCGGCGCCGGCACGCTGGTGCTGGCGGGCCCCAACTCGTATGCCGGGACAACAAACGTGGCTGCGGGCGTTTTGCGCGTGACCGGCGCTTTGAATTCGCCAGGGGGCCCAATCGCCGTCGCGCCGGGCGCTACGTTCGACGCCGTCGGCGACGTGCCTCGAACTCTTGTGAACAACGGCGTCGTCACCGGTCCCGTCGCGCCGGTCGACTCAGGCCAGTGGCTGCGGCTTACCGGACCTGTCGCAGGCGATGGCGACTACGCAGGAAACGTGGCGTTCGCTGGCACGTTCACCGTGGGAAATTCTCCTGAATCGGTCTTAGTTGGCAATGCGCTTCTCGAAAGCAGCGCTTCGCTGCAGATGGAAATTGGCGGACTCGCCGAGGGTTCGCAGTTCGATCATCTCCAAGCCATCGGCAGCCTGACCCTCGGCGGCGCGCTGAACATCTCGCTTCTCCAGGGCTTTAAGCCCAACCCGGGCGATATCTTCGACCTGTTTGATTCCCCGAATTTGAGCGGGGCCTTTGAATCGATCAGCGTCCCCAACTTCCCCGGTCAGGTGTGGGATTTCTCCCAACTCGCAACCACCGGCGAGGCGTCGGTGCTATGGGCTGCCGATTTCAACGCCGACAACGCCGTCGACGCCGCTGATCTCGCCCTGTGGCAGGACGCGTTCGGCGCGGCAGGCGACGCCATGCACAGTCAGGGCGATGCCGACGGCGACCGGGACATCGACGGCGACGATTTTTTCATCTGGCAGGAGCAGGTCGGGTTTACTTCAGCATCGGCAGGCGCTTCTGAGGCGCCGGAGCCATCGTCGCTTGTTGTCGCGGCGGTCCTCGGGTTTGCGGTTGCATGTCGATGGCGCTCAAAAAAGCGCAAGGTTCTATGGAGTAAGGCTTTAATTTAAATGCACTTAATGCCGCCGGAGACGTGTCCGGGCGAAACTCCGCCGCCGGCCTCGACCAGTTAGAAAAAAAGCGGAAGGATTCGCAAAATTGAATTCACTTTTTTGCACGAACTTAATTACAATGCATGGGTTGGTCGTAGCGACCAGGAGCCGGGGCGGTCACGACATACGTTGCCCCGGATTCGCTGCTACTTTCGCTCCGCCCCGCCGGGACGGCTTTCCACAGAATAATGTCGGCGGCTTGAGTAAAACCTTACTCCGGGATCGACATCCTAGTTGTCAGGCTATCCACATTCGGGAGAAGTCCGATGAAAAAGCTCGCGATTCTAGTCGTCTGCTGCGGGCTCTATCTCGAAATCCCGCTGTCGTCAAGCTGCGTTCCGCCGATCTGGTCGTGTATGAGCTCCTTCGACTACACGTCGGGCGAGTCGGTATTCAATCAGTACCAATGGCAACGGTCAATCGTGGTTGCGGGCGGGCGTAGCCAATCCACCGAACGGGATCACGGTCGCCAGCGGCAACCTCTCCGTGCCGACGGAACTTCAACCGGCAGTTGGAAACTCAGGCCAGATTGCCGGAATCGGCAACGGGAGCGGGTCGTCGCTGCGGCTAGGACTTCCGGCGGGTCGCTTACGTCGGACACCGTTTACTTCTCGTTCGCATTGCGTATCGATGAATTCGACCGGATCGAACACCACCAGCGGCGGATTCTTCACTCGGGTTTAACAATTCGACCGGAACGCAAACGGGTAATCCGACCGTGGTCGGCACGCTAAGTCTCCGGGTGGATCGACCCCAACGACGGCACGATATATCATCTACCGGCATTTTCAACAATGTCTCGCCGACGGGGCCGGCCACGACTTGGGCTTCGCCTTCAATGACAGTCGGCGACACGCACTTTATTGTGGCCGCCTCTACGTTCAACTCCGGCACTGGCGACGATGTCTCCAGCATCTGGATCGATCCAGCCGCAGCCTGGGCGCCGGCTCGCGCCCGCGGCCACGATGACCGCCACCGGCTGGGCGGCACCGGCTCTGACCTAGCCAGGTGCAAAGCATTCTCTTGCGGCAAAGTCCGGCGCCAGCATCTGACGCTGGATGAGCTTCGCGTCGGATCCACTTGGGCCGACGTGACTATCAGCCGCGGTGCCGGAGGCGTCCGCCGGAATATTTTTGCTCGTCGGTTCGGTCTTTCTTGTCGGGCGATCAAAACAATGGCAACGGTTGGCGCACTGGTTGGCGGGCTCGTCGAAGAGTCAGCAATCTTGAGGAGTTTGAGCATGCATAGGCTAACGATAGTAGTCCTTCTGACCTTGTGCTTCGCCGCCACGGCGGCGGCGCAGTCGGATTTGTTGTTTTACGATGGCTTCGACTATACGCTGGGCGAGGACATGGCGCGTGCTACGAACGGCGGCGTCGGCCCCAGGTCACGGGACAGCACAATGCCGCGTACAACGTCGACTGGCGATTCGGCGGACTGCCGGCCGGCCTGACGCCCTATGTTCAGGACGCCGAACCTCACCGCCGCCGGCGCCCCCTTGCCGGCTTCCACTGGTCACGCTGTCGCTTTCGATAGTCGGACGACCGGCGTGGCGCACGTTGAAATCCCCAATAAGCCACCATCGAGCCCAACCGGACGCTGTACTGGTCGGGCATCCTCAGGTCAACCAGGTGGAGGCCTTGCTGACAACTGTTAACGGCGGCTTTATCGCTGGCTTTAACAATTTGGTCGGCTACCAGACGACGTCGGTTACAGTCACGGGATCCATCTTGGCCCTGCTCGGCCTGGCACGGACCCTCTGGATCGAACTACCTGATCGGCACGGCCGCCAATGCCGCGGTCCCTGGAGGCAGATCGACTCCGACCTTACAACCCCCGCCTTTACGACACGACTCCGCACATGGCTGGCGAGCCCTGTTTCTTGTGGCCTCCTATGAGGTGATTGAAGGCGCCGATCCGTCCGGCGAGAAAAACGACGTCGGCCGGATGTGGATCAGCCCCGCGTCGAGCACCTTTGGCGCCCCTCGCCGCCGACGCCGACGCTGACCTCGACGATATCGGCTCCGACGTCGGCCGGCTCGACCTGACCGACGTCCCGCGAGTTTTGCCTTGCGCAACATTCGGTGGCCGTGGCGCGTTCGCCGTTTCGATGGCGAATACGCCATCTTCGACGAAATCCGGTTGGCACGACCTGGGCGAGCGTAACGCCCAGCACGGCGCCGCCGGAGCAAGCCGGCGATTACAACGGCGACATGAAAGTGGACGCCGACGACCTCGCCGCGTGGCAAGGCGCGTTTGGCAACATCGGCGTGGACCTTCCCGCGGACGGCGACGGCAACGGCGTCGTCGACGGGGGCGACATGCTCATTTGGCAGAACAATTTTGGGGCCGGCGTCACTGGCGCTGCGGCGGCGCCCGAGCCGAGTTCGGCCGCCCTGGCGGCGCTGAGCGCCATGCTGATCGGCATGCGCGGCTGCAGGCAGCGAAACGGCTGAGAAGGCTGCAAAACCTGTTTGGTAGCGTGCGAAGCGCCATCAGGTTCAACAGTCAAGGCGCCGCTTCGTGAAGCCCCTGCACGAGATGTTGGGAGCCATTTGGGATGATTGCCAACCGTCGCCGGCCAACGGAAAAAAATGGATTTACCCTGGTCGAGCTGCTGGTCGTCATCGCTATCATCGGCGTGCTGGTGGCTCTGCTCTTGCCGGCCGTGCAGGCGGCCCGCGACGCGGCGCAGCGCGCACTTGCCAAAGCAACATGAAGAATATTGCTCTGGCCTTGCTGAACTACCACACGGCTCGGGAGCGATTTCCGCCAGGGTTTATCAGTCAGCCGGAAAAGACCGAGGCCTGGGGGTGGCCGACCTTTACGCTTCCGTATCTGGAGCTCCAAGCGCTGCACAACGCGCTGAATCCGACCAATCGCCGCCTGGCCGACTTGTTCAAGGCCGGGCGAGCGGACAAGACGCAGATCGACCTGGTGCAAACCAGGCTGCCGATCTTCCGCTGCCCCTCGGATGACACGCCCGATCTGTGGCCCGTCGACGGCAGTCCCCTCACGCGACGGACTTACGACAATGGACAGTGGGAGCGACATTTCAACGGCAATACCACGCCGCCGAATTTTCAACCGTCCACATCGAATTACGTCGGGCTCAAGGGGTTCACCGACAGCGCCTGCCCCAATATTGGCGGGAAGCCCAACCTGCAGGCATGCGCAAAAACGGCATCTTCTTCGGCGAAAGTCGCATCGCCCTCAAGCATGTCACTGACGGCGCCAGCAATACTTTTCTGCTTGGCGAGCGGGACAAGTATTGCCTGGCCGCGACGTGGATTGGCGCGCGAAATCCGCCCGGCCCGGACATGTGGGGCTCAGCCATGTTGCTTGGCCGCGTGAGTTTTCCGCTCAATGATCCGCTCACCGGCGACCATGATACGTGCACCGAGGGGTTCAGCAGCAAACACCCCGGCGGCGGCCACTTTGCGTATTGCGACGGCTCAGTCCATTTCATCAGCGAGGATATTAGTTACAACGAGGCCGACAACCCGAAGGACGTCGCCCGTCGATGATTTCCGACCGGAGAATAACGGCAAAGCCATTGGCGTGTATCAGCGATTGGGCGTCCGCGACGACGGCTTGCCGACGGGCGATTATTAATCGACCGCGGCGGATCAGCTTTTGATTACCGATTCCCGAGGCTGGAAGCGTTGCTTGACGTGAGGGGCACTAAACTGTCGCGAGAAGATGCCCGCAATTTGTACCCCCGCGTGCGGCGTGGCGCTGATGTTGATGCTCGTTGGCTGCGGCAAATCAGGGTCAACCCTGGCCGAGGTGAGCGGTCGCGTGACGCTTGACGGCCAGCCGCTGGTCGGGGCCCAATTGGATTTTCAGCCCGAGCACGAGGCCGGGTCGCCGTCGTTCGGATTGACGGACGCCGACGGGCGTTACGAACTGAGCTACAAGCGAGACGTCAAAGGCGGCCCAGATTGGCTGGCACACGGTGCGGATCACTTCGGCCAGAGGATCGAAGCCTCTGCCGCGCGCGTACAACGTGAAATCAACGTTGCGGCGAGAGGTCCGGGCCGGCGAAGAGAATAATTTCGACTTCGACTTAACATCTGCGGCAAAGTAATCGTGCATGGACCACGAGGTTCAGACGCGCCGGCGCTGCAAAGCTTCATCCGCGACTCCCCAGTCCACGGCAAATCGATTCCATGACCAAGAGCGCCGCTAACCGAGTTCGCGCCGCCCGAACCGCATTTACGCTTGTCGAGCTGCTGGTCGTCATCGCCATCATCGGGGTGCTGGTGGCCCTGCTCTTGCCCGCCGTCCAGGCGGCGCGCGAGGCGGCGCGGCGGGCCAATTGTCAGAGCAATATGAGGAATCTGGCGCTGGCCGTGATCAATTACCACGACGCGCGCGAGCAGTTTCCGCCGGGTTTCGATCCGCTGGGCTTGGTTGTTCCTACATGGGCTTGGACGACCCATGCCCTGCCGCACCTGGAACAACAGGCGTTGTACAATGAATTGAATCCGACCAAGCGGAAGCTGTCGGAACTCTTTACGGCGGCCCGGGCCAATGCGAGCCTGCTCGAGCTGCTGCATACGCCGCTGCCGATCTTTCGCTGCCCGTCGGACGACACGCCGCCGCTGTTGCCCAACGACGGCGGCCCCGGCGGCAAGCGCACGTTCGACGCCCCGGGCTACACGCCCGCGGGCTTTCAGCCGGCCACGTCCAACTACATCGGCAACCGCGGGTTCGTCGACGCCGGCTGCCAGCCCCAGCGACCGTGGCGGTGCGACTCCAACGGCGTGTTCCACGGCGGCAGCCGCATCTCCACCAAGAACATTACCGACGGCACGACGCACACGTTTCTGCTCGGCGAACGGGACGGTTTTTGCAGTTCGGCCTCGTGGATCGGCGTCCGCAATTCCGACGGGCCAAACATGCTGGGCTCCTATTATGTGCTCGGCCGCGTGAGCGTTGATCTGAATTATCCGGTTGACGCGGACGACACTTGCCCTGAGGGCTTCAGCAGCCGGCATGTCGGCGGAGCTTTCTTCGCGTTCTGCGACGGCTCGGTGCAGTTTGTGAGCGACGAAATCAACTCCAGTCTTGGCCCGAACCAACGAAAAGATTGCAGCGTGGATCCCCCGGAGGACGGGAGCGTGCCGCAATGCCTCGCCGCGCAGAATGGCGTCGAGATCGGCGTGTACCAGCGGCTCGGCTGGCGCGACGACGGACTTACGCTGTCTGGCTACTGAAGGCAGGACTTTGACAAGTTCCCTTCTGGACGGAGAGCGTCCAACACAATGAATCGAACCGCCAAGTACGCCAAGGACGCCAAGATAACCCTCGGAATTCCTCGCTCGCTTGGCATCTTGGCGTCCTTGGCGGTTCAATTTAATAGGTGGTCTAAGGAATTGAACGTTCGTGGTGGCTAGCGCGACTTTGAAATTGACGCTGATCTGCTGCTTGACGCTGCTGGCCGGTTGCAGCCGCGGACCGCGGGTGGCCCCCGTCGACGGCCGGGTGACGCTGGACGGCAAACCATTGGAAACGGCGGAGGTCACCTTCGAGCCGGAAGCCGGCCGGGCGTCGCATGGCCTTACCGATGCGAGCGGGCACTACGACCTCCGGTACACGCGCGACCAGATGGGGGCGCTGGTGGGCTCGCACACCGTGCGGATCACGTCGGCGACGGAAGTGACGCTGCCCAATGGAAAGTTCGTGCTGCGGCCGCAACTGGTTCCGCCTCGCTACAACGCGCATTCGGAGCTTCGAAAAGACGTGACGGCCAGCGGCGATAACCACTATGACTTCGACCTGACGTCGAAGTGAACATGAACGGCGACGTGCGGACGGCGCCGCCGCGAAAGAATGTGGACTCAGCAAAATGAAACCCGTCAGTCCGACGCGCCGCGAATTCCTGATGCAGAGTTCAGCGGCGACGCTGTTGGGCGGTCTGGCGCGGACCACGCTCGGTCAGCCGGGGCCCGCGGTTTCGCCCGGCGCGGCGACGCAGGCGGTGGCGTGTTCCAAGCGCGAGGCCGGCGCCGCGGCGGCGGACGTGCTGCGGCGCGGCGGCAACGCCGTCGACGCGGCAACGGCGGCGCTGGCGGTGCTATGCGTCATCGACCCGTTCTATGTGGGCTTGGGCGGGTACGCCAGTACGTTTGTCTATTACGAGGCGAAGACCGGCCGCGTCCACGCGATCGACAGCGATGCGCGGGCGCCGCGCAAGTTCGACCCCGCGACGTTCAATGAAACTACGGGCATGGTCGGGCCCCTGTCGGTGGGCGTGCCGGGCGTCGTGGCGGGGATCGACATGGCGCTGGGCCGCTTCGGCACGATGCCCTTCAAAACGCTTGCCGAGCCGGCGGCGGCGCTGGCCGAGAACGGTTTTACGGTGACGCCGCGATTGGCGACGGCGTTCGCCGAGCTCGTCAAGTCGATCGATCCGGCGTCGCGGCGGGCCTTTCTTCCCCAGGGCGTGCCGGCTGAAGGGTCGACATGGGCGCAGCCCGACCTGGCGCGACTTATCCGCCGGCTGGGCGACGAAGGGCTGGCGAGCTTTTACACGGGCGATATTGCCTCGACGATCGTGCGGCAGATGCAGGCCGGCGGCAGCGCGCTGGCGGTCGAAGACTTTCACGATTTTCAAGCCGCGTTGGTCGAGCCGCTGCACGTCGGTTATCGCGGCTACGACTTGTTTACGCCGCCGTTGCCGTCGGGGGGACTCACGTCGCTGTGCATTCTCAAGACGCTCGAGCAATTTGACCTGTCGCAAATCGAGCCGTGGGGCGCCAAGTACATCGAGCTGTTCGCGGGAGCTTCGATTCAGGCGTGGGGCGAACGCTTCCAGTACATCGGCGATCCGGAGTTCGTCGACGTGCCCGTCGAGGAGCTGCTTTCCGAGAAGCGGGCCGTCGAGCGGGCCGCCAAGATCGGACGGGGGCGACCGACCGTAAAAGCGCCGGCGGCCGACGCGGCGCACACGGTGAACATTTGCGTGGCGGACAAGGATCGCAATGTCGTCTCGTGGACCGCCACCCACGGCGGCGAGTTCGGATCGCACGTGGCGATCGAAGGCTTGGGATTGATGCTCGGACACGGCATGTCGCGGTTCGCCTACAGCAGCTCCGACCCGAACTTTCCCGCCGGCGGCAAGCGGCCGCAGCACAATATGTCGCCGCTCGTCGTGCTGAAGGGAGGCCGGCCCTACGCCGCGATGGGTCTCCCCGGCGGGCGGATGATCGTGACGGTGACGGCTCAATTGGCGGTGAACCTGATCGACTTCAAAGCGACGCCGCAGCAAGTGGTTTCCGCGCCGCGGATTCACACCGAGGACCACGAACCGATTCTGGTGACCGCCGACACGCCGGCGCCCGTCGTCGACCAGCTTCGGGGCCTGGGGCACGAGGTGGAGACTCGACCAGCGCTCGGCGCGCTGGCCAACATTGTGACCATTGATCCCAAGGCGGGCGACATCCGAGCGGCGGCAAGCCACGGCTCGACGGGAGTGGTCGCCTTCTGATGCATTCAACCGACCCATCGTTGATCGAGCGCGCAGGAATGCGCATTACTAGAGACGGTATCAAATCCCCCTCCCTTGCAGGGAGGGGCTAGGGGAGGGACAGCCGACCGCTGTGTTGCCGCGATGCGTCGCGTTGACTTAACGGTCGTTAATCCCTCCCCCGTCCCCTCCCTTCGAGGGAGGGGGGTATTGAAACTCCTTTTGGTCCTGGCGATTGCTGTCACTGCACTCCGCGCGTGGAGAGTCGCCCGCCCCGGGGACCACCGGCCGTGTGGCGTCGGTCGAGGAGATGATCGACGCACGGACGGACGTGTGGGGCGACGCCGCCCGTCGGCAGCCCAATGGCGCCAGCTATGAATTCTTCCAGGACCTGCTGCCGCCGCTGCGGTGGGTGAATACGGACTTTCGCCACTACCCGATTGTGCTCAGCGCGCCGCACAGCCCCCACAAAGCTCGCCTGGTGAGCAACGGCAGCGCCGTCAACGCGCGGGCGAACAAGCCGCCCATGTGGTACGAAGCGGGGACGCCCGTGGCATTCTTCGTCGGCGATTCGCCAGCGCCCTTCGGCGAAGATCTTGGCCGCCTGAAAGGCCCGCGGTATTTGGACGGTTACCTTCCCATCGTAACGCTCAAATACCGGCACGAGGACGCCGTTTACCAGGAAGAGGCCTTCGCGCCTGTGGATCCGGAGTCGGCTGACTGCGGCGCGGCGATGCTGCGTTTTTCTCTGGCCGCGGGCGCCGGCCCGGTCGAGGCTCGGCTGGATTCCGAGGCGCCTTTGCACGTCGAAAACGGCTGCGTCGTGAATCAGGCGGGCGAAAAGTTGTTGGCGTTCAGCCTGGCGTGGCAATGGAACGCCGGGCGCAAGTCGCTCACCGCGCCGCTCACGGTCGGGCAAAGCGCCGAACTCACCATCTTTACCACGCCAGTCGCCGAGGTCGCTGCGAAGCCGGCGGCCTACGACGAGTCCAGGCAGCAGTGCGTTGCCGCGTGGCGCGAGGCGCTGGATCGGAGCGTTCGACTGGTCACGCCCGAGCCGCTGGTCAACGACGCCTGGCGGGCGATGGTCATCGGCACGTCAATGACCGCCGTCGGCGACCGGCTCCACTACAGCGCGGGCAACGCCTACGCCAAGCTCTACGAAGGCGAATGCGGCGACGTGCTGCGGAGTGTGATGCTCTTTGGCCGACTCGACCAGGCTCGGGCCATGCTCCGGCCGCTCTTGGAATTTGACCGGCAGGCGACGCGATTTCATGTGGCGGGGCAGAAGCTGCAACTGTTGGCCTGTTTCTATTGGCTGACCCGCGACGCCGACGCGATTCGCGCCTACGAGCCGTTGTGGCAGCCTACCGTCGAACTCATCCTCGCTAGCCGCGAAGGACAGACCGGCCTCTTGCCCAAAGACAACTATGCGGGCGACATCGCCGAGCAGGTGTATTCGCTCAATTCAAACGCCAACTGCTGGCGGGGGTTGCGAGACGTGGCCGCGATGTTGGCGGATATGGGCGACCAAGACGAGGCTCGGCGCCTGCGACAAGCAGCCGCCGAGTATCGCAAGGCGATTGTGAGCGCCGTGGACCGCAGCGAACGCCGCGACTCTCGACCGCCGTTCATCCCCGTGGCGCTGCTGGCGGATGAACCGCCGCACGATCCGCTCACAGCCACGCGTCAAGGCAGCTATTACGATTTGATCGCCCCCTATGTGATCGGCTCGGAGATTTTTGGGCAAGAGTCCGAGCGCGAGGATTGGTTGTTGGGCTACCTGGAAAATCACGGCGGCATTGCAATGGGGATGGTGCGCACGACCCCGCACCAAGGCCAGTTCGACGGCGAGCCGGGCGTCAACCCGCTGTACGGGCTCCGCTATCAACTGGCGCTGTTGCGGCGCGACGAGCGCGAGAGGCGCTGGTGGGGTTTTACGGTCAACTGGCGCAGGGGATGACGCGCGGCACGTTCATTGGCGGCGAAGGCTCGCGCTTCCGGCACGGCGACTCGCAGGGGCGGTCCTTTTACCTGCCGCCCAATGCCGCCAGCAACGCGGCGTGGTTGGTCACGCTGCGCAACCTTCTGGTTCAGGATTGGGACCTGGACGAGGACGGGACGCCCGACACGCTGCGTCTGCTGTACGCGGCGCCGCGGCGGTGGCTGCTGGACGGAAACGAAATTTGCATTGAGAACGCGCCCACCGCGTTCGGGCCGGTCTCGTGTCGCGCTCAGTCGAAGCTGAACGCCGGGCGCGTTGAGTGCCAGATTACGCCCCCGCCGCGTCCGGCGAAGGCCATTCGTTTGCGCGCTCCGCTGCCCGACGGGCGGCAAGTCGAGTCCGTCATAGTCGACGGCAAACCCGCCGAGCTAATCGACGGCGACACAGTCGACCTGAGCGGGCGAACGGAGCCGATGACCGTCCGGTTTAGCGTCAAACCACTGTAAGTCGCCCTGTTGACAGAAGCCGCCGCGAGCGGGAAATCCCCGCAGCGCCGTGATAGAATTGAGTTCATGCCGTGACAACCGAGTTGAGGAGCATCAATCGATGAGTTCTGTGTCATATCGGCCCGTGACGCGCGCCTCGCGCTGGTCGCCGCGCTGGTCGCCGAGGCGCTGATTGCCGGCGCACGGCGGCTCGCGCCGAATTGAGCAAGGCCCACCGCATCCTGATTCAGCGGGGGCTGCAGACCCAGGGGATGACGACGAAGGATGACTCGTTCAATCTGGCTACCTATCAGAACGCCAACTATTCGACCCTCGCCTGGCTGTGGGAATCGAACACCTCGCTGCAGGGCGCGGCGCCAGGTTATCCGTGGGCGCGGTGGGTGGGCGATGAAACCATGATGCCCAGTGGCGGCGAGCAGCCGTATTTCAGCCAGCTCGTGGCCCTGCAGCTTGGCGACGAGTGGGACTTAAATAACCCGACAATGCGCGATCGGGCGGTCGCGTGGTTCGACGCCATTCGCAATCAGTGGCCCACGACAATCCTGTACATGAACAACTACGGCGGGCAGGTCAACGACGCGGCGCTGGGCGACTTCGTGACGCGGGCCCATCCGGACATGCTGAGCTTCGACACCTATCCGTTCAAGAGCGATTACAACACGCACGCGCCGAACGCTCCGGCCTACGGGAGTCCCAGCAGCTGGTACGGAGAACTGCGGCGGTACCGCGTCCATGCGCTGAACGCCGGCGTTCCGTTGGCAATTTACCGTCAGACGTTTCACTCCATCCAAGACTATGACCAGACTGAGTACCGAGATCCCTCGCCTTCGGAGCAGAATCTGAACACGTTTGGCGGCCTGGCGTTCGGCGTGACGACGTTTATCGACTTCACCTACAACACGGGGGCGTCGTCGTTGTTTACCAATCCGGGCGGCGATTCAAATCCAACGGCGGCGTACGCCATTCAGTCGGATCTCAACAAGCGGGCGCGGAATTTGGGCAAGAGCCTGGTGCATCTGACAGGATTGAACGATCTTCCCAACGGCGCTGACCCGACGACCGACATCATGTTCATTCGCGGTAAGCACTCGACCGGCCCTGGCACGAGTGCGTTCAACGACCTGCCGATTGGCTTCATCCGGGATCCTCAGGCGACTCTCCAAGAAGACTACAGCGATTGGGTCTCCGATCGAAATGATCCATATCTCCGTGGCTGGGTGGTGACCAACGTGGGCACGAAAAACAGCGGTCTGCGCGGCGATGCGATCATTTCGTGGCTGAAGCCGTTGGATTCGAGCGCGGACAATCCCAACGACGTCGACGATCAGCTGTATTTTATGGTCACTAATGGGCTCACCGGCGTTGACGGCGCCGCGGCGGATTACCGACAGGAAATCAAGCTGAATTTCGCGAACACCGCCGCCACGACGTCTTTGCAGCGGCTCAACGCAGAGACCGGCGAGGTTGAAGTAGTTCCGCTCCCCGTTGTTAACACGCGCCGGCAACTCGTGATTCAACTGGACGGCGGCATGGGCGAGCTGTTCAAGTTCAACACTGGAGACCCATTCATTGGCATCCAGTCATCGGCTGACTTCGACTCCGACGGCGACGTTGACGGCGGCGACTTGTTGCGTTGGCAACGAGGCCTAGGCGCCCCTAATGGCGCTAGCCGCGGCCAAGGAGACGCCAATTTGGATCTTCAAGTAGACGGCGCCGACCTTAGCTTGTGGAAATCTAAGTTCGGGGGCCCGCCGGCGACGCTGGCCGCCGTGCCCGAACCCGCCGCGTGGATGCTGCTGGCTTGCGGCGCGTTCGGCAATTTGGCGAGACGCCGCCGTGTAGTCCCTTGACGAAGGCGCCCTGCAATGGGCGCCGGCGCAGGCCGACGTCGGCATTCGGAGGCCTGAAGGCCGGCGTCGGAACGGTTGAGCCGAAGCTTTCTAAAACAAGCCAGCGGGCCGGCGACACGACGCACCGGCCCGCTGGCAGCTTCTTCTCAACGCCCCAAGTATGGCCGCGCCCCTCAACGCGGCAATGCGGCTTTTCCCCACCGCGTCGGGGAAATGGAGGGCCGCAACGCAGAGGCGTGGCCAGCGGCTGGCAGAGCCAAGATCAAGAATTTTGATAAGCGTGCGAAGCGACCGCTCGCGCGGCGAACCTCTGCTAGACGAGCGCCGCCTCGAGGCGACCAGCCGAAACATGGCCGCTGGGGTTCGCTCCCCCCAACACGTGCGCCAATTGCGTGGGGTTGTCCACGCACATCTTGTCCAACACCTTGGCCCGATGGTTGTCCACGGTTTTGGGGCTGATGGCGAGCAGTTGCGCAATTTGTTTGGTAGATTTTCCGTCGGCCAGCAGGTGCATGACCTCGCACTCCCGCGCCGTCAGCCGCGACGTGCGCTGCTTGAACTTCCAGCGTCGCGGCCTGTTTGCGGCGGTTTTCCAGGTCCAAATCGACGGCCTCGCGTACGCGTTCCAAGAGCGCCTGGGGACTGAACGGTTTCTGAATGAAATCGACCGCGCCGGCGCGGATGGCTTGCGTCGCCAGGTGGATCTCGCCATGTGCCGACAGGAAAATGATGGGCAGGCGCGTGCCGCCGGCATTCAGCACTTTCTGCAGCTCCAGCCCGCTCATTCCCGGCATCCGGACGTCCAAGAGAAGACAGCCGGCTTTCCGAGGGTCGTAGCGGTCAAGGAATTCCTGAGCAGACGCAAAGCAGGTTGATGACAGGCCGACCGAACCTACGAGCGCCGCGAGAGCCCGGCGTAGGTCCATGTCGTCGTCCACGATGAAAACAGTGGCGTCCCGAGAGGACAGCGTTGCGGCGCCTACGGGAAGAATTGTCACGGCGACTTCTCCGACGTGAATTGGAACAACGGATATCTCAGAGCACGGACAGTTGCTTTCGAAGGAACGATTCCACCATACGATATCGGTCGTCTGCATGGCGTTTCGCGATGGTGTAATTACTCCAACAATGCACGCGCGCCGAGTGGCGCGCGGCAAGCGCATTCCATGCGCATCATCCGCGACCATCGCGCTCACAAGCTGTTGTCACATACTGCGAGGGGTCTCGCAAATGCCGGTTTTGCGGCCGTAGACACGAACTATTATCAACCGTCGTACCCCACGTGAGCCACCGCCGCTGCGCTGCCTGCAGTGTGCGTGGGGGGCGGATGCCAGCAGGGAGTGCGAAAATTCCCCACACGGGTCAGACAAAATCCCGAATGTCGCGTGGAATCGCGAATTAGGCTTCTAACAGTTCACGTCAAGTGGCCGCGGCTGGCCGCCGTCGTTGTCGGCAACGCTGAGTCGCCGCCCATGATAGAGCGGCTGGTGTGAGCAGTGGAGCAGAGATCATGACTGCACTGGCGACTTCCAATGAAATTTGCACGGTTCTATTGGTCGAAGACGACCTCGCCGACGCACGGATGGCCAAGCATGCCCTGACAAGCATCGGCGACTTCCGTTGTCAGGTTGAACACGTCACGCAGTTGTCGACGGCACTCGAGCGCCTGAAGCGCGGCAATATGGACTTGGCGCTGGTGGACCTGTCGCTGCCCGATTCGACGGGCATCAACACGTTTCATTCTCTGATGGCTGAGGCGCCGTCTGTGCCGCTGGTGGTGCTCACCGACGTCGACGACGACGAGTTTGCGCTGGAACTCGTCAAACGCGGAGCTCAGGACTATCTCACCAAGAGCGCCCTGGAGCCGAAAGTCCTTGGGCGATCGGTGCGGTATGCCATCGAGCGTCATCGCGTCGCCACGATGGAATCGCTTAATTCGCGGCTCGCGGAAACGCAGTCGGCGCTCTCAACAGCCTTGGGCGACTTGCAAACTACGAATGAAGAGCTGACTCAATTTGCGTACTTTGCAAGTCATGATCTGCAAGAACCGGTGCGAAAGATCGACTACTACACTCGGCAACTGCAGGAGGACATCGGCGATCGGCTGAGCGACAACGGCCGCAAGGATATGCAGCACATCATCGGCGCCGTCGCTCGCATGCAGGCCCTAATTAGGTCGCTGCTATGCCTGTCCAAAGTCGGCAATTCGATGATCGAGCCGAAGGCCGTGGATTTGGAATGCTGTGTGACCGAGGCCCTGGAATCACTGTCAAGCCGCGTTGAAGCGACCGGCGCCGAAGTGGTCCGGGATCCCTTGCCGGAAGTCGTGGGCGATGCAACTCTGTTGAGCCATCTGTACGAGAATCTTCTTAGCAACGCGCTCAAATTCACCAACTGCGACCGACCGATTATTCACCTCACCGCCGAACGCAATGGTGCACAATGGGTTCTGGGCGTTCGCGACAACGGAATCGGCGTGAATCCGGAGTGCGCGCAGAGGATCTTCCAGCCATTCCATCGCCTGCACAGCCGCACGCGTTTTGAGGGCGCCGGCATCGGACTGGCGATTTGCCAGAAGGTCGTCGAACGTCATGGCGGGCGGATTTGGGTTGAATCAAGTCCCGGCGCAGGCGCGCACTTCAAATTCGTACTTCCGGCGAAGGAACTTGCGGACCATTCCTTGCCGACTTCGTTTGACTCTCAGCCGACGCACGGCTGCGAAAGACCGCCGAACCGCGGGCGAGCCGCCGACGATCCCGCATTCGCCGGCGGTGAGTCCTATTCAATCCAGGAGAATGTGCATGGCGAGCCCACTAAAACTCTTGCTGATTGAAGACGACCCGGGCGACGCCGAGGCGTTCAATCGACTTCTGGCGAAGGCGCCGCGCTCGTCAGTTTGAAGTCAAATGGACTGAGACGGTCGAAGACGGCGCCGACGCCTTGGCGACGGGCCAATTCGCCGTCGTGCTGCTCGATCTTGGCCTCCCCGGCGTCAATGGGCTAGATGGCTTAGTCCAGATCCGCAACGCGGATTCTGGAGTGCCGATAGTCGTCGTCACGGACCTCAATGTCGAGGAGGTCGCCTTGCGCGCGCTGTATCACGGGGCGCAGGATTACCTCATCAAGGGCGCCTTAACCACCGACAATCTGGTGCGTTCGATTCAGTACGCCACGGAGCGTCACCGCCTGCTGCGCAACGTTGCCCAGGCGCGAACGCTGTTGAAAAGGAAAAACCGGCGATTGGCCAAGCTGTACCGCACGGCCCATCAGTTCGTCGACAACGTGTCGCACGAATTTCGCACGCCGCTGACGGTGATCAAGGAGTATGTCTCCATCATCAAGGACGGCATAGTCGGCCCGGTGGGTGAAGAGCAGAACCAGATGCTCACGATCGTCGAGGATCGAGCCGACGAGTTGAACAACATGGTGGACGACATGCTCGACGTCAGCAAACTGGAAGCTGGCCTGTTGGGGGTCTACCGCAAGCGGTGCGAGGCGGCGGAAATCATCGAACGCGTG
Source organism: Pirellulales bacterium (assembly GCA_963841515.1). Classification (GTDB taxonomy): domain Bacteria; phylum Planctomycetota; class Planctomycetia; order Pirellulales; family Lacipirellulaceae; genus Lacipirellula. The sequence goes on along the minus strand of CAWJDB010000005.1, from coordinate 1,067,552 downwards.
CGGCCGTCATTGACCCGCAAAGCGATCATCAAAGGCGTGCAGCTTGAATGGGACGTCCAGGACGACCTGCCGGCGCTGTACTGTGACGCGGAGAAAGCAGCCCGCGTAATCATCAATCTATCGATCAACGCCATTAAGTTCTGCGGTCAGCCAGGACGCGTGCGGCTGAGCTGCCGCAAGGACCCGGAGCGGCCTGGCGCGATCCTGCGCATTACGGACGACGGGCCGGGCATCAGTCCCGAAAACCAGGAGCTGATATTCCGCCGCTTCAAGCAGCTCAGCGCGACGGTGCGCAGCAGCACGAAAGGCTTCGGCCTGGGGTTGAGCATTGCCAAAGAATTGGTCACCGCCAATCTCGGGGAAATCATGTTAGACAGCGAGGTGGGCCGCGGCAGCACGTTTTCTTTCACCCTGCCGTCGGCCCAGCCCGACGAGGTGTTGCGGCGATACTTGAGCCGCATAGAGCAGATGCGCAACGACGCCACGGAGCTGTCGGTGATTGAGGCGAGCATCCCGGATTCGTCTAATGAACTCGCGTCGGAAAACGCCGATCAGTTTCTCAGTTACCTGCTGCGATACGACGACCTTCTACTGCGCCTGGACGGCAACCACTGGCTGATATTCTTGGCCGACGCCGCGAGCGAGGTCGCACGGTTCCTCGAGAGGGCTGAGAAAGCTTCCGCCGATGCGAACCGCAACCGCTTGGGCGAGCCATTGCCCGCCATTCTTTACGGCGAGGCCGAAACACATTCGAGCAGCGATCACCAGGAGATCTTGTCTCACCTTGACCGCAGGGCGCCCGCCGGAGAGCTAGTCCATGCCTGACAATGGCGAGGTGTTGATGGTTGACGACGATCCGGAGATTTTGCGTGCGACCGACTTGCGGTTACGCGCGGCCGGCTATCGCACGCACGCGGAGTCGGGCGCCGACGCTGGAATTGCGGCCGCGGCCTCCCGTCAGCCGGAACTCATTCTCATGGACGTGCGCATGCCGCAAAAAGATGGGCTCACGGCGCTGGCCGAGTTGAAGCACCGGCCGGAAACGCGGGGCATACCCGTGGTTATGCTTTCCGCCAGCATCGTGGACGAACGAGCGGCGCTCGATGCAGGAGCTCGATTCTTCGTGAGAAAACCGTACCGGGGCGACGTGCTGTTGAAAGCTGTACGCACCGCGATATCAAGCAATAACATGGTCTGTCGTTCGCAGGCTGCCAGTATTCAGGCGCTCATCGACCATTCATGATGCGCCGCCCGGCCCGGCCGCGGCCCGCCATGTGCCCGACGCGATTCAAACATGTCACCACACATCCGCTTAAAAGCTTGGCCGGCCGTCTTTGTCATGGGGAGTCTTATCGCCGAGGTTACGCCCGTCGTCGCCGACTGGCCTTGCCAGTCGCTGATCGTTCGTCCCGTTGGCAATAGTTAGGAGCTCGCATCCATGTCGCGCGTACTTGAGAAACCATCGTCGCCCCACGCGCCCCACGTTCGCCCCACGCGGCCCGTCGTCCTTTGCGTGGACGACGACCCGGAGATCTCACGTACCATCGAGGTGCGGATGAGAGCTTACGACGTCGAGGTGCGCCGCGCGTTTCACGGGATGCAAGGGCTGTGGGAATCGATGCGCAAACGCCCCGACCTGATCATCATGGATCTGGCGATGCCCAACGGCGACGGCTGCCATGTGCTGCGCTGTTTGCGCAGCAACAAGCAGACGGCGACCATCCCGGTGATCGTGCTGACGGGGATGCGCGACCCGGCGCTGGCAGCGCGAGTCATGAACTCGGGCGCCGACCAACTGTTGCGGAAGCCGGTCGCGTTCGACGTACTGCTGAAGCACATGAGCCGCTACATCGAAATCCGCTCCGACGACCTGCCCAGCACGAGTTTGCCGGAATAGCAACACTGGGGGGATAGCCGCAGCCTCCGCTTCGAGCCTGCGCAAAGGGCTTACGCGTTTCAAGTCCGTGCCAAACTATCCAGGGGTGCGCACCATGCTAGTTCTCATCGCCGACGACGACCATGATCTTTGCTACGCGCTGGCCCGGCGTTGCCAGGCTTTGCGGCTGGAGACGCAGATCGCGACCAGCGCCACCGACGCGCTCCTGATGATGGAAAAGCAACCGCCTGACCTGGTGATCCTCGACGTGGCAATGCCCAACGGCAGCGGCCTGGCGGTGTGTGAGATGATGTCGCACCATGAACGACTCAAAAATCTTCCCGTGGTGATGCTCACCGGCAAGAAGGACAGTCAGACGATTCAGCGCTGTCACGAAATGTGCGCTTACTACGTGACGAAGTGCGACGACGTCTGGGGTCGGCTTCATCCGCTGCTGACGAGCCTGCTGGAGCTTAATTTCGAGGCGCCGTCGTTGGAGAAGGATGAGGCGCCGGCTCGGGCGAAACAATTCGAGAAGGATGACGTCGAACCGGACGTGGTTGACCAACAGGACCAGAACGGTCATGCCGGCTCAACGTCAGAGTCGATTCTCGACGCCGTATTTGCGATGCTTGGCGCCAATGACGACGCGATGCCTTTTGAGGAAGGCGGATCGGTTGACGGCGCCGGGCGACCTTGGGTGCTCTGCATCGACGACGACGAAGATTTCGTGAAGGTGTTGAAGATCCGCTTCGAGGAGCATGGCATCGCCGTGCTGCAGGCGTTCGCTGGCCGTGACGGCGTGCGGACGGCGGTGACCAACCAAGCGCACGCCATCATCTTGGATTACCAGTTGCCCGACGGCAACGGCGCCTATGTGCTCCGGAGGCTCAAGGAGAATCCCATCACCCGGGATATCCCCGTGATCGTGATGACGGGACTGCGTGATCGACACATCGAGCGGCAAGTTGCCAGCCTCGGCGCCGCCTGCTTAATGACCAAGCCCTACGACTGGCCCAAGTTGTTGTCCACCGTCCAGCAGTTCTTGCCCGAAGCCATGATCGGCGCGAGTCGTTAAGCATTATGCCGTGTGGGCTGATCCATCGACGGCCGGCGGCGCGGAGACAAGAAGTCTTTGCTACATCGGCGTCTGCGCGGCATCGGCTGCGGTCCAGAGAGGTCTCAAAAAGTTGCCCACGCCAAAAGCCGCGCGTTGCGCTTTTGCAAGCCCCCCGACGGCATTTTCCGCGCGACAGGAATTGTCCGTGCATGGGCCCCAGATCGCCAATTTGACGGCCCTCCGGCGGGATTTGCGAGTAGCCCCAAGGGTTTTCCGCAGCGTTTTTCGCCTCGCTGCGCCAATTACCAAAAGCTTGAGATTAGGCCGCTTGTCATCCGCCGGAAACTGGTGTGGAATGTACGGCTCAGCGACCGTGCCGCGGGGGGTTGGTCGACGGCTCAAACTCGCCAAGTGAGCCAAGCGGCGCCTGGACTTTGCTGGTTTGCCGCGCGGCGTGGCATGGATCGGGGTTGGCAGTAGCTTTTCATCGGAGGTTAACCCATGAGCACCTCGCTCTGGGAAGCGTTAAGCCAACTTAGTCTGCAGCACCAGTTGTGCTTTGTCTTCGCGCTGGTCATCGCCTTCGGCTTTGAGTTCATCAACGGCTTTCACGACACCGCCAACGCGGTGACGACAGTCATCTACACCGGCACGCTGAAGTCGACGCCGGCAGTTTTGTATTCGGGCTTCTGCAATTTTCTCGGCGTGCTCTTTGGCGGCACGGCGGTGGCCTTCGCCATCGTCAACTTGCTGCCAGTCGATTTGCTGATCGAGAGCTCGTCGGTACGATCCATCGTCATGGTCGTTTCGCTGCTGCTGGCAGGAATCATTTGGAACCTTGGCACCTGGTGGTACGGCTTGCCGGTGTCCAGCTCTCACACGTTGATCGGCTCGATACTCGGCGTCGGCCTGGCGAACAGTCTGATCACCCGGGGCGGCATGACGGGCGTCAATTGGACCAAGGCGACCGAGGTGGGGCTATCACTGCTAGCATCGCCGCTCATCGGGTTCGTGGCCGCGGCGGCGCTGCTGCTCACCATGAAGCGGTTCCTCAGGGATCGCAGCCTCTATGTTCCGCCACAGCACGGGGATCGTCCACCGAGTTGGATTCGAGGCGTGCTGCTGGCCACGTGCGGCGGCGTCAGCTTCGCCCACGGCTCGAACGACGGGCAGAAGGGGATGGGGCTGATTCTCCTGGTCCTGATTGGCTTCCTTCCGAGTTACTACTCGCTGAACGTGCATCAAGTCGATTTGACCACCGATTTAGTCGCTGCGGCAAGCGCCATCGAACCGATTGTGGAACAGGAGTCGGCGTCGCTGGCGGCGGCGATGCGTCCCGAACTGGCCGTGATTTCCGGGACGTTGGGCGGCAAAGTCACCCTGGCCGAGGTGTCGCTCAAAGACCGCTGGACGGTCCGACAATCGATTCTCCGATGTCGCAAGTTGCTGGGCGAGGAGAATTTCGCACCACAGACTCGCGAGGCGTTGGCGCCGTACGTCAAGCAGTTCGGGCGAGCGATCGAGTATGTGCCGCTGTGGGTCGTGATGGGCGTCGCCCTAGCGTTGGGGGTGGGCACGACCATTGGCTACAAGCGGATTGTGGTCACCGTCGCCGAGAAGATCGGGAAATCGCATTTGACGTATGCCCAAGGCGCCGCGGCTGAGGTTGTGGCGGCGGCGACGATCGGGCTGGCCGATGCGTTTCATCTGCCGGTCAGCACCACGCACGTACTCTCCTCGGGCGTGGCCGGAACCATGTGGGCCAACCGCTCCGGAATCCGAGGCGACACGGTCAAGAAGATTGGCCTCGCCTGGGTGCTCACACTGCCCGCGGCCATCTTGCTGTCAGCGGGGCTGTTCACGCTGGGCGGGTGGGTGGTGCCGGCGGTGCGCCAGGCGCCGACGGTCACGATCGCGGAGTACTCTCCCGCGGCGTCCCCCGCATCCGCCTCGCTCGTCAGGCCGTAACGATCTCCGTGCGCCGCCTTGTCGTCAGGGGTCCTGTCTGCGCTCGGTTGGCTCCGCGCCCATCGCCAAGCGGCGCCGGTTGACTAAGTGGAGGCAACAGGACGCCAATGGAACTTTTTCTAGCTGGGTTAAGAGGCTGGGACGAGAAAATGCGGCGGAAATTGATGGGATAGCCGGCTAAACTTAGCCCGCTACCGGACTGCTTCGGTCGATGTAACCGACTCGGCCACGGCGGAGCTGGTGTCTCAGGTCGGTTCGTCACGTGCGCGAAACAGTAGATATTTTGCATCACACGACGGCGGCTTGGACGGCCGCCTGAGCGCGGGCTGCGACAATGCGACTGGAGATCTCACTGGCGAGCCATCGCCGATCGATGCCGCCGCTGCGCACGGCCTCCAGCACCCCACCAAGCGAGATCTGCCGCCGAGCGGTTCGGATCACCGCCCCCGCCGCGCCGGCTATGTCACAGTCGGGTCGGTGTGAAGCCTCATACTTGGAGGGATCCCAGACGCTGAGGATGTGGGCCGTACGCAGCGTCCACCAGACGCCGATGCCCAGGACGCTGGAGCGATATCGCACGCTCTGCGGCGAGATCGTCAACCGCCGTCTGCCCAGAAGCTGCGCCAGCCCGTTCGACGTGCTTGCCAGGCCGAGAATCCCGAAGCCGCCGGCGTACGCCAAACGCAGCAGCAACTGCGGTAAGCTCATTTGCCCTGCCTCATTCCAGATGAGGATGATCGTCGCACAACAGAATGTCAGCAGGACGAGCCCTATCAAGATGCTGGCGATTCCGGTAAAGGAGCCGGTCGCCATCGTGTTGGGGAAGTCGATTCGCGTTTCGAACTGGTCCTGCTCAATGCGTACCAGAGAGTGCGGGTCGAATAGCGCGGCAGATTTCTCGACCGCGCGACGAAGGCGCGGCGGCGTCCCCGACGCGGTGGAGAAACAGGTTTACTCGCCACTCAACCCAGTCCATCTCGCCGCGCGTCAGGCTGCCGCCGTACCGCGGCTTGCTCCGGTCGTTTGGATCGTCGCCTGCCTCCGGATCGTATGTCCGACCCGCGACCACGATTCCTTGCGGCAGGTTGTGCGATCGTGCAACCCGACCCCGCGAATACCACTGCCAGGCGCGACTGCGCGGCTGGAGCTCGAATTCAGTCACCGTCTGGTCCGCGCCCCGAGTGCCTTGGACGGTCACGTGCCGCGGCGTGATCGTGACGAGCATGTCGGTCAGATAGTCCGTGCGCATTTTCAGATACGCGATCGACAAGAACACGGCGAAAACCAACGCCATCCCGACTACCGCCGGCAGCCAGCCATCGAAAACATAAATGACAACGAGCAGCATGGTCACGAAAACGAGAGCTGGTCCCAGTAGCGCCCTGACCATTCGTCCGCCGCGCGGCGGCAAGTGCAGCAGCAGTTCCTGCTCCGCTTCTTGCCATTCGATCGGGCTGGTGCTCAACCGTTGCATCAAAATGAGTAGCTCAAAACAAAAGAAGGCGTGGCGGCACGACGGTAAATGCTATTCGCAGCGCGGAGGGCTTTCTTGCCCTCGGCGGAAAAAAGGCTACCACGACAGCGAGAAGACTAGCCCGAGCGCAACAGCAATCACCGTCATTCCAATCAGCAGCGTGCGGAGACTGATGCGCCATTGGGCCTGGTGTAATCTCCAAACAAGCAGTCCCGGGATCAGGAATGCCACGACAGCAACAATGGGAATTAAAAGCAGTGCCGCCGATTGCCCGTAGTACTCGTAGTTATCGTGGTACTTCATGCCTAACGACATCAGAAGACGAGTTGCGACAACCGCCGCCGCAGCACCACTACAGACCATCAAAATAAAAGTGCCGACAACCAAACACGCTTTCTGAATGGGCGTTAGCTCTTTCCGATTATGCCCCATAGCCACCATCTATGAAGCGATCGTTGTCAACCGGTGATTTTATTTGATATCGAATTCCGCCGTCGTTATTCCGCCCGACTGTTCTGCGAGCTGTTCTCACGAACGCTCAAATTATTTGCACCTGCGAAAATTGGAGTGGGAAATTATCTGCTCCCGACATATGCGGATTCTCCGGGGGTATGGCCCGGACGGCCCGCTAACGTCTGGCAGATCGGGTGTTGTATTACAGCTGGTCCCATTGACTTTAGTGGGGTGGGGTATGGAATTACCCCTTTCGAAGCATTTCAGCTTGATCAAAAGCTTGATGATGGGTTGCCCACGACTGGGCAGGCCCGGAGCAGTTTGGGGCAGTGTACGCTAATTTCCGGGCCTTCTACGACGTACAATGTTGCTCCTGACTTCGGAGAATTGCGAAATTGCATACTAAATGTTGCAATTGAATAAGCTGCCACCGTGTCGTTGCCGACGCGGTGGGCAGAAGGTTAACGGTTGGTTAACCAGTGCGTATGTAGCATGGCGAATGCGCGCTTCTGACCGTCACGGCTTTACGCTGATCGAAATCTCGATCGTGCTCGTCATCATCGGGCTGATCGTTGGGGGTATTTTGGTCGGCCGCGATCTGATTCACGTGGCGGAGTTGCACAAGACAGTGCGGCAAGTTGAAAGGTTTGATGCCGCAGTCAACACGTTTCGGCTCAAATACAACTGCTTGCCGGGAGATTGCGCGTCGGCGACGCGATTCGGCTTGGGAGTAGATGGGAATGGCGACGGCGCCTTGATTGGAATGTCTCCTGATTATGTCTTCACAGAATATAACGGCTTTTGGGCGCATCTTCGAACCGCCAACTTGGTAGTTGAGCCGATGAAGACACTCACTGCCGGTGGCGGACTTGCTCCCAGCATCGATTGTCCGCAGATTGCGTTATCCACAGCTTCGGGCCCTGCGGGCGGCAGCGCGTGCTGGGTTCTTATTCCGGGTGCCACTGATTACATCGATACCATGCTGCTTCCTCGTAGCGGTCGTCCGAACTACTACTGGATCAGTGCCAGTGTTTTGGCGGACTACAATTCAGAGAGTTTGACACCGCTTGACAGCTTCAGCATCGATACCAAACTCGATGATGGGAACCCTTATACGGGAAACGTGTTTGCCGCTGGTCCCGCGTTTGACCCAACGCTATTGGGCATGGGCGGGCCGTCGGAAGGTTTCACTGGTGAGAATGTATGCGTTCTAACTGACGTAAATCCACCCACATATAACGTAAGCAATACAAGTCGTACTTACGATTGGGGCCCGTATGAAGGGGCATTATGCTCGTTGCTAATTAGGACGGGGTGGTAATCACTGTCGTTTATACACCCTTCGGCTGTGAGCGCCAGAAAGCAGTCCGTCGCGTCGTATGCGACGCGGCTGCTGCTAACCGTTCGTTAACTACCGCGCGGCTAGCATAACGAATGCGCGCTTCGGACCGTCACGGCTTTACGCTGATCGAAATCTCGATCGTGCTCGTCATCATCGGGCTGATCGTCGGCGGGATTCTCGTCGGCCGCGATTTGATTCGTCTGGCAGAGCTGCGCGCTGACATCAGCGCCGTCAATAAATTTGATGCCGCCGCGAACACCTTTCGTCTCAAATACAACTGTATACCTGGCGACTGCGCCAATGCTACGCAATTCTTGGCGGGCGCCTATAACGGCAATGGCAACGGAGCGATTGAACCCAGATTGTCAGATTTGTACGGTTTCTATATTGGCTTTGAATTCGCTTATGCTGTCGATGATTTGCGCGCGCCAACCTTATTGCGGTTGCTCCCTTCGAGGCCAATGATCCACTTGTAACCGTATATATTGATAAAGCCATGCCGCCGCTGCCGTCTGGCAGCGCTTTCGTTGTCGTCGGAGAATTTCACAATGCGGGAGCTCCGGGGCCAGCTAATTGGGTGTGGATGGGAAAACATACTTACCGGCTAGGCACAAGCAGTGCATACCATGTAGGAATCGCAGAGGGGACCATAAAGACATCTCCTGCACCTTACACACCGCACGATGCGTATTACATTGACAGCAAAATCGATGACGGAAAAGCTCCGACTGGCCGCGTGACCGCAGGCCTTAATTACAATTTTGATCTACCCCTCTTTATGCTGCCTTCCGAGGATTATTTTGCAGGTGGCGTTTGCCTAGGACCTGATCCTACCTATTATGGCCTAACGATGGACACGTGCGATTACGACTTCACTCTCAAGGACAAGCTCGTCGGCTTATTCGTGCAGGCGAGTTTTTGACATGTTAGCCGGAATGAATAAACCGCCGCGTCGCATACGACGCGGCAAAAATTCGATCATTAACGCGGTCTCGTGCTCCGCGTCCGACGCCGGTCGGCCCGTTGCCGCTCGATATTGCAATCGGGACATAGGCCAACAAAGTTGGCCATCGGCAAGTTGGGTGCGTACTCGATCTGCGTCCAGCCGGCGCGAAAGGCGGCTGCTAACGAATCATTAACCACGGCGCGTATAGCATGGAACATGCGCGCTACCGGCCGTCATGGCTTTACGTTGATCGAGATTTCGATCGTTCTCGTCATCATCGGGCTGATTGTGGGCGGCATTCTTGTCGGCCGCGATCTGATTCATGCGGCAGAGATACGCGCAACCGTACGACAAGTGGATCAATTGAATACAGCCGTCAATACGTTTCGCCTGAAATACAATTGTCTTCCGGGTGATTGTGCTAACGCTACTCAATTTGGCTTTATTAATGAGCTTGAGGCCTCTTGTAGTCCCAACGGGTTGTGCGGCAATGGAGATGGGACCATTGTGTACTATTTAAATAATGGCTGGGAATATTTTGAGTATGCGCTTGCGTTGATACATCTAAGCGACGCTCAATTAATTGCCGGTCTTACAGGCAGCGGGAACGGGACGAGGTTCAACCTCAGACTTCCAGTGAATGCTTGCGGCGTGCAGGCGGCGTGGGTCATTAATTATGTGCCTAGTGATGAGCCATTCGTGAATGGGAATGCGGGGCATTACCTGATAGCGACAGGTACGTTCGATAACTGCACCACGGTGCTGCCCACGCAAACCGCCTACGAGATTGACGCCAAAATTGATGATGGCTTCCCGCGCCTGGAACGGCGCTCGCCAGCGGGGGTAATAGCTCGGATGCGCTATACGTGCCCATCTTGAGTGGAGGTGGACCAGCGGGTGCGACGTCGCCGTACTGTTTTACCGACGACATACCCGCTCAATACAACGTGCTGAATACTGACACGTCTCAAAATGTAAGCGGGCCTTTATGCGTCCTTGCAGTTCGCGCCACGTTTTGATTGCCGCGTCGCATACGACGCGGCAAAAATTCGATCATTAACGCGGTCTTGTGCTCCGCGTCCGACGCCGGTCGGCACGTTGCCGCCCGATATTGCAATCGGGACATAGGCCAACAAAGTTGGCCATTGGCAAATCGGGGGCGTATTCGATCTGCGTCCAGCCGGCATCTCGTGCGTCCAACTCGTTAAGCCTGTCGCCGCCTGTATCGCCACGGCAACGTTGGTTAACGGTTGGTTAACCGAAGCACGCCTAATATCGGACATGTGCGCGTCTGATCGTCACGGCTTTACGCTCATCGAGCTTTCGATCGTGCTCGTCATTATCGGGCTGATCGTGGGCGGCATTCTTGTCGGCCGCGATCTTATTCATGCGGCGGAACTTCAAAGAACGGTTAGGCAACTCGATACTTTTGCTTCTGCGATTCAGACGTTTCGTCTCAAATTCAATTGTTTGCCGGGTGATTGTGCTACAGAGGCGACGTTTGGTTTTGGGACAAGCGGGAATGGAAGTGGAATTGTCTTAGATAGTGTATCGGAATGGTCAGAGTATCAAAATTTCTGGACCCATCTCTATGCAGCCAATCTAATTGCGGATTCCATGATTACGCTTTCATCGCCTAACTTGCCCGATCCGACGCTAACTTGTCCGGCCATTAAGCTCTCGGCCGCTCATGCGTGCTTCTTGTTTCTGTCAAAATATAGCAACTTCATGGGCGTTCGAGGGGAAGATTGGTTACCGGGTCCGAATATGTTTTGGATTAGTTCAAGCGCTGACCCCGCTAATCCGGCAATGGCTCTTTCTCCTGCTGATAGTTACTTTATTGATCAGAAGCTTGATGATGGATTACCGTATTCAGGCACGGTGAGGGCTGCTGGATCGTATAGTGATAATCTTAATGCGGACCCACCTGCGACGGACTGCGCTGATTTTGGCACTAACGGACCCTACAATATTACCAGCACCAATTTTGATCCGGGAAGTCTTTGTTCGTTAGCCATACAAGGCCAGTTCTGATTCAATTCCAGCTGGCTTCTCACTATCTTGGAAAGTAAACCGCCGCGTCGCTGCCGACGCGGCGGCGAAATTCGGATGGCTACTTTGGTCGCCGTCTGCGTTGTTGGCGGTCGCAGCGTTGACGCTCGCTAGTGCAATGCGGGCATAGGCCAACAAAGTTGGCCATCGGCAAATCGGGTGTGTACTCGATCTGAGTCCAGCCGGCGGCTCGTGCGTCCACCTCGTTGAGCATGTCGTCGCCAGCGTCGCAGTTTTCGCAGACCAGCGAAAACACGCTTAAGTCGATCTGGTCGCGTATATCGGTCATGGGTAACCTCGCTTGAATGGATAATGAAGGAAAAGCCCGGCGGCGATCGCCGCCGGGCGGTTGCGGTCAAGCTGTTGCCTGCGGCTGCAAGCCGTGCAGGAAGTCAACGGCCCGGCTGGCGTGTGAAGCGGCAGTGAAGATGGCCCGCTTGTCGGATTGCAGCACTTGCAGCCAACAATCGAGATAGCTGGCGTGGTCGTCGCGTAACTCCGGCGTAATCTGCAAGTCGGCACACAGAAACGCGCTCGCAAGTTCCGCGACAAGCTCTTCCGTCGCATAGCCTTCATCGCCGAAGCGCTTGCGGCCGAATTCGCGATTAAGCCGTGAAGAATGCCGCGTCCAGTGCGTCAACTCATGGGCGACGGTGGCGGCGTGTGATTCCGCGTCGCGGAACGCCTCGAAAGTCGGGATGCGGATATAGTCGCCGGTGACGGTGTAATACGCCTTGTCTCCGCCGTGGCGGATGTCGGCGTGGGTGTTGGCGAAGAACCGGTCGGCCTGCTCGATGCGTTGCATCGTTTCCTTGGGCGGTTCGGCCAGTTGATAGAAGCGCTCCGGCAGTCCCTCGCATTGGCAGGCATTGAACACGGTGTATTGCTTGAGAAAAGCAACGTCGCGTTCGATTTCCTGGCCGTCGTCGCCGGTATCGGTTTTCTTGAAGGTGCTGGCGTACACAACGGGGGAGCCATGCTCGCCCTTGCGGACGTTTCCGCCAAGCTCCTGGGCCTGTTTGTAGGTCAACCAAATGGGACAGTTGAAACCCTGGGATTCGGCGGCCGCCCACAGCATCAGGATATTGATGCCGTGGTAAGGCTCGCCGCTATGCCGTAGCGGCCGTGTGATCCTGCCGGCGGCGTGCTCGGCATTCCAAGGCTTGAGCCAAGGCCGGACGCCGCGCTCAAGCTGCTCGACGATCTGGTCAGTAACGCGAGTGTAGATGTCGGTGCGGGTGGCGGTTTTCGTTGTCATCGCTCATTCCTCCGTTTGAAATGAAATCAGCCCTGCTGCACAAAGCACTGCTTTTGGCGGCAGGGGGCGAAGACCAAAAGCGAGGGGGGAGTGCAGTCAAGGACGACCGGCGCGGAGGGGCACCCGGTCTGCACGAAGCGCAAGCGGAGGAAGATCGGGGAGGAAGCCGCGAAGGTCGCGTGGCCCCGATCCTTGACGGCGCGGGGGAAATTCCCCCCAACAAAAAGAACTCCGTTCACCGAAGGTGTCCTACAAAGGGACGCGGATCGCGGCCCGTGCGCAAGGGGGCGGGAAGGGAGAACTCGTCGCGCCAGCGACCGCAGCGAACGCGGAGCCTGAAAGCACCCGGCGGCGCAGCCGATGCGCCCTGATGGCTATTTAAGAGCCTTCACTGGTACGTCAATCACGGGGGATTTAAGTGCCTGGGCCTCCAAATGCCGCTTGTACATACGGTAAAGCTGGACCAGGAATCCGACGACCCCAACATCGTCAAGCCATCCGACAATTGGAATGAAATCCGGAATGACGTCGATGGGATTCAGGGCATAAAGTATTCCAGCCAGGATGAACAGGGCCGGTTTGGCGCTGGGTTTCTTGTTCAGTTCGTTCATTGCTTCCTCTGCTTCTATCTCTTTTGTGTGCCTGATTACGGGCAGTGAAATAACGCGGCCGCGGTGATGCGTCGCTTCGCTCGGCGCTGCCGCTCAAAAGAGTAATAGGCGCAAAGTGAAAGAATCTTGGGTACCGGCCCGAAAGATTTAATATGGAGTTCCGCTATGCCTCATCAGGAACAGGGAACGATGAATGATCGTCGGGGCGATCAATGCGCCTTGTGTTGCTCGGCCAGTTGTGGAAGCCGCAGGCAGCCGACGCGAAGATCAGAAGATTCGGCGGCGCAAAAGAGTGCTTAGCGCGAGCAGCGCGCAAACGAGCAGCAGCCACGAGGCCGGTTCGGGAACGGCAAGCGGGGAATCCATGACGCGGATGGGAAAATCGCGACCGAAGCTGTCATAGGCGGTAAGTGTTGTTATCCGCGGGTCGAGGTGCGTGACGTTGATTGTGCCGTCGGAGTCGATGCTGCTGGGGACAATCGAGATGTATTCGCCGTCCGGCGTCACCGCCCCCGTGCCGCCTATCGGTTGAAAAGCCGCTTGCATATTCAAAAGTCCGTGGCCAAAGATGGCATCCGTACCCGGGGTGCCCAGGTCCGTCGCCGTCACCAGCAATATAGTGGCCGCCGTACCGTCGGCCTTTATCTGCGGCCATTTGATTTGCAACAGTGCAATGGCACCGGCAACCTGTGGCGCTGCATAGTCAGTGCCTGCTAGTGGGGCACCATTAAGCCCGATAACGCTGTCATTGACCACCAGCCAGCGGTCTGAGATTGGGGTCAATGCGCCAGTGCTGCTTAATAACTTTCCCGTGCCGGGCGTATTGCTGCCTGCGGCCAGGTTGTTGCCGGAATCGACTCCGCCGACAAAAATAATGCGCTGGATGGTGGAATCGGTGAAAGAAGAAGCGCCGCCGCTGCCGATAAAAGACGAGCCGACGATGGAAGTGCCCTCATCTCCGCCGGCAAACACGGTAATGGCGTTTTGCGAGGCGGCGTAATTCACGTCGCTGGAAAAGGCTTTATAATAATTGGCGCGGTTGGTCGTGCTTAATCCATGCACGGGCGTGGAGCTGACGTTGATGACATTGGCGCCACGCTCCGCCGCCATGTGAACGCCATGCGCCACTATGTCGGCAGTAGGAATGTCACCGCCGGTGGTAGGATATACTTTAATCGCCAACACGGTTGCCTTGGCTGCCACGCCGACATGGCCATTGAATTCCTCGCCAGCGGCAATGCCCGCGACGTTAGTGCCGTGGCCGGTGCCGTCGGCGGTGACTGTGCCCTCTACATTGTCCGGCGTTTGACCGCTGCAATACGCATAACACGCACCGTTCGGTGACAGGTGCCCGGCGAACGCCGCACTCTCTGCGTCGATACCACTATCGACAACGCTAATCGTAATCCCTTCGCCGTAGTTGACTTGGTCGGCGAGCGGGAGCGTCACGCCCGATTGCTCTAACCACGGCGAGTTCGTAAACGAAGGCGGCGACGGGTTCGGAAGAGTATCCACAGGCACGACGTTCCCAAATCGCGCTCTCCAATAATCGTAGTCAGCAGACGTAACACTGCCGGTGCGATTGCCATCGGCCTGAAAACTGGTCGAGGAACCGAGCGTGTCACGCCACACCACGTAATCGGCAGCATCGACGACGCCATTGTTGTTGTAATCGCCAAACGGCGTGCCGTAGTGAGCCAGCGCACACGTCGGCCAAAGAGCAACCGCGACAACGATTAGAGGCAATCGCAGCATGGCCTCCCCATTATGGACAGACTCATCCGCTATGGGAACCAGTGACTAGCCTGGGGTCCAGGGGAGCGGCAATGAGCGCCCTGGTCTAAGTCACCGCGCGGGAAAAACGGAAAAGGATCGGGAAATGAACGGCCGCGGTGATGCGTCGCTTCGCTCGGCGCGGCCGCTTAAAGAGAATTATGGCGGCGCAGCGAAAGTAAGGAGGCGTCCGACCTGCCGCGTGGGCCAATTATCGTTGGCGCTGCGGAGCGGCGTGAGAAAGCTCGTCGATTCGGTCCCGGTGGAGGGAAAAAGTTTTTATCATGTCCCCGAGCGTGTTGATATTGGTGCGGAGATGTTTTTCGAGCTTGGCAAAATACCTGTCAAACTTCGTGGCGTCGAATGTGGCGTCCATCACGTCTATAGGCGTGTCACCTTCTACATGCACCGCGCCATCGAACGCTGCGTGAATATGGTGTTTGAGCAGCGGGTCATATTTGCCAACATCAATTAGATGCAGGTCAAGCGCCTCTTCAAGCTTCCTGGCATTAAGCGGAACAAACTTGACGAGTTCGTTGTGATGCTCCTTGCCAACGGTCTGTACATAAGCGCGCACTGCCTGAGCACATTCATATTGATGTTGCAGGGCGTGACGAAAACGGTCGAGATGATGTTCCGCTTCCGCGAGACCGTTCTTTGATTCGTCGAACTGATCCTGTATGAGCGCGGTATAAAACTTACCCGTAAGTCCTTCGGGCTGTGGAATGTCGAAGTACGATCGCGTCTTGTTGAATTCCTCTGCGCTTTTCCAGGCGTTGAAAATAGTCGCTTCCGGCCGGCTCAGTGGCGTAACGCACCAATTCATCATTGGACAGCCATTCATGGATGTCCTCGATGATGAGATGGAAAGGCAACGATCGCGATGGCGTGTCATCAGCGCGAGTGCCAAAGGAAGGACTCCATCGAAATTTTGCTTCTTCAATGCGGTCGGCCAGTTTCTCAAGGGGGCGAGAGTTAGCTTCCTTGACGAGCTGGCGATAATAGTCTTTTGCCATCGCGCCCTCCGTGGCGGTGCTATGACAGTATGGAGCAGAATAGTTAACAAATGTTTACCGCCGGGAGATGTCCCAGCAGAGCGCTCTGGGCCCGCGATACCGCTTGCGGGCGGTTAGCCGCGGTGATGCGTCGCTTGGCTTGACCGCTTAAAAGAGTAATGGGCGACAGTCGCGAAAAACCTTTGGCTGGCATTGGAGCCGACGCGAAGAAAGATTGGCGTTTTAGAAACTAGTCGCGGAGCTTGCCTTTGATGATCTGCTCGCGAATAAGTGCCCGCAGCAAAAGATTTCGGGCGTGGGGACCAATATCGGCATTTGGATCGTCGGGGCGAGGCTGTTTGGAAACAGGTTCATCGAAGTTGGGATGGCCGAGGCGTTCGGCAACCAATGCTTCGATGTGCGGTCGGGAAGATGTGAAATCCGGGGCGCGGCCGGAATGAGCGGCTTCAATGCCGCGAAGGTACGTGTTGTCAGACGAGAGGGAAAGCAACATCGGTCTGCGAAGCACTTGTTGCAGCGCTTCGCACGGGAGGGAACCGAAGGCTCAAGGAGCGATAACAGTAAGTTCATGTGGCCAATAATGGTAGCGGGCCGCTGCGTAAAAAGCGGTGGTTGTGTGCAAGCGGCCTTCAAATAATCGGCGACGGTGAGGCCGTCGCCCGTAAAGCGTTGAACCACAGCCTCGATGTTACCGATAAGCGTCTCGGGCCTTTGACAGAACAATTGCGGAAGTTTGGAGGCGGCTTTGAGGTACTCACGCGAAGTAAGCCCGTGGCAATTGAAGTGGTCGAGCACACCCTCAATATTGGAGATGAGCGTCTCTGGGCGCTGAGTAAATAGCTGTGATTGCTTGCAGGCGGCTTGAAGACAACCACGGATTGTGAGGCCCTCGGATGCAAAATGCGGATGTCAAGCGTTCGATATTACTGATGAGCGTCTCCGGCCGCTGCGTGAAAAGCTGTGGCCGTTTGGAGGCGGTCACCAGGTAGTCATGGATGGTGAGGCCGTTGTCGGCGAAGTGCTTCACAACGGTTTCAATGTTCGCGATCAACGTCTCAGGACGTTGATGAAATAATCGCGGCTCGCGGCCAGCGGCTTTCACGTAGTTGGCGGGCGTCAGGCCGAGCGGTGCGAAGTGCTGAACGACTCGCTCGATATTTGCAATTATTGTTTCCGGGCGCTGACTAAACAGCGATGGTTGCTTGCAAACAGCCTTGAGGTAGTCGCGGACAGTAAGCCCTTCGGCGCGAAGTGCGCGACGACGCCCTCAACGTTACTGATGACCGTATCGGGACGTTGGCCAAAAAGGGCTGGATGCCTGCAAGTGGATTTGAGATATGCGCGAATTGTGAGCCCGTCAGCCTCGAAGTGCCGGACGACACCTTCGATGTTTCCCGTCAGCGTCTCCGGACGCTGAACGAAGTTGCGTGGTTGCTTACAGACAGCCTTTAGATAGTCGCGGAGGGTGAGCCCGTGGACGGCAAAACTCTTGACGAGACCCTCGATATTTCCGACTAACGCCTCTGGTGGACGATTGAGCAATTTCAAGTCGGGATACTTGGCGGCTGCGTTTTCGTAGTCATGGCTAGTGAGCCCGTGCTCTTTGAAATGCGCGACGATTACCTTGGTATTTGACTGCTCGGCGGTAACTCCCGACATTCTCGGCCAGTCTATGGTTAACGGTAATTAACCATAGCGCGAATTCATCATCGGCGCAAGAAGGAAGTGGCGGAGTCGCTACGCGAAGATATACGGCTAAAGCAGCGGGCGACAGATTATTGAAGCACGCTTCAACGTCGTCCCAAGATGGGTAGATGCCATAGCAAAGCGCTTTGCATTGAGCGCCGTAGTCGAACATGATGCTGGTAGCCAGCCATGCCGGAGGAAATAGAGCCTCGCTGCCGGCGAAGCTCATGCCCGGAGGTGGGAAATAGTCCCGCGCAAAATGAGTTCGGCTGATCATGTCGTAATCGGTTTTTATTGCCGCGTACTCGGCCGACCTAAGCATGGCGACGACTTCGGGCCGCTGCACTAACTGATACAGGTCGTAATAATGCCGGGCGTACGGTCCGATGGGCCGGCCGTCGCGCTTGAGCAGCTCTACCTTGGCGTGGATGGTAAAGAGCTTTTCAACGAAGGTGCGGCGGAAGTGAAGCAGCCGCATGGAAAATCCATCCTCGTCTTCAGCGCCGAGCGATTGGCTGGTTTCTTTCAGGAACTGGGCAAGATACGACCGCAGCTCGACGATCTCCGTTGGCTCGCGGCCGCTGGCCGTGCCGGACTCCAGTAGAACGCGCGGGGCGACTTCACCGGGCCCGCCGAAAAGCGGCGTGTAGGAGAAGTAATCGCTGCGGCCGAAGCCGCCGATGGTTTTGCTTTCGGAGGGAAGGAAGGTAAGCGCCGAGTGCGTGCCGACCGCGTCGCGCAGCTTCTTAAGTTCGCGGTCGATGCCGTTCTTGCCGAGCGCGGGGTGACGGCCTGCGGGTCCAGAAAGATGTCGAGGTCTTCCGAGAATCTTTCGATCAGGTTCCATCCCTTGGCCAGGCTGGTGCCTCCCTTGAAGATGATCTTGTCGCCGGCCGGTTGGGCAATTAGGCGAAGTGCCTCGGTGACATAGTAATCCTTCTCGATGATCGCCGGGCGTAGCCCCCGCGATTGGAAATGCCGCTCGGCGCCGAGCACCGCCTGATCGAAATCCTTGTGCTCGAAAAGTTTCATGCGCGTCTGCGCTCCTTCGCCTGCCAGCGCTCGGCGAATTTCAGGCCGGAGAGCATACCAAAATCGAACCGCGAGAATGGGTTGAGCGACGCTTTGAGCTGCGCAGCGCAGTCTTGCCGATGCCGATCTGCTCGCCGATGGCGCCGAGCATCGCGCGGACGCGCGGCGGTTCGGAGTCGGCGGCCTTGAGCAGGCGGGCGAGCCGGGCTTTTTCTCGCATCAGCGCAAGTGTTTTGCGAACCGTGTCGTCGGGCGACAGCTCGCTTGGTTTACCGGCTCGGCGGAGGAAGTCGAGCAGTGCGGCGTCACTTTCGGAGAGCGTTGCCCAAGCCTCGGGCCGGCGCGTATGAATCACAGACTCCGGGCCCACCAGTTTGCGTGGCAGGCTTAGGGCACTCGTAGCCAGCTCCGGCCGCTTGGCGTTCTGCGTGGAAAATCCGAGCAGGTTGGCCGCGGCGGTTCCGGCGGGAAACATGCTCTTGCGCCGCGACGCGAGCCTGCGGATGTCGGCGGGGTTGGGCCGGCTCTTGCCAAACGCGGTCGGTCGGGAACGGTAATAGACGCCCTTGCTCAATCGCTCGATCTCGCCGGCGCGGGCAAGGCGCGACAGCGCCTGGGCGACCGCGGTGAATGGCAGGTCGGCGAAGTCTTCGAGCTTCCATAGCCGCTCGCCGCCGCGCGCAATCTTCTCGCGGATCGAGCGCGTGACGGTGCGGGAAGTGTTGCTTGGAGTCCGTTGCTTTTCCATGCCCAATTATCCCTTAGGCGATGCTGGATGTCAAGTTTTGTTGCAGTAAAACTTGACATATAGGCGTGTTTCACCGGAAATTCCAGCCGGTTAGCTCGCCGGCGCTTCCGCATGGGCGAAGCTGACCAACCGTGATAGGCCGCAAGGGTATGAGTAACCCCGCGAAACGATCGGTAAGTGCTAATGCGACGGTCGCTTGCCTTGAATGGCGGCGTTTCGTGAGTAGCGGTCGCGGGACGTGCCAGCGACCGTCGAGCGGGGCCCATTGGGCGCTTGCCCGACTGTAAGGGCGCTGTGAGATACAAGGTGAAAGCGCCGAGTTCGGCAACCGCGATTTAAGGGAAATAGGAAGGGAACCATGAGCAGCGCGCATGTGTGGGCCGGGTTTGCGAACGGCATTCAAGAGATTTACAGCCAATACCTCAAGGACGGGGATCTTCAGTCGGGTGAAATGGCCAAGTTGATAAGGCAGGCGAGCCCGTATGTCGTAGAAGCCGCTTCAATCGTTTTGGACAAATATCCGTATGCGAAGTCCGACCCGGATGACGTTGCCCAGGAATGGTGGGCGAGCATGAACGAGCTGGGCTTCAAGAATTACACGCCGGACAAAGGTTCGCTCACCGGTTACGCGTTTACGGTGCTTAAGCACATTTGCAGTGGGTTAAACCGCAAGGGAAACCTGCGGCAAACCAAGCCAATTCCATTTGAGGAGCACGTTCGCGATTGGGAGCCAATCGGTTTGCTCTGCAAGCTGGAATGCGACATTGCGTTGCGAAAGGCGTTGCGGAGACTGCCCAAGAAATACCGCCGCGCCTTCATTTTGAGATACATCTTGGGCAAGTCCTCGGCGGAGGAGCGCGCCGCTGCGGGTTGCAGAGCGTCAACACTTTCAGCACCTGGCTATTTGAAGCGCACAATCAGATTGCGCCGCCAGCTCGCTCATCGCGATTGGCTTA
Organism: Pirellulales bacterium; assembly: GCA_963841515.1. Classification (GTDB taxonomy): domain Bacteria; phylum Planctomycetota; class Planctomycetia; order Pirellulales; family Lacipirellulaceae; genus Lacipirellula. The sequence continues at coordinate 1,047,301 of CAWJDB010000005.1, read as the reverse complement.
TGGATAGCCCGATGAAAAGGACTTGGCGCGAGGGACGTAATTACCTTGCGAAGAGTGATCGCTGCAATCCGCATCCCAAGGAGCAAAGACATGACAAAAGAAACGATTGAGTATTTGCCGGTTGCCGCAATCGACACCGCGCCGCAGGTGCGCGAGAACGCCGTCGATGATTCGATCCGTAACCTTGCTGTGACCCTCCGGGAAGTGGGCTTGCAGCAACCGATACGCGTGCGGCGGAACGGCAACCGGCTCGTTGTAGTCGATGGAGAGCGCAGGCTCCACGCCGCGAGATTGCTGAAATGGGACAGGATCGCTGCGATTGTCGAGGAACGGGATTTGAGCGGCGCCGAAATCGTGCAGCTCCAGCTTATCGCAAATCTGTTGCGGAAGAACCTGTCCGGCATGGAGACGGCGCGCGCAATCGATGGCCTGATGAAAGAAACAAGCTGGTCGGCGACGGAAGTCGCGGGAAAACTCGGTATCAGCATCGCGACGGTGAGCAAGTTGCGTGCATTGCTCGATCTTCCGTGCGCCGTGCAGGAACAGGTGCAGAATGGATCGTTGGCGCCAAGCACGGCCTACGCGCTTGGAAAGATAGCCGATCCGGCGGAACAGACGGAGCTGGTCCATCAAGCGGCGAATGGTCAACTCACGCGCGACGCGGCGAATGTCAAAGCGAAGCGGCAGAGCCGCCCTCGCAAAGGCAGGAAGCGCTCGCGCCCGTGCAGTATTACGGCAGCCGTCGCAAACCGCCGTGTGAGTGTTTCTGGGGCGGCACTGAATGGACTCCCTGAGTTCATTGCGGTGCTTGAAGAATTGGTCGGCAGGGCCAAGGCAGCGCAGTCGGAAGGTATCGAGCTGGACGATTTTCTAAAGACATTGAAGGCCAAGTCGGCGGCGTAACGGCAACGTCATGTATTCACTTTTGCGACTACTGTTAATGATCGGCGTTTTGGCCGGGCTGTATTGCGCGGCCGTCCTGGTCATTGTTGGCTGGCCGATGTCCGCATGGGTGATTGTACCTGTGGTGCTTGTGAAACTTTTTCGGCGCAAAGGATCGCAATTGACGACATTGGGCAGCGCAGTTGGGCTAATGAAAACGATTTGCGTCACGCCGGCATGTTGGATGCACAGAGCGGACTAATCCTGGGTCGACTGCCGGGGTCGGCGCAGGCAAAGCCACTGGCCGCATCCGAAAGTTGTTTTCGCGGTGTTGATGCCAAGTTGGCATGCCGGGCATTCTGGGTCGGCGCAGATTCGGCAGCGCACCCACTCGTGCGATTGCCCCAGCCGATTCATTCGCTAATTGTGAGCCCATCGGGCTGTGGCAAGGGCGTGTCATGTGTGGTTCCGTTCCTTATGACCTGCCCGGAGTCGTGCGTCGTCGTCGATTTTAAGGGAGAGAATGCCACGCTTACGGCTGAGCACCGCCGAAAAGCGTTCGGCCACCGCGTGGTGCTGCTCGATCCATACAACGTCGTGTCGCGGGCAAGCGATCATTTTAATCCGCTTGATTTTATCGATAAGGACAGCCGGCAGGCTCTGGATGAATGCAACGATCTCGCCAACGCGCTGGTCGTACGAACGGGCGAAGAGCGCGAGCCTCATTGGAATGATAGCGCTGAAGCGTGGATCGCCGCCATGATCGCGACCGTGGTGCAATACGGCGAGCGTAATGATTCGCGTTCGCTGCAAATGGTTCGGGACATGCTAAGCCATCCGCAAAAGCTTGAGATGGCGATCAAGCTCATGTGCGAATCGGATTGTTGGGGAGGAATGCTCTCACGCATGGGCGGCCAGCTCTCTCACTTCGTGGAGAAAGAGAAATCTTCGACGCTGACCACGGTGTCACGGCACTTGCGCTTCTTGGACACGCTTCCAGTGGGCGAAAGCACAAAGGATAGCACTTTTGATCCGGGGGACTTACTCAAAGGCAGATTTACAGTTTACCTGATTTTGCCTCCTGAGCACATGCGGGCGCAGTCCGGGCTACTTCGGATGTGGATCGGCTCTCTGCTTCGCGCTGTTGTACGCGGCGGGCTGCAAGAGAAGAACAAGGTGCATTTCGTCCTCGATGAAGCCGCCAGCTTGGGGCACTTGGAAGCGGTAGACGATGCCGTGGACAAATATCGAGGTTACGGCGTTCGTTTGCAGTTTTACGTCCAAAGCTTGGGTCAGCTCAAGACTTGTTTTCCGAATGGGCAGGAGCAGACGCTGCTCAGCAATACAAGCCAAGTCTTCTTTGGCGTCAATGACAACGCGACAGCGGATTATGTCAGCGCGCATCTTGGAGAAAGCACAATCGTCGTCGCATCCGGTGGAACCAGTTCTGGTAGTTCATACCAGCACACGCAAGGAGCACAGTCGAGCAGTAGCCATGGTAGCTCGGGTAATTCCAGTCGCTCGTGGCAGCAGCAAACTCGCAAGTTGCTCAAGCCTGAGGAAGTGATTGCCTTGCCGCCACGCACCGCCATTACGTTTACGCCAGGTGTACGGCCAAGTTGCACGACGCTGCTGCGCTATTACGAGGAACGGCGGCTCGGGCGGCGTTCTGGGTGGTTTGGACGATCGGTAGCGGCATGTGCAACTTTGGCTGCATCGATTGCGTTTTGCGTTGTCTCCGTCGGCGCGGCAGGCGGGTTAACACTTGCGGTGAATGGTGAAGACATATCTCGGCCGGAGCCACCACCGGCTTACGAAGTGAAAATATTCGGCCAACGATAGCCGTATAACATTTGGCACTAATTTGTTTTTGCAAAGGAATCGGATCATGTCAGAGAACGCGAAGCAATTGTGGGAAACGATAAAGGGCGACGTGAAGGCGGAAATGTCCCGTCTTGGTACGCAGGGTGCTATGGAACTTGCCTCCGCATTGTTCAATGGCGGTGGCTTCGTGCCTTACGGTCCGGGGCAATATACGCCGAACGTTGAGCAAGAGAAGGGCCAAGAGCAGGCGCATGAACAGGAAATGGGACTTGAACGATAAGCGACCGGTTGGCATTGCGGCGCTAAGGCAAGTGAGAAAGGCGATCCATGCTGGAAATGATGGTATTCCTGTTCCTGTATAAGCTCACTGCGGCGCATCCGCGCTGTCGCATCGTTGTTGTATGCGGAGCGGTAGCGCTCATGACGCTCATTGTCTGGTGGTTATTCAATTGCGACTTGTCAGCCTTCCCCAAGGCTCATTTCAACTGAAAGAGAGAGTGTTCCGTGTCACTATTTATGATCATGCTGCTTATCGGCAGCTACAAGCTCGGTGCCTATAACTCCAAGCATCCTGAGGAATTGCCGAAGCTTTGTCGGCGGCTCTGGGTTTGGGTAAACGGCTACGTCCGTTCGTGAGATGTTCCGCCGGAGGATGCCACCATGTCAGCGGTTGAGTTGCAGGAAGGTTCCGCGGAGCCGCTGTTAATCACGGCGGAGGAGCTTGCCGGCCTCCTTAACTTGTCAAAGCGAACCCTATGGCGGCTGCGAAGCGCCGGTGACTTGCCAAAACCGGTGAAGCTTGGCAATTCTGTACGGTGGATTCGCGACGAAATAAAAAAATGGATCGAGGCGGGTTGCCCAAGTCCGCAAGCGCGCGAAAATGATCGATTGAGGAGATAACGCATGGCATCGATTTTCAAGCGCAGCAAGCGACGCAACGAGCCTTATCTAATTCAGTATGTCGATCACTTGGGCAAACGCCGGACCGCCAAGGGCTACACCGATAAGGGATTGACGGAAGAGTTGGCGGCGAAGCTGGAGTCCGAAGCGCGCCTCCGGCAAACGGGAATGATCGATCCTTTACAGGATCGCATCGCCGAGCAAAAGCAAACTGACATTGAATTGCAGCTCGCGGCGTTCGAGGAAAGTCTCTCGGACAATTCGCCGAAATATGTCAAGCTCACGATGACGCGGGTGCGGCGGATCGTGAACGACGGCGGCTTTGCAACGCTAGTTGGCATCGACGGCGAACAAGTGCAAAGCGTCCTGCGATCACTTCGCAAGAGTGACGGCATTGGGCACCGCACATATAACCACTACATCCAGGCATTCGATACGTTCTGTAATTGGTGCGTGGTGACGAAGCGGCTGCTCAGCAATCCGATTCTCGGATTGGAGCGACTCAATACGGCCGTAGACGTTCGGCATGCGCGGCGGGCACTGTCGGCCGAAGAGTTCAATATGCTCGTGGAATCGGCTCGGGAAAGTCGGAAGCGCATTCAAGGGTTCTCTGGAGAACAGCGGGCCCGCATCTATACGCTGTCCTACATGACAGGCTTGCGAAAGAAAGAAATAGCCAGCCTCACGCCGCGAAGTTTCAAGCTCAACGTGTCACCGGCAACAGTGACGGTCGAGGCGGCTTGTTCCAAGCATCGCCGCAAGGACGTACTGCCGCTGCATCCGGAGTTAGTTGCAATGCTCCAGATATGGCTTAAGGGCGTAGAGCCGACCGAGAAGCTTTTCCCATTGCTGGATCGCAAGAAAACCTGGCTCATGGTGCGGAAGGATTTGGAACGGGTGGGTATCGCATACGAAACAGAAGACGGCATTGCTGATTTCCACGCGGCCGGCCGCCACACGCACATTACCGAGCTGCTCCGCAATGGCGCGTCACTCCCGGAAGCAAAGGAATTGGCCCGGCACTCCGACGTCAACATGACGATGCGCTACACGCACATTGGGATGGACGACCGGGCCAAGGCTGTTGCAAACATTCCTTCGCCGAAAGGGCGGCCGGCACCAGTCTCCGATGCAGCGCCCTCAAAAGATGCGCGCTGCAAATGCGCTGCACTTTTTGCGGCGCTGAGGGTCACTCGCAGTCATCGGCTGGCAACGGCGACACTCTCCGAAAACGAGAAAACCCTTGCCGGAGCAAGGGTTTAGTCGCTGATCGTCGCCAGTTGGCAACGAATGTCAAAGTGGAGGCGGCGGGAATCGAACCCGCGGGCCGGATCCTCCAACGACTTACCGCCAAATGACTTAGCAAATCGCGCATCTGGCGAGTCAGTACATTTGTCGCAACCGGCGACAGCGAACGGCCGTTGCCATGCCCTGGCAGCTTCCGGCCTCAGTGATTTTGAAGGGTCGATTCGGTATATCGCCGAGAGATGGCCCTTTCTTCAGCCTCACCTTCGCGAGGCGATCTTAGCGATCGTTGAGTTGGCCGCACCTCCGCACTCCTGTGAGGAGGGCCGGCAATGACGCGAGCATGCGCTGATTTGCGTTACGAGCCGCTCCCGCCTTACCGCGCCGCACAAAGGCCGCCTTCCGGTAGCTGGTACTACGCCGCATGCAGGCAGTGCAGCTCCAAATGGTTTTCTCCATTACTGCCACTGCGTTGTCCACGATGTGGCAAACTTGGACCGCTCCTAATGCATCAAGACCCGCCGTGGTTGTCGTCAACGGGCTCTCCTGGGCGACCGTCTCAAGAGCGAGGTCAAGCATGATTGATTTCAACAACCGCTTTAGCACGGGCGAGCCAAACGGGGTTCCCGCGAAATCGTCGGGACTGCCTGCACAACCATCGGAAGCGTTTGCGATCCGCATCAGGAGATCGGGCAAATTCTCCACGCGCTTACGGCGAATCAAGTAATGACGCTAAGGCCGCACCCGGCATCAAAGATCTTTCCTACGTTGGATGCTGACATCGCCCGCTTGGCGGGCAGTTTGGAAAAGCACGGTCAGCAGCAACCAATCGTGCTTTATGTCGCGCCCGTCCTCTTGTCCTCGACGGCAACTGCCGCGTGGAAGCTGCAAAGCGAAAAAAAATGGGGCTAACCGCTGTTTGGATTGACGACGCGGAGCTTGCAGGCCGGTCCCCAGAAGAGTGGGTCTTTCGCCGAAATCGGTCCAATCAAGATGGGCGTCGTCTTAATGACACACAACTTGCGCTCACAGCCGTGCGAGCCGTGGTAGCAAGTGCCCGGCGGCAAGCACAAGAACGGAAGGCCAAGGGAATTCCAGTAGGAGACCAGGGCGGCGAAATCCATGAAACGATCGCGCAGAATACGACGTGGCCGCCAACCGTTGCCGACACGCACTTCGAGTAATAGACGCAAAAGATCCGCGTCTCTTTGATCTCGCCTACAGCGGCCAGCTCAGTATTTCCAAAGCGGCTTCTATAGCTGCGGCTTCCCAAAGCACAGCGCGGGGCTGCAATCGCAGCCGCCCTCAATAAGAAAGCGGGTACGGCAAAAGTGCCGACTAGTTGGCCCGAAGCCCAAAAGACTCTCCGTCACAAATACCAGACTTTCAAAAAGGCGATGAGCGGTCTTCGCGACCTAGCAGAGCAGGTACAAGCATTCGACGCTGAGCGATCAGCTTGCTTGATGAAGATTCACGAAACGCTGGTCGCCCCCACTGCGGATCTATTGAATGCCATCGACGGCAACACTGTCCAAGCTAACCCAGAGACTTTGGACGCTTCGGCCGCGGAGTTATCTGAATAGTTCAGGACCCCGTGTACGTGACGGGCGCAAACGCGACAACACATTAACACTTTTTCAAGGGAGCATGACGTGTTTATTCACCAAAGCACTAATAGTCGACGCCGCAGCACTTCTCGTAGCCTAGTGGCTTACAAGGAGCTGCCTGTGCAATCGATGGAGCACGGAGTTCGCAAGCTCATATCACATTTCGCGTCCGGCCTTCAGGATAAGCGACCGGAAGTGTCCGCCACGCGCGTCGGCGGCCAACTAACGACTATCGTGTCGCCCAGGTATGCGGAACGCGCCCGCTCGGGCGTCCAACATCCTGTCATCGTGAACTGTGACACGTCCGGCTCAATGCATGGAGAGCCGATTGCTGCGCTAACCCTTGGGCTCCGCCGAATGCTGGAAGATCTATTAAACCACCCGGCCTGCCGTTCGTCGCTTGCACTCGCCATATCAAAGTTTGGGACGAGTTCGCCGTTTGAGTTTGTCGTGCCGTTCTCAAAACTTCCCGACATCGGGGTGCCAGTCCTTAGTGCAAATGGAGGGACGCCTTATTTTGCGCGTCTCATTCGGTCCGTCGAGGTCACCATTGCGTTCATGGAATACGTGCGCAATGAACTCGACTTGGATTTGCACCGCGGATGGATTCTCGACATGACCGATGGCGCGGCCGGTGACCCCGAGTTATTAGAGACTGCTAAGCACATGGTCCAGGTAGTTGCCCCAAAGCACCATATCGAGGTGTACCTATTTGGCGTGCCTGGAGCCAACTTAAAGCATTTGCAAGCTATCGAACAACCAAAGAGGCCGGCTCAACTACTGGACCCGAACGATAACTTTGCCCGGCTTTTTAGCTGGCTCTATGAGTCGCTGAAAATGTGCTCAACAAGCCTCGTCAACGACGTCATTGAAGTCCGCTCTCCAAACGGCAGTCTCTTTGAAATGGGCACATAGAGATGAGAATCGTCTATCAGGGACAACTCCTGACACTTAGCGAGAAGCTTGGAAGCGGCGCGACGGCCGACGTCTACGCACATCCCTTGGACGACGACCTTGCTTTCAAGATTTTCACCAAAACCGATTGTGACCCCGATCGCATCCAATGGCTTTGCGATAATCCTCTTCAACCTTCCATGGACGGCGATCAGCCGACATTTACTGGCCCCATTGAACTCGTGTATGACCCAGTAACAGGTAAGCCTTGCGGCTTTTCCATGCGGCGCGTCAAAGGCGCTGTTAGCTTGCAGTCCGTCAAGGACCCGTCCAACAGGATTCCCGAAGTCTCACGACCCTGGCTCATTCGCGTTGCTATCTCGTTCCTTTTGCGACTTCACGTCGCGCACCTCGACGGGTTTGTCTGGGGCGACATTAATTACGAAAACGTTCTTGTCGATCGCCATGCCCGTGCAACGCTGATAGACGTTGACGCGATTCAGTTTACGACCGAAGACGGCAGGACATATCTAGTCTACAGATGCCGTAAGGAACTCCAGCCTCCGGAGCTTCGGGACATCGGCGCCGCGGCCGTAAAACGGGAACAGGACCAGGATGCGTGGATTGCTTACACGATCGTCCACGCACTCCTTCGTGATGGCTTGGATCCATTTGATTTTCATTTTGTAGGGCCGGGTGCGCGGCCGCCGCTTGATGAAGTAATCCGATGCGGCATTTGGGCGGAGTCCGGACGGCATCCTCACTTTAGACCTAAGCGAAATGCAAGGCCCTTTACCTCGTTTCCGAAAACGCTCCAAAACCTTCTGCGCCAGATGTTCGATGTCGGCCATGCTGATCGAGGAGCGCGACCGACCGTGACCGATCTTCTCGCATGTTTGACACTCGAACGGCGATTCGTTTAGCCCGATGTTTGGCACAAGCATTTCAGAACGTGCCTGGAATAAGCAATTTGAGCGAAGGACGCTCTCGCTGCCACAGCGTGGTCAGGCCCCGACACGCAAAGCGGGTTTCATCACCATCGTGACAGTCGTCATCGCTGTGCCATTCCTGCTGCTAATAGGGCATGCCGAACCCGCCCACAGAACGCTAAGGCGCGAACCCACCACTGATTGCCCGTCCTGAGCAAGAGCTTTCGCTTGGAAACTCGACATATACGTCAGCCCCCCGCACCGGCTCTCATATCGACCTCCCCACACCCGAACTTTGGAATGGATTTCGCGTTGCGCCGGCGGCGGCGGAAACCGGTCCTCTTTATGCAGGAGCGCCTTTCCATGAATAACAGAAGGGCTGTTTTCTTCTTATTGTGTCTAGTAGCGGCCGCATCGTCCCCGGACTGCAGGGGCGAGGACCCGGTGGCAGCAGCTCAGGCCGCAACTAGATCTCTTGAAATCGGCGACAGGAACTTTACCGAAGAACGAAGAACTTACTTTAAGACGCTTAAGGAGGTTATTGACGCAATTCCTCCCAACCCGCGGTGTGTCGGACTTTACCGCTGAGCGCATGACGGTTCGCACGTTAAAACCCATCGTTCAGAATTTGCTCGAACAGGTCTCGATCCTCGAAGTGACGCACGAAAATTATGTCGCCGTGGGCACCCGCTATTTAGAGGAGTTAAAGACCGCGCCGGAAAAGTACGACGCTGTTGCCCGACAATTCCGCGCTATGCCGCGGGCGCCACGTATATGGACCACCGCAGAGATTACGAAACAGCAGCCGTCATTTTTGAATCGCTTGCCGCACGGTGCCGAAAGCTCGCAACCACCCCTTCACCCGAGTTTGACCAGGTCGCCCGGCTCGTTCCGTACCTCAAAGAGAGCCGCGTCGTTCTTGAGCGGTTTAGCCTCGCCTTGGAGGCTGCTCCGGAATTTGCGACGGCAGAACCGTATGACGAGCTTGGTCGCCAGCTCAAAAGCTATGTCGAGGGATATGAAAAGTTTCGCTCTTCACTTCAGGGGCTAAAGGACAAGTTGAGCAGCGGGGCGCCGGCTGCGCCTCGGCAAGAACCGCCCGCGGCTGGCCCTTCACGGATAGTGACATCAGGCGCCAGCGCGCTGCGATTGTCCCGACGCGAAGTTGTTAATCCCTTTAAGGTAATGGCGCCTGTGCCAGAGGAGGCCGACGACGATTACTTCGACCCGTTACTCAATATTCCTCCCGAGCCAGTTAGCGTGGCGAGGCAGGAAGGAAACTAAAGGAGTGTTTGTGCGGTGACATTTGGCGTCTTTTGCTTGCGGCCTGGGGATTGTTGCTCAAACGACAGGGATTGTCGTCTGAGGAGCAATCAAATGTGCGCCCGACTTGCTCCGGACTCGATTCGCGAGTCCTGCCTTCGGCGCACAAACTCAGGAGGACTATGTTTGATAAATTCCGCAAGCAAAAACCATCGGCCCGCCAGCCGGACCATACAGCAAGGATTACCCCTTCGCTGTCTGTTTCGGTATGGCGGAGCCACGACTCGGAAACCGGGGTCCGGCTCCATTGGGACGTCTCGTGCATCAGCAAAGACGACCCGTCGCGGAGCTTCAAGACTCTCAGAATTGAGAGCATCCTTGAATTCCCGTTGTATTTGGCAAGAGTCGCAGCCGGTTTTGCGAGCACCGAAGCCGTCAGCCCACAGCTTCGGTCAGAGCTTCAAGAGTTCGCTAAGGACATGGAGCTATTGGCCGAAAAGCGACAAGCAAATGGCGCGGTCGAAAAGAAAGAGCTAGAAGCGGGAGGATTCCCCTTCTAGGCCAATGTTACGCACAGGGTTTGAGGTTCCGCAAGAGACTCGTGAGTCTCTTGCGGGCCTCAGGCCCTCTTTCAAAAAGCGGACCGTTTTTACAGAGAAGAATCGCAAGTCACCCGTTCGAGCCGCTCGTCAGCATGCCGCGACCCCACAAACGAAGCAGAGCCTTAATTTCCCGCAGAAATGCGCTGCCTTAGCGACCATAGCGACACCACCCTATGCCTGCCTTTAGCCCCCAACAGTATGCCGCACGAGACCGCCTGCTCCTTGACCTTGCAGCGCGACTGCGCATTTAATCCCCCGCTGCATCGCAGAGCTCTTGACGCCCGGAAAGCCGCTTACACACGGCTTAAACCGCCTCACCGGCGACGGCGACTTAATTCGCTACGAACGCGCGCTGCCTGGCGGCTTAACCTGCTACACCCTTTCGCCGCGCGCCTTGCGCCTCGCATCGGCGCGCTGCGCGACCGTGCCGAGCTACCCGCCGGCGCCACTTTGGACGCTGCAATTGCCGTCCAGTTCTTTATGACTCTTGGAAAGCACCCGCGCGTTCGCCTCTCTGCAGAAGAGGCGAGCGAGCTATTGGAAACGGCCGTACCGGCCAATGTACCTTGGCTCTGCTCGTCGGAGCTTGGCAAGGCTACTGTATTTCGCGCCATGCTTGCCGCGAACCGGGCGCCTGCGGAAGCGGTGCGGCATCTTCGCACCCTTATCGACCAGGCCGCTGAACACGCAAAACTTGGCCCGTGGATAAGTGAAAAGCAACTCGGATTTGCCGTCCTCGCACCGTCCGCGTCGAGCACCGCTACGCTTGAAAAAGCGGTCGAAAAATCCGGGCTTCGCCAACGGGCAGCCATCGTGGTCGGCCTCGGCCCCGACGCCGAGCATCTGAGCTGGTGCTCAAATACCTTGAAGGCAAAAAGTAATTCTTATGGAGCCAGTTGTTCAAATCGGCCACGACGTAGTGACCGGGCGGACCGTGACGATCCCGCTGCGGCTCTTTGAACGGCATTGTTGGATTCAAGGCATGACGGGATCACACAAAACGATCATAGCCGCCAAGATCATCGGGCAATTGATGATGCTTGACCCTAAGGCAGCGTTTGTCATGTGCGACCTGGGCGGGGACCTTTACGCCTTCAATCGCGTTCGTCAGGCCTGCATTCAGCTCAAGAAGGCGTTTCAGTTCCTGTCGGTTAATCGAGACGATGATTGGGATGCGTTAGATCCAATGGCGGCCATCACTCCGCTTAACGACCTTTCTGTGGCAGTCTCTTACCTTCATAGCATCCTGGGCGGCGACCACGGTGAAGGATACGGGGCAGGATTCTTCGGGAGGTACTCCTACGTATCCATTCTTCGCATCTTGACCGGGTTTGTCGCCGAGGGGGAATACTGCCCAACGCTCCACGATTTTGCCAGACGATTCTCCAAGTCTAAGGGCAAACTATCCGACCAAAGCGAAGCGCAGCTCGCGGCGGAGATGATGCTCACCTACGACCAAGTGCAGCCCAGCGAGTGGGGCAATAAACGCATCGATGTGCCGGAGGCGGTCGAAAGAGGGCAGGTGACTTATGGTTCCTTCCCGACGCTGATGCACCCGGGTGCGCGGATGCTTGCGACAACGCTCGTATTTTCTTTTGTGCTCGAAGCGATGCGTCGGCACTACGCCGGACTTCCCGTGCGTCCCATCTATCTTGTGATCGACGAATTCCCGTCAATCGCAGGCTCAAAGCAGTGGGCGGACCTCCTTGTACTTGCGCAAGTACTCCATACGCATCATTTGCCTTACGCAGACTGGCGAACAGATGAAGTCGCGGGACCGGGATTTACTACCTGTACTGTTTGATAATACGGCCATCAAGATTTGGCTCACGCCGATTTCGCCAGATGACATTGACGCCCTTCAATCGCTCTCCAATGACGAACTTAAGACGCGGGGCAGCACCAAGGGCTTCCGCTCCGGCGTGAGCTCGGTGTCGATGCACGAAGTGTATGAGCCGCAACTTGAGGCAAATGATATTCGCGATGCTGGATTTACCGGCGACCAGGGGTTTCTGATCCTGAACTCATTTCAGGGACATGTCGAGCCAACGCGGTTTCGCTTTGCCTTTGACGTATCGCGCGACGAATACGATCGGCTCGCCACGACTCCGCTTCCCAAGCGCGAGAAGCCGAGGGGTGGCGGGGCCCCGGCGCCGCTGACGCCGACCGCGGCCGCCGGCAGGCGCGGCTTGACGAACTCTTGGAGCAAAAACGGCGGCAATTTGATTGGCAAAAAGTTCTATGACAGCGACTCCTATGAACGCATGCGAAGTGATTTGCCGGCTCTGCGAGGTTCAGACCACGCCAGGAATTTGCCTGCGTGCAAAGAGCATCGCATCCGTCGTTTCAAGGAAGAATTGTATGAGCAAGGACGTTGAGAAAGTTGACAAGGAGTTTCAGTTCATTTCTCAGTATTCAAGAGCGCAAGCTTCTGGAGGACGGGGAACTTGTGGACGTATCGCAGATGGCGCAAGAAGCGGGATTTCGCATTCCGGTTGCGTTGACGCGTGCCGTCTACGAGCGCTACGTCGTCGTTCCGCGGGGCGTGCCCTGCCAGGACCAGAACGGCCGACTGTGGGACGTTTTGTGGATGCTGCGATTGGCGATTCGATCCGCAAGCAATCAACGCGAGATTCGCTTTCGGGTGTACGTCAGAAATGACAATTGCAGCCCTAATCTGGTTGAACTCAAGGCGCTCTGCGGCCCGGGCGATGACAGCAAACCAGTCATCACGATTTGCATGCCTAGCGAGGACTAGAAGTACTTCCTGTCAACAAGCGGCCAGCGACCTCTCCCTGCGGGCGGGAGGTCGCTGGCACATTTCAAACAAACACATCGAGTTGCTCTTAAGAGCGATGCGGACATGGCCTCGACTTTAAACAACCTGAGACGCACGCCAGGCGAAGTGGTGGAGCTTCTCACGACTCGCGTACGGGTGCTTGGCGATCATCAACTAACCTGCCGGTCCCGCCGGTCGGCTCGCGAATTGTTTCGCCGACTTGCTGGCCAAGGCTTGGTGACGGTGCGCTTCGCGATGGTTCATCCAGAGCTTCCGCTCGCTAAGCCTGTGGTTACCTGGCAATCAACGGAGAAGGGCGCCCCTCTTTGAACGTGTTGCCTGGCAGCTTTGCGCAGATGAACGCTTCCTCCAACGCCTGTATTAGTCGCCGCGGCAACAAAGAAAGCCCGTGTGAAAACGGGCGGTGCGATCGGCGGCCGGCCGCTTCGGCGAAGCGAAGTCTGCCACGATCTGCATGTTACCGCCCTTTATTTGAAACTCTGCCGCACGGAGCCGGAAGTAGCGCGCTGTGGATCCACGAAGACGAGCTCTTGTGCGGCCGTAATGGGCAAAGTCTGGTTCCGGACGCGCTGATTGGCAAGAAGGCGATTGATTTTGGGGGGCGCTACCCTGCGGCAAAGCTCCGCGCAATGCATCGCAGCTACGCTGCTGAAGAACGCCCATATGAAATTTGGTGACGCAATGAACTCTGTTATCGAGCGTGAATTTCGTTCGGCCGTTCTGATTCGCTGCGGCGATTTGGAATGCCGAGCGCGTTTGTCGCTTGTCGGTCTTTCTGGGCTGCGGCCTAAGTCGACCGGCAAGGAATTCATGGAGGGATGAGTGATGGACAGGAAGACCAAAAAGTCCCACGTCAGACGACGCCTAGAAGAAGCTCTCATCGAAGTCGGGTTAAGGAGCATTGTGATCCTTTTACTCGGCCTGGTGACGTTTCTTTTAGCGGCGCGTCCACCGTGGGCCGTCAATGCGGTGCGCCTGCTAATTGACGCCGCAAAGGGCGCAGCGGCCTATTTATAGGCCCTGCGCCCGCGCGGGTTTTTTGGCCCAACAATGATGCAGAGAATCGCTGCAGTTAGGAATTTTTCTCAGAAAGTCGTTTCCAAAACGATCAGGAATTACGTAGCGATGTCAGTCCATTTTCTAATCATCGCATGCATTGCCCTTCTTACCATTTCATGTATTGCTCTTCTTACCTTATCCAGTCCTCCGTGGCGGACTCTTTATCTAGCTCATAAGCTCCCTTTTGACAGATCCCAAGGTTGCCAGACTTTTGGCGACTTCTTCTTCTATTCAAATGGCAGTGTGAAGCTCGGTGCAAAGTGCTTTGCTCGCGGCGTTCCCATTCATTGCTTTTCGTTTGGTGCGAATCTTGTCGCGAAGCGCAGAATCGACCGCCCCAACTTTTTGGAGGTGATTTCTCCGGTTGGAACGTCCTTTTTATTTGAATACGACCCCCTCGCGCAGCTGGTGGCAGCTTGTGGAGATGGAAGACCCGGTATGTTTTGCAGAGCAAACGAGGTACGGGACTGATGTGGCGTTACTTCTAAGACATTTTCGGATGCACCCGGCGCTACTTTGGATCGTCCTTTGTGGCGGCACCCTTACAGTCCTAGCAGGGTTGCTAAAGGGTCTCATCTTGATCTTTGACTAGGAAATTAGGTTTTGGCACGATCGACCACATGAATGCCGTTCCAAACAACGCTGGCTTTAGGCGGACTTCGGACGTCGACCGCTTTGCTTCCGTACAATTTGAGGCTCCAGGTTTCTATGAGTTTCGATTTGTCGAAAGCTGGACCAATGAGGGTAAGACCTGCTCCCGAATGAGGGGGCGATTGTGGCTAGAGGCGAATGAAATCGCTCGTTTTGAGTCCAGCTTCCGGGCGGCCAACCGAGCGGGAGCGAATATTTACTTCGGAGTAAACCCGCGTGCCACAAAAGCGGGAACCAAGGACGCTATTCTCCATTGCCAATCTCTGTGGTTAGACCTTGACCACGTTAGCCCGAAGGACGCGGCCCGTTGGGCAATGTTGCCCGCGCCGACTGTCACCGTGTCGAGCGGCCACGGAATCCACCTCTACTGGAAGCTTTCGGAGCCCGTGGAAATAAAGGTCCCAGAAAACCGGAACCTCGTAGAAGGTTTGATGCGCGGAATGTCGAAGGCAGCTGGCGGCGACTCCACTCACGACGTATCGCGTCTCTTGCGCTTCCAGGATTTGAAAACGTGAAGAACCTTCGAAATGGAGCCGCGCCCAGCCCATGCACGTTAGTTGAGTGCTGGCCTAACAGGCGCTATCCGCTTTCGGCATTCGACAGATGGAAACACGCGCCCAAGGAAGGTGAGGGGACATGGGACGCGCACTCGCCGGCGATATCAAGTATTTCTGGTACCACGCCTCTACATCGGATTCGAGGTCTCGTCTCGCACCTAGACCGAAACGTGGATGACAGAAGCCGGCGTGATTTTGCGATTATTTGTGAACTCATCCGCGCAGGCCTTACGCCGCGAGAAATCTGGCAGCTCGTTGAAGGAAAGTCAAAGTTCCGGACAAACGGCGCGCCGTATTTCGAGCATACGCTCGAAGCAGCGCTGAACGCGGTATCTAAGCGAACTAGTCGCGAGCGCTGATCCGTACATACGCAGAGGCGCCACACATCCAATTCCTAAAACCGGAGAATCATCACGATTAAGTGTTCTTAACGCGAATCTCTATTTCCGACAGTCTCTCGCTGAAGAGCTGCGGCTTCTTGAGCGAGGGAACTAAACGTCCGGCGTCTCCCTCAGGCTTATGGGCGCCGGCTTTCGGAGAAGAGAAATGGGCATGGACGTATTAGGCAGAGACCCGAGCGGTGCGAGAGGTGAATACTTTCGAGCGAATGTGTGGGCATGGCGGCCAATACACGAGCTAATCGGCAAACTCTGTGACGACCTTCTGGATGACGAGCTGCACTTGGCCATGGGATTTAATGGCGGCGATGGCCCCGAAGAGAAAGCCGTTTGCGCCGAAATGGCCAGACGCTTTGAAGATTGGCTTTCGACCTTCCCGGACGACGAGTACGTCCTGGAGTCGGACTGCCGAGTCGATGAGAGCGGGCACTTCGTTACCGAGAAGGAAATAGCAGAGAACCCGTCGATTAAGCATCGATCGGCCTACAGCATTGCCAGGAGACACCTTCAGCAGTGGATCGGTTTCCTGAAAGAATGTGGTGGGTTTTCGGTCTACTGACCATCCTTGCGTTAAGACGCTGGCCTGCCCCCGTTTTCGGGGGCAGGCCCCTTTAAATCAGAGCTTCTAGGTCTTAGGTAACAAACCCCAGATGATTATTCATAACCTCTCAAGAGTCCTCCGGGATTTCGTCAACTACTCGAATAAGGGTACATGTTTGCGCACTCGGTACCTCATTGACGCCGCGTTAGCGGTGTGAATGAGAGACCGGCCGGCGCCATTTGAAAGTGTTCTCTTGTGATTGCGATGGTTTTGCGTCTGGAATCGTTTCCAGACGGTCACGCGTTACTTCTGAAAATAGGAGCGATGTAATGGCTACCAAGCAAGCGACCGCCCAAGCGGTCAAACGTCCCGTTCACGAAATTCGTCTCGGCAAGGTGAAGGCGGCAATTTGGGAGAATGAAACGTCCCAAGGCGTCCGTCACAACGTCACCTTCCAGAAAATCTTTCGTGACGGTGAGCAGTGGAAGACTAGCGACAGCTTTGGCCGGGATGAGTTGCCCTTAGTCCAGAAAGTGGCGGATATCGCCCACACCTGGATCTTCGAGCATGCTCAGGCCCAAAGCTAGGTCCAAGACGAGGCACGAGATTCTTTTTGGAATCTCTGCGTGCTAAAGAGAGAGGTTACTTCGATGGTTGGCGCCGCCGGATCTCTCTTCTTTGCACTTGGCTACGGCAAGTCCCGACTAAGTGAGTAGGGAGGCAAGCATGAAAAACTCAACGATCGAGTGGACCCACCATACATTTAACCCTTGGATCGGCTGCACTCAGGTTAGTCCCGCGTGCGACCGGTGTTACGCGATGGTGATGATGGACCAGCGTTATCATCGCGTAGAATGGGGTGCTGGTAAGCCGCGCATTCGGACGAGCGCTGAGTATTGGCGGCAGCCATTGCGATGGAACCAGGCCGCTAAGCGAGCTGGTATTAGAGAGCGAGTTTTTTGCGCGTCGCTTGCAGACGTGTTTGACGGCGAAACGCCCGAAACGCTGAACGGGTGGAGAGTGGACCTCTGGCGGCTAATCTCCGAGACGCCCGAGCTCGACTGGCTACTTCTTACCAAGCGGCCGGGCAACATTCTTCGATTGTCTCCCTGGAAGGGTCGCTGGCCCCATAACATTTGGGTCGGGACATCAGTTGAGAACGACGAATGGGCCCGACGGCGGCTGCCCGTGCTTTCCGAGGTGCCGGCAGTTGTCCGATTTGTATCCGCTGAGCCGCTCCTAGGCACTTTTTCGCTCGAAGGTTATGCGGTGGATTGGATCATCGCCGGCGGCGAGAGCGGCGCTGGTTTTCGAGCACTCGACCCTGACCATGTCCGTAGCCTCCGCGATCAATGCGAAACTCGTGGCACTGCATTCTTCTTCAAGCAATGGGGCGGACGCACGCCGAAAGTCGCCGGGCGCGAGCTCGACGGTCGGCAGTGGAGCGAATTCCCCGTTCCACGGTTGCCGAAGTCGACAAGTGCAAACGTTTCGAATCAGGAACACGTCACATGCTAGGTCGTTACACAATGCTCCGCGGCAAGCGTCCCGATGTGGAAGGCGTCCGCATGGACACTCGAAAACATACCAGGCATTGCCTACGGCCGAGCGTAGATATGGTGATCAAATATCTTTCAGGAGATTCCGGGTACTCATTTGAGGATTTTCGCGATGATTATCTGAGATTGATTAGTGTGCGATTTGCCCAGGACCGGAGCCCATTTGACCTCCTGGCAAAGCGCGCCGGCACGGAAGACGTTTTCCTTGGTTGTTCTTGCCCGACGAAGAATAATCCCGATGTCAACCACTGTCACACGGTGCTCGCTTTGAAGTTCATGCACGAGCATTATCCAGATCTTGAAGTGCGGTTTCCTCCAGAGGCGATGTGATGGCTTCGATCATCCTGCGGAAATCGTGACTACCGGCCGGCGCCCGACTTTGTCTACCCCGAAAGGATTGTCACCGCGGCCTGGGGTTCTCATTGTCTAAGGCCCGCGCTTGTGTGCCGCACGGGTCCGTTGATTAGCGGCCAGAAGTAGTGCAAGGTAGGGATCGACATTGCTATGGAGCCGACAATTCATTCCCAGACGATGCCCGAGGATACCGAGAGCCGTTTGCCATCGCTCACGACTGAGGCAGCCAGACCGCCTAGTAGCGAATCTGCGCCCGCCGAACTCCGCGCTCCTTTGGGCGCTGGCCGCTGGCGCCTCCCCGAGACGCGCCGCTCAATCACCCACAAATTCAACATCAGTGGGCATGAAGGATACGTGATCGTCGGCCTTTATGAGAACGACCAACCGGGCGAGGTCTTTCTGAAAGTGTCAAAGCAGGGGAGTACGGTGCGTGGGCTGATGGACACGATCGGCGTTCTCACCAGTCTGGCCCTGCAGTCCGGAGTGCCGGTCGAGGCGCTATCCGCAAAGTTTGAGTACGCGCGGTTTGAGCCCGCGGGCTGGACCAGCAACCGCGAGATCGGGCACGCCCGCTCAATCGTTGACTACGTGTTTCGGTGGCTCGGCTGTCAGTTCTCGGCCGAGTATCGCAAGACGCACCCACCGCTAGCTCTCGACGGTGGACGGCCTCGTCACGATCACGCCGACCAACGGTAACTCCCTGAAAGCACATCCGCATAACATTGCCCCCGCACCTACATCGGCCGCAATTCACGACCGCAAGGGGCGACAGGCGTCTGCCAATCTTCCGCCTGAGTAGAGTAAGAATCCGATGTGGGCTATTCTCTGGAGTCCCGCTTTTCTTGTCGGGACCTCATACGGGTAGAAGACCGAAAGTCACCGTCTCGTAGGCAAGCGAGTTCGCTTTCCTTCGAGACCGGTGGCGTGCAAACCACGGTTTTTCTTTTTTTTCTCCCGTCCGCGACTCTTTCTGAGAGTAGCACGGCGTCAAGGTCCAACGCCTTTCAGGCGTCTGCTGCTTTGGCCTTCGGCCAAAGACTCCACCTTGACTTGCCGTGCTCCATTCTGATCGAGCCGCCGACGGGCAATCCAAATCTTTTTTGGGCGAGACAGTCGGCTCGTCCGAAGGAGCATTCCGATGAATCGAAAAGACGTTTTAAAGCAGAGCGAACAAGCTCTCAACGAACTTGCCGAAGCTTTGGCACAAGGCCGGAGCGAAACACTCGTTCGGTACTTGGACATGCTTTCCCGCTTCCACCACTACTCGTTCGGGAACTGCATGTTGATTGCTCTTCAGCGCCCTGATGCGACCCACGTCGCCGGGTTCTATCGCTGGAAGCAACTTGGCCGTTACGTGAAGAGGGGTGAGAAGGGGATTTTCATCCTGGCTCCCATCGTTCGCAGGGCGCCGGCGAACCAAAAGGGACAGACCAACGAAGGCGAAACGGACGACGACGACAAGGAGACGAGAAGACTTCGCGGCTTTCGTGCCGTCCACGTCTTCGAGGTCACTCAAACCGAAGGAGCGGAGCTGCCGGAGTTTAGCCGCGTCGAAGGCGACCCCGGTGACAAGGTTCAAAAGCTTGAATCTGTGATTCGGAACCACGGCATCGAGCTTGTGTATGAGCAGCACCTCGGCGGAGCCGATGGCCGCTCGGAAGGCGGGAAGATCATTCTTCGTGAAGGACTCCCGCCGGCGGAAAAGTTCGCCGTGCTGGCTCACGAGTTGGCCCACGAGCTTCTTCACCGCTCAGAGCGGCGCAAGGAAACGACTCGCAAGATTCGCGAGCTGGAGGCTGAAGCGGTCGCGTTCGTCGTATCGAAGGCCGCAAGCCTTGATGGAATAACCCGCTCGGCCGATTACATCCAGCTTTACTCAGGCGACAAGCAGCTCCTCATGGAATCGCTCGACCACATTCAGAGAGTCGCGTCGAGCATCATCTTGGAGCTTGCGAGCGTTGCCGAAGTTGCTGATGCGGCCGCTGCGTAGCGCTCTCCGGTTTTAGTAGAAAGGAGGATTTCGATGGGAAAGATTCGCTTAGCGTGTCTTTATTGTGACCGCAGTGATTTTGACGGTATCAACGAGATACCGTCTGATTGGTCCGAAGTGGACGAGGTTCAGACGTATGAGGAGTCGTGCCAGAAGGCTAGCCCGACCGATGCAAAGGTAAGCGTTCTCGACTGGTATACGCACTTGGGCATTTGCCCTGAGTGCCACCAGGCTGAGGCCTTACCGCGAGAACTTTCCGTCTAAGGGTTTTGTTTTGAGGCCGTTTACCGCACGCCACTGGCCTCATCTCTTTGAGTCGCCCACCGCCAATCGAGGCTTTGACAAGTGCACTGGCATCGGGTCCAATGCACCGCGAGCGGAGGCCGCATTTTTTTGCCGGGTGGCCTCGTGCCTCTCATCTACAATCGTCGATGTCTACGCGTGGCAGGCCTAACGGACGAGGTGCAGCCGTGAGAATTGGAATGCCTTCTGACATCATCTTGCGCTCCACCCAACGGGGACGGCCTAGGCGGCGTTCCAATGGTCTCAAGCCAAGGAGGCTACACCTTGAGTGGCTTGAGTTGCGGAGGATGATGGCCTCCGACTCCGTAGTTTCGGCCGCTGACATTGCATCCGTACTACTCGGCGGCAATTCAAACCCTGCAAGTTGGCTCATTACCTCCGCGCAGTCGGAAACTGCTCGCAAGATTGCTAAGTTTGCCGATGAGAATCTTCCGCTATTCACCGAAGCAGCAAGGGCCGTGGTCGATAACCCGCTGCTTCTCCTTCCTGCGAGCCCCGGCATTCCATCGGTCGCAAATAGAATTGCGTACGTCGTGGAGACCAATCCAACCGCGCGAAAGAATCTTGAGATTTCGATGTTGGTTGGTGCAGCACTTGCCCCAGAGGTATTTGGAGGGACCGCGATTGGGACTCAGTTTCCCAAACTGGCCATGGCGGTGAAATATGGCGCACCCCTCCTTGAAATTGCCATTCCCGAAGTTTTTAAGGAGATCAATGAACGTCTCGGTTCGCCGTCAGGCGACGTCGACCAAGCTGTAAAGGCGCTGGTCATCGACGCACCGCAGTCAAAGACCTTGTCATCGGGCCTTCCGCTGCTTGACTTACCCTTTACGGTAAACCCGCAGACCGGACAGTTGGATAGCCGCAACGACGTAACGTTACCGCCAGAGATCTTGTCACGGCTCGTCATTGCGGCAGAGGTTACCGAAGAGGAAGCAAAGCAACTTGGTGCCGATGGGCTTCACGCTCTGATTGCGGCCGGCAATGCTGAGAGACTTAAGTTGCTTGAGCTCAATCAGCAGCAGCAAACTGAAGGTCTTCTGCCTGCTCTTCAAAAGAAGAAATCTCAGGCGGAGCTCGAAGCCGAACGGCAGGTAGCTCGGGCGACTGTCAACAACGCATACGCTATCGGAATTTTTGCCTCGCAATTGCTAGGCCGCAGCAATCCAGAGCTCGCTCGGCAAGTCGAAGTGTCAGTGACAGCCGGCAAGCAAATCGCAGACGCAGTCAATAATTTGCGACTTGGAGCAAGTGTTGGTGGTCTTGCCACGCTTGCAAATATCTCAAATATCGGAGGCGCAGTGCTTCAAGTCGCGTCGCTATTCCAAGACGCTGGACCAAGTGGGGATGAAATCATACTCCAAGAGTTGCGCGGTCTCAAAGAATTAGTGAACCAACTTCGGACGGAAATGCATGAGCGCTTCGATCGTATCGACAAGGGGCTCAATCAACTTTTTGACGCAGTCGCAGACGGGTTTGGCTATGTTAACCTTATCCTCGGTAAGCTTGATGTCGAACTAGACGTGATTCGAGGCGGCATACTCGGCGTAGAGTCAAGTCTCAACCGGCTGGAACGCTACTTCGGCGAGTGGTTCGGTGACGTGGCGCAGACTCGGTTTCTTGCAAGACGTCGATGACGCAGCTAACTACGAAAAAGCTCACGGAATGCCTATAAGCGGAGACGCTTACTTTAACTTTGAAAGTTCTTTCCATTTTTGGGGAGCCGATTCGGCCGGTAACGTCAACAACTCCCTATGGGCAGGAAGTCCATCTCGCGACTTCAGCGACTCTAAAATTGCAGGCACTATTGCTGCCGCACCACTTGAGGTGCTAATTAACTATCTTCGGGAGTTCCCAGCACAACGACTGGGCCTTCCTGCACTTTCGAGCACGCGCCTAGGAAATCCGACCGAGTGGACCAAAGCCGCCGAGGCGTACATCAAACTACTCATTGACGCGCCAGAGGATGCAAAGCGGTTCAATCGCGCCGATAGCCTTATTAGCACCGGCCAGCGCATTGCGGACGCACTCGCGCATCACGCTACTTCCTGACGAAAATGGCGGTATGCAAGCGAATCCAGCGTTGTTCAACGCGTTGATCGACAAGTATCGCAGCGCATTGAGTGCCTTTGATCAGGAAGTGGAATCGATCGAGTCGGACTACATTAGTGCGAACATGAAAGTCGCTGGGACAAATGATTACCTTGACCCTTGGCTCGAAGCGTTCCAGCAGGGCACGGCACAGCTACCGGAGATTTCAAGCATTGCAGGCCCCTTAGCGCAGTCATTAGCCGCCCCACCTGGCGTGGCCAAGTATGTGCCTCCATTTTACGCGCTTGTGGCTAAGAAGTTTGATGGGAACCGTATCTCCGTCACCGTGGATGATGTGCGATGGGCTAACGAGCAAACGCTTTCCGAAGGCGTCCCGATACCTTATGAGTTGATCCAGCGCTTTCCTGAAACTACGCCGAACGTCACAATTGCAGACCTTACTTTCAATGTTACTTATCGCTTCAATGGAAACCCCATACTCGTGCATCGGGCGGCGTTTCCTACAATCAGTCGAATTAATTTCAACGGGGAGTACTCGGACGTGGCCCTGTCAGCGGAACAGGCTCTGATTCAAAACTGGAGAAATGACCACCCCTTGCCCGGGGGGGGGATGGTGTGTTGGAGTGAAGGCGGGCAGCCGACCAATGGCAATATCCCTGGGTTTTGTACGCCTTCGCTCAACATAGCGGAGACTCTATATCGACCATTGCACCGCGTGGAGGAGGGGCCCGTTGCCCCGTCCGAACCGGGCAGCGTTCCCAATAACTTGGCATTGGCGAGTCGCGGCGCAGTGCCCTTCTCTAGCAGTGACCTGGGCCCGCAACTCGGACTCCCGTATCACCGAGTTGGGAATCTCAACGACGGTTCTTACGGAAACTCATTCAGTTGGATTGGAGGCGACCCAAGTCCGTTTGCTCCCAAGCAGTTCGCAGGAATCGACCTCGGCGCGACTCCTGTTCCGAGCATTCAGAGTATCGCTTTCGGTCGCGCAAATGTCCTCGGCCCATTCACCGACCGCTGGGCTGGCGTCTACACGGTGCAATATACACAGGTGCCAAACCCCTCGAATAATCTGGCGCTATCCGAGTCACCGTCGCCAACTCTCGGCTGGACTACGATTGGCACCCTCAATTATGGAGGCGGCGACGGTCCGCTGTTAAACGCACCGTGGTTGCGGCACAGATACAATTTCGACGCCGTCAGTGCAACCGGCATCCGAATACTCGTGCCCGGGACCGGGTTCGGCGGCGGAACGGCGATAGATGAGATCGAATTGTACGATGCTGCCGGCGTTGGCGGTGTGGGTTTTACCACGTCAATTCCCGCGACGGAACTTGCGGCGCACCGCCGCAACGTCGCAATTAGAGCCAGAGCTTCAACAGCACCGTCGCAACATTTACTCTGCCATTTCCCAGGAGTTGAATGTCCTCAGCGACATCCAAGCGGCCGGTGACCTGCTGACGGGCATACGCGGATTGTTAGAGGCGTACCTCGCACTTGGCGCCGGAGATGTTAGGAACAATCAAGATCTCACGCGATTGCTTTTCGCAGGTGGGGACATTCTCCCTGGACGTTTAGAACTCAAGGGCTTTTACGACGGCCTCCTTGCCTCGGGAACGGTCTCGGCCGAACGCGCAAGTCCGCTTGCTTTTGCGTCGCCACGGATCGACGGATTACAAGCGGCGATCGGCAGCGCACTCGCGGATGTCGAGTCGCTGCAGCTCCAGCAATCAACTTCCGACTTGTCACTGACCATAGAGCGACTAAAGTTGGCAAAACTGCTATTCGCCACTTCGCCTCCGGGAGACTATTCATTTGACAGCTTTGTGGATGGAGCCGATTTTCTCACATGGCAGCGAACGTTTGGTTCGACTACAAGTCGAGACGCTGACGGCAACAAGGATGGTATTGTCAACGCAGCCGACCTTGCCATCTGGCAGGAAAATCTCCCTCCGACGCTTGTGGCGATGGAAGGCGATTACAATCTCGACTTCACTGTCGGACAAGACGACTTCGACCTGTGGAAAAAAACATTCTCATCCATTTATGTCTTGGCCGCCGACGGCTCTGACAACGGAGTCGTCGACATCGAAGACTACAGCGATTGGCGAATGGCGTTCGCACTGCGTGGAGACTACGACGACGACAGGACTGTAGAGGGAACAGATTTTCTCCTCTGGCAGCGCACGTTTGGTTCTACGACGGACCTTCGCGCTGATGGTGACGATAATGCCAAAGTTGACACGGCGGACTTGAGGGTCTGGCAAATCGGTTTAGGTGTCGACATTGCCCGCCCGACGACTTCTGGCGACTTCAATAGCGATGGGAGGGCTGACGGCTCAGACTTCCTGGCATGGCAGCGAACGCTCGGCACGGACGTGCTTCCACTTTCGAGTGCGGATGCGAGCGGCGACGAAAGAATCGAGTCCGATGATCTGTTCGTGTGGAGTAGCAGCTTTGGAACCCCAACGTCGAACGCGCCCAACAAGGAATTGGCCGGAGACGTTCTGAATGGCGAAGTGAACGCTTCCAAAAAGGAGGATTCTCTTCTGCCTCTCAAGCCGTCAGCTCTGATCGTTGTAGCCACTGCAAGCCACGCTGAACCGCTTCAAGTTGTATTCGTTGGTCAAATGATTAGTGCAATCGGCTTGCCATCGGATCCCAGTCTCACAAGCCTTTTTCCTCCAAAACTTATCGACGAGGCACTTTCGGCGTTTCTTTTTGACCTCCCTTCGCGAAGGCGTCGTGACCTATCTCTGGAACAGGCGGAGTACAAGCGGCTATGGGAACCGCTTCCGTTCTCAAGTCAGCATGCACGGGGGGTAAATCGAGAAATCAATGAGTCGGACTTCGCGTTCGCCTCGCTGGAGGATGATTTTGCGTCATTGGCCCCGAGCTTGCCGCTCGAGCTTCTGAAGTGGTTTGAGCCCATAACCAGTACTCGCAATAACCGCTGACCGTTTCTTAGCGTCCCGCCCCGTGATATTCTCTGCCGTTCGTTCCTAATCCGCCGCCAAGGCCTTCGGACTGGTCCAGGCGATCTGCCGCAAAGCCTAGTCTTATGCCGCTGACACGAGAACCGCGAGTAGTTGCAGGCTTCTTGCGACGACCGCCGCAAACGTGAGACGGCACACGCCCTTTCCGCGGTGTGGCACTTCCTCTTTTGGCCCAAACGTGCATCGCTCGGGGTTTTTTTCCAACAATTACATCGGCGGACCGCCACCGATCAAACCCAGGTTGACTCATCGCCACTAGCGCGGATGATCGGCGCACTGCATACTTCGCATCAAGTGAGTTATCTGAAGTAAACCGCATCGCCAAAGAGGCCTCCCGACTCAAGAGATACCTTGCTCCCTACTCCTCCGCGGTGCATCATAAAGGACGTTATGAGGCCCCAAGCGAGCGGAAGGGGATCGGCTTCCAACTGCCGTTTGGACGTTCGCTGCCGCGGCTACTGATTCGCTGAATGTCAAAGGAGCACGCCGAATATTCTCAAAGAGAGCTGACTCGCTTCGGCTTGGACGCCCTGCCATCCGCTATCCAGAAGTCCGGTCCCGAAGGCATTCGCCGCTTTCTGGAATTCTTCACGGTCACCATCCGCAACAAGAATACGCGGCAAGCGTACGCGCAGGCGGTCAAGCAATTTTTCGATTGGTGCGAATCTCGCGGCCTGAAGTCGCTCGACCGGGTCGAACCCGTCGTCGTTGCCGGCTACATCGAGCAGCACAAGGCTTCGCCGTCGACAGTTAAGCAGCACTTGGCCGCCATTCGGATGCTCTTTGACTGGCTCGTCACCGGTCAAGTCGTGCCCCACAATCCCGCGACTTCCGTCCGAGGGCCGAAGCACGTCGTAAAGCGCGGTAAAACCCCGGTGCTCACGGCCGACGAAGCCCGCAAGCTCCTCGATTCCATCGACATCTCGACCGTAATCGGGCATCGGGACCGGGCACTAATTGGAGTCATGGTCTATT
The DNA here is from genome assembly GCA_963841515.1 of Pirellulales bacterium. Lineage (GTDB taxonomy): Bacteria > Planctomycetota > Planctomycetia > Pirellulales > Lacipirellulaceae > Lacipirellula. Next base: position 1,020,920 of record CAWJDB010000005.1, on the reverse strand, counting down.
CCTTCGCCCGCGTAAGCGCCGCAGTATCCATGAAAGTTGAAGACTTCTATCCGGAAGGCAAACGCTGGTGGTTGAGACTTCACGAAAAGGGCGGCAAGCGGCACGAAGTCCCTGCCCATCACAATGCAGACGAGTACCTCGATGCGTACCTAAAGGCGGCCGGAATCGCCGCCGAGAAGAAGTCTCCCCTCTTCCGCACGATTGACCGGAATGGGTGCGTCAGCGAGCGAGGCATGACGCGCAATGACGCGCTCCGCATCGTTAAACGCCGCGCTGCTGCCGCCGGGCTCTCCAGCAAGACGTCCTGCCACTCATTTCGAGCGACCGGGATCACGACCTATTTGGAGAACGGTGGGACTATTGAGAACGCCCAGGCGATCGCAGCCCATGAGTCACCCCGGACGACGAAGCTCTACGACCGCAGGAGCGATGAAATCACGCTCGACGAGATTGAGCGGATTGCGATTTGAGTTCCCTTTTCACAGCTTCTTGAATCAAACCAATGCGCCTGACGAGCTCACGGGGCAAGCCTCGACGGTGCCACGCCGTCGAAGGCGGGTTTAAAGTTTTCTGGCAAGCTGGCTCGTTGATTATCACGGGTAAGGTGTGGTAAAGTTTGCATCTTCTCGGTTTTCTGGCTTCTGTTGCACGTTTGGACGCGCCATGAGCATCCGTGACAACTTCATCCAAGTCCGCGAGGCGGCAGAAATCCTTGGGGTCGCACCCAACACGGTTCGGAAGTGGGGAGCAGCGGGAAAAATCCCAGAATACCGGCACCCGGCTAACAGTTACCGGCTGTACAAGCGGAAAGACTTAGAAGACTTTTTGCGGCGACTTGAAGCATCGCGAACAAACCCATCGAAACCCAAACGATAAGACCGGGAAGCGGCCATGAAGACGATCTTCGAGACCTGCGAGCCGCGTGACGAGGTGCTCAACGGAGAATTGCGCGAGCAGCAATTCGCTGCATCCCTGAGCAAGGTGCTGCGAGGTGGTGCGGACGAGGTGTACGGAGATGCGACGGTCTTCTTTTCCAATACGTTTCCGACCAGCGGACTGAAATCATTGTTGCGTGAAGGGCTCGGACGGCTTTCGGGGATTGACCCCAGCAGCGCACCGGTGATTCGTTTGGAAACAAGCTTTGGCGGCGGCAAGACGCACAATCTCATCGCCCTCTACCATCTTTGTGGTGGCAAAGTCGATCCGGCAATCGCGTCGAGATTTGTTTCGGCAGAGCTTTGGCCTCCCGCACCGGTCGAAAAGATCGCCGGCGTGGTCGGTTCAGATATGGACGTGGGCGAAGGCGTTGACCACGGGAAAGTCCGCACTTTTACGCTATGGGGCGAACTCGCGTGGCAACTTGGCTACCACGCCGGAGGCGCGGAAGGAGGCCGTACAGCCTACGAGCTTGTCCGAAAAAGCGATGAGCAACGGTCGCCTGTAGGGCCACAAGTCTGGGAAAAGCTGATTGGCGATGAGCCTGCACTGCTTGATGATCGACGAGATCGCAGCACATCTTCGTGCTGCCAGCGCAGTTTCGGTTGGCAAAACCAACTTAGCTGATGCCACGGTTGCCTTTCTAATGTCGCTCCTGAAGTTTGCGTCCGAAAGCAAACGAACCGTGCTTGTCTATACGCTCGCCGACTCGTCTGATGCATTTGGCAAAGAGTCCGATGAACTCCGTGAGGAGCTTGCTGAGGCACGAAGCGTCTCAGCACGCCAAGAGCATGTTCTCACGCCGACCGCCGAGGACGAGATCAGCGCCATCGTCACGCATCGGATGTTTGCCAACGTGGACCGCAAAGCCGCCGAAGAAACCGCCAAGGCGTGGTCCGCATATTGCAGCTCGCATGATCGAACAAGGCGTCGACCTGCCGCAACGTGCGGTGCGTCCCGAATACCAGACCGAGATGGTTCAGGACCACCCCTTTCATCCCGAACTTGCTTACCACGCTGAACCGCAAGACCTCGACGATCCCCAATTTCCAAAAGACGCGGGGCGTCCTGCGGCTATTGGCGCAAACCGTCCGCGAGCTTTGGCGGACGAAGCCCCGAGACTGCTATCTGATTTGTCCGCACCACCTGAACCTTGGCGACGAACAACTCGCTAACGACCTCACCAGTCGGCTCGATCGCCCGCAATTCAAGCAGGTTATCGAGGCGGACATTGCCAGCCCGAAAAAGGGCACGCTATCGCACGCTCAAGAAATCGACCTTGAATGGACCGAGGCGGGCCGCCCGCCCTATGCACAACGCGTGGCGACGACGACGTTCTTGCACAGTCTAGTGCAGACGGGCCAAAGCGGCGTTGACCCAGCCGATCTTCGGCTGGCGGTATTGCAACCCGACGACGACCCGGCCCTTGTCGAGAAGGCAATACAGCGACTCATCGATCGCTGTTGGTTCTTCGACTACGACGGACTGCGATACCGCTTCAAGACCGAACCATCGCTGCGCAAGATCGTCGATGACGAGATGGGCCTTGTCGGCAAGATCAAGGCTAAGAGCGAACTCGACGAGCGAATCCAAAAAGTCTGGAAGAAAGGCGTCTTGCATCCCGAGTATTTCCCAGCAGAAGCCGCCGATGTAGATGACGACGCTCAGGCTTCCGAAGCTCGTCGTTCTGCACTACGACGCGGCCAGTCGTTAAGGCAACCGAGGCGGCCACGCCACCTGACCTGGTGCTCAAGCTGTTTGAGCACAAGGGGAGCATGGAAGAATACCGCACGTACAAGAACAATCTTGTGTTCTTGGTCGCCGACGCCGATCAGGTTGATCGCATGGTCGATGTTGCTCAGCAATACCTTGCAACCCGCCGCATCACCAGCGATCCGGAACGAATGCAGGAGTTCAACAAGGCTCAGGCCGACAAGCTCAAGCAGATGGGCGAGGCCGCCGAACTCGATTTGCGAGTTGCGATCACGAAATGCTACCGGCACCTGTACTACCCCTCGGCTGACGCGACCCGGAAGCATGGCAATCTAGCACATCAACCCCTGCAGGCTGAGGAGCAGGGAAAAGTGCAGCACGACCAGGCCGAAGTCGTTCTGAAGGCCCTCAAGAATCTCGAAAAGGTTCTGACTGCTGACGACAAGCCGCTCAACGCCCAATACGTGAAGGCCAAGGCGTGGCCGGCAAACGCCGTCTTCGATGAGCACGGAAGACCTGCGTCGCGAATTCTGCCAAGCGGCTCGGTCTGAAGATGCTTCTCGACATCAATCAACTGAAGAAGACCATTCGCGAGGGCGTGCAAAAGGGCACTTGGGTCTACTACCCAACGAGCGAAGGGATCGGATACGGCGAACCATCGCCGGCGCCAATGGTCGAAATCAGCGAAGATGCCACGCTCTACGCTCTCGACGAGGCTCAACGAGTCGGCATCAAGATCAAGGGAGCAGAGCCCGAAGTCCATGTCTGCCCGGTCTGCAACAAGGTTCCCTGCGTTTGCGACCAGGAGGACGACGCATCGGATAACGGCATGCCTGCTCGCCTGTTGCGGCGAAGGCACGCCGAGCTCAGGCGTTCCAAGCCGTCACCGACCAGTGCCACGACCACGGCATTAAATCGCTCCGCCGGATGTTCATCCGCGTTGAGGGTATGGGCAAAGACGCCGCCCGCGATCTTCGTTCACTCGGGCTTGCCATTCCCCAGATGGGCAAGGCCCATTTCCAACTCGAACAGCGGCTGATTCTCGAATTCGACGGCGGCGAGAAATTTCAGTTAGAGTTCAACGGCTCTTGGGATCGCTACAAGCGGATCAAGACCATCACGGATCAACTGAGCCAGGAAGCGTCCAATGCCAGTGTCCGCATGACCGTTCGCGCCGAATTCGAGGGAAATCTGTCGGTCGCAAGTGACCAATTTCAGACAATTCGTGACGTGCTTGAGAGCCTGAGCATGGGCAAGGTCTTCGTTGACGCACAGCCCGCAATGAAGGAGCAAGTGAAGGAACCCAGCCATGAGTAGCAAACCATTCGAGCTTCGGGTCGAGCCTGATCGCTCCGGCGATTATGGGCTCGCGCTCTTTCGCACGCCGGCGCGAGGCGAAAACCGCAATGGCTCAGGCGACGGCTGGCAATTGGTCGCCCGCGTGCATGGAACGCCCATGCGGGCCGTAATGGACCAATTGCTCTCGGCACTTAAGCACTCTGGCTATCGAGCTTCCGACTTGTCGCGTAGTCGCAAGGCTCCGTTCCAATTCAACGAAGAAACGGGAGTTCGCTTAGGCCTGTTGCTGCTGGCCGTGAAGCCGCTTCGCAAGTCGTCCCGCATGACGGACATTTCGGAACGGGTTCAGTCAATGGCTTCCGAGGAAGCGTATTACTGGTTCAGCAAGACGACCGACCACAATCTCGGCCGCCGGTCACAGAAAGCAATGCGCATCCTTCTGGCGAAGGAATAACTACTCCGGAATTCAACGGTAGAACAATTGACCCCACACAATACAGACTTCGCGACGACCCACCATCGCGAAATGACGGCTCATGCCAGTTCCGGACCCAACGCCGATCTTTCGATTTGTCCACGTCGACAATCTGGAGGTGGCGCTGAGCCGTGACGGTCTACACGCCCCAAACCACACGCCGAAGGATGGACTGTCCTTCAAAAAAATTCACAACGTCGAAATTCAAGAGAAGCGTAAACAGACGACGATTTCGTGCGGCCCATGCGGAGTGATTCACGATTACGTGCCGTTCTACTTCGGATATCTGTCACCCATGTTGCTTCAACTAAACACGGGCCGTGTGGCGGGATACAGCGAGGGCCAGGAGCCGCTTGTTTATCTCGTTTCGACGGCCCAAGAAGTTAGCGATAGTGGGTCGAGCTTCGTATTCTCGGATGGTCACGGCATTGCGGCCTTCACGGAGTGGTACGACGACTTGGACCAGCTCGACCAAGTGGATTGGAACATGGTCTATCAGCGTTATTGGGCGGACAACACAGACGACATGGACCGCCAACGTCGCAAGCAGGCTGAATTCTTGATCCACCGGCAGTGTAATTGGTCGCTGATCCAAGAAATCGGAGTCATGAACACGACAATGAAAACCAAGGTGGAGCGTGTTCTGAGGAAATTCGACGCCGACTTGAATCGGCCAGTACGAGTACGCGCGGGTTGGTACTATTAACATGGAAGGATGGCCATGATCCAAATTACCACAGGAAACCTGCTTGAAGCCGAAGTTGACGCGCTGGTGAACACCGTCAATTGCGTGGGCTTCATGGGCAAAGGCATCGCCCTGCAATTCAAGCAGGCATTTCCTGAGAACTTCATCGCTTACGAGAAGGCTTGCCGTGTTGGCGAAGTCCGTCCGGGCCGCATGTTCATCTATGAAACCCGTTCGATGATCGGTCCGAAGTACATCATCAACTTTCCAACGAAGCGGCATTGGAAGGGCAATTCCAAGATGGATGATATCGAGTCGGGCCTAGAGGCTCTCATCGCCGACGTGGCTCGACTCAGTATCAAATCCATTGCCGTCCCGCCACTCGGTTGCGGCTTGGGTGGCTTGAATTGGAGCGACGTTCGTCCACGCATCGAGAAGGCGTTTGCTTCCCTGCCCGATGTCCGAGTGCAAATGTTCGCACCGACCGGTGCTCCCGATGCCAAAGCCATGCCTGTCCGCACGAAGAAGCCCAACATGACCCATGCTCGGGCACTCTTCATCAAGCTCATGGAGCAATACGCCGGCATGGCGTATCGACTCACGCTGCTAGAAATTCAGAAGCTCGCCTACTTTCTCCAGGAATCGGGCGAGCCGCTGCGATTGAAATACATCGCACACACATACGGCCCCTATGCCGACAACTTGAACAAAGTTCTGCAAGCCATCGAGGGGCATTTCACTCGTGGTTATGGCGACAGTCCTAAGCCCGACCGTGACATCGAACTCTTGCCGGGAGCGATCGAAGCGGCGGACACATTCCTTGCCAAGCAGGAAGAGTCTTCATCCCGTGATCGGTTGCACAAAGTTGCGGAATTGATCGAAGGATTTGAGACGCCCTACGGAATGGAGCTCTTGTCATCGGTTCACTGGGTCGCGCGTCACGGCGATCCTCCCGCTCGTAGCGTGGAGTCGGCCGTCACTGCGGTGCATAACTGGAATGACCGCAAACGCCAGATGTTTCCGCACAAGCACATTGCAGTGTCTTGGCGGCGACTTGACGAGGCTGGCTACCTTGTCGCCAATGGCTGATTCATGACGCACGTTATCCCAGGAAGAACCGAACGCCATGCTGCGTCCCCGAGTGCTGATCGAACAGTGGTTCCCTATCGGCCAGATTGGGGCCGAATGTCTGCGCGAAAAAGCGTTGGGGAAAAACTCGTTTGCGCCACATACGCGGTTGCACGTATGGTGGGCGCGGCGACCGCTAACAGTAAGTCGAGCCGCTATCCTCGCCAGCCTGCTTCCGGCTTACCCTGACGCAGCCGAACTGGATGCGCGGCCATGGCCCGCTAAATACCAGAAACTCTTCAACACCTTTGACGCCTACAAGGCTTGGTTCATTGAACTTCTCGGCATATACGGCGACCCAGTAGCAGCAAGACGAATGATCCAGTGGGAGGAACAGACAGGAAACCGCACGCATAAAGACTATTTCGGTTACAAGCGAGCATTCACAGTTAACCCATCACCGGACCAGCTTGAAGAACTGTATGATCTGCTTGAATGGAACTGGGGTAGTCGGAACATTACCTTCTGCGACCCGATGAGTGGAGGCGGGTCGATCCCGTTAGAGGCGCTGCGATACGGGCTCACCGTCCACGTCAATGAGTTAAACCCAGTGGCCAGCGTCGTACTGAAGGCCACGCTTGACTTTCCAGCCCGATTCGGCACGTCCCTTGTCGCTGACTTACGTAAGTACGGCGACGTCTGGGCACAGATGGTACAAGACAGGCTTCGGCCATTTTATGGCCAGTCAGATCCCGAATCTGTCGCAGGAATTGACTATGTCTGGACGCGAACGGTGCCTTGCCCGCTGACCGGCAAGCCAGTGCCACTGTCACCGAACTGGTGGCTAAGAAAAGGTTCTGACCCGGTCGCCGTACAGGTCATCGCTGATCCGACGGCCGACCGTTGCCGCTTCGAGATCGTCCGAGGCAAGACGGCGTCCGCCAAACTAAACCCGGACAAAGGGACGATCAGGAAAGGGAATGGTATCACACCTTGGGTGGCGAATGAGGTCATCGACGGCGACTACATAAAAAAACAAGCGAAGGCCGGGACGATGAAGGAGCAGCTCGTCGCTGTAATCCTCAAGCCTTCTGGCAAAACGGACTTTCGCACAGTCACTGCGGAGGATGAAAAGGCAGTCCGCAAGGCTGAAGCGGAACTGAAGAGTGTCTGGTCAGTGTGGGAGGCAAAAGGGCTTATCCCAACCGAGCCCCGCCGCGAAGGCCGGGCCGACTGGGCATGCGAAATCTACGGTATGACTCGCTGGTGCGACACTTACACTTCGCGCCAACTGCTGGCAATGGTAACCCTTGTCGAGTGCCTGCATGAGGTCACAAATGCGGCCGAAATGCAAATCGGTCCTGAGCGTGCACTTGTACTTCAGACGTATCTCGCAATCGCCGTTGATAAGGCATCTGATTACAACTCGAAACAGATCCGATGGGATTCCACCAAAGATAAAATCGTTAACTCGTTTGCACGGCACGACCTCAGCATGAGATGGAGCTTTGCCGAATTCGATGCCAGTCGGAATCTAGCGTCGTGGGTGCGAGAGCAAGTCGTTGACGCCGTTTCGCCGATTGCGCAGTTTCTCCGCCCGCCCCCCGCATCACTCTTCGGTTCCGCTGGCATCTCCCCAGTGGAGCGCTTGAGTTTATGTACCGGCCCCGCGCAGTCGATGACGCAAGTCTCGGCCGGAAGCATGCGCTGCATCACGGTCGACCCGCCGTACTACGATAATGTGAACTACGCCGAGTGCTCGAACTACTTTCTGGTCTGGATGAAGCGAACGCTTGGAGGGCAGTATCCGGACCTATTCAACTCAGGCGACTCTGAGCAGTTGGCGAATGCTGACGACGAGGCGATCATGAACGTCGCGCGCTTTAAGGAGGCAGGAAAGAAGGCAAAGCAACTTGCCACTGCCGACTATCAGAACAAGATGTTTGCGTGCTTCCTGGAAATGTATCGAGTATTGGCCGCAGATGGCGTGCTGACAGTCATGTTCACGCACAAAAAGGTGGAGGCATGGGACACGCTTGGCACCGCACTCATCAAGGCAGGCTTCCGGATTGATGCATCCTGGCCAGTGAACACAGAAAGCGATAAGAGTCTTCACCAAGCAAAGAAGAATGCGGCGGCGAGCACGATTCTTCTTGTCTGCCGCAAACGTGAGAAATCGTCTGATTCGATCTGGTGGGACGATCTCAAAGGTAAGGTCCGGACAATCGCTCGACATAAGGCCGCAGAATTTGAGCGACAGGGTATCAAGGGCGTCGATCTGTACATCAGCACGTTCGGACCCGTCCTGTCGATTATTTCCGAGAACTGGCCGGTGCTAACCAGCGAGACCGATCCCAAAACCGGCGATCCATTGCCGCTGAGGCCTGGCGAGGCGCTCGACTTGGCTCGGGAGGAAGTCATCAACTTGCGAAAGCAGGGCTTGTTGCTCGGCCGGTCGGTCGAGTTTGATCCAATTACTGACTGGTATCTTCTGGCCTGGGACGCCTTCCGCGCCGAACAGTTTCCCGCCGACGAGGCCCGAAAGCTTGCGCCTGGCTCTTGGCTTGGACTTGGAGAAGGTCGTAATCAAGGACAAGAAACTCGTGGCCAAGAAATCGGGCATGGTCGTAATCTGTAAACCCGCCGAACGCCGCAAAAAGAACATGGTCGATGACGACGCGGAGTCGTTTCCACACCTAATCGACGCTTTGCACACCGCCATGATGATCTACGAAGCGGAAGGCTCGAAAGCCTGTCAGGTCTTCGTCGATCGCCATGGGCTTCGCAATGACAGCCGCGTTAAGGCTCTGGTGCAAGCCATGATGGAAGCCATCCCGACGACACGCGGCAAAGATGGCAAGTTCCTTCGCCCCGAGATGACGACGCTCGACGCGATGCGCGTCCTGCTCTGGGAAGACCTACCCGCCCCCAAGGAAGTAGAAGCACCCAAGATCGACAAGCAAAGCGTGCTGTTCAAAACGGATGCAGCCGAAGACCAAGAAGAAGTCGAGGACGACGGAGATGAAACTGACGAGGACTCTGATGAGTAGCGTACTCCCGATGTATAACCCGTTCTACGAACCCGTTCAGAATCAGCGGTTCTTTGAAAGGCAACGTCGTTATTCGGAGATCAATTGGACGGATTTCCGGGATGTTTTGCACGCTTGGGAGCGCCGCATCAACGGGTGGTACATCGAGTCAATCGAAGTGATGCTGGATCGGGATCTCAAAGGATGGAAGCGAAGCGTTGTCGGGTGGCTTACCTCTCGTCCAAGCTCCGGGCATTACGCCTTCACAGTGATGTCGGTGACTTGCCTGCTCATCGACGCATTGAGCCAGTACCGATATGGCGAACTCTCTTCGGAGGGAAGTCACTTCAAGTCGTTTGTGGAGAGTTGTCTCCCATGCTATAGCGGCATGCTGCCAACCGAAATATGGCATTACGATCACAAGTATTCGACTAACGGAAAGAAGCTGACGAAGTATTCCGAGGTCCTGTGGAACGGTTATCGCTGTGGGATCCTCCATCAAGCCCACGCCCCGCTCTACTGTGGCATAATTCCAGGTACGTCGCCGCCACAGTTCGAAGCAACAAATCATGCCAGGTACGGAAGTGGCGCCAGCAATCCAAGCAACGTCATTGGGGCTGACTGCCCAATGACTAATATTTGCCCAGAGCACTTGTTCGGCGAGGTGAAGGTATTTCTCGCCGGATACCTGAGTGATTTGTCTGATCCCATCGCAACGCATGATACCGCCAACGGTATTCGAACATTGTTCAAGAAAAAGTTCTCCGACAGTTTTGGAGTCGATATTTCAGCAGCGACCTTGTGAACTCGCGATTACGGAAATGCCCAGCTTGCGGGACTTGAACCTGAACATCTCCTACGGGCCGAGCAACGATCGGCTAAGGGAGTTTTTCATTCCTGCGATGGCAGCCAGCGTCCGGTACGACCGGGCCGCAGGCTACTTTTCCAGCACGATGCTCGCCGTCGCGGCCGCAGGCGTGACGCGGCTGATTCTCAATGGCGGCAAGATGCGGCTCTTGTGCGGAGCCGACCTATCTGACCAAGACGTGGAGGCGATCCGCGAAGGACACACGGCTCTCGCAGAGCAGGTTGAGAGGAGCCTGATCACTCGTTTTGTACTGCCCGAATCGGATTACGTGCAGAACCGCCTTAAGGCCCTGGCCTGGCTGGTCGGGACCGGCCAGTTGGAAATCAAGGTTGTCCTGCCCACCGACAAGCATGGTCGACCGCTGCCGGCGTCGCGATCGCAGAGCTACTACCATCCCAAGGAAGGTTTGTTCCAAGACGCCGAAGGGAATCGACTTGGATTTTCCGGGCAGCGTCAATGAATCCGCCACGGCTCTGGAGGACAACTACGAGTCGTTCATGGTCTTCAACTCGTGGGACGGGACCGCAGCCCACTTGGCCCAGATCGGGCACCGTTTTGACCGGCTGTGGGAGGGCAAGGAACGTGACTGGGTAGCCATGCCCATCCCCGAGGCGGTGAAGCAGAAGCTGCTGAAGCTTCGTCCGAACATGCCGCCGACCAAGGAATTCGGCGTTGAGTGAACCAGAGACGAGACAACCGCTCCTCCGCCGCTTCCACCCGGTGGACGCGGATCAACGCGCGAGCGGATTATCTTCCAGTTTCTTCGCGACGTTCCCGCACTTACTGAACGCCGATCGGCTGGGCGATGGAGACCTGCACCGTCCGACCTTGGCCACACCAGACTCGCGTGGCCGATACCGTCGTCAAGCGGTTTCCCGAACGGTTCATGCTCTGCGATGAGGTCGGGCTGGGAAAGACCATCGAGGCCGGCTTGGCGATTCGGCAGCTCGTTCTTTCCGGCGTCGCTAATCGCGTGCTGATCTTGGTTCCCAAGAGCGTGCTGGTGCAGTGGCAAGAAGAGCTCTACGAGAAGTTCGTGCTCAACGTGCCTCGCTACGATGGCGGCACATTCTACGACGTGTTCGACCGCGAACTGCCCGGCACGTGAGTCTGCGACAACCCGTGGAACGCCCATCTCGATCATGCTTGCGTCGAGCCATTTGGCAAAGCGGCGGGAGCGGCAGCAACAACTCTTGGCAGCGAGTGACTGGGACTTGGTCGTTGTGGACGAAGCACACCACGCTCGTCGCAAAGATTTTCAGAACACGGATCTGTTCCGCCCCAATCGCTTGCTTGAATTGCTGCGCGGCTCGGAGAACCGGCCGGGGTTGTGCGACAAACGCGGGGCCTGCTGCTGCTGACCGCCACTCCGATGCAGATCGACCCACGCGAGGTGTTCGATCTGCTCAAGCTGCTCGGCATGGGAGGACGCTGGGGCGTCGAAGGCAACTTTCTGCGGTACTTTGAGGAGCTGCGACAGCCGTTTGAGGAAGTGGACTGGACGTTCGTTCTGGGGATGCTCGACGATTACTTCGCCACCGGCGGCCAGTGGGATGAGCAGTTCTGCCGATTGGCCGAAGCACGGCTTGGCCCAGTGACGTGGGACCAGCTTCGCCGCTTGCATGCATCATCCAACGCCGAGTCGGTTATTCGACAACTCTCGGCGACGGCCCAGGGATTTCTCCGCGACTTGGCCGTGCGCCACACGCCGATCCGCCGGCACGTTTTCCGCAACACCCGCACGCTGCTGCGCGAATACCACAAGCGGGGCTTGCTCAAGGACAAGATTCCGTATCCGCGATCCGAAGCCCGAATGGATCGAGATGAAGCCCGAGGAGGCGGAGCTTTATCACCGGATCGAGGAGTACATCCGCGACCACTACCAGAAATACGAAGCCGAGCGAAAGGGCTTGGGCTTCATCATGACCGTTTATCGGCGCCGCTTGACGAGCAGCTTCTACGCGATCGAGCAGAGCCTGGACGGCGGCTCGCATTACCTGAAGGGAGAGATCGACAGGGCTGGTTGACCGACGAAGACGTGGAGCAGGAAGACTCTGGAGGAAGATGTCAGCGAATTGCTGCCGTTCGATGACGACGGGGCAGCCGCCAAGCACGAACAGGTTTCACCGCTTGTTCATGGGCGAGATTGAATACGTTGCAGGATTTTCTTGCCGACCTGCGGGCCATGGGCACCGACAGCAAGTTCGAGCAGCTAACGCAGCGACCTGAAGCGAAGTTCTGAAGCGTCGAGATTCGGTGATCGTGTTCACGCAGTACACGGATACGATGGACTACCTTCGCGAAAAGCTGCGGCACGTCTACGGCGGGCAGGTGGCCTGTTACAGCGGTCGTGGCGGCGAGCTGTGGAACGGCACGGCCTGGGCCGGAACCAGCAAGGAGAACATCAAGACGGCCTTCCGCGAGAGCCGGGAGATCAAGATTCTGCTCTGCACGGAATCGGCATCCGAAGGGCTCAACCTTCAAACCTGCGGCGTGCTGATCAACTACGAGATGCCCTGGAACCCTATGCGAGTCGAGCAGCGGATCGGCCGCATCGACCGTATCGGTCAAGAATATGACCGCGTCTGGATTCGCAATTACTTCTACGATGGCACGGTTGAGGCGACCGTCTACCAACGGCTCGACGACCGAATTGCGTCCTTCGAGAGCGTCGTGGGCGAGTTGCAGCCGATTCTGAGCCAGGTCGCCAGCATAATCGAGGCGGCGGCGATGGCCAACGACAAGCAACGGGGCGAACTCATTGCCAAGGCAATCGAAGAAATCAACCGTCAGGTCCGTTCCGCCGAAGTGTCTGCACTCAAGCTAGACGAATTCGCAGCAGCAGTCTCCGAACCCGTCGACGATGAGCCGGTCCCCATTACTTTAGGCGACCTGGAACGCACGGTCAGCGAATCACAATCTTTGGGTGAACGGCTCAAGCCACATCCCAAGCTTGCGGGGCGCATTTGCTGGATTGGCACGGTGACTGGAGAGAAGTCACCTTCGACCCCAGGTTGTTTGACGAACACCCGAATTCTTTAACGCTGTTGTCATACGGCGAAGAATTGCTTGCAGAGATCCTCGATGCCGTTGAACCACCGGCCGACAGTCGCGATGCCGGATCGCTTGCTCGCTGTTCGGCGACCGGAAATTGGACCGCGACGGGTTACTTCGGGCTGCGAGATCAAAACGTCGTGTCGACATTCGGTAAACTCCTGACAGAGATGATCGGGCAACACGTGATTAAATTGAACGCAGCCCAACTTAGTGCCCTGGAGCAACGTTTCTCTGACACGCTCCGCAAACGGCAGGCGCAAGAAGCCAAAGCCGCCGGTGACCAAAGGAAAGCCCGACTCTCCTCGTTGACGGAGGAGATTCGACAACTTCTTGTCGAAGCTGCTTATGTAGAGCTTGCAATGGCGTCCAATCGAGACTTATTTGACGAGGCATTACCGTTGGACTTCTCGGAGCAAGCTCACGAGAGGTTGAAGCGGCATCGAGTGCCATTTGCGGGAGCCATTAAGGTTGCTGGTCAAAGCTTACCGTGCCCAAGGCCGAACGATCCCTTGTACGCTCGACTCCGGGATTCCAAGAGAGATGTGCTGACACGACGGTTTGAGGCGATTCGTGCAAGAATTGGAGATCGCTTGAAAGAACTCATGGCGGCCAAGAACGCGGTGCCCATTAGCCAAGGCGACTCACAGGTCAGATCGATTACGCTGCAGTGTTTTGCGACCGCGATCGGTCAGCTTTGATCGGGTCAAAGGTTCTCACGATTCCCCGCTTAAACCGCAGTTCGCTGGCGATGCGCCGCGCCGCATTCATGCCCTCGCGCTCTCGTCGTTCTATTTGCCCGCATTTTCATCGGTCATTCCTTTCCACTGCTCTCCTGGAGCTTCGTTTCCATCCAGCTCTTCCAGCTCTGTACGGAAATTCTGTTCTCCACGTCCGCATGGCTGATCGCGTGGCGAATACGATCTTCCGTCAAAATAACGTCGCCGTCACGAGCATATAACAAGAGCGAAAAGTCCGTATCGTCGTTCTTTCCTGTCGCGAATTGCATATTGAGTTGCTCATCGGCCCACACTTTCTGCGGATAGCCAAACGTCACTACGCCAATTACGCGCATGAAGCGGCGGAACGGAAGATTATCCCACACGGCCTCGAAAAGTGATTGCTCTGAAGCACAGCCAATCGGTCGCGACTTGCCTTCATTGTCCGTCACAATTTCCTTCAAAAACCATTTCTTGTACGGTGCGTCTTCACCGGTAAACAGCCTCGGTTCCGCTTCAGTGATATCCGCCCACTGGACTAGTTCTAGGTCCTCTCCCTTCTGTTTCGCAAGTGCCGCGGCGTCTCGAACCTTTTTCCTGTTCGCCGTGAGAAAACCATTGAAAGAATCGCGATGCTGAATCGCATCATTCCTCAATTCCTCCGCTACTTTTCGATGCTTGTTACTCGGGTATTCAAAATTCCACAACAGCCGCCTATGTGTGGCAGCGTCGTCCGAACGAATCGGCACGAAGTTTCGGATCTGTTCTTCGTTCCGCCGAGCCAGTTCGTCATAGACGGTGGCCATGTCCATGCCGAAGCGAAGATCGAACTTAGCCAGTGCTCGCCGGCGGCGTCATTCCCATGGCCCAACACAAGCTCCGCCCAAACAAGGGGCGGAATGACGAGCGTCGGGCGAAGACTCCGAGGCAAGCCCTGGTATGAATACCGAATGGAATTGCCCTGATTGGTGTCCAGGATGAACATGTGTCCGGCCAACGTCACGTTCGACTAATAATCTGACGGCAGCAGGCCAGTAATCGCGCCGCCGGGCCCGTCCTCAATGAACGAAAGATCTTCTTCGGTCGGTTCTGAATTCTTGAACACCTGAAGATAATCCAGTCCATGGTACCGCTCCGCCAAGACTTGAAGCAGTGCCAGGCATTTCCCGATTGTCTCAAATCGGTGGGCTTCGATGGCCGCCGGTGTTGCCACAAACGGGGTTTCTACCGAGTGTCGGAACTGATCACACGACTCAGGTGAATCGTATAGTGGTTCCCGCTGCTTGCCGATGCAGCGCGATGGCGTGAACAACAATACTGAAGACTACTCCCCCCTTTGGTCTCTTTAGCCTGGCGCGCCCAGGTCGCAGCAGCATCGCTGACACCGACGCGATTTGAGTAGCCCTACGATTCATGGCAGAATCTGCCATGGAGCAACGGCTCGTTTTCTTTGACCTTGAGACAGGCGGCAGCGACCCAAAACGACACCCCATCATTCAGATGGCGGCCATCGCGGTCGATGAGCAGCTGAACGTCCTTGAGGCTTTTGAAGCCAAGATTAAGTTCGACAACCGTCGAGCAAATTCACACAGCCTACGGAAGAACCACTATCATCCAGGCGTGTGGGCCAAGGATGTGCGCGAGGCGGCGGCGGTGGCGGCCGAGTTGTCAGAGTTTCTGAGGCGCCATGCGACGTTCCCCGCCTTGTCAGCACAAGGAAAGCCCTACCAGATTGCACAACTTGTGGCTCATAACGCGGCATTTGACGGGCCGTTTCTCGCCGAGTGGTACGACAAACAGAAGCTCTATCTCCCCGCCCGGCGCCTTGTCCTTTGCACCATGCAACTTGCGATGTGGCGCTTTATCTCAGGGGACACCGCCCCACCATCGAACTACCAGCTTGCAACTCTTTGTGAGCACTTTGGGGTGCCGTTTCACGCCGCGTCGGCACACGACGCTTTGGGGGACGTTGCCGCGACTGTGCGGCTCTTTCAGGCGCTCGTCCGTAGTAGTCGGTGTGATGCGTCCGTCGCGGCTTAGCACCACGGGGCGTGGATCTCGGAGAGCCTGCCCGCGGCCGCCCCGAATAATTTCAATTGTCTAGGCTGCTTTATCGGCTTCAACTGCCTCAAATGCTTTCACGACCCGCCGGCGGAGCCTAAGCGCTGTAGCAGCAATTTTGGCAAAGCCCGCGGCTTGGCGTTTCGCGTTTACCAGGCGAAGGAGCGAAAGTAGCTGCTTTCTTATCGGGGCATAAGGTTCGTACGGTACGTTCCAAAGCTCTTGCGCGAGGACTTCGGCCGACCGGTGGCAGGCAACCGAAAGAAAGTACCCCTTTAGCTCCTTGTACATTTCCCGCGAAATAAGCACCCGCACCCGCCACCTTCCGTCGACCGGCGCGGGCTCGTCTGGCCGGGACTTCTTAAGGAAGTGTCCGCGCTTTTACGTACACGGAATAGGGGCCAAGCTGAATCGGAGCCTTACGGGCATCACGAAGGTTTTTTGCCTCGCCTGCCCGGATGAAATGGTCGCCGTGGGTAGCAAGGAGATACCAGGCTCTGCCAAACCTCACGTATTGAATGTTGGCGAGGCCTTGAGTTTTTCTCCAGTACCGAGCTCCTTCCGTCTTTACCACGTCGTATCTTGAAAGAAGTTTTTGGTCGAGGGCGCGCGGGTCTTTTCCCTCTGGCACGTGACCCTGAACGAAAAAGTAATAGCCCTTCGTCAAAAGGTGCGTCGCCACCCTTTGGACGAGGCCCTCAATCGAGGTCACTTCATACCTGTAGGTCGTATCTTGTCTTTTCATCGTCCCTCCTCTCAAAGGCGCCCCTTTAAGGGGCAACTTTGAAAGAAGGGGCAAAGCGTTCTTTGCCCCTTCGGTTTTAAAATCCTTTTGGCAGACTCCATCGCCTGGCTGCGACATCGTGTAGCGGCCAGATTCTGCGATGGTAAGTGTCTTCCAAAACCGCTCTGTCAAAAACCATTTGACCTTCGCGTTTTGGAACCTTGGCGCTTCTAGAAGCTGCGCGACAATCGGCGGGGCGCTTGCTGTTTTCACAGCAGCACCCCGCTCGATTCCATGCAACCCAAGTACGCGAACCTTGCTGGTGAC
Organism: Pirellulales bacterium; assembly: GCA_963841515.1. Classification (GTDB taxonomy): domain Bacteria; phylum Planctomycetota; class Planctomycetia; order Pirellulales; family Lacipirellulaceae; genus Lacipirellula. Next base: position 1,003,962 of record CAWJDB010000005.1, on the reverse strand, counting down.
AACCTCCGTGCGCTGACGCGCACTTCGAGTGTGCACCATCAATTCGCTTGCAAAAGGAGGCTCCTCGTCCCCGAGGAGTCTCGTTTAGCCACTTGGCCGCCTGCCAAGGAAATGCGGCCGGAGCACCCTCTTTCGAGGATGCTCCGGCACGCATTGTTCATCCGTCTGGCATCAAGATGCCAGTCATCGCTTTCGTCAGCTCTTTGTGCCTTGAGTGCCACCTCAAAGCGAGCACGGGTCATGACTGCCTTGCCATGAAGAGTCGTGAATTTCCCTCACGCTTCTTTCCAGGGCTTCCCCTGGACCACCGCCAAGTTCCCCAGCCAGGCTTCCGCCAGGCGTGGACCTTGCTTCTACTTGCGACCCACTCCCTCACCCTGGGATTTAAATTACGAGGCTCGAAATGCCTCGCGCCGGTTACCAGCCGGTCCCCTTGGTGATTCCTGCATTAGTCATTCTCTTCGTTTCTCCAATCTCGTGGCTAGAAGGTGTTACCCTTCATGCGATTTGCCTCTATGTGGAGCCGTCAGGCCCCCATACTTTCCAAGCAGCGCCTGTGGCGCGACTCGATTTCCGGCCTACGAAAACAGAAGATCGGCCTACCGACGAAGCATCGCTTTTCGCCAAAATTGCTCGGCTATCGCCTCTGCAATTTCATTCTCGGCATCGACTTTGGAGATACTTACCAGCAAGCCCTTGCGGGCCTTTCGTAGTTGAGCTTTTTCCGATCGGCGCCTTACGCCGATTCCCGGATGCGTCACCATCCGGAAGCCGCGGTCACCCGCGCGCTTGGTCCCTACGCTGGCAAACGTTGAACGCTCCACTGGGGAGTCGAACCCCGCTGGTGGATTACGGGAAAGAACTTATTCCCTTCACCACTTTAAGAAATGACGGCTCAGGCCTCAAAGGGCCGAAGCTTGTCTGCATCGCCCCTCTTCAAAGAGGGACAACCCATAGGATAGAAATTCAGGATTCGTCTTGTCTCGGCTCTCTGCAAATACAAAATGCAGACCTACCCCAAGGATTACTCTGAATAGCCTCCTTCGAGCAAAGCAAGCCACTCTCGCGGCACTTTGCTCTACCGGCGAACGCACGACGGATGGTAAATCCCGTCCCCTTTTTCCTTACTGGCGGTAAGGTTTTCCGGCGCGTTCCCCAGACGGATGAACGTGTCAAGCTTTTACGAACACTGACAGTCAAAGGGCCTATCCTTGCCCTTCTAACAAAATTCTATAACACGGTTTGAGAATTTAAAGCAACTGAATTAGTAATGCGGCTTCTTGCCGACGTAGTGGCCTGGTTGCCTAACAAAGCCGTACAACAACGGAATCCCAAAACACGCATATCCGATCGTGCCTGGCTCTGGCACCATCAGAATCGCATTGCTTGACGCTCCAATGGCTCCAAAATTGTTTCGCCAAACGACGTAATCGCCGCCATCCACGATGCCATTGCCATTTCCGTCGCTCGCCGCATAGTTATCCACCGAGAAACCGAGTTCTCGCTGCCACACAAGAAAATCCGCTCCATCTACATCCTCGTCGAGGTCGTAATCCCCACCAACATCCCCAGCCGAGGTCACGCCGAATTTGAGCGCGACACTATTTATGAAAGCAGAGGCTCCGCTATCAAATGACTCCAGCTTGATCTGCACTAATGCTTTCATCGACTGAATTCCATCAGTGAACGCTTCGGCGTCGTACTCCTCATCGCGACTAATGCCGCTGAATACGTTGCTAAGCAACTTTGGTTCCTGGTGCGAGATGGGATCAGTCGTATCCTCCAGTCGGGCATTTATTCCTGCAAAGCCTTCGCCAATTCCATTGCCGTTAGATTTGACTGAAGCAAATCGCACAGCTTTGGTGGAAGGTGCCTTAAGCTGGAAGACAAGCGTTGCGTCGAACCGACCCTGCACGCCTTGAACACCTAGCCCGCCAGGAGCCTCGAAGCGAAGTTCGAATCCACCTTTGTCAATTCCTGACTTATCATGTATTGACGCGCCGGTCACGATCGCATCACGGTTCATCCCTTGCACTTCCACTCCGTCAATGCGAAAGCCGTTGGACTCGAAATACTTACCCTGGCCCATCACGGATGTGAGCGGAACTGGTAACAAAATTCGCTCCGCGTATGCCAAGGGGGCTGTGAGGATCAATATCCAGCACCATACTTGCGCAGCAATGATCGCATTTCGCATGCTACGTTCTCGGCCTCAGCATCACGCCGCCAATTTGCTTCCCAACCAAGCCTTCCATACCAAATTCATAAAATAACGAGTCTCGCCGCTCGATGACGCGCTGTAGGGCCGTATAGCCGACACGCTCCAATTCCGGTTCTCGCGTTGCGTGCAGGCTTTGATGCGGCTGCAGTGTGACCTGGGAATGCCCCGCGGACACTTCCGCCGCACCTCTCGTGCGTGCCACGACACGTCCTTGAAGTTCCCTACTACGCTTCGTAACTTCGGGCAATATGTGAATTACGAACGACCCTAAGCTCGCTGCGTGCGAGTTGTTGGAATTCGGGAAAGTCGCAATTTGCTCCGCCGTGACATCCGCGGGCGTCGCCAAGAGTTCTGCCGCAAGAGGGTAAGGCTCTTGATGGACTTGAAGTTCAAGGACACCTACCTCGTTTCGCCTAGCTAACAATGCATCCGCGAAGTAGACGTCCCCGATATCCCCGTCACCATTGAGATCCTTCCCCGCCAAGCGTTCCAGGATCCAATGTTTTTCTACCGACTTCACAAATCCCGCGACCGCGGCGTCCTCCCATGCGTTGAAGTCAGAAAAAGGCTCCCCCCCATAACTTGGGTCATAGACCTTACCTTCGAGTAGCACTAAAGCGTGATTCCCGAACCACCCCACCGGATTGTCGTTGTTCTGAGCCGGTAAGCCACTACCGTCTTGCATGTCGCTCACAGTGAACCAATTATCATGTTCGTCGCGCAACCTCGATGTAACATTCTTCGACTCTACGAAAAAAGGATATCGAATATCCCCAGTTCGACCGTCTTGGAGGAACGTGACATTCTTGACCAAAATGTCCTCTCCCTCTACGGCAGAAGAAACGCTGTAAAGGCCTTCAAATATCTGTACATTCGCAACGACACCATTGACTGCGAGAATATCCAAGAAGAACCGACTCCAGGCACCGCATCTGCCGTCCCCTAGCAGTAAGAGAGTGTCCGTCTGAAAGCTCTTCTTGGTCCCATAATCTTGCCCCCAGTACTTCAATGGCGCGCCATCATAGTATCGAGTGGCATTCCTCCCCGCAAAATATGCCCACGTACCATCAATGATGGCGCTCCTGTCCGTTGCTTGTCGACCGATATTTTTGCTCACGGCAACATCGACGACGGTGCGATACAACTCAGTCGTGCGTGGGGTCGCCGCCGATACATAAATACTGTGCCTGCTTATGCCGGCATTCACCCAGTTAATGTTGTCTGTTGAAATGCGCCAGTTAATCGCGACATCTTCTAACTTAGCGATCTGATTTGCTAATGGATTGGCCGACGCGATGCCCAGTATGCTCAGTGTGTCTCCATCCAGAGTCGCCGCGGCGTGGAAATCTAAGCCCCCCGAGTCTTTCCCCTCTACGAAGTACGAACTACCGGCTGCTCTAGTCAATTTGAAGGTAGCGCTCACCACCGGAACCGCGCGTGCTACATACAGCGTTGGATAAATATGTTCCGGCGTCCCATCAATGTTGGCATCGACGTAATTGGGGAGGGTATAATCGACCGCGTTTCCAGGATCCGGCAGTACCGTATAGTTGTCGCCCACAAACGTCAGGGAATTAATCGTTGCTTTGGGGGGAAGGCTTGGTCCGCCCCATATCACTAACGACCCGTCCATCGTCGAATGCGTTTCCCCACTGTATGCTGGCAATAGTCCATTCTCACCGGTCGAGACATTGACACTCATCGTGAGCCGCAGGAATAAACCTATCGCGTCGCGTGAGTCGGCGTTGATTGTCCATTCGATATTGCCGGCTTCGCCGCTTAGGGTCTGGTTCAATGCGGTCGTATAAACCACTCCTTGGCCAAAGACTACGCGTCCAGTCTCTATTACGAACGAAGCCTTGGCTCGCGGTCCCAGGTCAAGGGCCGCGTAGCTAAAGGAAATCAATCCAGCGCGATATGGGGACAGTAAGCTTGAAGAAGAGACCATTTTTGCAGTCGCGCCCCCCTCCTTGCGGATTTGCCACGACACCAACCGGGGTTTGCTGTACTTCCAAATGCGCTTTAGCGGAATGCACTAACCCATTAAAGGTGTTATTGTCGCCTATAGCGCTGTCTCGCCAGCGAAATTCAGCGCCATCTACTGAACTCTGCAAGCGAATTTCCTCGTTGTATCCAGTCGAGAGAACATGCTCGCGGCTCTTAATACGAGGGAGCGGTTGTTCGCCATTTGAAGCCGTCACGATGGGATCGGCTTGGAACGTCGTGTTTCCAACTCCTCCGAGCGTCGCCGAACCGAGCGAGGAATTTGCCCCAAAGTCAAATGAAAATTGGCCGGTCAGCATGTGTCGAGGCTCTAGCGCTTCAAGGCTTAGCGTTCGGGGTTTTGGCATTGTCCCCTCCCAGCGACGTTGAATGCGAAGTCGACACCCATTTAATAGAGTAGTTACAAGCGTCGTGATTATAGCGTCACGAAACCAACCCCGTCTAGGAAGTTTGCCGGGGCAGACCACGGCCACTTTGCGACTGCGCGAACTGTAGCAACCGCCAACATGGCCCATCCCTACCTCTTCTCTGTTCCGTCTGGAAAATTGGGCGAGACTTAAGCTGTCTTTTTCAAGCCAACTCCCTCGCGGGAAAGGACCCGCTTCGCTTGCTCAGTTCGAAGCATTAGGCGATATGCGTCAAAGGCTTGGCCGCCAGATTCTTTCGAACGGCGATAGCCATCAGCAAGAACAAAGTCTGCAGCTTCGAGTGCTTCCGCCTCAAGCGCGTAAAAGCTCCTCCGCGCTAAGCGTATCGAGATAAGACCTGACTGCATCCGCCATCGGATCTGCGGGAAGTGGCCGCGCAGCTTGACGCATTGGAGCGGGATCACTGGGAGTGCGCGACGCGTACGCACGAGATCGATGCACGTAACCTTCGCGAATTGATTTAACGAGGTATCCAGCGGGATTCCGAATCGCTTGACGGTCCTTTGCACCCTGGAGATCGTCGAGAGCTTTTAGCTTCGCCCCTTATTAGCTCTTCGGGATAATCCGACACGAGTTCCGCTGCAACAGACGGCGTCACTCCGCGCACCGAGAGAGATTTTACGAGAGCGGCGTTCTCTTGAGTCGGCTTCTCGATTTCAGGCACCGCCTTACGCACAAAAATAATCTTCCACTCACCACGCGAGATTTTTACGTAGCGACTTGTGACCGGCATCGATTCCAAAAAGCCAACTGCCTCAAGCTCCAGGATGGCCGAATGAAGCCGCCTTTTTAGCTGGCCCGTATCGTAATTGCGGCTAAGACCTACGTGCTCGCATGCAAATTCTACGAGGTCAAATTCCCAGCGGGACTTGTGATAGAACCGCTTGTCGAGAAATCGGTACATGCGTTTTGCCGCCGCGTACTCAAGCTGGCGGAAAACACCCAGGTCGATCGCCTTCAAGTACCCGGATTTGAAACTGCGAAACACGACTTCGTTCCAAGCAAAAGACGATAGCGGCGGTTCCGCGTTGGTGCTCCGCAGACGCTTTAGCCTTCGCTCCTGATCGTAGAGCGTGACCTGTTCAAGGATGTGAAAATTCTCGTCGACCCAGGTCTGTTCCTCTTTGTCCCACCACGCCTTGTCATAGTAGAGCGTGACGCCGAGCCACCGTTTGAGTGATTTTTCAAGCCGCTCGTAGCTCCGCCCCTCATGCCGCCAGCCCAGAATCTGTATGAGCTGGTAGCGGCTGAAGTTCACTTTGCGTTCGGTGAAGCGATTCTGTTTGGTGAGCTGAATGAGTCCAAGGATCACTTCGTCATCGAGCGAAGTCGGTAGCCCATATTTGTCGGATGCAGAGATCGTCAGCCGCCGAGTGATCATTTCTGATTTTCCGGAATCGAAGATGCGATCTTCAAAGACGAGCGTCTTTTGGTTGTCGGGGACGCGGTCGGCGATCGCCGCCAGCGGAAACTCGGCAAGATTCAGTTCATCGCGGCCGTCATCAAGATCGATCGGCAAGTGCGCAGTCGTCTGGAGCGAATCTGTCGCCTTAGCATCTTCCATCAGTCCTCTAAAAAGAAAGCACCAACAGGCTTCTGTTGTTGCAAGTTACTTAAAGTTATTAACACAAGAGTTACGCCCTTGAAAAGCCTTTTTTATCGAATACTTACGCTCGTTTTTTCTGTCTCGTTTCACCGCATCTGGATTATGTTCCCTGTCTCATTTCCCTTTAGTCCCTGCTTCATTTCACGGCAAGCGACTGTTTCGTTTCCCTGTAGAGCGCGCGGTTATTCTGCTTCGTTTCACCGCAGATGTCTGTCTCAGTTCACCGTAATGGCGGATGTGTGCCAGGACCAGTTTCGCCGCGATCTCTGTCTTGGTTCACCTTACCCCGCGCGCTCGGCCAGGCGCCACGTTCGAGAACTCTGCTTCGTTTCACCTTATGAGGCAAGGCTTTTCTGCACGCGTTCCCTCTAGGGGCTTTACTCACGTGTGCGCCAGCTCCTCCCCTCATTCTCAGATGTAAGCCCGTAAGCTTGTCAGCAAACAAGAAAAACAAGTTGCAAGTAAGTCAGCATCAGGTGAAGCAAGACAGAAAACAAGCAGCGTTACTTTCTGGAAAGCCATGAACTAAGCATGCCAGTAACCTTTCCGGCAAGAAAACCCGCTTGCCAGCAAAAAAACATGCTTGTCAGTAAGAAAGCTTTCGCGCTAGGGTCGAGAGATGATGACCGTTTTCGCAAATTCCAAAGGCGGCGTAGGAAAATCCACGTTGGCCGTCGGGTGTGCCGTGTGGCTCTTTGACTTGGGATTCCAAACGGCGTTAGTAGATGCCGACAAGCAGCGTTCAAGCTCGGTCTGGATCGGGGAGGCGGAGCCAAAAATCCCGGTTAGGGTCGCTGATACCCCCGAGGATTGCGTTTTAAACGTCCAAGAATTGCGTAAGACGCACGATTTTGTAGTAGCCGACGCGCCAGGCGGTCTTGAGGATCTAAGCCGCACGCTCCTCATTCTTGCCGATTTGGCGGTTTTCCCGATTTCCCCCTCAATTTTGGATATTAGATCCGTCGCCGGTGCGACTTCGGTCCTTCGCTACGCCCAAAGTATCAATAGCGGACGGCCGGAAGGACGGCTCGTTCTAAACAAGATGAAGACTCGTGACACGATAAGCCGAGAGCTTCGCGAGAACGCTCCGGTGCTTGGCCTCGAAGTAGCCAAAAGTGTCGTTCGGGACCTCCAAGTTTACCGCGACGCTGCGCAGCAGGGGACAGTTGTGACTCGAATGGGACGGAAGGTGCTTAGGCAGCAGCCGAACTTGACCAGCTCTTTCGAGAGATTTTAGGAAAGCATCTTAGGTTAGAACGGAGGAAAGTAGGCAATGGTTAGAAGATCACTTCACGACGCTTTGGCGCCAGAAAAGATTGCATTCATTGAAAGCGGCCCGAACACCGGGAACGAGAGTGGCAGGTCGGAACCAGAGAGAGCGAGGAAAACCACCACAATCGACATTGAGACATCGAAGTCTGCCAATGCGGATCATGGGCAAGCGAAGCCCAAATCCGCGCGGCGGTCGAGTAGGGGACACTTGCAGCCAGAGGCGACCGAGATCTTAGACGAGGTACTTGTTCCCGTAACCATTCGCCTTCCGCGGCGCATTAGTCAGGCTCTAAGGCGAGCGTACCTTGAGCAGAAGCTGAAAAACGCCAAGCCCGACACGCTTCAAGAAATCGGCGAGGAAGCAATGACCAATTGGCTCAATAAAAATGGGTATCTCGACTAATCGCAGAACCTCGTCGCGGCCGCGAAAGCCCACAAAGTTTTTCCGATCTAATCTGATAAATCTTGACCGGGCATTCTTCTTCCTAGATGAAGGCACGACGTGAAGTCGTCACTCTGACGCTTCGGCCGCAGGGTATCACGTCGCCTGCCTCGTGGCTCCATCCAAGCCCGAGTGGCGCAGCGGCTGACTGCTGTTGACTCCGTTTGAACGGCGCCGCACTATTTCCGCGCCGATCGAGCCCTCGATTTTGTCGATATTAATATAGATATGACGACGAGTTAAACTTTTACGATCAGCGAATATGGGCTAACAATCGGCGGGCCAAGCTCAGGGTGGAACCTGCTGCGTGGCCCGTGCGAAAGGGATTAACTTCCGCAAGGCCTGCCGACAATTCCAAGCCACCTCAGTCGGTGTACCACCACCGCCTGAAGCATCAAGACCGCAAGGTACGTAACACCTTAACGACGAGGAGCACTATTTGGCAGCGCAAGAGAGGCTGCAACACGTTGGCGCCTGTCGGGGTATGAGCGTCTCACATGACGCGCTCAAAACCTCGTTGGAGCTTGCGATCTAAAAAATCGCTCCTCCAAAACCGGATGCCCAGAAGCAAGGCCCGCCACCGCTCAGCATCGCACGAAAAAGGAACTAATCTCAGACGCTGCCCCCGTGAGGACATAAATATGGACTCAAAGCACGCGCAGGATCCCTTTTCTCGCCAACAGGCCATTCTTATCCGACACCGAAAAGTATTCGAGGTGCATGCGTTTGGAGAGCGTTGCAGCCTACCACTTTGCAAGGCGTGCACTTATCTAACCTGGCTTTTGCCTCATCCAGGCGAACCAATTACTCCTGGCAGATTAATGAGAAAGGACGATTATCGACACGCCGCCGATGCGACGCACCAAGAGTCTGTTGGCGATTTAAAGACGGATGGAAAGTCTTTCGATCCTGCAATGCTCCCCGCAGAACTCCGAAAGGTACGCGAAAGAATTCAAATACTTGAGCACATGATTCCTGCCAGACTGGAAGAATTAGGAAGGGACGGGGCAGTCAATGCGCTCGGCGATCGCCGTGACCGCAAGGAGGACCTTGAGTTATTCGTAGCTGAACTCGAACGTTTACAAAAAGTGTGGGCACTAAGCGCAACGAGAAATGGAAACGTTCGAGATCTAAATTCAAAGTACGACTCGGACCGCACGACAACGCGGAGAAACCTCAAGCGGCTCTATAAGGAATTGCGAGATGGCCGTATGCGTCAAACTGCAGAACATTTGGAGCAAAGCATTGTCTACCGCGGCGGTAGGTGGGTTTACAAAGCAACAATACTGGAATGGACGGTGGAATACGACATGTAGCGCCAAAAGTTTCGGCGAAGCGCGGCGCTTCACATATTTATTGTGGGGGCCGAGGGCGGTTCGGAGTATCCATCCAAAACCGTTCGATCGCGAAGCCACAGGGATAGTCAATGTGCGACCAAGTACCCGATTTTGTGATGTACTCATTCTTGGACGATGATGGCCTCTGCTTGGAATGCATACCGCATAATCTTCGTCTAAGCGAGTCGGAACTGAACTCGTTGTGGGAAATGCATCCATGTAAAGGTCGAATAACGGTCCTTGGCGTGCTTCCTTTCCTGCACTATCAGCAAGCCTATGGGGCCGATTACCATTTTAGCGGGCAAACTATTAAGGCCGAGCCAGTGCCCAAGGTTCTTAGGCCGGCATTGTCCTTGGTTCGGGAAGAGATCGAGCCGCTAGCAAACGGTATCGTCGTCAGTTGGTACGATGCGTCTCCCTTTCGCTTCATCATCAGACTGCTTCGTAGTGCCCCAGCCCCGTTTGTGACTGCCTCCTACCGCACCGCACCAAAGATGCGGGGTGAACGCTCGAAGGGCAGCATACGCTACGATTTTGAACTTAACGACGGAAGTATCATAGTAAGTCCTATTGCGAGCAACTCCGACTGGGCAAAGAAAATCCTTCGTCGAAAGAGCGACGCAGACCGCCGCATCTCGATTGCTTTTTGTGCATTTGATGATGGCGTTCTGCACTAGGCCGGCAATAGATAAGGCATTCAAATGAATCCCCAAGCTATTGAACGAACGACGCGAACACGCAAGCCTCGCGACGCGAAGCCGGCCACCTCATCCAATGGGGCAGGGTCAGGCCATCTCGGAACGCAATCCGTCGGCGCGACCCACGACGGCCCGTTGCTATTGACTGTCAGGCAGGTAGCACGCCTTTTGTCAATTTCCGAGCGGTCGGTGTGGCGTGGTCTTAGCGCGGGAAAACTGCCGACTCCCGTACGATGGTCAATTGGCAGCGTACGCTGGCGGCGAATCGACATAGAAGAGTGGGTAGACGGTGGCTGCCCCGAGCTTAACAATGATCGTTAGCAGCTCCCTCAAACCTTCCTGAACGCGAGCCCATGATATGGCATCAATCTTCAAAATTGGCGGCGACGAGGCTGGTCGTAATGAGCCCTATGTCTTCGATTACAGAGCCGCGAACGGAAAAATAAAGCGAAAAAAGGGCTTCACCGACTTTCGCTTGACGGAACAACTCGCGGCGAAATTGGAGGACGAAGTTCGGCTGATTACCTCGGGGCTTGTCGATCCCGAGCAGGAGCTGCTCGCCGAGCACCGTACACGGCCGATTGAAGAACAAGTCACGGCCTTCGACGAGCATCTGAAGCGCTGCAAGCGATCTCCCAAGTACAGGAAACAAACGCTCGGCCGGATCCGCAAGGTTATCGCCGGTGCGAAAATCACAACCCTAGCAACACTCAAGCTTGAGCGTGTTGAGGAGTACCTCCAAGAGCTTCAGGAGAAGGAAAATTACGGTCCAAAGACCATCAACCACTACGGACAAGGCATGAAGGGGTTTTGCCAAGTGTTGGTCCGCAATAACCGGCTTGCGGTGAACCCACTTCGGGGACTTCGACCGCTCAACGCTGCAGTCGATGTCCGTCATCGGCGGCGGGCACTGACGGCTGGCGAGCGAAAGAAGTTGATTAACTCAGCCAGGCAGAGCCACAAGCAAGTTCAAGGATATGACGGTGAACTCCGGGCTCGCCTCTATGAAATTGCCGGCCTGACCGGTTTACGTCGGCGGGAGCTGGCGAGCTTAACGCCGGCGAGCTTTGACCTAGCTTCGCCCCAACCCACGCTTACCGTTGAAGCGGCGTGCTCCAAACATCGGCGCACTGACACGCTGCCGCTCCATCCTAGATTGATCGCCGTGCTCCCCGCTTGGCTGAACGGCCTCAAGCGGACCGACCGCATGTTCCCAGGACTCGAAACGAAAAAGACTTGGCTGATGGTCAAGAAGGACTTGGAGAGGGCAGGGATTGAGTATGAGACGGCAGCCGGCATCGCTGATTTCCATGCCAGCGGTCGACATACCTTCATCACGGAACTTCTCCGAAATGGCGCCACGCTGGCTGAGACCCGGGAGCTGGCCCGCCACGGCGACTTTCGAATGACAGCGCTTTATACGCACATCGGGCTGGACGATCAGGCGAAGGCCTTGGCGGCGCTGCCGGATGCGACGACCGATGAACCCGCCAGTCAGTGTATTTGCAGTGACTCTGAGCCCCCAGCAGGACACGACGCGTCGCGACCTGGCACGCGAGGACATCAAGATCGAAAAGATACCGCCGCTGCAAATGAAAACACTGGCAAGACTTCTGACCCTTCGCGGCGCAAAAAGTCAGCGGATGGCGACCGAGGTCACACATCCGCTGAATCCGCTTTTAAGTGGAGGCGGCGGGAATCGAACCCGCGTCCCGAAAACGCTCCACGCAAACTTCTACGTGTGTAGTCGGCGAGTTTAGTTTCGCGTTCGCAGCGCCTTGCCGACAGGGCTCCGCGGCGGCTAGCCAGGAACTTTATTTCGCCGCCGGCGTGCCCGGCAGTGACCGGCGGCTAGTCGGAATTGGTGACGGGCGTCCGGGCCGATCCGACATCAGCCCTTAGCCCGGGCAGCCTATTTAACTAGGCAGCCAAAGCATAGGAACCTTCGGCAATTGAAGGTTGTGATCAGCTTTTAACGTGGCCGGCTGATCAACCACGACACGCCGCTTACGCTTCGCCTCTCCGGTCGAAACCAGTTCGCCCCCGAGGTGAGTTGCGGACACTTTATTGTCTCAACGATGGGTCTAAAACCCTCGCCTTCAGGCGAATCCTTAAGGTTCATATATTGGCGGGATGGAGAACTACCGCACTGGGGCGCATAGCCGGTTTGACATCAAGTACCATTTCGTGTGGGTGACGAAGTACCGGAAAAAGGTGCTGACGGGGGCGGTCGGCGAAAGGGTCCGGGAACTCGTCCGCGAGGTGTGCCGTACGAACGAGATCGAGATTTTGCAGGGGGCGGTGTCCGCCGACCACGTGCACGTGCTGCTGTCGTGCCCGCCGACTTTGTCGCCGAGCAAGATCATGCAGTACATCAAGGGCAAAACGTCTCGCAAGTTGATGATGGAGTTCAAGCATGTGCAAAAACAGTATTGGGGCCGCCACTTCTCGGCGCGGGGCTACTTCGTCGCGTCGAGCGGCAACGTGACCGACGAGGCGATCGCGGAGTACATCCGCGGCCAAGAAGGAACCGAACCAAGCGACGGCGACGACAATTTTCAGGTCACTCCTTCGTGAGCGAAGGACTTCCAGTCCGAAGCTCACGAATCCTCGAACCTACCGGCTTCCAGCCGGTAGTAGTTCAGTATACGTCTTTTGGAGGGAGGGGACATGAGGGGAACGGCAAGTGGGCGGTGGGCAGTGGGCGGTGGGCGGTGGGGAAGTTGGGAATTTTGGATTTTGGATTTCGGATTTTGGATTGGGTAGAAGAAAGCGGTCGGTAAGCGGGCGCCAGGAGATTTGAGGTCTGAAGCCTGAAGCGTGTGGCCGTCGTATTGAATTGGCGTTTTCGGGCTGTGGCGTCAAAACCAGGGCAGGCGGGGCTGGGATTTTCGGAGTTTGCATCGTGGTTTTGGAGCGTAAAACGCGAATCGCGTCCAAAACTCCAAAACGGGGCGAGGGTTGGGATCGGATTAACCACGAAGGCACGAAGGACACGAAGGAAGGCATTGAATATCCAGCATCCAGAAACCAGCATCCGGCATCGAGACTTTTCCTGCCTCCCACCCTAGCAGAGCGCGCGGCCATTTTCAGCAACTTTTTTTGAGACTTCTCGCTGAAGCCGACAGCCGGTCGGCGAGCTAGCAGTGGGGATTTTTCTCCCCACGCAGCCGTGACTCCACCGCCAACGGCATCACATCAGTTACGACGACATTGGAAACGCCGAAAGCCAACTTAAAGTCATCTGCCTGAGCGACTTGCATTCACTACCTGTCGGGATCAGCGAGAAGTCTCCTTTTTTTGGGCCAAATTTTTTCTCTATCGGAGGGGATTGACCACGAAGGCACGACGGGACCCTGAAGGGAATTTAACCACGACGACACGAAGGGCACGAAGGAGGATTTAACCACAGAGGCGCGGAGGGCACGGAGACGGGTCGATTACGCATCGGCGAGCGGGGACGGCGATTTTGACTCCGGGTTGAGGGGCGTGGTAGACTTACTTGCATACGGAGACATCTCATGCAAATTGACTTACCGCAGGACATTGTTGACCGTGTTCACCTTCGAACGGCTGCGGAAAAGGGGGCCAGCGAGGCGGACGTGATCCGCAAGGCTCTCGATTCGCTTGATTGGCAGGATCAAGAGCGGATTGCCATTCAGGAGGGCATCGACGCCTGGCGCAGGGCGACGTGCGGAGTTGGGACGACTTCGACGCCGAATTTCGAGCCAAGAATAATATCGCGACCGGCGCGTAGAGAAAATGCCTCGCGTCATCATCACCGGTCCCGCCCGACAGGACATTCAGGCGGCGCATGACTGGTGGGCACGGCATAGGTCAGCCGAGCAAGCCGCGCGGTGGTACCTCGGGCTTCACGAGGCGATGAAGTCGCTGGAACGCTCCCCCGAGCGCTGCCCCGCCGCGACGGAGCGGGATTTAGCGCCACAGGGGATTCGTCAACTTCCCTACGGCTTGGGCCGAAGGCGAACGCATCGCATTGTATTCGCCGTTGAAGGCGACGCAGTCGTTGTGCTCCGCGTCCGGCATACGTCGCAGGCGGAACTGGGTCCCGATGAGGTGCGGCGACCAGGGCCGTTTGGGCCCGGAGCGGATTAACTACGACGACACGAAGGGCACGAAGGAGGATTTAACCACAGAGGCGCGGAGGGCGCGGAGGAAAAGGAGGTGAATGACGATTGGGTAGCGACGCCAATCGGCACTTCTCACTCGCCGCGGCGAGTGGCGCCCGGCGATTGGCTTTGGAGTTTCGGAGAAACTCCGCAACGCGTTGCCGAGTCTCTCCGAGACTCGATTGGTCAGGAATTGCAGGCGGCGCCGTACTCATTGCCGAGGTCGGCGTCGATGGCGGGATTGGCTATTCCGATGGGCCGACCCATGTCGACGCTGCCGAAGCATTGCTCGAACAGCCGATTGGCGGCTTCGGGATTCGCCGAATTAACAGCGGCGCCGGAGTAGATGGCTTCCACGGCCGCCGCAGCTTGCTCGGCCGGCGTTTTGCCGGCCGCTTTGGCGGCCGAAGCGAGCGATTCAAAGGCTTGATCGCTCAATTGAATGGGTAGTTGTGTGGACATAAGCGCGGGCCTCGTCACTGAAAATAGTATACCCTGGCGACATGTACGTCACGAGCGAGAGTGGGGGGCCATTTTCAGTCAGAGTTTTTGATCGGCGGGAGGGAGTTGCACGCCGCTCTGGCCGGGTGAGAAGCGCCGGCGAGGCGGAAGCGTTTGGTGCGTCGCGGCGAGTCCCGGGAGGGACGGCGTGATAATAGCCCAGCGTTTTCAACGCTGGGTGACTGAGGCCAAGAGTTGCCCAAAGCCCCGGAGGGGCAATTGAACGGCTTAAGAATCAGTCGTCCCTACGGGACTGCGGCGAATCCGGCGACCAGGTTACCCAGCAATAGAATTGCTGGGCTATGATGGGGGCGCGAGCGCTGGGGCGCCAGTCATGGGCATCGCCAAAAAATGGGCAAGGCTAACGCGCCCCCGGGCATGAGCAGCCGATCGGCAGTTCTCACTGGAAACACCCCAGTGGCGCCGAGCGGAAGCCCCATTTCTCATCTGCAGAAAGGCTACAACGATGAACACAGAAACGTCAACAGGCGACGATGATGCCATGTTCTCTGGGGAAGATGTGAGCAGACGGCGCGCGATCGGCTGCGGAGTGGATCGGGCGGCGCCGGTGGATGGTTGCACTTGTTGTGGGACTTCTGTTGTCTGCCTGTGCGGGAGCTCTGGTGATGTGCTTCTACACGCCCCAATACGAGGCGACCGCCATGCTGAGGATCGAAGACGCCAAGCCATTTCTGGCTTATTCAGAAAGCGACACGGGCATTCAGTCACAACATTACGTACGAGAGCAAGAGGAACTTCTCCGCAGCCCGCTCGTATTGGAACCGGTGCTCAGCTATCGCGAAATTGCTAAGCTGCCGGAACTATCGAAGCAGGGCGACCCTGTGGAGTATTTGCGCGAACGCATAACGATCAGTCAGGAAAGCGGGTCGGAGCTGTACACTATTGCCTTTAGAAGCCCGTCTCCCTCCGCCGCCGCCAGCGTCGTGAACGCTGTCCTTGAGGAATACTTTAAAACTCAGGACGTGGAAGAGAATAGTCGCCTGAAGCGAGTTCTCCGTCTCCTCGACGAGGAATGCCGTGCACGGCAATTGGATGTAGAGCGGCTGAGGAATCCAGCTCTGGAGCTTTCCATCGAGGTGACCGGGAAAGATCCCTTCGGCCACGACGTGCTGTTGAATCTTGACAACGATCCGCTTCGCTTGGTTAACCTGCGCGAAAAACTGCTGGAGGTCGATCTTGATCGTGAAACCCTCTTGGCGGAGATCGCTCTACCTGAAACAGCATGCGACCGCTGCAGAGGAACACGTCAAAGAGTCGACGGACCCGGATTCGCAAGTTGCCGCTTTTCCCGCGATTTTAGCGTGGCAAGCGGCCAGCGAAGAGAACGAGTCGCTAGTGAAGCAGATTAAGGATAGCGACGCCAATTGGAGCGATAACCGGAACTATGTCCAATTGGATAAAAACGTGCAGAGCCAACGCACCGCGTTTGACAAGATCAAAGTGGAATTGGGCGATCGGCAGCTTGACGATTGCATGAATCGGCAGAAACAAAGGTCTGATCAGTCAATTGCTGAGATTGAGTATAAACTTGCGGGGCTAGCAGCGAAGAGACAGTTTCTATCGCAGCAATTGGAAGAAACGAATGAGAAGCAAAAGAATCGCAAAGCTCACCTGATTGACCTTGAGTTCGCGCGAGCCGAACTATCGCGGGAGGAAAAAGTCTTCGAGATGATCTCGGCGCGGCGATCAGCCGCACAGACTGAGGCACGCGCTCCCGCACGCGTGATCCTACTCAAAAAAGCGACTGTACCATCATCGCCTGATGCAAGACTTCCGTATGACCGCCTGGCGATCGCCTGCTTCGCGGCGCTATTGGCGCCGTTTGCGGTTGCCATTGCCTTTCGCCCCGCCGTCGAGTGAAGTAGTGAAACCAGCTTCTCGGAACCCAATTATTGCGTGCTCCGAGATGATGGGGTGCCACGGACGGTCAATCCATCCGATGAGCTGACGGGGATTGACCACGACGGCGCGAAGGGCACGAAGATTTGCCAAGGCGAGCGGCGAACCTTTCAGCGACCATTTTTCCCGCGTCGACGGCCAACATTCGTCGCGGGGAGCCGGGGGTCGGTATATTGCCGGCATCAGGATAACTCAGGCACAAGACGGGCGTCGAATCAACGCTTGAGCCGCGCGACGCGTTGAACCGCCAACGACGCCAAGAGCCCAGCGAAGCGAGGGTCCCAAAAAATTTCTTGGCGTCCTTGGCGTCCTTGGCGTTCTTTCGGTTCGACCAATGCGTTTAGGCGGTCTTTAATTTCCTGGAGGCGCGTATGTGCGTGCGCATTCTTAACGGCCTTTCACAAAACCGTCGGAATGGGGACAGTCCCATTTTGCTCCGAAGACTCCGCAAAATCGGGACAGTCCCCGATGGTTTTGTGAGAAGCGCTAAGTTGGCCGTGGGCGCCGTCGCGGTTTGGTGGATGTTGGTCGTCGCGGCGCACGGGCAGACGGTGACTTTCAATTTCGCCGGCGCGGTCACCGAGCTCGACCTCAACGCGGGGTTGTTTGGGCCCGTCGGCGCCGTGAACGTGGGCGATCCGTTCACGGGACATTTTTCGTACGTGCTGGGCCCCGGAAATCCGGATCAGGCGCCGGCCGATCCGGTGGTCGGCCGGTACAGCGGCGTGGAGCTGGCAGTCGACGGGGCGGTGATTTCGCTGGCGCCGCCGCTGGTGGTGGTGCGTCACGAGTTTGTGCCGGCGATTTTTCCGGCCGAGCCGTTGAGCATAGATTCGTTGACGGTGTTCGCCACGACGGCGGGTTCGCAGTATGCCTCCGGCGTGCGGCTGGAGTTGCGGGGCCCGTTTGGGTCGGCGTTCAGCGACGATTCGCTGCCGAGCGCTCTGAACCTGGCGGCGTTCACAGAGATTCAGAGGCTCTCCGGCATCAAGGCGGTGGGCATTTTTCCCGCGGAGACGATTGACGACGTGGGCCAGGTGTCGGCGCTGACGTTCGTGCCGGAGCCGGCAGGAGCGGCGCTCGCGGCGGCGTTGTTGGCTGTGGCGCTCGTGCGAGAGCGGAGGATTCGCCACGAAGGCACGAAGAAGAGGATTGTTTCGACCTGCAGCCTAAAGCCTACGGTCTATGACCTCTGATTTCGGATTGCGAAGTTAGAAGCTGCACTGCGAAATGCAAGGTGCGCGGCTGGCCGCTGCGGGTGAACTTCGCGATAATGGGCTTTTCAGGCGCTATAAATCGAATACATTCGGCAAACTCAAGGGACTGCCGGTCATGCCGCTGGAACGTCCTGGCGTCGGAACATTTGCTGGTCTCGCCTTGCAGCGCAAGCGGGCGCTGGTCACCGGCGCCAATCGCGGCATCGGGCGCCAGATTGCGATCGAGCTGGCCGGTCGCGGGCTGCAAGTGATCGTGGCCGCGCGGCATGCGGCCGCCGCGGAAGAAACCGCAGGCGCGATTCGGGGTCAAGGAAACGTCGCCGAGCCGCTGACGCTTGACATCAGCGATGCGGCGAGCATTGCGGCCGCGGCCCGCGAATATGCGGGCCGGCACGACAGGCTGGACGTGTTGGTGAACAACGCCGGCGTGTACTTCGATAAGGGATACACAGCACTCTCGGTCCCACGGGACGTGTGCCGCACGACGTTTGAGACCAACACGATCGGACCGCTCGAAATGGTGCAGCGGTTTCTGCCTTCGTTGAAAGCCGCCGACGAGCCGCGCGTGATCAACGTTTCCAGCGGCTACGGAGCGCTCGACGGAGTGTCGAGCGAAGCCACGAGCTACTGCCTGTCGAAGCTGGCTCTAAATGGCGTCACGATAATCCTGGCCGAGGCGCTGTCGGCGACGGCATCGCGGTGAATTCCATGTGCCCTGGCTGGGTGCGCACCGACATGGGCGGCGCCGGCGCCGACCGCTCGGTCGACCAGGGCGCCGACACGGCCGTGTGGCTGGCGACCGAAGCCGACCCCCGGCTCACGGGCAAGTTCTTTCGTGATCGCACTGAGATTCCGTGGTGAGCGCCGGCGGAGGGGATTGGCCACGAAGACACGAAGGGCGCGAGGAGATTTGACCACGGAGGCGCGGGAGGCACGGAGCCTCGGTCGGTTCCCTGGCGGGAGTGGGACGCCGCGCTGGTCGGGCGACAAAGGGCCCCACGCCAGTGGGGCGTCTCGTCCCGACGGGCCTTATGGGCTCGCGGCAAGCTCGCGGGGAGTTATCGCGGTTATCCCTGCGTAGCGGGGGAGGGAGCCGGAAGCAGAGGCGGGGAGTTGCGTCAACTGAGCTGACGGAAGTGGATGCTTTTGCGCCGCGTCGAGATGGTAGAAGCCGAACCGCGACAGCGTTGAACCTTTGCCGCTGTCGCCCAGGCCGGTCCAGGGCAGCGCGGGATCGAGATAGTCGCAGCGGTTCTGGAAAATCGTGCCGGCGCGAAGACGCCTGGCCATGCGCTCGGCTCGCTGCCCGTCGGTCGTCCAGATCGAGGCCGTGAGCCCGAAGGCGGAGTCGTTCATCAGGGCCAAGGCCTCCTGGTCGTCCCGTGCGGAACAGACCGGCAGCAGGGGACCGAAGCTCTCCTCTTGCATGACGGCGGCGTCGTTGGGTACGTCGGCCAGGAGCGTGGGCAAGAAAAAATTCTCCCCCAGGTCGGCGGCGCGACGCCCGCCGGCGAGGAGTCGGGCGCCGCGGCTGGTGGCGTTCTCGACTTGTTGTTGCAGGAACTCGGGCGCGTCGCGACTGGCGAGCGGGCCCATCGTGGTGGCATCTTCGAGCGGATTTCCCAGGCGGTACTCGGCGAGCAGCGCGGCCGCGCGCGCTAAGAACGGTTCGTATAAGTCTTGATGTACGTACACGCGCTCGATCGCGCAGCAGGACTGGCCCGCGTTGTAGCAGGCGCCGTCGACGAGGTTGACGGCGGCGAACTCCAG
The DNA here is from genome assembly GCA_963841515.1 of Pirellulales bacterium. Classification (GTDB taxonomy): domain Bacteria; phylum Planctomycetota; class Planctomycetia; order Pirellulales; family Lacipirellulaceae; genus Lacipirellula. Next base: position 984,416 of record CAWJDB010000005.1, on the reverse strand, counting down.
GTCGGCGTCGGGGGCGACATAGGCCGGGTCTTTGCCGCCCAGTTCCAGGCCGACGTCGATCAGGCGAGAGCGGGCCACCGACTGATAGATCCGCTTCCCGCCGTCGACCGACCCGGTGAAGGACACATGGGCGACGGCGGGATGAGCGATCAGCTCAGCGGTCTGGTCGTGGGTAAGCGTCAGGTTCGTGACGAGGTGCGGCACGTCGAGCCCGGCGAAGGCTTCGGCGAATGCCTGGCCGGTGAGCGGCGTCTTGGCGCTGTGTTTCAGGAGCACGACGTTGCCGGACAGGAGAGCGGGGACGATGACGTTGATCGGAATCAGCAGCGGATAATTCCACGCGGCGATATCCAGCACGAGTCCTAAGCGGCTCGTGCTCGATGCGGCGGACAAAACGCTCCTTGGGCAAGACATCGGGGGCCAAGGCCGCCGGAGCGTCGGCGATGCATTGTTGGGCGCGGTCGAGCATGGTGGCCAGCTCGCCGCGTGCCTGGGCGAGGGGCTTGCCCATCTGGAGCGTAACGTTGCGGGCGATAGCCTCCCCCGATTGCTTCATGCGATCGAGGCCCGTCTGGATGATGCGGATGCGGTCGTCCAGCGGCATGTATTGCCACTCGTCGAAAGCCGCGGCGGCCGCTTGGAGCTTGGCATCGATCTGCCGTTCGGAGTCGTAGGGAACTTCCGCCACGATCGATTGATCGTAGGGGTTGGTAACCGCCAACGTCGCCGGTGCGGAGGAGCTCAGGGTCGGCATAGCGTCGCTCAAGCGGGCGTGACGTACGCGGCGGTGATGCCGCCGTCGACGAGGAATTCGGCGCCGGTCATGTAGCTCGACGCATCGGACGCGAGAAACAACGCGGCCTGGGCCATCTCGCGAGCTTCGCCGAACCGGCCCATGGGAATGTGCACGAGCCGCCGCTGCTTTTTCTCTTCGGTGTTGAGAAATTTCATGAGCAGCTCGGTACGCAGGGGGCCGGGGCAGAGGGCGTTGACGCGGATGTTTTCGCGGGCGTGGATGACGGCCAGCTCGCGCGTGAACGCCAGGACGCCGCCCTTGCTGGCGGTGTAGGCCACTTGCGGCGTGGCGGCGCCGAGGTGGGCGACGAACGAGGCCGTATTGATGACCGAGCCGCCGCCGGCGCGGCGCAGCGCCGGGATGCCATACTTGCAGCCGAGGAACACGCCCTTGAGGTTGACGTTCATCGTGAGGTCCCACGTGGCCTCGCTGGTGCGTTCGCTCGTGTCGTCGTCGGAGTGCATGATGCCGGCGTTGTTGAACAGGATGTTGAGCTTGCCGAACTGCCCTTCGGCGGCGGCGATCATGGCTTCGCAGTCGGCGGCGACGGAAACGTCGGCGCGGCAGGCGGCGGCGGATCCGCCGGCTTTGGCAATGTCCGCGACGGTGTGCTCGGCGCCCTCCATCTGGACGTCGACGCAAAGCACGCTCGCGCCCTCGGCGGCGAACAGCAAGGCACTCTCGCGGCCGATGCCACTGGCGGCGCCGGTGATCAACGCGACTTTGTCTTTCAAGCTCGGCATGTTTCGCTCACTTCGGGGACGCTTCGTCCGCTACTGTGACATGTGCGGCAGTACCAACCGTTGCACCCAGTTGCGCACTTCGCAACAGCGAATGTCGTCGTTCATTACGTCGGCGTCGATGCCCAGCTTCCAGGCAATATCTTTGCGGCCGGGGTCGCTGTGCAGCGTTTCCAGGTCGTCGACATATTGGCGGGCCGCCGTTTCGTCGCGGAAAAAGCCGAGCTTTGTCAGCTTTGGTATGCGGCAAAACACGAGCCGGGCCATCTCGTGGAGGTCGTACTCGGGGTGATACTGAAGTCCCCAGAAAGTTCCGCCTTCGTGCGTGACGGCCACGGACTGCACTTGGGTCCACGCGTTCCGGCTGAGCACGACGGCGCCCGGGGGGAGATAGGTTATCTCGTCGTCGTGGCTGGTGTAGCCGTCGAACACGCTGGACTTGCCTTCGTACATGGGGTGGGAGCGGCCGGCGGGGGTGAGCTGGATTTTTGCGCGACGCCCATCTCGCGACCGTTGGGGTTGGGCTGCACCTGCCCGCCGGCGGCGACGACCGCGATCTGCGCGGCCCAGCAGCTGCCGAAGCTGGGAACCTTCGCCCGGTACGCGCGGCGGGCCAAATCAATTTGCTTGGCTACTTCGGGCAGGTGCGAGTCGTTCAGGCATAAGCTGCAGCCCGTCCACGCGACACCGTCGTAGCTGGCCAATTGCTCGTCCGCGGGAAACTTCGCTCCCTCGTCCGACGGAAACAGCACGTCGCACTTGGCGCCGGCGGGCGAGCACCGGATCAGCATGTTGCAATACAAGTCCGCCGCCGTCGAGGCGCCGCCCGAGACGAGCTGGTCGCGCCCCGCTTTGGTGTAGCCGTCGATCACCAAGTACTTCGGTCCGCTTGCCATTGCATTAGGTCCCTGATTGCGCCAATCGATCGATGATGCCTGGCAGGAGAGCGTACCGCTCGCAGATAGCCTCGGCTTGCGTGTCTCCTTTGTCGACGTCGTGCGCTGCCGTGAAGAGCACGGCCTTCATGCCCAAGGCATGCGGTCCTTGGATATCATTGTGGTCCCGATCGCCGATGTGGATCATCTGCTGAATCTCGACGCCGAGCTGCTGGGCCGCGGAGGCGAACATGTCGCGGTGGGGTTTGGAGCGGCCGACTTCATCGGAAAATGCAAACCCCTTAAAATACTGTTTGACGCCATGTTTTTCCAGCAGGTCGCGGAGGCGAAACCCCGGGGTAACGATGGCGTCGGAGACGATGGCGAGTGAATATCGGGTTGAAAGCTCGGCCAACGCCTCGGCGCAGCCGTCGATCAAGTCTGGCGCGATGTCGACTTCCATCGCCTGGTGCTCCACGACGACTCGATCGAAGACATCCTGGGGAAGCGTGCGGCCAAGACCTCGCAGCACGATTTGCAGGCGCTGGGCGATCGTCCAGGTCACGTGCTGATCGTGCCACACAAAGTTGAACGCGGCGTCGGCCGTATCGTAAGCGAGATCGACGGCCGCTTCATCAATCGGATCGACCGCGTTGAGGGCGTCGAAGATCAAACGCCGTCGTTGAGCTTTTTTCGACAACAAGCCTTGGGCGGCTCGCTTCGGTTCGTCGGAATCGTCGTCGACGATGGTGTCCCAGAGATCGAAGGTGATCGCCAGTATTGGGGGAGTCAAGTTTCGTTCCTTCCGATGATTGCCCGAATTGAAATCACGTAAAGCATGGACCAGTTTTCCACGCCGTCTATGTTGTCCTATATACGACATGGCGCGGCGAATCTCCAGTGCAACCGCCGAACCGGTCGTCGATCGACGCGCTGAGGCTATTCGTGGTGCGTTCGAGCAGTCGCCAAGCTATACTCTCTGCATGTCAACTTTCGTCAGATTTAGGTGAACCAACTAATGCCGATCATACGTTGGGTGGCGTGCTTCCTACTGGCGTCGCTTTCGGCTTGGCAGGCCGCGGCGGCAGAGCCGGCGTTCTTTCCGATCATGGCGTGGGACAATCCGCCGAATGACCCAGCGGTTCTGAAGCGGATGCGAGAATGCGGGATCACGGTCGCCGGATTTGTGCCGCCGGCGGCACTCGACAACTGCCGCGCCGCCGGGCTCAAGGCGATCGTTTCTGATCCGCGGCTGTCCGATTACGACTGGACGAAGGTGGATGCGAATGCGGCCCGCGTTCGGGTGGCAGCTGTCATCGGCGAAGTGCGAAACCATCCGGCCGTGTTTGGGTATTATCTTCGCGACGAGCCAACGACGGCATTCTTTCCCGGGCTGGCGACGGTGGCGGGCGTCGTGAAAGAGTTGCATCCCGGAGCGTGGCCATACATCAATTTGTTTCCCAACTATTGCGCGCCATCCGCGCTCGGGGCGCCCACTTATGATGAGTACGTGGAGCAATTTGTCCAGGTCTGCAAGCCAACGATCCTGAGTTACGATCACTACGCCCTCTTGACGGGCGCCGCGATACGGCCGGAATACTTTGCCAACTTGGAGTCGATGCGGCGAGCCGCGACGAAACACGATCTGCCGTTTTGGAATATCGTGCTGGCGTCGGCGCATTTTAATTATCGCGAAGTGACTGAAGCGGATTTCCGTTTTCAGGCTTACACGTCGCTCGCCTACGGCGCCCGCGGGTTAGCCTATTTCAAATACTTCACGCCCGCCGTCGGCAACTACCGAAACGGTCCCATCGACCAGTTTGGTAACGAGACGCCGACCTGGCATTCGATGCAACACGTCAACCTTCAGATTGGCAAGCTGGCCCCCACGCTGCTGAAGCTGAAGAGCGACCGCGTTTATCACTTTGGAGATATTCCGGAGGGCTGCGAGGGTCCGGATGACCAGAGCTTGGTAAAGGCCGTCCGCGGGCCGATGCTTGTCGGCGATTTCACGCACGAGGACGGCAGCCGATATGTGATGATCGTGAACAAGAATCTTACCGCGTCGGTAACTCCCCAGCCGGAGTTTCGTCAGCCGGTAGGTGCGCTCCAATTTGTGTCGCCGTACAATGGAGCGATCGGCGAGTTCACAGGCGAGCAGATTTGGCTAGCGCAGGTCAAGGCGTGTTGCTGAAGACGTCGAGGCCTTAAAAGAACAAGGGCGGATGTGATATGAAAACGCAGTTTGCTGCGATGCTAATCTGTGTTGCTGGCTGGGCGCTAATCCGAAGGTAATGTGGCGCTGACCAGAGGTCGCCTGTGTCGCCAAAGGCGGCCGACGCGATCGGGCCCACTGTCCCGGATCGCGTCGGTGGTATTTTGGGGGAGCGTTTAGACGCTTGGCGACGCGTTCGCCTGTGGCGGGTGTTCAACGATCCATTTTTACTGGATGGATTCGTGCATCCGCCGGGCAAACACCCCTGGCAGGGCGAGCATGTGGGCAAGTGGCTACACGCGGCATGTCTCGCCTCCGGCGCCACTGGCGATGCGAAACTGGAGGAGGCATCTGCGCAGTCGTCGCCAAGTTGATCGCGAGTCAAGAATCCAACGGCTACCTCGGGACCTACGCGCCAGAGCAGCGTTTCTATAACCAAGCATCAACGGGGGACCCAACGACCTGGGATATCTGGACCGAGCGCTACGCCATCTATGGGCTGTTGTCCTATTGCGGCTCGCACGATGATCCGGCAGCCCTGCGAGCGTGTGAACAATCAGCCGAACTGCTGATGCAGACGCTTGGCCCGCCGTCCGGCGACGTCACTCGATTCGGCACCCGCCACGGCCTTTCCTCCGCAGTCCTGCTGGAGTCGATCGTAAAGCTCTATTGGCAATCCGGCGACGCTCGATACCTCGAATTCGCCAAGTACATCGCCCGCAGCATCGAGCGCAACCCCCAGTTGCGAATCGCAGCCGCGATGCATGCTGGCGAGGACGTGACGGCCCCCGGCGACGGCAAAGCCTACCAACTCATGGCCGTCCTTTTGGGCTACGTCGAACTCTATCGCGCGACGGGAGAGCAGGAGTACCTGGAAACGGCCGTCACGGCCTGGGAGAAGATCCTTACCGGCCACGTAAACATTGCCGGCGGCCCTTGGAGCTACCAGGTGAGACAGAACACGAATCAGGAATGCTTCGCCCCGCCGCAATACTTTCACCCCACCAACTGCGTGGAGACCTGCAGTACGACTACTTGGATTCAACTTTCCCTGTCGCTGTTCGATTTAACGGGCGAAGCTCGTTATGCGGACGCAGCCGAAACGTCGATCTTTAATCAGCTGCTCGGCGCTCAATCGCCCAACGGAAAAGATTGGGCTTATCACTCGATGCTCAACATGCCGGAACGAGGCTATCAGGACGAAATAACTTGTTGCGCCTCGAGCGGCCCACGAGCCTTGGAGCTCTATGCGCGCCATTTGATCTGCGTGGCGAAAGAACGGCTGGTCGTGAATAGTTACGTACCAACCGTTGTTTCCTTAGATGGCGCCAGCGGTTTTTCCGGACGTGTGGTCATCGAGGGAAGTTATCCACTGGCGTCTGAATGTACGATGCGTTTCGAGCTCTCGGCGCCGGCCAATTTTTCGGTGGATTTTCGACTTCCGGCGGGGGCCAGGGCCGTGAACATGAAAATCAACGGCGCTCCAATCGAACCAGAGCGATCCGCAGCGGGTTTCTTCGTTGTCCGACGAGTTTGGAAGACTGGAGACCAGGTGGCCCTACATTTCGATTTCCCTCTGCGCACGCACTTCCAGACGGCGTCGGACGGGGAGCGCTGGGTGGCTTTCAGTTGGGGACCGCTGGCCCTGGCCCAAAGCCTGGTCGCTCAAACCGATTATCCGCAAAACGTCTTGCTGGTCGATCAAGAATCGGAGGATGGCAACCTGTGGCTGGAACCGCTGCTCGCAACCGGCAAAGCATCGTTGCCTGCGGATAACGCGACGGAGCAACTCGACACAAGCCGGGCCCCCGGCCCAGCCAGCGCGGCTATGCCCTCGTGGCGACTGAAGACGCCGCGAAAGATCGTCCTGGTCCCCTATTTCCAGGCCGGCGCGACAGGCGGCGGCGTCCGGACCATGTTCCCCACGCGACGATCGCCGTTTTAGCCCGCCGTGCGAATTACGGATGGCGCTCAAAACGCTCCCTTATCCGCGGCACTCCCGTACGGAATCGACCGTGGCTGGTCGAACTATGGAGTGCCCACTTTCATCACGCCGGCTTCATTTCGCCCAGGATGGTGGGGATAAGCTCGGAGACGGTGGGGTGGATGGGCATGGCCCACTGAAGCACGTCGTAGGTTACGTCGGCGTTCATCATGTCAAGGACGCCGTGGATGGCTTCGTCGCCGCCGGGGCCAAGGATGGCGGCGCCGAGGATCTTTTTTGTTTCGGCGTCGACGATGATTTTCATGAAGCCCTGGGTCTCGCCCTTTTCGACGGCGCGGCCGACGCGGGTCATGGGGCGCTGGCCGATGAGCAGCGGGCGGCCGGCGGCGCGGGCGTCGCGCTCGCGTGAGGCCGGCGCGGCCGAGCGGCGGGTCGATGTAAAGCGCGTAGCCAAGGATGCGCTGGGAGACGCGGCGCCTGGACGCCATCCAACAGGTTTGCGGCGATGATTTCGTAGTCGTTGTACGAGGTGTGGGTGAAGGCGCCGCGTCCGTTGCAGTCGCCGAGGGCGTAGATGCCAGGGACGTTGGTGGCCAGCGCGTCGTCCACGGTGATGTAGCCGCGGGGGCTCGTGGCAACGCCGGCTTTTTCGAGGCCGAGGTCGTCGGTGTTGGGGCGCCGACCGGTGGCCATTAACAAATGTGATCCGGTGATCGTGTGGGCGCCGTGAATGTCGTCGACGCAGACTTCGACGCCCGCGGCGTGGGCGGCGACGCTTTGGATGTTGGCGCTGGAGTGGATCGCGATGCCCTCGGCGGCGAGGATGTCGTGGATGGCCTGCGATGTGTCGTCATCTTCCCGGGGGATGAGGCGCGGGCCTTTTTCGATGACCGTGACCTCGGCGCCGAAGCGGCGATACATCTGGGCGAACTCGAGGCCAATGTAACTGCCGCCGATGACGACCAGGTGCTTGGGGACGGAGTCGAGCTCGAGCATCGACGTATTGGTGAGGTAGGGCGTGCGGTCGACGCCGGGCAGGTCGGGGATCAGGGCGCGGCCGCCGACGTTGATGAAGATGCGCGGGGCGGCGAGCAGGCGATCGTCGACGCGGACGGTCGTGGGGCTTTGGAAACGAGCGTGGCCGTGGATTACGGTGCAGCCGGGCATGGAGCGCAGCCATTTCTCGACGCCGGTGCGGGCGTCGAGGGTTACCTTGTCGGCGCGGGCCTTCACGCGCTTCATGTCGACTTTGACCGGGCCGCTGCCGGGGAGGACGACGCCGTAGTCGGCGGCGCGGCGCGCCAAGTGAGTGGCGTACGCGCTGGCGACGAGGGTTTTGGTGGGCATGCAGCCGGTGTTGACGCAGGTGCCGCCGAAAAGGTGACGCTCAATGAGGGCGACCGTCATACCGGCGGCGGTCAGGCGGCCGGCGAGCGAGGGGCCGGCCTGACCGGCGCCGATGATGATGGCGTCGAATTTCTCGGGTGATTCAGGCATGTCGGGAGACGTCTAAGGCTGTGTTCAAACCGCCAACGACGCCAAGATCGCCAAGGAAGAGGAAGAGGAGTAACCACAAAGGCACGAAGGACACGAAGAAGAGAATACGAAAGGCATAAGCTCCAACTGGCGTGTAGCGGTGGCTAAATTCCCTTTTTGCTCTCTTTCTTTTCCGACCTTCGTGTCCTTCGTGCCTTTGTGGTTATCTTGTTTTCTTCTTCCTTTGGCGTCTTTGGCGGTTCCACTTGCCGGAGGCGCTGACGCAGCGCGAGGGCTATGAGCGCGGCGGCAAGAATCGCGAAGGCGTCTTCGATGAAGGCGGCGGGTCGGTCGCGGCCGAAGGCGGAGGCGAGCTTGGCGCGGACGGCGTGGCCGCGGAGCGTGCCAATGACGGCGCCGAGGGCGCCGGCCAGCGCGCCGACGATGGCCGAGGCTTGCTTGCCCGTGGCAATCGCGGCGCCGCAGAAGGCTGCGGAGACGAGGCGGGCGCCGAACTGAACAGGGACGGTGCGGCTTGCGGTGGAGGGAAGTTGGTCGGTGACGTACTCAACCAGGGCCAGGAGCGTGAAGACGGTGCGCGCCGAGATGCTGCCGAGAAAGGCGAGCCACGAGCCGGCAAGGTTGAGCCAGCCGAAGTGAGCGACCCACGCGACCATAGCGGGCGGGGTCAGGGTGCGCAATCCGACGACGATGCCCGCCAGCAGCGCGAGGAGATAGGTTGTCATCACGCTTAATTTATAGTGCCTGTGGGCGACAGGCGTCCAATTGGGGCGGAGCGCGAGCGCACGTCGGCGCTGGAGCGCGACCACCGGTCGCGGCTTTATGGCGGCTGCAACCTACATTTGGTTGCGCTTGGCTTCTTTCTGGGCCTTCTTTTCCTTCTTCTGCTTCGCGGTGAGCTTGGGTTTGTTCATCTTGGGCTTGCCTTTGGCTTGATCTTTGTTGGCCATGACCTGGTCTCCGGCGTGAGGAATGTGGTCGGGCGACTGAAGGGGGTCGCCGCGAATCAAATGTAAGGACGATATCTTAACGCAACGGGGCCGACGGGGGGAGTAGGCGAACGGGGGCGACGCTTACGCGTCCTGGGATTTCCACTCGCGCAGCTTCGACTGAATGAAGTCGATGATCGCTCGATTCTCCTCCGTGCCGCGACCGGTCACGCAGAGCGGCTCGCCGAAGGCGAAACGGACCGGGCGGGCGGGGTCGATGCGGCCGATGTCGGGGAAGGGGCGGCCGAGCGCCCAGGCGTCGGTCATCAGGGCGAGCGGCACGATGGGCACGCCGGTGCGGTGAGCCAGCTTGACGCCGATGGTGTTGAACTCGGCGGCGTCGAAAACCGGCGTGCGCCGCCCCTGGGGGAAGACCACGACCGACACGCCCTGTTCGATCCGCGCGGCGCCCTCGGTGAGCATCGTTTTAAGGTCTTCGCGGGGATTGGTTTGGGCCAAGACGATCGGGTCGCGAGAGCGCATCACGTGCTTGAACACGGGCATTTCGACGAGCGCCTGCTTGACGACGAAGGTGACGTGGCGAATCGGCTGAATAATACAGGGAAGGATGGCGGTTTCGAGCGTGCTCATGTGGTTGCCGACCACGAGGCAGGGGCTGTCGAGCGCTTCGAGACGGTCGATGCCGGTGACTTCGACGCGGACGCCGACGCTCTCCAAGGCGTCGAGGACTTCGTAACTGCTATGGCTCCAGGCCCGACCATCGTATTTGGAGCGCTTAGCCAGGCGGCTGGCGCCCCACACAATCGAAAAGAACCGCAGATAGAATGCCGTGGACGGAAAGGTCCGGGCCAACAGGCCGATCGGCCGCGGCGCGGTGCGGTAGGCGCCGTCGGCGACGGGTAATTGCGTTGCGGGCGGGGCCATTACCTGGGGGGCGGCGGAACTCATGGCTAGTTGCTGTCGATCGCCGGCGAGACGCTCGGGCACAGTTCAAGCACGTCAATATAAAGGGTTCATCCGACTAATGCGTACTTGGCTTCATGGATGGCGTAGATTTTGAGTTTGAGGAATTCATGGTCTCGGTAGCCGTAGGCTTGCCGTTTCATAGTTTGGTTCTTCCGGGAATTTAATGGGTGATTTGGTTCGGGTAGGAGATCGAGTTTACCGCAGTAGAAGAGGATTCGAGTGCGGAAGTTATCGAAGGCTCGGAATCCTCGAGCTGCGGACTTGAGGGCTTGGATTTTGCTGTTGAATCCTTCGCTCATGGAATTGGTGATCCGATGTCGGAAGTAGGTCAGGAGATTGGGAAGATGGCGTTTGAGGGTCTTGGCGACTTTCACCATCGGGCGGCAGTCGGCTGCGCACCGCCCAGCCGTACCAGCGATCGAAGAACTTCTTCGCGTTGCCGGCGTAGCGATACTCCCAGAACCAACGGAACTGTTCCTTGATCGCCCACGCCCGCGAGGTTTTTAGCTCTTGGTCCTTGAGCGGCTCGAACTTGAGCCATTGGTCGTCATTGAGGTTTTCGGGATTGAACAGCCACAACTGCTTGCTGCCGGTCAGGCGGGCGTCCCCTGCTTCTTGAGAACTTTGTGTTCTTGGCGACGGACCTGATCCACGGCTTCGTTGAGATGCTTACTGACATGGAACCGATCATGCACGATTTCGGCCTGCGGGGCGTGCGTCGCCACGGCGGCCGCGTAGGCCGGCCACATGTCGATGGCCGCCGCCTCGATCTGCGCGGCTTGCTCTTCCGGCAAGGCCTCCCACAAGCGTCGGCTCCGGCCTGATCCCGTCCCTCGCTCACTTCCAGCACCCGGGCCCCCGACAGGTCGGTCAGCACCGAGAGGTAGTTGTGCCCGCGGCGAAAGCTCTTTTCATCGATCCCGACGTGACGCACTTCCTCCAGCGAGCGCCGCGCCAGGCCCCGCTCGACCGCTCGCTCCATGATCCGATGAACGCTGTCCCAATCGAGTCCCAACAGGGCCGCGGCTCGTTTCACGTTGTTGGCCGCCTGGAACACTCGCACGGCAAACGCCTCGAACAACAGCGTGAACCGCGAATGCTTGCCCGCCCACGGAACGGCGATCGTCTTCACGCCGCACTGCGAGCAGTTCGCTCGGGGCGTGCTCGCGCGCAGCACCGTCTCAAACTGCATCGTGTCCAAGTGCCGCCAGGTTCGCTCCGGAGCATGGTCGGCGATCGAACAGCTCTTGGCACTCCGGGCAGGTCACGGGGCCTCCGCGATGCGTCAGCCGAATCTCCACCCGCTTTCCCTCCAGGTCGAGTTCCACGTCCGACGCCTCCCACGAATCGTCGAGCCCCAACAACTATCCATAATGTTCGCTGAGTTTGTCCATGGCCGACATTCTCGGCCAATCGATGATCAACGACTATCGTTTACCCATTAAGATTCCTGAAGAACCCATAGTTTTGATTTTGTTGTTGGTTCCTTCGAGCGGTCCGGTCGAGATGGGGTGATCGTACCAGGCCAGGATGCCCCAGGCATCGGCGCGGAGCGTCTGGGCGAATTTGTGAAGCATCCGAACGCCGCTGGTTTCGGCTTGGGCGATCCAATCGAGCAGAAAGAGGCGGGCCTCGGCTTCGTCCGCTTGCTCCCAGGCTTCGGCCAGTTGTTCCTTGAGGTAGTAGGCGGTCGCCAAGGGCCGATTGAGCCGCAAGGCTTCTTCCAGACGGGCCGGTTCGTTCCGTTGGGGATCGAGATTCTCGGGTCGTTTCAACAGCAGCCAGCGGGTTCCCTTGAGCACCTGTTTGTGGAGTTGGTCAGTCGCCTCGCGGTGGAGTTCCCGGCGGAGGTCGGAGAGCTTGTCGTTAAAGAGCTTCATCACATGAAACCGGTCGAACACCAACGAAGCCTGGGGCGCATGGGTCGTCACCGCCTCGATGTAGGCGGGCGACATGTCGGTGGCGACCGCTTCGATCTTGGCCCCCGAACTCCGCAGCCGCTTCCAAAACGCCGTGAGCGCGTCGCCCCCTTTGCCTTCGCCGACGTGAACCACCGCCCCGCTCTCCAGGTCGAGCACGACCGTGACGTAGCGATGCCCTTGGCCGACCGAGATTTCATCGACGGCGATCCGCCGCAAGTGCTTCAGCTTGGGCTTGCCGAACCGCCGCTGCAGATCCTGCTTCTGAATCTCCTTGATCACGTCCCAACTGACCCCCAGGTGTTGGGCGACGTCCTTGATCGTCATCAGCCGCGACAGCTCCAAGGCGTAGCGGGCAAACGACTTGGTGTGTCGTCGCCGGGGCTCCGCGAAATTCACGGGCGCCTGGCGAATGACGCCGCAGTCCTGACAGGCGACCCGCGGCACGGGCAGCACCACCGTGACCCGCTTACGGCCGATCGGCAGGCTGTGGAACCGCCGCTCCTTCTCCCCTTTGGGGGCGACGTTCGCCGACCCGCAATTCGCACAGCGGCAACGGTCCAGCGGCTGCGAGACATGCAACACGATCGCCCCCCTCACGAACTCCGTCTTCCCGTAACGATAGCCGCGAATCCCAAAACCGTGGTACAACCATCGCACGGACATGCTGATTCCTCCTGTTTGAAGCCGTTTTCACAACTTCAGACAGGAACAGCATGTCCGCTTTTTCAACCCTCGGTACGCTTTAGTCGGATGAACCATATAAAGGAAGAATGGCGCCATAGCACTGAACCACTGTCGATTTCCAAGGACGATTACGGCCACATCATCGAGCGAATCGCCATGCGCGATTCGCCGGTTGGAATCGACGCCCAGTGCACGCACGCGATCATCATCCCCTATCGGCAGCAGATTTCCGAGCGTCTGGATCCGATCGAGGCGCGGCGAAACGGCGAGCGCCGGTAACATTGTCGTGGCACAACCGCGCTGGGGATGGTAACTTAGGAATTATGGACGCCAGCCGCGAAATATTGCCTCCCGAGATAGAAGCCGCCGTCGAAGCCAGCCATGGCGGCCCCGTCGCTGTGCCTGGGGAGCACGGCCATTATGTAGTGATGAACGCCGACGTATACGGCGGCTCGCTGGACGCAACGCCCGAGGAACTTGCCGACTCGGTGGCGGCCATCAAACGCAGCCTCGAGCAAGCGGCTGCCGGGCGGAGTCGAGACGTCGACGCGGTTCTGGACGAACTCGACGCTCGTTATGGCTCGTAAGGTCCGCATCACGCCAGAGGCGGAAGGCGATCTGCGCGATCGGCGACTATATTGCTCAAGATTCCCCAGCGGCGGCTCGAGGGTTCATCGCGGCCTAGCGACGACGAATTGCATCATTGAGAAACTATCCCGCGCGGCATGGACAGGCTGCGGAAGCCGATGGCGCCGGGGTCGATCTGCGGCAAGCGCTGCACGGCATGTACCGCGTGCTCTACACGTTCGATGAGTAAAATGTCATTATTCACGCGATTCGCCATGGCGCTCGACGCCCGTTGAGGCCCGACGAGCTCCCGGGAAAATGATCGAGGCTTTGCGCTTTGCCTTGACGGCTTTGAGTGCGGCGCTGCGGCCTGCGAACGCGGCCAGGATCGCGGGATAAAATGCTGGTATTACCATAACTCCATTCTTGCCGAGGTGACCGCAGGAGACTGGCGCCTGAGCATTCCTACGGAAAGTCGTTGAGACCGCCAGGCGGTTGACGGCGCTCTGCCGGCGACGGTAGTGTGGCGTGCTCGCTCCTGCCAGTTTACATGCCACAAGGGTAACTTGCCCATGAACATCGCCATGCCGAATCGACTGTCCGTCGTCTTGCTTTTACTCACCCTGGTCGCCGCGGGCGCCGCGTCGAGCGCCGGGGCTGAGGATTCGGCCGGGCCGCCGAAGGCGTGCATCGACGGCACGGCGCCGGGATGGCGAGCGCTGGGCGAGGCGGACTTTACGATGGTCAACGGCAACCCCGACACGTGGACCTGGAAGGACGGCGGCGTGGCGTGCACTGGTCATCCGGTGGGCGTGACGCGCATGGAGAAGCCGCTCACCAATTTTGAGCTGGTGTGCGAGTGGCGGCACCTGAGCGCCGGGGGAAATTCGGGAATCTTCGTATGGACCGCCCAGGAGGCGCTCGAGGACCTCAAGCCCGGCGTGCTGCCGAGGCGCGGGATCGAGGTGCAAGTGCTCGACAATGGGTACACCGAGCAGTGGGAGAAGGAGAACGGCAAGAAGGCCGAATGGTTCACGACGCACGGCGACGTGTTTCCGGTCGGGTCGGCGAAGATGAAGCCGTTTCCGCCGGTTTCGCCAGCCGGCGATCGGAGCTTTCCTCGCAAGAATCTCAGCCGCAGTTCGCCCCAGTGGAACCACTACTACGTGCGGGCGATCAACGGCGAGATTCGGCTGTGGGTCAACGGCGAAGAAGTGTCCGGCGGGACCGACTGCGAACCGCGCACGGGCTATCTGTGCCTGGAGTCGGAGGGGCGCCGGTGGAGTTCAAAGGACTGCGGGTGCGCGAACTGCCCTAGCGGCGGCCCCAGGCGGCGATTGCCGGGTGCAGCCTGCGGTTTGTTTTTAGGCGGCGGTCTGATAGCTGCGTGTTGGGTGGAGTCGTCGGTGTCGACGTTTCCAAAAGTGGCGGAGGGGTTCGGTGTCGCTGAGGCCGTCGGCCGCCAGTTGCAGCAGCGGCTCGGCGCCTTGGTCCCAGAACTTCTCGCTTCCTTTGACGCGGCGGTTCATCTGTTTGATCGTCGACTCGATCGCGGCGGACGTCATCGGCAGGCCCTGCCGGCGGTAGGCGGCGTAACTCATGCGCGGCTGCTGATTCGTGAGATACCGCAGCGCTTCGGCGACGATCCGCCGCGGCGATGTTTCCGACTCGTTCTCGACGGGCGCTCCCAGTTCCTGCGATCGGACGGTCAGCGCCGCCAACAGCGGCGCGACGCTGCCTTCCCACAGCCATTGGGCCCACTGGCAATGCGCCGACCAACCTTCCGCTGGGCTCCGTCCGGCCAGCGCCGCCGCGTAGACGTAACAGATCGCGTGGGTGAAATCGAGGATCGGCGTATAGTGAGAGAAATGTTTCTGGTGAACGCTCCAGTTGGCCGCCGCGCCGTCGGCCACGAACGCCTTCCGCGGCGCTGCGTGAAAGCCCCGCGCGTAAGCGGCGGCGACCAGCCGCGGGCCGAACCGCTCGGCCCCTTGCCGCGTGGCCACGACGCTTCGCAGCAGCGGCGTGGGCCGCGCGACGCGGTCCTGCGGCGCGTCGTCGGAAGGTTCTTCGAGAGCTTCGTGAGCGGACGAAAACCCCTTGATTTCTCGGGCCAACTCGTCCATGCGTCCCGGGTCGACGAAGGTCGCCGGAATCGTCGGGCAAGGATCGACGGCCTGCTCCGCGCTGGTCATGCTCAACAAGCAGCCCACCAGCGTCTCGCGCCAATGGCCCGGGGCCTTCTCGTCGCGCAGCGACTCGTCACGAGAGCGGATTTGGATCCGCCCGCCGTCCATCATGACGCACGCCACCGGCGGAACGCGCGTCGGTCGGAGGGGTGCGCCGCGCAGGCAGCGGCAGGTCTTGGTACGCCGCCGCTTGCGCCTCCATCTCGGCGACCCGCTCGCGGCCAATCCGCTTGGTCCACCGCTGCACCCGTTCGCGCGAGACCGAGAGCTCCGCCAGCGCCTCCAGGTCCTTCGTCGCTTGAACGAAGGAGGCCGACTGCGAACCGGCGTAGACCACCTTCGCCAGCGCGCTGGGCGTGAAGGGACAGTCCGGTTCAACGCCCAGGGCGCTGGTCAGCGGGAAAAAAAGCCCGGCGGCAGCCGGGGCAGTAATACTCCGGTTCGACGATCCTCGTCGGTCCGCGGCGGGTGACGAGTTCCCGCTGGCGGGCTCCGCGACAGCGCCCCGGCTGGCCGCACGTCGGACAGTCCGCGTCCTGGGGAGCGGGCCGATCGAAGGACCGTTGTTTCACGACTTCCGCCGTTCGCGCATCGGCGATCTCGATCGCCTGATTCTCGATGGCGTCCAGCCAGCAAACCCCCTGCGACTCGTCGACTTCGGGCGCCTCCTCGCACAACTGCCGGGCCATCGCCGCGATCCGCCCCTGAACTTCACTGCTAATCGCCATCCTTGGCTCCTTATTCTCGCCAGCTTCTCGCCGCCGGCGCTTCCTCCCCCTGAAAATCTCCTCGCTAGCTTCTACACCATTCGCCGCCACGCGCAAACCGCAGGCTGCACCCGCGATTGCCAGCATTGGCGCGTCGCAATTGACACGAGACGGCGGATTTGCGATTCTCCCCGCCATGTACGGCATCTCTGGCCGGGCGGCTTCGTGCCGCTCGATGTGCTCGGCTCGCGTGGGAATGGCAAGGAATTGTGCATGCCTGTCCATCCCACCGCGGTCATTGATCCGCTGGCGACGATTGATTCGACCGCCACGATCGGTCCGCATGTGGTCATCGACGGACCGGTGCACGTCGGGCCGGGGTGCCGCATCGCGGCGTCGGCGGTGCTCTTGGGGAATACGGAAATCGGCGCCGGTAGTCGGATTCACTCGCATGCCGTCATCGGCGACGTGCCGCAGGATCGGCGGTACGAAGGCGGCGTGAGCTACTGCCGGATCGGCCGGGACTGCGTGATTCGCGAGGGCGCCACCGTCCACCGCGGCACGGCGGTCGGTTCGGCGACGACGTTGGGCGACCGTTGCCTGTTGATGACCCACGCGCACGTGGGTCACAACTGTCAGTTGGCCGACGACGTGACCCTGATCAGCGGGTGCTTGTTGGGCGGCCACGTCGAGATCGGCGCCAAGGCGATCATCTCGGGCCATGCGTGCATACACCAGTTCGTGCGCATCGGCGAGTTGGCGCTGGTGAGCATCCTGGCGCGGATCGTGCAGGACGTGCCGCCATTTTTCGTCGCCGGTCGAGATGGCGCGATCATCGCCGAAAACCGCGTGGGGCTGATGCGCGCGGGTTTATCGGCTGAAGAGAAGCGGGAAATCAAAGCCGCGTACCGGGTCATTTACCGCGCGGGCATCGGCCGCAGCGCGGCGATCGCGTACCTGGTGCAGGCGATGAAAACCAGCGCGGGGCGCCGGCTGCTCGACTTCATGTCGGGCGACAGTGTGCGCGGCGTGTCCACGCGATCCCCGCGCTCGGCCCGCGCGGCCTGACGACGCCGCGGCGCGGTCAGTGCCCGTGCCGCAATTTGGCGAGCCGCTCGGCGATCTCCCCGGCGCGATACCGCTCTGGGAACACGTAAAAGAACATACTCAGGCAGCAGATGCCAACTTGAACGGCGGAGCGCAGACAGAACCGCTGTACTTCGCCGCCGTCGACGAAGTACTCGTGCGTGACGTCGACGGGGGCGCCTGGCTCGTCGTCGCGGAAAATATCGGCGAAGGTATTGGGATGGGCGCTATGGTCGTCCGCCCGGCGATGGAGCTTTTCATAAATGGCGGCCGTCGCCGCGTCGATCTCGCGAAGGCGCCGTAACATATTCTCGCCGTCGAACTCGCGGAGCGCTTGGGCCCGCGCCTCGTCGTCGTTGTTGCGGTTGATCCAGAGTTGTTGCCTTTCGGGGGCGCCGGCGACGAACACGCCTTGCAGGCCGGCTTCCAGTGAGCCCCGTAGCAGCGCGTACGCCTCGGCCACCAGACCGCTCAGGCCCAGGGCGGCGGCGCTCAGAAACATCCCGTGAGCCCGCATGACCAGCGCCACCGAGAGGCGTTCTGTGGCCCCGCCGAGGGAGCTGATGAGTTGCCGGTACAGCCCGTCGACTTCCGCGAGCGCATCGAATCGCTGCCGATCGTTGGCAACGGCGGCCAGCGCATTGCTCCACGCGGCGGTCATAAATGCGCCCAGCGGTTGGTCATTCCATCCCTCCGGCGCCACCAGCGCCGACGAGAGTTGATCCGCGCTTTCCATCAATTAAGCCCCTTGAGGTTGTGCGTGCGTCGCCGCGACGGCGGTCGTAATCCAGAACGCGTCAGGCTTGCCATATCGCCCGGCCCAGCGTCGTCCGTTGAACTTCGTCGAAATCGACGAGCTCGGCAAACACCTCGGCCGCGTAGTCCGCGTCGAAGAGGATTTGCAGCGTCAACACGACTCGATAGACATGAATCGGCGCCGGGGCGATGTATTCGCCGATCTGGGGGACCTGTCCCACGTCGGCGAAAACCAGTTTCCATGTCCCGGCGTGCGTATCTCGGTAGTGAACGCGAATTTTCATGATCTACTCACGCCAGCGCCGGTTGCACCGCAAGGCCCACCTCGGGCATGGCCACGAGCAATTTCCGAAACATGGCAAACGGCAACCGCGAGTTGTAAGGAACCTGAAATGTGCAGAGCGACGATTGCCCGTCCTCATCCAGGGGCACGGCGCTCTTGAAGACAAAGGCGCGGCCAAGACGATCGAGCAGCCAGTGCGCGTTTTCAAAGCCGTCAACCGACACCCGATATTCATGATCCATCGGTTGGACCCAGACCCGAAAGGCCTCCATGTTAACTCCCTTGTGGAGGAGCCTGGCCGCGATCCTGAGAGGCGGCGCGGGCGAATGACGAGAAGCGCGTGAAGTGGTCTTGGAGCGATTGCGACCAGGGCGGGGCTTGAGTTGCTGGCATCTGGCGCGCACCGAAACAAACGGCATGCCGCCGGGCAGCTCGTAGGCGCTCGGCGCAGGAACCAGAAGGCGAGGCCGCCCGTGTTGTGTCGCGGCGTGCCGGGTTCGGCGGCGGCGCGGATTCCCAGCGAACCCTTTTTGCCGGTTTTCCGCCACCCGCGCTGCTCCATGATCATGCGCACCACCACGCCGATGGCTTGCCGGAGCCGCTGGCTGCGGCGCGGATGAAAGGCGTCGAGAAAACGGCTGATTGGCGCTTCGGCTTCGAGTTCGCGGACGACGCCCGCCAAGGGTGCGCGGTCGTGGTGCAGCTCGGCCTCCTCCATGCGTCGTTGGCGCGGGTCGCTGTTGAAGAACTGCAGGACGTCGTCGAACGGCTGCTTGTCGTCGCGGAGCACGTCGGCGAAGCGGCGTCCCTGGGCGTCGTCGAGGAACTTTTGACGAGTGATGGTAACTTTGGCCATGGTCACGGTCCGCCAGTGTGAGGCAAAATGTGAAGGTACAAAAATTGCACGTCCATTTAAGTGTACGACAGAATCCCGGGCCCGGCGACGTGAATTCGAGAAGAATGCGGCAAAAATGGCGACTTTGCCGACGAGATTTCGGCTAATTAGCGAGACATCTTCAGTAACCCCGTTGGATCGGGGCCTCGGTCGTGCTATAATCAATTCGTTAAGAGATGCGAAGGCGACGCGAGACGCTTCGCCGGCGCCTGATGCTCACGTCAACTTACGCGTGAGCCGCGGCGACCGGCATTCTTCTTTCCTCGGCCCTTCGACGGAGACGCTCAAAAGCGTTCTCCGGATTGGTTGAACCATTCGTTGTGGTTCAGCTGACTCTCTTAGAAACGTTGCTCCCCTTCTAGGAGCCTCTTGACTGGCGGTTGCATACTGCACGGTGCGTCCGCCGCGAGTCGTTTTAGTTGTTGCGTGCAAGGAGATTCTGGACGTGGTGCAAGGTACGATCAAAAAGCTGACGGACAAGGGATTTGGATTCATCAAGGGCGACCAGGGAGAGATTTTCTTCCACTCGTCGTCGGTCGAGGGCATCGCCTACGAAAGCCTCAAGGAAGGGCAGTCTGTCGAGTACAATCTCGGCAAGGGGCCCAAGGGGCCGCGAGCTGAGAACGTTAAAGTGCTAGCCTAGTCGGGCGCGGGCACTGCGATTGAACGCCCGGCGGGCCACGGCCCGCCGGGCAACTTTTCTTGTGCGCGACGAGGGTCGCCGCCGTAACGGGCCCCAGAAAGGCAGATAGGCAATGGACAACAAAAAGCCCACGCCCCTCTTTTCGGCGTCGCCGCGGGTGCATTGTCCGATCTGCGGCAAGCCGACCTATTCAGCGGGCGGCATCCATCCGCAATGCGCGGTCGTCCAAGCCGACGCGCCGCGGCAAAAGCTCCTGGCGGCCGCCAAGAAGGAACGCGCCAAGGAACTGCTCTTGCAAGCGGAAGACCGCGATTAGGGGTTGGTCAGGCCTGTTTCTGGCTCGCAGTTGTGCCATCGTCGTGATTCTCACCCGTGGTCGGAGGCGCTGACTTGCCTCCGACGAGGGCGCCGTGTCGTTGGCCGAAAGGGCCTCGTGGGCCGGCTGCGCGGCGGGACTGGGTGGACCGCTAGTCCGGCGGATGACGTAGAAGAACACCGGCGTCAAAAAGATGCCGAACATCGTCACGCCGAGCATGCCCGCAAACACTGCGGTTCCCAAGGTTCGCCGCATCTCGGCGCCGGCGCCATGGGCGACGACCAACGGAACGACGCCGAGGATGAAAGCGAACGACGTCATGATGATGGGCCGCAAACGGACTCGTGCGGCTTCCACCGTGGCATCGAACAGGGTAGCGCCTTGGAGTTGCCTGTCGCGAGCAAATTCCACGATCAGAATGGCGTTCTTGCTCGCCAGCCCCACCAGCACTACAAATCCGATCTGAACAAAAATATTAACGTCCATCCCGGCCAGCGCTACTCCGGCCAGGGCGCTGGATAGGCACATGGGCACGACCAGGATCACGGCCAAGGGGAGCGACCAACTCTCATACAGGCCCGACAGTACATAAAACACCAGCACGACGCCGAGCACGAAGGCGCTGAACGGGTTCTGCTGCAAATCGCGAAAAGATTCGATCCGGCTGGACTGCTTCTGCAAGTAACTCAACTCGGTCCATTCGTAGGTCATCGACCGGGGCAATTCCTGGTTGGCAAGAGTTTCCATAACCGCAAGCACGTCGCCCGTACTGACGCCGGGCAGCGAGCTGCCGTTGATTGTCGCCGCCGGAAACATGTTGTAGCGGGTGACGACGAGAGGCCCGCTCGCGTCGCGCACGTCGACCATGGCGCCCAGGGGAACCATTTCGCCGGCGGCATTGCGCACCTTCATCTGCTTGACCGATTCTACGTCGCTGCGAAAAGGGGCGTCGGCCTGGACATTGACCTGCCACGTGCGACCGAAGCGATTGAAATCGTTGACGTAATATCCGCCTAGATACACCTGCAGCGTGGCAAAGACGTCGGTCAGCGCGACGCCCATGGTCTTGCACTTGACGCGGTCGACGTCGGCGTAGCGCTGGGGCGTGCTGGCGCGGAAGCCGTTGAACAGACCCACCAAGCCAGGCTGTTGATTGCCCCGTTCCGCCAGGTTGTCGGCATGTCCCTGGAGAGATTCGAAATTCACGTCGCCAATCGTCTCCACCATCAACTTGAATCCTCCGGCATTGCCCAAGCCGTCGACCGCCGGTGCGCCGAAGACATTCACCCGGGCTTCCAGAATTTCGCGCTGAATCCGCTCGCGGAGCTGAGCCGCGATGGCATCGGCGGTCAGGTCCGGACTTCGCCGCTCGTCGAACGGCTTGAGCGTGATGAACATCGAAGCCAGGTTGGAGCCTATCGTGTTGAAGACGAACGACCGGCCCGGGTTGGCGAGGGTGTGGGCCACGCCGGGAGTCTCCCGGGCGATCTTTGCGACTGCCTGAGTAACCTCGGACGTCCGCTCCAGCGAGGCCGCGTCGGGGAGTTGGAGATTGACGATCAGCCGACCCTTGTCCTGACTGGGAATGAAGCCCGTGGGCACGCGCGTGAATCCGAAGCCCGTGAGGAAAATCACGCCGACGTAGAGCAATAGCACGACGGCGCAGAGGCGCAACGCCCAGCCGACGGTTTTCCCGTAAAGCTCGGTCGTTCGGTCAAAGACCCAGTTGAAAGCTCGAAAGACGCGTCCCAGCGCCCAGTTCACCGGCTTGATGATCAGCCATCCCACAAATCCACCGGCCACGGCGCCGGGAACAAACAACAGCATCTGGACATAATAAATGCGCATCGAATCCAGGAGGGTCAGCGGCGCGGCTTGTCCGTCTTCGCCCGCGGGCGTGAACGCCAATCGGGCGGCTAAAAGCGACTTCAACAACCACAGAGACAGCACGCCGCCGATCAGGCCGAAGAACCACCACGGCAGCGCCTCTTTGCCCTCGTCGCCATGCTGGCCGGGTTTGCGGCCGGCAAAGATCGAGGCGGCCCGCGCCGGGGTCATCGTCATGGCATTGACGGCGGAGATCATCATCGAGGCCGAGATGGTGAGCGCGAACTGGCGGAAGAACTGGCCTGTGATGCCGCCCAGAAAGGCGCTGGGCAAGAACACCGAGCTGAGCACGAGCGTGATGGCCAGGATCGGGCCGGTGATCTCGCTCATCGCCTGGATGGTGGCCTCCCGCACGGGCAGCCCCTTGTCCATCCAGCGCTCGATGTTCTCCAACACGACGATGGCGTCGTCGACGACGATGCCGATGGCCAGCACCAGTCCGAACAGCGTCAAGTTGTTCAACGAAAAGCCGAGCAGGCCCATGACGACGAAGGTGCCAATCAGCGAGACGCCCACGTCGATGATCGGCAACAGCAGCGCCTTCCAGTCCTGGAGGAACAACAGCACCACGATGGCGACCAGAATGACCGCGTCGCGGAGGGTCTTGAACACGTCGGCGACCGATTCGCGGATGAACGGCGTGGTGTCGTAGACGATGGCGTAATTGAGCCCCAGCGGAAAACGTTGCGATAGCTCCCGCATCTTGGCCTTGATGCTGTCGCCGACCTGCAAGGCGTTCGATCCAGGCAACTGGAAGATCGCCAGTCCGACGGACGGGTTGCCGTCCAGGGCGAGGGTTTGGTCCTGGCTCCTGGCGCCGAGCTCGATCCGGGCGACGTCTTTGAGATAGGTGACTTCGCCATTGTCGCCTGTCGACAAGATGATGTCGCCGAATTGTTCGGGCTCGGTCAGTCGGCCCAGGGTGCTCATCGTGTATTGAAAATCCTGGCCCTTGGGCGTCGGCGGCTGGCCGATCTGGCCGGCGGCCACCTGCACGTTTTGCTCGCGCAAGACGTTCACCACGTCGCTGGCCATCAGATTCCGAGACGCCAACTCGTTCGGATCCAGCCACACGCGCATGCTGTAGTCTTGACCGCCGAAGGTGAAAACGTCGCCGACGCCTTTCAACCGGGCCAGCGCATCCAAGAGTTGAATGGTGGCATAGTTGCTCATGTAGAGGCGGTCGAAATACGGTTGACCGCCGTCGGGGTTGATCTCCGAGTACAAATTGACGACCAGCAGAATATCGGGCGAGCGCTTCTTCACGGTGACGCCGGAGGCCTTGACCACATCGGGCAGGACCGGTTGGGCAATCGCGACGCGATTCTGCACCAGGACCTGCGCCATGTTCAGGTCGGTCCCCACGTCGAAGGTGACGTCTAACGAGTACGAGCCGTCGTTGCTGCTTTGCGACGACATGTACAACATGTCTTCGACGCCGTTAATCTGCTGCTCGATCGGCGCCGCTACGGTATCGGCAACGACCTGGGCGTTGGCCCCGGGATAAGCGGCGGTCACCCGCACGGTGGGCGGCGTGACTTGGGGATACTGAGCAATTGGCAGCAGGGCCGCGGCGATCAACCCCATCAGCACAATGACGATGGAGATGACCCATGCCAGGATCGGCCGGTCGATGAAGAAACGAGCGAGCATGGATTGATCTCGTCAGGGTCCGGCCGAGCGCTGTTCGGCGCTGCCGTCGGGCGTCTGACCCACGCCTGCTGAGCCGGGCATCTCCACCAGTTTCGGATCGACGGTGACGCCGGGACGCACCCGCTGCAGCCCGTTGACGACGATCAAATCGCTCGCCGACAGACCGGCGTCGATCGCCCGCAAGCGGTCATGGACCGCGCCCAGTTGGACCGGTCGAGCATCGACCTTGTTATCTTTGTCGACGACATACACGATCTGCTGGCCTTGATCGGAGTCGATTGCGCGGTCGGAGACCAGCAAGGCCTCGTGAGGCTCGCCGATGGGAACTGCGCATCCGGCCAAACATTCCCGGGGTGAGAAACTCGTCCTTGTTGGAGAACACGGCGCGAATCTGCAGGGTGCCCGTTTTGGGTTGCACCTGACTGTCGACGAAGTTGATAGTCCCCTCGCGGGAACCCCGCTTCGTTGGCCATGCCCAGCTTCACAGGCCATGTGACGTCGCGGGCCGATTTGATCTTACCCTCGCGAATCAACTCTCGAATATGCAGTACGGTGTGCTCGTCGACGTCGGCGTAGGCGTAGATCGGATCAACCGAGACGATCGTGGTCAGCAGCGTCGCGTCCTGCCGCACCAGATTGCCGACGGTCAGGTTGTATCGGCTGGTCCGTCCGTCGATGGGCGAGGCGATCTTCGTGAAGCCGAGATTCAGCTCACTGGTTTCCAGCGTCGCTTTCGCGGTTGCGACGTCGGCCGTCGCCTGATCTTGAGCCGCCTGGTATTTATCGAGATCTTGTTGCGTGACGGCACTGGGAGAAGTGACCGCTAAAGTTCTGAATCGTTCATTGTCGGACTTTGCTTTCATGAGCAGCGCTTCGTTAGCGGCAATCTGTGCCTTGGCAAAGTCAACTTGCGCCTGATAGGGGCGGGGGTCGATCTCGAACAGCAAGTCGCCTTTCTTTACGAGCGTCCCTTCTTTGAAGTTGATGTTTTCCAGGTAGCCGTCGACCCGCGGCGGACTTCGACCGAATCGACCGCGGCCGTGCGACAGGTGACGTCCTCGAAGTCGCCGACGGTCCGTGTGATGGGATGGCTGACCGTGACGGGAATTGGCGGCGTCGCGACGGTTACGGGAGAAGTCCGATGGCAGCCTGGCAGCCCCAGGCTGAAAACCGCCAGGGCGGCGACCCGGACGCTGAGTGAGCCACTCATGAGGGCCTCTCTTTAATGCAACACAGTTCTTGCGTCGAAGATCTGAGGCCGCCGGAGATGATCCTATTATTGGCGATTTCCCATCCTGAACGCCAGATCCGCGGAGTGCCGCGAAAAATTGGCGATGCAAAGGCCCGGTCGCCCCGTTGGGACGCCCCGCGCCATACGGCGTCGATGGGGAGTTTCGCCGTACAGGCGGCGGAACCACGGAGGCTCACCTCGCCCGCTCGAGCGCTCAGCGGCGTCGGGTCCCGCGGCGCGAGGCGGAGATGACGGTTACGGCACCCACGAAGGCCGACAGCAGAGACTGCGGCTCGGGGACGGAATGCTGGGCAGCGAGCGCCGCGGCGAAAGCGGACTTCCAGACTCCGAGGTCGAACGCGTCGACGTCGCCGTCGTAGTCAGCGTCGCCCATTTCAAGCGTGGCGTCGCTGGTCGCGCCGAAACCGGTCTGCCACGCCAGGAAGTCGTCGCCGTCGACGGCGCCGTCGCGGTTGAAGTCGGCAGACGGCGGGCCAACGATCAGCGAGTAGTCGTCGACTCCCTTGGTCAGATCGAGCGCAAAGGTCGAATTGCCGATCTTCACCTCGTAGTCGCCAAAGAAGCCGGTGAAGTCGATGGCGCCGTCGGGGCTGACGGTGAGCGTTTTCTGGGTGGTCCAGCCGTTGTCGGGGTCGCCGTCCCAATCCTGAATGCCGAGCAGGTCCTCATAGGCCTTGCCGGCATTGGTCAGGTTCACGTACGTCCCGTCGACCAAAGGCGAGGCGCGCTGCAGGTCGCTGGTGAGATTGGTCGACCAACCCCAATACATGAATGTGGTGGCGTTGGGGCTGCCGAACATCATGCGGATGGCTTCGGTCATCGTGCGAATGACTTCCGATTCAGGTTGGTTGTCGCTCATGATGGACAGATTGTCCTGCACGCCGAACTCGCTCAACGTGAGCGGGAGGCCGGTGCCGGACATGTTCGCGAGCACCCGCTGCATGTAGGCCGCACTGTGGCCCGGCAGGGCGTAATACTCCAGGCCGACGCCGCTGATCGGGCCGTTGGCGGGGTTGTCGTCGGCGTTTTGGATGGTTTCGACGTAATTGCGGTACCAGTTGGCGTAGGGGTCGTTCTGAAGGCTGACGGGGTCGGTCGAGTTTTGCAAGACGTTGTACTCGTTGACGTAGAGCTTCGTGCTTGAACCAGTTGCCTGCACGGCCTGGGCGGTTTCCTGAATGATGTTCGAAATGCCCGCAGCGCCGTACCGGGTCCAGTAAGATCCGGCGCGGTTCACGCCGGTGTGCACCGGTTCGTTGTACACGTCCATCTCGGCGTATTTGTCAGCGCGCTGATTGTCGGGGTCGACCACGCCGTTAACGTAGCCGCCAGTGTAGTATCCGATGCGCTCGCTGATCTCGCTGATTGGCTGCCCGAGGCCGTCCACGGCGCCGTAGAGTCCGAGAAGATTTCCTTGGCCGGCGCCTTTCGGCGGCGGATCGGCGCTGCCGGGATTGGCAAGCATCGAGTTGACCCAGCTCGGCTGCTGGTCGCCCCAGATGAGATTGTGCTGGCGGGCCCGCATGTTGTGCGCATCGGCGTAGGCCAAAATCTCGTCGGCGTATGTCAGCAGGGGAACGTCCCGGGCGTTGTTTTGCTGCGTGGAGGTCGAGCCGTAACCCTCGTTGGTGGACCACTTCCCGGCGTTGGTGCCGACGAGCATGTTGAAGTGCTTGTCGATAAACGCGGAAAACGCGGCGTTGTTGAGCGTCGTGGACGAGCTGAACCCGGGGATGGCCCCGCCGAAGTTGAAGGCGTGGCTCTTGAGCTTGACCTCAACCTGCGCGCCCGGCGCCGCGCCGTGGAGCTGGACGTGCGCCGAACCCTGCCGGCCGTACTTGATGTACGTGTCGGCGGCGGCCAGGGCGTTGGCGTCGGTGTTGGCGTTGTCGATCGTCGCGCCGGTCACGTCCACCGAGCGGACGGTCAACTGCCGGCTGGACGCGGGCACGGCGTTGGAGACGAAGTCGTTGGCATACTCGGTGCGTAGAAAGTGCTTGCCGACGGGAAGCGAAAGCGTGAACTCGTAGGGATTGAAGCCGGGGGCCACGTCGAAGGGCGTCTTCAGGTCGCCGACGACGACATTCATGCGCGGCGCGCGCCGCCGCTGTTCTGGCCGTTGGCCATAACGCTGATGGTGACGTTGCCTGCGGTCGGCAGTGTGAGATATGTGCCTAGGTAGCCGTTTTGGTCGAGCACCCAGTCGTTGGTTCCGACGTCGGCGCGCCGGTTGACGTGAGCGCGAATTCGTTGCCGTTCAGCGCGTGAGCGGGCGAGCTAGGCCACGCCGGAGCGAAAGCGATCGCGAGACTGGCGGAGATCGTGGAGCGAAAGATACGCCGGGCGCAATTCGTCATCCGCCGCCTCCCCTGCCCTGCCATGCGGTCGATTGCCGAGCGGCTGCGTCGACCGCCCCTGCGGCCGGCGCAGCGCTCGTGCAATTGCTCCCCTGCCTCCAAGATAATCGCGGGCTGCAAATCGGACGATTTGCTTATGCGAAAAAGAATGTTGCTTTTGCGTCGTATGGATTTGTGACGGCGAAGCGCAGCTTTGGCGCCTCAGGCGTCCAGGGCGTTCGTCCAGAATTCGTAGGTGTGCTCGGAAATCGCCTCCGGGCGCTCGGCGTAGACCTCACTGAGGGCGCGGAAAAACTCGGCGGCGCGGTCTCTCAACCCGAGCAGCGACAGGGACCTCAAGATGCGCGTGATTCGCAAATGGTTGTGATTGCCCAGCGTCAGCCAGTTGCGGCTGCGCTCATTCCATCTCCGCGAGCGGACGACGGCTACGCCTTGCCGCTCGAAGCCGTAGAAGTCGAGCATCATGTCGAGTGAATTTAGCAAAGCCGCTCGTAGCTGGGCCGAAGCGCGAAACGCGGCGATTTGTGCTTCATCCAGGACCGGCGCCAGCGGGTTGAACTGGCTGCGCTCGGGGAGCGGGAACAGCCACTGGATGTAATCGTGGACGTGCTCCAGGCGGTCGTAGTCCCAAGCATGGATCTCGGCCAGTTGCCGACCGGCGGCGTCGGCTCCTTCCCGGGAATAAAACGCAATGATCGGTGGCGCCATACGTCCTGCGGACTTATTGCCGTCTGATGTTTGCAATCGGCAATCCGGACGCCTCCCACGGGACCTCGTCACTCGACGCGGGGCGGGTGAATGTCGGCGGGGATGACGCGCAGGATGAGCAGCGATAGGGCGGCGCCCAGGACGGCGATTCCTGAGCGACCCAACCCGACGGTCATGCCGAGAGCGGCCGCCATCCAAATGCTGGCGGCGGTGGTGAGGCCGTGGATCTTGGAGTCCTGGTGACCCTTGACGATGGAGCCGGCGCCCAGGAAGCCGATGCCGGCCACCAGCCCTTGAATGACGCGGGAGATCGCCTGGTTATCGGCCCCTTGCATGATGGGCGCCACGATGAAGACGGCGGCGCCGAGGGCCACCAACATGTGCGTGCGGACGCCGGCGGCCTTGCCCCGGGCCTCGCGCTCGTACCCGAGCATCCCGCCGACCGCGGCGGCCATGAGCAAGCGGAGCACGATGCGCACCACCATGGCGGCGTCGCCGAGATCGGCGAAATCCCGCTGGACCACGTCGACGATTTGCTGCCAAACAGTCATGGCACGTTCCGGGGTCGCCGACTGGCGGCGGCCGGTGCGCGTAAAGTCAGCGGGCCGTTGGCGTCGGGGTAGCCGCGGCCGCCGCCGGAACGCCGCCGGAAATCAGCTCGATCATGCGCTTGCCGACGTCGGTCGAGTGCAACATGCCGGCGAACCGCTGCTCAGCCGCCGGCGGTCCGTAGGCGCCCAGCAGCACCGGCGTGCTGGTGTGGGTGCCGCTGCCCCACACTACATGCTGGTCGTGGGCCATGGCGCGGCCGAGCAGGTTCATCTTCAAGTTCTCGCCGTACACATAGAACGGCTCGAAGTCCTGAATTTTGGGGACGGTCGGCGTGTTCATGTAAGGGTGGCCGGGCACGTAGTTCTTGTTGCGGGCCCGCGTGAGCACGGTCGTCGCGTCGTCGAGATTGATTTTGAAGGCCGACGAGGCGTTGACGATGTCGACCAGCCGCTCGGGCTTTTGCTCGGCGAGCGGCAGAGCGTCGTACTCAGCGAGCATCGAGGCGAAACTCTTGCGCTGCTCGTAGATTTTGTCGAGCAGCTCGACGGGGGCGTAGTTGAAATTCGGCTGAAACTGGGCGCCGCGAAACGCATCGCCCGGCAACGTGACGGCATCGGGCAGCGGCCGGCCGGCGTAGCTGAAGCCGAAGGAGCCCGTCTCGTGGTCGGCGGTGACGACCAAGAGCGTATCGTCGCGCTGGCGGACCCAGTCATACGCCAGCCGCACGGCGTCGTCGAACTGCAGCATCTCGTGCAGCAAGAGGCCAGCGTCGTTGTTGTGGCCGGCCCAGTCGATTTCGCCGCCTTCGATCATCAGGAAGAAGCCCTTGGGATTCTGGTTCAAGACTTCCAGGGCCTTGGAGCTCATTTCCACGAGCGAGGGCTGCGTGTGCTTGGGGTCGTCGGCGACCGCTTCTTCGGCCAGGGCGTCGAGCATTTCGGAGTCGGCGAACAGTCCGAACAACGGACCTGCGTGGGCGGCGGCCAGTGTGGTGCGGTCGAACACCAGCTTGTAGGACTTACGGGCCTCGAGCAGCAGATCTTGGTTATCGAATCGCTTGGAGGTGGCGGGGTAGGCGCCGCCTGTGAGCTGCATGAGCGCGGCGTAGGCGGCCGAGTCGCGATTGTTGATCGCCTCGGGGACGAAGTGCCGCAGGCCGCCGGCGAGCATGACCTCGGGGTGGACGGCCAGGAGATCGACGGCGATTTCGTTCTCCATATTGCGATTCTGCTGGTGCGCGGCGAAGCCCGCGGGCGTGGCGTGGGTGATGCGGGTTTCGGTCACCAGGCCGCCGCTTTTGCCGAGGCGGTGGGCGATCTCGAGAATGTGTTCGACGCGGTTGCCCTGGTAGTCGATGCCGATCATCTCCGAACCGGCGAGCTGCCCGGTGGACAGCTGGGTGGCCGAAGCCGCGGAGTCGACGACCAAGTCGCCGTTGCACTCAGTGCGCATGACGCCGAGCACGCCCTCGTTAAACATGCGCTCGATGGCCGCGGTGCGATCAGGCACGGCGGAATGGGCGGCGTAGCGCGCGTAGGCCATCAGCAGGCCGACCTGCTGGGGGCCCATGCCGTCGCCAATCATGAGAATGACGTTGCGGACCGGCGGGACCGGCTGACTGGGCGGCCGCGTGGCGGCGGCCGGCGATTGTTGATTTAGGACGGCCGGCGCCGGATTGGCGACCGGCGGGCGCTGCGCCGCGAAGCCCGCCCTTTGAAAGGGGTCGGCTTGCCCGAAACAAGCGCCGGGGACGACCGCGAGGCTGAGGCAAATCGCGGCGACGGCGATCGAGAGCTTCGACATAGCAAGTAAAGTCGGCGACAAGTTGACCAGTGCGAAACAGCCGTTGTAATCGATCGCCAGGCTGTAGTATATCAGCCGGACGCCGGAAAGAAGACGCCCTCTCGCGAAAGAACGCCGCCATCGTGCAGCGTCACGCCAGGAGTCTCCATGCCCAAACGCGTGTCGTACAGCCTGCTGGACCCGTGGATTACGGCGCCGCTGAAGGGGCTGTATCCGCGATTGCCGATTCCGACTTGGTTGCCGCCGGAGGCGATCGTGGGTTGCGGCCATCTGGCGGCGCTCATGGGAGCGGCGGGGTTTGCCTGCTCGACGACCTACGCCTGGGGAGGGCGCTGGCGGCGCTGGGCGTGGCGCTGAATCACTCGTGCGATGTGCTCGATGGGACGCACGCCCGCGCCACGGGGCAATGCCGCAATGGCGGGGAGCTGCTCGACCACTTCGTCGATCCCGTTTCGTTCGCCTGGTGGACGGCGGGAATTGCTTTCGCCGCGAGCCAGTACTCGCCATGGGCGCCGTGGATCGGCATGGCGGGAGTCGCCGTGATCTTCGCCACGGCGGTGCTGACCAACATTCGCGCCAAGATGATCGGCGAGTTTACGCTGGCGCGGTTTGGACCGACGGAATTCAAGGCGTTGCTCGCCCTGCTGGGCGTGCTCGAGTCGATCGTCATCGGCGTCGGCTCCGATTCCGCCCTGGCGGCCAGGCTGGCCTTCTGGTTTGTCGCGGCGATGACGGCGGCGGGTTTTGCCCAGCTTAACCTGAGCTTGTACCGCGCGGTGAGAGAGGTGAATGCTCAGGGCGCCACGCCAGCCGATACGACGGAGTGGGAGAACAAGACCTAGTTCAAGGTTGGCGGATATTTAACCACCGAACACACGAAACACACGAAAGCGAGGAGCAGCGGCATCGGCGAGTCCATTCACATTCCCATCCTCTGCTGCTCATCCTGTTATCCAGTCAATTTCGCATGGCCACCGCTGAATAGACGGGATAAAAGGATTTTCAGGATCAACAGGAGGAAGACTCCTCGTCGCTTGGCTCGGGAATTCGCAGCGCCAAGGCGACGCCGAGGGATTTCAGGAGCCAGCCTGCCAGGAAGATGACGAAGAAATGGTCGACGGACCGGCCGGCAAAAAACACGGGCTGAAAATGGGCGACGATCCAATCGTACAACGCGCCCCCGGAAAGGACGCTGAGGGAATACGCCAATTGCGTCCACGCGAACCACGCCGCCGTGTAGGCGGCCGCCTGCCCCGGGCGACTCAAGCCCAGCATGAGGTTGGGCAGGGTGACGTTCTCGCCGCCGTAGGCCAGCCAGCAGGCGTAGGCGCCCAAGACCCACCACTTGGCGTCGGGCGTGGCATAAAGAAAGAAGACCGAGGCCAGGGAAATGATTCCCTGCGAGACGGCGAGCACCGGCACGTTGCCGCGGCGGTCGACCAGCGCGCCGATGCCTGGCAATAACAGCGCCTGGATGCCGCGGGAACCGCCGTCGAGCGACTTTTTCTCCGCCAGCGACAGTTTCACGCCGCTCATGAGGAAAACTTGCTGCGCTGTTTGCATGATGCCGTTGGAAATGGAAAACCACAGGCCGAACGCCATAAAGCGGCGATAGCGGCGATCGACCAGTGGTTGCCACCGATCTCGCAGGACTAGCCGAGCATCCGTCGGCGCACGGCCGAGCCGCGGCGAAACTTCGGCCATCATCGCCAGCGGGATCACGGCCAGCGCAAACATCACCGCGCCTGCCATACCGCACGCGGCGTACGCCTGCCACTCAAGTTGCGGGGCATTCAGCCGCAGGCACCGCAAGTGCCACTGCCAGGTTCCCAAGGCGGCGCACACTGTGCCGACAACAACGCCGGCCGTCATGCAGGCTTCGCGTCGGCCGAGAAATCGGCCTCGGATCTGCAGCGGTACGAGGTCTCCCAGCCACGACCAAAGCGCCACGGCGCCGAAATACTCCAGCACCTGGTAACTCGACCAACTCACGCCCAAAGCCACGATCGAGTGCGTGCTGGCGGCGAGCCACCCCGGCCGCGATGCGATCGGCAACGCGAGTAAGGCTAGCGAGCTGGCCAGAAACATGCCCAGGCAAAATCGGCGGCGACTTCGAACGCGATCGAGCCAGTAGGGCGTCAGCAGGCGCAGAAGTCCGACCATCGATGGCGCCGCCAACAGCCACGAAATCGCCAGCCCCGTAGCGCGGTATTCGCGCGCCAGATAGGTGACCAGCGTCGTGTTGGCCAGCCCGCTGCCGACGCCCCACAAGGCGGCGTTGGCATACGACGCCCGGACCGAGCGTCGACGCTCGCGCGTGCTGAGATCGGGCCGGGCCGTCATGCCGGGCGAGTTCATGCGAACACCGTGCGCACTGCGAAAGCGAGTTGAAGCGAGGCGCAGCGTTTATGCAGGTCAAGACAAGGTTGCTTCAAGACATGGCCGCTTCAAGGTAATGTCGCAGATGCTCGTGGCGGTTGGGAAGCCACCACTGGAGGAATTCACCGCGAATGCGCTGAACCGCATCGTGATCGGCGACTACCAGGCGGGCGACCGCGGCGGCGGTTGCGTCGGGCGGCAATTTCGCCAACCAGCTTTGCCACCGTTGTTGAGCGGAGGCTCGATCGTTCAGCGCACCCAGTCGGTCCTGCACTTCTTCCACCACCGGGTACGCCTCGTCCCGCAGCGCCGCCGGGGCGGCGCTGTGGAACAACTCTATCGAATAGCGTAGGCGCTTTGCGGCAATGCGAACTTGTGCAGCTCGGCCAGCGTCGCGGTGCTCGCGTCGGCGGTCACCAGGCGCTCGGCTGCCTCGGCGAGGCGCTCACGGGCAAAGGGGGCAAACAGCGCCTCGGCGTCGTCGGCGTTGCGGAGCGCCTTGACGCATTTGTCGATCGCCCGCTCGAGTCCGCCCTTGTCGGCTTTGGCGTTGATGCGAATAAGGTCTTTTTGGGCGGCGTCGCGGGACTCGCGGACATGGCTGATGATCTGGTCGGCGAATTCGCTCGTGGGGTCCAATTCGCGATGCAATCGGGCCAGCAGCACGTCGGCGTCGCGCGCGGGGCCGGCCGCGCGACGCAGGCGCTTGAGCCATGGCTTGAGCTTCTTGGCCCGACGCGGCGCCAGCGATTGAACGGCGCACAGCGCGGCGGCGGCTCGACGGCAACTCACGCGCAGGCGGTGGACGTCCTCGACGTCGTCGTTGTGCTCGCGAGCCGCCAGCGGCAGGGCGGTTTGGACTTCCTGGACGCGCAGGGCGAGCATCTGCTCGGCCGCCGCCGCGACGGGCATGTCCACGGGCTCGACAACCACCCATTTACCGTCGCTGGTAACGCCCACGGAGTCGTGCGCTATGTTAGTTGCGTCATGGAAAACCCGCATCCTGCTTGACCCTCCAGCGTAGTCGCCGCGGCGGGAGCTAGCAACCAATTCTGAGCCGGGGCGACGCTTTTCCCATCCAGCGCGATACACTTGGAGAATTCGACAGTGCGATTCAATCCAGGGCGTCGCATGTTTCATTGGGATCGAGGCCTGTTCTTTACCCGCCCCCGGCTGGGGCTCGACGTGCGGCGTCGGCAGCCGCACGGATTTGTGTCGCACGCGCATAGCGATCACATCGCCCCCCACGAGCTGGCCTACTGCACCGCGGCCACGGCGCGGTTGTACCGGCTGCGTATGGGGTCACTTCGCGACGTGGTCGAATTGCCGTACCGCCAGCCGCGCGAGTGGGGCGACGTGCGCCTGACGACCTACCCTGCCGGGCACTGCCTGGGGTCGGCGATGCTCCTGATCGAGTGCCAGGGGCGGTCGCTGTTGTACACGGGCGACTTCAAGCTGGGCGATTCGGCGACGGCCGAGCGCCGAGCTGCCGCGGGCCGACGTGCTGATCATGGAGTCGACGTTCGGCCGGCCGCGCTACCGCCTGCCGCCGCGCAGCGAGACGGTGGCGGCGCTGGTCGAGTTGGTCAAACGAACGCTGGCCGACGGGTGCACGCCGGTCATTCATGCTTACCCCTTGGGCAAGTCGCAAGAGGTGACCCGCATCCTCACGCTTGCTGGCGTGCCCGTGCTGCAGCATCCGGCCATCTTTGCGGTGAGCCAGGTGTATCGCCAATGCGGCGTGGATTTGGGCGACATGGAGCTGTACAGCCCGGCGTCCTCGCCGGACGGGCGGTCGTCACCATGCCGCAGGCTTCGGGCCGATTTCGCCTGGCGGGCATGCGGCGAACGGTGAGCATCGCCACGACCGGGTGGGCGGCCGATTCCGGGACGAAGTATCGCTGGGGCGTCGATCACGCCCTGCCGCTGTCGGACCACGCCGACTTCGACGAGCTGTTGGAGGCCGCCGCGCGCGTCGGCGCCAGCGAGATCTACTGCGTCCATGGGCCGCGTGAGTTCGTCGATCACTTGCGGGCCGCGGGGTTCGACGCCCGGCCGGTGGAAGGCAGCTATCAGCCGCATCTGTTTTAGCGCGGTATCTGTGTCGCTCGGCAACTTGTGGCCCTCCACAAGAGACGCCGAGCGGCAGTCTGGTCAAAGTCTGCGGGTTGTATGAACGCCGGCGCGGCGGCGCCTTCGGGCTGTGCGGCCTGTAGCGGACGGGGGGCCGATTGTCTTGGGCCGATGGTAGCGGTTTTGCTGTCTTGCTGGCCTGTGGGCGGTCGAAGTTTGAATCTGCGTGGTTCCGCGCACCTGGGCGGTCAAGTGGCGCCGACGCGCAGAGAGTCCACGGTTTTTGCAGGGAAGCAACTCCGATGGCGCCATGCCGCCTCGAACGCGCCGTGCCACGATGGCATCGATTGCCGTGCTGCGCGCTAACCATGCTCGTGGCGCTCGGCTGCAGCGAAAGTCAGACTCAACCTGCCGGTGACATGGGGCGCGAGTCGCGGTCGCAGTCGGAGTTGACGGCGGCGAGCGCGACGCCGAGTAGACGCGGCGACGACGCATGAGCCGCTGATCCTGTGGCGCTTGCCGGACCCCGCGACGACGGATGGCGTCGTCGCGTCGCCGGCTGCGGCGGCCGAGGTCGCGGACTCGTCCGCGACGTCATCGGTTGCGCCGCAGCCCACGCTGCTGGCGCCGCAAGAGTTGCCGACGGACGACGTCGCTGTTGACGCCGCATCGCCGCAGCCGCAACTCGCCGACGCGACGCCTGAAACTACGCCGGCGGAGGCAGTTGACGCCAACCAAAATCCGGAGGCGCAGCCGCCTTCGCCGGACGCTTGGGCTTCGACGTACGCCCCGGCCCCCACGGAGGCGTCGGTCGAAGCACAGGCGGCGTCGCCGGTTGAGCATGCGGCGGAGGAAGTTGCCGCGACGGAGGCGCCGGCTGCTCCACCGTCTTCATCTTGGGGCGCCATGCTGGCCGACGCCTCCTCGGTCGTCACCGGGGAGCTAACCGGCGAGATGGTGTGTGAGCGCGCCAAGGAGAAAATCCGCGAGGCCTATGCCCTGGCTCAGCGTGGCGCCTACTTCGCCGCGCGAACCGAGTTGGTCGAGGTGCTGGGAACGCTCGCCGACGCCAAGGATCGCAAACACGGCGCCGCCCGACGCACTACGATGCTCGCCAACGGACTGCGGGCGCTGGACGAGGCCGGGGACTTTTGTCCGCGCGGGGCGGATGCAGAGGCTGAGCTAAATCTCAAGGTGCTGGTGTCGTCCCACCGCACCCCGGTGGGCAAGACGGCCGAAGCCGCCGAGATGATGCCGCAACAACTGGCCGACCTGTACCTGCGCTATGCCCAGCGGGAGCTTGGCCAGCGGTGGTCGGCGAACAGTCGGGCTCGATGGCCTTGCACGCGCTGGGAAAGATCTACAGTCAACTGGGAAAACTGGAGCCCGAGAAGCAGCCCCTTGCCGATCGGCGGGCATTTGCGCTGCAGCAAGCGGCGCTCGTGGCCCGGGCGGACAATTACCTGGCGGCGCACGAATTGGGCGTGCTGTTGGCCGAGTCGGGGCACTACACGGAGGCGGAGAATTTGCTGACCCAGGTGGCGACGCGCCAGCCGAACCCCGTCGTGTTCCGCAACCTCGCCCGGGTCGAACGCAAACTCGGCCGCGAAGGCGCGGCCGTGGCGAGCGACCGCCAGGCCCAGTACTACGCGGCCCGCGGCGGCGTCCAGAGCACCCAGGGCGTATCGTGGGTCGCCCCGCAAGCGCTGGCGCAAACCAGCGACGGCATGCCGCCGGGTCAGCGCGTGGCGACGGTCCCCAATCCTCAAGGCGGGCGGGTTCCACCTCAATACAGGCGGTAAGCGATTGTGATGATGTGCGTGAGGATCTTGGGCCGCGCGGCAAGGGGCGTCGGACGACCGGTCAAAATCATGAATCGTCTAATTAACGATCATCGATCCGCGGCGCTCGCGGTTGCGGCATGTGCCGGGCTGCTGCTGGCGTGGGGGGTGGGCGGACCGTACCGAGTACCGAGTACCCAGTGCCGAGCGCAGGTTCCGCAGCATCCAGTGGCGCGTACTCAGTACCGAGTACTCAGTACCGAGTACTCAGTACCGAGTGCTCAAACTCAAACGTCGAGCGAACCTTCCTTCGCTGCCTCCTCGCATACTTCGTCGCTGCGCCAATCGCCCTGCCAACCCCAGTCGCTCGTCGTCGATTGGACCAGTACCCGCCTTTGCCAGGCGCTAGGCCCGGCGGCGCCGAATCCGATTTGGGGCGTCGACAGCACAGCCGGCTGCGGCCTGGGTGAAGTCACCTGGCAGGCGCGCGGCGAAGTCGATTGGCAGGCCTATGCCCAGGGCGAGTACGTGGGCCACGCCCGCAGCGCCCATGTGGGGGAGTATCGCATTCGCGTCGACGATCAGATCGCGTTTGTCTTCCGGCTCACCCGCGAAGTAACCGGCACGCCCTATGAGCTGCAGGTGGGCGACCAGATTCGCGTCGAGTCGCTGACTGGCGACGCAGGGGCGGGCGACAACGCGCAGGACAATATCCGTCGTGACCTGATCGTCCAGCCCGACGGCACGATCAGCTTGCCGCTGTTGGGCCAGGTGCGGGCCGAAGGCATGACGATCGACGCGCTGCGGCAACTCCTGGAGGAGCGCTACACGCGGTACTACAAAGTGCCGGCCATCACCGTTACGCCGTTGGCCGTGAACACCAAGCTGCAGGACCTGATCGCCGCGGTCGACGCCCGGCAAGGCACGGGCGGCCTGAAGCTGGAGATTAAGGTGAACCCCGACGGTAAGCTGTACCTGCCGGGGCTGGGGGCGGTGTGCGCCCAGGGAATGACGGTCGAGGAGCTGAAGCTGGAGGTGGACGCCCGTTACGCTGCCACGATTCCCGGCGTGGAGGTGACGCCGGTGATCACGCAGCGCGACTTCACGGTTCGTCTTCGTGCTGGGCGAGGTGAAGACGCCGGGGCGATTCACGCTCGAGGGCCCGACGACGCTCATGGGCGCCATCGCGATGGCAGGCGGGTGGAACCTGGGCGCCAACCTGCGGCAAGTAGTGGTCTTCCGCCGCGGCGAAGACTGGCGGCTCTTGGCCACGATGCTCGACGTGCAGGGGCGCTCTACGCCCGCCGCCCGGCGCCGGCCGACGAAATCTGGCTGAACGACTCCGACATCGTCGTCGTGCCGAAGAACCCGATCCTGGTGGTCGACGAGTTCATCAGCCAGTTCTTCACCCAGGGCCTGTACCGGGCGTTCCCGCAGTTCTCGATCGGCCAGTTCGACTTCGAAAACTTCCGGTCAATCAGCAACTAGTCCTGCCGAAATATGCCCCTTAGCCGGCATCGTCGCGACGCCGTGCGCGCTGCCATTTGACGCCAGCGGCAGCGCGATCCTAGAATCAGCCGCCGTTGTGGCATTGGGAGCTCTTTTCATCCGGCACGGCGTAATCGCATGAAGATCAATTCTCCGTTGGCGCTTCTCGTCGGCATTTTGTGTCAATTGGCGCTCGGCTTCGTCTCGGCGACGGCGGCCGCGCCGACAGCAGCGGGGACCGGCCAGAGTTTCAAGGGTCCCATCGGACTGCAGCTTTACAGCTTGCGCGACGCCATGGCCAAGGACGTGCCGGGGACCCTCGACAAGGTGCGCGCCATGGGGATCAAGAACGTCGAGCTAGCTGGCACGGCGGGCCTGGCGCCTGAGGAGTTCAGGAAGCTGCTTGAGGGTCGTGGGTTAACGGCGGTGAGCGGCCATTTTCCGTACGCGCGGTTTCGCGACGACCTTGACGGCGTCGCGCGCGAGGCCAAAGCATTGGGCTTGCGGTACGCCGGGTGCGCTTGGATCGACCATGACGACCCCTTCAACGAGCGGACCTGCCGCGAGGCAGCTGCGGTCTTCAACAAGGCGGGTGAGGCGCTGGCCAAGCAGGGGATTTCATTTTTCTACCACACGCACGGCTACGAGTTTCAACCGCATGGCGCCGACACGCTGTTTGACTTGCTCGTAACCGAGACCAAGCCGGAGTTGGTCAGCTACGAGATGGACGTGTTCTGGATCGTCCATCCCGGCCAGGACCCGGTGAAACTGCTGGAGAAATATGGCGATCGATTCAAGCTGCTGCACCTCAAGGGGATGAAGGACAGCACGCCGACGGGACTGCTGACCGGCAAATCGGACCCGACGAACGATGTGGCCTTGGGCGAGGGCAAGATCGACTACGCGCCGGTTCTTCGCGCCGCGGCCAAGGCCGGCGCGAAGTGGTATTTTATCGAGGACGAGTCGCCGACGAGTGAGCAGCAAATTCCGGAAAGTCTGCGGTATCTCGAGCAGGTGAAATGGTGACGGCGGCGACGCGACGCAATTGAATCCATCATGATGCGGACGGTCACGAGTTCTCGGACCACGCGCCCAGCGCTCGGCGGACGACGATGAGCTGCCCCAGATGGTAGGCATTGTGGTCGGCGACCAGCAGCGCTTCGCGGAGGATAGTCTGCCCGTCGCCGTGCGGGATCCGGGCGAACAAGTCTACGGCGGGGTCGGCGACCATCGCTTCAATCGCCTTTCGGTCGGCGCGTAATTGTTTGAGGCACGTGTTCCAGGCCGTCGGCGTCGGCGGAGCGTCGCCGGTTGGCCAGTAGCCGTCGGGGAACTTGGGCGACTTGTGACGCGGATTGCGGCAGAACTCGAGGATGTCCCATTGGGCAATCCGCATGTGCTCAACGAGCCGCCACGGCGTATGAGGGACGGAGGGCGGGCGAGCGCCGCGGAGTTTGGGCGGCAGGGCGGCGACGGCGTCGTCGAAATCGAGATGGGCGCCGCCGCCCCGGAGCAAATACAGCACGTGCTCGCGCAGTTGACGGATCTGCTGGTCGGTCATGATTCCTGGCCCACCTGTTCGGCGAGCCAGCGCAGGTAGTCGGCGCTGCCGTCAGTGACCGGCGAGGCAATCACCTCGGGGCACTCGTACGAGTGCAGCTCGCGGATGGCTGACTCGACGGCAGGCCAGGCGTCGCGCGTGGTCTTGACGAGGCACAGCCATTCCTGGGCGCGCTCGACCTGGCCATGCCAGCGGTAGACGCTGTGGATCGGGCCGATGATCTGCACGCAGCCAGCGAGGCGGCGGTCGACGAGCGCGGCGGCGATTCGCTCGGCTTCGTCGCGATTCGATGCCGTCGTAGTGACTTGAATGAATTCCATCGCAGATTCTTTATACCACGCTCAGTTCGCCGGCGAAGTCGGCCCGTAAAACTGTTCCGCCACCAGCGCGCAGTGCAGCGGCAGCCAGCGGCTACGCGTGTAGGCAGCATGGCCGAGGAGGTGGCAAAAGGGGTTCGTCTCGGGATCGTCGTAGGCCACCAGCAGCGTCGAGCCTTCATCTGCGACCCGCTTGCCGCACCGCAAACGCGCGTGGAACCAGGCGCGGCGCAGCCGCGCTGGAAGAGCCGGCGGAGACGCCAGTTGGCGACCATCGTACGTACGGCCAGCGGGTTGATCGGCAAGCCGGTGCCGGCGATGCCAATGTGCTGAATGTAGTCGCCGTCGGCGGCGGCGAGCATGCGACGCACGTCGAGCGGGTACGCGGCTTGGTAGGCGGGGACGTGAGATGCCGGGCGGTGGTTGACGAAATTGAGAAGGCGTGAGTAACCCATGGAGTCCCAGCCGTAGCGGATGGGCGTGCCGAAGGTCACGAAGTCGAGAGCGATGCGCCGCACCGGATGGTTTGTGTCTGCGAGCAGCTCTTCCACGTGCTGCCAAAGCGGCAAGTCGACGCCCGCCGCCCACCAGCGCCGATAGAAGGAGCGCGCGGCATGAAAGAATTCGCGGCGCGCCTCGGCGTCGCCGCCGAGGAGGTGCGACATCAAGGCGAACACATTGCCGGCATGACTGTGGCCCCAGAGAAGAAGCCGTGGGCCGGGGGCCGCCATGCCTGCGCTTTGTTCCCCTCCCCTCGACGGGGAGGGGTTAGGGGAGGGGTGATGCTGTCCAGTGGACGAACCACTGCTTGGCCCCCCCCTCCCCAGCCCTCCCCGCGAGGGGGAGGGAGCCGGAGGGAACGTGTGCCGAGGGGAGGGAGCCGGAGGAAAAACATAAGCTGGCAGCCGCTCCGCGAAGCGCGCCAGTTCGGCAATCAGCATCACCGCCCCATCGGCGCGGCCGACATGCGTGTTTTGGCTCGACCAGTTGAAGAGCGTCACGGGAATCGGCCGTCCGGCGCCCTCGCTGATCAGCTCCTCGAAGCGGGCCGAGTATTCAGGCGTGTAGTTGCCAGTCTCGCCGACGGCGGCGTCGACCACGCCTTTGCCAAACTTGCGGAGCGACTCGCTCAACCCCGGCGCGAAGCGCGACAGCTCGGTGAGCAGTCCGACCGCGTCGTTGCCCGTAAAGGTGCCGTGAGCCAGGTACACGCCCACGACGCCGGCCTGGCCAAAGGCGCGACCGGCGGTGACGATCGGGGGTCCGAACTCAGGAGACGAAGGCTCCGCTGGGGGTCCGGACGGGAGCAAGCGGTACGGCGAAGTGGGGGGCCCTGACCGGTACGCTTGGTGTCGAAATCGGTTGCCCGGCGGCATTCGTAGTCGCTCCCGCGTCGAGGCGAAGAGTCGTGGGCGGCTGCGGCGTGATGCCCAGCGTGCCCGTCCAGGTTTCGTAGGGCCGGCCGCGGCGCTCGTCGTCCTTGAAGAAGGCGAGGTACGTAAGCGTGTCGGCGGCGATGAACTCGTGCTCCTGCTGCGCAAAGCGAGTCTGCTCATACACCCGCCGCCAAGTGCCGCTGTTGAAATACGCCTGATGCAAGACATACCCTTCCGCGAAGCTGGCGTCCAGCGGCACGGTCTCGGCGTAGTGGGTGTGGCCGTAGACGATGTGTCGGGCGCGGCGATTGCGGAAATCCTGCTCGGCCAGAGCGTGCTGGAAATAGGAGCCGCTGTCGGCGCCGCGAAGCTGCCACATCCACTGGGCGATCCAGCTCGACCAGCCCACCGATAGGCGTCGCGTGAATTTCAGTGCTTTCTGCAGTCCGTCGACGATGTCGACGGGGCACCAGGTATCGCGGTGCCGGACGAACGGGTGATCAAGAAACTCATCGGCCAGGGCATCCCAGACCTTCTTGACCTGCTTGCGCATGGCCGGCTGCGGACAACTACGCTCCAGGAGACCGTCGATCCACACGGGGACCAAGAGCAACGGACGGATGTTGTCGATCTCGCGCAGCCCGGCCAGGGCGCTGTCGGGCAAGTCCTCGCCCAACTCGCGATGGACCTGGACGCCGAAGCGGTTCAAGAGCTCGATCACCACGACGTCGCCCAGGCTACTGGCGTTGCGGTCGCCTTCGTAGTTGAAGGGATCGTGGACGTCGCCGTGGCGAGCAAAGACTTTGTGACGCCGCATGGTCTGCAGCAGCTCGTTGTCTTCCCAGGCTTCGTGAGGAAACGGGGTCTCGGGCGAAGTCGTGAG
This sequence comes from Pirellulales bacterium, assembly GCA_963841515.1. Taxonomy (GTDB): domain Bacteria; phylum Planctomycetota; class Planctomycetia; order Pirellulales; family Lacipirellulaceae; genus Lacipirellula. The sequence goes on along the minus strand of CAWJDB010000005.1, from coordinate 942,314 downwards.
GCCCAGGTGCGACGCGATCTGGCGGCGGAGGCGGTTGTAGTTCTCGCCGGGCAAATGGAAAAACCAGTCGTGGTTCCCCACCATGTAGTGGATACGGACCGGAACGGGCACTTGCTCGCGCTCGGCGGGTCGGCCAGTGCGCGCCGCCGCGGGGATCAGCACGCCTTGCTCGGCCAGCTTACGAAACTCGGCGAAGGCGTCTCGATTGTGGCTGAGCACGTCGGCGGTAATCCGCGCGACGGTCTCGAAAAATACCGGCGAGCCCGTGTCGTCCCAGGGACGGACGCGGCCCTCGAGCCAGCGCGTCGAGCGGATGACGTCGAGCACGTCACCCAGCAAGATCAGATCCACCCGCTCGATGGGCCGGTAAGCGCCGTCACGACGCTGCGAGGCGCCGTACGCCAGGTCCGTGAGTCGCTCGTTGAGCAACTGGAACGCGCCGGGGGAGATGGTCGACCCGCTGGTGCCGTCGGTCAGGTGCAGATCGCTGATGATGGCCAACATGGGGCGCGCCTCGACGGCGACAAGCGGATCAGGAATCTCGGCTGACGGCGCGCACGGCGACGCACTCGGTCGCGCACGCGCCCAACTTCTCCTTCGGACGCCGACGCTGGCAGGGATGAGGATTATTCCGCCGGCGCGGAGATTGCCGCGGATGCCACGACGGCGCACAAAAGCGCTGCGCTGCTGGCGCCTTGGCGCCAGCAGCGCAGCGAAGTTATCGGTCACGGTCGTCGAGCGACCTGTCGTTGATTACCAGCCGACGGCGACGGTCACGCCCGGGCTGTACACGACGGGCGCGGCGTAGTAGGCCCGGTAAGGCCGGACATACGGCCGATACACGGGGCCATAAGCCACACGGCGGGCGACCGGGTAGGGCGGCAACACGGCTCTCGCGGCCACACGCCGCACGGGACCTCCGCGAAAGAAAACTCCAGCGTCGGCCGGCGCCGCCGAGGCGACCAAGCATGCCGCCGCGACCGCCGACGGCGCCAGGATGTGCTTGAAAGCTTTCATGATTGAGTCCTCCGAGGCCTTGATTTGAATTCGCCAAAAGCGGTCGATCCGGAGCAGGCGGGGGAAAGACCTTCCAATGGCGATATTCTATCGAGGAATTCCGGGGAGTCTACGTGGGGCTAACGTGCGACAGTTGGTTGAGATGAGTGCCATCGGCGGCGCAATCAAAACTTGCGCGCTGCTAGATGGGCCATGCTGAGTGCGAAGCGAAGAGGCAACCCGGGGGCGTCGCCGGCTCACGGGCGCAAAAAGCAAGCCGCCTGCCGGGTGTGTCTACCGGCAGGCGGCGCCGAGTCGTTCGCTACCCGCACACTCCTGGCGAACGACAATGCCTTAAGTTCTCTGTTCCGCACCGGGGGAGCTTAGTACACCACGACGCCGACGCTGGGACCGTAAACCATCGGGGAGGCATAGTAGGTCGCGCCGTAGTAGCCAACCCACGGCCTATACACGGGGCCGGGAACGATCGCCCGCGCCACGGGGTACGGGGGCAGCACAGCCCGGGCGGCCACCCGGCGAACGGGGGCGACGCGGCGGAAGTAAATTCCCGCGTCGGCAGTCGACGCGGCGGTCAGGCATCCGCCGACTCCCACGAGGGCAACGATCAGGATTCGCTTGAACATGGTGGTTTCTCCTTCAACTCTTCTTTTTGATCTGTTCGGAGCAGCGTGAGGGTCTATCACTTTTTGATTGCTGCTCAGTTGAATCCTTGTAGTTGCATGCTCCGTGCCATAGTGCGGAAGGCAATACGTAAGTCACTGTAAATATTAATGTTACGTAATTCACAACCTTTGCGGTGAGAAACTATCTGCGAGGCGTATGTCGCTAATCAGATGACATAATGCTCGTTTCGGTACACGAGAGTTTGTCATCAATATGATTCTTATAAAAACTTGAGGGTCGCCCCAGTTCCAGGCGACCAAACGCCCGGACCGGGGCGACCTCTTGAGGGTCTGGAAGTTGTCGACGACCGGCGGCTAGAAGCCGATCGAGAAGGTCACGCCGCCGCGGCGGGAGTGGTCGCCATAGTAGGGCTGGCCGTAATACGGTGAATACGAGCCGGGATAGTAGGCCCGGCGCACGACGACCGGGCCGCCGTAGCCGTAACCGTAACCCCCTCCGCCATAGCCTCCACCGTAGCCGCCCCCGTAATAGCCGGGGCTGTAGTACGAGGCGTGGAAGCCGCCGCCGTGGCCATAGCCGCGACCGCAGTAGCCGTGAGCGAATGCCGAAGTGGTTGAGCTACCTGCCAACGCGACGACGGCCGCGAGTGTGAGAAGAGTCTTGCGAAACATGCTGTTCTCCTTGCGCGCGTCAGCGCGCTGCGTACGGATGGGTTTCGCCCCCGGCGCTGTGCCAAGCGCTGAGAAGCCGAAACGACGGTGGATGTTCCCCGCAGGCGGCGTACCAGATCTTGAACATCTGATTCAACTCGTTATTGGATAAGCGATTGTGATTTTCGCTGTCATGCGGCCAGCCAAGTGCGCCGCGAATTGTCGCCATCGAAACGATGACATTCGTTATCCAAGTTGCTGCGCGGTCGGGGTTGGACCTGGCGTTTCGGCGTTGGTTCGTAGGGCTTAGAGAGCGGTTGCCGGAAACTCCGCGCCTGCGGGGCGATAGGAGGTTGCGAGGCTTTATTGTGCGACGCTTCATTGAGAATTGATCCGTTGTTTGATTTCAAGTAGCTCGTTGCGCTCGGGCAGCGACTTGTAGTGATCGTCCAACGGGTAGCAGCCGGAGATGAGTCCGTGACGGGGGGCGGTCGTGCAGTCGCTGAACGTGCGGCACACGCGCTTGCGCTGGAGGTGGCCGCTGGCGAGTACGTCGTGCGGCATGTCAGGGTACGCGAGCACCATGCGGCCCAGGCCCACGAAGTCGACCCAGCCGGCGCGCACCGCGGCTTGGGCCACCTGCGGGAGGTAGTCCTGCAGGTAAGAGTAGCCGCTGCCGACCATTGGCACGTCGGGCAGCGACGCCTTGCACTGGCGCACCACATCGATCTGCCGCCACACGCCCACCAGCGGATCCTCAGGCGGCTGGTAGCCGTCGCTCGGCGGGAAAATTGCGGGGCGCTGCATGTGGGGCGTGTAGTAGGGGCTGCCGCAGGTCACGTTGATCATCGCCACGCCGTGCTCGCGGAGCGTGCGCATCAATTCGAGCGGCTCGCTCAGGTCATAGCGGAGCGGGTCGTTGCGGTCGACGCCAAAGCCGAAGTCGTAGGGGACGAAGGCGGCAAAATCCATCGGCTCGCCGGTCTCGCGACTTGTCTTGAACGGGACCGCATCGAACACGCTCAGCCGCACGCCGACGATGAGGTCGGGCAGCTCGCCGCGGATGCGGTCGATGATCGTCAGCAGCAGGCGGCTGCGCCCTGCCAGGTCGCCGCCGAATTTTCCGGGGCGGACGCGGGCGCTCGAAGAGTTCGTGTAACAGGTAGCCGTGGCAGGCCTTCACGTCGACGAAGTGAAAGCCGACGTCGCGGGCCAGGCGGGCGGCCACGAGGTAGTCGTCGATAAGCTGCTCCAGCTCGGCGTCGGTGAGCACCACCGAGCTGTCGCCCGAATCGATGTGGAATTTGGCGTCCAAGAGCGGATGATGGTAGGCGATCCGCGGCGCCATGCGGTGGTGGTCGGTCGGCTTGCAGAATCGGCCGGAGTGCGTGAGCTGCAGGCCCACGAGCAAGTCATCGACATGGCCGCCCTGCTCGCGGTGACCTGCATAGAGCTCGTCGAGTAGCAGGCGGAGGCCGGCGCGGTTCTCCGGCGTGGCGAGCGTCTGGTTGGGATTGGCGCGGCCGCTCGCCTGGACCGCCGCGGCCTCGCCTCCCCAAATGAGCTTGGCGCCGCTGGAGCCAAATCGGCGCCAGCGCCGCAACGAGTGCTCGCTGGGCGAGCCGTCGGCGTGGGCGTCCCAACCCTCCATCGGGTGAATGCACCACCGATTGCCCACGCGGCGGCCGGCGATCTCGAACGGCGCCGCGAGCGGCGACCCCTCGGCGGCGGTGAGAACGGCGTCGTCGACGGGCAGAGCGCAGCCGAGCTCGCTAAGCCGCAAGCGGAGGTCGTCGACCGTGCGGAGCTGGGCGATCTTGGGATAGTGGTCGGGGGACATGAAGGAGGAGCGAGGGTTGAGGGGCGAAGGGCGAGTTAGGAAGTTGGAGTTACGGGTTTTGAATTTCGAGTAACGGCGCCTAGGGGGCAGCCGAGAGCGGCGTGGCGGGCTGGAGGTCGTTGTCAGATAGTCACTTACGTTTACTTCGTAGGAGTGAAGAACTTTTGACACATTTCGCGAAGTCGATTTTTGGCGTCAAAACTCTGTTTTTCGATCGTGTGAGCGGCAATTGGCTCGGGAAAACTCGGGGCGGCCGCGCGGCGGGGTTTTGGCGAGGTCGGAACGCACGCAACTTTCAATTGGGACAGGTGATTGTTGTTTCGATCGAGAATCCTGGCAGAAAATCGTCGGCTACGGCCAAACAGCGGCCATGCTCCAAAACATCCAAAACCCCCGAGCGGGCTTTGCACACGAACTCCCGGTGTGGGAGGCGTCTCCGACGCCGATTTGACGTCGCTGGACAACTGGTTGTGGTTGTCGAGCGTCATCGGGGTCAGAGACCCCTCCCACAAAGACCTTTTGTGCGTAGTCGCGATCCACTGTAGCGAAGCGCGCGGCCATTTTCAGCACGAAAGATTGTGGAATGATCTCTCGCGAGGGCGCAGCGGAGCGGCGCCCGGCGGCAAGGCCGAGCGAGTCCGCAGAGGACGCCGAGTAAGCGCTGCGGGCTTTGGGGCCCAACGCCGTGCGGCGAGGGGCTCAGATGGCCGGCGATGGCGGGATCGGCGCCGTCGGCAAAGTCCTCATGGGGAGGGGGGAGGAAAAAGGGGACATTCTACTTTAGATGATTAAGTAGAATGTCCCCTTTTCCCCTTCGACAATGGCGGCGGCGATCACCGCAGAGCCCATGAGCACGCAACCGCCAATCCCGAGGTAGTCGTAGTTCCGATCGAAAACGCTGAAGCACACCAGCAGAATGCCGTGGAGGAATAAGACCACAACGGCGATCAGCACCAGGAATTTGGGCATGGGATTAGTCCGTGGAAATGGGGGTTGGGGACTAAATAGCCTATTCGTGCTCGGGCTTCGATTCTTGGACCAAAGCGTGCTAGCCGGCGCGGCCCCATTTGGTTAGTGGGCGTTGCCCTGACGCCGTCAGACGGCCTGTGCGAAAAGCAGTTCCTTCACTCACCGCTCAGCCGGCAGGGGGCGGGTCAGATGGCCGGCGATGGCGGGCTCGGCGCCGTTGGCAAAGTCCTCATGGGGATGGGGATGGCCATGTCGGTACGACGGGGGGGTCGCCATTTAAGGAACTGCACGTAGAACGCACATGCATAGGCAATGACGGCCGTCAAAAGAAACAGTCGGCGGACTGTGAAACGGACAACCATGGCCACAGTATAGCCGGCCGCTGGGGGCGGGTAGAATTGCGGCCATGAGCAAGGCCCGCTGGCCATTCAGGTATAGCCTTCGATCGCTGCTGGCAGCGACCACGCTCCTATCCCTATGGCTGGGCTGGACTGCACATCTCATCCGAGAGCGTCGGGTCGCACTTGAGGATCCGAGCCGATACTGGCCCACGTTCGTTGATCCCAGAAGCAGCTTGGGTGGCCCCCCGCCGCGCATCGCCTGGTATCGCCAACTGATGGGAGACAGGGCCGTTCAATCGATTTGGGTTCAGCGAAGCGCCACAAGCGATGACTTGGAACGAGCCGTAAGGCTTTTCCCCGAGGCCGAAGTCTCTCGTTTCAAAATGCTAAGCGACCCGCGCTACTGGTAGCCGGCTCGACCATCCCAAACTTAATGACCGGTGGTATGTGATTGAGCGTGGCGGGGTCAGCCGGCAGGGGGCGGGTCAGGAAAACATCAGGTAGAGCGCACCGCCCAAGAACGCAACGACGACCCCCACCACGAACACGGCGGCCACAGTATTGGCGCCGCTTTCGAGCCCGCCTTTGCCCGCATCCCACCCGAGCAACTTGGCCACGCCACGACATAGCATGTCGATGATGTCCATACCCGGGAGTATAGCCGCCCGCTGGGGGCGGGTAGAATGATGCCATGAAGCTGCTTTCAGCCATCGGCGGACCGGGCGGCGGGGGTGAAATACACTGGGCCGCAATCCCGTGGTATGGGTGGTGCTTCGCCGCCGCCGCGGTGGGGATCATCGCCTACCGGTTCTACCGCACTTTCGGGTGGCCCTGGAATTGGCCGTGGTGGAAGTAGCCCCGGCCATCCCACACTTAATGACCCACCACCCGCTAGCGGCGGGTAGAATTGTGGCATGGACTCATCCGCTCGCCGGTTCCGATTCAGCCTTCGGAATGCCCTAATCGCGACAGCGTGGCTGGCAGTATTTTGCGGCACATGGATGTGGGGCTGGTCGATGCGGGATGCGGGCGGTTCGAGCGATTTGGCCGAGATGGTTTTCGCCGCCCTACTTACCGCCCTACCGTCGGTGGCATTATGTGCGCTAGCGGGGCGACACTTACTGGGGCTTGCTTGCGGACTTGCGAACGCGGCAGCTTGGATTCTATGGGTAACGTTTTACCGGTGGCGCTGACTGCCGCGCCTCCAATCACCCGCTGCCTAGTCGCGCGGCCGCACACTTTTTAGCCCACGACCCCGTATTGGCATGCGCATTGCACCTATTGATCGCCAGCCAGCCGGACATGCGGCGAGGCCCGTCGTGCGGAACACACGATTGGCGGGGCCGAAACAGAGAAGAGCACAGGTTGGGGCCGGCACAGACGAGGCGCACCAGGAGGCTCGCAATCGTAGAACAATCAAGAACTTAAGTCGTCTCGGCGTCCTCCCGACGAGACGAACTTAGAGTTCGACGACGAGCCACCACAGACAGGCGAGTCGGGGAAGCACGGAACGGGCTTTCTCCGGCTCGCCTGTTCTTTATTGGGTGTAGCAAAATCGTACACTTGTCTTGTTATGCAACACTCGACCGGGTGGTTGGGATTCTGATTGCAGAGGTTGTTCAGTTTAACCGCTGAGGTCGCAGAGGACGCGGAGAAGACGCTAACCGCCAAGCGGCTAACCGCCAAGGACGCAAGAGCGCAAGAAGGCAAGAAGGAGTTTCGCCACGACGACACCAGGAGCATGACAAAGGGGCTTTGATAACTGAACCGACGGGATAACAGGATGTTTTGGATTGACAGGATGAATGACCAGATCAAGTTCTTATCCTGTTGATCCTGCCAATCCTGTTATCCTGTCAATTCCGTCAACCACCCGTCGTGTTCGTCCTGGCGATGAGACTCTTCTCCTGGCGCTCGTGGCGTCCTTGGCGGTTCAATTTCTTAGGTGCTCTTAAAACTTTTTCTCCGCGTACTCGGCGTTCTCTGCGGTTAAGAATTGTTGTGGGGTTCGGGCTCCTCTCATGGGGTTCGACGATGACGCTTCGGTGGTGCGACTGGCGAACGTTCGCAATCCTGGTTGGCGCCTTGGCGGTTGGGCTGCGCGCTGACGCCGGGGGCGGGGACGCCCCGGCTCGCGCTCCTGATGACGCGGCGGTTATTGCGCGGATTGATGCCCTGGTGCGCGCGGGGTGGGAGGCGCATGGGGTGCGGCCGGCGACGGTGGCCTCGGACGCCGAGTGGCAGCGGCGGGTGTTTTTGGACCTGGTCGGACGGATCCCGACGGTCGACGAGCTCGATGCGTTTGAGCGCGCGGGGTCGCACAGCAAGCGGGCGGAGCTGGTCGATCGGCTGTTGGGCGAGGAGTATGCCGACGAGTACGCCCGCAATTGGGCGACGATCTGGAGCAATCTGCTCATCGGCCGCACCGGCGGCACGCAGCCGCGGACGGTGACCAGCCGGGCCGGGATGCGCGATTATCTCGAGGCGAGCTTCCGGGCGAACAAGCCTTACGACCAGATGGTGCGCGAGCTGGTGACGGCCACGGGGTCGGCTCGGCCGGGGACCGAGGGGTACAACGGGGCGGTGAATTTTCTCATCGAGAAGATGGGCGACGGGGCCGTGCAGGCGACGGCCAAGACGGCGCAGCTCTTTCTGGGGATGAGCGTGCAGTGCACGCAGTGCCACAACCATCCGTTTAACGACTACCGGCAAAACCAGTTTTGGGAGCTCGACGCCTTCTTTCGCCAGGCGGCGGTCGAGGTCGAGGGCACGGACGATGGGCCGATGGCCCGCGACGCGCGGCTGGTGGACCGCGACTTTGCCGGCGACGGGAAAACGGAGCGGGATACGCGCGGCGAGGTGTTTCTGGAGCTGCGCAACGGCAAGTTGGTGGATCGCGATGCGGCCGAGCGCGAGTCGGCGCCGATTTTTTACGAGCTGCGCAATGGGCAGGTGCGCGTGGCGTATCCGGCGTTCGTCGACGGGGCGTCGCTCGCCGGAAAGTTTGCCAAGCGCGGGCCGGAGTACGGCAACAGCGGTCGGCTGGCGCAGGTGAATCGGCGCGAGGAGTTGGCGGGCTTCATCTTGAAGTGCGAGCACCTTGAGCAGGCGGCGGTCAACCGGATGTGGGGGCGCCTTTTTGGGTACGGGTTCACCAAACCGGTGGACGACATCGGACCGCACAATCCGGCGTCGCACCCGGAGCTGCTGGCGGAGTTGGGGCGGGCCTTTCGCGACTCGGGCTACGACCTGAAGCGGCTCGCGCGGTGGATCGTGCTGAGCGAGGCGTACGGGCTATCGAGCCGAGTGAGCGAAGGGAACCGGAAGGACGACCCGGACAAAGGCGAGACGCCGCTGTTCAGCCGGTTTTACCTGCGGCAGATGGAGGCGGAGCAGTTGTACGAGTCGCTGCTGGCGGCGACGCGGGCCGACGCGGGGCTGAAGGAGGCCCAGCGCGAGACGATGAAGGCGGAGTGGCTGCGGCAGTTCAGCACGGCGTTTGGGAATGACGAGGCCGCGGAGTCGACGACGTTCAACGGGTCGATCCCGCAGGCGCTCACCCTGATGAACGGCGACCTGGTGCAGCGGGCGTGCTGGACCGACGCGGGCGGGTTTTTGGATCGCGTGGCCAACGACGGGCGGCTGACGGATCGGGAGAAGATCGACTACCTGTACCGGGCGGCGCTGGGGCGGCGGCCCGGGAAGGACGAGACGCGGACGTGCAACGAGCTGTTGGCGGCCCGCGGCGGCGACGTGGTCGAAACGCTGGCCGACGTGTGGTGGGCGGCGCTGAATAGCAACGAGTTTATTTTGGTGCATTGAGGGGGAAGAAGAGGAACCACGACGGCACGACGAGCACGACGGGTGAGGACGGAATGGACGGGATAACAGGATTGGCAGGATTTACAGGATCAGAAATTGCAATGGGAATTCATCCTGTCGATGCTATACAACCTGTTATCCCGTCAATTCGGACATCAATGGCCTCTTCGTCGTGTTCGTCGTGTCGTCGTGGTGAGAATTCCTCGGGCTGATTTGGCTTGACAAATGATTGAATTTCTCACAACCCCCCGCGGAATGACGCGGCGGCATTTTTTGGAGCATGTGAGCGCGATCGTCGGCGCTGGCGGGGAGTGCGCTGGCGCTCGGGCAGTCGTTGCGGGCCCATGCGGCCGAGCTCAAGCGATCGCACAAGTCGTGCATTCTGCTGTGGATGGGCGGGGGGCCGCCGACGATCGATATGTGGGACATGAAGCCCGGGGCTGCGACCGGCGGGCAGTTCAAGCCGATCGCCACGACGGGCGAGGGGCAGATCAACGAGCTCTTGCCCAATGTGGCCAAGCAGATGAAGCACTTGTCGATCGTGCGGTCGATGAGCACCCGCGAAGCGGATCACCAGCGGGGGACTTATTACCTGCACACCGGGTACGTGCCCAGCCAGAGCGTGCAGCATCCGAGCTACGGGGCGGTGGTGGCGCACGAGCTCGCGCAAAAGACGGCGGGGCTGGAGATTCCGCCGTTTGTGTCGATCGGCGGGCCGAGCGAAGGGCCGGGGTTTTTGGGGATGGCGTTTGCGCCGTTTCAGGTGGACTCCAACGGCCGGGTGCGCGACCTGGAGGCGGCGGTCGGCAGCGCACGGATGATGGACCGGATGCGGCTGTTGTCGATCCTCGAGAAGCGATTCGTGCGCGAAGGGCGCGGCTCGGCGGCCCAGGAGCACGCCAAGGTGCTCGACAGCACGCTGGAGATGATGACGAGCCAGCAGATGTCGGCGTTTCAGGTCGACAAAGAGCCGCAGGCGATGCGCGCGCGGTACGGCGAAGGCGGGTTTGGCCGTGGATGCCTGATGGCGCGGCGGCTGGTAGAGGCGGGCGTGCCGTTTGTCGAGGTGACGCTCGGCGGGTGGGATCTGCATCAGGCCTGCTTCACGACGCTCGAGACGAAGCTGCCGGAGCTGGATAAGGCGATGAGTGCGCTGGTGGAGGATCTCGACCAGCGCGGCCTCCTGGCGGACACCGTGGTGCTTTGGATGGGCGAGTTCGGGCGGACGCCGCGCATCAATGAGCGAGCCGGTCGCGATCACTACGCGCGGGCGTGGAGCGCGGTGGCGGGCGGCGGCGGCATCCCCGGCGGCAAGGTCGTAGGCGCCACCAACGACGACGGCACGCAGGTGACCAGCGAGCCGCATTCGAGCGAAGACCTCATGGCCACGGTGTGCCAGGCGATGGGGATATCGCTGGAGACGGTGTTCACCGCGACCAACGGTCGGCCAATGCGAATTGCGGGCGGGGGGAAGGCGATTGCGGAGTTGGTGCGCGGCGCGTAAACGAGTTGGAATGCCCGTAGTTAGCCCCCGGTCAGTGACCGGGGGCTAAATGGTGCGTCCTAGTACCTGGTCGTACACGTCGGCGACGCGGCGGGCCATGATTTCGGCGGAGAAGTGCTCGGCGTGGCGCTGTTGGGCGCTGGTGCTCATTGCGGGGTAGTCGACTTCGCCGCTGACGAGCCGCTGGATGGCCGCGGCGAGCGCGGCGGGGTCGGCGGGTGGGACTAAGAGGCCATCCTGACCGTCGCGAATTGCTTCGGGGACGCCTTCGACGTCGCTGGCGATCACCGGGACGCCGGCAGCCATCGCTTCGAGCACGACCATCGGCAGGCCCTCGCCGAACAAGCTTGGCAGCACGAGCGCGTCGATGCGCGCGAGCTCGGCGGGAATGTTGGTGACGAAGCCGGTCCAGTCGATGGCCCCGGCCAGCTTCAACTGCGAGGCCAGCAGCCGCACGTCGGCTTCGTAGGCGGGCGTTTCGAACGGGCCGATGGCGCGGAGGCGAATGTCGTTCGCGGCGCGGCGCACCGCGGCCAGGGCTTCCAACAGCACCTCGATGCCTTTTCGTGGGCGGAACAGGGCCGTTACGCCGAGCGTCCACGACTTGGGAGTCTGGAGCCGCGGGGGCGCGTCATAGCCGGGGACGCCGTTGGGGACGCACACGACCTGTTTCTCGCCAAAGCCTTGCTCGAGCATGTAACGGCGAACGCTGGGCGAGACGGCGATCAACCGGACGGCGCGGCGGGCTGAGCGGCGTTCCAGCCAGAGGTTTACGCGGTTTTGCAGCCGCCGCGTCGAGTCGCGCCCGGCGGGGCTGTGGACGTGGTACACCAGCGGCACGTCGGCCAGCCGTGCGGCCCGCGCGGCGACCAGCAGCGAGCGCGGCGTGTGGGCGTGCACCAGGGAGAACCGCTCGTCGCGCACCAACTGGGCGATCTTCGTGCCGCACTTCAGGTCGAACCGGCCCCGCATGGGAAGCTCGAACACGAGCGGCTCGCGAAAGCGGCGCGCCTGCGGGAAGCGGCCGGGCTTCACGCACGCGAAGCTCACGTCGTAGCCGCACGCCGGGAGGTACCCGGCCAGCAAGTCCTGCACGCGCTCGGCGCCGCTGTAGTGCTCGCCGTTGATGACGTGGAGCACGCGAACCAGCGCCGGCGGGACCGTGGCGGGTGCGGCGATCGACGGCGTGGACAAAAGCTCGGGCATAGTCCAAGACTACGCCAAACGGCACGGGCCGGTCGTGCGGATTCTACGGTCCGCCCGCGGCTGCCGGACACTGGCAGAGCCAGTGGCACACGAGCAGGAGACCGTCAGCGCTGGACGGGTCCCAGCGGGTTGGCGGCTTGCGGCGCCGGCGCGGGGTCGGCGTCTTGCTGCACGACCTTGGTCCAGCCCAGCGGCGTGCGCGGGCGCTGAACAGGTTGCCGAACCACGCCTCCATCTTCCCGTTGATCGTCGGCGCGTTGAACATGTACACGTGCCGCTGCTTGCCGCCGGGCAGGTGGACCTGAATGGCGGTGGGCTGCATCGTCTTGCGCTCGAGGATCACTTCCACGTAGTCGTAATTCAATGCATCGGCCTGCCGGCGCGGGTGGGCTTCCAGGAAGATCTGCTCGGCATTGCTTTTGTTGGAGCGGATCCAGTAGCGATCCATGAGCTTGTCGGCCTTGGCGCCAAACAGGAACGGCAGCGGACCGTCGACAATATCCTGGCCGCGCATCTCCGGGGGGATCGGCGTGACGACGAGCTGCTTGTCGTGGTGGTTGTATTGGTAGACGGCCTTGCCGTCGCAGACCCAGTGTTCGCCGACTTCGTCTTTCTGGGCCTGGTACGCGCCGGGCGCGTCGGGGGCGGCGTTTTGTGGATCGGTTTTGGTCCAGCGCTTGATTTCGTCGATCTTGAAGCTGCCCTTGTCGGGCTTTGAGTAAGAAAGCGTGCCGGTGCTTTTGATGAGCGGCTCGCTCGTGCCGGGGCCAAAGACGGCGTCGTACTCCCAGCGGTCAAAGCTGGCGTTGAAGGTGTTGATTTTGGCGCTCTCGGTCTCCCACATCTTCAGCACTTGCATGACAAACTGCTGCTCGACGTCAGTGAGCTGAAACGGCGGGCCCCCGGGTTGGGCGGTTTGTTGAGGGCCGATGGTCGTTTGGGCCGGGGCGCCAACGATCGGCGACTCCGGCAGAGCATAGGCGCCGGCGCCCGGGTCGGCGATCGCGGTCGCTTGCGGTTGGTCGTTGGGGGTCGGTTCGTAGACAGACTGCTGCTGGCCGGCGGCCCACGGCGCGCCGCGAACGGCTAGAAGGGCGGCGGCGGTCGCCATCGCCAGGCGGTAGCGAAAAGTCATCGCGCAGTCTCGCGTGCTTGGGGTTTGGCGAAGGTGCGCGGGGCGGGAGGGGCGCCGCGGGCCGCGGAGCATAGCAATGCCCCGCAGGCGCCGCGAGGGCAGCTTTCAGGGCCCTCACCGAGCGGAGTGCTATCGGCGTTTGGCCGGGCAGCGGCGTATGTTTTTGGCGGGCGCCTGCGACTCGACGCTAGCCGGAGGCACACTTGCCTCCGGGGGCGTCCCGGACCGCGTGGCGGTCCGGCTATTTGGTCGCACCTCAGGACGACGTTTTCGAAACTATACCCGCGCCGTGGAGGCGCTGCGGCGATGGCCCTAGAACTTCGTTGGAAATCGAGCCTGTCGGCCACGTGCCTCCATGCGGCGGCGTGTCGGCTCGCGGGGCTGCCGGCGGCTGATCCGCAGTTGGCGGCGGCGCTCGACGGGCCCAGCGATGCGCTGGCCCGCGAGATTACAGACGCCGGTTGGGAGGTGGAGCCAGTCGTCGAGCAGCTCGGCGCCCTGACGGCGGAGTACGACAGCAATCGCGAGCTGGTGACGCGGTGCGTCGCTAAATTGCGTTTGAGCTCCGGCCCAGAGGCGGCGTCGGTGGGTCGCGTGGCAGGAGCCATTGCGGATTTGGAGGCCGCCCTCGTGCGCCAGCAGCCGAACTTGGCTGAGGAACTGGCCGTCCGCGGGGGCCCCTTGCGCGAGCAATGGGAGGCGCGCGGCCCGGGACTGCTGATCGAGATGGCCCGCCTAACCGACCCGTCGATCGTGCCGGACTTTGCCGAGGTCGTGCTCGTGGCGCCGTACGTCGGCGGGCATGGGCGGGCGCACGCCGCGCACAATCGGGTGACCTTTGAGGCGGTGCTGGTCAATCCGTTGGCCGACTTGCCTGAGGTCGTGCGATTGGCGTGGCTGGTGTGCCAGCTCAACCGCGACCTGCCGAAATTTACCGACGTGGCGTCGGGCAGCGGCGCGGCGCGGGCGTTTGCTCTGGCCGTGTTGCCGGCCGTGCTAGCGGGGGCCGAGGCCGTGGAGCTGGCGCGCGGGGACGCGGCGACTCTCGAAAGGGCGCTCGACGCCTGGCGCCTACGGGCCGATGCGCCCGCCGACGTCGGCGAGCGATTATGGCAATGGTGGAACGCCTGGCTCGATCGGCCCGCGGCTAGCTGGGGCGTGGCGGTCGCGGCGCTGGACGAGATGCTGCGTTAACTCTCTCCGGCGCCCTCCCCTCGGCGGGGAGGGTTGGGGAGGGGGGATGTTAACCAATGGATTATCCATAGCGCGTCATCACCCCTCCCCGAGCCCCTCCCCGTCGAGGGGAGGGGAACGGATAGGAAATGAGGGAGGGGAACAGATAGGAATCTGCGGCTGGCCTTGACCTGAGTGGGGCGGTTTTCCGAATATCCGCCGTATGAACACCTTTTCTTGCGAGCAGTTCCGCGCACATTGGCGTCACGGCGTCGTACTTCTCACCTGGCTCGCGGCGGCGGCGTTTGCCAAGGCGGAGACTGACCCGGCCGTGCAACCAGCGACGGCCGTCGAGCCCCAGTCGGCGGCAGGCGGCGCGGGACCAGGGGCGCGCATTCGCTTCGAACAGCAGGCCGCGCAAGTCGGCGACCGCGTTGTGCAGCGTCTCGGCGCCGAGCTGACGGTGACGACCAAGATCGTGCAGTCGGGCCAGGTGGCTCACGAGAGCACGATGAAGATGCGGCGTCAGCACCAGCGGACGATCGACGTGCTGGAAGCCGCCGAGTGCCGCGTGGTCAGGGCGCGGGCGTCGTTTCAAGTGAGCCGGCGGCAGTCGCCCGAGAACGCCGACCCCAAGGACTTCTCCCCGCAGCCGATCGAAGGCAAGACCTATCTGATGCACCGCACGGCCGGCGCGCTCGAGGTGACCGACGCTGACGGCTCGATTCCGCCGCTGGACGAGTACACGCTGGTGATGGAATCGCTCGACAGCGTCGGCAAGCCGAACCCGATGGCAGAACTGCTCGCCGGGCGAGCGCTGGCGGTGGGCGAACGCGTGAACGTGCCGCGCGCGATGGCGCAGTCGATTTTGGGGTTGGGCGATCAGTTGGGCGCGGTTCGACGCTTCGAGCTGACGCTGGTGCGGCTCGCAGGCGACAAAGCGAGCAAGCCGGCCAGCGATCCGCCGTCGACGGCTATCTTCAAGGCGCACATCGAGGTGGCGCCCAACGACGTCTCGCCTCTGTCGGTCACGCTCGACGGCGAGCTGGCCGTCGAGCCGGCAAGCTGTCGGCTGCAAGCGATGGACCTGGCCGGACCGGTCTCGATGTCGAGCGTGGAGCGCACCCCTGGCGGCATCTACCAGTACTCGGCCGGCGGCGAGCTCAAGTTGGCGATGCGCTCGCAGTATGGCCGCGACAGCGAGTAAGCTCGCCCCGCTCCCCCCAAGCAAGCTGGCGTCGTGGGCGACGAATAGCTTGTCCACGCGCAAAGCCCCGCCGAAACGAGGGCCAGCGCGCGCGTCCTCCGTCGTTTGCTTCTCGCCCGCCGGTGGGTGACGTATAATTGGCGGCGACTGGCTTAACCCATTGGCGTGGGGCGACTTACCGCACTGGCACTGACTATGACGCGGTTTCATTCTCGCGCTTTTGGATCTGCCCACGGGCGATCGACCGGCCGGTTTGCCGCGGCCGCGATGCTCGCCGCGTGTTGGGTCTCATCGTCCGGCGCTGTCGTTGTGGATGCGCCCGCGACTGCGGAGCAAGCTGCCGAGGCGAAAGACGCGAGCAAGCCCGGGCTGGCGGCGCTGGTGCGGATCAACTTGCCGCTCACCAGCGGGTCGGAGACGCCGCTGAAGCTGACGATCACGCGGGCGCGCGACCGGCTGGTTGAGAAAGCCCGCGAGCAGGCCGACGCCCGACGGCCGACGCTCGTGCTAGAAATCTCTCCGGCCAGTCAGGCCGAGAGCGCCGGCGCGGGCAGCGAGTTTGAACCGGTCCTGTCGTTGGCCCGCGTACTGACCAGCCGCGAGCTCGCCGACGTGAAAACGGTGGCGTGGCTGCCGCGGTCGATCCGCGGGCACGGCGTGCTCGTGGCCCTTGCCTGCGAAGAAATCGTGATGTCGGCCGATGCCGACATAGGCGAGGCGGGCGTCGACGAGCCGAAGGACGCGGGCGTAAGTCGCACGGTGGTCGAGGCGTATCGCGAGATCGCCGACATTAAGCGAACGATGCCCTCCGAGCTGGCGGTGAGCATGGTCGACCCGGCGGTCGAAGTGGTGAAAGTCGAAAGCGATGAGGGACTGCGGTTTCTCACGCGCGAGGAGCTCAAGGATTTCCGCGTCGACCACGAAGTGATCAACGAGGAGGTGTTGGTCCCCGCGGGCGCCCTTGGCCGGTTTACAGGGCGCGAAGGCCGCCAATACGGCTTCGTCAAATACCTGGCGACGGACCGTGCGGCGTTGGCGAGAGCGTTGTCCGTGCCGCTGGAATCGCTGGAGGAAGACGAGTCGCTGTTGGCGGATTGGCGGGCGATCGTGCTGGAGCTCAAGGGCGAGATCACCCCGCGCACGGCCAGCGAGTTCAAGACGCTGCTGACCAACCACCTGGCAGGCGGCGCCAACTGGGTGTGCGTGCGAGTCGATAGCGTGGGCGGCGACATGGAAGCCTGCCTGGACATTGCGACCACGCTGGCGGCGCTCGATCCGAACTCCGTGCGCACCGTGGCCTACGTGCCCGTGGAGGCGCGCGGCGGCGCGGCGCTGGTGGCGCTGGCGTGCGATCAGTTGGCGATGCACCCCGGCGCCAAGCTGGCGCGGGACCGCAGGGAGAATTGCCCCCCGCTGCCGCGCCGGACAACCGCCGACTGCCGCCGCCGCTGGTTGGCGGAGACCGGCGTCGCGCGCCTCCTCCGCCGCGCGACCAGCCGGTCGACTTGGACGCCGCGGTGGGCGCGATCCGGGAATCGTTGGCCGAGCGCACCGAGCGAAGCTGGTCGCTCTTGGCCGCGATGATTGACCCCGGAATCGAAGTGCTCCGCTATCGCAACAAGGCCACCGGCGAGGAGCGGCTGATGAGCGCCGAGGAAGCCGCCGCACTGGCCGACGCCGCCAACTGGACCCGCGGCGGGCCGCTGGCCGCCGGCAACCAGCCGCTCCAGTTCGACGGCAAGCAAGCCGTCGAACTCCGTCTGGCGTGGCGCACGGTCGACGGCTTCGACGAGCTCAAACGGCTATTCGCCATCAACGACGTGGAGGAAGTCCGTACCAACTGGGCCCTCATGCTGGTGCAGGCCCTGGGTTCGCCGGCGCTGGCCACTTTCCTGTTGTTTCTCGGCTTCATCGGCATGTACGTCGAGCTGAAGACGCCGGGCGTGGGGGTGGGCGGCATCGTGGCGGCGGTCGCGTTCATCCTGTTCTTCTGGAGCAAGTATCTCAGCGGCACGGCCGAGGCGCTGGAAATTGTGATGTTCATCAGTGGCCTGGTGCTGTTGTTGATCGAGATTTTCGTCATCCCTGGGTTCGGCGTGTTCGGGCTGGCCGGCGCGCTGATGGTGATTTTTTCGCTGATCCTGGCGAGCCAGACCTTTGTCGTGCCGCACAGCCAGGCCGACATGGACCGGCTGCGGTCGTCGATCTCGGTGGTCGTGGGCGCCGGGCTGGGGATGATGGCACTGGCGTACGCCACGCGGCGCTTCTTGCCGAAGGCGCCGCTGTTCAATCGCATGGTGCTCGAGCCGCCGCCGCCCGAGGAGCGCGTGACTATTTCCAGCCGGGAAGCGACCGCCGACTACTCTCATCTGTTGGGGGCCGTCGGCGAGGCGGCGACCGATCTGGCGCCGACGGGCAAGGCGCTGTTCGACGACGACTTGATCGACGTGATCGCGCTGGGCGAACCGCTCGACCGCGGCACGCCGATTGAAGTGGTCTCGGCCCACGCCAACCGCGTGATCGTCCGCCGGGCGACTTGAGCTTGGGCAGTCAGCGGGCGCGTGGCATGCCCACGGCTTGGCGGGGGCATGAGCGCCCGTTGGCATGGCCACTCCGAGCAGTGGCCATGCCGCCCCCCCGGAGGAGTCCGCGCGGCTCACTTGGATTGACTGCACAGGCAACGCGGCCCCTCAGCGGACCTCGGGGTGACAGCATCCAGCCGACATTTCGGCGGCAACCAAGGCTTTGCCCCACAGGCGCGGCAGATGGTAAAATGACGCCGCGGGAGTCAGGCGGCCGCTCGGAAGGAAACTGCGAGAGATGAATCTGCTCGATCCATTAGGTTGGGCCGTGGTGCTCTTGGTGCTGGGGTGCGGCCTCTTGGTGTTGGAGGTCTTCATTCCCTCGGCGGGGTTGTTTGGGTTCTTCGCGGCACTGGCGGTCATCGGCAGTATGGTGGAGGCCTTTCGCAGCGGGACGACGGCCGGCTTGAGCTTCATGGCGATTGCGGTGTTCGCCATACCGGCGGTGGTCGGCCTGGCTTTCAAGTATTGGCCCAAGACGCCGATGGGCCGGGCCTTTCTGGGCGACTTGCCGAGCTCGGATCAGGTGAAGCCTGAGGACCCGCGCCGCGCGTTGGTCGGCAAGGTAGGGGTGGCGAAGTCGAAGATGCTGCCCAGCGGCGCGGTGCTCATCGAGGGACAGCTCATCGACGCGGTGAGCCAGGGGCTGGCCATCGATCCCGGCGAGCCGGTGATCGTCGTCGAAGTCCGCGGCAATCGCGTGATGGTGCGTCCGGCGCGGGCCCACGAGGCCCGCAAGGCCGACATCCGGCCCGAGGACCTGCTGTCGCGGCCCATTCAGGATTTTGGGATCGACTCGCTGGAAGACCCGCTGGCGTAGCCGCGCCACGGGATGTTTTCCACCCTGAATCCGGCTCCCCGTGTGCCGTAAGCTTTCCCGGTGTAGATTAGTGGCTGCCGCACAGGGGACGCTGGCTGAGCCAGCGGCGCCCGAGCGGAGGTCTTTGGGGACACACGAACATGTATGCACGACACTGGCGCCTCGACGTGCCGATGGCGGCGGCGAATGATCTGCTGACTAGCAACGCGCTGTGGCTGGCCGGCGCGGTCGTGGCGCTGATCTTCGTGCTGGTCTTCCTGGCGGTGTTCGCCCGCTTCGCGCGGCTGTGGATTCTGTCGGTCATGACCGGCGCCGGGGTCCGGATCCTCGACCTGGTGCGGATGTGGCTGCGGAAGGTCAATCCCACCGTCATCGTGCGCAGCAAGATCATGGCTGTGCAGGCGGGACTCGATGAGAACGAAGAGATCTCCACGCGGGCCCTCGAGGCTCATTATCTGGCCGGCGGCAACCTGCCGCTGGTCATCCGCTCGATGATCGCCGCCCGCAAGGCCAAGATCATCGAACTGTCGTTCAAGCGGGCGACGGCCATCGACCTGGCGGGACGGAACATCCTCGAAGCGGTGCAGACGAGCGTCTACCCGCGGGTGATCGACTGCCCGCCCAACGACGCCAAGCGTCCCACGCTCGACGCGGTCGCCAAGAACGGCATCCAGCTCAAGGTGAAGGCCCGCGTGACGGTGCGGGCCAACCTCGATCAGCTCGTCGGCGGCGCCGACCGAGGAGACCATCGTCGCCCGCGTGGGCGAGGGCATCGTCAGCGCCATCGGCTCGGCCGAGACGCACGCCGAGGTGCTGGCCAATCCCAACCGCATTTCCCGCGCGGTGCTGGCCCGCAAGCTCGACTCGCAAACGGCGTTCGAAATCGTGTCGATCGACATCGCCGACATCGACGTGGGCGACAACATCGGCGCCCGCCTGCAGGCCGATCAGGCCGAGGCCGACACGCGCGTGGCCCGCGCCCAGGCCGAGAGCCGGCGGGCGATGGCCGTCTCGCAGGAGCAAGAGAACATTGCGGCGATCGAGAAAAACCGCGCCTGCTGGTCGAGGCCGAGGCCGAAGTGCCCAAGGCGATCGCCGAAGCGTTTCGTACCAACAAGCTGGGCATTCTCGACTACTACCGGCTGAAAAACGTGCAGGCCGACACCGAGATGCGCGAGGCGATCGCTGGCACGGGGACGATTCGCGCTCAATAATTCCCCGGAGGAGCGTGTAGCCGTGAGACTCGCCGACAACCTGATCCTGGCCAATCTCGACGACATCCTGAAGACGGTCCTGCCGATCATCTTCATGATCCTGTACGGCGTCGCGCAATTGGTCGGCGGCCAGCAGGCGAAGAACAAGCGCAAGGCGCCGATCGAGCGGCCGCGTCCCGCGCCGCCGGACCCGCCCGGTGCGGCGCCCCGTCAGGCGGGCAATCCGCCGAATCTGGAGCAAACTCTGCGGCGCGAAGTCGAGGAATTCCTGCGCCGCGCTCAAGGCCAGCAGCCGGCGCCGCCCGCCCGGCGCGAGCCTGGGTCGCGACCGCAGACAATCGGGCAGGTTCGCCCCGATGGTCGGCGACCCGAGCGCCCGTCGCCTCGGCGTCCCGAACCCCAGCGCCGATCGGAGGGGGTCCGCCGACTAACGCCCGCTTCGACGCCCATCGCTCCGATGGCGACGCCAGCGGCCGGGGCCGCGCCCGCGCCCCTGGGGTCCGGCGTGGCCAGGCATGTGTCACAGCACCTCGGCGGAACGGCGGCGATCGCCGAGCACGCCAAGAAGTTGGGCGCCGACGTGGCGCAGGCCGACGAGCGGATGCAGCAACACCTGCAGCAGAAGTTCGTCCACCAGGTGGGGGCCATGGCTCAGCAGGCGACCGCGACGCAGC
The DNA here is from genome assembly GCA_963841515.1 of Pirellulales bacterium. GTDB lineage: Bacteria > Planctomycetota > Planctomycetia > Pirellulales > Lacipirellulaceae > Lacipirellula. The sequence continues at coordinate 921,536 of CAWJDB010000005.1, read as the reverse complement.
GACGCACGGCCGCCGCCTCGCCGATGGCGGGGGAATTGGTGAAACTCCTGGCGCGACCGGAGAGTTTGCGGCAGATGATTCTGGCGGGCGAAATCCTGCGCCGGCCCGAAGAGCGCTGGTCGTAGGGCGGTCATTGCCCTTCGCTTGCTCGCCATTTTCGCAACTTCAGGGCTTTCGACCCGTCGTTTCGCGTACAATTCCTACGACCGGACGTGCGAGCGACGGCTCCGCAGCCTGCCGCGAGCCGAGAAGTTTGACACTCTTTTCCCAGCCTGACTATACTGCCCAAAGCGGGACTATCTCCTATCCTGGCAGTCAGTTGCGGCGTGCGGAGCGGCGGATCGGCCGGCCAGGATCGGGAAGTTTGTCCCAACATACCAGTTCGGAGTTAGCGTTCGGCTCTTCGGCCGAGGCGCTTGTTCGCCCTAGCGAGAAAGTGCAGCGATGTCACTGCTCGGCAAAATTCTGACGACCGGCATCCTGCTGGCCAGCTTTGCCCTGATGATCGTGGCGATGTTCGTGTACGCCACGCACAAGAACTGGCGCGAGGACTACGACGCCGTCAACAAGAAACTTCTCGCCGCCCAGGCCGCCAACGCCGCGTTGGAAGCCGACTACGGCAGCCAGGTGAGCCAATTGAAGTCTGAGAACGAAGCGGGCCGGCAAGAAGTCAGCAAGCTGGAAAGCGAGCGCGTCGCGCTGGTCAATCAGAACACGGCGATTCAAGGCGAGAACGACCAACTGAAACAAGATCGGCGGGCCGCGGAGGCCATGGTGGCCGCCACCGAAGAGAACAACAATCGACTGACCGCGGAGGTGACTAAGCTGCGCAACTCGATCCGCTCGAACCAGACGGCGCACGACGAGGCGTTCGCCACCACGCTGCGGGCGACCTCCGAGCTTCACTCGACGGCCGGCGAGCTGCAGACGACCAAGGAGCGCAACGACCAGCTCGTGCAACAGGTGGCTGGGCTAACCCGCACCCTCGGTGAAAACGGGATCAACCCCAACGCCCCGGTGGTAGATCAAGTGCGCGGCAAGATCAGCGCCACGCGGCGGGCCGACGGCGGCCAGCTCATCGAGATTACCGTGGGCGCCGACGACGGCATTCGCCCCGGCGGCACGGTCGAGGTGTACCGCGGCGATCGCTACCTGGGTCGGGCCGAGATCCTCAAGTCCGATCCCGACAAGGCGGTGGGGCGGATCATCCGCGAATTTCAGCAGGGACAGATTCAGGAAGGGGACGATGTCGCAACCAAGTTTCGAATCGGCTAGCCCGCCGACCGTGCTGACCAAGAAGTCGGCCTGGAACATCTACACGGTGATGCTCCTGTTGGCGCTGTTGTCGCTGCTCTTGGCGATGCTGTTTCTGTACTTGGAGATTCGCGAGTACGGCGGCTGGGGCGCCTTCAAGGGCGTGGCGATGCTGTGGCGATCCACAAGCCCTGCAACGGCGCTGTGGGCGTAGGTACAAAGTACCGCGCGTCAATTAGCCGGACGGCCACGCCGTCCGGGATCCCGGCGAGCGTGGCTCGCCGGCTAACCCCTAGCGCTCACTTCTCCGCGTCGGCTTCGGCGCGCGGCTGCCTAGTTCGCGGTCGAGATCCAGCAGCGTCGTGGGATCGTCTTTGCCGAGGTGAAACTTGTGCACCACCTCGCGCGCGGTCTTTTCCTCCTCGACCTGCTCGGTGATAAACCACTCCAGCTCCACCAGCGCGGCGAACTGTTTTTCCTTGAACGCCAGTTCGTAGAGCGCGTCGATCTGCCCGGTGACGCGCTCTTCTTGTTCGAGCGACTTCTCGAACACGCTGACCAGGCTCTTGAACTTGCTCTCGGGCTTGGCGATCGGCTTGAGATTCACCACGGCGTTGCGGGCCAGCAGGAAGTCGTAGCAGCCGCATCGCGTGGCCGTATTCTTCCTGGCTCTGTACGCGCAACCAGTGAGCGCAGCCGGTGAACTGCTCATGCTCGCACCACCCGGCCATGGCCAGGTAGCTGTAGGAGGAGAACAGCTCGTTGTTGATCTGATCGTTGATCGCCTCTTGCATGACGGCGCTGAGCATGGCGAGTCCTCCTCGGAAGGGTGCGGCGCACAGGTCGAGGAGCGTGCGACGTACGTGATTTCTATCGTGGGAGAGCGTGAATTGTAAGTCGGCGGGGCGAGAAAATGTCACCAGCAATTCTGGACAAAAAGAAAAGGCTCGTCGTCACTTGACGACGAGCCTCAATCTCAACAGGGAACTCCTGGCCAACGCCAGAAAATCGCGGCGCGGCAAGCTGCTCCCGGCGAACGAATCGAAATGGGCCCGACTGGAGTCGAACCAGCACGCCCTTGCGGGCACAAGGCCCTCAACCTTGCGCGTCTGCCAATTCCGCCACGAGCCCGTAAGATCGAACGTCCGCGAGCGATTTCCGACCGAACAGGCTAGTCTACCGGCGCTGGGGGGAGCGTCAAGTGAGCCGAGAAATCACAGGCGCGGCGGGGCCTCGGCCGATTGCGAAGGGTTCTGCGGCTTGGGCGCCGAGGGATCGTCCTCGCTCGGCCGGCGGTCTTCTTGCGTCTGCCGTTCGCGCCACGGCTTGTCCTGTTGGTAGCTGGACAGTTCCTTCGCCAATTCCTCCTTGATGTCGGCTTCGTCGCCTTGCTGGCTCATGTCGACGGCCTTTTCGGACCACTCGCGCGCTTTGGCAAAGTCGCCCGTCTCGGCGTAGGCCGCGGCCAGCGTGCTGAGGATGTGCGCCTGCTCGTACTTGGTCGCTTCGCAAGCTTTGGTCGCCAACTCGAGGCGCTCGTTTGCCGTCGCGAACTTTGTCGTCAGGCGAGGTGGCCAGCACCCAGGCGTAATTGTTCAGCAGGGCCGAGTCGTCACTCTTGAGCTCCAACGCCTTGGCAAAGTCGGCGACGGCCGCCGCATGGTCGCCGATGTTCAGGTAGGCGTCGCCGCGGCTCCGCAGGGCCAGGAAGTTTTTGGCGTCCAGCGACAGCACTTCCCCATAGGCGGCGATAGCCGCCCGAGGCTGGTCGTTCAGCAGGTAGTACAGCCCCAACTGCATCCGGTAATCGGTTTGCTCGGGCAGATCCTTAGCCAGCTTTTCCATCTCAGCGATGGCTTCGGGCAGGCGCTTCTTGCCGGCCAGCACCTGGGCCCGCAGGCCGTGCGCCACCGCCAGCCCCGGATGGTCCTTGATCAGCGTCTCCAGGTCCGCGAGCGCCTCATCGAGTTTCTCGGCGGCGTAATACGCCTCGGCCCGATGAATCAGCGCCAGCGCCAGGCCCGGTTCCAGCTTCAGCACTTGGGTAAATTGATCGATCGCCTTGTCGTAGTCCTCCTTCAGTCGGTACAGCTCGCCGCGGGTTTGCAGAATTCCCGGCTCGTCCGGCGCGAGCTTGCGGGCCTTCTCGACACTGGCCAGCGCGTCGTCGAGCTTGTCCGCGTCGCGAAGGATGTCCGCCTCGAGCAGGTAGGCCGTCACGTTGTCGGGGTTTTTCTCGATGACCGCTCGCACGTCGACCAGCGCCTTGTCAGCGTCGTGCTGCTCGCGGTGGAAGTTGGCCCGCGCCAGTCGGTACTCCGGGTTGTCCGGCGCCAGGTCAATCGCGGCGCCGTAGTCGGCGAGCGCCTTGTCGGGCGACTTCTGCAGCGTGGCTCGCAGGATGAGTGACTCGGCCCGCTCGTCGGCCGGCAGGGCGGCGAAGGCTTCTTGCTTGATGAGCTGGTTGAGCAGCTGCCGCGCCTCGCGGCGATTGCCGCCGGGCAGGCTCAGCAATTGAGCGAGCATGGCGGTGGCCTCCAGCGGCGGGTTGTCGTAAGTCAACACGCGGCGCAAGTCGGACACGGCCAACGCCTGCACGCGCTGCAGTTGGGGGTCGATCAGCCGGTCGGCCGGGACGGCGCGGATGACGGCCGTGAGCTGCGAGGCGCGCTCCAAGAGCACTTGGGAAAGCATCTGCTCGGCGAAGTCGGAATTCTCGACGTCGAGACCTTTGTCGAGGGCCGACTCCAAGCGGTCGACCACCTTGTTGAGGTCGCGCAGGTCCTCGGCCGTTACCTTGCGCGGAGGGCCTCGTCGAGATCTTGCTGCCCCAGGCCTTCGGCGTGGACGGCCGGCGCTTGCGAGAGTGCGAGCATTGCCCCGGCAATGGTCAGGAGCCGCTTCAAACCGTTCATGCTATTAGTCTCGTGATACTGCAGGGGGCGTCCCGATGGCCGCGCGGAGGCACGGGGGCCAAACCCCCATTATTGCGGACCGGCGGATTTCTGGCCACGCGAGAATGCGGCGTGGGCCGATGTCGCCCGGCGGCGAAGTGGACTAGAATTCGGCGTTTACAGGCTATCTACGCCCCTGGGGATTGCGTGATTCATGGAAGCAGGCATCGTCGGACTCCCGAACGTTGGCAAGAGCATGCTGTTCAACGCCCTGACGGCCGCGGGCGTGGCGGCCGAGAGCTACCCGTTTAGCACCAAGGAAGCCAACGTCGGCGCCGTGGCGGTTCCCGACCCGCGCCTTGAGCGGATCGCCCGGCATATCCCCACCAAAAAAATCGTGCCGGCGATGCTTCAGCTTGTGGACGTTGCCGGCCTGGTCCGCGGCGCCTCGACGGGCGAGGGGTTGGGCAACCAGTTTCTGTCGCACATTCGCAACGTCCATGCGATTCTTCACGTCGTGCGGTGCTTCGACGATCCCGACGTGATGCACGTCGAAGGCAGCGTCGACCCGCTGCGCGACGTCGACACCATCGACACGGAGCTGATGCTCGCCGACTTGCAGACGGTGGAAAAGTCGCTCGACCGCGCCAGCCGCACGGCCCGCGCCGGCGATAAAGACGCCAAGCTGCGCGTCGAGGTGCTGGAAAACTGCCAGCAGTTGCTTGACCAAGGCAAGCCGGTGCGGTCGCTCGCTTTTCCGGACGAGGCGCGGGCGAAGTTGCTGGCCGATTTGCAGTTTCTCTCGGCCAAACCCGTGCTGTACGTCGCCAACGTCGGCGAAGGCGATCTGGCCGGTTCGTCACCTGCCGTGGACCAGTTGCGCGAGCGGGTGCGCGCCCTGAGGCAGCGAAGTCGTGGCCGTGTGCGCCAAGCTCGAGGCGGAACTCTTGGAGCTGGAAGAGAAGGACCGCCAGGAGATGCTCGAAAACTTGGGCCTGGCGGAACCCGCTCTCGGCGTCGTGGCGCGGGCCGCCTTCCGACTCTTGGGATTGCACAGCTTCTTCACGGCCGGTCCCAAGGAAATCCGCGCCTGGACGATTCCCATCGGCGCCACCGCCCCGCAGGCCGCCGGGGCGATTCATTCCGACTTCGAGCGCGGCTTCATCCGCGTCGAGGTCTACTCGGTCGACGAACTCGATCAGTACAAGACCGAGAAAGCCATTCGCGAAGCCGGCAAGCTCCGCCTGGAAGGCAAGACCTATGTGATGCACGACAGCGACGTGTGTCATTTCTTGTTCAATGTGTGAGCGACGGAATTACTCACGCCATGGCGCGAAGAATTCGGAGAAGAACCACGAAACACACGAAAGCAGTCGGGGATTAGAAAATTCGCGCGGCGACGCAATCCTTTTCGTGTTTTTCGTGGGTTTCGTGGTTCAAATCCCCTCCGTTTCTTCCTTTGCGCCCTGGCGCCTTGGCGTGAGATATCCTTCTGGGGGAAATCAATCGTGCCGAACTAGCGAGGCCTGCCGATGGTCGCGAACGGGAAGAAATCGACGCCAACGCCTTCGCGGGGAAACTTCGCGCTGGGCGTCGGTTGCCTTGCACTATTCGCCCTGCCCTTTGCGGGCTTTGGCGCTTTCATGACCGGCATGGCGGTCCGCGAGCTCTGGCAATGGCGCGCGATGCAGAGCTGGGTCGAGACGCCCGCCACGCTCATCGAGGCGGACCTCAAGGAAACCCACGATGGGGACGGCGGTTCCACCGACCAGGTAACCGCTCGCTACCGTTATGAGTTCCGCGGCAAGGCCTATCAAGGCGACCGTGTTTCCCTGCACGGCGGTAGCGACAACATCGGTAGCTATCAACGCGACCGCGCCCGCGAGCTGGAACGGATCGAAGCGGGGGCCAAACGGTTGCCGTGCTACGTAGACCCCGCCAACCCGGCCCAAGCGGTGCTGTTTCGCGATTTGCGTCCTGGGCTCTTGGCGATGAAGCTGGTTTTTGGCTTGGTCTTCGGCGGCGTGGGCTTCGGGTTGTTGGTCGGCGCCGTAGCCGGCTGGCGCATAGAACGGCGGCAGGCACGGCGTGCGGAAAAGGCGCCCGACGATCCGTGGCTATGGCGCGACGATTGGGCGACGGGTCGGATTCGCTCGAACACGGCGGCCGCGGCGTGGTTCACGACCATCTTCGCCACGTTTTGGAACCTCGTCAGCTTTCCGACGTTCTTTCTGGCCTGGTCGAGCGTCGTGGGCGACAAGCGCGGAGCGTTGTGGCTCGCCGCGTTGTTTCCCGCCGTTGGAACTGGCCTGGCCGCGTCGGCGGGATACTTGTGGCTGCGGTGGCTGCGGTGGGGCCGGAGCGAGTTTGAGATGGCCGCCGTGCCCGGAGTGCTCGGCGGTCCGCTGGCCGGCCTGATCCACGTGCCCACACGCGTGGCGGTGCGGGACGGCTTCCTCGTCCGGCTCGCGTGCGTCAGAACAATCGACCACCCGCGCGGCGGCGAATCCAGTCCCCGCGAAATAACGCTGTGGGACCACGAGTACGACATCGTGCGCGACCTGGCCGCGGGGGATCGCACGGTGATACCCGTCGAGTTCGTGATTCCCTTCGACCTCCCGCCCAGCGGCGACGACGTGAAGTGGAAGCTATCAGCCCAGGCCGAGACCCGCGGAGTCGACTTCTACGCGGAGTTCGAGACGCCGGTGTTCCAGACCGCGGCCAGCTCGGCGTCGGCCGGGGGCGTCGCGGCCAGTCCAACCCTGTCGGCGACGATCGGCTTTGGAGCTGCTGTGCGCGCCATGGGCGCCCGACTGATCGACGACGCCGCGAGCCAGCATACCGTCGTTTTTCCCCTGGGCCGAAACCCCGGCCTGGCGGCGTTTCTCGCCCTGTTTGCTTTCGCTTGGACGGGCATGTGCTTCGGCTTGTACGTGTCGCAGATTCCGCGCGTCTTTCTGGCGGTGTGCAGCTTTTTCGAGTTGTTGATTGTGCCGGCCGCGCTGGCCAGGTGCTTGGGTCGCACGCGGCTGGAATTCAGTCCGGCCGGCGTCGCGGTACAAGGCGGCGTCTTTGGGCTCGGTCGCCGTCGCGAGTTCAAGGCGGCCGACGTCGCCGACGTGGCGGTCGAGAAGTCGGGCATGACCTGGGGCAACACAGTCTACCGGAAGGTGGTGCTGAAGACGGTGGATCATAACCGGCGCACGCTGGTCAGCGAGATCGCCCGGCCGGTGCACGCCGAACGGCTCGCCGAAGAGATCCGCCGGACCCTGGGCCTCGCGCGAAAGCGCAGCGATGAACAGTCTTCGCGCATGTCGCTGGAAAGTGCGTTGCCAGCGGAGCTTGCCGGCGAGTAGGCTGGGGCCCAACGTGCCAGCAGCAGATTAACCACCAAGGCACGAAGGGCACAAAGAAAGACGGAAGACCACTATGCGTCGCTGCATCGCTTGCGCTTGGATAAGCGCCGTGTTGTTGGGGGCGGCTTCACAAATAGCTTTGAGCAGCGAGCCCGCCGAGCGGCTTGAGATGATCTGGCCGAAGCGCGTGAAGCCCGGCGACACGGTCGCGATTGTCGGACCCGCCGGGCCTGTCGAGCGGCAGTTGGTGATGAAGTTCAAGGAGCGGGCCGAGAATCGCGGCTATCATGTAAAGTTCGACGACGGCCTGTTCGAGGTCGAGGGCTACCTGGCCGGCAGCGACGGGCGGCGCGCCAAGGAGCTGATGGCGGCGTTTGAAGATCCCGAGGTCGACGCCGTGTTGGCGGCCCGCGGCGGTTACGGCGCGATGCGGATCCTCGACAAGCTCGACTACGCCAAGATTCGCGCCAATCCGAAAATCTTCGTCGGCTTCAGCGACATCACCGCCCTGCATCTGGCGCTCAACCGCAAGGCGGGGCTGGTGACTTTTCACGGCCCGGGGCCGGCGTCGGGGTTGGGCGGGCCGGATCAGCCAACCGACTTCACGGGCCACTGTTTGGTGCAGGCCATCGAAGTCGGCAGCGCGCCCGAGAGCGGCGAGTATGAGATCGAAGTGCCCGACGACGTAACCAAAGTCGTCGCGTTCGGCAAAGGCCAGGCGCGCGGCCGGCTCGTGGGCGGGAACCTGTCGCTGATCTCCGACCTCGAGGGTACGCCGTACTCGATCGACACGCGCGACGCGATCCTGCTGGTCGAGGACGTGAGCGAAGCGGCGTACCGCGTCGACCGGATGCTGCGGCAACTGAAGCTGGCCGGCAAGCTCGACCAGATCCGCGGCGCCGTCCTTGGCCAGTTTACCGATAGCACGGCCCGCGAGGACCAGCTCACTCAGGACCCGCGATTCAGCGTCGAGGGCGTGCTCAAGCAATACTTCGAGCGCGCCGGAGTCCCAGTGCTGATGAATTTTCCCATCGGGCACTACAAGGAAAACTGCACCGTGCCCATCGGCGGCCAGGTAGAAATCGACGCCGACCGCGGGGTCTTGCGTGTTTTGGGGCCGGGGAAAAACTCACCACCAAGGCACGAAGGCACGAAGAAGAAAAGAAAGAATTAGAAACCGCTGAGGCACGCTAATGGGATTTTTTCAGCGCAATAGCGCTCATTAGCGGTTTGTCTTATCCGTCCTTCGTGTCATTGTGCCTTTGTGGTTAATCTGTATTTCTCAACCAAAGAGCTCGCTCACAACTTCGCCGCCGTCGACGATCTTGATGGGGCGGCCGATGGCGCTCATGTTTTCCTTGTCGGCGTCGATGCCCAGGCCTTTGTAGACCGAGCGGAACAGGTCCTGGACCGTCACCGGACGGTCGACGACGTCGGTTCCCGAGTCGTTGACGCGGCCGATGACCTGCCCGCCGCGCACGCCGCCGCCGGCCAGCGCTACGTTGAACGCCTTGGGGTAGTGGTCGCGGCCGGCGTTGGGGTTGATCCGCGGCGTGCGGCCGAACTCGCCCATCCACAAGACAAGCGTTTTTTCCAGCATCCCGCGCTATTTCAGGTCGGCGACGAGCTGGGCGAAAGGCTGGTCGATCTGCCCCGCCAGGTCGTGGGTGCGGTTGAAGTTGTCCTGGTGCGTGTCCCAGCCCTTGCTCCAGACTTCGACGAAGGTGACGCCGCGCTCCACCAGCCGCCGGGCCATCATGCAGCCGGCGGCAAACTCGCCCTTGCCGTAGGCCTCGCGGAGCTTGTCCGGCTCGCGCGCGAGCTCAAAGGCTTCCATCTTGGGGCTGTGGATCATGTCGGACGCGCGGCGGACCAGCTTCTCCTGATCCACCACCACCTGGGCGCCGCCGGCGGAGACAAAGCCGCGGTCCACCGATTCCAGGAGCTTAAGCCGCCGTGCGTAGCGATCGGGGCGAGTCGAGGGCGTCGTGTCCTGCGGCGGCTTGGTCGCCGACTGCACGACGAGCGGATCGTAGTCGATGCCCAAGAGGCCGCCGCCGCCGGAGTTGGCCAGTCGGCCGCCGATTTGCACGAAGCTGGGAAGCTGACTGGCCGCGTCGCCGATCTCGTGGGCGATGTTGGCGCCGAGCGTGGGATGCTTGACGCTGGCGATCGGCAAGTAGCCGTGGTGCAGGTAGTAGGTCGCCCGCTGGTGATTGCCTTCCTTGCTGGTCATCGAGCGGATGATCGCCAGGTCGTTCATCGCCCCCGCGCAGTGGGGCAAATTCTCGGCCAGCTCGATGCCGGAAACGGCGGTGGGAATCGCCTTGGTCTCGCCGCCGTTGGCATGCCCCGCCAAGGGGCTAAAAGTCTCAAACTGCGAGGGTCCGCCCTGCATCCAGAGCAGAATGCAGGCCATGCCGCGGCGACGCATGTCGTCGGCATTGGCGGCGATCACGTCGGTCCAGCTCATGGCCCCGGCCGCCCCAAAGGCGAGCCCCAGAGCGGCCGACTGCTTGAGAAAGTCGCGCCGGGCAACGACGCGGCTGCCGCGCAGAGCGACGTGAGTATGGTGCTGAAGTGGATTGACCATCGGCCTCTTAACCCCAGATATGTCTCTCGCAAAGGCGCAAAGACGCAAAGGACGAACGCAGAGAAGACAAAGAACAAGAAGGATTTCAAGAACACTAATCATCACTAATTACCGCTAATCCGGATTAGTGATAATTAGTGGCGATTAGTGTTCCAAGATCCTTCCTTTCTCTCCTCTCTTCTTTGCGTTCCCCCCTTTGCCACTTAGCGCCTTTGCGTGAGATCCGATACAGATCAACAATTCAATTCAAGAATTCAATTCAAGGTCGGTGGCGGAATTCGGCGGAGTTTACCAGGGCCCAGGCGAGGTCTTCGACCGCGGCGGGGCGGTTGTGCAGGTGGGCGATGTATGCGGTCGCATCGGCCACTTCACCGTCTTTTGGCGGCCGGCTGAGGATGCGCAGGTACAACTCGGCGACGAGCTGCCGATCGTCGGGTATTTCCTCGATCAGCCGGCCGAGGACGCCTCGTTGGGCCTTCAGAGCGCCGGCCACCTGCGACGAGTTCATCATCGCCAGCACCTGAGGAATCGAGCCCGTCACCCCTTCGCGCGGCTCGCTCGGGTCGAAGCCGAAAGTGACGTTGAACCTCGCCCGCGGGCCGTTCTGTTGGCGGTATCCGCCGGGGCGTTTGCCTCCCTGCTGGGCCTCTTCGGACACATCGAGGGCCGAAAGCAGGCAGTTGTAAAGCACATCGGCGCGCAACTGCTGCGGCACGTTGGCGGCGAAGGGAGTGCCCTCGCTGTTGCGCCGCGGCCGCGACTCGCGCTGATACGCTTCGGTGACACTGATCGTCTCCAGGAGCCACTTCACATCGTAGCCGCTGTCGCGAAAGCTTTGCGCAAGCAGCTTGATCGTCTTGGGCGCCGTGGGTTCGTGGTCCGGACCCAAGTCGTCAACCGGCTCGTAGAATCCCTCGCCCACGAGCTCGGCCCACAGGCGGTTGACCAGCGCTTGAGCAAACCACTCGTTTTCGGTCAGCCACTTGGCGAGCGTGCCGCGGCGGTCGGCGTCGGGCGTGCCGAACGGCAGCGTCGCGCTGGTAAGGAAGAACTTGGGCTGCATGCGCTTACCCGGCGACGATGGGTCGTCGAGGTCCGGCATGAAGTGCTCGGGCACAGGCACATCCTTGTCGTTGTCGGGCCGCACGCGGCCTTGGCGATCGCTGCCGACCACCTGGAACGACCGCTTCGTGGCCGAGACCACCGGCCGCACGCCGATCCGCGGAAAGAACGCCGCCAGCTCGTGGAACTGCTCGCGGGTCCAGCGGTCGGTCTTGTGATCGTGGCACTGAGCGCACTGGATCTGAATGCCGAGAAAGATGCGGGCCACCTCGGCGGTGGTCTCGTCGGTGCGGGCGTCCTGGGCCATGATCAGCGCCGTGGCGCCGTTCTCGCGGACGTCGCCAGTGGCGGTGATGAACTCCGTGGCGATTTTGTCCCACGCCATGTTTTCGTTGAGCTGCCGGCTGAGATCGGCCTCCAGCGCGTTGGCGGCGATCAGCGCCCGGTCTTCGGTGCGGCGGGACATGATTACGTCGCGCCAGTAGCGGGCCCAGTTGACGCCGTACTGCGGGTCGGCCAGCAGCTTGCGCACTACTCGCCCGCGCTTATCGCCCGCGCGGTCGAGGAGGAAGGCGATGGTCTGCTCGGGCGTGGGAATGTCGCCCACCAGATCCAGCCACGCGCGGCGGAGAAAGGTGGCGTCGTCGCACGGCGGAGCGAGCTTTACCTCAGGCGTGAGCACCTCGGCGGCCAGCGACGCGTCGACCTCGCGAGCCGTGGCGAGAGGATCGGGCCTCGTGGAAGGGGCCGCCGCGGCCGTCACCGCCGGCAGCGCGATCGCTAAGCAAAGAAAGCAGCGAATCATCGGATGTTCCTGAGACTGGCCCGCCCGGCGCTTTCCGTGGATAGGCCGGCGCGCTACTTTCAGCATACCACCGGCGGCGAAACCGCAGCGAGCCGGCAGTAATTCAACCCCGGCGGCGCCCTGCGGGTTTCGCAGGTGCAGGCCCCGTTTTCGCGCAGTAGAATTCCCGTCTCCGCGCACCAGGACAACGTGGCCCCGCCACCGGCGGCGGGCGTGGGGCAGGCGGCGCCTAAACGCCTAAAAGTGACGATCGGGCGCCGCGCAGGGTGGACTTTTCGAGATTAGAGGGTGGCCTTTGCGACATTAGAATGTGCCGACCGTCGTCGCTGGCGGCTGACTTTTCTCGCACGCTGTCCTTTAGTTTTTGCCTACACGCCCCATGCGCTACCTTCGTTTTGGCTATGAGCTGGCGGTATACGGCGTGTCCTACGCGGTCTTGAACTACCTGATCCATAGCCCTCAGCCGCTCAACGAACCGCGGGTATGGAAGTTCATCACGCGGCGCGACTCGGACGCTGCGCGTTGGATTCGCGACGCCTGGCCGCCGTCGTTTCTGCGGCGGTTGATCCTGCGCGGCAAACAGTTTCAAGACGCAGCCTTAGGCATCCAGCGCCACTACGACGTCTCGAACGACTTCTATCGCTTGTTCCTCGACCCCAAGTTCATGTTCTACTCGTGCGCCGATCACCTGCGCGGCGACGAAACGCTGATCGAAGCCCAGACCAACAAGGCCAACCACCTGCTGGGACTGATCGACCCCCGCCCGGGAGAGAGAATCGCCGAGCTGGGCTGCGGCTGGGCCTCGATGCTCCGGCACATCGAACAGCACACGGGCGATCGCCAGAACCTGGTCGGCTTTACGCTCTCCAAGCAGCAGGCGGCGCATATCAAGGAGCACTTTGGCTACGAAGTGCGGCTGGAAAACTTCATCGACGCCGAGTACGGCAGCGAAACCTACGACAAGATGTATTCCATCGCTGCCTGGGAGGCGGTCCGCCCGCAAGAGAATCCCGTCATCCTGAAGAAGGTGTACGACGCCCTGAAGCCCGGCGGTCGCTTTGTGATGCACTTCTTCTGTCGGCTGCAGCGCCGACTGCCGGCGGCGGCGGCGGTCGCCCAGCTCTTTTTTCCGGGCCATGTGCCCGCGTCGTATCCGGAATTAACCAGCGAATTCGAGCGGGCCGGCTTCCGCATCACGCACACGTCGTGTCACGACTACCGCCAGACGCTCCGGCAGTGGTTCGAGGCCCTCGTCGCAAAGCGCGACCAGGCGTTGCGCCTCGTCGACGTGCAGACTTACAATCGCTACGTCGTGTTTTTTCCCGCGTCGTACAAATACTTCGACGAACGCACGGGCGTGCTGTTCCGCTTTGTGCTGACCAAGCCGCCCATCCGCTAGAACGGACGAGACTACCGCTTGGAGAACTGCGTGCCGCGGCGGGCGCCGTGCAGGCCGTACTTCTTGCGCTCCTTCATGCGGGAGTCGCGGCTGAGGAAGTGCTTTTCGCGGAGCTTGTCCGAGAGATCGCTGTCGTGCTTGATCAGCGCCCGGGCGATGCCCTGCATGCACGCCCCAGCCTGGCCGGTGGTGCCGCCGCCGTGGACGCGGATGATCACGTCGACGCTCGAGCGCACCTCGCAGTGGTCCAGCGGGGCCGTCACCGCGTTGCGGTCCTGCGGGACGCAGAAGAAGACTTCGAGCTCGCGGTCGTTGATCGTGATCTTGCCTTTGCCGGCGCGAATCCGCACGCGCGCCACCGAGGTCTTGCGGCGTCCGGTTCCCAGGGCTTCTTCCGAGGCGGTAGCGGGCATGCGAGCGATTCCTGTCGAACTTTCGAATTGTGGAAGGGTTGGTCATTTAGCCCCCGGTCACTGACCGGGGGCTAAGTGGAATTTGGATTATGCGATCGAAGCGAGTTCGGTCGGTTCGGGCTGCTGGGCCTGGTGCGGGTGGTTGGGGCCGGCATACAGCTTGAGCTTGCCGAGCATCGCGTCGCCCAGCTTGCTCTTGGGCAGCATCCGCCGGACGGATTCGCGGAGGATCATCTCGGGCCGCTGCGCCAGCCGGTCGGCCGCCTTGATCGTCTTCTGCCCGGGATAACCGGTGTACCAGGCGTAGGTTTTCTGCTCCCATTTCTTGCCGGTGAAGCGGACCTTCTCGCAGTTGATCACGACGACAAAGTCGCCCGTGTCGACGTGCGGCGTGTACGTGGGCCGGTGCTTGCCCATGAGGATGACGGCAATCTCGCTGGCCAGGCGTCCGACGATCTTGTCGGTGGCGTCCACGAGCAGCCACTTCTGCTCGATCTCGCCAGGTTTGGCCATGTAAGTCTTCACGGGTGAGCGCCCTTCCACAATTGCTTCGGCTGAGGGGTAGAACCGCTCAATTTACCATTGGTCCGGGGAGTGAACAAGTGGAGGGGAGGCCGTCCGGGTTAGCCGGCATCGTCTCGATGCCGTGCCAACGCGGCATCGAGACGATGCCGGCTAACACCCGTGGAAAACCGCCCAATTTGCGACGAGTTCACTGCCGCCGGCTGCGCAGCCAGAGGGCGCCGAGCCAGATGGCGAGGAACAAACCGGTGGAGCCGCCGATGAACAGCATCCGCCGGATGTCGTGGTCGGGCGTCTGGGGATCGAGCCCCAGATAGGAGCCCCACGCCAGCATGGCGCCCCAGGCCGCCACGGCGCCAATGACGGACAACAACAACGCGCGACTGTGCGGGGGCTCGGGATTCATGGGCGTCGAAGGTGCGCGGCGCGGGCGCGGCGTTGGGGGTCGAAGGCGGCTGCCGTCATGGTACACTCGGCGGGCGCGACGGTCGAACGCACCAGTTCGCCCAAGCGCTCCGCTGCGGCGGACCTCCGCGTCGCGGCTAACCATTGGATCTTGCGATCCATCCCCACCCTGACCCCTGACCTCCGACCTCTGACCTCTCGCACATGATCATCGGCGTACCCAAAGAAGTGAAGTTGGACGAGTACCGCGTAGCGATGTTGCCCGTCGGCGTCGAAGAGCTGACGCGGCGCGGGCATCGCGTGCTGATCGAGCATGGCGCCGGCCTGGGATCGGGCCTGGCCGACGGCGAGTACCAGGCCGCGGGCGCCGTCATGGCGGCGGGGCCGGAGGAGATCTTCGACCAGTCCGATCTCATCGTGAAGGTGAAGGAGCCGCAGCCCGGCGAGTGGCCGCTGATTCGACCGGGGCAGATCATCTTCACCTACTTCCACTTCGCCGCCGACCGCGAGCTGACCGACGCCATGCTCGCCAGCCGGGCGACCGCCGTGGCGTACGAAACGCTGGCCGACGACCGCGGGCTGTTGCCGCTGTTGACGCCGATGAGCGAGGTGGCCGGGCGGATGAGCATCCAGGAGGGCGCCAAGTATCTCGAACGGCCGCAGATGGGCCGCGGCATCCTGCTGGGCGGCGTGCCCGGCGTGGCGCCGGCGTCGATCACGATCCTGGGCGGCGGCGTCGTGGGCGCCAACGCCGCGAAGATCGCCGCGGGCTTCAACGCCGACATCGCCATCCTCGACATCAACATGGACCGGCTGCGGTATCTCGACGACGTCATGCCGCCGAACGTCAACTGCCTGTTCAGCGACCGCCACACCATTCGCGAGCAGCTTTCGCGGGCCGACCTGGTGATCGGCGCCGTGCTGATCCCCGGCGCCAAGGCGCCGCGGCTGGTCGAGCGCGAGGACCTCAAGCGGATGAAGCCGGGCAGCGTGATCATCGACGTGGCCATCGACCAAGGCGGCTGCATCGCCACCAGCCGGCCCACGACGCACAGCCAGCCCGACCTACATCGTCGACGACGTGGTGCACTACTGCGTGACCAACATGCCCGGCGCCGTGGGCCGCACCAGCACGTTCGCGCTGTGCAACGTGACGCTGCCGTGGGTGATCGAGATCGCCCAGCGCGGCGTCGAGCAAGCCGCCCGCGACCTGCGGCCGATCGCCCGGGCGGTAAATCTGCATGCCGGCGAGGTGACCAACAAAGCCGTGGCAGAGACGTTTGGCCTGCCGCTCAGCCAGCGATTTGCCGTATGACCGCCGCGCCCGCCACGCTGCGCTGGGAAGGCGACGTCGGCGGGCATCTTGTGCTTCTGGACCAGACGCGACTGCCGGCCGAGGCGGTCGAGCTGCACTGTCACGCCATCGAAGATGTGTGGCAGGCGATCCGCCGGCTGGCGGTGCGCGGAGCGCCGGCGATCGGCGTCGCGGCGGCGTACGGCGTGTGTCTCTCGCTGATTGAACCACCAGATAGCCGGAGGGCCACGTCCTCCGGAAATCCCGGACCGCGTGGCGGTCCGGCTATTCAAGTCGTCTTCGACGCTTGCGATTACCTCGCCACAAGTCGACCAACGGCCGTAAACCTGTTCTGGGCCCTTGACCGCATGCGCCGAATCGCGCGTGATTTCGCAGCGAGCCGCGTCGTCCGCGACGCCAATAAACTCGTCGTCCCCGACCCCGGCGCCCTCTCCGAACGCCTGCTCGCCGAAGCCCGCGCCATCCACGAAGAAGACCGCGCCATGTGCACCGCGATCGGCCGCCACGGCGCCGACCTGCTCGCCGACTTGCCGCCCGGCGCCGGCGTCCTCACGCACTGCAACGCCGGCGCCCTAGCTACCGGCGGCGACGGCACCGCGCTGGCGGTGATCTTCGAGCTCGCCCGCCGCGGCCGGCAGCCGCACGTGTGGGTCGACGAAACCCGGCCGCTGCTGCAAGGGGCGCGGCTCACGGCGTGGGAGCTGGTCCAGCGCGGCGTCGACTGCACGGTCATCTGCGATTCGATGGCCGCCCAGGTGATTCGCGAGGGGCGCGTGCAGGCCGTGATCGTCGGCGCCGACCGCATCGCAGCCAACGGCGACGCCGCCAACAAGATCGGCACCTACGGCGTGGCCGTGTTGGCCGCGGCGCACGGCGCGCCGTTTTACGTGGCGGCGCCCACCAGCACGTTCGACTTGTCGCTGGCCAGCGGCGAAGCGATTCCGATCGAAGAGCGCACGCGCCGAGGAAATCACGACGCCCTTCGGCCGTCAGACGGCGCCCGCCGGCGTCGCCGTTTACAACCCGGCCTTCGACGTCACGCCCGCGCGACTGATCGCGGCGATCATCACCGATCGCGGGGTGATTCAACCCGTCAGCGCGGATACGGTGGTGCGCCTCCGCAGTTAGCCCCCGGTCACTGACCCGTTTGGGTGGCATGCCCTCGTCCGCGTGGGCATGGGTGAGCCCCGTACATCATGTCCACGTCGGCGGACCTCCGAGGACATGCCACGCACGCGCGTGCGTGGCAGCGCCAACTTGTGCTGCCGACAAGATCGGCGACACCCTCTATAATCCGCCTCGGGAGGAAGTACGACGTGCCCCACGACCCGCCCGCCCCCGACCCGCAGGCCCCCTCAATCGGCGAGTACTTGATTCGCCGCTTGCAGGACTACGGCATTGGCCACGTGTTCGGCATACCCGGCGACTACGTGCTGGCGTTCTACGCCATGCTTCAGCAAAGCCCGCTGGAGACCATTGGATGCACCCGTGAGGACTGCGCGGGGTTTGCGGCCGACGCCTATGCCCGGGTGCATGGCATGGGGGCGCTGTGCGTGACCTACTGCGTGGGCGGGTTGAGCGTGTGCAATTCGATCGCCTGCGCCTACGCCGAGAAGTCGCCGGTGGTGATGATCACCGGCTCGCCCGGGATGCGCGAGCGAATTCACAACCCGCTCTTGCACCACGTGGTGCGCAACTTCCGCACGCAGTACGACGTGTTCGAGAAGCTGTGCATCGCGGGCACGGAGCTCGAGGATCCAGCCACCGCCTTTCGTGAGATCGACCGCGTGCTCGCGGCGTGCCAGCGGTTCAAGCGGCCAGTGTACATCGAGATTCCCCGCGACATGGTCCACGTGCGGCCCGAGGCGCGTCCGCAGTTTTGCCAACCCGAGGCGGTCAGCGACCCGCGCGCGTTGGCAGAGGCCGTCGAGGAGTCGGCCCAACGGATCGAAACGGCCCGGCAGCCGGTGCTGCTGTTGGGCGTGGAGATTCACCGCTTCGGTCTGCAGGATCTGTCGCTGCGGCTGGCCGAAGGCGGCAAGCTGCCGATGGCCGCCACCATGCTGGGCAAGGGCGTGGTTGGCGAGACGCATCCGCTGTACATGGGGCTGTACGAGGGCGCCATCGGTCGAGAGGAAGTCACTCGCTACGTCGAGGCCAGCGACTGCGTGGTGATGCTCGGCACGTTTATGACCGACATCAACCTGGGCATGTACACGGCCGAGCTCGATGTGGGCGATTGCATCTACGCCACCAGCGAACAGCTTCGCGTCCGCCATCATCATTACCACGACGTGCGTCTGGGGGACTTCATGGCGAGCCTGGCCCAGCGAGGGATCAACCGCAAACGGCCGCAGCCGCCGGCGCCCACCGAGTGGAACCGGGAGCTGTTTGAGCTGGCGCCGCAGCGGCCGATCGCCATCACGCGGCTGATTCGCCGGCTCAACGAGCAGCTCGACGACCAGACGATCGTGATCGCCGACGTCGGCGACGCGCTGTTCGCCTCCACGGAGCTGACCACGCACAACCGCACCGAGTTTCTGGCGCCGGCTTACTACACCTCGATGGGGTTCGCCGTTCCCGGCGCCCTGGGAGCCCAGGCGGCGCGGCCCACGGCGCGAGTCGTCGCCATCGTGGGCGACGGCGCCTTTCAGATGACCGGCATGGAGCTGTCGACGCTCGTCAGTCGCAACATGCCGGTCGTGCTGATCGTGCTGAACAACGGCGGCTACGGCACCGAGCGGCTGCTGCACCCCGGCGAATTCGCGTTCAACGAAATTCCCGAGTGGCAGTACCATAAGTTGCCGGCGCTGCTCGGCGGCGGACGGGGCTATGAAATCCGCACGGAGGGCGACTTCGACGCGGCGCTGGTGGCCGCGTGGGACGACCGCGCCGGCCCCAGCGTGCTGCACGTGCGGCTCGACCGCGATGATGCGAGCCGCGCGCTCGAGCGCCTGGCCGCCATGATGCAGAAGACAGTGGTGCAGTCTCCCAGCTGACCGCTACCCTTCGCAGAAGGGAGATCGCCGTGCGCGGAGCGGAGAATCCCGCGGCTTCTCGTGCGAGTCGTGCGCAGTTCCGCGGCCCAATGCGCTTTTCACGCCGCGCCGCAGGACTACAATGCACGATGCCTTCCGCAGCCCTTCCTTGCCCCGTGAGGATGCTTTCCGCCATGCGTGCGTCCCATGCCTTCCCGCGTCGCGGTCGCCCGGTTGGTTTTACCTTAGTCGAGTTGCTGGTGGTCATCGCGATCATCGGCGTCTTGGTGTCGCTGCTCTTGCCGGCGATCCAAGCCGCCCGCGAAGCCGCGCGGCGGATGAATTGCCAGAGCAACCTCAAGAATCTCGCGTTGTCGGTTGCCAATTTCGAAGCGGCGAAAAAAGCGCTGCCGCAAGCGACTGAAGGACGTGTGGACGAGACCACACAGGCCGTCAATTTTTACTTGAACACCATGCCCCAGTTCAGCTGGATCGTGCGCGTGCTCCCGTTTATGGAGCAGCAGGCGATATTCGCGCAATTCGATCTCAAGAAAAGCTACGCCACTTACATTGCGGAAGACGTCACGAAAGTTCCCACGCCTGAGAAAGCGCAGCCGGGGTTGTTGATGTGTCCGTCCGATTCGGCGCTGGGCCGCATGTTTCAAAACAACGGACGGGTCTCGCTTACCGGCAATCGCGCGTTTGGCAAGGGAAATTACGTGGCGTACGCCAGCCCGGAGCACCTCGAGTGCGAGCTCGTCGCCCAGGGAGCATTTGGCAACGAGCCGAGGCCCATGACTCAGATCGAGGACGGAACTTCCAACACGCTGATGCTCAGCGAGATTCGCACGCGCGACGATCCCGAAGACGAGCGCGGCGCGTGGACCTTGGCCTGGAACGCTACTAGCATCCTCGGCGCCGACGTGCACTCGGCCAAAGGGCCGCTGACCAGAATTTGCGGGCAGATGCCGTCATCCCGTTCTGAATACACGCCGGGCTCACTCTATCCGCAGTATGCCGCTCCTGCCGAACGCGCCAGTGCCGTCCGATCCGGAAGGCGCCAAAGACAACCTGCATCGTGTCCAAATCCGTCTGAGGCAGACCTCGACGGCATGCCGTGCCGCGTGCGCGGCGATACGACCGCGTCGCCGCGGAGTCTTCACCCAGGCGGCGTCAACGGCGCCAACGCCGACGGCAGCGTGCGCTTTCTAGCAGATAACATCGACGTGGTGTCGTTCGGGCGCCTGATTTGCATCAACGACGGGCAGAATTCGGGCCTGTAATAGTTACCCATGGCCCCGCCACAGTTAGAAAGTTGATTCGCACGAAGCATGAAGTCGACGCTGCCTGCCGCCGCCATTGTCGTGGGGTTGATCCTGCTGGTGGGGAGCCGCCCTGTGGGCAATTCTATTCCCGCCCGGCCGGAGTTGGACCGATGAGAAGAGTTCCCGGTTGACGGAACTGGGCGACCAGGCGACGGCGATCAAGTTGCAACTCACGCAGTCGCAGACCAGGCCCAGCATGCACTCGGGCGAGAATCCGGCCGAGTTGCAGGAGAAGTACGACAAGATCGCCGCCGAGTACAAGACCCTGCACGAGGAGTTTGTCGGCATCAATCAGACGCCCAAGACGGCCAAGAGTTTCCTGTGGTGGTCGGGCATCGCCTTCGTCGTTGCCGGGGGCATTATTGTGATGGCAAATCGCGACGCGTAGTTCGAGCGTGAGCGAACCTCTGCACGCAAGTGGCAGTGCCGCGCTTTCGACAATCAAATGTCGTAGTACAAGCAGAACTCGTACGGATGCGGCCGCAGGCGCAGGGCCTGGACTTCGTTCTTTTTCTTGTACCAGATCCAGGTGTTGATCACGTCCTGCGTGAACACGTCGCCGCGCAGCAGGAACTCGTGGTCCTTGGCCAGGGCGTCGAGCGCTTCGTCCAGCGAGCCCGGCGTCTTGGGCACCTTCGCCAGCTCTTCCGGCTCCAGGTCGTAGATGTCCTTGTCCAGCGGCTCGCCGGGGTGGATCTTGTTCTGGATGCCGTCGATCACCGCCATCAGCATCGCGGAGAACGCCAGGTACGGATTGCAGCTCGGGTCCGGGCAGCGGAATTCGACGCGCTTGGCCTTCGGGCTCGGGCTGTACATCGGAATGCGGCACGCCGCCGAGCGGTTGCGCTGCGAGTAGGCCAGGTTCACCGGCGCCTCGTAGCCGGGCACCAGCCGCTTGTAGCTGTTGGTCGTCGGGTTGGAGAACGCCAGGATCGCCGGCGCGTGCGCGCAGAATGCCGCCGATGGCGTGCAGTGCCATCTCGCTCAGCCCCGCATAGCCGCTGCCGGCGAACAGGGTCTTGCCTTCCTTCCACAGCGAAATGTGCGTGTGCATGCCGGAGCCGTTGTCGCTGAACAGCGGCTTGGGCATGAAGGTCACGGTCTTGCCGTGCTGCTGGGCGACGTTCTTGATGATGTACTTGTACATGCACATCTGGTCGGCCATCGTCACCAGGTCGGCGAACTTCAGGTCGATTTCGGACTGCCCGGCCGTGGCCACCTCGTGATGCTGGGCCTCGACGTCGATGCCGCAGTCGATCATCGTCTGCATCATCTCGTTGCGGATGTCCATCATCTGGTCGGCCGGCGGCACGGGGAAATAGCCTTCCTTGTGCCGCAGCTTGTAGCCCAGGTTGGGGCCCTCGTCCGTGCCGCGGTTCCACTCGCCCTCGATGCTGTCGAGGTAGTAGAAGCCGCAGTTGGGCGTCTGGTCGAAGCGCACGTCGTCGAAGATGAAGAACTCGGCCTCGGGGCCGATGAAGCAGGTGTCGGCGATGCCGGTGCTCTTGAGGTAATTGACCGCCTTGCGGGCGACGTTGCGCGGGATCGCGGGTGTAATCCTCGCGGGTGATCGGATCCTGGATGTTGCAGATCATCGCCAGCGTAGGCAGCGTGGAGAACGGATCGAGGAAGGCGGTCTTCGGCTTCGGGCAACAGGAGCATGTCGCTCTCGTTGATCGCCTGCCAGCCGCGGATGCTCGAGCCGTCAAAGCCCAGGCCGTCCTCGAACACGTCCTGTCCAGCTTGTTGACCGGAATGGTGAAGTGCTGCCACAGGCCGGGAAAATCCATGAACCGCAAATCGACGGCCTTAATGCCCCTCTCGCGGCACAGCGCCAAGACTTCTTGCGGCGTCATCATTCGATCCCCTTTTGCGTCAAAAGAGTTTTGTGGAATTGGTAACAGTCGGGTGGCATGCCCTCGTCCGCGTGGGCATGTGCTACGCGTCATGGCTACGTCGGCTGAATCGGCCATGCCACCCCGACAGTCCGCCAACTTACATAAGAAAACCCCTCTCCGCCACTGGGTGCGGAGAGGGGTTTGTGAGCGGCAATATCCGATCGGAAGCCGGCGATGGCATCGCCGGTCCGAGAACGCCCGGCGATGCCATCGCCGGCTTTATGCAAACGCTACGCCCGCAGGGTCGACAGAATTTGCGCCGTCACCTTGTACGGGTCGGCGTTGGACGCCGGGCGGCGATCTTCGAGGTAACCCTTCCAGCCGTTCTGCGCCGTGCCGACGGGAATGCGGATCGACGACCCGCGGTCGCTCACGCCGTAGCTGAACTTGTCGATCGACTGCGTTTCGTGCAGACCGGTCAGGCGCTGGTTGTTGTCCGAGCCGTACACCGCGATGTGGTCGGTGTGCGACTTGCGGAACTTCTCGCAGATGCCTTTGATCATCTCCTCGCCGCCCTTTTCGCGGATGGCGGTGTTGGAGAAGTTGGTGTGCATGCCGCTGCCGTTCCAGTCGCCCTTGACCGGCTTGGGGTGGAACTCGACGACAATCCCGTACTTCTCCGCGGCGCGGTGCAGCAGGTAGCGGGCGAGCCAGGCGTCGTCGCAGGCGCGCTTGGCGCCCTTGCCGAAGAGCTGGTACTCCCACTGGCCCTTCATCACCTCGGCGTTGATGCCGGTGACGCTCAGGCCCGCGTCCAGGCACGCGTCGAGGTGATCTTCTACCACGTCGCGGCCGACGCAATTCTTGATGCCGACCGAGCAGTAATACGGGCCCTGCGGACCGGGATAGCCATCGGCCGGGAAGCCAAATGGCCGGCCGTCCTTCATCAGCGTGTATTCCTGCTCGAAGCCGAGCCACAAATCGGGGTCGTCCTCGAAAGAGCCGCGAACATTGGTCGGGTGAACGGAGCCGTCGGCCATGAACACTTCGCACATCACGAGCGAGGCGTTTTTGCGGCCGGGATCTTTGACCATGCGGACGGCCTTCAGCAGGCAGTCCGACGAGTGGCCTTCGGCCTGTTGCGTGCTGGAACCGTCGAACGCCCACCCGGGGCAATCCTCGACCTTCTTCGGCTCGCTGTCGACGATCTTGGTCTTGCTGCGGAGGTTAGGCTCGGGTCGATAACCGTCGAGCCAGATGTACTCAAGTTTGTATGCCATTTCGCGAACTCGCTCCCTAACAGTGAACAATAAACCGCGGCGGCTCGCCGTCCGTGCCGCCCCTTACTTAGCCGCACTCCGGCGGCGCAAACTCCACATGGTACGGCGGCCCGAATTCGAGGGCTAGGGCCCAGGGACGGGGTGCGCTGGATCCAGGCACAAGCTCGCGCGACTCGAACCCGACCGCAGCGCAAAAAGCAGTGATAGCGGCGCACCGCCTGCGCCGCCATTCCCTCTGGCAAGCCAAGCTAACAGGTGTAGAAGGGATGCTTCCGCCTAACGCATCGAGTCGAGGCGCGTTGCGAACGCACCTTGACGCGCTCAACGAAATGCAAGCCGGGCGCCAAGGGCGCGGTCGACGCATCAAATCGTGCGCAAGTTGAAGTTGCCAAGCCAGTTAGCTGCCGCTGGCGACGCCTGTGCGGGTCGTGTTCGGGCGGCGCCGATGCCCAAGCCCTCGGCACGACATGCCGGGCGCCTGGGCAGGGACGGGGCTGCCTTCGACGCCTATGATACAGCGGACGCTGCCGATTTTGGATTTGGGATTGTCGATTTTGGATTCCCGCACCCAATCCAAAATCCAAAATCTAAAATCCAAAATCATTTCCGCCAGCCTCGACTTGCCGTATGCCCACGCCGCCCGCGTCGCCTAATCCAAAACGGTTGAAGTTCATCCCCACCAAGGCCACCTTCCGGCTTCATGAGCCGCTGGGAGTCGGGACGGTGGGCACGGTCTTTCGCGCCGATAGCAACGACATTTCCGGACCGGTCGCGCTCAAGATGCTGCACCCGACCGTGTCGCACGACGCCAATATCGTCGACCGCTTCCAGCGCGAGATCGTCATCATGGAGCGGCTCCAACACCCGCACATCGTTCGCCATTTCGGCGGCGGGCTCATGGACGGACAATTCTTCTACGCGATGGAACTGCTCGATCACGGCACGCTCAAGGACCGGCTTCGCGACGAAGGCCCCCTCGCCTGGCCCCAAGCCGCCAGCTACATGGCGCAAATCGCCTCGGCGCTGCAGTACGCCCATAACCATGGGATCATCCACCGCGACCTCAAGCCGAGCAATCTGTTTTTCGGCGAGGATGGCCGGCTGATTCTCGGCGACTTCGGCATCGCCCGCGACACGTTCGAAGCCGACGTGACGGCTCACGGCATGACCGTGGGCACCTACGCCTACATGTCGCCGGAGCAGATCTGCGCCGACCGATCCATCACCGGTAAGAGCGACCTCTACGCGCTGGGGTGCGTGGGCTATGAATTGCTCACCGGAAAGCCGCCGTTTTCCGGCGTCAACTTCGCCCAGATTTGGGACCAGCACCTCCACGCGACGCCCAAGAGCCTGCGCGAGCAGGGCGTCGACTGTCCCGAATGGCTGGAGAAGTTGATCCTCCAATTGCTGGCCAAGAACGCGCACGAGCGGCCCTTCAACGCCCGGGCGGTGCAGGGACAAATCCGCGAACAGTTGAAAGCGGCGGGCTACCCGGCTCCGTAACTGCCAGAATTAACCACAAAGGCACGAAGGCACAAAGGATCCGGATAAAGATTTTGAATCCGCTGATGAAGGCTTATCGGTCCTTTTCCCTTCCGACTTCGTGCCTTTGTGTCTTGGTGGTTAATCGGATTAGTCGTTGGTAATCACAACCCCCGTCGGCCCACCAGGGCGAAAAACGCCGGCACGACGATCGTCCGCACCACGAACGTGTCGAGCAGGATGCCGAACGACAACGCCGCCCCCATCTCCACCATGCCGCGCAGACTGTTGGTCATCATCGAGCCAAACGTTACCGCCATGATGACGCCGCAGCTGGAGATGATGCCGCCCGTCTGCACGACCGCTTCGCGCAATCCGGCCAGCGGTCCCAGTCGTCGCTGCTCCTCGAACACGCGCGTCACCAAGAATATGTTGTAGTCCTGGCCCACCGCCACCAGGATGACGAACAAAAACAGGGGCGCCTTCCAGTCGAGTCCCGGATACTCGGCTCCGTAAGCCGCTTCGAAGATGAGCCGCACCGCGCCGAGCGTCACCAGGTAGCTGGCCAGCACGGTGGCGATCAGGTACGCGCACACAAGCGGTTGCCGCAACAGCACCAGGATGACGCCGAAGACCGCGGCGGTCACCAGCATTTCGATCCGGCGTCGGTCCTCGACGGTCACGCGCTCCAAGTCGCGGATGCCGGCCGTGGGACCCAGCAGCTCGAAGGTCGCGCCGTGCCAGGGCGAATCGGGATTGCCGCGCAAATCGGACAGCGCCTGTTCAATCGCTCCGCAAGTTTTCGCGGCATTCACGGAAAAGGGCGCGTCGTGCAGCACCACGAACATCCGCGTCACGTCGCCGCGGTCATGGGGCAGGTGCGACATGAACGAGTCCTTCGATCGCGGGCTGTTGGCCGCCACGCGATCGGCGATGCCTCCGATCGTCAGATTGACGGCCCCCGGCGGATCGCCCATGGGGCTGCGCACGCGCCGCACCTTTTCCACGCCGGGCAGTTCGAACAACTTCTTGGCCAGGTCGTCGGTCTCGAGCTCGCCGCGGTAGCCGGCCAGGCCGCCGTCGGGTCGATAGGCTAGCAAGGTGAGCGGCGCGACTTCGCCCGGGGGAAAATGCCGCAAGAAGAGGGCCGTGCCGCGGCGGCTGACGCTCTGTGGCCCCAGCTCGCTGAAAATGTCGTAGCTGACCGGCGCGTACCACCCATAGAGAGCCAGCGGCAGCGCCACGATCAGGCTGAGCTCCAGCACGTACGCCGGGCGGTCGACGACGACGTCGGCCGCCCACGACCAGAATCGTTGCCCTGGCGCCCACGGGCTGCCCGCACTGGTCCCATAGCCGCTGACCCGCGTTCCGAGCCACGTGGAAAGCAGCGCCGGCGCCAGCGTCAAGCACACGGCCAGCGCCACGGCCAGGCTCATGGCGATCGTGGGTCCGCTGTACGCAAACTTGCCGAAGTTGGCGAAGCCCATCATCGCCAGGCCGACGATGGTCGTCAGGGCGCTGGCCGAGATGGCGCCGCCCACCCGCGCAGCGCCCCGGCCACGCACTCGCGCTGATCGGCCCCTTCGGAGCGCAGCTCGCGAAACCGTGCGATGAGAAAGAGGCAGAAGTCCGTGCCGGCGCCGAACAATAGCACGACGATAAAAATCCTGGTCGTCGTGAACACTCGGACGTCGAGCCCGGCCGCCGGATGGTCCAGACTCCACCTGGCTAAGAGCGCCAATAGTTCCAACGAAGTCACGGCTGCCGCGCCGATGGCCGCCAGCGGTACGATGACCAGCCACACCGACCGATAAATCACCGCCAACGTGATCGCCACGACCGCGATCGTCGTGCGATCGGTGTTGCGCAGGCTGGCGGCCGCCGCCGCCAACATGTCGCCGCCGATGGCCGCCGAGCCCGTCACGCCACAATCCAATCCGGCGGGCGCCCGAGCGCAGCTTTCCTCGAGCGATCGATTCACCGCCGCCAGCACCTCCATGTTTTCCAGCGACATGAAGTCGGTGGTCAGCCGCAGCACGAAGCGCCGCGCTCTTAAGGTCTGGTCCTTGAGCAGCAACCCGACCGGCGCCTCGGTGCTGTCCATCCACATCTTTTCCACCAGCAACGGTCTGACTTCCGGCAGGTTTTCGATTCGCTGCGCGGCGTCGATCGCAAATCGCCGATCGGCGGGCTTGAGTTGCGAGTCTGCCCGGCCAAAGACGAGCACCAACTGGCTCTTGGCCCGGTCCTCGGGAAACGCCTCGGCGTTCAGTCGCGTCGCGCGGGCGTAGGTCGTGCTCGCCGGCAACTGATCCAGGTCGCCGTCAAAGGCGACGCTCCGCCAAGGCGGCGCCGCCATACGCAGTCCGCCAGCGACGATCAGCCAGGCCGCGATGACCGCCCAGCGGTGGTCATGAACAAACTGCCCCAGACGGTAGAACATGCGTCCCTAAGCGTCGCACGGGGCGACCGTGGCGATGGGCTGAGCAAGCCGCCTTCGATCATACTCGCGTACCCTGGCGAACGCCACCGCCCAGGCGCTTCTAAGCAGTGCCCGCGGGCCAACAAAAAAGGGCGTCGAGTCGCCTCAGCAGCGAATCGACGCCCCAGATATGCCGGTGAAGTGAGGGGTTACTCCTCGGTCGCAACGACGTCCGCAGCCGCCTTGGCGGGCAGCCGAGGCGTCCGCTGCGACGACGCCTGGTGCAGGCGCACCGTGCGGCGATCGGCCTTGGTCGGCATGCCATTGACCACCGAGCCGATCACGCGGATGCCCAGGCTCTTGAGCATGTCGACGGCCTGGTAGATCTTGCGAATCTCGCTTTGATCGCGCAACACCGTCAGGATCGCCCCGTCGATGTACTGGCCCAGCGACAGGGAGTCGGAGATGCCCAGCACCGGCGGCGCGTCGATCACCACGAAATCGAACTGGTCGCGGAGTTTCTCAAAAATCGCCTGCGGCTGATCCGTGGCCAGAGCGTAAATCGCGTCCATATCGCATACGCCGGCGGTCATCAGGTACAAACCTTCGCTGGCGGTCGGACGGATGGCGTCGGCCAGGTCGGTCTCGGCGCGGAGCACCTCGCTCAGGCCGTCCTCCAGCGCCATGCCGAACAGCTTGTGCAGGGCGGGCGCCCGCAGATCGCCGTCGATCAGCAGCGTGCGCCGGCCGGCCCGCGCCAGACTTAACGCCAGGCTGCTCGCCACCGTCGTACTGCCCTCCAAGCTGGCCGGGCTGGTGACCATCACCACCTGCCGTGGCCGGCTGGTGGAGTCGTGCATGAGTGTGGCGCGCACATTGTCGATGGCCTCGGCCACCTGCGTGGCGACCAGGCTGTTGCCGGTAAGCGCCTTGAGCGACGTGGCCGGCAAGACGCCAAGGACGCGGATGCCCAGGCCCTCGTCGACGTCGTTGGGTCCGTTCAGTCGGCGACGACGGAATTCCAACAGCGCGACGCCGTAGCAGGTCAGGCAGAGAGCCGCGGCGCCGCCGACGCCCGCGATCGCCCAGCGCTCGTACTTGTTGATCTGCGGCGTAGCAATTGCCGGCTGGATGACGCGGACCTTCTCGAAACCGGCGTCGCCGTGCTGGTCCTGAGTTTGGCGCTCCACCCGCCATTGGCTGAGCTTCTGTTCGACCGTATTGACCAGCTCCTTCTGGCTTTCGATCCGCGCGGCGAGAATGTCCAATTCCGGATTGCCCGCAGCCATTTCTTTGATGCGGGCCTCGCCGTCTTTGATCTTCTGCTCGAACGCTGCCTTGTTGACCGCGATATTCTTGGCGCGCACGGTGTATTCCACGATCGCCGAGCGGAGACCATCATCGGGGTACTTCTCCAGCTTTTCGCGAGCGTCCTTCTCGGCGGCCGAGCGGTACTGACTCATCTGCTGTTCAGTCTGCTGGCGCAACGCCATCATCCGGCGCAGATTCGCGTCGTTAGGGTTGCGCGTCGTGCCCTGGCGCGATTGAATTTGCTGGTCCAGATCGAACAATTGCTGCTGGTACATGCCGATTCTTGGATCCGCGTCGACCGCCAACTGAATCCGGGCGTCCAGCGCGGACGGGCTGCGGGCGTTCTGCAGGGTCACGTCGCGGAGCACGTCGATGTTCTCTTGTTCCTTGCCCAAATCCATGAGCTGTTGTTTGTAGAGCTGAATATCGCGAGTGAGCTGCGGCAGTTCGAATTCGGCGAAGTTGGCGTAATTGTTGACCGTGCTCTTTTCCTTCAACGAGTTCATGTCTCGTTCCAGGTCCGATCTGGTTTGCTCCAGCACGGTCGCCAGGTCGTCGCGGGTGCTCGCCGAAAGGAGCCGATCCTGCAGCAGCACCTTGTCCTTGTAGGCGCTGATGATGGCGTTGATCACCTTGACCATGTCGTCAGGATCCGCGTCGCCCTCGTATTTCACTTCCAAGATTTCGCCTTCGCCGGGGAAGCTCACCTTCAGCTCGTCGAGCAACCACAGTTCGGCGTCGTTGCCATAGTAGGTCACGGCGTCGAGCTGCGCGATTTCCTGACGCTGCAGGGCGGCTTCGAGCACCAACGGGCTTTTCAGCAGGGCGATGTGGTTCTGGGCCTCGCGCTCGATGAGCTGCGGGTTTACGGTCGGTCGGCCGCTGTCGAACAACTCGTTGGGCGAAGTGCTCTTGATCTCCAAGTACGACGTGATTCGCGACGATTCGGGGAACAGCCACATCAAGAGCCCGGCCACGGCCGTGCCAATCAACAGGCCCATCAGCGTGGCCAACAGCCACCGCCGACGCAGGCAATTGACCAGCCAGGTTTGGTTGAACCCGCCGGACAAGATCTCCGGACCGCGCGGGGCGAAGCCGCCGAACGGCGACGACGGTCCCATCGGCGACGCCGCGACCATCGCGCGGGAATCGCTTTGTCCGTCAACCACGGCCGGGTACATGACTTCCGATCCGGAATGTTCTGAGCCAAGCTTTACCATCGATCGCCTCTCGTAAAGAACAAGGTCCGACTTGGGTGCGCACAACAGGTGGTTCGACTATCGGCCCGAGCGCCGCCGGCTTACTTGGGCCGGGGAAGCCGTGGGGAGGCCCTTCCGCAATCTCCGGACCGGATAGCCCGAAAGACGCCGCCGCGGCAGTTTTTCGCCCGAGATTCCGTCCTATGTTGCCGCCAGTCAACCACCGACGTTGCAATCCGGCAACGTCCGGCTATTTCGGCCCTATGTGGCTGCTCGCCGGCGCCGTCGCGGCGCGGGCCCGCGTACCGAACGACGAAAAGTCGTCCACATCCAGGGGAATGGTCAACCGCGACAACACCGATAGTTCGATCCACAGTAAGCCCAGTCCGATGGGCATCATCGCAAAGCCGGCCCAGTTGTGAATGATCTGTGCAAGCCACTCCGTATCCTGCCCGAACGCCATGAACAACAGCGCCGTGGTGACGATGCGAATCATGTTGCTCACCAGCGCAATCGGAATCCAGCTCAAGAAAATGACCAGCTTGTCCCACCATGGCCGCTCGATAATCATCACCAGCGCCACGGTCATGGCGCCAAAGATGGTGAGCATGCGCAGACCGCTGCACGCCTCGGCCACTTGCAGCGGTTTCTCCAGCGTGTCGATCGACAGCATATTGCCCTGCCGCGCCGCGCTCACGCCTAAGAGTTGCAGCGTCCAGGTGCTCATCATCGTGGCCACCGTCTGCAACTTCATCAGCATCGTGTTTTCGACGATCGAAGGCAGCGGAAACATGAAAATCAAGAAAGCCATCGGCGGTCCTGCCCAGAGGACCAGCGACTTGCCGCCCACCAGCAAGCACACCCCTACCAGTGTCCCTAGAAACGACAGCCGCTCGGGATTGTTGTAGTCGTATTGGGCGGCCCACACCCGTACGCCCAGGCAAATCGCGATCAGCGCCACGCCGGCCCACCGCTCGGCGTCGCTCGTCTTCATCAGCGGCCGTTTGCGAATCCAAAACAGATAGCCGGCAAACAACGGCACGATCCAGCCATGCGAGTACAGACCCTTCGACCAATAGGTCGAGGTGTAGGCCAGCATGTTGCCGTAGGCCAGCACCAATAGCGCCAAGAGTGAGCCGAAAACGATCCAGGCGGTCCTGGCTTCCGACTCGCTGAGGGGTTGATCGTCGCCGAAATCGGCGAAAGGCGAAGCAGTGCTCATAACGTCAGTTCTGTGGCCTCAGAGGATGCGCTGGCTGAAGAAGCCAGATTTCGATGGTGACGCGACAAGATGAGTGGAGGAGAAAGCTGTTAGAGAATGCGAAGCCCAAAATATAGTCCGCCGTCTCCATCGGCATTGTTCGGCGCCGGCCGCACCTGCTGGCGCCGCGAAGAGGGCATCGCGCCCGGCTCCAAATCAGCGCGACGCCGCTCAGAAATTGAGAATACGCGCCTTGGCCACTTCTGTCAAACGAACGGCGCATCACAATCCTGAACCCATCCCTTTTCGCCGCAGACACTTAGGCGAACACTTCCGATCGTGTCGGTTGTGTCGCGCGACGCCTCATGCACCGGACATCCATCGGCCCTCCACGCCGCGCCACCGGCGCGACGGGTAAGTTTGCAGTCCAAGCCCTCTCCGGTTCCTCCCCTTGACGGGAATGGTTAAGAAGGGGTGCTTAGCGCCAGCAATGGGTTCTCCATCTGGGCGCCCTCCCCGCTCCCCACCGAGGGGAGGGAGCCGGAGGAGCGCCGGCAGAGCGCATGCATTGCTTGCGCGGTCCCGCGCCCATTCCCTCACTTTTCCAGCATTCGGGGCAAAGTCGGTGTGAAGCTCTTCCGATTATATGCATTGTAACTGTCACATAAGCGGCGCCGCGCCTGCGAGCAGCGCGCCCTCGCTTCGCTCAAGCCACACACGCCGCGAGCGAGCGACTTTTCCAGTGGAATCTCATTCATGAAGGCTAGCCACCAATACTCACGCGGTCTGGCTGTGCTGCTTGCGGCCGTTGTGTCGGCGAGTGCCGGCTGCACGGCGTTCATGGAGCCGCGCCAGGCGATTCCGGTGACGCCGCCCGAACCTCCCCCGTGCAGCAGCGTGCCGCGGGAACTGGAAAAAGTCACCCTGCCGCGCTACGTCATCGAGCCGCCCGACATCTTGCTGATCGAAGGCGTCAAGCTCGTTCCCAAGAGTCCCCACCGCATCGAAACCTTCGACGTGATGCTGATTCGCGTCGTCGGCGCCTTTCCCGATCAACCCATCGACGACACCTACTCCGTCGACGCCGACGGCACCGTCAATCTCGGCCCGACCTATGGCCGCATCAAGATCGTGGACCTGACCATCGAGGAAGCCGAGGACACGGTTCGCAAGGAACTGGCCAAAATCCTCACCGACGTCGAAGTGTCGATCTCGCTGGTCGCCTCGGCCGGCGCCCAGCAGATTACCGGTCAGCACCTCGTGGCCATGGACGGCCGCGTCAACCTCGGCACCTACGGCTCGGTGTTCGTCACCGGCATGACGATCGACGAAGCCCGCGCCGCGATCGAGGAGAAGCTTAAAGAGAAGCTCGACAACCCCGAGGTGTACGTCGACGTGCTGGCGTACAACAGCAAGGTGTATTACATCATCACGCAAGGCGGCGGCTTGGGCGACAATGTCGTCAAGGCGCCGGTCACCGGCAACGAAACCGTCATCGACGCGGTGGCCGCCCTGGGCGGCATCTCCCAAGTTTCGTCGACCAGGATGTGGATTGCCCGTCCGGCGCCCAACGGCGTCGGCTGCGAGCAGATCCTCCCCATCAAGTGGAACGACATCGCCCAGGGAGCCTCCACCGCCACCAACTATCAGCTCATGCCCAACGATCGCCTGTTTATCGCCCAGGACCGCATGACCGCATTCAACACCTTGGTAGACAAGATGCTCAACCCGTTTGAACGCATCTTCGGCTTCGTGTCCTTGGGCACCTCAATGGCGAACCGCATCGCGCGATTCGGCCTGGCCAATACGTTCTAACTTCAACGCCCACGCACGGCGGCTCGCCGCCGCCTGAGTTAACCACAGGTTCAGTCCACTGCCATCGAACCGCAATTTGCGCCCGCGACTTCGCCTGACGCGGCTCGCCGCGCCACGGCGAGGTCCCCAGAGGAACCCCGCCATGACCCGTCGGTTAAAACAACTGCTAACGCTGGCGCCTGGGATGTTCGTGGCGGCGCTGTGCTGCGCCGCGGCGTCCTCGTCGACCGCTCACGGCCCGGGGCCCTGCCCTGCCCCGCCGCCGTGTTCGCCCGATGGCATGTGCTGGCCTAATTATCCCACCTGGGGCTGGTACCCGACCCGCTGGCGGTCGTTTCCCGGCGATGTCGTCGGACCGACCCCGACCGAGGCCGAACAGCGCCAGCAGGCGGCCACTCCCGAAGAGGAATTGACCGGTCCGCAGCTTCCCTCAGCGACCAAGGAAAGCGTCTCAGGCCCTGAAAAGCCAGAGTGCGCGGCGCGAAGCCCCCAGGCGCTACGCCCGAGGGCGCCGCCCCCGAGGGCGGCCTCGAACCGCCCAGCGGCGAGCAGCCGCCCGCCGCGGCGCCAGAAGGCGCCCCGGCGCCCGGGTCGGAACAAGATCCGTTCGGCGCCTTGCCGCCGGCGCCGCCGTGGCTTGTCGAACAAGCCGCCACCGCCGCGCCCGATCAGCAGTCGTCCGCCAACGGCGACGCGGTTCCGGCCGTCGACTTCGAATCAGTCCCCGCGGCGCCGCATCGCGCCGCGCCGAATCCGGACGCTGACGACGCACCCCCCGAGATGCCAGCCAGCTTGCTGGAAGCATTGACCGGAGCGCCCGTCCGTCGACCGGCGGCCGCGCCTCAGGCTCAACTGCGAAGGTCGACGCCGCCCGCGACGTCTCCCTTGGCAGCGGCGGCGGCGCGGGCGATTGACTGGCCGACGTCGTCGCGGTCCTCAGCGCAGGCGCGGACGCCGCGTTTGGAGCAACCGATGGCGGTCGCTCCCTCGAAGGCGCCGGCGCCCGCCCGGGACCGCCGCATCGTCCCGGCCTCGGCCACGGCGAACCCTGAGAGCATCCAGCTCATCAACCCAGCCATCGCCCTGGTCGCCGACCCCAAAGCCGAAGCGGCGGAGCCCGCCATTTACTTCGAGGCCAGCGACCTGCCCAGCGCCAAGCCGGCCGTCGTGCCCGCCGCGCCCTAATCCCCCTCCCTTGCAGGGAGGGGTTAGGGGAGGGTCAGCCGACCGCCGCCGCCGCTCAGGCCCGACTTCCCGTTCGCGTGACACTGGCTCCGCCAGTGCTCTGCACGCCCGCCGACAATCCGCGTCCAGCCAGCAACCTAGCCGGACGGCCACGCCGTCCGGGCAGCGCCAAGCACCGTCCCACCCCCCTTAGAACCGGCGATTGTCTCGCCGGAAGCTGCGCCGGCCGCT
This sequence comes from Pirellulales bacterium, assembly GCA_963841515.1. Taxonomy (GTDB): domain Bacteria; phylum Planctomycetota; class Planctomycetia; order Pirellulales; family Lacipirellulaceae; genus Lacipirellula. The sequence goes on along the minus strand of CAWJDB010000005.1, from coordinate 887,251 downwards.
TCTTGTGACGCCTACCAGTCCTGCGGCCGCAGCCATGACCGCCGCCGTCGGCTCCGGCACGCCTACGGCGCCGCCGATGCTGCCGCCCGTGGGCACGGTCAACAAGAACTTGCGCACGCCAAAGGCGCCAAGGTTGACCGATGTCGGCAGGGCGTCGTTGGCGAACGCCGTTCTCGTCGCGTCTTCGAATTCCACCAGCACCGACACGTTGTTGCTGATGAACCCGCTGGCGTTGTATTGGTCGTCCTCCGTGGCGTGGTCGTTCCAGACCTGGACTGAGCCGGGAAAGGCCAGCATGTTGTCGCTAGCCGCTCCAATTTGCACGAGCATGGCACTAATCGCCTGGGCGTAAACGCCGCGCGTGGAGTCGGCGGCAAGCGTGTCGGCGGCCGTGCTTTCAAACGTATAGGTCACAGAGAACGAGTTGCCGACCTGGTGCTGGCCCAAGGCGTGCCGGCGAAGCTGCCGGACACAGCGGTGAGTACTCCGGAGAATGAAAGTTGAGTCGGCGCCGCCCGTGCGCCACTCACTAGGGCCGTGGCCCACGCCGCCGTCAGCATTATCGGAAAGCATCGGCGCGAATCATGGTAGAACGCATTGATCATCCTAGGTTGAAGTCAAACGTGAGGCCCATCGCGGGCGCTCTTTTGGACCATTGCTAAGGGTTGGGGCGAAGAGGCGGCACAAGAAGCGACCACAAACCTTCTGCCCAAACGCGGCGCCCGCCGACAAAAACAGGCGCCGTCGGCCGTAGTCAATTCATGAGCTCCGCCACAGCGGCCAGGCTGGCCCGTGATACGGGCCCGGCAGGAATCGACAACTCCATCCGTCGCCTAGGGAATGTAAGGATTCTCCTGGCACTGTCAAGCCGAGTCCGCCGAGCCCTCGATGCGATCGCCCACGGCCGACGGCTCCCGGTCGACGCGTCGCCACGGGTTAATATTCACCCCGCAATAAAGGAGACTTCTCGCTGAAGCCGACAGCCGGTCGGCGAGCTAGCAGTGGGGATTTTTCTCCCCACGCAGCCGTGACTCCTCCGCCAACGGCATCACATCAGTTACGACGACATTGGAAACGCCGAAAGCCAACTTAAAGTCATCTCCCTGAGCGACTTGCATTCACTACCTGTCGGGATCAGCGAGAAGTCTCCAATAAAGCCGGCGATTATCTCGCCAGTCCGCTCCGCCCAACGGACAATCGACGTCCAGCGCCCAACCTGGCCGGACGGCCACGCCGTCCGGGACGCCTCACGCGCGACGCTCGTCCGCCCGAAATCCCTGTCCGCGCCCTCAATCCCCCGCCGCGCGCACCGGCGGCGCAACAAGCCGCAGATATCGCCCGCTTACCGAATCATCCGGCAGCACCGGCGCCAGCGCGTTGTAAATCTCCGCCATCCGCAGCCGCGTGGGCGTCGACAGTTGAGACAAACGCCGCACGCCCCGATGCCGAATCTCCTGCCCCACGAGCGCCACCAGAAGCACATTTGGCGGATCGAACTGTATCTCCGCGCCTTTCACCCTTAGGTGTCCTTGGCCGACCACGGGGCGCATCACGCTGGTGGCCTCGCCGCTGTGCGTGGCGCCAAAAAAGTGTCCCAGCTCATGCACCAAGAGCTCAAGCCGCTCGGTCTCCCGCACGTTACGGGCTTGCTCTTTGATCAGGATGTGCGAATGGAGCGGACCCCGCGTGCCGCCCATATGGGTCTGCCCGCGAACGATGACGTATTGGCTGCTGAATCCAATCGCGACCTGGGCAGGGAGCGGCGAAACCTCCCGTTCGAATTCTCTGAGCGATTGCTCAAAGTCGGTCTGCCTATCATCCGAGTCCCACGTCTCGACGCTGACGACTTCGAGCGCCGCCCCGCCGTGCGCGGCAAGACATTGCGACGCATCGGCGATGCGCTGCCGAATGACCGGCTCCCAGACGCTGCGCAGCCTCGTTTCGTTCTCGTCGACGAGGATTTTGACCGTCACGACGCCGTCCTCCGCCCGAGCGACGGCGGGCGGCGACGCCGCCCGCCACGGCCGCCGCATCGTTTCGCCCAGCCCAATTTGTTCGAGCGTCAATGTTCCGTCCGCGGCGCTGCCCCCGACAAAGTAAGCGCACTCCGCCTCCAGCAGAAACTCGCGCTGCGCCCGATCGCCGTCGATCCGCAGCCGCACGGGGCCGTCGGCAAACAGCGGTCGGGCGTCGCCGGGCGCCAGCGACAACGGCGAGGGCTGTTCGCCCTCCACCAGCACCGACACGGCGACCGCCTCAGCGCAACGATTGGCAATAACCGCCACTCCGGCGCGACTGGAGCCACGGAAAGCCACGGCCCATACCGCGGCCGCAATCCAATAAAGCTTCATATCGATAAGAGGCGTCAGGAACTTGTTCCTTTTCATAGTCGCGGCACGAATTATCAAAGACACCCGCCGAGCCGCCCCGCAGCCACGCTTCCAGCATATATCACGCGACGGCGAAATTCGCTCGCAATCCGCAAGGCACGGACGGCCCAGTCGGATTAGGCCGCGCCGCGGCGAAGTCCCCACTTTCCTCAAAACTTTTATGTTGAAAATGGGCCACGACCTGTGCTAAGGTGCATGATCACCCGTACACATAGTGGTTCTATGCTGCGCACAGGCTCTCCGCAATCGGGTCTCGGCTGTCGGCCCTCGGCCAGACCTGAAGCATGCGCCTCAGCGAGCCCGGAGCGTCAGCGACGGGAGTCCGTTCTTTTGAGCACCCCGACGACCGCGCCAGAAACGCACAAGTCGCCGACTTTGGCGACGCCTTGCCTTGCGGCGCCTCCTGTTTTTCTCGCGTCCGACCGCGGCCCAACAGGGCAAAATCAGGGACTAATGCAATAAAAATGTGGGACCCCTACGAGGCCCGCAAAACCGCAATTCTGACAGCGAGCGCACGTCGCTCGACCCCGGCGTCCGTCCCCCTTCATCCCTCGCCCCTAACCCCTCGCCCCTCCCCCTCACGCGTGCACGCGAGCCCACTCGCGCAGGTCGTGCGGCGTGTCGTCCTCGCGGTTCATCGTCGGCAGGAGCTGGTTCGAGCAGCCCGGTCTCGTCGGCCAGATCGGCGACGGAGTTGATCACCAGATCCGGCTGATAGGCGTAACGGGCCAGGTCGTCGCGGCGTGCTCCGCCGGACAGCACCAGGATCGTGCGGTAGCCCATCTGCACGCCGCCCAGGATGTCGGTCTCCATCGTGTCGCCGATCATGATCGTCTCGCTCGTGGCCAGGCCCAGCTCCTTGCGGGCCTGCCGCATCATCACCGGGCTGGGCTTGCCGACGCTGAACGCCTGAATGCCCGTGGCCTTCTCGATCAGCGACACGATCGCCCCGCACCCAGGCCGCGTGCCGCTGGGCGTGGGGCAATTGGGGTCGAGATTGGTGGCGATCAGCTTGGCGCCGCTGAGGACCATTTGCACGGCTTGCTCCAGCATCTCGAACGACAGCGTGCGCCCTTCGCCGACCACCACATAGTCCGGCGAGCGGTCGACGATGGCGTAGCCGTTGGAGTGCAGGGCGTTCAAGAGTCCGCCCTCGCCGATGACGAACGCCGTGCCGTGCGGCTTCTGCTTCGCCAGGAACCGCGCCGTCGCCATCGCGCAGGTAAAGATGTGGCGGTCCTCCACGGCGATCCCCATCCGCGAGACCTTGGTCGCCACGTCGCGGCGCGTCCGCTGGCTGTTGTTGGTCAGAAAGATGAACGGGATCCGCAGCCGCTTCAAGCTGTCGATGAAGCGATCGGCGCCCGGGATCATTTCGTGGCCGCGGTAGACCACGCCGTCCATGTCGATCAACAGTCCTTTGCGCGTGCCAAGGGGCATGGGTCGATGTTCCTTTCCTGGCAGGCGAGCGCTCGTGAGTCGGCCAAGTCGATTGACCGAGTGGGCTCGCAAATGAAGCCGCATTGCGCCAGTTCGGCGTCGCGGCGATGGCGGGCAGTGGGTCGCGCCGATAAATCAACGGCGCGTATCAGCGGCAATTTACGCCGCCGTGGTGAAGAACGAGTAAAGCAACCCGCATGCCGAACAAGCCCCGCGCTGTTCGCCAACTCCGTCCGCCTCGCAGAAGAGCGCCGCCTTTGCCAGCTAGCTGTGCTCGAGGGCGCCGTTAGGATGCACGCCTGCGTGCTCAATCCTTGGGCAAGTCTAGCCGGCGGGCCACGCCCGCCGGGATCGCCGCCGCCAACGCATCCCCCCCAGCGCTGCTATTGTCGCCAACAGCGCCGCAGCGGGCTCGGGTGCATCGCTGATCGCCGGCACGCCGGCAACCGTGGCTTGCTCTTGCCAGTTCAGATAGTCGGCGCCGTCCACGTCGTCGTCGTCGTCCGCGTCGCCGTCCTGATGCGTAGCGGTCCCGACCAACCCGAAGTTGTCCTGCCACACCCCGAGGTCGTCGTCGTCCACCTGGCCGTCCTCGTCAAAGTCGCCGGCGTCGAAAGTTGGCGGCGCCACGAGCGTGAAGCTCGTGCCGGCGTTGTTAACAAACGTTGCGGCCCCGGTCGTCACGGCGTACTGCGCCAGATTGTTCGTGCTGAGGGCCGTGGAAGTGCCGGTGAACTGCAGCGCCTGGAGAGAATTACTGGGCAGAGCCGTTGCCGCCGGGGGACCAAAATTCCCATCGGCGTCGTTCTGGTGGAACATCTCGCCAATCATCGGTCCCGTAAAGGCACTGCCTCCCCAACTCAGGAGCCAATACTTCGTGCCGGAATCGTCCGTAAACCTGAGCTGACCCGCGGCGAGATAAGACATGGGGATGGGGTTGGTGATGGTGAAGTCGCTCACCAGCGGGATATTTGTGTAGTTGGCGAAATTGGGCGTCGTAATCAATATGTGCGCACCGTGGCGCCATTCGACACACTCGTGGTCAGGTCCTTAACCAACACTTCGGTCCCGCCAGTGGCGTCAACCGCCGTCAGCCGCGACAAGCTGACGGAGCTTTGACCCCCGGTCCTCATGCGGAGCTGGATCGCCTGAGCGGTGACGTCGCCATTGACGCCGCCGATGATCTGCTCGATTTGCATGAGGTGAAATGCCGCATGCGCCGAATTTGCAACGAGCAACAGGCTCGCCGTCGACCACAACAATCGCCTGGGGAAATTCATAATTCGATGTCCCATCCTGCGCAAGACGATTACGCGACGCGCTGGAATTGCTGGTTTTCCATATACCAACGGCCGCAGAGACAAGTTGCTTTTTCCGCCTAAGCGGCTGTCGTACACTGATCCTATGCGAATTGTTCAGTCACTATTGTTACTGGGGGCTCTCGCCTTGCCCGGTTGCGCCGAACCAGCGGGCCAGGCCGCGGCGGATTCGTTGGAACTGGACGGGCGCCCCTTCGACCTCTGGCAAGGACGGGAATCCGCCCGCGCGACCGTCGTCGTATTCACCAAATCCGACTGCCCCATTTCGAACCGGTACGCCCCGACCATCCGCTCCTTGTGCGACGCCTATCACCCGCAGGGCGTCGATTTCTTCTTGGTATACGTCGACCCTCAGCAAAGCGCCGACAGCATTCGCCGCCGCCAAGAGGAGTACCAATTCACATGTCCTGGGCTCCGCGATCCCTTGCATAATTTGGTCGCCCAGTGCGGCGCCACGGTGACTCCCGAGGCCGTGGTGTTCGACGACCAGCGCAAAATCGCCTATCGGGGGCGAATCGACGATTTGTTCGTCGATTTTGGCCAGTCGCGATCCGAGCCGACGACGCACGAACTCGCCGACGCCATCGAGGCGGTCCTCGCCGGCCGGGCGGTCGCACAACCGGTGACCAAGGCGGTTGGCTGTTACATCGGCGATCTCCAGTAGCCGGGAATGCCTCCCATGCCCCGCCGCTCGTGTTGGACCCTCTTGATGCTGCTGACCATGCTGTGGGGCTGCGGACGCGCATCAAGCACGGCGATCAAGTCGGCGAACTCGGTGACTTACTGCGGCGATGTGGCGCCGATTCTGTTGACCCATTGCGCCAGTTGTCACCGCCCGGGCGAAGTGGCGCCTTTCAGTCTGTTGACTTACGACCAGGCCCGAGCGCGCCACCGGCAAATCGCGGAAGTCACTCATAGCCGGTTCATGCCGCCCTGGTTGCCGGAAGCGGGCCATTGCCAATTTGAAAACGAACGGCGGTTGAGCGACGTGGAAATCGATTTGTTGGCCAAGTGGGCGGCCGCCGGTACTCCGCAAGGCGATCCCCGCCAATTGCTTCCCGCGCCGAAGTTTACTTCAGGTTGGCAACTGGGCGCGCACCGGATATGATTTTGGAAAGTCCCCGCTTCGACCTTCCCGCCGATGGAGCGGACCGATTTCGCAATTTTGTCCTCAACGTGCCGGGGGGCCAGGCCCATTGGATTCGGGCCGTCGAACTCCGGCCGGAAAATCCGCGCGTCACACACCATGCACGACTTGGCATCGACGCCGCCGGCGAGTCAGTGCGGCGCGACGCGGCCGACCGTGACCCCGGCTACGAGGGCATGGCTTGGGGCCAGGACCCGCCGGGCCAGTTAATCACCTGGACGCCAGGGATGTTGCCGGACATGGGCGCCCCGGACGCCGCTTGGAGGCTCGAACCGGATTCCAAGCTCGTGCTGCACACGCATCTGCAACCCTCGGGCAAGCCGGAGCAGGTGCGATTTCGCATCGGTCTGCATTACGCCGACTCGGCCCCGACCGAGCACTCGCTCATCTTGCGCATCGGCAGCCGCGACATCGACATTCCGGCTGATCAGGCAAACCACACGGTGATCGACGAGTATGAGCTTCCGATCGATGTCGACGTTCATTTCATCTTTCCGCACGCGCACAAGCTGTGCCGGGAGATTCAGGTCGACGCCGTACCGCCTCAGGGGCCCACGCGCACGCTGATCGCCATTCGCCACTTCGACGAGAAGTGGCACGACAAGTACCGTTTTGCCGAACCTGTGCGATTGCCGCACGGCGCCAAGCTGGTCACGACGTTCGGCTACGACAATACCGCGGCCAATGTGCGAAATCCTCATCATCCGCCGCGGCGGGTCGTGTACGGCTCCAACGCCGACGACGAGATGTCGGACGTGTATCTTCAGGTGACGCCCGTTGATCCCAGCCAATACGCAGTCCTGAAGGAGCATCAGGATCAGACCGAGCTTCGTTCAAAGATTGTCGGATACCGCAAGACGCTCGAGATTTATCCCACGGATGTGTGGAGTCTCGAAGGATTGGCTTCGTGCTATGTCGCGAGCCATCAGATCGCAGAGGCGATCCGACTGCTCGAAGGTAACCCGCAGCTGCTTAAGAACTCGCCTCAAGCGACGATCATTCTGGGCATGGCCCAATTGGCCGAGGGACGCGCCGCCGTTGCGGAACAAACGTTGCGCCAGGCGGTGGCGGCCGACGATCAGGCGCCGATGGCGTGGCTTGGTTTGGCGCAGGCGCTTGTAGCGCAGCGGCAGATCGATGCAGCGGAGCAGGCGCTTCGCCGCGCTAGTGAACTGGCGCCGCGATTTACGGTGGCCCGGCTCGACCTGGTGGATCTGATTGTCAGCCAAGAACGCTTGGAGGAGGCGGCCGCCGTCGCGCAATCGGCCATCGAAGTTGCGCCTGACGACCATTTGCCTCTGATGAAACTGGCAAATATCTACGCCCGGCAGCGGCGGTATCACGAGAGCCTCGCCTGTTTCGCGGCGGCGCGCAAAATGGCGCCCTTTGTCTATTCGCCGCAGTCGTCGCTGGCGATCGCTTGCTACGAATTCGGGGACGAAGCCACGGCCGACCGATTGCTGAAGGAAGCGGCGTCGCTCGACGCCGACGATCCGGTTCCGGCGTTCTTCATGGGTCAAATCGCCCGCCGCAATTCCGCCTTTCCCGAGGCGCGTGAATTCCTGCAGCGCGCATTGGACTTGCCTATCCCGCGCACGTGGCCCGCCAGCCATGTACGACAATTTCTCCGGCTTGTTTATGCTGAGCAGCTTCAACTGGCCCAGCAACTCGACGATCTGGAGCTAGCCCGGCGCGTGCTCCGGGCATGGTCGAAGCTCGATCCCGACAACGTGGCGGTCCGCAAGCAGCTGGAAGAATTGAACAAGCAGCCACCCGAGGTTACGTCAACTGCCCAGCATCCGGCGACGGAGTGACGACGACTTCCGCGCGCGGCGCCGGCGGCTCGACGTGCTGCAAATCCTGGGCGCTGTAGAAATTGGGAATCGGCAGGTCGTTCTCGAGAATCTGATACCGCATCGACCGCGACCGCGGCTCCCAGTGCATCTCGCGGATGACCCCCGTCCGCGACGTGTTGAGCTGGCCGCGCGAGAGCACCTCGACCCAGTCGCCCACTTCGAACCCCTCGGGCGGCACTTCCTGCCACAGCGTGCGCTTCACGCGCAGCCGCAGGTCGCCGTAGTGCAGCACCAGGTAGTCGCCGTGCCGGCCGTCGCGGCGGAATACGCGCGGACTGGGAACCGTGTCCCGCGCCGCGGCGACGTCCTCGGGATGCACCCACTCGTCGCCGTCTTCCGGCCACCAGGGATAGAAGCCGTATTTGGGATCGGTTTTTAAGGGCGGCGTCTGTTCCATGGCTACGCCAAATTTGAAGGCCGTGGCCCTACGGTCAATCTTACCGAGAACCGCCGCCGAATGCCAAACCCGCCGTGGAGACACAGTCGCCGGGCGCCGCCCGGGCGATCTATACTTTACAACCCACCGCTGCTCCCAGAGCCTGTCCCGGTCGACCGCATGAAACTTCCCGACCTTTTGGCGCACTACGGCATCGTCGCCAATCCGTTTGCCGATGAAGATGCGCAGACCGATCCGGTCTTCCAGGATCGCTGCCGCACGAGCACCTTTCACCCGCAGTGGGACAAGGTGTACGGCGACCCCGCGAGCCCCGCCACGTCGATCGTGTTCGGCGAGAAGGGCGCCGGTAAGACGGCCATGCGCCTGCAGATGGCCGCTCAGGTTGAGGACCACAACGGCAAGAACGGCAACCGCCGATTGTTTGTCATCGAATACGACGACTTCAATCCGTTCCTCGACCGCTTCGCCGACCGCCTCAGCGGCCGCAAGCGGCGCAACCCCGCCAGGGTGCTGTCCGAGTGGAAGCTGTGGGACCACATGGACGCCATCCTGTCGCTGGGCGTCACCAGCCTGGTCGACCGCCTGCTGGGCGCCTCGCAGCCCAGCGGTCCCGCAGCGAACAATCTGCCGGTCGACGCCGTCAAGCGGCTTGACCGCTTCCAGAGGCGCGACCTGCTCTTGCTGGCGGCCTGCTACGACAACTCGCTCACCGAAACCTTTCAGTCGCGCTGGTATCGACTGCGCACGCGAGCTGCGCTACTGGCCCTGGCAGAGCTGGGCCATCTTTGGCCTGGGCGTGCTGGTCACCGCCGCCGTCGTGGGCGTGGTGCTGTACAATAAACAGTACCAGTGGTTCAAAACCGTCTGGCCGTGGCTGGCGATCGCCGCGGGGTGGGCGCCGTGGCTGGCCAAATGCTGGCGCTGGGGTCTGGCGGCGTGGAGCGTGTCGCGCAACCTGCGTTCGGTCCGGCGCGAGACCAATCCGCTGCGCAGGGTGCTCATGCAGTTCCGCGGCCGCGACGTCAACGGCCAACCGCTGCCCGGCAAGGAACGGACCGACGACCGCTACGAGCTGCTTGAACAAGTTCCAGGGCGTGCTCAAGGCCCTGGGGTTTTCGGGCATCGTCGTGCTGGTCGACCGCGTCGACGAGCCGCACCTCATGAACGGCTCGCTCGAGAACATGAAGAGCCTGGTGTGGTCGATGCTCGACAACAAGTTTCTCAAGCAGCCGGGCCTGGGGCTCAAACTGCTGCTGCCGATTGAGCTGGCCGGGTTTGTGGAGAAGGAAAACCGCGACTTCTACCAGCGGGCCCGGCTGGACAAACAGAACATGGTCCCGTCGCTGGAGTGGAGCGGCCAGTCGCTCTACGACCTGGCCAACGCCCGGGTGGCGGCCTGCACGGCGCGCGGCGTCGACGCCGCAGATTCGCGACTCTGTTCGACGAGTCGATCGACGACCGCCGGCTGATCGACGCCTTCGCCTCGCTGCGGGTGCCGCGGCAGCTGTTCAAGTTTCTCTACAACATGCTGGCGGCCCACTGCCAGTTGCACGTCGATACGGCGCCGGTTTGGAAGGTGGATTCGAGCACGTTCGAATCGCAGCTTGCGTTGGCGCGGCGCGACCAGGCGGCCGTTGATCGAGGATTGGGGCCGTAAGTGACGGGACGCCGGGGTCGGGACGACCCGGCTCGCTTTGAGTTTTGCCCTTTTGCGGGCAACGTAGGGGTCCCATCTTTTTATTGCATTAGTCCCTGATTTTGCCCTGCCGCGCCGTGGTCGGACATGAGAAAAACAGGAGGCGCCGCAAGGCAAGGCGTCGCCAAAGTCGGCGACTTGTGCGTTTCTTGCGCGGGCGTCGGAGCGACTCAAAATTCGCCGGGAGGGCGAGGCTCCTGCCGAGCTGACGTGAACCAGTGGGCCGCCAGGTCGACTTCGGCTCCGCGGGAGCGTCGCCCTCCCCGCGCACAGCGGCAGCGTGCATTTTCCTTCTGGCTGAAGGCTGATTGCTGATCGCTGAGAGCTTTTCCCCATGAGGTGAACGTTAGCACAGGTCATGGCCCATTTTCAACACAAAAGTTGAGACTTCTCGCCCAAGCCGACAGTTGGCCGCGAGCTAGCAGTAGCGGAGTCTCTTACCAGACCGCCGTAACTCCAACGCCAACCGCAGCACGTCGCTAACGACAACATTGGAAACGCCGAAATCGAACCTAAAGCCAACCATCTGTGCGACTTGCGTTCACTTCCTGTCGGGATGAGCGAGAAGTGTCCAAAAGTTTGAGGAATTCTTTCGACCGAAAAGGGGAACCGAAAAGGGAACCGAAAAGGGGACATTCTACATTGTTGGCGTTCGCGGCCCGCCGCGGGCGCATAGCGTGAACTTCCGCCTGTCCGTTGGCGGGCGCTTCTGAGACCGGCGATGCCATCGCTGGATTTTTTGGTGGAGCGGAAGGGGAGATCGCGCGAGTTTTTTGAGGGAGCGCACCTTCACAAGGCAGCTAGCACTTATCCGCCGCGGCCAGGCTGCTGTCGAGTGCCGGTAGGGGCCCTAGCCGCGGTAATGAGTGGCATGCGCTCGGTTGCGCGGCCATTAGTTTTCCATGCCCACGCGGACGAGGGCAATGCCGCCCTTCGGTGCGACCGTGCGACCGGGTGCAGCCTGCGGTTTGTTTTTAGGCGGCGGTCTGATAGCTGCGTGTTGGGTGGAGTCGTCGGTGTCGACGTTTCCAAAAGTGGCGGAGGGGTTCGGTGTCGCTGAGGCCGTCGGCCGCCAGTTGCAGCAGCGGCTCGGCGCCTTGGTCCCAGAACTTCTCGCTTCCTTTGACGCGGCGGTTCATCTGTTTGATCGTCGACTCGATCGCGGCGGACGTCATCGGCAGGCCCTGCCGGCGGTAGGCGGCGTAACTCATGCGCGGCTGCTGATTCGTGAGATACCGCAGCGCTTCGGCGACGATCCGCCGCGGCGATGTTTCCGACTCGTTCTCGACGGGCGCTCCCAGTTCCTGCGATCGGACGGTCAGCGCCGCCAACAGCGGCGCGACGCTGCCTTCCCACAGCCATTGGGCCCACTGGCGATGCGCCGACCAACCTTCCGCTGGGCTCCGTCCGGCCAGCGCCGCCGCGTAGACGTAACAGATCGCGTGGGTGAAATCGAGGATCGGCGTATAGTGAGAGAAATGTTTCTGGTGAACGCTCCAGTTGGCCGCCGCGCCGTCGGCCACGAACGCCTTCCGCGGCGCTGCGTGAAAGCCCCGCGCGTAAGCGGCGGCGACCAGCCGCGGGCCGAACCGCTCGGCCCCTTGCCGCGTGGCCACGACGCTTCGCAGCAGCGGCGTGGGCCGCGCGACGCGGTCCTGCGGCGCGTCGTCGGAAGGTTCTTCGAGAGCTTCGTGAGCGGACGAAAACCCCTTGATTTCTCGGGCCAACTCGTCCATGCGTCCCGGGTCGACGAAGGTCGCCGGAATCGTCGGGCAAGGATCGACGGCCTGCTCCGCGCTGGTCATGCTCAACAAGCAGCCCACCAGCGTCTCGCGCCAATGGCCCGGGGCCTTCTCGTCGCGCAGCGACTCGTCACGAGAGCGGATTTGGATCCGCCCGCCGTCCATCATGACGCACGCCACCGGCGGAACGCGGCTCGGTCGGAGGGGTGCGCCGCGCAGGCAGCGGCAGGTCTTGGTACGCCGCCGCTTGCGCCTCCATCTCGGCGACCCGCTCGCGGCCAATCCGCTTGGTCCACCGCTGCACCCGTTCGCGCGAGACCGAGAGCTCCGCCAGCGCCTCCAGGTCCTTCGTCGCTTGAACGAAGGAGGCCGACTGCGAACCGGCGTAGACCACCTTCGCCAGCGCGCTGGGCGTGAAGGGACAGTCCGGTTCAACGCCCAGGGCGCTGGTCAGCGGGAAAAAAAGCCCGGCGGCAGCCGGGGCAGTAATACTCCGGTTCGACGATCCTCGTCGGTCCGCGGCGGGTGACGAGTTCCCGCTGGCGGGCTCCGCGACAGCGCCCCGGCTGGCCGCACGTCGGACAGTCCGCGTCCTGGGGAGCGGGCCGATCGAAGGACCGTTGTTTCACGACTTCCGCCGTTAGCGCATCGGCGATCTCGATCGCCTGATTCTCGATGGCGTCCAGCCAGCAAACCCCCTGCGACTCGTCGACTTCGGGCGCCTCCTCGCACAACTGCCGGGCCATCGCCGCGATCCGCCCCTGAACTTCACTGCTAATCGCCATCCTTGGCTCCTTATTCTCGCCAGCTTCTCGCCGCCGGCGCTTCCTCCCCCTGAAAATCTCCTCGCTAGCTTCTACACCATTCGCCGCCACGCGCAAACCGCAGGCTGCACCCGTGCGACCGGTTCGTGCATTGCGGCCTTGACCCCCTCGGGGCCATTTGCCAAACTCCCGCCCCGCGCCGGGGCATTGCCCCCGGTCAATGACCGGGGGCTAAATGGGTTCCGCCACCTGGCGGGGCACGACTGCTGGGAATTGATCAACGACGGGAGTTTGGACCATGCGCAGCCTTTGGATTGTTCCCTTAGCTCTGCTTGCCATCACGCTCACGACCGGGTGCGGGGATTCCGGCGCTGGTTCGCCGACGGCGGTAGCGACGACCGCCTTGGCGCCGCAGTCGCCCATGCCCGTCGACCCCGCCGCTCAGGTGGTTTACCAATTCCTCGACGCCGTGCGCCGCGGCAACGGCGACGGGGCTGCCAGCCAGTGCCTCACGCCGCTGGCCCTCGAGCGGATCACCGAGCGGAACATGAACATCTCGCCGCCGGGCAGCGCCACGGCCCGCTTTCAGATTGGCGCCGTCGAAAAGCTCGACGAGGACAAGGCGGTCGTCGACTCGATCTGGACCGACCTCGACGCCGACGGCAAGCCGTATCAGGAACCGATTAGCTGCGCTCTGCGATTGGCCGACGGCCAATGGCGAATCTTCGGCATGCGCGAGGATATGGGCCCCAATCAGCCGCCGATGATCATGAATTTCGAAACGCTCGAGGCGCTGCGCCGCGCAAGCCGGCAGCCGATCAACCGGCCGCCGCTGGGGCCGCGCCGCCCCCGAGCGGACCGAGCGATCAGGTAGCTCGCGACCCGTTTGCGCCGCCTCAGGTGCGCTAAAGAAAAGTCCGGTATTTCCGGCTCCCAGGAAGCCCCGCAGGGACTAGCCGCTTGGGCCGCCGGTAATTCTCGCAAAGCCTTTTATTTTAAGGCTTTACGTCGCCCTATCCGGCCATGAATTGGGGCCCGGATTGATCTTTTGGCGTTTTCTTTCGTGCGGGTTTCCCGTGCGCACTAGCCGTGCTATGCTTGCACGTCAAGGTCAGCTTATTCCACCAGAGCAACTTGAAACACGCGTCTTTCCAACCGCCTTGACAGGGGGAGTGAGCGCGTTAAGTTTGACCCCCTAAGTTGACTGACGCAAAGATTCGACGCCAACCGCCCAGTTTAGGCGACCCCTACCCAACCCCAGCCACTTTCGCGCTGCTGGCAAGGCTGCTGGCCTGTCCGACGCGCGAGCATCGATAGAGCGTTACCCCCCCGCAGATGACCGTCGCCGCGGAGCTGGGGCAGAGGAATTCGACGGTCACTGTATCGAGTGTTGTTTCCGCGTTCACGTGGGAGGAGATTCAAAATGAAGCGTTTCGTGTTGTCGACGGTCGCCGTGCTGGTGGCCGTGGTCGGCTTCGCCATGATGGGCGATGAGCATGAGGCCGCTGCCGGCCTGTTCGGTAAGAAGTGCTGTTGCAAGCCCTCGTGCGGGTGTTCAAACTCGTGCGATTGCGGCCGCAAGCACAAGTGCGGCTGTTCTCGGCGGGCCCGCAAGTGCCGTTGCTCGCGCAATGACTGCTGCCAACCGAGTTGCTGCTGCGCCGTGCAATTCATGCTGCCAGCCTTCGTGTGGCTGCGAGCAGTCTTGCGGTTGCGAGCCCTCGTGCGGCTGTGAGTCGTCCTGCGGTTGTGATTCGGGTTGCGGATGCAACTCGGGTTGCGGTTGCGAGGCTGCGGCTGCCCCCTGTGGTTGCGGCGGCGGCGCTGCCCCAGCTCCGGCCCCGACGCCGGATGGCGGCATGCCCGCCCAGGCCCCGGCGCCCCCGGCTCCGGAAGCTCCGGCCAGCACCTGAGGCCCTGATTGCTTAGGTCAGTTCAGAAACGAGAGCCGGACCTCGCGAAAGCGAGGTCCGGCTTTTTGTTGCGCTGCCGACAGCGGGCTTTCGGCGGGTGACGTGCTACGCCGTTAATCCTTTCAGAGAAGTCCGCAGATGGCGCAGATTAGCCTAGCGCGGCGTAGCCGCAACCAAAATGTTGAATTGGAGTTAGGTCTGTAGCTTCGACAAAATGCGCGCGGCCTGCGATGATTCTGCTGGATAGCATCGCAGATGAAAGTAAGGCAAGCACCGGGAGAGAAGCGGAAGTGGCCGATTACTCTCTCATTTATCCGCGGTCATTTGCGAAATCTGCGGACAATCCGGAAATAAGAAACTTAACGGCGTCGGATGGCATGGCTTCGGAGGTCTGACGACGTGGCCATGTCTGCCATCACTTCTCATGCCCACGCAGACGAGGGCATGCCACCCTAAGCCGGGGTTTCCATTTCCCCTTGCGCGGCCGCCGGGTTTGTGGTCAAATCTCGGGCTTGCCTCGTATGCGCCGCCTGCATTGGGGACACGGAATGCCCCGTTCCGACTCGAAGCCCGCCAAGACCGTCGCCCCGCCCGCCTGGCAAACCGCGGTGACGGTGCTCTTGATCCTGCACCTGTTCTGCCTGGGCTGGAGCCTGGCCTCGAACTCCGGCGGCGGCAAATCGCTGTTGGCGCCCGCCCTGCGGCAGATTCCGCTGGTGCGCAACTATCTCGGACTGCTGTGGATGGACATCGCCTACGACATCCACCTCGCCAGCGCCCTGCCGGAGGACGGCAGCCAAAGCCTGGTGCTCGACGTGGAGCCGGGGCGAGCTGCCGGCGACCTGGCGTTGCCCGCCCAGCTCCCGCCCGAGGGAATGCAGCCGCGGATCCGCCGGCAGCGCTACCAGCAACTGGCGTACAACGTGGCGTATTTCGACGAGCTGTTCGCCGAGAACTCCGACCTTCGCACGCAGTTTCCGCTGGCGATCGCCGAGCGGTGGCTCCGCGACCTGCAGGCGCCGCACGGATCGTACCTGCTCACCTGCCGACGCGAACCGTCGAAGCGTCTTCCCAAGGCCGTCGAGCGGGCGCCGAGCAAACCGCGCGAAGGCGGCCCGCGCCTGGCCGGGCCGACGCTATACGAAACGGCCACGGTCAAGATTCACCTGGTGTGGGACCCGGATGAAACTCGTTACCAGGCCTCGCGGGCCGAGCCGACGGGCCAGACCGCCGAAGTGGTGCGCCCCGAAACGCCAACCAACCAGGCCACGGGTGAAGCGGGTGAAGATGAGGGCGAGCAGGGCGCGGCGCCCGCGGCCGAAGAGCCGGCGCAGCCCGCTGACCAGCCCGCGCCGCCGGCGACCGACGGCGCCGGGCCGACCGATGAACCCGAGCCGACAATCACCGGCGGCGAGCAGCCGGCGGAGGGCGCCGCCAAATGAAGGCCGCGGTGAAAAACTATTTCGACGAGCTGGGCTCAGCGGTCGGCCAGGGCTGGAACCGTTTCTGGTTCATCCCCACTGCCGCGACGACGCTCGGCCTCGTGCGCGTGGCCACGGGCTTGATGTCGTTCTACGCCGTTTACACGTACGCCCCGGATCTGGAGCGCTGGTTCTCGCCCGCCGGCATGATGCCCAAGACCATGATCGAGGGATTGTATGTCGGCCAATGGTCGATGTTCGACTACCTGCCGACCTACGCCCTCTGGCCGGCGTACTGGGCGTCGCTGGCGGTGCTCGCACTCTACGCGCTGGGGATCGGCGGCCGCATCATCTGCATCCTCGCCGCGGCAGTCACGCTCAGCTTTTTCGGCCGCACGCCGCTGGTCACAGGCGAGTTCGAAACGATCCTCGCGATCCTGCTGGTGTACCTGTGCGTCGGCCGTTCGTGCGACGCATTCTCTGTTACCGCATGGCGCCGCCAACAAGCCCTCCAGCCTCCGGCCTCCAGTCTCCAGCCTGCCTCCCCTGCCAACACCATCGCCCTGCGCCTCCTGCAAATCCACTTCGCCGCCGTGCACCTGATGATGGGCTGTGCTCAACTCAACGCGCCCGAAGGCGCCTGGTGGACCGGCGAAGGCATTTGGCTGGCGGCGACGCGACCCGGCATGGCGCTGGTGGATTTCAGCTTCCTGACCGACCATCCCCGCGTCGTCGCCGCATGGAGCCACGTCATCACGCTCTACCTGCTAACATTCGCGGTCTTCATTTGGCTGCGACTGGCCCGGCCGATTGTGCTGGCGGTTGGCGTGTTCGTGTGGGTTTCTTTTGCCCTGGCGAGCGGGTGGATCATGTTTTCGCTGGCGATGCTGACGGGGCTGTTGGCGTACGTTGAGCCGGAGCAACTGGCGGCGCTTGCAGCGCCGCGGGTCACCGAGCCAGCACCCAGCCCAGCAGCACGATCAAGATAATCGCCACCATGCTCAGGATGAGCGTGAGTTGGCGGTTGAGCTGCTCGCGCCGCCGCGCGCGATGCTCAGCGATTCGCCGGGCTTGGGCGTCGGCAGGTTGGCCAAGGCGTGGGTTAGCGGGGCGGCGTCGTCGAGGTCGGCGTCGGAGTCGAATATCGTCGTGGCGCCGTCGACTTTCTTCGCCGCCAAGGCGTAGCTGCCGGGCTTCCACTCGGGCCAGCCGCTGCGCCACACCCAACTGTCGGCCGAGACGCGGCCCTCGGCCACCCATTGGTCGAACACGTCGGTGGCCACGGGCCCGAACTGGCCGCCGGACGGCGGGCGGACGTACCAGGCGGCTGCTTCCGCGGCGCCGTTGGCGGCGGTGACGGGGACTTCCGGCGCTTCGGCGACTTTGCCGCCGCTGAAGTTGGGAACGATGAACTTGGCGCCGCACTCGGGGCAGATTCCCCGCTTGCCCGCCAGGTGGGCTTTGACGTGAAGTGGATGCCCCTGGGGGCACTGAAATCGAACGCCCATGCGTAAAAGCTCGCCGCAGGTCTGTTCGGCCGGCGCCATGCCGAGAAAGACGCCGTAGTTTGAAGTTTAGCCCTCCGCCAGCGCAGGGAAAAGTCGCGGGAGTCGCCGGGAAAAAGCTATAGTTGTGGGACAAAAGTGGGCAGTGGGCAGTACGGAGCAGACTTGTTCCAAGGCTTTCCGGCGCCTTTACCACCGCTGCAACAACGCCTGGAACTTGCACGAGCTGTCGGACTCTCTCTCTCTGTACTAGCCCACTGCCCACCGCCCACCGCCCACTGCCCACCGCCCACAGCCCACAGCCCACAGCCCACTTCATCCCCATGTCGCCCTTCGACATCATCATCCTGGCGATCGTGCAAGGCATCACCGAGTTTCTACCGGTGAGCAGCTCGGGCCATCTCGTCGTCGCCAATGCCCTCGTGGAATCCTGGGGCGGGCGGAAGACGCCCGACCTGGTCGAGGTGGAAGTGATGCTGCACCTCGGCACGCTGGCGGCGGTGCTGGTGTTTTACCGGCGCGAGATTTTGAGGCTGTTTACCGCCGATCGCCGGGCGATCTGGCCGCTCGTGTTGGCGACCATACCCGCCGGCGTCGCCGGCGTGTTTATTGAGAAAGGACTGTCGGAGCCCGCGGCACGATTGGCTGCTGGAGAATCCGCTGTTGGCGGGGTTGATGTTTCCGGTGACCGCGGCGGCGCTGCTGTGGGCGTCGCGGCGGCCCGAGGGTCGGCTGCACTATACCGAGCTGGGCGCCGGACGGTCGCTGGTCATCGGATTTATGCAGGCGATTGCCATTTTGCCAGGGGTCTCGCGCAGCGGCTCGACCATTTCCGGCGGCCTGGTTGTTGGCCTGAAGCGCGAGCCGGCGGCCGCGTTTGCATTTCTACTGGCGATACCCGTGATTGGCGGCGCCGGGCTACTAAAGATCCTCGATGCCGTCCACAAGGGCTCGACCGGCACGCCCGTGCCAACCTTGATCGTGGGTTTCGTCGTGTCCATGCTCGTGGGGCTGGTCGCCCTGCGCATGCTGCTCGGCTGGGTTCGCCGGGGCACGCTGTGGAAGTTTGCCTACTATCTGGTGCCGCTGGGGATCGTCGTGACGGTGTGGCAACTTCTTAAGTAGGCCGCGATCCTGCGCGAAACTCTCCCACCCGTCTGCCAAAGTGACAGCGGTTAGCGGGTGTTTCGAGCCCGCGACCTCGGGCCGTGGCCAATTTGGCAGAGCCTCGGTTAGCCCGCGATTTCCGTAAGTCGCCGCCGACTCGCGGGTTACGAGTTTCAACTCGGTTTGGTGGCGCACCTTGCAAAGGGGGTATGGCAACGGGGACAATGCGCCTTGCCGCGCGGTGCTTCGCGGTCGCTCTGTTGAGCACGCATCCCCACGCCGCCTCCGGGCGGCTTCAATCCACAGGCATCTGTTTCATTAGGAGAGGATCAGTTTCTCATGGCTACCGCCACCAAAAAGAAGGCCAAGATTTCGCTGCAGCCCCTGGGGGACAAAGTGGTCGTCGAGCGCGAGGAGTCGCAAGAGAAGACCGCCGGCGGCATTTTCATTCCCGACGCCGCCAAGGATAAGCCCAGCCGCGGCACGGTCATCGCCATCGGCACCGGCAAGCTCCTGGACGACGGCACCCGCGGCAAGATGCAAGTGAAAAAAGGCGACCGCATCCTGTTCACCAGCTACGCCCCCGAGACGATCACGATCGACGACGAAGAATACCTGCTGATGAGCGAGACGCGACATTCTGGCGGTGATCGAGTGACGGCAGGGGTCAGGGCTAGAAGCTAGAGGCTAGGGCCGGAATGAAGCGAAGCCTCTTCTCTAGCCGCAGCTTCTAGCCTCTAACCACCGTGGCGACCCCGTCGCGACTGATTCCAAAACACCACGCCGCCCACCCGCGGCCAACAATTCAACCCCAACACAAAACCGGAGCCACCCATGGCCAAAATGATTGCCTTTGATCAGGAAGCCCGCGACGCGATGCGTCGCGGCGTGCAGAAGCTTGCCCGAGCCGTCAAGATCACGCTCGGGCCCAAGGGCCGGAACGTCATCCTGCAGAAATCCTTCGGCTCGCCCACCGTCACCAAGGACGGCGTCACCGTCGCCAAGGAAGTCGAGCTGGAGGACACCTACGAAAACATGGGCGCCCAGATGGTCAAGGAAGTCGCCTCGAAGACCAGCGACGTCGCCGGCGACGGCACCACCACCGCCACCGTGCTGGCCGAAGCCATCTTCAACGAGGGCCTGCGGGCCGTCGTCGCGGGCGTCAACCCCGTGCAGATGAAGCAGGGCATCGAGAAGGCCGTCGAGGACATCACCGCCGAGCTCAAGAAGATGTCCATCAAGATCAAGAGCACCCAGGAAATGGCCCAGGTCGGCACCGTCGCCTCAAACGGCGACACCGAAATCGGCAAGATGCTCGCCGAGGCCATGGAGAAGGTCGGCAAGGACGGCGTCATCACCGTCGACGAAGGCAAGAGCCTCGCCACCGAGGTCGAGTGGGTCGAGGGCATGCAGTTCGACCGCGGCTACCTGTCGCCGTACTTCGTCACCAGCCCCACGAGCATGGAGTGCGTGCTCGAAGACGCCTACGTGCTGGTCCACGAGAAGAAGATTTCCAGCGTCAAGGACCTCGTGCCGTGCCTCGAAGCCGTGGTCAACGCCGGCAAGCCGCTGTTGATCGTCGCCGAGGACATCGAAGGCGAGGCCCTCGCCACGCTGGTGATCAACAAGCTCCGCGGCACGTTCAATGTCTGTGCAGTCAAGGCGCCGGGCTTCGGCGATCGCCGCAAGGCGATGCTCGAAGACATCGCCATGCTCACCGGCGGCCAGGCCATCTTCGAAGACCTCGGCATCAAGCTCGAGAGCGTCGGCCTCGGCGAGCTCGGCCGGGCCAAGAAGGTGATCGTCGACAAGGACAACACGACGATCATCGAAGGCGCCGGCAAGAGCGGCGACATCAAGGGCCGCATCGACCAGATCCGCCGCGAGATCGAGAACACCACCAGCGACTACGACCGCGAGAAGCTCGAAGAGCGGCTGGCCAAGCTGGCCGGCGGCGTGGCCAAGGTGAACGTCGGCGCCGCGACCGAGAGCGAGATGAAGGAAAAGAAGGCCCGCGTGGAAGACGCCCTGCACGCCACCCGTGCGGCCGTCGAAGAAGGCATCCTCCCCGGCGGCGGCGTGGCCCTGCTGCGGGCCAGCGCCAAGCTGAAGCCCGCGGGCCTGAGCCAGGACCAGGAGATCGGCTACAAGATCGTGCGTGCGAGCCTGCCGCTCGCCGATCTCGGCGATCGCCGACAACGCCGGCCAGGACGGCGGCATCGTGGCCGAAAACGTGGCCGCGGCCAAGGGCAACGAAGGCTACAACGCCGCGACCGACAAGTACGAAGACCTGGTGAAGGCCGGCGTCATCGACCCGACGAAGGTGACCCGCACGGCCCTGCAAAACGCCGCGAGCGTGGCGACGCTGCTGCTGACGAGCGACGCCCTGATCGCCGAGGCGCCGAAGAAGGACAAGAAGGGCGGCGGCGGAGCGGGGGCGCCGGGCATGGATGACATGTATTAATCGTTGAGGGCGTGAACCACGTCCAACACAATCCATTTAGCCCCCGGTCATTGGCCGGGGGCTTTTGTTTTGTGCCGTACCGAAATCCCAGGAGCTGATCGACATTCTTGGGGCACGATGCCTCTTCTAATCGCGTCGTCATTTAGGGTTTGCACTGTAGTTTGCAATTGAACGCACCCTTCCAAGAATCGGAATTGAAAGACGAACACTACTCGGGAGGCTCCATGTATCTCTACCCAATTCTATCCACTCTTGGCGCATTGCTTGTGCTGACTGGCGAAGTCATTAAGAGCGACAAGATCGCTCCGCGAGCGACGGACTGGTCAAAGCTAATGATTCTCACTGGTGGGGTCATGGTAATCATCGTTGCGTTCCTGAGTGCAATCGACGCGGGTGAGCAGCAAGGTCGCATGGAAACGCTGGCAGGCGCGACGAAGGCGTTGGTAACTGGTGGAAACTCTATGGTGTGGATTCGTCCCATCGAGGACCCAGCTAAGCCAGGCAGTTTTTCGGCCGATCTGGTTCATGGCGGCGATGTTGTCCCATCGTTTGATATTGACATTGAAATCGTCGAGACAAGTCTTTGCGATGGATTAGAAAACTGGGCTATGGGTCAAGCCTTGGCCTCTGGAGTAGGCAATCCACGCATACAATTCATTCCTGCCTTCGGTCCGCAGACTGTGAAGTCTCTAACGGGGCACCTTGAGCCGTCGTGCGATGAGGCGTATTACCTCGTATTCATTCAGACACGAAACAGGGCAACAATCGAGCAGATTCTGATCAAGAAGGATAAAGGAAAGTGGCGCAAGGCACTTCGAGTGCAGGAACTACATGTCGACAAGACTCTAGTAGACGAAATTGATACTGGATTCATCGCTGCGGGAGAGAGAGTTAGTTGGCCCGATCTGAACGTAGTGCGAAAGGTGCTTTCCTCCCGGTTTGGCAACTGATTCCATTTGTGTATCCACGTTCACATTTTCGATGGCGGCGGGTGGGACTGGCGGCGTCACGTAGAATGAAGCTATGAGATAAGCGAAGGCCGAGCCGACGGCTGGCTTTCCTTGAAGATCGTGATAGACCGGTGTTTTGGACAACTACTTGGTCTTCACACAAGGAGCATGCCATGCGTTACGTCGGCGTCGACCTTCATAAGCAGACTATCAGCCTGTGCATCGTTGAGCTAGTCGGCCGGGAACGGAAGATCATCGAGCGAAAGCGGTTTGCCTGCCGCGACGAAGAGACGATCGCGGCGTACTTCGCCCAGTTTGGTCCCTACCAAGTGGTCGTCGAGGCGACGGCCAGCTACGAGTGGTTCGTGCGGCTGATCGAACCGACGGCCGACCGCGTGCGTGCTGGCCCATCCCGGCAAGCTGCGGGTGATCGCTGAGAGCACGAAGAAGTCCGACAAGCTCGACGCCCAGGTGCTGGCCGAGTTTCTCGCGCTGGATCAGATTCCCGAGTCGTGGCGGCCCACGCCGCGGGTGCGAGAGCACCGGGCCCTGGTCCGCCTGCGATAGTACGTGCAAGGGCGGATCACCTCGGTCAAGAACAAGCTGCGGCGGATCGTCGCACACTACAATGCGGACCGCGGGTGGCCCCGGTTGGCGTCTTCGCCTACCGGGGTCGCGGATGCGAGAAGAGGTTGTGTTCGCTAAACCTCTCGCGGCTTACGCCGCCCAGGTAGCCGCGGACGGCAACCCGGGCCACCCGCGAAGGATAGCTGCGCCCATTCCGATGGCGCACGCCAGCAGAAGTCCATCTGGTTCCGGTAACGGCACTGTGGAATTGAAGCGGATACGCCCTCGGTTCCAATCGCTCGCCCGCCCCTCGTCGAATTGAATGAAGTCCGCCGCGAACGCCTGGATCTCTCCATTTGTACTGGGCACGAACTCCCGAATGACGAAGCTTCCGGTCAGGGTGTTGACGCCTCGGCCCTGGCCTCCGAATGAAAGTCCAGCCGATCCAGGCATCTTGATATCATGAAACGGCCAGCGCGTTGCAATCGGATAGTCGCCCACTAGTAGGAGCGGGCCCGTGGGTGAACCAAATGCGCCACTCCCCGGATCGCCAAAGTGCATGATCCAAGAGCCGTAAACGTCCCCGTTCACCCAGATTTCGACGGACTTCCCATTTTCTTGCAAGCCGAAAAATGTAAATCCCAGGGACTCGGTGAACAGCCGCGATTGTCCGTGACCCACCTGACTTGTCGGTGAGCTATCAAACTTGAAGGCGGTTATCTGGCCGCGCACATCGGAGACGAAAAACGCTACCGAGACGAAGGCGAAAAGGAGAACTTGCTTAATCATGCCGTGCCTAAGGGGTTTCAGAGGTCGGTTTTTGAACGGCAGTTGTGATTGTACTTGGGCTGCGGGGCACCGGCGATAGGGGGCGGTCCGCCAGTGCCGTAGCAACTGTCTTGGACTTCAAGAGGCGGCGTCCTCTTTCCAGGGGGATTGGTTTTTGATCATGGCGCTCGGGATCAGCAGGAGCTTTCGCCTGCAGGCGACCAGGTCGGGCGGGCGCCACGCCCACGGCTTTACGTGGGCATGTGTTTTCGGACATGGCCGCTCCGGGCAGTGGCCAGGGCACACGCCCTGATGGGTGCACAGGGTCGGGTATCGCTGCGGCGAAAGCGCCCCGGTTTGACGAACCGTTGCTCAAGCACCCCGGTTTGAAGAACCGTCGCATGCGCCCCCGGTTTGAAGAACCGTCGCATGCGCCCCCGGTTTGAAGAACCGTCGTATGCGCCCCCGGTTTGAAGAACCGTCGCATGCGCCCCCGGTTTGAAGAACCGTCGTATGGCGCCCCGGTTTGAAGAACCGGGGGCTAAACTCAGCGCTTCTGGCGATGACCGCGTCCGGCGGCATGGGCTCGCGTATGATGGGGTCAAAGATCAGAATTGCATGTGCTCTCGGCTTCAAATCCTCGGACCTCGATTCCTCGCCCACCTATGACTCAAGCCCTGCTGCTCATCGACGTTCAGAACGACTACTTCCCCGGCGGCGCCTACGCGCTGGCCGGCATTGAGGCGGCGAGCGCCAAGGCGGCGGATCTGTTGGCATGCTTTCGCGACGCGGGACTGCCGCTGGTGCATGTGCGGCATGAGTTCGCCTCGGCCAACGCACCGTTTTTTCGCCCCGGCGCGCCCGGCGCCGAGATTCACCCGTCGGTGGCGCCGGCGGCGGGCGAGTCCGTCATCACCAAGCATGCCGTCAACGCGTTCCAGGGCACCGACCTCCGCGAGCGGCTCGACGCGCTGGGCGTCGACCGACTGGTGATCGCCGGCGCCATGAGCCACATGTGCATCGAAGGCGCCACGCGCGCCGCGGCCGACTTCGGCTACAAATGCCGCGTGATCCACGACGCGTGCGCGATGCGCGACCAGGAGTTCGCCGGCCGCGTCGTCCCCGCGGCCGACGTGCACGCCGCGTCGATGAGCGCCCTGGGGTTCGCCTACGCCGAGGTCATGGCGCTGAAGGACTTCAAGCCGTGACGGCGGCGAGGGGCGGCACTGATCAGCGTGCCACTGGCGTGTCGCCAGTGAGAAGCAGGCACACGATTGATTCTCAACGTGCTGGCAAGCCGAATCACACGAAGTGCTGCTTGCGGACTTGCACCGAACCCGGCGTCAACCGGCAGTTCTCACTGGCAGGATGCCAGTGGCACGCAATCTGATGCGACCGGCGCCCGAACAGGTTGATTCCGTCGCTCCCGCTGTAGAACTGGGCGCGGATGTCGTCGATCACGCCGGTGACCCGCACGCGGGCGCCGACCTTGCCGTTGATTTTCGTGTCGCTGCCGCCGGCCGCGCGGCCGCTGACCTCGAATGTTTTGGAATCGAATTGCGTGACCACCACGCTGTTGGAGTAGTCGTCGCCCTTGATCACCAGGTCGCCGTCGACGAGGCTGGCCGTGACGTTGCCGGCCATCAGGTTGCGGCGTTCCAATTGTTCAAACCCAACTCCGCGGCCTTTCAGTGATCGACCCAACATGATTGTCATCCCCTGCTGAAGTTTTGGCTTCTTAGCAGTGCGTCTCAGGCGGGGCCGATGAACGCACGGGGCGTACCAATTCGGCGCGTGCGAGTACGCAATTCGACGTAACGGTCTGGCGATGCGATGCGGAGTTTGGCGAACGCTAGTGGCTGCCGTCGCCCAGCCCTGAACCAGCGCTGCACCCAGGGATGTCCTCAAACCGACGCCGTGGTCTCAAAACGATACGCGGCGGCGGAAAGCCGTCAGAAACGACGCCGCGAGCCGCCGGCGCGGCCAATGGGGACGGCGATTCCTGGCCAGTTCACGGGTTGATTTGAGCGGGGTCCGCGGGTGGAATTACAGGGTTTTCAGTGTCAAAGTCTGGAGAAAGAAAACGCCATGTTCACGGTGCCTTCGATTGTTTACGCCTGGGACAACCAACTGGCCTACGCCTTGGCGCTGGTCGACGACCTTTCCGACGCGCAGATGATTCTGCGGCCCGGCGGGGCCATGAATCACCCGGCGTGGATTCTGGGGCACATCGGGGCCTATCACCCGATCGTCGTCGACCTGCTCTACGGGGCACCCGTGACCGACGCCAAGGACGATCCGCTGTACGGCTTTGCCGGGCAGGGACCGCTCGATCGGCTCGAGCCCTATGGGACGAAGCAGATGATTGTCGAGCGGTTTGCGTCGGGCCACGAGAAGGTGGCTCAAGCCCTGTTGGCGGCGAAGCCCGCGGACTTTCAGCGCAAGCCGAGCCTTGAGCGATGGGCCAACGCGTACCCGACGGTCGAGTTCATGCTGCCGGACTTGCTGTTGCACCACGAGAGTCTGCACATCGGGCAGATCAGCATCTGGCGGCGGGCGGCGGGGCTGCCGGCGGTGAAGATTCCGCCGCGCGTGATCCGGCCGGTGCTAATTACCTCACGCTGAGTGACGCACCGTTGATAAAATCAGTAGATAAGGGCGCGTTGAATGGCCGCTGGGCGGCCGACTTCATCTGGACGCGGGAGGTGCTGTCATTTCTGAAACTGATCCGTACGTGACGCCGGGCCCTTGCGCGACGAGGTCGACGCGCTCGCCGGGCCAGTGCTGTTGGACTTCGGAACCGACTGGTGCGGCCACTGCCAATTCGCGGCGCCGCTGGTGCGCGAGGCACTCGCCGAGTACCCGGACGTGCGGCACATCAAGGTCGAGGACGGCCCGGGGCGAAAGCTCGGACGCTCGTTCCGCGTCAAGCTGTGGCCGACGCTCATCTTGATGCAAGACGGCGCGGAAGCGGGCCGAGTCGTGCGGCCAGAGCAAACCGCTGCCATCCGCGCGCTTTTAGCGCACCACGGCGGTTGATGGCCGCTCATTCCAAGCGGGTTGGCGCCCCGCAACGTGGCAAAGTCCAGACGCCATCGTTTGCGCGATTGTCGCTGTCGGTTTGCGTAGATGCGAGATTTCTGGGCGGGCGGAACGGTCCGGGGCGTTCAAAATCAAATTTCCCAGCCCTTTTCTCGCCCGGCCTCGACAAAACTGTTGACGCCACGCGCCGTGCAGCTATCGTGAAAATCGCGGCGACTGTCCCTATTTCCGGCATCAGAGTTTAAAGCACCTAAAGGAAACGCTCATGAAGATTTTCCAGATTGCGCTCTTTTCTCTCGCGGCCATGGCGCTTGCTGCCCGGGCCGACGCGGCCATTATTCGCCGCGACCTCTGCCGGCGGACCCTGGCGAACTCTACAGATTAATCCCGTCGACCGGCGCGGTCATTCAAGACGTCGGGCCGCTCAACGACGCCGCGGGCGGTAACTTGCCGATTACTGGTTTGGCCTTCCATCCCAGCGACGGGCGTGCTTTACGGCTCGACCGGCAACGCCAACGCCGCCACTCAAGCTAAGTTGGTCACGATCAATCCGGCGACGGGCCAGGTGACCGCTCATTGGCGCCTTCGATGCTGGTCCCACCAATAGCGGCGGAATCCCGGCGACGATGGCGGACATCGGCTTTAACTCCGCGGGAACTTTGTATGGCATTGGGTCCAATCGGCGGGCCGCAGTTGTACTCCATCAATCTACTCACCGGTAAAGCCACAGTGATCGGCAGCACGGGCCTGACGTCGACCTCCGGCGGTGGCGTGGCCATCAGCCGCCGGGCGCCATTTACGGTACGCCGACTTCAAGCCGCTACGGCACGTATGACCTGGGGACTGGCGCGTTTACCAACATTGCACAATGCCCACTCGACCAGTTGGCGGCGGCTACGCCGCGCTGGACTTCAATCCGGGGGGCGTGCTGTACGGCCTCGACCTCGGCCCGGAGCTCCGGACCTGGAAACCGACGCACTTGTGACATTCGATCTGGCCACTGGCGCCGTCACGGAAAATCGGGACGTCGGTATCCGCGATTGGACGCGATCGCGTTCGAAACTGTTCCTGAGCCGACGACGACAGCTTTGATTCGTGGCGCCGCTGCTATGGGCCTGGCCCGTCGGCAAGTCGGCGCGGCACGCGTCGCTAATTGTGCCGGTTACCTTTGAGAAATCGAAAGCAGTTAGCCCCCGGTCATTGACCGGGGGCTAACTTTTTGCGCTCTTGGCTTCGCTTTGCAGCCGCTAGCGCACCTGCGCTTAACAATCCAAGAGCGAACGTGCTCGGCTCTGGCACGCCGGCGGAGCCTGGGCCAAGCGCGGCAAGACTCGCCACGGGCGCGGTCTCGCCTAGATTCTGCTGCCAGGCGAGAAAGTCGTCGCCGTCCAGGTCGCCGTCGCCGTCGGCGTCGCCCAGGCTGGTGGCGTCGCCGACCGAGGCAGGAGTCCCCAGGTTGGTCATCCACACGTCGAGGTCGCTGCTGTCCACCACGTCGTCGTCGTTGAAATCGGTGAACGGCCGTTGTCGCGCCAGGGCGCGGAGTTGGTAAACGACGCCGGCGCCGCCGGGTTGCGGCGGCGTGGTTCCGCCATTCAACCTCAGCCACGGCCCCAGCACGTCGGCAAACAGATCGACGGCCAAACCGTCCTCGGTCTTGCCCACGAACTCGAAGACGTCGAATGGCGCCGCCACCGGAAGCTGACGACCTTCAAGGCCGGACAGGTTCAGCACTCTGTCCAAGTTCAGCGGCGCCGCGTCCGTCAGCGGATTGGCCGCCCAGGCGTCGACGTTCAGGAATTTCGCCGACTGGCGGAGCCACTGATCTTCGAGCTTGAAGCTGAACTCCAGATCGAACGTGCCGGAGACGAGATAGAGAATGTCGGGCGACTCCGTGCCCGGCCGACTCTGTTCCAGCACGCTGTGACGCGGCAGGAACCGGTAGGATAGCAGCCGATCCGGCGGGATGGCCCGCGCCGGTGCGGAGAACAGAATCGCGACGACTGCCAAAGTCGCCGTCGCCGCGAGCGAGCTGAGTGCGATGCGATTCATGGCGCCCCTCCGTCGACGAGAACCTGCACTGTGAGTGTACCGCGCATGCTGCGGCGATCACAAACGGAGTCGCGGCTGCCCTCGTTTTGCCGCAAGCGACGCCGGGCAGGTTGTGCCGAGTAGCCGGCACAGGGTGCGCCAGGCTTCTGCGCCGCATGGGCCATCGGGCGATACAATAGACGAAGTGCGTTGACCCGACGACCGCCGACCCGCGCTAGCCAAGCGCTCGCCCCATGGCGCTCAAGCAAATCTTCCTGTGCGTCGCCGCCGCTGCCGTGCTCATTGGCATGCCGGTCGTCGTCATCTGGTCGATCGTCGACTACCTTCGCCATCCCAAGCGCGAACGGCGCGGCGGCGGCGCAGGCTATGTGCTCGGGCCGGCGCTCGTGGAGCTCGACCGGCTCGTGGCGCGGCCATCGGTTGAGCACACTGTCGAGGCGGAGAATCGGGTCGAGCGCCGAGAGGACGATCAGGGCGATCCGCCGGTAGTCTGACGATGCGCCTGGGCTCAGCCGCGCACGATCAACTCGCCGCGGCGCGTGACCACCACGTCCACCGCGTACCCGCAGCACGGCCACGAGTAGGTCGCCACCCGGCGGCCAAAGGCGCCGCAACGCCAGCTCACGCACGGCGCCTCGGTGCAGCAGCACGGCACGCACACGCACACCTGCTGCCCCGGGCAGCAGTCGCACGGGTCGTCGACGCACAGGGCCACTTGCTTCGTGGGCGTCGCACAGCGGCGGCCAAACGCGGCGGCCTCGCGGGCTGACATTCCCAGGGCGCCAACCACAATCGCCAAGACGGCGAGAGACAAACGTCGCAACATCATCGAACTATCCCCCTTTTGGGTGAGTTAATCGGCGGGCCACACGCGCCGCGCCGATCGCCTCGCCTCCACTACCACTAATCTAAGCCGCGCCAGCCCAATGGCAAACGGCGGTTCTGGGGGAAAGCGCGAGATACCCGCGGAATTCCGGGATTTATCGTCGGCGATTCGCCAGGGACAGCCCGGCCCCGATCGCCCACAGCGCCGCGGCGCCCGGCTCGGGGCGCTGGAAGCGGCCGATGTGATCGCGGCGTCGACCATGGCGTCGAGACTTTCCAGCGACGGCGGCGTCTCGCCGTCTTGGGTTTGCCAGGCGAGGAAGTCCTCGCCGTCGACGTCGAGATCGCCGTCGGCGTCGCCCAGGGTCGACGACACGCCGCCCGCCGGGTTGAGGCCGAACTGGGCCATCATCTTCGCCAGGTCGACGCCGTCAACGACGTCGTTGTTATCGACGTCGGCCGATGGTCGCTCGGCGCACGCGCCTTGAGTCGGTAGACGAAGTAATCGGCGCTCTCTGGCGGCGGCGTCGTTCCGCCGCGCACGTAGAACCACGGGCCGATCAGCGAAGCGAACAAGTTCACGCTCGAGCCGTTGTTGATTTTGCCCTCGAACTGAAACACGTCGAACGGCGCAGCGACCGGCAGTTGACGACCGGTAAGCCCCGACAGGTTCAACGTGCGATCCAGGTCCAGCACATACGCCAGGATGGGGTGACTGGCCCAGGCGTCGACGTTGACGAACTTCGCCTCGTTGCGCGGCGGCCACACATCGGTTGGCCCGGGCTGCAGCTTCAGGTAGAACGTTCCCAGGACGCGGAAATTGGCGTTGAACCCGCCGATTCCGCCGCTCTCGTTCAGCGTGCTGAAGCGCGGCAGAAAACGGTAGTGCCGTAGAGAGTCGACGTTGCCGGCGTTCTGAGCCAGGCTAACGGCCGGCGCCGCGATGCACGCCACAAGCGAATAGAGAATGACGCGTTTCATGGTCTCCCCTCCTCTCGCACGACGACCCGCACTGAGATTAATTTTAGCGCGCCGCCGCCCTGCAGATCAAACGCATCGGCCCGCCCGGGGGTTTACCTTCTGGTCAGGCCGGCGAACCAGTCGGCGGCGACAACTCAAGCTCGGTCATGAGCAGCAAATCCACGATGCTCGCCGAGTCGTCTGGGTGGTAGACGACCACCGTCCTTCCGGCCGGCGACATCGACAGGAAATCGGGATGAGCAATCGAGAACGTACGCCCGTCAGCCATGCGAATGGTGAACGGTCGAAAGGGCGAATTGCGGAGAGCGGAGCGTAGCTGTTCAGTTATCATGCCGCAATCATAGCACGGCCGCCAAAGCCAGAAAACTAAAACTCCGCGCGAGAGAGTGCACGGTAGCGATCGCGTTTGGCCTCCGTGCCTACTAGCCTCGGTCGACGCCTCTCATCGCGCCAAGCGAGCCAGGAATTCCGAGAATTTTCTTGGCGTCCTTGGCGTGCTTGGCGGTTCGATTCATTGTGTTAGAAGCCCGCAGTCAATTAGGCTCGCCGCTGGTGCGACGGGCCACCCAGTCGAGCAGCAGAAAGGTGCAGGCAAAGAAGGGAAATATCCCGTACAGCGTATCGCTGACTGAATGGGATTGACGGTCGACGGCCATGAACACCGTGAGACAGAACATCGGCGCCGATGCCCACAGCACTATGCCAATCGGCGATGCGGGGACGTAAAACCATCCCAGGCGGGTGAACCATTTCGCTTTCATCGAAGCGCTCTGAGAATTGTGGTCCGATCTCGCTTACAGCACGAGGCGCAGTGTACCACGCGCGGCGCCCGCGAGGGAGCGCGGTCGGATGCCTGCTGCGTCAGCGGTCGGTCTTCGTCACCGATCCGGCGCTGCTGGTTTCGACCGAGATCTTGGCCGGATCGCCGACATAGAGAACGCGACCCGCGCTGGAGACGACGCCCGTGATTTCTTCCGCAGCCTGAACAAGCGCGCTCCCCGCACTGCTCAAGTCGACCGACGCGGTGCGGCTGGCCAGCTCGCCCCCTTCGTATTGGCCGCTGCTGGACGCCGCCACCTGCTGCCGGTCGACTTTCCCCGCGGCCGTGATGTGTCCGGCGGAGCTGACGGCGACGCGCAGCTTCTGGCCGTCGAGGCGCTTGGCCGTCACGTGGCCGCTGCTGTTGGCCGCGAGCTCAATCTCGTCGCCCTGCACCTCGTCGACGGTGACCTCGCCGCTGCTGTCGGCCGTGAGTCGCACCACATCGCCGCTCGCCTTGGCGGCGGCGACGCTGGCGTCGCTGGACGCGGCGGCCTCGGACAGGTCCGGGGAGGCAGCGGTCACGCGGATCGGGTTGCGCGTGGTCAAGCTGCCTGTGACGCGGACTCGCAAGGTTTCGTTCTCGACCTTGGTTTCGACGAGCGGCAAAAGATTGTCGTCAGCCTCGACCGTGAATGAGTCGCCGGCCGCGTCGTCGATCAGCACCTCGACGCCTTGCTCCGCCGCCAGCTTCCGAAAAGGCGCGGCGGGCCGTTTCTCCGTGACGACGTGGCCCGACCCTTCAGCGACGGGTCGGCCGCCAATGGTTACGGTCAGTTCGCCGCTGGAGCGACTGACGGAGTCGCCGCCGCCGGGCAGTGAGAAATTGCCGCAGCCCCAACTGCTGGCCAGCAACATGAGTGCGGCGAGGCGGCGCGGGCAAGTTGCATTCATGGCAGTCTCCCTGAGCAGTCATTCGCCGTCGGCCGACGCATCTTGCCAAACTCGACCGAGCGAATAGCAGAAAGTATAACCGCTCTCACCGGCGGCCAAGTATCTCCCGCCTCAGCCACGACAGGAATCGGCCGATCGCCGAGCGACGCGGAGCACCGATTTCATCCCACTCGCCGTCTGGCGCGGCGGACCCATTGGGCGTCGCCGATCGCGAAAGCCGTGCCCGGAGCGTGATCGACAAACTCAACGAGCTCGGGGGAAAACCACGCCCGCCCGATCTTCGTCGTCGAACGCCACGTGCAGGGCCAAGTTGCGCGTCGCGTCCCCGACGACTTCCACGCCGCTGGACGACGGCGTTGTTTCCCCGGACACGCTGCCGGACAGTCCCGCGTAGCCGAGCCGTTCGGTCAGCGGCGTCGCGCAGGATCCGCACGTTGTCGCCAAAGCCGGGATGCTCGAACACATGTCCTCACTGCCCCGGCTGCAGGCGGAGGATGTCGCTGACGAACTGGCTGCGGGCGCCGTCAAACTGCTGGTATTGCGACACAAACTGCTGCATGTCGTACGCAGTCGGCTGCCGCCCGTACACGTTTTGGTACAGCTGGGCGAGATAGCGGTCGTTCTGGTTGCCCATCCGGTCGTAGTACTCGCTGCTGCCCAGGATGAAGGCCAGCACGTCCTGCGGCGCTCGGCCCGCCTGCAGGTGCGCCTGCCACGCCGCCAGCTCCTGGCTGGTGGCCGAGCGGCCGAGATACTGGCGATACCAGCCGTCGATCTGTTCGAGCTGACCTACCGCGTAGGCGTTGCTCGGCGGCGTACTGGGGCCGACGCGCACCAGGTTTACCTGCACCGCCGTGGCGCCGACCAGCGGCGTCACCGGCGTAGGCGCTGAGGACTGCAGCACGATCTCGCCGCGGTCGACCAGCCAGGCGTCGACGGCGTATTTGTGGTCGGGGTAGATTTGCGTCGGATCGAACTCGATCGAAAACGGAATCGGCGGGTGCGGCGGGTTGGCGATCACCTGCTTGCCGACCTCGACGTTTTGCCAATTGGGAAACGTCACGTCGCGCAGCCGCACAGTGAGCACCGCCTGCCGGGTGAGCGTGATCCGCTCGCGGCAGACGAGCGTGCCGCGCACGCCCGCGGCCGTTTGCTGGACCAGCGTGATCGGCAAGCTGCGAATCTGGCGGTTCTGCTGGTCGAACGCCAGCACAATGATGCGGCCCTGCTGGTCGACGCGGCGGTTGATCTCGTCGCCCAGGTCGAACAGGGCGCCGCCGACGTAACCGCACTGATAGCCGCCGACGTTGATGATGACGTCGCCGCGCTTGAGGCCGGCGCGCTCGGCGGGCAGGCCGCGCTCGACATCGGTCAACAAGACGCCGGTTTCCAGGTTTTCGATCGCCACGCCCAGGCGCCAGGAATTGGGCTGCGAGTTCCACGACGGCACGTACGTCGTTCGCGCCGAAGCGGCAGGGCCCGTCAACGCCGGCGCCCCGAGCGGCGTCGACTGCCAGTCGTCGATCAAGTCGCGACTGCGAATCGTCACCTGGCTACATGCGACGCCGGCCAGCGATCCGGCCGCGACGATCGCCAGTGCCGCCCGCCACAGATTGAACGAAGCACTCCCTCGCATCGTGCCCACCATCACGTCGCTCCTTCAGTATGAAGCGTCAATCAATGCCAATGACGCCGTGTTCATCCCTACCGCAGTCCCGTCCACCCAAGCTGGTCGCGCGAGGCCATCACTTCGTCGCGGCGCAGGGGGATGAGGCCCGACTTCACGGCGTCCTCCTGGCCCGAGCGGCTTAGCACGTACCGCAGGAATTCCTCGCTGAGCGGCGAGAGCTTGTCGCCCGGCTTCCACTTGAGCACCACGTACAACTCGCGCACGAGCGGGTAGCGCGGGTCGACGGCCTCGCCTGGCTTCGGCGCCGGGACGATTTCGCCCGTGTTGAGCACCAACGGCAAGACCTTGCCCACTTTCGGGGGCGCCAGCGACAGGCTCACGTAGCCCACGCCGCCGCGATCCTTGGCCACCAATTCGCAGAGTTCCGCGTAGCCGTTGCAATCCTTGGCAGTGCGCGAGCGTGCGCCTTCGCCGAGAAACCGGTTCACCAGGTAGCCCCAGGCGCCAGCGCCTTGGCTGCGGCCGTACAGCGTGATCGGCATGTTCGCCCACTCGCCCGTGGCGCCGAGCTGGCCCCACTTGGCGGCGCCGGCGTCGGTCGCGGCCTGCGGATCGCGCAGCAGCTGGATGCCCTGCGCCGTTGAAAGATGTTCCAACGGGTTGGCGGGATTGACCACGATTCCCAACACGTCCTTGGCCGTGGCCAGCGCGGCGACGCCGCCGTCCTTGAGCTCCTTATCCGTCAGCGGGCGGCTCATCAGGCCGATCTGCATTTCCCCCTTGGCCAACCGCGGCAGCACCTGGCCCGATTCGTACATGCGAACCGAAACCTTGGCGTCGGGGTGGACGTGCTTGATCCCGTCGGCCCACAACAGGGCGAGCTGATTCATGGCCGAGGAGCCGGCGAGCGTGAGCTCCCCCTTGACCGGCGCCTTGGGCAGATAGGGCGGGAGTCCGGCGAACAGGTCGGCGTCGGGCGCCGCGGCGGATCGCCTTTGACGGCGGCGTTGCGGTCGTTGGTCGCGGCGCCAACGACGGCGCTGCCGACAAGCATTGCCCAGACGGCCGCGACTGCCCACAGCTCCATGCTGCCCGTCGGCCGATGTGTGTACAATTTCATGTCGCATCCTCCCTGCACCAAGAGCCAGCCGTCGTCCAGAAAGCGTCGCCGCCGTTCTGCGGGTGCGCCGACGACGATGATACCGCAAAGCGGCGAAATGCTGGGAGACGGGTTTTTTGGCGCCAACTGCGGCGCGATCCGACGAAGATGCTGGCGCCCCGCGAAGCCCTGCTAACGGATGGCAGGGTCGTGTTAGCCGGCGCCGTCTCGGCGCCGAGAGAGACCGCGGCATCGAGACGATGCCGGCTAACGGCCGGGTATCGGATCGGGGCGAAATGCCCCCGCTACGACCGCTGCTTGACCTTGGCGCCCCGATGGAGCTTGCCGTTGGTCGACGGCATCAAGAGGTCGGTGTGGGCCAGCATGTCTAAGGTGATCAGCTCGGCCAATCCCGCCTGGGCCAGCTCAACGCCGCCGACGTAGCGGCCGGGGTTGATCCACTTGTCCATCTTGTCCCGTGCGGCGCCGAAGAGATCGGCCAGCAGGGCGTCCATATCCTTTTCCAGTTGCCCGAAGTGCCGAGCCCACTCGGCCGCCTCGGCCAGTCCGACGTTTTCCTCGCTCTGCCACCGCATGGGGTGGAACAACAGGACGCTGCACTCGGTGACCAGCCGCCGCTGACACGCGGCAAACGGCCAGAGCGCCGCGGAGGAGCACTCGCCGGTGACGATCCCGGTGGCCTGCAGCTTGCGGAGGCGAATGAGCGTCATGAGCGACATGGCGCAATACGGGCTGCCGCCGGGCGAGTCGAAGTAGATGCGGCACTCGCCGCCCGGCTCGACTTCCAGCAGGCGCTCCGTAAGCTCCGGCTCGTGTTCGGTAAGGTCGCCGACGATGGCGATTTCCGGCAGACGATCTTCAGTTTCCCGACTCATGCTAGATTGCCTCGTCGATCCCTAAGTACTGAAGGATCGTTCCAAGAGACTCGACCCGGCGACGACTGACGCGCCCATCCCTGCGTCCTGACCGATGCAACTCCTGTCGAAATTGTAGATTCTTTGGCCCAATGCCACTAGTTTCGGGCCCCTCGGGGAGCCAATTTGCCGGCAAATCCTGTTGGCGGACGTCCCAAAAGGCTTGCCGGTACAGTCTTAGCATAGACAGCGGCGACGCGGCGCTCATCAGGCCGACGGGCAGAAAAGCCGGGTGAAAGGGGGACTTGCGGGCCGGTGGTAGCGAAAATGGGGGTCAGTACAGTTATCGCGCTTTGGGTCCGCTGGCGCTGGCCGCGTACCCGACTGATGGGGGTGGCTTTCGGGGTGGCTGGGGCAGGCTAGCGGGCAGAGCCAAAGGCGTCGCCCCAGTGAAGCGCCCTGGGACGCCGCTTCGCTCTGCCCCAGCCACCCAAGACCCACTGATCCAAGCGCACCGCCCCAGTCTGCGAGTGATAGTTACGCATGGGATACCGCAGTTTGCGCGCATGCGTCGAGGACCTGGCCCGGCACGGCCAGTTGGTGCGCATCGACGCGCCGGTCGACGCACGGCTCGAGGCGGCGGCCATTCACCGCCGCGTGTGCGCCGCCGGCGGGCCGGCCGTGTTATACGCCAACGTGACGGGCACGCGCTTTCCCATGGTGAGCAACCTGTTTGGCACGATCGAGCGCGTGCGGCTGATGTTCCGCGATTCGCTGCGGACGGTCGAGCGGTTGGTGGAAATGAAGGCCAAGCCGCAAGCTGCCATCGAGCGGCCGTGGCGGTACTGGCGCGCGGCCAGGGCGCACTGGCGATGCGCCCAAAGCTTGTTAGCAGCGGGCCGGTGCTGGCCGCGCGAACGACGATCGGCCAGTTGCCGCAGCTCGTGTGCTGGCCGGCCGACGGCGGGCCGTTCGTGACGCTGCCGGTAGTTTACACGGAGGATGTTCGCGAGCCGGGATTTCGCCGCTCGAACCTGGGCATGTACCGCGTGCAGCTCGGCGGCAATCAGTACGAACCGGATCGCGAAGTTGGGCTGCACTACCAGATCCACCGCAGCATCGGCGTGCACCACGCGGCGGCGGTGCGCATCGGGACAGCCCTTCCGCGTGAATGTGTTTGTGGGCGGACCGCCGGCGATGGCGGTGGCGGCGGTCATGCCGCTGCCTGAGGGCATGAGCGAGCTGGGCTTTGCCGGCGCGCTGGGCGGCCGCCGCGTACGCATGACGCCTGGCCCCACGGGGCTCGCGATTCACGCCGACAGCGATTTTTGCATCTGCGGCACGGTCGATCCCGACCGCCTGCTGCCGGAGGGACCGTTCGGCGATCACTTGGGCTACTACAGCCTCGCGCATCCATTCCCCGTGCTGAAGGTCGAAGAAGTGTTTTGCCGGCGCGACGCCATCTGGCCGTTCACCGTCGTGGGCCGCCCGCCGCAAGAGGACACGAATTTCGGCAAGCTCATTCACGAGCTCACCGGTCCGCTGATTCCCACGGTGCTGCCGGGGATTCACGCCGTGCACGCCGTCGACGCCGCGGGCGTGCATCCGCTGTTGTTGGCCATCGGCAGCGAGCGGTACACGCCCTACCAGGAGTCGCCGCGGCCGCAGGAGCTGCTCACGCAGGCCTCTGCCATCCTGGGCCAGGGGCAACTCTCGCTGGCGAAGTTTCTGCTGATCGCCGCACGGTCGGATGATCCGCACTTGGATGTACACAACGTGCCGGGGTTCTTGCAGCACGTGCTGGAGCGGGCCGACTGGCAGCGCGACTTGCATTTCCACACCCAGACGACGATCGACACGCTCGACTACTCCGGCGCCGCCTTGAACGCGGGGTCGAAAGTCGTCATCGCCGCCGTCGGCCCGAAGCGATTCGACCTGGCGACGGCGCATCCCCGAGGGGCTGTCGTTGCCCGAGGGCTTTCGCCATCCCCGCGTCCTGCTGCCGGGCGTGGTGGCCGTCGAAGGGCCGGCGTGTCCGCCGCCGTCGTTCGACTACGCCGAAGCGGTCCGCGCGCGCACGGAAACCCGCGAGCAAGTGGCCGGCAACATGCGGCGCTTCTGTCGGGCGATCGAACTGGGGCTGCCGCTGAACGCCTTCCGTTGGGTCGTCGTGGTGGACGACAGCCAATTCGTCGCCAAGTCGCTGGCAAACTTTTTGTGGGTCGCGTTCACGCGCACCAACCCGGCCGACGACATCTACGCCGTCGGCGAGTTCGTGAGCGAAAAGCACTGGGGCTGCCGCGGCGCCCTGGTGATCGACGCCCGCATCAAGCCGCATCATGCGCCGGCGTTGGCAGAAGATCCGCAAATCGAGCGGCGGGTCGACGCCCTGGGGGCGCCCGGCGGGCCGTTGCATGGGATTATCTGAGCGGCGTGAGTTGGGTTACAATCCAGGCCGCGCTCTTCTCCTGTCATTAAGTCGGAGGCGGCCATGAATAACAATTCGAACGCTTCGCTGGACCGCCCCGCGGTCGACACGGCTTTGCTGATCGCGCACGTGGTCGTCGGCGTCATCTTCATGGCGCACGGCGCCCAAAAAGTGTTCGGCGCCTTCGGCGGGCCGGGACTGGCCACGATGGTCAAAATGATGGGGCCGCTCGGTTACCCCGTCAGCATCGGCGAGTTCTTTGGCGGGCTCGGGCTGGTGGTCGGATTTCTCACGCGCTTCTCGGCGGCGTCGCTGATCGTCATCATGCTCGGCGCCATTGGCATGGTGCATGGCAAGAACGGATTCTTTCTAGGCACAAGCGAGGAGAGCACCCTGGCCACGGCGGGCTTTGAGTACAATCTGGCCCTCATCGGTTTGTTGGCGCCGATTCTAATCGCGGGGCCGGGGATGTACGCCATCGGGCGTTTCCTGCCTTTGCCCAAGAACGCGCACGGTCGCCCCGTGCTGCCGTTGGAATAGTCGCAACGCCCCGCATTTAGCCGCGGAGCTTGCTCCGCGCCGCTCCTGCCGTCCGCGCAAATGCGCTTTAGCCCCAAGCAGCTTGCCGGTATCTTGGGCCCATGGCACGAATTACCTTTCACGGCGCGGCTCGCACGGTCACCGGCTCGAAATACCTCCTCGAAGCTGGCGACGCCCGGGTGCTCGTGGATTGCGGCCTGTTTCAGGGCCTCAAGGAACTCCGCGAGCGCAACTGGCTGCCCACGCCGTTCGACGTCGGCAAGCTCAACGCCGTCGTGCTCACGCACGCTCATCTGGACCACGTGGGATACCTGCCGCGGATTGTGAAGGAAGGGTATCGCCGGCCGGTCTACGCCACGGCCGCGACGACGGAGCTGGCCCAGATCATCCTGTTGGACTCCGCGAAGTGCCAGGAATACGACGCCCTGTACGCCAACCGCAAGGGCTTCTCGAAGCACAAGCCCGCGCTGCCGCTGTACGAGGCCCGCGACGTGGAGCAGTCGATGAAGCTGTTTGTGAACCAGCCGCGCGGCGAGTGGTTCACGCCGACCGAGCCGATCTGGATGCGCTACCACGACGCGGGGCACCTGCTGGGCTCGAACATGATCGAGGTGGAGCTCCGCGACCGCCAGCCGCCGCTGCGGATGCTGTTCTCCGGCGACGTGGGGCGCTACGGCGGCCCGTTGTACCACGACCCGGCGCCGCCGCCGGCGTGCGACTACCTCGTGTGCGAGAGCACCTACGGCAACCGCGAGCACCCGGAGGCCAGCTTGCTCGATGCATTGGAGCAAGTGGTGAAGCGCAGCGTCGCCCGCGGCGGCGTCATGCTGGTGGCGGCGTTCGCGGTGGGCCGGGCCCAGCAGCTGATTTACCTGCTCCAGATCTTGAAGTCGGCGGAGAAGATTCCCGACCTCCCGATTTTTCTCGACAGCCCAATGGCGTGCGACGCCACGGCCGTGTACCGGGAGTATCACGAGGACCACGACCTGAGCGACGGCGCGCTCGACCCCGCCCACCCAGCGCTGGCCGGCCACAAAGTCATCCTCGCCCGCACGACGGCCGAGTCGAAGGCGATCAACCAGGTCAAAGGGCCCGCGGTCATCATCTCCTCCAGCGGCATGATGACCGGGGGGCGCATCGTCCACCATCTCCAGCAGCGGCTGCCGAATCCCGCCAACACGATCGTGCTGGGCGGCTACATGGCCGTCGGCACACGCGGGCGGATGATCGAGGACGGCGTACGCTACCTGCGCATGTTTGGCCACGACGTACCGGTACGGGCCGCCGTGGAGCACATGCCGGGCCTGAGCGGCCACGCCGACCGCAGCGATCTCTTGAAGTGGCTAGGCCCACTGTCACACGCGCCGCGGAAGACATTTCTCACCCACGGCGAACCCGATGCGGCCGAATCACTAGCCGCCGAGCTGCGCACCTCGCGCGGTTGGGATGTGATGATTCCCGACTTGGGTCAGTGCGCTGAATTGAGTTGATAAACCGAGAAGATCTCACGCAAAGGCGTAAGGCGCAAAGGGGGGAACGCAAAGAAAGAAGAAAAGAAGGAACACCAATCTTCGCCATTCTCCACTAATTCCGATTAGTGATAATCAGTGTAGATCAGTGTTCCTTAAATTCTCCTCGCCCTCTCTTCTCCTCTTCTTTGCGTTCTTCCTTTCGCGCCTTTGCGTGAGATCCCCGCCGACGATGCCTAAATCGAGAGACGACAAATCGTTTGAAGCCCGAGTCGCGAAGAATCGACAGGCGATTCTCAACTCCCCGAGCTACACGCTCGCGGAGCTCGACGTCGATTTTCATCGGCCGGCCCGAGCAGCGGCCGGTGCGCATGCAGTTGGAGCTGCTTGAAGGCCGAGACGCTGCTCCGCGAGAACCAGATTCACTCGGCCATCGTGGTGTTCGGCGGCACGCAGATCGTGCCGCAAGAGGCGGCCGAAGCGCGGCTGGCGATGGCGCGGCAGGCTCTGGCGGAGCGGCCGGGCGACGAGCAGGCTCTGCGCGACGTCGCGCGCAGCGAGCGAATCCTCGCCAAGTGCCACTACTATGAGGAAGCCCGCGAGTTTGGCCGCCTGGTCTCGTCGGTTTGCCAGCGCGACGGCAAGTGCGACTTCGTGGTGATGACCGGCGGCGGCCCCGGCATCATGGAAGCGGCCAATCGCGGCGCCTTCGAAATCGGGGCCAAAAGCGTCGGCCTCAACATCGAGCTGCCGCACGAACAAGAGCCCAATCCCTACATCACTCCCGAGCTGTGCCTGCAGTTCCACTACTTCGCCATGCGCAAGTTTCACTTCGTGCTGCGCGCCGCGGCGCTGGTCATCTTTCCCGGCGGCTTCGGCACGCTCGACGAGCTGTTCGACGCGCTCACCCTGCGGCAGACCGGCCGCATGCAGGAGATTCCGATCATCATGTACGGATCGGACTATTGGAACCGCGTGATCGACTTTCAAGCCTTGGCCGACGAAGGCGTGATCGCCGACCATCATCTGGAGCTGGTGCACTACGCCGACTCGCCGCAAGAGGCGTGGGAAACAATTGCGAAGTTCCACAGCCTGGGGCCCTGAGCCCCCCGCGCGGCGCCCTCGCTCTTGAGATGAAGAATGCTTTCCACGGCGCAACTCCTGGCCAGGCAGCGTCAAGCCGCCGAGCTGTTTCACCGCGCAGGCATTTTCATCACGCCGCAGGAGGCCGCCGCGATTGAGATTGCCGATTTCGGATTGGGCAATTTCGATGAGACCGGCTTGGCCCTGCTCGTTTACGTCAACACCCAGCGCTGCTGCGCAAGGAACTGGCCCTGTGGCCTGGGCAAACCTGCCCCGAACACCGGCATCCCCCGCTCGGCGCCGATCCGGGCAAAGAAGAAACGTTTCGCTGTCGCTGGGGAACCGTGTATTTATACGTCCCCGGCGACCCGTGCCCATCCCCGGCATGTCAGCCGCCGCCCAGTCAGCAGGGGTACACCGTCTGGCACGAGATCGCGTTGAACCCAGGGCAACAATACACCATCCCGCCCAACACGTTGCACTGGTTTCAAGCCGGCAGCGAAGGCGCCGTCGTCTCAGAATTCTCCACCAACAGCACCGACGAGTGCGACGTCTTCACTGATAAGAGAATTCAGCGCGTGCCCGAAACCTAGGGTCAATCACTTTCCCACGGGTCGGCGAGAAGTTCGTCGACGAGCGTAGCAATGAGGCGCGAAGATTTAGAGTCGCTCGATGAGAGACGCAGCCGCCATCTTGTCCGGTCGGCTGAATTTGTTGCCGGCGTTGTGAAGGACGCGAGGGCGGCGTCGTGAGCGGCCACGTAGGCCCAGCGCGAGTCTGGAGCGTGACGCGCGCGTAACGCGGCGGCGGGCGCTGCGGCAGGTTCGACAGCCGCAGCGGCAGCGAGGTCGACTGTCGCCGACGCAGCCATGAGTGGTTCCGCGTTTTGCGTCGCGGTCGGCGACTCAATCGGGCCCACGGCCGGCGCCACGCCTTGCCCGAACTGGCGGTTCCACACGGCGAGGTCGCCGCCGTCGACGGCCGCATTCAGATCGGCGTCTTCAATGAACATGCCGGGGAATTGGCTTGTCTCGCCGGCTCGCAGCTGCCAGCGGAGGAAATCATCGCCGTCGATAAATTCGTTCTGGTCGAAGTCGGCGGCCCGGATCAAGGGCGCCGTCCGGCGGCCCTGGTTGGCTTCCCAGATGGCCAGATCGGGCGCGTCGACGGTTCCACTGCGATCGCCGTCTGCGCCTGAGCCGGGCGGCACGGCCGCCTGCCCGAGAGTCACGTCATAAAGATCGCGATCCGCCTGGTCGACGACTCCGCTGCGGTCGTAGTCGCCCAACGGCAGGTCGTCGAGCCGGTACGTGCCGGCGGACGGTCCGCCGGAGGCGAGGATTTCGAGTCGGCCGTCGCCGTCGAAATCGCCCACGGCGACCGGCGTGGAGGAATTCGAGGTTGCGCCCGTGCCGGGGGCGAGAAATTGCGTGAACCCGGCCGGGCCGTCGTTTCGATAGACGCGGGTCCCGAAAGAGGCGCCGGCCACGGCGTCGAAGTCGCCGTCGCCGTCGAGATCGGCGACCTGCAGGCGATCGCCGCCCGTGGTGGTGGCCGTGAAGAAGGTGGCTCCTGACGTAGAAGCCAGCGTTTCCCGCGTGAAGTTCTCGGCGCCGTCGTTGCGATACAAGTCGAGCGCCAACTGTGCCGAAACGCCGGCCAGCGACACCAGGTCCATGTCGCCGTCGCCGTCGAAGTCGACCGGCACGATGTCGCGAGCCGTGCGCATCTGCTCGCTTCCGGGAACGGCCGCCAGATTGTGATACGTCCACCCGGCGCCGCTGTGCTCGAACCAGCCGCGGCTATCCCCGTCAAACGAGACGGCAAAGTCCATGTCGCCGTCGCCGTCGACGTCGGCGGCGCGGATGGCGTTGGGGGTTAGCGCGGGCGTCGTCAGCGGTAGATTGGACGCAAACCCCTGCTGACCGTCGTTCAGCAAAACCACA
The DNA here is from genome assembly GCA_963841515.1 of Pirellulales bacterium. GTDB lineage: Bacteria > Planctomycetota > Planctomycetia > Pirellulales > Lacipirellulaceae > Lacipirellula. Next base: position 844,122 of record CAWJDB010000005.1, on the reverse strand, counting down.
ATCTGCTGAGTTGACGAAACGCTTCGCGAGGCGATCGCATCGAGATCGCCGTCGCCGTCCACGTCGGCCACGTCGAACGCCGCGCCCAAGCCCGACGTGGCGCCGGTAGCAGAATGGTAAGTGAACGACTGAGCGCCGTTGTTTTCATACCACGCAAGTCCGCCCGCGCTTTGATCTGTCACGACGATGTCGATGTCGCCGTCCCGATCGAAGTCCACGGGCCGCGCATCCTGCGGCGTGGGACCGGAAAAGGCGAACCTGTGCAGGAGAAACGCCCCGTCACCCAGATTTTCACGCCAAGCCAGCCGCGGTGAGGTCGTTTGAGCGACGGTCAGGTAGTCCGCGTCGCCGTCGCCGTCGATGTCGGCCACGCGCAGTGAGTTCACAAAGCCGCCGTCAATCAGGGGCGAGCCAAACTCGCCGGTGGACGAGCCGGCCGGAGCGATCTCGAGGAGGTAATCCTCGACTTCTCCATCGAGCGTGCCGCCAGTCGGCCGCAGGCCGCCGGCCGTGCTGATGCGGAACCGCGCCGTCGCGGCGCCGGCCACCATCGTCGCGGGAATGTCGATGCCCAGGGCGTTGTCGCCTTCCGCCACCGGCAGCGACGCGAAGATTTGCTCGCCGGCCCCGCCAAAGGAGCCGTCCCTGTTGAAGTCGATCCATGCATCGAGCCTGGCGCCAGCGGCGGCGTTTTGTGCGTTAACGGTCACCGTCGCCGTCGACTGCCCGACTCGCACGGCGGGAAGCGTCACGCCGTCATCCAGGTCGCCGTCGGCCAGCGGCGTCGGCGCCCCGTCGGACTCCGCGTCGCGGGCGGCGCCGAGGCGCGGCCCGCCGCCGTTATGGAAGGGTCCGCCATCGGTTCGCAGCGTCGGATACGGGGCGGGCGCGTCGCCGAAATCGGGGTCAATGAAATTGACGTTTTCGAACCAGGCGACGCGCGCCGCGCCGGCGACGCTCTGGGCCACGGCGTCGAGGTCTCCGTCGCCGTCCATGTCGGCGGCCGCCACGGAGTAGCCCGAGCTCACGGCCGCGCTGAGTTGACGGCGTATGAATTGCCCGTCGCCGAAGTTTTCGTACAAGTCGATCGACGTCGTGAAACCGCTGACGAGGATGTCCAGATCGCCGTCAACGTCGAAGTCGGCGAGCGCCGCCCAACGCAAGCTGCGACCCGCGTCGATGTCGTGAGCCACGAACTGGTTTCCCGCCGCCTGTTCGTGCCAGGTGAGGGAAACCGCGGTCCCTGATGTCCCTGCCGTGCCCGCGGCGACCACGTCCAGATCGCCGTCGCCGTCCACGTCGCCGACGGCTACGCTCTCCGTGACGGGGTTATTCGGTGAAGATGCAGGTTTGACGATGCGCGACGTAAATGTCAGCGCACCGTTGTTCTGCAGCCAGACGACGTCGCCGAACTGGTTGGGGAAGCCGTCCCCGCCGGCGACGACGTCCAAATCGCCGTCGTGATCCATGTCGGCGGCAACGACGGAAGTTGCGTAGATGCCAAGCTCTCCGATCTGTCGGAGCGTGAACTGCTGCCGACCGTTGTTGACCAATACAAAGACGGAGGCGGAAGTCAAATCGGTGAACAGCACGTCCATGTCGCCGTCGGCGTCGAGGTCGGCGATGTCGAGCGCATTGATCGACGTGGGCGTAGTCTGTGGCGCGCCGATCGACCAGGTGCGCCGCGTAAAGTTCTGGTTGCCGTCATTCTCCATCCAGACGAGCGCGGCGCCGGAGAAGCCAAACAGATCGACGTCGCCGTCGCTGTCGAGGTCGCCCGCCGCGAAGTCTTCGCTCCCGATGCTGCTGGAGGGGATGGCGTGCGTCACGAATCCGTCCGGCCCGAGATTCTCGTGCCACGCCAGTCCGCTGGCCTTCGTCACCACGTCCGCGTCGCCGTCACCGTCGACGTCGGCCGTCACCATAAAGGCGTTGCCCGCCGCGGAAATCGACTGAGGACCGCCGAACAGACCCGTGGCGGTGCGCGCGGGGCGAGCGTCACCTCATAATCCTCGACTTCGCCGTCAAGGGCGGCGCCCACGATCCCAAGCCCGCCCGCGGTACTGAGACGGAAGCGGGCGTATGTGACGCCGGCGACAGCGGAGCTGGGAATTGCAAACGTCAGGCCGTTGTCGCCCTCGACGACGGAAACGGCCGCGGCGATTTGCTCTTCGCCGCCGCTCCAGGCGCCGTCGCCGTCGAAGTCGATCCAGGCGTCGAGCCTCGCGCCCTCCGGCGCGTTTTGCACGTTCACGGTCGCTGTGCCCAACGCTTGGCCGACCGCCAGCGCCTCCGACTAGGACGCCGTCGTCTTCGGCCTCGGCGCCGGCGGGCGAATGGGCGCCGTCGGCTTCGGCGTCGCGCGTGCCGCCCAGGCGCGGGCCGACGGCGTTGTGACGCGCGCCGTTGTCCTGAAGGTAAACGCCGTAGGGCTGCGACGCGTCGCCGAAGTCGTACTCGGCGAGCTGCCGATGCCAGGCCACGGGCGCCGCGCCCGTGCCGCTGGTCACCAGGTCGAGGCGGCCGTCGCCGTCGACGTCGGCGGCGGCGATGGCCAGATGCGTCCCCGACGGCGCGGCGATGATGCGCGACGTGAAACCTTCTTCCCCGTCGTTTTCGTACCAGGCCACGCGTGTAAGCCCCGACGCGGCGACGTCGATGTCGCCGTCGCCGTCCAGGTCCGCGACGGCGACGGACTCCGCGGCCCACCCCGTGGCGTTCAGCGCGTGGAACGAGAAGGCCTGATTGCCGTCGTTTTCATACCAGACGCCGCCGCCGCTGCCGGCCACGGCCGCGACCACGTCGACGTCGCCGTCGCCATCCAGGTCGGCCGGCACAGCCATGCGCAGCGAGGCGTTAGTGGGCGCCACCTGACGCGGCGTGAACGACTCGCTGCCATTGTTTTCCAGCCACTCGATCGAGTCGTCGATCGTCTGATCGACCGACGTCGCCGCCAGGACGTCCAGATCGCCGTCGACGTCCATGTCGACGACCGAAATCGAGCGCACGTCGCGAATCGTGCCCGGGAGAACGACCTTGGTAAACGACTGGCCGCCGTTGTTCACGTACCAGGCGGCGGTAGAGCTCGCGAAGCCGGCGACCAGATCGAGGTCGCCGTCCTGGTCAAGGTCGACGGCAAACATGCTCAGCGGCGCGGTCGAGTCGATCGAGCGACTGGTGAAGTTCTGCCGGCCGTCGTTTTCGTACCACCGCAAGCCGCTGTTGTTGGCGAAGAAGTCCATGTCGCCGTCGCCGTCGACGTCGGCGGGCGCCACCGCGCTGGCGGTCGAGTTCGTGATGACTATTTCTGTTCCGTAGCGGCCGTCGATGTTTTCAATCCAGCGGAAACTGCTGAGAAGCAGGTCGAGGTCGCCGTCGCCGTCCAGGTCGGTCGGAACGGCTTGTGAGGCGTCCGTGAAGCTGACCGGCTGCGATCCGGCGAACGGCCCGCTATCGGCGTGCGCGATGGGCACAAGGTAATCCTCGACCTCGCCGTCGAGGGCGGTGCCGGTGGAGTTAAGATTGCCCGCGGTGCTCAAGCGGAAGCGAGCGAAGTAATGCCCGCTGGCCACCGTGGCGGGAATACTGAACGCGATTGAATTGTCGCCTGCCGTCACCGCCAGATTGTCGACGATCTGATCGCCTGCCGTCGTAAAGCTAGTGTCGCGGCCAAAGTCCATCCAGGCGTCGAGCCGGGCGCCGGCCGGAGCGTTGGCGACATGCACGATGATGGAAGCCGTTTGCCCAACGCGCAGGGTTCCGAACGTGACGCCGTCCTCATCCTGGGCGTCGCCCGTGCCGAGGGCGTTGTAAGAGAAAGGGGTGGCGTCGCGCAAAAGGCCGAGCAGCGGACCGACGGCCTCGTGGCTGGCGGTGGGGTACGCCGAGCCGTTGGAGTCGGCGGCGTCGCCGAAGTCGGCCGCGAGCAGGTTGCGCGGCTCCAGCGCCTCGAAGCGAAGTCCGCCGGCGTCGCCGCGCCGCGCGACGTGTCGGGGCGATCGGCGGCGACGACTTCGACTCGGCATAGGTTGTGGAATGAACGACAATTGATGAGGCGCCGCCTCCTTCCGGAGGCATCGTCAGCCATAAAGATCCAATTTACCTGCCGGCTGCACCTCAGGCAAACTATTGACCCTGGCCATGCGCCGACCATGGACGCCGCCAAGCCCGCCAACGGACCTTGCATCGCTCGCGCCGCCTCTTGACCCTGCGCGGCAGGGTTTCATACTGCCGTGACTGGTTGTGTCAGTGGTAGGCGCCGATCGATTGGGGGGAGGCTCCTCGCGATGAAAACCCACGTCGGTCGAACGGCGCTTTCGCTGGCGGCTGCAATGTCATGTCTATTTCTATTGGCGCCGTCGCTTGCCGCAGCCGCGGAGGTCCTCGACCAACAGTACGACTTCGATTCGGCCTTCGGCGACACGGCCGGCCTGTTCAGCCAGGAACTCGGGCAAACGTTCACCGTCGGCGTGGCCGTGCGCGCTCACGCGGATTGAGGTGAAGATGTCGCGCTTTGGATTCACCGGCGACGACGCGGTGCTCACGCTCTACAGCACCTCGGACGGCTTGCCCGACGCGACGCTCGGTTCGGCCATCGTCAATTCCGCTCTCATTTCGACGACCGCGCCGATCTTCGTGCCGTTTGATCTCACCTCGTCGAGCACGCCGGTCAACGTGGGCGAGGTTTTGGCCTTTGGCATCTCGAGCACCACGGGCGGGACCTATATCCTGCCGTACCCCATGCCCTCGGGCGAGTACGCCGGCGGCAGCTCGGTGCGGCGCACGCTCAGCACGCCGCCGGGCGCGTGGAGCTTCCAAACCGGCCGCGACTACGGATTCAAAACTTATGTCGCCGCGTCCCTCGCCTTTTTGCCGGCCGACTTCGAGGAAGACCACGACGTGGACGCCGACGACCTGGCCAGGTGGCAGATGGGCTTCGGCACGCTCGCCAGCGCCACGCACACGCAGGGTGACGCCGACGCCAACGGCGCGGTCGACGGCGCGGATTTTCTGATTTGGCAGCAGCAATTTGACGAGCCGCCCCCAACGAGCACCGCAGGAACGGCGATCCCTGAGCCCGCGACTTTCGTGCTTTCAATCCTCGCGGCGGCAGGCATTCCCATCACGTGCCGCCAAATTCACGCCACCCGCCGTTATCTCAGAATTCTCCACCCACAGCACTGACGAGTGCGACGTCTTCACTGATGAGAGAATTCAGCGAGTGCCCGCGAGCTAACATGGGCATCGCACGCAATGCTCATTGATCCCTTTCACTCGATAACTTGGATCTCTGGGTAAAGCGGAGATGAAATATCAAGTTGCGAAACGTTTTGTCCCTTGAGGTACGCATCGAAAAAATTGCGCACACAATATGTCGTAACCTCAAGCTGGCGACGTCCGTCGATGCCGAGCTTACCAAACAATCGGAGAACCCCCCGCATAACATGGCTTTTCAACAGGGCTCCGTCGTCGGTGAAGGTGAAATGGTTTGCGCCGCGAATCGTTATGCGAAGCCTGCCATCCGCCGGCAATCGATCATAAATGGATTGGATGTCGGCCTCGATTTGACGGCTCTCCGGATCGGACGAGCCATGGTCGCTGAGGAGGAACATGAAGGGCTGGTGCAAGCCTACCCGAACGACGCTGCCCAGCGGCCGACCGTCCACATCGATGCCCGCTTTGCACCGGGAATCTTGAGAACAGAATTGTGCAGCTTGCGCCCCGCCAAAGGAGTGACCGAATATTCCCACCCGCGTCATGTCGAGCCGCCCCGTGAACTTGCCGGACGGGTCGGAAACGTTGAGACGCTCCAGCCGATCAAGAACGAATCCGATGTCGGCGGTCCACGCCGAGAGTAGTTTATTCAGACGACCGGCCCCCGGCTGACCTTCATAGAGTTCCGGGTTGTTCTCCGGCGTCCTTGCGATCGCACGGCCGTCGGGGAAAACAACGAGTCGCGTGCGATAGGGGGCGTCAAAGCCCACGACGACGTAACCGTGACTTGCCAGGTCCTCGGCGAGCGTCGAGTACGTCAGCACCTCGAGCGACGCCCCCGTTCTCATGATCACGACAGGATACGTCTGCTCTTCCGACGACACGTCGACGTTGGAAAGGCTGTGCGAGTGGACCCTCGACAGGTCTCGCGTCAACAGGCTGAAAATCCACGAGGCGAGAGACGCTGTCTGGGGCGCTCCCCGGGCTCTCAGTTGAGAGGGAACGTAGTCGTCCACCGCTACTGATTGCCCAGGCGCCGAAGGGTACCAGATCCAGACCAGCAGCTCGCGCTTGGTTCCCGTAATCGGCGCCAGTGCGTCCATGGTCGTATGGTCGACCCAGTCATATATCGCGCGGCCAACCGCGAACGGTCCCGTGGGCGTCGGAAGCGTGACGTCGGTCCTGTGCTCCAGCCAGAGCGCCCCCAACAACGCCCCGATGCCGAGTACTCCCGACGTCGCCAAAATTGCGAAGTCCTTGAATATGCCGACGGTCTAGCCGCGTTAGAAACAGCCTGCCAGAGATGAGCCCAGCTAACAGAACAACTATTGGAATAAGCAGCCAAGACGCCGGGGGGACGACAATGAACGCGAAAGCAGTCTGCGGCCTCGACACCCCGAAGGCAACGTCTCCGTAGATTGCCAAAGCGACCAGCGTGTAAACCAGAATCACGCCGTGGAGCGTCGCTCGGCTAACAACCGACCACCGCTTCGAAACCAGGTTGGCTAATCCGAGGGCGATGAATGGGGAGAGCACCCAGAATGAAAAAAACACCAGCAGGGTTCGGGAATCATTGTGACGACCTGTCCAGAGCACCAGACCGACGGAGCCCGCGGCTCCAACCAGCGCCGTGATGAGGGCCGATACGCGAAAGAGGTCGAGAATTCCGCCTCACCCACGATGTGGGCTACGCGGGCCGCCCTGGCATTGAAGTTACCGTTCATAGCAGCGATGTCTTAAAAATAACTTTGTATCACAAAGCAAACAAGCAGACCGGAAGCCAAAGTGAAAACGCCATGAACTTGTCTACGCGGGTGAGAAACGGGAGAGGACCTTTCCTCGTGTGGCGGCAGCCTGCGGCCGGCTACAGCCGGCGTCAACCAATACTTGTTCGAGCACATTCAGGTAATCTTGAAACCGTCGGCGGCCGGCGCGAAATAACCACAACCGTCTGCGGCCGGCCGCGCGTCGCGTCTCGATTAGTGGTCACAAGCCGCTCTTCCTCCAGGACGGCCAAATGTCGGTTAAGGTTGCCGTCCGTCAATGAGCAAAGCTCTTTAAGATCATTGAACGCCACGCCCTCCGGGTGCGCGACTAGCGCCGTAAGAATTCCCAAACGCGCTTTTTCGTGGATCGCGCGATCCAGCCCGTCATAGGCAAAACGGCCGTCGCCGGCCGCACTCGATTTGCGGCGAATTCCCATCGTGTTCAATCCGATCGATCTTCTGATTGTTCCAAAGTGACGTGCAATATTGCTGCCGTCAGCAGTTGCCCGACTCCAAACGTTACGCCCATTATCCACGGAGATAGCGCGGCCTCTCCTTGTCCCCACGTCAAAGTAAGAACGCCGCTGACCATGTACCACGCTCCCGCAATGGAAACGGCCCGCGGCAGTATCCCTCGGGACGCGAAAATTCCGAGACCAAACATCAACGCCCACAGGCCCGGCAGCATCCAAGCCGACTCGCTCGCGCGCTCGACAATTACCAGCGTGACTAATCCGCCCGCCACTAACGAAGGTAGGAACTGCTCGACGGCAAAAACTGTCGTCTGCCGAGTAAGCGCAATCTCCGCCTTTTGGTCTCGACGCCATAACTCAACCCCGACGATACTCAGATTCATTGCCGCGGCGCCGAGCCACAGCGTCAGATAAGCCCCCAGTCTTTCGGTGGGTTGCGGCAGATAGGATGCCTGAATGATCGCGGCTGTCACGCCGACGAGCCCCGAAAATCCGACGGTCAACGACCGATAACCGCGAAAAGTCTCGGTACGCGCCAAAACCTCGCGAATTTCGGACACCTGCGCCAGCGCTTGGCGAATTTCCACTTAACTACCTGTCGAAAGATCTTGCGCTCCGTCGTGCCGTACTCTAACTCTGCATTGCAGAGTATAAGTCGTTGCCGAGCTAGTCAAGTACATCCTCGAAATCCTCATTCCGGCGACCAGGCCGCAATAGCCACATTTCCCAAACTTTTGACTAGAAAATGGCCGCGCACTTTGCTACCGTATGTGTATGCGTGTTCACCAATCCCCATTTCGTGACCTCGTGGCGCCGCTCGACCGCGGCGCGCGGCTGAAGCGCTTTTGCAATCCAACTCCCGCCGCCGACGCGCTCGAAGAAACGCAAATCTCGCCGACTATCGCGGCCTGTTCCTCGCGCCGCTGTCCCGCTATCGCCGACGCCGCCCCGTCGAGCCACCGCAGAAGTCGGACCTTCTGCGGCCATTGAGGTGGGACCCCTATTCTCGCCGCAATACCGCAGAACCCGGCTCTCGCTTCACCGCGAGCCGGGGCGTCTCAGCCCCCGGCGCATCACGTTTGGGCATCGCCGGCACTCCGAACTCGATCGCGGCGCTCATCGCCCAGAGAAGCTACTCCGCCGCGCGCCCGCAGATTATGATAAAGGGTCCCGCGCCGTCCTCCCCGTTCGCTCCGCTTGCGCCGTTCCATGGCCGTTCCCCAAGTCGTCATCGTCGGCCGCCCCAATGTGGGCAAATCCAGCCTCTTCAACTGGCTGGCCGGGCTGCGCCTGGCGATCGTCGAAGACCAACCCGGCGTCACCCGCGACCGGGTCGAGTACCTCATGTCCCACGAAGGACGGTACTTCGAGCTCGTCGACACCGGCGGCATGGGCGGCGAGGACGAAGACAACCTCACCCGCCACATCGACGACCAGATCCAGGTCGCCCTCAACGGCGCGGCGGTCATCCTGTTCGTGGTCGACGTCCGCGCGGGGCTCATGCCGCTGGACGAAGAGGTGGCCCGCCGGCTGCGCAACCTCGACGTGCCGGTGCTGTGCGTGGCCAACAAGGCCGACGCCGAGAGCCTCGAAACTCAGGCCGCCGACTTCTACCGACTGGGCCGCGGCAAGGTCGTGCCGGTGAGCACCACGCAGAATCGCAATCGCACCGACCTGCTGGACCTGATCCTCGAGCGGCTGCCGCGCCGAGACCGCCGATTCCGGGCCCGCGGCCGAGCCGGTGATGAAGGTGGCGATCGTCGGCCGCCGCAACACGGGCAAGAGCACGTTCGTCAACACGCTGGCCCAGGCCGAGCGGATGATCGTCAGCGAAATCCCCGGCACCACGCGCGACAGCGTCGACGTGCGGTTCGAGCTCGACGGCAAGGCCTTCGTCGCCATCGACACGCCGGGCATTCGCCGCACGAAGAGCCAAGGGTCGATCGACTTCTACGGCGCCCACCGCGCCAGCGCAGCATCCGCCGGGCCGACGTCGTGCTGTTGTTCTTCGACGCCACGCAGCGGATCAGCAAGGTCGACAAGCAACTGTGCGAGTACATCGCCAGGAGTACAAGCCCTGCATCTTCGTGGTGAACAAGTGGGACCTGCTCGTCAAGAGCATGCCGACGGAGAAGTGGGTGCGCTATCTCAACGACACCTTCCGCACGATGCGGTACGCGCCGATCGCCTTCGTCACCGGACAGACGGGCAAGAACGTCAAGGCGCTGCTCAATCACGCCCAAATGCTGTTCAAGCAGTCGCGGCAGCGGGTGCCCACGGGGCAGCTCAATCGGCTGCTGCGCGACGCCGTGCAGCGCAATCCGCCGCCCATGTACCAGAACCGCCGGCCAAAGATCTTACTACGGCACGCAGGTCGGCGTGCAGCCGCCCACGATCGTGCTGTTCTGCAACGAGCCCAAGGCGATCTCGCCGCCGTACCAGCGCGTACCTGCTCGCCGCGGTGCGCGAGCAGATGAACTTCGAGGAAGTGCCGATCAAGCTCTACCTGCGGCGACGCCAGGCGGCCGATAGCCGCGACGACGTGGAGGCGGACCTGTCGGTCCCGGCCGCCGAAGCGCCCGGCGAAGAGGGGGCCTAAGTGCGTCGTCGAAGCGTGCGCACCGCGTCAGTCGAAGTCGACGTTCGAGGCCGGACCGACGCCGCTCACGGCCACTTTGTCGCCCGAGGGGTTGTGCGCCGGCCGACGTAGTCGTTCCACACGGCGAAGGCGCCGATCGCCCACGCCAGAACGAAGCACAAGAGCTCGCCCATGCCCGTATTGAATTGCCGCCAATCGATCCGCATGTCAGTTGCCCAATCGCACTCGCGGTGAGTGCTCGATCCGTCGAAACCGCCCGAAGGGCGACGGCGCTGCGGGGCATCCCAGGTAGGTTGTGTCAATGCGGAAGTAGAGCGAAAATGTTAAGGTTTCGCAAGGACAGAAGACGGGGCGATTTTGACGAAAGTGATAGCGTTGGTGCAGGCGTGGTCGATCCGACGGGCGTGGTTACTCGACGCGCGGCGTCGCCCTACCGCCTACCATGCTGGCATGCTAGAATCACGGGTCTGGCGCGCGGGGCGTCGGCGCGCCGATTTCTAGGGCGATTAGCTCAGTTGGTTAGAGCACCAGCTCGACAAGCTGGGGGTCACAGGTTCGAGCCCTGTATCGCCCACTAGTACGTCAGGCGTTCTAGCCTGACAGCAAGACAACCTCTATCCACCGGAGCCACCTTTTGGGCACCAAGAAGACCGGCAAGGGACGGCGCAAGTTGGGTCGCAAGAAGCGACGTATGCGCTCGAAGATCCGCCATCGCAAGAAGTAACTGCCGAAGGCCCTCAACGCGGGCCCGCTCCTCAAAGCGATCGCAGATACTCAATCGCGTCGGCGACGTCGTCGACGGTCCGCGCCGAATTGCGCCGCTGGACCGTAATCCAACCGCGATAGTCATGCTCCTCCAGCGCCCAGCAATTCTGGAAAGTCGGCTAGGCCGCGCCCCAACTCCACGTCGTCGGCGCCGCCGCCGAGGCCGCTGACGGCGTCGTTGGCGAAGACATGCACGATGCGCCGCCCCAGCGCCCCGACGAATTCGCGCGGCGACTGCCCCTGCCGGATGAGATCGGCAGGGTTCAGATCGACGCCGGCCAACCCCTCCGGCAGCGCCGAGATAAGTTCGGCCAATTCCGCCGGCTCGGCCTCGGGGCACGCCAGCGCCGGGAGCACGCCTAGGCGCCCGCCGTGGGTCGCCAGCACCGCAAGGGAGTCCAGCAGCGTCGATCGCATGCTCTCATCCGCAGACGGCAGTGGTCCAGGCGTTACCACCAGGACGCCAGCCCCCAACCGCGACGCCATCCGCATCGCGGCGATTGTGGCGTCGATCCGCCGTTGAAGGTCCTCACTCGAGGCAAACCCGCGGCGGGTCGGAAACGCCATCGAACCAACCCGCAGATTCAGATCGTTCAGCATCTTCCGCAGTTGCCGCAATCCCGTTGCCGATAGTTCCGCGGGCTGAAGCTCTTCGCGGGCGTCGATCTGCACCCCCTCGTAGCCCAGCCTTGCCGCGGTGAGCAATGCTTGCTTCAGCCCTTGCGCAAGGCAGCGGGTCTGTAGGGCAATTTTCAGGCTGAGCACGACTTGCCTCCGCGGGCTGTTTAGGTCGAGTGCAGTCGGTTCCGTTCACCCGCAACTGTCATGACTCTTTCGTCAACGCTTCTGATTCTAGCAATCGTCGGGCTGCCGAGCACCCAGCCCCGGCATCCCGACGCCGTCGAAATTTTCGACTGCAAATTCGACGACAAGTGGGACGTCAACTACGATCGCTGGCCCGACAAGTGGCGACGCCAATTGGGTCCAGGGCTGCCGCATTACGTCGACGTTTCGATCGGCCCCGACGCTGAGGCGCCGGACAACTCGTGCCTTACGGTCCACGTCAATGGCGGCGGGGCGCACCTCGAAACGCCGCTCATTTCGGTATCGGATAAGTTCAGCTACAAAGTCGAGGCGCGGCTCCGCGTCGCCGACCTGCACTACTCCAAGGCACAGGTTCGCGTCGAGTTTCTCGACGACGACGGCGCCGTGCTGCAATCGAGCGGCACCGATTGGCTCCCGGAGACCAATGGTTGGATGCAGGTTAATCTCGGACCTGTGAACCCGGAAGACGAGCCGCATTCGCACGGCCCGCATCGTGCTGCACGTCGAGGCGGGCGCCCGCGCCGACCTGAGCGGCGAAGTGTCGCTGGACGACGTGTGGATGGCGCGGCTCCCGAAGATGACCGTGACCACCGCCAGCGCGTTCAACGTTTACACCAACAAGGACGACATCGTCGTCAACTGCCAGCTGTCGGGCATCCTGGACAGTGATCCCGACATCCTGTTCGAGCTGTTGGACGCCAGCAGCCAACGGCTCGAAGGCAGCCGCGTGCAGGTTGAGGGGCAATTGATTACCGAGCGGCGGAGCAAAGCATCGGAGTTCGTCGAGGCGCCCGAATACAAGCGGCGCCGCGTACGCGGGCGCCACCTCGTGGCGGCCCCCCATCCAGAAGCACGGGTTTTACAAGGTCCGCGTCACGATGCAAACGTCGCGGGGCCTGTTGGACCAGCGAGTGGTCAACATTGCGCTGGTGCCGCCGTTGGAACGTCCGCCGAAGGGCGAGTTCGGCTGGTCGCTGGCTGGCGACGACGTGCCCCTCAGCCTCGACGACCTCGCCACGCTGCTGCCGCGCGTCGCCGTCAACTGGGTGAAAATGCCGGTCTGGTATAGCGAGTCGGACGCTCGTCGCGGCGACGACCTGGTTGTATTCGCCGAGAAGTTGTCCGCCAAAGACGTGGAGGTGGTGGGCGTCGTCGACCGCCCGCCGGCCGACTCCGAGCTAGGCAAGCGGCTTTCGCGCGACGCGTCGATCGCCGACACGCTGGCCGCCGACCCGTCGGTGTGGCTGCCGTTGTTGGACCCCGTGCTGACGCGGCTGTCGCTACGCGTGCGGTGGTGGCAACTGGGCGACGACCGCGACGCGGGCTACGCCAGCGTGGTCAATCCCGAGCAGGCGATCGCCAAGCTCCGCGAGAACCTGTTTCGCTTCGGCCAGGATGTGAACCTGGGCGTCGGTTGGAAATGGATCCAGGCATCCGAAGGCGCTGCGCCGGCAACGTGGGAGTTTCAGCAGTTCTCCGCTTCGCCGCCGCTCACCGGCGCCGAGTTGGGCGATTACTTGGGTCTGGCGCCCCGCAAGGGCGTGGAGCGGTGGGTGCTGGTCGAGCCGCTTCCCCGCCACGAGTACGATCTCGACACGCGGGCGCGCGACCTGGTCGAGCAGATGATGGCCGCCAAAATCCACGGCGCCGACGCGATCTTCGCTGCCCGGCCATTTGACGACGAGCGCGGCCTGATGTCCGAGCAAGGCACGCCGGGCGAACTGCTGTTGCCTTGGCGGACGACCGCCTCGCTGTTGAGCGGCGCCCGCTATCTGGGCAGCATGGACTTGCCGCATCACAGCGAGAATCAGTTGTTCGAGATGCCTGGCGGCGACGTGGTGATGGTCGTGTGGAACGACCAACCGACGCAGGAAATCGTCTATCTGGGCGACAACGTGCGGGTGCTCGACGTGTGGGGACGCGAACAGGCAGCCGACGAGCAGAACCATCGGCAAGTCGTGGCGGTGGGTCCGCTCCCAAAATTCGTGTGCGGGCTGAGTGCGCACATCGCCTGCTGGCGGATGTCCACGCGGTTTACCAAGTTGCACGTGCCGAGCGTGTTCGGCAAGGCGCACGCCAACCAGATCGAGTTTCGCAACTGCTTTCCGCAAGGCGTGGGCGGCACGGTGACGCTCGTGGCGCCGAAGGGGTGGAGCGTGTCTCCGCCGCGGATCGACTTCAAGCTGGCAGCCGGCGAAACGGTGGTCAAGCCGTTTGACGTCTCCCTGCCCTTTGACGCCTCCAGCGGTCTGGCGCCGGTCCGCGCCGAATTTACCGTCGACGCCGATCGGCAGTATCGGTTCAGCACCGACCGCGAGTTGATCGTCGGCGATGGACAGGTGGAGTTGGAAACGACCACCCGCCTGGAGGCGGATGGCACGTTGGTGGTGGAGCAGCGGATGGTCAATCACTCGCCCGAGCTGGTCGACTTCAAGTGCCTGCTCTACGCGCCCGGCTCGGGCCGGCGCCGGCAGCGGTTGCAAGTTTTCCGTCTGGGGGCCACTCCCGATGTGAAGACCTACCGCTACCCCGACGGCGAGCAGCTCGTAGGCGCCGAGCTGCGATCTGCGCGCCGAGGAAGTCGACGGCTCGCGCGTGCTCAACCACCGGTTCATCGCCGAGCAATGACGTCGGCAGGTGAATGCGACCGGCCTCGGTCGGCGGCTTTTGTGGGGGCTGGGCGGCATCCTCTTGTCGCGGCATTGCATGTCCGTTTACGATGCGAGCTTGGTTTGTATTCTGAACAAGGCTTGACCCCATGCCGACCGTTGGAGAAATCGCCCATGTTCTCGAGCAACTGGCGCCGCTGGCGCTGGCCGAGACATGGGACAATGTGGGCCTCTTGATCGGCGACGCCGACTGGCCGGCCGATCGGGTGATGACGTGCCTCACGGTCACTCCAGAAACCGTCTCCGAGGCGATCGAGGGCGGCGCGCAGCTCATCGTTTCGCACCACCCGCTGCCATTTCACCCGGTCAAGACGATCACCTCCGAAACCACGGTCGGGCGACTGTTGCTGAAGTTGGTGCGGAGCGGCATTGCTGTTTACAGCCCCCACACGGCATTCGACTCCGCCTCGGCCGGCATCAACCAGCACCTGGCCATCGGCCTAGGTTTGCAGGAGATCAAGCCGCTGCGACCGGCAGTGGGCGGCGATGGGGACGAGGGCGCCGGGCGGTGGGGCCTGGTGGGCGAGCCGCTCACCCACCGCGAATTGGCCCAGCGCACCAAGGAGTTCCTGAACATCGACAGCGTGCGCCTCGTGGGCGCCGAGGACCAGAACGTGGCGCGCGTGGCCATTGCCTGCGGCGCCGGGGGTTCGCTGCTCGAAGCGGCGATCGTCGCGGAATGCGACGCTCTGGTCACGGGCGAGATGACTTTTCACTTGTGCCTCGAAGCCGAGGCTCGCGGGGTGGGCGTGATTCTGGCCGGGCACTTCGCCAGCGAGCGCTTCGCTCTGTTGTCGTTGGCCGACTACCTGACCGACCAACTGGCGGGCGTTCAAGTGTGGGCCAGCCGCTTGGAACGGGACCCGTTACATCGGGCATAATCGGCGTGCTTGTGCAGCGCCGCGGCCGCGTGTTGACCCCGCCCTCGCCCCGTCTAGAATGGCCCCTGGAAGTCAAATCGGCGCTTGCCGACTGCCGCGGCGGCGTCGGGTGCGCCGATGAACAATGGGCGCACTTTTTGCGTAATTCGATTCCAGGGAAGTTTTCCACAACTTGAATGCGAGAGCAGTCCGAAGCCCAACGTGAGCGACACATGACCGACGGCAAAATCCGCTACCTCACCGCTCTGCCCGTCTACAACGAAGCCGGCCACGTCACCGCGGTTCTCGACCAGGTCGTGCGCAATGCGGCTGACGTTTTGGTCGTCGACGACGGCTCAGCCGACGGCACGGGCGAGCTTCTGGCGGTGCGCCATGACGTGACGGTCGTCACCCACGCGCAAAACCGGGGCTACGGCGCCGCACTCAAGACCGCCTTCGACTATGCCATCGACAACGACTACGACGTGCTCGTGACCATTGATTGCGACGGCCAGCATGAGCCGCAACGCATCGGCGCCCTTGTGGCCGCCTGTCGCGACGCCGACATCGTCTCGGGCAGCCGCTACCTTGCCGTCGAAGGCAGCGAGCAAAATGTTCCCGTCGATCGTCGCCGGATCAACTTGCAGATCACCGAGGAAATCAACTGCCGACTCGGGCTCAAGCTTACCGACGCTTTCTGCGGGTTCAAGGCTTACCGCGTCGAAGCTCTCAAGCAACTTGAGCTCACCGAGACCGGCTACGCGATGCCGCTGGAATTGTGGGTGCAGGCGGCCTTCCACGGACTGCGAATCGTCGAGTTGCCCGTGCCGCTGGTTTATCTCGAAGAGAAGCGGAGTTTCGGCGGTGCGCTGGACGACTGCGCAGAAGCGGCTCGCTTACTATCACGCGGTGATCGACCGGGCAGTGCACGCTTGCCGCGCCGCGGCGCCGGCCGACGCACTGTCGGCCTTTCCTTGCGCCGAGATGTTCCAAGGCTGCGGGTGAGTTGCGTGGAACGTTACGCCCGCTACCGCGCTCCGGCCGAAAGCGGTGCAAGCTCGTGGCGCCTCCCTGGGGCGAACTTGGCGGCCTGTTGGCCGACAACCGCGCCTGGCGAGCGCAGACCGCGATTGAGATATCGGGCCGGCCGCTTGCTGATCTGGCCGAGGAGGGCCGGCGGGAACTGGTCGACGGCGCTCGCCAGTACATTGCCTCCTACGCAGGAGGTTCTGCCGAGGCTGCAAACCCTGCGGACCCCTCGGCCCCGCTGATTCTCACCGGCCATCAGCCGGGGCTGGTGCATCCGGGAGTGTGGCTCAAGAACTTCGCCGCCGCCGCGCTGGCCAAGGTGCACGGCGGAACGGCGGTTCACCTGATCATCGACGGCGACGTTTGCCGCACGACCGCAGTTTTGGTTCCTGGGGGTGACGACAGCGAGCCGCGATTGACGCCCGTAGAGTTCGATGCACCTGCCAGCCCGTTGCCATGGGAGGAGCGTCGGAATTTAGACGAAAACCTGTGGCGGTCGTTCCCCCAGCGCGTTCATGACGCCGCGCCGCTGCTGAGCCAACCGTTTTTGGACGAGTGGTGGCCGCTGGTGCACCAGCGCGGCGGGGCGGGAGCGCGGCTGGCGCAGCGCTGGCTCAGGCGAGGCATTTAACGGAGATCGCCTGGGGACTGCGCCAATCTTGAACTCCCCCAAAGCCTGTTGTGCCAGACGGCGGCGTTCCGCTGGTTGACGTGTACCATCTTGCAAGATTTGCCAAGATTTGTCGCCGCGCATAACGAGGCGCTCGGTGACTATCGCCGCCGACACAAGCTGCGCAACCACGCCCACCCGGCGCCTAACTTGGCTACGGATGGACCCTGGCTCGAAGCTCCCCTGTGGGTGTGGTCGACCGACAGCCCGACGCGGCGCCCCGTGTTTGTGCGACGCGACGCTGGCCGCGTCACGCTCTCCGATCGCCACGGCTGGGAACGGCCTCTGCCGCTGGAGGCTGGCGCGGGGCTCGGCGACGCCGTCGCCGAGCTGGCGTCGTGGGAAGCCGCGGGCATCAAGCTCCGCTCGCGGGCGCTAATCACGACCATGTTTGCCCGGCTGGTGCTGGCCGACTTGTTCATCCACGGCATCGGCGGCGGCAGATACGACGAAGCGACCGATGCGATTAGTCAGCGGTTTTTCGGCATAGCGCCGCCGCCCTTCGCTGTGCTGTCGGGCACGCTCCATCTGCCGATCCCCCATCCACCGGGCGACGAGGGCGCCGTCCGGGCGCTCCGCCGCGAGCTGCGAGAGCTTGACTTCCACGCCGAGCGGCGGCTGAGACTGAATTCACTATCGCCCGCTGATCAAACTACTGCCAGAGTCGCAGTCGCCAGCAAGCGAGCGACGCTCGAAACGGAGAAGACGGCGCAGAACGCTGCCGTGCGCCACGCGGCCATTGTGGCTGCCAACGGTGCGCTTCAGCCGTTAATCGCCGATCAGCGCCAGCAGACAGAGGCGAACCTTGCGGCGTCGATCGCCCAATCCCGTGCTAATCGCGTGCTGCAGTGGCGTGAGTACGCCTTCTGCCTGTTCCCGCGCCGGGACTTGGAACAATTTTTGCTGGAAATGGGCGGCTGCGCCTGTAGGCTGCGGGCATTCGACGCTGGGGCAAGCGCCGCCGGAACGGAGGCAACCCTTGAGCCAAGTCCAATCGGTGGGGTCGGCGACCCAAGATCGGCCGCTCGCTTCCCTCGTTCGCCCGACCGGCCCTTCCGGCGACACGACATGCGTGCGCGAATCGGGCGCTGATGCGCGCATCGTCGCCGGGCGCCAAGCGGATCATCCCCAAGTGCTCGAGCTCTTGGTCCACACGCGCCAGGCGCCGCTGGCCGAGGATTTTCAGAGCCGGCTCGATGAACCTTCGTACCGTCCCGGTAATCGCCTGCTGGTCCGCCGCGACCGATCGTTGATCGCCCACGTTCACCTGGCCGGCCACATCGCGTGGTTCGAAGGCCAGCGCGTGCCGCTGGTGAAGTTTGAAGACTTTGCTGCACTCCCGGAATATCGCTACGCGGGCTATGAGGACGAACTGCTGCGGGCGGCCGAATCATTGGCCGCGGCCGACGGCGCCGTCGCGGCGGCGGCGTACGCCGATCGACCGGAGTTTTTCCAGCAACACGGCTGGAGCCAGTTGCGCGGGCAAGGGCACACGCGGGCCGACGCCCGCAGCGTGTTGGCGCATCTCGACGCGCAGTCGGCGTTTCGCCGGCGCCGGCGGCGCCCCGCCGTGGTCGTGCGCACCTGGCGACATTTCGAGTTGGATTTTCTGCGCCAGATTTACGCCGACGCCGTCGCCGGGCTGTGGGGGCCGCTCTACCGCTCCGAACTGTGCTGGCAATGGCTCATTGGCCGCAAGGCGCAGGATCAAATCCTGCTGGCGGTGGACCGCCCGCGCGCGCCGGCGCTGGACGACGACGACGAGGAAGGCGAAGGTCCCGAAGGCCGAGTGGTCGGCTACGCGGTGGTGCGCGGTTCGTGCGTGGTGGAGATGATGACTCTTCCGGAGTTCGCCTCGGCGCGGACGAAGCTCTTGGCCCGCGCCTGCCGCGACGCCATCGACCGCGATCACCACTGGATGTCGCTGTACACGCCGGCGGCCGACCCGCTCCACGAGCTCTTGGTGACCGCCGGCGGCGCCTGGGTCGGCGATGCGATTGCCGGCGGACCGCGGTGGCTACTCAAGCTCCTGGCGCCGGAGAAATGGGTTGAGCGCCTGTACCCCGTGTGGCACGCGCGGGCCCGGGCGGCGGGCATCACGCGGCCGCTGGAGCTGGGCCTCGTAGCCGGCTGCGAGCGCTGGCGGTTCACGCTCACGCGGCGCAGCGCTCGTCTGGAACGAGTCGCTGCGCTGCCGACCGACTGGGTCGAGGGCGCCCCCTGGGCGATCGACTCGCTTTTGGCGGGCAATCTGGCGATCAAGCCGGCGCTGGCCGACGGCCATTTGCGCTGGTCCGACGCCAAACTGCACGCCGCCCTGGCGACCATCTTCGCCCCCAGGCTATTCTGGCAGTCGCCGCTGGAGCTGATGCGGCTCTAGAGATTTTGGATTTGCGATTTTGGATTTTGGATTTGGGGCGCAACAAAACTGGTCAATGAGTAGCCGGACGGCCACGCCGTCCGGGCGCCCAGCGCGCGGCTCTCCGGCGATGATCGCTCCTAACTAGCGCTTTCCGCCGCCGGAGAGATATCCGGCGCTCGATTGGAAATACCGGCTGCGGCGCTTCTCAGTCGCCCGTGTTATCGGAGGCGGCGTGCCGCTCGCGCAGGTCCTGGAGGCTGGCCTGGCAATAGCGGCAATTGACAGTTTCCAGGTGGAACCGCACATAGTCCTCGGCGGCGGGATCCAATACGCCCAAGGCGAAGCTGCCCAAGTTGTTCGCGGCTGGGGCACGTCAGGCGATGCCGGCGCCAAATCGCGGCCAGTGAGTGGACGCCGGCGTCGCGGCGACCCACCGCCGTCGATAGGCGTGCGCGCAGCGCCTCGTCGTCGCGCAGCGCCGCCTCCAGCGCCGCCATGCGGTCGGCGGGCAGCGCTTCGTCGAGGAAGCCGTCGAGTTCGGAGTCGGAGAACATAGTGGGCGGCGGGCGGTGGGCAGTGGGCAATAAAGAAGCAGGTGATGCAGTCTTTCCGTACTGCCCACTGCCCGCTGCCTACTGCCCACTCAATTCCGGAAACACATCTTCATTCAGCCGTTGCTGTTTGACGAACTTTCTAAGCCGCTCGAGGAAATCGAACTTGAAATTTGCCACTTGCTGCTCGCTCAGGCCCAATTCGTCGGCGACCTCCTTGTTGGGTCGCCCGACGACGAACAACAATTCCATGCACTTGATCTTTTGCCAATCGCCCGCGGAGCGCCAGTCGTCAAGCTGGCGGGCGATGGCGCCGGCGAGCGCTTCGTCCTCGAGCTGGCGGCGCTCGCCGCTGCGGGCGATGCTGCTCGCCGGACGGCCGGAGCCTGGCGGCTCCCAATTTCCGCCGGAGCCATCGGCGCTGGATAGCGGCACGGCCGGGCGGCGGCCTTCGCGGCGGAGGTGGTCGGTGAGCTTGTGGCTGGCGATGGTAAACAGCCAGCTCTCCAACGGCCGCTGGGGATCGTAATTGGGGAGGCTGGTGAGAAAGCCGATGAAGGTTTCCTGCACGACGTCTTCACTGGCCGCGCGGCGCCGCAAGCGACTGTCGACGAACGACAAGAGACGCCCTTCGTACTGCGCAATCAGATCGGTCCAAGCCTCGGGCTTGCCGCGGCGGATCGACTCGACCAGGAGGGCGTCGGCGTGAGCGGTGGTGGGCATGAAGCGCGGCGAGTGGGCGTACCAGGCGCTGGTCACGCAGTACGGCGCTTGTGCGTTCTACGACCGCACTTGGCCTGATCGCGTGTTAGCCGGCGCCGTCTCGGCGCCAAGACGGCGCCGGCTAACGCGATGGTTTAACCGCCAGGATCCGTCAACCAAACGCATCGATCAGCATGACTACCGCGATTATCGCCGCCGGGACGCCGAGAAACAACCGCTTTGTGTAATAGCCGCGGGTCCAGGTGTCGACCTTCAAGAGGCCGAAGGCCAGCGCCAGGCAACCCACGACCAGGCCGGCGCCGGCGGTGGTGCGGGCGACGCTCGCTCGACGGGCGAAAGCCGTCCAGCGGTCCACGAGCAGGGAGTCCTGCGCCTGAGTGAATTCCATGAGGGCGTGGGCCGTGAGCATGTCGCCGAAATCGAACTCCTTAACCTCAACGAATTCTTCGGTGCACAGCTCGCGGAGGATGTAATCCGTCCCGATCCCAAGCTGAAATAGATTCGGATAAACATTCGATTGTTGCGCGGCGGTCGCGGTCAACTCGCCGATGCGCGACTGCACGACGTCGCGCATCTGCTGCTCGAGCTGTTGATGGCACTCTTCGAGCGTCTTGTAGGGGCCGGCGTGCACGACAAACTTGCGCACGTTGCCGACGATGCCCGGCGGATGAATGACCCAGTCCGGCGTTAGCTTACCGCGGGCCGATCGTGGCTTGGCCTCGGGTTCGAGAGCCCACTCGGAGGGCGGCAGCGCCTTCGCTGGCGCCGCAGCGACAGCGGGAAGCGCTGCCTTGTCGGGCGGGACAGGTTGGGCGAGCGTCTTGGCGTCCGGCGTCTTGCCGGCGGTCGCCTTCAACATCGCTTCGGCCATCACCACCAGCCAGCTTTGGGAACTCTTGTCGGTCATCTTTTCGGCAGCCTCTTCGAGCACTTTGGCGGCCTCGTTGAGCTTTGCCTGAGCGGCGGTGACCTGGTTGGGAGTCAAGACCTTCATCAGTTCCGGCGCCACGTCAGACGATTCGAGCTTGATTTGCGGTGCGCTGAGGCGCTCCCAGATGGCATCGATGGATTCGCGGCTCGCATCGTCGGTCACGGCAGGCTCGTCATGGCCGAAGGGATCTGAAACGGAGACGAGCGGGGTAGTTCCCACGTGAGCCTTCCCGACAAAAAAGTACGCCACAAGAACCAACGCCGCGACGCCGCCCACCACGAAACCTAGTCCCTTGCCGGCGCGGCGGCGACTTCGACCAACGCTCGCCAGCGCCGCCAAAGCCGCCAGCGCCGGCAGGGCGACAATTAGGAGTCTTCCCCATGCGATGGTGAGGACGCCGACGCTCACGACCGGCGACGGCGGCGCAGGCATGGCGACCGCCTTGGACAGCGTGATGCTCGGGGGCGTGGGCGGCGTGGGAATCGTAATATTTGGACCGCGAATGTCGATGCGTTGATTGAACGGAACATCCGCGTGCATCTTCAGAGCAAAATCTTGTTCCGAGAATCCACCCGCCTGCCGGGCGACATTGATCTGCGCTTGAGCCGCTTGTTTGGCAAACGCGGCGTGTTGCTTTGCCAACGCGGCGGTCTGCGCACTCAACTGGCGCTGCATGCGAGATTGTGAGGCTTCTTGCTGACTGCGCGAAGCCGCCGCCCACACCACGACCAGCGCCGCTACGACCAGCAGTGCGCCGAAGTGCGGCGCGTGGCGCAGCAGCCGGAAAAAGACGCCGGCGGCAAGCACAGCCAGCAGGATTGTCCACACGCTGATGACCATAGTATCGAACCAGGCGCCACGGGGCGCCGCCTAGGCGGCCGCCTGGGCCAGCTCTTTGCGCCGGCTAGGCGACAGCCACGGACTGGAAAGTTGAACGGTGAATGCAATCACGGCCGCCAGCAGCAACCCCAGCGGCTGCGGGAACCACCAAAACCAACTGACGCCCCAACCAATGAATCCGCACCACGCCACCGCCCACAGGCTGACGTGCGACGAGCGCGTCCACTCGGCGTGCCGCCACCACCGCAGCAGGACGAACACGAAGGCGAAATAAGCGGCGTACATCGAGCCCGGCAATGGCGACCGCGCCGCTCGCGTAGTCGGCGTTAAGCTTGTCGGCGCTCCAATGAAATGCGTCGGCGAACAGCGAATTGGTCGGCCGATCGATGAATTCTTTGCTCACGGGCAACTTGAGGTATAAGGCGTCGGCCAAACCGAAGGCTGCCAGGCCGACGACGACGCCCAAGAGCAATTGGGCGAACCGCAGCGGGGCATGATCCTCGAGCCGGCCCTCGGTGAGTTGCGCTGGCACGATGACCGCCCAACTGCCCGCCGTGGCGACAATGGCCGTCCACAAGAAGAATTCGCTGCTGACCGATTCCTGCGTCAACGCGCACACCAAGAGAGCGGCCACCGGCGCAATGACGGCCGCGATCAGCATCGAGCCGAACAGCGAACTGGCGCGATCGCGCATACTCCGGGCGGCAAGCTGACTCTGCGCCGCCTGCGCCAGCCGGCGCGGCGCGACGCCGCCAGGGCCGCTGCCGCGAATGGGCCGACGCCGGGCTGGAAGGAGGAATCGGAAAAGGAGCCGTGGCGCCCGCGATGGCGGCGGCTTCCGCGGCGGCGCCTTCGACACTCGGCGGCGACGATGCGTACGGCGCCGGGTCGGCGGTCGGAGTCGGCGGAACGGTCGTCAATTGCACGGCCACGCGAAAGATCCGATACACCACGTAGAAAGCCGTCACTACCGCTAGGGCGACCAGCCAGAAGGGGCTGGTGAAAACGCCCATAATGAACACGAACGACGCAAAGGCGAATCTCCCCGGCAGGGTCCATTGGTCGTAGCGCAGATCCTGGATCATCGCCTGCCATCCCTGTTTGAAGCCGGTCCACACCGGTTCGGGCTGGCGGTGAAAGAACGCGACAAAGCTGCTCGACTCTGGGCGGCGATCTTGGGCGCGCCCTTGCCAGGGGCGTGGCGTCGGGCGCCAGGCGGGCGGGGCAGTATGGACGGGATCAAAGGAACCGGGGACTGCTGCGGCGGCCGTTGAGCCGTTCGCCGCCGGGGCCGCGGCGACGGGGCCCGCACCGCCGTGAAGCATCGCCGCCATCTGGGCCGCGTTGTTGATGCGGTGCTCGGGGTCCTTGGCCATCGCGGCCCGCACGACTCCGCGATACGGCTCGACAAGTGCGCTTAGGTCGGGCTCGGCCGTCAAGTGCTTCATCAGCACCTCGCCCACGCTTTCGCCCTCGAACGGCACATGGCCCGTGAGCATTTCGTAGAGGATGATCCCCAGGGCGTAGGCGTCGATCTCGCGGCCGTAGCGACCGTTGGCGATCTCGGGCGCCATGTAGTGCACGGTGCCCACGCTCTCGGTCTGCCCGCTGCGGCGGCTGCAGGAGATGAACTTCGAGAGGCCATAGTCGCCGATCTTGATGACGGCTTCGTCGATGAAGATGTTGGCCGGCTTCAGATCGCGGTGCACGATGCCGTGATCGTGCAGGTACGCCACCGCGGCGCAGATGCCCTCGAACCAATGCACGGCCGTCTCGCGCGGCATGCCCTGCGGGTGGCGTTGGATCAGGTCTTCGAGCGACTCGCCCGAGACGTATTCCATGACCACCCAGCGGTCGTCGTTCTCGTCCGTGCGGATGTCGTAGAGATCGATCAGGTTGGGATGCTTGAGGTTGAGGCACTGGGTAACCCCGCGGAGCTCAACCTCCAAGTTGCGGCGGATGAGCTTGAGCGCCACTTCCTTGCCGGCGTCGCTGACGGCGAAGTACACCTCGCCGAACCCGCCGCGACCTACGCCGCGCTTGATCGTGTACCCGTCCAGCGGCCGGGAGCCGCTCGGATAGGTGAAGCGCATCGCCGCCTTGGGTCGGTCGTCGACTTGCTCACTTTGGCCGGGCGAAGTGTTCATGTCCAACAGTGCGGGCATTGTTCGTTACTGGAACGGCTGGTCTTGGCCATTTCAGTCCTTTTTTCGCTGCTAATCCGTTATTGTAGCCACTCTTCTCCCGACGTTCAGATCTCCTCGAGGCTCAGCGAGAATTCCTCGCTTTCGATGCGGCAATTGCCGGCGACCGACGTCTGGCCGGCGCAGGCTACGCCGTCCACCTCAATGGGGGATTGCGTGCGACACATCAGCTCCTTGCCGCGGCGAAACAGCACCAAGTCGCTCGTCCACTCGTCGCACCGCACATGGCTGTGCGATTGCGGGCCGAGGATGCAGCTTTCGCTCATCAGCACAATGCCGTCGACCGCGGGTTCGGTCTTGTGCCGCGATACTATGTCGAGCACAGCGGTGCCGCTCAGGGCGTGCGGTTTGCGGAAGCGGAGTTCCACGGCGTCGCCCAGGCGGATCAGGCTCTTGTCGCGGAGGAGCGTGGGCTCGTCGATCACCCTTCCGTCGAGCGCCGTCTTCTGCAAGGGCGCCAGCACGTAAGCTTCGCCTTCGCGGCGAATGACGGCGTGACGGCGGGACAGGTCGGCCAGGATCGGTACGTCGGCGTCGCCGCCTTCGGACGGCTGCCCCAGCACGATCTCGTCGCCGAGGCACACGAGGAAACCGCCCACGGCGTCGATCCACGCCACCAGGCGCTGGCCTCTTTCGCGTTCGGTCACGGTGTCCACCTTCGCACTGCGACAACTGGCGTGGGTGCTGCGGGCTGGCCGCCACTGGGCCAACGGCGTCGGCGCCCGGCCCGGAGGCGACGGGCGATGGGCTTGAGTCACCTCCATGCCCACGGCTTGCCACGCCTTGCGACGCGCCTGTCGCGCCGCCGTGTGCTGTGGAGCCAATTCTAGCAGGGCGTCGGCCGCGGACAGGACCTCGGTCCAGTCGCCGGCCTTCAGCGCCGCGTGCAGCCGGGCGTCCAGCTCATGCTGCCGGGCCGCGGATTCGCGGAGTTGGCTGAGCCGCGACTGGACTCGGGCATTCACTTCGGCGGAACCTTCGGCGGGCAACAGGTGGAGGGCGCGATCGAACGAGTCGATGGCCGCCGCGACGTCGCCTTTGGCGGCCCGCTGCTCGGCGTGTTCGATGTGTTGGGCGATCATTTGCCACGTGCGGCGATCGGCGCCGCCCAAATTCCGCTGGTCCATCCGATCGAGTTCTTGACGGGCCGACGCCGCGTCGCCGCGGGCCAGCTCGTCGATGGCCCGGGCCAGCCGCTCCTCGGCCTGGTGCTGGCGAAATTCAACGATTTGCGCCTCTTCGGCCCCGAGGCGGGCAGCTTGATTCAGGTCGCGCCACCCGGCCTGGCTCTGGCCGCCGGCCAGCCGCGAGCGGGCCCGCTCCACCAGGCGTCCGGCCAGCTCCTGCGACAGCCGCTTCGCGGGCAGAAACTCCCGCAGCGTGTCGCGGCTGAGCATCTCGGCCGCCTCGTCCCACCGGCCGTCGGCCACGGCCCGGCGAGCATCGCGAAGTTGAAGGCGCCACGTGGGGAACATGACAGTCGTCCTGAATCCATTTGACGGTCACGGGGGATGAACTTGGCGGCCACAGTCGCTAGCCGGCATCGTCTCGATGCCGTGCCAGCGCGGCATCGCTTGCGACGCCGGCCGGCACGATGCACCGAGACTGCCGGGGGGCGAGCCGATGGGTTACTTCGAGTAGCTGGCGGTCGCCACTTCGACGGTCCCGCTCGGCTTCAGTCCGAAGTACTTGGCCACTTCCTCCGAAACGTCCTCGGGAGCGGCTGCGTCGAGCTGGATCTCCTCGGCGAAGCTCGTGTCGGCGTTGGCCAGCTTGGCCGCCACGTCGAGCCGCGTGCGGACGTCGGTGATCAGCTCTTTGCAGCGCGCCAACTGGCTGTCGTCGAACTGGAAGTCGCTCGAGGCCTCGGCCACCTGCACGAGCTTGTGCTGGGCTTCGAGATTCTCGACCTCGACCTGCAGCTGCCGCTGGGCGGCCACCATCGCGGTGAGCTTCTCCCGAGCCGCGTCGAGATTGTGGGCCCGTGCATCGCGCATCTGCGCGCATGCTTCCCAGCGTGGCGTCGGCCGTCTTGAAGCGGTTGAACCGCCGCGACAGGTCGGTCTTCACCTGCTCGGTCGTGTAGCTGTGGCCGGCATAGTGAAATACGCTCTCGCCGGTGCGGAGGTCCGACTGCAGACGGATAATGTCGGTTTTCTCCTTGTCGGCTTTCGCTTCCGCGGTCTCGATACGCTTGGTGAGTTCGCCGACCTCGACCTCTTCCTTGGCAATCACGTGCATCGAATGGCGAATCTCGGGTTCCAGGTCGCGCACCATGTTGCGGGCGCGGTCGATCTGGAATTCGATCGGCACCGTGTCCTTCACGGCGCCCGTCACGCGGCGGTAGGAGGTGGTGACGTAGCTGCCCAGGTCGCTCTTGGCGAACACGCCGCCCACCAGAACCAGGCCCAAACCGATGATTACGAGTTTCTTCAACATGGCATTTGCCCTCCGCGTTGCTAGGCCCGGGCGCCCGGGCGACGACGATAAATGACGGTTCTGCTGAAAAGCCCCCGCGGCGGCCGTCAGCCTCTCGGGGTATGTCCTGCTACTAAGAATTTCGCGGCCGTGTGCGCGATCTTGGCGGCGCCCCTCAAAAAAACGACAATGCTCCGGCCGCCGCGCGAACAGCCCAGATTTCCGGGCGTAATGCGCCATTAGCCGCCCACGCGGCAGCGGACCGAGCCCCAAGGATCGCCATGAACCGCCCATTTTGCGCACTCGCCCCCCAGGCCTGCCTCGCTCTTGCGGCCCTCCTGGGGTGCAGCGGCGGCCCCAAGGTCGACCCCGCCGAGGTCGCCCGGCATCGAACCCGCTTGATGCTTGCCGAGGAGCCCGACGACGCCCAAACTGTGCTCGACGTGCGGGCCGTCATGTTCGGCGAAGATCCCGCGGCGTTGCACGCCGAGCTTGAGCACGAACACGCCGAAGAATCCGACCAACACCAGGACGACGCCGGCAAACAAGCCGCCGAAGCCGACCATGCCCGCGAAGATCCGGATGGCGCCGAGCAGGAGCACGCCGACGAGGACCACGAACACGAGCACACCGCCCTGGACGCCAACGCAGAGCCGAAGATCCCCGAGATGGACGTGGTGCTGGTGGGTACGGTGGGCGGCGTGGCCAATCCCAGCGCGCAGGCACAACCGGATTTCCCGTTCGCCAAGAACCAGGCGATGTTCTTTCTGTCCGACCCCGAAGCCGCCGCCGAATTCGCGGAGCACGGCCACCATCACGCCCCCGGCGAAGAGTGCGCCTTCTGCGCCGCCCACGCCGCCGACGCGGCAGCACTGCTAGCGGTGGTTCAGTTCCACGACGAAAACGGCAAAGTTCTGTCGGTCGACGCCCGCGACTTGTTCGATCTCAAAGAGCAGGAGACCGTCGTCGTTCGCGGCAAAGCCCGCATCGTCCCCGGCGGCATGCTGGCAGTCGACGCCACCGGTCTCTACGTCCGCCGTTAGCCGCGACGCGAAGGTCCGCCGCAGCGGAGCGCGTCCCGCGCGTTGGTCGCCTTTCGGCCTAGAATCCCCCAATTTCGAAAAGGAACGCCCATGCCCCGCGCCAATGGCATCGCTCTTCTGCTGGTCCTCGCCCTGAGCCTGACCGCGCGCGCCGAAGACGCCCCTGAGGCCGCCCCAACGACGCCGCCCAAAGTCAAACTGGCCCCGCACGAGACGGCGATCTACGTCGTCGACATGCACTGTGCCTCGTGCGCCAAGAAAATCGCCAGCCGGCTCTACCGCGTCAAGGGCGTGATGAAGGTGCGCACCGACGTGAAAGCCGACGTGGCCGTCATCACGCCGCAAGCCAAGAAGCAGATCGACCCCAAGGCGGCCTGGTCGGCGGTGCAAGCCGCGGGCACTCAGCCGACGCGGCTCGTAGGACCGCAAGGCACATTCGTGGCGCACGAGAAGACCAAGGCGCCGCAAAAGATCGCCGAAGCGCCCGCCGCCGAGCGCCGGTGAATTAAGCTCAATCGCAATCGGACAATAGCCGGACGGCCACGCCGTCCGGGCGCCGAACAGGCTACTGCGGCGGCGCCAGCGCGGCAAGCGTGGCGTGGAGATCGCGCCGCGTGGCCTCGCTGTATTCGACGTCGAACCAGGCGATCTTGCCCGCGGCGTCGAGCACATAGACGCGCGGGAGCTTCGGGGCGCCCAGTTGGGCCAGTGCTCTGCCGTCGGCGTCGAGCAGTTGCGGAAATTTCGCGCCCGACTTTTCGAGCTCCGCGGCCACAGCGTCCACCTTGAGTCCGACAGCCACGCCCACCACGTTGACGCCTTGGCGATCGGGCGCGCCGGCCACTTCCTTCGCCAGGTCCGCCAGCGCCGTGTGCGACATCCAGCGATCGGCGCCCCAAAACAGCACGACCGTCGCCTGCTCGCCCGCCAACGATTCCAGCGGAGCGCTGCCCCCTTCACGCTTCGGCAGCTCGATCGCCGGCATCTGGTCGCCGACGCCGACCTTCAATTGGGCGCGCTCGGCCGCCGTCAGCAGCACGGTCGGGACGTCGTCGGCGTACTGAGCGACCACCGGCTTGGCGGCCGTGCGCGGCTTGGCAGTAGCCGCAACCTGGGTTGGCGTCGACTCCGGCGGGGCGGGTTCGCCGTCGCTGACTGCAAGACTCTTGGCCGGGGCCTCTGCGGCTGCAGGCTGAGCTGGCGCTTGAGGCGCTGGCGCCGCCTCAGACGACGTCAGTGCCGGGGCTGTGCTGGGCGCAGCCGAGGGGGCGGACTGGCTGCATCCTGCACAGGCGACGACCGCCAGGACGCTGAGTAGAGTTCGACGCATGGGACCTCCGATCTAGAGCCTTCATTTTTGTTCTTTCAACGGTGGGGCGTCAACAGGTCGAGAAGCGGCGGCCAACGGCAATCGAGTCTTGTCTGTGGCCTTGCGCTGCAAGTTTGACGCTCGGGCAAGGCTGGGGAACTGCTGGCGCCGTCTCTTGTCAGGATCGAGACGTCCGGGCCTCACTGAATGCGATCATTGGCCGGCAAGCTTGATCGCCAAGTCGCGCAGTTGGCGGGCGTCGACGGCGCCGGGCGCGTCGGTCATCAGGTCGGTCGCCTTCTGCGTCTTGGGAAAGGCGATACAGTCGCGGATGCTCTCCAGGCGGCCGAAGAGCATCACCCAGCGGTCGACGCCCAGCGCGATCCCACCATGCGGCGGCACTCCGTACTGGAGTGCGTCGAGCAGAAAGCCGAACCGTTCCTGCTGCCGCTGTTGGTCGATCCCCAACAGCGTGAACACTTGCGACTGCACTCCCGAGTCGTGAATCCGGATCGTGCCGCCGCCGGCTTCGCTGCCGTTGATCACCAGGTCGTACGCCTTCGCCCGCATCTTGGCGGGGTCGATCTGTAGCAAGTGGATGTGCTCGTCCAGCGGGGCGGTAAACGGGTGGTGCATGGCCGCCCAGCATTTTTCCGCGGCGTCGTAGGCGAACATGGGAAACTCCACCACCCACGAAAAGTGCATCGCCTGCGGATCGTACAGCTTCATCTCGCGGCCGATCTTGGTGCGGAGCGCGTGCAGCACCTTGCAGCACAGCTCCCACGATCCGGCGGAGAACAGAATCAGATCGCCCGGCTCAGCTTTCAGCCGATCTTTGAACTTTGCCAGCAGCGGCTCGTCAAAGAACTTGGCGATGGTCGACCCCAGCTTGCCGTCGGCTTCGCACTTGAACCACGCCAGCCCCTTGGCGCCCACGCCTTTGACGAACTCCGTGAGCGCGTCGATGCCACGGCGCGAGTATTGCTCGCCGCCCCCTTTGACATTGATCGCTTTCACCTTGCCGCCCTCGGCCACCGCGCTTTTGAACACGCCAAATTCGCTCGATGCCCCGAGGTCGGAGCAGTCGACCAGCTCGAGGCCGAAGCGCAGGTCGGGCGCGTCGTGCCCGAAGCGGTCCATCGCTTCGTCGTAGGTCATCTTTGGGAGCGGCAGCTTGAGATCGAGCCCCAGTTCCTCCTTGGCCAGCTTCTGGCACAGTCCGTCGATCACGCCGGTCACATCGTCGGCTTCGACAAACGACATCTCCAGGTCGAGCTGCGTAAACTCGGGCTGCCGATCGGCGCGCAGGTCCTCGTCGCGGAAGCAGCGGGCCACCTGCACGTAGCGGTCGTAGCCCGCGATCATGAGAATCTGCTTGTACAACTGCGGCGACTGCGGCAGCGCGTAAAACGCCCCATGGTGCACCCGGCTGGGTACAAGGTAGTCGCGGGCGCCTTCGGGCGTGCTGCGGCCCAGGCACGGCGTTTCGACGTCGATGAACCCGTGTTGGGCGAAGTAGTCGCGCATCCCCTTGACCATGCGGTCGCGCAACAGCATCACGCGCTGCAGCTCCGGCCGCCGCAGGTCCAGATAGCGGTACTTCAGCCGCATCTCCTCAGCGGGCAAGTCCTGGCGCGTTGGCGTTGGGCGACACCGGCGGGGTGAGGCTCTTGTTCAACAGCTCCAGCGCCGTCGCCCGCAGCTCGATGGCGCCGGTCGCTAGCTTGGCGTTGGTCATGCCCTTCGGCCGCGCGGCGACGACGCCGGTCACCTTGATCACATACTCGGCCCGCAGCGTTTTGCTTGCCTCAATGACGGCGGTCGAGGAGTCGGGCGGGTTGAACACCACCTGGGTGACGCCGTAGCGGTCGCGGAGATCGACGAACAGGCCGCCGCCGTGATCGCGGTAAGTGTCGACCCAGCCGCAGAGGGTGACAGTCTGGCCGACGTGAGACGGACGAAGTTCGCCGCAAGTGTGAGTGCGTAGCACGCTGCTTCCTCGTGGATGATTGAATGGACAGGATAACAGGATTAGCAGGATCTACAGGATGAGAGATCAGCAGGATTTGATTGGCGCTGGGCCTTGATCCTGTTAATCCTGAACATCCTGTTATCCTGTCAATTCACTTTGCCAACACAGTATGTCGAGCGGCCGATTTTAGTGTGCTGCCGGGGAGTCGCCTAGGCGAGCGTCTGCAGCCAGGCGCCGAGCCGGCGCATGCCTTCGGAGGTCGAAACTCGCGGCTCGTACCCGAAATCTCGGCGAGCGGCGGAGATATCGAACCAATGCGACTTCGCCAATTGGGCGGCCAGGAATCGCGTCATCGGCGGCTCGCCATAAAGCCGCGACCGTTGGTCGCGGTCCGGGCCAATAGTCGATAAACAGCCTCGC
Organism: Pirellulales bacterium; assembly: GCA_963841515.1. Lineage (GTDB taxonomy): Bacteria > Planctomycetota > Planctomycetia > Pirellulales > Lacipirellulaceae > Lacipirellula. Next base: position 812,479 of record CAWJDB010000005.1, on the reverse strand, counting down.
ACGCTGCCCCCACCCGACGCGCCGCTGCATACGACATCGACTTCGGCACCGGCGGCAGCCCGGCGAGCATGAGGACTTCGTCGATCCAGTGCCAGCAGTTCACCGGTTCGCCCTGACTGAGAAAGTAGACGCTTGCCCGCGACCGGCGAGTTCGCGTCTGCCAGTGCGTCGGCGGCCGCGAGGTGCGCGGCCGCGGCGTTTTCCACATAGCAAATGTCGACCCGATTGGCGCCGTCGCCGACGCGACGCAAGCTGCCCGAGCGGGCACGGGCGATCAGGCGCGGGATGAGGTGGGAGTCGCGCGGGCCCCAGATGAGGTGCGGACGCAGGGCGCAGGTGTGCAGCAGCTGAACCGTTGGCGGCGAGGACGGCTTGCTCCGCCAGCGCCTTGCTGCGCGAGTAGTGAGCGCGATTGGCGGCCATCCAGGCGAAGTCGTAGAGGGCGCTTTCGTCGACGCCGCACTGGTCCTCGCCAGCGAACACGACGCTCGGACTGCTAGTGTAGACCAGCCGCTCGACGCCTGCAGCGCGGCACGCGTCCAGCACGTGCTCCGTGCCGCGCACGTTGACGGCTCTCGTAGGGACGCCAGTCGACGCCTGATCCCGGCGCCAAGCCCGCGGCATGTGATAACGCACGTCGACGCCGCGCGCACGCCGCAAGTGCAACGGCGTCGGCGATCGGCAGAATGTCGCCGCGAACAACTTCGACGCCGATCGCTTCTAGTTCGGGATAGGCGCCGCGGCCAAAGCTGCGGACGCGATCGCCGCGGGCCACGAGTTGCTCGACAATGTACCGGCCAAGAAATCCGCCGCCGCCGGTCACGAGTGCTTGCATAGATCGAGAGGGTGGATGAAGTCGTAGTGCGCGCGACATCGAGACGATGCCGGCTAACATGATGGGGCGCGAGGCGGCAATGGATGCTTCGCCGAGTGTTAGCCGGCAGCGTCTCGCTGCCGCGGCTCTGGCGGCGAGGTCCGAACTCATGCGCGCAGCCGTCACATGCCCGAGGGCTCGCGGGTCAACTGCTTCGCCGCCCACGCGGCCAGGGCTTCGCGATTGATCTTGGCGTTGTGACGCACGTCGACTGGAAAATCGGGGTGCACCAACACGCGGTCGAGGTCGATGAGGCGCAGCGTGGCGTTCTGCGAGGCATGCGCCTCACGAAGCTCGCGCAGCCTGGCAATCAGAGTCCGCTGTCGGCCCGCAAAGTCTGCCGCGCAGGATCGCCGTCGACCAATTCGACGATGAGAATGGGCGTGGCAAATCCGACCGGTCCATGCCCGACAACGGCGGAGCGCTTGACGCGAGGATGCGAGTTGAAAATCTCCTCGCTGGCACAGAGAAGCAACTACTGCCGCGCGAATCGATGCGATGGGCTTTGCGGCCGCCGTACCAGAAGCGGCCCCTGGCGATCCAGGCGGCCGATGTCGCCCATGCGATGCCAGATTGTCGCGCCGTCGGCTATTTTGGCGTTGGGCGTTTGCGGATGGCGTTCTGCAGCACGGTGCGGACTGGTCGCTTCAGCGACCAGTCCTGAAGCGGAGTCGAGGCTGCAATCACGTACGCTGGAGATACCTGCGGACCACGGACGATTAGCTCCCCAATTTCACCGCGCGGCAGCTCCTCCGCGTCCTCGATGCTCGCGATCGGCTCGTCCGTGATCCGGATCACGCGCCACTCGATCGAGCCGAACTTGCGCCCAACGCACAGGCCGGCGCCTTTCGACGTCGCGGCGGCCGTCTCGCCGAGAATCTCGCGCGCTTCGATCGTCGACACTGGCAGCGCCTCGGTGGCGCCGTAGGGCGTATGCATCTCGGCGCCCTCCGCCGCGACGTGGTCCAGCGTGCGGCAGATCACCTCCGCACGCACGGGGGCGCCGCAAGAAAAAAGGTTGCGCAGCGTTGGGATGCGCTGGCCCGTCGTTTCGCAATGACGGCTGAGCATGTCCCAAACCGACGGCGACGCGAACGCCTGTGTGACGCGCCAGTGGCGCGCCGCCGCCAGCAGCTTGCGCGGGTCCGCGGACGCAGGGCGGGAGAAGTCCATCTCGGGAAAGACAGTCGTCACGCCCATTGCGGAGTTGAACAGGCCGAACAGCGCGAAGCACGCCAGATCGACGCCGCCGGGGGCGATCGCGTAGGCCCGCTGGATCTCGGCCGCTTGCACGTCGAACATGCGATGCGTGTAGAGCACTCCCTTGGGCGGGCCGGTGCTGCCGGAGGTGAAGATGATGGCCGCCGCGTCGTCGGCCTTTGTCACCGGCAGGGCGGCGCGACTGCCATGTCCGCGCCGTAGCACGTCGGTGTAGGAAACGCCGCCCCAAAACAGGCGGCGACCGACGGTGATGTTGAACCGTGCCGAGGGAAACTTGCGTCGCAGCATCGCGCGAGCAGCTTGGGCCCGCGGCACGGCCAGGAACCCGTCGGGCGCCGTCGCGGCGAGGCAATCGACCAGGCGCCTCCGGCCCATCCCGGGGTCAACGAGCACTGTCGTAGCGCCGCTTCGCAATAGTGCGAAGACGAGTTTCACGAATTCGACGCCCGGCGGCACGAGCAGCACCAGCCGCATTCCAGGCCGCACGCCCAGCTTGATCAGGCCGCGGGCCAGCGCCGTGGCGTCGGCGTCCAGTTCGGCAAAGGTGCATGTTGCGTAACCGCGTCCGGCGGCCCGCGCGACGGCCACGGCGTGCGGCTTGACGGCCGCGAAGTGCGCCAGGCGGTCGGCGACATTGCAGCGACCCGCGGCGGCAGGGGGCGGCGGCGAAAGGCTCGAAACTGTCATGCCGCCATTGTGGCCGAGCCCGCACGGTTGCGAAAGCGCTGCCGACAATTAGCCCCCGATCAGCGACCGGGGGCCAAGCGAGCAACGTGGCTCAATACCAACTCCGCCACATCAACGCCCGCGGCCCCCGCAAGAGCTCGCCAACCCGGCACGGCGTTGACTTCCAATGCGTAGAGTCGCCCATCCTGCCCGGGAAGCAGGTCGACGCCGGCCACGCTGGCCCCCACCGCTGCGGCTGCCCGACGGGCGAGTTGGGCCAGCTCGACGGTCACCTCCAACGGCTCCGCCCGCGCTCCGCGACTGATGTTGGTGCGCCAGTCGTCGGGGTTGATCCGCCGCATGCCCAGCACATCGTCGCCAACGACCAGGAGCCGCCAGTCGACGCCGTCGTGCGGCACGAACTGCTGCAGGTAGAGCACCGCGCCTATTTGCTCCAACGCCATGAACACGCGACGAGCGACGGCTTCGTCGCTCACCCGCGTCAGGCCGCGTCCTTCGCCGCCGAACAGTGGTTTCACGACGACGTCGCGCCCCAGTTCCGCAAACGCGGCTAGCGCTTCGGACGCGGTCTGGCACACCACGGTTGGCGGCACGAGCAGCCCTGCCGTTTGCAGTCGCCCCGTCGCGAGATACTTGTCCACGGCCGCTTCAATCGCCTTGGCCGGGTTAATCACTGCCACGCCGGCGGCTTCGAGCCACGCCAGCGCGTCCATGCGAAACACCACCTGCTCCAAACTTCCCGGCGGCATCGAGCGCACGAGCACGGCGTCGAAGGCCCCGAGATCGACGGCGCCACTCCGCACGCTCAGCTCGCCGCCGCGCACCTGGGAGTCAAGATGTTTGTAGGAAACAGCCGTTAATTCATGACGGCCGCCGGCGGCGCGCACCAGGTCGCGGAAATACCAGCTATTAACGGCGGCAAGCACAGCCAGTCGCATCTCGCACCCAAGTGAACAGCCGTTAGCCGCGACGCGAAGGTCCGCCGTAGCGGAGCGCTTCCCCGTCACTCGAACGATTTGACCAACACCTCAGGATTCAACTTGCCGAACTCAAACGATTTACCCGTGTCCAGATTCACCAGGGTCGCGACCGCCGGGCTGAACAGCAGCGGATCGACTTTGTAAAAGTCATGCCCATATCCCGCGAGAATCTCGGCGAACGGCCGCCCGTAATCCGCGGACTCAAGGCTCGGCACGCGAGCGCCAAATTCCTCGATCGATGCGTCGTCGCCGTGCAAATGAAGAGTCACGCGACTGCCATACAGGATGGCGTCGTTGGTGCGGCCGATGGCGGCCAGGTCGTCCTGGGCGGGCGGCGGCAGCGGCGCCGACCCCCAGCCCTTTTCGACGCGACTCAGGTCGAAGCCCAGCTCATGGAGCTTGTGCAGCGCCGTCTCGACGCTCCGAGCCACGATCTGCAGCGTGCCAGCGGGGCTCCGCGTGGGCGCCACCAGCAGCGTCAAGCGCGAAGGCTCGATGCCGCACTTGGCGGCGATTTCGCGGCACACGGCGTCCGGCGGCAGCTTGCCGCTCTCCAGCACGCCCACGCAGGTCTCCGCCATCTCGCGATAGCCGAGGTCCTCGAACAGCGGCTCGCGAGCCGCGGCGGCGCGCATCGGTCCCGATCCCATGGCGAAATACTTCTCGCCTTTGATTTCCCACCCCGCGTACTGCGACGCCATGCATGCCAACACCGGGTGATCCGTAGACACTTCCACCTGCGGCCAGGGCCCGCCGCTAACGGGAACAACGGCCACGGACGCCAAGTCGGCCAGGCAGACACGCGCCATCGCCAGCCCCGCGGCTTGTCCGCCAGCGGCGTTCACGCCGCAGTCGATTACCGTGGCGCCCGACTCGCACCGATGCACCACGACGCCCAGCGATTGGGCGTCGTCGACGATTGACCGGCAGAGCTGCGCGGCACGGGCGTTGAGATTCATGGCGGCGAGGCGAGTCATGCCGCGATGATAACCCGCCAGGCGGGGAATGTCAGGCAAGAATGCCTGACCTACTTGCGAAGCTTGTCGAGGTCAAGTTTCTTGCTCAGCTCGGGCACGCCAAGGCTCTCCAGTAAGGGATTGCCTCCGGCGAGCGAGGCCAGTTCCCCGATGAGTTTCTGATCGTCGCCGAGCTTGCCGAGCAGCTCCTGCTGGGCTTCCTGCCGGCGGCCATCGAGCTTGGCCAGTTGCTCGTCGACGCCGCCGGTGATTTTGGCCATCAGGCGATCCTTGCGGTCGGTGAGATATTTCCGCATCGCGCCGTCGACGCCCGCGGCCAATTGCGGGCCCAGGTTGGACTCGATTTTCCACTGAGGCTTCTTGAGCGTGCCGGCAAGCTGGACCTTGGCTTCGACATGGTCGACGCCGGCGAGCGACTCGTCGAGCACCTGAGCGATGCGGTCGTCGCGGATGGCGCCCGTGGCGGCTTCCAGCGTCCCGGCCTGACGCAGTTCGATCACGCCCGCCAGGGCGTCGCCAACCAGCTTCACGTCGGCGTGGACGCTGGCGTCGCCGGCGGTCATGTTCACAGCCATGCGGTCAGCTTTGCCCAGCGCCCGCGCTGGCATCGCGAGGTGCGGGCAGTCGAGCACGAGCGAGTCGTGCGGCTTGTCGCCGCGGCGATCGAGTTCGACCGCCAGCGTGGCCGCGACGGCGCCCGTGCTGGTGAGTCGCAGCCGCAGCGGCTGGTTGTGCCACTGGGGCTCGGAGGCGGCGTCGGTCAATTCGCCCACGAGAGCGATCGTCTGACCGTTCATGTTAGCGGTGGCGGTCAAGTTGACGCTCTCGATCAGCATCCGCGGTTGCCGACCCTTGCCGAACAGCACGTCGACGCCGCGAGCGCGCATGGGCGCCGCCAATTTTTTCTTGGGCAGGTAATGCCGCACGGTTTCGATCCAGGACACCGTCTGACGGAGATAGCCGCCGGCTTCGTCCCCCAGTAGATATTGGGTAAGCTGGTCGCCGTCGACCTTGGCGACCTGGAGGACATTTTTGAGAAGCTCTTCGTCTTGCTTTCGCGCGGCTTCGATCGCCGCCCGGTCGGCTTGGGCCTGGGAGGGCAGGGCGGTGATCTCGGCCATTGTCGATTTAAGCTCGGCTTGGATGGTTGTCAGTTGCTGCTGGAGTCCGGCTAGAGCCCCAGCGCTGCGGAGCGGATTCTTTTTTGCCTCGCGAACGGAAGTGTCGATTTGCTTGGCCTGAGCGCCGAGCGCCTCGGCCCGCGTCTTGAGCGCCTCGTACTGCTGAGGCCAGCGGGCTTCGAGGTCCTTCAGCACACGGGGGGTCGCCAGTTTGGCTTCCAGGTCGTCCTGCACCCGGCCTTCGAGCGAACCTAACCAGGCGGCGGCGCTGTCGCCGGCGGCGGCTATGAGCGGGTCGAGCACTGAGGGACCGGCTGCCTCGTCGACGGGCATCGCTTCCAGGGCGCCTGAGTCGGATCGCGGCGAGTCGAACTGCACCCCGCGGATAATGCCTTCGTGGACCACCACGCGGTTGCGAAGCAGTTGCCTGGGGTCGACCACCAGGTGCAAGTCGTCGGCTTCGAGCAGGTTGCGCATCGGTTTCTGGGGGTTCGCAGCGGAGATTTTTGTGATGACGATTTCGCCGTCGCGGAGCGACGTGGTGACTCCGCCGATCTCGACTTTGGCGCCGAGAATGGCTTCGCCAGAGGCCACCAGGCCCCAGTGCAGCATCGGGTCGAGCCCGAACCGTACGGCGAGTCCCAGCGCCGCGACCACGACGGCACGCGGCAGCACATATTTCCACCGAACAACGTTCGACATCTGCGGAAGCTTCATGATTCCAATCCCCACTGGGCGCCCAGCTCCGCCCCGCGCAGCCAACGGACGACGCGGTAGCTCATCAGCCATTTCGAGATCCGCGGCTGCCAGCGCGTCGCCGCGAGATGCGAAAGCTTGTAGACGGGATACGCGAGGTAGAGGCCAATCAAAAGTTGGCCCATGACCACGGTGTTGTTGAATCCGATGAACGGTCCCAGCGGTTGGCCGTACAGCCAAGAGAACGCCGCCCGCGCCGGTTCCCACAAAAGCACCAGCGCCCCGAGCCGATGGGCGAAGCCGTCAAGTCCCCAACCGACGTATGAAAACACGGCGATGCCGACCAGTCCGGCCGCCTTGTTGCGCGCGTGCCGCACAATAGCATCGCCAGGACCATTGCCAGCAGGTTGCCCTTGGGCAACAGGCCCACGATCATCCCCAGAGTAAAGCCCCAGGCAGACTGCCGAGGGGAGTCGTTGGCCAACAGCGCTTGGGCGATCATGCGCACCGGGCGCAGCAAGAGAGTGAACATCTTTAAGGGTGTTCCCGACACGACGTGAGCGACCGCGCCGACCGATCGGGACGTCTGGCGCCGTGGCACGACGAGGTGCAAAACAGGAAAAGGAGGCAGACTTTGCCGGCGACTGTGTTATCGGACGGCAGCTCGGCGAGACTGAAGAATCGCGCGCTCCACGCCGACAGCAGTGCTGGCGGAGCTAGCCAGCGCGCTTCACGTTGCAGCTAGCCGGCGAGCCACGCTCGCCGGGAAACCCGGACCGCGTGGCGGTCCGGCTATTTAGAACGCTCTCCGAACTAACGGCCGGCGGCGGCTGCGGCCGGGACGGTTGGCGCGACCTGGAAGAACTCGTGGTTTGGGTCCCCGCCGCGCGCAGGAATGCCACGAGGTCCAGAATTTCCTCAGCCGAGAGTGTGTTGAGAAGGCCCTCGGGCATCACCGAAACTGGGGAAGGATGCTGCTCGTCGATCTCGCGGCGCGGCACATCGACGGCGGCCTTGGGATCGAGCATGTCGGTGCTGATCGACACGGTGTCGGCCGCGATGTTGGTGATCCGTCCTACGATGGTCCTGCCGCCGACGTCGTAGACGATCTGCTGGTACTGGTCGGAGATGGCGGCGCTCGGCTGGACGATTGACTTCAAAAGATCGCGCACGCCAAACCGCCGGCCCACGCCGGTGAGGTCGGGCCCGACAGTCGAGCCTTCGCCGGCGACGCGGTGACACTTGTAGCAGCTCGCGGCGGAAAACATTTTTCGCCCGCTGGCGAAGTTTCGCGGGCCGGCGCCGTGGTCGACCAGGTCCACCAACTCGTCGAGCTTCCACTCCCGCACGAAGGGCCGCGCGGCGGCGTCCATCTTTTCAGCGGCCTCGACCAGAGGGCGGGAGATGCGATCGTGGAACGCCTGGCGATCCGCTGGCGGAAAGTCGGCAGTGAAGCGGTCCCGCGCTGCCACGATATATCCGAAGCACGACCGCCCGCCGCCAATTTTCGCGGCGGCGTCGAACCAATCAAGCAGGCGAACCCGTTGGGCCGTCGACCAGCCGTCGGTGATTGCGCTCAGGGAAATGGCCGCGTCGATGCCTTCCTCCTGCGTCGCGGAACGCTCCAACTGGGTGAGCAATCGTTCGACAAGCCCGGGGGCCTTCAGGCGCACGAGCAGCTTGGCGAGTTCGCGGTCGACTTCCCGGTCGCCGCTGGGGTAGTGCTTGTCGAACTGGGCGAGCAATCGCTCCCGCGTGGGAGGCATGAGGGGATCGAAACGGATGGCGCCCAAGGCCGCCGCGCGGATCAGCGCCAGGCGCTGATCCTTTGGGGCGCCGTCGAAGGCGACGCCGCTCAGAGCCTCGACCCACTCCGCTTGTTCCTCGGGTTGCGCCGACCGCGCCAGGGCCACCAGCGCGGTAACGCGCGCCACAGGGTCCGGTTCGGCGGCGACGCGTTCATGCCAGCTCTGCCAAGGCTGGCGTTCCAGGGCGGCCCGCGCCGCGTAACGGATGAAGCGGTCGGAATTGGATAACTGGGGCCAGATCTTGTCGAGCGCGTCGGCGGGCGGCGGGTTGAGGAGTTTTTCCAGGGCGTGACGTTGGTCGCGGGCCGCCGCGGCAGCGGCGAGTTCGGCGGGGGAAGGGGGAGCCAGAGCGGGGGAGTTCGTGGCGGCGGGGGAAGGAGGCGACGTGTCACCGGTGTAAATGATGCGGTAAACGGCGCTCTCGCTGGAGCGGCCGCCGACGGTGAAGTAAAGCGCGCCGTCCTGCGGGCGGACCGCCATATCAGTCACTCCCAACGGCATAGCCGAGGCAAATCGCTCGACCTCGCCGCGGTACGAGGACCCCGACGGCGCCAGGTGGATCGCGTAGATGTTTCCGTAGCTCCAGTCGCCCGCGAACAGCGCCTGCTGATAGCGCGGAGGGAATTTCGACCCGGCGCCGAACATCATTCCTGTCGGCGAGCCTGCGCCGACGTCGACGACCGAAGGCAGCGTGTCGGGATAATACGTGGGCCACACGCCGTTGCCGCTGCGGAAGCCATAGTCGCTGCCGCTCACCACGTGACAAATCCGCGTGGGCCGATACCACGGCGAGCCGACGTCCCACTCCATGTCGGAATCGAAAGTGAACAACTCCCCGTCGGCGTTGAACGCGATGTCGTAAGCGTTGCGGTAGCCGGCGCTGACGATTTCCAGGTTGTTGCCGTCGAGGTCGCTGCGGGCGATCCAGCCATAAGGCGCCTGGAGATTGTTGCCGTGCCCCATCGGGTCGTAGATGCGCGGCAGCGGTTGGTCCTCGCCCCATAGCGGCGGAACCAGCGTGCCGTCATACCGCGGCAGGGCGGTAAAGTTGCCGCAAGTGAAATACAGCGACTTGCCGTCGGGGCCGAGGACGACGGCGTGAGGGCCGTGCTCCCCCTCGCCGCTGAACACGCGAAGCTGTTCGAGGCGATCGAACTGATCGTCGTGGTCTGTATCGCTCAGTCGGTAGAGGCCCGAGGAAAAGCTCCCGATGCGGCCGTTCATCATCGCGTAGAGGTCTCCGCCCTTACAGACGAGACCCTGCGCCATGCCGAACTTCATGGGAATCTCTTCGACCTTGGTCTTGGCGGGATCGGCGCCCAGGGGCGAGGGATCGAGGCGGTACAGGCCGCCTCCCTGGTCGGAGGCGATCAGCCGGCCGCGCTCGTCGACCGTCAGCGAAACCCATGAGCCCTGGGTTGTTTGCGGCACCGCGTAGACCAGCTCAGCCTTGAAACCGGGCGGGAGGTGGATTTCGCCGACCGCTTCTGCCAGCGCCGGCGCGGCGGTCGACAGAAGTGCGAGCGCGCCTGCGAGAACGCCGACAAAGGGAGCCAGACGCGCGGACAAGAAGGATCGAACCATCGGCGGTGTTGCAGTAGCTGCGGTGGTGCAATAGCTAGGGGTCAATGCCGTAACCCCGACTGCGCATCGGGTGCTGAATACTAGGTATTCAGTACTCTGTACCGAGTGCAGAGTCCCTGACCACGCCATCGCATGTATCAAGCACCGAGCGGCGGTTCAGGCCGTCCGACCACGGTAAGCCGGCGCTGTTACGACAGTCGATCATATCTCACACCCCTGGGTTGCGAAAGCAACGATTGCCCCCTCTACGAGCCAGCGCCCCTGCCTGCCAAGCGCCAATGAGCTAAAATGCCGGAAGCACCGCAGCGCCTCCGGCGTCTCCCGGGGTCGGCGGCGCCGAATTCCCTCTTGCCCGTGGTCTTATCGCGCCATGCCCGTCGTGTCCAAACTGGCTCGCCGTCCCGCGGTCGGTTTGGCGGCAGTGGCGGCGGCGTTTGGCGCTTGGGCCGCCGTGGACTGGTACGTCGCCGTCCCGCCGGGCGCCCTTGCCCAGGCCCATTACGTGGGCCGCGATTCTTGCATCCGCTGTCACCAGGCCGAGGCCGAAGCGTTCGCCGGCTCCGATCACGACCGGGCCATGGAAGTCGCGACCGACGAGACGGTGCGCGCCGACTTCAACGACGCGGTATTCGAACGCATGGGCGAGCGGACGCACTTCTTCCGCGACGGAAAGAAGTTCATGGTTAACGCCGAGGGCCCCGACGGGAAGAACCACGACTATGAAATCAAATGGACGTTCGGCGTGCGACCGCTGCAGCAGTACATGGTCGAGTTCCCCGACGGCCGTGTGCAGGTGCTCCGCACGTCGTGGGACACGCGCAAGAAGGAGTGGTTCTACGTGGCGCCGCCGGACGCCGAAAACGAGCGGATTCCGCCCGACGACCCTCTGCACTGGACCGGACTGGCGCAGAACTGGAATACGATGTGCGCCGAGTGCCACTCGACCGACTACCACAAGAACTTCGATCTGGCAAAGAATGCGTACCAGTCGACGTACTTCGAGATCGACGTTAGTTGCGAGGCGTGCCACGGGCCGGGGAGCGTGCACGTCGAGTTGGCCGCAAGTCATTCGTTGTTCTGGGATCGCCGCGTCCGCTACGGCCTGACCAACGAGCTGAAGAGCGCCACTAACGCCCAGCAAGTGGAGACCTGTGCTCCGTGCCACTCGCGGCGGGGAATCATCCATCCCGACTACCACGCCGGCGATGCCTACCTGGATTACTTCCAACCGATGCTGCTGGAGAGCGGCCTGTACTACCCCGACGGGCAAATCCGGGACGAGGTGTACGACTACGGCTCGTTCACCCAGAGCAAGATGTATCGCAAGGGCGTACGCTGCACCGATTGCCACAATCCGCACTCGCTCACCTTGCGGTACGAGGGCAATCGGCTCTGCGCCCAGTGCCATCAGCCGGGCAAGTACGACGGGCCGGGGCATCACCATCACGACAAGGCGGCGCCCGGGGCTGAGGAAACGCAGTGCGTGACCTGCCACATGCCGTCGCGGGTGTACATGGAGATCGACGATCGGCGGGACCACAGCATCCGTGTGCCGCGGCCGGACCTCTCCCCGATCTTGGGCACGCCCAACGTGTGCAACCGTTGCCACACTAAGCCCGATCAAGATGCCAAGTGGGCGGCCGACGCCATCGTGAAGTGGTACGGCCCCAAGCGGCCGGACGACCCGCAGTACGCGTTGCCGTTGGCGTCCGCCCAGCGGGGCGACGCCGACAGCCCCGGGTTGATCGAGCAGTTGCTCGACCGAAAAGATGTCCCTGAGATCGTCCGCGCCACGGCCATCGACCTGTTGTCCGGATTCCCGACGCCGGCCAGCGAACGTATGCGGCGCGAGGCGTTGTCCGATCCCAGTGCCCTGGTGCGCGCCGCGGCGGTCCGCGCCGCGGCGCCGCAGTCGACGGCGCGGTTGGTGCAGGAAGTGGCGCCGAAGCTCGAAGACCCCGTGCGATCGGTTCGCATGGCGGCGGCCACGCGCCTGGTGGCGGCGGCCAGCGAGTTGGCGAAAACTCAATACCGCGGGGCGCTCGAGCAGGCGATCGCCGACTTCAAAGCCGGCCAGGCGTTGCACCTGGATCGGGCCGACGCCCACATGAGCCTCGCGAGCCTGAGCATCGACCTGGGCGACCTGCCCGCGGCGATCCAGTCGCTGCGCGCCGCGATCCGGCAGGAACCGTATCGCACCGGCCCGCGCGGCGAATTGGCCCGGCTGTTGGACCAGATCGCCGCCGATCCCAGCCAGGGAAAGTTGGCCCAAGAGTTAGGCGCCGACAAAGAGGAGATACTTCGACTGCGAACTGAAGAAGCCGGACTGCTGGCGCGAGACGCGAAGCTGCTGCCCGGCGACCCGACGCCGCACTATCGCCGCGGCATGATGCTGTACCTGTTGGGCGAGATCGACCAGGCTCGCCAGGAACTTGACGAAGCGTGCCGGCTGGGGCCCAACGACTACGGCAATTGGCTCGCACTTGCGCTCATCTGCGAGAAGCAAGAGCGGTGGGAGGAGGCGGCCCGGGCCATCAAACAGATGTCGGTCATGCAACCGGACGCGGAGGATTGGAAAGGCATCTTGCTCCGCATGAAGCAGACGCTGGAGGCCCAGGGCGCCGCCAAAGCCAATCCCGACGCCCCGCCCGATCCGCCAAAGTGACGCCGCTCACTATGCCGCCACAACAGCAACAACTGTTCGAAGCCGAGCCCCTCGCCTGGGAACTCGATGCGGCCGAGGTGCGCACCATTGCATCGGTCGTGTTGGCCAGCGGTCCCGAGGGGCTGTTCGACTACGAAGTGCCGGAGTCGCTTCTCGACGCGGACCGCCCGGACCGACTCGTGACGCCCGGCCGCCGCGTGCGCGTACCCTTGGGCCGCGGCAATCGGGCCCTCGTCGGCTACTGCGTGGAGGTGGCGACCCGCCCGGTTGGCCCGCGGCCGCTGAAGTCGATCGCTGCGGTCATCGACGCCCAAAGCCTGTTCTCTCCCGCCATGCTCCGACTCACGCGCTGGATGGCCGACTATTACCTGTGCCCGTGGGGCCAGGTGCTGGATGCGGTGGCGCCCGCGGCCGTGCGGCGGATGGCCGGCACGCGCCAGGTGCAGCTGCTGAGCGTGCCGAGCGACGTGCGCGACGGCCTGGCATCGCTCAAACTGCGGTCGGCGACGCAGCGGTGCGCGCTCGAGGAGTTGGCCCGCAGCGAGCGACCGCTCTCCGCGGCCCAATTGCAGGCGAAAGTCGGTTGCACCGCCGCGCCGATTCGCGCGCTACTCAAGCAGGGATTGGTGGAAGCTACACACGCGCGCGTCCCCTCCGGCCCCCTCCCCCTTGTGGGGAGGGTTGGGGAGGGGGTTCCGGCCGAGCGACTGGTGCTCAACAGCGACCAGCAGGCCGCGCTCGGTTCCATCATTGCCGCCCTCGATTCCGGCCAGAGCGCGGAATCCTGCTGCACGGCGTCACCGGCAGCGGAAAGACCGAGGTGTACCTGCGGGCCATCGAACACGTGGCCAGCTTCGGCCGCCAGGCGATCGTGCTGGTCCCGGAAATCAGTCTCACGCCGCAGACCGTGCGGCGGTTCGCCGCGCGGTTCGACCGCGTGGCCGTGCTGCACAGCCACCAGTCCGACGTCGAGCGTCACCAGCATTGGCAGCGAATCGCCCGCGGCGAGGTGCAGGTCGTCGTCGGCGCCCGCAGCGCGGTGTTTGCCCCCACGCCACACCTGGGCCTCATCGTGCTCGACGAGGAGCACGAAAGCACCTTCAAGCAGGACTCCTCGCCGCGATACCACGCGCGCGACGTGGCCTGGCAGCGAGCCCAGGCCGAAGGGATTCCACTGGTGTTGGGCAGCGCGACGCCGTCGTTGGAGTCGTGGCGGCGGACCGAGACCGGCGAGTTTTCGCGGCTGTCGCTGCCCAAGCGCGTGCAGAATCTCGCGCTGCCGCAGGTGATGACGGTCGACCTGCGCGACCCGGCTCACGCTGGCCGCAGCCGGGGCGCCATCAGCCGGCCGCTGCACCAGGCGATGACCGCCGCCTTGCGCGACGGCGGGCAGGTGATGCTGCTGCTCAATCGCCGCGGATTTGCCACGCACATCCAGTGCCCGGCCTGTGGGTTCGTGCTCAAGTGCGACGACTGCGATCTGCCGCTCACCTTCCACCGGCAGCACAAGGCTGCGCTGTGTCACTATTGCGACCGCGTGGCGCCGGCGCCCACGGCGTGTCCCGACTGCAAGTCGCCCGCAATTCGCTACGGCGGACTCGGCACGCAAAAGCTTGAGGACGAAGTGCGGGCGCGCTTCCCGGAGCATCCGTGCGCACGGATGGACGTCGACTCGATGCGCAAGCGCGGCAGTCACGACCGCGTGCTGAGCGCCTTCCACCGCGGCGAGATTCGCATCCTGCTGGGCACGCAGATGATTGCCAAGGGCCTCGACTTTCCCAACGTCACGCTCGTCGGAGTGGTCAACGCCGACACGGCGCTGCACCTCGCCGATTTCCGCGCCGCGGAGCGCACCTTTCAGCTCGTGGCCCAAGTGGCCGGGCGCACGGGCCGCGGCCAGCGCGGCGGCCGCGTGCTGGTGCAGACGCTCAGCCCCGAGCACCCGGCCATTGCCGCCGCCGTCCGGCACGACTACGCACGGTTCGCCGAGCACGAGTTGGCCCTGCGGAGGCAGGCGAACTACCCGCCCTTCTCGACCATGGTGCGATTGGTGATCCGCGGCCCCCAGGAGGCGATTGCCCGCCAATGGGCCGTGGAGCTTGGCGAGCAACTTCGCCGCGCGGCCGCAGGCATGGAGGGGGTGCGCATCCTGGGACCCGGCGCGGCGCCCATTGCCCGGCTCCGCGGCGAGCACCGCTTCCAGCTCCAGGTTCAAGCGCCGCCGACGCCCGCGCTGCAAGCACTGGTCCGCGAGGCTACTGAGGATTTCGCCCCCTCGCGCGACGTGCGGTGGACGATCGACGTCGACCCGTGGGATATGCAGTAGGCGGAGCTAGAGGTCGGAGGTCAGAGGCCAGAGATCGGCCGTTAGCCGCGACGCGGAGGTCCGCCGTAGCGGAGCGCTCTTGCACTTGGACGCGCGCACTGGCGGGCCCTACAATGCGTGCAGGCGTTTAGTTTTAGGCAGATTGCTGTCGTCCGCAATCTGGGCGCTGCGCCAGACCTCCGCGGCCGCGGCTAAACGTTTCTTTCGACCACCGACCCCTGACATCCGATCTCTGACCTCTTCCTCCGCCGTGAGCTACCGCACCTTCAAACGCGTGCTGGGCGAGAGCAATCTCGAGCGGAAGTGCCGCCGGTTGTTCGGGGCGTGTCTGTTGGTGCTCATCACCGGCAGCTTCTGGTGGTATGGGTCCGAGACCGACGAAGTCGTCTACAAACTGAACCGATTCGTCGGCAACGCGCTAGTCAACTCCGCGATGATGGAGGCGCATGCTAATGCGTATGTGACAAGAACCGACGAACAGAAGCAAAACAGATGGCTTACCGATCTTTTGCGCGGCCGGGCCTACGTCTGGCAAATGCTGCGATCCGACATTCGGCCAGAGAGCGGCTTCGAATATGGTTTGATCAATGAGTGGAATCAATTCGCCAACCGGCTCAAGGCCCAACGCGGTCTCACGGATGAAGCCATCGAAGAGGCGCTCGCCAATCCGGATAACAATCTCAACCGCGACCGGGCCAGCGCCGACAAGTCCACCTACAACTACACCTATTATCAACCCGTATTTGCCAAGATGCGGTGTATCGACTGTCATGCGAACCCCGGTCCAAAGCTCTATCTGCCCAACCTGCAGCTCGGCGATCTGATGGCCATCGTGCGCGTCCGGATGGACAACAACACGCAAAACGCCCAAACGGCCAACCGTGCGCTGCTGATCACGCTCGGCCTGATCACCGCATTTCTCGCTATCCTCGCCCTGTATGTCATCGTGCGGTACGTCATCGTCAAGCCGCTGGCGCACCTCCGCGACGTGAGCGACGCGGTGCGACGCGGCGACGTCGAGCAGCGGGCCGTCATTCACACCGGCGACGAGTTCGAGGAAGTTGGCGCCGCCTTCAACCGCATGTTGCGGCAGCTCCTGCGCCAGCAAGACGAGCTGCGCACCGTTAACGGCGAGCTCGACACCAAGATCGACGAGCTCGCCCAGGTGAACATGCGGCTTGTTCGAGCTCAACAAGGTCAAGAGCGACTTCCTGGCTACAGTCAGCCACGAGCTGCGCACGCCGCTCAACAGCATTCTGGGCTTCAGCGACCTGTTGGCGAGCGTCAAGACGCTCGAAGACAAGCAGAAGCGCTACGCCACGAACATCGAACGCTCTGGGCGGCAGCTCCTGGACATGATCAACCACATGCTCGACCTCGCGAAAATCGAGAGCGGCCGGATGGAAGTGCGGCCCACGGAGTTCGACGTCGGCTCGGCGGTGCAAATCCAGTGCGACCTGGCCCGGCCGCTGAGCGAGAAAAAGCACATCGAGCTGGATTGCGAAATCGCCTGCGATTTGCCGCCGATTTTTCAGGATCGCGGAAAAATCGAGCAAATCCTCAACAACCTGCTCTCCAATGCGGTGAAATTCACGCCCGACGGCGGCCGAATTCATGTGACCGCCCGCCGCGATCGCCGCGGCGACTTGCGATTGAGCGTCGTCGACACCGGCGTCGGGATCAGCGAAAGTGAGCAGGTGGCGGTGTTCGAGAAATTCCGCCAGGGCGCCAGCGCCGTCTCCGGCGGCAATGCCATGACCCGCGAGTTCTCCGGCAGCGGCCTTGGCCTGTCGATCGTCCGCGAGCTGTGCCGGCTACTGGGCGGCGATGTCACCCTGGAGAGTGAATTGGGCAGCGGCAGCGAGTTCACGGTCATCCTGCCGTGGACCGTAGCCGACGCCAGCCAGCCCGAGTCGCCCCTGGAAGACGAGCTGCGGCGTTTGGCCGATGGACGCGCCGAGCCTTCACTGGCCAGCGCAGGGCCGCAAGTCGACGGCGGTGTCGATAGCTAAGTGTGGAATCCCTCGCCGACGCCATGACGCCTTCCGCTGAAGTCCAGCTCTACACCGACGGCGCCTGCAGCGGCAATCCGGGACCGGGCGGTTGGGCGTTTATCCTGCTGCACCCGGGCACCGGGAAAAAGCTGGAGCGCTCGGGCGGCGAGCGCCAGACGACCAACAATCGCATGGAGCTGATGGCCGTCATCCACGGCCTCTCGGCCCTCAAGCGGCCGGCACGGGTCGAGCTGTTCACCGACAGCGTGTACGTCGGCAAGGGCATCAGCGAATACCTCCCCAAGTGGAAGGCCAACGGCTGGCGCCGCAAGGACGGGACCAAACTGGTCCCTATCAAAAACGACGAGCTGTGGCAGCGGCTCGACGAGTTGTTGGCAAGCCACACGGTCCGGTACACCCGCGTTGCCGGGCACAGTGGCCATCCGGAGAACGACCGCGTCGACGAACTGGCCGTCGCGGCATACCAAAAGTTTTTGGGCCGCGGCTAACCCATTTAGCCCCCGGTCAATGACCGGGGGCTAAGTGATGCGAACGACGTTCACGTGTAAAATGCGGCGATGGACCACGCCGCCTCCGCCGCCGAAGCCAAACGCCTGCTTGCCACGCCCGTCGAGTTCATCCGCGGCGTCGGCCCCGGCCGCGCCCAGCTCCTCGAGCGCCTCGGCCTCCGCACCGCGAGCCATCTGCTCTTCAATTTCCCGCGCGACTACCAAGACCTGTCCGACGAACGGACCATCGCCAATCTCGAAGAGGGCCGTTCGCAAAGCGTACGGGGCGTCGTCGAGGAGATCGGCGCCTCCTCCAGCGGTTTCGGCAAGAGCCGCGTGTCCATCCTGATCGGCGACGGCACGGGCCACCTGCGGGCCAACTGGTTCAACCAGCCGTTCATGCGCGAAAAATTCCGGCAAGGCCAGCCGCTCTTGCTCACCGCGGCGCCGAAGATGCGCGGCCTGATGTGGGAGATGTCCCACCCGCAGATCACCTGGCTCGCCGACGAAGAGTCGCCGCTCGAGACGAAGCTCGTGCCGCTGTACTCGCTCACCGAGGGCCTGTCGCAATTCCAGATGCGGCGGATCGTGCAGGCTGCGGTCGAGCAATTTTCCGGAGTGCTCGACGAAGTCTTTCCCCCGCAGCTCGCTGAAGAACTACCGGCTCATGCCGCTGGTCGAAGCGGTGCGGGCGATCCACCAGCCGGTCGACCGCGACGAGCTGGAGCGAGCGCGGCGGCGCTTCGTGTTCCAGGAGCTGTTCGTGCTGCAACTGGCGCTGTCGCTCCGCCGCAGCCAGCAGCGGGCGCTCGCGGCGTTCGAGCTGCCGGCCACGGCGAAGATCGACGCCCGCATCCGCCGGCTCTTGCCCTTCGAGCTCACGGCGAGCCAGAGCGGAGCAATCGCCGAAATTGCCGCCGACATGGCCCTCGGCCGCCCGATGAACCGGCTGCTGCAAGGCGACGTCGGCAGCGGCAAGACGATCGTGGCCCTCTACGCCATGCTCGCGTGCGTCGCCCACGGCAAGCAGGCCGCGCTGATGGCCCCCACCGAAATCCTCGCCCGCCAACACGCCGACACGCTCGCCAGTCTCCTGGAGGCCAGCCGCGTCAAGTGGGCCCTCCTCGCCGGCGGCCTCCCCAAATCCGTGCGGGCGAGCCTGCTTCAGCAGGCCGCCGCGGGGCGAGCTCAACGTCGTCATCGGCACGCACGCCATCGTCCAAGACGACGTGCAATTCAAAGACCTCGGCCTGGTGGTGATCGACGAGCAGCACAAGTTCGGCGTCCGCCAGCGCGCCGCGCTCCGGCAAGGCGATCGGGTCGCCCGCATTACCTGGTGATGACCGCCACGCCCGATCCCCCGCACGCTGGGCATGACGCTGTTCGGCGATCTGGACTTCTCGACCCTCCGCGAACTGCCCGCCGGGCCGCCAGCCGGTGAACACCTACCTGGTCGAGCCCGACCAGGAAGCGAAGTGGTGGGAGTTCGTCCGCGACCGCCTCCGCGAGGGCCGGCAGGGGTTCGTCATCGCGCCGCTGATCGATGAGTCGGAGAATATCGCGGCGCCTCAGCGTGACCGCGGCCTTCGAGCAACTCACCAACGGCGAGCTGGAGGCCTTCCGGCTCGGCCTGCTCCACGGCCGCATGACCGCCGCGGAGAAGCAGCACGTGATGGCCGACTTTCGCAGCGGCCAGACGCAGGTGCTGGTGAGCACCACCGTGGTCGAAGTGGGCGTCGACGTGCCCAACGCCACCGTCATCACCGTGGCCGGCGCCGAGCGGTTTGGCCTGGCCCAGCTCCACCAACTGCGCGGCCGCGTCGGCCGCGGCGCTCGGCCGGGCTACTGCGGCGTGCTCGTTGGCGAGGTGAGCGACGCCGCCCGCGAGCGGCTGGACGCATTCGCCAGAAGCACCGACGGCTTCGAGCTGGCCGAGCTCGACTTCTCGCTCCGCGGCCCCGGCGACTTATTCGGCACGCAGCAGCACGGCCTGCCGCCGCTGCGCATCGCCGATCTGGTGCGCGATCGCGAAGTGCTGGAGGAAACTCGCCGCGAGGCGCAACTCCTGGTGGCCGACGACCCGCAGATCCTGCACCCCGACCACGCCCGCCTGCGACAGCAGATGATGCTGCGCGTACGGCGCGGCGTTGGAGTTGGGCGATGTCGGCTGACGCCCATTTATCCCCCGGTCACTGACCGGGGGCTAGTACTATTCGCCCGCCAACTCCTTCGCCCGCCCAATCATCTCTACGAACTCCTTCCGATACCCGTGCGGATCCCGGTCCCGGCTCGCGCTCTCGGCGATCTCCTGCGACGCCCGCGTAAGTGGCGCTGCCCTTGAACTCCGAGTTCCGCAGCAACATGCCGAAGCTGGCGACGGCGGAGGCGAACTTGAAATCGTCTGACGCCTTGGCGAAGGCTTCGCCGTTGTCGGTGATCGGAAACTCAAGCTTCGCGCTCTTATCGCCGTCCGGCTCCTTGTAGCGAATCTTCAGCGTGAACAGCTCGCCCGATGCCGTTGGCATTCGTCGCCGTCCGACTGCAAAACCTCGGACTTCGCTGCGGCGTTCGGCGTTTGATACTTCAACTCGTCGACGCCGACGGCTTCGACTTTCTGCCCGCGGGGATGATCTCGTACAACGCCGTCACCGTGTGCCCGGCGCCGATTTCGCCCGCGTCCTTCTTGTCGTCGTTGAAATCCTCCGCGGCCAGCACGCGGTTCTCGTAGCCGATGAGCCGATAGCCGGCGACCTGGGCCGGGTTGAACTCGACCTGGATCTTCACGTCCTTGGCGATCGTCACCAGCGTGCCGGTCATCTCCTCGACGAGCACCTTGCGGGCCTCGCTGCGGCCGTCGACGTAGTGGTAGTTGCCGTTGCCCTTGTCGGCGATCTTTTCCATCATCGCGTCGTTCAAGTTGCCGCGGCCGAAGCCCAGCACGGTGAGGAACACGCCCGTGTCCTTGGCGTTGGTCTCGGCCATCCGCTCCAGGTCGGCCGTGCTGGTGACGCCGACGTTGAAATCGCCGTCGGTGCAGAGGATCACGCGATTGACGCCCCCGGTGATGAAATTCTCAGTCGCTACTTTGTAGGCCAGCTGAATCCCCGCACCGCCCGCCGTCGAGCCGCCCGCCGAGAGCTTGTCGAGCGCGTCGAGGATCGCCTGCTGATTGCTCGCCCGGCGTGCTCGGCAGCGCCAGGCCCTCGCTGCCGGCGTACACGACGATCGCCACGCGGTCGTTCTCGCCCAGCTCGCGGGTGAGCATCCGCATGCCCTCCACCAAGCAGCGGCAGCTTGGCCGGCTCGTCCATCGAGCCCGACACGTCGATCAAAAACACCAGGTTCGACTTCGGCCGCTTCGCGCGGTCCATCTCGCGCCCCTTGATGCCGACGCGCGCCAGCCGGTGCTCCGGCATTCCACGGGCAGCCCGCGACCTCGACATTCGCGGCGAACGGCACGTCGCCCGTCGGCGGCGAGTAGTCGTAGTCGAAGTAATTGACCAGCTCCTCGATCCGCACCGCATCTGGCGGCGGCAGCTGGCCCGACCCCAGCAGAAACTGCCGCACGTTGGCGTAACTGGCCGTGTCGACGTCGAT
Organism: Pirellulales bacterium; assembly: GCA_963841515.1. GTDB lineage: Bacteria > Planctomycetota > Planctomycetia > Pirellulales > Lacipirellulaceae > Lacipirellula. The sequence continues at coordinate 791,440 of CAWJDB010000005.1, read as the reverse complement.
CGAAAAGGTGCTCAGCCGATTGTCGGTGTTCGCCGGGTTGATGGCCTTGAAGGGATTCTCGACGATGCGCGCGTAACGGTCGCCGCCTTGCCCGCGCCTTGGCCCAACCCATCGGCGAGTCAGACGGAGACGCACTTCCTTCTCCGCCTGCGACCAATACCGGTTATGCAGTTGATCCTCCACCTGTATTGCGGCGCAGCGACCAGCGCGGGGGAGATTTGCCTTGTTCGGGTCACTGGTCGTGCCCCGGGGGCCAATCGCTTGATCCAACTCGAACAACTGCCGCCGATACATGTTGATGCGGGTCGCGTTCAATGGTCGCTATTCGGCTTCGAAATCAACGGGGCTTCGGCGCCAGGTCCACGTAGCTGCTGGCCATGGGCCTCACGACGGGCTGGACGTGATTAAATGCCGAAACGCTGTCAATTTCCTCATCGGCCGGGCCCCGCGCTTTGACCTCTCCCGGCCTGCTGCATAGGCATCGACGTGCCCGGAGTCGGAGCTGGGACCTCGCCGCCAGCGACGACCGCCATTCTGATGCTTTTCCACTCTTTCTCGCCTTCCAACGGAACGCGCGTCGAGTTCGATCTAGGCGTTCTTCGGTCCGCGTCGAAGCGGTCACGGTCGGCCGCTCGCGGCTTCTTGCGTCCGCGATCGGCAATCGTAGACGGGATGCGCGATGCTTGTATCTTCGGCGGATAATCATCACCGTCGCCGCCACCAGCAGCGTCGCGGCGACGACGAGCCCCGCCCAGAAGCGGCGAGATTTTCGCGGCGTGGCGTTTCGGCGGCCGCCCGCGAAGTCGATTCGCCGTAGCGGCCTCCGACTGCCGCGGCGCGAGACAGGATTTTTTCGCTCAGGTCCGGCGGAGTCCCCCGGCCATGGAACTCGCGGAGCGCTTCGTCGATCAGCCGATCGCGACAATCGTCCGGCGTCGGCTCATGGGTTGATGTTTCGCTCATGTTTCATTCTCGCTTGCGTCTTCGCTTCGCCGTCGTCGCTCGACGCACTGGCGTAAAGTTTCTCGCGTTCGTCGCAGCAACGTTTTCACGCCGTCAACGGTCAGCCCCATCGCGCCGCCGTCTCCTCGCGGCCCAAGCCGTCACGGTAGAACCGATCCACCGCCTCGCGCGACCGACCGGTGAGCGACTCGCAGCACACCCGCAATAGCTCCAAGAGTGCGTTACCATTGCCCTCGGGATGCATCTCGGCCCACACCTGCTCGGCCGCGGTCAGTTCCACGAAACTAATCTGCCGCCCCTGCTTGCGTCGCAGCACCAGCAACTGGTTCCGCGCCGCCGTCCGCAAGTAGGCCGAGGTTTCGCCCCGGCTTCGCAACTCGAACGGCGTCCGAGCGACCGACAGGAAAGTTTCTTGTGTGAGATCATCGGCGTCGTCCGCCGCAGCCCCCAAATACCGCAGGTAACGCCACACGTCGGCCTGATGCTCGCGCACCAGACTTTCCAGATCAAATTCGATGCCCGGCGGATCGCTCACGGCGGTCATGAGAGCCTTAGTGCGCTGCAGACTAGAAAAGGGTGGGGAAAAGTATTGAAAAATCAGAATGCTGAATGCTGAATGTCGAATGCGGAAGGACTCGACTCGACCTCCATCCCCCCATTCAGCATTCAACATTCAGCATTTCCCTTCCCCTACTCCTCCGCCAGCATCTCCTGCAGCTTTGCCAGCGACCGCGACAGCATCACCCGCACCGCCCCGTCGGTCTTGCCGAGCTTCTGGGCGATCTCCTTCGACGGCAGGCCCACCAGGTAGCGCAGCCGCAGAGCCTCGCGCTGGTCCTCGGGCAGGGTGTCCAGCGCGGCCAACACCCGCAGTTGCCGCTGATCGCGCGAGAACGCCGCGCTGGGCGTCGTCATGCTGGCCGCCAGCAGGTTGGCCAGCCCGCCGCCGACCTCGGTCCCCTCGGGCAAGGCCGCCTCGCGGGCCGCGTCCCGCTTCTGGCTGGCGAAGAACCGGCGGTGGGCGTCGATGATCTTCCGCTCGCAAATCTGAAACAGCCAGTGCAGCGGGTCCCAGGTGTCCAGCGGCGCCTTGTCCAGCGTGCGCATCGCCTCCAGCGTGGCGTCCTGCAGGATGTCGTCGGCCTCGGTCTTTTTGGCCAGGTGCCCGCCGATGCGGCTGTGCAGAAACGCCATCAGCGCCGGCCGATTGGCCTCGATGAATTCCCCCAACGCGGCTTCGTCGCCGGATCGAAGCCGCGCGATTAATCTTGTATCATGGGAGTCAGCGTCCGACATGGACAAACCTGCTACGGTGTGACCCGTTCCGGTTCCCTCCCCTCGATGGGGAGGGTTAGGGAGGGGTGAGGCCGATCGAGTGGCGTGACCGCCGCGGCGCTTTCCCCCCTCCCCGGCCCTCCCCGCCGAGGGGAGGGATGGCGGAATACTCGGCGCGTTAACGCCGCAACTACGACATGGATCCCGACGACCGCCATTCTACCTCTGTGCGCGCGGCTTCCCAGGGCGCCGAGCCGCCGTGGGACCTGATCGCCGACCGCATCGACGCCCTGGCCGCCGCCTGGGATCGGGCGCTGGCCGAGCACCAGCCCCCGCCCGCCCTCGGGGGATTCGTCGAGGGCATGTCCCCCGGCGAGGCTCGCGCGGTCCTTGCCGAGTTGGTGAAACTTGACATCGAGCGCCGCTGGCAGCACCAGCTCGAGCCCAAGGCTATTGAGCGGTACGTCGAGGAACTGCCGGCGCTGGGGCCGCTCGCCCAATTGTCCGTCGACGTGGTCTACGAGGAGCTGCAAGCCCGCATGCTCCTGGGGATGCCCATCTATCAGGAGGAAATCCGCGAGCGCTTTCCCGTCCAGGCCGAGGCACTGATGCGGCTGTTGGGCGGCATGGCGGTGTCCGGTTCGCCGACGGCCACTCACTTCACAGATACGATCATCGACGCAGAAGAAGCCGGCCGAAGCCAAACCCGCACAGAACCGCGTCGCCGCATTCGCCCACCTGAAGCCGGGCGACCAGCTCGACGACTTCCAGTTGCTCACGCCGTTGGGCAGCGGCGCTTTCGCCCGCGTGTTTCTTGCGCGGCAGACTTCGATGGAGCGGCTGGTGGCGCTCAAAATCTCGCAGCAAGTCGGCAGCGAGCCGCAGACGCTCGCCCAGCTCGACCACCCGCACATCGTGCGCGTGTACGACCAGCGGCAAACCGCCGACCCGCCGGCTCGGCTGCTGTACATGGAGGTGGTTTCCGGCGGCACGCTGCAGGACGCCATCACGCGCGTGCGCAACGCCTACGACGGCCGCCCGTGCGGAGAGTTGCTCCTGGATGCCATCGACGAGCGGCTAAGCGCCGTCGGCACGCCGATCCCCGACAGCTCCTCGGCGCGACTGGATCGCCGACGCCTCGTGGCCCGAGGTGGTGTGTCGGCTCGGCGCCGAAATGGCCGAGGGGCTGGCGTACGCCCACTCGCGCGGCGTCTTGCACCGCGACATCAAGCCGGCCAACGTGCTCTTGTCGGCCGAAGCGCGGCCCAAGCTGGCCGACTTCAACGTGAGCTACAACGGCGGCCGCGCCGACGAAAACCCAGAGGACACCTTCGGCGGCTCCCTGGCGTACATGTCGCCGGAGCAGCTCGAAGCGTGCCATCCGCTGTTGGGCGGTTCCCCGCGGACCGTGCGCGAGCCGAGCGACCTGTACGCCCTGGGCGTCCTCTTGTGGGAGCTGCTCACCGGCCGCCGGCCCTTCCGCGACGAGGCCGCGCCCCGCGACGGCGGCTCGCTGGTGCGGCTGCAGCGCATGATCGAGACGCGCCGGCAAGCCGACTTCGACGAAATGGCTCGACAGTTACCGGCCGAATGCCCGCACTCGTTACGGGCGGTACTCATCAAGGCGCTTCAGCCGGACAAGGACAACCGTTACCAGTCGGCCGACGAATTCTCGCGAGCGCTGCGCCTGTGCCTCAATCGCCGCTGCTGGCAACTGTTGCAAGAACCGCAAAGCAAGTTCGGCCGCTGGGTGCTCCGGCGGCCCGTGATCGCCGGCGTGTTGTGCGGCCTGTGGCCCAACGCCATGACCGCTCGCTTCAACTATCTCTACAACAAGCAGCGCATCGAAAGCGACTGGCCGCAGCTCGTGACGCAATTCGACAACGTGCAATGGTGGATCAACATCGTCGCGTTTTCGCTCGGCATTGGCTTGGGCGGCTGGATTACGCTGCGGGCCGTGCGACTGCTGAAAGGCGACCCCAAGCAGGCGGGGCCTAACGCCAGTAGCCAGATCCTGCTGTTTGGGCGTTTTGTCTCCGCCTTGGTGCTCACCTTGTGGACCGTTTCAGGACTGATTTTCCCGATCGCGGTCGGCTGGGGACCCAACAGCAACGTGGACGTCGGCTTTTACATTCACTTTTTCATGTCACTGGCCCTCTGCGGCTGTGCCGCCATTTCGTATCCCTACTTCCTGACCACCGCCGCGTCGTTGCATTACTTTTTGCCCGCCATGGTGCGACGCGGCTCTATCCCTGGTCCCTTAAAGCGAGACTTGGACAAATTGCCCGTGCTCAACGGCCTTCACCTGGTGCTGGCGGCGCTCGTGCCGATGCTGGGTGTGCTGCTCGCCGTGGCGGCGGGCAAATCCAGTCACGCCGACGCCGCCTCTCAGGCGTGGCGCGACTGGGCCCTGATGGTCGCCAGCGGCGGCGGCATGGTCGGCATCGCCGGCGTGCTCTGGCTCAAGCGCATCATGGACCTCGACGCCGCCGCACTGAGCCACATCGCCATCGACGATCGCCGCGGCGCCGGCGGACTGCGCTCCAGCCGCCGCAGCGGCAAAACTCGCTAGGCGTCGTCGGCTACAGAGCGTCCTGCCACGCAAACGGGTCGTCAGCGCCCCAGGCGTCGAACGCGTCGTCCGTCGCCTGATCGCCATCGCTTAGTGAAGAAGGCGACTGCCGCGCCGCAATCACCGCCCAGTCTCCGCTCGCGTCTTCGCTTCCACCGCTTCGCCCCCAGACCTCTGGCGACAACGGTTCCTCCAGCACGACCGCGGACGACTTATCTTCTTGCTCCAAACCTGCCAACCGATACGCCTCCGCCCCCACGGCGTCGGCTTGCAGGGTGGAAACCGACGCGGAGAAGCCGCTCCCAAAATTGGTCTGCCAGGCCCCGAATTCCTCATCAGCCGCCGGACTGCCCGCCGCCACTTGCCACGCGAGGAAGTCGGCGCCGTCGACGACTTCATTGCCGTCGACGTCGCCCGTCTCCGTCGCCGGCGCCGGCGCCAAGAGCGGCGCCGACGGGGTGAATACGAACCGTCCCACCTTGCCCGTGATGTCCACGTAATAGAGATACCCGTCGCGCCCCATCGTCATCTCTACGACGACGCCCACGTTGATGAGCGGCGTCACCGAGGCGAGCGACTGGTCCGGGTTAAGCCGAACTATGCGGGTCGTCGGCTGGCCATAATCAGAAATAAACAACGCATTCTGATAGCTCGTGGGATACAAGTTCCCCGTATAAAAATCGCCAGCCACGATCGCCACGGCCCCGGCCGAGTGCTGCCTGGCCCACAAGGAAGGGGTCACGTTCGGGTTGCTCGCATAAAAGGTCTGGGCCTCGGGCAAGTCCTGGTAGCCGCCCGTGTGCAGGCTCACCCCGTCGCCGCCCTCGAAATAAGGCCAGCCAAAATTCTGACCACTGCCGCGGTTCAGCTCTTCCCAGGTGTTCCATCCCACGTCGCCGATGAAGAGCGTGCCCGTCCCCGGCTGGAAGGCGAAGCGGAACGGATTCCGTAGGCCCAGGTCATACACCTTCGAGCGATTGGAATCGGGGTCGCCGTTGTAAAACGGGTTGTCCGAAAGCCCCTGTCCGGTCAGCGGATCCACCCGCAGAATCTTGCCCGACAAACTGTCGAGGCTCTGCACCCGCGAGGTGCGCGGGTCGACGCGGCCGAACGACGTGCCGTCGCCGTTGGCGGCGTACAGCATGCCGTCGGGGCCGAACGCCAGATTGCCGACGGTATGCGAGCGCGAGTCGGCGATCAGGATATCGCGCATCTCGCCGTTGGGCGCTCCCGAGGGAGGAATCGTGATGTCGTTGGTGCTGTCGAGTTCAGGGTGGCTGATGTTGGCCCAAACGCTATTCGTGCCAATGATGATCACCTCGCTGCCTGGCACGGCCGTGTTGTAGCCGGTGGCGGCGTCGGCAGTGAACCGCGTCACCCGCGCCACCCGGTTGCCCGCGCCGTCGCGGCCCGCCAGACCCGTGTGGGTGGCAGCCTCCGGCGGATCGTAGGTGTAGGACACATACACGTACGGCGTGGCGGGGAAGTTGGGATGCAAGGCGACGCCCAACAGCCCCCGGTCCTGCACAAAATTCACTTGCGACTGAATGTCGATAAACGGCGCCGGCAGCAGCTGCCCGTTCTGGTAGACCCGCACGACTCCCCGCTGTTCGGCGACGAACATCCGGCCGCTGGAGTCGAAATCCATCGCCACCGGACCCGAGAGCCCCGAGATGATCGTCTGTCCGGAAAACGTGCCGGTCTGCGGCGGCGCCGGCGGATTGCTGTACAGTTGCGATTGCGGGATGATCTCCAGCGGCTGGCTCGGGCTCGACCACGCGAGCTTGGCGACCGCCGTCCCCGTGTTGTCGAAGTATTCCATCTTCACATTGTACCGCTGACCCGCCGCGAGCGCGATCGTGCCGGTATCAACAGTCTCCCCGTGGAGCCCCCAATCGTCGATGATCAGCTGGTCGTTGACCCACAGCCGCACGCCGTCGTCGCTCGTCGTGCTGAAGGTGAACGTCTCGGTAAATCGCGATTCGACCTGACCGGTCCAACGCACCGAAAAAGTGTCGGCGCCCATCGACGGGATCGGCGCGCCGGTGCCGAAGTTGAAGTTCACCGTCGGATCGGTCCGCTCGAACACGGGCACGGTCAGCTGGTCGTCGTCGAAATAGGCGCCCAACAGGCCGTTGCCGTTGCCCAGCGGCGGCGGGGCGTCGTTGTCGACAATCGTAATCGTCGCGGTGCGCGGCTGGCCCAGCGTCGCGCCGCCAATCGTCTGGTCGCTGGCCACGCTGAATGTTTCGTTGCCCTCGTTCTCCGTGTCGCTGGTGATCGACACAACGATCGACTTCGAGGTCTCGCCCGGGGCGAACACCACGGTGCCGGAGATCGCCGTGTAGTCGCTGCCGTCGAGCGCCGAGGCGTTGACGGTCGTGTACCGCAGTCCAACGGTTCCGTCGCTGCCGCCCGTGCGGACCACTGGAATTGAGACCGTGCCCGCCTCTTCGTTGACCGAAATATTGTTGCTCCCCAGCGCCAGCGTGCCCGGCACGGCGCTGGAGGCGTACTGGAAATACCCGTTGGCGTGCAGATACTCGCTCTGCCATAGTCCCGGCGCCCTGCCGATCCCCTGGATGTATGTGCCCGTGGAGAACACATTGGCGGCTTCGGAATGATTGAAGACGCCGTCAAGAAACACGCCGTCCACGCGCAGGTTCTTGTCGACGCCCGTCGACGTCAGCCCGTCGTTCGTGTACGCCACGCGAATCTGGTCGAGGGTAACTGTCGACGGCGCCAGATAAATGTAACTCTGGTATTGCCCGTTGAAGTAATTGCCGCCCACATTGTCGAAGGTCGCGACCGGCGTGCCGTTGACCTGCAGCTGCATCTGTTCCTGCGCGGTCTTGCCGGCGGCGCGAATCTCGATAATCGACCCAGGGGCGCCGTACTGAAAGTAGCCGTTCAAGTGCAGGTACTCGGTTTGCAGCTTGCCGAGCGTGCGGCCCTGGGGAGCGATGTACGTGCCGTTCGAGAAAGTGGTGGGCGCCTCGGTTTCGTTGCGGACCCCGTCGAGAATCACCGCATCCACGCGGAGGTTCTTATCCGCGCCCGCGGCGGTCAGGCCGTCGTTGGTAAACGCGACGCGAATGTCGCCCAGCGCGACCGGGGTGGGATGCGTGTAGTCGAACGCGACGAACTGCCGCGTCAAATAATTGCCGCCCACGTTGTTAAACGTCGCCACGGGCTGGCCCGCAATCAAAAGCTGCATCTGCTCTTCGCCCGTGCGGCCGGCCGCGAGAATCTGAATCGTCGAGCCTGCCAGCAGGCGACGACTCTCTAACGCCTCAAAGGCGAGCGTGCGAAACCGGGGAGTCTTGCCGGCGAAGATCGCGCCGATGCGTTGGATCGAATTCTTGGCTGTGACATCGTGGTTTGGCGACTTGCACGTGATGCATTCCTCTCAAAAACGATTCCCAAACATCCGTTATGTGGGAATTCACATAAAAGATGATAGCGTCCCGCGCTGCGCGGCGATACGTTCGCCGCCAAATTCTCTCAGAGGAGCATGCCGCGCCGACCAGATGTCACGCCGCGGTCGAGGCTGCGCGCCGACCGGGCAATTCGTTGCCGCAAGTGGAAGCCGGCGCCGCACTTGCAGCACGCTTTCCCGCGCCGCCGCCCGCCTCGCATAGCCCCTGGTGATTCACCGGGGCCAATGGCGCCTTCTCCCGACGCGGCTTCGGCAGTCGCGACGGGTGCACCCACTTCCAGCTTGCGCCTCTGCGAGAAAATATTCGCCAAAACTTTTTGTTGAAAATGGGCCACGACCGGCTTTGCCAAAAACTCCTAGTTTTGGTCGACTATTTGTGCAAGTGCCCGGACTTTTTGTGCAGCCGAAACTTGGGTCAATTCCAAACTCTTCCATTGATTGAATCAAGCAGCAAAGGTTGTGGCAAACAACCTTGGCCAGCACTTCGCACCGCATGGCCGTCTCGGTCTTTGATTTCACCGAGTCGCCGAACTTCCGCTTAATCATCGAAAACGTGCTCTCGATATTCGAGGCGCTGGTGATAGCGCGCAGGAACTCCGCGCGGTGCAGGCAGAAGTAATGGTAGGCGTTATTCCACACGCCGGGGTGCTTGAAAGTCGAGTTGATCTTGAACGGAATCATTGGCGCGGCGCCAATGTCTGTGACGGCCTGCAAGTTGGCTTCCGATAGGTACGCCTTGTCGGCGCACAAGTCGCCAATGCGGAACCGCTCAGCGGTGCGGTTCATCAGTGGGACAAGCAGTGGGCTATCGTTGCTGTCTTTGTCCAGGACTTCCACGGCAGTCACGACATTCGTTACCGTGCCAATCATGGCGTGAGCCTTCACCCAAACTCGGTAAATCTGCGGCGGGACGTTTTTCCATTTGACATGATACCACCGATCAAACCGACAGCCGCTAAAGCCCGATGAATCAATGGCGAAGTTGGATTCCAAGGCCGCCAACGGGGCGGCACTCAGCGAAACCAGCGCGGTCAGAATCTCCGCCGTATCTTCCGAGTCGAAAACGTTGAGCACGCTGTTGAAATGCGGGACGCGACCGATAAAGCCCTTCGCCTGCGCGTCACACAAGTCGGACGTAAAGCGCCGACTCGACAGCATCGAATAGACCTTGAACACCGCGCAGAAAATGCCGTCACGTAACGGAAGGCGTGGACGGCCAAGCCGCACTTCCGTAGGCTCGGGAATCGACTTGCACAAGTCGTGCAAGAGAACCTGAAGCGTTGCCTTTTCGCTTGTCTGCGCCGTGTTGTACGCCGGCCAGTTTTGCGAGTAGGTTTTGCGCGTTTCGGTGAGCGTCAGTGATCGGACCTCGATTTCCGATCCGTCGTCGAACAATTCTCGTTGAATCACGAATCGAACCGCGTAGATATGCTTGCAAATGCAGCCCGCTTCCTCGTGATCCGGGCAACTGCAATGCGGTTGATCCTTGTCCGGCGACACGGTGTAACGACCCTTGCCGGATTCGCAGGAACCAACCATACGCCGCCCTTCCGAGTGATCTTTGCCGTTGCTGCGATTACAAGTCCGCGTTGTTCTCTTGCTTCCACGTTAGGCTCCCAGGTTAGGAGCCTGTCGCTTAGAATGACCTTTAAGGTGCAGTCTGGCGTACAGGCCGGATTGTGCTGGCCCCGGTCGTGCTGATACACGGCCGGGGCTCTTTTGTCTGCCCTTATTGTAATGACGTAAAAAGCCCTTGGCAAGAGAAAAAAGGGCTTGTCACAAGATTTTCTGTCATTACTATTAAGGCATGGAAAAACCTCGAATTGGCAGGCCGCCGCTAGACCCCTCTGAGGCCCGTGTGCGGCGTGTTTCAGATGCGCCTGAGGGACGACGAGCGGGAAAGCTATGAAGCCGCCGCGAAGCGTGCAGGGCAGACCCTATCGGCTTGGATACGCGATAGGCTGAATCGAGCCGCGAAGCGGGCAGGCACGTAGGCCGCCCGAGCAGGGCGGCTAGACGGACACGGTTTACGGTGTCATGGAGGAATAGACTCATCGCATTAACCTTTGGTTCTGGCCATGCCCGGATCAACCCTGCCCCCCAGCGACGGCGGAGAACAGGCAAATAAGGCTGACGGCGAAAAACAGGAACCAGAGAGTGGCTTCGGGGAGCGATTCTGGCGCGACCTTCGTGGTTTTTGTCAGGACTGTGTAACAGCGGTACGCAGCCCCGGCAGCGCACAGGAGAAGCGCCGCCGCATGATAGGGATGGTGCGTCGCGCTATGGCCGCCACGCGGTTCCAGATGGCCATTGCGATTATCGTCGGCGCCTACCTTTGTCTGGCGCTCTGGAGCGTGGCTTCGGCCGATAACAAAAGCTCCAACGCAATCATCGCCCTCTGTACGCTCATCTTGGCCGTGGTTGCAATTATTGTCTCAACGATGGGTCTAAAACCCTCGCCTTCAGGCGAATCCTTAAGGTTCATATATTGGCGGGATGGAGAACTACCGCACTGGGGCGCATAGCCGGTTTGACATCAAGTACCATTTCGTGTGGGTGACGAAGTACCGGAAAAAGGTGCTGACGGGGGCGGTCGGCGAAAGGGTCCGGGAACTCGTCCGCGAGGTGTGCCGTACGAACGAGATCGAGATTTTGCAGGGGGCGGTGTCCGCCGACCACGTGCACGTGCTGCTGTCGTGCCCGCCGACTTTGTCGCCGAGCAAGATCATGCAGTACATCAAGGGCAAAACGTCTCGCAAGTTGATGATGGAGTTCAAGCATGTGCAAAAACAGTATTGGGGCCGCCACTTCTGGGCGCGGGGCTACTTCGTCGCGTCGAGCGGCAACGTGACCGACGAGGCGATCGCGGAGTACATCCGCGGCCAAGAAGGAACCGAACCAAGCGACGGCGACGACAATTTTCAGGTCACTCCTTCGTGAGCGAAGGACTTCCAGTCCGAAGCTCACGAAATCCTCGAACCTACCGGCTTCCAGCCGGTAGTAGTTCAGTCAATGGCGAATCACTTCCGGCCAACTCGCACAAATGAAAGCTGCCGGCCGGCAAACCGACGCGATGATCGAGCACATGCGCGACGAACAACGGCCGTGGCTCTCGATTGAAACGCCCAGCATGGGATATCTCTCTGAGGAAAAGACGTGGGCATTCTCCTTTAACGTCTTTAATCACGGCAAGCGGCCGGGGACCATACTCGTTCATTACTTTGAGATAGTTTTGGCTGGCCTGGATGAATTGGCCATACCCGCCTCAGGGAGAAAATCCAAAAAGCCCACCCGTATCCACCGGCAACTTCCGTCGTAGCACCAAGTCGCTATGCTGGCGTAATTGCCAAGTTCGACATGCCGCGACTCCGCAGGAAATTCTCCATTCCTGGACAAAGCCGCAGAACTTAACGTCGCAGTCCGCATCGACTATCAATCCGTTGAGCTGGAAGGCTATAAGACCGGGGCAATGTTTGTGGTAATTAACCAGTTCGGCGTCGACGAAAAATGGCCTACCATTCACTTGCTCGGCGAACCAGAAGACAACTACATGAAGTGACGCCGCATGACTAACCGGAATCGCAAATCGCGTCGTGTGCGCAAACGAGCGGGGTAAGCCGAAAAGCAAGCGAAAATGGCCACTAACAATCCAGAAAACGACCAGAAAACCAATGCAGAGCAGAAGGCACCCGAGACGCCGATAGCCGGGCTCAGTCAGACAGACGACTCCGAAAACACAAGCCAGCCCGCCGAGTCCACTCAGCACCCCTCCTACAAGAAGAAAGCTCTTGAAGTGGCCTCTGGCCTCGGCAAGTGGACGTTTTGGGAGTGCGCGTCCATCGTCGGCGAGGTTCTCCTTGCTGCCGCCGTCGCTTACTACGCCTACGTGCAGGCCAGCGTGAGTGAGGGTCAGCTTGACGCCATGAAGACTCAAAACGATGAGATGGTCGCCCAGCGCAAAGAGATGGCCGAGCAGACCAAACTTGCCCTTGCCAATATCGCTGAAATGCGGGCGGATCGACGCTGGATAACCGCAAGCCGCGGAGATGGAGCCCATCGAAGTTGGCAAACGCGTCAACTCAAGGTCACACTCACAAATACAGGAAGTTCGCCGGCATACCTGGATGATGACATCATTGCCGGCATGTTCCTCGACACTTCTGCACCGGCTGAACCGCCCGACTTCGAGACAGTGAGCGAATTTGATACGACCGGTATTGCAAGGCGGCTCAAAGACATCTTGCAGCAATCCGTGCCACGTTCGGGAAGATGGGCCGTCCTCCCGCCCAATGGCGAAACTCCTGTTTACGTTCCCACAGAAGAGCCGCTCACTCAGTCCGAATACGATAGGGCCGACGGTACGGGCATCTTTTACTGCATTGGGCGAGTCCAATACACGGACATTAACGGAAAGGCATATCAAACCACATTCAGCTTCTACAGCAGCCGAGGGCACGTAGACCGCCACAGCGAAGCAGAAGACATGAAGTAGCCTACTCATTTAACGGTCCTCCACTCTGAGGACCGCGCCAGCCGACGAAAGGTGTTTTTGTGCAGACTTCGGACTTTTTGTGCAGACCGGCTTTGTTGTGCAAAGCCGGCCACGACCTGTGCTAATGTTCACCTCATGGGTAAGAGCTGTCGACCAGACGTCGAGATTGCGCGCTCAGCGAGCCCAGAGCGTCAGCGACGGGAGCGCGCCTTTTTCAGCACCGCCGACGCGCGTCCAAGAAACGCACAAGTCGACGCCTTTACGCGCCGCCGCGTTGTCGCACTCCCTGTATTTCCCGCCTCCGACAGCAGCGCCGCAGGGCAAAATCAGGGACTAATGCAATAAAAATGTGGGACCCCTACGTTGCAGGCAAAAGGGCAAAACCCAGCGAGCCGGGTCGTCCCGACCCCGGCGCCCGCGACCATAGCTCACCGCTTGGGCTGACACTCGGGACACCAAAAAGTAGTCCGCCCAGCTTCGCCTTGTCGCCGCAACTGGATCGCGCCGCCGCACTTGTAGCACGGCTCCCCGGCACGGCCGTAAACCCACACTCGCCGGCCGTCGCCGCGAAACCGCGTCTGCCGCAGGCCGCCCGCCAGATTCCGCCGCATCAAGAACCGCACCTTCTCCACCAACCGGGCCAACTCTTCATCAGTGAACAGCGCAACCGCCGCGAATGGGTCGAAGCCCAGCAGAAACAACAAGTCCGACTTGTACACGTTGCCGATGCCACAGACGATCGTCTGGTTCATTACCGCTTCGCCCAGCGGCGTACCGTTGCGAATGCGGAACCGAGCGACCGCCGCCCCCACATCGAACTCAGCCGCCAGCACGTCGGGGCCGAGCCGAGACAGATGCGGATGATGGCGCAGCTGGTCGGCCGAGAGCAGTTCCAACAGCTTCGGCGAGAAGCAAACGACGTCGAGCTCAGCGATTCGCATCACCAGCGCTGCGTGATATGCCGCCTTGCGCCACGCCTGCTCCAGATGATAGACGTGCCACGAACCGGTCATCCCCATGTGCGAGTGCAAGGCGTGCCGCGAAGCCAGGTGCATGAGAAGGTGCTTGCCGCGGGCCTCGACTGTGGTCACCGTGTTGCCCTCCAGCACGCTGCAGTCGATGGCGCCATCGCGCACCGGGCCGACGTCGATGCCCCCTCCCTCGATGGCCGCGGCGAATCGTGACCGCCGAACGGTAAATAGTGTCGCCTTCAGGCATGAGCTGCCGATCCTTCGGCAGGCGCGCGGCCCCGATGCAGCAGTCCACGCGAGGTCGGCGAGAACCCGCGCCGCAACAACTCGCCGGCCAGCGGCGACTGACCGGCCTCCTCGCCGTTTATCTGACTCACCAGCACCGCGCGATCCTTCCGTGCCATGTCGGCCAATGCCTCGGCGAGCGCCTCATTCCAAGCGTCCTGGTCGGCCGGGTCCTCCGCCGCGAAGGTAATCAAGTGATGACCCGTTCGACTCAAATAACCGATCAACTCGCCGTCGCGCAACAGCACTCGGGCGCCGCCCCCGCGCTGCAGTTGCACGTTGTCGGCCTGAGCCGCCGGCCACCTGAGAATGGCGCCGTACGCATTGGCAGGATCCGAGGCCGCCAGCACCGTCACCAAGCCGCTGCGCAGACTCGCCCGTCTGCGGACTGCGGCGCAGCAGCTCGTCGGTTCCGGGCAAGGCGAACTGCGCCCCCCATCCCGGCGACGAAGTAACCCCGCCGCACCCGGCCCGCCTCTTCCATGGCCCGCAACACGGGGTACAGCGCCGCAAATCCGCCTTCGACCAACTCGCGGCTGACCGCAGAGCGCACCAGCACCCCGTATCGACGCATGAGCTGCTCGGCAGCGGCGGCCTGCCGTTCGGTAAGCGACCGGCGGGCATCGTCCCCGTAGTTGATAAGCGACCAGCGGCCCTCGGAACCGGGCAGGCGCACCGCCCGACGAGACCGGAACTGCCGCCGCGGCCGCCGGCGGTCAGTTGGTCTGGCGGCGCTGGTGCGGCGGCGGGCTCGCAATGGCGCCAGCGTGTCGTTGGTCACATGCCCGGTCCACACAAGTCTCCACAGCGCATCGAGCGCGTCGTTGTGAAAGCCGCCCAGGCGCTGGGCCAGGTCGTCGAAAAACATGGCGCCCCGCGCCGCGAGCAGCTCGCGAATGCTTTTGGCCAATTCGTCGTCCACCGGCGCCGGCGCGGGCGCCAGCAGGGGCACATTATCGGCCAGGTAAAGAGCCACGCGGCCATCGGCGGGTCCCACGCTCTCTACGCCGCGCCACGCCACCTCGCCGGCGGCGCACAGTTCGTCGAGATCGCCGGGCGAGTAGTCGGCGACGCGGACCGGCAGGATCGACTCGTCGAGATCCGACGCCAGCAGCGGCGCTCCTTGCAGTTGCTCGATCACATCGAGGATGCCGTCAAGACCGCGCCGCGGCCGTTCGATGCCTTGCCACACTGGCAAGAACCGGGCCAGCGCCGCCGGCGGCGCCGGTTCGATTTGCTTTCGGAGCAGGGCGAGCGACCGCGACTTGATTCGCCGCAGCACGGCCACGTCGCACCACTCGCGCCCGCGACCGCCGGGCACGAATTCGCCGCTGACCACGCGGTTGCGCTGCGCGAGTCGCTCCAGGGCCGGCAACATAGCGGCCTCGCCCAGGGCCAGCCGAGTCGCGACGTCGGCGGCGGTAAACGGCCCATGCGTGCGGGCGTAGCGCGACACGAGCTCGCCCAGCGGATCGCCCCCGGACTCGAGGAACGATTCGGGCAATCCCGGCGGCAACGCCACCCCCAGCGCGTCGCGCAGCCGCGCGGCGTCCTCGGCCGCCGCCAACCGCCGCGCGCCGCCGATGCGCACCCGAATGATGCGCCGCGTCGCCACGAGCTCGTCGATCCAATGGCTCAGCGCGCCGCTCTGGGCCGCTTCGACCGGCGCTCTCGCGGCAATCTCCTGTTCGTCCAAATCGCCCAAGTGCAGCAGCAGATCATGGACGCCGTCGGGCTCGGTGATCGACCGCTTGTCCAGTCGCTGAAGCTCCAGCTCGATCGCATCGATGGCATCGGCGTCGAGCAGTTCGCGGTAATCGGCCGCGCCGAGCAGCTCCCGCAGTTGGACGTGATCGAGCGCCAGCGCCGCGGCACGCCGCTCGGCCAGCGGCGCATCGCCCTGGTACAGGTAATTGGCCGTGTAATTGAACAAGATCGACCCGGCGAACGGCGACGGAGGCGCTCGTCTCCACGGCATGAATGCGAATTTGCTGCCGTTCAATGTCGCCGAGCACCTGCTTGAGTCCCGGCACGTCGAACACGTCGCGCAGGCATTCGCGGTAGGTTTCGAGCATGATCGGGAACCGCTCGTAGCGCGACGCCACTGCGAGCAAGTCCGCGGCCTTCCGGCGCTGCATCCACAGCGGCGTGCGATGCTGCGGCCAGCGGCGCGGCAAGAGCAACGCACGGGCGGCATTCTCGCGGAACCGTGCCGCAAACAGGGCCGTCGAGCCCAGCTCCCGGACGACCTGATCCTCGACTTCCTGCGCCCCCGGCAACAAAAGTTCGACAGCCGGCGGTCGCTCGCTCTCCGGCAAGCGGAACACCATGCCGTCATCGGTCCACATGAAGTCGACATCGAGCCCTGTCTCGGCGCGCAATCTCCCCGCCGCGGCGATCGCCCACGGCGCATGCACCCGAGAGCCGAAGGGCGACAGCACGACAGTGCGCCAGTCGCCGAGCTCGTCGAGGAACGATTCAACGACCACGCATTGGTCGCTGGGCAATTCGCCGGTGGCGGTGGCCTGGTCGTCGATGTACCGCACCAGGTTGCCGGCGGCCTGACGGTCGAGCCGGCAATCCTCCTGGAGCATCTCGCCGGCCCGATCCTGTGGCAAGTGCGCAAGATCCCGCGACAACTCGCCGATGGCGCGGCCGAAGTCCAGCGGCCGTCCGGGCCCGTCGCCGTGCCAGAACGGCATCTTGCCCGGCTCGCCCGGCGCGGGCGCCACCAACACGCGGTCGCGCGTGATTTCGATCACGCGCCAGGACAATGCGCCGAGCAGGAACACATCCCCGGCGTGCGTCTCAAAGACCATCTCCTCATCAAGCTCGCCAACGCGCAGGCCACCCTGCCCTGCCGACACGTTCTCGCCGCCGGCCAGGTAAACGCCGTAGAGGCCACGGTCGGGAATGGTGCCGCCGTTGAGCACCGCCAGTCGCTGCGAGCCCCTCCGCGGCGATACCGTGCCGCCGAGCCGGTCCCATGTGATGCGCGGACGCAGCTCCGCGAATTCGTCCGACGGGTATTTTCCGGAGAGCATGTCCAGCACGCCCTCGAACAGGCTGCGCGGCAGGTCGTGGAACGGCGCCGCCCCGCGCACCAGGGCGTAAAGTTCTTCTACGTTGATCGGATCCATGGCCGCGATCGCCACCATCTGCTGGGCGAGCACGTCGAGCGGATTGCGAGGATAGCGCGTCGATTCCACCTCGCCGCGGAGCATGCGCTGGGCGGCCGCACTGCACGCCAGCAGGTCGCCGCGGTACTTGGGGAAGATGACGCCTGTGGACGCCGCGCCCACATGATGCCCTGCCCGGCCGATTCGCTGCACGCCCGACGCCACCGAGGGCGGCGCCTCGATCTGGATGACCAGGTCGACGGCCCCCATGTCGATTCCCAACTCCATCGACGAGGTGGCGACGATCGCCGGCAACTGGCCGAGCTTCAACCGATCCTCAATTTCCACTCGTTTCGCACGGGCGATCGAACCGTGGTGCGCCTGAGCCAGCTCCTCGCCGGCCAATTCGTTAATCGCGCTGGCGAGCCGCTCGGCCAGCCGCCGGCTGTTGACAAAGATCATTGTCGACCGCTGCTGCCGAATCAGCTCGACCAGCCGCGGATGAATCGCCGGCCAGATCGACGCCGTCACCGGGCCGCCGGCCGCCGGACCAGTCTGAATTTCCAGCGACTCGGCCAGCCGTGCCATGTCCTCCACCGGCGTTTCGATGCGGAGGTCGAGTTGCTTCGGCTCAGCAGCGTTGATGATCTCCACAGGCCGCGGCCGCGGCGTGGAATTGTGCTTCGCATCGGCGACGGCGCCGCCCAAGAGGCGGGCAATTTCCTCGAGCGGCCGCTGCGTCGCCGAAAGCCCGATGCGCTGCAGCGGTGCGCAGTCTCTCGTGGTTTGCTCGCGAAGCCGCTCCAGGCGTTCGAGAGTGAGCGCCAGGTGCGCTCCGCGCTTCGTGGCGGCGACGGCGTGAATCTCGTCGACGATGACCGTTTCGACGTCGCGGAGAATGTCGCGCAACTTCGAGGTCAGCAGCAGGTACAGCGACTCGGGCGTGGTGATGAGGATGTCGGGCGGCTGGCGCACCAGTTGCCGGCGATCGGCCGCCGAGGTGTCGCCGGACCGAATCGCCACGGTGGGCGACGTGAACGGAACGCCTTCACGCTGAGCTACGGTTTGGATTCCAACAAGGGGCGCCCGCAGGTTGCGATCGACGTCGACGGCCAAGGCCTTAAGCGGGGAAACATACAGGACACGGACGCCGGCGTATTCTCTTTGGGCGCCGGATTGCGGAAACATGAGACGATCGATGGCTGCGAGAAACGCGGCGAGCGTTTTGCCCGACCCCGTCGGCGCCAAGAGCAGCGCACTTTTCCCCTCAGCAACCACCGGCCAGGCCAGCCGCTGCACCTTCGTGGGAGTCTCCAGCGCTTCGCCGAACCAGGTGCGCGTACAGAGGTGGAGGGCCTCCATACCCGCGGGAGTTTCGACGATTGCGGCAGATTTCGGCAACGAATCAATCCGAGGGCGGACCGTGGAGAAGGTGAATCGCAGCGAAGTGCATTGTACGCGTTTCCGCGACTGGAGGCGCAGACTCACGCGATGCCCGGCAATTCAACTTCCAACTGGACCGCTTGCACGTTGGGCAGAAACGCCGCGTCGTACACCTCGCGGCCGCCGCGCACAAACTCGAGGCGACCCGTTTCGCGGCCGGACGCCACGTCGACTAACGACACGCCGGACCTCAGTCTGGGAAACCGCGAACGCACCGGCGGCGAGTCGAGAATGTGCCGTCGCCGGATTCGCGATAGACCGATGACCGCGCGACCCGCCGCGAAGCACAGGCCGCGCGTAAAGCCGGGGAGCGCGGCGACGGTCTCGCAGGCTCCGCCCTTGGGGTCGAACGCACTGAGCGCGCCCTCGCCGGAATTGCAGAACCACCACCTGCCGTTGTCCCATCTCGGCGAATGCGGCATGCACAGCCCGGATGCCGCGATGCGATCGTGCCGCACGTCGAGCAAAACGCCGCTGGTGAAGCGGTCCCCGTCGCGCCAAGCACCGGCGCGGCCCATCGCGCAGAACGCCGTGGCCATCGCCGGGCGGCCCCCGCGCATGCCCAGCCCGTTGAGGTGGCAGGCGTCGCGCCGCTGGAGTCGCTCGACGAACCCCGGCTGCCAGCTACGCACAAATCTCACGTGCTCGCTCGGTCGAGCAATGCAGTTGAACCGCGTATTGGCGAAGTACAACCCCTTGCCGCCAAAGGCGAGGTCGTGAGCGTCGAGACGACCGGTGGCGTATTTCTTTTCAAGCGAAAAATTCCCCGGCTGACCGACGGAGGCGGCAAAGATCCAGATGTTCTCCTGCGTCGCCAGCGCCAGCCGGTCCGAGGCCAACGCCACGCCCATCGGCCGGGCGAACCGCCAGATCGCGGCTCTGAGCTCTCCCGCGAGGGCCGAAAATATCGCCAGCTTGCCGGAGTTGTATGTGGTAACGGCCAGAGCGCCGCGCGACGCGGCGAGCCAGTCGACGAAATCACCGCTGGGGCGAAACTCGATCCGCGGCGGGGCGAGCGGACTGATGGGCGTTGTCATGGGTGGATGCTAATTGACGGTATTTCCGCCGTTGACGCTCACCGTCTGTCCGGTGACGAACGCCGCCTCGTCGCTGGCGAAATACGCGACGGCGTCGGCAACGTCGGCGGGTTGGCCCCAGCGCGCCGCAGGGATCCCGGCCAGGTAGGCGTCCTTTTCCTCTTGCGGGTCGTTGGCGTGCCGCTCCACGGGAATCCAACCCGGCGCGATCATGTTGACCGTGATGCCCCAGGGCGCCAGCTCGCGCCATGCTCCGGGCAAGGCCGGTTTGCCCGCCTTTGGCCGCGACGTACGCGGTGAAGTTCGGCACGCCTTGGGCGAACACTTCGCTGGTGATTTGGATGATCCGACCCCATCGCTGCCGCTTCATGTGCGGCACGCACGCCTGGGCCAGCAGCACCGGACTCTTTACGAAGAAGTCCAGCATCGTCTGAAAGAATGCCCAATCGTACTGTTCGATCGACTTGTGCGGCTGATCACACGTAGCGTTGGGGATCAAGATATCGATGGGGCCGAGCCGTTCGACGACTTCGCGGTAGACGCGCTCAACGCCGGCGGCATCGGTCACATCGCCCTGGACGAGGCACGATTCTTGCGACGCCTCGGCCAGCTCGCCAAACGCCAATTCGGCGACCTGCCGCGAGTTGGCGTAATTCATCGCCACCCGCGCCCGCGCCGGGCCAGTTCGAGGGCAATTTCTTTGCCAAGCCCCCGCGTGCTGCCCGTCACCAACGCGACACGACCCTTCATTCACCGCGCTCCTTGCACATCTCAGGCGATGATTTCTGTAATTGGCTCGACCGGTTCGACGCCGACGAGCTTCTGATCCAGCCCGCGAAAGAAGTAGGACAACCCATTGGGATCGAGCCCCATCTGTTGGAGCACCGTAGCATGCAAGCGCTTGACGTGCAGCGGGTTATCGACGGCCGCGGAGCCGATTTCGTCCGTGGCGCCGACGCTGACGCCACCCTTGATACCGCCGCCGGCCATCCACATGGTGAAGCCGTAGGAGTTGTGGTCGCGTCCAGTTCCGACGCCGTACTCGGCGGTCGGTTGCCGGCCGAATTCGCCGCCCCAGACCACGACGGTCTCGTCCAGCAGCCCACGCTGCTTGAGGTCTTTCAGCAAGGCGGCGATCGGCTGGTCGGTCGCGCCGGCATGCTGGGTGTGGTTGGCCATCAGGTCGCCGTGGGCGTCCCAGTTGTCGTCGTTGTGGGCGCCGCCGGAGTACACCTGCACGAACCGCACGCCGCGCTCCACGAGCCGCCGGGCCAGGAGGCACCGCGTGCCGAAATCCCGCGTTCGATCCTGGTCGAGCCCGTACAGGTCGCGGATCGCCGGCGATTCCTGGCTGAGGTCGACAGCTTCCGGCGCGTGCTCCTGCATCCGGAACGCCAATTCATAGGAGGCGATTCGCGCCGCCAGGTCGGTTTGATCGGGCCGCGCCAACCTGTGTCGCTCATTCATCCGGGCGAGCGCGTCGAGCACGTCGCGCTCGATCGGCCGCGTCGCGCCTTGCCGCACCGACAGATCGTTGATCGGCGAGCCCTCGGCGCGAAACACGGTTCCCGCGTAGGTGGCAGGCATGTAGCCGCTGGACCAGTTTTTCGCCCCGCTGATCGGTCCGCCTTTGCGGTCGAGCATGACGACGAACCCCGGCAGGTCCTCGTTGACCGAACCGAGCCCGTAATTCACCCACGACCCGAGCGCCGGGTTGCCGCTTTGCAGGCGGCCCGAGTTCATCATCAAGCAGCGCCGACCCATGGATCGGCGACTCCGCAGTCATCGAGTGGAGAAATGCGATGTCGTCCACGCAGTCGCCGAGGTGCGGGAACAGGTCGCTCACCCACTTCCCGCAATCGCCGCGCTGGCGGAACTTCCAGCGAGGCTCGACGATGCGGCCTTGATTCTTGTGCCCGCCGCGGCCGAAGGTTTTTACGTCGACGGTCTTGCCGTCCATGCCGACCATAGAAGGCTTGTAGTCGAAGGTGTCGATGTGGCTTGGGCCGCCGTACATGAATAAGAAGATGACGCTTTTGGCACGTGGGGCGAGGGGCGACGGGCGAGGGGCGAGGGGATTGGCCAGGGACGCCGGGGGCGGGGACGCCCCGGCTCGCTTGGCGAAGATGCCGTCGCCGGCAAGCATGGCGGTCAGCGCGGCGCCGCCGAAGCCGCAGCCGCTCTCCCAAAGGAATTCGCGCCGCGTCCGACCGCAGAAGTTTCGTTGAGTGCTATTCATCGCGGACTCCTAGTCCAGATACACAAATTCATTGAGGTTCAAAACTGTCAGACACCAATACCGCAATGCCTCACGTGGCTCGAGCCCGTGCTCTTGCGTTAACCGGTTGAGAAGCGCCATGCCGTCCGCGGTTTCTTCCTCGGTCGCTGGCCGTTCCAGAGCGAAACGCACGGCAAGATTGACTTGATCTCGCGAACCGCCCGCCGCCGCGGCCACGCGCTTGGCCAGCTTGCCCGCCTGTTCATTCAGAAAGTCGCCGTTGAGCATCGCCAGCGCCTGCCCTGGCTGCGTGGTGACGAACCGCGCCTCGCAGCCGGCGTCGACGTCGGGGAAGTCGAACGCTGTGAGCAGCGGCGTCAACAGCGACCGCTTCATGTGGATGTACACGCTCCGCCGCGCCTGCTCCTCGGGCGTCGATTCGCCCCAACCGTCGCCGGGGCGCGACTGCGTGGCTAGCACTTCGGGCGAGAGCTTGGGGTAAATGCCGGGGCCGAACATCTTGGGATTGAGCTGGCCGCTGGCCGCGAGCGTGGCGTCGCGCACCTCTTCGGCGGCGAGCCGACGCATGTCGAACCGCCAGAAAAGGTCGTTGGTTGGGTCGACCGCGAGCGCCCGCTCGTTGCCGGCCGAGGACATCTGGTAAGCCGCCGAGGTCATGATCAATCGGTGCAACGGCTTGAGTTGCCAATGGTGCTCAATGAACCACTGGGCCAACCAATCGAGCAGTTCGGGATGCGTGGGGGGCGTGCCCAGCTCGCCAAAATTGCTCGCCGTGCGCACCAGGCCGCGGCCAAAGTGATGCTGCCATACGCGGTTGACGATTACCCGCGCGGTGAGCATGTTGTGCGGGGAGGCGATCCACTCGGCCAGCACTCTGCGCCGGCCTGACGAGCGGGCGTCTTGAGCCGCCGCATGGATCGTGGGCGCCGCGTCGCCAAAGAGCGCCGGGAAATGTGGCTGCACTTCGTCGCCGGGCACATGAGCGTTGCCGCGCTGCAGAATGTGAGTGGGCTCGGGATGCGGCTCGCACTTTGCCAACGCCAGCGCCGAGTCGGGCGGCGGCAACGCGTCCAGCGCCGCGGCCGCCGCGTCGCGCCGCTTGACGGCGTCCTGATACAGCTCCCACTCCGACACATTGAGCCGCTGCTGCAGCTTGTCCTTCAGCAGCGCTGCGCGGTCGGGAGTGCGGGCGACTTGTTGATCGGCGGCGCTCATCCGCCGGATGCCCGCCTCTTCCATCGCCCTCATCTCCTGGCGAACCGAGTCGAGCTTATCCTTCAATTCCTTTCGCTGTGCGCGCGCTTCGGGTTTCGACATATCCCACAGGCTGTACCGCGCCGGGTCCCGTTCGAAGATGTCAGCGAACGGCGTGATGTCGGCGAAAAAGGCCGCCAGGCCGTAGTAGTCGGCCTGCGGTATGGGGTCGATTTTGTGATCGTGGCACCGGGCGCACCCCACGGTGAGGCCGAGCATGGCCTGGCTCGTCGTGACCAGGATGTCGTCGGTCTCGTCGGCACGAGATTGCTGCGGGTCAGCCGGCTCGTCGTCCCACGTGCCGAGCCGGTAGTACCCGGTAGCGATCATGGTCTCATCGGTCACGTTGTCAAGCTCATCGCCGGCCAACTGCTCGCGGAGGAACTGGTCGTACGGTTTGTCATCGTTCAGCGAGCGGATCACGTAGTCGCGGTATTTCCACGCATTGGGCTTCAGGCCATCGCGCTCAAAACTGTTGGTCTCGGCGAACCGCACCAAATCGAGCCAGTGGCGCGCCCAGTGCTCGCCGTAGTGCGGGGAGGCGAGCAGCTGGTCGACCAAACGCTCCCACGCGTCGGGCTCAGCGTCGGCGGCGAAGGCGTCGACTTGCTCTTCGGTCGGCGGCAAACCCGTCACCCCAAAGTAAGCTCGGCGAGCCAAGGTGCGTTTGTCTGCCAGCGGCGCGGGGGCCAAATCGGCTCGCTCCAAGCGGGCGAGGATAAAGGCGTCAATTGGATTGCGCACCCACGCACGCCGCCGTACCTCGGGCGGCGTCTGTGGCTGGGGCGGCACGAAGGCCCAATGCTTCTCCCACTTGGCGCCCGAAGCGATCCACCTTTTGAGGGCATCAGTCTCCTGGGGCGCGAGGGGCTTACCCTCGGGCGGCATCCGCTCATCGGCGTCGGTCGCCATTACCCGTTGGATCATGGCGCTGTCGCCGACGCTTCCCGGTACGACGGCGTGAAGTCCCGAGTCAAGCTCCGCAAGCACGGCCTTCGGATCATCAAGCCGCAGTCCCCCTTCGTGCGCCGTGGGACCATGGCACGGGAAGCACCTCCTGGCCAAAATGGGCTTTACTTCCCGGGCAAAGCTGACGGGCGCGTCGACGGCTTCCGCCGTCGACGGAGCCAAGCACGCGGCGGTTAGGCACGCGACCAGCGCCAGCGGTATGCCGTTGTTCGGACGCATCGCTATCGATCGCCTCGCCGAGAGCGCAAGACCAGTTTCCCCAAGCCGTCCAGTCTAACCGCCGGAAAACCTTTCGTCAGCTATGGAACCGGCGGCGTGCGTCAGTTCCCGTGCGGCATCGTTGACGCGGCGTAACAATCGCCTTGGGCTGCGCTGATTTACTACCCGTAGACGCCGCTTTTCACGCGCGGCCGACCCTGATAGGCTGCCGCTAGGCAAGATTTTGCATCTCTTTCCAGGGCTGCGAGTGGATAATCGCGATGGCGAGCCAGTATGCGATCGGCGTGGACTATGGAACCAACAGCGTGAGGGCGTTGGTGGTCGACGTCGCTACGGGTGAAGAAATCGCCATCGACGTCTGGGACTACCGCCACGGCGACGCCGGCGTGCTCGTCGACGCCGCCGATCCCAATCTGGCGCGGCAAAGTCCCGCCGACTACATCGACGGGTTTATGGCGTCGGTCTCCGGCGCCGTGGGCAAGGCGAAGCAGGTCGCTGCCTTCGACCCCAAACATGTGGCGGGCATCGGCATCGACACGACGGGCTCGACGCCCATCCCAGTCAACGCTGATGGGCGTCGCCCTGGGACTGTTGGATGAGTTCAAGCACCAGCTCGCCGCGCAGGCGTGGCTCTGGAAGGATCACTCGGCCACGCCGAAGCTGAGGAGATTACTCGCAAGGCCGCGGCCGCGGGACTGCCGTATCTCGCCAAATGCGGCGGCACGTATTCCTCGGAGTGGTACTGGTCCAAGATCTCTACACTGCGTGCGCACGGCGCCGCATGTGGCCCGCGCGGCCGCGTCGTGGGTGGAGCTGGCCGACTATGTGCCCGCGTACATCACCGGCAATACTGACCCCGGGAAGCTCGCTCGCGGCATCTGCGCCGCAGGGCACAAGGCGATGTACAACGACCAGTGGGGCGGCCTGCCGAGCGAAGAGTTTTTGGAGTCGCTGGAGCCGGGACTCTCACGGTTCCGGTACAAGACCAAAGCGGTTCCATCGAACAGAGTAGCCGGCAAGCTCTCCGCCGACGTCGCCGACAAGGTCGGCCTGAAGGCAGGCATTCCCGTCGCCGTCGGCGCGTTCGATGCGCACATGGGCGCCGTGGGCTCCGGCTGCGGGCCCGGCATCCTTGTGAAAATCATCGGCACTAGCACGTGCGACTGCATGCCCGCGCCGCTGAGCCAAAAACTGCCCGATGTGCCCGGCCTCTGCGGAATCGTCCCCGAGTCGATCATGCCGGGCATGTACGGCCTCGAGGCGGGCCAGAGTGCGGTGGGCGACATCTTCAATTGGTTCGTCAAGCAACTGGCCCCCAGCGAGTACGGCAAGGGAGAAGAGGCCCACGCCAAGCTCACGGCGGCCGCCGCCAAGCTCAAGCCCGGCGAGTCGGGGCTCATCGCCCTGGATTGGAACAATGGAAACCGCACGATTCTAGTCGACCCGCTGCTCACCGGTCTGCTTGTGGGCCAGACGCTTCACACCACGGCGCCGGAAATCTACCGGGGGCTAGTCGAGGCCACCGCCTTCGGCGCTCTGACGATCATCAATCGTTTTGAGGAGTATGGCGTGCACGTCGAGGAGGTGATCAACTGCGGCGGCATCGCGGAGAAAAACCCGTTCGTCATGCAGGTGTACGCCGACGTGATAATCGCCCGATGAAGATCAGCCGCTCGGCGAAGACCTGCGCCCTGGGCGCCGCGATATTCGGCGCCGTCGCCGCCGGCGTCCATCCGACCGTTGAAGCGGCCCAGGCGAAAATGACCGGCGTCAAGGCGACCGTCTACACGCCTAACGGCGCCAACGCCGCCATGTACGCCCGTCTCTATCCCATTTACCGCAAACTACACGACGCCTTCAGCGCAACGGGCTCAACCGGATCGCTCTCCAGCGTGATGAAAGACCTGATCGCCATTCGCAACGAAGTGCGCAAGGGAAAGGGCTGATCCCTCGTTTGTAACTCGGCATGCTCGACGAACTCAAACAACAGGTGTGCCAAGCCAACCTCGACCTGGTAGCGCATGGGCTCGTCACGCTCACCTGGGGCAACGCCAGCGGCCTGTCGTCCGATCGCAAACTTATGGTGATCAAGCCCAGCGGCGTCGCCTACGACGCCATGCGACCCGAGCACATGACGGTGGTCGATATGGCCAGCGGCGAGGTCGTCGAGGGTAAGTTGAAACCCTCGTCCGACGCGCCGACTCACCGCGTGCTCTATCAGGAATTTGCCGGCGTCGGCGGCATCACCCATACGCACAGCCCGCGGGCTACGGCGTTCGCCCAGGCGCGCCGCGAGCTCCCGTGCTTCGGCACGACCCATGCCGACCATTTCTTTGGCTCCGTGCCTGTGACAAGGCCGCTCACTGAAGCAGAGATTAAAGAGTCCTATGAGTTGAATACCGGCCGCGTCATTGTCGAATGTTTCTCCAAGCGCGACCCACAGGCAATCCCCGGAGTGCTGGTCGCAAACCACGCTCCATTCGCTTGGGGCAAGGACGTGGCCGAGTCGGTGAAAAACGCCGTGGCTCTCGAGGCCGTCGCCGCGATGGCTCTCGACACGATGGCCCTGGCGCCCAACGCTCCGCCTGTCGATGCGTACCTGCTCGACAAACACTACCGCCGCAAACACGGCAAAGACGCTTACTACGGACAAGGCTAACCGCCCATGCCGCCGATTAAGCTCAAGAATTTTGAAGTCTGGTTCATCACCGGCAGCCAGCATCTGTACGGGCCCGAGACGCTTCAAACCGTCGATCGCCACTCGCAGGAGGTGGCCAAGGCGTTCGACGACGCGTCGCAGATTCCGGTGCGCGTCGTCTTCAAACCGGTGCTGACCACGCCGGAGCAGATCCGCGACGTGGTGCTGGCGGCCAACTCGGCGCCCAACTGCATCGGCCTCGTGGCGTGGATGCACACCTTTTCGCCGTCCAAGATGTGGATCCTGGGCTTGAAGATGCTGCAAAAACCCCTGTTGCATCTGCACACGCAGTTCAATCGCGAACTGCCGTGGTCGACGATCGACATGGACTTCATGAACCTGAACCAGTCGGCCCATGGCGACCGCGAATTCGGCTTCATCGGCGCCCGGATGCGCTTGCCCCGCAAGGTGGTCGTCGGTCACTGGCAAAACGACGACACGGTCGCCGAGATTGGAGTATGGGCCCGCGCCGCCGCCGCCCGGCACGACGCCCTCTCGGCGCGCATCGCCCGCATCGGCGACAACATGCGCGAGGTGGCGGTGACCGAGGGCGACAAGGTGGCCGCGCAGATTTGCCTCGGCTACGCGGTGAACGGCTATGGCCTCGGCGATCTGGCTCGCCACGTCGACGCCGCCCGCGATGCCGACGTCGATGCGCTATGCGCCCGGTACGACCAGGAATATGCCGTCTCCGAGCCACTCCGCGCGGGCGGCCCGCGCCGCCAGGCGCTTCGCGACGCTGCCCGCATCGAGCTGGGCCTCCGCCGCTTCCTCGACGAGGGCGGCTTCGTCGGCTTTACCGATACCTTTGAGAATCTCCACGGCCTCAAGCAGCTCCCGGGGATCGCCGCCCAGCGGCTGATGGCCGACGGCTACGGCTTTGGCGCCGAGGGCGATTGGAAAGCCGCGGCCATGGTCCGGGCCGCCAAGGTAATGGCCGCCGGCCTTCCCGGCGGCACGACGTTTATGGAGGACTACACCTACCACCTGAAAGAGCGCGACGAGCAAGTGCTCGGCGCCCACATGCTGGAGATCTGTCCGTCGATCGCCGCGAAAAAGCCGTCGTGCGAAATCCACCCGCTCTCGATCGGCGGCAAGGAAGATCCTGTGCGGCTCGTGTTCGACGCTCCGAAGGGCCCCGCGGTGAACGCGACGCTGGTCGACCTTGGCGATCGCTTCCGGATGGTGCTCAACGTGGTCGACGTTGTCGCGCCGAAGAAGCCGCTGGATAAACTTCCCGTCGCCCGCGCCTTGTGGACGCCGCGGCCCGACCTTAAAGTAGCCGCAGCGGCCTGGATTTATGCCGGCGGTTCACACCATCCAGTGTTCAGCCAGGCGCTCTCGACCGCCCACTTCGAGGACCTCGCCGAGATGTGGGGCGTTGAGCTGGTCGTCATCGACGCGGACACGAAGTTGCGCGATTTCAAAAACATTTTGCGGTGGAACGACGCTGGCGCATTTGCCGCCAGGAATTAGAATCTCGACTTTCTTGTCTCTTCGATTCGACCAACTCCTTCCATCAAGGCGGCCACCGTATGGAAACGCTCGATTGGGTCGTTGTCGCCGGATATTTTTTCGGACTTCTCGCCCTTGCATGGTGGGTCATCCGCCAAAGCAAGGAAACGGCCGACGATTATTTTCTTGCCGGACGACATCTGGGCTGGTTTATCGTTGGCGCCTCGATTTTCGCCTCGAACATCGGCTCGGAGCACCTCGTCGGTCTGGCCGGCACCGGCGCCACCGATGGAGTAATTTTCGCCCACTACGAATTGCACGCTTGGTGTCTTCTGGTGCTCGCTTGGGTGCTCGTGCCGTTTTATATGCGGTCGATGGTCTACACGATGCCTGAATTCCTGGAGCGCCGCTTCTCGGCGTCGTCCCGGCTGGTGCTGTCGGTCATTTCGCTGATCGCGTACGTGCTGACCAAGATTGCCGTGGGCATCTTCGCCGGCGGCATCGTCTTCCGTACGCTGCTGCCCGATATGAATTTCACCGTGGGGGACACGGTCGTCGACAGCTTTTGGATCGGTTCGATTCTGGTAATCCTGATGACCGGCCTGTACACCGTCCTGGGCGGATTCCGCGCAGTCGCGTATACCGAAGCCATTCAAACGATCGTGCTGATCATTGGCTCAGTTCTGGTGACGGTCTACGGCCTCGACGCCCTGGGCGGTTGGACGGAGCTGCGCCGCGTTTGCGGTCCCGAAATGTTCAACCTGTGGCAACCGATGATGCCAAAAGGCATCGAGGCCACGTGGGAGCCGGTGAAGGAGGCCACCCGCGCCGCCTGGTATTTCGATAACGGCGTCTACCCGTGGGTCGGGATGCTATTCTGCGCGCCGATTATCGGCCTGTGGTATTGGTGCACAGATCAGTACATCGTGCAGCGCCTTGGGCGCCCGCGACGAAACCCAGGCTCGTCGCGGCAGCATTTTTGCCGCGTTTCTCAAACTGCTGCCGGTCTTCATCTTTATCATACCCGGCCTGATCTGCTTTGCTCTCGCTAAAAGCGGCAAGGTCGCCGCCCTCGAAACGCTGATTGACGCCAACGGCCACGTCGTTCGCGATCGGGCGCAGGCGGCGTTTCCACTCATGGTCCGCCACGTGCTGCCCGCTGGGATTCGTGGCATCGTCGTCGCTGGCTTACTTTCGGCGCTGATGAGCTCGCTGGCCGGTGTGTTTAACGCCTGCTCCACGTTGTTCACCATCGACTTGTATCAAAAAGTCCGGCCCGACGCTTCGGAGGCGCGGCTCGTGTGGATCGGCCGCGTCGCCACGACCGTCATGGTGATCATCGGCCTGGCGTGGATTCCGGTTATCAGCAATGCGGGCGGACTTTACGGCTACCTGCAGGGCATCCAGGCCTACCTGGCGCCGCCGATCTTCGTCGTATTCTTCGGCGGCGTGTTCTTCAAGCGGCTCAATGCCGCCGGCTGCTTATCGGCGCTGGTTGTGGGATTCGCCCTCGGCCTGCTAAAGCTTGCCGTCGACACGCCGGTCACGCTCAAGCTCGAAGGTTACGAAGCCGGCTATTCCGCGGGCTCATTTCAGTACATTGTCAACAACATGTATTTTCAATACTTCAGCCTGCTGATATTCATCGTCAGCGCCCTGGTCATGGTTGCCGTCAGCATGGCGACCGCGGCGCCAGACTACGCCAAAATCAGCGGGTTGACGTATGGCGCCGTCGGCGACGAAGATAAGCGCCGCACACGCGCGTAGTTGGGGGCCCGTCGACGTCGTCACGTCGTTGGTGGTCATCGCCCTCATCGTGGCGGCATATGTTTACTTCAGCGGCTAGCCGCTTTTTAGCCCCTCGGTCAGTGACAGGGGGCTAATTACGGATTTTCAACCCGCCCATGAACGTCCTCCTTACCGGCGGCGCCGGGTATGTCGGCTCTCACGCCGCTCGGTTGCTACGGCTCGCGGGTCACGAACCCTGGATCTACGACAATCTCTCCTTCGGTCATCGTGGCGCTGTATCCGCCGGTCGCCTCATTGAGGGCGACCTGCTGGACGGGGCCAAGCTCGCCGCCGCCATGCGCGAGCACAAGATCGACGCCGTGATGCACTTCGCCGCGTTCTGTTACGTCGGCGAAAGCGTGACCGAACCCGCCAAGTATTACCGCAACAATGTCGTCGGCACGCTTTCGCTTTTGGACGCCATGCGCGATGCGGGCGTGAAGAAGATCGTCTTCTCCAGCACCTGCGCCACCTACGGCATCCCCGACGTCGTCCCCATCACCGAGGCCGAGAAGCAGCTTCCCATCAACCCTTACGGTTTTACCAAGCTCGCAATTGAGTTCGCGCTGGCCGACTACGCCCGCGCCTACGGTATGGGGTACGCCGCCCTGCGCTACTTCAACGCCTCTGGCGCCGCCGAGGACGGCTCGATCGGCGAGGACCATCAGCCCGAGACGCACTTGATCCCGCTTGTGCTCCAGGTGGCCCTGGGCCAGCGCGACGAAGCCCTCATCTTCGGCAATGACTATCCCACGCCCGACGGCACGTGCATCCGCGATTACATCCACGTCGACGATTTAGGTTGCGCCCACATTGCGGCGTTGGAGCAGCTCGGCCCTGGCGTCGAGCTGAAGCTGAACCTCGGCACCGGCGCCGGGGCGAGCGTGCAGGAAGTGGTCGACGCCTGCCGCCGCGTCACGGGCCACAAGATCCCGGCGCGACTCGTCGATCGCCGCCCCGGCGACCCGCCGTCGCTGGTGGCCGACGCCTCGCTGGCGCAAGACGCTCGCCTGGACGCCCAAATTCGTCGGCATCGAGCCGATCGTTCGCAGCGCTTGGCAGTGGCACAAGGCGCACCCCAACGGCTACGACGACTAGTTCTGTCTATGGGTTCGGCGCGACCTCGACCTTCGCCAGGTAGATGCTCGTCCGCCCCTCGTGGCTCGAGTAATAGCTGACCCACAAGAGGCCGTCGTGCCACACGAGCCCGGGGTAGCTCGTGTCGCCGCCTGACGGCAACTTCACCAGCTCGGTCATGGCGCCGTGCTCGAGGTCGAGCCACAGGACCGACGTGCGGGCCTCGCCATCAAGCAGCCGACCCGCGGCAATCCACTCTCCGTGCGGCGTGTGAATGAAGTTCGGACCCCCCAAATACGCCCCTAGATCCCTCCATTGCCAGTCTGTGTAAGGCGGCTTCGCTCGGCCCAGCATGGCCGTGTTCGGCGATCCGTCGCGCCGATGCAGGCACCAGGCTGTGCCCGCGTCGTCAAATCTCAATGTCGCTTCCGTCGCCTCCCCCTCGGCGTCGAGTAGCTTCGCCGCCTGCTCGCGGAAGGCAATGCCGTCGTCCGAAACCATCAGCACGCTTGGTTGGCGTTCGCCGCTGGTCGCATAAGCCACGCCATAAGCCTTGCCTTCGTGCCAGGTCGCCTTCCACAACCAGCGTCCAGGTTCGACCACGATCCGCGGCGGCGTCCAGGATGTGCCGTCATCTGAAAAGCTCACAAACGACCCCGTCGCGCCTCGAGGCGGACCGAGAACGGTGGCGCCCCCCATCAGCATCAACCGACCGTGGGGCGTGTGCGAAATGCTTGCGTCGCGCAAGTCGTACCCGGCCAAATCCAGCAGCCCTGCCGATTCCCACGCCCGGCCATCCATTGACCGGATGACGCGAATCTTGCCGTCGTCGCTCACATGCTCTTGGCCTTCGCGAAAGACGCAGTACCACCACTCGCCCATCCGCGTCAGGTCGGTGAAGGCATTATGCGGCGCCCGATCCCAGATCTTCCTGACTTCGACTACGCTGGCAACGACCGGCGGGCGCTCGGCCTCGGCAGCACCACACGCAACGGGAAAGCAAGCCGCCAGAACGGTAATGCCGCCAGCCACTGTCGCGCGCCGCCGCGCGAATCTTCGGCGAGATAGTCATATTCCGCCTCCCTTTTTCAGGCGTCTTCAATCGGTCATTCGCGACAGCCGCACCGCACCCAGCGCCATACATCCAGCGCCGATGGCCAGCAGGATAACGCACGGCTGAAGCATCTCCGAGAGCGTGAACCCGCGCCACACCGCTCCCTCCACCGCCAGAATGCTCCACTTCACGGGGCTGGCCTGGCTGAGATTCACCATAAATTTCGGCATGAACACCAGTGGAATCATGCCGCCGCCGAACATCGCCATGAGCATGTTGAGGCCCCATGCCGCGCCGGATACGGCCTCTTCAGTCCGGCCGATCACCGACATCAACACCATGATCCCCACGAAGCAGAACGCGACGCACATGCCCGCCAACGCCAAGAGCGGCAAGCTTCGCGGCCGCATGCCCAGCCACGTTCCCAGCGCGATCATCATCGTAATCACGCCCAGCACCGCGAGAAAGCACGCCAGCGCCTTGCCCCATAGCACCTGGTTGCGCGACACCGGCGCCGCCTTGAGCCGCAGCAGCGTCCCCTGCTTGCGCTCGCGCACGATGGTGATCGCAAACGCCGCCGCACACCCCAACACGCCCCACATCATCGCCTGCGGAAAGCTGATGTCCCACTTCGACGTGATGCGGCTGATCAGCTCCTCCTGGCTACCTGGCGTCGCCTGGTGCGTTACGTCGAGCGTCTTGATCTGCGCCAATTGAAATCCTGCCGACGTCGCCTTGCTCCTGCCCTCGCCGCTCGCGTCGGCGCTCTTCGGCGCCTGCTCCTTGCCGGCGAAAAGCTTTTTCAGATCCGCCATCAAGTCATCGAAGCGATCGATAGTTAACTTACCCGCCGCCTGCATCACCAGCCCCTGGATCATCCCCGCCTCGGCCTTGTGCGACGGGTCGACGCCCAGCTCCAGCGCGGGACCCGCAACCCATGGCACGCCCGCCGACTCGCCGAATTCCTTGGGGATCGACCACCATGCCCGCGATCTGCCCGCGGCGCACGCGCTCCATCGCCTGGTCCCGCGACAACTTCACAACTTCCACGTGATCCGTGTCGTCGAGCGCCTTGACGAACTTCTTCGACATCGCCGAGCCGTCGTCGTCGACCACGGCGATCTGCATGTCCGCCGATCCCGTGGCCGCCCATGCCGCCATACATCGACCCGAAGAACACGCCCATGAGCACCGGAAAGCCGACGATAAAAAACATCCCCAGCCAGTCGCGCGTGACCAGCACGAGGTCCTTCACGGCCATGGTGATCACGCTGCGCATCAGTCGCGAAGGCTCCTGCCGGTAAGGGTGAGAAACACGGTTTCGAGATCGGGCCGGGCCACTTCCAGCGTTTGAAACGCCACGCCGGCCGAGCTCAGCCGGCCAACCTCCTCAAACGGGCGGTCCGATTCGAATCGCAGCGAGAGCCCCTCCAGCGGCGCCGGCAACGCGGCGCCATCGCTGGGCGGACGCACCAGCTCGGCTTTCACCACCGAACGGCCGCCGTGGCGCTCGATCAGTGCGTCGACGCCGTCGAGGTCCAGTATCCGACCGTGGTCCATGATCGCCACGCGGTCGCACAGGCGCTGGGCCTCCTCCATGTAGTGCGTGGTGTAGATCAGCGTCCGGCCGAGCGCCTTCAGCTC
Organism: Pirellulales bacterium; assembly: GCA_963841515.1. Taxonomy (GTDB): domain Bacteria; phylum Planctomycetota; class Planctomycetia; order Pirellulales; family Lacipirellulaceae; genus Lacipirellula. The sequence continues at coordinate 757,447 of CAWJDB010000005.1, read as the reverse complement.
TTCAATGCGGTCGAAAGATGTGGTTGCGCGACTGCGGATCGACGCCGACGGTGGGCTCGTCCAGGAAGATCACCTGCGGCTCGTGCACCAGCGCGACCGCCATGTTCAGCCGCCGCTTCATTCCGCCGGAATAGGTTTTCACGCGATCGCCGCGGCGGTCCGCCAGCCCGGCAAACTCCAGCGCCCACGCCACTCGCTCCCCCAGCGCGGCGCCGGCCAACCCGTACAGCCGCGCAAAAAACTTGAGGTTTTCCACCGCGGTCAGGTCCTCGTAAAGGGCCAGCGACTGCGGCGCCACCCCGATCGCGCGCCGGGCCGCGGCCTGCGTGGGCCGGGCCGTTCCGTTGACGGTGATCGATCCGGCGTCGGGCGTCAACACGCCGATCATCATGCTAATGGTTGTGGTCTTGCCGGCGCCGTTGGGTCCCAAGAGGCCAAAGGTTTCGCCGCCGCGCACCTCGAACGACACGCCGTCGACGGCGACGAGCGAGCCGTAGGATTTTCGAAGGTCCTGGACCTGGATCATGAGCCTAGGCGGCGGGAGGGTGAGGAATGGCAGGTTGGCGCGGCACTCAGGTCGGGCGGGGTCTGGGCAGTTTTGCGCCGCCACCGGGGGTCCCACATTTATGGCAGCATTACTCCCTAACTTTTGCCGCGGTCGGCATGGCGGGCCCTCGGCGAACGCCGAGAAGTCGCAGCGAGCTAGGGCAGCGATAGTCGACCATGTTTTGCGTTTGTTGTAGCGGCCGTGCGCGGCGCGGCATCCGTGTCAGGTGAGCGCCGCTGCGGCGTCGCCGCGCACGTATCGAATCATTCAACGGTAGCAGAGTGCGCGGCCATTTTCAGCAACAACTTTTTAAGATTGCAGCTGGTGCATTGGCCGCGGATTTCATCGCGCCGGGAGGAATCCGCGTACTGTCGACGCCGGCCGTGTGGGGGCATTCTTGACGCGAGATGACGCCGGCTTATTCGCGTCGAAAGGGGAGATGATTGCCGGCCGCGGGCAGACGATTTGGCAAATCTGGCCATGAGGTCCGGACGCCCGTTCAGCGGCGTCGCGCGGCGACGGTAAGAATTGCGCCGAAAGCCAGCGCGAGGCATCCGCTGGCTGGCTCGGGCGCGGCCATAATTGGCGGCGCGTCCTTCGTCGTGCCTGCCATGACTTTCCACAATAAAAGGTCGACGGCATCCACGGCCCCGTCCTTGTTGGCGTCGCCATCCGTAATGGAGGCTCCGCTTTTCTTTACAAATCCGCGCTGCCACATGATGAAGTCTTTACCGTCGACGTCCTGATCGAGGTCGAAGTCGGCCATCGCATTGTAGGTCAACGAAAAGTCGTCAATCGCCAACCCGTCGTTGGCGCCGGAAATGTTCGTAGGGACCCAGCGAATAAAAAAAATGCTGCCGAACGGAATGCCGCCGGCAGGAATGATGGCCGTGGGGGCAAAGGTCTTGCGATTCCCAGCTGCATTGCCGTCTTTGGCGCCTGTCGCTCCACCGTTGTTCGGCGTTTCAAAATCCAGGGTATTCACGTTAACCCACTTTGGGTCGTCAATCGCTCCGTCGTTCAACGAGGTCGCCGTCGTGCTGAATTGAAAATCGAGCTTGTCCTTCGTCGCATCGGCGGCGCCCAACCGCCACTGCTCGCCCGTGTAGGCAATCGATAATGAGGTGATCATGAACCCCGTGTTGTTGACGAAACAGCCGCCAAGCGTCGATTGAAAAGTTCCGCTGTCTAATTCGCCTAACGCCCGGTCTGAATCGCCTGTCGATCCGTAGCTATAAGTGTTGCCCGTTGCTGTATTACCAGCGTTCGCGGCATAGGTGACGTTGTTGCCCGTGCCAGATTCAGAATAGGCGAACCCGATGGGAAGCGTAGAGGAAAGATTGCTCGTTCCGGTAGTCGGCAGCGTGTTGAAATCCTGCCTGTAAACGACGCCGTTTAACTGCACGCATAACTGCGCGGCAGCCTGGTTGGCGCCGACCGAAACCAGCAGGAGCATGGCCGCGACTTGGATCCAACAACCTCGACAAGTCGCGCCGCGGGCGACTGTGAAGAAATGCCAACGCGTGCTCATAGGGTGCATCTCGCGAATTCGATTAACGTCCGATGTGGCCGGCACGCATCGGCGCGGGGCTGGAATCAGGTATAGTTGTAGTCGCCGTTTATCGCCAAAAAGATGGCCCCCTATCTGCCGCAAGGACGCCGAATTTGAGGTCCAATCCGATTACTCTGAGCGTGAAAAAAGCCGGCGGGGCGTTGCGACGTCCCGCCGGCCCAGTAAAGTTCGATGTTAATCCTTGTCAGCCGAAATTGGCTTACAGCGTTTTCATGAACGCCACGATGTCCTTCTTCTCCTGAGCGTTGAGCTTCAGTCCCGACACCAGATTGAAGAACTCCACCGTGTCGTCGAGCGTCATCAGCCGGTCGTCGTGCAGGTAGGGCGGCGAGTCTTTGATGCCCCGCAGCGGGAAGGTCTTGATCGGCCCGTCGGCCGACGCCAAGCGGCCGTTGATCATCTGCTCCTTGAAGAACCGCTCCACCTGCAGATTGTGCATCGTATTGTCAGTGTAGTACGGCGCCGGATGGCACACGCCGCACTGCGCCTTGCCAAAGAACAGCTGCTGGCCGCGCATTTCGCTCTCGGTCGCCTTGGCGGGATCGAGCGTGCCGAGCAAATTCAGCTTCGGGGCCGGGGGAAAATCCAGGATATCCTGAAACTCAGCCATGAAGTGTACTTGGCTGCCGCGTTCCAGCGGATTAACGCCCTTCTTGGTCGCCCGTACCGGGTCGCCGTCGAAATACGCGGCCCGCTGCTCGAACTCGGTAAAGTCCTCGACCGACTTGAGGGCCCGCTGCGAGCCGAACAACCGCTGGATATTTACGCCGCGCAAGCGAAGTGGTCTCGATGCGCCGCCGGTGCTCGTTGGGCCGCACGTCGCCGACCGTGTGGGTCGCTCCGCTGGAGTGACCGTTGATATGGCAGTCTAAGCACGCCACGCCCTCGCTTGGCATGAGTGATCGTCGATCTTCAGTCACATTAAATTGCTGCTGCGGGAACGGCGTCAACAGCAGGCGCAGCCCCTCGAGTTGTTTGCGGTTGAGAATGCCGACGAACATCGGGCGAAAGTTGGCCAGCGTCAACAGCTTTCCCTGCGACACGTCGCCGAGATCCGGCCGCGTCGTCAGGTAAATCGGCGGCGGAAACTCCGGCAACATGTGGTCCGGAATGTCAAAATCCACGTCAAACCGCGACAGGTCGCGGCCGGTCTGCTTCTTGATCTCATCGATTGAAGTCTTCGGGAAGACCATCCCGCCCATTTCATGTTTCGGGTGCGGAAGGGGGTAAAATCCCGCGGGCCACAAGCCGCGATTCTTGATGTCCTCCGGCTTCATCGCGGCTAGTTGTTCCCATGTGACGCCTTGCGGCAACCGCACGCGAACGCCGTCCTGCACGCCTTTGCCTCGCGACATTTTGGCGTCTCCGGCGCGGTCGGCCAGGTCATAGCGGGCGGCGAGCAAGTCCATTTGCCGCTTGGCAAATTGAGGTTTCTCACCGTCCAACTTCTTGACCAAGGCGTCGAAGTCGCTCGGCGGCTGCTGAGCTAATGCCCCGGCGCCTCGCCCCACGAATGCCAATATCGCCGCCAACACGATTGCCGTGAATCTCACAAGGCGCGTCATAAAGTCCTCCTTAATTCGATTCTTAAGCGACTTTCTCGACTGGCTCGCCCGGCCGACTCGCGCGTCGCCGCGATTGCCGGCGTCAGGCCGGGCCCAGCAGTATATCCGCTTCGACGCCGAAAGGGCAAAGGGGGCGCCGCCGCGGGTAGTGATACCGTTTGAGAATGGAAAGGGTGGCTGGGGTCGAAGCGAGGCGGAGCCCCCAGCAGCGCTACTGGGGGGCTCGAAGACTCGACCCCAGCCACCCTGCGTCCAGGTCAAACGGTATCACTACCCCGCCGCATCAAGCCCGCGAGGCGGCGCGACGCTTTCCGGAACTGTATGCGTGGATGCCCGCGATGACGATAAGCAGCCGCTGCGGCCCGTCGCAGCGCATCATCAATCGTGGCGCGATTTGAGTGCGAATACCAGTGCGGCGCCTGCGCCAACGGCTGCCAAGAAGCCCGCGGCGGCAGGCGAAATGGTGGCGAGCCCGGGAAAGATCATGCTCGCGGGAAAGACGCGTCAATGCTCACGCACGACATGGCCAACTGTGTTTGACCCCAAAGGCGGCCAACTTCAACGCCGCACTCGGCGTTCCGGTGCAGGGCGGCCAGGTCCTCGTCGAGTTTGAGCGATCTGGCCGCCTGTTGCGTGCGTGCCGGCAAATCCGTCTTCGGCCTTTCCGCGATTGGTTATGGCCGCCGATTCGAGAGCATGCGTCGACGCTCCTCGACAGTTTCCACGGCGCTCACGGCCAACGGGAGAAGGTACTTTAATGGGCACGGGCACACCGGTTGTTCGCGATACTGACAATCCGCACAGATCTCCTCTTGCAGCCGGTCCAGGTAAGGGTCGATCAGCGGACTATCGACGCTTCGGCAAATGTCGATGAGCCGCTCCAAATGCCGCTCGATGCCGCAGCCAACGCCCAACGGTTCGCAGGGCGGCGCTCCAGCGCGCCGTGAGATGCAGTGACTGCACACCTGGTCGCGCATCTCCGCAGCGTAGTCCTCCAATTCGGCTAGTGCGACCATGTCTCACCTCGTCTGCCCCTGCTCGGCGCTTCAGGTTTCCTCGTCGGCCTAACCAGAACCGACCGCGAGAATTGCTCTGCACATCTCGGGCCGAGGTCCGCGGCGGCTCGCCGGCAGACTCGACAGACGGCACTGTCACAGCAATTTGCCCGCACTCCGTAACCCTCTGAGCGTTTTCTTAGTAGCTTCGACTGTGCCCTTGGGCCCACCCTGAGGCGCAAACCGCACATGAGGCGATCCTATTGACTGCGCTGCGCACCGGTTTTGCGAGCGCCGGCGCCTTGGTCCGATTATTGCACTGAGCATCTCCCGTAATTGCCGTCTCAAACGCTGTTTACCAAAGGGTGAAATCATGTACGCCTCAACACATCAGTTTCACGACGTTCCGGGGTCAAAGCTTTGCCAGTGGGGAGCTCGGTCGATCAGCATAGCGCTGGTTGCCATGTGGTTCGCCTTTGCTGTCGTCGAAGCGACCAAGCCAAACTTTCGAATTGCGGCTGATTTGTGGTTTCAAGGCGCCGCACTGGCCGTGGTGTTCGGCGGCTACGCGTTGGGATGGCGGCACGAGCTGGCCGGCGGAACGCTTGCCATCCTCGGCACGATCGCGTTCTTTGTGATCAATGCTCTGACGGTGCACGTGCTGCCGGGCGCCGCGGCGCTGTGGTTTGCCGTGCCAGGCGTGTTGTATATAGAAGCCTGGCGCCTCCAGCGGCACGGCGAGAGCCAGGCGCACGTGTAGGTGAGATCCGGTCGGCCCTGCCAGATCAGTGGCCGACCGGACTGTTTTTCGCGGTTGAGCCACTTGGTCGCCGTGGCACACGGCCGTGGACCGTCGAAAACGCATGCACAGCCCCCAAGTATTGCGCCGCCAGCGCCCCGCCCGTAACGCGCCATGTGCGGAATGGCGCACTGCCAGACGCCTCAGGGAGTCAAATCCTGCGGGAAAACCACCTGTGTCCCCGTCGGCGCCAATTGTGCATCGCCGTTCCTGCCGCAGGTCCGTCGAGCAAGCCATGGAGCGGCTGACGCCCGGCCTGCCCAACTCTTCAAAAAGGCAGACGACCGTCTGCCTACGGGGCCCCAAGATCATGGCGGAACACAATTCACCACAATGTCTCGACGTGCGCAACGACTCCGTTGTGGCGGCCGCCCGCGAGTTGCTTGGGCGACACGCGCATTTCCGCGGCCGGCTCGGCCTGTTCGTGTTCGAAGTGCAAGCCGGCGTGCTGATCATCCACGGCTCAGTCCCTTCGTATTACCTGAAGCAGGTGCTGCAGACGGCCCTCCACGAACTGCGGGGCGTGACGAGAATCGTCAATCGCGTCGACGTCGTCTGCCCCGGTGGAGTGAGTAGTTGCTCGAAGCAGACCCGCGAGCGATGCGCCCTGGAGTACGCGTGGCTGCGGAAACTGCCCGCATGCTTCCCCACCTGCGATCTGACGCCCGGCGAATTGGTGGGCGATGAAGTAACCTACGCCAGCGCATGCTTCCGGTGAACGTCGCGCCCATTGCGCAGTCGACAACTTTCGCTAACAACCGCGAAAAATTCGCCCGAAACGGCTAGTCGATCCATTCGTCGGCCGGGTCAAACGCCGGAATTGGCACGTTGAGCACCCGCAGGCGACCGATCGCCCGATGGCGGCATAGCGGCTTGATGAGAATCGCGTCGCCTGGCCGCACGGGATGGCGCACGCCGTCCAGCTCCATCTCGCCCTCGCCTTCGAGGATGTAGTAAATCTCCGTCTGACGTTTGTGGTAGTGGGTGCGGGCGTCGGCGCTGATCTCGACGACATGCAGCGAAGCGACCTTTTCGGCCTCGTCGACGAACGCCCGCCGCGTCTGGCCGCAGGGACAAGCGAGGGCCGGAAGATCGGCGGGACGGGCGATTGTGTATCTCGGCGTCATGTCCGCGCTTTAGTACTCAACGTCCACCCACTTCTTCGCACGGCTGCTGGCGAGCACCGCATCGCAGATGGCGATCTCGTTGTGGCCGTCGATGAACGTGGCGAAGTCGCCGCCCTGGCGTGCGCCGGCGATGAAGCCGTAGACGTTGCGGAACAGAGTTCTTCGGTCCGTCGGGATAGGCTTCGTTGTGGCCGCCGGGGTAGTGGGCGTACTCGCGGGCCTCGGGATACATCAGGCTGGGGTCCTTCATCATCACTTCGTTGGCGCTGTCGCGGCGGCCGATCCAAAGCTCGTTGGGCTTTTCCTGATCCCACGAGAGGGCGCACTTGGCGCCGTCGATTTCGTAGTACAGCCGATTCTTCCGTCCGGCGGCGCACTGGTTGACGGTGAGACTGCCGTGGGCGCCACGTCCGCCTGAAGGATCTTCGAACTCCAGGAGGATCGAGGCGTAGTCCTCCGTGTTAATCTTGACGTCCTCCATGTCCTCGGGCTTGAGCACCTTGCCGGCGTACGTCTCGACCTCGACCTTGGGGCGCTTGCGCACGGGGTGAATCGTGACGAGGTCGGCCATCACGCGCACGATCTTTAACCCCGTGACGAATTGGATGAGGTCGCACCAGTGGCTGCCCACGTCGGCCACGGCGCGAGTCGCCGGACAACTCCGGCACAAGCCGCCAATTCCAATCGGTTTCCTTGTAGAGCCAATCCTGGAGATAGCTGCCGTGCACGGCCAGGACGCGGCCCACGTCGCCCTTGGCCTGGCACATGAGTCGGGCCTGCTGAACCAGCGGCATGTAGCGGTAGTTGAAGTCGATGGCGTTCACCACCTTCGCCTTCTCAGCGAGCTTTACCAGCTCGCGCGACTCCTTGGAGTTCATCGCCAGCGGCTTCTCGCTGACGACGTGCTTGCCCGCGGCCATGATGTCGCGGTTCACCTCGAAGTGGAGGTGATTGGGCGTGCAGTTGTGAACGACCTGAATTTCAGGGTCGGCCAAGAGTTGCCTGTAATCGCCATACGCCTTGGGAATCGACAGCTCGTCGGCCTTTCGCTGGGCGAGATCCTGGCCGCGTTCGGCGACGGCTGCGACTTCCACGAAGCCGAGGCGGCGGAGAGCCTCGACATGGGCGGGGCCGATGAAACCAGTGCCGATGATGCCTGCTTTGATTCGCTTCATGGGTAACTCACCGAGTCAAGCGCACTCGCCCGTGTCGCGTTCTGGAGTAGCTTCCGACGATGGAAGGCGTTACTTCGACAGGGTTAAGCGAAGATGCTCAAAACTTGCTTCTTCATCGAAGAAGAAGTCAATGTATTCATCGTGGCTGAAGAATGCGTTCAGGTAGTCAAATCCTGAGAGCAGGTATCCGCCCCAGCCATTTGACGCCGAAACTTGCAGGAATGTAGCTAGATCGGAAGATTCATAGTCCAGGAAGTAGTGGCCAGGAGCGTCGTGAAGCTGCCGATAGTCGCCGTAACCGTTCCTCAATCGGTAATACAAGTGCAGGTTCGCCGTCCAGATTCCCCATTCGGTCATCCAAAGCATGCACCCTTGTCCAGCGGGTATTAGGGCGGACGCAATCTGAGAAGACCACCAAATCAGTTTTCCTGGCGCGGTTGGAATCGGAAAACGCTCCTCGAACTTGCGGTTCGTGGAGTTCGGAACCGCTCGCTTACGGCCTGCCAACCAGGACTTGCATTCCGTTTCAGAGAGAAAATGCATTACGACGAGCTCCGGCGATGCATTGATCAGGTTGCGGTCATTCCTGGTGCTGCAACTCATAATTCCAGCGTCCGATCTCGTTGCGGAAACGCCTAAGTTGAAACTCACGGTTAAAGACTGGCGACGCGAGCCAGCCGTCTCTCGGTTCGGCGGCGCGGTAGCCGGAGAGCGCCCACACGTGCAGTTGAAACTCAATCTCTTCACCACGGGCATCGATCAGCCAATATTCGCGGATGCCGGCGCTGTGATACGCTTTGAGAAGCGTCCTGTAGTCCTTTTTCTCCGAGCTGTCGCTAACGATTTCGCATATCCAATCCGGTGTGCCGATCAGCTCAAAGCGATCATCGTCGGCGCGATCGGCCGGTGGGGCCAACTTCTTGCTCTTTAGCGTCTCCCAAGTCGCGAAAGCTGCGTCCGGCTCGTTGGATACTACCGCCTCTCGATTAATTATCCATGCTCGGTCCGAGTAAAATTCGCCCAGCTTTTCACGCTGAACGAATCCGGCGATTACTTGAACGAGTTCCGTCTTGATCTTGTTATGCGAATCGATCCGTTCGGGGCTCATGTCAATAATCAGCCTTCCGTTGACGTATGTGATACGTCCGCGTTGCGGGTAGTCCTCCGAATAGACCCATGCTCGGAAATCGTCGAGCGTCATTCCCGAACGTGGGACTTCGACGACCTGCTGATGGCGATTCGTCTCGATGTACAAGCTGCCTTGGATGTAGGAGATTTTGCCATTCTGAGGAAATGAATCGGAATGGAGCCAGTCACGGAACTCATCCAACGTCAGCGAAGTGTGCGGCGTATAGACGGCCGGATACATCGGCGTGGTGGGGTCGATCGTGGACATGAAATCATTATATCACGGCAGAGCGGACTGGTTCCCTCGAGCTCCCGGCCAGCCCTCCACAGGCGACTCGCAAAGGCGAGATGGCCGGGCATTTACTCGATCATTTCGACCTTCGCCCATTGGTTAGTTTTGATGGAGTTGTCCACCGCCTCCAGCACCGCCACGCATTTGGCGCCGGCCTTGAAGCACGGCGAGCACGGTTTGTCCTTGGCGATGCATTGCACCAGATCGAACGCGGCGTTCACGAAGCCGTGGTCGTAGCCCAGCATGTGCCCCGGCGGCCACCACGCCGCCGCGTAGGGGTGCGACCCCTCGGTGGCGATGATGCGCCGGAAGCCGCGGCGGTCTTCGGGGTCTTCGGTGTTGTAGTAGTCGAGGTAATTGAGGTCCTCGAAACACCAGGCGAGCGAGCCCTTGGAGCCGTTGATCTCGAAACGGTTATAGTTCTTGCGGCCGGGGGCGAGGCGGGTGGCCTCAAACGTGCCGAAGGCGCCGTTCGAGAATTTCGCAAGGAACACCGAGGCGTCGTCGACGGTCACCTTCTCGGTCCCCTCCCCTGCCGTCGCGCTTATGCCGTGCGATTCGCCTTCGGCCGGGCGCTCGGTGATGAAGGTTTTCTTCATGCCCACGACCTCGCCGATTTCGCCGACCAGGAAGCGGGCCAGGTCGATCGAGTGGGCGCCGAGGTCGCCGTGGGAGCCGCTGCCGGCGTCTTTGGCGCGGAGCCGCCAATTCATCGGGAAGTTGGGGTCGACAAGCCAGTCCTGCAGGTAGGTGAAGCGGGCGTGGCGAATCTCGCCGAGCTGGCCGGCGACGATCATCTTGCGGGCCAGCGCCACCGCCGGACAGCGGCGGTAGTTGAAGTTGACCATGTGCTTGACGCCAGCCTTGCGCACCGCGGCCAGCATTTCCTTGGCGTCGGCGACCGTAAAGGTGAGCGGCTTTTCGCAGAATACGTGTTTGCCCGCCTCGGCGGCGGCGATGGCGATGTCGCGGTGCGTGTAGCCGGGGGTCGAGATGTCGACCAGGTCAACGTCTTTGCGCGTCACGGCCTCCTTCCAATCAGAGGACGAGCTTTCCCAACCCCACCGCTGGGCGAAGGCCCCGACCGCCGCCACATTGCGGCCGCAGATCACCTTCATTACCGGCTCGGCGTCGAGGTCGAAGAATCGGCCCACCGTCCGCCAGGCCTGACTGTGGGCCTTGCCCATGAACTTGTAACCGATGAGCGCAACATTCAGTTTCTTCGCGGCCATTGCGTCGATGCTCCCCACGACCAGAGTTCCGAGACGAAAGTGAGAGCCGCCATTTTAGCAATTGCTAAGAGCGCTGGTAATTGGGCGGTCGAGACTCTGGATTAGACGCGGACACACGCGGAGCCGTGCGGATTTTCGCCAATCAGAGAAGAAATCCTAGGATGCGCGACGGCACGCGAAGATTGAGAACTGAATGGACAGGATGACAGGATCGGCAGGATTTACAGGATGGGAATCGAATTGCCTTTATCCTGTTCATCCTCGCCATCCTGTTATCCTGTCAATTCACGTCTCCATAAGACTGGAGCGATCACCACTTGAGGCCAAACTTTTCGCCGCCGCTGGGGCCGCTGATGCCGCCCTTGAGCTGCTCGGCGGCGGCGCGGCGGCGCTCGGCTTTTTTCAGTTCCTCGGGCGTGGGTTCCGGCGGCGCCGGACGTTCGGGCCGTTTTTCCTGTGGCTTCTCAGGCGGGGGCAGCAGGGCTTTGAGCGAAAGGCTGATGCGCTGCGCGTCGGCGTCGACGCTCAGCACCTTCACTTCCACTTCCTGCCCTTCGCTCAGTACGTCGCTGGTACGAAACACGCGGCCGTGTCCCAACTCCGAGATGTGGATGAGCCCCTCGACGCCGGGTTCCAGCTTCACGAAGGCGCCGAACTGCATGAGCTTCGACACGGTTCCCTTCGCCTTCGCGCCCACGGGGAATCTGCTGGCGGCCTGGCTCCATGGGTTGGCGGCCTGGTCGCGGTAGCCGAGGGAAATCTTGCCCGTTTCGGCGTTGATCCTCTCGACGCGCACCTTGATCTTCTGGCCCACCTGCAGCACCTCGCTGGGGTGCGCGATGCGGTCCCAACTCATCTGGCTCACGTGAACCAATCCGTCGACGCCGCCCAGGTCGACGAAGGCGCCGAACTCCTGCAGGCTGCGAACGACACCCTCGCGCATCTGGCCCGGCGCCAGCTCGGCAAGAATCTTTTCGCGCTGCTCCTTGCGCTCCCGTTCCATAAGGGCGCGGTGGCTGAGCACGAGATTCTTGCGGCGGCGGTTGGCCTCGGTCACGACCACGGCCATCCGCTGACCGACAAACTCCTCGGCGTTCTCGACGCGGGCCAGCGAAATCTGACCCATCGGGATGAAGCCGCGAATGCCGGCGATCTGGCACTCCAGGCCGCCCTTGTTGGAGCCCGTAATCGTCACCTCCACGATTTGCCCTTCCTGCACCTCATTCCAATTGCCCACCTCGACCGCTGCGGTGGGGAGCGACAGCTCGTAGAGGCCGTGGTCGGCGTTGAACCGCGTGACCATGAGCTGCAGCTCGGCGCCCACTTCCGGCGGCGTCTCGAATTGTGTGATCGGCGCCACGCCCTGCTTCGGCCCGCCCAGGTCCACGAATATGTCCTGTTCATTGATGCTCACCACGCGCCCGGTGACGCGCGTTTCCGGCGCCAGCTCGCCGGTCGCGGCGGCCGTGGCGGAGCTGTCCATCAATTCGTTGATCGATCCGCCGCCCAGCGCCGCTTCCAACTCCTTCTCCATTTCCGGCGTGAGTTGCGACCGCACATTCGGCGGCGGGTAGCTCTTGCGCTTCCGATCGGGCGGCTTGGGGCTGGCGCCGCCTGGGGTCGCCTCGCCCGGCGTGACGGGCTTCGGCTTGGCAGTTTCGACGACGGCGGCGTCGCGCTGCGAGCCGATCTGGATTCGCTGGCTGGGGCGATCGGCGGGCGCCGCCTCCGCGTCGCCGGCGGCGAGCGCCTGCGGATCGTGGTGAATCGGCGCGGGCGAGGCGACGATTTCGCCTTCAGCGGGCTGCGAGGTCGCAGCGGGCGGCGGCGAGTCGGCCGAGACGGCAACAGACGAGGAGTCGGCCAGAGGCGGCGTCTCAGACAATTCTTCCGGCGACGAAGCCAGCCGCGTTTGCGGCTCCGTCGCGTCTTGTTCAGCGGACATGATTTCGCGTGACCCGGAGGAGGAGGCAAGCCGGACGCACCGTCGGCGGCGCGCCCGCGTCGCAAGTTTAACCAAGGCCACGCCGAGGGTGCAACTGCTGAGAAGTGCAAACCTCGCGCCGCGGAGGCCGTTTCGACCTGAAAAAGTGCGTATCGCCTGCTAGCGCTGCGCCGCTTCCGGCGACCGCCGGGCGTGATTCCAAGAATCCAGCCGCTCGGCAATCCCCGGAATCAATCTCACTGCATTCTCGGAATACACCTTGCGCAGCACATCGTCGGGCAGGCCCAGCCCGTAAATGTTCCACAGCCCCTGGGGCGGGTATTCGTTCTCGGCATACGTGAAATACTCGTCGCGAGTTTCGAGCATCCGCCAATGCGGTTGAAGTCGCCCCGGCGAGCGCGGCCCGTCGGTGCCGAACAGTACACGGTCGGCGTATTTGATGAGGAACTGCCTTGCCGTGTATGGCTGGCGCCCCAGCTCCGCGATGCGGGCCGCGATGTCGACGTAAAGATTTGGATGGGCGTCGAGCCACTGCCCGAGCTCGGCGAGATTCTCCGGATTGTTCGCCATGTGTGCGGCAATGAACACAGTGTGCGGATGGCGCCCAACCACGCGCATCAGTTGAGCCAGCAGCTCGTCGTGCGAAGGAAACCCCGAACCCACGAAACTCCAATCCGGATGCCGTTGGAGTTCCTCCCATCGCTCGTTGAACCGATCGACCGGCTGGAAGAACGCCGCCGGGTCGGCCGTGTGGATCAGCACCGGCAACCCCAGCTCGCCGCACGCCGCCCAGATGGGATCCCACCGCGGATCGTCGACCGCGATGAGCGAACCGTCCGGATTCCGATACACCAGCCCCAACTCCTTAAAGACTTTGAGCCCCGACGCCCCCTGCTGCTTCGCGTCGGCCAGCGCCGCGGCCATGCGATGGCCGAAGTCCGGCCGCTGGCAGTTCCACGTGGCCGGCTCGCCCTCGCGGCCGTCGCCCTGCCAATCCACATTGGCAAAGATCACGAAGCGGTCGCGATACTTGGTCCACAAGAACTGCTTGTGCTCCGCCAGGCGTTCGCCCCACTCGCCGTCGAGGCTTACGCAGGCGGCCACATTCTCGGCGTCCATCAGGCGGACAAACTCGTCGAGGGCATCCGGCGTCTGGCGGAGTTTCTTCCGGCAATGCACATGGACGTCGACCACGGGAAACTTCGCCCGCTCCACGCGATGCTCTGGCAACTTGAGCATCGACCTCGGCCGGTACTGGTCGACTGCCAACGGCCGGCCATCGGCGCCATCGAGCGGCTGCGGAATTTGCGCATGCAGAGTCTCACGCAAAGGCGCAAAGGCGCAAAGGAGACCGCAGAGAAGAAAATATTTTCCCCCTCGAATCGGCACAGATGATTGAAGCTTGGCTCGGAAATCCATTTTTCTTGTGTTTGACAATTTATGGCTATCGCTGCGGATGGTGCGAAGCTCACCCTGTCGCGTCTTTGTCTTTCTTTGCGTCTTTCTTTGCGCCTCAGCGCCTTTGCGTGAGATCTTCTCCGACACAGCAATTGGAACTAAGCGAGCAGTTCACGAAGATGAAAGTGGAACTTGCCGAGCTTGCCGCCGTAGTTGCCGGCGCCGATCGCCAGCACGCCCTCGCCCGCGGCGGCCTGCATCGCCGTGCGCATGCCCGCCGCAACCGCCGATTCCTCGACGCCGTTGATCACAACTTCATACGCGCACTGGGCGCCGTCGACCAACTCGGTGGCGACGCGGCCGCGAAGTGTCGGGCAGAAGGCCTCGTTAGTCGATCCTCGCAGGGCCTTGTATTTCGATCCCACCTTGCTGCCGCTGCGCCACGCCGCCGGGAAACGGCGTGATCACGCCCGGCATGTTGGCGATCGCCTCGACGGCGCGCCGCGCCGCGGTCAGAGCGGCGTCTTGCGCGGCTCCGTGCACGATCAGGTTGCCGCCCGCGACGCCCTTGCCCACGCCCAGCCGCTCGTCGATCAGAAATTCGCCGTCCATCACTGGAATCCGCCAGTAGCGGCGCTCGCCCACCAGCTTGCTCTTCTGAAATCCATCGCCGAAAAATCGCAGCCGTTTACCCAATGGGATAAACTCTTCGGCGTCGGGCAGGCCGTTGAAGACGGCCGTCGTCGGGCAGGTCATCAGGCACTGACCCGCACGATTCGGCACGGCCTGGGCTAGAGCGTCGACGGAAAAACCAAACGCCAGCGTCGCGGCGCCCGTCCGTCCGTCCGGGGTCTCGTCCGCGGGGAGACGCCGTTCGACGCCGACTTCGGCGTCGCAGCCAATCACCGAGGACCCGTAACCGCAGAACTCCCGCAGCCCTGCGTCCAGCCAGTGCTCATCGGCCGCCGTGACGACGATCCGCACGAAGCGCATGCGAAACGCTTCAGCAAACGTGTCGAGAATCAGCGTGGGACCGAGATGCACGGAAGCGACGACGCGCGTGGCAGAAAGGGCGGCGACCCAACTGGGTCGCCGCCGCAGTCCGCGTGATCCGTCATCATCGCCGCGCGACTCCCCAGGGGCAAGCGCTTCTGCCGCCTATGCGACCGTCAGAATCCGCCGCGCTGCTGCTCGGGCGCTCCTCCGACAATTCGACCCCGGGGCGCCTCGCTCTCGGCCTTGGCGCCCATCTCGGCCATAACCCGTTCCACCTGCCGCACCACATGCGGCAAGTGCCGGACGATTACGCGTTGCGGCAGCACATAGAGAAAGTGGTCCGCCGAATCGCCCTTCTGGTCGCCCCAATCGACGGATTGCACAATCGCGTTGCGGACCATCTCGCGACCAGCGTCTGTGCCTCCGACGGACTCTTCCTTGATCGCAATGCCGCGCGTGATCGGCTTGACTTCCCCCACGCCGGCGGTCGGCGAGGTGGATTCGATGTCGCCCTTCACCCGCCGCATATCCGCCAACACGCGTTCAATCTGACTGTGGACCGTTGGCGATTGCGAGACGATCAGCATGCCCGGGGCATAGGGATGAATCTCGCCTTCGCCCGTACCATTCTCTTGCCATGTATCGTGTTCCACGGAAGACGTCAGAATCTCGATCAGCGAATCAAAGTCGTAGCTATCGGGCGACGCCGGTGAATTGCTGTCGTCCAGGCGCACCAGGTCGTCGACTTTGTAGACGGCCACCTGCAAGCGTTGATCGGCTTGGTCTTTGGTCGTGATCTGCAGCACTTCGTTGTCCACGATGTACGTCAGGTCCTCGATCTGCCGCAACATCAAATCAAGCGCAGAGCGCAACGTGACCCGGTTTAGCGTAACCGTCACGGGCGCGTCGGGACTTGCCGCCGCGGCTTCCAGCGCGGATACGTCAATCACAACGGGAATCTCGTACTCCTCAGAAATACGCTGCATGAGTTGGTTCAACGGCTCCTCGACCGCCTCGAGCGGCGATTTCAACGGGCAGTCGAGAATCTGCTCGATGCGCCGCTCGGCCTTGGCCGGAGAGTACTCCGACTCCTGGGAGCTCGCCGCCTTGTCGTCCGTCTTCGCGGCTTCCTCAGCCGCAGCCCCATGCGCCCCAACAACGGCGACGACGACGAGCGCGCACGCCAATGCCCAACGAAACCTGGTCATGGTTTGCCTCCTCGATCCGCTGGCACGGATCGCGCAAGAGAATTTGGCGGCGACGGTTCCGGGCGTCGCCCGCACTGGGACGGCAGTGTAGTGAATCCGCCCGCGCAAGTCAAAGAATTGCCACACAGGGCGCCAGATAACCGCAGCTATCCAGCGAGGTCCGGGCCGTCCCCCTCGATTGCCGGATCGACAAGCTGAACAAACCGTCCCCCGCTCGTGTACCGCCCGCCCTCGTTGTAGCGACACCACGAGAGCTCGATCTCGGCCGCGATCACGCCAAACGCCGGGCTTTCCACCGACACCAGCACCCGCCGGTCGGCCAGCGGCGCCGGATGCTCGAACGCCAGGCCGCGGTCATCCAGCAGCCGGAGTCTTACTTCGCGCGAATCGCGCGGCCGGCCCTCGGCGTCCAGCGGCGTCATCCGCGCCCGCACGGCCAACATTTCTTCCGGCGCCAGGACCCCGCGGAAGCCCAACGCCGCTTGGAGTCGGGCCACCAACGCCACCGTCTCCTGATGCACGGCCAGTCGCCCCGGCGGTCCTGCGCCGGCCAGGGGCAGCGGATGGAAATGAGCGCCGACGGCGGGCATCATACGAGATTCTCCTGGGGTGAGAACGGGGCGGTCGAACGTCGGCGCAAGTCTACCCGACGGAGGAGAAGAGATTTGCCAAGATCGCGGCGGCTCGCCGCGGGATCTCGCCGCCCGGGCCCGAAGAACCCGTGCGGTGCGTAGAGTTTCGCGCGCGGTCGAACGCTTGAGGCAAGCTCGCGCGATCGGGCAATGTGCACAGGGCCCGAGCTAGCCGCTGGCCGGCTCGTCTGCCGCGGCGTCGGACTCCTTCGCTTCGAGCGGATCTCCCAAGAGCTGCTGGAGCTGCTCACGCAGCACTTCGCCCCGCGCCTCCAGATGCACGACCTTGCCGTCCTTGCCGACCAGGATGGCCATCGGAATGCCGGTGACGTCGTAGTGCTTCACCAGCGGGTTCTGCCAGACGCGGTCCTTTTCGTTTTCGGGAAAGATCGACGGCCAGGGGAGCTGCATTTCCTCGATGTACTTGTGGGCGTCCTCGGGAGTTTGGTCCAAGGACACGCCCAGCACATCGAATCCCTTGTCGTGATAGGCCTTGTACATGGCCAGCACGTTGGGCACCTCGCCGCGGCAGGGACCGCACCAGGTCGCCCAAAAATCTACGAGCACCACCTTGCCGCGATATGACTTCCAGTCCACCGGCTTGCCGTCGAGCAGCGTGCCGGTGATCTCGATGGGGTTGCCCAGCAGGTTCAGCCGCCGCACCAGGCCTTCGAGGTTCGCCTTGGCGTAGCGCTGCCGCACCTGCTTGTCTTTGCTGTCCTTGAGCTTCGGGATGGCTTGCGACACCAGGTCGACGACGAACGCGTCGTCCACCCCGGCGAGGCTGTCAGCCACAGCGCGCACGATCGACACGTCGAGGGCCTCGGGCTCGCCGTCCGCCACTTTGTCGAGGATTTCTTTCTTGAATGCCTTTTGTTTGCCCGCACTTAGCTCGCCCCATTGACTGCTCTGGATTTGGATGGCGGACTGCCAACCCAGCGCCGCCACCTCCGAGCGCGAATCGGCCTTCGCCGCGTCGATCGTTTTGAGAAATTGCTTTTCGGCATTCTTGTCGCCCAACTGCGACAGCAGTTGCCATGCCATCATCTTGTATTGGTAGCCCTCGCTGGCCTGGACGCCGCTGGGCTTGGCCGCCAGCAGCCGGTCGGCCGCCGTTATCATGGTCCTCAACACCTTCTCGGCGAACTCGGCCTGCTCCTGCTCGTTGTCGCCCTCGGCCGAGACGTCTCTCAGCTCACGCATGTAGGCCAGAATTTCCCTCGCGCCGCCGTCGGGAATCGCGAACAGATCTTTCTTGGCCTTGGCGTCCTTACCCTCGGAGTCGTTGCGAGCAGCGTCCGCGGCGTCGTCGGCCCGTGCGTCGTCGACTAGCGCCCCAGCCAGGCCCCACCCGCAGGCCAGGGCCAACGATATCAATGCCAGTGGACCAAAGAATCTTGGGAACTTCATCGAACAATCTCGCAAAGGACAACGGGGGCCAAACTCGGCGCGTTAATTGTCGCGACGGGGACCGTCAAAGCAAGGCCGCTACGGAAGGGCTTTGCCGCGGCGAGCATGGAGCCGGCGGGGAAGAGGGGGCGGGGCCTTTGATAATAATCGGACGTCGCGCCCGGCGGCGCTTCGACGGGCGCCGCGCCGGGGTCGGGACGACCCGGCTCGCTACGAAGGGAGGAGGTTTTGCGGTATTGCGGGGGAAATAGGGGTCCCAGCTCATAGGCCGCAGAAGGTCCAACTTCTGCGGCGGCTCGGCGGGGCGGCGCTCGAGGATGGCCGCGGTGCGGCGCAGGACGCGGGCCGCGATAGTCGGCGAGATTTGCGTTTCTTCAAGCGCGCCGGCGGCGGGAGTTGGAGCGCAGAAGCTCTTGAGCCGCTCGCGGCGGCGCAGCGGCACTAGCTTGCCACGAATTGGGGATTGGTGAACATGCATACATACACGCTAGCAGAATGCGCGGCCATTTCCAAGCGCAAAGTTTGGAGAAAGTTTTTTGTTGCGGGAAGGGGGATTTACCACGGAGGCGCGGAGGGCACGGCGGAAGAGCGCCGCGGCGTGAAGGGCGCCGTCCAGCTACGATCCGTTCTGGTTGGCAAAGGCCGCCATGGCGTCGAATGCAAATCGTACAAGTACGCATGGGTGGCCCAGGTTGCCGTCTGCGGCTACCTGGGTCGCGCCAGCGACAAGAGGCTGATTATGTCCAACCTCCCGCGGCTTCGCCGCCCAGGTAGCCGGCGGACCGGCAACGTGGGCCACCCGCGCGTCAACGCGGACAAGTCCTCTGCCCCTTCGGGGCAGAATCGGGAGAACACAAACTTCCACGGGTTCCGCTGCACTTCACCCGTGGCTACAACCCGCGGCCCCTCTGGGGCCAAATGCCGCGCCGGTCATCGCCCCGAAGGGGCGCCGGATAGCCACGGGTGGAGCGATGCGCAGCATCGCGCAACCCGTGGGAGCATGTCGTCTCGATTGCGCGTGCCCCGGAGGGGCAGAGGAGCACACGCCTCGCGCCACGTTCTGCGATGAAGAATATGGATGATTCCTCTGCCCCGCCGGGGCAGGAATGGAAAGGACGCGAACACTTCCACGCGCTTCAGCGTGCGCTTCACCCGTGGCTACAATCCGCGGCTCCGCTGGGGCCGAATGACCGCTCCATGGGTTGCGCTGCGCTCCACCCGCGGCTACAGTCCCCGGCCCCGCTGGGGCTGAATGCGTGTCATGAAGGAAGCTTCACGTGTTGGCGTGTGTTTCGTGATCGCGTTGGTGCATTGAGTAATGACGGACGTGGCAGGGGGTGATTTGTCGCATCTAGGCCCGTACACTGTTGGTGAGTTTTCACGGACGACCCCCGAGGATTTCAATCATGGCGGAGCCGACGCGCGAGGGGCTGCGGCGAGCAGTGCGGCAGCAACTGGAGAGCCTGCAGGCGGCGGGGGTGCGGCAATTGCCGCGCGGGAAGGGGAGGCGCGGCGACCTTGGTGCGCTCGTTGGCGGGCTCCTGCCCGCTGGAGCGGGCTCGCCGGAGGGGAGCGCGGCGGAGATGTGCGAGGCGGGTGACGGGAGCGCGCACAGCGAAGCGAAGAGACAAGCCGCGGGTGGGCTGTTTGGAATAGAGGCCGAGGTGGAGGGGCCAATTTCTTCCGCCGCGACGCTCGAAGTGCTCGCGCAGGAAGTGGCTGGCTGCACGCTGTGCGGCGAGCTGGCATGCACGCGCACGCAGACCGTGTTCGGCGTCGGCAATCCGCGGGCGCGGTTGTGCTTTCTCGGCGAGGCGCCGGGGGCCGACGAAGATCGCCTGGGCGAGCCGTTTGTGGGCGCGCGGGGCAACTGCTCAACAAGATTCTTGAAGCGTGCAAGTTGCGTCGAGAGGATGTGTATATCCTCAACATTCTCAAGTGTCGACCGCCGGGCAATCGCAATCCCCTGCCCGAGGAAGCGCAGAATTGCCGCCGCTATCTCGATCGGCAACTCGATCTGGTGCAGCCCGACTTCATCTGCTGCCTGGGCGCCGTGGCGGCGCAAAACCTGCTTGCCACGACCGAGGCCATCGGCCGCATGCGCGGCAAGGTGCTCGACTATCGCGGCCGGCGGGTCGTGTGCACGTACCACCCGGCGTATCTGCTGCGCAACCCCGCGGCGAAAAAATACGCCTGGGACGACATGAAGTTCCTGATGCGCGAGATGGGCACGCCGGTGGATTGAGTGGGCGGCGGGCGGTGGGCAGTGGGCAGTGCAGGGGGATGGCACTGCATGCATTGCTCGCAGAGGACGGGTGACTTTGCTACTGCGATTTCTGTTAGGACCGCTGACGCGGCCCCGGTCTTTACTGCCCACCGCCCACCGCCCACTGCCCACCCCATTCGCGGCAGCCTGGGGCAAGATTGCGGGTCGTAGCGGTCCTGATTCGGCCACCGCGAGAAGTAGCGGGCGGAAGTGCTCCAAAACTGTTTTCAGCGGGCGAGCGGCTTGATAGAGTCGAGTCTGCCAGGGCATGGCGGCGGCTCAAGGCTCTTTCTTCGCGCTGCGGCCATGTTGCTACGCCGATCGACCCCTGTGCGGTCGCCAGGAACGGCGCGGTCGACTCCAGGACTTGTCTCATGCACCGTGAAAATTAGCCGTGAAGTTCAAACCAAACTCCCCCCGCTCCGAGGACGTCGAGCACCTGATGCGCAACGCGCAGCTGCGCAACGCGCTGGAGCCGCTCTTGGACGAGTCGATCGGCCGCGTGAACGTCGAGCGGATGACGACCGGCGCCGAGAACGAATTTCTGCAGTCGATGCTCGAATGGGAACGGGCGCCGATGCTGCCCATCTGCGAGTGGTTCCAGCCGAAGCTGGAGTTGCCGCACCCCGACGATCTTGTCGGACGACGCGCTGCGCGATCGGCTGTACCAGACGATCGGGCGGATGTTCGAGAAGCACATCGTGTTGGATTTCACCGATCATCTCACCGACAGGCAGCTCTACTGCCTGATCTACCGCGACATTCTTCCGTCGCACGAGAAGATGATCCGGCGCGAGAACAATTACCTCCACTGGGACTGCGCCAACGCCGACGGCGATCCGGACATGTGGCTCCGCTATTACGCCAGCGAGGAAGACCGGCAGGCGTGGTTGGAGGAGACGGGCGGCGTCTTGCCGCCGATCGACGATCCGCCGAATCCGCGCGACTTGCCGCGGGCGCCGTTGTAGGAAGTGGGCAGTGGGCGGCGGGCGGTAGGCAGTGGGGCCGGAGCAGTGTGCCGCCGAATCCCCCCTCCCTAGCCCTCCCCGCCGAGGTGAGGGAACTGGATGGCGCGATTGAAGTCAAAGCAACTCGGGCCAGAGCGCGTCGCTGACGAACAGGCCTTTTCGCGTGAGTCTGACGCGCTGGCCGTCGTCGTCGAGCAAGTTCAACTCGACGAACTTCGCGATCGCTGCGCCGGCCAGCTCGTCGAGGGCGTAACCGGCGCTCGCGGCGAAGTCGCCGCGTATGACCCCCTCCATCCGTCGCAGGCCGAGCACGAGTCGCTCGCGGGCCTTGCGTTCGGGGGACAATTCTTCGCGGTCGGCGACGGGAGACTGGCCGGCGGCGACGCGCTTGAGCCACGTCGTCGTGCTGCGATGGTTGGTTTCGCGCACGCCGCCCACGTAGCGCGCCGCGCCGGGGCCCGCAGCAAAATACTCGCCGCCGGCCCAGTACACTTCGTTGTGCCGGCTCCGCTGGCCGGGGCGCGCGAAGTTCGACACTTCGTAGTGCTCGTACCCCGCGGCGGACAGGGCGTCGATGGCCTCGCCGTACAACGTGCGCTGCAGTTCCTCGTCCAATTCGGCCAGGCCGCCTCGGTCGCGGCTGACGGTGAACGGCGTGCCGCGCTCGAAGGTGAGGCCGTAAGTCGAAATGTGCTCAGGCGCCAGCGCGACGGCATCGGCGAGATCGTGCCGCCAGAGGCCGAGCGTTTCGCCCGGCGCCGCGAAGATCATGTCGATCGAAACGGCCAGCTTTCGCTCGCTGGCTAGCTCGACGGCGCGCATCGCCTGGCCGCGGGTGTGGCGGCGGTCGAGACGCGCAAGCTTGGCGTCGTCGAGCGACTGCACGCCCAGGCTGAGGCGCGTGACGCCGCGGTCGGCGAGCAGATCAAGCTGCGACGCCGTGACATACTCGGGGTTCGCCTCCACAGTCCACTCGCCGCCCGGCGCCAGTGGGTGCTGCTGCAAGACGATGTCGCACAGCCGCTCGAGCTGGTCGTCGTTGAGCCGATTGGGCGTGCCGCCGCCGAAGTACAAGGTGTCGACCGGCCGCACTTCGCCCAGGCGTCCGAGCTCGATCGCCAGGGCGTCCAGATACGGTTCGACCAGGTCCTCCCGCCCGGCGACGATAGCGAAGTCGCAATACCCGCAGCGGTGTTGGCAGAACGGCACGTGGATGTAGGCGGACCGGGGCAAAGTCATGGCGCGGGAACTCGCATGGCGCGAACACCTGGCACGAGCTGCGGCACTGGCAGCCATTGTACGCCCTACTGGCATGCCCCTGGGGCGTCGTCACGCGCTCATGCGATGGCGTGCCGGCAAAGGGGCGGTCGGCGCCAGCGGCGGACGGGAACTTACTTGCCCGTGCGCCTCGTGCAGGCACTCCTGCAATTCCCGAGCGGCGGGGCCGATCTGGTCGCGCGTCAGCAGATACGCGTGGTTGCCGGGAATGCGCCGCAGCTCGACGCCTTCGGCCGCAGCGCCGAGCCAGCCCATGTGCAGATCGGTCGACCGGTGATGGATTTCCGACCGGATCAACGTGATCCGGCCAGGGTATGGTTTCGCGCGGTAGTGCGTCGCGCCGCGGCGCAGCGTTTCGTTGACGATCCGCTCGCCCAACCGGATAGGGGCGGCGCCGCGAAGCGCCAGGACGGTCCGCATTCGCAGCCGGCGGGCCAGCAGTTTGGCGGAGCGCGCGGCGTGCAACCAGCGCGGCGGCGGCGCGAAGAGCGTGGGATGGGCGGTGTCGAGGAGCACCAGGCGCACCACCTGCTCGCCGGCGGCGAACAGTTGTTGGGCCATCTCGTAGGCCACGAGCCCGCCGGCGCAGAATCCGCCCACGTAGTAAGGTCCGTGCGGCTGAACCTCGCGCACCTCCGCAAGGTAATCGGCGGCCATGGCGGCGATCGTGCGGTGCGGCAGGCGCCGGCCGTCCATCCCGCGGGCCACGAAGCCGTAGTACGGCTGGTCGGCGTCCAAGTGCGGAGCGATCAGGCCCAGGCCCACCGAGCGGCCGCTGTGGCCGTGCACCATGAAGAACGGCGGCGCTGCGCTTCGGTCTGGAAGGGCACCAGCGACGTGAACCGTCGCGCCGTGGGAATTTCGATTGGAGGCAGTCGATCGATCAGCGCCGCCATTTCGGCCAGCGTCCCCGCTTCAAACAGCGCTCGGATGGGCAGGGCGACTTTGAACTGCTGCTCGACCAACGCCAGGAGCATGGTCGCAGAGAGCGAATCGCCGCCGCTGGCGAAGAAGCTGTCGGCGCGCCCGACGGATTTATTTTCGAGCGATTGCGTCCAGATTTTTGCCAGTCGACGTTCCGTTTCGCTCTCGGGTTGCTCCCGCGGGGCGGCGTTCGAGTCGGGGGCGGGGCCCGCGAGGCCCAGCTTTTCCGCAAGCCCGATTCGCTGCGGCTTGCCCGTGGGGCCCTTGGGAATTTCCGGCACGACCAGGATGCGCTGGGGAAGTTTGAATTCGGCCAACAGGAGCGCCACGTGTCGACGAATCGCGGCGGGATCGGGAGTGCGGCCTACCTTGGCGACCACAACCGCCCCGACGTCTTCCCCCAGCGTCGGATGGGGCAGCGCGAACGCCATCGCCTGGGCGACGTCGGGATGCGCAAGAGCGCCTCGTCGATTTCACGCGGAGCGATCTTTTCGCCGCCGCGGTTGATCAATTCCTTGATGCGGCCCGTCAGATACAAGTAGCCCTCGTCGTCCAGGCGCCCCTGGTCGCCCGTGTGAAACCAGCCATGGGCGAAGGCGTCGAAGTTGGCTTGGGGATTGTCCTCGTACCCGGCGGTGACATTTGGGCCTTGAATGACCACTTCGCCCTCGGCGCCGGGCGGCAGAAGTCGGCCCGCCGGATCCATGATCGCGACCGCGACGCCCGTGGGCAGACCCACCGAGCCCGGTTTTCGACGCCGCGGCGGCAGCGGGTTACATGTCATCTGATGCGCCGCCTCGGTCATGCCGTACGCTTCCACCACCGGCGTCCCGAAGGCGTCCTCCAACCGCGACATGACCGACAGCGGCAGGGGCGACGAGCAGGAACGGATAAACCGCAGCGCATGATCCAAAGGGCGACCGCGGCGGGTCGCTAGCGCCGCCAGAATTGCCTGGTGCATCGTCGGCACCGCGGTGTACCAGGTGGGCCGCAGTCGCTCGATGGCCTCCAGGCAGCGGCCGGCGTCGAAGGCCCCGGCACAGATCACGCTGCCGCCCGCGTGCAGCGTGGACAGCAGGGCCCCCACCAAACCATGAATGTGGAACAGCGGCATGACGTTCAAGCAGCGATCCGCCGGCGTCAACTCGAGCGACTCGACAATGTTCCGCGCCGAGGCGCAGAGATTCGCGTGCAACAGTGGCACGATCTTGGGGCGCGAAGTCGTGCCGGAGGT
This sequence comes from Pirellulales bacterium, assembly GCA_963841515.1. Taxonomy (GTDB): domain Bacteria; phylum Planctomycetota; class Planctomycetia; order Pirellulales; family Lacipirellulaceae; genus Lacipirellula. The sequence continues at coordinate 732,755 of CAWJDB010000005.1, read as the reverse complement.
GTGAAGCACCAGAGCGGCGCCTTGTCCGACCTCCGCTTCATCGTTCAGCGATGACCACTGCGCCTCAGCGGAAAGCGTGAACAACCCCGCGTACCGAGGGCTCGGCTCGAGCTCGATAATCGGAACGCCGACCGCCTGGGCCGCGTCGCGCGCCGGGGTATCCATGCCGGCTTCGACGATCACGGCCTTGGCGCGCAGATCGGCGAGGTAGAACTCAAACTCGTTGCGGCGATAAGCGGGATTCAGCGGCGCGGCGGTCGCGCAACTGGCCACTCCCAGAAAGCAAGTCGCCGCCTCGGGGCCGTTGGGCAGTACCAGGGCCACGCGAGCTGCCGGCCCGACGCCCCAGTGTCGCAGCTGCCGGCCGACGTCGTCGACCAGGCCGGCAAGGCGGGCGTACGTCAACGGTTCGCGGTGGGCCGCCGCGATGGCATTGGCGTGCGGTTGCCGAGCGGCTTGGCGGTTGAGAACTCCAACCAGCTCCGTCGCCGATTCGAGGTCACTCGCCGGCGTGGGCTGAATCCGCAGCGCTGGCTCCATGCTTGCACTCCAATTGGGGGGGAAACGGCATGCCTTCTCGACAACCATCGTCCTGGCGGTTGGCAAGCTTTGGGCAAAGTTTTCCAATTACGCCGGATTTAAGGTTTTGCGCGCTCCAGCTCGAAAGTCCGATTGTGTCGAGAATCGCGGGATGCCGTGACGATGACTAGAGGACGTGGCGGCACGACTTAACGGCCGCTCGAACCATGGAGGGAACCATGTCCACACAGCCCCAAGATCAAGCCACCTCGTCGCTGCAGGCGAAGCAGGAGAAGAGCCAGGACTCGCCGCGCTACACGCCGCCGACCGTCGATAGGTCGGAACGGCTGACGGCGATCACCGGTTCTACGAAGGTTACCGCCTGACCGCTCATCGCGAGTCGAGCCCCGGAATCAGGCAACTTGCGACTCCAGTTGCTTGTTTCGCATTGCGCTAAGACCGCGTTCATCCCCTCGCGGGGCGATTCTTTTCTCATAGCCCTATCAAGATAGCGCGCAGGATTTCTGCTGGCCGCGCTCTTCTCGCGAACAGGACATACCTTCATGCTCACCAGCACGTACGGCACGCGGTTGCGCGAGGCGATGGCGGTGCGCCAGCAGATCCCCTTCATCGGCATCTACGACGCTTTTTCCGCCTCGCTCGCGGCGAAGCACTACGACGCCCTGTTTGTCAGCGGCTTTGGCTTCGCGGCCAGTTACTACGGACTGCCCGACATCGGCTTCATCGCCTGGCCGGACCTGCTGGCCCTGGTCGAGCGATTGCGGTGCGTGTTACCCGGTCACCATCTGCTGGTCGACATCGACGACGGCTACGGCGACGTCCAGAGCGCTTGCCACGTCGTGTCGCGCCTGGACCGCGCCGGCGCCTCCGGCGTGGTGCTCGAGGACCAGAAGCGGCCGCGGCGTTGCGGTCATTTCGGCGGCAAGCAGCTTCTGGAGTTGGACGAGTACTTGGATAAGCTGCAGCGCGTGCTGGCCACGCGGCGAGAGATGGTCGTGGTGGCGCGCACCGACGCCACGGATGAACACGAGATTGCCGTCCGGCTGGCGGCGTACGCCGACGCCGGGGCCGACGCCGTGCTGGTCGACGGGCTGCGCGACCTGCGAATGCTCGAGCGATTACGCCGCCGCATTGCGCGGCCGCTGGTGTTCAATCAAATCGCGGGCGGCAAATCGCCGGCCGTCAGCCTCAGCCGGTTGCGCGACCTGGGCGTCGAGCTGGTGATCTACAGCACGCCCTGCCTGTTCGCCGCGCAGACGGCCATCGAGCGGGCGCTCGTCGACCTGGCCTGCCGGGACGGACGGCTGCCGGCCGTCGACGGCGAACACGTCGGCGTCAGCCAATGTACGGAAGTGCTGCGCGAGAACCTGGCGCGCCGCGACCACCTGGGGCCGATTCGCCGGTCGAGGCGCTGCCCTCAACCCGCAGCCGCACGGCCGCCTGAGCCTGTGGCCGGGCTCGGCATGGCCGGCGGGCGACGGATCTCAACACGGCGCCAAGGATGCTGATGTTGTGAGTGAGCGTTTTCAAGAGGAGGAGTCGGCAGCGTCGCCAATAGGTGCGAGCGTTGACGACTTCCCCCGTGAGGCGTTTGATCATCGAGTTGACGGTTTCGATCTGCCAGCGCTGCCCGTAACGGCTTTGACCCAGATGCCGCTTCATCTGTTTTCGATAGCGACCGGCCGGCTCGCCGCGACCGGGCCGGCCATGCGCCGCGGGGATCAGCGACTGGACGCCCAGTTCGTCGCGGGCCAACTGGTGATTCGCTTCGCTGTCGAAGCCAGCGTCCGCTAGAATCGTTTTCAGTCCCACGCGGGTCTGCGCCGCACGCACCAGAGGTGCGAAGTCGCCGAAGTCGGGCTGCGGTCCCTGACTCGCGCGAGCCGCCAGGATGAAGTGGCTCGCCGTGTCGCAAGCCAAGCCCAGCTTCGGGTAACGACGATACGACACGCGGCGCTTTCGCCCGTCTTTCGCCGTCATTTTTCGCCGCTGGGCGTAGTACCGGCTCGTGTGCTGCGCCTCGAAGCCGCTGGTGTCGACGGCCGCCAGGCGAACGCGGCGACGAACGATCTTGGCTTTCTTGGCCCGCTCGACGGTCGTGGACAGAAGCCGTCGGAACGAGTTGGACAACAGCAAACGATCGGCCGCCTTCTGCAGCGTGGTTGTGACCGCCATGCCGATCAGAGCTTTGCTATCGCGCGACTGACAGCTTCCTTTAGATCGCCGATGCATTGAGACCCCTTGATCAGCCGACGGCGGACGCTCGCCGGCAGATCGCCGAGCTTGGCTCCCTTCGGCTGGCTGTCATTCGACGACAGCACCTCTAACCATCGAGTCCAGCGGACCGCCATCTGCTCCAGGGCGGCGAGCGCCTCTTGGACGTCGTGGGGCCGTGGCGGTCGACGGCCGCTTCCCGCCTGGCTGGGGCGGATGCTGCGGATTGCCAGCGAGAGGCGCTCGACGGACCATCCCTCGGCGGCGCAACGCCGTGCCAGCGTGTTGCGTTGCTGACGGTCCGGGACCGTGATCAAACGCAGCACATGCTTCGTAGTCAGGGACTTGCCCGATTTCGGGCCGAGACTACAGATCCAGTTCAAGTCCTTTTCGGTCGGATAAAGCGCGGCGAACTTGCGGCTGCAATGAACGTAGGTGCGGGACCGGCCGGTCCGCTCTTCAATCTGGCTAACGCTGCCGTAGTGATAGCGTCCTTGGCCACGTGGCGTACATTTCCGCTCGGCGGCTAAGACTTGCCGGCCGAGCTTGTGGAACTCGCGTAGTTGAGAGTTGGGAGCTGCAGCGGTGGATTTTGGCATAGGGCAGATGCAACGCGTAGGACTTGGGATCAGCGGCTGGCGAACTAAGGCCGCCGCCTTGTAGGCAGGCTCGGCGTCGGGAGCCTGCTGCGGAGGAACCTGGGAGTCGCCATAGGCAGCTTGGGGCACTCGTCGTCCCCGCACAGTATTAATTACTTGCCCGGGGGCTCGACGGAATCCTCGGGCCAAATCCGCAGCGTGCAGCTGAGGACGAAGTCCAGAAAGTGACGCTTGGCGCGAGGGAGACAACCGCGCGAATGCGCCGCTCGGACGCGCCCCGTCGCCACGAGGCTCGCCGCTATTGGTCATGGTGGCTGGGCGATCGGATGCCACGACGCCGAGAAGCTAATTTTCGAATTTTCGACCGGTACTCGGCGTTTTAAATGATGACATGAGATTAGGTACATTGTTGCCCGAAGATTTAGCGGGCGCACGACTTATGGCGTCGATTGTCGCCAAACCAACCTTATTGACATGCCGCGCGGGGGAAAATCCGGGCTCTCCTGCAATCGCGTATGAGACCCCCTACGAGCCTGCCGCACAAGGAAGCGTGCGGAAGCTCCGTCGCGCTCGCCTCTCGTAACACAAAGTGGCTGAGGCAATGCTGCTCGGCGCGACATTAGGTCGCGCTAGTCAGAAAACTTTCTTCACCTGTCGGGTTTTCGCGGCGATTCTTGATTACCCCATTAGCAGGGCGTCCTCTGGTACGGCTTCTGCGAATGCCCGGCGTCGGCAGGACCCATGGTTGACGCTGGCATTCACGGGAATTCGGCCGATGCGGGTCGGACTTAGTGAATTTCCACGACGTCAAAATTAGGGAGCGTAATCATGAACATTTCCAAGCGATCAGGGCATCTTAAGGGCAATAATTTGCGCGGCCATCGTCGCCGGTTTGAACAGCTCGAAGATCGCCGGCTCATGGCCGTCGTCACGGGCCAGTCGACCTTCAGCGCGTCGCTGATGGGCAACAACATTGAGTTGATGTCCGCCGGGAATGCCGTCGGCTACGGGTATGCGATCAGCTACGACGGCAATCCGCTCGCCGCCGTCGGCGGCGACGGCCAGTCTCGCACGGCCGCCGACTTGCCGGAACGAAGTTTTAACTCTTTGACGGAAATGGATATTTCCAGCGTCTCGAAGACGGTCACGGCGACGGCGATTCTCCATCTACTGCAATCGCAACCTGGGGGACTCGATGCGGCCCTCAGTACGCCGCTCGCCAGTTACCTTCCTAGCGATTGGACGCCGGGCGAAAACGTGCAGTATGTCACGCTGCGGCACTTGCTGACCCACACGAGCGGCTTTTCCGAATCGAACAATCCCATTGACGTGGATTTCAATAGCCCGAGCAACGCCACTTATGTGAACCTTCGGAATCTGGTTCAAGCCGATTTAGGGGCGCCGACCGTCGGTTTCGACGACGACTACCACGGACCGCGGTGGGGCGGGTCCTACAACAACGCGAACTTCGCTCTGCTCGCGCGGGTTGTGTTGCCGAAGCTCGTGAATCCCGCCGTAAACCTCACCGCGGCCAACTATGCGGATCGAGACCTGACGTCCGGCACGATGTACAAGCAGTACGTCCAGGACGAAATCTTCGAGCCCCTGGGAGTCGTCGGCGCCGACCTCGATGTGACCGATCCGAACCCGACGTTGGGATACTTTCTCGGCTCCGAGGATTCCCCCGGCGAGGCCCCCGTCGATCGTACGAGAACCGGCGGCGCCGGGGGTTGGAAACTTTCCGCGCGCGAACTTGCCAAATTTCTTGACGGCATTCAACGCGACAACGGCATCCTGTCCGCTTCAACCCGCCAATTGCGAGACGAGCAAGAGCTCGGGTGGTACCAAACAGAAAACTCCTTTGGCGAGTCCTTTAGCCACAACGGCGCCAATGGCGGCGATTCAGGGTTTTTCCGCTCGCAGATCGTCGCCATGCCGGCCGACGTTGAGGTCGGGTACCTGATGAACTCCGGATGGGCCAGTCTGCCCGGCGGTAACATCTTCAACATGCTCCAGACCGCTTACGTCAACGCCTGGACGGACTTGACGGTCTCGGGCACGTCGGGTCCTGACGAATTCGTCATCCTCCTGGACAACAGCGGATTTCAACCTGCGATCGAGGTCAAGCTCAACGACGAAATTGTGTTCACCCACTGGATCAGCACGCTCGACTCGCTCACGCTCAACGGCGGATCGGGCGATGACACTTTCACGATCGAGGGCTGGAATTCGTCGATCGACCTGGCGATCAACGGCGGCTTCGGCGACGACTCCGTCAGCGTTCTGCCCGGCGTCCGCAACGTCGAAGCGGTTAATGGCATGATATTCGACGGCGGCCTCGGGGCCGACTCAATCGATATCAACGACCAGAGCAATCCCTACAGCAACATCGCCTATAGTCGGCTGTACACCGTCAGCAGCGGGGCCGTCACGCGGTTCGCCGGGCACCCGGCGTTCCCTGGCAACCCTGGGCAGTTCATTCCGGTTTCGATAGGCTTTTCCGGCGTCGAAAATCTCGACGTAACGACTGGCGGGCAGACCGACGTGGTCAGCGTGGTGAGCAAAACCTCCGGCGAGACGCGGGTCGGCACGGGCGCCGGCGACGACACGATCATTGTCGCCCAGTCGGCCGGCAATATTGAAACCGTCGACGGTCTTGTCGTCGACGGACAATCGGGCTTGGACACGATTCGCCTGTTCGACGACAACAAAACGAGCGCCGATCCCCAAGCGACCGGCCAGTACGACGTCGACGCCAACAGCGTCTCGCGCTACATCGCCAGTCTGGGCGGCGTCTCCAATGGGACCCCTGACACGGTCGAAGTCCAGTTCCCACAAGTCGAAAGCCTGGAGCTTACGACGACCGACCTAGTCGACGTCATCCGCGTTCATGCAACCCCGAGCAACGAGACGACGATCCACGGCGGCGCCGGCAGCGACATTCTGAATGCCAGCCCGGACGGCAAGAATCTTGAACTGGTCGACGACCTCGCTTTCTTCGGCGATGCCGGGATCGATTCCATCGTGCTCAACGATCAGAACAATCCCTACAGCCACCCGGCTTTCAGCCGTATTTACAACGTCACGGCCGGGGGCGTCGGCCGTTCGGCCGCGATGCCGGGCAACCCGTTTGCTATTCCGATAACGATCGACGTCGCGTACAGCAGCGTCGAGGAGCTCACGCTTAAGACGGGCGGACAGAGCGACGTCGTGAACGTTGAAAGCGTCCCCTCGGGCGGCGCCGCTGTTCAAACCGGCGCCGGCAACGACGCGGTCATCGCGAGCCCGACGGCGGCCAATCTCGAGACCGTAAACGGACTTGACGTCGACGGCGGTTTGGGGACCGACTCGCTCAACATTCACGACGAGAACGATCCCTACGAGCTTCCCGGCGGCGGCGTCTACACGATCACGCCGGCCACGGTCTCGCGGTTCGCCGAGCATGTACTGTTCGACAACGTGGCGGTGCCGGTGGAGGTGGGCTTCGCGGGCGTCGAAAATGTGTCGCTCGCCGCCGGCGACCAGCAGGACGAGTTCAACGTGCAAGGGCTCGGCAGCGCCGCGTCGCTGGTCCTCGACGGCAACGGCGGCGCCGACCAGTTCAACGTGCCCAGTCCGACCTTCGCCTCAATCAACATCCAGGGCGATGATGCTCCGATCTTCTCGCCGGGCGATGGACTGGCGGTGAACGCGGGCGGTTTCTACGCGGTCGCGACGGTTCCTGGACTCTACCCGACAGGCAGCGGGGCCGTAACGATCGATGCGACGCTGATTCAGTACAGCGGCATCGAACAGACCGAACTTCAGTCGCAGATTTACGGCGGTCCCGGCGACTTTGACAGCAACGGCGTGGTCGACGGCGTGGACCTAAGCCACGCCACGCTCGGCTGGTTCGAGCGATTCGGCAGCGACTTGGACGGCAACGACTTCCTTACCTGGCAGCGGTATCTGGGGACCGACCTGCGGCCGGCCGAACGTTTGGTTGCGTTGGCAAGCCGTGCAGAGAACGTCGGAACGGAGAAGTTGATCGCGCTTGTGCCCGACGTGGAATCGGTCACCAACGGCGATCGGCGCGCTTACTCGACGCGAGGGCGTCGTCCGGCGCTGCGCGAAGCACTCGCGTTGAACCCGAACGCCATCAGCAAGAGCCATGCCGTTGCGTCCGACGCATATGAGTCCGCCTTCGAAGAATTGGCGGCGAGCGCCGAGTTAGGCGGCGACGACGTGGAGGCGACGTCAGCAGAGTCGGCCTGGGATGATGCGTTCGCCGAGATTGGAATCGCGGTAGGCTTGGCGGTATAGCGGCCGCCTCGGACAATCCGCTGGCCTGCGCGGCTGATGACCCCTAACGTCACGATCACGACAAATCCCGTCGGCTCCGGCACGGCCGAGCCGACGGGCACGGCGGCACTGTTCGCGCCGAACTGAAACCGCCACACCGCGAGGTCGGCGGCGTTCACGACGCCGTCGCCGTTAGCGTCACCCTTGGCCAGCGTCGTTCCCACGCCGAAGCCGCGTTGCCAAGCAAGAAGATCCGAGCCGTCGACGTCGCCATCTTGATCGAAATCGGCCGTCGCCACTTGGATGACCGCATCGGCCACGCCCTGAGGATTGTGGCGGTGGTCGGTCCCTTTGCCGAGGACGGCCCACTGGTTGACTGCATCATCCGGCAGGCCGAATACGGCGCTGGTGTCGGTCGGGAGGTCGGGCTCGGCGGCGTCGGCCGGCGACTGCCACACGCCTTGCTCGCCAAGGCGGAGAAACAACTCTGTGGCTCCGAACGACATGCTCGCCTGGTAAGAGACTGTCGCAATGTGCCACGACGGGTCGCCGGACCCAGTCGAACAGCACGGATCGCCGCCGCACGATGGCCCGATGCCCCCGCCATTGGGCAGACCCATCGCGTCCGCAAAAAAAGAGAGGCCGGCAAAGCCGTAAATCTCATTGGGGGTCACGTCGAGTCCCGTGGCGGAGTCGAACACGAGTTGGTGCCGGTACAACGCGGGCATCGCTTGCACCAAAGGATTGAGCACTTCGATCGACTCGAACGACAGAGCGGCCGGTTGCTCGGCAACGAGATCGAGCGAGAACGCCGTCAGGCGGTAGCCGACGGCCGGCCGCGCCCAGACCTGGATCTCGGCCTCAGCGCCGGGCGAAACATAAATCACGGGCGCGGCCGGCCCAGCGTCTTTGTTCGAGAGCCAAAAGTTGACGATTGAGTCGGCGCACGACGTGGTGCTATCGACCACGATCGTCAGCACGGCGACGACGGCAACTAGAACCAGGCTCGCGTCGTGAGTTGGAGCGCAACGGAAGGGCATATCACCCGGTCTCACGTCATGGCGTCGCACTAGGGTCGACTCCCGGGTGCGATACGCGTCAGCATACCGCAGCCATGGGATTGGGTGCTAATTCTTCCCTAGATGACCCCGTGTCGCGCGTCCCGCGGGGGGGGCGTGTTATTGAGAGTTTTTCACTTAGCTGGCCGCCGGTGAAGCTTGCGCCCGTCGGATGGGGGATGCGGGTCGAACGCACTGGTCCGCCGAGGGCGGGGCCGGGGGAATGAAGCGCCGGTTCAACTTCGACTTGGGAAACCAAACGGCTCAAGGGACGGTTTTTGGTCTTCAGGAGTAAACTCTGTAAAATCGGCTGTCGTCTCAGACGCCGCATTCTTGATAACACTTCTGATGCAGTTTCGTGGGGTGGTCGCGCACGCTCGGACCGCATCTGTCGCTAGTTGATTGAACGATGAATCAACGGACATCCAAGTCGGCGGGGGCGACTCGACGAGCAGGTCGGACGGCGCGGCTTGGCTGGCGGCTGGGAGCGTGGATGCTGGTCGTCGCGATCTCAGCTCCTGCCGATGCCGTGCTGTGGGATGGCGGCGGCGTAAACTCGGAGTGGAACGAGCCGGCGAATTGGCAATTCAACATGCTGCCGACGCCGGCCGACACAGCGACGATCATCAATGATACGGCCACGATCACCAATGTCGTCGTTCCGCCGGTGTTCGCCGTCGAGCTGGGACTGGGTTCGACGCCCGGCGGGTTGGTTATCGCCGGCGGCGTCAGTTCGGGGGGACTGAACGTCGCGACCAATGTGGCCGTGGCCAGCGCGGGGAGCCTGACCTTGGGCGGCGGCGGCCCGGCGACGAGCAATCTAATGGCTGCCACGTTGTCGACTAGCGGAACCGTCTCCATATTAAGCCGCGGCACTATTAGCCTGACCGGCCAGTTGACGCAGACGGCGGGCACGATGAATCTGAGCGGCGGGACGCTCAGCGCGGCGACCGTGTTAAGCCGGGCGGGTGCGTTTAACGCGGCCGGCGACATTAAAGGCAACGTGTCGATTGGCGACGGCGCTGGGGCCGTTGCGACGCTCGCACTGGGGCCGTCGTTGGAGGTCACCGGCAACATGAAGCTGGCTTCCGACGGCCGACTTGAAATCCAGTTCCGCCCGAGCTTGGGCGGCGGCGCGTTCGACATGATTGACGTCTCCGGGACAATGACGCTGGGCGGCGTGCTGGACCTTTCAGTTCTCGGAGGCGCCGCTCCGGTTCCGGGTGTCACGTACTCCGTGCTGACGGCCGGCGCCCTCCAAGGCAGCTTCGACGACATCGTCGGAACCGCCGTGGGCGGTGGGTCCTGGGTGCCTCACTTCGACCCGACGTTCACGAGCATAAATTTTTCGGAGAGCGACCTGTCGGGCAACATGAACGCCGATGAGACCGTCGACGAGCAGGACGTGGAACTGTTTGCCTACGCGATTCGCGATCCGAACACCTATCACACGCAATACTATCTCGGCGGCGACGCGGCGGACTCGTTCATGGCGGACATGGACGGGGACGGCAGCAACACGTTTGCCGATATTCCGCTTTTTCTCGACGCGATTGAGCAATTCGGCGGCAACTCCCAGGCAGCCCTGGCGGGAATCATGCGGGTGCTCACGCGCGTTCCCGAGCCCCGCTCAGCGCCAATAGCTTTGGCCCTGGCCGTTCTTGTCGGCCATGCGGCGCAGCGGACGCGGCGTAGCCGCGGAAGTCCCCCGTGAACAGCCGTGTTGGTGCATCCGCCGCGCACTGGCGACCGACATTCCGCCGGCGGGCGGGGTTCACTGCTCCGTGAGTTCGCGGTGATGGCCCGGGGATGTCTGGGCGGAATCGGGTGGGCCGTCCTCCGTCGCCGGGGCTGGGCGACGCGGCGGTGGAATTCATCTCTGCGCAGTCACCGGGCGCGGCGGTCGCAGTGCCGCCGCGCGTCCTCCGGGCTGAATAAAACCTTGTTCGCCTCGGTCGGGCCGAATTCACGCTGTCGCGGTCGCCAGGAGCGGGAAGGGCTCTTGGGCCGAATGAATCCCAGTCGCGGTCTCCGATCCGAGGGGACGGTCGCCGAGGCGACCGCCCTGAAGATTCCGCCGAACGTCACTGAATCGTTAACGTCTCGGAAGTTAAGCGACTTGCTTCCTCCTTCCGAGGCGCGCCTCGTTGGCGGCCGCCGTGCGGTCTCGGGCCGGGCCGCGCTCGAACGGCTTGCCGTCGCGGTTCATGGCGTACAGAGTTCTGAGCAATCTCCGGCCCATGACGACGTTGGTCTTGGGCTTGCCGAGCCGCGGCCAGTCGCGCTCGGGTCGCTTCCTGCCGAGCGTCGCACTGACACAAGGTGACCGCCGCCTGGCAGAGCGCCCACCGCAAGGTCACGGAGCCGGCCTTGGTGATGTTACCGCTCTGGGTGCGACCGGCCGACTCTTTCATGTCGGCGGTCAGCCCGGCCCAGAACTCCAGGGCGTCGGCGTTGGGGAAGCGGTCGAAGGGGCCGATCTCGGCGGCGATGATCGCCGCCCAGATCTCGCCGATCCCCGGCACGCTGGCGAGCAGCGCGACGATCGGCGCGAACCGCGCACTCCGCGTGGCGAACACGATCTCTCGCCGCAGTCGCGCGCGGTGGCGTTCGGTAAGCAACACCACGTCCAACAGGTCGGCGAAGGTCTGTTGCTGAACCGGCTTGAGCAGGTCGCGATTGGCCAGCAGCCAGCGCTGGGCCGCGGCGCCGTCGAACTTGGGGCCGCGGATATTGGCCGCGTTGAGCAGGCTCTTCATCGAATGCTTGGTGCGGGAGAGCAGGCGCTCATCGAGTTATTGGTCGTAGTCGCCATCATCGGCGTCTTGACGGCGCTTCTGCTGCCGGCTGTGCAGTCCGCGCCGAGGCCGCACGCCAATCAACTTGCCGTAACAACCTCAGGCAAATCGGCGTGGCACTACACGCTTATCACGCCGAGCACGGCGCGTTTCCCGAAGGAGCCCGCATGCACGCTCGTTCAGGACAGAAGAGCATTGGCTGGCACGTCCTGGTGCTGCCGCAAATGGACAAGCGCGCACTTTACGCAGAAATCGGTCCCGAAGCCGACGGAGGCGCTCGATTTCATGCGGCCAACGAGATCGTGACAAGTTATTTCTGCCCCACGGCCGAGCCGCCGACTTCGGATGTGCTCGATCTGGAAAGCTCGAACTACGTCGGCGTCGCCGGATCCGGACTGACGCGAGAGGACTGGCCGGTGGAGGAGGTCGCGTGCGGACTGGTGGCCACGGACGGCGTCCTCTATCTGCGGAGCAACGTGAGCGTGACCGACATCGGCGACGGCTCGTCGCACACGCTGCTCGTCGGCGAACGGACGATTTACAACACGAGCGAAATGTGGACCTTGGGCGCGGTGTGGTACAAGTCCGGGGGATCGCCAACGCCATCAAGCGTGTGCGTGGCCGCGGCCAAGCACGTCATTTGGCCGATCAATGCTCTGGAGAATCGCCGTGTCTACTATGTACGCGACTTCGATGCGCCGCTGGATCTGCGCAAGGTATTGAACAACGAATTGGCGTTCGGCAGCCAACACCCCGGCGGCGCGCACTTCGCACTGGCCGACGGCAGCGTCCATTTTCTCGACGAAGGGCTGGACCTGACCGTGTACCGCGAACTTGCTACGCGGCAGGGCGAGGAGGCGAATCAGTGGACGCCCTAAGAACTCGCCTCACGGGGCGGGCGTCGGGTCAGGCGGAGGGTCGCTCAGCACGGGCGTCTTGAACGTCAGGCGGCAGGCCGCTTCGTAGATCGCCGCGGCGTCGCGGGGCCACTGATCGATCACTCGCTCGGACTGCTGAGGAATGGCTTTGAGCGCCGTGGCAACCTGCGGAAAGGCATAGTGGGCGGTGAGGAGGTCGATCTGCGCGGCCGCGTCGCCAGGGCGGCTGTCGGCCAGGCGGCGACGAATCTCGAGAGCTCTTGACGCCGCCTGCTCGGCCGCCTGCGGCTGTCCGGCCGCGCGGCGGAGGTCGGCCAGTTGCTCGCAGCACTCCGCCAAAGCCGCCTGGAGGCGGTGGTTCGCCGGCTGCAGTTCGGCAAGCTGCTCCAAGGCGGCTTGAGCGCCGGCAAATTGCTCAATCGCGTTTTCGGTGCGGTTGGCGGCAGCCAGCATCATGCCCACGCCCAGTTGGATTTGCGCTCGACTTTTCAAGTCGAGGGCGTCGTGGTCAGGTGGGGCGACCGCCGCAGCGTAGTGTCGACGCACAATGTCGGCGATGAGGTTGCGTCGCCACTGGAGTAGGTTGCCGTCAGCGCGGGGAGCCGACGCGCGCTGTGCATTAAGCGTCTGTTGCAGTTGGGCGTTCTCGCCGCGCAGCGCGCGCGTGGCTTGCTGTTGACCGATTACCAGTTCGTCCAGTTCCTTGACGCGCCCGTCCAGCTCGCGGCGCTGCGCATTGATTATCAGCGCCGCCAAGGGGCCGGCCACGGTCACAATTGCTGCCAGCGCCGCGGCCGTCGCCAGGGCGGGCTTCCGCTTCGTCCAGCGCCAGCAAGCGCGGATCGCGAGAGCGGGCGGGCGTGGATCGGCTCGCCGCGCAGGAACCTTTGCAGTTCGGCCGCCACGGCGCCGGCGCCGCCGTAACGGCGATTGGGGTCGCGCTCCAAGCACTTCAGGCAGATCGTCGCGAAGTCGCGCGGGATGTGCCGGTTCAGCTTGCGCGGTCCGGCGCATCGTCGAGGAGCTTGCTCGAGAGTTGCACCTCAAAATTGCCTCGGTACGGCAATTCGCTCGTCGCCAGTTCAAACATGACGACGCCTAGCGAGTACACGTCGGCCCGACGGTCGATCCAGTGTCCGCGTCCCTCAGCCTGCTCTGGAGACATGTACGCCGCCGTGCCCAGGATTTGCCCGTCGCAGGTCATCGTGATCTCGCCGGACTCGCGCTTGGCAAGTCCGAAATCCATGATCCGCGGCTGGCCGTCCTCGTCGATCATGATGTTGGACGGCTTGAGATCGCGATGCACCACGCCGCGCTGATGGGCGTGATCGAGCGCCTCGGCGACGCGGGCGCACAACTCGGCGGCGTCGCGAACGCTCGGCTTTTGCGCCGCCATCCAGGTTGAGAGCGTGACGCCGCGGACGAAGTCGCTGACGATGAACACCGTATCGTCTTCGCGGCCGATCTCGTAGACCGCCACAATGTTGGGATGCCGCAGTTGGGCGGCGGCGCGCGCTTCGCGAAAGAAGAAATCGACCTCGTCTGCCCGGAGCTGGCCCCGGCGGGGAATTTTGACGGCAACCGTGCGATCAAGCTCCGGGTCGCGCGCCTTCCACACGGTGCCGAAGCCGCCGACGCCTAACCGTGCGACGAGCTCGAACCGCCCGATCGACTGCAGGCTGGCGGCCGACCGCGAAGCGCCCTCACGTTCCACCAAACAGAACGTGCTGCCACAAGCGCCGCACGTCACGTCCTCGTGTGGCGTGTCGGCGAGCAGTTCGACCTGACTCGCGCAATGGGGGCAGCGAATATGCAGCCCCTGCGGTTGTCGGACGCTCGTCAGCACCACATCGCTGAGCGCCGAGCGCTGACGCGTACCGTCATCACGCCGTTTCGCAAGGGCTCGGTCGGCTAAGGCGTCGATCGCGTCGGCGCACTGCCGCAACTCGTCGGCGATGGCCGGATGCGAGGCCACGAGTTCTTCAAACGAAATGTCGCCTACTCGCCGACGTCGACGGTAATGCAGTTCGATCGACGCTAGCTCCGGGAGCAAATGGCGCCGGCAATCCGTCGGCGCCCCGGCAAGATAGTCCTCCAGCACGGGTGCGCCGACCTGCCACGCCTGCTCGAATCGGTCGCAGATTTCGTCAACAATCCGCATCACCAATGGCGACATCGGTTGTGACGGAGTTTCGGCGGCCATGTTTCACGCCGTGATGCACGGACGTTGTGTTGGTATCGTTGTACGCCCGCAAGGCAGCAATTATACAGAAGTGCAGAGAAACGCCTGAGAGATTAGATAGCCGCGGCCACTCCCGCTAGAATGAAAGCGTTGCGGCACAACCAGGCGTTGGTAAGCGCTGATCAATTGCCCTTGGCCGCGTTACTCTCCTAGAACCGCCCCATGGACTCGCAGCGACACGAGTCGGTTACCCACTGGCTGCATCAGCTCACGGCAAAAGACGACTCAGCCGCCCAGCAGCAGCTGTGGGATCGATACTTTGCTCGGCTGGCCGCGCTTGCCCGCACCCGTCTCACGGGGGCGCCGCAGCGCGACGCCGACGAGGAAGATGTTGTCCTAAGCGCGTTCAATAGCTTCTTTATCGCGGCGCACGCTGGTCGGTTTCCCGAGCTTCACGACCGCACAGGCCTGTGGCCGCTGCTGGTGAAGATCACGGCCCGTAAGGCAATTAATCAGATAAAACGTCAGCAGGCCAAGAAGCGGTCGAGCGCTGCTGAAGAGGCCGTGCCCGACATTGCGCAGGTCGTTGGCGGCGAGCCAACGCCGCAATTCGCGGCAGAAGTGGCCGAACAGGTCGAGCGGCTGCTGGCGGTGCTCGACGAGGAGCTGCGGACCGTGGCCGTCATGAAACTTGAAGGATTTACCAACGCCGAGATTGCCGAGCGATTCGGCATTGTCGAGCGGAGCGTCGCGCAAGCTGGCCCGCATCCGCCTCGAGTGGGACGACGCGGCTGAAGCTGCCGGCGGCGAATCCTAACGATCGGCGGTAGCGCCTGCTGAGCCATCCTATCCACTGCGCAGTTGTAGCGCAGTGCGCGAGCGTTTGTCGCGCATTCGTTGATTACCTGCCTTTGCTCCGATCGGGCCTAGGTCGCCCCGACGAAGGGGACAGTGCCTACTCTCGCACAGACCCCAACGAGATATTTCCGAAGATGACGGCCGCTGCGTGGCCTTGATCACCGTTTCTGGACTCCTCCTCGACGACTTCATTTCGGCGAAGAGTCTATCGCTAATGCTTCGATCATAAAGACAAGTAGTTCGAAGAGTGGTTACTGGCATTCGTTCGCTAACCTCTGCAGCGCGGCTGCATCGATTCCTTCCGACTGGCTGACGAAGCGGCCTGTGTCAACAAGTCATCATCGCGTGAGACAATTCGACAACTGACCGTTGAGACATGGTCTGTCCGTTGGCGATCTTGCCTGCTTCGACGAGTGTGAGTGGCGATTCCACACGGCGTCTCAAAACTCGATCCGCCGCAGGTGGCACCCCTACAGCGTGCCGGGAAGTCATTTCTGAGGTGGACCCCATCAGCCGCGATCGTTTCGATGGCGTCTTTATACTGAACCTACCGTGCTGACACTGTTTGCGTGTGGTAATCTTGGCCGCGCTGGAGAGCGCGACTGACGCTTGCTCATCGGCATCGCTAAACTCATCGATCTGGCAATCTTTGGCACAGCCGGGGGCGCACGGAGAAGTCAGCCATTTTCTCGCACTGAGGAGGAGGGCCGGTCTGGCGCTGTCTGATGCCCCGGCAAACGAATCCAAAGATCCCCGCCAGCTGTGAGTCCGCCGCGCCATCGCATCGATTAGCGCCCAGTTGAAACAAAGGTCGCGCAATGTTGCAGCACCTAGCCGCACTCTGGCGACTCTCGCGGCCCGTCTTCCTGCTGGGAGGAGTTGTACTCTACGCGTTAGGGGCCGGCGTCGCCCACGCTCAAGGCAAGTCGACGTCACTGGCAGTCTATGCACTCGGCCAGCTGTACATCACAAGTCTGCAGCTGATGGCACATTTTCTGAATGAGTATTGGGACATTGAAGCTGATCGATTGAACCAGTCGCGCACCGCCTTTACGGGTGGAAGCGGCGTGCTTACAAGCGGCGCACTTGTCCCTGAGACAGCGCTAACTGCGGCCAGGATTTGCCTGGCGAGCTGCACCATTTTCGCTGTACAACTTGCCGTGCAGGGAAGAGTGCCCCTCCTCACCTGCCTCTTGATGCTGGCAATGTTTCTGGGCGCCTACTTTTATTCCAGCCCACCTCTGCGATTGGCGGGCACGGGCCTCGGAGAGGCAATCGCATCGATCGTCGTGGCCGGCATGGCGCCGTGGCTAGGATTGCTCGTGGCTGGGGGTCGGTCAAACGCGCCGTTCTACGCCGCAATCATCCCTCTCGTGTTGATTCATTTTGCCATGATTATGGCGTTCGAGTTTCCCGACGAACTCAGCGATGGCCAGGCCGGAAAACGCACGCTCTTGGTGCGGATCGGGCGCCAGCGCGGACTGCTGGTTCACCATCTAGCTTTGTTAGTCGGAGTCTGCCTGCTTGCGGCCGGCTCCTTCATGGTATTGCCATCGAAGTCAGCCCTCCTCGCGGTAGCAATAACGCCGGCCGCTGTGGCCCAGATGGTCGCCATCTCCGTCGTTGCCCGAGGGGGCCGCATCCGGTTCGAGACGGTGACGTTGTTGGCAATTGTCACGTTTTCGTTGACAGCGGTGCTGCTTGCAATTGTGTTTTGGACCGCATTGAAAGTAATCTAATGGGGATCAGGCACAGGGACTCTCGGGGCTCGAAATGCGTACCGACCTACCGAACCGCAATATCTCATCAACTCATGTTTGGCTGAAATGCGCTGACAACCCACCGAATTAGACACAGCTCGCTGGCCGCGCCTTGGAGCTGGCATCCGAGGCCGCTAAAGAACACTTCGCGTCCATTGGCCAGACGCAGTTGCTCGCTCCGATTCGTAGAGCAGCTAACTCATTCGACCTCGAATTCTGCGCCGGTGTCGGCGTCCGAGTTGCCGCCGATCCAAACCCGGAATTCGCCGGGCTCTGTGACCTGCTCCATTTTCTGATTGTAAAACGAGAGGTCGCCGGTACTCAGTTTGAAAGTGATGTGTCGCGACTCGCCAGCCGCAATGGCGACGCGCTGGATGCCCTTGAGTTCGCGGACGGGTCGGTCTACGTCACCGACGACATCGTGAACATAAAGTTGCGCGACGTCGGTGCCGGCGCGTTTGCCGGTGTTTTTCACATCGGCGGAGACTTCGATCGTGGCGCCCAGCTCGATGCAATCGTGCGAGACTTTGACGTTGCTGTAAGCAAACGTCGTGTATGAGAGGCCAAAGCCGAAGGGGAACTCCGGCTTGAAACCGAGGTCCAGGTAGTGGGACGTGTCGCCGAGTGAACTTTGCCAAGTGCCAACCGGGATCTCGTCGACGGGGGTAAACGTCTTGTCCCCGGGTGGGCGGCCGGTGTTGGTGTGGTTGTAATAGATCGGGATCTGGGCCGAGGACTTGGGCCAGGTGACGGGGAGTCGGCCGCCTGGCTCGGCGTCGCCGAAGAGGACGTCGGCCGCAGCCGGGCCGGCCATCGTGCCCGGGTGCCAAGCCATGATGATCGCGTCGGCGTCGTTGAGGACGCCGCCGAGCGAGATCGGCCTGCCTGCCATGATCACGACGACAAGCGGCTTGCCGGTTTTGTGGAGCTCATGAATTAGGGCCGCCTGCTTTCCCGGCAAGTCGATATTGGCCCGGCTGTGCGCTTCGCCAGAGAGGATTGCTTCCTCGCCGACGAAGCAGACCACCACGTCGGCCGACGTGGCCGCAGTGACGGCATCGGCAAAGCCATCGAGCGAGTTGTCGCGGCTGTATTTCAAGCCGGCCGCGTAAATGACTTCGCTGTCGCCAAGCAACTTGCGGACGGCAGGCAGCGGCGTCTGCGAATCTTTTTCTTGGCCGTCAAAGGCCCAGGTGCCAAGTTGCTCGTGGGGAGCGTCGGCCAGCGGGCCGATGATGGCAACGCGGCCAAACTTCTTTGAGAGAGGCAACACACCATCTTTGTTCTTGAGAAGAACCATGCTTTCGGCGGCGATCTTGCGAGCAACTGCCAGATGGGACTCGCTCAAGACGACGTTGTCCCTATTGCGATCGAAGCCCGGGTGATCGAATAGCCCCATCTTCATCTTTACGCGGAGAATACCGCGGACGAAATCGTCGAGGTCTTTGCGGCTTACTTTCCCGTCGTCGATCAGTCTGGCCAGATATTGGTCGTAGCACGTGCTGATCATTTCCATTTCCAGGCCAGCGTTTGCGGCCCGCCGGGCGGCGTCCTGATCGTCGGCCGCATAGCCGTGATTGATCATTTCGGGGACGCCGGTCCAATCGCTCACGACAAAGCCGCGGAAATGCCAATCGTCGCGGAGCACCTTCTTGAGGAGGAACGAGTTGCCCGTGCAGGGCACGCCGTTGAGCTCGTTGAAGGCTGCCATGAACGTGAGTGCCTCGGCATTGGCTGCTGCCTGGAACGGCTTGAGGTAAACGTCGCGGAGCAGCCCTTCAGGGACTTCGGTCGTGTTGTAGTCGCGGCCACCTTCGGCAGCGCCGTAGGCAGCATAATGCTTCGCGCAGGCGGCGATGTGATCGGACTTCATGGGAAGATCACCCTGGAAACCTCGGATATAGGCGGTTGCCATCCGCGAGGCGAGATACGGATCTTCTCCCGGCGACTCGGCAATGCGGCCCCAGCGGGGATCGCGAGCGATGTCGAGCATCGGGGCGAACGTCCAGCGGATGCCGTTCGTGCTTGCCTCGGCCGCGGCGATGGTGGCCGCGCGCTCAGCCATGTCGGGATCAAACGTGGCGGCCATGCCGAGCGGGATCGGAAAGATCGTCTTGTAGCCGTGGATGACGTCGCGGCCGAAGATCAGCGGAATCTTGTGGGGGCTTTCTTCGGTGGCAATCCGCTGCAGCTCTTCGACCTGCGATGTTTCCATCACGTTAAGGAAGCCACCGATACGGCCCTCGCGAACCAGTTTCGTAAGGTTGCTCGAGAGTTTGCCTTGCATGCGGCTGGGCTCGCCGCGGAGGGCGGTCTGGCCGATCTTCTCCGTAAGAGACATTTCAGCAATGAGGCGATTGACTCGGTCGTCAGTCTCATCGCCGCGGGCGGTCGTTGGAACCGTGAGCGACGAAAGGAACAGTAAGATCGATGCTAAGGAAGGCCACGCTGACGCTGGATGTTTTGGAAATCGCGGAACTTTGCATTCACTCATCTGCACCGTGGCCTCGCCTTATACTCGCTCATGGAAGGTGTACATTCGATGCCATGAGGATACTCTGAGCGTTGCCGGCCCTGCCAGTGCTGCGATTCAAATTGTGTCGACGGGCCGGCAACCTTGCTACTGCTGATGTTCGCGGCGGCTGGCTCGTTTATCCGGCGAGGCCGGGCCGCATTGAAAGTGCCTTCAACTCATTGACTGGTGACACTGGTCAACAATCGACCGATTAGATACAGGCGACCAGTCTCAAGAAGTCGTACCTTTTACGGTACATCCCTGGCGCGCCGGAAGCTCGTCTCCCTGCTCGGTCTGGAACTCGGCCCTCGTTCACGACAAAGAAACGCTCTGCGAAACCAACGATAGCTGTTTCACAAGGCTGCTTCGGCGATTTCCGGCCGCAAGGTGGTTTGAATGCGCTCCATCAAACAGTAACTTCTGAATCAGGTCTATCCTACGATGCGATGCCGATGACAAACTTAGCAAGCACCGAAAGAAACTGTAAACTGAAGGCGCATGATCGACCCAGACGCTTGCGTGCCGATTCAGAAGGGTTGCGCGTCCGAAGTTTGCAACATGCGATACCTAATTGCAGCTCTGACCATATTCGCGCCGTCCGGTATTGCACTTGCCGAGGTGTTCCCTGCGCCTCCGTCCGCCGTCAGTGCTGCAATCGACCGCGGGCTTGCTTTCCTTGTTAAAGACGCGCTGGCTTGGAAGAGCGAGCACCAGTGCGTCTCATGCCACCATGCAGGCCTTGTGATCTGGTCAATGCGTCAAGCAAAGCAGTGTGGCCATGCCGTGGACGAGACGGTCCTGGCGGAGTTCACGAAATGGGTCGCCGAATCGGGCGACGGTAAAACCGGTGTGCCCAGGCCGGCCAACATTCCTAAGGCACTCAACGAGAAAGCTGTATTGTTCGCGCTTGCGCTGGCGCCGATCCGGAGCCGGACGCCGACTCCCACGAGGGCATGAAGCTTCTATTGACGACCGTGAAGGGCGACCAGATCGAGAATCGGTCGTGGTCCTCGTGGCCGGAAACCCGGCCGCCGATCTTCGGCAATTCCGACGAGCGCACGACTGCGCTAGCAACTCTAGCTCTGCTGCCGGCGGCCGCAGCGGGCGACGACTCGGCGCAGGCTGCCTGCGACAAGGGCGTCCGTTGGCTTGCTGGCACAAAGAGCGATGGAGATCCGAAGTCGATCGCTTTGCGCCTGGTGCTTTGGCAGCGACTAGGCCGCCCCGCGAAAGAGTCGGAGGCACTTGCAGAGCGCATCCAAGCGCGGCAAAACGTCGACGGCGGTTGGAGTCAGACAGAGGACATGCCGAGTGATGCCTGGGCAACCGGCCAAGCTCTATATGCATTAGCGCACGCGCGGTTTAATCCCGAACATCCTGTCATTGGCCGCGCGCACGCCTTCCTGATCAAGACCCAGCGCGACGATGGCTCATGGCCGATGACGTCGCGGCCGGTCAAACCCGGGGGCGACGGATCGAAAAGTCTTATTCCGATCACGGCCGCTGGCAGCGCATGGGCGGTTATAGGGCTGGCGCGCAGCCAATGAACGAAACGTCAACGCTTCTTCAGTCGCCGCATCAAACCAGTAAGCGTCCGGCCAAGGCATAGCGTGCCGTCGCCGATCAGCAATGCTGGCGATTGGCACGTGCGTGACGGCGGCGCGTGCTCCGTGCGGCCGCTTTGCGGCGGGATTCTTCGAGCCGATACGTGAGGACGCAGTCGGGGTGATTAGCCGCCCACTCGTCGGGCAGCATTTCGTCCAGACGGGGATCGTCGGCGTGCAGACGGAGCAGCAGTTCTCGCAGATAAGCCCAAGGCTCGATTCGATGTCGCTTGGCGCCGGCGAGGATCGTGAACAGAACGGCCGCTCGCGGCCCGGCTTGCTTCGCTGCCGATGAATAGGCCAATTCTTTCGGCCGATGGCCTGGTGCCGGAGCGTCCGCTCGCTGACGTTGTTGTCGATCGTCAGCCGGCCGTCCGTCGGTGTAGCGACGAAACGCCTGCCACTGGTTCTGTGCGTAGGCTACGGCCTTGGCCAAGCACGCTCTTGGGTAGTCGCACGTCGTCCAACTCCGCCAAGTAGACCTCGATCCGGTCGAGCACCGGCTCCGCTTCGGCCGCGCGGAGCGTACGCCGTGCGTCAGCCGACAACGTCGCGGGCCCGGTCCTCGATGTCGTAAAGTTGCCGGATCCACTCCAGCATCTGGTGGGCTTCGCGGGGCGAACTGTGCATGGCCTCGAAGAACTTCCGCCGCGCATGGCCCAACAGGCGACTTCGCGACGCCCGAATCGTTCGACCCCGAGATAGATATCGCGTCGTAGCCGCCGTAGGCGTCGGCGTGCAAGTAGCCTGAATATCCTGCCAGAAAACTCGCCGGGCCGGCGCGAGTGCGACTGGCGGTGAAGTCGTACACGGAGTAAGGATGCTCTTCTCCGATGTACGTCCAGAAGTAGCCCTTGAAACTTCCCTGCTGCGCCGCCCAGCACGGTGACATGCGTGTCGTCGGTCCACATCACGGGGGACTGCAGCACCAGCTCGTTCTGGAGCTCGTACAACGGACGGAAGAGATAGCGCCACGCCTTTCACCCAGTCGCACTGGGTGCTGCGCGACAGGTAGACGCCGTACCGCGTGAAGAAGTCTTCCAGTCGATACAGCGGCAGATGATCGCCGAATTTACCGACGAACATCTCCGTAATCAGACCCGGCCCGGCGATGCCGCCTGGAATCGGTCGCTGGCGGCAGCGGCGCTCGCCGAGACGCCGTCCTGGCAACGAGGGCAAGCGTACTTGGGACGGACGTGAATGTGGGCTTCGAGCTTGGCGGGCTGGTACTCCAGTTCCCGCGTGACGTCCTCGCCGATGCACTTCATCGGCCGCCCACAGCACGAGCACGTCTTGTCTTCCTCCTCGAGGTCGTGGTGGTGGCGAATCTGAGGCAGCTTTCCCAGTCGATCTGGCGCTTCTGGCGGCGGCGATGGGCTTTGAGTTCGCTGCCGGCTTCTGGATCAGGCTCGTGGCTGGCAACTCGCGCTCTCGAGCGGCGAGTCCAACTCAAAGAGTGTCCTTGCCCTTCGCCTGCGGCGATACGCTCTCGTCGTCGGCCAAAATCCAGCGTCGTACCAGGCTAGTTCGTCGAGTGTGCGGCGTGCGCTGTCAGCTCTTGATACGAGGCAGCCGTCTCGTCGAGCACGCGACTAAGTTCCGTCGCCTGCTGCTTCGCCTCCGCGGCCTGTCGCTTCGCGTCGGCAACCTGGTGCTCCAGCTCGACGGACTGCCGGAAGGCAGCCGACATGGGCACGCGGCAGATCGTTGGGAAGAAAGTCGGCGTCATCCATAACGCCCACTGTTGTAGCGACTTCTGCGACGAGCGAAAGAGCGGCTGAAAGAATTAGCCGACTCGTCGATACCGCCTTCGTCGGCCGTCCCGTTCTCAAATCGAGTCCGGTCAACAATCTGTTCAATTGGCGTTCGTCCAGTTCAACGCCCTGCTCGCCGTCGGCGGACCCGGCAGCTGGAAGGTCCCCGCCTCCAACCGCTTGTAAAAAATCGCCAGCCCGTCATGATCCCAGAACAAAATCTTCAGCCGATCACGCTGGCGACTGACGAACAAGAACAAGTGACCCGAGAGCGGGTCTTGGTCAAAGATCTGTTGGGCCAGTCCCATCAGCGTATCGAAGCTGTAGTTCATCTTCGTCGGTAGGGTGCACAGGAAGACCCGGATATCAGATAACTCGATCATGACTGGGGCGCGCTTCCAGGGACGCAAGGAACCGACCACGCGGACGACGGCCGTCAGCACGCCTTGACCCACGTCCGCAGGCAAACGCACCACGCCGCCGTTGGGCAACTCGATCTCCACCCGAGACGTCTTCAGTGAGATCGGCAGAAACAGCGATTCGGTCGGCTCGGTATGTAGGCGCTCCGCAGAGTTCGCCTCCAGTGATTCCGGGATGCCGTCGCAGAGCCGACGCTTCCAGCGATAGAAGGTGGACCGGGAAACTCCCTCCTGCAGACAGAACACGTCCAGGCTCGCCTCGCTCGCCTGATATCTCTCCAGACGGCGCTGCCATTCTCGATAATCCGCAACCAAGCTCGGCGGACGACCCATCGCCCCGTCTCCTGGGAGGCTTGCATGACAAAACTCCAGGATACGAGGCCTATCAAGTATGGATTCCGCGAACGCTTACCATTTCTGACCCATTGAATGTGGCGTCTTTTCGTGGCACGAATCGCCCGACTGGTGCGCAAGCGTCGTTGCACGCACGCCAGACTTCCGCTCGATCTGGTTTCGCATCATTAGACTTCCGTCCGTTGCCGGCAAGATAATCCGTTGATCTCAGTGCACGCTGTCACTTCGGCAGCGGCTCCATCTCGATACGACGCGACCAATTGCACGGCCCAGTGATCTAGCTTCTGGACGCCGCTCCAACCAGAGGGTAATCTCAACAACGCACATCGTTTGCTGGTCGTCGCAGCATAGGATCTACCGATGAATGGAATCGGCGCAGAGGCGCTACCCGTTGGCACGGACCCGATAGCGGCTGCGCCCCGAAGCGACCGCCGGACGACGCCCGGCGGGATTCCGATTCACTTCCACCTCGGTCCGCCTCCTTCCGGACCGGCGGTCTCCGACTTGGCGCCGCTGCGACTCCACTTGGAGCACAGTCGGTTGAGCCTGCTGCGCGGGTTCGACCAGCTCATGTGCCTGGAGGGCCTGGCGGGCGTCGAGCATTTTCCCCACCAGATCGAAACGGTCCGCAAGGTGCTGCGACATTTTCGCGGCCGCGTGCTGCTGGCCGACGAAGTCGGGTTGGGCAAGACGATCGAGGCGTGCCTGCTGTTGCGAGAGTATCTGCTGCGGGGCATCGCCAAACGGGTGCTGATCCTGACGCCGACGCCCTTGGTCTCGCAATGGGACGAGGAGCTCCAGTCAAAGTTCGGACTCGAGTTCGTCGTTCCGCCGCGGACGCGCCTTGCCGACTCTCCGGACTATTGGGCCGAACACGACCGCGTGCTGGCTTCGATCAACTTCGCCAAGATGAAGCACCGGGCCCCAGCCGTCGCCGCCGCGCCTTGGGATCTGGTGATCGTCGACGAGGCCCACCACTGCAAGAATCGCCGCACGCTCAATTGGCAACTCGTCAATTCGCTCCAGCGGCGGCGCCTTTTTCTGCTCACGGCCACGCCGGTGCAAAACGATCTGGTCGAACTATACAACCTGCTCACGCTGCTGGAGCCGGGCCATTTGAAG
The DNA here is from genome assembly GCA_963841515.1 of Pirellulales bacterium. Taxonomy (GTDB): domain Bacteria; phylum Planctomycetota; class Planctomycetia; order Pirellulales; family Lacipirellulaceae; genus Lacipirellula. The sequence continues at coordinate 707,819 of CAWJDB010000005.1, read as the reverse complement.
ACCGAATCGCACTTCAAAAAGCAGTACGTCCGCCGGGGCAATCCCCGCGATCCGCGCAATCGCGAGCGGCTGCGGTCGTTACTCGGCGAGGTGATGATCCGCAACACCCGCAGCCTGGTTCAGATGGACCTGCCGCCGCGCTATGCGCAGACCATGCTGGCCGAACCGCAGGGAGACGAGGCGCGGCTCTACGAATTGCTCGCCGACTACTTGCGGAGCCGCAAAGCCCTGCCGGCGGCTGGGAACGGCGACGCCGACGAGGGGAGTGAAATCCCCGCCGCCGACGAGCCGCCTAGCCGCGAGGAACACGACACGGCCGACGACCGGCCGCCACTGAGCCGTCGGCAGCTCGCGGCGCTGTTGACCGCCTCGGGGAGCCACCCGCGGGCCCTCGGGCAGTCGCTTGCCAACATCGCCGGCGACGACCCGGCGGCCCGGGCCATTATCGAGTTGGCTGGCCGCATCGATCGCTCGGTGAAAGACCAGCGGCTGCTGGATCTGGTGCGGCAAAGCCACGGTAACAAGCTGCTGGTCTTCGCCACGTTCCGCCGCACCCTGGAGCATTTGCAGCAAATGTTGGCGAGCGAAGGACACGAGTTCGTCACGTTCTCCGGCGCCGAAAGCGACCACGAAAAGGACGCGGCGGTCGCGGCGTTTCGCGACTCCGCGCCAATCATGCTGTGCAGCGAATCAGGCGGCGAGGGGCGCAATCTGCAATTCGCCAACACGCTCGTGAATTTCGACTTGCCGTGGAACCCGATGCGGATCGAGCAGCGCGTGGGGCGCATCCACCGCATCGGCCAGCAGCGCGAGGTGTTCATCTTCAACCTCTGCACGTCCGGCTCGTTGGAAGCCCGCATCCTGGACCTACTCAACGAAAAGATTCGCATGTTCGAGCTGGTCGTGGGCGAAGTGGGCTCGATCCTCGGCAACCTGCAAGGCGGCGAGGAATTCGAAACCTTGGTGCTCGACCTGTGGCTCCGTTCGCATAGCGACGACGAGCTGTCGCACGCCTTCGACCAACTCGGCGCGTCGATCCTGGACGCCCAGAACGAGTACGTGCAGGCGAAAGAACTCGATGAGGCCTTGTTTGGCGAGGACTACAATGAATGAAGCCGTCCAGGAGGAGTTGCGAGGCTTTGTCGCCGAGTTGATCGAACAGAGCGGCGGGCTGGTCGATTGGCCGGCGGGCAGCGACCAGGGTCACGCGATTCTGACGCCGGAGTTGGCCCAGCAGCAGGGAGTCGCCGAAATGCTTCCCCTCTCGTCGCGGCCGGGCGGCGCGGGGCTGCTCGTCAGCCTCGCCTCCGACTTTCTCGACGCGGCGGAACATTGGCTCCAGGCTGTGCCGCGCGTCGCTAACTTCCAGGTGCCGGAGGCCTACCTCAAACGGGGCGACATCGGCGAGGCCGTCGCCCGCGCGTTCACGTGGCTTAACGCCAAAGTCCGCGTCGTCGACAGCCAGCCGACCCGCATTGAGTACCACACCTGGTGGTTTCACGTCCTCTTGGCTTCGGAAGATCGTTGGGAATCGCGGGTGGCGGTCACGGTCAACGCCGCCGCCGCCGCGGAGGTCGAGTTTCCAGACCCGCTTGGGCTATGGGAGCTCGCGCCCTGCGCGGGCGAGTCGGACGGCGCCGCGACCTACGACACAGCGGCCGCCGCCGTCGAGCGGCGCGTCCATTCACTGGCAGCGGCCTTTTTGGCTCGGATGGACGCCCGGCTCGAACGGGACCGCAAGCGTTTGAACGAGTACTACGGCGCCCTCCGCCGCGAGGCCAAACAAAAACACCAGCGCGCCCGCAGTGAGGTCGCGCCCGACCAAGCCAACGACGCAGACCGCGCGGTGACGCTCGAACTCCGGCGGAAGCTCGCGGAGCTCGAGGAGCGTTACACCATCGACGCGACCCTGCGACCGCTCGTCGTAATTCGTACGGAATTGCCCGCGATCCAGGTTCGGCTTGCCGTCCAGCGCAAGCAGGCTCGGCGCGAGCACGTCGTCTATTGGAATCCGCTCACCAAAGCGTTCGACCCGATCCGCTGCACTCAATGCGGCCGAGGCGCGTATTCGACGGCGTTTACCAACGACCGCGTCGACGCGGTGTGCGCGGGCTGTTCGGAGTAGGACGGGCCTCGCGGCCCGCCAAGCTGCGTTTCTCCGCCGTGCACACTTTTTCCGTTTCGTCTTCGTCGCGCCCAGGGCGCCGCAAAGCGTAGCGGCGAAACCAGACGCCCCGGCCTTTGTTCGTCGCTCACGGACGCGTTTTCAGAAACTTGCACGTTTCATCGGACGTGCCGCAAATCGACGGGGCCTGTTGAAAAAGAGCGCTTTTGAAGAGTCCGGATTCGACTTGATTTTTTGCGTTGGTTCGAGTTTCTGGAGGCGTTGAGTTGGGAATTCCGCTGTTCTCCAGGAGGGAGGCCGCCATGCAAGGAGTGCATGCATTCGAGCCTAAGGCGAAAGCAAGCATTGACTTGGATTCGTTCGTCGCCGAGGACCACTTCCTCCGCCGGATCGACCGCGTCCACGATCTGGCCTTCGTCCGAGAACTGACCGCTCCGCGATACGCGGTCGAGCAGGGCCGGCCGTCGATCGATCCGGAAGTCTACTTCCGCATGCAACTGGTGGCGTACCTCTACGGAATCGCGAAGGACCGCCGGCTCTGTGAGGAAGTTCACTACAACCTGGCCTACCGTTGGTTCTGTCGGCTGTCGCTCGAAGAGGACGTCCCGGACCACTCATCGCTCACGCGAATCCGCGACCGCCTCGGCGAGGAGGTCTTCGAGGCCGTGTTCCGCCGGATCGTCGCGCAGTGCCAGCAGAAAGGCTTGGTGAAAGAGCGATGCCGGGTGATGACCGACGCGACGTTGATTGCTGCCGACGCCTCGCTTAACTCGGCTCATTCACAACGATCCTGGCGAAGCTCGGAAAGAAGCAGAGGCGCAGCACGAGCGCCGAGGATCAATCGATGGTCGAGCGCAACGCAAGCTCTCAAACCAAACCCACCGCAGTCGCACTGACCCTGAGGCCACGCTAGCCCAGAAGCAGGGAACCCCGCGACAACTCAAGTACAAGGTGCATCAGACGATCGACGCCGACAGTCGCGTGATCTTAGCTACGGAAGTCACGACAGGAGCGCGGCACGACAATCAGCCGTATCTCGCACAGCCCCAGCGGGTGAGAGATCAGCACAAGATTGCGATTTGTGAAGCGACCGCCGATCGCGGCTATGGCTCGGCGGCCATCATCCGCGCCCTCCAGGAGCAAGGGGTCGCCCCCTGCATTCCCCTGTGGAGCGGCCGGGTGGGAAACGGCAAGTACCTGAAGTCCGAGTTGGTCTATGAGAAAGAACACGACCGTTTTCGCTGTCCCGCCGGGAACTACTTGACGCCCAACCCGGCCGTTTGCGCCAACTACAAGCGATACGTCAGTTCCTCGGAAGACTGCCGTGATTACCTGCTGGCGTTAACTTGTCCTGCAAAGCGGCGCACAAGTACGTCGCACCAGCGGCTGGTAAAGAGGAGTCTCGACCAGGAACTGTTCGAGGAGGTGCTGGCCTACATGCAAGAATCAACGTTCCTTGAACGAGCGGCCGAGCGGATGTGGAAGTGCGAGGGGCTGTTCGCCGAGACGAAACAGAACCACTGTCTGGCGCGCGCCAAGTACCGTGGGCGCCCCAAAGTGCAGATCCAGGCCTACCTCTGCGCGATCGTACAAAACCTTAAGCGCCTGCTCTTCCCACTTTATTGCCGGCTGGTCGCTGAATGTCTTCGTTCAATACGCCATCGGCGCGTCGGTGAACGGCAAGCTCTTCAAAGCCAGAATTCGGATCAACAATGCCAGCAGAAATCGGACTTTTTCAACAGGCCCGACCCATTTCTGAAACCGAGTTCAAGTTCCGTCGTCCCGATCAGCAGTCGGTGCCTAGGGGGCCCGATTCCCGAAATCGGAGTTGGTCAATACCGTTAAGAGGCGCCTGTTTTAAGGTGGCGCCGGAACCAGGCATCTCCTCGTTCGTCGCAGGGGAGATACTCTGCAAGGGGGCGACGCGGATGTTGCCGAGCAGCGAATTTGAGCCGTTTACGGATTCTCGTATCGTGTGCGTGACGGCGCGGACTACATTTGAGCGTCTCGTGGACGCCGATGGGCTGCACGGGATGTCGCGGGCCGAGGAGATTCCCGCTAGCGCCACGACCATGTCGAGGGAAGCTGAAACGACTGGAGACGAGGGCCTTCCAATCGCTGGCATTCCGCGGCTGCATTTCCGTGCACGCGATGAGCTAGGCGATATACTTGAGAGTTGTGGGTCATCGACGATAGTCTCAGCGACGTGGAGGCCAGCCAGCCAGCGGGCGCATGGACTATCGCGTTCGCCACCGGTTACGGCGACGGGGCCCCGACTGTCCCGGCGAGCCGCATGCGTCGCCTGACGCCCTCCCTTCAAGCCTGCCGCTATGCCTGGTTCCCACGACGACAATAGCGCCTACCTTGACCATGTGCGCGAGCACTTTGCGGGCAGCGCGGAGACCAAACGCCGTTTTGCCGAGGCGTCAGCCGCCGAGTTGGTGACGGTTGCCCATTGGGTGGCCAAGTGCTTCACCGCGGGCGGCAAGCTGCTGTTGTGCGGCAACGGCGGCAGCGCGGCCGAGTCGCAGCACATCGCGGCCGAGTTCACGAGCGTGCTGTCGCAGGATTTTCCGCGGCGGGCGTTGCCGGCAGTTTCGCTCACCACCGATACCTCGTTTCTCACCGCGCGTGGAAACGACTACGGCTTTGACTCCATCTTCGCCCGGCAGATCGAAGCGATCGGCCGCCAAGGCGATTTGCTGTTTGCCTACACCACCAGCGGCGAGTCGAAGAATATTTTGGCTGCCGTCGACGCGGCCAAGCGATTGGGTATCCGTAGCGTCGGCTTCACCGGCCGATCGGGCGGGAAGCTAAAGGATAGGGTCGACCTCGCCCTGTGCGCCCCGTCCGACAAGACGGCGTTCATCCAAGAATGTCATACGGCGATTGGCCACGTCATCGTGGCGGTCGCGGAAAAAATCATGTTCAACCCGGACGGCAGCGACCGATTGCCCGCCCATTAGATTTCGTGGGAGAATTTGAGAGACTATGGACTGGCGCCGGGCCACTCGTAATGCCGAGCGAACTCACGTGACGCCGCCGCTTTCGATTCATGCGCCGACAAAGGCGCGAGTGAGTCGCGACATTCTGACTTTGCCGACTTGGGAGACAACTGAACTTGCGATTGGAAGGATAATTTGATGGCGATTTTTGCCCGGGGCGTCTAGACTTGCTGCATGGCTTTCTGTGCAAACCTTTTTGCATCCGCCGCATTGCCAAAACTCTCCATGCTTGAGCTTCTGGAACGCTCGCTGCGTAGCCACAATAGCTTCGTAAGAAAAGGCGCGGCCGTGTTGCTGCTCGCGCCGAAACGGGTGGCGCGCGGGTGCTCGCGGGCAACCGACTATGTCGCGTCGCCTCCGGTGCTCGCTGACTCATTCCCCAAGAGCGGCACCCATCTGTTGGACCAAATCGTCGCGACGTTGCCTGACCGCCGCGACTACGGCGAGATGCTTTCGTCGATGACCAGCTCGTTTCGTTTCCGCCGGCGCACGCCTGAGAACTGTTGCCGCGTGCTGCAAGGATGCGTACCGGGCGAACTTGTGCGTGGACACCTATTCTACGCAGAGGAGATAGACCAAGTCTTGCGAGGCGCAGCGATTCGTCCACTATTTCATCTACCGAGATCCCCGCGACGTGGCCGTCTCCGAAACGCATTACTATCGCACCCTCAACCGTTGGCACAGACTGCACCCCATTTTTCGCGACACTCCCACGTTTGATGATGCGCTCGCGATCGCCATCGAAGGGATCGATGATCCGACAGGGGCGATTTACTACCCGAACATCGGTGCGCGGTTTCGTCTTTACGAGCCATGGATTGACCACCAGCACGTGTTCGCCGTGCGATTCGAGGACTTAGTGTCCGAGCGGCGCGACGAGCACATCCGCCGGATGATGGAATTCTACGTACAAAACTCGTCGCCCGGCGACGTCGAAGAGTTGACGCGCGCCGCCATTGGAAACGTGAACGCCGAGAAATCCCATACGTTTCGCAAGGGCAAGTCTGGCGGCTGGCGCGAAGCGTTCACGGGACGCCACCACGAAGCCTTCCAGCGCGTCGCCGGAGATATACTGATGCGCCGCGGGTACGAGTCTTAATGATGCGTGCTCGGATGTTGTCAATCGTTAGCCGCGGCGCCTTCCGGAAGAGTTAAGTCGTGAAATGCCTCCTGGTAACTGGTTCCAGCGGCCTCATCGGCAGTGAGGTGGTGACTGCCTTTGCCGGCGAAGGTTGGCGAGTCGTCGGCGTCGACAACAACATGCGCGCCAATTTCTTCGGAGCGCAAGGCGACACCCGCTGGAACGCCCGCCGCTTGGCGGAACAGTTCCCGAACTACGAACTATTTGACGTCGATATTCGCGATCGGGCGAAAGTGCTTGGTCTGATTGAGCAACTTCATCCCGACGCCATCGTGCATGCGGCAGCTCAGCCAAGCCACGACTTGGCCGCCAGCCGGCCTTTCGACGACTTCGACGTCAACGCGGTCGGAACGCTTAATGTCCTCGAGGCCGCTCGCCGCGCCTGCCCCGAGGCGCCGTTCGTTCACATGTCGACTAATAAGGTCTACGGTGATGCGCCAAACAGTATCAAGCTGACAGAACTGGCTACTCGTTGGGACTACGACGATCCTCAATACGCCGATGGCATTTGCGAAACCTTTAGCATTGACCAGTCGAAGCATTCATTGTTCGGCGCCTCAAAGGCGGCCGCCGACGTGATGGTGCAGGAGTACGGCCGATACTTCGGCATGCCCACCTGTTGCCTTCGGGGCGGCTGCCTCACGGGTCCGAATCATTCGGGCGTCGAGCTGCACGGATTCTTGAGTTACCTCGTAAAGTGCTGCCTGGAAGAGCGCACCTACCGTGTGTTTGGTTACCTCGGCAAGCAGGTTCGCGACAATATACATTCGCACGACGTCGTCGCTTTCATTCGCCATTTCATCGATCGCCCACGAACTGGCGAGGTGTACAATATTGGCGGGGGCCGCGAAAACTCCATCTCTATCCTCGAGGCGTTCGATCTCGCCCAACAGGTCACCGACCGCGAAATGAAGTTCGAATATGTCGATCAGAACCGCATTGGCGATCATATTTGCTATATCTCCAATCTGTCGAAGATGAAGCGCCATTATCCCCAGTGGAGCATCACCAAGAGTTTGGACGATATATTCGACGAAATTGCCAAATCCTGGCGGGCGCGGGTTCGCCAGCCTGGCCACTCGACCGGAAGCTCGGCGTCAGCTTGACGGCTAATTGAATTAGGGTTCATCCGACTAAAGCGTACTTGGATTCATGGATGGCATAGATTTTGAGTTTGAGGAATTCTGGATCGCGGAAGCCGTAGGCTTGGCGTTTCATGGTTTTGATTTTGTTGTTGGTCCCTTCGAGAGGACCGGTGGAGATCGAGTAGTCATACCAGGCCAGGATGCCCCAGGCGTGGGCGCGAAGCGTGTGAGCGAACTTGTGGAGCATGCGAACGCCGCTGGTCTCGGCCTGGGCGATCCAGTCCAGCAGGAAGAGACGGGCCTCCGTGGCATCCTCTTGTTCCCAAACTTCCGCGAGTTGCTCCTTGAGATAGTAGGCGGTCGCCAAGGGCTGATTGAGCCGCAGGGCCTCTTCCAGACGGGCCGGTTCATTTCGTTGGAGGTCGAGATTCTCCGGTCGTTTCAACAGCAGCCAACGCGTTCCCTTGAGGACTTCCTTGTGGAGCCCGTCGGTGGCTTCGCGGTAGAGGTCCCGGCGCAGGTCCGAGAGTTTGTCGTTAAAGAGCTTCATCACATGAAACCGGTCGAACACCAGCGCGGCCTGGGGCAAGTGGGTCGTGACGGCGTCGATGTAAGCCGGCGACATGTCGGTGGCCACGGCCTCGACCCGGGCCCCCGAACAGCGCAGCCGCTTCCAAAACGCCGCCAGCGCGTCGCCCCCCTTGCCGTCGCCGACGTGAACCACGGCCCCGCTCTCCAGGTCCAGAACTACCGTCACGTAACGATGTCCCGTGCCAACGGAGATTTCATCGATGGCGATCTGCCGCAAGTGCTTAAGCTTCGGCTTGCCGAATCGCCGCTGCAAATCCTCCTTCTGAATCTCCTTGATCACGTCCCAACTGACTCCCAGGTGCGCCGCGGCGTCCTTGATCGTCATCAGTCGCGACAGTTCCAAGGCATAGCGGGCAAACGACTTGGTGTACGTTCGCCGCGGCTTGGCGAAGCCCACCGGGACTTGCCGTACGGCTTGACAGATTTGGCACTCGACGCGGGGAATCGGCAGCACGAGCGTCACCCCCTTGCGACCGATGGGCAGGCCGCGAAACCGTCGCTCGACATGGCCGCGCAACGTCACTTCCGCCGAACCGCAGGCCGCACACCGGCACGTCTCCCGTGGTTGCGTCAACCGAAACACCACTCCGCCTCCAACGTATTCCGTCCGCTCGTACCGATAGCCGCGAATCCCAAACCCGTGGTACAACAAACTTGTGGACATGCTGTCTCCCTCCGTCTGAAGCCGTTTTCACAACTCCAGACAGGAACAGCATGTCCGCACTTTTTCAAGCCGGCGCACGCATCAGTCGGATGAACCTGAATTAGGTTCCCTTCGAAGCTAATCCAGCCGTCAGCAAAAGGCGTGGAAAAACGAAAACGTCTCAAGTGCGCATCTTTATTCACGACTACGCCGGACATCCGTTCCAAATACAACTCAGCCGGGAGCTGGCAAGCCGCGGGCACGACGTCCTGCACGCCTATTGCGGTTCCTTCCAAAGTCCGCGGGGCGTCATGACCCGGCGGCCAGGCGACCCTGTCGGCTTTTCGCCCCGAGCCCTGGATCTAGGGGCTCCCGTTCCCAAGAATGGCTATTGGCGCCGCTTCCGCATGGAAGCGAAGTACGGCAGCCTGCTCGTGGAGGCCTGCCGGGACTTCGGCCCCGACGTCGTGATGTCGGCCAACACGCCCTCCATCCCGCAGCGGCGGCTCGTGCGCTTCTGTCGGACTAGCGGCATTCGCCACGTATTCTGGGTGCAGGATATCTATGGGGTTGCCGCGTACAATCTGCTCAAACGCAGGATGCCCATACTCGGCCACGCCGTCGGTCGGTACTTCATGGGTCTCGACCGCACAAGCGCTCGCTTGAGCGACGCCTTGGTCGTCATCACGGAAGACTTCCGCAAGGTGTTTGAGAACTGGGGCGTTGAGGCGGCGAGAATTCATGTGATCCAAAACTGGTCCGTATTGGAAGAATTGCCCCAGCGACCGCGCGACAACCAGTGGTCGCGCGAGCACGGCCTCGCCGATGGGCCGCGCCTGCTGTACACGGGCACGCTGGCCATGAAGCATAATCCGGCGCTATTGTTGGAATTGGCTCAACTGTTAGACGAGCGCGGCGCTGGACAGTTAATCGTCGTTTCCGAAGGAGCCGGCGTCGAGTGGCTCCGCGGCGAGGCCAACGCCCGGTGCGTGCACTCCCTCCTCACGTTTGGATTTCAGCCCTTCGAACGGATGGCCGACTGCCTGGCAAGCGCCGATCTGCTCCTGGTCATCCTGGAACCAGAGGCGGGAACATTCAGCGTTCCCTCGAAAGTGCTAAGCTACATGTGTGCGGGGCGAGCGCTGTTAGGGGCGATGCCGCGGCAGAACCTGGCGGCGCGATTGATCGTCGAGCAAGGCGCCGGGGTCGTCGTTGAGCCCACTGATTCGCCAGGATTTCGCGCCGCCGCGGTCGCGCTTCTTGCGGCGCCCCAGGAATTGGCAGCCCATGGGCTAGCCGCGCGGCGTTATGCGGAACAGAACTTCGACATCCAACGAATTACGGACCGTTTCGAGCAAGTGCTTGCCGCATAAAGCCCGGCGCCTTCAGTGTTCGGAACAAGCTCCACCGCGCGACGTTGACGTTTTTTCGGAACAATTGGCGCCAGCGGCGTACATGGACTTGCCGGCGACTTTACCGCCGGCGAACGGGTTAATATACTGAACTCTACGAACTCAAATTTACGTTAATCACCTCAGTCGAACGATCGAGAAATTGGGAGAGTTATGAGCAAGAAGATCCTGGTGGCGGGTGGCGGCGGCTTCATCGGCGGACACCTAGTGGCTCGGCTCTTGGACGACGGCCACAAGGTGCGCAGCGTCGACCTCAAACCTGTCGACGAATGGTACCAGGTATTTGATAACGTCGAAAATGTCGTCGCCGATCTCAAAGAGCGCGACGCGTGCGACGAGGCGTGTGACGGCGTTTCTGACGTCTACAATTTAGCGGCCGACATGGGCGGCATGGGCTTCATCGAGAACAACAAAGCCCTCTGTATGCTTTCAGTGCTTATCAACACTCACATGCTGCAAGCTGCTGTGAAGAACAAGTGCGACCGGTTCTTCTACGCTTCGAGCGCTTGCGTCTACAACGCCGACAAGCAGCGCAGCGAAGACGTCGTGCCGCTGAAAGAAGCCGACGCCTACCCCGCCATGCCCGAGGACGGCTATGGTTGGGAAAAATTGTTCAGCGAACGAATGTGCCGGCACTTCCGCGAGGATTTTGGCCTCTACACACGCGTGGCGCGTTTCCACAACGTGTATGGGCCCTATGGCACGTGGGACGGCGGCCGCGAGAAAGCGCCCGCCGCGGTCATTCGCAAGGTGATCACCGCCAAGGAAACTGGCAACCACGAAATGGAGATCTGGGGAGACGGCAAGCAGACTCGTAGCTTCATGTACATCGATGACTGCGTTAAGGGGATCCTGGACATTACTGATTCGTCAATCCTCGAGCCGATCAATCTGGGCTCTGATGAGCTGACGACCATCAACGGGCTGGTCGATATCGTCGAGGAGATCGCCGGTATCAAGGTCAAACGCAAGTACAATCTATCCGCGCCCAAGGGGGTCAACGGTCGCAACAGCGACAACACGCTGATCACCAAGCTTTTGGGATGGGCGCCCGGCATCCGCCTCAAGGACGGCATGCGGAAGACCTACGACTGGATCTACGGCGAGTACCAAAAAACGCACGCCAAACAATTCGCGTAGGAAGCGCCGATCTTCTTACGACGGATCGACCGCACGGCCCTCGCCCGGCTGGGTGCGACTAGCTCAACCAGCATGGTCTCAGCCTCCACACCATGGTCCGAGCATGAACCGATTCTCCCGGCGCTCCAGTCATTGCTCAGCGACCACTCGCGCTTCGTCACGCTCCAGCAGAACGCCCTCGCAAGCGCCGCCGACTATGGGAAGCCACCCCGTGATCGACAAGGCGAACGCGATCTGACCGCACTCGTCGCTGGCCAGTTTACCCCAGCGTAATGGTGCAAGTCGGTCATTCCGGCCAAGGCCAGCGCCTTACGGCTCGTGCAAGGCATCGGGCGGAAGTCGCAGAAGAAAAGGCCGGGCTGCGCCGACAATCGCTAAAAACTCGCTCTCAGCGGTAAAACCCGATTCGCGGGTTTGGGATCGTTTGCCGGGCGCTCGAGAATGACTTGTGTGTAAGTATGCGGCTCACGAAATCCGATCTTTTGTACTCGGTCTGCACGGTATACCGCGGGCCAAGCCAGCTCTGTCGTGAGCTGCAGGGAGACGCCGCGGGACTGTCGCGGCTCAATGACCACGAAATGCCCATCGATGGTTTCCTGCAAATCTATGCCGACATAGTAGTCGACGCCGTATGCATCGAGGATTTCTTTGAGGTCCTTGGCCTCTCGGAATCGCTGGAGGAATTCGAGGTCCATGACGAGGCCTTCCAGCTGCACCAGGGGACGATTCAGCAGATAGCCGACAAGGCCCGCCTGATCTCCTATGGCGTAAACGCCAGGATGATCTTCGGCGAATGCTTGAATCCTTCGCCCGGCGCGATGCAATTCGGTCTCGCGAGGCAAGCTAATGTGGCATGCCATGACAGCAAAAAAGACCGCCATACTCGCCCGAGCCACGTGCCCCCAGTGGCGCTTCCAGCGTCCGCCGCGCTCGTCGGAAGTGATTCGTGCGATGGCAAATATCGACAACAATACGCAAAACAAAATCGCAAAGTAGTACCAAGTCCAGAGCGGCCAGTCGCTGCGCAGGGCGTTCTGCAGGAAAAACCCCGGCGGCGCGACGATCGCCGTAAACGTGGCCGCCTTCTGCTCGCGGCTTAGCTCTGCAAAGCAGCCAGGAGTTAACGCCAGCACGCCGATGTAGACCGCCAGTGCCAAGACGTTCGTTGCCAAATAGCTGCCGTTGAACAGCGACGTGAGAGTGGCGAGGTTGATCCAGCCAACGCTGAGAACGGACTTTGCCATCCCGCTCACCGGCGCCAGGACGCCGAACTCGGCATAATTGATGGCCAGGTAAGCGCCCGTCGGCAGGGCGCCAGCCACGGCGATTTGGATTAATTGACCCCAGGTGGGTCGGACAAAGTACAAGTGGGCGGCGAAAAAGATGATCAGAATGACCGCGGCGTCAATCCGCGCAAGCACGACCAGGCTGGCCAGCAAACCGATCAACCAGTATCGCTTCTGCGGCTTCACGGCGCTAGCGACGAACGCCAAGAATAGCGGCGTCGAAACGACGACCTCCATCCCGGTTCGCGCCAGTCCGAGGTAATACCCCGCGACGAACAGAAAAAAGGCGCCTCGCCAAGGCCCTGCAGGCATGAAGGCGCGGACATATCTCCACATGGCGAAACAGGCGCCGGCCGCCAGGGAGGCCACGGCTACGCGACACAGGGCCACGCCCTCAATGCCCAGCCGGCTAGACAAGGCAAATAACGGAACGAGCATGACCTGCCACAACGGATGGTAGCCGTTGGTCGCCGACATCCCGCCAAACGTCGAGCCATGGCCAGCCGCTATTTCCTTGGCGATTTTGGCGTAATAGTAAAAGTCGTCGGCGAACGATGAAAACAGCGCCGCCTGCGAGTAAAACAGCGGCGCAGCCAGCGCCGCCGCCGTGGCAACAACTACAACCGTTGCCAGTGAGCGATCCTGGATCGCGAGGGGTCTGTCGGCGTCTGTCATAGAGGACTCATCGCTGGCGCCAAGATCAATCGCGCCGGTCTGGCGAACGCGTTCATCCTACAGAGACATCCGTTGGAACAACTGCTCAGGGATCGCCCGAATCGCCGCCATGATCCACCGCCAGAACCAGGCGCATAAACAATGAGGCGCTTCTTGTCGAGAGCGCGAACAATGCTGCGGGCAACGTCGTCGGGCTGCGCCACAACAGGCCCTTCTTGAACTGCGCGGTCATCGGCGTATCGACGAACCCGGGCTTGATGGTCGCCACATGGACGCCGTGTCGATGGAGCCGGTTTCGGAGTCCCTGGAGGAACAACGAGACGCCCCCCTTAGCGGATCCGTACACGTAGTTGGACTGGCGACCGCGATCGCCCGCCACGGAGCTGATCACCGCCAGCGATCCGCGTCCTTGGCTCTCAAACCGATTGGCCAAATGCGTGCATAGCGATACCGTGCTCAGGAAGTTTGTGGTCAGTTCGTTCAGCGTCACCTGCGCATCTCGCTGGCAGGCAGCCTGGTCGGGAAGCGTACCATGGGCGATCAGCGCCGCGTCCAGTCCGCCAAGGGCCGTCGCCGCATCTTCGATCACGGCGGCGTGACGTTCCATCTCATTCGCATCCATCACGGCATACGCCACGGCGGAAGCGCCGCGAATCTTCAAATCCTTGGCCAGCGCGGCGAGCCTTTCCTCCTGCCGCCCCACCAGAAAAAGCCCTTCCCCGCGAGCTGCGAGCCGGCGCATGGTCGCCTCGGCAATCGCCGATGCGGCCCCCACGATCAAGTATTTACCCACGTCAATTAATTCCTAGGCGCTGAGATTGTTGCGAGCGAAACTGCTTGTCGGCCCCGTAACGACGGCAAACTTCGAGAAACTGCTCCAGCCGAGGATAGCCCCGCCGCAGCGCCAGTGGGCTCATGCGAACGTCCTTCGCCAGATAGATGCGCCCCCCTAAGTCAAGCACGATTTGGTCGAGCTCTTCCAACAGCATAAACAGGGCGTCGTCGATCTTGAAGTCCAGCGCCAAGGTCAGTCCCTCGCGCGGAAACGACAGATAGTTCTCGTTCTCCTTGCCAAACGCCTTCAGCACCGCAAGAAACGAGCCGCGTTGCGAACTGGCGATGCGCTCGATGATTTGCCGCATTCCCGCAGCGCCCGTCTCCTTGGGCAGCACGAATTGATACTGCGTGAATCCGCGTCGACCGTAGATGCGGTTCCATTGGCGAACGCCGTCCAGCGGATAGAAGAACTTGTCGTAGTGAACTCGGTGCTGAACTGACTGGCGCAGCACGCGATGGTAATACAGCCAGTTGAACGTCCGCACCGAGTAGCTGTTGAGCGTAAAGCTCGGCAGCTCGAAGGGCACCGCCAGTCGTCCGTCGCGGCCCGGCCGCAGTTCGCCTTCGGCGCTGTGCTCCCCAAGCATCAATAGCGACCGGCCCAGCTTGTCGCCCCGTGCCAGGCAATCGATCCACGCCACGCTGTACGTCGCGCTGGCGTGCTCATGCAATAGCGCGCATGTCTCTTCCAGATTGGCCGTCTTGAAGATTTTCTCGTCAATCATGGCGCTGGCAATCGGCTTCAGCGACAACTCGACGTCGAGAATCACGCCGGTCAGCCCCATGCCGCCGCAAGTGGCGCGAAATAGCTCCGGATGATCCTGGGGAGAGCAAGCGATCGTCTCGTCGCGGGAGGTGGCCAGCGTGAGCCTGGTCACGTGGTCGCAGAAGGTTCCGTCCACATGGTGATTCTTACCGTGGACGTCGGCGGCGACGGCCCCACCCAACGTGACAAACTTGGTGCCCGGCGTTACCGGCAAAAACCAACCTCGCGGAACCATCGTGGCCAGGACGTCGTCCAGCGAGACCCCGGCGCCGGCCCGCAGGCGGCCCGTAGTGGCGTCGAACTCGATGTAATGATCCAGCGAAAGCGTGCTCAGTACGGTCGGCGCCAGCGAGCTATCGCCGTAACTGCGGCCCAGTCCGCGGGCGATCCCGGCGAATCCGTTGCGTAGCGTCTCCTTAACTGCGGAGTTGGCGCGGGGGACCACGACCTGGCTGTCGACGATCGGATATTTGCCCCAACCGTGGATCTGCATGATAGGCATGGCGGCTGACGCTGATGGGCCGCCGCGCGTAGACCCGAGTTGGGCCCGACGCCTGCGCCGTTTAGACGTTCTAGCCGGAAAAATCGGCCGGCAGCCGCGGCCAGGCGAAAACAAATCGGCGGTCGCCGACCCCCAGCCCGACGTGAAACGTCATACTTAGAGGATTGCTTACCATTATAGGTCCGCTTCGTTATTCTTGCACGTTCTTCCCAGGGCTGCTCTCGAGGCGCCGAAGGACGCGGACTCGACGTGCGCCGCCGCTGATTATTCCATGAATAACGTTGCCGCCGCCGGCCCGCCAAACAACGCCCAGTTCAGCCTCGCCTCCCTGGTACGGCTGCTGCGGCCTGGGCAGTGGATAAAAAACGGCTTCGTGCTGGCCCCGCTGGTGTTCGCCGGCAAGTTCACCGACCGGACCGCGGTGCTCCAAGCGCTCGCCGCCTTTGTGCTGTTTTGCCTGGCGGCATCCATAACTTACGTGATCAACGACATTCGGGACGTCGAAAGCGATCGGCTTCACCCGACAAAATCGCTGACGCGGCCGTTGGCGTCCGGCGCCGTATCGCTTGTCCAGGCTCGCTACTTGGCGGCGGCCCTCGGCGTATTGCTCGCCATCGGGCTCGTTTTGTTTCCGCCAGCGGCCTTGGTGATCCTCGGCTATTTGGCGCTCACTTTCTCGTACACATTCTGGCTGAAACATCAGCCGGTGATCGACTTATTCGCCGTTGCCAGCGGGTTTGTGTTGCGCGTGGCGCGGGCGCGGTTGCGATCAACGTGCCGCTATCCTCCTGGATGTTTATCACCACGCTTTGCCTGGCGTTGTACCTCGCGTCGATCAAACGACGGCAAGAACTGCTCAGAAGCGGCGAAACGACTCGGAACGTCTTAAAGCACTACACGCCAGCCTTGGTCGATCGGTTTGCCGAAATGAGCGCGACCGGCGCCTTGGTGTTTTACAGTCTGTTCGTCGTATCAACTCGTCCTGAGCTCGTAGTTACCATTCCGTTCGTCTTGTTCGGCCTTTTCCGGTATTGGTACGTCGTGGAGGCGCTCGAAGGCGGCGAATCTCCAACCGATGCTTTACTAAAGGACTGGCAACTCGGCGTGACGATTATCGCCTGGTGCCTGGCCTGCGGCTGGGCCCTCTGGCCGGCAAGGTAGAACGACGCGGCAATCGAGAAGTCGGAGCCCATCGTTAACTTGGCGTCGCGGGGACGGCCTCCGAGGTAAGTTGCTGTCGCCAATTCTCCAAAAGTCGCAGAGCGCCATCGGGCGTCAGCCCTTCAAGGTCAAGGTCGCGAATCGCGGTCACGAGCGGATGGTCGGCGAATTCGAAGAGGGTGAGCTGCAAGCGGCCGTTCTGGGGCGGGTTGGCGTGGAGCGAATCGACGCGGCGTTTCGCCGGTGCGCTTCGCTTCGCGGACTGCGCGTCGCGGCTAACATCCGAGTGGTGCTTTCCAATTCGGCGAGGATCTCGGCGGCGCGTTCGTTCACTTCGCGGGGCACGCCGGCGATCTTGGCCACGTGGATGCCGTAGCTCTTGTCGGCGGCGCCGGGCACGATCTGGTGCAGGAAGATCACCTGGTCCTGCCACTCGCGGACGGCCACGTTCAGGTTCGCGACGCCGGGGAGCCGATCGCCCAGGTCGGTCAGCTCGTGGTAGTGCGTGGCGAACAGCGTGCGGCAGCCGATGCGATCGTGCAGGTGCTCGACCACGGCCCACGCCAGCGAAAGGCCGTCGTAGGTGCTGGTGCCGCGGCCGATCTCGTCGAGGATCACCAGGCTCCGCGGCGTGGCCGTATTGAGGATGCGGGCCGTCTCGGTCATCTCGACCATGAACGTGCTCCGGCCGCGGGCCAGGTCGTCGCTGGCGCCGACGCGGGCGAAGATGCGGTCGGCGACGCCGATCGTGGCCCGCTGGGCAGGCACGAAGCTGCCGACCTGAGCCATGAGCGTGATCAGGGCCGCCTGCCGGATGTAGGTGCTTTTGCCGGCCATGTTGGGGCCGGTGATGAGGAGGAGAGATGAATGGGGAATGGGGAATGGGGAATGGGGTGCCGGCAAAGCATTCGTTTCTCGATCCACATTCCCCATTCCCCATTCCACATTCGACTCGCAACTTAGGTCATTGGGAACAAACGTGCCCTGGGCTTCCACGGCATCGAGCACGGGGTGCCGGCCACCGACGATGTCGAGCACGGGCTCCGCGACGACGGTCGGGCGCACGTAGTTGCGCGAGCGGGCCAGGTCGGCCAGCGCGGCCAGCACGTCGACCTCGGCCAGCGTCTCGGCCGTGGCCTGGATCCGTTTGGCGGCTGCGGCGACCGATTCGCGGAGCTCGATGAACAGGTCGTACTCGAGGTCCTTCGACTTCTCCTCAGCGGCGAGGACTTTCTCCTCGTGCTCTTTGAGCTCAGGCGTGATGTAGCGCTCGGCGTTTTTGAGCGTCTGCTTGCGAATGAAGTCGGGCGGGATCTTGTCGCGATGCGTGTGCGTGACTTCCAGGTAATAGCCGAAGACCGTGTTGAAGCCGACCTTCATGATGGAATGCCGGTGCGCTGGATGGCGTCGGCCTGGTAGGCGGCGATCCATTGCTTGCCGCCCTTGGCCAGCTCGCGCTGGGCGTCGAGCTCGGCGTGGAAGCCTGTGCGGATGAAGCCGCCGTCCCGGGCGTTGAGCGGGCAGTCGTCGGCCAGCGCCGTCTCGATGCGGCCCCGCACGTCGGCGCAGAGGTCCAGTCGCTCTTCGAGCTGCTGGAGCCGCGCCGAGCGGCGGCCGGCGAGCCGTGCTTTCACTTTTGGCAGGCAGCGGAGCGTGCGGCCGATGAAGCTGAGGTCGCGGGGCGTGGCGCGGGCGGTGGTCACGCGGGAGAGCAGGCGCTGGATGTCGTAGATGGAGGCCAAGGCCTCGCGCAGGCCGGCGACGAGCGCGGGATCGGCGTGCAGCTCGGCCACGGCGTCGAGCCGGGCGTCGATCGCGGCGCACTCGGTAAGCGGCCCGGCCACCCAGTGGGTCAGCATGCGGCCGCCCATTGCGGTGACGGTGCGGTCCATCACCCCTAAGAGCGACCCTTCGCGGCCGCCGTCGCGGATGGCCGCGGAGATTTCCAGACTGCGGCGGGTGGCCTGATCGATTTCCAGCCGCGACGCCCGGCGGTAAGGCAGCAGTCGGTCGACGTGAGCCAGCGACGACTTCTGCGTCTCGGCGAGATAATCGAGCACCGCGCCGGCGGCTTGGATCGCCGGGCCGTCGTCGTCGGTGAAGCCGAAGCCCTCGAGCGAGTGTGTGCCGAAGTGGCGGGCCAGGGCTTCGGCGGCGGCCTCGCGGCTGAAGGCCCACGCCGGTCGGCGGGTGACGACGCGGCCCTCGAACCAGTCCGGCGGGAGGGCGGCTGCGTCGTCGCGGAGGAGGATTTCCACGGGGGCGATCCGAGCGAGCTCGTCTTCGAGCCGCTCGGGCGGGGTCACCGTGGCCTCGAAGCGCCCCGTGCTGACGTCGATCCAGGCTAAACCGCAAGCGGATGGGGAAGTCGCGAGGGCGACCAGGTAGTTGGGCGTGCGGGGGTCGAGCAGCGCATCGTCGGTCACCGTGCCGCGGCTGACGATGCGGGTGACGTCGCGCTTAACGATCCCCTTGGCATGCCGCGGGTCCTCCATCTGTTCGCACACGGCCGCCCGGAAGCCCTTGGCGATGATCTTGGCGAGGTACTGCTCAAGCTGATGGTGCGGGAAGCCGGCCATCGGCACGGGATTCTCGCCCTTGTCGCGGCTAGTGAGCGACAGGCCCAGCTCGCGGGCGGCCGTTTTGGCGTCCTCGAAGAACAGCTCGTAGAAGTCGCCCATGCGGAACAGCAGCAGCGCATCGCCAGCGGCTCGCTTGGCGTCCTGATACTGCTGCATCATGGGGGTGGGGGGCATGGTTAGTGGGCAGTGGGCAGGAACGAGGTTAGTTAAAGTTCAGGGTTCAGGGTTCAGGAAGTGAGACTGCCGAGGTCGGTCGCGAGTTTTGGGTTTTGGAACACTAGAGGGGTCCCAGTTTTTTACTCCATAACGTCCTTAGTTTTGACCGTCGCCGCCATCACGACGCCCTGGAAAATCCGTGATTGGCGTTTCATCGCGAGTTCAAAACTCCAATGGGTTATGAGTTTGGCGTACAAGGGCGTGGTCCGCCAATTGGCGTCACTTTGGCCCTGGCAAGTGGGCCTGTTTGCGCCGCTGCACGCCCTTGATAGGGCGCCAAGCGGCGTCATTGTCCCAAAGGTCGTGGCCCATTTTCAAGCGCTTTCTTCGCCGAATGATGAGGCGACGGACGGAAGCGCGTTTGGGCGCAATCCGTCTAAAAGCGCCTAACAGATTGAACCGCCAAGTACGCCAAGGGAGCCAGGAATTCCAAGAATCTTCTTGGCGTCCTTGGCGTACTTGGCGGTTCGATTCATTGGGTTCGACGCTCGACGCCAACGTCGGCGAAAACAAGTACCGCACGGCGCTGCCTGAGCGACAACGACCAAAAGAGCCCAGCGCCGTTGGACGCGGTGCGATTGACGGATATGGTCGTCGGAAATTCAGACCGCGGGCTCACGCCGCGCGTGCACGGCGGCGGTTCCTGATTCTCGCCGCCGGCGCAAGCAACAAGGCCAGCAGCAGTGAACCAGGCTCCGGCACGCCCGACGCCGAGCCGGTGGCAAGCGGGTCGATGCGAAACATGCCGCTGGACGAGGTAACGGCCTTGGTGTTGCCCCCCGGGCTGAAGACTTGAACCAGCTGGCCGCCGGTGGCGCCAAACTGCGTGTTCCAGATCGCCAGGTCGGCGTCGTCGACTGTACCGTCGCCGTTGGCGTCGCCCATAGTCGCGTCGCCGGGGCTGCCGTTGTTTTGCTGCCAGACGAGGAAGTCGTCGCCATCGACGATGCTATCGCCGTTGAAATTCGCCAACGTCAAAATGCCGCTGTTGGCCACGTACAGATTTCCGGCCGCGTCGAACTCCAACTGGGCGCCGGAGCTATGGGGCAAATTGTCGCCAATCGTGGCGATGGTCGTGACATTCGTCATCTGACCGCCAGAGACTTGAATCGCAGGGACGCCGTTGGCGTCCAAGGGGATGATCGACACGGCGCCCCCTTGGAACGGATTATCCGCATTGGAGCCGATGCGGTGCACGTACAGTTTTGTGCCGTCAGGCGACAGCGTGACGTCGCCGATGTTGCGGAACACGTCTTGAACGTCGTCGAGCGAGGTGTTGCCGTCCAGGGCGTCGGCAGGGTCTAAATCGCCATTGGGATCCTGGGAAAACGAGAGTGAATTCCAGAGCAGGGTGGGCGAGAAGCCGTCCGTATTATCGGGCTTGACGACAAAGATGCCCGCCTCGGAGCCGTTGTTGCGATTCTGCACCAAGTACCACAGGTCGTGCTGCGGCGAATAGTGGTTGCCCGCCCGGACGCCGTTGACGGTCGGGATCCAGGTACCGCCCAACGCCGATAGCGAGTTGGAATCGATAACGGTCTCAGGCGGCTGATCGTACGCGGTCGCATTGCCGACGTTCCACTTCCAAATGGAGTTGAACGGCGAAAGATCCTCATCCATCGCGGCAAGCACCAGGTTGTTGCCCACGCTGCCGGAGAGGATGACTGGCTTTCCATTGGTGGAGCCGTGGACTTCGCTGAGGCCGGGCTCGCCGCCTTCTCCGGCGAGGACCAAGCCGCCGGTCGCGAGATTGGGCGAGGCGTACTTGATGCCGCCGCTCTGGTCCGACCAATCGGCGGCCAGTACGTTGCCCGCGCCGTCGAGCGCCAGTCGCCACGCGGAGACGGATCCCTGCAGGTTAACGGTCCAACCGGGCGCCTTGGCCTGCGTCGTATCGTTGGGGTCGGCGACGGCGGCAAAATTGGTCAGGTCGACGCCCTTCATGTCGGCGGTCAACGCGTAGACGCCGTCGCCCATTTGTCGGCCGCGCTGGGTCGGCGTGGTATTGGCGTTGTTGACATACACCGTGCCGAAGTATTGCGAGGCGGGGTTGGTGTTGATGGCCAAGCCGGAAGGAATGTTGAAGTTGGTGAATAGATTGGTCGGATCGCTGATGAGCGTCCAGTCCGCGGGCGCCGACTTCGAGACTTGAATATCGAACGAGGAAAACGCGCCGAGATCGAAGGTATGCCGGCCCGCCGCCAGCGCACCGAGGTTTAGCGCGTTGCCGCCGTTGCGCAGCACCGTGACGTTATCGGCCGCCTGATTGAGTACGAACTCCCAAGTGGACCCGGCGGTATTGCGCGGCCGAGGCGTAGGGAACTGCTTGAGCATTTGGAATTGAAAGAGTTGACAATCCAATGAGCAGCGCAAATGTCAGCGCCAGGGTGCGCGTCATGACCTCTCTCCTTAAATTAGGATTCTATGGTCTCGATCATCGCGGGTGCGTTCGAGGTTCAATCTTGCGCCGGCATTCTATCAAAGCGGCGCGCCTATCGGAAAAAAAGTCAGAAAAACAAGTCTGTTGGCCGTGCCGAATGCAAATGGGACCGGTTGCATGACCGGCCGCAAGGCTCGACGCAGAACTAACTTGGGCGGCACTACGGCGCCGCCGGGCGCCGCCACGACCGCGGCCATTTTGTACTGCGGCTTCCACGGCCAGGGAACGGCGTGGACGCGCTTCGCCCAGGCCTCCCACTGGGCCGTCATCTGGGCGACTCGCTCCGGCTGGGCCGCGGCGAGGTCGTGGGTCTCCGTTCGGTCGGCGTCCATGTCGTACAACTCCCAGGCGCCGCGCGGGCCCTTGGCGACGAGTTTCCAACGGCCGTCGCGGACGGCGCGGTTGCCTTCGTGCTCCCAGAAGAGCGGCGCCGTGCGGCCAAGGGACTCGCCGTCGAACGCGGGGCGGAGGCTGACGCCTTCCATGGGCGCGATCGGCTTACCGTCTTTCTCCCGGGGATACTCGGCGCCGGCGAGGTCGACGCACGTGGCCATGACGTCGATCAGGTGGGCCGGCTCGCGGCGCAGCTCGCCGTGGGCCTTGATGCCGGCCGGCCAGCGGGAGATGAGCGGCGTCGCGATGCCGCCTTCGTGCACCCAGTGCTTGTACTCGCGGAAGGGCGTGTTGGAGACATTGGCCCACGCCTGGCCGTAGGCGATGAAGGTATCGGGCCCGCCCGGCATGACGCCGATGCCTTGGCGGATGGGGTAACCGTCGCGGGTTTGGTCGGGGATCATCGTCGGGCGGATGAAGTCGTCGGCCTCGGGCGGAAGCGACGGCTTGTCGGCGCGGGGCGTTGGCTTGTCCTTGGCGCTGCGGCCCATCAGCTCGGCGCAGCCGCCGTTGTCCTGCAGGAACAGCACCAGCGTGTTGTCGGCCAGATGGTTGCGGTCGAGCGCGTCGACGATTCGGCCGACGCCCTGATCCATCGAGTCGACCATCGCGGCATAGATTTCCATGCACCGCAGCTCCCAATCGCGGAACTCGCCGTCGGCGTAGCGCGGGCCGCGCTGCTGCGTAAGTTGCCAGCTCGCGTCAACAATGCCCAGCGTTTGCGCCTTGGCCAGCCGGGCGGAGCGGAGCGCGAAGTAGCCGGCGTTGAAGCGTCCGCGATATTTGGCAATCAGCTCCTCGCGGGCGTGCAGCGGCCAGTGAGCGGCGGTGAACGCCACATACATGAAGAACGGCTGATCGGCGTGATCGCGGGCGTGGTCGTCGATGTATCGGGCCGCATGATCGGCGATGGCGTCGGTGTAGTAGAACCCGTGGGGCGGCTGGTAATCGGGGTCGGCGTAGGGGGAGATGGGCGTGTTGTCGTTCACCAGGCCGACCGGATCGTAGTAACTGCCGCCGCCGGCGATCGTGCCGTAGAAGCGATCGAACCCGCGCTGAATGGGCCAATTGGCGCGGTTGGGATTCGGCTTGCGGGTGTTATCGGGGGTGACGTGCCATTTGCCGGTCATGTAAGTGCGGTAGCCGGCGGGCCGCAGCGCTTCGGCAATCGTGACGCAGCGGCGGTTGAGGTTGTTGCGGTACGCCGGGTTGTGAAGCCGCTTGGCTTTTTTCGCGTCGCCCTTGGGATCGCCTACCATGTGCCCCACGCCCGCCTGATGAGGGTAGAGCCCGGTGAGCAGGCTGGCGCGTGTGGGGCAGCAACGTCCCGTGTTGTAGAACTGGGTGAACCGCACGCCGTCGGCGGCCAGGGCGTCGAGGCGCGGGGTGTCGATTTCGCCGCCGTAGCAGCCGAGGTCGCTGAACCCCATATCGTCGGAGAGGATGAGGACGATGTTGGGGCGCGGGGCGGCGCAGGACGCGGGGCTGGCGGCGGAGGCGAAGACGCCAGCCAGAAGCGTCGTCGACAGCAGTCGCGGCGCCAAGTGGATCGTCATGGTGCAAGTCCCACGGCGCGCCTGGCGGGCCGTTAGCGCGGCGTGCGCCGCTCTTCGTGCAGAAAGGGGCGCAGCTCCTCGAAAAAGTCGCCGGCGTCCTCGAACTGGCGGTACACGCTCGCGAAGCGGACGAACGCCACCTCGTCGAGGTCGCGGAGGTGGTCCATCACCAACTCGCCCAGTCGGCGGCTCTCGATTTCGTTTTCGAAGGTGGAGAACACGTCGTTCTCGATCGCCAGGACCGTCTTTTCGATCTCCTTGTCGGCGATGGGTCGCTTCCAGCAGGCGCGCTCGAGGCCCCGCTTGATGTTCTCGCGGCAGAAGGGCACGCGGGAGCCGTCTTTCTTGACGACCTTGATGGCGGTTTCCTCGATCCGCTCGTAGGTCGTGTAGCGGCGCTTGCACGATAGACACTCGCGACGCCGCCGGATGGAAAAGCCGTCCTGGCAGGCCCGCGAGTCGATCACGCGATCGTTATCGACGCGGCAGAAGGGACACTTCATGGGGAGCCATCATACCGACGGGCGGGGCACGGTGGGAAGTGCCCGCCGCGGCGGACAGGAAATGCACCCGCGGGGAAGTGTCAGCAGGCGTACACGGCGCTATAATGCCCGCTCGCCAAGACGCGCACTACCGCGACGAATGGGCTGGAAAGCCGACCTCGCGCCGGCCCAATAGCGCCTTCCATCGAAAAATCGAGGACCGAAACGCCATGCGATGTGCGAAATGCCAGGCCGAGGCGCCCGAGGGCGCGAAGTTCTGTCCCAAATGCGGCGCGGCGATGGACGGCGCGGCCGACGAGCTTGGCCGCACGAGGCCGGAGAAGATCACGGCGGCCTTGGAAGCGTCGGCCCGCGGGCCCGACGCCGAGGAACTGCTGTGGGAAGGCCGCTTCTCGAAGCTGGCGATGATCGGGGCGTGGGTGGTCGCGGCGCTCGTGACGATCGCGGCGATTGTGGCGGGGTTTGTCGCCGGATTCCAAACCCGGGGCTGGCTAATCACGCTGGGAGTGCTGGCGGCCATATGGATTCTCCTGCTGTTGCGGCTTGTGTATCAGCAGATGAGCATCAAGTACACGCTCACCAACCAGCGGTTGATCCACGAGCGCGGCATTCTGTGGCGTGCGGTTGACCGCATCGAGGCCATCGATATCGACGACGTCACCTTTCGCCAGGGGCCCGTGGAGCGGATGCTGGGAGTGGGGACGGTCGACGTGGTGTCGAGCGACGTGTCGACGCCGAAATTCGCACTGGTGGGCATCGAGGACGTGCGGACCGTCGCCACGCTGATCGACGACACGCGGCGCAAAGAACGGCGGAAACGCGGGCTGCACATCGAGACGATGTGAGGCCGGAGCATATTTCTGCAGCTGGTCGTGGGCCGAAAGGCCGATTACAATTTAACCAGTCGATCCAAAGTCTGATGAGGCCAACGATGGACGCCCATCTTGCACCCGAACAAGTGGCATTCTTGCAGAGCGTGGTCAGCTCCGGCGTTTATCGCAACGAAAGCGAGGCGTTGGCGGACGCCGTGCGGCTGCTCGAGCGGCGAGAGGCGCTGCGGAGCCTATTGAGCGAAGGCGAAAAGGAATTGGACGCAGGCTTGGGGCTTCCGGCCAACGAAGTGTTCGCCCGCTTGGAACAGCGTGCAGCGCTTCTCGATAACACGGCCGGCGGATCACAGGCATGAGCCGTTTGTTGAGGTTCGCCCCGAGCGCGGAGCGCGATCTCAACGAGATTCTGGCCTACATCGCCGCCGACAAGCCCGGCGCCGCAGCGCGATTCGTCGGCAAGCTCAAAGATCGCTGTCAACTATTGGCCGAACAACCAACGCTTGGCAAGGAGTGCAGAGAACTGCGACCGGGCTACCGTCGGTTCTCTGTGGACAACTACATCATCTTCTACCGACTGAGCGGAAGCGACGTCGAGATTGTGCGCGTGATACACGGCGCGCGTGACTGGATCGGTCTCTTGCAGTGAGGACCGAGCTACTTTTCGCCCTGCGACCAGTCGCGGCGCTGACGGCTTGACGGGATGTTCATCGCCTTGCGGTACTTGGTGACCGTGCGGCGGGCCACGGTGACGCCGGCCTTGCCTAGCTCCTCGACCAGCGCGTCGTCCGAGAGCGGCTTGGACTTGTCCTCGGCGTCGATGATTTCCTGTAGCTTGATCCGTACGCGGTCCCAAGCCACTTCCTCGCCGTCGGCGCCGGTGGTGCCGCCCACGAAGAACCGCTTGAGCGGGAAGATGCCGCGAGGGGTCTGGATCCACTTGTCGTCGACCGCCCGGCTGACCGTGGTGACGTGGACGCCCACCTTGTCGGCGATCTGCTGCATTTTCAGCGGCTCGATGTGGTCGGGGCCGTCGTCGAGAAACTTGTTCTGGTGATCGACGATCGCCTGCGAAACGCGCGTCAGCGTGCTGCGGCGCTGCTCGATGGCTTCGATCAGCCACTGGGCCGAGTTCACCTTGCGTTTGATGTAGTCGCGCGTTTCGGCGGTGGTCGTTGGGTCCTGCAGCAGCTTGCGGTAGTAGGGGCTGATGTAGAGCGACGGCAGGTCGCCGTCTTCCAGGTGGACTTCGTACTTGCCCTCGTTCTTCTCTACGAACACGTCGGGCGTGACCGCGGGGGCGTTGGTCTCGTTGAAGTCGGCGCCCGGCTTGGGCTTGAGCGTTCGCAAGTCTTCCCACGCTTCCTGGATCGTTTCGATCGAGAAGCCGGTCTTTTTGGAGATCAGCGGCAGGCGATTGTTCTCCAGGTCCTCCAGGTGATGCTCGATGAGCACCTGCAGCTCCTCGTAGAACAACAGGCCCGGCGTGAGCTGCAGAAGCAAGCACTCCTTGAGAGTGCGTGCCCCGACTCCCGGCGGGTCCAGCCGCTGCACCGTCGTGAGCGCTTTCTCGGCCAGCTTCAACTGCTCGGCCCGCCAGCTCTGCGCGTCGCCGTTTAAGTCGGCCGGCGGCGGCGGGATGAGGTCCTCCAGCGGCGACTTCAGATAGCCGTTGGAGTCGAGGTTATAGATGATCCGGTCGGCCATTCGCTTGGTGTCTTCGTCGAGGTCGAACCAGCTCAACTGATGGTCGAGATAGTCCTGGAGCGATTCGGGCCGGGCGACCATGTTGGCCATCTGGTCGTGGCGCCGGTCGCCCTCGGCCTCGATCTCGCCGCGCGAGGGGCGGCTGCGCTCCTCGTAGTCGTCCGGCAGGTTCTCGGCCATGTTCAGGAGGCGCTCGAAGTCGTCCTCCTGGTTGGTCGTGTCGTCGACGACCAGCTCCCGCTCGCCGTCGGCCGGCGCGTCGGGGCTCTCGGTCTCGGCGGCGATCGTTTCCTCGTCCTCTGTCGGCTCGACTTGGTCGAGCACCGGGTTGTCCTCCATTTCCTGCTCGATCCGCTCCTGGAGGGCGATGATCGGCAGTTGGAGGATTTCCATCGACTGAATCATGCGCGGCGCAAGCACCTGCTTTTGCGCCATGTGCATGCTTTGGCCGAGGGAAAGTCGCATGATGTGCTGGGGGTTCGAGGTGCGGGAGCCTGGGAGCCGCCGCGGGGGCGCCGAGTCGCCTGTGCAACTTGCGTGCCTTGTAGCATAGCGGGCCGGCGCGGCGCAGGTCAAACTTTCGCGGCGCCAGCGGCGGTCGCGAGCGGTCGGTGGGCCGCCCGTCCTCAATCTTACCTGAGAAACGGGCGCGGCGCGGGACGAAAAGCTGGAATTGGCGCGCTTAAGAATCCGCGAACTACGCCGAAGGAGGGGCTTGACCGGATGCGCCAGCGCGTCCGCCAGTCCGGGCAGCGAGAGACCGCCGGTGATTTGCTGCATTGATTCGGCGTGCAGCTCTTTGGCTTTCTGTTGGGCGGCGTTGATCGCGGCGGGGAGCAGGTCTTCGATCAGCTCGCGGTCCTGTTTTTCGATGAGCGAAGGATCGATGCGCACGGCCAGCGTTTCACCCAGGCCGTTGGCGTCGACTTCAACCAAGCCCGCCGCCGGCGGCGCCGGTCACGCGCTTGGTCTTTAGCTCGGCGCTGAGCTGCTGCATTTTGCCGCTCATTTCCTGCGCCTGCTTCAACAGTGCGGGGAGGTTGGCGATATTTGAGAGACCTTTGAACACGGCATGGATCTCCGGCAGAAGCGGCGGCGAGCGATCAAGTTTCCTCGTCCGCGGGCACAAATCGAAGCCGCGCCGGGTCGGCGTCGAACAGCTCGATCGCACGCTGAACGAATGGCTGCGCGGTCACGGCGGCGAGCAGCTCCCGCGACGATGGTTTGGGGGGCGGCGCGGCGGCGCCGCCCGGGTCGTCGTGCGTGGTTAGCACCAGCGCCACGGGTTCGCCGCAGACCTCTGCCAGCGCCGACTCGATCCGGCTGAGGTTGGCCGGCCGCAGGCACGAGTCGCGGGAGAACTTGCGGCTTGTCGGAAAGCTGGCCACCAGTCGGCCTTGAGCGTCGACCGAGAGCTTGCTGGCCGCGGCGGCGCTGTCGGCGACCAGGCCCGTCAGGCGGTCGAGCGTGCGCTTCCAGATCGGTTCGACGGAGTGCTCGGCCAAAGCGATGGGCTCGGCATCGTTGGTTCCGTCTCAATAGGCTCCGCAATTTCTATCGGCGGCTGACTAGCCGGACCGCCACGCGTTCCGGGTCCCGGCGGGCGTGGCCCGCCGGCTAGTTCGTTGCTTGCGCGGTCAACGACCGCGTTTTTTTTTGCGGGCGCGGTTGTGGCCGGCGCTGCGGCGCCGCCCTTGAGTTGTTCGACGAGCGCCGCAATGTCGTCCAGGTTCTGCAGATGGCAAATCCGCACGACGGCCATCTCGGCGAGCGTGCGGACCTGCGTGCTGATGCGCATCCTGGCGGCGGTTTGATCGAGCACCTGCGAAATGGCCAGCAGCGTCTCGACGCCGAGCCGCTCCGCGATGCCGCGGATGTCGTCGCGCTGGCCCGGGAGGGCGTACAGCATCTGGCTATCGCTGCACCCCACGGCCTGCGTCATCGCGTCGCGGAAGTAACCCAGGAGCTGATCGACGAGCTGCCCCACCTCGGCGCCGTCGGCGATTGCGGCGTCGAGCTCAGCCAACGCCGCGGGGGCGTTTCGCTCGGCCAACAGCTCCACCAGCCGGCTGAGCCGCGCCGCCGGCGCCAGTCCCAAGAGTTCCGAGACATTCGCAGCCGTGACCGACCGGCTGCCGGTCGAAAGCAGTTGCTCCAAGAGCGACTGGCTGTCCCGCATCGAGCCGGCGGCCCGCATGGCGATGATCGCCAGGGCGTCGGGCTCGGCCTCGACCCCTTCGGCCGCGGCGATCTCGGCCAGCCGCGCCTGGATCGACGACGCCGCGATGCCCGCGAAGTCGAACCGCTGGCAGCGCGACAGGATCGTGATCGGAATCTTGTTGGGCTCGGTCGTGGCGAAGATGAACTTCACGTGCTCGGGCGGCTCCTCGAGCGTCTTCAACAGGGCGTTGAAGGCCTCCTTGGTGAGCATGTGGACTTCGTCGATGATGTAGATCTTGAACCGCGCCCGGCTGGGCCGCACGGCGACGTTCTGGCGGAGCTGGCGGATTTCGTCGATGCCGCGGTTGCTGGCGCCGTCGATCTCCAGCACGTCGACGTCGTCGCCGCCGGCGACGCTCTGGCAGATTTCGCACTGGTCGCAGGGAGTCGGCGTGGGGCCGTGCTCGCAGTTGAGGGCCTTGGCCAGGATGCGGGCGGCCGATGTCTTGCCGACGCCGCGGGCGCCGGTGAACAGGTAAGCGTGCCCCACGCGGTCCGCTGGCAATGGCGCCCTTGAGGGCCTTGGCCACGTGCTCCTGGCCGATCAGTTCGTCGAACGTCTGCGGCCGATAGCGGCGGGCGACGACGACGTACTGGCCGGAGGCGGAGCGATCGTCGGGAGTTGCTGAATCGTTGGACATGAGCTCGCGCAGTAATTAGCCCCCGGTCAGGAACCGAGGGCTAAATGAATCACCCGGCGGCGGACGAGAGGCCTCCACACAAAGAAGCGCAAACTTATGGCTGCTGTGTTTCCACCCTGACCAGGTTCGCAAGGCCCCCATTGCAGAGGCCCCTCGTCGGTCGCCGGAATTCTAAGTTGTACGCGGGCCACGGGCGGTCGTCAAAGGCCGCAAAGTTTTGGCCCGCGACGGCGACAAGAGCGTCCGTCATAATCGCGTGTGAAGCGCCGCGTTAGCCGGCATCGTCTCGATGCCGTGACGGCGCGGCGACGAGCGTAGACGCGGCAGCGAGACGCTGCCGGCTAACACGCGTGGGACATGTAATGGACGGTCGGGCCGCAAAACTTGACGTCGTCGATTGGCGTGCGTTGTATCCGTTCGCGTCGCATTGGTTTGACGTCGACGGCGCACGGATGCACTATGTCGACGAAGCGCCACGCCGCGCGGATCAATCGGCGTCGACGGTGCTGTTCGTCCACGGCAACCCGACGTGGTCGTTTCACTGGCGGCGACTGATCGTGGCGCTTCGCGACGCCCACCGCTGCGTGGCGGTCGATCATCTCGGCTGCGGGCTTGAGCGACCTCATGCCGCGGCCGCTGCGCCTGGCGGATCACATTGAGAACTTGAAGCGCCTGATCACGGGACTCGACTTGCGCGACGTCACGCTCGTGGCCCAGGATTGGGGCGGCGCCATCGGATTGGGGGCACTGCTGGCCGAGCGGGGGCGATTCGAGCGAATCGTGCTGTTGAACACCGGCGCCTTCCGGCCTTGGTTCATTCCCTGGCGAATCCGCGTCTGTCGCACGCCGGTCGCGGGACGGCTGGCCGTGCAGGGACTCAACCTGTTCTCACGGGCGGCCCTGCGGATGGCGCTGGCCCGGCGGCCGCTCGACTTCGCAGAGGCGGCCGGGTATTTGGCGCCGTACGATTCGTGGCGGCGACGCGCAGCCGTGTACCAATTCGTGTGTGACATTCCCTCGTCGCCGCGACATCCCGCTTGGGCCACCCTGGCGGCCATCGAGTGGCGGCTTCCCGAGCTGGCCGAGCTGCCGTCGCTGCTCGTCTGGGGCGCCCGTGACTGGTGTTTTACCACCGAATGCCTCGAACGGTTTGCCGCGGTCTGGCCGCACGCGGAGGTGCGGCGCATTGACGATGCCGGGCATTGGGTGGCGGAAGATGCACCCGAGGAGGTTGAACGCGCGATCGTTGGATTTCTGGCGCGGACGCAGCCGGCGTCGGCGGCGCGACAGTGACGGATTCCCCTTCAACGCCGACCCAACCGCCCCTTGGCGTCGGCGCCTGCGCCACGCTCGCCTGCATCTGGGAAGCCACCGCGGCCAAGCCCGGCAATGTGTACCGCGGGGCCGATTTTGAGGATTGCACCTACGCGGATTTCCTCGCCAGCGCCGCGGTGATCGGACCGGTGCTCGACGCGACGATCCCCACGGGCGTGGGCGCAGCGGTGCTAGCCGCTGTTGAAGCCACGCGAGCGGCGGTCGGCACGAACACCTATCTCGGCACGCTGCTGCTTGTGGCCCCGCTGGCGGCCGTACCGGCGTCGCAGCGCCTGACTGAAGGCGTGGGCCGCGTGCTTCAGGGGCTCACCGTTGAGGACGCCCGATTGACCTACGAGGCCATCCGCCTGGCCAACCCCGGCGGGCTCGGCGACGCGGCTCAGGCTGACGTAAACTCACCCGAGGCGCCGCAGCTGACGCTCCTGGAAGCCATGCGCCTGGCGGCCCAGCGCGATCTGGTCGCCCGGCAGTACACGAACGGCTTTGCCGACGTGCTGCGAACCGCCGACCGCATCGCCAAGGCCGCCAAGGCCCTGCCGCTGGGCGAGGCCATCGTGCGGGCGGATCTCGAACTGATGGCGGAGCAGCCGGATACGCTGGTGGCGAGAAAGTGCGGCCAGCGCACGGCTCATGAAGTCGCCGACCGAGCCGCCGTGGTCTTGGCAGCCTTCGACGCCGACGCCACGGCCGCCGAGGATCAACTCGCCGACTTCGACTTCTGGCTCCGCGCCGACGGCCACCGCCGCAACCCGGGCGCGAGCGCCGATATTGTCGCCGCCGCCCTGTTTGTGCTCCTCCGCGAACGGCGATTAAACTGGCCGGTGAGCTTTTATTGAATCACTTAGCCCCCGGTCAATGACCGGGGGCTAACTGCGGAGAGTCAAGTGACCGAATCCTACCACGTCCGCATCGCGAAGGAGCGCCTTGTCTTCAGCGCCGCGCACTTCATCACCTACGGCGACGACGTGTGCGAGCGGCTTCATGGGCACAACTACCATGTGGCCGCCGAGGTGCACGGACCGCTCGGCGAGAATCAGTACGTCGTCGACTTCATCGCCGTGCGCGACGCCCTGCAGCAGATCGTCGACGCGCTGGATCATCGCGTGCTGCTGCCCACGGAGCATCCGACGATCCACGTCGCCGAACTGGTCGGCGAGGCCGCAGCTGAGACAGGGCGCGCCCACCGAAGTTCTCGTCCAGCATGGCGGCCGACGCTGGGTCTTTCCCCGCGAAGATTGCGTGCTGCTCCCGGTGGCCAACACGACCGCCGAACTCTTGGCTCGCTTCATCGGCGGCGAGCTGTTGAAGGCCCTTGCTGAGATCCTGCCAGGGCCGCCCACGCGGCTCGAAGCGGCCGTCGATGAATGCGACGGGCAGTGGGGCGTGTATTCCTGGCACGCTGACGACTGAGCGCCAGCTCGCTCCCGCACCCGGCCGCTACAATCGCGCCAGCCGCGCCAGGCGTTTCTTGCGTTGACGTTGTGGAGTCGCATCGTAGAGTTTTGGACCGGACGCTGTGGTTTTACCCCACCCCAAGGTCGACTCGACGGGGCCAAAGTCGCTCTGTCGAGGAGTCGCCCGATGCAGTTGGCGCAAATCAACCCATTTCTGACGGCCCTGACGGACACCTTTGACTCCGTACTGGGGTGGCAGGTGCGACGCGGGCCGATTTCGCTCGCGCAGTCGGGCCGCCGTCAGCATCCGATAAGCGGCGTCATCGGCCTGTCGGGGTCGGCCGTGGCGCGGTCATCCTCAATCTCTCCCAGCCGGTCGCGCTGAAGGCCGCCGAAGCGATGCTGATGAGCCCGTGCACCGAGGTGAACGGCGAAGTGGTCGACGCCATCGGCGAACTGGCCAACATGGTCGCCGGCCAGGCCAAGGCCCAGCTGGAACAGCTTGCATTGTCGGTGAGCCTGCCGAGCGTGATCCTGGGCGACGGCCACGAGATCCGCTTTCCCACGGGCGCCCAGGCGGTGTCGGTGGCTTTCGACACCGATTTCGGCCCGCTGCGGCTGGAAGTCGGCCTGGCGACCGTCGCGGCGGCGGCGGAGGCCTGAGTTCGAGCGGCGGGCGCCGGGGGACATTGCCGACTGGCCAATTCTTTAAGGATTTGGTCCCCAGTCGTAATAAATTGCCGGTCCCCTCTTCTCCGCAAACCGCCCCTCTAATGCGATCGCCCCAATTTGGCCGATCTTCAAGGACTAAGCCTTGCTTGCATCAGGCAAAGCCCTAGCGCGCCCTTCATGCGCCGGCCAATTTCGTACGTCGTTCCATGTCCGACTTGCACAAAGCCGCGGTCTTGTTGACGGCGCTTCCCGAAGAGGAAGCCGCCGCCGTCTTGTCGCGGCTCGACGGCAAGCAAGTCGAGGCGGTCTCGATCGAGATCGCGCGGCTCAAGTCGATTTCCAGCGAGCAGCAGGAGCAGGTGATCCTACAGTTCGCCGACTCCAGCCCCTCAGCCACGTCGGACACCGGCGGCCTGGAGCGCGCCAAGGCGCTGGTGCAGATGGCCCTGGGCAGCAAAGCCGCGGGCACGCTGGACAACATTCGTCAGTCGATCGAGGAAGTGCCGTTTGCCTTCCTGCGAAATATCGACCACCAGAATATTCTCACCTACATCATCGACGAGCACCCGCAGACCATCGCGCTGATCCTGTCGCACCTGCCGCCGCCCGCCGGCGCGGCCATTCTCTCGGGGCTGCCCACGGAGCGCCAGATGTCGGTCGTGCAGCGCATCGCGGCGATGGGACAGACGAGTCCGGACATCATCGAGGAAGTCGAGAAGGGCCTCGAGAAGCGCATGTCGAGCGTGATGAGCCAGAGCTTCGAAAACGCCGGCGGCGTCGAGGCCGTGGCCGAAATGCTCAACGTGTCCGACCGCGCGACCGAGCGCACGCTCTTGGAAAACCTCGGGCAAGAGAATCCGGAGCTCGTCGAGGAAATCCGCCGGCTGATGTTTGTCTTCGAGGACATCGGCAAATTCAGCGCCAAGGACATTCAGACGGTGCTCAAGAATGTGGAGAACACCCAATGGGCCATGGCGCTCAAGGGCGCCAGCCAGCCGCTGCGCGATAAGGTGTTCGCCAACATGTCGACCCGCGCCGCCGACATGCTCCGCGAGGAAATCCAATACCTGGGCGCCGTGAAACTGTCGGCCGTGGAGCAGAAGCAGCAGGAGATCGTCGACGTGGTGCGGCGGCTCGAGGACGCGGGCGAAATCGAATTGATCGCCGCCGGCGAAGAAGAGGAAATGGTGCAGTAAAAACAAAGCCGGCGATGGCATCGCCGGTCGGCGACTGGGCGACAGCATCGCCGGGGGTGAGCCCAAACGCCGCTGCCTGGACATGCGACAGCCGCCGCGGTCCTAGAATCCTTGATTCTCGGGGGCGGTAGCTCAGTTGGGAGAGCGCTGCGTTCGCAATGCAGAGGTCGAGGGTTCGACTCCCTTCCGCTCCACTCGCTCTAAACCTTGCCGAAACAAGAGTTTCTGTTACCTGCCGACGTTCGGCAGTGCGGCGTTTCCCAGCGGCAGCGTTTCCCCGAGGCAGCGTTTCCCCGAGGCAGTGTTTCCCCGAGGCAGCGTCGCGACTGTTTTGGCGGCGATAGCTGAAACACGATCCAAATCGCCAATACTTGCCTCTTTTTGCACGGCCCGTTTTCGCGCCGACGCGGCGAATGCCGAGTCCCGCTGGGCGGGGCCGACGCCGTTAGTCGCCGAGTTTTGGCGTTTTGAGCCGTGACCTTCACGCGGGCAGACCTCGGTAAAAGCAGCGCGGCGCGCGACGATTTGGCAGCGCTTCGGGGGCTCCACAACGGCCTGTACCGCGCCCGTTCACCGCAACGCGAAGCGCGGCCACGCGTTGGAGCTCGGGCGGGCGAGTTCCAAAACGCAGGGGTGGGCAGTGGGCAGTGGGCAGTGAGCCCAGCAGGGACGCATTCGGCGCAGCACAGCAGGAGGCAATTCTGCCCTGGCATGCGCAGAGTTGGCGTGGAGATTGGAATGTCAAAGAACGACCAGGCCGACATGATCGGCCAAGGGTCGACGCTACCACAGTCGTTGGCCCATTTTCAACAAGAAAGTTTGGCGAATTTTTTGAGGGCGATCTGGCGGCTGTATGTGGGTGCGCGTCTACGAATTGCATGGTGGCGGAGACGGCTCCAAGTTTCCGCCAGTAAACTTCTGAAAAAATGGGGCTTGATTCGCGTCCCCTTTAAATCCCCGACGGGTGGGGGTGACTCCCAACACCCCGGATTTTGCGTCGACTGCGGCTTGCCTTATAATGGCCGTTTTGTCGCCACCCCTATCACTGTGAGGCAATATGAGAGAGCGGATTGAGATTGAAGCGAAGATTCTCGCCGGTTACAGCCGTCGGCGGTTTGTTGTCGTGCGTACCCCACGCCCCAAACAACCCGAGGGGAATTACACTTATCGCTACTTCCTCATTGGGGCCGACGACACACTACATGAGGAACAAACAGAATCGGCGATTCGACGTTTTCTTGGCATACCGCCCCTAACGAAATTCGACCGCAAGTATTTCAATCAGATTTGGGATGGCGTGGCCAACGCCAAGGCGGCTAGGACGCAGTACGGCAAGGAATAGGCCGACGCCATGAAAGGAAAAGCCCCGCTGCCTCAAGTGAGACTACGGGGAGGCTTCGTGCAAACATGACAATGAGAAACACTATCGGTGAGTCATGCGGCGGAGGCCTAGTCTTTGTGGTGCTGGCCGGATTCGGCTTTTTGTGCGTAAGCGGATGCGTTGACCGTGCCATTGACGCCGTGAAACAGCAGAGCGAAGGCGAAAACGCGCCAGACATTCACATCGCTGCTTCGGCGACGCCAGAAGATGGGGTTCCCGACTCGCTGAGCAGTCGCAGCGATTCGGATTCGAGCGACATCCCCCAGTACTCCATCGTGGAGTCAAATGTCACACCGGGAATAAAACGCGCCCTTGATGTCCGGCTCAGCCGAAAGGCATCGGAGGACGAGCTTCGCCAGCTTGCGATCAAGCTGAAGAATTTAGACAGCAGCGAGTATCAGCGAACACTCATTGGTTACTTTCTTCCCGGCGCGGAAGCTAGTGCAGCAAGTGGGGAATGGGCAACATATTGGGCCAGGACGGATTTCAATCCATCGCTTGAGATCAAGATTCTTGGACTGTCGATCGACGATGATAACGCGATCGATCAGGCAGATTCTACAATTCCCGGAGAACTTCTTGGTAGGTGGTCGGACGAAACCGTAGGCATGCCCGCGCACTACACTCTGTTTCGTAATGGCGGGAAGACTTACATCAAGACGACGTTTAAGGACGTCAGCAGCAGAATATTTGAAGTCGTCGAAAAGCCTGCCAGCGTAGGCAAACGCTACGAAGAGATAGGATCGCTGCCTGGAGAATATTATTTGATTGACGCGTCGGGAACGCTCAAGCAAGGCGACGAAAAGGGGATCTTTCTGACAATGCAACCCGTGATCGGTCAGTTGAGCCGGAAAATCGGCGTAGGCTCATCGTCCGGACCAAAGCACTCAATTAATGCATCGACTCATGAGCTTGTCGTATTACTTTCTGTTCAGGCGAAAATCCAAGATGATAAGCGAATAGTCGTCGCCGGTAAAACAAACTTACCGGCCGATACCGAATTGATGATTTCTGTAGAGGACGCGGTATCAGCCAATGGAGCGTGCCAGACCAAGTCATCGGTTCTGTCGGACGGCACGTACCAATCGGAGCCACTCGGTCAGCTCTCTGGGCTTGAGGACGGATGGTACATTGCCAGTGTAACGATGCCCATTGCGATGACGCAGCCTGAGCATGTTCGTCGGACCATTGGTGCGACCGGCGATATCTTATCGGGCCCGCTTGTGAAACGAGTCGGCACATTTGGTGCAACAGTTAGTGCTGAGGCAAAATTTGTAGTCGGCGACGATAACGCGGCAACTATCCAAGCAGTGCGATTAAAGAAAGAACTAGATGAATACAAACATTTTGCGGCACAGATTGAGGATCTGTTTGCCCGCTTGGAAACAATCAAAAACGAACGAATGGTAGAAGACACTAGCACGTTTTCAAATGCGCAAATCGGCACGACCTCGCGGGATTTTTGGGATGCTATTGATGCTGCATTGGACCGCGTGGACGACAGCATTGGCATGACGCCTGCGGGTTTCTATTTAAAGGAACCTCTCGCGGACATTATGACCATGTGGATGAATGTAAAGGACGAGACGAAATATGGGGAGGCAAGGTTGCAATACATCGAAAACTTCAAGGTACTGGAAGAATCCATTCGAGAACGTGAAAGTAAGCTCATAAATGTGGAGCGCACAAAGGACACTAGCGCCGAAGACGCCAAATTTCGCACATGGACCAGCGCAAGCGGAAAATTCTCAATCGAGGCAGCGATCGTCAGTTCTGCTAATGGGGTAGTCACTCTCAAGAATAGGCAGGGAAAGCAGATAACGGTAGATCTCAAAAAACTGAGCGATGCTGATCGAGTGTTTATTGCGAACTGGCAATCGGCGAAGCACTAAACTGCCGCACCGTTCCGCTGCTCTAACCGCTACACCACTGCACTCGCATGGTCGATCCCGGCGGGATTTTGCCGACGCGAAAGGGCCCGGACGTATCGCAGCATCCGAGCGAAAAGAGGGGGGCGTAATGGTGGCCTCTGGGCCATGCACTAATCGTGCACGGAATCGTTGCACACGAGGGAAATGGACGGCAAACATCGCGCGAGTTACGCTGCCACAAGTCGCGGTGCGCACCGCACTTTACGTCAATTCGCCGAAGAGTTTGTCGCCGTTCGCAATGCAGAGGTCGAGGGTTCGACTCCCTTCCGCTCCACTTTTCTTAATTCTCTTGGTATCAATGAGATACATCACCGTCGGTCGCATGTTACCTCGCACAGAAGACGGTTTGGTGATACCTTTTTGGCAATAGAAGTGAAAGTCGGCGGGCCGCTAGCAGGCAATTCGCTTAGCGGGCATTGGCACACCGGATAGCTGCCTATTCTCCGGCGACTGGCCTTGCACGCCAATGCCTACCGCACTCCGCCGCCTCTGCGACGGGAGGTGGGTGGGACCCTTCCAGGCGAGCGGCACGTCTATCCGAGCCTCGCGCAGTGACGCTAGGCGCCACGGTTGGTGCGGCGGCCGCGGTCTCCCGCACCGCTGACCTGAAACCGTTACTCGACTGTAGTGGTGGATCTTCCAGCAACCTTGGCGCCGCTGTTGAGTCCGACCGCGGGAGCTGCACTCGGGGCAGTTGCGAACTTGACCTGCGCATCTCGAAACTGCTGGAGGACTGAGCGCAAAAAATCCTGACTGGAAGAGGCTTCCTGTCGCGCAATCTCCGCGGCCGCCTTAGCTCGCTCGGCAGCTGTGCGTTCAGCGGCTGCCAGTACGCGGGCCTGCTCAGCCGACTGCCGGCTGATTTCACCCGCTTCCTTGGCCGCGTCATAGGCCGCGGTCTGCTCAGCCAAGGATAAACGTTGCCTTGCGGCTTCGGCCTGGGCCACTTCCGCGGCCGCTTTCTTGGCGTCCGCTTTCGCCAACAGGGCGGTTGCGGTGGCGGTTCGTCGCTCAACGTCCTCTCGAAGTGCGGCCAGTTGCGAACGCTCCTGCTCCAGTGACGTCCGGTCGTTGGCAACGTCTTGCTTGGCGAGACGGGCGGCCTCCAGGGCGTCGTCCGCCGCCTGCTTTTCGAGTTGCGCGGCGTTCTGGGCGGCGGCGGAGGCTTGCTGCTCCTTCACGGCCGCTCGTCGCTCAGCCGCAATCACTTCGCCCGTAATCGCCACTTCGCGCAACACTTTTTCGGCTGTGGTGCGATCTTGCCGAGCGGCTACAGCCTGTCGACTTACTTCCGCTGAAATGGCCCTGGCATTCTCCGCCTCGACCTTTGCTTTGGCTGCCTCGTCAATGATTTGGCGAGCGGAAGTAAGTTGATGCTCAAGTGCGGACCGGTCTAAGTCAACTTGGCCCCCCAACTCACGCGCGGCGGCGAGATCGGCCGCGGCCTCGCTTTTCGACTTATCGGCTGCCATTTCCGACCGAGCGGCGGCGGCCATGCGGCGACCGGCTGCAGTGTCACGTGCCTGGGCCAATTGGAAAGCCGTAGTAGCCACTTGCCGGCCCTTCTCCGCTTCGAGCAGCGCTTGCTTTGCCAACGTCCGCTCCGATCGGGCCTCGGTAAGTTGAGCGGCTGCCTCCCGATTCAGTTTTTCCGCGTCGCACAGCATCTGCTTCGCGTGCGTGGCTGCTTGATCAGCTTGGGCCAATGCGGCGGCGGTAGCGGTGCGCGCTTCGGCAAGAGACTTGCTGTAGCTTGCCAGCGAGGCGCGTAGTTCATCCGTTTGCGAATTGGTGCAGCCTGCTAGGCTAACGACGGCGAGGATCGCAAACGTAAGTGATGACCGGGCCATGGGCACCCCACAATTACGGGAGTAACGGGACAGCAACGCAGCCGCCCTCGCTGAGCGGCCTAAATAAGAATCGACTTGGCCGGCTGCCAATCGTAGATGATCAGCGTCACCGCGTTCATTCATCAAATCTAGGAAAACCGGTCGCAGTATGTCGTCCAGTTGCGGAAATCGAAGTCTCCACAAAAGGGTCCGTTGCCGGTGCGAATAGTTACGCGCATGGTTAGGACACCAGTGCCCTCCACAAAGATGTACGTTCGATGGAAGCCCCTCTTAAGGAGCGGCTTTTTACGAGGGTGGGGGCTGTTCAGGACGCCGAATTAGCGCTCCAGTTCTAACGACGTTGGGTGGCAGCACTTCTCATTTGGGCCCGCCGGCCGCATAATGCCGATCGGCAAGGAATACGAACAAATCTTGTACCTAAGGAGTCCCCTTATTTCTTGGAATACCTGCGATTGTGAGGGGTCACGCTGAGTGCATGCGGAGCCGACAGGTCGGCTACTTTGCTGGATGACTAGTTCGACTGTATCTGGTTATCGCCGTTGATGGATGCGTTTTGGCGCCAAGCGTTTGCGTTTTTCCCAATGGTAGAATCGGGCGGTCTCGCTGCGTTGGAGTCGACGCGTGGTTTGGCGGCAGGCGACGTCAGGATGATGGGAGGCGAGTTTCCTATGCAGCGACGAGGCCAGCAGCGCCCGAACTTGTGGGACGGTGATCGCCGGCGTGAGATTTTTTTCCCCGCCGGGTCTCTTGCGTGAGAAACCAGGTCGCCAACAGCGACAGCGTTTGATGATGATGCCAACCGCGCCACGTCCGCACCTCGTAATCGGCCAAGCCGGCTTCGCTTTTGGCGCGGTGGAGGCACTCCTCGATGCGGTGCGCCGCCTTGGCGACGCGACAGAACTCCGCCAGCGACGTCTCGGGCGGCGCGTTCGACAGATAATAGTCATGTTTCAGCGAACCGTCCGCCTGGCGCTCGCGAATCACGATCAGCATTTCGTCGTAGCCGTCCCCAGGGACGGTTTTTGCACGAACGCGAATCTTCACCGCTTCGACGACCAGCGGGCCTTTCTCGCCGTCCCGCACGTCGATCGTCGTCCAGGCGTTCTGGGCGAGCGCGGCGCACCACCGGTCGACGCGTTGCCACGGAGACTTCGGTCGGCGGCCGTGCCCCGAGTAGGCCGGCGGCGCGGCCTCCAAGTCGCGAACGAGCGTGTTGGACGGCACGGCCAATAGATAATGCTCGCCGCGCATCGCGAGTTTTCCGCGAAATTCCGGGACTTTTCCCATTTCGTCGTCCCCCGCCACCCAGGCGTGCGGCAACGCTGCGGCGTGCTCCTGGAGCATCTCCAAGGCCAGCTCATGCCGCGTGCGGAACTTCACGTCCCGCGGGACCCCGGCCTTGAGACGCCTGGCCTTCGAGCGCGCCCAGTCCTTCGGCAAGTACAACCGCATGTCGACCAGAGCGTGCTCTTCCGTCGAAACGTAGCCCAAGTACACGCCCACTTGGCAGTTCTCGATCTTCCCCAAGCGACCGCACCATTGCCGCTTCACGCCGACCGATTCGGTTCCCTTTTTGGCGAACGCCGACGGGTCGAAGACCAGCACCGCGTCGGCCCGTCCCAACGACGCGGCGACTTGCCGCGCCAGTTCGCCGACCAGCGGCCGATGGTCCCACGAGTACTGACCGATGAACTTCTGCAGCATCTGTCGATCTTGGTCGTGACAGTACGCAATCGACTCCACGTTCTTGCGCTCCACCCGCGACGCCAAGCCGGCGACGTACTGCTGAGCCAGCTTGCGCTGCTTGCTTCGCACCAGCAGGGCCGCGAACGGCTCCACAAATCGCTCCAGCCGCGTCAGCATCCCCTGCCACTGGTCAGGACTGGCCACCGCGTCGTCCAACAACTCCTGCAACCGCACCTGATAACGCCGTTCCATCGACGACTCCCTTCTCGGCATTCCTTGCCGTAAGGGCATGTCTACAAAATCACTTGCGACGAATCAAGAACAGTACACAGTCAAACTAACGAAAGCTCTTGGCAAGATACCAAGGCAGGTTCGCCTCGCCGGCAATGCACCCTACTACCGGCAGTGCACCGTACCGCGAAATGAGATACCGCCAATGCTGTTTGGCTCGCTCGACGCCCATCCAGGGAATGTAGTAACCCCAGGCGCCGACGATGCAGGGCGTGAATCCCTGGTCGACAAGGTACAGCAGCCGCTTGTCGGCTGCATCGAAGTATTCCGGGCGAATGGCGGCATACTCGGCTTCCCAGGGAAAGCCTGCCTCGTTTGCGCCCCGCGGGTCGAACGGCGGCATGTCAGGGTACAACCCGGCGACGATTTGAATAACGTTAAAGCCCTTCGCTTTCCGGTCCGCGGCGAGCAGTTGAAACTCGTCCGGGTAGTGGAGCCGATGGCAAAGGCCCATCCACCAAGTGTCGCCGAGCCAGAAGAACGGCGTGCCGTCCGCATGCTCCAAATGCCGCCGGTCGAACGCGACGCGGAGCGGTCCGTGCAAATAGACTGGGTTGGTCCCCGCGTATTGTTTGACCTCCAGCTTGCCTTCCACATTGTGAAGCCCAACCTCCGTCGCCACCGA
The DNA here is from genome assembly GCA_963841515.1 of Pirellulales bacterium. Classification (GTDB taxonomy): domain Bacteria; phylum Planctomycetota; class Planctomycetia; order Pirellulales; family Lacipirellulaceae; genus Lacipirellula. The sequence goes on along the minus strand of CAWJDB010000005.1, from coordinate 666,004 downwards.
ACATACGCTTCGGAAACGACGCGTTCCTGCAACAGGGGACGCATACCGCACTTTCCAAACTTTTCCGCCGGCCCAAAACGCCGGCACGCGCAATTCGTGCCCGCCCGGCTCCGTAAAATCGACGTTTAGCGTCACTTCATTAAACGGGTCGACGTACTCGCGGGTCGCCGTGAACGTGAGTTCCACCATCACGTTGGTATCGCTCGACAAGAGTTGGCCCGCCCGTCCCGCGCTCAGCAAAACGCTGATCCAAAGACAAAGCAGTGCAAACAATTCACGCACGCGAAGTTGCATGTAACTCTTTCAGATGCACCACGAATGGGCTAGTCAAAGGATGATACTCGATGGATCCTTATGACAATATCCGATTGATTCGAGTCCCAACAAACCACCGAATTAGACACATCTCGCCATTTTTCAGGCTCAAGCCATCTGGGATATGTCGGTTTGGTTAGTTGTCCCGTGTTATCGCGGTCAGCTATACTCAGAGGGCGTCTCGGCCGCCCCCGTTTTACAGCGATCTTTTCTCGATTCACTCGGTGAGCGAGGCACTTCCATCCCCGGATTCTGCGCCCGCCGCCAGACGCGGGCTGGGCATCGGCCGGTCCATCTTGTTATGCCTGGCGTTCTACGCTGTGTTCATCGCCGCAGCGTTTCTAGCAGACATGATCTTCGGCATCGCGTCGGTTGCCAGCGGCGCCTCGGATGATCGACCAGTTGACGCTTTCGCGCCATCACCATTCCCCAAATCATCGCCTGGAACGTCACCATCCTGCTCGGCCTCCAGTGGCTTGGCGGTTCATTTGGCGAAGCCAGCCGACTTGCTCGGTTTCCCGTTCGCATCGTGCCGGCCATCCTGTTGGCCAGTTTCGGCGCGGTCATATTGCTGGGAAATCTGGCAAGTTGGATCCCCATGCCGGAATCCTGGCGCGAAGAGACGATCAAGCAACTCGAAAGCAGTAGCTGGCTATCGCTGTTGCTGCCGGTCGTCATCGTGGCCCCGATCGCCGAAGAGATCGTCTTTCGCGGACTGGTGCTCCGCAGCTACTTAGAGCGTTACTCGGTCACCAAGGCCATCTGGGCCTCGGCCATTCTCTTCGCGATCTTCCATCTCAATCCCTGGCAAGGCGTAATCGCCCTGCCGCTCGGCGTGTGGTACGCCCACATGGTCCTCCGCACCGGAACGGTGATCCCCGGGATCATCAGCCATGCGATGGTCAACTTCTCGCAAAGTTTCCTGATCGGCCCGCTGGCCATGCTCCTCGGCTATTCGCCGGAAGACATGACGACGCGGCGACACTATCCCGCCCTGCTGCTGCTGGTGGGCGCACTGATGGTCGCCACCGGTGGCGGAATCCTTTGGCGGCAACTCGCCGCTATCTTCCCGCCGCAATACGATCCCGACATTACGCTGATAAAAGCTTCAGGGGAAGGCGAGGGTCCCGCGGAGCCCATCGTGCCTCGCAGCGGAAACGTCACTTAGTCATTCTACGCTCAGTGAAACCGAGCCCCTCCACCGCTTCTATCAAGCCGCCGCGTAAAAAACAAAGTGAGGGCTGCACCCAGGGGAGAGAGTTGTACCGCGTCGGTCACCAAAGCTGGCCTAAATAGGCGAGACGGCCTTAAACCTCATGAGCACGTGAGACGCGTCAACAATCGACCGTTCTTGACAGGCCCTAGGGCGCAGCGCTGTCCGGCACTTACGGTTCGGTTTCCGGAACGCTGAACTTCGAGGACCGGCATGCCTGAAGTGGCCCGCGTCGTGGGCAAAACGTCGAGCTCACGATGATAGGTGCGCCGGAGAGTGGCGCCAACGAGATTGGCTCGCACATCGGCGTGAGTGCGCTTGCAGAGTAAAACATCTGCGACGAGATCGATGCTATACCTCAATCGGTGGCGCGTCGGCCAATTTGATGCGGTGCAGCCGTTGTCCGCATGACCCGTAGAACAGAATGCTGTTCTGGTCGGTTTCCCAAATAGCGGTTAGGCGGAGCGCTCGTGGACCGTGCAGACAAAAGTACATGCCGCAGGGCCGACCCGAGCGGAAAAGCACATGCTGCGAAAGCGGGAATTGATCTGCCGCGAGCGTTTCGAATCCCCCTAGCGTATCGGCGACAAAGCGACGAACCTCTTCCAAGGTTTGAAAACTCTTCGAACTCTCCATATTCGCTACAAATCCTTCGCGGAAGTTACTTTAGGAGCCTGAGCTCCGGGCCGCCAATTAGGCGAGTCATGGCAGCTAGCCTGCGCTGGCTTGGTTGCGTCGAAATCCGTGTAGTATTATCGGCTCCGCACTCACGTTTCATTGGCGCCCACCGCCCGCCCCGGAATAGCTAAAGTCGTCGCCGAACCCGCGACTATCGTTCAGATGGGTTTAATTGCGAAGACTGTCACGCTCCCCACCAACTCATTGACGTTGCACTTGGCCAGGAGCTCGGCAAATCAGCTCGCAGACGCATTCATTCTAAAGTGCAAAGCTTTACCATGTGGTCGCTTGGGTGCCGTAGAATCCGCTTCGATAACAGCTACCAAAAGAGCGAGACCAAAGCATCGTGAAGCTAATTGCCATGACTAGCAGTGAGTTAGGTTCAGGCACCGGCGTCACGTCCTCCGTCAGTGACGTCACGCCTTCGCCGAAGTTGTTCTGCCAGAGCAGGAAATCAGCGCCGTCAACGTCTCCGTCGTCGTCCCCGTCCGCATTGAGGCCCGAATCCGATTGGCCAAATAGATTCTGCCATTCCGTTAAGTCGGAGCCATCGACGCGCTGGTCGCCATTGTAGTCGCCGATTACCGGTAGGCCTGTCTGTCCAGAGAAGTTGAAGTCCAAAGTCTCGCCTGGCGTGATCATCCCTGAAAATTGCGCTGCGCTGACCGCAAAATTCCCATCCCCTCCCACGTTAATTTCAAACGCTCCAGTGCCTGTCCCGATGACTTGCAGGCTGTACATCCCGTCCAACGGGGCGGGAACGAAAAGCCGCTTGATGGAGTCCGCGGCATTCTCCCACGCCGGTTCCGGAGACACGCCCTCATCGAGAGCATAAAAGGTTTCATCTTCCCAGTACAAGCCACCACCAATCTCGTTAAAGGCGCCCGAGGCGGGATCGAGTCCCAATCGATTTCCATTGGGATCGGTAAGAACGATGTCGACTGGCGAATGCACCTCCATGTTCAACTGCGGTTCCGAGATCGCTTGATACCGATGAACTCGGACCGCGCTGCCGGGACTGGGCGGCTCGTCCAGCCAATTGGGATGCGTTACTTGGTAGTTATATTTCTTTTCGTAGTCGTCCAGCGTGTACACGCCCCCGTTTCCAGGGTCATGAATCAGCAGATCGCTCTTAGAAACTATCTGGGAATGTATTCCGTGTTTTCCGCGGGGAAATCGGTCTTTACGCAGCAGCGTGGTAGTTGAACGTGGAACCGTTTCTGGCGGGTGCGAGTCGTCGGAGCATGAGATGGATGGCGCTGAGTTTCATCATCGCTTCGCTGGAATCGGTTCGTCGTTCATAGTCCTTGCTGTGCCGTCGGCTGCGTCCGATCCAGCTGAACGTCCGCTCGGCCACCCAACGTTTGGGCAGCAGCACGAAACCTTTCGCGTCGGCAGGACGAGACACAATCTCCAAATTCCAATCCGGTCGCTCCCGCGAGCCAGGCGTTCAAACCATGATTGCGATACTTCGAGTCGCCCCAAATCTTCGTCAGTCGCGGCGCTGCGTCGGGAGTCACCTGGGCGAGGACTTGCGGCGCGGCGGCAGCGTCGTCGAGCGCCGCGCTGGTCACCGCCACGGCCAACAGGAAGCCCAGGGTATCCACGAAAATATGCCGTTTTCGCCCCGTCACCTTCTTCGCGCCGTCGTAGCCCCGTTCGCCGCCGACGTTCGTCGTCTTGACGCTCTGGCTGTCGACGCTCGCCGCGCTGGGCGTCGCTGCGCGACCGGCCGTCGTTCGCGCTTGCTCGCGCAAGGCGTCCATGATTCGCTGCCATGTCCCGTCGTCGCGCCAGCGGGCAAAATATTCGTAGGTCGTGCTCTTGGGCGGCAGGTCGTGGGGCAGCATGTCCCACTGGCAACCGCTGCGAAGCAGATACAGAATCCCGTTGATCACCTCTCGCAGATCGACCTCGCGCGGACGACCGAGCCCGTCGGTCCGCTCGGGCGGCAACAAAAGTTCGAGGAAACTCCATTGCTCGTCCGTCAGGTCCGAAGGGTAGGATTTACGCGGGGGCGTGGGGAATCGCATGGCCGAAGGCTCCGGGGGCGCGATGGAAATCCAATCCCAAAACCTACGGCCATTTCACAATTTACGACAATGCCAGTATCCAGATAGTTTCTTAGTGAGTGCAGCGTCTGCCTTCGTTGGATCAGCAAGCCCGTAGACCATGATATAGTGGCCGCCGGCCTTATAGTTTGCTCCCGTGTGGCTAGGAACGCGCAGCTTGACGGGCCGGTCGCTGCGAAGATCGGCCACGATTCGTTGAAAGTTACTCCCCGGACCGGTCGACGAAAATGGCGTCCAGCTTACGACAGACCCGCCTCCACCAGCAGCCACTTGCTCCTGGGAAAAACGCGTGATTATTGATTCGCTAAAATCATTGCTTGGCGAGATGAATTGCCCCTTCTCCGCTTCCGGAGCGGCGTTGAATCGCGCAAGCAACCAGTTCTGGAGTTCCAGCGGAGTCACGCTGTGGCCGAAGTAGCTGAGAATGTTGGCGGTGCTCGTCAGGTTGCACCCAAATCTACTAATCGTCCCAGCTGCGGAACCACCAAACTCTCCCTGCGCTTTCCGCAAATAACCGACGCCCGACCAGGGTACCGTTACGGGACTGTCGTTGAGGGCGGTTTGGGTGTAACCACGATTGGTGCGAACGATATGCGCTTGTCCGTCGCTCAAGTTGGCAAGGTAAACCAATTGTCCATTCTTCATAAGACCATCGAATAAGTTGAGGCCAGTCACCGTCTTGCCGTCGATCTGATCTCCGACCGCGATGACCTGACGCGTGGCCCCGAGATTCGTCGAAAAGATCGCGCTCTGGCCGGCCGAATTAGTTCCCAAGTACGCGACTTGGTTATAAGGATTGATGGCGATCTTGCTGCTGATGCCGACCGAAGTCGCCAAAGTGTTAAAGGGACCTGACTGTCGAATCGACCCATTGGCAAAGCGCAGCAAGACGCCGCTCATGCTTGATGACACGCCGTAGAATCCGACTGTGCCTTGGTCGTTAATGCCGGGCCGTAAACCAGTTGTAGAGAACCCGTTGGACGCCGTGGCGATCGGCGTTTGGCTGACATTTGCGTAAACGCCCTCACCGCTACCCGACACTCCATGGTAGACGAATTGACCGGCGGGCGACGCACTAAGTGATAGCGAAACAATAACTTTTACAAATTGGTCTTGGTGATTTGTCGGCGGTCTGCGATCACGTTCGCATGCAGGTTGCGAAAGTCGAGGCGCGGATTCGTCGCAAGTATCGCACGCTCGTCGTGGAACTGGACGAGCGCAGGCGCAGGCAATGGGCGGCAGCCGAGGCCCGCGACGCGGGCTGGGGCGGAATCAGTTTGGTCGCTCGGGCCACGGGTTTGTCGCGTCCGACGATCAGGGCAGGCCTGCGGGAATTGAAACTTCCCGCGAAACAACGAGCCATCGCTGGGAGGCGCGTGCGTCGGCCGGGCGGTGGGCGAAAGCCCATCACCGAAACCGATCCTGGCTTGCTGAAAGCTCTGGAGGCGTTGATCGAACCGGTGACTCGCGGCGATCCTGAATCGCCGTTGCGTTGGACCTGCAAAAGCACCGCGAAGTTGGCCGCTGAACTTGTCCGGCAGAATCACCCCGTAACGGATCGCACCGTGGCGACCTTGCTCAAACAAGCCGGTTATAGTTTGCAGGCCAACCGCAAGACGCGGGAAGGGGCCTCGCATCCCGATCGGAATGCTCAGTTCGAATACCTGAACGCCTGCGTGCAGCGGTTTCAGAAACGCGGCCAACCGGCCATCTCGGTGGACACGAAAAAGAAGGAATTGATCGGCGATTTCAAGAATGGCGGCCGGGAATGGCGACCGCAAGGGCAGCCTGAAGACGTCCGTGTCCACGACTTCCTGGACAAGACCCTGGGTAAGGCCATTCCGTACGGCGTGTACGACATGCTCAACAACCAAGGCTGGGTCAACGTGGGAATCGACCATGATACGGCCCAGTTCGCCGTCAACAGCATTCGCCGCTGGTGGAAGCAGATGGGGCAGCGGCGTTTCCCTCGCGCCACTGAACTGCTGATTACGGCGGACGGTGGCGGCAGCAATGGCCACCGGTCGCGGTTGTGGAAGGTGTCGTTGCAAGAACTGGCCGATGAACTGGCGCTGAAGCTGATTGTCTGCCACTTCCCGCCGGGGACCAGCAAATGGAACAAGATCGAGCATCGGCTGTTCAGCTTCATCACACAAAACTGGCGCGGCAAGCCGCTCGTCAGCCATGAGGCCATCGTCAACCTGATCGCCGGCACGACCACGCGCACAGGACTGACCGTCAAAGCCGCGCTCGACACGAACCATTACGACATCCAGATTAAAGTCAGTGATGAGGAACTCTCTCGACTCCGCCTGAAGCGACACGAATTCCACGGCGACTGGAACTACACAATCACGCCTCGACCAAGATAATCTGTCAACGTTATCCTTTCGCGGTCCCTAAGGGCCGCCCCGTTGGGGCTAAGAATTGAGGATGCGACCTGTTACCCAGGCCGTTGGCCTGGGCTGGCGTAGGGACGCCGCGTTGCGGCTGAGGGAGCGGTTAGCATTGGCCCGCCAGTTCCCGCAACGACCGCCAGTTCCGTAGCCGCTCTTCGCGCACTGCTAGCAGCATCGGCGGCTCGATGGGTAAGTCCGTCGCGACATTTGCCGGGCGACGGCGAGGCGATAAACTGGCATGCGCGCGTCGGGGAGCGGCGCTCGGTCGGCGCCGACGTTTAGGGTATCCACGGAGGACTTCACGCATGGCAGCCCAGCGGAAGTTGACGCTTGAGGAGCGGATTGCCGAGTATGTCGACAGTCCGCTGATGACGCAGCGCGTGCGGCATGGGAAGGAGATTTCGGCGCGGATCGCGGGCAACTACGGCGTCTACCGGACGCGGGCGAGCCGGCTCAAAAAAGTCGAGGGCGAATGCACCTGTCCGTCGGAGCTGTGGCCCTGCAAACATGTCCACGCCCTGCGGGCGACATGGGCGGCAAAACCAAAAAGCTTCTTCGACCTCGATGGGTGGCTCAAGGAATTGCCCAAGCAATCGAAGGAGAGCCTCGTCGACGCGATCGGAAAGATGGTGACGGAGTCCCCTGAACTCTTGGGCTTGTTTGGGGTTCCCGGGTTTGAGGACGCGGACGACGATGACCAGTGGGATGAGCAGTACGAGGAATGACCGCAGGCGGCATCGCCTCCGAGGGCTACCGAAGTGCGCGCGCCTGTCGCCGCTTGTGCATGCCCACGTGGACGTGGGCATGGCACGCAGTCCGCGGCGCGTCACCCCTCGTTGGTTGCTTCGCAAGGACTACCGCGGGTGCGCACGGGCGACTTTGGGTCGCCCGTGCTCCCCTTACTCCCTCCCTGTCTAGGGGAGGGGACCGGAGGGATCAGATTTGCGTTGGCGCAATCCGGCTAGATCCCCATAGCAGTTGCCGGTTTCCCAAGCGGTTAGTGCGCCGCGGGAACACGCATTCTCCGGCGCCGGGCGAATCCAACAGCGACGGCTGTGCACCAGGCGACGGAGAGAATTGTCGCCGGTTCAGGGATCAACTGCACGGAAGCGCTATAGACGTCGCCGTGAAATTCGATGAGCTTGCCGGACGAGCCGGGAAAATTGCCGACGCCAATCCGGCGGTTCAGACCGTCGCCGAAATTGGTTTTGACGACACTGTCGGTAAATGACTGGCCATTGACGATCAGGGTGGCTTGTCCGCTCAGGCTGCCGTCGGGCGCGACCGCGTTTCCCTGGGCGTCGAAGACGCCGCTCACTTCGTACCACTGATTGGCGCTGACCGTGGTCTGTAGATTGACGCCGACGGCCGTGTCGTCGTTGAAGCCAAACCGCAGCGTGGCCGTGCCGGCGCCGACGTCGACTCCTTGGAGCTGCAAGAACTCCGTGCCGGCGTAGTCGAGGATTTTAAGCGTGGAGAAGGAGTTGTTGGTTCCATCCCAGAGGAATGTCGTATCGAAGCGGTAGCCGCCGGCGGCGGCGATGGCAGCGTTGGTAAGCAACGACGCATTGTCGGTGCGAAAACCGCCGCCGACGGTATTGATCGACATGGCGCCCGCTGGGGCGCCAGGGGGCACATTGGAGGAAAGCACCGGAGCGCCGGTGGGAGCGCTGTTGTTGCCGGCGCTGCTCAAGTCGGTGATGGTCGCCGAGACGCCGTCCCAGGAAGCGGGGAATTGATAAGAAAAAATCGGCCCGGCATGAGTGGGCTCAATCGCAAGCAGACAGAACCAACCAACGACCAATCCGGCGATCGCGGAACAACTTCGACAGTAGCGCGTGTTCATTAGCTCGACTCCCGCCACCCGGATTTTGGATGAGGATTCTTAGAGCAACTAGGCAACCGACGCCGGGTTGGCCCCTTCCGTTGTAGCGAAATTGCAGATTCCATCAAGTATTTTTTCCGCGGAGATTTTGGGCGTCCGCACATTCCTGGCCGTTTTGGCGCTCGGGTCACCCGTCTTACGGTTCTCGACCCGGCGGTCTTCATAGTCGGGGTGCTCAGCTTTCTCGCTCTCTCAGAAATTCGTGCACAAACTGCACTGCCATAGCGCCTTCCCCTACCGCCGAGGCGACGCGCTTGACCGAACCGCTGCGCACGTCCCCAGCGGCGAACACCCCCGGGCGGCTGGTCTCGAGCAAGAAAGGTTGCCGCGCGATGTTCCAAAGCGGCGAACCCGCCAAAGATGGACCGGTGCGGACGAATTGTTTTTCGTCCTTTTCGATTTCTGTGGGCAGCCAATCGGTGCGCGGCGTGGCCCCGATGAAGCTGAACAACGCCGACACTTCAATTCTGCGCACGGCGCCTGACTTGTTGTCGATGATCTCAACTACGTCCAGACTGCCTTGCCCGGTTAACCGACGAACCTCGCTGTTGAGTAGAATTTCGATATTTGGCGTCTCTTCGACTCGGCGAGCAAGATAATCGGACATTCCCTTGTACAGATCGTCCGCGCGGATCACCAAGAAAACACGACTGGCCGAGCGCGACAGGTAGACGGCGGCCTGACCCGCCGAATTGCCGCCGCCCACGACGACCACGGGGCAGTCGCGGCACATCTGCGCTTCGATCGGCGTGGCTGCGTAGTAGACGCCGCTGCCCTCGAACTCCGCGCAGCCCTCGACTTCCAGCAACCGGTAGTCGGCGCCGGTGGCGATCAACAGGCAGTGGGTGCGGACGATCTCGTCGGCATCGAGGCGCAACACCGCGCGGCCGTCGTCAAACGCCAGCGAGAGTGCTTCGGTGGCCACGCTCAGCGTGGCGCCAAACTTCGTGGCCTGCATGGTGGCCCGCTCGGCCAGGTCGGCGCCGGTGATGCCGGAGGGAAAGCCCAGATAATTCTCGATGCGCATGCTGCGGCCGGCCTGTCCGCCGGGGGCGGTGCGCTCGATCACGACGGTGCGCAGTCCCTCCGAGGCGCCGTACACGGCCGCCGCCAGACCGGCCGGTCCGCCGCCGACGACCACCAGGTCGAACACGGTTTGCTCCAAGCGGTCGCGCAGCCCGAGCAGCTCGGCCAGTTCGCGATTGGACGGATTGCGCAGCAGCGTGTGGGCGCCCCAGGCCACGACCGGCGTATCGGCGGGCGTCACGTGAAATTGCTCCAACAAGCAGCGCACGCAGAAATCGCCGTCGAGATCGAGCCACAAGAACGGGAGCCGGTTCTTGGAGAGAAACTCCCGCACTCGAAACGCGTCGTGCGAATTCTTGCCGCCGATGACGCGCAGGGCGGAAAAGCTGCCCGATTCGCGCAGGAGTTGGCGGCGAGCGAGAAACGCGTTGAGGATCAAGTCGCCCAGATCGGGGTGGTTATTCAAAATCAATTGCAGGGCTGCCGGCGAAATCTCGTAAGCCTCGCCGTCCCCGCGCGCCACGATCGTGACCAGCGACGGGCTACCAGTCAATTGGCTCACCTCGCCAGTAAACTCCCCCGGTTCGTGGACGACGACCGTCGCTGGAGTTTCGCCCGAGGTGTCGAGGACCTCGACCCGCCCCGACTTGACGATGAAGAACTTGAAATTCCGCTCGCCGGCCGAAATCAGCGTGTCGCCGTCGTGAAAGGGTCGGACCGTCGTCAGCGGGCAAGCGCCGAGTGACGCGAGCTGATCGTCGCCGAGCCGAGGAAAAGCAATCGCGTGCAGCGTGTCCTCGGACATGATTCGACCTACTGCGTTTCGGCCTACTTGCGGAGGATGGCGCGAATCTGCTCTGGCAATTTCAACTCGACTTCGTCGACGTAGCACCAGCCCCACGATTCGCCTGGTTCGTACGAGGCAATGACGGGATGACCTGTCTGGTGGAAGTGCTTGGTGGCATGCTGGCCGGGCGAGCTGTCGCAGCATCCGACGTGGCCACACGTCAGGCACAACCGCAAGTGAAGCCAATGGCCGCCCACCTTCAGACACTCCTCGCAGCCGGCGGCATGGGCGGGCACGGGCTGGACGCCTTCCAGGTGAGCGCAGTTCTTCATGCGTTGGTGCAGCGAAAAGGGGCGGGGCCGCGAGTTATGCCCTGTCCGGCTGGCGCCGGCGCGGATGGGGTTGCGAAGCGGCTAACCAATTAGACCACAGCCGCCGCCGAGGGCAAGAATCAGCGCCCGACCGCCCCATCGCGCACGCGGCAAAACGGGCGCACGTCGGAAGTGCGACCCATGGACATTGTGCCGGCTCCCTGTCCTACCTTAGACCGGCAAGCTCTGGCAGCAGCCGCCAGTTTTCAAGCCGATGTTCGCGGGCCCGCCAAAAGCGTCGGCGACGGGTTGCCTTCCTTGTCAAAATGCTTGGCAAACCGGCCTTCGCGGCTGCGGGTTGCGTACTACCGACGACAATAGACTACAATAGTGTGAGCAGGAGCATACTCATGTCAATCATCATTTCAGCACACTATGACGGCAGGGTTATCGTGCCCGACAAGCCGTTGTCGCTGCCGATTGGCGAAAAACTGCAATTGCGCGTCGAGTCGGCCAGCACGGCGGCGGGCCAGTTCGCGGAACTAGGTCGATTTGGAGCCGACCTGGAGGGTTCGCCAGGCGACCTCGCGGCAGAACATGACCATTACTTGTATGGAACGCCAAAGCAGTAGTCGCCTGGCATGGCCATCTATTTCGCCGACGCGTCGTTCTGGATCGCGCTCGTCGATCGTCGCGACGCTCATCATTTGATAGCCGTCGAGTGGTCGCTCAAGATTAGCGGCCAAATTGTCACGACGGAGGCCGTGCTGCTTGAGACCGTCAACGCATTCTCGCGGCCGGATTGGCGGGACAAGGTGATCGCGCTTGTCGATCACATCCTCGGCCGCGAGGACGTCGAAGTTGTGCCCATGACGCAGGCGGCTTGGGAGCGCGCCTGGAAGTTGTTCAAAGAGCGGTCCGACAAGTCATGGAGCTTAACCGACTGCATGTCGTTCGACGTCATGCGCGAACGCGGACTCGTAGACGCCCTGACGGGCGACTCACATTTCGCGCAAGCCGGATTTCACGCGCTCTTTGTCGACAAGTCGTGATCGGGGTTAACGCAGCCCCGCCAGCTCCTGCAGCAGATGCCAGTTCTCCAGCCGGTCTTGCTTGGCCGCCAGCAGCGTCTCCGACGGGTTGCCTTCCTTGTCGAAGTGCTTGGCGAATCGGCCTTCGCTGCGGCAGAAGTCGATGAAGTCGACCTGTTCGCCCGTCTTGGGGTTCGTCGAACCAGTCGTCCTTCACCGCCGGGTTGCCCTGCAGCGAGAGCCGCTCCTTGATCGTGTCGCCCTTGCGCGGATCGTAGATCAAGCAGCGGGAACGCCCGGCGTGTCGACCGCCAGCCGGGCCTGGTCGGCGGCCATGTTGTCGGCCACGCCGTGCTCGGGCTGGCAGGTGGTGTAGCAGACAGACGATCGCCGGGCCGTCGAACTCCAGCGCCCCGAGCACCGACTTGTAGAAGTGGTTGGCGTGGGCGCAGGTGGTCTGGGCCACGAACGTGCGCGGGTGCATCATGGCGATCTGGGCGATTTCCTTGCGGCGCTCCTGCTTGCCGCCGATCGCCTTGCCGTGGACGCTCATCTTGGTGTTCTGGCCGATGTAGGTGCTGGTCGAGGCCTGGCCGCCGGTGTTGGAGTAGACCTGCGTGTCGAGCACGAACACCTTGATGTTCATGCCGGAGGCCAGCATGCCGCGACAGCGACTGGAAGCCGATGTCGAACATCGCGCCGTCGCCGCCGATGCACCACAGCGGCTTGTCGTGCCAGCCCATCTGGTCCCAGCGGCATGCGGACGCCCATGGCGTCGGCCGGGGCGTTTTCGAACAGCGAGTTGGTCCACGGCACGAGGTACGGGTTGTACGGATAGGTCGAGGTGTAGACCGTGTTGCAGCCGGTGGCGGCGACGATGCCCCACTGGTCGCCGTACTTCGAGCCGGTGGCCGCGCACATCATCCGCAGGGCGGTCCCCTCGCCGCAGCCGGCGCACGAGCCGGCCCCGCCGACGTAGACGTGCGTCTGCTCCTTGAGCATCATGTCGATCAGCAGGTTGTCGTTGATGTAGCGGTCGTCGCTGGGGCCGAAGTTCTTGAAGTAGCGGTGGCTCTTGCGGATCGACTCCATGACCGGCTCGGTCTTGGGGATCATCTTCAGGGCCAGGTCGTCGCACACGGTCACGCACTCGGCGCAGCCCTTGCACTTGCTGGGGTCGATGATGATGGCGAACGTGCCGCCTTCCTGGCCCTTCTTCTTCGGGCCGTCGTAGTACTTGCGGGTCTTGGACCACTGGGCTTCGAACATCTCGCGGTCGGCCTCGTCGGGATCGTTTGCAGCTTGGTCCTCGAGGTCGCTCTCGGAGAGCACCTTGCCGAGGATGGCCGTGTCGGGGCACTGGGTGACGCAGTCCATGCAGCCGGTGCAGTTCTCGCGGATGTACTCGGGGATCTCCGGGGCGATGTAGCTGAAGTCGCGCAGCGTGGCCGTGCCGGCGGGGACCAGCGAGCGGGCCAGCGACAGGTCGGCGGGCAGCTCCTTCTCGCCGTGCCCCTCCTCGTAGCCGCGGATGATGCGCTCGTTGAAGTCGTGCACGTCGAGCACCGGCAGCTGAGACGCTCAGTAGCCGCGATCGACCAGCGTGCCGTAGCTGTTGTTGTTGTAGGGATCGCGGTCGTTGGCCTCGTTCATCGAAGCGGGAAGTTCGGTGGTCGACATGAGAACTCCGGGGGAGTGGAAAGTCATTCCGAGGCAAATGACCAATGACCAAGTTCCCAATGACCAATGACGGCCATTAAGTGAGCTCAGTTATCTTAATTGGTCATTGGTGCTTGGTCATTGGTCATGTCAATGCGTGTGTCCGTTGGCCGTCGCCGCGTGGATCATTTCCTGCGGCACTTCTTGCATTTCGCTCGTAGCCGCGCTTGACGCAGGTCAGGTTGTCCTGCACGACCTGGTCGCCGCGCTTGCCGAAATACTTGCGCGAGGGCCTTTTCGACGCCGGCGTAGACCTGCTCGTCGGTCATGCCGCTGTGCGTGGCGTAGGGCGTCAGCTTGAGGAACGCCCCCAACAGCACGATGCCCTGCATGCGCATTTCCAGGTCGGCCACCGACGCCACTTCGCGGGCGATCTTCACCATGTCGGCGAAGTACACGCGGAGGTTCTTCTTGCGGATCGTGTTCTTGTGCTCCAGCGGGATGCGGGCCCAGACGTCGGCGGGATTCGTGTAGGGGCTTTGCATGAAGATGGCGCCGCCGTCGACCATGCCCTTCAGCGGATTGCCGCTGAAGATGGCGTTGGTGTCGTTGAGCACGACCAGATCGACGTGCTCCAGCTCGCTGTGGGTGAAGATGTGCGTGTCGGCGATCGTCAGGTAGTAAGTGGTCGGCAGGCCCTTCTTCTCGGAGCCGTACTTGGGATACGCCTGCACGTCCTTGCCGAACACCTGGCCGGCGATGGTGGCGATGACCTTGTTGGTGGTGACCGAGCCGAACCCGCCGACGGAGTGGCCGCGCATCGAGAAGCCGCCGTTGGGCCGCAGGTCGGGGTCTTCGGCGACCTTGAGCGCCAGTGGATGGTTGATGCCGACGCAGAAGTAGTCCTGCCCGTCGTGGATCATGTTGTCGAAGATGGCGATGATGTCGCCGGGCGGCACGTCGCGGCTGCCCAGCCCGCCGCAGCCGGTGTAGATCCGCGGGATGCGGTCGATCTTCTCCTGGCCGTTCTGCCCGGTGAGGGCGTCGCAGAACGCCGCCTTGATCTCGCGGGTGAGGTGATTGCCGGTGGTCGACAGCGGGTCGTCCATCCGCTCGAGCACCGTGAACGCCTCGCAGTTCTTCAGCTCGCGAACGATGTGCTCGGCGGGGAACGGCCGGAAGCAGTAGAGATTGAGACAGCCGGCCTGGATGCCCTTGCTCGCGGAGGTAATCGACCGTGGCCTGGGCGGTCTCCATGTAGCAGCCCATGCCGACGATGATGTACTCGGCGTCCTCGCAGCGATACGGGCCGACGAAATCGTACCGCCGGCCGGTCTTGCGGTAGAATTCCTCGAACGCCTCGGTGAGGGCGGGCTCCACCTGGTCGTAGTACCAGCGCTGGGCGATCTTGCCCTTCATGTACGAATCCTGGTTCTGCACCACGCCCGACATCATCGGGTTGGCCGGGTCCATCAGGTTCATGCAGCTTCTCTTCCGGCTTGCCGATGAACTCCTTCATGAACTCCAGCTCGGGCAGCCGCACGCTCTCGACGGTGTGCGTGGTGAGAAAGCCGTCCTGCACGTTCATGAACGGCGTCTGGCTCGCTTCGGCGGCGCGGCGGGCGATCAGGCACAGGTCGCCGGCCTCCTGCGCGTTGCGGCCGAAGAGCATGCCCCAGCCGCAAGTCGGCCACGCTCATCACGTCGTCGTGCCCGGCGTGGACGTTCAGCCTCTGGCTGGTCAGCGCCCGCGCGCCGATGTTGAACACCACCGGCAGCCGCTTGCCGGCGATCGTGTAGAGCACCTCCTTCATCAGCACCAGGCCCTGGCCGGAGGTGAAGTTGGTCACCCGGCCGCCGGCCAGCGCGAAGCCCTCGCAGAACGTGGCGGCGGAGTGCTCGCTCTCCGGCTCGACGAACACGAGCTGGTCGCCCCACAGATTCGGCTGCCCCGAGGCCTGGGCCTGGTTGAAGCCGCCGCCCATCGTGGTTGAACTGGTGATGGGAAAGGCGCCGGAGCCCTGGCTGATCCGGGTCTCGACCCACACGACGGCCTCGGCGCCGTCGCAGGTGGTGGGGATGCCGGGATATTGAAACTTTGGCTCCGTCTCTCGAGCCAAGGGAATGTCGGTCGTCCGTTCAGCAAAGTCGGTAGCCATCGGGTAGCACAAATCCTTTCTGCTGCGGTCGGCACGTGACAGCGGGCGGTCGCGCAAGCACGGAGCCGCGCGGCAAACTCCCCCTTTTTGCCGCCATCAGCGCGGCGCTCAACCATCTGTCCACCACGCAAAAAACGCGTGGCGTATCGCCAACCCAATATCCGTCCAAGGTTAACCGCGGCGCCCGTGCGAAAGCATCGTGGAAAAGACGCTCTGGCGCAAGGCGCGGTCAGCCTTGTGGTCAGTCGTATCGCAAGTTGTTATAAGACAAGCAACTGGCATCACTCAATTAAATCCTACCCCAACCGCTTCCCATAGCAATCTCAAGTGCGAATCGCTGGGCGACTGAGGCCGCCCCGCGCTGCGCAACCCTTTTAGCAGTCGCCAGATGCGCTGGGTGAAAGACCATGAAGACCGTCGACCTGCTGCTGGAAGAACTGGGACTGTCGATCGACGAACTCGCGACGCGCTCGTCGTTGGACCCCGAGCGCGTTCTGGCGATTGTCGACGGCCGCTGGCTTTCCAGTCCCCAAGAACGGGAGCGCCTCGCCGCCGCGCTGGGGATGGATCCCAAGCAGATTAGCTGGGGTCACACGATGAGCCCCCGCAACGTGCGCTATCACCGGTTCGGGTTGAAGGAAGACTTCAACTGACAGTCGGCGCCCATTTAGCCCCCGGTCAGTGACCGGGGGCTAATTGTGCCGCGCAACCCTCAAATCTCTTTCGGAATCCGCATGGCGTAGAACGAGCGCCACACGAACACCAGCGCGATCGCCAGCATGACGACGCCGACGTAGGCCGTGTAATCCGTGGCCCGTGCCCGCGGCGGCGGCTTGCTTGATCTTGACCGCGATCTCGACCGCCAGCAGGCCGAACAGCGTCGAGAACTTGATGATCGGGTTCAGCGCCACCGAGGTGGTGTCCTTGAACGGATCGCCGACGGTGTCGCCGATCGACGGTGGCCGCGTGCAGCGGCGTGCCCTTTTCCTTCAGGTCGACCTCGACCAGCTTCTTGGCGTTGTCCCAGGCGCCGCCGGCGTTGGCCATGTAGATCGCCTGGAACAGGCCGAACACGGCGATCGAGATCAGGTAGGCGACGAAGAAGTTGGGATCGAAGAAGGCGAAGGCCAGCGTGATCGTCATCAGGGCGATGAAGATGTTCCACATGCCGCTTCTGGGCGTACTGCGGTGCAGATGCGCACGACGGTGTTGGAGTCCTCGATGTCGGCCTCTTTCTTGTCGAGGTCCATGTTCTTCTTGATGAACTCGACGGCCCGGTAGGCGCCGGTGGTGACGGCCTGCATCGAGGCGCCGGAGAACCAGAAGATCACCGCCCCGCCGCAGATGAAGCCCGAGCAGCACCGGGGCGTCGGTCAGGCTCAGGTGCAGCATGCCGGCCTTGTCCAAGCAGCAGGATGATCGAGAAGATCATCGTCGTGGCGCCGACGACGGCCGTGCCGATCAGCACGGGCTTGGCCGTCGCCTTGAAGGTGTTGCCGGCCGAGTCGTTCGCTTCCAGGTAGTGCTTGCCCTGCTCGAAGTCGGGCTCGAAGCCGAAGTCGCGCTTGATCTCCTCCTTGATGCCGGGGATCTGCTCGGTCTGGGCCAGCTCGAAGACGCGACTGGGCGTTGTCGGTCACCGGGCCGTAGCTATCGACGGCGATGTTGACCGGCCCCATGCACAGGAAGCCGAAGGCCACCAGGCCGAAGGCGAAGATCGAGCCGACGCCCATGAGCGGCAGTCCGGACCAGCTCGACCTCATCACGTCGTCGAGCCCATGCAGGCTGACGAAGTAGGCACGCGCCATCAGCCCGGCGATCAGCATGCCCATTCCAGAAGGCGCTGAAGTTGCCGGCGACGATGCCGGACAGGATCGTCAGCGACGCGCCGCCCTCGCGCGAGGCGGTGACGATCTCGTGGACGTGCTTGGAGTGCGAACTGGTGAAGACCTTGGTGAATTCCGGGATCAGCACCGCCGCCAGCGTGCCGCAACTGATGATCGTGGCCAGTTGCCACCAGAGATCGGCAGCGGCTGGCCGCCGACCGTCAGGTCGCTGATCAAGCAGCCAGCTCATGCCGAACGACGTGCGTGATGCACAGGATCGAGGCGATCCAGATCAGCCGCGTCAGCGGCTGCTCGAAGTTGAACTCCTTCAGGCCGCGGTACTTGCTTCTCGGAAATCGCCTGGTTGATGAAGTAGCGACACGCCCGACATGAAGTCCATCAGGAACCGCATGGCGAAGATCCAGACGATCAGCTTGGCCTGGATTCGAAAATTGGCTCCTGCGGTCTTTGGGTGACGGCCAGCGTGATGAACGCGATCAGGGCCACGCCGGTGACGCCGTAGGTCTCGAAGCCGTCGGCGGTCGGGCCGACCGAGTCGCCGGCGTTGTCGCCGGTGCAGTCGGCGATCACGCCGGGGTTGCGCGGGTCGTCTTCCTTGACGTTGAAGACGATCTTCATCAGGTCCGAGCCGATGTCGGCGATCTTGGTGAAGATGCCGCCGGCGATGCGCAGGGCCGAGGCGCCCAGCGATTCGCCGATGGCGAAGCCGAGGAAGCAGTACGCCGACGATCTGCGCGGCACGAACAGCAGGATGATGACCATCATCACCAGTTCGAGCGAGATCAGGAACAGGCCGACCGACATGCCGGCCCGCAGCGGAATGTTGACCACGTCCCACGGCTCGCCGCGGAGCGAGGCGAAGGCGGTGCGGGCAGTTGGCGTAGGTGTTGACGCGGATGCCGTACCAGGCCACCGCAGTACGAGCCCGCCCATGCCGACGACGGAAAACAACAGCACCAGCAAACGCGAGCGGTCGTCGCGGCCGGCTCGCCTGCTGTGCAGCTGCCAAGAAGTAAAACGCCATCGCGCTGCCGATGAGCACGAACAGCATCAGCAGAAACTTGCCCTGCTGGATGAGGTAAGTCTTGCAAGTCTGGAAGATGATCTCGGCGACGTCGAGCATCGACTTGTGGGCCGGCAGGGCCTTGATCTGGCGCGCGCAGGTACAGGCTGATGCCGAGCGTGCCGCAGATCACCAAGGCGCCGCCGGCCAGCAGATTCCAGGCGCTGATGCCGCTGTCGGGCTGGCCAGCGGTGGTGAAGAAGCGGCCCGCGTGCAAATCGGGGATCGCCAGGTCGGCCTCGCTGGCCATCGCCGGGGCAGCCGTGATGAACACAAGAGCAAGAGCACACGCCAGTCGCTTGATGAGCGTCGCTCGTGCGCCACTCGCTCGGCCGGCGTCGGGTCGCTTGGCGGGCCGCACTGACGAAGCGAGGGACCGTCGGAGTGTCCTGGCTGGCCCAAACGCCGCCTCCTCAACTGAGAGGTTGGTTTGCATCTACCCGTGCCTTTCTTATTGCTTACCGTGAAAACAGTTGTGTTCGACTGGTAGCGCGTCCAGAAGCAGGACGCACGCCGACGCCGCGCGCAGAATGTGCGGCGGCAGCAAAAAAATCGTAGCTCGCAGCAGCGGCCCGGTACGAGCCGGCAAGCCGTTAGGCCGCCTAATTTACGCGAAAATGGGCCGGCTGCCTACCGCAGAGAAGGGTAAGAATTCGCAGCTTTTTTTTCTCGCCGATGCGCGGGATCGGGCCGTAGCGACATTGCCCAGCGGCCAGGCGATTACCTGTCCGCTGGCCCCGGCGCCAATGCTGTTATCAGCACCTGTAACGAGGCGAAATACTGGTCACATTGGCTGGGCGAGGCGGCGCCGTAGGCGGCCGCGATGTCCTCGAGAATCGGCAGAAGTTCCGCCGAAAGGCGCGGCCGAGTTCGCGTGAGAAGGTCCTCGCTGTACCTGCGAACGTAGTTGGCCAGCTCGTTGTCCAGCGGCCCGGGGCGGTAGATGAACGCGTGCCGCTCGGCGAATTCGACGAATCCTGCCGCGCGAAACAGCCGCGAAGCATAGCGAGGGAAATAGGCCCCCATGCGGTCGTCGGCGTCGCCCAGTGCGCGGCGCTCGGCCTCGCGGACAGCCAGTTCCAGCCGCGGCGGCCACGGCAGCATGATCGAGTGCATGGCGTCGCTCTCCAACACGGCCAGCAACCCGCCAGGTCTCAGCACGCGACGAAACTCCCGGAGCACCGCCGGCACGTCGTCGTAGCTCTGCATACTGTGAGCCGACCAGACGACGTCGAGGCTGGCGGCGTCAAACGGTAAGCGATTGACGTCGCCCTCGACAAGCGCTACGCGGCCCGCGGCGATCGGGTCGCTCAGCCGCGATCGCGCGAGATCAAGGTACGCGGGCGAGGAATCGAGGGCCTCGACGCGCCCGGCGCCAAGCCGGGCGGCCAGCAGACGAGTGAAAAAACCATCGCCGCATCCGGCGTCCAAGACTCGCTCGCCCCCGACGAGCGGCAGCTGGGCGACGATCGCGACGAAATCGTTGGCCAATGCGCGGTGCAGCGCGTCGAGCCGCTGGGCGTAGTCGGGCAAGGAGTTGCTCATCAGGCAATCCTTGAGCAACTGCCATGCCGCAGCGCACTGCAGAGCGTCACCCTGTCGTCACGTCGACCGCAGTTCCGCCGGCACGTCGGCCAGCGCATCGTCGGCCAGTACGTACGAGCGGCCGATCAGCTCGAGGTCGTGGTTGATCAGGTCCGGGTAGCGGATGCCGGCCAAGAGCTCGACCGCGAAGATCTCCTGCACCGCGTCCTCGAACCGCACGAACGCGACGGTTTGCCCCGTCTCGATATTCACCACCCACATGCCGCAGGTGCGCTGGTCGAGCCGCTCCACCAGCGGGATGCCGCTGAAGACGGCGCTCTCGCGCACTTGCGAGAGGCCCACAAACGCCAGCGGTCCCAGGAACGACAACCCCCGGGTGAACCCCGGAAGCTGCGCGATCGACTCGTACCGCCCGGTGGCCAGGTCGACGCGGCCAATACTGCCGTCGCCGCTTTCCAAGAGCCAGAGCTGATCGCGATACCACCGCGGCGAGTGCGGCATCGACAAGCCGCGGCCAATCACCTCATGGGAATCGACGTCGATCACCACGCCGCCGCTGCGCTTGTTCTCGCGCCAACCGCCGGGTTCGCTGGTCTCGCCCAGGGCGGTAACGTAGCGCACGCGACCGTCTCGCGTCGCCAGGCCGTTCAGGTGGCAGCAGTCGCCGGGCAACAGCTGCGTGATGAACCGCGGCCGCCACCGCGGTTCAAAATTGTTGATTTCGCTTCGCGTCGCCAGGCAGGAGAAGGCCGTGTTGACGAACCACAGCTCGTCGTCCACCCAGGCCATCTCGTGGATCTGGACGTCGCCGGTGGTGTGGCTGCGGCGGGGGAGGAAGCAGGCGTCGTGTTTGGGGGGTTGGGGATTGGGGGCTGGGGGCTGGGGAATAGGTGCGTCGGCGTGTGCCTGTTCTTCCCCAGTCCCCAGCCCCGAGTCCCCAGCCCCTTCCTTGGCGTCCAGCTTTGGGCACACCGCCGGGACGTTGTGGAACTCCCAAATGTCGACGCTGGCGCCGACGGCCAGTTTGCCGCGGCGGTACGCCAGGCCCATGGGCTTCACGAAGTTGCGGAAGTGCGTGTTCAGCACCCCGCCGTCGTTGCGCAGCACCACCAGCTTGCCGGCCTGGTAGGTGGTGACCAGCACGCTGGCCGCGGCCTCGGCCAAGAGCTGCGGCAGGTTCGTGGTGTGCACGCTCCGCAGCGGCGGCTCGGCGGGCGCGAGCGGCGCCGGCCAGGTCGGGAGCGGGTTGTGCGGGCGGTTCGGCCATCGCTCCATGGTAGTGTGTCGCTCGGGTCGTGTGCCACGGGGGAGTATCGCCATCGAGCGTTGTCGCCACTAAAATGACGGAGCTTTCCGCGCCAGTAGGTCACCTCCAAACATCGGAGCCGTCCATGCCTCGCCACATCCTTGCCGCATGCCTGTGCTTCGGCGCCTTCGCATCGGTCGCTTTCGCCGCGGAAGAGAAACCAGCCAAAGTCGTCAAAGTCGGCGAGAAGGCGCCCAGCTTCCGCGGGGTCGACGACGCCGGCAAAGTGTGGAAAAGCCGCGACCACGTCGGCAAGAAAATCGTCGTCGTCTACTTCTACCCCGCCGACATGACCCCTGGCTGCACCAAAGAAGCCTGCGCCTACCGCGACGCCGCCGCCCAGTTCAAGGACAGCGAGGTCGAGGTCGTCGGCGTCAGCGGCGACTCGGTCGAGAACCACCAGCACTTCAAGCGCGAGCACGACCTGAACTTTACGCTCCTGGCCGACCCCAAGGGCAAGGTGGCCAGTGCCTTCGGCGTCAAGACCGCGCCCGGCGGCGACTGGACCTTCAACCAGAAATCCGACGGCAAGCCCGTCACGCTCACGCGCGATCTCACCGCCATGCGCTGGACCTTCGTCATCGACAAGGACGGCCGCGTCGTGCACAAGGACGAGAACGTCGACCCCGTCAAAGACGCCGAGACGGTGCTCAAGGTGGTCGAGAAGCTGAAGAAGAAGGACAGCTGACGCTCATCCATGCTCCGCCGCGTGCCACTGGCTCTGCCAGTGTTCGATCAGTGGGCGATGGACTAGAGTCACTGGCAATGTGGGTGACCCACGACCGGAAGCCGCCCTCAAAAATCATCCGCCGCGCGGTACGCCTGCACCAGCGCCGCCTCGCCTTCTTTCCCGCCGATCGACTTGCCGTGCTCCATCCCCAAGACGCCGTCAAATCCCTTCTCGTGCAGGTGCTTGAAGATGTTGCGGTAGTTCACCTCGCCCGTGCCCGGCTCGTTGCGGCCGGGGTTGTCGCCAATCTGGTAGTAAGCGGTCTCTTCCCAAGCCAGGTCGATGTTGGGAATCAGATTCCCCAGCTCGATTTGCGCATGGTAAATGTCGTACAGGATCTTGCACGCCGGGCTGTTCACCGCCCGGCAAATCTCGTACGCCTGCGGCACGGTGTGCAGAAATAGCCCCGGGTGATCGTTCCGCCAGTTGAGCGGCTCCAGCACCATCACCAAGCCGTGCGGCTCGAAAACCTCGGCGCAGCGCCGCAACAGGTCAATGCAGTTGGCCGTCTGGTACTCCCAGTCGAGCTTCTGATCGTACAACCCGGGCACCAGCGTCATCCACTTGGCGTTCACGCGCTGGGCCACGTCGACGCTCTCGCGCACGCTCTTGAGCACTTCCTCGTGCTGGCTCTTGTCGCCAACGGCGAACGCGGCCTTGGTGAAGTCGCCGTAGCAGACGAACACGCCCATCGTCATGCCAAGCTGGTCGAGCTTCTTGGCAAACCGCTCCTGCTCGTCCTTGGCCCAACCCTTAAACCCGTTCTCCTCCCAGGCCGTGAAACCCTGGTCCGCGACGAACTGAAGCTGATCCACGGCATCCGGCCCCGCCGACGCCTCAAACGTCCCCTTGTGCGGCGCATACTTCATTTTGAATTTCTTACCGGCCGCCTGGCCGTCGGCCCCGACGGCAGTCGTCGCCAACCGCGCCCCGACCGCAGCCGCGGCCCCAATCGTCCCGCCCCGCTTCAGAAAATCGCGCCGCTGCATGGTCAAGCTCCCGCGTGAATCGCTCTTAGCCGGATTTGCTTACCGCAGAGGACGCAGAGTGCGCGGAGGCAAAGCAAAACCGGACAGATACAAATGCTGGGTCAATCTCGGAATTTCCTCTGCGATCTCTGCGCCCTCTGCGGTAAAGATCCCCTCCCCAATCCGTCGCCAGATTGTAACGGCTCCCTCTTCGCCAAGCGATGTTTGCAATTTCTGCACAACTTGATCTATAATGCCGCCAGTCCGCTCGCAATCGCTGTGTGGGGCAAGCGGACCGGAAGAAGAAGCGGCCTTGAACTCTCTAACCCGCCGACCCCGGCGGCGTCTCGCCACGCGGTCGCGGCGCCCCACGCTCGTCACCCTCTCATGGCTGTGCCCGCTCTGGGCACACGCGACCCGCCGCTTTGCGCCCGCGCTTTCCATCCCCCTCCCTTGCAGGGAGGGGCTAGGGGAGGGACGCCCGACCGCGGCCTCGCCACACTTTTCTACCGGACCGCTGATTCAAAACTCTGCGGGCTGTCATCAAGTCATTCCCCGGCCGTATCCGGCCGTCTATCGCTGCGTTTCATTCCCCTCATTCCCCTTCTCCACGAGGAACAGACCATGGCCCGCCATCGCAAACTCGCGCAACCGCTGCGCGCGGCGCCGCCCGGCACGCGAGCAACCCTTCAGATCGCCGCCTCCGCTACGAGCCGCTCGAAGACCGCCGCCTGTTGGCGGTGGTGACCGTCACCACGCTCGCCGACACGATCGATTTCAACGACGGCAAGACCTCGCTCCGCGAAGCCATCTTCGCCACGAACACCGTCCCCGGCGCCGACGAAATCCGCTTCGACCCCGCCCTCTTCGCCGCCGGCCCGGCGACCATTCTGCTCAAGCAAGGCGAGCTCGTCATCAGCGACTCGCTCACCCTAACTGGCCCTGGCGCCAATCTCCTCGCCATTGACGCCAGCGGCAACGACCCGACGCCGGGATTGAACATCGGCGATGGCAGCCGGATTCTGAACATCGACGACGGAAGCCCAGCGCGCCAAAATGTTATCATCGCTGCCGTGACTCTCACCGGCGGCGACTTGAATCGCAGTTCATTAACAGGCGGAGCAATTCGCAGCCTGGAGAACCTCACGATTCAAGAATCGGCCATCACCGGGAACGCGGCGTACACAGGCGGCGGCATTTATCAGACCTCCGGCGCTCTGACTGTTGCCGACACGCTCATCGGCGCGAATCAAGCAGGGAACGGCGGCGGAGTTTGGACTCGCAGCAGCGCTTCATTCATTGGCGTCACTTTCTCAGATAACACAGCGATCAGGAGCGGGGGCGGCGTATTCAGCGAAGCCAAAGGCGGCGCCGTCAGCATTACCGCCAGCACGCTTAGCGGGAACACGGCCTTGCAACAGGGTGGTGCGATCTTCACTTCGTTTGGGGCCTTAATTCTCCAAAACGTCGACATTACCAACAACTCCGCGTCTTCCGGAGGAGGCGTGTATGCAGGCTACGGACCAGTTTCGGTCACGGGCGGCCTAATAGCCCACAACACGGCTGGAGGGCTCGAAACCTCGCCCAATGAACCCCGTGGCGGTGGATTGTTCATCCAATTGCTAAGCCGTTTCCCGGGCGACGGCGTGACGATCTCGGGCGTTGAGATTCGAGACAATACGGCCGGTCGCCTTGGCGTTTTTGGCGGCAGCGGCGGGGGCATTTACATCAGAGCGATTCAATCCCGAACATCCCCCCCCATCAACATCGTCGCGTCGACGATCAGCGGCAACGAGGCAGGTCGCCAAGGCGGCGGCATTTTTGTCAGTAACGGTGCGCCAACAATTGCCGGTTCGATCATCAGCGGCAATTTCGCCGGTTCAGGCGGGGGCGGCGCCTACTTCAATGGCCTTAGCGCGGTCGTTGATCGCTCTACGATTTCAAATAATTCATCAGGGCAAGGAGGGGGGCTTTTTAGCAAGAATTCCTTGTCGCTTAGCGAAAGTGTGATTTCTGGAAATTTCGCGCTTGGACAAGGCGGTGGCGTCTACAGCGGAACGATTGCACTTGTGCGCAGCGTTTTTCTGGAGAATTCCGTCGGCCGACTTGATAGCGCGAACGCACTCGGAGCCGGCTTGTTCATCGGCAATCGGGGCATTGCATCCACAATTGTGGCATCGACCTTTGCCAACAACACGGCCAATGGCGCTGGCGGAGGCCTATTCGCATCCCAGTCGATCGTCGTCGAAAACAGTACGTTTAGCGGCAACGTGGCGCTTCAAGGCGGCGGACTGCAGGGCAACAAAGTAATGCTCCGCCACAGTACCGTTGCGGGCAACTTTGCCACTAGTGGCGCTCAGCTTGCAGGCGCCGGCGTGCTAAGCACAATGCTGACGCTCGATCACTCGATCGTGGCTGTTAACAAGGACGCCTCGGCGATGCCTGCCGATTTCGCTGGCAGCACCATAGTGGCGAGTCGATTCAGCATGATTGGCCACGCGGGTGGTTCGAACTTAAGCGAGATGCCGCTGGGGGCGCCTGATGCGAATGGAAATCTAATCGGCGGTTCAATTAATGGGGCGATCGATCCGCGGCTAGCCTCGCTGGCCGACAACGGCGGCGCCGTGCTGACCCGAGCACCCCTACCAGGCAGCCCGGCGATTGATGCGGGCGACCCCGCGCTTCTATCCGGCGTCGACGGAGTGCCGGAATTTGACGGGCGCGGGTCCCTTTCGCGACGGGCAGGAGAACGCATCGACATCGGGGCGTTTGAAGTGCAGCCAGCCGGCGGCGCCCTAACGGCCGACTTTGATTTCAACGGCCTAGCCGACGGCGGCGATTTCCTCGCCTGGCAACGCAACCTCGGCAAACCCTCTGCCGCCACCTACCGCCAAGGCGACGCCACCGCCGACGGCGACGTCGACGCCTATGACCTCGCCGTCTGGCAGGCCCGCTTCGGCGCCGAGCCTGGCGCCGCCCCGGCGCTCGCCGCCAACGCAAGCTCCCCCGCTCCGCTCCCCGCCCCTGAATGGGGACGGGAGCAACCGAGCACGGGCGACCTGAAGTCGCCCGAGCCCAGGGCGGTAGCCCGCGCCGATTCTTCGGCAGAGATGACCGAACCACCAATTATCGCCGCACTGACCACGCTCGAAGCCGACTCCGTCCCAATTGTCATCGTCACCACGCTCGCCGACACGATCGACTTGGGCGACGGCAAGACCTCGCTCCGCGAAGCCATCTTCGCCACGAACACCGTCCCCGGCGCCGACGAAATCCGCTTCGACCCCGCCCTCTTCGCCGCCGGTCCGGCGACCATCCTCCTAACCCAGGGCGAGCTAAAAATCACCGACTCGCTCACCCTCGCAGGCCCCGGCGCCAACCTCCTTACGCTCGACGCCAGCGGCAGCGATCCCACGCCGGATCAAAACAATGGCGACGGCAGTCGAACATTCCAGTTCACAACGATCGGCCCATCGGAATTCACGGTCAGTGCACTGCGTATTGTCGGCGGCGACACAGCAGGCGACGGCGGTGTTCTAACTGCTCAAACCAAAGTTAAGCTTCGGCTTACGGACGTTCGCCTCGAAGACAATATCGCTCGCGGACGAGGCGGCGCTATTTTCATGCAGGGCGGGTCATTCGAGATGCAAGGCGGCGCGCTGACCGGCAATCAAGCCGAAAACGACGGAGGCGGTGCCTATATCCAACCCATATTTGATGCAGAAAACTCGCAACGAGCTTCTTTTGTCGATGTTACTATTTCCAACAATTCGGCGGGAGCATTGAGAGGCTCGTTTGGGCGAGGCGGCGGAATCTACTATGCAGGAAGCAGTTCGGACGGCATCCAGCCCGTCGGTTTGGAAATTCGGAAGTCCGACATCAGCAGCAATGCGGCGTCCGGCGACGGCGGGGGAGTTTACCTTCGCAATTCGCCCCTCGTGATGACCGAGAGCTCGATCATCGGTAACGTCGCCGGCATCGCGCCCAATGGCATCGCAAATGGCGGTGGAATCATGGGGCGTCAAGTCAACGCTTCAATCTCTTTCTGCCGTTTTGCGGACAATCACGCCGTGAATTCTGGCGGCGGCATCTATGTTGACTTCCCAACGGCTCATGTGAGCACAGTCCTGGATGGATGCACAATCGATGGCAATTCTGCAGACCGCCGCGGCGGTGGCCTCTTTCTCAGCGTCGGATCCCTTTTAATCTCGAATTGCGCTATTAGCGACAACGTGGCTGGCAGGGGGTTTGGCACCTTTGGTGATGGCGGCGGGGCGTACATCACGGCTCCCGTGCGCAGCACCAGTTGGAGTTTAATAGTCGATCGATCCATATTTTCGAACAATTACGCTGGCCAACGTGGTGGCGGGATTGCGAGTCGAATGGGACTGAGCGTGCGAGAAAGCGCTGTTACCGGTAATCATGCGGGCGCTAGCGGGGGCGGCATTGATGCCGAAGGTCTTTTACTCCTACGCAGTCTGGTGAACGACAATTTTGCAGGAGAGAATTCCTCAGTCCAAGGTACAGGCGGGGGAATATGGTTTGGCAGCAGCAACCCATCGCTAGTCGATTCCTCTACAATCACGGGTAACTTCGCCGGCTCCGGGGGCGGGGGGGTTGCTGGCAACACTGACGTTACGTTCATAAATAGCACAATTAGCGGTAACACTGCGCGTTACAACGGCGGCGGACTTCAAGGAAGAATATTCGTGCTGCAGTACAGTACTGTGGCCCAAAACCGCACGATGGTAACCGGAGGAGTCGGCGGTGGTGTGCAAATATTCGCGATTGGACGCTTCGTCTTAGATCATTCAATTGTGGCGAACAACGATAATCCTCAAGGAACATCGCCGGATATCAGCGGGCCGGTTAGTAACGAATCGCGATTTAGCATGATTGGAAATTTGCAGGGATCGAACCTTTCCAACGAAGCCCCACTCGGCGCCCCCGATGCCAACGGCAACCTCATCGGCGGCCCGATTTATGGCGTTATCGACCCGTTTCTTGGCCCGCTAGCCGACAACGGCGGACCGACGCTCACGCACGCCCTCCGGCCCGGCAGCCCAGCGATTGATGCCGGCGATCCGGCGTTTGCACCAGGTGTGAGCGGGGCGCCGGAGTTTGACGGGCGCGGACCGCCGTTCATGCGCGTGTCAGGCGCCCGGATCGACATCGGGGCATTTGAAGTGCAACCATCAGGCGGCGCCCTGAACGCCGACTTTGATTTCAACGGCCTAGCCGACGGCGGCGATTTCCTCGCCTGGCAACGCAACCTCGGCAAACCCTCCGCCGCCACCTACCGCCAAGGCGACGCCACCGCCGACGGCGACGTCGATGCCAGCGATTTGGCAGTTTGGAAGGTGCGCTTTCGGCGGCGCAGCGCCGTGCAAACCTCGTCCCTCGTCGATGCCGTTGCAGCGCCGTCACTTGCGCCGCCATCGCTGCTCAGCTTACCGCCAGAAACCAGAACGGCGGCCGCACATTGCACTCAATGGCGCCGTGACCAAGAGCATGCCGTCGACCTGCGCCGCCACGGGTGATTGGTTACGCCCCTGTCGCGCGTTCAAGTCTTGCAACGCCAACCGTTGTGGACGCCGCCCTCGACGCCATGGCCGTTTCCCATGCGGCTAACGGCGAACTTGTTGGCGCTTGGAGCGACGCAGACGATCCTGCGCTCCGCGACGAAGTGCTGGGACGGCCATGATCGAGTTTCGGAGAAACTCGACTACGCAGCGGAGTTTCTCCGAAACTCCGAATCTGGCGCCGCGTAGCAAAAATCGGCGCCCCGCCGCGTTGGCGGGGGCGCCGAAGGGTGCTGTTTATCAGTGCGTCGGCCCGCGTCTGGCTCACTCGCTAGGCGGTCGCTGCGGACCATTGCCGCCGCCGCCGCGATTGCCGCCGCCGTTGCGGCCGTAACCGCCGCCGCCATTGCCGCCGCCGAAGCGACCCCCGCCGCCACCGCCGAAGCCGCCGCGCTGGGCCGCCCGCCGCGCCGCTTCTTCGAGCTCGGCCTTGTCGATGGCGCCGTCGCTGTTGGTGTCGCGGCCTTGGAGCATGCGCATCGCCCAGTCGGGCACTTCGTTGGGCGTCAGCTTGCCGTCGCCGTTTTTGTCGTACTGCTTGCCGAATTCATCGGCGTTGAACCCGCCCCCAGGCCCGCCGCCGCCAAATCGACCGCCGCCCCCAGGACCGCCGGGCCCGCCGCCCCTTTGGAACTGCTCGGCGCTCTTGATGATCTCGTCGCGGTCCACGGCGCCGTCGCCGTTTTGATCCATGTTCTGCAGCATCGGCTGCATCCAATCGGGCGCTTCGTCGGGCGTGATCTTGCCGTCGCCGTTCTGGTCGTTCTGCATGAAGCGGTCGGCCATGTCGTTGGGATCGCCGCCGGGGCCGCCGCGCGGCTGCACTTCTTCCATCGTGATCTTGCCGTCGCCATCGGCGTCGAGCGTCTTGAGCGCGGCGACGGCTTTCTTCAATTCCTTCTCGGTGATGGCGCCGTCGCCGTCGGCGTCGAGGGCTTCGAACATCCGATTGGGACGACGGAAGAAACCGCCGCCCGGGCCGCCGCCGCCAAAGCGACCTCCGCCCCGACCGCCTTCGGGATTGCCGTCGTCAAACTGGCCTCCGCCGGGCCCGCCGCGACCGCGGCCGCGGCCGCCGCCCCGGCCGCCCTCCTCGCCAAAGGGGGGATCGTCCTGGTTCTGGCTATCGCGTGCGCCGCGGCCGCCGCGACCACCAATGTCGGAGTCGGAGTCATTCGATCGCTGCGCCGCGGCGGTGGTCGCGGTCAACAGTACCACGCCGATCGTCAACAAATACCTTTTCATGTTCTTCTCCTTAGAGCGTTTCGGCGCTCGCGCTGACCGCAGGGTCGCCGCTGGTCACCCCGAACTGCAAAGACGATGCCGCCGGGATTATACCGATTTGGCGGCGCGGTAGGGGATCCGCGTAAACAAAGCTCGCATCTTCCCGGGAGTGAAACCCCGCAAGAACCCAAATGTTTCGCGTGGGAAGCGGCGCGGGCCGCAAATCACGCCGCGGTGTACACTGAAACGCCTGTGGGAGGCGTCTGGGACGCCGAATTGGCGACGCACCGCACACACGGTTGCCGCCAAACCGCCAGCCGCCCGGAACGGCCGTGCACAAAAACTCGGGCTAAACCGCAAGCGATTGCGACAGCACTTCCTGTTGGCTCACTGATGTAGTGGCTTGACTCGAATTTTTGTGCAAAGCCCGCATGGAACGAGACAAAAGCTCATGACATCCCCCCAACGGGTGGTACTCATCACCGGCGCCTCGACCGGCATTGGGCGGGCGACGG
Organism: Pirellulales bacterium; assembly: GCA_963841515.1. GTDB lineage: Bacteria > Planctomycetota > Planctomycetia > Pirellulales > Lacipirellulaceae > Lacipirellula. The sequence continues at coordinate 635,689 of CAWJDB010000005.1, read as the reverse complement.
CCGAACTCCTCGTTCGGCAAGGCTTTCGAGTGTTCGCCGGAATGCGCCATCCGACTGCCGATGCGGCGCTGCCAGGCGCCGAGACCGTGCAGTTGGACGTCACGCGGCCCGACGACGTGGCGGCGGCGGTCGAGAAGCTCCGCGCGGCCTGCCCGGCAGGTCTATACGGCCTGGTTAACAACGCCGGCATGGCCGCGCCCAATCCGACGGAGCTGGCCGATCTGGACGAACTGCGCCAACTCATGGAAGTGAACGCCATCGGTCCGCTGCGAGTCATCCAGGCGTGTCTCCCACTGCTGCGACCGGCGCGGGGGCGGATCGTCAATATCACCAGCATGAACGGCGTGTTGTCGCTGCCGATCGTCGGCGCCTACTCGGCGAGCAAGTTCGCCCTCGAGGCGCTGTCCGACGCGCTGCGCGTTGAGCTGCGACCCTGGGGCGTTTCGGTGTCGGTGATCCGCCCTGGCCAGGTCCGCACCCCCATCTTCGATAAAGCGCTGGCGGCGTTGGACAAGCGTTCGAAAGAAGTTCCCCCCGAGTTGGCGCCGGGCTACAACAAGCTGTATGAGCGAGCGACGATGTTCAGCCAGTATGGCGCCCGCGCGGGAAATCCTCCGGAGGCGGTGGCGCGCGTCGTCCTCAAGGCGCTCGAAGCGCGCTGGCCGCGTCCGTGCTACACCGTGGGCCTCGATGTCCGCGGGTTGAGTCTGTTGCAAGCGCTGCTGCCCGCACGGATTTACAGTCGCGTATTGGCGCGCATCATGGGCACGTTCGATCCCGTCAAGCCGACGCCTTCCGCGGAGTCCGAGGCGCCGTAGAGCGCCTAACAAATTGAACGCCAAGAGCGCCAATCGGATGAACCACCAAGACACAAAGACACGAAGAGAAGAACAAGTTTGAAAGGAAAAGTGAATTGAGTGGATAACAGGATAAGCAGGATTAACAGGATCGGATTGAGAATGTCCTGATCCTGTAAATCCTGACAAATGCTGTTATCCCGTCAGTTCCGCTCCCCACCTTCCTTCGTGTCTTTGTGCCTTGGTGGTTGCATCGTCTTATTCCTTAGCGCACTTTGCGGCCTTGGCGGATTGATTCATTGTGTTAGGCGCTTACGCTTCGGGGACCGCGTCGGTCGCTTCGCCGCAGTAGGCCTCGAAATTCTTGATGAAGACCTTGCGTGCGACCAGCGCGTCGACCGGGTTGCGGTTCCACAGGCTGGCCACCATCGGCCGCAGCGCCGTGCCGGCCCGGCGCTTGGTCTCGTTATTCAAGGGGCCCATACTCATCAGCCGGCAGCGGCGCTCGATCGCCAGCTCGACGCCGGCGTAGATGAGGTTGTGATAGGCCTGCACGTCGAGCGACCGATCGTAGTCGAGCCCGCCGTGGCACTGCATCAGTCGGCCGCCGTCTTCGAGGAAGCTCATAAAGCCAACGACGCGGCCGGCTACGCGCGCCACGAGGGCCGTTTGTCGCTGCGCGGCGAACGCCTGGGGGTCGGTCAGCACGTCGTTGTACGGCACGGTAAACGCGCTGTGCACCGCACTTGCACGCAGGCAGGCGAGCATTTGCTCCACCAGGTCGGCGCGGTCTACCAACGGCCCCTCGTGTCTCTCGATGGTGGCGCCCGCGGCGGCAAAAGCGTCGCGTTCGTGGCGAAAGTTGCGGCGGCGTTTTTTCGATAGACTTGCCGCGTAGTCGTCTAGCGAGGTGCAGCCTCCCAGCTCGACATGAACCATCGGCAACGTTTGGAACTGGTAATAACCTTCGCGCGCGGCCCACGACGCCTCGGCAGGCGGCTCGGCGATCCAAACCGAATCGACGCGCCGCTGGGCCTTGAGGAACTTCGAAATCGCCATCTTCACCGCCGACCGGTTTGCGTCCGGCAGGGAAAAAAATGGCGACCGGTCGTCGTACGCCAGAAACGACGTGTCCACCAGCAGCGTGGTTTTTCGCGCCAACGGGCCGAGGATTGGTCCGAGCCAGCGCCGCAGCGGCGCTCGCAGCATGTCAGTCGTTTTGCGCTTCGCCAGCGCACGACCGGCGCCGCCGCGACTAACCGACCATCGTCCTCGACTCGCGCCCAAAATAGCTCGGTCGCGGGGTTCGAATAGCGCGCGTAGAACGAAAAGTTTTCGAGCGTCTTTCCCCCGCCAAGGCGGGCGCCTTCCTCGGAGGTGAGCTCCCCGCGGACCACTTCCAGCGACGCCGGCGCCGAGACATTTTGGCCCGCCTTGATTGACATGGTCGCTGGCCCGGTGTCGTAAACGACCGCCCCGGTTGTCCTGGGGTCGCCTGAGTTCCGCCTTACCACGGTAGGTTGTTCCGCCGTCAGGGCAAACACATTCGGCACAGTTTGTGCAGTCGACGCGATTGGCCCGCAAAATCTTCCTGTTTCCCCAAGTCCCCGGTAATCATCTGCCGCGGAAGCCGATGACGATTAGAGGACTATGCTTTAATTTGACTGGTCTAGTTAAAATAGATATTGTGAGATGCTAGGGACAATTGAGTAAGAAGTTTCGGTTCCGTCAGCCTTGATGGTCCGTGTAGGGTGGCGATGCTGCGCGGTTCCAAGCGTTTTTTTGCCGTCGCCGCTAGCACAAGGAAAGGCCCACTGGGCAGCACAGGTTTCTCAGTATTGAGGCGACTTACGAGTCGCGATTCGGGAGATTGACCTTGGCCGCCGTCACTCGTTTTACCGCCGACGAAGAGCGCAGTCTGGAGCAGAAACGGACGCTGCCAAGGATGCTCTCGATCCCCATGGCAGCAGCGGGGATGCTTGCCGTCGGTCTGGGCGTGGGGGTCGGCAACTACTGGATCCAGGCCGCACTCGTGGCGTTCACCGCCGCGATGATGTTCTGCTGGACCAGCGCCCTGCATGAGGCCGCGCACCAAACGCTGTTCAAATCGCGCGCGCTCTCGATTTGGACGGGCCGGATGCTAGGCACGCTGATGTTCACGCCCTACACGGCGTACCGCGAGGTGCATATTCGCCACCACGCCTACCTGAATAGCCCGCGCGATTGGGAGCTATGGCCCTACAGCGATCCGCACGCGTCGCTGGCATTTCGCCGGGCGTTTGTGTGGTTTGATTTGTTGTGCGGAATCGCCGCCGGGCCGCTGATCTACGGCCGAATTTATTTTCACCGCAATTCGCCGATCAAGTCGCCGGAGCTGCGACGAACGATCCGCAACGAATATTTGGCCATTATGGCCGTGTGGACGTGTATCTGGGTCGACACGACGCTGGCCGGCGTCTGGTCCCTGCATCTGCGGGGAGTGCTGCTACCCATGTACCTGGCGGCGCTAATGCAAACCTGCCGAAAGTTCACAGAGCACTTGGGGATGGCCAGCTTCGACCCGCTCTTGGGCACCCGGACCGTGCTGCCGCGGAAGTGGCTGATGCGGCTGAGCTCGTTTTTAAATTTCGACATCTTCATCCACGGCCCGCACCACCGGCATCCGCGGCTGACGCACAACAATCTCGAAGCCAAGCTCGACGAGTATCAGGTGCGCCAATCCGACCGTGGCCTACCCGGCGTACGAGCGCTACTGGCAGGCGATGCTGGCGATGGCCCCCTCGATGGTTTTCAACCCCGGCTGCGGCGTAAACGCCGGCGGCGGCAACGAGAAGATCGCCTGGGAAGCCGACGCCGAGGACTTCGCCAGCGACGTGCTGGCGACGTGATTGAATCATTTAACCCCCGGTCACTGACCGGGGGCTAACTGGCTTCATGCGGCCTCATCCGGCGGCGGCGAGTACCGCCCGGTCAACCTCCCGCGCAGCGCCGCCAGCCGGCCCTGCGGCGTCAGCGGCGGCGGCGCAGCCGGCGCCGCCTGCCCGCGGACCTTCAGGTCCATGCCTTCGCCAAAGTAGTATTTCCGCGCTTCGGGATTCTGCAGCACCTCCTCCGGCCGGCCGTGGCAGAGCACCTGGCCGCTGCGGATCACATAGCTGCGATCGGTGATCTCAAGCGTTTCGCGCACCTGGTGGTCTGTAATCAAGATCGAGATTCCGCGGGCCCGCAGGTTGCGCACGATGGCCTGGATGCTGGTGACGGTCACCGGGTCGATGCCGGTGAACGGCTCATCCAGCAAGATGATCTGCGGATTTGACACCAGGCACCGGGCGATCTCCAGCCGCCGCCGCTCGCCGCCGGAAAGCGACATCGCCTTGATCTTGCGGAGCTTGGAGATGCCGAACTGCTCCAGCAGCTCGTCGCAGCGCCGGCGGCGATCCTTGCGACCGACGCCCAGCATCTCCATGACGCCCAGCAGGTTGTTCTGCACCGAGAGCTTGCGAAAGACGCTCGATTCCTGAGCCAGATATCCCATGCCCCCGTCGCGCGCGCGGCGATACATGGGCCAATCGGTCACGTCCTGATCGTTGAGCGTGACCGTGCCCGCGTCCGGGTCGATCATGCCGCACGCCATGCGAAAGGTGGTCGTCTTGCCGGCCCCGTTGGGGCCCAATAGCCCGACGATCTCCCCCGGCCCCACCTCAAAGTCGACGCCGTCCACGACGCGGCGCCGACCATAGTTCTTCACCAATCCGCGGACGCTGAGCAGGGGCATTGTGCGGTCCTCCATGACCGAGTCAGCAGTCAGTGGGCAGTGGGCAGTGAAGAAGACCTCTCCTAACTGCCCACTGCCCACTTATCTCACCAACTTCATGTCTCCAAAATTCGGCCAGCCCGGGAGCTTGGGCAGCCCCGGCACGGCGCCCCACGAGTGCGGCCAGAACACGCAAATCGCCTTGCCGATGAGCAACCGCCGGTCCAGGTACGGGCCGCCGGGGATGCCCCGATCGACCGTGTTGCTGGCCCACAGCCGGCAATCGGCGCTTTCGGGGCTGTTGTCGCCCATGACGAAAAGCTGTCCTGGCTTCACGTCGAACTCGACGTGGCGCCGCGTCAAGAACCGCTGCCACGTCCCCGGCCGTGCAAACAATTCGCGCGGTTCGTTGAGCGGCGGGATCGACTGCCCGCCGGCCGTCGTCGCGGTGCGCCACGTGTCGTAATCCATGTGCATGGCTTCGTAGCTTAGGTGGTCGTTGGTGGCGATGTAATAGCCGTCGCGAAGCACGGCCAACCGCGAAACCACGAGCTTGGCGCCCCGCGCGCGACGCCCGCCGGCGACAAGTCGCCCGCGTCGCCCGCGAGGTCGCGGCTCGCCCAGGGGATCAGATTTTGGCGGCCGCCCGGGAACAGCTTGTCGGGATCGTAGGTCGTGTCGCCCAGGTTCACCAGATCGCCGTCCACCCACAGCAAGACCTGGTCGTCGACGTTGGCCAGCCGCACATTGTGCTCGCCGACGCCGATCTTCGTCGCGCCTTTGGCCACAAAGCCCAGCGGCTTGTCCGTCCGTCCGTCGACGATCGCCAGCCGCGTCTGGCCGCTGGCCAGGTCGATGGTCGCGCGGAAGTGGTAGCCGCCCTCAACCAGATCCAGCAGCAGCTCGCCGCGGGCCTCGACGACGTTAACGTCGCAGTCGACGGCCAAATCGCCGACCCAATTCATCCCCAAGTGGCCGTCCGGAGCGCCGAGCTGCGCATCCATCGTCCAGCTGGCGCCGGCGTTGAGCTGCCCGCGCATGAGGTTGGCGTTATAGGAGTTGAAGTCGGTGACTAGCTGCGGAACGATGTGCTCTTTCCAGTCTTTGGCGGCCTGCTCCTCGGTCACGCCCTCGTGGTGGGCCAATTCTGCCAGTGAGCCGGTTTTAACGATGCTCCGCGCCGCCGCCCAGTCCTCGGTCTGTTCGGCGACCAAGTGCTGGTAGCGGAGCCACGCGGTCGGCGCCTCCGCCGCCGCATCGACCTCGTATCGCGCCTTTACCGTCAGGTCGCCCTCCTGCAACTTCTCGACGATCGCCTTCCAACCACCGTCACCCACAGGTCGCCACCGCAACGGCCAGCCCGCCTTGTACAGCGTCGCCGGCTCGTAATCGGTGTCGTGCACCGGCTGCAGCATCGCCGCAATTTTCTCCGGCGGCTTGCGCTGGATGCGGAACGGCTCATCGCTGCCCAGCGACCGCGTGAATATGTCGCCATGAAATATCTGCAGTTGCTCGCCCGGGAGGCCTGTCAGCCGTTTGATGTAGTTCATGTTTCCGTCGCCGGGAAACTTAAACACCACCACGTCCCACCGCTCCGGTTCGTGGAAGTCGAATCCATACTTGTTCACCAGAATCCGGTCTCCCGGATAACTGCCGTAGGTCGAGACCTCATCGAGATCCGCGATCAGGCCGACTTCGTCGCGCGTCGCCGGCGGCAGGTCGCTGGAAAACGGCATGGGGTAACGGCACATGGGGCACATGCCGCCCACCACTTCGCCGTCGCGCAGGTTGCGCAGCATGCCGCGGCGCCGCTTCCTCGGGGTCTTCGGTGCTCGCGGTGGTGCGGAACCGGTATCCGCACTGGCTGCAGCGGACGTCCTTGTGCCGTCCCTGCAGCGCCGGCGACATCGAGCCGGTGGGAATGACAAACGCCTCGGCCTCAAACGTGCGGATAAAAAACGCCAGCACAAACGCGACGACGATCGATTCAACCGTCTCGCGAAACACCACCATGCCGCCGCCGGGATTGACGGACTCGACCGCAGGTTTGGCGGCAGGTTTGACCGGCGCCTCGTGACGCGGCGGAAAGGGTTTGGTTTTGGACATCGATCTCAACTGTTCAGCTTCTGATTTTCACCACGACGGCACGAAGAACACGACGGCAATTCTTTTGAAGATGGAACTGACAGGATAACAGGATGTTTAGGATTTACAGGATCAGAGATGGCCCAGAAGCATTCATCCTGTTAATCCTGCCAATCCTGTTATCCAGTCAATTCAGTTCTCCAATTCGTCGTGTCCGTCGTGCAGTGGTGGTGAACGATGAATTGGCTCTTTGCGCCTATTCGCCGCGGGCGCCGCAATATAGTGGATTTCGCGGCTCGGGGAAAACTTGGAAACCGCCCTGCCCCGCTCGGGTGCTAGCGCATCGGCGGACCGGCTTAACAAGCCGGCGCCGAAGCGGGGCAGGCCCAGAAAACTGCCCGTGCGGCGGTCTGGGCGCTTTGGTACGCTTCGCCCCCTTCCGGCCCGGCCCTGCCAGAGCGTCGCGTCCACTCGTCACAGGAATTTCTATGTCGCTCCGCCGCCTTTTCCATCCGCGTAAGCACATTCCCTTCGCCCGCTGGGGCTGCCGGGTCTACGACTTTCAATTGCCCACCGACGGACTGGTGCAGTACGCCCAGTGGTTGCACCCCGCCGACTCGCGCAAGGAGATTTCGCAGCAAGAGATCGACGGCTTGCGGCAGTTCATCGACCGCGGCGACTTTGCCATCGACATCGGCGCCCATTCCGGCGACACGACCGTGCCGATCGCACTGGCGGCGGGCCCCACGGGGTGCGTGCTGGCCCTCGAGCCCAACCCCTACGTGTTCGAAGTGCTGGAAGTGAATTCCACGCTCAACCCCCGCAAAACGCGCATCGAACCGCGCTGCTTCGCCGCCACCGAGGAAGAGGGCGACTTCGTCTTTCACTACACCGACGCGTCGTTCAACAACGGCGGCTTTCGGTCGCGCCAGCGGTGGAAGCTCTTCCGCCGCCGTTACCCGCTCAAGGTGTCGGGCCGCAACCTGCTTACGGTGCTGCGCGAGGAGTTTGCCAAGTGGCTGCCCAAGTTAAAGTACGTAAAGGTCGACGCCGAGGGTTACGACCGCGCCGTGCTTGAGTCGATCCTGCCGGTGCTCCAAGAAGCGCGGCCGGTGATTCGCACGGAAGTCTTTCGCAAACTCCTGGGGAGCGAACGCCGCGCGCTGTTCAATCTGTTGGCCGGCGCCGGATACGAGGTGTTTCGCTTCGAAGGCGGCGCCGCCCCGCGCGGGCGTCGGCTGGCCCTGGCCGACATGACGGCGGAGAAGCACTTCGACATTCTGGCTATGCGCAAGAGCCAAAGAGCCAGCGCGGCGGCGTAAGGTAGCGGTCGCCTCGCCACAGACTGCTTCCGGCTCCCTCCCCTCGGCGGGGAGGGCTGGGGAGGGGGGACAGAAGCGCCGGGCATGGCTCACTTGCACACCATCACCCCTCCCTAACCCTTCCCGTCGCGAGGAGGGGACCGGAAGATTGCATTTCGCGGGGCCATTCACTCCCGCCGCCCGGGCGCCGCGGCTTGTTCGATCTTCTTGAGCTCCTTGGCCAGCACGTCCATCTGCAGACGGTCGCGATATCGCCGCACGGCTCGCCAATCGGAAATGGCGATCACGAGAATCGCCGCCCCGCCCCATACGAGGGCCAACACGTAGGCGGTGAACAACTTCGGATCCGGCGGCACTCGCTGGACCAGCGTCATCGCGGCGCCCACGACGCCGATCAGCGCGCTGGCCACGCTCCGACGTTGAATCTGCAGTCGAAGAAACGCCGCCCGCAGGGGGTCGCCGCCGTGTCCCGTGGTCAGATCGCGCCACTGATGCCAATGGCTGGCCAACAGCGCCGCCGACGCCGTGACGAGCAAGTAGCCAAAATAAACAGTGGCGGTCATAAAAACAGAACCTGTAATCGAGAATGGCACGCTTCAAGCTAGCCGGCGAGCCACGCTCGCCGGGACCCGGACGGCGTGGCCGTCCGGCTATTATGGCGGATGGACTTGCCCACAGGCTTAAGTCCGCAGCGTTCCGCCCAGCTCTTTGCCAAGCGCCGCCACGATGCGGTCCCGAACTGCGTCTGCCTCCTCGTTGGTGAGCGTCCCCGTCGCCGAGCGGAGCTGCAGGCTGAATACCACGCTCTTGTGGCCCGCGCCGATCCGCTCGGGATTTCGGTACGTGTCCTGGTACTCGACCGCTTCGACGAGCTCGCCGCCGGCGTCCCGCACGATTCGCTCCACCGCGGCCCACCGCACCGCTTCGTCGAACACGACGTTCAGATCGCGGGCAATCGGCGGATAGGGCGACAGGGCCTGAGCCGCGGGAATCAAGGTCGCGGCCGCGATCAGGGGCTCCAGGTCGACCTCCGCCACCGTCGCGGCCCCGCGCAGCTCGAACTTCTGCTTTCCGGCCGCGCTCAGCTCGCCAATGAACCCAAACGTCGTCCCATTGAGCTTAAGCGTGCCGGCCCGGATGTCGTCGAGCAACTCGAGCGTGCACGGCTCGACCGCGAGCTTGCGCGTCCGGCGCCAGCCGGCGCACCACCGCTTCGACGACGCCCTTCACGTCCAAATATCCACTGCCGCTGGTTATGGTAAGCAACCGCTTTTCCTCGGGCAGGCCGCCGCTTTGCGCAGGTAAGCCTTGGCGATCTCGAACAGCTCGATCCGCGGGTTCGCCAGCTTCTCGTTGTCGCCGCGCGGCCAGCAGGCTCGGCACGAGCGTCTGCCGCAGCCGGTCGGCCCGCCGCAGCACGGGCGTCGAGGTCGCAGCGGCGCCGCGGTCGGTCCAGGGGCGGAACGCCTCGGACCAACTCTCCTCGACGGCGCTGAGCGTCATCGCCTCGTCGAAGCCGGCCGCGTCATCAGCACGTCCGCACTCGATCCAGCACGCGGTCGAGCCGGCCCCGCGTCGACGCGGCCATCGGCACGCTGACGTCCTCGGGAATCTTGTCGTAGCCGTGAATGCGGGCCACTTCCTCGACCAGGTCGATCTCGCGCGTCAGGTCGCCCCGCCAGCTGGGCGGGATCACCTTCACGCAATGCCCGCAGATGTGCGTTTCCTCGCAGCCCAGCGCCTGTGAGAATTCGCTGCACCTCGTCGTCGGCGACACGTCGATGCCCAGCATCCGCGGCAATCTGTCGAACCGCAGCATGACCGGCTCGCGCGCGGCTGCGGCACTGCGCCCACGTCGATCGACGCCCGCGGCCAGCTCGCCGCCGGCCAGTTCCAGGATCAGCTCGCAACGCCCGGCGGCTGGCCCAATCGACGCCCTCGCGGATCGACGCCGCGCTCGAAGCGATACGACGAAGCGCTGTGCAGGTTCAGCCGCCGGGCCGTGTTGCGGATCGACAGCGGATCGAACGCGGCGGACTTCAATCAACAGCTCGGTCGTGTGTCGCGGACACTTCGGTCTCGGCGCCGCCCATCACGCCGCCCAGCGCGACGGCCCGCTCGGCGTCGGCGATCACGCACATGCCCGGCGCGAGCTCGTAGGTCTTGTGGTTGATCGCCAGGAACTTCTCGCCCGGCTTCGCCTCGCGGACGACGATCCGCCGCCCGTCGAGCTTCGCCAAGTCGAAGGCGTGCAGCGGCTGGCCGCACTCCATCAGCACGTAGTTGGTGATGTCGACCACGTTGTTGATCGACCGCGATGCCGACGGTCCGCAGCCGCTTGGCGAGCCACGCCGGGCTCGGGCCCACCTTCACGCCGCGAATCACCCGGGCCGTGTAGCGCGGGCACAGCTCGGGGCATTCGATCCGACGCCGCCAACTCGGCAGTCGCTCGATCTGCTCGGCCGACTCCGGCTGCGGCTCGCGCGGACTGCTCAACGGCTGCTCCCACAGCACGGCGACTTCCCGCGCGATGCCGATGTGGCCCAGGCAATCGGGCCGGTTGCTGGTCACTTCCAGGTCGATCGCCAGTCGTCGTCGACCAGCTCTCGTGGTTCAGCCCGGCCATCATCAGCCGCTCCGCCAACTCCGCCGGCGTCATCGTCAGATCGACGTACTGTTGCAGCCATCCAAGGAAACGATCATGGGATTTAACCGCAATGTGCGGAGGACGAGAGAATTCAATTTTGCAGCGTTGTTCATTCTCTGCGAACTCTGCGTCCTCTGCGATTCAATTAAAACTGGTGCAAGAACCGCACGTCGTTCTTGTACAACTCGCGGATGTCGGTCACGCCGTGCTGCCGCATGCAGACGCGCTCGACGCCCAGGCCGAAGGCGAAGCCGGTCACTTCTTCCGGATCGTAGCCGACGGCCGCAGCACGTTGCGGATCGACCATGCCGGCGCCGCCCATCTCGATCCAGCCGTGCGTGCCGTCGCGTCGTGCCAGCTCATGTCCACCTCGACGCTCGGCTCGGTGAACGGAAAGAACGACGGGCCGGAAGCGGATGTGCACGTCGTCGCCGCCGAAGTAACTGCTGGCGAACAGCCGCAGCACGCTCTTCAGGTCGGCCATCGTCACGCCGCGGTCGACCAGCAGGCCTTCGATCTGGTGGAACATCGGGTAGTGCGTGGCGTCGGCCGTGTCGGGCCGATAGACGCGGCCCAGCGAAATCATCCGCACCGGCGGCGGCGTGCTCTCCATCACGCGAATCTGCACCGTGCTGGTCTGGCTGCGCAAGCAACAGCGGCGCATCGCCCTGCCCTGCCCGCGATTGCCCGATCTAGCCCCCGGCGAGTCGCCGGGGGTCAGTTGGCCGTCGCCAGATAAAAATTCTCCAGCGGATCGCGGGCCGGATGCGATAGCGGAATGTTCAGCGCCTCGAAGTTGTGCCACTCGTCCTCGATCTCCGGCCCCTCGGCCACGGTGAAGCCCAGCCGGCCCATGATGTCCTTCAGCTCCTCGATGGTCTGCGTGATCGGGTGCAGATGGCCCAGCCGTCACGGCCTGCCCGGGCAGCGTGGGATCGAACGCCGCTGCCGCTTGCGGCTTAGCCGCCGCCTGGCGATCCGCTCCTGCGCCGCCGCGAACGCCGCCTCGACGGCCTGCTTCACCTCGTTGAACCGCTTGCCGGCCGCGGGCTTGTCGGCCTTGTCGACGCCGGCCGAGCGCCTTTGCTGGGCTCCTTGAGCCGCCCGCTCTTGGCGCCGAGAAACTCGATCCGCGCCGCTTCCAGCGCAGCGGCGTCGGCTGCCGAGGCGAACGCCTGCGTGGCATCTCGCTAAGCGCCACTAGCGTTGTGCAGAATAGGTTCGTGTCAGGATGCGGCGTACTTGCATTCCATAGCGTGAATAGCCGGACCGCCACGCGATCCGGGTCCCCTGCGGGCGTGGCCCGCCGGCTACTCGCCGACAGTGGCGCGCCATCAGTGCGAATGCACAGTTACTTAAGCCGCCAGCGCTTCGCGGGCCTTTTCCACCACGGCGTCGAACGCCGCCGGGTCGTCCATCGGCCATTTCGGCAAGCGTCTTGCGATCCAGCTCGATCTTGGCCTTCTTCAAGCCCGGGGATGAACTCGCTGTACCGCAAGCCGCGCTCGCGAGCCGCCGCGTTGATGCGGATGATCCACAGCTTGCGGAACTCGCGCTTGCGGACCCGGCGATCGCGAAAGGCGTACGCCCCGGCGCGGACCAGCGTTTCCTTGGCGCGTGCGGAGCAGATTGTCCGCCCGCCGGTGTAGCCCTTGGTCTTCTTGAAGAGGCGCTTCTTGGCCTGATTGCGGGCCGCGCCCTTGGTGGTTCGCACAGCGGAACCCCCTTTGTCTCTTAGAGTCTCACGCCCAGGCCCCCGCCGCGATGGCAGGCGTTAATCGCCCGGCGAGGTTGTTAATTCAGGTTCATCCGACTGATGCGTGCGCCGGCTTGAAAAAGTGCGGACATGCTGTTCCTGTCTGGAGTTGTGAAAACGGCTTCAGACGGAGGGAGACAGCATGTCCACGAGTTTGTTGTACCACGGGTTTGGGATTCGCGGCTATCGGTACGAGCGGACGGAATACGTTGGAGGCGGAGTGGTGTTTCGGTTGACGCAACCACGGGAGACGTGCCGGTGTGCGGCCTGCGGTTCGGCGGAAGTGACGTTGCGCGGCCATGTCGAGCGACGGTTTCGCGGCCTGCCCATCGGTCGCAAGGGGGTGACGCTCGTGCTGCCGATTCCCCGCGTCGAGTGCCAAATCTGTCAAGCCGTACGGCAAGTCCCGGTGGGCTTCGCCAAGCCGCGGCGAACGTACACCAAGTCGTTTGCCCGCTATGCCTTGGAACTGTCGCGACTGATGACGATCAAGGACGCCGCGGCGCACCTGGGAGTCAGTTGGGACGTGATCAAGGAGATTCAGAAGGAGGATTTGCAGCGGCGATTCGGCAAGCCGAAGCTTAAGCACTTGCGGCAGATCGCCATCGATGAAATCTCCGTTGGCACGGGACATCGTTACGTGACGGTAGTTCTGGACCTGGAGAGCGGGGCCGTGGTTCACGTCGGCGACGGCAAGGGGGGCGACGCGCTGGCGGCCTTTTGGAAGCGGCTGCGCTGTTCGGGGGCCCGGGTCGAGGCCGTGGCCACCGACATGTCGCCGGCTTACATCGACGCCGTCACGACCCACTTGCCCCAGGCCGCGCTGGTGTTCGACCGGTTTCATGTGATGAAGCTCTTTAACGACAAACTCTCGGACCTGCGCCGGGACCTCTACCGCGAAGCCACCGACGGGCTCCACAAGGAAGTCCTCAAGGGAACGCGTTGGCTGCTGTTGAAACGACCGGAGAATCTCGACCTCCAACGAAATGAACCGGCCCGTCTGGAAGAGGCCCTGCGGCTCAATCAGCCCTTGGCGACCGCCTACTATCTCAAGGAGGAACTCGCGGAAGTTTGGGAACAAGAGGATGCCACGGAGGCCCGTCTCTTCCTGCTGGACTGGATCGCCCAGGCCGAGACCAGCGGCATTCGCATGCTCCACAAGTTCGCTCACACGCTTCGCGCCCACGCCTGGGGCATCCTGGCCTGGTATGACTACTCGATCTCCACCGGTCCTCTCGAAGGGACCAACAACAAAATCAAAACCATGAAACGCCAAGCCTACGGCTTCCGCGATCCAGAATTCCTCAAACTCAAAATCTATGCCATCCATGAATCCAAGTACGCTTTAGTCGGATGAACCTTAATTCAATATCCGTTTCCGCACAGAGCCTTGCGAACCATCTTTGATTCGACGTCGCTGGCCACGTCGGTGCGGCGCAGATGGCGCTTGCGCTTCTGCGTCATCCGCGACGCCAAGTGACTGGTCCCCGCCGAACGGTGCTTCGCCTTGCCGCTGGCCGTGAGGCGAAACCGCTTCTTGGTGCCTTTGTGAGTCTTTTGCTTGGGCATGGCGTCAACCCTGTCGTCGCGCGTCGTCGAGGAAACCGGTAGCCCCGCATCATAGCAAACTCGTAGCGCTTGGATAGGCGCCTTTCACTGAAACGCGCGCCCCATACGCCCAACGCCACCACGTTGGCCCCCTTCAAAAGCAATCCACTTGACATATTCCCATATAGGAATATAATTCCCCCATGGCCCGCGCAGCGACCACTACGGACGTTTTCAACGCCGTCGCCGAACCCCGGCGACGCGAGATCATCGACCTGTTAGCCCGCGGCGGCCCGCGGTCCGTCGGCGACCTCACCACGGCCCTCGATTTGCGGCAACCAGCTGTGTCGAAGCACCTCCGCGTGCTCCGGCAGGTCGGCGTCGTCTCCGTGGCCAAACAAGGTCAGCGCCGCTTGTACGAGCTCAACGGGCAGCAATTGAAACCCGTGCATGATTGGGTGAAAGCCTACGAGCGCTTCTGGGCTCACCAACTAAAACGCATCAAGGAGCGAGCCGAACGCACGGCCCGCAGCCGCTCGGACGCCGAGAAGAACTGAACAACCCAATACGGAGACCCGCTCCCATGGTGGCACAAGCCAAATCACTGACGCCGGAAAAAATCGAAACGCTCCACATCGCGCTGGAGATCGACGTCGACGCATCAATCGACATCGCCTTCGACGCCGTGCTCGCCGAGCTCGGCCCCGAGTGTTCGATGCCCGACGGCACGGCGATGCCGTTCAAGCTCGAAGCCTGGCCCGGCGGCCGTTGGTTTCGCGACCTGGGCGGCAACTCGGGCCACTTGTGGGGCCACGTCCAGGTCATCAAGCCGCCCAAGCTGATCGAGCTGTGCGGACCGATGTTCATGTCCTATCCAGCGCACAACTTCATCCAGTACCGGCTCGCCGCCGCCGGCAAGGGCACGCATCTCACGATGAACCACCGCGCCATCGGCCTCATCCCCGCCGCGGACAGCGAAGGCGTTTCGACGGGTTGGACTCACATGCTGAACCGCATCCGCGAAATCGCCGAAAACCGGCGGAAAGACCGCTGAATTCACGCCCATTTAGCCCCCGGTCATTGACCGGGGGCTAAATACGCTTTTGACAATCCAACAACTCCTGCAAAACGGTGACGCCATGAAAACCGCCGAGTTAAAACCCGCCCCTCACAAAACAGTCTCCCGCGAGCAGTGGCTCAAAGCCCGCAAGGCCCTGCTCGCCAAGGAAAAGGAGCTCACCCACCAGCGCAATGCGCTCACCCGCGAGCGGATGGCGTTGCCCTGGGTCAAAGTCGACAAGCCCTACGTCTTCGACGCCCCCGGCGGCCAGCGCACGCTGGCCGACCTGTTCGACGGCCGCACGCAACTATTGGTCTACCACCTCATGTTCGGCCCCACCTGGGAGGAGGCCTGCCCAAGCTGCGCCTACCTGATGGACCACATCGACGGCGCCCTGCCCCACCTCAACCACCGCGACGTGACGTTCACGGCAATCTCGCGCGCTCCGTTGGCGAAGCTCGAGGCGTTCAAGAAAGCGCATGGGATGGAAGTTCAACTGGGTTTCATCCTTGGGCACGGACTTCAACTTCGACTACCACGTGTCGTTGAGGCCCGAGGAAATGGCCGCGGGCGAGGTCTACTACAATTTTGAAAACGGCCCGGCAGGCGACGTCGACGAAATGCCGGGGTTAAGCGTGTTCGCCAAGGATGAAGCCGGCGACGTGTTCCATACGTACTCGGCCTACGCCCGCGGCCTCGATGCCATCGTGGGCACGTATCAGTACCTCGATCTCGTGCCCCAGGGCCGTGACGAGGACGGCCTCAAATTCACGATGGCGTGGGTCCGCTACCACGACCGGTACGACGCCGATTACCACGTCGACCCCAGCGCCAGCTACGCCGCTCCCAAGGGCGCCTGCTGCTGCCAGGGGTGAAGGAGCCAAGAGTATGAACGGCCGGTGCTGCTCAGCCGTGGAATCCGCGGAGAAACCTGCGCGCCGCCGGACGTCGAGATGGCTCGACGCCCTCGGCTGGCTCGCGCCGGCGACGGCCTTGGCCCTGATGCCCAAATGCCCGCTGTGCGTCGCCGCCTACGTGGCGCTCTTCACCGGCATCGGCCTGTCGCTGCCCACGGCGGCGCTCGCGCGCACGACGCTCATTGTGCTGTGCGCCGCGTCGCTGGCATTCATGGCCCTACGGACGATGGCCCGAGCCCTCGTCCGCTAGCTCACTTCGGCGCAAAAATCACCACGATCCGCCGACCCAGCATCTGGGCGTTCTGCTCCACCTTGGCCACGTCGGCCAGCGTCGTCACCAGCCGGGCCACCAGCTTGAACCCCTCGTCGACGTGGGCGTTCTCCCGCCCGCGGAAGATGACTGAGCACACCACCTTGTCCCGCTCCTCAAGCCACTTGCGGGCGTGGTCCACCTTGGTCATGAAATCGTGGTCGCCGATCTTCGGGCGCATGCGGATTTCTTTGTTCTTGCTGTGATGCGTGTGGCCCTTGTGCTGCCGCTTCTTTTGCTGGTACTTGAACTTGCCAAAGTCCATGATGCGGCAGACGGGCGGCTTCTCCTGCGGAGCCACCTCGACAAGATCGAGCCCCACTTCGCGGGCCTTCTCCATCGCCTCTTCACGAGTGATGACGCCCAACTGGGCGCCGTCGGCGGCGATCACGCGGATCGGCGAAATGCGGATCTGCTCGTTAATCCGCTGCTGATTCTTGCGGTCGATGTGCGATTGCTAAGTCTCCTATCGGGTCCTTGGAAGCTCCAGGGCGCCGCATGCTGTCCGGGCATGCCCGACGCTCCATCGACGCACCAGCGCACCGAGGTTCGCACAAGTATCCATCACGAGTCGCCCGCGCGTCAACCGACAAGCACAAGTCGCCGCGATCCGCCGCATCGTCCCGACTGCCCGCTGCCCACTGCTTACTCAATACTCATTCTGGGCCGCGCCCTCAGCCGCTTGCGGTTGAGCCGCTGCGGCGACCTGGCGGACCGTCTTGGCCGCCACTTCGGCCCGAAGCTTCGCGATCGCCGCCTCGTTGGGCATCGCCCCGACGTCGCCCTCCAATCGGTCGCGAACCGTCACCGTGCCCCCGGCGGCGTCCTTTTCCCCCACGACCAGCATGTAAGGCACGAGCGCCAGTTGAGCCTCGCGAATCTTCGCCCCCAGCTTTTGCCCCCGGTAATCGCCCGTCACGCGGAATCCCGCTTCGCGGAATTGACGCTCCACCTTCCGGCCGTACTCCTCCGACTTCTCGCTGACGGTAACCACCCGCACCTGCTCCGGCGCCAGCCACAGCGGAAACGCCCCCGCAAAGTGCTCGATCAGCACGCCCACAAACCGCTCCATCGACCCCAGCGGCGCCCGGTGGATCATCACCGGCCGGTGCGGCGCGTTGTCCGCCCCCGTGTATTCCAGGGCGAACCGCTCGGCGCTGGGCAGGTTGTAGTCCAGCTGCACCGTCCCCAGCTGCCACTCCCGCCCGATGCAGTCGGTGACCACAAAATCCGCCTTCGGCCCATAAAACGCCGCCTCGCCCCGCTCCACGGACATGTCCGGCAGGTCCATGCTCTCGCACACCGCCTTGAGGGCGGCCTCGGCCCGATCCCAAACCTCAGGCCCGCCGACATACTTGTCGCTCGCCGGGTCGCGAAAGCCCAGCCGCACCCGATAGTCGGTCATGCCCAGCGAGCCCAGCACCTGCTGGGTCATCTCCAGGCAGTTGCGGAACTCGTCGGCCACCTGCTCCTCGGTGCAGAAGATGTGGGCGTCGTCCTGCGTGAACCCCCGCACGCGCGTCATGCCGCTCAGCTCGCCGCTCTGCTCGTAACGATAAACCGTGCCGAACTCCGCCAACCGCACCGGCAGGTCGCGGTACGAGCGCGGCTTCGCCTTGTAGATCATGATGTGATGCGGACAGTTCATCGGCTTGAGCAAGTAGCGCTCGCCCTCGCCGGGGACTGTCCCCTTTTGCGCAGTCGGCGGAGCAAAAGGGGACTGTCCCCCTTTCGCCCCTTTCGCCGCCGCCTCCTTCTCGCTCAAGTCCATCGGCGGAAACTGCGAGTCGGCATAGTACGGATAGTGCCCCGAGAGTTCGTAGAGCTCGATCCGCCCAATGTTCGGCGTGTACACGGCGTCGTAGCCGCGGCGGCGCAGCTCGTCCTTGATGTAGTCCTCCAACGTCTGCCGAATGATCGCCCCCTTGGGCAACCACAGGATCAGGCCCGACCCCACGAGCTGGCTCACGGTAAACAGCTCGAGCTGCTTGCCCAGCACGCGGTGGTCGCGCCGCTTGGCCTCTTCGAGCTGCGTCAGGTGCGCGTCGAGTTCCTTCTTGTCGAAGAAGGCCGTCGCATACACGCGCTGCAGTTGCTCGCGTGCGGCGTCGCCCTTCCAATAGGCGCCCGCCACGCTCAACAACTTCACTGCTTTGCCGATGTGCCCCGTGCTCGGGATGTGCTTGCCGCGGCACAGATCGATGAACTCGCCGTTACGGTAGAAGGAGAGCGTGGCTTGATCCGCCAGGCCGGTCTCGATGTGCTCCACCTTCAGCGGCTGCCCTAGCTCCTCGCACAGCGCGAGGGCTTTCTCCCGCGGCATCACGAGCCGCTCGAAGGGCTGGTCCTCGGCCACAATCTTCTGGATTTCCGCCTCAATCGCCGGGAAATCCGCCTCCGACAGCGGCCGGTCAAGCCGGATGTCGTAATAAAACCCGCTGCCCGTCGTGGGCCCAAACGCCAGCCCCACGCCGCTCTGTGGAGAACCGTACAGCCGCATGATCGCCTGGGCCATCACGTGGGCCGCGCTGTGCCGCATGACGGCCAGCGCCACCGGATCCTTCTTCGTAAGAATCCGCACCCGCACCTCGCCGGGGACTGTCCCCTTTTGCGCAGTCCCCGGAGCAAAAGGGGACTGTCCCCTTTCTGACCCTTCCCCCGGGCGAGCCGCGGGGCTTGGCCCCGCGGTCTTCGCGTCAACCAAAGGCGATCGCAAATCCCGCAGCTCCCCATCCACCTCCGCCGCCATCGCCGCGCGGGCCAGGCCCTGCCCAATGCCGGCGGCCACGTCGTACGCCGTCGCATCCGGCGCAACCTCTCGCCGACTGCCGTCGGGCAAAATCACGACCAACATGTCTTGTTTAACGTTTCCGCACTCATGGCGCCTGCTGGAAGTTGGATGTTCGCTTCTCGCAGCTGGAGGCTACGAGTGCGGCGCCCGAAATTGCCGGACGCTCAATACCCAGGTGCAAGTCCGCACTCGGTACTCGCATACGCTTTCCCGACCGCAACGCCCGCGAGTATAAACCGCTCGTCCGCGCTTAGCCACGCCAACGCAACATCGTCCACGGCGAGTGGCGCGCATGCGCGCGCGCGGTGCGAACTCATTTCACATCGCAAATAAAGTCGTGCGCTCTCGCGCACGAACTCATCAACGCATCGCCCGGCGCCTCATCAACGCCTCCGCTTCAGGACGCACAACAACATTCTTCTGTTCGCGGCTGATGCGCCGCTTGCGCCGCGCCGCGCCCATCAATTCGCAGGCTTTGGAGCCGTTCGCCGCGTATCAAACAACCCTTCATCGCGTCGCCATCGCGCTGCGCACCCCATTTGCCGCCCGTTTTTTCTCGCTTTCGCGTGTCCCGTTCTTCGCCGTGCGCCGACCGTCAAGACCCCGCTGGCGCCAAACCGCAAAAAACGCCCCTATTCGCCAAGTCTTCCTATCGTCACAAGTGTTTAAGCCCCAAGACTTAAGCGATCTTGCCCGCTCCGCACGACCCGGGCGAGGGAAAAATTTTGCCTCCTTTGGCGGCAAAACTGTTGCAAGCGAGTATTTCCCTGTTAAAGTGAGCTAGGAATGGCGGCCAGTGTGTCCCGCCCGTGGTGTACTTGTCTGTCGTCAGCCAGTATAGGAATCGCTAAGACCAGTTCCTTCGCCGTCCGCCCGCGTCAGTTGCCCGCGGCCGTCGAAAACCTGTCCCAAGCCTGGCGTCTCCCCATCAGAGGGGAATCAACGCTCGCGCGGAGGCAGCACAACACCTACTAGACACGCACGCCTTTGAATTGCCCCCCAAGTTTAGCGCAGCATCTGACCGGGTATCACTCACCTACATGAGACGGGGACTTGGAGACATGAACATGAAACGTGGAATGGTTTTATCTCTGTGTGCGGCCGCCGCGGCTGCGCTGGCCACACCGGCCCTTGCCGCTTTGAGCGTGCAACTTAACCTTCATTACACCGACCCTAACGCTGTCGCACTCGGCGGCTCGTGGGACGTGCTGGTGAAGTCCACCGCGACAAACGGCATGGCCGGCCTCGCCCTCGACATCACCGGCAATCTCGGCGTGACGGGCATCGACCTGCCCGCCAATAAGATCACCGCCGGCAGCTTTCACCAACACCAACAACGTCTTCCGCTATACGCTCAAGACGAACGACCCCAACAACGATCTCGACGTGACGCACATCGTCGCGGGCGACGATCTAGTGAACGTCGCTCCCAACACCCTGTTGTTGGGCGTCGGCACGGCCACTTTCCCCACCCCTCTGAGAGTTGCTAACGACGACTTGTTCCCGGACGACACCACTGCCGCCGGCACAAAGTGGGATAACTCAACGAAGATCGCCTCCGGCGTGTGGACCGGCGCCCGTCCCACCCTGTCGAATATCTTGGCCAACGAATTCAACACGGATGCTACCCCGAAGGCCATCGCGGCCACGATCACCAACTCCCGCGTTCGCGGCGACAGCGTCAGCGTCGATGGCCTGAAGCCCGGCGACGCCAACCGCAGCGGCGATCGTCACGGCCCTGGACTTCAGCTTGTTGTCCGTCACACTTCAACGACGCCGCTCCCACCAGCTGGGACACGGGCGACTTCAACTCGGATCACGACAACACGGCTCTGGACTTCAGCCTCCTGTCCAATAACTTTAAGCCGCCTCACGCTGGCGCCCCGTCGCCCGCCATCGTTGCCGCGCCGGAGCCAAGCAGCATCGCCCTGTTCGGCCTCGCCCTGCTGGGACTTGGCGGCTGCCGCAAGCGAAGCTAGAATCACATGCAGGACTGAAAAGAGAAAGAGGAGTCCCCGGCTAATGAGTTCGACGGACATGGCTGTGCAACGCCAGGTAGCCTAAAGTTCGTAAAGTTAAGTTGCACGCGTCGGTTGTTTAGCTAATTTTTCTGTCAACCAGTTCACTGCATATTGAGAACACTCAGATGAAAAACACCCTCGCTCTTGCGGCAGTACTTGCACTTGTTGCTTGTGCCAATGCGAATGCGGCCACCATCTCGGTGACGCCAAACGGGCGACGCTTTCTCCCTGTTACCTGAATAGCGCCGGCGCAGACGGTCTTTCGACACGGTCGAAGTCTCGATCGTCGCCAACGGCGCCGGCCGTGTTTACCAACATTGACGAGGACGGCGCCAACGGCACCACGCCCGCGTCCGGCCGGCGACGCCGCGACGTTCATCAACGCGACTTCTGGCGCGCTCCGCTCGGCGTTCGGCGGCGCCGGTTGGAGCGTCCTGGGCGGTACCACGACGACAATCGAGTTTTCGTTCAGCCGGTGGCCCGTTGGGCGCAAACATTAACACCAGTGGCGGCAATCTGTTCCTGGCGAACGTGAATCTGCCGCGCCGGGTGCGGGCTTAGGCCACCGTGAATCTTGTTGCCAACGGCCGACCGTCGAACCCCGCTGATCGGCGACTTCGGGGAGGCCATTGTTCCCGAACCCGCCACATGCCTCATGGCTGGCCTCAGCATGCTCGGCCTGCTGGGCGTCCGTCGTCGGTTGGCCTAAACGCGTAGTTAAAATCCTCTGCCGGGAGCCTCGGCTCTCGTGTAGGTGATACCCAACTCCCGTTGCTCGCCCCGAGCAACGGGAGTTTTTTTGTTGCGCCGCGTCGCCGCGTGCCATGTCCTCGTCCGCGTGGACATGCCCCACACCCATGCGCCGTGCGATGTCCTCGTCCGCGCAGACATGCTAAACCATGATGCATGTCATGACATTTCCGCGACCACGCGCCCTACCAGGCGCAGCCAACTGCAATCTCCTCATGTTTATGTAAACCGCCTGCTAAACTCACCGGTACGGACTAGCCGGACGGCCACGCCGTCCGGGTCGGGCGACCGTCCCGCGTCGAGGGCGCATCAAGCGCCATATCGCCCAAGAGTACAGTTAAGTTGCGCTCCGTTGCGTAACTTCCGCATTTCTGACCCTTTACGATGGACAGGAGTAGTCTCATGAAAAGAAGTCTTTCGCTCACGGTCGCTCTTGCCTTTCTTGTACTCCCCCATGCGCACGCGGCAAGTCTATCGGTAGTGAAGACCGGCACGGCGTACGCAGTCTATCTCAACGGCGGCGCCGACAACGGCGGTTTTGACACGATCGCCGTCAACCTCACGCCAACGGGCTCGGCGACCTTCACGAACCAGACGAGCGGCCTTGTCGCTGGAGTTCCCCGGCCAGCCGGGCAGGCGTTCTCGTACCCCAACCGGGCGCTCGGCGGCGACCCGCTCGACGGCCCCCCCTTTTTGGCCTGGGTCATATTGGACCCCATGAATACTCCGACCAGATTGTCATTCGATGGCGGTCCGCTCGGGCAGAAGATCTCCACCGCGAGTCAGCCCGGAGAAAATCTGTTCCTTGCCAACGTGAACATGCCGACTGGTCAGGGCGTGGCGAACGTCAAGGCTATCAGCAACGGCGCTTGACGTGGCCAACCTGACCGCTCTGCTTGTTCCGGAACCGGCCGCCCTCGTCATGGCTGGCATGAGCCTGCTCGGTCTGCTGGGGGTTCGTCGCCGGATGGCCTGAAGTTAGCTTAAAATCCTCTGCCGGGAGCCTCGGCTCTCGTGTAGGTGATACCCAACGCCCGTTGCTCGCCCCGAGCAACGGGCGTGTTTTAGTTGCCCTGCGTTCTCGCGTGTGGGCGTTACCGTTGATCATTACGCGAGGCGATTAGCCTCCCTGCGACGGCAGTTGATTGCAGGGCGTTGGCTGGCGGGTAATGGGGCAGTTTGAATGTAGTCTTCTCGCTCCGCGAGAAGATTTCCCTCTCGCGGAGCGAGAGGACTACAATTTCTCCGCAAATTGACCCCCTGCTGGCTGGCGAAGTTGCTCGAACAACTGTTGAAGTGACCCGGGTAAGCCGCAATGCGGCGACCTGATGTCGCCCCAGGCCATCGGCTTGGGAAGTCCGAATTCCTCGTGACATCGTCCCGCCCGCTCGGCCTATCGGAGAGAAGCAGATACGCCCCTCTGGGCCGACCGAAGTCACGAAAGTTTCAAATCGACCCCGCGGCCCGTTGTGGTCGTCGCCGCTGCAAATGTTCGCACTTTTGGATATGCTCACCCTCACGCTCGCCGCAGATCCTGGCCGCTCCCTCAATCCAACTGAATGTCGTACGGTTTTATGCCTCGAAACGCCCCTCATGAAACCCATCCTCACGCTCGCCATCTCGCTGACCATGCTTGCGCCCACGATCGCCAGCGCCGCCAGCATCTCGATCAGCCAGCTCGATCCCGCCAATCCCAGCGCTTACTCCCTGTACTTGGACGGCAGCGCCGCGAGTGGGGGCGCCGACCTCAACGGCGCCTTTAATGCGGTTTCGGTGTCAATTTTGGCCAGCCGTATCTACCCCATTCACCGCGCTCACGATCGGCGTGGGGAATGTCCCCGGCGATCCGAACACCTTCCGCAGCCCCGACTTAGATGCGGATCCCTTCGCCGGCGGCAAGGGCTGGAGCATCTTAGGCGCCGTGGCTACGGCCGACCAGCTGGCGTTCAGCGGCGGTCCCTTGGGGAAAACGATCGACACCTCGACCCAGCCCGGCGGCAAGCTGTTCCTGGCGAACGTGAATCTGCCGAGCCCGCCGGGCGGTGGCTCTGGCTTCCAAGCCGTCGTGACGCTCATCGGCAATGGCGTCGAGATGGCCAGGCCAATGTTTATCACGGTCGGCCCTGACCCCGGTGCGTTCCCGCCCGCCGGCGAATTGCCGTACATCGACCCGCCCTGGCAGTCCCAGCCGCTGCCGGCGCCCGAGCCGCCCCCGGTCGTCGTGCCGCCAACGATCGAGCCGCCGCAACCCGAGCCGCCGCCCGACGTCGGCCCAGGCAGGGACCTGCCGCCTGGCATCGACGTCGGCTCCGATCCGCCGCCGCCCGTCATCGACGTTCCGCCCATGGGTGAGCCTGAGCCCCCTTTAGAGATCACCAACTTGGATCCGCGCGGCTTGATCGTGTGGCACGGTTATGAGCTCGGGACGGTCGGACCCGACGGTCAGCTCGTCCTGCGGTTGGCGACCTTCCAGCCGACCGAGCTGCGTCCGATGGTGTACCAAAATGCCGGTGGCGACTTGCCCGCGACCGCGTCGAGCGGCGACTTCGTCGCCGAAGACGGAGGTCTATTGCCAATGGCGTTCACCTCCTACGCCTACGACGGCGCCGTCAACAACTACGGCATGTTGACGGCGGCGCAATTCGGCGCGGACTCCGACGATCTCGCGGAGATGTCGGCCTATTTCGGCGGGACCTCCGGCGCCCCGGCCAATCGCTCGCGAGCCACAGCGACGCGATCGTCCCCGAGCCGACAACGGTCGCCTCCGTCGCCGCAGCCGCCGTGTGCGTTGCCCGCCGTCGTCGACGCCGCCAGACCGGCCGATCGTGAAAGCCATTGGCTCCCCCGGTGGCCTCCCCGGGGGAGCCACTCTCATTGCGGCCCCCTTCGGCGAGGACCCGCTTCAGCGGTCCGGGCAGCCCCCAGCAAGGCCCCCCACAGCCGCTCCTCCAAATCTCCAAAAAACTTGTTGAAAATGAGCCACGACCTGTGCTAGGGTGTGTGATCACCCGTACACATAGGCGTTCGCATGCTGCGCACAGGTTCTCCGCTGTCGGCTCTCGGCTCTCGGCTTTCGGCCAGACGAGCAATCCTGCGCCCCGAGCGAGCCCGGAGCGTCAGCGACGGGAGTCCGCCCTTTTGAGCTCTCCGACGCCCGCCAGAAGAACGCACAAGTTGTCGAGTTTCGCGCGACCTCGACTTGCCGCGGCCCCTGCATACCCCGCCTCCGACACGCAGCGCCGCAGGGCAAAATCAGGGACTAATGCAATAAAAATGTGGGACCCCTATCCGGGACGCAGAACCGCAGAAGCGAGTGGGCGGCGGGCAGCGGGCAGTGGGAAGTGCGTCAAACAAGGCAAGGAGTTTGTGCCCCTGCCGCCCGGCAATGCCTCGCCCCTCACCCCTGGACCCTTTCCCCACCGCCCACCGCCGACCGCCGACCGCCGACCGCCCACCGCCCACTGCCCACTGCCCACTGCCCACTGGTATAATCCCCAGTTCGTCACCATCCGCCAGTCTTGCCAGGAGTTCTAGCCGTGGCCATTCGCGTTGCCATTAACGGTTTCGGGCGCATCGGACGCCTCACCTTCCGCATTCTCCACAAGCGCGCGAGCGAGTTCGAGGTGGTCGCCATCAACGACATCACCGACAACAAGATGCTCGCCACGCTCTTGAAATACGACAGCACCCACCGCCAGTTCCCCGGCGCGGTGAGCTACGATGACCAGCACCTGATCGTCGACGGCAAGAAAATCAAAGCCCTGGCTGTGAAGAACCCGGCCGAGCTGCCCTGGAAAGACCTGAAGGTCGACGTGTGCGTCGAGAGCACCGGGATCTTTACCAAGCGATCCAAAGACGGCAGCGCCGGCTACGACACCCACCTGGCCGCCGGCGCCAAGCGCGTCGTCTTCAGCGCCCCGGCCGACGACGGCGCCGACCTCACCTGCGTGCTGGGCGTGAACGACGACCAGCTCAACGCCAACCTGAAGTGCATCTCCAACGCCAGCTGCACCACCAATTGCCTGGCCCCGATGGCCAAGGTGCTCCACGAGAAGTTCGGCATCGTCAAAGGCCTTATGACGACCGTGCACGCTTACACCAACGACCAGCGCGTGCAGGACATGCCCCACAAGGACCCCTACCGCGCCCGCACCGCGGCTCAGAACATCATCCCCACCTCCACCGGCGCCGCCAAGGCCGTGGGCCTGGTGATTCCCGCTTTGCAGGGCAAGCTGACCGGCATCTCGCTCCGCGTACCGGTGGTCACCGGCAGCGTGGTTGACCTCACCGCGCTGATGAGCCGCGACGTGACGCCCGCCGAGGTGAACGCCGCCATGAAGGCCGCCGCCGAAGGGCCGCTCAAGGGCATCCTGTCCTACACCGAGGACCCGATCGTGTCGACCGACGTGATCGGCGACTCGCACAGCTCGATCTTCGCCGCGCCGTGGACCCAGGTGATGGACGGCAACATGCTGAAGGTCGTCAGTTGGTACGACAACGAATGGGGCTACAGTTGCCGCACGGCCGACCTGATCGCGCGGATTGGGAAGTTTTAGATCGGCGCCCTGGGAGCGACGCCTTGAGCTACTATCGTCTCGCCGTCGAACTCGGCTGTGAAGTCCAGCCCGCGCTCCCCGCCGCTTGCGGCTTAGCCGGCGCCGGCAAACTCGCCGTCGCAGCCCGCCACTGGGGCCCCGGCGGAGCCTCAGGCGCCGCCGCCTCTTCTTGGGACTGGGCCTCGTCCGCGCTGGCCAATTCCTCAATCGGCGGCGCGTCTTCCTCCGCCGCGACCGCCTCGTCGGCAGCCATGGCATCGTCGAAGGCGACCAACCGCGCCGTCTCAAACGGCAGTTGCGCAAGCAGCTTCCGTCCCTCGGGGTTGACCAGCCGAGCCCACAGCTCCAGCGGCCCGGCCGGCAACTGCCGGCGCCCAGCGGCAGCTCGAGGTGCAGCCCGTCGCCCAGACGCGACGACTGCCAGGCTGCTCGAGTTTCCTCCGCGGTGAAGTCCCACCGATCCACGCTGCGCAGCGCTCCCGCTTCGTTCCGTGTCATGACCATGATCGAAGCCGTGCCGTCGGCATCGACGGGTTCATCCATGGCATTGAGCGCCTCGACGACAACGAGCAAGCTGCCGGGCTCGGCGTCCGCCTCGGGCGACGGCCGAGTAAACACGCGGCGAATCTCCAGACGCGCGGCGATCGACCGCGCGGGATCCGCGACCGGCGGCAGCACAGGCCCGGTTTCCGCGGGAGGCGAGGTCGGCGCGACGGCTTCTGCGCGGATTCCGGCGTCTCCTGCGCCGCTGTTTCCGCGTCCAATTCATCCTGCACGGCGACCTGGCGGGGCGCTTCGGCGTCGACTTGGTAGTCCGCCGGATCGGGGATGAACGGCGGGGCCTGATCCCCGTCCGGCGCGACCTCAACGTCCGTCGCGGCGCTGGCGTCCGCTGGCGGGGCGGAGGCGACCGGCTCGGCTTGCCGCCACGGCAGGGCGGCGCCGGGTTCGCCGATTTCCACATCCGGCGCCTCCATGTCTTGTGGACTGGCCGGCTCGGGCTCGGGCATCGGTTCCGACTCTCGCTCGGGCGAAGCCTCCGGTTGTTCGCCCGTCGCCGTCGCCGCGGGCGACTCGCTGTGCGGGCTTCTCAACGTCGACCGGCCGCCGCGGGACGAGGACGGCCGGCGGCGCGGCGGTTCCTCGATGAGTTCCGGCTCGCGCAACGCCGACTTTGACTTGGAGGCCGTCGGCGCCTGCATGATGACCGGCTCCGACTGGCAGCTCATCCGGCATTGGCGCAGCTTTTCGGAGTACTCCATGAGGTAGTCTTCGAGCTCGTAGATGTAGTCCTCTTGTTGACGGAGCTCCCGTTCGAGCAGGTCGACCTGCGCGTTGTCGACGCTGCGACAGCCGGGCACGAGCGCCAGGGCAATCCAGGTCACTAAACCAGCAGCCCTGCCGAGGCGCACGCTCGCGGCATGGTCGCGCATGTTCGCGGCGGTCTTCTGGCAACGAGAAACCGGCTTAGCCATCCGTGGCATGCCTTGAGATGAGTCTTGGTCGACGGCGCAAGTGCGCACGCGGCGGGCAGCTATCCAAACTTGGCGCGAGGAAAATAAGAAACGCAGGCAGCCCCGTCAATGGCGCCGAAATGGCCGCCAAACAAATCACGCCCGGTGGGTGCCAGCACTGGGCGAGTGCTAGCGCCACGTCAGAGGAAGGCGACCGCAGTTGACGCCGCTATCCGCACCCGCCGCGGACTACTCCTTGGCGCCTATCTTCGCGATCACGCGGTCGATCAGCCGGTATTCCAAGGCCTCGTGAGCGGACATGAAGTGGTCACGATCGGTGTCGGCCTCGATCTGTTCCATCGTCTGGCCGGTATGCTCGATGAGAATGCGGTTGAGCTTCTCCTTGGTCTTCCGGTACTCGGTGGCGTGAATCATGATGTCCTCGGCGGTGCCTTCCATGCCGGCTGAGGGTTGGTGGATCATGATCCGCGAGTTGGGCAGAGCGTGCCGCTTGCCCTTGGCGCCGGCGGCAAGCAGCACGGCGCCCATCGACGCCGCTTGCCCGATGCAATAGGTCGCTACGTCGCAGGTGACGAACTGCATCGTGTCGTAGATGGCCATCCCCGCGGTCACGCTGCCGCCGGGCGAGTTGATGTACAGGTGGATGTCGGCCTTCGGGTCGTCCGATTGCAGAAACAACAATTGCGCGACCAGACTGTTGGCCACTTCGTCGTTCACAGCCGAGCCCAGGAGGACGATGCGGTCCTTCAACAGCCGGCTGTAGATGTCCATGGCCCGCTCTTCGCGGCCGGACTTTTCAATGACATACGGTATGAGGGGCATGGGCGGGCCGTCCGTGAGGGGCTAGTCGTTGTCTTCGTCTTCTTCGGCGCCGGGGGCTTTGGTGAGCAGGTCGTCGACGAGGCCAAATGCCTTGGCCTCGAGCGCCGTCATGTAGTAATCGCGGTTCGAGGCCTTGGCGATTTCCTCGTGACTCTTGCCCGTGTGGCGGGCCAGGATTTCGTTCAAGGCGTGTCGCGTACGAATAATTTCGTTGGCCTGAATTTCAATGTCAGACACCTGCCCGCCGACGCCGCCGTGCGGCTGATGGATCATGATCTTGGCGTGCTGCAGGGCGAATCGCTTGCCCTTGGCGCCGCCGGCCAGGAGCACGGCTCCGCCGCTCGCAGCGAGACCGACGCAGTAGGTGGCCACCGGCGGCGAGATCATCTGCATGGTGTCGTAAATGGCCAGTGTGGCCGTCACGCTGCCGCCGGGCGAGTTGATGTAGAAGTGGATGTCCTTGCGGCGATTCTCGCTCTGCAAATACAGGAGCTTCATTACCAATTCGTTGGCGTTGCCGTCGTAAATCTCCCCCTGCAGGAAAATCACTCGGTTCTCCAACAGGAGGTCGCCGAGCGTCATCTGCCGCTGACGCTGGTAGTCGCGCATCGCGGCAGCGTAGGCGGGATCGGCGGCGGGCCAGGATGGCGGCGAATCGCGGTGCATGGCGTCGTTCCTTCAAGTGCCGCGCGAGGACCGGCGGCAAGCTGGGCTGTCGTGACGGCGGATTACGCCGCAGTCTAGTCTTCGTCCTTGTCCTTCGCTTTGCCGGCGGGCTGCTCGACGGCGGGAATCGACTCGCTTTCGCTGCCAACGGCCATCGAGATCGCTTCCTCGTCGTGCTTGGGCGGCTCGTAAGGCTGGTCCTTGAACTTGGCCTCGGCCTGGACGCGCTCGAGTACCTTGCGCTCGACGATCTGATTCTGCAGCACGTCCATCAGCCCGCGTTTCTCGAGTTGGGCCCGGACGCGGCGCGGCGATTCGCCGCTCTGCATTGCCATGAGGAAGATCTCCTGCTCGAAGTCGCCTTCCACGGCCTCGATCTTCTCTTCCTCAGCAATGCGTTCGAGAATGAAGTGCTCCTTGAGCGCCCGAGCGGTCGACGCGGTGCTGTTCTGGCGGAGCTCGTTCTGACGGGCGCGAATCTCGGCTTCGCTGAAGCCCGACCGCCGGAGCTCCATGACGGCCCGTTCCAGCTCGCGCACGCTCTGCCGCTTGAGCAACCCCGGCGGCAGATCCCAATCGGCTTTCTTGACGAGCTCGGCGGTGATCTGCTGCCGCGCCTTCTGCTGCTGCTCGTATTGAAGCTGCCGTTCGAGGTTGGCGCGGATGGCTTCGCGGAGCTTTTCCTCGGACTCAAAGCCGCCCATTTCCTGCAGGAACTCGGCGGTCAGCTCGGGGAGTTTGAGCTTTTTGACTTCCAGCACTTCGAACTCGACGTCGAGCTTCTTGCCGCGCAACTCCTCGTTAGGGGCGTCCTGGGTCAGCTCGACGGCGCCAGTGCGCTTATCGCCTGCCTTGGCGCCCTTGACCAGTTTTCCAAAATCTTCCATCCTGCCATCAAGGAAGCTCAACGTCGGCCGCACCCGCAGCACGCGCTCCTCTTCGTAAGCCACCAGCTTTCCGTCGTGGGTCGTGCGAATGTTGGCCGTGATGTAATCGCCCAGCCCGGCAGCCCCGTCGAAGGGAACCAATTGCCCGTACCGCGCGAGGCTCTGCTCCAGATGGGCGTCGACGTCGGCGTCGGTGAAGTCGCGCATCGGCCGCTCGACCTTCAGGCCCTTCCATTTTGGCAAATCGAATTCGGGCCGGACTTCGATGTCGAACTCAAAGACCATTGGCCCCTCGTCGGGCACTTCGATGGCCTCGAGGTCCAGCTCCGGCTCGCTAATGGCAGTGAACGATTGCTCCTCGCTGATTTGGGCGAGGCTGTCCATCAGCAGCGAGCCTTTGATCTTCTCGCCGATCTCGCTCTTGAAGCGACTCTCGACCAGCTTGCGCGGCGCCCGGCCGATGCGAAAGCCGGGGACCGATGCAGTGGACATCATCTCGCTGTAGGCTTCGTCGAGGTAACGGTCGACGTCCTCGCGGGCCACGGTCACGGTCACGTGCCGCTCGCAGGCGCTGGGGCTGTCGATCTTTACGTCGAGGTTGAGCCGCTCGGCGGGCGCCTCGTCGCCGGCCGCGTCCTCAGCCAGGGCGTCGGCCTGGCCGGCCGCGTCGTCCACTTCAGGTTCATCCAAATCTTTGGCGTTCATGCCCGGGTAACTCGATAGGGGAAAAGTAAATCGGCCCGCCGCCCTCTGTGCGAGAAAGCGCAGGCCGCAAATTGCATCGCTCGTCGCTCAAAAAAGCGGGTGATGGGATTCGAACCCACGACAACAACGTTGGCAACGTTGTGCTCTACCAACTGAGCTACACCCGCGGCGCCCACGGCCGCCCAGCCGAGGTCGAGCGGCGCGAAGCATCCTCGCGATTATAGGATTGCCCCTGCCCAATACAAGGGGGCCGGCGGGCGCCGCGCGACGGTGCAAGTTCTGTCTGGCCCATAGTTTCCGTCGCCCGGCAAGGAGGCTACTATGCAACTCGCCTCGGGGTCCGATGACGCCGACTGCCAAGGGTGCTGGCGTGCTTTTGTTCAAGAAGAAATTCCTGCCCGATATCCGCAGCGGCGCCAAGACTCAGACAATACGCCTGTGGAAATGGCGGATGATGCGCGACGGGCAGCGCAGCTATGTGCCGGGCGTGGGCCACATCCAGATCGACCGCGTCGAGCAAGTGAAATTGGAAGATTTGACCGACGCCGACGCCGTGCCGGACGGCTTTCCCACGGCCGACGCGCTGCGTCACGAACTCTCCGCCATCTACGGCGATCGCCTGGCCGCGGGGTACCAGGCGTTTCGCGTGGTGTTTCACGTGACGGGGGAGGGGAATTGATTGGCGACAGGTTTGAACTTTGTCGTCCCCGTCACTTCCACATCAAAAACTCAACATCTCCCGCATCGCCTGCGCCACTTCGTGAGGTCGATTCAGCATATGGACGATGCTGAGGGCAATCAGGGCGACGGCCAGCAGCATGAGGCCAAGCGACCGGGGATTGCGGGCGACGCGGAGGCCGGCCAGTTGGTTGCGCAGTTCGGCCGACAGGCGGCGCCAACCCGCCACGTTTTGCTTGCCGCCGCTGGACACCAGCGATACGTGCCGCATAATCTCGAACGACTCCATGTGCAGCGTGACGCCCAGCGTCGGCAGCGCGAGGCTGTCGCCGGCCCAGCGGGCTTGGGGATCGATCCGGCGCGCCGCCTCGGCGACCACCGGCCGAAGCTCCTCGCCGCTGGTGTTGTAAACCACCAACCGCGGCCGCGCCACCAGCACGGCCAACCAAACCCAAAGCCAGTAAAACACCAGCAGAAACAACCACACATACCCGCCAAATTCCGCCGACGCCGCCTCGGGGCGAAATAGCTCGATGGGGCCGACCAGGATCACGCCCGAGAGCGCGGCGCCGAGAGCGGCCAAATCGCAGCCGCCGGTGGTCACAAACGGCCGGCGACGCGCGTTCACCAGCGCCAAGAGAATGCAGTAGGCGGCGATCGGCACCAAGGCGATGGCCAGGCGTAGGGGGTCGGGGAGCACTGCCTTGGAATTCCGGATTGAAAAAGGCACGACGCGAAGTTGCTGTCACCGGTCGCGCCGCAGTTTCAGACGTAATGCAACGGGTGTCAAGCAAGGCTGGAGTGCTTTTGACCAGGCAGCGACAGCGTAGCAAGACGCCTGGCTAATCAACGACGCGGGTTCCCACTTCGTCCAAATGCCGCAGCAGGTCGGCCGGGTCTTGATAGACCCGATAGGCGCCGGCGCGTTCGAGTTCATCCTGGCCGTAGCCCCCGGAGAGGAGGCCGACGCCGAGGGCGCGGGCGCGGCGGGCGGCCAGGAGGTCCCACACGCTGTCGCCGACGACCACCGAATCACTGATCGCTACGCCCAGCTTTTCCGCAGCGGCGAGGAACAAGTCGGGGTCGGGTTTGGCGTGCTCCACCTGGTCGCGGGTAATGATCGGAACCCCTGGCGCCACGCCCAAAGCTTCGAGAGTAGGCGCGCGCTCTGATGGCGGCCGCTGGTGGCAATCGCCCAGGGAACCCCCGCCTGGGTGAGATACGCCAGCAATTCGCGGGCGCCTGGCAGCGGACGCACCTGGTCGGCCAGGCGGGCGTAAGCTTCGGCGTGGAGGCGAACCAAGCGACTTGCTTCGTCCGCCGTCATCGAACGACCAGTCTCGCGCAGAATGGCGTTCGCCATCAGTCCGCCCTCTCATGCCAATGCGGCGATGGATCGTCCAAACCGCGAGTTCAATTCCCACGGCGCCCAGCGCTTCGTGCCAGGCCAGCACGTGTTGGTAAACGCTGTCGACAAGCGTCCCGTCGAGGTCGAACAGAAACGCCGTGCGGCCTGGGGCCAGGGCAGGGGAGGGCGGGGCGGATGGCATAGCAGGAAGTATACCGCGTTCGAGGCCCCAGGTTTCAGTCGGGGCGGCGATCGCGGCGACTTTCGACGACTCACGGCACGATCGCGTCGGCCTCGATCTCGATGAGCGCCTCCGCGTCGATGAGGCGGGCGACTTCGACGATCGTGGTCGCGGGGCGGATTTCGCCGAAGACTTCGCCGTGAACGCGGGCGACTTCCTCCCACCGGCTGACGTTGGTGACGTACATCCGCGTGCGGATGACGTGCTCAAGTCGGCCGCCAAGGGCTTCGATGGCGGCGCGAATGATCGCCAGGCTCGCGCGGTCTGATCGCCCATCGACGGCGAATAGGCGCCGTCGGCGTTGACCCCCACGGTACCAGTAACCGCGATCTGGTTGCCGCTGCGCACGGCGCGACTGTAACCCATGATCGGCTCCCATTTAGAGCCGCTGGAAGCCGTGCGGCGACCGGCTCGGTCGGCGACGGTGATTTTCACGTCAGACATGGGTCGTCTCGGAGGGCAGGGGAGATAGAACTTTGGAGTGCTACAAGCACCAAGGATAGATCGTGCGGCCAACGGATGCCAGCCGGGCGACGCGTCGCGGAGTCGTGCGTTGACGCGCCGGCGGCGGGTGGATTAGCCTGACCTCATGTGCGCAAAGCAGCAGGGCGGCGAGAAGCCACGGCGTCCGCAACGGATGACCGTGACGAAGTTTGCTGCGCTGAAAGGCAGCGGCCGCAAGATCACCGTGATTACTGCCTACGACTACCCCCAGGGTCGGCTGGTTGACGAGGCAGGCGTCGAGGCAGTGCTCGTCGGCGACAGCATGTCAATGGTCGTCCAAGGGCACGAAAACACGCTGCCCGTCACGCTCGACGAGATGATTTACCACGCCGAGATGGTGGGCCGCGCGGTCGAGCGGGCGCTGTTGGTGGTCGACATGCCGTTTCCCAGTTACCACCTGGGCAAGTTCAAGGCGATCGAAAACGCGGGGCGGATTCTCAAGGAAACGCGCTGTCAAGCCGTCAAGCTCGAGGGCGGGGCGGCCCAGGCCGACACGATCGCCGCCCTGGTGAGCGCGGGCATTCCGGTGATGGCCCATTGCGGCCTGCGACCCCAGAGCGTCCACCAACTCGGCGGTTACCGCGTGCAGCGCGACGAGGCGACGCTGATGGACGACGCCCAAGCGGCGGCCGACGCCGGAGCGTTTGCCATGGTGCTCGAGTGCATCCCCACGGCGACGGCCAAACGGCTCACCGAAAAACTATCGATCCCCACCATCGGCATCGGCGCCGGCCCCGACTGCGACGGCCAGGTGCTTGTGCTGCACGACGTGCTGGGACTCACCAGCGACTACGCCCCGCGATTCGCCAAGCATTACGCCGACCTCAAGACTACGGTCGTCGACGCGGTGCGGCAGTTCCGCGACGAGGTACGCGACGGGGCGTTTCCAGGGCCGGAGCACAGCTACGAGTGACAAGTCGGTCCGGAAACCCACACGTCGGGCGCCTGGGGTCGAGTCTGCGAGCCCCCAGGTCTGCATGACAAGCACGTGTGGGCGGCGTGGACGCCGGCCCCAGGCGCCCCAACTCCGTTTCCGGATAGACTCTGAGCGAGGAGGGGATCGATCGCTTCTCCCACAGTTCTACCGCGGCCGGATTTTCGGCGCATCCTGCTGGTTGCGATGGCGCTCCCTGTGGCGATCGTCCTCGTCGATTGGCTCACCTGGATGCAACCCAGCGCCTTCAGCAGTTCCATCTCGCGCGCCTGGTTTTTCTTTCCGTGGCTAGTCGTAAAAACGGCGCTCCTGTCCTGGTGCGCCGGACGGTTTCTGGGCTCCATATTTTGCGGCTGGCTAATCTTGTTCTGGTGCCAAGCCCTGCTTGACGTCCACACCACCCTCGGCACGTACCGCCTGGGTAGTTCGGAAACCGACGGGCTCGCCCACACGCTGATCTTGGCGCAGATCGGGTTTCTCGCACTGTGGGCCATCGTGGGAAAAACAGCCTGGGGGTGGCGGCTCACGTGCATCCTGTTGGCGGCCGCCGGCATACTCTCCCAAGTCGCCACGCTCAATGACGACTGGAACACCGAGGCGATGCCCGTCGTGCAGGCGCTTGCCGCGGGCATCCTGGTCATCGTCTGCGTGCTCTTGCGACTGGCGGGATTTCAACTGCTGCCGCCGGGGAGCAATTCAACCGACGCGTCCGGCCGCGAGCGAACCGTCGTGCAGTTCGGCATGCAGCACATGCTGCTGTGGGCGACCGCGCTGGCGCCATTGATGCTCGCCGTGCGCGGCTTCGACGTCGCCGTCTTTCAACAGCTCGGCCTCGTCGATGCACGGCCAGCGGCGGCGATCAGCCTGTGGACGGCCCTGGTGATCCTCGCCGCCATCTGGCTTGCCGTGGGCCAGGGCATGATCGCGCTGCACGTCACCGTCATTGCCTTCGCCATCGCGGCGGCCGGCACGGGAATGTTCGTGCAGTCGATGGACCTAAGAGTCCTCTACGGCGAATGGCCGCAGCAACAGGTGATCCGCATCGCCGTCACGATGGGCAAACTCTGGTACGC
This sequence comes from Pirellulales bacterium, assembly GCA_963841515.1. GTDB lineage: Bacteria > Planctomycetota > Planctomycetia > Pirellulales > Lacipirellulaceae > Lacipirellula. Next base: position 600,042 of record CAWJDB010000005.1, on the reverse strand, counting down.
TTGGTTCGCCCTCACCGGCGCGCTGCTCGCGACCATGCTCCTGTTCCTGCGAGCGGCCGGCTATCGCCTGGCCAAGCTCTCGCGCCGTATGGCCTAATGCCGAGCGTGAATGCTGCACGCCCCGTCGGGACATTCCGTGCCGCTCAGTCGGTAGCGATTGCGGGCGACCCATCGATACAGCGGTCGCCACAAGAGCATGCTGGCCGGGAAGTAGGTGAATGGCGCCGCCCACCACAGGCGGCGCAAGCGTCGCGTGAGATAGCGTATCGCCTCAGGGCCCCAGTGTTTGTGACCAGTACTATCGACCACCGCCATTTCTTGCATGAGTCGCTCGTGGCTCATGTCCGGCCAGCGGCGCTGGACTTCGGGATCGTGCAGCGAGAGATACGCAAGCTTCTTCTGACAGTCCCACCACAGAAGCTTGGTGACCTGCGCGGTGCAGATCCCGCAGGCGCCGTCGTAGATCACCACGTCGGCTTCCGGCCGCTCGGCGGGGGAGGGCAGGGGAGGGAGCGCAGGGCTGTCGACGACTGACCTAAGCATCGTGCACGACGTCCGAAGCGTTGAACGAACGGGGAATGGAGACGGGGGAGTTTGGGCCAGTCCACTCAGAGGAAACCGGGTTGGGCGGCGGTTAACATGATTGTACGTCGGCAGCGCTCCGCTGCGACGGACCTTCGCGTCGCGGCTAACGGCTCTGGGGCGGGCAAAATCCGGCTTTGCCGGCCGCGGCGGGGGCTGTGCGTGACCTGGGGCCGCCGATCCGATAAAATAATACCGGCCGTGAGCGGATTGTGGCACGCGGCCGGGGAATATCTCGTCCATTCGCGTCGCCTACCGCTGGAGCGTGGTCCATGGATCAAATCCGCAAGCAGGTCGCCCTGGCTCGCCGTCGGCTGTGGCTGGAGCTATTTCTCCAACGGCTGATCAAGTGCTGGTTCGTCGCCCTGCTTGTCGCGACGGCGGCGGTCGCGGTCCCCAAGCTCGTGGCGGTGGGCGACTTGCCTGCCTCATGGAGCGCGTGGTGGCTCGGCGGCGCTGTCGTCGTCGGCTTGCTCGCGGCGCTGGCGTGGACCAGCCTGCGCGGCGCTGGCGCTTGATGCGGCGATGGAGATCGATCGCCGGTTTGAGCTGAAGGAGCGCGTGGCCAGCAGCCTTTCGCTGCCGCCGGAAATGGCCGACACGCCCGCGGGCCGCGCTGACGGCCGACGCCCTGCGCCGTTAATCGGTTGGCGATCGACGAGCGGTTCGCCATTCGCCTAGGCCGCGCGGCGTGGCTGCCCGTGGCGCCGGCGCTATGGCGCTACTGCTGGTCGGCTTTGTGGAAAACAAAGCGCAGAGCAGCATCGACCCGCACGGCCAGCTGCTCACGAAGCAGCAGCGCGACAACGCCGCCGATCAGTTGCGCAAGCGGCTGGTCGAGCCGCGCAAGAACGCCGCCGCCAAGGGGCTCAAGGAAGCCGAGGACCTGCTGCTCAAAGTGGACAAGGACATTGAGAAGTTGGCGGCGAAAAAGGACCTCGACCACAAGCAAACGCTCGTCAAGCTCAACGACCTCTCCAAAGAACTATCCGACCGCCGAGAGAAGCTGGGCGGCGACAACGAAATTCGCAAACAGCTGGCCGGCATGAAAGGCATGGAGCAGGGCCCCGGCGACAAGATGATGGACGCCATGAAGAACGGCAAATGGGACACCGCCAAGCAAGAGCTCGACAAGCTTCAGAGCCAGCTCAAAGCGGGCAAACTCGACCCGGCCGCCGAGAAACAGTTGGAGAAGCAACTCGGCCAACTGCAGGAAAAGCTCCAACAAGCCGCCGCCAATCGCCGGCAGGCGATGGAAAACCTCCAAAAGCAAATCGAGCAAGCCAAGCGCGACGGCAAGCTGGCCGAAGCCGGGGACTTGCAGCAGAAGCTCGACCAGTTGCGCCAGCAACAGAATCAGATGAAGCAACTGGAGCAAATGGCCAGCAAGCTCGGCCAGGCCCAGCAGGCCATGAAGAAGGGCGACAAGCAAGCCGCCGCACAGGCGATGCAGCAGATGATGAAGCAGATGGAGAAAATGCAGCAGGACATGGCCGAGAGTGAAATGCTGGACATGGCCATGGACCAGCTTGAGCTCACCAAGGATTCGATGCTGTGCAAAGAGTGCCAGGGCATGGGCTGCGAGGCGTGCATGGGCAAGAACTTCAATTTCAATGCCAAGGCTAGTAACCGGATGGGCATGGGCATGGGTCAGGGCCGCGGCGCCGGCGCCCGGTCCGAGGAACGAAACGCGGTGAACTTCCGCGATTCACAGGTCAAGCAGAACACCCGCAAGGGCGCGGCCGTGATCACCGGCGAGGCCGAAGGACCAAACTTCCGCGGCAACGTGCGCGAGGAGGTCCAGCAGGAGATGGCCTCCCAAGGCAGCGAGCCGGCCGACGCCCAGGTGATCGAGCAGTTGCCCAAGACCCATCGCGAGAACGCCGAAGACTATTTCAATCGGCTCCGCGAGGGCGAGTAGCGGCGGCAGCCGTCTTCTGTGGGAGGCTCTGCGACGCCGATTGCCGACTTTACGCGCCGCGGAGCTTTCGCTCGTGGAGATCGCCATAGGCCGCGGCAATATTCTCAAGGCGCGCCGCAAACTCGGGCCACGATCCGAGGACAACGAGTTGGCGAAGCTCATGTGCGTCTATGGCCTGGACCTCGCGTAACGCGAGGTCTGATTCTTCCAATTGGGTCAATTGCGCAGGGCAGGCAACATTACAGTCCTCGCCACCGTCCCGGGGCATAGGTTTTGCGGGCTTCAGGGGGCGTGTAGAATTGGCGCAAGGCGTGCCTGGCAAGTAAGATAGCACGGGAGCTGCGAACGACTCGCCGCGCCGGCGGGGCTTGACCAGGGAGGCTTAGTGCGAACTCATCTTCTGACGGCCACGCTGCTTTTTCTCCTCCCGGCGCTCGCGGCAGCCGGGCAACCACCCCTGGCCGGCATTCAGGCAGACGGCGGGAAGACTCCCGTGGTGGAGGCGCTCGACAAGCTCGACGCCTGGCTCGGCGCGGGGGCCAACGGCGATCGTTGGCGCAGATATCTCCACTCGGCCGAATTGCGCGCTGAATTGGATCAAGGCGCCAAGGCCGATCCGGCGACCGTAGCCCGTCTGTTGCAGCGATATCGCGGCGACGCCAAGGGGCTCGACCTGGCGCCGTTTGAGGCGGTCCGCCAGGCGTTGGAGCGCTGGCTGGCGCAGTTGAAGGGACAATACCAGGGCGATCTGCCCAAACTTGCTTGGGCTGCCCGCGGCGATCATGTGCCGATCTCCGCCGCCGAATTCACCAAAGTGTGGGACGATCTGTGCGCCAAAGCCCGCGCCCTGGACAAGGCGCTCGCCGCGAATCCCCAGCAAGCGGCGCCGTGGAAGAAGTACATCGGCTGGGACCTGCTTCAGCCGCACCTGGGGGACGTGCTGAAAGTCGATCGGAAGTCACTCGCGGATCTCGACGAAGTTCTGCGCCGGTTGCACACCAACGAACCCGGCCTGGAATTGCCCCCGTTTACCGAACTGGCCGCCGCGATCCAGCGGTTCCGCGGGATCGTTCCCTGGGCAGCGGCCGCCAAGGACCACGACACCCGCCCCGAGTACGACCAGCGCGCCAACTTTTTGGGCAAGCAGCTCCAGCGGCACCTCGAACGGCCAACGACGGAGACCGAATGGCAGGTTGGCCGTTCGCTCGGCGTGATCGACGCCCTGGGCCAGTCGCCGGAACTGGTGCAAGCCGTGCGATCGCAGTTGGCCAAGCCGAACATTTACGGCGCCGCGTCGGTCAACTTCATCACTCGCCGGCCCAATCGTACCATCGACACCGTGCGACCAGTGCGCGATTGCATCCTGGGCACGGCGATTTTCGGCTCGGCGCACTCGTTCGGAAATGTTCGCTACGAGCTGCTGCCGTCGCAGAACACCATCGAATTGGCCGTGTATCTTCAAGGCGTCGCCTTCTCGCACACCAACGGCTACAACGGGCCGGTGAAAATCAACGCCAACAGTCGCACGGACTTTTGGGCCAGGAAGCAATTGTCGCTGAACGACGACCGGTTTAACTCGGCGGCCGGGGTAGCCTGCGCCGATACGGACACGCACATCAACTCGATATGCAAGATGGGAGGTCGGCTGTTCCATCGGCTCATCGAGAAGATCGCCTGGAAGCGGGCGATGGAGCAGAAAGGGCAGTCCGAGCGGATTGCCGCCCAACACGCCGAGCGGCGCGTACTCGACGAGTTTGATGAAACCGTGGCTGCGGACCTCGCCAAATCTCGGGGACGCTACGAGCTGGAGCTGCGAGCCCCCCTTGTTCGCCGCGGCATATCCCCCGACTACCTGCGGATGAGCTCCAACGCCGCTGGCGTGTATGCGGAAACGGTGTTTGCCGGCCGCCGCCAATTGGGCGCCTCCGGCCCGCCGCCTCGCATGTCGGCAGGTCACGACCTGGCGCTGCAAGTTCATGAGTCGGCCGTCAACAACTATCTCCCCTTGGCGTTCGCCGCGGCGCGAATCGCCCAGCAATCTGCCGACAAGCCGGCCGAAGTGAAGGGACACGTACCGACGTGGATGAAGGGACTGTCGCTGGCCAGCCCCAAGCTGGCGTCGGCGGCGGCCGCCGGCACGGAGATCGCCGGCGAGGTCAAAGAGAAAGTCGAGGAATTGGTCCCCGGCGGCGAGGCCCCGGCGCCGCCTCCCCCGGCGTTCAAGCCGTACTCCATCACGCTCAACGCTGAAGCCCCGGTGAGCGTCCACTTCGACGACGGCAAAATTGCCGTTCGCATCCGGGCGGCCGAGCTTGCCAGTGAGGACACCCAATACAAAGACTGGGATTTTATCGTCACCTACCAAATCACGAAGCAAGAGAATCGCATCGTGCTGAAGCGGGTGGGCGACATCGAAGTATTTCCCACCGGCTTCGACCCGGCGTGGGACACCCGGATCACGGGCGATAAGGTGGCGCTGCGCAGCGCGCTGGCCGGCAGCATGAACGCCCGAGCCAAGGCGGGCCAGAGTTTTCCCGCCGAGATTCCCATCGAGCCGGTGCGACTCTCTCGCTTCGGGGTCCTCATCTTGAAGCAGCTTGTCGCCGACGACGGCTGGTTGACCGTCGGTTGGTCCCTCCCGCCGCCAGGTTCCGTCGAACCAATACCCGCTCCGACCGGTGCGGCGCCGACGACAATTATCAAGAAGAGTTAAGTCTGAGAGATCGACGGCCGCTTGATTTATGATTTCAGATTGATGATTTATGATGTCGGACCGAGCGGCGCCCCATTCGCCCGCCAAATCCGAAATCCAAAATCCAAAATCCGAAATTCCCTCCCATGGCCCCACCGCCCGAACCGTCGCTCGACGTTGCCTTCGACTGCCTGCCGCTACGGACAGTGGCGCGGCTGGACGTGCCGCTGGACGCCTCCGACGCGCTACGGCATCGGGCCGGACTCATCAAACGCGTGGTCGAACAGTTCGGGGCCGAGCGAACCTATTATCTCTACAACGCCCGCTGCGTGTTCCGCTTCGCCAACAGCGAAATCGACGGCATGTGCCGATTTCGCTTTGAAGGCGTCGTGCGCACCGACGCCGGCGACCGCAAATGCATCGCCGCGGATCTGGAAACGCACCTGGTGAGCGAAACCTGCGGCGGGGTCCCTGAACCCGTGCGAGCGTGGCTCTACGAGCGAGTACGACAAGCGGTCGTCATCGAATTCGACCGATTCATCGCCGCCGGGCCCGTCAGCCCGCCCAGCGGCGGCGGCCCTGTGACCAATCTGGCCGACTTGAGCGGCGTCGCGGGCATGGACGTGTAGCTTTGGCGGCCCAGCGTTGGCTGCTACGTCGCGGCAGTAGGCAAGCATCGGTTGTTGGATGCTTGCATTTCCCCGTCATCGCTTCGCGTGGCGCGGGGCGAATTCCCAAATGCGGGCGCCAGCGGCCGCTCTTTGCGAGACAATGTCAAAGTTTAACGATTACGCCGACGATAACAGTTGTGCTGACGGCACCGGCCTGCCTGCGCACTCTCTACGGGTGCGCTCCGCTAGCACTCTGGGGCCGTCAAGCGACATCCACCAGGGCTGGAATCGCTGCGCATGAGCCGTCGCACTCGATCGTACATCTCGCTGGGACTGTGCCTGCTGACCTTTGTCAGCGGGTGTCATCCGACGCAGCCGTATTTCTTCCACGAAGACGGCGACCTGTCGCACTACATGGACGTGGCGACCAACGTCGAGTTCCCCGACGTCGAGGCCGACTCGCTGGACGAAGTGCAGGCGGCGATGCCGCCGCTGACTTTGGCTAACGCCGAGAACTTTAAGATCTGGGACCTGACCCTGGAGGAAGTCACGCGGATCACCTTGGCCAACAGCCAAGTCATCCGCCAACTTGGCGGGCGGATCTCCGACTTCGGCCAGAACATCTCGACGACCACTCCCGAGGCGCTCACCACCAACGCTCCCAACGCGACGACAACCTATGACCCCGCCCTGGTGGAAAGCGGCTACGGCGGCCAGACCGGCAGCCCGTTAAGCGGCACCGGCGTCGAGGCGGCGCTCTCCGAGTTCGACGCCCAGCTCGACTCCAGCGTCATCTGGCAGAAAAACGACCGCCCGCAGAATTTCGGCGCCAACAACATCTTCTCGCCGCGGTTCAGCCAAGACCTCTCGCGGTACACCACTGGCATCACCAAGACGACGGCCAACGGCAGCACGTTTGAGTTCCGCAACAACATCAACTACGACCAGAACAACAACCTGAGCCGGGCGCAGGCGAGCGACTGGGGCGTGAATCTTGAAGCGGCGTTTACCCAACCGTTGCTGCAAGGCGCGGGCACGCAGTACAACCGCATCGCCGGGCCGCGCAGCTTCCAGGAAGCCGCGGGCGGCTTCGCCGACCAGATCGACGGCGTGCTCATCAGCCGCATTCGCGACGACATCACGCTCACCGAGTTCGAGACCGGCGTCCGTAACCTGATGCGCGACGTGGAAGACGCCTACTGGGAGCTGTACTTCAGCTACCGCGACCTGGAAGCGCGCAAGGTCGGCCGCGACAGCGCCCTGGCCACGTGGCGCCGCGTAAACGCCCTGCTCCGCGCCGGCGGCACCGGCGGCGAAGCCAGCGCCGAAGCCCAGGCCCGCACCCAATACTACTCTTTCCGCGCTCAGGTTGAGACGGCGCTCACCAACTTGTTTCGCGTCGAGAACCGGCTCCGCTACCTGATGGGCCTGGCGGTCTCCGACGGTCGGTTGATCCGGCCGATCGATGAACCGACGACGGCCCCTGTGCACTTCGATTGGTCGGCCATTCACGCCGAGGCGCTCGACTCGCCGCGAGGAGCTCCGCCGCCAGAAATGGACGATCAAGCGCCGTGAGCTCGAGCTCATCGCCGCCAAAAATCAGTTGCTGCCGCGGTTGGACTTGGTAGGCCGGTATCGTTGGCTAGGCGCCGGCGACGAGTTGATCGACCCCGACCGTACCGGCATCGACCCGTTCCAGAACGACTCCAACGCCTTCGAGTCGCTCACCAGCGGCGATTTCCAGGAGTGGGAACTGGGCGTTCAGCTCAACATGCCCCTTGGTTTCCGCCGCGGCATGGCGGCCGTGCGGCACCATCAGCTATTGCTCGTGACGCGAGCGGGAAGTGCTCAAAGAGATGGAGCTCGAAAGTGTCGCACCAGTTGGCCGACGCGATTCGCGACATCGACTTGAATTTCGGCGTGGCGCAGACCAACTTCAATCAGCGCGTGTCGGCCGAAAATGAAGTGCGAGGCCGTGCAGGCCGTCTACGACGTCGGCACGATCACCCTCGACCAGGTGCTCGACGCCCAGTCGAGCCGAGCGAACTCCGAAAGCGCGTACTATCGGTCGCTTGTCGATTACAACCGCGCGATCATGCGGCTGCATTACCGCAAGGGATCGCTGTTGGAGTATAACGGCGTGTATCTGGCCGAAGGGCCGTGGCCGGGCAAAGCGTATTTCGACGCCCTGCGCCGCGCCCGGCAGCGGGACGCCAGTCTGTACATGGATTACGGCTTCACCCGGCCGGCGTCATCAGCCGCGGGTTGTATCCCCAGGACGCCGGCACGACTTCGGGCGGCGCCTACGAAGGCCCGGTGATTCAGGCTCCGACGGGCGGTCCCGAGGGGCAGACTCCAGCAGGTGAGGGCACTCCGGCGGAGGAAATCATGCCGTTGCCGACGCCTCCGGCGGAACCCGTCCCGACCGCGCCAAACGCCGCGACGACGCTCGAATTGGTCGAGCCGCCCCCGGCCGTGACCGAGGCCGCGGCCCCCACGCCGATGCAAATGTCCGCCGGCGGCGTGCCCAATCCGTTTGCCCGCAATGTAAAATCATTGCTGGCCGAGGCGCCGACGGACTCCACGCCGGGTCGACCAGTCGCCGCGTCGCCTCCGGGCGCCGCGCCGATGCTGCCGCTGAATTTGCCGGCAACATCCGCCTTGTATGAGTATCAAACGAATCACCCGACTGATCAGGTTGCTGCAGACGCTGCAGGGCGGTGAGGGCCAGGACGCCGACAAGATGGCCCGGGCGTGCGGGGTGAGCCGGCGGACGGTGTTTCGAGATCTGGCCACGCTGCGGACCGCGGGCGTGCCGCTCGAGTTTGATCCGGACGAGTTGCGATACTCGATCGCCAGCGACTACTTCCTGCCTCCCACCAACTTTACGACGGACGAAGCACTTTCGCTGATTGTTTTGGCGACGCAACTCGGGACGGACGATCGCTTGCCGTTCTTTGGCCCGGCCCGGGCCGGCGCTAAAGCTCGAACGCTGCCTGCCGCCGGCGCAACGCCAACACGTGCGCCGCCTGACCCGTTCCATTCAGGTGCGTCTCAACGTCTGCACCCAACTCGCTGCGCACGAGGCGACGTATCAACAGTTAGTCGAGGCCATCGCGACGCGGCGCGTCGTGCGGATCACTTATAATAGCTTGACCGAATGGGCGGATATCGCCACCAAGCTGCGGCCGTACGAGCTATTGTTTAACCGCCATACGTGGTATGTGATCGGGCGCAGTTCGCATCACGCTGAGGTGCGCATATTCAACCTCGCTCGAGTCAAGTCGCTGGAGCTGACCGGTGAAAAATATGTGATGCCCCGTGGATTCAGCGTCGATCGGTACCTGGGCAATGCCTGGAACCTGATGACGCAGCCCGGCAGTGAGTTTCACGTCGTCGTGCGGTTTTCGGAGCTGGTGGCGAGAAACGTCGCCGAAGTTCGCTGGCATCGGACTCAGAAGCTGGTCCACCGATCGGATGGGAAGCTCGACTTTCACGCCGACGTTTCGGGATTGAACGAGATTGTGTGGTGGATCCTCGGCTACGGCGATCATGCCGAGGTGCTGCGACCCGCGAAGCTGCGAAAGCTGATCGCCCAGCCGCGGAGAAGATGTGCCAGATGTATGCGGAGGAGGAATGAGGGGTACGCAACGCTCAGGAATTGTATAATGGCGCCGCCGCCTCGCCCCTCTCCCCTCGCCCTTCGCCTCTAAATGTTCTTCTCCTTCGACGGCATCGACGGCGTTGGCAAGAGCACGCAGGTGCGCTCCCTGGCCGACTGGCTTCAAGACCAGGGCCGCCAGGTCGTCGTCTGCCGCGATCCGGGCAGTACGCCCTTGGGTGAGCGGGTCCGCAATTTGTTGCTATTGGAAAGCGACGAGTCGACTCCCATCGGCACGCGCAGCGAAATGCTGCTGTACATGGCTGCGAGGCGCAACTGGTGGATGAACTGATCCGCCCGGCGCTTGCCGAGGGGAAAGTCGTGATTTCGGACCGCTTTTTGCTGGCGAATGTCGTTTACCAAGGGCACGCCGGCGGGCTGGACATCGAAGAGATTCGGCGGGTGGGAGCCGTCGCGATCGATGGCGTGACGCCCAATTGCACGTTTTTGCTGGATATGGACCCATGCGCAGTGCTGGCGCGATTAGGACGGCGACTCGACCGCGTGGAGAGTCGGGGAGCCGAGCACCGCGAGCGCTTGCGGGCGGGATTTCTGGCCGAAGCCAGGTTTCTGGGCAGTTCGGTGCACGTCATCGAGGCGAGCCGCAGCGCCGCGGAGGTCCAGGAGGAAATCCGCAGGATCGCTGCCGCTGAGTTTGCGACGCCATGAATTGACCGTCTAGCCGCCGCATCGAAACCCCCAAAGTCCACTAAAATGGGCAGTTTTCGCGGGATTGCACGCCGCACCGACTTCGAGCGGCTCCGGCGCCTCGGCGCGGCGCCGTTCGCGAAGCATCTCACGGATGGGAAAGTCGAGGCAATTGGCGAGCTTACGTTGACGATGCTAGAAAAACGCGCTAAAATTCTCCGTCGTCTTCTCTTACGATCCTTAGCGCGAAATTTTTTTTCGGTCCGGCGTCCGGCCCGTTGGGGGCGACGACTGGCCCGGTCGAACTGTCGTCAGACGTTACTACTTTCGTGGTCGGCACGCACTGGCTCAAGTCGCCCAACTGCCGCATCAGGTCGCAAGGAGCCCTACGGCGGCGACCCTGCTGGCAGCAAGAGTCAGTGCGCGCCGCTTGCTGAATGCCCTTAAGGAAATGGGGCGTGCAGAATGTTCGTTCGTAGGAGTGGTTCAGCCTGGCACGTGTTCGCGCCCGCCAAGCTGAACTTGTATCTGGAAGTCTTGGGTCGAAGGCCGGATGGGTTCCATGCAGTGGAAACCCTCATGGCGCCGATTCATCTTTACGATGAGCTCCGCTGGACTCCGGGGTCCGCCAGAAGCTGACGGGGCGTTTTCGCTCCACTACGACGAGTCGACCCCCGCGGAATACTGTGCGGCGGCGCCGGCGGACCAGCAAAACCTGGTCGTTCGCGCCGTGGAAGCACTCGCCACAGCCGCCGGTTTGGCCCCGTGGGGACAAATGAAGCTCCTCAAGCGAATTCCGCCGCAGGCCGGACTTGGCGGCGGAAGCAGCGACGCGGCCGCCGCCCTGGTGCTGGCCAACGCGGCGTGGGGATTGAACTACTCGCCACCGCGCTTGGCGGAGCTGGCTGCCGAATTGGGAAGCGACGTGCCGTTTTTCCTAGCCGGCGAGTCGGCCGTGTGCCGCGGTCGCGGCGAGCGCGTCGACCCAGTGGCGGCCATGCCGCGATTGGACGTCGTAGTCGTCAAACCGCCTGCTGGCATCGACACGGCGGCGGCCTACCGAGGCGCTAGTCTGCCGGGCCAGTTTCCCTGGATGCCGAGCACGCCTCCAGCGGCCGACTGGGGGATCTGGTCGCCGCCTTTCGCCGTGGCGCCCTTGGCACAGGCGGGACGGCTCATGACCAACCGACTTCAGGACGCGGCCGCGGGGCTGTGCCATGGGATCGACGAAATTGGGGCAGTTTTTGACCGGTTGTCGTGCTACGGACGCCAAATGACCGGCAGCGGCTCGGCCTGTTTTGGCGTCATGCGATCGGCCCGCCATGCCCGTTGGGCCGCGGGGTTGCTTTCATCCTGGAACCTGGGGACCGTCTTTGCGACTGCAACGCGTCGCTGAGGGGGAGTGGTAGCAAGGAGAACTGCCGTGGATATCACCGAGGTACGGATCAAACTCATGGACGAGCCCGGCGAGCGGCTCAAAGCGTTCTGCTCGATCACGTTCGACAACTGCTTTGTCGTGCGCGACCTGAAGATCATCGAAGGCGCCAGCGGCCCCTTCGTAGCGATGCCCAGCCGCAAGCTGACGGCCCACTGTCCGCGGTGCGGCATGAAGAACCACTTGCGCGCGCAGTACTGCAATCAATGCGGCGCGAGCCAGGCGCCCGATCGGATGCCGTTGGACGCCGACGGACGCGCCAAACTTTACGCCGACATCGCGCACCCCATCAATTCCAACTGCCGTGAGATGATTCAGGATTGCGTCGTGCGCGAGTACGAGGCCGAGCTCGAGCGCTCCAAGCAGCCCGACTACATTTCGCGTTACGATGATTTCGACATGGATTACGGGGATTATCGGCGACCTGCAGCCGCCGCGGGGGAGACGCGCATCGACGCCCCGCATTCCCGCGAAGGCGCGGGCGCCGCACATTTCCGCACCCCAGGAGGCGACAGTTCTCGGAGCCGCGCCGCTGCGCCGCCCCCGCGATCGTCGCGCGAGACTGGGCCAACGCCGAGTGGCGGCTCGTTTGGCGCGGGCATCTTTCCTGAGCAGTGACCCGCGCGTGTTATCGCGCCGCGACAATCCATGCGGTCGCGCCGCTTCGTACACGACGCATCCGCGCGTCCACGGCAAGCACAATGGCCAGCCGTGATCTCACGGTACGTTGCATGAGCCATCGGCGTCTTCCCAGACGGCGCACACTTGCGTGACGCGATGTTCACGAAGTTGATTCGCGGACGAATGCGCGTTGATGCGCGATTGTCAATTCTTGCGCACCGGAAGTGCAGCTAGCTACGCGCCTTTTACCGATATCCTAAACTGCCGCCAGACAGCCTATCTTGACACGCCGGTTGGGAGCCCCTCGTCCTGCGAACGCCAACAGTTGAGCGAAACTTGCCAAAAGCAACTTCAATCTCGCAGACGCCGCCGACTCATGGCGGGGACTTCGGGGCGACGACGCAGGTGAGAACTGTAAATATTGGATTGTCGAGACGAGCTAAAGCGGCTATCGTATACATTAGTACATATCATCCCGCGTGGGTTCACGGAGGTTTCGCCATGCTCGTTTTGTCGCGGAAGCAGTCCCAACGTATCAGACTGGGAGATTCGATAGTCATTACCGTGGTGAGAGTGGCTGGCGACAAGGTGCGATTGGGCATCGACGCGCCCCGCGACATGCTGGTGCTGAGGGACGAGCTGGAGCCTCACGAACTGGCCGGCGGCGCGATCGACGCCACGACGTGCAGTTCGTCGTAGAGCGCCGCGGGCGATTGGTTTTCCCGATAGCAAATAAAAAGGCCGTCCAAGTTTCTTGGACGGTCTTTCAATTTGGGGTGGCCAATTTCCGGCCTCAGTCGCGGGGCCGGACGGCGCCGGTCAGCCCGCTGTAGTCCGAGCGGTCTTCTTCGTGCCACAGCGGCTGGCCGCTCCGCACGCGGTCGGCCAGCACGTCGAGCTTCTCGCGCGACCCGGCGGGCGCCTGGGTCGCCTTGAAATGTTCGTCCATACGGGGAGCGAAGTCCTCGTCGTGGCCATACTTGAGGATTGCCTCGAAAACATTTTTGAGCTTGGGATCGGGCATTGTTCGGGTCACCTGTTTGACGGTCTTACGGCAAAAACAGCTTCCTGTAGGAAAATGTAGGGACACGCCCTGAGCCTAAGCCGCGAGGCGGCTATTAACTCTGGGAATCCAGCCGGCCAGTCAAAGGTGGGATTCGTGGTGTGATGCCGCGAGGGGACCCTTCGGCCATTCCCGCGGCGGCCGGCAATTGACGCTGGATTCAAAGGATTATTGCCAGCTGGGACCTCAAGTCAAGTTTTTTCCCCTTGACTTTCAACCATTTACGCGATCCGCAGGATCACCTGCGCGAATGTGTGCCGATTGGGGTAAAACGATAGCTAAACTGCCAGATGGCACCGACTTGGCGTTGTCAATCGCTAGTGGATTGTGCGACGCCCTGGTGCCCGAAAACACCCTGCAATTCACCCATTTCCCCTAAACTCATGTCCTGGACGCAACGAGTCATCGAACTCACTCCGCGACCCCGCGGGTTCCATCTTGTCACCTCCGAGATAGTCGCGGCGGTGCCGGAACTGGAGCAAATTCGCGTGGGCCTCGTGCAACTGTTTCTGCAGCACACGTCGGCCTCGCTGTCGATCAACGAAAACGCCGACCCGGACGTGCCCCTGGATTTGGAGAGTTCGTTGTCGGACATCGCCAGCGAGGAATATCCGTATCGCCACACCTGCGAGGGGCCCGACGACATGCCGGCGCACGTGAAGAGCGCGCTCGTGGGCTGTTCGGTCACGATTCCGGTTCGCGACGGCCAGCTATGCCTGGGAACCTGGCAGGGCGTATACCTGGGCGAGCATCGCCGACGCGGCGGGACGCGGCGCATCGTCGCGACCCTGCGGGGCGAGTGAGGCGCCTATCGGCGACACCAGATGTGTGCGTCTTCTCCGACTTGCTCGATGCGCGGGCAGCGCAGGTTAAGTGCTTCGGCCATGTCTTCGACGCCATGGCCGGCGATCGGACTGAGGCCGGCGCCGCCGGCTAGCCGCGGCGCGACGAACGCATGGACTTCATCGATTTCGCCCAAGTCCAGAAAAACGCCAAGCACTTCCGCGCCGCCTTCGACCAGGAGATTCGTAAGTTGGCGACGGCCCAATTCGTCGAGCAGGTCCAGCAGCCGGCCAGTGCGGTCGCCCGCGGCGGATTGCCAGACTTCCACGCCGCGGTCTCGCAGCCGTTGGCAGCGATCGCCAGGAGCGTCGATCGAGGCCGCGACCAGCACGGGGGCATCGGCGGCCGTCTTCACCAACTGGCTCTCCACCGACAGCGCGGCTTGCGAATCGAGCACCACGCGAACTGCCAGGCGCGGTCCGGGCGGCCGGGCGGTGAGCAACGGGTCGTCGTGCTCCACCGTGCCCCGACCCACGAGCACGGCGTCGACGCGACCGCGTAGCGTATGCACCATTGCCCGGGACTGCTCGCCGCTGATCCAGCGACTGGCCCCCGTGCGCGTCGCGAGCTTGCCGTCGAGCGTCATCGCCCATTTGGCGATCACCCACGGTCGGCGGAGCGTGACGAGCTTCGCAAACGGCGCGATCAGGTCCTCGGCCGCGTCGGCAAGCAGCCCGACCTCGCAGGCAATCCCCGCGGCGGTCAACTCGGCGAGCCCTTGGCCGCTGACTGCGGGACTGGGATCGCGGCAGCCCGCGACCACTCGCTTCACCCCAGCAGCGGCGAGAGCCTTGGTGCACGGCGGCGTTTTGCCCTGGCGGCAGCAGGGTTCGAGCGAAACATACGCCGTGGCGCCACGGGCGGCGGCGCCAGCGGCACTTAACGCCTCGACCTCGGCGTGCGGCCCGCCAAACTTGCCGTGCCATCCCTCGCCGACAACCTGCCCGTCGCGCACCAGCACGCAGCCGACCATCGGATTGGGCTCAACCAAACCTTCGCCGCGGCGGGCCAATTCAAGCGCCCGGCCCATGTGGCGGCAATCTTCGTCAGCGCTCGCGGCCATCGGCAGCCCCAAGAGAGGAGTGGAACTAACCACCAAGGCACAAAGACACAAAGAAAAGAAAGACTTTGTCCGCCTTCGTGCCTTCGTGTCTTAGTGGTTGTCTTACTCCGAAATGCTACGGCGTCCAAATCGCCGGCTTGCCGCCCGGCGTCGGGGCCGTGTCCTGGCCGGGAGTCCACAGCTTGCTGGGTTGGGCGGCCGCGGCGGGGGCTTCCAGCGGCGCGGCGGTCATGGGGGCGCCCGGCGCGCCGCGCGGGACCAGCAGGCCCGCCGTGTACAAGAGCTGATAGGTCGCCTCGGCGATCCCCGGCTCGTTGAGATGATGGGCGCGGAGGTCGTCCAGAGCGCTCTGCACTCCCAGCGGATCGCCCCGCTCGATCTGCACCTCCAATTCCAACAGCGCCCACGCCCCGCCAGGCTGGCCGGCGTCGTGCGCGTGTGCCTTGGCCTTGGCGGCCCACGCCAGGGCGCGGTCGGGATCAGGTTCCGATCGGATGAGCAATCGGTAGGCCGCGTCGGCGCCTTCGGCCAGCGACGGACGCGACACGATCTGTTCGGCCGCCGCCAGTGCGGCGACTCCGGCGCCGGCCATACCGGCGCGGTGGAACACCTGCATCAGACGGTCGTCCGGCACGCGAGCAAAATCCAGACGGGCCACCCGCACCAGCGGCAACTGATCCCAGGCGCACGTCGCGGGGTCGATCTGCTCGGCCGGCGGCAACTCCAGTCGGCGGCGCAGCTCCCGGAACAGCTCGCCTTCGCGCGGATCGACGGCTGCCTGCTCGATGATCAATACGCTAGCCAGCAGCGGAATGCGCAGCTCAGGCCGGCTGGCGGCGTCGCGGGGCGACAGGCCGCCGAGCGCCGCTCGCGGCGCCGCCGTCCACTCGTCGAGGATCGCCCGGCGGCGGCGCTCCGCGAGCAACCGCCGGCGGTGATCGGGCGGCGTGTCGTCGGGCAGCCGCCACCGCCAGCTCAACGCTTCGTCAGAAGCCGATTTTTCGCCGACCACCTCCGTACTCTCGGCCTCCCCGATCGTCGGTCCCAGAATCTCGGCGATGAGTTGCTGGACCAGTTCAAAGTTCGACCCGCGGTCGGTCGTCGCTTCCAGGCGGGCGCCGCGGTCGGTGCGCTTGCCGTAGATCGAGACGAAGGCCAGCACGTTGGGCGCCTCGTCGACGGTCAACTCGGCGCCGGAGCGCGGCGCGGCTCGATCCAGCAGAATGTGCGTGCTCCGCGGGCGAGTGACTTCATCCTCGTCGAGCGTTTCGGGATCCAGTTCGTAGCGCTCGAATCGCTTATCGCCGGCCAGCCGCTCCGTGGCGCCATCCTCATCATGGACCGGGTAGGTGATCCGCACCGATTCGAGCGAGGGGTCGTCGAGCTTAGGATCGACTAGTTGGGCCATCGCTTCGGCCTCGACGGCGTCGTCCAACGGCACGTCCAGCCGCGCAAACCGGTGGAGCCCCTTGGCAAACTGCTCGTCGTCGCCCAGCCAGCCGCGCACCAGCGCCAGGTTGTAAACAATCGGCGGCTGCGGCTGGCCTTCATCGAGCAGCTTGGCGAACTCCGCCTCGGCCCGCCGCCACAAGCCGCGCTGGGCAAGTCGCCGGGCTTCTTCGAAGGGACCCCGATAGGCAGCGCCCTCAGGCGCCGACGCCAACAGCAGATTGTCGCGCAGCATCAGCGGCAGGCCGCCTTGCAGGTTCATCCGCAGCAGAAGCTCGACCGCGCGCTGATCGCCCTCAGGCGCGACGCCCGCGTACAAGAGCAGGTGCGCCGCGCGGCCACCAGCGACCCGTGCAGCAGCAGCGCATGGCCCACGGCCCCGATGGCTTCGAACACGCGGCGGGGCATCACGTTGTCGGTCCGCTCCAGGGCGTACTGCAGGCCGCCGACCGCTGCCAGCGTCTCTCCGCGCACCGCAGCCAGCGTGGCTGCCTGGGCGTGGGCCGAAGGGTTATCGGGGTGGGTCGTCAGAAAGTGTTGCAGCGTCTTTTGCGCCGCGTCGAATTCGTGCAAAGCCAGTTCGAGCATCGCCCGGATGTCGAGCAGCGACGCGCGGTCGGGGTCCTTGGCCAACAGCTTCTCGACGTGCTTAAGCGCCGCATGGGGCTGTTCGCCCGACGCGAGCTTTTCGATTTTCTCGATGTCGGCCGCGAGGTCCGAACAACAGAACTTCAGCTTCTTGCCGCTGCCGCAAGGGCAGGGGGCGTAGGGATCGATGGCCATGGGGCGTCCTGGAAGGCCGGGTAGGGCGGCGGCGGCAAAGGCTTGCAGCGCCGCGGCGCGAAGTAGCGGTCAATCCTACCAAACTCGGCCCGGCAGGACGACCCGTGGGAAGCCCCGGTAGTGATACCGTTTGAACCAGGGTTGGGCGCCTGGGGTCGGAGCGAAGCGGAGCCCCCAGCGATATTCACTGGGGGCTCGAAGACTCGACTCCAGGCACCCGGCGGACTCCTCGGCGGACCTCGGAGTTACCAGGCGGCTCGTTACGCCACGCCGGCCAGCGCGGCTCGCTTATCCGCGATGAGCTTCAAAAGCTGCTTCTGCGGGTCGGCGAACTTTTTGAGGCCTTCCTCCATGAGAGTTCGCTCCAGCCGCTCGGGATCCACTTTGGCGGCGATCTCGGCCACGACCTCCGGCGGCGGTAGTTGGTCGATCGTGCGGCGGAACGCCCGGCCGCTCTTCTCGACCGCCTCGTTGGTCGCCGGCGGATTGGTCTGAATGTCGCTGCCCACCAGGGCCTCGACGTACTTCCATGGCGGATCGCTCGGGTTCTTCGTCCCCGTGCTGGCGAACACGATCTCCTGCTTCAGCGGCGTCGGGCGCTCTGCCCAAAATTTTTGGTTCGCACGCCAGATTTCCTTCACGTTCACCAGCCCCACCTGGCCCTGCGCCGCCGGCGACAGCTCGGGCACCTGTTGCTGGGTGTACACGTCGACCCGCGAAATGAAGATGCTGTAGACGCTCTTGAATCGGTCCAGCGTCGGCCGCCGCTGAGCGCCGCGCCAAATGGCGTCGCGTGCGGCCGTGTATTGCCGCAGCGAAAAAATCAGCGTGACGTTCAGCGCCACGCCGCGCGCCGCCAGCTCCTCAAGCGAGCCCAGGCCGGCGGGCGTCGCCGGCACTTTGATCATGCGATTGGCGCGGCCCTCGGACCACTTCGTCCCCAGTTCGACGTACCGCCGCACGCGGTCGGCCTGAGACAGCTTGCACTCGGCGTCCTCCAACAGCGGATCGAGCTCGAAGCTCACATAGCCGTCGTCGCCCTTGGTGGCATCGTAAGCCGGACGAAACACTTCCTGGGCCGCGGCCACCACGCGATCGGTCAGCGCCCAAGCGGCGTCGTGATCCGACAGCCGCTGGCCGTCCATGAGCTCGATCAGAGCGCTGTCATATCGGCCCGTCTTCACCAGGTCGCTGATGATGATCGGATTGGAAGTGGCGCCCGTGGCGCCCATAGCGCGGTTGGCGACCACCAGGTCGGGGTCCACCGAGTCGAGCCAGAGTTTCGTACCCGCGGCAATGATCGAGGCTAGTGGGCTCATGGGATTAACTGGGATTGAGGAAGGCGATGACCAAGGGAGAGTTCGCCGCGCCCGCGTAAGCAGAAGCTGGCCCACGCGGTACTGAGCACACGGCACTGGGAATTGTACCCGGTGGCCCGGCGCATCGCGGCGGACAACACTGGCGACGGCGCCACTATACTTCTTACGCCTATCAACCACCCGGCGCCAGCACTTGTGCGAACCTGCGCAAGTTATCGTCGAGGCGACCCGATTGGGCAAGGCTGCGGGGTATGGCGCTTGGGCCGATTTTGCCGATTCTGCCGGTTATTCCTGCACGGCATTGCCGCGTAGGACGATGAAACAATTGTGCAAACGTCGGCGCCCGCGCGCCGCGGGGGATCGTTTCGCGTGCCTCGGGAGATCAGTCCGGTGAAGAACCTCTTTGCCCTGCTCATCTTGGTGCTGCTCGTCGCCGCCAGCCGGGGGGCGGCCGCACAAGAAATGCTCGTTCCGCCGCCCGGCGACGGCGCCGGCGATTTGCCGCCCGACGACGCGCTGGTGTTGCCCAGCGGCGAGTCGGGTGACGCCGCCGACGCCGATCACGCCGAGCTTGTTCCTCAGCCGGTCGCTGAAGGCGATGAAGAAAATATGGAATCGTATCTCGGCGGACCGATGCACATGATGGAAGCCTGCCCCTCCTACTTCGAAAGCAGCGGCACCTGGTTGCGGCGCGGCTACTGGTTTACCGAAGCCGACTTTATCATGCTCAACAAAGGCTGGGACCGTAAAGGCTTGATATTCGCCTTCGAAGGAACCACCAGCTCCGCGCCGGGCGCCATACCCAACGGCATCGGCACGCCCGGCTTCGGACAAATCCTGGCGATTGACGTCTTGCAGATCGAGGGCGCTGAAGCCAGGCGCCGACGGTTTAGCGCGGGTCAAGTTGGGCCGCTTCCTGTTCCGCGACTCCAACAACCGCGATCACACCGTCGAAGCCATGTATTACGGCGGCGGCGACTGGATGCAACGCTCCGCGCTTACCGCGGCGAGCACGGCCGGTCTCAATGTCAACGACTTCATCGACCGCACCAATCCGTCGTTCGACGGCGCCAGGTCGATGAACTTCAGTTACCTCACGACCATGGACGGCGTCGAAGGAAACTACGCGGTCAAGCAGCGCATGCACAAAGATCAGATGCAGCTGCGCCCCAGCGGCGAATGGGTCCGCGTCGCCACGCCGACGCGCACCTACTCATATCTGGCGGGCGTCCGCTACATGCGATTGAATGAAATACTGAACATCGGCGCCACCGACATTCCCAATACCGGCGACACCGTCAATCCGACGCTGGACGGCGTCTACAACGTGAGAACCAACAACGACCTCACCGGCGGCCAGTTGGGGGCGTCAATCGGTTATGAAACAGCCAGGTGGAGCCTGGGATCGAGCGTCAAAGGCGGCGCCTTCTGGAACCGCATGGACCTCAGGTCAAACTTTTCGGTCGGCACTCAAGACACCGAGGTGCTCAACAGCGCCGACATCGTCAACGATCGCGAGGACAACATTTCGTTCATTGGCGAGTTCCAGGTGCTCGGCAAATGGCACCTGCGGCCCAATGTGTCGTTGCGGGCCGGATTCGAGATCCTGTACGTCGATTCCGTGGCGCTGGCGCCGCACCAGGTTAACTTCGTCCGCACCCCGCCCGATGGCTTTGGCAACACCGGCTACACGCCGATTGCCGGCGACGGCGACATCTTTTGCATTGGCTCGTCGCTGGGAATCGAAGCGTACCGCTAGGTTCCGGCCGCCAATTGGCAGGGCGCCATGTCCTCGGAGGTCCGCCGACATGGACATGTCTTTCGGTAGATCACATGCCCACGAGGACGAGGGCATGCCACGCCAGCACGCCTCGATCGCGCCAATGCTTGCTAGCACGTCGCCGCACGCGCTCGCCGCCCACGCGTCGGCGTAGACTCCGTCGGCAATTCTCGCTAGCCTTTCGTCGTTCTCCCCGCGGAAGTCGTCCGCAATGGCGCCCCACGCGCATCGGCGGCTAGCCTCCGTCCTTTTCTAGCAGCACCCCAGCGCACCGGTCACGCCGATGGATAAGCCTTCGTTTCTGGCGCGCACGACGCTCGGGCAGCCCAACTATCTGCTGGTCGCGATGGCCGTCGCGTTCGTGGCGGCGCTTGTGCCCTACGGGGCGCGGCAGGCTATCGAGTCGAGCGACAACCGCGCCGAAGACTGGCTGCCGGACCATTACGCCGAGGCGCAGGACCTGGCCTGGTTCCGCGCGAATTTCCAGGGCGAGCAGTTCGTCGCGGTGAGCTGGGACGGCTGCACGCTTGGCAACGCCGAGAAGTTGGAACTCCTGGCCAAGAAGCTGGGCGGTGCGCCGAGCCCCGCCGACAAACCCGACGCGGCCGCGGTTCAGTCGAATTGGTACAGCCGCGTGATCACCGGGCCGGAGGCGATCAAGCAATTAACCAGCCCGCCCGTGAATCTGTCGTACGACCAGGCGATCTCGCGACTGGAAGGCTCGTTGGTCGGCCCCGCGCGGCGCGACGCGCACGGCAATCTCCTCGGCCCCGAAGCGCGCACGACTTGCCTCGTCGCCAACCTGTCGCCCGCCGCGATGAACGACAGTCGCTCGATGCGCGCGGCCGTGGAGCGTATCGTCTCCCTGGCGCACACCGAGTGCGGCATCGCCGCCGAAAAGATCCACATGGGCGGCCCGTCCGTCGACAATGTCGCCATTGCCGTCGCCAGCCGGCGCATGCTCGTGCGGACGGCGCTCGTCGCCGGGCTGGCGGCCGCGGCCTTGTGCCTCTGGCGGCTGCGCAGCGCCAAACTCACCGCGGTGGTGCTGGCCGTGGGCGCCGCCGCCGCCGGACTTAGCCTCGCCATCGTCTTCTACTACGCGGCGTTCGAGGTGCTGGGGCGCGGCCTCCCGCGGCCGCGGCTGGGAGTGGTCGACGCGGTGCTGACGGCGCTGCCGGCCATTGCCTATGTGCTTGGGCTGTCAGGCGCCATCCATTTGATCAACTGCTACCGCCATGCGCGGCGCGAGCACGGACTGGCCGGCGCCGCGGAACGCGCCGTGCGCCTCGCGTGGCTGCCGACGGCGGTCGCGGCCGCCGCCATGGCCGCCGGCTTGGCGTCCCTGTATGTCAACGACATCCTGCCGATCAAGCGGTTCGGTCTGTTCAGCGCCGTCACCGTGCTGGCAGCGGCGGCGGCCGTGTTTGGCATCGTCCCGCTGTTGCTTCATCGCTTTCCGCTCGACCAGCAGCTGATCGAACCGGCACGCGCTGGCCGTGGTCGCCTGGCCGCGGGCGCACGGCGGCTCTTCGACGCGGCGACCTCGTGGCACGTCGCCACGCTCATGACCTGCGCCGGCGTGACGGCCCTGTTGGGCGCCGGCCTGTGGAAGCTCGACGCTTCGGTGCACCTCATCAGCCTGCTCGACCCCAAGGCCGACCTGATCGGCGACTATACGTGGCTCGAAAAACACCTGGGAAACCTCGCGCCTGTGGAAGTCGTGCTCACGGCGCCCCCCGAGCGCCTGCGCGCCGCCCATCAGTCCGCCGAACAGGACGGACAGCAGTATCGCCTGACGATGCTGGAGCGCGTCCAGATGGTGCGCGAAATCCACCGCCGCATCGAGGCGCTCCCCGCCTTCGGCGGCGTTCTGTCGGCCGCGACCTTCGCCCCGCCTGCCGCCGCGCGCGGCCGGACAACAGGCTATGTGACCAACAAGAACCTCGAGCACAGTCGCAAATTGCTGCTGGACGGCGACTATCTCAGTCTCGAGCAGTTGCCCGGCGCCCCGGAGCGGACCGGCCGCGAGCTGTGGCGGATTCGCGCCCGAGTCGCGGCGCTCCCGGCCGACGACGGGTCGGATTCGGACTACGCCGAGCGCATCCAACAACTCAAAGACGCCGTCGATCCGGTGCTGCTGGCCTATCAGCAGCGCGATTGCGTGGTCCAAACGTTGCACGAGAAAAGTCGCACCCTGGCCGGCGCCCGAGTGTGCGTGCTGTTTCGCGCGCCGACGAGGCCGCCACGCCGCCCCAGCAGTCGCAGGAATCACTCCTCGCCCGGCTGCTGCAGAAGAGCGGGCTGGCCCCGCGGGGCGCTACCTATTTCAATCTCGCCGTCTACGACCGACCGCACCGCCAGGACGCGGCCTCTAACAGGGCCTTTCGCCAGGCGGCCGTGGCCGCGCTCGCCAAGCAGGACGCCGTGGTCCTGGTCTCGGCCCCCAGCGACCCAACCGCAAAAAAGCTGAATGACGCCGGCGTGGCGGTCACCGATGCGACGAGTCTGGCGAGCATCGAGGAAACGATCGCCGCCACGGCAACCGACGACGGCCGGCCGCGACCCATCCGCGCCGTCATCACGGGCATGGTTCCGCTGGTCGACCGCACCCAGCGCGAGCTGGTCGGCAGCATGCAGGCAAGCGCCTTTTGGGCCGCGGCGCTGATCCTGACCACGCTCGTGCTGCTATTGCGCAACGTCGTCGCCGGGTTGGCGGCGTTTGTCGCCGGCGCCGTTCCCATCGTGGCCATGTTCGGAACGCTTGGCTGGCTGGGCATCAAGATCGACGTCGGCGTCATGATGGCCGCCGGCGTGGCCCTGGGCGTGGCGGTGAACGGCGCCGTCCACTACCTCGCCTGGTTCCGCCGGGCGACGGCCACGGGTTTAGATCGCCGGGAGGCCGCGCCAGGCGTATGACCGCTGCGCCGAACCAATGCTCGAGACCACGCTCATCGCGGGGCTGGGGATGGCGGCGCTGGCCACCAGCGCCCTGACGCCAATGCAGCACTTCGGCTACCTCATGATGGCGACGCTCGCCCTGGCTCTGGTGGGCGATCTGATCGTGCTGCCCGCGATTCTGGTTGGCCCCGTCGGCAGCTTTTTCCGCCGCGCGGAACAGGCCGAGCCGCAAAAAACCAAACGGGACGCCGCGGCCCTCCGGACGCCCGCGCCGCACTTCGTCACGCCGCCAGCCGTCGCTGACCGGGCGACAGGCGACGGCGCCCGACCTGATAATGCCGCCGTGCCGCCGCCACGCGGGCGAACTGGAGTCACCGCTGATGCTCGGCACGAAGCGGCCCAGGGCCCACACGCGGCACTGCATGCCCGGCTGCAAGAGCTGCGTCGCGCCGCCGGCGGCGACCCCGGCCAAGAGCCTACCTGACCGCCGGTGCGTTGACTGGCGCCCCTCGCTCGTCTGAGAATTGGGCGAGACCCTGCCTCGTCCACGGCTCGCACGAGTTTTCCCATGTCGCACCGGAACCTGCTGTTGCTGCTCACGGCGGCGCTGATTTCTTACGTCTGCTATGTCCGCGCCGAGCAAAACCCCTACGCGCGCTATGTGGCCGGCGGGTTCTCGATCATCGATCGGTGGGCCCTCCAGGAGGCGCCGGACCAGGAGCTGTTCGACGCCGCCCTGGAAGGCATGGTCGACGTGCTGCACAAGTACGGCGACACGCACTCGGAGTTTATCGACGCCCAGCACTGCAGCGATTTCACCGAAGAGTACCAGCAGGAGTTCGGCGGCGTCGGCATCAGACTGCGGTTGCTCGGCAAGCCGCCCATGCCGACCGTCATCGGCCTGCCGGCGCCCGATGCCGCGTCGTTCGACGCCGACGTGCACCTGGCCGATCGCATCCTGGCGGTTGACGGACGTTCGACGACCGGCTTGGACCTGGAAGCCGTCAGAGGTATGGTGCGCGGCGCGGTTGACGAAACCGTCACGCTGACGCTCCTCACGCCAGGGTCGGACAAGTCTCGCGACGTCACCCTCAAGCGCGCCGTGATTACGGTCGAGTCCGTGCTCGGCGACTTGCACGGCGCCGATGGTCGCTGGCGGCACATGGTCCGTGTGCAACCGCGCATCGGTTACGTGCGCATCATCAAGTTCGGCGACAAAACGGTCGCCGAGTTGGGCCGCGTGCTGGCCGACCTCCAGCGCGACGGCGTCGAAGGACTCGTGCTCGATGTCCGCGACAACCCCGGAGGCCCCGTTGACGCGGCCGTCGACGTCAGCGACATGTTCCTCCCCGCCGGCCGCACCATCGTTACGACGCTCGGACGCGACGGCGTGGAGCGCGACCGCTCGGTCTCGACCGGCAGCGGCGCGTATCCCGACCTGCCGATGGCCGTTATTGTCGATCGCAACAGCGCCAGCGCCAGCGAAATCGTGGCCGCTTGCCTGCAGGATCACCGCCGGGCGGCGATTGTCGGCGAGCGGTCCTACGGAAAGGGCACCGTCCAACGTCTGATGCGCATCGAGAGCGGTCGCAGCCTGCTCAAGCTCACCTCGGCTACCTATCGACGTCCTAGCATGAAGAAGATCCACCGCATGCCCGGCGAAGACGAGTCGGCCGAGTGGGGCGTCTCCCCCGACCCAGGGTTGGAAGTGAAGCTTCCGCGCGGCGAGTATCGTGTGTGGCGGAAGTACCGTGAGCGGCGCGACTTGCTCGGCGAGGACCGCGAGTCGGAGTTGGCCAAGGAGTTGGAAACCGCCGACGGCAAGATCCCCGAAGACTTCCGGGATCAATCGCTGGAGCTGCGCAGTCGAATATTTAGAAAATCTTCTCAAAAATCCGAAATCGTCGACCCAGCCGTCGTGAGGCGCCGCGTCAGCGCGCCGCTGCTTGTTCGCCTTACAACCAGCGTTGAAGAAACGTCGTCTTCAAAACAGGCGCCGGCGCTGAAGGCGCCAATCATTTAGCGGTTCGCAGGCCGAGATTTCTCGGCCATGCCAAAGCCGTCGCCCTTTTTGGCACGCCGCGTGCATCATCAAGGCGACAACTCCCCGCGAAGTCCTGGCCTGAGGATTAGGCAGGATTTCGCAACTCTCCCCACGGCGACGGGCGCGGGGAGATGACTTGTCAAAGCACCTTATCGCCAATTGAACGACCCTTGAGCGGAGCGGCTCACGCGCCGCCGCGAAAGAACGCCAGAAAGGAATCGCCATGGTCGCCCCACTGAACGCCAATACTCGAAACCCGCGCGTGGTCTGCATGGCAGTCCGCGTCGACCCCTTCGCCCGTCTCCGCGACGGCAGCCTGGCCGCCAAACCCAGCGCCCTCTTGCCGTGGGCCGATCCCTACATTGCCGGGCTCGTGCGCCGACTGCAGAGCGAGGTGCGGTTCGAACGCGCCGATGCCGCCGATCCCCGAAATCCGCGGGCGAACGCCGCCCTGTCGCCGGTCGCCAAGGGCGTCAGTGCGATGCGCGGCTTTGCCACGTCGCCCTCCGCCGACCTGGAACCGCCCAGCCCCGCCGTCGATGCGGAATGGGAAGGCTGGGATCAGCCCCGCTGGCCCGACGGCGAGGCCCAATGATTTAGTGTTGTCCACGGCGCTCTTCCCTATTCCCCTCCCTTGCAGGGAGGGGAGTAGGACACGACCAATCATTCGTGAAGGGACCTCGCGATGCTTACATTCCTGACCGTCGTGCTGATCGGCGTCGGCCGGCTGCCGTTCAGGCGCCGACTTTGGCGCCGCTGGCGGCGACCGTCGCCAGCGATCGCAGCTCGGCCGCAATGAAAAACGAGCCGGTGATGCAAACCAACTCGTCTGGCGCGGTCGTCCGCCGAGCAAGCTCCCAGGCCTCGACGGGATCGGCTCGCTCGTCGACGTGAACGCCGTCCGCCCCGCGGCCCAACCGCTCGAGTTCCTGCCGGCATATCGTCGCCAATTGGCCGACCGGCACGGCCCGCGGATTTTCCCGAAATTCCGTTAAGATAATCCGCCGAAAGTGCGGCGCCAGAACGCGCAGCATCCCCGGCACGTCCTTGTCCCGCGACGCGGCAAAGACCAGCGTACGTCGCCGACAGGCGAAGCTCTCCGCCAGGCACTCGACCAGCGCGGCCACCGAAGCCACATTGTGCGCCACGTCGAGCACCACCGTGGGCCGCCGGCTCACCACCTCGATCCGCCCGGGCAAGGCGGCCTGGGCCAGCCCCGTGCGCATCGCTTCGGTGGAGACGAGCCAGCCCTGCCGGCGCAACTCCAGCACGGTCGCCAGGGCCAGCGCGGCGTTGGCCGCCTGATGCCGCCCGAGCATCCGCAGCGGTGTGTCAGGCAACTCCATGCGGTTGTCGCTCCCCGAGAACTTGAAGTCGAGCCGGCCCGCTTCGGCGTGGGCGTCGATTTCGTGGGGCGGCCGGTAGTCGAACGTAAAATCCTTGCCCGCCTCAATTAGCCGGGCCCCGTGCTGCCGCGCGGCGTCGACCAGCACCGCATGAGCCGCGTCGTCCAGCGGCCCCAACAGCACCGGTACGCCGGGCTTGATGATGCCCCCTTTTTCGGCGGCAATCTTCGCCGTCGTGTCGCCCAGTTGCCGCGTGTGGTCCAGGCTGATGCTCGTGACGACGCACACCGCCGGCTGGCACACATTGGTCGAGTCAAGCCGCCCGCCCAGGCCGACTTCCAGCACCACGGCGTCCACCTGCCGGTCGGCGAAGTGCATCAGGGCCATCGCGGTCGTCAGTTCAAAAAAGGTCGGCCGGTGCGACGGGTCGCCCGCGGCCAGCCCGACCTCGTCCATGTGCTGCACGACGGGGCGGATCCGGTCGACCAGGCCCACCAGCTCCTCGGCCGAACACGATTGCCCGTTGATCGAGAATCTTTCCTCCAGATTCTCCAGATGCGGCGAACTATAGACGCCGACGTCGTAGCCCGCCGCGTGCAAGATGGCCGCGACGATCGCCGAGGTCGAACCTTTGCCCTTCGTCCCCGCCACGTGCACAATCGGCATGCCCGCGTCGGGATTGCCCAGCCGGTTGAGCAGGGTGCGCATCCGATCGAGCTTCAACTGCCGTTCGCCATACGGCAGCGTCGGCAGGCGCTCGTAGTTGATGCGCCCCATGAGAAAGTCAACCGCCGT
This sequence comes from Pirellulales bacterium, assembly GCA_963841515.1. GTDB lineage: Bacteria > Planctomycetota > Planctomycetia > Pirellulales > Lacipirellulaceae > Lacipirellula. The sequence continues at coordinate 572,485 of CAWJDB010000005.1, read as the reverse complement.
AGCCCGACGTGCGTTGGCCGCGGCCCCCCCAGTTTGCGATTCAGCGATCGACATCGGCGGTCGGGGAGGGGCGAAGGTCGAGTATTGAGGGGCGATCAAGCTCAACAATAGCTCTCACCGCCGACCGCCCGCAAGCGTGCAGGCTTCACGGCAATCTTACTCGCTCGTTGCGAGCCGCCGGGGTTCATCCCCGCGGTCCCCCGCCGCGCAAAAAACAAGGGCCGACGAGGTGCGGGATACCTCGTCGACCCTTATCGAGGGGGAGATTTGGGGCTCCGTCCACCGCTTTGCCCGAGGCGGGCGAAGAGAGCGGCGAACACGTCACGTGCAGAGAGCGAACGGTGCGCCAATTCACCCCCGCAATGGATCGAGGGGGCCCCGCGGGTACTGGTTTCAATACGCAACCTATTGCAAGAACGAGTGTTGCAAGCCACTAGGACAACTAGCCCCGACCGATTCGCCGCCACCGCCGGCCCTGAAGCTTGTAAATCTTGGCAAACTGGGTTGTAAGACTTACGACATTCTGGCGCCAAAACTGCGAACTCTCGGGCAAATGGCGCCGTAGAAGCGTTGTGGCAACCCTCGCACCGCTGGACCCGCGACGCGACTAGGGTGGCCCACCCCTCCATAGGGCGGCTATCATGCGGCCCGCCTTCTCGCGCAGCCCTAGCCCCCCGCCTCTCGGCCCTCATGCTGGCACTTGAACACGTCCGCAAGGCTTACGTCGAGCCCGACGGTCAAAGACTGCCAATTCTGGACGTCGAGCGATTTGCGATCAACCGCGGCGAGCAGGTCGTGCTCCGCGGTCGCAGCGGCTGCGGCAAGACGACGCTTCTGAACTGCATCGCCGGACTGACCACCGTCGACGCGGGCAAAATCGAGGTCGCTGGCCACGACGTCACCCGCTTGCCCGAGGCGGTCCGCGACCGCTTTCGCGCCGGCCACATCGGCTTCGTATTTCAAACTTTCAATCTGTTGCCGGGCTTCTCCGCGCTGGAAAACGTGATGCTGGGCATGACCTTCACCGGCAACCGGCCCGACGCGGCGCGTGCGCGGCAGCTACTCATCGACGTGGGCCTGGGCCATCGCCTGACGCACAAGCCCCGCGCCTTGTCCGTGGGCGAGCAGCAGCGCGTCGCCGTGGCCCGCGCCCTGGCCAACCGTCCCGGGCTGCTGTTGGCCGACGAGCCGACCGCCAATGTCGACCCCGCCCACCAGCAACACATCATCGACCTGCTGCGCGCAGCCTGCCAGCGAGAAAACATCGCCATGCTGCTGGTCACGCACGCCGACGAGGTGGCCCAACAGTTCGACCGCGTCGAGCACCTCGAAGAAGTCAATCGAGCAGTGGGCGTCGTATGAGCTTCTGGAAAATCCCCTGGCGATATATCAAGCATTGGGCGCTGGCCTTCTGGCTCACCTGCAAAATCGCCCGGCGCAACATCGAGCAGCGGGCGCTGGCCTCCTCGCTCACCGGCTTGTCGATGGCGCTGGGCGTCGCGCTGATGGTGCTCGTGCTCGTGATCCACAACGTGATCGTCAACCAGCTCTCCAACGACGCCCAGGGCTACAACTTCGTCATCGGCGGCGGCAAGGGCAGCCCCAACGAAATCGTGCTCACCTCCGTGTTCCACCTCGGCAAACCGCTCTACCCCTTCCCGTACTCCTACTACAAGAAATTCGTCGATGGCGAGTACGCCCCGTACACCGAGCTGGCTGTGCCGATCTGCCTGGGCGACAGCTACGTGACGCCGGACGGTCAGCAATTTCGCGTCGTGGCCACGAACACTGATATGTTTGACAAGATGCCCTACGGCGCCGATGAAGAAGGCAACGACCTGCTTTACAAGTTCAGCTCCGGGCGAAACTTCAAACACGACGAATTTTTCACCGGCGTGCTGGGCTCGGTCGTCGCCAACCGCTCGGGCCTGAAGGTGGGCGACCGCTTCCGTCCGACTCACGGCATCGCTCCCAACGGCGATAAGCACGACGAGTTTGAAATCGTCGGCATCCTGGCCCCCACGGGCACCGCCAACGACCGGGCCGTGTTCATCAACATGGAAGGCTTCTACCTGCTCGAAGGCCACGCCTCGGCGCCAAAAAAGAAGCCCGGCGCCGACGCCGGGGTGGCTTGGGTCGAGTCCGCGAGCCCCCAGAGCAAGCCGACCAGCACTGGGGGCGACGAGGACGCCGACCCCAGCCTTCCAGCCGCCCAGGAAGTGCACGAACACGAACATGAACACGCGGCCGCCGACCACCGCACGCCGCTGCCGGAAGACCAGCGCAAAGTCACCTCGGTGTTCCTGCGGGCCAAGGACCCGATCGCCTCGATGCAAATTGAAATGACCATCAACCGCGGCGACGATCCCACGATGCAGGTGGTCGCGCCCGCCCAGGTGGTGAAGCAATTGCAGGCCAGCTTTCTCACGCCCATGCGGCTGATTCTGCTGGTGCTCACCGTGCTGATCGTGGTGGTCGCCGGCATCAGCATTCTGGTGAGCATCTACAACTCGATGAGCGAGCGGAGCCACGACATCGCTGTCATGCGCGCCCTGGGCGCCAGCCGCACCGCCGTCATGGGCATCATCCTGGTGGAGTCGATCCTGCTGTCGATCCTCGGCGGACTGGCCGGCCTCGCCTTGGGCCACGGCGCTCTGGCCGCGGCCAGCCCGGTCGTCGAGTTCTACACCGGCATCACCGTGCGGGCGTGGCAATTCACCTGGCAGGAGTCCCTGCTGGTCCCGGGATTGGTAGCCTTCGCGGCGCTGGTGGGCTTCCTGCCGGCCGTCACGGCCTACCGTACGGATGTCGCCCGCACCCTCGGCGGAGCCCGCTAGGGCAGGGCAGGGCCCGTTTGTCGGCGACCAAGCCTGCCCGGTAGAATGAATCGACCGGAGCCAAATATGACGCACGTCTCGACCAAACAAATCCCCTGGGCGCTGTTAACGGCGCCGCTGGCGATCGGTCTCGCCAGTGGCTTGCCGCTGCAGCGCCCGCGCGCCAGGCCTGCCCGTTCTGCAACGCGGCCATGCAGACGCTCAGCCAGGAAATCGCCGGCGCCGACGTCGCGGCAGTCGTCGAGCTGGTCGAGGCGATGCCCACCGCGGCCCCCGACGCCGCCGGCGCCCCCGGCGTCGCCCTGCCCGAATCGGCGGCCGCCAAATTTCGCTTGGTTGAAGTGCTCCACGGCGAGGAGAAGCTCGCCGGCGCCAAAGAACTCAACGTCGTGTATTTCGGCCAGGACCCGCCGGGCAAGAAGTTCCTGGTCACCGGCCTGGCCGGCGTCACCGGACCCGGGCTCGATTGGACGACCCCTGTGCCGCTCTCCGACCGCGCCGTCGACTACGTGCGGCAACTCCCCACGGTCTCCCCCACCGGCGCCGACCGCCTGACATTCTTTCAGGAGTATCTCGAAGACGCCGACAAACTGCTGGCCCAGGACGCTTACGACGAATTCGCCCGCATGCCGTACGCCGAGCTGGTGGCCCTGGGGCCAAAAATGCACCGCGATAAGCTGCTGAAGTGGATCGACGACGCGGGCGTCGGCCCCTCCAGCCGCCGGCTGTACCTCACCATGCTCGGCGTTTGCGGCTCCAGCGCCGACGTGGCGATGCTTGAGGAGCTCTTGAACTACGACTACCAGGAGATGAAGCCCGCCATCGGCGCGCTGATCTCCACCAGCGGCGTGACCGGATTCTCCCTGGGCGCCGGCCTGATGGACGAGGTCCTCCACGCCGCCGAGCGCCGCAAGCGAGAAAGCCTCGACGCGCTGGTGGCCTGCTACATCAAACTGAAGGGCCCCGACGCGCTGCCGCTGATTAACCGCCGCTTCCTCGGCAATCCCAACGTCGAGTTCAAGAACCTTCACTCCGCCATCATGGCCCTCCGCTTTCACGGCGAGGAGACCGACATCCTGCCGCGCGACAAGCTGCTCGAGTCGATGCGGCTGGGGCTCGACCACAAGGAGTTCGCCGATCAGGTGATCCCCGACCTCACGCGTTGGGAGGACTGGGAGGTCATGCCGCGGCTGGTGAAGATGTTCAAAGACGCCCCGGTGGACGACTGGATTCGGCCGCCGGTGGTGTCGTACTTGCTCGTGGCCGCCGACCAGCCCGGGGCCGTCGGCGCCGACGCCAACGCCGCCATCAAAGAGCTCGAGGCCCTCGATCCCGAGACTGTAGAAAGGGCCCGCAGCCTTTCGGCGTTCAACATCCTGCCGGGCAGCTCGTCCGGCGCCGCCGCAAGTCCATCTACGACGCCCCCTGGTCCCGCCGCCCCGGCCGCCAGCAGCGACCCAAAAATCGCCGGCATCCCCGACGCCGCCGCGCAAACCGCCGCTCAGACCGCCAATTCCCCCGCCGAGCCCGCTCCGGAAGCCGGATCCCCGCCATCGACCGCCAAGGGCAAGGACGCTAACCTCCCCACCCCCAGCAACCTAAAGATCATCGGCATCCCCCTGCTGGCCGCGGCGATCCTGCTGGCAATTTTTGCCGTACTGTTAAGAGGCGCCGACCCGCGTTCGTCCGATGAAGGTTCGTGAAGTACCAGCCCACGTCGCTCTTCCCCAGTGACATGATTCGTCAACTGCCATGATTGCCGCCGAAACCCTAACCTCGCCCGACGAAACCACCGCCGGCGACTTCCAGTATCGTTCGTTGAGCACCGGCGCGATCGCCTCGATGGCCTTCGGCGCGCTGTCGCTGTTGGTCATCTTCGCCGGCCGCGACAGCATCGAGAACGCTCTGCTGCTCAGCCCCCTGCCGCTGGTGGGAATCGTGATGGGGCTGAGGGCGTGGGGTCAGATTCGCGCCAATCCCGACCGTTACACCGGCCGCAAGCTGGCCCTGGCGGGCGCGGCAGTTTCCGCGCTCTGCATGGCCACCGGCTTGGGCCTGGCCAGCTACGTGTACGCCACTGAAGTTCCTCCGGGCTACGCCCGCACGTCGTTCGAGGACTTTCGCCCCGATGAGGTCGAGCAGCGCGGCGACGTGCTGGTGCCGCCCGACGTCGCGAAGCTCGACGGCAAAAAGGTGTTCATCAAGGGCTACTTCCGCCCCGGCTCCAGCGACTTCGAGCACAACGCCTCCCGGTTCCTCCTGGTGCGCGACAACATGACCTGCTGCTTCGGCGACCTCAGCTCGGTGAAATATTTCGATCAGGTGGCCGTGCAGCTCGCCAGCAGGAAAACGGTCGACTACTCGCCCTCGCTGTTCCGCATCGGCGGCGTCCTGCGAGTGTTCCCCGAAAACGTGCGCCGCGGCATCGGCACTCCCGTCTATCAACTGGAAGCTGACTACGCCGAATGAGTTTCGCACGCCTCGTGGTGGGAGCGACGCTTCTCGGCGCACCGGCGCTGGCCGGCTGCGACGGCGCTTCATCGGCTAGCACCGCCAGCGCCAGCGCCGCCAAGTCGACCCCCGCGGCCGCCGCCGACGGCTTCGCCGCCCCGCCGCCGCCCGGCCAGCTACGGATGCCCGGGCCGAATTCGGTGGCGATCAAGGCCGACCCCAAGCTTCCTGCGACGACGCCGCCGGCATCCTCGAAACCTCGTTCGACGACGTGCGGTTCGAGATGGACAAGACCGCGGATTTCCAGGAAACGATGCTCACGCCGCGAGTCAAAAGCCTGTTCGGCGACCGTATCCGCATCCGCGGCTACATGTATCCCACGCTCCGCAAGCGCGGCCTCAAGCAGTTCGTGCTGGTCCGCGACAACATGGAGTGCTGCTTCGGTCCCGGCGCCGCGATCTACGACTGCATCCTCGTGACCATGCAGGAAGGCAAGACGGCCGAGTATTCGATCCGCCCCATCGCCATCGAGGGCAAATTCCGCTTCGACGCCCTCAAGGGCCCCGACGGCCGCACGCTGGCCATCTACCAAATGGTCGCCGAAGCGGTGAAGTAACGGCGCCCGCGCCCTTTCGCCATCGTCCGGTCCCCTCCCCACGGCGGGGAGGGTTAGGGAGGGGGGCGGCCGCATCACTTCTTCTTTTTCTTCTCGTCGGCCTCGTCCCCCAGTCCGAGCGCCGCCAGCCAGCGGCGGCGCGGCGTGGCGCTCTGCCCGTCGCCAGTCGCGGCCGCGGGCGGGTGGCCCATCTCCAGTTCCATGGCTCGCCCTTTGAGAGCCGCCTGCTCCCGCGCAGCGTTGCGCCTCAATCGAGATCTCCAGCTCCGCCTTCCTCATCTTGTCTTCCCATTGCGCCTGGAGCTCGGCCAGTCGGCGACGCTCGACGGCGATCACTTCGTCGCTGTCGAGAATCGCCTGCGTCTCCTGATCGAGCCGGTCGACGCCCTGCGGCTGCGATTCCTCGGCTTCCAGGGCCGCCCGCAGCGCGGCGATTTCGTCTTCCTTCTTGGCGACGATCCGGTCGGTCGCGGCGATGGTCTCGTCGATCGACGCCCGCTCCTTCTTACGGGCGCCGCTGGCCGGGCCCTCCTGGTCCTCGTTTTCGAGCATGGCCATTAGCTTGGCGCGCTGGGCCGCCCAGTCGCCCGGCCCCGCAGCCAACGTGGACGCAGGCTGACTCTTAGCCGTCCCGGCCAGCTTCTCACGCAGGTGCGCGTTCTCTTGCTTGAGCTCCCGGACGTCGTCCACGGCCATTTCAAACCGCCGCTGCAAGTCGGCCTGCTCCTGGCGCGTGTCGTCGTCTACGGGCTTCGCGGCGGCGGCTTCCAGCTCCCCGACGCGCTGGGACAGCGCGTCGCGCTCCGAACGGACCGCTATCAACTCCGGCGACTCCTGCTCGCCCGCTGACGGACGCCGCAGCAGCTCCTCGCGCAGCCCGGCATTGTCGCGCTTCAGCTTCTGCACGTCGCCCAGCGCCAGGTCAAACTTCTGCTGGAGCTGGTCGAGCTCCTGGTGCGATTCGGCCCCGACGCGAAGCTGCGCCAGTTCGGCCTGGGCCTCCGCCAGGTCCGCCTGAGCCTGAGTGAGCTCCGTCTGCAGCTTCGCCGCCCCAGCGACGTCCGCCTGCAAGTCGTCGAGCTGCTGAGTGGCCGACTCCAGCGTCGTACGCAGCTCCTGCTGCGCGACCGACGATGCGGTCAGCGATTGTTCGGCCGACTCCCAGCGGGCCCGCGCGGAAGCAAGCGCGTCGCGCGCGGGCGACTTCGTCGCGCAACTTGCTCGCCTCGGCCTGCGACGCCGCGAGTCGATCGGCCAGGCCCACCTGCTCGGCGTCGGCCGCCGAGCGCAGCGTAAACATCGCCGCGTCGACTTGCTGCTTCTCAGCTTCCAGCTCATCCATGCTGCGCGCCAGGCCTTCGCACTTGGCCGTCACCTCGGCCAGCGATTTCTCGGCGGCCGTCTTCTTCGTGTCCACCGCAGCGAGCTGGGTGCACAGCTCGGCGACCTCGGCCTGAGTCGCCGACAGACCCTGGGCCAACGCACTGTGCTCGGCTTGCGTTGAGGCCTTGAGCGCGGCCAGCTCGGCGTCGAGCTCCCGTTTTTCCGCTTCTGCTTTCGCGCGGGCGCTGCTCGATTTGTCGCGCTCGTCCTGGGCTTGAGCAATGGCGGCCTCGAGCGTCTCGAAGCGCTGCTCCAGCGACGCCTCGGCCGCCAGCGCCTTTTGCCCGTCGGCCGTCAGGGCGTCGACCCGCTGCTTGAGCTGCGCGATCTCCGCCTCGTCCAAGCGGCGCTGCGCCTCGAGTTCCTCGAGGCGCCGTCGGCGCTCCTCGGCTTCAGCCCGGGTCGTCGCCAATTCCTGTTCGAGCCCGACCGCCCGCGCCTCCTGGGCTTCGAGCTCGACGTGGGAGATTTCCAAGTCCCGCTGCGCCGCCGCGAGCTGTTCTTCCAGTTTGGTCCCGGCCGCGCGGACCGATTCGAGCTCGGCTTGCAGCTCGGCGGCGCGGTCGCCGGAACTGTTCTTCAATTCATTGAGCGCCTCGCGCGCTTGGCCCAATTGCTCGGCGAACTTATCCTGCCGGGAGTGTTCTTCCTGCAACTTGCGCGTCGCCGAGTCGAGTTCGCCGCGAAGTTCTTGGACTAATCGCTGAGCGGCGGCCAGCTCGCCGCTGGCCTGCTGACAATTCGGGCACGGCTGAGACTGGAGTTCGTCGAGTTGCCGCCGGGCCGCCGCCAGTTGCTCGACGAATTTCTCGTGCTTGGCGCGGCCGGCCTCGAGCTGGCGGCGCAGGTCGGCGATTTCTGCGTCCCGGTTCGGCGCCGCGCCCGCCGGCGAACCGCTATCGTCGCCGAACTCCGCGGCCAGTTGCTCGACGCGCTGGTTGAGCTGCGACTCCAACTCGTTCAGCCGCTGACGATGGTCGTCCAGGGCGTGGCTGGCGCGCTCGCGCAGCGCGCGTAGCTTCTCCGCCGCTGCTTGGGATCGATCGCCCGGAAAACCGGGCTGCAACTTCTGTTCGTCCATGACGCGTACCGCTCGTGCCGCCGACGCTACGGAGCATGTCTGCAAACGTCGCGTCGACGGGTTTCCGACGCCGAAAACCCGCGGCCGCGAAGATAGAGTATTCCAACGGTATATAGGCCGCGCGACCCCCCCAGTCAAAAGGGCGGCGTACGTCCAAACCGGTCACGCCGATTGTGCGGGGGCGCGGGCGGTTTGCACGGCTGGGCGGCGCCTCGCAAAGCCCAAGGGGCCGCCGGTTAATAGCCAGGGGCGCCAGCCCCTGGGTCACCGGTCGGCGTTAACCTTGAAAGCCCCAACGGGGGCGGCGGTGACCCAACACACCGTCGCCCCGTCGGGGCTATCGCGCAGTCACTGCCTCTTTACCAGGGGCTCGCGCCCCTGGCTATTGACCAGCGCCGCGATGCGGCTGAAGAGTTCATCTCCGTCACGTGAAACAATTCATCGCGATTCGCCTTTTTACAGTACCGCCGGATTGACCACGTTCTCCGGCCGCTCGCCGCGCAAGAAGGCCACGACCTGCCGACCCACGCGGGTGCGCAGCTCGTGAGTCGCCTGGCTGGAATAGAACGCCACGTGCGGCGTCACAATCACGCGCGGATCGTCAAACGGCGGCGTCTCCAGGTTCGGCGGTTCGGGCTCCTGCACGTCGAGCCCCGCGCCGGCCAGCCGGTTCTCGCCCAGCGCTTCGGCCAGCGCGGCATGATCCACCAGACCGCCGCGCGAGGTGTTGATCAAGAAGGCCGTCGGCTTCATCCGCGCGAGCGCGTCGCGATCGATGAAATGCCGCGTCTGGGCGTTCAGCGGCAGTTGCAGCGACACATAGTCGCTCACCGCCAATAGCGACTCCAGGGGCACGAGCTCGACGCCCTTCACCGGCGCCCCGGAACGATTGACGCCGACCACGCGCAAGCCGAAGGCCGCCGCCTTGGCGGCCAGCAGCTTGCCGATCTGCCCTAAGCCCACGATGCCCAGCGTCTTGCCGCTGATGCGCTCCACGGGCAGCTCGGCCACCAGGTCGTACTTCCCGCGCTTGGTGGCGAGGTGGTACGCGCCGACCTTGCGGGCCAGGGCAAACACCAGCGCCAGCGCGGTGCTCGGCCACTTCGTGAATGCAGTAATCCGGCACATTGGTCACGACGATGCCGCGCTCAGTGGCATGCCGCACGTCGATGTTGTCCAGTCCGATCCCCGTACGGGCGATGTGCCGGCAGCGATCGGCGGCGTCGATCACCCCCGCCGTCACTGGCGCCCAGCACGTGATAATTACGTCCATCCCCGGCGCCAACGCCGCCTGCGTCGACTCCTTGTTATCTGGCGCCGCCACGATCTCGCAGTCGACCTCATCCAGTATCGCCTGCTCGACCGCCAAATCGGCCCAAGGATAGTCCGTGTACAGCGCTCGATATCTCGCCATAATCGTCCCCGCTTATCGACCGCTTGCGGCTTCAGCGCCCGCCATACATCCGCTCAATCTCACTCGCAAAATTCTTCGCAATCGCCTCCCGCCGCAAACTCAACTTCGGCGTCACCTCGCCGCGATCGGCCGAAAACGCTCGCGGCAGAAGCACAAAGGCGCCGATCTGCTCGCACTGCGCCGACGCGCTCAAACACCGGTCGATTTCCTGGCGGTAGAGCGCCAGTACCTTCGGGTGCGTCACCGCCCGCTGCTTTGACCAGACGACCAGCCGCTGCCGCCGAATCTCGCGGCGCAGCGCGTCGCCGTTGGGAACGATGATCGCCGCCAAGAACTTGCGCCCCTCCCCCACCACGCACGCTTGCTCCACCAGTGGCGAGCCCGCCAGCAGCTGCTCCACCTGCGTCGGCGCCACCTTCTTGCCGGTGGCCAGCACCATCAGCTCCTTCTTGCGGCCCACGATCCGCAGATTGCCCCCCTCGTCCAGCGAAGCCAAGTCGCCGGTGCAGAGCCAACCGTCTCGCAGCACTTCCGCCGTCGCGGCTTCGTCCTGCCAGTACCCGCGCATGATGCTCTCGCCCCGCACCTGTAGCTCGCCGTCGTCCGCCAGGCGCAGCTCAAGTTCCGGCAGCGGCCGACCGACCGTGCCCGGCACATAGGAATCGCGAGTCGTGATCGAAATCACGGGCGACGCCTCGGTCAAACCGTAACCGCACAGAATCGGCAACCCCCGCTCGGCAAAGAATCGATCCACTTCCGGTGCCAGCGCCGCTCCGCCGCAATAGCATTGCTCGAATGCGCCCCCCAACAATTCGCGCAACGCCTCAGCGTCGAGCGAGCCGCGAGGTTTATCCCCGCGGTCTGCGCACGCGCACCGTCCCGGTTGCGTAGCTCATCAACCGCCTTCTGGTAAAAATACGGAACCGCGTTGATCGCCGTCGGCCGCGCGGCGGCGCAATCGCGAAAAACCGTTTCGCGCGACTCCGCTAGCACGAACCGTCCGCCGTGGTAAATCCAACTGTACAGGTCGCACGTGCGGGCGTAGATGTGCGACAGCGGCAACAGGCACAGCCGGGTTTCGTCCGGTCGAGGGCCGATCTGGTCGGTGGTGGCGATGGCGTTGGCCGCCAGATTGCGCTGGGTCAGCATCACCCCCCGCGGCGCACCGGTGGTGCCGGAAGTGTACAGGATAGTCGCCAGGTCGTCCGGCGAAACAGCCGCCCCTGTCACTCCGAGGTCTGCCGAGGAGTCCGCGCGGCCTGACCCGATTTCGATGCGGACCCCTCGGGGGACCTCGGGGTGACTCGATTCGCCTGACGCCAAATCCGCCAGCACCGCAACCCGGGCTTTCCCCCCGCTCACAGCCCCCAATTCGGCCGCCAGCCGCCGGTCCTCTACAAGCACCACCGTAGCCCCGCAATGGGCGATTTGCTCGCGCATCTGCGGCACGGCCAGGGTCGCATGCAGCGGCACATGCACGCCGTGCGCCGCCTGGATCGCCAGGTCGGCCACGATCCAATCCTCACAATTGGGACTCACCTGCACGACCCGGTCGCCGGCCCGAACGCCTAGTTCCGCCAGCCTTCCTGCAAGCCGCTGGACGAGGCCCCCCAGCTCGCTCCACGACCGCCAGCTCAACTGGCCGCCACGGATCGCCCCCAAGGCCTCAGCATCGCCGCGGGCCGCCACGGCGTCCCAGAATAGGGCCGGAATCGTCGGGCATTGGGGGGCGGGGCGGGCCATTTGCCGTCTCTTTCTGTCACTGGCGACGTCGCCCGAGGAATGGGGACCTGCACCAACTTCGCACCCCAACGGTTGCACGTTTGGCTGAGCCAAATGATACTCGATCTTGGCGGTCCTCTCGCCGCAATTTGCACGGTGCGAGGTACGGTTTCAAGGGCGGCGGAGGAACACGCCAAACCAGCCTCCGTGCCCATTCTCCTCTCGCGCTTTCGCTCGCCTCGCGAGCCGCAAGCGCAGCGGCGTCGCCCTCGACGCCGTCCAAGTTGTCGCCTGGTTTACGGTGTCGCGCCGCCCTTATGAAAGCCCTTCGCGCCAAACAGAAGCTCGGCAAGTACATCATCGAGCGCAAGCTGGCCGAAGGCGGCTTCTCGGTAGTGTATCAAGCCCGCGACATGATTGAAGGCATTCGCGTGGCGCTGAAGATCCCCCACGCCCACCTCCTCACCGGCACGGCGATGGAGGATTTTCGCAAGGAAGTGCGCCTCGTCGCGCGCCTCGAGCACCCGCACATCCTGCCGCTGAAAAACGCCCAGTTCATCGACGAGTTCTTCGTCATCGTCAGCGCCTCAGGCCTGATGACGCTCGAAGACCGCATCGCCCGACGGCTTCCCTTCGACACGGCCATGGACTACGCCACCCAGATGCTCGCGGCCGTCAGCTACGCCCACAGCCAGCGGATCATCCACTGCGACATCAAGCCCGACAACTTCATCCTGTTCGAAAACAATCGCCTGCGGCTGACCGACTTCGGCGTGTCGAAGGTCGCCCAGGCCACGCTCCGCGCCAGCGGCGCCGGCACGCTCGGCTACATGGCGCCCGAGCAAGCCATGGGCCGGCCGTCGTACCGCTCCGACGTCTTCGCTCTCGGCTTGGTGCTGTACCGCATGTTCTCCGGCCACCTGCCGGAGTATCCCTTCGTGTGGCCGCCGCCCGGCCTGCGGTTGCTGCAGCAGAAAGTTCATCCGGGACTGATCTCGCTCCTGCGGAAGTCGATCGAGCTGGCCCCGCCCAAGCGATTCGCCGACGCCCAGGCGATGCAAGCCGCCTTTGCCCGCGTGCGCAAGCATCACGGCGGCCGCGCCGCCGCCAAGCGCTCCAGCAAAAGCTCGCGCCGCAGCTCCGACTGGAAGGACATCCAGCGCAAGCAATTCCTGCAGGAATTCGGCAAAGCCCTCGACGCCCACCACGAGTGCCAGGCCTGCCACGGACCCGTCTCCGAAGCGATGCAGGCCTGCCCCTGGTGCGGCAAGCCGCGGCTCACGCACGAAGGCGACGTCGCCTTCCCGCAACATTGCCCGCGCTGCGCGCGGCATGAAGCTCGATTGGCATTACTGCGCGTGGTGCTACGGCCCCAGCTTCGAGCCCTCCAGCAAGCGCGAGTTCAACGACCGTCGTTACACCGCGCGCTGTCAGAACCCGGGCTGCACGCGCAAAGTGCTGATGCCGTTCATGCGCTACTGCCCGTGGTGCCGCCGCAAAGTGCGGCGCAAGTGGAAAATCGCCGGCTCGGACAAACACTGTCGCCACTGCGGCTGGGGCGTGGCGGCCGGTTATTGGAGCCATTGCCCCTGGTGTTCCAAGCGACTTGGCGGAGAATAAACCGCGTCGCCCAGCCTCGGGAGACCTTCGCGATGGAATGCCAGCAACTAGCGCCGCACGAAGCACGCACCTACCTGAACGCCGATATGCTCGAACCCGAAGTATTCGAGCTCGCCGGCGGCACGGTGGCCGTGCTCACGTCGCGCCGGCCCGAGAAGGCCACCGCCAACGAAGACGCCGCCGCCGTCATCGCCGCGCGCGACGGCGCCGTCGTCCTGGTCGTCGCCGACGGCTGCGGCGGCATGGCCAACGGCCAGGAGGCCGCCCGCATCGCCGTCGAGACGCTTGCTCTCCGCATCGCCGCCGAGCCCGCCGAGGGCCCCGCCCTGCGAGCCGCCGTCCTCGACGCCGTCGAAGCCGCCAACCGCCAGATCCTCGACCTCAAAGCCGGCGCCGGCGCCACCCTGGCCGTCGTCCATCTCGAAAACGGCGAGATCCGACCCTACCACGTCGGCGACTCCCAAATCCTGCTGGTGGGCAACCGCGGCAAGATCAAGCTCCTCACCACCAGCCACTCGCCCGTCGGCTACGCCCTCGAGTCCGGCATGCTCGAAGAAGAGGAGGCCATGGATCACGACGAGCGGCACCTCGTCTCCAACTACCTCGGCTCCGAGGCCATGCACGTCGAGGTCGGCAGCGGCCGCAAGTTTTCCAACCGCGACGGCCTGTTGATCGCCAGCGACGGCGTGCTCGACAACCTGCTGTTGGACGAGCTGGTCGACCTGTTGCGCACCGGCTCGGCCGTCGTCGCCGCCAGAAAAATCGCCGGGCTCGCCCGCCAGCGAATGGAATCGGCTCAGGACGGCAAACCCCACAAACCCGACGATCTCACCCTGATCGTCTTCACCCAACGCGGCGTCCGCCGCCCGGCGCCCCCCGCGGCCTCGGTCACTCCGAGGTCCCCCGAGGAGTCCGCGCAGCCTTCCGCCTGATTGGGTGGCACGCCCTAAGGTCCGCCGCAGGGCGTGGAGAATCGCCCCGAAGCTCGCCACGCCCTTCGCGAAGCTTCAGGGCGTGCCACCCGATTGCTTCGCCGGCCCCTCGCTGTAAAAGATCAGGTTGGCAATCCGCCACCCGGTGGGCGTCTCCATCAGCGTGAAGTGGTCGTACCCCTCGTCGCCCCGCGCTCCGTCGACGAGCTTCCACTTGACCACCGCCCGAACCAGCTTCGCCTCAAAGCGAATCTCCACCGACTCCGGCGTCTCGGTCATCGGCTGCTTGGCCTGCTGCTGAGCGAGCTGCTGCGACTTGAGGAACGGCCCCAGCGGCATCGTTACGAGCCTTCCCTGGGGATCGATCAACTGCACCGCCGCCTGGGACATGAAACACTGCCCGTAGCGCTCCAGATCGCGGCTCGACCAACTGTGAAAGTAACGATCGATCAATCGTCGCACGTCCGCCTCGCGCGCGTCACCCGCCGCCGCCGCTTGCGTCTTCGCTTCGCCGCCTCCCGCACTCTCGTCCCCCAAGCTCAAACTGCCCGCCGCGGCGCCAACGAGAAAGATTGCGGCGATCAATCGCGTCGCCGCCACGTCGCCCCGCATCAAGCCTCGCATCATTCGACTCCCCATATCCGTTCCTCATTCAAACGACATCGTCTCAATCGGCGCATAATCGTCCGTGAACAACGCCGCATCCGCGAGGTCCGGCATCGTCACGACCAGGTCCTCGACCATCCGCTCGACGCGCTCGCGGTCCACATACGAGGGCGAGTCATACCGAGAGGCCATATCCGCCCACGCCTCGGGCGACATGGCCTGCCCGCCGTTCACGCCGACCAGAATGATGTTGGTAGACAGGTCCGGCCGCGCAAATCGCCGCCCGACGGCGAAAGCATACGCCTGCGGCCCAAACGTCGCGTCGATGGTCTTGAACATCGAATGAAAAATCGCCGACTGCGCGCCGAGATCGCGCTGTTGATGTTCATGACAAACACGCCCCCGGGGGCCAGCTTCTCGCGGCATAGCGCGAAAAACTCCCGCGTCACCAGGTGAAACGGAATCCGCCCGCCGATCGTGAACGCGTCCAGGATGATGCAGTCGTAGTGCCCCGCCGCCACGCCCCGCACGAACGTCCGCCCATCCGCGGCAGTCGTCGTGATCTGCGGCGTCTTCTCCATGTGGAAATAATCTCGCGCCACCCGCAGCACCTCGGCGTCGATGTCCACCACGTCGATCTGCATCGCGGGGTCGTGCATGTGAAACGCTCGCGGACCCACCCCGCCGCCGGCCCCGATAAAGAGCGCCCGCCGAATCTTGGGCTGCGGCAAGAACGCCAGATGGAAGTAATACGTGTAGGCTGTCTGGCTCACGTACGGCGGCGCCAGGTCGACCGCGCTCTCGATGAACCGGTCGAACCGCAGTTGCCGCTGGCCGAGATTGGCGTCGTCGACGACCGCGATGTGGTGATACGGCGTGTTGATCTCCGCCACTTGGGTGCAGTTGGGCGGCAATGCCGCATGCGAGGATCCGACGAAGTACAGGCATGCCGCCGCCAGCGCCGCCGCCGCGCCCGCGCCGCGCACGGCGCTGCCGCGGTTGGCATACGGATACGTCGCCGCCGCCGCCAGCAACAGCGCCGTCGCCAACCCCTTGAGTATGGCCCCGGCGCCGATCCACGGAATCAGCACAAACGTCGTGAGCATCGTCCCCACGATGCTGCCCACCGTGCTCAGCGCGTACAGCGTACCCGCCGTTTTCCCGACCGACGCCACCGTATGCGTGGCCAACCGCACCGCAAACGGCGACGCCATGCCCATCCCCACGCTCGGCGCCAGAAACAGGATCATCGACGCCAAAAAAGGCCCCGACTTCTCGCCGAAGCCCGCCGCCAGAATGGCGCTGCACACGGGATCCGCGATCGCCGCCACCACAAACATCGACGCCGCGACCGCCATCACGATCCCGCTGAACAGCGCCTGCGAAGGCCGCCGATCCGCTACGCGCCCGCCGATGTAGTACCCCGCGCTCAGCGCAATCAAGAACAGCGATATGAGGCTCCCCCACACAAACACCGAGTTGCCGTAGTACGGCGCCAAAATGCGGCTCCCCACGATCTCGAGCCCCATCAGCACCGCGCCGGCCACGAACACGAGCAGCTTCAGCCCCGCCGCCCCCGGCACAATCGCCCGTGGCCCCACGACCGGCGCCGCCTCGGCCACGGGCCCGCCGATAACTTTCGCTCGTTGCTTCGCCGCCATCAATGTTCCTGTCTTCTCTCTCCCCCTCCCTGGAAGGGAGGGGCTAGGGGAGGGATTCCCAATCGAACCACTACTTTCGCGGGTTGAATCAAGGCCGCGTTCGTCCCGGCCTCCACTTTCTTTAGCCGCTTCGGCATCTCCCGAAAACTCACGGTCCCCTCGAACCGCCGCTCGAGCCCCTTGGCCCGCTCGACCAATTCAGTCGCCCCCACGCGATTCGCATCCGTCGACGCCGCCACCACGGCCCCCTCCCCGCGCGGCAGCATGAATTCATACGCCTGCGGAAAAGCCTCGCGAATCCCCCGCATGTCCTCCGCGAGCCCTTCATGGGGATTCAAATTTAACATCACCAACCCGCCAGGCTTGAGCCGTTTTTGCATCTGCTCATAAAACCGCCGCGTGCGCAGCTCCAGCGGCGCCCCGTCGCGTCGGTCTGGGCCGACGGCTTCAGAAAGGCGTCCATGTAAATCACGTCGTACGTCTTGTCGCCCTCGGCGATGACCTTGAACCCATCCGCCGTCACGATGTTGACGTTCTCCCCCGCGCACCCCAAAATACTTGTCCGCAATGTCGACGATCAGCGGATCGATCTCCACTGCGTCGATCCGCACCTGCGGATCGTACCGCCGCAAGAAGTGCACCATCCCCCCGCCGCCCAAACCCACGATCAACACGTCCGACTGCTGATCACGGAACAGGTAGCTGGCGAACAGATAGCGCAGGTACTCAAACTTCAGCACATACGGCTTGCGCAGGTCGACCTGCGTCTCGAGCACCTCGTCGCCGTTATCGCGCACAAACACCAGCGACCGCACGTCGCCCATCCGTCGCACGCACACGTGCGAAAACTCGCTCCGCCCCTCGTACTCCAGCCGGCCCGCAAAATTATCCCGCGGCGCCCCCGCTGCAACCGCCGCTTGCGGCTTAGCGCCGACCAGGGCGGCAAGCCCTCCCGCAACCAGCATGCACAAGTAGTGGCATCGCGTCATGCCAGCATTGTAGCGCCCACGCCGATTCGCCACGAGGGAGAACCGCCACCCGCCAACCGGCGGGTGGCTG
The DNA here is from genome assembly GCA_963841515.1 of Pirellulales bacterium. Taxonomy (GTDB): domain Bacteria; phylum Planctomycetota; class Planctomycetia; order Pirellulales; family Lacipirellulaceae; genus Lacipirellula. Next base: position 555,103 of record CAWJDB010000005.1, on the reverse strand, counting down.
GGGTTGAGTCTTCGAAACCCCAGCTTTCACACTGTGGTCTCCGCGGACGGCGACCACAGCCACCCATTCTCGTTGGAGTAAATGCCGTGGGTGCAGCCTGCGGTTTGTTTTTAGGCGGCGGTCTGATAGCTGCGTGTTGGGTGGAGTCGTCGGTGTCGACGTTTCCAAAAGTGGCGGAGGGGTTCGGTGTCGCTGAGGCCGTCGGCCGCCAGTTGCAGCAGCGGCTCGGCGCCTTGGTCCCAGAACTTCTCGCTTCCTTTGACGCGGCGGTTCATCTGTTTGATCGTCGACTCGATCGCGGCGGACGTCATCGGCAGGCCCTGCCGGCGGTAGGCGGCGTAACTCATGCGCGGCTGCTGATTCGTGAGATACCGCAGCGCTTCGGCGACGATCCGCCGCGGCGATGTTTCCGACTCGTTCTCGACGGGCGCTCCCAGTTCCTGCGATCGGACGGTCAGCGCCGCCAACAGCGGCGCGACGCTGCCTTCCCACAGCCATTGGGCCCACTGGCGATGCGCCGACCAACCTTCCGCTGGGCTCCGTCCGGCCAGCGCCGCCGCGTAGACGTAACAGATCGCGTGGGTGAAATCGAGGATCGGCGTATAGTGAGAGAAATGTTTCTGGTGAACGCTCCAGTTGGCCGCCGCGCCGTCGGCCACGAACGCCTTCCGCGGCGCTGCGTGAAAGCCCCGCGCGTAAGCGGCGGCGACCAGCCGCGGGCCGAACCGCTCGGCCCCTTGCCGCGTGGCCACGACGCTTCGCAGCAGCGGCGTGGGCCGCGCGACGCGGTCCTGCGGCGCGTCGTCGGAAGGTTCTTCGAGAGCTTCGTGAGCGGACGAAAACCCCTTGATTTCTCGGGCCAACTCGTCCATGCGTCCCGGGTCGACGAAGGTCGCCGGAATCGTCGGGCAAGGATCGACGGCCTGCTCCGCGCTGGTCATGCTCAACAAGCAGCCCACCAGCGTCTCGCGCCAATGGCCCGGGGCCTTCTCGTCGCGCAGCGACTCGTCACGAGAGCGGATTTGGATCCGCCCGCCGTCCATCATGACGCACGCCACCGGCGGAAACGCGCTCGGTCGGAGGGGTGCGCCGCGCAGGCAGCGGCAGGTCTTGGTACGCCGCCGCTTGCGCCTCCATCTCGGCGACCCGCTCGCGGCCAATCCGCTTGGTCCACCGCTGCACCCGTTCGCGCGAGACCGAGAGCTCCGCCAGCGCCTCCAGGTCCTTCGTCGCTTGAACGAAGGAGGCCGACTGCGAACCGGCGTAGACCACCTTCGCCAGCGCGCTGGGCGTGAAGGGACAGTCCGGTTCAACGCCCAGGGCGCTGGTCAGCGGGAAAAAAAGCCCGGCGGCAGCCGGGGCAGTAATACTCCGGTTCGACGATCCTCGTCGGTCCGCGGCGGGTGACGAGTTCCCGCTGGCGGGCTCCGCGACAGCGCCCCGGCTGGCCGCACGTCGGACAGTCCGCGTCCTGGGGAGCGGGCCGATCGAAGGACCGTTGTTTCACGACTTCCGCCGTTACGCGCATCGGCGATCTCGATCGCCTGATTCTCGATGGCGTCCAGCCAGCAAACCCCCTGCGACTCGTCGACTTCGGGCGCCTCCTCGCACAACTGCCGGGCCATCGCCGCGATCCGCCCCTGAACTTCACTGCTAATCGCCATCCTTGGCTCCTTATTCTCGCCAGCTTCTCGCCGCCGGCGCTTCCTCCCCCTGAAAATCTCCTCGCTAGCTTCTACACCATTCGCCGCCACGCGCAAACCGCAGGCTGCACCCAAATGCCGTCTCCGCCCTTCCCTGACCTTGTAGCTATCGCGGGCGGCTCCTAGAATCCGCCCCCCTATCGTTAGTCGCAGATTTCTCACTCTCACTCCACCCGGCCCATGCATCTCGATCCGCCAAAACTCGTCGCCTCCATCAACCACCTCCACCGCGAAACGGTCGTCCGCTGGCACCACACCGCGCCCGATAACCTCTACCGCGACTTGCTGGCTATCGTCTGCCAACAGCACCAATTCAACTACCTGCTCTGGCACGAGGAAGACGTCGCCCGCAGCCCCGACGTGAGCGACGCCCGCATCGCGCTGGTGAAGCGGGCCATCGACGGCTACAACCAGCAGCGCAACGACTACATCGAGCGCATCGACGAAGCCCTGCTCGACGTCCTGGCCGAAGCCGGCGCCGCCCCAGCCCCCAACGCCCGCCTGAACACGGAAACTCCCGGCAGCGCCGTCGACCGCTTGTCGATCATGGTGCTCCGCATCTACCACCTCGAAGAACAGCTCGCCCGCCCCGACGTCGACGCCGTGCACATCGACCGCGTTCAGGAGCGCCTCCACCGTTGCCGCGTCCAACAGACCGACCTGGCCAACTCCCTCACCGAGCTGCTGGCCGACCTCGCCGCCGGCCGCAAGCTCCTGAAGGTCTACCGCCAAATGAAAATGTACAACGACCCCACGCTCAACCCCTACCTCTACCGCCGCACCCAACAAGCCGCCTGAAATCCCCCTCCCTCGAAGGGAGGGGCTAGGGGAGGGATTCCAGATCGCCGCATCTCAAAGGCTCACTCTGACTCACAATGCCGCTCCCATCTTTTCTCCGACTCCGTAAACCTCGCGCTAATTCAATCGGGCCCCAGCGCGCCGCCCATCCGCGCCGCGTGCTCCATGTCATCACCCCCTCGCATATGTCCGGCGCCGAAACGCAGCTCGTCCGTCTCACCCGCCGCATGCGCCAGCGCGGCCACTTCATGCCCGTGCTGGTGAAGCACGGCTCCCCCGCCATCGGCGAAATGCTCGCCCGCGACTTCCCCGTCGAAACCGCCCGCATCGGCGGCAAAGCCAATGTCCTGGCCATCCCCGCCATCGCCCGCGTCGCCCGCCGCCACCAGGTCGAGTTCCTGCACACTCACCTCTCCACCGCAAGCTGGTGGGCCGGCTGGCTCGAGCAGTTCGGCGGCCCCCCCACCGTCGGCCATGTTCACGGTTTTACGTCCGCCGCCTGGCACAGCCGCCAAAGCCACCTCATCGCCGTCAGCGGCGCCGTCCGCGACGACCTGATCGACCAGGGCATCGGGCGCCATCGCATTACCGTGCTGCACAACGCCCTGGCGCCCGAGGAGTTCCAGCCCACGCGCGACTCAATCGCCGTCCGCAACGAATTCGGGGCCGACGCCCGCACGCCGGTGATCGGCTCCTTCGGCCACCTGTCGCTCAAGAAGGGCTACCGCGAGCTGTTCGACGCCATGCCGTTGGTGCTCAAGCGGTTCCCCACGACCCAATTCTGGATCATGGGCCGCGGCCCGCTCCAGCAGGAACTCGAACAAGAAGCCCGCACCGGCGGCTACCTGAACAACGTGCGCTTCGCCGGCTTCCGCCGCGACGCCGCCGACATCATGCATGCCATCGACGTGATGGCCCTCCCGTCGCGCCGCGAACCGTGTGCGTTGGTCTACGTCGAAGCCGCGCTGGCCGCCAAACCGATCGTCGCCTGCCGCGCCGGCGGCGCTCCCGAATCCATCGCCGACGGCGAAACCGGCCTGTTGGTCCCCGTGAACGACAGCCCCGCCATCGCCGCCGCCCTCGTCACCCTCCTGGAAGACCGCGCCTACGCCGAACGCCTCGGCGCCGCCGGCAGAGTACGCGCCCAGGACATTTTCTCCTGGCAAAAATTCACGGCCACTCTCGAAGGCGTGTACGACCGCGTGGCGCCGCCGCGCAGCGCCGCCAAGGCCGCGTAACTCGGGGGCTTCCTGCCTGACATCTCCACTCTCCGCCCGTGTGCCACTGGCTTTGGCGCTACTTGGGAGAAGGTCATGCAAGGCGGACAGCGCATGACGCGTTTCACTTGCCCCGGCCCCCTTTCCTCGGTGGGCTGGAACGAGGGACTCGCCCCGTTAACCATACTCGCCGGCTGGCCATATATGGGCGCCGCAACTTGTCCACGCCAGGTGGGCGTGCCAGAATACAGTAGCGCCTCGTGAATCCTCCCTCGCACTTTCCAACCATGAGCACCGCCGCCGACTATCCGCACATCGTCGTCGATTCGAGCGGCGCCGCTCGAATCGATGCAACTCGATACAAGGTGCTCCATCTGGCCGCCGAGCACTATCACCACGGATGGACGGCCGAAGAGCTGCTCCGGCAGCACCCAGACCTGCGGCCCGAGCAGGCGTATGCGGCGCTCGCGTATTTCTACGACCACTATGATGCGCTGGTCTCGCAATTGGAGACCTCGGCCGCGGACCCCGACTTGCTGCGGCGTCACGAAACGATGTCGCGAGCAGAGTTATTGGGCCGCCGGTGGACGGCCTGAAACGCAGCGGAGAAATAGTGTGATGGCCACAATCGACCATGCCCGCGAAATCCTGGACCTATCCAAGCTCAAGCTTCCCGCGAAACCGAAGATCGATCGCCTGGAGGTCGAAGACTATGTTGACAATTTAGGCGAGGACGCACTGCGCATCCTGCTCGTTTTGAGCGAGGACACGCGTGATGACGATCTTACAGGCGATGCTGTATGGGCAATCAAGCTGGCTATTCGCGACGCCCTGCTCGCCGCCGACATTCAGGAGTTCCCCTTTATCTCATTTGCCAAACCAAGCGAGTTGGAACAACTCCGCGAAGTCGAAGAGGACTAGCGGATGCATGGCGACCTGATTGCTCAGGCAAAGAGACTCTGCAAACTCGATCCCAACAAGCCCAAGCAAGCCAACTTACGGCGCGCCGTATCTGCTGCATACTACGCGTTATTTCATTACTTATGTGACCAGTCCTGTCGCGCAGCTATGGGCTCGACACACGCGCAGGCGCCCTATCGCCATGTTCTTATGCGCGCTTTTTCCCATGCTTCGGTAAACGCGGCCTGCACGCCATTCTCGGGCGGAAATCTCAAGGACAAGATTGTAAAAGGGCTGCCGGCGCCGTTTACGATACCGCCCGAAATTCGGCAGATAGCCACGGCATTCATTGAGTTGCAGGCCCAACGCAGTGTAGCTGACTACGATCTCACGCAGAGATTTGCTCGATCAGACGTGTGGGCGCTTATCCGTCAAGTCCAGAGGGCGATTAAGAAGTTTCAGCAACTCGCGTCCTCGGACGAGAAGAAGTTCTTCTTGGCGTGTTTGTGGGCGTATTCTGCCCTGGCTACTCGGCGAAGTTAGCCGCGGCGACCGTGAGCTACTCTACTTTTGCGCGACGTGACCCGGGACATTGGAAATTTAGGCGCTCGGGCAATCTCGGCGAACATCACGACTTGCCGCCATAAAGAACGGCGTCGTGATCGGCGCCGCCAAGCCCGTCACACGGCGCTTGACTTGGTAAGGCATCCATCTCGGTCCGCAGCCGCGCCAAGGCTTCCCGCTGGCGCTGGAGCATCGCCGCATCGGCTGCGACGGCCGCGGGCGGAATCTCCACGGCCAGCGACACCCGCGCGTGCTCGCCAAGCTGAACCGGCTCCAATGGCCGGAACACGCCGTTTTCATAGATAGCTTGGATGAGTTGCGTCATACCGTAAGACTATCACCCCCACGGACCAGGAGAAATCGCTGAACACCCGAGCCCCGGCGCTCGCAAAAAATCCGCCAACTTTTGTGTTGAAAATGGGCCACGACTTCCGCTAGGAAGGAACTCAAGCGTGCGCGCCCTTCCAACTGTCCCGCGCATTAGCGTTTACGCATTCGATTTCGCCCCACCGGTGAACAACCTGAGCGGGCCGCGACGGGGACGCCCACGCGGCGCCTAGTTATGACACGTAAGCCAAAACCACCGGACTACAAGAAAACCCGCGGTTCAGCGAGTTCTGGAAAAATGAGCCTCCAAAACTCTTCGTCCACGGCCCACTTCCCAATCGCTGCGCCGCTGGTCACTTACGTCGTGACTCCCGCGCGCAACTACCTACAAAACTGGGTTTTGACGCAAAAAATCGACTTCGCGCCAGGCGTCAAAACTCGCCGCAAGAAAAAGCTGGCAATCTAACCGACCTTGCGCTGGCCGCGTTGCTTCAGAAGCTCCGCGCACGCCGCCGTTGCCATGTCGACGCTGATCGCCCGCATGGCCGAATCGTCGGCCCGGCGGCGCTCGTTGGCCGAGCCATCGGCGTACGTCACCTGCAGCCGCAGATTCTGGGGCCCGTACGCCCCGCACCACTCGGCCAGGCTCGGGCCGTGGAGGCTGATTGTCGGCGTGCCTACGGCCACGGCCAGGTGCATCGGCCCCGTGTCGGAGCCCAGGAAGAGGCCGGCGCCGCGGCACAGCGCGGCCAACTCCAACACCGTCGTCGGCGGCGCCAACCGCGCGGCGCCGGCACTCGCGGCAACAATCGCTTCAGCCAACGGCAGCTCCGCGGCGCCGCCCCACACGGCCACGCTTGCCAGCCCGTGCTCGGCGCGCAGCCGCTGGGCCACTTCGCCGTAGCGCTCGGCCGGCCAAATTTTCGACGGCCAGCCGGCGCCCGGGTTCAGCACTGCGAACCCCGGCGTCAGTCCCTCGCGCCGCAGAAAGTCCTCGGCGTGCGTACGCTCCGAGGCCCGCTCCGGCAGGTCGAACCGCACCTCGGGCGACTCGATCCCCAACGGCCGCAGCATCTGGAGATAGTGGTCGATCACATGCGTGCCGCCGACCTCGACCAGCTCGTTGTGAAACCAGCGGCTCAGCTCGCGGCCATGCACGCCGGCTTTGCCGATGCGCCGCCGGGCCCCGCTCAACCGCGCCGCGATGGCGCTCTTGGTGAGGCACTGCAGGTCGATCGTCGCGTCGAACCGCAGCTCGCGCAGTCGCCGCCGCAGCTCCAGCACGGCGCGCGGCGACTTGAGCCACTTGCGCGGCACGCGCACCAGGTGGTCGATCGCCGGATGCCCTTCCAAGAGGTCGCCGTTGCGACCCTCGACGACCCAGCCAATCTGGGCCTCCGGCATCGCCGCCCGCAGAGCGCACGCCACCGGCAAGCCGTGGATCACGTCGCCCAAGGCGCTCAGGCGAACAATCAGAATTCGCGGGCCAGTCTTACCCATGTGCTAGCGGCTCCCTCCGCACGAGCACGTTATCAAGCCGCGCAAAATCGAACAACGCCGCCCTGCCCTGCCCTACAACATTTCATTGCGACCGCCCCGCGTAGCAATGATGATAGCACTATCGCAGCATGCGTCTTCCTGGATTGCGAGCCGCGGGGCTTGTCCCCGCGGTCCGCAGCCTCGCCGCAACGACCATGACCAAAAAAGTCGCCGTCTTCATGGGCACCCGCCCCGAGGCCATCAAGATGGCCCCGGTCGTCGCGGCTCTGCGCGGCCGACGACCTGACGCCGGTCGTCATCAACTCCGGCCAGCACCGCGAGATGATCCAGCAGGTGATCGACCTGTTTGGCATCTCCGTCGACGCCGATCTCGAGGCGATGGAACCCAACCAGACGTTGGCCAGCTTGACCGCCCGACTCGTCGAGCGCACCGACAGAGCCCTTGCCGACTTGGCGCCGGATATAGTGCTCGTCCAAGGCGACACCACCACGGTGCTCTGCGCCACGCTCGCCAGCTTCTACCGCCGCATCCCCGTGGGCCACGTCGAAGCCGGCTTGCGCACGGGCAATCTCGCCGCGCCGTTTCCCGAGGAAGCCAACCGTCGGCTGACCAGCCCGCTGGTCGACCTGCACTTCGCCCCCACCGAGACCGCGCGGCAGGCGCTGTTGGCCGAGCGGATTTCGGACGAGCGCATCCTGGTGACCGGCAACACCGTCATCGACGCCCTGTTCATGGAGTTGCGGCGGCAGGAGCAGCCCGCGGTTCGCGCCGCCCTGCACGGCGAGTTCGATTCGCTCCTCGGGGCCGATTGGTCGTCGCGGTCCATCGTGCTGGTGACCGGTCACCGCCGTGAAAACTTCGGGGAGGGGTTTGACGAGATCTGCACGGCGCTCGACGAGCTGGCGCGGCGATCGCCGGAGCTGCTCATCGTCTACCCGGTCCACCTCAACCCGCGAGTCCGGGATGTGGTTCACGCCCGGCTCGACGCGCGCTCCAATATCCGCCTCGTCCCGCCGCAGCCCTACGACAAGTTCGTGGCCCTGGCCGCGGCCTGCCGGCTAATTCTCACCGACTCCGGCGGCGTGCAGGAAGAAGCCCCCTCGCTGGGCAAACCTGTGCTCGTAATGCGCGACACGACCGAACGGCCCGAAGGCGTAACCGCCGGCGCCGTGAAACTCGTGGGGCCGCACGCCGACCGCATCGTCGAGGAGTCGCTGCGGCTGCTCACCGACGAGTCCGCCTACGACCGCATGGCTCACGTCACAAACCCCTACGGCGACGGCCGTGCCGCGCCGCGGATTGTGGAGCGCGTGCACGAATACTTGCACCCGTCGCGGCCCAGCGACGTTAGAAAGCGCCCCGAGTAAACAGAACTGTCTTTACCGTGCGCGACCAACAGGTACAGGTCCAACCAAGGCGACCAATTGTGAATGTAGTAAACGCCGAGTTGAATCCGTTCCTGGAACGACGTGTTGCTGCGTCCGCAAACTTGCCACAAGCCCGTCATACCGGGCAGGACGCTGCAAAAGATCTCAAAGTGCTCGCCGTACTTTTCAATCTCATTGGGGACAATAGGACGCGGCCCCACGGCGCTCATTTCACCCACCAACACATTCCAAAGCTGCGGCAGCTCGTCGATGCTCCATTTGCGCATCCAGCGGCCCAGCGGAGTCACCCGCGGGTCGTTCCGGAGCTTGTGATCGCGATACCACTCGACGCGAAGCTCGGGGTGATTGCCGAAATGCTCTTCCAGCGCGGCTTCGGCGCCGTGCACCATGGTGCGAAATTTCCATGCCTTGAACCGCGAGTCGCCCCGGCCGACCCGCTGGTGGCCGTAGAATATGGGTCCCCGCGACGTCAGTTTGATCAAGCTGGCTACGACCAAAAACAGCGGAGCAAGCACCAGCCCCGCTATCGTCGCGATCGCCAAGTCCATCCCCCGTTTCACCAATTGCGGCAGGGGCAGCAGCAGATGTTGCTCGACGAGCAACCCGGGCAGTCCCTCGTCCATTTGGTGCCGATTCCATCCGTCCGGGATGCCGGTCAATTTCGAAACCACGAAGATCAAGGGAACATTGCCGAGATGCTGCTCAACCGCCGATGTCATGCCGAGCTCCAGGCGGTCCGTCTGCTCCGGCTCCACCAGCACGGCCCAAAAGGCGTGCCTGTCTTCAGCTATTGCCCGAGCCTCCGACCACGCCCGAGATAACGCGGCGTGCTGCGTTCGAGCTCCAGAAAGTCGGGATTTGCAATGACGCCCAGCGGCCGCAATCCCAACCGTTGATTTTCCAGGAGCCACTGATCGACCCCGAACGTGACCGCATCATCGCCGCACACTAACGTGGGGAACCCCCACCACGACGTGCGAGCCAGCACCTTGCGCGCCACGCTGCGGAAGACGGGCGCCATGAACAGGCACAGCGCGTAGGCCAAACTCAGAAACAATACGCGGTCGCCCCACCATTGACTGTAGATGTTCTGACGCGCCAAAGTAATCAGCGCCACAACTGTCAACGAAAGCGACAGACGCCGGATTTCATCCACCAACCCCAGACACACGCCCGGGTACAACCCCAGCACGGCGTTGATCAACACCCATGCCAACGCCACGGACGGAATCCACACAATGGCAAGCGACGTCGGATCGTCCGGGTTCAGCCATCGCAGCCCGAGAAGCGACCCAACGCAAACCGCTGCCAACAAGACCAACAGGTCGGTTACGACCAATGGCAGGGTCGTGGCCACCAACTGTTTGAGATACGCGCCAGAGCCGTCATTGCGCGGCTCGGGAATGCGAATCTTGCTGCGCAGTCCCTCACCGGATCGCCCAGCTCGAATTTGACTGCGGCGCGTCCCGCGCAGCTCCACGGAGGAAGACCCATGACCGTTGGCAGCTTCGCCCAATTCCGGCACGGGCGGCTTGTCGCCCAGGACATTGGTTGGTTGAGACGCGACGATGGATTGCACAGGCTCGGAGGCGCTCATCAAATCTCTCGTATGCAGCCGAATCAACAGTGTTTAGTTTCGTCATCCCGCAGCGCATGTCGCTGCGAAGGCGGCTGTTCTCCTCGCGCCTTCATCGATAAGATTTCCTTGAAATGCTCTAGCGGGGCCGTCCTCCAAATGCCAATGCGCAGGCTATCCAGCTCAGCGGCAGGGGGCAAGAAGCATGCCAACGACGACTTCGTTTCACTCGCTGGCCGCCATCCGATCAGCATCGACCGGTCAAATCTGAGCGATTCGAACAGAGGCGTCAGCACGACTCCCTGAGTGAGGTGACGGGTTATCCCCTGCAAATCATCTCTATGGTATTCTCCGTATGGTATTCGCGTTTTCCATAGATGTCAAACAACTGCGCGACTATCCCTTGCGAGTGCGGCAAACGCCGCCAAGTCCATCTTATATCCGTCATAAACGCTAGCAGCGCACTTCGCCGAAACAACGCTGAACACTCGAATACAAGTGCCGCCGCCGCAGTTTTATCTCATGCCGAACTGGCATGAGCCGGTGAGGATTGGAAACATTCGCGCTGCTGAAAGGCAACGCGCTTGCGCTAGTGGAAAGGCTCAGCGCATCTAAAGTACGACGCGTGGCCTGGCGCACCAAGCTGGCCAGCCGCGCCGGGCACAATCAAGAGAAACCAGCACAGCCACGCAGGACAGGCCGAGCGCCGAAGGCTCTGGCGCTTGCACAGCTACCGAGTTCTGCTGCGGTGGTCCTGCAAACTGACTCTGCCAAACCGTGAGGTCAGCGCCGTTAATGTACCCATCACGGTTCGCATCGCCTTGGAATCCGCTAGATTCAAGATTCTGCTGCCAGATCAAGAAATCGGCGCCGTCGACATTTCCGTCGGCATTGAAGTCGGCCGCGTCGGGAATAGTTACGTTCTGGTTGACGACCAAAGTCACCGCGTTCGAACTGTAGTTCAGCGACCACTGGGCGTCGGGCGGAAAGTCGGGCACGACGACTTCGCTGAAGCTGCCGGACATCCCTCCCGTGGCTGTAATCAACGGCAGGTTTAGATCGTAGGGAAAAGCGTCTGGTTCATCAAAACTTACGACGAGTCGACCGCCAAGTTGCGCTTGCCCGCCAATGGTCAACAAACTTGGTATGGATGCGGCCGACTGAGGGTTCCAATGCAGATCCAGCGTCCCGTCAGTCTGCGTAAAGTCCCCGCTGATGACGCCCGGCAGCAGATCTGAGCCCATCATGAGCGAGCCAGCCGGATTCACGAGCGAGCCGATCACTTGATCGGTTTGGAGAGTACCCCCCAGAAAGTCAAACGTGCCTTGTCTGACGTCCAAAACGCCCGTGCGGATGAGACCAGCTTGTAGAGTTAGCCTGCCGCCAGACTGGACTTGAATTGCCGCGGTGCCGTCAAGGGCCGCATTGGCCCCGTTCACAATGATGCGGCCTTGCTCCACGATCGTCGCGCCGGTGTACGTATTATGTCCCTTCAACGTGACGGTACTCGTGCCGCGCTTGGTGACGCCCGCAGGATTCCAGAAATTGCGTATGACGCCGCCAATTTCAAACGTCGCATTGCCGTCGCCTTCAATCACAAAATCGTTGTAGAGGATCGAATCCAAGTTAAGCGTGAAGAAAAAGGTTTTATTGGTGCCAGTCACCGTAGCGTCCAGCCGCAATCCGGGCGATTTGCCCGAGAGGCTGTTGACGAACAACACGGGCTTGCCCTCGATTGTCGCCCGACGGTTGACGGCGCCCGTGAATTGGCCCTGGAATCGCATCTCGTTGAGCATGAATTCACCCGTGCCTGGGAGGTCTTGCACTCCCTGGTCCAGCAGGTTCCACGAGACGCCTGACATACGGTTACGTGTGTTCGCCGACCAATAGTCCGCGTCATTTCTTGGCGTGAATACCAGCACGGTGTTCGGCGACGGATCGTCCTTATGTAGCGAGGCTATTTGGTCCAGATTGTCGCCATTCCGCCAACTCTGCGAGTAACCCCAGTTCGCGTCGCGAGTCAAGTCGTTTCGACGGACGAACACGTCGAAATCGTTCACCTTCGGAAAATTGCTGTTGCGCGGCTTGTCGACCGTTACTTCCCAGGCCACGAAGTCGCGCACCATTTTCGCCACGATTTCCGGATACTGCTGCGATAAATCGACCGTCTCCCCGCTGCCGTCGGGATTGAGATGAAAGAGCTGCCATACTTCGTTGGCGAAAGGCTTGGTCAGCTTCCAATCGCCTTCGCGCACCCCCGAATAGTTGACAAAGTTTCTAAAGAACAAGGCGTCATGCACGTCTCCCGCCTGCGTGCCTTCGAGATAGGGCAGCAGGTTGACGCCGTCGGTTGGCCCCGTCATCTGACCGCCGGCCGCGGCCACGAAGGTGGGGAACAAGTCCATCGAGCTGACCTGGGGATTGAACGTCCCCGGAGCCACGCCCGGAGCGCGAATGAGATAGGGCGTGCGCAGGCCGCCTTCCCAGCCGCTGCCCTTGAATCCAGTGGCAGGACTATTGTCGTAACCGTTGGGGTTGAGATACGTCGGGCCGCCATTGTCGTTCAGAAATACGACGATGGTGTTGTCGGCGATTGAATCCGACATATTGCCGTCTTCGTTGGGATCGTCAATGCGAGACAGGATGTTGCCGACCGCCCGGTCCACCGCCAGCGTCATCGCCGCCACCGTTTTGCGGGCGCCAGTCAGCGTCGAATTATTAAACTGCGCGAGGTCCTGTTGCTTGGCCTGGTAGGGAACGTGCGGGCCGGTGAGGGCACATAGAGAAAGAATGGCTGGCTGCCGCCGGCATTTTGGGCAACATACTTCGAGGCCTCATCGCCGAAAGCGTCGGTTAGATATCGCCCGTTGACCGGGTCATTGGGAATATTGTTAAACGACGGCTCGGCCCACCAATTGACTTGTTCCGTGCCGCGTCGAATGGGAGAGGAATTTGTTTGATAGTACGTAGAACTTTGTTCCCAAAAGCCATAGAAATCATCGAACCCTTGGTTCTGCGGCTGCCACTGCGGTTGAAGACCTAGATGCCATTTTCCGATGGCGGCGGTCTTATATCCCAATTCCTTCAGGCGGTCGCTCACGAGCACCTGCTCCGTCGGAAATGCCTCGTGTGGGCTGTCGGCCGGGTCGGCGTTGTAACTATATCCATACCTTTCGGGATGCAATCCAGTCATCAGGCCAGCACGGGAAATAGAGCACAGCGAGGAGACGACATACGCGTTGGTCGCCAGAACGCTTTGCGACGCCAACCGGTCGAGGTTGGGCGTCTTGAACTGCGAGTGCAGACCGGTGACTTGATTCATGAATCCGAAGTCGCCGTAACTCGCGTCATCGGTCATTATGAGCACGATGTTTGGCTTCGCGCCGCCTTGAGCTCCCGCCGAGCTGGGCCACAGCCCGGCGAACAAGCAAGACGTCAGTACTACAACGGCGCAGAATACGCGCAGGCGCGTCATGGAAAGGCTCTAAAGATCGAGTGCGTCGTGCGACGAGTGATTGGGGTTATAGAGTTTGCGGCACGACTCCAGAGAATTGCAAGATTATCCTCAACTATGTGACATGTCAACGGAACGGCTCAGCCGCAAACCTGCATGGCAACACGGAATAAGCGGCCATCTCTCAGTTTCCGTACGAAATCACGGACGTGCGTTTGATTTGGTGCGAACTGGCTGCCAAACGCCGCGCGGCGCGAAACGCCTTTCCCCCAAATACTGCAAGCAGCAATGCCTGGAAGACGCTTGACGGTTCGGGAACCGTCGACCCAAGGGCCAGCCCGTTGGCCATGCCGAATTGGCGCTGCCAGATTGCGAAGTCCGCCGCGTCCACCGCGCCGTTTCCGTCCGCATCTCCCTCCGAAGCCAACGCGCCGCTGAAAAGCCCAAAATGCTGACGCCAACGAGTAAGATCGGCGGCGTTAACCATGCCGTTGCCATCGAAGTCGGCGCTCACGAATTTCAGCGCCAGATTCGTGCCGCCCAAAACAGACATTGTGAAGCGGGCCGCGTCGGGGCCCGATAAGGCCAGATCCATGGCGGTCAAATTGGCCGCCGACAGGATATTAAAGGACTGACCCCGGAAAGGATTGAACCCTGCCTTAAGATCCACGTCGATGGCGCCACTGACTAAAGCGGATCCGGTGACGGTCAATTTATCGAAGTCAACTCCGCCCACGCCGCCGCCGCTGAACAAATCAATCTGAAGCGATCCTAATGCGTCCTGCTGAAAATTGCCGTCAATCGTCATTAAACCTGCTGCGGATCCGTTCTGGATTGCAAGGCTACCTGAATTGACAACGTCCGGGGTGAACAAGCCCTTGCCCTGAAACTCAGGAATGCCGGCAATGACTTGCTGCCACCCAGTGACAAGCCCCGCGCCGACGAGTGACCCGCCGGTGTGAATTTCGAGTTTTTTATTCGTCCGAACGGTCCCGCCGTTCATGAAAAAAGCGCCGCCGGCGCTGATGCGAAGTCCGTTGCGGGCATCCAAGTTGACGCCAGCGCCGAGGGTGACGTTCATCGTTCCCACGTCGCCTCGTACTTCCAAGGCCAACACCTTGGCGTTGGCGCCGACCGCAGCAGTCTTCGCGCCCCCCGTCGTATTAGCAACTAGCGCAATCCAGTTTTCAGCGGGACCTGTATCCCAGTTTTGCGCAGGCTTGGAGGCGGCAAATTCATTCTGAATGCCGGCCGTCGACGTGCCGCCGCTCCAATTGGCGGCGGCCAGAAAATCCGTCGATGCGCCGCTCGGGCTCCAAGTTTTGTATTGATTGAACCAATCAATCACAGTCACGGAAATGTATGGAGGGTTAACATGCGGCATTTGAGCCGACCGGCTGAATCCTTCGTCGTAAGCGACCTGCTGAAGTGCGTTAACGATGTCCGGCCGAGAGGAAGCGAGGTTGGTCGTTTCCAAGGGATCGGCGGCGATGTTATGCAAAAAAATTCCCGACGGAATGCGGGACGTCAACTTCCAATCGCCAACGCGCACGGACCACGCGTTCGTATTAAAGTTCGACACGTTTGCCGGATAGGTCCATGCCATGACGTCGCTTGCCTGAACCTGCCCTTGGCCAGTAATGGCGGGCACGAGCGATTTTCCATCGACGCCCAGCGGCAGGTCTTGACCCGCCAACTCCGCAAACGTTGGCAGCATGTCCTCCAGGCCGCCGACAAAATTACTCTTCACGGTTCCTGGTTGCGTCACCCCCGGCCAGCGCACCAGAAATGGCGCTTTGATGCCGCCTTCGAACGTGCTGGACTTGTATTCTCTGTAGGGCCCGTTGCTGTCAAAGAATTCCGGATTGTATCCGTCGCCGCCGGGGTATCTGGCCCCGTTGTCACTGGTAAACATCACGATCGTATTGGCCGCGACGCTATCGCTGGTGTTCCCGTCGCCGTTGGGGTCATCGATTGCCTGCAGAATTCGTCCGACGTACGTATCCACCCGGGTGACCATGCTGGCGTATCGCTGAAGCGTTACATTCCAACCGGTGTTGCTATATAAGGGATTGATGGGGCCCCAGTCGTAGGGCTCATGGGGATCTTGCAGGGCTACGTAGGCTGCGAATGGCTGCGACTGACCGGCCGCGTTACGAATGTACTGAACTGCGTGATCGGTGTGAGCGTCGTCGGTGTACTCAAAGGGCTGGCCCGGCCCCGGCCAACCTGGATCTGGCGAATTATCAACGAGTTTCATACCGCCAGTGCCGTCGCTTTCCCACATCTTGGCGTTACGCCAGCCTCCCGAAAGGGTGCCGTACGCATAGTCGAAACCCTGTTGCGTGGGAAGTGCATCAAAGCCTGTTATAGTGGTATTGAGAACGCCGCCCACATGCCACTTGCCGACCATGCCAGTCGAGTATCCTCCCTGCTTAAGCACCTCCGCGAACGTGACTTCTTCTTTGCGCATTTGTTGATATACCGAGGCCTCTTTAAACAACGTGTGAGCTTCGTTGAATCCGGTCAGCAGCGTGGCCCGTGACGGCGAGCATACCGGATTTGAGTACATATTGGCGAAGCTCACGCCTTGAGCGGCCAGGGCGTCGATGTTAGGAGTCGATATAGCGGGAAGGCCGGCCGCAGCGCGTGCGTTCTGTCCCGTATAACCAAGATCGCCGATGCCCAGGTCATCGGCCATAATAAAGACGATGTTTGGCTTAGCGGCAGCCGCTTGCGCCCGATTGGCTTTGCCGGTGCATAAACAACTCAGGCCGGCGAGTACAATTGTGCAGAGAGCGAACCGTATTACCACAGCAATACCCTTCAGGGACATGAAACGTGCGTCAGATGAACGGCGGCCAGACAGTCGCGGGCGTTCAGAGGGGGCGCATCACCGCGGCTGTTCCGTCCGCTCGCTTCCCGAAGCTCGGGATAGAAATGCCCCTCTAAATGCTGTCACTGTCCCTCCGCGGCGCCTGTGTCGGCCGGGCTCGGAGGCCTCGACTTGTTGATCGACCCCGCGTGTGGCTTTCGTTGGTGGTCTTACGCCCCGAGCAATGCACTAGAAATGTAGTCGCCGCCAACTAAGAATCGGCCCGAACCCGCTACCCCCATATTACCTGGTCGGTAAACTCTGTCCAGCATTGAGTATGGTTAACACGGTCGTCCCCGCGGACAAGCCACAAGAAGATACTGAAGTTGCCGGTCGAATCGCCGCTCGAGCGCCTTCCAGCGCCTCGCTGCGCCGTCGCATCCTGTCGGGCACTTTTTGGTCGCTCGTGGGACGGGCGGGTTCGACGGGATGCTTGTTTGCCACGAATGTCCTCTTGGGACGTAGTCTTTCCGTCGGCGAGTTTTCTGCTTACGCGGTCGCAGCGGCGGCGGTCATTCTTCTTGGCATGCCTGCCGCATTCGGCGTACCGAAGGTTCTGTTGCGGTCAATTCGCGAGGGCCTACACGCGGACAGTCGCGAAGCGCTACAGGCGAGTTGGGCCAGTGCCTGGCGCCTGATGGCTGTGAGTTGCACCGTGGTGGCGGCGATCTTTTTGATCGGCGTCCACGTCTGTCTTGGGGACGCGATCAAGTGGACTGCTGTTCGCGATTATTCCCTGCTAACCGTCGCATGGATGTGCCTTTCGGCTCTTCTATTTGCCATCGGCCACGCTCTGCAAGGGTTCGACGATTTTCGTTCTTCCGTGCTGGTAGGGGCCCGCAATGGCGGCGTAATCCCTAACGCCGTGACGCTTGCCGCCATGCTGGTCCTCTGGCCGCTAGGCCGGCTAAACTTGGCCACGGCCTTGGCAATTCAGGTCGCCGCGAGTGCCATCACGCTTGTGTTCGCGCTTCGCCTGCTGCGGCAAGCCATGCAACGCGTCGGCCGCCTGGAAATCTCGGTGACTCAAACTCACGCCCTTAGCGCCGCCGCCGCGAGCGTCGACGGCGTCAATTTGCGCTGGTACTTCCGCGAGAGCTGGCCGAATCTGGTCGTGCAGATCACCTCGTTAGGGCTTGTTCAAACCGAATTGCTGATAGTCAGCTTGCTAACGGGAGAACATGAGATCGCGGCTTATGCAGCAGTTCTGCGACTGATGGAGGTACTCACAGGCGGCCAGGCCCTCGCGACATCGATCGTCGCCCCGTTTATCGCGGAGCTATATGTAAAGCAGGATCTTCGGAAGCTCGAAATGGTGGTGCGGGGCGCGGCCTCGATGGTAGCGATTCCGACCTTGTTCTTTTTGGTGATATTCTTGGCATTTCCCACTCAGGCCCTGACCTACACCTTCGGCCCTGACTTTGCCTTAGGGGCAGCTGCGCTGCGCATCATCAGCATCGGCGCGTCGATTTCGTCGTTTGCGGGCGTCAACGGCCTGACGATGATCATGGTGGGTCGACAACGAGAGCTGCTGCGCGCCTTGGTAGTTGCCTTTGGCTTTTACCTCGCGCCTGCGCCCTTGTTGATTCACTATTTCAGCATCATTGGAGCTGCTACAACAATCACGCTGGTCTTCGGCACGTACAACATCATCGTGACGCTCATGGTGAAAAAAGAGATCGGCGTCTGGACGACGCCAGCATTCTCGCCCTCGCAGGTCACGGCCGCGGTGCGAATGCTGCGACGCTAATCCGCATGAAGTGCTCGGAGGACAGTTGGCGCGTCGCTTACAATGTGTTTGGCGCGTTTGCGCTAATTGTGAGACCTGGGCCGGGAAAGCAGCGTTGCAAACCCGCGCCCGTGGGTTAGCATAAATCATTCCAGCTCACATCGTCTGTTCAATTGAAGTACGCCACGGCCGCGCTGAGCAAGCCGCCCAATGCATTGTTTCCTGTAGGCCATGAAGCGTAACCGACAATTAGATGGCGTCCGCGGCCTAGCCATCGTCATGGTTGTGTTGTGGCACTATGTTCGCTGCCAGGTGGATGCCGATCCTCATACCGTTGCGTGGTACGGCAGCAACGCGCTCCGGCTGGCTTGGAGCGGCGTGGATTTGTTCTTTGTGCTTTCCGGGTTCTTGATTGCTGGCATACTGATCGACAACCGCGGCGCATCGAACTATTTCCGCATCTTCTATCTGCGCCGAGTGTGTCGGATTATGCCGCTTTATTTTCTGCTTTTGGGGCTGTATTGGCTCGCCGTCAGGTCTCTTACTTCGATACCGTCGCATGACTGGCTCTTTGCCAACGCGATGCCGATGTGGTCGTATGCGACGTTTACGCAAAACATCCTCATGGGCCTTCACGGCGACTACGGCGCTCACTGGCTTGGCGCGACGTGGTCGCTAGCGGTGGAAGAGCAGTTCTATTTATTCGTGCCGCTGTTGGTGTACGCCTTTTCGCGCCGCAAATTGATAGGCGTCCTACTCGCTGCTGTGTTTGCGGCTCCCCTTTTACGGATTGCATTTCCAGGCTTCCATGCATTTGTCAATACGCCGTTTAGATCTGATTCGCTCTTGTCCGGCGCCTGCCTGGCCGCGCTGGTGCGTTGGCCTCCATTCGTGGCGGCCGTCGACCGCCACCGTCGACTGATTTTGACCCTGTTCGTTGGGTTACTTGCCGGCGCCGCAGTGATGATGATTAGGCCTGATGCCTTCGGCGCGTGGAAGCACTTCTGGCTCGCCGGATTGTATTGCACGTTTATCCTGATCGCCCTGTATGGCATCGAACCTCGGCTGCACTGGCTTCTCGGATCTGCCGTGCTGGTTTGGTTTGGAGAACTTTCTTATGGCATTTATATGTTCCACGAAGCTGTCAGCGGCGTGGCTCATGGTCTGGCCGGACATAGCACGCCGCAGATGAACACGCTTTGGGACATCGGCGTCACAGCATCGGCTTTTTGTGTTACGCTGACGCTGGCCGCGGTTTCCTTTCACTTTTTAGAGAGCCCCATCCTGAGATTTGGCCAGCGCTTCCGATATGCGGCAGAGTTGCAGCGCGAGATCGAGGCGACTACGGCGCCAAGCGAGGCTTTCGGGCCCTCCATCGCGTCGCCGTCTTTGGCGGATTGATGCTGGCCTAGGTGGGCCAATACGCAATACGCACTTGGCGGTAGAGCCGTCGGCTCGGTGCGGCAAACGTGGTGGCCCTCAGCGTCGTCAAGTCCGCCATTTGAATATGCTCAATCAGTCGACACAACCCGCGCCTGCGTCCCGAACAGCTGATCGAACACAGTGCCCGTGCTGCGTTAGTCGAGAACTTACAGTCATCGGCCGCATCCCGCCCGCGTTCCAATTTGCCGGCGCGCCGCTCGATGCCCCAATGCCGGCCAGCGAACTCGTGCGATGCCGTCGGTGTGGTCTCAGTTTTCGCTATCCAGCGCCGACGCTTGACGAGTTGACGGCGTTATACCAGCGCAACAAGAACGCTCACTGGGACTACGACGCCGCCGTGCGCGAGGATTGGCGCAACGGTCGAGAACGCGTCCTCGCGGAGGGCGACGAGGGCCGCGTGCTCGACATCGGCTGTTGGGACGGCGGCTTTCTAGCCACGCTGCCCGCCGCTTGGGTAAAGTACGGCGTCGAGATTCACCCGGAGGCCGCCCGTTTGGCCGCGGATCGCGGCATTTCGATGATCGCCAGCACCCTTTACCAGATTGAAGGCCATGATGGAATGTTCGATGTCGTCGCCGCGTTTGACGTCGCCGAACATGTTCACAGCCCCGCCGAGTTGGTAGACGAGATGTTGCGGTTGGCCAAACCAGGCGGCTTGGTGCTGGTGGGCACCGGCGACGCCGACGCGCCAAGCTGGCGGCTGATGGGCAGTCGCTACTACTATTGCACCACCGGCGAACATATCGCATTCATCAGTCGCCATTGGTGTGACTGGTTCGCCAAAGATCGCCGCGTTGGCCTTGAAGCGGAACGATTCGGTTTTCTCACTGCGCCGCGGCATGCCGCGTCCATTTGGCTCAAGCAAACCGCCGCCAACGTCTTGTACTGTGCGGCTCCTTGGATATTCCGGCGACTTCGGGCAGCCGGCATTGGCAAGCTCGATGTTTCTCAGGACGAAGTCGCGACGGGACACGCCGCCTAACTGGATGACGGCCCGCGACCACATCATCGCGGTGTTCAGAAAGGCCGCAGTTGTGCCGGGGGGACAGTACCTCTCGTACTTGACCGGCCTGCCGAAGCGGCCTGAGGCCATCGTCGGTAACGGCTGCCGGCCTCTGCGCACTATCGGCATTGGCCCCACAATTCATCGTCAGGACCTCCAAACTGGGCGGATCGACCTAGCTAATTTCAAGACAATCCTCAGTTTGCGCCCTACAATTGGGGTTTTAGGGTTCAGAGGTTCGACTGGTCAACATGGCCCCATTTCACGTGACGCTCCGATATTCGTCTCTGGCCATCGCGGCATGGTCGGCTCGGCCGTGGTCCGGCGATTGCAGGGCGCGGGGTTCGCTCCATTTTGACGGCCGAGCCGACAGGACTTGGATCTTCGCGACCAGGCGGCGGTCGATCGATGGTTCGACGCACATCGCCCCGCCTATGTCGTCCATGCCGCCGGAACGGTCGGCGGAATCCTGGCCAACTCCACCACGTCCCGCCGAATTCCTCTATGACAATTTGATGATCCACGCCACGGTGCTGCATGCGGCGTGGCGGACGGAGGTGGCAAAGCTGCTATATTTGGGCAGTTCCTGCATCTATCCTCGCGATTGCCCGCAACCCATCCGCGAGGAATACCTGCTAACCGGGCCGCTGGAGAAGACGAACGAGGCCTACGCCATCGCCAAGATTGCCGGACTGAAGTCGTGCGAGGCTTACCGGAAGCAGTACGGCTGCAATTTCATCTCCGCGATGCCCACGAACCTCTACGGGCCCAACGACAACTTCGACTTGCAACGCTCGCACGTCGTGCCGGCGCTGATTCGCAAGTTTCACGATGCGCGCGAGCGCGGGCGAGCCGCAAGTGACGATCTGGGGCACCGGCGCCCCGCGGCGTGAATTCCTGCACGTGGACGACTTGGCCGACGCCTGCCTGTTCCTGCTCGAGAATTACGACGAGTCGACCACGATCAACGTCGGCACGGGCGAGGACGTGACGATCCGCGAGCTGGCCGAACTCATTCGCGATATCATCTATCCTGAGGCCGCGCTGGCGTTCGACCCCGACAAGCCCGACGGCACGCCGCGCAAGCTGCTCGACGTCTCTCGACTGCACAAGCTAGGGTGGCGCCATCGGATCGCCTTGCGCGAAGGCATGGCCGCCACTTATGAATGGTTTTGTGATCATCAACCTATGACGGCCGCGTGACCGCCTGTGTCGGACATTGCTTTCTGGCAGAATGACGTGGCGCTGCTTCGGGCTCGTCTAGCAGCAGCGCTCAAGACGTCGGACACAAACGCCCCCTGGATAACTCATGCCTAGTCGCACATCTCGCCGACGACGCGCGCTGGTCACTGGCATCACCGGCCAGGACGGCTCGTACCTGGCCGAGCTGCTGCTCGAAAAGGGCTACGACGTCTGGGGCGTTATTCGCCGCAGCTCATCGTTCAATACGGCCGCATCGACCATCTATACCAAGATCCCGCACGAAACCGATGTTCGGCTGAGGCTGGCCTACGGCGACTTGAGCGACGCCTCATCGATCAACCAGATCCTGAAGAAAGTTCGCCCGGACGAAATCTACAACCTCGCCGCCCAGTCGCACGTCAAGGTATCCTTCGATATCCCCGAATACACTGGCGACGTCACCGGGCTTGGGCGCCGTGCGCATTCTCGAGGCGATGCGCGAGCTTGGATCTCGACGCCAAATTCTATCAGGCTTCCTCTTCGGAACTTTTCGGAAAGTCGTCGAGACGCCGCAGCGCGAAACTACGCCCTTTTATCCTCGCAGCCCCTACGCGGCGGCCAAGGCCTACGCCTTCTACATCACCAAGAACTACCGCGAAGCCTACGGCATGTTTGCGGTGAACGGCATTCTGTTCAATCACGAATCGCCCCGCCGCGGCGAAACGTTTGTGACGCGAAAAATTAGCCGAGCTGCGGCGCGGATCAAGGTCGGATTGCAAGAGTGCCTGTACCTGGGCAATCTCGACGCCAAGCGCGATTGGGGATTCGCCGGCGACTATGTCGAGGCGATGTGGCTGATGATGCAGGCGAACGAACCCGACGACTACGTCATTGCCACGGGCGAGTCGCTATTCCGTGCGGCAGTTCTGCGACTTCTGTTTCGGCGAGATTGGACCTGCCGTTTGCATTGGGAGGGCAGCGGCGAAAACGAGGTTGGGCTCGATCCCGCCGGCCACGATCGTGGTCAGGTCGATCCAAAGTATTTTCGTCCTGCGGAAGTCGACATGCTGCTCGGAGACCCCGCTAAGGCGAAGAAAAACTTGGGTTGGACGCCCAAAGTGTCCGCGCCCGAATTGGCCGTTATGATGGTGACGCATGACATGGCGCTGGCCAAGAGGAAGCCCAGCGGAATGAGTTCCGAACACGCGACCTCAAAATAACGCCGGCGCCATCATGAGGGCAAGCGAGCTTCGGCCGGCGGATGAGAAGCGGCCTGTCGGACGGCCTCAGCTTTCGGCGATGCGGGCAGAATTTTCGACAATTGGCCCAGCTCAATCAACCTGATATTTTCAGTGCGTATCCTATAATTGGTAGACCGGCCTCGGGCGATTCCAGGACTCTTGGCAAGGCGCCCCATCAAAGTCGAGGCCGCATATTGCCTTTAGACGTCAACACATTCCCGCGTTTGACTGGACAGAGCTGTCATGGACTTACCACGGCTTAGCATCGTCACCATCTCGTTCAATCAGGCCCAATATCTACCGGCCGCGATCGAATCGGTGCTCAACCAGAATTATCCGAATCTGCAATACATCGTGGTGGATCCAGGTTCGACCGACGGGAGTCGCGATATCATCAACAGCTATAGAAGGCAAATTGACGTCAAGATATTCGAACCGGATCAGGGCCCCGGCGACGGGCTAAGAAAAGGCTTCGCTAAGGCTGATGGAGAGATTTGCGGTTTTCTAAATTCCGACGACATATTTCTTCCCGGAGCTCTCCTGAAGATTGGGAAAATGTTTGTCGAACGGCCCGATGTCGATCTGATCTCAGGCCATTGTCATGTTATCGATGAGAACGGCGTCAAGTTGCGAGAAAGCTACTCGGATCGCTTCGTGCCATTCGCCGTACTTCACCGCGCTGCAATTCTGATGCAACCTTCCACCTTCTTCCGACGGTCCGCCTACTTGAAGACGTCGGGATTCGATCCTACCAACCGTTACGATTTTGATACTGATCTGTGGTTCGACATGCACGCGAACGGGGCCAAGTTTCTGCCTGCAACGCCATGTTTAGCGGATATCGCGTTCACCCCAGTTCCATCACCTCGCATCAGGGAAGAGGACGCTTTTTTATCAAGGACGAACACAAGGGCCTCCTCCAGCGAAAACGGGGACGGGCGTGGGCCTGGTTCGATCATCCGATCCGTTGGTGCGGTCTTGTTTTGAAATATCTCGGCAACCCGCGAACTATTCGTGAACGATTGCTGCGCGGACCTGTCGCGGGACGATACAAAAAGACAACATGACGCCGCCATTCCAAAAGATACGGATCACGCCGATAACCGGAGTGTTGCCATGAGTTCCCCTTATCTAACTGCGCAACCGATTGGCGGCATGCGGAATTTCGCGGCATCGTCGGATGACTTGTCCATCTTTAGCCAGTCGGGCATCGCCGTGTGTCTGCTTGGCCTGGCCTCAGGCATTCCAATCCAAACGATCGGTCGCCTGTATGTTGGCGAGCCCATCCTCATGGCCATCGCGCCGCTGGTCGTGCTACTGGTCTTGGGGCTTCGCGATCAATACGGCAGGACGGCTCGTTTGCTCCTCGCCGCCATAACCATTAGCTGGCTCGGTTATGTCGGCAGCGATTTTTATAGTCACACCGAGCCCCGCGACCTTCTGCGCGGATGGTCCAAGTGGCTTGCCATCGGAGCAGCTTTTGCCACGCTGGCTTGGCTGGGATCGAAAAATGTGCGGTACGTCATGTTTTTCTTAGTCGGCCTGTCAGTCGGCAGTTGCCTGACGCCGTTCATTTAC
Source organism: Pirellulales bacterium (assembly GCA_963841515.1). Classification (GTDB taxonomy): domain Bacteria; phylum Planctomycetota; class Planctomycetia; order Pirellulales; family Lacipirellulaceae; genus Lacipirellula. Next base: position 530,624 of record CAWJDB010000005.1, on the reverse strand, counting down.
CACTTGCCAATGGACGTTAAGTTCTACTGGAAGTTCTACGCGGCCACGCCTATCTGCATTCTTTTGTTGTTTTTGGTCAATCGGTTTTCCGCCTGGGCGTCGGTCGTCGCCCTTTGCGGAGTAACGGCAGCGAGCGTGCTCCTAGACAGCCGCGCGGTGGCTCTGATGTGCGCAGCGGCCGCTGGCGTGAGCATTCTCGCAGCGCACCGCTCGTCCGGGCGCCATGCATCTTGGCGGCAAACCAGCAGAACGTCGATCGCTTTTGCAGCGCTGATGATCGCCATCGTGCTTGGCGCCTCGGTATTTCTAATTCAATATGCAGGAGAGCGATACGGCTATGAGCAGCGCTATGAGAACTCCAATTTGACTCGTTACTCTTCAGCCACTGTCGCTTGGACTGCCATCAAGCAATCTCCGCTGATAGGTCACGGCTCGTGGCCGCGGGACGCGGAGTTGCGCGCATGCGTGACAAATTGGTGGAGAAGTATAGAGGCTCGCCAGCAGGCAGGACTCAAGAGCAGCACGACCTAATCATCGCGCACTCGCAGATTCTGCAGGGTTGGTTGGAAGGCGGCCTGTTCGGGCTGGCCTTCTTCGTGGTGCTGGGGTGGAACTTGGTGCGGTCATTGTGGTGGCAGGCCTTTCACAGTCCTTATCTAAAATGGACGCCTCTGGCGGCTTTGGTGCAAATACAGTGCGCGTGGCATTTGGTCTTTAGTCCCTTTTCCGGCGCAACGCGTGCTCATTCCTGCTGCGTGCGTGTTTCTTTGCTTCATCGCCCAGAAGCGCTGGAATTGAAGCAATTCCAGAAATCGTTTGCTCCCGCTTATGCACTGCGGCCATACTGGACGGCGACTTGATCAACCGACTGCTTACCAAAGGCGAAGCCCTCCCTTGTCGACCAATGCTGATTGGCATACGGTCAGTCGGCTCGGCGCGCCGACTGACCGACACGCCGCAAAGGCGAGTGGCAAGCACCGGTTGCAAACCTCTTATAAGCCCCTCGAACAGGCCGATGTCGCCGCGCAGGCGACGTTACGCTGGCCGCCGTAGATCAATATCGCATCGTGCTTGCACCATTTCAGCCAGTTCGCCGCGCCGTCCGTCGTAGCCCGGGATGGAATCGGTTCCTGGCGCACATCCTCCCTCGGTATCGTAGGTTGGCAGTGCGCCCCGATACGGAAGTCGTCATCGAGGGCTTTCCACGGTGTGCCAATAGCTTTGCAGTCGTGGCTTTCTTGAGAAGTCAGCCGAGGCTAGTCGGCGTAGCTCATCACCTGCATTCGGTGGGCCAAGTGCAGCGAGGGGTCCAGCGCGGGATACCCACGCTGGTCCTCCTCCGGCGCCCTTGCGATACAGTCCTCTCGCTTACGATTCGAAAAGGACTGTCTAGCGTCAAATGGGCATCCAGGAGTATTCGGATTTCTATTCGCACGTAGCCAAGCTGGCGAATTCGGTGACGTTCGCCGATTTTGAGGAAGTGACTAGCGATTTTGGCCGAGTCGTTCGCCGACTAAATGAACGATTCGGAAGTTCATTCACCCCCTTCGAGCATACCGACGAGAATGTGGCTGCATGCTACGCGGAGATGGACGCCATTGAAATGGCGGCGGCCAGCCTGAGTGCACCGCGGCCTGGACTCACGTTGCCCGGCCGATGCCAGAAAGGGCGGCGTCGAAGCAAACATTCGCGAGGCAATTTCAAATCAAGCCGTTTGACGCGATGCTTGCTAATGCCACTCGGATCTACGAATCTCTCCGAACTCATTGCGAATGACTCCCGACTTACTAGTCGTTACTGAGGTTTGAATCTGTGAGCGAGTAGGCTACTTCACATTCTTCTGCACGGCATGGACGCTCTGGAATTATTGGTGACGAGCGGCAACACATAAGCGTAGCGCACCAGGCACGCCAACATCTTGCTGGGAGTGGACGCAGACGGCCGCCGTCGCCCACTGGCACGGCCTAAGAAACTGACGACACAAGAATCATCGCTGGCAATCACTACTTACGACGCTCGCACCACACTGCCGCGGCTTTACCCTCAAATCCAAATGTCCTGAATCACTTGCCTTATAAGGCGCCATGACACAACGGCTCGCCATCGCCGGACACTTCCGCCAGAACCAATTGCTCGGCGGCGTTGGATCGGTGTTTCAAAACCTTTCGCGCGGCATTGAGGAAGTCGTTGCTAACGATCCCAAGTATCGAGATTTGGCAACCGTCGTCTTTCACGGACCCGCCGGCGTTCCTTATCGCACGAGTCGATTCTCGTATCGTCCGATGCCAGCCACACTAGGGCGATTTGCTGCTGAAACAAAAATCGGCGCCCTCCTGTCGCGTCCTTTCGACGCAACGTTGTTCTTGAACTACTTCACGCCTCCAATCGTCCGCTCCCAACGAGTGGTGACCATCGTTCACGATCTGTTGCATATGCACTTTCCCGAGACTATTTCGAGGCGAAAACGCATCTGGCTCGAGGCCTGCCACCAGTGGACGCTTCGTCGCGCTGATTTGGTGATCACGATATCGCAGGCTGTTAAGGACGACGTCATTCGCCGGTATGGCCGGCGCTGGTCTGATCGAGTTGTTCCATCTGGAATCCAATCTCGCTGGAGCGGTTGACGAACGACCAGTCGCAGGAGTTCACCGCGGGACGCCCGTACATTCTCGGCGTGGCCGTTGACCGCCCGCTGAAGAATTTGTTCTCCCTGATTCGCGCATTTCATTTTGCTGAGGCATTCCCGACCACTGTCTGGTCTTGGCAGGCGAATTGAGGTCGCGGGTTCACGGGCGGCACCAAGCAGCCAACGTCGATGGACAAATGCCTTCGACCGTCGACCTCATGCGCAATCTCGGGCTTTCAAATCACGTGATTGTTACTCGGCACATGTCCGATGCTGAACTCGGAGCGTTATATCGCGGGGCCTCGGTATTTGTGCTGCCCTCGTTGTTCGAGGGATTTGGCATGCCAGCCATCGAGTCCATGTCGCTTGGCGCATCCCGCGCTCTTATCGGATATTCCCGTATTCCGCGAGATCACCATGAACAGGCGCAACTACTTGGAAGACCCGATGAACGAGGCCGCCATGGCAGATCGCATCAGGGACATTATCATGCAAGGCGACGCCGCGAGGCCGTCCGCCGACGTGGTATCGCAACTGCGACGCAGTTTCGCTCCCGCCACAATTGCCACGAAATACCTCGAAGCACTCTTCGGATCGTAATCAGGCGGGTATCATCTCTATGTTGAAGAAGCTTCACGTCATTACCGAGGCGATAGGCTATACCGGCGGCTGCGCGCATTGCTCACGGCGCGGCCGCGTTCGCTGACTTCGTGGTTAATAGTCAATCGGCTGCAGACTCTGGGCGGAGCCTTTCACACGATTATTGACGCCGGCGCCAACGCAGGCCAATTTGCACGGGCCGCCCATCTCTGCTATCCCGCAGCGACGATTCTCTCGTTCGAACCCCTCTCCGACATCGCCGATCGCCTGCAATCCAATCTTGCCAACGTGCCGAGTCATAGAGTCTTCCGCATGGCCCTTGGCTCCTATGACGGCGAGACAGAATTCTTTCGCAACTCCTATAGTCAATCTTCGTCTGTCCTGCCAATGCTTTCCAAAGAAAGGGGCTTGCTGGAGGGAACTCGCGAAGTTGAAAAACTTCGCGTCCCGATGGCGCGCCTGGACACCGCCTTGGCCGGCGAGGAATTAAAACCCGCGATCCTGTTGAAACTCGACTTACAGGGAAACGAGCTTGAAGCACTTAAAGGCGCCGAGTGCACGCTCGCCTGCTGTTCTCACGTGCTGACAGAAACGGTCTTCGAACAAGAATACCGTGGTGAGCCGGTTTTCGAGGAGCTCTGGATATTTTTGCGACCGCGGCTTTCGATTTGAGCGCCCTCTAAACTTCGCGTCTGATAAGAGCATGGGCATCGTGCAGATGGACGCGTTATTCTGCCGAGTCGCCACTGCGCTGGCTGACCAGCGCTTAAGTTCGCCAAGCTGAAGCAGCTCGATTAAGGCGTTCCGCCGCCTGCAGCGACCCCAAACCGCCGCATCTTAGACGGTTAGATTGAGGTCCTGCTCAGGCTCGTTCGACGAAGGGCTTTCGAGTCCCGCGAGAAGAACCCAGCAGCATGGATAGCACCCAAAAGGACGCTTAGCCTTCGGTAAAGACACTGCGGGCGGGGGATTGCTGGTCGAACATCGTCTACAAGGGCGTTCACCCAATTTGACGAATCAACCCATAGATGCCGGGGACCGCTGTGACGCCGCTGGGCGAGAACTCCCCCGCAAACGCAACGCCGAACTCACTCCAGAGTTGTTTGTTCGTCTTGTTCAGGTACGCTGGCGGCGCGAAGCCCGCAGCGCGGTCCGCCGGGAATGGCACGTAGCGAGGCGCCTGTTCGTAATACACTACCTGATAGTAGACATTGTCGGGGAAAGCAATGACTATCGACTCCTGGGCGAGAAACGACTCGGCGGTGCGCTTGTCTAGGTTCTCCAGATCAAGTTGTCCCGAAGCGTAGATTTCGTATTGCTGCCGACCACGAAGCTGGGCGGGGTTTAGGATTTCAAACAGCGGCGGTGGAACGACTCGAACCGACCGCGCGGCATTATCTCCCTTCCCAATGAAGATGGCTTGGACGGCTTTGATGCGGCCGCCATCAATGATGGTGGCGCCAAGCAAAGGAGCGCGAATGCCTATTTCAAAGCCATCGATGCGGACGTTCTCGTATGTGATGTCGCGAGTCAGATTCTCCGACCCGATCCCGACGCCCACGTAATTCGTCAAGTCCCCGACTAATATGGCATTGCGAAAGGTGACATTCCCCGAGTAGGCAGGTCGACGCCGTTCCGCGTATTCCACGAGGTAAAATCCTCGATGATCGTCTCGCCCTCGGGCATCCTCGTCATATGGAACCAAACTTCAAGGCCAAATCCGGAATTAAACGCGACATTTCCCTTAACTTGGCTGAGGGGCACGCTACCCACTGGGACCGCGTCATGGCCCTTGGCGAGCGAGGGATTGGCCAGATTCACGGCGTCGAATAGGTTTTTGCTCGACGCGGTAAAGAAAATGAATCCGGCGTGTGCGGCGCCAACGGCAATGTTGTTGACAACCTGCACGCCCGGGCCTTGAAACCAAAACCCGTCGCCCTCATGGCCGAAATCGTGGATCGCCGTTCGCGACTCGATCTGCTTCGCCCGAACCCGAATTGCCAATCGACAGATTGCCCGCATGACCCCAATTTCATTGCCGTCCTCAGTGACAAAACTCGAGCCAACAACTTTGTAGGCAATGTTGTTTTCCATCACCACATTGCTGCTGTGGTTGACATACCCCCAACCCGGGCTGTCGATGACGACGCTGCCTCTCACCACGGCTGGATCCATCATCGGGTTCACGCCATCGTGGTGAAAATGCATGGCATATCGCCCGCGTGGATTGGCGACGCCGTTGACTATTGTGCCGATCGGAATCGTCTTATCCGTTCGGCCGAAGCCGTTGACTTGAATATTTTCGACGTCGACATCGGGATTGTGGATAAACCACATATGCGGGCATCCGCCACAACCGAAGGATCAGCGGCTTGGAAGATAATATTTCGGCTCAGATTGGCCGCATACACGTTCAGGCCAAAACCCCCGGGCGGTTGATGGTAGAATTGCAGCGGATCGACGGTCACGACATTGCCGTTGATGGCGCGAATCGTGAGTTCTTCCGTTCCGCCGTTCTCTGCATATTGTTGCGTGCCGGTAAGCACAATCTTGTCGCCCACGCTCCAATTAACCGGAACCTGGGCTAACACCAGTTGCGTGGCGCCCGCCGACGGCATTCGCAGGAGAGTGACGTACGGCGTCACCGACTTGCCGAACATGCGAACTTCGCCCCGACTAATCAGCCCGCGACTCACTCGGCTGGGATCCCACACGGGGTTAATGGGGCCATTGTCGGGAATAATAATTCTAGCACTTACGTTATTGCGAATCGGATTGGCCGCCGTGCCAATATGCAGCTTACCTGTCGTATACACGACAATTGTGTCGACTAGCATTTGCGTGTTGCGATCCGCCGCGAATTCCAACGTGCCGTCAATCCGCAGCGTTGACAGCGCCGTCGACGAGTACTGGTCGTACTGAACCATCAGTGCCGGCGGAAATTAATACTTTCGCTCCCTGGCCCGGAATGAGACCGTTGCGCCAGATTCCTGGATCCGACCATTTGCCGCTGGCGATCGTCGCATGAGTGGCCGAAGGAATTGGGACAAGGTTGAAGACCGATTCGACTTCCGCCATCATTTGCTCATCCATGCCCATACCGTCCGGCCCTGTCGGCATGTCGACGACCGGCATGTAGTCCGTTGGCGGATAGAGGGCTCGTGAGAGCGGCGCGTACCCTGCCCAAACAGGCAATGGCAGCGCCAACAGTTGACTCTGAGTCAATGCCGCTTGCGCAGCCAGCGATAAGTCGGTAAGAATGCCCGGGGAAGGAATTTTTTCGAACTGCGCGGTCGTCAGCACGGGGATTTGGTTGGGCGCCAGATACTGGAAGTCCCAATAGTTGAGCGAACGAATCTGCGCCGCCGTCAGCGCACCCCGCTGCTGCGAAGTCAGCAGGGAGATAAACACGTTGTCCACGTTCAGCGCCTGCACCTGCGGCCCCGAGAGCGCCGCCCGGGACTCCGCCGACCACTGGGCGAAGTTAGCCGTCGCCGGAATCGTCGCAATCTGCGCCGCCGTCAGCCACCTGATCTGCGCGGCCCCAAATATTGGAAGTCGTAGTAATTCAGCGACTGAATCTGGGCCGCCGTCAGCCAGGAAACCTGCTGGGAGGTCATCCAATCAATGCGGAACTGATCGACGGGCAACGTGCGGATTTGGTCATACGTCAGCGCCGCTCGCGCAGCGTCCGACCAAGATGGCAGGATCGCCCTGTCAGTGAACGACGCTAATTGCGCCGTGGTCAGCACGGGGATTTGGTTGGGCCCGATACTGGAAGTCCCAATAGTTGAGCGAACGAATCTGCGCCGCCGTCAGCGCACCCCGCTGCTGCGAAGTCAGCAGGGAGATAAACACGTTGTCCACGTTCAGCGCTTGCGACCTGCGGCCCCGAGAGCGCCGCCCGGGACTCCGCCGACCACTGGGCGAAGTTAGCCGTCGCCGGAATCGTCGCAATCTGCGCCGCCGTCAGCCACCTGATCTGCGCGGCCCCAAATATTGGAAGTCGTAGTAATTCAGCGACTGAATCTGGGCCGCCGTCAGCCAGGAAACCTGCTGGGAGGTCATCCAATCAATGCGGAACTGATCGACGGGCAACGTGCGGATTTGGTCATACGTCGCGCCGCTCGCGCAGCGTCCGACCAAGATGGCAGGATCGCCCTGTCAGTGAACGACGCTAATTGCGCCGTGGTCAGCACGGGGATTTGGTTGGGCGCCAGATACTGGAAGTCCCAATAGTTGAGCGAATGCATCTTGCGCCGCCGTCAGCGCACCCCGCTGCTGCGAAGTCAGCAGGGAGATAAACACGTTGTCCACGTTCAGCGCTTGCACCTGCGGCCCCGAAAGCGCCGCCCGGGACTCCGCCGACCACTGGGCGAAGTTAGCCGTCGCCGGAATCGTCGCAATCTGCGCCGCCGTCAGCCACCTGATCTGCGCCGGCCCCAAATATTGGAAGTCGTCGTAATTCAGCGACTTGAATCTGGCCGCCGTCAGCCGGGAAACCTGCTGGGAGGTCATCCAATCAATGCGAACTGATGAGACGGGCGACGTCCGATTTCGTCATACGTCAGCGCCCGCTCGCGCAGCGTCCGACCAAGATGGCGGTTTTCGCCCTGTCAGTGAACGACGCTGATCGTCGCCGATCGTCAGCGCGGGGGACTTCATTCAGGCGCCAGATTCTGGAAGTCCCAATCGTTGAGCGAACGGATCTGCGCCGCCGCTCAGCTCACCGTCTGCCGCCGCAGTCAGCAGGGAAATAAACACCTTTGTCCACGTTCAGCGCCTTCACCTGCAGCCCCGAGAGCACCGCCCGGGACTCCGCCGCCCACTGCGGCGAAGTTCGCCATCGCCGGAATCGTCGCAATCCTCGCCGCCGTCAGCCACCTGATCTGCGCGGGCCCCAAATATTGGAAGTCGTAGTAATTCAGCGACTGAATCTGGGCCGCCGTCAGCCAGGAAACCTGCTGGGAGGTCAAACGATTCAATCCGACTGAAGCCACCCTCAACGAGGGCACTTGAGCTCCCGTGAGCGCGGCGCGGGCGTCAGTCGGTATCTGCCCGAACCAGTAGCCATTGGGAATCGAAGCAATCTGCTGGGCGGACAACAATGGCGCCGTGAGGCGCGTGAGTTGGCCAAATTCCCAGTAGTTAAGCGATGCCACCGAGGCCGGAAGCGTAATGTCCTGGGATGTCGCTGGCGCTTGCACTACGGCCGCTTCCGGCGCCGGCGCGCTGAGAGACAGCGCTGACGCTGACAACACGAGACGACTTTCCAGAGATTCAAACTCTAAAGAACGCGCGCGACGGCGTCCTCTATTCCAGGCAGACATATATTTCTCCCGCGGCTGTTCGGCAAAGCTCGGATAGATTCTTAGAAGCCCACGAGCCCCCCATGCCATGAGGCAATCGGTTGATGGGCGTAATTGTGCTAAGCTTCCGCCGACGCACGCCGCACGAATGTGCTGCGCGAAAAATCGACCCAGAGCGCCGGCAAAAGCTGGCATTCAACGCGCGGCGTTCCAATCAGCGCGTCAAATGATGAAAGCAGGAGTTCCCCAGCCCCCGCTTAGGTACAGAGTAAGCTGATTTCCCCCTCACAATACAGCGACGCCAAGCTCTGAACTTATCACGCGAAAGTTAGTGCGTCCTCGCGTCGCTCCTAGGGTTTTTACACTTATGATCAAAATATATCCAGTGATTTTTCGCCGGCATTGGCCGTGTAAGGCAGTTTTTTTGGCCGCCTGCGGACAACCACCAGGCCGACGCTCATTACAGCCTTGGATCGAACCCACATCAGTCCAATAGTGTTTTAGTCACCGACAAGGATCGCCTAAGGCAGTAGTTTCTAGGACTTTTTGCGGTTCAAGAGGACGCCCCTTTCGGGCCATCATGCGGTTGGAAAACGACCGGCGTGATACCCGAAAGGAGAGCGTCATGGATGATGCTAGGGAACTTTGCTCATGGTGGCAATCGTTGTTGGCTTTCTTTCGGAGCGAGTTTGGTCGGCGGTCGAGCTGCGCCAGGATCCAGTCGACGTACGGCTCCCAGGCGTTCCGTCGGGCACGCGTGGTGTTGGGCGCCAGCTTGCCTTGTTCGCGACGCTCCTGCTTGATCCGTCGCACCCACGATTCCGACACGTCGAACTTCAGCGCCACTTCGCGCGTGCCGCCTCCAGCGTCGCACGCCCGAAGCACGTCTCGCCGGAATTCCTTCCATTAGGCTTCCATGGCACTTCCTCCTTGAAAGGAAACGCCTAGCTTACCTATCTCCGGAAGAGGGCGCTAGAGCCTTGAGATGGCTGCTCTAGACGCGGACAGCCAACGCAATTCGCTAGCTCAGGAGAACGGCTAATAAACGTCGCCAGACGATGCGTCATCCTGCTTGCCGCCATCACCGCTCCGCGCTTGCGCGACGATTGGGCAGTGGAATCTGGATGAGGGTCCTGTAGACGCAGTCCCCACGGGCGGGGGTACAGTCCTCGATTCCGTGGGCGGGCACCACGGCACCCCCTTCGGCTCGCTCATCTATCGCGCGGCCGCCACGGGGGATGGCGGCACGCTGGGCCTGGAGGTCCCCAATGGCCCCGACCGCGTGTTCATTCCCGACTCGCCCGACTTCGTGCTCACCAGCAGTCTCACCATGGAGGCGTACATCATCCCGCCGCCGGCGTCGAGCCACTACTCGCTGGTCTTCTTCCGCGGCGATGACCGCGGCGGATACGACTCCTACAGCCTCCAGTACAACCAAAACGGCGAAGGTCGCGTTGCCTTCGACATCCAGCCGGATCAGTCAAACCGATCCACGCTCTACTCGCCCGTGCTGATGCCGGGTGTGCTCGTGCACGTGGCCGCGACCCTGGACGGCGCGACGGGCGATTAGAAGCTCTACATCAATCATCAGCTCGTCGCATCGACCATCACGTCCATACGGCCGCTCGGCGCTCTTGACCCCACGATGAATCCGGGGGCTTGGCATCGGCAATAACCAGAGCGGCACCTTCGGCGGCGAGGATTTCAGAGGCAGAATCGCGGGGGTGCGCCTGTCGGACTCCGCGCTGACCCCCGACCAATTCCTGCCGGTTCCCGAGCCGGCGACGCTCTACCTGCGGGCCTGTGCACTGACCGCCATGGTGGCGTGTAAACAGAGGACGCACCAACGGCTGGTTCAGCGGTGCTTGGGCCTGCGCCGCATCCACCGGCGCGCGTAGGAGCGTGAATATTGGTATTTCCATGCCGGATAAGGGTTCGTGGGAGCATGGTGGCATAGCGACGCCCCAAGCTATTTCCACGTCGCCATAGTAGTCAACGGGTGCGGCCAGCCCGCGCCAGGCTCACTACTCACGCGGCGCGGTGGTTACTATTACCGGCATGACGGACCGCGACCGTGACCTTCTGGCCCTCCGCGACATCGAAATCCACGCCGAGATGCAGGCGATCGCCGAGGGCCGCGTGGTCGACGGCGATCTGGCGCTCGTTGAGTGCTGCCTTCTCGATGAACTTGAGGATATCGAGTATCGGCTCGGCGAGGATTACACAGCCCGGCCGCTGGCCGGAACCACAGCGGGGAAATGTCAGTAGTGTACGAACAACTGTACGAAATCTTCGCGGTGCGCGTAGAAGTTGACGGATAGTAGTACAGAGCGGCGGGACGGCGATGATTGATCGGCGGTTATAGGGCAAATGCTCGCTTAATTGCGAGGCTGATATTATCGTCAAATGGCGTCAGTTCACCAATCCCAGCGAGCAGCTAATTTTACTGTCCGAACCTATCGACGTTGATTTATTCGTAATGGTGGCAAGTCGGTTACGTGCTTTGTAGTGATAGAAGCGAGCGTCTTCGTTTCGGAGCAAGCGACGTGTTGTGTTGTTGGCGATTTTGTCCGGCGTGTCGCAATGGCAGGCGGCTCGCAGCAGCATCGCGATGCCATCGCGGATCTGCGGGACGGTGATCGCCGGCGTCCATTTTTTTTCCCCGTTGCGCTTCACGCACCAAGAACCAAGTGGCCATGAGCGAGAGCACCTGATGGTGATGCCAACCGCGCCAGTTGCGAACTTCGTAATGCGACAGCCCCGCCTCGCTCTTGCTGCGCTTGATCGCTTCTTCGATGCGATGGGCGGCCAGCGCGACGCGGGCGAACTCCTTCACCGACGTTCCGCAGGGAGCGTTCGAGAAATAGAAGTCGTACTTCGTCACGCCCTCTTCGTCCAACGAGCGAATGACCACGAGCGTCTCTTCGTATTTCATCACGCGCTGATTGATCTTGGTCCTGACGCGGCAAGCGACCACCTCGACTTCCAACGGTCCTTTTTCTCCGTCGCGGACGTTGATCCGCGTCCAAGCGTCTTCGGGAAGAGCGTCGCGCCACCGGTCGACGCGTTCGAAGGGACGTTTGGGGACGGCGCCGCGCCCTTGGTATTCGGGCGGCGGCGCTTCCAGGTCGCGGACGAGCATGTCGCAGGGAACCGCCAGCAGGTATTGCTCGCCACGATTCGTGCAAATCCCGACGAAAACCGGCGTTTCGGCCCATTTCGTCGTCTCCGGCAATCCAGGCGTGCGGCAGCAGATGGCCCTGCTCGTCGAGCATCTCCAGCGCCTGCTCGTGACGGGTTTGAAAACGCACTTCCTTGGGCACGCCGGCCGCTTTCCGCCGCACGCGATCCTGCGCCCATTCCTTCGGCAAGTACAGCCGGGCGTTAACCAGGGCGTGGTCTTCTCGCGAGACATACGCCATGTAGACGGCGACCTGGCAGTTGTCGACCTTGCCCAGCCGCCCGCACCATTGCCGCGCCACGCCCACCGACTTCTTGCCTTGCTTGGGAAACGCCGAAGGATCGAACACGATCACGCCGTCGTCCTCGCCCAACTCCGCGCCGACCTGCCGGGCCAGCTCCATCAACAGCGGCCGGTGATCCCACTCGGCGCAGCCAATAAAATGCTGCAACTTCCGGCGGTCTTGATCGTGACGATAGGCGATCGATTCCACGTTCTTTCGCTCCAGGTCCGAGACCAAGCCGCTCAGATATTCCATCGCATGCTCGCGCTGCGCCGGTTGCGTGAGCAACTTCGCAAACGGCTCGACGAACTTGGTCAAACGCTCCGCGACACCCTGAAACACCTGCGGCGCGACTTCGCACTCTGCCAGCATCGCTGCTTTCGCAACTCAAAACGTCGTTCCATGACCACCACCTCCTGAACGAGTCCTTGTTCAGAAAGCTAAATACCAAAAACACTTACACGCCGCTACGCGGCTTCGGACAGTAAAACTAAACTCATGTTGCCTTTCAAAACGTCAACTAGTCGTCGCGAATTAGCTTCTCGTCGTTTCAACGTTGGGTCGCCCAGCGACCGCGACCAGCAGCAGCGAGCTTCACAGGTGCGAGCTGGCCATGATGCTGTAGAAGATCGCGGTGGCCTTGCCGCCGTTGCCAGATCGCTGACGACGTTGGCGACAGTTCCGGCCTACGGCCAGACGTCGCTGCACATTCTGCCGCTCGGGAATGGTTCGCCCTTTCGATTCAGTGGCGTAGTCCGGCCCGAAAGACCATGAGACGCTGGAACACGTCTCCAGCTAAAGGGGGAGCTTCAACCCACAAGCTCGGATTTCGGTGGCTTGGAGACCAGTTTTGTAACCGGTGACGAGAGGAAGGGGCGAGCAAGTGAGGAGCCCCCGAAATGTGTCGACACGGTAAAAAGCGGGTCGTCAACGACTTGAGTCAATGCCTGTTAGTCAGTAGGTTGTTGGTTCGAGTCCAACAGGGAGCACTTTCGCGCTCAGTCGCGCTGGCGTGCAGGACGTTGTCTAAGTGGTTCGCCTCACTCGTCTGCGAATCAGCGACTTGCCGTCCACCATCGCTCGCGCCGAGGCGCCGGGGCCCGCGAGAATTCGTGTGGCCGCCAGGAGCGGCAGCGATTGGCCTCGGAGGCGCTGTAGTGGGCGCTTATCATTTTGCTCAAAGGATGAAACTGGAGTTTCGCATCCGCTACTTTGACTCGCGGCAAACGACGGCGACTCATGCTTAAAAACCCGTGGACGCCGAGGGGCCGACCGATTGGTTGCGTCGCCGCAATGTTCGAGGGATACTGACAGGCACGGCCGGCGGGACGTGCCAAAGACCTCGAACGCTAGGACCACGCCGGCTGGCGAGGGCAAAGCCATGACCAGGTCCCAGTCAACTCGTCCGCTCCGACAGTCTCGCTCGTCGAATGCCGCCGGTTCTCGTCAGCTGCGGCTGGAGTCCTTGGAGGATCGCCGCATGCTGGCGGGCCGCGCGGCCGATGCGGTCAATCTGTTCGCACTCGACGTGTACGCACAAATGCAGCGCGAAGAAGGCAATCTCTTCTTCTCGCCGCTGAGCGTCGCCACCGGCCTGGCGATGGCGTACGCGGGCGCCGCCGGCCAGACCGCGGCCGAAATGGAGCGAGTGCTTCACCTGGGGACCGAGCCCGGAATTCATGAGGCCTTTGGCGACCTGCTGGACTCAATCGCGTCGCACAATGAATCGTCGGCGCTGTTTCCGAAACTGCCCCAAGTCCTGACAGTGGCCAACGCGATCTGGCCGGACAATGATCTGCCAGTTAAGCAAGCATTTTTGGATCTCATTCAGGGCGAGTACGGCGGCCATGTGCAGAACGTGGACTACAACAATCCCCAGCAAGCGGAAGATATCATCAATGATTGGGTCTCCGATCAGACCAAGGGAAAAATTCCCGATCTCGTCAGCGACCTCGATTCATCCACCGTCATGGTGCTGACCAACGCGGTGTATTTCAACGGTTACTGGGACTCGCCGTTTGATCCGCGGTTCACCGCCATGCGGCCGTTCAAGTTGAGCAACGGCCAATCGATCAATGTGCCGACGATGTACACGGAATTGACGGTGGCAAACGGGTACTACGCCGTCTTCGACGGCTACGCCGTGCTGGAATTGCCGTTCGACGAAGGCTCCAACGGCTCCGACTACTCGATGGTCTTCGTCCTGCCGCCGGAGAACGGGGCCAATGACCTGACGCCCGAGGTGTTCGCACAAGTCGACGCCTGGCTCGACGGGTCGCCGCAGGGGGTGGAAGTGCTCGTCAGTTTGCCGAAGATCGACACCGCCGTTTCCACTAGCCTCAACCAACTCCTGGTCGGGCTCGGCATGCCGACGGCGTTCGAGCTGGGGGCGGCCGATTTCTCGGGGATGACGCCGGAGAGCACCGCCATAAGCACGGTCTTTCACAAGGCGACCCTGACGATCAACGAGCAAGGGACGACGGCGGCCGCCGCTACCAGGGTCGATTTCTACATCTGCTTCGCCGCCGGCACGCCGGTGATGACGCCGCAGGGCCCGAAGCCAATCGAAGAGCTCCAGGAGGGAGATCTGGTGCTCGCCCGCGACGAGAACAACGTCGAGGGCGAACTCCAACCCAAACAAGTCGAAAAGGTGCACCGCAGAAACGCCGACATCCTCGAACTGCGGGTGCGCGGACAAGTCGTTCGCACGACCGAGACCCATCCCTTCTTCGTCATGGAGAAAGGCTGGACGCCAGCCGGAAAGTTGCAGCCGGGCGATTTGCTTTCCACCAATATCGGCGGCTGGGCAGAAGTCGACGCGGTTAAACGCACCCAGGCGACCGAACGGGTTTACAATCTGCGAGTAGCCGACCATCACACCTACTTCGTCGGGCGCGAGGAGTGGGGATTCGCCGTCTGGGTCCACAATTCCTGCGGCAACGAGCCAACATTTTTCGCTGATCGGCCGTTTCACCTGCTCATCCGCGACAACATCACGTCGACGATTGCGTTCATGGGCCGCATCGATGATCCCACGCAGTTGCAGAACGACGTGACGCCGACGGTCGTCGACGCCAATGCCGACTTCGACGGCGACGCCGACGTCGACGGCGCCGACTTCCTTGCCTGGCAGCGCGGGCTGGGCGCCGCTTCGCCCGCAGTCAAGCACGCCGCGGGCGACGCCGACTACGATCACGACGTCGACATGGGCGACCTGGCCGTATGGCGCGGCTCATACGGCGGCCCCGCCGTAGTCGCTGCGGCCCAGCCCGCCGTGTCAGCGTCTCGCATCGCACCGTCCGCGGACGACTCAGCGCCGGGAGAGAGGCGCACCGTGGCGCGCATGTCGCCCGAAGCGGTCGACGCGCTCTTCGCGATGGAGCAAATGTTGGCCAATTCAACGGTCCGGCGACCATTCCGACCGCGGCTGCCTCGCGCACGGTGAACACGGTTCGATTGACAGTGTGCGCAAGAACTCATTTGGCTGAAGCTGCTGCGCTGGCGCTTTCTTCTGTCACAGCAGTTCCTGACAACGCTGGCGCCTCGGCGGAGAAGGACTCGGGCTACCGGGCGAGGCGCTTCCAAGTTCCAGGAACGATGCGCACGCGAGTGCCGCCCGAGAAGCCCGGCGGGGGGTTGCTTGGGTTGACGGCGCTGTAGGCGATGTTGACGGGCGCCGTGGCGATCAGCGCGCCGCCGGTGACGACCGTGCCTTCAAGCGCGCATTGAGAAGTGACGTAAAGATTTCCGGAGGCGTACACCAAGCCTCGGATGACGCCGGGATACGAGTCGGCCATGTCGTTGTCGCTGACTCCCATGTAGGGCGTCCCCGGGGGATTGTAATTCACTGATGTCTCAACGAGCGGGCTGCCGCCCAACCACTGCATTTCCAGATTGCCCTTGACTAGCAGTGCGGGCAGGGAGGGCGCCGGGGGTTCCCAGTGGATATTCTTGCCAATGACCAGCGTGTTCTGAGTGCTCAAGAAGACGAGCGTGGCCTCGATGCGGCAGTCTTCGATCGAGAGGATGGTCCCTTGGCAGTCGAGCACATAAATTCCCTGGGAGTTGACGGGGCCGTAGGGATTGCTGCCAGCGCTGAGCACGCATTTTGTGATTTTGTTGTTTGGAATCGAATTGACGTTGATCGCCGTGCCGTTGACCAGGTAGTAATCGAAGACGGCGATGGGATCTGGCATCTCCCGCGGCGGCGACTGCAAGGGCGACGTTGTGCCGGAGACGGCGCCCGCGATAAACCCGACGGCCCACGCATCGCCGGACAAGCTGCCAACGGTGATATCGCCGTTGCTGCTGGCGGTTTGATTACACGTGATGGCGCCGCTTGAGCTGAGGAGGGCGCCGCCGTGCAGCGCTGAGTCAAGGCAATTGAGGGCCGCTCCACTGGGCTGGAGTTGGACCGAGGCGACGCTGATGGCCTCGCCCCGGCGGCCAAAGCCCTGGAGCGTCACGGCGTCCTTATTGTCGTCGCTGAGATTGCCGTCAGCGTCGACCAGCACGAATTTCAGTTCGCCGGCGCCGAGGCTGAGCCAACCGTTGGTCGAGGGAACGGCCTGGCCGCTGGTGTAGGCGGTGCGCCAGTCCGGGTCGGCATTGATGCGGGCGATCGCCAGTTCGATCGCCGACTGGGAGAGCAGTTCGGCGGCGGCGATTTGTTCGGCGCCGGCGAGCCGATCGGTCTCGGCGCGCGACAAATGCAGGGCTGTCAGGCTAATGAGGGCCGCGATCATCGCCACGCCAAGGACCGCAATGTAGATGCTGCCGTGGCGGGCGCCAGAAGCAAGACGACGCGCACGCGAATACCCGACTGCTGTAACTCGCATGGCTTACCGTGAACAGGCCAGCGAGGACGCCGTAGCGTTATTGGGACGGTAACTCTTGCTGGCGGCGCAACTGTATGTTCGGCGCATGACGATGACGCATCGCTGGGGAATTTCCCGAGTCGGGTAGACCGGCTCCCTAGTGGGTCACGTCAGAACCGTTGTGACACGAGACGATGCGCGGAGGTTTAGATCCCCGCGCCGCTGACCAGGTCGAGGTCGGCGTCCAGGCGTTGGCTGGAGCGCTGGCGGGCGACGTCGGCCATTTCGGCTTGCAGGGCGCGGGCGTCGCCGAGGTGGTCCTGGCTGGTGCGCGCCGGGTCGATCGTGACGTCGATCGGACGGCTGAAGTTGATCAGGTAACCGCCGCGGTCCATATCGTGGGCCATCGGTTGCACTTCGCCGCTTTCGGAAATCGCGCGGGCGCGGAGGCTGTACTCGCCGGCGGAGGTTACCTTCCATAGGAACTCCCACGGCGTCCAGGAGAAGCGCGCCGTGGGCCCGTGCAGCTCGGTGCTTTGCCACGTGGCGCCGCCGTCGACGCTGACTTCGACCGCGGCGACGGCGCGCTCGCCGGCCCAGGCCATGCCGAGGATGCGGTTGGCGCCGACGCCGAGCACCGCGCCGGTGACCGGGCGGATGATCTCGCTCTTCACGGGCATCGGGCCGACGACGTCGGTGCGGGGGCCGCTGCCGGTCTGGTGGGTAATGGTGTATTTGACCGTTTGGAAGTAGCCCTGGAACGGCGCGTCGACCGCTTCGATGGCGCAAGCCACTTGACGCTCGCCACGCCGTACCAGCCGGGCACGATTAGCCGCAGCGGAAAGCCGTGGCAGGGGTCAAGCTGCTCGCCGTTCATGTGGGTGGCCAGCAGCGTTTCCGGGTGAAGGGCCTTGGCCAGCGGCAGACTGCGGGCGAAGGGCTGGGGCTCGCGGCTGCCTTCTTCCTGGCCGCTGTCGGCGCCGTGGAAAACGAGCTCGATCGCGTCGGACCAGAGGCGGGCTCGTTCGAGCACGGCGCGGAGGGGAACACCGGACCATTCGGCGTGGCCGACGGCGCCGGCGGTCCACTGCACGCCCTCGACGAAGGGGCGAAGGAAGGATCGACCGTTGCCGGCGCATTCCATCGTGGCAAACACGGAGCGCTGCGGGAACGACTGGAGGTCTTGCCACGTGAGCTCGAGGGGACGTTCGACGCAGCCGTCGATGGCGAGACGCCAGAGGTCGGGGTCGATCTCGGGCGTTTCGTAGTGGCTACGGACGAAGAACCAGCGGTTGGGCGTGACCCAACTGGAAACATCCGAGAGGGGCGTCTCGCGGTTTTCGGGAGAGGTGCTGAGAACTTTTTGGCGGACGGGCATAAGGTGGCCTGGACAAACCCATGGGCAGAACCAGGGGACATTATAGTCAACGGGCATCGCGGCATCAGGCCGGCAACCGGCGCCACGCCTGTAAGACGCACCCCCTTGGCACCGGCGCCCGCTTGCTGCGGCGTCGCGTCTTTGACGAGGCAAGGTAATTGCACCGGCTGGAGTGCGCGGCCGAAGCCCGAGCGGGCTTAGCGGGCCTTGCGGCGTTTTTTCCGCTTGGCGACTCGCTTCTTCACGCCCGCGACGACGTCGTCGACCAGTTGCATGATCGGGCCCTTGGTCGATTTCTTCTTGGCCCGTTTCGCGGTCTTCTTCTTGGCGACCTTTTTGGGCCCCTTCTTGGCAGCCTTTTTCGTACCCTTCTTCGCGGTCTTTTTCTTGGCCATGTGGTCCTCCGTGTGGGGAAAGACTGGCATCTTAGCAGCCTGGTCGGCTTGGTGGATAGAGTCCGGCGGGCGTGGAGCTGTCAATCCGCCAGGCACATCGTCGGGGGCGATCTTGGAAGGCGGCCGCGCCCACTCGTCGAGCGATGGACTGGTCGTTTACATTGACGCTTGATGAGATGCTTTTGACGTCAGCAGGAAGGAGGGTCGACATGTTCGTGAGCATGTATCGAGTCCTGGCGGCGATTATTCTGGCGGGCGCGGTAGGAGCGGCGGCTGAGGCCGCGGGCGTGTCGATCGAAAAGACGGAGCAAGGCGCCAAGGTGACGGTCGATGGTCAGCCGTTCGCCGAATACCTGGATAAGAGCGGGCATCAGCCGGCGGTGTGGCCGATCGTGGGGCCTGGCGGGCAGGCAATGACGCGGTCGTTTCCGCTGGGGCCGCTGTTGCCGGGGGAGACAGACGATCATCCGCATCACCGGTCGCTGTGGTTCAACCACGGGGCGGTCAACGGGCAAGATTTTTGGACGGAGCCAGAGTCGCGGACCCGACGGCAAGGATAACCAGATTGTGCAGCGAGAGCTTACGATCGAGAACGCTGAAGGGCAACAGGCAGAATCTGCCCCGAGGACTCCGCAGAATCAGCCAGTCCCCCGAGTGGCGCGGATCGTGACTCGTAACGATTGGACCAGCGACGGCGACAAGCTCTGCGAGGACGAGCGGACGCTGGAGTTTAGCGTGGACGAGCACGGGCGGTGGATCGACTTTTCCGCCGAGGTGACGGCTAGCGAGGGGCCGATTTCGTTGGGCGACACCAAGGAGGGGACCTTCGGCCTGCGCGTGCCCGGGACGATGGCGGTGGACGCCCAAAAGGGGGGCCGCATTCGCAACAGCCGCGGGCAGAGCGACCCGGTCGCGTGGGGACAGCCGGCGGAGTGGGTCGATTACAGCGGGCCGGTGGACGGCAAGCCGGCAGGGATTGCGATCTTCGATTTGCCGGACAGCTTTCGGCACCCCGCGCGGTGGCACGCGCGGACGTACGGGCTATTCGCGGCCAACCCGTTTTGCGAGGAAGAATTCGGACTCTATTCAGGCACGGGGCCCGGCGGCAAGCAGGGGGAGGCGAAGCTGGCCAAGGGCGAGAAGCTACGACTGCACTACCGGGTGCTGTTTTACGATGGGGCGCTGACCAAGGAGCAGTTGGAGACGATTTACAGGGACTGCTCGGCAAAGATCACGGCTGAGAAGAAAGACTAATTCGACTGTATCTGGTTATCGCCGTTGGTGGATGCGCTTTGGCGCCAAGCGTTTACGTTTCTTCCAGTGGTAGAATCGGGCGCTTTCGTTGCGTTGGAGTCGACGCGTGGTTTGGCGGCAGGCGACGTCGGGATGATCGCAGTTGAGTTTCCTATGCAGCAACGAAGCCAACAGCGTGCGGATCTGCGGAACGGTGATCGCCGGCGTGATGTTTTTTCCCCCGCCGGCTCTCTTGCGTGAGAAACCAAGTCGCCAACAACGACAGCGTCTGATGATGATGCCAACCGCGCCACGTCCGCACCTCGTAATCGGCCAAGCCGGCTTCGCTTTTGGCGCGGTGGAGGCACTCCTCGATGCGGTGCGCCGCCTTGGCGACGCGGCAGACTTCCGCCAGCGGCGTCTCCGGCGGCGCGTTCGACAGATAATAGTCATGCTTCAACGAGCCGTCCGCTTGTCGCTCGCGAATCACGACCAGCGTTTCGTCGTAGCCGTCCCCGGGCACGGTCTTGGCGCGGACGCGAACCTGCACGGCCTCGACCGTCAGCGGGCCTTTGTCGCCGTCGCGCACGTCGATCGTCGTCCAGGCGTTCTGGGCGAGCGCGGCGCACCACCGGTCGACGCGTTGCCACGGAGACTTCGGTCGGCGGCCGTGCCCCGAGTAGGTCGGCGGCTCGACCTCCAGGTCGCGAATCAGCGTGTTGGAGGGAACGGCCAGCAGGTAACGTTCGCCCCGCGCGGCCAGTTTTCCGCGGAATTCCGGGACTTTTCCCATTTCGTCGTCCCCCGCCACCCAGGCGTGCGGCAACGCTGCGGCGTGCTCCTGGAGCATCTCCAAGGCCAGCTCATGCCGCGTGCGGAACTTCACGTCCCGCGGGACCCCGGCCTTGAGACGCCTGGCCTTCGAGCGCGCCCAGTCCTTCGGCAAGTACAACCGCATGTCGACCAGAGCGTGCTCTTCCGTCGAAACGTAGCCCAAGTACACGCCCACTTGGCAGTTCTCGATCTTCCCCAAGCGACCGCACCATTGCCGCTTCACGCCGACCGATTCGGTTCCCTTTTTGGCGAACGCCGACGGGTCGAAGACCAGCACCGCGTCGGCCCGTCCCAACGACGCGGCGACTTGCCGCGCCAGTTCGCCGACCAGCGGCCGATGGTCCCACGAGTACTGACCGATGAACTTCTGCAGCATCTGTCGATCTTGGTCGTGACAGTACGCAATCGACTCCACGTTCTTGCGCTCCACCCGCGACGCCAAGCCGGCGACGTACTGCTGAGCCAGCTTGCGCTGCTTGCTTCGCACCAGCAGGGCCGCGAACGGCTCCACAAATCGCTCCAGCCGCGTCAGCATCCCCTGCCACTGGTCAGGACTGGCCACCGCGTCGTCCAACAACTCCTGCAACCGCACCTGATAACGCCGTTCCATCGACGACTCCCTTCTCGGCATTCCTTGCCGTAAGGGCATGTCTACAAAATCACTTGCGACGAATCAAGAACAGTACACAGTCAAACTAAGGACGACCTGATACTGGGGTTTTGCACTGCTTTGCCGCCTAAACGACGCCAGGCGCCAATGGCGTGTCGCCAGTGAGAAGTGGGTACACGCCCCTCGTCTAAACAACCTTTCAAGCTGAGCCATCGATGGCCTTGCCCCTAAAGGTTGAGGTGAAAGCAAGTTGCGCTGCGGCCCAAGATTTTTGTTGAAAATGGGCCACGACCTGTGCGATGATCGCCCCTACGCACATACCGTGCGACCGTAGTTCTTTATTAATAACCGTTCATTTCTTGTTGTGGCGCGAGGATTTGAACGGTCGAATCATGCGGCGAGTTTGGTTAATTGCTCCGCGTTGGCTTGGCGGGCGGCTTGCAGCGCGGTGAGGATTTTCCGGCCGCGCACCGTGAGCTGATAGCGATGCGTGTGCGGAACTTTGAGGATCAGACCGTGGGCCCGCAGCATGCGCAAGCGCCGAGTGACTTGAGTCGCCCTGGCGACGAGTCTCCTGGGCGTTGGTTTTCTCAGCGCCGAACAGCAGCGGTCTCAAGTCGCGGTTGCGGAAGCCAGCGATCGTGAATTCGGGCCGGTTGACGGCCCCCAGCAGCGCGGCGTCCTCCGCCGACCAAGGCCGCAGGGCCCGCACGCGGCGACCGTCGAACTGGGCGGGCCGGCAGATGGCGTCGACCAGTTGGCCCAGCGACTCTTCGGCGTGGACCTCGGCCAAGGCGTCGAGATACCGGCGGTTGGCGGCGTCCGAGATCTGGGCCCGCCGCCGCACGTCGGCCACGCCTTTGCGGAGCGACCGCCAGGCGCACTTTCCCGCCGCCTCCCCTTCGGCGCGGCGGAAGACCTTCATGCCTCGCACGTCGTTGAGGGTCGTTTCCACCCGCAGCACCGAGCCGTGCTTGTCGTACATCTTGATCCAGTTGCCGCCGACGCGGTGCTTGATCCGCACGTGGTCGGCGCGGCGGCCCACGTCGCTGACCGCCTCTCCCGCGAAGCAGCCGTGGACCCCGCCGTGGCGGGGCGTCTTCTTGCCCAAGAACCGCATCACCTCGGGGCTGGAGAAGTCGTCGAGCCCGCGCCGCAGCAGATGCGGATAGAGAGCGGCCAAGTCCTCAGGTGCGCGAAACATCACGTCGCTGGCCCATTCGCTCTGCTCCAACGACCAGTAATACCCCAGCGGCCGGCCGCGCCACGCGAGCTGGCGGTGCACGGGATGGACGCGCCGCAGCAGCTTGTCGAAGACCGCCTGCCAGCGGGTCGCCAGTTGGGCGTCGGCCAGTCGCTGGGCTGTTCGCAGGTCGGCTACTTCCAGGAAGCAGTTGTCCTCTCGTCGATAGCCGATCCCGTGCTCGTCCAGTTGGCGGGCCAGCCACTCGCGGCCGTTGACGGCGACGTGGACGATCAGCGGGAACCACGTCTGCAGCCGCACGTGCATGAAGCCGAACCGTCGGTCCTGCAGGTAGAAGTAATAGTGCAGGCACTTCTGGGGCCGGCCGCGCAGCTCCAACAGCCGCGACGCTCGGCTGCGGTGCACTTCATACGAGTAACAAGGCTCCACCGCGCTCAGGATGCAGACCAGCCCCTCGTCGACGCCGTCCCGCTGGGCGATATGGCGGGCCAGCTCTTCCTTGGAGAGAGCGGAGCTGTTGAGGTACAACAGGGGGCGACGCTCGGCGCGGGCCAGCTCCTGGGCGGCGTCGCGGATGCGATCGGTCACGCCTTGGACGTAGGTCTTGAAGTCCTTCAACAGCACGCCGACGCACGACAGGAACGAACGCATGCCGTCGGCGTACGCCAGCCACCGCACCGCGCTCGCGAAACCGCAGCCGATCGAAACCCGTCAACACGCCGCTCACCTGGTCGGCGTGACGCTCCAGAAATCGCTTCATGGCGTTGCTCCTCGGTTAACGTGGCAAGGGATCACCGCCCGCCACTATACGACCAGGAGCAACGCTTTACTCCCCTTCGGTTGCGGCCGAAGGCTGCGCTTTGAAAATCTGCTCACGCTTTCAGGCGCAACTAAGGCGAGCCGCGGGGCTTGTCCCCGCGGTCCGTGGCGAACTGCGCAGTCCCCATCCGCCAATTGGGCCTCGCCGAGACGCACTCAGTAAGGCGTTTTGTTCAATACCCCGGACAGTTATGAGGCCTCCGCGCCGCAGCCGGATTCGACGAACGCCGCTCCACAACGACGCCGCACAGCGCAAAACGCACGGAGTTTTGGAGTTTTGGCGGCGATCACGCTCCGGGCGCCAAAACTCGCAGCTCGGTTCGCGTTTTCCTCGCGGATTCTTGCCCATCGGTCCCGAGTATTGCGCGTTGTGGCCCTCGTGGTGGACGCCAATACCCGCCGCACCACGGCTAAGTCGCCGATTTTGGTATAATCGACTCGAAGCCCATCAGCATCGCTGCGCAGCCTAAGCAGCGCGGGCGGACCACGCCGCCGTCTCACCATTGATCCGCCATGCCTTGCTGCGTCATTGTGATCGGATCCGCCATCCGTCCCTGGCCCGATGCCATCGACCGGACGATGGTGGCGGCCTATCTGCTCCTGGCGTTCGGCGTGCCGGCGCTGGGATACGTGCTGATGGCGCTCGACTTTCGCCGCTATCTGCGGTCGCTGCGTCGAGCGCTGGTGGCGATTAGCTATGTCGCCGCCGGACGGACGCCGTGCTGGGCGGCCGACGATCGGCCGCCGTGCATGCAGGCGTTGGAGCTGGCGCTGCCCAGCACCGAGGCGGCCGTGCTGGCGGCGTACCGGCGGCGCGTCAAGGAGCTGCATCCCGATCGGGGCGGCGACTTGCAGCAATTCCTCCGGCTGCAGAAGCACTTTGAGCAGGCGCTGGCATTGGCCCGCAGTCATGCCCAGCGCGGCGGGCCGGTTGGCGGGACGAAGGCCCAGTAGGCAGCGCGGCGCAGCGCTGATTCGCGAGTACTGAGTACGGGTGCAGCCTGCGGTTTGTTTTTAGGCGGCGGTCTGATAGCTGCGTGTTGGGTGGAGTCGTCGGTGTCGACGTTTCCAAAAGTGGCGGAGGGGTTCGGTGTCGCTGAGGCCGTCGGCCGCCAGTTGCAGCAGCGGCTCGGCGCCTTGGTCCCAGAACTTCTCGCTTCCTTTGACGCGGCGGTTCATCTGTTTGATCGTCGACTCGATCGCGGCGGACGTCATCGGCAGGCCCTGCCGGCGGTAGGCGGCGTAACTCATGCGCGGCTGCTGATTCGTGAGATACCGCAGCGCTTCGGCGACGATCCGCCGCGGCGATGTTTCCGACTCGTTCTCGACGGGCGCTCCCAGTTCCTGCGATCGGACGGTCAGCGCCGCCAACAGCGGCGCGACGCTGCCTTCCCACAGCCATTGGGCCCACTGGCGATGCGCCGACCAACCTTCCGCTGGGCTCCGTCCGGCCAGCGCCGCCGCGTAGACGTAACAGATCGCGTGGGTGAAATCGAGGATCGGCGTATAGTGAGAGAAATGTTTCTGGTGAACGCTCCAGTTGGCCGCCGCGCCGTCGGCCACGAACGCCTTCCGCGGCGCTGCGTGAAAGCCCCGCGCGTAAGCGGCGGCGACCAGCCGCGGGCCGAACCGCTCGGCCCCTTGCCGCGTGGCCACGACGCTTCGCAGCAGCGGCGTGGGCCGCGCGACGCGGTCCTGCGGCGCGTCGTCGGAAGGTTCTTCGAGAGCTTCGTGAGCGGACGAAAACCCCTTGATTTCTCGGGCCAACTCGTCCATGCGTCCCGGGTCGACGAAGGTCGCCGGAATCGTCGGGCAAGGATCGACGGCCTGCTCCGCGCTGGTCATGCTCAACAAGCAGCCCACCAGCGTCTCGCGCCAATGGCCCGGGGCCTTCTCGTCGCGCAGCGACTCGTCACGAGAGCGGATTTGGATCCGCCCGCCGTCCATCATGACGCACGCCACCGGCGGAACGCGCGTCGGTCGGAGGGGTGCGCCGCGCAGGCAGCGGCAGGTCTTGGTACGCCGCCGCTTGCGCCTCCATCTCGGCGACCCGCTCGCGGCCAATCCGCTTGGTCCACCGCTGCACCCGTTCGCGCGAGACCGAGAGCTCCGCCAGCGCCTCCAGGTCCTTCGTCGCTTGAACGAAGGAGGCCGACTGCGAACCGGCGTAGACCACCTTCGCCAGCGCGCTGGGCGTGAAGGGACAGTCCGGTTCAACGCCCAGGGTGCTGGTCAGCGGGAAAAAAAGCCCGGCGGCAGCCGGGGCAGTAATACTCCGGTTCGACGATCCTCGTCGGTCCGCGGCGGGTGACGAGTTCCCGCTGGCGGGCTCCGCGACAGCGCCCCGGCTGGCCGCACGTCGGACAGTCCGCGTCCTGGGGAGCGGGCCGATCGAAGGACCGTTGTTTCACGACTTCCGCCGTTAGCGCATCGGCGATCTCGATCGCCTGATTCTCGATGGCGTCCAGCCAGCAAACCCCCTGCGACTCGTCGACTTCGGGCGCCTCCTCGCACAACTGCCGGGCCATCGCCGCGATCCGCCCCTGAACTTCACTGCTAATCGCCATCCTTGGCTCCTTATTCTCGCCAGCTTCTCGCCGCCGGCGCTTCCTCCCCCTGAAAATCTCCTCGCTAGCTTCTACACCATTCGCCGCCACGCGCAAACCGCAGGCTGCACCCACTGAGTACTTTGACTGTGTACTGTTCTTGATTCGTCGCAAGTGATTTTGTAGACATGCCCTTACGGCAAGGAATGCCGAGAAGGGAGTCGTCGATGGAACGGCGTTATCAGGTGCGGTTGCAGGAGTTGTTGGACGACGCGGTGGCCAGTCCTGACCAGTGGCAGGGGATGCTGACGCGGCTGGAGCGATTTGTGGAGCCGTTCGCGGCCCTGCTGGTGCGAAGCAAGCAGCGCAAGCTGGCTCAGCAGTACGTCGCCGGCTTGGCGTCGCGGGTGGAGCGCAAGAACGTGGAGTCGATTGCGTACTGTCACGACCAAGATCGACAGATGCTGCAGAAGTTCATCGGTCAGTACTCGTGGGACCATCGGCCGCTGGTCGGCGAACTGGCGCGGCAAGTCGCCGCGTCGTTGGGACGGGCCGACGCGGTGCTGGTCTTCGACCCGTCGGCGTTCGCCAAAAAGGGAACCGAATCGGTCGGCGTGA
The DNA here is from genome assembly GCA_963841515.1 of Pirellulales bacterium. Taxonomy (GTDB): domain Bacteria; phylum Planctomycetota; class Planctomycetia; order Pirellulales; family Lacipirellulaceae; genus Lacipirellula. The sequence continues at coordinate 504,171 of CAWJDB010000005.1, read as the reverse complement.
AGCGGCAATGGTGCGGTCGCTTGGGGAAGATCGAGAACTGCCAAGTGGGCGTGTACTTGGGCTACGTTTCGACGGAAGAGCACGCTCTGGTCGACATGCGGTTGTACTTGCCGAAGGACTGGGCGCGCTCGAAGGCCAGGCGTCTCAAGGCCGGGGTCCCGCGGGACGTGAAGTTCCGCACGCGGCATGAGCTGGCCTTGGAGATGCTCCAGGAGCACGCCGCAGCGTTGCCGCACGCCTGGGTGGCGGGGGACGACGAAATGGGAAAAGTCCCGGAATTCCGCGGAAAACTGGCCGCGCGGGGCGAACGTTACCTGCTGGCCGTTCCCTCCAACACGCTGATTCGCGACCTGGAGGTCGAGCCGCCGACCTACTCGGGGCACGGCCGCCGACCGAAGTCTCCGTGGCAACGCGTCGACCGGTGGTGCGCCGCGCTCGCCCAGAACGCCTGGACGACGATCGACGTGCGCGACGGCGACAAAGGCCCGCTGACGGTCGAGGCCGTGCAGGTTCGCGTCCGCGCCAAGACCGCGCCCGGGGACGGCTACGACGAAACGCTGGTCGTGATTCGCGAGCGACAAGCGGACGGCTCGTTGAAGCATGACTATTATCTGTCGAACGCGCCGCCGGAGACGCCGCTGGCGGAAGTCTGCCGCGTCGCCAAGGCGGCGCACCGCATCGAGGAGTGCCTCCACCGCGCCAAAAGCGAAGCCGGCTTGGCCGATTACGAGGTGCGGACGTGGCGCGGTTGGCATCATCATCAGACGCTGTCGTTGTTGGCGACTTGGTTTCTCACGCAAGAGAGCCGGCGGGGGAAAAAACATCACGCCGGCGATCACCGTTCCGCAGATCCGCACGCTGTTGGCTTCGTTGCTGCATAGGAAACTCAACTGCGATCATCCCGACGTCGCCTGCCGCCAAACCACGCGTCGACTCCAACGCAACGAAAGCGCCCGATTCTACCACTGGAAGAAACGTAAACGCTTGGCGCCAAAGCGCATCCACCAACGGCGATAACCAGATACAGTCGAAGTACAGAGTACGCGGTACTGCGTACTGGATACTGGGGCTAACGCGCTCATGGCCTTTGGTCGCGCCACTGAGCTAGTCGTTTGCCCCGATTCTGCCCCAGTTTTCGCGGGCCCATCTGCTCTTGCTGGCGAGGTCGCAGCGGCGGTATTATCCGCCCCTCAAAATTCCCTGGCTCGGCGTTCTGCCTCGAGCCGTTTCGAATCGTGTGGCGGGTGCGGAAGGAAACTTTGATGCCAATCACTTTGGGCGCATTGGCGCGGCTGGTGGGCGGGGCCTTATGGGGCGATGCTAGCCTCGAACTCACGGGCGCCGCTACGCTTGGTCTGGCCCGCGCCGGCGAGGTGACGCTCGCGGACCATCCTGATCGCGATCGCGAGCTGGCGGCCTCGCCGGCGGCGGCGGTGATCGCCACGCCCGACGTGGAATGCAGCGGGAAGCCGGCCATCGTGGTGAGCGACGTCCATGCGGCGTTCGCGGCCGCGGTCCGGCACTTTCGGCCGCCGCGGGCGCTCAAGCGCCTCGGCGTCAGCCCGCTCGCCGTCGTCAGCCCGTCGGCTCGGCTGGCGGCGGACGTCACCGTGTACCCCGGCGCCACCATCGGCGACGACGTCGAGATCGGCCCCGCCACAACCGTGCATGCGGGCGTGCGGATCATGGCCGGCTGTGTGATCGGCGCCCAGGTGACGCTGTTTCCCAACGTCGTGATTTACGAAGACGCACGAATCGGCGATCGGGCGATCGTCCACGCCGGGGCCGTCATCGGCGCGTACGGCTTCGGCTACCGTCAGGTCGACGGGCGGCATCAGCTTTCAGCGCAATTGGGGAACGTCGAGATCGGTTGCGACGTCGAGATCGGCGCTGGCACGACGATCGATCGCGGCACCTACGGCGCCACGGTCGTGGGCGCAGGAACGAAGATCGACAACCTGGTGATGATCGCCCACAACTGCCGGTTGGGCCGGCACAACCTCATCTGCTCGCAAGTGGGCATCGCTGGCAGCACCACTACCGGCGACTACGTGGTGATGGCCGGCCAGGTGGGTGTGCGCGACCACGTGCACATCGGCGAGCGGGCCGTGCTAGGCTCGCAGGCCGGGGTCCCCAACGACGTGCGACCGGGCGAGGAGGTGTTGGGCAGCCCCGCATGCCCATCCGACAGGCCAAGCTGCAGATGGCCGCGGTCGCCAAGCTGCCAGAGATGCGGCGGCAGTTTCGCGCCCTGCAGCGGCAGTTTGAGGAGCTCCGCGACCAACTCGCGCGCTCCAAACGCCGCAGGTCGGCGACAAGGCGGCGTGAACATGAGCACGACGGCCGACGCAGAACCGATTGGGATGATCGCCGGCTGGGGCCGCTATCCGCACGCGGTGGCCGCGGCGCTGCACCAGCAGGGGCGGCGCGTCGTGGGGATTGGGATTCACGATCACACGGATCCGGAGCTGGCCAAAGAGTGCGACGCCTTCGATTGGATCCGCTTGGGCGGCATCGGCCGGGCCATCCGCAAATTTCGTGGCTGGGGAGTGCGCCGCGCGGTTCTCGCCGGCAAAGTTCACAAGGTCACCTTTTATCGGCCCTTGTGGTGGCTGCGACATCGGCCTGACTGGGTCGGCGCAAGAATTTTTTATCGGCACTTCCTCAAAGGCGATCGTGACAACAAGGACGACTCGCTGTTGGGCACGCTCGTCGAGGAATTTGCGCGGGCGGGCATCGAAATTGAGCCGGCGACCAATTTTGCTCCGGGGCTGTTGGTCAGCGCCGGTCACGTTGCGGGGCGACAGCTTTCGACGCGACAGTTGCGTGACGTCGAGTTTGGTTGGAAGCTCGCGAAGTCCATGGGCGGGCTCGACGTGGGCCAAACGGTGTGCGTCAAGAATCAGGCCGTGCTGGCCGTCGAAGCCATCGAAGGGACCGACGGCTGCATCGCGCGGGCCGGTCAACTGTGCCCGCAAGGCGGGTTTGTGGTTGTAAAGGTGGCGAAACCGCGGCAGGACATGCGGTTCGACGTTCCCACGGTGGGCGCCGGAACGCTGGAATCGATCGCCGCCGCGGGCGGGCGCGTGCTGGCCATCGAGGCCGAGCGGACGATACTGCTCGACGCCGACGTGTTTCGCCAAATAGCCGAACGGCTTAAACTCTCTGTAGCCGCACTAAGCCCGCAGGCGGCTACCCACCTGGCGGCGTGAGCGCGTGGACGCGCCGCGGTGAGTTTTTCCCGCGGCGAGGCATCCACCGTGGCGACGCCCGTCTTCTCAAGTTTCGTTTGGCGACGACTGGCTTTGGTCGTGTGGATTGCGGCGAAGGCGAGCGCCACATGGGGCCAGTCGGCTGATCCAGCTGATCAGAACGCGCCGGCGCCCGCGGCAGAAAGGCCAAGCGAACAAGCCGACGACGGCGAGCGGCAGCCGCCCGAGACTTACATGGGCCGGGTCATCGCCCCGGCCATGCACTTCAGCGGCGCCAGTTGGCTCATCCGCGCCAGCCGCAACGACGAAGAGCGTCCCGATAAGTTGCTTAAGGCGCTGTGCTCCAGCACGGTCAGACGGTATGCGACTTTGGTTGCGGCAACGGATTCTACACGCTCGAACTGGCCAAGCGAGTCGGACCGCAAGGATCGGTCTATGCCGTTGATGTGCAGCCCGAAATGCTCGCATTGCTGGCCGAGCCGCCGGTCCGCGCGGCTTGGAAAACGTCCACACCGTCTTGGCGACTGCTAACGACTCGGGATTGCCGGCGGGACGATTTGATTTGGTGGCGATGATTGACGTGTACCACGAGCTTTCCCGACCGGCCGACGTGCTGAAGCAAGTTCGCGCGAGCCTGAAGCCAAAGGGTCGGCTGGTCGACGTCGAGTTTCGCGAGGAAGATCCTGCCGTGCCGATTCGGCCGCTCCACAAGATGAGCCAAGCGCAGGTAATGCGTGAGATCCCGGCCAACGGCTTCAAGCTTGTCGGCCAGTACGACGGTCTGCCGTGGCAGCACGTGCTGTTCTTTGCACGCGACGATTCGCCGCTGCCGCGTCATGAGTTGCGGCCGTGGAAATTACCGCCGGAGCCGCCGGTCTCCCGTTCGCGGGGAGCGGAAAAGCCGGAATAATTGGGGTAATCGCCCCAAAAGGGCCGTTTCTTGCCGTGGTATGTGGCTTGCACCTACTAGAATTCCTTCGATTGGCGAACCCGGAAGGGCGTTGCGAGGGAGCCTGTAAAGCGTTGTCACAATTGCACTTGTGATTGTGGCGGACTCCCCGCCTCACGTTGCCCAAACGCCACGACTAGTGCTCTTTTCGAAATTCCTCTGTTCTTTGCGACGCAAAGATTTGAGGGAACCGGAAAGGTCAATTAAAATCGGTAGTTGGATAGGCAACTTGAAGAGGCATCCGGGTCGCGCATCAAGGCCCTGAGGGGCGCGATGCGCGAAGGTTGTCCGATCTCGTACTTCGCAAATAGGTTGGGCCGCTAGTGATGTGACACCGCTGCTCCTTGTAGCTTGCGCCGTTTGGCGCCAGCACTGGGGCGGTATGTAGAACGGCGGGCTTCTAGCACCGCTCGCCGTTGGAGCTTAGAAATGGCAGCAATTGCTTCGCATGCGCTTGGTTTTCTCGAGAACCTCCCGCCTGAAGATCCCTCCAGCCTTATCATTGGCCGCGATCTCGCGGTCAGGCGCGTCGCCCATCACGCCGAGCGCGCTGCGCAAGTCGAATGCGCGGTGCTCATCACGGGCGAAACCGGCACTGGAAAGGAAGTCTGGGCGCGGCTTCTTCATCGCTTGAGTCCGCGATTCGGTGAGTCTTTTATCCCCGTGAACTGCGCGGCGCTGACGCCGTCGCTGGCCGAAAGCCAGCTTTTCGGTCATGAGCGTGGGGCGTTCACCGGCGCGGCCGGCGCCAGCTTGGGCGTATTTCGCGCCGGGCACAAGGGCTTGGTGTTCCTGGATGAAGTGGGCGATATGCCACTGGAATTGCAGCCCAAACTGCTGCGCGTGCTGCAGGAAGGCGAAGTGACGCCGGTGGGCTCGTCGCATCCGGTGAAAGTCGATGTGCAAGTCATCGCCGCAACCAATCGCAATCTGGAAGAGGAAGTGGCCGAGGGCCGCTTCCGCGAGGATTTGTATTACCGGCTCAACCTGGTTGAGCTCCGCATGCCGCCGCTCCGCGAGCGAACGGCAGACATTCCGCTGTTTATCGAGTATTTTTCTCGTAAGTATTCGAAACGCTACGAACAGCCCGCCTGGCAGCCGGGCCCCGACGCGTTGCGGGAGTTCTGCGAGTATCGGTGGCCCGGCAACATCCGGCAGCTTAGCTACGTCATCGAGCAGAGCTACGTGCTGCAATGCGAGCCGACGCTGCCGGGGCACAGTCCCGCCAGCCTGGGCAGCGTGGATTTGCCCTTTACGGACTTGTGCAAGCTGCGTCGGGCGGCTGTGGAGCAGGCCTTGCGGACCGCCCGCGGGCACAAAGGCCGTGCGGCACGGCTGCTGGGGGTCCACCCCAACACCATGACCCGGCTGCTCGGGCAGTTGCGCAACGAGGAACCGGACGGCGAAGCCTCTTAGGCCGCCATCGTTGCGCTCACCGTTACTTTTCTCACGTCAAGCCGCTCCCCAGGCTTTCGTCTGGATAGCGACGATTGCCGTCGCGACTCCCCCAGCGTAGCTAGGGCGCGCTGCGAGGGACGCTGCGAAAGTGCTTGTGCAGCGGGCTCCGAGCCTCTTTCGCGGCGCGCGACATTCGACGCATTCGTGCTCAAGACGCGTCTCACTATTTTGGTGGCGCATCACCAGAGCAGTGAAATCGGTTAGTCGACTCCAGATTCGCAGCGCCGAATCGTGAGCGCGCCGACAATCGCTCACCAACATGGTGAAAGCGCCCTTCTTGGCTACCGGTTGCAGCAGCAGCCGGTAACTCCAACGCTTCTAAGCAATTGCGTTTATTGCGCGGCGCATCAAGCGACTCCGGCACGCCGGTCGCATTACTGGCAACGCGGGTGATCGTGCGTACTTACTTCGCGATCACGCTAGCAATCCAGTAGTTCGCCGCGTCGGTTCCGCAGAATCGTCAGCGGGACGCGGCGGATAAATGTGGAAGGAGCGTAGCAAATGAGTCACATCCAGCTCTACGAAATGGACGAGATGGCTTACAGCGTGGAAAACTCTCAGCGCTCGACGGAGATGAAGTTCTCCAAGCGCCGACAGCCCACGCATAGTCGTCGCCGCGGCAAGACGCCGACTTCGGTCAACGGCATCCATCGCCGCCGCAACCGCAAGATTAACTGGTGAGCACGCCGATGGTGCGCAGCTCGGCCCCTGAGCAACGGTCGTTGGTCAGGAAGGCGGGCTTGGTGCGCCAAACTTCGTGCGCTGGGTGATCGTGCGCGATGTGTAGGCTGGCGCAGACCTCAGGGAGGTTGCGCTGGCCGCGTGGCGAGCGGACGGTCGTCGGGCGTTTGCAGTGGTGACATACCGCGCCAGTCCGGCCGTGTCGTGCGCGACCGGTAGAACTGAATGAGCGGGCCGTGGATCGTGGTACGGTTCCACCCATACTGGCGGGCGATCGCCGCTGTGGGTCGTGTGGAGTTGGTGCGTGAGTCGGAGAATCTTGTCGGCGGGCGAGAGGTGCGCTGACGAGGTACGGTCGCTGGAGACGGGAGATTGGCGTACGAACGCGGCGGTGCGGGCGCAAAGTCGCGGTCCAACCCAGTTGCGGAAGACGGTCAGCGAAAGAATTGTCGGGAAGCACGCAGGGAGTGACGCCGTAGCATGGCAACCATGAACAGGACGCTGAATGTGGTGCTCTCCCCGCGTGAGAAGGCGGCGGTGACGGAGGCTCGGGGTGCGCCTCCGGGGCTGCTGCGCTGCCTGGTGGCGTCGCCTTGCGCCGAACGGCGACGTTTGATCAGGGCGGCGGCGGAATCGCAGGCGTGGGACGCGATCGTATGTCGAGACGCCGGTGAATTCCTGCGGACGGCGTTCAAACGAAGCGTGCCGCTGCTGGTAGTCGACTTACCGTCGCCGGAATCGCCGCATTATTGGGATTTGCGCGAGGCGACGGATCGGGCGAAACAATCGACGAGTGCACTGTTGGTAATAGCTGGATGCGGCGGCGCCGCCGAGGAAGTGTGGGCGCGCGGATTAGGGGTCTGGGGATATCTCAGCGAGGCCGACAGTCAACGAGGTTTTGAGTTTGTGTTTAACGACGCGCGTTGCGCCTTGCGCGCAGCAAGCCGGTCGAGTCGGCGGGCTGCACCGTGCGCTGGAGGATGGCTGGTAGCCAACAACGGAGGCCGCGTGCGAGATTCGAGCATTGGCGTGACGGGCAAGCAGGTCGCGGCGACGCAAGTCGACGCGAAGGGCAATCACGTTCACGGCTGAAAGAGCGAGACGACGCCATGGTGAAAGTGCTGACGGTTGAGCTCGTCGAGGACGAGCCGGAGGTGGGTTACGGCGCAGCGCGACCGGTACGGCTGCGGCGGGACAAGAAGCGCTCCCTGCGGATGCGCGCCAAGAGCCGGCGGGTGGCGCCGAAACCGGGCGGCATCCATCGTCGAGCACATAAGAGGATGACTTGGTGACGAACAACAAGTTGCGACGAAGCGTCGCCGGCGGGCGGAGACCAGTTCGTCGACGGCTGCAGCGCGGTCGGGCGCCGTGCTGCGGCGGCCGATCGACGGCTCGGTTCCGAGCACGGACCGGTGTGTCGCAGGAGGCAGAGGTTAGACAGCGTTGGTTGAGGGACGCGTTGGTTAATGGACATGTTGGTTGATGGACATTAATCCGCTATCGAGCGCCGCATGCGGCGATCCAGCGGTTTGCATAGTTCGGTTTGTTAGTTGTCAGTCATTTAAACGATTCATTTTTGGAGTTGCTTTCCGCACCGATTTTTCTGCTTCGTCGTTGTGACTCGCGGCCCAGGTTATTTGCAACTTTGGTCGACGGTTTGGCCGCGATTGGTCGGGACGACACTACTCGCAAAGGAAGACTTACGATGCATCGACTTGATTCAAGAACCTTGAAGTCCCTCGCCGTAATTGCCGCGCTGGCGTGCCTGACCGTGAGGCCCGCGTCGGCGGCGCTGGTAAATCTGACGCCGGCCGGCGGCAACGGCAGCACCTCCGGGGCGTCCGTCCTGTTGTCCGATCTGATCGCCGATGTGACCGGCGGCGCGACCGTGGGAGACAAGGTATTCACGGGCTTTTCGTACTCTAAGATCGGCGACATGCCAAACGCCAATCAGATCAACGTGTTGGGCATTAAGGACGCCTCGGGCAACTGGGGCATCACCTTTCACGGAAGTTTCCTTGACCTGCCGGGCGGCGGCGCCTCGGACGCATTGATTCGGTACATGGTCGAGGTCGACTTCCTGAACGCCCAGCTCGGCACGAGAATTACCGACGCCCATGTCAACATCGGCGGCGTGGGCGCGGGCCCCGGCGGCTTCCTCAGCGTTGATGAGAGCTTCGCTGGCCGTAATGAGACTTTGAGCGCCTTTTTCTCGAGGCTTGGCCCCACGACCGACGCCCAGTTGAGCGATTTCACAGTATTCAACCCGTCCGCAACCAAGTTGAACGTGACCAAGGACATCCTGGCTTTGGCTGCGGACAATTCGACGCAACTGACGCGAGCGACGGCCGTCGATCAGTCGTTTTCTCAGACTCCGATTCCCGAGCCGACGACCGTGTGTCTGCTCGGAATGACCGGGTTGGCGCTGTTCGGCGTCGGTCGACGACGCGGTTGAAATGTGGGTTGATTGAAGAGTATCCACCCGGCTGCGGAACCGACTGCAGCGCGGCGACTGCGGATAATTTGTGCGGAAAGTGCACGGCGGGGGCGTTGCGAGTCGCCCCCGCCGTTGCTGTTTGCGCAGACATGTAGCAATGGAGTTGAGCATTAGCGGCCCAGCAATTGGTCAACCGCGGCGCCGACGTCGGCTTGGCGCATGAGCGTTTCACCGACGAGCATGGCGTCGACGCCGGCCGCTTCGAGCCGCTGGACGTCCTGGCGAGTTTTCACGCCGCTTTCGCTCACGAGCACGCAGTCGTCAGGCGCTTCCTGGTGCAAGCGGAGCGTGTGGCCGAGGTCGACCTCGAACGTGTGCAGATTGCGATTGTTGACGCCGATAAGCGCGGCGCCGGCCGCGACGACCCGCGGCAGATTCTCCCGCTCGTAGAGTTCCACCAGCGGCGTCATGCCCAGTTCGATGATCTCATTGTGCAACTTGCGGAGTTGGCAATCGTCGAGACACTCGGCGATGAGCAATACGGCGTCGGCGCCGGCGGCGCGGGCCTCGAGGAGCTGGTAGCCGTCGAGGATAAAGTCCTTGCGCAGCACAGGCAGGGCGATGGCGGCCCGCACTTGCTCGAGGTCGGCCAGGCTGCCTTGGAAGTAGGGGCCGTCGGTCAGCACGCTCACGCAACTGGCGCCGTGCTCGGCGTAGGCCCGGGCGATGGCGACGGGGTCGAAGTCGGGGCGGAGGACGCCGGCCGAGGGGCTGGCGTGCTTCACCTCGGCGATCAGCCGGATCGGCCCGTCGACGGCCAGCGGTGCGAAGAAGTCGCGCGGCGGCGGGGCGTCGGCCAGGCGTCGGCGCAGCTCGCTGGCCGGCGTACGCTGGCTGTGCTCGGCGATCTCGCGTCGCTTGGCGGCGACGATGTTTTCCAGTACGGTGGCGGCCATGGCGTTATTCTAAGGCGCTCGCCGAGGTTGAGGTACACTAAAGGAATGAGGCAGCGTGGGCGGCGGGGTCCATCGTTTGGCCGCCGGGGATTGCAGGATTGAGTGGACACGATGCGCGGACAACGGATCTTGAATGCGGCGGGGGTCGAGGCGGCGGGCCGACCGCGGGGACGAGCCCCGCGGCTCGCTGCGGTTGTTGCGGTTGTCGTTGGTTGGGGCGCTGTTCCGTTCGGCGCGCGCGCGCTGGAGCACGTTACCGTCGATGAGAAGGGGCGCGAGGTCAAGCTTTCGGGCGAGGCGCTGGTCGAGGCCCGCGACGGGGGACTGCTCCTGAAGACGGCCGACGGCGCCTACCATCGGCTCGAGGGCCGGGTCATTCGCCGTCGCACGCATGACTCGCAGCCACTGGTGATGCTGACGGCCGAGCAGCTTGCCGATCAGCTGTTGGCCGAGCTTCCGCCCGGGTTTCAGGTGCACCACTCGAAGAACTACGTGGTGTGCTACAACACCACGCGCACGTATGCCGAGTGGACCAGTTCGCTCTTGGAACGACTGCAGAAAGCGTTCATCGCCTACTGGAAGAAGCGCGGGTGCGAGGTGGCCGAGCCGGCGCAGCCGCTGGCGGTGCTGGTGTTCGGCGATCAGGAGTCTTACGCCCGGTACGCCCGGGCGGATCTGGGCGCCGCCGTCAACTCGGTGATCGGGTACTACAACCTCGACACCAATCGCATCATGATGTACGACCTCACCGGCATGCAGGCCCTGCGGACCGAGGGGTACGAGCGCGGGTCGCTGCACGACATCTCGGCGATGCTCTCGCAGCCGGAAGCTGAGCCGCTGGTGGCGACGATCGTTCATGAAGCCACGCACCAGATCGCGTTCAACTGCGGGCTGCAGAAGCGGCTGGTCGACAACCCGCTGTGGATGAGCGAGGGCCTGGCGGTGTATTTCGAGACGCCGGACCTGTCGAGCTCGCGAAGCTGGTCCGGCATTGGCGTGAACTACGCGCGGTGGGACCGGTTCGTCGAAAACGTGGCGGCCGACCGCGTGGCGCCCCTGGCGCAGTTGATCGGCGACGACGAGCTGTTCCGCGGGCCGGAGACGGCGGTCGACGCGTATGCCCAGGCGTGGGCGTGGAACTACTACCTCATCAAATGGCGCCCCAAGGAGTATGCAGCGTACCTGAAGGACATCGCGGCGAAGCCGGTGTTGGTGGTGGACGACAAGAAGCAGCGGATGGCAGAGTTCAGGAAGCATTTTGGAGCGGACCTGGGCAAACTCGAGGCGGATTTTTATCGGCGGATGGATCGGGTGAAGTGAGGGAGCCGGGGGTGGGGGTTGGGGGCTGGGGAAAGCGGAAAGTGGAAAGCGGAAAGCGGAGAGCGGAGAGCTGGCGGTTGACGGCTTGATTTGAATTGGCGTTGGGAAGGCGGGGTGACAAAACTCGGTGGTGGCGGGGCTGCGTTTTTTCGGGGTTTGAGCGAACGTATTGAGCCGTCAGAGGGCGAAGTCGCCGCCAAAACTCCAAAATGGAGTGAATTTTGCGGTCGTCGCGGGGCGTCGGAGTCGGGAAAATACAGGCTGTTCGTGCATGTGGGTCGAGCGAAAGCCAGTGGGTTTTGGCGAGGGGCGAGGGTCGAGCATCGGATTAACCACTAAGACACAAAGGCACGAAGGGTGGTCGGAGTAATCCATTTCAGGGACCGGACGGTCGTTTGGCTTCGGACCCGCAACCTACCGACTACTGCCGATAGCCTGTCTTCCGCTTCCCACCCTAGCGGAACGCGCGGCCATTTTCAGCAACTATTTTTCCGACGCTGAGGGCTGACCCGGGAGAAGGGCCCGGCCCGGTGGCGGTTGGCTGAAATGGGCGTTTGGCGTATGATGCGGTCGTACGGGAGCTTCGCTTAGGCGGAGCTTTTTTTACGCGCGGATGGAATTGGGAAGGGGAGACCGCGGATTACGCGGATGTCGCGGATAAGACACGGGGGAAAGTGGGCCGGCGCGATGTTTCGAGTTATCCGCGATATCCGTGTAATCCGCGGTTCATTTCTTGACGTATCCCAGGAGGCCGAAATGGGTGAAAAGACTCGACCGTGCGAGATTTGCAGCGCGAGGAATCGACCCCGAGCGGGCGGAGTTTGTGCCCGATACGCGGCTGTGCACCGAGCATGCGCGGGCGATCGAGAAATACGGCGGCGAGTTTAAGATGACGTTCACGCAGTCGAGCCTCGCGAAGCCCGGCAGCATGAAGCGCAACCCCGGCGACGTGGCCGTGGACTCGAAGGCGCGGAATGAGAACGCGCTCGAAAAATTGCGGGCGGAGTATGAGCGGGCTACGGGAGAGAAGCATTAGTTGGCTCGGGGCGAAACGCCGCGAAGCGCCAGTCAGTGCAGGAGATATCCCACCGGCTGGCCGCCCTTATTTCACATGGCAGGCGGGCGAAAGGAATCGCTTCACTTAATGTCGTAACCGATCCTCGTGCGAATGCGATAGACTATGCCGGCGCACCAGCACCGTCACGGCTCGCCGAAAGATTGGCGACCCACGTCGAGCGAGGGATGCAAGACTCGTTCGATCATCACCTCGGCGTCGAGATTGCGATAGTAAATTCCGTAGCCTCGATGCGTGAACAAACGCAGCGCGGGCGCCAGGTCTTCCCGCCGCATCCCGATTTCGGGGTTCTCGGCTATCAGATGACACCGTCTCGATGAGAGCGTCGACAAAAGCCCTGGCGGCGTCTGGCTTGTCCCGGGCGATGTAATCCAGGATGCCTTTGAGGTCGTCCAAGGCGGGATCAGAATAAAACAGCCGCTTCATGCGTGCTTGTGGGCAAGTCGATCGGCGTAGCTTCGCAACTCGAGTTCGGCTTCCTCGGCCGGGCGGTGTCGAGCGTTGACGCCGTCCTGGATCAGAGCCTGCAGCTGCTCATGGCTGGTATGGAGATAGTCTGCGTCGACGAGATAGTAGACCTTGTGGCCATCTTCATCCTCGACCGGCACGGGCTGGCCGTGACTGGCGTTGAGGTCGTCGCGTTGCTGTTTCGTGAGTTTGGAAGCCACGCCTTAATTCTAACACACGACGGCTCTTCGAGACCAATCCGAGTCGCCGATTTTTCCGCGCGGCGGCTGACTCCGTGGCGCCGCTGTGTAGTCGGCGGCGATAGGCGCCGGGAACCGTTAGAGCGGAGACTACCATTGATCCGATCATTGCGGCGATTGACTGTTTCTCCTACAATCAGCGTCAGCTATTTCTGCAACCGGCCAACTCAACATGCTTCACCGGGTAGCAACCAACCTGTTCTTTGAGCATGCCTTGTATTTGGTGCTCTTCGCATCAAGTGCCGGCGGGGTTTGACGTTCTCTGTGCCGCGCGTTTTGGTGTCCGACGGCGATGCTGCGCCGTCATTCAGCCATAGACGGAGGACGGTACGATGGCGTCGAATCAATCGACATCTTGCATTGCGGCAACGGCCAGAGTGTTTTGGATAATGGTCGGGCCGGGAATCTTATCGATACTGGCAATTAGAATCGCAGAAAGCCACACGGGCTGGTTCTCGCCACTTAGCATTGCATTCCTGGTCGTGCTGATCGGAGTGACTACCGCCCGCTGGTTGGACCCGCTGAATTCTTACGGCGAACCGGCCACGCCGGGTCAACGCCGAAGGTATCTGCTTTTCGCAGGGGGCATTGGCTTGGTCGGGTGGGTCTTAACAAACCTGCTGGGAATCTACTGGCAGGCGCCTTAAGGAGAGGTGACAAAATGGACCACCTGGACCTGCCTCAGTTTCTAGGTTTGCTGGTTGCCATTCTCGCAACGGCCAAGCTGCTTGGTGCTTTCGCCCAATGGATTGGCCAACCGGCCGTGCTCGGCGAATTGTGTGCAGGCGTGATTCTGGGCGGTTCGGCGCTGGGCATCGTCGACCCGAAGACGGAGGTGCTGCATCTGCTCTCGGAACTGGGAGTCATTATTCTCCTGTTTGCCATCGGTCTGGAAACGGACCTCAAGAAGCTAATGAAGGTGGGAGCCGCGTCGTCGATCGTGGCGATTGCCGGCGTCGCGCTGCCATTCGCCTTTGGCTATGCGGTCTGCCTTGGCATGGGCTTGAACAATCTTACCGCCGTCGTTGCCGGCGCCACGCTCACCGCGACGAGCGTTGGCATCACCGCGCGGGTGCTCTCCGATCTCAACCGGCTGCAAGAGCCCGAAAGCCAAATTGTACTCGGGGCCGCGGTGATCGACGACGTTATTGGCCTGGTCATCCTCGCCGTCGTTGCGGGCGTTGCACGCGGGGAGGGCATCTCGGCCTGGGGGATAACGAGCACCACGCTCATTGCCTTCGGATTTCTGATAGGAACGCTGGTCATTGGCAGATTGATTGTTCCCTCGCTGGTCAATTATCTCAGCAAGATCGACCTTCCCGGCACGCCCACGATGTTGGCTCTGATGCTTGCCTTCGGGCTCGCGTGGTTTGCCAGTTACGCGGGGTCGGCGACGATCATTGGCGCCTTCGCCGCGGGCCTGCTAATTCGGGAGACGCCCCAGGCCCATGAAATCGAGCGTGGCATTGCGCACCTGGGGCACTTCTTTGTACCGCTGTTCTTCGTCGTCGTCGGCGCCGCTGTTGATTTGACGGTATTCAATCCATGGCACTCCGAGAATTACAGAACGCTCGGCGTGGGAGGGGCATAATTGTCGCGGCGGTGCTGGGTAAATTCTGGGCAGGCTACGCCCCGTTCTGGATTCGCGGAAACAAGCGGGTCATCGGCGTGGGTATGATTCCGCGCGGCGAAGTGGGACTCATCTTTGCTCAGATGGGCCTCACGAGCGGCGTCTTCGATGCAGCCATGTTCAGCGCCGTAGCCCTCATGGTGATGGTGACGACGTTTATGGCGCCACCGCTGCTGAAGCTCTTGTTTCCGCCAATTCCTGGTCCACGGTCCGATGAAGAGCCGCACGGCGTTGAAGAGTTGGTGACGGAGCCTTAAATGGACTCTGCCGTCTTGCCGGAGAGTAATGCAGGGCCAACTTCATCGGAGGAGGATGGCAGGATGATCTCAGTCATAGGTCGGCGGAGTTTCGAAGCCGTTCAATGCCGTGCCGGCGGCAGAAAACCTGAGAGCTGACCACAGGCGAACCCGGCAAGCTCGCGCTGGTGTCTCCACAGGCATGCCGACTTCGCGCACCGAAGAACTTGTGGCGGCGTTTTGCGATCGGTCGTTGCCGAAAGAGCGGTGGACGCACGAGGCGCACTTGCGCGTCGGACTCTGGCATTTGCTTCATCACTCGGCGGATGAGGCGCTTGAGCTCGTGCGTCAGCGGATCACGGCCTACAACGAAGCATCCGGCGTGGAGAACAGCGATAGCTCCGGATACCACGAGACCATAACGCGATTTTTCCTGACGCGGATCGGGTGGTTCCTCGAGACGGCCGATCGCGGCTGGCCGATCGACGAGTTGGCGGAGGAATTGGTGGGCGTGTTGGGCGACAAGGAAGCGCCGCTGGCATACTACAGCCGCGCGCGGCTCATGAGGATGGAAGCCCGGCGCGGCTGGGTAGTGCCGGATTTGCGACCGATTGAATAGGCGGAAGGCAGCTCGCGGCCAGCGGGTTGAGTCAAACTGCACTGGCGCCGAGGCGGTGCAGCCCACTGGTACGTGGGGCGTGGTCGGTTAGAATGTGGGGTCTTGCCATTGGCTCCCTTAGCTCAATTGGCAGAGCAACTGACTCTTAATCAGTAGGTTGTTGGTTCGAGTCCAACAGGGAGCACTTAGCTTTTCTATTGCGTTAAGCGGGTATCTAGGCCGTAGAGTCCCTTCCCGCCCGTATCGGACAATCCGGCTGCCCCTCCGAGGGGCTCCACTTAGAAACTATCTGGGAATGTATTCCGTGTTTTCCGCGGGAAAATCGGTGTTTACGCAGCAGCGTGGTAGTTGAACGTGGAACCGTTTCTGGCGGGTGCGAGTCGTCGGAGCATGAGATGGATGGCGCTGAGTTTCATCATCGCTTCGCTGGAATCGGTTCGTCGTTCATAGTCCTTGCTGTGCCGTCGGCTGCGTCCGATCCAGCTGAACGTCCGCTCGGCCACCCAACGTTTGGGCAGCAGCACGAAACCTTTCGCGTCGGCAGGACGAGACACAATCTCCAAATTCCAATCCGGTCGCTCCCGCGCGAGCCAGGCGTTCAAACCATGATTGCGATACTTCGAGTCGCCCCAAATCTTCGTCAGTCGCGGCGCTGCGTCGGGAGTCACCTGGGCGAGGACTTGCGGCGCGGCGGCAGCGTCGTCGAGCGCCGCGCTGGTCACCGCCACGGCCAACAGGAAGCCCAGGGTATCCACGAAAATATGCCGTTTTCGCCCCGTCACCTTCTTCGCGCCGTCGTAGCCCCGTTCGCCGCCGACGTTCGTCGTCTTGACGCTCTGGCTGTCGACGCTCGCCGCGCTGGGCGTCGCTGCGCGACCGGCCGTCGTTCGCGCTTGCTCGCGCAAGGCGTCCATGATTCGCTGCCATGTCCCGTCGTCGCGCCAGCGGGCAAAATATTCGTAGGTCGTGCTCTTGGGCGGCAGGTCGTGGGGCAGCATGTCCCACTGGCAACCGCTGCGAAGCAGATACAGAATCCCGTTGATCACCTCTCGCAGATCGACCTCGCGCGGACGACCGAGCCCGTCGGTCCGCTCGGGCGGCAACAAAAGTTCGAGGAAACTCCATTGCTCGTCCGTCAGGTCCGAAGGGTAGGATTTACGCGGGGGCGTGGGGAATCGCATGGCCGAAGGCTCCGGGGGCGCGATGGAAATCCAATCCCAAAACCTACGGCCATTTCACAATTTACGACAATGCCAGTATCCAGATAGTTTCTTAGCTCCAATTCGTCCCGAGTATTTGGGCAAGCCAGGGGCAATCGCGGAATTCGGAAAAGCAAGGGACGAGCAAGGGGTGGTCCAGTTAGTAGAGGCCGGCTGATTTTACGCGAGATGGCCGCGTGGATTCTCTCGGTCAGTCCGGCGCAAACACAGCGTTCTCGCTGCTGTCCAAGTTGCCTTCGAGCGCCAGGAGATCCATTCCCTCATTCTTCTGCAAACTTGAACCGATGATCCCCTGGAGATCGCCGTACAAGCCTGTTGTGCTCAACACGACGCGGTCGAGTTGCTTGCGACGCTTTTTCCAATGGTCGGTGATTTCCCGCATTCCGGAACGGAGGTCTGCCTCCATTGTCCGTCGTCCCCACCCTCGCCATGCACAAGTACACCGTGCTGACTAAAAGTCCGCGCCTGCACGGTGACGCGTCGTCAAGCCGTTCAGTGAGCAATAGTAAGTATGGCGAAACTGCGACCTGCGTCACAGCTAATTTCAACATCCAACGACTGTTATTTCGTCGACGAAAATGAGGCGACCTGCAGAATTCTCTGTATGCATCTCCAGCAATTGCATTGCCGCGTCCGTCCCTAAAATCGTGATGTGGTCATGCTCTGGCCCGCCTCCCACACGCGCCCACCCCTTGACCGATCTCAACGGCGCCCAGATCCGTAATCACATATCGATTGTGCAGGCATTCCTTCTGCCAACGGACGAACCTACAGGTCGCTCCAATCGGGAGCATCGGCGTGATAAGCTCGTTGCATTGCTGCCTAAAGAATTGTGCTTCTGAGATTCGCACAAGATGGATTTCGATTGACGGCCATCGGTCATTGCCAACGTCGGCGGCGATCTTTCGTAAAATAATCTGCAGCGGACCGCGATGGCGCGGATTCTCGGGACCGAAATAGCGGTCCACAATTATCGCGGTTCGAGCAACGCGCACCAGCGGCACAATCGCAGCAGCGAGCCCTTCTGGTGTGCGAGGGATGATCATCGTTCGCGGCACCGCCCATCGTTCGTGTGGCGTCGTGGCATCGAGGTCGTCTACCGCCAAAACGGAAGGGTTGTTACGAGGATTCGCGGCAGCGACAATCGCTCGAAATGGCGTTCGAAGATGTTCTTGCTCCGCGTTCACAAGCCAGTCGATTGCCGGTTCCCAAACGCCAGCCCGCTTGATAGGCCGATCGTCGATGCGCAGTAAGTGCTTCTTCGATGCGCTTACGCTCGACCTCGCCACAATCCTGCAACGCGTCGTACACCATGCGTTTCCACCGCTTGGGGTAGCGGGAGATCAAACGGCCGTGTTCCACGCCGAATTGCGCCATGAAGAACTGGCATTGCGCCGAGGTATTCAACAAGGATGGCTCAAGCGCAAACTCGTGGAGCATCAGAACAGCTCCTCGGCACGCTCTTCAAAGAATCCTTGAGGCCAACGATCAAGGAATTCGCCATCGTTGCTGATTCGAAGTGACATGGCAGTTGTCGGCGCGTCGCCGCCCGTCAGGTAGATGACAGCGAGCCGCGCGGGGGTCAGCCCAGGATGCCACGGGGGAAGCACCCCCTCGTCGGTTTCACGAATCCGGCGGAGAAGCCTTAGGATGAGGTGTTCGCTGTGGGTCTCGATTAGGAACCGGTTGCCTGATGGAGTGCCGGCGGCAGCAATTAATACATCGCCAATTTCCGCTTGAAGGCGGGGATGAACATGAAGCTCAGGCTGCTCAATGGCCACATGATGATCTGCATCTGCGAGCGCGGCCACGATCACGGGCAGGAGTTGCGACACGCCTACGCCAACGTCGTGAGGTAACAAGGCCTCGTCACCGGTGTTGAGAACTAGCTCCCTTCTGGTCGGCAGACGGCGAACTCGGCGCCAATGTCTTCAAGCTCATCGAAGGCCCGACCGGAGGCGAGCATCCCGAAGAGAGCGCTTTCCTCGTCGAGCAGTCGAAGCGTGCGGAGTTTCAAATAAAAGCCGGCGTCTAGCCGGTCTTCATCCGCTAACCAGCTGTTGATTAGTTCAATAAGCTCGGCATCAAACGAGAGCCTATCCCACGCCGCTAGCCCGTTAGCCCACCGCGATGCATCCGGAAACCGTGGGGCCATAAAATTGCGAGGCGGCGTCCTGCGCAGCGGTCCAACGTAGCGGAATTGCCTGAGCGACTCGGCAAATGCCTCGCCAGGGCCGACGATTAGCTGTGAAAGAATCTGCAGCGTGCGTTGCTGGATGCCGCGATCGATTTCGTACTGCAGCAGTTTTTGCTCATACTGTTCTCTCTCTTCAAATAATCGCTGTTGCGATGGTGTTGGTGGCGCGTCGAGTGTGCGTAGCTGCAGGTCGAGAATGGATCCCCAACTTGGAAGTGCGTCCGCTTGGCCTCGCACACCTATGCGTGGCTTGTCGGGATCAGAGGATGTCGCCGTTTGGTCCGAAAGCGCATCAAGTAACGAGGGGTTCTGGTCCTCGCCATTGGCAGCTACATCGCTCAAGACAATTGGATGTCGAGTCGCGAGCGTTTCGATCTCTACCTCGCCGCCGCGTTGGTCGTCGCATATCAGTGTTGCGAAGTGAATGCCGTTAATGGCGACTGAGTACTTTGCAACAAAGAGACGTCCAAGCCATTCACTCCAGGCTATTTCGATTGATACCTGGGCCTCGGAGACCAATGAGCTGAGATCGACAATCGATTCAAGTGGCGCAGCCCCCTGTTCGGCATTGGCATAATTAGGAAGATCAGCGGAATTCAGGTCGAGAGTGAAGGCTGCTGCCGATAATACCCTGAAGGTCTCCATACAAGCCCGACGCGCTCAACAGCACTCGCTCGAGCTGCTTCCGGCGCTTCTTCCAGCGGGCATTGATGGCCCTCATCTCCGATCGCAGGTCTTTCTCCATCTCTTGGTAGGGCTCAACAATTCCTCGCAAGCGCCCGCGAACCTCTTCGCTTGCCATGTAGTTATACAACAGCTCCATCTTGCCGTGTTGACCGTCGGTGGCAGCGCGTGCCTGGGCGACTTCTAACAGGCCATGACGCAGCAAGCTGGCGACAAGATTCACGCAGCTCCAGTTGGAGATCCAGACGCCGCTTCTCTGGTCGAGATGCTCGACGCCGCTCGGCAAGGCCGCTGATACGATGCAAACAACGGTCGCTTTGGCCGAGGATGCGGCTAGTGGCGACCGTATAGAAGTCCGTCCCTCCGTGCAAGCGCCCAGCGGCGTACTCCAGCTAGAGATCGGCGGCACGCAAGCGAACCGCTACGACCATCTCGTCGTCGATGGCAGCACCACGCTTCAAGGCCAGGTCGTCTTCACGATGGTCGACGGCTTTTTGCCGCAAGCCGGGGACCGGTTCAATGTCCTGAACGTCAGCGGCACGTTTGGCAATATGGCCACGGCAAGCGTCACCGGCCTGGCCGCCGGATGGCAGTTCAGTCAGACATTCGACCCCGTCGAAGGCATGGTCGTGCTGACTTCTCTTAGCAATGCGCAACCAGCTCCAGTCACGGACGCCGATTTCAATGGCGACGGAATCGTAGGTGCGGCCGATTTGACAAATTGGAAGGCCGGATTCGGCGTTCGGGCAACCGCCACGCACGTGCAAGGCGACGCCGACGCCGACCTCGATGTCGATGGCGCCGACTTCCTCGCTTGGCAGCGGCAGTTGGGCTCCCCCGCGCCGGACATCTCCGCCAACGCCCCTATTCCCGAGCCGGCAACCCTGACGCTGATCGTTCTGGCGGCGGTTGGCTGGCGTCTCCGGCGACGCCGGTCTGCCTAGAATGTTCCAGCAACTCGTTAACGCCATGACACACGCCAACAACTGACCCCTTTTCTGACACATCGAGGGTGTGCCGGAAACTCATGCCTTTTCTAGGAATGAGGCGTCGGCCCGTTCTAGCCGCACCCGATGCGCCGGCAAACGAAGGTTTTCCGGCAAAGAGCGCTCGGCCGTTGGAATTCGTGGCGGGTTTCACGGTTATCGGGGCATTTCTAAACGGCGGGCAAGCACAGACCCACCTTGCGCCTGGCGCTTGCACATCATTGTGAGTTCACAATGCTCGGTTTCAGCGCGTGAAAGCGGTTGATCGTTAGCGACGGTATGGCACGGGAGCCCGACCGTTTCGCGGTTTTCCTTCTCCAAGAGTACGCAAGGTCGTCCGTTTTAATCGTCCGACGTAGATACCCGGCCCGCAGAGTTGTTTCGATGAAGTTCGTTGATCGAGCGCCTGCTTGTAGAGGGGCTCGGCTTCCTGCGCCCGGCCCAGCGATTTCAGCACGAACGCGTAGGCGCTCCGCGGCAAGATCGTGTCCGGTTTTTACACAGATTCAAAGCCGCTTGCGCGTGCTGCTTCGTCACGAAGCATGCGCGACAAGACTAACCGGGATACGATTGTGCATTCGCTGATCGAACGTCGGTGCGTGACCGTCTCGTGCGCTTTACGGCCAACGTCCGTCCTCACCGTAGCGTAGGGCAACGCCCTGTGAACAAGTTTCGCGCCCCCATCATTTGGCCGTCGGCCATGATCACCAGTTCGCGAAACCAAGGCGCCGCCGTAGCACCAAGGCGACCGCGCCGGCGACTCCCACCATCAGCCAGCCGCGGACTTCCGGCACCGCGGTGCTCAGGGCCATGTCATCGACGTACGCGGTGTACGAACTCACGCCCGGCCACTGGCCCACTTCGACATAGGCGCGAAGGACGTTGAGGTCGCCCCACTTTTCGGCGCCGGTGGTGGTCATGTTGCGGAGGTTGGCGAGGGTGTCCTGCGTGCCGGAAGAACTGTAAGTCCCGGGGGTTAGTCCCGGGCGGCCGCCGACGACATGAACAGTGGTGGAATCGCGCAAGCCGGTCTCGTACCAGACGTCCTTGACGATGGGATCGAAGGTGTCGAAGGCGATCACCAGTGAGTCGTTGACGCCGCCGTCCCAAGTTCCACTATTGTCGGTGTCGACGCCGAAGATCATGTAAGGGGCGTTGTTTGGCGACGCGCTGGGAATGAAGGTCCAGAAGATGCCGGTGAGGACGCCCAGCGTGTCGCTGGGGAGCATGCGGATCACAGGGTTGTCGGTCTCGGCGCTCAGCCATTCCAGCAGCGCAGTGGGGAGAGGCGGCTCTAGTCTGCATTGGCGACGAACAAAACAATACGGCGACAGTTGTCACGACGTGGGTTCGCTGCGACAACAGCCCAGTGGACGAAATGGCGTCGCAGCAGCATAATCCTGTGCTGGGGCGCCTGGCGGCGTTCTCCTCCTCTTGTCTTGCTGCATCGACCGTGCGCAATCATGAGTCACCACAGTCCCGGATATAGCATCACGATTCGCTTGCGGTATCCTAATCGTCCCGGTCTGTTGGGCCGGATCACGACAACGATCGGCGACGCTGACGGCCTGATCGGGGCGATCGACGTCGTGGACTCTCAGGAGTCGCACACCATCCGCGACTTTACGATCAGCGCCGTCAACGTCGCGCATGGCGAACAAGTCGTCGCGGCGTTGCGAAAGTTGGAGAATGTCGAGGTTCTCAACGTTTCCGACTTGGTATTTTTGATGCACCTGGGCGGTAAGCTGGAGATTCGCTCGCGGGTTCCCGTCAAGACCCGTGCGGACCTGTCGATTGCTTACACGCCGGGCGTCGCGCGTATCTGCCAGCGAATCGCCGAGTTGCCGGAGACGTCGTTCGAGTTGACGATTCGTCGCAACTGCGTAGCGGTCGTTTCCGACGGTTCGGCGATTCTGGGCCTGGGCAATCTCGGCCCGGCGCCGCGATGCCCGTCATGGAGGGCAAGGCGATCCTGTTTAAGGAGTTCGGCGGCGTCGATGCGTACCCCATCTGCCTCGACACGCAGGACGTCGACGAGATCGTCAAAACAGTTCGCTATCTCGCCCCGTCGTTCGGCGGCGTGAACCTGGAAGACATTTCGGCTCCGCGGTGCGTCGAAATTGAAGAGCGACTCGCGGCGGAGCTTGACATCCCCGTTTTCCACGACGATCAGCACGGGACGGCCGTGGTCGTGCTGGCCGCAATGACGAACGCCGCCAAGGTCGTGGGCAAGCGGCTCCAGGACCTGCGCATTGCCGTCAACGGCGCCGGCGCCGCGGGCGTGGCCGTCGTCAAGCTCCTGCGGGCCGTCGGAGTCGAGCAGATGATCGTCTGCGACAGTCGCGGCGTGATTCACCCCGGCCGCAGCGACCTCAACCCGCTGAAGCAGTGGGTCGCGCAGCACACCAATTCGAATCGCCGCACCGGTCAATTGGGAGACGCGGTGCTCGACGCCGACGCTTTCGTCGGCGTGTCGGGCCCGAATCTATTGAGTGCGGCGGACGTGCAGCGAATGGCCGACGACGCGATCGTCTTCGCCCTGGCGAACCCCGATCCCGAAATCGCGCCCGAGGACGCGGCTCCCTTCGCGAAGATCGTGGCGACAGGGCGATCGGACTATCCCAATCAGATCAATAACGTCCTGTGCTTTCCAGGCCTGTTTCGCGGACTGCTCGACGTCCGGACGCGGGCTGTGACCGAGGCGATGAAACTGGCGGCCGCGACGGCCATCGCCGGCGCCATTAGCGATTCGGAGTTGCGGCCAGAATACATCGTGCCGTCGGTCTTCGACCGACGCGTGGCGGGGGCGGTTGCCGAGGCCGTGGCGCGGACCGCCGTTGAGCAGGGATTGGCCCGGTGTTCGCAGCGGCCCTAATTAATTGAGGTCTGGCCGCCGCCCATTGTTGCTGGCGCCGCGACGGTCGTCGCAGTGGGGCATCGATTGCGGCTCACCGATGGCAGCCAAAGCGTCCTCGTCTCCAATGCCGTGGCCCAACATTCCCGGCGACTTAAACAACAACGGCGCCGTCGACGCCGCCGACCTCGCCCAATGGCAAGGCGACTTCGGCGCGAGCGCCGACAGCGACGCCGACAATGTCGGCGATTCCGTCGGTGCCGACTTTCTCGCCTGGCAGCGGCAACTGGGCGGTAACGGGCCGGCCATCTCCGCCAACGCTCCCGTCCCCGAACCGGCGACATTGTTACTTGTTATCGTGGCGACGGCCGGTATCGGCCGTGTGAGCGCCCGAAAGCATCAAGAACTCGTCAACGCGTGACACTGGCCAAGAATGGACGCTTTTGATGACACATTAAGACTGTGCCGCAAACGGCAGACTGGATGGGGTCGTGCGTGGCGGTTAAACTCGTCGGTTGACCGAAATGACGCCACGACGACTGGCACGTGGCTTCCGGCGAGGGTGACAGATGACCCGCGACAGTCCCGATCATACCTTGCCGCTGAACGACGCGGGGCTGATCGACACGCTTCGTCAGGAGTTCGAGCGCGCCGCCGAGGGGCGCGCTGCCGCGGATCGAGGACTATCTGACAGGCCTCGGGGAATCTTTGCGACCCGCGGCGTTTCGGGAGTTGCTTAAGGCTGAAATTGTGCAGCGGCGCCGCCGGAACGAAGCGGTAACGGCCGAGCCGTACCTGAGGCGCTTCCCCGAATACCACGACGCCATCGCCGTCGCGCTCGAGCAGAATAGCCATTCGGATACTGTCGTCCCCCCCTTGCCCGAGCATCGAAGCGGGCTTCACGTACGCTGCCCGCATTGCCACAACCCGATCGAGCTGGTGCCCGACGCGGAGTTGGAAAGCATCGAGTGCGGCACGTGCGGCAGCCAGTTCAGCCTCACTACCGACGACGACGAGAAGACGCGTGACGCGCGCAGCATTGCCCAGATCGGCCACTTCAAGCTGGTCGAGCGGCTGGGCATGGGGGCCTTCGGCGCCGTGTGGAAAGCCCTCGACACGGAGCTCGACCGCACGGTGGCGATCAAGATTCCCCGCGCCGGCCAGCTCGACAAACAGCGGCAGGACTTTTTCTTCCGCGAAGCGCGCTCAGCGGCCCAATTGCGGCACCCAAACATCGTGCCGGTATACGAGGTGGGCCGCGAGGGCGACACGCTGTACATCGTCAGCGAGTTTGTCCGCGGCGTCACCCTGTCGGACCGCCTCACCGCCGGCCCCCTATCAGCCCGCGAGGCCGCCGAGCTGTGCGCAAAAATCGCCGAGGCCCTGCACCATGCCCATCAGCAAGGCGTCATCCACCGCGACCTCAAGCCCGCCAACGTGATGATCGATGCGTCGGGCGAGCCGCACCTCATGGACTTCGGCCTGGCTCGCCGCGAAGCCGGCGAGATCACCATGACCCTCGACGGCCAGGTCCTCGGCACGCCGGCCTATATGTCCCCCGAGCAGGCCCAGGGCGAATCCCACGTCGCCGACCGCCGCAGCGACGTGTATTCCCTCGGTGTCATGCTGTTCGAGCTGCTCACCGGCGAGCTTCCCTTCCGCGGCAACGCGCGGATGCTCATCCACCAGGTAATCCACGACGAGCCGCCGACGCCCGCGAAAGCTCGCCGCCAACGTGCCGCGGGACTTAGAAACGATCACGCTGAAGTGCTTGGAGAAGGATCCCAAGCGACGCTTTGAAACAGCCCACGAACTGGTCGACGAGCTGCGGCGATACCTGGCGGGCGAGCCGATCCAATCGCGGCCGATCACTCGCCTCGAGCAGGCCTGGCGTTGGTGCCGCCGCAAGCCGGTCGTGGCGGGGCTGAGCGCAGCGTTGGCGGCGCTGGTGGCGTTCGTCGCCATCGCCGGGCCGATCGCTGCTGTGCGCCAGTCTGCCTTGCGGCGCACCGCTGAAGCGAACGCCCAGACGGCAAGCGAGCTACAGAAAACGGCCGAACGCGGCGAGCAACGACAGAAGGACCTCGCCGCAGCGGAAACTCTGGCCCGTGAGGCGGCAGAGTTGTCCCAAAAAAACTGGCCGAAGCACAAGCAGCTTCGGAGCGCATTGTCTACGCGCGGTCGATCTCGCTGGCGCAGCAGGAATGGGATGACGCCAACATCATGCAATGTGAGGACCTGTTGGAAGGAACGCGGAGCGACTTTCGCGATTGGGAGTGGCGCTATCTAAAGATGCTCTGCCATGCCGACTTGCAAACTCTGCGCGGATTGCAAGCTGCTGCAGGCGCCGTGTGCTTTCATCGCGATGGAACGCACGCGCTGGCGGCGTCGCCGGGCGACCGCAAAGTGGTCGTGTGGGACCGCCACACGGGAAAGGTCGTGGCAACTCACAATATTAACGCCCTGGCGCTAAGCCGAGATGGCACGACGGTCGCCGCGTTTACGGCCGAGGAACAATCAGCCCTGGGGCAAGCGGTTAATGGATTTCTCAATGGTCTACGGCGCGGCGGCGCTCAAGGGCCGAATGAATCGCTGAAGATTTTTGATGCTCTCAGTGGCGAAAAGAAGGCCGAAGTTGCTGGGCATCGCGGCGGTACCTTGGCGGCTGCACTAAGCGCTGACGGCAGCCAACTCGTTACCACCGGCCGGGATCAAACGGTGCGTGTGTGGAACGCCAGAAGTGGAGAGCAGCTTATCAAGTTCGACGAGCCGGATCGGCTGCAAGTGCACCCCGTCGCCATTAGCCCCGATGGCCGGTGCGTTGGCTGGAAAACGACGGATGGTTGGTTGGAGGCCTATCGCGTCGGCGACGGCAAACAACTGCTCAAGGCGCCGCAGGCAATTTATTCTGGCTCGACGCCAATCGTGGCCTTTAACGACGACGGCACGCTCCTGGCGTCCGTAAACGGCGACCAGATGGCCATCTGGAACGTCGAGAGCGGTCAGCTCAAGGCGACGCTTCACGGCCATCGCGGCGCCGTCATGGCGCTGGCCTTTGCGCCGCATCTCCCTCTACTCGCCTCTTGCAGTTATGACAACACGGTCCGGCTTTGGAACATTGACTCGGGGCGTGAATTGTTGCGTTTGCGCGGGCACCGCGCGGGCGTAACCTACGGAGTCATTGGCATAGCGTTTGATAACGAAGGCAAGCTCTTAGTGACTGGCGGCGCCGACGGACTGGTGAAGATTTGGGATCCGCACGTCCAGGATGCGATGGTGAAAGTCGTAGCTCAACCTCCCGCCAAACGGGGCGACGAATTGTTGTCCAGCGCATGGCAATCAACGCCGGATCTACGTCAGGACTTGGACTGGCTGTTTGGTCACATGTCGTACGTCATGGACCTGGATTTTACGCCCGACGGAAAATTCATCGTCACCTGCAGCGCTGACGGCTCCGTCAAGATCTTTGATGTGTCAACTCGGAAAGTTGTCCGCGATTTGACTGCGAATGTCGGCCACGTGTCGGCAGTCCGCGTTAGTCCCGACGGCACGACTATCGCCGCCGGATCCGGCGGCTATTTTGACAGGATGCCCGGACAAATACTAATCTGGTCGCGTGCGACTGGCGAGGTCCTAAAGACGTTGGAGGGACATGCGGGCCCCATCTCGCGCTTGTGCTTTTCACCTGACGGTTCACGCATTATCTCGGCGTCCGGCAGTCAAGGCGTGGTGGAAAAAGGCGAGTTGATGATTTGGGACGTCGCCACGGGTAAACTGCTCGCCAAGGCTGACGGCGTGGGAGCGGCGATAATGGGACTGGACGTGTCGCCGGACGGCAAAGTCATTTCTACCAGCGGCTACGACGGTCGCATTCGGTTTTGGGATGGCCAGTCCGCCAAGCACCTGAAGGATTGGGGAGGGGCAACGCAGCTATTCTATTGCGTCAAGTTTTCACCGGATGGCAAGCGGCTCGCCGCAGGCGACCTACGCTGGGGCGTGTCGCTCTATGACGTGGACAGCGGCAATGTTGTCTGGCGACGCAAGGAGCACTCCGGCGCGGTTAAAGATATTACCTTCCTGAATAACCACCGCCTGCTGAGCGCAGGCGTCGACGGCTCGGCGCACATCTGGGACATGGACTCCGGAGAAAGCTTGCTGGTCCTGCGCGATTTTGCCTCCGACATGAATCGCGCAAATGAGTCCCGATGGCCAGACGCTCGCCTGCTGCGGTGCGGAGCCGAGGATTTCGCTGCGTTACGCGCCGCTGCCTGAAAAAGATTTCGCGGGAAACTGGCAGACCATCTTCGCCGACGATTTCGAACGTTCCAATTTGGGAGATCAGTGGAAGGCCCTGAACGGCGGCTGGACTATCGACCACGGGGCCGCGCGCGGCGTGTTTGGCCCGGAACTCGAAGACGCAAATAACTTCGCGGCCACGATCGTGGTCAAGAAGCAAATGCCGGCCCATGTCGAAGTGTCGTACGACGTCTGGTCGCCGGGCGTGATCGACTGGGAGACTAAGCTGCATAATCCTCGCAAGCATTCGAGCCTCATTGGGTTACACGTCAGTCATGTGGGGCAGCCTTTCTGTGGCGGCGAGCAGGGATTCGCGATTCTCGTGCAATCCGGGGAGTTTAATTACCAGGAGGTGGCCAGCCGCCAGGAGCCGATTGAAGCCGGCCGAAAATATCACGTTCGCATGGTCCGCGCTCCCGGTCGTTGGCAAATGTTTGTCGACGGACAGGCGGTTCTTCAGTGTGACGCTACCGAAGCCGTGGACGTGCCTGACCTCCGCATTCAAGGAAGCCACGGAAAGCAAGGCGACGTCATCTTCATCGACAACGTCCTCATCCGCGCCTCGAAAACGACGGAGGCGGTGCCGCCGTCGACTTGATCGAATCGAATGCAGCTGCCCGCAAGCCATAGCGCCATTTCGCTCTGACCGCGTTTACTGCATGCGGATCGAATTTGCAACAACGCGCAGGATGCGTAGCGAGGGCCAGCGCTGACCACGGCATGCAACAGTTCCCCTCACGGAGCACGCGCAATTAGGGTCCTTTGCGCCGGCCGTCTCCGCCAACGCCCCGATTCCCGAGCCGGCAACTCTGACGCTGATCGTTCTGGCGGCGGCCGGTATTCGAAATATGGGTGGCCGAATGCGTCGAGAACTCATTAACGCGTGACACTGGTCAACAACCCACCCCTTTAGAAACGCCGATCGGGTAGGCGGTCTCGACCTGCGGCCACCAATCCGGCGTCCGTTTTTCGGCGCCCTCCGGAATGTCGCCGGAAACTCATCTCCGCGCTCGGTCTGACGTTGGGCGGTGACTCCCGACGTAGAATCGCTCCGGCAAACGAACCATTGACGTAGTTCTGTGGACTCAGGTCAGTTGTAGCGGTTCCCCGACGACCGCAGTAGGTTGCATCCTGGGATGTTCCCAGCGATGCTGGAACCTGCTGCGGCAAATACATGTGGTTGTTCTAATTTTACTGTCCGAAGTTATCGACGTTGATTGATCCTCAACGGGGGCAGTCGATTACGTGCTTTGTAGTGATAGAAGCGCGCCTCTTCGTTGCGAAGGAGGCGACGTGTTTTGTTGTTGGCGATTTGGGTCAGCGTGTCGCAGCGGCAAGCCGTCCGCAGGAGGATGGCGACGCCGTCGCGGATCTGCGGCACGGTGATCGCCGGGGTCCACTTTTTTTCCCCGTTGGGCTTCACGTGCCAAGAACCACGCGGCGATGAACGAGAGGACCTGATGGTGATGCCACCCGCGCCAGTTGCGAACTTCGTAATGCGACAATCCAGCCTCGCTCTTGCCGCGTTTGATCGCTTCCTCGATGCGGTGGGCGGCCAGCGCCACGCGGGCGAATTCCTTGGCCGTCGTTCCGCAGGGAGCGTTCGAGAAATAGAAGTCGTACTTCGTCGCCCCCTCGTCATTCAACGAACGGACGACCACGAGCGTCTCGTCGTACTTCATGACGCGCTGCTTGATCTTGGTCCTGACCCGGCAGGCTGCAACCTCGACCTCCAACGGGCCTTTGTCCCCGTCGCGGACGTTGATCCGCGTCCAAGCGTCCCCCGGCCGAGCGTCGCGCCACCGATCGACGCGCTCGAAAGGTCGTTTGGGGACGGCGCCGCGACCTTGGTATTCGGGCGCCGGCGCATCGAGGTCGCGGATGAGCATGTCGCTCGGCGCGGCCAGCAAGTACTGCTCCCCCGATTCGTGCAAAGCCCGGCGAAAACTGGCGTTTCGCCCCATTTCGTCGTCTCCGGCGATCCAGGCGTGCGGCAGCAAGTCGCCGTGCTCGGCGAGCATCTCCAGCGCCTGTTCGTGGCGGGTTTGAAAGCGCACTTCCTTCGGCACGCCCGCCGCCTTGCGCCGCGCGCAATCGCGCGTCCACTCCTGCGGCAGGTACAGCCGAGCGTTCACCAAGGCGTGGTCGATTCGCGACACATACGCCATGTAGACGGCGACCTGGCAGTTGTCGACCTTGCCCAGCCGGCCGCACCATTGCCGCGCCACGCCCACCGACTTCCGGCCTTGCTTGGGAAACGCCGACGGGTCGAACACGATGACGCCGTCGTCTTCGCCGAGCTCCGCGCCGACTTGCCGGGCCAGCTCCGTCATCAGCGGTCGGTGGTCCCATTGGGCGCAGCCAATGAAATGCTGCAACTTCCCGCGGTCTTGATCGTGACGGTAGGCGATCGATTCCACGTTCTTTCGCTCCAGGTCCGACATCAGACCGTTCAGATAGTCCGGCGCGTGCTCGCGCTGGGCCGGTTGCGTCAGCAACTGCACAAACGGTTCGACGAACTTGGCCAAGCGCTCCGCGACTCCCGAAAACACCTGCGGCGCCACTTCGCACTCTGCCAGCATCGCCGCTTTGCGCAACTCAAAACGTCGTTCCATGACCGCAACCTCCTGAACGGGTCCTTGTTCAGAAAGCTCAATACCAAAAGCATATACACGCCGCTACGCGGCTTCGGACAGTAAAATTAATTAGATCCCCGCCATGAAAACCATCCTCTCAGTCACGCTCACACTTATCCTATCCTGCCTCACGCCATCTGGGGCAGCTGCAAAAGAATTCGCGAAGCCGCGGATGAATGTCCTCTTCATCGCAGTCGACGATCTTCGCCCCGAGCTCGGCTGCTATGGCTTCTCGCAAATCAAATCGCCCAATATCGATGAGCTGGCGAATAAAGGTCTGCGGTTCGAGCGGGCGTATTGCCAGTATGCGCTCTGCAATCCGTCGCGCTCGTCGCTCCTCACCGGCCTCCGGCCGGAAACAATTCAAATTTACGAACTCGAAGTATTTGTCCGCACGCACATGCCCGATGTTGTCACGCTCCCGCAACTATTCAAACAGAACGGCTACGAATCGCGCAGCATTGGCAAGATCTTCCATGTCACCAACGGGAATCACGAGGACGACATCTCCTGGAGCACGCACGATTGGCAATCACCGAAGGACGACCAACCCCAAGCCAAAGCAAGAAAGCCGGCGGCAAAGCCCGCGCTCGCACCAGGGGAAGACTTCGACCTAAACGCACAGGCAACGGTCCAGCCAAAGGTCAAGCAACAAGCCAGCGCCGGACGCACGAAGTCGGGCCGACGCAAAGTCGGAGCCGAACCCTACGAGCCGCGGGCCGATATGCTGCCCTACGAGTCGCCTGACGTCGCAGACAATGCGCTGCTCGATGGCCAAATCGCCGACAAAGCCGTGAGCGTGATGAACGAGATCAAGGACAAGCCGTTCTTCCTGGCCGTCGGCTTCCACAAGCCACACATGCCCTGGGTCGCGCCGAAGCGATTTTGGGACATGTACCGTGACGACGATATCCATCTCGCCGAATACCAGCAGCTGCCGGCCGGCGCTCCCGCGTTCGCCAGCAACGAGGCTGGCGAGTTCCGCAGCTACAAGGGCGTCCCGAAAGAGGGCCCGATCCGAGAGAGCATGCAACGCGAAGCCGTCCACAGCTACTACGCCTGCATCAGCTACACCGATACCGAAATCGGCCGCGTCCTCGCCGAACTCGATCGCCTCGGCCTCCGCCGGAACACCGTCATCATCCTTTGGGGCGATCACGGGTACCAGCTGGGCGAGCACGGCACGTGGAACAAGCGCACCAACTGGGAGGTGGCGGCCCGAGTGCCGCTTATCATCAGCGTCCCGGGCCAGCAGCACGCAGGTGAGAAGACATCGGCGCTCGTCGAGCTCCTGGATATGTACCCGACGCTCACTCAGCTCTGCCAGCTTGATCCGCCTGCCGGACTCGAAGGTCGCAGCTTCGTCCCACTCTTACGCAAGCCCGACCTGAAATGGAAGAATGCCGCTTTCACGACCTACCACAAACCGCTCCCCGAAATGGGCACTGGCTTCGGCCGCGCAATGCGCACCGATCGCTATCGCTTCGTCGAATGGAGCGGTGCCAAGTCTATGAGGAAAGTCTACGAGCTATACGACGAGCAGGCCGACCCCCTCGAAAAAACCAATATCGCCGATCTCCCCGAAAACGCCGGCCTGGTCGCCAAACTAACCGAGCAACTCCACGCTGGCGGCCATGAGTAAAGCTCCACCACTGCCAACGCTTTGTCTTTTAATGGGGCGGCTCGTTCGACGGCGCCAATCAGCTGCCTATGGCACGGAAATACTGATCGCTGGCCATTCATCGAGACCGCCCGGGCGGGGCCGTGGCCGCAGTGGCCATGCGGCTTTTGCGAGGGTCGACCGACGAAACATCGGCAGCCGACGGTAGTGCTTAGGTGGGAGATATACCCGGTTCGTCAACGGTCCGGTGGTCCTGTGGTGGAGCATGGAAAACTCTGAGCAGTGCACCATCACGTTCTCGCCAACTCGTACATTTTTTTCGGACATCCAGAAATGCCAGCACGCTGTGCAAGTCGGCGATCTCCAGTGGGTGCGAATCCCATCCGGCCAATTGGTCGCTCGACCGGAAGCAATCAGAGCGACGAATGACCGGGCAGCCCGTGTCAACAAGCCGTCGACACGTGACAGTGTTCAACAAAGGACCGTTGAACCTCCTCCTTCCCACTTCGTTCCGCTTCCACTCCACTCAGTTGCCGTCGATGCAACCGTTGTGTTGATTCTACCATTTTCCTCTGCGTTTTGTAAGCCACGTTTCCGTGACGCGATAGGTGCGTTCGGGAAGGCGGCGACATACTCCGTTGCGACGTCGGTACATCGAAGACCTGCGGTTGAAGAACTTCTCGCCGAACACGATCCGGGTGTACATCCACGCGGTCGCCGCCTTTGCCCGCTTCTTTGGGCGATCCCCCGCGGCGTTAGGCGAAGAAGACGTCCGCCAGTACCTTGTCCACCTGGTCTCCGATCGCGGGTTGTCGCGGAGCCAGTACGTCCTGCAACTGAACGCCCTGCGGCATCTTTATCAAGACACGTTGGGCCGTCCGAACTCGCTGGCGGACCTCCCGCGCCCAAGCGGGAGCAGAGGCTCCCCGTGGTGCTCAGCCGCGACGAGGTGCGGCGACTTTTCTCGGTGGTCACGAATCTCAAGCACCGCGCCCTATTCATGGTGGCCTACGACGCCGGACTCAGGCTCTCGGAGATCCTCAACCTCCGCGTCGAGGACGTCGACAGCGAGCGGAGAGTGATCCGCGTCCGGCAGGGCAAGGGGCACAAGGACCGCTACGCGCGCTGACGCCCGAGTTGCTCAAGCTATTGCGGGAGTATTGGCGAGCCTATCGCCCTCCCGCGTGGCTGTTTCCTGGCGCGTGCCCGACAAGCAATACGACCTGGCCACGCCGGGGCACGTATTGAAGCAGGCGGGCTGGCGGGCCGGCATCACCAAGCGGATCTCGATGCACACGCTACGACACAGCTTCGCGACGCACCTCCTGGAGTCGGACGATCTGCGGTGATTCAGAAGCTGCTGGGCCATGGCAGCATCAACACCACCGTGTTGTACACGCACGTTTCCCTCCAGGAGGCCCGCGACGCCCCCAGCCTGATGGCGCTGATCGAGCCTCGATCGAACCAGAACAGTCGATGAAACCCCGTCTGGAAGTCGCTGACGTTTTCCGTGACGGCGAGCCGGGCTTCCTGGCTCGCTACGGCCCGACGCTTTCGCGCGAGCAGCGTCGGGCCTTCCGTGCGGTGACCCAATGCCGCACCGCCTCCCTGGGCGGGCACGTCCAGAGGTGCAGCGACTGCGGCCACGAGAAGATTCAATACAATTCTTGCCGCAACCGGCATTGCCCCAAGTGCCAGGCGATGGCCGCGCTGCGTGGCTGGCGAAGCGTGACAGCGAACTGCTGCCAGTGCCCTATTTTCACGTCGTCTTTACGCTGCCGCATGAGCTGGCGCCGTCTGGCGCTACAGAACAAGCGAGTCGCCTACGGCCTGTTGTTCCGCGCCGCTTCAAGGACCTTGCTGGAAGTGGCCGCCGACCCGAAGCATCTCGGGCGCAGATCGGTTGCCTGATGGTGCTGCACACCTGGGGGCAGAACTTGATGCATCATCCGCATGTTCACGCTGTCGTGACCGGCGGCGGCCTGTCGCCCGACGGCTCACGCTGGGTCCACGGCAAGACGAGCGGAAGCCGCCAGCCGTTCTTCGCCCCGGCGAAGATCTTGAGCCGCGTCTTCCGGGGGAAATTCATCGCCCTATTGAAACGGGCCTTCGCTTCCGGCAAGCTGGGATTCCACGGCCGACTGAAGCCGCTCAACGAGGCGGTCGCCTTCGTGGAACTGCTCAACCAGGCGACGCGTCACGACTGGGTCGTCTACGCCAAACGTCCGTTTGCTTCGCCGAACTGCGTCCTGAAGTATCTGCGCACTACACGCACCGGGTCGCCATCTCCAATCAGCGATTGGTCCAGCTCGGCGAGGGGCAGGTCAGCTTCCGCTACAAGGACTACGCGGATGATCAACAAGCCAAGATCCTGCGCCTCTCGACCGCCGAGTTCATTCGCCGCTTCTTGATGCATACGCTCCCGAGCCGCTTCATCCGTATCCGTTACTTTGGCCTGTTGGCTAACCGTAACCGCGACGCGCGGCTCGAAAAGTGTCGTTGTCTGCTCGGCGTTGTTGCACCAGGAGCGGCGTCGCCCGATCAAGACGCCGAAACGCCGGCGGATACGCCGGGCGAATCTTTATCTGCAGAGATCTGCCCGGTCTGCCAGCGTGGGACGCTCGTCCGCATCGATCTGCCGCGCCCGGCGATCGGTCGCCGCCGCCACGCCCCAACCTGCTCGCCAGGCCACCGCTAGACCGCCGACTTCGACACCTCGTAGTCATCGCCTTGCGTGCTCATGCATCACCGGTTACCCATCACTGGCTCCGAAGCGAACCACCGCTACCGGCGCGCCACGACCGCTACAAGGCATGTTCTGCGCGTTTGCTTCCCTACGACCCGAACGGCGTCCATCGCTCCCCCCAGCGTCGCCAGCAAGGGCGCAACGCCCCACGCGTCTCCGCTACTCAGAAGCCGCATTCAAACCCCATAGCACCGCGTTCAGTTCATCGCACGTTTATCCGACGTGCCGGTCGAACGGACTGCAAAGGCTCAAGCTGTACGCGGCACATCGGATAAACTACTAAGCGATTGATGACATCGCCACCCTACAGTCGCTAGAAAATTCCCGGCTAGTGGGGCGGGAGTGTTGCTGTGCTCGCAAGCATTCTCAAAAGGTTCTGTCCGGTACGCATTCTCAAAGGTTCGCCCAATTAACGCCTTCCAAGGCGGGCGGGTAAATATTCCACGAGGACATCACGAATCCATTCGCAAACTTTTTTTTTTCCTTCTTTTTCCTTTCTCCCTTTCTCTCTTCCTCTCTCATCTTACTTTCTTCACTCTCCTATACATTTATGCGCTCTCCCCCTTATCTCCTTTATTTCTTCACCTATCACCATTTATCTTCACTTATCTTACTCTTCCATTTCTACCTTCCTCATCATCCCATCTTCTTCCTACTATCTTCTCCTTCTACCTCCTACCTCTCTAATACTACCCCTACTTCATCTCTACTTTCATATCTTCTCAAAATTCTTTTCTCCTTTCATATCTCCTTCCTCTCTTCATTTTCTCTCACTCTTACATTTCTTCCCACAACCATTTATATTTATCTACACCTACACCCTATTCAAACCTCTACTCTTCATTCTCCCCCTACTCATAAACTTTTTATTTCTTTCTCATCGCCTGCCTTCCCTACTCATCTACCGGCGGCACGCTACGGCGATTGGAAGGCGACACCATGTCGCAGCTTCGTCTCGCGGCTCTCACGCTCGTCGAGCGAAGGCGGCTACTCCCGCATCTGCCTTGTCTACTTCATGAACTCTCATCTCACTGCTGGCGTCTAGCCTCCTCTCGGCGCCCTTCCGCCGTCTCTCCCACGCATACCCTCACAACCAAGAGTTTGCAACATCCCTATCACCCTCCACCTCTGAGTTACTTCCCACCCTTACCCTCCCACCCCCACAACACCCTCTCCATCTCCCACACACTCACCATCATCACCATCTCCACAACCACCCCCCCCCCCAAATGGTCCCTTGGGAATAGGTGGCGCTAGGCGACAAGAACTCGCCGGCTTGTGGCGATCGGTCGCGTGGCTATCATGTCGTGATGCGCGCTACTTGTCTGATTGCCGCCACCTGCGCGAGCCTCGTCCTCGCCGCCGCGTCGCCGGGCGCGGAGTTGCGGCTGTTGGGCTGGAACGTCGAGAGCGGCACGCCTCGCCCTGGCGATCCAGCGGAAGGCAGCGATCTTAAACTGAATCCGATTTTGTTTGAACCCATGGAGATCATTGAATGGCAACCTTCATCACCACGATCAAGTTCACCGATAAAGGCGTCCAGGGCATACAAGAGTCGCCCAAACGAGCGGCTGCATTCAAAGCAGCGGCGAAGAAAATGGGCGTGAAAATCTCGGGCCTCTTTTGGACTTTGGGTTCGTTCGATGGCGTCATCATTTTCGATGCACCAGACGATAAGACGGCGACGGCGGCCATGCTCAGTCTCGCGTCCCAGGGGAACGTGCAGACAACCACGGCCCGAGCCTTTGATGCAGGGGAAATCGAGAAAGTGATCGGCCTCCTGGGGAAGAAGTGAGCCGAACAAAGCCTGTCGGTCGACTGCGTTCGAGCATACCGCGCCCCGAACTCGCCGAGCGCCGTTCCGCGCTGGCCACTGGCCTTAAGATTATTGGTTCTTCAGGAATCTTAATGGGTAAACGATAGTCGTTGATCATCGATTGGCCGAGAATGTCGGCCATGGACAAACTCAGCGAACATTATGGATTGTTGTTGGGGCTCGACGATTCGTGGGAGGCGTCGGACGTGGAACTCGACCTGGAGGGCCAGCGGGTGGAGATTCGGCTGACGCATCGCGGAGGCCCCGTGACCTGCCCGGAGTGCCAAAAGAGCTGTTCGATCGCCGACCACGCTCCGGAGCGGACTTGGCGGCACTTGGACACGATGCAGTTCGAGACGGTGCTGCGCCAGCACGCCCCGAGCGAACTGTTCGCAGTGCGGCGTGAAGACGATCGCCGTGCCGTGGGCGGGCAAGCATTCGCGGTTCACGCTGCTGTTCGAGGCGTTTGCCGTGCGGGTGTTGCAGGCGGCCAATAACGTGAAACGAGCCGCGGCCCTGTTGGGGCTCGATTGGGACAGCGTCCATCGGATCATGGAGCGAGCGGTCGAGCGGGGCCTGGCGCGGCGCATCGCTGGAGGAAGTGCGTCACGTCGGCGTCGATGAAAAGAGCTTTGGCCGCGGGCACGACTACGTTTCGGTGCTCACCGACCTGTCGGGGGCCCGAGTGCTGGAAGTGAGCGAGGGACGGGATCAAGCCGGGGCCGACGCCTTGTGGCAGGCCTTGTCCGAAGAGCAAGCCGCCCAGATTGAGGCGGCGGCCGTCGACATGTGGCCGGCCTACGCGGCCGCCGTGGCGACGCACGCCCCGCAGGCCGAAATTGTGCATGACCGGTTCCATGTGAGTAAGCATCTCAACGAAGCCGTGGATCAGGTTCGCCGGCAAGAGCACAAAGTTCTCAAGAAGCAAGGCGACGCCCGCCTGACCGGCAGCAAGCAGTTGTGGCTGTTCAATCCCGAAAACCTCAATGACGACCAGTGGCTCAAGTTCGAGCCGCTCAAGGACCAAGAGCTAAAAACCTCGCGGGCGTGGGCGATCAAGGAACAGTTCCGTTGGTTCTGGGAGTACCGCTACGCCGGCAACGCGAAGAAGTTCTTTGCTCATTGGTACGGTTGGGCGGCGCGCAGCCGATTGCCCTCGATGGTAAAAGTCGCCAAGACCCTCAAACGCCACCTGCCGAACCTCCTGACCTACTTCCGCCACCGCATCACCAATTCCATGAGCGAAGGATTCAACAGCAAAATCCAAGCCCTCAAGTCCGCCGCCCGAGGCTTCCGAGCCTTCGACAACTTCCGCACACGGATCCTCTTCCACTGCGGCAAACTGGATCTCCTACCGAACCAAATCATCCATTAAATTCCCTGAAGAACCACAATCTTAGAAAAAGTTGAGGCCTGTCTGGACCAGAAGAGGAGTTTCACGCCATAGGAATATTGGAGGAACGACGTGATGGCGATTAAGGTGCGAACGTTGGAGTCGACGCGTGGTTTGGCGGCAGGCGACGTCGGGATGATCGCAGTTGAGTTTCCTATGCAGCGACGAAGCCAGCAGCGTGCGGATCTGCGGAACGGTGATCGCCGGCGTGATGTTTTTTCCCCCGCCGGCTCTCTTGCGTGAGAAACCAAGTCGCCAACAACGACAGCGTTTGATGATGATGCCAACCGCTCCAGTCCGCACCTCGTAATCGGCCAAGCCCGCTTCGCTCTTGGCGCGGTGGAGGCACTCCTCGATGCGGTGCTCCGCCTTGGCGACGCGGCAGAATTCCGCCAGCGCCGTCTCCGGCGTCGCGTTCGACAGATAATAGTCATGCTTCAACGAGCCGTCCGCTTGTCGCTCGCGAATCACGACCAGCGTTTCGTCGTAGCCGTCCCCGGGCGCGGTCTTTGCGCGGACGCGAATCTGCACGTCCTCGACCGTCAGCGGGCCTTTCTCGCCGTCGCGCACGTCGATCGTCGTCCAGGCGTTCTGGGCGAGCGCGGCGCACCACCGGTCGACGCGTTGCCACGGAGACTTCGGTCGGCGGCCGTGCCCCGAGTAGGTCGGCGGCTCGACCTCCAGGTCGCGAATCAGCGTGTTGGAGGGAACGGCCAGCAGGTAACGTTCGCCCCGCGCGGCCAGTTTTCCGCGGAATTCCGGGACTTTTCCCATTTCGTCGTCCCCCGCCACCCAGGCGTGCGGCAACGCTGCGGCGTGCTCCTGGAGCATCTCCAAGGCCAGCTCATGCCGCGTGCGGAACTTCACGTCCCGCGGGACCCCGGCCTTGAGACGCCTGGCCTTCGAGCATGCCCAGTCCTTCGGCAAGTACAACCGCATGTCGACCAGAGCGTGCTCTTCCGTCGAAACGTAGCCCAAGTACACGCCCACTTGGCAGTTCTCGATCATCCCCAAGCGACCGTACCACTGCCGCTTCACGCCGACCGATTCGTTCCCTTTTTGCGAACGCTGATGGTTCGTAACCAGCACCGTGACGGGTGACGACGCCGAGTGACACAAAAACCTCTACGTTTTTGAGACTTCTCGCTGAAGCCGACAGCCGGTCGGCGAGCTAGCAGTGGGGATTTTTCTCCCCACGCAGCCGTGACTCCACCGCCAACGGCATCACATCAGTTACGACGACATTGGAAACGCCGAAAGCCAACTTAAAGTCATCTGCCTGAGCGACTTGCATTCACTACCTGTCGGGATCAGCGAGAAGTCTCTTAAATTCCCTGAAGAACCCTAATTGTCATTAGTGACGATTAGTGCAGATTAGCGTTCCTTAATCTAATCCTCTTCCTTTGTGTCTTTGTGCCTTGGTGGTTAATCCCCGCCGATTTCCTAGCCGAAGTTGGCGTCGAGCTGGCGGAGATAGTCGAGGGCTTCGTCGAGGTCGGGGGCTGCGACGCCACTTTGGCGGCCGGCGCGGTCGCATTGGGCCAGGAGCACCAGGTCGTCGTAGTGCTCGCTGTCGCGGAGGCGGCGGTGGGCGCGGCGGCCGAGCGTGCCGTCGGCGGCGGCGTGGGCCAGCATGTGGTGCTCGATGAGCCAACCCGTGCGGTCGGAGATTACGCCGTCGAGCGCTTCGAGCGCTGCGGTGACGTGGTCGTGCGGATCGATCGCCTTGCCGATGTCGTGCAGCAGGGCGGCCAGTAGGAACTCCTCGTCGTAGGGCTGCTCGTCGCGGGCCAGGTCGTAAACTTGCAGGCTGTGGTAGAGGGCGTCGCCCTCGGGATGCCACTTGAGCGACTGTTTCACGTTCTCCAGCGGCAACAGAAGCGACTGATACACCTGGAAGCGGTCGACCTGCTCGCGGGCCGCGGCCAGGGCGTCGTCAAGGTCGAGGTCCGGATACTCGGCGGCGAGAAACTGGCGGAGCTCGGCGATGCTGGCCCGCTCGATCGGCTTGCCGGTGATGGAGCTTTTGAACACATAGTGAGCTTCGTCGGCGGCGTAGACCGTCAGCTCGAACTCAAACTCCGCCGGCACGTGGAAGTGGATGAACGTGCGGGTTTCGCCGTGCTTGCGGACGAGCTTGCGCTCGAGCTGGTAGGGCAGGCCGTGCTGCTCGAGAGCGTGGGCGACGCTTTCGGCGCTGTCGGCGAACAGGTGAATATCGACGTCGGACCCCTGGCGCACGTGGCCGGTGAGCACGCTGCCGATCAGCCGTGGGCGGAATCGCTCGAGGCGCTCCATCATCGCCAGGGCCGCCAAGCGCATGGCGCGGAGGTTGGCGGTGCGGGCGTCGCCTTCGTGCAGGCGGGCGAGCATCTGCACCTGGTCGCGGATCTCGGCGTTACTGGGCAGGTCGGCCGGCTTGGCCCAACCTTGGCACAGTCGGCGGGCGGCCTTCAGCTTGGCGCGGTAGTACTCGGACTCCTGCCGCTGGTACATGAGGCGCGCGGCTTCCCACGCGATCTGCTGCCGCAGCTTCGAGTTTGGCATCAAACGGCGCCGTAAGCCCAAGAACCGGCGCGGGGCATGCGAGACGTGGGGATGACAGGTGGATTGTAGTCAGGCCGCTGGCGCTGGGCTAGAATCGGGGCGCCCTTATCCAAGCACCACAGTATCCCGGAGCGGCGGCGCGATGCGACGAAACCTTTGGTTGGGCTTGTGCCTTGTGGGGAGTGCAATCATGACCGGTCCTGCCAGCGCGGCGGAAAAACTGAGCGTGCTGATTATCGACGGCGAGAATCCGTATCACGACTGGCAGGTGACGACGCCGGTGCTCAAGAAGATTTTGGAGGACTCGGGGCGGTTTACGGTCGAGGTGGCGACTGTGCCGCCGCCGGAAGCCGATCGCTCGAATTTCAAAATCACCTTCGCCGGGCACGACGCAGTACTGTCGAACTACAACAGCCAGACGCTGCCGCCGGAGAACGCTCAGACCGATTTTCTGAAATACCTCAAGGACGGCGGCGGCTTCGTAGTCGTGCACGCCGCCAACAATTCGTTCGCCCATTGGCCCGAGTACAACGAAGTGATCGGTCTGGGCGGGTGGTACGAACGCGACGAGAAGTGGGGGCCGTACGTGTACTTCAAAAACGGAAAGCTCGTGCGCGACGAATCGCCCGGCCGCTGCGGACACCATGGGGAGCAGCATGAGTTTCAGATCACGGTGCGCGACAAGGAGCATCCGATCACCAAGGGGCTGCCCGAAAAATGGCTGCACACGAAGGACGAGCTGTACGACAGTCTGCGCGGGCCGGCCAAGAACATGCAGGTGCTGGCCACCGCGTATTCAGACCCCAAGTTCGACGGCACCGACCGCGACGAGCCGATGCTGATGACGCTCTCTTACGGCAAGGGCCGCGTGTTTCACACGATCATGGGGCACGCGGACTACTCGATGAACTGCGTGGGGTTCATCACCACGCTCTTGCGCGGCACGGAATGGGCGGCGACGGGGAAAGTGACAATTGACGTGCCGAAGGATTTTCCAGAGGAAGGGAAAACAAGTTCGCGTGAATAGCAACGGTCGTAAGAATTCGTTAACAGACGCGTTACGGCGCTTCCGCGGATGGCACGTCGGCTTCAATGGCCACGGGCACTGACGACTCGGCCGCTGGCGCATCTTTTTCAATCTCACCAGTTGACGCCGGCTTTGTCGGGCCGGTTGGGTAGACATTTTTGGGCCGGATCGTGAATTGATCGATCACCCGGCGGACGCCGGCGATGCGGCTGATTTCCTTGACAATGGGAATGCGCTGGCCTTCGCGCTGGAGTAGGCC
Organism: Pirellulales bacterium; assembly: GCA_963841515.1. Taxonomy (GTDB): domain Bacteria; phylum Planctomycetota; class Planctomycetia; order Pirellulales; family Lacipirellulaceae; genus Lacipirellula. Next base: position 462,609 of record CAWJDB010000005.1, on the reverse strand, counting down.
GCTGATAGTGACGGTGCCAGAATGCACCGTGGCGGTGGCGCGGACCTGCGAGCCGGTGCCGCGGGCCAGGCGCTGGGTCACGGCTTTCAATAGAGCTTTATCGTTGTTAGCGTTGGCGCCAAACATAGTGCGATCCCCCAGGTGGAAGAGCCAGGCCGCCGAGAAAGCCCCAGCGGCGGCGGAGAGGGAATCGACCGTACGGCCGCGTCGGACATAGAGAGAAGATTGCCTGTCCGACATTATTCTACACGCGCCGCACGGCGCACTTGGTGCAAATCGCTGTGGAATTTGGATAAACTTGGCGGTGAGCCGGTGAGGCGGTAGGCGATCACATAAATATTCGCCGGGGTCGAGACGACCCGGCTCGCTGTGATTATGAAATCGTTGACTAAAGAATTGTGGATGAACGTGCCGACGCGGCGGGCCATCGTGTCGATCCATGACGAGGTGGAGCAGATAGTGGCGGAGAGCGGCGTGCAGGAGGGGATGGCGCTGGTCAACGCCATGCACATCACGGCCAGCGTGTTTATCAACGACAATGAGCCGGGGTTGCACCGCGACTATGACAAGTGGCTCGAGGAACTCGCGCCGTTTGATCCTTCGCCGGCGCGGTATCACCACAATCGCACAGGCGAGGACAACGCCGACGCCCATCACAAGCGGCAGGTCATGGGGCGGGAGGTGGTCGTGGCCATCACCGGCGGTAAGCTCCACCTGGGGCCGTGGGAGCACATCTTCTATTACGAGTTTGACGGCAAGCGGCGGAAGCGCGTGCTGGTCAAGATCATCGGCCAGTAGTGGGGCCGTCCCTCCGGGCCGGCCAATCCGAGTCTCGGAGAGACTTGGCAACCCGTGCTGCGGCCACGACGCCGGCCGCAAGCCCGCAGCCAAAACCGACGTATTTGGGCGAATTTCTTTGAATAGATGGGCCCAGCTTGGTAGCTTGATGACACGGCAGGGGCGTCTTCGCCCCTTGTATTACGTAACGGAACAGAGAGAGGAGAGGCCTAATGAAATCGTTAGCGATAGTGTTACTTATTGCCAGCGCGGCATGGTCCGCGCGCGCTCACGCGGTCGTCAGTCCGGTGGTCATCGACTTCGAAGACATCGACATGGGCTTCGATAGCCCAAAGAACGTGGGTCCGACGCTCGCGTATTCCAACGCCGGAAACTCCGGAGTCAATGTCACCATTGTCAGTGGTCATTTGACTCTTTTCGTCGACGACTTGACGTCGTATCCCGGCACGACCGGCCAGGCGTTGCTTGATGCCGTCGAATCCATCCCCGTCCCGCACGTGACGACCATTCTCTTCGGTAGTCCGGTGAAGAATTTTCAAATGAGCGCAGGCGATCTTGGCACCGACAACGACGGCTCCCTGGACATCACCGCTTACGATGCGGCCGACAGCGTTCTTGGTTCAGATACCGAGCCCTGGGGCCTCAACAAGACTCCGCCCTTTGCTACGTTGAGCGTGGGCGCGACGGGGATTCGTAAAATCGTGTACAGCTCGGGCGGAACGCTTCCCAATACCACGTACATCGACAATCTCACGTTCACGCCCGTCCCGGAGCCGGCGTCGTGGTCGATTCTCGGCGTGGCCGCCGTCGCAGCCATAGCCGCTCGCAGCAGGCGCCGGCCATAGCGCACCACGCGCCCTGTCATTCTGAGGTCCGCCGAAGAATCTAGCGCGAACCAATTGCTTATTGCGCATCTACGAGTCTTTGAGTGCCATGTCCACGGGTCGGCGTGGGCATGTCCGGCGCAAGCATGCTCACTCAAAGCAGTGGCCATGGCGCCCAGGTAACATCGACAGCGTCACGCCATCGAGTCCGCGAACTCCGCGGTAAACTCTTTTTTCACCGTCGAATCAGCGCCGAAAAATCCTCCTGCCCCGCCGCCGCCAGCGCTTTGGGATTCAAATACGCCGCGGCCTTCGTCTCCTCGAACGTCCCATGGCGCTGGATCAGCCCTTCGTCGTAGGCAAGCTGGTCGGAGTAGCCGGGCAGGAGGACGTGGTAGTCGTAGACGAGGCGGTTGGGCTGAATGCGGTTGATGTGGCGAACCAGGTTGGTCGTGCAGTTGTTGGTGAAGGTGTTGTAAAACTCGGGACGGCTGGCCAGCTCGTTGGCGCGGGCCAGGACGTCGACCAGCAGCACTCGGGCCTGATCGGGCGTGGCGATCGTGTGGTAGCGGTAGACGTCCTCGCCGCGGTAGTTGGTGCGCAGCTCGACGACGTCGCGCTCGTCGGCCAGCACGTACATCAGCTCGTACTGGCGTGCCGAGCCCTTGAGGGCGGCGTACTTTTCGCCCTTCTCTTTGCGGATTTCGATGCTGCAGGCGAGATATTGCGGTGGGCCGTCGGGGGGCCTGAACTCGAAGCTGAGCATGGTGTGGGCGAGGCGCGGCGCGTCCTTGAAGGGGATCATGAAGAAGTCGACGCCCGTGAGGTCGGCGAGGTTGTAAGTGCGGTTTTCGTGCTCGACGACGAACGTGTCCTGGTCGAGGTACCGGCAGTAGCGGCACGTTGTGGACGAGGGCGCGATCGGGGCGGAGCTCGGCGTAGGGGAGCACGGCCTGATCGGGCTCCCAGTTGCGCAGGTTGGACGGGGCCAGCATCTTGCGGGCGGTCGTGCAGCCGCTTACGACGTGAGCGCAGAGGATGAGCGCAAGAGCGAGTCGCATGGCGGACGGTGCGCGGCGTAAGACGAGCAAATAGAAAGGCGGCGAAGTTTAGCGATCGGACGCTTGCTGCTGCAAGGGAAGAGCGTCCCGTGCTAGCATCGTCGTTAGCCCGCGGTCAGTGACCGGGGGCTAAATGGGCGCGGCGCAAGGGCTGCCGTCAGAGCCGGCAGTTGCTGATGGCGGTTTCGAGGATGGCGGTGGCGCCGATTTGCTCGAGCTGCTCCATGATTTGGATCACTTCGCCGCGCTTGACCATGGCCCGCACGCTGCACATCCCTGGTTGCTCCAGGCGGTTGATCGTGGGGGAGTTGTAGCCCGGCGTGATCGCCTCGGCTTCGGCGAGTTTTTGCTCCGGCACGTTGTATTCCAGCAGCGACCACGCGCGGGCAATGACGACGCCTTCGAGCCGCCGGACCACGCGGTCGGCGATGTAGGTGTGGGGCGTGGCGGGATTCTGCACGAGGACCGTCTCGTAGCGTCCGATCTCGGCGAGCACCTGGAGGCGGTTGGCGGCGAGCGTGCTGCCGGTTTCCACAAGGTCGACCACGGCGTCGGCCACGCCGAGGGCGATCATCACCTCGACCGAGCCGGTGAGATTGACGATGTGCGGCTTGGCCTTGTGGCGGGCGAGGAAGTCGGTGGTGATCTTGGGAAAGCTGGTGGCGATGCGCTTGCCGTCGAGGTCGACGGGGCATTTTACGTTGCTGTCGTCGGGAATGCAGAGAGCTAGTCCGCAGCTGCCGACGCCGAGGTTAAGGCGGCTGACCACGACGGCGCCGCTCTCGGCCACCAGGTCGCTGCCGGTGATTCCCAGGTCGATGGCGCCTTCGGCCACCAGGACGGGGATGTCGTCGGTGCGGAGAAAGGTGACGTCGATGGGCATCTCGCGCACACGGGCGAACAGGCTCCGCTCCTGGCGGCGGAAGCTGAGCCCGGCCTCGGTCAAGAGCTCACTGGAGATTTCAGAGAGGCGGCCCTTACTCGGGACGCCGATGCGGAGGTTTTCGGTCATAAGAGCAGATTAACCACAAAGACACCAAGGACACCAAGGAAGATAAGGGGGACCACAGACTCGCACTTATTTCCGCTCATGCAAGTTAGCTAGGAATAATGTTGCTTAATCTTCCACCTGCTTGGTTCCTCTCATTGTTTTTCTTTGTGTCCTTTGTGCCTTGGTGGTTAATCTTTCTGGGTTTTGAGACTGCGGGACTCTTTTTCCTGTAAGCCGGACATGCCGAACCGGCCCGCGAGTTCGGTCTCGACTTCGGCGAGGGCGATTTCGCGCACCGACAGGAGGACCAGGACGTGGTACAACAGGTCGGCGGCTTCGCGGACGGTGTGCTGGCGACCTTCTTCGCCGGGTTCCGCGGCGGCTGAAGCGGCCTCGCCGGCTTCTTCCAGGAGCTTGGCGCCGATCTTGGGGACGCCGGCGGCCAGGAGGCGGGCTGTGTACGAGGCGTCGGTCGCCGCGGCGGCCTTGCGGGCGGCGATCGTTTCTTCGAGTTGATCCAGCGGACGCATGACGGTTGGAATCGCGCGACTGTTGAATACAATCCCGTAGTTTAGGCAGTGCTAGAGAACGTCGCAATCGTCGGAATGCTCAGTGATAGCCGCCGGCGGCAGCCGGCGATTTGGCGACACCCCGAAAAGCCTGGCGGCAGCCGCCGCCGGCTGGAAAAGTTTTGAATCGAGGACGTGCCTTGAGGTGCGAGTTGCAGGCAGCGAATTGTTGGTTTCTCACGGGCGCCACCGCGTCGGGCAAGACGGCGGTGGGCCTGGCGCTGGCCGAGGCGTTGGACGCCGAGATCGTGTCGATGGACTCGATGGCGATTTACCGCGGCATGGACATCGGCACGGCCAAGCCGTCGCCGGCGGAGCGCGCGCGGCGCCGCACCACTTGATCGACATCGTCGGGCCCGAGGAGGATTTCAGCGTCGCCCAATATCTCGACACTGCTCACGCCAAGGTGGCGGAGATTGGCAGCCGCGGGCGGGAAGTGCTCTTCGTCGGCGGAACGCCGTTGTATCTCAAGGCGCTGCTCCGGGGGCTGTTCGACGGACCTCCTGCCAACTGGGAACTGCGCGAACAGATCCAGCGCGAGGCGGCCGAAGTCGGCGGGGCGGCGCTGCACGAGCGGCTTGAGCAAGTCGATCCGGTGGCGGCGTCGCTCATTCACCCGCACGATACGCGACGATTGGTGCGGGCGCTGGAGGTGTTTCGGGCGACGGGCCAGCCGATCAGCCATCAGCAGATGGAGTTCGACGACGGTCGCCCAGCCGCGGCGTGTCGAGTGTTCGTGCTGCGGCGGCCGCGCGAGGTGCAGCACACGAGGATCGACGCCCGCGTGGAGGAAATGATCGGCGCGGGTTGGTGGACGAGGTGCGGCAGTTGACCAGCGACGGCCGGCAGTTGGGGCGTACGGCCAGTCAGGCGGTCGGATACCAGGAGGCCATCGACCACCTGGCGGGAAGGTACGACGGCGACACGATGCTGGCGCGCATCAAGACTCGGACGCGGCAGTTTGCCAAGCGGCAGGGGGCGTGGTTTCGCAGTCTGTCGGAGTGCCGGTTTGTGGATGTTGACGAGGGGGCGACGCCCGAATCGCTTGCCACGGAAATAGTGTCCTCAGGGAGTGCGGTAGGGAAATAATTGCAAATTGGCCAATGGCCACTGCAAATTTCAAATTGCTAATGGCCAATGGCCAATTTGCAATTATCAGGCGTCGCGGGTGACGACGAAGCGGGCGACTTCCAGCAAGGTTTGCTTCGCTGCGGAGTCGGCCAGCGGCGCGAGATCGGCCGCCGCCTGTCGGGCAAAGTCCTCGGCCGCCACGCGGGCCTGGTCGAGGGCCCCGGATTCGTCGAGCCAGTCGACCAGCAAGGCCGCATGACTGGCGTCCGATTCGTCGAACAGGGCCTGCAGGCGTGCGGCGTCGGCCTTGGTGGCGCCATCGCGGAGCAGTATCAGCGGCAGGGTCATCTTGCGATGGGCCAGGTCGCGCGCCCAACGATTTGCCGGTGACAGATTCGTCGCCTTCGAGGTCCAACAGGTCGTCGGCAATTTGGAAGGCAATGCCGAGTCGCCGCCCGTAGGCTGAGAGAGCGCGGGCGGCTGCGGCGTCGCCGCCGGCGTAGTGCGCGCCGAAGAGACACGAGCAAGCGCACAATTCTGCGGTCTTGGCTTCGAGGATGGCAAGATAGTCCTCGCGGGAGAGCCAGAAGTCGCCGCTGGCGGCGGTCTGGCGGAGCTCGCCGGCGCACATCTTGCTCGTGGCGTCGCCGAGAGCGCGGCAAGCGAAATTTGAAGTCAGGTCACTGGCCAGCGAGAAGGCGCGGGTAAATAGATAGTCGCCCAATAGCACGCTCGTCTGGTTGTTCCAGCGGGCGTTGACCGTGTCGCGGTGGCGGCGGACTTGGGCGTCGTCCAGCACGTCGTCGTGGATGAGCGTGGCGGTGTGAATCATCTCGACGATGGCGGCCAGCGTGCCGTGGTCGGCGATGATCGGGCCGACGGCTTTGGCGGAGAGCAAGAGCAGGGCAGGGCGAAGCCGTTTGCCGCCCAGGCGGAAGGAGTGCCGGGCCAGCTCGTCGATGAACGGGTCGGGGTGCCGCAATTCCTGCTGGAGTCGGGCGTCGACCTCGGCCAGGTCGCCGGCGATGGGACTCAACAGGCGGGTCAGCACGCGGCGGGCGCCGGCGTCGGCATTGCGGACCTGACTCATTTGGGGCGGTTCCTGGGCTTCGTGCGTTGGGGTGTTGAAACTTCCTCGGGGCGCGCTCCGCTGCGGCGGACCTTCGCGTCGCGGCTAACAGGATGGCGCTGAGGCGGATCTCGCGAAGTCGCCGGTGGCGCCGCCGGATTTTCGCTCGAGTTGGATTTGGGTGATGGCCATGCCGCGGTCCATTGATTTGCACATGTCGTAGACGGTGAGCGCGGCCACGCTGACGGCGACAAGGGCTTCCATTTCGACGCCGGTTTTGGCGGTGGTTTGCACGCGGGCTTCGATGCGGAGGGCGTCGTCGCCCTCGGGTTGGAAGTTGACTTCGATCGATTCCAGCGGCAGCGGGTGGCACAACGGAATCAAGTCCGCTGTACGCTTGGCTGCCATGATACCGGCCAGGCGGGCGACTTCCAGCACGTTGCCCTTGGCCACGCCCGCGGAGCAAATTGCGGCGCGGGTTTCGGACCGCATTTTCACCAGCCCGCTGGCCTGGGCGGTGCGGCGCGTCGGCGGCTTGTCCCCCACGTCGACCATGCGGCTGGCGCCGTGCTCGTCGACGTGCGTGAGCTCGCTCATAGCGGTAAATCCCGACGATTGCGGAGGTTACGGCGTCGGCCTGGACGGCAAACCTGCCATTCTACGGATTCAGCCGCGCTAGTCGAGTGTGCCGTGGTCTCCGACAGGGGCGAGGGCCAGGGGGTTTGGGAGCATTTTTGCAACCGGCGATCCTCGTTCAATTTCGGCGTTTCGGGTCGCAAGAGACTCGCGACGCCCAGGATTCAACCGCACTTGGAGATCGGGTTTAACGTCGTTGCCGCGCGGGCGGCGCCGCAACCGGCGTCACCGGCGCCGGACGAATAATCGGCCCAGGGCGTTGAGTGTCGCCGGGATGGCGCCACGGGTACATCGCAGGAAGTCCGAGCCGTGGGCGAGGCTGACGTAGGCTTTACGTACTCTTGCGTCGGCGTCTGGAAGCAGGGGAATGTGCGCGATTAGCGCGACGCTAGGCCGCGAGGCTGGGAGGGGTAATGGCGCGGTACCGCAGGAAATTGATGATAGGGCGACGGCCGCGCGACGGCGTGGCCGCGACGGAGCTCGCGGTGTGCATGCCCGTGATCGTGCTGGTGGTGCTGGCGACGATCGAATCCTGCGCGATGATCTTTCTACAGCAGTCGTTGAGCATTGCCGCCTATGAAGGGGCGCGCGTTGCGCTGGCGCCGGGGCGCAGGCGTCGAACGTGACTTACCAATGTGATCTGATCCTTGAGGATCGTGACGTCGAAGCGGCGACGGTCACCGTCACGCCGTCAAACATCCCGGGCGCCGCGGCAGGCACTTGGATCAATGTGCAGACAGCGCTCCGTTTGCCAAGAATTCGTTGGTGGGCGGTTGGCTGTTCGGCAACAAGACGCTGACGGCGTCGGTGCAGTTTGTCAAGGAGAGGTAGCGGAAGAATCAGTTTAGAGGGGACTAATCTCACATGCGATCCTCACTCCGTGGAGCACGGTCGCATCGCCGCGGGGCGATGTTGCCGCTGGTGGCTATCTTGCTGCCGGTGATGCTCATTTTGGCGAGCTTCGTCGTTAACCTGGCGTACATGGAGCTGACGCGCACCGAGCTGCGGATCGTCTCCGACGCGGCGACGCGAGCCGCGGGCTTCGAGTTGAGCCGAACGCAGGACCCGGCCCAAGCCCGGGCGACGGCACGCGACGCGGCCGCGCGCAACAAGGTGGCCGGCAAGGCGACGCAATTGGCGGACGCGGACATAGTGTTCGGCGCGTCGACGCGGGCGTCGCTTGCGCAGCGGTACAAGTTCACGCCGGGAGGGGCGCAGATCAACGCGGTGACGGTCAACGCGCGGCGGGACGCCGGTTCGCTCAGCGGGACGGTGAACCTGGTGATGCCGACGTTTGGCGCCGTAAAAACGTTTGGCCCGGTGCAGCAAGCCATCAGTACGCAAGTCGAGTGCGACGTGGCCCTGGTGCTGGATCGCTCCGGGTCGATGGCTTACGGCGATTTCGAAGAGTCCGAGAAAATGGCGGCAGCGGGGCAGCCGCCCGCGGGGGCGCCGCCGGGGTGGCAGTTCTGTGACCCGGCGCCGCCGAAATCGCGGTGGCGGTCGCTGGTGGACTCGGTCAACGTGTTCATCGCCGCCTTGAACCAGTCGCCGCAGAAGGAATTCGTGTCGCTGGTGACCTATGCCGACGACGCTAAGCGCGAACTGGCGCTGAGCGGCAACTACGGGAAATTGCCGAAGGCGCTCGACGTCTACACGCAGAAGTACTGCTCGGGCTTCACCAACATTCACGATGGCATTACCGAGGGCGTCAATTCGCTCGACGATCCCAGCACCGCCCGACCATGGGCGGTGAAGGTGGTGATCGTGCTAACCGACGGCCGGCGGACCAAGGGCGCCGACCCGGTGCTGGCGGCGCAGGCGGCGTTTGCCAAGGGGGTGACGGTTTACACGGTGACCTATTCGGCCGAGGCCGACATTCCGGCAATGACCTCCGTTGCGTCCAAAGGCGGAGGCGAGCACTTTCACGCCTCCAGCGGCGCCGAGCTCAAGAAGGTGTTCAGTACGATCGCGAACAAGCTGCCGATTTTGCTGACGCAGTGACCGCAGGGCCCGCGTGGTCATTAGCAGCTGCGTCGAGAGGGCAAGACCCGCGGCTAGATCCTTACACATGAATTTGGGGGCAGGCATGCGTCGTCCAGGGCTTCAACTTGAACGGCGGGGCGTCACGGTCGTCGAGTTTGCACTGACGTTTCCGCTGCTGATCATGCTGCTGGTGGGGCTGATTGAGTTCGTGCGGCTGCACAACCTGCGGCACGCGGCGGACAACGCGGCCTACGAAGCGGCTCGAAACGTGATCGTGCCGGGCGCCAAAGTGTCCGAAGCCGTAGCCCAGGCCAACAACCTGCTGGCTCGCGCCGGCGTGAGCGGCGGGACGATCACCGTGACGCCGAGCGTGATTGCAGAGGATACGCCGCGGGTAACGGTGCAGGTAAGCGTGCCGTTGGCGGCCAACTCGTGGCTACCTCCGAAGCTGACGGCCAAGCGGATCGTGACTCGCCAGACCACGCTGATGACCGAACGCGTGCCAGCGGTTCAAGCGAGGGCCATTCCATCGCCGCCTGCGCCGAAGCCGCCTGCGGGCGGCGGCGGCAAGCCAAGCGGCGGTGGGGGAAAACCGTCAGGCGGCGGCAAGCCCTCAGGCGGTGGCGGGATACCGTCCGGCGGCGGCGGTAGACCCTCGAGTGGCGGTGGCGGTGGCGGTGGTGGTGGTGGAGGTGGAGGTGGTGGCGGTGGCGGTGGCGGTGGAGGCGGCGGTTCGGGCGTTTGATCCCCCTGCGCTTGGGGACCCATAAATACTACGCGCAATTGTGCCGCCGCAGCGGCTAATCGGCGTCGGAGACACCTCCCACAGGCGCAAAAAAAAGGCCTCGTCGAGCGAACTCGACAAGGCCTCATGGAGCGGGGGTATTCGCGGCGGCCTCAAGCGGGAGGACTCTCGGCCGTGCGACAGTTGAATCTTTCAACAGCCCCTTGATATGTGGATCCGTGAGTGAGCTAGGAGCGTCACGGCTTAGGCGCTCGGGCTTGGACCGCAGCGTCGAGGCGCGGCCGTCGCCCAGTGTGGACGCAAATCACCGAGTGCTGAGCGTTTAGACCAACTCTTTCTTGGCGCCAACCAGCGTTCGCAAGCGTTCGGCCAGCAGGGCGGCGTCGAACGGCTTCTTGAACGTTTCGTTGATGCTCGAGCGATCGAAGCTCGCCGTGGCGCCGTCGTCCGGCAACAGGGCGATCAGGATCGTTTCGGCGAAGTCGGCGCTGCGACGCAGATTCTGGCAAATCTGCAGCGCTTCGAGCTGACCGATCGAGAAATCGACCACGATGCAGTCGGGGTGGAAGCTCTCGGCCTGGATGCCGGCTTCGAACCCGCTGGCGGCGGTCGAGGTGCGGAACGATCGCTCGACGGGGAGCTCGCGGCGCAGATTCTCGATTAACACCTGATCCTGGGCGACGATCAGCACTTTGGCCATCGCCTCGTCCTCGAGGTCGCCCAGCGGCATGCCGTGCTCCTTGAGGAACTTGATTAAATACTCGCGGGGGATGCGCCGGTCCTGGGAACCGGGAATTCGATAGCCCTTCAGTCGGCCTGAGTCGAACCACTTGCTGACCGTGCGGGGGGCCACCTTACAGATCTTTGCGACCTGACCAGTAGTAAAGACCTTCATCACGGGTACTCCAATATTATTTGCGTGAACGCTCTGGGCGGGCGTCGCGTCTTTTCCGGTACGCGTCGTCCGGCGGCCCCTTCGACGGGGGACTGGCGCACGAATCTGACGAGATACTCCCTTTTCGTCAGACTTTGGGTCGGCGCCAGGCACGAGTCGCCTGGGTCGGGGCTGGGTTAAAATGGCTTCCTGGGTTTGGCTCAGGTCCTTCTGATCCGCTCCATTCCTACTAATCCATCGGCGATGCAAGCACCTGGAGATTGGCGAAAGTCGTTAAATTGGGGAACCCTTGGTCTGGGTTATGCCAATCGTTTCGACTCGCGCAATTGCGCGGCGCGGACAGCCGACGTCCCGTGGTCATCCGCTTGCGCGGCGGTACGGGCGCGGAGAGAGCATGCAGACAGGCGGCGTGCACACGCAGGCGTGGGTACGCCGCCGCACTTGCGGCGTGTAGTCAGGCAGGCTCCCCCCTTTGAGCAGTCGTTCCGGCACGCGGTTGGCCCTCTTGCGAAGACCGAGCCGCCGCGGAACTCCCACCCGATAACTAGTTTCGATTGCACGGGGGGTTCGACTTTAGAAACTTTCAAGCGTCGCAGCGGTCGGTCGGGTTGCTCCGAGAACGCCAGTTACCCGGGCGGCGGCCGTTCGTAGCGGTCGCAGCGCCTATTGGAATCATAGGCTTGCCGGGAAAAAAGCTCCCGCTTTTGGCGCCGGCGCGCTGCGAGCGGCGCCGGCGCCGGCATAGCGTCAGACTAAATGCGGTGGAAAGCGAGCCGCATTTCCAGCCGCCGGCGGAAGCCGGCGATCGGCGCTCGGCTCACCGCCGGCTTCCGCCACCGGCTGCGATCGTGGAGAGACAGCACCAGCTAGGCCGCCTTGAGAGCTGCGGGGCGGATGCGGCCGTCGTCGGCGACGTCTTCGAACCTGACTGAGACGCGCTTCGACACGCCCGTTTGCTGCATCGTGACGCCGTGGAGCGTGTCGGCGCAGGTCATCGTGCGTTTGGAATGCGTGATGACGATAAACTGCGTCGAATGCATGAACTCTTTCAGCACGCCCACAAAGCGGTCGATGTTCGATTCGTCCAGGGCGGCGTCCACCTCGTCGAGCACGCAGAAGGGACTGGGCCGGCTCTTGAAAATTGCCAGCAGCAGGGCCACGCAAGTGAGCGTCCGCTCGCCGCCGGAGAGCAGGGAGATGTTGCGCGGCTGCTTGCCCGGGGGGCGGGCGATAATCGAGACGCCGCTTTCCAACACGTCGCCGCTCTCGTCGGGCTCGACGACGACGTCGGCCTCGCCGCCAGCGAACAACCGGCGGAAGATGTCCTGGAAATGGGCGCGCACCTGGTCGAGAGTGTCGATGAAAAGTTGCCGGCTCTCGGCATTGACCTGGCGGATGATTTGCTCCAGTCGAGCCCGCGAGGCGTCAAGATCCTGGAACTGAGCCGAGAGGGCGACGTAGCGGCTGTCGAGCGCTTCCAACTCGGTGAGCGAGTCGAGATTGACTGGCCCGCAGGCCTGAATCCGCTCGCGGAGATCGCGAATTTCGGCGTCGAGGACCGTGCGGTCGGCGGGAATCGAATCGGCGATTTGGTCGGCGTCGGCGGCCGATCCGCTGGCCAAAGCCACGAGGTCGACGCGGTACTCCTCGCCGAGCCGTTCGGCCAATGCGGTGCGCTGGCCTTCGATTTGCTGCAGTTCGAGTCGGCGGTTCTGCAGCCGGAGCTGAGATTCGAGAAGTTGGGCGGCGCGCTTTCGGCCGCCGCGAAGGCCGCGGCGCGGTCGGATTGGGCGCTGTGCCGGGACAGTTCGAGCTCGGCGATGCGGGTGGAGAGCGCTTCTCGCTGGCGCTGCAACTCGGCCGACTCGGCGGCAAACTCTCCAATGGCGACCTGCAAGCGAGACTTCTGGGCACCGCAAAGGCCGGCGCGGGCGCGAGTTTCCTCGACGGCCCGGTCGCGCTCGGCGTGGTCGCGGAGCAATTGCTCCGTCTGGGCTCGCAGGCCTTCGACCCGCTGCTCGCTGCGGGCCAAGTCGACGCGCTGGTCGCCCACGGCGTGCTGCAAAGCGGCCTGGCGGGCTTCGAGGCCGACTTGCCGCTCGGTCGCCGCGGCGATGTGTTGCTGGCAGGCTTCAACGGTCTGGCGAAGCTGCACGGCGCGCTTGATGGCCTGGACTTGCTCTAGTTGCAGGGCGTCGCGCGTCGCGCTGGCGTCGGCGCTGGCGTGCTAGCTCGACCAGCCGGTCGTCGGCCTGCTGTAGCTTGGCGGCCAGCGAGGCCGAATGCAGGCGCGACTCGGCGTGCGCCTTGCCTAGCGACTCGTGGCGGGGGGAAAGCTCATGCACGGCCGACTCGGCCGCAGCGATGTTTGCTTCAAGTCGTTGGGCTTCTTGGGCCGCGGCGACGGCTGCCTGTTCCATCTCGCCGATTTGCTCCCGGAGCGCTCGCAGCTCGCTGCGGCGGGAAAGCAGGCCGGCGATGTTTTGCCGCGGACCGACCGTGAGCGTGCCGTCGGCGAGCACCGCTTCACAGGCGGCGGTGACGAAATTTAATCCGCGGCCCACGCCGGCAGCCAGCCGCAGCGCCGACCCCAACGTATCGACCAGCCAGTGGCGCCCCAGCAGTCGGCGGACCATGGGAGCCAGTTCCGGCGCGGCGTCGACGAACTGATCCGCCCGACCCATGACGCCCACTTCGCCGCTGAGGTCCACACGATCAACCGCGCTAGCCGGCGCGGGGACGTCGAGTCGGAGAAAGCTCGTGCGGCCCGGCCATTGGGAGGACTCGGCGGCCAGCGCCGCCGTGAGGGCCGTGGTTTCGGTGACGACCAGGTAGCTGGCCCGCTCGCCGAGGGCGGTCTCGACCATCGGGGCCGTGTCGGCGTCGACCTGAAGCAAGTCGGCCACCACGCCGCGCACCGCGCGAAATGGACTGTGGGGATCGTCGCGGGCCAGCCGCAGCACCTCCTTGGCGCCGGAGGTCAGGCCCTCCAGCCGGCGTTCCAGTTCCTCCAGCACGAGCGTCCGCTCGCGGGCGCCGGTCAGTCGGCCGTCGAGCTCGGCCTGGGCGCGGTGAACTGCGGTAAGCTGGCGACGTCCGTCGGCAAGTTCTTGCTGGGCGGCCTTCAGGCGGGCGGCGGCCTGGTCGCAGTCGGCGGCTAACTGGTCGAGCGCCGAGCGGCGCGCTTGGCGTCGGCCGCGAGTCGCTCCCGGGACTGGCGAAGCGGCTCGGCTTCTTCGTCGCAGCGAATGAACAATTCCTCGGCGGCGTGCAGCCGGGCGTCGAGGAGTTGGCATTCGCCGTCGAGGCGCAGCGCCTCGCGCTGGGCTTCGTCCAGTTGTGAGCGGGAGGCGGCCAGTTCCTGCTCGACCAGCCGGCGGGCGGCGCCGACCTCCTCTAGCTCCTGTTGCCGTGAGGCCAGCACGCGCTCGAGCTCCGTCCAATGGGCTTGCGACCGGTCGAGCTCGGCCTGGGTGTCGGCGACCAGCTGCTGGGTATCGCCGGCGCGGGATGCGAGCGTGAGGAGCTGGGCGGCGAGGCGGTCGGCTTCCTGCTCCAGCTCGTCGATGCGGGCCGTGTGACTGGCGCGGGTGGACTCGCACTTGGCGACCCGTTCGCGGACCGCGGTCTCGGCGGCGACGGCTTCAAACAAGGCGGACTGCATGTCGGCGGACCGGCGGTCGAGCTCGGCGATGTGCTGGGCTGCCGAGGCGAGGCCCCCTTCCAGGCGAGCCACATGTGCCGCGTCGGCCGCGGCGGCGGTGCGCAAGTCGTCGATCCGGGCGGTGTGGTGCCGCCAATCCTCGAGCGCGGCGTGTGTGCGCAGCGCCTCCAGCCGCCGGGCGAGCTCGGAGTAGCGCTGCGCCTTGCCGGCCTGACTGCGGACTGATTTCAAGCGGGTCTCGAGCTCACTGACGATGTCGTTGAGGCGGAGGAGGTTTTGTTGGACGCGGTCGAGTCGGCGGACGGCTTCCTCGCGCTTGAGTCGGAAGCGGCTGATGCCGGCGGCTTCCTCGAAAACGAGCCGGCGCTCCTTGGGTGAGGCCTGAAGTACGGCGTCGACCTTGCCCTGCTCGATGATGTTGTAGGCGCCTGAGGACGCTCCGACGCCGGCCAACAGGTCGCGGACGTCGCGCAGCCGGCAGGGCTGGCGATTGATGAGGTATTCGCCCTCGCCGCTGCGGTACACGCGGCGGGTGATTTGCACCTCGGCGGCGTCGTGGTCCAGGAGCCCCGCGGAGTTGTCGAACACGAGCGAAGCCTCGGCGGCGCCCGCGGGTCGGCGGTCGCGCGAACCGCTGAAGATGACGTCGGTCATCTCCCGGCCGCGGAGCGCCTTGACGCTCTGGGCGCCGAGCACCCACTTGACCGCATCGACGACGTTGGATTTGCCCGATCCGTTGGGCCCGACGACGACCGTGATGCCCGAGGGAAACTCCAGCCGCGTGCGATCCGCGAAGCTCTTGAAGCCGTTGAGTTCCAGAGCGGAAAGCATAGGGGGCGGAAAACCACAATGACCAAGCACCAATGACCAATTAGCTCAAGCGTGGCCCCAGTCATTGGTCATTGGGGCTTGGTCATTGGTCATTCCGCATTGGTCAGCAGCTTGGCGTCCTCGGTTTCCACTTGCGGTTCGGAATGACGGTCATACTGCCGGCCAGGTTCCGGCAGGGCGTCGACGCGGAAGCGGCTGGAGAGGGTGCCGGCGTTTTTGGCTTGCTGGAGCATCTGCACCACGTCGGGATAATCGCCGCCGACGTCGACCACGGCGCGGATCACGTCCTCGACGCGGGTGGATACCTGCCGTTGCTGTGTGGGCTCGCCCGGCGAGAAGCGGCTGACGGTGATCGTGTCGCCGTTGCGGCCGTTGACCAGGATCCGCTGGCCGGCGTCGAGCACCAGCGGCAGGCTGAAGTTGTGTTCCTTGCCGAACAGCACCACCTCGGGGTGATGACTGCGGGTGACGTGGATCATGGGCGGCCCGGCGACGTCGAGCACACAGAACTTGAACTTGCCGCCGAGATTCTCCCCGCGGACTTGGGGATCCTCGGCCGCCATTTGCGTCAGCGCCTCGGAAGGCGCCGTAGCGCGTCTCGGCGCTTTTGACTTTGAGCATGTCGGTCAGCGCTTCGGACGCGGCGCCGTCCTGCATGCTGCCCAGGGCCACCAGGGCGTTGATGCGGAAGGCGGGCTCTTCGATCGCGGCCTTGGCCAGGGGGGCCACCGCCTCGGTCACGTCGAGATAGGCCAGCGCCTCGGCGGAGTAGAATCGCACTTCCGGATCGTGCGACTGGGCGCCGCGTTTAAGAACTTCGATGGCTTGGTCGCCGCCAATGGCTTCCAATCGCAGGGCGGCGGCTTCGGCGGTGACCGGGTCTTCCATTTGCTTGTCGAGGAGCTTCAATCGCTCCAACCGCGCGGCGGCAGATTCCTCGATGGCCACGCTGCGTACGACTTTCATAAAGCGGTTAACATTTTCCTTGTAGCGCGGGTGCAGCGTCAGCTGGATGAACTCGTCGTTTTTGGGCGTCGCGCAGCCCTCGCGTCGGCCGTCGACATAGGCGCAGAATCGCTCGCTAACGGCCTTGGCCACAGTTTGACTCATACGGACCGACTTGTGCTGGTGATCGAGTATGAGGCCGAGGGTGCGCGACTTGGTGGCGACGCCGCCGCTGAGGATGCGGCCCTGGGTCGCGGCGGCGGGGTTCTTGGCGCCGTCTGCCGAGGGGTCGACGAGGATGGAACCCTGGGCGATGGCGGCTTCGTGACCCTTGCGGATTTGTCCGCCGAGGACGGCAGTTTCGCTCAGGCGGGTTTCCAGAAGCGTGCCGTTGCGGAGGCTGGTGGTGCCGCTCTTGGTAGGCGTGCGGACTTCTACATCGAAGGTTTCGCCGGCCTGGATGCCGGGACGCAGCAGGGCGCGCACCAGCACCAACGCCGTGTTCGGGGAGGCGAGAACCTCGTTGGGGTCTTCGATCCCCTGGCGGTTCATCTCTGCCAACAGCGCGGCGCTGGGGCGAGGGCGCCGGGTCTTCGCCCGTGCCGTTCAGTCCTGTAACCAGCGAAACGCTTTCGACTTTCGCGAACCCCATGCCGTAGGGGTGCGACACGGCGCTCACCAATCGCGTGGTCGAAGGGGCGCCGTCTTCAAGATTCTGGTAGTCGGCCTCGGTCAGCGGGGCGTCGCTGTGGGGTTTATGGAGCAGGGGCCCCATGCAGCCGAGAGTCGGCCAGGAAAGCGTGCATGCGATCGCAGCCTTCAACAGCGTCCTTCGCGTCGCGCGATAGCCAGAGTCTTGCAGGTTGATCATGCGCATGCTTTCCATCGAGTCGATGCGCAAGGGAAGGCGCACAGGCACGGCGACCAATTCAAACCGGGACGAAGTCGGGCCGAAGAGTACGAATGCTGGCGGAGCCGGTCAAGAGAGGGGGGAAACGCGAAAGTGGAAAGTGGAAAGGGGAAAGTCGATGGGCTGTTCGAGGGGGCTAATCAACGCTTGCTGTCATTCCCCTTTCCACTTTCCTAATTCCCCTTTTTCCTTACGGGGGATCATAGCCGCCGCGATGCCAGGGGTGGCAGCGCAAGATGCGGAGAACGCCGCGCCAGGCGCCCCGCAGGGCGCCGTATTTTCGCACGGCGAGGATGAAGTACTCGCTGCAGCTGGGATGATAGCGGCAGCGCGGGCCAAGCCAGGGGCTGATCAGCCACTGATAGCACCTGACCAGCGCCACCAGGGCCAGTTGCGGCAAGGCCACGAGTTGGCGCCAAAGCCAGGTCATGTGGTGCGGGGCTCCGCGGCGTTGGAGGAGGCTTGCAGGTCAGCCGATAGCCGCGCCCAAGCGTCTGCAAAGAATCGGCGAGCTCGCCAGTCGCTGGCTCGGCGCCGGCTCGCGGGAGGATGAGCAGATCAAGTCCGGGCGGCAACTCGGCCGCCGACAGGCGAAATGCTTCGCGGAGACAGCGCTTCCAGCGGTTGCGCGCGACGGCGCCGCCGCACTTGCGCGTTACCACCAGTCCGAGACGGCAGTGCGCCAGTCCGTTTTCGCAGGCGTAAACGACGATCCGCCCGTCGCTGCGCGAACGGCGGCGCGCGAACACGCGCTCAAACTCGGCGGGCTTGAGTAGGCGATGCGATTTGGGGAAGCGGAACATGGGCATGTGGTGGGTAGAGTTTAGCAAACTGGCCGCATGGCCACGCCCAGCGGGTCCCGGACAAAGAGGCCGTCGGGCTAGTTATTGGGTGGATGGGCCAACTCAGATGGGTGCGGGGGCTCGTCGTCATTCTCTGTCCCTTCATCGGGTTTGGTCAAATCAATGGGCACCCGGTCTGGGGGCACCGATGGCCCACGACGATGGGTCCCCTGTCGGCGGACCCAATGGCCGCCTAGCAGAATCGCCACGACGAAAAACATGCCGACCAGGGCTATGCCAACCAGCGCCATGAACAGCGCAAACCGCGTTGGCGGCGGAAGTCTCTTGGCAGCTTCAGCGGCTTCGGCCAGCGGCGGCCTCCAGTGGAGCGACCGCACGACGGCGTCGGGAATTACCAATGGAGGTGGGCTCGCGGGTTGTCGGCGTATTTCTCGGCGATACGGGTCAGCGCATCGCGGTCGTCCTCCGACAGGGTTTTCGGCAGCACTATCTCGAGCTCGGCGAACAAGTCGCCAGGCGGGCCGGAGGACGGTTTCACGCCGTGGCCTTTGACTCGCAGCTTCTTACCGCTGGAGGCTCCCGGCGGGACCGTGACGGTGATCGTGCCGTGCGGCGTCGGCACGTCGATCTTCGCGCCGCGGAGCGCCTCGGCCAGTGTGATCGGAACGTCGACCTGCAGGTTTTTTCCGTCGCGGCGGAAATGTGGGTGTGGGGCCACGACGACGCGGATGAGGATGTCGCCCGCGGGGCCGCCGCTCGGGCCCGGCTCGCCCTGACCGCGGAGGCGTATCTTTTTGCCGTCGTCGATGCCGGCGGGAATTTTCACCTGCAGCGTTTCGGTGCGGCCGTCGCCGCGGCGAACGCCGATCTGCGCTTCGCCGCCGAGCACGGCCGTGGCAAAGGGGACGGTGAGCTCGTGTTCGAGATCGGCGCCACGGGCCGGCGCCGCTTCGCGGCGACTGGCGCCCGCTTTGCCGCGCTGGCCGAACTGGCGAAACAAGTCGGCGAACCCTCCGCCGCCGCCGCCGCCGAACAGGCCCTCAAGGTCCACCTCAAACGGCTGACCGCCGGCGCCCGGCCCGCCTGCGCCGCCGGGCCAGGGGCGCGGGCCAGGCCCGCCGGCGCCCATCGACTCGTAGGCGCTGCCATAGCGGTCGAACATCTCGCGCTTCTTGGGGTCGTTCAGCACATCGAACGCCTTCTGCACCTCTTGGAACTTCGCCTTGGCCTTCGGGTCGTCGGGGTTGAGATCGGGATGATGCTTCCGGGCGAGCTTGCGATACGCCTTGCGGATTTCATCGGCCGACGCGCCGCGCGAGACGCCGAGAGTTGCGTAATAGTCGTCAGCCATCGCGGGCGGGGAACGAGTAGGCGAGTCGATCGGTAAACGCGAGAATCCGCGGGTTATTTTAAAGCGCCGTGGCTGGCGGGTGTAGAGACGAACGCCGAGCCGCTGTACAAGCGTGCCGCCGGGATTGCGAGCTAGACTGGAAGTATCGGTCAATTCGACTCCCAGCGAGGGGTCGACGCGCCTCTTCGATCGGAACAATCCGACTGCCATGCACGCCGGGCGGGACTGCATTCTGGCTATTGCCCTGTTTGTCGCTGCCGCGCTGGGCGACGCGGCGCCCGCAGCGCGGGCCGCCCCTTACGACGGGCGACTCGCGATTGCCGCCAAGGACGAGCAGACCGGCGAGCCGCTGGCGGTGCGGATGGAGCTGCGCGACGCCCGCGGGCGGCCAGCGCCAGTTCGTCCCGACGGCGCCGTGACGGCGGGCACCGACATTTACATTGACGGTGAGACGACGCTCGAACTGCGGCGCGGGGATTACACGTTTCTGATTGAGGCTGGACCCGAGTATCGCACGCGGCCGGGGCGGTTTACGATTGAGCGCAATTCCGAAGACAAGAAGGAAGTGACGCTGCGGCGGATCGTGGACATGCAGCGCGAGGGCTGGTGGGCAGGCGATCTGGACGTTGAGGCGCCGCTGGCCGACTTGCCGCTGATGATGCGGGCGCGGGGCGTCGACATCGGCGCCCGTCGCGGCGGAGGTGAACCAGCGCGGGCGTTGTCGCAAGGTCAAGCAGATGTCGGCGGCCGGCGACGCCGACGCCGGCGGGGGATTGCTGTTAGGTCCGTGGGCGGCCATTGACCGGCGGCGCGGCGGCGGCCTCGTGCTGGTGCAGGTTGACGATGGCGAACCGCTGCCGGATGTTTGCCGTTGGAAAGCCGACGAGCCGTCGCTCGGCGTCGTCGAGGCGGGACGCCAGGCGGGGGCGTGCGTCGTGGCAATGACGCCATTGGCTTGGGACTTGCCAGTGTGGGTCGCGTCGGGAAAATTGGATGCGTTCCAGATCATCGACCGCTTTACTCTGCCTGACGGGGTCGCGGCAAGCGATGCCGGCGAGCGGCCGGTTGACAAGTCACGCTACGCCGGCAAAGCGGGCGTCGGCCGGGCAAGCGAGGCGGTTTACCATCACTTGCTCAACTGCGGCTTGCGATTGCCGCCGGCGGCCGGGAGCGGTTTGATCGCGGGCAGCGGACGCCGCAAACCTGTCCCTCCGCTCGGCGCCAACCGCGTGTATGTCCAGTGCGGCGAGTCTTGCACGCGCGCGAGCTGGCTCGCCGGGCTGCGGGCCGGGCAAGTGATGGTGACCAACGGTCCGCTGCTGCGCACGAAAGTCGAAGGCCAACCGCCGGGGCATGTCTTCGAGCTGGCCGAAGGCGAGCGCCGCGAGTTTCAGATTGCCCTCGACCTGGCGTTCTACGAGCAGACCAACGTCGAGTATTTGGAAATTGTGAAGAACGGAAAGACGGTGCACGAAGTGCGGCTCGACGAATTGGCGGGCAAAGCGGGTAAGTTGCCGCCGGTGGAATTTGATTCCAGCGGGTGGTTTTTGGTGCGCGCCGTCACGGAGAATTCGGACCTGTACCAATTCGCGTCGACGGGTCCGTATTACGTGGAGTCGAACTACCAGCCGCGGATCAGCCGGGCGAGCGTGCAGTTCTTTCTGGACTGGCTCGACGACGCGGCCAAGAAATTCGCGGGCAACGGGGCGGTGGTGGCGGAGATCGAGGCGGCTCGGCCGTTCTGGGAGAAGTTTGCCGAAGCGAGCCAACGCGGAGTAGAGGCGGCTCAGCGCGACTTGGCGGCAGGGTGCTTGGTTTTGGCGCCGTCGGCGTCGGGAGTCGGTTGCCCGTTGGCTTCTCCGGCGACGGCCGGGATCTTGAGCGTCGTCGCCGGAGCTCCGCCAGGCAGCAGGTCGCGCTGGGCGCGGTGCTCCGGCTCGTCGTGCCATGCCGCGGCCCGAACGTACGTGCCGTCGGGCATCAGCACGCGCGCTTTGGCGTTGTCCTGCAGGTAGGCGGGGATGATTTCCTCGCAGACCCGCGCGCGCAGGTCCGGCGATTCGATGGGAAACATCACCTCGACGCGGCGTTCGAAGTTTCGCGGCATCCAGTCGGCGCTCGACAGGTACGCCTGTTGCTTGTGGCCCTCGCCGAAGACCATGATGCGACTGTGTTCCAGGAAACGGTCGACGATGCTGCGGACCTGGATGTTCTCTGAAATGCCCGCCAAGCCGGGGCGGAGGCAGCAGATGCCGCGGACCACCAGGTCGATGGGCACGCCTGCCTGGCTGGCCTGGTAGAGGGCTTCGATCGTCTCGCGGTCGACGATCGAATTGAGCTTCGCGAAAATGCGGCTCGACTTGCCGGTGCGGGCGCGCGCGCCTGCTCGTCGATCAGCTCGATGGTGTCGCGCGTGCAGATCGGTCGGCGCCACCACCAGCTTTTTCCACTCGTGGCCTTGCGAGTAGCCGGTGAGAAAGTTGAACAGCGCGGTGCAGTCGTCGGCAAATTGCTTGTTGGAGGTGAACAGCCCCAGGTCGGTGTACAGGCGGGCGGTGGCGGGATTGTAGTTGCCGGTGCCGAAGTGACAGTAGCGGCGCACCTTGGCGCCCTCCTGGCGGACGACCATCGCGAGCTTGCAATGGGTCTTCAGGTCCATGAACCCGTACACCACGTGCACGCCGGCGCGCTCCATCTGCCGCGACCAGCTGATGTTCTGGGCCTCGTCGAAGCGGGCCTTCAGCTCCACCAGCGCGGTGACGTGCTTGCCGTTCTCGGCGGCCTGAATGAGCGACTTGACGATGGGACTGTCGCCGCTGGTGCGGTAGAGGGTTTGCTTGATGGCCAGCACGTTGGGGTCTTCGGCGGCGGCCTGGATGAAATCGACCACGGGGTCGAATGAATCAAACGGGTGATGCAGCAGGACATCGTGGTCCGCGATCTCGGCGAACAGGTCGTCGCCCAGTCGCATACCGAGTGGCCGGCGGGGCATAAACGGCGCGTCGCGGAGCTGGTCCTTGCCGGCAAACTTTGTGAGCTCCGTCAGCGCGGTCATGTCGAGCATGCCGTCGATGCGGTACACCTCGGAGTACTGCTCGCCGCCCACGGGGAAGTTTTCCTGCAGTTGCTCCTCGCCCACGAGCATGTCCAAGAGGTCGCGGCCCATGTCCTGCTGCACTTCCAGGCGAACGGCCTCCGAGTGCTGGCGGGCGCGGAGCCGCCCTTCGATCGCCCGCAGCATGTCGTCCGACTCCTGCTCCAGCAGGTCCACGTCCATGTCGCGGGTGAGGCGGAAGGTCGCGTGGTGAGCGCTGACGTACCCGCCAAACAGGTCTGACAGCTTGCCGGCGACGATGTCCTCCAACAGCACGAACTTGTTCTCGTTAGGCCCGCCGACATCGATGAACCGCGGCAATACCTGTGGCAATTGCACGACGGCGAACAACTCGGGCGGGCCCAGGCCGCTGGTTCGCTCCAGCGAGGCGGCCAGGTACAAACCGCGGTTGTGGAACCGCGGGCTGGGGTGGCTGGGGTCGATGGCCATGGGCGTGAGGATGGGGAACGCCCGCTGGCTGAAGAACTCGTCGACAATGCGGCGCTGCGCCTTGTCGAGGTCGCCGCCACGGAGGATGTGGATTTGCTGCTCAGCCAGCGCCGGCAGAATGGCGTCGTTGAAGCAGCGGTACTGTTGCTCGACGAGCTCGCGGGTTCGCGCGGAAATGCGTTGGAGCTGGGTGAGGGCGTCGAGCCCGTCGGCGGCAATGTCCTGGGGCGCCACGCCGCCGAAACCCTGCTCGCGGAGGCCCGCCACGCGGACCATAAAGAACTCGTCGAGATTCGAGCTGAAGATCGAGAGGAACTTTACGCGCTCCAACAACGGGTTGGACGCGTCCTGGGCTTCCTCCAACACGCGGGCGTTGAACTCCAGCCAGCTCAACTCGCGGTTGATGAAGTGTTCGGGAAGATAGTGGCCGGGTTCGGGCATGGGCGAGTCGTGTTGCTGGCGAGGCGTACGCGAGGGAGGGCGTCGCAGTTCCATTATAGCGTATCAGGGCGGGGCTTCGCGGACGCCGCGGCTTTGCCGCCAAGCGCGGCGCCGAGACGGCGCCGGCTAACACGCCGGCGGCGCCAACCGTGGGTTCAACTCCCGAACATGCGCCGCCCCAGTGTTAGCCGGCGGCGTCTCGCTGCCGAGTAGCTGGGCGCGGACTCGAGCGCATCTACTCCAAATCTTCACAAACGACAGCGCGAGGTCAGGCAAGCGCGTCGAACACGCGCACCTGCGCCCAGTTCGGCGATTGCTCTTCGACGAATTGGCGATGGCGCGGGGCGGTTTGGTAGCGGTCGTGATCGGCCACCGAAGCGAAGACCAGAACCAGCGCCACGTCGAACGTCTGGTCGTTCACCGGGCGGGCGTACTGGGTGGCGCGGAGGCCGGCGCTGAAATGCACTGTGCCGGGATGATCGGTCAGGTATTCGCGGCATGCCGCCACGAGCGTCTCGCACGCCGGTGGCGATGAGTCCGTCAGCGTGAAGAATACCGCGTGCACCATGCGAGGCGCGGCGTCAGCGGCGAAGTTCGGATCCGACATCAGAAGTCACTTCGCGGCGGGGGCAGCCTTGTCGTCAAATTCTTTTGAGGACACGAATTTGTTGTCGCGAAAGACTTGCTCAGTCCGCCGGCCGTCGGAGCTCCAGCGGGTCAGCGTTCCGTTGAGCTTGCCCTCGGTAAAGTGTGCCTCGGCGACCTTGCGGCCGGTTTCGTCCCATTCGGTTACGACGCCGTCGTACTGCCCGTCCTTGAGATTTGCCTGCTGATGCACCTTGCCATTGGAAAAGTACGACTTGCGATCGCCTTGCAACTTGCCTTCGACGTACGTTTGCTCCATCTTGGGCGTCTTTCCATCCTCGTAGTAAACGACCCAGGCGCCCTCGCGTACATTGTTCTTGTACGCCTTGCGAGACTCCAGCGTGCCGTCGGCGCGGTGGACTTCCCACGCGCCGTCGGCGCGGCCGTTGGTGAAATTGACCGTCTTGGCCAATT
This sequence comes from Pirellulales bacterium, assembly GCA_963841515.1. Classification (GTDB taxonomy): domain Bacteria; phylum Planctomycetota; class Planctomycetia; order Pirellulales; family Lacipirellulaceae; genus Lacipirellula. The sequence goes on along the minus strand of CAWJDB010000005.1, from coordinate 438,416 downwards.
GGCCGTTGTCGTGCCAGAAGCTCCACGGGCCGTTATGAACGCCCGACACGTAATCGCCCTCGGCGAATTTCTTGCCGTTGGGGTAATACTCGATGTAATGGCCATCGTTGATGAACTGGTCGTCGGACATCTTGACGACCTCGCGCTCGACGCGAACCGAGCCGTCGGCGTATTTTTCCTGTGTTTTGGCGTGGCCCACGACGGTGGGCTTCGGCGCGGACTCCGGTTCATCCAAATACACGGCCTTGATGTCCCCCTCGGCGGCCAACGCGAAGCGTCCGCCCGCGAGAAGAACTGTTAACGCCGCGGCCATGAAAGCGGCAGTTCGCTGTAGCGAGAACAAGTACGTCATTCCAGTGAAACTCCCAGGGGAGATGCATCCAGAGGCAACCGACACGGCTTAAGCTTTCAGTATTGCAGGCGGCGGGCGTTTGGCCAACGCGCCAGTGAGGGCGGGGCGGGGGCGCGGCCGCGGCGAGCCGCTGGATATGCCGATTGGGGGGGATTCGCTGGTAGTTGCGGCCTCAGACGTGCCAGCCCTCGGGCAGCGCAGCTTCCTTTTCGACGACCAGAATCCCGTCGCGGATTTCGCAGAAGTTGCCCGCCGGGCCGTCTTCGCGTTGGCCTTCGATGGCAATGCGGGCGCCGGCGCCGATGCGACAGTTCTTGTCCACGATGGCCCCCTCGACGACCGCCCCGGGGCCGATGCCGATCGGCGGCAGGTTGGCGAGCTCGCTGGCGGCGCGGTCGTCAGGCGATTCGTAAAAGTCGGCGCCCATGAGCACCGAATTGCGAATGACGGCGTCGCGGCCGATGCGGCACCGCAAGCCGATGATGCTGTTCTCGATCACGACGCCGGGCTCGATCACGCCACCGTCGGCGATCATGCTACTGGTGATCTTCGCGCCGTCGACCCGCGTGGGAGGCAAGAAGCGGGCGCGCGTGTAGATGGGCGCCGTCGCGTCGTTCAGGTCGAACGGCGGGTGCGGGAGGGCCAACTGCAGGTTCGCCTCGAAGAACGACCCGATGGTGCCAATGTCCTCCCAGTAACCGTCGAACAGGTGCGTCTGCACTTTGCGGCAGTTGATGGCGTGCGGGAACACCTCTCGACCGAAGTCCTGATGGGGATTCTCCATGAGCAACTGGGTGAGCGCCTGGGCGCCGAAGATGTAGATGCCCATGTTGGCGAGGCAGTCGCGGCCGCCGCTGGCGACGCCGCGGGCGTCGATCCACGCGGGATCCATCCGCACGTCGGCGATCTGCGATTCGTGCTTGGGCTTTTCGACGAAGCCGGTGACGCGACCCGAGGTGTCAACCCGCATGATCCCCAGCCCGGCGGCTTCGTGGCTGTAGACGGGCTTGGCGGCGATCGTGGCGTCGGCGCCCGTGGCGACATGCGTGCGGAGCATGGCCGCGAAGTCCATGCGGTAGAGCTGGTCGCCGGACAGGATCACCACGTAGTCGACGCCGGCCTGGGTGAAGTAGCGCAGGTTTTTGCGAACGGCGTCGGCCGTGCCTTGGTACCAGTGCGTGCCTTCGACCATCGTTTGCTGGGCGGCGAGGATTTCGACAAAGCCTTCGCTGAAGTTGTCGAAGCGGTAAGTGCTGCGGATGTGGCGATGCAGGCTGACCGACAGGAACTGGGTGAGCACGAAGATGCGGTTGAGGCCGCTGTTGAGGCAGTTGGATATGGGAATGTCGATGAGCCGATACTTGCCGGCCAGCGGAACGGCCGGCTTGGAGCGGTACTTCGTGAGCGGCTGCAGCCGCGATCCCTGCCCGCCGCCCAAGACGACGGCGACGACGTTTTTCATCGAACTGGTTCCTTGAAAAGCTAGTCGGCCGCTGGATGGGGATTAACCACGAACGCACAAAGACACGAAGGAGCACGTCAGGGACTTTGGTCATCCCCTCGTGATCTTGGTGATTCTTTGTGCCTTTGTGTCTTTGTGGTTGTCTTGCTCATTTCACAACGAGGTTGACCAACCGATTTCGGACGACGAATTCCTTCACAAAAGTCTTGCCGGCCGTCAGCTCGGCGATTCGCGGTTCTTGCTTGGCGAGCGTCAGCACGGTGGCGTCGTCGGCGCCGGCGGGGGCCATGATCTTGCTGCGGACCTTGCCGTTAATCTGCACGGGAATCTCGATGGTCGACTCGGCCAACAGCGCTTCGTCGTAGCGCGGCCAGGGGGCATGGGCCAGCGTGTCGCCGTGGCCGAGCGCGGCCCACAGCTCTTCGGCAATGTGCGGGGCGAACGGCGAGAGCAAGAGCACGAACTGCTCCATGCACTCCCGCGGGCGGCGGTCGAGCTTGGTGAAATGATTGGTGAATTCCATCATCCGCGCGATCGCCGTGTTGAACGACAGCTTGGCGACGTCGTCGGTCACCGCTTTAATCGTGCGGTGAAGCACGCGCAGGTCGTCGTCGCCGGGGGGCTCGTGGACGACGGCGGCGTTGAGTTGGACCGATTCGGCGTGGTCGTCGACGATCAGTCGCCAGGCGCGACCGAGAAAGTCGCGCACGCCGTTGACGCCTTGCATGCTCCAGGGCTTGGTCGCCTCCAGGGGGCCCATGAACATCTCATACAGTCGTAGCGAATCGGCGCCGTAGTCCTTCACCACGTGGTCGGGGTTGATGACATTGCCGCGGCTCTTGGACATTTTCTCGTTGTTCTCGCCGAGAATCATGCCCTGATTGACGAGTTTCTGAAACGGCTCGGGCGTGGTCACGACCCCACGGTCGTAGAGGACCTTGTGCCAGAACCGCGAATACAAGAGATGGAGCACCGCGTGCTCGGCCCCGCCGACGTAGAGATCGACGGGCATCCACGCACGATCGACCGCCGGGTCGATCATCGCCTTTGAGTTCTCGGGGTCGAGAAACCGGAGGTAGTACCAGCAACTGCCGGCCCACTGCGGCATGGTGTTGGTTTCGCGCTTGTAACTTATCCCGTCGATTATTGGGTAGAGCCATTCCTTTGGGCGCTTTGTCGAGCGGCGGCTCGGGGCGGCCGTGGGGCTTGAAATCATCGAGGTGCGGGAGGTCGACTGGCAGCTCGCTTTCGGGCACGGCGCACACGCGGCCCGTTGGCTGGCCGGCGGCGTCCAGCTCGTGGAGGATGGGGAACGGCTCGCCCCAGAATCGCTGCCGGCTGAAGAGCCAGTCGCGGAGCTTGTAGTTGACCGCCTGCCGGCCGACGCCGTTATTGGTCAGCCAAGCGGTGATCCGCTGCTTGAATTGCTCGGTGGAGAGGCCGTCGAACTCGCCGGAGTTAATGGCGACGCCGTCGGCCGTGTAGACCTGGCGGCCGGCGAGGATTTGCTCTGCTTCTTCCCGGGGGACGTGGTCCCCAGGCTGGACGACGGGGGTGATCGGAAGGTTGTATTTGACGGCGAACTCGAAGTCGCGCTCGTCGTGGGCCGGCACGGCCATGATGGCGCCGGTGCCGTAGGTGGCGAGCACATAGTCGGCGATCCAGATGGGGATCGGCTCGTCGTTCACCGGATTGAAGGCGTAGCTGCCGGTGAAGACGCCGGTCTTTTCCTTGGCCAGCTCGGTGCGGTCCAGCTCGCTCTTGGCGGCGGCCTGGTCGCAGTAGGCTCGCACCGCGTCAGCATTCTCCGCCGTGGTGAGGCGCTCGACAAACGGATGCTCGGGGGCGATCACCATGTAGGTGGCGCCGAACAGCGTGTCGGGCCGGGTGGTGTAAATGCGCAGCACCTCGGGACCCGGCGTGCGCGGCCAACCCGTTTCCTCGCGGTTGAACTCCCAGGCGTCGAACAACTCGCGGACGTGGTGCGCGCCGCGGGTCGCCTCGGTGATGGTTTCGTCCGGCGGGCCGATGAAGAAGTCGACTTCGGCGCCGGTGCTTCGGCCGATCCAGTTGCGTTGGAGAGCTTTAACGCCCTCGGGCCAGTCGAGGCGCGTCGAGGTCGCGCTCCAGGCGGTCGGCGTAGGCGGTGATGCGCAGCTTCCACTGCCGCAGCGGCATGCGCACCACGGGGTGCCCGCCCACCTCGCTTTTGCCGTCGATCACCTCCTCGTTGGCAAGCACCGTGCCCAATGCGGGGCACCAGTTTACCGGGGCGTCGCTTTGGTAGGCCAGACGGTGCTCGTCCTGGTAGGCGCGCACGGCATGGTCGCCGGCCTCTCTCAGGTCGGCGGGAATCGGCAGCTCTGCGATCGGCCGGCCGCGCTGTAGATCGGCGTCGAACCAGGTGTCGAAGATCTGCAGGAAGATCCACTGCGTCCAGCGAAAGTACTCGATGTCGGTGGTGGCCACCTCGCGGCTCCAGTCGTAGCTGAAGCCCAACATCTTGAGCTGCCGGCGGAAAGTGGCGATGTTTTTCTCGGTCTGCTCGCGGGGATGGACGCCCGTTTTGATGGCGTGTTCCTCGGCCGGCAGGCCGAACGAGTCGAACCCCATCGGGTGCATTACGCTCTTATCCTGCATGCGGGCAGCGCGGCACACGATGTCGGTGGCGGTGTATCCCTCAGGGTGCCCGACGTGGAGTCCGTCGCCGCTGGGATAGGGGAACATGTCGAGCACGTAGAGCTTTTCACCGGCCGGCATGCGCGGCGCGGCGAACGTGCGATGTTCCTCCCAGTACGCCTGCCATTTGGGCTCGATGGTCGAGGGGTTGTAGCGAGGCATGCGGAAAGGGTTCTGGGTTCAGAGAGGTTCAGAGAAAGGTGTGGTTTTTCCCGGTTAGCCGCGACGCGGAGGTCTGCCGCAGCGGAGCGCGTCACCTGGCGCGGCCCACTATCTCCGTCAGAGCATCGATTCTACTGCCTGGCCGACGCGGCGCAAACCGTGTCGCCCGTTGACGTTTGCTTCAATGTCGAACTACGATGGCTAACTTCTGTCCCAGTCGACCAGCGCCCCGCCGGCCATCATTGCACGCGTCCATGGAAACCACCAAAGTCGCCATCATCGGCTTGGGCACCGTCGGCAGCGGCGTGGCGCGACTCTTCTTGGACCACGGCGATCGTACCGCTCGGCACGCCGGCCGCATTCTGTGGCTGGAAAAGGCCGTGGTCCGCGACCTCAAAAAGCCCCGCTACTGCGAGCTTCCCGCGGGCGTGCTGACCGACAATGTCGACGAGGTGGTCAAGGACCCCGAGATCAAGGTGGTGGCCCATCTGGTCGGCGGCCTGGAGCCGGCCCGCTCGATCATGCTACAGCTCTTGGAGCATGGCAAAGACGTGGTGACCGCCAATAAAGCTCTGCTGGCCGAGCACGGGGCGGAGCTGTTCGACCGGGCGCGCGAGCTGGGCCGCACGATTGCGTTTGAGGCGTCGGTCGCTGGCGGCATTCCGATCATCGCCAACATCAGCCAGTGCCTCTCGGCCAACCAGATTAAGTCGCTTCACGGCATCCTCAACGGCACGAGCAACTTTATCCTCACTAAGATGAACGACGAAGGAACTCCCTACGGAGTCGTGCTGGCCGAGGCCCAGCGGCTGGGGTACGCCGAGGCCGACCCGACGATGGACGTCGATGGCAGCGACGCGGCCCAGAAGCTGGCGATCCTCGCGCACCTGGCGTTCGGCGCCCGCGTGGATTGGAAGGACATTCCCCGCAAGGGGATCGACAAGCTCGACGTGCTCGACGTGCGCTACGCCAAGGAAATGGGCTACCGCATCAAGCTCCTGGCCGTCGCCGACCTCGACGGCGACACGCTGGAGCTCGACGTGTCGCCGGCGCTGGTGCGGCGCGCAGCCCGCTGGCCGAGGTGAACGGGCCGTTCAACGCGATCCGCGTCGAGGGCGACGCCGTGGGGCCGCTGTTCTTCCACGGCCAAGGCGCCGGGCAGATGCCCACCGCGTCGGCCGTGGTGGCCGACATGATCGACGTAGCGGTGGGCCGGGCGCCGATCACCTTCCGCACGCTGGAGCTGTGGTCCAATCGCAAGGCGCGGGTGACCACGCTGCCCGATGACGACGCTCGGGCGAAGTTTTACCTGCGGGCCATGGTCGAGGATCACCCCGGCGTGCTGGCGCAGGTGACCGCAGTGCTCGGGGCAGGCAGCATTTCAATCGCCTCGGTGCTGCAGCACGAGCCGCTGGACGCCAACGGCGCCTCATCGGTCGTGCCGCTGGTGATCATGACGCACGAAACCACCGAGGGCGCCATCGCCCGGGCATGCGCGGCCATCGACAAGCTGCCGGCGGTGCGCGGCGAGACCGTTCATATGTGGGTGAGGGACTGAGAATTTTGGATTTTCGATTTTGGATTTTGGATTGACGGCTGCTGCGGAAGCCGTCGGTTCTCAGTCCCTAATCCAAAATCTAAAATCCAAAATCCAAAATCATGAAATACGCCATCATTATCCCCGACGGCGCCGCCGACGAGCCGCAAGCCGAGCTTGATGGGCGCACTCCGCTGGAGGCGGCGCGAACGCCGGCGATGGATGCCATCGCCGCGGCGGGAGTTGTCGCGCGGGCTTGCCACACGCCGCCGTCGCTGCCCGCGGGGTCGGAAGTCGGCAACATGAGCCTGCTGGGGTACGACCCGCTGGTGAACTTCACCGGCCGGGCGCCTATCGAGGCGGCGGCGCAAGCGATCGAGCTGGGCGTCGAAGACTGGGCCGTTCGCTGCAACCTGGTCACCGTTCAGGACCAGGTGATGCGAGATTTCACCGCGGACCACATCAGCACAGAGGAAGCGACGAAACTCTTGGCCGCGCTCCAGGATTACGTCACCAATGATTCGGTGCATGGGCCGGCGTTGCACTTCGTTCCCGGCGTGAGCTATCGCAACCTCATGGTCTGGCGCGGCGTGAGCGTGATGGCGCCGTTTAGCATGGAGACGCGCACCATGCCGCCGCACGACCTGACCGACAAGTCGATCGTCGAGCATTTCCCCCGCGGCCCGGGCAGCGACGTGCTCACGGCGCTCATGGAAAAGAGCGTCGAAGTCTTTCGCGATCATCCCGTCAACGTGGTACGGCAGGGCTACGGCAAGCTGCCGGCCACCAATGTGTGGCTGTGGGGCCTGGGGAGAGCGCCGCACTTGCAGCCGTTCGAGATGGTTTACGGGGTGCGCGGGGCCATGATCACCGCCGTCGACTTGCTGCGAGGGCTGGCCACGCTGGTGGAATGGAAGCGGATCGAGGTCCCGGGCGCCACCGGGTACACTGACACCGACTACGCTGCCAAGGGGCGGTATGCGGTTGACGCGCTACAGGACGTCGACTTGATTTGCGTCCACGTCGAGGCGTCGGACGAGGCGTCGCACGAAGGCGACGTCGCCGGCAAGGTGGCGGCGCTGGAACAAATCGATCAGCACGTCGTGGCGCCGCTAGCGGAGGCCTTGCAGCGACAGGGCGATTGGCGAATGATGATCTCGCCCGACCATCCCACGTTCCTGCGGACCAAGACGCACGCGCACGGCCACGTGCCCGTGGCGATGGCCGGCACGGGCATCGCCGCGGACGAATTCACCAGCTACGGCGACTCCAACGCCGCGAAGTCCACGCTCGCCTTCGATGAGGGTTGGCGGGCAATGGGGTGGTTCATTAAGAATTGAACCACGACGTCACGACGGACACGACGATCGGAATACATTTTTTCCCTATCCCACGTCGTGCTCGTCGTGCCGTCGTGGTGAAAAAATCCTGCAGAGAAGAATTATTGACATGAGTTTGATCGTTCAGAAATTCGGCGGTTCCAGCGTCGCCACGCCGGAGAAGATCACCGCCGCGGCGCGGAAGGCGATTCGCGCTCAGCAGCAGGGCCACCAGGTGGTGATGGTGGTCAGCGCCATGGGAAAGAACACCGACGGGCTGATCGCGCTGGCCAAGGAGATTACCGACCAGCCGCCCGCGCGCGAAATGGACATGCTGCTCTCGACCGGCGAGCAAGTGAGCGTCGCCCTGATGGCGATGGCTATCCATGCTCTGGGCGGCACGGCGACGAGCCTCACCGGGGCCCAGATCGGCATCAAAACCGACAGCTCGCACACCAAGGCCCGCATCCAGTCGATCTCCAGCGATCGACTGCGCAAGCACCTCGACGACGGCGACGTCGTCATCGCCGCCGGATTTCAGGGCGTCGACGAAGACTTCAACATCACCACGCTTGGTCGCGGGGGCAGCGACACCACCGCCGTGGCGCTGGCCGCGGTGCTGCGGGCGGATATGTGCGACATTTACACCGACGTCGACGGCGTGTTCACCACCGACCCGCGCATCGTGCCCAAGGCGCGGATGATGGATCGGGTGAGTCATGACGAAATGCTCGAGCTGGCGAGCCTAGGCGCCGGGGTGATGCACAGCCGGTCGATCGAGTTCGGCAAAAAGTTCGACGTGCCGATCCGCGTACTGAACAGCGCGAGCTTTGCCGACGAGGCCGGCACCGTCATCGGGCCCGCGCCCGAGAGCAGCGACCGGGCCGTGAGCGGCTGCGCCCTGACCAAGAGCGAAGCGCGCATTTCGATCGCCGGCGTGCCGGACAAACCGGGCACCATGAACCGAATTTTTGACCGCTTGGCGGCGGTGAACGTGGCCGTGGACATGATTGTGCAGAACATCGGCGCCGGCGGGCGGGCCGACATCGCATTCACCGTGCCGGAGACCGATCTGGCGGCGGCGCTCAAGGCGGCTCAGGAAGCTGCCAAGGAGCTGGGCGGCGAAGTGTTGCACGAAGCCGAACTGTCGAAAGTCTCCGTCGTTGGTTTGGGCATGGCGACTCAAACCGGCGTGGCCGACCGCATGTTTCGCGCACTGGCCGAAGCCGAGGTGAATATCAAGGCCATCACCACCAGCCAGATCAAGATCTCGTGCCTGGTCCAGCGGGCTCACGGCATGGAGGCGCTGCGGGCGGTTCACGACGAGTTCGAGCTGGAAAAGCCGCCGCACTCGCGCAGCGCGTTCGGCGCGGGCGCTCAGCGGGTAGAGCGGCCGAGTCCTATCGACATCGTGTCGCGGCTGCAGCGGATGGAGGAGCTGACGATCGACGATGTGAAACTCGATCAAACTCAGGGCCGGGTAACTGTCTCGCAACTGCCCGACAAGCCGGGGATCGCGGCAGTAATGTTCGAAGCGGTGGCGGCTGACGAACTTCTGGTGGATATGATCGTGCAGGGCGCCGGCCGCGACGGATTGGCGAACTTGAGCTTTACCGTGCCGCGCGACTCAATGTCCAAAGCCGTGCGCGTGGTGACCGACGCCGCCGCCAGCCACGGCTGCGGGCCCGTTACCAGCGATCCGGCCATCGCCATTCTGAGCGTGTTCGGCGTGGGCATCCGCACCCACGTGGGCGTCGCGGCGCGGATGTTCAAGGCGCTAAGCGACGCGGGGATCAACGTCGAGATGATCAACACCAGCGAAGTGCGCGTGAACGTGGTCGTGGACGCCAAGAAGGGCGAGACGGGGCTGAAGGCGCTGCGCGAGGCGTTCGCTGACGTGATGGGATGACTTCGCAACTCCGCTAACAAAGAGGCAAGGTAGGCCTATCGGGCGAGTCCGGACTCGGCACGAGTTTGCGCTCAAGCGGCGAAATGTGCCAATCCATTTCTTCCAGGGGAACGGCGCCGAGCAGCGGACGGGCGCCGCGCGGCAGTTCGATGACGCGCACTTGGCACCTCCGTCCCTGGACCTCCACCTCAGCCATGCCACAAACGCGGTATTCGTGCCGGGCGCCATCGGCAGTCCGCACTCGAATCGTGTCCAACGGTTCCAATCGCAATGTCTCGATCATCTCAATCGGCAATGCCAGCTCCGCCGCCCCTGAATCAACTATCGCATCGCATTCGACGTCCTGTCCCCGTTGGTCTGAAGGCAAAAAGCGATTTTGCCAATTGCTCACTTTCAATTTGACGGTGAATATGCCCATCTCATTACCACTTGCGGACACTAATGGCACATCGCTTACCGGCGACGACACGGCGCCGACATTGATCAAGGTGGACGCGGGCAATTCGGGTTTTCTAATCATCATCTGAATAGCAACTTTGTCCGGCGCCAGAAATCACCCGCCCGATACATCCGTCAGCACGTCCTCCGATACGTAAATCGGCAGCGCCGGGTCGCAGGTGACGGCCACGGCGATGGCGTCGCTAGGGCGGGCGTCGATCTCGATCAACTCTCCCTCGTGCCGCACCCGGAGCACCGCATAGTAGGTGTGCTCCTTCAGCTCGCTGATGACCACGTCCTGAAACTCGCCCCCGAGCGCCTCGACGGCGTTTACCAACAAGTCGTGCGTCAGCGGGCGCGGCGTTTCGTGCCGCTTGACGCGGCGGTCGATGCTCGTGGCTTCGAAGATGCCGATCAGAATCGGGAACGTGCGATCGCCCTCGATTTCCTTGAGGTAAATGACTTGCTCGCTATTGATCTCGCTGATAATGATGCGAGAAAGTTCCATGGCGACAGGCATACGCTTCAGTCCTCACTCAATAAACTGCCCCACGCCGATCGGCATGCAGGCCGTTCATTATAGATGAGGCGCGGGGATGGCGACTAGCTGGCGAGCGAAAACGATCGTTTTCGCTCGCGGTCTAGTTTCACGTTAGTTCAGCGCGGCCGGCGCCCGACGCGGCATTAGGCGTCATGCGATTTGACCGCCGGCTTGGCGCCGTTGCCTTCCGCGGCCGCTTTTTCGCCGGTCGCTTTGGCATAGCCATCCTCCCCTGCCAATCGGGCTAGGCTCTCGGGGATGTCGACGCCGCCGATGTCGCGCATCACCTGCAGCATGGGCGGAAGCGTGCCGGCCATTTTGTGCAGGAAGTCGGCCGTCGAGCTGCGGCCGTTCTGTCCGCCGTTTTCCCACACGACAATTTTGTCGAACTTGATGTTGCTAATCGCCTTGGCGCTACTCTCGGCGAGCTTGTCGAGGTGTTCGAGCATCATGAGTTGGAACGCCTCCTTGGCGCCGCCGCACGCCTCGACGATCTGCTTCAGGCCCTCGCCCTTCTTGGCCAGGATTTCGTAGTGACCGCGGGCCTCGGCCTCAAGCTTGGCGAAAATTGCCGACGCTTCGCCTTCAGCCTCGAGCCGCCGCTTCTCGGCCTCGGCCTCGGCGTCGACCACGATGCGGGCTTTCTGAGCCTTGGCGGGAGCTTCGAGCTTGGCCCGTTGCTCGGCTTCGATGCGCTCGGCCTCGGCCAGCGCCGCTTTGGCCATCGCGCGGTTCTGCGCCTCGGCCACCGCGGCCTCCGCTTCCCGCTTGCGAACCTCGCCCTTCTGATACGCTTCGGCCTTCTGCACCAGGAGGGTCGCCTGCGAGGCGGCGACCTTGGCCTCGGCGATGTTTTCGCCGTCGACGGCCTTGGCGTTCGCCTCGGCCACGCTGATGCGCATCTGTTGCTCGGCTTCTTTCACTTGCATGTCGCGCTGGAACGCGGCCGCCTGCTCGCCCACGTGCTGTTCCTTCTGCAGCTCGGCCAACCGCACGGCCTGCTCGCGCTGGGCCTCGCGGGTGCCGATCTCGCGGAGCTTGGTCGCCGCGGCGACCTGCACGGCCTTCTCGCGATCGGCGCCCGCCACGCGAATTTCGCCCTGCTTCACCTCGTCGGCCACGTCGGCGCGGGCTTGCTGGATGGCTTGCGAGGCGGCCTTCTGGCCGATCGCGTCGATGTAGCCGCTCTCGTCGGTGATGTCGGTGATGTTGACGTTGATCAGCACCAGGCCGATCTTCTTCAGCTCCGGCTCGACCGAGTTCTGGATATGCTGCAGGAATGTGTCGCGATTGCGGTTGATGTCCTCGATGCCCATCGAGGCGATCACCTGCCGCAGCTGGCCGAAGATGATTTCCTCGGCCTGCTTGCGAATTTCTTCAGTATTGAGGTCGAGCAGTCGGATCGCCGCATTGGTCATGACATCGGGCTGCGTGCCGATGGCCACGGTAAACACGCTGGGCACGTTGACGCGGATGTTCTCCATCGACAGGGCGCCGCGGAGCGGAATCTCGATTTGAACCGGCTCGAGGCTGAGGTAGCGGTAGTCCTGGATCAGCGGAATGACGAACGCGGCCCCGCCGTGGACCGTCTTGGCCGCCTGCCCTTGCGAGGTCTTGCCGAAAATCACGAGCACCTGGTTGCTGGCGCACCGCTTGTAGTTGGTCTTCAGCATGATGATCATCGAGAAGAACAGCAGGGCAACCAGCACGCCCAATAAGGCCAGCCAGAGTTCTGTCGGGAGCGCGGCCAGCAGCAACGGGAGATTCATGGTTTCGCCTTTTGATTGGGGCTGTCGGCTCTCGGCCGTCAGCCGTCGGCCAGACGACTTGCCTGGCGTTGGATATTTTGACGATTGTGTTGAATTGCTTCACGCCTCGACGGGCTCGGCGAGGCGTCGCACGCGCACCAGGTCGCTACCCGAGACGGCGACGACCTCGACGGATTCGCCCGTTTTTAGCGGGTCGGGGCCATCCGTAACCGCTTGAAATTCTACGATGCGATTCTGCATCGATAGCTGCACCTTGCCCGCCCCGCGACCGTCGGCCGGAATCGGGATATACACAGTGGCCCGCCGACCCAGGGCATTGGCGATCCGCTCGTTGCCCGAGGAGGCCAGCCGCGAAATCTGCAGCAGGAGCCAGTACATCCCGTACATCGCCGACAACCCGGCCACGAAGGCGAGACCCAGGGCTTTGGGATTCGTCATGCCGGCACTGAGCGCCGCGGCGCCCGCCACGCCGAAGAAAGCCGTCGCCGCCACCAACGTGCGGAAGGTGATGACGCTGAACAGCCACGTGCTGTCGGTGTGGTGACCGTCGCCGCCCGTGCCGTCGTCGCCGCCTAAATCGCCATCGGCGCCCGTGTCGACGTCGTGACTTCCGAAGTGCGCGCCCGCGTCACCGGCGTGATCGAAGCCGCCATGGCCGAAGTGACCGCCGCCGTGATCGCTCAGGCCCAACGCCGTGAGCAAGAACTGGCAGACCATCACCGTGCCGCCGACCACCGCCGCGATCAGAAAGATTGTGTTGAGCATATTAGTCGTCCGTGCGCCGTCGCAGACCGTAGAAAGCTGCGGCAATTGCGCCGGCTTCTATTGTAGCGAGGGCAAGTGACCGCGAAAGCAAGTTGCGTCGTTTGCCGTCGTCCGGGCCGCTGGAACGAATGACGCTGTCTGCACGCGCTGGTTCGTGGGCTTATTCGCCGATCCGTGGCCGTTCTTGCCGGAAATGCAGCGGTGCCGGACGCGGCGCCAGTCGGCAGGCGCAAGTTTAGCCTTTTTTCTACCCGAGCTTGCTGAGTGCGGCGGTAACGGATTCTACCTGCCCGCGCGTCTCGCTAAGCTTGGCGCGCTGTTGTTCGACGACTTCCGCGGGCGCCCGGCTAACGAAGTTTTCATTGCCCAGCTTGGTTTCAAGCGCCTTGATGTGGTTGCGGAGCGATTCGAGTTGCTTCGCCAACCGGCTCCGCTCGGCGTCGACGTCGATGAACCGACTCACGTCGAGATGCACCTCAATGGGCCCGCGGCTACCGCTCACCTGGGCGCTGGCGGCCACGTCGGGCGGCGTCACTTGCGGGCCCCAGCCGGTATTGGCGGCTTTGGCCATCTGAGTGAAGTAGGGCTGCATCGGCTCGAGCAGCTTCGCGGTGGCCTGGTCGCAGCGCACGGCGAACTCGACCGCCTCGCGCGGCGGAATGTTTTGCCCCATGCGCAGTTCGCGCACCGCGCCGAGCACTGCCTGGAAGTCGGCGAACTGCTCCTCGATCGTCGCGTCGATCCGCCCGGCGTCGACCGCAGGCCACGCCGCAATGCAAACGCTCTCCGAAATCCCCCTCCCTCGAAGGGAGGGGCTAGGGGAGGGACTCACGTCCGGTGCAGTCGCCTCAGCTCCGCCTTCGCGGTTAGGCGCTACCTGGTTGAGTAGTTGCCAAACCTCCTCCGTAAGAAACGGCAACATCGGATGCAGCAGTCTGAGCAGCGAGTCGAGCACGTGGGCCAGCACCTGTTGAGCGACAGATCGCTGCTCGGCCACCGCGAACCGCGCCTTGGTCATCTCCACGTAGTAATCGCAGAAGTCGTTCCACGCGAAGGCGTACAGCGTGCGGGCCGCGTCGGCGAAGCGGTAGTGCTCCAGGGCGTCGGTCACGTCGCGCGTGACTGTGTTCAGCCGCGAGAGGATCCAGCGGTCCTCGAGCATCAGGTCGGCGTCTCGCAACGATTGAGCGAGCCGGGGCGTCTCGCCCCCGGCGCCGGGGCCGAGACGGGCCGGCTCGCTATCTCCCGATAAATTCATCAACGAAAACCGCGACGCATTCCACAGCTTGTTCGCGAACCGGCGGCCGAGCTCGAACCGCTCGTTCGACACGCCGGCCCGCGGCAGCGCCTTGTCCTCCGCCTTCTCCGCCCACTGCGTGCTGAACGGCTTGCGCGCACTTCTCGCACTCGACGCGCGGCAGCGTGCGATTCTTTTTCGTCTGCGCCATCAGGTGCTGGCAATGCGGACACTCGAACTCCACCGGCATCCGCACGTCCTGCGTGTCGGTCGTGAGATACGCGATGCCGTACCGCAGCGCGTCGGCGCCGAACTTGTCGATCACGTCGATCGGATCGACGCCGTTGCCCTTTGACTTCGACATCGTCTCGCCGTAGCCGTCGAGAATCTTGGGCGTGATGTAGACTTCGTGGAAGGGAATGTCGCCGACGTTGTAGAGGCCCATGAGCACCATCCGCGCGACCCACAGCGAGATGATGTCGCGGCTGGTCACCAGCGCGCTGGTGGGATAGAACGTCGCCAACTCCGGCGTCTTGTCCGGCCAGCCGAGCGTCGAGTGCGGCCAGAGGGCGCTGGAGAACCAAGTGTCGAGGACTTCCGGCTCTCGTGGCGAAGCCTATTTTCTGAACGGCTGACTCCAAGGCCAAGTTCGTCTTCTCGCAAGTGAAACGTAAACGACGTAATTCTCACGCGGCCTGAGACATCTGGACTGCTCTAACTGCAATCGGTTGATGTCGCAGTTGAGTCGGCGGCGGTACGCCCATCTGGTCGCCGATGCGCAGTCGCCAAGTGGTTCACAGGAGTCTTGCAGCTTCGACATCTTGTCGTTCTTCAGCGTCGGTTGAAGCTGCCTACGTCCAGACCGGTATCTGATGCCCCCACCACAATTGCCGGCCCACAGGCCAGTCGCGCTTCTCGCCCAGCCAATCGAGATAGCTCTTGGCGTACCGCTCCGGCACGATCTTCACGCGGCCGTCGGTGACGGCGTCCATCGCCGATTGCGCAAGCTCGTCCATCTTCACGAACCACTGGTCCGCCAGGTATGGCTCGATCGGCGTCTTCGAGCGATCGCTGTGGGCCAGGTCGATCTCGCGGTCTTCGCGGTCGGTCTCCGGGTTGTAGAGTCCGGCCGCCTCCATGTCGGCCACGACCGCGTCGCGGCCTTTCTTCATCGTGAGGCCGCGGTACTTCGTCGGCACGCTGTCGTTGAGCGTGCCGTCGGGGTTGATGATGTTGATAGCGCCGATCTCAGGATGTCGCTGGCCGACGTCGTAGTCGTTCTCGTCGTGCGCCGGCGTGATCTTCACGCAGCCGCTGCCGAGCTCGGGCTTCGCCCACTCGTCGGCGATCAGCGGGATCGTGCGACCGGTCAGCGGCAGCTCGAGCTGCACGCCGCGCTGGGCCATGTCGCGCAGTTGTTCGAGCTTCGGGCAGCATCTTGCGCGGCGCTCCAAGAGCAGCGTCGCCTGCTCTTCCAGCTCGGCCTTGTCCTTGGCCGGCGCCGTGAGCAGCTTCTCGCGCAGCTCGGCGCTCGCCTTGTCAAACGCCGCGGCCGGATCGGGATGCACGGCCACGGCCGTGTCGCCGAGCATCGTCTCGGGCCGCGTCGTGGCGATCGTCACGTGCGTCGGCTCGCCCGGGCCGCGGGTCGATCACCGGATACTGGAAGTGCCAGAAGCTGCCCTTGACCGCTTCGTGGAACACCTCGTCGTCGCTGACGGCGGTTTGCAGGAAGGTGTCCCAGTTCACCAGCCGTTTGCCGCGGTAGATCTTGCCGTCTTTGAATAGGCGGAAGAAGGTTTCGCGAACCGCCCGGGCGCACTGGTCGTCGAGCGTGAACCGCAGCCGCTGCCAGTCGCAGCTGCAGCCCAGCTGCTTGAGCTGCGAGATGATCCGCTTCTCGTACTGCTCCTTCCACTGCCAGATGCGGGCCACCAGCCCCTCGCGGCCGAGGTCGTGCCGCGACTTCTTCTCTTCCTCCAACAGCCGCCGCTCGACCACCGCCTGCGTGGCGATGCCCGCATGGTCGGTGCCGGGCATCCAGAGCGTGTTGAAGCCCTGCATCCGCTTCATGCGGATCAGGATGTCCTGCAGCGTGTTGTTCAGGGCATGCCCCAGATGAAGGGCGCCGGTTACGTTCGGCGGCGGGATGACGATGCAGTATGGCGGCTTGAGCTTCCCCGCCGCATCCTTGGCGCCCACTTCGGCGTGGAAGTAGCCGTGCTCCTCCCAAAACTTAAACCACTTCGCCTGAGCGGCCTGGTGGTCGTATTGGGAGGGAAGGTCGGCGAATGATGGAGCTTGTGCCATGCTGCTACTTCTACGTCTTCTTTGCGGCTTCGCGCCTTGGCGTGAGTCCTTTCCCAAAGATTCTCACGCAAAGGCGCGAAGGCGCAAAGGGGAGAAAGGCGGCGGAAGACGCCGGGGGCGAGACGCCCCGGCTCGCTCCATGCTTACTGCCCGCTGCCCACTGCCCGCTGCCCACTCTCCTCGTCTTTGCACAGCTTGTACTCGATCGAGTCGACCAGGGCCAGCCAGCTGGCTTCGATGACGTTTTCGTGGACGCCCACGGTGCCCCATGCGTCGTGGTCGTCGCGGCTTTCGATCACCACGCGCACGCTGGCGGCCGTGGCGGCCTCGCTGTTGATCACGCGGACTTTGTAATCGACCAGGTGCATGGCGCCCAGGTTCGGGAAGAGGCCGTTGAGCGCCTTGCGGAGGGCGGCGTCGAGGGCGTTCACCGGGCCGTCGCCCTCGGCCACCTCGTGGCGGAGTTGGTCGTCGACGAGGATCTTCACGCTAGCCTCGGTCACCGGCTGCCCGCCGCGGCTCTCGACGCTCGCGTGGTATTTGACCAGCTCGAAGTGCGGCGTGAACGTGCCGGCCAGCCGCTTGACCAGCAGGTCGAACGACGCCTCGGCCGCCTCGAACTGATAGCCGCGGTTTTCCAGCTCGACGATTCGCTGCAAGACGCGGTCCATCAGATCGCGATCTTTCTGCAGGTTGTGCTTCGTGGCGAGGGCGATGATGTTCGACCGGCCGGACAGCTCGCTAACCAGCACGCGCCGCTCGTTGCCGACGGCGGCGGGATCAATGTGCTCGTAGCTGTGGGCCGCCTTGGCGATGGCGTGCACGTGCATGCCGCCCTTGTGGGCGAACGCGCTTGTGCCGACGAACGGCTGGTTGGTGCGGAAGTTCATGTTGGCGATTTCGTAGACGTAGCGCGACAGCTCGGTGAGATGTTCGACCGCATTGTCCTGCCGCTTGCGGCTTAGCACTTCATAGTCGTGTTTCTTGAGCGCCAGGTTGGCGATGACCGAGATCAGGTCGACGTTGCCGCAGCGCTCGCCAAGGCCATTGATCGTGCCTTGCACCTGGATGGCGCCCGCTTCGACGGCGGCCAGCGAGTTGGCCACCGCCAGCTCGCAGTCGTTGTGGCAGTGGATGCCCAGCGGCACATCGACGAACGCTGCCGCTTCCTTCACCATGGCGGCGACCTCCTCGGGCAGCGTGCCGCCGTTGGTGTCGCACATCACAATCCGCGATGCGCCGGCCTCGGCCGCGGCGCGGATCGTCTGCGGGGCGTACTCGGGGTTGGCCTTCCAACCGTCGAAGAAATGCTCGGCGTCGTAGATCACTTCGCGGCCCGCGTCGCGGAAGAAGGCGACGGTCTCGCGGATCATCGCCAGGTTTTCCTCCAGCGACACGCCCAGCACGTCCGTGGCGTGAAAGTCCGATGTCTTGCCGACAATCGTGACCACGGGCGTCTTGGCGTCGAGCAGTGCCTGCATGCCGGGGTCGTCGCCCGGCTTCATCCCGCGGCGGCGGGTCATGCCGAAGGCGCAGAGCCGGCTGTTCTTCAGCGGCTCGGCGGCGAGGCGCTGAAAGAATTCGGCGTCTTTGGGATTCGACAGCGGATAGCCGCCCTCGACGAAGTCGAAACCCAGGCTATCGAGCCGCCGCGCGATGAGCACCTTGTCCTCAAGCGAAAAGCTCACGCCTTCGCCCTGGGCGCCGTCGCGGAGCGTTGTGTCGTAGATTTCGATATGCATGACTTCTCGGACGCGGAGGCAATTGTAGGGTTAGACTCTGTCTTCTTTTTTCTCTCGCAAAGGAGCGCAAAGGCGGAACGCAAAGAAGACAAATAAGGTTAAGGCTTGACTTTCATTCGCATGTCTTTGCGTCTTCCTTTGCGCTCAGCGCTTTTGCGTGAGAGCTGCTCCGACTCAACACTAACGAATCAATAAAAAAACCCCGAGGCCTTGCGGCCTCAGGGTCTGTGTGACTCGTCTCGTGTCATCAACCCTAGGGCCGGACCTCCACGGTAATGCCAATAATCACGACGGCGACGGGACGGTTAGGCTCAGGTTGGCTCGGTGGGAGAGCATGATGACAATGGCCGGAGAATACTGCAGGTCGACGCTTAAGGATAGTTCTGTCCAGGCGGGTTGTCAACAACGCCGCTCGCGGCATCGAGACGATGCCGGCTAACACGTCGGATATCACGCACTCTCCGCACGGCGGCCCGGCGGCGTCTGGCGGTCGTCGTCGCCGGCTTCGTCGTCCACGTCCCAGTCATCGTCCTCTTCCTCCTCCCAGTCCTCACCGGGGTCGTCGTCGGACTCCTCGTCGACGCCATCGTCCTGATCGTCGACTTCGTCCTCCAACTCACTCGACTCGTCGGCGAGGTCGTCGTCGACTTCCGGCTCTTCTGCTTCCTCCTCCTCGTCGTCTTCCCACGGGGCCGAGACCAGCGCGGACGCAGGCGCGGCGCCGGCGGCGCTCGGGGAGCGGCCGAGGGTCGTCGCGCGGCGGGGGCCGCCCGTGGCGGGCCCTCGTCGTCCAAGTCGCTGGGTTCGTCGGAGCCGGGAAGGATCTTATTGATGCGCCGCGGCTTGGGGGGCACCGTCGCGGCGGTGAGCGGTTGCGGCGGACCGGATGCGGGGGCGGACTCGCCGCCTTCGCCCATGCGGGCTTCCCACTCGGCGAGGGAAATCAGGACTTCGCGGGCCTGCGAGCCGTTGTACTCGCCGACGATGCCGTCCTCGGCCATGAAGTCGATCAGCCGGGCGGCCCGGCCGTAGCCGATGCCCAGGCAGCGCTGCAAGCAGCGACACGCTGCCGCGGCCCTCGCGGACCACGACGTCGACGGCCGCCTCGTACAGCTCGTCGCGACTCTTGAGGTCGCCGGGCTGGGCCGTCTCCTGTTCGTCTTTGGTCTTGAGCTGAATCAGTTCGCGGACGAACTGCGGCGAGTCGGTGCCCACGAAGTCGATCACGCGCGTGATCTCGTCGTCGGACAGGTACGTGCCCTGACCGCGCAAGAGCTTGCTGGTGCCGGGCGACAGGAACAGCATGTCGCCGTTGCCCAGCAGCTTGTCGGCGCCCATTTCGTCGAGCACCACGCGGCTGTCGGTGCGGCTGGCCACCTGGAACGCGATGCGGGCCGGCAGGTTCGACTTGATCAAGCCGGTGATGACGTCGACGGTCGGCTTCTGCGTGGCCAGGACCAGGTGGATGCCGACCGCCCGGCTCTTTTGCGCCAGGCGAATGATGTGCTGCTCGACTTCCTTTGCCGCGGTCATCATCAGGTCGGCCATTTCGTCGGCCACGATCACGATGAACGGCAGGCTGCTGCGGAATCTGCTCCCATTCCAGCTCGCTCGTCGGGTTCGATCCGCTCGCGGAGCTCTTCCTCGCCCAGTTGGTTGTAGACCGTGACGTGCCGCACGCCGGCTCGGGCCAGCAGGGCATACCGCTCCTCCATCTTGTCGACGGCCCACGCCAGGATGGCCTCGGCCTTGCGCATGTCGGTGACGACCGGGTGCATCAGGTGCGGCAGCTTCTTGTAGCCGGAAAGCTCGACCATCTTGGGGTCGATCATCAGCATCCGCACCTCGTCCGGGCCGCGGCTCATGAGCATCGACACGATGATCGAGTTGAGGCACACGCTCTTGCCCGTGCCGGTGCGGCCGGCGATCAACAGGTGCGGCAGCGTGGTCAGGTCGACCATCAGCGGGTTGCCCGCCACGTCCTTGCCCAGGTAGATGGGAATCTTCATCCGCTTGGCGCGGCCGTTGGCTTCTTCGATCACCTCGCGCAGGCGGACCAGCTGGCGGTTTTCGTTGGGCACTTCGATGCCGACGGTGTTCTTGCCCGGGATCGGCGCCACGATGCGCACGCTGGGCACGCGCAGCGCGATGGCCAGGTCGTCGGCCAGGCCCGTGATTTGCGACAGCCGCAGGCCCGCTTCCAATTCGACCTCGAACTGGGCGATCACCGGGCCGGTCTCGATTTCGACGACCTTCACGTTGAAGCCGAAATTGCGGAAGGTCTTTTCGAGAATCTTGGCCTTGCGGCGGACTTCTTTCTCGTGCTCTTCGTAGGAAACTTCGTCGGCCGGCAACAGCAGGTCGAGCGGCGGAAGCTCATAGTCCACCTCCTCCACGCCCTGACTGTCAGCGGCCTGAAGCTGGTCGATCACCTCGTCGCGCTCTGTGCGTTTGGCGTCTTTGCCGCGGTTGTTCTTGATCCGCAGCGCGGACAACGCCGCCGCCTGCTCCGCCTGTGCCGAAACTGTGGCGTTGCCGGCGTCCGTCACCGCCGTCGCCGCCGACGCGGGCGTCCGCACCGTGACCTCTTTATTGTCCGCAGTTTCCTCCTCGTCGTCCTCGTCACCCGCATCATTGTCCGTACCTTCTTCGTCGACGGGTTCAAGGTCCGAAGCGCGGCGCCTGATCCCCGCGGATGCGACGCGCTGCCCGGCGCGACCAAGTTGCAGCAAGCCGGCGCCGGAGACCGCGGTGGTCTTGGCCGCGACCTTCAGCAGCAGGTAGTCGGTGCACAGCAAGAGCCCGGCCACGAGCACGCTAAGTGCCATGATGTAGCTGCCGGCCAGGGCGAACTTGGATTCCAAGAGCGCAAAGCCCATGGCGCCGAGATAACCGCCGGCGCCCACCTCGGGCCCCGGCGTGGAATGCGAGAGCACCATGGCGGCGAGCGTCGACAGGGCCAACAGCGACGCGGCCCAACCCACGCCGCGGAGAATCGGCTGGTTCAGCTCGCGGCGAGCCAAAAGCAACACGGCGACGACGGCGAGCGACCCCAGGACGTACCAGGCGCCAAAGCCGACGCCGGCAAACAAGAAGTGGGCCGCGTACGCCCCCATCGGGCCGCAGGCATTTTCCACGGTCTGGCGCGGCGGGTGCAGGAGCGTGCCGGGAGGGTCGCCGGGGTTGTAGGTTGCCAAGGCAGCGCCCAGCAGGGCGCACCCGGCTAACAACCCGAGCGCAACGAGGTCGAGCTTGAGACTGCGGCTCTCGAACATAGGCGCGGCGAGCAACGATCCGAAGCCAAAGGCCCATCCGCGCTGTCGCTCAGCAACTGCGCGGCTTGATCGTAGGGCGAATCCGTGCCCAAGTGATCCGTTAGTTTCCTACTCCACGGCTAACTTATCCGGCCACACGGCGGCGCCCTCAGTGGCGACGCC
The DNA here is from genome assembly GCA_963841515.1 of Pirellulales bacterium. Lineage (GTDB taxonomy): Bacteria > Planctomycetota > Planctomycetia > Pirellulales > Lacipirellulaceae > Lacipirellula. Next base: position 416,757 of record CAWJDB010000005.1, on the reverse strand, counting down.
GCGGTCGGCTGTAAATGATTTCGACCGCACTTGGTCGCCGGATTCAACCTGTCGCCCGGCGAGCGCAGTGCTTGCGCGGTGCGGACGAGGGGCGCCACTGGCGTGGCGCGTACAACCGCCACAGGCTGAACGGCGCCGCCAAGTCTGCCGTCATTCTCGACGATGTGCGGGCCGCGGCGGATCGGAAGAATCTGGCGTCGACGGCGCGTTGACGGAAACTCACGGGCCGGCCTTGCCGGTCATGACGACTGCGAAAAGTTGGGCGAGGGTTTCCACAAGTCGTCGTGCGCGGGTTTCAGGATGGCGACCAAACGGCCGCGGCTGTCGACGGCGGAAACCGCGGGGGCTTGCCAATGGGCGATGGAAATGAGTTGGCCCTGGCCGAGCTTTTCAACCTGGTCGTCTGTCAGAATCACATGCGGCAGCCGGGCTACCGCGGCGGCGGGTGGCGCCAATCGCTCGGCGATCACGGCATCGTCGAGCTGGTCGGCGTCGACCGCGTCTTCGATGCGAAAATCGCCGACCGCTGTACGCATTAGCTCAGTCATGACGGCCGCCGTGCCGAGCGACTCGGCCAGATCTCGCCCCAGCGCCCGGATGTATGTGCCGCTCGTGCAGCGTACATGGAGTTCGAGTCGCGGGTAATCGTAGTGCGCGACGGTCAGAAGATGGATTTCGACAGGTCGCGGCGCCAATTCCGGAGGCTCGCCGCGCCGGGCGAGCTTGTACGCTCGTCGACCCTCAACTTTCAGCGCCGAGTACGCGGGAGGACGCTGGAGAATGGCGCCGGTGAACTGGGGAAGGGCCGCTTCGACTTGAGCCAGGCTTGGCGTTGGGGCCGCGGCCAATTCCTCGACTTCGGTTTCGACGTCGTCGCTCGGGCTGCGGCGGCCGAGCAGGAATACGGCGCGGTACTCCTTTTCCATTTGCTGGACATACGCGATCAGCCGCGTCGCCTGCCCAATGGCGACGACCAGTACGCCCGCGGCGAGCGGGTCGAGCGTGCCGGCATGGCCCGCCTTGGCCGGCCGCACCAATCGCTGCACCCGATTGACGGCGTCGCGGGAAGTCCAGCCGGCGGGTTTGTTGAGCGTGAGGATTCCGTTCATGGGTGGAAGACCACAGGCGGTAGCCTGTAGGCTGTAGGACGCCGAGCAGGCTCAGATTACACGTCGACCGAACGCAACTGCATGACTCCCAACGACTCCCCCGCGCAGCCGACTGCTGCGATCGACCCGGCCGCCCTGGCCGCGGCGCTGGCCCAACAAGGGATCGCCCTTGAACCGTCGCAGGTGGAGCTGCTCGATCGGTACCGGGCGGCGTTATGGCGTTGGAACGAGCAGATTAATCTAACGCGCCACACAACGCTGGAAAAATTCGTGGGCCGCGACGTCGTGGACAGCCTCGAATTAGCGAAGCTCATCGCCCCCAAGCGGCGCGTGCTCGACATTGGTTCCGGCGGCGGCGTGCCCGGGGTCGTGATGGCTATTTGCCGTCCCGATCTGCGGATGACGCTCTGCGAGTCGACGCAGAAGAAAGCCCGCGTGCTGGAGTCGATCGTCGACGAGCTGGGACTGCCGGCCGAGGCGTTCGGCTGCCGGGCTGAGGAGCTGCTGGCGCTGCGGACATTCGATGTGGCCGTGGCCCGCGCGGTGGCGCCGTTGGCCAAGATCCTCATCTGGCTGGCGCCTCACTGGGGGGCGGTTGACGAGCTCTTGCTGGTGAAAGGCCGCTCGTGGATCGACGAGCGCGGCGAGGCGCGCCACCTCGGCTTGTTGAAACGGCTCGAGTTGCGGAAGGCGGCCGTGTACCCCATGCCGGGGATCGAGGGGGGCGAAAGCGTCATACTGCGCATCCGGCCCAAGCAAGGCGAGAGAGAAGAAATTGACGAATCGTAGCGCGGCGCCGCCCATCGGCGCGGCGCGGGCGGGACTGGTCGCAGGGCGCGATTTGCACTAGACTCATTGGTTGCGGCGCACGGCGCAAGTCGTCGCCCATCCGCGACGCCGATCAATTCACTTCCCTTCGGGAGATTTACCGTGGCCGACGAGACGAAAGAAGCCCCCAAGGGCGCCCCCGCCGCCTCTGGCGATCAGCAGCAACAGGTGCGCGTGCAGGTGGAAGATAAACACGCGGTGTGCTCCTACGCGAACTTCTGTCGCGTGACTGGTACGCCCGAGGAACTGATCATCGACTTCGGTCTCAACTCGCAGCCATTTGGCGTGCCCAGCGAAGCGGTGGTCATCACCCAGCGGATTGTCACCAACTACTTCACGGCCAAGCGGATGTTGCACGCCTTGCACCTGTCGGTGCAGCGACACGAGCAGGCGTTCGGCGTGCTGGAGACGGACGTCAACAAGCGCGTCGTGCGGCCGCAGGCGTAAGGCCCACCGCGCCGCGAGGATCGGTCTCTTGGTCGCCCATCCGCCGTCGCCAGGCAGGGCTGTCGTGGAAGGTCATTGCGGAGTGCGCCGCCGTGGTTCTGCGCGGCTGTTCGACCGGGGGGTGACCTTCTCGGCATCCTCGTCTCATCCGTTACGCGGCGCGTAGGCGGAATCCCCGGAACGCCAGTCCTGCCGGCGTTGTTTCTCGCGAGCCATGCCGCGCGGCCGGCCGATCCGCATCCGCTCGACGTGGTCTTGAGCTTTTCGTGCCCCATGTCACGCTGTGTTCTACACTGGCTTGGACCCCGGTTGGGGTCGTCAATTTCAACTCAATTGGTCGGAACCCAGGGTATTCCACCCCATGACCGTCCTCGCTCCATCGCCGGGCGCCGCGAAGAATCTGCTGAGCGGGTATTTGGCCGTGCAGGTCGAAATTCTCCGCCGCTGCGCGGGCGACCGTCGACTTATTTGTGCAAGACGACGCTGACAGTCCGCCGGCGCTGTATCAGCGCCGGCGGCCAGCTTGATCACGAGCTGCTCGATCGACTGGCCGACAGCGGAATCCAGCGAATTTACGTACGCGTGGACGAATTTCAGCGATTTGGCGCCTATGTGCTGGAATCGGTCGAGTCGCTTGCCCAACAGACGCCGATCCCCGCGGCAGAGCGATTCGCGGCAATGCAACTAGCGATGGCCGCCGAGATCGAGCGTACGGCCCACATGATTGACTGTGGACCGTACGTTACGCTGTCGGCCGGCGTGAGCCGCAACCTGATGTCCGCTTTCGCGGCCAGCGAGGTGTTGCCAAGAGAACTGTTCCGCTTGGCACGGCACGATTTCAACACATTTACCCACGTCACCAATGTCGCCGGTTACTGCGTCATTCTGGCGGAGCGACTCGGCCTGTGCTCCGGCAGCGACCTGGAGCTAGTGGCCAAGGGCGGCATGCTGCACGATATCGGCAAGCGCTTTATCCCCGCCAGCATTCTGACAAAGCCCGCCAAGCTTGATCCCGAGGAGCGCGCCGTCATCGAGACGCATCCGCAGCGGAGCTACGAAGACCTGTGCGAACGCACTGACGTCACGTTTGAGCAACTCATGATGGCCTATCAGCACCACGAGCGGTACGACGGCAAGGGATATCCCGTGGGTCTGGCGAAAGAAGAGATTCACCCCTGGGCCAGAATGCTGTCCGTGGTCGACGTGTTCGACGCGATGACCGGCATGCGGCCCTACCGCCGACCCGCCACCGCCCAAGACGCAATGGAATACATCCGGCAGAACGCCGGCACCCAGTTTGATCCTGAGGTAGTAAAATGTTGGGACTCGGCCATGAGCGGCGGTTGATCGCGGACCTGTGGGAAATGACGGAGGACAAGGTCTGTCTTCCATTTCCAATGGCGAATGGATTCATGGAGTCGCAAGGTCCCGCGAGCCTGTATTACGACGACAAGCGGTCGTTCCAGCGATTTTTCCTGCGCAGCAAGGCCGTGCTCAAGCGGCGGGATTCCAAGCTGGGCGCCTACACAAAAGACGTGTCCCGCCAAGGGGTAGGGTTTCTATCGCCGGTGCAGTTGATGCCCAAGGAAAAAGTGCAGCTGACGTTGGCCAGCGCAGAGTTGAAACTCGAGGTTTCGCGCTGCCGCCGCGTGGACAAGGGCTGTTTCGACTGCGGCGGCCGGTTCGCCCTGTAACTGCGCGGCGCTTCAATCAATGACTAAGGGAGATTCCATGACCGTGATTCGCGACATCATGACCGGGACGGAGGGCGGCATTCGACCCGAAACGACGCTGGCGGAAGCTGTCGATTACTTGACCGAACGCCATATTGGCGGAGCGCCGGTGACGTTGGAGGACGGGCAAGTGGTGGGCGATATTTCGGAGCTCGCGCTCATCGACGTCGTGTTTGACGAAGCCGCGCAACGCGCGCCCGTCTCGCAGTACATGACGCGGGAAGTCCATGTCGTCGGTCCTAACGACTCGCTCGCACGTGCCGCGCAAATGTTTGCCTTGTACGCCCACCGGCGCTTGCCGGTGGTGAAGGACGGCAAGTTGGTCGGCGTCGTCTCGCGCCGTGACCTGATGAATTACGCGCTGCGCACCAACGAGACGCTGCGCGATCCGCTGGTGGAGCTGATTCCAGAGCTCGCGGAAGTTTCCTGACGGCGGGTCGATCGACAATCGCGGCGGCGCAGGCGCTGGCGCCGCTGACGATCGCCGGCCGCTTGTTTACCGCCGTTGGGTGAGAATGCGGCTTTGCTCCATCGCCTCTTCCGCCAGGCGGATGTACGCCATCGTCTGCGTGCCCGCGTAGGCGCGCTGATAGGTGACGCTGAGCGCCGTGAAGCTGAACGGGTCGTTAGGCTCCAGCTCGGTCACGCGGCGGGCGTGCTGAATGGCTTCGTCGTGGCGGCCGAGTTTTTGCAGCACGACGGCCAGCGCCGAGTGCGCCAATGCATAGGCGTCGTCCGCGGCCAGCGCCGCGGAAAGTTTTTCGACCGCGCCCTCGAGGTTTCCTTCGGCCTTGAGGCGATCGGCTTCGTCGTAAAGCTGGACGGGATCTGGCATGGGGGCAACAGACGTTGAGTGTTTTTGGGCTGGGAATCGCGCGGGCACGTCGCCCATCGGGCGGCGTACGATCACGCCCGCGCTGGACTGCTAGCTGCGACCATACTTTGTTGCGGGACAAGCTTCTAGTGGGGCGCGAAAGAATATTAACGAACGCCGCCGCAGCGACTTACATCGCAGGCTAGCACCTTAGACCGGCGCACGACGACGACGGCGATGGCGGCCAACGTACTCCGCCGGAGCGGCCATTTCGGCGCCAATGGCTAAGCCGGTCCAAACGGTTTAACCGATAACATCGCTAGCGATCGCCCCCCGCCGACTGAGTTAACCGCAAAACTACGGCCCTTGACGACCCAGCCCAGAGCGCGACCAGCAGTCGCGGGTTTTGCCAGGAGCGTGTCTGTGAAGATTCATCCCGCCGCCGTCGTGAGTCCGCAGGCCGTCATTCATTCCAATGTCGAAATCGGGCCCTTCTCGATCGTCGAAGCCGACGCCGTGATCGGGCAGGGGTGCAAGCTCGCGGGGCGGGCGACGGTGAAGGCGCGGACGGTGTTGGGCCGCGACACGGTGGTGTGCGAAGGCGCCGTGATTGGCGGCTTCCCGCAGCACGTCAGCCCGCCGGCCAATCCCGGGCGCGTGGTGATTGGCGAGCGGTGCGTACTCCGCGAACACGTCACCATCCACCGCGCGATGAACCCCGAGGGCGAGACCCGGGTCGGCAGTGATTGCCTGCTGATGGTCGGCGCCCACGTGGCCCACGACTGCACCGTCGGCAACCGCGTGATTCTGACCAACGACGTGCTCTTGGGCGGCTACGTGACGGTGGGCGACCGGGCAGTGCTCGGCGGCGCTGCCGTCGTCCATCAGTACTGCCGAGTCGGACAATTGGCCATGATTGGCGGACGCGCTCGCGTGATTCAGGACGTGCCGCCCTTTGTGCTCACCGACGGCGAGACCGCGCTCATCGTGGGGCTGAACCGCATCGGACTACGGCGCGCTGGAATGGCGGCCGCCGACATCGCGCAGCTCAAGGCCGCGTTTCGGCTCATCTACCGCCAGGAGCTGACGTTCGAGGAAATGGTCGCGGCCCTCGAGCGCGAGTTTCCCACGGGCCCGGCGCACGAGTTCGCCGAATTCTTCCGCGGCAGCAAACGCGGCTTCGTGCAGGGACGGCGAGGCGCCGCGCGGCAAGCCACGCTCAAGCTGCACGGCGAGCACGACGACGACGGCGAGTTTGAACTGCGGCGCGCGGGATAGACGCCGGATTCGACAGGATAACAGGATGCGCAGATGTAAGGATTAAGACATTCGAACAATTTCTGTCGGAATCCTGTCGATCCTGAAAATCCTGTTATCCTGTCAGTTCAGCTGCCTATCACTTATCCGCCGCCAGCGCCGCCTGCGCCGCGGCTAGCCTCGCGATCGGCACCCGGAAGGGACTGCAGCTCACATAGTTCAAGCCCACTTTGTGGCAGAACTTGACCGAGGCGGGATCGCCGCCGTGCTCGCCGCAGATGCCGCACTTCAGGTTCGGCTTGGCCGCGCGGCCCTTGGCTACTGCCATTTCGACAAGCTGACCCACGCCGGTCACGTCCAGCGACTGAAACGGATCCTGCGGCAACAGTTCGTGGCGCAGGTAGTCGGGCAGGAACGTGTTGACGTCGTCGCGGCTGAAGCCGAAGGTCATCTGCGTCAGGTCGTTGGTGCCGAAGCTGAAGAAGTCGGCCTCGGCGCCGATCGCGTCCGCCACCAGGCAGCCCGGGGAATTTCGATCATCGTGCCGACCTGGATGTGGAGCTTGCCGGTGAATTTTTTCCTCTCCTTCACCGAATCGATGACCGCGAGCGTCTGGTCGCGGAGCAACTTGAGCTCGGCGGCCGTGCCTACCAGCGGAATCATGATTTCGGCGACGGCGTCGATCTTCTTTTCGACGCATTGCGATGGCCGCCTCGACGATGGCGGTGACTTGCATCTCGAGGATTTCGGGATAGGTGACCGCCAGCCGGCAACCGCGGTGCCCGAGCATCGGATTCATCTCGTGGAGCTGGGCGACGCGGGCCTTGACCTGCGCCGCCGTGTACGCCAATCTCCTTGGCGAGTTCGCGCTTGCGTCTTGGCGTCCTGCGGCAGGAACTCGTGCAGCGGCGGATCGAGCAGCCGGATGGTCACCGGCAGGCCCTTCATCGCCGTAAATATGCCGATGAAGTCCTTGCGCTGCAGCGGCAACAGCTTCTTGAGGGCGTTCTTGCGGTCGACCGTATCGTCGGCCAGAATCATCCCCCGCATGGCGGTGATTCGCTCGCCCTCGAAAAACATGTGCTCGGTGCGGCACAGGCCGATGCCCTCGGCGCCGAACTCGCGGGCTCGTTTGGCGTCGGCTGGCGTGTCGGCGTTGGTGCGGACCTTGAGCTTGCGGTACTTGTCGGCCCAATCCATGACGGTCTGGAAGTCGCCGCCAAGCTTGGGCTCCTGCGTGGCGACGGCGCCGGCCATGACTTCGCCGGTCGAGCCGTCGATGCTCAGCACGTCGTTGTGCGTGAACGTCTTGCCGCCGACCTTGATCTTGCGGGCCTTCTCGTCGATTTGAATCTCGCCGGCGCCGGCCACGCAGCAGCGGCCCCACCCGCGGGCCACCACCGCGGCGTGACTGGTCATGCCGCCGGTGCTCGTCAGAATGCCCACGGCCCGGTGCATGCCGTCGATGTCTTCGGGGTTGGTTTCCTTGCGGACCAGCATCACTTTTTCGTCCGCGTAGGTAACGCTCGACCGCTTCGGCGGCCGTGAAGGCGAGCTTGCCGACCGCGGCGCCGGGCGAAGCGGGCAGGCCGACGGTGAGCATACGCCCTTCTTTCTTTGCCGCAATCTTGGCCTGCGGGCTGAAGCTGGGGAGCAACAGTTGCGTGAGGTCGCCCGCCGGGATGCGCTGGACCGCGGTCTTCTCCTCGATGAGCCCCTCCTTGACCATGTCGCAGGCGATCTTCACCGCCGCCGGGCCGGTGCGTTTGCCGTTGCGGGTTTGCAGCATGAATAGCGTGCCGCGCTCGATGGTGAACTCGATGTCCTGCACGTCGCGGTAGTGCTGCTCGAGGATGTCCTTGATCCCCAACAGCTGCTTGTGGACCTCCTTGTTCCACTTGGGCATCTCCGCCACCGGCAGCGGCGTGCGGATGCCGGCCACCACGTCCTCGCCCTGGGCGTTGACGAGAAACTCGCCGTAAAACTTGTTCTCGCCCGTCGACGGATTGCGGGTGAAGGCGACGCCCGTGCCCGAGTCGTCCCCCATGTTGCCGAACACCATCGACTGCACGTTGACGGCCGTGCCCAAGAGGCCGGTGATGTTCTCTACCTGGCGATACTTGACCGCCCTTGGCTGCATCCAGCTTTTGAACACTGCCTCAATCGCCAGTTCGAGCTGCGCCAGCGGCGTCCTGCGGGAACGGCTTGCCAAAATGCTTTTGGAATACTTGCTTGTAGGCGTCGCAAAGCTGGATCATGCCTTCCAGCGGCACGTCGTTGTCGTTCTGGGCGTTGTACTTTTTCTTGATCTTGTCGAAGGCGACCTCGAAATGTTCGTGGTCGACGTTGCAGACCACGTCGCCATACATGTTGATCAACCGGCGGTAGGCGTCGTAGGCGAACCGCTTCTTGCCGGTGGCGTTGGCCAGCCCCACGACGGCCTCGTCGTTGAGGCCCAGGTTGAGGATCGTGTTCATCATGCCCGGCATCGAGGCCGCGGCGCCCGAGCGGACCGACACCAAGAGCGGCGCCTGATTGTCGCCAAACTTTTTGCCGAGCTCTTTTTCGAGCGTGGCCACATTCTGCCGTACCGCGTCCATCAATCCCTGCGGCAGCTTTCGCCCGCTCTTATAGTAGAGATCGCACACCTCGGTCGTGATGGTGAATCCGGGCGGCACCGGCAGCCCGATCGAGGTCATTTCGGCCAGATTGGCGCCCTTGCCGCCCAGAAGCTGTTTCTGGCTGCCGTCGCCTTCGGTCTTGGTTTTGCCAAAGTAGTAGATCATCTTGGCGGAGGCGGCGGCCTTTTTGGAACCGGCGGCGTGAGATGGCGGCGTCAAAGTTTGGCTCATCGGTGGGCCCTAAAATGGGGCAATTCGGGCACAGAAACAAGCCCTACAGGCTAGTCCTGTGATGGTGGAGCGTCAAGGCGGCGAAGCGTCCAGGCGCCGCACGCATAAGCACTTAAAGTTTCCTAGCGCTTCGACAAACCTCGATGAAATCACACCACAAGACCGTGCTGGCCGCAGTCGCCTTCGAAGCGGCGCTCGGCGCCGTCGGCTGGGCGCTGGCGCGTGTGGCAGGCGTGCCAGTATCGCCGCGATTGGCGTTGTCAAAAGAGATCGCGATTCGATCCGTACTCGCGCTCATTCCGATGCTCGCGTTGTTGGCGTTTGGCGTGCGAACGCACTGGGAGCCGATCGTGCGATTGCGTCGTCAGGTTGAGTCGCTCGTGCGGCAGCTCTTCGTCGGCGTGCCCTGGTGGGGTCTCGCCGCCGTCGCATTGGCGGCGGGCGTCGGCGAAGAGCTGCTCTTCCGCGGTGCGCTGCAGCCGCTGGCCGAGCGATGGTTGGGCGCCGCAATCGGGTTGGTCGCCGTCAGCGTGCTCTTCGGAGCCCTGCACGCTGCATCGGTGGTGTACTTCATCGTGGCCACGGGCGTAGGAATTTACCTCGGCTGGCTCGCCCAGCACTTCGGCGACCTCGTGACGCCCATCGTTGTTCACGCGGTTTACGACTTCGCGGCGTTGTGCGTACTGTGCCGAACGGCGTTGCGGCCCGAAAGTCGCGATTAGGATTGCCTGCGCGGCGCAACAAAAACGGCGACCCGACTCGCTAGAGCGAATCGGGCCGCCGAGAACCGTCTTTGACCAAGCACTTACTTCAACTGCTCAGGTCGTGCGTCGTGCTCAGTTGCAACCGCAGCTCGCGTCGCAGCCGCAGCTCGGTTCGGCACATCCGCAGCTGGGCTCGCAGCACGGGTCAGCCACGCACACCGGCACTTCTTTGCAGACCCACTTCGGGCAGCACACCGTCTTGGTGTAGCATTCCTGACGCGGGACGCACTTCCAGCACTTGATGGTGCGGGGCTCGCACACGCACTTGCAAACCGTGTAGCACACGGTCTTGTGGCACTGCTCGGGCACCATGTGGCAGACCTTGTAGCAGCAGGTCTTCTGCTCGGGCACCATGTGGCAGACCTTGTAGCAGCACGTGCGCTGCTCGGGCACCATGTGGCAGACCTTGTAGCAGCAAGTCCGCGTGCGCTGCTCGGACACCATGTGGCAGACCTTGTAGCAGCAGGTCTTCTGCTCGGGCACCATGTGGCAGACCTTGTAGCAGCACGTGCGCTGCTCAGGCACCATGTGGCAGACCTTGTAGCAGCACGTGCGCTGCTCGGGGACCATATGGCAAACCTTGTAGCACACGGTCTTCTTGCACTGCTCGGGCACCATGTGGCAGACCTTGTAGCAGCAGGTCTTCTGCTCGGGAACCATGTGGCAAGTCTTGTAGCACACCGTACGGGTGCACGGCTCGCACACGGTCTTGCAGCATTGGATCTGCTTCTCGACGCACTCCGGAACCCACACGCGCTTGCAGCACTTGATGGGCGGGCCCTGGCAGGTCAGCGTCTTGCACTCACCGGGGTGGTACACGCAGCAGCACTTGCAGGGATCCCACACCAGGCAGCCCGCTTCGCGGACGCACTTGGTGCACACGGGACGCGGGACTTCATACTCTTGCGTGGTCCAATGACCGCACTGGACCTGGATCGTCTTGGTGTAGGGGACCGTCTTGTGGACGTAGTAGGTCTCCTGACGCTGGCAATCTTGCCACACCGGCTTGCACACGGTGTAGCAACGAGTTTTGGTTTCCCACACTGGCTTGCACACGGTGTAGCAAACTTCCTTCTGGCAGGTTTCCCAGACCGGCTTGCACACGGTGTAGCAGCGAGTCTTGGTTTCCCAGACCGGCTTGCACACGGTGTAGCAACGGGTCTTGGTTTCCCAGACCGGCTTGCACACGGTGTAGCAGGCGGTCTTGGTTTCCCAGACCGGCTTGCAGACCGTGTAGCACTGTTGGCAGGTCTTGGTCTCCCAGACCGGCTTGCACACGGTGTAGCAGCGGGTCTTGGTTTCCCAGACCGGCTTGCACACGGTGTAGCAGGCGGTCTTGGTTTCCCAGACCGGCTTGCAAACCGTGTAGCAGACTTCCTTCTGGCACTGCACGGGCACCATCTTCGTGCAGTTCACGGTCTTCTCTTCGCACACGCGGTCGTAGACCGTGCGGGTGCACTGGATTTCCTTCTGTTCGTAAACTTTGCACCGCACCGTTTTCATTACAGTGTGGCAGCAGCAGTCGTGGCTACATTGCACCACGCCTGAGTACCTGGCAGCCCCGCAGTACCCCGCCCCTGCCGGCGAAGCCAGCAGCGCTAAGGCGACGACTGCGAAGGCGCTTGTAGCAATCGCTCTCATAGCCCTCGTTCCTCCTGAGTTTGAGTCCAAAGACTCGTGTGTTGAAATAGACGGTTTGGTCAAGACGGGCAACTCGCCGTCCCTTATTGATTCGGAACGCATATGCTTGCTGCCTTAGCCAGATAGCCCTGTTTTCTCGTGTCACGCAGAACTTGCGAGATGCGCAATCGCTACCATCGCGCCGTTGAACTTCGCCTGGTCCTCTAACTCGGGTTGGCCTGTGCGGGAAGTGGCGGAATGGCCGGTTGGCCGGCCTTGGTCCGAACTATTCGTGTGGCGAAAGTGTGGGGTCGGCGCACGTGGCGGCGACATCGACAAATCCGCGGATCGTGCGTTTGGGGATCGGTTTTCCCACGGCCCACGGAAGGCTCCGCGGGACCGCAGATTGGGGAGCGCAACGCCTTGCCGTGGAGGGAAATTGCCGCGCCCCCCGCCCGGCGTCCTTTGGCTTGCTGGCGGAGTCGGGTTTTTTTAGAGTGGGGCGGCTGCCCGGCCTCACCAGCGCGACCGCGGATCGGCGGTCAAGTCGCTCGATCGGCCTCAACCCCAGCTGCCCACGCGACCGATTGCGCATCGAGCGCCTCCAAGCCGCCGAGCTCCCGGTCCGACTACGCGGCGGTTCCCCCGGCGGTAGTCAGTCGGCTGAGCCTCTACCTGCGCGAGCTGCAGCGCCTTGTGGCCAGTGGCGTCCAAACCACCAACAGCAGTCAGCTCGGCGAGCGGTTGGGTTTCACCGACGCCCAGGTGCGGAAGGACCTGGCCCATTTTGGCCAATTCGGTCACCCGGGCGTGGGCTACCGGTGCGAGGAACTCGTCGCCGAGATTCGCAAGATTCTCGGTACCGATCGCCGCTGGCTGGTGGCCCTGATGGGAGTGGGAAATCTGGGCCGGGCACTGCTGGGCTATCGCGGGTTTCAGTCCCCCGGTTTCGCCATCGTGGCGGCGTTCGACGCCGACCCTGCCAAGGTGGGCACGCGCGTCGAGGACATCGAGATCCATGGCCTCGACCAGCTGGTCCGGGTCGTCGCCGATCTGCGGATTGACCTCGGCATGGTGGCGGCGCCCGCGAGCCAGGCCCAGGCGGCGGCCGACATGTTAGTGGCGGCTGGCGTGAGCGGGATTCTGAACTTCGCTCCGGTAAAGGTAAGCGTTCCCCCGGGCGTGAGCCTCGTCAGCGTCGATCTGGCGCACGAGTTGGAGCAGGTGACGTTTGCCGTCGCCAGCCGCCTGCGAGCCGGAGGGCCTTAAGGATCCGCGCTCTGCTCCGGCGGACCTCCGCGTCGCGGCTAACGGCGGAAAGCTAACCGCCACAGGTTAGCCGCGACGCGGTAGCGGAGCGCTCGCCCCGGGGCCAGGGCTTTCCGCCCCCCATGATTCCCGTAGATTTTAGCGATCCCCCTTACCCCGTGGTGTAATGGTAACACTAGGGATTTTGATTCCCTCATTCCAGGTTCGAGTCCTGGCGGGGTAGTTCGCAAGGTATGATTTAGGAGCATTCTCCAGGAAGTCGCCGCAGAGGTCGCACCAGTTCGCAGAGAATGGGGCCCGCCGCCGCCCACTGCGTCCCCCGCGTCCTCTGCGGTTAATCATTTATGTGCGCTGAGGGTTGAGTGCTCCATCTTTTGGCGTCGTCCGAAGCGCGATTTGCCGCCGAAGCCGTCCGCGACGCGGGACTGCTCGCGCACAAAATCCAGCGGACGATGGTCAGTTCGGCGCTGACCAAGGACGACAAATCGCCGGTCACTGTGGCCGACTTCGCCGCCCAGGCCGTCGTGGCGCTTCGGTTGGCCGAGCGCTTTCCCGACGCCGTGCTCGTGGCCGAAGAGCGAGCCGACATATTACGCACCGAGGATGGCCGGGGAACGTTGGCCCAGATCATCGGCTTTTTGCACGAAGAGATCCCGGGAGTCACCGCCGAGCAGGTTCTGGAGCTCGTCGACCGCGGCGCCGGCGACCCGCCGGCCACATTCTGGACGCTCGACCCGATCGACGGCACTAAGGGATTCCTGCGGAACGACCAGTACGCGGTGGCGCTGGCGTTGATCACCAATGGTCAGGTAACGCTCGGGGCGCTCGGATGCCCGGAGTTGGAGGCGGCCAAACAGCCCGTGAAAGACGGCATCGGTTCCATTCTTGTGGCCATGCGGGGACAGGGCACTTGGTCGCTCCCCATGGGCGACGCGACCGTGCGCAGTGCCGCAACTGCACGTGTCGTCGATCGCCGACCCGGCCAAGGCCCGAGTGCTCCGCTCCTACGAAAAGGCGCACACCGACGCGGACTCCATCGACGAGCTCGCTTCGACGCTCGGCATCACGGCGCCGACGGTCGCCATGGACAGCCAGGCCAAGTATTCGGTGTTGGCCGCCGGCGCCGCCGAAATTCTGCTGCGGCTGATGTCGCCGAACCACCCCGACTACCGCGAGAAGATTTGGGACCAGGCCGCCGGCTCGATCGTCGTGGAGGAGGCGGGCGGGCGGGTGACCGACCTCGACGGCAAACCGCTGGACTTCTCAAAGGGTCGAACCCTGGCCGAAAATCGCGGCGTCGTCGCCACCAACGGCCGCCTGCACGACGCCGTCCTCGAAGGCCTGCGCGACAATCGGCGCGTAATAGCCGCCGGCGGAAGCCGGCGTTCGCATCGCCTATTGCCGCAGCGAGTTCGCCGCCCCCGGAGCCGCCGCCGTCGCGGGCGCCGCCTCTTCGGCTGATTCGGCCGGCGCCGCCTCCGTGGAGCTCGCCTGCGGTCGCGGCAACCGCGACGTGGCGTTTTTGCCCCGACGATTCGCCAGCCGCGCCTGCAGAAAATCGTTCGCCGCGATGTTATTTTCCATCACCTGCGTAATCTGCGGATATGCCTGCACCAGGGCGGCCATCAACTGTTCCAACTCACGGCCCTGCTGATCCGGCGTGATCAGCCAATTTGCCGAGTCGGTGTACACGTAAAGGTTGTACCAGAACTCGGCCCGATCGACCTCGCTCAGATCCTGGGTCGACTCCAGCAGGCTGCGGGTCGTCGCATTGCCGACGAACTGGTTGCGCTTGAACTCCACAAACAACTGCCAGATGAGGGATTTCTCCGGGTAACTCAGGTCGTGGGCGGCCTGCATGTACCGCTGCAGGCGCTTCAAATTATCGGCCTGGGCTTCGACGGGCACGGGCGAGCCGACGACGAGCTGTCCGTAGTGGTCGACCAGCGTGCGGGATAGTTCCTGGTCGCTGGCCATCACCTCGCCGAACAAATCGTCGAGCCGGTTGATTTCGGTCTCGCGGTTGAATCGCGTCATCACGTCGACGATTTGCCGCGTCGACATCAGAAACCGCCGCCGCCGGCGAGTCGCCTGGGCGGCTTTGGACAACTGCTCGGCCGCCTGCACCACTTCAGTCATCTTTTCGGCGACATATTTGTCGCCCCGCTCGTGGATGCCGGCCAGCTTTTCGGGCAGCTCCAGCGCGAGCTCGACGTACCGCTCCATGAGGTCGTCGTCATCGAGGATTTTCTTGACGGCGCCAATGCGCTCGTCGATTTTGCCCGCCACTGTATCGTCGACCTGCATTTGCAGGTTGGCGATCATCTCCTTGCCCTTGGTTTCCAGCTTCTTGTCGAGCGACGCGGTCGCAACCTGGAGCTTTTTGTCGAACACGTCCAGCTCGCTCCGGACGTAGATCTTGAAAATGCTCACCAGGCTGCCGACGCCGACCACGGCGATGATCGAGAACACCAGAGTGACAATGCGTTTGCGGCGTTCGTCCAGGTCGATGATCGCGCTTTTGGCGTCATCGGCGGCGCGCTCGACCAGGTAATCCATCAGCGCCTGGCCCTGGAGCACGTGGCGCGGCGTCATGTCGTCGGACATTTGCATGGCAGGCGGCTCCATGCCTGGTTGAGATCGTGATTACGAACAAGAGTAAATGGCCGCGAACGATAGCAAACCCGCCTCACCCGGCCAAGGGCGAACAACTCATTCAGCGAGCCGGCGAGCCGGGGCGTCCCGCCCCCGGCGCCCCACGACTTCATGCGCAAGTCCCAACGCCGCCAAGCTTTGCCGCGGCCCACCGACGATTGACGCTCCACTCCCGCTCCGATAAACTGCAGGGCTCTCCTGGCTCGATCGGCCCGACCCCAGGAGTCATCAACGCCGGCCGAATGACTCGCCCCAACGCCGGATGCCCGCGGCTCGCGCCGCAATGGGACTTAGCCGGCGTGCCTTCAGGAGTTTTCAATCGTGTCGACGACCCTAGTCAAACAGATGGTCGAAGCGGGGGTCCACTTCGGACACCGCTCGAGCCGCTGGAATCCCAAGATGCGGCCGTACATCTACGCCCGCCGCAATCTCATTCACATCATCGATGTCCGCGAGACCATTCGCGGCCTACTGCGCACCAAAAAGTACCTGGCCGACGTGTCGTCGCACGGCAGCCTGGTGTTGTTCGTCGGCACCAAGCGCCAGGCGCGCGACACCATTCAGAAGGCCGCCGAGCGGTGCGGCATGCCTTACGTGGCAGACCGCTGGCTGGGCGGCACGCTCACCAATTTCCGCACCATCCGCGAGCGGCTCAGCCGCCTCGAAGAGCTGGAAAAGGTCCGCGCCGGCGAGGAAATCAACTCGTACTCCAAGAAGATGCAATCGACGCTCAACCGCGAGTACCGCAAAATCCACCATAACCTCCACGGCATCCGCACCATGCACCGGTTGCCCGAGTGCCTGGTCGTGATCGATCCGCGGAAGGAAAAAAACGCGATCAAGGAAGCCCGCAAGTTGGGCATTGCCACTGTCGCGCTGATCGACACCGACTGCGACCCCGACGAGGTCGACCTGCCGATCCCCGGCAATGACGACAGCATGCGGTCGATCGACCTGATCGTGAACATCGTGGCCGACGCCATTTCTGCCGGAAAGGTACAGAGCCAGATCGATCAGCAAGTCCAAGCCGAAGGCGCCGACGCGAAGGCGTAAGCCACACTATCGCCTCGTATCAAACCAGCAATCCATCGTGTTAGCCGGCATCGTCTCGATGCCGCGCCCCACGGCATCGAGACGATGCCGGCTAACATTGGGCCTTACGACTGTCGGGGCCGCACGCAATCTAATCACAGGCAACCGTAGGAGTTTCGTTCGATGGCAGAGATCAGCGCTGCGATGGTCAAGCAGCTTCGCGACGACACGCAGGTTTCCATGATGGAGTGCAAGCGGGCGCTCCAGGAAGCCGGCGGCAACTTCGACCTGGCCAAGCAAAAGCTCCGCGAGGCCGGCATCAAGACCATGGCCGCGCGCCAGGACCGCAGCACCGAAGACGGTCGGCTGGCGGTTTCCACCGGATTGACGCAACCGGCCGGCGCGATAGTCGAACTGCGCTGTGAGTCGCCTCAGGTGGCCAACAACGCCGAGTTTGTGCAACTGGCTAACGACCTCGCCAAGCAACTTGCCACCGGCCCAGGCGCCAAGAGTCCCGAGGACCTGTGGAAGCAGCCCTCGCCCTCGAAAAAGGGTCAGACCCTCGAAGCCCAGCGCGACGATTTGCAGAATAAGATCCGCGAGGTGTTTCGCCTGACCCGCATGGAGCGGCTTCCCGGCACATGCGGCGGCTATGTGCACCACGACGGCAAAACGGCGGTACTACTCCAGGTGGAGGGCGGTCAGGACGACGCGGCCAAGGAAGTCGCGATGCACGTCGCCGCCATGAAGCCGGAGGTGGTCAGCAAGGAAGATCTCGATCCAGCGGCAATTCAAAAGGAGCGGTCAATTCTCCTGGAAGCCGCTCGCAAGGAAGGCAAGCCGGAAAACGTGCTCGAGAAGATGGTCGAGGGCCGGCTGAAGAACTTCTTCGCCGAGCGGGTGCTGGCCGAGCAGCCGTTTGTGAAGGACGATAAGCAAACCGTGGGCAAGGTGGCCCAAGCCGCGGGCATGAAACTGAAAAAATTCGTCCGCTGGCAGCTCGGCGAGGCCGCCGGGTCGGCCGCCTGAGCGACAAACATGGCGCCAAAGCCCCGAGCCGCAAGCTTGGGGCTTTTTTTGTGGCGGTTCCGATTGATCTCCAAAAGCCTCCCGCAATGGCGCAAAGACGCCAAGGCGGAACGCCAAGAAGATCGGATTTTTCTTCTTTGCGTTGGCTTTGCGCCTTTGCGCCTTTGCGAGAGAATAAAACTGCCGCGATTCAAACCAGGGATCATGCAATGAAGACTGCCGCCATGCCCCAAGCCGAGCCTAAGTCCTCCATCAGTCCCTATCACCGCGTCGTGCTAAAGCTTTCGGGCGAGAGCTTCGCCCCGCCCGGCGAGCGCGGGATCAGCATGCAGGAGGTGGTGCACATTTCCGCCCAGACCTATCGCGCCAAGCAGCAGGGCGTCGAGATCGCCATCGTCATCGGCGGCGGCAACATTCTGCGGGGGGCCCAGTTCACCGCCGGCAACTCGAGCGTGCACGAGGCCACGGCCCACTACATGGGCATGCTTGCCACGGTGATCAATGGCCTGGCGCTGCAGGACGCCCTCGAATCGCTAGGGTGCGAGACGCGGCTGATGAGCACGCTGAGAATGGACGGCGTGGCCGAGCCGTTCATTCGCCGGCGCGCCAAGCGGCATCTGGAAAAGGGCCGCATCGTGATCCTGGCCGGCGGCACGGGGGCGCCGTTTGTGACTACCGACACTGCCGCGGCTCAGAAAGCCCTCGAGCTCGAGGCCGACATCCTGATGAAGGCCACGAGAGTCGACGGCGTGTACAGCGACGACCCAGAAACGAACCCGGCCGCCGTGTTCTACCGCGACTTGACGTTCGAACAGGTGCGCAATCAAAACCTGCGGGTTATGGATCCCACGGCGATCGCCCACTGCATGGAACACAACCTGCCGATCCTAGTGTTTAACTACCGCGCCGACGGCAACATCGAACGCGCCGTCCGCGGCGAACCCATCGGCACGCGGGTCACCTGTAGCGACAAGAAATAAAACCACAAAGGCACAAACGGCACGAAGAAAAAAACAGCGCGGAACTGACAGGATAACAGGAAGTTCAGGATGAACAGGATTAAGAGATGAATTCAAGTTGCTTATCCTGTAAATCCTGCTGATCCTGTTATCCTGTCAAATCAGTTCCCTCTTCGTGTCCTTTGTGTCTTTGTGGTTAATTCCGAAGGCGGGAGTTTAATTGATGGATGCCGATGAAATCCTCCTCGACGCCAAAGAGCGCATGGAGAAGGCGATTGCCAAGCTCAAGAGCGACCTCACCGGAATTCGCACCGGACGGGCCAACCCCGGGTTGCTCGACTCGCTGCGCGTCGAGGCCTACGGCTCGCCCACGCCGATCAAGACCATCGCCTCGGTGAGCGCTCCGGAGCCACAGCAGCTCCTGATTCGCCCGTTCGATCCGTCGATCCTCAAGGACATCGAGCGGGGCATCATCAACAGCGACCTGGGCCTTGCGCCCAACAGCGATGGCAAGGTCATCCGCCTGAACATCCCGCCGCTGTCGGGCGACGTCCGCAAGAAAATGGTCGCCCGCACCAAGGAGCTGGCCGAGGAATCCAAGGTGGCCGTTCGCAACGTGCGCCGCGACGCCAACAAGCACGCGGACCAGGCGCAGAAAGACGGCACGCTGAGCGAAGACGGGTGCAAGGCCCTCAAGGACGAGGTGCAGGAGTTGACCAAGAAGTTTGAGAATGTCGCCAACAGCCTGGCGTCGGCCAAAGAAGCCGAGGTCATGGGCGGATGACCCGGCGCGACGAAGCTATCGTGCTAGCACCCCGATAGCCGCGACGCGGAGGTCCGCCGCAGCGGAGCGTGGAATCACCCATTGGCCCCGCCGCCCCTGCAGGCACGCGCTCCGCTACCGCGTCGCGGCTAACCCCGTCAACTCGGGAGCGACAATCTAGGGCAACTTCTCTTGTTGCAATTTGCGGCTGCGGCCTATACTTCCGCCTGGAACTACCCGACGTTCCATCGCGCTTTTGGATTGAAGCGCCACGACCCAATTCTTACACTCGCGCGCTGCATGGCGCACCGTGGTTTACGGAGAAACCGCTATGAGTCGCAGGGAGGCCGACGCTGCCACACGCGCAGCCCGCATTCAGGACTGGAAGAGCCGCCTCATCTGGCTGGCCATCGCCACGGCGGTGCTCGTGGTGGCTATTCTGTTTCGGCTGCAGGAGGGCGACCGGCCGGCGCATGCCGCTGCGGCGCCTGGCGCGGCGCCCGCGAAGCCCGCCTCGCCCGATGGCGAAGTGCAGCTACCCAGCGATCCGCCGCACGACGTGATGGCGATCGTCAACGGCAAGGATATCAGCCGGCGCGACCTCGTCGACGCCTGCGTCCGCCGTCACGGCGAGGACGTCCTGGAGAGCATGGTCAACAAGCGCCTCATCATGAATCACTGCGCAAGCGCAACATCACGGTGACCAACGAGGAGATCGCCGCCGAAATCGATCGCGTGGCCAAGGGCCTGCAACTCGGCCGCGAGCAATTTCTTGACCTGATCAAGAAGGAACGGGGCGTCTCTCCCGAGGAGTACGCCCGCGATATCGTGTGGCCGATGCTGGCGATGCGCAAGCTGGCCGCCGCCGAACTAACGGTGACGCCCGACGAAATCCAGGAGGCCTACGAGGCCGAGTTCGGCGAGATGGTGCGCACCCGGCTGATTGCCATGAGCGATGAAGCCAAGGCCCGCCAACTCCGCGACGTACTGGCGACTCACCCAGAGCAGTTCGCCCGGGCGGCCATCGAAAACTCCGAGGACGTCAACAGCGCGAGCCTCGGCGGCCTCATCCAGCCCATCCGCCGGCACGTCGGCGACAAGGGACTGGAAGACGCCGCGTTCGCCCTGCATGTCGGCGAGATTTCGCCGGTGGTGAAGGTGGCCGAGCACTTCGTCTTCCTCAAGTGCGAAGAGCGCCTGCAGCCGCGCACCGTTCCGCTGGCTGAGGTGCAAACGCGGATCGTCGAGCGCATCAAGGACGAAAAACTGCGCAAGGCGGCCCACGAGCTGTTTGCGCAGCTCCAGTCCACGGCCACGATCCAGAATGTGTACAACGACCCGCAGCTCCACGAGACGATGCCGGATGCGGTGGCGACGGTTAACGGCGACCGGATCACGATGCAGGAGCTGGGCGCCGAATGCCTTGCCCGGCATGGCGAGGAAGTGCTGGAGGTTGAAATCTCGCAATTGCTGCTCTCCCAGTCGCTTACTGCCGCCAACCTGACTGTGAGCCAGGAGGACCTCGACGCCGAGATGCGCCACGGGGCCGAGCTGGCCGGCGTCGTGGATCAGCAAGGTCGCGCGGATCTGAAGAAATGGGTGGAGACCGTCAAGACCGAGCAGGGCGTCAGCGAAAAACAGTACCTGCGCGACGCCGTGTGGCCCTCCGCAGCTCTCAAGAAGCTTACCGCCCAGGACGTGAAGGTGGAGGAAGAAGACATTCGCAAGGGATTCGAAGCCAACTACGGCGAGCGCGTGCGCGTCCGGGCGATCGTGCTGGGGACGATGCGGCGGGCCCAGGAGGTATGGGATAAGGCCCGCAAGAATCCCGCGCCCGACTACTTCGGCGATTTGGCTGCGGAGTATTCCATCGAGCCCCAGAGCAAGGCCCTCCGCGGCGAAGTGCCCCCCTTGGGCCGCCACGGCGGTCAGCCGCAGCTGGAAAACGAGGCTTTCACACTCCAAGAAGGGCAGCTTTCGGAAATCATTCAAGTGGGCGATAAGTTCATTGTTATGCGCTGCGAAGGCCGCACCGATCGCGTCGACGTCGACGAAAAGGACGTCCGCGACATTCTCTACAGCGACATCTACGAGAAGAAGCTCCGCATGGCGATGGGCCAGAAGTTCGAAGAGATCCGCGCACGGTCGCGGGTCGACAACTACCTGGCCGGCACCTCGCACCAGCCCGAAAAACCCGCGGTGGGCGAACAAGCCCAGGTGCGGCAGGACACGGCGGTACAGCCGACGGCGGGCACACGATAGGCAGCCGCTCTCGCAAGCCTCGCGCGTGGGCCGCGCTGCAATGCGCAGGTATACTTGGGCTTGGAGCTTATGCCATGCCCAAGCCGTCCGAATCGCCGCCGCCGTTTCAGGTGCAAGTCGCCGAGCGCGTCACCCGGCTGCCGCCCTATCTGTTTGGGCGGATCAACGCCGTGCTGTACGAAAAGCGCCGCGCCGGCGACGACGTGATCGACCTGGGCATGGGCAACCCCACCGATCCGCCGCAGGACCTCGGTGATCGAAAAGCTGGCCGAGGCCGCCCGCGACTCCGCAATCACGGCTACTCGCAAGAACGTCGGCATCGCCAACCTGCGCCGCGAAGTGGCCGGCAAGTACTTCCGCAAGTACGGCGTGCGGCTCGATCCCGACAGCGAGGTGATCGTCTGCCTCGGCTCGAAGGAAGGCTTCAGCCACATGTGCCTGGCGCTGATGGGCCCGGGCGACACGGCGATCGTGCCGGCGCCCTACTTCCCGATCCACGTCTACGCCGTGGCGCTGGCCTGCGGCCAACGTCATCGCGCTGGAAGTGGCCGACAGCGAGAAGTTCCTGTCGAACATCGCCTACACCTGCGAGCACCTGTATCCGCGGCCCAAGCTGCTGATCCTCAACTACCCGCACAACCCCTCGACGCGTGACCGTCGAGCAGGAGTTCTTCGTCGAAGTGGTGAAGCTGGCCCAGCCGCTACGGGTTCATGGTGATCAGCGACTTCGCCTACGCCGACGTGGCGTTCGACGGCTACCAGCCGCCCAGCTTCCTGGCCGTCGCCGGGCGCCGCGCGACGTGGGCGTCGAGTTCACCACGATGAGCAAGGGCTACAACATGGCCGGCTGGCGCGTCGGCTTCTGCTGCGGCAACGCCGAGATGGTCCGCGCCCTGGCGCACGATCAAGGGCTACTACGACTACGGCATGTTCCAGGCGATCCAGATCGCCGCGATCGTCGCCCTGCGGCACACCGAGGCGGCCGTCGAGGAGCAAGTCGCAAGTCTACCAGAGCCGCCGCGACGTGCTGTGCGACGGCCTGCGACGCCTCGGCTGGGACGATCACGCCGCCCAAGGCCGGCATGTTCGTGTGGGCCAAGATTCCCGAGCCGTGGGCCAGCCAGATGGGCACGATGGACTTCGCCATGAAGCTGCTCGGACAAGGGCGACGTGGCCGTCAGCCCCGGCAGCGGTTTCGGCCCGGCCGGCGAAGGCTATCTGCGGATGGCGCTGGTCGAGAACGAAGAACCGGCTGCGGCAGGCCGTGCGGCAGATCAAGACCTGCCTGCGCGAAGCGGAGACTGGCGCCGCGACGCCTGCCCCGCAACCGGCGGCGACTTGAGCGTGATCGACTGATCGAACAGCCGTTGCCGGCGTACAATGCGGGCAACATTCGCCCCACTGGAGCACACTCGTGTCCGTCAAACTCACCGCCGATCAAATCTCCGCCTACCGCCGCGACGGCTACCTCGTGATCCCCGGCCTGTTCGACGCCGAGGAAATTGAACTTCTCCGCCGCGCCGCCAAGGAAGACAAGGCCCTCGACGACAACGCCTTCGGCCGCGCCGACGGTGCCGGCGGCAGCGTGCGGCTCTCGCTGTGGAACCATCCCGGCGACGACATTTACGGCATGTTCGCCCGCAGCCGGCGGGTGGTCGAAGCCGTCGGCCAGCTTCTCGACGACGAGCCGTACCACTACCACTCCAAGATGATCATGAAACAAGCCCGCACCGGCGGCGCCTGGGAGTGGCACCAGGACTACGGCTACTGGTACGAAAATGGCGTGCTGTACCCAAACCTGTGCAGCGTCTTCATCGCCGTCGACTCCGCCACTCGGGCCAACGGCTGCATGCAAGTGCTGAAGGGCTCCCACCTGTTGGGGCGGCTATCACACGTAAAAATCGGCGACCAAACCGGCGCCGACCCTGAGCACGTGGCGGCGGCCGCTCAGCGGCTCGAATTGGCTTACGTGGAAATGAAGCCCGGCGACGCCCTGCTGTTCCACGCCAACACGCTCCACCGCAGCGACCAGAACTGCTCGGAGCACGACCGCTGGGCCCTGATTTGCTGCTACAACGCCCGCGGCAATTCGCCGTACAAGGAAGGTCGCCACCCCGGTTACACGCCGCTCGACGTGGTCGGCGACGACGCCATCAAGCGCGTCGGCCTCAAGCGCTTCGCCGACCACGGCCAATTCATGGCCGCCGCCCACCGCGCCACCAGCGACGCACTTAGCGGCTAACTCTCTTCATCCGGAAATAGAACACGGATCACCGCGGAATGTCGCGGATGCGCGCGAATTCGATCCGTGTGAATCCACTTTTATCCGTGTTCCTTCGTGGCCTATTTCTTTTCCGAAGAATTCTTGCAGGTACTCTTGACGCGACCGTGTGACATGTGTTATATATCTGTAGTCACCACGTGGTTTCCAGTATCTACTGCGGCTTGCGGCCATGTTTCTACGGATCGAAAAAGGCTCGGCCACGCCTATCTCGCGGCAGATCGCCCACCAGATCGCCACCTTATGCGCCTCCGGCAGCGTGAAGCCGGGCGACCGCTTGCCCTCGGTGCGCGAGCTGGCCCGCGACCTGGCCGTCAATCAGAACACCATCCTGCGAGTGTACGAACGGCTCACGCGCGACGGGCTCCTGGAGATGCGACAAGGGCAGGGCACCTTCGTCGCGACGCACGCCAAGAGAAATGCGTCGCCAGGGCAGCAGTCGCGGCTGGTCGAGGAGCTGCGGCAGATCGCCCAGCAGGGGATCTCGCTGGGGCTGGACACCGACGAAATGCACGAACTTTTGGCAACGGCCCTGGAACAGTTAAAAACTGCCGCGGCGGCCAATCATGCGGAGAGTGCGAGATGAGCGAGCTGGCCATCGAAATGCGGAGCGTGAGCAAATCCTTCCGGCGCATGCCCGTGCTGTCGCGGCATGTCGCTGGCCGTCGAGCGCGGCAAGACCTTTGCCTTTCTCGGCCGCAACGCCGCCGGCAAGACGACGGCCATCCGCATGCTGCTGGGCCTGTTGCCGCGCGACGGCGGCGACGTGCGCGTGCTCGGTTACGACCCGGCCGAGAAGCCGCTGGAAGTGCGGTCGCCGCGTCGGCTACCTGGCCGAAGACCAGACCATGTACGGCTGGATGACGGTCAACGAAATCATCGGCTTCGTGGCGCCGTTTTATGGCACGTGGGACCACGATCTGGCGTACAAGTACGTGCGGGAGTTCGAACTGCCGCTGGGAACGAAGATCAAGCACCTGTCCAAAGGGCAAAACGTGCGGCTGGGCCTCCTCCTGGCCCTCGCCCATCGGCCGGAGGTGGTGATCCTCGACGACCCCATTCTCGGCCTCGACCCCGTGATGCGCAAGCAGTTCAACCGCGACCTGATCACCCACCTGCAGGGCGAGGGCCGCACGGTGTTTTACAGCTCGCACCTGCTCTACGAGGTGGAGCCGGTGGCCGACGAGGTGGCCATCCTCGACGGCGGCCGGATCGTGCGCCAGGCCGACACCGACACGCTCCGCCGCGACGTGAAGCAATTCGTGCTCAACCAGGCCGCCCTCGCCGCGGTGCGCGAGGACTTCGCCCTGCTCGACATCCAGACAATCCGGCGACGACGTGGCTGTCACCGTCGAAAACGCCTCCGCGATCGCGGCCTTGCTGCAGCGCGAGGGCCTGCCGCACCGCGTCGTGGATTTGAACCTGGACGAAATTTTCACCGCGTACGTCGCCGGCCGGCGCGACGACGGATCCCGCGGCGGGTCCATCAACGCGCCGGACGACCGAAATGACTCAGCGTAGAACGCCAAGACAAACTAGCCGGACGGCCACGCCGTCCGGGATCCCGGACGGCGTGGCCGTCCGGCTAGTCGACTCCACGCTGTAACGTGCAGAGACATCTGTGTGGAAAAGCCTGTTGTGGAAGGAATGGCGGGAGCACCGCTGGAAGCTCGCGGCCTTTTGCGCCGTTACCTTCCCTCGTGCCTGTGCTCGCATCGATCCGCCAGCCGGGCGCCATCTTCGAAAACGTCGCCGCCGCACTACTGCTGGCGGTTCCGCTGGGCTCGATGTTTCTCGGCATGGGCGTGGCCGCTTCGGAGCAGAGCCACAAGACGATGGCCTTCCTTCAAGCACTCCCCTCGACGACTCGGCGTAGCGCCGCCGCCAAGCTGATCGTTGCCGCCGTCACGGTCGCCGTTCCCGTGGCCATCGCCGTGGGCGCCGCCGTGATCTGGAAATGGCTCCTTCTGGACGAAACTGACTTCGAGCCGGTCGTCCTAGCCCGCGACGCTGCCAGTAAAACCTGGATGATTGAGAATTGGAAATTTGGACTTTTGGCGGCCGGCGTTTTGAGCGGGCTCAGCTTGTTGATTTGGACGGCCGCCCCTGGGCGTCAATCGTCGCGACGAAGTCCGCCGCCGGCGCCGTCGGCATGCTCGCCATCGCCGTCCTTCTGGGCGCTGACGAGGCTTCATTTTGATGCAGACACATTCGGACTCGACCGGCCCTCTGCCCACTTGGTATCGCCTGACCACAGCCGCGCTGCCCGGCGGCGCGGGGCACGTGCGCCGGAGAATTCAGATCAGACGGCGGGGTGGCTGGCAGTCTGTTGGCCGTACGTCTTGGCCGCTGTCGCCAGCAACGCCGCCGCCGCCGTCTGGTTTGTGGACGCACCTTCGGCCAAATCGCGCCGGGCGCCGTTTCCATGCCACCCGGCGGCCCGCGCCGCTGCCAAGCCGGCTTGGCTGGCCCCGCCGCGACGCAGCCCGCTGTCGGCCATCCTGTGGAAGCAAATGCGCGAAACCCTCCCGCTCGCCGGTATGGGCGCCGGGGTTACCTTCGCAGTGACGCTTATTTGTGCGGCGGCGATTCGGCTGTGGCCCAACGCGCCGCTCAGGGCCAATTTGTCGAAGACGCCCTCCATTTAGCGACGGCCTTGTGGGGAACGATCGGCGCCTTCGTGGCGCTCGTGGCCGGCTTGGGCGTGTTCCTCGACGACCTGCGACCCGGCCTGCATGGCTTTTGGCGTTCGCGGCCCATCAGTCTCAATCAGTGGTTCTTCGCCAAAGTGATCGCCGGCGGCGTGACCACAGTTGCCGTCCTTGCAATGCCGCCGCTAATAATTGCGGGCTACGCCGGTCTGGTTTATCCGGACCAGCTCCCAGCTCGGCGAACTCGCCGAACCGATCGCCACCTGCATTTTGTGCCACCTGGGCGTGTACTGCGCCGCCGTGGGCGCCATCGTCCTGGTTCGGCAGCCCGTTTACGCGGCGTTTGTCGCGATGGCGGCGCTTCTCAGCTTCGTGTGCCTTAGCGACGCAATGCGTGGCTGGACGCACTACTACACACTTGGGTGGATGATCGCATTAAGCGTCGCCGCGTCGCTCATCGCCGTTGCGGCGGCCTGGATCGCCGTTCGCAAAGACTGGGGCTGGAAGGGCTGAGGCCGCTGCGGCATCTGGTGTTCATTCAAACTGGAGAAAACCATGAAAAAGTCGCTTCTGTTCCTTGGAATTATCGCGGTGTTGGTCGGCATGGGGTTCGTCATGCCGGCGATCGCCCTCCTTCGAGACACGGGCGCCTTGCCCGGATTTGAGGTGGCCCTGCTACTGTTTGGCATATTTCTTACGCTCGGCGGCGTCGGCGCCACGGCCCTTGGCGCCCGACGACTGCGAGCCTGAGCAGCTAGCGCCGTCGCTTCCAATAGCCAGGCCGCCGCTTGGCGTGGGCCACAGCCACGACGATAAACGACGTCGCCGACAATGCGATAGATTATCTGGTAGGGAAACTTCTCGACCCGGCAGGCCCGATCCCGCTTCGACACGCGGACGAATCGATTAGGTTCCGCCAGGACGGCTTGCAGTGCTGCTCAACGGCCGGCGAAACTGTTCGATGCTCGTGGGCTGCGCCACCGTAAAAGTCCGCGCTCTCGCGCAGCTCGGCAAGCGCTTCGGTGGAAAACCTAAGTTCCGATCTCCAAGCCCACGCGACGGAAGAGATCGCGGCGAACAGTCTCCCAGTCAACCGTTTCCGCGGCGCCCGACTCGATCGCTGCACTACGCCGCTCAATTTCATCCAGCCATTCTTGAGAAAGGCTGAATTCTTCCTCATGGTTGAGCAACGTAGTCGCCAGATCGTCGATCAGGCGCACAGCGTTCGGCCGCGGGCAGTTCGGCGGCCGCTGACAAAATAGACGCGTAATCTGACATGGCGGCTTATCCTCCGCTGGCATTATAGCAGCGGCATATCCTTTCGGGTCCGCCTCGGCTTCCCACGCGACAAAAAAGGGCCCCTGCTCGCCGAAGCAGGGACCCTCTATATTAGGCTGATCGGATTTCCTCCGTGTGTGCGACGGAAACCCGAAGACCCACAGCCTGTGAGAGCCTATCGTCGCGGCATGCGCAAATTCTTCATGATCGCCCCATCGCCGCGTCCGCGTTGAGCTGCGTGAACCAACCGCCGCCCATCCGCTGTCGTTACAGTCGTTACCAGTAGGCGCACGGGAGAACTGGCCGCTCGCTTGCGTCTTCGCTTCCGCGACTGCCCACCGCCCACTGCCCACCGCCCACTCTCCCCCATGCCCGCCCCCGCCAAACTAGCCCTCGAAGACGGCACAGTGTTCGCCGGGGCGTCGATCGGCGCCCCGGGCGAAGTCGACGGCGAGGTGTGCTTCAACACCTCGATGACCGGCTACCAGGAGATTCTCACCGACCCCAGCTATCGCGGGCAAATCGTCACGATGACTTACCCGCAAATCGGCAATTACGGCGTCAACGCCGAGGCGACCTGGAAAGCGCCCGCCCGCATTTGGCCGGCTTTGTCGTCCGCGAGCACAGTCGGATTAATAGCAATTTTCGCTCCGAAGGATCGCTCGCCGAATATCTCAAGAAGTGGGGCGTCGTGGCGATCGAGTCGATCGACACGCGGGCCCTTGTGCGACGATTGCGCTCGCGAGGAGCCATGCGCGGCGTGCTGTCGACCACCGACCTGGACGACGCGAGCCTCGTCGCCAAAGCCAAAGCCAGTCCGGGGCTGGTGGGCCGCGATCTGGTCCGCGAGGTGATGCCCGAAGCCGCTCGACAGTGGAACGAAACTACCAGCGAGTGGACCAATCTTCCCGCCGACAGCCGACAGCCCACAGCCGACAGCCAGCGTCCGCTCGCACGTGTCGCCCTGGATTATGGCATGAAGTGGAACATTCCGCGGCATCTGGCCGACCAGGGATGCAAGGTGACCATCCTGCCGGGGACGGCGGACGCGGCGGAAGTTTTGGATCACAAACCCGACGGCGTCTTCCTTTCCAATGGCCCCGGCGATCCCGAGCCGCTCGAGTACGCCATCCGCACCATCCAGGGCCTCCTGGGCAAAAAGCCCGTCTTCGGCATCTGCCTCGGCCACCAACTTCTGGGCTTGGCCTGCGGCGCCAAGACCTTCAAACTGAAGTTCGGCCACCGCGGCGCCAATCAGCCCGTGCAGCGGCTCGACGACGGCCTGGTGGAGATCACCTCTCAAAACCACGGCTTCGCCGTCGACGAGGCCACGCTGCCCGACGCCCTCGCGGTGACCCACCGCAGCCTGAACGACGGTACGATCGAAGGGCTGCGCCACCGCGAGCTGCCCGCCTTCAGCGTGCAGTATCACCCCGAGGCCTCCGCCGGCCCGCACGACAGCCACTATCTGTTCGGCCGATTTCTCGAAGCCATGCGGTCGGGCTGACCCCATAAAGCCGCGACCGGCGGTCGCGGTCCGCCGCAACCTCGGTTAGCCACGACGCGGAGGTCCGCCGCAGCTCCAGCACGTCGTGCGCCGATTGCCCGCGCGCTCCGCTACCGCGTCGCGGTTAACAAATCACCACGTGTAAACCTCGCCGTCGAGTTTGACGACCACGCCGCCGTCAATCGCCAGGTACGGGGCGACATGTTTACCGTACTTGCCTACGAGGTCGAAATACTCGCGGCTGAACCGCTCGACCGCCCGGGCCTTGGATTCCTCGTCCGCGCTTACCGTCGAGTCCACCCAGCGGTCGCCGCGGCGGAAGAATATCTTGCGGCCGACCGCGATCACCTTGTCGGAGACGACCTGCTTGTCCTTCGCCTCGTTGTAGTACACCACACCCCTTCCCGCGGTATCCGACAGCGACTTGAGCGACTCGCCCGCGTAGAAACTGTCAGTTTCCGCGGGGGAGCCACCGCCGTAGCCGCCGCCGGCCGCCGACGCGGGGGTCGGCGCCATGCGATACGCCCCCTTGGCGGAACGCTGCCGCACACCGCTCTCGCCGTCGGCGACGCTCAGGCCGCTCAACCGATCGACGGCGCCGCCGAGCCTCCTGGCTTCGTCGCGCACCAGCGACGTGTCGTCAGCCAGAAACGACGTGTAGGGCGTCAGAATCCCGTGCTTCGTCGCCAGCTCGACCAGTTCCTTTACGAGCTCCTCGTTGCGTCCCTTGAGGTCCAGTTCGTCGATGATCTCGCCGACGCGGCGCGTGGCCCACAGCTTGGCGACGAACGAATTGGTGTCGTCGTCGCTTTTGGCGACGAGGTCGGCGGGAAAGTCGAACGACTTTTCCTTGCCGCTCACCGCCCCGCGGAGCGTCACCTTCGCGCCGCCGCTGGCACGGTAGCGTCCCACGATCACCGCCTGGTCGCCGGCGAACAAGTCAAACGGCCCGGCAGGATACACGCGGCCAACCGTCGGCCCGTCGGCCGTCTTGGCGCCCTCCACGTCGACCGTCAGCGCCACGTCGGTCATCACCGGCGCCCCGATTCGCCGGTACAGATTGCTCACCGCCGTCTCGATGTCCTCGTCGGGCCGCACATAATCGCTCTGACCGTGATTGGTCCGGGCGAGCTTGTCCAAGAGCCGGCTGTTCACGTCGTAACCCACGCCGAAGGCAAACACGCGGCCGCGCACC
Organism: Pirellulales bacterium; assembly: GCA_963841515.1. Classification (GTDB taxonomy): domain Bacteria; phylum Planctomycetota; class Planctomycetia; order Pirellulales; family Lacipirellulaceae; genus Lacipirellula. The sequence goes on along the minus strand of CAWJDB010000005.1, from coordinate 386,452 downwards.
TGATTGGCGTCCGCGGCGTGCTTGACGATGGCCGCCTCGCTGGTCTCGCCGATCGTCGGCAGGCCATCGGTCAGGAAGATGACGTAGCTCGGTCGGCTGGAATCCTTGAGCATCCCCAGCGTGCGGGCGAGGGCACCGTCGATGTTGGTGCTGCCGCCGGCGTACAGGCCGTTGACAAAACCGAGCGCCGCTTCCCGAGTCTCCTTGGTGAACTTCTCCAACTCCGGCCGGAAGGCTTCAACCTCGCTGTCATACGCCACGATGTTGAACGTGTCTCCTTCGTGCAGGTTGTTGAGCACGAACTTGAGCGCTTCCTTGGCCTGCTCCATTTTCTCGCCGCTCATGCTGCCCGAGCGGTCGACGGCGAACACGACCGTCTTGGCCGTGCGCTCCGCCTCCGGCTGGTCGATCCGCGGGCTGGCCAGCAGCAGAAAATATCCGTCCTCGCCGCTCTCCGGCCGGTAGCTCACCACGCTGGCCGCGACATCGGCGTCGCCGGCGTCGAAAAACAGGCGAAAGTCTTCGGTGGGAATCGTCTTGTCCGCCTCGAACGACACCAGCGCGTGTTTCGAGTCCGGCCGCTCGAGCTTGATCGCGTGCGTCGGCGAGTAAATGTTCTTCAGGCTCGTCGCGCTCTCGATCGACAACTTGAGCGACAGCTTGTCGAGCGTCCCCGCCGTGTACTTGGCGGTCGCCAGCGGGAACAGAAAATCAGCCAGTCCCTGCGACTTGCGGCAGAGCTGCGTGTAACGCAGCGTGACCGTCCGCTTGGCGCCCGCGGGAATCGGAAACACGCTCGTCTGGAACATGCCCGTCCCCACCCACTCCAACAGCGCCGGGTCGCGGCTCTTCCGCACAATCTCCTCGTATTTTTCGCGCGCCTCCTTGGCCGACAGCAGGTTGGCGGCGTACTCCTTGCCGTCGACCAGCAACGTGAGCTCGTCGATGGCGCCATCGTAGGGCAGCGGGAAGACAAACGTGGCTTCGAGCTGGGCCTTCCCCGTGTTCTCGAAGGTCTGGGAAACCTGGATATGGGCCACCGTGTCGTTGAGCTTGCCGGCCACCTCCAGCGACGCGATTCGATAGCACGACTCCGCCTGCTGCGGTTGGGGCAGCCAGATGGGCCGCGGCAGGCGAAAATGGCCGTCGGGACGCGCATCGACCAGTAGCCCCTGAGCCCCGACGTCGCCGGCCAGCACACCAAGAGCGATGAGCGTCAGGAGGGCAATAGTTCCCTGGGCAGCAGCCGTAGAGCGGCTAAACATGGGTCGATTCCTTGTGCGGGCAAAACGGGGTTGAGGGCGTCATCTCGCACGATTTCGACGCTCCGCCGCCCGCGAAAGTTCCCCGCCAAAACCTGCCCGTTTAAGCCCGCCCCGTTTCCGTTACAATTGAGAGGCTGTGGATTCTCCGACTGGCGGCAGCATAAGGAACCCTTCGCGTGCCCGGCACTTGCGTCATTGGTCTGCAGTGGGGCGACGAAGCCAAAGGCAAGATCGTCGACCTCTTGACCCTGCGGCACGACGTCGTCGTCCGCTACCAGGGCGGCGCCAACGCCGGGCACACCGTCGTCATCGGCGACCAGAAGTACAAGCTCTCGCTCTTGCCCAGCGGCATTCTCACCCCGGGCGTCACCTGCGTGATCGCCGGCGGCGTCGTGTTCAACCCGGCTCGCGCCATCGAGGAGCTCGACGAACTTGCCTCGCGCGGCGTTGCGGTCCGGGACGCAGACCTCAAGCTCAGCGATCGCACCCATGTGATTTTCCCCTGGCACTTCGCCGAAGACCGTGCGATGGACTCCAGCACTTCCGATGGCGAGAACATCGGCACCACGCAGCGCGGCATCGGCCCCTGCTACCGCGACAAGGTCGGCCGTTCCTACGCCCTGCGGCTCGGCGACATGTACCGCCCCACCTTCCGAGAGCGGGTTGAGTACATCGTCGCCGTCAAGAACCACGCGCTGGCGGCCTTGTCTCCCGACGGCAAGTTCGAACCACTCGACGCCGGCAAGATATACGACCAGTACCGCGAGTATGCCGACCGGCTCAAGCCGTACGTCACGGACACAACTGAGTACTTGCTCACCGCCGCCGAATCGGGCAAGCGATTGCTATTCGAAGGCGCCCAGGGGCGCTGCTTGGACGTCGATCACGGCACCTATCCGTTCGTCACTTCCAGCAACAGCTCCGGCGTCGGCGTTTCCAATGGCTCCGGCGTGCCGGGACGTTACATCGACCATGTCATCGGCGTTGTGAAAGCCTACAGCACCCGCGTGGGCGGCGGGCCGTTTCCCACCGAGCAAGACAACGCCGTCGGCCAGCGCATCCGCGACCGCGGCAATGAGTACGGCACCGTCACCAAGCGCCCCGCCGCTGCGGCTGGCTCGACGCCGTCGCCGTGCGCTACACCGCCCGCCTGAGCGGCGTCGATTCAATCGCCGTCATGCTGCTCGACGTGCTGAGCGGTTTCGACGAGCTGAAAATCTGCACTGCCTATGAAATCGACGGCCGCCGCACCACGCGCTTCCCCAGCCACGTCGATGACCTGCGCCGCGTGAAGCCAATTTACGAAACCCTCCCCGGCTGGCAGGAAGAGCTTACCGAGATGCGCGAGCTTGACGACCTCCCCGGCGAACGCCCGCGCCTACCTCGACCGCATCAGCGAACTCGCCGGCGCGCCGGTGGGCCTGGTCTCCGTGGGGCCAGCCAGAGATCAGACCATTCGCGTAGGCGAAGGCGAACCCGTGGGAGCGTAAGAAAGCCAGGTTTGGGTGGCATGCCCACGTCCGCGTGGGCATGAGATTCGACATCGGGACATGGCCACGTCGGCGGACCTCCGTGGCCATGGCGCCCGAGCACAGGGTGGACCGTTGCCGACTTCTACCAAAGACATCCCTGAAACCCTCGCCGCCGTGCCGCACGAGCGCTGGCCGCGGCACATTGCCATCATCATGGACGGCAACGGCCGCTGGGCGCAGCGGCAGAACCTGCCGCGCATCGAGGGCCATCGCCGCGGCGTGGCCAGCGTGCGGCGCACCACTGAGGAGTGCGCCCGCCTCGGCATCGAGCAGCTCACGCTTTTTTGCCTCTCCAGCGAGAATTGGAAACGGCCGCCCGCTGAGATCGACTTTCTGATGCACCTGTTGGAGCAGTACATGATCGAGGAACGCACCACGATCATGGACAATAACCTCCGTGTCCGCATGATCGGCCGCCGCGAGGGCATTCCCGATCAGGTGCTCCGCGAGCTCGACAAGACGGTCGACATGAGCGCGGCCAACAGCGGCATGTGGCTCAACCTGGCCGTCAACTACGGCGGCCGCTCCGAGCTGGTCGACGCCGTGCGAGCCATCGGCGCCGAGATCGCCGCGGGCAAGGTCCAGCCTCGCGAAGTCGACGAGCAGCACGATCGCCAATCACCTCTACACCGCGGGCCTCGACGATCCGGACCTGCTCATCCGCACCGCGGGAGAGCTGCGGATCAGCAATTTTCTGCTCTGGCAGATCAGCTACGCGGAAATCTGGGTCACCGACCGCTGCTGGCCGGAATTCGACGAGCCGACGCTCCACGCCGCCATCGGCGATTTCGCCGCCCGCCATCGCAAATTCGGCGGCCTGACCCCGTGAGCCTCGGCCCCTTAAATCAGCGCCTCACATCCAACTAGCCGGACGGCCACGCCGTCCGGGGACCTCACGCAAGATTATCAACACGTGCTTCGATGGCGGCTCATCACTCGGAACGGCGCTCATCGCGGCTTTCGCCGGCCTTTGTTGGCTCGATGCGCGAGCCTCGAAGCCGGGCATCTACCTGGCCGGCCTGGCCATCGTCGCCGCGTGGCTCGCCGCCGGCGAGATGCTGCGGCTGTTTGCCGCCCTGGGCTTCCACCCAGCCCCTTGGGCGGTGTACGTCGGCGCGCTGCTGCCGGTCGTCACTAGCAGCCTGCCCGTGCTGATGCTGAACATCACGGTGAACTTCGCTATCGGCAGCTTGGGTTGGCTGGCCTTGGGCCTGGCGACGGGATTGATCATCGCGTTTGCCGGCGAGATGGGCCGATACGAGACGCCCGGCAAGAGCACCGCCTGCGTCGCTTTGACCGCGCTGTCGGTGCTGTACGTCGGCGGTTGCCTGGGCATGCTCGTGCAGGTGCGGCTGCGAAACGCGCCTGGCGAACTCGGCGGCTGGCGGGCCCTGTTTCCGCTGGCGTCTCTCATCGCCACCGTTAAGCTGAGCGACACGTGCCAATACTTCGTCGGACGAGCTTTCGGCCAGCGAAAGCTTGCGCCACGACTAAGCCCGGGCAAGACTTGGGAGGGCGCTATCGGCGGCATTGGCCTGGCCACAACGATTGCCTCCGTGGCCATCGCCTATCATCTGCAGGGCGCCGCGGGGCTGCGGCCGGCGTATCTGGTGATTGTGTGGTGCTTTAATCTCACTGTCTGCGTCGCCGGCATCATTGGCGACTTGGCCGAGTCGCTCCTCAAACGCGACGCCGGAGTGAAGGATTCCAGCGACTGGCTCCCCGGCTTCGGCGGAGTACTGGACATGCTCGACTCAATCCTCCTGGCGGCGCCCATCGCCTACGTGTGGTGGGCCGTGGGCCCGCTCGGGCCATGATCCACGCCGGCCGCGCCGCCAGACTCCGCCGCGCACCGCGCCGGCAAAATCCCTACAACCTGTTCCGGCGCAACAAGTTATCGCGCCGGAACTTCCCAAATCATGGTCGCCCGTCCTGAGCCGGGTATATTTACAGGTGCGGCGTTCGACGTCGGCGGCGCGACTAGCCCCCTAACGCCTCGCGGATAAGATTATCTTTCCCGACGCGCGTCTCGCGCCCCCTCGACGATTCGCCCACCGACAAAGAGGAAACATCAGCGGCCGCCCGCGCGGCCGCACGCGAATGATCGAAGCATCCATCTCGGTCCCCACCGCCGAAGACCTGGTTCTCCTGTTAGGAACCAAGGACCAGCATCTCCGGCAAATCCGCGGGTCGATTCCCGCCAAGATTGCCACGCGCGACGGCAAAATTCTCGTCCAAGGCGACGAGGACGCCGTCATCCAAGCCACCGCCGTGCTCGAAGAGCTGCGGGCGACGATTGGACGACAGGGGCCGCTGGACTCGGCGCAAGTGGCCGAAATCATCCACCGCGTCACCGGCAACGGCCAGCCGCTGGCCGCGGCGCCAATCGACGTCCGCAGCGGTCGCAAGATTCGCCCCCGCACCGCGGGTCAGGCCGAATATGTGCGGGCCATCCGCGCTCACGACCTCACGTTCTGCACGGGCCCGGCCGGCACGGGCAAAACGTACCTGGCCGTGGCCACGGCCGTCGAGGCGCTCAAGGAGCAGTCGATTCGCAAGATCGTGCTGGTGCGGCCGGCGGTCGAGGCTGGCGAAAGCCTGGGGTTCTTGCCCGGCGATTTGCAGGCCAAGATCAATCCCTACCTGCGACCGCTATTGGACGCACTCCGCGAGATGATGGACCACGAGGCCGTCCGGCGTTACATGGACGACGACGTGATCGAAGTCGTGCCGCTGGCGTACATGCGCGGCCGCACGCTCAACAGCGCATTCGTCATCATGGACGAGGCCCAGAACACCACGGTCTCGCAAATGAAGATGTTTCTCACCCGCATGGGCGAGGGGTCGAAGCTGGTCGTCTCCGGCGACACCTCGCAAGTGGACCTGCCGACCCACGCCAAGAGCGGCCTGGTCGACGCCGTGCACCGCCTCCGCGGCATCGAGGGAACGGCCAGCGTGCGACTGACCGGCTCCGATATTGTCCGACATCGGCTCGTACAGGATATCGTACGGGCTTATGAGCAGGATGCGGGGGCGTAACAAGACACGTCTATGTCTACAGGCACCCAAAAGCGCACCCGGCAGCAGCGCGTCGCGGCGGTCGAATTGCCGCCCGGCATTTGGAAGAACTTGCTCGCCAATCTCCAGCGAGGAGCCGTCCTGCTGCGCCTGGCGCTGTGCGCTCTGGTGGCCGTGTTTTTATGGGCGTTCACGCACGGGTGGGACCCGCCGTTCAGCTATCGCCTGGGCGAATCGGCCAGCCGAAACCTGGTCACCCGCGTCGACTTCGAGCAGCCCGATCCGCAGGCCACCGAAACTGAACGCGAGCGGGCCCGCAAGGGCGCGATCGCCGAGTACGATCAAGACCCCGAGCCGCTCGTGCAATTGCGCGGCAAACTGCGGATCGACGTCGGCAAGCTGTTGGCGGCCAAGACGCTGCCCGAGGCCGACCAGGAATTGTGGAGGCGATTCCAACCGACTCCCGCGCCCGGCACGCCCGACGCGACGCCCGAAGAAAGCGAGGCCGCGTTTCAGAAGTTCAAGGAAGCGCTCTCCGGCGAACACGCCCTGGACGAGTTTAGCAAGCAGGTCGCCGAGGCCCTGGCGCCGTTCGAGCAGCAGGGGCTGCTCAAGGAATTGCCGCCCGAGCACGACGCCGATACGGAAAAGATTTGGGTTCGCGCCAAGGGCGCCAGCGCCAGCGCACCGCAAGTGCAAGTAAACCTCTCGGACGTCTTGCTCACCGACGACGCCCCCACCCGCTTGCAAAAAGCGCTCAACGACAAATTGGCGTCGGCCGACGTCGCCGCCCGCGTGTTCGCCTGGCTGCAGCCGCAACTCGTCTCCACGCTCACGCTGAACGGTCCGGACACCGAAAAGGCCCAAGACGCCGCCGCCGCCGCAGTGGCGGTCGTCACGCGGCCGTTTCACGCCGGGGAGCACGTCCTCGCTAAGGCCGGCGAGGCGTTTACGCCGGAGACGCTGGCCCTGCTGCAGCTGGAGTACGATGCGGAAGCCGCCCAGCGCACTTGGCGCACAGCGCATTGGCCGTTCGGCGGCCGTGTTGGGGATGTTCGTCGCCCTCTACACGCTTGCCGGGTTTTACCTGTACGTCCGCGATCGCCGCGTGCTCGATGAGCTGCTCCGCCTGACGACGCTGATGGGATTGTTCGTCCTGGCCGTCACGCTGGCCACCACCGTGAACCAGTATGCCTGGGGGGCCGACGTCATTCCCCTGTTGTTGTTCGCCATGATCATCGCCATCGCCTATCAGCAGGAGATGGCCCTGCTGCTCTCGGCCTGCGTCACGCTCGTGGTGGTTGTGTCGCTCGGCCACGGAATGGCCGAGGCGCTGGTGTGGGCGGCGACGATCTCCGGCGCCGTGTTGGTGCTTCGTGACGTTCGCACGCGAAGCAAGCTGCTGCTGGTCGGCTTTACTGCCGCTAGCGTGGGATTTCTGACGATGCTCGGCGTCGGCACGCTCTATGGTCGGCCGCTCACCGTGCTGTTGACCAACGGATTTATCATTGCGCTGTGGTCCGTGATCGCCGGCTCGCTGATGACGGTGCTCTTGCCGACGGTCGAGAAAATTTTCGGCGTCGAGACCGATCTCAGTCTCATCGAGCTGGGCGATCCGGCGCATCCGCTGTTGCAGGAGCTCATCCGCCGGGCGCCGGGCACATACAATCACTCGATCACTGTGGCGTCGCTGGGCGAAGCGGCGGCCGAGGCCATCGGCGCCCGCGGACTGCTCGTGCGCATGGGCGCGTACTTCCACGACATTGGCAAAATGCTCAAGCCGGGCTACTTCGTCGAGAATCAGCAAAAAGGCGACAATCGCCACGACTCCCTCGTGCCAGCCATGAGCACGTTGGTGATCATCGCCCACGTGAAGGACGGCGTCGACCTGGGCCGCCAGAACCGCCTGCCCGAGTCGGTCATCGACTTCATCCAGCAGCACCACGGCACGACGCTCGTGGAATTCTTCTACCGCCAGGCCAACCAGAAACGGGTCCAGCAGGACCCCGAGAGCGATGCCCTGGACGAAAGCTCGTTCCGCTATCCCGGCCCCAAGCCGCAGACCCGCGAGGCCGGCGTGCTGATGATCGCCGACGCCGTCGAAAGCGCCAGCCGGGTGCTGAAAGAGCCCACCTCGGGCCGGCTGGAGAACCTGGTCGAGGAAATCACCATGAAGCGGCTGTTGGACGGCCAGTTCGACGAATGCGGCCTCACCCTCGAAGAAGTCCGCAAAATCGGGGAAAGTTTGGTAAAATCGCTGACCGCCGTGTATCACGGTAGAGTGCAGTACCCCGACCAGGTGACGGCATAGCTATCCTTTGTGGAGGCGTCTCGAGACGCCGATTCCGCGTGGTCATGGAAAACCTAATCGGCGTCTTGCACGCCTCCCACCTAAGGGCCACTGGCAATGCGCCGGCGATGGAAGTGCTGGTCGCCAATGAAACGGACTCCCCGGTCGACGCCGACCGGCTCAAGTCCGCAGTGAGCCTCGCACTCGGCGACTCGCCTTACGCTTCGGGATCGATCAGCGTGGCTGTGGTCGACGACGCGATCATTCACCGCCTCAACCGGCAATTCCTCGAACACGACTACGCCACCGATGTGCTGAGCTTCGTGCTCGAGGACCAGCCGCCGCACTTGGAAGGCGAGATTGTCGCCAGTCTCGACACGGCGCGCGGTGCGCCGCCGAAGTCGGTTGGTCGGCCGACGACGAGCTGCTGCTCTATGTCGTGCACGGCGCCCTGCACCTGGCTGGCTGCCTCGACGAGGAACCGGCCGCGGCGTCGGCGATGCGGGCGCGCGAAGCAGCGATTCTCGACAACCTCGGCGTGCGACGGTCGCCGCGAGATCCGCGCTGGTCCGGCGTTCTCCCCGCAAGCGACCAGGAGACTTCCGCCCCGTGACCGCCGAAGCGCTATTCTGGACCTTCTGCGGCGCCCTGCTGGCCACTGCGCTGATGAACTTCGCCTATCGCGCCCTGCGGGAGTTTTCCCGGCGCGACCTCGAAGATATCTGCCGCACCAGCGGCAAGCCCGACCGGTTTGGCGAAATCCTGCGCGATCACGACGAGGTGGCCCTGGGCGTCGAGATTCTCGCCGGATTTGCCATCGCCGTCAGCCTGATGGCCGGCGCCGCATGGGCCAGCGTGCGGTGGCAGATCGTGATTCAGAGTTCAGCCACGGCGCTCGTCGGCGTGGCGCTCGCGTTGGGACTGGTGCTGGTCGTGGTGCGCACCTGGGCCTCGTGGGTGGGCGTGCGATTGTTCGCCGAGGGGTTTCTCTACTACACCTGGCCGCTGTGGCGTACGGTGGCGGTGGTCACGTGGCCCCTGGCGTGGGGCGCCCGGGTCGTCGACGCCCTGTTGCACCGCATGGTCGGCCGTCCGCCGCATCACGTCGACGAAGACGACATTGAGGACGAAATCCGCACCATCGTCGGCGAAGGCCACCGCGAGGGGCTGCTCGAGGACGAAGCCCGCGAAATGATCGAGGGCGTCATCGACCTGGGCGACGCCTACGTGTCGCAAATCATGACCCCCCGCACCGACATGCACATGATCCACGTCGACGCGCCGTGGGAACGTCTGCTGGCCGACGTCATCGAGTCGGGTCACACGCGCACTCCCATCTTCGACAAGACCCGCGACGACATCGTGGGCATCCTTTACAGCAAGGACCTGCTGCCCGAGTTGGCCACGGGCGATCCCGCCTCGCGCACGCCGTTGCGAGAGCTGGTCCGCAAGCCGCTGTTCGTGCCCGAGACCAAGGCCGTCGACGACTTGCTACAAATGTTCCAGCAGCTCCGCACGCACATTGCCGTGGTGCTGGACGAATACGGCGGCGTCTCGGGCCTGGTGACGATCGAGGACGTGCTGGAGGAAATCGTCGGCGAGATCGACGACGAGTACGACCCCGAGAGCGTCGACGAGATCGACCGCATCGACGACAAGACTTGCGAAGCCCTTGGCCGTACGCACATCGACGAAATCAACGAAGCCATGAACCTCGAACTTCCCGAGGACGGCGACTACGATACCATCGGCGGCCTGGTCTTCTCGGAGCTGGGCCGCATTCCCCAGGCCGGCGAATCGGTCACCTGGCAGGACAAAGTCCGCATCAGCGTGCTGGAAGCCACCAAGCGCCGCGTCGACCGCGTCCGCATCGAGCGGCTGGAGAATGGCCAGCGCGAGAGCGCCTGACCGCGTGCTAGCGGGGCGCGCCGACTGCCCTTGACCGCCCCCGCGCCGGCGCCGTACTTTTCGCCCCGCAAAACTCCGCCGCCCCTGTGTGCGCCTGGCTTTCGCCGTGCGCACCGTTGGGCGTCCTTGTCTTCAAGAAGATTATGCGCTCCCACCGCCTGTGGTTGGCGACCTTCCTGACGGCCTCGCTCGGGCTCTCGGCCGGCTGCGCCTCGCTGGGGTTGCCCAGTCCGGGTTGGCCCTCCTGGGGCGGCGGCGGCTCGGCCGCGCCCGGCACGACCGCGTGGTGGAAGAGCCACAAGAAGAAGGCCACCTTCGATCCCCACCAGGGTTACCGCGTCGCCGGCGTCGACGGCTACTTCGACCAGGAAGGTCGGCCCATCAACTCGCAAGTGGCCAAGGTGGTCGACAAGAAAGACAAGGACGGCGGCCTCTTAGGCGACGTCCAGTTCACCAGCGCCGTCGACGACATTAAGGAGCAAGTCGGCCTGGGCCCCGATCAGAACAAGGCCCAGCAAGCCTTCAACGCCGGCGAGGAGCTGTTCCGCGCCGAGAAGTATGGCCCGGCCGCCAAACAATTCAAGAAGGCCGCCGCCAGTTGGCCCGACTCGCCGCTGGAGCAGGACGCCCTGTTCCAACTCGCCGAAAGCTACTTCTTCGGCGAAGACTACTCCTACGCCAACGACGCCTACGAGCAGCTCCTGCGGAAGTATCCCAACACCTCGCACCTCGACAACGTCATCACCCGGCAGTTTTCCATTGCCCGCTATTGGGAGCAATACCAGGACTACAACCCGAACTGGGTGCTGACCCCCAACCTGATCGACGGCAAACGGCCGCTCTTCGACACGCTGGGCCGGGCGATGAAGGTCTACGAAAACATCCGCATGAACGACCCGACCGGCCCGCTGGCCGACGACGCCATTATGGCGACGGCCAATTCCTACTTCCGCCGCGGCCGCTACAACGACGCCGACTACCAATACGACCTGCTGCGGAAGGAATACCCGCGCAGCGACCACCAATACAACGCCTACGTGCTGGGACTGCAGTGCAAACTGCGCCGCTACCAGGGACCCGAGTACGACAGCGCCCCGCTGGATGAAGCCCAACAGCTCGTCAAGCAACAAAAAACGCTCTTCGCCCGCGACCTGAGCGCCGAGGAGAAGCAGCGGCTCGCCGACGTCGACGCCCAGATCAAGCGCGAGCTGGCCACCCGCGACTACCGCATGGCCGAGCGGTTCGACAAGCTCGAGGAATACGGCAGCGCCAAGTTCTACTACGCCCAGGTGATCAAGCAGTACCCGCAAACGCCGCTGGCCGATCAGTCGCGCACGCGGCTGGCCGCGCTCGGCGGCTTGCCGGAGCGGCCGGAGCCGAAACTGGCCTGGCTGATCAATCAACTACCGGAGAGCGCCGAGCGAAAGGCGGTCGCGCAGGTGCCGATGGTCGAGGGCGCCGACTCCCTGCAGTTGGCGCCGCCGGGCGACGGCGAGATCCAGCAGGCACAAAATCCAGGCGACGCAACCGGTGGCCCGACTGTCACGCGCTGATCTTGCTGGCCTGACTGCCCTCGTGCTGCCCAGCGCGCTGGCGACCCTCGCACTCCTGGGCGGCGGCTGCGCCGCCTACCGCGTCGGCAACGGCACGCTCTACGCGCCCGATGTGCAAACGGTGTACGTCCCCATGATCGAGTCCGACAGCTTTCGCCGCGACCTGGGCGAACGGCTGACCGAGGCGGTCGTCAAGGAGATCGAACTCAAGACCCCGTACAAGGTCGTCGGCACGCCCGACGCGGACAGCGTCCTGGCCGCCCGGCTGACCAGCGACACAAAGCGGGTGGTGATCGAAAACCAGAACGACGACCCGCGCGCGCTGGAGCTGAACATGTATGCCGAGGTCACCTGGTACAACCGCCGCCGCCAGCCGCTGCGGGCGCCCAACATGATCGCCCTGTCGCCCGACATGGTCGCCATCGGCCAAACCGACGCACTGCTTCCCGAAGTGGGCCAGAGCGTGGCGACCCAGCAACAGCAGGCCATCCAGCGCCTCGCCGAGCAGATCGTCGCCACGATGGAAGAGCCCTGGTGAGGATTGGCGTCGCGCGATTATTCGCGCCGGGATCGGGACAACGGGGGCTCGCTCGGGCGTTTTGCCGTTTTGCGGTCACGGTAGGGGTCCCACATCAATGGCCGCTTTAGTCGCGATTTTTGCGTGATCCCCTGGGCGGCCGGCTCGGCGTTTGCCGGGCGGCGACGCGTCTGCCCGACGTCATTAGTCGACGGCTTCTGCGTTTTCCGGCGCGCCGTCGGTGAGCTCAAAAGGGCGCACTTCGTCGGTCCCTCGCCGGGTGCTTCGGAACCTACTCGGGGGTTGGTCGGCGCACCGCCGTACCACGCCCTTCGGCAGACCTCGGGACGTGCCACCCCAAGCGCGCATTTCCCCCTCAGGCCCGCAGCCTACGGGCTACAGGCTACAGCCTGTTCGAATTGTCAAAGAACGAATCAGGTACACGTGTACATCATCGAGCGTAGCAGAGTGCGCGGCCATTTTCAGCAACAATTTTCAAAGATTTTTCGCGGCGAAGCGCAGACGGGAGAATGCAACCACGAAGACACGAAGGACACGAAGGCAGGAACGGACGATTTGCCTGACGCTGGATTGCGTTGGGGTGGCTGTGGTCGCCGTTCGCGGCGGCCACGGTTTGAGAACTGGGGTTTCGAGGACTCAACCCCAGCCACCCCCGCCGATGAACTCAGCGCGACAGACGGGGCGCGCACGTGGGCTCTTTCGCACAGTTGGCGACGGGCCCGGCGTTTGTTCAAGGGAGTTTTTGGCGGCTGCGGAGGTCGAGAAAAGGCTTCAATCGCCGCGGCGAATTGCGGGATTGCCGCTCAAGTTGGGATCCCGCCGGGCGCCTGGGAGGCGTCAACTTGGCGCGGGAGTTGCCGTTGAACGTGGCGACTATACTGATGTGATGAGGATGAGGCGCAGCGCCGTAGGGCGTTGCCGCTGGCGGTGGGGCCTCGTGCTTGTCGCGCAGGGCCGATCAGTAATTCAACATGTAGGGTGGCATGGCCTCGGAGGTCCGCCGACGTGGCCATGTTTTCTCGATGATTTCGCATGCCCACGCAGACGAGGGCATGGCACCCAGAGAAAACTGATCGGCTCAGGCTTGTCGCGTTAGATAATTGACGAAAGCGCAAACCCCTCGTAGGGTGGAAGCGTGGGGGGTTTGCCATTGAAAGGGCGAACCCATGACTCGATCTTTTCGGAACCGGCTAGTTCTACAGCAAGGGTTTTAGTTTGATTCGTTTGTGTTTACGTTTCCAGGACTTATGGTGAGACTGGCGAGCAACTTTGTTGCGATGAAGATGGTATTCGGTGAGTCGCATTGCATCGGCTTCGGTCATCGTGGGCCGGCTCATCGTGGCCTTCATCAGCTCCAGGGCCAGCGGCAACGTCAGCTCGGGCATCTCTTCCTGGAGCTCGTGTTTGGTCGTGGTCATGAACAAGTGAGCCAGGGCCACCATGGTCATGTGATGGTGCCAACTGGTCCAGGCACGAGCTTCGTAGTCCGACATGCCAAAGTCGCCTTTGCCGTCTTCAAAGAACTCTTCCACCCGCCAGCGGGTTCCCGTGACCAAAGCCAGTGTTTCCAGAGGCGTGCTCTCGTCGGCGTCGGAGACGTAATACTTCACTTCCGGTTTCTCGGCCAGACTGCGGCGAATCACGAGCCACACGGGCGGACCCGGTTTCTTGTGTCGCATCGCCCAGACGCGCACGCGCGCGAACTCGAAGGCCAAGGGGCCTTTGGCTCCGTTGCGCAACTGGAGAACTTGCCACGCGTCGGGCGGCAACGATTCGGCAACCTCCTTCACGCTGCGGACGCTGTCCCGGCGCGGGTTCTTCGGCGGCCGGCCGTTGCCGCACCACGAGCGCATCTGCGTACTCGGATCCTCGGTCCACACGCTGGTGTTGACGGGAACTTCGACGACATATCGTTGGCCATCTCCTTCGAGTGCGTCCAGGAAGTTGCCGTCGCGGCCGTACAGTTCGTCGGCCGTAATCCAGTCGAACGCGACGTGCCCCGCTGGCGCGTGCGGCGGATTTGCTCGGTCGCCATCTCGGGCTTGGTTTGAAACTTCACCTCCTCCGGACGCGCGTCTTTCGGCGACGCTCTCGATCTCCGACCCACGTTTTCGGCAGGTAGAGCCCGTGATCCAACAGCGCCGTTCCGGCCGGCGCCACGCCGATCAGATAGACGCCGACTTGACAGTTTTCTTTCTTGCCCAGCCGACCGCACCATTGTCGCGCCACGCCGCAACTTTCCGGTCCGCTCTTGACGAACGCCGATTCATCCACCACGCCGACTGTGCCCAGCGCCCAGGCCGAAGTGCTTGGCACGAGTTCTTCGGCGAACACGTCCTGGATTTTCCCCTGCACGCTGCAAGCCTGCCACGGCGAGAGGGTCAAGAATTCTTGCAAAGCAACCACCTCGTTCTGCGAGGGCGGACTACTGTCGCGTGCCGTCGAGAACCTGAGCGCGATGCGTTCCACGTTCTTTCGGCCTTCCCCAAGAATCAGCCCTTGCAGATAAACCAGCGAATGAGCCTTCGCTTCCCTGCGCCCGAAACAACACTCGAATCGCCGATGAAAACACGTTACTTTCCTTGCGCATGTGCGCACCCTGTTCGTTGCCATGGAGAGGTCCTCCTGACTTCAACTCCGAAACAACGAACCGGCCAGTTCTTACGACGACCATGGATCACCACAGATATACGTCCAAATCACAGAAAAACTCAACAGCGAAAACCCTTGCTGTAGAACTAGGCTTCTTCTCCAAACCCGTCCTAGCAATCAGCCGGACCGCTAGCGGCCGGTTCGGCGTCAAAACCGTGGGCTACGCTCTGCGGCTGATGGTTTTGAGACGAAGCCTTGTTCTGCTGATTGCCGCACTCTTGGCGGCGACCGTTTCCGGCATCGCCTCTGGCTGCCGTGATCTCGTCGCGACTGGAAGGTGCCGGGCGACGGGTTGCTCACGTATGACAACGTGAACAAGTGCGAATGGCTGGATTTGACCGAGACGGACTTACTTCAATTCCCTGGCGGGAGCGGTGAAGAGCGCTTTCAAAATGTCCTCGCCCAGACAGGACCCGGCGGCCTGTTTGCAGGATTTGCCGTCGCTAAGTCCCCTGATATCAGAGCGCTGGCGATCTCAGGAGGAATTGATGTCTCATCTTTCGACTTTATGCGGAATGAAGTGCCGACGGCAAACATTATTGAACTATTCGGCGTGACGGATAGCGACGCGCAAGGAAGTAAATTCGCTGTTGGCTACTTGGATGAAGTGATAGGGCAACCGCCTTTTCCAGTTGGGGCGGTCTTTTTCGTCCGGCCGTTCTCGGAATTGACTCGCGGTGCGGGCTTGGCAATTGGAAGCAACGATCTCCTGATACACTCGCACAACGGCGTCATGCTGTACCGCCAGGCCGTGCCAGAGCCTCGCACGCTGTTGTCCGCGATTTTTGCGATAGTAACGGTGCGGCGCTCCCAAACCTGGATGAAAGTGAATGTGGGTCACGGTCGGAGAGATCGGGACCTCAGGAAGGATGCAACGGATCACAGAGATGACCTATACGGAGGAGGTGAGCTATGTCTCAAAAGGGCAGTCTCTATCGTGCGGCGCAAAGTCGGCGTGGGCATAGGAGTCATACATTTGAAATCTTGGAAGATCGACGTGTCCTATCAACATCTGCCGACATCATATTCCTTGTCGACGAGTCTTAGTCGGCCCAGAACGATCCGACTCAAGCATGGCTTGGATCACTTAGAAACTATCTGGATACTGGCATTGTCGTAAATGGTGAAATGGCCGTAGGTTTTGGGGTTGGACTTCCATCCTGTTGACGGAGCCTTCCGCCATGCGATTCCCCACGTCCCCGCGTCAATCGTACCCTTCGGACCTGACGGACGATCAATGGAGTTTGCTGGAACTGTTGTTGCCGCCGGAGCGGACCGATGGACTCGGTCGTCCGCGCGAGGTCGATCTGCGGGAAGTGATCAACGGGATTCTCTATCTGCTTCGCAGCGGTTGTCAGTGGGACATGCTGCCCCACGACCTGCCGCCCAAGAGCACGACGTACGAGTATTTTGCCCGCTGGCGCGATGACGGGACATGGCAACGAATCATGGACGCCCTGCGCGAGCAAGCGCGAGCCGCGGCGGGTCGCGAAGCGACGCCGAGCGCGGCGAGTGTCGACAGTCAGAGCGTCAAGACGACGAACACGGGCGGCGAACGGGGCTACGACGGCGCAAAGAAGTTGACGGGGCGAAAACGGCATATTTTCGTGGATACTCTGGGCTTCCTGTTGGCGGTGGTGGTGACCAGTGCAGCACTCGACGACGCAGCCGCCGCGCCGCAAGTCCTCGCGCAGGTGGCTCCCGACGCAGCGCCGCGACTGACGAAGATTTGGGGCGATTCGAAGTATCGCAATCATGGTTTGAACGCCTGGCTGACGCGGGAACGACCGGATTGGAATTTGGAGATCGTTTCTCGTCCTGCCGATGTGAAAGGTTTCGTGCTGCTGCCTAAACGTTGGGTGGCCGAGCGGACCTTCAGTTGGACCGGACGCAGCCGACGGCACAGCAAGGACTATGAACGACGAACCGACTCCAGCGAATCGATGATGAAACTCAGCGCTATCCATCTCCTGCTCCGACGACTCGCGCCCCCAACCAACGTTTCCAAATTCAATTACCAGGCCGCTGCGTAAAGACCAATTACTCGCCGGAAAAACCCGAAAACATTCCCAGATAGTTTCTAAGGCACGAAGGGCACTAAGGTAGGAACTGGCGAATTGCTTGACACGGGATGGCGGTGGGGTGGCTGTGGTCGCCGTCGGCGGCGTCCACGTTTTGAGGACTGGGGTTTCGAGGACTCAATCCCAGCCACCCGCCGAGAACCGGGAAGGCGTCATCTCGCACAGGGAGTTGCGTTTGAACGTAGCGACTATACTGATGTGATGAGGATTGAGGCGCAGGCCGTATGGCGTCGCCGCCGGCGGTGAGGCTTCGTGCTTGTCGCGTCAGATAGTTGACGGAAGCGCAAACCCCTCCTAGGGTGAAGACGTGGGGGGTTTGCCGTAGAAAGGTAAACCCATGATACGTTCTTTTCGTCTGATTCCCCTGGCGGCCGCGTGCTTGGCGGTTGCCATTTCTGCGGGGCGTCTTGCGCCCGGTCGTCGGCCGATGTATTCGGCAGTGGGGCGAATTCGTTTTCGATCGAGTTCGTGACGATCGGCAATCCGGGGAATCCGCCGGATACGACGGGGAGCCCGAGCCCGGCGGGGAGCGTGCCGTATGCGTACCGCATCGGGAAGTATGAGATTAGCCGTGACATGATCGAAAAAGCTAACGCCGAGGGCGGGTTGGGAATCACCCTGGCAGACATGACGCTGTTTGGCGGCAATGGCCTTAATCGACCGGCGACTGGCGTCACGTGGCTTGAAGCGGCGCAATTCGTCAACTGGCTCAACACGAGCACCGGCCACACGGCCGCGTACAAGTTCGATGCCGGCGGCAATTTTCAACTCTGGACACCGAGCGATCCAGGGTACGATGCAGGCAATCTCTACCGTAGCAGCTTGGCGAAATACTTTCTGCCAAGCACGGATGAGTGGTACAAGGCGGCGTTCTTTGATCCAACTTCCGGCGCGTATTGGAATTACCCAACAGCGAGTAACTCAGCGCCGGCGGCTGTCGCTGGTGGCACTGTGCCCGGCGCCGCTGTAGTCCAACAGGGGGCGAATGGCCCAGCCGATATTACGCAGGCGGGAGGCCTAAGTGCATATGGCACGATGGCCCAGGGGGGGAATGTTAGCGAGCGGGAAGAATCCGCGCTAGACCTTATCAATGACGAGCCGCTTGAGTTACGTGGGGCGCACGGCGGGAATTGGGATGCGTTTCCATCAAGCCTGAACGCAAACCTTCGATCAGGCGTGCCCGCGAACAGCGAGGGGCCAGGAGGCGGATTTCGCGTCGCGGGCATCGTTCCAGAGCCGGACGGCGTAACGCTGCTCGCTATTTCGCTGGGTTTGCTCGGTATTGGTCGAACGTCGGCCCGTCACCTGACTCTGGCCATTGAACGCCGGCCGACTCAATCGCTCATTTTATTCATCAGCCATCGCAGGGATTGATTCTCAACGGAGTCACGACAATGCGCAGCCTGCCTTTCGGATCGAATACCGTACTGGCGAAGCCTGAGTTGTCGAGAAAGCCCAGGAGAACGACATCGGCACGAAAAACTTTTCATCGCGCACTCAGAGTAGAGGCGCTGGAGGATCGCCGCGTTCTGGACGCGGTTACTGTGTCAGCGGCTAACGATGCGGTGAACGGCAATGTGTCGTCGATTGCTGAATTGATATCGAATCCAGGAGCGGATGGAGTGTCTTTGCGTGAAGCCATTCTTGCGGCTAATGCCGGCGCAGCGGCGGATACGATCAACTTCTCCGTGACGGGTACGATCAATCTGACCGCCACTGGACACGTTGGCCAACTCGCCATTGAAAAGAACCTGACAATCACGGGCCCTGGGGCAGGTTTGCTTAGCATAAAAGCCTATGACCCTGATCTGGGTCTACAAGAAGGCAATGGGGAACGCGTCTTCGACATCACGTCGACTGGAGCATTGCTACCGCTCGTTCAGATTTCCGGCGTCACTTTGCTCGGCGGGGATGTGGGTCAAGATTCACCCTTTGGCCCTGAAGGCGGCGCGATCCGCTCCAAGGGTCTGCTGACGCTGATCGAATGTACGATCAAGAACAATTCAGCCGAGCGTGGCGGCGCCGTTTTCGTGCAAGTCGCCCCCGGCGGGACGGGCTCGCGCGAAGTCCTCAAAATTGAAGACAGCATTATCCAAGACAACTTCGCCATTTCGGGGGGCGGCCAGGTGGCCGTAGTGTCCGGCGACGCCTTTACGTCAACGACCGATACGATCTCGATCACCCGCACGAAGATCGAAGGCTACGGCTTCGACGTCTCCAATGGCGGCGGAATCTACGCCGAGCTTTACGGCGCCAAGCTGACGATTTCCGACAGTACGATCGCCAATAATTACGGTTACTCTGGCGGGGGCGTCTATGTATTCGAGGGAAACCACGCCGACCCGGACATTTCCCGCGAGGTGCTGAGAATCGAGAATTCCCTGATCGATCACAATAAAGCGAGCGGCGCCGGAGGGGGCGTGTACGTTTCGTCCGGCACTATTAGCGACACTGTCATACCTGCCAAGGATACAGTCTACGTGTCGAACACGACGATGAGCCGCAATTTCGCCACGTTCCTCGGCGGCGGGGGAATGTACGCAACACTTGCCACGGGCAGCTTGACGATTACAGACTGCAACTTCTCCGAAAATATCTGCTCTGGGAATAGCGGAGGCCATGGCGGGGGTTTGGCGGTCAAGCTAATCGAGTCGGCGACGCTGCTTGTCGATCGCTGCGAAATAAAGGACAACACCGTATTCTCCGGCGACGGGGGCGGCATTTGGGTCCACAGCGATAGCGCCGAGACGCCCCCTGAACCGGCTGCACCATCGGTTAAGATTGCCAACTCTTTGATTTCCGGAAACACGACGAGTTATAAAGGCGGTGGATTGTATTCATATAACTACGACGAATCTGAGACGCTTGTCCAGGATACGCGCATCAAGGACAACCGGGCAACAGGCGTCAGCTATGCTGATCAACAAGCAGTATCGAGCTTCGGCGGCGGCGTGTACGCCTACCTGAACGATCAGCATCATCGCGCCAAAAAGCCGACCTTTACGATTAGCCGCTCCACGGTCGATGACAACAAGGCAAGAAGTTTGGGAGGAGGCGTGTACGTCGTTGCTAGAGAGGATGGCAACTTCATTGCGACCAATTCCACAGTGTCGAGAAACTACTTCGTCGATCCGGAGGGGGACGAACCGCACATCGGCGGAGGCATTTACATTACCCTATACGAATTCGGAACGAATTCCGTGGACGCGTACCTGCGCAATATGACCGTAACCAAGAATCAGGGTGAGCTTGGCGGGGGCGTCGCGACCGCTGACAGGGTGAATATACGGACGCGGATTGCCAATTCCATCATTTCGGAAAACGTCAATCATCTGGGTACTGCGCCAAACAACTTGGTGGGCCGGGTCTTTTTCGATCCGACCAGTCCGCCTAGCCAAACCGCCGACGCGTTTCAGTTCAACTTCGTAGGTTCGGGCTCCACATTTCTGAGGCATGATAATGGCGCCGCGTTTACGCCTAACACTACCAACAATATCCTCAACAACAACGCGCCAAAGTTGAATCCTTTAGCGTTCCGGGGCGGCGCCACGCCGACGCACGC
This sequence comes from Pirellulales bacterium, assembly GCA_963841515.1. Lineage (GTDB taxonomy): Bacteria > Planctomycetota > Planctomycetia > Pirellulales > Lacipirellulaceae > Lacipirellula. The sequence continues at coordinate 366,053 of CAWJDB010000005.1, read as the reverse complement.
ACCGCAATTCGACAGCCCGGTGCTCGACAAAGGGTCCAAAGCCTTGGCGAGCGACCCGTTGACCGGATCGCTGCTTACGACGGATCAGCGCGGGGTCAACAATCCTCGCGTCGTTGAGCTCCCCGGCATCGGCAACGGGCCGGGCGATTTCACCGTCGACATTGGCGCCTATGAAATCGGATCGCTCGCCAGGGTGGGCGACGTGCGACTCGACAATCTCAGTTGGCTGCGGGATCCATACTCGTTCGCAGCTTTGTCGTTAGTGGGCGAGCAACTGCGCCCAATCGTCACGCAGAACGTCACGACGATCGAAATTGTCTTTGGCGGCCCCGTGCGCAAGAAGCTGAACGTAAACGGCTCCCCTTCCGATATTTTATCGACGGCGACCGAGGGAAATCTACTTCTGGAATTGAGACGGACGCGCCGTAACTCCGACGGCTCGGTCGACAATGACTCCGTGGCGGCCACTGGCTTCACCTATACCGCCAGCACCTATACCGCGGTTTGGACGTTTGCGCCGCTGGTTGACGGCAAGTACGCGATTCATCTGAAAAGCCCCACCTCGACCGAGGCAGGCATCGTCAATAACGCCGGTGATGCGCTCGACTCAAATTGGGAAAACCTGGACAACGGCACGGCGGACATTTTTAGCGATGATCCGCGGCGGAGCTTGAGCGACGGCGACGGCGGTGCGGGTAGCGACGGCAACGAATTCCGTTTCCATTTCGCGCTCCTGGCGGGCGATTACGACGGCGACGGCGTGGTTGAGCGGGGCGCCAACTCGGAGTCGGCGCTGGGCGACGGCGATGGCGACGGCGATTCAGGCGACGATGACGACTTGGCGGTCGGGGTCAACGGCAACATGCTGCCTCTCTTGAAGTACATGGGCGATTTTAAGGACGACGAGATTCTGGATATGTACGATATCGGCGCATGGCAGATGTACTTTTGGTCAAGCAACCCCGCGGCGGACCTTAATAACGACAATATCGTCGATGGTTACGACTTTCTGATTTGGCAAAACGTCTTCGAGAATGGTTTAGAAAGCGCGTGGCACGTGGGCAACGCGATGGGGGCCCAGGCTGTTTACTCGCCGGAGGATGCGCCGGAGGAAGTGGGTGTTGCGCCATGGATCACCAACGTCATCATCAGCGGGTCGCACTCGCTGCACACGCCGTTCTCGTTCGACACGGTCGACGGGTCGGGCAATCAGCTCAAGACGGTTCCCGTCGGTGGGGCGGATACGATTTCGATCGTGTTCAGCGAGGAGGTGAACGTGTCGGCGGACTCGCTGTATGTCGTGGGCTTGCGGACAGGGAATATGCCGCACGTGGCGGACTTTACCTACGACCCGCTCTCCTACACGGCGACGTGGCGGTTCGAGGGCTGGGCATTGGGCGACAATTACCTGCTGGCGGTCACCGATATCGTGACGGATGTGGACGGCAATTGGTTGGACGGCGAGTGGACCAATCCCGCCGCCACCACGACGACGAATGCCGCGGTGAGCGAATTCCCCTCAGGCGACGGCAATCCGGGCGGATGGTTCAATTTTGTGGTGACGCTGCTGCCGGGAGACGCCAATTTGGACGGCATTGTGAATGCGTACGATGTGAGCATTTTGTCGAGCCACTACGGTCAGCAGTTTTACCAGACCTTTAGCGGTGGGGATTTCAACGGCGACGGTGCTGTGAATGTCAACGATTATTCAATGCTGAGCAACCATTACGGCGATGACCTCAGGACGGTGTGGTTGCTGGCCGACTTGGACGGCGACTTCGACGTGGACGACGCCGATCTGGCGGTGATCGGCGATCACGCAGGGATGACCGGCGCCACGCGGGCGCAAGGCGATCTGAACGGCGACGGGGCGGTGACGATCGCCGACCTTGATCTGGCATACGCCGTGTACGGGCTGGAGCTGAGCATCGCGAGCTGAGGCTCGAGCCAATCCCAGGCCTTACGAGTGGTGGGGCAGAGCGGGGAGTGGTAGGCTCGATGGGATGCCGCGGGTTGACGAACGACATCTTGAGCGCGCCGCCAGATGGCGCCTTCGTACGCGCACGCTAGAGTTCCCGCGGCGGCCGCTCTTGATGGGCATCGTCAACGTGACGCCGGACAGTTTCTCCGACGGCGGCGCCTTCCTCGATCCTCAAGTCGCCGTCAAGCACGCCCTGCAGATGATCGCCGACGGCGCCGATCTGGTCGACGTCGGCGGCGAAAGCACCCGGCCGTACGCCGCAGCCGTGACCGCCGACGAAGAGTTGCATCGCGTGCTGCCGGTCATCCAGAAACTGGCGGCGGCGACCCAAACGCCCATCTCGATCGACACCAGCAAAGCGTCCGTCGCCGCCGCGGCGGTCGACGCCGGCGCCGAGATCGTCAACGACGTCACCGGCCTGACCGGCGACGCTGCCATGCTACCGCTGGTGCGCCAAGCCGGGGTCGGCGTGTGCGTCATGCACATGCAGGGCACGCCTCAGACCATGCAGGACGACCCGCGGTACGGCGACGTCGTGGCCGAAGTTTTCGCGTGGCTCGACGAGCGCCGCGACGCGCTGCTGGCCGCGGGGATTGCCCGCGACCAACTCTGCCTCGACCCCGGCATAGGGTTTGGCAAAACCCACGAGCACAACCTCACGCTGATGGCCCACTGCGGGCGGTTTCTCGACCTGGGGTGTCCCATCCTGGTGGGGCACTCGCGGAAGGGCTTTCTCGGCAAGTTGGTCGGCGACAAGGAGGGGGACCGTGACGCAGCGACGGCGGGGGCGGCAATCGCGGCGGCGGTGCAGGGGGTGCAGATTCTGCGCGTGCACAACGTGCGAATGGTACGGGAGGCCCTGCTGGCATTTGATGCTTGCGTGGGCGGGGAGTAGGGGGGGCGTCGGGAGACACGGCATCGAGACGATGCCGGCTAATACGAGTTCAGGGGGTTGCTAGCGGGGCAACGCGCGTTGACCCAAATTGCGCGTTCAACGATACTTGCGCAAAAGGCCAACCGCATGTCCACCGTCGCCAAACCCGCTGTCGAGACTCCGAACCTCGCCGCCTATTGCGAGGATGTCGCCCGTCGCGCCAAAGCGGCCGCCGGCCAGATGGCCACGCTCGCGGCCGCGGTCAAGGTCGAATGGCTCCACCGCTCCGCCGACCTGCTGCGCAAGAACACGAAGGTGATCGAGCGAGCCAATGCCCAGGACCTCGAGGCCGCGCCCGGCTACGGGCTGACCCCGGCGGCCGTCGATCGGCTCCGCCTCACGCCCAGCGGGATCGAGTCGATCGCCGCGGCCCTGCTCGAGGTCGCCAAACTGCCCGACCCCATCGGTCGGGTGATCGGTTCCACCACGCGGCCCAACGGCTTGCAGATCGACAAGGTGCGCGTCCCCCTGGGCGTGGTCTTTTTCATTTACGAATCGCGGCCCAACGTCACCGCCGACGCCGCAGCCATTTGCATCAAGGCCGGCAATGCCGTCATCCTCCGCGGCGGCAAGGAGGCCGTGCATTCCAGCCGGGCGATTGTCGATCTGCTGCAACAAGCGGCGGCCGACGCCGGTCTGCCCGCCGACGCCGTGCAGCTAGTGACCACCACCGACCGTGAAGCCGTCGGCCAGTTTCTGCGCATGCCCCAGTACATCGACCTGGCCATCCCCCGCGGCGGCGAAGGGTTGATTCGCCGCGTGGCCGCCGAAGCGAAGATGCCGGTCATCAAGCACTTCGACGGCAACTGCCACGTATACGTCGACGCCGCCGCCGACCTCGACATGGCCCGCGACGTGCTGATCAATTCGAAGTGCCAGCGGATGGGCGTGTGCAACGCCGCCGAATCCCTGCTGGTGCACAGCGACGTGGCTGCCGAGTTCCTCCCCGCGGCCGCCGCGGCCCTGGCCGAATACCACGTGGAAATCCGCGGCGACCAGCGAACATGCGAGCTCATCGAGACCGCCAAGCCGGCCACCGAGGCCGACTACGCCGCGGAATACCTGGGACCGATCATCTCGGCCTGCGTCGTCGGCTCGATCGACGAAGCGATCGACCATATCAATCGGTATGGCTCGCACCACACCGACGCGATCGTGACCGCCGACCCCGCCGCCGCCGACCGCTTTACGTCCGGCGTCGACAGCGCCGCGGTGATGGTCAACGCCAGCACGCGATTCAACGACGGCGGCGAGTTCGGCCTGGGCGCCGAGATCGGCATCAGCACCGACAAATTCCACGCCCGCGGCCCCTGCGGCGTCGATGAGTTGACTAGTTATAAGTACGTGGTGCACGGAAGTGGACAGATAAGAGGGTAGAGGCCAGAGGCTAGCGGCTAGGGGGTGGATGATGTCGGGCGTTGTTCGTAGTCATCGGGATCTAAAGGTCTGGCAGCTCGGGATGGAGTTGGCGGAGGCAGTGTACGAGGCAACGAAGAGTTTTCCGCGTGATGAGTTGTATGGCCTCACCAGCCAACTCAGACGCGCTGCAGCCTCGGTTCCGGCCAATATTGCTGAAGGAAATGGTGCTCGTCGACTAGAGACTATTTGCGATTTCTTTCCATCGCCGTTGGCTCGCTTTGCGAAATTGAAACCTTCTTGGAACTTGCCGTTCGACTTAGCTATGTGGATGAAACAGTCCTCACGCGGTTGGTCGACATGCTGAACGAGGAAGGGCGGATGCTTCGGGGGCTGCAAAAGTCGCTGACCGCGCGAATAAAACATGATTCCAATTCCCCTAATCTCTAGCTTCTAGCCGCTAGCCTCTATTCCGCAACGGAGTGCGATTCATGGGCGACGTTCTCAGCCAGGCTGAAGTCGAGCATCTGTTGAGCGCCATGGAGGGCGACGACCCGGGCGCCGGCGACATGTTTCGCCCGCGCGAGAAGGTCACGATCTACGACTTCAAGCGGCCCGAGCGCGTCGGCAAAGAGCAGATGCGCTCGCTGCAGACCATGCACGAGGGCTTTGGCCGCAATTTCGGCGCGGCCCTCTCGGCCCTCCTGCGCACGATGGTCGAGGTCAAGCTCACCAGCGTCGACCAGCTCACCTACAGCGAATTCGTCTTCAGCCTCGAGAACCCCACGTGCTTCAATCTGATCAGCGCCGCCCCGCTTGAAGGGCAGTTGATCCTCGACATCAATCCCTCGATCTTGTTTCCCGTCATCGACCGGCTCCTGGGCGGCAGCACGTCGTCGGCGCCCCCCGCGCGGCGGCCGCTCACCGAGATCGAGCTGCGGCTCGTCTCGCGCATCACCGCGCTGTTTCTCAAGGAGATGCAGCACGCCTGGGAGAACGTGCTCAAGCTCGAGCTCACCGTCGACCGCGTCGAGAGCAACCCGCAGCTCGTGCAGATCATTCCCGCCAACGAGGTGATCGTGCTCATCAGCTTCGAGCTCACCGTCGGCGAAACTCGCGGCATGATGAATCTCTGCATTCCCTTCAACACCATCGAGCGAATCAGCGGCAAGCTCACCGCCAACAGTTGGGTCAGCTACAGCAAGCGGCCGCCATCGGCCATGTCGATGCAGAAGATCGGCAACCGCATCGCCGAGGCGCCCGTCGAGATGGTCGTCGAGTTGGCCACCACCAAGATCACCACCGCCGACATGCTCGGCCTGCGCGTGGGCGACGTCATCGCCAGCGAAAAGGACGTCCACGAGAGCCTGATGGTCTACATCCAGGGCAAGCCCAAGTTCTTCGCCTCCCCGGGCAAGTACAAAGGCCGTAAGGCCGTCCAAATACAGCGGCGTTTCGAGCCGCAGGACATCCGGGTGGAGTATCCCAACGACGCGGTCAAACCAGGTTAGGAGTTTTTCGAGGCGTGTTTTCCCCGACCAGCGCCCGGGTTATTTGACAACGCGACAGGGCGAGGGAAAATGAGGGTCGGGAGGTCGCCGGGCCAACCCATACTCATCCCGATTGTCTTGGCACTCATGACGATGCGTCCACTCACCTGTGGGGGATGCATCTTGGGAATCATCGGCAACGCCAGCTACGAGTGTAGTCGGCGGCGCAGGATGACTGTCGGCTGGAGCAAGAAGAGCGCGAGATGCGACGCGCGCCCTCTGAGGCGCTCGCGGCGTGGCGCCAGTCCATGTCCTGGCGCGCCGCGACCCTGAGTCGGCTCGACGCCGTTGGGAATTTTCGTTTTGCGCCAGCGTCAGGAGACGGTCCATGGGCATACCCGTCACGTGTCCCAACGGGCACCAATTCAACGTCAAGGACAAGTACGCCGGCAAAAAGGGCTTGTGCCCCTATTGCGACGGGCAAGTCGTCGTCCGCGTGCCCGACGCGCTCTCGTCGCAGGATCTGCAAAAAGCCGTGACCCAGGCGGTGCGCGAGGACAAGAAAGGCCGGCTGCCGTCGCTCTCCGACTCCTCGGTCTTCGACAGCATGCCCGATGAAAAGGCGCCCGGCACGAGCAGCAGCCTGCTGGGCTCCAGCGTCGTGCGGCACAACGTCCGTTGCAAGTGCGGCGAATCGGTCCCCATGTGGTTCGCCAAGTGCCCCCGTTGCGGCCAGTTCATCGAGCACTTCTGACCGCACTGCCGCCCCATCCGCATAGCGTTCGCCACCAATGCTAGCCGGACCGCCACGCGGTCCGGGACTCGGCGGGCGTGAGTGCGCCTGCTAGTTCCGCAGCCTGTACAGTCGCGGCAATCTAGGCGAATCGCCGCGCCGGACGCCGCACTTCCGACATAACGCCTTGCCGCGGCACAACTTGCAGCCCAGCAACCGCCTTCCCAAGAAATTCTCGATTTTTCAGTTCCCTGGCCGAACCTTTCCGCCCGAACTACACTCATAGGCGTGTGCAAGCGCCGCGTCGGCCTTTGCACGCAGGCTCGCTCGGCGTCGGGATTTCCGACCCGCGCGATAGATCTCCCCCCTATCTCTCGAGCCGCGCACCGCGCAGCGAGGGCAACATGCGTTCGATTAAGAGCCGCATCAACAACTTTGGTAATCAATCCGCTAAGCGGAACGCCAAGGTCATTGTGCGTCAGAACGCTATCGCCGCCCCCGCCGCCGTCTTCGGTGCGCTGTTTGGCTACGCGTCGCGCTATTGGGAAACCATGCGCGATGCGCTAGGCGATTGGCCGACGGTGACGCGCACGACGAAGCGCGTTACCGGCGGAGCCCGCCATGCGATGGCATGGCAAGGCTCCGGGCGACACCAGTCAATGTGTCGCCTCGCCGCCAGCTAACCTGGGCTGCGATTCAAAACGAATCTCTCCCAGTTCCTGGCGGATGGCCGTCGGCGACTCAGGCCGCTTTGTGTTTTGCCTGATAGCCGGTTCCGTCCTGGCTGCCTTGGTCCGGATTTTTCGCCTCGCGGGGCGCCTTTCCGGACAAAACGCTCGAGAGAACCATGGAACTTACAACTGAAATCCTCGATCTCGAACTCGCCGCCACCGCGGAGCTCGTCGTGGCCGCCCAGCAGGGCGACAACGACGCCTTCGGCGAGCTGGTCAACCGGTTCGAACGCATGGTCCAGGCCGTCTGCTGGCAGCGGCTGCGCAACCACGCCGAGGCCCAGGAAGCCGCCCAGGAGGTGTTCATTAAGGCCCTCCAGAAGCTCGGCCAACTGAAGGAACCGGCCGCGTTCGCCGGCTGGCTCAAGGCGATCGCCGTGCGCCAGTCGATCAACCGCAGCGTCCGACGACCGGCCATGCTCTCCGTCGAGCCGCACGCGTTGGAGGGCGCCGACGGCCGCGACCAGGCGCCGCTGGCCAACCTGTTGGCCGGCGAGCGGGTCGACCAGTTGCACCGGGGCCTCGGCCGGCTCGCGTCGCTCGATCGCAGCACCCTCGTGGCGTTTTACCTCCAAGGGCAGTCGCTGATCGAGATGAGCGACGAGTTCTCGGCGCCGATCGGCACGATCAAGCGGCGGTTGCACGTCGCCCGCAAGCGGCTGGCCAAGGAGCTCGAGTGCATGCAAGCCGTGTAAGTCAGGCAAGAAAGCCTCAAGAGTTACCCCCCGTGGGGGCGGTCGTTCGCAAGGAGCGGCCGCCCCCGTTCTTTTTGCCGCGTTTACACGCTGCGCCAAGCGGCAATGGCCGCGAGCGCCCATCCCACAATGAACGCCAGCCCGCCAAGCGGCGTAACCATCCCCAACTTCCGCCAGGCGTCGCCCAGAAACGTCATCGCATAGAGCGACCCGCTGAACAGCGCCACGCCCAAAACCAACGCCACAGCCGCCGAGCCCCACAACCCACTCGGCGCCCGCTGCGCCAGTGCCGCCAGTGCAAGCATCCCGAGCGCGTGGTAGAGCTGATATCGCACGCCCGTATCGAACCACCCGACCCGCTGGCTGAGATTGCCGCCAAATCCCTGCTGCTCAAGCAACTTATCGAGCCCATGGGCGCCAAACGCGCCCAGCGCCACGCCCACCCCCGCCAGCACAGCCCCCACGACGGCAATCCATTTCGGCGTCATCATCCGCTCCTCGCCCGAATCGCTCCGCTACCGCGTCGCGGCTAACGTCACCCTCTCCCCCGCACCCGTTAGCCGCGAGGCGAAGGTCCGCCGTAGCCGAGCGCGGCCCCACGCCAACCTACCCATCAAAACGAGTCACAAACGACCATCGCTGCCGCGGCTTCCCCTCTTTCAACGGATTCTCCTCGACATAGTGCACGGCCCGCTGCACGTCGTCAACCGTGTCGAGATACACGCTCCACTGGCCTTGAGCAAAACATTGCGGCGGCCGGCCATTCTTCGGCGGCAAGTGGGCAAACGGATGTAGCCCTTCCGCGATCAACCGCCCAGTGGCTTCGCCTTTCAGTTGAATCACAAGCTGCTTGGCCGAAAGGCGATGACGGCCTACAACCAAATGCACATGCTCAGGCAGGATCGCGCACGCCAGGACGGCAAGCCCCGAGCGCCGCGCGTATTCAGCAAACCCACGGGAGATGGCTAGCGCTGTCGCCGGTAAATTCGACCGCAGGACGTTGGAGCGCCCGTTTCGCGGCCAGCCGCACCGCTCGATCGTGAGGACGATAAGCCAGCGAGCGGGATTCGACGGTCTTGGTTGCGCTCCCAAATCGGTACAGCTCCCACGAGCCGACGAACGTTGACCACGACCCGCGAGGGTCGTTGGGTAGCCAAAAGCCGTAAGCGCCGAAGATCAAGTGGGTGGCAAGCATACGCGTAGCGCTGACGCGCTCGGCTACCGCCTCGCGGCTAACTGAAATCCCGCGTGCGGCAGCCGTTAGCCGCGACGCGGTAGCGGAGGCGCTCGCCCCGCCACCGCGACAAACTAACCACCCCAAGCCGCCAAAGTCAACAAAATCGCTCCGTGTTAGCCGCGACCCGGAGTCCGCGCAGGGGAGCGCGGCATCCGCCTCGCCCTGAATGCTGCCCAAATCTTTTCAAAAAAAGTTGCTGAAAATGGGCCACGACCTGTGCTAGGCTCGATCCCGCCATACGCCGATCGATCGCGCAGGCGAGGCGATGCGTTCGTTGACAATTGCATACAAGGCTCCCGGCGGTCAGCATCCTGCTCTGGGGCAGATTGGAACCAATGCGCAGCACACGTCCCCCCTCTGCGCCCGCTGCGACCTCCGTGGTAAATCGCCGTGCATTCCGACCAGGAAACGCAATACCCCCCGCCGTAAAGCCGTCGGAGGGATCGTCGGAGCCGCGAGGATTGCCGAGCGGCTTGCAGCCAGAACGCCGCAAAAGAAGCGACTTATGCGACCCGGAAATCGACTTTCCGTCTTGGGGGCTCAGAACTCCAAGCACTGCGCGGGGACGCGCACGGGCAAACCCCGAATTCCCTCCAGTCCGACAGCCCCAAGGACCGGCGAAACTCCTCATGTTTCGCCCACATCGCGGCGCCGCCCACAGCGCAGAAGGCGACCCGGCAAGGGCAGGGCGTCAGCCACCGGTCTGGCCCTACTCTTGCGAGATTCCCAGCCGCTCTTCCTCTTCCTCCTGGATGATGATGCGGGGCGTGACCATCATCATCAGGCTTTCGGTCGTGCGGCCGATGCCCACGTTGCGGAACAGGCGGTTGATGTACGGCATCTTGCTCAACAGCGGCACGCCGACTTCGTTGCGGCCTTCGCTCAGCCGTTTGATGCCGCCCAAGAGCACGGTGCCGCCGTCGGGCACGCTCACGGTCGTGGCCACCGAGATCACCTGAACGTCGGCAACTGCACCGTCGTGCCGCTCCGCGTGGTCGTGTCGGAGGCGTCGCTGCTCTCCTTGGTGCCGTCGTCGTCGTCGTCCGTCGAAGCGCTGGAGCTGGAGGTCGTCTGCGAGCCCTCGAAGGTGAACTCGCGCACGTCGCCGATCTGGCTGAAGAACGGCACCAGCGTCAGCCGCACGAAGCGCCGGTCGTCGCTCACCACGGCCTGCACGGTCATCATCGTGCCTTCGCTGAGCACGACGATCACCGGCTGCTGCGCCGCGGCGAAGTCGCCGACCACCGGGATCACGCTGATCACGAACGGCACGTTCGCCGAGTCGATGACGATCGCCTGCTGGCCGTTGAACAGCGTGACCTTGGGCGCCTGCAGCACGTTGGCGCGCTGTCGCCCTGGGCGGCGTTGATGAGGAAGAAGGCTTCGATGTCGCTGAGGATGGCGAAGCCGAACGTGCCCACGGAATTGGCGTCGAAGCCGCCGAACTGCGGCGTCGTGAGCCCAAAACCGCCTTGGCGGAAGGGCAAGTCGAGGTCGAGGGCGTAGCCGGGGCCGGTCGTCCTATCGAAATTGGTGAGACCGACCGTGAGGCTGTTTCGGTTGGGCTCAAAAGGCTGCGGCTGGGGCACGCCGTTGGCGTCTTGCACGTACAGCGGCGGATTGCCGGGGATGGGCCCGGTGCGGTCCTCGATGTTGAAGTCGAAGTCGACGCCGATCCGCTCGAAGAAGTTGTCGGTCAGGCGGATGAATCGCACCTCGATCGTCACCTGCAAGTCCTGCAGTCGGCGGAGCTGCTCCAGCAGGTCGGCGATCTGTTCGTGGACGCCCTGCGTCTGGCTGATGACGAGGCTGAGGTTGGTGGGAAAGGGCTGGATCTCGCCTTCGCCGGTGCCGTTCTCCATCCAACTGTCGTGCTCGACGGTGTTGACGATCAGGTCAATGAGCGAATCGAAGTCCGCGTTGGCCGCGCCGCCCAAACCGCCGGGACCGCCGTTCTGAGACGGCGCCGCCCCGCCGAAGGATTGCTGTCCGCCGCCGAACTGCTGGGCCATGGCGTTGGCGGGCGTCACGCCGACTTTGCCGCCGGGTTTGTTGCTAGCCACGACGGCCATCGGCCCCGGCACGCCGGCGCCGCCGCCGCCCATCGCGGCGTAGGCGTCGTTGATCAGCCCTTGCAGCCCGATGTTGTTGTTCGGCACGAAATTGGGAATCGGAATCACCAAATCGCCGACTGGGTAGGTCCTGACGTACACCTCGCCGTCGCGAATCTGCTCGCTGGTGATCTTCAGGACTTCGTCCTTGATCGTGTAAGTCAGATGCAGCGGTTCGAGGATCAGCGTCAGCGCGCTCTTGAGCGAGATCTCCTGCGGCAAGTTAAGCGTGATCGGCGTGCTGGCGTCGACCCCTTCCTCGGTGAGCCCGCGCGGATCGAGGTGGATGTTCACGCCCGCCAGTTGCGACAGGCCTTCCACCACTTTCGTCAGCGGCGTCGCGTCGTACCGCGGCAAAATCGGCGTGCGGAGCTTCTGCTCGATTTCGATCTCCTTAATGCCGCGCTTGGCGCCCACCTCGACCGCCTTGCGGTGCCTGATCGAGTCCCAGGTGGAGCCGTAGGCGATGTCGGTGTTCGCGTGGTCGAGCGCTTCCGCCGCGGTTTCGCGGTTCTTCAGCATAATCGTCGCCACGCCGTTCTCCGACTGCTCGTTGATGTCCTGACTCCACTGCTCGCGGCGGATCATCTTGGCCTGCTTGTTGATCTGCTGTGCCACCAGCTCGTCGGGCGCCATCTCGTAGAGCCGATTCGCCACCACCTCGGCCTCGGCATAGCGATGTTCGTCGACCAGTTTGTTGAACTGATCGACCATCTCGGCCATCCGCTGGCTGACTTCGACCTTGACCACCCGTTCCCGGTCGACTTCGTTGAGAACCTCGCGGTTGGTCGCGTCGAGCTCCAGCTCGGACTTGTGGTCTTTGATGTACTTTTCAGTTTGCCGCAGGCTCATGTCCAGCCGGCTGACGAGTTGCTTTTTCAAGTCGGCGTCCAGTTCCGACGCATCGACCATGCCTCGCGCCTCGCGCAGCACGGCGAGCGATTGATTCGGATCGGTAGCGAGCAGCTTGGCGGCTTCCGACTGGCGTTTGCCGACGTCGGCCGACAATTGCCGAGCCGCCACGCTGCGGCCCGCGGCGGCCGAATCGAGCAGCTGGCCCTCCGGAGCGGGCAGCGGCTCTCCGGCGGATTGTTGATCTTTAGTTTTGGCGGACGCCTCAGGCGCCGACAGCATCTGCATGTGCCCCTGGAGTCGCTGCTGGCTGAGCACGTCGAGCTGATCGCGAGTCTTGTACGCCGCGCGGAACGACTCCAGCGCCGCCGCCCGGTCGCCGGCCTTCAGCGCCTTCTCGCCGTTTTCCAGCAGGTCAAACGCATTTCCCGGCGCAGTCGTGGACGACTCCGAGCCTGGCTGGGGCAGCGGCGACACATCAGGAAGTTGCGACAGGCGCAGCGGCGAGCCCAGCGGGGCGTCCACCGGCGCTTCCACTTCGGCTCCAGCTGCAGCTTGTTCGTAGTTTTCGACGCCCGGCGTCTCGGTCATTGGAATTACCGGCGGGAAATTCGGCTCGCCGTCGACGAGCTTGATCGATTGCGACTCGGCGCAGGGCCCGCTCCAGATCGGCCGCCAGACGGACTGGGCGATCTTCCTTCGGTGCGAACTGGGAATCCGGCACTCCCAAGGCGCTGGCCTCGCCAGCCAACGCTTCCGCGGCTGCCAGGTCTCCGGCCGCAAGCGCAGCCCGAGCTTTGGTCATGAGTTCGAGAGCTTGCTGCTTGGCTTCGGCCGGCGCCGCCAGCTTGGCGTCGGCGTCGGCTATCTGCGATGCGGCGGACTTAGAGCGAAGTTTTTGGATGCGGATCAGAACGGCCTGCGGCGTGAGGGCGCCGGGACCGAATTGGGGATCGAGTTGGGCCGCTTCGTTGGCGGCGCGAGCGCCGGCGTCGAGGTCGTTCCACGTCGCCAGGGCGTCGGCCTGCACCACCAGAAACTTGGCGTACGCCTGCCGCCACGCCGGGCCGCCGCCTTGGGACTTGCGGAGGTCGGCCAGTTCCTGGCACTGATGAATCGACTCGGCCACGCTTTGCGGCGAGTCGCCCTGGCCCACATACGCCACGCCAAGCTGCTGCGCTTGCCCCAAGTGCGTTTGCGCGCGCGAGGTCGCCCACCGACAGGGCCCGCCGCGCTTCGAGCAGTTCGCGATCGCTCTGCGCACGCCGCGGCGACGTCGCGCCGGCTGGGCTCGGCGTCGAACTCTGAGCCGGCGCTGGCAGCCGACGCCGCCGCCCCCGTGGGGCGAAACGGATTGACAGCGGCGCCCGGTCGAGCGGGCTGTTTGTCGCCAGCCGAAGTCGCGGCAAAAGGATCGGTCCGCGTTCCCAGCGATTGGCCGTGCACAGCAGCGTTCTGAAACGGCGCCGCCAGCGCCATCGCCGCGCCCATGGTCAAGGTGTTCCGTTTCAACTCGAGTCTCCTTTCGAGTGACGGCGGGAGTGAGTCGCCGGCTCCCCTGTGATCTGCGTCGACGAGACGGCTCAATAGGCTGTGCATGATTCGATCGTGTGCGTTATCAACCGGACCGCGCATCCGCGGGCGCACTTCGGGCTGTCAACAGCCGCGCGCACAACGGATTCCGGGCCCGGAGGGTCGGGTTATGGTGATAAGCGGGCGGTTAAATACCGCCGCACGCTCGGCCGGTCAAGCCCAGAAGCGATTCGACGGACCCTGCGATCCGCGGCCCTGGGCCGCGGACAGCCCCGCGCAGCGCCCAATCGCTAGCACGGCGCGGGAAAATGGGTAGGCAATCAGCCCGTCGAATCGCAGCACACAGCACAGGCTACGCAGCGCAATTGGCGCAGAGGACCAAGATACGCTGAAACGCGCCGCCGCCACGACAACGGCTGATCAGAATCCCCCACGTCGGCGTCCGCCTCCGCCGCGTCCGCCCCGTTCATCGTCCTGTCGGTTCCTGGCGGCTTGTCGGCTGGCGGTCTCGTAGTAGTTGTATTCACGGATCGCTTTGAGTTGGTCGAGCTCGCGCTCGATCGACATGCGACCCGTGGCGTCCATTACGAGCGCCCGCGCCGGCGCCAGTAGGTCCCGACTCTTGTTAAGCTCCCCCCCGCCGGTGAAGTCCAAGAGCGTGACCCCAGTGAGCAAATCGAACTCGGGCGACTGCACCAGTTCGCCGTCCTCGTTCTGCGTTTGGAACGAAGTTGACCACATGATCGAAGCTTTGCGCTTCAGCAGGTTGATCACGCTGCCTCGCATAAAGTCCTCGGCCACCGCCGCTTCTGCCACAACGTTAGGTCGTGCGTCGAGCGCCTTGACGATCAACCGCGCCTCCGGCTCGTTAAAGCCCTTCGACTCGTTTACCTTCGCCACGTAGATCAGCCCCGACTGCGGCACGGCGGCGATGGGGCTCGGCTCGCTCCAATCGGTCGTTCGATAGCCTTTATTCTTGTCTTCTTTCTTCCGGGCGACGACGGTCGGATCCAGATACTTTTCCGGAATGGGATCCTTGTTCACGTCGGAAAGCGCCAACCGCACGCGATATCGATATCGGTGGCCGGGCTTCACGGTGCTGTCGAAATAGCGGAATAGGATGTATTTGGTTTTGCCGTCCCACGGTTTATCAGGCAGGTTATCGTAGGCGCCGGCGCCCCGGCCCATCATCGCGCCATAGCCGCCCATCTCCATTCCTATCCCGCCGCGGCCGCCGTACCCGCCAGGAATTCCGCCGCGGTCGCCGTATCCACCGGGGACCCCGCGACCCATCTCGAAGCCGCCGCCATAGCCTCCGGGGATGCCACGGCCGGCGTACCCGTATTCGCCCTGCATCGCTGCCTGCGGGGCGGCATTACGCTTCTCTTGCTTGGCGAAATCGTCCAGTCCCTCCTCGTCTGGTTTCTCTTCCGATTCGGCCTTCGGCTGATCTTGGTCCATGCCGCCCATGAGTTCCTCGGGCGTTGGTATTGGCAGGTCCGAATGCGTGACATTCTTGTTCCATGGCCGCAATACCATGGACGGCAGCGGCCAGGTCAGCAGGGGATGCGTGTATTTGTCGTTGGCCAGCTCCGGAATCTCAAACGGGCGACTCTCCATCGCATTGATAATTGTTCTCTTCAGTACCGTGGGCAGCGTTACCCACTCCGCGTCGCCCTCCTCGGTGATCTCGGCCCGCTGTACCTGGTACCCGATGTACGACGGCAAATCAGATTGCGGGTCGTAACCGCGCACCGTTGCCAGCGAGTCTTCATATTTTTCCACCTGGTCCTTGATCGGCACTTTGGCCAGCACGGTGACCCACGACACGCCGCGGATGTCCTCGAATCCCTGGCCCCCCGCGGCGTTGGCCGGCCGCACCACCGCCACGTTGTCGGCTGTCATCTCCAATCCGCCCATGCCGCCGCCGTATCCGCCGCGGGCGCCTTCACCCCGGTAACCATCGCCGCGTCCTCCCCGGCCGCCACGTCGGCGACCATTCTGCTCGTCTTCCATCCGCCGCGCTTCTTCCGCGTCTTCGTTGGCTTGCTTCTGCGCCTTCTCCAACGCCTCCAAAGCTTTTTTCTTGATCGTTTCGGGATCGGACCACGCCCACAGTCCGGACCCGGAATGCACCTCCAGCTTTTCCGGCGCCAGCAGGTCCGGGTCGGTCCGCAGGCCAATGGGATCGGTCACACGGGGATTGATGGAACCGATTAACGGAAACGCCTTTGGCTCGACCGGCTGCATCACGCCGTCGCCAGCGGTCGCGGCGAACGCTCCAACATCGACAACTTCGGCCGGGTCCTTTTCCTTGATTTTTTCCCAGCTCATTTCCTCGTAGTGCTTCGTGGCGTTGTCGGCGCTGGCGATCAATCGGGGCGGCTGTTTGTCGGGCTCGAGCCGCGCTCGCCCCAGCGACTTCCAGATCAAGAGAAACGCGACCGCCAGCACCGCGGCCATCCCCAGCTTTTCGCCGTGGGCCAGCAGAAATCGCGTAACGGCGTTGGCGCTTTTCAACTTGACTTTCATGGCTCACTCCGTGAGTGGCTGTCGGCCATCGGCTATCCGCTGTCGGTCAGAAGAGAAACGATCGTTCCCTCTGGCCGACAGCCGAATTGTCATTGCGCCGCCGCTACCGTAGCGTCGGCCGGGGTCGTGGTTTCTTCGCCGCCAGGGACGGCCAGCGCCGCCTGGTCGGGCTCGTTGTAGATGTACACCAATCCCTGAATCTCGACCTGAGCCAATTCGGGGCTGCCGCCGACGGTCGACATGGGCATCGACATCATGGGCGAGCTCTCGAAGCCGCCGCCGCGGCCGCCACGGTCCCCATATCCGGATGGGATCCCGCCCCGTCCGCCGTAGCCTTCCATCCCCATTCCGCCGGCCATGGCGCTCATGCCGCCCATCGTCTGATCGAAGCCGGCGCCCGACTGCTCAGGGTTAATTCGTACTCGTTGCACTTCGATCGGCAACGGCGCGTTGGCGCACTCGATCAGAATCTTCGGCAGCCACCGCTGGTCCATGTACAACCGCATCCGGATCGGCAGGCGGCGGTACTCGACGCCGAAGCCCGCCGAGTCGTCGGCAATGGGGTTGCCTTCCTGGTCGACGTAGCGAGATGCCAGCAGCATGGCGTCGGGGTTAGCGCCGTCGGTAGCCATTCCGGGATCCATCGGCACGCCTTCGCGTCCCATGGGCATGCTTTCGGGTCCAATCGGCGCTCCGCCATCGGCTGAGACCGCCATTTCCGGCATGATGATGTTGCCGCGCGCGCTGCTGGCCATGGCCGCCCTGGGACCGACTTCCAACGCAATGATGCCGCGGATAGCTGCGTTGTCCACCCGCGTGGCCTTCTTCGCCTTGTTGGTATTGGCAATGGCGTGGAGCAGCGTCTCGTATACCCAGAGATCTTCTTGCGTCACCCAGATCTGCAACGACGACGGCAACCTGGGATAGTCCAACCTCATCCGCAGGTCGCCTTGATCCACCCATTGAACGATATACTCTTCCTCCGGGGGCATGCCCGGCATCCCGCTCATTTGCATGCGGCGGTCGACGCCCGGGGTTTCAAACGAGCTCATGTCGCTGAAGCCCGACGAAGCTTCGCCTTCCCTCAGCTTCTTCGCCTGGACGATGTCCACCAGGTCATTGAAGCGGTTCTTAATGTAGTTCCAATAGAGCCGCCGCATGTCCTGGTTTTTGATGTCATCGCGAAACTTCATGTTCTTGACTGTCTCGAGAAACTCGTCGCCGAGCACCGCGGGCCACTTCAGCACGGATTCTCTCTGCGAGTCGTACAACTGCTTCCACAGTTTCAGCACCTCGGCCTTGATGAGCCCGGCCTGTTCTTCGTTTTTGGCGTTGACCCGGTCGTTGCCGTAGATCTCGGTGCGGACAATCGAGTCCATGTCGCCGAACTTCGTGTTGATCGTGGCCTGATTGGCGACAAACTCGGCCTGAATGTGGCCCGTGGCCATCATCCAGCACACCGCCGCGATCAGAATGCCCACGACGCTGAGCACCCAAAATCGCTGCTGCCAGAGCACGCGAAAAACCATCCTCACCTGATCCATAACCTGCTCCGCGTTTTTTTTCTATTGTGCCGCCGGCGTCTCAGCGGTGGCTTGGTCGCCGGCGCCGCCCGCATCGCCGCCCGCCGCCGCAGCAGCATCGGCAGCTTCCTTCGCCGCTTGCTCAGCGGCGGCGCGCTGGTCAGCGATCACCGCTCGCTGACTGCGCGTCTTGGGTTGCCAGCAGAACTGAACCACGAATTCATATTTCTCCACCTCAAACCATTTTGGCTTCTCGGCTACGGCCAGCGGGCGGCCATCGGGTCCCAGCGCCTGCGCTTGTTCGAATCCAGCCGCCGGAACCTCAGTCGTGTACGACGGCACGGCGCCGCCCGCGCCATGCAATTCTGCGTCGGGATCAATGACCTCCTTGGTCTTTGCCTTGCCCACCACCAGCCATGGATGACTCACGCCAAGGTCCTTGATGGGCACTTTGATCATCTCGCCCTTCGGACCGTCGGGAAGCTCTACCGTCCCTTCCTCCAGGTTCTTCAGGAGCGTGCCGGCGACGAACCGCGCCATTTCGTTCTTCTGGTCTTTGTTGTGATAGTGGTAACCGGTGAGCTGGATCACCCACCCCGCGCCGCCGGCATCGCCGTCAGCCGCGGGATCGGCCGGCGCCTCGGCCACGGGCGGAGCGTTTGGGTCAGGCACGGCCTCGCCGCCCGCGTTGGCCTCGGCCCCTCCTCCACCTGGACGGCCGCCCTTGGAGTCCCAGTATGCCTGGTCGATCAACGACAAATATTCGCCGTTGAGATCCGTGTATTTCTGCGCGTCCATGGCTGTGATGTGCAGCTCGTTGCGGCTCATCACGTGATCGGCCGTGTCTTCCCGTTCGCGATCATCCTTCGGCAGGGCCGCATCGAGCGCTTTGATCAACTCCAGCCAGCTCAGCCGGCCTTCCACGTTGCTGACCAGGTGATTCTGAATCGCGACGATGCTCTTGGCCGCTTCCTGGATGCTCGTCCGGGTGCTCTCGAGGCCGGTTGCGGTCGTCTTGACCGAGTCGGCTTTGCTGATGGCCGGCTTCCAGGCATCGTTGTTCACGTCGGCGTCGCGCCACGCCGAAACGTGGGTCAGGTAGTTGAACGTCAGGCCCGCCAACACGGCCGCCACGCCCGCCACGGCCCACGGCTTCTTGGCCCGGATCAGCCGCTTGCGAACGATCTCTTCCGGCAGCAGGTTGGTCTTCAGCTCGCTCTTGCCCAGAGCCTGCACGCACAATCCATAGACGGGCGCAAAGCTCAGGATGTTGTCTTTGAATTGCGCGTTGCCGCCGGCGCTGCCGGGCGTCAACCGGGCGAACTCCTCGATTGGCTTGACCTCCTGCTCGAGATTCTGCGCCAGGTAACGCTGCAGCCCGGGCAGCTTCATCGCGTTGCCCAGGGCGATCACCTCGCCGATATGAGCGCTCTTGTCGAGGCTCTGAAAGTACCCCAGCGAGCGCTGGATTTCCGCCAGCAGGTCGCTGAACACCGGTCGCATGGCCTGGAAAACGGCTTTCGGGTCGTCCGACTGCATCGCGTTGCGCTTCAGGTGCTCGGCCTTGGCGAAGGTGAGCTTCAGCTCTTTGGACAGCGCCCGCGTGAAGTGGTTGCCGCCGATGGGAATGCTCCGCTGCCACACGCGGAAGCCGTTGGTCACCACGAGGTCGGTGGTGTCGGCGCCCAGCGAGATGACAACTGTGGAGGCGGGCGGCTTGGTCGGATCGTAGGGCTGCGACTTCAGCTCCTCCAGCCGATCGAAGCACACGTAGTTGTAAATCGCCAGCGGCGCCAGTTGGATCAGATCGACTTCGATGCCCGCTGCTTCCAACGGCGCCAGCGCCGGGCCACCTGGTCGCGCTTCATCGCGAACAGGCCCACCTCGGGCTCCAGCGCAAAGCCGTCTTCTTCGCTCCCACCCGTGAGCTGCTGGTAATCCCACACGACGTCGTCCAGCGAGAAGGGAATCTGCTGGCGGGCTTCGTACTTGACGATGTCGGGAATCTTCTTCGATTCCACGGGCGGCAGCTTGATGAACCGCATCAAGCCGCTCTGGCCGCCCACGGTGATCGCCACCGTGTCGCCGGCCAGGTCATTCCGCGAGAGGAAAGTCTCAAGCGCCTCGCGCACCAGCGCGGGCGGGTCGGCTTCAGGCTGCGTCAGAATCTTGGGGTACTCGACGTAGTCGAACGACTCGACGACGAGCCGCCGCGGCTCCTTCTCATGCGGTCGACACTGGAGCGCTTTCAGCGCGCATTGCCCAATGTCGATTCCCCATACGGCATTGCCCTTTGCCATACTAGAAACCTCTGTTCCGGTTTTCGCGTTCGCACTGCACGACGTGCATTACCGCGTCGTGCAGCGACTGCTTCGAATTGGCCCGACTCCAGGTCGATCGACCACACTGGCCGGCCGCGTGGGGGCTCGACGAGCAAGGCGCAGAAGCAGCCGCCTCTGTTCTCTACAAGCAATCTATCGGAGCGGCTCGACGAAAGTCAAACTCGCTTCGCATCGGCCCGGCCATCCCGTTGGCGAGCCCGCCGGGCGAGTCCCGTCCAAGGGTTCGACTCAGGCCGGCGCCGCCGAATTGGCCGCCCCCCGCGGCAGTTCCATTTTAAGTACGGAAATACCGGCTGTATAGCAGCGGCCCACGACATGCGCCGCGCCGCCCCGCTCGCTAAAACGCCCGGGAAACAGGCCCAATTTTCCCCCCGACGCTCGCTTGCAAGCGCGGCCCGGCGCCCGGATAACGGAGGAACGTCCATGACGACGGGTCCTCGACCGCCCAGGAATTCGGATGATTGTCACGATCGACGGCCCCGCCGGCTCCGGAAAATCGACGGCCGCCAAAAAACTGGCGCGTCGCCTCGGTTTCCGCTTCATCGACACCGGAGCGATGTATCGAGCCGTGGCCTTGGCCGGCAAGCGAAATGCCGTCGATTGGGCCGACGAAGTGCGCCTGGCAAAAATCGCCGCCAACCTGCGCCTCCAGCTCACCGACGACCGCATCCTGATGAACGGCGAGGACGTGTCCGACGAAATCCGCACGGTCGAAATCACGACCCTCACCCAGCACGCCGCCGACAACCAGGCCGTCCGCCGGCTGCTGGTCGACCAGCAGCGCCAGCTGGCCGCCGGGCAAAACGTGGTAACCGACGGCCGCGACCAGGCGACCGTCGTATTTCCTGATGCCGAGTGCAAAATCTACCTCACGGCCGGCGAGGAAGAGCGCGCCGACGGCGCCACAAGGACTTGGAATCCCGCGGCGAGAAAGTCGACTTGGCTTCGGTACTCGAAGGCCAAAAGTCGCGCGATCGCCAAGACTCCTCTCGAGTGTTCGGCGCCCTGGCCAAGGCGCCCGATTCGATCGAGCTGCGTACCGACGGCATGTCGCCCGAGCAAGTCGTCGACGCCCTCGAACGCCTCGTCCGCAGCGTGCAACAGAAAACCATTTAGCCCCCGTTCAGTGACCGGGGGCTAAATACGGGAGTCGAGGTTTCTCTTCGCTGCCAACCTGTAAGCCCGCAACGACTTAAACCAATTGTACGGCCGCTCTGTCTGTGTTAGGATGAGCCGCTTGTCTTCGCAGCCTTCCTTCCCATCGAGCGACCGCCGTTGGCCGCCCGGGGCGCGTGGACGTGTCTTCTGAGTGGTGGAGGCGGCCAACTCCTCGGTGGGCGTCGGTCGCATGGCTCTGCTTGGTCGTTTTTCTTTATGGTCAACCGTAACCTGATTCGTGAATTTGACGTTTCCGAGGAAGATTGGACTGCCGCGGTGGGCGAGCTCGCCCCCGACGATGTGAGTTGGCTGGGCGGCAAAGACGTCGACGTCAACCAAATCGTCGAAGGCAAGATCATCCGCATCGACGAGGAATTCGTCCTCGTCGACGTCGGCTACAAGAGCGAGGGCATGATCCCCCGCGACGAGTGGGAGGCGGACGAACCCGACCAGCCCGAAATCGGCATGATCATCCGGGTGCTGGTCGAGGACGTCGAGGACAACCAGGGCCGCCTCGACGAGCGGGGCATGATCATCCTCAGCAAGCGCAAGGCCGAGAAGATCGAAAAATGGCTCAAGGTCATGGAGACCGTCCACGAGGGCGACGTCGTCACCGGCGAAGTCACCCGCAAGATCAAGGGCGGCCTGCTGGTCGACATCGGCGTCAACGTCTTCCTGCCCGCCAGCCAGGTCGACATCCGCCGGCCGCACGACATCGGCGAATACATCGGCAAGACGATCGAGTGCATGGTGCTCAAGATCGACGAGGCCCGCCGCAACATCGTCGTCAGCCGCCGCAGCCTCATCGAGATCGCAGCGGGCCGAGAAGAAGGCCGACCTGCTCAAGACGCTCGAAGTCGGCCAGACCCGCAAGGGCGTGGTCAAGAACATCGCCGATTTCGGCGCGTTCGTCGACCTGGGCGGCATCGACGGCCTGCTGCACATCACCGACATGAGCTGGGGCCGCATCAACCACCCCAGCGAGATGGTCAAGATCGACGACGAGATCGAAGTGAAGGTCCTGCACATCGACTACGAGAAGGAAAAGATCGCCCTGGGCCTCAAGCAAAAGCAGCCCAGCCCGTGGCAGAACGTCGCCGGCCAAGTACCCGGTCGGCTCCGCACGTCAAGGGCACGGTGGTCAACGTCATGAGCTACGGCGCCTTCGTCAAGCTCGAAGACGGCATCGAGGGCCTGGTCCACATCAGCGAAATGTCGTGGACCAAGCGCATCAGCCATCCCACCGAGCTGGTGAACATCGACGACGTGATCGACGTCGTCGTCCTGGGGATCGACGAGCAGAAGCAGGAAATCTCGCTCGGCATGAAGCAGACCCAGGCGAACCCCTGGGACAAGGTGGCCGACCGCTATCCGACCGGCAGCCTCGTCAAGGGCAAGGTCCGCAACCTGACCAACTACGGCGCCTTCATCGAGATCGAGGAAGGCATCGACGGCCTGCTGCACGTCAGCGACATGTCGTGGACGCGCAAGATCAGCCATCCCAGCGAAGTGGTCGAGAAGGGCCAGGAAGTCGAGTGCAAGGTGCTGTCCGTCGACCAGGAGCGGCGCCGCATCGCCCTGGGCCTCAAGCAGATGGACGAAGACCCCTGGGCCACCGATATTCCCAACCGCTACCAGCCGGGCCAGTTGGTCAAGGGCAAGGTGACCAAGATCACCAACTTCGGCGTGTTCGTCGGGCTTGGAAGACGGCCTGGAAGGCTTGCTGCACATCTCCGAGTTGGCCGACCACAAGGTCGAGAACCCGCAGGAGGTCGTCAAGGTGGGCGACGAGATCGAGGTGAAGATCCTCCGCGTCGACGTCGAGGAGCGCAAGATCGGCCTGTCGCGCAAGCGCGTCGATTGGGCCGAGGAAGACGCCGCCGCGGCTGATGCCAACGGATCCGCGGGCGCCTCGCGCGAGCCAGCCGTTGAGCTCAAGGGCGGCGTCGGCGCGGCTGGTTCCGGACCACTGTTCAAGGCCGCCTCGGCCGGCGATTCGACCGAAGAAGACGAATCGAAGTAACCGCCGGTCTCTGCGGATTGTGCCGACATTTAGCCCCCGGTCGGTGACCGGGGGCTAACTTTTGCGCCTGCCCCGGCGAGCCTCCACGCAGCCGGCAAACTCTCTCAATCGGGGCGCTGCGACATGGCGCCCGCGGCGCGACCGGCTCACGCGCTTTTTCAGGCATGCGCGCCAAGCCGGTCACATCCGTCGCACTTCCACGCGCAGAGCGCAAATTGCAGCGTTGACGCAGTGGGCGTCGATAGTGCTATCACACGACGCAAGCATAAACCCGCGACCAGTGGCCTTAGTCTCCCTTCGCCCGCTTTATCCCGCCGACGATCCGCCGCATGAGTCCCGCGATCCGCAAACGCAAAGCTTCCTCGGCCGTCCAGACGCCGCTGGAAACCTACCTGCGCGAGATTAACGAGACGGCTCTGCTTACCGCCCGCGAAGAGCGCGAGCTGGCCGTGCAGATCGGCGAGGGCGACCTGGCAGCCCGCGACCGGATGGTCCGCGCCAATCTCCGTCTGGTCGTCAACATCGCCCGCGGCTACTCGGGCAAGGGGCTGAGCCTGCAGGACCTCATCGAGGAAGGAAACCTGGGCCTCCTGCGGGCCGTCGAGGGTTTCGACCCCGCCATGGGGACGCGGTTTAGCACCTACGCCAGCTATTGGATCAAGCAGTCGATCAAGCGGGCGCTGATCAACACCGGCAAGACGATCCGCATCCCGGCGTACATGGTCGAGCTCTTGTCCAAGTGGCGGCGGGCCAACGCCCGGCTGACCGAGGAGCTCGACCGCACCCCGACGCCCGAGGAAATCGCCCGGGTGCTCGGCCTGCCCAAGAAAAAACTGCCGATCATCAAGAAAGCCATCAAGATCTACAACGCCACGCCCCACACCGACCAGGCCGAAGCAGGTTGGACGCTCGGCGACATGGTGATGGACGAGCGGCAGCAGTCGCCCGACGACGCGCTGCGTGGAGAGCGATTCGCTCACGCACGTGCTGGCGATGCTCCACACGATGGACCAGCGCGAAGCCACCGTGCTGCGGATGCGGTTCGGTCTGGACGGCTACGAACCCCGCACGCTCAAGGAAATCGGCGAGGAAATGGGCCTAACCCGCGAGCGGGTCCGCCAGATCGAGACCGAGGCCCTCAACAAAATGGCCGACAGCATGGAAAACGGTCGCGAGCTGCTCGTCCCCCCCGACGACCTCGACGATTAGTCGCTGGGCCTCCGCCCGTGTGCCAATGGCTTTGCCCGTGCTCAGCGGCACTGCCTAGTCTGCTTTTCCTAGCATGCCGGGCAACGCTCGCATTTTCTTGACCCCCTGCCTAGCATAGACTTGTCGGCGATCAGACCAGTTTTCTCATGTCGTGAAGTCTACAGCGTCAGGCGTCATGCGCATTTTTGCTTTGCTCTGCGGTCTCGCGGCCGCGTGGATACTCGCTTCACGCCCGGCGGCCGCGCAGGATTTCATGCAGGGCCCCGCCTACGCCCGCATGCGTCCCGGCGCCGACGACTGGCGCCAGCGCGGCGACGGCAATGGCTATGCCGGCAGGCACGGCCGTGGCTACGGTGGGTACTACGACCCGTACTTCTACGGCTATGGCGGCCCGGTGATTCAGGGTAGCTGGTACCAGAGACCCTACCCGTACCACTTCGACTACTACCGCCATCGCTGGGGCGGGGAGCCTGGCGATTACGTCCGGGACGTACCGCCGCCAAATGACTGCCCGTGCGCGGACGAGTCGCCGCTGGCCGGAGCGCCGCCGGCCGAATCGCCTTCAACCGTCGCGCCATAGCCGCGCAGCCCGCCGCCGAGGGTTAGCCGGCATCGTCTCGATGCCGTGCGCAAAGAGGCGGCGCTGCATCAATTCGACCGGCCTGCCGCGGCAGCGAGACACTGGCGGCTAACACGATCCAGGACGCCGTGGCGGGCTTAGCGTGAGAAGCCCAGGCTGAAGCTGAACACTTCGCGGTCGTCGAAGTCGGCGTGATTGACCGCCCAGGCGAAGTCCAACGCAATCGGCGCCGGGCCCATCGCCGGCACCGTGATCCGCAACCCGGCGCCCGGCGCCACGCGGAAGTCCTTGATCTCCACCTTCCGCTCCACCGTACCGAAGTCGCAGAATACCACGCCGTGCAGCATGTCGTCGGCCGTGATCGGGAACAGGTACTGCACGCTATTGAGCCACTGGAACTGGCCGCCCAATTCCACGCCCGTCCCGGCATCGATGGGCGAGGCGCCGCGGAAGTCGAACCCGCGCATCGTCGAGAAGCCGCCCGCGAAGTAGTTTTCGTAGATCGGCGTATGCGTGCCCGTGTAGCCCACGGTCGAGCTCAGACTCAGCACGTGCCGGCCTGAGTGGTCCGGACGCTCGGTGAGCATGAAATACTTGCGGTAGTCCAGGTCCACCTTCGGGTAGTCAAAGCTGCCGATCACCTGCTCGCCGCCAATCTCGAAATAATGGCCTTGGGTGGCCAGGAACTGGTTGTCGCGGGTGTCGTTGATGAGCGTCAGCTTGAAGCCGTGCAGCGTATTGTCGCCGAGCACCCGGCTTAGCTCCGGGACGGCGAGCGTCGAGGGGTTGCGGATGTTCACGTTTTCGCCGCGGTAGGACGCAATCAGCGACAAATCGCGCTCCACCCATGAATTGCCCAGCGAAATCCGCCCGCCCAGCCGCTGCTCGTCCCAGTCGCGGAACCGCCGATCGAAATACGAGCCGCTCAATCCCAGGCTGATCGGCGAGCCGTTGAGGTACGGCTCCTGGAAGGTGACCAGATAGCGGTTAACTTGTGAGCCCGGCGAGGCGTCGATCCGGAATCGCTGCCCGGCGCCGCGGAAGGCCGTGCCGTTGCGCACGTCTTCCCAGCTGGTGGGTAGCCGCGTCCAGTCAAAATTTCGCTCATCGACGACGATGTTGCCCACGACGCCCGCGTCGGAGTTAACGCCCACGCCGACCATCAGTCGGCCGGTCTGAGTTTCCTGTCCGTCGATGAAGATGTCGACCGTCCCTTCGGGATAGTTCGGCACGCCAGGCGCCGCGTAGAGCGGACTGGAGGGATCGACCGAGTAAAACGGCAGCGGCCCCTGGGGGGACTGCGGCGTTGGATAGATGGAGCCCGCCGGCGGCTGCACCTGCGGCGAATACTGCGCTGGCTGCACCGCCCCCGGACCCGCCATCGCGGGCGCCGACGCCGGCCCCGTCGGCCGCACGGCCTGGCCGCCATACAGCGCAACCCCTGCCGGCGCCGTCGGCACCGCCGAGTACGCTTGATTCACATATCCGGTGGGACTCTGCCCGCGAACCTGCAATTGGCCGTAGGGGTCGGCCGGCTTCTGGGCGACGTATTTGGGATCGCGCGACGCCGTCCACCACGAGTCCGCGGGCGACGCCACGGGCTGCGGACTCTGTCCACGCACGACAGTCTTACCGCCGGTCGAATCGTCGGCGGGAGTAGCTTGCTCGCCTGGGACGTCCGGCAGCGAGCCGGGGCGCGCGCGCCCCGGCGTCTCATACCCCGAGCCGTCTCCCTCTTCGACCCCGTTGTCAGCTCCCCTGCTCCCCGCATCCGCCTCCGCTTGCATCCACCGCAGGTAGTGCGAATAGTCGTCGCAATACACATCCACGTCCATCCCGTCATCAGCGGCTGCGGGCACGACAGTCCCTGGCTCCAACGGCGGCGAGAGCCCGGGCCCGGCGTCCTCTGGACTCTGCCCGCGCACATTCCCGTCAGGCTTCTCCGCAAGTCCCAGGTCCGAGTCTTCAGGAATCCGATAGGTAATTTTCGGCCTGGAGTTCCTCGATGGGTCGGTTTCAAACAAGCTGCTGGCCAACAGCCGCCGCTCGCTGGCCTTCAGCTCGCGGATGTCCATGATCTGGCCGGGGTAAATCGTTGTCCGCGTGAGCGCAGTCTGGATTTTTGTGTGCGGGTTGTCGCCGCCAATGTGGACGAAAATCCGCCCCACGCGCCAGCGTTTGCCTTCCTTGATGTTGTAAACAAGATCCACTTGCCCGGGCTGCTCCAGGAACACCGTCTGCGGCTGCACGTCGGCGAACACATACCCGTGGCTGCCGTACAAGTCCTGAAGCCACTGCGCGTCGGATTCCATCTTTGCTTGCTCAAACGGCTGCCCGCCGGCGAGCTTCACGGCCTGTCCCATGGCAGTGGGCTCGAACTTCGTGTTGCCCACGAAGCGCACGCTCCGCACCTCGTACCGCATGCCTTCGTGGATCACGAAGGTGACCGTGATCCAATGGCCCTTCTCGTCGTAATCGAACTTCCGCCCTACGCGTGCCTGAAAGAAGCCATTGGATCGGTAGTAAGAGGTGAGCCGATCGATGTCGGCGTCGACCGTGTCGCGATCCAGATAGCCCTTGAACAAATACAGGATCGGCGGCTTCGATTTGATTTGCGTCTTGAGCCTGCCGCCGCTGACGAACTCGTTGCCTACGAAGTTCACTTTCCAGATTTTCTGCGTCACGCCTTCGTTGATCAGGTAGACGACGCCCTGGTCGGTCGCCTTGTTGCCCTCCATGACCGTGATCTGCACGTTGTTGAATCCTTTGCCCACGTAGTAGTCGTGCAGCTTGCGCTTCCCCTCCTCGACGGCGTAGGGGTCGACTGAGCCGCCGGCCTTGAGCAGGGTTTGCTTGCCGAGCGTCTTGTCGCTCACCTTTTCATTGCCGAGATACTCGACATAGCGGATCGTGGGCCGCTCGACGACCTGGAAGATGACGATACGGCCCTGCGGCGTCGCCTGGTACATCGGCTTGACGTCGACGAACCAGCCGAGATTGGCCAGCTTACGCACGTCGCGCTGGACCACCGAGCGATCGAACGGCCGGCCGGTGCGGTCGTGATGTTGCTGGCCACCTGCGATGTCGTAATGGTCTGGTTGCCAACGATTCGCACCTCGGCCACCGTCTCGGCGGCCGGCGTTTCGGGAGCACCCGGCGGGATGGACTCTGACAGAGGGGGCGCTTGCGGCGTTGGCAGGATTTCTTGGGCTCGATTGGGCAAGGCCGCCAGCGCCAACAGCGCCGTCGCCACGGTTGGCAGCCACCAACGAACCGCCAAATGCCTCGATGAAGCTCGCATCAATAGACGCCAGTGCCAGTCGCGTGATTTCGTAGCAGATGAGAGCGCATGTCGACCGCGAGCCGCAATCGGGGCGCAGCTCGGCCGCAAAATGGCCGCCAAGAAATAGCGAAACGCCCGACGGCCCACAAGGCGAGTTGCGTGCGAGGGGCGAGGGAGGGTGCAGCCTGCGGTTTGCGCGTGGCGGCGAATGGTGTAGAAGCTAGCGAGGAGATTTTCAGGGGGAGGAAGCGCCGGCGGCGAGAAGCTGGCGAGAATAAGGAGCCAAGGATGGCGATTAGCAGTGAAGTTCAGGGGCGGATCGCGGCGATGGCCCGGCAGTTGTGCGAGGAGGCGCCCGAAGTCGACGAGTCGCAGGGGGTTTGCTGGCTGGACGCCATCGAGAATCAGGCGATCGAGATCGCCGATGCGCTAACGGCGGAAGTCGTGAAACAACGGTCCTTCGATCGGCCCGCTCCCCAGGACGCGGACTGTCCGACGTGCGGCCAGCCGGGGCGCTGTCGCGGAGCCCGCCAGCGGGAACTCGTCACCCGCCGCGGACCGACGAGGATCGTCGAACCGGAGTATTACTGCCCCGGCTGCCGCCGGGCTTTTTTTCCCGCTGACCAGCGCCCTGGGCGTTGAACCGGACTGTCCCTTCACGCCCAGCGCGCTGGCGAAGGTGGTCTACGCCGGTTCGCAGTCGGCCTCCTTCGTTCAAGCGACGAAGGACCTGGAGGCGCTGGCGGAGCTCTCGGTCTCGCGCGAACGGGTGCAGCGGTGGACCAAGCGGATTGGCCGCGAGCGGGTCGCCGAGATGGAGGCGCAAGCGGCGGCGTACCAAGACCTGCCGCTGCCTGCACGGCGCACCCCTCCGACCGAGCGCGTTCCGCCGGTGGCGTGCGTCATGATGGACGGCGGGCGGATCCAAATCCGCTCTCGTGACGAGTCGCTGCGCGACGAGAAGGCCCCGGGCCATTGGCGCGAGACGCTGGTGGGCTGCTTGTTGAGCATGACCAGCGCGGAGCAGGCCGTCGATCCTTGCCCGACGATTCCGGCGACCTTCGTCGACCCGGGACGCATGGACGAGTTGGCCCGAGAAATCAAGGGGTTTTCGTCCGCTCACGAAGCTCTCGAAGAACCTTCCGACGACGCGCCGCAGGACCGCGTCGCGCGGCCCACGCCGCTGCTGCGAAGCGTCGTGGCCACGCGGCAAGGGGCCGAGCGGTTCGGCCCGCGGCTGGTCGCCGCCGCTTACGCGCGGGGCTTTCACGCAGCGCCGCGGAAGGCGTTCGTGGCCGACGGCGCGGCGGCCAACTGGAGCGTTCACCAGAAACATTTCTCTCACTATACGCCGATCCTCGATTTCACCCACGCGATCTGTTACGTCTACGCGGCGGCGCTGGCCGGACGGAGCCCAGCGGAAGGTTGGTCGGCGCATCGCCAGTGGGCCCAATGGCTGTGGGAAGGCAGCGTCGCGCCGCTGTTGGCGGCGCTGACCGTCCGATCGCAGGAACTGGGAGCGCCCGTCGAGAACGAGTCGGAAACATCGCCGCGGCGGATCGTCGCCGAAGCGCTGCGGTATCTCACGAATCAGCAGCCGCGCATGAGTTACGCCGCCTACCGCCGGCAGGGCCTGCCGATGACGTCCGCCGCGATCGAGTCGACGATCAAACAGATGAACCGCCGCGTCAAAGGAAGCGAGAAGTTCTGGGACCAAGGCGCCGAGCCGCTGCTGCAACTGGCGGCCGACGGCCTCAGCGACACCGAACCCCTCCGCCACTTTTGGAAACGTCGACACCGACGACTCCACCCAACACGCAGCTATCAGACCGCCGCCTAAAAACAAACCGCAGGCTGCACCCGGCGAGGGATCAGGGGCAAGGGGTAAGAGAAAGACGGCAAGCCCTGGGGCGCCCGGATGCGACGTGAAAAAGTGGAGCGATAGCAACGTGAGCTTCTACTGCTCTCGCCCCTTCGCTTCTCACCCTTCCCCTCAAAAATTCGCCGGCCCGTACGCCTCGAACTCCGCGTACGCCTTGTGCGAGAAATTGCGAAAACGGGTGAACTCGTGAACCCAGGTAAGCTTCACGTCACCCGTCGGCCCGTTGCGCTGCTTGCGCAAGAGCAGGTCCGCTTCGCCGCGCACCCGCTGCCGGTCTTCCTCGTTGGTTTGGTAGTACTCGTCGCGGTGGACGAACATCACCACGTCGGCGTCCTGCTCGATCGCCCCCGACTCCCGCAAATGGCTGAGCTGGGGCTTGTTGCTGTGCGTCGCTTCGACCTGCCGGTTGAGCTGGGCCAGGCACAGCACCGGCACGTCCAGCTCGCGAGCCAGCCCCTTAAGCCGCCGGGAGATTTTGGCCACCTGTTCTTGCCGCGGTTCGCGCGGGTTGTCGGGATCGATGAGTTGCAGGTAATCGATCACGACCAAGCCCAGCCCGGACC
This sequence comes from Pirellulales bacterium, assembly GCA_963841515.1. GTDB lineage: Bacteria > Planctomycetota > Planctomycetia > Pirellulales > Lacipirellulaceae > Lacipirellula. The sequence continues at coordinate 335,305 of CAWJDB010000005.1, read as the reverse complement.
GCCGCTTGAGCCGCCGGGCAGTTCGCGGCGATTTCGGTCATCGTGCGGCTCGGCGAATCGTCGATGAACAGCGGCGCCTGGCTGACCTCCGACGCGGCGCTCACCAGCTTTCGCCGCTCGTCGTTGGTGATCGTGCCGTTGCGCAGCCGATTGCCGTTGACCTCGGCAAACGAACACAAAAGCCGGTCGCCCAGCTCGATCGCCGACATTTCCAAGCTCACGAACAGCACGGGCACGCCGCCGCGGATCGCTGCGTGCTCGGCAATGTTCATGGCCAGCGCCGTCTTGCCCATGCTGGGGCGGCCGCCAGCACGATCAGCTCGCTCTTGTGCAACCCGCCGGTCAACTGATCGAAGTCGTCGAACCCGGTTTCCACGCCGCCGTGGGCGTGGTGGTGATCCATCCGCGCGTCGATGCGGTCGAGCGACTCCTGGAGCACTTCGCTGATGGGCGACACCTGCCCGGCGCCGCGGTCTTCGAGGATCGCAAACACGCGCTCCTCGGCCCGGCCGAGAATCTCGCGAGTTTCGACCGTCGGGTCGTACGCCAAGTTCTGAATGTCGACGCTCGCGTGGATCAGCGATCGCAGCACCGACTTGTCGCGCCACGATCCGGGCGTAGTACTCCGCGTGGGCCGCGGTCGGCACCTGCCGGCCGATCTCCGCCAGGTACGCGGCGCCGCCAACCGATTCGTAGACGCCGGCCTTCTTCAGCCGCTCGACCAGCAGCATCAGGTCGATGCGCTGCCCGCCGTCGTGCATCGCCAGCAGGTGCTCGAAGATGCGGCGATTGGCGTCGTCGTAAAAGTCCGTGATCCGCACCGCCAACGCGACTTCGTCGAACACCTCGGGCAACAAGAGGATGCTGCCCAGGACGGCCCGCTCGGCCTCGACGTTCTGAGGAACCTGTTGCGAGTAAACGTCGGCGTCGCCGCGAGGCGCCCCGCCGGCCGTGGAGCCATTGCGATGTCCATTCTCGGCCACGGCGCGCTCCTTCGTTGCTTGCCAACAAGTATTTAGCCCCCGGTCACTGACCGGGGGCTAATTGGCTCAATCCAACTTGTCCATTCGAACGCCGAGTCGCTACGACTCCGCGCCGACCTGCGGGACGACCCACACTTTCAACTCGCCCTCCACCTCGCTGGCGAGCCGGAATTTCACCGTGTACAGGCCCAATTCCTTCAGCACGCCCTCGAGCTTGATCTGGTCGGCGTGCAGGTGGATGTCGTTCTTCTTCAGCGCGGCGACGATTTCCACGGCCCCGACGCTGCCGTACAGATGGCCGTCCTCGGTGGCGTTGGCCTCGATCGTGATGCTCTGCTTGGCGATCTCGACCGCCTTCTTGCGGAGGTCGGACTGGTGCGCCTTCTCGATGGCCTGCAGCTTCGCCCGGTGCTTCTCGACCATCCGCTTGTGGTGGTCCGACGCAAGAGTCGCCAGCCCCTGGGGGATGAGGTAGTTCAGGGCGTAGCCGGTGCGCACCTCGACGACGTCGCCCTGCTTGCCGAGGTCTTCAACATTATGGATCAACAGCAGTTCGACCCCGCCGTGCTGCCCCCGCGGCAAGCGATTGGCGGTCGACGGATTCTTGCGAGATTTGGTTTTCATTGTGAACTTTGAATTACGTTACGTTTTAGTTTCGTGTTAGCCGGCGCCGCCAGCGGCGCCGTGGAAAACGGCATCGAGACGATGCCGGCTAACACGGGCTTGTTATGTGAATTTAGAACGGAATCTCGTCCTCGGGAAATCCGGGCGAGCCCGTCGGCGAACTGGAGTGCACTTCATCTTCGTATCCGCCTTCATCCTGGCCGCTGCCGCCGGCACTGCGCCGCGCGACGCGGGTCGGGCGCCGCCGCCTCCGCCGGTGCGCGGGCCGCCTTCGCGGCTGCCCAGCATTTGCATCTTCTCGGCCGTCACGCGCAGCTTGCTCCGCTTCTGGCCGTCCTTCTCCCAGGTGTCGAGCTTGAGCCGTCCCTCGATCAGCACCGGGGCGCCCTTGCTCAGGTACTCGTTGGCCACCTCGGCGGTGCGGCCCCAGAGCGTCACGTCGACGAACACCGTTTCCTCGACCCATTGCTCGTTGCGTTTTACTCGCTCGTTCACGGCCAACCCGATCTCCGACACCGCCGTGCCGCTGGGGATGTAGCGCAGTTCGGGGTCGCGAGTGAGATTGCCCACGAGAATCACGCGATTGAAACTCGCCATGGCGAATGGTCCTTAGGAAAGGCCGCGGTCAGGGCGGCAGGGGCCGGGAGGTGTATGGATGTCCCCCTACCCTACCAAAACTCGCCCAGCGATGCAATCAACCGCCGCCGGCTGGGGAAAACCTACGCGACGCCCGCTCCCACCGGCTCAGGCTCCTCGGCCGCGACAACAGGCTGCGGGACCTCGCCCTTGGCGTGGGCCAGGATCGGCTCGACCAGCGTCGGGGGCAGGTGGACAAATAGTTGGCGGAGAATTGTGTCGTTGATGTCGCATTGCCGCGTCAGGTCCGTCAAATTTGGCGTCGGCATCCGGAAGTAAACCAGCCAATAGGCGCCCTTCCGCTGCCCCTTGATCGCGTACGCCAGCCGCCGTTCCTCCCACAGCCGGCTGACGAGGATCTCGCCGCCGGCCGCCTCGACCAAGCCCTCCACCTCGTGCGACACGCCTTCGTGATCGCGGGCGAAGCGGTTCGAATCCAGGATAAACAGGCCTTCGTAAACTGCTGTTCGATCTGCCAAAACTTGTGCTCCCAAAGGTTGGGCTGTCGGCTGTCAGCTCTCGGCTATCAGCCAGCGGCGGTTTTCGCTCGCCCCGGGCCGACAGCCGACAGCGGATAGCCGATAGCTGCTTACTGCTTTGCGTTAAATCGATTCATGGCCGGAGTCGTGCCTTCGGCCGCCCAACATTGTACCGCGTCGGCCGCCCGGGCGACCTGCAAATCAATTTCGCCGCGGTCCGCCGCGGTGAACTTTCCCAATACAAAATCCACCGGATCCCACCGGTCGGGGACCGGCCCGATGCCGATCCGCAGCCGCGGCAAACTCGACCGTTCCCAGCGCGCGGATGACGTCGGCCAGTCCATTATGCCCGCCGTCGCTTCCCTGAGGCTTGAGTCGCACCTGCCCCACCGGCAGTTGAAACTCGTCGCAAACCACCAACAGGTCGGCCAGGTCCGTCTGGTAAAAATCGAAGGCCTTCCGCACGCACGAACCGCTGAGGTTCATAAACGTGCGGGGTTCCAGCAGAAGCGACTTCTCGCCGCCCAGCCGGCACTCCCACAAATCGCCGTCGAACTTCGGCCGCGGCCCGTCGGCGCCGCACTCGCGGGCCAACCGCTCGACCACCTCGAAGCCAACGTTGTGTCGAGTTCCTTCGTACTTCTTCCCAGGGTTTCCCAGTCCGACCACTATCTTCATCACACCCACCAGGGCGCTCGTAGCTCAGCCTTCTTCGCCTTCCTCTTCGTCGCCCGGCTTGCGGCCGATGACTTCGGGCTCCGCCACGCCGCCGGCGGCGAGCTCTTCTTCCTCCGGCTCGACCGCGGGCTCGACGCACTGCACCGCGGTGAGCTTCGCGTCCGTCACCAGCGTGGCGCCCGCGGGGAGGTCGAAAATATCGGCCAGCGTCAGCGAGCCGTGGAGCTGCAATTGGTTGATCTTGATGTGCAGCGACTCGGGGATCGCGACCGGCGAGGTCTCGATTTCCACGAAGTGAAGCAGGTGCTCGACCACGCCGCCTTCGTGCTCGCCGGGCGCCTCGCCGCGCAGGTGCACCGGCACCTCGACGACGACGCGCTCACTGGCGTCGACCCGCAAGAGGTCCACGTGCAGCACATGGTGCTGAAAGGCGTCCCAATGAACTTCCTGCAACAGCGCCTGCCCGCTGGCGGCGCCGCCCAACTCGACTACCTTCGCGCCGTGCCGGAGCGTGTGCTCCAGCTCTTCGGCCGGCAGCGTGAGCATGACCGTCGCTTCGCCGTGCCCGTAGAGCACCGCCGGGACCTGGCCCGAGCGCCGCAGCCGCCGATTATTCAGCTTGCCGGTTTGCTGTCGTTGTTGAACCTGGAGGGTCTCGGCCATGAGTGGAGTATCCGCAAACTACAAGAACAGAATATCTGGGGAATTACCGAACCCCTGATTGTGCCCGATTTTAGAGAGATTTCAAGCCCATCTGGGCCCAGATTTGGGTGGCATGCCCTCGTCCGCGTGGGCATGCAATCGCGGCAAAACATGGCCACGTCGGAAGACCTCCGAGGCCATGCCACCCCAACCCGCAAAACCGGTCGCCGTCACTTAAACAACCCGCTCACCGACTCATTGCGGTGAATCCGCTTGATGGCCTCGCCCAACAGCGGGGCGACGCTGAGCACCTTGGTGACCGGCAGCAACTGGTCGGCGCGCTGCGGGATCGAGTTGGTGCACACCAGGCTCGCCAGGTTGGCCTCGCGGAGGTTGTTCATCGCGTTGCCGCACAGCACGGCGTGCGTGACGCCCACGTGGATCTCCTTCACGCCATTCTCGTGCAGCACATTGGCGGCGCCGCAGATCGAGCCGGCGGTGCTGATCATGTCGTCGAACATCAGCGCCACCTTGCCCGCCACGGGTCCGCCGAGGATGTTGGCCTGCACGGTCTTCTCGGCGCTCATCCGCCGCTTGTCGATGATCGCCACGCTGCCGCCGATGCGTTTGGCATGCCCCAGGGCCCGCTTGATGCTCCCCTCGTCGGGACTGACGATCACCATTTCGTCGATCGGAATCTTGAGCCCGAGAAAGTGGTCGTTGAGCACCGGCGCCGCGTACAGGTGGTCCACCGGCACGTCGAAGAAGCCCTGGATCTGAGCGGCGTGCAGGTCCATCGTCAGCACGCGGTCGGCCCCGGCGCGGGTGATCAGGTTCGCCACCAGCTTCGCCGTGATCGGCACGCGCCCTTCGTCCTTGCGATCCTGCCGGGCGTAGCCGAAGTAGGGCATGACGGCCGTGATCCGCTCGGCGCTGGCCCGCTTGCAACTGTCGATCATCACCAACAGTTGGATCAGGTTGTCGTTGACCGGCGGGCACGTCGGCTGAATGAGATAAACGTCGCGGCCGCGGATGTCCTCGTTGATTTTGCAGGACGTTTCGCCGTCGGGAAAATTGCCCAGCGAGACGTCGCCCAGCGGCACGCCCAGGTATTCGCATATCTGCTGGCTGAGCGGCCGGTTGGCCTTGCCGCTGAAAATTTTCAGGTCGGTCATGTGCGACGCCCTATGCGCTTCAACTCTTCCTCAACCGCCGCCAGCTCCTCGACGCTGTTGATGCTCAGCGCCTCGCACGGTTGGAGCACCGGCAGCGCCTCGACCCGCTTGCCCGCCGCCAGCAGGATCGCCGGACAGTCTGTAATGTAATACTCCCGCTGCGAGTTGTCGGCCCGTAATTGGTCCAGCGCCCACAACAACTCGGCTGAGTCGAACACGTACGTGCTGACGTTAATCTCGGTGATCGCCTTTTGGCCCGGCGTCGCGTCCTTTTCTTCGACAATGCCGACAAACTCCCCGGCGTCGTTACGGACAATGCGGCCATAACCGGCGGGGTTATCTTTGCGAACTGTGCCTAACAGGCACGCGGCGGCCCGGCGATCAAACTCTGCCAAGAGCCGTCGTACCGACTCAGCCTGCAGCATCGGCGAATCGCCCGCCACTACCACGACCGGGCCCCGGTGGCCGCCCAAGGCTTCGCGGCACATCATCACGGCGTGGCCGGTGCCGAGTTGCTCCTCTTGCAGGGCGAATTCGACCCTCGGCACGCCCGCCAGCCCGGCCTTCACGAGATCGGCGCGATAGCCCACGACCACGACCATCCGGTCGACGCCGGCCTGCCGGAGGGCGTCCAATACATAGGCCACCATCGGCCGGCCGCCCACCGGCACGAGCACCTTGGGCAGGTCCGATTTCATCCGCGTCCCCTTGCCGGCGGCGAGCACGATGGCCATGGCGGCGGAAGGCATCAGGGCGGCCCAGGGGATCACGGGATTTTCGCGCAGCGCTGCGATTGTGGCTCATCTTGGCAGACGAGTTGGCAAGTCGCCAGGGGAGCGCCGATCGCCCCGGGAACTATCTACCGCGTTAGCGCCGCGGCACGTAAAATGCGAGATTCGCTCCGGTTTCCGCACAAAAACCTAGACCGCGACAGCCGGTCGCCGGTTCGCCTCGCCTGCCTTGTGATTGAGACCGCTCGCTCGTGCAAGACGCCATCCAAAAAGCCGACGTCCTGATCGAAGCCCTCGGCTGGATTCGCCGCTTTCGCGACAAGATCACGGTCATCAAGCTCGGCGGCAGCGTCATGGAAGACCCTCAGGCGCTCGACCATCTGCTGCTCGACATCGTCTTCATGGAAACCGTCGGCATGCGCCCGATCGTCGTGCACGGCGGCGGCGCCGCCATCACCCGCGCGATGGCCGAAGCGAATCTCGAGTCCCGATTCATCCAGGGCCGCCGTTACACCGACGAGGCCACGCTCAAGATCGTCCAGCGCGTACTAGCCGGCGAAATCAACGAGCACATCGCCCGCAAGATCGAACAGTTCGGCGGCCGGGCCATGCCGCTCAACTTCGCCGGCGAAACCAACAACAACGTGCTCTTCGGCGAGCGACTGGCGCTCCCCGGCGCCGATGGGCCGATCGATCTTGGCTATGTGGGGAACGTCACTCGCGTCGATCGCGAAGCGCTGGACAACCTTACCTACGCCGGGCAGGTGCCGGTCATCCCGTCGATGTGCGAGACGGAGGACGGCGAGCGCTTAAACGTGAACGCCGACACCGCCGCCACGGCGGTCGCCCAAGCCGTGGGCGCCGAGAAACTCGTGTTCCTCAGCGACGTCAACGGCGTGCGAGAGCGCAAGGACGATCCCGACACGCTCATCCACTCGCTCACCGCCGCCGAGGCCCGCCGCCTGATTGCCGACGGCAGCATCGAAAGCGGGATGATCCCCAAAGTCGAAGCCTGCCTGGAAACCCTCGCCCGGGGCGTCGGTAAAATCCATATCATCGACGGCCGCCTGCGCCACTCCCTGCTCCTGGAAATTTACACCAACCGCGGCGTCGGCACCGAACTGGTGGCCGAACCCGCGTAGCAAAGCGACTGTCCTCCAACGCATCCATGAGCGTGTAATGACCAATGACCAAGCACCAATGACCAATGGCAGAAGGCGGCATATTCCTGCCTTGGTCATTGGTCATTGGTGCTTGGTCATTCAGGAGTCCCACCGACTGTGACAGCCGCTACCAAGCAATTGATGTCGCCGGAGACGGCTGCGCTGTTCCAGCGGTACGTCATTCCCAACTATCGCCGCTTCCCCGTGTCGCTCGTGCGCGGCGAGGGGTCGTACGTTTGGGACGACCAGGGCAACCGCTACCTCGACTTCTTCCCCGGCTGGGGCTGTAACCTGCTGGGCCACTGTCCGCCGCACGTCGTCCAGGCGATCCAAGAGCAGGCCGCGACGCTTATCCACGTGCCCAACACGTGGCACACGGAGGCCCAAGGCCGCTGGGCCAAACTGCTGAGCGAGCGCAGCTTCGGCGGCCAGGCGTTTTTCTGTAACTCCGGCGCCGAGGCCAACGAGGCCGCAATCAAGATCGCTCGACTCCACACGGCGAGCGGGCGCTACAAGATTATCACCTTCGAGGGTGGGTTCCACGGCCGCACGTACGGCGCCGTTACCGCCACGGCGCAGGCGAAGTATCACGAAGGCATCGGCCCGATGTTGCCAGGGTTCGTATACGCTCCGTTTGGCGACCTCGCGGCGGTGCGGTCGAAGGTCGACGGCGAAACGGCGGCGATCCTGGTCGAGCCGATCCAAGGCGAAGGCGGCATCCGCATCGCGCCGCCCGACTTTCTCGCCGGCCTCCGCCAAATTGCCGACGAGCACGGCCTGGTGCTGATCTTTGACGAAGTCCAGGCCGGCTGCGGCCGCACGGGCAAGTGGTTCGCGTACCAAAACTTCGGCGTCGAGCCCGACGTCATGACGCTGGCCAAAAGCCTGTGCGGCGGCGTCGCCGGCGGCGCCATGCTGGCCCGGCCCGAGGTCGCCGCCAGCCTCCGCCCCGGCATGCACGCCGCCACCTTCGGCGGCAACCCGATCGCCGCCCGTGCGGGAATCGCCACCATCGAAACCATCGAACGCGACGGGCTCTTGGACCGGGCCATCCAACTCGGCGCCCTGTTCCGCCAACTCCTCGAACCGCTGGTGCACGGCAATCCGCACGTCCGCGAGCTGCGTCAGTGCGGCCTGATGATCGGCATCGAGCTCTCGGGCGACGCCGCGCCGATTGTCGACCGCTGCCTTGCCGAGCGGCTGCTGGTCAACGTCACCCAAGGCAACGTGGTGCGTCTGCTTCCCGCGATGACCCTCACCGACGCGCAAGTCCGCGAAGGCTGCGCCATCCTCGCCCAAGTACTGGCTGACTTTATTCCGTAACCGCCATGCGACATCTCATCAACGTTTCCGACCTGACGACCGACGAGATCCTGCGCATCTTCGCCCTCAGCGCCGACCTGAAGGCCAAGTTCCAGAAGGGCATTCGCGAGCCGCTCTTGCCCGGCCGCATGATGGCGCTCTTGTTCGAGAAGCAGTCGCTCCGCACCCGCGTGAGTTTTCAGTCGGCCATGGCCCACCTCGGCGGTTCGAGCATGCTGCTGGGCGACGACGCCGGCTTCGGCAAGCGCGAGAGCCTCGCCGACTTTACCCGCGTGCTGAGCGAGATGGTCGACGTCATCGTGCTGCGCACCAAGAGCCACCAAACCATTGAGGACGTCGCCGCCCACTCGGCCTGCTCGGTGATTAACGGCCTCACCGACCACTCCCATCCCTGTCAGGCGCTGGCCGACCTGTTCACGCTCCGCGAGCACGCCGGCACGCTCCAGGGCGCCAAACTCGCCTGGATCGGCGACGCCAACAACGTGGCCCGCAGCGTCGCCATGGCGTGCGGCCTCTTGGGAGTTGAGTTCGCCATTGCCTCGCCCCAGGGGTACGACTTTGACGAACCATTCCTCAAGAAGCTCCGGGCAAAAGCGCCCAACGGCGTCTTCACGGCCACGCGCGATCCCCAGGACGCCGTCCGCGGCGCCGCGGCGGTGTACACCGACGTGTGGGCCAGCATGGGACAAGAAGCCGAGCAGGCCAAACGCAAGCAGGACTTCGCCGACTACCAGGTTACCGACCGGCTAATGAAGGCGGCGGCGCCCGCGGCGCGCTTCATGCACTGTCTGCCCGCTAAGCGCGGAGAAGAGGTGACTGACGAGGTAATCGACAGCCCCTACAGCATCGTCGTGGAGCAAGCCGCCAATCGCATGCACGTGCAAAAGGGCGTCCTCGCGTGGCTGCTGGGCGCTCAAAGTTAAGGTGTCGCCAAATAACTAACCGCAGGGTGCGCTGAGAACGCAGAGACAATTCAATTTGTTCTTCTGGTTGCTCTTCTCCGCGTTTTTTGCGTCCTCCGCGGTTAACAAGGAGCATTCGCAGTAAAATAAGATGACCCAAGGTACACGCCCTTGCGATGCGCTTAGAGATTGGTCGATTGAGCACGCCCCCTATGGCGCCGCTCCCGGGCGCGTGATCGTGCGCGCCGGCCGCACGACGATCCTGTGCACCGCGAGCGTCGATGACTTTGTGCCAGCGTGGATGACCGGCTCAGGAAAAGGCTGGATCACCGCTGAGTACAGCATGCTTCCGGGCAGCACCGCGCCTCGCAAGGCGCGCGATCGCGCCGGCAAGGTCGATGGCCGCGCCACCGAAATCCAGCGCCTCATCGGCCGCAGCCTCCGGGCGGTGGTCGACCTCACGGCCCTCGGTGAGCGGACGATCACCGTCGATTGCGACGTGCTGGAGGCCGACGGCGGCACCCGCACCGCTGCAATCACCGGCGGCTATGTAGCCCTTGCCACGGCGCTCAATTCGCTTGCCGCCTTCGCTTTGCCCGCCGCCGCGCCGCTGGTGGACAGCGTGGCGGCCGTCAGCGTGGGCATCATCGACGGCCGGCCCACGCTCGATCTGGACTACCGCCAGGACGTCGCCGCGGCGGTCGACATGAATGTCGTCATGACGGGCCGCGGCCGGTTCGTGGAATTGCAGGGCACGGGAGAAGAAGCCACCTTCGACGGCGCCGAACTGACGACCATGCTCGACCTGGCGCGCAACGGCATCGCCCAGCTCGCCGAATTGCAGCGCGCGGCGTTGAACGCTGCGCGCTGACGACGTCTCCGCCAAGCCTTGGACTTACGGAGCGGTGGCGTCGGTGTTCGCATCGGTCCCGGCGCCCGTACCGGTGTCCGTGCCCGTACCTGTACCGGTGTCCGTGCCATTATCAGTTTGTGTCGACGACCCGGCGAAGGTGAACGAGGTCACGTTGCCGATACCCGTGAATGAAGGCCCCGCCGTAATCCGCACGTAGCGGCGATCGGCTGAAACCACGGCCGTGGCCAACATCTGCGTACCGTCGGGCAGGGTGACGATCACTGGCTGGAAGCCGACGGCGCCGCCGCGGGCCAGCGCCAACTGACGCCGCAGATCCAGCGGATCGAGATTGCCGCGCCCGGGGATGATCGAGGGATCCGCCAGCGAGTTGATGTCCTGTCCAACCTGCTGCGCCAGCACCTGGCTGCTGACGGCCGTCTGCCGCTCGATCGCCGCGGCCAACTGCTGATCCTCCAAGGGATCGGTCCGGCGGCCGCCTTCTAAATTGAACACCACCAGGGCGTCGTCCTGGCCGATCGCGATGTGCTGCCGCTCGTGTTGTTCGTCCTCACTGCGGTAGTGCTTGTACACGTCCACGGTCACGCGGTCGGCCACCACGTCTCCCCACACCTTGCGAATCCGCACGCGGTAGTCGCCGGCAAAGCCTTGGGGACAAACATAGGTTTCGCTAAATCCGCCCGAAGTTGTCTTCTCCGAGGTGGCGTGGCCGTCCCCCAGGCACACGCCGCCGCCCACCGTGCGCGGAGTGCGCTGCGAGCACGTCGTGCCGGTCGGCTCCTCGACGATCAAATCGACGTCGGCGTCGCCCGACCACGACACGGTCACCACGCAGTCGCGGATCAGGGCCGCGTTGAGGTTGCGCTGGTAAGCATCGGCGGCCGCCGTATCGCCGGACTTGCGGAGATCGGCGAGCGTGGCTTCGGCCGTGCGCAGCGCCGTGTTGCGAATGGCCTGCTGATTGGTCGGCCAGGCCTGCTCGAGAATGCCCAGAGTCGCCCAGCGAATCCCGTCGACGTCCTTGGCGCGCTTGGCCGCTTGCAGCGCCAGGGCATAGGCTTCCTGGTACAGCGGCGCCGCCTTGATCACCTGCCGATAGACGTCGACGGCTCGGCGATCCAAGTCGAGGTGCGACAGGAACCGACCGATGAACATGAGCTCATCCGGCGTGGTGCTGAAGTCGCACGCCGACATGATCGCCCGCTCGATATCCGCCTTGGGCCGTCCGGCCATCTCCAGGGCGATGCCGAGCGATTCATACATCCACGGCTGCGCCTGGCCGTACTGGAGCGCCGCCTGCACCAGCGCAATCACTTGCTCGTATTGCTGCTGATGCATGAGGTCGCGCACGGCGCGACGAACCGTCTTGGCGTCTTCCGGCTTGGCGGCGAAATGCTGCGACCAGAACTCCTCGGGCGACTTCGCCGGGTCGATCTCGATGCCGCGCACCCGCGGGGCTGCGGCCGCCGCCGGCTTGGCCTCAGCCGCCGCCGGCCCGCTGGCCGCGGGTTCGGCCGACGCCGTGGGCGCTGCGGAGTTGATAGTCGGCTGCGCCGGGGCATTGAGGTCAACCTTATCGGGCACGGCGAAGAATCCGCCGCCCCCACCGCCGCCCAATCCGCCGCCACCGCCGCCGCCGCCGCCGCCGAATCCACCGCCTCCGCCACCCAGTCCACCGCCGCCCCCGCCGCCAAGTCCGCCGCCGCCGCCGCCGCCCAGACCGCCGCCTCCCAAACCGCCGCCGCCGATAACGCCCAGGCTGTCAATCGGCAGCACCAGATCGGCCACCGGATAGACCTTCACCTGCAACGCGGCGTCCGCTTTGTCTTTGGTGGTAATCTGCAGCACCTCGTCGTCGATAATGTACGTCAAGTCCTCGACCTGCTTGAGCATCAGATCCAGCGCCGAGCGGAGCGTCACGTTGTTCACATTGATGCTCACTTCGGCGTCGGGGCTCGCGGCGGCTGCTTCCAGTGCGGCAGTGTCGAACACGATCGGGATTTCATAATCCTCCGAGATGCGCTGCATCACCTGATTGAGCGGCTCCTCGACCACCTCCAGCGGCGACTTCAGCTTTTCCCGCAATGCGCCGTAGATCCGCGACTCGGCCTCTCCCTGGCCCTTCAGGTCCACGGCCGCGTATTTCTTTTTGCGACGCTTCGACAGCTCTTCCCACACCGGCGCGTCCGGATACACGATCGGCGGGTTGTCCGGGAACGGAATGTGCGACAGCTCCATCTGCAACATCGTCTCCCATGCCGCTTCGTGCCGCGCGGACCGAGTAATCATTTGCAGGTAGTAGTGCCGCGAGTGCCGCGCCATCAGCGTCGCCGCCACCGGCGTCACGCCCTGGGGATCGATCTCGTCGACGATCGCCGCGACTTCCGTGGCCTCGTTGTACTTCCGCTCATCCATCAGGGCGTCGAATCGCAGCATCAATTGCTTCTCGCGCTCCAGGCGTCGCGTGAGCCGCTCGCCCAGCAGCTTCTGTTCGCGGGCGGCGGCCAGTTCTTCCTGCGCCAGCCGATCGAGTTCGTCTTTGAGGTCCGCCTTGCGCGAGGCTTCGCGCAGCGCGATCTGGAGTTTGTCCTCCAGCTCGGCCCGCTTGGCCGCGTCCAGGTCCGGCGCGCGTCGCAGGTTTTCCAGGGCCAGCTTGAGATCCTGAATCACCTGCCGCGGGTCGCTGGTCATCCGCTCGCGGGCATCGATCACCGTGTTGGAGATTTCCTTCTCGAGCATGCCGGCAAACACGCGACGCTCTTGCTCCACCTCGTCGAGGAAAGCGCCGTCGGCGCCAACGCGGCCAAGCAAGCCGGGATCGGCCGGCGCCGCGGCGGCGTCAGCCGGCGCGCTCCCGGCCGCCGGAGCTTCCGCCGGCGCCACCAATCGAATTCCGTCGCCAGCAGTGGGCGCTGCGGGCACGGCTTCAACCGCCTCGCCTTGCGGCGGCGTTGCCGGCGCCGGCCGGCCGAGCCGCGGCGCCGGAAACGACATTTTGCACTGTGCGCGCTTGCACGTTGCCCGGATCGGTGCGCAGGACGGCTTGAGCAATTCGCCCGGCGGCCACGCGGTCGCCCGAAGCGACGGCCCGCTCCGCCAGCATCGTGAGTTGATCGGCGCGGGCTCCCATCAAGCGGGCCGCTTCAGCCAGGCCCGCCGTTCCCACGGTCGGCAGCGTGAGCCCGCCGTTGCGGCTCGCGGCGTCGACAAGTGAAGCCAGGTACGCGTCATCGTCGGTCGAGGGCTGCGCCGAAACGGTCCACGATTGCTCGACCGGCTGTCCCGCCGCGGACCCGCTCAAATGAATCGCTAGTCCGTCGGCCAACTTCGCCGACGTGCGGCCCACCACGACGGTGTCGCGATCGGACCGCAAGGGCGGGAAGGTCGAGGGATACACTTGTCCCATTTGATCAGGAAGCTGCGCCTTCTCCGGCCACATCACCGTCCCGCGCGACCACATCGCCAGGTTCTTGCCGGCGGCCGCCGCAGCGCGAGCGTTTTCCTCGCGCGCCCGGGCGTCGGAAACGCCGGCCTTTTCGTCCTGCCACACGAGCGGCTCAGCCACGTACAGATTGCCGCCCGAATGATTGGCCAGCACGGCCAGTAGATTCCCGTCCACCTCGGGGCCAATGGCATAGCTCGACATCGGCATGCGCCCGCTGCGGAGCTGGTCGATCACATGGCTCAGCGTCGGCGAATCCAACAGGTTGGCCTTGCTTACGCCGTCGCCGATGTAAATCACGGCGCGGTTCTTCGACCCGGCTTGCTCAAACTGCGCGGCGGCCGCAGTCACGGCCGCGGCGACGTCCGTTGAGCCCAACGGAGTTTGCTTGCGCACCGCCGCGACGGCCTGCGCAATTTCGTCGCTCCCAGCGGCGGCGAAGCCTTTGGCGAGCGGTCGGGCGTTCAGATCGACGGCCAGGATTTGCACGCGGTCACTCGGGCGCACGCCGGCCAGCATCGCTTCCATGGCCGCCAGCTCCGCCTCGCGATAAGCGCCTTGCTGGCTGGCGGAAGTGTCCACCAACACGACCACGTCCACGGCCTCGACCTCGCGCGCGGGAATTTGGCCGACACGCTGAGCGCGTACGAAGTTTGCCCATCTTTCTGGTAAGTAGTCAGCGGCGCGGATTCCGCCGCGCGGGCGCCCGACGCGGCCGCGCTGAACAGCAGAAGTCCCGACAGGCTGATCGAAACCAATCGACTCGTGCGCATGGGAAACGCTCCCTGGTAGTGCTGGCGCGATGCGCTGCGGCCGTGTTCCGTGACGGCCACGTGGCGCTCACTCGCGCAAGGAATGCTCTTCTCGTGATCCTCGAACTCGACCGACAAACAGCGGTGGCCCGCTCGTGCGAAATCAGGACAACTTCGTGAGTCAAGTAGGCACGCTCTGACGCTCGCGCCGCGGAGCGCACTGGCAGGCGGCGCACGTCGACCGTGCTTCGTCGGCGTAAATCCCCCGACAATCACAGTTTAAGCACTTGGCCGGGCCGTCGCCACAAGAAACTGAGGATTCCGCGGTTCAGGCGGGCTGGCCCCCGCTCGGAAGCCGACTCCGGGCCTCCCGGCGCTCGCCTGGGCCGGCGAAACCTAACCCTCCGCGCCACCGGAACTACCGTTCGGCTGGACGCTTAGGTCGCGAGGTCTTCCGGCGGGTGCGGCGCCGCCTCAGCGCGAGTCGCGCCGTGGGCAGTCCTCGCACACGTCGTCGCCCAACCACCTGTAGGCGTAGCGGACCGCCGCCAGCGTGGCTGTGCCTTCCACCGCCGGGTTTTCGCGAAACACATGTTCGCTGCTCAGCCACTCATGGAATTTCAGGTTGTGCATGGCGTGATCGAAGTCGGCCCGCACGCCAGCCAGGAGCACCAACACGCCGCGCTCGCGCATTTCCTTGACGAAGTGCTCGACGCGCTCCATGCACACCATGTCGGGGTTGCGCGTGCGCTTCACGCGCAGCACGATGGCTTTCACGCCGCCGTTTGCCTGATCGCGCAGCCGGTCGAAATAGCGATCAAGCTCCGGCGACGCGCCGAAGAAAAACTCGCCCTCCAAATCCAAGATCACCAGCCGCGTGCAAGGCGGATCGCTTGGCTGTCGCGGTCGCAGCATCCCGCCGGGGCTCACCGCCAGCTCCGCACCTTGCAGTCGCGCCGCACGGGGGACGAACATCAGAATCGACAAGCCGACGCCGATGAGGATGGAATACTCGACGCTCCAGAACACCGCGGCGCCCGCGGTGGCGACGACGAGCCACGCGTCGTATCGCGACGTGCGCAGGGCGTGCGCCAGCCGATGCCGATCGACGAGCCCGGCCGCCGTCACCATCAAGAGTCCGGCCAGCGAAGCCTTGGGGATATACCGGGCCCACGGCGCGAACAACAGCACCACCATCGCCACCGCCGTGGCGGCGATCACGCCGGACCACCGTGTCACGGCGCCGGCGTGGAAGTTGATCGCGCTGCGAGTGAGCGATCCCGACCCCGGCATGCACTGAAAAAACCCGCCCACCAAGTTCGCAATCCCCTCGGCGTAACACTGGCGGTTGAAGTCGATGCGCTGCCGAGTGTGCTGGGCGATCGACTTGGAGATCGCCAGCGCCTCCAACAACCCCAGCATCGCAATGGCCAGCGAGCTGCCGCCCAGCTGCGAAATCCAGGCCCGCTCGATCTGCGGTACATGCGGCTCAGGGAGCGTCGGCGGCACGTCGCCTATCACGGCCACCGCCGGTTTCCCGCCCGCCGGCGCCTGCGACCACCCTGCCGCCGCCGCGATGGCCGACGCGATGATCAGCGCCGCGAGCATGTCGACGCGCGGCAAATCATGCTTGCGCGTAAACCGCCGCAACAAGAGCACCACCGCCACGGTCACTAGCCCGATCGCCAGCGCCCGCGGATTCGCCGGCCCCCCGGTGCTCATCGTCAGCCACAAGCGATGCAAAATGTGCTGATGCCCGGTGCCAGAGTCCTTCAGCCCCGTCAGGTTGCCAATCTGCGTGAGCGCCACCAGAAATCCGGCGCCCGCCATGAATCCATACACGACCGATTCAGATATGTACCGCGTCAAGTCGCCGATCTTGAACACGGCGATGAGCAGCTGGATGCCCCCCACCATCGCGGACAACAGAAACACGGCCTCGAGCGCATCCGACGGCGTGCGGACCTCGACGTTAGCCAGCGCCGCGAACACAACCAGCGAAATGGCGTTGGTCGGACCGTTGATCAGATGCGCCGACGAACCAAAGACCGCCGCGACTGCCGTCACCACAATCGCCGAGTTGAGCCCAATCCGCGGATCCAGGCCCGCGATTAGCGCGTAAGCCATCGCCTGCGGCACGGCAATCGCCGCGACGGTCAACCCCGCCACCAGGTCACGTCGCCCAGCGATCCACCTGTCCGTGGCCGCCATGGAGTCTCCTGCCGTTTGTCGGCTTAGAGGCTTCGCTCATTCCAGCCCGACCCACAGGTTGGCACGATAGCCAGCCGTGCTGACTGTCGCAATCCAAACAAGCCAGGGCGGCTGCACATCCCCCCTTGCCCATGAACAATCACGGCGGCAAGATCGTAGCGAATTAAAAGGCCATCCTTCGCCGCTGCCGCTGTCCCCGTCCCCGCGGCGCCCCCTCCGCGGCGTTTTCTTTCACAAGGTAAATTCCCATGAAGCGCATCAGCTTAGTCGCCCTGCCGGCCCTGGCGATTGGTTTGGTCGGCGGAGCCTGGCTTACCGAGCATTCCACGACCTGGCAGCCCTGGTCTGCGGCCGCCGCGCAGACGGCCAACGTCTCGGTCAGCCCCACGGAGCGGTCCGCCGTGCCGCCGCCTTCCACCCTCACTCCCGAGGAAGAACGCAACGTCCGCGTCTACGACACCGCCAACCGCAGCGTGGTCAACATCGACACGACGCTCATCGAAGAGGACCAGTTCTGGATGATCCAGCGGCAAGCCGAAGGCTCGGGTTCCGGCGCCGTGCTCGATAAAGAGGGGCACATCATCACCAACCTGCACGTGGTCGACGACGCCCAGAAGATCGACGTGACCCTCGCCTCCAACGACACGTACCCCGCCGAATTGGTGGGGGCCGACAAGGAGCACGACATCGCCGTGCTCAAGATCGACGCCCCGGCCGCCAAGCTCTTCCCAATCCCCCTGGGCAAGAGCGACCACCTCCGCGTGGGCCAGCGTGTGTTCGCCCTGGGTAACCCGTTTGGCCAGTGGGACGGCACCATGACCACCGGCATCATTTCCAGTCTCAACCGCAACCTGCCCAGCCGCATCCCCGGCCGCATGATGCAGTCGCTCATTCAGACCGACGCCGCCATGAACCCCGGAAACTCCGGCGGGCCGCTACTTAATTCCGACGCCCAAATGATCGGCATGTGCGTCGCCATCGCCACCCGTACGGGGCAGAACTCCGGCGTGGGGTTCGCCATCCCCGTCGACCGCATCCGGGCCATTTTGCCTGAACTCATCGCTCACGGGCACGTCGTGCGGGCCGACATCGGCATCATCGATGTGGTCGAAACCGACGACGGCCTGGTCCTGCGGCAAGTCACGCCCGACGGGCCCGCCGCCAAAGCCGGGCTTCAGGGGTGGCGTTTGGTAACCCGCCGCACCCAGCGCGGCGGCTTCATCCAACAGGAAACCGCCATCGATCGCGCCCACGCCGACCGGGTTATCGCCGTCGACGGCGAGCCCATGCGCACCGGCGTCCAATTCCGAGACAAGATTTGGGAGCACCGCCCCGGTGACGTCGTGACCCTCACCGTTATCCGTGACGGACAGCAAGTCGACGTACCTGTCACCCTCGGCGGGGAATGAAAGCCCCACGAAATCTCAAATTAGCCAAAAAAATTTGGAGTAACTGGGAGATTTAGAAGGCCGCATTTGGATGGCGGGGCCCCGCTGCCACGGGGGCCTAATCGTTTAGCTTGCAATGGGTTTGACGCCGGTGACGCCCGCCGGCGCTAGTGCCCTCTCCCTTCTACGTGGGTTGGTCGCCAAACGACCAACCCCTTGAACCGAGCCTTCAGCCCGGTACGATGCGCCGGAGTTTGGGGTCTCTGAGCAAACCCTGCGTTTGCCTTAGACCGGTCGCTTCCGACGCCCACCTATTGTTTTCCCACCTTATGGCAGTTGCTTGAGGATCGAGCCTGGTCGCCCGCGGCGTCCGGCTCAAGCCTTGAATCTGCCGCCTCAGTGTCGCGAATCTCTCGGTTTTGCTGTAGCGCAAGTTTTCACGCCGGTGCGACCCGCTAGCCTTACCCCAACGATACGCCGCAGAGATTCGCAGTTTTTAAAGGAGTGTATCGAATGCTTCATTTACTTGCCGCCGCGACGATCGCGGCCACCACGCTCGCCGCGACCCCTGGAAAGGTTCAATGGCAAGCCGACTATGGCAAGGCCCTCGAGGCCACCAAGAGCGACCAGCGACCGCTGCTGCTTGTGCTCGACGTGCCCGCGAACCCCCAAGCCAGCCTCGACTCCCAGCTCCTTTCCACCGACGGCGAGCAGGGCAAGTTGCTGGCTAGCTACGAGCTGTGCCGCGTCGACGCTAGCACCGAGTACGGCAAGAAGGTCGCCGAGGCCTTTCATGCCACACAGTTTCCCCACACCGCGATTATCGACCGGACCGGGAAGACCTTGGTTTTCCAGAAGCCCGGCAAGATCGCCGCGGATCAGTGGAAGGTAACTCTCGCCGCCTACCAGGGCGGAGCCACTCCGACCGCTTACACGACGTTTTATCGTGGCGCCAACGGCGCGGTCATGGCACAGACCTTGGGCGAAACGACGCAGGGATATTCCTGCCCGCTGTGCCAGCGCAAGGCGATGGGCTTCTAACGGCCGATGTGCCTTGGTTTTGATCGTACGCGGCCTGGGGACCGTCCCCACGCCGCGTTTTTTGTTGCGCGGCGCGGGGCGGAACAGGATTTGCCCGCTAGCTGCGGCGGCCCCGCCACGATTGGGCCAGTCGCGGCAGGCCAGGAATAAGGAGTCCTGTTATGCCACGCATCTCACCGCTTCCCGACGCCAAGAGCGATTCGGTCTGGGGCGCGACCGCCAAACTGCCCGTGTCTCACCGGCTGGCGGAGAGCACAACCGCCGACGTCTGCATCGTCGGCGCGGGAATCGCCGGCCTCACCACCGGCTACCTGCTCACCCGCGCCGGCAAGCGCGTGGTGATCCTGGACGACGGCCCTGTGGCCAGCGGCATGACCTACGTCACCACCGCCCACCTATCCAACGCCATCGACGACCGCTTCATTGAAATCGAGCGTTGGCACGGCGAGGAAGGCGCCCGCCTGGCCGCACAGAGCCACGGCGCTGCAATCGATCGCATCGAAGCCATCGCCGAGGAGCTGGGCGTCGACTGCGATTTCCGGCGTCTCGACGGCTATCTGTTCCGCGACCCCGATGACGGAGAGGATGCCGACTTCCTCGACCGCGAGCTGGCCGCGGCCCGTCGAGCAGGCATTCCTGGGGTCGAAATCGTCCCACGCACGCCCATCGACTCCTTTAAGAGCCCCGCGATTCGTTTTCCAAGCCAGGGGCGATTCCATCCGTTCAAATATCTGGCCGCGGTGACGGAAGCGATCAAGGACGCGGGCGGCCGGATCTTTACCAACTCGCACGCCGACAGCATCGAAGGCGGCGCCCCGGCCAAGATCAAAGTCGGTCGTCACGTTGTCTCCGCCGGCGCGGTCGTGGTCGCCACCAACTCGCCGATCAACGACCGTTACGAGATTCACGCCAAGCAGGCCCCTTACATGACTTACGTCATCGGCTGCCGCGTTCCTCGCGGCTCGGTGCCCGATGCGCTCTACTGGGACACGCTGCCTGCCTACCACTACGTGCGGCTGCAACCCCTGGACCTCCACGCGATCGGAGTGTCCGACGGCCACGCCGATCACGACCTGCTCATCGTCGGCGGCGAAGATCATAAGTCCGGCCAGGCCGAGGACGCCGATGAGCGCCACAACAATCTCTTGCTCTGGGCTCGCCAGCGCTTCCCGATGATTGAGCACGTCGACTTCACCTGGGGCGGCCAGTGCATGGAAACCATCGACGGTCTCGCATTCATCGGCCGCAATCCCCTGGACGATGACAATGTCTTCATCGCCACCGGCGACTCAGGCATGGGCATCACTCACGGCACCATCGCCGGCATGCTGCTCTGCGACATGATCCTCGGGCGCGACAACCAGTGGGAAAAGCTGTATGACCCGTCGCGCAAGTCGCTACGCGCCGCAGGTCGCTTCCTCAAGGAAAACCTGAATGTGGCCGCTCAGTATGCGGACTACCTGACCGGCAGTGAAGTCGAGTCCATCGACGAGATTCCCAAGCATAACGGCGCGGTCATCCGCCGCGGAACGACGAAAGTCGCGGTCTACCGCGACGGGCGCGGCGGCGTTCATGAACTCTCGGCCGTCTGTCCGCACTTGGGCTGCATCGTGCACTGGAACGCCGCTGAGTCGACGTGGGATTGCCCGTGCCACGGCTCGCGCTTCCACGCCGACGGCGAGTGCATCAACGGCCCAGCCAACCGAAACTTGCCGCCGGTGGAAGAGTAAGAGCGCTACTTCGCCAACACGCCGTGCCGTTCCAGCCCCGCGGCGATGTCCAGGTCGAGCGATTCGAACAGCCCCGCCTTGATTCGCTCGACGGCGATTGCCCCCATCACCGCGTTGTCGGTGCACAGCGACAAGGGCGGAATGAACAACTCAAATCCTCTCTCGGCGGCGAGTCCCTCCATCCGCTCGCGAAACGGCCGATTCGCGGCCACGCCCCCGCCGATGCACAAGCGATCGAAGCCGGTTCGCTCCAGCGCCAGCACCGCCTTACCTGCCAGGCAGTCGATGATCGCCGCCTGCACCCCGGCCGCCATGTCGGCCACGACCTGCGGGTCGAGCGCGGCCGCGTCCATCTCCGGCCGGCCGGCGCCAAAAAGCTGATACCGCACCGAGGTCTTCAGCCCGCTAAAGCTGAAGTCGAGCCGCGAGGCGTCGTCCAACAACGGGCGCGGCAGCCGAAAGCGCTGCGGATCGCCCTGCTCAGCAGCGCGCTGCACGGCCGGCCCGCCGGGAAACCCCAGCCCCAACATGCTCGCCACCTTGTCGAACGCCTCGCCCGCGGCGTCGTCGATCGTTCCGCCCAGCGGCGTGAAGTCCAGCGGCGTCGTGCAGCGGTACAGGTTCGAATGCCCGCCGCTCACGATCAGCCCCACGCACGGAAACACGTCCCGCCCCGCCGCCAGTCGGCACGCATAGATGTGAGCCTGCAGGTGATCGATCGCCACCAGCGGCAGGTCGCACGCCAGACACAGCGTCTTGGCAGCCATCAAGCCCACGAGCAGCGACCCGGCGAGCCCCGGCCGATTGGCCACCGCCACGGCGTCGAGGTCCGCGAGCGTGACGCCCGCCTTCCGCAGGGCTTCGTCGATCACCGGCAAAATTCGCTCGACATGCGCCCGCGAAGCAATCTCCGGCACCACGCCGCCGAATCGCTCATGCAGCTTGTCCTGCGACGCCACGACCGACGACCGCACCTCCAGCTCGCCCGTAATCACCGCCGCCGCGGTTTCATCGCACGTGGATTCGATGGTGAGGATGAGCATGGACGCGGGTGCAACTGTGATGGGCGACTCAATGGCTATTTTTTTCTCACGCAAAGTCGCAAAGGCGCAAAGAAAGACGCAAAGAAGAACAGAGAAGAAATATTGGAACGCGAATTTCGGCTGATCATTGCTATCTTAAATCAGTACACATCAGTGAAGACGAGTGTTCCCTGCTTTTTCTTTCTTTGCGTTCTTCCTTTTCGCCTTAGCGCCTTTGCGAGAGATCTTTTCCGACGATGCTTATTCGATAGCCGTCGCAATTAATATCGCAAGTGATGCACCCAAGCCGGCGGCACGTTTGCCAGCACGCAGTCGCGGTCAAACTGCCGTCCGCGTCGCGCCTCATCGAGCGCCGCCTCGACGCCCGCCAAGCGCCGCCGCTCCTCGCGGTTGCCGACGAGGGCTTTGAATTTGCGAACTGCGACGTACTCGAAAAAGCTCAGCGTGCCGCCCGGCGCCGCCAAATGCCGGAGATGAGCGAGAATCGACTCCACGACCTCCACGGGAAAATTGTTGAGCGGCAAGCCCGACACGATGGCGTCGTAGGGCTGATCGACGGCGAGCTGCTCGACCGGCGTGTGGTGGATGTGCACCTGGGACGCGCGTGCCCGCCACGCATCATCGGTAGCGAGCCTTTCCCGCAGCGCGGCGACAAACCGGTCGTTCAGCTCAACAAGGTCCAACGTGTCGCTGGGCCCCAAGCGCCGCAGAATCTCACCCGTCACCACCCCCGTTCCCGGCCCGACCTCCAAAATCCGCCGCGGCTGGCCATTTCCCCCAGTGAACTTGGCCAGCGCCCGACATAATCGCCGGCCGCTCGGCAACACCGCGCCGGTGCTATGAAACGTGCGCCGAAACTCCTGCCAAAACAATCGATAATTGGCGCCGCGCGTAGCCATGCCCCGCATTCTACGCCGCCTGCTCTGCAGCGCACACCCGCGCCCCACGCGTGTTAGCCGGCATCGTCTCGATGCCGCGTCGTGCAGGCCCTACGCCAACCGCGCCACCATCCGCCGCAACGGATTCCGATACAGCACGCGGGAGAGCAGCGCCGCGGACCCCCTCTCCCCATTCCGCCGCCAGTGCCACTCCCGATCCGTCGGCGCCAGCGATTCATCATAGGGCCAGGGCGAAAACGGCTTATATCCGAGCGCCGCCGCGAGCCGCGATGAGTCGAGCGTTACATCGCCGGCACGCGGCGGCACCGGCCCTGCCTCGCGCCGCAGGCATCCCATCAACAGAGCAGGGTCGTAACCGCCGACGCGGTTGACCACCTGGGCGATTTCGTACAGCGACAGCCGTCGCGGCCCGCCCGCGTGGTACACGCCCGCCAGATCGCTCGCCAGCAGGCCGCTCAAACAAAGGATTCAAGCAATCCGCGTACGTCGGCGTCCGCACCTCATCAAAATACAAGGTCGCCGGCCGGCCCTTCTTGAACCGCGACTGAATCCAGTCGATCGCCCCCGCATGGCCGTTGAAGCTCACCCCCATCGGCAACGATATCCGCAGCACGCACGCGCCGGGCAGCCAGTCGGCCAGCACCTCTTCGGCCGCCACCATCGTTTTGCCGTACACCGTCACCGGGTCGCGCGGATCCTCCTCCCGATACCCGCCGCCGTCGCGCCCGGCGAACACCAGATCGATCGACGTGTGCACCAGCCGCACGTCGCGCTCGGCGATGATCGACGCCAGGTTGATCAGCCCCTCGACATTCGTCCGCCACGCCAGCCGCGAATCGAGCTCGCACGCCCGCAGCGCGCAGTTGCCTGCGCAGTCGAGCACCGAGCGGAATTGCCATTCGTCAAACAGAGACTCAAGCCTGCGCGCGGTCCTCGGCGTCGCACGCCACGATGTGCGGCCCGCGCAGCGGCCAGTTGTCGGCTTGCCGAATGCCCACCACCCGCCCCGGATAACGCTCCGGGCAAAATACGCCAGAGCGTTGTAACCCGCGACGCCGGCGACGCCGGTGATCAACAGCGGCAACGGCGGCTCGAGCGGCGGCAGGGCAGGGGACATCCTGCGGATTCTAAGGCCTTGGCGTGATAACGGGAATGCTATGGTTGAGCTGCCGCTACACACGCTCCCACTCTGACCGCAAATCCTAGCCGCCGGCGGCAGCCGGCGTTCGCCATCGGCCCACGCCGGCTGCCGCCGGCGGCTACAAATGACCGCGATCCCCCAATCACCTTCTTGGCCCCGCGATGCGAGCCGTCGCTCGAACGCCGCATCTACCAGAGACGCTCTGGCCCGCCGCCATTCTCGCCGCCGTCTTCGCACTGCTGGCCTGGCGCTCCTGGGGCACGTGGCCCGACCCGCTCGTGGACTTCGGCCGCGAGCTCTATGTCCCCTGGCGGATGGCCGAGGGCGACGTCCTGTACCGAGACCTGGCCTACTTCAACGGCCCACTTTCCCCAGCGATTAACGCCCTCTGGTTTACGCTCGTTTGGCGCGTCGCTTCACACGCTCATCGTCGCCAACCTCGCGATCCTCGCGGCGACGACTGGCTTTACTCTACTGGCTTCTGCGACAGACGTCGGGATGTGCTTTCGCAACCGCCGCCTGCGCCGTATTCCTGCGCTCAGCGGTTTTTCGCAGTTCACGCACACGCGCAACTACAATTTCATCTGCCCCTATTCCCATGAAATGACGCACGGCTTTTTCTTGTCACTGCTCGCCCTGGCGGCGGCATGGCAGATCCCGCGACACGGCAAAGCCGCCGTCGCGGCAGCCGGCTGACTGCTTGGCCTGGTGCTACTGACCAAAGTCGAGCTTGCGCTCGCCGCCGCCGCAGGCGTGGTCGCCAGCGTCGCCTGTCGACTATGTAGCCGGCACACTCCGTGTGCCGTAGCTGAAACACAAGAACGGCCGCCAACTACGATTCAGGCGACGGTCACGCTGGGCCGCTACTATTGCCCGCCTGGGCGTCCTCG
This sequence comes from Pirellulales bacterium, assembly GCA_963841515.1. Classification (GTDB taxonomy): domain Bacteria; phylum Planctomycetota; class Planctomycetia; order Pirellulales; family Lacipirellulaceae; genus Lacipirellula. The sequence continues at coordinate 310,561 of CAWJDB010000005.1, read as the reverse complement.
CCGCGATTGCACCGGTTGCCGCGGTGCATGGCATCCTGGCCAGTCGATGCCCGCCGCGACGCCCTCGCCGGCTGCCTGGCGGCCTGGCGGATGGCCGACGCCGCCGAGATTCGCAATCTCCTGTTCTACCGCGCCGGCCTCGGCACGCTCCACGTCGGCGACAGCCTCGCGCTGTTGGCCACGAGCACCGCTCGTTGGAGCTTGTTTCTTCGGCAGCGGCTACGTCTTGATGCGGCTCACTGCGCACGCGCCGAGCCCCATCGCCGCCGAGCCACGGCCGCCCTGTTTGGCGGGGCTCTAGCCGCCGGACTGTTCGATTTTGAATTCAACTGGTCGCTCATGGAGCGGGCGCTCCCTGTCATCTTGCTCGCTCTGGCGGTCTGGAACTCTGTGGGAAAGTCGACGTGCTGCCGCCGACATGTGACTTGCGCCAGCAATATCCGCTCCGCGCCCTGTGGTGCCTGTTTGCCCTCGCGCTGTTGGCCAAGATCGCGCTGTTTGGCCGCATCAGTCACTACGGCTTCGTCCTCGCGGCGCCGGCCGTCGCGGCGGTTGTCGTGGCGATCTTCGACTGGCTCCCCGCCGCTGCCCGGCGTCGCGGACTTCCCGGCGACGTGCTCGCCGTGGTTCGCCGCCCCGGTACTCGCCGCGTATGTCCTGGCCTACCAGTGCGAGCAGAGCGTGCTCGTGGATCGCACGACGCCGCTTGGCGCCGGCGCCGACCAGTTCGCCGCCGCGGCCGACGCCCGCCCGGTCGCCCGCGCCGAACAGGAAATCCTCCGCCGCGTGCCGGCCGATGAATCGCTGGCCGTGCTGCCGGAAGGCGTGATGCTGAACTACCTGACGCGCCGCCGAGCGCCGACGAAGTTCATCACCTGGATGCCGCCGGAGCTGTACTTCTTCGGCGAAGCCAACATGCTCGCCGCACTCGCCGCGACGCCGCCCGATTGGGTGCTGCTGGCGCCCCGCGGCTTGAAGGAGTACGGCGTCCCGCAATTTGGCGAAGGCTACGCCGACTCCATCGCCCGCTGGGTCGACGGCCATTACCGAGAAGTCGCCGCCTGGTCCGGCTCCACCGTCGGCGCCGCCGACGGCAAGCAACCCTGGCGCCTCCTTCGTCGCGCCGGCCCCCTCCCGTGACAAGCAAATGTCAGCCGGCAGCGTCCAACGACCGCTGAATCCGAATTCGATCTCTGTCCATCCAATGCCGCGGTCTCGGCGACCCTCCCGCTAACACCGTCTCAACCTGTCGAGGGCGGGCGAATTTCCCTTACGCCGCCCCTTGCACCGCTTCACAAACGCCGCGTAATCCTCCGGCGTGTCGATCCCGCGATTCGCTCGCGGCGTGATCGCCACCAGAATCGTCTCGCCGTTCTCCAGCACGCGGAGCTGCTCGAGCTTTTCGATGGCTTCAAGCCGGCCGACCGGCCACTTCGGAATCTGCACCAGCATGGGCCGGCGGTACGCGTAGAGTCCCAGATGCAGGTAAAACGCCGGCGGATCGGCCGTCAGATACTCGTCGTGCCACTCGCGCGGATGCGGGATGACGCTGCGGCTGAAGTAGAGCGCCCGGCCGCGGCCGTCGACCGTCACCTTGACGCACGCGGGGTCTTCCAGCGCCTCGCGGCTCCGCAGCGGGGTGGCGGCCGTGGCCATCAAGGCGCCGGGGTTATCGTCCATCAGCTCGAACAGCCGATCGATCGCCGTCGGGTCCACCTCCGGCTCGTCGCCCTGCAGGTTCACGATCACCTCCGCCCGCGGCAACCCGCTCACCGCCGCGGCCACGCGATCGGTGCCGCTGGGGAGATCAGGGCTGGTCATGACCACCCGGGCGCCAAACCGCCGGGCCTCGGCGGCAATTTCGTCGTCGTCCGTGGCCACGATCACCGCTTCCGGCAGCCTGGCGCTCGCACGCCGCCTCGTAGGTATGTTGCAACAGCGTCTTACCCGTCTCCCGAAGCAGCATCTTGTCCGGCAACCGCGTTGATCGCCGCCGCGCAGGAATCACCAACACCCGACGAGCCTTGGAAATGTCGACCGACATATTTTCCCTCCTCCAAATAGCGATCCACGCGTGTTTACCCGGCAGCGTCGGCGCTGCCGAGGAACCGTACCGCACGCGAATCACCCGTGTAAGGCCGATTGAATGAGCGACTCGCCCCCGGCCATCCGCATGGCACGATATTCCCCCAAGTGTTACGCTTTCACTCAGGCGCACCGCCGACGTGCTAGCACGGTACGCCACCCCTCCCGCGAGGCTCTCTATGTGCGGAATCGTCGGTTACGTCGGTCATCAGCAAGCGGCCGACTTCTTGCTGGCGGGCTTGCGGCAGCTTGAGTACCGCGGCTACGACAGCGCCGGCGTCGCCACGCTCGACGACGGCAAGTTTCACATCACCAAAACGGCCGGCCGCGTCGACGACCTGGCCGCCCTCCTTCGCCGCCGCCCGGTGCGCGGCACGCTCGGCGTCGGCCACACCCGCTGGGCTACCCACGGCCCGGCGACCGACGAAAACGCCCATCCCCACCTCGGCGGCGGCGGCGCCGTGGCGCTGGTCCATAACGGCGTCATCGAAAATTTTCGCACGCTCAAGCAGGGCCTGGTCGACGCCGGCTACGAGTTCGCCAGCGCCACCGATAGCGAGGTGATCGCCCATCTGGCGGCTTACGAGTTGTCGAACCTGCCGCAGGATTCCGATACGAGCGCCGACCCCTACTCGCCGCTGGTGGCCGCGGTGCAGGCCGCTCTCGCCCAACTCCAAGGCACGTATGGCCTGGCCATGATCTTCCGCGACTGGCCCGGCGTGATTGTGGCCGCCCGGCTCGGCAGCCCCCTGGTGATCGGCGTCGGCGACGACGAAAACTACCTTGCCAGCGACGCCTCGCCGCTGGCCGGCCGCACCGACAGGATCGTCTACCTGGCCGACCATGAAATCGCCGTCGTCACCGCCGACTGCGATCCGCGTGATCCACCGCGACACGGGCGACGTAGCCCACGACGTCCAGCGCCTGCACATCGCCGCCGCCGCCGTCGAGCTCGGCGGGTTTCCCCACTTCATGCTCAAGGAAATCTTCGAGCAGCCCGAGACGGTGCGCAACGCCATGCGCGGCCGCATCGACCGCGACGCCGCCACGGCCAGGTTCGGCGGCCTCAACCTCACGCCGCAACAGTTGCGCAGCGTCGACCGCATCCTCCTCACCGCCTGCGGCACGAGCTGGCACTCCGCACTGGTGGGCGAGTATATGATCGAAACCTTCGCGCGCATTCCGGTGGAAGTGGAATACGCCAGCGAGCTCCGCTACCGCAACCCGCCGCTCACGCCCAACACGCTGTTGTTCGCCATCACGCAAAGCGGCGAGACGATCGACACGCTCGCCGCGCTCCGCGAGATGAAGCGCAAAGGCCATCCCACGCTTGCCATCTGCAACGTCGTCGGCAGCACGATCGCCCGCGAGGCCGACGGCGGCGTGTACCTGCACGCCGGACCGGAGATCGGCGTCGCCTCGACCAAGGCCTACACCTCGCAGTGCGTGGTGATGGCCCTGTTGTCCCTGTATTTTGGCCGGCTCGCAGCACATGAGCTACGAGGCCGGCCTGCGAGCTGATCGACGATCTCGAGCGGCTGCCCGACAGCATCGAGCAGGCCCTGGGCACGAGCGCCCACTGCCGTCGCCTCGCCGCCAAGTACGCGGGGTGCGACAACTTCCTGTATCTCGGCCGGCTGTACAACTTCCCCACGGCCCTCGAAGGCGCCCTGAAGCTCAAGGAAATCAGCTACATCCACGCCGAGGGCTACCCCGCCGCCGAAATGAAGCACGGCCCCATCGCCCTGGTCGACGAGCACACGCCCAGCGTGTTCGTGGTCCCCCGCTGCGGCGTGTACGACAAGGTGGTCGCCAACATCCAGGAGATCAAGGCCCGCGGCGGCCCGGTGATCGCCGTGGTCGAAGAGGGCGACTTCGAAGTCGCCGAACTAGCCGACGACGTCATCGAAATCCCCGCCGTCGCCGATTTCCTGCAGCCCATCGTCGCCGTCGTGCCGCTGCAACTGTTGGCCTACCACATCGCGGTGCTGCGCGGCTGCGACGTCGACAAGCCGCGCAACCTCGCCAAGAGCGTCACGGTGGAGTGAGGCGGGAAATGCGGAATGCTGAATGGGGAAATTGGGGATGACATAATGATTCCTTCCTTCCCCATTCAGCATTCCCCATTCAGCACATTTGAAATGCTCGTCGCCCTCGCCACCTACAACGAGCTCCAAACCGTCCCCTCGCTCGTCGCCGCCATTCGCACGCACTTGCCGACGGCCGACGTCCTGGTGGTCGACGACAACTCGCCCGACGGCACCGGCCAGTGGTGCGACCAGCAGGCGCGCGAGTCGCCTTGGTTCTCTGTAATCCATCGCGAGGGCAAGCTCGGTTTGGGGTCCGCGACGTGGGCCGCCATGCAGGCCGCCATCGAGCGCCGTGAGGAGTTCCTGATCACGCTCGACGCCGACTGGAGCCACCCGCCCGAGGCCCTTCCCCGCCTGGTGGCCGCCGCGGCCGGCGCCGACGTGGTCATCGGCTCGCGCTACTGCCCCGGCGGCGGCGTCGAAGGCTGGCCGCTGCACCGTCGGGCGATCAGCCGCCTCATGAATCTCGGCGCCCGCCTGGCCCTCGGCGCCGGCGTGCGCGATTCCAGCACCGCGTACCGCCTCTACCGCGTCGAGCTCTTGAAGCAAGTCGACTTCGCCACGCTCACCGCGACCGGCTACGCGTATCTCGAAGAAATCCTCTGGCGACTCCATGCTCTGGGGGCGCGAATCGTCGAAGTCCCCATCGTCTTTTCCGAGCGCCGCGCCGGCGTTTCAAAAACCAGCCTCGCCGAAGCCGCCGGCAAGCTCGCCGCCCTCTCCCGCATCGCCCGCGAGAGGCTGCTGGGCCGCACGTGATCTGAGTGCCATGCCCTCGTCCGCGTGGGCATGTTTGGGTTACGGTTCATGTCCACGAAGACGAGGATATGCCACCCCGAGAGGCTCCGCCCGCCAACTAATCCGCAAGGTACACTTTCATAGCCTTCGTCCTACGCAACAACTCGAGCCTCTCCATGCCTCAACCCCGCGACAGCCAACCCGAGGCCGACGACGAGGCCGACGCGGTCCCGACCGCCCACGACGTGGAAGTCGACGCCGAATTCACGCTCGACATCGCCGAAGCCGCCACCGAGGAAGCGCTCGATTCCTAGCTGGTGATCGAGTGTGCCATGCCCTCGTCTGCGTGGGCATGTAGCGCCATGAGCGAGCATGTCCACGAAGACGAGGACATGCCACCCATCCTGCACTGGGCGTGGACATGTTTTTTCGCCATCGCTCGACTACGATGGCATCATGTCGTTGCTCCCCCCGCTCAACCCGCCCACGCGCACGCTCCTCGGCCCCGGCCCGAGCGACGTCCACCCGCGCGTGCTGGCCGCTCTGGCCCGCCCCACCGTCGGCCATCTCGACCCCTATTACCTGGAGATGATGGACAAACTCCAGTCGGGCTTGCGCGAACTGTTCCGCACAGCCAACCCCATGACCTTCGCCGTCAGCGGCACCGGCTCCGCCGGCATGGAGGCCACGGTCGTCAATCTCATCGAACCCGGCGACGCGATGGTCGTCGGCGTCAACGGCGTGTTCGGCGCCCGCATGGCCGACGTCGCCCAACGCGCCGGCGCCAAGGTCACCACCATTCAGCGCCCCTGGGGCGAAGTCTTCACGCCGGAAGAAGTGGCCCGCGCCGTCGCCGCCGCCAAACCCAAAGTCGTCGGCATCGTCATGGCCGAAACTTCCACCGGCGCCTGGCAACCCATTGAAGAAATCAGCCGCGTCGTCCACGACGCCGGCGCCCTGCTGCTGGTCGACGCCGTCACCGCGCTGGGCGGCATCCCCGTCGAAGTCGACGCCTGGAACATCGACGCCATCTACAGCGGCACGCAAAAGTGCCTCTCCTGCCCGCCGGGCCTCGCGCCCGTCTCGTTCAACGATCGGGCCATGGACGTCGTCCTCCGCCGCAAGACCAAAGTCCAAAGCTGGTATCTCGACGCCTCCATGCTCGCCAGCTACTGGGGCGCCGATCGCGCATACCACCACACGGCGCCGATCAACATGACCTACGCCCTCTACGAAGCCGTGTCGATCATCCTCGAAGAAGGCCTCGAAGCGGCGATTGCCCGACACGCCCTCCACCATCGCGCCCTCAAGGCCGGCCTCGCCGCGATCGGCATCGGCTACCTGGCCCAAGAAGGCCATCAACTCCCGATGCTCAACGCGATCGCCGTCCCGCACGGCGTCGACGACGCCCGCGTGCGCCACAATCTTCTCACGCGCTTCGGCATCGAAATCGGCGCCGGCCTCGGCGAGTTCAAGGGCAAGGCGTGGCGCATCGGCCTGATGGGCTACGGCGCCCGCGCCGACAATGTGCGCCTCGTGCTCTCCGCCCTCGAGCAACTCCTCGCCGACGAAGGCCACAAGTTCGAGCACGGGGCCAGCGCCGCGGCCGCCGGCGAGGTGTATCGCACGGAGCTTTGAGGTATAATTCCACGGCCCCACCCGCTCAATGAGGTCGTTACCGCGCTATGAACGCCATTTCTCTGGAAAACGCTAAACGCGACTTAGACGCCGTGCTCGCTCAGGTGTTGTCCAGTGCTGAGCCTGTCGTGCTCAATACCGGCGCCGGCGGAAGCGTGGTGCTGATGCCGCTAGAGGATTTTTCGTCCTGGCAAGAGACGGCGTACCTTCTCAAAAACCCCGCGAACGCTGCACACCTCCGCAAATCGATCGCTGAGGCCGAACGCGGACAACTCGCCGCGCACGAGCTCGACGAAAAATGAAAGTCGCGTTCACCGAATCGGCATGGGCCGACTATCAGTGGTTTCAAGAACGTGACCGACGGCTTCTCAAGCGGATCAATGCGCTGATCAAAGAGGCGATGCGCACGCCGTACGAGGGCACGGGCAAGCCGGAACGATTGAAGGCCGATCTTACCGGCTACTGGTCGAGACGATAAAACGACGAGCACCGATTGGTCTACGCGGTACAGAACGATCAACTGCTGATCGTGGCCTGTCGCTACCATTGCGAGCCATAAACGCCTGCGGGGGCCAGTCGGACGCCCACTTTATCGCCGTCTCCGCCTCGTCTACAATCGCGCATTCGTGGCCGTGCGCCGTCTAACTAGTCGATTCTTTTCGACATTGTCTCGTCCAGTAGAAGCGGGAGTTCCTCATGGCGCAGCAGTCCACCGGCCAACTCGACACCGTGATGCAGGAGACCCGCCTCTTTCCGCCCACCAAGGAGGCCTCCGCCCGCGCCCACATCAAGAGCATGGACGCTTACCAGAAGCTCTGGGACGAAGCCGCCGCCGACCCGCCCGCCTTCTGGGCGAAGCTCGCCAAAACCGAGCTCCACTGGTTCGAGCCCTTCAAAAAAGCCCTCGAGTGGAACGAGCCCTTCGCCGAGTGGTTCGCCGGCGGCAAGACCAACGCCTCGTACAACTGCCTCGACCGCCACCTCGCCGCTGGCCACGGCGACCGCGTCGCCTATCACTGGGAGGGCGAGCCCGGCGACACGCGCCGCTCTGACCTACGCCCAGCTCCACCGCGAAGTGTGCAAGTTCGCCAACGTGCTCAAGAAGCTCGGCGTCGGCCCCGGCGACGTCGTGTCCATCTACATGCCGATCATGCCCGAGCTGGCCATCGCCATGCTCGCCTGCGCCCGCATCGGCGCCATCCACTCGGTGATCTTCGCCGGCTTCAGCGCCGAAGCCATCGCCGACCGCAATAACGACGCCAAAGCCAAGATCCAAATCACCGCCGACGCCGGCTGGCGCCGCGGCAAGATCCTCGCCCTCAAGCAAACCGTCGACGAAGCCCTCGCCAAATCGCCCACCGTCGAAAAGTGCATCGTCCTGGACCGCGTCAACGAAGCCGTCCACATGGAGAAGGGCCGCGATTTCTGGTGGCACGACCTCATGGCGCGAAGCCAGCCCCGACTGCCCCGCCACGCCCCTGGACAGCGAAAACACGCTCTTCATCCTCTACACCAGCGGCTCCACCGGCAAACCCAAGGGCATCCGCCACACCACCGCCGGCTACAACCTGTTCGTCAAGCAAACCTTCGAGTGGGTCTTCGACCACCACCCCGGCGACATCTTCTGGTGCACCGCCGACGTCGGCTGGGTCACCGGCCACAGCTACGTGGTCTACGGCCCGCTGGCCGCCGGCGCCACGACCGTCCTCTACGAGGGCGCCCCCAACTGCCCCGACGAAAGCCGCTTCTGGCACATCATCGAGCAGCTACAAGGTCAACATCTTCTACACCGCCCCCACCGCCATCCGCGCCTTCATGAAGTGGGGCGACCACCACGTCGAGAAGCACGACCTCAGCAGCCTGCGCATCCTCGGCACGGTCGGCGAAGGCATCAACCCCGAAGCCTGGATGTGGTACCACCGCAAGATCGGCGGCGAGCGCTGCCCCATCGTCGACACCTGGTGGCAGACCGAAACCGGCGGCATCATGATGAGCCCCCTGCCCGGCGCCACCCCCACCAAGCCCGGCAGTTGCACCAAGCCGCTCCCCGGCATCATCCCCGCCATCGTCGACTCCAGCGGCAAAGAAGTCCCCCCGGCGCCGGCGGCTGGCTCGTCATGACCCACCCCTGGCCCGGCATGCTCCGCGGCATCTGGGGCGACGACGAGCGCTTCAAAGAGGTCTACTGGAGCAAGGTCAAAGGCAACTACCTCGCCGGCGACAACGCCCGCCGCGACGCCGACGGCTACTACTGGATCATGGGCCGCATCGACGACGTGCTGAACGTCTCCGGCCACCGCCTCAGCACGATCGAAATCGAAAGCGCCCTGGTGAGCCACCCCAAGGTGGCCGAAGCCGCCGCCGTCGGCCGCCCCGACGAGCTCAAGGGCGAAGCGGTGGCCGTCTTCGTCACCCTCCGCAACGCCGAGCCCTCGGAGAAGCTCAAAGCGGAGCTGGTAAAACACGTCCGCACCCAAATCGGCGCCCTCGCCCAACCGGACGACGTGCACTTCGCGAGCATGCTCCCCAAAACCCGCAGCGGCAAAATCATGCGGCGGCTCCTCAAGGACATCGCCGCCGGCAAAGAAACCGTCGGCGACACGACGACGCTGGAAGACTACAGCGTGCTGGCGAAGCTGCGGGAAGAGGAAGACTGAAGCAGTGGCGGCAACTTGACTTGCAGTCAAGTCGGTTGTATATTCGTAGCGTGTAACCAATCTCGACGGCCATATTAGATGAGCCGCATTTCACGGCATGAAGCCTGTGTTTGCGGTGGGAGGGATTGGTTACATGCAGCCGCTACTGGAATGCTCGTTCCTAATTCCCATTCGCCGCGACGCCAATCTTGGCGACGGCGACGAACACGACCCGGAGATGTGGAATTGGCTGGACGATGAATTGTTCGATCGATTTCATGGCGTTACCTACGCCCCGCTGTTGTATCGCGGCTCATACATCGATCCCGCAACGTGCGACCGGGTCTCCGATGAATCGTTCAAGTTCACCGTGGCGGTTGATGAATCTCACATTGAGGAACTTCGCAAGCTTCTTTCGGCTGCCTGCGTGTTGTTCCAACAGAAGTGCATTTATCTGAGCGTTGCGGGCCGCGTTGAATTCGTCGAAGCCCCAAGCCATGAGCAAGAATAAGCCATATATCACATTTCGTGGATATTCAATCGACGTGTCGTCGTTGGACAAAGATGAACGTGCGCTCGTTGACGAATTGAGGCAATTCGCGACGACGCATCCCGATGCACGTACGGCAGAATATCGCAACTTCTACGTGCGGCGGGTCGGCGATTTTTATGAGCCTCGCGGACTGACTCGACGCGAGATCACGCGGACGGCTGTGTGGCAAATTGCGCAGGACTTCAATAGCCAACTAATGATTGAGTCAGGCATCGCGCGTCGCGGCGACTACCGTGACGACCTGGAGCACCTTATCCGCACGAAATTTGCCAGCCGCCGCGCGTTCTGCGAGGCCACCGGCCTCTCCGAAGACATGCTCAGCCACGTGCTCGCCAAGCGAAAAAACCTTGCCATCGAGTCGCTGGCGGATGCATTAGATAAGATTGGCTATTCCCTTCAAATTGCTCCGCACATGCACTCGTAGCTTGGCGCCTCATACATGCAACGATGAGCACTGCGCCGCCCCCCAACGCCAGCAGCGGCAAGATCATGCGGCGCTCTTAAAGCACATCGCCGCCGGCAAGGAAACTGTCGGCGACACGACGACGCTGGAGGACTACAGCGTGCTGGCGAAGTTACGGGAAGAAGAGGACTAATACGACCGGCCTACTTCACAATCGCCGCCAGATTGACAACTCGGATCGTCGTCGTTGGGTGAAAGCAGTAGAATCCGGCAGACCCATAGCCGCGGCAAAACGGCCCCGGCGGTCAATGCCCGGCGCGAGAGGAGTGACGGCGTGGAACCTCTGGACCTGACCGACTTCGAGCGAAAAGTCGTCGTGCGCCAATTGACGCTCGACGACTACGACGCGCTGGTCGACATGCATCTGGCCTGCTTTCCCGGGCATGAATCCTTGGTCCCGCGAGCAGATTGCAAAGTCAGTTGGCATCTTCCCTGAAGGGCAATTCGGCATCGAGATCGAAGGCCGGCTGGCCGCGTCGTCCAGCAGCCTGATCATCGAGTACGACCCGAAGGCGGCCTGGCACAACTGGAAGGAAGTGTCCGACGACGGCTACATCCGCAACCACGACCCCGCGGGCGACACGCTGTACGGCATCGAGATGATGGTCCATCCCGACTTCCGCGGCATGAAGCTGTCGCGCCGGCTGTACGACAGCGCAAGGAGCTGTGCCGGCGGCACAACCTCGCGAGGTCGATCATCGGCGGCCGCATTCCCGGCTACGGCAAACACGCCGACGAGATGTCGGCCCGCGAGTACGTCGAGCGCGTGATGACCAGAGAGTTCTTCGATCCCGGTGCTCACGGCCCAAGCTCGCCAACGGGTTCGTCCTGCAAGGGCTTGATTCCCAATTACGTGCCTACCGACACGGCGTCGGCCGGCTACGCCACGTATCTGGAATGGATGAATCTCGACTATCGTGCCCAACGCCCGAGCGGCGGTTATCACATCGCCGGTCGAGCCGGTGCGGCTGGCGGTCGTGCAATACCATATGCGCACGATTCAGATCGTTCGACGAATTCGCCCACGCAGTGCGAGTTCTACATCAGCGCCGCGTCGACCGACTACAAGGCGGACTTCGTGCTGTTTCCCGAGTTGTTCACCACCGAGCTCCTGTCGCTGCGTGCCGGCGACGCGGCCGGGAACGGCGGCACGACGACTCGCCGAGTTCACGCCGCGAGTACCTCGACTTGTTCACCGATCTGGCCGTCAAATACAACATCAACATCATCGGCGGCTCGCAGTTCGTGGTCGAAGACGACGTGCTGTACAACGTCGCCTACCTGTTTCGCCGCGACGGCACGCTCGGCAAGCAGTACAAGATCCACATCACGCCCAGCGAGCGCAAGTGGTGGGGCGTTAGTCCCGGGCAACAAGGTCGAGGTGTTCGACACCGACTGCGGCCGAATCGCCATCCTGATCTGCTACGATATCGAGTTTCCCGAGTTCGTGCGGATCGCCGCTCAGAAGGGCGCCCAAATCCTCTTCGTGCCCTTCAACACCGATACGCGGCACGGGTACTTGCGGATTCGCCACTGCGCCCTGGCCCGCTGCGTGGAGAATCACGTCTATGTCGCCATCTCGGGCTGCACGGGCAATTTGCCGTTCGTCGAGAACGCCGACCTCCACTACGCTCAAAGTCGCCGATCTTTACGCCGGCCGACGCCGAATTTGCGCGACGCCATCGGCGCCGAGTGCAACGCCAACATCGAGACGATGATCATCCACGACGTCGACGTGGAACTGCTCCGCCGACACAAGCTGCAGGGGGACGTCCAGAACTGGAACGACCGCCGCCGCGACCTGTACAAGGTCGTGTACCAGGAAGACGGCCGGTCCCTGGAGGTTTAGCCGCTCTGGACGGCGCTCGGGCGAACTCGGCGCGACGGCCTGGAAAAATGCCACCGCACTCATACCGCGCCAATGGCATGGAAATCGTCAAGCTCTTCAATCTTCCTAGAGGGCAATGGGGCGCCGTTCAGGCGCGTGCGCCGCGAGTTTTCTTCCCCGAGGAGACCGTCCCGGTGGTGAGGCACGTCCACGGCGGCGATTCGTCGGCAGCTCGCTTCGGCACGTTCGGCGGCGTGTTCACGCCCTGCACGCTGACGATTCTCGGCGTCATCATGTTCCTGCGATTTGGGTACGTCGTGGGAGAGTCCGGCGTCCTGCACGCCCTGGCGATCGTCGCCGCCGCCAAGGTGATAACGCTGTTGACGACGCTCTCGCTATCGGCCATCGCGACGAACACCCGCGTCCAGGGCGGCGGGGCGTACTTCCTCATCAGCCGCAGCCTGGGCGTCGAGTTCGGCGGAGCGATCGGAGTCGTCTTCTTCCTCGCTCAGTCGATTTCTGCGGCCATGTACGTGATCGGATTCAGCGAAGCGTACGTCGCCGAAATGCCGACTGGCGGACTGTCGCTGACGGCAGTTGCGACCATCGTCAACCTACTGGTTTTTGTATGCGTCTTCATCGGCGCCGGCTGGACGATCAAGCTCCAATACGCAATTCTCGCCCTGCTGGTTGCTTCACTGGCGTCGTTCTACGTGGGCGCCGCCGGCGCCTACGATGCCGACATTTTGCGCGCCAATATGGCGCCGCACTTCAGCGCAGGCGTAAATTTTTTCGCGATGTTTGCGCTGTTCTTTCCCGCAGTCACGGGGATCATGGCGGGCGCCAACATGTCGGGCGACCTCAAGGATCCCGGTCGTGCGATCCCGCTGGGCACGCTGGCCGCCGTGGGAGCTACCGCGGCGATCTATGTAAGTCTGGCGGTACTGCTCGGATCAGTTCGTACCGCCCCCGCTCTTCAGCAAAATAGCCTGGTAATGGGCGACGTCGCCCGCTGGCCGGCCCTGATCACGGCGGGCATATTTGCCGCCACGCTTTCCTCGGCGCTCGGCAGCATGATGGGCGCGCCGCGCATTCTCCAGGCGCTGGCCCGCGACAACGTGTTGACCTCCCTCCGATTCTTCGCGCCTGGCAGCGGGCCCGCCAACGAACCGCGCCGCGCCGTCCTGGCCGCCTTCGTGATCGCAGAAGCCTGCATCCTGCTCGGCGGTTTGAACCTGATCGCCGCCATTGTCACGATGGCGTTTCTGATGACTTACGGCTTGCTCAACGTCGCTACTTTTTACGAGGCGATCACCCACAATCCCAGCTACCGCCCTCGATTTAGATTTCGCCATTGGTCCATCTCGCTCGCCGGCGCCGTGGTATGCCTGGCCGTGATGATCCTCATCGACTGGCGCTGGGCCACCGCCTCGCTGGTGCTGGTCGGATTTTTGTATTGGTACATCAGCCTCAAGGAAATCGAGTCGCGCTGGGGCGACGTCTTCAGCGGCGCCCTGTTCGAACGCATCCGCCGCAGCCTGCTTAAGCTCGAAGACGAGCACTACCACCCAAAGAATTGGCGGCCCATCGTGCTCGCCCTCAGCGGCACGGGCTGGAGCCGCCCCCACTTAGCGGTTTACGGCCACTGGCTGACGTCGGGCCAAGGCATTTTGTCGTTAGGCCAGATCATCGAGGGCGAGGTGGATCGCCAATTGGTGCGGCGTCAGAACCAGGAAAAGCTGCTCTATCAATTCATCCAGGAGCAAGAGCTCGAGGCATTTCCCGCCGTCGTCGTGGCCCCGCATTTTGCCGACGGGATCGACGCGCTCGTGCAGTGCCACGGCCTGGGCGCGCTTCGACCCAACACGATTCTCGTCGGCTGGCCCAGCGATCCGAAGCGCGTCGAGTCGTTCGCCGCCATGCTGCGCAGCGTCGCGCGGCTGGAACGCAGCGTGATATCCGTCCGCTTCGTGCCCGAACCTGGGGATCCCCGGCAGGTCTCGCCGGGCTCGATCGACGTGTGGTGGCGCGGCCGAGAAAACGGCGACCTCATGCTCCTGTTGGCCTATCTGTTAACGCAAAACAATGAATGGCGCGGTCGCACCATCCGCATCTTGCGAGTGATCGACAACGAAGCCGGCCGGTCCGAAGTCGCCGCGCATTTGGCGGACTTAATCGACTCGGCGCATATCCGCGCCGTCCCCGAAGTAATCATCGCATCCGACCCCCAGCAGGCGATTCACGAGGCGTCGGCGTCAGCGGCCATGGTCTTTATGGGCTTCGAAACGCCGGAAGAAGGCGATGAGCAATCTTTCGTCGACCAAATGAACCAGTGGGCCGGTCAGCTACCGCGGGTGGCCTTTGTCCATAGCGGCGGCGGGATGTCGTTGGACACTTAACGCAGGCGGCTGGCGTTGGAGGCCAAAATCGTAATCAAAAGCGGCCCAGCCCCACAGGCGCTGCAACCCGCCACGCTGATTGGCGCGTGACGGAGTTAGGCCGGTCCTGGGCCCAGGAGTCGCCTTGCGAAGATTCTTGCTGAAAATGGCCGCGCGTTCTGTTAGGTTCGCCAGTGGCCCGCAGTCAAAGTCCCAGAAGATCTCTCGCAAAGCCGCCAAGGCGCAAAGAAAACGCAAAGAAGAGCCATGGAAAGGAACGCTACTCCGCACTAGTCCGGATCAGCGAGGATTAGCGATGATTAGTGTTCCCAAAATGCTCCGTCCGTACATCTTTGCGATCTCCTTTGCGCCTTGGCGCCTTTGCGAGAGAAAAAACAAGAAGATTCAATCCGCCACTGCCATTGCATCCGCCGTTTTGACATTCCGAACTTGATCCGCTCATGACCAAAACCCCGCCAGTTTTGGCGCCCGTCGCCTCGTCGGAGCCCCGACATTTCCAGGCTCCGACGGCGCGGCGGAGTTCCAATTCCCGAGTATTGGAGTTTTGGACGCGTTTTCGGTTTTTCGTTCAAAACCTCGTCATCGCGGGCGCCGCCTGTTGCTGTTGAGCCTCCCACGGGCCGCCGTCGGCCAGCTCAAGGCCCCCATCTGGGTCTACAACAACTGGTCCGCCTACGACGAACTGTCCGACCGCATTCCGCTGACCGAAGAACTCGCCATGCGCGAGCTGGCGGAAATCGCCCGCCTTCAGCGCCTCGGCGTGCATTTCGACTACTACATGATGGACGCCTTCTGGTTCGCCCCCGACGGCGCCTACCGCAACTGGCGAAAACCCAACTGGCCCGACGGCCCTGATCGCTGGCTCGCCGAGTGTCGCCGCCAGGGCCTGTTGCCGGGCCTGTGGTTCGGCTGCAATTTGCTGGAGAAGATCGACGCCGCCCCGGCGTGGAGAGATTCGCTCAACGCCAAGGGCGACGCCATGTCGTTTTCCGACGGCGGCTTTCTGCCCGATTTCATGACCATGCTCGACGGTTGGTACGACCGCGGCATCCGCATGTTCAAGTTCGACTTCGCCTACTTCGACGTGGCGACGCCGGCCGGCGCCAAGGCGCATACGCCCGCCGAAATCGACGCCCGCAACCAGGCCGCCTTCCGCGATGCGCTCAAAGCCTTCCGTGCCAAGCACCCCGACGCCGTCCTCGAAGCCTTTAACGGCTTCGGCGGCGACGTCGAGTCCACCTCCGGCCCGTTCCCCTTCAAGAGTCCCGTCGACCTTCGCTGGCTGGAAGCCTTCGACGCCATGTACTCGGGCGACCCTCGCCCGTCGGACGTGCCTGAGATGAGCTTCTGGCGATCGATGGACATCTACAGCGACCACATGGTCCGCCGCTACCACGACAGCGGCCTGCCGCTGAAGCGCATCGACTCCACCGCGTGCATGATTGGCGGCTGCGGCACGAACTACTACCGCAAGACGGCCGCCTGGCGCGGCATGCTCCTGTTGACGGCCGCCCGCGGCGGCTGGATCAACACCATCCACGGCAACCTCGAATATCTCACCGACGACGACGCCCGCTGGCTCGCGAAAGTGCAGTCTCTTTACACGCCGCTACAGGAGGCGGGCACAACGACGCTCTTCGGCGGCGTTCCCGGCGAAATCGAACCATACGGCTACGCGTCGTCCGACGCCGCCGGCTTCCTCTACACCGTCGTCAACCCGGCGAAGCGCGTAGCAGAGATCAAGCTTCCACACACGCCATCGGATGCGGCGTCCAACCGTGCACGTCGAATCCTGTTCCGCGACGCCGGCTTCGAGCCCGTGCTCAACGGCGATTCGCTCCAGCTCGGCCCGGGCCAGCTCGCCGCCATTGGATACGGCGACTACGGCGACGCAAAGTTCGACCTCGGAATCGAGCCCGACGTGCGGATTCCGGATCGCATTCAAGACCTGGAAGTCAACTTCGACTCCCGCGACCAAAACGCCGTCGAGGCGACCTTCCCGGCGCCTCCGAGAGGAACCGTGCGCATCATCTTCCGCCAGCGCGACGCCGACGGCGCCATCCGGCGAACGTGGGTCGCGCCCCCGCCCGATGGTCCATCCTTCGAACAAGTGCTGAAGCTCCAGGCCTGGCAGAATGACCGCGAATTGCCCGTGGAGATCAACTACGGCAAGCGAATCTGGAGCGGCCTTTCCTGGGCCGCCGGCGAAATTCGCCACGCCGCCCTCACGCCGGGCGAGCCGCTGAAAGTCCGCTGCTCGTCGACCGACAAGGATCTGCTGACGCTGGAGGGCAGGGCATTTGTCGTCGAGTATCGCGCCGGCGGCGATGCGGGAGCGGATCAGCCTCCTAGGCCTCGGAAATTGTGACTTTCCGACACGTAAATTAGAGGACAGGAAAAGGACAGGAAAAGGGGACAGGAAAAGGCGTCAGGAGCGAATGGCATTAACATTCGCACAACGTGTGGATGAATAAGGGCTAAGCACCGCCATCGCAGCAATGCCAGCGAGAGGAGAGGCGGGGCCTTGTGCGTAGTGGAATTGTTGATCAGTTCCCCTGCGCACTAGGAGGCCCCGCCCGTGTCGAATATTACGGATATTCTGCGACGCTTCAAGCAGAACTGGACGGAAGAACTCTCGCCGCAAGCCATCGCTCGGGCGTGCCGCGACGTGGGTATGAATTGGTACGAATCGGCGCTCAGTCCGGTTGTGACCATTCAGATATTTTTTGTGCAGATTTTGCACGGCAACGCCGCCTGCGAGCATCTGACGCATCTGACCGGCTTGTCGTTCACGGCGGCCGCGTATTGCAAGGCTCGGATGCGCGTGCCTCTGGAAGCGCTCCACCTGTTGCTCCAGCGGTGCATGGAAGGGTTGCAGCAAGAAACATTTGGCGCGGCGCGTTGGCTTGGCCACCGGGTGTTTTATGTGGACGGTTCCAGTTTTTCGATGCCCGATACGCCGCAGTTGCGAGCTCATTTTGGCCAACACGGCGAGCAGCAGCCGGGGTGCGGCTTTCCCACCGCGCATTGGCTGGTTCTGCTGCACGCCGGTACGGGCATGATCACCAAGATGCTGGCCGCGCCGTTGCGAACGCACGACATGGCCGGGGTCGCCCAGCTGCACCCGGAGTTGCGCGCAGGCGACGCCCTGGTCGCGGATCGCGGCTTCTGTTCCTACGCCCATTTGGTCCTGTTATGGCAGCGCGGAGTGCAGGCGCTCATCCGCATCCATCAGCGCACGATCGTCGATTTCACGCCGGGCAGGGCGCATGTGCACCCCTGCCGCGGGAAAGCCGACCTCAAGCGAGGCAAGCCCCGCTCGCGTTGGATCGAGCGGCTGGGCAAGAACGATCAGATCGTGGAGTGGTTCAAGTCCCCCGACCGGCCGGAGTGGATGAGCCAGCGGCAATACGCGGCGCTGCCGGAGTTCCTCGTGGTTCGCGAGCTTCGTTACACAATTCACGAGAAGGGCTTTCGATCTAGAGAAATAACCCTCGTGACGACGCTTCTCGACCCCGAGCGTTACACGCTCGCCGATTTGGCGAAGCTGTACAACGAGCGCTGGGAAATCGAGACCAATTTCGCCCACTTGAAAACCACGATGAAGATGGACGTGCTCAAGTGCAAAACGGTCGAGGGCGTGCTGCGCGAGCTGCAGGTGTTCGCCTTGATTTACAACATGGTTCGTCAGGTCATGCTGGCCGCGGCTCGCCAGCAAGGCGTCGACGTGCGTCGCATCAGTTTCATCGACGCGCTACGTTGGCTGCAATCCGCTTCGCCCGGCGACGCTTTGCCAAGGCTGGTCGTGAATCCCTTGCGGTACAACCGCACCGAACCACGGGTGCGCAAACGCCGACCCAAACCATATCCCCTCATGTGCAAGCCCCGCCGGCAACTCAAGAAAGAATTGAGGAACTAATGGGTTACGGAAATGTTAATGCCATTCGTGTCAGGAACCAAATCCAGAAACGGATCTCGATCCCTGACTAACGACGCCTGTTCGTGCAGAGCGCCATTTCGTGTGACTCCTCCCCGCTCGGCGTTTTCCTCCGCGTCCGTGCGCCTCTGCGAGAAACAATTCGCCAAAACTTTTTGTTGAAAATGAGCCACGACCGGCTTTGCGAAGAAGAGCCGTTCAGCACACAAAGTCCACGGCCTGCATAAAAAAAGACCCATTTTCGGCTGGCGCGGTCCTCGTTGCGGAGGGTCGCGATGAGTAAGCTCTCTTGGGTGTTATTTCATGTAGTCGAGTAAGATGAATCCAGGCTCTGCCAGAACCCATCAAACCGTCGACGCACCCTCCCATCACTCCGAACGTTAGGTGATCGGATGACCGACCATTCGCGACTGCCGGCGGCGCTCGAGTGGTTGTGGCTGGCGTATGCGGAGACGACCAGCGGGAACTGACGCCGTGATTAATACGTTCCATGACGCTCGCTGAAAAAGTTCTCTATCACCAGATTCATCCAGCCAAGCTGGCTGCCGACGTCTCCGGTTCAGTCATTTCGACGTATTTGATCTGGCAGCACGAATTTGTCGCGGCGATGCTGGGGGCATTTATTCCTGCCATTGTGGGCTCGGCGCTGGTCATTCGGCTGGCCGACTTGGAGCGGCTGCGGGATTCGCGAGTTGGGGCGTTACGTCAAGCGGTACATGACGCGGCCGATCGAAGCGTGGCGGTTCGGCGGCCAGGTGATCATATGGGTGGGCGCGTGGTATCGCCGTTGGTAGTCCATTCCATTGGGCGCGGCGGTGGTCGTCGCGGCGTGGGTGAGCGGGCTATGGCGCCCGCTCCCCCGGCAGGCGGCAATTGAGCTATCGCCGCACAACGTTCGCGACCGCTGGCTCGACCCGCGGCGCCAAGCAGTGTGCGCGCGACCTGTGGCATGCGCTCGTCTTCCTGGGAATGTTCCCTGCAGTAGCAGCGTTGATGGGTCCCCGGTCCGCCGCGCAACCCATCAAACCGTCGTCGGGCCTCCCCATCTCTCCGCACGATGGGAGATCGGAAGCCCGATCGCCAATCCTACGCGACTCCCTCGGCGTGCAGCTTCAAACCCAGCGACTGCAATACTTTCAGCACCGTCGCGAACTCCGGATTGCCGTCGGCCGAGAGCGCCTTGTACAGGCTCTCGCGCCCCAGCCCAGTAGCACGGGCAATTTCGCTCATCCCCTTGCGCGGGCAACGTCTCCCAAAGCCGCCGCGAACAAGGCCGCATCCCCTTCCTCCAGCGCCGCTTCGAGATAAGCGACCATGTCCTCGTGGGATTTCAGGTGAGCCGCAGCGTCCCACGTTCGCGTCTTGGTCTTGGCCATTGCTCGCTCCTTATAAGTTCCGCGCCAACGTCTTAGCCTTCTCAATGTCTCGCTGTTGAGTCCGCTTGTCGCCGCCCGCAAGTAGCACGATCACGGTTTGGTCCCGCCGCTTGAAGTAGACTCAGTAGCCGGGTCCGTACTCGATTCGCATTTCAGACACTCCCTCGCCAACTGGCTGCACGTCACCGGGATTGCCGAGCGACAAGCGCCGAACTGCGCACGAGAATCCGCGCTCGCGCCCGGTGATCTCGCAACTTCTCGAACCACCGGGCGTACTCGTCCGTTTGGCGAATCTCGATCACCGCTCAAGTGTATCCTATGGGATACTCGCGGGCAACCCACGAAGCCGGCGCGTAATGAGTCAACTTTCAAGTCCGGCTCCCTCCCCTCGGTGGGTGTGACCGGGGCCTCACGGCCCCGGCTATTCACTGCCGACCCCTTGGGTCTTAAGCCGGACGGCCGCGGGTGGCCTAGGTTCTCCGAACCTGGGCGGCGCAGCCGTAAGAGGTTTGCTTCCAGCCGTTGGACCGCGCAAGATTCGGCGATGTCCGACAACCGCCGCCAATTCGACGATCGGCTGTACGCCCACTTTGTGACATTCTCCGTCGATCGCCGACGGCGCCTTCTCGATCACGACCATCCCAAGCGAATCCTGCTGGGAGTTCTCAACGACGAACTGAAAGCCTTCGCCGCCCGATGCGTCGGCTACGTCGTCATGCCCGATCACGTTTACGCCGTGATTTGGCTGCCGACCACTGGCCAACTGAGCCGCTTCATGCACGCCTGGAAACGAAAATCGAGCTTTCACATTCGCAACTGGCAGCGCACCGTGGCGCCAAACTACTTTGCCGGATTTGGCCAAGGCGATCGTTTCTGGCAGCCCAAGTATTATCCGTTTGAAATCTATTCGCGATCAAAAATGGAAGAGAAGCTTCACTACATGCATGAGAATCCCGTCCGCGCCGGCTTGGTCGCGCGAGCGGTCGACTGGCCCTGGAGTTCGGCGCGATGGTACATCGAGGCACAGTCCGTCGGCGTGCCAATCACCTGGATTGACTGACAAGGGCAGCTCCGGTTCTCGAACCGGAGCGGCGAAGCCGCAGGAGGGTGCGTCTGCAAGTGTTCTTGAGCAGAAAGGTGGAAGTCCTTTTCAGGTAGACGTTCTCCGGCCTGTAGTCGACCGAAACTGCGTCGCCGCGAGGCGAGGTGGAGAGCATCGGAAGGCGAACGGCCAGTCCGCAACGCAAGTGAACTCGATTCGGCCGGGTTGTCTGGCGAGCCTGCCCTCTTAGGGCGAAGCCCAGACCGGAGTAATCCGGGAGCCGTCGACGCTGATGGGTAACGTGTCAAAGCGATCGACGGAGCAACCAGGTGGTTGGAGGCGGAATGGTCGGAAGCTCAAGGCCATGAAGCAGAGAGACCTGCCGAGCCGCCAGACAGCGCTGGGCAGGAGTCAGAGGGTTCATAGTCAGCGCGTGAAGCCGGGCAACGCCGGTGGAGCGAAGGAACCCAGGAAGATGGAAGCCGCCATGCCACGACGCACGGAAGACCCCTCGGCGACAGTGCCGCTGGCTCAGCAAGCCGAAGCGGCGCATCCCCTCTGGCGATGCGCCGAACCGTGCGTGTGGACGGCGCGGATGTTGACGGCTCTCATTACGGGAGCGGAAGGAGACAAATGGTTTCGGCTGTATGACAAGGTGTTTGCGGAGCGGAATCTGCTGGCTGCCTATCAGCAGGTCGCTGCGAAGAAAGGAGCCGCCGGGGTCGATCACGTCACCGTGCAGCAGTTCGGTCGCCAGCTTCCCGATTCGTTGTGGGAACTGTCGGATCGGCTGCGAACCGACGCGTACCGCCCCCAGGCCATTCGTCGCGTCCATATCCCCAAGCCGGGCACGACTGAAACGCGACCGCTGGGAATTCCCACGGTGCGCGACCGGATCGTGCAGGCGGCGGTGGTGAACGTGATCGAACCGATCTTCGAGCGCGACTTCGCCGAGCACAGCTACGGATTCCGTCCGGGACGCGGCTGCAAAGACGCGTTGCGGCGGGTCGACGAGCTCCTCAGGGCCGGCTATGTTCACGTGGTGGACGCCGACCTGAAAGGCTACTTCGACTCGATTCCGCACGATCGGCTGCTGAATCGCCTCAAGACCAAGATCGCCGACGGCCGCGTGCTGTCGCTGATCGAGGCGTTTCTGGAGGCGAACGTGATGGACGGCGTCGACCAGTGGACGCCTGAGAGCGGCGCGCCGCAAGGCGCGGTGCTCAGTCCGCTCCTGTCGAACGTCTATCTCGACCCGCTGGATCATCTCCTGACCCAAGCGGGCTTCGAGATGGTGCGGTACGCCGACGACTTCGTGGTTCTGTGTCGCTCGTCCGACGAGGCCGAGCGGGCTCTCGACGCGGTCAGGCGCTGGGTCGCTGACAACGGCCTCACGCTGCATCCCGCGAAGACCCGTCTGGTCGACGCTCGCACAGACGGCTTTGACTTCTTGGGCTATCGGTTCGAGGGCCGGAAACACTGGCCGCGGACCAAGAGCGTGACGAAGCTCAAAGAGGCCTTGCGGAGCAAGACCCGCCGCACGTCGGGCCAGTCGTTGTCGACCATCGTCGCCAGCGTAAATCGCACGCTGCGCGGATGGTTCGCGTACTTCCAGCACAGCAGTCGTCGTGCGCTCTACAAAGACCTGGACGGCTGGTTGAGAATGCGTCTGCGCAGCCTGCTGCGTCGCCGACAAGGCGGTCGCGGCGTGGCTCGCAGCGCCTCGGCCAGCTTCACCTGGCCCAACGGCTTCTTCGCCGAGCAGGGGCTGTTCAGTCTGGCCACCGCCCATGCTCAGGTCTGTCAATCCTCACGCAGGTAACACCATCAACCGGAGAGCCGGATGCGGGAAACCCGCCCGTCCGGTTCGGAGGGAGGGGCGCCCCAACACAATGGGGCGTCCCTACCCCTATCCTCGCACGTTTGACCTCCCACGGCTGCGCCGCCCAGGTTCAGAGAACCTGGGCTACCCGCTGCCGACCCTTGGGTCTTAAGCCCGACGCGTGCCATGCCCTCGTCTGCGTGGGCATGCTCAGTGCAGCGTAGGACGGCTCCCCGGTCCGCCGCGCGACCCATCAAACCATCGACGCACTCTCCCATCCCTCCGCTCGATGGGTGTTTGGAAGACCGACCACCTATCCTACGCGACTTTGCGTTGACCGGCCGAGCCTCCGTACAATTAGATTCGTAGAATTGGCTAGAATGGTGACCGCGGGCGGATTCGCTCGCTCCAACGAAATCTAAGTTACCCGAGTTTGATGAGCTATGGCGAGGTGTATCGATTGCCGGGCTGTTCGAAATTCAGAAATACGATACTCGCGAGTTCGTCGCCGTCGAACCCAACCTCCGAGGAAGCGGACAAATCCCGGATATAATGATTGTAGGTCACGGCTGCCAACAAATCTACGAGCAGCGGCTAGAGTGTTTGGCCAACAAACGAAATGTACCCAACGACATCGCCACTGCCACTGGAGCCACTTGGCCCGAGCGATTCCTTGCGGCCCTGAACGAGACCATCGACTGCGATGCATTCACGCGATTTCACCCCGGCCTGTCGCCAAGGACCATCATGAAATGAAGTTGCTCAACGAGGTTGAGCGACGGACAGCACAGGCCAAGCAGGATGAGTTGGCTCGCGCCAGGCCTGGCGCGGAAGACTTACAGTGGCGACAGAAAGTCGAAGAAAACCTTGACCGCCGAATGGGAGAGCAGGAAAACAAAACGGATCAACGTCTTCAGACAGTCGAATCGGACGCCGAGCGCCGGCACAAATCAAACTACGTTCTTACTGGACTATTCATTCTGGCGACAGTCGCTGCCTCAGTCGTTGCCGCTAATTGCTGTAGGCAAAATCCAGCTTTGGTAGTTCGCGGTTCAAACGAGGCCAAAGCTGGGCATCATTTGTCCAGCCGACCATGTTGCCAGGCCCAGAACTTGACAAGGTAGGAAAAGGTGTCAGGAATGCTCCGTAGAAAAACCCAAGATTCCTCGGCACACTAGCTGGATGTTGATCCGTAGTACGGTGCGTGAGCACGACGAGCAAGTAACGTAGGATGGGTCCCGATTCCGCGGGGAACCCTTCAATCCATTAACGGGCCTTTTATACCCTTCGGACGATGGGCGATCGGAAGGCCGACCACCCAACTTACGCGACTGGTCTTCGGCGGCAGAGAATTCCCACAAGTCCGGCAAACAAATTGGAGAGAGCCGCTTGGCTCCGGTATCGCGATTGAGGAAATCTGCCCACGGCCGAATTGATGCGACCATACGGCCAGATCAAGACCATCAATCGCACCGTCGCCCGTAATATCGCCGCTTGCGAACGATGCTCCGTCGGTCGTTATGGTTCCGCGTTGCCATATCAGAAAATCGCCGCCGCCAATTTGGCCGTCAGCGTCAAAATCAGCCAAGGATTAAACGCGGCTACGCCTCAAAGCGGACCTGTTGCGCCACTTGTTTGAGCTTGCCAGGTTTGGCCACCGTCAACAGTTTTCGCAATGCGTCCACTCGCACCAACGACCCAACCCGTTTGGCTATTCAACATGGACAACCCATAAACTTTCTCCAAGACCTGGCACTAATGTCGCTTTCTGCCACGACTCACCGCTATTTGTCGTTACGTAAATTCGCCCCGGCAAATTAGATGCGACGTCGCCCGCCATCCATCCAAGATTTGGAGACATCATTTGAACCGCGTTCATGGAGTAGTTAAATTCCTCGAAAGGAAAATCGTGATGAGACCATTGGCCTAGCGCGTGTCGGTTGTCGACCCACCAGTCCTACCTTCGGCGGCGTATCCCCCAAGGCCCTCGCGTGCTACGTCAATGGCATTGATTCTGTTATTCGTATCAGATGACTGGAAACTCCAATTTGCCCCTCCGTCGACGGTGTGCCGAATTATCCCCGCAGACGCGGAGAGCCAGACGGCGTTCCTGTCGACGGCACTTACTGACGAGAACGTACTAACTGAGTTTGATTCCTCGGAGCATTTTACGTCATGCCACCATTGCGTGTCGCGAGGATGGTCCCGGACTCCTCCCGCCGCCCATCCATACTCGTTGTCAACAAAGTCGACCCCGTAAAGCTCGTTGGTTGTGCCGCTCGACTGCGGCGACCAAATTACCCCGCCGTCATTGCTATGTATTATCGTTCCGGCCAAACCGACGGCCCAACAATCAAGCCCCACACAATCCACGGCATAAAGACTGTTCGGCGTTCCGCTTGACCTTGGGTACCAATTGCCGCCTGAATCGGGTGACTGGCGAATAATGGTACCTCCATAGCCTACTGCAACCACGTTTGCCGCACGGGCGGGTTGCTGCCACTGTACAACACCGAACAACTCTGGCAGAACCGTAATCACGATGGAGCATATGCGAGAGTATGTTGACCTCATGCCGTCGTCCCCCAGATCGTCTGCCGAGGTGAAATTTGGGCACACCGGTATAGACTACACCCAGCCTGTTCGACTACGCAAAGAGAATTCGCGACAGGGTGGTGTCGAGAGTCAGTTTCTTATGAACAAGTGCCGACCGGTCAGCGATAAGTAAGATGGATCCCCGGTCCGCCAGGAGCCCATCAAACCATCGACGAGCGGCCCATCTCTCCGGACGATGGGTGATCGGAAGACCGACCGCCCACCCCTACGCGGCTCCGCGTTTTCTCTGCCGTCTCTGCGCTCCCCTCTGGCGAGAAAAAATTCGCCAAAAGTTTTTGTTGAAAATGGGCCACGACCTGTGCTAACGTTCACCTCATGGGCCGAAGCTCTCAGCCTTCAGCTTTCAGCCGTCAGCCAGAGGGAGCCGCACGCTCACGCTGCGCCGCCGGTTGGGCGACGGCGATCCGTCGTCTGTACGTCTCCGAGTCGGACCTCGCCCGCCTGATCCCTCAGGCCGCGACCGTGGAGGGGCGTTCCACAACGTCGAACCAATCGTCCCACGACGAGCGGGAATGCAGCGCCGCGACGGCTTGAAGTTGGAGCAATGGGCTGCACGTGGTACAATTGGGCGCAGGCCGACAGAGACTCGATGACGCCCGAACAGGATCTCCACCATGCCCAAAGTCGACTACCGCAACATTGAAAAGGATCCCGCGCGTTGCGGCGGGCAGCCGGTGGTGGCGGGCACGCGGATTCGCGTCGCCACGGTCTTAGGCTGCTACCGGCAGGGGATGAGCGTCGAGGAAATCGTCCAGCAGTACGCCAACTTAAGGCCGGCGGACGTGCACGATGCACTGGCCTACGCCTATGAACACGTCGACGAAATCGAGGCCGATTTGGCGACCGACGAGGAAGCTGCGGTGAAGGCCCGCCACCGGTTGTCTTCGTCTCCATGACCGCGACAGCGGCTCCTCACGGACGAAGATCTATACGAAGCCGTGGCCGTGGCCCTCCGACGCGCGGGCTTCGATGCCGTATCGACGCCGGAAACCGGTCGCCTGCGCGAATCGGACGAGTCGCAGCTAGTCTGGGCGGCCAATGAACGCCGCGTGCTCGTGACGTTTAACGTCGCCCACTTCGCCGGCATGCACGCGGCGTGGTTGCGGGGCAGCCGCCATCATGCCGGTATCGCGGTCAGCGCCCAACGACCTATCGGCGACATGCTGCGCCGCTTGCTGCACCTGGCCAACACGCTAGACGCCGACGCGATGCGCGACCGGCTGGAATTCCTCAGCGACTGGTAACAGCGCCCTGCCAGCGGACGGTCGCCGCGGAAACGGCGTCAGGAACCAAATCTCGAAGCGGATCTCAATTCCTGATCATTGAAGCTTACTCGTTCTCGACGCCATCGCGGCCAATGCTTCCCCGCTCCGCGTTTTCTCTGCGTCTCTGCGCGAAAAAATCCCCAAACTTTTGTGTTGAAAATGGGCCACGACCTGTGCTAACGTTCACCTCATGGGGAAAAGCTCTCAGCGGTCAGCAATCAGCCTTGAGGCAGAGGGAAAACGCACGAACACGCTGCGCCCCGGGAGGGCGACGCTCCCGCGGAGCCGATTTCGAATGATCGACGCCGACCTTCACGCCGGCTCTGCAGGAGCCTCGCCCTCCCGGCAAGTTTTGAGCCCCTCCGACGCGCGTCCAACAAACGCACAAGTCGCCGACTTTAGCGCGGCCTCGACTTGCGGCAGCCTCTGTATTTCCCTGCTCCGACCGCAGCCCGGCAGGGCAAAATCAGGGACTAATGCGACTAAAAAGATGGGACCCCTACGAAGCCCGCAATACCGCAGAAGGAAGTGGGCAGTGGGCAGTAGGCGGTGGGCAGTGCGCCGGACAGAACGCGGAGTTGGCGCCCCAGCCGTCCGTAAGTGTCTCATCAGTCACCCCTCGTCTCTCATCCCTCGCCCCTTCCCCGCTTCCAACTGCCTACTGCCTACTGCCCACCGCCCACTCAAAAGTCATACCACACCCCGCCGCCGATCTGCTGCTCGAACCGGTCGAAGAACTCGAACTGGTTGCTCTTGCCGTTGAAATAATGGAATCCCAACCGGACGGTCCGCGTGCTGGCGCCCCGCCACAGCCAGCCGGCTTGGAACACCACGTTGCCGCCGTAGTCGAGCTCCTCGCGAATGTGCCCGTTGACGGCGACAAACGGCGTGCCGAAGGCGCCCGTCGGGCCCGGTTGGGCCAGGTCGACGCCGAACTGAAACTCCCACGGCTGCGTGACGTCGTAGTGGAAGGCCCAACCCATCTCGGAGTACAGCCGGCACACCGGCCACGGATAGTACGACAGGCCCAGCACCAGGCAGTCGCGGCTGAAGTTGATCCGGTCGTCGAGCGCCGCCTGGCCGCCGTTGCGGATGGCGAACTCGTCGCCCATGTGCGAGCTGAGGTGATAGTACCCAAACTTGGCCTGCCACAGATCGCGGCCGTACGCCAGCGGCAGACCGAAGCGGAAGTCAGTCGCGTCGAGGTCCCAGTTTTCGTCGAAGTTCAGTCGCGGCAAGCCCGCGCCCTCCATCTGCAGCTCGAGACCCTGCGGCCGACCGGGACCGTCGGTGCCGTAGCGCAACAGCGAGGCGCGGCCGCCGAGCGTGACGTCCAAGAGTCGCCGTGCCGTTCTGATCGGCGAACGGCACGCCGGAGATGCGCGGCTCATGGACGCCGGCCATATACGATTGCCAGATGACGCCCTCGGGCAGCAGGCGCCACTGCCAAAAAGCGGGATCGGTCGGCGGCCCGCCAGACGGATCGAGGTAACAGGCGCCGTCCCACGCCGGAGTCATGTACCCCGGCGCGGGGCACGCCGGCGCTACGCACACGGGCTGAGGGCAGACGACGCTCTGGCCGTCCATCCACTGCGCCTGTTCCACAGGCGAAGTTGTGTCCTGCGGCGCGGCGTCCGGCCGGTCGACTTCGGACGGCTTGAGGCCCACCGACTCCGGCAGCGACAACTCGACCGGCGCGTCACGATACGGCTGCCACTCCGGGGGCTCGACGGCGAGCTGCGTCGACCCCGCGCCGAGCTCGGCCATGGCCAGCCAGGCAACCGCCAGTACGAGCCAGGTTCGGCAAGTCGGCGTGTTCATCGGGGGCATCAATCAGTGGGGAAGGCGTGCCAGCGTGGCGCAATAAGCGGCAAAGAGTATGGAAACTCGCCGCCGCTGCGAAGGGCGACTTGCCGCGAGCGATTCACTCCCCGGGTGCGCCATCGTTGGCTCGCTAGCATTCGTCTCGACGCCCTCCGCGGCGGACCTACAATACCAGGGACCCGCGGGCGCCAGCGTGGCGATCTCGCGGGGTGGGCGTTCGGAGCCACTTGCTAGCGAGGAGGGGTGCGCCGTGGTGCTGCTGGAGATGAGCATCGTCCCGCTCGGCAAGGGCGAGAGCGTGAGCCAGGACGTGGCCGAGTGCGTCGACCTGGTCGACAAGTCGGGGCTCGATTACGAACTGCACGCCATGGGCACGATCGTCGAAGGCGAGCTGGCCGACGTGCTGGCGCTCATGCAGCGGTGCATCGAGCACGTCGCGAAGTCGTCGAACCGCGTGACGTGCACGGCGAAGCTCGACTACCGCCAGGGAGTGCGGGGTAGCATCCGGTCGAAGGTGACGAGCGTGGAGCAAAAGTTGGGGCGGCCAGCCCGGAAGTGAAGCTCAGCCACAAGCAACTGCCATGAGCAAAGACCTGCTTTCCATCCTGGGCCGCGTGCCTAGCGGCATCTTCATTCTCACCGCGGGGACGGGCGAGCGCGCCACGGGCATGCTCGCCAGTTGGGTGATGCAGGCCGGGTTCGAGCCGCCGATGGTGACCGTGGCCGTCAAGCAGGGTCGCTACGTGGGCGAGTGGATCGAGCGCGGCGAGCCGTTCGTGCTCAACGTGGTGGGCGAAGGACAGAAAAACCTGCTGAAGCATTTCAGCCACGGCTTCGAGCCCGGGGCGCCGGCGTTCGAAGGACTGGAGATTCGCCCTTGCGCCCGCGGCGTACCAGTGCTGGCCGAAGCCGTAGGTCACCTTGAGTGCGAACCGGTGTCGCACGTCGACTCGGTCGATCACCGCATCTTCCTGGCCCGCGTCGTGCGCGGCGGGATGGAGCACGACTTGCCGCCGATGGTCCACGTGCGCAAGAGCGGAGCGAATTACTGAAGGAGAGTGGGCAGTAGGCAGTAGGCAGTAGGCAGTGAGGTACAATTAAGGTCCGATGTAATCATGAGTCTTACTGCCCACCGCCCGCTGCCCGCTGCCCACTTCCCATGCCCACCCACGACTTGATCGTCATCGGCGGCGGCATCGTGGGGTTGTCGGCGGCGTACCGATTTGGAGAGCGGTTCCCCGATCGGTCGTGCCTGGTCCTGGAGAAGGAACAGGATCTCGCCGAGCACCAGACGGGCCGCAACTCCGGCGTCCTGCACTCCGGCATCTACTACAAGCCAGGCTCGCTCAAGGCCCACAATTGCCGCGAGGGCAAGCGGGCGATGGAAGACTTTTGTCTCGCCGAGGGCGTGCCCTTTGAGATCTGCGGCAAGGTGATCGTAGCCACCAGCGAAGAGGAGCTGCCGCGACTGGCGGACATTCTCCAGCGCGGTCAGGCCAACGGCGTACGGTGCGAGATGATCGAAGCGGCGCGGCTGGCGAACTGGAGCCGCACGCTGCGGGGATCAAGGCGATTCATGTGCCCGAGACGGGCATTATCGATTTTGTCCAGGTTTGCGGGCGCCTGGTCGACCGCATTCGCGGCGCGGGCGGGGAGATCATGCTCGGGGCGCGGGTGACCGCGATTAAGGCAGCGGGCGCCGAGACGGTGGTCCGCACGACCGCCGGCGACTTCCCCGCGCGGCGCGTGGTCAATTGTGCGGGCTTATACTGTGACCGCGTGGCGAAGATGAGCGGCCTGTCGCCCGACGCGAAGATCATTCCGTTTCGAGGGGAGTATTTCGAGCTGCGACCCGAAGCGCGCTCGCTGGTGCGGAACCTCATCTATCCCGTGCCTGATCCCGCGTTTCCATTTCTCGGGGTGCATTTCACGCGGATGATTGGCGGCGGCGTGGAGTGCGGGCCGAACGCGGTGCTCGCCTTCGCCCGCGAGGGATACACGAAGCTGAAGATCAACCTGGGCGAATTGGCCGAGTCGCTCACCTACCCGGGCTTCCTGCGATTGGCGGCGAAGTACTGGCGGATGGGCGCCGGCGAAATGTGGCGGAGCGTGAGCAAGCGGGCCTTCGTCAGGGCGCTGTCGCGGCTCGTCCCGGAGATTCGCGCCGTGGACCTTGAGCCTGCGCCGGCGGGCGTGAGGGCGCAGGCAGTTGCGCGCGATGGGTCGATGATCGACGACTTCCTCATCGACGAGTCCGATCGCGTCGTCAACGTGCTGAACGCCCCGTCGCCTGCCGCCACGTCGGCGCTTAACATCGGCCAGCTTATCGTCGATCGGTTGGCGCGTCTTGACGCCGTGTGACCAGCGCGTCGCTTCCAATGCTCGGAAGCGGAGGGGACCGCGACCGCCGGTCGCGGCTTAATCTCGGGATTTTCCCACGGAGGCGCTGCGTCGCGTTATAATCGGCACGCGGCTTGCGGCGGACCTTCTTGAGTCCGCGCGTGCCGAGTTACTCAGGAGAAAACCATGGAAGACCAACCGAAGGGGCTGCCCGCCACGCAACCCGACGGGTCGCCGCTCAAGCCGTTCGTAAAGCTAATGCTGGAACGTCGGGCGACCAACCACTTCGAACCCGGCGGCGTACCTGAGGACTACCTCGACGCCATCCTGAGGCTCGCCGTCCAGGCGCCGTCGGGGTACAACCTGCAGCCGTGGCGATTTATCGTGGTCCGCGAACCGGAGAATCGCAAACGACTGCAACAAGCAGCGTATGGCCAACCCAAAATCGCCGAGGCGCCAGTCATGGTGATCGCCTTCGGCATGAAGGACCAGTGGAAGCGGCGGGCCGACGAAGTGTTCGCCGAGGGCGCCGAGCGCGGCGCGGGCAAGGCCGAGAATGTGGAGAAGTACAAGCAAGGCGCTCTTAGCTTTCTGAATACCCTGCCTATGGAGGTGTGGGTGAATCGTCACACAATGATCGCCTTCACGGCGATGATGCTCGCGGCCGAGGCCTACGGGTTTGATACGGCGCCGATGGAAGGATTCGACGGCGCGGCGGTGAAGCGTGAGTTTGGATTGCCCGACGAGGCGGAAGTATGCGCCTTGCTGGCGATCGGCCGCGCCAAGACGCCCGACAAGCCGTATACGGGGCGGTTCGCGCTCGATCGCATTGTGTTCAAAGAGCGCTACGGCGAGCCCTGGAAGGCGTAGAGCGCGCCCGCGGGAATCTAACCGATGAGTACCGATGCGGCGGACACGGTGCGAGAACTAGTGGACGCCGTCTATCGCACGGAGTCGCGGCGGGTGTTCGCTACGCTCGTGCGGCTTCTAGGCGACTTCGACCTGGCTGAGGAAGCCTTGCACGACGCTTTTGCGTCGGCCATGGCGCAGTGGCCGAGCGACGGCGTGCCCGACAACCCGCGGGCTTGGCTTGTGTCGGCGGGGCGGTTCAAAGCCATCGATGCGATGCGCCGGCGGGCGCGGTTTGACGAGTCGATGGGCGAGTTGGCGGGCCGGCTCGACGCCGAATCGGCGTATGGGTCGCCGCAAGAGCTCGACGATGTCGAGGATGATCGCCTGCGGCTGATTTTTACATGCTGCCATCCTGCCATGTCGCCCGAAGCCCAGGCAGCGCTCACGCTGCGCGAAGTCTGCGGGCTGACCACCGAGGCCATCGCCAGCGCTTTTCTAACGACGCCCTCGACCGTCGCTCAGCGCATCGTGCGCGCCAAGGCCAAGATTCGCGACGTGCGCATACCGTATCAGTCACCGTCGCAGGAAGATTTGCCGGAGCGATTGGACGCCGTGCTCCGCGTGATCTATCTCGTTTTCAACGAAGGCTACGCCGCGTCGAGCGGCGAGTCGGTGACGCGACCTGACCTGTCCAGCGAGGCCATCCGCTTAGGCCGATTGCTGCTGGAGTTGCTGCCGGAACCGGAAGTTATCGGGTTGCTGGCGCTTATGCTCCTGCAGGAGTCGCGACGGGAGGTGCGCACGTCGCCGGCCGGCGAATTGGTGCTGCTGGAGCGTCAGGACCGCTCCCTATGGAACCGGCCGATGATCGACGAAGGAACGGCGCTCGCGGCGCAAGCGCTCTCCACTCCTCAGTTCGGCGCCTACGCGTTGCAGGCGGCAATCGCCAGCGTGCACGCCGCGGCGGCGACGCCTGCCAAGACGGATTGGAGTCGAATAGTCGGTTTCTACGACGCGCTGATGCAGATTTCGCCTACGCCGATTGTTGAGCTCAATCGAGCCGTCGCAATAGCCATGCGCAACGGACCCGCTGCAGGGCTCGCCCTTATCGACGCCATCCTGCAGCGCGGGGACTTGGCGGATTATCACCTGGCTCACGCGGCGCGGGCCGACATGCTTCGCCGGCTGAGCCGTAGGTCCGAAGCTCGCGCAGCCTACGAACAGGCCCTCAACCTCGCCCACCAGGAACCGGAGCGGCGGTTTCTCGCCGGCCGGCTCGAGGAACTGGAAAAAAAGTAAATCGGTTGTCGAAATCGTCGCCCGCCGTGCGACTACTAGGCGTTAACACCCTTGAGCCCGGGCAATTCACGCGGTCAATCCTGGAAACAACATCAAACCTAAGTCTAACGGAGATATAACGATGCGATTCATGGCGCTGGTCAAAGCCACTAAGGACAGCGAAGCGGGCGTGATGCCCACCGAGACACTGCTGCGGGAAATGGGGAAGTTCAATGAAGAGCTGGTGAAAGCCGGCGTCATGCAAGCGGGCGACGGGCTCCATCCAAGCTCCAAGGGCGCCCGAATTAGCTTCCGCGCCGGCAAGCCGACAGTGACCGACGGGCCGTTCGCCGAAACCAAGGAGTTGGTCGCCGGATATTGGGTTTGGAGCTGCAAGTCGCTGGCCGAGGCGAAGGACTGGCTCAAGCGGGCGCCCTTCGACGACGCCGACGTCGAGATACGTCAGATCTTCTCGCCCGAGGATTTCGGCGCTGCGATGATGCCGCAAGTTCGCGAGCAGCAGGACCGCATCCGTGCGGAAATGGAGATTCAAGGCAGGGCCAAAAAGTAAACCCCTCGAAGCCGTCGCGGCAGTCGGGCGAGACATAACCCGACTGCCCGTGGCGCTTGGAATAGCGATTGCTCGATTTGGATTCAGTCGACGGAGGACAACCATGAAATACATGTTGCTGATTTACGCCGCCGAAACCGCGTTGTCGGACGAAGAGCGGCAGCACTGCTATGTGGAATCGACGGAGCTCACGCATGAGCTCAATTCGCGCGGCCAATTCCTGGCCGCCAACCCGCTGCAACCTACGTCGACCGCCACCAGCGTGCGCGTGCGCGATGGGAAGCGGCTGGTGACCGATGGCCCGTTCGCCGAGACGCGGGAGCACCTGGGGGGCTATTTCCTCGTCGAGGCCAAGGACCTCAACGAAGCGATTTCCATTGCCGCCCGCATCCCCGGCGCCCGCTGGGGCGCCGTCGAGGTCCGACCGGTCATGGAGATCCCCGGCTTGCCGCCCGCGCGGTGACTCCGGTGCGCCGGCGATTCAAGGCCAAACCTCATATTTCTGACCGATGAATGCAAGCATGAAAGGACAACGCCATGTTTATCCAACCCTATCTGTTTTTTGACGGCCGCTGCGAGGAGGCCGTCGAATTTTATCGCCAAGCGCTCGGCGCGACAGTGGAAATGATGATGCGCTTCAAAGACAGCCCCTCACCTCCGGATAGGGGAATGTGCGCACCGGGATCCGAAGACAAAATCATGCACGCCTGCTTTCACGTCGGCGATTCCGCTATCATGGCCTCCGACGGCAGATGCCAGGGAAAGCCGAAGTTTGAAGGCGTGTCGCTGTCGATCTCAACGAGCACTCCCGAT
Source organism: Pirellulales bacterium (assembly GCA_963841515.1). Lineage (GTDB taxonomy): Bacteria > Planctomycetota > Planctomycetia > Pirellulales > Lacipirellulaceae > Lacipirellula. The sequence continues at coordinate 276,395 of CAWJDB010000005.1, read as the reverse complement.
GAAGCCGAGCGCCTGTTCGCCGCGCTGAGCGAGGACGGCCAAGTCCAGATGCCGATGGAAACGACGTTCTTTTCGCCGAGATTCGGCATGGTAGCGGACAAGTTCGGCGTGTCGTGGATGGTGCTCGTGGCGAAGTAACGCGCGATTCGTGGGCGGCCGAAGCAGCGGCCGACTCTAACAATTCCACCTGCGAAGGAACGAACGATGAGCACTGTGAGAGTTTTAGTCGGGACCAAGAAGGGCGCCTTCATCCTCGCGTCGAACGGTAAGCGCCAGCGGTGGGAGGTCAGCGGGCCGCACTTTTCCGGCTGGGAGATTTACCACTTGAAAGGTTCGCCGATTTATCCGGACCGCATTTACGCATCGCAAACAAGCGGCTGGTTCGGGCAGATCATTCAGCGCCTCCGACGACGGCGGTAAAACCTGGCATCAGCCGGGCACGCCGGCCGGCGAGCCGACGACGGCTCCGGACGGGACGCCGAAAGGCGAGAGCAACAACTTTGCCTACGACGCCTTGCCCACAACCGGCAAGCCGCTGACGACGCATCAATGGTACGACGGAACGCAACATCCTTGGGAGTTCAAGTGCGTCTGGCATCTGGAGCCATCGCTGACAGACTCCGAAACCGTCTATGCCGGCGTAGAGGACGCCGCGCTTTTCCGCTCGACCGACGGCGGACAATCCTGGCACGAGTTGGCTGGTCTGCGCGGCCATGGCACGGGTCCGCAGTGGTCGCCGGGCGCCGGCGGGATGGGTTTGCACACTATTCTGCTCGATCCGACGAATCCCAATCGCATGTACATTGCCATTTCGGCAGCCGGGGCGTTTCGCACTGATGACGGCGGCGAGACCTGGAAACCGATCAATCGCGGGCTGCACTCCCAGTACATACCTGATCCGAACGCCGAGGTGGGCCACTGTGTGCACCGGATAGCCATGCACCGCTCGCGTCCGAACGTGCTCTTTATGCAGAAGCATTGGGACGTGATGCGCACGGACGACGCTGGCGACTCGTGGCACGAAATCAGCGGGAATTTGCCGAGCGATTTTGGATTTCCCATCGAGGTGCACGCCCACGAGCCGGACACCGTCTACGTCGTGCCGATCAAGAGCGATGGCGAACACTTCCCGCCCGAGGGCAAATTGCGCGTGTACCGCAGTCGCGTGGGCGGCAACGAGTGGGAGCCTCTCACGAAGGGGCTGCCGCAAAGCGACTGTTATGTGAACGTGCTGCGAGACGCGATGGCCGTCGACCAGCTCGACGATTGCGGCATCTATTTTGGAACGACTGGCGGCCAGGTATACGTCTCGCCCGACGGCGGCGACAGCTGGTCGGCCGCGGTGCGCGACCTGCCAGCAGTGCTGTCGGTCGAAGTCCAAACGCTCGAGTAGCGAATGGCCGTGGGAGGCAAGGCGATGGTGCGGGTGACGTTGCCGCTGCATTTGCGAACGCTGGCGGGCATCAGCGGCGAGGTGAGATTCGAGGTCGATGGCGCGGTGACGCAGCGGTCGATCCTCGATGCGCTGGAACGCGAGTACCCGATGCTGCGCGGGACAATTCGCGATCACACGACCAAAATGCGGCGGGACTTCCTGCGGTTCTATGCTTGCGACGAGGACCATTCCCTCGATTCGCCGGACGTGGCTGTGCCCGAGCCGGTGGCGACCGGCGAGGAGCCATTCATGGTCGTCGGGGCGATTGCGGGCGGATAGCCGGCGCCACGAAGCGTCGTCTGCCGACAATGATAAGCGAAATCGGGGCGACAGGATTCGAACCTGCGGCCTCCTGGTCCCAAACCAGGCGCTCTACCAGACTGAGCTACGCCCCGCGGAGAGTCGGCCAGAGACTCATGGTAGATGAACGGCGGTGGTGCGGCAATCCGGCGTGGACGGGCGCGCGAGGCGCGTTATGCCAGGACCCGCAGCACCGGCTGTTCGAAACCGCCGTGGACGATCGCGGCGCGCTCCAGGGCCGCGTCCAAGTGCGGCTGCACGTTGGGGCGGCCCAGTGCCTTGACGAGTTTGCTGCGGCCGACGAGTTCCGCCGGTTGGGGCTGCAGCCCGCACACGATCAGTCGTCGGCCCGACTCCGTAATGCGCTTCGCCAACGACTCGAGCGCGTGGACGCCGGTACCGTCGATGGCCGTCATGTGGGTGAGTTTCAGCACGACGATGGGACCAAACTTGGCCAGGTCGGCCGTGGCGTGGTCCAATTTTTCTGTGGCGCCGAAGAGGAATGGCCCGCGCACCCGCACGACCGACACGTACGTCGGAATGTACCGGTCGGCGAACACCAGCGGCGAGGCGTCCTGGAGGTCGTCGTCGGTGACCGACGCTACGGTGGTCGTGGCCGTCACGCGATGGATATACAACAGCGCCGCCAGCAGCATGCCGGCCTCGACGGCCACGGTGAGATCGGCAAACACCGTGAGGGCGAAGGTGGCGGCCCACACAAGCCGCTCGGCGCCGCTTAATCGGAGGATAGACGGAATCGCGTGCCACTCGCCCATGCGATAGGCGACGACCATCAGGATGGCGGCCAAGGTCGGCAGGGGAATAAACCTTGCGAGCGGGGCGGCGGCGAGCACAATCGCCAGCAGCGTGACGGCATGCACCATGCCCGCGACGGGCGACGTGGCGCCGGCGCGAATGTTGGTGGCTGTGCGGGCAATGGCGCCGGTGGCGGGAATGCCGCCGAACAATGGGACGACGAGGTTGGCCATGCCCTGAGCGACCAGTTCGACGTCGGGCTTGTGCCGATCGCCGCTCATGTTGTCGGCCACGACGGCGGAGAGCAGGCTCTCGATCGCCGCTAGCATGGCGACGGTCAGCGCCGAGGGAAGCAGCGGCACAATGAGGTCGGCGCGAAACTCGGGGAGCGAGATCGCCGGCAAGCCGGCCGCGATGCCGCCAAATTTGCTGCCGATGGTTCCCACCGAAATGCCCAACAAGGCACAAGCGGCGGTCGTCGCCAAAAGGGCGACGATCGTGCCGGGGATCTTTTTCGAGATGCGCGGCCATAACAGCACGATGGCGATCGTGGCGGCGGCGACTACGGTCGCCGGTGCGCTGATCGAGGCGGCGCTGCGGACCAGGGCGGCCATCCGCGGCAGGAACTCGCTCGGCACGGGGTCGACGGCCAAGCCGAAGAAGTCCTTGATCTGCGTCGAGGCAATCAGCACGGCGATGCCGTTGGTGAAGCCGATGGTGACGGAGCGCGGAATGTAGCGCACCGCCGACCCCAGACCGGTGACGCCCATGAGAACCAGCATCACGCCGGCCATCATCGTGCACATCAACAAGCCGGGCAGGCCGAACTTGGCGACAATGCCAGCGACGATGACCACAAAGGCGCCGGTGGGGCCCGCGACCTGGCAGCGCGAGCCGCCCAAGGCCGACACGATGAAGCCCGCGACGATCGCGGTGTAAATCCCGGCCTCGGGCTTGACGCCCGAAGAGATGGCAAACGCCATGGCCAGCGGCAGCGCGACCAGGCCCACTGTCAGGCCAGCCAGCAGGTCAGCGAGGAACCGTTGTCGCGTGTAGCCGGGAAGGGACTCCCACAGTTTGGGAATCAGGCGCGTTGACGTTGTGCCATACATGCGACCGTACGCTCGGTTTCGAAGGAGGTTAATTGGCCGCCTGCAATCGCTAGTTTACCAAACGCGGACGGCCTTGGCGACTCACATCGCCTCGTTATGCATTGTTCCTGGTTGAGCCAGCAGCGTGCGAATCCGTTCAAACTCCTCGTGGCTGGCGAAATGAATGGTGATTCGGCCGCGACCTTTGGCGGACTGTTTGATCTCAACTTTCGTTCCGAGAGCGTGGCGAAGCTGCTCTTCCATGTCGCGAATGTGCTGGCCGGGCTGGAGCGGCGACGGGCGGGAGTTGCCTTCGGCGTCGACGATCGACAGCGGGTCGCCGTCAACGCGAGTGATGTGATCCGACACGGCCTGTTCGGTGGCGCGCACCGACAGCGAGTCGCGGTGAATCCGTTTGGCGAACTGCGTTTGCTCCTCCGCGTCGCCCAAGGGCAAGAGTGCGCGGGCGTGCCCGGCAGTCAAGTCGCCGTTCACCACCATCTGCTTGACTTCCTCGGGCAGCTCAAGTAGCCGCACGAGGTTGGCGACGGTCGAGCGATCGATGTTGACCCGCGAGGCGAGCTCCTCCTGAGTGCAGGCATACTCGTCCATGTAGCGCTGAAACGAAGTCGCCTTCTCGATCGCGTTGAGGTCTTTGCGCTGGACGTTTTCGACGATGGCCAACTCCGCCATCTGGCGGTCGGTCACGTCGCGGATCTGCACCGGCACGCGCTCCCAGCCAGCCATCTGGGCGGCGCAGGCGGCGCTCGCCGGCGATGAGCTGGTAGCGGCCTTCGATCGGTCGCACCACGACCGGCTGGAGGAAGCCGTGCGTGCGGATGCTGTCGCACAGATCGGCCAGCTCGGCTTCGTCGAACGAAGTGCGCGGCTGGAACGGATTCTTGTCGATCGACGAATGCGGCAGCCACTGCTGGCCGTCGTCGGAGCGCGTGACGTCGTTATTCGCGATGGGCTGCGCCGGCGTCAGGTAGGTCCAGTCGGTCTTGCTTGGCGCGGGAATCGGCTCCGGCGCAGGCGTCGCCGCCGGCGTTTCGTCGAAGCTGAAGCTGCGTCCCAACAGGGCTTCCAATCCGCGTCCCAATCGTCGTTCTTTAGACACGCTCGAGCACCTCCTGGCAGAGTTCCACGTAGGCCCGGGCCGCGCGCGATCTGGGTGCGTAGTCGATCACCGAGCGGCCGTGGCTCGGCGCCTCGCTCGCGGCGGCGTCCCGTGGAATCACGGTGTGATAGACGATCCCCCCAAAGAAATCCCGCACCTGACGATCGACCTCGGCGGTGAGCTCGAGGCCCGGGTCATACATCGTCAGCAGGATTCCCCCAAACTGTAATCGGCTATTGGCGGCGCTGATCACTTGTCGGATTACATCGATCATTTGGACCAGGCCCTCCATGGCGAAGTACTCGCACTGGATGGGCATGAGCACCTCGCTAGCACTGGCCAGCGCGGTGCGGGTAAGGGCCCCCAGCGACGGCGGGCAGTCGATCAGCACCACGTCGAACGAGCCGAGGCTGCCGGCGAGGTGAGCGGCGAGCATGACCGAGCGGGCGTCGGAGGAGTTGGCCAGGGCGTCGACGTCTTCGAAGCTGCGGGCGCCGGGGAGGAGCGAGAGATTGCCGAGGTAGGTGTCGCGGAAGGATTCGCGCAGCGGGCGGGCGTCGATGAGCGGGTGGTGCGCGCGGGTTCGTGGCCCAGGCCGGTGGTGGCGTTGCATTGGGGGTCGAGGTCGACCAGGAGCGTCTTTTGGCGGGCGTGGGCTAAACCGCAAGCGAGGTTCAAGGCGGTGGTCGTCTTGCCGACGCCGCCTTTTTGGTTCGCGATGCAGAGGACGCGGGGCATGGGGAGAGGCGAGAGGTCGGGGGTCGGAGGCCAGGAACGGAGTGCTGGCAGGGGCGGAGATTGTAGGGGTCGGCGGCGTAGGCGCCCAACGGCAATTGCGTCGGGAGGCGCGGGAGCGATAGCAGACGCCGGGCCTTTTGGTTTTGAGTTATGCGTCGGTAACAGGGGTCCCAACTTTTTGACGCAGAAGTCGCTGATTTTGCCGTGGGGGGGAAAGTCCGGAGGCCCGGATCGAGGGGCTGCGACGGCGGTTAACCGACGCGAAACGTGGCGGGGTATTGCGGTTCTTGGATGGGGCGAGGTTGCATCGTCGGTCTGGTGAACGGTGTACTCGGCGCGAAGTATCGAGTACGCCGTAGTCGGTACTCGGGGTTGGAAACCGATCAGGTTTGCACTTGTTCGGCTCATGGCGGGTTGGGCACGCGGCAGCACGGGAAGTCCTATTTTCAGCGGGGCGATTGCCGAGTTGGCCAGCAGACTTGAACTGCCGGGGTGCATTGTCCCGAATGTCGTGGCCCATTTTCAACAACTTTTTTTCACGATTGTTTGAGCACGCGAGGCGCACGCTTGCGACAGGGGCTCGGACCGGCGATGCCATCGCGGGCTTTATAGAGGTGTTTCACGTGAAACAATCGGAGAAGTCGCCGTGGACTTTTTGTTTCACGTGAAACGTGCAGATTGCCAAACGGCGGCTGCGCGTCGGTGCGGCGTTTCACGTGGAACCGCCGCCGGCGTGGACTCGCGCGTTTAGCCGCGACGCGCAGGTCTGCCGCAGCGGAGCGCGTCCGGGGCAGGCGGCAGATCCCCCGCTCGCGCTCCGCTGCCGCGTCGCGGCTAACTCAGTGCCAGGACGCTATTCGAGCGGGTTGATGACCAGGCCGCTGAGGAGCTTGGGGTAGAAGTAGGTGCTCTTGGCGGGCATGCGCTCGCCGGCGTTGGAGATGGCGCGGATGTGCTCCACCGTGGCGGGCATCACCAGGGCGGCCAGTTCGAAGCGGCCGCCTGAGCCCTGCTGGCCGGTGAGGTCGCGGCCGGCGCTGTCGCCTTCCTTGAGGCCGGCGGGCACTTCGGCGAGAGCACGGACGTACTTTGGGGCGGGGAGATTTGGTTCGCCGAGCAGCTTGTCGATGAGGAGGCTGTGGAGGATGGCGACGCCAAGACCCTGCCAGGCTTCGCAGTGGTCGGCGGCGACCTCGGCCATTTTCTTACGGCCAGCGTTGGAGATCCGCGCAACGGTCCAGCGATTGTCCTCGGCGGTGTAGAGGCCGAACGTGCCCTGCTCGCCTTCGGCTTCGATTTCTTCCCACAGCGTGATCGCGCGGTCGGGGCCTTCGCCGGCCGGCGTCGTGTCGAACGAGTCGCCGAGCCTGGCTGTGAGCTGCTCGGCGGTCATCGGCTGGAGGCCGCGGAACAGGCGGTGCGTCGGGAGGACGAGCATGCCCTCGTCGCTCATCGAGACGCACATCATCAGGACGAAGTTGGCGGGGTGCTCGGGCGAGAGTTGCTCGCCGCGCTGAGCGAATTCCGCGGCTAGATCGTCGCGGAGGTTGAGGGCCGTCTCGTAGCGATGGTGGCCGTCGGCGATGTAGACCGGCTTGCCTCCCATCGCGGCGGCGACCTTATTGATGACGGCGATGTCGGTCACCGGCCAGAGGCGGTGGACGACGCCGAGATGGTCGGTGGCCACCAGCGGCGTTTGGCCTTGGATGGCGCGCTTCGAGAATGTCCTGGGCGGCGTTCCCCGGATCGGGGTACAGCCCGAAAACCTGGCTGAGGTTAGCGCGGCAGGCTTTCCAGAGCTTGAAGCGGTCGACCTTGGCGCCGCCGTGGGTCTCTTCGTGTGGGTGGATGTTGCCCTCGCCGATGCGCTCCAGGCGCACCCGCGACATGAAGCCGCGGCGAGTGAAGGTCTGGCCGCCTTCGACGAACTCCTGGTGGTAGGCGTAAATCGCGGGCTGGCCTTCGGCAAACAGCACGCCCTCGCGGCGCCAGTTGCGGTAGAAGTTGGCCGCACGGGAGTAGCGGTTCGATCGCTCATCGTCGCCAGGCTCATCGCGGTTGAGGATGAGCCGCACCACGTTGGCGGGGTGGCGCTTGTAGAGCTGGTCTTGGAGTGCGGGGTCGATGACGTCGTACGGCGGGGCGATGACGTCGCTCAGGGAGCCGACGTGGCCGAGGTCGTAGCGGATGCCGTTGAAGGCGGAAATGGAGGGCATGGGATGTCGTGGTGCTTCGAATCGATGTAGAATTGAATGTGGCCCCCAATTGAGGCTTGCGAACAATTTAAGGTATTCGCCGAATGTTCGACACCCTCCTAGAGCGATGCAGGCGATGAGCACAGCCGCCGGAATCGAAAATGACGACGCGATTTCTCGGCGTGGCGCCGAGCTGTTTGAGCGGCAGATCCGACCGCGGTTAGGATCGGGCGATCAGGATAAGTTCGTAGCCATCGACGTCGAGTCCGGCGACTTTGAATTGGATGACGACGACTTTGCCGCCACCGAGCGACTCGTCGCGCGGCAACCAAGAGCCAGAATCTGGCTCATGCGCGTGGGTCAGGACGCCGCCTATCGAATCGGAGGAAGCGCGCACCGCGGAGAGGTCGAGTGATTGTCGGCAGCGTCAACGGACGCTTCGAGATCATCCTGCCGGTGGGCGTCGTCGATGCCACCGGGCGTGAGCAATCGATCGACGCCGTCCTCGACACAGGATTTACCGGCGCACTAACTCTGTCGCCTGGGGCAATTGCCAACCTCGGACTCACCTGGCGCTTGCGCAGCAGCGCGTACGTTGGCGAGCGGTCGCATCGAAGAGTTCGATATCTACGTCGCGACGGTCAATTGGGATGGATCGCCGCGAGGCGTGCTCGTACAGTCGATCGATAACGTGCCGCTGTTGGGAATGCGGCTCCTGGCTGGGTTCGATCTGCGGGCGCGCATCGAAGCGGGTGGGCGCGTTGAGATTGAACGCGTCGGTTGAGATACGCACTCCCCTCCGGCAGACCTTCGGGTCGCGGCTAACCCGCAAGCGAGTGGGAGATGCTCAAACTGAAATCTAGTACCGGTAGTACTCAGGCTTGTACGGCCCGTCGACCGGCACGCCGATGTAGTCGGCTTGCTTCTGCGTGAGCTTGGTGAGCTTCACGCCAAGCTTTGGCAGGTGCAGGCGGGCGACTTCTTCGTCGAGCTTCTTGGGCAGCACGTGGACGCCCAACTCGTAGTCGTCCGTGTTCTGCCACAGGGCCAGTTGGGCGAGCACCTGGTTGGTGAAGCTGGTGCTCATGACGAACGACGGGTGGCCGGTGGCGCAGCCGAGGTTCACCAGCCGGCCCTCGGCCAGCACGACGATCGAGCGGCCGCTGGCCTTGAGGGTGAACTTGTCGACGGCGCCGACTTCGGCGGGCTTGATCCGCTCCTTGGTCGCGCGGCCGGCCTTCACTTCGGCGTTGAGCCAGGCCATGTCGATCTCCAGATCGAAGTGGCCGATGTTGCAGACGATTGCGTCGTTCTTCATCTGCGACATGTGGGCGCCGGTGACGACGTCGCGGCAGCCGGTGGTGGTGACGAAGATGTCGCCCAGCGGGGCGGCTTCGTCCATGGTGGTCACCTCGTAGCCTTCCATCGCCGCCTGCAGGGCGATGATCGGGTCGATCTCGGTGATGACCACGCGAGCGCCGAGGCCGCGCATCGACTGGGCGCAGCCCTTGCCCACGTCGCCGTAGCCGGCGATGACGACCACCTTGCCGGCCACCATGATGTCGGTGGCCCGCTTGATGCCGTCGGCCAGCGATTCGCGGCAGCCGTAGAGGTTGTCGAACTTGCTCTTGGTGACCGAATCGTTGACGTTGATCGCCGGGCACTTCAGCTCGCCGCGCTCGTGCATCTGGTAGAGCCGGTGGACGCCCGTGGTCGTCTCCTCGCTCAGGCCGCGGATGTTCGCCGAGCAGCTCCGGGTACTTGTTGTGGACCATGGCGGTGAGGTCGCCGCCGTCGTCGAGGATGAGGTTCAAGGGTTCGCCGCTGGGGAAGAACAGGGTCTGCTCGATGCACCAATCGAACTCCTGCTCGGTCATGCCTTTCCAGGCGTAGACGGGGAAGCCCGCCTTGGCGATGGCGCACGCGGCGTGGTCCTGGGTGCTGAAGATGTTGCAGCTACTCCAGGTGACCTCGGCGCCGAGCTCGGCGAGCGTCTCGATGAGCACCGCCGTCTGGATGGTCATGTGCAGGCAGCCGGCGATGCGGGCGCCGGCGAGCGGCTTGGTCTTGCCGTACTTCTGCCGCAGGGCCATCAGGCCGGGCATTTCGTTTTGGGCGAGCTCGATTTCCTGCCGGCCCCACTTGGCGAGCCGCTCGAACTCGGCGGGGGTGCAGTTGAGGACTTTGTACGGCAAACGTTCGGCGGCAACTTGGGACACGGTGGAGGGGCTCCTGGAGTGGACGGATGAACACGCCAAAGGCGGGGTTCGATTGATAACCGGCGTGAATTATTTAGTTTAGCCGAAGAGTGCGGCGGTCGGAAGGTCGCGGAAATCGGGGTAGTGTCCTAAGAGTGTGTTGCTGGGATTAGGCCAGCTTTTGGGCTAGCTCCTCGTCCAGAATCTCCTGCACCGTGAGGGGCACGATTACCTTGCCGCTCTTGCGGAAGAATGACGAGATTTCTGTCAGGGCATCGCGGCTGAACGCGAAGGAAATGAAAAATCCCTTGGTCCGATTCTCTCGCGTCAGCACGGCCTCGAATGAGTCAATGTCGGGCCGCCCCGCCTTGTCCTTTTGCTTGACCTGGATCGGATACCACACGTCCATGAAATCCAATTCGCCGGCTTTCTTGCCGCCCTTGGGCGTCGCTGAGACAGGGTAAATCCGGCCGTCGATTCCCATGTCGCCGACCTGCGCCTTATTTGGAATTCCACCCAGGGCGATAACTGCCCAATTTTCAAACTCAAAATGCGGCATTTCCCGGAGCTGCTTTGCGCTGCGCGGCAGGTCTCGAACAACAAAATCCTTTCCTTCCTCCAGTCTGCAAACTTCTTTCATCCGATTGGCCATCACCCGGCAGGCGGTCGGCGAAACGTCAATGCCGATCCATTCGCGGCCAAGTAGTTCGGCAGAAATGATCGCTGTTCCGCAGCCACAAAAGGCATCTAATACAATGTCGCCCGGATTGCTGCTGTTAGTGCATCATTTGTTCTGTAAAAGCCACGCGAGGCGATCGCTCGGAGCGCAGGGAGCGCAGCGACCGTAGCGGAAGCGATCGCCTCGCGTGGCGAGCGGCTTGAAAGGGACGGGCCAAGACGGTTTCCTATTCGTTGTGCTCTAAGCAATGAAAGGAAGCACGCATGACCCGCCAGACGCAATCTACCGAACTCGACGCGATCGTCCAACTGCTCGCCGACCACGGCTTCGGAGGCATGTCTCAGGCCATGGAGATTCTGCTGAACGAAGCCATGAAGCTCCAGCGCAGCGAAGCCCTGAGAGCCGGACCCTACGAGCGCACCCGCGAGCGTCGCGGCCACGCCAACGGCTTTAAGCCCAAGACGGTCGCCAGCCGGCTCGGGAAGCTTGAGCTTCAAGTCCCGCAGACGCGCGGCGTCGAGTTTTACCCCACCGTCTTGGAGCGGGGCGAGCGGAGCGAACGGGCCCTCAAGCTGGCCGTGGCCGAGATGTACGTCCAGGGCGTCTCCACGCGCAAGGTCGCCGCCATCACCCAGGAACTGTGCGGGCTGGACGTCAGCAGCGTCCAGGTGAGCCGCGCCGCGGCCTTGCTCGACGAGGAACTGGCGGCCTGGCGGAACCGCCCGCTGGGCGAGACGCCGTATCTGATCCTCGACGCCCGCTACGAGAAGATTCGCCACGGCGGAGCGGTCGTCTCCTGCGCCGTGCTGGTCGCCATCGGCGTCACGCCCGAAGGAGGGAGATCCATTCTCGGCGTGAGCGTCTCGCTGTCGGAGGCCGAAGTCCACTGGCGCGAGTTCCTGGCCTCGCTGCAGGACCGCGGCCTGCACGGCGTGCGGTACATCGTCAGCGACGATCACGCCGGGCTGGAAGCCGCCCGCGAGGCGCGGTTCGCCGGCGTGCCGTGGCAACGCTGCCAGTTCCACCTGGCTCAAAACGCCCTGCACTACGTTCCCACGCTGGCGATGCGGAGCGAGGTCGCCCGCGATCTGCGCAGCGTCCTGGACGCCGGCGATCGAGCCGAGGCCGACCGACGACTCGCTCAGCTCGTTACGAAGTACGCCTCGGCGGCGCCCAAGCTGGCCGCCTGGCTGGAGGCGAACGTCCCTGAATCGCTCACCGTGCTCAGTCTGCCCGCGGCCCATCGCCGCAAGCTGCGAACCACCAATTCGCTGGAACGCATCAACAAAGAGATCAAACGCCGCACCCGAGTCGCCACGCTGTTCCCCAACGAGCACAGCGCCCTGCGACTCGTCACCGCCGTCCTCATGGAAATCAGCGAAGACTGGGAAACCAACCGATCCTATCTCTCCATGGAAACCTACTGATCCGCCCCCAAATCAAACCGCCAAATTACAGAAGAGATGTTGCTTTATCTTGCTGCTGGCCTTAATGATGCGATCTAACAGAGCAATTGGCTTTTGCGTCGGGTATCCGAGGTACTCATTCTTTGACGCTGCCGTGCGGCCAGTCATTTGATGAATATCAGTCCACCAATCGTAGGGAACCTTGCCTTCATCTTCGTAATACCGATAGAGCTTTTTCTTGCCGGGGCCGTATATCTCTTTGTACTTGCGACCGTCGGCGTCCGTTTTCGTGAAAGATGTTTGCGACTTCTCGGAAAGCAGTTCGTAAGGGATTCGGATATCGTCGCTGTTGAACGTCCACGACTTGCCATTGGCGTATAGAAATATCGTGTCATGCTTTCTCGGGAAATGGTCCTTAGACCGACCGCCTTGGCTGTAGCACCAGACGATTTCATTGAGAAAATGGTTTTCGCCGAAGATTTGATCCAGCATCACTTTGACATAGTGGCTGGCGTGCCAGTCGCAATGATAATAAAAGCTGCCCGTGGGCTTTAGAACGCGCGCTAGTTCAACGCATCGCGGGCGCATAAAGTCGATGTAGGCTTTCGTCGATTCGTGGCGATCCTCGAATGCCCGCTTCTCTTTCGTCTCGCCCCAGAACACTTCGTAGTTACGATTCGAGTTGAACGGCGGATCAATGTAGATAAGATCAACCGACGCATCCGACAGCTTGGGCAACTGCACGAGATTGTCGCCGCAGTAGATGATCTTCGTCGCCATGCTGAACATCTTAACTATCCCAGCACCGAGTTAAATAGCTCGTCAAACGACCAGACATGTCCCGCTAATCCCGCCATCATGGCCGCGGTCGGGCGACGCTTTCCACTGGTCCCCGGCCGCCGAGTCTGCCAGCAGTAGTTGTAAAACGCCGCGAACATAGCGAAGGCGGCCTCCAGGTTGGCCAGCTTTTTAGAGAAGCAATAGGTCAACCGATTCAGCCGCTTGAGGAACGTGCGTTGCGTGCCGTTCAGGCGTTCGACGTGCGACGTGCATATCGTCCACCGCTGATTCTCGCTCATGCCCCTGCGGACCTTGCGTTGCGTGCCGACCATTTCGCTCGGCGTGTATATCATGTTCGCATTGCGGTAGTCTTTGATGATCGTGCCGAACTTCACGTAGGGACCGAAAGCCAGGTCCACCGCTTCCGGGTAGGCCGCGAATCCATCGGTCGAAACCTGCACGACTTTTAGATAGCCGCCGTCCTGGTAGTTGTGGGCATCGCTGGCGTGAGCGTTGGGCATTCGCAGCCGCAGCGCGGCGTCCATCATAAAGCGGCGGGCGTTGTCAGCCGAGCGCTTGCCGAGCATGAAGCAGGGCATCAACTTAGTTTTCTGGTCAACGCACGTCCAAATGTAAACGTCGCCTTGATCGTGCGACGTGGCCCGCTCGTCAACGGTCAATCGCGATTGCTTTTTCCCGACCCACGTCCATTGCTCGTCAAATTCCAGGTGAGTGAGCGTTAGGCCGCGCATCCGCTGGTCAAGAAACCGCTGGCAGGCTTTCCCGAAATGGACGATCAACCGGCAGAGCGTGTCGCGGTGGAGGCCCGTGGTTCGCTCTGTCGCGCGGATCGACATGCCCTCAGTAAGCAGCCGCAGGGCCAGCTTGGCAGTCGCTACATCCACCCGCATGACTCCCAGCGGGCGGGCTGGTGTGACGGTCCAAGTCTTGCCGCACAGAATGCACCGGACGCGCGGGTTGCCGCGACGGTCCCGACCGTGCTTTTTTGTTTGGGCATGATTGCAGGCGGAAACGACCATTGAAGCTTCCCTTCGTTGGGAGCTTCCGCCATAATTCAGGTGTGAGGCTGATTGGGCGAAAGCTCAGTTAGTTCGCCCCGATGCGACCCGCCAAGGTTGCACCGGGGTTTTTTCTTCTCTGCCCTAATTCTACGGGTGGCCTAGTTTCGTGTCAATACACGAAACAGAAAATCCGGGAATTTATCGTATTGACACGAAATAAGCCGGGCTTATATTGAGGGCATGAGCAAATCCAAACCGAATCCCGTGGCAGGCGCCCCCCCAAAAAGGTCAAGGAAATCAACCCCGTGCGTCAGATAGGCCGCTGGCCGGACGACCAGTGGGAGCTAATACGGCAGGCCGCCGATGCTTCCGGCGTGTCGGTGGCAGAATGGGCAAGAGATATTCTCTTGCGGGCCGCCAAGCGGGGCCTAAAATGATTGGAGGCGCCGGGAGTTGAACCCGGACGCATCGGCTTATAGGGCCATGCGGCCAACCTGGCGCCCCCGTGCTAGGCCCTCCGTGGCCGTCGTTCCTTATATTGGAACGGATGGTCGCCAACGCATCACACGCCTCGCTTTCCGATGCGTCGCCCGCTCTAACGGACGACTAGGATCAGAGCCAAGCCTTCCAAGCTGCTCTGATCTTACGCGCATCATCGGCGGCAAATCACTGACATGCCCCTGACATGTCACCCGCAAGGCCGGTGTCATGGCATGTCACTCAGGCGTGTCATGACGCACTTGGCGAGCGAAGATAGCCGCCGCCTTCAGGGCACTTTTTCAGATACCCTCGCTTCACAAGATTGGATAGCGTATTGCGGAAATTAGAGTTGTTGCTATAGCCCGCAACTTCCGCCAATTCCGGCGCTGCATCGTCTTTGCCCCGAGCGCTCCAGGATGTTACGCTCACGTGGGGTAACATCGCTCGGCGGTTCAACCTCAACCGTTGGAGGATTTGTTTGCGTAGCCCCCGACATGACCATTAGGTCGAGCAATGCAGCCGACGCTGTAAACGGGTCAACTGGCATGGTGCTCATAAAATGACCAGATGCGATAAGCTGTCCCTCCTTTGCACCTACTTCGTCGAGCATCGACAAGTACTCGTTCTCCGCCTCGTCCTTGCTTTGTGATCTCCTGTATTCGCGCACCTTTTTTTCAATAATTTCATAGTCCCCGGGTGCTTTCGGACCATCCGGGAAGCCGACGGCAGCTTCACGTTTTTTTCGTAGCGCAATTCGGACCATCAATGGCGTCGGGTAGAACTTGCCCGCGCGGAGAATTGTTCCGATAGGACACTGCCAAGCTGCGTGAAAAAGAAGCCAAATCCAGCCGGAATTGCTTCTAAGCAGATGCTTGGGTTCAAAAGTAGGAATGCCCGGTATTGTGGTAATGCCGATGCCCCTCGCAAGCCAGAATACGTCGTCGAGCAACGCACGCACCCTAATTTGCAGCAGCCGCTGACGTTGATACTCCGGCGTTCCAACGGTTCGCGCCTCTGGGATGGACCGCCGACGGTAGCCACGTGGCTCTTGTTCGCTCTCTCTGAAGTAAAACAGTTGCCAGTAGTCCCGTGAGTTTGTAAGTGGCGTAAATACAGAATCGAAAAATGTGTCGCCATAATCCTCCCACAGGTCTGATGGCAGGATTTTTATGCCGTGGCGCAGCACGCAGCGGAGGTCTGGATACTCATCGCCGGCAAGCCTTAGGGACCGCGAAAGGATAACGTTGACAGATTATCTTGGTCGAGGCGTGATTGTGTAGTTCCAGTCGCCGTGGAATTCGTGTCGCTTCAGGCGGAGTCGAGAGAGTTCCTCATCACTGACTTTAATCTGGATGTCGTAATGGTTGGTGTCGAGCGCGGCTTTGACGGTCAGTCCTGTGCGCGTGGTCGTGCCGGCGATCAGGTTGACGATGGCCTCATGGCTGACGAGCGGCTTGCCGCGCCAGTTTTGTGTGATGAAGCTGAACAGCCGATGCTCGATCTTGTTCCATTTGCTGGTCCCCGGCGGGAAGTGGCAGACAATCAGCTTCAGCGCCAGTTCATCGGCCAGTTCTTGCAACGACACCTTCCACAACCGCGACCGGTGGCCATTGCTGCCGCCACCGTCCGCCGTAATCAGCAGTTCAGTGGCGCGAGGGAAACGCCGCTGCCCCATCTGCTTCCACCAGCGGCGAATGCTGTTGACGGCGAACTGGGCCGTATCATGGTCGATTCCCACGTTGACCCAGCCTTGGTTGTTGAGCATGTCGTACACGCCGTACGGAATGGCCTTACCCAGGGTCTTGTCCAGGAAGTCGTGGACACGGACGTCTTCAGGCTGCCCTTGCGGTCGCCATTCCCGGCCGCCATTCTTGAAATCGCCGATCAATTCCTTCTTTTTCGTGTCCACCAAGATGGCCGGTTGGCCGCGTTTCTGAAACCGCTGCACGCAGGCGTTCAGGTATTCGAACTGAGCATTCCGATCGGGATGCGAGGCCCCTTCCCGCGTCTTGCGGTTGGCCTGCAAACTATAACCGGCTTGTTTGAGCAAGGTCGCCACGGTGCGATCCGTTACGGGGTGATTCTGCCGGACAAGTTCAGCGGCCAACTTCGCAGTGCTTTTGCAGGTCCAACGCAACGGCGATTCAGGATCGCCGCGAGTCACCGGTTCGATCAACGCCTCCAGAGCTTTCAGCAAGCCAGGATCGGTTTCGGTGATGGGCTTTCGCCCACCGCCCGGCCGACGCACGCCCTCCCAGCGATGGCTCGTTGTTTCGCGGGAAGTTTCAATTCCCGCAGGCCTGCCCTGATCGTCGGACGCGACAAACCCGTGGCCCGAGCGACCAAACTGATTCCGCCCCAGCCCGCGTCGCGGGCCTCGGCTGCCGCCCATTGCCTGCGCCTGCGCTCGTCCAGTTCCACGACGAGCGTGCGATACTTGCGACGAATCCGCGCCTCGACTTTCGCAACCTGCATGCGAACGTGATCGCAGACCGCCGACAAATCACCAAGACCAATTTGTAAAAGTTATTGTTTCGCTATCACTTAGTCGCCGGGTGAGGTCCTGAACGGACGCCGGCGCAATTGGGTCCAAGATAGCACCTACTTTCTAGCCGAGCCGACCGGCCGGCCGCCGTGGCGTAGGTGCGGGCCACGATCAGCCGGCCAGTCTATGCGGGGATCAGCCGCAAGCCCGGCGAGCCGATTCTACATTTCCTCCCCCTTTTCGATAAGCCTTGGACGGCAACACACTCTTAGGACACTACCGAAATCGGGGCCGGCCGGCGTTTTCGCGGCTGGCGCGGGTGCGTTGGAAGCGCTCCCCTGCGGCGGACCTTCGGGTCGCGGCTAACAGGAGAAGGCGGCGCGGGCGGCGGCGATGAAATCGCGGACTTTGTGCGGGTCTTTTTTGCCGGGGGCGGACTCGACGCCGCTGGCGACGTCGACGGCGTGCGGGCGGACGATGCGGATGGCTTCGGCGACGTTGTCGGGCGTGAGGCCGCCGGCGAGGATGAGCGGGGTGTCGCCCAGCCACTTCTTGTGGTCGGCGAGGCCGACCCAGGAGACAGTTTCGCCGGTGCCGCCGTAGCGGCCGGGAGTGAGGGCGTCGACCAGTACCGCAGCAGGTGGCCAGCCTGCGTTGCGACAATCTTGCAAATCGGCTGCGATCGCGGCGACTCCCTGATCGTCCATCCGACGCGCACGGATGACGGCCCACCGGTAGGGATGCTCGCACTCCGCGGGGTAGGGGTCTGCTCGCCGGGGCTTGGCGAAATGCGCAACCGTTTCAGGCGACTCGTCACCGTGAAGTTGCAACGTCGACATTGCAAGCGATTCTAGAATCAATTGAATCGCAGGCCTCTCCAAATTTACGAACACTCCGATGACTTCGGCCCAGGCTTCACCTTGCGATGGGCGATGCTGCGGCCGGAAAAACTTGACGGCACTCGACGACTGCGGTTCTTTCGCTGCCCGTTGCCCCGCCTGCGCACGACGTTGCATCTCTTGCACAATCTGAAGTGCGTTTGCGGGCCCGACGAACCGCGGGCTCTTTTCGTAGAAGTTTAGCCCAATCGCATCAGCGCCCGCTTCGACCGCGGCGAGGGCGTCGTCGACGTTGGTGATGCCACAGATCTTGATGCGAAACATGGGGCGGGAGGAGTGGGCGGTGGGCAGTGGACAGTCTAATTCACGGGAGCGAGCCGGGTCGTCTCGACCCCGGCGTCGGTTTGTGAGACGGCGCGGCGGGCTAGCGGTGCATGCGGTCGGTTTCGCGCGCCGGGGTCGGGACGACCCGGCTCGCTGGGATTGAAGGGCGAATCCCTCAAACTCAAGCCTTCGCGACTCCGCCCGCACGATCCGCCAAATCAACCCACAGCTCAAACTTCCGCCAGCACTTGAAGCCAGCTTAGCGGGGGCGCCGATCTAGCACCACATATCCAAGTGACACGAATGGCAGCCCAGCGGCTCGCGCAGGACCCCCACGGATGCCCACGCTGACCACTTGCGACGATCGGCGCCCTTTTCTGTCGGCGCCGAACGCGAAGCGGTACTTCCCGGCCGCGGCCTGCGAGGAGGCCCGTCGGCGAATTGTACGCTCGATTGCGCGGAACGAGGGACCCGCGCTGGCAGTCGGGGCCGTGGGGGTAGGGAAATCGATGCTGCTGGCGGTGCTGGCGGAGCAGTTCGCCAGCCGGATGGCGGTAGTCACGCTGCCGGGGGCGCAGCTGTGCACGCGACGGGCTTTGCTCCAGGTGATCCTGTATGAGCTTGGCCTGCCGTACCGGCACATGGATGAGGGCGAGCTGCGACTGTCGATCGTCGACCACCTGCGCAAGGGCGACGGCGGAGCACGGCGGCTGCTCTTGCTCGTCGATGAGGCCGACTCGCTTCCGATCCGGCTGTTGGAAGAGCTGCGAGCGCTCACCAACATTGCGGTGAAGGGGGCGCCGTTGGTGAGCCTGGTGCTGGCCGGCAGCCCGATCCTCGAGGAGCGCTTCGCCGATCCGCAGCTCGAGGCCTTCACGCAGCGGATCGCCGCCCGGGCGTACCTGGCGCCGATGGGGCGGGAGCAGACTTTTCAGTACGTGCGATCGCAGGTTGCCGCGGCCGGGCTTAAGCCGGAGCGGCTGTTCGCCGCCGACGCGCTCGAGGCCATCTACGCCGCCACGGGCGGTTTGCCGCGGCTGGTCAACCAGCTTGGCGACCAGGCCATGTGGCTCGCCGAGGAAACCGAGTGTACGCCGTTGGATGCGACGCTCATCCAGCAGGCGTGGAGCGAGCTGCAGCAACTGCCGGCGCCGTGGAATACCGAGGCGAGCTCGACGCCGACCTCGAGTGCCACCGCGGTCGACCTCGTGGAATTCGGCGAATTGGACGACGGCGAGGGGCACGAGCCGTGCGGGAGTTCCGCGGGCGCGGCGTCAGCGCCGCACGCCGATGACGACGACGAACTCCCGGCGTCGATTCCCATCGACGCGGCCCGACTCGGTCGGGACCCCGTGGGGTACGGCGAATTGGCCGCGGACTTCGCTGCCATCGAGGACTCAGCGGACGCGGTGGACGACTTGCATGACAGGGAAGAACCCGTCGTGCCGACCGGCGACCGCGCGGTCGTGACGCCCTCGGCCGTGAATCCGTTTGCCGAGCCGTTTGGCGAGGAAGAGGCGCTGGTCGATCGCTATTTCGCGTTCGAGTCGCTGATGCTGCGTAAAGCCCCGCAGGTGCGCAACCGCGTCGATCCGGAGTTTGCGCTCGAGTTGGGTCGGTGCGGCGCGCGGAGCAATCTCGCGGACGAGCCAGCCACGGCATCAAGCGCTGGCAGCGCGGCGACGCTGCCCGTCGCGCCACCCGCTTCCTCAGCGGCGCCTGAGCCAGCGGACGCCGCCCCGGCGGCTTTGCTGGTGGTAGACGACGATGACGACATCTCCGCGCCGGTCATACCGGGCCGGCAGTTTCGCCGGCTGTTTACGCAGTTGGCCTCAACTGGGGCATTGGCGTAGGACGAGCGCCGGCGGTCTACGATCGAGCCATGCACCTGCGCGGCGGGGTGCTAGCGCCGGCCTCCTCGCCGAGTTGGTGGGTCAATCTTCAAGGTCCCTCCGCGGGCCGAGTCGTGTAGGCGGGGCCGTCGGAGGGAAGTCGAACCTATCGACCTAGAGCAGGACGGAGAGGGGCTTGCAGCGAGCAAACCGCTCCCCATTCTAAGCAACATGCCGGCGCAAACGCCAATGATCGGCGTTGCGTGGTATTTCACGGCTCGGAATTCATCACGGAGCGCACCGGCGCCTGTTCTAGCCTGACTTTGCCACGCCGTTGACGAGCCCAGGCACGTCGAACGTCGGCCCGGGAACATCGGCGTCGATCGAGAACAATTCGAGCGTCGGCTCCCCTGGGCGACGCCAGATTGCCTTGGCATGAATTTGCGTCGGGTCAAGAAAACTGGGCACCTGGAACACGATGTTTCTACCATTCGCCTCGCCGAAATTGCGTTCGTCAAGTTCGACAACGAGATCGTGGAGTGGGACGTACCTTATGTTCGTAGCATTGTCGAGAAAGGTATTTTCGCCCGTGAACGTGGCCCTGCCGACATCGCCCACCGTGAAGGCATATTTAAAGCCACGCATCCGCACGTTTATCAGGACGAGATCGCCAAAACCGTAAGTATTAACCGCAATTTTGGACTCCTGGCCGCTCATCGCCGCCGGGTCATTGACTGCCGACACGCCGTCCATCGTGATTAGGCCAAATTCACCCAAGTCGATGGGGATGGCGCAATTCTGGAACACGCAGTCCGTCAGCACGGTTCCGCCATAAAGCGCTGGGGCCGGATGGGCCCAATCGAATATGCCCACGCCGCAGCCGACGGCAATGCAGTCCTGCATCCAAAGCGGGTAGCTGCGTGCCCTGATCTGCGTCACCGGACGCCCAGCTTCGTCAAAACCGAATTTCGCTTGGTCGTCTGGCGGCAGGTCGCTAATGTAGATAAATCTCGTTGTGCGGCCCTAGGTGATCGGTCCCAAATGGAATCGTTTGTATATTGAAACCGACTGCGACGGCTCCATAGACTTCGTTGCCCACCAGTCGCACGCGCGCCCCCTGAAGCCAAAAGCCCGAGCCGTTGAACCCGAAATCGTTATCTCCGTTCAGGCTTTGGCCATTTCTCGATTGGGGGCCTGTTCGCGTCGGCGAATGGTTGAGGTCCCCGAATCCGAGCGATTGAACCGACAGGCAATTCTGGAAGCTGCCCCATTCATTGCCGATTTCTGAGGCAAAGCCGGCACCCCTTACGTCGTAGGCGATCGAGTCCATAACATCGACGTTACTGGAGTGATTCACGATGCCCCACTTGAGCCCGCCGACCACAGACACGCCCTTGACGGTGGCATGCGTCTCGAATCCCATCTTGTGGAAGTGCAGCGCGTAGCGCGCCCGGGGGTTGGCGACCGACTCGGGAATCACGTTCCCGTCGGCGTCCTTTTTGGGGTCGGTGACGCTCTGCTCCTGGCTGGTGCGGCCCAGGTCCCGGAATTCGGCGTAGGCGATGGTGTATTCGTGCGTCGTCATCGGCATCACCATGACGTGGCCGCGACGGGATGTCTCCGTGTTCTCGGACTTGAGCACAATGTTGCGGTCGAGATAACCGATCGGGATTGTCAGGCCGTCCTGGAGCTGGTCGTGAAGGTCATAGGCCAGTGGGGCGTCCAGGGTGACTACGTTGCCCTCGATGGCGATGATCGTGCGTAGTTCGTTCTGCGCCGCAAACGTCGGATCAATTCCATCCTTGAGGTAGGGAAAGTACGCTTTCGTCGGACGGACGCCAGGCACCACCAGCTGCCCGCCGACCGCCCAGTTCTCGGGAATCGCGTCCAGCGTGATCTGCGCATCCCCTACGTTGGGGTTCTGGGCGGCGTGGACGAAGCTCGTGGTCTCTTGGCCGTAGATCGACAGGTCGCCCATTACAATCAGGCCCCGGCCCAGCTGGGACCAGTCCTCGATGGCTCCGAAGTCGGCGAACTCGATCGTCACGTTTCCCAGGATGGGGGCGTCTGGCGTGCCGATCTCGATGCGGCCCTTCATGCCGCCCACGATCGACTCCACCTTGAGGTAAGCGTCCTGGGCGAAGCGGAGCGTGCCGTCGGCCAGCACCCACTTCAGGGCCACGTCAGGAGCGTTCATGTCATAGGTGACGTCGACCCCCATCGGGATATTGACCTTGGCGTTGGCTCCTGGGACGCCGTTGTCCCAGATGTCCGGGTTGCTCCACAGGCCGGACGCGACGGCCGTGTGGGTGGCCTCGGCGGCCGGCGACAACGTCGGTAAAGACCCGCATGTGCTCGGCGTCCATAGTCGGAGTCGTGGGCGGGTCGGTGGGCCCGGGCGGGTCCGTGTGGCCTGGTGGGCTCGCGTGTCCCGGCGGGGTTGTGGGCGCGGGCGGGTCCGTGTGTCCCCGGTGGGACCGTGGGGTCCGAAGGGCTTGAGTGTGCCGGTGGGTCTGTGGATGCGGGTGGGTCCGTGGATGCCGATGGGTCCGTGGCAGCTGGTGGGTCCGTGGGTCCCGAAGGGCTCGAGTGTCCCGGCGGGTCCGTGGACGCCGATGGGTCCGTGGCGCCGGGTGGGTCCATGGCGCCCGGTGGATCCGTGGCAGCTGGTGGGTCCGCGGGTCCTGACGGGCTCGAGTGTTCCGGCGGGTCCGTGGCCCCTCCAGGGCTCGAGTGCGATGGCGTGTCGACCTCCGCAAGCCGCTTACTCGGCGCATACACCGCCCTCAATATTGGAGACGGAGCATCGACCGCCGCAAGTACTTCGGAGGGCGCGTCGACCGCCGCAAGTGCATTAGGCGGCGCGCCGACAGTCGCAAGCGGCTCGGGGATTGCGATTCCAACGTTGACGTCGGCGACGATTGGACTCGCGGTCGACGATTGCTCTCCGTGGGCAACATCGACGGAGTGGCTGGCGGCGACGACCGCCAGAATTCGACGGTCTTCAAGCTGCTCCAGCTTCAACTGACGAGACCGGCTCGCACGACGTGAGCGTTCAGATTTCTGCTTACTTCGCAGGTTGGCAATAAATGAGAATCCGCGTCCGAACATACAACCCCCTCCTGGTGCTCACCTTCGTTGCTGGGTGAAACTCGGGACACACGCGCCCTAAGCGACGGCGGGCAAATTCTATCGATTCGACAAACATCGACCTATGCCGATCTTGAGAAATACCGCTTAGCGATCAGAAAAAAATATAACGAGGCAATGCTTATGGAAATAGCGCGACTCTCGCGAGAGAGACTCTCCTGCATTAAATCTAGTGCATCAAAAGACAGTCGGCTTGATTCGGAACGCAAGCACTCTGGCAAATCGTTAGTGGGAACACACTACAACCCGTATGTGCGAGCAGGAAACTACTTGGCCGCGGATTTTCCCAGAACGATGCGGCAGAGTATACGAAAAAAATGGTGCTGGACGTGAGACCCGAGGCGGGCTGACGAGCCACGCGAGGAATTCGAATCCAGCGGGCCGCAATTGAGCCGAAGTGCGATGCGGCGTCCAGAACGCGTTCGTCGTCACAGCCCCCGCAAGTGACGACGACAATTAGCGTGTGCGATGCGTCTACGTCCGTTCGCGATAACGGAGAATGATAACGTTTGCGCGCGCCTCGGGCAAGCCGCGGATGTCGCCACTTTGCGGCAATTCGTATGCTGGCGCATTGCGGCCAAGCGCCAGTCGCCAAATCGCAGTGGCGCGCCGACCTTGAACCTCGTCATCACGTTTTACAAATTGACGAAAATCGTCGCCAGTGCCTCCAACCATCGAGTTTTCTAATAGAATGGCTGACATCGAGGATAAATGGCGTGCCCCTCTTCCGGGGTATGCGGGAAGGCGCATATGCACATACGTATACACACCCCGGAAAGCAGTAAAGACCATCGTGTGACCACAATTCGGGCGAAAATGTCGCGCTAATAGACGCCGATTTCGCTTGAAATAAATCTGTTGCCTGAATTTCAGTTCTCTGTAAGAGATTCGCTTCGTGACTGGCATGCTGACGATGATTCAAACTCGAGTGCGAGGAATTCGCACGTCGCCGTCATCTGATACAGGACCGTTGGTCGTCCCGCCTCCGTTGCTTTGCTTGCGGAGCGCCTGTTGCCGTGGGACGGTTATTGCCCGTGCGATAGGTTGGGCCCGGCGACTTCCCGAGGCGGCGCGAACCCTCGCGCTTGCCGTGAGCGTCGTCTGTGCCGCCCAACTACAGGCCAACCAGGAGACGCCCCTGGAACTGAGAACGACGGCGCTAAGCGGGATGGAAATCAGCGGCAATTTCGGCGGCGGACCAATTCGAAAATTTTTGGAAGCGCCGGAAATCAACGACGACGCAAATATCGCGTTTCTTGCCGAGCACACTTCGGGCGCCGCCAGCGTTTGGCTTTTCTCACCGCCAGGCTTGCGCTTATTGGCGATGGGAGACGTTTCGGCGCCGGACACTGGCGCAAATTTCGCCGCATTCTCCGACCTTGCATTAGCCGACGGCGGACTCGCCGCCTTCATGGCGACGCTCGCCGGCGCCAATGCCCGCGACTACACTCAGGACAGCATTTGGATCGACGACGCGGGACAGCTCGAGCTGGCGGTGCGCGGCGGCAGTCCGGCGTCCGATCCTACGTTGGCGCTTCGGTTCACTCACTTTGAAACGCCGTTGACCGTCAACGGCGGCGGACAGACGGCGTTTTTGCCCGCACGCGCGACAAGGAGCAGCCCGGAAACGCTCAGAGCAGCGGCCTGTGGATTGCCGGGGGGAACGCCGTTATTCTTGCCGCGAACGCGGGCGGCGCGGCGACCGAAGATGTGCCCGGCGGCGTCTTTCTCCCGGAGTCGCAATGCACCCCTAGATGCCTGGCGATGGGCTGCGGCGTTGGCGCTTGTCGGAAACCAAAGTCGGCTAGAAAATTGACCCATGGCTGATGGATGAAGCCAGTGCCCCGATTGCAATCGCGAGGTCAGTATGCCGACGCCGACTGCGAACCTTTCGAAGCATCAATCGTCGATGTCGCGCCGTGCGCCGCGTGCTTGATCGCAGTGTATCTATTGATGGCCCTCCATTTCGTTCATTGGAAGCTTGCCGGGAAGACGGTCGCACCGGTCGAGCCCAGCGAAATGTTTGACACGCTCCATCTGGGCGTCGTGACAATCGGCTTTCTGTTCATGTTGGGAGTGGTCGTCGCCACGGCCATCGCAGGGAGATTTTTTTGCGGTTGGGGATGCCACATTCTAGCGCTACAAGACTTGTGCGCTTGGTTACTGGCCAAGTTGAAGATTCCGACGAAGCCTGTGCGCTCTCGGATTCTGGCGTGGATCCCGCCGCTGGCGGCTTTGTATTTATTTGTCTGGCCGCAGGTGCAGCGGCTTTTGGCGGGCAATCCCTTGCCTGTACTACACATCGTGACCGACCCCGACGGCTGGACGTCGCTTACGACGGACGATCTGATGCGCAGCTTCCCTGGCCCGTGGATGACGGCGGTCACGCTGGGGGTTTGCGGTTTTGCAATCGTGTACTTTCTAGGCTCGCGTAGTTTCTGCCGATATGCGTGCCCTTATGGAGCAATTTTTGCCGCGGCGGAACGAGCGGCTCCGCTACGGGTCGTGGCCGGGCCCGGAGAATGCTCGCAGTGTGGTCTGTGCATTTCATCCTGTAAGTCAAACGTGCGCGTGATCGAGGAGGTGCGACAGCACGGGGCCGTCGTCGACCCAAGCTGCTTTCGCGATATGGATTGCGTGAGCGTTTGTCCCACGAACGCGCTGCGCCTAGGTTGGGCTGAGCCCCCGGTGCTTCGTAAGCCTGAGAAACGTCGACCTGCCAAGAAGCCATATGACTTCACTCGGGGCGAGGATGCGTTAATGGGATTAGTATTCCTCGCGACGCTGCCGATCGTTCGAGACCTCTATGGAGCTGTGTCGTTTTTGCTGGCACTGGCGATTTGTTCGCTCTTGGCCTATGCCGGCGTCGTGGGGCTCCGGCTGATCGTCCGCGAAAGAGTCGTCGTCGGCCGCCACGCTTTAAAGGCCCATGGGACGCTGACGCCGCGAGGCCGGTTCGCCGCGGCAACTGTCGCCGCCCTTGCGGGACTGGTCGTGCATAGCGGCTTCATCCAATTTCAAGTCACGGCAGGCGAAATGGCGCTCCGGCGGGCGAATGAGACAAGCGTCGCCCGCGCGCGAGGCGCCGTTGCGAGTGAGCACCGCGCTGATCTATCGCCGTTGGTCGAAGCCAACGGAGATCTGCTCGCGGCAATCCACTATTTTGAACGGGCCAGCCGGTGGGGACTGGTCCGACCGCGAAGCTTGTCGCTGCAGTTGGCCGCTCTGCAGCTTCGGGCGGGATCGCCTATCGAGGCGCACAAAGAATTGAATGAGCTTTTGATCGCATACCCCGCGGACGCGGAAAGTCGACTGCTCGCTGCGCGGGCCTGGATGGCGGACAACCATCCGGCCATTGCCCGGCAGCATCTCGAAGGGATCGTGGCAGCCGCCGCCGATGCAAAAACCGCCGCCGCGCGGCGTACGTTGGCGGCAGCGTACTCGACGTTGGGCGATATGGCGGCAGGCGAAGGTCGCCGCGCCGAAGCCTTGCGCTGCTTTGACGAGGCGCTCGCGGCCAACCCGCGAGATGGGGGAGCGCTTATGGGCCGAGGGATGTTGCTCGCGGCGTTAGGTCGATTCGCTGACGCGGCTGACTGCTTTCGACAAGTCCTCGACCTCGACTCGCTGTCTCCCGAGGCGCACAACAATCTCGCGGCGACGCTCATTCATCTGGAGCGCCGGGATGAAGCGCTCGCACATTACGAACGGGCCGCGGAGCTTGCTCCTGATAGCTTTGTGGCGAAAGTCAACGCCGGCCAGTTGTTGCTGGAAGCGGGCCGACTCGACGACGCGGAGCAAGCCTTTCAACGAGCGCTCGCCCTCCAGCCCGAAGACGGTGCGGCCCGAGCGGGGCTTGCTGCTGTTTTGCGCAAACGATCACTGCAAAAAACGCCGAAACTCCCCTAGCGCAAGCGTGTGCATGACTCACCAGTCTCGTCCTGTGAAATTATGATGAACTTCAGTCGCGGCAGTTGCAATTGCGTGCGGTCGTTCATCGACTTTCTGATCTCTGCCGTCTATCATGGCGAGCGGGCGACTTCTAATTCGCTCAAACAACCTTTCGATGCCCTCAGTCACGAGATCGATCGCGATGAACGGATTTAGACTCACTTTGTTGCTGCGCAAGCCTTGGGCCCCGCTGTGCGCCCTTCTGATTGGCGCCGCGACAGCCTTCGGGCAGGGTTACCTGTACCCCGACATGTTTCCGTATCTTGATGAGAATGCGCCGGCAGGCATGAACACATTGCAGGCCTGGCAGCTCACGGGTACGACGCTCAAGTACGCGACGATGTTTGCTAATCAGGGAGACGGATTGTTCGAGATTCGCAAAGGCCCCGATGTCAGCTCCACGCGCTATCAAATGCTGCAACGCGTTTACATCGACGTCGACTTCGGCTCGCAATACGTGGACTTGCCCATCGGCACGGCGCCAAAACCTGGCGCCGCTGAATCGCCAAATCCCAATGATTTGAATGTCATCTGGTTCGAGAACTTTGCCAAATTCTCTCTGCTTCAAGCGCCCGTAGTTGACGGCGTATTGACGGTGGGCGCCGAAGTAGCCAGCACCGTTAAAACGAGCTGGCGAGTAAGCTCCAATACCGGGCCGCTTCCCGGCTTTGAATCGGCGCCGGTTCACTCAAGTAGTGATCAACGCGTGCAGCAGCGCGTTAGCGTCGGCTGGGCCGATATGTATTCGGCCGGCTCCGCCGGGCAATTCATTGATATTTCTGGCATTCCCATCGGCCCTCGCTACTGGTTGCGGCAAACAGTCGACCCCGAAAACCGCATCCACGAGACCGACGAGACGAACAACTCTGCTGAAGTGCTGATAGATCTAGCCCATCCAGGCGAAGCCGTCATGTTTGCCGGCCGGTTTGTCCAGCCGGGTGACGCGGAACCGCCCATTCCGGGCGACCTAAACCAGGACGGAGTCGTCAATCGAGACGATTGGTTAGCGTTCAAGGCGGGCGAGCAAACAAGTCTTTCCGGATTGAGTGCACCAGACGCTTACTTCCTGGGCGATTTGGACTTCGACGGAAAACACACCCTCGAAGACGCCATCCTGTTTCGAAAGCAGTTCGAGCTTGCAAACGGAGCTGGTTCGTTTGCATCCTTGGCGCGCGTCCCTGAGCCTGGAAGCAGGATTCTAGCCTCGGTCGGTGCATGTGCCATTCTCATCGGCGCATTCCGCATTCGGCGACGCGGCCTTCGCCGCGCGCTACTAGCATTTTTGGCGACTTATTTGTGCGCGGCCGCCGGACAAAAGGCGTTGGCGCATACGACGCTTTACAGGGAAACGTTTGATGAACTCGATTTGGGGCCGAACGTGGATGAAACCGTCGTCAACGTCAACGCCTGGACAAAGCTTCCCCCAACAGGTTGGACGAGAAACGACAGCGGCGTGCCATTCGCGGCCGGCACAACGCGGGGCGTCGAAGAGTGGAAGGGCTGGAGCTTTGCCGACAAAGACTGGTGGAACAATGCGGCTGGCGACCAAGATCGCAGCCAATTCGATTTTGCGCAGGGAACGGTCGCCGTCGCCGATCCCGATGAATGGGATGACAAGGGGAATCCTATCAATGGATCGCCGTTTGCCGGCTATTACAACGCGTTCATCACGACGCCGCCTATTTCGCTGGCCGGCACGGATCCGGGATCGGCCAAGTTGACCTTTGCGTCGAGCTGGAAACCCGAATGTTGCGATGACGGGCCCGCGCCGCAAACAAATAATCAAACGGCAACGGTGCGCGTGTCCTACAACGGCGGGGCAAGTTTCAGCCCGCTCATGCGCTGGGAGTCGAATCCGACGAGCGCCTCGTTCAAGGACGACGCGACGAACGAGCTGGTGACGCTCAACCTTAACAACCCCGCCGGCGCCGCCAACGTGATGATTGAGTTCGGCCTGACCAATGCGGGCAACGACTGGTGGTGGGCGATCGACAACGTCGAGGTGTTTTCGCCGACCGTGCTCGAGGTCAACCGATCGACCGGCGCCATGTCGATCCTGGAGGCCGCTGACCTAACGGGCTACGAAATCACCAGCAACGGTTCTTCACTAAACCCCGTGGGCTGGCGCGCCGGCAACCTCGACGCCCAAAACCTCGGCGCGGCGCCGGCGTTGACGGCAGACTTCGACAATGACAATGCGGTCGACGGCAAAGATGTGCTGACGTGGCAGCGCGGGCAGGGCGCCTCGCCGGCGGCTCACGTCCAGGGCGACGCCGACGGAAATGGCGCCGTCGACGCCGCCGATTTGGCGAGCACGCTTCAGCAGTTCGGCCGATCGCTCGCGCCGGGGGCGACGTGGGAGACGCTCATAGCTGATAAGAAGCAGCTTTTGGAATTTGATTTGCTCGGCAGCTCATCATTTCAAAAGATGGACATTGGAGCGGGATACGACACGGCGGTCGACGCCCGTGATCTGGCGTTTGCTTATTCTTCCGCCGACGGGCTCAATATACCGGGGGTTGTGCGATACATTCCAAGCGCCGGTTCCGTCGCGACGCCGGAGCCAACGGGATTGACGCTGGTCGCCGGCTTATCTTTTAGCCTAATGGCGTCGCATCGCCGGCCCGCACGAATTAACTGGCTGGCGTTGTGACGATGGCCCTTGCCGGATCGGGCTCCCATATCCATTCTTTTTCGCCATAAGGATGACGACTCACGGCGCCCATGGATTTGCTGCGCACCATGGATAAACTTGACCAACGCGCGGATCGCAAGAGGGCGACTACGCTGGTCCGGTAGCTCAGCGGTTAGAGCAGGGGACTCATAATCCCTTGGTCGGGGGTTCGAATCCCTCCCGGACTATTCACACTCATGCCATGCCACTGCCACAGTGGGCGCCGCGCGTCAAGCGCGCCGCGTGACAAGTTCGTCCGGCGCCGAGTGCGGGTTAGCTGCGGAGCGTTGTTTGCGGACCGGGAATGCCGGGGACGGGCTGCGCTCCAATTCTTGGCGCCTTGGCGGGTCGGACAGCTCGGGGCGCCGGACTGCGGTCGTCGCGGCGGCGGCGTCGATTCTGTGCGCGCTGCGCAGGCCATGCGTCGATCGCCGCGTCGCGGGCCTCGTGCGACAGGTTGATCGGCGGCTGGAAAGTTGGCGAGACGGGATCGGCCCGGTCGGAAGCAACGCGCAATTCCGCGACGCCGGAATTGGCCTCGACCGTCAGCGCTGGGGATTCGGCGGCCGCGCCGAGCTGTCGTTGCCATAGGAGGAAGTCGGCCCCGTCGACCGTGCCATCGCCGGCGCCGTCGGCGCCGCTGCCAGGAAACAAGGTAATTGCCCACTGAGCGGACAGCACGTCGAGGTCCAGCGCGTTGACGGCGCCGCTTTTGTCGTAGTCGGCCGGCAACAGCGGCGCTTCCGCATCGGGATAGCCCGTCGGATATTCGACGACCGCGGGAGGCGAGACGGGGGCGCCAAAATTTGGCGAGCCGTCGACGTTGTACGTGAACGGCTGAATGCGGATCACGCGCTGATCGGGGTCGCCGCCGGGAGAGGGGTGCGAGTGGTAGACAATCCAGTCCTGCGTGCCGTCGGGGGATTTGACGAACGACGCATGGCCGACGCCGACGACCGCCGCGGTCTTCTGGAAGACGGGCGTCGGCGACTTGACCCAGTTGGCGGCGCTCAGCACCGAGCCTGAGCCGTCGTAGGTCAACTGCCCCAATGAATACTCCTGTGTCCAATAGCCGCTGGCGGAATAGATGATGCGAAGCTGGCCGTCGTGGATCAGGATCTCGGGGCCCTCGTTGATCGGCATGCCGAACTTTTCCCACGCATATTGGGGCGTGCTGATGATCGAGCGACTGCCGCTGATGGTGAGCGGGTCGGACATCGGGGCAATGTAAAGATACTGTTGTCCGTCCGTCGAACCTGGCCAGCCGGACCAGATGAAGTAGAGCTGGCCTTGCCACTGGAGCACCGTGCCGTCGATGGCCCAACCGGCGGTGGCGAGCTCGCCTTTGTAGGTAAACCGCCCCATGGGATTGGGGTCGTCTCGCTCGAGCACGTGCATGCGATGGGTCGCGTTATTGCCGTCGGAGGCGGCGACGTAGACGTACCATTTGCCGTCGATCTGATGCAGCTCTGGCGCCCAAATCTGCTGTGAGTAGTTTGTTCCGCCCGGCGCCTGCCAAGCACGGACGCTGGTGCTCGCTGGATCGCTGGCGTGAACGTCCGGCAGCTCATTGGCCTTGTCGATCCACACGGAGTTCCCGCTTGAACGCGCCAGCAGATAGCTGCCCTGCCACTGGATTACCCACGGGTCTTGCCCCTGGCCGAGAGGATTGGTGAAGGTCAGGGGTGAAGGCCGCGCTGCCCGCAGACTTTCGGCGGGCACGGTTTCAAAGACGCCGACGCCGGTCTCGCGCTCGCTCGACCAACTGAGCTGTATGCTCGCATCGCCGGCGTCGTCGCGGTACTCGAGGCGAATGTCGTTCCACTTGCCGGCTTCGAGCTTCTTGGCGCCGGTCGCCGCGGCGAGGGGATGCTCGGTGAACTCGTCGATGATCAGCTCATCGCCTACCCACAGGCGCACGGCGTCGCCGCTGAGCAGCGAAAACGTGTACTCTTCGCTGTAGTTGGCGCGCACATAGCCGGTCCAGGCGACACGGAAGCCGTCGGTGGAAATGCCGGGGGCGGCCGAGCCGCCGGCCCAATTGAAATCGATCGGGCCGTCGATGCGGGTGAGTGCGCCGCCGACTGTATCGGCGTACTCGCCGCGGAGCCCGACGGGACTGGCGTAAAGCTGGCTTGCGGGAATCGCTTCAAACGGCTGGCTGGCGCTGAACCACTGCAGGTGCATCTGTGCGGCGCCGGAATTGTCGAAATACTCCAGGCGAATGTCGTAACGCTGGCCGGCGACCAGCGCGATGGTCGCCGAGTTGATGGCAGCCGTGTGCGGCGTCCAGTTGTCAATCAAGAGCCGGTCGTCGATCCACAGTCGCACGCCTTCGTCGCTGATGGTGCGAATGGTATAGGTCTCGCTGAATTTGGCTTCCATCTGACCCGTCCAGCGCACGCTGAACGAGTCGGCGGCGACGCCGGGGGCAGGCGAGTCGACGCCCCACGTAAAATCGACCGCCTCGCTGCTCTCCGCAGCCAAGCCGGTGAAGTCGACGTTGTTGAAGTACTGCCCGGTGAGGCCCTGGCCGGCGAGCATCTGTCGAGCCTCCAGCGCTTCGACGTGCAAGAGGCGGCCGCGAGCCGAGTTCCTTCTCAACGGGTCGCTTCGCGATGCGGACTGTAGGTACGACAGGAGCATGATCATGCTGAGAGCGTAGCGCAACACAAGAAGCGTATCTCGCACGGCGTTACAATTACTTGCTGGTGAGTGCCCAAAGAACTGCCTGATCTGTTCGGAGATCACTCGACACCTCAAGACCTAGCGTCGTTTTTGCGTTGTATTTGGCGGGAATCGCAATTGACGGGTGAGTGATCTCGATGCGATAGAGTCCAGGCAGCATCAGCGGCAAATTGGGAGCGTTTGGCGGGCGGTCTTGCGGGGCGACGGCCAGATAGCCTTCCGCGCCTGTCGCCGGTTTCACGGCGTCTCCCAGGAAGGGTTCGGGCACGGCCCGCACTTGTGCCGTGGGGAGGGCACGTCCGTCTAACTGGACAACGTAGGAAACTGCGACGGCGCCCGACGAGCCTTCCGTCCAGCGACGAATTCCCTGGGCCACCTCGTTGCGGGCGAGCGTGCCGTTGTGATCCTGGTCGTAAGTCGTTTTAACCGCCGCAAGCCCCGGCGCGGCTTTGAGCTCGTCGTCGTTGAGCTGGCCATCCTGATTCGCGTCGAGCTGCTGAAACGCAGCGTCGGCCGCCGAGTCGGCGTCGACGTCGGGCGGCTTGATTCGGCCGGGACCACGACTGCATCCGGAGGCGAGAACGATCAGCGCGGACATGATGAGCGCCAACCGTTTCTCGACCTTGATCTGATGGCGCATATGTGAATCAGCGTCGCCGAGCGCCTTAATACGTGCTCGGAAGCGTCTCTCCATCGCTGCGGTGGCCGAGCCACTTGTGCGTCGTGGCGTCTATGTCGTAAGAGATCACGTGAACCGAAGCGTCGCAAAACGTCATGTTCAATCCGCCCGAATGGGCGCTGCCGAAAATGGTCAAGATTTTCAGCCCGTCCTGATCCTGGGCGGGGGCTAGTTCGGTGTTTCGATTGTTGTCCAAGTCATCGCCGATCCATACGCCCTGATCGTCGTTGTTGCTCTCGGCCGCTTCGGTCGAGCTATTGGTTTCGTACAACCGCGGCTGCAGGTACTTTTCTCCGATAAGGTAGGTGTTGGAAACGCCGTCGGTGATCTCTTTAAAGTTCAAGCAATGGCGCTGGAAAAAAACGCCGCCGTTGCGCTGCTGCTGATTGAATCGCTGGTCGACGAATCCGAGGTTCTTGTCGGCGTCGGCAGGATTGGGGCCATCACACCACTGCGTGAACTTGTCGGCGCACGCCGGGGCGGGCTCGCCGACCTGCTGGGGCAGTTCCGGCCCGAGGTTTCCCGCATAGTCGGTGCGGGCGACAGTCTCGGGACTATTGGAATTGTACTGGTCCGAGCTGCCGGCATTTCGATTCGGGTACGTCGTCGCGGGGCGGCGCAGGGGCAATAGAAGCCCGCCAACGGCGTCGACGCGAGCTTGGCGAGGGCGGCCTTTTTGTCGGCTGCGGTCGATCCCTTGCCAATGTCGTGAACTGCCTGGGCTTCCAAAAACGGCAAAGCGCTGTAGGCCCAACTGCCGGGCTGCTTTTGGCCGGCGCCGCGATCCGGATCGGCCATCCAGCGCCATCCCCATCCGGCGGACGGCAGAAATCTGAGTGCGTCGTGATGGTTTTGAAGAGCAATCGCGATCTGGCGTAAGTTGTTCGCACATTGGCTTCGCCGGGCGGTTTCGCGAGCCGCCTGGACGGCGGGAAGCAGGAGCGATACCAAGACGCCGATGATCGCGATGACGACCAACAACTCGACTAGCGTAAAACCGGAACGCCGCGGCTGATTCATGCTGGAGGCCTCTCCATGTCCGGTCGGTGGCGTCCAACGCCACGATCGATCCTATTTTGAAAGATTGCCCAGGCAGGCGCACGGGCGCCTGCCTGGGCATTCTAACGCTATGGTCTACCACGCCAACTCACGCTGAACGTCGGCGGTTTGCAGCGACGCCTGCCGCCAGGGCGATGACGGCGAGCGACAACGAGCCCGCTTCGGGAACTGCGTTAAACAGGAACTCATTCTTCGCCAACACTTGGTCGCTGATCCGCACCTCGTCGATCTTGGCGTCCGACCAGTCGGCTACGCCATTGTTGAACATGCCGCGGCCGATGCTCCAGCCGAGCGGCTCCTCGACAATGATGTTTCCGTTGGGACCGGCAAAGTCGCCCGTAATCGAGTCGATCTTTTTGTATTGACCCGTCTCGCCCGCGACCCACAGGGCGGCGTCGGTGGCGTTGATCGTCACGGCGATGTGGTACCACTTGTTGGGCACGACGGTCTGGCGCGACGCGAGAAAGTGGATGTCGCTGTTCAGCGTGCCGTCGCCGTCGATCCATTCGACGAATAGCTGGTTGGGCACTGCATCCGGGAAATCATCGCCGCGGATGAGAACCTTGAAGGGGGGAACCGGGCTGTCGTCTTCGCCGGGGGCGTTACCTAACGGCTTGCCGTCTTTGCCGAGGATGGCCTGGTAACCGGCGACGGTGTCCATGCGAAAGGCGGCTTCGACGGTAATGTTGGAGAAGAGCTGACCGCTGATCGGCTTGTCGGCCGTGGTGAAATTGTCGTCATTCAGTCCGCCGTCGTCGCCGCCGGGCCCGAAGTCGAGTGAGAGCGTATTGGGCAGGCCGCTGCGCAGCGGCACCGGCGAGACGATGTTGGTGTAAGTTGCGGAGGTGAACGTCGGATCAAACGTCTGCATATGGCTGTTAGTTCCCGAGGAGTCCAGCACCGTGTCGGGACCCGCGGGGATCAGCGAGCCGTTTGTGCCTTCTTCGTGGCGCCAATACGCCGAAGTGGCCGCCTGCACGGAGGCGGCGGTCGCCGCCCACAAGGCGAGCAGCAGGGTCGTTTTTCGAATCATCATTAGCCCTCCCTCATCAGTAGAAGTTAAGAACACTCAGGAGCTGTTGAATTCAAAGCACGCAGCGCAACCGGCGGCGGGCGACGGTCGCCAGGGCCGCCGCGATAAGCGCCAACGTGGTCGGCTCAGGCACGGCGCCGGCTGCGGCGGCGGCGGCCGGTGGTCCGCCGAACTGCGTTTGCCAAGTTCCCAAGTCGTCGGCGTTGGCCAGGCCGTCGCCATTGGCGTCGCCCGTGGTCGGCGTGGCGGCGCCGCCGTTGGCTTTTTGCCAGATCAGGAAATCAGGACCGTTAACGATATTGTCGCCGTTGAAGTCGGCGTCGCCGGCGGGCGCGGCTACGAACAGGAATTGATCGGGCGTCAAGGCCACGTCGCTGATGCGCACTTCATCGATGAAGGCGTTGGACCAATCGGTGACGCCGTTGCCGAACATACCGCGGCCGACGCTCCACGGCGTGGGGTCGGCAACCAGAATCTCGTCTGACGGACCCGTAAAGTCCTGGTCGGAAAGCGAATCTCTGAGCGTGTAGGGTCCCGTTTCGTTGGCGACCCAAAGCTGCGCCTCGGTCCCTGTGAGCGTTACTGCAACATGATACCACTGATTGGCTTGCACCGTTTCCCCTAATGCCAGGAAATGAATATCACTGGCGAGAGTTCCGTCGCCGTCGATCCACTCGACGAAGAGCTGATTATCGACGGCGTTTGGAAAGTTATCGCCGCGAACCATGACTTTGAACGGCGGGACCGGGCTGTCGTCTTCGCCCGGCGCATCGCCCAGCGGCTTGCCGTCTTTTCCGACCAGCGCTTGATAACCGCCGATCGTTTTCATCCTGAACGCCAACTCGACTGTCATGGCGCTAAACAACATTTCTTCGATAGGCTTGTCGTTGGCAGTGTAATCATCGTCGTTCGGTTCCATTCCTTCAGGCGTGGAGCCGTCGCTGCCGACGCCGAAATCGAGGGACAGGTTGTTCGCCACCCCGCTGCGCAGCGCGAGGGGCGAGACCATGGTTGAATAAGTCGGGGCCGTATAGGGCGTGAACCCCGAGGAGAAGGTTTGCATGTGATTGCCCTGGCCCGAGGAATCCATCACGGTGTTGGGACCGTCGGGCACGAGCGATCCCGCCGGACCTTCTTCATGCCGCCAATAGGCGGCTGTTTCGGCGAACGCGACCGCGGGCGCAAGTGCAGCGGTCGCGGCCAGCAAGATGCCAATGCGGCGCCAGCCGCGCTGCCGTCGAGGCGATTGTGGGGCAATCAAGTTGGTAACCATTGGGGCCTCCTCCGAGCTTGAACCGGCAAATTACGTGCGAGATGCCTGCTGCACTGAAGCAAGTTGAGCGGTTACAGCATCTTTTCGCCGGTGCGTTACGGCCCGGCGGCGACGGACGATTGGTGATGGAACGTCGAAGTCAACGTCGTTGTGGCCTGCGCAGGGGCGCTGCATCGCCCCGGCGGATCGTCCGCCTCAAGTGCCGGCTCCATCGACTGCGAGGTCAAAGAGTGCCGCCCAGACCTTGCCGGCATTCTGGCGAGTCGGCGCCAAGCCTGGCAGGGTGCAAGGACAGTTAGCATGGCCGATTGTTGCGCAAAAGTCAAACTAGTGTGTCGCAAATCGCAAAGTCCTTTTCCGGTCGGGGACAGAGTTAGTTGAAATGTGGTTTAGAACGATGAGGAGTCGTTAATCAGCAGTCGAGCGCCGCTCGGATTCTGTTCCTGAGAAGTTTTCCTGCCGGGTTCCTGGCGCCTTTTCCAACTAATTTTTTCTACTTGACTTGAATTATCCTATTCGTGGGCATATTCATCGGTTAATTGAGTTATATGCTCCCTATCAAACGCCGTTGTGTACTGTCAGGCCTGTTCGTCGTTGCGGGCAGCTGCGGCAGCGCATTCTCTTTGGCGGCTGAATTCCGCGCCGTGGCCGTTTCAGGTCAGCAGTGCCAGGCGCACCCAGCGGTGCAATATTTCGCGAGATTGAACGCACAACATATAAATTGAATGAAGCCGGAAGCGTTGCTTTTGCCGCAAACTTAAGCGGACTGCCGCCCGGAGATATTGGCGGTGATGGACTGTGGACGGGTCAACCCGGAAACGTGTCGCTTGTGGCCCGACAAGGCGACCCGCGCCAGGGGTCTCGCCCAGCGCAGCCTTCGGTGGGAGTTTCAATCAGTTCAGCCTCAACGACGCCGGAAAGGTGGCGTTTAATAGCGGCGGAATTTGGTCAAACGCTTCCGGCAGTTTGGAATTGATCGCGCTGTCCAAGGCTCCGCTGCCGCCGCAAACGTTGGATACAACGTTTGAAGGCTTTCGCAATTTGAATTTGGACAATGCCGGCAATGTAGAATTTGTAAGTACGACAAAGACTATTGATACGGTGGCCTGGCGCGGCGACGCCGCCGGACTTACTATGCTCGCCAGCACTTCGGCCCAAGCGCCTGGCGTGGCGCCGGGCAGCTATTTTTGGTGGCGAGATAGTTTACAGTTGACGGCCAACAAGTCTGGCAACGTCTTATTTTCGGCGACTCTGTCCAACACTCCGAGTCACAGTTTCTCAACGACGGACTCCGGATTTTGGTCCGACCGTTCAGGAGCGCTGCTTCCAGTATTCTTGAGAAGTACTCCTTCTCCGACAACGACGCCCGGCCTGAATTGCAAAGTTGATTTTTTCTCATCAATACCCGAATTGATTAATCGCGACGGTGACTTCGCAATCGTCGCGACTTTATTTGGTTCGGGCGTTACAACGACCAACGATTCCGCGCTCGTCGTCTACCGTGCAAGGTTGGCCACCATGTTGGCTCGGGAAGGCGATGGCGCTCCGGGGACCGAGGCGGGCGTCCTATTTCGAGGGCTTTTTTAGCGCCAGTCTCAATTCGTTCGATGCCATCGCTTTCGCGGCACGCGTCAATGCCGACGCAGCAAACGATACCGGCATATGGGCGCGCGTTGGCGGCGATTTGAAGCTCGTGGCGCGTGAAGGCGATCGAGCGCCCGGCGTCACGGGAGACGCGGTGTTCGGCGATTTATATTCCCCGGCCCCGCCGGCTTTCAACGACCTGGGCGAGACGGCATTCGTCGCCAAGCTTCGGGGCGCCGACGTCACCACGGCGAATGATCTGGGAATTTGGGCCACCGACGTCTCCGGCGCTCTACGGCTGATCGTGCGCAAAGGAGATACGATTGAAGTCGGGCCGGGCGACTTCCGCACTGTTACCAGTCTCAATAACGCGTCGTTCGGCTCCGATCCGCGGGCGCCAAAGTTAAACAACAAGGGCCAGATCGCCTTCCACGCCGGCTTTTCCAACGACGGCAGCAGCGGGATCTTCATATCTAACGCCGTAGCCGTTCCCGAAGGCGCGACTGCACTCCTCGCGGCGGTAGGCTGCGCATGTTTCCTCTGTCGGCGAGCTGCGACGAAATCCGAATGCGCTTTGGCGTGCGCGCCGTTTTAGCAGCGGAGGCACTTCTGGGCCAGGACGCCGTTGTCGGCCAGTCGCGTAGTTGGGTGGTCGGTCTTCCGATCACCCATCATCCGGAGGGATGCGAGGCCCGTCGATGGTTTGATGGGTTGCGCGGCGGACCGGGGACCCATCAACGCTGCTACTGCAGGGAACATTCCCAGGAAGACGAGCGCATGCCACAGGTCGCGCCACACTGCTTGGCGCCGCGGGTCGAGCCAGCGGTCGCGAACGTTGTGCGGCGATAGCTCAATTGCCGCCTGCCGGGGGAGCGGCGCGCCATAGCCCGCTCAGCCACGCCGCGACGACCACCGCCGCGCCCAATGGAATGGACCACCAACGGCGATTCCACGCGCCCACCCACATGACTACCTGGCCGCCGAACCGCCACGCTTCGATCGGCCGCGTCATGTACCGCTTGACGTAACGCCCCAAGCGCGAATCCCGCAGCCGCTCCAAGTCGGCCAGCCGAATGACCAGCGCCGAGCCCACAAGGGCAGGAGTAAATGCCCCCAGCATCGCCGCGACAAATTCGTGCTGCCAGATCAAATACGTCGAAATGACTGAACCGGAGACGTCGGCAGCCAGCTTGGCTGGATGAATCTGGTGATAGAGAACTTTTTCAGCGAGTGTCATGGAACGCACATTTCACGGCATCAATTCCCGCCGGTCGTCTCCGCATACCCCTGCCATAGCACTCCAGCGCCACTGGCAGCCGCGTAGGCTGGGTGGTCGGGCTTCCGATCACCCCATCATCCGGAGGGATGGGACGCCCGTCGATGGTCTGATGGGTTCCTGGCGGACCGGGGACCCAACTATGAATGCGTCGTTGTCAACCCTTTTCGATTGTGTGGCCTTGGATGCGGCCCCGTTCGCGGCGGCTTTGAGCGACATCGCCCGCGCCGAGGGGATGAGGGAGATTGCGCGTGCTACTGGGCTCGGACGCGGGAGCCTGTACAAGGCGCTCTCCGCCGACGGCAATCCGGAATTCGCGACCGTACTGAGAGTCTTGCAGTCACTGGGACTTAGGCTGCACGCCGAATTTGGTTCCCGACCGCAGTTGTGTCTTTTTTCTCAGCGCCTTCGGCGCCGGTAACAAGTAGAAGAGACCAGCGCCATCGCCGCCAATGATCCAGCAGTTGGCTCAGGCACAGAAGCCAGCAAAGCGACGAACGAGCCTGAGCCGTAAATGGCTTCGTAATCTGCGCGAAAGCCGACAAAGTCCAACCCGTTGATCCTTCGATCCGCATTCAAGTCACCCAGCTCAAATGTCTGTTCAAGCGGCAATGCTGAAACATCCTCGTGTAAATGCTGTGACAGGATAAGATAATCTGTGATGTCGAGGGTGAAGTCGCCGTTAAAGTCGGCCCGCAGGTTTCTGTAGGTAATCCCGTTTGCGCCTTCCGTGCCGCCGGTCGTATTCGGGACATTGAAGCCGCCGGACGAAGCGCCTGTCGCGATGTCAAAGACTTGCACCGTGCTATTGTAGAAGCTCGCCGCGAAAAGCTTATTCGCGTCGATGGCTAGATAAGTGGCGCCGAACAGTCCTCCGCCCTGATTCCACGTGGTCGACGACCCGCCGCTGGCGGCGACGACCTGAATGGTGTCGGGATTCGTTCCGCCATAGGTAGTCGCGAAGGTGTAATTCGCCACGTAGAACTGTCCGTCTGGACCGGTCGCGATGCCGATGGGCTCTCCCAGGCCCGTGGCGAAGGTGGTGAAGGAGCCGTCGGATGGATCGAGGCTAGTAATTGTGTTGCGGTACGCTCCGGCGTAGGCATTTGTGATCAGGAGGCGCCCATCGGAGTTGAAGATAATGCCCTGCGGCGTCGATACTCCGGCGGAGAAAGTTTGCAAGAGAATCCCCTGCTGGTCGAACTTCAGCACGGCGGCGTTATCAACGGCATACATATTTCCTGCTGGGTCGAAGACGAAGTCGCTGACGGGCGATGAGGTGAAATCTTGGATGTACTGTCCGGTGGCGCCGCTGTAGATCTTGACCCCGTTACTTGTAGCGACGTACAGGTTGCCGTTCGGCCCGAAGTGTAGATTGTTGGCGTTAGCGAGCCCTCCGCTGCCGGCGGCGACGAATGTCTTGACGAACGCTCCCGAGTCGGTGAACTGCTGGACGGCATCCGGTCCGCCGCGACTGTTGGTCGACACGAAGATGTCCGCCTGGCACGGGTGGCTAGGCAGGGAAGAGACGAGGACGACCCAGGATGCCGCGAGCACATGGGACACAATTCTCTTCATGATGCACCCTTCCGACGGGCGCTGCGCCGCCTTACCAGCGCCGTCCGTCCAAGTGAAGCAAGCAGCGCAGCCGATGGTTCGGGCAGCGCGCCCAGCATGGCGATGAATGAGCCGGAGCCATTGACGCGTTCATATGCCGAGCGGAAGGCGACCATATCCTCGCCGTCGATTGACGCCGTCACCAGACGGAGTTGTGCGAGTGTTCTGCAGACCATATGTCGAAAGGTAATGTCGGCCTCGCGGGTAATCAAGCTTTTTGGGGTGAGGGGCTGGTCGGGGACGACCCGGCTCGCTGGGGCGGTTAGCTGCGCAGGCGGTCCCACATCAACAGGGCGCAGAGCGTTTTGGCGTCTTCGATTTCGCCGCTCGTGACCATGGCCATGGCTTCCTTCCAGGGCACGACCAGGTTGTCGATATTCTCGCCGGCTTCGCGGGCTGGGTTGCCCGCGGTCAGGCCCTCGGCGACGAACACGTGCATTCGCTCGCGCAGGATGCCGGGGGACATGAAGAAGCCCGGCAGCTCGCGCCATCGCTCGGCGGTGTAACCCGTCTCTTCGGCCAGCTCGCGTTGGGCGGCCGCGCGCGGCGGCTCCCGTCCGTCGAGCGTGCCGGCGGGCAGCTCGATGAGCGTCTTGCCCACCGCCACGCGCTCGTTGCGGATGAGGCACACGCGATCGGCGTCCACTAGCGGCACGATCAGCACGGCCCCGGGGTGGGCGATGACCTGCCGCGGCGCCGAGCTGCCGTCGCGCATCCGCTGCTGGACTTCGACGACGCGAAACAGCTTGCCCTCGAACAACACTCGCGATCCGTCCCAATCGGTTGACATTGAGCTAAAGCCTCCTCGCTTAGCGCCAGTTTCCGTGGAGTTCCATAAGGGGCGCCCCGGGGCAGAGCCGCAGCCACGCACTCGGGACGCATGCATCGGCGCGGCCCCGTCGCCGGTGATGGGTCAGTTTGAATGTAGTCTTCTCGCTCCGCGAGAAGATTCCCCTCTCGCGGAGCGAGAGGGCTACAATTTTTCCGCAAACTGACCCACTACCCCGTCGCCGGCGCGTTTGCCTCTTTTCGCGGCCATTGTTAGGATAGCCAGAGCGGCCGGGCGCCGTCCAAGGTTCCGCCGCTCCGGGTCGCGCCTTTTTTAGGAATCCATCGCGCGATCGGCGAACTTCGTAGAAGGCTTCTCTTTCTACCATGTCTACCAGCGCCGCCGGCAGTTGGAGTTTGAGCCTGGGCCGTTGGCGCGGCGTCGAGTTTCGGCTTCACCTGCATTTTCCGCTCTTGGCGCTGGCGGTGCTGCTGGTCGCGTCGCTGCCCAGAGCGTTGCCCGCCGATTGGGCGAGGCACTGGCCGGCGCTGACTGTCGGTTCGGGCGTGCTTGGTCTGGGCGTGCTAGCGGTCAGCGTGCTGTTGCACGAGCTAGCCCGCGCCGCCGTGGCCCGCCGCGTCGGCGGTCGCACCAACCTGATCGTGCTCGGGCCGATCGGCGGGTGGTCGCAGCCGCAGCTTCCTTCCGACCCGCCGGCTCACCTGGTCACAGCGGGGGCCGGGCCGCTGACGTATCTGGCTCTGCTGGTCGCCGCCGCGTGCGGCCTGGCCATGACGGGCGAGCACAACATCCTGCGGCTGCTTCAACCGTTCGATCCAGAATTCATTCCCACGGACTCGACGCTCCACCAGGCGGCCCAACTCACGGTGTGGATCAACGCGTGGCTGCTGCTGGTCAACATGTTGCCGATCCAACCCTGCGACGGCGCCGAGGTGCTGCGCGGGGTGCTGTGGCCGCTGGTGGGTCGGGCCAGTGCGTCGGCGGCGCTGGCCCACATCGCCTACGGCGCCGCCGCCGTGACGGCCATTCTCGCGGTCGTTCTCCAGCGGAGCATGGTTAACCAGTATCTGCCGGCGTGGTTTCCGTTGGCGGTTGTATCCGTGCTGTTGCTGTACGGCGGCAGTCGCTCGTCGCGCCAGCGGCGCTACGACGTGGGGCTCGACATCGACGAGCTGGAGAGCGACGACGAGCAATGGCTCAACGCCGAGTGGCTTGACGACGACCAACGCGCCGCAGTGCTGGTCGAGCACATCCAGGAGAAGCAACAGGAAGCCCTCGACCGCAAGCGCCGCGAGCGCGAGGACCGCGAAGACGCGCGCGTCGACGACATTCTCGCCCGGCTGCAACATTTGCGCTTTGACGAGCTCAGCGAGGAAGAGCAAGCCGTGCTGAAGCGCGCAGCCGTCGTTACCGCCAACGTCTGGAACACGGCGAAGGCGCATAAAGGCGCATAGCGCGGGCCGAATGCGTCGCTCTTCGATCCAGCCGCCGCCCGGGGCGCGCATGCGCGCCGTACCGCAAAAACGGCCTGCTCCCGCCATACAGGCGGCACAATCGGCGCCGGCGCTTTTTTCTCGGCCGCGGGCGTCCCATGGGTGAATTCTCGGCCGCATCCCCACGGCCCGCCGCCTATGTTTTCACTGCCCAGGTTGCTGCGCCGGCGGGTTCGCCGCGGGCGGGGCGGCGGCATGCGCTCACGCCACGGACCTCGAATGCCCGCGAATCTCTCGCTCTCGAAATTGAACCGGGCGCCGCGCCAACACCGCCGCCGCAACTTCGCGGCGGGAGCACGGCGCGTCCGGCCTGGTCCGCTCGGCGCTGCGGGGGCTCGAAAGCGCCTTCAACGAACCCTTCTGGCTCGTCGACCTGGAAACTGGGGAAGTTTCGTGCACCGCGTCGAACGACATGGTCTGCGACATCGCCCCGCGATTGGCCCTGCTGGAGCAGGCGGCCCTCCGCGGCAAGCCCGAGATCGTCGAACACGAATCGCCGCTGTCGATGCTGGCCGTGCCTTTGAAGGGGATCGACGGGGCGGGCTCGCTGGTGGCGATCGGCGTGTTCGTGAACATGGCTGTCCAATCGGAAGCGGAAATCGCCTCGGCGGCACGCGTGTTCGGCGTCGACGCCGCCCGCGCGCTGGCGTGGGCCCGCCTGGCCGAGACGTGGTCGCCGCGCGTGCTGTTGCGCCTGGCCGAGTCGACCATCGAAAACATCCTGCAGCGCGGCCAGCTGAGTTACCTCGAGCACGAAATCAACGAAGCCGTCGCCCACGCCCGCGACACCTACGCTGAGCTCGGTCTGCTGCACCGCCTGGCCCGCCGGCTCAACGTGTCGGAAGACGACGGCCGCCTGTGGGGTCGCGCCGTTGAGTGGCTGGCCGAGGCCGTGCCGGCGCAGTGTCTGGCCGTCGTGCCGCGACTGGGCGACCGTTCGGCCCACCGCGCGCTGCACGCCTCGGCGCACCGCGAAGCAGTCCACGGGGAGTGTCCCATGGAGCCGCATGAGCTGGCGACGATGCTCGACCGGCTGGGCGCGGCGGCGCAGCGTCCGCTGGTGCTCAATCGCGAACAAACCGCCGGTCCGGCGTGGGGCTACCCGCAGGTCCACGAGCTGGCCGCCGCGCCGATCGTCGACGGTGGTCGCATTTCGGGCTGGCTCGTGGCCCTCAACCACGCCGGCGCCGCCGGCGACGAGCTGTGCCAGTTCGGCTCGGCGGAGTTGCGGCTGCTCGAAACCGCCGGCACGATGCTCGGCATTCACAGCAGCAACGCGGGGCTATTCTATCGCCAGGCCGATTTGT
Organism: Pirellulales bacterium; assembly: GCA_963841515.1. Taxonomy (GTDB): domain Bacteria; phylum Planctomycetota; class Planctomycetia; order Pirellulales; family Lacipirellulaceae; genus Lacipirellula. Next base: position 232,141 of record CAWJDB010000005.1, on the reverse strand, counting down.
TCGACGCCTCGGTTCGGGCACTGATCTCCGCCATCGACGCGAAGGACCAATACACGCACGGCCACAGCGAGCGAGTCGCCCGCGTTTCTGTCATCCTGGGCGAGCAGCTGGCGCTTTCCAAAGACGAATGTCGCACGCTTTACCTCGGCGGACTGCTGCACGACATTGGCAAGATCGGCATCGACGACCGGGTGCTGAACAAGCCGGGCAAGCTCACGCCCGAGGAATTCGACCACATCAAACAGCATCCTCGGTTGGGCTACGAAATCTTGCGCGGGGTGCGCCAACTGGAAAAGATTCTTCCGATCGTGCTCCAACATCATGAGGCTTGGGACGGCAGCGGATACCCCGACGGCCTGCGCGGGGACGAGACGCCGCTGTTGGCGCGGGTGGTCGCCGTGGCCGACTCCTTCGACGCCATGTCGAGCGACCGCCCCTATCGGCCGGGGATGCCCGAAGCGAAGCTCGAAGCGATTCTCCGCGAGGGCGCCGGGAAGCAGTGGGACGCCACGGTGGTCGACGCCTTCTTCGCCGCCCGCGACGAGATTCGCCAGGCGTCGTCCGAAGCGCTCGACGATCTGGTTCCGCTGGACCCGTTCCAGTGGGTACACTGACTGGCTGGCGGCTGTCACCCCGAGGTCCGCCGAGGGGTCCGCTCTGCCCTTGGCCGCGCGGCGTTACCCAATGGCGCAAGGCGTTGGAATGCCCCGCGAAATTCACGACCGCGAAGACCTGCTCCGCGACGCCCGCGCTTTGGTTCCGCGGTTGAGCCTGCAATTTCTCGTTGGCCCGTCGCCGGTCAACCTCGTCGCCGGCTTCCGCGGGGACGCGCTTAGCCTGTACTTCGGCGAGGACCCGGTGTTTCATTTCAACGGCGCCGGGGAATTGCGGCGAGCTTTTGTCGCTGGCCAGTTGATCAAGGCCACGCGCGGCCGGATGGTCGGCCTCCAGCGCAACCCCGCTGCCAGCGCCATCGAGTTGGCGGCCCACGACCTCGGCGAGTCACTTCAGCAGCAGCTTCTCGACGATTTAGCCCGACGCCTTGCCCAGGTTTGCGCGGCGCTCGCCTCTGGAACCTTCACTTTGATCGGCCAGGAACCGCCCAAGGGCGATGCGCTCGCGCGACTCCGCGATTGGCTGACAAAGCGCCAGAAGATCGAAGTCGCAGCGTCGCCGCGCGTTGGTTGACACGGGGACTAGTCGACAAGATCTTCAAGCGGCACATCAGCCGCGCACAACGGGCATTCCGCTGGCGTCCATATCTGATTGGCCGCCAACGCCAACGCGATCAGTGGAATTCCTTCGGTGCCCGCGATTTCAGCCGCCGCGTCGCCCAGCGCAAGCAGCGTGCCGAGTACCAGTGGTTGCGCTCCAAGCCGCTTCAAATCGGCCAGCGCGCCGCGCACCGCCGAGCCCGCGTTGATCACATCGTTGACGACCGCGACGCGCTTGCCACGCACAATGTCAGCCAGCGCCTCGGGAATTTGGTAGTCGAACGCAAACAGCGCCCGGTCGTTTGCTTGCCGCGGCGCCCGGTTCGCGTAGACAAAATCGACGTTCAATTCTTCAGCCACCATCTGCGCCACGAAGGCGCCGCCGGTCAGCGGCCCGCACACCGTCTCCATGCGATGCGGCGCCAGTCGCTCCGCCAGCGCTCGCACCAGTGGCCGCAACTGGCCCGGCCGTCGAAACATTCGATCGACGTCGAGCCACAGCTCGCCGTGATGGCCCGACTCCAAGAGAAAATGCCCGCGCCGGGCCGACGTCAACGCCAGGAGTTGGTCGAGCATCGCCGTATGACCAGCCTCGTGGCGCCGTCACTGTTTTTCTGCGGCCGCCCGTAATGCGACCAAATACGGCACCGGCTCGCGGCCCAGCGCGTTGAGCACCGTGCCGCCGGCGGTGAATACGTGGGTCACCCAGTCCGGCTGCCCGTACTTCTCCAGCGCCGTGCCGCCCTCGCCGCCGCCGATGTACACCTCGACGCCGGCGTCTTTCATCCGCTTAAGCTGCGGCATGAAGTTCTTGGTGCCCGCCTCGAACCGGGGGTCCTCGAACATGCCGAACACGCCGTTGTGAAAAGCCACCGCGCCTTTGGGCTTGTCGGTGAGAAACCCGCCGATTTTTTCCGCGAAGAGCTGCAGGGTCTTTGGCCCGACGTCGAACTGCTGCTGCCCGGGCTTGAGCTCGTCGACGACCGAGCCGTCGGCGATCACCGAATCGACCGGCACGACGAATTCGATGTTTTTGCGGCGGCCTTGCTGCACCATCTGCTTGGCCTGCTCGACGCGCTCGCGGGGGATGAAGTACGGCTTGTCGGCGTGGGCCGGGTCCTCGGCCACGCCCAGGCACACCGGCTGGCCGTCGAGCTCGCCGATGCGCCTTTTTCAGCGCCATGGCGAGCGACCCGGCGGCGAACACTCTGCGGATCGTGCCGCGGCCGATCATCGCGTCGAGGTCGTCGAGCTTGTCGATCTTCAGTCCGCTGAAGACTACCAATTGCGTTTTGAGGCAACGCTGCATCGGTCCGTCGAACTCGCCAGCCACGTACCTCCCCAGGGCCACGCGCTCCATGGCCGCGGGCACGATCGTCGTCGAGGCGTCGAGGCTGCCGGCGGACAGCGCCTCATTCACATACACGCGGGCAATTTTCGCGGCGCACTCGGACGCGAACTTGGCCAACGGCCCGGCCAGCTTTGCCGCGTCGCCGGGCTTGGCCTTCCACAACACGCGCTCGATGTCGTACCGCCGCGTGTTTTCCAGCATGAGCACGGCCCCCGGCTTTGCGGCGGCGATCTGCTCCTTCACCCCGTCGGCCACCGTCCCGCCTGCTGGTTCGAACCAATCGGCCACCAGCGGCACGTCGGCCTGCAGAATCTCCCCGAGCCGCACCGCGACCTTGGCCAGCGACTTCTCCGGCTCGCGGCCGATGTGGCCGAAGATCACCTGCTTCCAGCCGCGCTGCCGGCCGAACTGGAGGGTATCGACCATCGACCGGAGGCGAATGTCGCCGTCGCCCACTTGCGGCCCCGGCTTGCAGTCGACGTCTCCGCGCACCAGCACGGGCGTTCCCGACGGCATGTGACTCGAGCGCGTCCAGCCGCGGAATCGCGGTCAGGTAATCGTTCAGCTCCAACTGCGGCGCAGCCGATCGACCGGCCAATAGCGTGGAGATCAAATCCTGAATTCGTTGGGAGCTAACCGGCATAGTGAACTTCCTCTCACATTGGATTAACCGCCAAAGAGTGATGACGCTGAATTGACAGGATAACAGGATGATTGGGATGGACAGGATCGGAAATGTCTTTCGATTCTCGTTCTTATGCTGTAAATCCAGCTAATCCTGTTATCCTGTCAATTCAGCGGGGCCTCTTGTTTGGCGTCCTTGGCGGTTTCTTCTTCAAACTTCTCCACGACCTTCGCCCCCTCCGGCACGGTCATCTCGAACGACTGTCGATCCATCTCTACGTCGAACAGCGGATCCTTGAAGTCAATCCACACCGACAGGCTCAGGTAATTGTCCTCCGGGTCGACGGCCCGGCGATGGGCTTCCACCGGCAGCTCCATGCGGCGCAGGGCGTAGGAGTCGCGGTCGATCCACAGCACCCGCGTGCCCTCGGGGTTCGTCGACGCCACTCGGTAGCACTCGTGGCCGCGCAACTTTTCCTGTCCGAGCAGCCGCGGATGGTCGTCGCGCGGGAAGACGCGCTCGTCGCCCTGATTCAGCAACATTGCCAACTGCGGAAACACGTCGCCCAGCGGCCGGCTCAACAGGGCCTCGCGCACGAGCGGATCGGTCACGAAATTGTCGGCCGTCAGCTCCGCTGGCGCCGGCGCCTCTTGAATCTGGTTAGGAATCTCCATCGCCGCCGTGCGCAGCGTCGTCGCGTTCGAGGCGACGTCGTATCCCTTGCGGCCCGCCGATGCGGCCACGGCTTCTTCGAATTTCAGTCTTAGCCGGTTCGGTCGCTCGAAGGCCAGGGTCATCTGAAAGAACGGCGTCTGGCGCTCGACGCCCTCGCCGCGCACCGAAGATTGCTCCACATACTCGCCGTGGTCTGCGTACGACTTCGCCTGGCGATACGCCGCCAGCATCCGCTTGGTGACGTCCGCGCCGCGCGCCGCGGCTGCGCCGTCGTCGACTGTTTTGGCGGAGGCAGGCGTCGATGGCGACGATTCGCAGCCGGCCAGCAGCAGGGGGAAGAGCAAAGGGAACAAGCGCGTCGCCAGGCGCCGACCAATATTTTCCGATCGCCTCCCCTCGACGGGGAGGGTTAGGGAGGGCGGACGCCGACCAGGCTTCGCCGCCACGTCGAACAGATTCCCCCCTCCCCATCGCTTCGCGACCTGTAGCGACTGCGCTCGGGCGACTTTGGGTCGACCGTGCTCGTCGCTCCCATCCCCGCCGAGGGAAGGGAGCCGGAGGAGACCCAAAAGGCCGCGAGTCGTTTTATATCGGGGGATCATCGAATTCGCACATTCGAAGTGTACGGCGACCGCCACTCGCCGCCGCGTACTGCTACGGCAATAATGATCCAACAGCCGTCGCGATTTTCCACTCACCTCCGCCGCCCGAAAACTACCAGAAGCGCTTCGCCCGGCATACCCCCGGCTCCCCACCCAACCTGCGCACGTGACCACCACCGTCCATTTTGGCGCCTCCCACTCGTGCCAACTCGCCCTCGGCGCGCATACGGTGCTCGCGCCCAAGCTCGAGCCCTACCCGCTGTTGGCCGACCCGGCCGAGGCGGCGCGACTTGCGCTCGCCACGCCGCAAGGTTACCCGCCGCTTGCCGCCGCCACCGTGCCGGGAGACCGCGTGGCCGTGGCCGTCGGCGCCCACATCCCGTGCACGGCCGACATTCTGCGCGGAGTCGTCGCCGCGCTGGTGGGCGCCGGCGTCGATCCCGCGCTGGTCGCCATCGTGTCCGCAACGGAAATCGACGGCCAGAAGCAACTCACTCTCGATCTTGTCAGCGACGGCGCCGTCGGGGTCAGCTTCGTCCGGCATGATCCAAAAGACGACAAGTCCGTGGCCATGGTCGGCATCACTGCCGCGGGCCGGCCAGTGCGCATCAACCGCGCGCTGGCGGAAGCGGACCTGGTGATTCCCATCGCGGCGGGCCGACTGCCGGCAGCAGGCCACCGCACGCCGCCGAAGTTCGCCAGCCTGTTTCCGCAATTCTCCAATCGCAAGACCCAGGATCGGTTCAACTCGCTGGAGGCCGGGAGCTCGCCGAAAGTGCGCGACAAGCCGCGCGGCCGAGATCGACCACGCCGGTTGGCTCTTGGGAGTCGGCGTGACCGTTGGCGTGGTGGCGGGGCCGGGCGGCGGCGTGGCGGCAGTAATAGCCGGCGACCCCGAATTGGTCGCGCGCGAAACCGCCGCGAAATTCCAAGCCATTTGGCAGCGCCCCGCCGCCAGGCAGGGCGATCTGGTGATCGCCGCGCTGGCCGGCGACCACGGCGAGCAAACCTGGGAGAATCTGGCCCGCGCGGTCAAGGCCTCGGCCCGCGTGCTGCTGCCCGACGGCGCGATCGCGGTCTGCTCGAATCTCGACACGCCGCCCTCGGGCGCCTTCCACCGCCTGGTGGAAGCCGCTGACCCGGCCGAAGCGCAACGCGAATTGCGACGCGACTCCGGCCCCGGCGCCCGCGCCGCTCGCACCCTGGCGCACGCCCTGGAGCGCGGCCCCGTGTATCTTCGCAGTCGCCTGCCCCCCGAAGTCGTCGAGTCGCTGGGCATTACGCCGCTGGACGATGACCAAGAACTGGCGCGACTCGCCGCCATGCGCGGCCACTGCGTGGTGATCGAAGAAGCCCAGCGCGTCGCCCCGCAACTGGTCGGCGCCCCCGAGTGACTCGCCGATGCTCGATTCCAACTCTAGCGAGCAATACGCCGCGCTCACCACAGGCGCCGGCGCCGTGGCCCTAGAGGGTTGGACGACGGTCCGCATCGCCGGCGTCGACCGCGCGGCGTTTCTCCACAACATGTGTACGGCGGATGTCCGGGCGCTTGCCGCAGGGCAGGGGGGCGAGGCGTTTTTCACCGACGTCAAAGGGAAGATCATCGGCCATGCCGTCATCCTCGCTGGCGCGGAGGAGCATTGGCTCGTGGGCGTCCCGGATCAGGCGGCACGGCTGATCGCCCACCTCGATCGCTACATCATCCGTGAAGACGTGCAACTGTCGGATCACTCCGTGGAACTGACCTGGACCCTGATCGCCGGTCGCCAGTCGGCCGCGGCGGTCGAGCGGCTGTCCGCCGGGGGAGCGCCGGCGCCGACGGCGCCCTGGGCCCACCGGGAGGTTGAAGTCGCCGGCATCGCCGTTGGTTTCGTTCGTTGCCCCTGGCCGTGGTCGGGCGGCTATCTCGCGGCGTGTCCCGCGGCCAGCGCCGGCGATTTTCGCGGCATTCTGCAGGCTGCCAGCGTGATTCCAGTCGCGAACCCTGCGTGGACTGCGCTCCGCATTGAATCTGGCTGGCCAATGATGGAGGTCGATTTCGACGGCGCGAACCTGCCGCAGGAAGTCGGCCGCGACGCCGTAGCGATCAACTTCCATAAGGGATGTTACTTGGGCCAGGAAACCATCGCCCGCATCGACGCCTTGGGCCATGTGAACAAGCGCCTCGCCACCGTGCGGCTGGCGGGCGAGGCGGCGCCGGCCGTCGGCGCGGAGCTCGAGTCCGAGGGACAAGCCGTCGGCCACGTCACCTCGGCGTGCTGGTCGCCCCGTCTGGCCGCACCGCTGGCTCTGGCCATGGTGCGCCGCGTTCATAACGACCCCGGCGCCCAATTGACGTGCGCCGGCAAAGCAGCCGAAGTCCTGCCGACGCCGGCCGTTGCGGGGTGAGCACAACTCAAGGCTTACTCGTCGCAGATCGAGTGGCACCGAAGTCCGGCCGCAGTACTGGGTACTGGGTACTGGGTACTCAGGACGCGATAAGCCCCGGCGGCGCTCGCACCCCCGTCTCACGCGGCAAAATCACTCTCTTCCGCGTCGCCACTATATTCCGATTGCGTAAGCAATCCGTATTCGGCGAATTAGAGAAACTCGTAAAGCTCTCTCGCCGCCCTCGACGATAGCACTTCTGACTCAACGTGTCAGTCGCGTCGCCTGCGGGCGATTCGAGCGTTCATTATCGCCTCGGCGCCATCCCACCTTTACGGGCGCGAGCGAGACGCTCGATGGCCACGGACGCGGCCGCTGTCGTCCCCCCCCGTTTGTTTAGGAGCCCTCCCGATGACCCGTCCCTCCCTCCTGTCGACGCTCGGCTTCAGCGTCGCAATCGCTTTGGCCAGCGCCACCAACGCTCACGCGTTCTTTGGCATGCGCGGCGGCGGTTGCGGCTGCGAACCGAGCTGCGGCTGTGCCGCGCCGTGCGGTGGCTGTGAAGCCAGCTGCGGTTGCGAGGCCAGCTGCGGTTGCGCAGCGCCCTGCTGCGATTCCTGCTGTTGCGACCCCTGTTGCGACTCGTGCTGCAAGCACGGCCTGTTCTCCCGCATGAAGGACTGCTGCAAGAAGTGCTGCAAGAAGTGCCGCAAGGCTTGCTGCGATTGCTGCGAGCCCTGCTGCGGTTGCTGCGAGCCGAGCTGCGGATGCTGCGAAGCCTCGTGCGGCTGCGCTGCCCCGAGCTGCGGCTGCTGTGAGCCGAGCTGCGGTTGCGAAGCCAGCTGCGGCTGCTGCGACTCGTGCTGCGACTGCTGCTGCGACTCGTGCTGCAAGCCGGGCCTGCTGGATCGCCTCCGCGCCAAACGCGCCTGCCGCAAGTGCTGCTCGTGCTGCGAGCCGTGCTGCGATTGCGGTTGCGGTTGCGAAGCGAGCTGCGGTTGCGCCCCGAGCTGCGGTTGCAACTAAACTGCGACCGGGTGCTGACGACCGCGCGGTCGCCGTGACAATTTGCCAAAAAACGGCCGCCTGCACATTGCGTGCAGGCGCCGTTTTTTGTGCCGAACACGGGCGCCCGATTGGATGCGGTTGCAAACGCTTCGCGAACCCCCGCTTTTTATTCCCTTGTCTCTCGCAAAGGCGCGTGAGCGCAAAGAAAACGCAAAGAAATGCAAGAGGGACGAAGCCGATGGCGTTCCGCGGGCCATGGTTGCCCATATCCCATCCCTCTTCTTTGCGGTCTACTTTGCGCCTCAGCGCCTTTGCGAAAGATCTGCCGGGACGTGGGCTTGTAGTAGGTTCCAGATAGGACGAGACGCCAAGCCAACAAAAAAACCTGGACGCCCGACCCATTTTGCAGGACAATCGCTTTCAGTCGGCTTGTCTGCACTCGGAACAGTGTAGGGGAGGGGGCATGATTCTTCGTGGTTCGCAAGCTATTCTGGCTCTCGCCGTGTTGGCGGCCATTGCACTGGGCGGCCTGTCCGCCTCAGCCCAACAGCCGGCCGCCGTGCCGCCTCAGGGCAAGGGACTAAACGCTGTCGGCGATCCTTTTGGCGGCGGCAATAACGCCCCCAACGACCCCGGCGGCAATCAGGCCCCCGGCGGCGCCGCCAACGCCGACTTCGACTCCCTGATCGATCTGATCACCTCGACCGTCGAGCGCGACTCCTGGCAGGAGAACGGCACGGGCGAGGGCGAGATCATGCCGTTCCCCAATGGCGTGTTCATCGACGCCGCCGGAGCGCTGCGCGTTGGCCAGGGTAATACGACGCTGGCGTCCGTCCGCGACCGCGGCTTGCACAAGCCCGCCGCCGCCAACGACGCATCGACGGCTTCGAGCGACGACAACCCGTCGCCCGCCGACGCCCGCCGCCACAGCAACCTGCGTTACATTTCCCTGCCGCGTTTGGAGGCGGCGATCGCCGCCCGCCAGCGCGCCCACCAGCCGCTCGACCCCGCCATGCTCACGCTCGCGGGCCTGGAGCGCGTGAGCTTCGTGTTGGCGTATCCAGAGACCGGCGACCTTGTACTCGCCGGCCCCGCGGGCGACTGGGCCTCGTCGCGCGATGGCGGCCTCGTAGCCGCCGATTCGGGCCGGCCGCTGGTGCGGCTCGACGATCTGGCGGCGGTTTGGCGTCGCGGCCGCACTCAGCACGCCGCTGCCTTCGGCTGCTCGATCGTACCGCGACAAGAGGCCCTGGCTCGTACGCAGGAATTTCTCACCGCCAGCGCCGCTCAGCCGCTCGAGCCCGGCCAGCGCCGCGCGTGGCTCAACCAATTGCAGGCTACCCTTGGCGTGCAGGACGTTCAGTATTTCGGCGTCGACCCCGACACACGCCTCGCCAGCGTGCTCTTGGCGGCCGACTACCACATGAAGCTCGTGGGCATGGGCCTCGCGGCCGGCGTGCCGGGAGTGAAGAGCTACCTCGCCACGGTCCGACTCGGTCCGAACGGCGAAGCCCCGCCGATGAACATCCTGCGGTGGTGGTTCTCGATGCCCGTTTCGACCGTCGAAGCCGCCCCCGAGCACAATGCCTTCGCGTTGCCCGAGCGTTGCGTCGAGGTGCTGAGCGAGAACGAGCTCCTGGCCGCCCGCGGCGAACGGGTCCACACCGGCCAGGCCGACAAGCTCACCAAGCAGTTCGCCGACTCGTTCACGCAAGAGTTCACGGCTCTCAGCGACAAGTACCCCGTCTACGGCCAACTGGAGCGGATCTTCGAACTGTCCCTCGCCCTGGCGGTGATCGACAAGGAGGGACTGGCCGAGCAAGTTGGCTGGACGCCGACGCTGCTGGTCGACGCCGAGCGGCTCCGTCTGCCGCGCGTCGCGGCCGTGAAAGCGGTGGAGACGGTGATCAATCACAAGGTGATCGGCGGCCGGAAGATCATCGCCGGCATCAGCGGCGGCGTATGGGTCGATGGCAGCAAGAGCCTGTCCGTCGCCGGCGCCCAAGGCGATTCCGCCGTCCGCCTCGCCGCCGTGCGAAAGGCCCCCACCGCGCCGCCCGCGGCGTCATCCATCGAAGCCCCATGGTGGTGGGACTAAAAGTCCCGGGTTAGCCGCGACGCGGAGGTCCGCCGCAGCGGAGCGCGTCCCGTCACCCCTCACGACGCCTCGCGCGCCTCCCCCGCCGACTTGCTCGCCTTCCCGTCCGCGCCGTTCGTGTCGTCGCCGACTTCCAACACGCGCGCGAAGAGACGCCTTCGATGGCGCTGCACGCGCCACATAAGCGATCACCGCCACGACGCTCACCGCCACCAGGGTGAACACCGCTTCCGCGTCGCGCAGCAGCCGGGCAATGTCCTTGCCGAAATAATAGGACACCGCGAAAAACGCCCCGACGACCGTGGTGGCGCACACCGAGTCCCACATCAAAAACCGCCGAAATGGCATTCGCACCACGCCCGCCGCCAGGTACGCCGGCCCGCGCACCCCCACCATAAACCGCGCCAGCAACATCACCTTGAACCCGTGCCGTTCGATCGCCTGTTCAAAATGCTTCTCGCGCTCCGCGTGCAGCAGCCAGGCCAGCTTCGGCTTGCGCTTTAGCAGGCTGTGCCCGAAGCGGCGGCCCAGGCCGTACATCACCGCGTCGCCGACCAGGGCGCCCAACAGGCACGCCGCAAACGCCGCCGGCCACGCCAGGTCGCGCTGCGAGCTCTGCACGCCCGCGAACACGATGGCCACCTCTTCCGGCAGCGGCATCCCGCACCCAGTCAGCACCATGAACAGAAAGATGCCGAGGTAGCTTCCGGATTCAAACAGCCAGTCCACGATGGCGCCTCGTCGTACCGCCAGGGAATAGTGCGTGCCGTCCGCGTCCGCATCATTGTATCCGCCGCCCCTTCGCGCTGGGCGCCCCAATCAATTACGGCAATGACGCCCTTCAACGACGAATTGACGGGATAACAGGATTGGCTGGATTTACAGGATGAGAATCGAAAGAATTTCTCCGGTCCTGTCTATCCTGCCAATCCTGTTATCCTGTCAATTACGCGTCATATCCGCCGGCAGCCACCGTCGAGAATCGAGATTGAACGCGTGTACGTCAAGCGCTTCGCCGCCGCCCTCAGGCGGGCATACCAGCACTGCCGCCACGTCGGCGTGCGCTGAACAGTATTCCGCCGCGTCGCCGGGACCCATGATGTAAAACGCCGTCGACAGTGCGTCGGCCTCGGCCGCCGTGCCGGCGACCACGGTCGCCGTGTACACGCCCTCGGCCGGCCAACCGGTGCGCGGATCGATCAGGTGCCCAAACCGTCGCCCGCCAGCTTCGAAGAACTGTGTTCCGGCGCCGGAGGTTCCCAGGGCTTCGTCGCCGAGCACGATTTCGCCCACCAGCCCACCGGCTTGGTGTGGATGGGGTACTCCCACGCGCCAGCCCCGCAGGCCGCCCGTGCGATCGCGCCCTCGTGCGAGCACGCTGCTTGTGCCGCCGTGACACAGGAAGTCGCCGACGCCGCGCTCCGTCAATAGTTGCCCCGCCCGATCCAACGCATAGCCCTTTCCCACGGCGTTGAAGTTGATCTCCACGCCAGGCGTGAGAAACCGCACCGACTGCTTTGCGGCGTCGAGCTCGACGCGCTGGAATCCCACCACATCCAGCGCCGCCGTAATCTCGGCCGCCTCTGGCAATCGCCCTTCGCGCCGTAAGAATCCCCACGCACGCGACAGGGGTCCGCTGGTAATGTCAAACGCGCCGTGCGTCTCGGCGTGCAACCACGCGCACAGCTCGAGCAGCGAAAACAGTCTCGGCTCGACCGTCACCGCCCGCTCGGCCGCGGTCCGATTGAGGTCCAGCACTTCGCTCCGGTCGCGGTAAATCGTGAGCTGCGCTTCGATCTCTTCGACCAATTCAAGCGCTTTCAGCACCGCGTCGGCCGCGTCCGGCCCGTCGGCGGCGTGGTAGTCGACGGCAAACTCACAAGCCATCGCGCGCGGCTGAAAGACAACCGGCTCGCCTCTGATGCGGCGGACGCCCGGCCCGCGCCGCCGGTCGTCGAATCCCCGGGCAGCGCCGCGGCTGCCCGATCTGCCAGGGACTGCATCGTCTCGAGCACCGCCCGCGCCGCCGCCTTGCCGCGGAGAAAGTCTCGCCGGGACGTCGGTTTCTCGCTCGCCATCAATCCATTATAACGGGGCTCCAGCGTGTCTTCTGAACTGATCATCACCGTTTCCGGCCTTCGCGGCATCGTCGGCGCCTCGCTCACGCCGGAGGTCGCCGCCCGGTATGTCACGGCGTTTGCCGCCGAGTTGCCGCCGGGCCCCGTCGTCGTCACGCGCGACGGCCGCGAGTCTGGGCCGATGCTCGCCACCGCAATCGCCGCCACGCTTAACGCCGCGGGTCGCAAGGTGCTCGACGCCGGAGTCGCCGCCACGCCGACCACCGGCGTTCTGGTGTGCGCACTGAACGCCGCCGGCGGCATCCAGATTTCCGCCAGCCATAATCCCGCGGAATACAACGGCATCAAGCTCTTCAGCCGCGAAGGTCGCGTGCTGCCCGCCAGCGCCGGCGCCCGTGTGCTGAGCGGATATCACGCCCACAAGGCCAGCGACTCGCCTACTCGATCCCAGTCGCCCGACGTCGAACAGATTCCCGACCCGATCGGCGACCACCTGCGCCTGGTCGAGTCGATCGTCGACGCCGCGCGCCTCCGGCATCGCAACTTTCGCGTCGTCCTCGACGCCGCCCACGGCGCCGGCAGTCTACTCGGGCGAGAGCTGCTTCAGCAGCTCGGGTGCGCTGCGACAATCCTCGGGGCCACGCCCGACGGCCTGTTCGATCATCCGCCGGAGCCCACCGAATCCAACCTCGCCTCGGTGCTCCCCGAGATCAGCAAGCACCGCGCCGACGTCGCCTTCTGTCAGGATCCCGACGCCGACCGGCTGGCGATTATCGACGAACGCGGCCGCTACCTCGGCGAAGAGAAGACGTTGGCCCTGTGCGTCGACCACGTGCTGCGCAGCGGGCTTCGCGGGCCGATCGTCACCAACTGCTCGACGAGCCGCATGACCGAGGACCTGGCGGGGAAGTATGGCGTGCCGTTCTTCCGCTCGAGAGTCGGCGAGGCGAACGTGGTCGACCTCATGCTCGAAAAACAGGCCGTGATGGGCGGCGAGGGCAATGGCGGGGTGATTGACCCCCGCGTCGGGCTGGTGCGCGACAGCTTCGTCGGGATGGCGCTGGTGCTCGACGCGATGGCCTCCCGCGGGCTGCCCGTCAGCCAGCTCGCCGCCGAGCTGCCGCAGTATGCCATCCACAAGACAACGATTGCCGTCGGCGCCGACCGCGTCGCCGCCGCGCTCGACGCCCTGGAAACGCACTTCGCCGATGCCGCGCCCGACCGTCTCGATGGCCTGCGCCTCGATTGGCCCGACGGCGTCTGGCTCCTGGTGCGGCCGAGCAACACGGAGCCCATCGTCCGCGCCATCGCCGAAGCGCGGACTCCCGCTGCCGCCAAAGACCTCTGCACCCGCGCCGCCGCCGCGCTCCAAATCCATTTAGCCCCCGGTCACTGACCGGGGCTAAGTGTGCGCCGCGGCATTACGGCGCCGCCATCACCCGCCCGTCGACACGCGGGCCCCGCCGTCACTTCCACAAACTCGCCCACCTGCGACGGCCGGGCGTCCACTTCGACCGTCGCGTAGCGGCAGGACGTACCGGCGAAACGCGCCGGGGTCGGGGACGACCCGGCTCGCTCGCACTCTTCTACCGCTTTCCGCTTTCCGCTTTCCGCTTTTCCCTCCAGCAAGACCCTCAACCGCATGCCGTTCAGCCGCTCAAAATACGCATCGCGCAACTCCGCTTCGACCGCTGCCAGCTCGAGTCCGCGCTGGTGCTTCACTCGCTTTTCCACCTGCCCCGGCATCGTAACCGCGGGCGTTCCGCGCCGCGGACTGAACGGGAAGATGTGAACCTTCGAAAACCCAACCTCGCGGCAAACCGCGACCGTCTCGGCAAACTCCGCGTCGGTCTCGCCGGGAAAACCTACGATGACGTCGGTGGTGATCGCCGGCCGATCGAGCCGTTCCTGGACCAGCCGGCAGCGATCGACGAATCGCCGGCTGCCCCATCGCCGCCGCATCCGCCGCAGCACCCCGTCGCTGCCGGATTGCATCGAGATGTGAAGATGCGGGCACACCTTCTCCGGATGGTCGGTCATCACGTCCACCAGCTCGCGGGTCACCTCGGTCGCCTCGATGCTCGACAGCCGCACGCGAAAATCCCCCGGCAACTCCGCAATCGCCCGCACCAGGTGCGCCAGCCGGGTCCATTGGTTCTTCGGTGCGCCGCGGTTCCACTCGACGCCGTAATGGCCCAGGTGAATCCCCGTCAGCACGACTTCGCGATACCCGCGGTCGACCAGTCGGCGCACCTCGTCGAGGATGTGCGTCATCGGCCGGCTAGTCAGTTCTGGCCGCACATGGGGAATGATGCAGAAGCTGCAACGCAGCATGCAGCCGTCCTGCACCTTCACATAAGCCCGATGCCGCCGTCCGAAGCCGCTGATGCCGGTGGGGACGTCAGTCACCCCAAAGCGCCCGAGCAGATCCGGCAACTCGCGCTTGTCGGTGAGCACTTCGGTGACGTTGGGCAGCGACGCAACTTCGTCCGGAGCGCGAGTCGCATAACACCCCATCACCACGATCTTCGACGCCGGATTCTCCCGCGCCAGTCGCCGTATGACCTGCCGGCTCTTCGAGTCGCCTTCGGCGGTCACCGTGCACGTGTTGACGATGCACAGGTCCGCCAGCTCCTCGTCGTCGGCGTCCTGAAACCCAATGCCCAGCAGGCCTTCACGGAGGAATTCCGTTTCGTACTGGTTGACCTTGCAACCAAGCGTGTGCGTCTTGAGCTTCATGCGACGGGCTCGATCGTGCTCCACATCGAGCCTTTACTGCCTTCGAGGTGGTCCTTGCCGTACGCGTGGATTTGATCGCGTTTCAGCTCGGCGTGTTCTCGGGTTGTGGTCAACACCACCGCCTTGCCGTCCGTGTCGACTTGCTTGGCAATCTCCTGGCACTGCTCGTGCTCATGGCCGAACAGCTCGCGCAGCATCTTTTCCACATACTCAAAGGTGTGATCATCGCTATCCCACAGCATCACGTTGTATCGAGGCTGCCGGCGGCGATCGCGGTCAGGCGAACGCGCCTTCTTGGGCGCCACGACGACGACCGTTTCCTCTTCGCTCTCGGGAACGAATGCCATCGCTCAAACCGCCTCCGAATAAATTAACCGCCAAGGACGCCGAGTAGAAAGTAAATTCCCTCCGCCTTGTGCTCTTGGCGTCCTTGTATGTTTAAATCACGAAGGAATGTCGTTGTACTGTAGGTGGCATCGGAAGTGCTGCTCCGCTACGCTTCGCAGGACTTCCGATGCGGCCGGCGGTAGATCGAGTGCGTCCAGCCGCTTGGCGGTTCAATTCCCTCGCGCAGTGGTGAAAGCCGCAAGGCGGCATTATATTGGTTGGCTTCCCGCCCGTGAAACCCGCCTCGCCAGGCTTCCTCCCGGTGCAGTACCCCGTGCAGCAAATCCTCGCCCACGTCGACGCCCACCGCCAGCAGTTCGAAGCCGACCTCCTGGAGCTGCTGCGCATCCCCAGCGTCAGCGCCGACCGGGCCTTCGCCGCCGACGTTCGCCGCGCCGCCGAATGGCTTCGCGCCCGGCTGGCTAAAGCCGGCCTCGCCGCCGAGCTGATCTCCACGGCCGGCAATCCGATCGTCTACGCCGAGACGCCGCCCGTGCCGGGAAAACCCGTCGCCCTGGTTTACGGCCACTACGACGTGCAGCCCCCCGACCCGCTCGCCGAATGGATCACTCCTCCCTTCGAGCCCACCGTGCGCGAGGGCAAGGTCTTCGCCCGCGGCGCCACGGACGACAAGGGCCAGATGCTCACGCACGTCAACAGCGTACAGTCCTGGCTCGCCGCGGCCGGCGAGCTGCCGCTGCAGGTGAAACTGGTCATCGAAGGCGAGGAGGAGGTCGGCAGCGAGCACCTCGAAGGATTCCTCCGGGCAAACGCCAAGAAGCTAGCGTGCGACTGCGTCGTCATCAGCGACACCAGCCAATTTGCCCCCGGCGTGCCGGCGATCACCTACGGCCTGCGCGGCATCGCTTATTTCGAGCTCAAGCTCACCGGCCCCAAGCAGGACCTGCACTCCGGCGTCTTCGGCGGCGGCGTCGCTAACCCCGCCATCGCGCTGGCCAAGATGCTGGCAGCGCTGATCGACAAGGATGGTCGAATTACTGTCCCCGGGTTTTACGACGACGTCGCCCCCCTCACCGACCGCGAGCGAGCCGAGTTCGCGTCGCTGCCGTTCGACGAGGCCGCGTTCAAACAGCAGCTCGGCGTCGACGCCCTCGCCGGCGAAGCGGGCTTCAGCACGCTGGAGCGCCGCTGGGCGCGCCCCACCTTCGACATTAACGGCCTGACCAGCGGCTACCAGGGCGAAGGCGCCAAGACCGTGCTCCCGGCGCGCTACGCGCCAAGTACAGCTTCCGCCTTGTCCCGAACCAGGATCCTAAGAAAATCGCCGCGGCCCTGCGCCGTCAGCTTGAATCCCTGGTCCCGCCCGGAATCCGCATGGAGCTGGTCGACCACCACGGCGCTCCCGGGGTAGTCATGCCGCTGGACAGTCCGTATCTTCAAGCCGCAGCCAGCGCGGTGGAAGCCGGCTTCGGCCGCGCTCCGGTGTTCATCCGCGAGGGCGGTTCGATCCCGATCGTCAACACCTTCGCCGACGTGCTGGGCGCCACGGTGCTGCTGTTGGGCTGGGGCCAGAACGACGACAACCCCCACAGCCCCAACGAAAAATTTTCCCTCGACGACTACCACCGCGGCGCCCGCGCCAGCGCGGCCCTCTGGGAAAAACTCGCGGCAGTTCAGAAAAAAAGATAACCACCAAGGCACAAAGACACAAAGATCGGAGTAAGAGGGGAATTTGTCCACAGATGACGCAGATTATCCTAGCGCGGCGTAGCCGCAACCAAAATGTTGAATTGAAGTTAGGTCTGTAGCTTCGACAAAATGCGCGCGGCCTGCGTTGATTCTGCTGGATAGTAATACAGATGGAAAACTGGAATTCATCAGCGGTAATCTGCGTCATCTGCGGGCGAAACTCTTAAATCTCTTCTTCGTGCCTTTGTGCCTTGGTGGTTAATCCCCCCATGCTCGATAAGCGATTCATCCTCGACAACGCCGCAGCCGTCCAGAAGAACTGCGACGAGCGCGGCCTGAAGGCCGATGTTGCGCGGTTCGCGCAGCTCGAGACGCAGTGCCGCGCGCTGCAGCAAGAGATCGAAGAACTGTCGCGGCAAGGAAACCTCGTCAGCAAGTCGATTGGCCAGGCCAAGGACGATGCGGCTCGCGAGGCCGCCAAAGACGAAGGCCGCCGACTGCGCGAGTTGAAGGAGTCAAAGCAAGGCGAGCTCGATCGCCTGTCGGCCGAGGCCGGGTCGATCTATCGCAGCCTGCCGAACATGACGCACCCCGAGGCGCCCCGCGGCGGCGAGGACGCCAGCCGGGAGATTCGCCGCGGCGCCGTGCAGGTGGTCCCGATGCGCTTCCCGGTGCTCGACCACGTGGCCCTCGGCGAGCAGCACGACCTGATCGACTTCGAAGGCGGCGCCCGGATCGCCGGCCACGGGTTTTACTTCCTGCGTAACGAAGCCGCGCTCTTGGAGCTCGCCCTCCAGCAGTACGCCGTCGAAACGCTCGTCGGCGAGGGCTTCACGCCCGTCATCACCCCCGACCTGGCGCGCGGCGAAATCCTGCAGGGCATCGGCTTCATCCCCCGCGGTCCCGAAACGCAGATTTACAGCGTCGAGAATTTCGACCTCAACCTCGTCGCCACCGCCGAGATCACGCTGGGGGGTCTCTTCGCCGGCCAGGTGATCGACGCGGACGAGCTGCCGATCAAACTCTGCGGGATCAGCCACTGCTTTCGCACCGAAGCCGGCGCCGCCGGGCGTGCGTCGCGGGGCCTGTACCGCGTGCACCAGTTCACCAAGGTGGAGATGTTCGCGTTCACGCTCCCGGACCAGAGCGAGGACATGCACAACTACCTCTGCGATTTGGAGTGCCAGATCTTCGACGGCTTGGGCCTTCCCTACCGCGTGCTCGACATCGCCTCGGGCGATCTCGGCGGCCCGGCGTACCGCAAGTTCGACCTCGAGGCCTGGATGCCCGGGCGCGGCGAGCGCGGCGAGTACGGCGAGGTGACCAGCGCCTCCAACTGCACCGATTATCAGTCGCGCCGGCTGAACATCCGCTACCGGACCAAGGGCGAAAAGGGCACCGCCTTCGTTCACACGCTTAACGGTACGGCGATCGCCATCAGCCGCGCCCTGATCGCTATCCTGGAGAATTGCCAGCAACCCGACGGCTCGATCATCGTGCCGGATGTCCTGCGCAAGTGGGTCGGCAAGGACCGCATTGGCGCCGAAGGCCACGACGACGAAGTGTAACCTCGCGCTTGGCCAGCAACCCCGCGCTCACTCATCGAACGGCGATTTCGCGTCTCCCGGCCGCCCGAATTGCTGCCCCACAGTAATTGGTTCGCGGACCTTCGCGCTTCCCGGAATGCCGGAAATCGTCGGGCGTGGGCACGTTTTGTCCTGCACGAGCAGCCGCGACTTGCCCACGAAAAAGGTGTGGAACTCATCCACCACAAGATTGTGGCACTCGGCGGGCTTGCCCGGCCTTGTCGATGCGACTGCGACGTTGCCCTGCAGCGAGTGAAGTTGGCTCGACCTGTCGAGAAACTTCGCCATCTGCCACCCGCGCCCGTTAATCCAGAACCGGTGTCCTGGCGTGGAGGAAATCGTCTCGCCGGGAAGCTCGATGTCCACGACGCGCCGCGCCTTGCGCACGCTGACTTCCGTGACCGCTCGGTAGCCAATCTCGCCGGTCTGGGGATTCTGGGAGAGCACCATTTCGCCCACCGACACGCTTTCGATCGGCGTGGGCCCGCTTTGCGTCCAAACTTCGGTGCCCGCCGCAAAGCACTCGGTCATTGATGGCGGCGTGTAAACATAAGTCTCGTCATCGTAGGTGGCGGCCACGGGCTTCTCGTACGGATAGTCCAGCTCGTTGTACTCCTGCCACGCTTGCCACCACGTCGCGGGCTCGAAGTCCGCCGCTACGCCGCTCGTCACTTGCAGCACCGACGCGATACGCTTGTTGCGAACCGCAGCTTCGGCGTTGGCGACCGCGACTACGTCCTGCGTCGCCGCGGCCCGTTCCGCGGCGAGGCGGAGGTTGTTCGCCATGGCCGCCGCGGTCTCGCCCGGCGATTCGAACCCGCTGAAACTAGCCTGCCGCTCGTAGTTCGTGGTGCGCGTGTCCGATCGGTCCGACTCGGGCCCTTCCTGGTAGATCGTTTCCGTGAGCCGCACTGTGCCGTCGGGCGCGGTGAACACGTCGACGTCGGCCTCCAGGGGAGTCCTCAGCGCCGCCATGAGCAGCGGCACATAGTCGGTCGCCGGCCGAGTCGTCAGCTCGTTGGCGGCCGCGACTCGCACGTCTTCCATGGGGGACAGCACGGCGCAATTCAGCAGCCGCACGGTTGCGTCGTGCTGCGGCATGTTCCCCAGGGCGCTTACGGCCGCCAGTCTCATGTCGCGGCACGCGTCGTCCGAGGCGCGACTGGCCGCATCTTCGACGCCGTACTCCAGCGCCCCAATCGCCGCGGGGTCAGTGGTCTCACGGATCTTACGCAGCGCGGCTTCGCGACCCGGCCCGCGCTTGATTGCGTCTCGACACAGCCGAACAAACTTGGACTTAAGACGGTTAAAGTCGTCCTTGGATTGCTTGAGCTGCCTCTCGCGGGCGGCGATCTGCTCGTCGGTGTACAAGCCCCCGTCGTAGTCGCGAAGCCCAAGACTCTCGCGGGCCATTTCGTGATCCGGCGCCAACAACAGGACGTTCGCCCACTGCCAGCGCTCCTCGTTGGCCAATCCATTGCGATGGCACCATTGGGCGAGCTCAACACGGTCTTCAATCCTGTCGTTGATCGCATCGCGTCGTCGTCGATACTCCTGCCAACGGGCATCTTTGGCGACCAGCGCGCCGACTTCGTCGATCGTGCGCCATGCGCCCTCAAATCTAATTTGTCCGCTCTGCCAACGCGCAGCTGCGCAATCAGGGTCCGCCGCAAGCGCTTTCTCGAGCAGTTCTCGGCGGCGACTCGCGTCGCCCGCAAGCTCGGCGTCGAGCGCCTCTTGCACTAGACCCGCCGCGACGCGGCTTCCTGAAGTTGAGGAAACTGTACCTTCGTAGGAGGCGGCGCCGGCCTGCGGCGCGCCCGCCGCCGCCCCGGCGGACCAGAAGTTCACACAAGCCAGCGACAGACTTAGAGGCGCACAGAGAAGCGTACGGCGTACCATGGCCCAGACCTCCGTTCCGGTGGAGTGATAAAGACATACGATCGCCGCCATCAAACTAGCAGGCTTTGATGGAAGTCACAATCGCCGCGCAAAGGATCGTGTCGGCTCCCGGGGCGACGAAGAAAGCCAAACGCGCGTCGCATCGTGTTAGCCGGCAGCGTCCCGCTGCCGCGCCAGGCGCCACGGCGACCACAATTTTGCGCATTTGCGCATCTTTCCCGGCACGATGTTTGCCGCGGTAAGTATTCCGGCAGCACCGCGCGTGCGGCCATCCGTGCGGGGAACCGCCCGAATAAGCCGTTCACGCCCGGAGTTAGCGGCCTGCACAGCGGGCCCATTCTGGCCGTCGACGTTGGACACGCTCCGACCAGCATGGTCCGACGCCGACCGGCAGCCGCACCGCCGGCGCTGCCTGTTTGTATCACCCTACCAGGGGCGACGGCGATCCCTGCGCAAGATGCCAAGGTGGCGTCGAGGCGGGTCGCTTCGCCTTGCTTGAATAAGGAGTTTTCAATCATGGCCGAGCACAAAAATCCGTCCGAAAAATCAAAAAATCCCGGCAAGAAAACCGGCAATGGCAGTGAGCGGGGAGCCTTGACGCACGCTCCGTCGCGCTTTCTCAGTGGCCCCTCGTTCGGGCCGGTCGGCCGTCTCCGCAATGAATTCGATCGACTGTTCGATCAGTTCTTTCAGGGCTGGCCCGCCTGGAACGAGCAGGAATTCGACCGCGGTTGGGGGGTCGACGTGCAGGAAAGCGACAAAGAGCTTGTCGTCCGCGCCGACGCTCCGGGCTTTGAGCCTGGCGACTTCAACGTCGAGGTCCGCGGCGACCAATTGGTCCTCTGCGCCTGTCAAAGCGAGGAGTCCGAAGAGGGCGATCAGGGTTATCACTGGCAGAAGCGGGAATTCCACCGTTCGCTGCCGCTGCCTGCCGGCATCGACGCCGACCATATCGACGCCGAATACCGCAACGGCGTGCTGACGCTCACCTTGCCCAAAACTGAGGAGGCCAAGGGGCGTAAAATCCAAATCAAGGGCTAACGCCCTTAGCAACGACCACGCAGCCCCTGTCGCGTTGTGCGCTGGCATGCCGTAGTCGTTCCCCGTGCGCCGGCGCACCCTTCGGGATCCGGCGCAACGTAAATGAAGGAGCCTGACCATGCGAGTTCGAGACGTCATGTCGTTTCAACCCCACTGCTGTACTCCGGACACGACGCTGCGCGACGCCGCACAAATGATGTGCGAGTGCCACTGCGGCGCCATTCCGGTCGTCGACCCCGAGGATCGCAAAAAACCCATTGGCGTCATCACCGACCGCGACATTGCCTGTCGCGCCGTCGCCAAAGGCAAAAACCCCGTCGCGACGCTCGTGCGAGACTGCATGTCGCATCATGTTGTGAAGATCAACGACGACAGCTCCATCCAAGAATGCTGCGAGGCAATGGAGCGAGCCAAAGTGCGACGCATGCTCGTGCTGAATCGAAACGGAGAGCTGTGCGGCATCGTCGCGCAGGCCGACATCGCGCTTCGCATGGCCGAGGAGCAAACCGCCGAGGTGGTCAGAGAGATCTCCCAACCCACTGACGAGCCGTCGCTGGTCTAACCGACGCGACGGCGCCTCGATTTGACGGGAACCCTGGAGTCGAGAGCGGCACTTGTTTCGGCGACAGCCATGCCGCGCCAAGGCACGGGCATCGGCGCTCATCCCCTGGCGCCGCCCACTCAAGTAAACTCCCACTCCGGCTCGTCCACCGAGTTGAAGTACACGACGGGCACCGGAATGTCGAGCACGCGCAGGTACACGCACAATTGCGCGCGGTGGTGAATCATGTGATTCAAGCACCACACGCGCAACACGCGCGCTCGCGGCTGGCTGAAGACGATCTCGTCTTCGTTGCGGAGCGACCACATCCCTTCCAGCGCCGCGTCGTCGGTCTCAGCCATCGCCCGCTTGACAGCCGCCGCCTGGCTGTCGAAGGTGCGCAGCAAGTCCTCGCGATCGGTGGGTTCGAATCGCATCGTCGGCGACGACGACATATCGAATTCGTCGCTCTTCAGGGCGTCGGCCATCCACTGCGGCAGCGTGGCCACGTGCATCGCCAGCCGGCCAAGGCTCATCGACTTTTCATGGGGCTTCCAGTTGTAGTGTTCCTGGGGGCAACGCTCCAGCACCCGGCGCGTCACGGCAAACTCGCGCTCCAGATCGCCGAAGGCCGCATCCCGAATAGTCGTCGATCGCGTGGCAGTTGATGCAGGCATGACACAACAATCCTCTCTTGGGCGTAAACGATCCCTCTCCCTTGCGGGTTTCCTCTTCCCACGGAAGAGGTTAGGAGTTGGGCGGCTGGCCCCCCGCGACGGTCGTTCCCCCACTGCACTGAGGTTCCATTATCTTCATGCCGCGCAATTTGGCTAGCCACTGCTAAATTGCCGCGATTTTTAACAGCGGACGGGCAGGGCGAATCGCTGCCCTAGAAAAGTTCCGCCCGCTGCCGGCAACTTAGCGTCCTCAGTGTGCCGAAGCCGGCCGAGCCGTCGACTTCCGGACGATTAAGTCGGCGCCCACGCGGATCGTCGTGGGCGGACTGTCCGCCGCGTCGCCGTCGAGCCGGTCAAGAATGAGCTGGGCCGCCCGCCGCCCGATCTCCCGCGGGCGCTGCCGCATGGTGGTCAACGGCGGCCGCACCGTGGCGGCGAAGTCCAGGTCGGCAAACCCCACGATCGACACATCCGTGGGGATCTCCAGCCCCAGCTCGGCGGCCGCCTCGTACAGGAACAGCGCCTCGTGGTCCGTCACCGCAAACACGGCCGTCGGCCGCGGGTCTTGCGTCAAAATCTCCCGGGCCACCTCCAATCCGTCCGTCCCCCACGGGTTGAGCCGCCAGCTCTTGGTCTCGCCGCCGCCCAGGTCCTCCACCGCCTGCACAAAGCACTCGCGCCGCCGCACCGACCACGCCTGCCAGGGCGCCTCGCGCGCCGACAAGCACGCGATCCGCTCATGCCCCAGGTTGATCAGATGCTCCGCCACCGCGCGGGTGCTGGCGGCTTCGTCGGTTTCGATCGAGTCGGCGATTTGATCCTCCGAATACTCGTGGTCGATCACCGCCACCGGTACGCGCCGCTCCACCAGCTCGCGAAAGTGTTCGTAGTAGGCCACGCCAAACGATGGCCACAGAATCAGCCCGTCCACGCGGCGGTCGAGCAATCGGCTGATCTGCTTGAACCCCTCGTCCTCGCCCTTCTCGAAGTGCGGGATTTCCTGGCAGTCGCCCACCCAAACCGTAATCGGCAGATAGTCGGCCCCCGCCAGCACAATGTGGATGCCCGCCAGCACGTCGACCCAGAAGGAATCGAACGGCGGGATCATCACCCCAATCGTGCGAGTGCGGCCGGTCTGCATCCCGTTAACCAGCAGGTTGCGGCGCCACCCCAATTGACGGGCGGCGCCGAGCACTCGTTCGCACGTCTCGGCGCCGAACCGCTCGCGCTCGCCGCGCAAGATGCGCGACGCGGCGCTCAGCGACACATTGGCCGCGGCGGCCACGTCCTTCAGTCGGGGAACCTGGGATCCGGGCATTGGTGCACTCCTGAGGCCGCGAGCAGTCCACCGCCATTTCGCCGAGGCGTGGGCGGTCATCATCTCCTAAGCGGCGATTCCTTTACTATCTGGCGCCAGCGCGGCGTCGGCAATCGCTGGGTCGGCTGAAATCACGTCCTTTTCCGCTGCTCAACTAGTTGAACCTGACGACGGCGCCGATTACAATGACGCTACGCTCCTGTGGCCAGACCACTTCCTCGCACACCAGCTCCCCCGTCCGGAATCCCGCCCCCGACCATCTCCCCAGGAATCTTGCCCATGCACGATAAAGGCAACACTGGAGGCCAGCATAATGGCGGAGCGGCTGTGGCCGCCGTCAAACCCGGCCCGATCGCCCGGCCCAAGCGGGGCGCGACGACCGGCGCCATTCCGTGGCAGGAACGCCCGGCCGGAGTTCACGATGTCGTTTGGCGTCACTCGGGCAATCCGGTGATCGGCCGCCGCCCGCTGCCCGACGTGCTGGGCATCTACAACAGTGCGGTGATCGCCTTCGGCGACGGCTTCGCGGGGGTCTTCCGCGTCGAGGACCGCACCCGCTTTCCCCGCCTGCACCTGGGCTGGAGCGATGACGGCCTGCAGTGGCACATCGAGCCCACGCCTGTCTCCTTTGCCAATCGCCCCGACGACGGCATGGGCGTCGGCGACTACGCCTATGATCCGCGCGTCGTCAAGATTGAAGACAAGTACTACATCTCCTGGTGCGGCGGCCATAATGGCCCGACCATCGCGCTGGCCAGCACGACCGACTTCCAGAAATTCACCCGCCTGGAAAACGCCTTCCTCCCGCACAATCGCAACGGTGTGCTGTTCCCGCGCAGGATCGCCGGCAAGTATTTCATGCTGAGTCGGCCCAGCGACAACGGTCACACGCCGTTCGGCGACATTTACATCAGCCAGAGTCCCGACCTGACCCATTGGGGTC
Source organism: Pirellulales bacterium (assembly GCA_963841515.1). Taxonomy (GTDB): domain Bacteria; phylum Planctomycetota; class Planctomycetia; order Pirellulales; family Lacipirellulaceae; genus Lacipirellula. Next base: position 207,339 of record CAWJDB010000005.1, on the reverse strand, counting down.
TGCACCGCAAGATCATGGGCCGCGGCGGCGACGAGCACGGCATCTGGTGGCAGCGCACCAAAATCGGCCCCGGCCCCGTGCCCATCGAGACCGACGACGGCTGGCTGATGATCTACCACGGCGTCCTGGACACCTGCAACGGCTTCGTCTACCACATGGGCGCCGCGATCTTGGACCGCGACGAGCCCTGGAAAGTCACTTACCGCTGCAAGAACATCCTGCTTGCGCCTGAAGCCGATTACGAAGTTTTCGGCCACGTGCCCAACGTGGTGTTCCCGGTCGCCGCCCTTTGCGAGCCAACGACCGACCGCCTCGCGGTCTACTACGGCGCCGCCGACACGGTGACGTGCCTTTGCTATTCACGCTTGAGCGAGCTGGTCGCCTACGTCAAAGACAACTCGCTAGTGTTCTAGAAGTGTTGACTTCGGTCACTCCGAGGTCCCCCGAGGAGTCCGCGCCGCCTCCTGGCACGCGAGACTCGCTCCCTAGAGTCCCGCCCCCGCAACTGCTATCCTGACGCACGCCCCGCGGCGAATTCCGCAATCGCTCTGCCGCAGGGCGCGCCCATTCACGGCGCTCGGCGGCAATCTCTTCCTGCGTGTGCGAGGCAACCAGCGTGCCGCCTGCAGTATCTCGACATCGCGGTTCTGCTGACCTACTTTGTCGCCACGATCCTCATCGGCTTGTGGGTCTCCCGCCGCGGAACGAAGGACCTCGACTCCTACTTCCTCGGCGGGAAAACGCTCCCCTGGTACTTGCTCGGCGTCTCCGACGCCTCGGGCATGTTCGACATCAGCGGCACGATGCTGATGGTCTACTGGCTGTTCGTCTACGGCGCCAAGAGCCTGTGGCTGCCGTTTGCCTGGCCGGTGTTCAACCAAATCTTCCTCATGATGTTCCTCAGCGGGTGGCTCCGCCGCTCCAATGCGGCTCACCGGGGCCGAGTGGATCCAATTCCGCTTCGGCCGCGGCGCGGCGCCAACCTGGCGCACCTGAGCGTCGTGTTGTTCGCCCTCTTGAACGTCATCGGGATGCTGGCCTACGCCTTTCGCGGCATCGGCGAATTCGCACAGGAAATGCTGCCCTGGAACCTCCACGACATCGGCGCCAAAGCTTTCCCCGCGCTCTTTGCCGGCGGTCCCGCGGGATTGCTGAGCAATGAAAACCTCTACGCTATCATCATCCTAGCCCTTACGTCGCTGTACGCCGTCAAGGGCGGTATGGTCAGCGTCGTCATTACCGAGGTCATGCAGTTTTTTTTGCTCAGCGTCACTTCCGTCGCCATCGGCTTGATCGCCATTGCCAAGGTCTCGCCGGAAACCATCCAGCGCACCGTCCCCGAGGGCTGGCTCAACCCGTTCTTTGGCAAAACGCTGGGCCTCGACTGGAGCGGCCTGTTGCCGCACGGCAATGAGCTTATCCGCGTCGACGGCAACGAGCTCTTCGCCATCGTCTTCGGCCTCATGTTCTTCAAGGGCGTGCTGGCCAGCCTGGCAGGCCCGGCCCCCAACTACGACATGCAGCGCATCCTGGCCACCCGCACTCCACGCGAGGCGTGCCTGATGAACAGCATGGTCAATGTGGTCCTGTATTTCCCCCGCTACATGATGGTCACCGGCATCACGGTGCTCGCACTAGCTTACTGCATGCCCCAAATCCAGGGGATGGAAAAGCAGAAGCAGTTCGAGGGACTGCTGCCCATCGTGCTCGCCGGGCAAGTTCCCACCGGCGTGGTCGGGCTGATGCTGGCTGGGCTCTTGGCCGCGTTTATGTCCAATTTCGCCGCTACGATCAACGCGGCGCCGGCCTATGTCGTCAACGACGTCTACAAGCGATTCATCGATCCCGACTGCCCGTCCAAGTTGGCCGTGCGGCTGAGCCGGATCGCCTCCGTCGTCATTCTCGTCATCGGCGTCGTGTTTGGTCTGCTCACGGAGAGCGTGTACGAAATCATGCGGTGGATCGTCGGCGCCCTGTACAGCGGCTACGTCGTCGCCAACGTCCTCAAGTGGTACTGGTGGCGGTTCAACGGCCACGGGTACTTCTGGGGCATGGCCAGCGGCATGGCGGCGGCGATGGCCATGCCGCGCCTCGCCAAGATGGAGCCGCTGGCCGCGTGGATCGCTCAGCACTTCGGCACGATCAACGACCTGTATTTCATCCCGCCAATCCTGGCGATCTCCACGATCGGCTGCATCGCCGGTACGCTGCTGTCGCCGCCGGAGGACGACGAAACGCTGCTGGACTTCTACCGCACCACGCGGCCCTGGGGATTCTGGGGCCCGATCCGCGAGAAGGCGGGCCGCTTGATCCCGCCGGCTCACCCTAATCGCGACTTCCCGCGCGACGCCCTCAATGTGGCCGTCGGCATCGTCTGGCAGTTGTGCCTCACGGCCTTGCCGATTTACGTTGTGCTCCAGCAGTGGTCATGGGTCGGCCGGATCGGCGTCACGCTCGCGATCACGAGCGTGTTCCTCAAATTCAACTGGTACGACAAACTCCGCGACTGGCCCGACGGCAGCGGATCTGCTTCGTGAAGTGCGTGCCGCCTTAAAAAACGAGCTCCACATCGTGATCCACCATCCTGGCAGCGCTTGCGTCTTCGCTTCCGCTCTGGTCGCCGCGCTCCTCACCCAGCGCGCTGCCCACGCCCAGAACCGACTGGAGCGCATCATCACCCGCCAGGGCGACCAGCTCATGGAGGGGGATAAACCCTTCCGCTTCATCTCGTTCAACATCCCCAACCTGCAGCTCGTCGAGGACAACTTCGCCCCCGGCGCCAAAACCGCCTGGCGGTGGCCCGACGAGTTCGAGCTTAACGACGCACTCGAGTCGGTCCGCCAGCTCGGCGGAACCGTCGTGCGCACCTACGTGCTGAGCGTCAAGCGCGAGGGCTCCGACATGGGCGAGCACGTCTACGTCCGCGGCCCCGGGGACTTCAACGAGGAGGCGTTCCGCACGCTCGACCTGGCCCTGGACCTCGCCGCGCACAAGGGCGTGCGCGTGATCATTCCGCTTGTCGACGGGTGGAAGTGGCAGGGCGGCCGCGCTGAGTATGCCGCCTTCCGCGGCAAGCCTCCCGACGCCTTTTGGGCCGACGAGCAGGTGATCGCCGACTTCGAGGCGACGATCCGCCACGTGCTCACCCGCGTCAACACGCGCACCGGCGTCGCGTACCGCGACGACCCCGCGATCCTCGCCTGGGAAACCGGCAACGAAGTCGATTGCCCCCAGTCATGGACCCGCCGCATCGCGGCCACGATCAAGAGTCTCGACGGCAAACACCTCGTGCTCGACGGCGGCTCCTGGCGGCGCGTCCAGTCCGAGTCGCTCGACGACCCAAACATCGACGTCGTCGCCACCCATCACTACCCCAACCTCGACCTCGGCAGCGACTACGTGCCCGGCATCCTCGCCGCCCACAAACTCGCTCGCGGCAAACGGCCGTATTTTGTCGGCGAGTTTGGCTTCACCTCCGTCGCTCAGTTCGAGCGAGTCTACAACACGGTCATCAACGAGGGCATCAGCGGCGCCCTCTTGTGGAGCCTGCGATTCCACAATCGCGACGGCGGTTTCTACTGGCATTGGGAGCCGGCCGGCGGCGGATTGTTCAAGGCCTACCATTGGCCGGGGTTCCCCTCCGGCGACGCCTACGACGAGCGCGCGACGCTGGAACTCACCCGGCGCAAGGCCTTCGAGATCCGCGGCCTCGACCCGCCCGCGCTCCAGAAGCCGCAGCCGCCGACCATGCTGCCCATCGCCGACGCATCCGCCATCTCCTGGCAGGGCAGCGTTGGCGCTCGGGGCTATCTGGTCGAGCGCGCCCGGCGCACAACGGGCCTTGGAAGCCGGTTGCCGACAACCTCGACGACTCGGCCGTGCAGTACCGCCCGCTGTATCACGACGATTTGGCCGAACCAGGGCACAGCTACTACTACCGCATCGCCGCCCACAACGACGCCGGCCGCTCGGCGCCCTCGCCGGCCGTGGGTCCCGTGCGCGTAAATTGCCGAACGCTGATCGATGAGTGCCGCGATCTGTCGCTCACGGCGTCCCATATCGGCGAAGTCCGCGCGACGACCGGCAACGACCGGCGTCGCCGCGAGGACATGCACCGGCTCTTGGTTCCGGAGCACGCGGCGGTTGTCTACAAGGTCGACGAGCCGATTGCGCAGTTGGAAGGCCTCGGCGTTTTTTGTCGACGATGGCGCTGAGGTGCAAGCCTACTACTCCGGCGACGGGGTCCAATTCACGCCGGCCGAAGTCAACCGCGCCGCCACCGCCGCCGGCGAGGGCGACTACGATTACTTACCCGGCGTGGTCCTGACCAGTGGCGACGTTTCCCCCGGAACGCGCTACCTGAAATTCGAAGTCGCAGCGGGCGGCCTCGAACTTTCATGGGTCGAGATCGACTTCGGTGAACGCGCGGCGGAAGTGAGATAATTGCAACAGAAGGCGATGCGGCATAACCGTTTACCGCCTTGCAAAGCCTGGCGGCTAGAGCGGCGGCCAATGCTTGATCCGCGGGCTGCGCCCCTGCGGTCGGTCAGCCCCAGAAAGCGGGGAAAAAAGTAGACAAGCGATCAAGCGTCGTCTAAGATATTCAAGTAGTTTAGCAGGGGTTCGCCCGCTGACCGTTAAAGTAGTTTAACGATTCAGCCCGAGGGCCTATCAACGGCGTTCTAGCGCGAGTATCTGGGACGGCAATAGCGAAGGGGGCAATCGCAAAACAGAATCGTAACATCGTGGGATGCTAACAAGTCTTCTCTTCACCTTTTGACTACCGGGAGGAGTTCTCATGAAGTGTAGAAAGTTTGGTGCGAGCGTCGTCGCGCTCGCCGCGGCGCTGGCATGCGGCGCCAGAATCGCCAGTGCCGACCCGTCCAACCCTGTCCAGCCAACGGTTGCACAAGTTCAAGCATTGGTCGATGCTACCGATGGATTCCATAGCAATCAGCAACTCAGCGAGATCAATAGCATCACCCCTACGGCGACCGGCATCTCCGTCGACGTGACGTTCCGCGTAGGCGTGGGCACCGCGGATCCGTTTGATCCGAATTTCGGCCAAAACTTTGCCCGCGTGACGTTGCAAGCCCTGCCCTCGCCGCATTTGGACTGGAGCGCGTTTCAATGGGCTCAAGTTGGTTGTGAATGACAGCATCGGCGGTTTCCAACAGCCGTTTGTGCAAACTGGCGCCGGCTACCAGTTTTACGAGCCGACCGGCGGCGGCGCCAATGCGAATGCAGGAGTTGCAAGCAACGTCTTTTTAGATTTCAACGATGCCCGCACGTTTAGCCCGTCGTTTTTGGATCATATCGCCGTCGCCGATACGAACGACGTGGGCGGCTGGGGCATCCAGATCAACGGCAGCGCGACGGTCGGCAATCCGACTCATGCGGTGATTGAACTGGTGGGGGTCGTTCCTGAACCGGCGTCACTGGCGCTCGGCATTTTGGGACTCGCTGGGGTGGCGCACCTCCGCCGCAGAAAGTAACGCCGCTTGGCGGCGCTGAAGTTATTTGTTTGACGTGATCCTGGTCACGCACGTCGTCGACGCGCCGCGTCGGCGGCGGGCTACCGGAAACAGAACTTGCGAGCGCACGGCGCGGTTGCCAGGACAACCGACCGGCGTTCCAAGCGTTGGGGTAGGGCGGCGAGCGGCGTCATCGGCGTGGTGACATTGCCGTCAAAAAACAGCAGGGACGGCGGCTTCTGGATATAATGCGGATGGCGCTTTACTCGGCGGAGCTCTTCGCCGACGGCGTGGATTACACATGATCGGTGCGCAATTCGTCGTATCGACCAATTCAAGTACTTGAACTGGGAGTCTTGGTCATGGAGATAACCAAACTGGTCGGGCGTCTCGCCCTCGCAGCGTTGATCGCCACGGCTCTCGCTGGGCCGGCGCTTGCGCAGGACCTGCTCATCGACGACTTCGAGTCCGCCGGCCCCGCAGGCGACCCCAATGGCATCATTGCCGATCCGCTGAATACGTTCACAGGCAATGTCGGAGAATGGTCGTCGTTTTTCGCCAACACAGCGGACATGGTGAGCATGGCGGTCAACAGCGACCCCAAGTACGTCACCCAGGGGACCAAATCGCTGGCGATAAGTCAGGTGGGCGCCGGATTGGGCGGTTCGACGACCAACTTCTCTCGCCCGGCGGCCATGGGCGTGAACAACCCGGCGCCGACGGGCGATCCGTTCACTGACCTTGTCATTCAGCGCTTCGCCAACTTCCAAACCGTCGGCGCCAACCCGAAGAACTTCGACGTCGCCTTTGACGTGATCATCGACGGCGGCCAGCTGCCTCCTTCGCAAGCCGGTAGAGAAAATAGCGAGTTCCTCCAGATCAATGTGTTTTCAAACTCCAACGGGCAGTTCACTGAGACCTACAACGCGGGGTTCCTGGACGACACGGAGATCAACGCACTCCGCGCCGGCGGCGTCCCCAAAGTCTACCAGGCCAAGGCGGCGGCCCAGGATTTGAAATTTGACACCGCGGCTCAGCCACCCCCCTCCCATGTCATCGGGATCGGTCTGAACGGATGGTGGGACATCGGCGCAACGCAGACCATCTACATCGATAACCTCCGCTTTATCGACCGCAATCCGATTTCCGCCGCCGACTTGAATCACGACAGCGTGCTTAACCGGCTGGATTGGGGCATCTTCATTCAGAATCACTTCAAAGCGACGGCCGACACTTTCGACGAAGGCGACCTCACCGGCGACGGCGTGAACGACTTCGACGACTTCGTGCGCTTCGAAGAAGTGTGGGACGCCAACAACGTGGTGGCGCTCAAGGCCTTCTTGGCAGGAGTGCCCGAACCCGCGAGTCTCGTCCTCGCCGCCCTCGGCGCGGCGGCGGCGGGCCATCAGCTGCGTCGGCGCAAAAGTCTGCGGCGGCTGGCCATGGTATCGGCCGTCCTGGTCGTCGCCGGCTTGGGCCGTTCCGCTCACGCTCAATTGGCGACTTTGCCGCTCTATGACTTTGAAAGCGTCGACGCGGGGATGCCCACCGTGTTGCTGCCGCCACAGGATTTCGTCGTCTCGGGCGACAGCATCGACGTTGCCAACACCTCCGTCGAGGCTTCCACGATCGGCGCCACTAACGGCATGCACAGCATGCGGCTGCATACGCCGATCGATGGTTTTAACTGGATTGCCACCAACGACACGTTTGGCGACGAACAGGCCAACAACAGCATGAACGCCGCCCTCGACGCGGGCGCCCAGTACTTCGACATGCGGTTCGACGTCACCTTTCGCAGTCCCGCCGACATTCCCGCCGGCGGATCGTTCGCCAACGTGTCGATGCGCATTCAGAACATAAACCCCGCGGTCACCGTTACGTCGAATGACTCGGTGTATGACTTCACGATGCCCTCGCAAACGCTCACCTTTTCGGCACCGCTGACAGACTTCGGGCTGCCCAACCAGGGCGGCGTTGCCGGGTTTTATCGCTTCGACTTCGGCGTGAACGGCGATTGGGGATTTGATCCAGCCAACATTTACATCGACAATGTCCGGCTCGAGCAGACCGCGCCCGTGCCGCAGCTCAAGCTGCGCATAAACCGCAACACCGGCGCCGCGACGCTGCAGAATGACTCCGGAACGGCGATTACCTTCGATTATTATGAGATCACCAGCGACGTGCCCGCCGACTTTAACAGCGACAAATTCGCCGACGGCGCCGATTTCCTCACCCTTCAGCGCAACTTCGGCACGACCACCGGCGCGACTTTCGCCCAGGGCGACGCCAATGGCGACGGCGCCATTAACGCGACTGATTTGACCGCCTTCAAAACCAACTTCGGCGGCCCACGCACGGCGTCGCTCAATGCGACCGGGTGGAGCAGCCTCGACGATCAAAATGTGGACATCTTTGACGGATCCGATCCCGATACGATCCCCGGAAGCAATCCTACGGAAGGTTGGGCGGAGGCTGGCGGGTCCGACTCCACACGATTAACCGAAGCCTTTATCGCCGGCAGCACCACAGTGACCGGGGCAACTCCGTTCAATATGGGATCGTTGTTTACTCCCGGGAAACTCCAGAACCTGAAGTTTCGCTATCGCGAGCCGGATCGGCTGGGATATTTGCGACCGGGGATCGTGGAATTCTTCACGCCGCCGGCGACTGCGGTTCCTGAGCCGACGATCGTGACTTTGGCCCTGACAGCACTCGCCTGTCTGGCCAGGACGGCCCGCCGCCGAATGGGTCGCATCGCCGGATAATGGAAGGTCGAGGGGCGGGGTGCCGCGGATCAAAAGCCAGCGACAAGAGGAAGCGATTCACGCTCGGCAGCGCATGACTTTGCTCATCGATAAAGGAGTACACGCGACCATGGCGACAGTTCCCAACCCTCGCCGCCGTCGTGCGTTTACGCTAGTTGAGCTTTTGGTCGTGATCGCGATCATTGGCGTGCTGGTGGCGCTGCTCTTGCCCGCTGTGCAAGCCGCCCGCGAAGCGGCGCACCGTACGCAGTGCCAGAACAATCTGCACAATCTCGGCATCGGCCTCCAGAACTACATCGATACCAACAAGCAGTTCCCCGAAGCCATTCAGATGCCGGAAATCATTCGGGCAACTCAATACTACGCCCCTTCGCGCACCGATCGAATGTTCGCCAATTGGGTCGTCAAGCTGCTGCCGTTCATGGAAAACGCGCCGCTGTACGCCTCCTTCAACGCCATTGGCAAGGTTGACGTGTCCGACGTTAAGTCCACCGCCGACCTCTCGGGCAAATTATCGATGAAGCAGGGGACCGTTAAGCCGCTCCGGGGCACGCAACTCCAGTTCATGATGTGCCCGAGCGACGCCAACAATCAGCTCCCGTTCGAAGGCGACGGCGGCAATTGGGCCCGCGGCAACTATGGCATCAACGGGGGCCTCGGCTTTATCTGGAGCTCCGAGATGTGGTGGACCGGCTCCGAGGACTACTGCAAGCGCGGCGTGGCGACTGTCAATCGCGGCTCGACGCTTGCGATGATCGAGGACGGCACCAGTTCCACGATCGCCCTCGGCGAAATGCGCGCGGGGTTGGGCCCCGACGACCGCCGCGGCGTCTGGGGGATGGGTCTGGTCGGCTCGAGCGTGCACGAAGAGCACGGCGCCAACGGCGTGGCGACCGTCAACTTCTGCGGCGCGGGCGGTGAAGACATTTACAAGGCTTCGGAAATCATCAGTTCGATCGGCGAACCCACGCTGCTGGCCGAGTGCATGATGCCCGATAAGCAGTTCGAAGAAATGCCCAGAGCGTCGTCCGCAGCGTGCACATTGGCGGGGCTCACGTCGTCATGGTCGACGCCAGCGTGCACTTCATTAGTGACTTTATCGACGCGCTGGCGCCCCCGAGCGGGTTTCCCTGTGAAAACATGCAAACCTATGGCGTGTGGCAGCGGCTCAACTCGGCTGCCGACGGTCAGCTCGTTAAGGACGCCTTTGGCGGCTAAGTGAGTCATCGCTAAACTGGAAGTGTGGGCGCACCCCCGGCGAGTGCCGCCCGGGTCGCGTCATGGAGAACTGTTATGGGCGGTGCGCCGATGCGGTGGTTGATTCTTGGGGTCCTCGGATTGGTCGGCTGCAGCTCGGGCGGTCCCTTCGAGTATGTGCCCGTGAGCGGACAGATTACCTACGACGACGGCTCGGTCATCAAAGCATCCACGCTGAGGGTGGTTTTTATCGCCCTGGATCAGAAAAATGAGGATCCCAACGTCAAGCCGCGTCCCGCCACCGCGAACATCGATCCGGCCACCGGAAAATTCGACAGCGTTACCAGCTACAAATACGGCGACGGATTGGTTCCCGGCCGGCATCGCGTGGCCGTCGCGGCCCTGGGGCCGACCGGACAGGGATTGAATGTGATTCCCGCCAAATACTCCGACGTGGCAAGCTCGCCCTTGATCGTCGACACCAAAGACGCCCCGCTGATGATCAAAATTCCCAAGAAGTGAGCCTTGCGAGACGCGGCGGCGCAGCGACAGAGATTCCCAGAGGCACTGCGGCGATTTGATGGCTTCCCCAAGCATTTTGCAACATCGCGCGCCCCTTCGTCGATTTGGGGTCGAAAAGAGTCTAGCAGTCAGCGCAGTTCTGATCAGCATGTCGGTTGCGCACGCTCAGGTTTACCGCTTCGAAGCCGAGGAGCGGCGTCTTGTCCGGCGTCAATGCCGTCTCGGGCTCCGGCTCTTCCGGCGGCCGTTATGTCAACGGATTCGACAACGACGCCGACAAGGTCACCATCAACGCCAATGTGCCCGACGGCTTGTACTCGCTGCGCGTCGGCTATCGTTCCCAGTACGGTTACAAGGGCTACGGCTTCCAGGTGAACGGCGAAAAGGGCGACGGGGCCTTTAACACGTCGGGCACTAGTTTTACTTTCGACAAGGCGGGGATTTTCAACCTCACCGGCGCCACGAAGAGCCTGCAAATCACCAAGGGCTGGGGATACTACGACCTCGACTACCTCGAACTCGAGCCCGCGGCGATCACGCCCACCCTGCCTGTGGCGCCAACGCTCGTCGATCCGCAGGCCAGCCCGCGTACGCAATTCCTCATGAACTACCTGACGAGCATCTACGGCACGAAGACGCTCGCTGGACAGCAGGGAAATGTGGGCAACAACGGCGCCTTTCCGTCGTCGGCATACCTGTCCAAGTCCGGCAATGTCGTGCCGGCCATCCGCGGGTCCGATTTCATCGAGTATTCGCCGTCGCGCATCGCTCACGGGTCGAATCCCAACAATGAATCCGAGCGCGTCATCAATTGGGCGAAGCAGACTGGCGGCATCGTGACCATGATGTGGCACTGGAACGCGCCGACCGACCTGATCAACACCCCTGGCAAGGAATGGTGGCGCGGCTTTTACACCGACGCCACCAATTTCGACCTGTCGGCAGCAATAAACGCCCCCGGTTCGCCCAAATACAACCTGCTCGTCAGCGACATCGACGCCATCGGCGTTCAACTCGAGAAGTTTCAAACTGCCGGCATTCCCGTCATCTGGCGCCCGCTGCACGAAGCGCAAGGCAATCCTGGCAGCCCCGGCTGGTTCTGGTGGGGCGCCAAGGGCCCCGAGCCGTTCAAGCAATTGTGGCGCCTCATGTACGATCGGCTGACCAATGTCCACGGCCTGCACAATCTCATCTGGGAATACACCTCAAATCCCGGCGGCGACGACTTCGAACAGTGGTACCCCGGCGACGATGTGGTGGACATCATCGGCGAGGACATCTACACCGACCGCACCTCCAGCATGAGCGGAATGTGGAACGACCTCTTGGACGTCTACAACGGCAAGAAGATGGTGGCCCTCTCCGAGACCGGCAATCCCCCGGACCCTGCGGTGTTCGACGAGCGCGGCGTCCACTGGGCCTATTTTTCGCCGTGGCAAGTCGACGGCAGTCCCTACGGCGTGACGACCAACTACACCGCTGCCCAACTGCAGGCGATCCTGAATCACGACGACGTCATCACGCTGGGCGAGCTGCCGTGGATGCCGTGGAGCACGATCGGCCCCGTCGCGGCCGACGGCAATTTCGACGCCGACGCTTGACGTCGATGGCGCCGATTGGCTCGCGTGGCAGCAGCAGTTCGGCGCCGCCGGCGCGGCCGACGCCAACGGCGACGGCGTCGTCGACGCACTCGACGCCGCCGCTTGGCAAGCTAACTTCGGCGCTGCCTTGGGGGCCCTGGCTTCGCAGTCGAGCGTGCCGGAACCCGGAACTCTTATCATGGCCGTCGTCATGACCGTCGCGCTGCTAGCGTGCCGCCATCGCGCCGATCGATATTGACCGAAACGCGCCCCTGGGCCACATTCGCCTACCTGTTGCCGAGTCTCGCCGAGACTCGCATCCGGCAGCAATCGGGAAGCTGCCTCCGTCCTACAATCTGCCGTCGCTTGTTGTTAAGGGAGTAAACGATGAAGCGAGACGTCGATCTGTGTCGCCAACTACTCTTGGACATCGAAGGTCGCGGCGTCGACTGCTCGCTGAGCGTCCTCCGCACCGGCGGCGAGCACGAGGCCGAGCCGCGCGTGAAACATCATCTGCGGCTGCTGGTCGACGCGGGGTACCTGAAGGAAGTCGACCGCACGAGCGACGGCGTCCCGTGCGTGCGGCTCACCGACCAGGGTCACGAGCTGATCGAGCTTGCGCGCAGCGAGTCGCGCTGCGCGAGGCCCAGCGCGTATGCTACGAGTGCACCGGCGGGACGTCGCTAACGGTGGTCCGCGAAATCCTGCTGCAGTGGGCCTTGGTTCCGGTACGGCGCCGCGGCGGTCGGCGATACTACGCCGCGACGCCCGAACCGCTTCATCGTCGCGACTACGCCCCTTACGCGGGATATCGATTGGAGCCCTACCGCGACGAAGCGTGGGACTACGCCCCCGAGGAAGTGCGCTACGTCCGCCTGCGGCCCGAGGAGCACAACGGCTGGCGCCCCGCCGCCTACGGCGCTCCTGAACTGGCGCCGGCCGAAGTCGGGCCAACGTTGCCCGAGCATTTGATCTGAACAGGCGCCGTCGCGCAGTTTAGCGGGCAGGTCGAGGGACAAAGCCATGGATAGGGCGCTGACTTGGAAATGGCCGAGGGCCTTGGCGGCAGCCGCGTGCGGTTGGATGGTCGCCGCGCCGCTGACGATCGGCGACGAGCCCCCGAGCTTGCCGCCGGAGGTCCGCCAGATCCAGCAGGACCTGGGCGGCCCCGCCGCGGACCAATTCCCATCGCTGCGCGAGGCGCCGGCGGCCGACGCGTGGCAAGACCCGCCGACGATGGCGCCAGTATGGGTCGGCGCGTCGTCCCCAAGTGCGTCGCCAGATGGCCGCGCCGCCGCTCAAGTGGCCGCCCTCCGCGACTCGGCCGCCGAGCTCGACATGGCGGCCAATCGGCTCGAAACCCTCGAGCTGTACCGCCAGTCCGACGCGCTGCGCACGCTCGCCCAACGTCTGCGGCTAGGAGTGCGCGCAGATGCTCCAGAGGGCGCGCGGTGCGATCGAAACGCCGCCGGCCGAGTCGCCGCGTCGCCAGTCGCGATTGGGCCGCCGGACGCCGTCGACGCCGGAAGAGTCGGAAGAATCGGCGCCGGCCCGGTGAATATTTCTACGCGGAACTCTCGGCAAAACCTGCGAGGGAGACGTCGTCGGCCCGCCGACGCGAAAAGGGGTTTGATTGACACTTGATTCCCCGGCCATTAGCCTAAGAATTACCAACCGGGGGACTATCTAACTTCCATCGTCGCTGAGACTTTGGAACGCCGAGCGGCCGGGCGCGGACGCGGCCGGCCGAAACGGCAACGCCTGCCGCGCCGCCTGTCGGCAGCGTCTCCCGGCGGCTGGCGCCTTGAGCCGCCCACTCATTCCGGAACACGAGAATCACGTCGCCATGGCCGAGCGTTTTGGGGATTTTCTCATCAAGAAGGGGATCATTGGCCCCGAGCAGCTTCAGGAAGCCGAAACGGTGGCCAAGAGCCGCCGGCTGAAGCTGCAGGACGCCATCATCCAGCTAGGCTACGCCAACAGCGAGCAAATCGCCAAGGCGCTCGCCAAGCTGCACGGGTTCGAATACTACGACCTGAATAACGTGCCGATCCCGCCGGCGGTGGTCGAACTGGTGCCCGAGTCGGTCGCCCGCGAAAACGCCGTCCTCCCCTTCTCCGAGGAAGACGGCGCCCTGAAGGTGATCGTCAGCGATCCCCAGGACTTCGACACCTTCGACAAGCTGCGGTTCATCCTCAATCGCAAGATCGAGATCGGCGTTTCGACTCGCGAGAGCATTCTCGAGGCCATCAACCGCCACTACGGCCAGATGGACGGCGAAAGCGCCGACTCGATGCTGCAGGAGTTCACCGACACGGCCATCGACTTCACCGAAACTGAAGACGAAGAGGGCGGCGGCGACGACGACGTGGTCGACGAAACCAGCGCCCCGATCGTGCGGCTGGTGCAGCTGATGATCACCGAGGCCGTGCAGCTGCGGGCCTCGGACATCCACGTCGAGCCGTTCGAGGACCGCGTGCGGATTCGCTATCGCATCGACGGCATGCTGGTCGAGCGCGACAGCCCGCCGCGCCGCCTGCTGGGCGCCCTGCTCAGCCGCATCAAGATCCTCGCGAAGATGGACATCGCCGAGCGCCGCCGCTCCCAGGACGGCCGCATCAAGATCACCGCCGGCGACAAGGAGCTCGACCTCCGCGTCAGCATGCTGCCGACCAACCACGGCCAGTCGTGCGTCATGCGGCTCCTGGACAAGGACAACATCAAGGTCGGCGTCCGCCAACTGGGCCTCTCCGAGCGGGATTTCAAGGTGTTCCGCAACCTCATCCGCCGCCCCAACGGCATCTTCCTCGTCACCGGTCCCACCGGCTCCGGCAAGACGACCACGCTCTACGCGGCGCTGAACGAGCTCAACCGGCCCGACCGCAAGATCATCACCGCCGAGGACCCGGTCGAGTACTACCTGCCGGGCATCAACCAGGTCGAGGTGAAGCACCAGATCGGCCTGGATTTCGCGCTGATCATTCGCGCGATGCTGCGGCAGGCGCCCAACGTGATTCTGGTGGGCGAGATGCGCGACCACGAGACGGCCTCGATGGGAATCCAGGCCTCGCTGACCGGCCACTTGGTGTTCAGTACGCTGCATACGAACGATGCGCCCGGCGCCATTACACGCATGGTCGACATGGGCGTGCCCGCCTACCTGGTCGCCAGCAGCGTCATCGGCGTGCTCGCCCAGCGGTTGGTGCGCGTCATTTGCACCAAGTGCAAACAGCCCTACACGCCCACCGACGCCCAGCTCGAGGCCGCCGGCATCACGCCCGAGATGGCCGCCAGCGCCACCTTCATGAAGGGCACGGGCTGCTCCCACTGCGGCAAGAGCGGGTACCGCGGCCGGTTGGGAATCTTCGAACTGATGGTGATCAACTCCAAGGTGCGCGAGCTGGCGTTCGCCGGCGCCACCACGGAGGAAATCCGCCGGGCGGCCATCAAAAACGGCATGACCACGCTGTACGACGACGGCATCCGCAAGGTCTGCAGCGGCATCACCACGCTCGAAGAGGTCTTCCGCGTCGCCAAGCGGGAGGAAATCAACTGACGGCTTAAGTGGTGACGCCCGTCGAACTAACCGCCCCAAAGCCAGTCGGAGGGCCACGCCCTCCGGGAACGCCCCGGAGGGCGTGGCCCTGGGGGCTAGGGCGTTGAATCCCTTGAGTTTACGACGCTTTGGGCCCATAATGTTACGGGTGGACGCGGGGCGAGCCTAGCGTCGCACAGCCGTCGGCGCGGGCGCCTCGCTAACCGGAACAGCGCGGTCGCGCCGTCGTCGATCGGCTCCGCGAGGGTGCAGCGTCGCGCCGTGCGTTCGCGCTCGGCGCGGCTCGAGTCGTTCAACACGCCACAAGAGGCTTCCTCCTCTCCCGCGCACTTCACCTGCGCCGAGAGAGCGGGAATGAGTTCATGGGCACAATTCTCATCGACAAGCTGCTCCTGCGCAGGTGAAGCAGGGCGCCAGCGATCTGCACATCTCCGTCGGCCAGCCGCCCGTGCTCCGCATCCACGGCCGGCTGCAGCAGCTCAAGACCAAGGTGCTCGAGCCGGCCGACACCATGGCGCTGATGAAGAGCATCACGCCCGAGCGCTGCCAGCAGGAATTCCAGGAAATGGGCGGCGCCGACTTCGGCTTTGCCTTCGGCGACCAGGCGCGGTTCCGCGTCTCGATCTTTCAAGCAGAAGGGCAACGTCGTCGATGGTGCTGCGGCAGATTCCCATCAAGTTGCTGACGATGGAGCACCTGGGCTGCCGCCGGTCTTCAAAGACCTGATCATGCGGCCGCGCGGATTGTTCCTGGTCACCGGACCCACCGGCTCGGGCAAGACGCACGTCGCTGGCCGGCATGGTCAACTACATCAACGAGACCGTCGACCACCACATCATCACGATCGAAGACCCGATCGAGTTCTATCACGATCACAAGAAGTCGACGGTCAATCAGCGCGAGGTCGGCGTCGACGTCACCTCGTTCGCCGAGGCCATTCGCCGCGCCTTGCGGCAAGACCCCGACGTGATCCTGGTCGGCGAAATGCGCGACCTGGAAACGATCGAAGCCGCCATCACCGCGGCCGAAACGGGCCACGTCGTGTTCGGCACGCTGCACACCACCAGCGCCGAGGGCACGGTCAACCGCATCATCGACGTGTTTCCCACCAATCAGCAGGAGCAGATCCGCACGCAGCTTTCCACGTCGATCATCGGCATCCTGTCGCAGCAGCTGCTTGCCGCGGATCGGCGGCGGCCGCGTCGCCGCCTACGAGATGCTGGTCGTCACGCCGGCCATCGCCAACCTGATTCGCGAAAACAAGACGTTCCGCATCACCTCGGCGATTCAGACCGGCGCCAAGCACGGCATGCATGCTGCTGGACGACCACCTGTTCCATCTCTGGCGGAAGGAACTGGTGACCAAGGAGGACGTGATGGCCAAGGCCAACGTCCCCGACGACCTGGCCAAGCGCATCGCCGCCGCCGAGCGCGGCATGTTCGACGAACCCGGACCCGGACGACGAAGTGGAGTAGACGACGCCAACAATGACAGATTCGTTAGCCGCGACTCGGAGGTCATCCGCGGAGGAGCGTCCACTACGGCGGACCTCCGAGTCGCGGCTAACCTGCTCGAACTCACCTGTCTAACTTCCCATGGCCCAACGCACGCATCGGTCAGATCCTGGTCGACCTCGGATTCATCACCGACGACCAGCTCGAGCTGCTGCTCGAGGAGCAGCAGCAGCGGCCCGGCCAGATGTTGGGCCAGATCGCCATGGACATGGGCCTGATCAACGACGAGCAGCTGGCCCAGGCCCTGGCCGAGCAGTTGGCATCTGCAGGTCATCACGCTCGGCGACTTGCATATCGGCCCGAGGTGCTCGAGATGGTCACCGAGCCGATGGCCCAGATGTATCGGATCATGCCCATCGAGTTCGACGGACAACACGCTGACCATCGCCATGTGCGATCCGCAGAATCTGGCGTCCAGGACGAGCTGCGCACTTTTCTCGGCTACGACATCCGCGCGGTGGTGGCCACCGAGCCGGCCATGCTGCAGGCCCTGGACCGCTACTACGGCGAGAACACCGAAAGCGTCGAGAGCATCGTCACCGACGATGGAAGACGACGTCGAGCTCGCCGCCGCCGCGGCGCGCGGTCGCCGGCGGCTCGGTCGACCTCACCAGCGTCGAGGCCCTGGCCGACAGCGCCCCGGTGCGCAAGCTGCTTGAACATGGTGCTGCTGCTGGCCATCAAGGACCACGCCAGCGACTTGCACTTCGAGCCGTTCGAGGACGATTCCGCATCCGCATCAAGGCCGACGGCGTGCTGTACGAAATGGTGCCGCCGCCGCGCCACCTGGCCTTTGCCATCACCACCCGCATCAAGGTGATGGCCAATCTCGACATCGCCGAGCGCCGCCTGCCGCAGGACGGCCGCATCGAGCTGACCGTCGGCGGCCACCCGGTCGACCTGCGCGTCAGCGTGCTGCCCACCATGTTCGGCGAGAGCGTCGTCATGCGGGTGCTCGACCGCTCGGTCGTCTCGCTCGATCTCGCGAAAGTCGGCATGAACGAGACGACCCTCGCCGCCTTCCGCGAGGTCATCTCCAAGCCCAACGGCATCGTCCTGGTCACCGGCCCCACCGGCTCGGGCAAGACCACCACGCTGTACTCGGCCCTCAACGAGCTGAACGAGATCGAGGACAAGCTCATCACCACCGAGGATCCGGTCGAGTACGACATCGACGGCATCATCCAGGTGCCGATCGACGCCTCGATCGGCAACACGTTCGCCCACTGCCTGCGGGCGATCCTGCGGCAGGACCCCGACAAGATCCTGGTGGGCGAAATCCGCGACCTGGAAACGGCCGAGATCGCCGTGCAGGCCTCGCTCACCGGCCACATGGTGTTCAGCACGCTGCACACCAACGACGCCCCCAGCACGATCACCCGCCTGCAGGACATGGGCGTCCCGACCGTTCCTGATCACCGCCACGGTCGAGGCCATCCTGGCCCAGCGGCTGGTGCGCCGCGTCTGCACGAAGTGCCGCGAGGAGTACGTTCCCAGCCGCGAGATGCTCGACGACCTGGACCTGACGGCCGACGACATCAAGGGAAAGAAGTTCTATCGCGGCTCCGGCTGCGAAACCTGCAACAACACCGGCTACAAGGGCCGCGTCGGCCTGTTCGAACTGATGATCATGAACGACGAGCTGCGCGACATGATCATGCGGAACGCCTCGACCGACGAGCTCCGCATCGTCGCCGCCCAGCAACGGCATGGTCACGCTGCGCGACGCCGGCATGAAAGCCTGCTTCGAGGGGATCACCACGCCGAAGAAGTGGTTCGCGAAACGATTATGGAAGCATAGTGAGCGGCGGGCAGTCGGCAGTGGGCAGTAGTCGATCTCTTACTGCCCACTGCCTACTGCCAACTGCCGACCGGAACAAACGGGGCCGCATTGAGTATCGGTGCGTGGTGCGCACCGACACAGGACTCCCTCCCATGCCGACCTTTCAATTCGAGGCGATGGACGCCACGGGCGCCGAGATCAAGGACGTGATCGAGGCCGCCACCGAGGAAGAAGCGCAAGCCACGATCCGGCAGATGGGCTACTTCGTCACGAAGATCTCCGTCAAGAAGGCCCGCAAGAAGGCCGAAGGGCGGCGGCGGCAAGAAGCGCCGCCGCTTCGCCATCGGCGGCGTCAAGAGCAAGCAGCTCACCACCTTCACCCGCCAGCTCTCGATTCTGCAAGACGCCGGCCTGCCGATCCTGCGTACCCTGCGCATCCTCGACGAGCAGTCCAAGCCCGGCCGGCTCAAGAACTCGCTGATAGACATCTGCGACGACATCGAAGCCGGCGCCACGCTCTCCGAGGCCATGGCCAAGAGCCCCAAGGCCTTCGACCGCCTGTACGTCAACATGATCAAGGCCGGCGAAGCGGGCGGCGCCCTGGAAGTCATTCTCCAGCGCCTGGCCGAGTTCAAGGAACGCGCCGAAGTCGCTCAAGCGAAAAGTCAAAGGCGCGATGATCTATCCGATCGTCGTCGTGCACGGTCGCCGTCGGCATCTTGACGTTCATCATGATCAAGATCGTGCCCAGCTTTCAGGACGATCTTCGACGACTTCGACCTCGACGCTGCCCCAAGCTCACGCTCGCCCTGATCGCCATGTCCAACTGGTGCCAGAACTACTGGTACCTCATCCCCGGCATCCCGATCTGCATCTGGCTGACGGTCAAGCTCATCCGCAAGTTCAGCGTCGGCCGCATGGGCTGGGACCTGTTCGTGGTCAAGGTGCCGATCTTCGGCAACTTGATCGAAAAGAACATCATGGCCCGCACCACGCGCACGCTCGGCACGCTGGTGGCCACCGGCGTGCCGATTCTCGAAGCCCTCAACATCACCCGCGAGACGGCCGGCAACGCCGTCTTCGAGCGGATGTACGCCAAGGTCAGCGAGCGATCCGCGAGGGCGAAGCCATCGCCAAGCCGATGAAAGAATACTCCAAGCTCAGCTTCCACCCCGTGGCCGCGTTCTTCTGGTTCGCCTTCCTCGGCGGGCCCATCGGGCTGTTGATCTACATGCTGAAATATCGCCAGCGGGTCGTCGACGACATGGTGGTGAACATGGTCGACGTCGGCGAGGAAACCGGCGAGCTCGACACGATGCTCTACAAGGTGGCCGACACCTACGACGAAGAAGTGGCCGTGCTGACCGACAGCCTGACCAAGCTGATGGAGCCGCTGTTGATCCTGTTTCTCGGCGGGGCGGTCGGCTTCATCGTCATCGCGCTGTTCATGCCGCTGGTCGACCTGATCAACAACTTGTCGGGGTAAGAGATTTATTAACCGCAGAGGACGCGGAGGACGCAGAGCGGAGCCCGGATTGGCAGCCCTGAGCTCCCGACGACGTTGAATCGTGTTAGCCGGCGCCGTCTCGGCGCCGAGGTCCGACGTCAACCCATATCAGATTTCATCGAGAGACTGCTCATCCCCTCTGCGACCTCAGCGCCCTCTGCGGTAAACTAATCCGGCCGAGCCAACCTCCGGACATGGCATGCGGTTTGCGAATCATGCCCCCGGAAGGTTGCGCGCTTAGAAAAACGGCCGAAAACAGGGCCTCGCGGCAGGAGGCGCCGCATTCTGCCGCGGTGGAATCATCCAGGGCGAGGCATAATGCGGCGCCCGAGGGCTTGTCATAAGTGTCGCGCAATACAGGAGTTGAGACGATGCCAGCAAAAAAGCCTGATTTTGGATTTGCGATTTTGGATTTTGGATTAGGGGCAAGCCCCTCGGCCCAACGCCGCCATCGGCTTGTGCAATCCAAAATCCAAAATCCAAAATCCAAAATTCCCCCCCGGGGCTTCACCCTCACCGAACTGCTGATCGTCATCGCCATCATCGCCATCCTGGCCAGCCTGGCCACCGCGGCGGCGGTCCGGGCCATGCACCGCGCCCGCCAGGCCTCCATCACGCTGGAGCTCAAGAACCTCGGCGGAGCGATGGAGAACTTCAAAAACGACTTCGGCGCCTACCCGCCCAACGCCATGAATCCCAAGCCGCTGGACAATTCCAATGGATCCACCGCGCGACTGGTGCAGTCAGACTTTGAGGGCATGTTCAAGAACATGTTCCCCAAGCACCGCGAGAACCCCGATCTGATCCGAGCTCTCTGCGGTCAAAGCACCAACAGCGACTATCCCAATTTGAAGAACGGCATGACGGCCGCCGAGGCCCTTGTTTTTTGGCTCGGCGGTTTCAGCACAGACGACAATTACCCCATCTCCGGCCCGCGCGGCCCGTCGTTCGCGGTGGTCAACAATGACCCCTCGGACGAAGTGATCGAGGATCGCGATCGCCGGTACGCCTTCGATCTCGGCCGGCTGGGTCCGCTCACCGACGACGGCGTATTCGACGAGAGCAAGAACAACCGTTTCATCAAATACCCCGACCCCAAGAATCCCAATCGTATGCGGCGGATCAACTTCTGGCACTACGTCCCCAGCGGTTCGCAGCAGCCGATCGTGTACTTCGACGTCTCGCGCCACAAGCCGGGGCCGCCCACCATGCTCAACCGCTACGACGTCTGGGCGGCGAATCCCGTTGACGGCTATCCTCCAATCTTCGCGCTCAAGCAGGCTGCGCCGCGGCGTGAAGGACATCAACAACAATTTCAGCAATATCGTGTTCGTCGAGCAGGGCAAGTTCCAAATCCTCCATGCCGGTCTCGACGACGACTGGGGCGACGAATTCAAAGCCATGGGCTCGATCGATCCCGACACGGGCGACCCCGTGGCCGCCAACGACGTGATTTTGTATCCCGACGGTCCGTTTGTGAAGGAAACCGCCGACACCCTGGCCAACCTCTACGACGGCACGCTCGAAGACGCCCAGGAGAAGAAATGACGAGGAAGTTGCGAGTTTCGAGCAGCGAGTTGCGAGTTCCGAGCCAGGAACTCGCGGCGCGCTGGCCGTGCGCCTCTCTTCGCTCGCACCTCGCCCCTCGCCCCATACCCCGACCGGCTTGCATCGTCCGCTCCGGAATATCCCGAAGGGATTACGTCGTCCAGCCCAGGGTTGCGCCGCAGCCGCTACCCTGGGACAAACGCCCCTCGATGCCGGTCAACCCTGAAAGGGTTGCATCACCCGCGACTGGCAGACGCAACCCTTTCAGGGTTGAAACGCGCGTTGGCGCGGCTCGTTCCCAGGGTAGGTCGCCCCGGCGACCAACCCTGGGCTGATGGACGGAATCCCGTTGGGATTCAAGATCTGTGCTCCACCGGCGCACCGATTGCAACTCACGTTAAGCGCAATTCCTCGCCCGCCCCTCGCCCCTCGCCCCTCGCCGCTCGCCCCTCGGGCTTCACCCTCGTCGAGCTGCTCGTGACGATGGTGATCATCGCGATCATCTCCGCGGCCATCCTCGGCACGGCCAGCGCCGCCCTCGACGGCGCCCGACGCAGCCGCACCCAAAGCCTGGTCCAGAAGCTCCACACCTTGGTGATGGAACGCTGGGAGGACTATCAGACGCGGCGCGTGGACATCGCGCCAAAGTGCTATCAGACATTAATGACATCATAAAACAACGGACACAAAGTGGCCTAAGCTTCGCTGAAGGCGGAAAACTGCGAGGACTGTATCTCGCCGACGCCCGCCTGCTCGCCCTCCGCGAGCTGATGAAACTGGAAATGCCCGATCGCTGGAGCGACGTGGTTAACTCGTCGTTGCAGTGGCCAGTCCCCGCGCAGCCCGGGCCCGTTACCTATGTGCTCGCGGCGCCGCCCGCGCTGACGCAGAGGTACTTTCAGCAACTCCAGTCGCTGACGACCGACGACGTCAACGTCGTCGAAAGTAACCAGGGCGCCGAGTGCCTTTACATGATCGTTATGAACGCCACGGGCGACGGTGAAGCCCGCACGCTCTTTACGGATCAAGACATCGGGGACACGGATGGCGACGGCGCCCCGGAATTCTTGGACGGCTGGGGTCGCCCCATTCAATTCATCCGCTGGCCGGCCGGCTTTGTCGGCGAGTCGGACTTCATGACGGGCGACGGCGCGAGCGACCACGATCCCTTTGACCTGTATCGACGCGACTCGCCTACCGTGACCCAGCCGCCCGCCAATGATTATCCCTCGTCCATGCAGTTCTACATGAACGAAATTCGAACTCGCAACAACGTCGCGACAGCAACTTGCCGCCCCCGCCATACCGGATAGCTTTCCGGCTTATCCCGTTGATTTATTCGATTGGTCCCGATGAGGACTCGGACTTGATTGTGGCGCCCAAAGCGACGACTGGGCTTGATCCGTACGCGGCCCAATACGGCGCCGAAAATTATCAACTCGGCTTCCCGCTCGACGAGGAAGGCGACGGCGAAGGCTGGCACGACAACATTCACAACCACACGATCAAGTATTGAGTTAGCCGCGACGCTCGCGTTGCGCGGCGGCGGATAGCGAACATGGCAAGCCAAAGCGGAAAGCGGAAAGCGGAAAGCCAGTCGAGTCGCGAGTTGCGAGTTTCGAGTGTCGAGTTGTGCGCCTCGTCCCCAACTCGCGCCTTCCGTGCCGGTATGACCCTCATCGAGCTTTTGGTCTCGATCGTCATCCTGGTGACGGTCCTGGCCGCGGTCATTCCGGTGCTCTCGCCTAACAACGACGCCCGCCGCATCCGCAGTGGCGCCCGGCAGCTTCAGTCCATGCTCGCTCAAGCCCAGGCCATGGCCGCGCGGGAGGGCCGGCCCTTCGGCGTGGCGTTCAAGGAAGCGGGCGTCGACAGCGACGGCGACGACAAGTTCGACACCGGCAATGGGACCGCCCTGGAGGTCTACTATATCTCCGAGCCCAAGCCCTACGCCGGCTTCAGCGAGTTTTCCCGCGTACGGCTGTTCCCGCGTGGCAACCAGCCCGGCGACCCCGTCGACATGCAGTTCGTGCTCGCCGGCATCCCGACCGGCACGGCATTTCCTCAGGATCTTGTCGAAGACCTATTTCCACCTTACGTGATCCGCCGCGGCGATCGCATTAACGTCAATGGCGTCATTTACCGGTTGATTGACCTTGATCGCGACGGCGACGGCAACGAGCTGACCGAAGAGGAGTTTCCTTACGGCGATTTCTACGAACTTAAGAATCCCCAACCGGGAAAATTGTGGCGCTGCGTGCCGGAGGCGCCCCGCCCGCCGTTGCCGGTGCACATGGGAGGCGCAGGCGGTCCAGTCGCCACCACGCCGCAGTCCTATCAATTACTGCGCCAGACGAGCAATCCCGCGGAGCGGTTCGGGCCCCCCACAGTGACCAGCGAAACCCCGAACACGGTGCGGCGCCCGAGTAACTCCATGGCCCCGCCGCTGCAGTTTCCGCGCGGCGTCGCCATCGACCTGGTGGCGTCCGGCCTCGACGTGATTTTCCCCGATGCGACGCTCGCCCTGTCGCCGCAATACGGCTTCACGTCGCGTCAGTCGCCGATGCAAACCGCACTGCGAAACAACGGCGATTTCTACCCGTTCGTCCGCCCGCTGACCGTGGGCGTGCTGTTTGCCCCCAGCGGCCGCCTGGAGCAAATCTGGATCAACGGCGAAAAACTGCAGGGCGATCCCGATCGCGTGTATTTCCTCGTGGGCCGCAGCGAAAACAGCCTCCGCTCGGGCGAAGACAAGGCCGCCGACGCCGACTTCAACACGGTCGCCAACGACCGCGACGGCGACGACGAAGTGCTGGCGCGCCGCGACCGGCTCAACTGGCTCAACGGCGACAGCCTGTGGGTGACCGTGGGGTCGCGCACCGGCCGCATCGTCACCGCCGACAACGACATTTCCACCGACCCGCGCGCACAGACCGACGGAAGTACGACGGTTGAGGTGCAAACCGCCCGTCAAATCCGCGACGCCCGCCAGTCCGCCCGGACCATGTCCAGCGAGGCGAGGCAGTAGGAGAGACGAGTGGGCAGTGGGCAGTAGGCAGTGGGCAGTAAGGACAGAAGAGCGAAATGCAAACAGTTAATACAGTGAAGCGAGTTAGAACCGAGCCAACGTCCGGCGGCATGCGCTCAGCCCGCCGCTTTATTCCCCCAACTGCCCACTGCCCGCCGCCCACCGCCCACTTCCCCGCCGCGGCATTTCCCTGCTCGAGGTGCTGATCTCAATCTTCGTCTTGCTGTTCGGCCTCTTGGGCGTGGCGTCGCTGTTCCCGGTCGGCAACCACTACGCCAACCAGGGCGACAAATACGACCGCGACACGACGCTGGTCGACGCCGCCTTCTCCGAAATGAAAACCCGCGGCGTGCTCCGGCCCGAAGGGTGGCTGTACGCGTCCGTGCCGTCGGACCTGACGGGCTTTCCGTCAACTCAAATTCTGCCTGTCATGCAGCAATAACGGCGTGGGTAAAGGAAGATTCTCCGCGATCGCGTCGACAGCTCCACAGGCTCAACCTGGCTATGTCTACGTCATCGACCCGCTCGGCGCCGCCGCTGGGGCTGAGTCCGATTCGATCAATAACACGAATCTTCCCTACGTGTCATTTCCGTTCTACGACATTGAGCAAGGGCAAGCCAATACGCAGATCCCGAACGAATGGAAGACGTCTAGCACTAATCCCGGCTTGGCGGGAACGGGTTGGCCAATCCGCCGCGTGGGCCTCGACGCTGATCCACGGCCAGGAGTCAATCCGCCCACATCACAAGACCTGGGCAACCCGCGTCGCATGCCAACCTCCCTGGCGCAAAGCATCTTCCAACTTGGCGACGATCTGACGGTTGAGCTGCCGGTCCAGGGCGATCGCCCCGGCATCCAGCGCTGGACCGCGTACGACAACAACACGCCCGACGACCCCAGCGACGACCTGCCGCTCACGCGCGCCAACCAGGGCAACTACACCTGGCTGGCCACCGTCGTCCCCGCGACGGCCGACGACGCGGTCGACTCCACCGACTCGCTCGAAGCCCTCCAGCCGGCCCATCCCGGCTACGGCCAGAAGTTCTACGACGTGTCGGTGGCCGTGTTCTACAAGCGAAACCCGCTCCCCTCGGCCACGACCGAGCGGTCGATCTCCGCCGAGCTTCACCAGGGCGGAGAACTGGTGATCTACGACGACGTACGGCAACGAACCCGACGCCGTCGACGCCGCCGTCGAAGGCATTCGCCCCGGCCAGTGGATCGCCGTCGCCGGCGTGCTGCCCAGCACCCGCAAGAGTGGAGCGAATCACTTCCGGGCAACTTCTTTTCAAGTGGTATCGCCTGCTGGCGCTCGACGACGAGACGACATTGATGGCGGTGTACACCAAAGATCCAAATCCCATGAACAAGCGCTACGCCCGCCGGGCGATGCTGGAAGGCTCCGATTGGCCCGCCGTTGCCGCGCAAAAGCTGGCGCCAGCGGCCCTAGCTACATCCCCAACCTCCGGGCCGTCCTGCTGCCGGGCGTCATCGGCGTCACTACCCGCTCCGTGCGGATGGAAGTCGACTCGCCCTGGACCGTGCAAAACTTCCCGGCGCCGCAGTATTAACTTCAGAGAAGAATTAACCGCAGAGGCCGCAGAGGACACAGAGAATATACGCGGCGTAGCCGCAACCAAAATGTTGAATTGGAGTTAGGTCTGTAGCTTCGACAAAATGCGCGGCCTGCGTTGATTCTGCTGAATAGTAATACAGAGTCAAGCAAGGCGAATTGTCATACCTCCATGCATGATTTGATTTCCAAGGTCGTTTTCGCCAGGGAAGCGGAGTTCCAACATCCGTCTACTCCGCGTCCTCTGCGTCCTCTGCGGTAAAGTCGGGTTTTTGAGCCGCCAAGAACAGCCATACCATCCATGAGCGAAAGCACAGGGCAAGGCGAGTAGCTCAGGAGCAGATAGATGTCCGAAAAAACACGCAGATCCAAGACGATGCGCGAAACGCCAGACGCCGTCCGCCGACACTCGCGCTCGCGACTCGCACTCGCCCTCGCCGCGGCGTGCTCCTCTTGGTCGTGCTCAGCATGCTGGTGCTGTTCATGCTCATCGGCACGGCGTTCATCATCACGGCCAAGCAGTCCGAGAAGGGCGCCAAGAGCGCCAGAAGGCGGCCCAAAAGGCCTCCGACGTGGCCGCCCAGGTCGACCTCCTGGACGAAGTGCTGATGCAGCTGGTGCGCGACACCAACAACCCCAGCAGCTCGATGCACTACCACTCCCTGCTGGAGGACATGTACGGCATCGACGGCTGGGTCAGCGAAATCCCGCTCGGCCAGCAGCCCTTGGCGGACTTGCTTGCCCCGGGCAATGTGCCAAATCCATCGCCGGCGCCGACCGCAACCCAAAAGTACACCGTCCGCTGGCCCGACAACGGCGTGACAGGCGCCGGCAATGTCCCGAACGTCACTGGCGGGCAAATCCTCGAGTTCGACGTCGTCAAGTTCAACAATCTCTACGAGGAGCCGCACCTGCCGCACGGAAGTCCGGGCGACCCACAGAATCCGCCGTACCCCCACGCCGCCAACGAATTTTCGCCGCTGGACGACGCCTACGCCGGCCAGGTGCTCACCTTCACCAGCGGCCCAGCCCGCGGCGTGAGCACGCGCATCGTCGGCTCGCGCTTCACCCAGACGAGCGGCGGCAACTGGCTCACCCTCCGCGTCATGGCCTTCAAGCTCGCCGGCGGCGACAAGCTGCCAGGCGAACGCCGATGTATCTGCAACTGGCGACTTGCCGGCGCCCGCATCCTGGTCAACGGCCGCCCCTTCAACGGCACGGGCGCGGGGTTCAATCCCACTCCCAATCTCGACGGGACTACGGCCGCACGTTCCGATACTGTTGAGCCGTTTCAATGCGGTAATAGGCCTGATCACATAATGCAAATAGTCCGCTGGCCCTGATGCCCAACACCGCGTTCTTTGGCGCCTCGGCCGGGACGGCGATCTGGACAGTTGTCCATGGAGAACATGACCAACCCGCGCCGGTGAATGTGCCTGCCAACGATGGGTACTTCATCACTAAATCGGAATGGGACCAGGTCTCCGCACAATATGGTGCTGCCACAACGCTAAATAATCGCCTCGCCCGGCTGCGTATGAAGCAGCTCATCGGCTGGAACGGCCGCGGCGGCAGCGACGAGTCGTACGACGTCCCCGACTTTCAAAACATGGCGCTGGCCATGATCCCCTCGGGGAGAGCGGCGACTCCAGGAGACCGTCTGGGCCGACGTGACTCAAGGCACGCCGCCCGGAAATCTCGGCACGATGGTGCTCCCGTCGTTCCATCGGCCCGGACCTGATCAATTACTGGCGCAATCGAACTTGGTTCAGGGCCGAACGCCCTGGCGGGCAATTTTGGCATGCTGCGCAAAGTCATGCTGCGCCCGTCCTGGTGCGATCATCCCAACTTCACGGGCAGCAATCCCGAGGTGGCGTCGCTGGTCGACGCCTTCAATGCCGGCGCCAAGCGGCGAAAAACAAACGGCGTCGGCTAACCTCATCAACCGCATGATCTACGGCCCGTGGGACGTCGACAACGACTCCGACGGCATTCGCGACAGCGTGTGGATCGATTTCGGCGCCCGGTGATGATCGGCCCCGAGGGCAAGCTCGTTCGCCCGCTGGCCGCCGTCCTGTGCGTCGACATGGACGGCCGCGTGAACGTCAATACCGCTGGCTCGCTCGATCTGGCTGATCCCGGCGCCGGCGCCAAGCGCCAATTCGCAACGCTGGAATGTCGCTGGCAAAAGCCTCAAGGACGACAAGGCCAATAAGCTCTACGATTTGCCCAGAGGCGTGGGCGCCAGCCCAGCCGACGTCAGCATCGCGCCCGCCATTGGCGACGGCGACTTCCTGCGCGTGCTGAAGGGCAACGGTCCCGTGGCCCGGGCGATACGGCATTGACAGCTTTCCCGGCCGACCGAACTTCGACGTCATGGCGCAGATCGATCGGTTTGGTGGGCCAATCTTGTGAACCAGCGCCTCGAGCGTCGCCTCGCCGCTGGACGTCAACGTGCGCTATGCGCCTCGGGCTCAACGACTTTGGGCAGCCGGTGTATCAGGCCGAAGTCGCTGCCGAGCTAGGCCTCGGCAAGAACCTCATGTGGGATGCGCCGACGGAGCTCGATCTGACCAAGGACGGCACGCGCGGCATGGTGACCGACGCGGCCGACATGCCGTACTCCGTCGCCGAGCTGGAGCACGCCCTGCGCATGTACGACGCCGACGCCGGCGCCTTGCCCAAGCGGCTGTACGACCTGGCCCGGCTGTTCGACGAGCCGGTCAACCGACTGCGCATCACCACGGATTCCAACGACTTGCCCGTCCCCAATTTTGAGATGCCCTCGCAACTTCTCGGCACGAGCGGCAGCGGGCCCGGACCCGGTACTGGAATCCTGGCCGCTCAAGGCGCCCGCATGCCGCAGTCGGTCGCGGAGCTGATCGAAGCCCGCGTGCGATATCAATTGAACAAATCGGACGCTCCAAACTTCAAAAAATTCGGCGACCCGACGCCCCTCGCTGGTCCGGTCACCGATGCGACCACGCCCGCGGGCAAGGTGCGGGCCATCGTCCGCCAGTTGCTCGCCCCCGAGCTGGCCGCGGGCCAGCGGCTCGACGTCAACCGCCCGCTGGGCAACGGCCGCGACGACAACAACAACGGCGTCGTCGACGAGCCGGGCGAGACCGACGCCACGGGCCAGCCCGAGCCTGTATGGCCGTCCAACCTGACCGGCGCCGGCGCGGCGACCGCCGCTCTCACCGCCGCGCGCTTCACGCCGCTCGACGCCGACGGCGACGGCGTTAGCACCTTCACGAAGAACGACGGCACGTTGCCCGATGCCGTGCTACAGCGCCAGCTGTTGGCGCGAAACCTGTACGTGCTGGCCCTCACGATGACGGCCCCGCTTGATTACGACCCAGGCCAGTTCGGCGCCACAAACCCCTCAGCTGCGCAAAAGGACCACCAGGCGCTGGCCCGCCGGCTGGCCCAATGGGCGGTCAACGTCGTCGACTTCCGCGACGCCGACAACATCATGACGCCGTTCGAGTACGACATGAATCCCTTCGACGGCTGGGACGTCGACGGCGACCTGCGCACGGTAAAGGATCACGACCCCGACGGCAGCCTCAAGGCCGACCTCCAGAACGTTCCACATGGCCCCGATACCGGCGACGAGACGGTCGTCTGGGGCGCCGAGCGCCCCGAGCTGGTGATGACCGAGACGCTCGCCTGGCACGACCGCCGCACCGACGACTCCGGCCAGGCCGACGCTTATCCGGCCCAAGACGGCCCGGATCAATTGATGCACGGCGGCGATCCGCTCCGCGCGGATAAGGACTTCGATCAACTCGTGCGGCCCCGCGGCGCATTCTTTGTCGAGCTGTATAATCCCTGGCCGACCAACCCGTCCGCCAACGCCGACACGCATGCCCTTACAATCCCCGGCAGCGCCAATGCGCCGCCTAGCGGGTGGGACTCGGGCGTTGACCTCGCCCGCACGCATGACGGCACGTCGAATGGCTCTCCCGTGTGGCGGATGGCCGTCTACAAACGCGCCACCGAGCGCAAAACCTACACCGAAGCTCAGGCCGAGGCGTGGGACCCGGACGACCCTGATCCGGCGCACGGCCTCCGGTCCCGATGGACCGCAGTATTTACTTCACGACCACCGACCCCGACCAGGCCAACGGCAACCGGGACTGGGACGCGGACGGCGGCAGATTCTTCTCTCATCCGGATGAGAAGAATCCGCAGCGGAGTTCCGTCCCGCCGGTGCGCCCCGGTCGATTCCTGGTAGTCGGCTCCGGCGACGAGACGGCCCGAGGGTCCGGGATCTTTGAGGCGCCGATGGGCGACCGCAAAGGCGAGCGCAACACCAACATCCCCGATCCTGGCCCGCGGCGGCGCATCGAGTTGAGAACCATAAACGTTGAGCACAAGGTTCAGATGCTAGACGCCGTGCCTAAAGATGACCCGGCGTTCCAAGACCCAATCGAGCAATATCGAATCCAGGCGCCCTCGGAGCGCAACAACGGGGTCACTACGGAGCCGGCTTACGCCGGTGATCCGAGCCAATGCTTCACCGACGTAGCGATCATCGATCGGGCCGTTGCCACCGTCGCCGAGCCCAAGAACAACGTGGGCATCGGCGACGTCGTCAAGCGGCGACTTTCGTTGTCCGAGCCGGCCCAGGGCTACCCCTACAAGTTCCGCGCCGCCGAGTGGAACGAGAAAGACCAGGTCTACAAAAATGCTGAGAGCGGCCCCACCGCCATCGACATCCCGCTGGACGGCCCCATCGGCGGCGCCACGAAGCTCGACGCCAACCTCCAAGGGGAGCCGCGCCCCTTCTACCTCAAAGACGTCGACCCCGTGCTCACCAAAGTTCGCAATGGCGAGACGTCGCCCAACGTCGATCCGGGCGCCGCGTACAGCTTCATCTACTTGCAGCGGCTCGCCAATCCGCTCTTGCCGTGGAATCCGCTGCCGGGCAAGCAAGGTTACAACCCCGATTTGCAGGTCAATCCCTATCTGACGGTCGATTCCACCTCGGCCAACCTCACCGTATTTAACAGCCGGGGCGACGCCAGCGGCGAGGAAGAGGACGGCACGAGCGCCAATGCGCCGCGCCGCCAGTTCGCCAGCCACGAACGCGGTTACACGGCCAAGCGACAGAGCGGAAGCCCCAGCTTCATGCCCGAACTCTGGTCCGTAGAAACCCCGTCGGCCATGCGGGCCACCTCAGGCAACAACGGCAAGAAGCTCGAAGCCTCGCCGCCCAATCGGTACGCGCCGCCCTTCATGCAGCCCCCGCTGCGGGCTACCAATAGCTATTGGTTCAACGCCGTTCCCACCTGCACGTTGGGATTCTTGAACCGCACCTTCGCCGACCCCAACCAGCAGAATATCCAAGGCGGCAACGACAACGAGGCCAAGAAGGTCAAGCCGCGAAAGCCCTTCCCCTGGTTGACGTGGAACAATCGGCCCTACGTCAGCGGCAACGAGCTGCTGCTCGTGCCGCGCTCCCGGTCGTCGAAGCTACTCCGCGACTTTGCCACTGCCGAGGACACGGGCCAGGGCCTCGCGTCGATTTACGCCGACCCGCTCGATCCGCTCGATCCCACGCCGTCGCAGCCCTCCACGACCAAATATCCGTTCGCTCATCTTGAGAACTACTTCTACGTCGGCTCGACCTCGCCGCGGAACCAGCCGGTCGTGGAAGAAAGCGTGCCGGTGAACTTGTCGCGCGTGCTGGACTACGTCCAGGCGCCGTCGCTGTTCGAGGGCACGCAGACCTGGCTCAACCCGCAGCCGTTCAACGACGCGCTTTCCGGCAGCTTTGACGATCCGCGCTACGATCTCCAGCCGCCGTTCAACACGGTCTCCGAGTACCGCGAGCCGGGGCGGATTAATCTCAATACGATTGCCAGCAAAGAGGTCTGGGACTGCCTGTTCCACGGTTCCGCCAAGCGCGACGACTCCGGCGACGAACGGGTCCATGCAGGACCCGACGACGATCAATTTGCCCATATCCCGGCGTGGAGTTGGCGCCGTTGCCGAGCCGCCGACCAATAACGGCCCAGGCCCCACGACGCTTACCAATAGCCTCCCGACAATTTTCGCCAACCCCTTCCGCGCCCAGGACGCCGGCGATCTCGTGCCGCTGGAGCAAATGGTGCGCGACGGCCTCGATTCCACAATCTTCCGCACGATGGCCGGCACGACCGGCGCCAAGGCGACACGCACGGGCGACCAGTTGTTCGCCGCCATCACCGACCAGGATTTCAACGAAGCTAAGCGGAATCCCTATTTCCGCTACCAGCCCATGACGCGCTTGGGCAGCATGGTCACCACGCGCTCCAACGTCTACGCCGTGTGGGTCACCATCGGCTTCTTCGAGGTCCAGGAGCTGACCGACGACGATCCGACGTCGAAGGCGATTTTCCAACGCTTCGGCGGCCAGGACCTCGACACAGCCCGCGCCAACCCGCTCTTCTCCCGCGTGTACCCCGAGGGCGTCACGCTCGGCCAGGAAGTCGGCGCCGACTCGGGCGACGTCCATCGCCTCCGCGGCTTCTACATCATCGACCGCAGCATCCCGGTGGGCTTCGAGCCCGGCCAGAACGTCAACGTCGAAAACACCATCCGACTTAAGAGGCAAATCGAGGGACCGTAGTGAGGGGACTGGGGGCTGGGGATTGGGACCGAATTCTTCCATCCACCCCAACCCCCAGCCCCCTGGCCCCCTTTTTTTAGTTGAAAATGGCCGCGCACTCTGCTACCGTGAGTGTGTATGCATGTCCACGTACAGCATGTTTCGTCTGCGTGCCATGTCCTCGTCCGCGTGGACATGCCGCCCCGCTGGAACCGTCGCCTTTTGCCTCCCACACCTACTCGCCAGCGAGCCGTAGAAAAACGCACAACGCCCCCGACTAATGCACAAGCTTCCCCACGCCACTGGCCGCCTTTCGTCGACCGCAATCTCGCCCCGACCCGGCAAAATCAGCGACTAATGCGGCGATTGATGTGGGACCCCTATTTCGAACGCAAAACCGCACAACCACCGTCCGTTTATTCCGATTGTCCCCCCCAACCCCGAGCCCCTAACCCCCAACTCCCTCCAAATCATTTGACACCCCCGCACTTTCCTGGGAATCATAGAAGAATGGGCCAGCGTTGTTCCTTTCCCCTCCCCTTGATGGGGAGGGGCTAGGGGAGGGGGGGTGGCGGGGGCTAACCCGCGCCGCCCTAACTACATCGCCGACCCCCAGCAACTTGGAAGAGGCGCCTCGATGACTTCACGCTCTACCCGCCCCCAGCGGCGCCTCGCGGCCCTCGCGCTGGCGCTGGCGTCTTCGCTTCTTGCCCTCTCGCCGCTGCACGCCGACGTCGTCGGCATCGGCGACATCTCGCCGAACAAACAAAATCCCGATCCGCCGCCGGCGGTCCTGATTCCCGACCTGCCGCAGTTCGGCGGCCCGGTGCCCACAGTCATCGTGGGCGGCACGGGTGACTTCGTCGGCGGCACCGAAGCCGGCCAGATGACGATCGACATCCCCTCGGACACCGACCCGCTAGTGTCCAACGTCGGCGCCATCGGCAACACCCAGGGCGGCCAGGGCCTGGTGCGCGTCCTCAGCCTCAACTCCGAATGGCAAATTAGCTCCGGTCTGTACGTCGCCGTGTTCGGCCAGGGCTCCTTGCAGATCGTCGCCGGCGCCCGCGTGGGGCCCGATCCCATGGAGTCCTCGACGACTCAGCAATTGAAGATTTTCCTCGGTTACGCCGAAGGCTCGCAAGGCTTCGCCACGGTCGACGGCTTCACCTCGCTATTGAAGAGCCGCACACTGACCGTAGGCCGGGCCGGCGCCGGGACGCTCACGGTGACCAACGGCGGCCGAATTGAAACGATCTTCGAAGCCCAGATCGGCGGCGACGCCTTTACGCAAACGACCGGTGACACCGACGTGCGAAATGGCATTGGCCTGGTGACGCTCGATGGCCAGGCGACCCGCTGGAACGTGGGCATTCCGGCCGTCACATCCGGCAGCCCGACGCCCGACCCGCTGCCGAACCCAAACAACAACGACGCTCAAGCGGCTGATCTGTTCGTCGGCAAGTATGGCCGCGGCTCGCTGGTGATCCAGAACCAGGCGTGGACCCGCGTCACGCGAGATATTCTTATTGGCAGCCAGGCCAACTCGTACGGCGAGACGACCGTCACCGGACAGGGCTCGACCCTCTGGAGCTTGCGCGACCTGGTGATTGGCAATGCGGTCGCCGGCGCCAATCTCAACATCAACGACGACGGCTTCGTGCGCGCTGAAGGCAACATCACCGTCGGCCCTCTGGGCTTCGTCAACTTGGGCGGCGGCACGCTCCAGCGCACTACCACGACTGGCGGCACTGTCGTCAACAACGGCGTCATCCGCGGCGACGGCCGCGTCGACACCGGAATCGCGGGCACGGTCACCAACAATGGCTACATCCGCAACGCCGCCGGCATCGCCAACACTCGCGAGAAGCTCGTCTTCACCGGCCCAGTCACGAACAACAACATTCTCGAGTCGGTCGGCGGCGAAATGGAATTTCAGGCGCCGGTCCCGTTCGTCAACAACGCCAACATCGTTGGGAAGGACGCCATTTTCCGCTTCAACGGCGGATTGAACAACGGCGGCAACCTGTACCTTAAAAACTCGATCGTCTACACCCTGAACACAGTTCAAAATACCGCCCAGGCATTGGTCATGGAGGGCGAGTCGCGCATCAACGGCAACTTCACGACCACCGGCCTGCTGACCGTCGAAGTTGGGCATACTTCGAGCTTGCTCAGCGTCAACGGCGCGGTGACCCTCGGCGGAGATCTGTTGGTGACCGCCGTCGACGACATCCTCGGGTCGAACTCCGGCGACGGCTATTTCCCCGGCGTCGGCGACTCCTTCGAAATCATCACCGGCAACAGCGTGTCCGGAATGTTTGCCGACATCGACGACCTGTTTCCCACGATCAACTTCAATGCCACGTACCTGCCCGATCGCGTGTTGTTGACCGCCATCGCTGGCCCCGCCGGCGGATTCAATGCCGACTTTAACGGCGACGGCATCGTCGACGGCGACGATTTCTTCACCTGGCAAACCAATAACGGCACGATGGTCCCGCCGGGAACGATGGGCGACGCCGACAGTGACGGCGACGTCGACGAAACGGACCTCCAAATCTGGCAGGACCAGTTCGGCGGCCCGCCAGGGGCTGTCGCCGCCGCCGGCGCCGTGCCCGAGCCCGCCGCCGCCGTCCTCGCGCTGGCCGGCCTGGCCCTGCCGCTCTGGCGCCGACGGCGATAGCGCCTTAACTTGAGGCTCATGTCCGACCGACCGGCCAGCTTTGTCGACAAGTTTGGTTTGCTGCTCGTGGCGGTCATCCTGGCCGGCGTCTACCTCGCTCTGCGGTCCGCACGCCCTCAAAACCCGGTCCCGCCCGGCACGACGCTGCCGTCGTTCGCCGCCGCGTCGTGGCTCAACCTGCCCGAGGGCGAGCGCTTCGACCCCGCCGGCAAGATCGTGGTCGTCGATTGCTGGGCCACCTGGTGCGGCCCGTGCCGCGCCGAGATGCCAAACCTGGCGAGGGTGGCCGCCCGCTACCGACCGCTAGGGGTCGAGTTCGTCGGCGTTACGGGCGAGGGGGCCGCCGACGCGCCGCAGATCAAGAAGTTCATCGCCGACACGCCCGGGTTCGACTGGCCCGTAGCCTACGACGCGGGCGATGTGATGGACCAACTGGGCGTCCACCTCATCCCCACCGTCATCGTGTTCGGCCCCGACGGCAAGGCGCGATGGTCGGGCGTGGGCGCCGACGGCCTGGAAGCTGCGCTCGACGCCGCACTGGTGGAGAACAATCGACAGGAGAAGAAGTCGTAGTACTGTGGGCAGTCCTGGCGGTCGATCCGCTACGTGGCCCCTTACAGCTGCTCGTGCACGTAGGCGATCGACGGCTGGCGCCCCGGCTTCGACAACAGCAGCGTGTAGTCCGAGGCGTAGCGCAGCCGATCGCGGGGCCGCTCGGGAACGCGGAAGTTGTCGCCCTTCTGCAGGATGACCCGCGCCGTCGGCATTTCGCCAAACGCCCGGGCGCCCGCCGACTCGACCGGATACCACCGCCCCGCCCCCGCGGCGTCTTCGAGGTAGAACTCCGCGTACTGGTGGCCGTCCGCCCACACCATGCGGGCCGGCACTTTCTCCGTGCGGCACATCGCCACAAACAGCGCGGCAATCCCCTGGCAATCGCCGCGACCGTCCGTGAGCGCCTGGACCGACGATTTGTCGTCGCCTTCCTGATACTTGACCTTCTTGCGGGCGTAGTCATATAGCTTTTCGACGCGCCGCCAGTCGTCCGCCGGCGTTCCCGACAGCGGCTTGCGGCTCCACCTCGGCTTGCGTCTTCGCGTCATCGACCGCGGCGTCCTGCTTTGCTTTTTCACCGCCGGCGTTGTCAGGCTGGGCTGCAACGTCCTCGGTCGGTTTAGATTCGCCGCCTGCGGTGACTACCGCTTTGGGGCCTTCGCCGTCTTTGGCCTCGTCGTCCTTTTCATTGTCGGCGTCGTCGGCCGCCGCGAGCGCCTCTTTCACCGCTTGCTTGATCTTGCGGTGGTTGGCGTCGATGAAGGGGCTGGGGCCGAGATACCGCTTGAGCTTATGATCCGGCTTCGCTGGCGCGTGCAGCGTCGCGGTCTCTTCCGGCGGCAGGATCGGCGAGGTTTGCACCTCGTAGATGACCAGGGCGTGGGCTTCTTCCCGCGGCGACAAGAGCGGCACGCCGATCAGCATTTGCCGCACGCCCTCGTCAGTTTGCCGGTAGTCGAAGTGCTCGACGTTGGGCGATATATCCTCCTCGACCATTTCGACCTGCTGCTCGGGGCACTCCAGCGGCACGGCCACCATGGCGCGGATATCTTGGACGGTTCCGCCGCGCGCAGTGATCTGGGCGCCGACTGGGTCAGCGCGTCGCCACCGGCTGACCAAAATGGACGTCGGTCGCGCCGGGCGCGGCCGCCGGCGCCACGATCTGCGCAGTAACCGGCGCGGCAAGGTGCACGGCCAGCGCACAGCCAAGCGCTACGAGGCCGGCGCCTGTCGAGCGGCGATGGATCACAGCGCGAAGCCAGTGCATCATCTGAAGTACCTCGGCGGAGCGTTTCCCCGCCTGACCTCAGGATAACCCAAGCGTCATGTCGCCGCACAATGTAAAAAGGTCGGAGCCGCCCGGCCGTGTTCAGGATTGCACGGTGCGAGCGGCTCCGATTATTGCAGGACTCAAGCGGCGGAGAGCCGTCAATTTTCCGAGACGGGGCCCGGGTAGGGCTGGAGCGTAGCCGGCGCCGCGACGGTGGGAACCCCGCCGGGAACATACGTGCCCATTGTCGAGCCATCGCAGCAGCCGTCCGCGCCCAGGTAGCCGGTGGTCATGCCTGTGGCGCAGGGATCAGGACAGCACGGCACGCACTGTTGCGGACAGCACGGCACACAAGCGGGCTGGGCCTCCGCGCACATGTTGGGCGCCGCCATCATTGGGGGGGCGCTCATGGCCATCGGGGCGCTCAGCACCGCGGGCGTCATCACAGTGCCGCAGGGATTCCCCTTGTGGAAAAAGTTACGGCAGCGACCGCAGCATCCGGCGGTCGAGGCCGCCAGGGCGGCCACAGCCAATAGAATCGATAACTTCCTCATGATCCATTTCTCCGCGGCGGGCGGGCGCGCTGTGGCAAGCAGCGCGCCGGTGGGGAGGGTTGTGCGTCCTGCTTCAGGGGGCAAGACGGTGGGCCGAGCAACTCTACCCCACGGCCCATGATGTGCAAACGCAACGGCCGATTTTTTTCCGCTTCATGCTCGCCGGCGCGCGCGTGGAAAAAGTGCTACACTTGCCGCGGCGGAAGATGCGCGCCGATCGGCGGCGCATCCCAACCGCATGAAGCGATACTCGCCACGGCCATGACGGATCGACCGCCCGCGACCCCGCAATTCCTCGGCCATCGATGGTCGTCGGCGCTCCTCGCGACGATGGCCTTGGCCATTGCCGCAATTAGTCTGCCGCGGCGCGGGCGCCATCGAGACGTCGCGCCTGGCGGTGCTCGACGAGGCTGTCGAACCGGAGGAGGACTCCGCCCCTGCCCGCGATCGCATCCTGCTCATCAGCACGCGCGCCGTCGGCCTCCGATGCAACAGCGAGGCCATGACGGCGGGATTGCGATACGAGGAATATTCCCTGGGCGACCAAAGCGGCGGCGCGTGGCGCCAATTGTCGGCCAGCGAAGCGGCCGCGCAGCTCGACCAACCGATGCCGACGGTCGTTTATGTGCACGGCAATCGCGTGGCTAGCGGCATGGACAAGTCCGTGGGTCTGTCGTTTTATCGCACGCTGGCGGCGCGGAAGCACGGCGATGCGCCGCTGCGCTTCGTGATATGGTCGTGGCCGTCGACGCGCATCCCCGGCCCGGTGCGCGACTACGAAGTGAAGGCCGCCCGCACCCTTCCTGCTGGCTGGCAATTGGCGTGGACCATCGATCGACTTCCCGTCGAAACTCCGCTGGCGTTGGTGGGATACAGCTACGGTGCGCGCGTCGTCACTGGGGCGTTGCACCTGCTGGCCGGCGGGCGAATGAACGAGCTGGCGCTCTCATCGCGAGTGCATCCGCAGCGGCCGCCGATTCGCACGGCCCTACTAGCCGCGGCCGTCGACGCCCAGTGGCTGCGCCCTGGCGGGTTTCAAGGATTGGCGCTGCGACAGGTTGATGAAATGCTGCTGGTAAACAACCAGCGTGACCCCGCCATGCGGTTCTACCGCATCTCGCCGGTAGGCCAAGGCCGTCCCCTGGGCTACGCCGGCCTGTCGAGCATGGGCGGCCTGGGCCCGCTGGCCGCGCGCGTTCGCTCGGTCGACGTGACAGACGCTGTGGGTCGGCATCACGCGCTGGGTGAATACCTGACGTCGTCGGGATCCTTCGGCCGAGTGTTGGAGCAGGTCGCCCAACTCCCCGCGGTCAAGCCGGCATTGGGAGGCGCTTCCAACGACTCAAGCGTGGCCGGACGAGCCCCGGAGATCGGCCGGCAGTAAACAGTAGCTGCCGGTTGCAGGCCGCCCGCCGCACCGAGTACCCAGTACCGAGTACCGAGTACCGAGTACTCAGGACCCGCACACCTCAGGCGCGTCTGCGCGGCGGGGCCGCACCGCTGCATCCCCCCGCGCATCTCCCACGCACCTCGGCTGGCTTGTCGTCGTGTCGGTCGGCACGGCATACTGAGGCAATGAACCACGGCGAAGCTTATCTTAATGGCAATTGGGTCGATGCAGCCAACTTGAGCGTGCCGGTCGATGACCTGGGATTCGCCCTGGGCGTCACCGTGGTCGAACGCCTGCGAACATTCGCACATCGCCCGTTTGGCGTCGAAGCCCATATCCGGCGTTTGCGGCGGTCCTTGGAGATTGTCGGCTGGGACGCCGAGGGACTCTCGGCCGAGGTGCATGAAGCCATCGAGGAGTTTCCCCGCCGCAACGCCGCGTGGCTAGCGCCGGGCGACGACTGGTCGATCGTCGCCCTGGTCACGCCGGGCAAGACGGCCGCCGCCGCTCATCCGACGGTCTGCATTCACGGATTTCCGCTGCCGTTTGCCGCATGGGCACATCAGTTCGACGATGGCGTGGCAGTCCGCGTCGTCGAGGTGCGGCAAGTCCCGGCGAACTGCTGGCCGCCCGAGCTGAAGTGCCGCAGCCGCATGCACTACTACCTTGCCGACCGCGAAGCGGCGCGGCGCGAGCCCGGCGCTCGGGCGCTCTTGTTGGACCAGCAAGGCCACGTGGGCGAGGCGTCGACGGCCAACGTGGTGTGCTACTTCCACGATCGCGGGCTGGTCACGCCCAGCGTCGAAGGCGTGTTGCCGGGCATCAGTCAGGAGGTGCTGTTCGAGCTGGCGGCCGACCTCGGATGGTCTCACCAGGAGCAGGATCTCTGGCCCCACGACCTCCACGCCGCCGACGAAATCTTTCTCACCAGCACATCGGTCTGCGTCCTTCCGGTCGTGCGCGTCGATGGCCAACCTGTGAAGTCAGGCGTACCTGGCCCCGCCTACCGTCGCTTGCTCGCCGCGTGGAATGAGAAGGTGGGCGTCGACGTCGCCGCTCAGGCCAAGCGGTTTGCCGCGAGGTGACGCTCTCGCCGATCACAGCCCGGCGAAATAGTTGGTGACGGCGACTTCGAGCGTCTCGCGCGTCACAGCTGGCGGGCGGCCATGGAATTCGCAGTAATTGCGCACCTGCCGCAACAGGTCGCGGGGGTGGCAGTACCGCAGCGGGCGATGCACGGCCCGATAGTGGTTCTCGATCAATCGCCGCACGGCGTCGACATCGCAGGCGCAACCGGCCTTCTCAGCCAGTTCGGAGAACAGCTCGACAAACTCCCGCTCCTCCGGTCCGTGAACCTCGATCTTATACGGGATGCGCCGCAGAAACGCCTCATCCACCAGTTCACGCGGCTCGAGGTTCGTCGAGAACACCAGCAGCATGTCGAACGGCACGGACACCTGCCGGCCGCTCGCGAGGTTCAGGTAATCTCGCTGCTTTTCCATCGGCACGATCAGCCGATTGAGAATTTCGGAGGCGGGCATCCGCTGCCGGCCAAAATCGTCGACCACCAGGGCGCCGCAATTGGCCCGTAGCTGCACGGGCGCCTCGCAGAGGCCGGTGGCGTGGTTCACTTGTAGCTCGAGCTGAGACATCGCCAGCTCGCCGCCCACGACAATCGTCGGCCGATGGACGAGTATCCACCGTCGATCGTACTGCAACTGATCGAGCTGCGGCGTGTCGACGGCCTGATGGCTGCGCGGGTCGTACAGCCGCACCAACTCGCCGTCGATGTTGATCGTGTACGGCATCCACACGAATTCGCCGAACGCCTCGACCGCCAGCTCCGAAATGCTCGTCTTGCCGTTGCCCGGCGGACCGTAAAGAAACAGGCCGCGACCGTCGTTGAGGGCCTGGCCCAATTGGCTCACGAGTGTGGGGCTGAGTCGCAGGTTGCAATAAGTCGCCCGGAGGTTGTCGAGGGTCAGCCGGCTTTTGCTCAGCGATTGCTCCTCGACCGAGCGGATGTAGTCGTCCAATCGGATGGGCGCCACGCCAGCGTAGCTGTTCTGCTTGGCCAGCCGGTTGGCCCGATCCATGCCGGCCTCCGTCAATTGAAAGACGAAGTCCTCGAGCCCCGCGGAGCCTTTGATCGAAACCAACAGTTCAGCCCGTAGCCGCTCGAGCGCCTCTCCGGCCAAGGGCCGCGGCAGCCGCAGGTTTTCGGCGACGTTGCGCCCCGTCGACGTGCCGCGGAACAGGAGCTGCTTGAGGACCAGGCGCTCGATGTCGTTGTCGGTCAACCCCGCGTCGGCGAGCGTACGCGGCTCGGGTGGAATGAACTTGATGCGCTGGGAGCAGTTTGTGCGCAGCTCGGGGTCGGTCGTCCGGCTGGCGCGAGCCGGGTCGTTGGCGCCTTTGGGGACCACGACCGGTGCGGCGACGGTTGTGGGATCGAGCACTTGTTGATTCATTGCGAGACCTTGTGGCGCAGGGGCGCCGCAATGCGCATTGGCGGCGCTCGTCAACCCTCAGTAACTCTACTTCGAGGATGCGCCGCTGCGACGCGAGACAAGTCGCCCGTTGCGAAAAATCCGGCTGGAACGCCTGGATAGATTGTGCGGGTCCAATCTCGCCCCCGGCAGGCTTGCCCACCGAGTGTGCGATCATCGATGCACTATGTGCGGCGCCCTCTTTCGATGCGGCTCAAACGACGTCACGTTTCTCCGCCCGGGAATTCGCTCAAAGGCGCCGTCCAGTTGCTAAGGTTGCGCCTATCCTTTCCGTTTGCAGACCCGAAGGCGGGACGTGCAACAACGCCGCAACGCGGCAAATTGGCGGGCGTCGGCGCGACTTGAGCCCACTTTCCAGATGGTTGTGACAAGTCGCCAGAACCCCGCAGAGAAGGATATAATAGGGCCTGCAACTTTGCCCACAGTTCAACAGCAGCCGCACCCCCGGCCCATTCGGACGGCCATCAATCGCAGCGGCAGGCGACAATGTTGGTCTCCCCCGTGGGGGCCGCACTCGACCCACATCGGCGGTCATGTTGAAGTTAGTGATCATGTGCCAGCGCAGCTCGCCAAGCCTGGCTCTCTTTGGCCTGGCGTCGTTTCTGTGTTGCGCGACATTAAAGGTGAACGCGGCCGGCGTCGCGGCGCCCGACTTCCGCTTCGAAGTCCGTCCCGTACTCGCCAAGAACTGCTTCCCCTGTCACGGGCCCGACGAAGCCAAGCGTGAGGCCGATCTGCGCCTCGACGTGCGCGACGTAGCGGTTGAAGCGGGCGCCGTCACGCCTGGTGTACCGGACGAAAGCGAGATGGTGCGGCGGATCACCAGCGACGATCCCGACGAGCACATGCCGCCGGCCGACAGCGGCAAGATGCTTTCAGAGCAAGAGATTGACGTTCTCAAACGCTGGATCGCCGCCGGCGCCGTGTACACGCGCCACTGGTCGTACGAACCGCCCCAGCCGCCGGCGCTTCCCGCTGTCTCCGATCCGGCGTGGTGCTCCAGTCCGATCGACCGCTTCGTCATGGCGCGGCTGGACGCAGCCGGCCTTAAGCCCGAGCCCGAGGCTTCGCGACCGCGGCTCCTTCGTCGGCTGTCGCTCTACCTCACTGGCTTGCCGCCGACGATCGAGGAAGTGGACGAGTTTGTCCGCGACCAGCGCCCCGACGCCTACGAGCGAGTCGTCGACCGGCTCCTCGCATCGTCAGCCTACGGCGAGCACTGGGCGCGCAAGTGGCTTGATCTGGCCCGCTACGCCGACACCTGCGGCTACGAGGCCGACAATCGCCGCACCATGTGGCCGTACCGCGATTGGGTGATCGACGCCCTCAACCGCGACATGCCGTTCGACGAGTTCACCATCGAGCAGATTGCCGGCGATTTGCTGCCCAACGCCACGCGGGATCAGATCATCGCCACGGCGTTTCATCGCAACACGATGCAGAACGACGAAGGCGGCACCGACGACGAGGAATTCCGCACCGCGGCCGTGATCGATCGCGTGAACACCACGATGCAAGTGTGGATGGGCGCCACCATCGGCTGCTGCCAGTGCCATTCGCACAAGTACGACCCCTTCGCCCACCGCGAGTATTACCAACTGCTGG
This sequence comes from Pirellulales bacterium, assembly GCA_963841515.1. Lineage (GTDB taxonomy): Bacteria > Planctomycetota > Planctomycetia > Pirellulales > Lacipirellulaceae > Lacipirellula. The sequence continues at coordinate 164,119 of CAWJDB010000005.1, read as the reverse complement.
CCTTCTTCAACCAGACAGCCGACGCGGATCGGCCCGATCAGGAGCCGACGATTAAGGTCACATGGCCCCCAGAGCCGTCCAGCGAAAATGCCGCGGCCCCGGCGCCGCAACCTCAGCCGCCGGCGCCGGCCAGTTCAATCGACAAGCCCAAAGAGCACCCTGATGCCGATAGCCTGCCGATCATGGTCGAGCTGCCGCCGGACCAGCGACGCACGACCCACGTCTTGGTGCGCGGCAGCTTTCTAAATCCCGGCGAAGTGGTCGAGCCCGGCACGCCGGAAGTCTTCCCGCCATTCCCCGCCGACGCGCCGCGCAATCGGCTAGGGCTGGCCCGTTGGCTGGTCGATCGCAATAATCCGCTCACGGCGCGCGTCGTCGCCAACCGACACTGGGAGGAGCTGTTCGGCGCCGGCATCGTGCTCACGAGCGAGGATTTCGGCTCGCAGGGCGCCCTCCCCACTCACCCCGAGCTGCTCGACTGGCTCGCCCTGGACCTGATGGATCACGGCTGGTCGCTCAAGCACCTGGCCAAGACCATCGTCATGTCCGCCACGTATCGCCAATCGGCGGTCGTCACACGCGAAAAACTGAAGATAGATCCTGAGAATCGGCTGCTGTCGCGCGGGCCGCGCTATCGGCTCAGCGCCGAGCAGATTCGCGACCAGGCCCTGGCGGTCTCGGGCCTGTTGAGCCGCAAAATGCACGGCCCCAGCGTCATGCCGCCGCAGCCCGAGGGCGTGTGGCAGATGGTCTACAACAGCGATGTTTGGACCACCAGCGCGGGCGACGACCGCTACCGCCGCGGACTGTACACATTCTGGCGACGCACGAGCCCCTATCCCGCGGCGATGGCCCTGGACGCGACCAGCCGCGAGACCTGCACCATCCGCCGCGTGCGCACCAATACGCCGGTCGCCGCGCTGGCCCTGCTGAACGATCCCGTGTACATCGAGGCCGCCCAGGCGCTCGCTCGGCGGATCATGGACCACGACGACCCCGCCCCCGAGTCCCGCGCCGTTTACGCTTTCCGCCGCGTGTTGGGCCGGCCGCCCGAGGGCGCCGAGGTGGAGCGACTGGTAGAATTATTCCAATCGCAGCGACAACGATTCGCCGGCGACCCCGACGCCGCCACGAAAATGGCGACCGACCCGCTCGGCCCTGCCCCGGAGGGCCAGGCCGTCCCCGACCTTGCCGCCTGGACCGTGGTCAGCAACGTGCTCTTGAACTTGGACGAGACATTGAGCAATTAACTCCCCATGTCCCTCCGCCACGAACAACTTCGCGCCGTCACCCGCCGGCACTTCCTGCTGCGCCAATGCCCCGTGGGCTTGGGCAGCTTGGCGCTCTCGTCGCTGATTAGCGAATCAGCCGCCGCGGCGCCGCGCACGTCCACGGCCTTGGCGCCGCATGCCGCCCCGCTCGCCGCCCGGGCCAAGCATGTCATTTTCCTCCACATGGCGGGCGCCCCCTCGCAGCTCGATCTGTTCGACTACAAGCCCGAGCTCGTCAAACGCAACGGCGAGCCCTGCCCAGACGAGTTCTTCAAGGGCCAGCGATTCGCCTTCATCAAGGGCCATCCAAAACTGCTGGGGACGATGCACCGCTTCCGCCAGTTCGGTTCCAGCGGCGCAGTGGTTCGCCGACATCTTGCCGCACCTGGCGGGCCTGGCCGACCAGCTCACGATGGTCCGGTCGATGACCACCGACCAGTTCAATCACGCCCCCGCCCAGCTCTTGATGCACACCGGCAGCCAGCTGCTCGGCCATGCGTCGATGGGCGCCTGGGCCACCTACGGACTCGGCACGCTTAACCAGGATCTGCCGGGCTTCGTGGTCTTGACCTCCGGCGGCCACAGCCCCGACGCCGGCAAGAGCGTCTGGGGCAGCGCCTTTCTCCCCGGCGTGTTCCAGGGGACCCAGTGCCGCACCTCGGGCGACCCGATCCTCTACCTCGCCGACCCGCCCGGCATGAACCGCGCCTGCCGTCGCGAAAGCCTCGACGCCCTCGCCGACCTGAATCGGATGCAAGCCGCCGAATTCGGCTCCCCTGAAACGCTCGCCCGCGTCGAGCAGTACGAGCTCGCCTTCCGCATGCAAATGTCGGCCCCCGCCGTGATGGACCTCACGCGCGAATCGCCCGCCACGCTCGCCATGTACGGCGTCACCCCCGGCCAGGCCTCGTTCGCCAACAACTGCCTGCTGGCCCGCCGCCTGGTAGAGCAGGGCGTGCGCTTCGTGCAGCTTTTCGATTGGGGCTGGGACGGCCACGGCACCAATCCGGGCGACGACCTGGTCCACCAGCTTCCCAAGAAATGCCTCGAGGTCGACCAGCCCGTCGCCGCGCTCATCGCCGATCTCCGCCAGCGCGGGCTGCTGGATGAAACGCTCGTCGTGTGGGGCGGCGAGTTCGGCCGCACCTCCATGAACGAGGCCCGCGGCGGCTCCACCTATCTCGGCCGCGACCACCATCCGCACGCCTTCACCATGCTGCTGGCCGGCGGCGGCATGAAGCCGGGCCTGGTGTACGGCGAGACCGACGACTTCGGTTACTTCGTCACCCGCGACGAGATGACCGTCCGCGACCTGCAGGCCACGATCCTGCACTGCCTCGGCCTCGACGCGCACAAGCTGACGTACCCCTACATGGGCCTCGACCAGCGCCTCATCGGCCCGGAGGGCAATGCGCGAGTGCACCACGCCATCCTTGCGTGAGCAAATCCGGGGCGTACGTTACACATCGCGGTTCGCTCCGGCCCGCGAAAACGCCGGCACGCACACCGCGATGTACTTGGCGCCGCCCGCATGCGGCGTGCTGTCGCTCACCCACTGCCCCGCCTCGGCGATAATCGCCTGCCCGGCCGCCACGTCGTGCACCGCGTCGCAGGTCTCGACGCGCAGCGTTCCCTCAAGTACCAGCGTGTACTCGTCGAACTCGGGCGTTTGTCCGGCTCGCTCCATCCCGCGGGGCTGACCATCCGCGCGACGCTCACCGCCGCCGTCCCCGAATTGAGGCGGCCGACAAATTCCTCGATCACCTTGGGCGGCTCGCCGTGAGCCTGGATGCGCGTCGGCTTGCCAATAATTCGTGCCATGTAGTAGTCGCGGCCCCACGGAATGCAGCGCCCCCAGCGTCATCCCCCCTTCGCCATCGCCGACTTGATCGCCGCGATGATCGCCAGCAGTACGCCGCCGCCCACGCCGCCGCTGGCGATCTGCTCGAGAATCTGCACCAGGCTGTGGCCGCCGTCCTTCGTGACGATGCCCACCAGTTGTAGGATCCAGGCGCCAAGTCCGCCGCCCAGAATCCCGGCGATGGAATTGCCCGCCGTCCCCAGACTCTTGTCCTTCATGGCGGCGCCCGCCACGTTGCCGCCGACCGCGCCGCTAACCAGACTGATGATGAGATTGACAATATCCATGTCATCCCTCCAAAAAAGAGAAACCGAGCGCGACGATAAGTTACTGAGCGAACCCGGCACGCCAGTGCGGACGTGAACGCCGCCGACGCCCGCCTCGGCGTTCATGAAACGTGCTTCTCCTGCATAGAGAATCTAACCCATCGGCGCCCAAGAGGACAGTCCAACGGAGCGCATTGCTGGGTTGCCACGCCGGTAGAACCAGACCGGTCCCGCCGCCGCCCGCCGCCCTCAGGCGTTAGCCCGCGCGTCAGCGCTCGGTACCGACAAAATCCGCTCCAGGCCGAATTCTGTGGCATGGACCAATGCCGTTTTGCCCTGCGCAGTCGGTCGCGTCGATGTCGGCGCCGGCGGCGAGCAAGAGCTTCGTCACCTCGCTGCAATCGTTCTTCTGCGTGGCGTTCATGATCAACGGGGTCACGCCGTAGAATTCCGAGTCGGGTTTGACGTTTCGTGCATTCACGTTGGCGCCGCGGTCCAACAACACCTTGACTGTGGCAGGCTCGTGTTCGCTCGCCCAATGCAATGGCTTTCCGCCATAGCAGTTGATCTCGTCCGCTTCGATGTCGGCGCCGGCGTCCAGCAGGAGCGTCACGATGTCCGCAAAGCCATTGTGGGCCGGCCAATGGAGCGGCGTATCGCCAATCCAGCCGCGCTGGTGCACGGCCAGCGGATCAGCCGCGATGTGTTTCCGAACAATGTCGATCCAGCCCTGCCGCGCAGCGAGATTGATCGTGACGCCCAGTTTATTGGTCCCGATTGCCTTGTCGGGAATGTCCCGGAGAAAATAGTCCACGATGGCTTGATGCTTATTCCATGCCGCGACCATGACTGCCGGATAGGACGCCAGGGGGTTTGAGTAGACCTCGGTGCCGCACTCGACCAGGAGTTTTACCATGTCCAGGCGCCCATGCTTGGCCGCGCAATGAAGTGCGGTCGGCTCATCCCACCGCTCCGTGTCCGCGTTTCGGACATGAATCAAATCGGGTTGGTCATCGAGGAGTCGCCCGGCCGCGGCAATATCGCCGGCTTCGATTGAACGGAATAGGGGTTGCAGGTCCATGCTCGTCGGCTGTTGGCTTGGCAGATTACCTGCAACGTCAGGTCAGGCCCTTTGGCATGATCATTTAAATTGCGTCAACGATAGCACGTGGCCGTCCGGATCCCGAAACCAGGCCACCAACGCGCCGCTGGGCGCTCGCCAGATGCCGTCGCCATCTTGATTCATGCCTGCGTAACGCTCAAAGACGACTCCCGCCGCAGTCAAACTGCCGATTGTCCGGCGAATGTCCGAAACGGCCCACCCCAGTGCGGTGTATGGGGCGGCGTGGACCTGGTCGACCTTCTGAATGCGCAGCATCCTGTCGCCAACCTGAAACACCAACGCCGGCAGCTCATCCGCCACCAAGGCCAGGCCCAGCACGCGCTCATAAAACGCTCGCGACCGTTCGGCGTTCGCAGTCGCCAAGAACAAGACCGGATCGTCGAGATGCGTCATTTCTTAACCCTAACGACAAAGCTCAGTGGCCCGCCCTCAACGCGAGCGGATTGTCCGGAGCATATCATAAAGCCGCGACCGGTGGTCGCGCTTCGCTGCGGAGAAACGCCAATTTGCCCGTTGGACCGCTGGGAGTAAGCGCTGCGAGCCGCAGTGCGGGGCGTCGTGGCCGTACGCGATAGACTTTGCCGCGTCACAACTGCAGCGCCTTGTTAGGCGGAATGGCCATTGACGACTTGGAGTTCTGACATGAGCAGCAAGTCAAGCACGCTGAAGTCTTCGTTGCCCTGGTACACGATGACCGTGCGCCCTGCCGGCGACATCGCGACGAAGTCGCGGTGGGCAACCTCAAAGGCTCGCCCGTCAGCCATGCGAATGGTAAACGGGCGAAACGGCTGCTGATGCAACATCGCTCGAAACTGTTCAGTCGTCATGAGTTAATTATACCACCTCAATCAAACGCCGCCTAATGACCAGGCTCAGTTGCCGGGGTCGCTGCACGAGCTTGGTGTCGCGCAAACCAGTATGCGGGCTCCGCTCAACGGCAACTTTTCGTTAGCTCGGTGGTGTATCGGCTGATTCATTACTCGTGAAACTCTCTGCCAGGTGCCGCAATGCCTCACCCAGGTCCGGGGAGTTCATCCGAGCGGCGCAGCCGGTCGATGAGATCCAGATCCTCTTGCTGAAGAGCCGTGAGTTGGAATTCGCCGAGCAAATTACTTTCCCAGGATAAGCCCTTCAGCCTGTCAAAGAGGATATATGTATCACCATTGGTCACTATGGCATAGCGAACGCCTTGGTCATGTGCGTAGCCGTATGCCTGTTTGATTGCCCCAATACCATTTTTGAAACTGAGGTCCCAGACGGCCTTGACCTCAGCAATTAGGAGCGTGTGCCCAGCGGTTTCAAGCTTTATATCAACACGGCCTTGGCGATACTTGATGTCCTTGTGCTTCGCGTACCCGAGTGCGACGAAGAAGTCTTCAACGAGCGACTCGTGAGCACGTTCCTTGTGGTTGTGCTCTTTGCGCAACGTCTCGACTGCCTGAATGACGAGTTTTAGATCCCGCGGTCGCAGAATCTCAATCTCCTTGCCTCCAACGGGAGGTGAAATCCCAAGCAAGCGGGATATATCAGGGCGTCAATCGGGGTAGACCTTTCCCACCGCACCGTACCGCTACCAGGGTGTCTCGCCTTCTGAAACAAGAGAACTGCGGGGCACGTATGAGGTTTTGACCCACTTAACATCCCTATGTGTCGGTAGAATTCCTCCGCATCCCCGGAATCGTGCTTTTGAAGCCGGAACTTGTACCCTGATTCAATAATCCCGATACCGAAAAGACCATGATTCGTGTTGTTGACCGCCACATAGTCGCCCGGCTGGAGCGATAGGAACCGGCCGAATGACTGAATTGCGGCTGTCTCGTTGTCATATTCTTGGCGCCGTATCACATCGGTGATTTCGTCCATCGATGTGCCGGTAAGATCGACATCTTCGAGCCAGCCGATGGCGACGTAGTGCCCTTCTCTGAAGTGCACCCACGCTGCCGGCTTTTGACCGGCGACGTGGGTGGGTGAGATTGTGGTGAATTGTGGCATTTGATTCTCCATGGGGCGGCCGCCGACCAATAGCTTCAAAAAAGCCCGGCCCCTTGTTCACTCAGCCCGATTAAGCCCGTTGACACCCCGCCCGCAGCCGCACCTTCTGGTCCGTAGCGGCGATTTGGTATTCGGGACGCCATGGACCCCCGGGCCGAATCGTACCCTGAGATAAGCGTCCAATGCGGCAACGTCCTCATCGGAGGCACGCTTGCATCCCTGCGCACGGAATGACCAGGTGTTTCAATTTCGAGGGCAGCGCCGCCCGCACTATTTCCCAGGTAGTAGAAGTGACGTGCCACCAGAACCTTCGAAGAGGGCTTGAGCGACCGGCTGGCCAGATACGCTGCTTGTCGCGGCATTGGCGACTGAATCTCGCCAGGGTTGGGTTGTCTTCAACGCGTAAGGCATAAATTAGCGCAGACCGGCTTGTCGGTTCTCTTTCCCCCATTCCGATAACCCAACTTCCCTTTTCCGCCCACGCTTCAACCGTTGTCGTCTTGCACCCGCAGAGCGTACAGAGGTTTTTTGAGACGTGGGGAGCGAAGCCTGTGTCGTGGTCCATCCGGTAGATGTAGTGTTTGGCCATGCAGAGTTCCCCCGGTGCTAAAGAATCCATGTAAGCCGTGCGCCTAGCGAGGTAGCCTGGGTAACAGACCCCCGGGAGACCCATTACGCTGAAAGCGTTTCACACAATCTCGTCCAGCCTAGGTTGTTTAACGCCTTCAGCGTAAACGTTCCTCATGCAATCGCGACCCAGGGTAGTTCGCCAAAGCGAACTGCCCTGGGCTATGGTGTTCAACGCCTTTGGCGTAAAGACTCGGTTGCATAACAAACGGTTTGCAGAAACTGTTCGGGATAACGCACCTGTAATTCTGTATATTCCACCTCGGCCCTGTCAAGACTCCGCCGACTTCTCTTTGACCTTCTCTGGTCATTCGCGCCGATTCGCGTTATTCGCGGCCAAATCCGTCATTCCCTCTTCTTTGCGTCTTCCTTTGCGCCTCTGCGCATCTGGCGAGAGATCTGTCCGAAGTCATCCGCGGACGTTCAGATGGCCTTCAAGAATTGCGCGAAGCGCAAGTGATGCGTAAGGAGGCTCGACGGTCCGCCGGCGGCCCGCCTCCCGCTACGGGATGACTTCTCCAAACGCAATGCGATAACCATTCAGATCCTCGACCACCATCTCGCGGATGCCGTAGGGCGCTACGCGCGGCGGCTGAATAATCATCGCCCCGCGTTGCTGAAGATCCGCGTGCACGTCGTCAAAGTCGTCCACGTACAAATAGACGTCTCGCTCAAACGCCTGCGCGAACGCTGCGACTGCTCTCCGCGTCGGATCTGGATATGAATCCAAACGCCCGCCCGTTTAACGATGGCGTAGACCCCGCCGGCTCGTCGGCCCTGGGTTGGAACACGCCGTCCACGGGTCGAGGCTGAACCCGAGCACATCGCGGTAATACTCCGCCGCCTGCCGCACGTGCGGGACGCCGAGAATCGGTGATGCACGCCAACCGATGCTATTCACGACGGTCCCCCATGTCTTTAAGCCGCTGGTTTTTCCCGAGCCGGTGCTCCTCGCGAGAGATAAAAAACGGAAGCATTTCAGCCGTATGAAGTAACGGTCGCGTTGAGAAAGGAGATCGGGGAGATAAAGGAGATGTTGGAGATGGAGGAAATCAGAATGGGGACGCGGAAGGGAATTGGATAACATTTTCGTTCCTTCCAACATCCCCCCATCTCCAATATCCCCCTATCCCCTTTCGTCCAGCGTGACTCCTTCAGACGGCTGAAGTGTTACGACAAACCACTTTTGCCACTGTGAGAGGCGTCTCCGACGCGATTTTCAGCCGTCGGATGCGGCCACTCGCCGCGATACTCGCCGGCGAGCCGTGCGTTCGCCTCATCGTCGCCGACCACGCGCCCCGCGGCGGCGTCCCACTCGAGCCCGCGGCCCAGGTCCATCGACAGGTTCGCCAGGATGCACGTGGCCGACGAAATATGGCCCTCTTCGATCTCGGCCACGGGCCGGCGTCCTTCCCGCCGCGCCGCCAGGAAGTCCCGCATGTGTTGTCGCGTGGCCGGCGCGGCGAACAGCTCGGTCTCCTTGTGCTGGAGGTCTTCGGGATACTGCTCGCGCTCGAAGAGGGCGTCGCCGTGCTCGCGCTGGCCGTCGCCTTCGGGAATGAAATCGTAGGAGAACACGCTGAGTTTGAGCGTACCCTTCTCCCCGTAGAGCGTGGCGCCCCAGGGGTAATCCGGATCGACAGGCGCACCGTAGCTCCGTTGGGTCCAAACGACCTGTAGGTCCGGATATTCGAAGACCGCCGTCTGCGTGTCCGCCACCGTGGCCTTCGAGCCCGCCGGGCGCATCAGCGCCCCGCCCGACGCCGACACGCGCCGCGGCCAGCCGAGGTCGAGGAAGTAACGCACGACATCGAGCATGTGCACGCACAAGTCACCCGTCTGCCCGTTGCCGAACTCGCGGAAGTTCCGCCAACTGCGCGGATGGATGCCGGGGTTGTAGTTCACCCACGACGCGGGACCGACATAGGTTTCCCAGTCGAGATGCGCCGGCGGCGCCCCGTCCGGCGGGAAGTCGGTCCCCACGCCGTAGTAACTATGCACGTCGACGTAGGCGATCTTTCCGAGCTTGCCCGTGCGGAGATACTTGTCCCGCGCCTCGAGCAAGTGTGCGCTGCTGCGCCTTTGCAGTCCGACCTGCACAGTCCGCTTGTACTTGCGGGCCGCGGCCACCATCGCCTGCCCTTCGACCACGTCGTGGCTAATCGGCTTCTGCACGTACACATCGGCGCCGGCGCGGCAGGCCTCGATCATCACGAGCGCGTGCCAATGGTCGGGCGTCGCCACAAGCACGATCTCGGGCTTGTGTCGGGCGAGCAGCTGGCGATAGTCGCCGTACTGCGGCGGCCGTTTCTTCGACGGCTGCCGCTGCGACACAAGCTCCGCGGCAGCCTCTGCCATGTGACGATCAACGTCGCACAGAGCGACCACGTCAACCGGCGCGACCTGCATCAAATGAAACAAGTCCGTCTTGCCGTACCAACCGCAGCCGACCAACGCCACCCGCAGCGGCGCCTCGCCCGCCGCGGCATACGCCCGCGCCTGTAGGGCCGCAACGGAAGCCGCCCCCGCGGTCCCAACTCGAATGAAATCGCGTCGATTCATACCGCTTATTAAGGATCAGGAATCTAAACAAAGCGTGCCATGCCCTCGTCCGCGTGGGCATGCGAAAAACCAGTGATCATGCCCACGTCGGCGGACCTCCGAGGGCATGCCACCCCTTCGATTGCCAACCTGAACGTCAACTGTTCAGGTCGCCCGGAATAATTCGCCAAGAGGAGCCAAGCGTACCATGACTAACCGCAAGGCGCCATCGCCGCAGCGTGCGCTCGACCGGCAGCCGCACTGCTTACGCGAGGACGGCGAAGTTGACGATCCTTGGTTTCACCAGCCGCTGGAAGTCGACGTAGGCCATGCGGATCAACTCGCTATGCGACCCGGCGTTGAAGGCGATCTCGTCGTCGTCCGTTAAGTCGTCGGCCACGTAAACTTCCATGCCGTACAAGTTGCCAAACGGCGGCATGGCGCCAATTTCGCATTCGCCAAAGCGGTCGCGGAAATTCGCCTCGCCAGCCAGCTCCACGCGCTCCGCTCCCATGGCATCGGCCAACAAGTCGAAATCGACCTGATGGCAGGCCGGGAGCACGGCCATGGCCAACTTTCCGTCGGCCTTCACGACCACCGTCTTGGCCAACTCCTTGCCGGGAATGTGGGCCGTCGCGGCGATTTCCTGCGCCGTGTACGCCGGCGAGTGGCTGATCGCCACATACTTTGCCTTGTTCTTGTCAAGAAACTCTCGAAGTTTTTGGGCTGGCATCGCACACCTCCGGTTTGAATGAAAACCCGAGCATCCACGGCCCCTGGCCAGGAAACCGCTCGGCTTGCCGTCATCTAAACTCTACCCTACTGGCATCGCGAGCTCCTGGCCACGTGCAGCGCTAGCGTGGGCAATCGGCGCCGGTCGAACCGCCGCTCGCCGATTGGCGAGCGTTTGATGCGAACTCGGTCGCCAGCATGCCGGGTCCTCCTAATGAGCCTTGGCACGGCGCGCGTCGCGCCCCGTGATGTCAACGTGCGCCACGATGTGGCGCTCCATGGCCTCCTCAACCTCCGCACGGGAAGCGCCCTGCGGCAAGCTGAGCGAGTCGACGTCCAAGGCGAACAGTCGAAACTTGTAGCGGTGCTCGCCATGCCCGCGCGGCGGGCAGGGGCCGCCGTAACCGACTCGCTGAAAATCGTTCCGTCCCGCCACGCCAATGTCCGTCGCTCCCTCCGCCAGGCCGTGAACCGACGCCGGAATGTCGAAGAGCACCCAGTGCGTAAATTCGCCCGCAGGCGCGTCCGGATCGTCGACGATCAGCGCGAAGGTTCGCACACCCTGGAGCGCATCGGACCACGCCAGCTCGGGCGACAGGTCTTCGCCGTCGCACGTGTGGCGGCCGTCGATCACGCCGCCATCGGCAAAACTGCGACTGGAAAGCGTCAATTGCGTAGTTTTTGCGGACACGATTCACCTCTCCTCCCGGAAAAGGGATCAGTCCAAACCGACGGCAGGGGCCGAATAGCGCCGCCCGTCCGCTGGCGCCCCGCTCCCCCCCATTAGATGCAGCAATCCACGTGCCATGAACTCGCACGCTGTCCATCCGCAGCCTCGTGGCTCACCCCTCGCCGCCCAACGTCCGCTTGCGCCGCAGCAAGTGGTGATAATGCTGCGCGAACCGGTGCGCTTCATCGCGCACGTACTGCAAGAGCCGCAGCGCGAAGGCCCGTCGCCGCAGCCGCAGCGGCTCGTCGCGGCCCATGACGTACACCAGTTCCTCGCGCTTCGCCAGCGACAGCACCAGCGGCGGCTCGATGCCCAGCGACTGGAACGCCGCCAGCGCCCGACCCAATTGCCCCTTGCCGCCGTCCACCAGCAGGATGTCCGGCTTCACGCTCCCCTCGTCGTCGAGCCGGCGAAAGCGGCGGGCCACCACCTCATGGATAGCGGCGTAGTCGTCGACGCCCGCCACCTCGCGAATGCGAAACCGCCGATAGCTGGGCTTGAACGGCAAGCCGTCGATGAATTGCACCAGGCTCGCCACAGTCTCGGTCCCGCCGAGATGGGCGATGTCGACGCCCTCGATGGTGCGCGGCGTCGTCGGCAGCTTGAGCACCTTCTGCAATCCGGCGAGGCCCTTCTTGGGATCCTGGTAAAACACCTCTGGTTGCTCGTGCTTCTCCAGGTTGCCGCGGTCGTGGAGCGACTCGAGCATGTGGATCTCGTCGCGCAGCCGGGCGGCTTGCTCGAACCGCCGCGCCTCGGCGGCCGCGGTCATCTCGGCCCGCATCTCTTCGAGCAGCGACTTTCGATTGCCGTCGAGAAACTGCCGCAGCCGGGCAATGTCGCGGCGGTAATCCTCCTTGGAGATGCGCAGGTTGCACGGCGCCGTGCATTGGCGGATCGACGCCAACAAGCACGGCCGGAACCACCTCCAGCGCTCGTCGCTCTCCTCGATATCGAGCGCGCAGGTGCGAAACTGGAAGATGCGCTGCAGCACCTGCAGGGCCCCTCGCAGATCGCCCACGTTGGCGAACGGTCCGTAGAGCTTCACGCCGCTGGAGCGCGGCTCGCGGGTGATCTCGATCCGCGGATAATCTTCGTGGGTGGTGATCTGGAGATAAGGAAACGACTTGTCGTCGCGCAGATCGCGATTGAACTTGGGTTGCGTGTCCTTGACCAGCCGCGCTTCCAGCAGCAGAGCGTCCACTTCGCTTGCGGCTTCCAGGAAGTCGACGTCGTACGCCTCCAGCACAAGCTGGCTAGAACGCGAATCCTCGGCCGCGGCCTTGAGGAAGTAGTGCGAAACCCGCGCGCGGAGATTCTTCGCCTTGCCGATGTAGATCACACGACCGTGCTGGTCCTGAAACAGATAGACGCCCGGCGTCTCAGGAAACTTGCTGCGCACCTTCTCCGCCGGCGCAGGTAGAACTCGACCTGTGATTTGGGCAGTTCAACATCCCCCTCGTAGGATTCCATAGGGGAATTATTACCACGGAGGCACGGAGGACACAGAGAATGCGGTCGAGCGGGCGGGAGGGGACTTGCAACGCTGAATTGATTGGATAACAGGATAAGCAGGATTTACAGGATCAATACGCTTGAATTGGCATCCTGTGAATCCTGCCGATCCTGTTATCCCGTCAATTCCATTTGCCATTATTTGGCGGGTGGAATTGGCGGTTGGGCAGATCACACCCCCGCAAACGCCCGCATGTCCGCTTCCATGGCGTCCAGCCGTAGTTCCAGCATTTGCTTGGCGTCGTCCAGATTGGCCAGTTGCTCCGGCGGCTCGTAGGCGAACATGTAGAGCTTGATCTTCGGCTCCGTGCCGCTGGGGCGGATGGCCACGTAGTTGCCGTCCAGGGCGAGGTCGAGGATCACCAGATCGCCTTTCGGCCCGGGCAGGGCTTGTGGATTGGCGCCGGGCGGCCCCACCGTCTGCAGAAAGTAGTCGCGCACTTGCTTCACCCCACTGCCGGCGAGCTGGTGCGGCGGCTTCGAGCGAAACTCGGCCATGACCTCCTTCATCCGCAGCATGCCCTCGCTGCCGGGCATCTGCACCGACACCGTGCCGCTCGGCGTGCAGCCCATGCTGCCAGAACAGGGCGTCGAGCTTTTCGTGCAGCGTCTTACCCTGGGATTTCAATTTCGCGGCCAGCTCGCACAGGAGCATTGACGCGACGGCGCCGTCTTTGTCGCGAACGTACGTCCCGGCCATGTAGCCGTGCGATTCCTCGGTGCCGTACACAAACAACTCCGGTCCATATTCGTCGATGGCCGCGGCAATCCACTTGAAACCCACCAACAGATCGCCGACGGTGCGCACGCCGTAGCTGTCGGCGATGCGGCGCGTGAGCTGCGTCGTGACCAGCGTCTCGACAATGAAATGCCGCGGCGTGAGCTTCCCAGCCGCCTTGCGCGATTCGAGCACATAATCGGCCAGCAGGGCGCCGATTTGATTGCCGGACAGCGTGTGCCACGGAGCGCCGGCTTTGTCGGTAAGCGGCGCCGCGCAGCCGATGCGGTCGCAATCGGGGTCCGTCGCAATCGCCAGATCGAAGCCCGCGTGGCTGGCGTGGGCGATGATCGAGTCGAAAACTTCCGGCCGTTTCGGGGTTGGCGACGTGCCCGGGCACATTGGGAAAATCACCATCCGGCTTGGCATGCTGACTGAAGACCTCGACCTGCGCGAAGCCGACCTTCTCCAGCACCGGAATCACCGCCGTCGCCCCCACGCCGTGCAGCGGCGAGTACAGCACCTTCACGTCGCGCGGCCCCGCCACGGAGACCGACGCGACCGCGGCGATGAACTGCGGGTCCACTTCGTCCTGACACGCCACGATTTGCCCCTCGGCCAGCGCCGCGTCGAACGGCGAGCGGTCGATGTGACCGACGGCCATGACGCAGTCGATGACGCCCTTGTCATCCGGCGGCACGAGCTGGCCGCCGGTGGACCAATAGGCCTTCACCGCGTTGTCGCTCGGCGGGTTGTGGCTCGCCGTGACCATGATGCCGCACGAGCAATGCTTGGAGCGCACGCAAAACGACAGCTCCGGCGTGCTGCGAAAGCCTTGCAGGAAATACACGCGGAATCCCGAGGCGACCATGATCTCGGCGCACAGTCGGGCAAAGTGCTCGGACCGATGCCGCGTGTCGTAGGCAATCGCGCACGACAGCTCGGCGCCGTCCCCGAGTTGCGACTTCACGTACTCGGCCAGCCCTTGGGCGCTCTCGCCGATCGTGCGGTCGTTGATGGCGTTGGACCCGACGGGAAACATCCGCCCGCGTCGGCCGCCGGTGCCGAACGGGATGACGGTCCAAAACACGTCGTCCAGCATTTGCCACTGGCCCTCGCCGACCATCCGGGCCACTTCCGGCGCATAGTCGGCGTACCGCGGCTCAGTCAGCCAGGCCTTAATGTTCTTGGCGGCCGTATGAGTGATCTTCCCGCTCTCGGCGGCTTGCCTCACCTCGGCCAGCGTATCGTCGGTCGCCATGGGCCAGTGATTCCTGGGGGGCATGGGGTCGCGCGCTCCGCGACCATTGCCGTTGATACAGGCTACCAAATTGTCGAGCGGCGGCTAGAGTCGGTCCTCGAGCGGGCGGAGTTCTGGGCCCGAATGTCGACCTCAACGCGCCGTCAAGCGGTCTTGCCCAGGTGCGATAATGAAGGACACTGAGAATGAGCGCCGCCGCCTGCATGTGAAGTAAGTCGCCATGAAGCCTCCGCGTAGCCTGACTTCGCTAGCTTGGGTGGCAGTCGTCTGCGGCGTCGCGGCAGCCGCCGCGGCCCAGAGCGCGAAGCCTCCGCGTCGAGCCCGACCCGCAGACTGGCCGTCTGAAATCAGCGACGTTTTCTTTACAGATGCCCGCGAGCACCTGGTCGGCGTTCGGCCCCAGGCTGGTCCACCGTCGAAACCTGGCGACGCTTTCTCAAACGATACTTCGCCAGGCGGCGCCAACGCAGACCGCGCCTTTGCCTGGTCGCGGCTGATCGACGGCGAGACGCTCGTGACCGAGGTCAAACGGATCGCCGCCCGGCTGCACGAGCCGCTGGCCGCTCCCGCTCAATTCAAGGCCGGCGGCTACAAACAGTGCGAGGCCGATTTTGGCCTCCTGGCGACGCTGTTTGCCGTCATCGCCGAGTATGACGGCGACGTGCGCTGGCACGACGACGCGCCCGGCCTGCGCGACGCCCTGGCCGTCGCTAGCCGTCGCTGCAAGACGGCCACCGATCAGAGCTTCGCCGAGGCCAGTGCGCGCGCCGCCGACTTGGAGGAGGTCGCTTCGCGGCGGCAAGCTCGCTCAGGCCGCAGCGCCGCCGCTGGAAAAGTGGAACTCGCTCTCCGGCCGCAATGTGCTCATGCTGCGCATGCAGACGGCGTGGCGCGACAACATCTCGCCGAAGCTTTCCAACGACCGGCAGTTCCGCAAGTCGGCCGTCGAAGTACGGCACGAGGCGCAACTGCTGGCCATGCTGGCCGAGGTCATCCATCGCAAGGAATTCGAGTACTGGGACGACAAGACCTTCGCCGCCTATGACCGCGAGCTACAGCAAGCCGCGACGGCGCTGTCGCACGCGCCGCCGAGGACGAGAATTACGAAGCGGCGCGCCAGTCCTCGGCCCGCGTAGGCCAATCGTGCGTCACGTGCCACGACGATTACCGGGGCTGAACCGCGGCTTAGCGCGTTGCGTAAATCCACGTATAATTCCTCGCTTTCCTTACCACGGCACAGCGGCGACTCGACATGGATGCACCAACAACCACGACGCCCGAGCATCTGGTCATCATCGGCAGCGGCCCGGCCGGCTGGACCGCGGCCATTTACGCCGCCCGGGCCAATCTGGATCCGCTGGTCTTCGAGGGCGCCATCACCGAGGAAAACCGGATGGGCGGCACGCTGCCGCTGGGGCAGCTTGCCTTGACCACCGAGGTGGAGAACTACCCCGGCTTTCCCGCCGGCGACCTCAGCCACTATCTCCGCTCCGCCCTCGACGAGGAGCACCATTACCTCGCCGACATGCACCACAAGGAAGGCTGCTCCGGCCCCGAGCTGATGGAACTGATGCGCCAGCAGGCGGTCAACTTCGGCACCCGCATCGACACCGACGACATCGTCGACGTCGATTTCAGCCGCCGGCCGTTCACGCTCACGTCGCTCGGCGGCCAGACGCGTCGACTGCCCACGCCGTGATCATCGCCACCGGCGCCCGGGCGAATTACCTGGGCCTGGAGTCGGAGGAGATCTACAAGAACCGCGGCGTCAGCGCCTGCGCCGTGTGCGACGGCGCCCTGCCGCGGTTTCGCAACAAGCCGCTGGTGGTGGTCGGCGGCGGCGATTCGGCGGTCGAGGAGGCCGATTACCTCTCGAAGTTCGCCAGCGTCGTGCACATGGTCCATCGCCGCGACGAGTTGCGGGCGTCGAAGATCATGGCCGAGCGGGCGATCAACAATCCCAAGATCAAGATGCTCTGGAACTGCGACCGTCGACGAAGTGCTCGGCAACGACAAGGACGGCGTCACCGGCGTGCGGCTGCAGTCGACCGTCGACGAATCGACGCGCGAACTCGAAGCGGGCGGCATGTTCGTCGCCATCGGCCACACGCCGAACACGGCGTTCCTCGAGGGCAAGCTCGAGTTGACGGCAAGAAGTACATCAAGTGGACCGTGCCGTTCCGCACCAACACCAGCGTCGACGGCGTCTTCGCCGCCGGCGACGTGGCCGACGACTACTACCGCCAGGCCGTCACCGCCGCCGGCACCGGCTGCATGGCCGCCCTCGACGCCGAACGCTGGCTCGCGGCGCAGGGGTTGTGAACATAGTTAGCCTTCCGGTCAGTGACCGGGGGCATAACGCTGGCCGAGGACGACGCCATGGACAAACTTTCGGTGCGCGAAGCCCGGCAGCCCGCGGCGATCGGCCGCACCGTCACGCTGCAAGGCTGGATTCGCACCCGCCGCGACTCGAAAGGCGGCTTCAGCTTTCTCGAGCTCAACGACGGCTCGTGCCTCGGCCAACATCCAAGTCGTCGCCGACGGCAAGCTGCCGAACTACGAGTCGGAGATCAAGCATCTCTCGCGCCGGCTGCAGCGTCACGGTCCGCGGCGAGGTCAAGCAGTCCGGCGGCGCCGGAGCAGGCCACCGAAGTGCACGCCGCCGAGCTCACCGTGCACGGCTGGGCCGATCCCGAGACCTATCCGCTGCAGAAGAAGCGGCACTCGTTCGAGTAGCTCCGCGAATGGGCCCACCTGCGGCCGCGCACCAACACCTTCGGGCGCCGTCATGCGGGTGCGCAACTGCGTCTGCCGGTCGATCCACGACTTCTTCCAGGAGGAAGGTTTTCTCTACGTCCACACGCCGATCATCACCGCCAGCGACTGCGAAGGCGCCGGCGAGATGTTCCGCGTCACCACGCTCGACCTGGACAAGCCGCCGCGTACGGCCGACGGCCGCATCGACTACGCGCAGGATTTCTTCGACCGCCGCGCGTATCTCACCGTCAGCGGCCAGCTCGAAGGCGAAATCTTCGCCTGCGCCCTGGGCAAGATCTACACCTTCGGCCCGACGTTCCGCGCCGAAAACTCCAACACCTCGCGGCACCTGGCCGAGTTCTGGATGGTCGAGCCGGAAATGGCCTTCTTCGAGCTGGCCGACAACATGGACCTGGCCGAGCGGTTCCTCAAGCGCATCTTCCGCGACGTGCTGGCCGACTGCCAGGAGGACATGCAGTTCTTCAACGAGCGGTATCGACAACACGGTGCTCGACACGCCCTGAACGTCCGTCGCCAACGAGCCCTTCCGCCGCGTCAGCTACACCGAGGCCATCGAGCTCCTGCAGTCAGTCCGGCGAGAAGTTCGAGTTCCCCGTGGACTGGGGCGCCGACCTGCAGGCCGAGCACGAGCGCTATCTGACCGAGAAAAACTTCAACGCGCCGGTGATCCTCTACGACTATCCGCGCGACGATCAAGCCGTTTTACATGCGCGTCAACGACGACGGCAAGACGGTGCGGGCGATGGACGTGCTGGTGCCCAACGTCGGCGAAATCATCGGCGGCAGCCAGCGCGAAGAGCGGCTCGACGTGCTCGTCGAGCGGATGAAAGAACACGGGCCTCAACCCCGACGACTACTGGTGGTATCTCGACCTGCGCCGCTACGGCACCGTGCCGCATGCCGGCTTCGGCCTGGGCCTGGAGCGCATGGTCCAGTTCGTCACCGGCATGGACAACATCCGCGACGTGATCCCGTTCCCCCGCACGCCCGGCAGTGCGGAGTTCTAGATCACTTCCTCCGGCCCCCTCCCCTCGGCGGGGAGGGCTGGGGAGGGGGGATTTGAGTGCCATGCCCTCGTCCGCGTGGGCATGAGAAGTCCATAGCCGTACGCTCTTCGTCCATCAAAGAGCGTGGCATATTAACACGCGCTTGCCCAGGGGTTAGCCGGCATCGTCCCGATGCCGCGCCGCCCGCGACATTGCCCCGCCCGCATCAATGCCCCGGCGCACAACGCGAGCAGCCCCACCGACGCGGGCTCCGGCACGCCCGCTACGGCGTATTGCCACCGGCAGCGCCGCGACATTTGTCCCGCGCGTCCGCTGCCACGCCAGGAAGTCCGCGCCGTCGACGTCCCGATCCCCCTCCGCATCCCCCTGTCGCCGCGCGGCGCTGGCCGCGCCAAAGCCCGTGCGCCACAACGCAAGGTCCGCCGCGGCCACCTTCGCCGTCGGTGTTAAAATCGCCGGGAACGCCGTCGACCAGCCGGCTCGCCACGTCGCCGAGAATGCGATGCACCGCAGCCGTCGGGTGAATCGTGTCCCAGAACAAGTACTGGTCCGGATTGGCCACGATGCGATTGCGGTTGTAGAAAACGGCCCCTGGATTGAGCCCGGGCGCCGCCGGGTCGGTGACGTTCGTCAACCCCCGCGCCGCAGGGTTGGCAATCGTGCCCGAAAACAGTTCCCCCACGTCCAGTTGGTAAAACGTCGCGTCCAGATGCTGCGCCGCCAGTTGCTCGATCGCCCCGGCAAACACAGCGTTGTACTGGTACGACAGCGCGTCGAGACGAGCCGACGCCGCCGGGTCGCGATTGTACTCCGGAATCCTCCCCAAGATCGGCAAGTTCGGCACGAGGAACTGCCGGGCGCCGAGTGAGCTCAGCAACTTCGAGCGCGGCGACGACGCGGCCGATCGGCACGTTCACGTCGGTCTGTCCGTCGAACAGATCATTGGCCCCCGCCCACACCACGTACAAGGCCTTGGGATCGACGGATCGCGTCGCGCGATAGTCCGACAACTGCTCGTCGAGATCACGGATGAACAGGCCGCCGATGCCGCCCGCGCCGGAAGTCTGCGCCGCCGTACGCAAAATTGTCGCCCCCCGCCGTGCTGGGCCCTAGCGGCGGAGCGCCGAGGTCGCTGGCCAGCCGCTCGACCCACGCCGGACCGTTCGAGAAGCGGCCGTTATAGTAAGTCCGGCCCGGTACGACGCCGAGCGTCGCGTCGTCGATGTTCCCGATATCGGACAAGCTGTCGCCAAAGACAACCACCCGGCTCGGCGTCAGCGCCACCGCCGCAGCGACGCCCCACCCCCGAGGCCAACGCACGCGGCAACCGCCCAACATCCCGCGCGACAGCCTCTCCGGCTCACCATGCTCCGCTCCTTGGCGCCTCTCGCGATCGGGTCTCGACGCCCGAAAGCCTCGCGGCCGATTGTTCACGGCTCTGCCCGCTCCCGGTCTCCACGCTCCGCCTTCCGAGCGCCTCGCTCGTTGGAAGGCAATCGCGAATTATACCCACATCGTCGGCCCCCGCGGGCAACCGCTAGCAAAGGGTGGCTGTGGTCTCCGTCCACGGAGCCCACAGCGCGAAACCTGGGGTTTCGAAGACTCAACCCCAGCCACCCGCCGGGCATCGCGAGTTCTAAGAAACTATCTGGGAATGTATTCCGTGTTTTCCGCGGGGAAATCGGTCTTTACGCAGCAGCGTGGTAGTTGAACGTGGAACCGTTTCTGGCGGGTGCGAGTCGTCGGAGCATGAGATGGATGGCGCTGAGTTTCATCATCGCTTCGCTGGAATCGGTTCGTCGTTCATAGTCCTTGCTGTGCCGTCGGCTGCGTCCGATCCAGCTGAACGTCCGCTCGGCCACCCAACGTTTGGGCAGCAGCACGAAACCTTTCGCGTCGGCAGGACGAGACACAATCTCCAAATTCCAATCCGGTCGCTCCCGCGCGAGCCAGGCGTTCAAACCATGATTGCGATACTTCGAGTCGCCCCAAATCTTCGTCAGTCGCGGCGCTGCGTCGGGAGTCACCTGGGCGAGGACTTGCGGCGCGGCGGCAGCGTCGTCGAGCGCCGCGCTGGTCACCGCCACGGCCAACAGGAAGCCCAGGGTATCCACGAAAATATGCCGTTTTCGCCCCGTCACCTTCTTCGCGCCGTCGTAGCCCCGTTCGCCGCCGACGTTCGTCGTCTTGACGCTCTGGCTGTCGACGCTCGCCGCGCTGGGCGTCGCTGCGCGACCGGCCGTCGTTCGCGCTTGCTCGCGCAAGGCGTCCATGATTCGCTGCCATGTCCCGTCGTCGCGCCAGCGGGCAAAATATTCGTAGGTCGTGCTCTTGGGCGGCAGGTCGTGGGGCAGCATGTCCCACTGGCAACCGCTGCGAAGCAGATACAGAATCCCGTTGATCACCTCTCGCAGATCGACCTCGCGCGGACGACCGAGCCCGTCGGTCCGCTCGGGCGGCAACAAAAGTTCGAGGAAACTCCATTGCTCGTCCGTCAGGTCCGAAGGGTAGGATTTACGCGGGGGCGTGGGGAATCGCATGGCCGAAGGCTCCGGGGGCGCGATGGAAATCCAATCCCAAAACCTACGGCCATTTCACAATTTACGACAATGCCAGTATCCAGATAGTTTCTAAAAGGGGCCCCGCCCCTGTCACTCCGAGGTCCGCCGAGGAGTCCGCGCTGCGATTCGATTAGACAGCATGCCTCGCGCGTCTCAACCGATTCCTCCAGCCCCCTCCCCTCGGCGGGGAGGGCTGGGGGAGGGGGATTTGGGCCCCTCCGTCGAAGTTGCCAAAATCAAAGGAAAAGACCCGGCTCCACCTTAAACCGCTCGGCCAAAATGCGGAGGTGCGATTTGCTCAACTCGCGCTCGCCGCGCAGCACCTTGGATCCCAGGGACCTGTTGCCCAAGAGCAGCCCCAGATCGGACGCCGTCATGCCGTTTTCGTCCACGAGATGTTTCAGCGCTGCCAAACCGTCCTTGCCGCCGGCGTCGATCGCGTGGCGCTGGTTTTCGTAAGCCGCGATCAGCACCGACCACGTCTCAAAACACTCCGCTTGGCCCTTGGTAAGCTTAGGCCGCGCCAACAGCTTATCGACAAAGGCGATGACCTTGTCATAGTCTCGCTCGTTGCGGATCACGTGCGGCGGCAACAGCCTCGCCAAATCGGCAAAGCGACCGGGTAAATCGCTCGTCGCCCCCGCTTTAGCTTCTCTAACGCTCATAGCTGATCCTTCCAACGATCATTCGAGTAATCGGCATGCGTCAGCACCGTACACACGTAAATGACTTCGACTTGGTAAATGATGTCGACGACCAGCCGGTACTTGTTGCCGCCGATGTTGAACACGGTAACCGTCCGGCCGCTTACGACCACAACGGCGTCGGCATGCGAATAGGTCGCGCGAACGTCTTCGATCCGCCGCCAGTTTGCCTTGACCGCCGTGCGATACCATTGCCTGAGCGGCTGCTCAGCGTCCGGATGCCGCTGCCAGAATTCGCGTAGTCGCTTGACGCTAATGACCCGCTTCATGCGTACATATTGTACGCCACCGCGAGCGGCCAAGCCAGATCATTCGGCAAACTTCCCAGGAACCAGGAGGTTCGACGTCCGCCGCTTTGGCACGATCCTCCACGCCGGCTTCGGTCGGGTGGCACGCCCTGAGGTCCGCCGAAGCGCGTGGTCTCTCTTCTCCCAAAACACCGAGGAGGGTGGCTGTGGTCTCCATCCGCAGCCCACAGCGCGGAAAATCTGGGGCTTCGAAGACTCAACTCCAGCCGCCCGCCGCCAATGGCCCGACGGCCTGAGCCTCAAACGCAAACTTGGATCAGCCATTGCCCCATGCTAGGATTGAGCTAAGGTCCCCGCCATGAGCACAATCTCCACCTGTCCGCGCATTGTGAAAACGCCCGGCTCGCCGGCGCATTTGGAGAGTCATCCCCGTACGCGCGTCGCCATGATCGTGATGGACTACCTGGGCCGTGGTCTGGGGCCGGAAGACATCGTCCGTCATTATCCGTATCTGAACCTGGCCGAAGTGCACGCCTCAATGGCGTATTTCCACGACCATCAGCAAGAGATCGACGCCGAAATTCAAGCCGAACTCGATGAGCTCAAGAGCCCCAGCGACGCCAACGCCTACTCGGTCGTATGGCAAAAGCTAAAGGCCATTATCTAATTTGCGGCTGTGCAAAGCTTAGGTCCCACCTCGTCGGTCGGCGTCGCGCCGCAACAGCTCGTCGACTAATTTCCTCGGCTCGCGAAAAGTCGTTTGTCGCAGTGCAGCGATGGCCTGCGGCAAGTCCACCATGTGTCGCTCCGCGGCGACGGCAAGCACGTTAAGCGTTCCGACGACGTGCATTCCCAAACCTTGAGCTGTCCGGCTGGCCTTCCGCTCATCCATCAGCAACAGATTTGCGCTCAGCTCTTGAGCCACTGAAATTGCTTCATTCTCGCCAGCTCCAAGGCGAAGCCCTGGATCGATGCGCGTCGGCCGAATCACTTCCAACCAAGCTGGCGTCGCGGCCGCCCACGTTTTGACTGGTTGCGGCGCTCCGGGATGTGAGAGTTCGACGATCACGCCCGGCGGCGCAATAACCCGATCGAAAAGCGCGGGCAACAAATCCACGTGCCCAATAAGAATCAGATAATTCAGGGGCGATGTGTCCGAGACGACGATCATTTGTCGAGCAGGCTTCGCAACTGCTTCATCTGATCGTCAAATTCATCGATCGTCGGCAGGTCCTCGTCAACCTTGTGTCGCTTCAAGACGGCGTTTGCCTCATCGCGCGATACGCCAAGACACTCGGCCAATTGACCGTGCGACAATTTCTCCTGTCGATAGAGCTCGACCAGCGCCGCTTCCTTGGCCGCTTCATCCAGATCGCCGAACTCGGCGCGAAGCTTTTCCTCAACCGTCGCGGGCAGCGTAAAAGAAATGCTCATTTAAAGGCCTCCATCTCAAGCCTAGCTTTGCCGCCTATGAGGGTCAACTCGGCGCGCCATAAGCACCTGTTTCAAAATGTCCAGCGCTGCTGCGCTCACCTACCCCCGCGCCTCGTAATCCGCTCGCAGCTTCGCGATCGCCTTCACGTTCCGCGTCTTACCTGTGATAGCAATGTCGCCGGGGTTTCGCTTTAAGCTGCCGGGCTTGTTCAGCCGCGACTGGGTGGCGGTCAGCCGGAATTCCCCGCCGTAGCGGGCGATTTCCCGGGCGTGCAGGCTGCACAGCCGCGTCTCCGGCAGGGCCTCCGCCCGCTCGGCGTCGATCATCTGTCCGCAAATCTCGCAGGGTCTCGTATTCTCCTCCATTTGGCGCCTCCTCCGTTTGAAGGTCGGCCGCAGCGGCCCCTTGCGCCGCGGCGCGTAAAAAAACCCCGCCAATCTGGCGAGGTTGCATAAACTTTCTCCTGTGCTGACGGTCATCTTATCATCGCTTTCGTTCCCGTGCAACCTCCGTTGCTCATCGGGCACATTTACGACGCGTGCTCGGTCAGGAAAGTTCCCCGCATCCGCTGGCGCCACTGGCGTGCCGCTGGCGTGAAAATAGCCAACTTCGGCGCCTCGTCCGCGCCTCACTTCTCCCGCTCGACAAACGTCGCTCCTTTATCCGCCGGCGCAGGATTCATGCCAAGCCACAACTTGTTCGGCCAACTCCGCAACCAACTTGCCACGCGCCGACGCCAGGTCCGTTTGTTCGCCTGGATCATCGGCCAGGTTGAACAGCGCCGCATCGCCGCCGTCGTATTTGCACAATAGCTTCCAATCCCCCGACCGAACCGCCAGGTCCGGCGCGTCGTGATCGCCATCGGAACCGCGATCGGGCGGCCGGCGGAAGAAGAGGACGCCCTTTCGCGACTCGCGCGACTTGCCCAGCAGTTGGCCATGCATCTCCTGGCCGTCGAATCGCACGTCCCGCGGCCGCTCGACTCCCGCGATCTTCAGGATCGACGGCGTCAGGTCGAACGCCGCCAGCACCGACTCCCGATTCCACCCTCCGACCACGGCCGGCTCCATCAGCCCCGGCCCCCAGACAATCAAAGGAGACCGAATGCCGCCCTCGAACAATTGCCCCTTAACGCCGCGAAAGGCGCCGGCTGAACCGGCCCCGGGCTCGGGTCCGTTGTCGCTCATCAAAAGGATAAGCGTGTTTTCCCGCAACTGCTCTGACGCCCGCACGTGGTCGAATAACTGGCCGAGCTGCTCGTCCATCGCGTCGAGCACGCCCAGGTACAGCGCATGTTTCGACCCGTCGCCGCGCAGCGACTTCGGGGGAAAGAACGGCGAATGCACGTCGTCGGGCCACAAATTCACGAAGAACGGCTGCCCCCGCTCCACCGCCGCATCGATAAACCGGATCGCCGCCGTCGTGTACGAGCTGGTCACTCGATCGCGCCGAACCCACTTAATTCCGCCCCGCCCCAACCGATTGGACCCCAGCGCGTAGGGCTTGGGCTCGCGGCCGTCGAAAGCATCCAGCAGCGGCAGCACGCGGTCGCCCAGGCCCTCGAAATTCGTGAGCGAAGCGTCAAAGCCATATTCCTGGATGAGCGGCGCCTCGCCAACGTCGCGCTGACCGCCCATGTGCCACTTGCCAAAATGCCCGGTGGCATACCCCGCGCTGCGCAACATTCGGGCCAGACTCGGCGCCCGCGGATCAAGCCAGTCGGCGATCCCCCGCTCCCGATTTAGAGCCCGATCCGCCAGATACGAGCCGATGCGAAATCGCTGCGGATAACAACCCGTGGTCAACGCCGTGCGCGAGGGCGAACAAATCGGCGAGTTGACGTAAAACTGCGAGAACCGCAAACCCTCGCGCGCCAGCCGGTCAATTTGCTGCGTTTCAATTTCCCGATTGCCGAAGCAGGACAAGTCAGCCCAGCCCATGTCGTCGATGAGCACGACGATGACGTTCGGACGAGCGCCGGCCCCGACGGCGCGCGTTCCCGTCGCGGCGATCCAAGCGCTCAAGACCAGCGCCCGCCAAAACGAGCGCGCCGCCAGTGCGTCGTCAGCAAGGCGTGCGCGTGCATCATGCGTTGCCCCGGTCGAGCACTTTATATCCAATCACGTATGACGCCGCCGTCTGGCTCGCGCGGTCAAGACCCCGTTTTCATCAACTGCGCGAAAAAGATTTACTGAAAATAGTTGCTGAAAATGGGCCACCACCTGTGGTAGGAATAAGGCGTCGGCGCCATGCCAACCACCATGGTACGCCGTTAACCCCTGTTATCTCCGGATGGTCCGTAAATTTCGCGAGATGATTGCAGGCAGCGGAGAGAGCAATGGGCCGATTTCGTTGTGGTCCAAGGCATCTCTCTCTTTCATCTGCGCCAATCTGCGGACTCCGCCTTGAAATGTCGCCAGGCGCCGCGCCATGAACAGACCAACTACTTTTGAGCCCAGCCCTCCAGCGCCCCAACCCAGCGCCGTATCAAGACTTGCGCGCCGAAAGTCCGACCTATGCAACCTTCGCACTCCAAACCTCGCCTCAAAACAACTCGCGCCGCCCTGGTTTTCTCGATGCCTCGCTACGCGACTCTACAGCCTAAATGGACAAATCTCGGCGACTTATGAATGCCCCGGCGCCTCCGCCGACTCGGCGTTCATCGCCGATCACGCAATCGCCGCCGCGCAGAAAGTGGCGACTAATGCAGTATTGCATCGAGTTCAGGTTTTAAGCCCCAAAACCCAGCACCCGCGCGTCGGCGCCCTTCGTAATGTTGCGGCTCTCGGCGTCCTCGGCGGTACTCCAGCCTACTGCCCGCCGCCCACCGCCCGCTGCCCACTAATTCCCCGCCGTGTTGCTCACAAACGCCAGTCGCTTGCCGTCCGGCGACCAGCTCGGCACGTTGATCGTCCCCTGGCCGCCGTAGATGTAGGCGATCACCTTCGGCGGGCCGCCTTCGATCGGCATCATCCGCAGGTACACCTGCTTGTAGAACGGATGGTCGGCCGGGTCGACGTCGGGCGGGAACGACAGAAACACGATCCACTTGCCGTCCGGCGAGATGTGGGGGAACCAGTTGTTGAGTCCGTCGTCCGTCACCTGGTGCTGATCGAAGCCGCCCGGCTGCATCCGCCAGATCTGCATACGGCCGGTCCGGCTGGAGTTGAAGTAGATGTATTGACCGTCGGGCGTGTACTCCGGGCCGTCGTCCACGCCGGGCGCCGTGGTGAGCCGTTGCTCCTCGCCGCCGTCGACCGAGATCTTGTAGATGTCGAGCTCGTCGTTCCGGTTGCCGGTGTAAACCAACTCTTTGGCGTCGGGCGACCAGCCGTGGAAGTAGGAATGACCCAGCGGCGTCACCCGCTTCGGTTCGCCGCCGGCTACCGGGACCGTGTAGACGATCGATTTACCCTCGTCGGCCGGCGTGCTCGAGATGCCGAGCATCGTGCCGTCCAGCGACAGCACGTGGTCGTTGTTGTTGTTCTGGCACGCGCCCGTGTTGATCTCCGCCGGTTGCCGCGTGGCGAGGTCGAAGCGGTAAAGCTTGCCGTTGGCGTTGTAGATCAGCGCCTGGCCGTCCTTGGTCCAGTTGGGCGCCTGGAGAGATTCCGGCGACTGGTACACGATCTCGCGGCGGCCGCTGGCGACGTCGAGGATCTCGATGTTGCTGCCGATGTAATCGCGGTAGGGAACGAAGGCGTCGCTGGCCGGGATGATGATGCGCACATTGCGAAACTTGCCCGTCTCCACGGCGTCGGCGTTGTGGGCGCACACGAAAAGGCCCACATAAACCTCGTCGTTCAGATCCACGTCAACCGTCGTATCGCGGACGAACGCTTCGCCCTTCCAGGACAGACGCACGGTGAACGACTTGCCTTTGCGGGCCAATTGCACGACGCCGCCGCCGACGACGGGGCAGGGGATTTGTTCGGTAATCGCCCCGGCCGTGCGGCGGAACTGCAGCGAAGTCATGCCGTTGCCATGCACCGCGGCGTCGACGTACGGCGACTCGGGCTCCAGTCCGTTGCGAATCATCAAGCCGAGCTTGCGGTGCGGTTGGGCGCTCTGGCCCACGAACTCCACCTCGGCCCGAATCATGAAATCGCCCTTCATGCGCTTCCACACGAATTGGCATTCGTCGCGGGCCTCCCACATGTTGGCGCCGGAGCCCGCGACGGTGAACGCCTGCTCGACGGCGTCAAACGCCGCCGAGCCCGGATTCTTGGGCGAGCCGATGTCGCCGCTGGATTCGAAGAGGTCCAGCGGCGGTTGTTGAGCGGAAGCGATTGCAGCCATAATGGTTACGCTCAGCGACACGGCGCCGGCGATCCTGATAAGAGGTTTCATCGAATATCACCTGGCGCGAATCTCAGGAAAGTTGCCACCCCCAGATAAGCCGCACGCGCCGCGACCGGCGCGAGCCCACCGATTATCCCTGTTCCTCGCAGAAGTTCCATGCTCCTGGAAGAAATGACCACCGTGGAGGTCGAGGCGGCGCTGGCCGAGTGCCAGAGCGTCATCATCCCCTTCGGCGTCATGGAGGCTCACGGGCCGCACTTGCCGCTGTCGACCGACACGCTCCAGGCCTACGACGCCGCCAAGCGGGCGGCTCGCCTGACGCAGGTCTTCGTCGCCGCGCCGGTCCCCTACGGCATCTGCCGCAGTCTGGCCGGCCACCCGGGCACGATCAGCATCTCGGGCGAGACGCTGCGCGGGTTGACCTTCGACATTCTGGCGTCGATGTACGAGTCGGGATTTCGACACTTCATTCTCTACTCCGGCCACGCCAGCGCATTGCAAACCGCGGCGATGGAGGAGGCGTCCGAACAGGCCATGCGAAGTTGCCCGCAGGCCAACATCGCCATCGTGCTGGAGTACGATGTGCTCCTGAAGCGAGCGGCCAAAGTGTTCGAGACGCCCCGCGACCTGCACGCCGGCGAAATCGAGACGTCGCGGGTGCTCGCTATCCGGCCCGATCTGGTGCGCCTCGACCGGTTGCCTGAGGAAACGTATCGCGAGTCGGCCAGGCCGATCCTGGTGCGCGACGTGCGCCGCTACTGGCCAGGCTCGACCGAAGGCGCCCCGCGGAAGGCCAGCCCCGAGAAAGGCGAGAAACTCGGTCACATCGTCGCCGAGTACCTAGTCGAATTGGTCGACCGCATGAAGGGATTCCCGCCACACTGAGCAGAGCAGCATTGATGACTCCGTGCTTTCCGCACCGAAACGTCGACCGTCTCGTTCGAAATACTCAAAATCGCCAGCGCGGTTTTGCCTGAGGGCGGTTTGTGAGGTAGGGTTTGGTTAAGGGCGGCTGCGCCCCGGCTCTTCCCGACACCTTTTCCCGCCGGAACTCCTGTTTGCATGGCGAGGCGGCGTTTGCGTCGCGCCATGTCCTGTCATCTGCAACGGTTCCTCTTACGGTGTGCCGGCGACCGGTCGGCGCACGTCGTGGTGCGCTAGTCTGCGCCCTGGTTAAAACCCCTGCCATCGACGCCTTCCGCGCCGCCCGCCAGCGGCCCGCTTGAACTCTAGCCATAACGCCGCCGAGCGGCCCCTCATCACAACCAGGAAATAGCAAGCACTCCCCAATGAGAACCGTTCCCATGCCGCCGCGACGCGCCTCGCACGCCGCTCACCACTTGCCTTCGACGGGTCGCCGTCCGAAATCCGCCCCCGCGCCCACCGACCATGCGGAGACCCCCGAAGTTCGCGAGTTGCTCGAGGCGCTGGACGACGCCGTGTTTGCGGCGCTGGGCGGGTGCGACGCCGCCCTGGCGAAGACCCGCAAACTGTGGCCGGAGGTAGCGCGGACGCTCGGACCGGAGTTGATCGAAGAGTCCCGTGAGCAATACCTGCGTTACGCGATCGAGCTTACCCGCCGATTCGAGTTCAAGGAAATCCGCAACCCGGCCATCGCGGTCGCGGCACTGGAGATAATTGAAATGTTGACGCGGGGTTGAAGCGGTTGTTCACCCTTCCGGCCACTGGCGGCAATATTCGTAGAGGGCCATCGATGCAGCGGTCGCCACATTGTAGCTGTAGGGCAAGCCCCACACGGGAATCTCCACCACGTCGTCCAGCTGCGCCAGCAGCTCGGGGGTGAGCCCGCTGCGCTCGTTGCCGATCACCAGCGCCGTGCGTCGGGGAAAGGCGTAGCCATGAATGTCCTGCGAGTCGGTGGTTTGTTCCAGACCTACGAGTCGATAGTCCGCGCCACGCAGCTTCTCCAGCACCGGCGGCAGCGTTCGATGCACCTCGACCTCGACCTGGTCGGCCCCGTCTCGGGCAATTTGGCGCTGAAGCTTAGCCTGGCCCGTCGCCACTACGCGCTGTACGCCGCAGCAGCTCGCCACGCGCACGATGCGGGAGAGATTGACGTTACTGCGTAGCGGTGCGCAGGCGATCACCAGCTCCCGCGGTCGTTCGAGGGTGCGCGGCGGCTTGTGTCGTTGGTGTTCGAATGACAACGCGCGACTCCTGCGCTTTGATCGAATGCCAGGCGGCGAACGCGCGTCATTTGGGCGGCAACAATTCGATTGCCGCACTGACCAGCGCCGTGACGCCCGTCTTAAGCGTCAGCTCAATATCCGGGAAAAACCTCGGCGAGTGGAGCGACGGAGGCGCGCCATCCTCCTGCTTGTACTTGTCGAGCCGTTCCTGATTGACCGCGCCCACGCTCAACATCAGCACCGGCACGCCCGCCAGGCCGTACTGGCTGAAGTCTTCGCCGCCCATCGAAGGTTCCGATTCCTCGACATTCTTCTCGCCGATCGCCCGCCGAATCGCCGGGAGCACGCGCTCGGCGAGTTTCGGATCGTTGTACAGTGCGGGAGTGCCGTCGGAGACTTTCATCTCGGGCTCGGCGCGCCCGGAGCTGGCCGCGGCGGCGTTGGCCTTGCGGCGGATCGCGTCGATGAGCTGCTTACGCACCTCCGGCGTAAAACTCCGCACGGTGATCTGCAGCGCGCAGTCGTCGCCGATCACGTTGTGCTTCGTGCCGCCGTGAATCGCGCCCACGGTGATCACCGCCGGCTGAATGGGGTTCACCTCGCGGCTCACGATCGTCTGCAGATCCAGCACCAATCGGGCCGCGATCACGATGGGGTCGATCGTCGTATGCGGAAAAGCGCCGTGTCCGCCGCGGCCCTTGATCGTGATATCGACGCTGTCCACGTTCGCCAGCGCGTAGCCTGGATGGCAGCCGATGCGGCCGCTCGGCCTGTCAGCCGCCACGTGGAGCGCCAGGGCGAACTTCGGCCGGGGAAAGCGCGTGAACAAACCGTCGTTGAGCATAGCCTGCGCCCCGCCCCGCGCTCCTCCGCCGGCTGGAAGATCGGCAGCAAAGTTCCCCGCCAGGCGTCGCGGTGCGAGGCGAGATACCGGAGCGTGGCCACCAAGGTGGTCATGTGCATGTCGTGTCCGCATGCATGCATCACGCCCACGGCGGCGCCATGCGCGTCCGTCGTCCGCACCTGCGAGGCATATGCGAGGCCCGTGTCCTCGGGAACGGGCAGCGCGTCCATATCCGACCGCAACATGAGCGTCGGGCCGTCGCCGTTCTTGAGCACGCCGACGACGCCATGTCCGCCGACCTTTTCGGTCACCTCAAACCCCAGCTCGCGGAGCTGCACGGCCATCTTCGCGGCGGTTTTCTCCTCCTCAAACGACAGCTCCGGCGACTGGTGAAGCGCCTTGTAAAACTGAGTAAGGGAGCCAAGTTGGCCGTTAATCCACTCCGCCGGCGCTTCGGCGACTGCGGGCGTAGGGACCGTCAAGCCGAGCACGGCAACGCACACCAAAGTTCGGCCCGTTCGCACGCCGCGGCGTTCCAGGCGAAGTATTTCCGCAGTTTGGCGATGACGCTTGGAAGCCCGGGCGGGTTTTGCTAAACTCCTCTCATTCATACGACTGTCCTTGTTTATTGAGCCGCTGCGGGATCATCGCCCGCAGCGGCTCGTATTCTTTGGGCCTGGGTTGTTGGCGGTCCCGGCCAAGGCTGGCAGAGTCACTCCCACTGGCCGGCTCGCGCCAACGCAGCAATTTTTGGCGCCGCGGCGCGCATTGCGCGGGCACGATGGCTGAGCGCCGCCTTCACGTGCGGGCCCAGCTCGCCGAACGTTCGATGATACTCGATCAGCTCGAAAAGCGGATCGTACCCAAATCCATTGGCGCCGCGCGAAGCCGTGGTGATGCGACCGGTGCAGATGTCGCAGCTTTCCACGCGAACGACGCCCGCAGGGTCGGCCGCCGCCACGTGGCACACGTAGCGCGCCGTTCGCCGCGGCTCCGGCACCCCGGTTAGCTCCCCCAACAGTTTCTCGTTGTTCGCCGCGTCCGTGGCGCCCTCGCCCGCGTAGCGCGCCGAGAAAACGCCCGGTCGGCAGTCAAGCGCCGCGACCTCTAATCCGCTGTCGTCGGCCAGCACCCAAGCGCCAAAATGGCGAGCCAGCTCAATGGCTTTCTTCCGCGCGTTGGCGGCAAACGTATCGCCGTCCTCAACCACCTCAATCGGCTCGCCCAGCGCGCGGAGAGTTTGAACCTCAAAGCCCAGCGGCGCCAAGAGCTCCGCCAATTCGCGGCCCTTGGCGAGATTGGCGGTGCCAATAATTAACCGATGCGCCTCGCCCATGGCGCCATGATACGCGCCAAGAGCCTCAAGAATAGCCGGTGAGCCAAGCTCGCGGGGATCCCGGACGGCGTGGCCGTCCGGCTGGGTAAGAAGCCGAATTGTTACCCGCGCTCGTTCAATTCCGCACGTACGCAGAACTGATCGACTTTTTCGGGGCTTCGATCGGGCAAGGCTGAATGTCGAACGGCAAGCCCACGAACCGCTTGGGGTAGAATCCCTCCGACATCTGCCCCAAGCCCTGCGAGAAGCGGTTCTTGAACTGCTCCTTGATCTTCTCCTGCTCGCGCTCAACCTTTTGAATTTGGTCATCGCGCATGCCCAATTCTTGATACGCGGAGCGGTCGAAGCTCGAATTGGGCGTCGCGGCGCCGAACGTGTCGATGATCACCTGCGCCTTGCGCGACGACGTGGCGAGTCGGCCGTCTTCCGTGTGCTGCATTTCGTCGAACGAGCCGACCGTCACGTAGCTCTCGTACCGGTCATGAAACTCGTAGGCCTCCCAGCCTTTGCTCCGCAGGGCCTCGGTCAACAGGTGGGCGTTCTTTACGGCCAGCACCAACGGATCGTCCTCGCGGGCCTGGCGGACGACGTGGTCCTCGGTCCCAAAATTCGCCGCTTTCAGCGAGCTGCGGCCGCGGAAGGTGGCCACTTTGATGGTGTACTTCCCCGGGCAGTTGAGCAGCGAATGCTCGATGCCTTCATTCCACTTCGCCACGTCGGCGTCGACGCCCGGGGGGGCAAAGTATTCCTTCGGCAACAGGGGATTTCGCGTCATGAACGCGTGCCCCATGGGCCCCTGCCGCACGGGCTTGCCGAGTTGCTCCTTGATGTATCGATTGAACTGCCGAACCGTCGCGAGGCTCTGCGCGGTCGACTCGCCTTCCCCCACCTTGAGAGTTTCGGGCTCCAGCATCTTGACTCGTTCCAAGAGACTCTGCGCTTCCGGATCGTCGATGGTGGGGAACTCGCCCACGAGCACGGCGTGCTCGAGCACCTCGCTGCCGCGCTGGTAGCGCCGCTTGATCGGCGCCCCGTAGTTATCCAGCCCGCGCCCGGTCGGTCGTCGTCCATCTTGAAGGTCATGGCGTAATCGAACGCCGGCAAGTTGAACTTGCTGCGCAGTTCCAGGACCAGGTCGTGCGCCTGCTGCGCCCTTGTTCCCCGTCGAACGAAGCGGCCATGATCAGCCAGGGACCGTTGGCCTCGACGAGCGTGTAGTCGGCCTGGGGATCGGCCGCCACCTTCTCACGAGGCATGATCTGCCGCCACAGCGGCTCGCCATAGGCTGCGGTGCCGCACATCGCCGACGCCGCGACCATCAGGAGCGCCCCACAACGTCCGCGCGCAAGGCAATTGCGAATTCGTGGCACGGCTAGTTTCCTGTCCGTAGTTCCGCGCCGCACTTCTGGGCGCTTTCCAAGGGGCGGAAAACTACCAAAGCCCAATGAACCGCGCCCAGGGTGAAACCGACCCCAGAGCATCGCTAGCACCCCCTATGAGCTTGCAGTGAATCGCCGCGACCTGCACATCCGGCCGATTCTCGAAACGCCGGAATCCCCGAATTTTTTTGTTGAAAATGGGCCACGACCTATGCGATGATCGCGCGCAACGCCGCTCACTCGGCGCCGCCGAAAGGGGTTTTGGAGTTTTGGCTGCGATTTCACGATTTCGCTCCAAAACTGTCCCCCAAATCTTCCAGTTTCCCGCCATTCACAGTCCCAATTTCCCAAGTTTTGACGCCGCCGCCCCGAGGGGGTCAATTCAAAATAAACAGCCGAGCCGCACGGTTTATCGCTGCGATCCCCTTCGCCGCCCGCCAAGTTTGGCCGTCGACCGTCGAACAAGCCCTAGGGAACCCGCTATATTAGTAAGGAAGTGAAACCCGCCCGGGCGGCCAAAACCCACCGCTGCCCGCTTTACGAGATCTCAAGAGAGAGGGGATGCACCAGATGCGTAAGATCCTATGGACGACGATCGCGATTGCGATCTTGATCGTCGGCGGCCCGTCCGCCCGATTCGCCGCCGCGGACGATAAGCCCAGTGACAAGGCCTCAGCCGCCGAAGCCAAGGAGAAAGCCGAGGCCAAGGAAAAAGAAGCCGCCAAAGAGAAAGCCGAAGCCAAAGAAAAGGCTGCAAAAGAGAAAGAGAAAGCAGCCAAGGAAGCGGCTGAAGCCAAGGCCAAGGCCGAGGAAGATGCAAAATCCGAGGCCAAAGCAGCCAAGGAGAAAGCCGAATCCGAAGCCAAATCAGCCAAGGAAGAAGCCCAAGCCAAGGCTAAATCCGCCGCCAAGGCGAAGAAGGTCCGCCTCGCCCACATCGAGATTGAGGGCGAGCTTCCCGAGTCTCCCGGCGAGATGACCCTGTTCGGCGACCTGGGCGCCGATCTCCGCAAGACCATGACCCGACTGGAGCGCGCCGGCGAAGACGACGCCGTGGCCGGCGTCATCCTGGAAATCAGCTCCACCATGGGCCGCGGCAAGCTCAACGAGCTTCGCGGGTCGATCCAGCGCGTTCAGGCCAAGGGCAAGAAGGTCTACGCCGTAATGGAATCCGCCGAGGGCGCGCAGTACTGCCTCGCCGCCGCGTGCGACGAGATCATCATGCCCGAAAGCGGAGAAATCGTCCTGCCCGGCGTGCGTGCGGAAATCGGTTTCTATAAGAACCTGCTCTCCAAGCTCGGCATCGAAGCCGACATGATGCACGTCGGCGACTACAAGGGCGCCTCCGAGCCGTACACCCGCACGAGTCTCAGCGAGCCGGTCCGCAAGAACATGACGGCGCTGATTGACGACATGTACGACGACATGCTCACCACGATTGCCAGCGACCGCGATCTCAAGGTCGAGGAAGTTCGCCAGGCAGTGAACCAGGGCCTCGTCTCCGCCGAGGAAGCGAAAAAGATTGGCCTGATCGACCGCGTGGCCTACCCCGATGAGTTTCGCGCACAGCTGGCCAAGGAGTACAAGACTGACAAGCTGGTCTATGTCGTGAACTACGACAAGAAGGCCGTCGACGCCGACTTCTCCGGCCCGATGGGCATGATGAAGATGTTTCAAACCGTCTTCGGCGGCGAGCAGTCGAAGCGCACCGACCACGGCGCCAAGCTGGCTATCGTCTATGCCGTCGGCCCGATCATGAGCGGCGAGAGCCAGACCGGCGCCTTGTCCGGCAGCGTGATGGGCTCGACCACCATCGTCGAGGCGCTCCGTAAGGCCGCCAAGGACGACGACGTGAAGGCCATCGTGCTCCGCGTCGACAGCCCCGGCGGTTCGGCGCTGGCCAGTGACCTCATCTGGCGGCAGACGCAAGCCATCGACAAGCCGATCGTCGTCAGCATGGGCGACGTCGCTGGCAGCGGCGGCTACTACATCTCGATGGGCGCCGACCGCATCTTCGCCGAGCCGGGGACGATT
This sequence comes from Pirellulales bacterium, assembly GCA_963841515.1. GTDB lineage: Bacteria > Planctomycetota > Planctomycetia > Pirellulales > Lacipirellulaceae > Lacipirellula. The sequence goes on along the minus strand of CAWJDB010000005.1, from coordinate 128,704 downwards.
ACCGGCTCGATTGGCGTGGTCGGCGGCAAGATGGCCATGAAAGGCTTCTACGATTGGATCGGCATGAACGTCGAGACCATCTCCCGCGGCGATAACAGCGGCATGTTTTCCTCCATGGAGAAATTCTCCAAGAGCGAGCGCGAAGTCGTCGAGAAAATGATGCACGACGTCTACAAGCAGTTCACGACCAAGGCCGCCAAGGGCCGCGGCATGAGCCTCGAAGATCTCGAAAAGCTCGCCGGCGGTCAGGTCTTCACCGGCCGCGTCGCCAAGCGCAACGGGTTGGTCGACGAAATCGGCACCCTGCGCGACGCCATCAACTCCGCCAAGCGGTTGGCGGGACTCGACCCCGATGAAAAGGTGGAGCTGAAGGTGCTGCCCGAGCCGAAGAATCCGTTCGAAGCCCTCTTCGGCGGCGACATGAACGCTCCGCACGACGACGAAGCGCGGCTTTTCAGCGGCCTGCTGTCGATCGCGCCGGAACTCCGCGGCCCGCTACGCCACGCGGTCCAATTGCAACAAGTGATGCGCGACCCCGTGGCGGTGATCATGCCGTATTGGTTTGAAATCAAATAACGTCTGTTACTGTCAATCCTCGCAAGCTTGGCCCGCCGCGTTTGCTCCGGCGGGCCTCGCTTTTTTAGGACGTGGCAAGAAGGAATTCCTATGCTCTCGGTGCGCAACCAATTCAAGGGAACCGTCAAGTCAATCAAGCTGGGAAACGTGATGGCCGAGGTGGTCGTCGTCGCCGGCGGTCTGGAAATAGTCTCGGCCATTACCTGCGGAGCGGTCGAGCAGCTCGGCCTGAAGGCGGGCGACGCCGTGACGGCCATCGTCAAAGCCACGGAGGTCATGATCGACAAATGACGATCGCCGTGAACCACTGCCGTGCTGACTCGTGGCCGCATCGGCGGCCGCGGATTAGGATAGATCGATGCGCCTGCCGCTTCTACTAGCCCCCGCCCTGCTTTGCGTCCTCCTGCCATTGCGCGCCGGGGCCGACGCCTACGATCCGCCGGCGAACTATTACGCTTCGGCGACCGGTACGGGCGCCACGCTCAAGGCGCAGCTCAACAGCATCATCGACGGACACACGAGCATCGACTACGGTGACCTGCCGCCTGTCCTGGGCGTGACCGACGACGACCCCGATCCCACCAAGCCCAACAACCTGCTGACGGTCTACGATCGGACGTCGATCAACAAACAGTACAGCAATGACCCCCTGATTTGGAATCGCGAGCACACCTGGCCGCGAAGTCGGGGCGTCGGGTCGTCGGGGCCGGATGACAGCGACCTGTTCAATATCCGTCCAGCGCTGACCGAGGGTAATGGCGACCGACAGAACTTCAATTTCGGCGGAACCTACAACTCGCAGGGTGCCGGTCTGGTCACGGCGCCCACTCCCGATGAGTGGTATCCGGGCAACTCCGACGCCGGTATGATCGCCCGCCAAGAATTCTACATGGCGGTGCGCTACGACGGAGTCGACTCCGGCACCACAGACTTGGAGCTGGTCTCGGGCAATCCCGCGTCTGGAGACAGCACGCTCGGCGACCTAGATCGCCTGATTGAATGGCACTTCGCCGCGCCCCCCGACGCGTTTGAGCGTCGCCGAAACCAGGTTATTTTCGATAGCTACCAGCACAATCGCGATCCGTTCGTCGACCATCCGGAGTGGGTGTGGAGCGTGTTCGTCGATCAGTCCAACGACAGCGCCCTCACCTTGGTCGGCGGCGCCCTCGGCGCGCCCGGCGCGAGCACGCTCAATGTCGACCTCGGCCGTCGGCTCGTCGGTGCGCCGGCGCCAGGAACGCAGAACATTGTCCTGAACAAAGCGGGACTCGACGGCACGTATTTCGAAGTAACCGCCGCCGGCGCCGCCACGAGCTCCGTGAGCGGCAGGCTCAACGCCTTTCGCACAGGAGTGCCCGGCACGAAGTCAATCACGGTTGGCCTGTCCGCAAGCACAGGCGCCGTCGGCCTAAAAAGCGGCACGGTCACAGTCGACAACCTCGACGTCACAACCATGGGCGGCGATGGCGCCGGCGCGAATGACGGCAATGACGTGGTGAACGTGTCGATGAGCGTGTTGGACCACGCCAACGCTTCGTTTGCGGGCGGCACGGACCTTGATTCACTAACGCTTGATTTCGGTATTGTCTCGCAAGGATCGCCGTCGCCGACGCTGCCCTTTAGTTTGTTCAACCTTCCTGCGACCGAGAGCTTTACCGCGGGATTGGATCTCGACGGCATAGTGGGCAGCGACGCAACCGACGTGCTGACTACCGATCTGGCGCCCTTTGCGGGGATTGCTACCCTGCCCGAGGGCCTTAGCCGTTCATACTTGGCCATGATGGATACTGCGACGGTCGGCGCGTATTCCGCTACGTATGCGCTCAGCTTCTCCGATGAAAACCTGCCCGGCGCGTACGGCCGTCGGCGGGTTGACGTTGGCGCTGAGTGGCATTGTGGAAGCGCCTGCGACGCCCAACGCCGATTTCGACGGCAGTGGCCTCGTCGACGGCGCCGACCTGCTCGCCTGGCAGCGCGGATTCGGTCTGACCGGCGCCGATCGCCTCGATGGCGACGCGGACGGCAATCACGCCGTGGACGACGCCGACGTCGCCGTCTGGTGGCAGCAATTCGGCCAGCCGGCGCCGAGCTTTGCTGCCGTGCCAGAGCCGCTTTCCGTCGGGATGGTTGCTGCCGCGATTTGCCTCAACAGGTCTTTGCTGGGCAGCTTGCGGCGACGCGGACTTCAAATCTAACAACTCGCGGCACGCGGTTTGCTCCTCACTCTTCGCAGAGGGCGGCACTCAGACGCCCTGAAGATCCGATTTGGAGGGCAGAGTCATGTTTCCTTCGACCAGGGAGCGCGTCACCCGCAATACATGCCAGGAAATCAATCAGCAAATTCAGCGGCAGACTGATGCCCGCATTGGTTGGCTGGCAGGCGCCGGGCCCGTAGCCGTCGAACGCCGCTTGGCAGAACTGGATCACGAATGGGACGTCGAACGCTGCCTGGAAACGATGGCTCCAAGCATTACATTGACGGGCTTGCTGCTGGGCATCACGGTTAACCGACGCTGGCTCGTGCTGCCCGCGGTGGTGCAAGCTTTTTTCCTGCAGCATGCCTTGCAGGGCTGGTGTCCGCCGTTGCCAGTGTTGCGTCGCCTGGGCGTGCGGACGGCGGAAGAAATCGAAGATGAGCGTTGTGCACTTAAGGCGCTGCGCGGCGACTTCGAACATGCAGCCACGTCCGTTGGCGGAGGGCGGGGCGTCCATGACTTGATGGCGGCCGTGAGAAGCTAGATGGAGTACTACGATGATACGTAAGCTAGCATCGGGAGAGTTTCGACTCTATTCCCGCAAGAAAAACCCCAGCACCGGCAAGCGGCGAAATCTCGGCACGTTCCGGACGCGGGCCGCGGCTGAGAAGCACGAGCGCGACGTGCAGTATTTCAAACGGCACAGTTAAGACGACCACGGCAAAGCCGCGGAATTACGCGGTGCGCCGCACTGCAACTGCCGGTTCGGCGGGTTCGCTGCGAGCCTCGGCGCCATCCCATCGTCTTAGCGCCACCGCTGCCAGGTGGCCCCCAAAGGCGATCGAGATCTTCACCGCGTGCTCGAAGGCGCGTCGTCGACCCACGATCGGGATGCAGTCGAGATTGCACTCGGGATCTGGATGCGTGAGGTTGACCGTCGGCGGGGCGAAGCCGTCGCGTAATGCCAGCGCCGTGGTTGCCAACTCCACCACCCCGGCGGCATTGACCAGGTGCCCGATGTTGGCTTTCACGGTGCTCAGGCACAAGTCGTCGGCGGCTGCGCCAAACGCGGTGCGAATGCCGCGCGTTTCCATGGCGTCGTTTTGCTTGGTGCCGGTGCCATGGGCGTTGATGTACCCCACGTCACGGGGAGTGAGGCGAGACCGTTTGAGAGTCATGTGCAAGAGTTGGATGAGCGTCGTGCTGTCGGTGCTTAGGTCGGTGACGTGGGTGGCGTCGCTGAGCAGCGCGCCGTCGAGCACCTCAGCGTAAATCCACGCCCCGCGCGCTTGAGCGTCGCCGAGTCGCTCGAGCACCAGGGCGGCGGAGCCTTCGCCCATGACGAAGCCATTGCGGTTGGCGTCGAACGGCCGGCAGGCCGCCGTCGGGTCCTCGTTCTGGGCCAGCACCCGCATGTTGTAAAAGCCGGCTGCGAGGATTGGGTGAATAGTCTGGGCGCCGCCCACGACCGCCGCGTCGCACTGGCCGTCGCGGATGGCGCGAAGAGCGTTGACCGTGGCAATCGTTCCCGTGGCGCAGGCCGTCGAGTTGCAAAGCCGCGGACCGCATAGTCCCAAGGCGTTGGCGACGCGCGCCGGCGGAGTAGCGAGGTAAAGATTCTCCCACCAGGGCGCGGTCGGCTTCACCTGGCGACGCCGGACGAGCTCCGCGATCATCGGCGGCGTGGGCCCGCCGCATGTGCCGGAAGACCATCCCACGCGAGTAGGATCGACGGAGTCGAGATCGAACTGGGCGTCGGCAATCGCTTCGCGCGCCGCCATCAGAGCCAGCGGGAAATTGCGGTCGCCGCGACTGTCGCACGCCACTCCCTCGACCGTGGCGGCCAGCAACAACCCATCCGGCAGGTGCGGCACTCCGGTCAATCGGCGAACGCCGCTCTTGCCGGCTTTTATGGTGCGCCAGGAACTTTCGCGGTCGTGGCCCACGGCTGTGGTCATGCCGATGCCGGTAATGACGACGCGATCGCTCATGTCGACGAAAAAGTGCTTGGTTAGCCCCGCTGGAGGGGAATGAGCCGCGCCGCGGCCCTGCGCTGCTGGCAGCGAGCGCCGCGAAGGGAGGAGACAGGTGGTGAGGAGCGGAAGAAATACGGGAAATCACAGCAGGACGCCACATTGAATTTGCCGCACCGAAGGGGGAACGTCGCGGGGGTAAGTCGGTGCCGGCGCGGCCTAACCAATTGCCGATGCAGAATCCGTCCGGCGAGGGGCTTGAACGACAGCCAAAGTTCCGTAAAATCCTCACCTATGGCTGAGGGGAAATAAGCCCAAAATAGGGATGATATTTAACTGAAATCGGGGTTTTTTACCTAAATTTTACTAATCAAGGAGGATTGCCACCGCAAAACGATAGCCCACCCGCGATGACTGACGCGTCCGATCTTTTCCTGGGGGAGTGGGTACGTTCGCTCGACGAGCGATTCCGTCTCTCGCTACCCAATGAATGGGCCGACCAACTCGCACAACACAGTGGACAGTGCCTGGTGGCCAAGGAACGACCGGGTTGCCTCAGTTTGTGGAATAGCCAGCAATGGCAGCAGTGGCTCGATGAAGGCGTCGCGCTGTTGCGGGCCAAGATCCGTGGGGGCCGGCTTCAGCAGCGGGTGGAACATGTACAGATGTTCGGTCGACTGCTATCGACCCGTCATCGCACGGCGCCGATCGCCGGACGCAGCCGGTTGGCGATCCCCGACAGCTTTCGCAGCTTCCTCGGCGTCGAGCCGGGGGGAGAGGTCGTAGTCGTCGGGGCGGCGGTGTGCGTGGAACTGTGGCGACCCGAATTATGGAGCGAGCACATCGGACAGCATATGCCCGAATTTCGCCAGTTGTTCGAAAACCTTACGGAGTGATCCAGCAGAAGAATCCGCCTACGCAATCGATTCTAGCCATGCCCGGCTAGCGCGCCTGGCCCGACACCCCCGAACGATGTCACCCGGTTGGGGATGCAAGTCTTTATCGAAGGCCGAGCGTTACAGGAATAGCATTTCCTGCTGGCCGGGCATGGTTTTTTCTTTGGGGTCGGCGATTAGCGGGGGGATGGAGCAGGGGAGGGCTGAGCGCTGACCGCAACAAACGCCATGCGTAGCTGGTGCAGCGTGTCGCGGAGATAGCGATCCTCGATTGGCGCCAGGTTGCCTCGGGTTTTTTCCGCGAGCACTTCGAGCATGTCGATCGCGTAGCGCGCCTGTTCCACGTCGCGGTGGAGCTGCTGGGACAGTGGATGCGGAATCTGTCCCAGACCGATCATTGCTTCGGTGACGAGCGTCGTCACGAGCAATTCGAACGAGGCGGCCGGCATGGACGGATGCGCAGTGGGCTGTTCAGCGGCAGACGTGGTCGCCGCTTCTGCGTCGCCAGACTGGGAATGCTGCTGCCGTTCGAATTCTTCCTTCTCAGCGGCAACTCGGCTTTTCCAGTCTTCGTCGACGATGATCTTCTTTTCGGCGGACATGGGACCAGGGCGCTATGCTTCCAACGACGCGGGACGCACTACGGGCTTTTTCGCCGCGGGCGCGGGTCCCGCGGCGTCGGCGCGGTCGTGTTTGGCCGCGTGATGCGCGACTGCCGCGGCGATAAATCCCGCGAAGAGCGGCTGGGCGGCCGTCGGTTTCGACTTGAACTCGGGATGGTACTGGACCGCCACGAACCAACGATGGTCGGCCAATTCGATAATTTCCACGAGTGAGCCGTCCGGACTGGTTCCCGCCACGCGCAGGCCATTGGCGACGAACTGCTGGCGGTAGATGTTATTGAACTCGTATCGATGGCGATGCCGCTCGGAAATTTCCGTGGCGCCGTAGCACTTAGCCGCTACGCTTAGAGGATCGAGCTTGGCAATTTGAGCGCCGAGCGCATCGTGCCGCCTTTGTCAGTGATGGACTTTTGCTCGTCGAGTAGGCAAATCACCGGATGGCGGGATTCCTTGTCGAATTCCGTCGAGTGAGCTCCGGCCAGGCCGCACACGTTGCGGGCAAATTCGATCACCGCGCACTGCATTCCCAGGCAAATTCCGAAAAACGGCACGCCCTTCTCGCGAGCGTAGCGGATCGCCAGAATCTTGCCCTCGATGCCGCGCTCGCCGAACCCGCCGGGAACCAGGATGCCGTCGTATCCCGCAAGCATCCGCTCCGGACCTTCGTCCTCCAGTTCCTCGCTACGAATGCGGGCGATGCGGACTTGGGCCGAGTTGGCCATGCCGGCGTGATCGAGCGCCTCGTAAATCGACTTGTAGGCGTCGCGGTGCTCGGCATACTTGCCGACAACGGCGATGCTCACTTCATGGTCCGGGTTGCGGAGGCGGCGCAACAGCTCGCGCCAATCGTCGACCTGCGGCTCCTTCGTCTTCAGGCCGAGCCGGTCGCAGATCAGAGCGTCGAGCTTGTTCTCGACCAGGCTAAGCGGCACTTCGTAAATCGAAAAGTCTTTGTCGCGCTCCTCAATGACGGCGTTCACTGAAATGTTGCAAAACAGCGCGATCTTCTCGCGGTCCTCGCGGCTGATCGGCTGCTCGGTGCGGCAGATGAGCACGTCGGGCTGAATGCCGATCTGGCGAAGCTGGCCGACGGAGTGCTGCGTGGGCTTGGTCTTGAGCTCGCGAGCCGCCTTCAGGTAGGGCACGAGCGTGAGGTGAATGTAGAGGCAATTCTCCTTGCCCACATCGAGGGCGAATTGCCGGATGGCCTCCAAAAAGGGCAGGCTCTCGATGTCGCCCACCGTGCCGCCGATTTCGGTGATCACGACGTCGACGTCGCCCTCGCCGAGCCCCTTGATCACCGACTTGATCTCGTCGGTGATGTGCGGAATGACTTGAACGGTCTTGCCCAGGAACTTTCCCTGGCGTTCCTTGTTGATGACCGACAGGTAAATCTGGCCGGTAGTGAAGTTCGAGTCGCGCGTGAGCGGCGAATGGGTGAACCGCTCGTAGTGGCCCAGGTCGAGGTCCGTCTCGCTGCCGTCGTCCAGCACGTAGACCTCGCCGTGCTGGTAGGGGCTCATGGTGCCGGGATCGACGTTGATGTACGGATCCAGCTTCTGCATGCGCACCCGCAACCCGCGTCGTTCCAGGAGCATGCCGATCGATGCGCTGGTGAGGCCCTTGCCCAGAGAGCTGACGACGCCGCCGGTGACGAAAATGTGCTTGGTCATGGCAAACGGTTCCTTCCGGGTTGCGGTAAAACTGGCCGGCGGCGCCGCCGTCGCCGCGTTTTGCTCCTGCTAGCACTCATTCTATCTCTCTGGGAGGGGCGCGCGGAGGGCAGGAAATGGCGGGTCGTTTCAGGCAGTAGATTTAGCGGAAGAACTGGCCTCGGCCTTCGGCGGGGAAGGCGTTGACGTGGTGTCGCAGCTCGGGTCGCTTCGCATTTTCGGGCCAGATGACCTCGACGATATCGAACCGTGCCGGGCACTCCAGCAGGCCATGGGCCTTGAGGTAGGCGGTGGCGGCGCGAGACATGCGACGGCGGCGCACGTAGTCGATCGAGTCGGCCGGGCGGATGCCGGCGTCTTTGCGGCGCGTCTTGACCTCGATGAATACGACCGTCTTGCCGTCGACGGCAATGAGATCGATCTCGCCGTAACGCATGCGCCGCTGGGCGGCGAGGATCTTGTAGCCCTGGCGGCGGAGGTATCGGGCAGCTCGGCGCTCGCCCTGTTGGCCGAGCGTGGGCTTTCGCAGACGGTTAGAAAACCAAGTCTTGAGGGACATGGCTCGACTACTGTGAGCCGTCCCTGGCGCTGTCGCCCCTCCCTAATCCTCCCCGTCGAGGGGAGGGAATCGGAGGAGACTGGGTTACGTCTTACGCCTCGCCGCCCTCGGGTTTGACGTCGCGGCGTTCGCGGAGGCGGGTGCTCTTGCCGGAGCGCTCGCGCATGTAGTACAGCTTGGCCCGGCGGACGACGCCGCTGCGCTTCACTTCGACCTTGGCGATCCGCGGCGAGTGGAGGGGAAACTTCCGCTCGACGCCCTGCCCGGCCACGATCCGCCGCACGGTGAACATCTCTCGCGAGCCCGACCCGCTCTTGGCGATCACCACGCCGGTGAAAATCTGGATGCGCTCTTTGTCGCCTTCCATGATCTTGGTGTGCACGTCGACCGTGTCGCCGATGGCGAATTTGGGAGTGTCGGCTTCGGCCTTCAGGCTCGACTTCTCGACGTGAAGGAGAATGGGATGGCTCATGATTATTTCCTTCTACTACTCGGAAATGGGACACGGATTCTCGCGGATTTGGCGGATTGCCGCGGATCCGATCCGCGCTGACCCGTTTAATCCGTGTTCATCCACGTTCTATTTCTTCTCTTTCGTTTGTTGATTTGGAATCAGGCAACAAGTCGGGGCGCCGTTGGCTCGTTCGTTTTCGGCTGCTTTCTTCGCGCCACTGGGCGATACGGTCGTGGTCGCCGCTGGTGAGCACTTCGGGGACTTCCAAGCCTCGGTACTCGCGCGGGCGGGTGTATTGGGCGAACTCCAGGAGTCGATTGCCTGTTGAAAATGAATCGAAGCGGCCGCTGTCTTCGTCGCCGAGCACGCCGGGGACCAGGCGGATCACGGCGTCGATGACCACCATCGCGGCCACTTCGCCGCCGTTGATGACGAAGTCGCCGATTGAAATCTCCTCCGGTGCCAGGATGTCGCTGACGCGCTGATCGAAACCTTCGTATCTCCCGCACAGCAGCAAGAGCCGGTTGTGCTGGGCCAACTCCTCAACCAGCCGCTGGGTGAGCGGCCGACCTTGCGGGCTGAGCAGGACGACGCGTCCCGGCGCCTCGCCCTGCGCTTGCACCGCCTCGACGGCTTCGACCACCGGCTCCGGCTTGAGCACCATCCCGGGGCCGCCGCCGAAGGGGCGGTCGTCCACGCAGTGGTGCTTGTCGTGCGTCCAGTCGCGGATGTTGTGCAGGTCGATGCGAACCAGGCCACGGTCGATCGCCAGCTTCAGCAGGCTTTGGGTCAGGTAGCCGGAAAAAATCTCCGGGAATAATGTGAGGACGTCGAAACGCATGGTTGGCCGTGTCGCGCTCCGCTACGGCGGACCTTCGCGTCGCGGCTAACGACGAAGTGTGTGTTTGGCATCAACTTTCGGTGGTCTCTGGAGGGGCGTCGGCGGCGGCTTGGTCTGCAGGGGCTGCGGCTGCTTCCGCGTCCGCGGCCTGTTGGGCCGCTTCGGCGGCGGCCGCTTTCTCGGCCGCCTGCTTCGCGGCTTCCGCGGCAGCCGCCTCCTCGCGTTTTTGCTTGGCGGAGATCACGGCGGGGCCCGCCTCGGGCACGCTCTTGGGCCGCGAGAGTTTTTCCAGCGCCGCCTTCTGCTGGTCGACGTGCGTGCCGCCCTCGCCGTACTTCTTGATGAGCACGGCGACTTTCTCGCTGGGCTGGGCGCCGACGCCCACCCAGTAGGCGACGCGGTCGGCCTTGAGCAGCGCCCGGGCGTCGGTCTCAGGAACCAGGGGGTCGTACGTCCCCAGTTCCTCGATCACGCGGCCGTCGCGGGGGGCCCGCTTGTCGACGGCGCAAATACGGAAGAACGGCCTGTGCGGCGCGTCCCAACTTCTTCATGCGGATGCGTACCGACACGACTAACTCCTGAATGGCAAGTGCGTTAGGTTGTTGCGGCGGTGGCGCCGCGCAGCCCATCATTGTGCCCGAAAACGGGGTCTGGTGGCAAGGGGCACTGGGTGGCATGCCCTCGTCTGCGTGGGCATGTGAGTTTTGGGGAGCATGTCCACGTCGCCGGACCTCCGGTGCGCGGCCATTTTCAGCACGAAAGTTGGAATGATCTCTCGCAAAGGCGCAGAGGCGCAAAGGGGGACGCAGAGAGGACAGGAGAACCGTGTTCTCCGGCTCCCTCCCCTCGGCGGGGAGGGCTGGGGAGGGGGGATGCGAATCGGTGGATGATCCAACGCTCGTGCAGCCACCCCTCCCTAACCCTCAAGGGGAGGGGACCGGAGAAATCCAATAATCAAAGTCGCGTGCCTTAGTCGCTCGGACCGCGACCACCGGTCGCGGCATTTTGAAGATGCCGTTTAGTTTGCGGAGGAGTTTCCGCGCCGGCATCACGCGGCAGCGGGACGCTGCCGGCTAACGGGACAATGAGCGCGGGCTAGTTTCCCGGCGGGCGACCGCTTTTTCCTTCGCGGCGGCGTTTGCGGAGTTCTTTGTCGCGCTGTTTTTTTAGCTTCGCGCGCTCGGCGTTGGTCAGGCGTTTGCCAGTGCTGCCCTTTTTGCGGGAGAGTTGGCCGTCGGGGTTGCCGGCCATGGTGTTTTGGAGGTCGCGGACCATTTTCATGCGTTCGCGGATGCCTTTGCCGGCCATGGCGGTCATCATCTGGTGCATGGCGTCGAACTGCTTGACCAGCTCGTTGACCTCGTGCGGCTCGACGCCTGCGCCGGCGGCGATGCGGCGGCGGCGGCCCTGGTCGATCACCTTGGTGGGGTTGCGCTTCTCGTCGGCGGTCATCGAGTCGATGATGCCGGTGAGGCGCTTGATGTCGGCTTCGGCGTCGAGATCCTCAACGTTTTGAGTCAGCGCGCTCATGCCGGGGATCATCCACATGACCTTCTGCATCGGGCCGAGCTTGCCGATCTGGCCCATCTGCTTGCGGAAGTCGTCGAGCGTGAATTCGCCCTTTTGAAGCCGCTCCTCCTGGAGGCGCATTTCCTCCTGGTCGAACTCGCGCTGCGCTTTTTCCACCAGCGTGAGGATGTCGCCCTGGCCGAGGATGCGGCCGGCCATGCGGTCGGGATGGAACTCCTCGAGGGCGTCGAGATGCTCGCCGACGCCGATGAACTTGATCGGTACGCCGGTGACGTGCTTGACCGACAACGCCGCGCCGCCGCGGGCGTCGCCGTCGAGCTTGGTCATGATGACGCCGTCGAGCTCCAGGGCGTCGTTGAACGCCTTGGCGCTGTTGACGGCGTCCTGGCCGGTCATGCCGTCGACCACCAGCAGGACCTGGTCGGGGCTGCACTGGCGGTCGATGCGGGTGAGCTGCTGCATCAGCTCTTCGTCGATGTGCAGCCGGCCGGCGGTGTCGAGGATCACGACGTCGGCGCCGATTCGCTTGGCTTCCGTGACGGCGGCGCGGCAGACGACGACGGGGTCGGTCTGCTTGCGGTCGGAGTACACGGCGATGCCGAGCTGCTCGCCGATGACGTGGAGCTGGTCGATGGCGGCGGGGCGCTGCAGGTCGGCGGCGACCATCAGCGGCGTGCGGCCGGCGGCCTTGATCATGCGGCCGAGCTTGCCGCAGGTGGTGGTTTTGCCGGAGCCCTGGAGGCCGCACATCATGAGGACGGAGGCGTCGTTGCGGCCCTTGAGGTGAAGGGAGTGGTCGACCGGGCCCATCAGATCGACCAGGGCTTCGTAGACGATGCCGACGACCTGCTGGCTGGGGTTGAGGCTCTTGAGCACCGCCTCGCCGACCGCCTGATCGGTGACGCGCTGCATGAAATCGCGGACGACCGTGAAGCTGACGTCGGCCTCGAGCAGCGACTTCTCGACGAGCTTGAGCCCGTCGCGCATGTTCGATTCGGAGAGCTTGCCTTGGCCGCGGAGGGTCTTGAAGGCGCCGGACAGGCCGTTTTGGAGAGCTTCGAACATGCGGAGAGGGGTGAGGGGCGAGGGGTAAGTGGGGAGGGTGACAGTCGAGGGGCGGCGTTTCAGAGCTAGCCGGCGAGCCACGCTCGCCGGGAACCCGGACGGCGTGGCCGTCCGGCTAGTGCTTAGGTTCAATTGCGAAACGAGAATTTTAGTCGACTGCGGGCGTAGCGGGCAATGCGGGCGCGGCCGAGGTAGGGGATCTGGTTGTAGTCTTCTCGCTCCGCGAGAAGATTGTCCTCTCGTGGAGCGAGGGGGCTACAATGGGGCCGTAATGGCCGAGGACACGACGACTCACTTCTCGAGCGAGCAGCAGATCGATGAGCAGGCGGCGGAGGGGCATAGCGGCGATCGCGGTTGATGTTTGCATCGTCATGTGCGCTGTCGCGGCGGCGCTGGCATTGGTCGTTGCGGGCGCGGCTGCTGCCGACGAGCCGCACTCCACCAATGGCGGCGCCCCAGCCGGCGCCGGGACGACGGCGTCGGTCCCGTCTCGATTCAGCGTGCGGCGCGACGCGGCGAATTGGTGGTCGTTGGCGTCGCCCGAGGGCAAGCCGTTCTTCTCGTTGGGCGTGTGCATGCTCAATCAGGGAACGGCCCAGGAGAAGTACGACGCCGCCAAGCCCAGCTATACGGCGTGGCGTCATTACAAGTCGCCCGGCGATTGGGCCGACGCCAGTCTGCGGCGGCTGAAGTCTTGGAACTTCACCACGGTCGGCGGGTGGGGCGACTACAAAACGCTGGCCACGTCGCGGGAGCACACGCTTTACCTCACGCCGGAGATTGACCTGGGCGCCTCGGTCGGGTTCCCGTGGCTCGACATGTGGGATGAAAAGCTGCTGGCGCGGATGGACCAGCTGGCGACCGAGCGGATTGATTCGCTGCGCGACGATCCGCGCGTGATCGGCTATTTCAGCGACAACGAGCTGGGCTGGTGGAACGTAACGATGTGGAACATGACGCTCACCCAGCCGTCCACGAGCGGACAGCGGCAGCGATTGGTGAAGCTCGTGCGCGACCATTATCACGACGACTGGCAGGCGCTGACGGCGGACTTCGAGCCATCGGGGGCCGGGAGTTGGGAGGAGCTTGAGCGCGGCGAGGCGCTGGCGCACCGGGCCGGCGGCGGCGGGGTGCCGGTGATGCGGAAGTTTCTGGCGCTCGTGGCCGACCGCTACTACCAGCTCATGCGCGAAGTGATCCGCAAACACGATCCCGACGCACTGTACTTGGGCGACCGATACCAGTCGTTCTACTACCCGGAGGTCGCCCGCGCGTCGGCGCCGTACGTCGACGTGGCGTCGACCAACATGAACTCCAATTGGAACGACGGCGGTTTCCTGCGGTGTTACCTCAAGACGCTGCACGACCTGACCGGCAAACCCGTGCTGGTGACTGAGTTCTACATGTCGGCCACGGAGAATCGCAGCGGCGACAAAAACGCCACCAGCGGGTTTCCCGTCGTGCCGACGCAGGCGGAGCGCGCGGCGGGGCGCGAAATACGCTGGTGGCGCTCGCGTCGCTCCCTTACGTGGTGGGCGCCGACTGGTTTCAATACTATGACGAGCCGCCGCACGGGCGCTACGACGGCGAGGACTACAATTTCGGGCTCGTGGACATTAACGATCAGCCGTACGAGGAGCTGACGGCGGTGTTTGAAGGGTTCGACGCCAGTGCGTACCGGCGTCCGGACCGGGCGGCGCGGGCGGATGTCTCAGCGGGCGTGCCGCGCGCCCCGGCTGATCCCCAGGGTGAATTCGGGGACATGACGGCGCTCAAATTGTGGGATCGCGAGCGCGGATTCGTGTCGCCCGCGACGCCGGGGCGCTGGGCGACTTGTATCTGTGCTGGGCGCCGGAGGCGCTGTATGTGGGGCTGTTGGCCGTGGATGTCGTGGAGGAGGCGAGCTACCGCGACGGCGTGGTGCCGGCGGCCGACCGCGCGGCGTGGTCGGTGGCGGTGGGGGACGGGGCGCCCATTATCGCCACGCTGGGCGGCGGGCATGAGCCGATCGTGAGCGACGCCGCGACGCAGGTCTTGTCGCTGTCCGGCCTGGATCACGACGTGCGGCTGGTGGCCATGATGCGCGTGCCGGCGGAGAAGTTGGGCAAGGAGCGATTGGCGCCGGGGGACAAGATCAAGCTTCGCTCCGAACTGGTGACGCACGGGCGGGCGTATCGGTGGCGGTGGGACGGGGAGTTCACGTTGGGGAAATGAGGGCGCGAATGGAAATGCTGAATTGGGAATTGGGCGTGGGGGGATTTAGTAGGCGCGTCGTGCTGTTTTTTGCGGTGGCGTGTTGGACGCAGGCCGCGGGGGCGGCTCCGACGGGCATTGGGATTCAATCGCCCGATGGGCGCAACGCGATTTCGCTGTTGGCCGGCGAAGGCGCCGACGCACCGGTCGAGTTCACGGTCGTGCGCGACGGCAAGACGCTGGTCGAGCCGTCCCCTTTGGGTCCGGTTCTGACGGACGCGGGAGCGTTGGGCGACTCCGCACGGGTAGTTGAGTCAAACCGAGCGAGCGTGGACGAAACTTTTACGCTGCCCTGGGGCAAGACCACTACGGTGCGTAACCATTGTTCGACGGCGCATGTCGTGCTGGAGACGCCCAAGGCCCTGCGGTGGGAAGTCGACTTGCGGGCTTACGACGACGGCGTGGCCTTTCGCTATCGGCTGTCCCGAGCAGGAGGGGCTGCGGGATTTTGAGATTAAGGACGAGGCGACGCAATTCCGCACGGCGGACGGCGCCACGGCGCTGTTCACGGGGTACGACAACTTCACCTCGTCGCATGAGGCGCTGTTCGAGCGGAAGCCGGTGGGCGAGATTCCCGCGGAGAAGCTGCTTGAGATGCCGCTGCTAATTACCTGGCCCGACGGCCCGGCGGCGGCAATCACCGAAGCGCGCGTCCGCGAATTTGCCGGCATGTATCTTCAGCGGACGGCGAACGATCAACGAGCACTCCGGGCGCGGTTGTCGCCGCTTGCCAAATCGGCCCGATGTTTGCGTTGTCGGGCGCACGCCGCACGAGAGTCCCTGGCGCGTCGTGCTGCTGGCCAACCGCGCGGGCGAATTGTTGGAGAGCAATCTGCTGTTGTGCCTCAACGACCCGCCGCCAGCGGCGCTCGGCGACTTTGGCTGGCTGCACCCGGGGAAGACTACTTTCCACTGGTGGTACGGCGCCTTTGAGGACGACTACCAACCTTCGACCAAACCGGGCGCTTACCTCGCGCGGCACAAAACTTACATCGACTTCTGCGCCGCCAATCATATCGCCTACCATGCCGTCTCCGGCGACGGACGGGCGTGGTATCCGCAGTCGTCGACGGACTACGGCAAGCCTTCGGACGACGCCGATGTGCTGACGGCCCGGCCAGAGATCGAACTTCCCAAGATTATCGAGTATGCCAAGGCGCGAGGCGTCGGCATCCGGCTGTGGGTGCACTGGAAGCCGCTCAGCGAGCATTTGGAAGAGGCCTTCGCACGGTACGAGTCGTGGGGCGTCCAAGGGTTGATGGTCGACTTCCTCGACCGCGACGACCAGGAAATGCTCGAGTTCACCGATCGGATGCTCGCCAGCGCCGCGCGTCACCATCTGCACATTCAAATCCACGGCTCATCGAAGCCCAATGGGGAACAACGCACCTTTCCGAATCTGTTCAACCGCGAAGGCGTGATGAACCTCGAATATGACAAGTGGAGCGACGGCGTGACGCCGGCCCACACCGTGAACGTCGCCTACACCCTGCGCGTTGGCTGGTCCGGTGGACTTTCACCTGGGCGGCTTCCGCTCGGCTTCGCGCGCCGAATTCAAACCGCGTGATCGGGCGCCGGTGGTCATGGGAACGCGATGCCACAATTTGGCCCTGTACGTCGTGTATGAGAACCCAATGCCGATGGTGGCCGACGATCCGAGCGCTTACGAGGGCCAGACCGGGTTCGACTTTCTGACCGAAGTTCCCACGACGTGGGACGAGACGCGGTTTCTCGCCGGCGAGCCGGGCGAGTATGTCGTGCTTGGCCGTGCAAGGGCGATGCGTGGTATCTGGGCGGGATCACCAATTGGACGGCGCCGAGGTGAGCGTGCCGCTGGAGGCGTTGGGCGCTGGGCGATTTGCGGCTAAAGTTTACGTGGACTCGCTGGACGAATCCCGACCCAACGAGTGCTCGGTCTTGCAACGCGACGTCGACGCCACGAGCGGCCTGAAAGTTTCGCTGGCGTCGGGCGGCGGGTTTGTCGCCGTGATTCGCCCTCGATGAAAGGAGTTGCCATGTCGCCCTCGTTTTCCTGGCTGGCTCTGTGCGTGATTGTGTGCCTTGCCGTGCAAACGCAGACCCGCGGCCAGCAGGCGTCCGGCGCCGCCGACGCCCGCGCCGCCGCGTTCATTGCCGAGCACGAGGCGAAGATTCGGCCGCTGGAGATTGCCGTTAATCAGGCGTGGTGGAAGGCAAACGTGTCGGGCGACGACAAGGATTTTGCCGCCAAGGAGGCGGCGCAGAACACGCTCGATGCGGCGCTGTCGGACGCCGCGCGCTTCGCCGAGCTGAAGTCGCTGCATGACGCGAAGCTCGCCGATCCGATCGTCGCCCGGGAGATCCAGGTGATGTACTCTACAGTACTTGGAGAAGCAGGTGCCGCCGGAACTGCTCAAGAAGATCTCGGCGCGGACGCGCGGCCATCGAGAAGGCGTTTAACGTGTTCCGGGCCAAAGTGGGCGATCGCGAGCTCACCGACAGCGAGGTCAAGAAGGTGCTCACCGACTCGAAGGATTCGGCGGAGCTCGAGGCGACGTGGGAAGCGAGCAAGCGCAGTCGGGCCGGCGGTGGTCGCCCACCTCAAGGCGCTCGGTGGCGCTGCGGAACGAAGTGGCCCGGACGCTCGGCTTCAAGAATTACCACGTGATGCAGCTTTACCTGAACGAGCAGAGCCAGGAGGAAGTGCTCAAGCTATTCGACCAACTCGACGACCTGACGCGCGGGCCGTTCGAAGCGGCCAAGGCCGAGATCGATGCGAAGCTGGCGGAGCGGTACGGCGTTGCCGTCGACGAACTGCGGCCGTGGCACTATCAGGATCCATTCTTCCAGGAGGCGCCGGCGGTGTTCGGCACGAACCTGGACGCGACTTTCGAGTACGCTCGACAAGAGCGAGATCTCCAAGCTGTGCCAGAAGTTCTACGCGGGGATCGGGCTGCCGATCGACGACGTGCTGGCGCACAGCGATCTGTACGAGCGGGCCGGCAAGTCGCCGCACGCCTTCTGCACCGACATCGACCGCGCGGGCGACGTGCGGGTGCTGGCCAACATCGTGCCCAACGAGAAGTGGATGGGCACGATGCTCCATGAGCTGGGCCACTCGGTGTACTCGAGCAAGAACATCCCGGCGAGCATGCCCTACGTGCTGCGGATGGAATCTCACATCCTGACGACCGAGGGCGTGGCGATGATGTTCGAGCGGTTTTCCAAGAGCGGCGATTGGCTGAAGGCGATGGGCGTGCCGGTGGCCGACGTGCCCGCGTACAACGCCGCCGGGGCGCGGATGCGGCGGGACCAGTTGCTCATCTTCTCGCGGTGGTGCCAGGTGATGCTGCGGTTCGAGAAGGCGCTGTACGAAGACCCCGACCAGGACCTCAACAAGGTCGTGGTGGGATCTGGTGGAGAAGTACCAGGGGCTGCACCGCCCGGAAGGGCGGAACGAACCGGACTACGCGAGCAAAATTCACATCGTGGTCGTGCCGGCGTACTACCACAATTACATGTTGGGTCAGCTCTTTGCTTGCCAGTTGCACCGGGCGATCGCGCGCGAGGTGCTCCACGCGGACGATGCGCCCAACGCGTTTTACACGGCCAATCCGGCGGTCGGGCAGTTCATGCGCGAGCGGGTGTTCGCGCCGGGGCGGAGTCTGAGTTGGAACGAGCTGACCAGGCACGCCACCGGCGAGCCGCTGAGCCCCGAGGCCTTTGCGGCGGAGTTTCAGACGAAAGGCAACTAAAGAATCTCCGGTCCCCTCCCCTCGACGGGGAGGGTTAGGGAGGGGTGAAGGCGGCGCCCAAGTGGGTAGCCCGGGTTCTCTGAACCCACGCCGGCGAAGCCGCAAGAGGCGCCCCTCGTAATTCGCCTCCATCCGCCTGCGGCGGCCCAGCTTCAAGAAGCTAGGCCACCCGCGACGAAGTGGGCAGCCCGCGTTCTTTGAAAGTTATTCGAGTACAGCCACAACCGTCTTCAGCCGCAACGCGGCGATGGTCAATAGCCAGGGCGCAAGCCCCTGGTTTCGAGCCAACCGATGGGATCAAGCCCCAACGGGGCGACGGTAAATGGCGACCATCGCCCCGATGGGGCTCTCGATCCGACGCCCGCCGGAGACCAGGGGCTTGCGCCCCTGGCTATTAACCGACGGCCCATTGGGCCTGAGGACACGATGGCAGATGAATTACCTTCTCTGCCGGAAGATCGATCCTGCCGCAAGTGAGAACCCCAGGTTCTCCCATCCGAGGCTTGCTACGCCGAAGGCGTTACGGCATTCAGCCCAGGGTTCGCCGTCCTCGGCGTACCCTGAAGCTATGAGTTAAGCGAAGGCCGAGCCGACGGCTGGCTTTCGTTGACGATCGTGATAGACCGGTGTTTTGGACAACCCGTTGGTCTTCACACAAGGAGCAAGCGGGTAGCTCAGGTTCTCCGAACCTGAGCCGGCGAAGCCGCAAGAGGCGCCCTTCGTAAATTGCCTCCATCCGCCTTCGGCGGCCCAGCTTCAAGAAGCTGAGCTACCCGCTAATTTGACTTCCGTCTCCCCTTTTCCGCTCCGAGGCCTGCTACGCCGAAGGCGTTACGGCATTCAGCCCAGGGTTCGCCGTCCTCGGCGCACCCTGGGTACGTGAGTAAACCGCAGCGCGAACCCTGACAGGGTTCAATCAAATGCACACAGTGAGCGGGTAGCTCAGGTTCTCCGAACCTGAGCCGGCGAAGCCGCAAGAGGCGCCCTTGTACATTGCCTCCATCCGCCTTCGGCGGCCCAGCTTCAAGAAGCTGGGCTACCCGCTAGGTTTGGCCTGTGGTGATTTGCCGTCGCCGGATAGCCATCACACGCTAGCAATGGCCGATGCCGCTCCAGTAGGGACGAAGAAGTTCCAGGTTCAGATCCTGATGAGCGTCCGTACGCAGATTAACCATAATGGCCGAGATGCATCGTTATGCGTTGTCAGAACAGACAGTCGAATTTAGACCTCAACGCCTTTTAAGATAGTACTGAACGCAGTATCTCTGTGGAGAGATTCGCCGCGATCCGTAAGCAGTTCCAGCAGCTCTTTCGACTCTCACTTAGCGCAACAATTTTAGCGCGCGTTGCTGTCGAAGTGCAGTTACGCGTCGTGCGATCGTGCGAACTGTGACTTCGGATGATGTGCCAAAATCGAACCCGAATTTACTAGCGGTGTAGGAGCATAGCGTTCAGGATGAGGCTTCTGACGGTAGTAAGCCATGGACCCAATCATTAATAACTGCATCTACAAGGACTGCGAGACTCGAGTGAAGGAGTCGTCGTGAAATCTCCGGCACTCAGTCGTCGGTAACCGCCACCAGAGCCAACATCCAAGTGCTCCGACGTTCCATCGCCTTGAAGGACGTGTTCGCCTTGCACCTGGGAATTCGAAAAAAGCCAGAGACGGATTAGCGGTGCTGCAAATAGCAGCACGGTATACCAGATTCGTTGCTCGTTGCGCAATCTTGTAAACGAAAAAGCGGCGTACACTGCAAGGAACCGCGCATTTGCCACGCCAGAAAGAGTAGGACAGGGGCAAGGTGTATAAGCCGCGTCTACGCGGTGCGAAGAAAACTTTCCAATTGTGGTACCAATTGCGACCGACTACGAGCCATAGCGGAAAGATGACCGGGGCCGACCGTCTCGGACGCCAGGTCATTCAGTGACATCCAAGGGGACGGCAGGACGGGAGTCAATTCTTCAACGTTCGGCGGTCGCTCGCCCGACCGTCACCCGTTCGCGTCGACCACCGCAATTCCGGGCATCTGCCGAAAGTGTTGGTCCAGCGCCAACGCTTCCACGATTCCCAGCCGCTGCATAATCACCAGGCTCGTGCAGTCGGTGAAGCTCCACGCCTTGTCGCGGTATCGACAGAACGCTTGATAGGCCGGGACTAGGTCGGCTCGCGTCAGCAACTCAAGCCGCGCGACGCCCGTGATGAGCAAGTCCTTGCCGAAATCAATCGCCCGCTGTCGCTCGCGTCGTGCCATCAGGAGCGTTATGGTCTCATCGACGACGTAATCCGTCGTCACGATGGGCCGAGGGTCCGAGCGGAGGAAGTCCGAGATGGCGCGGTGCTGCGGGTCCGTCGGAACCTAGGCCGCGAACCATGCGCTCGTGTCGACGAAGATCATTTCTTCCAACCGTAAAGCACCAGATCGTGATCGGCGCCGCTGAAGCCGTCGTCGGGGCCTTCGACGGGTAGCTTTTCAGCGTGGTCGAGCGCCGCCTGGAGGGCGCCCTTCTGCTGGCCCGCCGCGACTGCGTCCGCCGAGGGCGCCGAACTGATAACGAGGGATAGCAGCCCGTGCTCCGGCAAAGAGACGGGGTCGAGCGGCCGAAATTGGCCGTTTTCGTAAATGGCGCGGACTTCCTGGGTCATGGCCGTAGTATACGTGAAAAACAAACTTCCGGCAAAAGCTGCGGCTTGATGGGGCGAGTCAAATGCCATTCAACACGGCTTGCCAACGTTTCAAGGAACGCCGCCGGCCGCGAATACCAACATCCTTCGCCGTCACGCAATTCGCAATCTCGCACCATCAAACCGCTGCCAAGCCGCCCTCAAGTTTCACCAAACTTTGTTGTTGAAAATGGGCCAAGGCATGTGGTAGCGTCGACGGTTGGCCGATCCTGTCGGCCTGGTCGTTCTTTGACATTCCAACTCACCCATGCCAAGTCTGCCCATCCCAGGGCAGATCGCTTGCCGCTGCGCCGAATGGGCCCTGCTGCGCAGACGACGGGGCCCTTATGCGCCGCGACGAGTTTTGGTCGGCGCCCGCCCGCGCCCCAACGCGTTGTCGCGATTCGCCTTGCGTGGAATCGACCCGGGTTGCGGCCGTTTTGGAGCGCGCCGCACTCCCCACAACGTCACGCACCGCCCTGGTTTTACCGAGGTTCGCCGCAGCTAGTGGCGGACCCGAAAACGCCAAAACTCGCCGAGTTATGTCGTCGGTCCCACCCATCGCGGCTCGGCGTTCGCCGCGTCGGCCCGCGAATGGGCCGCGCAAAACTACGCGAGTTTTGGCGTTTTGGATCGACTTCGCGTCGGAGCCGCCAAAACGGCCGGGTGGCCTGCTTCTGATTTCGGCTTCGCCGCATTCACGTGTGGCATGTCGTCGTCCGCGTCGACATGTCGAACGGCGAGGTTCGCCCAACGCAAACACATGGCCACGGCGGCGGACCGCCGAGGCCATGCCGCTCGACCCTGTCGCCCTGTGTCGCTTGCTGCGCTGGCGATTTGACGATATCGTAAGAGAGTAGCGTTGAGGCCGGTTGATCGCCGCGACTGCTTCTTAGCAGTTGCCCCGCGCCGGAGCGTACGTCACGGACGCTTCCATGTTTGAAGGCATCGTCGAGAACGGGCAAATCCGGCTTAGCGGCAACGTGAGCTTGCCGGAGAACGCCAGAGTCTTCGTCTTCATTTCGGACGCCGAGGCGCCGAACCAAGCCAGGATTCGCAGCCCGCGCCTCATGCATCCCGAGCAGGCAGGCGACTTCGTCAAGCAAGTCATCGAGATGCCCGCCGATGCCCAGTTATGACGCTGCGAACTTCGATCCGCCGGCGCCAGTCGCTGTCGTGACGTTACGTCATCCCGAGAGTCGACGATCCATCTCCGATCAAGTTCTGCTGATGGATACGGGAGCCGACGTCACCCTGCTGCCTCGCTTGGCAGTCGAAAGGATTGGGGTTCAGCCGCTAACCGATCCGCCGTACGAATTGATGGGCTTTGACGGCAGCAGAAGCGTTGCGCCCGCCGCCATCGTCGACATGGTCTTCGTCAATCGCGCTTTCCGTGGTCGATATCTGCTCATCGACGGTGAAGTCGGGGTGCTGGGACGAGACGTACTCAACCATTTGCAATTGCTCCTCAATGGACCGGCAAGGCAATGGTCGGAGCAGGCGTAAGCTACCGGTCACGGCGGGGTGGCCTGCTAAATAATCGGCTCCGCCGCATTCACGTGTGGCATGTCGTCGTCCGCGTCGACATGTCGAGCGGCGAGGTTCGTCCACCGCAAACACATGGCCACGGCGGCGGACCGCCGAGGCCATGCCACGCGCCGCTTGGGCCGGCGGCGTTCGCGGCGGAATTTAGCGGGGCGGCCAAGTACTTGTTGACGACGATTTCAGGCTGGATTACGCTGCACGGCATGAATGGCGGAGGGGTTTCTAAGGCGACTTGGGCCGGTGACAAAGCCCTATTCACCACTGCGATCCGGCCGCGTCGACGCCAGAGGGTCGCCACGGCGGGACTTGGACTCGTTCTGGCTGCTGCACTGGCCCGGCTGGCACACGCGGCCGTGGTGCTCGACCAGTCGCATGTTCTCACGCAGTCGTACGGCGGCTTGATTACGGTCACCGACTTCACGCCGGCCCAGACGTTTACCGCTGGCAAGACGGGGCTGCTCTCCAAAGTCGACGTCCAGATTTACCGGGAGTCGACGGCGACCGGCGACCTGGGTCTGGAGATTTGGTCCACCGCCGGCGGCGCGCCGAGCGGCGCAGGACCGCTGTTCTCGACGACAATTCCCAATGCCTCGGTGCCCGTCGTGCCCAACGGCCCCAACGCGCCATTTACCTCGGTGAGCGTCGGTGCGGGGGGCATCCAGGTGACTCCGGGGCAGACCCTGGCGGTCGCCTTGCGGCGCACGGCGAGCTTCGACGACCCGACCATGGCGTGGATTTGGGGCCCGCCCGCCTACGCGGGCGGCGATCCCTATTCCACGGCGTTTGGCCGGCCTTGGGAGATGGAGGCCGACGACATCGACTTCGGGTTCAAGACCTGGGTGCAGGAACCGTCCTACGGACCTCCGGGTCCGGATTACCGCGTCCTGCAAACCGCCAAGCCAGTCACGCCGACGGGCGGCGCGCTCGAGTGGCCTGCCGGTGAACAGCAGTCAGTTTTTGGGCGTGAACTTCGAGGTCGTGCGGCCAACGCACGTTCATCGCGTGGGCGGCAACTTCATTGGCGGAATCGCCGGGCAAGTGTTTGGCGCCATCGTAAAGATCAACGACATTAACGGATTGCCGACGCCCAAGGACCTCTCGGGCGCCGACGTGCTGGGGACGACGCTGGTCAACTTGCCAGCCGCATTCGGCGTTGCCGAGCGCGTCGGGCGTGCTCGACTTGGAACTGGCGCCGGGGTTTTATGGGCTGTGGTTCGGCAGCGGGCGGTTCGGGGCGACGGGCGACGGCACATTGTATTCCCAGAATCAGGCGTTGGGCTCGTGGTACACCCGCAGCATTGCCCAGCCCAGCGGCAACACGGGCTTCTTCAATTCTCGGCTGAGCATGTTCGTTGACGCCTCGTCGGAACCCAGCACGGTCCAGTTGCGGCCGACGGTTGACGCCGCGGCGACCAAGTCCGGCGCGACCTACGTGATCGCCGACGACAATCTGGGGATCGAGGCCCAGTACCGGCCAAGCACGGGGACGGACAAGCGGCCGATCGTAGAATTCGACTTGCGTGGCGTGCCCCAGGGGGCGATCGTCCAATCGGTGAAGCTGGAGTTCGATGTCAACGGCTTTTCGCAGAGCGGGCCGCAACGGGCGCACCTGCTCGTTCACGGTTACGCCGGCGACGGACAGGCGACGCCCGACGATGCGCAGTCGCCGCTCAACTTGATTGGCACGAGTCCGGATATAACGGATACCGACTTGTATTCGATGGACCTGAGCGCCGCCTACGTGCAATCGCTCTTGGGCGTTTCGCCTTACTTGGGCCTGATGGGAATGGGCGACGCCAATGGGCTGAACTTGTCCTTCAAGGGGTCCGAGCACGGCAGCGGCGAGGCGCCTTTCTTGACCATTTCGTACACGCTTCCCAGCGATTTCAACCACGACGGCTACGCAGACGGCGTCGACCTGGCGACGTGGCAAACCGCTTTCGGGTCCGCGGCGGCGGGCGACGCGACGGGGGACGGCACGAGCGACGGCGGCGATTTTCTGCTCTGGCAGCGCCAGAGCAATCGCGCCGCCAGCGCGGAGCCGGCGGCCGCGGCCGTGCCCGAACCGCTCGGCCTGGGGTTGCTAATCGCCGGCCTCATGGCGGCTAGTCACGTCTCGTACCCGAACTCCGTCAGAAACGGTCGCAGAGTTTCCATCACCGGCTCGAGATGCTCCGCGTAGTGCTGCCAGCGGCCGACGGCTCGGTTGTAGACCGGCTGGGTCACGTCCTTGTATGTCGGCGAGCGGACCGCCTTTTCGCGGGCGTGTTCGTAGAATTTCAGCACCTTGTCGTCCCACGGCAGGCCGAGGAATTCGAGGATGCGGCGGGCCTGGCTATCCAGGTCGGCGACGACGTCTTCGTAGCGGAACTCGAGCCACGGACTGGGGGTGAATTTGCGCACGGCCAGCCAGGTGTGCATAGTGCGGGCGTAGTACTCGGCCGCGTCGGCGAGCGAGAGCCAGTTGGAACTGATCGGGTTCAGCGGCACTTTCTGCATGAAGCAACTCAGCACCACGTCGCGGGGGTCACGGAGCGCGATCAGCATCTTCACTTCCGGAAACGCCCAGTTGACCGCCGGCAGCGCGATGGTCATGGCGGGGTTCTTGTCCAGCAGCATGCGCTCGCCGATTGGTTCGTCAAAAATGGCCTCGGTTTGTTTCCAATACGTGGCGCGGGCTTGCTGGCGGATGGCCGATGGTACATGGTCGAGCACCGTCAGCACGGGCGTGTCCGGGCGAAATTTGCGGAAGATCGGCGCGTGGATCCACTCGGAGTACACGTCGAACTCGTCGGCGCTGATTAGCTGGTCGTGGCTATCGAGCACCTGCTCGACGAGCGTGGTGCCGCTGCGGGGATGGCCCGTCAGCACGGCGATGCGGTAGGCGGAATCATTTTCGGCCGCCTCCTGCCACCGCTCGTAGGTCGTTTTATCGAACGACTCGAGAAGTTGCTGATTCTTTTGCAGCGTCACCTGCGTTTGTTGGCGGTATTGAGCGGCGTGGGGCTTCAGGAGCCGTTTGGCGGCCACCAGTGCCGCAAACGCCTCGTCGAACCGCTCGTGTTCGTCAAGGAGCTGAGCGAGTTCGTACGAAGCCTGGACGCCGACATGCGGCTTGCACGCACAGTTGGTCGCGAGGGCCCGTAAACCGGCTTCGGCCTGGGCGGTCGCGCCGCAGCGGCGATCGAGAATCGCGCGCTGGAGTTGACCGTCTTCGTTGGCAGGGTCGCGCTCGGAGCGCCTCGTCGACGACGGCGCGGGCGTCGTCGAGTTGATGAAATCGCTCGTACACCTGAGCGAGTTCCAGCAGCGTCGGCAACGTCGCCGACGTGTCGCGGTTGAGCTCGAGCGATCGGCGGTAACACTCGATCGCCCGCTCCCGCCGCTCGATCGTGACATAGGTTTGCGCGACGCGGCGATAGATGGCCGCCTTGCGCGGCGCCAGCTCCATCACCCGGGCCAGATATTGTTCAGCTTTCTCGTAGTTGCGCTGCCGGCCGTGAGCGACTGCCAGATTGAAGAGGATCTCGTGATTCGTCGGCTCGCGGCGGACGGCTTCCGTCAACAGGGCAATGGTCTTATAGGGCTGATTGAGATTCCAGGCCTGTTGGGCGACTTTCTTTAGCGCCATCGCCTTGAGATGGTTCGTCCGTTGGGATCGCCCGAGTTTTTCCTTGGGCTTTTTGCGGTTGGGACGTGTCATGGCGGCCATCTCGAGCGCAGGATGAGCGGGGAACCCAACGCCTGCCGAAGCGCAAACACTCCATTATGACTCGCCGTTGGAAAACGGGCAATTTTCTATCGCCGGGCTCAAGGGGCGCCCTGGCGCGACGTGCGCGTCGCCCTGGCGCCGGTCCAAACTTGGGCAAACAGGCGCGAAGATCGAGACTTCTCGCTGAAGCCGACAGCCGGTCGGCGAGCTAGCAGTGGGGATTTTTCTCCCCACGCAGCCGTGACTCCACCGCCAACGGCATCACATCAGTTACGACGACATTGGAAACGCCGAAAGCCAACTTAAAGTCATCTGCCTGAGCGACTTGCATTCACTACCTGTCGGGATCAGCGAGAAGTCTCCGAAGATCCAGGGAGTTTTCCAGGGCCGCGCGTTTTTGGAAAAAAATGGAGAATTGTGTGACAATCAGTCATAATGGCCGCAGAATCCCCTCTGGGGGGAAACTCCTTTGATGGCGGCCTTCCATGCCCGGCGCTGCGGGGCAAACGTGCTCCGAACGGCGAACTCGTGATTGCGCCGGGCGGCGATTCAAAACCCGCTGGCATGCTTGTCTACTGTCCTGCACTTTGAGGAGTACGTCTAATGAAAAGATCTTGGGGTCAGTTCTTTCGGCGCGTGGCCACCGCGTGCATGGTCACGGTCGCTGGCAGCGGCGCTTGGCACTCTGCCGTAAGCTACGCCGCGCTGGCATATGACACCGCTTCCGATCCCGTGTACGCGGACGGCTGGCATGGTGAACGGCACGCTGGTTCGGGCGACGCGACGCCCGGCGCTGTTAACCCCCGGCGACAACGGCGGGTTCGGCTTTACGCCGTGGAACTTCGACAGCGCCTACATTGCCTCGGGCAATTATGCAAAGCCCTTGGGCTACAACTATGGAAATTATGCGGCGGGCGTCAACGATATCGTCACAGACGGCGCGTTCAACGCTCTCGGCCAGGCGTGGCGGATGGGCTTGAATCCTAATTCGGGCGTGAATCGCGCCGGCCGCGGTTTTGCTCCGTTGCAGATTGGCCAGACGCTGAAAGTCGTCTTCGACAATCCCACGGAGCGGCAGTTCTTCAAAGGATATTTCATTCGCCTCAATGGCGGCACCGGCGGAGTGAACGGAAACATCGCCAACAGTAATGACCAACCGGCCACCTTGGGCGGAACGCCGGTCCGGAAGATGTATCTCTCCAGGTTCGAATATTTCAACAATGGCGAGTTTACGATCGTCGACGCGGACGATCCGGGGCCGCCCAACAGCGACTCGACCTCCACGGGCATATTTGACACCGATACCTCGGCCGCCGGAGCGTTGTTTGCGGTGACGCGGACCGGGACCGACACGTACCGGGTGCTGCTAGATCCGATTGGTCCGGGGCCCAGTTTCACGTTGAACGAAACCTTCGCCAATCCTGGCGTTCCGGTCGACTGGATTGAGTTCACGATGTTCAATACGTCCGTGGATCCGGCCAAGGCGACGGACTTGTACATCAAAAGCATGGAGATTGTGGTTCCGGAGCCGGCGTCCGCGGCTTTGGCGGCCGTCGCCGGCGTCGGCGCCTTGGCCGCAGGGCGACCGAAGCGGAGTCGCGAATAGTCGCCGATCGCGGAGACGGTTAAATTCGAGAGCCTTGCACGCCATGAGTCAGCGGGGAGTCCGCTGACTCATGGCTGCTTTCATAGCAACAAAATGAAAGTATGGCGCCGATCGGAAGGCGACGCGAGGCGGCATCGTCGCGCGGAGGATCGGCGGGGCAGCGCCTCAGTTATGCGGGGTCGTTGCTTTGGCGATTCACATGAGGACTTTGTGAAATGAAGATTTCTTGGCGGCGATATTTTCACCGACTGGCCTCCCTGGTGCTTTGTACAGTGTGCGGCGCCTCGGTCTGGCACTCGGCCGTCTGCTATGCGTTGAGCGCCTACGATGATGCGACCGATGCGGTGTACGCCGACGGCTGGCAGGGCGTCACGCACGCCGGCAGCGCCGGCGGGGGCGCGCAATTGACCTCTGGCGACAACGGCGGATTCGGCTTCACGGCCTGGAACTTCGATAGCTCCTACACGTCTCCTGGCGGTTACAACTACGGGAATTACTTTGACGTGGGCACGAAGGATATCGCGACCAGCGGCGCGTACAACGCTCTGGGGACGACGTGGCACATGAACAATATCGACAACGAAGACGCCGGCGTCGTTCGCGCGGGCCGCGGTTTTTCTCCCCTGCAAATTGGTCAGTCAATTCGCGTCGTCTTCGACAATCCGACGGAGCGGCAGTTCTTCAAAGGATATTTCATCCGCCTCAATGGCGGCACGGGCGGCATGAACGGAAACCTCGGCTATAAGGAACGACCTGCCACGCTGGGCGGGACGCCCGTCCGGAAGATGTATCTTTCCAGGTTCGAATACCTCGACGATGGCGAATGGACGATCGTCGACGCGGACGACGACGGGATGGCGCCCATCGACGAATCTACCCCCACGGGCGTGTTCGACACCGATACTTCGGCCGCCGGCGCGGTGTTCCAGGTGACGCGCACCGGCGACGACACGTACAACGTGCTCTTGGATCCCCTCGGCCCCGGCCCCAGTTTCACGTTAAACGAAACCTTCGCCAACCCTGGAGTTCCCGTCGACTGGATAGAGTTCACGATGTTCAACATCCCGACGGATCCCTTGTTGGCGACGGATTTTTATATCCGCAGCATGGAGATCAGTGATGCGCCTGGTGGCGCCGATGCGGACTTCGACGGCGACGGCGACGTCGACGGCAAGGACTTTCTCGCCTGGCAAAAGGGTTTTAATCTCACCGGCCAAACCAACAACGACAATGGGGACGCCGACGGCAGCGGCAAAGTCGACGCCGCCGACCTGGCGGCGTGGAGGAGTCAGTTCGGGACGCCGCCTGCGATGGCCGTGGCTTCCAACGTACCCGAGCCCGCGGGTGGTGCGATCGTCATTGCGGGGGCGACAGCGGCGTGGGCCTGGCGACGGAAAACGTGAGTGATCTGAGAGCGCCTAACAAATTGAACCGCCAAGCGGCTGTGTTGATTGTCAAGCGCATGTGAGTTGAAGATGGGAATTCCAGGCAGAGTTATTTTTGAGAATCGTGTTGAGGATCACCAACAGCTTGCGCATGCAGGCCACCATGACGACTTTGAAGGGCTTGCCCGCCGCGTCCAGTCGCTGGCCGAAGGCCCGGATGACCGGATTGCACCGCCGAGCCGTCAGCGTCGCCATGTAGAGCACGCTGCGCACCGCCGCCCGGCCTCCCCAGATCGCCCGCCGACCACGGAACTTGCCGCTGTCACGGTTGAATGGAGCCACCCCGACCAGGGCCGAGATCTCTTGGCGGTTGAGCCGGCCCAACTCGGGCAGTTCGGCCACGAGCGTGACGGCCGTCACGGCGCCGACGCCGGGGGCCGTTTGCAGGACGCGGGAGCGGCACTGCAGGTGGTCGTCGCTTGCGACCAGGTCCGACAACTCCGTCTCCACGTGGCGAATGAACTTGTCCAACTGCTCGATCACGCCGCGGACGCTCCGCAGCACGAACTTGGTCGAGGCGGTCTCCAGACGGCACTTTTCGGCGGTCCGCAGTTCGATCAACTGGCGGCGGCGCGCCGTGAGCTGCTCGAGGCGGTCCTGCTTCTCGGGGACTTTCTGCGCCGGGCGCGGCTGGACGTGTTGGCCGAAGCGGGCGATCGCCTCGGCGTCGATCCGATCGGTCTTGGCCAGCCGGCCGAGCCCGCGGGCGAAGTCGCGGACTTGCCGCGGGTTGGCCACGGCCGTCCGGTGTCCGGCCGCGATCAGCGCGGCGACGACGGCCCGCTGATAACCCCCGGTGGCCTCGACGACCACCAGGCACTGGCCCGCCGGCGGCAGCGCCTCAAGCACTTGCTGCACGCCGGGGCGGTCGTTGGACGCGGAGAGCCGCCGGCCGTCCGGCAACACGCACACGTCCAGCGAGTTCTTGGCCACGTCGATTCCCACAAACGAGTTGACTGCAGCGTTCATGAACGGC
Organism: Pirellulales bacterium; assembly: GCA_963841515.1. Taxonomy (GTDB): domain Bacteria; phylum Planctomycetota; class Planctomycetia; order Pirellulales; family Lacipirellulaceae; genus Lacipirellula. Next base: position 98,386 of record CAWJDB010000005.1, on the reverse strand, counting down.
TCCCTGTCTTGCGGATGCGAGCTCGACGCGAGGTCGGCTCTGGCGGCTGTTCGGGCTCAAGTTCAAAAAACCGGCGGCGATCACGCTTGGCGACGGCGTACAAAGCGCCTGGACGCACTCGATCTACCGCCGGCCGCATCGGAAGTCCTGCTCCGCTACGCTTCGCAGGACTTCCGATGCCACCTACAGTACAACGACATTCCTTCGTGATTTAAACATACAAGGACGCCAAGAGCGCCAAGCAAGCCAGGAAGTCTGAGAGTCTCCTTGGCGTCATTGGCGGTGAATCATTGTGTTAGGTGCAGGAGCGAGAGGACTGTGGCTGATCGGGTGCAAGTGGCGAGCGCCGCATCCATTTCGACCCTGGCTGAAGAAAGGGCCGCATCGTGATCAGCGAGCACACGCGGCAGGACACGCGTTCTGGAAGGCGCTGCACCTGCCTGTCTTTGCACGGATTCCCGCCAACCGTGAAGTGTTGCTGGCTGCTGGGCGCGGTTCTGGCGGTTGGCTGTAGCCGGAGCGGACTGAATCTTGCTCCGGTCGAGGGCGTCGTCACCATCGACGGCAAGCCTGTGGCAGATGCCGGCGTATTTTTTACGCCCACGGATCCGAAGCTAGGTCCGCCCGCGATGGGTACGACGGACGCCGAGGGCAAGTTTGCTCTTTCGACGGCGAACCACGAGGGGGCGGTGATCGGCGATCATCGCGTCGCCATTTCCAAGGACGAGGCGACCGCGATTCCCCAGCGCCGGGGGTTTCCTGTCTATCAGATGAAGCATTATGTTCCTCCGAACTTTGGCGACGCCGAGACTTCGGGTTTGACGGCGACTGTCGCGGACGACGAGAACCACTTCGAGTTTAATTTGAAGGCGAAATGACGCCGAAACGGGTCGTTTCCATCACAGTAAGCAGAAAGCAGTTTCAAAACCGTCGTCATGAACCGGACGCTAGCGCGTTCCGGCTAATTAATCAGCCGCAGGGCGATAGCCCCCGGTTTTGAAACTGGTTCCACTATCCAACAACGGATACTGGCCATGGTCCACGACAACTGCCTTCGCCCCCGGTTGCTATTCCCCGTTGAGCTGGCTCGCACGGAAATCGTCGGCGCTTCGCCCCAGCGGCGGCGCGGTTTTACGCTCGTGGAGTTGCTGGTCGTCATTGCCATCATCGGCGTGTTGGTGGCCATGTTGCTGCCCGCGGTGCAGGCGGTGCGCGAGTCGGCGCGGCGGTCGCAATGCACGAACAACCTCAAGCAGTTCGGCACGGCCATCCAGCTTTACAGCGACGCCAAGAAGAAACTGCCTGCCGGAGCTTATTGGGGCGACATTCGTCTCGATTGCGAGCGCGACCCCAATTGCAAGGGCGCCAAATGCTGTCAAGCCAACCGCGGCACGATTCACATATTCTTATTGCCCTATATGGAACAACAAGCCATTTACCAGTTGTACGACTTTGAACGAGCGACCGACGAGCAGCTTTTGCCCGACGGCAGCCCGATCGGCAGCACCTCAATTTCGACGTTTGTCTGTCCCAGCGATGTTCCACCCACCGAAGCTTCCACGACACGGGCGGGAGCAACCCTGCCGCCGGACGCATTGGCGACCTACAAGATGTCGAACTACGCCGCCAGCCGAGGGCCCACCGAGCACATTTCCGGCGGCAGTTGCACGTGCTCTTTGTGGACGTTTTGGAACAACTATTTCGACGCCATCGCGCCAGGGCTGGTCACCCCCTACCCGGAAGTCGGCCTCGATACGTCGCGCTGGCGAACCTTTGGCGGACCGTTCACGCGGTTGTCGCACCATGTCAAAATGCAAGAGGTTTCCGACGGCTTGTCCAACACGATCTTCATGGGCGAAGTGCGGCCCAGTTGCTCGAAGCACGCGACGGAGGGATGGGCGTGGAGCCATAGCGGCAATGGCTTGATTTCGACGGTTGTTCCACTCAATTTCGACTCCTGCAGCCAGGATAAGGCCGCTAAATGCGGTTGCTGGGATACGTGGAGCAGTGAGCTTGGCTTTAAGTCTGCCCACCCGGGCGGCGTGCTGTTTGTGCTGGGCGACGCGTCCGTTCAATTCTTGTCCGAGACGATCGATCCGTTTCCTTACAACGCCCTGGGAGGCAAGGCCGACGAATATCCGGCGTCAATCAATTAGCGGACGCGGACGGGGCCGAACGACGCCGTCGTGCCTCTTCGCAACGCACGCCGCAACCGCGCCGGACAGGCGAAATCAGGCGGTTTTCTGTGACAATTGCCCAGCGGCCCGTAGAGAATATGGCGCCCGTGCGGTGGCTGCGGATTAGCGCACGCCGCCTGCCATCTGGATCACTGGAATAGCGTGATGAACGCCGAACAGACCGAGCAGTTTGCCAAACTCTGGGTGGCGTGCCAGGCCACTGTGGCGGGGTTCGTCCGCTCGCTGGTGCCCGACTGGCAGCAGGCCGAGGAGGTGTTGCAGCGGGTGGCCGTCACGCTCGTGCGGAAGTTTGACCAGTACGACCAGAGCCGATCGTTCGCGGCATGGGCGATCGGCGTGGCCAAGTACGAGGTGCTGTATTTTCGCCGCGAGCGGGCCACCGATCGCCACGTGTTTGACGACGAGATCGTGGACCGAATCGCCGCCGGCTACCAGCGGTTTGCAGCGGACGCCGATCCGTTTCGGATCGCGTTGGAGCGGTGCCTGGGGACGCTCGACGGCAGAGCGCAGCAGGCCATCGAGCTGCGGTACGCTCGCGGGCTCGCCTCGCCGGCAGTGGCGCGCGAGATGCGGTTGTCGGCCGGCGCCGTGCGGATGCTGTTGTGCCGGGTCCGCCAGTCGCTGCGAGCCTGCATCGAACGCCAGATGCACCAAATCGAGGGCGCTTGAAGCGGCCGCCGGGGCAGAACGGAAAGACGGAGCAGATAAGTCGCCATGGAATCGCGAGACCAACTCTTCGACGCCTACGCCGACAACGAGCTGACGGCCGACCAGTGCGGCGCGCTGTCGGCCTGGCTGCGCGCTAGTGCGGCGAACGTCGACTGGTTCGTGCGCGAGAGCTTCCTGCACTCGCAATTGTTCGTCCAGTCTCGCGAGAAGTTGCTGCATGCCGATGTGATGAGTTTGCCGGAGTGCGAAGCCGACGCTGAGGGATTGCCGTTGGTCGGGCTTCGGCGCCCGGCGGCTGCTCGAGCGCGGCGTGGGAACAATCGGCGCACCGTCGCGGCCGTGGCGGCGTCCTTGGCCATCATCGCGGCGGGCGTCGTGTGGGGCTGGCTTCGACCGTCGGCTCCGCCAGCCGTCGGACAAATGACGCGGCTCACCGCGGGCGCCGCGTGGAGTGCTCCCGACAAATCCTCGTCGGCGGGCGCGCTGCTTCACCAGGGGCAGCGGTTGCACCTCGCTTCGGGCCGGGCGCAGGCGACGCTTGTCAGCGGCGCCCAAGTCGTGGTCGAGGGGCCCAGCGTGCTGCGGGTGGTCGGCGAGAACACCGTGTGGCTGGAGTCGGGCCGCCTGGCCGCGACCGTGCCGCGTCAGGCCGCGGGGTTTGCGGTCGAGACGCCGCTGGGTCGCTTCGTCGACCTGGGCACCGACTTCACGCTCGATCTAGAGCCCGCGCGCAGTGGGCGGCTGTATGTGTTCGAAGGGTTGGTGGAAATGCAACCCAAGATTGGCCCGGTGCTGCAGGTTCAAGAAAGCCGCGCAGTGGAGTACGATGCAGCCACGGGCAAGATCCGTCGTCTCGAATTTGGCGCGGCACAGCGGCTCGCGTTTGAAGACGCCCCGTTGTGAGCCGGCGCCATGGGCCTCCGAGTGCTTATCTTAACACTCCCCGCAGCAGCGGCGTCCCGGAGCCGCAGCGTGGCGGGCGAGCCTTCATTTCTCCAGTTCTCCAATCGAATAACGCTACATCTATGACCCATCCTCCTGCTCCTCGTGCGAAACTCTTGTCCTTCGTTCAGAGCCTGGCCGCGCTGGCGGCGCTTGTGCTGATCTCGCGCGGGGGCGTCGGCGGCGCCGCTCGCCGTGGGCGACGACCTGCTTATCGGCGTCGACTACTATCCCGAGCATTGGCCCGAGGAGCGCTGGGGAACCGACCTGAAGCTGATGCACGAGGCGGGGTTCAACGTGGTGCGGCTCGCCGAGTTTTCGTGGGTGTTAATGGAGCCCAGCGAGGGCCAGTACGACTTTGCCTGGCTCGATCGCGTGCTCAAGCTGTGCGAGAAGTACGACATCCATGCGATTCTCGGCACGCCGACCGCCATCATGCCGGCGTGGCTTGCGCAAAAGTACCCCGAGGCGCTGGCCGTGCGAGCCAATGGCAAGCGCATTGTGTGGGGAGGGCGGCGACACAACTGTTTCTCCGACGAGGATTTCGCGCGCTGGGCCAACGCATGGTCGAGAAAATGGCTGAGCACTACGCCGACAATCCGGCGGTGATCGGCTGGCAGATCGACAACGAGCTGGGCGACAACGATTGCCATTGCGACAAGTGCCAAGCCAGCTTTCAGGCGTGGCTCAAGAAAAAATATGACACGCTGGACGAGTTGAACCGCGCTTGGGGCACGCATTTCTGGTCGCAGAAATACAGCGACTGGAAGCAAATTCCCATCCCCGACGACCGCATCGGCGAGTGGGCGATCGCGAATCCCAGCGCGTTGCTCGACTGGCAGCGATTCACGTCCGACCAGAGCATCGACTTTCTCGATAAGCAGGTGGCTGAGTTGCGCCAGCGCGTCGACAAGCGGCAGTTCATCACGCACAACTTCATGGGCCTGCACCGCAGCACCGAGTACTACAAGCTTGCCCGCCATCTCGACTTCGTGAGCTGGGACAACTATCCGCCATTGGCCCCCGCCATTCCCTACGGCAGCTCGCTGGCCGCCGACGTGATGCGCAGGACTCAAGAAGCAAAACTTCCTCATCATGGAGCAAACCGCCGGGCCGCTCGGTTGGTCGGTGTACAGCCGCAACCCGCACCCGGGCGAGTTGCGCAAGATTTGTTATCAGCAACTAGCCCACGGCGCCGATGGGCAGATTTGGTTCCGCTGGCGCACCTGCACGGTGGGCCGCGAGCAGTATTGGCACGGGCTGTTGGGGCACGACGGCGAGGTGAACCGCCGTTACCGCGAGGCGGCTCAGGTGGCTGGGGAGTACCGTAAGCTAGCGTCGGCGATCAAGGGTACAACCGTGGCGGCCCAGGCGGCGCTGGTGTACGACTACGATAGCCTGTGGGCGATGCAAATTCAGAACAGCTACCCGGGGGCTTCGTACCAGGATCAACTCAAGCGGTATTACAACGCGCTGTTGCGGGCCGGCGTGAATGTCGACGTCGTGCCGCCGGGCGACGACGTGAGCAAGTACAAGCTGGTGTTGGCGCCGCACTTGTACGTGCTGCGCGATGAGGACGCCAAGCGATACGTCGACTATGTGAAGCAGGGCGGCGTGCTGCTCACCGACACGCGCACGGCGGTCAAGGACGAAACCAGCCTGGCCTACGCCCGCCGGCTGCCCGGGCTGCTGTCGCCCGCGCTGGGCATCGAGATCGATGAGTACGAATCGCTCGGGCTGGGCATCGAGGGTCCGGAGCAGACGACGTACCGCCTGCGCGCCCCGGAGTTGGGCGGAGACTTCACCGCCATCAAGCAGGCGGACTGGATCACGCCCGGCAAGGCGGAGACGCTCGCCCGGTACGACGAGCCGCATCTCAAGGATTTCGCCGCGGTGACGCGCTATCGCTACGGCGAAGGCGTGGGCTGGTACGTGGGCACGATTGTGAAGGAGGACGAGTTTTACGACGCGCTCGTAGCGAAGGTGCTGGAAGACGCGGGCATCGAGCCGGTGGTCGATCCACCCGCGGGCGTCGAAGCGTCCATCCGCGAGGGCAAGAAGCACAAGCTGCTGTTCTTGCTCAATCACACCGAAGAGCCGAAGTCCGTCAAAACGCCGTCGGGAAAGCGCGATCTGCTGACCGACAAGCAGACTGAGGAAGTGCTCAAGCTCGAGCCGTTTGGCGTGGCGGTGCTTGAACTCGCGGGCGATGCGAGCAAGAATGCGGACCGTTGAAAGCTGCACACGCCGCAAGCAGCGGCGGTCTGACGCTTGAGGATGCCCGCATGGAGAACCGGCGAGAGTTCATGAAGAAGGCGGCGCTGTTCTCCGGCGCCGTGGGACTATCGGGCGGGCTGATCGAGTCCATTCATCGTGCGCTGGCCATCGAGCCGGCGCAGGGCAGCAGCTTTCTGGACGCCGAGCACGTCGTCATCCTCATGCAGGAGAACCGGTCGTTCGATCACGCCTTCGGGTGCTTGCGCGGGGTTCGTGGATTCAATGACCCGCGAGCCATCACGCTGCCGGACGGCAACCCCGTATGGGTGCAGACCAACGCCGCCGGCGAGAGTTACGCTCCCTTTCGGCTCAACATCAAAGACACCAACGCCACGTGGGCGGGCAGCTTACCGCATAGCTGGACCAATCAGGTGGACGCCCGCAACGGCGGCCGCCACGACGGCTGGCTCGAGGCCAAGCGATCGGGCCACGCAGGATACGCCGACGTGCCGATGACGCTCGGCTACTACAACCGCGAGGATCTCCCGTTTTACTACGAGCTGGCCGACGCCTTCACGATTTGCGATCAACACTTCTGCTCGAGCCTGACGGGGACGATGCCCAATCGGAATCACATGTGGACGGGCACGATCCGAGCCGAACAAAAGGCCGACTCGTTTGCGTGCGTGCTCAACTCCGACACCGATTATGACTGCGAGGCGTCGTGGCCGACGTTTCCCGAGCGACTTGAGGACCTCGGCGTTTCTTGGAAGATCTACCAGAACGAGTTGACGGTCGGGGCCGGTCTGTCGAAAGAAGACGATGCGTGGCTGGGCAATTTTAGTGACAACGCCATCGAATACTTCACCCAGTTCAACGTTCGATACATCGCGTCGCATCGGCAGTACCTGGCTGACCGGGCCAAGGCGCTGTCGGAAGGGTTGGCGGCGCTGCAGCGCAAGGCCGCGGGCGTGAGCGGCGCCAGCTCGGCAGAAGCCGCGCGATACGCCTATCGCATTGCGCGAAGGGCAGCACAGCTAGAGAAGGTGGAACAGCTCAAGGCGCGGTGGAGCGAGGAAAACTTCCAGCGCCTGTCGCCGCGCGAGAAGAGCTTGCACGCCAAGGCGTTTGCGACCAACGTCGACGATCCATTTTACCACGAAACGGTCGAGTTGACGTACCAGGATGGCCACGACGAGCGCCGCACGCGAGTGCCCAAGGGTGACGTCTTCTATCAATTCCGGCGCGACGTGGCCGACGGTTCGCTGCCCACGGTTTCGTGGGTTGTGGCGCCCGAGCGATTCTCCGACCACCCGAGCTCGGCCTGGTATGGCGCCTGGTACATCGCGGAGATGCTCGACATCCTGACGAAGCATCCCGAGGTGTGGAAGAAGACGATCTTCATTCTCACCTATGATGAAAACGACGGATACTTCGACCATGTTCCGCCGTTCGTGGCGCCGCATCCGAGTCGACCGGAAACAGGGCTCGTTTCCCCGGGCATCGACGCCGGTCTGGAATACGTTGAACGGGAGGCGGAGCTTAAGCGGAAGTGGCCGCCCGAAGCGCGCGACAGTCCGATCGGCCTGGGGTACCGCGTGCCGATGATCATCGCCTCGCCCTGGACGCGCGGCGGGTGCGTATGCTCGCAGGTGTTTGACCACACTTCGACGCTCCAGTTTCTCGAAACGTTCTTGACGCACAAACTCGGCAAGGAAGTTCGCGAGCCGAATGTCAACCAGTGGCGTCGCACGGTGTGCGGCGATCTGACGTCGGCGTTTCAGCGATCTGGCGCCGATGAAACCTCGATGCCGCAGTTTCCTGCGCGAGACGCGTTCATCGAAGCGATTCACCGGGCGAAATTCAAAAACCCGCCGACCAGTTACAAACTCCTGAGCAAGACGGAAGTTGACGCGATCCGAAGCGCGGCGGACGCGACGCCACTGTTGCCGCGTCAGGAGCCTGGGGTGCGGCGGTCGTGTGCGTTGCCCTACGAGTTGGCGATGGACGGCTCGCTGACGGAGGATCGGCGTCACTTCGCGATCCATTTTGAAGCGCGCGATCAGCTCTTCGGCAAGGCGGCGGCGGGAGCTCCGCTGACGGTTTATGCGCGGCCAGGAGCGGCCGACGTGCAGATTCGGAACTACGCGGCGACGCCGGGGGATCGGCTGGAAGACTCTTGGTCGCTGGGCGATTTTCCCGACGGGAAGTACGAGCTCGCCGCCTACGGACCAACGGGTTTTTCAGAGGATTCCGCGGCAGTGCGGACGACCCATCCTTGGACATTGAGCTACGGTATATTCAGCCGCCAGGCGAAGGCGCTGCGAGCGACAACGTCGAAGTTCACATCGTCAATCGGGACCAAAGCCGCTCTCACGGTATCGAGATCGCCGATTTGGCCTATAAGAACGCCGAGCAGCGGTTGACGCTCCAACCCGGTGAAAGCAAGTCCATAGCGTTTGACGTGACGCCCAGTTTCGGGTGGTACGATCTCCGCGTGCGCGTCGCCGAGCGGACGGCGTTCTTCAAGCGGTACGCGGGCCGCGTGGAAACGGGAAGCTGGAGCTTTAGCGATCCGGCGATGGCCTAGGCGCGCCTCCCGCGGTCAATTCTTCCGCGTCGAGGAATCGACGTCGACGGCCAACGGGGCGCGATGCGCGGTGGCGTTGTCAAACACTGCGATCACGGGCAAGGCGTTGCCGTCGTCGTCGAACATCCCGCGGCTGGCGATCGGCCCCGGCGACACCGCGGGCTCCCACCAGAAGACGCCTTTGCCGCGGCCATCGGGCGTTTCGCGCACGGCCTTGTCGACCTGCTCCCAAAACTCGCGCTGTCCTGCGGGCGTCTCCGGATACGGCCCCGGCTTGCGTCGGTATTCAGCGGGCCGCCAGTTATACGCGGCCTCGACGACAATAATGTCCTTCTTGTATTCCTTGGACATGAAGGCAAGGTTGGCGCGGAGGTCGTCGAGGCTGCCGTGCCACCAGGGATAGTACGATTGGCCAATGACGTCGAACTCGACGCCGTACTCGCGGCAATGGTCGTAAAACCTTTTGGTCGCCCGCCAATCGCCGCCGCGGTCGATGTGGATCATGATCAGGGGTCGCGGGGCGTCGCCGTGGCCGGCCTCGACGCCGCGAATGCCTGCCTTGACCAGGTCGGCGAATTCCTTCCAGCGATCGGGCAAACGGCCGTCGGGCCACATCATGCCGTTGATGATTTCATTGCCCACCTGCACCATGTCGGGGGCTGCGCCGCGGCGCAAAGCGCGGCGACGTCCTCCTGCGTGCGATTGAAGACGGCCTCCACCAGCTCTTCGTGGCTGAGCTTCGCCCAAGCTTTGGGGACGAATTGCTTTTGCGGATCGGCCCACGTATCTGAATAGTGAATGTCGAGCAGAAAACGGAACCCCATGTCCTTCGCTTGTTTGGCGAGCGCGGTCGTGTACTCTTGGTTGTTCGGCAATTGATCCGGCGTGTGGAACAATCGCAAGCGGATCCAGTTGTAGCCGTGGTCCTTAAAGATCTGAAGCCCGGGCTTCGCCTGGCCGCCGTCTTTGAACACGACGCCCGCCTGCTCGGCGCTGCGGAGAAAGGAGAGGTCGGCGCCGACGGCGTATTCGAGCTCCGTGGCCGAAGCGGCGCCGGCAAACGCCGCCAGCGCGACGCAGCATGCGGCCGCATGGGCGTAGAACCGCCGGGGCGCTCTCACCAAACCAGATACATCACTGCCTTGGCATTGCATGGACCACTCCGTAATCGGCCAATGGGCGGCGCCCGACGTCCGCGGCGATAGGCCGGAATGTTTATGGGCTCGTGAGATCAAACTCCGCATGATTGGGGCCGGCCTGGACGTCGAATGTCAGGTTGGAAGTGCCCGTCGCCAGGTACCGCTCAGGCACGAGCGGCTTGAGCGTGGACCCGCGAACGGCAGGATCGGGCCGGCCCACTTTCCCTGGCTCGTAGGCGATGATGGCGACTTGATGATGGCCGACCAGGGCGCCATCAGCGTCCGCGAATGTGCCGAGGGTAAAGGTTCCGTCCGGCTGAATCGTGCCGATGGCGCCGCGGCCGCTCTCGGGGAGAAAGCGAACCTTTCCGGCGGTAAGCGGTTTGCCGTTCAGTCGCACTATTCCTTCCACTTGTCCGAGGTTCGTTGGCTTGGCGCTGCAACCGGCCGATACGCCCAATACGGCAAGCGATCCAACCAAGAGCCGTGCGCACAAGAACGAGGCGACGAAGCGAAAGGAATGGTCGAGCAGGCGGACGCGGTCGATGAGCATTCGATCAACTTCAGAAATACGTCTCGCTGGTCAGTACGGAGACACGTAGGTTTCTTCGGAGGCGCGGCTGGCCATTGGCTTGTAGACGCCTTCCAAGTCGATGTTTTCCTGCAGGAAGTGGACTGAAGCATCCGCCATCATCATGTGGCAGCCACCGGGGTGCCGACTGCCAAAACTCACGTCGTGCAGTGCGAAGGTACTGGGACGATCGTCCCAAGTAGGGATGTACGGAGCGGAATTGATCGGCTGGGCGACGTTTTTGGCGTTGTAGGTCCAGATCATGTATCGTTCGAGCGGCACATTCTGCTGACCGGCAAGAAAGTCGACGTCGTTTCCGCACAACCACGTCATATTTAGCCCCGCGTCCCAAGACAGCTCGCCGTACATGATCGTGTTGCTGGAGCCGTCGATGATGTCCTTGAACGACACGTTGCTTTCAACGTACAAGACGCCGTTGGTCGCCATGCCGCCGTCCGTGTCAGGATCCTGCGTGCAGTTCTCGATCGTGTAGGTGCTCTCGGGGTAGTCCAGCGCGAGCCGCGGATTGGGACACTTCGTCGGCTTGGCGCCCATGTTGCCCATGTAATGACAGCGCAGCGGACTGTCTTCAAAGCGGTTTGACGCCGCGACGTCGGTATATTCGATTGGCTCCTGGCTCGGACATTTGAGAAACGGAAGCGGCGTGTTTTTGGTCGCGAACGACTGTCGACGCCAGTGAACTTTTTGATCGACGAGGTTAAGCAGACTTTGCTGCTCCATATAAGGCAGCAGGTGCGCCTGGCTGCTCAAGCCGGTGAGCTTGTCGCCATGCGGCGGAAAGTGCTTCATGGCGGCGTGGTAGTTGTGAGCCGCGACGCCGAGCTGATGGAGCCGGTTGTTGCAGTCGGTCCTGCGGGCAGCTTCGCGCGCCGCCTGCACCGCCGGCAGCAAGAGCGCCACCAGGACGCCAATGATGGCGATGACGACAAGCAGTTCCACGAGCGTAAAACCGCGATCGGCGACATGTTGGTGCGCCGGCTTCGAGGTCCTCATTGATTCGCCCTTTCCATGCCCCAAACCGGCTCCTAGGCGCCGCGCCTACGCGCGACTGAGCAAGCCGCAAGGACACACGCAGCCAGGACGAGCGACGACGGTTCCGGTACGCCAGCCGCGGCGGCCTGCGCGGAGGCCGCCTGGCCGAATTGCTGTCTCCAAATCGTGAGGTCGGCGTTGTTGACGACGCCGTTTCCGTCGGCGTCGCCTTGCGCGGTTCCGCCGGCCGCCCCGGCGCCGCGCTGCCAGGCGAGGAAGTCCGCGCCGTCAATTCGGCCGCTGGCGTTGAAGTCGGCGTTGCCGATTGGCTCGTACACGACGGCGCCGAGCGTGGCGTTCTCTTGGCCCGCTTGCAAGAATTCAAACGACAGATCGCGCGCCGCCGCGGGGCTGAACACGACGCCCAAATCGTACGATGCCGCCGGAGCTAAGGTCGTCGACGAGCCTGGCGTGGACTTTACCTCGCCGAGCAGCCCGGTACTGGGGTCGAGAATCTCCAACCAATCGCCGCCCGCGGCGTTCTGGTCGTCGAGGCTGTTCCATGTGCCGGGCGTCAACGAGGCCGTCGAACTAATGACGTAACCGTCGATATTGACGGTCGTGTTCGAAGTGTTGCGCAGCTTGGCTTTGCCTGAGGTCGGGTCGACCTGCAGCAGGATGTTGTTCAGCGTCGTGCCGGTGTAGTTGACGATGCCGTCGACGACCCGGCCCGCGGAGTCGGAGTACTGAAAGGAAATGTCGTTGACTGGCGCGGCAAAGGTCCCGCCGAGCGAATTGTAAATGGACCCCAGTGAGACGTTGGCGCCGCCGGCGGCCGTGCCGTTCCCGGACGGCCGCAGCTCGGTGACGCCGCCGGCGTTGGCGGTTGACTCGTTCCACCCCCCGCTCAGCGCCTCCCTGGTCGGTGACGCTGTTCCAATTGCCCGTAACGATCCGGCCCTGCGACGAGGTGATCGAGTAGTTGTCCAGCAGAATGCCCGTCGTGCCGGGCTGAGTGATCGAGATGACGCCGGAGTCGCGATTGACATTGAGCACCAGCACCTCGGCCAGTTCCAAGTCGAGTCGCTGCCGGTTGCCCGCGATGGGCACGACGCGCGTCATCAGCCGCTGATTGGCGGGCAGCGTCAGCGTTGAGGTAATTGTCGCAAAGTTGTTCAGAACCGAGTTGGCTTGGAGGATGCTCCAGGAGGCGCCCACGGCCGGAGCCGCGCCCGTGAAACTGGCCCGCAGCGTGCCGCCTAAGACGGCGTTCTGGCCGATGTTGAGCGACGGGCTGCTCGCGCCATTGATTTCGGCGGTGTACACGCCCGTGTTGAAGGTGACCGAACCCGTGGAGGTGAACGCCGCGTTGGGGAACACGCGCGTCGTGCCCTGGAACCTGGCGGACGGCACGTTCACGGTGGCCGTCCCCGCGGCCGTGCCGCCGAGGGTGATCGTGTTTATTCCATTGGCTCCGGAGTTGGGCGCCGACGAAAGCAATCCCGCCGTGGTCAATGTGCCGCCGGGCAGCACCGTGACGGCCGCCCTGACCGTCCCGCCGTTCACGGTAACGGAACCATCCCACAGCCGCATTATTCGAAACCACCACATTGAGCGTGCCGCCGCTGCGGATTTCGGCAGTGCCGTGCTGCACGAATACGGCGCCCGGCGGCGGAACATTAGTCGAATCGACGAATGCCGTGGCGCCATTTCCGGCGAGCGAGCCGCTGTTGATGAAGGCCCGTTCATCGAACATGCTGCCGTCAGGCACAAAGCTCAAGCCGCTGACAGTATCGCGCCAGTTGGCGTTGAGGTTCCAGTTACCCGAGGTCGTGGGCTGGAAGGTGTAAGTCGAAAGCGTCTGGGCCGACGCCGCATTCGCCGCGAGGGCGAGGGCAGCGAGCGCAACGCCGATCGACGAAAGTGTCTGTTTCATCGCCAGTTTGCCTTCAGTTGCAGTACTCATCGACTCGCTCGCGCCGCGCGACTTTCCACAACGCCCATAGCGCCAGCGCCACGCCGCTCGGTTCCGGCACGCCAAGTCCGTTGGGCACGCTGCCTGCAAAGTTGTTCTTCCACTGACGAAAGTCGTTGAAGTCGACGAAATTGTCGTTCGTGAGGTCGCCCATATCGCGCACGGTAACGGCCTTGCGAAAGTTTGTGCGAATAATCGTCAAGTCCGCCAAAGTCACGAAGGTGTCAAGATTGACGTCGCCCGGTTTGAACGATGGTTGAATCTGAAAGTTATCGAACAAGTGCGTGCCGCCGCCGGCGACGGGGGCGCCGCGGGCACGACGTCGGCCGACGGGCCATAGGTGACCACAATGCCGGCCCCCGTAATGTTGCCGATGAGATCGGCCGCAGCCGTGGAGCCAATGACGGCCGCGGTCATTTGCGCGCCCGTGCCGCTCACCGTCAGATTGTTCCAATTCGCCTTAGCCGAATTGAAGGGCAGGTTGTAATTGGAAAACGCGGCTGTGGCCGTCGGGACGTTGAAAATCGTCTTGGACGAGTACCAGCTGCCGCCATTGATCTGGACGCATAATCGCGACCGCACTTCCTCCGGGCTGAAGTCCGGCGCAATGCTGATGAAGAGCGTCACCCCGAAGGGGTAGGCGGTTGGATCGATCGTCGGAAACGCCTGGCCGGTGGCGCCGGTGTCGAGAGTCGTCGAGGTGTAAAATGCTTCGGTGCTCTGGGCGTTGGAAAACGCGTACACAATGCCGTCGATGCCATCGTCCGCGGCGTAGACTCGATTGGCTTGGGAGTCGCCGTTGGCGATATCTTGCGTCCAACCGGCGGAGGTAATGGGCTGGTTGCCCGTTTGACCCGCAGGATAGGGAAAGGTTTCCGAGTAGATGACCTGGCCGTCGGCTGCCTGCGTCAAAATAACCAGCCCGAGAAGGGCGGTCCAAATTCGATTCGTATTCATTTGACTGTGTCACTCCCTACGGGCACGTCAACTTTTTTTGCTGGTGATCCGCGCGGCAGGTCAGACTACCCACGGCGCGGCCTGACTCGTCGCCGCGCCGACCATCCAAACGCCCATGCCGCCAACGCAATCGATCCGCCGCCGGGTTCGGGAATTGAGAACCCAGATGCGTCAAACGCGCCGGGAAAATTCGCCTTCCATTCGCGAAAATCGAGCACGTCGACGACGCGGTCTTGATTGAGATCGCCCTGCGACCGCATGGTCACGTTCGTGCGGTAGTTGGCCATGATGATGTTGAAATCCTCGATCGTTACGCCGCCCACGCCATTGACGTCTCCCGGCGTGACGTGCGCGGCGATTTCGATGTAGTCGTACCAAACAGTCTCCCGGCCAACTTGATTCGCAAGCAGCACCCCGGCATTGTCGTACGATTGAATGACGCCGTTCATTACGGTGACCAGGCCGAGACCCGTGATGTTGCCGGACAGATCGGCGCCGGGCGCGCGCCGAAGGTTGCCGAGCCTGTGCCCAGCGTCAGCGAGAGCCAATTGGCCTTGGCTGGGCTGTAGGCCAGGAGTTGTCGGTTCCACGGAAACTGGGCGTCCGTCGTGGAAAAGGCCCGCTGGGAGGCGTACCACTGACCGCCCACCATCACCGCGGGATGGACGTCGACAACCGATCCGGCGGAAATCCCCTGCTCGGTTTGCCACCACAAAATGTCCACGCCCGTCCCCGCTGTCGGGTTGATGGGGGTGAACTCGGTAGTGGTAATCGCCTCTACGCCGTTGGCGTTGAGGTAGTGGAACACGGCGCCCGTATCGAGGCCATCGGGCGTGATCGCCTCGTTGGGCAGGGCGTTGCCCGAAGCATCGAACAAGCCCGATGTCGCGTTCGGCTGCGTAGGCTGTGCAGTCGACGTGTTGCTCCAGCCGACGGCGGCGAAGTCGGCGCCGACGAAGTTTTCGGAATACAACTGAGCGCTGGCCGGACGAGCGACAGACAGCATCGCGGCCATTGCCGCGCCGAGAGTCAGCCCCAATGCTTTAGGTCCCATGAAGTGGCGCCTCCAATCGTCGGCTGACTGGTGGAAGTCGGCGCGCAGCAACGCGCCGCTAACCGCGGATGCTGTAGTCCGGCGTGATGTGTTTGTAACTGCGCCGGCCGCGGACCGAGTCGTGGTACGCGGCCGGCGAACGGAGGGGGAAGTTTATCGGGTGGGTGCACCCTTTCGGCGGCGGGCCATTAATCCCAACCCGCTCAAGGCAAATAAGCCGAGCGAACTTGGCTCGGGCACGCCGGAAATTTCCACGAAGTCAAAATTGACGGACTGCCGTTGTACAAAGGTTCCCACCAGGCCCACGCCGGTGATGCTGCCCGAGGGCACGCCCGCGCTGCCAAACGTCACGCCCGGGGCGGCGTCGACGTCGCCAAGCTCAGACCAAGTGGCGCCGGCCAACGATAGCACATGGGGAGTGTACGTTGTCGAGATGACGTTGCCCGTGTTGAACACGTCGTCCGACACGTACCACGTGCCGCCCGCCTGAATGGCAACCTGAACATCGGCCCCTGAACCCACGCCGCTCATGTCGACATAGGTGTCGTCGAATTGGTGTTCCATGCGAGTGGCAAACGAGACAGACAGACCGCCCGTGGACAGGCTGATCGGCGCGAACTCAGTCGTATAAACCATCTCGGTGTCGAAGCTGGCAGTGGCCTGAGCCAGGCCGCTATACCAATACATGAAGGTGCTGCTGTTAAAGATGTTGGCATCGTTTGGGCCGCTGCCGTCATGCGTGAAGCCGACGTTGGAGTTGTTCCAGCCGACGTCGGCGAGCACGGCGCTGCCGCTGGCCGCCCCCGTAAACTCTTCCCGATAGAGCGAAGCCGCCGAGGCCGAATTCGCCGCGGCCCATGCCGCCGCAACCGTCAATGCCCAAACCGCCCATTATCGTTTCATGAGTCCCCTCCAATCAGTGTTGCTACAGACGCTGTGAGATGGTTGGTCGACGGCGCTCGCAGCGTCGCCGTCACAAAATGTGGTCCGCTGGAGCTAACGAGAGCGCTGGGACCGACCCCAAGGAAAACAAGAACTCCCGGCCAGTACTGGCCCGCCCGAGGAAAAGTCGCGCGCCGCGCGGACGGCGTCGCCTCGCTTGCCGAGGCCTCCGCAGGCCACGCCGCGGCAGCCAATTAATCCTCTTGGTACGACCCGTCTAAAGTAGTTTCCCCGTTGAAACGCGTTTCTTAACCAAAAAAATCGCCAACCAGGCGGCCGGGCCAACCGATGGCCCCGGCGCCCGCCTCCCGGGCCGACAAAATCTTTCAATATTCCCTGTAACGACTTGAGGCAAACCGGGAACTATTTATGGTGAAGCGGCTAGGTAGCTCGCGGCGCCCTCGGGGGCGTGCGAACTCCGAGCGCGGCCGGTCGCGGCTGAACCTACTCGGGCGGGATCGCGCCATGCTTGACGAGGATGCCAACGCGGGCGGAGCTCCGCAAGTGGCGGCGATGCGCGAATTGGCCGGGCTCTGGGTCCGCGCCCAGTCGGTCATTGCCGCGTATATCCACGCCAACGTCGGCGACGCCCACCACGTCGAAGACTTGGTGCAGGAGGTGGCGCAAGCGTGCGCCGAGAGCTTCGCCAGTTTTGATCGTCAGCGCTCATTCGTGTCGTGGGCCATGGGAATCGCCCGCCATCGAATCCAGAAATACTATCGCACCCGCGCCAGGGATCGGTTGGTGATGGGCGACGCCGCGCTGTCGCGCTCGAAGGAGCGCTCGAACGTTTGGAGCCGGAGTCCGAGGAACGACGCGAAGCATTGAGCGTTTGCCTCCAGCGCGTCGAGGGTCGTCTGCGACAGGTGCTTGAACTACGGTATTGCGAAAATGCCAAAGTCGTTGACATTGCCCAGCGCTGCCAGATGTCGCCGTCGGGCGTGTCGGTGATGCTGCATCGCGTACGCGTCGAGCTGATGAGCTGCATTCGCCACAGGCTAGCAGGGCAAGGGATTTGACATGTCTGAGTTCGACGAACTGGACAAACTGCTGGACCGGTATCTGGAGGGCCTGGCCGCCGCCGAGGAGGTGGCGAGCTTGGAGCGGCTCATCTTGTCCGACGATCGGGCCGCCGAGCGGGCGTCGGAGTGGAGCCTGGTTCACCGGCAAATTGCCGAACTGCTCACCGAGCAATCGCTCCACAAGATCATGAGTGAATATGTTGGCGGCTCCCAGACCCTGCCGCGGGCCTTGGTGGAGCGGGTTTCCGGCGCGGCGAAGACTGTGGCGCCGCGCGGGCCGTCGATGACGGCTGCCGGCGGACGCAACTCGTCGGCGAAGTGGGCCTGGCTCGCCGCGAGCGCCGTCGCGGTGGCGGCGGCGGCGACAGTCATGATGGCGATTCAGGGACAATCGCCGCCCCCGGCTACGGACACCGTGCAACCAGCGGCGCCTGTCGCCGCGTCCTCCGACGCGGCGGCCACCGTAACCAGGATTGCCGACGCCGTGTGGGACGCGGGAGCTCGACCCCTGCGCTGCGGCGAGCTGTTGAACAACGGCGACCGCGTCGCGCTGGAGTCAGGCCTGATCAAGGTGACGTTTAACTGCGGCGCCGAGGTTGTGCTCGAAGGCCCGTGCGACTTTACAATTCGCGACAAGATGGTTTGCGTGCTCAAGCGCGGCAAGATCACCGCCCATGTGCCGCGGCGGGCATTTTCGTTTGCCGTGCTGTCGCCGGGCGTCGACTTTGTGGACCTGGGCACGTCGTTCGGCGTGTCGGTCGACGAGCACGGCCAGAGCGATCTATCGGTGTTCGAGGGCGAGGTTCTGTGCAGCCCGAACGGCGGAGCCCAACTGCAGCGCGGCGAGGCGGTGCACGTGGAAGCCACCAATTCGCTGGCGTTCAATGCGGTGGGCGAGGCCGCCGCCAGCCGGACGGGCGACACCGAATTTTCGCCGCTACGCGCTTTGCGCGGGGCCGCCTCCTCGGAGCGCGGCTCGTTCGACGGCGAAAATCTCGCACTGTGGCTCAAGGCAGACCTGGGCGTGCATACCGACGATCAGCGGCGCGTGTTGTCTTGGCAGGATGTTCTGTACCAGGACAACAGAACCGGCGAAGACGCGACTCAATTCGAAGAGCGGGCGCGTCCCGTGTTGGCGCCCCAGGCCATTCACGGCAAATCCGCCGTGCGCTTCAACGGCACATCGGACTTTCTCGTCACCACGCCGCTGGAGACCACGGACAATCAAACCGTGGCGATCGTTTGCCAATTCTCCGAAAGCGCGCTGGACAAAGGTCGCCGGTGGGGCGGCCAGATTCTGAACTACGACGGTCCCCCAGGGCGCGAAGCCAGCAACATGATGGCCCCGGGCGTCTTGCAGATCGGCGAGCCGCTGTTGGAATCGGACTTTCGACCCACGGCCCTCTCGGCGCAGGTCTTTGCCGGCTTTGTCGGCACGGCCGTGATTGAGTCAGGTCGCACCGACGGCGAACCCGTGGGCCCCAATCGTCCAGTAATCATCGTCTATCGTTACGACTTTGCGCACGGAAAATCCACGTTGGCGGTCAACGGCCGCGTGGCGAGCGAGGTGCGCGCCTTCGCGCCCCAGAGCATCACCTCGCGCAAGATCATCGGCCGGCACGCGTGGAAGGACCTGTTCTTTCACGGCGATTTGGCTGAATTGCTGATCTTCAACGAGGCGCTGGGCGACGACAAGCTCGCGCGCGTCACTGACTATCTGGCCGACAAGTATGCCATTTCCCTGGAGGCGCCCGCTGGCGACGCATCGGCGGAGAATTAAGCGCGGCGGCGGAGCCTCCCAAGCTGTGAAATGCACCATCGTCTCGTGCGGCGGCGTCTGACGCCCGTCGAAGTTCCGGAGCAGCACATGTCCGTCGGGGTGCGCCGCATCGCCGTTCTCATGCTGCCGGCGATCTGGTGCACGGCTTGCGCTCCGCGAGCTAGCGCGGCGCCGTTTTACATGGGCGCGGACATTTCGCTGGAAACTTTCATGCAAGAGCAGAACCCCACCACGCTGCAGCCCAACGCGCGGTTCTTCGACGACGGCGTCGAAGCGCCGATGGACACGATCATGTACAAGCGCGGGGCCAATCTGTTCCGGGTGCGGATCTTCGTGAACCCGGCGACCACGTACGTCGCCAACGGACCGAATCCGAATTATGGCGCCATTCAGAATTTGGACGCCGTCATCAACTTGGCCAAGCAAATCCAGATCAACTGCCCCCATGCCCAGTGGATGCTCGATTTCCACTACTCCGACACCTGGGCCGATCCCGGACAACAGACCCTCCCCGCCGCTTGGGAGACTCCGACGCAGACGTTGTCGCAATTGCAGTCGACCGTCGAAACATACACCCGCGATACGCTGCTGTCCTTGAAGGACGCCGGCGTGATGCCCGACATCGTTCAACTCGGCAATGAAACGACGGCCGGAATGCTGTGGCCGACGGGACGATTGAATTTCAACGGCACGACGGCCCAGAAAAACGCCAGCTGGGCTGCCTACGGAGGATTATTGAACGCGGGCATCGCCGGGGTGCGTTCGGTCGAAGAGCCGGGCGAGCATATTCCGATCGCCCTCAGCATCGACCGAGGAGATAAGGACGGTCAGCCGCAATACCACTACGGGATGTTACAGAGGTCGACGACGGTCCCGGTGGGTGGCCTGACTGGCGGGGGCGTGACCGACTTCGACATCCAGGGCGTAGATTTCTATCCCTCGTCGACCAATCTCATCTCGACGATGCAATCCAACCTGACGACCTTGGCCAACACCAACTACAACGCCTTCCTGGCCGACCCCACGAAGCCGATGAAAAAGATCATGGTGCTGGAGACCAACTACCCCTGGACCAACTCCAGCGTCGGCTCGTCGATGTGGCCCAAAACCCCCGACGGGCAAAAGGCGGAGCTCGAGGCCGTCCGCGACCTGGTCCTCGGGCTGCCGCATGACGCCGGCTTAGGCGTGCTGTATTGGTATCCCGAGGCCGTCCGCATCAAAGACAACGGCACGGGCGTCTATGGCGTGTACAACAATGGAGCGACGGCCCTGTTTGATTCCAACCTGGCTAATTCGTCGGACAACGCGCACAACGCCCTCGAGGCGCTCGAAGCCTTCGAGATCACGCTTGTGCCCGGCGACTACGATTACGATCGCGTCGTCGATGAACAGGACCTTGCCGTCTGGAGCAGCTTGTTCGGCCAGTCGGTGCGCGGTTGGATGCAGACGCGGACGAGAATGGCGCCGTCGAAGGCGCCGACCTGCTCGCGTGGCAACGCCTGGTAAGCGAGGGCAGTCCCGGTTTATCATCCATTCCCGAGCCGCCGGCAATGCTGTTGGGCTTATGGGGCATGGCGTTGATGCTTCGGTTGCCTGGCCCACGGAGAGTTGCGGCTCGCTAACTCGTACCGTGCACTTGCTTAGACTCTTCGGCCAAGGATGCACATGATTAAAAACGTGATGAATTCTCACGGTTTCCAACGCCCCAAACGATTCAGTTGGACGACCCTCGTAGCGTTGCCGCTGGCGGTGGCCGGCGCGTCCACCGCTTGGAGCGCCGCGGCGGCCGGCCCGAGCCAATCGACCCGCTTCTGCAGCGATTGGCGATTCGCCAAGGGAGACCCTGCCGGCGCCGAAGCCCCCGACTTCGACGATTCGAGTTGGAGCACGGTTCGGCTCCCGCACGATTGGGCCATCGCGGGTCCGTTCGATCCCAAGGTCGACGGCTACGCCGGTAAGCTGCCCTGGCAGGGCGTGGGCTGGTACCGCAAAAGCTTCGACCTCAATTGCTCGGGCGACGCCCGAGTCTATCTCGACTTCGACGGCGTGATGGCGTTTCCGCAGGTGTACGTCAACGGGAAACTCGCCGGCACGTGGGACTATGGTTACACGTCGTTCCGCGTGGACGCGACGCCGTTCGTCAATCGGCGCGGCAAGAACGTGGTGGCCGTGCGCGTCGACACGAGGCGCCACGGCTCGCGGTGGTATCCCGGCGCCGGGATTTATCGCAAAGTCATGCTTGAGGTGCGCGGGCCCGTGCACGTCGCCCACTGGGGGGTTGGAGTCACGACGCCTGACGTGAGCGACGCTCGGGCGACGGTGAAGGTCGAACTCGCGGTCGAGAATCACCAGGCGGACGCCCCTTCAGGCGAAGTCGCCTTCGTCCTGTTGGATCCCGACGGCCAAGAGGTTGCGCGAGCGACGACGGCGGGACCGCTCCCCAGTGGAGAAGGACATTTCAGCCAGACGATTGTCCTTCCCAAGCCGCGACGGTGGGTCGTCGACGCTCCGCAGCTCTACACGCTGCGAACCCAGGTGAGCGTCGGCGGGAAGATTGCCGACGAGACGACCACGCCATTCGGCATTCGCACGGCCGAATTCACGGCCGACGATGGCTTTCACCTCAACGGCCGGCGGGTGCAACTGTACGGCGTCAACCTGCACCACGATCAGGGGCCGCTGGGCGCCGCGTTCAACGTGCGGGCCATGGAGCGGCAGCTCGAGATCATGAAGGAGATGGGCGTTAACGCCCTCCGCACCAGCCACAACGCCCCGGCGCCCGAGGTGCTCGAGTTGTGCGATCGGATGGGCATCGTCGTGTGGGACGAGTGCTTCGACAAATGGAACGCCACGGCCGATCGGGTCGACGGCAAGCCATCGCACCAAGAGCACGCCGAGCGCCATTTGCAGAGCCTGGTGATGCGCGACCGCAACCATCCGTCGGTCGTTCTGTGGTCGATCGGCAACGAAATCCCCGACGATCTCGAAGGCGTGACGCCGGTGCGCGTCGCCATGATGGCAGACGTCGTGCGACAGTACGACTCGTCGCGCCCCGTCGGCATCGGCTGCTGCCACCCCGAGCAAGTGCGAAAGTCGATGTTCGAGGGCGTCGACCTCACCGGTTGGAACTACACGCGCCGCTACGCCCCCTACCGCGAGCGCTATCCCACGCGCCCGGTCGTGTACAGCGAGTCGGCCTCCGCCCTGAGCACTCGGGGATTCTACGAGTTGCCGTTGCCGACGAACAAGACGGACTTTTCCCAGGCCCTGCAAGTCAATTCCTACGACCTCAACGCCGCCCCCTGGTCCGACATCGCCGACAGGGAATTTCGGCTGATGGCCAAGGACCGATTTGTCGCCGGCGAATTCGTCTGGACCGGATTTGACTACTTGGGCGAGCCGACGCCGTTTTCCAAGCAAGCCAAGAGCTCGTATTTCGGCATCGTCGATTTGGTAGGCATTCCCAAGGACCGCTACTGGTTGTACCGCAGCTACTGGCGCCCCGACGTGACCACTGTCCATATTCTTCCCCACTGGAACTGGCCCGACCGCGTCGGGCAACCCGTGCCGGTGTTCGTGTACACCAACGGCGATTCCGCCGAGCTGTTCCTCAACGGCCGCTCGCTGGGCCGACGCACCAAGGGCGAGCGGCCCGACAGCGCCGCTTCCGTGGCCGCCACGCCAGCCGCGGGCTCGCACTCAGCCAGTCCGTCGACGGCCGCGTCGGCCGACCCGCGCGAGTCTTCGTACTACGACGCCACGTACGACTACCGCCTGCGCTGGAACGCCGTCGCCTACGAACCCGGCGAGCTCAAGGCCGTCGCCTACCGCGATGGCCGCGAGATCGGCAGCGCCGTGATGCGCACAGCCGGCGCCCCCGCGGCGATTCAGCTCACCCCCGACCGCACGGAAGTCGCCGCCTCGGGCGACGACTTGAGCTACGTCCTGGTCGAAGCGTTCGACAAGGGCGGCGTGCCCTGCCCGCTGGCCGACGACACGGTCCGCTTTCATCTCACCGGCCCGGGCGAGATCGCCGGCGTCGGCAACGGCAACCCGCTGTCGCTCGAGCCCTTCCAGGCGAGCGACGTGAAGCTCTTCTACGGCAAGGCCATGCTGATCGTGCGCACCCGCGAAGGGCGGGCGGGCGATATCCATATCACCGCCGCCGCCGATGGTCTGCGCGGGGGCGAAGCGGCAGTTCGCTCAAGTCTGCCGTAGGTAAGGCGAAGTCAATTGCGGCTCCAGCGCCGTCGCAGCATGCCAGCCTGCGGATTCGGAGCTGTAGGCGGTTCATGCGGTATTTACTTTTTCTCTCCACAACTATCTTATGGCTTGACAATGTAAAGAACAGGGCCGATACTTGTCTTGTGGGCGGACGAGTGTTTTTGACCTGCACGAATAACGGCGATGGCCGAGAACGAATACCTAGATTCCTCAAAATCGCGGCACTGGAAACGTGCCGTGCTTGGCCTCCAGACCGGCTGTGATCAGCAAGACCTGCTGGAACGCGTCCGAAAGTGTTTCCTCAAGGAGCTGCGGGCCATTTGGAAGGACTTTCCCGGTCCGAAAATGATCGGAGCCATGGGGCGACTGCCGCCGACGATTTCAAGGCGCCTTCGGCAAACAAGAGTACTAGGGAAGGACCCATCAGAAGCAACCTAATTGCCGCTGTATTCCAAGTACCGTCGGGAGTGGTTGTCCTTCATTCAGAAAGCACGATCTCAGGGATGCGACTGGACGGATTTGATCGAACCCGCCCAACACGCCGCATAGCGAAGGAGGCTGCGATGCTACGACTTGAGCAACTCGATCCGAAATCGCTCGGTCTTCGGCTCACGGAAGCACGTAAGGCCAGAGGCGTCACGCAGCAAGAGGCTGCAGATCACCTGGGATACAGTCGACCAACTCTTATCGCCATCGAGAAGGGCACTTGGTCGCCGCAAAGCGAAGAGATTGTCAAGCTTGCGTCGCTCTACGGTCGCAAGGTCAGCGAGCTCGTTCGTACTGGCGAATCGCTCGCAAGTTTGCAACCGCACCTCCGTGCTGCTGCTCAGCAGATGGATGCGGACAATAAAGAACTAGCAGAAGCAATCGCCCGTTTGCAGCAATTCGCGGAAGATTATCACAGGCTAGAACAGCTGCTAAAGATTCCTTTGCCGACGAACTATCCGCCTGAAGTTAAATTGACCAGCAATGTTGATCCCACGGACCTCGCGGAAGACACGGCAATTCAAGAGCGTCAACGCCTGGGGCTTGGCGATCAACCGGTAATTCACCTCCGAAGTCTGCTAGAAGTCGAGGTCGGGCTGCGAATTCTGTACGAGGAATTGCCTTCGCAGATTGCCGGAATGTTCGCCTATTCCAGCGACTTCGGTGGAATTGTAGCGGTGAACAGGAAGCACCCGGTCCAACGACGGCGAGCGACTATGTTGCATGAATACGGACACCTGTTAACCGATCGATTCAAGCCAGGAATAGATTACTTGAGCTACGAAGGCCGCAAGCCTGGCAATGAGCGATTTGCGGAAGCATTTGCCATGGCGTTTCTGATGCCCGCCACTTCCGTTCGGCGGCGATTTAATCAGGTGCTGACGGAAAGCAACGACTTTCAGATTGCCGACTTGTGTCGCTTAAGCCATCTGTACTTTGTGTCTGTCGAAGCAATGTCGCTTCGCCTTGAGCAACTCAGGCTTATTCCCAAGGGGGTCCGCGACCACATTAAGGAATCAGGATTCAAAGTTCGTCGTGCTGAGAAGCTCTTGAAATTATCGCCTCAGCCTGAAACGCCGGGACGGTTTCCTGATCGTTATGTATCACTGGCAATTCAAGCTTATGATGAAGAATTACTCAGTGAAGGCGAACTCGCGGCGATGCTTCGTTGTGATCGCGTCACCGCCCGAGAAATTGCCGCTCAGCACTTGACCAGCACGTACGTCGACGACCTCGGCGAGCTGCAACAGTTACGACTGGTTTCTCAGGCGTCATTGCTCGACATAAAGTGAGTGTCGTACGCCATGGACGGACGGATTATCGACGCCTGCAGCTTGATCAATTTATTCGCATCCGGAAGGGAAGCTGAGATCCTGGAGGCCTGCGGCGGCGAGTATTTCGTCTCGGAGCATGTGTCTTCGGAAGCGTTGGCAATTCGCGGTCCCGATCCGGCTGACTCCTCTAAGTTGATTTCCCGACCAATTGACTTGGCTTCCGCCACAAGCGAAGCCTGGTTAAGGGCGTGCCGCTTCGAGTCAGGGGAAGAAACTGATGCGTTCGTGGAATTCGCGCAACACCTGGACGACGGGGAGGCTAGTTGTTTAGCGATCGCCAAATTGAGAGGGTGGACGGTCGTTACTGACGATCGTAAGGCGATACGCATCTGCTCAGAGCATGGAATTCCGGTCGTCACGACTCCTGAACTTCTCAAGGTCTGGTCCAAGTCTCACTCGATCGACAAATCGACTCTTGCAGAGGCAATTGAAAGAGTCGAGACGTTCGCCAGCTTTCGGCCGCACAAATCGAGCGAGAATTTTGAGTGGTGGATGTCAGCCGGCAAATGACGCTGTGACGGACCGAACGTCTACCTTCAGGGGGAGGCGCAAGGAGACGGGAGTCAAATCCCAGTCAAAATGAATCTCCATGATCGAACGCACACAGCCGGCGACGTAATCCAACCCCCTTTCGACCAAGCAATTCGCAAACGCGCAGCCCCGAACGGCCGCAGCGGCCCTCGTAGAAATCCACAAATTTGGTTGTTGAAAATGGGCCAACGCCTGTGGTAGCGTCGATCCTGGCCGATCATGTCGGCCGGGGGTAATGGGTCAGTTTGAATGTAGTCTTCTCGCTCCGCGAGAAGATTTCCCTCTCGCGGAGCGAGAGGGCTACAATTCTGCTGCAAACTGCCCCAATGCCTGGCCGAGGCGTTCTTTGACATTCCAACTTACCATTATCTAACCTGCTCGCCCGACGCAGGGCGCTCGACGCTGCGCCGCCAGAGGCCCCCGCCGCACCGCGCAGAGTTTTGAACGCCGTCGCCCCGCGCCGCAAGGCGTTGTCGCGATTCGGCTTGCGCCGCGTCTACGCCAGTTGTGGCCGTTTTGGAGCACGCCGCGCCGTCTCACTACCCCACGCGCCGCCCTGGTTTTACCGACGCGCGGCCGCGCGAACGAGAGTCTCCAAAGTGTCATTACCCGCCGACTTTCGTCGTCGGCCCAAGGCGTCGCGTCTCGGCATTCGCCGCGTGGGCGCGCGAGTCGGCCCGCGCAAAACGGCCCGAGTTTTGGCGTTTTGAATCGTGTTCTCGTTTGAAGCGCCATAACGGTTGCCAGGTATCCCCCAGGCGCCCGCCAAGCGGCTGACCGAGCCGATCACGCATCGAACGGGACGTCCCACTGCCAACGGAGCTTAATGGCCATGGCGGATTGCGCGAGGACAGCGCCCCCACGACCAATAAGACTTTGCTGGGCGCATTTTCATGGCAGCGACCCGGCGGCATTCAAGGGATCCTCAAGACGCCATCACGACGATCGACGCCGTAAGCAGGCCGACGACCAGACTAGACGGGTCCGTAACTGCAAAGATGATCGGATCCGAGTGCATTTTCCCCGTTGCGCCAGGAGCCACGCATGAGTGATCCAATAAAGCAAACACGGTGCAATAAACCATAGCAGCTGGGGCCGGCCATAGTGCTGCATGATTTCGGGCGCGTTGATGTAGAGAGTGAACACCAGCACTGACAAATAGCC
Organism: Pirellulales bacterium; assembly: GCA_963841515.1. Classification (GTDB taxonomy): domain Bacteria; phylum Planctomycetota; class Planctomycetia; order Pirellulales; family Lacipirellulaceae; genus Lacipirellula. The sequence continues at coordinate 71,598 of CAWJDB010000005.1, read as the reverse complement.
GCTGGCGATGCCCGCCGTACGGAGCAGGTCTTCGTCATCTTTTTCATAGCCGCGTCCCTTGAGGGGGTCGAAATTCGCTTCACGGAGGAAGCGAAGCTCGGAATACCGTTTCAACAATGCCAGGCTGACGAACAGGAACATCGAAAAAACCTGCATCCAGGGCGAAACGGGAACACCGGCGGCGGCGCCGCCCGCCAAGAGTCGCAAATCATAGAGCGCTACGAGGATCATTACATCGACCAGTTCGAAGCGCTTCAGGAAAAGATAACTAAAGGCAAGCAACGCATAAGCTCCGAGAAATGCCGTGAAGAGTTGCGGGAGAAGCAGGGCAGAGAGAAGAAAACCACACGGCAACGGGATCGCGGCAAGCAGAATCCCCGTCGGAATCGTGAGCGCCCGGATGCGAAGGGCCGATGCCGCTTCGCGGGATTAGCCCGATCGTCCTCCAAATCGAAGAGATCGTTGGCGATATAGATGCTCGAGGCGCATAAGCTGAACGCGACGGCGCCCAGAAATACTGACCATAACGCTGCCAAGTCCGTCATCCTGTGCGCCATGAAGAGAGGCGCGAACAGCAGCACGTTCTTTACCCACTGTCCCACGCGCAGCGCCTTCAAGATGGACATCGGCGTAAACCGCCGTTCGGCAAGCACCCGCGCCCCCGGCAGCTCCGCGGCGGCGCGCGCGCCAGCGATTTCGTGGGACGCACCAGCCAGGCGTGTCGCGCCGATTTCAACATGGGCAGGTCCGCCACCGTATCTCCGGCGCCGTCGAACGGCCGGTCCCCCAAGTGGGCCTGGATCGCTTTGAGTTTCTCATGTCCGGAGATGTTCGTCGCGCCGCTCGTGGCGATCACGTGCGAGAACAGTTTCAGATGCGCCGCGACGCCTTCCGCAATCCGGCGGTGCGCGGCAGTCGTCAGGACAATTTCGCGTCCCTCGGCCGCAGCCTCACGCAGGAGACTCAGCACATGAGGACAGTACGGCAGATCGGCCGGATTCAGGGTTACTCGCTGCGAAACGGCGTCCTTGAAATACGCCTTCCCGTTGAACACCCACAGCGGCAAGCGCCAGATATCCTTCGGCCGGTTCTTGACGAGAAGCAGCAGCGATTCCCACAGCGTATCGGTGGAGACGAGAGTCCCGTCGAGGTCGACGCAGAAAGCCGGTTCTCTTTCAAGTTTCGCGACGGCTTTGTTCATGAGCCCGGAGATATTCGTTCAACCCAAACTGCTAGTTAAAGGTCTCTCGCCTAGAATCTGCTAATTCGAGGCAATACCCACTGATCGCGATTGCGTAAACCTTCTGCGCAGCTGTTTACGCTCGCCGCGAAGACATCGACATGCTGCTAGTCCTGCTCCACGGCAGCACATTTTGGAACCGCAATTCGATTTAGGTCCACCGGGGAGGCGACGCTGACTGCCAGACCCTGATGCCGGCCATTATAACTACTAGCTCTGCCGTATCCTCTGGCTCGCTGCGATTGACTCACTTTTATCCACCCATTCCATACCCCGGGATCTGCGATAGCCCACGACTTTCGGACAGCGGCGGGAGATTGACTTACGCCGCTAGGACCGGGGCGTACTCGGCTTCGAACTGATCGGGACTTTGGTAGCCGAGCGTCTGGTGGAGACGCACGGGATTGTAAAATGTTTCGACGTACTTGAACACGCTCAGCCGCGCCGCTTCCAGATCGGCGAACGTTTCATGCTTGGTCCACTCGTGCTTGAGCGACCAGAAGAACCGCTCGGCGACGGCATTGTCGTAGCAGTCGCCCCTTCGACTCATCGAGCACTCGATCCCCAGGGCTCTCAAGGTCTGTTGGTAGGCGTCGCTCGTGTACTGGCAGCCGCGATCGCTGTGATGCAAGAGTTCGCTTCCGACCGGCCGCCGGGCCTCGACGCGCGCCGCAGAGCCGCGGCGACCAAGGCCGTCGCCAGCGAGTCGCCGATCGACCAGCCGACGACCTTTGCGGCTGAACAGGTCGAGCACCACGGCCACGTACACCCAGCCGGCGAGCGTCGGCAGGTACGTGATGTCCGTGACCCACTTTTCATTGGGCCTGGTCGCCGTGAAGTCGCGGTCGAGCACGTTGGGCGCTGGCGGCTTCGTCGGATCGCTCTTGGTCGTCGTCGGCCTGAACGCCTTCGAGACGCGGCTTTTGAGGCCCATTTCCCGCATCGCGCGGGCCACCGTGTTGCGGCAGGCCCTCTCCAGGTCGTCGCGCTGGACCAGTTCCCGGGCGATCTTGTGGCTGCCGTAAACCCCGTGCGACTGGGCGTGGACCTGACGCACCGCCGCGTCGATCCGCTCTCGCCGCCGAGCCCGCGGGCTCGGCTCGCGGCCCTGCGAAGCGTAGTAACCCGACGTCGAGACGGCCAGCACGTCGCACATGACCGAGACCGGGTACGAGTCGCGATGCTGCGTGATCCAGGCGTACTTCACAGCGACTCCTTCGCGAAATACGCCGTCGCTTTTTTTAAGATTTCGCGTTCCAGCTCCGCCCGCCTGAGCTGCTTGCGGAGCCGCACGTTCTCCTCGCGGAGCTCGTCCAGCGTGGCCGACGCCCCGCAGGGCTCCGGCGGCGGGACGAACTTCGCGTGCCAGGCCCGCAGGCTCTGCTCGCAGACGTTCACCGCCGCCGCGGCCGCCTTGAACGTGTACTTCTCCTCGGCCACCAACCGCACCGCATCCCGCTTAAACGCTTCGTCATACGACCGCCGGCGCCGACGACCATCCTCGTGCTCGTTCGCTCCATCTTTCGGACCTCCTACAGGGACCATTATCCGGCCCCCGCCGCTGTCCGAAAGTCGTGGGCTATCGCACCTTTTCCGCTCCCCGCGTCGAAGAGATTAGTACAATGGCCGCTAGGCAGGTCGCAATCAGCACGGTGGACTCGCATAAAAATAACAATCGGGGTGCTTTCGAAAACCTTTCCACCTGGTGGGCATGTCTGCTCTGCTCGCGGATATTTCTTCATTGGTTAGAGAGCCTTTTTTCCCTGCGGAAACGTCTACGAGGCCCTCTTCGACGTTATATGCACGCAGCAAATCCCTGTTGTGGCCAAGGAATATGCGTAACAGAACTGAGACCGCTGCCGCGGTGATCACGAAAAGTGCAACCGCGACAAGAATTGTCGTTCCGATATTGAACCTAACTTCCCCTTTGTAAACGGCCGCAACAGCTGCGACATGCAGGCCGAGCGTAGTGAAGATTACCTTCCAAGTCTCCTGGTTGCGTTGATGATGTCGCAAACGATAGGTAGTGGAGAGGTGTGTCAGTCCTTGAATGTGCGACTTCGGATCCATAGGATCTCCTTTCGAAAAAAGCCGTCCACATCTTCCGCGAAGTTGAAATCCCTTATTGTTTCACTTCTGAGGAAGGCGGACTTGTATTGAACCGCAAGACGGGCTTTTGGGAACGGCGACATCTAAGGTAGCGGAAGCGGCGACGGCGGTCCGGGTCGGCCCGCTCGTCCAATTGATGTCCTCCCGCAAACGTTTCGGTCGTCGAATACAAGCAGGAGGTTTCTGCACGTTTTGAGTGCGAATCTATCTTGGACGCTGCTAGTACTCTTCCCAGAACGTTTCAGCCGCAGCAAGGGCTTCCCGTCCTAATGGCAGTAGCTCGCGTTGGGCATCTTCGGTCATCCAATGAGACTTGCCCTCTCTAAGTGATAGCGAAACAATAACTTTTACAAATTGGTCTTGGTGATTTGTCGGCGGTCTGCGATCACGTTCGCATGCAGGTTGCGAAAGTCGAGGCGGCGGATTCGTCGCAAGTATCGCACGCTCGTCGTGGAACTGGACGAGCGCAGGCGCAGGCAATGGGCGGCAGCCGAGGCCCGCGACGCGGGCTGGGGCGGAATCAGTTTGGTCGCTCGGGCCACGGGTTTGTCGCGTCCGACGATCAGGGCAGGCCTGCGGGAATTGAAACTTCCCGCGAAACAACGAGCCATCGCTGGGAGGCGCGTGCGTCGGCCGGGCGGTGGGCGAAAGCCCATCACCGAAACCGATCCTGGCTTGCTGAAAGCTCTGGAGGCGTTGATCGAACCGGTGACTCGCGGCGATCCTGAATCGCCGTTGCGTTGGACCTGCAAAAGCACTGCGAAGTTGGCCGCTGAACTTGTCCGGCAGAATCACCCCGTAACGGATCGCACCGTGGCGACCTTGCTCAAACAAGCCGGTTATAGTTTGCAGGCCAACCGCAAGACGCGGGAAGGGGCCTCGCATCCCGATCGGAATGCTCAGTTCGAATACCTGAACGCCTGCGTGCAGCGGTTTCAGAAACGCGGCCAACCGGCCATCTCGGTGGACACGAAAAAGAAGGAATTGATCGGCGATTTCAAGAATGGCGGCCGGGAATGGCGACCGCAAGGGCAGCCTGAAGACGTCCGTGTCCACGACTTCCTGGACAAGACCCTGGGTAAGGCCATTCCGTACGGCGTGTACGACATGCTCAACAACCAAGGCTGGGTCAACGTGGGAATCGACCATGATACGGCCCAGTTCGCCGTCAACAGCATTCGCCGCTGGTGGAAGCAGATGGGGCAGCGGCGTTTCCCTCGCGCCACTGAACTGCTGATTACGGCGGACGGTGGCGGCAGCAATGGCCACCGGTCGCGGTTGTGGAAGGTGTCGTTGCAAGAACTGGCCGATGAACTGGCGCTGAAGCTGATTGTCTGCCACTTCCCGCCGGGGACCAGCAAATGGAACAAGATCGAGCATCGGCTGTTCAGCTTCATCACACAAAACTGGCGCGGCAAGCCGCTCGTCAGCCATGAGGCCATCGTCAACCTGATCGCCGGCACGACCACGCGCACAGGACTGACCGTCAAAGCCGCGCTCGACACGAACCATTACGACATCCAGATTAAAGTCAGTGATGAGGAACTCTCTCGACTCCGCCTGAAGCGACACGAATTCCACGGCGACTGGAACTACACAATCACGCCTCGACCAAGATAATCTGTCAACGTTATCCTTTCGCGGTCCCTAAGGCCGGATCGCGGCTGCTGCGGACGATCCTCGTCGAGACGGCCTGGCGGCTGACTAACAAGACGCGACGCTGGGGGCTGCTGTACGAGCGGCTGAATGCGCCGTTGCGGGGCTAAGAAGGCGATCGTCGCCGTGGCCCGCCGCCTGTGGTGCGTGATGACGTCGCTGCTGAAAAGCGGCCAAGCGTATGCGCCGATCGCCGCGCCGGCGGCCGGCTGACCAGTCGCGATAACGAACGAACTTAATCGATCCCGTGATCCCCAGGAGACAAGCCTCGGACCGACCGACCACGTAACGACGAGGGCGACCCCGACGAACCACCCTGACGGCGGCCACGCAGCCGACCGACGCTAGGATGAATGGCGGCGCCTTTCGCAAACACGCTTCACGACGGGCCCCCGCTTGGGCGGCGCCTCGAATAGATGGTTGAGCGTTCGTGAGAACAGCTCGCAGAACAGTCGGGCGGAATAACGACGGCGGAATTCGATATCAAATAAAAGAGACTTCTCGCTGAAGCCGACAGCCGGTCGGCGAGCTAGCAGTGGGGATTTTTCTCCCCACGCAGCCGTGACTCCACCGCCAACGGCATCACATCAGTTACGACGACATTGGAAACGCCGAAAGCCAACTTAAAGTCATCTGCCTGAGCGACTTGCATTCACTACCTGTCGGGATCAGCGAGAAGTCTCAAATAAAATCACCGGTTGACAACGATCGCTTCATAGATGGGTGGGCCAGCAGACATAAATGTACCTAGGTACACTCCGGACCACGAATCGACGTAAGTCCAATGCCCCCGGCAGGAATCGAACCTGCGACCAACGGTTTAGGAAACCGCTGCTCTATCCCCTGAGCTACGAGGGCTAACCGATTATTATCGGCATTTATTCATGCTGAGGCGACATCTGCCTTTGCGGCTACACCCATTGTACACCCGCCCGAGCGATCTCATAATAGGAAGCATGAGGAGGCCGCCAGACAAGCCATATCGTGATTTCCCATTGTTTCCTCATCAATCAGGGCAATGGGCCAAGAAAATCCACGGAAAGACCGAGTATTTCGGCGTATGGGACGATCCGGATGCCGCACTCAATAAGTATCTAAGCCAGCGGGACTACCTGCAAGCCGGACAGAGTCCTCCGAGCGAGCGGACAACGATGGCCGACTTGCTCAATGCCTTCCGAGACGAAAAGGAACGGTCCCTGGAAGCGGGCGAAATTACGCAACGCACATTCGACGAATATCAAGCCGTCTGCGACACCATTGCCGAAACTATTGGCAAACATCGAGTAGTTGGATTGCTGACCAATGACCATTTCGGCGCACTCAGAAATGCGTTAGGTAAGGGCAAGCGGGGCCACCGCGTAAGTCCCGTGACTCACAAGCGGCTGCTGACGTTCGCCCGCATGGTATTCAACTTCGGCAATGAAGAGTTGGGCCACTCGATTCGATACAAGAAAGCTCTGCGTTCGCCGGCGGCTCGGTTGCTTCGGCAAAGTCGCAATGAGAGTGGGGAGCGACTTTTCACGTCAGTGGAGTTGCGGAAGTTAGTGAGGGCGGCCAAGCCGCAGATGCGAGCAATGATTCTGCTCGGCGTGAACGTCGGATTTGGCAATGGTGATTGCGGTACGCTTCCCATCACTGCCCTGGACTTAAAAGGCGGCTGGCACTCCTACTGGCGCCCTAAAACGCAGGTTGCACGTCGCGCGAAGTTGTGGCCAGAGACGGTCAAGGCGCTTAAAGTGGTCGTTGGCAAACGCACCGAGGGAGTCGTTTTCCTCACCAAATATGGCAATCTTTGGACTCACGACGGGCGACGCGACCCGATTTCTGCCGAGTTCCGCAAGCTGGCGGATGAACTAAACATCTACCGGAAAGGGGTGACGACTTTCTACAGTCTTCGGCGAACATTCGAGACGATCGCCGCCACCGGCGGAGTTCCGCAATCAGTTATCGACGCAGTAATGGGTCACGTTCCGCACACAAAGGACATGGCAGCGGTTTATCGTCAAAAGGTGTTTGACGACATGCTCTGCAAATGTGCCGATCACGTTCGGCAATGGTATCTGGGCACCCTCAGTATCTCTTAGGGGAGCGTGACTTGCTGGTGCGCAGCCGTGACATCTCCGGCTGCCGCCTCTCCAGGAACTCCGTCAGGTCATCTGGCTGCACTCGATACCGAGGCCGGAGTCCATTTGCCAGATTTGTCGCCTTCAACTCTCCGCTACGAATCCAACCCAACACGCGGGATTGTCGGCAGCCGAGTTGCGCCGCGATCTGCGGGGGTGTCAGCACGGCGCGGGTAGGCTGCGTCTGGACGGCTGCCAAGACAAGCATTGCCGCCGCCTCGGGATTGCCCGTGAGCGTAAAGAACCGCTGGTATTGAGACGTGACGTCCATTGAGGCAGAGCCGGTCAAGTCTGCGACCGACATATTCCCGAGAATTCAATCAGTGTTATGCGCCATGCCACGCAGTTTTTTCGTCTAGCAACTCTCGCGTTTAGGACCGCGCCAGTCCCAACCGCTTCCCTTCCTTGGCCGCCTGCGCCACTGCGAGCGTCAACGTGGCCGCCGCGCCCGGCTCGCCGGTCAGCGCTAGAAAGTGACTGAAGCTTTGCTCAATTGTCATAGGGATGCCTTTGGCTCATCCAGTTCGTGTTCGCTGACGTGGCGAGTACGTCGTTGTCGGGACCGCTGGACAAATATGATTGGGACCGAATTGGCTTGATCCTTTAGCCTTTGAGCAAAAGGCCCGTGTAATGCCAAACCTGCTTGCCATCAATGCGCTTCTGTTTCTTGTCCACAAAGCTGTAATCGCACTTGTCGCGCAGAGTCTTGAGAAACGCCATCTTGGGGACTGGAGGCAGTCCTTTGTCTCGACAGAAAGTGACATAGCGCGAAAGCACACTAGACGTCGGGGCCATGCCATCGGTCGCCTTCGCGATACATGCGTGGGCAAACTTCTTAAGACCCTCCTCAGCCTCACTCGTCTCGTTGTCGTACAAACCCGTCAGCACGCTCTCCTTCAGCGACGTTTGCACCACCGGCAGCCAGAAGCGACCGCACGGCTCGACAAGCGGGATGTCAAGCAGCTTCCTCAACATCGATGGTGCTTCACGCTTGATACCTTCCTCGAACTTCAATGACTCGATGAGAGTCGTGATCGGCGGCACGTTGATCATGATGATCCGCATGTCTTCCGTCTCGCACGGAACGAAGTTCGCGTCGTTGGCGGTGTGAATGAAATGCGTGAAATTGGGGACGTTGTAGGCGTCGGTTCGCATCCTGCGGATTGTCAATGTCTTGCTGGTGAGTACACGTTTCAAAGTCGAATACGCCTTGTTGCGCTTGTCCCTCAGATCGAGTTCTTCGATCAGGCACAGCACCTTGCCTTCCAGCTCGCCGGTGAATTTGTCTACCAATGCCTCTTCATTGATTTCGGCGACGCCAGGATTGATCAGATGACAGATCGACGCTCCTAAGCTCGTCTTGCCCGTGTTGTTCTGGCGGCTGGTCAGAAACAAATACGGGGTGCGCTGCTGCGGCTTTTCAATAAGCAGCTTCGTCCAGAGCTTCAGGTAGTGGGCGCCAGAAGCAATCCCACGTGACTGGCAAACTTCGTCGGCGGCAACGTCGTCGTCCAGTCCGCCGCCGAGGTGATCGAACACAGCGTCCCAGGTTGGAGTGTCGTCGGCGACGTCTGCCGGCTGGCATGCAAGTTGAGGCGCCTCATGGTTCCACCGGCGTCGCGAAAGGTATTCCGGCTGAAAGGGCTCGAAGACTAGCCAGTAGGGCTTTTGCCGCATCCGGCCCATCGTCTTGGTAGGCCAAGCGTTAATCGAATCTAACACGTTGCCGACCTCGCCGGCCGTCGTACCAACCCAAACGCCGTCAGTATTAATGCACCATTTCGAGGACTCGGTGTCGGTAGACACGGCGCGGACGATGGCTGAACCGCGGATAACCGCAGCCTCACCAAACGCCGGCGGCGTCAGCGGCATCCGATAAGATCGCTGCCATTGCCCACCGGTCGAAGTCCAGTCCTCGACTGCCGCGTCACTGTCAAGTCGCTCCACTGCAATCTGCACCTCGTCCTTGGCTGCCTTGACAAAGAAAGTTCGTTCGGAGAACGATTCAGGAATTGGCATGTCGACGCCCGTCGCCCGCAACATCGCCAGCAGATTATCACGAGTGAAGGCATGTCCTTTCGTCGTCTTATTCGTACTAAATTGTGCGACCGCTTTGTCAAATGACGCCTCGACGTCGAGGAGCGCATACTGACCATTGGGCCCGTCGAACCAGCTACTGTGTTCTCGCGCGTCGCCAAAACGCTTCACCAGGAAGCCACCTCCTGGAAGCGGAAACATGTAGGCGTTGGGCTTTGACAATTCCGTACCCGCCGACTCAGTCGCGAAGAACCCGCGATACTCGTGCTCCCGAGACGCCTGCTGCAGTGCATACGTGTGGACGTGGTAACAGCCGACGTCAGGAACCCAAATCGTGGTCCCAATATCCTTGATGTGCCCTTCGACCTTAAGATGTTCGGGGCAGAGGGGTACGGTTGAAGGGGCAAAGTCGATTTTCTGCTTTCGCGCCTGTGGCACCAGTCGCCAACCGGGCGGCAGCGCATCGGGGTCGAGCGACTGGGTGGCCGGTTTGATTACCTCGTAGGCGGTGGGAGGCGCGTCAGCTTTGAAAATCCACATATTGCCGCCGGCACAGTCTTTTGCGGCCTTAAAGTCAAAGGCTGCTTCTCGACTAGCCAGCGTCAGTACGGCGTGCGCCAACGCGGACGCTTCGGCCCGCGTGGCAACGTCCACGGGCTGTGAAAACTGCGGAAACACATGCAGGCCCTTGCCACCACTCGATCGTCGGACTTCCCACCAGGGGACGCGTTGCGCGGCGTCGAGGGCTTCTTCAAGCTTGGCCGACTCAAGGCCGGCAGCATGGTTGTCGTCGGCGTCAATGTCGATGCCGACGCTGTGTTGTTTGCGAGCGGACCATTTCCAGAACGCGGTGCCCGCGGCCAGCAGCACCGATCCTGCGGGCACAGTATGAGACTTGTCGATGAGCGTCCCATCCTTCTCCTCCTTCGGGTTGCGGAGTGTGATCTTGTCGCCCGAAGGCAGCTGAACTTGAAGCGTGTAGTCGAACCGCACCGGATCGAACTCGTTGAACCGGGTGAAACGGGTGTCGTCCACGACGTTAGCGCGGAGGAATTCTATGATATTCATCGAAGTCTCGAATAATCTTGGAGCAGCGGACTAGTCCGCAGGTCGCAACAGGCGGGAGCTGCCACGGCGGCAACATTGGGGGGGGAGGCCGTCACGCGCTTCAGGCAGGCCAGTGACGGGGCGCGGGCAAAAAGTCCTTGATTTCAAGGGGTTTCACCGTCGTCACCGGTCACTGCGAGAAACAGTCGAGTTAGCCAGGATTTTTTGTCACGGATTGTTATGTAAAATCTTTTTTTCATTTTCTTCAAAACTATAAGTGACAGGTGACAACGTGATAAATACTCGAAAAACGTGAGACTTCTCGCTGATCCCGACAGGTAGTGAATGCAAGTCGCTCAGGCAGATGACTTTAAGTTGGCTTTCGGCGTTTCCAATGTCGTCGTAACTGATGTGATGCCGTTGGCGGTGGAGTCACGGCTGCGTGGGGAGAAAAATCCCCACTGCTAGCTCGCCGACCGGCTGTCGGCTTCAGCGAGAAGTCTCAAAAACGTAGAGGTTTTTGTGTCACTCGGCGTCGTCACCCGTCACGCTGGACGAACCATCACCGGAGTGACGGTGCGTGAATCGAGTGGCTATACATTTCGTTGCTTGGGGACTGATGACGTTCGCACCTTAATCGCCATCACGTCGTTCCTCCAATATTCCTATGGCGTGAAACTCCTCTTCTGGTCCAGACAGGCCTCAACTTTTTCTAAGATTGTGGTTCTTCAGGGAATTTAATGGATGATTTGGTTCGGTAGGAGATCCAGTTTGCCGCAGTGGAAGAGGATCCGTGTGCGGAAATTGTCGAAGGCTCGGAAGCCTCGGGCGGCGGACTTGAGGGCTTGGATTTTGCTGTTGAATCCTTCGCTCATGGAATTGGTGATGCGGTGGCGGAAGTAGGTCAGGAGGTTCGGCAGGTGGCGTTTGAGGGTCTTGGCGACTTTTACCATCGAGGGCAATCGGCTGCGCACCGCCCAACCGTACCAATGAGCAAAGAACTTCTTCGCGTTGCCGGCGTAGCGGTACTCCCAGAACCAACGGAACTGTTCCTTGATCGCCCACGCCCGCGAGGTTTTTAGCTCTTGGTCCTTGAGCGGCTCGAACTTGAGCCACTGGTCGTCATTGAGGTTTTCGGGATTGAACAGCCACAACTGCTTGCTGCCGGTCAGGCGGGCGTCGCCTTGCTTCTTGAGAACTTTGTGCTCTTGCCGGCGAACCTGATCCACGGCTTCGTTGAGATGCTTACTCACATGGAACCGGTCATGCACAATTTCGGCCTGCGGGGCGTGCGTCGCCACGGCGGCCGCGTAGGCCGGCCACATGTCGACGGCCGCCGCCTCAATCTGGGCGGCTTGCTCTTCGGACAAGGCCTGCCACAAGGCGTCGGCCCCGGCTTGATCCCGTCCCTCGCTCACTTCCAGCACTCGGGCCCCCGACAGGTCGGTGAGCACCGAAACGTAGTCGTGCCCGCGGCCAAAGCTCTTTTCATCGACGCCGACGTGACGCACTTCCTCCAGCGAGCGCCGCGCCAGGCCCCGCTCGACCGCTCGCTCCATGATCCGATGGACGCTGTCCCAATCGAGCCCCAACAGGGCCGCGGCTCGTTTCACGTTATTGGCCGCCTGCAACACCCGCACGGCAAACGCCTCGAACAGCAGCGTGAACCGCGAATGCTTGCCCGCCCACGGCACGGCGATCGTCTTCACGCCGCACTGCGAACAGTTCGCTCGGGGCGTGCTGCGCGCAGCACCGTCTCGAACTGCATCGTGTCCAAGTGCCGCCAAGTCCGCTCCGGAGCGTGGTCGGCGATCGAACAGCTCTTTTGGCACTCCGGGCAGGTCACGGGGCCTCCGCGATGCGTCAGCCGAATCTCCACCCGCTGGCCCTCCAGGTCGAGTTCCACGTCCGACGCCTCCCACGAATCGTCGAGCCCCAACAACAATCCATAATGTTCGCTGAGTTTGTCCATGGCCGACATTCTCGGCCAATCGATGATCAACGACTATCGTTTACCCATTAAGATTCCTGAAGAACCAAGATTGTTAATCGGGCGGCTTGGTCTCCGTAAGACTGGCCGTTGCCGCACCGGGGCGAAACCGATGATAAAGTGCCGTACTGGCGCAACCACGATGCTCTCTTAGGGAGCCAGCCGGTGGCATCGGGGCGATGCCACGGGCGGCCGCCTAGCTAGGCAGGCAAGGTCCAGGACTTCGGGTAAAACTCGTCGCCGAGTTCCTTCAACTCCTCGCTTGCCGTTTCCAACATCGTCGCCTTCAGCCGCCGCATCCGGCTACGCGCAGCTTCGCGACTCATTCCGCATGCCTTCGCGGCGCTCGCAAAGGTGTTCGCTGAACAAATGGCGTTGACCAATTGGATGTCGCCGCCGGCCGCCTGTTCGCGCACCGCTCGCGCGATCATGTCAATGAACCGCCAGCGGCGTTCCTGCCGAGTGAGATCAGCGTCGCGGTAAGCCTCATCGGCTGCGGCATCCGGCCCTCCGGCGGTCGCAGTGACGTGCTTGACGGCTTTGTCGAAGGCGCGGCGCATGTCCGTACGCACCGCCAAACGGAGCGAATTGACCAAATGCTCGCCGGACATGAAGCGACGATCGGACAACCCCTGATCTACGATCTCGCGCAGAGTATCTGCGCAGACCAAGACCAGCTCCTCGCGCATACTGTAATTGTTTTTCTGCAGCGTATGCTTGAGGACATCCTTGGCCCACAAGTCGAGCCATGGCATGAGGGCTTCAATCAGTTTGTCACGGAGGCCATCCTCGTAAAGTCGATCCAAAGTGGGATATTTGGACATCGTATTGTTCCGATATGTTATTGCCGTACATTTGAAAAGTCGTCTTGTCCATGTGACAAAACGACGTTCGTCGTGGGCGGCATTTTGTTAATGCGAGTTAAGCGCTCGCAATCGAGCGCAGTGCTGGATAACTTCCACAGCGCGGAGCAGTAGCTACGAACTGTGGCCACAATCTGGTCAAGGGGGTGCGCCACGACCGCTATTGGTGCGGTCATGTGCGTGTTGGCTGAAAAGCGGGAACCTTGCGGCGCACGACGGCGGTCGCGGAGCCGCGATGATGCGGCGTTGCCGTTGTGGTTCTCGCAATTTCAGCGATTTGGCCGAACGCCGGAACGAAATTAGTCAGACATATGTCCAGCACCAGGAGTGCTGACAGCGATGAATTGCTCCATCGCCGGACTAGGGTTGTGGCGACACATTCGCCGCCTAACCGATCGTTCCAACTAAGGTCGTGGCTAGAGTAGTGCAATCGACACGAGGCGTGCGCACCGCATCGATTCCACGATCAACTGCGAATACAAAGTCGCAGCGGACCTACTCTCGTCCAACCTCGGGCCATTGTGAAGTGCAGGATCATTCGTGGCTATCTGGCTATCACCACATCCTGCTACTGCGACCCATTTAGAGCCTGGATCGCAGATCAGCAAAGGGCATTTCAACCAGCGTCAGGAGACAACGGACCAACTCCGCTTGGAGCCAATGGCAGTCGGGTGTTAGCCGCTGCGGGTTCGGCGCCTCCAAGCGCCGATTGTCGTCCACCGCATCTCCGAACCAGGTTTACATTCCTGGTATCGGTTACGGACGCTCGTAACATTGGGTAAACGGTAGCGGCTCAAGAAATTCTGGGGCAGACCTTCCCTTCCAAGGTCCGGTTTTGACAGCTTTGCACAATAGGTGAGCCTTCTGAGTGGCGGGTGCGCGGGTCGCAGGGTCCCCGGCGCCTGAGATGGCGCCCCGCAACCAACTATAAGCGCCCCCACCCCTACTTCTATTCGCGAAAAATAAGACACGACGGGGGGTCCGGTCTGCACTCTTCAACGCGCAGAAAAAGACCCCCCTATCCCCTTTCTTGCAAGCGCGTAAAAAGTAGCGTTGGCGCAGTTGCGTTGGCACATCGTTTTTTTCACGCAAGGCGCTTGCATGCGTCGCGGCGCGTCACTATCCTCGGCGTTACATAGGCGTATCCGCCCAAGCACGAGGTGTCACAATGCCAGCGATCTATTTTGAGTCCACGGGCCGCTACAATCGGACACTCGAACAGCCACGTTACGGGCGTCGCGGCGATCGTGCCGAGATTGTCCTCCGCCGTGACTGCGGGCGCCGGCTTGCGGCCGCCATTCGCCAGTTCGACGACGGCGATATTGGCCTGGCCGACTTGCGGGAAGAGATCGATAACGCAGGCGTCGACACGTCACGCGTCAACGGGTATCTAGGCCATTTAATCGCCGAGCACTTCCGGGTGTGCGACGACTGCGGGTCGCTGAACCTGCCAGATGACTGCGTCAGCGCCGGCAATAGGGCCATCTGCGAATCGTGCCAAGAGAATTACTACATGTGCGAGCATTGCGATGCGCTCACGCATAGCGACGACGTCACGTACATAAACGACGCCAGCATCTGCGAATCCTGCCGAGACCGCTATTTCTACTACTGGGAGTCGGACGACGAATGGCACAGCGAACCCGAGGACGACGGCGCCCTGATTCGCGATTATGACGTGACGCTGACCGGGCCGATTGGCCAATTACCGCTCGACCGGCGCCAGTCTCATGTCGTGGGCGTCGAGCTGGAGCTGGAAATCGACGATCCCGAAGACTTTGCTGAGTCGCTCGACAGCGAGCACGACCCTTCAATCTGCCACTGTAAGCGCGACGGGTCGCTCGACTCGGCGCATGGCATCGAAGTTGTGACCGGATACGGCACACTAGACGCCCTCCTGCCAGTCATCGAGAGCATCGCGGCCTTGGCCACAACTTGCGACGGGCGGTCGCATGACGCCAACGGCTGCGGCCTACATATCGGCCTGGATCGATCGCAATTCTCCGCCAACCTGCAAGCTAAGATCATCGTTTTTTGGAACTGCCGCGCTAACTACGCATTCCTTCGCCAGTTCACGCGCCGCGACTATCGCAGCAACGACTATTGCCGTGCCAAGGCCGAGAAAGCGACGAAAGGTTTTCTCGCCAATCCCGAGCTGGCCAGCGGCGACAAGTATGAAATCGTCAACACCCGCCATCGATCGCACTTGGAATTCCGCGCGTTTCGCGGTTCGCTGCGGCCGCTGACGCTCCGCGCCTGCCTGTCGCTGGTTTCGCTGGTCGCCAGTTTCTGCGACCAGGCGAATCCCGAGCCAAACGACCTGACCAGTGCGGCGTTTGCGAAGTGGATTCTGACCGCCGTCGACGGGGGCGACGCACGGCGCGTGGCGCTGGTCGACTATCTCGCCAACCGCCGCAAGTCGCTGTCGGATTCGCATGTGCTTGATTTATTACCGAGACAGCGCCAGACATTTTGCGCCGGTCGACTACGACGCGCTGCGAACGGCGTACGACGATAACCCCGACGGCGTCGGCATGGCATGGTATGCCGGCCAGTGGCGCGCCTGGCGTAGCATCGACGCGCCCTGGCCCAAAGTCGCCAAGCGCCTGAGCGTGTTGGCCGATAATGCGGAGCGCGTCATCGTCCACTTCCGCTGGGCGACGCACGGCGGCTATGACATTGCCAATTGTCACCCGTTTCAAGTCTCGCCGCAGTCGTTTCTGTTTCACAATGGGACGTTTGCTGGCGTCGATGGCGAAGAGGATGAAAGCGACACGCGCCAGGTAGCCGCCAGAATGGCGAAGATCGTCGCTGGCGGCGGTCGGCTGGCCGACGCCTGGCAACTGGTAAAACTGCTGAGCGACGCCAATCGGCTAATTCTGACGCTGCCTGGCGGCAAAATCGCCTATGCCGGAAGCTGGCTTAGCCGCAGTGACGGCTGCTATAGCAATGGCCACTGTCTGGCCGACTCGGCTTTCGAGCCGTATCGCGACTTCGCCTAGTCGCACTTCTGGTCGGATTCTCTGCCGACCGAACCGCCTGGCGCATTCCGGAGTCTATTAGACGCCCGTTGCGGCAATCCACAAGCACCAGGCATCGCAATTGACTGGCGCCGGACATTCGTGGTCACCGGGGCCGGCACGTAGTTGAGGTACAGTCTCGACGGTCTGGCGCATCGTCGAACGTAACGCGACGGCAGGGCAGGTCAGGAGCGTGCAGACAGCTTACATCAAGCTATTTAACGCAAGCAGACAGCTTGCCCCGATGGATTTAACGCAAGGCGTCAGACAACATTCATCGATCTATTTAACGCAAGCCGCTTGACCTGGGCGAATACGCCTATGTATCATGGCAGGCAATGAACGAATCGCTCGTCCAAGCCCGACAATCCATGTTGGCTGCCGCCGACAAAGCGCCGAGCGGTCAGCGTGACTCGTTTGCGCCGTACCTTCGGGCCGCGATCATTTTTTGGCGGTTGCAGGAGCAGGCGGCGCAAGAGTCTAGCGACATGACGGCTCAGGTTGAGGCCGTTGCCGAGCGGATCACCTGTGAAGAGCATTTCCGCAATATCGTGGGACGAAGCTTCCACACCGTAACGGATGCGATTAGCTACGACGACATCCGCGCATTGCCTGACCCGAGCTAGTTATGCGACCCACGCTCGCGGAAATTGTTCGCCGGGAGCTTCGCCGTCGTGACTGGAGCATGGCCGAGCTTGACCGACGGGCCGGGTTGTCCATCGGCGAATCCCGCCGATTTTTGAACGACGGGCGAAATCTGACTGTACCCAAAATCGAGGCTATTCTCGATGCTCTGCGGCTCGTGATTCGCCGGTACTAAAGGAGAATAACGCCATGCGGAACCCGGAAGACTTAACGCGCAATGAACTCGAACAGATAGTTGTGGAAGTTCGCGCAACCTTGTATTTGGAGGGCGAAGCGCTCAATCCCGAGAAGTGTTGGAACGCTGATACCTGCCAAGACGTGGCCGAGATTCTGCACCGCTACGCATTAGCGCCCGAGAGTATCGAAGCCCTCGAAAGCTGGTAGCCGTTCACGGGTTTTCGAATTGCCATAGGTGGATTTTGGTCTCTTGAACTAAGTTGTCGCGTCATGGGGACGCGACCGAAGACCTGCCCGAAGTGCGAACGTCTGGCTCGGCGGGTGGCCGAACTCGAACGGCTGCTGGCCGAGGCGTTGGCGAGAATCGTGGAGCTGGAGAAACAGTTGGCGGCGGCCCGGAAGGATTCGTCGACCTCTTCGAAGCCGCCTTCCAGCGACATCGTCAAGCCGCCGCGACCTGCGGTCCAGGCCGCTCGGGGACGAAAGCGGAAGCGACGGCTGGGTGGTCAACCGGGCCACCAGCGGCACGAGCGGACGCCATTTCGGCCGGAGGAGGTCGATGCCGTCTGGATCTACGAGTGGCCGGAATCGTCGCTGACGTCGGACTGGAAACCGCTCGACGAGTTCCAGACGATTCAACAGGTGGACTTGGTCGAAAAGCTCTTCGAAGTGACCGAGCATCGCGCGCGGCTGTATCTTTACCGCCCGACAGGCGAGGTATCGGCGGCGTCGCTTCCCGACGAAGTGTTGCGTGCTGGGCTGGTGGGTCCGCGGCTTTCGGCGCTGATCGCGTACCAGAAGGGCGCGTGCCACATGAGCTACCGGGTGATCGAAACCTTCCTCGCCGACGTTTTGCCTTTGCCGATCTCCACAGGGCAATTGGCCAAGATCGTCCGCAAGGCGAGCGAGGCCTTGGCGGCGAGCTACGAACAAGTCGAAGGCGCCCTGCCGGGCCAGGCCGTGGTCAACGTCGATGAAACGGGCCACCCCGAGAACGGCCAGTGTCTTTGGACCTGGGGCTTCCATGCGCCAGGGCGGCCAGGATACACCTGGTTCCACATCGACACGGCGCGGAGTTCGGACGTGCTGAAGGAGTTCCTTGGCGAAAGCTTCCCAGGCGTTGTCGGCTGCGACTACCACAGCGCGTACCGCAAATTCCTCGACGACGCCCAAGCGACCATGCAGTTCTGCTGGGCGCATCTGATCCGGGACGTAAAATTCCTCGTGACGCTGCCGAACGCGCCGACGCGCCGTTTCGGCGAGAAACTGTTGGCGACGATCAAACGCCTCTTCCGCATCTGGCACTGCCGTGACCAGCTGCCTGCCGAACGCTGGCAGCGCGAGACTGAGCGGGCCAAGCGGGCCGTGCTCAAGGTGGCGAGGCGTCCGCCGTGCCGAAGTGAAGCGCAGAACATAGCGCAGCGGTTTCGTCGACACGCCGAGCACTACTTCCGCTTCCTGGAGACTCCCGGTGTTGAGCCAACCAATAACGCCATGGAACAACGGTTCCGCTTTGTGGTAATCGATCGCAAGATCACCCAGGGGACTCGCGGCGAGGCCGGCCGCCGCTGGTGCGAGCGCATCTGGACCGTGCTGGCCACCTGCGCCAACAGGGCCGCTCGGCGTTCGACTTCCTCTATCGCTCGATCGTCGCTCACTTCACAAACCAAGCAGCACCATCCCTACTGCCGATTCCGCCGTGAACGGCCACGAAAGCTGAGCTTGGGCGAACGGCAATTTCAGCGCTAGGGCCGGGCGATAAGGCGGATGCAATTTGCACAGTCGGAGGTGGGTGTGTCCTGGTTCAGCGTGAAGTGGATTATCATGCTCCGCGGCATGGTGATCACCCGCCGCGAAGGGTTCTTCCTCGTCACTTGAATGACGGCGTATTTGGCGTGGCTGATTTATTCCGGGCTGCAGGCGGGGCAGCGACAATGGCGGCAAGATTTCCGAGACTTCTCGCTGAAGCCGACAGCCGGTCGGCGAGCTAGCAGTGGGGATTTTTCTCCCCACGCAGCCGTGACTCCACCGCCAACGGCATCACATCAGTTACGACGACATTGGAAACGCCGAAAGCCAACTTAAAGTCATCTGCCTGAGCGACTTGCATTCACTACCTGTCGGGATCAGCGAGAAGTCTCAGATTTCCGCCGCCCTTTACAGCATTATGGCCAGCGCCAAGGCGAACCAGGTCGAGCCGTTTGCGTACGTGCGCGGTCTGCTGGCCCAGTTGTCGCGCGTCACGCCGCCTGCGGTCGCTGCACTGCTTTCCGACGCATTGCTGGCGGCCCAGCCGGAAGCGCGCCAGTGATGGACGCGGTAGCTGGCAAAAACCGATGCTGCAACACCGAGAAGCCAATTTTTGAGTAAGCGTTCGCCGAATCCATACTTGTCGACCCTGGTAGCTTGGGGACGTGTGTTCTCAGTCACCATGGGAGTCGAGCGATGGCGAGAACTGGGAGGCCTACTCCGGGCCTGGACGATTACGTTTATTGGCAAGAACGGATGGCTGGCCGTGGCGCGAGCGGCCTGAGCATCAACGACTTCTGTGTTGACGAAGGGGTGTCGCGTTCGACGTTTTACCGCTGGGTGCGGCGGCTGCAGCAAGGAATCCCCGAGGCGATTAAGGAAGAGGGCAGAGTCACGATGGCGGAGTTGGCCGAGGCGAAGTTTCTCCCCGTCTCGGTGACGGCCTTGCCGGTCGAGATCGACTTGCCCAACGGCGGCCTCGTCCGTTTTCCTGTGGAGTCGGCCTGGCCGTAATTTCCGCACCCTGCTCAACGTCGCCGCCGTTCAGCGGGCCGGTTCTGTGGTGCATCGACACAAACCGCCCAAAGGCGGAGCTTTGGCGTAGTCGCAGATTCAATACCGCGAATGAATCGCCCGGAATCGCCGCTCAAGACGCTCTCGCGATAAGACCAGCAAGGCGCTTATCGAGTCGGCGAGTTCGTTTCAGACCGTTCAGTTCACCTCAAACGGTCGAACGCGGCTCGAATCAACGCGAAAGATCGCGACCGTGCGATCACGCGGACCTGTGTGCGCTTCAAACGACGCTGTCCGCGTTGCCTTCTCATCGAGCCATTTCCGCGTGTTGGGAGAAACCTTTTCAAATTCGACGACGATCCAACCGGGTCCGCCGCGCAAGGATTCCCTGCCCTCGAACGCCGACACTAGATCTTGGTCCAACGTCTTGTTCGCCGGGACGCCGAGATAGTACGCCAATACGCATGGCTCCGTCGCGTAGATTGGGGTCTTCGAGATGTCGTGATTGTCGTCCGTCGCTGCGATGCTCACCGCTTCCGCGGCTTCCTTCCACCGCGGGCGATCGCCATGCATAATCGTGAAGTACATCAGCAACTCCACGGCGTAGTAGCCGGCGGCAGTCACGACCATAGTTCGCCGAAACCATTTCGGGCGGATGCAACGGTCGAGCGCGACGCCCGCGAGGCCGGCCAGGCCGACGAGCGACAAGAAGCCGTGGTGGATGGACACATTCGCGAGCCTCAACGCCGAGACGACGAACGTCCCGCCCAAGGGGCCGATTGCCAGCGCGGTCAATAACAACCGTCCGGCTCTTGGCGCCGCTCGACTGCTGGCTCCCAAGACGGCCAACAGGCACGTCGGTGCGCCGACGTAAAATCCATATCGCATCAGGAGCGGAAGCATTCGACCGGCGTCAGCCGGGTCCCCCACCCCCCCTGAGGCCTGAATCGCCTGAATCGCCGGATAGCGCATTCCAGCGGCGACGGCGAACGGCAATACTGCGAGCACGGCGGCGAGGGCGCATGACTTCGCATTCTCATGCGGACTCGCAATGAATATCAGCGCGAGATAAAGCCCCCACGCGGGAATCATGAAAATGGCGCTGTAATGAACCCACAGGCTTGCCGCGGCGAGCAGCCCGGCAAGCAGCATGAGCGACGCGCGCCGCCGTGCGATCGCCTCATTCAGCAGCAGCGAGGCGGCAATCTCCGCCGTCAATAGCATCGTGTAATATCGTATTGACTGCGCCCAGAACACGTGGAACAGGCTGGCGCCAAACAGGGCCGCGGCGAGGATGCCAGCTCTTGGCCTTGCACATCGTCTAACCAGGATGTTGACGAGCCAGACATTGACAACGCCAAACGCGGCGGAAAGGATCCGTCCAGCAGTTACCGAGATTCCCGTGTGATCGAACAGAGCGTCGAGCACATAAAAATATGCAACGGACGATCGTGCGAAGGGAAGTTCCAGGCGCCGGGAATAAAATAGCGACGTCGTTTCATCGAGCCACATGCTCCAGTCGCCAATGCGGCAAAGATAAACCGCGGCGGCGCCGACGCAAAGAGCGACGTCAAATCTTACCAGGCGCGCCTTGGCCGTGTCGCGTTGAATCGGCGTGTTTGCCACTGATCCTTTGCCTCGCGCTCACTCGTCTGTGCGGGCCTCATGGTAGTCGTCTTCGGTATTGACGGCCCAAATGTTGGCTTTGCACCGCCGGCCAGTTCTGATGTTTTCGACCGCGGCCATGGCCGTCAACATGGAGTGGTCCTGATTGTTGTAGCGATGCATTCCATTTCGCCCAATCGGGAACAGGTTGGAAATGCCGTCGAGATAATCTCGAACGATAGGAAATTGGTCATATGTTCCAAAATAGGCCGGATAGGTCTTGGCGACGCGGACGACCGTATGGTCTAGCACGTCTCGACGATCGATGAGGCCGATTCGCGACAACTCGTCGACGCCGAGCTGCGCGATCTCTTGATCCCCAGCCTGCCAAAGGTCATCGCCCTCGTTGCAGAAGTATTCGAGGCCGAGCCAGACCGTGTTGGGATCCGCCACCAGGTGCGGACTCCAGTTGTTGAAAATCTGCAGTCGGCCAACCCGCACGTCCGGCTCCTGAATGTAAATCCAGTTGTCCTTGAGCTCGCACGCCGCGGCACCGGCTTCTCCATCAGCCCCTGGCCGCTTGACGCCGCGCACGAGCAATCCCACGGTGATGAAATCGCGATAGATCAGCCCGTCGGCGACTTGTTTCACGTGCTCCGGGGGCGGAGGACGGAACGCGGCGAGCAGATCCCGCACGGGCATCGTGGAAATAAAGTAGTCGGCTGGGAAATCGCGCCGGCGCCCGTCGGCCGTCACGCAGCCAACGCCTACGACGCGGTCGGCCTCCACATCAATGCGATCGACCGCGTGCCCGAACACGATTTCGCCGCCGGCTGATTGGATCCGACGGGCGACGACTTCCCACAGCTGGCCCGGGCCAAATTTCGGGTAGAGAAATCGCTCGATGAGCGACGTTTCCGTCTGCTTTTGCGCGATGTCAGTGCGTGCAAACGGTTTGCGAACGAGGTGACGTAGGGCCGCGAGGATCGACAGGCTCTTGATGCGTTGGGCGCCCGACTCGGCGCTGATCTTGTCGCAAGGAACGCCCCACACTTTTTCGGTGTAGGACTTGAAAAATGTCTCGTAGAGCTTCCGACCGAAGCGATTAACGAAGAATTGTTCGAGCGTTCGCACGTCTTTGTGCGGAAATAGCCGGGCGCGGCAGTAGCTCGCGCCGCATTCCACGAGGCGACGCAACCCCAGATTGCGGATCGTGCGGCGATTCAGGGTCAACGGGTAGTCGAAGAACTTGCGAAGATAATAAATGCGGCTCTTTCGCTGTCGCACCAACATGATCTCGTCGTCCGACGCGGGCTTGCAGGACGACGTTGCACCGTCAAGGGTATGCCTTCGTCCCTGGTAGGTCAGCTGCAACGACTGGTCCGCGCCGTTCTCCAGTGGCAGTACATCCAGCCACCACTCCATGACGCGCTCGGATTTGGAGAAGAATCGGTGGCCGCCTATGTCCAAGCGGTTGCCCTTGTAATTGACAGTCCGCGAGAGGCCGCCAATCTCCTGGGAGGCCTCGAGCACAGTGGGACGCACGTCTGTTTGCCGCAACAGCTCCCAAGCTGCCGTAAGTCCGGCCGGTCCAGCCCCGATAATGATCGCGGTTTGTGGCATGGGGCCGCCGGCATCGCGTTCTTGGTAGGACGACGCCATGACTCTCTTGATGAGGGGGTATTAGGCTAAGCTACTATGGGTTTTTGTCCGCGTACCGTCAAGAAACGGGTCTTCGGGGCTCGCGTAGGGAATAAATTACGCTTACTGTGGAAGACTTAGGGCACGACTGGGGGTTGCCGAGGATAAATCGAGAATCGCACCACATGATTGACGGCCAACCCACCATATCGATCATTGTGCCGGTGCATAATGCGGCAAGCTTTCTCGGCGCCTGCCTCGCGTCACTATTCAATACATCAATTCGTCCCTTTGAAGTCATCGTCGTGGACGATGCCTCGACCGACGGCAGCCGAGATATTGCCCGCGAATTCGCGACGCGGGTGATCTGCCTGGATGAACGCGCGGGGCCTGCCCGGGCGAGAAATATAGGCGCCGCCGTCGCTCGGGGCGAGTATCTCTTGTTTCTCGACGCCGATGTGCGCGTTCATCCAGAGTCCGTTGACCGCTTGGTCAACGTACTTGTCGAAGAATCCGACCTATGCGCCGTATTTGGCTCTTACGACGACCAGCCTACGAGTCCCGGCGTCGTCTCGCAGTTCCGTAATCTGCTGCATCGCGACATTCATCAGACATCTCATCAGGACGCGGCCAGCTTCTGGGCCGGTTTTGGGGCCATTTGCTGTGATGCTTTCGCGCAGTTCCGCGGATTCGACGAAGAATATGGCCGACCAAGCATTGAAGATATCGAGCTGGGCCAGAGGATCCACGGCGCCGG
Source organism: Pirellulales bacterium (assembly GCA_963841515.1). Taxonomy (GTDB): domain Bacteria; phylum Planctomycetota; class Planctomycetia; order Pirellulales; family Lacipirellulaceae; genus Lacipirellula. Next base: position 47,925 of record CAWJDB010000005.1, on the reverse strand, counting down.
CGGTCGAATCGCGCTTGCCAAGGAGGCGTGCGTCACGCACCTCAAATCGTGGTCGTTAGGGTCGATGATCAGGTGCGATTTCATGAGCCGCGGCATTCCCTGGACGCGGCTGATCTTGCAGAAGCGATGCCTGCCCAACGACCTGAATCTCAAGCACGTCCATCGGGCGAGCGTGGCGGCGGTCTATCTGTCGCTGCTTGCCTTATTTGCCGCAGGCACATCCGGCGGCTGGCTGTGGCTGGCGTGGGGCGTGCAAGGACTCCTCCTGTTGGCGGCGGATCGCTGGACCACTCGCGGCGGGAATTGGACTGTGTTCGCCGTAGGAACAGCACTCGTCGGCGTCGCCGCGGCGTGGCTTGGCTGGCGACTCGGCGGTTTTGTCGCGCTGAGCGTTGGCCTTGTCGGGGCGGCTATGGCTCTTAATTCTTCGTTTTACGGGCGGCTAGTTCACTGCCGCGGCTTGGCGTTTGCGCTGATCGCCGCGCCCTTGCATCTCATTCACTACACGGTGTGCGGAGCGGCGTTTGTCGCGGGAATTGCGCTTCACGCATGGGCCGCAATGGATAAGGCCTTGACGCCGGCCCGCGACGGCTCGGAGGCGCCGGCGCGCGAAGCGGCCGGTTCCATCATTCGGGGAGCGACTGCGCCGCCCGCGCGGGCAGAATTGCAAGATGAGGCGGTTTCGTAATTTTGGCCGATGGCCGGCGAACAGTGTCGCTGCGATCATGAAGTGCCCATCGACCCAATTCTCTGTCGTCGTTCCAACCTTTGACCGACCCGAGCAGTTGGCACGCTGCCTCGCGGCGCTCAACGCCCAGGAGTTCGCGGCGACGGACTTTGAAGTGCTCGTGGTCGACGACGGAAGTCGCCCGCCCGCTGGACGACATCGTCAGTTCGGCGACGAAGTCCGCGCCGATCCGCCTCCTTTTGCAATCGAACGCAGGGCCCGCGGCGGCCCGCAATCTCGTGCAAGGCATGCGCGGGGTCAATATCTCGCTTTCACGGACGATGACTGCGAGCCTGCACCGACCTGGCTGCAAGCCATGCAGACGAGCCTTCGCGAAAATCCTCGCGCGCTCGTCGGTGGGCTGACGGTCAACACGTTGACGTCAAACTTATACTCGGCGACCAGCCAATTACTCGTCGACTTTCTGTACGAACGGTACACCGGGCAGCACGGCGCGACCTTGCTGTATACATCGAACAATATCGCATTGGCGCGATCGGAGTTCCTAGGACTTGGAGGGTTCAGGGAAGAGTGTCACTTCGCCGAAGACCGAGAGTTTTCGCATCGATGGCACGAGGCTGGCCGGGCCGCGGTGGTCGCAAAGGACGCCGTCGTGAACCACGCTCACGCGTTGTCATTGCGGTCGTTCTGGAAGCAGCACTACAACTACGGCCGCGGCGCGTTCCAGTTTCGCAGCGTGCTGGTGGCCAGCGGGCAAAGACCGGTCAAGATTGAGCGGTTCGCCTTTTACCGAGAGCTGATGCTTTACCCATGGCGCAGCGGACGTCGTCCGCGGCGATGGCGCTGCACGGGTTTGATGGGCCTTTCGCAAGCGGCGAATATTGCCGGCTTCGCCGTGGAGTGGCTCTTCGATTCACGGCATCAACCTGACGCCGGTGCGCCGTCCAATGACTCGGCAGGCTACACGTCGACATCTGATGCAACCGACGGCGCTGGCACGTCCGAGGCGGCGCCGCGCGACAAGCCGAGCCACGCGGCGGCCAGCGAGAAGATGCCTCGCCGGCTACGTAGGCCAACGCTTGAAGACCGCCGGGCGCCCCGATGCCTGCCAATCCGGCGATGATCGCTGAGCTGAGGCCCACAGCGACGCCCGTGCGGCTCGGAAGCCTCGCGTCGAGGCGGCGTCGCAGCGACAATGCCGACAATCCGACGCCGAGAAGTGACGTCAGCGCGGTGGCCCATGCGGCGCCGAGGGCGCCGTAACGTGGAATCAAGGAAATGTACCCCACGAGCGCCAGCGGCAGGAGCGGATAGCTGACGCGCCACGCCCAGCTCGATGGGCCCGCTCCGGCCAGCATGACGCCCGCCACGGAGATGGCCATCCGCGCCAGACCCGCCCACAAAAGGACTTGAAAGAGCCGCGCGGCCGGCTCGAATGATGAGCCGAAGCAGTACGGTACGATCGTATGCGACGCCAGGCACAGCGCCACGGTTGGTGGAATCAGCCACGCGGCGAGCTGAACGACTGACAAGGCAAGCTGTCTCAGCTCCCGCTCGCGGCCGGCGGCGCGAAGTCGAACGATCGACGCCATCAGCACCGGACACACCGCCGCGGCGCCCAAGCCGGGCAGCATCGCCAGGTTCATTGCCAGCGCATAGGAACCGACCTCTCCTGGCGTCGCGCCAAACCAGCGGAGCATGAGCAAGTCGCCGCCGTCAAGTAGCCGGAGCGTCATGGCGACGCCCAAGAGCGGCGCCGCCTCGGCGAGAAACGGGCGGCGGGGAGTCGGCGCCATGCGGCGCCAAGGAAGGGGACAGGCGATCACACAAATCACGATCTCGCCGAGCGAGGCGCCAATGACCGCCCACAGGGCGCCCCGCACGCCGAAGCCAGATTCGATCAGCAAGATTGCCAGACCCAGTCGAAAAGGCCAGCGCAACGATGTGGCTGCCGCCCGCCGGCCGAATCGTCCTAGGCCGGCGATTGCCGCCACGTAGGCGGAACCGATCACAAACAACGCGACATCGAGCGAACCCAAGGCGAACAGCGGCCGAAGGGCCTGATCACCCAGCGCGAGGGCAATCCATGGGCTCAACATCCATACTAACGCCGTGCTACAAGCGCCAAGCACGGCAGATGCGCGAACCATAGCGGCGGCAGTGCCAAGCGCGTCTTGGGCGTGGGCCACGAACTTGATGATGGCTCGGGTCAGCAGACTAGTGAGGGCAAACTCGACCCAGACCAGAACCGTCATGACAGTGGCATAATCGCCATAAGTCGATGGCCCAAGGCGCCGCGTAAGATACGCAAGCACGACGACGCCAATCGGCAAGATTGTCAACTGCACCGCCAGTTGCGACGCCGAGCCGTAAAGCGTGCGGCGTCTTGGCGAGTGATCCGCGAAATTGGACGTGGATGCCACAATCGTCAATTCCGGGGGTCGTGCACTGAGCGTTCGGACGACGCTGCAGTCGACGCACAAGTTAGCGGGTCGCCGCGATCACGCGCTGCCGCAGTTGGCTTTGGCTCCCGAACAACGAGTTGCTCGCCGGGGCGGAGAAAACGTTCGCGGTGGAACTCGCGATGGAAACAGTGCTCCCGCGCTCCTGGGTCGCAGGTGAGATATCCCAGCCCCTCGCCAGCGCCTGAAATCGCGAGATTTGTCGCCACCGCCGGCAAAACGGAGAGCGCCCGCCGAAATCCCAACAATGATGCCATGAGCGGCCAAATGCGCTTCAAGCGAACAATCGGAATCAACGGCCACAACAGCGCAAGCTTCGCCCGGTCTCGGGCTGTCATCCGGCGCCCCCGGTAGGCGGCAAATTGCCGTGAAAAGTACCAGGAAAACATAAACGTCGCCGACAAGCGGGAACAGTTGAAGTGCCGCGTTCGGACTTGATCGTCCATATAAAACGTGAGCCCACGATCCGCCATATCCCATTGCATCAAGGTCTCGCACTCAAGCCATTCGAACAGTTTCGCCCCATAATGCAGGAGCAATTTCCGGCGATAGCAGCTGTTATGGCCGGGGATCTGCCGACACGGGCCTTTCTTCCCGGTTTCGCTGTACTGACCGTATTCGATAAGGAACTGGGCGCAACTGGCGGTCGAGGCCGGGTTGGCATTGATTACGGTCGGTCCCACTCCCGCCCATGTCCCCGAGGCGTGCCGCGCGACTAACAACTCCGCCCACTGCGGTTCGGGATAACAATGATCTTCGGTGAACAGGACCAGCGGCGCGGTCGCCGCGCGCACGCCCGCGGCGTAGGCCTGGCCGAGCGTCGTCAAAACTGGCTCCGCGGTTTTCTGAATGCCGGCGAAGTCTTGGAATTCCGCTTCCGGCAAGTCGAGTGCGTCCAGCGAAGGTCCGACGAAGACCAACTCCATCTGCTCACGCAGGGTTTGGGCTCGCAACGCTCGCAACGTGTTGCGCATGTTGGTCCAATCGTCCAGCGTTACCAAGACGGCTGAGAGCGCTGGTTCAGGCATATGCGCGTCCCTCCGACGCGGGTTCGAAGGGAACAGGCGGCAGGGTGGGCGCCGCATCTGGGACCGTAACTTGCTCAACGCGATTGTGCGTTGCCGACGCTTCGGCGGCGGCGACCACCGCGAGGCTGCGCAGACCATCCAGCAAATCGGGACTCACCGGAACGCCTGCCCGCACGCCAGCAAGGAAATATCGCAGGGACTGCTCAAACGACGGCTCTCGCCAGGGGCTGCGCATCCGTCGAACCATATACGCCAGTCCCCGCCATTGCCGGAGGACATCCAGCGTGTTTTTGACGGGCCCTGGCGCCGCAGCGCCGCGGCGTTCAAGCGTTAGTCGGCCGTACCGATCCACCGTGAGTTTTCCCGCGTCGCCGTAAACTTCCATGCCTGCTTCCTCGATGGCGCAGGAGCTGAAAAAACCTTGCACGCCAACGCCGGATGCAGTCCGTCCCTGGACGTGGACGGTGTCGTCCTCGGCGTCGCGTGATGAAAGTTGGGCGCTGATTTCGACGATTGGCTCGCCGAGCACAAAGTGAACGAGATCGATCTCGTGAGACGCGAATTCCAGCAGAACTCCGCCGCCCTGATTTCGGTAGCGACGCCAGGACGCCATCTGGCGCCGCTGCGTGCAAAAGCATACTCGCACCGAGATCACTCGGCCAATCTCGTCGCCGATCACCGCGTTGCGAATGGCAACGTACACCGGATGTTGTCGGTAGTTGAACCCGATCATGCCTACGGTCCCCGCCGTGCGCGACGCGTCCACCACGCACTCCGCATCCGCCATCGACGTGGCTAGCGGCTTCTCGAGATAAAGATGCTTTCGCGCCGCGAACGCCGCAATCGCCTGCTCTGCGTGAAGCCGCCCGGGCGTGCAAACGAGCACGGCCTCGACTTGATTATCTTGAATCAACTCGTTGGCGTGTTCGTAGGCGCGGGCGGCCGGAGCTGGCACTTGAGCGCCGCCGTCCGGGCCGGTGCCAGAGAATCGGCGACGGCCACTACCGTCGCATCACGGAGTCGCGTCAGAATCGGCAGATGAACACTGAGCGCCACGGAACCGCACCCGATGACGCCGATCCGCACCGGGTCATTGCGACTGCGACGCGTGCCAGTGACTCGCTCGTGGTCGCCGGCAGGCGTCGTCGGCAGGAGCAAGTGCTGATCTTCCGGGCCAACGACCTTTCGCCGGTCGAGTTCGTTGCGCCAGTCCTGAAGCGGCGACTGGCCTGCTCCCAACGTCATGCCCAGAGCCTCGCCGACGGCGCTGTAGACTGCTGCGTAGGCAAAAGTTGCGAGCACTTTGACTCGCGGCACGCCGTGCGGCGTGTTCGCGGAGATCGCTGGCCACGCTCGATACAGGCTCAGCGCCGGAAGCAACGGCGTCGCGAGGACGTGCACACAACACCGGGCCGCGCGCTCAAGTTTCGCCTGCGGGCGGCGCCAAACATGTGCGCGTGGTGAAACATCGTGGCAGCCAGCACACGGGGTCGCGTCACATTCACATGCCGACACCTGGCCCGAGGTTGATAGACCAATCGCGACCCGCGCTGCTGCAGCAGCCAATGGGCGATCACTTCACTGCTCATCAGCGCGTCCAGTTCCGGGCCGAATTGAAGCATGGTCGTCTGGCGATAACTGCTGTTGTGTCCAGGCAGCATGTTGATCGCGCAGGGTTCGTCTCCGGCGAGCCAGCGCCCGTATCCGATCAGTTGCGCCGCCCAACTGGTCGCCGTCCGGGGGTTCGCGTTGTCCATGCGCGGTCCGACCACGTCGGCGCCGTCGTCGTGTTCCGCGGTCAACGACTCGGCCCACACCGCGTTGGCAAAACAATGATCCTCCGCCATCGCGACATACGGGGCGCGCGCTTGTCGAATCCCTTCGGCGCGTAACGAGCCCATGTGACGCTGACCATCGATGTCGACAATGCGGACGTCGCAAAAGTACTCGCATACATCGTCAGGGATGGCCGCTTGCTCAGGATTGCTCGCCATGACCAGCAGCTCGATGCCGTCGGCGATCGTCTGCCGCCGCAGGTGGGCGACCGTCCGCTGAATAATCTCGTATCCCTGGACCGCGATGAGCACGACCGTCAAGCGGGGTTCGCCAGGGGCGCCGGCAGACGGTTCATCGTGGTTCATCACATTCTTTCCGCGTGCGCACGTTCGCTGCGATGACCCTCGACGTTAATGCCCATCGTGCCGGTGCAGAAGCGTCCGCTTCACGGCGGCCGCAGTATTGTACACAGGCGCAAACCCCAGTTCACGGCGAGCGCGCGTGATGTTGTATGCGCGGGAACTTGTCAAGAAGTCGATGGAGTGCAACGCCGCGGGCATCCAGCCCACCTGGCTCGCAAGTCGCAGGATCCCTCGGGCAAGCGGCGCGACGAGCCACGCCGGCAGCCGCCGCGCAGATTGCTCCCATCGCTCGGCGGCGGCGAAAAGATTGAAAAACTCGCAGAGCGCGACGGGCTCGGGCCCGGCAAGCAAATAGGACTTTTGCGAAATATCAGGTTGCGTCAAGCATCGCAGGAGCCCTTGGCAAACGTCGTCGACGTCGATGACGTGAATCGGATGCATCGCCGCGCCGATGAGCCACGCGCGCCTCTCACGAATGCTCTCATGGAGCGATTTCCAACTGGCATAAGAGCCCGGACCGCACACGCTCGTCAGCCGAGCAACAACCCACTCCGTGGACCCGGCGGCCGCGACTGAGGCGAGCCGCCTCTCTCCCGCCAGTTTCGCGCGACGATACGGCGAATTGGGACGCAACGGCGCACTTTTCATCGGCAGGCCATGCCGCCAGCGAACGGTGCACGCCGGCCGTGCTGCAGTGAACCATGCGTCGCGCGCCCGCGTCTGCGCGGCTTGCCAAACGAGGGCGGGCGCCTCGGCATTTACCACCCACTGGCGATTGACACCGTCACGTGAGCGGCGCGTCGCCGCAGCGCAGTGGACGACGCTTGCACACATTCTGGCTGCGGCTTGCACCGCCGACGCATCGGTTACGTCTCCCCAGCAAATATTGACGTCCATGGCCTGCAGCGTGTCCGTCACGTGCCCCTTACGAACCAGCGCCGTGACCGCGACGTTGTTGGCGCGGAGGATGGCCGTCAATCGCCCGCCGACAAGCCCCGTAACGCCAGTGACTAGGACGCGCCCCGGCAGCAGACTGCATAGCTCGCCCAGTAAACGTCGTGCGAGGTCGTCCTCCCGCGCGCCGCCGCAGTCCGGAAACGGGACTCCAAGCGGATTTCGAGAATCGCTCTTAATAGGATGCATATTGACTGTGGTCGCCGGCGACGGCAGATTACGCAACGGAAACAATTCGGTCGATTGCCATCCAACATAACCGCGACGAGCATTCTTTTGTTCGAAAATCCCGCGAACCGTTTGATTTGAGGGGGGCCCTAAATCTTACGATACACTGACCGCTAATTGTAAGGCTCGAGGCGGCTGGGCTCACACACGATCATATACAGGCTTGGCAACATCAGACGGTCGACGGGAACGCGGTAGCCTGCGCTGTCACACCGATCTTCTTCGCGGCCTCGGGCGCATTCTTCCCCCGGGCCAGCTCCTGCGAAACTCAGATATCGTGCGCGGCGTATCCGCGCCTTCGAACGTGGAGGGCGGATGCGCGGCAATCGTTCACCGCGCATCGCGCACCGCCACGCGATATGGCCTCGGCGCCGGCGCTGGGATGCGCGTTGTGCCGTTGGTGGGGAAGCCCCTGCGATTTGCAAATAAGGAAATGCGGAAAAGTAGGTATTGTGGTCCTTCCAGCCTGGGATTTTGCGGAAGAAGTCGGCAGGGCTTAATAATCCCTTGCAATAAAATGCGTTCCAAAATACCCTGAAAGGTCCGCGGATTGGCAAAATTGAGTGGCTGCGCGGCTCGGCGCTCATTCGCCTCATCAAATTGGTGCGGTTGACGGGGACGGAGTCCCGCATCGCGGCATTTACTCGCCACTCGCCCTGCGAGCCATCGGGCGAGGGCGACATGGCAGGTGCCTCGCGCTTTGCATGAGCCTGTGACAGGCGCCAGGCTGCTATCCAACGCCGTAACGTGCGCCACGACTATGGTACAGTTCATCATCGGGAAAACTGCGCTTCGCGCGAACATGTCGCGAGAATTCGACACTGATTTCGTTCTGGGCGCGCGGCGAGGCGTCATCGCGCGCTCGCAACATGACCATCGGCGCCACCTCCTGGAGCCGCCTGTACCCTCATGATCGGGCGCCAGAATGGCCACTCGCTGCAATTTCGCAGCGTCGCCTCGGCGGTCGTCGTCGGTGCATCCGATGGTCGCCGCGACGCGACCGTCTTGGAGACGATCGCCAGCGCAACTCACATTATGCGCCGAGCCGGTGGATGGATGTGCCTCGGCACGCTGGCAATTGCGTGCGTAGCGGTGGTTGGGTACCAGTGCGCGGTGGGCGCATACGGCGATGATCTTTACTTCGAGGACTCCGCCGGACATTTCGTCACCAGCGCGATGGTCGCTGACTACGTTTGGACTGCATTCGGCTCCGATCCCATGGCGTTTGCTGAGGAGTATTACCTGCGTTCGCCCAAAGTTGCGTTCGGTCGTTGGCCTCCGTTGTTCGATTTACTCCTCGGCGCTTGGGATCTCGCGTTCGGCGTTTCGCCAGCCCACGCGTTGATCCTCATGGGCTTGATTATCGCCGCGACGATGGCTTGCCTCTTTGCTCGGCTGGGCCGTCTCTATGGAGCGTCGGTTGCAAGCCTTGCCCTAGGCGTGTTCGCCGTCCAGCCGCTCGTCCGGTGGCATGCGCACAATATTATGTCCGACACGTTAACGATGCTACTCTCGATGCTCGCGGCGCTGGCGTTGACGGACTTTCTCGCCGCCCGGCGACCTCGATGCCTCGCTGCCGCGGTGATTTGGACGCTGCTTGCGGGATTGACCAAAGAGAACGCCCTGCACTTGTTCATCTTCCTGCCGCTGGCCCTGGTGGTTTTGGGCGGCCGGTGGATCCTCCGGGACGTTCGCGTCTGGGCGACCATTGCTGTGGTCCTGTCCGTCGGCGTTGGGTTTGTCGCGTTTCGGCTGATCTTCGGCTCCGGCTTGCATGGCTATCGGGACGCTGAGCACCTTCTCGCGCGGATGCTGCAATTCAATTCCCCGCGGCAGGTGTTCGGGGGACTGTTGGGAGTGGCCTCGGGGCCAGTGTTTGCGGCTGCCGGGTTGGGGCTCGCCCTGGCAATGGTTCGAGGCGCGACGCGACGCCGTCGCCTGCATGTCGTCGTTTCCGCGCTGTGGATCGCGTCGCTCGTGCTATTCTTTTTGGCGGCGCCGGCGCCTCCCTTGACATCGGTATTTCATGCCAGCTTTGGCGCCGCTCGCGGTGCTGGTCGCTCACTTCCTTTTCGAGATCGGCGCCTTGCTGCGCGCGCGGTCGCTCGCCATGGCGCGGGTGGTTCCGGCGGCCGTCGCGATTGGGCTCATATACAGTGCGTCCCAAGCCATTCCCGCAGGCATTCGCGGCTACGCGCCCGTCGCGCAATCGATTCCGGTCGCCCACAACGAAGTGACGCTGATCTCGGCCGACTCTTTTGGCGAAGGCGCCTTCGTGGTCGCCCGCCTGATGTCCGACCGCCATCAGCAGGGCGTCGTCCTGCGGGCAAGCAAGGTACTATCCGATAGCGATTGGCAGGGTACCGCCTATCGCCTCCGCACCAAGACGCCTGACGAGGTTTACGATTATCTTCAAGATTTGCCGGTCCACTATATTGTCTTGAACAAGGTGCTGATCCCCGGCAATCCTTCGCTCAAGGACCAACGATTGCTCCGCGACGCGATCGACGCCCATCCGAACGACTTTCAACTCGTGGGGCATTTCCCAATTTATCATGGGTCCAAGAAATTTGACCTCGCGGTCGACATTTATCGGAACGCGGCGGCGAGGGGGCGCGTCCCCTCCTCCATTCGCGTCGACCTCGGCCACACGCTGGGTCGTGCCTTTACGGTTCCGCTCGAAGAGGCTGAATAGCCTTCGGAAGACGCTAATGCCCCAAATCGAATCCATGTCGCCGGAAAACGTTGATCAGTCGCGACGGGCTGCCGTGGACGGCGCCGTGCCCGCAGACGAGCGGACACGCTGCGCGGACGGGTCAACGCAGCCTGCTCTCAGTCGTCGCCGATCCTGTGCTCGGAATGCGCGATTATCCCGCGTACGTCGCCTTGTCGCTCGCAAGCGCCGCGACCATCTTATATCTCGCGGTCGAGTGGATTTCCGTCGCTGATTGGCGGCAGCATCCCTTTATGCTCGCAACGATAACACTTTTGGCGGCGGGTCTTTTGGCCACCAACCAATTTCGGTGGTGGTTGCTGCCCCTGATGCGCCGCCCCCGCCCGATGGCCATTCGCACCCCCTGGCGCGTGGGCGTCGTTACGACTTTCGTCCCGAGCTGCGAGCCGCTAGACATGTTGGAAAACGTAGTCCGAGCCCTTACTGCGCTCGACTATTCGCACGACACGTGGGTGCTCGACGAAGAGGGCGACTTCCGCGTGCAAGAGCTCTGTTGGCGTTTAGGCGCATTGTACTTTTCCCGCCGTGATCTACCGCACTATCAAGCTGCCGACGGCGAGTTCAAAAAGCGCTCCAAGCACGGCAACTACAATGCCTGGCTGGCGGATATCGGCTTCGGTCGCTACGACATCGTCGCCGCCTTCGATCCCGACCACGTGGCCGAGCCGCGGTTTTTGACGGCGATTCTGGGTTATTTCGAGGACCCGGGCGTGGCCTACGTGCAGGTCGCCCAAGCGTATCGCAATCAGGCCGAAAGCTGGGTCGCTCGCGGCGCCGCGGAAGAGACATACGATTATTTTTCGACCATCCAGATGGCGAGCTACCGCCTCGGCTACCCCATTATCGTCGGCGGACACAATGCCCATCGGGCGTCGGCGCTCCGCGAGATCGGCGGCTTCGCGGCCCATGACGCGGACGATCTGTTGGCGACCATGCGGTATCAAGCCGCTGGCTGGCAGGGCGTGTACGAGCCGCAGATCATGGCGCAGGGGCCTGACACCCGTCGACTGGAATTCGTACATGACGCAGCAGCGTCGCTGGGCGCGATCGGTGCTGGACATCAAGTTTCGCGCGTGCCGGCGCCTCAGCGGCGCAGCGCCCGCTTTGACTCGCATGATCAGCTTACTGCACGGCCTCAATTACTTGGGCAAGGGATTGCTTCCCGCGCTGGTTCTCGCGCTGCTGGCCGTCATGTGCGCCGCAGGACGACGCCCGCTGCGGCGTCGCGGTCGGCCGTGCCGTTGGCATGCCTGATCATCGTCCTCGGCGCGAGCGAGTTCTATCGGCAACGGTTCTTTCTCGATCCCGCCAGCGAACGAGGCGTCCATTGGCGGGCCACCGTCCTGCGATGGGCCAAGTGGCCGCAGATGCTTCTGGCGCTCGTCGACGTCGCTCTCAATCGCCGCCCAGCTTATTCCATCACCGCCAAGACGAAAGACCCAGTGTTGCGGCTGCGATGGCTTTGGCCGCACATCATCGCGGCGGCTCTGGTTGTAGCCGCCTGGTGCATCGGCTGTGCGGGCCGACCGGTCAGCCCGGGCTTACACATCGCTGTCCTGGCGGTCGTCGTGGCCACGGCGGCGTTGGCGCTTTCTGCCCTGTCCCTCGGAGCAGCGTCCAGGGAAACAACCGAGCGGCGCGGCCAGTCGTGAGTAGCGCGGGCGCCCATCGAATCGCGCACCGCGTCCGCCCGCGGCGCTGCCTAGTACGTCATCCAGCAAGTTTGGGCCGGTAGAGTTCCGGGAACACGCGTCGGGCGTCGGCGCGACGGAAAGTCCAGTCGATTGTGATTTTTTGGCGATTGCGTCGGCGTGACCATGCGGCGGCGTGTTCGCTCGACGTCTTCGAGCGTTGCCAGGCGACGATCAAGGCACTGCTTGGCGAGCACGGAGATTTCGATTTCGGCCATGTTCAGCCAACTCGCATGCTTCGGCGTGTGATGCCAGGCGATGCGTTTGAGCAACTGCTGGGCCGCTTCGGCGCCGAAGGCTTCGATCAGGCTCTGCGAGTTATGCGTGTTGAGATTGTCGAGGACAAAATGAATCCTTCGGGCGTGCGGATAACGCCTGACCACGTTGCGGACGAACCGGGCGAAGTCGACCCGCGTCCGTTGGCGACGGGCTTGACGAACCGCTTGCCGGCCTTCGGTTCCACCGCCACGAACACGCTGCACGTTCCGCAGCGGCGATATTCGTCATCCTGCTTGGCCATCCGTTCCGGGCGGCGCCGGTCCCCAGGCCGCACGTCGTCGAGCAACTGATACGGCTGCTCGTCGAGGCAAATCACCGGCTCCGCAGGATCGAGCGGTTTCTCGTATTGGTCGAGGACGTCCTCCATCCGCTCGCGGAATTCTTCGGTGAGCTCGGGGAACGCACCATGTTTTTTTCGCCACGGCTTCAGGTCATGTTCCGCCAGCCACAGCGCGACCTCGCTCTTGCTGACCGATTCGACGATCCCTTGCTCGGCGGCGTGTTGGCAGAGCAACTCCAGCGTCCATCGCACGCGACCTTCCGGCGGTTCGCTGCACGCCAAGGCAATCACCTGCTGCCGCTGCCGCGGCGTGAACGTGGCCGGGGCCCCGCTTCGCGGCGCATCGAACAACGCCGCGTTCGAACCCCTCGTCGCAAATCGCTTCCGGACGCCGCGGACCGTCCGCTCCGAGCAGCCAATATGCTCGACGATCTCCTCGTCGGTGAACCCTTCGTCGGACTTAAGCAGCACGAATGCCCGTCGAACGACGCGCACCGGTCGCGTCCCCGACTTGCATCGAACTGCTGTAACTGCTGTCGGGCCTCCTCCGTGAGGCTGACAATATGGTCCTTCATGCCCGGGCTTATAGCACCGGACACAATTTCGAGGGAAGACGTACTAGTCGTCCATGAAGCATCTGTTAATCTGCGGCGAGTACCCTCCCGCGCCGTCCGGCGGAATCGGCACGTATGCGCAGACGACCGCGAGGCTGCTGGCCGACGCCGGCGAAACCGTCCACGTCATCGGCCGACTCTGGAAAGATGCCGAGCGGGAGTTGGAAGAACAGTGCCACGGCAGGCTCATTATCCACAGGGCGCCTTACGAGGACTGGGCCGCTCTGCGGCCGCAGCGTCCGCACAGAGGATTTGACCACGTAGAGCGCGCCCTGTTCGCGTCCGATTACCCGCCGCAATCCTTTGCCTGGCGCGGGCTTGCTCGCGGAGCGACTCGTCGAAGAGGAAGGCATCGACGTCGTCGAAGCGCAGGAATACGAAGCGCCGCTTTACTTCTTTCAACTGCGACGCGCGCTGGGCTGGGGGCCGAAGCGGCAGCCTCCCTGCATCGTCCAACTTCATTCGCCGACCGATTTCATCGGCTGGAGCAACAACTGGTCGATGCCGCGCGCCGACGCTCAACTCGCCTCGCGCCTGGAGCATTACAGTATTGCGGCGGCCGACGCTCTCATCTGTCCGAGTCGCCGCCTTGCACGCGACGCCGAACGTCATTTCGGACTCGACGACGGTTCGGTGGCAACCATCCCGTACCCGGTCGGAGTGCTCCATACGCTCGACCGCGACGAACGCGCGTGGAACTCCGGCCCGGTTTGCTTTGTCGGTCGGCTGGAGCCGCGCAAGGGCGTGTACGAGTGGGTCGATGCGGCCGTCGCTGTCGCGCCCGAGTTTCACGGCGTGCAGTTCGAATTCATCGGCGCTGACACATGGGACGGCGGACGCAGCGTGCGCGCCATGCTCATGCGGCGCATCCCGAAGAACCTGCGGCAGCGATTCCATTTTCGCGGAAGGCAGCGGCCCGAAACGCTATCATGGCGTCTCGAGCGCGCTGGTCTCGCCGTCGTCCCTTCGCGTTGGGACAACTTTCCATATGCGTGCATAGAGGCAATGGCGTCGGGCTTGCCGGTCATCGCCTCGCGCGAAGGCGGCATGGCGGAAATGATCGTCGACGGCCAATCCGGTTGGCTCGCCGATGAGCCTGGCGCCGACGGCCTCGCACGTGCACTGCGGAATGCATTGGCGCCTCGCCTGTCGAACGGCGCCACATGGGCGAACACGCCGCGGAAGGAATCCGTCGCGTCTGCGACAATCACCGCGTCGTTCAAATGCACCTTGAATTCCGCCGCGGCGTCGTCCATCGCGGCCCCGTTCAGTCCTCGCGATTGCCAGCAGCTCTTCCGGCAATCCACGCGCCGGGAGCGCTATCGCGTCCCGCGGCACGCAGCTCGACGCCCAGAGGAATCGCTATCGTTGTAATGGGCGCGACGGGCGATCGCTCGCTGGGCCCATGCCTGCGAACGGTCGAGGCCCAAACTGTGAAGCCGGCGGCCGTGCTCGTCGCATCGCACAGCGCAAGCCGCGGCCAGCACCGGGTTGCCCGCGGCAAGTCCATGCCGTCATTGCAAACGATTCAAACGTTGTCGTTGCCCGACGCCGACGATCAATCTGCCACAGAGGCTGCCGTCGCCCACGTTCTCGACGCGCTGCCGCACGCGCTGGGCGTCGTCGTGCTGTCGCCGTCCGACCGCCTTCACGCCGGCTTTCTCGAAACCTGCGAGGCCGTCCTTGCCGCTTGCCCTGAGGTCGGCGTGGCGTCTTGCTGGGCGCTGCTGGCAGGGCGCCGTGCGCACCATGTGGATGAAGCCGTGTCCCACTTTTCCGCACGAGTTCGTCACGCGCGAGGCCGCGCCGTGGAGCGTGATGCGCGCCAAGCGCTACGGGAAGCAGGCGTCGGCGCGTCGGCCAGCGAACCGGCGCTCCCGGCCCCGGACTTGTGTCTCCGAATCATGGCGGCCGGCTGGGCCGCGGTCGCTGTTCCCGCTGTCCTCGTTAATCGACGGGCCGACATTGCCCAGCTCGTGCGTCCTCTCGATGCGGCAATCTACGAGGCGGCCTGCAGGCAGACCCCACATCTCGCCGCTTGGGGTCGCCCGGGGTCGCCGATTGCGGCGGGCTCGCTCGACGGTTCCCAGATCCGCCGGCGTTCGGGGCAACTCGCGGATCGCGTCGCGGCCCTCGGCGAGCTTGTCCGCAACCCACGGTCGACCGCCGCCGCGGTTTGCTGGCGGCTGCGCAACAAACTCACGCGCACGCTTCGCACCAGGCAACGCAGTCCTCGCAGCAAACGGCCGCTGCGCACAGATGCTTCGCCGCCAATCGCTTCCTGAGCATCGCGCTGACGGACCGTATGAAAATTGCCATCCTTTCGTTCGAGTATCCGCCGGAAACTGGGTTCGGCGGCATCGGGACCTATAGCTGGTATCAAGCCCGCGCCCTCGCGAAATTGGGCCACGAGGTCCACGTTCTGGCCGGCGCGCGCGACGCGACGCCGCTCAAGACCTACGAGCACGACGGCGTGACCGTCCATCGCTATCGCAGCGAAGGGCGGGCAATGCGGTGCGCGGGACGCTTGGAGCGGTTTCGCTGGTGGTGGTCGAAGAACCGGCTCGAAAACGCCATTTCGATGCACGGCGGCCTCCGGCAGCTCATGCGAGACAATGACTACGACCTCGTCGAAATGCCGGAGTGCGGCGCCGAGGGCATGTTCATCAACCACCTCGTGCGGGCTCCGACGCTCATCAAGTTCCACTCGCCGTCGCGGCTAATCATGCCGTTCTACGACGTGCAAAAGTTCGACATTTCGCTCTGCTCCTGGCTGGAACAGGTCGCGATTCGCGGCGCCAGCGCGTTGAGCTCATGCTCGAAGTTCCTGGCTGACGAAGCGCGCGACAAGCTGCGGCTGCGCCGACCGATCGAAGTCATTCCCAACGGGATCGACGTCGAGCTGTTTGACGCCCACGAAGAAGTCGATTGCCGTACGAAGTTCGGCATTCCCGCCGATCGTCCGATGATCTTCTTCTCGGGCCGCATGGAGCGACGCAAGGGAATCCACCTCTGCAAAGACATCGTCGCCTCGATTCTCCAACGCCACGAGGCGGCGTTCGTGTTCGCCGGGCAGGACCTGTTCAACTACATGTCCGAGACCCTGTTGCCCTATTGGCAGTCCCTCGACTTAAAGGGGTCGACTCACTACCTGGGCAAGCTCGATTTGACCGACGTCCGCTCGTGCCTGCGGCAAGCGGACATCTTCCTGCTGCCCAGCTTGTGGGAAAACTGCCCGTATTCCTGCTTGGAGGCGATGGCCGCCCGATGTGCGATCGTCGGCGCCGATCAGGGCGGCGTGCCCGAGCTAATTCGCGACGGAGAAAACGGCCTGCTCGCCCGCAGCGACGATCCCGCGTCGTTCGTCGCAGCCCTGGAGCGGCTGCTCGAAGACGAAGCGCTGCGGGCCCGTCTGGGGTCCGCGGCCCGGCAAACCATCGAGCAGTCGTTCACCGACGTGCAGATCGCCGCGCGATCGGTGGACTACTATTGCGCGTGCTTCAATGGCGGACATTCTGCCACTGAAGCTGCTGCTGCAATCGAAAAATGACTGCGCTGCGCACGTCGTCGATGTCCGACTCAAGCACAGAGTACCCGAATGGGGCCGCGTTCCGTGTGTCGGTTGTCATGCCGGCCTACAACGCCGAGGCGACGATCGCGGAAAGTTTGCAGTCATTAGTTGCGCAGACTTACGCGCATTGGGAAGCAATAGTCGTCGATGACGGGTCCACAGACCGGACTCCCGAAATTGCAGCCGAATTCCTTTCCCAGGACGATCGTTTTAGCCTGGTCAGACAGGCCAACGGCGGAGAGGCGGCGGCCCGGAATGCAGGCATCGCAGAGGCGCGATGCGACTGGCTGTTGTTTCTGGACGCCGATGATTGGATTGCACCGAATTACATGGGGTGCATGATCGGGGAACTCGCTGCGCACCCGGAGTGGGACGCCGTCATTTGCCGATCAGTTCGTGTGGCTCCGGACGGAACCCAATTTGCCGAGCACGGCTCCCCGCCCGTCGGCGATCTGTTCGACCAATTCGCTCGGCGTGCCGTGTTCAACATCCACGCATGCGTAGTCCGGAAGGCGCTTGTCGACGAAGTAGGACGATTCGACGCCACGCTCGAGCGACTGCCGGATTGGGATCTTTGGCAGCGAATTGCTCGCACGGGCGCTCACTTTGGCGGCGTTTCCGACGTGCTTGCCTTCTATCGCATGCGGCCGACGTCCATTTCGCTTGACGCGTACCCATTGCTTCGCGATGGTTTGCGGGTGCTTCGCCAGGGCCATTCGTCGGATGCGCGTGTCAGCCGTCCCCACCCCGACCATGCGGCAGGACTATCGCCTGATGGCTTCTATAAGGAGCAGTTCTACTTCCTGTCTTGGTGCGCGGGACTAATGCTGGGACGAGGCGACGACGCGCGAGCGTTGCTGAATCTCTTGGATGGGACCGCATTTCCTGAGTTGTATCCGGATGCGGTGGCCGAGTGCCTATTCGGGGCTGCCGCGCTGCCGACGTGCCGGCCTCCCCAAGGTTGGGAGGAGCTGTGGCCGACCATCAAGTCCCGTGTTGGAAGCTTCCTCGCCGCACTTGAAGAGCGATCTCAAGCGGTCGGTTTGGCGCACAAGGCGACGTTGCGCCTGCAGCAGATGATCCTGCGAAACTCCGGCGAATGGAAGGCCGCCATCTGCAATCTTGAAGCTGACGGCGCTCACCTGAAAGACGAGGCCAATCATTGGCGTAAAGTAGCTGATGATCGCGCCGCCAACGTGGCGTCAATGACCGCGACACTGGAGCGGAGCGAGCCGCGAGCGGGCGGACGTGGATGTTGCCCGCGAACATTGGCAACAGGCGGCTGCGGCGCGGCAATTGCGAGTCGATGAACTGCAGGCGCACGTCGGCGAGTTACAGTCTCATGTAGACCATCTACAGCCGCGGGTCGCCGAGTTGGGAGCGGAGATCGACGAAGCGAGACGAAGCATCGAGGAACTTGACGGCCAAGGCGCCAGCCTTCGAGGGCAAGTGGCCGACCTGCACGCCCTGGCGGCAGAGCGTGCGGCCAGCATCGTTGAGCTGCAAGACAGTCTCAAGGCGGTCACTTCCGAGCGCGATCGCCTAGGCAGCTCCGCCGAGTACCGTGCGGGCCAGTTCGCACTCGATCGCCTCCGCTTGAGGCGCCCGCTGGCCGCTGTGGCCGCGAAAGGAGACAGCCGCCCATCGCTTCGCGCTCGCTCAGCTAGCGAAGGACGGCCGGCGGGCTGGTATGAACGGTAAGCGTCGCGTCTTGGCGACAATCTGCTCGGGGTTCCCCATCTACTCGCAAACCTTCGTTTACCAGGAACTCAAGCAGCTGGTTGAACATGGTTGCGATGTTCGCGTGATATACTCGCAGCTGAATTCGCGAGAACAACTTTCGCCGCAGTTTGCTGAGCTTTGGGATCTCAAGCGGCCGTTACACATCAATCGCGCCGTCCATCAACGCGACTTCGATCGCTATCGCCAATCCAAACCGGGCAAGGTGGACGCACTCATTCACAGTATTGCCGAGGCCTCCGGGATGACCATGGAGGCGGTCGCGTCACACGACAATGTACTGCAAGCCTTCACTTTCACGAGGCTTGCTGAAGCCTACTGCCCCGACTATTTGCACTCCTATTTCTTCTACGACCGCTCACTTATGGCGTTGGTGGCCGGCGAACTGTTGGACATTCCGCGGGGGGTGACCTGTTACGCCGATCACATGCTTCGCGACTACGATTTGAAACTCGTGCCGCTCCATCTCGAACAGTGTGACATCGTTGTTGCGACGTCGCACCGCATTAAGGACGAGCTGCTGCAGATCGCCCCTCAGGCCGCGCCCGATCGAATCTTGGTGAAACCTAATGGCATCGACGCCAGGAACTACGAGTGCGTCGAGCGGACAGAGCCGAACGAGGAGGCGCCGCACCGCCTTGTCACCGTTTGTCGGATCGAGCCGAAGAAAGGATTGCTAGAACTTGTCGACGCGGTGCACGCCCTGCGAACTCGCGGGGTGCTCGTTGAGGCCCACATCGTTGGCGACGTCGATGAGTGGAGCGACGCCGGCCGCGAGTACAAGCGAAAACTCGATCAGAAGATCACCGAGCTTGATCTCTGGGGCGTTGTTCACTTGGAAGGTCGGCACAACTCGACAGGCGTTGCGAGGTTCTTGGGCATTGCCCACCTATTCGTCGCGCCATTTGTCGAAATGGCGACGGGAGATAAGGACGGCATCCCGACCGCGCTACTGGAAGGCATGGCGACTGGTCTCCCCGTGGTGGCGACGAATGCAGGCTCCATTGCCGAGGTCGTTATCGATGGCGAACATGGACTTTTGGTTTCGCAGCGGAATCCCGCCGAGATGGCCCGCGCCATCGAATTGTTGCTTGCCGATTCCGCGCACCGGCGCGAACTGGGCGCCGCCGCAGCGCGACGCGTGCGAGAGCACTTCGACGTCGCCCAGTGCGAGGCGGCTTTCCATGCACGCATCGACGAGGTTGTCGTCGCCCGTAATCGCTCGCGAGGAGCGAGGTCCTTGCCTACGGACGACCGCCCTTGATTACCATGGCCGACCAACCGCTCGTCTCCGCCGTGATCATTTTCCTGAACACCGAAAGATTTCTGGCCGAGGCCATCGAGAGCGTGACGGCAAACCTACGACGCCTGGGAGCTATTTCTCGTCGACGACGCCTCCACCGACGGCAGCACGGAGATCGCCCGCCGCTTTGTCCAAAAACACCCCAACCGAGTTCATCTGCTCGAACATGAGGGGCGACAGAATCGCGGGATGAGCGCTTTGCGCAATCTCGGCGTCAAGCATGCTCGCGGGAAGTATGTTGCGTTCCTCGACTCCGACGACGTGTGGCTATCCGACAAGCTGGAATTACAGGTCGCCATCATGGAATCGCATCCGCTGGTTAGCATGTTGTATGCACATACAGAATATTGGTACAGCTGGAGCGGCGCTGCCGGCGAGCAACGCCGCGATAACATTCCCGAGCTTGGCGTTCCGTTGAATGTGGAGTTGGAACCCCCAGAACTTTTTTACCAGGTTTATCCGCTGGGTTCGGCCAATGCGCCTTGCATCTGCTCGTTGCTCGTCCGACGCGAAGCCCTGGCGCAGGTCGGGGGATTCGAAGAGGCATTCACCGGTTATTATGAAGACCAGGCATTTCTCACGAAGATGTACCTCGGCGAGCGGATTATCGTCTCGCCCGGTTGCTGGGAGCGCTATCGCATCCACAAGCAGTCTTGCAGCGCCGCCGTTGAGCAAGCGGGGCACTACGACGTCTACCGCGATCAATTCTTCAGCTGGCTCGAGGCGTATCTCCGTAAGCGGGAGATTGTCGACTCGAAAGTATGGAATGCTCTTCGCGCAACGCAGCAGAAAAACTCCGCCACGGGAGTGCCTGCCAGATCGGCGCTTCAACCCGACGCGGCTATAGCGGCTGGCCCCAGAAAGGACGATTCCGTGGATTGCAGACAATCCTCTGCTGAAGCGTCAGGACCCGATGCGCACTTGTCGTCTGCTTGGGTGGGCCTTTTGCGATCGGCTGAAGGCAACCTGGCTCAGTTGATCGCCTCGCCGACCGATCCCAAAAAAGTCCGCATCGACATCGTACGCTGTGTCTCGCCCACAGCGTACGACATTCAATTAAACTACCCGCGGCTGCGCATAGCAGCCGCGCATCGCTACATCATCCGAGGGAAAGCCCGCGCCGAATCGCCACGCAAGATCTTCGTGGGCTGCTCGCAGGCGGGTTCGCCGTGGAGCAATTTAGGCCTGTATGCACAGGTGGACGTGACGGGCGAGTGGAGCGACGTCGAACGCGAGTTCGATGCCACCGCGGACGACGACAATGCCCGAATTCATTTCGATGTCGGCGGCGGCGACTCGTCGATCGAACTGGCGGAGCTCTCGCTGTACGACGCGACGGAAGGCCAGTGGGTGGCGCCTCAACAGCACCGCGGCGGGACGACGCATGCGCCCGCCCCGATGCGCGTCGAACCACCTGTGCCCTTTGGCAAGATCGACTTCGGCTCGTTTCGACGAGTCACCCCTATTAGCCCCGACTTCGGCTGCGATCGGGGCCGGCCAATCGATCGGTATTACATTGAGAACTTCCTCGAGCGGCATTCATCGGACGTTCGCGGTCGAGTGCTGGAGATTGGAGAGGACGTCTACACGAAACGATTCGGGGGTGATCGCGTCAACCACATTGATATCCTGCACGTCGTTGAGGGCACGCCTCAGGCGACAATTATTGCCGACATCGCATCCGCTGACCATGTTCCATCGAATACGTTCGATTGCATTATCCTGACGCAAACGCTCCAACTGATTTACGACGTGCGAGCAGGAATTCAAACGCTGTTTCGCATTCTCAAGCCCGGCGGCGTGGTGCTCGCGACATTTCCGGGCATCACGCAAACCTGCGACTACGAGTGGGGCGAAACATGGTATTGGAACTTTACTGCCGTGTCCGGCCGTCGGCTATTTGAGGAGACGTTTGGCAGCCCGCACGTGACGGTTGAAGCGTTTGGCAATGTGCTTGCCGCAACGGCGTTTCTGCAGGGATTGGCTGTCGAGGAGGTGTCGACCGCCGAACTCGACTATCACGACCCGGGCTACAACGTGACGATTGCCGTCCGGGCTGTGAAGCGGCAGGATGGCGGCGGCGATCAAGTGGCGCGACCGCGGCAGTTGCAACGCACCGGGCGGTTCCAAAGACATCGGCGGCCGCGACGGCGGGCTTCGCAAAGTCGCAACGCCAAGACGGCGCTGTCATCTTGATGTACCACAGCGTGGCCGACGTGATTTCGGACCCCTGGGGTTTGAGCGTGACGCCCGCGCACTTTGCGGAGCACCTCGAAGTGCTTCGCGCCCACGGCCGCGCCCTACCCCTCGACCAGTTCAGCTTCGGTTTGGAGAACGGGCATCTCCCGCATGACGCTACAATCGTGACCTTCGATGATGGCTACGCTGACAATTTGCACAATGCATTGCCGCTTCTCGAACGATTCGAGATTCCCGCCACGTTCTTTATTGCAACGGGATACCTTGGCGGGCAGCGGGAGTTTTGGTGGGACGAGTTAGCCCGCGTCGTATTCGAAGGCACTGTCGCATCGGACGAGCTTAGACTGACCGTGGGCGACAAGTCGTTCCGCTGGGATCTGGCGGTGCTCTCTCTGCCCCAGGCTTCGCCGCAAACTTCCGATCGGTGGCGTGCTTGGGATCCGCCGCCGAGCGCGGACACGCACTCTATCGCTCGGTGTGGCAATTGTTGCAGTCGATTCGTGCCGATGAACTGGCGGACGCCCTTGCACACGTGTGCAAATCGCTCGTGGCGCCTGCCGGCGCTCTCAAGCCGACGCTAACGGCCGAAGAACTAACGGAGCTGGCGTGCTCCTCAGTTGCAACCATCGGCGCATACCGTGACGCACCCGCTCTTGGCGTCGCTGCCTGTCGAACGGCAAGAGCAAGAGATCCGGGCAAGTAAGGATCATTTAGAGCGTGCACTCGAACGACAGGTGACGACATTTAGCTACCCCTATGGGAATTACTCGCCAGAAACGGTCGAGGCCGCACGCCGCGTGGGCGTGACCGCCGCGTGCTCGACCAACGAGGGGATCATCAGCCGGCACGCTGATCGCCTACAACTGCCGCGGTTTCAGGTGTGGAATTGCGATGGAGACGCATTCGCCAAACGTCTCAGCGAGTGGCTTGATGTCTAGGACGAGCGATCCCGGCGACTTCCCTCGCTTGACGGATTGCGCGTGATCTCGATCACCCTGGTTGTCGTTTGTCATTTGAGTCAAACGCCATCGTTCGCAACCTGGCCACAGGGTCTGCGCAACGGATTGATGACGCTTGGGCCGCTCGGCGTGCGCGTCTTCTTTGTCATCTCGGGGTTTTTGATTACGCATTTGCTCTTGCGCGAGCTTGAGGGGACCGCGGGATTAACTTGTCCCGTTTCTACTGGCGGCGCACCGTGCGGATCTTCGTGCCGTTTTATTTTCTCATCTGGATTGTCGCCATGTTGGCCTCCGTCGGCTGGCTCGAGCTGAACGCCGGCGACGTCCCCCACGCGCTCACCTACACGATGAACTACTATCCCCAGCGCCTCCTGGCCGCTGGGGCACTCCTGGTCGCTATCCGTTGAGGAGCAGTTTTACGTACTCTGGCCTGCGACGCTCACCGTCCTAGGTCGCCGCCGCGGATTCGTCATTGCGGCGGCGCTGTTGGCGCTTTGCCCGATCATCCGCGTCATTTACTTCTTTGCGGCGCCGTCGCTCGTCGAGGAGGAAATTTGTTACCGCTTCGAAACGATCGTCGACGCCCTGGCCATCGGCTGCATGCTCGCGGGGTTGTACGAGCCCTTCGTGAAATCCAGCCTTGAGCGGCGGTTTGCCGGTAGCTGGTTCTTTGTACTTGGGGCCTTGGCCGTCATCATCGCAAGCATGGTCGATGCGCGGCGACTCGTCAGCCTCGCGTGCGGCGTCACGGTCCAGAACATCGGCATTGCCGCATGCCTGGCCTGGGCTCTGACGTTTCACAGCAGCCCCATTGGCAGGTTTCTTAATTCCCGGCCGCTGGTTTTCATTGGCGGCATGAGCTACTCGATCTATCTTTGGCAGCAGCTATTCTTCAATCCCATGTCCAATTCCGCGCTCGTGCGATTCCCCGCCAATATCCTCATGGTCGTCGTCGCATCGTTGGCGTCGAGCTATCTCATTGAGAAGCCGTCCCTGGAACTCCGGCGGCGGATCGAGACCAGGCTCCGCCGCGTGGAATCGACAAGCGGCTGACCAGGCATGACGTCGCCCCGTCCGGCCAAGCGAGTGACTGGAATCCCCCCCCCGCCAGAACCTTCCGATGAATGCAATCTCCGAGACCAGGACGACTCGCAAATCCGGGCTCAACTGGCGTCGGCTCGAGTATCTGCGCGATCTTGGTGCGCGAGCTGGTCGTCCGCGATTTCAAGCTCCGCTACAACCGCTCGATCCTTGGCGTCGGCTGGTCGCTCCTGGCGCCGCTGGCGCAGCTAGGCATCCTCAGCTTTGTCTTCCGCGTCATCCTCCCGATCCACACGCCCAATTACACTACTTTCCTGTTCACAGGCCTGTTGGCGTGGTCGTGGTTTCAGGGGTCGCTCTTAGCGGGCACGACTACCGTTCGGCAGAACAAAGACCTGCTCGATCAGGTCGGCTTTCCGATCGCCATTTTTCCGGTCATCTCGGTCTCGTCGCAGTTCCTGCACATGGTGCTGGCGCTGCCAATTCTGATCTTTTTCCTGTGGTTAGACGGCGAGGGGCTCTCGTTGGCGCTCATCGCACTACCCGCGATCGTCGCGTTGCAATTTGTGCTCTCGCTCGGGCTGACCTACTTTGTGGCCCCGATGCAGGTCGTGTTTTACGACACCGAGCACATTCTGCGCATTGCTCTGACCTTGCTTTTTTACTTGTCCGCGATTTTTTACGATCTAAAAACGGTGCCTGCCCAGTACCGTGGGTTCTACGCCTTCAACCCGGTTGTTTATTTGATCGCCACGTATCGCAAGATCTTGCTCGACGGGCAATTTCCGGCCTGGCTGCCGTTCCTTGCATGGTCGGCGGTCGGGGCCCTGTTGCTGGCGGCCGGCCGCCGGTTTTACACACGCCTTCATTACCGCTTCATCCAGGTGATGTGATGACCGACGCGGTAATTGCCGAGAATCTCAGCAAGCGGTATTGGCGGCGAAATGTCCACCGGCCGCTCTCGATTCACCAGGCGCTCACTCGGCGGCTGCGCAACCTCGGCGCGACCGAGAGCTTCTGGGCGCTCCGCAACGTGAGTTTTCGCGTCCCCCGCGGCGGCATGCTCGGCGTGTGCGGTCGCAACGGCGCGGGAAAGTCGACGCTGCTGCGGCTGCTAAGCGCCGTCGACGTGCCCAACGAAGGCGTCGTCACGGCACACGGACGCGTTGGCGCCCTCCTCACCTTAGGCGCCGGATTTCATCCCGAGCTCACCGGGCGGGAAAATGTCTTCGTCAGCGGGGTGGTCCACGGACTCACCCGCGCCGAAGTGCGCCAGCGGTTCGACTCCATTGTCGATTTCTCCGAAGTCCGCGACTTCATTGACAACCCGGTCCGCATCTACAGCAGCGGCATGCAGATGCGGCTGCGGTTCGCCGTCGCCATCCACATGGAGCCCGATATCCTGCTGATCGACGAAGTGCTGTCGGTGGGCGACGCCGCGTTCCAGCGCAAGTGTCTCGATCGCATCAACGAGATCCGCGCCCGCGGATGCACCATCGTGCTGATCAGCCACGATGTCGGCACGATCCGCGATCTGTGCGATCAGGCCATCTGGCTCAACTCCGGAGAACTCGCAGCGGAGGGCGATCCCCGCGAGGTCGTGGATCAATACCTGGCCGCCACCAACGGCGCCGCCCAGGCTGGCGCGAAGTCCACTGCGGCAAAAGCGGCCGACGGCGTTGGACGACTGCGGTGATCGCGTCCGTCCGCAATGCTCGGGTTTTGCTTCTGGCCTTGAGCATGGGCTGTTCGCGGGGGCCTCAGTACGCGATCAAGTTCACGGAAGTCACGAAGCAGGCAGGCCTCAGCTATCAGGGCATCTCATACGGCGCCGCCTGCGGCGACGTCGACAATGACGGCGACTGCGACATCTACGTCCCTCGGCATTTTCTCAAGAACACGGCGGGACTGTTGATCTACGACTCAGGATCTTTCATCGACGTCGCCAACTATTATTTCGAGGAGCCCACGGTCGATCGCTCCGGGGACCGTCACGGAGCCGCGTTCGTCGATATCGACGGCGATGGCGACCAGGATTTGGCCGTGGCTACTGGCGCCCACCTTGGCACAGGCGAGGAACCCAATAAAATATTCTTGAACGAGGATCATCGTCTGCGAGACGCCGCCGAATCGGTTGGCCTTGCCGCGCCGATGCTGCGAGGTCGCCAGTTCCTCTTCGTCGATCTCAATGGCGACCAGGCGCTCGACGCGGTGCTCGCGGCCCGGCGCCGGCCGACGCCGGCGATGGGGCATACGACGTATGTCCAGGAAGTCGATCAAATGGGCGCCAAGTTCCGCCCGGCGCCCGAGTTCAGCAATTTCACGAACATCGACGGCGAGTTTGTCCAACTTGGCTGGCTGCCCGAGCTCGGGAACGTTCTCTTCGTTCATGGCTGGCCTGCCCACCTGTACAAGGTGCGAGACGATGGCCTGGAAGACGTTACGAATCAGGTGGGCCTGAAAGACCTCAATTCGGTCGCCGATGCGACCTGGGCCGATTTCGACGGTGATGCAGATCTCGACCTGTTTTGTGCCGTCGAATTTCAGCAGTCCGACGAAGCTATTAATGAAAATGGCGTGGCGGAAGCCGAACTTGTAAGCCACGCACAAGAGCGAGAGATACAAATCACGCCACGCCGCGGGGACGAGCCTTTGGACCTGCGCGCGTGGGGCATACAGCCCGCACAAATTCTGATTGCCGAGGGGAATCTTGCAGCGCCGTCGTCGACCCTGGTCCTCAATCCGGAGGATTCGGCCGGGGTGGGACCGCCGACCGAGGACCGTTCACTTCGTGTGGGCTTCGACGCGTCTTTGAAAGGCTGGCGCATCATCTTGTCGAGCCAGGCGTGGAGCCGCGTCGCCCTGCGCACGTCGTTCTCGCATGGCGTCAAGAGCGTCAAGCCGGTTGGATTCGAGAATTCACACAATCGCTTGCAGTCCCGGTTATTCTTCTGGGAAAATGGCCGTTTCGTCGAGCAAACGCAGAAATCCGGCATTCCCCGCACAGCAGCGGCCTCGGCGGCCGCCGCTGACTTTGACTGCGACGGCGACCTAGATATTCATTTGGTGTGCTCGACGCGCGTGCGGAATTTGCCGGACCTTTTATTGGAGAACGATGGCGCCGGCCACTTCACCGTTCATAAAGACGGCGCCGGGGCTTCCGGCAGCCGCTACGGCGTTGGCGATACGGTGAGCGTGCTGGACTACGATCGGGACGGCGGTCCCGACCTATTCGTTACCAACGGTCAGGGGGACATGCCATTTTGCGAAGACGGTCCCGAGCAGTTGTTTCACAACACCGGGCGCCGGGGTCACTGGCTCGAGCTTGACCTCGCGGGGCAACCCCCCAACCGCGACGCCATTGGAGCCCGCGTCACAGTTCGCGCGGGCGGCCGTAAGATCTTCCGGTTCCAGGACGGCGGCATGCACGCCAGGGCCCAAAACGATCGAATGCTGCACTTTGGGCTCGGCGCCGCTGACGCCTATGATCAAATCTCCATAGTGTGGCCAGGCGGAGCAGAGCAAACTCTCGGTCCCGGGCCAGCCGACCGAGTCATGAAGATCGAGGAGCTCCCTGCGGAGCAGTGACGTGATTTCCGACCAATATCGCTGCGTATTCGTTCACATTCCCAAGACGGCCGGCTCGAGCATCACCAAAGTCCTGGGCCAAATCGAAAAGGCCACCCACGGGGCGCAGGATCACCGCACAATCGACAAGCTTCGGGAGGTCATGTCGGACGACGACTTCCGCAATTACTTCAAGTTCGCCTTCGTGCGCAATCCGTGGGCTCGCGTCGCGTCCTGGTATAAGAACGTGCTCCAGGATCCCATCCACCGGAAAAACTTCGGCGTCGACGCCGACTGCTCGCTGCACAACTTTCTGCGCCACCACGGCTCAATCTGGGGCCTGCAGTCGCAGCTCCATTGGATTCGCGATTCGGACGGCGAGATTCCGCTCGACTTCATCGGCCGGCACGAGCAACTCCAAGAGCATTTTCAGATCGTGTGCGAGCGCCTCGGCATCGATCCGATATCGCTTCCCCACTTGGTCAAAGCCATCGATTCGCGACCCTACGAAAGCCTTTACGACGAAGAAACCCGCGATCTGGTAGCGGACCGCTATGCCGAGGAGATCGAGCTTTTCAAGTACACGTTCGATCCGTCTCGCCGCGTCTCCGCGCCTATTCGCCCAAAGGCAGATTTGCAGATGAATCTCTCAAGCTCGCGCATCGAGTCGCTGACCGACAAGATCATCGCCAAGCGACCGGCATGGGTCGCCCAGGGCGCGATCGGCAAGGCCCACACTCGCTATCTGTTCGAAGCGGCGGTGAGTTCGCGCTCGCAAATCGCCGTCGAGATTGGAACTGCCTCGGGTTGCTCCGCGGTCATTCTCTGCCACGCGCTTCACGAAGCAAGCAAAGCGGGCTACGTCGGGCCAGACTTTCAGGTCGGCTCCTTCGACATTTCCTCACAGTGCCTGTTCGACAAGTCGAAGAACGTTGGCGACGCGGCCCGCGAGCAGCTGCCGTCCGAGTTGCTCGCGCACGTGCATTTTCATAATCCGGCCACCGCGGCCGATATGGGTAAGCACTTTGGCGTGAATGAGGTCGGGTTCCTCTTCATCGACGGCAATCATAGGCATCCGTGGGCAACGCTCGACTTGCTTGCGGCCCTGCCTTATTTGGCGCCGGCGGCGCGCGTGGTGCTCCACGACATACAGCTTCCGCAAATACATCCCAAATTCGACGAATGGGGCGCGAAGTATCTCTTCGATGATCTGGACATCCCCAAGGAAATGCCGTCCGGCGCCGCTCTGCCGAATATTGGAAGCTTCACGATCCCCGAGGACAAGCTGCCATTCGAAGCGCAGCTTCGCAAGATCCTCGACGCTCGCCCGTGGCAAGCCTCCGTCAATCCGCATTACCTCCGCCGGCTCGGCCTGCCGCCCCGGGCATCGTGACGACGACTCTCGGCGCCCGCCGTTTTGCCGGCCGGCGCCTCGCCAAGTCCTCGCAAGCGCCGCGGAGCGCTTGTCTTGCTGGTGCAGGTCCGTAGCCTTCGCACGCGGCGCCGTCCCCATGACCCCCCACATCGTGTTCGAGCACCGCCGCGACGTCTGGCGATGCGGACTTCTTCTTGCCCTCGTCGCCGCGACTCGCGGTTTCGACGCCCGCTCGCCGGCTGAGGAACTGCCCCTCGCCGAGCGCGTTCACGGCCGCGACTATCCCTCGATCTTTCAGGCGTGGACCGACGCCAAGATCCCCGGCGTCTCGTCGATCGACGCGATCGCCCGCCACGATCTCATTTGGCTGGGCCAGCACGACTACGGCCTCCGCTCCGTCGAGCCGTTTGAAGGCGAGGGGACGGCGTTTGCTCCCGCGTCGATCGCCGCGGGTCTAAGTTTTCGCGCCGAGCTGTTGCGGCGCAATCCGCACGTCGTCCTTTTGGCCGACGTGCTCTATCGCCATGCGCCGCTCGATTGGCTGCCGGAGGACCACCGCTGGTGGAAGCGAGACGGCGCGGGGCGGCGCCTCCCAGGATGGCAAGGCGGCGATCGCCCGTGGTTCCTTCTCAATTTCGACCAGCAAGAGTTTCGCGCTCATGTCGCGCGACAGGCCGCCGCGCTTGCGCAATCGGGCGTCGTCGACGGTGTGATGCTCGATCTCTATGGTCGGGAAGATCCCGCCCGCGTCGACCTCGTCCGCCAGGTGCGCCAGGCGATCGGGCCTGATAAGCTGATCATCGTCAATTCCAACGCCAATCGACCCCTGGGTTCGGCGCCATATATCAACGGCATCTTCATGGAGACCGATCCGCACGCCCCGCCGTGGGTGAACGCGCCCAGCGTCGGCCGTCGTCATCCCGCTGGCGACGAATCGTCAGCACACTCGAGTGGGCCGAGGCGACGCTCGCCCAGCCGCGCGTCAACGCCCTTGAAACCTGGTATACCCACCGCCGTGACGAACCGTCGAACGTGCAAATGACTACGACTGCTGCCCTTACGTTGTCCAACGGCTATGCCCTGTTCGGCGACCCGAATTTTCTCGCCACGCCGGATCACGCCCACGATTGGTACGACTTTTGGAACGTAGACCTTGGCACGCCGCTGGAACCGCCGCGCACCGACCGTGACCGCATCGATGGTGGCTTTGTTCGACGTTTTACTCACGGCGAAGCTGTCTTTAATCCCCCCTATAACGTGCGAGCCATGACGCCTACATTTGTTCGGCCGATGCTGCGCGTCTCGACGGGAGAGGTCGCCGCGGCGTTTCGGATTCTGGTCGGCGACGGGGACATCTTTCTCGTCCCCCAAGCGCCGGCGGCAGACTGAGTCGTCCCAAGATGTGCCGGCGAGATCTTAGCCGCGGACCTTGCTCCGCGTCCTCGCCGCCGCAAGCAGCCGAGTCAAATCTCCGACATGCGCCGGCGCCGTCATTGGCGCCGCATTTGCATTGCGCGGTGAATCTGCCAAAAATGACTCACCGCTGATCCGCATCGTTGGGACCTTTCATGCCGCTGGTTGTCGGTTATCTCCAGCCCTTCCGAAGTCCGTCGCGCCGCGCGGGAATGCGGCGCCCATTGGCGGGCTTGGTCGCGCGCTGCGCTGGCGGTCGCCGTGTGGTGGGCGGCCGGCCCCCGCGCGGACGCCGAACTCTCGCTTGTCGAGCGCGTCAACGGTCGTAACTTTCCCTCGATTGTCCAGCCGTGGGACAATGTTGCCGATACGACCGGCGACGCCGGAATCGCCCGGCACGATCTCTTTTGGCACGGCGCGACGGCGTATGGCCTCGAATGGAATACGCCGTACGAGGGCGCCGGCATGTCGCTGCAGCCCGCATCGATTTCCGAAGCGCTCTCGGTGCGAAACGACTTGCTCGCCCGAAATCCGAATATGGTCCTGCTGGCCGAGATGCGCTACCGCGACGCTTGGCTCAGCTACCTGCCGGCCGACAGTCCCTGGTGGAAGCGGGACGGCGATGGCAATCTGCTGCCCGGCTGGACAGGAGGAACGGAGCCGTACTACTTGCTCGATTACGAAAACCCCGCCTTCCGCGCAGATTGCGCACCAAACGGCTGAAGTCATTGGCACGGGTTTGGTCGATGGCGTGATGCTCGATTGGTTCGGCGTCGAGGACGCCAGCCGCCTCGATCTCGTCCAGCGCATCCGCGCGCTCATCGGGCCCGACAAGCTGATCATCGTCAATTCGAACTACGACCGTCCGACGAGCGTCGCCCCGTACATCAACGGCCTCTACATGGAAGCCGATCCCCACACGCCGCCGTGGATTAACTCGCCCATTCGCACGCCGTCGCCGGTGATCTGGCAGGAGATCGTGACGACCCTGCAGTGGGCCGAGGCGACCCTCCAGGAGCCGCGAATCAACGCCCTCGAAACGTGGTACACCGCCAGTCGCGACGAGCCCACGAACATGCGGATGACGACGACCGCCGCGCTGACTTTGTCCAACGGCTACGCGCTCTTCGGCGATCCGAATTTCCTTCCCGCAGTGGACCACGCCGCACGATTGGTACGATTTCTGGGACGTCGACCTGGGTACGCCGCTCGACGCGCCCCAGACGGACGCCGACAAAATCGAGGGCGGTTTCGTGCGAGACTTCACCGGTGGCGAGGCAGTGTTCAACCCGCTCTTCAATTCGGAGGACATGACGCGCACCTTCACGGAGCCGCACATTCAGGCGTCGACGGGCCTCTTGGGTACTTCTTTTGTCGTCCCAGTCGGCGACGGGGAGATTTTTCTCGTGGCCGGACCCCAGTCCGCCGCCGACGTGGGATTCGAATCTCCCGACGTCGCCGGCGTCGCGAGCAACGTCCTGTCGCCCGGGTGGAAGCTGGCCGCAACGACGGCTGGCGCCGGCGTCGGCTTGCAGGATCACTCCGCTGCCGGCCTTTTGGGCGGCGAGGGCGAACAACACTTGGCGCTGAGCGACGATGGACGCGGCGCAACAATCACCGTTGACACGGCCGCCCCGCTCGGCGCCGTCGTCGCCGACACGCATTACGTGTTGACCGTCGCGCTCGGCAACAGCCACTACCTGCTCGAGCCGGGCGGCCCCAATGCCTACAAAGTCTCCTTGTTGGTCGACGGGGACGAGGCCGCCTCGCTGACGCTCGAGGACGCCGAAAGCGCCATCCCTGACGGTTGCTTCGCCGATTTCTCACTGGATTGGAATTCTCCCGCGGATGGCGCGACCATCGGCGGCGACATCGATGTGGCCCTCACCTACACGGGCGTCGTCGGCCAATCGACGCGCGGCGTGCTCGACGACGTCCGACTATTCGCTTCGCCCCTGCTGCCCGCCGATTTCACCGCCGATGGCGCCATCGACGGCGCCGACTTTCTCGCTTGGCAGCGCGGCCAGGGAATGACCTCCGGAGCCACCCGCGCCGACGGGGACGCCGACGGGGACGGCGCCGTGACGCCAACGGATCTGGCCGTCTGGCGCGAGGCCTTTGGAAGCGCCGCCGCGGCCCTGGCTGTCGGCGTCCCCGAGCCCACTGCAGCGTTGTGGGGAGTCGTGGCGGCCGTTGGCGTCACCCGCTGCCGCTTCCGCGCCCCCGCGACGTGGGGCGGCCGTGTAAGCCAGCTCCAGCCCGCGAGCCGGCGTCCTGCCGCTCGCGTGGATTACTTGACTGAAGGGAATCGCGCCGCCGCGATTGCATTCCTCGCGAGCCTGTCTTACGCTAGGTTCCACGGCGTCTACGCCGAGGCTCGTCCGACGACGCTGCCCGCCGCCGCACATCCCACAAGCTAAATCCTGTTATGATGCCAATAGCACCCGCTACATTGAGTTCTGCATTTGCGCATGACGGGAAAGCGTTCAGGCGATTGGTTCGCTTAGCGGCCGCACTCGCCGTCATCGTTCTCGCCGGAGGTAGCGGTATCGCCCGCAGCCAGGAAAACAATAAGGCCGGCGCCGCGGCAGTCCAGCCAAAGGCCGAGCTCTTCGTTCGCGCGATTCGCGACTATCAGGAATCGGGCGCGATGAAGCCTCTCGTCATGCAATTTCAAGTGCGGTACCGAAATCCGTATGCGGCCGAGGTCACGCTCGTCTGGGGTCTTAACAAATTCGCGCTGGCGCCCGCGAATATGCCGCCTGGCACGACCTTGACTTACAACCGCTCGCACATGAACACGCCCATGAAGCGAGAAGGCGACCTCTTTACCGTCGATTATGAAGTCGCTGAGAACACGCGACTTGATTACGCGTTCATCATTACGAAAACGGCGAAAGGCGAAACTGTCGAGCACTGGCGCGCGCCGGCCCGGGTCAGCCGTATTACACAACAACGCTCACGGTCGACAGCGCCAATGAGGTCATCGACAAGTCGACGAACTCGATTCACTACATGATGCTCGGCCTGTCCATTGGCGTCACCGCGATCTTCGCCGGAGCGCTCATGTGGTATGTCCTTCGGCCGTCCACCGCCAAGGCTGCAGCCACGAGTTCAGGCGACGCTAGCGGCAAGCAGTCCGCGGGCGGCGAGCGCAACTCGTGACCGACAGGCGCGCCTGCGTTCCTCGATAATCGAGGCGAGCAACGCTGGTTCCACCGTCGAACGCGCGGGCAATGGCTTCGCGGGTTTGCTTCGGTTTCGGAAATACTGCGGGAGCCTTTGAATCGCCGCGAACTTCCATGAAAGTTAGACTCTCCAAGCGTCTCTCCCACCAGGCAGCGGTGGCATCAGCGTCCGCGCCAACCCACCCGCCACTGGGGTGCATCGGATCATTCAATTGGTGCCGATGAGCGTGTTCGCGATTGTCGCCGAAGTGGTTTGCACGGAAGGTTTTGGCCCATTCACAGCGATGGGCGCCTTTATCGTGGCCGTGCTGCTCGCGCTTTTGTTCCAAGCAACATGATATCTGCTGCGAATTCGATTCTTGTCAGCGCTTCCAGACGCTCACCACGCCTTTCACTGCGGCCAGGGTCGTGCCACCCAACACAAGAGCTCAAGCCTCGAGACTCAAGCATAAGGTCGTCCACGAAGGGGTGGTCTTCAGGGTCTCTTCATGGGCCTCGTCAGGGGTGTATTTAAGGGTGAGCAACCGGGGGACGTGAATCGAGCATGTTGCTCTTCGCGGCCTCTGGCCCCTTCTCGGCCCGCACGGCAATCGTCACCTAGCGCTACGGTTTTCGGGCGCCGGGCGCTACGTTTTTGAAATGGCGGTCACACGTGTTCCAGCGGGAAGTCGAACGCGGTCAGCCCTTCGGCTTTTGCGGCTGCTGATTTACATCCTTTACATAGTGGTAAATCCAATTGTAGACCGACTTGTGGGCTCTCTCTGGAAGGGGAGTGGCGAAGCGCGGTCCGAAGAACGCGCCGCCAAACCAGGGTCTTTGAAATGCGCGACGCCACGCTGGACCACGCCGATTGGCTCGACGCACGACTGGTCAAATAAGACTCAACCGGGAGAAATCACGACGTTAGTCTTTGAGCACGAACGTCACAAGCATTGCGACGCGGTACTCGGATATCTTTCCGTTTTCGACTTTCACGGTCTGCTCTTTGATCCACGCGCCCTGGACTTCTTTGAGCGTTTTACACGATCGCTTGATACCGCCTTCGACGGCATCTTCAAAACTCTTTTTGGAGGACGAGATAATCTCGGTAACTTTAGCAATAGACATTGCGACAGCTTTCTTAAGTAAATGGAAGAATGGTTAGGTCACTCAACCTCGTCGACTTCGCCCGTCTCAATCAGAGCATTCGCCTCCTCGACCGTAAGTTGCCACCTGCCGATCGCATCGGCGCTGTCTTCATTCTCGCTGGCGTCCTTGGTGGGCCATAATATGCAGTCACCGGCGGCGGACTGGAGCCAGAGATAGGCGTTCTCGCCAGATTCGTTTTTCGCGGAAAGTATTTCTTCGATTTTCGTGATCATGGCGTTCAGCTGTCCGTTTAGTGGACGGAGCCAACCGGTACACTTCCGGTTGGCGATATCTGTCATCGTCAATATACCGCTATTGAACTGGTACGATAACCGGTAGCCGTTCACGGGTTTTCGAATTGCCATAGGTGGATTTTGGTCTCTTGAACTAAGTTGTCGCGTCATGGGGACGCGACCGAAGACCTGCCCGAAGTGCGAACGTCTGGCTCGGCGGGTGGCCGAACTCGAACGGCTGCTGGCCGAGGCGTTGGCGAGAATCGTGGAGCTGGAGAAACAGTTGGCGGCGGCCCGGAAGGATTCGTCGACCTCTTCGAAGCCGCCTTCCAGCGACATCGTCAAGCCGCCGCGACCTGCGGTCCAGGCCGCTCGGGGACGAAAGCGGAAGCGACGGCTGGGTGGTCAACCGGGCCACCAGCGGCACGAGCGGACGCCATTTCGGCCGGAGGAGGTCGATGCCGTCTGGATCTACGAGTGGCCGGAATCGTCGCTGACGTCGGACTGGAAACCGCTCGACGAGTTCCAGACGATTCAACAGGTGGACTTGGTCGAAAAGCTCTTCGAAGTGACCGAGCATCGTGCGCGGCTGTATCTTTACCGCCCGACAGGCGAGGTATCGGCGGCGTCGCTTCCCGACGAAGTGTTGCGTGCTGGGCTGGTGGGTCCGCGGCTTTCGGCGCTGATCGCGTACCAGAAGGGCGCGTGCCACATGAGCTACCGGGTGATCGAAACCTTCCTCGCCGACGTTTTGCCTTTGCCGATCTCCACAGGGCAATTGGCCAAGATCGTCCGCAAGGCGAGCGAGGCCTTGGCGGCGAGCTACGAACAAGTCGAAGGCGCCCTGCCGGGCCAGGCCGTGGTCAACGTCGATGAAACGGGCCACCCCGAGAACGGCCAGTGTCTTTGGACCTGGGGCTTCCATGCGCCAGGGCGGCCAGGATACACCTGGTTCCACATCGACACGGTGCGGAGTTCGGACGTGCTGAAGGAGTTCCTTGGCGAAAGCTTCCCAGGCGTTGTCGGCTGCGACTACCACAGCGCGTACCGCAAATTCCTCGACGACGCCCAAGCGACCATGCAGTTCTGCTGGGCGCATCTGATCCGGGACGTAAAATTCCTCGTGACGCTGCCGAACGCGCCGACTGCGCCGTTTCGGCGAGAAACTGTTGGCGACGATCAAACGCCTCTTCCGCATCTGGCACTGCCGTGACCAGCTGCCTGCCGAACGCTGGCAGCGCGAGACTGAGCGGGCCAAGCGGGCCGTGCTCAAGGTGGCGAGGCGTCCGCCGTGCCGAAGTGAAGCGCAGAACATAGCGCAGCGGTTTCGTCGACACGCCGAGCACTACTTCCGCTTCCTGGAGACTCCCGGTGTTGAGCCAACCAATAACGCCATGGAACAACGGTTCCGCTTTGTGGTAATCGATCGCAAGATCACCCAGGGGACTCGCGGCGAGGCCGGCCGCCGCTGGTGCGAGCGCATCTGGACCGTGCTGGCCACCTGCGCCGAACAGGGCCGCTCGGCGTTCGACTT
Organism: Pirellulales bacterium; assembly: GCA_963841515.1. Taxonomy (GTDB): domain Bacteria; phylum Planctomycetota; class Planctomycetia; order Pirellulales; family Lacipirellulaceae; genus Lacipirellula. The sequence continues at coordinate 11,578 of CAWJDB010000005.1, read as the reverse complement.
CCTCTATCGCTCGATCGTCGCTCACTTCACAAACCAAGCAGCACCATCCCTACTGCCGATTCCGCCGTGAACGGCCACGATAACCGCCGCGGGGCTCCTTGCAGTGGTTAAGCGATTGGAGGATTCGCGATGAATGCCCGGCGTCTCAAAACTCGTTAGTCGATGAGACACGCCGAAAACGACCCGTTTCTGAGACGCGCGATGTTTCTCAACAAGTCATCCGTTTGATGGCACGGCCAGGACGTCTCGAAAACTCGTGAGGTTTCTGAGACTGAGGATACGGCGCTCTTCGTCACGCTGAAACGCGCCGTCAAACGAACGAATAGCGTTTTATCGATCATGGCGCAGCCATCGTCGATAAAACGGGGTTGAACTTAGCCGCGGAGCACGTGTGGCGTGGCCTACTTGGAGATTGTAACGATCAGCCGCTGATTCGTGTGACGTTGCTGCGGGTGATAGAGTCGATTCCGATGGGTCGTGCCTGGGTCTTTTGGGCGTTCGTTGGTTATGCGTTGGTCCGGAAGATGGATTAGCGCGCCACTGCGCAGAGCACTTCCCAGGTTGCTGCCCAGCAAGAGAATGAACAACTGGATCGGATTGTCTTGAAGTGGAGTCATGAGGTATCCCAGTCATTGCGAGCTAGGGGCGCTCTGCGTTCGGAAGTCCCTTGAGCTTCAAGCTCCTGGCTTTCTAGTGGGGCGCCACAGTGTGGGCAACGCGTGACATCGACCCCGGTCAGTTCCATCATCCAATCGGCCGCCGTTTTCGGTTCGAGCGGTTCTGGCGGCGAGGCGTGCAACTGTTCGCGACATTGGGCCAGGCAGTTCTGCTTGGCGCGATTGGCCAGGAATCCGTAGTGCCGGATTCGCATGAACCCGGACGGCAGTACATGCAGCAAGAACCGGCCGATGAATGTTTCGACGCTCAGCGAAGCGGTCTTCTTTCGATCGCCGTCCGCGCGATCTCGATAGGCAAAACGGACCTGCCCGTTCTCACACGCCAACAGCCGGTGATTCGAGATCGCCACGCGGTGCGTGTAGCGTCCCAGATAATCGAGCAGCTTCCGCGGTCCAGCGAACGGAGCTTTCGAGTACACATTCCAAGATTTTCTGCGTAGCGTACGCAGCCAGCGGCGCTGGCGATCCTGGGAACTCAACTCGACCAGGTACGTCGGCAGGTCGAGCTTGGCTTGGCCCATCAGCTGCTCCAGCCCGGCCAGGTATTTCCCTCGAAAGACCTGGCTCAAAGCTCGCACTGGGAACATGAATTTATTGCCGGCCGCATTCCACTTGGAACCATCATCAGACAGTGCGCCAGCGGCGATGACGCAGTGGACGTGAAAATGCGGCCGCAGTTGCTGGTCCCACGTGTGCAGCACCATCGTAAAGCCGACCTTGCCGCCCAGGTTATTCTCGCCGAAGGCGAGCAGCGTTTGGGCGGCAACGTGGAACAGGAGGTCCAACAGCGCACGCCGATTGCGCTCACTGGCCAAAATGAGCCGATTCAGCTCATGCGGCAGCGTAAACACGTTGTGAAAATAGGGCGCCGGCAGCAGCTCTTGCTGACGCTTCTCCAACCAGGAAGCTTTGGCCAACGTCTGGCACTTGGGGCAGTGGCGATTGCGACAGCTGTGGTAACGGTATCGCTCGTACCCGCAGCCCGGACACCATTCCCGGTGGCCGCCCAAGGCGGCCGTGCGGCAGTCCATGACCGCACGCAGAACGCTACGTTCGCTGGGCGTCACATCGTGCGACTTGCAATACGCATCTGCGTGGCTGGAGAAGATGCTCGCCAACTCAAGTCGTGTGTGCTGTGCCGGCGCCGCACGCTGTTGCGCGGCGACCAGCATGGCGCCTTACTCCAGCTTCTCTTGAGGGCTCGGAAGCCGTAACAGATCGAGCGGGTTCTCCGTCTGTCCGAGTCGTTTCTCCGAAATGTGAAGGTATTTGAGCGTGGTGTTGAGACTGCTGTGTCCCATCAGGATCTGGATCGTGCGCAGATCGACTCCCGCTTCCAGCAGATGCGTGGCGAAGCTGTGCCGCAGCGTGTGGATCCCGTGACCATGGGTAATGCCGGCTCGCAGCTTGAGCCGGTAAAAGGCCCGCGACGGCGTATAGGTCGGCATGTGTCGGGTACCCGCCACGTTGGGAAACAGCCATTCCAGGGGGCGATACTCCAGCCAATACGCTCGCAGTTCCCTGAGCAGTCGCTCCGAGAGCAGCGTGTAACGATCTTTTTGCCCCTTGCCTTGATTGATCCGGATGAGCATGCGATCGGAGTGAATATCGGTCGGCTTCAATCGAATCAGCTCCGAAACCCGCAGCCCCGCGCTGTAAGCAGTCATCATGTAGACGCGGTGTTTCTGGCTCTTCGCGGCTTCGATCAACCGCGCGACCTCTTCACGGCTCAACGGTTCGGGCAGTCGGCCAGACCGCTTCATCGGAACACGCAGGTTGACCGGCCTTCCCAGCACCTCGCGAAAGAAGAAATTGATGGCGGCGATCTTGTGGTTGCAGGAGCTGTGCGACAGCTGCTTGTCGACGATCAAGAAATGCAGGTAATTGCGGATTTCAGGGATCGAAATGGCGTCGGGGGATCGCCCGTAGTGCCGAGCCAACTCTTCGACAGCCTTCACATAGCTGCTCACGGTCGAAGGCGCCTTGCGTTGCAGCTCAAGTTCGCAAATCATCTTGTTACGGAGGGGAGTCATGCGGGAGCTCCTTTCAGAAACAGGGACAGGAAATGGGTTGTCCACCCCCACTGTCCCGAAAGTAGCCCCCTGACTCCTCTCCAGGCAAAAAGAAAAAGCCCAGCCGTGACGCCGGGCCTTGAATGCGTTGACCAAACTCTACCGCTCTGCCGCGCAGCGGCTTAGTTCAACCATTTTTGATCCTCCGCCGCAGGTTGATCGCCACCCGCACGACGGCGCACAGACGCTGGGGAGAGCGGAAGCGCAATTCCCAGATCGAGCAAGTACAATCATGCGAACTGGCCCGGTGTTCCAAGGCCGCTTCTCATGACCGCCGTCACGCAAATCCTCTCCGACATCGAGCACGGCGATCCGGCCGCGGCGGAACAACTGCTGCTCGTCGTTTACGAGGAGTTGCGGCGCCTGGCGGCGCAGAAGCTGGTCCACGAGAAGCCGGGACAGACGCTGCAGGCCACGGCGCTGGTGCACGAGGCCTACCTGCGACTGTTTGACGGCCAGGGCGAGGGCGATCAGCAGCACTGGGACTGCCGGGGGCACTTCTTTGCCGCGGCGGCCGAGGCGATGCGGCGGATCTTGATTGAAAACGCCCGCCGCAAAAAACGGGTCAAGCACGGCGGCGACCGGCGGCGCGTCGACTTGCTGGACCAGGACCTGGCCGTCGATGATTCGCCCGAGGAACTGCTGGCGCTGGACAAGGCCCTGACGAACCTAGCCCTCGAAGACCCGGCGGCCGCCCAAGTGGTCAAGCTCCGCGTGTTCACCGGCGTGTCAATCGAACAGGCGGCCGAGGTGCTCGGCGTCTCGCGGGCAACGGCTTATCGAAATTGGAACTACGCGCGGGCCTGGCTCCGCTGCGAGATCGAGGATAGAGGCGACTAAAACCGTCGGGGACTGGCTCATTTTGCGGAGTCATCGGAGCAAAAAGTGCCTGTCCCCATCTCGCTAAGAAATATTTTCGATTTCGTGAGACAAACGGGCCCCCGCCGTCGCATGGAGCGGTGGATCAGCACGACTCCACGTCCGGTCGCCTGGGAAAACACTCATGAAACGCGTCACTTACCTGATTCTGGCTGGCCTGTTTTTTGCCTCCGCCGTTCCGTCCGCCCGGAGCGAGAGCATCGAGTGGGTCCGGCAGCTGGGAACGAGTTCAATTGACTGGAGCTACGGCGTGTCGGCCGACGGCCTGGGGAACGTCTACATCTCGGGCTACACCGCCGGCAGCCTGGGCGGGCCAAGCGCCGGCTTCAACGACGCGTTTGTCAGCAAGTACGATGCGGCTGGCAACTTTCAGTGGACCCAACAACTCGGAACCGTCACAGACGACCGCAGCTATGGCGTGTCGGCCGACAGCCTGGGGAATGTCTACATCTCGGGCCTGACCGGAGGCAGCCTGGGTGGACCGAACGCCGGCGGCGCAGACGCGTTTGTCAGCAAGTACGATGCGGCGGGCACACTCCAGTGGTCGCGGCAGTTGGGAACTAGTTCGACTGATGTGAGCTTCGGCGTGTCGGCCGACGGCCTGGGAAATGTCTACATCTCGGGCTACACCAACGGCAGCCTGGGCGGGCCGTTCGCCGGCGCCAACGACGCTTTTGTCAGCAAGTACAATGCGGCGGGCACATTCCAGTGGACGCGGCAGTTGGGAAATAGTTCGATTGACGAGAGCTCCGGCGTGTCGGCCGACGACCTGGGGAACGTCTACATCTCGGGCATCACCAGCGGCAGCCTGGGCGCGCCGTTCGCCGGCGGCAGTTGGGACGTGTTTGTCAGCAAGTACGATGCGGCGGGCAACTTTCAGTGGACCCAACAACTCGGAACCGTCACAGACGACGTGAGCAACGGCGTGTCGGCCGATGGCCTGGGCAATGTCTATATCTCAGGCTACACCCGCGGCAGTCTGGGCGGGCCGAACGCCGGCGGGCCGATCCCTAACGACGCGTTTGTCAGCAAGTGCGATGCGGCGGGCAACTTGCAGTGGACCCGGCAATTGGGAACCACTTCCTATGATGAGAGCTACGGCGTGACCGCCGACGGCCTTGGGAACGTCTACCTCTCGGGCTACACCCACGGCGGCCTGGGCGGGCCATCTGCCGGCAGCAACGACGCGTTTGTAAGCAAGTACGATGCGTCGGGCAACTTCCAGTGGACCCATCAGTTGGGAACCAATACGGAAGAAGTGAGCTACGGCGTGTCGGCCGACGGCCTGGGCAACGTCTACTTCTCCGGCAGCACCTCGGGCAGCCTGGGCGGGCCAAACGCCGGCAGCAGGGACGCATTCGTAGTAAAAATCGTGGACTCCGTTGTTCCCGAACCAAACACGCTGCTGCTTCTATGTTTTGGAAGTCTGGCGGTGTTGTGGCGGAGACGAGGTTTACTTTGTGCCTCAATTCTGACTGCCGCTGTTGGCGAACCTTCGCGGACCGCGCGGATGCCGCCGCGGTGCGCACGGTCGCTCTCAGCAGCCAACAAGCCCCCGGCACGCCCAGCGGCGTGAACTACACCGGAGCACTCGGTTCGCCGGCGCTGAACGACGCCGGCCAAACGGCGTTTACCGCCAACCTCACCGGCAGCGGAGTGGATTCCACCAACAGCCGAGGCGTCTGGTCGGAGGGCTCGGGTAGCTTGGCGCTCGTGGCTCGCAGCGGGAGCCAGGCTCCCGGCATGTCGAGCGGCGTGAACTACAGTAACAGTAACAGCTTCTCGTCCATACTGAACAACGCCGGCCAAACCGCGTTTCGTGCAAGCCTCACCGATGGCAGTAATGGCACTTGGTCCGGGGGTTCCGGCAGCCTAACGCTGGTGGCCCGGACGGGAAGCCAAGCCCCTGGTACGGCCAGCGGCGTGAACTACGGCGCTTTCGCCACCCTTAGACCTCTACTGAACGACGCCGGCCAGACCGCGTTTCAAGCCATCCTCACCGGCAGCGGCGTCGATTCGACCAACGAAATAGGCACTTGGTCGGAGGGTTCCGGAAGCCTGGCACTGGTGGCTCGCACGGGAAGCCAGGCCCCCGGTACGCCCAGCGGCGTGTATTTCAGCGGCGACGCGACCGTCACGGCTCTTGGGAGTCCGGTTCTGAACGACGCCGGCCAGGTCGCGTTTGAGGCTGGCCTCACCGGCAGCGGCGTGGATAACAGCAACTTCCAAGGCATCTGGTCGGAGCGTTCTGGCAGCCTGGCGTTGGTGGCTCGTACTGGGAGCCAGGCCCCTGGCATGCCCAGTGGGGTGAATTTCAGCTATCTCGATTTCGCTGGGCCAGCGTTGAACAACGCCGGTCAAACCGCGTTTGTCGCCAAATTCACCGATGGCGCCAAGGCATTTGGTCCGAGCGGTCCGCAGCCTGGCCCTTGTGGCCAGCGGTGGGAGTCAGGCCCCCGGCACGCCCACGGGCGTGAACTTCGCTGGCGCTTCGCATCCATTCGTACTAAACAACGCCGGTCAAACCGCGTTTTATTATATCCTCACTGGCAACGGTGTGGATTTCAACAATGATCAAGGCCTTTGGTCGGAGGGTTCCGGTAGTCTCGCGCTGATGGCCCGCGAGGGGGACAATGCTCCCGGCACGCCCGCGGCGTGAACTTCGGGGCTTCTCCGCCCTTAGTCCTGTACTAAACGATTCCGGTCAAACCGCGTTTTTTGCCAACCTCATCGGGTGGCGGAGGCATTTGGGCGACCGATCGGACTGGGGCCTTGCAACTCATCGCCCGCACGAGCGACCTGCTGGAACTGGCGCCCGGCGACTTTCGCACGATCAGTTTCTTAGGCTTCGTTAGCGGCACGGGCAATAGCGACGGCCGCCCGAGCGGGTTCAACAACTTAGGCCAGCTCGCCTTCCTGGCCAGTTTCACCGACGGCTCATCGGGCATCTTTGTCTCGAACCTCGTTGCCGTTCCCGAGCCGTCTGCGCTGCGCTCGCCGCGGCTGGATTCGCCTTGTGCAACGCGCGACGCCGACAACGCGCGCACCTCGACTTTCAAAATCCGGTACGCACAACTGTCGACCGGCGGCGACTCAGCATGTTTCTTGCACTCGGCGTGAGCGCCACTTTTTTCGTTGCCGCACCGATGGCCGCCCACGCCGCCGCGGTTCGCACGGTCGCCCTCACCGGCCAGCCGGCTCCTGGCACTCCCAGCGGCGTGAACTACGGCAGCTTCCAACCACCCCTGCTGAACGACGCCGGCCAAACCGTCTTCGTTGCGTCCCTCACCGGCAGCGGCGTCGATTCCACCAACATCCAAGGCATTTGGTCTGAGGGCTCCGGCAGCCTGGCATTGGTGGCCCGCGACGGGAGCCAAGCCCCCGGCACTCCCAGCGGCGTGAACTACAGCGACGTGTCTAATTTCCCCTGGTTTCCCACGCTGAACAACGCCGGCCAGACCGCGTTTACTGCCAGCCTCACTGGCAGCGGCGTCGATTCCACCAACATCCAAGGCCTCTGGTCAGAAGGATCCGGCAGTCTGGCGCTCGTGGCCCGCAGCGGCAGCCAGGCCGCCAATACGCCCAGCGGCGTGAACTACGGATTTCTAGATTACCCTCTGCTGAATGACGCCGGCCAAACTGCTTTTCGGGCCTTCCTCACCGGCAGCGGTGTGGATTCCACCAACAACCGAGGCGTCTGGTCGGAAGGTTCCGGCAGCATGGCATTGGTGGCCCGCAATGGGAGCCAGGCCCCCGGGACGCCCAGCGGTGTGAACTACATCGACATCCGTTCTCACGTGATGAACGACGCCGGCCAAACCGGGTTCTATGCCAGACTCATCGGCAGCGGCGTGGATTCCACCAACAACCACGGCATCTGGTCGGAGGGTTCCGGAAGCCTCGCTCTGGTGGCCCGCAGCGGGAGCCAGGCCCCCGGCATTCCCGGCGGCGTAACCTACAGCGACTTCTTCGTTCCGATGCTGAATAACGCCGGTCAAACCGCATTTTTGGCCAGTCTTACCGGCGGCGGGAACGGCATCTGGTCGGAAGGTTTCGGCAGCCTGGCGCTGGTGGCCCGCAGTGGAAGCCAAGCTCCCGGAACGCTCAGCGGCGTGAACTACAGCTCATCTTTTGGTTCGCCCGCGCTGAACAGCGCCGGCCAAACGGCATTCTTTGCCACTATCACCGGCAGCAGCGTGGATTCCACCAACAACACAGGCATCTGGTCGGAGGGTTCCGGCAGCCTGGCGCTGGTGGCCCGCACGGGGAGCCACGCCGCAGGCACTGCCAGCGGTGTGAACTTCGGAGGCTTTTATATTGGTAGTGTTCGCTCGTTCCAGTTTCCCGCGCTGAACGACGCTGGCCAGACCGCGTTTCAGGCCGTCCTCATCGGCGCCGGCGTGGATTTCACCAATAGCTCAGGTATTTGGGCGACCGATCCGACCGGCGCATTGCAACTCATCGCGCAAAGGTGACCTGCTGGAAGTCGCACCCGGCGACTTCCGCACGATCAGCGATATTACGCTCCCCGCCTTCAGTGGCTCTGGCGACGTTTTGCGCAAGACTGGTTCAACAACTTGGGCCAGCTCGCCTTTTCTGCCAGTTTCACCGACGGCTCCTCCGGAGTCTTCGTCTCCAACCGCGTCGCCGTCCCCGAGCCGTCTGCGCTCGCGCTCGCCGCGGCTGGATTCGCCTTGTGCATCGTGCGACGACAAAGACGTGCGCACCACAACTGTCAAAATTCGGTGCGCACAACGGACGTCCGGCGGCAACTGAGCATCATTCTCGCACTCGGCGTGAGCGCCACTTTTTTCGTTGCCGCACCGATGGCCGCCCCCGCCGCCGCGGTTCGCACGGTCGCCCTCAGCGGCCAGCAGGCGCCCGGCACGCCGAGCGGCGCGAGCTACTTGTCGTTCATTGCCAACCCCGTTTTGAATGATGCCGGCCAAACTGCGTTTATCGCTGCCCTGACTGGCATCGGCGTGAATTCCACCAACAACCTAGGCATTTGGTCGCAGGGTTCTGGCAGCCTTGCGCTGGTGGCCCGCAATGGGAGCCAGGCCCCCGGCACACCCAGCGGCGTGAACTATAGTAGTTTCAATCCTTATTCACTCGTGGTGAACGAGGCCGGCCAGACCGCGTTTTACGCCGTCACTATGCCGGGAGTGGCATCTGGTCGGAGGGATCTGGCAGCCTCGCGCTGGTGGCCGGCACAGGCCAGCAGTCCCCAGGTACGCCCAACGGCGCAACTTCGGCGGCTTTGAGTTGCCCGTTCTGAACAACGCCGGCCAAACCGCATTTGCGGCCCACCTTACCGGCAGCGGCGTCGATTCCACCAACAACCTAGGGATTTGGTCGGAGGATTCCGCAGGGCTGGCGCTGGTGGCCCGCAGTGGGAACCAGGCCCCCGGCACGGCCAACGGCGTGAATTTCAGCAGCGGCTTCTTACCCGTCCTGAACAACGCCGGCCTAACCGCGTTTTCTGCCAGCCTCACCGGCGCCGGCGTAGATTCCACCAACTCCCACGGTATCTGGTCGGGGGATTCCACAGGGCTGACGCTGGTGGCCCGCGGGGAGACCACGCCCCCGACACGCCCAGCGGCGTGACCTACAGCGCCGTTTGTTCTTCATTCCACCTGTCCTAAACGACGCAGGCCAAACTGCGTTTATTGCCGCCCTCAGCGGCAACGGCGTGGATTCCACCAACAGCGAAGGCATCTGGTCAGAGGGTTCCGGCAACCTGGCGCTGGTAGCCCGCACCGGTGATCACGCTCCCGGCATGCCCAGCGGTGTGAATTTCGGTCCCTATTATTTGAGAAATCCCGTGCTGAACGACGCCGGTCAAACCGCGTTTGTTGCGAATCTCGCCGGCAGCGGCGTGGGTTCCACCAACGACCAAGGCATCTGGTCGGAGGGTTCCGCCGGGCTGGCGCTGGTGGCCCGCGCGGGAGACCACGCCCCCGGCACGCCCAGTGACGTGAACTACAACAGCTTCAGTCCAACCGGGATCGCGCTGAACGATGCCGGCCAGACCGCGTTTTATGGCTATCTCACCGGCAGCGGTACCGGCATTTGGGCGACCGATCGGACCGGCGCGTTGCAGCTCATCTCCCGCACCGGCGACCCGCTAGAAGTGGCCCCCGGCGACTTCCGCACGATCAGCAGCTTAAGGTTCGTTGGCTTCAACTCCGGTTCCGCTACGGGTAATAGCGACGGCCGGCCCAGCGGATTTAACAACTTGGGCCAGGTCGCCTTCTACGCAAGTTTCACCGACGGCTCCTCCGGCATCTTCGTCTCGAACCGCGTCGCCGTCCCCGAGCCGTCTGCCCTCGCGCTCGTCGCCGCGGCCGCCCTCGGATTAGTTCGCTGTGCTCCGCGACGCCGGGGGATTTCCCCGAGTAACAGAAGTAGGAGAACCGCCACCGCACTACGAGCACAACGGTCGGACGGATCAATCTTCGTGTCCTTCGTGCTTTCGTGGTTCTTTTTCTCTTTAGATTCCGTGCGACAAATCACCCCCACGTCGCCTAGCATGATGAGTGCATGAACCGCAGGGAAAGCTGGCGACATGGGCGACCCACACGACATTAAGTCGATCTTCCTAACGGCCAGCGAGAAACCGCCGGCCGAGCGGGCCGCGTTCTTGGACGAGGCCGTCGGCGGCGACCCCGCGCTCCGCGCGGGTCGAGGCGTTGCTCAAGGCCCACGACAATTCCGACAGCTTTTTGAAAGATCCGGCCGCCGAATTCGGCGCCACCATTGATCTGTCTCCCGCCGAGCCGCCGCTGGCCGAACAGCCCGGCGCGCTCATCGGCCCCTACAAGCTGCTGGAGCAGATCGGCGAAGGGGGCATGGGCGTGGTGTACATGGCCGACCAACAAGCGCCGGTCCGCCGCCGGGTGGCGCTGAAGGTCATCAAAGCGGGCATGGACACCCGCCAGGTGATCGCCCGCTTCGAGGCCGAGCGGCAAGCCCTGGCCCTGATGGACCATGCCAACATCGCCCGCGTGCTCGACGCCGGGGCGACCGACTCGGGCCGCCCGTACTTCGTCATGGAACTGGTCCGCGGCATCCCGATCACCGAGTACTGCGACCAGAACAACCTGCCGGTGCACCAGCGACTGGAACTGTTCGTCCAGGTCTGCCACGCGGTGCAGCACGCGCACCAGAAGGGGATCATCCACCGCGACCTCAAGCCCTCGAACATGCTAGTCACGCTCAACGACGGCCGAGCGGTGCCCAAGGTGATCGACTTCGGCGTCGCCAAGGCGACGGGCCAGCAGCTTACCGAAAAGACGCTGTTCACAGCCTTCTCCCAGATGATCGGCACGCCGCTCTACATGAGCCCCGAGCAGGCGGAGATGACCAGCCTCGACATCGACACCCGCAGCGACATCTACTCGCTGGGCGTGTTGCTCTACGAACTTCTTACTGGCACGACGCCGTTCGACCAGGAGCGGATGCGTTCAGCGGCGTTCGACGAAATCCGCCGCATTATTCGCGAAGAGGAGCCGCCCAAGCCCAGCACGCGACTCAGCACGCTGGGCGAAACGCGCACGGCCACGGCGGCCCATCGCCAGGTGGACTCCCGCCGGCTGAGCCAGTCGTTCAGGGCGACCTCGACTGGATCGTGATGAAGGCCCTCGAAAAGGACCGCACCCGCCGCTACGAGACCGCCGTTGGCCTGGCTGCGGATATTGGACGGTACCTCGCCGACCAGCCAGTGGAAGCGGGTCGGCCGACGCGAACCTATCGGCTGAGAAAGTTCATTCGCCGCAATAAAGTTGGCGTGCTGGCAGGATCGGCCATCGTCGCGGCTTTGCTCATCGGGTTGACCCTCGCGTCGATTGGCTTCCTCCAGGCGCATCGCCAAGCCGCTCGCGCCGACCTCGAGACAAGCATCGCGCTCACCCAGGTAGCCAAGGCTACCACTATCAGAGACCTCTTACT
>CAWJDB010000004.1:0-310340 GCA_963841515.1 Pirellulales bacterium | reverse complement strand
CCCAGTCAAACGCGTACCAGACTGCGCGACGGCCCGAATGTTCTCATAATCAGCATAGTCTTGGCCTGGAAAAAGAGAAAGCCCTGCGGCGCGGCAGCGGCTGAAGAGTTGAGTCCCCAGGAAGCCATCCTTCGGCACAGTTGCGAGCGGCGCGGAGGGATGTGATGATGGGGGCGCCTCGCCGCGTCTATTTCTAACTGGGCTCTTGCAAAACGCTAATTCAATCCCAATTGGGCGAGGACGTGTTTCGTTGTTTGAGATTTTTGTGTGATTTGGGCGATGGCCCATTGGAGGGTGGCGCGAAGCGTCTCTTCGGCGACGGCGCGGCAGGCTTGGCCGATGGTCGTCAGCCGTCGCAGGGCCCACTTCGTCGCGCGGCTGTCTCGGAGCTGGCGGACCAGGAGACTGTAGGCCGCCATCACCAGGTGCATGTGCCGGGTCTGGCCCTGGCCGCTGCGGAGTTGGCAGTCCCCCATGCCCAATTCCTGTTTGCCGTCGCGGTGAAAGGTCTCCGTGCCTGTCCAACGTTGCCGATACGTTTTGAGAACGTGCTTGATTTCCCAGCGGGTGCGGTTGGTGACGAGCACCTTCGCCGGCGTGTGGTCGCGACGATTTCGCCACAGGATCACGATCCGCACCGGGTGCTTGACCTGCGGCAGGCGGACGACGGCGGTCGCGTACCATTGCCGGTCGTCGCCGCGGCGCAGCTCCTGGCGGTCTTCGCGCGGGATCGAGGCGGCGTACTCGTCGGCTCGGAGGCTTTGGCCGCGGATTTCGAGCTTGCGATTGACCTTGAGATCGCCGACATAGCCCCGCGGGTCGCCTCGCTGGTCGCGCTGCTCGTGGATGTGGTTGAGATTCTCGGCGCTGGAAAAATAGCTGTCAAACGTGAAGTCGCCGGGAATCTGCCGCTCGCAAACCCAGTCGACCAACTGACGAAACAATCGGCCGTGGTCCTCGAACTCCTCGCCCGTCGCGGCGCACTGGTCGCGCTTCTTGAAGCGGCGAAACTCCAACGGGTAGTGCTTGCCGGTCGGGCAGACGTAGTTGGCGAACAGGTAGTCGTGAGCAATCTTCGCCCGATCCTCGGCGTGGTCCCAGAACCAGCCGACGTCTTCGATCAGCTTCCCGTCGTGGTCGATCAAGACGTCGTCCAGGGCGATGACGCCGTGTCGTGCGTACCGCGTGGCGGGGTCCTCCTGAAGAAGTTCCAGTCGGCGGGCGTTCAGCGCAGCGACGTCCCATTGCGCTTCGGTGACGAACCGATTGAGGCACGAGGGGTCGGTCGTGGCCATGAACTCGGCGTTGATGCCGGTCACGGTCTTGCTCCGCGCGACCAGCAGCCCGGTGAGGTACTCGGCGAAGTGCCGCCGTTGAGGTTCGTTGGCGAACAGGTCGGCGAAGCGATCCCGTTCGTCGGCGACGATCTGCGGAAAGTCGATGATCGCGGGCATGCCATTCACTCCTTGGGTCGTTGCCAGCCGTCCCTCATCAGACCATGCCCGAGTCAAGGAAAACAACGACAAATTCCGCTAGCCCAACCGCTGCCCCGCCGACCGTCGAACGCTACGCAACATCTAGCCCTCGCTAGCTGAACCCAAACCACGAGTGCTCTTGAAATCCGCTTTTGCAAGAGTCCAGTTCCAAGGAGCCTAGTTCGTGCCCTCACCCGTCAACTACCGTTTCTCTCTTTCGGGCCCTGGAATATCAGCGAAGGCGCCGATCCGTTCGGCCCGCAGGTGCGGACGCCGTACTCACTGATCGAAAAGCTGGATTGGTACGACCCGCTGGGGTTCGAAGGCGTGCAGTTCCACGACGACGATGTGGTGGAGAATCTCGACGACTTGCGGCCTGCGCAGATCGTCGACCGGGCCCGTCAGGTAAAGCAGGCGCTCGACGAGCGCGGGCTCACGCCCGAGTTCGTGGCGCCCCGACTCTGGTTCCCTACGCAGACGATCGACGGCGCCTTTACCTCAAACAATGCCAATGATCGCCGCTACGCCTTGGAGCGCAGCCAGCGGGCGATTGACATCGCGCGGGAGATCGGCACGCCGAACGTCGTGCTGTGGCTAGCCCGCGAGGGCTCGTATATCCGCGAGTCGAAAAACGCCAAGGTCGCCTACGAGCGGCTGCTCGACGCCGTCAACGCGCTCTTGGAGTACGACAAAGAGGTCCGGATTTGGATCGAGCCGAAGCCCAATGAGCCGATGGACCACGCCTACGTGCCCACGATCGGCCACGCCATCGCTCTGGCGTACAAGTCGGACGACCCCGCGCGGGTAAGCGGCCTGATCGAAACCGCCCACGCGGTGCTGGCAGGGCTCGATCCGTCGGACGAAATGGCGTTCGCCTTGGCCCACGACAAGCTCTCGAGCGTGCATCTCAACGACCAGAACGGCCTGAAGTTCGACCAGGACAAGTCGTTCGGCGCCGCGAATCTCCGCTCGGCGTACAATCAGGTGCGCGTGCTGGAGGAGAACGGCTACGGACGCCGCGGGGAGTTTGTGGGCCTCGATGTGAAGCTCATGCGCACCCAGGCGCAGGACAAGAGCACCGCGCACCTGGCCAACAGTCGCGCGATCTTCTTGCATCTGGTCGAGAAGGTGCGCACGCGGGACGTGGCGCTGGAGGCCGAGCTGATCGCCGCCCGCGACTACGAAGCGCTCGAAGTCTACACCGTGGAGCATCTGATGGGCGTCAAAGCGGGCGCTAAGACGAAGGCCTCCCGGCCCCGTGCCGCAGCGAAGACCTAGCCGCCGCCCTCATGGTCCGGAGTCCGGCCGCACGAAGCGGTAGACATGCACGTCGTACGGCGCGAACCAATCGGTAAACGCGCCATCGTGTGCCACCACAGTGCGCGGCGATTCGTATAGCACATCGCCTTTGCCCAACTCGGCCGGCAGGCCGGTGAACGCGACCTCCGCCGTCGTCTGCGGATCGCGGCAGCAGGCCAAGAGGAAGATTTGCCGGTCCACTTCGCGCACGCAGAGCTCGATCGCAGTGCCGGTCGCGCGTACCGGCAGTTTCGAATCCGCGGCGCACAACGCCTCAGCCAACGGGCTGTGGTCGCCCACTTCCTCGATCACGGGCCGCAGCACCCGGTTCCAAAAGGTCCAATTCCACCCATAGGGCCGGTCGCGCTCAGAAAGCGTCCGGCGGATGTTGCCGCCAAAGTAAACCAGTCCGCGGGCGCCGTTAATGATCGCCTCGTACGTCATGAACCGTTCTTGCGCGAATGTTGGAAAGCGCAACGTGCGGTGCGGAGGCACAACCCCGCTCCAGGCAATTTGCAGCGTCATCCAAATGGGTTGGCGGCCGTCAACCACGTGCATCATCTTTTGCGCATAATCGCCGACCAGCGACAAGTCCTTGTTTTCATCCGGCCCATCCACGTGGCCGCCGGGCGGATAACCCACGGGATAAATGTCGACCCCGCCAATATCGTAAGTCGAGTTGTACGCCTTAAGCTCGTCGACCGTTCCGCGCGGCGCCTGGACGATCCACACGGGGTGGTTGGGGTCCTCCTCGGCGATGATCTGCCGCGCGCACCAGCGGCGCCACCTTGCTGCCTGCCAGGTGTGGTTCGTCGGCGCCTTTCCAGACGCCCATGGCCGGGTGGTTTTTGAACCTGCGAACGACGCGGCGAAGCTTTTCTTCGCGCCCCGGATCATCCTTGTCAACGGACGCCAGTTCCTTGAGGTACGGCGCACAATACATGCCCGACGCGGCCGCGGCGTCCATAAAGGCCTTTTCGCGGGCGATCCAGTCGTCATTCCAAACCGCGCGCTCGTCTCCCACGACGCTCGCCATCGGTCCCGTGCGGATGAACAACGCGCCGGCGTCGCGAAACTCGGCCAGTGCGAGCTTGCCCGTGGGCGTTGTGGCGTCGGGCGCCGGCAGAATGGTGAAGCCGATGGGAAAGACCTTTCTGCCGTTAATCACCAGCACGTGCTCGGGCGCAACTTCAACCTTGCTGGGATCGCGGTTTGGCTGGGCCCAAGCGGGGGGCACTAGAGGCGCTCCGCTGAGGGCGACCAACATGCTCAATCCCTGTTTCATCGCACTGATTCCGCCCCGAGGCCGCTTCGCGCATACTCGTCGCGATTACGCGCAGTGCGCCCCTTGGCCTGATTCCGCCCTGTTGTGCGCCGAAGTCGTCGTGAGCTAAAATCGCCCATGGTTGCGACTCAAGCGCGTCGCTTTCCACCTTGCCTCGCCTGATTGTACACGGCTTGCTCTTTGTCTGCTCCGGGGCCGCCAAGCACAGTTCGTGCACGCCGGCGCCGCGGCGCGACACTCACACTTTAAGGAACCTGCGGCATGGGTACACGGCCGTCGCTCGCCTCGCAGAGGATTGCTCGCGGCGTCGCGGGCTTGATTACGGCGTTGATGCTAACGCCGACGTCACTACCGGCGGCAGCTGCCGATCGGCTTCAGCTTGCCGCCTTTCAAGTCGACGTCACGCCGCCGCTGGGCAGTCCTTTGTGCGATGCTCTTTGTCGTCCGGCGTCGGCTGTCGACGATCCCCTGACGGCGCGGGGCCTGGTTCTCGTCCCGGCAGGGCAAGCGCCCATCGTGTTGGCGGCCGTCGACTGGGTCGGCATCGGCAACGACGGCAATATCCAATGGCGCACGCGCACTGGCCAACGCCGCCGGCACGACGCTCGACCGCGTCGCCGTCCACACTCTCCACCAGCACGACGCTCCGGGTTGCGATTTCGACGCCGAGCGGATCGCCGCCGAGCACGGGTTGAGCGGCGCGGAATTCGATCCTAAGTTTGCCCATGAAGCAATCGATCGCGCCGCCGCCGCCGCCCACGACGCCCTCGGCCGATTGGAGCCCGTCACCCACATCGGCGCCGGCCAGGCCAAGGTGGAAAAGGTGGCCTCCACCCGCCGCTGCATGGGGCCCGACGGCAAGGTGGCGTTTGTCCGCTACACCGCGTGCAACGACCCCAAGTGGCGGGCTTATCCCGAGGGCATGATCGACCCCTACATGAAAGCCGTCAGCTTCTTCAACGGCGACAAGCCGCTGGTCATCGTTACCTACTACGCCACCCATCCGCAAAGCTACTACGGCAATGGCCGCATCAGCTGCGACTTCCCCGGCCTCGGCCGCAACCAGTTCGAGGCCGACGTGCCCAGCGCCGCGCACATTCACTTCAACGGCGCCGGCGGCAACATCGGCGCGGGTAAGTACAACGACGGATCGAAAAAGATGCGCCCTATCCTCGCCGATCGCATGGCCGCGGGCATGAAGGCCGCATGGGAAGCCACGGAAGAATTCCCCCTCGACGATCTGCCCATCCAATGGGATACGCGCGAGGTGCGCCTCCCGCCCGCCACCCACCTTGAGGAGCACGCCCTTCTCACGATGATGGACGACAAAGACGGAAAAACTCTCGACCGCGTCTGGGCCGTGCGCGGACTCGCCTGGCTGCGCCGCTGCCAGAATCCAGACGCGCCGCCGATTACCCTCTCGCGGCTCCGCATTGGCAAGGTCGACCTGCTGCACCTGCCGGGCGAGCTGTTCGTCGAGTACCAACTCGCCGCCCAAAACATGCGGCCCGACTCCTTCGTCTGCACCGCTGCTTACGGCGACTACGCCCCCGGTTACATTGGCCTGGCCAAGTCGTACGCCGAGGGCGGCTACGAAACCAGCGAGCGGGCGTCGCGCGTTGCGCCGGCTGTCGAACCCGTGCTGATGAAGGCCATTGCGGAGTTGATGAAGTGAATCAAATGCGAGCGCACCGAGGCGGCGTCGCGATTCTCTTGGTTGGGGCACTCGTCGCAGCCGCGCGCGACCTGCGACGAGCCCGCGGCCGACGACGTGTTTCAAGTCGGCGTCGCCAAGGTCGACATCACGCCAGATTATCCGGTGCGACTCAACGGCTTCGGCGGCCGCCGCGACGAAAGTCCGAGGGCGTGCGTCAGCACATCTTCGCCAAAGCACTGGCGATTGGCCGCGGCGACGACCCGCCGTTGGTCCTCGTGACGCTCGATAGCCTCGGCGTGCGATTGCCGATGGTCGAGGAAGTCGCCGCGCGCCTGGCCAAGAAGGCCGGCATTCCCCGCGACCATTTCGCCCTCACGTTCACGCACACGCACAGTGCGCCCGAAGGTCAATGGCTCATCCGATACCATTTTCAGCTCGCCGATTCCCCCGAAGCATCAGGCGCACATCGACCGCTACACGCGCGAGCTCGCCGACTGGATCGAGCAAGCGGCGCTGGCGGCGATCGCGGACCGAAAGCCGGCGCGGCTGCGTTGGGGCGTCGGCGAGGTCGGCTTCGCCGTCAATCGCCGCACGCCCGGCGGTCCGGTCGATCACGACCTGCCGCTGCTGGTCGTCGAGGACCTCGACGGGAAGGTTCGAGCGCTCTACGTCAGCTATGCGTGCCACTGCGTCACGCTCTCCGACAATCTCATCAGCGGCGATTGGGCCGGCTACGCCGAGGACCTTATCGAGCATGCCCACCCTGGCGCCGTCGCCCTCGTGTCCATCGGCTGCGGCTCGGACGCCAACCCGCAGTCCGGCGTCACCGGCGACAAGGCGGACATTGCGGCAGGGCAGGGCGGCGAAATCGCCGGCGAGGTCGAGCGGCTGCTGGCCATGCCGCTCAAGCCGCTGCGGGGCACGCTCAATGCGACGCTCAACCGGATTAGCCTGCCGCTCGACAAGCTGCCGACGCGGGCCGAGCTTGACGAGCTCAAAAGGCAAGGCGGCCCGGCCGGGTACGATGCCGAGTTCCAGCTCGCGAAGCTCGACCGCGGCGAACCGCTCATCGACGCCATCGACTACCCCATCCAAACCTGGACGATGGGCGACGACCTGGCCATGGTCTTTCTCGGCGGCGAAATCTGCGTCGACTATTCCCTTGTGCTTAAGCGACGACCTCGACCGGTCGCGCGTGTGGCTCAACGGCTACTCGAACGACTTCTGCTGCTACATCCCGTCCGAACGGTTGCTGCGCGAACGCGGCTACGGCGGCGGCGACGAAATTGTGTACTTCGCCCTTCCCACGCGGCTGGCGCCGGGGATGGAGAAGAAGATCGTCGACGAAGCCCAGCGGCAAGTTCCCGTGCGATTCCACGCCAACGGCCACACGCAGGGCGTGGCGCCAATGTCGCCGGCCGAGTCGCTGGCGGCGATGAAAACGCACGACGATCTGGCGTCGAGCTAGTCGCCGCCGAGCCGCTCGTGCTCGATCCCGTGGCCATCGACTTCGCCCCCGACGGTAGCCTGTGGGTGGCCGAGATGCCCGACTACACGCGCAAAGGTCCACGCCAAGTTTCCGCCTCAGGGCAGCATCCGCCGCCTGGTCGATCGCGACGGCGACGGCAAGTTCGACGAGGCGACGACTTTCTGCGACGGCCTGCGCTTCCCCACCGACGTGAAATCCTGGCGCGGCGGCGTGCTCGTCTGCGACGCCCCCGAGGTGCTGTATTTCCCCGACGCCGACGGCGACGGCCATGCCGACTCGCGGGAAACGCTCCTCACCGGATTCGCCGACTACAACGCCCACGCTCGCGTCAACTCGCTTCGCTGGGGTCTCGACAATTGGCTGTACGGCAGCGGCGGGCTCTTTCCCGGCGTCATTACGACCAAGGCCGGCAAGAAAATCGATCTGGGCACGAGCGACTTTCGCTTCCGCCCCGACACGCTCGAGATCGAATCCGCCACGGGCACGACGCAGCAAGGCCGCTGCCGCAATGACTGGGGCGACTGGTTCGGCTGCGACAACCTCACCTTGCTGTGGCACTATCCGCTCGATGGCCATTACCTCAGCCGCAATCCGTCGCTCGTGCCGCCGCCGCTGGCGGTCGAGCCGAACGACTACCCCAACGCACGGCGACTGTTCTACGCCGGCCGACTTGTCTTGTTCGAGCTCTCCGGCCCGCCGGGGCAGCCCACCGCGGCGTGCGGTCTCGACATCTACCGCGATCGACTGCTGGGCGACGACTACTACGGCAACAGTCTCACCTGCGAGCCGGTGAATCAGCTAATTCACCGGTTGGTGCTCACGCCGCGCAATTCCACGGCGGGCTTCGAGGCCCGCCGGCACCCCAGCGAGCAGGCCTCCGAGCTTCTCACGTCGACGGACCGCTGGTTCCGCCCGGTGCAAATCCGCACAGGCCGCGACGGCGCGCTGTGGATTGTCGACATGTACCGCTACGTGATCGAACACCCCAAGTGGATTCCCAAGGAGGTGATGGCGCCAGACTTGACCCGATGGCGGGCGCCGACCGCGGCCGCATCTACCGACTGCGGCCGCGCCAGGGCGAGCTGCGCCGCGTGCAAGATCTCTCGAAGCTCGACGCCGCCGGACTGGCGGCGGCGCTTGACACCGACAACGGCCCGACGCGCGACCTTGCCCACGAGTTGCTGGTGCAGCGCGGCAACGCGTCAGCCGTCGGCCCCTTGGAGCAATTGGTCAAATCGGCGAAGTCGCCAGCGGTTCGGGCGCAGGCGCTGTGCACGCTCGACGGCATGGGGAAACTCACGCCTGCGATTGTCGCCACGGGCCTGGCCGACGGTCATCCTGGCGTCCGCCGGCACGCAGTGCGCGTCGCCGAGCCGTACCTGGAGTCGTCGCCGGAGTTGCTCAAGCAAGTCCTGTCGCTGGCCGACGACGCCGATCCCTTCGTGCGGCAACAACTGGCGTATTCGCTCGGCCTGGCGCCTCAAACCGAGGCGGCGCCGGTGCTCGCGGCGCTCGCCGCCAGGCATTTCGACGACCCCAATCTGCTTGCGGCGGTGCTCAGCAGCGTCGGGTCATCCAATGTGCAGCCGATGGTTGCCGCATTTTTCCCGCCGCGGACGCCGGCGGATTGCCCGGCGATTTTCCTGGCTCAATTGCTGCGCACTTCCATCCGTCTGGACGGCGTCGCGGCGGCGCCGAAGTACTTGGCTGCGGTCGCGGCGTTGCCCACCCAGTGGCAAACGCGGCGCGTCGAAATCGCCGCCGTGGTTCTCGACTCGCTCGCCGCCGGGCGCCGTGATTTCATCGCCCACGCAGACGCAGCGACGACCAGCGCCATCGAGCAGCTTACCAAAGAATCGCAAACCATCGCCGACGACATCGGAGCCAAGCCCCAGATTCGCGCCAGCGCCGTCAAACTGCTGGCGCTCACGGCCCCCAACGCGGAGCAGGCGGCCGAACGACTCACCCCGATGCTCGAGCGCCGCGAACCCGCCCGAGGTTCAAAGCGCCGTCATCGCCGCGTGGGCCGCGCAAGGGGATGCGGCATTCGCCGACGCGCTGCTAACGGCGTGGCCGCAATTGACTGCAGGCGTGCGTCCGCTTGCGCTCGACGCGCTGCTCGGCCGCGATGTGTGGGCCATGCGACTGTTGGAGCAAATCCGCGCCGGCGAGATCAAGCCGCCGGAGATCGACCCGCCGCGCCGCGAGCAGCTCCTCACGCACCCCAACGCGGAGTTGAAATCGCTCGCCGCCGAGGTGCTGGCCGCAGCCGCCGATCCCCGCCGCGACGACGTGGTCAAACACTACGCCGCCGCGCTCCAACTCACGGGCGACCGGGCGCACGGCCATCAACTGTTCACCAAGCACTGCACCGCGTGCCACCAATTCAACGGCGAGGGCCACGTGGTCGGTCCCGACCTGGCCTCGACTTCCGTCCGCACGGGACCGTCGCTCATCCAGTCGATTCTCGATCCCAGCCGCGATATCGACGAGCGCTACCGGGCGTACGTGGCCGTCGCCGGCGGCCTGGCGCGCACCGGCGTCATCAAAGGCGAAACGCCGGACAGCATCACACTCGTGGGCCAGGACGGCGTCGCCGCCACGCTGTTGCGCAGCGATCTTGAAGAGTTCCGCGCCTCGCCGGTGTCGCTCATGCCGGAGGGGTTCGAGAAGGAGCTGTCCGAGCAGGCGGTCGCCGACCTGATCCAATACCTTGCCGCGACGCGGCCCCCCGCCGCCGCCAACGGACAGTGACATATCGCCGTCGTATCCACCCGCCTAAAAACTAGCCGGACGGCCACGCCGTCCGGGTCCCCGGTGAGCGTGGCTGACCGGCTATTGCGAAGCGACGCCTCTTATGTAGATCCACACACTCTTACAATCCAATCGCCGCGCGCGGATTTCGCGAGGTGAGCTTCTCGACGACTTCCGCCGTCAGGCCCAACTTGTCGCGCAGATTGGCTGCCATCTGCTTGAGCGTACACGCCGATCCAACCAGATGCGATCGGTCGGCGACTCCAGGTGGCCAGTTGCTCGTCAACGACTATCTCCTGCCCCGCCAGGTGGTAGACGCCGGGCCCCATCCCTGCGGCGGCGATCGCGTCGCTCACCACAATCGCCCGTTCGGGGCCCACGACGGCGAGGTAATTCTTCAGCGCCGGAAACGGCACGTGCACCCCGTCGGCGATAAAGGTCACGCACAACCGGTCGGCCAGGCTCAGCACGCGCTGGATCACGTTGTCGTGCCGGTGCAGCATGAGCGGGCACCCGTTGCCCAGGTGAGTGAACATCGACAGGCCAGCGTCGATTGCCCGCCGCAGTTGGTCGACCGACGGATTGCAGTGTCCCGCCGAAACGCGCACGCCCTGAGCGACGAGCCAGCGCGTCACGGCGCCGTCCGGATCGCGCTCCGGCGCCAGGGTCACCAGTCGCACGGCGCCGCCGCCCGCGTCGAGCAGCCGTTTCGCCGCGTCGAGCGAAGCCGGCTGAGCGTGTGCCGCCGGGTCAGCGCCCACATACCCCGCCTCGCTGCTGAGAAACGGCCCCTCGACATGAATCCCCGCCAGACATTCGGCGACAACAGGATCGGCCGTTCGCGCCGCCGCGATCCGTGCAATGCGCCGCGCCATCTGGTCAAGATCCGCGGTGATGACGGTGGCCAGCGCCTGGTCCACGCCGTCGGCCCGCATCGCGGCGCACGCCCGATGGGCCTCGTCGACCGTCAGCGCGTCGCTGTTGAAATCGACGCCTGCGTAGCCGTTCACCTGCAGATCGAAATATCCGCCGGCAGCATGCGCCATGGCGTTAGCGCTCGCGCGGCGCCGATCGGGCCGAGTTCATCACGGCGTCGAGCTGCACGGGGACTCCACCCTGACGTTTGCTCTCGTCGGCCGCCTGCATGAAGGCGTAGATCTCAAGCGTGACCTCGTTCGGAACCGGCGGCTGGCGGGTGACGAAAAACTTGCAGATCTCCACTACCAAGGAGTCGTAGGCGTCCGTGCGGATCGCCGAGGCAATCCCCTTGGTACCGTACGCCGTCGCGCCGTAGTCGTGCCCGTGCCGCTGGCCGCGGAAAATGCCGACGCGACCATCTTGCCACTGGCCCACGACCACCACGTCGCCGTCGCCCGTTTTGACCCGCGTCACCTCGCGGCAGCCCGGCCCCAGGAGCGTGTACATGCACTCCACGCCGTGAATGCCGTACCAGAACAGCTCGGGATGATGCCGCTCGACCGCGCATGGCGCGTAGACGTCGCAGCCGGTGATTTGGCCCAGCGTCGCGTTGGCCGCCAGCACCGTGGCGGGACTGCCATAGCGAAGTGCCGAGCTGGCGAACCACGGTACAGGATGCGCCTCGTCCTCCGCCGCCAGACGGGCAATCTCCACGGCGTCCGCCAGATTGCCCGCCATCGGCTTATCGATGAACACCGGCTTCCTGGCCGCGATCACTGGCCGCGCCTGCGCCAGATGCGGCCGGCCGTCCACGCTCTCCAACAGCACCACGTCGACCTTCGCGAGCAGGGCGTCGATCGAATCGACGATCTCGACATCCATCTCGCGGAGCTTTTTAACGAAACCGGCCAGCCGATTCTTGCTGTCGGGGATGTCGTCGCTGCCGCCGGGGTACGCGGCGACGACCTCGACCTCCGCCAGGTAGCCCTTCGCATCCGCCGCGTTAATCAACTGTGTGAATGCCACCACGTGCGATGTGTCGCAGCCGATGATCCCAGCTCGCAACGGCTCGGCCGCCGGCGCGGCGCTGACTAGCCCGGCGGATATCAGGAGGGCGACCAGCAGGCCCCCGCGAGCATGTTTGCACACTTGACCGTGGCCCATCGCCCGCCCCTCCAGATCTCAGGCGCCGCAAAGCGACCAACTCTGCTAAAATGCCGCCCACCGCACGCGCAGTATGCCGCTGGCGCGATCCGCGGTCAAGCCGCGCCGCTTCTTGGTCGACTCATCGCAGCGAGCCAATTCTCATGCCCAAGCAACTCGCCGCCGTCCTGCTCGTGGTGCTCGCGCTGGGCGGAATGATCGCGTACAGCAAGTTTCGCCCCGT
Source organism: Pirellulales bacterium (assembly GCA_963841515.1). GTDB lineage: Bacteria > Planctomycetota > Planctomycetia > Pirellulales > Lacipirellulaceae > Lacipirellula. The sequence continues at coordinate 298,076 of CAWJDB010000004.1, read as the reverse complement.
GCCCGATCGCGTTTCCGGCTTCATCGAGGCCGACGAAATCCGCGTGGGTTCGCGCGTGGGCGGGCGCGTCGCCAAAGTGACCGTCGAAGAGGGCCAGCGCGTCGACGCCGGGCAGGTGCTCGTCGAGCTCGAACCCTTCGATCTCGTCCAGCGGGCCGACGAGGCCAAGGCCACCCTCGCTGCCCGCGAGGCCCAATATCAACAAATGAAAGCCGGTCTGCGCGAAGAAGAAGTCGGCCAGGCCAAGTCGCGCTACGACCAGCTCAAGGCCACGCTGGACCAGCTCATCGCTGGGCCGCGGCAGGAGGAGCTCGAAGCGGCGCAAGCCGAGCTGCAAGTTGCCCGAGCGCAGTTGCGGCTGGCCACCACCAACGCCGAGCGCATGCGACGGTTAGTGGAAACCAATGCGGCCGCGCGCGAAGATCTCGACCGCGCCGTCGAAGGCTTCGACGTCGCCACGGGAACCGTCGCGCTCGAGCAGGCCCGGCTCAAGCTGCTCGAGAAGGGCACGCGCGAAGAGGAGATTCGCGCCGCCCAGGCCCGCGCCGAGGAAGCGCGACTGGCGGCGCAGCTTGCCGGGAAGGGCTTTCGCCAGGAGGAAATCGACCAGGCCGAGGCCGCCCGCGACGAAGCTCGTGCGGCGCTCGACGCCATCAACCAGCAGCTTGCCGAGCTGGTCATCCGCAGCCCGGTGGCGGGAGTCATCGAAGCGATGGAGCTGCACAAAGGCGATCTTACTTCCCCCAGCGGCCCGGTGCTCTCCATCATGGACGTTAGCCACCTGTGGGTGCGGGCCTACGTGCCCGAGAACCGGCTGAACATCCAGGTGGGGCAGGGCGTCGCGGTTGCCGTCGACAGTTTCCCCGAAAAGCGCTTCGGGGCCAAGATCACCTTCATCTCGCGGCAAGCGGAGTTCACGCCCAGCAACATCCAGACGCCCGAGGAACGCTCCAAGCAGGTCTTTCGGATCAAGGTCGAGCTCACCGACGGCTTGGATGTCTTGCGGCCAGGCATGTCGGCCGACGTGTGGCTAACGCCGGAGGCCGCCGGCAAATGACCGACGTCGCCATCGACGTGCGGGGATTGACGCGCCACCTTCGGTGATCTGGTCGCCGTGCGCGACGTGAGCTTTCAGGTCCGGCGGGCCGCCATCTTCGGCCTGTTGGGTCCCAACGGCAGCGGCAAAAGCACAATCATCCGCATGCTCTTGGGCATCCTGCCGCCCACGTCCGGCCAGGCGACGGTGCTGGGCTACGACGCTGAGCGCGACACGGAGCTCATCAAGCGGCGCATCGGCTACATGTCGCAGGCGTTCAGCTTGTACGGCGACCTCTCGGTGCGCGAAAACATCGACTTCTACGGCCGCATCTACGGCCTGAGCTCCGCCGAGCTAGCCGTGCGCCGCGAGGAAGTCATGGCGCTCACCTCCATCGGCGATCGCCAGGAGCAGCTCGCCCACACGCTGTCCGGCGGCTGGAAACAGCGGCTTGGCGCTGGCCTGTGCGCTGATTCATCAACCCGAAATCCTGTTCCTCGATGAACCCACGGCGGGAATCGACCCCGTCGCCCGTCGCCAGTTGTGGGATCTGCTGTTCGATCTGTCGGCGCGCGGCGTTACGCTGTTCGTCACCACGCACTACATGGACGAGGCCGAGCGTTGCACCGACGTCGGCTACATCTACATGTCGCGGCTGCTGGTGCTGGGCCGGCCCGACGAGCTGAAGGAGCTTCCCGAGGTCACGCCAGAGAATAGCCGCCGCTTCGAGCTGCGCTTGCCGTGTCCCGCCAAGCATCTGGCCGCGATCCGTGCATTTCCGGGCGTCCGCGACGCCACGCTGTTCGGCGAGACGATCCACCTGATGGCCGATCAGCGCGTGTCGCCCGCGGCGCTGGTGGCGGGACTGGGCCTCGAGGCGGACGCCGACGACTTCCGCGAGATCCCGCCGACGCTCGAAGATGTGTTCGTCACGCTCACGCGCGACGCCGAAGAAGACGGCGCCGCACAGCATCTGGGTGGCTCGCCCGGAGTCCTCGACGGGCGTGGCGAACCCACTTTAACTCCCAGCGCACCTACCACGCCCTTCGCCGAGCCTCAGGGCGAGCCACCCGCCAAAACGCCGACGGCGAAGCCGGGCCGTGCGACCAGCGGCATGTTTGCAGTGCTCAGGAAGGAGTTTGTGCACATCCGCCGCCAACCATCGACCATCTTTTTCATGCTGGTCGTGCCGGTGATGCAGACCATCATCTTCGGATACGCCATCGAAACGCAGATCGAGCACATTCCGCTGGCGGTGTACGATCTGGACGGTCGTGCCCCGGCGCGCGAGTTGGTCGACGCCTTCGTGAACACCCGCCGCTTCGACGTCGCCCTGCGGGTGCACGACGACGATTCGTTCCGCCGGGCGCTCACTTCGGGCCGAGTCCAGGCGGGCGTGAAAGTGCCGCCGAACTATTCCGACCGCATCGTGCGCGGCGAACAGGTGCAGGTGCAGGTCCTCATCGACGGCAGCGACTCGCAAGTGGCCACCACGGCCCTCAACGCTGCCCAGCTCCTCGGCCTCAATATTTCAATTCGCATGGCCAAACGCAAAGCCGACTTGCTCCAGGTCGCCCCGTCGCGCGACCCCTACGGCCGGCCGCAACCGCCGCTGGAGATTCGTCCCCGGCTGCTGTTCAACCCCGACTTGGAAAGCGCTCGCTTCTTCGTCCCCGGCCTGGTCGGCATCATTCTCCAATTAGTTACGCTGTTTCTCACCTCGTTCGCCATCGTGCGCGAGCGCGAGCTGGGCACGCTGGAGCAGCTCTTCGTCACGCCCGTCGGGCGTCAGGGACTGCTGTTAGGAAAGCTGCTGCCTTATGCGGTCGTGGGATTTGTCGAGACGCTGATCGTGCTCACGGTGATGATCTACCTGTTCGAGGTGCCAATTCAGGGCAACGTCGCGCTGCTACTTGCACTGGCCATGCTGTTTATGGTCTGCTCACTGGGGTTGGGCTTGTTGGTTTCCACCGTCGCCAAGAGTCAGGTCGAGGCGGTGCAATTTGCGTTCGTGGTCATGCTCCCGTCGGTGTTGCTCTCCGGATTCGTCTTTCCACGGAGCGAAATGCCGCTGCCGATCTATGCTCTGTCGTTTGCGATCCCCGTTACTTACTTCATCCAGATTCTGCGCGGCATCGTGCTGCGCGGCGCGGACTTCATCGACCTGCTGCCGCCGGTGATCGGCCTGATCGTGTGCTCCACGGTCGTGCTCTCGTTGAGCGTCGCGCGTTTCCGCAAGCAGCTTGATTAGCGCTGGCGCGATTCGCGGGCGAGAAAGGCGCAGAAATGGGGAGCAACCATCATAAGCGCATTCAGGTTCACGAAATCGAGAGCGCTCCATAGTTCTCCTTTTGCAATCCACACAATTGTCCTCTAAGTTATGGGACATGGCGTAAGGCGTGAAATAAGTACGCTGGACAAGGTGGTCAGGGAATTGAAACCGTAATTGCCGCCGGGTTGCGCGGCTGCGCACTCATTAGCGCCAACACGAAAAAATCTATCGCAAAATGGGGTAGGAAATGAATTCTTATTGTCGGATTGCTGCGCCGCTCGCTTTGTGGGCGGCTGCACACGTTCAGGCGGCGGCCCAACCGCCGGCGGCGGCGCCCGCCGGTGATCAGGGCCCGACCGCCGCCGTCGGCGCATTCGTTCGTGCCTTCAACAGCCACGACGCCGCGGCCCTAGGTCGGCTGTGGGGCGAAAACGCCCTGCACGTTTCCGACGACGACGGCGAGCGACTCGACGGGCGCGCCGCCATAGTCCAGGCCTACGACAAGCTGTTCGCGACCGATCCCAAGTGCGAGTTGACTTTGAAGACGGACTCCTCGCGGCCCATCGCCCCCACGGTTGCCAGCGTCGACGGCGTGGCCAACGTGCGGCACACCGACGGCCAGACGACTAGCTCAGCGGTCACTGCGATCTTGGTCCAGCGCAACGGCCATTGGCTCGTCGACCAGGTTCACGAGCGCGACTTGCCCGGCATCCCCTCCTCGGCGCCGCAGCTCGCCGCGCTCGCTTGGCTCGCCGGCGAGTGGACGGGACAGCTCGGCGACAGCCAGGTCGTGCTCGACCTCGACTGGGCGCCCAACATGGGTTTCATGATGGGCCGCCTCGAGCACCGCCGCGGCGGCGCGACCACCCATGAGGTCTTCCATGTCGTCGGGTGGGACGCCGAGCAGCAATGCCTGCGGTCGTGGCAATTTTCCGGCGACGGCGGCTTTGCCGAGGGCGTCTGGCAGCCCGACGGCGACCACAAATGGCTCAACAAGCTGGTCGCCAAATTTCCCGACGGCCGCCGCGGGTCGATGACCCACGCGCTGACCCGCATTTCCGACGATCAACTCACGCTGCAGACGCTCGACCGAGAAGTCGACGGCGAGCCACAACCCAATACCCAGCCGGTAACGCTCTCTCGCAGCGGCCCATCGACGACGAAGCCGGGGCCTGCACAAGCAGCCGACCCGGCGCCCGCCGCCAAGCCTCAGGAAGGGGCAGCACGATGAAAACTCGCTCACTCATTTTCTGTTCAGTCGTGGCGCTGGCGTGCACTGTCGCCAGCCGCGCCGGCCATCGGGTTTCACGGCGGCGGCGGATTCCACGGCGGCTTCGGCGGTGGATTCGGCGGCGGCGGAATTCGACCGGGAGGCTTCGGGGGTCTTGGCGGCGGGCTTTCCGGCGGGTTTCGACCGCCGGGCCTGGGCGGATTCGGGGGCGGATTGCCGCCGGGGGGAGGCTTCAATCTCGGCGCCGGCGCCAGGCCGAACTTTGGCGCCGTTTCCACGCCGCTCGCCGCCTTCGGCGGCGGCATGCCCAATCGCCCGGCTTTCCTCGGCGAACGCGCCGGCGAAGGCGCCGGGCAATTCCGACCGGGCGGCGCTGGCAACTTTCCCGGCGCGGCCGGTCGATTCCCAGGGGCCGATGCCGCAGCCGGTCGGTTCCCTGGCGCCAATCTCGAGTCCGGTCAGCTCAATCGCTTCCTCGACCTCCCCGGCGGAGGCGCCATGCCAGGCGGTCTGCAAAGTGGCGCCTGCCGGCGCTCGCCCAGAGTTGGCCAGCCGGGCACGCCGGCAATCGGCCAGCCTGGTTAGACGCGTCGTCCGGCGCCGGCGCCAACGTTGCCAGTCGTCTCGGCGAGGCCATTCGTCCCGGCAGTGATGGCGCAGGTCGGTTGAGCAATTGGGCTCAAACCCATCCCGACCAGATGCAGAACCTAAGCCAGTGGGGCGACGCCGTTCGTCAGCGCTTTGACGAGGGCAGGCACGCCGAGGGTGGAAACTGGTGGGCCGAACATCAAGGCGACGCCCGCACCCCCGGCAGCGATTGGTGGAGCAAGGATCATCCGAATCTCGCCAACTGGTACTATCACAACGACTGGCATCGCCACGGCTGGCAGTACTGGTGGAACTCCGCCACCTGGGACGGCCTCAACGGCATGCTCGCCGACGCGGCTCTCTACGCCCCCCTTTACTATGACTACGGTCCGCAGGGCAACGTTCAGTACGTAGACGACAACGTATATGTCGGCGGCCAAGATGTGGGCACGGCCCAGCAGTACGCGCAGTCAGCGTCCGACCTTGCCACCGTCGACCCAGCCGCCAGCGACGCGGCCGCCGATCATCGCGACTGGATGCCGCTGGGCACATTCGCCGTCTTCACGAGTCCCGACCAGACCGACCCGACGCGGCTCTTGCAGCTCGCGGTCGACCGCCAGGCCATCATCAGCGGCACGCTGCACAACGGCTCGACCGACAAGGCGTACCTGGTGCAAGGCAAGGTCGACAAGAAAACGCAGCGCGTGGCCATGACCATTGGCGACAAGTCTGACGTGGTCCTGGAGACGGGCCTATACAACCTCACCCAGCCGCAGACCGACGCGCTGGTGCACTACGGCCCGGACCGCACGGAGACCTATACACTGGTGCGTCTGAACAAGCCGCCGGATACTGCGGACGCGCCGCCGCCGAGCAGTCCGCCGAAACAGTCGTCAGCGCCATAGACAAGTCGGGCATCGTGCTCATTTACTTTTGGAAATTGCACGTTTGAAGATTGATCACCGGCGAGCCGATTCCTGGAGGCCTGCCGAGATTGACGCCATCCTTCGCCAGGATTGGAGAGACATGATGAATCCTCATAAGTCCCATCGGTGGCAGACCGCGGCCATCGCGATTGGCGTCGTGTCGCTGAGTTGGCTGTGTGGCTCGCAGGCCATGGCTCAACCGGCCGGCGGTAAGAAGCCGAACATCCTCGTCATCATGGGCGACGACGTCGGCTGGTTCAACATCGGCGCCTACCATCAGGGCATCATGTCCGGCAAGACGCCGAACCTCGACCGGCTCGCCCGCGAGGGCATGCGCTTCACCGACTACTACGCCGAGGCCAGCTGCACGGCCGGTCGCGCGAATTTCATCACCGGCGAAATCCCCCTCCGCACCGGCCTGACCACCGTCGGGCAGGCGGGCGCCGACGTCGGCATGCCGGAAAAAGCCTGCACGCTCGCCACCGCGCTCAAAGCCCAGGGCTACGCCACCGGGCAGTTCGGCAAGAACCACCTCGGCGACTTGAACAAGTATCTGCCCACGCTGCACGGCTTCGACGAGTTCTTCGGCTACCTCTACCACCTCGACGCGCTCAGTGATCCGTACTGGTACTCATTCCCCGCCGACAAAGCCTATTACGACAAGTACGGCCCGCGCAGCGTGCTGCATTGCTACGCGACGGACACGGACGACGCGACCGAAATGCCGCGTTGGGGCAAGGTCGGCAAGCAGCGCATTGAGGATGAAGGTCCCCTGCCGCCGTTTCCGGATATGTCCAACGTGCCCAACATGCACGACCTCCACTTCCTCAAGGCCAAGTACGACATGACCACCTTCGACGAAGTGCTGGTCAAGGCGTCCAGCGACTTCATGGACAAGGCCAAAAAGGACGGCAAGCCCTTCTTCGTCTGGCACAACACCACCCGCATGCACGTCTGGACGTTTCTCTCGCAGAAGTACAAGTCGATGCAGAACAGCCAGACCAACTACGGCGTCGAAGAGGCCGGCATGACGCAGTTGGACGACAGCGTCGGCGCCCTGATGAAGCACCTGGAGGACATCGGCGAAGCCGAAAACACGATCGTCATCTTCACTACCGACAACGGCGCGGAGGTGTTCACCTGGCCCGACGGCGGGATGACGCCGTTCAAGGCCACCAAGGGCACCGTTATGGAGGGCGGCTTCCGCGTGCCGTGCCTCATCCGCTGGCCGGGGCACGTCAAGCCGGGCACGGTCGAGAACGGCATTTTCTCCGGCCTCGATTGGTTCCCCACGCTGCTGGCCGCTGCCGGCAACCCCAACATCACAGACCAGTTGCTCAAGGGCGTCAAACTTGGCGACCGCGAATACAAGAACCACCTCGACGGCTACAACCAGTTGGCGCTGCTGGAAGGCAAAGGGCCGTCGGCGCGTCACGAGCTGTTTTACTTCGGCGGCGCCCAGCTCGGCGCCATTCGCCTGGAGGATTTCAAATTTCAGTTCTACCAGCAGCCATTAGGCTGGCCCGGACCGAAGGTCACCACCGACATGCCGCTGATGGTCAACATCCGCCAGGATCCGTTCGAACGCACGCCGTCGATCAACGGCGAATCGCTCAACGATCTGGGCGGCGGCTACATGAACGAATTCTATGCCCGAGAATTCTGGCGGTTCGTGCTCGTGCAACAGAAAGTCGCGGCCCTCGCGGCGACCGCCGTCGACTACCCGCCCATGCAGGACCCGGCGTCGTTCAACCTGGATGCGGTCAAGAAGAAGATCGATGAGGCGATCAATAACCACAGCGGCCAGTAGGCGGAGCACGTTTCACGGGGGGCAGACCAAGCGTCTGCCCGCCGTTTGTATTTTTCTTTCATTCTGATTGAACGCCGCTATGGCTCGACGATTAACATGCCAAACAAATTGCCGTTGGGTCGCTGCTGTAAATCTTGGCCGTCGGGTCGCGTCGCCAACGCTCAAGACGCATTGCCCTCTTGGAACGACGGCGTCGCCAAACAGGCCATCGTCGATTTTGTCGCCGAGGCGACGACCGAAGGCTCCCCCGGCTTCGTGCCGCCGGCCGAGCGCATCGCCATGTTCGACAACGACGGCACGCTCTGGTGCGAGCAGCCCATGTACTTTCAGTTGGCCTTTGCCCTCGACCGCGTCAAAGCGCTCGCCCCCGCCCATCCGGAGTGGAAAGATAAGGAGCCGTTCAAGTCGATCCTCGCCGGCGACGTCAAGGGCGCGCTCGCCGGCGGCGAAAAGGGCGTCCTGGAAATCATCGCCGCCACGCACGCGGGCATGACGACCGACCAGTTCACGCCGCTGGTCCAAGATTGGTTGGCGACGGCCCAACACCCGCGGTTCCATCAGCCGTACGCCGCGTGCGTTTACCAGCCCATGATCGAGCTGCTCGCATACCTGCGCGCCCACGGCTTCAAGACTTTCATCGTCTCCGGCGGCGGGGTCGAGTTCATGCGGCCGTGGACGGAGCGCGTCTACGGCATCCCGCCCGAGCAGGTCGTCGGCTCCAGCGGCAAGCTGACATACGAACTCCAGGGCGACAAGCCTGTGCTGGTGAAGCTGCCCCAAATCAACTTCATCGACGACAAGGCCGGGAAGCCCGTCGGCATCCAAGAGTACATCGGCCGCCGCCCGATCCTGGCTTTCGGCAACTCCGACGGCGATTTCGAAATGCTCGAGTGGATCACCGCCGACGAGCCTTCGTCGCCTCGACCCCGGCTGGGATTGCTCGTGCACCACACCGACGCCCGGCGAGAATACGCCTACGACCGCGACTCCCCCGGGGGTCGACTGGCTCGCGGCCTCGACGAGGCGCCCAAGCGCGGCTGGGTCATCGTTGATATGCAGGAAGATTGGAAGACAATATTCAAGGACTAACCGGTCGCTCCTTTGCCAACTCGAGGGACCCGCACGATGGGCTTTCTCGACCGTACCTTCAACACGCCGATCCCGGCCGGCAGCGAGCGACCAAATGGCTGCCGTCGCCCGCCAGCGGTAACCTGGGGGTAACCATGCGGCTCGACGCCGCTTGAGCCAGCATGCTCGAAAGCTCCTGGGCGCCTCCGGCAGTTGAGGTAAGATAATGCCTTTCTCCTCTCCATAGTCCTGCTCATTGCTCTGCGAGCCGGGTCGTCTCGACCCCGGCGCCCTTTTTCGGAGGATCAAACATGCTGCCAATTATCTGCCGCCGGTGGTGGGTGCTTTTGTTGCGCGGACTGGCGGCCATCGCCCTGGGAATCACAGCCATCGCCTGGCCGGGCATTACCCTCGTGTCGCTCGTGTGGGTGTTTGCCGTCTTTAGCTTGGCCGACGGCATTGCAGGCGTCGTGTTGGGAATGCGCGGCGAACCCGACGGCACCATCTGGTGGACTATGATCATCCTCGGCGTTTTGGCCATGGCGGCGGGCATCCTGGCCTTCGCCTGGCCTGGGCTCACGGCGCTAGTGCTGCTGGTAATCATCGCGTGGTCAGCGATCATCCGCGGCGTGTTCGAGGTGGCTGCCGCTATCTCGCTGCGAAAGCAGATCGACGACGAATGGGTGTTGGTGCTCTCCGGCGTCCTGTCAATCGCCTTCGGCGCCTTGCTCTTGGCTCGCCCCGGCGCCGGAGCGCTGGCGATGGTGCTGCTAATCGGCGCCTACATGATGGCCCTCGGCGTCATGGCCGTCGCCCTATCGCTACGCCTGCGCAAGCTTCAACACAAACTCGCCGCTTGACGGACTCTGAACCAATCGCTCCGCGACAATCGCTTGGGCGTGCATCGCTATTGAAAAGTAAGGTGAGACCATGAAACGAGCGTTCTTGACCATCGCCTGCGTCTTCGCGTCCTGCCTCGGGAGCACACGAGCGCCGGCCCAGACTGTTGCTCCAGCGAAACCGGCGACTCCCGCCGCCGCCGCGCCTGGCCCTGCAGCATCCGCCGCCCCGGCCGCCGATGACGCCGAAAAGACCGCTGCGGACGAAGCCACGATCCGCAAAAACGCCCAGGCCTACGACGACGCCTACAACGCCCGCGACGCCAAGGCCCTCGCCGCGCTGTGGTCGGCCGACGCCATCTACGCCGACCCCGAGACCGGCGAGGAAATCGTTGGCCGCGACGCACTGGAGAAATACTTCACTAACCAACTCGCGGACAACGACACGAAGCTCAAGGTCGACGTCACCCGCGTCGACTTCGTCTCGCCCAACGTGGCCATCGAGCGCGGCGTCGCCCACGTCATCTCGCCCAATGGCGAGGTCGAAGACAGTAAGTACTCCGCCGTCCACGTTCGTCAGGACGCCAGGTGGATGCTCGACCGCGTGACCGAGGAGGGCGTCCTCAATCCGCCGAAGTCCAACTACGAGCACCTCAAGGAGCTGGAGTGGATGGTCGGCTCGTGGATCGATTCCGACGCCAACGTCACCATTCAAACCGACGTTGATTGGACCAAGAACAAGAATTTCCTCACCCGCTCGTTCTCCGCCACCATCGGCGACCAGGTCGACATGTCCGGCATGCAGGTCATCGGCTGGGACCCGGCCGCCAAGCGCATCCGCTCGTGGGTGTTCGACTCCGACGGCGGTTTCGGCGAAGGCAAGTGGAAGCACGGCGCCGACGGCCGATGGGTCATCCAGTACTCCGGCACGCTCCCCGACGGCGGCAAGATGACCGGCGACAACATCCTCACTAAGATCGACGACAACTCGTACGGCTGGCAGTCGATCAATCGGCAGATCAACGGGGAGATTCTGCCCAACATCGATGAAGTAACCATCGTCCGCGCGGACGCGGCAACGGACGACGATGGTTCTACGAGCGGTGCAGAAACCAGCGATGGAACTGAGCCTCTGGCGCCCGCGGTTCCCGCGGCGAGGTAACCAACTAGTTAGATTGCTCACAATAAAAATCAAACTCGCGAAGTCGAGGATGTCGCCATGAAACGCTCTTCTCTCTTCTTGATCCTGTGCGTTGCCCTGTGCCTGGCGACGTTCGTCAGCCATCAGGCCCACGCCGGTCGCGGCGGAGGCGGGCGTGGCGGCGGAGGAGGGGGACGCGGCGGCGGCGGTGGTGGGGGCGGAGCGCGCGGCGGGTTTTCCGGCGGCGCGCGACCGTCGATGAGCCGCACGCCGGCCATGAGTCGGCCGTCGATGCCGCGACCCAATCCGTCATACAATCGGCCCGCCACCGGTCGCCCCCAGGGGAACTTCCCCGGCGGCGGCGCGGCGGCCAACCGTCCCGCCATCGCGCGGCCCGGCGGCGGCGGCCGCCCGAGCCTTCCACCGGCGAGCTATAGGCCTCCCGCCGGCGGCGCCCGGCCCGCGATTGCCCAGCCCGGCGGCGCGGGCGGCCGTCCAAACGTCGGTGGCCGACCCACGACAGGTCAACTGGATAAGTTCCTCGGTTTGCCCGGCCAATCAGGCGGCGGCTTCCAGCCCCGGCCCTCCACGCGGCCCGCGACGCGTCCCGGCGGCGCTGCGAACGACTTCCTCCACGATCGTCCTGCCAATCGCCCCACCACGCTACCCGGTACGCTCCCCGGCACGCGCGCCTGGAGGTCCCGGTAGACCCGGCGGCGGCGACATCGGTCGCCCCGGACGCCCTGGCGACATTGGCCGGCCCGGTCGACCCGGCGACATCGGCCGACCCGGTCAACCCGGTGACGTCGGCCGCCCAGGCTATCCCGGTAATCGCCCCGGCTACCGTCCGGGGCAGATCACCGATTGGAACCGTTGGCAAGGCTATCGCAATGACCATCGCAACTTCATCAACAACAACTGGCACAACCACTATTGGAACAACAATCACTGGTGGGGCGCCGGTTACTGGCACAACCACCCGCATCCCCATTACCGCTTCGGCGCCCGCTACAACTGGTGGGCTTGGGCCGCCTGGCCGGCGATTACCGGCTGGGTAGGCAGCGGGTGGACGACGCCGATCTACTACAACTACGGCCAGAATGTGTACTACGACGGCGACACGGTGTACTACGGCGATCAGGTTTACTCTTCTGCCGCCGACTACGCCGCGCAGGCCGAACAGATCGCCACGAGCGCGCCGGCGCAACCGCCGGCCGAAGACGATTGGCTGCCGCTTGGCGTATTCGCGATCACGCAAGACGGGGAGTCGAGCGGCGCCGATCCGACCATGTTCCTCCAACTCACCGTGAGCAAGCAGGGAGTCATCGCCGGTTCGCTGCGCAACACGGTCACCGGTGACGTGCAGCCCATCGAAGGCATGGTCGACCGCGACACCCAGCGCGCCGCGTGGACCGTGTCCGGTCAGACCCGCCCGATCATGGAGACGGGCATCGGCAACCTCACGCAGGATACCGCAGCGGCGCTCGTGCACTTTGCCGACGGCACGACGCAGCAGTGGCTGCTGGTGCGAATGGACCAGCCAGACCAGACTACGACCAACGCCCAACCCGCTTCCGCGACCCCACCGCAATGATTTTTTGACTTCCAACTACGACGCAATGCGCAACAGTTCAAGAAGGCGCCGACGGCACGGGTACGGATCTTTTTAATGCCAGCCAGGTGCGATTATAATCACGGCTGCGCAAACGAAGCTGCCGATAAGGCGGCGCTCTTGTCCACGTGTTCAGCCCAGCGTCAGCTCGACAACAGGGCGTGCGTTAATCGCGATGGCCTCCATGATACTCGCCTGCATGATCGTCGCGGCGAGTTTGGCCATTGGCCTGTGGACGGCTGGTGCGATTTACTTTGACGTTTTCGGCGCAACTCTCGCGGGTGCGGTGGTGGCGGCCGCGTGGGTCGCGTTATGGCTCGTGGCGTTCGCGTTCTGGCGCCCGCCTTGGGGGCCCTTCCTGCTGCTGCTGGTCGCGTTCGCGGGAGTAGTCCTATGGTGGCGGTCGCTGCGACCGTCGCAGCATCGCAATTGGGATCCACATTTCGCCTGTGCCGCAAGCGTATCGCTGAACCGCGATATCCTGACGATCAAAAACCTCCGCAACTCGGAATATCGCGGCCCCCACGACAGCTCGCCTCATTTTGAGAATCGAACCTACCGTTTCTCCAAGCTCCGCGGGGTGGACGCGCTGATGCTCACCTGGGGATCGCCCTGGATGAGTCATCCGATGTTTGTGTTTGATTTCGGGTCGGACGGAAGAGTTTGCATCTCGATCGAAGTCCGTTATCGCGACGGTCAGAGGTTCAGTTTTCTGCGGAGCCTTTATCGGCAGCAGGAACTGATTTACGTGGTCAGCGATGAGCGCGACGCCATTCTGCGGCGCACAAAGTCCCTGTCCGGCCACGACCTTTACCTGTATCGCCTTCGGGCGGATGACCTGACGATCCGGCAGTTCTTCCTGGACTACGCCGCCAACGTCAATGCGCTGGCGAGCGAGCCTCGTTGGTATCACGGATTGACGACCAACTGCACGACGAGCGTGTATGCTCAAGGGCGGGGGCATATTCGTTGGGATTGGCGGATGTTATTCAACGGATCTCTCGACAAGCTGCTATATGATCGCCGCCTTCTGGACCAAAGCATGCCGTTCGATCGCCTTAAGGAGCTCAGTTGGATCAACGACATTGCCAATCGGGCGCCGGCTGAGAGCTTCGGCGAGTACCTGCGCAAGAATTTGCCCGGCTACGGACTAGCGGACGCGACGGCGCCTACTGTCGCGGAGGATTAAAAGTCATGATGGCCGTCGATGAAAAGTTCCAGTTGCTCAAACTGCACCCGTGCGTCGCTGGCCTCGACGACGACGCGATCAGAGAGATTGCTGACGCAGCGGAAATCATTCGGTGCGAGGCGGGTCACATCGTGTACCAACCGCACGAGGCCATCACATCGATCCATTTGGTGCTCCAAGGCCGACTGAAACTCGAGCTGCTAGACGTGCATGGCCGCGTGGTCGTGCAGCGGTTTCAGACTCAAGGGGGGCAGGTCGGCGGATTGGCGGCGGCGCTCGCGGAACCGCAGCCCTTCATATGCACCGCCGAAGATCCTTCGGTGCTGTTGCGGGTGGAGTACGCCACCGCCTTGGAGTTCGCCAGAAGACATGATGCGTTTCGCGCGAACTACGCACGCCTCATGGCAGAGTCGGCCCGGCAGGCGATCATGCACGACAAAGCTCCCTTGCCGCCGCGAGTCGCGGCGTTTTTCCACCGCGGCGACCAAACCCGCGAAGTGACCCGGCGGCTCATGGAACGGCTGGTGCAACTCGGCGAGTCGCCCCATGTGTTCGCCGATCGCTGCGTAAGCGTGGCGGGAGTTGTCGAACGCAGCCTCGTCGAAGGGGAAAGGGCGTTGAGCCCCGAGGAAATTCGGCGACAGGCAAGCGTCTGGCTTCAGGCCGGTCGCATCGTCTTTGACGTCGATATGGGGATGGATCCCGAAATGGCGTCCCGCGCGACGGATGCCTGCGAGCAGATCTACTGGTGCGTGACTCCCGGTCAATTGGGAGAGCTCCGTCGATCCCTTGCGGCGCCTGCTGGCCCGCGCGTCCTCGTTGCGCGACAAGGTGCGTCTTGTGTGGCTGCTGCCTTCCGGGGAACTGGCGCCGATCGCCAGCGAGTTGCGCGGATTGGCTTGCGCGGACGTGAAAGTTTGCCTGGACAAGCCGAAGCCCAACCAAGGCCCCGTCGCGTCTGCTGGCCTCGAGCGGTTAGTGCATCAAATGCGTGGCGTGCAGATTGGCGTTGCGCTTGGGGGAGGCGCGGCTCGCGGCATGGCCCACCTGGGCGTGTTACCCGCGCTGGCGCAGAGCGGCATCGCGGTCGACATGATCGCCGGCACGAGCGCCGGCGCCATGACGGGCACGCTGTACTCGGCCGGACTCGCGGCGGACTATCTCCTCGACTGCTTTGTCGCCGACCTCCGCCCGTCGTTGTTGTTTCGTTATCTTCCTCGCGGGGAGCAATGGGACTTGTTGTATAAGTACCGCCGCGGGAAGTTCGACCCGATGCTGAGGAGGTATTTGGGGACCGCGCGTCTGGAGCAGCTCTACCTTCCGATGCACACCATTACCGTCGACCTGGTCGGCGGGACGGACGTGATTCGAAGCAGCGGCGACGCGGTCGACGGCATCGTCGAGAGCATCAACCTGCCGCTTCTGGCGACGCCAATCCACCGCGACGGCCAAGCCCTGGTCGACGGCGGCCTCATCAACAACGTACCCGCGAATGTGCTGGCGGCGAAGGGCTGCAATTTTGTGATCGCGGTCAGCGTTACGGCCAAAATGGAACAGCGATTCGCGGAGAACCGACCTGACACGCCGACGGCGCAAATGCGCCGGGCGTCAACCATCCAGACGCTTCTCCGCAGCTATCTGGTTCAGAGCCACAGCGTCAATGCCCTCGGGGTTCAACCGGCCGACTTCGTCGTTGAGCCCGACGTCACTCGCTTCGAACTCTCAGAGTTCGGTCGAGCGGGCGAAATTGCCGCTGTCGGAGAGGAAGCGACTCGATCGGTCGCCGCATCGATTCGGATGATGCTTAACCGCCTGGACGCCAAACTGTTTCCTTAAACGACTTTGGGGCGCCCCGGCGATTCGAGCGGAAACGGTCGCCTGACCGGGGCGGCCACGTCCGTAGCGCTAACGGCGGGCGGCAGGTCATTGTCGGCGGGCGAGGCGCCAATCTTGGCGTCGATCGCCGTGCCGGCAGATTTGGCGACGACGCTGTAACGCCGCCAAAACAGGCGTCGCGTACGTCGACCTTGCGCTACGACGAATGACGACGGTAGCAGGCGATTGGCGGCAATCCCTGGCGGAGCCCGCGACGGAGATTTGCCGCAACGAACGTGCTTCATTTGATGAGCCCATCAAAGGTCGCTAGCAATTGCCTCCCCGGCAATCTTTGACCTGTACTCGTCGCCTAATTCTCCCCTGGGAATCAACGCTGGCCTCGGTAAGAATAGCTGACGACTGACTCTGCAAGACCGCTGGACAAACTCCATGGAAAACATGCTCCACGTCGGCAATGTGCTCTTCCTCATCGCGTTCTCCATCCGCGAAATGCTCTGGCTGCGCATCATCACGGTCGCGGCCCAGATGTGCCTCATGGGTTTCTATTACAGCCAGACGCCGCCGCTGAATGGTCCCGCGGCGTGGGGTTTGTTGTTCATGGGGGTCAATATCGTTCAGATCATCCTGTTGCTGCTCGAGAAGCGCCCCGTCTTTCTCGGCGAAGAGGAACTTCAGCTCTACCGCACCGTCTTCAATACGCTCAAGCCGCGCGAGTTCGTCAAACTGTTATCGATCGCCGAATGGAAACGGGCGAAGGTCGGCGACGAACTCCTGCAGCAAGACAAGCCGGTCCCCGCCCTGATGCTCGTCTCGTCCGGACGCGGCGTCGTGGAGGTGGACGGACGGCGCGTCGCCACCGTGACCTCCGGGCAGTTCGTCGGCGAAATGGGATTTCTCACCGAGCAGCACGCCAGCGCCCGCGTGGTCGCCGATACGCCGATCGATTTTCTCGCGTGGACCGCCCCCAAGCTGCGCGAGATCTTGTTCGACATGCCGGCGTTGCACGTCAAGGTGCAAGGCATCCTCGGCAACGATCTGATCGCCAAGCTCCGCCACAAGGGCGTCTCGGCAGCCCATCCGTCGCGATTGATGACCATCATCCGCAACGCCGCCTCCGACGCGGCGACCGGTCCCGAATCCCCCTCCCTGGCTGGCAGCGGCTGAAGTCGGGTTTGCTGCCTAGCTCCGCTAGGGCAGACGCCCTGGCGCAGGTCAATGGCTGTCTTCGATGACTTATTTGCCAACATGACAGCCATGCGACACAATTTGGCGAGAAGTGCAGTTTCCTGAATTGAGCGGGCTGGCATGGGCGATTCTTTTCCACCAGACGTCAAACAATTCATCGCTCAGCACATACATTCGCTTGCTCAATTAGAAGTCCTGCTGATGCTCCGCGCCGATCCGGCGCGCCGCTGGACCGCCGAAGAAGTTGCCAAACAGCTCTATATGACGGCCAATGTGGCGACTGATCTGCTGTTTGACTTGCAGCGCCGCCAATTCGTCGAGTGGGCGAAGCCTAGCTTTCGCTATCAACCGGCCAGCGCCGACGTCGGCGCCGCCATCGATCGCCTGGCTTCTCTGTACGACGAGCGGCGCGTCGCGGTAACCACGGAGATCTACTCCAAGCCCGTCAGCTTCGTCAAAGCCTTTTCCGATGCCTTTCGTCTGCGAGAGGACTAAATCCTATGGCTGGCCTCGTTTACATTCTTTGCGGCGCGACGTGCCTGTTGTGCGCGACAATGTTGCTGCGCAGCTACGCCAAGAATCACGTGAAGCTGTTGTTTTGGAGCGGCTTGTGTTTTCTCGGCTTGATGCTCGAAAACGTCATGCTCTACGTCGACGTCGTTCTAGTGCCCGATATTGACTTGTCGCTGTGGCGGAAGCTGCCGGGGCTCGTGGCCCTGGCGTTGCTGCTGTTCGGATTGATTTGGGATTCCAAGTGATCTGCGCCAGCTCCGTGGAGGCCTTTCCATGCAGGATTTCTTGACGGGCGCCGCCGCCATGGGGTGTTGGACGGCCATGCTGTTTTTTCTTCGCTTCTGGCGAGAAAGCGGCGATCGGCTGTTTGCCCTGTTTTCCGCCGCGTTCTTGCTGCTGGGCCTCACGCGCCTTGGCACGGCGCTGGCGCATGAACCCATCGAAGGGCAAACGTACCTGTATTGGATTCGTCTCGTCGGCTTCCTGTTGATTCTGGTAGCAATTATCGATAAGAATCGACGCTAACCGTTGAAGCATGCCTCGCCAGGCTCATTTGAGGTTGGCGCGGCGCTGACTGTCAGGTTTGATGGAAGCCGCCGGGCCGCAGCCCACCAATACCGCACAAATACCGCGAGTCATGAGGGTTCATTGACGTCCCTGCTTAAGTACCTGTCTCCCCTCCATACGACAGGAAAGTGGCTGCTATTGTCCGCCCTCGTCGGCGTTGTCGCCGGCCTCGGCGCCATTGCTTTCGACGCCGCGGATCAGACGGTGCGTTACTTTGCCCTGGAGCGCACTGCCGGCTATGTACCAAGCGAGTCAGCCGGCGAACATCGACTCTTCGAGCCTCCGGCGGCTCAGCTGTCGCCAGTGAAACTCATAGGCGTGATGGCAATTGGGGGACTCCTTTCGGGGCTGCTGGTGTTTTCTTTCGCCCCCGAAGCCGAGGGACACGGGACCGATGCGGCAATCGCGGCATTTCATCAAAAACGTGGTTACATACGACCGGTCGTACCCGTCGTCAAGCTGCTCGCGTCGGCGCTTACCATCGGCAGCGGCGGGTCAGGCGGCCGCGAGGGGCCCATCGCACAAATCGGCGCTGGCTTTGGATCATTTCTTAGCACAGCCCTCAAGCTGCCGGTCCGCGATCGGCGGATTCTGTTGGCCGTGGGGATGGGCGCGGGCATTGGGGCCATTTTTCGTGCGCCGCTGGCCGGCGCGATTTTCGCTTCCGAAATCCTCTATCGCGATTCCGACTTGGAGGGGGACGTGATCGTGCCCGCCGCCGTTGCGGCGACGATTAGCTACAGCGTCTTTTCATTTTGGCTGCCGGGCACGATTCGTTTTCTGCCCCTATTTGGAAGGAAGTTGCAGTTTCAGCTGGGTTCCGTGACGGAGCTGCTCCCGATGACGCTGCTGGCTTTCGTCCTCGTTGCGGTCGCCGTCCTCTTCATCAAGTCGTTCTACGGAATTCACCGGATGTTTAAGGCGTCGCCGCTCCCCCCGTGGCTACGACCGGCGCTGGGCGCCGTGATTGCCGCTGTTGTGGCCTTGGCTTTGTACTGGTGGCGCGGCGCCGACCTGCGGGCGCTGGCCGTGTTGGGGACGGGTTACGGAGTGTTGCAAATTGCATTAACCGATCCGACTTCATTGGGGGTGACGCTGCTCGTCGCCTTGGCGCTGCTCAAAATCCTTACCACGTCGTCGACCATTGGTTCGGGCGGATCAGGCGGGGTGTTTGGCCCGTCGATGGTTATCGGGGGCTGCACGGGCGCCGCCGTAGGCGCCACGCTGCACGGTATTTGGCCGCAGCTCGTGCCGCACCCGCAAATCTATGCGATTGTGGGCATGGCTGGCTTTTTTGCCGGCGCTGCACACGCCCCCATTTCGACGATTATCATGGTGAGCGAATTGACCGGCGACTATGGGCTATTGCTCCCGACGATGTGGGTTTCGACGTTGTGCTTCGTGCTTTGTCATCGCTGGACGCTGTATGATCAACAGCTCGGATCGCGTCTCGATTCCCCAGCCCATCGCGGGGATTTCCTCGTCGACGTCTTGGAGGGTATATGCGTTGCCGACATTCCCTTGGAGCAATGCCCGCCCGTCTTTCAGGGCACGCTCTTGCGGGAAATTGTCCAGCTAATCGCCGCGTCCCGGCAGCACTATTTTCCCGTTGTAGATCGCGACGATCGATTTATCGGGATTTTTTCGTCGGATGATGTACGATCGCATCTCTTTAGCGACTCGCTGTGGGAGTTGGCTAACGCTCGCGACGTGATGACGACCCGCGTCGTTTCAGTTACGCCAGAGGATGACTTAAACACGGCTTTGAAGCGGTTCACCGAGCTGAATCTGGATGAACTTCCGGTGATTAGCGCCGACAACCGATTCAAGCTCTTGGGAATGCTCCGCCGCAGAGACGCAATCGCCTGTTACAACCAAAAACTTCATGAGTTTCAGTGTCAGGCTCGCGACGAAGGCGCCGGATAATTATCGGATTCGTGCAAACGAACGCCAGCATCTTCGCGTCTTACCCGCGCCGCGCCAGCCGCAATCCCGTGAACTGCCACCGCGCATCCGGCGGGAAAAAGTCGCGATAAGTCGCCCGGATGTGGCTCGACGGCGTCGCGCACGACCCGCCCCGCAGCACGTACTGGTTGCACATGAACTTGCCGTTGTACTCGCCCAGGCGCCGCTGGGCGGCTCATACCCGGGATACGCCACGTAAGGGCTCGAAGTCCACTCCCACACATCCCCAAACATCCGCGCGAGCCGGGTCGTCCCGACCCCGGCGCCCCCCGGATGAATCGCCCGCCCCTCCGCCATCGCCCCATCCACAAAATTCCCCGCGATCGGCGCGTCCCCGGCCGCGACCTCCCACTCGGCCTCCGTGGGCAGTCGGGCCCCAGACCACCGCGCGTAGGCGTCCGCCTCGAAGTAACTCACGTGCGACACGGGCGCGTTGAGGTCAAGAGGCTGCAGTCCGGACAGCGTGAACTCTTGCCACTGGCCTTCGTGCCGCCGCCAATAGAGCGGCCGCGCAAGCCGTTGGGCCGTCACGCCGCTCCAACCCTCCGACAGCCAGAACTCCGGCCGCTCGTAGCCACCGGCCTCGAAGAATTGCGAAAACTCCCCATTGGTCACCGGCCTGCTCGCCAGTTGAAAGCCTTCGAGAAACACCCGATGCCGCGGCGATTCGTTGTCGTAGGCGAATCCGTCGCCCTGATAGCCGATGTCGTAAATCCCCTCGTCAAACGCGATCCACTCCAGCGGCGTCTTCGCGGCGGGCGTCATGCGATCGCCCTCCCGAAACGCCGGCAAGAGGGGGTTGACCGAAAACAGGTGCTTCACGTCGGTCAGGATGAGCTCCTGATGCTGCTGCTCATGCTGCACGCCCCACTCGATCACATTGGCCAGTTCCGCATCTCCCTCCAAGCGACCGCTGTCGAACCAGCGATTCACCGCCTGGTCGATGTGCCGGCGATAATCCTGCACCTCGGCGACCGTCGGCCGCGACAACAGCCCGCGCCGATCGCGCGGAAACTGCTCGCCCACCGAGTTGTAGTAGGAATTGAACAGCACCTCGTAGTGTTCGTCGAACGTCCGGTACGCCGGATCGCGCTTCAGCAGAAAGGTTTCAAAGAACCAACTCGTGTGCGCCAAATGCCACCGCGTGGGACTCGCCGAGCTCATCGACTGAATACAACAATCCTCCGGCTCGAGCGTCGCGCACAGCGCATCGGTGAATGAGCGAACGTCGGCAAACCGCCGCGCGAGATCCAAAATCCCCCTCCCCTGTGGGGAGGGGTTAGGGGAGGGGCGCCCGACCGCTCCCTGGCCACGAACTTTGGCAGCGCCTTGATTCACCTTGCGCCCTCCGACCTCGGCAATCGCAACCCCACCGGCACAAACCACCGCTCCGCCAATTCAAACACCAACTGCAATAGTATAGCCAAACACGCCGCCGGCACGGCCCCCTGCATGATCAGCCCCGTGTCGTTCAGGCGGATGCCGGTGAGAATTGGCTGCCCGTAGCCGCGGGCGCCCACCAAAGCCCCCAGCGTGGCGAAGCCCACGTTCAGCACCGCCGCCGTCTTGATGCCCGCCAGGATCGACGGCGAGGCCAGCGGCAGTTCGATGTGCAGCAGCCGAAACATCGGCGAGAGCCCCAGCGCCTCCGCACTTTCGCGGTGCTCCGGCGAGATCGTCGCCAGCCCTGTGGCCGTGTTCCGCACAATCGGCAGCAAGCTGTAGAGAAACAGCGCCACCACCGCCGTGGCCGACCCGGCGCCCAGCGTGTCGAGGCCCAACCACGCCACTGGCGCAATGAGCAGCACCAACAGCGCCAGCGCGGGAATGGTTTGCACAATGCCCGCGATGCCCAGGATGAAGTGCCCCAACCGCGGTCGCTTGGCCGCCAGCACCCCCAGCGGCACAGCCACGAAAATCGCCGGTATCAGCGACCGCCGCACCAGGTCGACATGCTCCAACGTCCGCTGCCAGATCTGCGACGCGACCGACTCGTCGCCGGCGTCGGCTGCCGAGGTCACGCCCAACTTGTCGTGCAAAAACTTCGCCGCCGCCTGCGCCTCGTTGGCCTTGCCCGATTCGACGAGCGCGTTCAAGTCCATCATCGTCTCGCGGTCGATGCGCGACTCAAGCTGCGAGATGCGCTCCGCCGCCTCCGGAAACCGCTCGCCAAGATCGGTCCGCGCAAGAGCACGGCATCGTACTGCGGGAAGTAATCGCGGTCGTCCTTCAGCAGCGCCAGGTCCAGTTCCGCGATTCTGGCCTCGGTCGTGTACACATCCATCACATCGATGGTTCCGGCCTCCAACTGCCGGAACCCCAGGTCATGATCAAGTCCCACCGCCTGCTGCGGCAATCCATAGTGCGTGCGCAGATTTTTCCAGCCGTCGGCGCGGTCCATGAACTCATTGTTGAACCCCAGCCGCAGATCGGGATGCTTCGCCAGGTCGGAAATCGCCGCCAGCCCCAGCCGGTCCGCCGTGTCGCGGCGAACCGCCAGCGCGTAGTTGTTGCTGAACCCCAACGGCTTGCTCATCGTCACGCCGTCGTCGCGGAGCAGCTTCTGCAGATCGGCGAAGCTTTCCGCTTTTCGCCCGGCATAGATCTCCTGCCGGAGCGTGCCGGTGTACTCCGGGTACACGTCGATCTCGCCGCGCTTCAGCGCGTCGAACACCAGCGTAGTCCCGCCCAACTCGGCCAGATGCGTCGCGTCGTCGCCGCCTGCGCGGACGAGCTGGGCCACGATTTCGCCGAGAATGACCGACTCGGTGAACTTCTTCGACCCCACGCGCACCCCGCGGACCGTCGACCCCCGCGGCGCCACGGCCGCCAGCACGAGCAACAGGCAAATCACGGTCACGCGTCGCATCACGCATTCTGCCGTTGAGCTCGTACAAATCGGGTGACGAATTCGTCCGCCGGCCGCTCCGACAACTCGGCGATCGAGCCTTCCTGCACGATCCGCCCGTCGCGCATCAGCAGTATCCGGTCGCCGAGGTAAGCCGCTTCCGCCAGGTCGTGGGTGACCAACACCACCGTCTTGCCGAGCTCGCGAAAGATGCTCCGCAGGTCTTGCTGCAGCTCCGCGCGGATCATCGGATCGAGATCCCCCAACGGCTCGTCCAACAACAGCGCATCGGGCTCCAGCACCAGCGCCCGCATCAGGCTCACCCGCTGCCGCTGCCCGCCCGAAAGCTGCCGCGGGTAGCGATCCAGCAAACTCGGCGTAAGGTGCGTCAACTGCAGCAGCTCGTTCGACCCGCGCCGCCGTGCGGTCCGTCGCCCACCGCGAGATACCGCGGCATCAAGCCCACATTCGCACGGGCCGTCAGGTGCGGGAACAGCCCGCCTTCCTGAATCACGTATCCAATCCGCCGCCGCACCGCCGGCAATCGATCGGCGCTAAGCGGCTCGCCGTCAAAATACACGGCGCCCGCGTCCGGCGTCACCAGTCCCGCCATCATCCGCAAAAGCGTACTCTTGCCGCACCCGCTCGGGCCAATCAGCACCACCGTCTGTCCGGCTTCGCACTTCAAATCCACGCCGTCGGCGGCCAGGTGCGAACCGAATCGCTTGGAGACCTGCCGCAGCTCGATCATGGCGCGACCCGCCCCAGGAGTGCAAAATGCAGCACCGCAAACTGCTGCTTGTCGTCCATCCACGTGCGCCGCAACGTCAATTCCGCATCCGCCGCCAGCGTTGCGAAGCCTTCGACGGTGTACTTGTGGGAATACTCGGTGGTGATCGCCTCGCCCGCCGCGAACTCGAACGACTGATCGCCCACGGTCACGAGTTGCGCCCGCCGGCTCACCAGCGACATCTCGATCCGCCCGGCCCGCGGATCGTAAACCGCCCGGTGCTGGAACTGATCGAGGTCGAAATCTCCCTCGAGTTCCCGATTGATCCGCCCGAGCAGGTTCAGGTTGAACTCCGCCGTCACCCCGCGCCCGTCGTTGTACGCCGCCGCTATCGTGCCCACGTCCTTCTGCAAATCGATGCCGATCAACAATCCGCCGCCCAGCCCGCACATCGGGGCGATCTGTCCCAACATCGCCCGGGCTTCCGCCGGCTGAAAATTCCCGATCGTCGACCCTGGAAAAAACACCGCGCTGTGCGTCGGCTCGCGCCGTGACCGCGGGAGCCGGAAGGGCTTGGTAAAATCCGCGCACACCGGCAGGATCTCGATCCGTGGATACGCCCGCGACAACGCCGCCGCCGTCCGGTGCAGGTGCTCGCGCGAAATGTCCACCGGCACGTACGCCACCGGGTCGGCCAGCCGGTCCAACAGCGCCCGCGTCTTGGTGCTGCTGCCGCTGCCGTATTCGACCAGCATCACGCCCGGGCCGATCTGGTCCGCCATCTCCTGGGCGTGCCGCTTGATGATCTCGTCCTCGGCCCGCGTCAGGTAGTATTCCTCGAGCAGACAAATCTCATCGAACAGCCGCGACCCGCGCTCGTCGTAGAAATATTTGCAGGGCAGGGCTTTCGGCGAGCGGCGCAGCCCGGCGACGACGTCGGCCAAAAACTGCGCCGCGTTGGGCTGCAAATTCAAAAGAGCCGCAGCCGATGACGAGTCGTTTATCAACAGTCGCTCCAGCGGGAGGGCGCCCGGGTCGCGTGAGCCTACCATCATAGCGACCCCCACGCCGGGAGGCATGCAGATTCCGTGCCGGGCAGCGGCTACTCGACTTCGGCCGTGGCCGACACTACCGGCAGCTTCCAGCCTTCGATCGGCGTCCCGCCCAGGTCGATATTGCTGCAAATGTAATGCAGCCGTCGCGTGGCGGGGCCGTCGGGCGCCGTCTCGAAGAGGTTTTTCAGGAAGTACGGCGGAATCGCCTGATAGTACAGCGTCGCCTTCACGACCACGCGCTGCGGATCGACGCCGGCCGGCAACGCGATGCGGTACGTCACCTGGTCCGACCCGCTGCCGTCGGCATACTGCGGGTCCTTCATCGTCTGGGCGTCGGGATAGGTCGCCCGGAGAAACTCCCCGTTCAGCTCCGGCCCCGGCCCCTTGGCTTTCCACCCGCGCGGCAACAGCCGGTTGTCCTTCACCGTCTCCGAGCCGCGAATGAAGCTCGTCGTGAACCGGCCGTTGGCGTTCCGCAGCAGCGTCTCGTAAATCTGCACCTCGCGCGGCGATGTGATCACCTCGTGATGCGGCTGAAACGCCTGCGCGCCCGTCGCCGCGTCGTGGCCAAAAAACTCCGACGGCAGCACGTCGCCGTTCTCGTCGACTAACAACCCCAACTCATTGGTGCGCCCGAGGACCAAATCACTTTCTCATCCGCATCCGGGCCCGCCGGCTTCTCCAACACGAGCAACTCCAGAAACGCCCGCCGAAAACCCACGCCGCTGGGAAACCGGTGCCCCACCAGGTTGTGCACGTTCACCTTCGCGGTCAGCTCGCGGCCCTCGCCCACCCGCGCCTCAACCTCGACTGTGGCGACTTCGTGGTTCGCCTGCCGGCGGAAGTCCGCCACGGCATGGGCGATGTCTTTCTGCGACCCGGTCATGAAGTCGAACTTCCGCACGCCCAGCACATCGTCGAACTGGTTAAACATCTCCACCAGAAATACATTCAGCCCGGTGAAATTGTGCCGCGAGAATCCCTCGGTCCGGCGACGCACCTCCAGCTCCTCCCGCGACGCCAAATTCTCCGCGTCGGGATACGTGTTGTCCTGAATCGCCGCGATGCGCGTCTCGAAGTGGTCGAGGTGCAGCCCCTCGTCGTCGTCGTGGCACTGCCGCGCCATATGGCAATCCTGGCAACTCTTCGCCTTCGGATTCTCGCCGCCCACCTCGTTTTGAAACTCGCTGTTCAGCCACTCCAAATACGTCGCCTGCTCCACATGATGATGAAAATCCTTGAACGCCGGATTCTGCTCCGCCGCCGCGAGCTGGCCTTCGCCGCCCGGCTCGGGCCGGTCCACGATCGGCAGGTTCACCACGTGGCACGTCCCGCACATCTGCGAGCTCCTGATGTACGCGTTGAACGTCGGCTTGAATCCCAACGCGTGCTCCATCGCATAGGGGGCGATCTCTTTGTCCTCGTACGGCCCGTGCAGCTCGCCGGGTTTGCCGAGGTTGATGTTCCCGGTGATCGACGTCTCCAGGAAAAACTCCAGATAGGAGCGATGGTCGCTCGATGGCTGCTCGCGCGGCTCCATCTGATGGCACACCGTGCAGCTCACGCCGTCGCGCACAGCGCGCCGTACCGCCAGTCCTTCTCGCCTGCCGCGCCGGCCGCCGTAGACTCCCGCAACACGTGCTCGACGCCAAACAAGCTCCCCGACTCGCCGTGGTCGAGGTGGAACTGCCGCGACCCCATCACCCCGTGGCACTTCAAGCAGGCGTCGGCCAGCGTGGCGGCCAGTTTCTCGCCCCGCGCGGCGTCGCCCGCCGCCTCGCGACGAATCAGCGCCGCCTCGCTCTCCAACTGCGCGTAAAAGATCGGATCCCGCCCCGCCAGCCCCATCGGCGTCCACCGCCACTCGCCATAGGGCGACAGGTGGCGTCCGTCTCGGCCCCATAGCCGTTCTCCGCGCCCGCCAGGTGAAACATCGCCGGCCCGAACGGCCCCAAGAGTCCCGCGTGGCAGCTCATGCACTGGTTCGACGTCACGAACGCCTGCTTGCCCCGCGTGCTCACGGGCAGCCTCACCGACCAATCGTGCGTCACCGGCGGCAAATGCTCGACCTCCGAGCGCTCGCGCCGCGCCGATCGACGCAAACACCGCCAGAAACTGTTTGTTCAACAGCGGCGGGCACATCGTCGGATTCGCCGCGTCGGTGCACCGCGGATGATTCGTCTCGACCGCCGCCGCGCCCCCGGGGACTGGCTCAATTTGCGCAGTCCGCGGAGCAATTTGTGCCTGTCCCCCTTTCGTGGCCCCTTCCCTGGCGGCCGCCCTCTTCGCCAGTTGCGGCTCGTTCACATCCTCGGGCGCCGGAACCGACTCGTCCGGCTCCTCTTCGTCCGTGTCTTTCAACCACGAATCGTCCACGTTGAACCGCATCGGCTCGCCCGGAAACCCCTTCACGTTCCGCAGCGAGGCGAAGGTGTACTCGTTGGTTTCGCCGGTCGTCTTGGTCGACGCATGACACCGCACGCAGTACAGCCCAAAACCCGAGACCGCCTCCTCGAACGGGTACTTGAAGCAATCGACCGGCTGCTGCCCCTTGGCGGGGTTGCTCCAAAACCAGCCGTCGTGCGACCCCGCCGCGTCCTTCACCATCACCGACCAGCTCGTCAGCCGGGCCCACAGCTTCTCGTCGTCCAAGCCGTTGTAGCGGGCCGCCGGCTCCTTGAACTGCTCTTTGATCATCATCGCCCCGTCGGGAATGGCCCGCTGCTTGCCGTCGCCGAGCCACTGGATGATCTCGGGCGAATAGTAAATCCGCACTGCGGGATGCGTCCCGTACGACTTGCCGTGCAGAAAGGGCCCGGTGTCGCGCACGCCCTTGTCGACCGCCCACCCCAGCTCCCGGTACTGCCGGCGATTGAGGAAATCGAAGAGCCGCGCCTCGTACTCCCGCACGCTCATCGAGCTGGGCAGCGGCAGCGGCGAGGGCTGGCCGGGCGCCGCTTCCGCATCACCAGTTTGACCGCACGACTGCGCAGCCGGCGCCGCCAGCCCCGCCGCCAGTGCGAGAACCATCAACCGAAGGCTAAGCTTGGGTCCCGGCGCCCCCAACATTCACCTGCGTCTCCGCCCATGCCGTGTGATTTCAATACGCCCGCCCGGGCGAGGCGTCACAACGCCGCCGAACCCCCGGCGCACCTTGAAAATATACCCCGCAAATTGCCCCGCCCCGGCAGCCCCACATCATAGCACCCCCCGCCGGCATGCCCAACGCGCGCCGCAACCCAGTGGTGATACCGTTTGGCTCGAAGTGATGGGTGGCGGGGGTCGAGTCTTCGAGCCCCCAGTAGCGCTGCTGGGGGCTTCGCTTCGCTTCGACCCCAGCCACCCTTTCCATTCTCAAACGGTATCACTACCCGGCGGCGCATTCACGTCTGGGCGAGAAGACGAAAATACTCGTCGCGCGAGATTCCAGCCGTCCTCAAATTGTTACGAATGATAAAGACCGGCACAGCCGAATAAGTTGGGATCACCACCGGGCGAAGCACCCCCGGCTTGACGTAGGAGCGGTGCGAGCCTTCTTGCCGAGCGAATTGAAATCCGGCCGCCAGAAAGACCTTTTCTAGCCGCTGCCAGGAGATCGGCGTGATTCTCGGCACTCGCCTCGCGCTCGCGTCGTTAGACGGCCAGGAGTTGGCTGCCTTCCTCCAGAATCGGAGGCGCTATCCAAGATTCGCCGTCCGAGCGATATCCGCACTCTTGGAGCACATCGTCCAATACGCCTTGCTCGCGAGCCGTAGCGACAAACAACTCCACGGCCTCGGCCACCGCCTGCCGCGCCGCCTGGGGCGAATCCCCGGCGCTCGCCACGTCGATGGGCATCGCGTGGGCGACAAACTGGCCGTCTTCAGGCCAGACGCGGATTTGCACTTGAATGGTCATCGTCATCTGATTCTAGCCGACAACTTGCCGACTGACCAGTTCGGCCTCGCCGCGCATCTAGCCGCCGCGTTGCCAGGATGTTCTCCAGATCAGCGTCCAGCTCCGGACGGACGCGACTCGCGGGCCTGCATCGCCGACGCGCAGATTTCGTCCGCCAACTCGGGCTCGTCGGCCAACAAGCCGATGAGCTCCACGCGGTCGGCGGTGAGCGGGCGAGTTCCTGGATGCTTGGACGCGACGAGGGGCAAGCGCACCGCGCCGGGTCGCCGCCCGGCGGTTCGGGCGCCGACGGAACGATCAACCGAACCTCCACAGGAGTGTGGTCCGGCAGATTGACCGGCCCGAGCGGCCGGAACACGCCGTTCTCATAGATCGCGGAAATGTACGGCTCCATAGTCGAACTCTACCACGGCTGTCGGGCGTAGGCTAATGGTTCGGGCAACGGGAAGTGGGTCACTTTGCGGCGAAATTGTAGCCCTCTCGCTCTGCGAGAGGGACATCTTCTCGCGGAGCGAGAAGACTACATTCAAACGGACCCACTACCGGGCAACGGCCTGGCAGCGGCGCCTCCTCCACCTGCAGGCCTGCCGACTCTCCCCACCTGGCGTCCCTGGCGTCCTTGGCGGTTGTTCCTCCAGCGCACGAAAAAGGCCCGCCGAAGACGGCGGGCGTGCTGGGCGATTCAGTCGGTCGCGGCGATCGGCGCCGGCGGCGACTATGGTACAATGATGGAGCAATGCCTCGGCCTGCAAGCTCGTTGGAGATCCCCATGAATACCATTCATGCGATTTACGAGAACGGCGTATTCCGCCCCACGGTCCCCGTCAATCTTCCGGAGTTGACCAGCGTAGAAGTCCTGCTGCCCGCGGCGGCAGGTCGCGGTGCGCCGGAACTGGAGCCCCTCCAACGGGCGCGAGAAATGATCGCCCAAGGGGCGGAGGATCTCGACGCTGACGACGCCGTAGATGCCAAGGAGGTGTTCGCCGAAATGGCGGCACGGAGAGTTCGTCTCCAAGCTGAACGACTTCCGCGCCCATGAGCCGCGTCGACCTGTCACGTTCGGCACGCGCCGACCTGCTGTCGATTGACCTACAAACCATCGATTTGTTCGGCTTCGAACAGTCGCTTCGAGCCGAAGCGGCGTTTCGTCGCGCCTTGGAAGGACTCGCGGCCAACCCGTTGTTGGGACAAGAGCGGAGCGACCTGTCGCCGCCGAGTCGGCCCTTTCGATACTGGGTCGTCCTCAAACGATTTGTGATCGTCTACGAGCCGCACGCCGAAGGAATTCGCGTCGCCCGCGTGCTGGACGGGGTACGAGACCTCCCGGCAGTTCTCGCCGACGACCCGGGCGACGACTGAGCCGAACCATTCCGCTCTGCCCGCCTCTGAACGGAGCTAGCGCAGAAAGAAGCGCCTCCCGATGTACGTCGCAACTTGCGACTCTCCCCACCTGGCGTCCCTGGCGTCCTTGGCGGTTGTTCCCCCAGCGCACGAAAAAGGCCCGCCGAACACGGCGGGCCTCATCGGCGATGTCGTTTTAGTTGCAGCGATGTCGCTGGTGCTCAGGCGGCTCGCCGGCGGAGCTTGCGCCCCCCGAGCGTCAGGCCCACTACGCCGCAGATCACGCTGCCAAAAGCAAGCGCCGGGGCCTCGGGAACGGCTGAAACGAGAGTTTCGTCGAAGGTCGTCGCGACGATAATGTCGTCCAGCGTGAGAACTCCCATTCCAAGACTACTGGCGGTCGACTGTCGCAACGCCACGGACGAAATCGAAAGTGCCGTAACCGCGTCCGCCGCGGTCAGGCCCCCGGTTTCCGTGGCTGCGTCAAGAAACAGCGTGCTTATCCCAGTGGCGGCGTCTATTTTCAAGACGAAGCGATGGGTGCTACTGAGCGAAAGGTCGACAGGAATAATGACATTCGGTGCGCCCGCCACATTCGCAAGCCCAAGTCGGAGCGTTCCCGCGGCGGCACCCGTTGTTGTCGCAAAGATTCTACCGCGAAAATTTGAAGTGCCGGAGTCCTTGTAATGGAAGAAATAGTTGCCCGTTCCTCCGGTGGGTAGGGCCGAGAAACTAAATGTAGTGCCGGCGTAGATATTGCCGGTAGTAATTGCGGTAAACGCCCGATTCACATCTTCCGACTCAGCTTGCGTAA
The DNA here is from genome assembly GCA_963841515.1 of Pirellulales bacterium. Taxonomy (GTDB): domain Bacteria; phylum Planctomycetota; class Planctomycetia; order Pirellulales; family Lacipirellulaceae; genus Lacipirellula. Next base: position 267,613 of record CAWJDB010000004.1, on the reverse strand, counting down.
GGTTGACGAGACCCGACGCCACGTCCACCTGCCCGGCCGTGCCGCTGTGGGTAGTCCAATTACCCCCGGAATTCGTGACGAGACTGCCGTCGGCGTACGTGAACGTTTCGTTGAACACCAACGTTGCCTGTGACGTCGCCGACGTGCACGCGAACAGGCAAAGAGCAACCAAGGCAGCTTTTCGCACGGTAAACTCCTGAATCACAAATGCTCCACCAGGCGGGTCGCCTCAGCCGCTCGCTGGAAGGTCAATCGGATGGAAATCTCGAAGTCCAAGGGGGGTACGTCGCCGCCAACAGCATCTCCGGCAATCGCCCGGCTGTCAATCAATTTTCTGGCTCGATCTGCGGCATTAACCGATTCTTCTCGCAACCCCGAGATCAAGCAAACTTCTTCACCCGCCCCGCCGCCGCCGCCAAACCACGCTCGCCGCCCCGCCGATCGTCGCCAGCATACCAAACATCCACGCCCGGGCCTCCGGCACGGCCGCGATGTCGGTGACCTCCAGATTGTCAAACACCGTAAACAGCAGGGACGGATGCCGGGTGGTGCTTGTGTTCACATCCGATTGCCCCAGCGCGATGTTGTTGCCGCCCAGAGTGAGCGCGCTGACGTCTGCTGTAACGATCCTAGTATCGTCGATGTCCCAAGTGACGTCGTTGCCGTTCTTGGTCAGGACGACCTTGTGCCACGCGAAGCCAAAGGCTCCCGCTTGCGTCGAGCCTGCTTGAGTGTTCATGGCATCAGCGAATTCGGCGGTCGATAAAGTCAGCTGAACGGCCGGCGCCGACTTTGACGGGAACAGGCGCCGTATAATAGGCGTTCGAATTGGCGGTGGAGCCAGCCGCATAGACGCCGGAAGCCGCTGTAGCGATCGTGCCCGACGTCGGGTAATAGCGATAGTCGTTCGTGATGCCGCCGTCGCCCGTCGTGGCGAAGCCTAGGCCGTCCATGACGCCGTTGGTGACCAGAGCCGTGTTGCCGACGACCAGCGGAACCGTCCCCGACGTGCCGATCGCAAACATGACATTGTTCGTGCCGCCCTCGGAATTCGCATTGTCCGCCAGACCGCTGGCGTTCGCGGAGCCGTTGAAATTACTCCACGCGTAAAAGGTCATTCGATAGCTCGTGCCAAAGTTCTGGCTGGTGGGCGACACGGAAAGGCCAGAGGTCACGCCAGCGGGTCGAGTCGTTACGGGAGCGGCTGCGCCGCCAGGGATATTGGCGCGCAGGCGAAGGCCGAGGGTATCAGCGGATCCAGGCGCCGCCGGAATTCCGAATGCGGAATAGTCGAAAGCGAACGTCGCCGATTGCAGGCTCGCATTCGCCGTGGGCGCCACATTCACCGTCCATGAACCGCTGCTATCGACATTGAAATTGTCGCTGTAGAGAACCGTCGCCGAGGCCGACGAAGCAATCGCCAGCATTCCCAGCACAGCCAACGCGGACATCGAAGCAAGCCGTGACTTTGCGGACATGTGCAAATCTCAGTGGGTGTGTTCAAAAGATGACCGCCGCGCCCGCCCCAAACGGCAACGGCGCATTACGCCGCTATCATGGTCGCCGCCCGCCCCTCAGTCAACAATTTGTCGAAAAAAACGAGACTTCTCGCTGAAGCCGACAGCCGGTCGGCGAGCTAGCAGTGGGGATTTTTCTCCCCACGCAGCCGTGACTCCACCGCCAACGGCATCACATCAGTTACGACGACATTGGAAACGCCGAAAGCCAACTTAAAGTCATCTCCCTGAGCGACTTGCATTCACTACCTGTCGGGATCAGCGAGAAGTCTCAAAAAAACAGTCGGTTTCTCCGCATTCCAGCGAGCCGTGGGGCTTGCCCCCACGGTCCGCACCGCCCCCCTTCTACCTGGTTCCAGGCTCGGGCCCCCGCAGCAACTGTCGCGCCGCCCAACTGACGGCGCCGTGCGCCCAGCTGCAACTGCTTATCCCCCATGCCCTTCCAGCCGCCCGGCCCCACGCGGAGCTCCAGAACTAGCAAGCTTAACAGGCGCCGTCCGCCCAAGACGCCGGCATTCAATGTAGTCTTCTCGCTCCGCGAGAAGATGTCCCCTCTCGCGGAGCGAGAGGGCTACAACTTCGCCGCAAAGCGACCCCGCCATCCGGCTTTGCCATTTGCCGGATGCAACCTCCCAGTCACCCACGCGTTCCCTTTCGTGTTTTTCGTGTATTTCGTGGTTAAAAACGCCCCTCCAGATTCCCCCAAGATTCTTGCTGAAAATGGCCGCGCACCCTGCTACGGTGAACATGCTGCGCAGTTCGCTCTTTGACATCTTGGACAAACTTTAGGCTGTAGCCTGCAGGCCGTAGCCCAGGGAGGACAATACGCGCTTGGCGAGCCCAGAGCGTAAGCGACGGGAGTGCGCCCTAGTGAGGCCCCGTCGCGCTGGCGAAGAAACGCAGAATGCCCCCGACTAATGATGTCGGCGATTTCTGTCGGAGGTCTGAAAACGCCGAGCCGGCCCGCCACGGCGCCACGCAAAACCCGCGACTAATGCGGCGATTGATGTGGGACCCCTATTCGGCCCGCAAAGCCGCAAATCGCCAGGTCGGTCAAGGCTTCGCCGGCTCGGCAGCCCCCGCCCCCTTGATCGCCTCGACGGCGTCCGCCGCCGCGGCCGCCGCCCGCGCCGCCGGCGTCTTGACTACCTTGTAGTTCTTGTACGGCCGGTACAGCGGGTCGCCGATGAGCGTCATCATCCAGCTCGTGAACGGTTGGGTGCGCCAGTAGCACTCGGCCAGCGTCGAGTCGCCCTGCACCAACAGGGCGAAGAAGTCCTCAGGTCGGGGAAACGCGGTCAGGTAGGGCTCGTACACCGGCCCGATCGTCGCCGCGACGCCGTCCTCGATCAGCTTCTTGCACCACACCTGGCTCGCCGGGTCGTGGAGGGTAGTCGCCTCGCTGCTGGCCATGTGGTAGGCGACGGCGCCGGGGTTGAAGTCGAAGGCGTCGACGTACTTGCCCAGGCTGTACCACCCGCAGTACAGCGCCGCGTCGGGGCACTCGCCGGCCTTGAACAACTCGGGCGCCGTGTTGAGCACCACGTCCAAGCTGGTCATATCCTGCAGACCCTTGGCGGTGATCAAGAGCGCCCGGTCGAAGTCCTCATAACTGCCGGGGACGATGTTTGGCTGATCCAACTTCCCCATGCCGCGGCCGTCGAGGTAGACCTTCCCGTGCAGGCCGTCTTTCTCGGCTTTCAGGGACGCGTCGACGAGCCCCTTGGCCAGCGCGAGCGTGGGCGCGTCGAGCCGCGAGACCATGAGCGTGCGAAAGGTCTCGCGGAGTTGCGACTTATCGTAGTTGGCCCGCAGGTAGTTCGGCTGCCACCGCAGCAGCTGATAGTTGTCCGGCCACATGACCAGCGCAAGCTCGCTGTCGAAGCTGGCGCCGGTCTCGTTCTTGTCCACCAGCGCGATCTGGGCGTCCAGCCACTCGATGGCCGCGAGCAGACCCCCGGTGCGCTCCAGCGTGGCCAGCACCAGGGCGTCGTGCAGGTAGTCGGCCGGCAACTGGTCCAGCAGCATCTTCATCTCGGTCAGGCCGGACGCGCGGCCGCGCAGCAAGTCGAACTGCGTCTTCAAGTCGGGCGGATGCTCCCCCGGCTTGTTCAGTTGCAGTTCCATGCCCTGCAACAGCACCCGCGCCCCGCCGGCGAGCGTCGCCAGTTGTTGCAGTCGCCCCGCGGAAGCGTTGCGTTGGTCGCCCGCCGGCATTTTGGCCAACCGGAGCTGCGCCCGTTGCAGCGCCTTCTCCAGCGTGGCTTGCCGGGCCGACAGCTCCGACGGCGCCGGTTTGTCCGCCTTACCGCCGGCCGCGTCCGCGTCGCCCGCCTTGGCATCCGCCGCCGGGGGCGGCTCGGCGATCTTCACGTCGGGGGCGATCTGATCCAACTGGTCGGCGATTTCCTTCAACAACGCGTGACGAGCCTGCCGCTCTCCTTCCAGATAGGTGCGGTATTTCATCTGCTCCTTGTCGCCGGAGGTGGGGCCGATCTTGAGCGGCACGTCCCACACCGTCACCAGGCACCGCAGCTTGTGATCCGGATCATGCTCGTCGATCCACTTGCGGATCTCCGGACGAATGGCCCACGTCCACTGGTCGCGCTGGCAGACTTCGCCCCGCGGCATGTCCACCAGGCAGATATTCCCTTCCGGCAGCCCGCGCGCTTCGACGTAATAACGTGCCAGTTCCTGAGATTCCTTGCTGCCGCGGGCGGCCACGACGGCGACTTCTTCGGGACGGAGCTCGGCCACAGCCGCTGCCGCGACCACATGGTTCAGAACAATGGCAAGAACCAACGATACGCGATGCGACATGGGCTTACGACTCGCAAGACAGGGAAGGGGACGAAAGGGCAAAGCGCGGCGCTGGGGCGAAACGGGCGTCTTTCATTGGGCTTGTTCGCGGTGCATTCGGGCGAGCTCGGTCTGGCCCAGCGCTTCGTAGGCCTTGGCCAACGACGCGTGGACCGCCCGCGCCTCCGGCATGCCGTTGAGGGCGACTTCCAAATCAGTGACGGCCTCTTGCCACTTGCCAAGCTGCACGAAAACCTGTCCGCGCGTCTCGCGGAAGCGGAATTCGTTCGGCATGATTTGAAGGGCGTGATTGACGGCCACGAGCGCGGTCTCGAGATCCGGGTTGGGTTGCTGCGTCAGCGCCCATGCGTAGTTGTTCCAAGCCACGGCTTGATCGGGCTTCTTATCAAGCACTCGTTTCAGCAGCGTACGCGAGAGCTCGATCTCCCCCTGCAGCGCCGCGGCGGTGCCCAGAGCGTCGATTACCGTCAGGGGCGTCTTGGGATCCCTGATCAGCTCATCGATCAACGCCGCGCAAATCGGGACCTGCTTGCGATGGGCGAACAAAAACGCCAGTTGTGGCTGGTATTGCGACGTGTTATCGGCCAACTGGACCATCTCCACGATTCGATCCGCGAGCTCCCGCGGATCGGCGTTCGGCTGGCGAATCATTTCGTTGAATTCTTGCACGTCGACCAGGGCCATGTTCCGCCTTGCCGCGGGGTCGTCCGGAGCGGTCGTGTGCCATTCGCGCACCACAGTTCCCAGGCTCGCGGCGTCGCCCAGCATCTCCTCGGCCGCCGCCCATGCCTGGTATTGTTGGGCGTCGATCGGCAGCTTGCGGCGCTTGGCGTCTTGCATGTGCGTGCGCACGGCAAAGGCGTCGCGACGGGCTTCGGCGTTGTCGTTAAGCATGACGTCGATTCGCAGCCGCTCCATCGCCGCGTAGGGCATCTTATTGATGAGCGGGGAAAACATTGTCGAGGCCTCAGTCAGTCGCTGGCTCTGTGCCAGCCAAATCGCTCGCAGGAAATCGATCTGATCGCCGCGAACGCCCAGCAACTTCAAGTGCTCCAAGTGCCTGCCCGACAACCGCAGCCGCTCCTCTTCGGGGACCTTCAATTGCTGGGACAGCAGGTGCTGCATAATCCAGGCGTGCGCCGGGGCATAGCCAGCGTGGTCTTCGGGCGCCAGGCGCTGCATCCGCTCGTAGGCTTCCTGGAGCTTTCCTTCCTTGGCCAGCGCCTCGGCCGTTTGATAATCCGTGCGCCGCGTATCGGCGCCGAGTTGAAGAAGCTTGCGCTCATAGAGCTCCACGCGCGTGTAGTCTTTGGCTTCGACGGCGTCGCGTAACGCCACGTTGTATCGCTCGGTCGCCTGGGCGCTGCCCCACCAGGCCCCCCAAGTCGCCGCGCCAAGAATCGGCAGCAACAGGATGATCGCCGGCAAGCCCCACAGCAGCTCCCGAAAGTGCCGCGTGGCCAACCACGCGTAGAAGAAGCCGCCGACGGCCGCTATCGGCCGCCAGATAGGCTGCAGCAACCAAACCAGTTTGCGGACGGGGCCGTCAAGGTCCAGCCGTTCAATGAGTCGCCAGACTCCCATGCCCACAAAGGCGAACGCGCGCCGAATCCGCGCGACCAGCGACTCAAGCAGCGCCACGGGGACCACAAACGCAATTGCTCGCATCGCCAACCGCCAGAGCATCCGAAATGGCCAAGTGAGCAATCGCACCAAGGCGAGCAGCCAATCCTCGACGCGCTCGAAGCTTTCGAGCATGTGAAGAGCTGCGCCGAAAGTCGCCGCAAACGCCCGCTCAATCGGCGAAGTAATGGCAGCGCCAAGTTTCGACGCCTTCTCGGCGACGCCGGCAATTACGCGACGAATTGATCGACTAATGCGGTCAAACATGGCCAAGGCTCACCAAAGATCCGTTCGACGGGTCGAGTGCTGCAATCATCTCGGCGTCCATGGCTCGCTACGCACAGTCGACGACCGTGGCGCTGCGCGTCTAGTGTTCACGTCGTCACTGACGTTTATTTCGCCAGGGCCGCCTGGTTGGCGGCCGTCGTCGAGTTCGCGGGGGCAATGATTATACTTCGAAACCGCCGCCGGACGTCGAGCAACAATTCCGTCGCCTTCTCGCGATTCGCTTCAGAAACTACGCCGTTGCGCACTACCCACACCTGCACCTGAAATCCGTGTCGATCTCGCAGGTACGTATTGCGGGCCCCCAGAAACGAATCGCCCGTTACAAGCCAGTCGATATACGGTCGCAGGGGGTCGCCGTACTGGTCGAACAAAGAAAACGCCAAAAAAGCGCATTCTCCTCCCGGCTTATCAAAATCGGCTTCAACGTAGTCCCAGGCGGCTTCTCCCGAAACTTCTAGGGCGCGACGAACCTTGCGATCCTTTGGCGCCCACCCGTTGCCTTTATAGCACACCGTCAGCTCATGCCACCCGTTCGCGAATGGAAAATCGAATGAGACCATGTACCGCTCATCGCTGTTGGGGTCTCGATACTCGTATGTTCGCGAATGCTTGCCAAAAATGCTCTCGGTGTCGCGATCCTGACGCGTAAATTCAGCTTGTTGAAGGCCGCAAAGAGTCGCCGGAAGGTTTTGCGAGTCTATCATTCGAGCCCGCGGCAAGACATCAAGATTCTCGGGCGCAATGTGGAAGGCATACGCCAAGATCGCCCACTGGGCCATCGCAGGAATCGCGAAAATCACGGCGAGCTTCCGTGCCATTGACCGCTGCGCCGACCCGCGTTTCGACGGTTCATGGGGAGATAGGGGTGTGGTCTCTGCGGCGAGCTTCCTCGGGCGACCCAGCGCGACAAGGTAATCCCAAACAGCCGCCAAGCCGGCGCCGAAGCCGAGGTCGGCGGCATGGCGTTCGTGCCAACGGGCGGCCACGGGCTCCAGGCAGACCTCGAGGATTCTATCCGTGCTTAAGAGCGCCAGAAACGTGACCAAGAACAGCGTTAGACTGAGAATCTCGTGCGACATCCCGGCGGACCAATCGATGCCCCAGCGATCGAGCGCCAACGCGATGATCGAGATTCTGCCCACGTTTACGACCGTCGCCCACATGATGCCCGCGAGAGCCAGCGCCGCCATGTGCATGGGGGTTCGGTTTTTGATCACCGCGAAGATGACGGCGCAGGCAACGACGGACAAAATGGAGACAATTCCGCTGCAGGCTTCGTCAACGAAAAGTTGCTTTGCCGGAATCCACAGGGTGTTGCCTTCCATGACGTGATTAACGCCAAGGATATCGAGTACAGAACTGCTGATGCGGCTGCTTAGCGCTTGCAACTTGGTGATGAGCCACTGGTCGGCGCCGAACGGCAGGGGCGCCAGCAGCCACAATAGAAACCATATGCCCCACAGGTTCGTGACATGGCGGCTCCGCGACACTTGTCGAAAGACGTACGCCGTTAACGAAATGAGCGACGCGATTGCCGCCCAGGGACTGCGCAGGGCGATGCCCGTCACGAGCAATCCGACGGCGAATGTCAGCGCAAGGACGTTGAGCCATCGTCCTCCTTCGCGTGGGGGAACGCGCGGTTCAGAGTCGATGATTCGCTGCCACAGCAGCCATGCGAACGCGGCGATGACGAATGGAAAATACTGATAGTGAGGCTTCTGCCACTGTTGTCGGAAAAAGATCCCCAACAGCGGGCCGTAGGCAAGTATTGCGACCGCCACGGCGGCCGTCCACCACGCCCAGTGCCGCACGACTCGGCGGTCCGCGCTGGGACTACTAGCCAATGATTGGGCGCCCGTAGCGTAATTCATCAATGCTTTCCCACGAGGACGCGAGATAACTCTATCGTAGATGCGGAATCATCCGGCTGTGAAGAAGCCAAGCAACTCGATGCGGCCTCCTGGTTTAGCTCGAAGAGTTTGGCACGGACGTCGGCAATGTAGCTGGCCCGAATGCGACTGGCTATCCAGCCCCGGCGGCCTTCCAGAAAGCCGCCGCGCAGAATCCAGTGGTAGATAAACCACAGCCACGGCTCGCCCGGCGTTCGGATCGCGATTCGCTTGAGAAACCGTCGTCGTTCCTGAGCGTTGCCAAACAGTCGGGGCATGATCGCCTCGTCGCCCCACCGGCCCGTCGTAAGAAATTGCTGACGCACGCTGGCTTCCCAAGTCGAGTACTTGTTGTGTTTGTCGAGGTAGGCCGCCAAGCCCTTAAAATCCTCATGAATCAGCGGCGTGCGCAGCCGGCCCACCGGTCCGTTGACATTTAGCCGCTCGTGCACCTCCATGTCCAGCGCATCGGCCGGCTCCTCGATTAAGTGCTCAAACCGCGCGGTCCCCGCGCAAACAGGAGCACCGCGGCATGCGAGAAGCCTCCGAAGCGGAAGCGCCGACCAAGGAAGTGGAAGCCTTTTGTGATGAGGTAACCGTCGAAAGAGCTTTTACGATCGACTACCGCCTTAATCTCAGCGATCAAGGCCTGGGGCAGGGCTTCATCGGCGTCCAAGAGCAAGACCCAGGGCGTGTCGATAGTCAGCACGTCGAGGGCCCATTGCCGTTTCTTGGGATATCCCCCCGCATATCGAAATTGTTCGACTTCAGCTCCAAATTGCTTCGCGATTGACGACGTGTCGTCCGTACTTTGCGAATCGATGACTATCACCCGACCGAAATCGACCAGGCTTGCGAGGCAGCGGGGCAGATTTGCAGCTTCGTTCTTAGCGGCGATCAAAACTGTAATTGGCAGCGTCGATGACAAGACTGAGGGCATTTCAATCGTGGATTTGCAATCGGGGAGTTCGACTATTTTTAAGCTCTTTGGCCAATGGCCATGACCGATTTGGCCAGGGGAGCGACTCGACCGATACGAATCATTTCAATGGCGGAGAATCCGGCCTCTTCCATTAGAATTCGGAGCTTGTTTCGGGACCAAAACTTTATATGGCCGTGGTCCCACAGGGGATCGAAATGATGGTCGAATTTACCGGCGGCAATGATTGCAAGGTTTTTTAGTAGGCCATGGTAAGGGGTTGACACGATCGCCCGGCCGCCCGGCTCGACAAGTGAGCAAAGCGTGGAGGCAAAGAGGCGAGGATTGTACACGTGCTCGACGACTTCCAGGCTGTAAACCACCGGGAAGCGGCCAAACCGCTCCTGGAGGTTGTCGTACGCCGAGCCAATCTGCAAATCAAGATGCGGGTAATGCAGACGGCTCATCGTGATTCCGTCGCCGGAAGGATCGACGCCCGAAACGTTGTAGCCGCGCTCTTGGAAATAGTTGGCGACGGCGCCGTTGCCACAGCCCAAATCAAAGAGCCGCCGCGGCGCTTGCGACTCGGCGAAAAATCGCGTGACTTGTGCTTCCAGGGTCGGCAACAAATAGGCATGGGCGTGGCTGAACTCGGCGCCCGCATACCGATAGCCGGTGATGTCAGCGTCGGTCACTGGGCGTCAAGCCTCGGCGAGGTTGGCGGTGAGTCGCGAATTTCGCGGCGCTTGATGAATTCGGCCGGATTGCCGCCCACAACAGTCCAAGGGTCCACGTCCTTAAAAATCGCCGCGCGGGCGCCTGCGACCGCGCCGTCCCCAATTGTCACGCCGGGGCCGACGAATGCGTCGGCGCAAACCCAGGCGTCGTCGCCGATGACAATTGGCTCCTTCAACAGCCGCATATCCGGCGAACGTGGATCATGACCGCCCGCGAAAGGTGGGCAAATTGCGATACGGTAGCTCGAGCGCCGATTTTCACCGGGCCGAGGTTGTAGATCCGCGGAATCCCCAACGGCCGCGAAATCGCCAACTTTTAACAGCCACGGATGTTGGATGCGAACTGTGGGGTAGATATGAACCTTTCGGCCAATTTGGGCGCCAAACCGTCGTAACAGCCAGGCACGCCACGCGTAGAATGGCCGCGGCGACCAGCGGAAGAATGGTTCCGCGGCCCGCCACGCCAGCCTGGCCGCAAGTTCGCATCCAGAATACTTTTGAGCCCTGCGGTTCGCAGCGACATCGAGCGCTGGCCGCGGCGGCGAGATTGATTCGTTGCTCATCTGTCAGCTCGTCACGACGCACGACGGGGCCTGACCTCCGCCGACGATCCAGCGGTACACAGCAAGCACTTCAGTTGCGACCTTGTCCCAAGTGAATTGTCTCTGAACCAGATCCAATCCGCGGCGGCCCATGGCCGCGCGCTCGTCATCCGTGGCGTCGATCATTTGCACCAGCCCCTCAGCCAATCGGTCGGGGTCGGGCTGCGACGCAATAGCCGCATCAGCGGCAACCCCTTCGGGAAGATTGCATTGCGGCGTGATTAGAACCGGCTTGCCATGAGCCCAGGCTTCGAGCACCACCATCGGCAATCCTTCGCTTAAGGAGGGAAGCACAAACGCCGCCGAGTGGTGATAGGCAGCGTCCTTCGCCTCCCCAAACAGCGGACCAGTGAAAGTCACCGTATCCCGAAGCGCTAGGTCGACGGCAATCGACTTGAGGTAATTTTCATGGCCGCCCTGGTCCCATCCGGCGATGACCAGGCGCCAGTCGTCGAAGTTCGACGGCGCCTGCCAGCGGAGCGCATGCCAGGCTTTCAGTAAATTGACCAACCCTTTCTTGGGATGCAGACGACCGAGGTAGAGCAACACCTTCTTGCCGACAGGTACAGCGCCGTTCCACGGCGCCCCAGTTGCGACTGGCGGCGGCAGGTCGACTCCGTTGGGAATGAGACACGCGGGATTCCTCAGGCCAAAATTTCGGGCCGAGGCGAGTTCCCTTTCCGAAAACACATGCAGGCAGCTCGCGTCGTTCAGGCAGCTACGCTCGTATATTGCAGCGCTGATCCGCTTCTTCCACCCGGCGTGCTTGACGGCCCAGGGGTCGAGCATGCCGTGCAATGTTGTAACGTACTGCGCGCGGTTCTGCCGCGCCCAAGCGTGGATGACGATCGAAGAGTACGTCCACAATGCATGCAAATGGGCGATGTCGGCTCGGTGACGCAAAAACGCGCGACGTAGGGGAGGGGACCAGCGAAAGTTTGCTGGACCGCGAAAGGGAAAGACGTGGACATTGATGGGAGACCACTCGGGGGAATCTTTCTCGGTGAATTCATCATGGGCCCCAAAGACTTCAACATTCACTCCATTGAAGGCGCTGAGTCGCTGTGCCAGCCGCCGTTCGACTTCGAGAATTCCGCCGGCGGAACGCGAAACCGACGGCGTCAGAAAGGCGACTGACAAGTCGTTCGTCATGTCCGCCCGCGAAGTCTGGACTCCAATTGTATCATCGGGCCACTCGGGCCAGGACGCGTAACGTCAACGAACCAAACGCCTGTTTGGCTAACGGCCCTGCCTCGAGCGCAACGGTCGCTGCGTCGGCCAGTCCGCGCCCAAACCGGTCCAAGCCAAAATCGGCGATGATCTCTGCACTCTGTTGTCCCATGGCTTGGCGCGTTTCGTCCGAGAACGACGTGATGCGAACCATGCGGTCGGTCAGCGATTCGACGTCGTAGGGGTCGAACGTGAAGCCGTTTTTGCCATCAGATACCAGCGACGACGCGCAGCCGCACCTGTCTGAAACAAGCACCGGCAAGCCAGCCGCCATGGCTTCGTTCACGACCAGGCCCCATTGGTCCACAACGCTAGCGTGAATAAAGGCGCTGGCTAAGCCGTAGTAAGTTGGCAGCTCTTCGTACTGCTTGAATCCTGGCAGTCGTATGTGCGGCGCCACCCGCAGGTCGCGGATACATCTTTCAACCAGCGGCCGCAAGGGACCGTCGCCCAACAACACCAAATCCCACGGCGGTTTCTTGCCAAGGCGGTCGTCGTTCGCCGATCGCTGCCGATACTGCGCATAAGCCTGGAGCATGCGCGGCAAATTCTTCTTTTCCAGGAAGCGCGCGGACGCCAAAAAAAACTCCCTCGGCAATTGCAGCCGGATGCGCTCGGCCTGCCCTTGTTCTCGAGCTTCGCCAGCGCCACGGGCAAAGTGTGCGTTGTCTACCACGTCGTAGCCCAGGGAAATTCGCTCGCGCGGCATTCCGAGGCTGGCCAGATAATCGGCGTGCGGCGCACGGCGACAAAGCCTGCCGCGCATTGCGCAATCACCTTGCGTTTGCTCCACTCTTTCCACGGCGTCCGGGGGGCGTCCCATGCGGTGGAGTCGCTCATCAGCACGACAGGCCGCCGGCGTCGCGCACACCATTCCGTCGCCGCCAACATGCTGGGATGGCTGTATCCCGCCACGGCGCAACAGGCCGGCTGGATTGCCTCCAGCATTTTGGCGACGCGGTGGCGCCAGGCCCCTGCAGGAACCTGGTCCAGATGCATGTCCTTCTCCACAGTCGTCAGTTCATCGTCCCCGCCTGCCGTCCAACCGTACTCCGACTGTTCGCGCGCCATTTGAACGCCGCAAATAGTGTAGCGCTCGATCATACGGCGCACATGCTGATAACGGGCACGGTGATAGGGCCCGTAGTTCAAGTAACACAAAGCCACAATGGGGCGCTCTGTGCTCACTTGGTTGAAGCTGGCCGGGAAGTGGCCGAACGTGGCAGCCCTGCGTCCCGCGCTGGAACAGGAGCAACCAAAAAGTGTTCCCCGAGTCGTACTCCGATGTAACCGAAGACGAACGGAAATAACACCAGCAGGGTGACGCCCCGACCCATGTTAAAGGTGAGGCCTAACCCCATGAAAAACAAAAGCATGCGAAGCAACGACATGCGCTGTAGCCACAGTCGCGAGAGAATTGCAATCCAAATCGCCACCACAGCAGCCCCAAAGGGGATTCCGAGGTAGGGTCCGAAATTGACGATTCCCTGGCCAACCATCCCCATGGCGATAGTCGCATTGACCGCGTTGGTGCCGCGACGCAAGAAGCCGCGGGCGGCTGCGTAATCGAGGGCAATTGTCGGTTTTCCGGGCCAGAATGTGCGCGGGATGACGTTCACAACTTCGGAAAAATACTGCCGCCCCCAATTGATCGAGAATCTACCATTATCGATGAGCGTGCTAATCCAGCATAATTCCTTCATCATGTCCAATCCATAGTGCTGCATGTTGCCGGCATTCTCAACGTCGAGGAAGACCTGAATATTGCTCGTGCCTGTCGCACGGTAAGCCATTACTTGGTGAAACCAGAAGCTAACTCCAGTCAACAGCAGCAAGCCGGCGACAACGTTTACTGTCGTTCGCTGACGGTTGAAGCTCCAGTAGCACGCAACTCCTGGCAACAAAAGCGCCAACATGGTGTTGCGGATGCGATCGAAAAAAAAGTAAGGCCAGGAGATGGCCATCATCATGAGCGACAAGTATCGCACTCGACCGCGCCCGAGCACCGCTAACGGTCCGAACAGGGCACAGATGAGCTGATGGATGTATGCTGCCGCAGCCATCAAAAAGTCGGCGCCGCTGCCCATGCCAGGGTGCACGAACATGCCGAGCTTATGTTTCTGGATGGGCGGCCAGAGCAGAGGCAGCCATTGCCCATCCCGCAGCGCCACCGCGGTAAGGAACAAGGCGAGCCATCCGCCGGCGACCACGCCGAGGATCTGAAACAGCGTGCGCTGGGATATTTGGCGTTGAGCCGGATTGTCCTTCAACCCTCCGCAGAACTTTTGGATTGCCATTGGCATGAACACTCGGACGAGTACCAAAAATACTGCGACCTGCAAAAACGCAACTTCCACTACTTCCGGCGTAAATGTCGAGTAGCCGTTGGCCGGCGACATCAGATAATCGCCGAGGTACCAAACGCCAATCGTGCCGTACACCACGAGCGCCGGCTTGGCCCAGGCCGCAGTCCACTGTCGTACTCCTTCGGTCACGAATGCCGCCAGTAAAGCCGCGACGAGCCAGAACGTCAGTGGGGCGTCAAATGCTTGTTCAATCATTGCGCAGGACTCCCCAGCGCTACGGCTAGGTAGGCGTCGATCATTCGCTTCGGGCTGAGAGACATTGCGAAGATTGACCCGTTGCTGTCGGGCCTCCTAGGGGAGTTGAGGGCGTCCACGATCGCATCGGCCAGTCGAGGCGCATTCTGAGGGGGCACGAGCACTCCATATTGTCCGTTTCGAAGCATCTCGCGACAGGCCGGCACATCGCTGGCAACCACGGGCAACCCAGCTGCGAGCGCCTCGATGAGCACGCTGCCCAACCCTTCCTGCGGCGTAGTTGAAAGCACAAATACATCTGCCTGCCCCAAGAGTTCGCCGACGTCATTGCGACTCCCGAGCAGCTTTACGGAGTTGCCAATTCCCAAGGCGCTAACTACTGATTCAAGTTCTTCTCGCAGCGTGCCGTCGCCCACCAACCACAATTCAAAATCTGGCAACCGGTTACAGACCATCGGTATGGCGCGGAGCAACGTTTCGTGGTCTTTGTGCCGTTCGAGGGTTGCTACCATGATGGCACGACAGCATCCCGAGCCTTTTCGCTCCCTGCGGCCGCGCTCGGCGGCTGCCGCCATTTCGGCAGCCCGAGTGCAATTCCATACGGTGGAAAACAGGCGATTGGGTACCAGCGAGATCGACTGACACTCGCGCTGCACATACTCGGAACAGCAAATGCACTTGGCGCCCAGCGCGGCCAGCGGCCACATGACGTAGCGCGTCATCCAATCCCCGTGGAAACTTCTGGTCGGTGGGTTGCCGCAATGCACCAACAGGCGCCGCAGGCCGGCCAGCCAGGCGCCGAAACAAACCCAGTTCGCAAAACCGGTTGGCCAGCACACAAGTACGTCCGGTCGGTATCGACGCACCGCCGCGTAGGCCACCTGAGCGATCCGCGCAAACTTCCGGTAGCCATTCACGTACAAATCATGCTCTTCGTACGCATCGGCTGCGGCCCGCAAATGGTCCGTCAGATCGGCCGGTTGCGAATTCAGCACGACGATAGCCTGCCAGTGATCGTTATCCGCCGTCAGCCAATCCAAAACCAGGTTCGGCGTTCCTTCGGCGCGTGGCGTCGACAGCACATGCAAGATCCTCAAGGCGCGCCGGCTAGGTATGGCTCCATATGGACGTGACGTGGCCATAGTCATCCGTTGCGCATGTAGCGATGGCGATTGCGAGACGCTAACCGCAAGTACCATCGAGCACTGATCGGCAGCCCAATCGAAGCTATGGGGCCGATTTCGAACTTGCGGCGGTTAAGGAATAGTACGTCTCCATGTGTGCGAAAAGCCGTCGAGCAACACGCGAATCCGAGCCTTTCGAGTCGACGCTTCGCCCGCGCGTAGAGTCCGCGTCCCTGAAATTCCGGCATAAAATCGTGAAATTCGACGCACACTTGTTCCAAGTCTGCCAAGGCGCTCTCAGGCGTCTTTTCCAGCAGGTCGAATTCCGATCCCTCGATGTCCAGTTTCAAAACGTCGATGTGATCTAATTTGAAGTGCTTCATCAATGCTTCCAGCGACACGACTGACACATCGGCCTCGGCCACAGACGGTAGGGCGGTCGGAATGATGCCGCTGGCTTCGGAGTTTTGGCGGGAAAAAAATCTCGCCCGTCCGTCCGCGCCTGCGAGAGCAGCGGAGAGCACCCCGGAAAAAATATTCTCTCTGCAAAGCTCCTCGACTAGAAGTGGGTTGGCTTCGATCAGATAGCACTTACATCCAAATTGCGCTATTAGCGAGCGGCTGAACTCGCCCCGATGTGCACCCGCGTCGACCACCACGCTGCGCGAGCTGAGCCCCCACGTTGATATGGCGTGACCGCGAATCCGAGTCAGGCTGCGCAGCACGTTCATCAACGTGGCTTTTGATTCGAAGCACGGCGCAACGGAATGCGAGAACTCTGCATGCTCAAGCCGATCGTGATCCGTCCGCTGCTCACCAATCTATCCTGGGACCATCCATCGCCAGTCGGCGTTCAATTTCCCCCACGTCGCGCAAATAGAGCGTATTATTTGCTCCTTCTTCCGGCACAGTTAATCTGCGCAGCACGTTGATTCGTGGTTGATACTCAAACGGCAAAAAGCCGGCGTCGCCCAAGATTTGTTCCAGGCGTTGCAACTTTCTGCTCTGGAAATTATGCGGGCGAAACGTCTCGGCCAGGACGCCCAGAAGCCTTCGATCGGCCAGCACTGCCTCGCCCCCAGCGCCACTTCCAGCTCGTGGCCCTCGACGTCCAACTTGATGAACGTCGGCGTCAGGCATCGCCGGCAATAGTCATCGAGCGTCGTCATGTTGACCTGGACGCTGGCGGCGGTTTCATTGTCCTTCAGCACGTGATTGCCGGCCCCATACTCCGTGGTCATGCGAACGCGCGTGGCTGACGAACCCACGGCAATATTTTCGGCGACAATCGGCCCAAACGAACTATTCAGCGTCACATTGCGTTGCAGCATGTCGAACGCCGCAGGATTCGGTTCGAACGCAACGACGGCGCTGCCGCATGAAGCCGCCAAGACGGAAAACGCTCCGGCGTTGGCGCCGACGTCGAAAAACTCGTCTCCCGGCCGCAATAGCCGCAGCAGAAATGCCATCTCCTCATACTCTGGCAGAACGACGTACCAGCAGCCCGTCAGCGCACTGTGCGGCGCGACTTCCAGGCGCGTGCCGTTGACAAACGAGATGACTTTGGGGCGATTGGTGACTTGTTGGCGACATTGCCAGTAAGCCCATCGCAACATCGTTCGCAAGGGTCGGCGTCGAGCCACCGGATGCTGTGCCAACCAGGCGAGCGGGCGCAGGCGGTCATACAGGCAGGTCATCTCGCGTCGGCGGCACATGTCTCGTGCAACGGCGCTGCCTCCCACAGTCGGACCTGCGAGTCCGGCGCCGACCCCATCCAAATCTGTTGCAGCTCCTTGATGCACCGCAACCAGGTTACCGCCTCAGACAGCGCACGCGCCCTGGCTGCGAAGCCAGTCAGCATCTGCGGGTGTTCCATGGCGCTGGAGAATCGCTCGGTGATTTGTTCGAGGGACGTGCCCGGAAGAAATCGCATCCCGGCTTCCGGCGGCAGGGTATCCGCCAGACCTTCCACCGCGAAACCCGCCACGGGCACGCCCGCCCGCAAGAATTCCAGCGTCGAGATGCCGAGCGCCTCCCGCTCCGAAAATAGACAACCTACATCGCATCCAGCAAGGAAATCCGCAAACCTGGCAGGCCCCGATCGTTTGTCGATGAAACCCTGCCACTCGACGCCAGAACGGCGCGCCACTTCGGCCGGCGCCGCACCAGCCGCTCGTATCACCGCAGCCCAGCCTTGTGCGGCCAGCCGGTCGCGCACGCTGCACAGCAGTGGCAGCCCCTTGCGTTGCCACTCTTTTCCGACAAAACCGAGCACCAACGCTCGATCCCTGCCGGGACGACCAGCGGGACGTTGGGGAGGCCGCCAGTCGTCGGGCAGTTCCAGATTCGCACCCGGTAAAACCGTAAAGACTTTCTCAGGGGCAATTCCGCAGTCATTAATTACTGACTCTGCCGTCCAGCGTGCCATGGTTACGACGCGATCAGCCAGCTTGTAGTTGTCGCACTCAAGCTTGCAGCCTTCCCGCACGACGTCCGCCGGCAGCCGCAAATCCAGCCCACGGCCCGAAGACAGCGCAGCAAATGTGGCGTCAATGTAATACGTGATCCGCCCGCCGTGACGGCGTACGGTCGCGGTGCGCGGAAAATGTTGACTGAAGCTGATCACCTCGCCGGCCAGTAGTTCCGCCGGAATCTGCGATTCGGCGCGATCCAGGCAAGCCGGCGAATACTGGAATCCCGCCGGCCTCCGCCCTCGAGCCACCTGCCCCGCCGCCCACGCTCGTCGCGGCCACGCCAGGCTATCGAGACGCACGCGGATCGCATCAGTAACAAATCCCGCCCGCGCTGCCGCCCGCCAAAAATGATACGGAATGCCGCTCCAGGCGTTCGGATCCGCAGCGTCGCCGAGTACCGCTACCGACCGTCTCATGCGCTCTCCATGCCCTCCGCAAGTGCCGCGAGTAGTCGCCGGGCATAGGCCTCGATGGTGAGTTCAGAAGCCAGCGCCCGAGAACCGGCAGCAGCGCTTTCCCAGGCCACGGCATCATCCATTAATCGCGTTAGCCGACTGACGATCGCCTCTGAATCACGTACCGGCACCAGTGAGGGGTCGTCAGGCGGCACGGGTGCGCCGGCGTTTGGAGTCACGACCAGCGGAAGCCCGTGGTGAATCGCCTCGTAGGCGACGGTCGCCGAGCCTTCGCACACCGACGGGAGCAGAAAGACGTCGGCCCACCGATAGTGGCTTGACATTTCACTGCGGGGAACGCTGCCAATCAATTCGACGCGCTTCGACAATGCCTCCCGGCCCGGGGCTTCAAGCTTGACCGGGCCGACCCAACGAAAATGCGCTTGTCCCGTCAACTTCGCGGCGGCTTCTCCCACATAGGGCGCTCCTTTGCGGAGCCCTGCCGTCCCGACGGTTAACACGTGCAGAGGGCGGCCGGAGGGCGCGATTCGTGGGCCATCGTTCGCTGGCCGATCTACGCCGTAGGGTACGACGTGCGTCTTGGACTCGGGACCATTGCAAGCGACGATTCCGTTTCGCACAAAATTTGAACCGCAGAGGATCAGGTCTGCCAATTCCCATTCCTGAGCTTCGATGTCGGCGAAGAGTCCATAGAAGTCGTCAATCGCCTGAGCCGATTCCCATCGCGGCCAGCGGGCAAACTCCTCTTTTAGGAGCTTCCACTCAATATTGACGGGCGCAATCGTCTGTTCGTAAATCGTCGTGAGGCCTCGTCGCTTACCGTCTTGGAATAATTCGAGCGCTGCTGAATTGAATCCGTAAACTCCGCGCGCGTCGCCAAGCCGTCCCTGCACCTTACGGGCCAGGTCGCGCCCTGCCTGCAAGTGGGCGCGGCCCTCGTCCAAGGTGCAACTGGCAGCCTGTCGCAACCGCCAGGCATAACGCAGGCCGACGCCTGGAAACGACGCGATCCGATTGGCCGGGATGCCTGCCGGCGATCGATCCAATAGTTTTCGAATCTTGCTCGGTCGCCACTGCCGTGGCAGCAGTTTCGCCAATCGCGGCCAGCCCCGACTGCCACAAATGTCGGTGTAAAGGCAGTCTAGCAAGCCAGCGCTGTGCAGAATTCTCGGCACGGCGTAATGCATGCGGGCGCCCAATTGGACGACGGCTATACCAGCGCCCTGAGTCATCGGCGGCGCCCCAGTTTCACCATGGCAAACGTCAATCGGAGTCGTCAATGCTTGACGAAACTCATAACCCATGAAAACTCGCCGTAGTAATAGAGATTCCTCCAGTAATCGGTTCGCGGATAGATTTTCAAGACTCACTGCCCAAATACAGGAATAATGAGCGGGTGATCACAGACTCTGCTTCTAATCAATTCCCAAGCGGCGCGAAAAGACAAGCGAATCGGGTATTGACGGTTCCCAGAGTGCTTTACGATTGACGCATCCTATGAATGTACCTCTTGATCATGCCGTCGCTTGATTTTCGTTCCCGTTGTTCGGCGGCGGCAGTCCTAATACCTTCGCATAATGCCTCGCAAATACAGCCGGATGAAATCGCGACAGCGCATGGGCTTGACCCGCGGTTGACAGCCCCCGTCGCGCTGCCGCATCCGGAATTAGTTCGCAAATCGCCTTTGCCAGCGCGCCCGAATCCGCGGCCCGGACTAACCGCACCGCGTCGCCCGCGCCCGCGAACTCCCGCATCGGCCCCACATCCGTCACTACGCACGGCAGGCCGAACATCATGGCCTCGGCGACCACATTACCTAGGCCTTCACGCTCAGTAGTGGCATAGGCGAACAAATCCCAGTGGGCCATCGCGCCATACACGTCGCTTACCTCGCCCAGAAATCTCACTTTTGCCGAAAGGCCCAAACAGTCGACGTACTCGCGCAGGTTGGTTGATTCCTTTCCGTCGCCGGCGAGTTCCAATGTCGCGTAAGGATACGTACGTTGTACAATCTCGAACGCACTAACTAGTGTCCGATGATCCTTAATTGAGTCCAACCGAGCGACCATGCCAATAACAGGCGAACAACTACGGGAGATCTTGCGAGGAACTCCTGCGGCAGTGCTAGGGACTTCGACGCCGTTGTAGATTACTATTCGTTGAAATTGCCTTAAGTACGGGCTGCTTTCGAACGAGCTTGCGACGTGTTCGGAACAGCAAATAAACGTCGGTAGCGGCTTTCGCGGACGATACAGCAGTCCGAGCAGTTGATACTTTAGCTCCACGCGCCTTGGCATGCCATGAGTCGGATTTCCCCCGTAAATTCCGATTGGCATACGGTGTGCCCGCAAGCCGTAGAGAATTTGCGGTAGCTGCACCAGCCCGTGCCAAATCATTACTGCAGAAGGTGGGGACGCCGCTGCGTAGCGTCGGACTATGTTAACGAGCGTGTGCAAAGCCGGGGAGGCTGGCGCATGCGTTGCGACCTCGGCCCCCGCCCGTCTCCACGCATCACATAGCGGAC
This sequence comes from Pirellulales bacterium, assembly GCA_963841515.1. GTDB lineage: Bacteria > Planctomycetota > Planctomycetia > Pirellulales > Lacipirellulaceae > Lacipirellula. The sequence goes on along the minus strand of CAWJDB010000004.1, from coordinate 246,889 downwards.
CTGGGGATCCCAGAACGAGCACTCGATGACGCACGTTAGTCAGTGTACGTATCAATAGGTATGCTTCGACCTCACAGCCGCCGCGTTCCGCCCCAAACAAAACATGCAGTAGTTCTTGCATCACGTTGCAGCACAGTCGCGCAGCAGATCAGAAAATGCCTTGACATTGCCATCCACCAGCCTTTCTGGATTGAATCGCGTCTCGACGTCCGCGCGGCACGCCGTCCGATCAATCGCACCGATAGTGCGAATCGCATCCACCATCTGCGGCAGTGAGTCCACCACATAGCCGGTAATTCCGTGCCGTACAACTTCGGGAACGCTACCATTGCGCCATCCAATCACTGGGCATCCACATGCCAGGGCCTCGATCATCACGATCCCGAATGGCTCACGCCATTGGATCGGAAACAACAGGGCGCTCGCTCCGCCCAACAGCTTCGCCTTCGCGGCGTCGTCGACAGGTCCCACAAACTTCACGCCATTCCCAATTTCGGGCGCAACGACCTTCTCAAAATACTGCTGTGCGCCCGGCTCGGTTTTCGAAACGTTTCCTGCAATCACCAGCGGCATGCCTGCCTCGGCGCCGCCGCGATTGCCAAATGTACGCCTTTATTCGCCGTAATACGCCCCAGAAACGCCAGATACGGCGGTTGCTCGGCCTCAGGTTGAAACGGAAAACGTGATGCCGAGACAGCGTTGTACACCACGCTGAATTTCTCGTGCGGTTCAAGGCCCGCGATGTGATTGTGGCTGACGCCGATAAACCGTATTCGATACCGGCGATGCGACAGGATCGAATCAATCTGCTCTTGATCGAGCGGGTTGGCAAATCGCACGACGAGCGGCATATTGGTTCGATAGACGCTCCACAAATAGTCGGGCCGGCCAAACGTGATTAGTACTTCCGCTTTACGCGCGGCCCAGAGCAGTCGAATCTGAAACAGAATCTTGCGAAAAGCCCGGCTAAGAAGTCGCTTCGTTGGCTGTTTGTGAATTGTTAGGCGACCACCGTAATCGCGCGACCCGCGCCAGCGATCAGATCTACAAGGTGCCCCCGTTTCATCAACCCTTCGCACAACAGGTGGGTGATGCGTTCGGTCCCGCCGTAGTGTATGGGCGGCACGGGCACCTGAGGATCAGCGATTACTAGTATCCGCATGGCGCTCACGGTCGCGCGGCCAGATACACGGGTTCCGCCCCGTGTCCGAATCGCGAAAGATGAAACCCAAACGGCCGTAAAAATGCGCTAATTACATCTGCCGATGTATTCGGATGAATCTCAAGCATGATCGCGCCGATGTCTTGTAGCCACGTGTTGTCACGTCCCAGGAGTTCTTGCTCGGTTCCCTCGATGTCGATCTTCAGCAGGTCCACGCGATCCCATCCCTCCTCGGCCAGCAACTGCGGTACTGTCATCACCTGCACGTCGACCCCGCGGGACAGGGAGTGCATCGGCGACGACTCAAGCGCAGCTGCACGTTGGGTTGTCGCCCATCCGCAGCGTAAGCATTCCGGACGCCGAAGCCACCGCCGCTGGTAGGGGCCGTGCCGCGATTCCGTTGCATGCCAGCGTCTGTTTGAGCAGCGGCAAATTCCTAGGGTCAGGCTCGACGCACATAGCTCCGCGTCGGCGATATCGGGCGACACGAACTCCATAGCGGCCGTTGGTAAGTAAGTTGTGAAACAAATTCCGCCCGCGCGAACGCACAAAAGGAGTCGAAAGATGTTTTGGTCTGAGGCCAAGTCGTCAATCGCCAAGGACAGTTGTCGGTCGTGAAGGTGCAAGGAACGTAGCTCATGGACGCTTTCGTATAAATACCTCATCGAAATCATCGAGCGTCGCCGCCACTGGATCCATAAAGCCTTCCTGCTTCATCAAGCGATATAACTCCGCGCGTGACCCGCCGAGCCGGTCCAGGAGGACGTCGTTCACTTCGGCCACCACCCGCTCGACATTGTGTGTGCCGAGAAAATTTTGCATGCCCCGCAACACGCGCAACTCGCAACCTTCTGTGTCTATTTTGACAAACACGCGACTTTGAGGATCGATAACCGCCGCCAATCCCAGTGAGTCGAAGCGAACCGCAAGGATTGGCTCAGTGGCGCTATGACCCACCTTTGCGCGGCCTGCGACAGTTATAGCCGGATTGCAGTTCATCAGCGATATACAGCTCCGAACATGCGTTGGAGTCGTCCAGAGCCAGACGGAAAGGTATAACGTTGTTCGCGTTATTGAGTTGCAAGTTCTGAACTAGTTCGTGAAACTCGCGGTGGCTTGGCTCAAAGGCGAAAACTCGACCCGACGTTCCGACGCGTTGTGCGGCAACGAGCGAAAACATTCCCGCATTGGCGCCGATGTCGATGAATACGTCGCCCTCTTCAAGGCCGTTGACCACGTCGGCGATGAACGCTTGGTAGCGATCCATATACAACCAGAAAGTCGTATCACCCAACCTCGCCGACATGACTGGCCCCAGGGGCGATTTCAGAGGAACGCCGCGAGTCAACCGATGCAGTGCTTTTCCAATACGCACCTTGCCGCGCTCGATGGGGCTATGGTTCAAATAATATAAGCCGCTTCGTGCAAGCATCGTCCTCAACATATCAGCGCCCTGATTTCACAGAGTCTTTTATTCGTAGCCTTGGCATGCTGGCGCCGACGCGCGTCAATAATGCGAATATGCTGATATAGAGCAGGACCATACCCACTGCAGTTATAACCATGGCCAGTGTTTGGGGAAGAAGATCCTGAAGGATTCCGTAAGTCGCCAGCCCCATCGATAGAGTTAGGGCAAAGACCGTCCCAATGACGGCGCACTTAATCGTTCCGCGACGCAACGGATTACTCACGGCAAGTGGTCCGAGCGTCTGAATGCCCATTAACAGTGTCGTGATCAGCGCGGCCGCCGCGGCGGCGTAAATGGCGCCATAGAAGCCGGTGAGCGAACCGGCGAGCACGGCCAGCAGTAGCGACGCAGCGCCACTAACCATCAACGTTCGCGCCGCTGTCAGCTGACGATTGGTTCCCACCAGAAATAGCTGAAACAGTTGCACAAGGAAGATGGCGGGCGATGCTAGCGCGACGGCTACTGCCGCCGGTCGTGATACCTCCAACCGACCGCCTGTCCACAGCTCTACGAACGGTCCACACAACACGATGAACCCCGCGCACAACACGCCCAATAAAGTCAGGTTTCGGGTGAGCGAGCGCGACAGCATCCGTGCGATCGCCCCAGTGCGCCCATGCCGCGCCGCCTCCGCATACGCGGGCTGCAATATCGAATTCTGAGACCGACCAAACGTCAGTGCCGAGTCCATCAGCGACTTCGGCACGGCGTACAGCGGCACAGCCGCAGCCCCGCACGTTGTGCCCAGGGCCAAGGTCGGCGCGGTCGCGTGCAACAGGTATCCCAGTTCCGCGCTCATGTTCTTAATGCCCATCACAAATTGCCGACGGCACTGGGCGCCACTCATGTGCAGACCGTCACCCACTAGGTTCGGAAACTTTCGCAGCATATGCGCCGAAGCGAGTATCAATAGCACGGTCAAGATGGCCGCATTCACGCCTAACATATTTGCAATGCCGCCGCCTCGCCAGGCGACCGTCGCCATGGCCGGGATTGCGAGTACTCGCCCGAGTCCCTGGTAGAACGCGGCGGTGCTTGATTGGCCCATTCCCACGAACGTCAAATAGACGGGCCCACCCGCCAGTGACAGTGCCGCCAGTCCCCCTACCGCGACAATCGCCCACGGATCGATCCCCTCGTCCAGCCGTAGCGCCGTTGCCAGCCCATACCGCGCCGCCGCCGCGATCCCCACACTTGCCGCTAGCGCAAAGACCGCGGTCGCCACGGCCAGCATCACTGCGTTCTGCACAACGATTACAAGCTCGCGCCTATCTCCCGTTGCCCGTGCGGCGCCGATCATGTTCATCGCTGCCCAGTTCAGACCGAGGTTAGTCTGACTCAAATACGTCTGTAGCGTCACCAGCAGCAGCATGAGCCCATATTGCTGTTGTCCCAGGTACCTCAGATAAATCGGTACTGTTACGAGCGATAGCGCCTGGCCGACATATGCCATCGCCGTGTTGACACCCGCCCCGGCGTTGGCCGAACGCATCCGCGCCGCCATCCATCTGGCGTCGTCCAGCTCAGCGCTTGTGTCGACCGTACTCATCTCAGATTACTTCCGCCCGCGTCTTGAACTCAGGGGTGTCCATTTTTGGCTGGTGAATGCAAACTTTAAATGCGACAGCCGACGTGTTGTATTTCTCGAGGATTTTGCCACGCCGCAAGAGATTGAGACTGCGATTCTCGAAGTCAAGCGATAGCACTGGCTAAACACGTCGATTTTCCCCGTTGGTTTGAAATGTCGCAATTGATCCTTGCATTCACCAGGTTTCCCGCCGCCGATTTATCCGGCGAAGAAGACCGCGATAAACCGCGACAAAAACCGCGATCGGCCGTCTGGCACCGCCGAACTTGCCGATGGGACCTCCCATCGCTCGCTGCGGCACGAACCGACGAGCCCAGCAGGCCGTAGTCACGTCGACGGATAAATTACTCCCCGCCATCCCGATGCCGATGCCGTCCATGGCAGCGGTCGGGGTCACGACCCGCCTGGCGGCGCCGACCGGATCGGTTGCCACTTCCTTGGAGAACCCGCTCATGTCCAACTCTTCCGCACCGAAGCGTTGGTCCGCCGGCTATTGCGACCGTGGCGACCCGCCGCAGCCTGACATTACCCACGCCGCGCCGCCCGCACTCGCCGCATCGACCACCGCGCCGCCCACCCTTGATCTTCGCGCCCCTGCTGTCCCCTATTGGATCCCTGCCGGCGTCGAACTGGCTCAGCTGCCCGGCGAGCTTCAAGCGGCTCTGGCCGGCATCATCAATCCCATCTACCGCGCGCTCGTGCTCGACGCTTAACCGGGACTGCATCGGTCGACCGGCCTCACGGTCGTTCACCTGATGTGGATGGAAATCATCGACCACCTGGAGCTAGCCCAACCGCAGCACGACGTTACCCGCGACCGTTGGCTGTCTTCGGCGAACGCCGGGGAGACCTTATTTCCCGTCATCTGCGGCTAGTCCATGCCAAACTCAAGGCCAGCGAATTGCTCATACGGCTCCAGGAATTCAAGGGAAAGTGGCGCCCGCTGGTCCACCAGCCGCCGCGGACCTCGGCGTTGAACTCTTCCCTGGCCACCAGGTGCAATCGCTGACTAATGATGGAAACCACGACTCTTGTTGACCAAAAGCTTGCGGCCGTGCGTCGCCTAATCGCCGATTGCCCAGCCCTCTTTGGCCGTCAGGGCGCGGTCGTCGCCACCTGGCGAAGCGCTGGCGGCGCTGCGCCGGGGCCCGTACTTTGCACTCCGTTATCGCGACAACTCCCGCCAGTGCGCTCTGTACTTGGGCGCCTCGACCGCGTTGGCCGACGAAGTCCGGCGTCTGCTCGAAGCGCTCCAGCGTCCGCGCCGCCGTCAATTGACGCTCCAACGCCTCCGCACAGCCGTCAGGGCGTCGCTGGCACGACACAAGCGCGTCTGGCGCAGTGATCTGCAACAAATTGGTCTCACTCTCAAAGGCTTCGAAGTTCGCGGTTGGCAGCAAAAACCCGCCGCGTCGGCGCCAACGGATCGTCGATCATCGGCAAGCAACGGCGCCAACCCAATCCTCATGGTCCAGATACCACCGCACGGTACTGCGCATGCCGTCCTCGAACACCTGCACCGGCGCCCATCCCAGCTCCCGTTTGATCTTCGCGCCGTTAATCGCGTAGCGCCGGTCGTGCCCCGCCCGATCGGCCACGAACTGAATCAATCGCCGCGACTGCCCTCCCAACTGGGGCCGCAGCTCGTCGATCAGATCGCAAATCAACTCGACGATCCGCAAGTTGGGCCGCTCGTTGCCGCCGCCGATGCAATATGTTTGACCGTCGCGACCGCGGGTGAGCACCTGCCACAACGCCTCGCAGTGGTCGCCAACGTACAGCCAGTCTCGCACATGCATCCCGTCCCCGTACACCGGAATCGGACGGCGTTCGACGATACTCTGGATCACGACCGGGATCAGCTTCTCGGGAAACTGGTACGGCCCGTAGTTGTTAGAACAGTTGGTGACAACGAAGGGCAGGTTGTAGGTATGGCCCCAGGCGCGGACCAGCATGTCGCTGGCCGCCTTCGATGCGGAGTAGGGCGACTTAGGCGCGTACGGGGTCGATTCGCAGAAAGAGCCCTCGGGTCCGGCTGAGCCAAATACTTCGTCGGTCGATGCGTGGAGGAATCGGCGCGGCCCTGGAGCGGCGCCCGGCGCTAGCCAGTAACCACGGCAAGCTTCCACTAAGTGATAGGAGCCGATGACGTTAGTGTGGATAAAATCGCCCGGTCCCTCGATCGACCGATCAACGTGCGACTCGGCCGCCAAGTGGACCACGTGGGTGATGTCGTGCGAGAGTACGGTCTCGACCACCGCGGCTTTGTCGCGGAGGTCGATCTTGGCGAAAACGTACTTCGCTTGGCGGTCGACGCCTTCGAGGTTGATCAAATGGCCGGCGTAGGTTAGGCAGTCGAGATTAACCAACCGCTCGATCTCAGGCCGCTCGATGACGTGCCGGATGAAGTTTGAGCCGATGAACCCAGCGCCGCCGGTGACCAGGAGCCTCATGCTTTATTGCCGAGCAATGCAGTGGTTAAAAGGGGCGGGTCGTCGTCGGCCGGACGAGGGGCGCCGGATAGGTCGCGCAGCAACTCACGAAGGCGGCCGACGCTGAAGTCGCGGCGGCAGTGCGCCTCAGCAAATTCGCGGGCATGGCGCCCTTGCGCGCAGACCCGCTCCGGCGAGTCGGCATAGGCGCAGATTGCGTCGGCTAGGTCCGTTATCGCCAGCGAGGGGACGACGACGCCAGCGTCGTTGTCGGCCACCACCTCGGCTAGTTCGCAATCGCCGTCCGCCAGCACGATCGCCGGCGTGCCCGAGGCCAGCACACCGTACAGTTTGCTCGGCATCAAGAGTTGCTTGATTTCGGGCCGCAGGATTATCAGGTGCACGTCGGCGGCGCTCAGGCTGTCGGCGAGGTTCGACTTCGGCTGGTAGTCATAGAATCGCACGTTGGCGAGTTGCTTGCCCGCCGCAAGGCGTTCGAGGCGCCGCCGCTCGGCGCCGTCGCCGACCAGCGCTAGCATAATATTATCGCGGCCGCGAAGCTGCTCCGCGGCGTTAAGCGCCTGCTCCAGCCGCTGGCTCAGGCCCATGTTCCCCGAGTACATGACGACGAACTTGCCGTCGAGCCCCTGCTCGCGGCGGAAGGCGTTATTGAGCTTCACCGGATAGATTTCATCGGTATCCACCCAGTTGGGCACGACGTGCACTTTCTCGGCTGGCACGCCGCTGGCCAGCACCAGCACCCGCATGTCGCGGCTCAGCGCCACAACTGCGTCGGCCCGCCGATACACCCCGAAAAACCATCGCCTCAGCGTTCGGGAGATCAACCCCGGCCGCAGCTTGCCCAGCGCCACCGCCACATCGGGGTAAATATCTTGCAGGTAACAAACTAGCTTCGTGCCGCGAATCCGCGCGAGCAGCCAACCGAGCAGGCAGAGCAGGGGGGGGTCGGTTTCGACGACCGTCACATCTGGCCGCGGGATGCGCAACGTGCGCAACAGCGCCGCCGTCTGAAAGGTCGCCATGTTCGCCAGCCGGCCCCAGAACGACGCCTTGTCAAACTGTGTGTGCCGCAAGCGATGGATCGTAACGCCGCGATGAACCGTCAATCCGTACCCGGCCGACGCATCGGCTTCGAGCATTCTTTGGGGTCGGCCACATACGACATGCACGTCGAACTCGCCCGCCAGATCCTCGCACAGCTCGGTCAGATACTGACCGGTGGCTTCCACGTCGGGCCAGTAGGACCGGTTGACAAAGAGCACGCGGGGTCGACGCGCCGTGGCGGTCATTCCGCGTCTCCGTTCGACCGCCATGCCGCCTTCGCGGCGCTCAACGCGGCTCGACCAAGTCGGGGTGAATTTCCACCGTGGCGCCGACGCCCAAGGTCGTCACTCCAAGCCACAGTTTTCTCTTCTGGCCAAACTGTAACACGATGCCTTCCACCCCTTTCAGTGGACCGGCCTTTACCACCACGCGGGCCCCCAGCGCCAACCGCGGGTACAACTCGAGCGACTCGGGGCAACTGCGGAGCGCGATTTCCAGCGCCGCAATCTCGCGGCGGAAGGTCGGTTGCTCGGCGACATTCACCTGCACGAGCCGTACCACCCGATTGGTCTTGAGCGCCGCCAACCGCGCCTCGTCGCTGTCGGACACGAATATATAGGACGGGAACAATGGATAGAGGTTGCGCCGTCGGCGTCCGCCCGAAGATGTCTGCCGCAGCACCATCGGCAGAAAGTAGGACACGTCCCGACGAAACAGGTCCCAGGCCAATGCCTTCTCCTGCCGGGGTTTCGCGTACGCGGCCAGCCAAGGATTCTCCCAGTCCCTCGGCCCCAACGAGCCGTCGCCCGTGACCGCCGAGTACGCCACCGGTGGATTCTTTTCGAGTTGGAGCATTGTCCTTCAAAGCCGAGGTGTGCGTGACGCAATCGGCGCCGTGACCGTTGGTTTGCAGCACAATTCTACGCTGTTGTCCCCCGTCCCAGAGGAATCGGCGCAGACTCCGTCCCCATCGGTGCACCGCCCCGATTAAATCAGCGTTTCGGGATATTTACTTCGGGCAGGCTCTTTGGCTCGGCTGGGCTCCGGCGCCCCACGGGAGAGGGCGGAGCTGTCGCGGAACGAAAAGGCGGCCCACGGCGGCGTATGGCGACTTTGCCACATTAGGGAGCGGTGGTCCACGAAGCCTGTCCAGGAAGGTAGACAGTTCCTTTATCTTAATGCGGCGATCGACGATTCATCCAGCGACGGGTCACCCCATTCCTAGCAAAAAACCCTGGCTGGCCGTTATAACCGCTACCATTTTACGACAATTCAGGGCTGCCGCGGGCGCCAGCCGTTTGTTCAGGTCGTCCGTCTTGGATAGACTGCGAAGAGCCGGCCGACGCGTCGCCAAACCGGCGGGTTCGCCGGCATGGCGTTGCCCGTCCCGTCACCCCTCGACCCGGCGCCAGCCACTTTGTTTCTAACGCGGAAGACGTCCCACCTATGTCATCGCTTGTCGAGGTAACGCCATTCCCGCTCGCCGAAGCACAGCCGGACATCCGGGCGCACGACGCCCCCGAGCGTCGCCGCGAGACCAGCCTGCCGGCGCTGGCTTGGCGCAGCCGGTGGCTGCTGATGTTGATGATGCTGGTCGGCGGCGGCGCCGGTTGGATGATACTGCAACGGGTGGCGCCGTGTTACACGAGCATGTCGCGTATTTTTGTGGAGCGTAATCTACCGCGGATCCTCGACGGCGAGGCCCAAGCAGTTCAAAGTAACAGCTACCTCTATACCCAGGCGGAGTTAATCCGTTCGTCCTCCGTGCTGGCGGCCGCTGGCGACGCCGAGGAAAACGCTGGGCTGGAGAGCTTTCGCGACGTCGACAATCGCGTGGCCTTTCTCAAGAATTGCGTGAAAGTCTCCGTCGGCGCCAATGACGAAATCATCAATATCTGGGCTGAGCTGCCCAATGCTCAAGACGCAGCTCAGATCGTCAACTCAGTGGTCGACGCTTATGTCACCAAGTATGCGGAGCAGCGCCGCAATAGTGCCGTCGAGGTGCTCACGATCCTCCGCAATGAAAAGCAGCGCCGTGACGCCGAGCTGGAATCCCGCCGCAAGGCGCTTGATGAGTTTCGCACTCAGCACACGGAACTAGCTGTGCAGTTTGACCGTGGAAACGTGGTGACGCAGCGATTCGGCAAACTGTCTGGCGAACTTAATAACACCGAGATCGAGCTATTGCAGGCCAAGGCCCTGTTTAATCGCGTCAAGAAGATGTATGAGACGCCCAGCCAACGGCCTTACCTGCTCGAGCTGGCGGCGAGCGAGACGCATTCCACCGCCGACGCTGACCTGCAACGTCAGGTCCAGGACATCGAGCAAGTGCGCGCCTCGGAACTCGTACGTTGGGGCGAGGGTCATCCGCGGGTGAAAATGCTCAATGAATCGCTTGCCGACGTCCGCAAGCGACTCGAAAAGAAGCAAAAGGCCCTGGTTGATTCCTACGTCGAATCGCTCAAGCAGAACTTTGAGCTGCTGGACCAAAAGCGCGCCGAACTGCAAGGCGAGTATGACCGCCAGTTCGAAGCGGCGACAGAAGTCAGTTCCCAATTGGTCAAGTTGTCCTCGCTCGAAGAGGCCGTCGCCCGCACCGAAAAAATGTGCGACATCCTCGATGAACGCATCAAGGAAGTTAATCTGACCGAAGAAGTCGGCGCCATGAACGTTAGCATTCTCGAAACGGCCGGCGCATCGTCGACCCCGAGCTACCCCAGCCGCCCCAAGTTTCTCGCCGCCGGCATAGTTCTGGGCGGACTGTGCGGGCTCGGCCTGGCGTGGCTCCGCGACCTGCTTGATCACCGCCTCCGCAATGTCGATGAGGTTGCCGAAATCCTCCAGTTGCCGGTGTTAGGCGTGCTTCCTCATTTGGGTGGCGCGCGCGAGCCGGAAAACATTGGTCGCATGGTGGCCCACGCACCGAGGTCGTCGATCGCGGAGGCCGTCCGCACCCTCCGCACGGCGTTGCACTTTGGACTGGCCGGTCACGATGCGAAGACCATCGCCATCACCTCGCCCTCACCCGGAGATGGCAAGAGCACCGTGGCCAGCAACCTGGCGATCGCCATGGCCCAGGCGGACCAAAAGGTGCTCCTGATCGACGCCGACCTGCGCAAGCCAACTCAGCACGAGATTTTTGACATTCCCGCCGAGCAGGGCCTGGCCTCGGTCCTCTCCAACCGCCGCCCAGTCGACGAAGCTATCATCCGCAGCGGCGTCGACTCGCTCGACTTGCTGCTGTGCGGCCCCCTGCCTTCTAACCCGGTCGAACTGCTGAATAACGGCTATTTCGCCGACTTGCTCGAGGAGCTCAAGGGCCGTTACGACAAGATCGTCATCGATTCGCCCCCGGTTATGCCAGTGGCCGACGCGCGCGTCATCGCAGCGATCAGCGACTCGACCCTGCTCGTGCTCCGGGCCGAGCGGTCCAGCCGGCGATACAGCCAGGCGGCCCGAAATGAGTTGTGGCGCGTCCGCGCCAAACGGCTGGGAGTTGTGGTGAATGGCGTGCCGATGCGCAAGCAGGGCTCGTATGGCTACGGCTACGGCCAAAGTGAGTACGGCGGCTATGGCGGTTACGGACACGAAGACGCCGATCAGGTCGCCGACGCGGCGCCTCGCAAGAAAAGTCGTGCTCTGCCGTCGCCACAAGCGTCTGCCGGCGTCGAGCAAGCCTAGCCGCGCCGGTCCACTGGGCGGCGCCGCGAAGCTGCGGCGGGGCCGACCTCCAACCTGGGGCAACATGCCGCCGTGGGATATCGTCCGCATGGACCCCTCGCTCACCTGGTCGCCGTCGCAACAAGCCCGACTCAGCCGCTGGGGCGTCGCGCTCGGTCGACGTTCACTGCCACTGTCTGCCCGGCCTCGACGACGGTCCGGCGACTCTCATTGACGCGCTGCGCCTTTGCGAAGCGCTGGTCGCCGACGGCATCACGACGGTCGTGGCCACGCCGCATCAGCTCGGCGGGTACGACCGGGTGAACACGGCCGCGGCCGTCCGCACCGCCGTCGCAGAACTAAACGCGCGGCTGGCGACGGCCGGGGTCCCGCTGGAGGTATTGCCTGGCGGCGACGTCCGCGTCGATGAACGCATCGGGCGGCTGCTGGAGACCGACCAAGTCCTCACATGCGCCGACGCCGGTCGCCACTTGCTCCTGGAGCTTCCGCACGATGTGTTCGTCGACCCTCTGCCTGCCATCCAAGCTCTCGCGGCGCGGGGCGTGCAGGTTATCATGACTCATCCCGAGCGGCACCGTTACCTGGCTCACGCCTTCGACCGCATCGAAAGTTGGGTCGAGGCAGGCGCCGTGCTGCAAATCACGGCCGGCAGTCTGCTCGGCGACTTCGGCTCGCTGGCCAAACAGGAAGCTTGGCGGCTGCTCGACGCCGAGTTGGCGAGCGTAGTGGCGACCGACGCCCATGACGCATTGCGACGCCCCCCACGACTCACGGCGGCGTTGGACCTAATTACCGACAAATTGAGCCCGACGGCCGCGCGGACCCTGTGCCTCGACAATCCGCTTCGAGTGCTCGAAGGCGAATCCCTATTACCGTTCAAAACGACAAACCAATCGGACGGTGGGCGCTGAAGTCCGCCGAAAAAGCGTGGCGGCAAATCTCGGGATCCGACAACGCGCGTCGACGCTTCAAGGTGCGCCATTCTTCCGATCGACTACTTAATTTCCTCGCAGTTGCGATGATCTCATCCCACGTGTTGCCTCCTGAGTCGCTCGTCGCACCGCGAAATCCGTGGGACATGGCAATCGAAGGGCTGCTGGCGGCGCTGCTCTTTTTCATGCCGCTAGCGTTCGGGGCCGTCGAACCCTGGAGCGAACTGGTAGTCGTGGCCGTCGCCGCCTCGTTGGTTCTTTGCCTGACGCTACGCGCCGTGGTCGATCGCACATTTCGCCCGCCGTGGAGCTGGGCTTACGTGCCGCTCGGTCTGTTTTTGCTGCTTATTGCGATTCAACTGCTGCCCCTGCCGCGTGGGCTCGTCGGCCTGCTGTCGCCCGCCACGCTCGCCGTACGCAGCGACCTGCTTGGCTCGGCCGACCAGACCACGGCCTCCACGACCATAAGTTTGTATCCGCTCGCTACCGTGCATGGCTTGCGGATGGCGCTGGCGGCCGCCGCCATTTTTGTGACCGTCGCCGCCACGGCTCGCACCACGCGGCAGGTCAAGCGGCTTCTGTGGATAATTTTCGGCATTGGCTGCGCTGAAGCAGCGTTGGCACTACTGCAGATATTCACTCGCGCGTCGGATATCTACTGGTCTGTCGATATTGGGCCCAATCGCCCGAACTCAGGCAGCTTCATCAATTACAGCAACTTTTGCCAATTCATGAACCTGTCGATCGGCGCTGGACTGGCGCTACTGTTGGTCCGCCTGCAAGAAGATCGACGCAAAGGCCAAGGTCGCCGCCTTACGTCTCGGCATTTCGGCGGCGAGGCCATCCAAAAACATGGCGGACTCCTCTTGGCCTTGATAGTTTGCGCGCTCTCGATTTTCACGTCGCTCAGCCGCAATGGCGCGATTTCGCTACTGGTCGCCGCGGCCATCGTCGGCACAGCGTCTTTTGCGCGAGGTACACTCGGCTGGCGCGGGTGGATCGTGGCGCTGGCGCCTCTTGGCGCCGCCGCCATGTTGCTGCTGTTTGCCTTCGACGCCGTTTACGAACGGATGGCAACGCTGCAATCGTCCAACGCCCTGGCGGGTCGCTGGGAAATGACGCTCGCGACGCTCCGCGCCTGGAGCGCATTTCCCGTATTCGGCGTCGGTCTGGGGGCCCATGAGTTCGTTTTTCCCATGTTCGACACATCCGTCTCGCGGGTTCTCGCCGAGCACGCCGACAATGATTATGCCCAATTGCTTGAGGAGACTGGCGTCGTCGGGGCGCTATTGGTCGCCACGTTTGCATTCGTCATAGTCCGAATCCTGTACAAGCTATGCCGTCGGGGGCGCACCTCCCTCTCCGCAGCGGCATTTGGCCTGGCGTTCGGTTTGCTAGCCGTTGCCATCCACAGCGGCACCGACTTTGGCCAGCACGTTCCTGCTGTGTTTGGTTTGTCGGCCGTCACCTGCGGCTTGGTCGTGCAGGTGGCGCGCATTGAGCGCGAGTCGAAGACCCCAAGTGTGCAGCGCCCGCTAACTGGCCGCCATTTGATGCTCAGCCGAGGCGCAGCGGTTGCGGCGCTGGTGGCGGCGGCCTGCGTGGCCGCTTGGGAATTGAAGACTGCCTACAGTACATTTCTCGGCGATCAATGGTGGGCCATGGCGTTCCAGATCGAGGATCGTATCGGCCGCGCCGCAGGCAAGGCGCCGGACGAAGATTATGTGGACCTCATCGCCGCCTCCCAACAAGCCAGCCAAATTGATCCAGGCAATGTGACTTACGGCTATTGGCTTAACGCGCGGCGCTGGCAAGCGATGAGCCGCGGCATGGACCCACGCTCCGGCCAGAACGACCTGGAGCCCGAGGCCATGCCCATCGTCGCCCGGATCGCCGATGAGCTGGCCGACGTGCGCAGGCTCTGCCCGACGTACGGGCCGCCATACGCTCTGGAAGGGCAGCTCCGGCTGTTGGTCATCGGCGACAGGCGCGGCGGAAAACTGATTGAGCACGGCGTTCGCCTGTCGCCGTATGATCCGCCCACCTGCCTGATCGCAGGCGAAATCGCCGCACGCGAGGGACGCCAGAACGATGCAGCGGTCTTGCTGGCGGCGCGGTGACACTGGAGCCCCTCTTTTTCCGTGACGCCGTCTCTTGCTTGCTTTTCGACATGAAGCGCCCCGACCTAGCCAGGAAGCTGGCGGGCTCGGATTTCTCGCGCCTGGCGCAATTGGCCGACCTTTGCGCCGACAATCCAGAGTACGCCGACCTTGCCCAGGAGTTGCGTAGCGACGCCAATGCCGCGCTCCGCCTTCGAGCCGCAACCGCCGATGCGGCAGCAACGGAGTTGGCGACGCTGGCCTCTCTCGAATTGCAGCGCGGCGAGTCGTCGGCTGCCGTCGGCCTCTATCGTCGAGCGCTGGCCAAGGATTACAAACAAGTCGAATGGCACTTCGCCTTGGCGGGGGCCCTGGCCGCGCAAGGAAAGGTAAAGGACGCGGAGCACGAAGCCAAAATCTGCTTACGTCTGCGCCCTGAGCACCCTGGCGCCAGGCGGTTGCTCGAAGAGCTCATCAAGAATCCTGTAGCACGCTGATGGCGTCACTTTTCCGCCGGCGAAATCTTGGCCGCCTCTTCGCCGGCAGGCGCCATCTTGAAGTAGTACCGCGACAACGCCTCAACAATCGCCCGTCGGACTTCCAACGGCTCGATTGGCCCCATCTTCGCGTAAATCACTTTGCCGCCCGGCTTCACCAGCATCGTGTAGGGCAGGGCTCCTTTCCACTCGACGCTTAACGCGTCGGCCAGTTGGTACGGGTCGTCCTCGTTGAAGATATAGTTCGCTGTCGAAGCATGCTGTTGGTTGAGAAACTTCAGGGCCGCCTCTCGATTCTCCGGTGCGTCGGCAGTAATGGTCACCAGCTCGAAGTCCCGCTGGCGATACATTCTGTGCATGGTGATCAGCTCCGGAAACTCCGTGACGCACGGGCCGCATCGGGTCGACCAGACATTGATGAGTCTCAGTTTGTCGCTGTGGTTAGCCACGAGATCGCGCACGCCGGCCGCATCGATCGTCGCGAGGTTGGCCGACTCCTTGTTCCAGGCATCGAGCGATTCGCGGGCCGACGCGCGCTTGTCGGCCCACTTGATCGAGCATCCGATCGTGCGCGTGGTCGCTACGGGCACGGGACGTCCGGCTAATAGCGCCTCCAAGGCGTTGCGCGCGTCGCTCGTTTTCACTTTCGCCGGATTCTCGTGGTCGTCAATCCGTCCGCAGAATTGTAGCTTCCGCTCCCGATCGAAGATGAACACGTGCGGCGTCGCGACGGGCCCGTATGCCTTTGCCATCTGCTGGGCGTCGCCGTCGTAAAGGTACGGGAACTCGAACTTGTGATCGCGCGCCCGTTCCTTCATTTCCGACAGCGAATCGCTGAGATCGGTGTAACCCAGCTCGTCGAGCCGCACCGCCTGTGGATCGTTCGGCGAGACCGCCACCACCGCCACGCCGCGGTCCTTGAAATCGGCCGTTAACTTCTCGATTCGCTCCTCATACGCCTGCGCCGTCGGACAGTGGTTGCAGGTGAAGATCACGACGAGAATTCTGGCGTCGTCATAGTCGGCCAGCGCGTGCCGCTTTCCATCGACGCCCTCGAGCGTGAAATCGGGCGCCGCGGCGCCGATCGCCAGCGTCTTCTGCTCAGCCGCGCGCAACATGGCGGGCGCCGCGCCGGCGACCAGCAGCGCGATCGTCAAGAATCGAGTTGGAATCCTGCTGGACTGGCTCATCATGTACGCCCCGCGATAAAAGAAAAGTGCCTCTCACGCGTCGCCGGCTCCGCGCCGATGCACCGCACATTGTAACGACGCCCGATCGGTATTTCATAGCATGGCAATCTGTGGCCCGTCGCCTTACAATTGCCGCCCAAGGCTGCTTTCTGTCGTATCTCGACCCACCCTGCACCACGGCTCGGAGTGCTGTCCGCATGTCCAACCGTCCATTATTACAGCTATCTGCCAGAGCTAGGAGGCTGGTCGCTTCCTTGATCTTCGCTGCGGTCACAACTGTCAACTTGCCCGCGTGCGCCACTGAGCGTTGGACGCCCGAGCAAGCCCGGCAATGGTACGATGTACAGCCCTGGCTCGTCGGCTGTAACTTCACGCCCAGCACGGCGATCAATCAACTCGAAATGTGGCAGGCTGATACGTTTGACGCCGACGCCATCGATCGTGAGCTGGGGTGGGCGCAGTCGATTGGCTTCAACACGGTGCGAGTTTTCCTGCACGACATCCCTTGGAGCGAAGACCGCGATGGCTTTTACAAGCGCATCGACGTTTTTCTCGAAATTGCCGCTAAGCACCGTATTCGCCCCCTGGTCGTGTTCTTCGACGGCGTGTGGGACCCCGATCCTCAAGGGGGCCTTCAGCGCCGGCCGCGCACGGGCGTTCACAACAGCGGTTGGGTGCAGAGTCCCGGCCGCGTAATCCTGCGAGACCCCGCGCGGCAAGACGCGCTGAAACCGTATGTCACTGAGGTCTTGAAACGGTATGGCAAGGATCATCGCATTCTCGCCTGGGATCTGTTCAACGAACCTGACAACGAAAACAGCAACAGCTATGGCCCGCTCGAACTGCGTAACAAGGAGGAGGCGGCCGTGCGGCTAGTGAAGCTCTCATTCCAGTGGGCGCGAGCGGTCGGCCCCGAGCAGCCGCTCACCGTGGGCGTATGGCGCGGACCAGCCTGGGACGAACTCGACAAGCTCAACCAGGTCCACCGCGCCGCTCTCGAATTGAGCGACGTCATCTCGTTCCATGACTACGGCAAGCCTGCAGACTTGCAGGCCCGCATCGACCAGCTTCGCAAGTACAATCGCCCACTGATTTGCACCGAGTATCTTGCCCGCGGCAATGGCAGCACGTTCGAGGACAACTTGCCGCTTCTGAAGCAAGAGAAAGTGGCCGCCTATTGCTGGGGTCTGGTCGACGGCAAGACCCAAACTAAATATCCCTGGTCCACTTGGCAGTCGCCGATTATTGGCGAGCCGGACCCGTGGCATCACGAAATCTTCCGCCAAGACGGCAGTCCCTACAGTGAAAAAGAGGTGGAACTCATCAAGGCGCTGACGGCGAAATAGCGGTGTCACTTAGCAACAGATATTTCCGCCGGGGCCTTGGCCGCCCGGGACAGAGCGGCCAAGACCCTTCCGACAGCTAATCGCCTATTGTGCGCAACGCGCCTCTGCGTCCAGCTGGCTGAACGCGAGTTGAACTTGTTGCTGATGCTGTTGCCACTTCATCAGCTCTTCGTTCTTAAGTTTGTCGAGCGCGTCTTTGGCGGCATCGCGTAGTTTCTGCAATTCATCGATCTGTCGTTGCGTGGCTTCGCGCGCTGCGCCGTCTTGCTTATCGGCCTTGGCCTTAAGCTCGTCGAGCTGCTTATCGACGGCCTCAAGCTCGACGTCTTTTTGCTTAGCAAACGCGTCCCGCGCTTGCGTGGCGGCATACTCACTCTGTGTCTGTTCCAACTTGCGTTGCGCTTCAGTCACGTCCTGCTGTTCTTCCTGAACCGTCTCGGCGCCTTCCTTCTGCGCTTCCTTCACGTCGGCTTGTTCGTCGCGGATCTTGTCTGCCGCGTCTTTGTCGATTACGGGCTTCATAGCCTCGTGACGGGCGTCGCCGACGTCCTCCTGCTCCTCGGCCACATTTTGATTGGCCTCGATTTGCGCATTGCGCGCGTCCTGCTGTTCCTCGCGCACCTGTTTACGGGCGTCGGCTACGTCCTCTTTTGTCGTGCTTTGGGTGCAACCCACCGCGAGCAATGCCGCTGCGGCGGTCACTAGTGCAATTGAATGACGCTTCATCGTTTAGTCCTTTCAGTCTCGGAGGAACGCTTTGCGGACCGTCAAGCATCGGGGTACGGAGAGCGCAGTGCGTTACGGACACTGATCGCAAAATGCCTTCACTTCCTTCTCCACGTCTTCCCGCGCGGCCATAGCGCGCCTGAATCCTGCCCACCAACTCCTCGCGTTTTCCATCGATCACGTCCAAGTCGTCGTCGGTCAACTTGCCCCACTGTTGATGCACCCGGCCCTTGAGTTGCTTCCAATTCCCTTTGACTTGATCCCAGTTCATCTCGCAGTCCTCCGGGCGGTAAAGTTCGTCGCAAGCCGACCGCGCTGGAGCGGGCGGTCACAGACAGTTCTCTGCAATCTCTGCAAAGTTCGTACCCTGGTAAGCGCAGTCCCCGTACCGAAAAAATGCGTCGCAAATCGTCCGGTTAATCCTTCCTCTGAAATACGACTCCGCTTGCCTCTGGCGGCTTGCCGACCGCGCTGGTAGCGCGGCGCACGCGTGTAACGGCAGTAATCGAGCAAACTTCGGCTATCTGCCATACCTGTGCCGGTGAGGGCCAGCGAGGAGACATAGGTCTGCTAGCCCGGCACAGGTTTTGCTAAACTATGGCACGGTGCGCATCTCCAGAGACCGCGCGGGGCCCCTGGAGACGCCTTTCACGGTTGCAGTCCGATGTCTTCGACGCCTTGCGGCAGGGATCTTTTGCGATGATTCGTACGGATATGGGCGACGAGAATGGGATCACTTTACTGTCCTCGGTAATGGATATCTCCAGCGCCCTAAAGCGGCTTGGCAACGACCGCGACCTCTTTCACGAAATTGTTCAAATCTACCTCGAGGACGCCCCTGGGCTGCTCGACTCCGCTCGCCGCGCTTTGACGGCGGAGGACGCCAGCGGATTGCGAAGGGCTGCACATAGCCTCAAAGGTCTTACGGCCACGCTGGGCGCCGAAAATGCGGTGAGCGCCGCGTTGCACGTGGAACAGCTTGCGGCGGCTGGGGATCTGTCGTCGTCCGGCGAGCCGCTCGAGCAATTGACATGCCGCCTCGCGGAGCTCAATGAAACATTGCTGACTTATCGCGAGCGGATGGGGCTGCCGCAGCGCCACGAGGACGAGTCGTAACCCCGGGCGGGCGCCTGTCGCTAAGCCCACCACCTCATCTCCCTCGCGTCGATCGAGTCGCGCCAATAGCGTCGGGAACGCGCCTTGCTATACTAATCGCTCTCGCCATCAAACGCTCTCGGCCGACGTTGTAAGGAAATTCGCCAATGCGCATGTGGCCCGGACGCCCTTATCCCCTCGGCGCCACATGGGACGGCCGCGGCGTTAACTTCGCGCTTTACAGCGAGAATGCGGCCAAGGTGGAGTTGTGCCTCTTCGATTCGATCGACGATCAGCGCGAATCCGTGCGGATCGTCCTGCCCGAGTACACCAACATGATTTGGCACGTGTACCTCCCCGAGGCGCGACCAGGACAGCTTTACGGATATCGGTGCCACGGCGCTCATGAACCCGCCGCGGGCATCGGTTCAATGCCAACAAACTGCTGCTCGACCCTTATGCCAAGGCCGTGGCTCGCCTTCCCAAGCCGAGCGACTCCGTCTCCGGCTATATCCTGGGCGATAAACAGGCCGACCTTTCGTTCAGCCCGGCCGATAGCGCCGCCGACGCCCCGCTGGCGGCGGTAATCGACGAAGCGTTCACGTGGTCCGACGACCGCCCGCCGCGAAATCCACTGCATCACTCCGTGATCTACGAAGTTCACGTTAAGGGTTTCAGCCAGATGAATCCGGAAGTTCGCGAGCAGGACCGCGGCACGTACGCCGGCCTGGGTTCCGAGTCGTCGATCAAATACTTCCGCTCGCTCGGCGTCACGGCCGTCGAGCTCTTGCCGGTCCACGTACACTTCGACGAACAGCCCCTTCTTGACCGTAAGCTCTGCAATTACTGGGGCTACAATACGCTCGGGTTCTTCGCCCCAGACCCGCGCTACGCCTCCAGTCCCGCCCCTGAGGAGTGCGTTCGCGAATTCAAGACGATGGTCCGCAACCTGCACGACGCGGGCATCGAGGTGATCCTCGACGTCGTCTACAACCATACGGCCGAGGGCAATCAACTGGGCCCAACGCTCTCCTTTCGCGGCATCGACAACGCCAGCTACTACCACCTGTCGCCCCAGGATCCGCGCTATTACATGGACTTCACGGGTTGCGGCAATACGCTCAACATGCGCAACCCCCGCGTGCTGCAGTTCATTACCGACAGCCTTCGCTACTGGGTGCAGAACATGCACGTCGACGGGTTCCGCTTCGACCTCGCCAGTACGCTCGCCCGCGAGCTGCACGAGGTCGACAAGCTGGGCGCTTTCTTCGACATCATCCACCAGGACCCCGTGCTGTCGCAGGTCAAGCTCATCGCCGAGCCGTGGGACCTGGGCGAAGGCGGCTACCAGGTGGGCAACTTCCCGGTGCTGTGGTCCGAGTGGAACGGCAAGTACCGCGACTGCGTCCGCCGCTTCTGGAAGGGCGACGGCGGCGTGGCCAGCGAGTTCGCCACGCGCATCTGCGGATCCAGCGACCTGTACGAGTGGAGCGGCCGCCGCCCCAACGCCAGCATCAACTTCATCACCTGCCACGACGGCTTCACGCTTCAGGACCTCGTGTCCTACGACTCGAAGCACAACGAAGCCAACGGCGAGAACAATCGCGACGGGGCCAACGACAACGATAGTTGGAACTGCGGCGTCGAAGGACCGACTAATGATCCCAAAATCGTCGCTCTGCGCCGCAAGAAGCAGCGGGCGTTTCTCGCCACGCTCATCCTGTCGCAGGGCGTTCCCATGCTGTGGTCCGGCGACGAAGTCGGCCACACGCAAAACGGCAACAACAACGCCTACTGTCAGGACAACGAGCTCACGTGGCTCGAGTGGGAGCTGGAACCCTGGCAGCAAAAGCTGCTGGCGTTCGTCCGCAAGCTCATCGCCCTGTACCACAAGCAGCCCACGTTTCACCGTCGCCGGTTCTTCCACGGCAAGTCCCTGCACGGGACCCAGCAGGCCGAGATCGCCTGGCTGGAACCCTCCGGGCGCGAGATGTCGCAGGAGTCGTGGAACGCCCCGCACGTTCGCTGCCTCGGCGTGCAGCTGGCCGGCGGCAAGATCGACGTCGATGAATACGGCGACCCGATCATCGGCGATCCGATCTTGATCTTGTTCAACGCCGACCACGCAGTAGAGATCCCATTTACCATGCCGATGGTAGAAACCGGCGAGCCGTGGAAGCGCGTCTTCGACACGGCGCTGGAAGACGACGCCGACGGCGAAGACGGCACGCCGATCGAGGGCAGCGTTTACAGGCTCGCCCCCTGCTCGATGGCGGTGTTCTTCTCCCCCGTTCCGCCCGAGGGCATCCCGGCAGTGCTCGAAATCGGCGAGATGCCAGCGACGATCGCCGAAGACGTGCCGCCGCCGACGAAGTGATGGATCGACCGGCGACCCCGTCCTGCCCAGTGCTAGCACTCGCGGTTCAGATGTCGCCCGCCTGATAGAAGTCGGCGTTGAATAGCCGATCGATCTCGTGATCCCGCTTGGCCATCGTCCAGGCCGCCGCGTACAGCTCAGACATGAAAGCGGCGTTGGGGTCGACAGGCTCGACCGCCCCGCCGCGGCCCAGCGGCGGAATCGGCGTGGGCCTCGGCTGCAGGGAACCGTCGGCGTCGAAATTGAGGGGTCGACGGAGTCGAAGTCAGGTTCCGGAAACATGCGCAGCTCCCCAACGCTAGCGTTGCGCGAGCGGGCAACGGCAGGCTCGTTGTTAACATCGGCCCCGGGCAATCGGCCGGCGCCGGTCCGCACCGGGCGGCCCGACAATCGGCACTACCCCTGCAATTTCGCTGCCCAAGCTGATATTGACCTGCCGGGAAAAACGGGCGTAGGTTGTGCGAATCTTGCCGACCCATTCTCTCGGGAGGAATCTCTGCCTCGACCGCGACGCTTACTGGCCGACCAGAGGTTTCGCCCCCATTTGGTCGCCGCTCGGCGCGAATCGCGCTAGCCTTTCTCGACGACTCAGTCCGCGCTAGCATCCGCCGGGGACGGCCGCTTGAAAGGAGTCTTACTGATGGCTGCTTCGACATTGTTGGAATGCTCCACCGCGGTGGTGGGCCCGCAGTACGGTCAACAAACTGGCTGGCAACCCGGCCAGGCCCCCGCGGGCACGCCGCAGTTCGCCAACTGGCACGTCGTGCCGCGGTGCACGGTCAAGTTCGAGAAGACGCAGGACGGCTGCAAGATCCACTGCAAGTGCGACGACGAGGTCGCCAAGGGCGCCCTTCAAAACCTCTGCCGCATGCTGTGCGAAGGCTGCTGCAGTTGCAACTGCTGCCAGAACGGCGTCTGCGTCTGCCAGTGCAACTTCGCCTTCGGCAAGTGCAAGTGCGAGCAGACCAAAGACGGCTGCTCGATTTCCTGCACGTCGGGCGACAAGGACTGCTGCCAGCAGATCCAAGCCTGCTGCGAGTGCGTCGAGAAGTGCTGCAAGAGCGGTTGCTGCTGCTATGTGTGCTTCAACAACACGCCGGTGTGCTGCTGCACGTGCTAGTCGCGGCGTGGTTTCGTCTAAATCGCATTGGCCAATACGAATGGGCGGCTCCGGATCCCTGCGATCCGGGCCGCTTTTTTTGTGGCTGCGAGCAGTTCCGGCTGGCCGTCTGGCGGGGCCTAACCTACGGGGCGAATTGAATTGACGCCTTGAGGGGCCAGATGCCAAAACCTGGCGGGCGCGACTCGAGAAACTGCGGGAAACCCGACATTTCTTGGGGGAGTGCTTTGACGCGACTAATGCGTTCGGAAACGCAGTCCAAAACTCCAAAACCTGGCGGCGGGCGTGGAGCGTGCGGGATTGAGCCGTCATGGGAGGACCGGTTTTAACCACTAAGGCACGAAGACACGAAGGAAAGAAATGAGCGGCGGCAGGAACCGCTGGAAACGCTGACTGAGCGCTGAGGGGATGAAGGACATGTGTGAATTACGGCGTTCCGTTGAGTCGGGGCCGATGGAGGCGCAGCGCGACGGATATATAAACACTTGTACAGTGTCGCTAGCTTAGCAGAGTGCGCGGCCATTTTCAGCAAGAATCTTGGGAGAATCTGGAGGGGATTTTTAACCACGAAACGCACGAAAGACTCGAAAGGGAAGGCGAGCCAGGTTGGCGGGTCGGGGTGAATGGATAGCGTGGCGCCGGGCGTCATTGCCAGGGTCGCCGCGACCCTTTCCCGCGCTCGTGGTAGTAGCCCCGGCATTTTATGCCGGGGTCAGGCAGCACGGAATTGACCGCTGCGTGAGTCCCGTTGACGGGGCTTCTTGTCGCCGGGGCTTAAGCCCGCCACGCTCAAGCCATCGGAGAACAAGTCCCGTAAACGGGACTGGCAGCGTCATGCGGTGCGCCTTGAACCCCCACATAAATGTCGGGGCTACTACCGCCTCGCGGACGAGGTCGTGAACGACCCAGCACGACATAATTGACCGTCTCGATGGCGCCGGGCTCCACGAGGTTGGTTTCTGGGCGGACCTCGACTATCATCGCGTGGCAGTGCGGTAGGCGTTTTTGCGCTTAGCGATGTTGGCCGTGCCACGACTATGACCACTGTGCAGTTCAAGCCGTCGCATCAGCCGATCAAGGAGTATTACGCGGCGCTGGAAGCGTACCGCGGGCATGAGGTCAGCCATGAACTGGCGGTGAAGGCGGCGTTTCAGCGGCTGTTGGAGGTGACGGCCAAGAAGCACCCGTGGCATCTTGTGCCGGAGCAGCCGACGACGGTCCGCGGCAAGCAGGTGCGTCCCGACGGCACGCTCCGCGACGACTTTTACCTTTCTCGACATGTGCCGCAAATTGCTTAACTCAAGCATCGCCGTCGACGCCATTGACGAGATGCTACTCCAGCATCTGGTCACAGAGCGACTCATCGACGTCGTCTTCGGCCGCGACGACATCGCCCAGCGCAACGTCTTCGCCGCTGAGCTGGGGAAGGTCATGGACGCTGAACCGCATACCGCGTAAATTTACCAACGACATATGTTGGTCGTTGAAACGTGATTCAGTCCGATGCGAGCGATTGACACCAAGCACAAAGATGACTATAAGTAGCATAATGGCGACTAGCAGGCCCACTATTGATGACTTCGAGAAGTGGCTCGGCGCTCCTTATTGCCGAGGCGACTGCTACGCAGTTTTTGCTACCGACTGCTTGGACGCCATGAGGCAGTTGCCGACGGCAATCATCGACCTAACCGTCACCAGCCCACCGTACAATATTGGCAAGGAATACGAAGAAAACCTGCCAATTGAACGCTATGTCAGTTGGTGCAGCGAATGGATGCATCAAGTTCATCGCCTTACTCAACCCCGCGGCGCGTTTTGCCTTAACGTTGGCTACATTCCCATCGAGGCAAAGGCGCGTGCACTTCCCCTCCCTTACCTTTTATGGGACAAGACTCCGTTTTACCTGATTCAAGAGATCGTATGGAATTACGGGGCAGGCGTAGCGGGAAGAACGTTCTTGTCTCCGAGAAACGAAAAGATTCTTTGGTACGTCAAGGACGCTGATGAATACACATTTAACTTGGATCAGATTCGCGATCCGGATGTCAAATACCCGCATCAGAAAAAAAAAGGCAAGCTGCGTTGCAACACAATTGGTAAAAACCCTTCGGACGTTTGGCAAATAGCCAAGGTTACATCCGGCCAAGACCGGGCGTCGTCAGAGCGTACTCCACACCCGGCACAGTTCCCCATCGACTTAGTGAATCGTTTGTTGGATGGATTCTCAAACCCTGGCGACCTCATTCTCGATCCCTTTATCGGATCAGGCTCGACGGCGGAGTCGGGAATACTCCGCGGGCGATCGGTTATTGGCTTTGAGATGCGGCGCAACTACTGCGCTTATGCCGCCAAGCGCCTGAAGAGTGCGGAGCAGAGTCTCCGCTCAACGCTGTTCGAAATGCGATAGATGCTATTTATAAAAAAGGGAGCTGTTTTTCTCGTAGGAGCTCGAAAGGATTGGGCAAATCGCCCTTGAACGCGAGTAGCTCTCCAATCGTCGAAATGCCAAGCAACCGCAACTTTTCCGCACTCTTCGGACCAATCCCCGGTAATAGTTGCACAGGTGCTTTGAGCCGGTACTCACCGGCAATCGGCGTTAGTTTGTTCTGATAAACAGCATCGGGTAGCCCGGCCATTTGGCCGGTTGGCGATTTCTGAGGTATCCAATCCTCAGCGTCAATCCATCCAAAACGGATCAGAAGCAGCGATTGTTTGAAGAAGTTGACAGTGATGTAATATCCAGATTTCTGAGTCTGTAGCATCATTGCAGGGGATTGATAGCGACACATGAAGCATTTTGCGGTATTTTCCCGGTCCCAAACTCACCAAGGAGGGTGGTCATGTCGGGACCAGGCGAATACCCAGCCGATCGTACTGAGGGAATTACTCGCGTTGAAGACCTGCCCAAGCCCAAATCGATGGAGCGCAGTCGCAATTATTTGCGACGACCGTGCCCGCAGTGCGGCCGGAGTTGCTATCGGAATCGCACCGTCGAGCGGACGCTGCATGATCTGGGCGATGTGGTCTCGGAACGACCGCGCGACATTCACCTTATCTTCTCCCAACATTACTGCTGCAAGTGTCGCCGCTACTTCAACGCGGACCTGTCGGACCTGGCTTCGCCCAGGAGCCGCTACACGCATCGTGTCATCGCGCTGGCCGTGCGATTGGTGGCGGAGGACGGCTTACCCTACCGCGCGGCCAGTTGGCATCTCTGGAGAGATCACCGCGTGTTCGTTCCATTTGCCACCATTCAAAATTGGGTTGAGGGTGGGGGGAAAAAAGGCAGAACAGCACGTCAGCGGCGAATACCTCGACGCCGTGCTGGCTGAGTTTTCCGGATACATCGCGGCGGACGAGCTGTACGACGGTCCGTTCTGCGTGCTGTCGATCGTCGACAACCGCACCTTCCGGCGGATCGCCTACGAGGTCTTGGACCATGATCCCACTCACGTCGACATGGAGCGCTTTTTTCGCACCTTCCACACGGCGCTTGACGAGCGCGGACTGACCCTGCAGGGCATCACCACCGACGGTTCTCCGCTGTATCCCGAGCCGATCTCCAAGGTTTTTGGCCCAGTTCGCCACCAGAGCTGCGAGTTTCACGTGATTAAGGAACTGACCAAGGCGGTGCTGCGTGCGTTGGCCAAAGTCCGTAAGGAACTGGCCGCCACGAAACCGCAACTCGGCCGCGGGCGTCCCTCTTCGGCCGTGGCGCGCCAAGCGGCACGGCGCCGCAAACAGATCGAACAGAAAGTCGGAGACTTGTTTGAGCATCGCTGGCTGTTCGTCCGGCACGACCTGACTCCGGCTCGGGGGCGAACGCTCCGTCGCCTGACCCGTGGTCGGCCCGAGTTGCGAACGCTTCGCGACATCATGGATCAGGTGTATCGCCTGTTTGACCGTCGCTGCCGCAGCGAAACCGCGCTGGACAAACTGGCGCGGCTCCGGCGTCGAGTTCGCCGCTTCAAGTGGATCGGCAAAACCTTGCAAAAACTGTTCTCTCCCAACCTGGAGAAGGCCCTGACGTTCCTGGATGACAAACTCCTGCCTTCGACTTCCAACGCCGTGGAACGCGGCTACCGCCGTCACCGTAAGATGCAAAAGACGGTCTACCGCGTTCGCACCAAACCGAATATCTCCTCGCGGATTGCCTTGGACATGCAACGCGAGGAGCGAGCGCGAACAGCGCGGCCGAACCACTCAAACGCTGCACGCCGCTCGCCAGCGAAAGGCCGCATAATCCCCTGTAATGATGCTACAGACTCAGATTTCTCCTTTTTTGCTTTGGAGGGACTTGCAACTTTTTGGCCATAACTTCGGTTCCCATAGATTTTGAAGCCAAACTGGCCAGAAGTCTTGATCTCGACAGAAAAGTGGGGATCGGGAATGTGGACGAGGTCTTTTTCGTCCCCCTGCCGGCAGCCGCGCCAGGTACCTGGGGAAACCGTCTCTCCATTTCGTAGGCGAAGAGGATTTCGAAGAAGTATCCGACCACGGTCGCAGGAACCGCAAGTCGCGTCAGGTTTATTGCCGTCGCCCCTGAGCCAAGACGAGTAGTCCAGAGAGAATCCCAGGCATCGACCGCAACATCGAGAATCAGATCAGGCTTCAGCGGATGCTTCTGGAGAAGGCGCTGAGTTATCTTCGGCCACGCGGAAATCGCCTTGTTGGAATATGGGCTGGTCACGAGACCCGATCAATTCCTTTCAGGAGTGCAGAAGGGGTGACACCGAGCGCGTCCGCAATCCTGATCACGTTCAGAATTCCTAGATTTCGCTCACCTCGCTCAACGCTACCGATGTATGTGCGGTGGATGCCGACTTTCGATGCGAGTTCTTCCTGACTTAGCCCGGATTTTTCGCGCAGCTGCCTTATCTTCGAACCGAACGCTCTCAGACGCTCATCGTCCATGGGCAAGATGATGTCTCTTGTGAAGACAATTGGTCTACAGACAATCGGTAGCATTCTAATTGTTCTGGGCCTGCGCTTCGGACGCGGCTTGTTAGCTACCGCCGATTTCGCTTGCGCTCGACTTTAAGGCCTTCGCCGCCGCCGGCAAAAAGTTGGCCGACTTGCACCTAAACTACGAATCGCTCGAACCCTGGCCGCTGGAGTGGATCGAAGCCGAGGGCGTGCCGTTGGACTACCGCGTTGAGAAGATGCGGCTCTCCAAAGACAAGACGCAGCTTGTCGTCAACGACTCACTCACGCTGGGCAGAATCCCGCCGGAGACGTTTGAGTACCGGCTGGGCAATCGCAGTGCGCTGGATTGGGTGATCGACCAGTACCGCGTGAAGACCGACAAGCGGAGCGGCATCACCAGCGATCCGAATAATCCCGACGATGAAGAGTACATCGTCCGGCTGGTGGGACAGGTGGTGCGGGTGAGCGTGGAGACGGTGAAGATCGTAAAGGGGTTGCCGGCGGAGTATGCGGCGGCGGAGGCGTGATGAGCCATCGGCGGGCGTCCCCCCTCCCCAGCGCGGCGCGAGCGGCGCCACCTGCGCTCGGGTGACAGTGTTGGACTACCGCGTGCTCACGGAGGCTCCGCACGGCTCGCCTCCTCGCACTTGCTCGTGCTCGGTGCTCCCATCCCCGCCGGGGGGAGGGGGCAGGAGGGGTCGTGACTCCACGCCTAGTCCGCGTGGGGTTCTAATTCTTCCCAGCGGCGGTAGGCGGCGGCTAACTTGTCGTCGAGACTTTTTAGCTGCGCTTGCTTGCGGGCGATCTCGGTTGAGGGTTGTTTGTAGAACTCGGGCTGGGCCATCGCCTCGTGCAGCTTGCCGATTTCCGCGGAGAGTGCGTCGATCTTTGCGGGCAGGGAATCTAGTTCTCGCTTTTCGTGAAAGGCCAGCCGGCGCTTGCCGAGCTGCGGCTGGGGCGATGAGGGCGGCGACTCGGGTTTTGCAGGGGTCGGTTTGGAAGGGCCCTGGGCCGCGTCCGATTGTGAGCGCTGGCGAAGCCAGTCGTCGTAGCCGCCGACGTACTCGCGGACTTCGCCGGCGTCGAACACGATCGTGCTCGTGACGACGTTGTTGAGGAACTCGCGATCGTGGCTCACCAGCGAGCACGGTTCCCGGGAATTCGACCAGCCGGTCTTCCAGCAGCTCGAGCGTTTCGGCGTCGAGGTCGTTGGTCGGCTCATCGAGCACGATGACGTTGGCGGGTTTCGAGAACAGCCTGGCCAGCAGCAGGCGATTTCGTTCGCCGCCGGAGAGGAAACGCACCAGGGTGCGGGCGCGCTCGGGGGTGAACAGAAAATCCTGCAAGTAGCCGAGCACGTGCCGGGAGCGGCCGTCGATCGACAGGGTCTCGCCGCCGGCGCCGAGGTTGTCCTGGACGGTCGCCTCTTCGTCGAGCTGTTGGCGAAGTTGGTCGAAATACGCGATCGACAGATTGGTTCCCAGACGTACTGAGCCCGAATGGGGCGGCAACTGGCCCAGCAGCAGTCGCAGGAGGGTGGTCTTGCCGGCGCCGTTGGGGCCGATGACGCCGACCTTGTCTCCGCGCATGATGGTGGCGGTGAAGTCGCAGACGATCGGCCGATGGTCGTAGGCGAAGGAGATTGCGTCGGCGTGGGCGACGAGGGCGCCGCTGCGCTGGGCGGTTTGGATTTCGAGTTTGGCCGTGCCGATTTTCTCGCGGCGCTGGCTGCGCTGGTCGCGCATCTGCTTGAGGGCGCGGACGCGGCCTTCGTTGCGCGTGCGGCGGGCCTTGACGCCTTGGCGCAGCCACGCCTCTTCTTGGGCGAGCTTCTTGTCGAACAGGGCGTCTTGCTTTTCCTCGGCGGCCAGGGCGGCTTCCTTGCGCACCAGGAAGGCGTCGTAGTCGCACGACCAGTCGAATAGCCGGCCGCGGTCGATCTCCAGAATGCGCGTGGCCAGCCGCCGGAGAAAGGCGCGGTCGTGGGTGACGAACATCAAGGTCGCCGGCCAGCGCAAGAGGAAGTCTTCGAGCCAGGCGATCGTGTCGATGTCGAGGTGGTTTGTCGGCTCATCCAGCAGCAGCACGTCGGGCTCGGGCGCCAGCGCCCGCGCGAGCAGCACGCGCCGCTTCATGCCCGAGGACAGCGTGTTGGCGGGCAGGGCGCCGTCCAAGTCCATCCGCGACAGCAGGCGATCGACGCGCTGGTGCGATTGCCAGAGGTGCGAGTCGTCCAGCTCGTGCGGCGGCAGACTGCTGAGCACCACGTCGCTGACGCTGCCTGCGAGGTCCTGGGGCACGTCCTGGGGGAGCAACGACACGGTGACGCCGGGCGCGGTCCAAAGCTGGCCGGCGTCGGGCGTGATGGCGCCGGAGATGACGCGCATCAGGGTCGTCTTGCCCGAGCCATTGCGTCCCAGCAGGCCGATCCGCTGGCCCGATTCGATCTGGCAGGTGACGCGGTCGAGCAGCGGCGGGCCGCGAAAGGCGACGGTGAGTTCGTTGAGGCGAATCAGGGGCGGCATTGGCGGGGATTCTTGGGGGCGCGAGCTGAGTTTGATGAACGGTCATTCTACGCGGCGGCGGTCGTGAATCCCTCCCCTAACCCCTCCCTTCAAGGGAGGGGGATATAGGATCACTGCGCGGCGGCGAGGATGGCGGCGAGGCTTTGGTCGACGTCGGCCTCGGTGGTTGCCCAGCTCGAGACGCTGATGCGCATTGCGCGGCGGCCTTGCCAGTTCGTCGGGCCGCACCAGCAGACGCCGGATTTTTGAATGCGGTCAATCGTGCGGTCGGTAGCTGCGTCGTCGCCGAAGCGGACAAGGACCTGATTGATCACGACGTCGTTGAGCACCTCGTGGCCGGCGGCGCGGAGGCCGGCGGCGAAGCGGAGGGCGTGGTCGCAACAACGATCGACGAGATCGGCGACGCCGGAGCGGCCGAGGGTGCGGAGGGCGGCCCAGGCGTCGACGGCGCGGTGCGCTGGGACGATTGCGGCGTGTGGTTCAGCGGGTCGAGCTCGCCGTGCGGCAGGTAGCCGCTCGCGGCCGACATGCTGGGGCGGAGTCGCGACGGTTCGCGCATGAGAATGATGCCGGAGTCGTAGGGCAGGTTGAGCCACTTGTGGCCGTCGGTGGCCCAGGAATCGGCGCGGGCCATGCCGGCGGTAAGATGCTTACGGGTCGGCGACGCGGCGGCCCAGAGGCCGAAGGCGCCGTCGACGTGGACCCAGGCGCTGATGGCGGTGCGCCCAGTCGATGATGTCGTCGAACGGGTCGAAGGCGCCGGTGTTTACGTCGCCGGCTTGGGCGGAGACGATCACCGGACCGTCGACGGCGGGGAGCTGAGCGGCGATCATGCGTCCCTGGTCGTCGCACGGAACGGTCACGACGCGATTGCGGCCGAGGCCGAGGATGGCGAGGGCTTTGCCCGCAGATGCGTGCGCGGACTGGCCGACGACGACGGTGATTGGCGGCGCTTGGAAGAGGCCGTCGGCAGCGGAGTCCCAACCTGCCTGCGCGAGGACATGGTCGCGGCCGGCGGCCAGTCCGCAGAGATTGGCGATCGTGGCGCCGCCGACGAACATGGCTTCGGTTTCGCGCGGTAAGGTCAGCAGGTCGACCAACCAGCGCGAGACGACGGCGCGAAGCCGGCTGGCCACGGGCGACATCGCTGACAGGGCGGCGTTTTGATCCCAGGCGGTCGCGAGGATGTGGGCGGCGACCGCGGCGGGCAGGGCGGCGCCGTTGACGAAGCCGAAGTAACGGCCGCCGGCCGCGGCGACGGTGGCGG
The DNA here is from genome assembly GCA_963841515.1 of Pirellulales bacterium. GTDB lineage: Bacteria > Planctomycetota > Planctomycetia > Pirellulales > Lacipirellulaceae > Lacipirellula. The sequence goes on along the minus strand of CAWJDB010000004.1, from coordinate 215,393 downwards.
GAGAGCCGACGCGGTCGAGCAGTTCGAGCGTGGCGGCGGGATCGGAGGGCGAGTCGGGCAGCGGTTCGTCGAAGGCGGCCAGCGCGGCGAGCGCCGCGGGGGAGGGGATGACGGCGCGGTCGTCCAACCCGGCCAGGTACGTCGAGCTGCGCGCGGCAGCGTCGTGGAGGAGGGCGGCGAGGGCGGGCGGGTTCATCGGAGCATTGGAAGTGGACGGCGCGGGAGCGTCAATGAGCGGTCGGGGCGGGGATGATATTGCGGTTCTGCGGGCTTCGTAGGGGTCCCATCTTTTTATTGTCTCAACGATGGGTCTAAAACCCTCGCCTTCAGGCGAATCCTTAAGGTTCATATATTGGCGGGATGGAGAACTACCGCACTGGGGCGCATAGCCGGTTTGACATCAAGTACCATTTCGTGTGGGTGACGAAGTACCGGAAAAAGGTGCTGACGGGGGCGGTCGGCGAAAGGGTCCGGGAACTCGTCCGCGAGGTGTGCCGTACGAACGAGATCGAGATTTTGCAGGGGGCGGTGTCCGCCGACCACGTGCACGTGCTGCTGTCGTGCCCGCCGACTTTGTCGCCGAGCAAGATCATGCAGTACATCAAGGGCAAAACGTCTCGCAAGTTGATGATGGAGTTCAAGCATGTGCAAAAACAGTATTGGGGCCGCCACTTCTCGGCGCGGGGCTACTTCGTCGCGTCGAGCGGCAACGTGACCGACGAGGCGATCGCGGAGTACATCCGCGGCCAAGAAGGAACCGAACCAAGCGACGGCGACGACAATTTTCAGGTCACTCCTTCGTGAGCGAAGGACTTCCAGTCCGAAGCTCACGAATCCTCGAACCTACCGGCTTCCAGCCGGTAGTAGTTCAGTGCATTAGTCTCTGATTTTGCACTGTCGCGGCAGGTCGGGAGCTCGGCGAATGCAGGGCAGCGCGGCGCAGGACGACTTGCGAAAGTCGGCGAGATTTGATTTTCTTCGCACGGGCTTGGGCGGCGAAAAAGGCGGGGGCGGGGAGACGGACCGCCACGGACGCCAAGAGCGCCAAGGAGCAGATTTTGTCCACAGATGGAGGCGGATGAGCGCAGATGGTTATGGGGCGTGGATTTCATGATTGCTTCAAATCTGCGGTCATCGGCGTCATCTGTGGACATCGAATGCTTTGATCGGCTGCTGGACGCTAGCGGGGGCTGATAGTCCGTGACTCGCGGCTATGGACACACGTACATCAATGAGGCTAGCACAGGTCGTGGCTCATTTTCAACAAAGAAATTTTGGGAAATCGGAGAGACTTCTCGCTGAAGCCGACAGCCGGTCGGCGAGCTAGCAGTGGGGATTTTTCTCCCCACGCAGCCGTGACTCCACCGCCAACGGCATCACATCAGTTACGACGACATTGGAAACGCCGAAAGCCAACTTAAAGTCATCTGCCTGAGCGACTTGCATTCACTACCTGTCGGGATCAGCGAGAAGTCTCAAATCGGAGCGGAGTTTTCGACCACGAAATTCACGAAGGGCACGAAAGATTCCGCAAGTCGCTGGAGGGGCGCTAGGATTTTGCGGCGACGGGGATTAAAGAAGAGCCGCGAGAAGGCGGACGGCTGGTTCGCTCATGCCCGCAAAATGATTGGCTGGCAGACGAGGCTTTCGGGCAATCGGAGCGTGGCGCCGCTCACGGCATTGGATTCCGGAGCGCGAGCCGGGCACGGTCGGCAAGTCAAGCGATGGGGCGTCGGCGATGGCCGGCTAACGCGGCCAGAGCGGCGAGCGACAGGCCGACGGCGGGTAATTGTTTGGCGCTCAGGACAGTCAATGATTTTAGCTGCGTCCCGTTTTTCTTTTTGGTAGGTACGAGTGCCGACGCCACTTACGAATAGATCACCGCTGCGATGATGCTTGCAAGCACTCCAAGTGGAAAGGCAACTACTGTGACCTGTCTCCATCGCTCTAGATCATCGTGACGTTTTTGACCTAGTCCAATTGTCTTGGCTCGGAGTTCAAGTGGAATCGGTGGGGCTGATTTTGTGAGAGACTTCGATCACGATTTCGTCTTCGGTTTTCTGGGCAAGAGAAGAGGCTAGCCGGGGTCCAGGGGCGGCAATGAGCGCCCTGGTCGCTGGCCGGACGCCAGCGAAATCTTGGGCAGGACGTCCTCTTCACGCCGCTTCCTCCAGCATCTTCTCCAACTTCGCCTGCGCCGCGGGCCCACTGTTGCCAGCGCGGAATCTGGATCGTTCGGTCGCCGGCGTACACCTCGGCCGGAACCCACGGATCGCCGCCCTCCTCGGGAACCAGCGCCGAATGCGGGCGCCGCTCGTTGTATCGCTCGCGGAACTCGGCCAAGCACGCGCGACAGTGCTGCGGATGGTCGTACAGCCGCCAGTAAACTTCCTCGGTCTTGAGCGTTCCATGGAACCGCTCCAAGAGGCCCAACTGCTGCGGGGTCCGGTATTGGATCCGCACGTGGCTGTACTGATCGGCGATAAACGCCGTGAATCGACGGGCGATGAACGACGGGCCGTTGTCGGTCACCAGGAACGGCCGCCTGGCGAGCGGGCCGTGAAGGCGTTCCGCCTCGGCGCGGGCGAGCTTCAAGGCGTAGGCCGTCTCGATCGCGCTGTAGCTGGGCGTCAGATGACACGCCAGCAGGTAACGCGAGTAGTAGTCGATCACGGTGACGGCGTACCACCACCCGTGGCCCGGAATGTGGATGTAGGTGACGTCCATCTGCCACAGGTCGTTGGGCCGCTGCGGCAACAGCTCAAACAGCTTGGCCGCCTGGTGGACCTCGGCCCGCCGCGTCTTGGGCCGCTGCAACAGGCCGTGATCTTTCATGACGGCGTACGCCTCGCGATCCTTGACCGTCTGCCCGGCGCGGCGGCACATCACGGCGATCCGCTTGTAGCCGTACCAGGGATTCGCCGTCGCCATCGTCACGACGGCCTCGACCACGGCGTCGGGGATTGGCCGCCGCGCCGGACCGGGACGCTTTCGCTCTCCCTCGCGAGGTGGCCGATGCCAGCTCGACGGCGCCACGCCGATCAGACGCAGCACGTGGGTCTGTCGCGCTCGCGGCGGAGGCGCTGCGGCTTGGAGTTCAGCGACGATCATCGCTCGGCTCGCCTCGCTCAAAGGGACTGGCCCGAAAGTTTTTTTAAAATGCGGTTGGCGATCGTGTACTCGCCGATCACCTGGTCCCGCTTTTCGATCTGGGCCTCCAGCTCGGTGATCCGCCGGTCGCGCGCGTCGGCTCCCTTCTTCCCCCCGCCGCCCGCCAACGCCGCTTCGCCCGCGGCGAGGAACTCGTCCCGCCAGCGGTACAGCGTCGGCTCTGAAATGCCCAGTCGCCGTGCGATCACCGCCGCCGCTTCTTCTCTTCTGAGCAAACTCAGCACCGCCTCCCGGCGGTCCTTCGTGTCCACATTACATTGACGCGCCATTGCTTCGACTCCTCATGGCCTTGGGTCCTTCGTTAGTGCATCATTTGTTCTGTAAAAGCCACGCGAGGCGATCGCTGGAGCGCAGGGACGCCAGCGACCGTAGCGGAAGCGATCGCCTCGCGTGGCGAGCGGCTTGAAAGGGACGGGCCAAGACGGTTTCCTATTCGTTGTGCTCTAAGCAATGAAAGGAAGCACGCATGACCCGCCAGACGCAATCTACCGAACTCGACTCGATCGTGGAACTCTTGGCCGAGCACGCGGGTGGCCCCGGTTGCCGTCTGCGGCTACCGGGGTAACGCCAGTCACAAGAGGTAAGGCCGTAGGCGCGGGAACATTTCCAACCTCCTGCCGCTGCGCGGCCCTGGTAGGCGAAGACGCCAACCAGGGCTACCCCTATTGGCTGCCGCCCTTTTTGGGGACGGAGACGGGCCGGCGTTCGCTGCGAATGAGCGAGGAGCGACAACCCGCTGGTTTGTTCCGGCGGGCGCCTGGATTAGAATCGGCGGCATGCGCTCCAGCGAGCCGGACAACTTGACCGGTCCCGAGGTGACGCTGCGCATCCCTGGGATGTGGCGCCAGCCGGAGGACTTCTTTGACCGGTTGCCGCGAGGTTGTCGGGCGACGAAGGAGGGGATCGCGCTGGCGGACGGCTCGCAGTTTGAGCTTCATGCGTTGGCGGCGGATGAGGAGTTTCCGCGGATCTTTGCCGGGTCGTGTGCGAAAACGCCGACGGCGATCGAGCGGGAGCAAATCGAGAATTACACCGTGAACATGTGCCTGACGGGTCGCGGCGGCAGCCTGGAGTCGGCCCGGCGCTTGATGGAGGGCGCGGCCGCGGTGCTGGCCGCGGGCGGCGCGGGGGTGTTTGTCGACAACAGCGGGATCGCGCACGGCGCCAGCGATTGGCTCACTCTGCTCGACAGCGCGGCGGAGGGCGGGCTGTATTGGGCGTTTGTCAGCGCCGTGCGGACGGATGTGGAGCTGTATACCATCGGCATGCACGTGCTGGGCTGCCGCGACGCCGTCGCGCCGCTGACGGGCGACGATCAGCGTGATTTCCGCACGATCCACAGCTTTCTGGGGTTCTCGGCGTTCAGCGGGGCGACGCTACGGGACGGCGACATGGTGACCGACCCGGCGTTGCCGAGCCTGCGGGCGTTCGTGCAAGCGGACGACCGGACGCCTGCGGAGGCGCCGATGTTCAATCCCTATGGGCGTTGGCGGCTGGTGCTTTTCGATGCGGCGAGGAATTGACCGGGGTCTCGCACCGGGCCACGCCCATCGCGGACTCTGGGCGTGCCGCCCGGCCGCTTCCCCCCTCCCCATCGCTGCGCGAGCGGCGCCACGTGCGCTTCGGGCGAGTTCGGGTCGCCCGTGCTCGGTGCTCCCATCCCGGCCGAGGGGAGGGGACTGGAGAGAACTTGAAGCGAATGGGTGGCATGTCGTCGTTTTCGTCGACATGGGAGGATCCCGACATGTCCACGCGGACGAGGACATGGCACGCGGGCGTAGGGAAGCTTTCCTAGTCCCTCGGCGGGTGGCATGTCGTCGTCTTCGTCGACATGGGAGGACTCCGACTTGTCCACGCGGACGAGGACATGGCACGCGGGCGATGGAACGGATGCCGGCGACTACGGTCGGGTTTTCACCGACGACTGGACCGGCGGCAACTCGGCCGTGCGGAACGCGCCCGCTTCGTTGGCTTGCCACGCGCGGCCCGTCGTGGCGTCGAAGGCGGTGAGCCAGTAGCCGCCGCAGCAGTAGGTGTCGATGCAGACGATGTGGCCGAGGTTCACGATCTGGCCCTGCTTGTTGGAGGTGTGGCCGAGAACGGCCGTTTTGCCCGAGACATGAGGTTCGGGCGTGTGCCAGTTGAGCGACTGCCAGCGGAGGTCGGTCCAGGGCTGGCGGTCGAGCGGGCGCGAGGCGATGTAGTTGCCGTGGACGAAGAAGTGGGAGTCGGTTTCGTAGACGTCGACCCACGTGCGGATGAAGTCGATGTGCGCCGGATCGACGGCGTTGACGCCCGCGCCGGGGCCGTAGGAATCGAGCGTGGCGGCGCCGCCGTGCATCAGCCATTGCTGCACGGGGATGTCGCCGTCGAGGGCTTCGAGCATCATTTGCTCGTGATTGCCGATGAGCGAGACGAGCTGGCAGCGCTCGCCCAGGGCGAGAAGCTGCTCGATGACGCCGCGGCTGTCGGGGCCGCGGTCGATGGCGTCGCCGAGCATGACGACGACGTCGCCGGTCTGCGGCTTCAGGCCGTCGACCAGCGCGGCCAGCGCGGTTGCGCAGCCGTGGATGTCGCCGATGGCTAAAACGCGGGCGGGTTTCACGCGCGGTGTATCCCGGCTAGACGAAGTTGGGCCAGATGTAGTGAATTAGGGGAAATTGTTGCGGTTAGCCAGGGAGGAATCAATGGCTGCGGAGGCCGGCGGCGAGTCGTTGGAGTAGAATGCTTTTGAATTGAACCGCCAAGGACGCCAAGAGCACAAAGGCGGCGAAGGGAATATAACCTTCCTTGGCGATCTTGGCGTCCTTGGCGGTTTGATCGCATTGCTTGGGACTCGTGCGAGTGAAATTGAAACCAAACGAGCGCTGGAGCTTGTTTTGCTTGCATGTTCCTGGCGGGGCCAAGCGCGAATGGCGCGGAAGCTGCGCAGCGCACTGCCGATCCGCAGCGCGGGCTCGACCTGGTGCTGAACAAAGCATACGTCGCGCCGGCGTTCGACGAGGAGACTTTCGACGAGGCGTGGAAGAACTGGGAGGAGCCGCTGCGCTCGTGGGCGGCCAAGGCGACGCCTGAGGCGCGCCGGCGGATGGCGTTTCGGCGGTATGGTTTCAATGTGCGGCCCGATGATCCGCGGGGCCGGCCGTTGCAGTATGTGGTGGACGACGCTGGGCAATGGACGATCAACTGCCTGGCGTGCCACCAGGGCGCCGTGGCGGGGAAAGTGGTCCCCGGCGCGGCCAATACGCGGCTGGCGCTGGAGACGCTGACCAGCGACATTCGGGCGACGAAGTGGCGACTGGGCAAGCCGCTGACCGATATGGACCTCGGTTTCTTGGCGATGCCGCTGGGGACGAGCAACGGCACGACCAACGCGGTGATGTTCGGCGTGGCGCTGATGCAGTTTCGCGACGCCGACATGAACGTGCGGCTCGATCGGCCGCGCGAGAAACTGACGCACCACGACCACGACGCGCCGCCGTGGTGGAACACGGCCCGCAAGGAGCGGCTGTATTGCGACGACTTCGCGCCGCGCGGGCATCGCGCGATGATGCAGTTCATCGAGATCACCTCCAACGGCCCGGAGAAGTTTCGCGCGTGGGAAGACGACTTCCGCGACATCGAGGCGTACATCGAGTCGCTCAAGCCGCCGGCGTATCCGTGGGCAATCGACGGCGAGCTGGCGGCGGCGGGGCGGAAGGCGTTCAACAACACGTGCGCCGAGTGCCATGGCGAGTACGGCGACGACGGTGCGCTTGTGAGTTATCCCGAGCGGATCGTGCCGATCGAAGAAGTGGGCACCGATCCCGTGCGGCTGCGGTCGCTGACTGTGGCGCATCGAAAGAACTATGAGCGCAACTGGCTCAACGACTACGGGCGCGCGGGCGAGGTGATCGCCGATCCTGGCGGCTATGTGGCGCCGCCGCTCTGCGGCGTGTGGGCGTCGGCGCCGTACTTTCACAACGGCAGTGCGCCGACGCTGTGGCATGTGCTGCATCCCGAGGCGCGGCCGACGGTGTGGACGCGGCGCGATAATCAAAATGATCCCGCGGGCCTCGATCGCAGCGCCGCCGAAGTGCTCGCGATGGATTACGACGTGGAGCGGGTAGGCGTGGCAGTCGAGGAGCTGAGCGATGTGCCGGCGAGCGTGAAGAGCGCCGCCGATCGGCGTCGGTATTTCGATTCGCGGCGTGCGGGGAAGAGTGCAGCCGGGCATGAGTTCCCTAACGCGCTGAGCGAAGAACAGCGCCGCGCGGTGCTTGAGTATCTCAAGACGCTGTAGCCGCGATTGGCAAAACGCGCGAACATGCGGGCGCATTTCTCTGTGTCTGTTCGACTAGCATTTGTGGAGCGGCTCCCGCTCGCGACTGCGTTCATTGACAACTTGCGCTTCAGCGATACCATAAACTCACGGCGACCGCGTGCAAGTGCAACGGCCGCTTGCAGTTCCAGCTATTTGCGCTTGCGAGGTTTTCCTGTCATGACTCAACTGATTACGCAATTGGAGCACGCTCGCGCCGGCGCCGTGACGCCGGAAATGGAGTTTGTGGCGAAGCGCGAGCAGCTCGACGCCGAGACGATTCGGGAGGAGGTGGCGGCGGGGCGAATGGTGATCCCGGCCAACACGGTGCATGCGGCGGGGCGGCTGGAGCCGATGGGCATCGGCGTCGCGGCCCTGTGCAAGGTGAACGCCAACATCGGCAACTCGGCGGTGACCGGCGACATCGACGAGGAGCTGGAGAAGCTGCACACGGCGGTGCACTACGGCGCCGATACGGTGATGGATCTCTCCACCGGCAAGAACATCGACAAGATCCGCGAGGCGATCATTGCGGCGTCGCCCGTGCCGATCGGGACGGTGCCGATTTACCAGATGCTCGAGGAGCTGGGCGGCGAGATCGAGGAGATGCGGCCTCAGCATTTCATCGACATGGTCGAACATCAGGCCAAGCAGGGCGTGGACTACATGACCATGCACTGCGGCGTGAAGCTCGAGCACCTGCACCTGACGATGGGGCGGGTGACAGGCATTGTCAGTCGCGGCGGGTCGCTGATCGCCAAGTGGATGATGGCTCATCGGCAGCAGAATCCGCTCTACACGCACTTCGACGACCTGTGCGACGTGATGCGGCAGTACGACGTGACCTGGAGCCTGGGCGACGGCCTGCGGCCGGGATCGCTGGCCGACGCGAGCGACAAGGCGCAGTTTGCCGAACTCGACGTGCTGGGCGAGCTCACCCAGCGCGGCTGGGACCGCGGCACGCAGGTGATGGTCGAGGGGCCGGGGCACATCCCGATGCACGAAGTGGCGATGAACGTCGAGCGCCAGATCGAGGTCTGCAAGGGGGCGCCGTTCTACGTGCTGGGGCCGCTGGTGACGGATTTTGCGCCGGGGTACGACCACATCACGAGTTGCATCGGCGCGGTGCTCGCCGGTTGGGCGGGGGCCGCGATGCTGTGCTACGTGACGCCGAAGGAGCACTTGGGGCTGCCGGAGCGCGAGGACGTGAAGCAGGGGCTGATCGCGTACAAGATCGCGGCCCATGCGGCCGACATCGCCCGGCAGCGCAAGGGCGCCCGCGATCGGGACGATGCGCTGTCGAAGGCGCGTTTCGAGTTCGATTGGAACAAGCAGTTCGACCTGTCGCTTGACCCGCCGACGGCGCGGGCGTATCACGACGCCACGCTGCCGGCCGACACGTTCAAGAGCGCCCACTTTTGCAGCATGTGCGGGCCGAAGTATTGCTCGATGAACATCACGCATGAAATTCGCGAGATGGCCGAGCAGGGGGCGCTGGCGGAGATTACGGAGAAGCTGAAGGTGGGGGCGGCAACTTAGCACGGGGAGTTCATTTCGAGGATTCCGCGATGCCACAAAGCGTGCTATGGCTAATAAAGCGCTCTGCCGAGTATGTTCACATAGATGAAATCGATGCCGTTCCCCGCGGAATTCGTGGGATCTACGTACTCTACAAACAGCGACGAAAACCACGCGAAAAAATGGAGACTTCTCGCTGATCCCGACAGGTAGTGAATGCAAGTCGCTCAGGCAGATGACTTTAAGTTGGCTTTCGGCGTTTCCAATGTCGTCGTAACTGATGTGATGCCGTTGGCGGTGGAGTCACGGCTGCGTGGGGAGAAAAATCCCCACTGCTAGCTCGCCGACCGGCTGTCGGCTTCAGCGAGAAGTCTCAAAAAATGTACGACGTTGTTTATGTTGGCATGACGGCTGCCGGGCGCGGCGGGGTGCGCGGCCGATTAAGATCGCATTCTCGCAAGAAGGCTGGCCTGTGGTCCCATTTTTCTGTTTTCGAGGTCTGGGATAATATCACGACGGACCAAGTGGCTGAATTAGAAGGGTTGTTTCGCCATTTTTACCGCAATGACTCTAAAGCCAACGGTTTGAACAAGCAGAAAGGCTTCAAGAAGATGCGATTTATTCGCCAAAACATAGATTTGTGGAGTGAGAGCAATAGTGCGATTTCGTAAATGCACTTACGCGGCCATGACTGCTCCACGGAGGACACGTTAATGATCAATCGGATTGTTTCCGATCCGGCGATTCTGGGCGGCAAACCCTGCATCAAGGGGACGCGGATCAGTGTTGAGATGGTCCTTGAATGGGTGGCCTCGGGCGTAGCCGTGACGATATCGTGAAGTCGTATCCGCAATTGACGGCGGAGGACGTCGAGGAAGCCCTGAATTTTGCCGCGCAATCGCTCAGCCATGAGACGATCATGACTGCGGAGATTGCGACTTAACGCTGAGGCAAGCGGTGCGCGGAGCTGGCAACGGAGGTTGTGGGTGGCATCTGGTTTGCATTCTATATGAGCACGATAGCACTGGTCAGCGCCGCCGAGCTTCTGGCCATGCCGACGGGCATGGGCAAGCGCTACGAGCTAGTCGCAGGAGAACTTCGCGAAATGTCCCCCTCCGGATGGCGACATGGCAGGGTCACCAGCAGATTGAATACGAGGCTCGGTTCCTACGTCGAAGAGCGCGAACTTGGCGTCGTATTTGGAGCGGAGACGGGATTTCGACTTGCGAGCAATCCAGACACCGTTCGCGCTCCCGACATCTCATTTATTGCCAAACAGAATCTCCCGGAACGCGAACCAAATGACGGATTCTGGCCGGGCCCTCCCGATCTCGCCGTCGAAGTTCTGTCGCCGGGCGACCGCACCGGCGAAGTGGATGAGAAGATCGACGCCTGGCTGAGCGCGGGCTGCGCCGCGGTTTGGGTGGTAGATCCCAAGCTAAGAACGGTCACGATCTACCTGTCGCGATCGGATATCCAAGTGAAGGCTGCTGGCGACGTCTTGCAGGGAGAGCCGGTCGTGCCGGGGTTTTCGTGTGAGATCGACGAGCTGTTCCAATAGGCCGGCCGCGGGCCGCTAAATGTGAGGTCTATACCCGGAGTCTTCTATGCGTCTGATCGTAACCGTAAGTGTCCTAATCTGGACGGCGGGCTGCACGCAACAGTCCGCCGACACCGTCGGCCACCTTCCGGAGTCGGCCTCCAATGTGGCGTTCAACGCCGCAGGCGCCGACAGTTGAGTTCAGCGTGCCGGACATGATGTGCGAGGACTCTTGCGTGCCGGAGGTGCGCAAGATCCTGGCGGCTCAGCCCGGCGTGAAAGATGTGAAGGTCGAGCTGGCGAGCAAGACGGCGACGGTGGCCGTCGACAAGGAAGCGTTTGATCCGCACGCGGCGATCGCGGCGCTGGTGGACATGCAGTTTAAGAACACGACGCTCAAGGATCCCGGCGAAGCTCAACCCGCCGCGGCTGCCGCGACCTCGCGCGACGAGGCAGCCGCCGACGGCCAGGACAGCAAGAAAAGTTGATCGCGAGCTCGGCTCGCGGGGCGCGACGCGTCGGCGAGCGCCTCGTTCTTGGGGTGGTAGAACAGCGCGATGGGCAGCATCAACAGCGCAATAAACAGAAACGCGATCGACCGCGGCCAGGCTTGCCACTCGATGAGCTTGGTGAGCGCCCAGTAAATCGCCACGGCCAACAGAATGCCGACCCAGTTGGCCTGGTTCATAACCGCGATCATGCGGCCCTTTTTGTCGTCCGGCGGGCGCAACTGCATGAACACCTGCAGCGGTACGGCGAACAGGCCGGTGAAGGCGCCCATCGCCAGGAACATCGGCATGCTGCTCCAGTACCCGAGCCATTGCGTGCTTTCGCCGACGCCGGGCAGGCGAGCCAGCTTGCCGGCGGCGTCTTTCAGAGCCGCCACCTCTCCGTGGGCGGGGATCGAGACGATGGCCAGGCAGGCCATCAGGCCGATGCTGCCGATGCGCAGCAGGCGAAAGTCGACGCGTCCCGCGGACACGAGTCCGCCGATCGCGCAGCCCACGGCGATGCCGACGCCAATCATGGCGCTCAGGTAGCTGGTGTTGTCGTCGCCCACTTGCAGCACGAGTTTGCCTAAGGAATTCACCGCCGGCGGCACGAGCCCGGCGAGCAGCCAAAACACGCTAGACACGAGCAAGGCCATGCAAAGCGGCCTGTCGAGGCGCAATAGCTCGATCATGTCGCGAGGCACGGTGAGCGCCTCGGGCAGTGAACTTAAGGCGGGGATTGGCGACGGGCACGCGGCGAACCCACAGCGAGGTGAGCGTGCCCACCACGGCGATGCCGACGCAGGCGACCGAGCCCATCCAGAGCTGATGGGCGACGCGCAGTTGCTCCGCCGCCGCTCGCTCGTGGGCTGGCAGCGCGGAGGCGGCGGCAATTGCGGCGGGGGAGCGATAGTCGGCCAGCAACAGGCCAGCGACGGCCGTGCCGAAGATGATCGCCAGGAAGGTGGTCATCAACATGAACCCATTGGCCCGCGGCAGATCGCTGTCGCGGAGCATCTCAGGGAGGATGCCGTACTTGGCCGGGCCGAAGAAAGCGCTCTGGGCCGCCATAAAAAACAGCACGGCGTACATCGGCCACATGCTGCGGTTGGCGCCGTAGGCCGCGAACGCCGCGGCCCCCATCGCCATGGCGGCGATCTCGGCGACTTTCGCCCATACGACGATGGTGCGCTTGCTGTAGCGATCGGCCAGGAAGCCGGCATAGCCGGTGAACAACAGAAACGGCCCGGCAAACATGAGCATCGGCAGCCACTGGTTGTCGGCCGCTTCGCTGCGAAGGGCCTGATCGACGCCAGTGATCGACAACAGCAAGACAAGCTGCTTGAAGAGATTGTCGTTGAAGGCGCCCAGAAACTGGGTGACTGTCATTCCCCAAAAGGCCGCGTCGCGGTAGAGCGTCGGGAGGGCGTCGTGGTCGATCGCTGGCTGCAGATTCTCGGTGATCGCTTCGGCGGCCAGTTCAGTCGAGCTCATGCGGGGGATTATGGACCGTCTATCTCGTTGTCACAAGAGAAGTGCGATAAACTAACGACGGTCAACCTATCCCAATGGCGGTATTGGACATGATCGACCACGAGATTCGTCGAAAGCTTTCCCAGGATTTGCGGCATCTGGTCATTGGAACGATTACAAACGATGACTTCGACGACAACTATGAGGATCTCTACGTAACCTGTTCAGACGTAGCAGTTCAAGAGATCGGCCGATGCGGCTGGGGCATGTATAGCGATAGCCACCGCTACCGCCTGCGCGGCAAGTATGCAGTCGACGGGGAAAGAAAGCGAATGGCCGCGCGATGTGTTCTGTTCCTGCGGAGCGGGTTGGAATATCAATGGCCTCCGCCTCCGGGTTCGTTTGGCGTTTATGTCGCTCACGCAGTATCGTGGCTTGGCATCCCAGCGGGCATTGCGTTGTTGCTCTGTTGGTTTCCGTTGCTGGCCATGGGAATCAAAGACGTCGAGTTTATGACGCCGTTTGGGCTTTTAGGGTGCGTCTGGCTTGTTTGGAGCATCTGGTATCTAAGAGTCGGCCGTCGAAAAGCTGGGGAAAGTTCGGAATGGAAGGCGTGGCGGGCCAGTGGCGACTTTGACGTCTGGCCATTTTTCCGGCGCGAAGATTTTTATGTAGCACGTCGAGAGCATCACCTGTTGGGAGTAGCTACAGCTTCCGACTGCGAGACCTAATTCTTTCCATGACTTCAGGCAGAGGATATTCGATGATCGGCAGACCAAGTCGCACAACTTCGTGCAACCGTTGCCAGCCGCGCGTGAGCAGCGCTTCCTGCTGATGGACATACTCGGGATCGAGCGTGCGCTTGTCGAAGGGGCCTGCGACGGCGACAGGCTCGAAGTCGTCGGCGACGATGTACTGGGCGAGCGCCGGATTGCAGCGGATGTGGCGCTCGGGGGTGGTGTGCAGCACCTCGGGGTCGAGCAGGCCGACGATGTAGCGGAGATACAGGTCGCTGTCGGTCAGCTCGGCGACGTCGGCGCCACACACGTCGCAGAGGTAGCCTTGGTCGCATTTGGCCATGGGAAGGCTTCAGGCTTCGGGCTTCAGACTTCACGTTTTGGTACGCGTTGATCGGCTGCTGAAGCCTGGGGCCTGAAGTCTGAAGCCTACAACCCCAGCACGTCATTCATGCCATACAACCCAGGCGGTTGTCCGACGAGCCAGGCAGCGGCGAGCAGGGCGCCCTGGGCGTAGCAGTCGCGGCTGGAGGCGGCGACCTTTAGCTCGATCGTTTCGCCGAGCATGCCGAAGATAATCGTGTGCTCGCCGGGGTTGTCTCCAGCGCGAACAGCGTGGTAGCCGATTTCGCTCGACGGCCGCTTGCCGGGGCGGCCTTCGCGGCCGTGGGTGTGCGCCGTTTGCCCCATGGCGCCAGCGATGATCTCGCCAAACTTGAGCGCGGTGCCGCTCGGTGCGTCTTCCTTGAACCGGTGGTGGCGTTCGATGATCTCGACGTCGACGCCGGATGGGAAATGGCGCAGCACGCGGCCGGCGGTCTCGGCGAGCTTCATGGTGAGATTGACCGCGGGGCTCATGCTGGGGGCCATGACGATCGGCAGGTTGTACGCCGCTTTGCGGATGTAGCTGCGCTGGTCAGAATCGAAGCCCGTGGTGGCGATGACCAGCGGCTTCTTGAACTTCAAGCAGTGATCGACGACGGCAATGCCCGCGTCGGGCACGGAGAAGTCAATCACCACGTCGGCGTCGCTCTCGCCGACGACGGCCAGCGGCACGCCGAGCTGGCCGACGCCGGCAATCAAGCCGGCGTCGTGGCCCAACTTCGGGTGCTTCGCCGATTCCAGCGCGGCGACAATCTTGAACCGCGCGTCCTGACTGGCCAGCGCGGTGACGCGCTGCCCCATGCGACCGGCGGCGCCGTGGATGGCGAGGTTTATGGGCATCAGGCCAATCCGTGGTCAGCTTGTTTGCTTTGGCGCGTCGGCCATTGGTCCAGCCAATACAGTAGCGATCGCCGCTGCCGCGGGTTGCATTGGGGTTCGGGGCGGCAGCGTGACAAACTCCTCGCCAGACGCCGCCTCCAAACGACGAAGTTCGGCAAACATTGCTTGAACATCGCCATGAAACTGATCCGCCCACGTTTTCGCGTTCGCACGAATCTCGTCCACAATGGGATCAGACCACATCTCGGTACCTCCCAAGTAAATTCTCTGGGGAGCAAATAATTGGCGGATCGAAGCCTGCCGCGGTGCAGATGCGTTCAATGTCGCGACGGCGCTCGGCATTGCCAATATGGCGAAAGTTCCACGTCACTAGGAATTCTACACCATGAGCTGCCGCGATGGCGATATGCGCGGCATCTCGCGGTTCGGTCAGAGGAACGCCGCCGCCTCGCAGAAGAGCTTCGGTAAGAGCGGCTGCTGGATCGGTCGAGGCAACTTTTGGAATCTTTCGCAGAATCTCCAACCGCTCTTGGGCAGCCTGTACGTCGCCGTCCGAGCACTCCTTGATCACCAATTCCGAGACCAAGAGTTCGAAGCGCCCTGGCGCTTCGGCCCACCACTCGCGCGTTGCGTCTTGGTGCCCAGCGACAATCGGATCGACGCTGGGACGCGATGTCAGATATCCGATGACGCTAGTCTCAACATAGACGGTCGGATTCGCCACGAGACTAATCTCCGCGAGCTATTTCAGTTGCGGAATCGATTCGTCGTCTGCCGACGAACTGGCATATACGCTTACCTCGATGCTCAACCCAATTGATACGCATTCGCTCAATAGCTCGATTGGGAAGAATCTGAATTGTGCGGGATAGTGTTCGTAATTAAAGCTCCAACCAAAGTCAATTATCGCCGTCTCAGCGCCGTTCGTAGCAATCAAGCGTTTCAATGATGCCGTATTTTCTCGCAAAAAGCTTATCGCGTCACGAATTTGTTGTC
The DNA here is from genome assembly GCA_963841515.1 of Pirellulales bacterium. GTDB lineage: Bacteria > Planctomycetota > Planctomycetia > Pirellulales > Lacipirellulaceae > Lacipirellula. The sequence goes on along the minus strand of CAWJDB010000004.1, from coordinate 199,943 downwards.
GTACATCCGTGTCACCGCTGACGAGGATTTTTAGTCCGCTGTCGCGATGCGGCGGAGCGGAGCGACGGCTGCTCGGTTCGCCGCGCCGCCAGATCAGACATGGGGTGAAGGAAGAGTTGCCCAGCATCGCGTCGACGTCCAGCGTCTCACCGGCGATGACCAAGAGGCACTCAGGCATATATGGCCTCAGCTATTCAATTGTATCGCGCGGACGATGGCGTCCAAATCATTCTCCACCTGCACGGCCCGATTCGCGAACGCGGCGCGCGTGACGCCGCGTTTGCCGAGCACGCGGTTGAACTCGTCCTGGTCGGTCGTGTGGTAGGCGACGGTGGCGGTGGGGTCCTTCAATTGGTGGCCGGTGAGGATGCAGACGACGCGGTCGCTGGGGGCGATGACGCCTTCTTCGCGGAGCAGCTTGGCGCCGGCGACGCTCGCGGCGCTGGCCGGCTCGCAGCCGAAGCCGCCGGCGCCGACCTGGGCCTTGGCGTCGAGGATTTGCTGATCGGTCACCTCGCGCACCACGCCGTCGCAGCACTCCAGCGCGCGCAGGCACTTGGTGCAGATTCACCGGGCGGTTGATCTCGATGGCGCTGGCGATGGTGTCGGCCTTGGCCACGCGGGCGTCGAGCTCGGCGTAGTAGCGGTCGACGACGCCGAGGTCCGGGCGGCCGCCGTTCCAGCGCAGGCCGCGGCGGTCGAACAGTTCGTAGAGCGTGTTGGCGCCGGCGGCGTTGATGACGGCCAGCCGCGGGATGCGGTCGATCAGGCCGAGCTGCGTGCAGCTCGAGGAACGCCTTGCCGAAGGCGCTGGAGTTGCCGAGGTTGCCGCCGGGGACGACGATCCAGTCGGGCACCTGCCAATCGAGGCTCTCCAGCACGCGGTACATGATCGTCTTCTGCCCTTCGAGGCGGAAGGGGTTGACGCTGTTGACCAGGTAAATGCCGAGCTGCTGGCTGACCTGCTGGACGCGGTGCATGGCGTCGTCGAAGTCGCCGGCGATCTGGATGGTGAGGGCGCCGTAGTCGAGCGCCTGCGACAGCTTGCCGTAGGAGATCTTGCCCGAGCCGATGAAGATGACCGCCTGCATCAGCTTGGTGGCGCGAGCAGTAGAGGGCCAGCGAGGCGCTGGTGTTGCCGGTCGACGCGCAGGCGGCGCGCTTGGCGCCGATGATGTGGGCGTGGGTGAAGGCGGCGGTCATGCCGTTGTCTTTGAAGCTGCCCGAGGGGTTCATGCCCTCGTACTGCAGGAACAGGCAGCCCGGCTTGAGGCCGACGTAGCGGCCGACGCCGTCGGTCATCACCAGGGGCGTTTGGCCTTCGCCGATCGTGACGATTTTGTCCTGCGGGGCGAAGGGCAGCAGCTCGTAGAACCGCCACACGCCGCTGCGACAGAGGGGTTCGTTGCGGCGCGCCCACTTCTTCTCGAACCAGCGCAGCGAATCGGGCGTGGGCGTGCGATCCCAGTCGTAGGCGACATCGATCAGCGAGCCGCACTTGGGGCAAGCGGTGTGAACTTCGCCCACGGCGAAGGTGGCGCTGCAGGCCGGAGACAGGCACTGTTGGTAGGCCTGATCGGTATCAACTTCGGTCGGCGCGGCCACGTTGGGAGACGACTCCGTGGAAAGGGCCGCGAACGCGGCGGCGGTGCGGCCGTTAAGCGCAGTCCGCGAAACGACTTACTAGCAGTCTACTCGGCGCCCGAGGCGCCAGCAACGGACGATCGTGCGCCGCGGTAACAGCGGACGCGCTCCCTCAAGCAGTCGCTTTGGACAACGCGGCGATTGCGGCTTCGCAACAAAGTTGCGTCGTTAGCCTGCTGCAGATGGCAGCGCTATCCGGCACGTGAGCGATTGCGTTTGCCAGTTCGAGGCGGCCTATTGTTGCAGCCGACGCATGCTTGCTCAACAGTCGGCGACATCCCGTTTGGCTCCATTTTTGGCCGGCCGCCAGCGGTTTGACGAGGGCGCAGACCGCATTTACAATGGCGATTCTTGGCCTGTCTCGGCGAGGCACGCCGGGGCGTTGTAGCGCCTCTGGAGGAGCAACATGAAGAAAGTCGAAATGAAGGTTTATCGGGATCGCCTGCTGGACATCCGCGCTCGATTGCGGGGCGACGTGACCAGCATGGCCCACGCCGCCCTGCGAAAGAGCGGCGCCGAAGGTTCCGAGTCGAGCATGCCCATTCACATGGCCGAGTTGGGCAGCGACAATTTTGAGCAGGAGTTTACGCTCAGCCTGCTAGCTAACGAGGAAGACCGGTTGGGCATGATCGAAACGGCCCTCCAGCGGATCGAAATGGGCGGCTACGGACTCTGCGAGGAGTGCGGCGGGGTGATCCCCAAGACCCGGCTCAACGCCATTCCCTACACGCCTGTGTGCGTCAAGTGCGCCGAGACTCGGGACCACAGTTCGCCGCTGGAATGACCGTCCTGGAGTGGCATGTCCTCGTCCGCGTGGACATGTCCCTAAGTGTTCATGTCCACGTCGGCGGACCTCCGAGGACATGCCACCCGTCCGGGACGCTCTCGTCGCGAACTTTAGCATGGAACAGCTACGCCCGGTCCCGTTGAGACGGCACGTCGTGTTTTGGTCGTTGGCGGTCGGCGGCTGTGCGGCCGACCTGGCTAGCAAGCACTGGATGTTCAGCCAGGGGGGCTTGTTGCGCGGGCAAGTCTGGTGGCTGTGGCCCGAGCACGCCGGAATTCAACTCAGCCTCAATGAGGGGGCTTTGTTCGGGATGGGGCAGGGGGGCGCCTGGCTGTTCGCGGCATGCTCGGCGGTGGCGGCGCTGGCGATCCCGGTGTGGCTGTTTTGGTTCGGCGCGGCCCGCGATTGGCGGCTCGCGGCGGCCCTGGGGGCCATTATGGGGGGGGTGCTCGGCAACCTTTACGATCGCGCGGGACTGCCCGGACTCACGTGGCTCAACTTCCAACCGGGTCGCGGCGATGAGCGCGTGCATGCCGTCCGGGACTTCATCCTGTTGGCCTGGCGCTGGGATCCCCTGGGGCAGAATAGCCTGGTGTGGCCGAATTTCAATGTCGCCGATTCGCTGCTGGTGTGCGGCGCCGCGGCGCTGGTGCTGCTCTCACTGCGACCGCGCGGTGAGCCGGCGACGACCAAATCGCCTCACGGACGATCGACCGAGATCGAGGCTTGACGGACAAATGTCCATAACGAGCGAGGCAATCATGCGAAATTCGGATTCCCACGCGCTGCGCTTGATTTTCGGCAAAATAAGTGCGCCGATGCAGCGACGCGCCGCGGCGACGCGCTCCGAGGGGAGGGGGGGTCCCTTGATGGGGCACATACTTTGCTGGTAGCTTTTAACTTGATCACCCGCCCTTTCTTGGAACAGGAGAGTTGTCTTGAGAATCTCGCGAGCATCGACCTATGCGGTCTTAGCTGCTATTCAGCTCAGTGATTCCGCCTCGTCGCCGCCCATTCCGTGCAGCCAACTGGCCAAGCTGGGCAACATGCCTGAGCGGTTCTTGCTGCAGGTACTGCGCACGCTGGTAAATCACGGCCTGCTGAAGAGCACCCGCGGCGTGGACGGCGGCTATCGGCTAGCCCGGCCGATGAGCCAAATCTCTCTGCTGGAGGTCATCGAAGCCACCGACGGTCCGATTCAGCCGGAGTTGCCGCAGATATCGGGCCTGACGCCGCAATCGCACAAGCGGCTGGCCGAAGTGCTGGGGGACATCGCCCACGACGCCAAGCGTCGTTTGGGCGGCGTGACGCTGGCTCAACTGAAGCCGGCGCACAGTTCCTCGTCGCGGGCACGGCGTGGTTCGGTAGCGTAAGCCGCTTGGGGCGCTACGGGAACGGCAATCACCCGAACGACGATGTCGCTCGGCAAGGCGCTTACTGCGCCTCGGCGCGTGAGCCCTCGGTGGAGAACACAATGGGCTGCCCCGGCGTAAGCGGACGGACGGCCAACGGTACGGACAATTCCCAGAGCGCTTTCTTGAGCGACCGCAGTTCGGCGTAGCTGTCCGGATAGACCCAAGCTACGACGGCCGGCGCTGCGGAGCGTTTGGTGCGCAAGGTTTGCATGAACCGGGAGTCGGGCAAGAGGGCTTGTTCCATGGCCTGCCCGATGCTGTCGGCCGTCGGTAGGAACACGGCCGTCTGCACGACGCCGGTGCGCCGCAGCGGCGTGAGCGGCGAGGCGCCAGGCAGCAGCTCTTCATATCGCTCGACGGAGAACCGCATGCGAAAGCCGTCGATCGGACCGTAGGTGTCTTGCGCTTCCTGACGCTGGCTCAGCCCGGATCGCAGGTAGTCGCCGCCGTGCGCCACCAGCTCGTCGAGCAAAGCCTGCGTTGGCACGATGGCAAGCTGGCCCTGCTTGATGCGCACGTGCAACTCGCGGTCGTCGCCGTTGACGGTCTTCGCCAGCGGCGTGGGGACGCACTGCACCTCCTCGACCTTCGCGGGCTCGGCGAGCAGGCTCACTTGCTCCTGGGTCAGCTCGTGGAGTCGAACTTGGGATTCGGTGATTTTGCGTTGCACGTCGAATTGGCGCTGGCCCACGGCGTCGAGCTTCGATCGCCGCTCGGCGATTTGCTGCTCCACAATGGTGCGCGCCTGCAGCAACCCCTGCCGTTGCGCGTCGACGATCTGGGATTCGCGGCGCAGGTCGACGGCCTGCACGAGCGCCGTTTTCACCTCGTCCTCGGCGGCTCGGGCCTGGCGAACGGCGTCGTCGAGTTGGTTTTTAAGCTTAGCGACCTCGGTTGGATCGACCGGGGCCGCCTTGCTGTTCGCCGAAGCAACCGCCGCTTTGGCCGCCGCCGCATAGAACTCTGCTGGCGCCTGCGAGGTGCGCATCCCCACGATCGTGACCAGCACGATGAGGATGCCCACCATATTGCAGATGACGTCGATGAACGAGTCTTGCCCGGCCATCGAGTCGTCGTCTTCAGCGCGTTGCATTTGATGGCTCCTGCGGCCGCGAGGCGAGCCGCGGCAAGCGGACGTCGACGCCGCTGTCTTCCAGCAGTGCGGCCAGCCGGGCGGCGTGCGGCTCGGCGCCGGGGGCGACGACGAACACCAGCTCGGGCCGCCAGTACATGCCTCGGCCGGCGATGCCCCACTCGGCGATCTGCCGCTGAATAGCTTGGGCGAGTTGATCGAGAACGCGCTCCGAGGGTTGGTGGAAGGTGACGACCGAGCCATGGCCCGCGGCGAGAGCGGACGGGTCGTTGGGGTCGAGCACGGCTAACTGGTCGGGGCGGACGACGACTTGAATGGGTCGCGTGATGGCGGAGGATCGTTGCGAGGCCGCTGCGTTGGCCCAATTCTCACCGCGCTTCTTGGCGGCGCTCTCGACGTTCTTGTCTTTAGTGAGGCTCGTCGACAGTCCGACGCCGCTGGCGCCGTCGGCTTGCGCGCTGCCGACAGCGCTGTTGGTTTGTCGGTCCATGGCTCCCGGCGCGGCGTGGGGGTCGAACGGCGCCGGAGCTCGAGTGCCGGAACCGCTGGAGGCGGCGTAGCTGCTGCCCGCGGTTGCGGGACTGTTGTTGGCTTGATTTGAGCTGCCGGCCGGTTGGCCGCCGCCACTGCCAGCTTGGCCGGGCGCGGCGGAGCCCGCGCCGTTGGCCCCCGCGGTCGAGGCCGTCGCGCCGGTTGCCGTTGGGGAGGCGCCGGCATAACGGCCGTCCCCTCCGTCGGGCGAGGCGGCGGGTGAGAATTGGTCGGCAAAATTGCCGGACCCGCGAGCACCAACGCCGCCGCCAAGCTCGCCGTAGCGGTTCTTATTTGGACTGCCTGGGGTGGCGCCGCCGCCGGGCGAACCGGTGGCCTGATCGTCGCCTGAGGGGCCATCGTAGCCGCCGGTTCCGCCGGCCAGACGTACCGAGCTGGACCCATCGCCGCCGTCGCCCGTGCGCCGTTTTCCGCCTGCTCCGCGACCACGGCCCCCGCCTCCGCCGCTTGCCAACGTGCCGCTGTACCGCCGCGGCGCGGCCATCGCCAGGAGCTTTTGCCGTTCGCGGGCTTGCTCGATGGCGTGCTCGGTGATCTGGGCCAGGCGCGCATCGGGCTGAGGGTATTGGAGCTTCCAATTGGCGTCGACGAACTCGTAGCCAAAGTCGGAGTCCCAGGTCTTCGTGGCCGCCAGGGCCACTTCGTAGGCGTTGACGCCGTCGGGCCGCACGATGAACAGCGGATACGGATCGGGCGACTCGGTTTGGCCCGCCGCCGCGGCGCGGGCGTTGAGCTCTTCCTGCGCCGCTCGGACCGCAGCCGCCAGCGGGTTACCGGCGCTGATCGGCAGCGTGAAGTCTTCCTCCGTGAGCTTGACGCCCTCGGGTTGGATGGTGATGGCGTCCTTGGTGCACTCGATGTAAATCGGCCGGCGGCTGGTGCCGTTGGGGCCCTTGTACGGCACGATTGCGTAGGAGCGGCGGCCGCCGCCTTCGGTGCGCATGGCGGCGACGCGCTTTTCGGTATCGGCCACCAGGTCGGTCAAGGCGCGAGGTCCTTTTCGGCCTGGTCCTGATCGACGGTTTGCTTTTCCTCCGTGGCCTGAAGGTCGCGCAGCGTGAGGTTGAGCTTGGCGAGGTCGTGTTCCAGCCGGCGTTGGTGTTCTTCGACGTGGCTGGCGCGCTGCTGCTCGTCGCGCAGGCGCTGGCGGGCCTCGCCGCGCATGCGCTGGAGCTCGGCCTGATGCTCGCGCACTTCGGCCAGGCATTTGGTCAGCTCCCGCGGGTCGTCCGTCGGTGGAATCGGCTTGGCGTCATCGGACGGCGTCGCGGCGGCGGCCTTGGCCTGCTCCTCGATCGCCTTGGCGATAGCGGCCTGCTGGGCCCGCTGGCTGAACATGGCCAGCATCAACAATAGCGACCCCATCGTGCAGACGAGCACGTCGAGGTAGGTGAACGACAGGACGCCGCCGGCAGCTTCATCCGGTTTTCGCCCGTTCATGCTGCATGCCCGGCCCGCGGGTCTTCGCCGAGGTCGACTTCATGGTGAACGACAAGCGGTTGGTGTAGCCGCGCGGCGAGCAGTTGCACCGCCGCGGCAAGACTGGCGGCGGTCTGCTCGAAATTGTGGGCTCCTGACAGAGAGGCGAGGTTATGGTTCAGGGCGGTTTCCAACTCGCGAATTTGGCCGGTCGCCTCGACGACCTTCAATAGCACGTCGCTCTGCTTGACAAGCTGCTCCTGCTGGGCGACTGTCGAACCGGCGGACTCGACCAGGGCCACCTGCATTTCCTTGAGCAAGTCCTCGCTCTGCTGGATAAGCTTCTCTTGCCGCGTGGCGGCCACGAGCATCGCTTCGCCGAGCGCGGCTTCCATGTCCGCCAGTCGCTGCCCGCTTTCGGCGGCCACCGACTTTTCGGTTTCGGTCATCACCGCCGCGTGGTGTTCCAGCGCGTCGGCCATGGCCGCGGCATGGCAGTCGATGTTCTCGCTGAGGATCTCGGCGTGGCGGACGAGCGTGCGTTCCAGATCGGCCGTGTGACGGGCGACGCCCTCGTTCAGGGCGTTGGCGTGGTCCTTCAACCCGCCGACCAGCGTCTCGCCGACGGTGCGTTGAATGAGCTCTGCGGCGGTCGTCGCCATTTCTTCCCAGCGGCGACTGGCGGCGCCCAGCGACTTGGCCAGTGCTGCCTCGTGTCGCGCCGCGGCCGTCTCGACGGTCTGCAGCACCTGCTCGCTCATTCGCTTGATCGAGGCGATGTGAGGATCGTTCTCGGCGCCGTATTGGCGGAACCGGCCGAGTAGCTGGCTGGCCGTGCTGTCGCCCACCGCGGAGAGCAGTCGGGTTTCCACTCGTTGGACGCCGAACTTGATGAAGAACAGCGCTATCGACAGTCCCAGCGCCTGGGCAATCGGATTGAGGGCCAGGCTCAGCCGGGCGAGCAGTTCGCCAATCGAGGCGTCGGCGCCCGCGGCCGACAGCCTGGCCAGCGCCGTCGACAAGCCGACGGCGCCGCCCAAGACGCCCACGGCCACGATCATCGCCAGGATCATGCGGACGGCGCCATAACCGGCGGTCATGGAGCGGATGTCGGCGTCTTCGAGTCGGTTCAACTGGTGCTCGAGTCCGTCGGCGGTGCGGTTTTGCTTGACGAAGTTCAGCGCGCCGAACACGCGCTGCCAGAGGTACCCTTTGCGCAGCGGCGCCGGCGTGCGGTGGAGCTTCGCGAGCAGCGCTTCGACGTCGCTCACGGTCTGCCCTTCGGCCGGCGCTGGAGCGAGGTCGACCGCTGCCAGGCCGCCGAACTGCACGACGAGGCTGAACAACTTGATCGCTAGCGAGGCGACGCCGACAAAGAACAAGAACGCGGCGACGAGCTTCAGCTCGGCGCCGTTGCCCGCGAACGCGCTCCGCAGGGCGCTGGAGGCCGGAAGATGTTGGACCACCAGGACGTAAAAGGCGAAGCACGCCATGCCGCCCCAGACAACGGCCTGGCGCAACAGCCATTCGCAGAGTGCGGTGATGCGCGACACGGTGGACCCCCCTTGGTTTGGCACGGCGATGACGCCGGCACGACGACGCGACGCGCGTCGGCGCACGGTGAGCGGCCATGTTTCCCTACAACCTTAGAATCGGCCCAACCGTTACAATCGGCACAGTCGAAGTTCGGCAAAAGAGCGATGGCGGCGCCAGCACGGACGGCGGAGGGGTTTGCCTGCCCGAGGGGTGACCTTCCAATGCGTGCGCCGAAAAGCGCAACGTCGTTTAGGGGAAATCCTTCATTCGGCGGCCCGGAAATGGTCGCCCATCCGGAAAAGTTTGCCAAAGGTGGCGGGGGCGGCTCGACGATAAACCTCGTCGGGCGGCGAGCCAAATGGACATGGGCCGCCCGAAGGGGGGGACTTCTCGATCGGTGCGAAAGCTGCGCTCGTCTACCGCTTTCGCCGCGCGACGCTGCGTCGACGCGAGGCCCCTCACGCGCGATTCATCCCAGGGGGGACAGCAGCCCGGCATCGGCGTGTGTCGACCGGGCTGCTGTTATTTATATTGTGGCCTTCCGTTAGCCGGCATCGTTTCGATGCCGTGAGCTATTGGTGCGGCACGGCGGATCCACTCGGCTCGAGACGATGCCGGCTAACACGGGCAGCGGGACGCTGCCGGCTAACACGAGATTGACTTAGGCGGCGGCGGCGTTTGTCTTGGGCTGGTGGCGCGCGGTGAGCAGATGGATGGCGCCGGTGAGGCCGTGGAGGGCGTCGTCGATTTGGCGGGTTTCGTGGATCACCCGCAGATTGTCGGCCAGCGCGGCTTGCAGTTCGACCAGTCGGCCTTCGCCGCGGGCGATGCCGCCCAGCACGTCGACCAGGCCGTTGAAGTCGGTGCGGAGCCCGGCGACCTTTTCGAGCGTGCCTTGCATGTGGCCCCAGAATTTTTCCTGGCGGTCCTCGACCAGCTCGAGCACCTGGCGGAGGCGCTCCTCGCGGAGGGCGTCGAATGATTCGTGGCGATTGGCGAGCACGTCGAGGGCTTGAGTCCAGGCGCCGGCGTCTTGCTGCTGGCGGCGATCGAATCGCTCGAAGACGCCTTCCAGCACTCGGGCCAGCGCGTCGGACTGGCCCTCCAGCGTCGCGGTCATCGCGGCCAGGGCATCGTCATTGGCGGTCTTGATGGCGCCCAGGAAGGGCAGCATGTTGGCGTCGCGCGACTCGAACCGGGTGAGCAGGTCGCGCTCGACCTGGCGGTTGATCGAGTGCAGCACCCCGCGGTCGAGCCACTCGCAGATGAACTGGGCGAACATCATGAACATGCTGGAAGCCAGGGCCACCGTCGTCGTGTTGAAGGCCTGACCCATTTCGCTGACGATGACGCCGAGCTGGCCGTCCATCTTGTTGAAGTCGACGCCGTTGAGCGCTGTGCCGAAGTGCACGACGGTGCCCAAGAAGCCCAGCACCGGGGCGATGCGGACCACGAACCGCACCAGCGTGTACTGGGCGTGGGCGCGGTCGGCGTCCTCTTCGGCAAGGATGCGCAGGTAGTCGCGGTAGTCGGCTGGGCCGCCGTTGTCGACGATGTATTGCAGAGCCTGCCGATAGCGCCGGGCAATGCGTGCGTTGCGCACCCAGCCGGGCAGCGATTCAATGGCGGCGATCAGGCCGGGGCGCTCGTCGCTGGTTCGCGCCCCTTTCGCTCGGGCAGCATGGGGTGACGCAAGGCGAGCATTTCGCGAGGAAACGCCAGCAGCTTGCCGAGAATGTCGATTACGCCCCAAAACGAGAGGGCCACGATCACGTACTCCACCGCGTGCTCGGTGGTGTAGCGATAGATCATCGTTCCGCGCATGCGGTCGGTGTTCATGCAGGCGTAGAACGCCACCGTACACGCCGCGGCCAACACAAACGGGCCGTCGAGCGCGCGCAGCAGGGGATTCTTGCGATTTTCGACCATGCGAATTGTAGCCAAGGTGAAGGCGTGACGAGCAGCAGGCGATCGGCGTGTGGAATGACCCGCAGATCGCGGGGCAAAGATATAATCGCCTCGCGATTTCGGCACAACCCGAGGTCGCTGCACGCTCGGCGCGGAGGGGCGTGCTAGCATCGCCGCGGACCTGCATTCATCGTCCGCCGCGTTGGCCGCCGCGATCGCGAAACGCGCGGGCGACTTCGCCCGGCGGTGCGATCTTGAACGCCACGTCGTCGCCGATGTTTTGAGCACGGTCCTCTGTCCGTGTGAGCTCCGGGATGGCCACGGTCAGTTTGCCGCCGGACGCCGTCGCGGGGATTGGCGGCAGGTACATGCCGCGCCAGGTGCGGTAGAGCTGCACCTCGTACGGCCCGTCGGCGAGGCCCGCGACCGTGAACGTCTCGTTGGCGACGCCGGAGGACGGGTTGGCGACCCAGCCAAACGTGAGTTTGTCGCTCTGCATCGCCCAGCCGTCGCCGGCGCTGACTTCCACCTCCGCAGGCCGCCAGGCAGCGCCGGCGAAGTCGACGTCGCGCACGAAGTTGGCGAAATTGCGAATCTGTGAAGTCACCACGCTCTCGTTGATATATGGCGAGTAGGACCACCAAAACGGCGTTGCCGAGCCGCCGCTGGCGAGCGTCGCCCAGAGGGCGTTGTGATAGGTGGCGAGGTAGCCGGGCGTGCCGGGTTCGTACCACGTGTGATCCCAGCCGCTCTCGGCGATGATGGCGGGCTTCTCAAAGCCGGTCCATAAGTCGTGGGTTTGCTTCGCATAGTTGCGGTACGATGCGCGGAGCGGGTGATCGCCCATCAAATCGGGCTTGTTTCCTGCGGGCATCGGATGGCCCTGGGCTTCGTAGATTTCGCGCCCGGCGACGTCGAAGACGCTGTAACCTCCCGGCCACCACTGGTCGATGCCGCCGCTCTGCGTGCCGGTAGTCGGTCGGCCGTAGCCGTCGTGCTCGTGGAAGAAGTCGTTCATCTTGCGGCACCACGCCTCGGCCACGTCGTGGTCGCCTTCGGCCCAGCCTTCCGTGCCGTTGATCTCGTCGATCACGAACCAGAGAAACACTGCCCGGCTGTAGCCCCAACGGGCGATCACGTAGCGATACAGCTTCTGCTGGTATATCCACGCGGGTTCGCTGGCGAAGAACTCCTTAGCCGGCGCGATCGAGCGATAGGGGTTGTTACGGTACAGCGCGTTGGAGCCGCCCCACACGTTTTCGGAAATGTGCGAGTGAAAGACGAGGTTCCAACTGATGTGCAGGTCGCGATCCTCACACCAGCGCACGAGCTCGTCGAGCCGGGCGGCGCGAGCGGCGTCGTAGCGCCCCAAACCCGTGCCAGTCGTCTCCAGCGGCGTGGGGAAGAAGCTAATGAAGTTGACGCCCAGGCGTTGGAGCTGGTCGAGCGACTCTTCGGTGATGAATCCCCGAGCGCCGCCGCCGAAGCCGTCGTTGTACCACAGGCCGACGCCGTAGAAGCTCGACCCATCGGAGTAGCGCAGGTAGCGGCGGTTGGGCGCCACGCCGACGAACCCGTGACGGCGGCTCTCGGTGCAGTGAAACTCACCGCGGTCACTTTCGGCCGTGCCCTGGCGGTCGCGCACTTTCACCACATAGGACCAGTCGCCGGTCTCCGTGGGGGCGAAGCGGACGATCCACTGCGAACCGAAGCTCGGGTTGTAGAAGCCGAACACCCGCCACACTTTGCCGGAGGGCGCGGTGAACTCGGCCGACAGGTCGACCTGATCGGGGTCGTACGGGTTGTCGAATTCGGCGCGGAAGTCGACTTGCAGCTCAAACTTTTCGTAGCGTCCGATGTCGCTGGCGCCGGGGCGCGGCTGGCCGCCGGGATATTGAAATCGCGCCAGCCAAGCTTCGCGCGAGATTGCGGGCTCGACGGAAAGAAACTCCGGCGGCGCAGCCGAAGCGCGACAGCAGGCTGAGGCGGCAAGCAACGCCCACAATACATGTCGCATGACGCCTCCGTTCCATTAGGCAATGAGTTTGCTCATAGGGTAACGCTCTGCGCGTTGCGCAAAGGCGGTCGGACGGGGAGCAATGACCAATGACCAAGCACCAATGACCAATGAACGAGCGAAGCCCTTTCCTCCCATTGGTCATTGGTGCTTGGTCATTGGGGCTTGTTCACAGCCGCTTGCTCATCTTTTTGTGCGGAATGACGCCGAACAACATGGGGCCTTCGCCGACGACCTCGTAGCCAAGCTTTTCGTAGAAGCCCACGGCCTCGGTGCGGGCGTTGAGCACGATGGTCGTGGCGCCGCGCTGGCGGGCGATCTCTTCGAGGTGCTCGAAGATGCGGCGTCCCAGCCCCTGCCCGCGAACGTGCGGGGCCGTGGCCATCGAGCGGACCTGGCCCTCGTCGGGCGAGTTGAAATGCAGCCGGCCGACGGCCAGCGCCTGGCCGACGTCGTCCGCAATCAACGCATGTTCGCTAACCGCTTCGATTGGATCGCATTCAGCCTCGCGTGGCTGATTCCACGGGGCGCGAAGCACCTGCCAACGCAGGTCATAGTAAGCGGTCCGCTCCGCGTCAGTCGCTGGTCGTCGCACTTCAAACGTCATCGCCGTGGCCATGAGGATTTATAACATTGCGGCAGTTGCGATCGGGCGCGGCGCTCGGTATCGTGCGGCGATGCGAGGCCTCGCCCGACTCCTGCAACTCGTTGGCCTGACGATCCCGCCGCTGGCGATGATCGCGCAGCTGGGCGAGCGCATTACGGCTGGCCAGATGCTGCAATTCCTGGTCGTTGCGGTCGCCCTGTTCGGCATCGGTTACATGCTGCAACAGTACGGGGGCCGACCGCAATAGGCTGGCGAGCCGCAGGCGCAACGCTCCGAGGGCCCTGGCAGGCTCATTGGCTGGGCGCCGGCTCGCCTTGACCGGCTGCGCCAATCGCTATAAACTTTTTGCTGCGAATGCGTTGCGCCGACTGCCAACGGGGTTGAACCGCACTGTTCGGTCTTAGCTTGCGTAGTCTTTGTGACACTGGGCGACTTGGGGAGTCGTCGAACGCTCGCGCTATGTCCCAAACGAGTGTTAGCCGGCATCGTCTCGATGCCGTGGCGGCTCGGCGTCGAGACGATGCCGGCTAACCGCGACCCCTTGTCGGGTGTGCGTGGCCCACGAATCTTAGTGAAGTGAACCGCTGACTGATGGAAGTCCTTGAACGAATTTGGGAAGTCCTGGCCGGGATCTTTAACAGCATCCTCGGCAGGTTCGAGCGCGGTATCACCGCGCTGTTCGGCTCGGCCAACGCCCGCTTTCTGCGGCGGCTGCAGCCAAAGGTCGCCGCCATCAACGCGCTGGAGGCCAAATACCAGCAGCTCACCAACGAGGAGCTGCGCGCACAGACTGACGAATTCCGCCGGCGGCTCAACGCCGGCGAGTCGGTCGACGACCTGTTGGTCGAGGCCTTCGCCGCGGTCCGAGAGGCGGGTCGGCGGTTCCTCAACATGCGGCACTACGACGTGCAGCTCATGGGCGGCATGATCCTGCACGCGGGCAACATCGCCGAGATGATCACCGGCGAAGGCAAGACGCTCGTGGCCACGCTGCCGGCGTACCTCAACGCGCTCACCGGCAAGGGCGTGCACGTGGTCACCGTGAACGACTACCTGGCCCGCCGCGACATGGAGTGGATGGAGCCGCTGTACACCGGGTTGGGCCTGACCGTGGGCGCCATCCAGAGCGGCATGGATTCCGGCGAGCGGCAGGCTTCCTACGCGTGCGACATTACTTACGGAACGAACAACGAGTTCGGGTTCGACTACCTGCGCGACAACATGCGGATCGCCGCTCGCGACGACGACCGCTTTCGCAAGAGCGACCAGCAGGCTCAGGGCGTGCTCAACTACGCGATTATCGACGAAGTGGACAACATCCTCATCGACGAAGCACGCACGCCGCTGATCATCTCGGGCCCGGCGCACGACGACGTCACCAAGTATTCCAAGGCCGACAAGATCGCCCGCCAGCTTAAGGAAGACGTGCACTTTGAGGTCAAGGAAAAAGAGCACAGCGCCCACCTGACGGACGAGGGCGTGCGCGAGGCGGAGCGGCTGGCAGGCGTGGAGAGCTTCTACACCGCCGGCAACATGCAGTGGCCGCACCTGATTGACAACTCGCTCAAGGCCCACCACCTGTACAAGCGCGACGTGAACTACGTGGTGCAAGAAGGCCGGGTGATCATCGTCGACGAGTTCACCGGCCGATTGATGGAAGGCCGCCAGTGGAGCGACGGGCTGCATCAGGCCGTCGAAGCCAAGGAAGGCGTGCAGATTAAGGAAGAGAACCAAACGCTCGCCACGATTACGCTGCAGAATTTCTTCAAGCTCTACAAGAAGATCGCCGGGATGACCGGCACCGCGCTCACCGAGGCGAGCGAGTTCTGGAAGATATACAAGCTCGACGTCATCGGCGTGCCGCCCAACAAGCCGCTGCGGCGGGACGAGTTTCCCGACGTCATCTACCGCAGCGAGCGCGAAAAGTTCGTCGCCATCGCCGAGGAAATCGAGCGGCTTAACCGTTACACCACGGTGCGGCTGAAGAACGGCGACTACTACGTCGGCAAGCTCAAGAGCGAGGACAACGGGGCGGTGACGCTCGAGAGCGCCGAGGACGGCAAGCTCGAAACAGTCTCCCGCGACCGGATCGCGGAGATTCAGTCTCCCGGGCGCCCGATCCTGGTCGGCACGGTGTCGATCGAAAAGAGCGAGCGGATCTCCGGCCTTTTCGAACAAGCGCGGCGTCAAGCACGAAGTGCTCAACGCCAAACACCACAAGCGCGAAGCGGAAATCGTGGCCCAGGCGGGGCGATTGGGCTCCGTTACTATCGCCACTAACATGGCCGGTCGCGGCACGGACATCATCCTGGGCGGCAACCCTGAGACGATGGCCTGGGCCCAGCTTCAGGACAAGTATCCCACACGGTTGGAGGTGCCCCGCGACGAGTGGGAGCAGCTCGTCGCGTCGATCGAGCGCCGCGAGAAGATGAAGGAAGAGGGGCAGGCCGTCAAATCGCTGGGCGGACTGCACATCGTCGGCACCGAGCGGCACGAGGCCCGCCGCATCGACCTGCAGCTCCGCGGCCGTTGCGGCCGGCAGGGCGATCCGGGGAGCAGCCGGTTCTACTTGTCGCTGGAAGACGACCTGATGCGAATCTTCGCGGGCGAGTGGGTGAAAAACGTGCTCACCCGCCTCGGGATGAAGGAAGGCGAGGCGATCGAGAGTCGCATGGTCAGCCGCCGCATCGAGGGCGCCCAGAAGAAAGTCGAGGAGCGCAACTTCGAGGTCCGCAAGAACCTGCTCGAATACGACGAGGTGATGGACGAACAGCGGAAGCGCGTGTACGGCTACCGTCAGCGGATCCTCGACGGCGACAATTGCCGCGACTTGTTGATGGCGATGATCCGCGACCAGATCGACGCGGCGATGCAGACATTCCTTGACGCCGATTATGGAACCGATTCGTTTGCGGCGGCGGCGTCGAGCATGCTCAACGTCGAGCTGGAAGCGCGCGACTTCCGCAACGCGAGCGTCGACGACGCGATTCGCCTGGCCGCGGAGGAGGCCCGCCGGCAGGCCGAGTCGCAGGTGTACGACGCCATCGAGGAGAATCTGCCCCAAGACGCCGAAGATGATTCGGAGTGGAACTGGACCGCGATGGCTCATTGGTCCAACACTCGCTGGGGGACCAACTACCGCGACCGCGATCTGAAAAAGATCGGCCGCGATCGGCTGGACGAGCAACTCATCGCCGACGCTCGCTCAGCGATCGACAACGTCGACTTGTCGAGCTGCGCTCGATACCTGGAGAGCGACTTCGGCGTGAAGACGGCGTGCAATTGGATGAAGGACAAGTTCGGCGTCGAGCTCACGCCCGATGAGATGGGCAAACTCGAGCCCAAAGAATTCATTCGTGTGGCCCACGAGCGGGCTGAGGCCGCCTATGACGAGCGGGAGAGCGAGTTCCCCGTGCTGGCCGGCCTGCAGCGGTTCACGGCCAGGGACAAGACCGGGCAGCGGCAGGGCTTTCAGCGCGAGGAGCTCATCGAGTGGGCTCGCCGGCGCTTCGGCGTCGAGCTGTCGCTGGACGACCTGCGCAATAAGCAGCGCGAAGAAATCCGCGTGCTGCTTTTGGAGCACAGCCGGCAAAACAACGCGCGCGCCAACAAGATTTCCGCCGAGGCCCAGGACCGCGTCGACGCCCTGTTCTCCGACGCCGGGGAGCAGGTGACGCTCGGCCAGGCCACCGGCCAGAACGGCAAGCTCACCGACTTGACGGCATGGCTCAGCGAATCCTGCCAGTGCGAGCTGGCGAGCGAGGAGCTGGCCCGGCTCGACCATCAGGCGGCGCGCCGCAGGGTGGTTCAGCTGGTGGAGGATCGCTTCCGCCCGGAGATGCGCCGGCTGGAGCGGCGTGCTGTTGGTGCAGATCGTCGACCAGGCGTGGAAAGAGCACCTGCTCACGATGGACCATCTCCGCTCGAGCGTGGGCTTGCGCGGCTACGCCCAGATCGACCCCAAGGTTGAGTACAAGCGCGAAGGCATGCAGTTGTTCGAGACCATGTGGCGATCGATCGGCAACTACGTGACCGACCTGATCTTCAAGATGGAGCAGCTCGACGAGAATTTTGTGGGCAGCACGTGGGTCGAGTCGGCCGCCATTCACGAGGAAGCGGCCTCCGGCGTGGGTATGAGCGAGCAGCAGCAGGCCGCCATCGAAGGCTCGCAGGCCGCGCAGAAGCTCGAACCGATCCGCAATCGCGAGGACAAAATCGCCCGCAACGCGCCGTGCCCCTGCGGCAGCGGGAAGAAGTACAAGAATTGTTGCATGAAGTGAAAAAGCCGTCAGCGATCAGCATTCAGCGGTCAGCCAGAAACGCAGTTTAGTTTCTGGCTGAACGCGGATCGCTGACGGCTGACAGCTTTCTTGGGAAAGGAATCCCCATGTCGCGCCTTTTCGCCTGGACCTTGAATTTTGCCTACGCGACGCTGCTGGCGGTTGCGTCGCCGTGGATCTTGTGGTCCGCCTACAAGCATGGCAAATACCGCGAGGGATTTCGCGAGAAATTTCTCGGGCTTGTGCCGCGGCGCGAGGGCGAGCGGCCGCGGGCGTGGCTGCACGCGGTGAGCGTCGGCGAGGTGAACCTGCTCGCCACGATCATCGGCGAGCTGTCGGCGCGGCTGCCGGAATGGGAAATCGTCATCTCGACGACCACCAAAACTGGCTACGACCTCGCCTGCCGCAAGTATCCCAGCCGCACGGTGTTTTACTGTCCGCTGGATTTCAGTTGGGCGGTGGGCGCTGCGATGCGCCGCCTGCGGCCGACGCTCTTGGTGCTCGCGGAGCTGGAACTATGGCCCAACCTGGTCGCCGCCGCCAATCGCCGCGGCGTGCCGGTCGCGATCATCAACGGGCGGCTGAGCGACAGGAGCCTTCGCGGCTACCGGCGGTTCCGATTCTTCGTGGCCCGCACCTTGCGGCGGATCGACTTAATTGCGGCGCAGAATCAGGAAACGGCGGAGCGATTCAAGCGGCTGGGCGCGCGGCCCGAGGCGGTCTACGCCACGGGCTCGCTCAAGTTCGACGGCGCTCAGACCGATCGCGCTAACCCGCGCACGGCCGAGCTGCGGGAGCTGGCCGGTCTGATCGGCGCGGAAGTGGTCTGGCTGGTCGGCAGCACCCAGGCGCCCGAGGAAGAGCACGCCCTATCGATATTCAAACGACTGGCGGTGGACCATCCCAAGTTGCGTTTGATCATCGTGCCGCGGCACGCCGAGCGATTCGAGGACGTCGCCGACCTGATCGCGGCGTCGAATCTGCCTTGGCAGCGGCGCACCAATCTGCCGCTGGAATCCTATGGCAATCGCGGCGGCGCCGATCGCAGAGCGTGGCGCGTGCTGCTGGTCGACGCAATCGGCGAGCTGGGCGCCTGGTGGGGAACGGCGCAGCGTCGGCTTCGTTGGCGGGAGTTTTGGCAGCCGCGGCGGGCAAAACATGCTCGAACCGGCGGCGTACGGGGTCGCCACGTGCTTCGGGCCCAATACCTGGAACTTCCGCGACATCGTAACTCGACTGCTGGAGGCCGAGGGCGGCGTGGTCGTGCACGACGCCGCGGCGCTCGAAGCATTTGTCCGGCGCACGGTGGACGACGTCGCGTGGGCGCGGCCGCTGGGGCAGCGCGCTCGGCAGCTCGTTTTGTCGCAGCAAGGGGCTACGAAACGCACGGCGGATTTGATTCAATCGCTCGTGGCGGCTGACGTTGAGGCGCCCGCGGCGCCGCGCCGTGCGGCGTAATTTGCGTGCACGTCCCTCCGGTTCCCTCCCCTTGATGGGGAGGGTTAGGGACGGGCGCTGCCCAATCAGTGGCGAGGCGATTACGGCGCACTTTCCCCCCTCCGCATCGCTTCGCGAACGGTAGCACCTGCGCTCGGGCGACTTCGGGTCGCCCGTGCTCGGTGCTCCCATCCCCGCCGAGGGGAGGGATAGACATTACCGTGCCGCGGGCTCTTCTACGGTCACGTGTTGGTGGTGGCGGATGTGTTCGGGGCAGTAGCAGCATTGGCCCGCGCACTTGGTGCAATAGCGGAACAGAGTCCTGGGGGAATCGTCGCTCGAGAGTCCGCACACGCGGCAGGCATGGTTGGGCGCGGTCGTGGCTTTCTTCGCCTTTGACTGAAACGAGCGTCGGCGATGGCTGTGCCGGAATTCGCGCCAGTGCTCGGCGCCGAAGAAAAGCAGATAATTCAGCACGGTGGCCAGAATCAAGAGGCGCGTCATCCAATCGCCCGTCACCAGCTTGACGCCATACAAGATCCACGCCAGGAGCGCCAGCCACTTGATGCGAATCGGCAGGATGTAAAACAGGTTGATGATGAAGTCTGGATACAGCCGGGCGAATGCCAAGAAGAGGCTGCCGTAGAGAAACTGGTTGGTCGCATGGGTCGAGCCCATGGCGCCGGCCGCGTCGACCAGTCCGAACTCGGGGCGCCCCGCTCCCCAGGCGATAAACGCCGCGGCGACATTGGCCAAGTAACCGACGAGCAAGAACAGGTTGAAGCGAAAGGCGCCCCAATGCTGCTCGAGCGTCGTGCCGAACAGGTACATGAGCATGAAGTAGAAAATCACCAGAATCGACCTGCCGCCCGGCGGCACGAACAGGAAGGTCGCCAATCGCCACCACTCGCCGCTGACGACGCGGCCCGGATCGAGCTCGATGCGATTGAGCGAGACGCCCTCGGGCATCATGTTGGCGGCGAACAGCGCGACCTGGCCGGCGATCAGCACGATCGTCAGGTGCGGGACGGCGAGCCAACCGAAGCGGCGCATCGAGGCGGGGGATGAGCGACATGGAGAGTCGTGGCGCAGGTGGGACGTCAAGGGGAGCGTGCAATTATGGAGCGCCGGCGCTCGATTGGCCACGGGGTGCGGCGTGGAGCGGCGAATCACGGTGTTTCGCGGGCGGCGGCTCAGCGATCCGCGACAATCTCGAACGGCAGGCTCGCCCGACCGATCTTGCCCGACTCCTGGTCGGTGATCACCAACTCTAGCACGTACTCGCCGGGGTAGATGCGCTTGGGCAGAGCCACGCCGTATTGCATGTGGAAATCTCGCCGCCGGCTGCGGCACAGATCGGTGATTTCCGGGAACTGCCCGCCCTCGACGCGGCGGCCCGACTTATCGAGCACCTGGTAGCTCGTGGCCAGCGACGTGCGATACCCCTCCTCCCCCGAGACGCTCTTAAAGTTTTCCACTTCCGCGTACAGCGCCGCTTGGTCGCCCGGCTTGAACTCGGTCGCCTTGCGCGGCTCATAGACGCCGAAGCCGTCGACGGACTTTACAAACGCGAGATTCTGAACCTGCAGCGTTGCGAGCTCGGCCAGCGCCGATCGTGCCTCGTCGAGGTGCAACAGCGCCGCGGCCGCGCGACGCTTGTCGTCCAGTTCGGGAGCGCCGTCGAGGTAGGCCGACATCGCAAACAACTGCTTCGACCAGTAATCCTGCTGGGCGGGCGACGTGCCGGGAATGGGCTGGTAGGCATCGTCCTGGCGTCCCGCGAGAAGCTCGAGAGTGCGCAGCCGCATGTGATCCTGCAGTTCGCCGATCGAGCTCGGTTGGGGAGTGACCGAAGCTTCGAGTTGGGTGATGGCCGCGTCGAGGCTCCGATGCCAGTCGCCGTCGCCGGCCTCGCCTGCCTCGACATAATTCGCCTGAGCCAGGCCGGGCGCCTCGGATTCCTGTGCGCGTTCAACGGCTTCTTTAGCCGCGGGGGTAGTGGACGAGGCGGGCGTCGAAGGGCCCGAGGCAGCGTATCGGTCGCTGAAAGGGATGGAGCGCGAAGACGCCGCTTCGGCTGGCGCGAGAGGCGGCAGCGCCGGCGCCGATGCGACTTGGTGGGATTTGGGCGTTTCATCGGATGCCGCCTTCGCAGGCGCGGGAGCGGGCGCCGCCGTCTTGTCGGACGCCAGCGCGGTGGCTTCGTGTTGCTCACGCAGGGCAAGCTGCTCACGGTACGCCAACGCCGCACGGAACTGGTCGACGATCAGCTGGTAGTGCTCGGGCTTGGCGTTTTTGAGGTCCGCCATGAGCTCTTGCTGAGCCTGCGGATCGATGGCGCCGATTTGTTGCAATTGGTCGAGGACGCCTGCAAGCGCCTCTTCCTGTGTCTGAGGAGTCTGACCCGTAGCCTTGCGTAGAGCGGCCGCTTTGAGACTCTTGCTGGCCGAAGGGTCCCGCGCCGATTGCTTCGCCTCAGTCGCCTCCTGCTGGCGCGAGCCGGAGAGGTAGGTCAGCGGCATCGGCGAGGCGCAGCCCGACGCGATCGCGGCGATAATCAACGCCAAACGCCAACCACGCC
Source organism: Pirellulales bacterium (assembly GCA_963841515.1). Classification (GTDB taxonomy): domain Bacteria; phylum Planctomycetota; class Planctomycetia; order Pirellulales; family Lacipirellulaceae; genus Lacipirellula. Next base: position 178,667 of record CAWJDB010000004.1, on the reverse strand, counting down.
GCCAGCCGTTCATGTGCAGGGCATCCTGAAAGAACTTTATCGAGAAGGGGGCGGATAGTACCGCCCGGCTTCGTTGCCAGCAAGCTCAGCGAATTGGGCCGCGGCGGGGCGTGCTATCGCGCCGCTGGCTCCGCTTGGGCCTGGCGGGAGAGGCGGATGATGAGCGTTTCGAGCACGCGCCGCGCCGGCTCCTTGCCCGAGTTGTAGCCCTTGACGTCGAGGTCGGCCGCCAGCAGCCAGCGGTAGAGCTGCCGGGCCCGCGGTCGGCCGATTTGGCGCAGTTGCCGTTCGGCGTCGCCAAGCTTGAACGGCAGGACGCCGGCCCGCTGGAGCGCTTGCCGCAGCGGAAGGTTGGCGCCGCGACGCTCGGCTTGCTCCACCAGTCGCAGCGCAAGCGCGAATCGCCGCAGCGTCGACGCCATCTGCGGCAACAGGCCGTGGGGCTCCTCGCCCGCGGCCAGCAGCCGGTCGAGCTGTGCGAGCGCCTCGGCTGCGCGGCCGTCGGCTGCGGCGTCGATCATGTCCCAGGTCTTGCGCACGCGCCAGCCGCCGACGTGCTCGCGCACCAGAGCCTCGTCGATCTTGCGCGAGGCGTCGGCCAAGAGCGCCAGCCGGGCAACCTCCTGGTAGAGAATGCCCGGCTCAGTCGGCAGCTGTTCGAGCAGCTGGTCGACCGCGCCGCGCGCCAGCTCCACATCGAACTCGCGGCGAGCCGCCGCAACGAGCCACTCGCGGAGCTGGCGGGTGAAGTCGCCGAGCTCCTTGCCGCGATCTGGCGTTTGGCAGCGCACGGTGACGCCAGTCGTGGCCACCGCCTTGGCCAGCCGCGTGTTGGCGGGCCAGGACTCGACTTCGAGAACCAGCGTCGCGTCGCTCGCGGGGCGGGAGACGTAGTCCTCCAACTGCTGCCGCCAGGCCGAGACGAAGGGGTCGGCGTCCTGGAGCACGACCACGCGACGGTCGCCGCCGAACAGCGACCGCTCTCCCAGGAGGTCGAGCAAATCGCGCAGCTCGGCCTTGGCGCCGTCGAGATAGTCGGCTGTCGCGTCGGGGTCGGCGCCGCACAGGCGGGCGACCAGCGCCCGGCGGGCCTCGTGCCGCAAGAATCCGTCGTCGCCTACCAGGACGCACACAGGGGCCGGCTCGATGCGACTGGGGTCGACCAGCACGTCGAATGCCGTCACGCTGGGTTGCTTGGCCATTGGGGTCGAGGGGAATCCGAGGCAAGGAATGAGATTGCCCAGATTGTACCGGAAATTCGGCCGGTGCAACTCGCGCCCAGGGCAACCGCGGTGCGTATCTTCCTTGCCAATGGAGGTCGTTTCTCGGCATAATCGCAGATTGGGCCGCTAGTTTCACGGAGCACCATTTATGGCTGATCTCAGCAAGATGACCGATTGGGAGAAGCTCAAGGGCATGCTCCAGGAAACGGCCGAAGAGGGCCGCGAACGCAAGATCGACCCCAAGGCGCTGAAGGCCCACATGCAGTCGCGCGTGAAAGGGCAGGATGCCATCCTGGAAGATCTCGCCCGGCTGCTGCATCTGCAAATGGCCAAGGCGACGTCGAACAAGCCGATTGCCAGCCTATTGTTCCTTGGCCCCACAGGCACGGGCAAGACGGAGCTGGCGAAAGCGGCGGCTGAGTATCTGTTCGAAGACGAAAAGGCGATGATCCGCTTCGACTGCTCCGAGTTTACGGGGCCGGAGGGCAAGGCGCGGCTGGTGGGCGTGCCGGCCGGCTACCATAGCTCCGAACTGGGCGGCCAGCTAACGCGGCCTGTCATCTCTCAGCCGCGTCGTATGATTCTGTTTGACGAAATCGAGAAGGCTCACCCGAGCGTGTTCGACCTGTTCCTGCAGATGTTGGGCGAGGCGCGGCTGACGGAGCAGGGGTCGGGCAAGACGGCGGACTTTTCGCAGAGCATCATCGTGCTGACGAGCAATGCCCACTCCGATGAAATCGGCAAGATCCAGAACGACATTACGGATTACTACGAGATGGTCAATGCGGTGAAGACTCACCTGGCCGAAGCGCAAGTGTTCCGGCCCGAGATTTTGGGCCGAATCGACCGCATCTACGTGTTCCGGCCGTTGGAAGGCATGGTCATTGCCGAGATCGCGCTGTTGAAGATTGCTGCGCTGGCCAAGGAATATGGCATGACGGTTCAGTTCGTGGCGCCGGAGCTGATCATCCAGACGCTGGTTTCCAGCGCCAAGGTGCGGCGGTTTGGCGTGCGTGAGTTGGAGCGAGTGGTGTTCGACATGTTCGCCGAGCCTATGGCGGCGGCCCGGGCCAACCGGGCGCGGGCGGTGAACCTGGCCGTGAACGCCGCGGGCGAATTGGAAGTGACCGCGGCGTTCGATCCCTAAAGCCCGCCTTCGTGCGCGGCCCGCCAACGCGAAAACTGCGGATGAGCTCACCAGTTCCCGACGGACCGAAGCCGGACCTCGCGCGTCCCGACGCGGCGTCGCCAGAGCCCGGTGCGGATAGCGGCGGTTGGAAAACCTCGCAACAACCAAACTTCTATTCGCCGCCACCCAACTTGCAGCAGGAAGCGGCCGTCGACTCGTCCTCTTCCCCTGCCGACGATTCGAAGGGACGAAGTATCGTGCTGGGCGTGATCGCTGTCGCCGCCTTGGCGCTTGGGGCTTGGTACGGGCTCTCTGGCGGCGGCTCGCCTCCACCGCCGACGACCTCGGTAGCGGCCGCCGCCGCAGACCAAAAGACATTCTTCGTCGGGGCCATCGACGCCGACCAGAATGCCACCGACTACTTGAAGGCTCTGCTGTCGTCCGGCGCCGGCGGAGCCGCCGTCGCGGGCGACGATGAATTGAAGGGCGAGAACGGGCCCGCGCTCTGCGCCCTGGCCAACTCGTCGCCTGAAACGGCCAAGGAGATAGAGTCGGGAGAGCGCCGATTGTACCGCGTGACGCTGCTCGACTTTCTCGACCAGGACGGCGATCGAGTCGAGTTGACGGTCGACGGCGTCAGCTACGGAAACCTCGATCTGAGCAACGCCGGCTCGTCGTTCTTGATTCCGTTGGCGCCTGGCCGACCGGTGCAAATGAAGTTGGCCGCCACGGCTGACGGCGGCGGCGGCGTTACAGTAGGTTTCGTCTCGTCGGTAGGCGAGGCCCGCACCGATGTCATGCAAGTTGGGGAATTCGCGCAATGGCAAGTGATACTTCAATGACTTCCTCGATCGTCGACAGCAGCCGACGTTCGCTCACGGCCGACCCCATGCAGGCGGTCTCGACGGTCGTCATGGCGATCATGACGACCGCCGTGTTGAACCAGATTTCCGTCTGGTTTGCACCGCTGTTATTTCTGGTCTGTCTGGTGGGCATGGCCGTCGTGGTCAAGCAGCGGATTACCGCGGAAAAGGTTCGCAAGGAGGGCGAGCGGGCGGTGAGCTACGAGAAGCTGGCCGCGACGGATACCGACAAGCTCGCGCCGTGGTTGAAGGAAAATCTGCGCGGCCACGATGCGATCGTCGACTCGATCTGCGCGAGCCTGCGCAAGAGCACGCAACTGGCGCGACCCGGTCGTACGCTGGGGAATTTCTTGTTGGTCGGCCCCACGGGCACGGGCAAGACGTTTTTGTCTCAGTTGGTGGGCGCCGGCTTGTTTCCGCAGTCGGAAGTCATGCTCCTGACGATGAACCAATACAAGCAGTCGGCCGACGTGTACACGCTCATCGGCCCGCCGCCGGGGACGCCGGGCTACGAGGTGGGCGGACGGCTGACGCGACCGGTGTTGGAAAACCCCTATCGGGTGATCATCCTCGACGAGCTCGAAAAGGCCCACCGCGATTTGCACGAATGCCTGTACGACATCCTCGATACGGGCGCGTGCCGCGAGAAGAGCTCCGGGCGGCTGGTGGACTTTAGCGCCTGCGTGTTCTTCGGCACGTGCAACGCTGGCGTGGACCGGCTGCGGGGCCTGTCGGAAGAGGTCGGCTCTACCACGTCGTCCGCGTGGCTAGGCCGCAGCCGCGACGCGCTGGCCGACTCGGCGAAGTTCGATCGTGCGTTTCTGTCGCGGTGGGATGGCGTGTATCTGATGGATCAACTGGTTCCGCTCCACGTGGCCGAAGTGGCGTGTCTGCAACTGTGCCGCTATTGGAAGGAGTACGGAATCGACGTCGACTACGCCGACCCCGAGCTGATTCTAGACGCCGTGCAGCGGAATCGAGATTTTGCGGAGTATGGGGTGCGTCAGCTCGCCCGTTTCATCCGCGAAAAGACCGAGGCGGCCATTCTCGACGCCAAGCGGCATGGGTCCAAGCGGGTCAGTCTTCGCGTGGGCGGCGACAGCGGCGCTCTGGAGGTTGAGGCCGGACGATGAAGCTGTCGCGGGTGATCATTACGGACTGGTTCGTGCTGTTCGCCATCGGCGGCACGATTGCCGGCGTGTTCGTGATCTTCAACCAGCTCCATTCCTCGGCGTACATCGGCGGACGCCGCGCTGGGCCGGCGGCACAGGCTTCCTCGCCGGCGGCCGCTGGGCCTGGGTCAAGTTCGGCCACTGCGACGCCTTCGATCGCTCAGGGGAACGCCGGCGCCTCGGGCACGTCGCAGGTCCAGGCGCCGGCCCAAGCACAGGGCGCCGGCTCCACTACCGACGCCAGGGTCAACAATGCGCGCGCGGCCATCAACGGCAAGAACTACGCGCTGGCGTTATCGCTGTACGAGCCGCTGGCGAACGAAGGGCATGCCGATTCGCAGAGCGAGCTGGGCAGGATGTCCCTCTATGGCTGGGGAGTCGCCCAAGACAATGCCAAAGCGTTTGCTTGGTTTAGCAAAGCGGCCGAAGGCGGCAGCGTGGCTGGAATCAATAACCTCGCCTATTGCTACTACGAGGGCGTCGGTACGACCAAAGATTTGCCCAAAGCCATCGAGCTCTACACCCAAGCCGCCGACAAGGGATACGCGGTCGCGCAATTGAACATGGGCATCTTTTACAGAGATGGCCAGGGCGTCGAACAAGACTACGCCAAGGCGCTCGACTATTTCCGTAAGGCGGCCGAGCAAGGAAATGCTGCCGCGCAAGTTGAGTTAGGCCTGGCCTACGAGAACGCGCGCGGCGTCAAGGAAGACTTGGAAGAGGCCGAGCGGTGGTACCGTATGGGGGCCGAGGGCGGCTACGCGCCCGCTAATTTTTTCCTGGGGCGGATGTACGCAAACGGCTGGGGGGTCGAGAAGAACGCGGCGGCGGCGTGCGAGTGGTTCAGGAAAGGAGCGAAAGCCGGCCACGCCGATTCCCAGGTGGCGCTGGCCGACTGGCTCTGTGAGGGCGCCCCGGGAGTCCCGCAGGACTACGCCGAAGCCATGAAGTGGTATCGCGCCGCGGCCAACCAAAACTCTGCCGGAGGATATTTCGGCGTTGCCAACATGTATAGTTCCGGGTTGGGGACGCCCGCCGATGCCAACGAAGGCCGTGCGTGGCTGCTTAAGGCTGCGGATCAGGGCCACCAGCTCGCACAGATCTACTTGGCTAACATTTACTACATGGGCGTGGGAGTGCAGACGAATTACGACAAAGCCGCCTCGTGGTATCTCAAGGCGGGAGATACCGACTACTTCATCGCGAACTATCGAATCGGCATTCTCTATCGCGATGGAAGCGGGGTGAAGCAGGACTACGCCAAAGCGGCCGAGCTATTTCGCAAATCCGCGGACCACAATTACGCACCGGCGCAATTTGCGCTGGGAATGCTCTATGAAGAGGGCCACGGCGTCGCAAAGGACCAGAAGCAAGCGCTGGCCTTGATCAACAAAGCCGCCGCCCAGAATGATTCGGACGCGCTGAAGAAACTGGCTGGGGCGCAGCAGGCGGACGCGGAAAAGGGCGACGCCGAGGCCGAGTACCAAGCGGGTTTGAATTACAAGGCGGGCCGCGGAGTGGACCAGGACTACGAGAAGGCCGCCCAATGGTTTGAGAAGGCGGCTTTACAAAACCACGCTGCGGCGCAGGTGGAACTCGGATACGCCTACGAAAAAGAGCACGGCGTAGCGCAGGATTACAAAAAGGCTCTGGAGTGGTATCAAAAGGCGGCCGCGCAAGGATCCAGCGACGCCGAGTACCTGATCGGCATGATGTGCGCGTGGGGCCGGGGCGTGCAGGACGACGACGTCGTCGCCGTCAACTGGTTCCGCAAAGCGGCCGACAAAGGCCAGACCTCAGCGATGAACGCGTTGGGGTATATGTACGAGAATGGTTCCGGCGTCGACGAGGATTTGCCCGAGGCCGTCAGGTGGTATCGCAAGTCGGCCGAGCTCGGGCTGTCCGACGCCCAGGTAAACATGGGACGACTCTACGCCAACGGCAAAGGCGTACCCGAGGATCAATCCAAGGCACTGGACTGGTATCGCAAGGCGGCGGCGCAAGGCGACGCGGCCGGCGAAAATGCGGTCGGAATGATGTACTATCGAGGCGCGGGAGTCGCCAAGGACCTGGCCGTCGCCGCCGAGTGGTGGCAAAAGGCCGCCGACAAAGGCCAGGGCGACGCCGAATTTAATTTGGCCAACGCGTTTGAGAAGGGCGAAGGCGTGCCCAAGGATTATGAGAAGGCGATCGAGTGGTACAAGAAAGCGCAAGCCGGCGGCATGAAAGAAGCAGGCCAGGCGCTCGAGCGCATTTCCAATTCGGTTCCAAAAAACTTACAGCTCAATTAGTCGCGGGAATCCGTCGCGCGTTTTTGTTGTTCAGGGGGAGCGAATTCCGCGATCATGTAAGGGCCAATGCATCGCATCGCGACCATCCGGCAGCGGCAAGCTGCTACCAATAATTGATCCAGTGTCGCCATGAAAGTTTCCCGACTGATCACCACCGACTGGTTCGTGCTGTTCGCGATCGGCGGCGCGATCTCCGGCATGTTCGTGATCTTCAATCAGTTGCATTCCTCGGCGTACATCGGCGGGGGAGGCGATGCACCGGCCGCTGCGACGACGCCTGGGCCACTGGCCGCAACGCCTGGGTCTAGTTCGGCCAACGCGCCTAATTCCGCCCCGCAAACCGGCTACGCCAACTCGACCGCGTCGTCCAAAAGTGCGGCGACTACCAATGCGGCGCTGGGCGCCGGTTCGACGCCCGACGCACGCTATAACGCCGCCCTGGCTGCCAGCCGAGGGAAGAATTATGTCCTCGCCTTGTCGCTTTACGAGCCTCTGGCGAACGAAGGCTACTGCAACGCGGAAAACGATCTGGGCACGTTGTATCTCTACGGCACGGGCGTCCCTAAGGACGTCGATAAAGCTTTCGCGCTATTTCAAAAAGCGGCTGAACACGACTGCCCCGCGGCCATCAACAATCTAGGGTATTGCTACGACGCCGGCGTCGGGGCCAAACAGGACCTTCCCAAGGCCGTGGAGTACTACCAAAAGTCGGCGGACATGGGTTACGACGTCGCGCAGAACAATCTGGCGATCAAATACAAGTATGGCAGTGGCGTGAAAACAGATTACGCCAAGGCGCTCGAGTGGTTTCGCAAAGCCGCCGACCAGGGAAACGTTGATGCGCAGGTCGAAGTTGGCCTCGCGTACGAGGAAGCGCGCGGCATCAAGGAGGACATGGAACAGGCGGAAATCTGGTATCGCAAGGCGGCTGAGGCGGGCAGTTACGCCGCGGAGTTCTACCTTGGCCGCATGTACGAAAGTGGCTCGGGCGTCGAAAAGAACGTAGCCACCGCATGCAAGTGGTATGAGCGGGCGGCCAACCACGGCAGCGTGGGCGCCGAAGTGAAACTCGGTTATTGGTACAAGGCGGGATCTGTAGGCGTTCCCCAGGACTACGCCAAGGCCATGAGATGGTACCGCAAGGCGGCCGACGCCGGCAACGCTGACGGGCAGTTCGGCGTGGGCGCCATGTACATCGAAGGGCTGGGAGTCAAAGCGGATTCGGGCGAAGCGCGCGTCTGGTTATTGAAAGCCGCTGCACAGAATCACGCCGATGCAACGCTTACTCTGGGCAACATCTATTACATGGGCGTCGGCGTGCAGAAGAATCTGGATAAAGCGGCGTCCTGGTACCTCAAGGTCACGGACATTAACGACGTCAACGTCGCCTACCGCCTGGCGACGCTCTATCGCGACGGTTCGGGCCTGAAGCAGGACGACAAGAAAGCGGCTGAACTCTTCCGTAAGGCGGCCGACGGCGGCGTCGCCGCCGCCCAATACGAGCTGGGCGTACTGTTGGAAGAAGGGAAGGGCGTCGAGAAAAACGCTGAGGAGGCTCAGCGGTGGTTCCGCAAGGCGGCCGATCAAAACGATCCAAGCGCGGTCAAAAAGCTAGCTGGCGCGAAAGAACAACAGGCCAAGGAAGGCGATGCTGAAGCGCAGTATCAACTGGCGCTGCTTTACCGCGTCGGCAGCGGCGTGGAGCAAGATTACGCGAAGGCCGTCCAGTGGCTGGAGAAAGCCGCTGAGCAAGATCACGCCGCCGCACAGTCCGCTCTTGGGTACGCGTATCAGGAAGGGCAAGGAGTGGAGAAAAACTATAAGACCGCGCTGGAGTGGCAACAAAAATCCGCCGCGTTGGGCTCCGCCGACGCGGAGTACCGCATCGGCATGATGTGCGCTTGGGGTTGGGGCGTGCAGGAAAACGATCCGGTCGCTGTGCAGTGGTTCCGCAAGGCCGCCGATAAGGGCCAAGTCGATGCACAATGGGCGCTGGGTTATATGTACGAGAATGGTTCGGGAACCGACAAGGACTTGGCGCAGGCCGCCCAGTGGTACCGTAAGTCGGCCGAACAGGGCTCGTCCGGCGCTCAATTCGATTTGGGTCGCTTATACGCCAACGGCTCGGGCGTGGAGCAGGATGGCGACGAGGCGCTGAAGTGGTACCGCAAGTCAGCCGACCAGGGGAATTCCGACGCCCAGAATGCGCTGGGCATGGCTTACTACAACGGCACGATGGTCGGGAAAGACCTCGCTGTGGCCGCCCAGTGGTGGCAGAAGGCCGCGGACCAAGGCCAGATGAACGCCCAGTTCAATTTGGCCGATGCGTATGAAAAGGGCGAAGGCGTCACGAAGGATGTCAACAAGGCCATCGAGTTGTACAAAAAAGCTCAAGCCGCCGGCATGAAAGAAGCGGGGCAAGCGCTCGAGCGGATCTACAACCCGGTGCCAAAAAACTTGCAGCTCAACTAATCGCCGGAAGCCGTCGCGCGTTTGGATTTCATTCAGCGAAAACTCGGCGATCACGTAATGGTTGATGCATAGCATAGCGACCATCGTTAGCGACAAGCTACTACCAATAACTGATCCACCGTCACCATGAAACTGGGTCGACTGATCACCACCGACTGGTTCGTGCTGTTCGCGATTGGCGGCGCGATATCAGGCATGTTCGTGATCTTTAATCAGCTGCATTCCTCGGCGTACATGGGCGGGGGAGGCGCTGCGCCGGCGGCTGCGACCGCTCAGACTCCGGCCGCAGCGCCCGCGTCGTCGAAAACGGACGCGACGGCCGCCATGGCCAAATCGGCGCCTGCGAGCGCCGCCGCCACGACCCCGGCGACGACTCCGGCCGCGCCGGCTGATACGTCGACGGCTCAAGCACAATTCGACGCCGGCCTGGCGGCCTACAACGGAAAGAATTACGCGCTGGCGTTATCGCTATACGAGCAGGCGGCCAACCAAGGCCATAGCGAAGCACAAAACGGGCTAGGCAACATGTATTACGCCGGCGTGCAAGTGGAACAGGACTATGACAAAGCGTTCTATTGGTTTGGCAAAGCGGCTGAGCAGGGCAACACCTCGGGCCTGAATAACCTCGGCGTTTTGTACGAATATGGCGAAGGAACGCCCAAAGACGCCAAGAAAGCGTTTGATCTCTATCGGCAAGCAGCCGAGAAAGGAGTCGCCGATTCGCAGTACAACGTGGGGCGCATGTATAAGCAGGGCATCGGGGTGAAACAAGATGACGTCAAAGCCGCCGAGTGGTTTCTCAAGTCAGCCGAACAAGACATCGTGAAATCCCAAGTGGAGATGGGTTCCGCGTACGAAGACGGGCGAGGCGTGAAGCAGGACTACGACGAGGCGGAGATTTGGTATCGTAAGGCGGCCGGGTCGGGCGACGCATCGGCGCAGTTCTACGTGGGTCGCATGTATGAGATCGGTCGCGGCGTGGAACAAAACTACGCTACGGCGGTCGAATGGTACAAGAAGGCGGCTGACCAGGGATTTACTTCGTGCGCAGTCCGCAATGGGCGCCCTCTATGTAAGCGGCGGACATGGCTTGGACGTCAACTACAAAGAATCCTACAAGTGGTATCGAAAAGCAGCCGACCAGGGTTATGCCGCGGCGCAAGCTGGGTTGGGTTACTTGTACCTGGAGGGACTAAGCGTCCCACAAGATCCGGGCGAAGCGCGCCTCTGGTACGTGAAGGCGGCGGAGCAAGGCGACACCTATGCCCAACTAAGTCTTGGCAATATCTATTACCGCGGCCTCGGCGTGAAAGAAGACTACGACAAGGCCGCCAACTGGTATCTCAAAGGGGGGGTCGCCGGCGATGATCTTGCGGCCTATCGGCTGGGAACTCTCTATCGCGACGGGAAAGGCGTGGAGCAAGACTACGCCAAGGCTGCCGAGCTTTTCCGCGACGCGACCAAGGCGGGCAGCGTCGACGCCCAGTACGCACTGGGCTTGTTGCTGGAAGAAGGCAAAGGCGTCGACAGGAACGAGAAGGAATCGCTGGAATTAATCCACAAAGCCGCTGATCAGGGTAACGAGGACGCGCAAAAGAAGGTCGCTGAGTTGGTGCAGGCCGACGCCGAAAAAGGCGACGCCGAGGCGCAGTATCAACTGGGCGTGCTTTATGGAAACGGCCGCGGCGTGGAACGAGACCAGGCGGCCGCCGCCGAGTGGTGGGAGAAGGCCGCGAAACAGGACCACGCGGCGGCACAAGTCGCGTTGGCCAATGCCTATCTGGCTGGCGAAGGCGTGGCTCGGGACTATACGAAAGCCATTGAATGGCTGAAAAAGGCGGCCGCCCTCGGTTCGCTCGACGCGATGAACGACTTGGGTTACATGATCGACCTGGGTTTAGGGGTGCAGGAAGACGACGCCATTGCTTGCCGATGGTTCCGCAAGGCGGCCGAAAAAGGGCATGCGCGGTCGCAGACCAATCTGGGGAACATGTACCAGGCAGGCGCCGGCGTTGAAAAAGATCTGGCGCAGGCCGCGGATTGGTACCGAAAGGCCGCCGCGCAGGGCTTTGCCCAAGCGCAATTCAGCTTGGGCGGTTGCTACGCGAGGGGCGAAGGCGTCGAGTCGAATGGTCCCCTGGCGATCGAATGGTACAGAAAGGCCGCCAACCAAGGATACGCCGACGCACAGAATGCGCTGGGCATGGCTTACTACAACGGCACGTTGGTGGACAAGGACCTCAACGTGGCCGCCCAGTGGTGGCAAGCGGCCGCCGCCAAAGGCCAGACGAACGCCCAGTTCAATTTGGCCGATGCCTATGAGAAAGGGGAGGGCGTCGCGAAGGATCTTAACAAAGCCATCGAGTGGTACAAAAAAGCGCAAGCCGCCGGCATGAAAGAAGCGGGGCAAGCGCTCGAGCGGATCTACAATCCGGTGCCAAAAAACCTGCAACTGAACTGACGGCGCTAAGCCATCGCGCGTCCTTGGCTCTCATCGGGCGGGAATTCGGCGATCGCGCACAGGCTGATGCATAGCATCGTCGGTAATCCGCTCGATAGTTTCCTTGCGCCGCTCGCGGTCGCTCTGGCGAAGTCGGTTGGTTGCGTACGCGCCGAGGCCGATCGTTGCCAGCGCCGCCAGGCCCATCAACAGGTACGGCGCCAGCGCGGCGAAGCGCTCGAGCCACTTATATCCCTCCAGCGAACGCTCGACGGCCAACTGCGATCGAGCTAAGGCTTCCTTAGCCGCCAATTCTTTGGCAGCCAGCATCTTGTCGTTTGCGCGCTCGTGTCGGCCGGCAGAACGTCGACAAGCCGACGGTCGGTCGATTGCACGGGTCGCACGGCGGATGAGTCCTTGACGAACGCCAGATGCTCCAGCACCTGGCAGCCGCGCACCTCCCACCGCCGCACCAGAACCTCAAATCCCGCGTCCCTCTTCACCAGCTGGTCGAAGGCTTCGGCTTCAAAGGCGATCGCCAGGGCGCCGTCGCGGCTGTTGGTTCCGTAGGCGATATGTCGGTCGAGGGCGTCGGCGAAACGATTCAGGTCGGCGACCTCTTCCGTCGTCGGTTGCCGTCCCCGTGGAAACGCCACGTAGCGATAAGCGGCCATGCCGGGCTCTCCCTTAACCGTGACGCTACCAATGGCACGACCAAGTGTGCAACCATTCGGCGCAGAAAAAGGCGTATCCGCTGGAACTGAGCCGATTGCCCGGTGGCTTTAGGGCTGCCGATCGGCGGTGCGGAAGCGGCTGGGATCGCGGTCACCGGCCGCACGCTGCGCAGCCGGCCGGTTGGCTGCGGCAGGTTGAGCTCGGTCGGCGACCGGGAAACGCTCGTGGCGACATTTCCGGCCACGTCGCGGGCTTCGAGCCTCAGGAAGATGCGGGCCGGCATTTGGCGGACGAGGCGCCAGGAGTATTCGCCGGTGTTTTCGAGGTTCGTGGCGATCGTCGACCACGGGCCGTCGGGCCTGTCGCTGTAGAACAGACTGACCGGGCGGGCGTCGAGACGCTCGTCGGCGGCGGTCCAGCGAATCACCACGCGGTCTGAGAGGTTGCCGCTGCCGAGTTGGGCGGTTTGCAGCTCGGCGCGGGGCGGAGAAAGATCGATGCCCAGGGTCAATTCGACATTGTCGCCCGGTTTGGGCGGCGGGGCTGGCGCGCTGTTGGCGCCGTCGACCAAAATGCGGAACCCATACACGCCGGGACCCGGCGCCGTTGCGCGGACCGGGCTGCGGTTGTCCGGATCGACGCCCAAGCTCGTCCAGGTCTGGCCGCCGTCGCGCGTGGCCCACAGTTCAACCTTGGCAACGCCCCACGGCCCGACGGTTTGCAGATCGTAGTCGATGTCGAAGGTGAGCGAGTTGACCCAGCGTGCGCCGCCTGCACCCTGCGAAACTTGGGGCGTTGCGGGCGCATCGGCCGGCGCCTGGGGCGCCGGCGCGGCCGTCGACCAGCCTTCGTCGGAGGAACCCACCGGCGGCGACGCATCAGGCGTCGCGAGCAACGACGGCGCCATGATCGAGTGCGTGGCGCCGGAGTCGGCCGCAAAGTGGGCCGGCGTGCGATCAGTCGGCGGCGACACGGGCGATTGCTGCGGCGCTAAGTGGTCGGCGCGGGCGTAGGGATTCTCGATTGGCGGCGGCGTTGTCGCAGAACCAACGGGGACGGACGCGGGGGCAGAGAATGGTGAGTAAGGAGGGCGCGCGCGGCGCCGCCGGTTGCATTGAACGCCGGGCCCAGTTGCGGACCGGCGTCGGCCGCCAGCGACTGGGCGGCTAGCGACGCCGCGGTAGTCGCCGTCGTCTGGTTACCGGCGCGATCGCCGATCGTTGCGCGAACACGCACATTGCTGGCGATCACCGGCGGTTTCCAGGCGACCTGTCCCAGAAGTCGATCCGGGGCGCCCGCCTCCGGCGGTCCCAACGTTAACCGTTGCCAGTCGCGGCCGTCGGCCTGTGCTTCGATGCGGAGCGTCTCAGCCCTAAGCTGTGGGTCGCTGGCTTCGTAGCGCACCACGACTTGACCCGCGGCGTCGGGGGCGGCGGCCAACTGCAGCATCGGAAGTTGCGTGTCGACGATCACGCGCAGTTGCGGGGCGGGATCGCCCTTGGGCCAGATGTCGCCGCGGCGGTCGGTCAGCGCCACCGCGAAGGCGTACTCGCCGTCGGCAGGCGCATGATAGCTGAATCCTCGGACATCGGGCCTGGCCGACTCGAGCAACTCCCAATTGCGGCTGCCGTCGCGGGCGACCATGAGCTGGACCTTCTCAGCACGGGCGGCGAGTGGGTCCTGGGTACTGGCCTGGTAGGGAATGAAGAAGACTCGCTGTCGCCAGTAGACCGGCTCGACGACGCCAGGCGCGGCGACGCAGGCGTGTGGGCTGAGCACGACGAGCAGCGCCAGCGCAGCTGCCGGGGCGAACCGCCAATACAGCGCACCGAATCCCCATCGCGAGCAGCCGCGTTGGCGTCGCATCGAGCCGCTCCGTATGGCAAATGTCCGACCCCGTGGCCACGGCAAACATTCCGCGCGCGCCCGATCTTGGGGGTGCGCAGTCTCTCCCACATGGGCTTATCGGAATCGCTGCCAGGAGCCCTTGAAGTCCAAGGTCGCCGTGGTCCGCCTATGCGGGTGAGGCAAACCCTTCGGGCCGAAGCGCCTCGCCGGCGGCGGGCGGTGGCCCCCCCGCGGCCCGGTGAATCACACTGGGCGCCGGCTCGGTCCTGCCGAACCCATTCCGCTACCTGCTTCGCTGGGCGTCACTTTGCCGAGCGGCGATAAACTGGACGCCTGCCAGCGTCGCCGTCATAATAGTTAGCGAGGGAGCGGAGGGCGCTGGCCGCGCCCGGGCGACGTGACCTCACAGGGCGTCGAAAGTTCATGACCGGGGTTTATGAGGGTCTGGTCCGTGCACTGGTTTTGTTTGCGGCGATCTTCGCCCTCACCGCCGTGGCGTTGGCCGCGGCGCGAAGGTTTCGCGATCGCTCCGCGGAAGACAGGTTAGACCCCAACCAACTGCTATCGAACTTCCGCGAACTGTACGAGCGAGGTGGGCTGAGCGACGAAGAATTCCGAACTATTAAGTCGAAGCTAGCAGACGAATTGAAGGCGGAGTTAAAGGATAACAGCGGCGCGGGTTAGCTTGCCGGGGCTGGGCTGCCAGCGGCAACGCCTGGTGCGGTTGTGGGGCGGCGCCAGCAAGGGTTGAACCCGGCCCGCGCTGGCGGTCGATGAACGACTCCCGCCGGTGGTGCGTATTTGAACAGCATGTAAGGCTCGCTCTGCCAGCGCGACCAAGGACGACGCGTTAGGTAAGATGTGACGGACGCGCGGATGGCCGCCCTCAGGGAACGGGTCTGACGCCAGGCCCGCCCGGGTGCGGCCCGCCGGAACTCCCCTCGAGCAACAACCTGATAAGACCGGCGGCCCCTGGGACGGTGATGGCCCAGGACTTGCCGCAACACTCGGAAGGAACGTGGCATGCCCTCCAGTAGGGATCTCACCGGCGGACGACGCGGAGGCGCTTCCAAGAAGAACGCCTTCTGTTCGTTCTGTCGCAAGAGCTATCGGGACGTCGGCCCGCTGGTCGAGGGACCCGGCGACGTCTACATCTGCGGCGAGTGCATCGAGCTATGCCAGTCGATTCTGGATCAGGAACGCAAGCGCCGCGGGACGAGCAAGCAGCTATTCACCAAGGTCCCCAGTCCGCGCGAGATCGTCGCCGAGCTTGACGAGTACGTCATCGGCCAGGAATCTGCCAAGCGCGTGCTGGCTGTCGCGGTGCATAGCCACTACAAGCGGTTGATGGCCGCCGAAGAGGAAGCGGAAGTCGAAATCGACAAATCCAACATCCTCCTGGTCGGTCCCACCGGCTGCGGAAAGACCCTCTTGGCCCGCACCTTGGCCCGTAGTTTGAATGTTCCGTTTGCCATCGGCGATGCGACAACTCTGACGGAAGCTGGTTACGTCGGCGAAGACGTTGAGAACCTCCTATTGAAGTTACTCCATGCGGCTGATTTCGACATCGAAGCCGCACAGCGCGGCGTGCTCTACATTGATGAGATCGACAAGATCGGCAAGACCAGCCACAACGTCTCCATCACCCGCGACGTGTCGGGCGAGGGCGTGCAGCAGGCCTTGCTGAAGATGCTGGAAGGCACGACCGCGAACGTGCCGCCGCAGGGCGGACGCAAGCACCCTGAGCAGCAGTACATTCAGATCGACACCACGAACATCCTGTTCATCTGCGGCGGCACGTTTGACGGAGTTCAGGACATCATCTCGAAGCGGCTGGGCAAGCGACTGATGGGCTTCGGCCAATCCGGCGACTCGGCCAGCGAGATGAGCCTGGGCGATAAGCTGGCGCAAGTGAATTCCGACGACCTGATCGAGTACGGCATGATTCCGGAACTGGTCGGCCGGTTGCCGGTGATCAGTGCGCTGCGGCCGCTGGACGAGGCGTCGCTGATTCGCGTCTTGAAGGAACCCAAGAACGCCCTGACCAAGCAGTATCAACACCTATTTGCGATGGAAGAGGCGGACTTGAAGTTCACCGAGAAAGCGCTTGAGGCGATCGCCCGCCGGGCGGCCCAACGCGAGACGGGCGCCCGAGGACTGCGGTCGATCATCGAGAGCGTGATGCTCGACATCATGTTCGAACTGCCCGACCAGCCGCGCGGCAATCGGTACATGATCACCGACGACGTCGTGGACGGCCGCGCCAAGTTGTTCGGCGAGGAAACGCCCGCGACCAAGAGCGCGTAGCGTTCACGCGGCGGCCGCGGGCTGCGGTTAGGATACCTCACGCACGATGCGAGCCTGGTCAGGCCAATGCCTGACCAGGCTCGTTTTTGTTGCGGGGTTAACGGCCCTACGCGTTAAGGGCGGCGACGCCGCGCCGACGCGGTCACCAGCGCGCCGCATGCCAGCGCCGCCGCGGTTGGCTCCGGAATGGCCACGACCTGCCCGCGGATTTCGCCTCCGCCGTGATCGCTGGTGTGAATGTTGAAATAGAGTCCGCCGGCCAGGAGAAACGGGACCTCCGTGGAGAGCGTGGTGCCGTTTCCCTCGTTTACGTCCCAGACGCCGGTGATGCGTCCGGCGACCGGATCGACGACCAGGTTATTGGGGTTATTGTCGTTTCGCAACGCGGCGGTAGCGTCGATGATTCCGTAGACAATGCCGCCGTTGACGCCGGTGGGCGCACGGTGGAAATGGGCTGCGCGTCACATTGTCGTTGGCGTTACCGGGCGTTTGCAGGCCGTCGATGTCGAGTCCCGTCAGCGTCACGTCGTACGACAGTTGCGTCTGGGAGTCGTTCAAAACGAACGTGCCAATGCCGCTGGACCCCTCGTTGGGAATCGGCGGACTGGACACTTCCTGATCGTTGGTCAGCATGGCCTTGAAGGTCATCGCCGCCTGGGCCGAGTTGGCGGCAGCCATGGCGGCCGCCATAACGTAGGCGCTCCAAAGTTGCTTGTTCATTATCACCCTTTCTTCCCAACAGGTCGCACCGCCGACGCGAATGACGCAGCGTCGTGCACGTGGAGAACTGTTTGGCAAACATTCGACCCGTCGAAAGTACTCAGGCGACTCCAGTCGCTCGACATCATTGGCGATCCAACGACCTTTGGCAACCATTTCTTGGCAAACGCCGAAAAAACACGGCTTCAAAACCTGTCGCCTGGCGACACGGCGGCCCGGAGCCAACACGGCGAACGCCGACGCCTGGTTGGCGAGTGTTCGACAAAATTGGCGAGTTGGAATTAGGTTCAAACACTTATTTTTCTCAAGACTGCCAACCCGCGCTCGATGGTCTCGACGCTGGCGGCGTAGGAGACGCGGAAGTGGGTGTCGCGGCGGCTGAAGATGCCGCCGGGGATAACCAGGAGTTGGTTTTCGACGCAGCGGGCGACAAACTCGTGACCCGTGCCGCCGCCCTCTGGCACTTTGGGAAAGACATAAAACGCTCCGCCGGTGGAGGCGACTTCGTAACCGGCGTCGCGGAGTCCGCCCACCACAAGATTGCGCCGCCAGGCGAAGTCGGCGGCTCGGGCGCTCATGTCGACGTCGAATGCCGCCAGCGCCGCCCATTGGAGCGGATGCGGGGCGCAGACGAAGGTGTATTGCTGGAGCATCGTCAGCTTGTCGATGATCGCCGAGGGACCGTGCACCCAGCCGAGGCGCCAGCCGGTGACGCCGTAGGACTTCGAGAATCCATCGACGACGATCGTGTCGGGATTCCAAGTCGCAGGAGAGGCGAGGGGGGCGTCGTAGCAGAAGAGGCGGTAGATTTCGTCGCTCAACAGCGCGACGTTGTGTTTCGCGGCTAGCTCGGCTAGGCCGCGCACTTCGTCGGACTTGGCGACGACGCCTGTGGGATTGGCGGGGCTGTTGAGCAAGATCAGCTTGGTGCGCGGAGTAATCGCGGCCGCGACCTTGGCCAGGTCGATGCGGAAGTCGGGATACGTGTCGATGACGACGGCCGTGCCGCCGACCATCGCCACGAGGGCGGGGTACATGACGAAGTACGGATCGAACACGATCACCTCGTCGCCGGGGTCGACCAGGGCGAGCATCGAGAGGACTAGCGCGCCGCTGGTGCCGGACGTGACGAGGACGCGGCGGTCCGGCTGGGCGTACTCGGCGTCGATGCGCTGTTGGAGCGCCTCGCAAAGCGCGCTGATGCCTTGCGTCTGGCTGTAGCCGTTGCGATCGGCGCGGATGGCCGCGCACGCGGCTTCCTTGATTGGCTCTGGGACGGGGAAATCGGGTTGGCCGATCGACAGGTTAATGGGATTGGCCATCCGCGCCGCGAGATCGAAGACCTTGCGGATGCCGGAGCTGTCGAACTGAGCCGTGCGTTGGGCGAGCCAGGGGTGCATGGGGACGGCTCTAGACTGTAGGCTGGAGGCTGTAGATCGGAAGGGAAGTTTTCAGGTTTAAGGGTTCAGGGTTCAGGGGGCCCCGGGGGGTTTTGGAATTGGCTGCGAGTGGGGGGCCCCGTTTTTTACGCCAGAACGGGGGAGATTTTTGCGTGTCGATAGGTCGGTACGGTCGACGATTTCCGAGTCGACTTGAAGGGCAGGGGGGCGAAAGTTGGCTGCGTTTTGAATTTCGTGGCTTGGGTTTTGGCAGCCCAAAACCTTGCGGCGACGCTGCAGGGCGGCGGGGCGGAGGACCCGCGAGATGGAAATGGAGGGCGGCGTGGGGAGACTTATGCCACCGGGGCAGTGAGGACTGGGTACTACCTACTGAATACAGAGTAGTCGGAAATAAGCGCCGGCAATGGGTGCTGGATACGGTCATCGTTACCGCCTGATCACGTTCTGGGAGCAGCTTTGTGCGAGGCGTATTATCCGCGCTGCGCGGCCATTTTCTACGACTAAAAAATGGCCGCGCTGAGGCGGCGTTTGTCGCGGTTGGCGGCCATTGACATGCATCGTCGCGCGAAGACCGGTGATGCGATCGCGGGCTTTATGAAGAGTGGCGCGGGCGGCGATGATCGAGATTTACGCGGGGGCGGCGGGGCGGGTAGGATGGCGGCCGCGCTGGGTTGGGACGTTGCGCGGCATCGAGACGATGCCGGCTAACACCGGGTGCTGGAGCGATTGCTGATGGGTAGACTTCGGCGGCGCCATTTGCGTTGGGCGGCGGCGGCTGCCGGCGTGTTGTCGGCGGCAGCGATGGCGCATGGGCAGTTGGTCGCGTTCAACGGTCACTTCTACGGCGTGACAAGCACTTCGGGAAGTTGGCTGCAAGCCGAGACGGAGTCGCTCAACCGCGGCGGGCGCCTGGCGGCGATTACGTCGCAGGCGGAGAGCGACTTCATCGTCAGCACGTTTCTCGGGGCGGCGCCGCCGGAGGCGCGGCCGTTTTGGATCGGACTTACGGACGTGGCGGTCGAGGGGCAGTTTGCGTGGGTGACGGGCGAGCCGCTCGCGTTCACGAATTGGTATCTCGGCGAGCCGAACAACGATGCGAACAACGAAGATTACGTGACGATCAATTGGCATCACGCCTTGGGATTTACGCCGCCCGGGGCGTGGAACGACGTGCCGCTCACGGGGACCGCGCAAGGTGTGCCCGCGACCGACGGTCCCTATCGTGGAATTTTTGAGTTGCTGCCGCTGGCCGGCGATTTCGACGAAGACGGCACGGTGGGCGCGGCCGATCTGGCGAGGTGGAGCATGAAGTTCGGCACGTTGGCCGGTGCGCAGCACACGGGCGGCGACGCCAACGCCGACGGCGATGTGGACGGCGGCGACTTGCTCGCCTGGCAAAAGCAATTGGGGCAGTCGGTGTTCGCGACCGCCGTGAATGTGCCGGAGCCAGGGGCGGGGGCTTTGATTGCGGTGGGGACGGGGGCGGCGCTAAGCCGAAAGCGGCGGTGAGAAGTCGATCGCCGATTTCCGCTTGGGCAGCTATAATGCGGAACATGGAAGCGAATAGCCAAGACATCCTGCAATCGGCATTATCCTTGCCCGATCGCGTCAGAGCAGATCTTGCCGCGGCGCTCATCGAAAGTCTTGATCCTGCCGTGGATGACGACTACGAGGCGAAGTGGAGCGAGGAGATTTCACGCCGACTTGGCATGCTCGACAGCGGCGCCGTGCAAACGATTCCTTGGTCTGAAGTCCGGCAGCAAATTCTAAGGCCGGAAAATGGCGGTGAAGCCCGTTGAATTCGACCCTGCAGCGGTTGATGAAGCGAGATCGAGCTATCGCTGGTACGCAGATCGAAGCGAACGCGCCGCTGATGGATTCCTGGCGGAATTGGACAGCGCGATAGCGGCCATCTCCTCAACTCCCGCACGTTTTGGTCAATACTTGCACGGTTGCCGGCGCTACTTGATGAAGCGATACCCCTATTTGGTGGTGTATCGCGAGCGCGGCGATCACGTGGAGGTCGTCGCGATCGCGCATGGACGTCGCAGGCCAGGGTACTGGCGCCAGCGACTTGAAGAGTGAGCTGCGCGGTTACCGCACCGTGGTGCGGAACTGCAGGACGCCGCCTTCGCCGGGTTGCAGCGGCTCGGCGATTTCCCAGCGGAGCGTGAGCGAGTCGTTGCTCTCGGGCTCGGTCTTGAATTCGGCCTTGAGCGTCGACTTCTGCGAACCGAGCAGGTACTGCAGCCGGGTGGTGAGGTGGTCGACGATCGTGACGTTGCCGATCACGCGGTCGCCGATGTTGTCGAAGCGGAGCGTGAACTCTACTTCCTCGCCGAGCTGGGCCGAGCCCTTGGAGGCCAGTTTGATGAGCCGCAGCTTGGGATGGTTGGGTTCGACCAGCAGGTATTCCGTGCCGGGCGTCTGGACGCTAACTTCGGCGTGGGCCTGCTGGTTTTCTAGCACGACCTGGGGCGCCTGATTGCCGGCCCACGTGATGGCGGCGAGCGACGAGCGGGCGATTTTCGCGCGGTCTTCGCCGGTGATCTCGCCCGTGCGGACCACTTGCAAGTTGCAGTACGGGGCGAGCGACCCCAGGACAACCGCGACGCGCTCGTCACGCTCCGCCTCGCCGGCTTGCTCCCGTTCCTTGAGCAGGCTGGAATCCTGGCGAAGGCGATCGATTTTGGGTTTCAGGTCGGCGAGCGTCGTGGCGGGCTGTGTGGGTTCGGCGATGTTCACCGGCGCCTGGTCGCGGATGGCGCCCTCGGGGGCGTCGTAGCGGGCGTAGGCGCGGACGTCGACCACCTCGCGCACGGCGGCGAACCGTGGGGCGTAGATGCACACCTTGTTGCTGGGCGTGATGATCGTGCGGCCGTCGACCGTGTCGTAGTGGGCGACGGCGTCTTCCTGCTCGAGGCCCGTGAGGGCGCCGCTTTTGACCACGGCGGCGGGCATGCCGAAGTCGCCGCCGTCGCACAGGTATTCGTCGTCGGGGCCGCGCACGGCGCAGTCGTTCGAGCACGGCGAGCCGGGAGTGCAGGCCGGCAATTGGCAGCCGTCGGGTTCGCCAGCGGCTGCATGGCCTTGCACTTGGGTGACTTGCGTCGGGGTTTCGCCGGCGTTGTAGCCGATCGTGCGAAGCGCCGAATCTTGAGAGCCGTGCCGGGTGAAGGCGTTGCGGTCGCTGAGCAGCGGGGGCCGTGGCGCTACGGGCAGCTCGGCCGCCGCCTTGGTTACTTGAGAATCGGCATACCGAGGGGCGGGTCGGGTGCGGGTGCGTCCGGCGAGTCGACGGGCAAGGCCGGCGGAGTCTGTGGAGCGGCTTGGGCGACTGTCGTCTCGGGCGCTTCGGCGACGCGGTACTTGGGGCCCGTCGTCTGGCATGAACACATCACCAGCGCGGCCAGCGCCACCAGAGCGTAGCGAAACCACGCAGGCGGGGCGATGATGCGCGGCGGATGGTGCGAGTAGGAGTGAGGCACAGTCGATGGAGACGCATTGACGAGTGGGGCGTCGACATTTAGCCCCCGGTCACTGACCGGGGGCTAAATGCGGAGGCGTGAGTTCTTCGTACGGCGTGAGCTGGACCGGGCCGGGAGCTTTTTGCGCCGGCGTCGAAGACCACGGCCGGGGGTGCACCGTAGACGAAGGCGCAGTCAGGGCCGCTGGCATCGGGTAGTCGGGCGCCCAGGCGAAGGATGGCAATGGGGCGGCCCAGGTTGTCGGCGGTCACCAGCGGATCTTCGCCGGGGCGGACGTCGAACCAGCGCGTGTCGCTGTCGAGCTTATCGGACACCGGCAAGGCCAGATTGGGATCCTCGAGGTAGATCACCCGCGTGACAAATTTTCCCTCGGCCGCCATCAGGAGCTCTTCCTGCGTGAGGTCGACCGGCACGGGGAACTTGAGCGACTTCGCCGGGCGGCGGATAGGTGCGGTCGATCATCTCGACCGTGGGAAACACCTCGACTTCCGGGTGCTCGGGGACGTCGGTGACGCGGAACCGGTAAACGGGTCCGATCGCCAGGCCGACCAGCAGCTCGTCAGGCTGCGGATCGCCGAAATTGGGTCCTACCGCCGGTGCGATCCGCGCACCCTTGGGGGCGCGGATCAGCACCGGCTGGCAGTACCCTGACAACGGTCCGCCTCTCATCAGTCGTTGGCGGCCAATCGCTCCCGGAGGCATGGCCCCGGCGTGGGACCAGTGGACGGGCGCCCGTCTTGCGCACGCGCCGGTAGGGCGCACGCAAGGCAGAACAGCACCGCCCATCGCAACTTGCCTTCGACTCGCAACCGACTGTCGTCGAAGCGATGGAGTAAACGAACCGTTGTCATGTATGGGGAGAGCGGCGAGTTGCGAGTTGCGAGGCGCGAGTTTTCGGACTCGGCGGCGTCGTGTTGCTTGGCACTCATAACTCACAACTCGTAACTCACTGCGGACAATCTTCGGGGCAATCTTCGGCGCACTTCTTATCACTGGTCAGCCACGAACCGAGGTGGTGGAACGCCGAGGGGATGAGCGGCGGCACGGTGCCGCCGAACAGCCGCAGGGGCGCCCGGTTGACCTCGGCGACGTTGACGTGGTTGACCGGCCGCGGGTAGTTCATGCCGGGCCGCTGCTTGACGGTCATCTTCATCTTGTGGACCGGCGGCGGCAGGAGAATCCGTGTGTGGTTCTTCATCGTGTGGCTGACCAGGCCGGCCTCGTGGCCCAGCGGAATGTGCGGAGGGCCGGGCAGGCCAATGGGCGTGCCGGTGATCGGCATGCCCCACTGCGGGCCGTTGACGCCGGAGACCATGTTCGGCGGCGCCACCGGCGGCGAGAAGCCGGCGGTGGGCATACCTTGCGGTCCCATCGCCATACCGCCCTCAGGGCCGTAGCACGGGGCGCCGGAGCCGTCGGAGTACCCGTCGCCGTATTGTCCTTCGTCGATCACCTGACCTTCGTAGGGCTCGCCCATGTATTGTCCGCCGACAGGCTCGTTGTACTGGGCGTGCTGAACGCCGTCGTCCATGGCCACCATCTGTCCCGGCATCTGCAAGTCGAGGTTGCCGATGCGAAGGATGGCCAGGATAGCGCCGCGGCGGTCGGCCTCGGCGATGGGATCGACGCCCGGATCGAGCCGCGTGCTGACCAGCGTGTCGACGCCGGACAGGGCGAGGTCCTGAAATTCAGGATCCGGCAGGTAGATGACCTTGGTGACGAAGTTGCCGCTGAGCACCTGGTCGAGGTCCTCGTCGGTGAATTGAACCGGGATGGGCGAGTGGGCCAGGTAGGCGTCGGTGCGCGGAGTGACGGGCGCCACCTCGAGCGTCGGATAGAGTTCTACGCCGGGACGCTGAGGAAGGTTGGTGAGCTTCAGCCGGTAGATGGCGCCTTGATAGAAGTTCTGGCGCCCCGGCATGACCAGCGGGGAGGAGTCGAACATGCACTGGCCGCTGACGTCCCAGGCGACTTCGCCGCCCTCGACGCCGAGGAAGGCGACCTGCGACATGCCGGCGCCGAGGCCGCACATGCCGCCCGGGCGCAACCGCCAGGACAGCCGCCGGGGCAGCCTGGTCCGCCCATGCCGCCGGCCATCATGCCGGCTTGCATGGCGCCGCCGCCATAGAGTTCGGTGGGCCGGATGACGCCGGGGCCGGGCCCGCCGACGCCGGGGCCTGGTTCCAACAGCCGCTGCGAGGGCGGCAGGTTGAACGCCAGTTCGCCCCCCAAGCAAGTGAGCGTGCCCGCCGACAGCGCGGCGACGAGGCTCAAGGCGATTGAATTGATTCTCATGACGAACCCCCTGTGCTAGCTCGCAAGGCTTCGAAAGTCACTTGGCGCCTGCCGAGCCTGTGTCGCTTGTGTGCTTAATGGCCGGGCCGTACGCGGCGCGGGAGCGAGGTGAGCCGCAGTTGCGCTGGACGGCAACGGTCGGCAGCCTCTAAACTCCTCGCCGCCCGTGGATGCTGGCACGTGCCGCCGCTGGTGGCGCGGTACGGCTGATGGTTAGAAGTTCGGCGTGGCGGCGCCGGAATCTTTGGCAAATCCGTTAAAACCGGCAAAGGAACGCCATCTTGCGTCGCTTCCCAGCGAAGGTGTTCATGGCGGCGATGGCGGTGGCAGGCGGCTACGCGCTGGCGTCGATGCTGTCGTCGATGCGACAAGAGCACGGGACGCCGGGGACGCCGTTGACGCCCGCGGCCAAGAGCGTCGCCGAGGCTCAGCCACAAGCGACAGAGCGGCTGGAGGCAGTGAGCGGCGACGAATGCATTCTGCGCATGTTGAACAACCTGGAGCGGTGGCCCAACTTGTCGGCGAAAATCCGCCAGTCGTTGCATCTGGGCGACGACCACATTGCGGGCAGCGGCAAGTACTGGCAGCAAGGGGTGGGAAATCTGCGCCGCACCTCATGGCGCCTGCAGAGCCTCGAAGCGGAGAAAACCACTTCCTTTGAGCAGATTTACACGGGCAAGTACCTGTGGACCAATCGGCGCGTGGGCGACGAGCCGCGGGTAACGCGCGTCGACGTGGAGCGCGTGGCCCGTGAATTGAACCTCCTGGACGACGACGTGCGCGAGCAGAGCGGCTTCACGGCGCCCACGATCACGCTGGCGCGCGGCGGGCTATCGCAGTTGGTCGCCGAGCTGCATCGCTGCTTCACGTTCACCGAGCCGATGCCGGCGCGGCACGAGGACAAGCTGGTCGACGTGATGATCGGCCGTTGGCGGCCCGAGGCGCTGGACCGCCAGTGGCCGGGACTTGCCGCCGGAGGCGCGTGGCCCGAGCACCTGCCGCAGCATGTGCTGGTGGCGGCGGGGCGCGACGATTTATTTCCGTACCTCATCGAGTACCGGCGCGGCGCTCAGGCGGAACTGGCCGACTCGGCGACGGGGCTGGAGCCCGCGGTCGATCCGTTGGCGCGGTACGAGTTTTTCGAGGTGCGGTTTGCTGTCACCATGCCCGAGGGGGCGTTCGAGTTTTCGTCCAACGACGTGAAGTGGCGGGACGTGACGGCGCGGGTAATCGAGCGGCTGCGCGTGATCCCGAGCGTGGCAAGCAACCGGCCAGCGCAAAAATGAGAATAGTCCTCCGTCCGGTTCCCTCCCCTTGACGGGGAGGGTTAGGAAGGGGTGACGTCCGACGCTGGACTAACATTCACCGGTCCGCTGCCCCCCTCCGTGAGCCCTCCCCGCCGAGGGGACGGGGTCGGCGCTGCGGCATGCCTACCCTACGGTGAACCGGAAGTTTCGCCGCGCCAGTTCGGACGCCGCGAGCAAAGCGGCGACCATGCCGGACGGATTGGCCGTGCCTTGCCAGGCGCGGTCGAAGGCCGTGCCGTGGGCCACGCTCGTGCGGACGATCGGCAGCCCCAGGGTGATGTTCACGGCGAAGTGCATCCCCAGCAGCTTCAGCGCGATGTGGCCCTGGTCGTGGAACATCGCGACGACGGCGTCGAACTCGCCGTCTCGAGCCCGGAGCATGAGCGTGTCGGCCGGCAGCGGACCCATGGCGGCGATGCCCGCCGCTCGGGCTCGGCCCACTCCCGGAGCGATGAGGCGCTCCTCTTCGTCGCCGAACAGCCCTTCCTCGCCGGCGTGGGGATTGAGCGCGCAGACGCCGATTTGTGGATTAGCGACTCCGAAACCGGTGCGCATCACCGCGTCGGCCAGGCGGCACTTGGCGGCGATGTCGCCAGCCGAGAGCAGGCCCGGCACGGCGCGAATCGGGCAGTGAAGCGTGGTGTGAACGACGCCGAGCCCGGCGCGCGAGTGGGGCAACAGCGCGTGCGGCAGGTAGAGCATCATCGCAAAGTCGTCGACGCCGCACAGCTCGGCCAACAGCTCGGTGTGCCCCGGGTAATGGTGGCCGGCGGCGTGGAGGGCGCTTTTGCTCATCGGCGCCGTGACGATGCCGCCGAACTGCCCGACGAGCGTGCGGCGGGCGGCGAGCACGACGGCTTCGTAGGCGGCCTGGCCCGTGCGGGCGTCGACCTTCCCCAGCGGGGCGTCGAGCACGTCGTCGGAGCCCACCGGCACGCAGGGGATGTTGAGCGGGTCGGAGGGGTCGAGGCCGAGTTGTTGCAGCGCGGTGACCGAATCAAGAATGGAAATGTTCGCCGACGAGCCGACCAGCGCCACGGCGCGGCGCAGCACCTCGGGATGCCCGAGCACCACGGGCCGGCACGCCTGATGGACGCGCGGGTCGGCCCAGGCGCGGACGATCACCTCGGGGCCGATGCCGGCGGGGTCGCCGAGCGTGACGGCCAAGAGCGGTTTTTCGGAGGCCTCGGACACGGGCTACAGCTACTGGTGAAAGGGCAGGGCGGGGCGGTGGTTGTGCTTGATTCTAGGAAGAAGTCGACGAGCGGCAACGCCTGCCTGCCGCGGGCCCTCCGCGGTACAATTAAGGGTTGCCGCTCGGTTTTTCCGTTCTTCGCAGCCAATGTCAGCAGTCAAAACCGATGACGTCGTCGTGGCGTATCGCACAGGCGACCCGCTGGATGCGCACGCGCTGGCAGCGCAACTTGCGGATGAAGGAATCGGCGCCCACGTGGTGGGAGATTTTCTCAACGGCGGCCTGGGTCTGTCAGTCAGCAGCATGAGCCAATGCGAGATTTGGGTTCCGACTTCCGACCGTCAGGCCGCCGCCGCACTGATCGCCCAATGGCGGCCAGGGCGCAACCGGGGCCGACTGAAAAGTTTCGCTTCTCGTTGAGAGCGGCGATGATTGCCACGACGCTTGGCGTGCATCGGCATGCTGTTCGTGACGTGGGGTATGGACCTATTAACGATCTTTGAGCTACTGCTCGGCGGGGTCGCCGTGACGGTCGTCGTGTGGCGATGGATTGGCAGCCGCCGCACGGACGCTGAAAGCGGCGCCGACCACACGGATTGACCGCGCGCGCACCCAGACGGTTCAAGAGCTCCATGACGCGCATCTTTCCCACGCTGGCCTCGTTCTCGCTCATGCTCTACGCGGCGGCGATGGCGATGGGGTTGTCGATCGGCGACTTGTACGCCACGCCGATGGCGCCCGAGACGTGGGCCTGGCGCAGTCGGCACATGCTCACCGGCCTCGCCGCGGCGCTCGCGGTGGTGCTGGTCGAGAGCATTGCCGCGACCTACTTCATCGGCACGAGCCGATGGTGCAAGGAGGTGACCGAGACCTACCGCCTGCCGCCGGGCGACCTGGCCGAGAGTCAGCGGCTCAAGCGGCGGGCCTTTCCGTGGTGCGTCCTGGGCATGCTCGCGGCGATTGGGGTCAGCGCCTTGGGGGCGGCGTCGGATCCCGGTACCGGGAGGCCGGACACGGCGTCGATGGCCAGCGTCCACCTGGCGGCGGCCCTGGGCGGGATTGGCCTGGTGGCCTGGTCCTACTATCAGGTTTGGCTGAAGATGGCGGCGAATCAGGATGTGATCGAGCGGATCGTGAGCGAGGTCGGGCGGATAAGGGCGGAGCGGGGGTTGGACGGGGGGTCGCCGGATGCGCCGGCCCGCTGAAGCGCCCCCTCGCCAGCGGCCTCGTCGCGGCGCCCCTGACACGCTAGCGATGGGAACTATACTAAGGGGTTCCGGGAGATTGCCATGAGTCCCTCCCTTACCATTTCCAGCCAGGTTCGCTCGCCCATGTCCAAGGCTCTGACGATCGTCGGTATGGTCGTCGCCGGGGTCGTTGGACTGGCGTTTGCCCTCGATTGGGCGGTTGGGATTCCCTTCGACCTGGCCGACTGGCGGATGAATCTCGGCGCCCTGATCGCGGCTGCTGTGCTGGGCTACCTCAGCTGGGACGCCATGCGCGACGTGCGGTAGCCGGCTGCCATCAGGCGGCGCGGAGAATCGAGCGCTGAGGCCGCGGCGCGTTCTGTTCCGCCAGCCGCCCCGCGATTTCGCTGACGCATACCACCTCGGCGCCGCCGCGTGCACGCAGATCCATGACTTCGGCGAGCAGGCTTTCAAGCTCGCGCGAGCCGCGCATTGCCGTCGATGCCAGTCGCACGAGGTCGATGACGGCCACAGAGGCTTGTGAATGCTCGCTGGCGAGCCCGGGACGGCGGCGGAGCCAGCGGGTCCAGCTTCGCGCGGCGGGCACGGCCAACCGAGGCGCGAATTGCCAAATGCCGAAGGGTAACGGCCGCGCGGCAGACGGCGCCGCACTGGCCGCCTCGGTGACGATGGCCCGCACCCCCAGGATGCGGAGCGTGCGCTGGCAGGAAGAGCGGGCCATGTCGAGGCCCGCGTGCAAGGTTTCAACGGTGAGGCCAGCGGCGCGGAGGTCGTTGAGCCGGCCGCCGATTTCGTCAGTCCACCGGGGCGAGGAGACGCCCTCCAGGGCGAGCACCGCGTCGGCGACCGTCAGCGCCGCGTCGTCGCCGCGGCGCCGGGCTCCGCGGGACACTAGGGCGACGGCTTGGGCCGGATCGTCGAGCGACCAGGTGACGCCGACCCGCGCTTCGCCAAGCCGCCGCGCTACTCGCTCGACCATGTCGTCGTGGCCCAACGCGCGAGGCCATTTCACCACCAGAGAGACGAGCGGAGCAGGGCAGGGGACATTCATCCTTGAAGCCATCCGGGGACGGAAAAACGGGTCCGCAAGGGCTGGACCTCAAGGGGTGGAATCGGGCCGCGGGAATTGGCGACTCAATGCGGCCGTGGTTCGCAGGGGTCGTCGTATTTCGGTAGAATATGGCGGTTGGGTCGACAAGTGGGCGGGCGGCGGGTGGTGGGGCCGCTTCTCCTCCCAAGGCGCTGGTAGGTCCGCGCGAGGAGTCCGCGCGATTCGATTAGGTAAGGGGCGACGCGGACCCCTCGTGCGGACCTCGGGGTGACAAACGCAGGGCAGTCGGTGCTGGCGCCTGCCGCGCGGCGGGCTGTTCTGCTATTGTATGAACCAGCGAGGTGACCTTAATTTCACGGCCGCGCCCGCCCCCCGATGGGGGAGGCAGCGCCGCCTGCCCTCCACCCTCGCACCCATACGCAC
Source organism: Pirellulales bacterium (assembly GCA_963841515.1). Taxonomy (GTDB): domain Bacteria; phylum Planctomycetota; class Planctomycetia; order Pirellulales; family Lacipirellulaceae; genus Lacipirellula. The sequence goes on along the minus strand of CAWJDB010000004.1, from coordinate 149,160 downwards.
TACGGTTAACGATGACCGCTGTGGTTGATCATTGGAAGTTTCGACCGCATCCGCTGTTGCCCAGCGGGCACCTGCAGACCGTTGCCGGCATTTATCTGCCGCGGCGATACGCTCCTTACAAAGCTACGCGCCACTACGTGCCAGTCGACGGCCTGTCGCCCGAGGATGGCGGCGATCAGATCGTGCTGCATGAGGATCGACCGGCGGACGCGAAACCCACGACGCCCATCGCGCTGTTGATTCATGGCATGAGCGGCTCGCACCTGAGCAGTTACATGTGCCGCATGGCCGAGCGGCTGACGGCGCGCGGGTTGGCCGTGTTTCGCATGGATATGCGCGGTTGCGGTGCGGGCGAGGAGCTGGCGCGCACGCCGACGCACGCCGGGCGCGCGGCCGACGCGGCCGCGGCGGTCGAGTACATCGGACGGAAGTATCCCGACGCGCCGACGTTGGGCGTCGGCTTTTCGATCGGCGGGTCGCTCTTGTTAAACATGCTGGCCGAAGCGGGCGCCACGCCGGTGGGCAAGCTCGAGCGCGTGCTGGCCATCTGCCCGCCAATCGACATGTTTGCGATCGAGCGGCGGTTCAATACCTGGTGGGGCCGGAAATACGACAAGTTTTTTGTGCGGCTGTTGTGGAAGCAAATCACGGATCGTTGGCGGCGATTCCCCGAGATCGCGCCCGAGGCCCCGCCCCCCACGCCGAAGCGCGTTCGCCAGATTGACGAGCTGGTTCACGCCCCGGCCGGCGGCTTCGACTCGGCTCATCACTACTATCGTGAAACGCAGCCAGGCCCCAAGCTGGCGGCCATTCGCCAACCAGCCACGATCCTGGCGGCGGAAGACGATCCCATCGTGCCCACGGCGCCGCTCTTGGATTATCCGCACAGCACTCACGTCGAGAAGATCGTCGTGCCGCGCGGCGGCCATCTCGGCTTTGTCTCCGCCCGCAACGGCGATCCCGATTCGCGCTGGCTCGACTGGCGGATCGTCGATTGGCTAGAGAAGGGGCGGTGACCTTCTTGGCGCCTGCGGGTTCAGGAATCAACCGCAGAGGTCGCCGAGGCCGCAGAGATCGGATATGAATTGCTGTTGCACTGCGCCGTGCAAGTTTCATTGGCGCGGTTTGTCCAGCACTCAATCAGTTAGGGCGCCTCTCTGCGCCCTCCGCGTCCTCTGCGGTTAAAGTCTGAGTCGCCGCCTTCGGATGCCGATGTACGAGCGATTCCACGCGGCCGACGGCCAGGGCCAGGGCCAGGCCCGCAACTAACGCGATCGAGAGCATCACTCGATCGTGATGATGGAATTGGAGCTCGGGCAGCAAGTCGCTCAGGGAGATGCACAGAAAAGTGCCGGCGGAGAACGCCAGGACGTACGCCACTAGCGTGCCCGTCGGGGCGGCGTTGGCTAACCCGGCGTAGACCGCCGCCGCGCCTAGCGGGATGGCCAGCGCGAACAGCGCGTTGACGACGTGCCGCAGTCGCAGCGAGTGACCGCCGCGGGCCATCAGCATGCCGATCGTCATCGAATCGAACGGCTTGTGCAGGAAGATGACCAGGAATGTCGCCAGCCCTGCCAGCGGCAGGTTGTCATGGCGATGCTGGACGCTCGCCGCCAGGGCGACGCCCTCCAGCAGGCTGTGCAGGGTGAGCCCCAGCGCGGCGCCGCCCGAAGCGACGTCGGGTTCGTGACTGTGGTCGCACGCCGCCGTGTGCTCGTGGAGGGCGCCGGCGACGTCGGTCTCGACGTCGTGGTGGTGAAAGCAGAAAAACCGCTCGATGAAGAACATCGCCAGCCAGCCGGCCAGCATCCAGGTAAGCACCGTGAAGTCGGCCCCCTCAGTGGCTGCGGCGCCTGGAGATTGCCGCGCCTCGACCAGCGCGTGCGGCAGCATGTGCAGCATGCCGACGCCGAGCATCATCGCCGCCACAAAGCTGATGGCCACCTGCATGCCGCGGTGGGTGAGCTTGAACCACACCGGGACCATCCCGCCGGCGATCGACGCGGCGATGATCAACAGGCAGTAGTAGGTGAGGGGAACGATTGGGGAGACCAAACGAAAGCGCTCCAAAATCAGCCCAGTTAACTTGGCTTGCTTAATTGCCGCCGCCAAGGTCTTCGGCCGTGGCATCGTCGCGAGCCGCGTGACGTACACAGAGAATTCTCACCGCATGGTCGCGGATGGTGAACAGGATTCGATGGACGGCTGCGATATCGCCGATAGAGCAACTGTCGAACTTCTGCGGCGACCTTCGGGCTCTCGCGAGCGACCTCACATCGCTCGGGTTGGCGAGGCAAGCTGGCGATGGCGCTCATGCAGCCGTCGTACCACGCCCTGGCCGCGTCGGGAGAATACTTCTCGGCAAGGTAGGCGTAAGCGTCATCGATATCGGCATGGGCTCGCGGTTGGACGATGACGGGGTACGTCATGGGACGCGCGGCATGCCATGTTTTTCGCGAAGCATGGCGTCGGCCTCGGCCAACGGAACGCCTTCGCCGCGCTCGATGGAGGCCAGGCCCTCGCGAATCGCCGCCAGCGTTTCCTCCTCATCGCGGAGCAGCGACACGGCGGCGTCGAGCAGTTCGCTGCGACTTCCAAACCGCCCGGCCAGGATTGCATGCTCAATGAACTGTTCGTTGGAGGGTGATATATCGCTTGCCACGGGCTGGCGCCTTATTATGCCTGTTCATGGGGTCGTCGAAGAGCTTTGGCGACCATCTTCCCACCGACTTGATGATAACCTGCCGCGACGCCACAGGCCATGCGGTAGGTCGTGTTAAATCATGCGCGCTTGCATTCAACGCGTCAATTCGGCCCGGGTCGTCGTCGACGGGGAGACTGTCGGCGAAATCGGCCGCGGGCTGCTGGTGCTGCTGGGCGTGGCGGCCGACGACGACGACGCGGATCGGCGGTGGTTGGTGGAAAAGGTCGTGGGGTTGCGCGTGTTTGAGGACGCGGCGGGGAAGATGAACCTGGGGCTCGACGACGTGGGAGGCGAGCTCTTGGTCGTTAGCCAGTTCACGCTCTTGGGCGATTGCCGTAAGGGTCGACGGCCGAGTTTCATCGCGGCCGCGCCGCCGGATGTCGCCGAGCAAACTTACGAACGATTTGTCGCCGAAGCGCGCGCTGGGCGTGCGCGTGGCAACGGGGCGGTTTCGCACCCATATGAGCGTGGAACTGGTCAACGACGGACCAGTGACGCTGGTGATCGACTCAGGCGATCGAAATGCAGATAAGAAATAGGTCGCGGGTGGATGCGGATTGCGCGGATGGTCACGGATCAATCAGAAAACTTTCTGTCCGCCTGGATCCGTGCTCATCCGTAAAATCCGCGTTCATCCGTGTCTCATTTCTGCTCTCATTGCTGAAGCCGCCGCCAAATGCGGCGGGCGGTGTCGTAGATCGTGTGGTCACGACCGTCGTCGACCTGCGCTCCGCCGTTCATGGGAACGCCGGGCCATGCCCCCGGGGCGACCGGCATGGCGTATGGATCGCCGCTGGTCATCGGCGCGACTGGCAGAGTATTGGGATCGTAAAGATTTAGCTGTTGGCGCAACGCCGCGTTGTCCAGGACGATCGGCGAGAGCTGGCCGTAGCGCTCCATAATCGCCGGCTCGCTCAGGATCATCACGACGACGACGCCCAGTTTGGCGTAGGCCGAGAAATTGGCCCACGGGCTGTCGCCCCAGAGCTTGAGCGCCGTGCCGAACGAGCTTTTGAAGCGCCAGCGACCGCCTTGCCAGTCGACGGCCCAGATTTCGTCGAGCAGCAGGTGCGAGAACACGCCTAGCGCCACGCCGCCCGCCTTGAAGTAGCGGAGCTGCAGGTCGCTCGAACCGCAGATGAGGAACGCCAGTCCGGTGAAAATCAGCAGCGCGGGAATGCTGTGAAACATTCCGCGGTGCACGGTGTAGCGCATCAACAGGCGAGCCACGCCAAATCGGACGAAAAGGTAGCTAGCGCCGGCGGCCAGCACCATCTGCTCGTAGTTGAAACCAAGCTGCTGGAAGCGATCGATCAGCAGCATGGGCGTGATCGCGGCGGCGAAGCCCATCGTCTCGCGCACCGGTATGCCGGAGTCGCTATCGATGTCGGGCAGCATGCCGCCGATGCCGCACAGGCCGCCGGCCACGAGCGCCGCTTCGATCGGGAGTCCGTGGTACACGCCCAGACCGGCGTAGCCGACGCCGAGGGCGCAACTGGTGCCGATGTGGGTTTTGAAGTCGGCCATGAGTCGGGCACGCGCGGCGTGCCGCGGTCGTCGAATCCCGGTTCGGACAAACGTGGCGGACTGTCGCAAAATGCCGAATGCCGGTCGAGGGGAGCGTGAACGGATCGGCCGGTGCTAGCAGCGGTGATTTGCGTGAGGCGCGGACCGCGACCGCCGGTCGCGGCTTTATGGGCTTCGCGGGGGCGCATCGCCTCGATATACTTCCGCGGCTTTACGCGAAGGGGTAATCGGCGCTATGCAACCGTACGACTTGCTCATGCTGGCGGTGCTGGGGTTCGCCACCATCTTCGGCTTCTGGAAGGGGCTGGCGTGGCAAATCGCGTCGCTGGCGTCGCTGGTGGTGAGCTACTTCGTGGCCCTGCGGTTCGCCGACCGGCTGGCGCCGATGATCAGCGCGCACGAGCCGTGGAACAAGTTCGTCGCCATGCTGCTGATCTATGCGGGCGCCTCGCTGGTGATTTGGATGCTGTTCCGCGTCGTGTCGGGGGCGATCGACCGGGTAAAGCTCAACGAATTCGACCGTCAGATGGGCGCCTTGGTCGGGTTCGCCAAGGGCGTGCTGTTGTGCATTGCCATCACGTTTTTCGCCGTCACGCTCCTGGGGCAGACGCAGCGGGAGCGGATCATCGCCTCGCGCTCGGGGCAGTACATCGTGCAGATTCTGGACAAGGCCGACAGCGTGGCGCCGCCAGAGATCCATCAGGTGATCGGGCCGTACATCCATAAGATCAACGAACGTCTTGACCCGAATTACCGGCCCGACCCGGCCCAGGACATCGAGGGCGTCCGTCAGCTCTGGGAGCAGCAGGCGCAAAGCGGCGACGCGCCGCGATGGCCGATGCCGGGCAGTGCGGCGGCGCCGGCGAGCGGCGGAATCTCGTGGCCGACGGCGGCCCCGATGGCTGGGCCGACGGCCGCGCCGTTGCCACAGCCAGAACCGAAAGTGCCGGTATGGCCGGCGTCGACGGGCGGGGATCGCCGGTGATTACGCAGCGATTGCGCAGCGTGGGCAAGTGCGGAGCGTTCACCAGGGCAGAGCCTGGCCGCTGCTAGGCGCCCGGGCGTAAACTGCGTCCGAAACGAACATAAGAACGATTATCGGACGTTACTGTCTGCCAGCATTTGCCGGCTCGCGTTGTCCGACGCTAAGCGGTTCGCTAGAATGCCGACCTGAGTCACGCACCCACCCAACTCGCTTGGCTCACCGGCTCCGTGGTCGTTCCACCGACTACGGGGCCTCTTTTTTTTGACGTTGAACCCTCTCTTCTAATTTCCCCTCCGGCACGCTGCCCGAGGAGCATCCACGAATCCTACGACTGCCGGCCCGCCACCGGCAATATCAACCGTTCCATCTCGACGCCCGCAGCTCCAGGGCACGCCGAACCCGACGACTGATGCAGTCGTGCAACCACGGACCGCCTTCGTCGACCGCGATCCCCAGCACGAGATCACAAAGGTGAGCTCTGCTTAGAGATAGCGAACTTGCCAGCAGATCCAATTTGCCGAGCGACGAATCGTCAATCCGCACGTGCACCCGACTCCGCGGACGATACCCGTCCTTCCGGTGCGGCACTATCATCCCGCGGCCCTCGGCCGCACTAGGGCGTCTTTCCCAAGCGTGACGAGATGCGTCGCCACCAACTTGAGCTGACCGCTCTGGTACTCCAACCGGCCCGACGCCTCCACCAACTCGCCGACCGGCACGGCATTGAACAACGACGCCGGCACGTGCAGCTCGAACGTCGCACCCAACGCCGCGACCTTCACCAAGTGACCACGCCAAGTCGCATTCTTCTGACTGGTCAACTCCCGCCACTCATTCACGACGCCGACGACTTGCCAGTCCGATCTAAACGGACCCATCGCACAACTCCTTTCTGACGAGCCTGACACCCGCCCATGAAGTAACGCCACCCAGACTGCAAACGGCCCGGACGACAGGAGGGGGCCCAATCACGGTGGGACCCAACGGCCTCCGTGCTGCCCCAATGCCTCCGGCGGACCTCCGGCACTGCGGCCGCACCCACCGTGCTACCCCTCCTGTCGACCGGGCCTCTCCCAACGTGATGGCTCCGTTCATCGGTATGCTCCGCTTCTTGCCAAATTGGCAGCCACAGGATGCGTCCTAACGAGCTCCGACGAGTCCAGGCGACTACTGACACCTGCCTCTCGACTCACCAAATCAATTCCACTCATGAGCCTTCGCTGCCTCGCAACGAGCATCATCCGGCCACGCCTCCTGACGCCACTGCTGCAACGCTTCTTCTTCCAACGCGCCTTCGATCCACCACTGACGCTTCAACGTTGCTAGCCTCAGCTCCTCCAAGTCGCACCCGTGCCGTTCTCCGGTTCCGCTCAAGTTAACGCCGCTTCGCGGCGGAGCCTGGAACCCTCCGCTCGGGCCGCTACGGGCCGCCAGGCTCGCCGCTGCATCCTCTGCTACTCGCACGTCACAGTCGTATCGAATCCATCGCCCCTCAACCGCACCGACGCATCGAGCACGACGGCCAAGCGCTAGCATGAACGCCGCCGGGTCGCACCGACGCGAAAACGTGATGTGGGCGGAGCGGTCGCGAATCGTCACGCCCCTCGCCTGCCGCAGGGCCTCACCAATCGGCCGGTACACAGGCGACCGGGGCGGCGGCGGCGGCCCGTACTTCGCGTAAATCGGACAGTATCGCGACGGCTTCCGATCCTCGTCAGGCCAGAAGCCCGGCGAGCTCTGCACGATCCGCACGCTCCGAGGACGCTCGCCATACAACCACGCCGGCAACGAACACCCGCCCTTGCCGACGTACTTGCACGTGTACAACACACGCTTCTTCGTGATCTTCCTCACCTTCACGAAACCGTGTCCCCACGCCTCCGCGAGCACATCCGACTCGATCCGCTCGACATCGAGGATGATCAAATGCCAATGAACCCAGCCGCCTCGCTGGAACTCCATCTTGCGAACCCACTTGCCCGTGAGACTCAGCCTCAACCGACGCTGCAACCGCTGCATGAAGCACTTGATGTGCTTCTCCTCCGCGTTCGACTGACGATGATAAAGATCGCCCGCGTCGACGTATCGAGAGCGCTTGTACGTCAGCGTCAGGAAAAGACCCTTACGACCCTTACAGACTGACCACAACCGCTGGCCGTACGCATGAGCGGTCAAATACCACGTCTCAGGATCGAGAAACGACCCGGAACGCTTCGGCCGAATATCCACCATCGAACCCACCTCCTTAAAGATGCGGCAGGGCCCGAGTTACCAGGCCCCACCGCCCCGGCGGGTTCAGCGCCAGAAAAGCTCGCCTTGCGCCAATTGGCGCCTGACGGGTGAACGATTATCGGACGTTACTGGGGGCGCGGAAATGGCCGGCTTTGATCGCCCTGCCTGGGAATGCACGGCAGCGAGACGCCGCCGGCTAACACGACGTTTGGTTGACTGCTGTGGTCAGGTGACCCCGGGGCCGTCGGCGGTTTCTAAGTACGGCCCCATGCGGCGGAACTTTTCGTAGCGCTTGGCGAGTAGATCGTCGATCGGCACGCGCTGGAGCTCGCGGAGGGCGCGGGTGAGGTACATCTTCAACCGGGCGGCCATCTGGTAGTGGTCGCGGTGGGCGGCGCCGAGGGGCTCCTCGATGACGTCGTCAACGATGCCCATCGCGAGCAGATGGCCCGAGGTGATCTTGAGCGCTCGGGCGGCTTGGGGGGCGTAGTCGTGGCTCTTCCAGAGAATGCCGGCGCAGCCCTCGGGGCTGATCACGGAATAGTAGGCGTACTGGAGCACGGCGATGCGATCGCCGACGCCGATCCCGAGGGCGCCGCCGGAGCCGCCTTCGCCGATCACCACGCAGATGATCGGCGTGCGGAGCCGCGACATGGCCATCATGTTCTCGGCGATGACCTGGGCCTGGCCGCGCTCCTCGGCGCCGATGCCCGGATAGGCGCCGGGCGTGTCGATGAGCGAGATGATCGGCAGGCCATACTTGGCCGCCAGCTTCATTTTCTCCATCGCCTTGCGGTAGCCTTCTGGATGGGCGCAGCCGAAGAAGCACTCGTTGCGCTCTTTGAGGGTCTTGCCTTTCTGGTGGCCGACCAGCAACACCTTGAACTCGTCGAGCTTGGCGAAGCCGGTGCGGATCGCCCGGTCGTCGCCGAAGAACTTGTCGCCGTGGAGCTCGACGAACTCGTCGAACGCCAGGTCGACGTATTCGGTGAACATCGGCCGGTCGGGATGCCGAGCGACGCGCACCGTTTCCCAGGGATCGAGGCTCCTGTAGACCGACTTGATCGTCTCATTGAGCTGGCGGCGCAGAGCACGGACCTGCTCGAGGACCTCCGGGGTCTTCGGCTCGATGGATTCGACGTCGCGAATCTCGGCCTCGATCTCGTAGATCGGCTGCTCGAACGGAAGTTGGACGGCGCTGGGCATCGAGGAGAAGAAAATGCAACCACTAAGGCACGCAGGACACGAAGGACTCGAAAGAAAGTCGCGGCGGATTAAGTAGCAATTGTGTTGATTGATTGGCTGGGGTCAATCGAAGGTCAATCGTCCTCCTCGCCGGGTTTTTTCGTTACTTCAACCTTGGGCGCCGGCTTTCGGGGCTTGATCTGGAAGGCGCGGCCGGCTTTTAACTCGCGGATGATCTCCTTCAGCGACTCGGGGCGCTCCTTCGGATCCTTGGCGAGCATGCGGTGCACCAGGCTCTCGAAATCGGCGTGGACGTTTTTATTGAGCACACTGAGCTGCGTGGGCCGGGTGCGGAGGTGCTTGTTCAGCAGATCGTTCGGATTGGAGCCGCTGAACGGCAGCTTGCCAGAAATCAGCTCGTACACCATGCAGCCGAAGCTGTAGATGTCGGCCCGTTCGTCGACGACCTGGCCGCGAATCTGCTCGGGGGCCATGTAGCTGTAGGTGCCCTGGATGCTCCCCTTGCCGCCGAACAGCTTGCCCAAACCTTTCTTGATCCGCCGCGCGAGGTTGAAGTCGATCAGCCGGATGTGGTTCTCGTCGTTCACCAGAAAATTGTCCGGCTTGATGTCGCGATGGACCCAGCCCTGCTGGTGCATGTATTCGAGGGCCTCGGCGGATTCGACCAGGACCTTGTCCAGGCGCCAATGGAGGTTGGCGAGATGGTCGTGGATTTGCTGCTTGAGGTTGGGCGTCTTGAACAGCTCCATGACCATGTAGGCGCCATCTTTGCCGGCGCCATAGTCGTAGGTCTTGATGATCGACGGGTGATCGAGCGTTTTGCCTACCTCGAACTCGTGCTTCAAGTTGGCAATGTTCTCGCGCGTGTGATGGCGGCCGGGGGGCAGCCACTTCATGGCGAAAGCGGTCGTTTCGGCGACCGGGCGCACCGCCCAGATCTCGAACAAAGCGCCCGCGCGGATGAGATGAAACATCCGGTAGGGTCCGACGAATTCGCGGCCGGCAGACATGGGGAGTAAGGTCGGGGCGGCAGGTTCTGGATGGTGGTCGGTTGCGCCGATGCTGGCGACGCCGTCATGCCTTAGTTTAGCCCGCCGTGAGCGGTCGCGACAGGTCGAGCTGAATGGGCGCGCTTCTGCCGTGACATCGGCCAGATCGGAGTTATGATATCTCGATAGGCTCCACTCACTCGTCACAGCTCGGAGGACGATGCGTTGTCGATTCGACTTGGATGCGCCGCACTGGTCGTCGCCGCGGCGCTGGGTTCGCCGGCGCGGGCGGCATTGTCGTTCAGCTACACCTATTTCGACAATTCGGCGGGCGACTTTGCGTTGCGCGGATGGCTCGACCCCAACTCGCTATTCCAGCGGAACATTCGCGCCGCCGCCGACCTGTGGGGTGCTCAGTTCGCGTCCAATGCGACTATCGTCGTGCACGTGGACCCGACGTCGTATTCGGTGTGCGCCGGCGGATCCGGCACGCTGGGGCGGTTTCTCTACACTAATCCCCAGGGCGCCGCCGTCTATGAGCAGGGCGTGCTGTCGCGCATCCTTACCGGCGACAATCCTGGCGAGGACGCGTACGGATACGACATCGTGTTGGGGTTCGACGCCGCGTACCTGGACGGGCACTACTGGCTCGATCCGCAGCCGGATTTGCGGACGGCGGCCGTCCCGCCTTCGAGGGGCGATTTCATCAGCGTCGTGATGCACGAGATGGGCCACGGCTTGGGGCTGACCGGGTTTCGCGACGCCACGGGCACAGCGCCTCTGCCCGTCGCCACGGTGGTGGATGAAATGTCCTACTTCGGCGGCAACGGTAATCCGTTTGCGCCCAGCGGCGCCCCCAATCCGATGTTCTTCAGCGGCGACCTGGCCGCGGCCGCGCACGGCAGCGACTTGGCGCTGACGCACAAGCCGGTGGGCGACTTCCTTTATTCGCAGAATTTCTACCACCTGAGCGCCTGCAACCCCGCGGCGCCCGATGGCTTGGAGGGCACGCTCATGAACGGGTGCGAGCTGCCCACGGGCGACCGATTGTACATCACGGCGGTCGACCGGGCGGTAATGGGCGACCTGGGTTTCCCCTTGGCGCCATCGGCCGATTTCACTCACGACGGGTCCGTCAATGGGCTGGACCTCACAACGTGGAAGATGGCCTTCGGCGTCACGCCAGCGGCCGACGCCGATGGCGACGGCGACAGCGACGGCGCCGATTTTCTCGCTTGGCAGCGACAGCGCGGAACCGGCCTAGCCGCGCATGTCGTGCCCGAGCCGCCTGCCCATGGGCAGGCGTCGTGGCTGCTTGCGGCTATCGCGGTCGCGGCGTTCAATACTCGACGCGCAAGAGCATGAGGCCCTGCGGAGGCGCCGTTTGGCCGGCGGTGGTGCGATCGCGGGCGGCGACGACATCGGCGACCCAGCTTTCCGGTCGGCGGCCGCGGCCCACCTCGGCGAGCGTGCCGGCGATGGAGCGAACCATGTTGTAGAGAAAACCGTCGCCTTCGACTTCAATATGGATGAGGGCGTCGGATTCGTGATCGGCGTAAAGGTACCCTCTGGCAGAGCCCGGGGCCGAGGGGGGCGTGCCCTGCCCTGCCCTGCTGGAGGCGACTTCGGCGGCAAAGATGGTACGCACGGTCGATTCGCGCTCGGAGCCGGCGGACTGGAAGCTAACGAAGTCGTGCTTGCCGACGAGCGACTGCGCGGCGCGGTGCATGGAGTCGGCGTCGAGCGGCGTCGGCACATGCCAGGCGTAGCGGCGGCAGAACACGGGCCGGCGACGGTGGTTGTAAATCGTGTAGCGGTAGCGTTTGCGCACGGCGTCGGTAGTGGCGTGAAAGCCCTCGGCGGCGACCTCGACGTTGCACACTGCCGCGTCGTCGGGCAGCTTGGCGTTCAGGCCGCCCAGCAGTTCATTAGGCGATAGCCGCGTGGCGCTCTCGATGCCCACGACTTGCCCCGCGGCGTGAACTCCCGCGTCGGTTCGCCCCGACGCCGTCACTGCGCACCGTCTCACCCGTGATCTCATGCCACGCGCGCTCCAGTTCCCCTTGCACCGTGCGCCGATCCGGCTGCCGCTGCCAGCCGAAAAACTCCGTGCCGTCGTAGGCAAGCGTGAGCTTGAACCAGACCATGAGGAGATTCGTCGGAGGAGATAACCACCAAGACACAAAGGCACGAAGGCAAGCCAGGTTATCGGAGAAGGAACGAGGGAACACTGATATGCGCGAGTGCTTGCCAGTTCGGATTAGTGCAAATCAGTGTTCCCTCCCTCGCCCCTCCGTCCTTCGTGCCTTCGTGTCTTTGTGGTTAATTCTGTTCCGTCAGACAGCCGCCTGCGTCTTGACCAGCAGCTCGGCGATTTGGACGGCGTTGGTGGCCGCGCCTTTGCGGAGGTTGTCGCTCACGCACCAGAACGCCAGGCCGTTGTCGCTGGAAAGGTCCTCGCGGATGCGGCCGATGAAGACGGCGTCGTCGCCGTCGCAGTCGGCGGGCATCGGGTACTTGCCAGCCGGCAGGTCGTCGACCACCTTGATCCCCGGCGCCGCGGCGAACAGCTCGCGGGCCTCCTCGACCGTGATCTTGCGTCTCGGTCTCGACCAGGATGCTCTCGCTGTGGCAGTTGTCCACCGGCACGCGCACGCAGGTGGGACACACCTGGATCGTGTCGTCGCCGAAGATCTTGTGCGTCTCGTGCACCATCTTCATCTCTTCGCTGGTGTAGCCCTGGTGCTTGGGCGAACCGATTTGCGGGATGAGGTTGAAGGCGATCGGGTGCTTGAACGCTTCGTACGTGTAGTCGGCGCCATGGAGGAAGGAGTGCGTGCCGGCCTTCAGGTCGGCCTGGCCCTTGACGCCCGCGCCGCTGGTGGCTTGGTAGGTGCTGACCACGACGCGGCGGATGCGGCCGGCGTCGTGCAGCGGCTTCATGGCCACGACCATCTGGGTGGTCGAGCAGTTGGGGCTCGCGATGATGCCCTGGTGAGTTTCGATCGCTTCGGGATTCACCTCGGGCACGACGAGCGGCACCTTGGGGTCCATGCGCCAGTAGCCGCTCTCGTCGACGACCACGCAATCGCGCTGCACGGCCCAGGGGGCGAAATCCTTGGCCACCTCGTCGGGCGTGCTGCCGATCGCCAGGTCGACGCCGTCGAACGCCTCGGGGCGGAGCTCCTCGACCGCGTGGTCCTGGCCCTTGAACTGCACCGTCGTGCCAGCCGACCGCTTTGAGGCGAGGAACTTGATCTTCCGATAGGGAAAATCCCGCTCCTCGAGCATTTGACGAATCAAGCGGCCCACGGCGCCGGTGGCGCCCACGATGGCGATCGTCTCAAACACGGCAAGGAGTCTCCGAGTGTCGGGTTGAGGGGTGGGTTTGGAGGCAGGAACTCGGGCGTTTATGATGTGCCCCAAGTGCTTTGGCGTAAGCTGTTTAGTATAGGCGACGCCTCCCAAAGCGACAATGTTCGCACCCGCGGCGGAACTCGCTTGGGAGCTGATGGTTTAATTGAATAGATTGCTGACCCAATAGCCGGCGGGCCACGCCCGCCGGGCTCCCGGACCGCGTGGCGGCCCAGTGAGATTGAAGCGACGCGTTTGCGGATTTCGATTACGGAAGCGCTAAAATGTTGCATCCCGAGAGCTATTCCATGCGTCGCCTACTGCCCTGCCTGCTGCTGTGTGTTCTGACCGCGACCATCTGCGCGGCGGAGGACGACTCGCGAAGGCTGCTAGCCGACCTGGACGCCAACCACGACGGCCAGCTTACCCGCAAGGAAGCGGGGAAGGAAAATGGCTTGCTGTTCGACCGGCTCGTGCGGACCAGCGACGAGAATGGCGACGGCCGGCTCAATGCGGAGGAGTTCGCCGCCGCGCTCCAACCCGTGCGGGCCGAGAAGGCGGTCGTCAAAAAGCAAGGCAGCCGCATGCCGGGCAGCGACGCCCTGCTGGTGATGGTGGCCAAGATGGACGCCAACCGCGACCGTCAACTGACGGCCAACGAGACCCCGGACCGATATCGAGCCGTGTTTGAGCAGATGGTCAAGGTCGGCGACGACAATAAGGACGGAAAAATCGATGCGCGCGAAATGGCCCGGCAGTCGCCGCAGCTCGGACTGGTGGCGGGGATGGCGGCGCGGCAGATGGGGATCGACGTGCCGGCAGAGCTGGCTAAACTGCCGAAGAACGATGTCATGGCGATGGAGCAAATGGACGCCTACCCGCGGCCCGAGCAAATGATGGCGGATCCAGCCCAGGCCCAGGAGTTGTTTGCTCGCCTCGACGTCAACGGGGATGGCAAACTGTCCGCCCAGGAGGCGCCGCCGCAGATGGCTCAGCGGTTTGACAAGATGCTCCAGCGCGCCGACCGCGACGGCGACTCGCAGCTTAGCCTGGCGGAATTTCAGGAGATGTCGCGGCGGAAGGCCAAATTCGACTCGATTCAAGTCGATCCGGAGGCGGTCAAGCGGACGGTGCGCCAACTGCTCGGCAACTTCGATCGCGACCACGACGGCCAGTTGAGCCGCCAAGAGGCCCCGCGGCGATTGGCGGAGAATTTCGACCGCGCGGACCAGGATGCTAACGGCAAGTTGGATGCCAACGAGCTCCAGCGCGCGGCGGAAACCATGAACAGGATGCAGCGGCAATTTGGCGGCCCGCGCAGGGTGGTTTCGGACCGCCCCGCATGGACGCCAAACAACCCGGTAGCGAGAAAAAGCGCCCCGCCGCCGACAAGGGCACCGGCGGCAAACGCCGCGAAAAGCTCAAGAAAAAGGCTTTCGACAACTGAACTTCAGTTGCATTTCCATCTTGGGGCCGCTCACTACAGCGAAGCCAATAATCGCTCGCCACCTCAGGCCTTGCTACGATTGGCGCCGATTGTGCATGATTTGACTCGCGAACCGCGAACAGCCGCGGCGTGTCAATCGTACAGAATCCCCAACGCCGACAAGTAGTCGCTTTGAGACTGCGAGTCGGCTTCCAATACGAGAATGAGAAAAGGCGGATTCCCCATGGTTAATCCCACCCCTGCCCCTGCGAACCCGTCGGATTTGCCGTTGCTTCCCGTGAGCGTGCGTGCATTGGCGCAGTTCGACGAGATAATGGACCGGCAACTGCACGAGCTCGTGCGACGTTTTGGCGGCCGCGACCGGGAGCTGGAAATCGACTCGCGACATGCGTGGAAGGCCCCGCGACCCAACAACCCGCGCTAAAGACTTATTGATCGCGAAAGCACGAAGGACGCGAAGAAAAGAACAGAGTCAGTAGCCCGGCGAGGCGGCCAAGTGCCCCTCGCCGGGCTTTTTCTTGTCCATGTTGCGCCTCGCTTGTTGCCGCGATTAAAAGTGCGGCGCGGTGCGCCGGACTTAATTACCCGCTAGCCGGACCGCCACGCGGTCCGGGTCCCGGTGGGCGTGGCCCACCGGCTGGCGGCTTGGCTGTCCGCATGCCCGCGACTTAAGTATGATGGCAGTTGTCCCCTTCTCGCTCCGACTGAGCGATTTCCGCCCACCGCTTGCCCTTCCGTATGAAAGTCCTCCTCGCCAGTCCGCGTGGGTTTTGCGCTGGCGTCAATATGGCGATCGAGGCGCTGGAATTGGCCTTGCGCACGCTGGCGCCGCCGATCTACGTTTATCACGAGATTGTCCACAATAAGTACGTCGTCGACCATTTCCGCGAGCAGGGAGTCACGTTCGTCGACGACCTCGATGAAGTCCCGCACGGCGCGACGCTGTTGTTCTCAGCCCACGGCGTGTCGCCGGAAATCCGGCGTGCGGCCCGCGAGCGGCGGCTGACGGCGATCGACGCCACCTGTCCACTGGTAACCAAGGTGCACCTCGAGGCGATCCGATACGCCCGCGCGGGCTACACCATCTTGCTGATCGGCCACGAAGGGCACGACGAGGTGATCGGGACGATGGGCGAGGCGCCGGAGGCGATCGTGCTGGTCGAGTCGCCGGAGGACGTCGCCGGGCTGCGCGTGGCCGATGAGTCGAAACTGGCCTACCTGACGCAGACCACGCTGAGCGTGGACGACGCCAACCGCATCATCGAGCGGCTCAAGGAACGGTTTCCGCAGATTGCCTCGCCGCCGAAGGACGACATCTGCTACGCGACGCAGAACCGGCAGGAAGCCGTCGCCCGGCTGGCCCCCGAGGCGCAGCTCACGCTGGTGCTGGGAAGCCAAAACAGCTCCAACAGCCAGCGGCTGGCGGAGCTGTCGAGCGAGCGCGGCGTGCTGGCTCGACTGATCGACGGCACGCGACGACATCGACCCGGCCTGGTTTGCTGGCGTCGAGACGGTCCTCGTGACTGCGGGGGCCAGCGCGCCGGAAGTGGTCGTCAACGAAGTGCTCGACTACCTCCGCGAGCGAGTTCGGGGCGACCGTCGAGATTCGGTCGCTGCGCGAGGAGACGGTGTCGTTTCCGTTGCCGCGCGAACTGAGGGCCGCCGCGGTTCAATTAGCCCCCGGTCAGTGACCGGGGGCCAAATGGGCCGAGCACCCGCCGTTATTTGGCGCGGCTCATTCCCAGCGTCTTCCACAAGAACGCCCAGCGGTCGGCGGCCTGGTCGATGCGCTTCGAGATCGGCGTGCCCGCGCCGTGGCCAGCGCGAGTTTCGACGCGGAGCAGAATCGGGGCGTCGCAAGCTTGGGCGTGCTGCAGCGCCGCCGCGTATTTGAAGCTGTGCATGGGCACCACGCGGTCATCGGTGTCGGCCGTGGTAATGAGCGTGGCGGGATAGCAGACGCCCTCCTTGATGTTGTGGTACGGCGAGTAGGCGCGCAAGGGCCTTGAACTCTTCGGGGTTGTCGGACGAACCGTACTCGTCGACCCAGAAGTGGCCGGCGGTGAATTGGTGATAGCGGAGCATGTCCATGACGCCCACGGCGGGGACGGCGGCGGCGAACAGATCGGGCCGTTGCGTCTCAACGGCGCCCACGAAGAGGCCGCCATTGGTGCCGCCCATCACCGCGAGCCGCTCGCGTGGACGTGTACTTCTCGGTCGATTAGCCACTCGGCGGCGGCAATGAAATCATCGAACACGTTCTGCTTCTTCGTTTCTTGCCGGCCAGTGCCACGCTTCGCCGTACTCGCCGCCGCCGCGCAGTTGGCGACCGCCACCACGCCGCCCCTGCTCCATCCACGCCGCGAACGCGACCGAGAACGCCGGCGTCAGCGGATGTTGAAGCCGCCGTAGCCGTAGAGCACCGTTGGATTCTTGCCATTGCGCTCGACGCCTTTGCGATGCGTGACGATGACCGGCACGCGCGTGCCGTCTTTACTCGTGGAGAAGTCGAGGTGCGACTCATAGTCGTCGGGATCAATTTGCATGTGCGGCGCGCGGATGCGGCCGGCGACGCCCGTGGCGCAGGTCGTAGCGAAAGATTGACGTCGGCGTCGTATAGCTGGCGAAGGCGTAAAACGTTTCGTCGTCGAACTGCTTGCCGGTGAAGCCGTCGACCGTGCCGACGCCGGGCAGCTCGATGGCTCCCGCGGGGCGGCCGCCGGCCGCGTACATACCTCAACCTTGGCCGCGACGTCTTCGAGGTAGCGGCACATAAGCTTGCCGTCGAGCAGGCTGGCGTCCGCGAGCGTGGACTGCTTCGCCGGCACAATCTCCCGGGCATCGGCCGGCCGCCGGGCTCGTCGGCCGCCATCGTGACAATGCGTTTTGTTGAGGCGTCCAGGTCAGTGAGAAAATACAGCGTCGAACCCTCGTTGCCGATGAAATCGAATTCGTTTTTGAAGTCGCCGATAAGCGTCGTCCAGTCCGTGCCGCTGCCGTCTCCGTCGGCGGCCCCGGCGGCGGAGTCGTCGTGTTGCACGGGGCGAACGAGCACCTGGTTCTGCGGGTCGGTGCTGCGGGCGATGGAAAGAACCAGATAGCGGTCGTCGTCGGTGCGGCTCAGCCAGAAGCTCCACGCCGGCTCGCTCTGGACGGCGATAGACGAGACGGTCCTCGTCCTGCTTGGTCCCCAGCTTATGGAAGTAAATCATCTGGTTGAGCGACGGCGCCTGGTATTTCTCGTCAGCCGGCGGCTCGGGATAGCGGGCATAGAAGAAGCCGTCGCCGGCGGCGTTCCACACGATGTTCCCGTGCCGCGACCACTTCAGCTCGTCGGCGAGCACGCGGCCCGTGTCGACCTCGATGACGTAGATAGTCGACCAATCCGAGCCGGCTTCCTGGCGGGCGTAGGCCAGCAGCTTGCCGTCGTCGCTCACCTCGGTTTGGCCCAAAGCGATCGTGCCCTCCTTGGACCACTCGTTGGGGTCGATGAGCTTGCGGCCCTCGTCGTCGTAGTGCTCGGACCAGTAAAGCACCGACTGGTTTTGCAGGCCGTCGTTCTTGGTGAAGAAATAGCGGCCGGCGACTTTCCAGGGCGGCGAGTAGCGCTCGTAGTTCCAGAGCTCGGTGAGCCGGCGGCGGAAGTCTTCGCGCTCGGGGATGGCGTCGAGGAACTTGTGGGCGACCTTGTTCTGCGCCTCAATCCAGTCGGCGACTTCGCGCGAATTGCGGGCGTCCTCTTCGAGCCAGCGGTACGGGTCGGCGACTTTTTCACCGTGGTAGTCGTCGACCTGATCCACGCGGCGCGCGGCGGGGTACGTTACGGATGAGTCCTTGCCAGACGCGGGCGCCACACACAGCAGCGAGGCAAAGATGGCGGGGAGGCAGCGTTTCATGAGTCGGCGAAGCCCCGGTCAGTTAACTGCTCGCGCTGCGATAGCTCGACAGCGCCCGCTGAAATATCCACCGGCTGATCGCCAGACAGGCTCCCGTGGCGAAGACCGCGAACGCCGCCAGGAGCAGCTTTTCGGGCGTGCGGGCGGTGAGCGGCTTGGCCAGAATCTCGGCCGGCACGTTGATGACCACCAGAATCGGCACGATGAAGGTAAACACTCGCCGCAGCGGCGTGCCGTAGGGGCCTTCGTAAATCTCCATCGGGTAGCGCGAAAAATTGGTGAGGTAGAACCAGAAGTCGTACAGCGACTGGTTGCGGCCCAGCCAGATGCTTGTGGCCGCCAGCGCGATCATGATGCTGTACAGGATCAGAACGCCGAGCACCACGTACAGCGGGTAGAGGACAAACTGCAGCGGCGAAAGCACCAGCCCAGGAATTCGCGGCAGGGAGTAAGCCAGCAGGCCGACCGCCAGCACAAGCTTGATGAGCGACGCCCAGCTCACCTTCTTCACGGAGATGAGAAACTGCGGATCCATGGGCTTGAGCAGCACAAAGTCGAGGCCCCCGGTGCGGGTCATCTCGCTGAGCTCCTCGGCGTTTTCCATGAAGAACGCCTCGACCAGGCTGTTCACCAGGATCGTGGTGGCGATGAACACGAAGAACTCATACTTCGACCACCCGGCGATGTCGCTGCGGCCTTCGCGGGCCATCAAGTCGTACACGATGACGTAGAAGCCGAGATTCATCAGCGACCACGCAAAGCTCGATATGGTCTCGATGAGAAAGTTGGCGCGAAACGTCATATCGCGGATAAGGCTGTTGCGGGCGAAAGTGAGAAAGACGCCGAGGTAAGAGGGCTTCGGCGCGGGCGAATGGGGAATGGGGAATGGGGAATGGGGGGCGCCGGCGGACGCCAGTTCCGATTCCTTCCCCATTCCCCATTCCTCATTCCCCATTTCCTTATCCTCCAAAGCCGCTGTATCGCCGGAAACCCGCGTGCATCAGGCGGCGGCAGAGGATGATGAAAAACACGACCCACGCCGCTTCGACGCTGATCTCTTGCCATAGGCGGTCCGACGGCACGCGGCCGAGAAACACGGCAGCCGGGAAGTACGCCAGGTACTTCAGCGGCAGATAGCCGAACCAAGTGCGCCACGGTTCGGGCATGATGTCGAGTGGAAACATGTGGCCCGAGAAGAAAAAGTTGAACAGCATGTAGATGAACAACAGCGAGCTGATCTCGAGGGTCCAGAAGCCCATCAGGCCGAGCGACGCCTCCAGGAAGAAGCCGAGGAGAAACGACAACACCAGCGAGATGACAAATGCGGCCATCGTCGCCGCCGGCGGCCAGCCGGGAAAGAAGCCGCGGCACAAGTAAAACACCGCGGCAAAGGGGGCGATGGCCACACCGTAGTACACCAGCTTGTGGCCCAGCCGCGCCAGGAGCGAGAAGCCCACCAGGTCGATCGGCTGGATGAGGAATTTCTTGATCTCGCCGTTGCGAATCTGCGTAGCGATGCCGCTGGCCAGCCCCGGCATGCTGGAAAAAGCGCGGGCGATCATCGTGAGCAGGTAGTAGGCCACGATGTCGTTGCGGGTGTAGCCCTCCATCTTGCCAGACCCGGCGGCGCCGAAGACGGCCGTCCACAGAAAAATCTGAGTGACGATTGGCAGAAAGCGCATCGTCGTTCCGAGCACGAAGTCGCCGCGATAGGCGAGGCGCTCCGCGATGCACATCTCGAGAATCGTCCACCAAAGTTGGATGCGGGCGAGCATGGCGATAGGATCAGGATTCTTGCGCCTTGGCCACGGATGCTGCGGCTTGGGCAGCGCCGTTGGTCTCGGCGGCATTGTTCTCAGCGGAGGACTCGGCGGGAACGTGTCCGTGCTTTTCCGTGAGCAAGAACAGGCTGGCGATGACATCCTCCAGCGGCGGGTCTTCGACGCTCACGTCCTGGATGGCGTAGTTGGCCAGCACGGTCGATAGGACCGACGCGATCTGGCTGCGACCCACCTGCAGCCGCGCACGCGGCGGCACGATCTCAAGCACGTCGCCGAATTGGGCCAAGTCGCCGGGCATCCGCTCGTCGGCAAAGTCGAGCGTCACAATCTTGTGGTCGCTGAAGCGGTCGACCACTCCCTCGAGCGAGCCGTCGTACACGATCATCCCGCCGGCGATGATGACCACCCGCTTGCAAAGTGCCGCCACGTCCTTCATGTAGTGACTGGTGAGCAGAATGGTGATCCCGCGGGCTTGCTGATAGTGCTTAAGAAACTTCTGGATGTTGTGCTGCGCCACCACGTCGAGGCCGATGGTGGGCTCGTCGAGAAACAGCACCTCGGGCGAGTGCAACAGCGCGGCGATCAGCTCCATCTTCATCCGCTCGCCGAGCGATAGCTCGCGCACCGGCCGGCCGAGCAGTGCGCCGACGCCCAAGAGGTCGACCAGTTCGCCCTTGGTGCGGGCGAACGCGGCGGGGTCGATGGTGTAAATTTTCTGGTGAAGCTGAAACGACTCCTGGGCCGGGAGGTCCCACCAAAGCTGGTTCTTCTGACCCATCACGAGCGCGAAGCGACGGCGGTAGGCGTTCTCGCGTTCCCACGGCACGTAGCCCAGCACGCGGGCGTCGCCGGCGGTGGGGGTGACGACGCCGGACAGGAGCTTGAGCGTGGTGGTTTTGCCGGCGCCGTTGGGACCGAGGAAGGCGACGAACTCGCCGCGCTCGACGTCGAGATCGATGCCGCGCACCGCGTGCACATCGCGATACTCGCGGTGCAGCAGGCTGCGCAAGGAGGCGCCGAGGCCCTCCTGCTTCTGGTAAACGCGGTAGGACTTGGCCAGTCCGCGGATTTCGATGGCACTCATAGGCGGGTTGATTATAGGTCCATGGTGGTCGTGCGGACAGTGCGCGGGAATTACCGATCGAACGCCTGGCGGCCTGGCGTGCTTACATAGTGGTCCAGGGAGTAGGACCAGCCGCGGACGGAGTTCCGTCGACGATGCGACGCACACTGTGGAGGATCGCGCGCGCCGCTTCGGCTTCTTCGCTGATGACCTGAGCGGCGCCGGCTTTGCGCCCCGCGGCTACATTCAACAGGTAGCGGCAACGAACAATCACAGCGCACCGGGGGTTGGCCGCACGGATGGCGGCGCACACTTGCGTGGCTGTTTCATCGTCGGGCAGGCAGACGATGGCCAGCCGCATGCGGTCGATTCCCGCTCGGCTCAGCGTGGGGCGATCGCGGGCGTCGCCGACGGTCGTGTCAAAACCCTGTTGAGCGAAGGAGTGGAGGTTGACCGGGCTCAAATCCACGAGACCCACCATCCAACCGCTGGTTTCGAGAAACGCGGCCACGTCGCGGCCGATCGGGCCGGCGCCGACGATGAGCACGCGACTGGCGCCGCCGAGGGCGAGCGGGGCGTCGAGCAGGGGCCGTTGGTCGGCGGCGCGCACCCACCGGGCGCCAAACCTCATCAGCAGGGGCGTAGCAACCAACGTCGCCAGAGCCACGAATAGGGCGCGGTTGTAATCGACGTCGGTGATCACGCCGCCCCGATGCCCTTCCAACAACAGCAGGAAGGAAAACTCGCCAAGCTGGGCCAGACCGAGCCCCGCGCCCAGCCGCACTAGGCCAGCTCAGTCCGACCAGCCGCAGGGCGACGGCCGCGGCGCCGGCCTTCACGGCGATCATGCCCACCAGTCCGAGCGTCATCAGCAGGGGTTCATCGAGGAACACCGCCGGCTTCAAGAGCGCCCCGAGCGTGACGAAGAACACGGCCGAAAAAGTCTCGCGAAACGGCAAGAGGATCGAGTCGATCTGCTTGCTCAGCCGACTGCCGCTAAAGGCGACGCCCGCGCCGAGAGCGCCCAGGGCCGTCGGCAGGCCAAGCTCGTCGGCGGCCAGGCACGCGCCGGCGAGCATGACCACAGCAAACAGGCACACCAATTCGAGGCTGCGCAGCTCGGCGATCAGCTCCAGCGCCCACTGCTTCAGCACCCAGCGGACGGCCAGGAACGACGCGACAAACACCGCGCTCTTGCCGGCCAAGGCGACGAAGTCCGTCGCCGTCGGCGGTGCGCCCTGGCCGCTTAACATGGGCGCCAGGAGGACCAGCGGCACGAGCGCCACATCCTGAAACAACAGAATGGCGATGGCGCGCCGTCCCGCGGGGGCCTGGAGCTGCCCCAGCTCGGCTACGCCCTTGAACACCAGCACCGTGGAACTGAGCGCCGCGGCCCCGCCGATCAGCGCCGCGGCCTGCCACGGCATGCCGAACAGGGCCGAGACGATCGCCACCGGAATGCCCGACAGCAGCATCTGGACGCTGCCGCCGACGAAAAAGTAGCGGCCCAATCCCAGCAGCTCCTGGAGCGAGAACTCGATGCCGATCGAGAACAACAACAGCAAGGCGCCGATTCGCGCCACTCCTTCCAGGCCGTGGGAATGGTTGTCGACGAGGCTCAGGCCGCCTTCGCCGATGATCGCGCCGGCCAGCATGTAGCCGACCATGAGCGACAGGCCGGCCTGCTTGCAAACCACCCCGGCGGCCAAGCCGACGGCCAGGATGATCAAGAGATCGGCGACCAGGCGTGCGATGTCGGGGGCGTCCAAGATCGAGCGAGCCTCAGGATTGGTAAACGGCCAGCCCCAAGCGGCTATAGAGTTCGTGAGTCCAAATCGTGTCCCGGCAGTTGCGACCGCGACGGGCATTGTCACAATGGAGAGCTTGTGGCGCCGCCGGTGCCGGGCCCTCAATTCTAACTCACGGGAGCAAGCACACCGATGCGCAATACGGGTAAGTCGTCGCGGAGGCAGTTTCTGGGGCACTCGGCGGGGGCGTTAGGCGGAGCGCTGGCGGCGCCGTACTTCCTGACCGCGGCGCGAGCTCAAGACGCGGCCAAGTCGGCGCCGAGCGATCGCTTGATGCTGGGCGCGATCGGCTGCGGCGGACAAGGCCGATTCGACATGGCGGCGGCCATGGATTTCTGCGACGTGGCCGCGGTGTGCGACGTCGACGCCAACCGGGCCTGCGACGCCCGGGAGGCCGCCGGCGGCAAGGCGGACGTGTACGGCGATTACCGCCGTCTCTTGGAGCGCAAAGACATCGACACCGTGCTCGTGGCCACGCCCGACCACTGGCACACAAAGATCGTGGTTGAAGCCATGCAAGCCGGCAAGGATGTGTATTGCGAGAAGCCGCTGACGCTCACGATCGAAGAGGGGCAAAAACTCTGCAAGGTCGCCAAGGAAACGGGTCGCATTTTTCAGGTCGGCACGCAGCAGCGGTCCGACCACCATCGGATATTCATACAGGCGGTGGCGATTGTCCGCTCGGGCCGCTTGGGCAAGATCAACAAGGTGACGGCCGGGATCAACCAGGCGCCGTCCTCGCCGCCCATTCCCGTCGCTGCGGCGCCGAAAGAACTCGACTGGGAGATGTGGCTGGGCCAGGCGCCAGTCGTCGACTTCCGGCTGCTCACGGTCGATAAGCCGCCGGAGGGTTTCAGCCAGAAGTATTACTCTCGCGGTCACTACGAGTTCCGTTGGTGGTACGAATACTCCGGCGGCAAGATGACCGACTGGGGCGCCCATCACGTCGATGTCGCGCTGTGGCGCTGGGGCTCGACAACACCGGGCCGTCGTCGATCAAGCCGCTGATGTCGAAGTTTCCGCAGCCGCTCAAGAACGGCTATCCGACGCTCGACGACCGCTACAACGTGGCCACCGACTTCCACGTTCTTTGCCAGTTCGGCGATATCGAGGTGCACATCACCAGTGAAGGCGACAACGGCGTGTTGTTCGAGGGCGACAAGGGCCGCATCTTCGTCAACCGTGAAAAGCTCACGGGAAAGCCGGTGGAGGAGTTGACCGTCGAGGTTCCACAGGAAAAAGGGCCGGACGGCGAAGAGAAGCCGCCGATCGCGGAGCTGCGCATTCCTGAGGACCAGTTGCGACAGGCGTACAAGGGCAAGGAACCAACTGGCCACATGGCCAACTTCGTGAACTGCGTGAAGAGTCGCGAGGAACCAATCTCGGACGTGTGGTCGCACCACCGCTCGATCTCGACATGCCATCTGGCCAACATTGCCCTGCGCCTCGACCGCGAGATCAAGTGGGACCCGGTGAAGGAGCAGGTCATCGGCGACGACGAGGCGCAGTCCTTCACCCGCCGCACGCCGCGCAAGGGGTATGAGATCGTGGCGTGAGAGGGAGGGCGGGAAGCGCTCCGCTGCGGCGGCCTCCGCGTCGCGGCTAAACGGCGGTTAAAAAGTCGCGCCACGGTTTAGCCGCGCCGCGGAGTCCTCGAAGCGAAGCGCTCATGCCGTAAATGCCGCCGACGCGCGTCGAATAGGGTTGCGCTACCTCCCCTCGGCAAGCGCGGCGTATGATTGAGACATGCCCGCTTCGATTTGGCACATCCTGCTCGAGTTGGCGCCGTGGCTGTTTGTCGGCGCTGGTAGCAGGCGCCCTGCACGCCTTCGTCCCGGCCAGCTTTCTGCAGGCGAATCTCACGGGCCGGTGGGGCGTGGTGAAGGGCGCCCTGTTGGGCGTGCCGATGCCGCTGTGCTCTTGTGCGGTGATCCCGGCAGGTTTGGGATTGAAGAAGCAAGGCGCCAGCGACGGCGCTACCGTGGCGTTCATGATCAGCACGCCGCAGACGGGCGCCGACTCGCTGCTTGTCGCGCGGGCGTTTCTTGGTTGGCCCTTCGCCCTGTTCACGCTCGCCAGTTCATTTGTGCTCGGCCTAATCGCGGGCTGGTGGACCGACGCGGCGGGGCCGCAGGCCTCCACCGGCGTCGAAGCGGGCCCCGCTTGCGAGTTGCCTGCCGTGAAGAAACGGCTGCACGCAATGATCGAGTTCGGCGTGGAGACGCTGCGGTCGATTTGGCGGTGGCTGGTGATCGGCGTCGTCGCGTCGGCGGCCATCGAGCATTTCGTGCCGCCGGGGAGCCTGGAGCAACTAGCTGGTCACGGCGGCGTAGTCGCCATGCTGCTGGCCTTCATCGTGGGCATGCCGTTGTATGTGTGCACGACGGGAAGCGTGCCGCTGGCGGCGTCGCTGGTGCACGCCGGATTTCCGCCGGGCGCGGCGCTGGTGTTCCTGATCAGCGGCCCGGCGACCAACATCGCGACGATGGGCGCCGTGTACCGCGTCTTGGGCCGGCGCACGCTGGCGATTTACCTGACGACGATCGCCTTCGGCAGCCTGGCGTTTGGATTCTTATTCAACGCGCTCGTGGACGCCCACGCCGCGACAGTCCCCCAGCACTTGCACGACCACACGTCATGGTGGCCCACGGTGTGGGCGATCGCGCTGGTGGCGCTGCTGGGGTGGTTTGCCTGGGACGATGCGGCCGCCTGGCTGCGAAAACGCCGCGGCGCCGCCGATATCCTGGCGCCGGCAACCAGCGCGCGCAGCGTCGAGGTCGGCGTCCAGGGCATGACCTGCGGCAGTTGCGTGGAGAAGCTCCAGCGCCTTCTGGGACGCGAAGCCGGCGTGTCGAGCGTGGCCGTGACGCTCGAGCCTGGCCGCGCGGTGGTTCACGGCGACGTGAGCGACGAGCGTGCGAGAACTGGTCGCCGAGGCAGAATTTCGCGCTTCCTGAAGGTCCGCCGTTCCTTACGGCAGTTCGACGGGCTCTTCGCCGGCGCGGGTAGCCAACGCTTGCCACATATCGACGTCGATGCCATCGGCGACGAACTGCGCCGAGCCGTCTGCCAGCGCCGCATTGACCCCGCCTGGATGGTAGCTGCGGGCCGTATGCCAGCCGTACGCCGCGTATTGATCAGTGTACGTTCCCAGGAGTTTGGCTGACACGCAGTCGAACTGGCGCGAGTTGGGCGGCCGATAGTGGTTGTACAACGCCGAGCGGAACTCCCCGTTGGCCCACGAGAAGCCCGGCGGATCGCTCAGGTTCCACAGTGCCGATTCCTCGCACGAGGCGTCGGTCATCGGCACGGCTCTCGCGAAGGCATAGACCAGCCGCGGATCGGCCGCGCTGCGCGGCGTAAGGGGCGGCGGTGTTTCGCCGAGCGTGCATTCGGCTAACAGCGCCGTGTGGCTGGCGCCATCGGAAATGTCGCTCATGCGCG
The DNA here is from genome assembly GCA_963841515.1 of Pirellulales bacterium. Taxonomy (GTDB): domain Bacteria; phylum Planctomycetota; class Planctomycetia; order Pirellulales; family Lacipirellulaceae; genus Lacipirellula. The sequence goes on along the minus strand of CAWJDB010000004.1, from coordinate 122,724 downwards.
TGCCGGAGTTGATGTAAAACAAACCGCCGGAATCAAAGGGCGTCCCGCCGCCGGTGCCGCTGCCGGCGCACGCGGCGTAGTTCGTGGGACCGAACGCCGAACTAACGCGCTCCTGCCGGTCGCTCGGACAAAGCAACCCGGGCAGCAATGCCTTAACGCCCTCTCGATTAGGCGCCGGCGTGCTGAAATCGGCCTGATAGAGCGGCAGGTCGAGATCGAGCGCCGCATACGTCGCCGACTGCTCCATGTAGGGCAGCGCATGCGCCAGGGCCGACCAACGATAGAACGTGTACGGCGTAGTCGGTTGGGCGGCGTACCGGTGCGCCACGGATCCGGGCGGCAATTGCCCCCGCGCCGACTCGTAGTTATGAATCGCCACGGCCGCTTGCCGCAGCCGGTTGAGACAATCGACGCGCCGCGCCGTTTCGCGCGCCTGCTGAACGGCCGGCAACAACAGCCCGCACAGCACGCCGATGATCGCGATGACGACCAACAGCTCGACGAGCGAAAACGCAGCTCGCGATCGCGACAAAATGTGCGTCGTGCGGATCATGCGTGGGTGCGCCGACGCCTCCAGGTTACAGCGACAAGGGTCGACAGCAGCGCCGCTCCCACGGTCGCTGGCTCCGGAACGCTCGTCCCGAAGCCAGCCGTCACGTGACGAATGATCGCCGTCGGCTGAAAGTTGCTATCCAACACGCCCTGATTGCCCTGGTTATGTTGCCAGGCCAAGAAATCGTCGCCGTACGAATTGCCCTCGCCTTGCGAGTCCCCGGCCGAGGTTGCGCCGAAAGCGCCCGACCAGGCCGTGAGGTCGGCATCATTGACGGTGAGGTCGCCATTGAAGTCGCCCACCAGAAAGCTCACCTTATTCCCCGTGGCCAGGTCGTACCGTACGATCCCGCCGGGGAAGAGAAAGCCCATATAGATCGGGTCTTGGGGATTGTCATTGCCGAGTCCCGTGGCGATCAGACTCTCGCGATTTGCCTGGTCCGTGACCAGCATTCCCGAAGGGTAGGCTATTGACTGTCCATAGGCTTCGGGCGATCCGGCGACGCCGCCGGTGATGGTGTACTTCACGAGTCCCTGGCCGACGAGGCTTGCCACATAAAGCGCGCTGCCGTCCCCCTTGAAATCGAGTCCGTTGGCGCCGAGCAGCACGGTCTGGCTCAAACCAACGCCATTGGCAAACGTCGTCAGACCGCCCGCGCCATCATGCTTGAGAACGGCGCCGACAGGCAATCCGGCGAGCGGCCCCGGCAGGGTGAAGTCCCCAAAGGCACTGACGTAGAGCTCGCCGTTCTGCAGAGTCAGCCCAGTTCTGCCTGTATTGGAGGACGCGGCGCCAATCGTTTGCACGGGATCGCCCCCGCTAAGGTTGAAGCGGAATACGCGATTGCCGTCGAATTGACCGAATTCGGACACATACAACGAATTGTCGGCGAACAGTATCCCGCCGCCCAGCAGCGGCGCCTCCTCGGTGCTCGCGTTGCCGACGTCGAACGCCGTCGTGACGCCAGTTGTTGGGTTGATCTTTACCACTCGCGGAACCGGAGCCTCCTCGGGGCCGAGGCTGCCATTGGTAACGTAAATAAATCCGTCGGTGGCTTCCGTCAGGCTTGTGGGCTGCGCCAGCATCGTGTCGGCAATCGTCCGCAGATATTTGCCATTTTCCGCGTCCATCGCGATCACGCGATTGTTCGCCCGGTCGGTTAACCAAAACTCATCGGCAGTCGCGAGTGAGATCGTCGAGCAGGCGAAGGCAATGGCGAGCGGCGCGATCCGATGCAGGACCTGACAGGAAGACTTCATGGTGGGCTCCGGGTGCGTTTGATCGGCAGGATCCGGCGCAATATGGTCCGCGAGTGATTCGCGCCGGCAATCGAACTGGGCTAGCGCGGGGGGCGGGCAGGCGGGCTGCGCATTGCAAACAGCACGGCCGAGCAATCCCACGCGTGGCTGGGCAGAGGGACCCAGCCTACCAAACCAGCTTGAAGCAGGCAAATTCAGCAAATTGAATCGCAATAGCGATATTTGTTCGTGCGCCAGCGAAGCCTCGCGGCATTCACGCTGGCAGCCAGCGTTGTCCGTCGTTACGACTCTCCAAACTCCGACTAAGCGGCGCAAAAAAAAGCGGCCCCCCCAAGGTCATTCCTGGGGGAGCCGCTCAGAGGGGGACCAGCCGTTTGTTCGGACCGCACCGGTCCGTGATTCAAGTGACCTCGTTAGTTCACGCTGGCCAGTTGGCCGTTGCCGGACGACTCGGCCGAAACTCCGGCCAGTATCTGCAGCTTCTTCAGGGTTCGCACGGCTTCGAGCCGGCTGTTGTATGACAGGCTCTCGTTGCTGGCGATCTTGTGGCGAAGGACGCCGGTCTCGGTCGCCAAGGCTCGGCGGTAGGCTTCGCCGTTGGGATCATTCGGGGTCCAGTTCCGCAGGACCGACTCGATCATCGACATCGAACCCGAGAACTCCGGCCGCATCAACGCGCTCGGCCAGCTCACGGCGCCGAGCTGCGCGGTCTTGTGCAACCGCACGGCGTCGTTCTCCCGGGCGGCGATAGTCGCAGCCTGGCGGGCCAACTTGTCTTCGCGGCGCTGGCTGTTGTACTGGAGCTGCATCTGCTTGGTCTGGAACCGGTGCTCGGCCCGCTGATATTCCAGGTCGTCGTAGGCGGCCTCGGCCTTCACCCACGTTGCGGCGGCTTCGGCTTCCGCCTTCACGTAAGCGGCCTGACCGTGCAGCACCTCGGCGGCGCCGCCGTACCAGTCGCCCAGCGCCGTGCTGTGGTGGTCGTAGTACAGGACTTGAGCGGAGGCCCCGTGGCAGGCGGCCAACAAGATGACGGCGGCGAAGGCGGCGAGTGAAAAGTCTCGTGTCATGGCTAGGTTTTCCCTTATTGACTGGGCCGGGCTGGCAGGCGTTCCGGCGAGTGTCGGCAGGCGGAAATGCAAGGCGTGCGCCAATGGCTTCAGGCTTCGCCTGCGCCGACGAGGCCTGGAGCGATAAGTTGTTCTGCCGTCGCCGCTTGTAACGCGGATGGTTGGCGAGTGCCAGGGAATCGGCAACCTCGGCGCTGAATCCAAATGATGGCGCGCCGGCGAGATTCTGAGATTTATCGCCGGCCGAGTGTCACCCCACTTTGCGCCCGACGAGCGCCAGCGACACCCGATTGGCGATCGGGTCGACCCACGCCCGCACCGTGGCCGGCTGCAAAAACGACAGGTTGGCGAAGATCATCGCCAGCCCGAAGGTGATCATCCCCATGAACAGGGCGATCCCGCCGTGCACCGCCACGGCCATCCACAGCACAATCGGCCGCGTGAACCGGTTCCACACCAGGCAGCAGTAGTACACTTCCCAAAACACGGTGGCGTGCGTCAGCAGCGCCACCAGCATGGGAAAGCCGGCCAGCCAGGTGAGATCCAACGACTGGTACTCGTAACTGGCTGCCGCCCACCAAATGGCGCTGCCGCCGCGCCAACTGCGGCCCGTGAGTTTGGCTGTGCCGGAGAAGATGTACACGATGCACAGGTGAACCTGCAGCAACCGGATGGCCAGGTTGGCAGACGCGCTGGGCGGCGGGTTGGCGTCTTTCCCCTTCCTCAGCTTCCAGATGCGATCGAGCGAATAGCGGGCGCCGCTGGGGCCGAGCGTCAGGTACATGGCCGCCATCAGGTTGGCCTTGTCGAGGCCGAAGAAGGCCCCCGGCGTCACCCGATTGGCGTAACTCACCGCCAGCAGGTAGGCCAGCACCGTCGTTGTGCGGCTGAAAAATCCCAGCATCATCGAGGCAAACACCACCAGCGCCAGGATGTGAACCGTCCACAGCAGCCCAATCGACTTGATCCAGAAAAAGATGCTCCAGTGCGTCAGGGGCAAGGCGCCGCCGCCGCGCAGGTAATCCACCGGCAAATATCCGTTGGGCCCGATGAAACCGGTGAGGTCCATCGTCCAGATGGCGTGCGTGTACAGCAGCATGCCCCCCACCAAGAGCCGCAGCAGCGAGAGCGTGGCCGGATCGGTGGGCGTGAACCAGAACCGGTTCCACGCCAGCCAAAGCTCGCTCAGGTAATTGCGCACCGCGGCGATCGACTGCATCATTGCACGACCTCCGGCAAGCTGATGACTTCGCTGGCCGGGCCCTCGGGCCGCGGCGGCGGCAACGGGGGCGGCTTGGGACGATCACGCATTTGGTCGCCCTCGAAGGTGATTTCATAGGTCGACGGGTCGTCCAGCTTCTTCCCGGCGAGCACCTCCTTGGGCGTGAGCAGGTGGTGGCGTTTGAGCCGCAAGTGCACGCGCTGTCCGTTGTGATTCTCCAGCAGCCGCGCGCCCACGTAATACTCCGAATTGGGCATCTCCATCGTCTGGTCGATGAGCATCATGTGCCGGTGGTAGAACAGTCGCGGCCACTGGTAGTGCGTGTCCGGCATCCGCCCCTCGGCGATTTTCCGGTTCGCGGCGTCGTACACTTCGTACTCCAGCACGTGACTCCACACAGGGTCCGGCGTGAAGTACTCATAGCCGCTGTTGGTGTACAACAGGTCGTTGTAGCGGGCGAACACGCGGTACAGCGCCTCGGCCATCAATGGAATGACGGTCGCCGCGCGAATCTGCTCCGGCCGAAGCTGCTCGTCGGGAATGGTGCGACCCTGCGCGTTGCGCGGCGGGAGATAGAACGGCTCCTGGGTCCGCAATCCCAACGCCCACGGCGCCACGAAGACGGCAAACAAATGGCCGCATACCAAGACGCTGATCAGTCCGCGGCGAAACGGACCCCACGGCCAGGGCGACGACTTCGTCTTGGCCTTGCGCTCAGGCGGCGTCTGCTGGCGCTGTTGCCCTTGCGGCGGGTCGGGAGGTCGCTGCTTGCTGGGAAAGTTTTGCGCCGCCACGTCAATGACTCCACGTTGCTTCCAGCCACTGGCGGAGCCCTGCCGGGACGCCGTACCCCCCGAATTCGCCCCCTAGCAAACGAAAAACGCCCGCATCGGTCAACGCCGATGCGGGCGGAAACTGCGTCAAGAGTAATTCCCGACCGCGAAAGCCGCCGTCGGTTCATGGAGCCGTCAGTTCACCGACGCGACCTGGGCCGTATTGTCGGCGAAATCGAAGGAAAGCTCGTATTTCTGGCCTCCCTCGATGCTCAGCGACTTTTCCTCGGTCAGGGTTTTGCCATCCTGCTCAAGGGTCACGATCACCTTGTAACCATCCCACCTTTCGCCGCTGGCCAGCGTGCCGGTTACGAAAGTTCGCAACTCGCCGGTCTGGTGCGTCTCAGCCCCAGCCAGCGTCACCTTGGCGCCGGCGGGAACGTGAACCGTCACCTGCGTCTTGGCGGGCTCGGCTTCCTTGGCCATCTGCTCGCCGTTGCCAAAGGTAAGTTCCTCGCTCTGGCCAGCTTGCAGGCGGACGAGCTTGTTCTCGACCACTTTCTCGCCGTCCTTCTGGAACTCAACCCGGATCTGGTACGCGTAGGTCCGGCCCATCATCAGGCCGCGGGAAATGTAGTGCCGAGTGGCGCCGGTGCTGGTGGTCGGCCGATCGTTGACGTACACCACCGCGTCGGCAGGCACCGTCACGTTGATCGACGCTTGCGGAGGCGCGGGCGGTTCAGCCGGAGCGGCTGCAGGCGCGGCCGCGGGGGCCCCTTCCATCATGGGTTGGGCTTCCATCTCCATCGGGGCGCTCTCGTAATAGCCACCGCCGTAGGAGCCGTAGCTGCCCGAGCTCGAGCTGGAGCTACCCGAGCTGCTGCTGCCGTAGCTGCCATAGCTTCCCGAGCTACTGCTGGAGCTACCGTAGCTGCCCGAACTACTGCTGGCGCGGGCTGCCTTACGGGCATGCCACCGAGCGAACAATCCGCCGTGGCTTCCGCTGGAGCCGCTGCTTGAGCTGCCGTAGCTGCCCGAGCTGCTGCTGGAGCTACCATAGCTGCCATAGCTTCCCGAACTGCTGCTCGAGCTGCCATAGCTTCCCGAACTGCTGCTCGAGCTGCCGCGCCAGGCGAACGCATCGCTCGCACACATGGCGACGATCGCTGCCACCGCCGCTGCGGGCACGATTCTGTTGAGCCCATAAACTCTCATGTTCACTTTCCCCTCTTGAGGACCTGAAACTGGAAACTGCAAGCCCGCCGCAAATCCTGCCCAGCACCCGGCCTGCGCCTGCGCTGGCAATGCTGTTACAGAATAGCAAGCAGTCACTGCAATTCAAGTAAACTGCGGGGAATTCTCCGGTTTTAGCGGCTGGGGTATCTACAGGTTGAGTCCTGGCAACACGGGTGCGGTGAGGGCGCCACAAAATGCAGTTGATGACGGCCCGGTTTTTCCGACGGCGCCGATCAGTCGGGAGCGGTTGACCGCTGGACAGTCTTATGCCATCCCATGTCGGGATGTTAGCGCAGGACTAGTGTGCGGGCGCGGCGGACAATTGAATGTCGTCGACGTCGAACTTTCCGGAGCCGCCGTGCAGGCCGATGCTTAGGATGGCCTCGCGCGCGCCGAGCGGCACGCGCAACTCTGCTGTTTCGCGCCGCCAGGGGAAGTCGCCCTTCCACGGGCCGAGTTGCGCGTCGTCAATTGCCGCGCGGCGGTCGTCGTAAAAGGTGACGATCGCCATCGCCGTGCCCAGAGTCGTTGGATCTTCCGCGATCCCGGCGCCGCGCACCACGCATGACAACACGAGGCGGCTTATTTTGCGCCCGTCGACGGGAAACCCTTGCAGCGCCTGGCAGCCGACGCCGGCTTGGTCATTGGCGAACGCCAGAAAGCGCTGGCCCTCGGGGGCGTCAGTGCTTGCCACGGCGGACCCCCGGCGGAGGTAATGCCAGCCGGCCGGCTGATTAGACTCGCCGACGACCGCCTCAAAACCGCCGTTGAAGATCGACGGATGCTCGGGATCGGGCTGCACGCGGCGCTCCGTCTCCGCCGCGCCGGTCATGGGGACGAACAGCGTCGCTTCGAGCGGCTCGCGCACGAGTTGACCGTTGCGCTTCGTCACGCGGTAGAGATTCTGCCGGTACCGCTCACCCACCGGAATGATCATCTGCCCGCCCTCGCGAAGCTGATCGACCAGCGGCTGCGGGATGCTCTCCGGCGAGCAGGTGACGATGATCTTGTCGAACGGCGCTTTGTCGGGCCAACCTTGAAAACCATCGCCGACGCGAACGCTCACATTCTTGTACCCCAGTCGCTTGAGCGTCTGCTCGGCGCCGCGCCCGAGCGCTCGACGATCTCGATCGTGTACACGTCGCGCACCAAGGGGCTGAGCACGGCCGCCTGGTATCCGCTGCCGGTGCCGATCTCCAGCACGCGGTCCGCCGGCTGCGGGTCGATCTGCTGCGTCATGTAGGCGACGATGAACGGCGGCGAGATCGTCTGGCGGTCGCCGATGGGCAGGGCAGCGTCGAGATAGGCGTATCGTCGATACTGGGAGGTGACAAATTCGTGCCGCGGCGTAGCGCGCATCGCGGCCAGAACGCGCGGATTGTCGACGCCGGCCGCCTCGATTTCCTTGGCGACCATCGCCTCCCGCAGGGCGGCGTAGTCCGGTTCGGCGGTCTGCCCGCGGGCCAGCGCCGCGACGAGCAAGCACCCAACGCCGCAGAGCGAGCGAGTCCTCAGTGGATGGTGCATGGCTGGAGCGCTTCGTCATCGGATATGATGAAACCTTCAACCCATCATAGCTCACCTGCCAATGGCCGTACCCCCCGCCAAGATCGCCGAGACGCGCGGGCGGTTGCGGGATGAAATGCCCGTGACCGCCAAGTGGGCGTACCTCGATCACGCCGCCGTGGCGCCGATCACGCTGCCGGCGGCGGCGGCAATTGGCCGGTGGCTCGACGAGGCCGCCGCCGAGGGCGACACCGTCTGGCCCGACTGGGCGAAGCAAGTGGCCGAAACGCGGCGCCTGGCCGCTCAATTGGTCGGCGCCGACGTCGATGAAGTCGCGCTTGTGCCCAACACGACCGCCGGCATCAACTTCGTCGCCGAAGGGCTGGAGTGGCGCCCCGGCGATAACGTGGTCACGCTCGACGACGAGTTTCCCTCCAACCTCTACCCGTGGATGCACCTGGCTGACCGCGGCGTCGAGACCCGGCTTGTGCCTACCGCATTCGGCCGAGTGGACTACAACCAGCTCGCCGAGCGGTGCGACGCGCGGACGCGGGTGATCACCGTGAGTTGGGTGGGCTACGCCAACGGGTGCCGGCGCGACTTGACGGCGATCGGCGACGTGGCGGCCAAATGCGGCGCCCTGCTGTTTGTCGACGCCATTCAGGGGTTGGGCGCGTTTCCTCTCGACGTGCGGTCGACGCCCATCGACTTTCTCGCGGCCGACGGTCACAAGTGGATGCTGGGCCCGGAGGGCGCCGGCCTGGCGTACATTCGCCGCGATCGGCTGCCGCTGCTGCGCGCCACGAGCGTGGGTTGGAACAGCGTCGTGCAGGGTTCCGACTTCGACCATATCGACCTGAAGCTGCGGCCCACCGCGATGCGCTACGAAAGCGCTACACAAAACGTGGCGGGCATGATCGGCTTTGGAGCGAGCTTGGACCTCCTCTTGTCGTTGGGCGCCGACAACCTGGCGGCCGCCACGCTCGACATTACCGATCACGCCTGTGCGGAGTTGACGAAGGCCGGCGCCCGCGTCGTCTCTCCCCGCGAGGGCGACCAGCGCTCGGGCATCGTCTCCTTTGAATGGCCGGGCGCCGACGTCGCCGCGGTCCGCCGCCACTGCCTCGCGCGCGGCGTGGCGCTAAACTACCGCGCCGGCCGCGTCCGCGTCAGCGCCCACGCCTACAACGACGCCAGCGACGTCCAGCGCCTGGTCGACGCCTTGATATCGTTCAAGATATGAGTGGGGCAACCTATCCGGTCGAACGCCAAGCTTGTGTTAGCCGGCGCCGTCTCGGCGCCGCGTCCGCGCGGCATCGAAACGATGCCGGCTAACGCGAATCCCTGCCGGCCATTGCGGGACGTCGCTTGACCAGCGAAGATATTGACTGGGCCAACCGCCCTGCCCTCTTCGGAGCTTCGCATGTCTCGTCGCGCCGTCTACACCGGTTCGTTCGATCCGATCTCGCTCGGGCACCTCAACGTGATCGAGCGCAGCAGCCGGCTCGTGGACCACCTGATCGTCGGCGTCGGCCAGAATGTGGACAAGCAGCCCTTGTTCTCCGGCGAGGAGCGCGTCGAGCTGGTCAAGGAAGCGACGACGCACCTCAACAACGTCGAGGTAAAACTGTTCAACTGCCTGGCCGTGCAGTTCGTGCGGCAGTGCGGCGCCCGGGTGATCGTCCGCGGCGTGCGGTCGCTCACCGACATCGAGGTGGAGTTCACGATGACCCTGGCCAATCGCAAGCTCGACCCGGAGATCGAGACCGTCTTTCTCATGGCCGACGAAGAGTATTCGCACGTTACCAGCTCGCTGATCAAGCAGATTACGCCGCTGGCCGACGACGAGGCGCTGGCCCGCTTCGTGCCGCGGCAGTTGATACCCAAGTTGCGGGCCAAGCTGTCGTAGACTCGGCGCGGCGGGGTATTGCGCAATTTCAGGGCCTCCCTTGCGCGGCGCCTCATTTCGTTTTCACGCGGCTCGGGTAAATTGGACAGGGGTTGCCGGCGACGGCCAGCCCCAGCACTTTTCCTTCCGCAAGGGACCATCGAGGTCGGCGCAGCATGTCGAAATCAAAAAATGTCCGGGTGGCAATGGTCGGGCTGGGCTTCGGGGCCGAGTTCATCCCGATCTACAAGCGGCATCCCGAGGCCGAAGTGGTCGCCGTCTGCCGCCGCGACGAGACGCAGCTCAACAAAGTCGCCGACGCGCTGGAGATCGGCAAACGCTACACGAAGTTCGAGGACGTGCTGGCCGACCCGGAGGTCGACTTCGTCCACATCAACAGCCCGATTCCCGACCACGCCTGGATGAGCCAGGAGGCCCTGCAGGCCGGCAAGCACGTGATGTGCACCGTGCCGATGGCCACCAACGTGGCCGACTGCGAAACCGATCTGCCAGCTCGTCGCCGATACCGGCCTCAAGTACATGATGGCCGAGACGGTCGTCTACAGCCGCGAGTTTCTGTTCCTCAAACAAATGTACGAAAGCGGCGAGTTGGGCAAGATCCAGTACCTGGCCGCCTCGCACCCGCAAGACATGGACGGCTGGCCCGACGTATTGGGAGCGGATGATTCCCATGCACTACGCCACGCACGTGGTCAGTCCGTGCTCGGCCTGGTCAACGGCCGGGCGGATTACGTCTCGTGCTTCGGCTCGGGCACGGTCCGCGACGACATTCGCGAAAAGTCCGGCAACTCGTTCGCCGTCGAGTCCTGCCACATCAAGATCGACGACAGCGATCTCTCCGCCCACATCTGGCGGTTCCTCTACGACGTCGGCCCGGCAATACCGCGAGAGCATCGACGTGTACGGGACGAAGAAGTGGTTCGAGTGGACGCTGGTCGAGGGCGAGCCGCACATCCTGCACACGGCCAAGAAGCCGGAGCCCGAGATCGCCGAGAAGGTCGAAGTCCCTGACTTCGCCCATCTGCTGCCGGAGCCGATCCGCCCGTTCACGCAGTCGATTCAGGACGCCGAGCACCTGTCGTTCATCCAGGGCGGCGGCCACGGCGGCTCGCACCCGCACCTGGTGAACGAGTTCGTGCGGGCGCTGATCGACGACCGCGATCCGTGGCCCAACGCCGTCACCAGCGCCAACTGGACCTGCGTCGGCATCCTGGCCCACGAGTCGGCCGTCGCGGGCGGCGAAATCCGCTGGCTGCCGGAGTTCACGCGGGTGAAGTAATCTTTCAAGTGCAGATGCAAACGTGACACGATCCGGTCCCCTCCCCCTCGGCGGGGAGGGCTAGGGAGGGGGGATGAAGCGTCGAATTGCTTCCTTCGCCCCAATCGAGTGAAATCTGGGGGAAGCAAATATGTCGCTAATCTCGTCGCGCCGCTTTGGCGCGCTTCTTATCATCTTGCTACCGATGCTCGCAGCGCCCGCCCGCGCGGGCGAAAAATACATCCTCCACAAGTTTGAGAAGCACCAGCTCAGCGACAAGTTCTTCAGCGAAGGCGCGACCTTCGCCGACGTCAATCACGACGGCCAGGGCGACGTCATCGCAGGGCCGTATTGGTACGCGGGACCCACTTTCAAAGAGAAGGCCGAAATCTACCCCGCCAAGCCGTTTGACATTGGGACCTACTCCGATAACTTCTTCGCCTTCGCCGCACGACTTCGACGCCGACGGCTGGGACGATGTGCTGGTCGTCGGCTTCCCCGGCGTCGAGTCGTTCTGGTACCGCAATCCGCAGGGCAAGCCCGGCTACTGGGACAAGCACCTGGCGTTTGCGACAGTCGACGACGAGTCGCCGACCTTCACCGACGTCACGGGCGACGGCAAGCCCGAGCTGGTGTGCGCTGCCGGCGGCCAGCTCGGCTACGCCGAAATCCCCAAGGATCCGACGGCGCCCTGGCACTTCGTTGCCGTGACGCCGAAGCGCGACTACCAGCGGTTTACCCACGGCCTGGGCGTCGGCGACGTCAACGGCGACGGCCGGATGGATTTGCTCGAGAAGGACGGCTGGTGGGAGCAGCCCGCATCGAACGCCGGCGGCAAGCCGTGGGAAATGCACGCCGCGAAATTCTCCGAGGGCGGCGGCGCGCAGATGTACGCCTACGACTTCGACGGCGACGGCGACAACGACGTCGTCACCAGCAAGGCGGCCCACGCCTACGGTCTGTCGTGGTTCGAACAGGTGAAGGAAGGCGATCAAATTGCGTTCAAAGAGCACCAGTTCATGGGCGAGAAACCCGAGGAGAACGACTACGGCGTCGCCTTCTCGCAGCTTCACGCCGTCGAGCTGGTGGACATCGACGGCGACGGCGTCAAGGACATCGTCACCGGCAAGCGCTACTGGGCGCACATGGAGCACGACCCCGGCTCGCTTGACCCCGCCGTGCTCTATTGGTTCAAGACGGTGCGCGACAAGGGCGGCGTGCGTTTCATCCCGTACCTGATCGACGACGACTCCGGCGTCGGCACGCAGGTCACGGTGGGCGACCTCAACGGCGACAAGCTCCCCGACGTCGTCGTCGGCAGCAAGAAGGGCGTGTTCGCCACGATTCAGCACGCCGAAGAAGTCGACAAAGCCGCCTGGGACGCCGCTCAACCCAAGCTTCGACCGGGGGTGCCTGGGGTCGAGTCCGCGAGCCCCCAGGCCTACCTGGCAGCCAAGCCCGAAGTCGCCGCCCTGCGCACCGTAAAAGTCGAAGACGCCCCCAAAGGCTTCCCCGCCACCGACGCCGACGGCCGCGCAGCTAAACCTCGACTTCGAAAAGGGCGACCTTTCCGACTGGACCGCCGAAGGGGACGCCTTCGACGGTCAGCCCATCCGCGGCGACACGGTCGCCCCGCGTCGCGCCGACAGCATCAGCGGTCACGAGGGCGAATACTGGGTCGGCACCTACGAGCGGCAGGGCGACGACCGCCGCCAAGGCACGCTCACCTCCGCAAGCTTCAAAGTCACGCATCCCTGGGCCAGCTTTCTCATCGGCGGCGGCGCCGGCGGCGCCCTTGCGCCGAGGTGGTCCGTAAGAACAACGACGAGGTTGTCTTCAAGGCGTCCGGGCACAGCATCGAGGAAATGCAGCCCGCGGTCGTCGACTTGCACGAGCTGATGGGCCAGGAAATCTTCGTGCGCATCATCGACCGCGGCAGCGCGGGTTGGGCTCACGTCAACTTCGACAACTTTCGCTTCTACGACGACGAGCCGCCCGCCAAGCTCGAGCGGCCGCACGCCAACAAGCGCAAGCCCGACGAGTATCCCTACGCCGGTTTGCCTGGCGAGGAAGCGGCGCGGGTGATGAAAGTGCCCGAGGGTTTTTCCGTCAAACTTTCAGCTGCTGAGCCGGACGTGAAGCAGCCGATCGCCTTGGCTCTCGATCATCGCGGCCGGCTGTGGGTCGCCGAGGCGTACGAGTATCCGGTTCGCGCGCCCGAAGGCCAGGGCCACGATCGCATCCTCATCTTCGAAGACTCCGACGGCGACGGGAAGTTCGACAACCGCAAGGTGTTTGCCGATAAGCTGAACCTGGTGAGCGGCCTCGAGGTGGGCTTCGGCGGCGTGTGCGTCGGCGCCGCGCCGTACCTGATGTTCATCCCCGACCGCGACGGCGACGACGTGCCGGACGGCCCGCCGGAAGTGCTGCTCGACGGCTGGGCCTACGAGGACACGCACGAAACGCTCAACGCCTTCATCTGGGGGCCCGACGGCTGGCTCTACGGCTGCCACGGCGTGTTTACGCACTCGCACGTCGGCAAGCCGGGCACGCCCGACTGCCGAGCGCATTCCGCTCAACGCCGGCATCTGGCGCTACCACCCGACGCGGCACAAGTTCGAGGTATTCGCCGAAGGCACGAGCAACCCCTGGGGCGTCGACTTCGACGCCCACGGCCAGGCGTTTTGCACGGCCTGCGTCATCCCCCACCTGTACCACATCATTCAGGGCGGCCGCTACCTGCGGCAGGCCGGCGAGCACTTCAATCCCTACACCTACGCGGACATCCAGACCATCGCCGACCATCGCCACTATCTGGGCGACAACCCCCACACGGGCAATGGCAACTCCAGCGACGCCGGCGGCGGCCACGCCCACGCCGGCGCCATGATCTACCAGGGCGGCGCCTGGCCGGATGAGTATCGCCGGCAAGATCTTCATGAATAACATCCACGGCCAGCGGGTGAACATGGATATCCTCACACCTGTGGGTTCAGGCTTTGTCGGCAGTCACGGGCCGGACTTCCTGCTCACCGGCGACCTCGCCTCGCAGATGCTCAACTTCCGCTACGGCCCCGACGGGCAGGCGTACGTCATCGACTGGTACGACATGAACGCCTGCCATCACACCAACGTCGAAGGCCACGACCGCACCAACGGCCGCATCTACAAAATCGTTTACGGCGACGCCAAGGGCGTCCAAGTCGATCTCAGCCAGAAGTCGGACCTCGAACTCGCTGGGATGGTGCTTGAAAAGAACGACTGGTACGTGCGCCACGCTCGTAGACTGCTCGCCGAGCGCGCGGCGGCCGGACCTGTTGACCAAAAGGCCCGCGAGCGGTTGACCGCCATTGCCACGACGAATGAAGACGCCACCCGGCGTTTGCGCGCCATGTGGGCGCTGCATGTCACCGGCGGGTTGCCGGCCGACCTGAGGCCCAAGCTGCTGGCCGACGGCGACCAATACGTGCGGGCGTGGACCATCCAGCTTCTCTTGGACAGCGACGAGCCGCCACTGGAATGGCTTCTACCGCATTTGGCTGCGATGGCCCGTGACGATTCCTCGCCTGTGGTGCGGCTCTACATTGCATCGGCGCTCGGCCGATTGCCGGCGGCCGATCGCTGGGCCGCGCTCGAAGGCCTGGTGCGCCATGCCGAGGACGTTTCGGATCACAATCTGCCGCTCATGTACTGGTACGCGGCGGAGCCGCTGGCCCCCGCCGACCCCAAACTGGCGCTGCGACTTGCGCTCGCCTGCCGCGAGTCAATGCCTGTGGTCGCCGAGTTTCTCGTACGTCGGCTGGCCAGTCTGGACGACGCCAAAACCAACGAACGACTCGTCAGCGTCATGGGGGATTCCGTCGATGCGGCCGAGCAGCTTTTCCTGTTGAAAGGTCTGCGCCAGGCCGTCGCCGGTCGTCGCCGCGTTAAGCCGCCATGGAACTGGCACGTCGCCGCCTCGAAGGCGCTGGCTAGCGACAACGAAGAAGTCCGCAACCAGATCGTGGCCCTCGGCGTCACCTACGGCGACGAGGCCGCGATGGACGCCCTCCGCACGCGCGTCGACTCCACCGACGCGCCACCCGATGCGCGCCGCGAAGCGCTTCAGTCGCTGCTCACGGCCAAGGACCCGCAGCTCGCCGGCACGCTCCTGAAACTGCTCGACGATCCCGCGCTCCGTGCCGCGGCCCTTTCAGGCCTGGCCACGTACGACGAGGCGCAGTCCCCGCCGCTGTACTCCAGCGCTACGCCCAACTCCCGCCCGATGAGAAGCGCGTTGCCCTCGCCACCCTCTGTGCGCGAGCCAACTACGGCTTGGCTCTCCTGCACGCAATTGCCGACAACCAAATCGCCGCCGCCGATCTGTCGGCCGACCTGGTCCGGCAGCTTCACCAGCTCAAGAGCAAAGACATCGACAAGCTCGTCACCAAGATTTGGGGGCAGGTTCGCTCGACGCCCGCCGACAAGGCCAAACTCATCGCCGACTACCGCGAACTCCTGGCCGAGAACTCTGTGGCGGCGAACCCAGAGCTGGGCCGAGCTGTGTTTGCCAAAACCTGCTACCAGTGTCACACGCTCTACGGCGCCGGCGGCGCCATCGGCCCCGACCTCACCGGCTCCAACCGGTCCGACGTCGAATACCTGCTCTCGAACATTGTCGACCCCAGCGCCGTGATCGCCAAGGAGTACTTCGCCACCGTCGTCATCACGCTCGACGGCCGCGCGCTGACCGGCATTGCCGCCGCCGAGGACGACAAGACCCTTACGCTCAAGACCGCCACCGAGACCGTCGTCATTCCCAAAGAAGACATCGACGAGCGCAAAGTCAGCGAGCTGTCGATGATGCCCGATGACCAGCTCAAGCAGTTCACGCCAGTCGAAGTGGCGTCGCTGTTCGCCTACCTCCAGGGCAAATCGCAGGTCCCGATCATGGCCCGCAAGGACAACGAGGCCCTGCTGTTCAACGGCCGCGACCTCGCCCTCTGGCACGGCGACGACAAGCTGTGGTCGGTCCAGGACGGCGAGATCGTGGGCCGAAGCCCGGGCCTCGACGAAAACACCTTCCTGGTGAGCGACCTTTCCGCAGGCGACTTCAAGCTCTCGCTCGAAGTGAAGCTCGTGGACAACGTCGGCAACAGCGGCGTGCAGTTCCGCACCGAGCCGATCGACAACGGCCAGATGCGCGGCTACCAGGCCGATATCGGCGAAGGCTGGTGGGGCAAGCTCTACGAGGAGAACGGCCGCGCCTTGTTGTGGGACAAGTCGGGCGAGGAGCATCTCAAGAAAGGCGACTGGAACACGTACGAGATCGAAGCCAGGGGTAGCCACGTCCGGACGTGGCTCAACGGAAACCAGTGCGTCGACCTGGAAGACCCCGAAGGCGAGCGCCGCGGCATCTTCGCCTTACAACTCCACGCCGGCGGGCCGATGGAAGTGCGCTACCGCAACCTAAAGCTCGAAGTGCTCGACGACAAATAGCGTTGAGCTAGTGCGGCCTCGCTCTGAGGTCGTCCGAGGGATCTGCACGGCGCTCTTGCCCCTTTATTTCTGCAAATTCAATCGATTGTTGCGCGTAACGAACAACCGATACTCGCTCCCCGCGTGCGCGATCACTACCACCCGCGAGTCGCCGAAAAGTTCGGTCGACTCATACCGCGGCGGCTCAGGCCGCGGTTGGTCGCTTGCCGGTCCTTGATCCACTGATTCCGTCATCTTCTCGATCCCGGCCCCTCTCGCCGCGCCGCCTCTCGTTGCTGAAAAAAAGCAAAATATGCCTCCTCACCCGGTTGACGTGCGGTCGGGAGTCTGCAAATCTGTCGCTACTGAGACTCGATATCAATACCTAGCCAGCCATTGCCGTCAATCGGTTTCTGTGCCAGCCAGGGATCCGTCCTGTATCGCCCCACGTTTAACCACCCTGGCGCCGCAGGCGACTCCCCCACTGGCATCGAACTGAAAGGAGACAGGCATCCCCCTCGTTGTTTTGTCGGGGCGCTGCGTTTCGCAGGTTGATGCCTGCGATGGATATGCGGGCAACCTTTGGCCGCTCCTCGCACGACCCCGGCAATACTTTCTTGATTCACCCCACAGATGATTGCCTCGCGCGTTCGGGGCTGGAGGTTTAGATCTCATGCGTGCTACCCGGCTGATTACTTTGACTGCGGCAATTGTCTTTAGCGCCGCTGCTGCCGCCTCGGCGGGAACATTTCCCTTCGCGGAGGACTTCGTCGGCAATACGGCGAATTGGCAATTCAACGCCGCCACTCAACTCACTTACGTGCCAACGGGCGGGCCCGACGACAGCGGGTACGTGAGCCACACGATCGCGTTCTCGTCGCCGACCGCCATGTCACAAACGCTGTTCCGAGCGCAAGCCGGCTTCAACTCCAGCAATTTGGCGTACGCCGGCGACTGGCTCGCCGCCGGCGTGTACGAGGTCACCGCCTATGTCCGCCACAACGCCCCCGAGCCGCTCAACTTCCGTTCCCGCTTTGCCTCGCCGTTCAACTTCCCGGGCGCCTCGGCGCTCATTCCCACGGCCGTGCCGCCCAATGTCTGGACGCCGATCACGTTCGAAATCGATCCGACCAGCGAGCAGTATTATCAGCTTGGTCCCGACCCCATGAACGATCAATTTGAGGGCTCGAACTTTAACGAGGTTTTCGCCGACATCGGCAACATCCAAATCGGCGTCGGGATTCCCGAGTCGCTGCGCGGCGGGGCGACGCCGTACACGTTCGATCTCGATCAGGTGCGCGTGAACGTCGTACCCGAACCCGGAGCATGGCGCCTCGTGGCAGCCGGTTGCGGGGCCGCCTTGGCAATTGGCCGGCGTCGTTGCCGGTGAGTCGAATGCTCGATGATAGACTTCAATCAAATTCGCCGCATCCTCCGCCGCGCCGCAATTAGTTTTTGCGGTGCGGCGGCATGCGCTGGCGGCCACGCGGCTGCAGCCGCGGTCGCCGCCTGGACCGAGCCGGACTTTGACATGTTTTCCTACCAGCACGCCCACGAAGCTGGCCCGCCGGGCGTCCGCGATTTAGGCCCGACGTTTATCGGCGGACTCGACCTCGACTCGGGGACCGGCCAATTCAAGCCGCACACCGCGGTGACGCCCGCGCGGCTTGGCATGTCGTTAGTAGCTTTCGACACGACAACCCATATTCCCGCCGCGCTCAACCCCGCGCGCTACCAGATCCAGTCCATTACGGTCACGATGACCATGCTCAATGCCACTTTTCCAAACAAGCAGATCTTCTACAGCGAAGCCACGGTCGATTACCAACAATTGCTCGATGAAATTACCGGTGGAAGCATATCAAGTCAGAGGCCGATGGAAATGTACGGCGTCGGCTTTCGCGGAGGCATCACCGGGATCGACGTCGGCACGGCGCCCGAGAACAATCAGCTTCTCCACGAACAAGCCTTTCCAGGAGACCCGGAGTCGGTAGAAGACGTGTACTCCGTCGATGACAGCGCCTACCAGGCTTATCCAATCGTTGGCGCCCCAGCGACTCCCGGCGCGTACCGCGACGTGTCCAACAGCATCACGGGCGGCTTCAGCGCCACCGAACCGGGCGGCGTCACCGCCCCGTTCAACCCTCAGCCATGGGCGATTGGCAAAACGAACCTAACCCCCGGCGCGGCCATTCCCAACAATACGACGTTCACCTTTGATTTGGACCTCGCTGCGCCGGGGGTGCTTTCTTACGTTCAAGCGTCGCTGGACCGAGGCGCCTTGGGCTTTTACTTTTCGTCGCTGCATTTCGCCGCGCAGCCCGGCGCCGGCACGATGGCGTATCCCCAGTGGTTTATGAAGGAGTCGAGCGGCGCTCCCTTCAATGGCGTGCCGTCGACGCTGGCGATCAGCTACTCGATCGCCGCCGCCGGGCCGGGCGACTTCGACGGCGACGCCGATGCGGACGGCGCCGACTTTCTCCTCTGGCAGCGGGCTGGAACTGGCGCCGACGGCAACGGCGACGGCAAGGTCGACGGCGAAGACCTCGCCATCTGGCGTCAGTTCTTTGGCAAACCCCTCGCGGTCCCAGCCACTTTGCCCACGACGGCGTCGGTCCCCGAACCAACCGCGGCCGCACTTATGGCCGCCGCGGGCGTCGCAGCGCTGGCCGGTCGACGCAAGCCTCGACGGCGTGTTGCGTCTGCGCCGTGCGGCGGTTTTACGCTCGTCGAGTTGCTGGTCGTCATCGCGATCATCGGCGTGTTGATCGCCCTGCTGCTGCCTGCGGTGCAGGCCGCCCGCGAAGCGGCCCGCCGCATGACCTGCCAGAACAACCTGAAGCAGATCGGCCTGGCAGTACAGCATTTCGCCGACGCGCAGCACCATCTGCCCCCGCCCAACGCCAACGACTCCACGACCTACTCCGAGCTTGGCAGCACGCTGGTGTTGTTGTTGCCTTATCTGGAGGAGGCCAATCGCTTCGCCGCTTACGACCTTTCCAAGCAGGTCCATGATCCCGTCAATCTGCCGATCACCAGCCAACCCCTGCCGCCCTACATGTGCCCGTCGATGGGCCTGCCGCGGGGCGTGCCCGACCAGGGCTGCGGCGAGCAGCTTGGCCCCGGCAGCTACATCATTTCGTCGCGGACCGACTACTTCAATTGGGGCGAGCTGGACGGCGCCTTCGCCAACCCGGCCGACGACGGGCACTATGCACTGGGGTGGAAGGACATTACCGACGGGTTGTCCAACACGCTCTTGGTGGGCGAGATGAATTACGGAAACCAGAAATACCTGTGGTCCGGTTGCAGCGGGCAGAACGGCAACACCAAGTGGGGCGACCAGACGTGGGCCGCCGGCTACTGGTTTTATGCGTGGGGGCACATGTCGTCGCAGTTTCCGCAGTTGTACAACAACTCGGTCGACTACAAGTACCCCTACAGTGCGCGGACGTTCCGCAGCGATCATCCCGGCGGCGTGCAGTTCGTGCTGCTGGACGCCTCGGTCCACTTTCTGAGTGACGCGACTCCGCCCGAGATTCGCGGCGCCCTGGTTACTCGCGCCGGCGAGGAAGCCGACCACAATTTCGATTAATCTCCCTGTCCATTCTTTCCTGCACCGCGTGCGAGTCGCTTCGCGTCGAGCGCCATTCAAGGATTCGTCATGCTTCGCGTTCTCCGCCGGTCCCGCTCGTTCGCTCTCAGTTTGTTGATGCTCGGCGTCGCCGCTCCGGCGTGCTACGCCCACTTCGCCTGGCTGGCGACCGACGAGCAGGGCCGCGTCCTGCTGTTCTTCGGCGAAAGCCCCAGCGACCGGGACTACAAGTTGCCCGAGGCGGTCGCGGGCGTCAGGGTGCTCGAGTGCTCCAATGCCGCTAAGCCCGCGGAGCTGAAACTCGAGAAGGTCGAAGAGGACGGTTTTATCGGGCGCCGGTCTGTCACGCCGGCGCCGAAAGGCGCACCGCTCGAGGCGGCGGTGCGTTATGGAGTCTATCACGGCATGCTGCTCGACTACTACGTTAAAAGCCTGACGACCGTCGCCGCCGCCGACTGGGAAAAGTCGACGAAGTCCGAAACGCTGAAGCTCAATCCCACGCCGCGGCTCGCCGGCGGCGGGCTCGAACTGGTCGTGCGGTACGAAGGCAAGCGGCTGGCCGGCGCCGCCGCCACGATTATCGACGCCGAAGGCTCGCAGACCGAAGCCGAGACCGACGCCGACGGCGTGGCGAAGTTCGAGGCTCCACCCGAGGGCCTGGTCGGCTTCCTCGTCAATCGCATGGACGACAAAGCCACGGGCAAGATCGACGACCAGGAATACACCAGCGCCGGCCAGTACGCCACGGTGACGATCATGTACAAGAAACCGGCGCCCACGGGCGCGCCTGCGGCGACGGCTGTTTCCGCCGCCCTGCCCTCCTTGCCCGAGCCGCTTTCCAGCTTCGGCGGCGCGGTGTGCGACGGCTACCTCTATGTCTACGGCGGCCACATCGGCACGGAGCACGATCATTCGAAGGACAATCTTTCGACCCACTTCCGCCGCGTGAAGCTCGACGGCGGCGGCGTGGGAAGAGTTGCCCATGCAAACGCCGCTTCAAGGCCTTCCGCTGTTGGCCCACGCCGACAAGCTCTATCGCGTCGGCGGGCTCAGCGCCCGCAACGAACACGCGGAGAAAGAGGACCTGCACTCCGTCGCCGAGTTTGCGTGCTACGACCCCGCCGCCGGTACGTGGACCGACATGCCGCCGCTCCCTGAGCCGCGCTCGTCGCACGACGCAGTAGTGATCGGCGACGCACTGTACGTCGTCGGCGGCTGGACGCTCGACGGCGGTCGCGATGGTCAATGGCTGCCCACCGCGTGGTCGTTCGATCTGTCCAAGCCCGGCGCCAAGTGGCAGCCCATCGCCGCGCCGACATTCAAGCGCCGTGCGCTTGCGGTAGCGGCGTGGGATGGCAAGCTCGTCACCCTCGGGGGCATGGACGAAGACGCGAAAGTATCCAAGAGCGTCTTCGCGCTCGACCTGGCGAAGAACGAGTGGACCGCCCTCGCCGACCTTCCCGGCGGCAAGATGCGCGGCTTCGGCGTGTCGGCGTGGGACCTCGCCGGCGGGCTGTTCGTCAGCGGCGCCGAGGGCGTCGTGTACCGCCTGGCCGACGACGGCGCTCGGTGGGAGGAGGCGGGCAAACTCCAACAGCCGCGGTTTTTCCACCGTCTGCTCCCCGGCAACGGGGCCACTCTCCTGGCAGTCGCCGGCGCCAGTTTCTCCGACGGGCACCTGGCGAACATTGAACAGTTCGCCCCGCCGCGTCATAACTAAGCGCCTCGCTTCGTTGTCAACGCTGGATCGCCCGCCGCCATCTTCGCCAGATGGCGTGCGTCGGCGTGCCGGCGCGCTGGGATGAATCCACCCGCACCTCATAACGGACCCGGCCAAAAGATGGGCGCCATCTC
This sequence comes from Pirellulales bacterium, assembly GCA_963841515.1. GTDB lineage: Bacteria > Planctomycetota > Planctomycetia > Pirellulales > Lacipirellulaceae > Lacipirellula. The sequence goes on along the minus strand of CAWJDB010000004.1, from coordinate 101,032 downwards.
TCGCGCGATCATCGTGGCGATAGCCGTCGTCCTGACCGGCCATCCGATGCGGATTTCCCGCGGGGCGGATTCCGACGCCCCCTATGAGCCCACGCCCGAAAACCTGGCCGCCCGTCAGTGGTTTCGCGACGCGGGATTCGGCGTGTTCATCCACTGGGGCGTCTACAGCGTCCTGGGTCGCGGCGAGTGGGTGATGGAGGTTGAGAAGATCCCCGTCAGCAAGTACGAGCCGCTCGCCGCCCAGTTCAACCCAACCAAGTTCGACGCCGACGCGTGGGCCGCGCTCTTCGAGCAGGCTGGCGCGAAGTACGTGACGGTCACCTCGAAGCATCACGACGGCTTCTGCATGTGGGATACGAAGCAAACCGACTGGGACGTCGTCGACCGCACGCCCTATAAGAAAGATGTGCTCAAGCAGCTCGCGGAGGCCTGCCGGCGTCATCACTTGAAACTCTTCTTCTATCACTCGCAGCTCGACTGGCATCATCCCGATTACTTTCCCCGCGGGATGACCGGCCACAACGCCGGCCGGCCCGAGTCCGGCGACTTCAACCGGTATCTCGACTACATGGACGCCGAGCTTACGGAACTTCTCGGCGGCCAGTACGGCGACGTCGCCGGCATCTGGTTCGACGGCTGGTGGGATCAGCAGTCCAAACGATTCGATGAAACCAAGAACGCCGACGTGCACGCGATGCACGTCGATTGGCGGCTGCGGCGGACTTACGACTTGATCCACCGCTTGCAGCCGGCGTGCCTGGTGGGCGCCAACCATCACACGCCGCCGTTTCCTGGCGAAGACTTCCAAATATTCGAACGCGACTTGCCGGGCGACAACAAGATCGGATTCAACGTCGACGCCAAGGTCGGCGCCCTGCCGTTGGAAACTTGCGACACGGTGAACGGCTCGTGGGGCTACAACGCCGGCGACAAGAATTTCAAGAGCGTGCCCGAACTCGTTCATTACCTGATCCGCGCGGCGGGGCGCGACGCGAATCTGCTGTTGAAAATTGGCCCGCGGCCCGACGGCACGATCGACCCCGACTCGGCGGCGCGCCTGGCGGGAGTGGGCGACGTGGCTGACCAAATTCGAGCCAACGGTGCGTCCCACCCGGGGCGGACCCGTGACCCCGCAAGCGTGGGGCGTCAGCACGCAGACGGCTGACGCGGTGTACCTGCACGTGCTCGACGCCAAGGCCGCCGCCCAAGACGGCTGGCTGACGTTGACGGGGACGAGCGACTTGAAGGGCCAAGACGTCTCGCGGTTTGCCGACGATCGCCCGCTGTCGTGGCGCCGCAACTCGGCGGGCGAGCTGGAAGTGCAGCGTGATTGGGGCGATGATATGATCGACGCCGTGTTGTGCGTCAAGAAGTAGGAGTAAACTGGCCCATCCGGTTCCCTTCCAATTACGGGGGTTGAGGAGGCGCAGAGCGCGGCAATGGATCATCCATCCATCTGCGTCCCCCTCCCCGGCCCTCCCCGCAAGGGGGAGGGAGCCGGAGAAGCATTTTCTTCAACGGATGAGCGCTGCCATGAATGACAAGCTTCCGCGCGACGAGACCACGACATCCACTCTTTCCCGGCGCACCTTTGTGGCGGCTACAGGCGCCGCCGCGGCGTTCACAATCGTGCCGCGCCGTGTGCTTGGGGGCCCGGGGCATGTGCCGCCCAGCGAGCGGGTGAACATCGGCGCCATCGGCGTCGGTGGCCAGGGCATCGAGGACATGGGGCACTTTCTCGAGGACGAGCGCGTTCAAGTGGTCGCCGTGTGCGACGTGCGCCGGTCGTGCGACTACAGCGCGTTCTACTTCGGCGGCGTCAAGGGTCGCGAGCCGGCGAAGGAACTGGTCAACAAGACCTACGCCGATCGCCAGAAAGCGGGCGACTACGCCGGGTGCGACGCCTACGAAGACTTCCGCGAGCTCTTGGACCGCGCCGACGTCGACGCCGTCACCTGCGCGACGCCCGATCACACGCACGCCGTCGTCTCGATGGCGGCGATCAAGAAGGGCAAGCACGTGTACTGCCAGAAGCCGCTCACGTACACGGTTCGCGAGTCGCGCGCTGGCCGAGGCGGCGGCGAAGTACGGCGTGGTCACGCAGATGGGCCACCAGCTTCACGCCACCGATCCGCTTAAGCGGCTGGTCGAGATGCTCACCTCGGGCGCCATCGGTCAGGTGCGCGAAGTTCACCTCTGGGCGGGCGCCAACTACGGCGGACTGACCAGGCCGACCGACACGCCGCCGGTCCCCGAGGGCCTCAACTGGGATCAGTGGATTGGCCCAGCGCCGTATCGACCTTACCACCCCGCGTACGCCCCATTCACCTGGCGTGGCTGGCGCGACTTCGGCACCGGCAGCCTCGGCGACATGGGCTGCCACATCTTCGACCCCGCGATGTGGGCCTTGGGCTTGCCGAAGAAGATGACGATCGTGGCCACGTCGTCGCCGATCACCGACGAGTCGTACGCTGTGGCCGAGGAGGTCCGGTATCGGTTCGAGGCGCCGAACACGGGGACGCCGGTCACGCTCACCTGGCACGACGGCGGGCTGAAGCCGTTCCGCCCCGCGCAGATGGAACCCAATCACGAGCTGCCCGAGAGCGGCGGCATGTACATCGGCGACGAGGGCGTGATCGTGGCCCAGCACGGCGGCGAGGCGCGACTCGTGCCCGAGAGCCGGATGGCCGATTACCAGGCGCCGAAGCCGACGCTGCCGCGCGGGGAGACGCATTACGAGGAGTGGGTGCGCGCCTGCCGCGGCGGAGCGGCGCCGCTGTCGAACTTTTCCTACGCCGGCCCGCTGACCGAGATGGTGCTGTTGGGCAACATCGCGATCATCACCGGCAAGACGCTCGAGTGGGACAGCGAGAAATTCGCGTTTGCCAATGCGCCCGAATCGAACAAGCTGCTGCATCGCGAGTATCGCGAGGGGTGGAGCTTGTAGTCGGCCCGTGGGCAGTGGGCAGTGGGCGGTGGGCAGGAGGAGGGACGGCCCGCCGTGGGGAACCGGGCGCCTTTTGCGTGCGCCGGGCGGGATCGCATTGAAAACCGCATAAGGTCCGTATTTTTGCGCGGCGCCAAGCGGAGCGGAGACTTGAGAACCTTGGCATCGGCGAATCGGTTCGGGCGCAGAAGTCGGCGACTTTTGTAGATTCTCGCTGTTGGGGAGGTTGCGCGAGCCTCGAGAAAACCAGGGCGCCGAGGCGGGTTTAGCGGCGCCCCTGGCGCCTGCAGAGGCGGCAAGACGGCAGCTTGCCGCGTTCAACGCTCTGATGGGCAAAGACTTAGCGAGACGACGGCGACGCTGCAAAAGGTCGTGGGGCGCCGGATTCTTGGGAACGAGGAAGGCGAGATCAACAGGGGCGGGTGAGCGCCGTGGTTTTCTGAAACCTGGCATTGCACTGCGCGAGCAGGACGTGTACACATGCGTACAGGTAACAAGTTAGCAGGGTGCGCGGCCATTTTCAACAATATTTTTCTACGAAGCTGCGCAAGAAGCTTGAGACGCGGCAGCGAGACGCTGCCGGCTAACACCTGCATTACGCGTGATGGAAGCGCTGGCGGAGCCAGTGGCACACGCACCGGAGACTAGCGCTACGACATCCGAGTTCCTTGCCAGCTACTCGCGGCCGTCCGGCGAGGCGAGGAATATCTTGCCGGCGCCTTTCACGGATGAGCAGCCGCGCTTCGCGGTCAGTCGAACGAGTAGCCGGCGAAGAAGATCTCGTCCGGTTCGCCGTCCGCGTACACGATGGCGTAGCGGGCCTGGCCGCGCTGGAGGTCTTCCCACAGGTCGTCGGAGGATTCGACCGCCTCGTGGGTCGGGCGGTCGCTGCCGAAGTACTGCTCCAGCTCTTCAGGCGAGAGCGGGGAAGCGCAGCAGAAGTCGGGTTCTTCGGAAATCTGCTGGATGTCGAGGATCGACGCCGTGCCGTCGGCGTCGGCGATCTCCAGGGCCTCGTCGATCGACGAGGGGTTTTCGTCGGCGTAGCGGTAGTCGCCGGCGGCGAACACCTCGCGGCGGTGGGCGTCGAGGGCGCGTTGAATGTTGGGATCGTACTTGGCGAAGGTGCTCCAAGGTTCGGCGCCCATGCGACTCTCCTCAAAAAAAGTGGCCGGCGGTGAGCGGAGGCTACGGACGGCGTCCGGGCGAGGACAGAGCAAGCGTATCGCATGAATTGATGCTCAAAGGCAGTGATGGAGCGAGCGTCGTGCGGCGAAAACGCAACGCGGACGACCGGAATGAGGGAGACATGGCCACGTCTGGGGACCTCCGAGGCCATGTCGCCGGGAGAATCCCGTTGGCCGGGCAATAGGCTGCGCGTCACGCGCACGTCGGCCCTGGGCGACGGGCCGCACCGGTGACACTCGTCTGTCACCGAACTTCTAACTGGCGGTCGTGGAGCTGCGCACGACCGAAGCTAGCTTGCTCTCCATGCGTGCGGACGGCCGCGCAGTGCTCGCCTTTTCCGCGCGCGGGCCCGGCGTGCGTCTACGCGCACGGCGGGTCGTCGTAGGCACGGAAAATCTGTCGCCCGACACGCCCGCAGGGACTTTTTGCAAGGACGGCCCGCCATGCGCCGCTATCCCTCTTCGTGGACCAACACGCTCGCCAGACTTGGCTTTCAGCGCAGACGGCGCCCGCGCCGCCGCCGCGATCCGCTGGGGCGGACCGCGAGGATCGAGCAGCTCGAGCCGCGGCAGATGTTGTCGGGCAACGTCAATACGCTGCTCGATGACACCATCGCCGGCAATGGGTTGACCTCGCTGCGCGAGGCGCTCGTCGGCGGCGGGTCGGTTACGTTCGACTCGAGTCTCAACGGCGGCACGATTGCACTGACAAACCAGTTGACTATTTCCAATACGGTGACAATCACCGGCCCAGGCGCCGGCCAACTGACGATCGACGCCCAGCGGCTGGGGCGCGTGTTTCAAGTGACGGGAGGCGGGAACGCCACGATCAGCGGCCTCACGGTCACCGGCGGCGGCAACGTCACGCTGGGCGGCGGCATTTACAGCCAAGGAAACCTGACCCTTCAGAGCGTTGTCATCGACCACAACACGTGTTCCATCAACGGCGGCGGAATCTTCAGTTCCGGCGGCAGCCTGCAACTCATCGACAGCACCGTCTCCTACAACACGGCCATTTGGGGCGGAGGCGCCAACGTTGGCTCGTCCGACACAACGACCGGCGTCCTGATCCAGGGCAGCACGTTCCACCACAACACGGCGGACTACGTGAGCGGCTGGCAAGGCTCAGGCAGCGGCGGCGGATTGTTCATCGCGGGCACGGCCACCAACGTACCGCTGTCGATCGTCAACAGCACATTCTCGAGCAACTACGCCCGGCAGGCGGCCGGCATGTACGTCAACGGCGCTAACACGCGGCTCTCGATTACCAATGCCACCATTACGGCGAACGAGGCCACGATCGACAGCGGCCTGGTGGGCGGCATCATTACTAGCGGGGCCCTGGTGACGCTCAACAACACGATCCTGGCGGCCAACATTTCCGACAACGGGTCGCTGCTGGACGCCTACGCCATCAACGGCGGCGCCATCACCGGCTCGTATAACCTCTTGGGCCAGCCGCACCAAACCGTCACTCTCGCCGGAGGAACCAACGATCTGATAGGAACACAGAACGATCCACTTGAACCACTCTTGGCGCCGCTGGGCGGGTACGGCCGCCCGACGATGACGCACTTACCGCTGCCCGGCAGCCCGGCGATCGATAAGGGCGACAACGCATTTAATGAAGGCTCGCTTGATCAGCGCGGCGCCGGACGGCAGATCGACGATACGACGGCGGCTAGCGCCAACGGCAGCTTGAGCGATATCGGCGCCGTCGAGGCGGACAATCGCTACGCCGTCGGCGATTTCAACGGCGATGGCCGGCAGGATGAGCTGCGCTATAGCCCGCTGCTCAAGACCCTGATTGTGGCCGAGAGTGCGCCGACGGCGGCGGGTTGGGAAGTAAGCCTGTGGGGCGCTTTGCCGCCGCTGGCGACGGGTAGTTGGGACGGTTTTACCGTCGGCGACTTCAACGGCGACGGCCGCGACGACGTATTGGTAAAGAAGTCGACTGACAATGGCTGGTCGATCGCCGTGTCTGACGGGTCGGCGTTCTTTGTTCACGATCTGGGCATCAGCGGCGCATGGGCGCAGCAGTTTGTCGGCGACTTTGACAACGACGGCGCCGACGAGCTGTTGGCGCGCACAGGCGTCGGGGCCACATGGCAAGTGATTCAGTACGACGACGTCCGAGGCGGCCAGTTAGTGTCGGCGGGATCGTCGATGAACGACGCGGCCTTCGCAGTTATCTACGTCGGCGACGCCAATCGCGACGGCCGCGACGACTTGATCTCCCGCGCGAATACAAGCCAGCCGTGGTTTGTGAGTTTGTCGAACGTGACTCCCCAAGGCACAGGCTCGATGGCGGGCAACATAAGCTGGGGCAACTGGTTCAACGCCGGCTATGACCCGGGCACGAACACGCTGGATGTGGACAAGCCGTACGACGATGTCTTGAATGCCTTCGCGTGGGTATACAACAACGTCGAGTTGGAGCTGTATCCAGGGCTGATGAAGGGGCCGGAGGCGACGGAGCAGACCAAGGCGGGGAATGACTGGGATCAGGCGGCGCTGCTGGAGGAAAAGCTCTCAGCGCTGGGCGTCGATGCCAAGATTGCGTATGGGACGGTGACCGTGGCTGCGTCAGAGGCGGAACAATGGCTAGGGGTGACTAGCCTTGCAGCCGCCGCCATTGTGATTAGCAGCCTGATGGATGGAAATGTCTCGTACGACTTGAGCGCCGCGACGGTGACGTTCAAGCACGCGTGGGTGCAAGCCCAATTGCCGGGATCCGGCGGTCTCAGTGCGGTTTACGTCGATCCGTCGTGGAAATTCAAAGATCGGCAAGCAGGATTGCCAATCTCATCGACCAGCAATCTTTCTGGCGCCAATCACAATCTTGGCGTCTTCGATGAATTCGAGTACCTGGCGCTTGATCCCAACGCCGATCAACGATTGCCAGTCGAATTCTTCGCGGATCAACTCTCAGAGTATTTGGCTGTTACGCAGCCCGGCATGTCGGTCGCCGACGTCGCTTACGATGGACCGATCCTAACGCAAGACTTCGCCAAGCTGCCGGTCGGTCTCGCCTCCGGGGTGACGCTTGCAAGTTCTGTCACAACCTACGATAGCCTGGGAGAGATCGTTGGCAATTCGACGGCCAGGCAACAATTACTGCATTGGGCGACTATCACCGTCTTGAAGAACGGAACCCAGCAGCTTTGGTCGCACCCTATTTATGTGCCGCAGGACAGCCTTAAGTCCATCCAAATTACCTTTGCGCCAAATGTCGGCAGCATCAATAACGTGTCGGCGATCGCCGGGGAAAACAGTTCGCAGTTTTGGTCGCGATTGGTGATTGACGACGCCGTCGTGGCAAAGAGCACTGTGGCCTCGGCCCAGCTTTCCAGCAGCGACAGCTTCACCATAAAAATTGAACACTTTGCCCCCGACCTTCTGGTTGACTCCGCCATACCAACGCGTTGGGACCGCGCCGGGGCCTCGGCCGTAAGTTTCGAAAGGAAGGCCGGCCAGATCATTGCCGTCGGCTTGGACGCTAATCAGTACTCTCGTGAGACTCTGGCGGCGATGCAATCGGCCTTGCTGACGTCGATTGCCGGGCACTCAACGGAAGCGTCGCTGCTGCCCGACGTTGATGACCTGGCATCGTATGCCGGCGCGAAATATTGGTACGACTTCAATCGCTATGGCAAGGCGATTTCGCACCTGACGCACGCGATAGGGGGACGACAGTGGGTGGGATCGGGGATTGTCGCGGCCGATCCGCTATTGTTGCTCGATCCTCAAGGCGCTGACGTCTTAATTGACTTCTTACCCTTCGGCATGGCGCCGCGGAATTTCGGCGTCGACCTGCCGAATATTAATTACGGCGTGTACAGCGTCGACACCGGGTTGTTGAACCGCGAGGGGTGGCAGTTGGTCGGATACAACAGTTCGGCGCTCGAACACAACATCGTTCAAGAAGTTATCAGCGCCGGAAGCGTTTCGACGATGAAGGGGCTGCAAAGAACCTTTCGAAACAACTTGGGCCTAAATGCTCAGAACAATCCCTTGCCGGGGAGTGATCGAGTGCTGGTTCTAAAGAGCACGATGGTCAATGGGGTGCGCCGCGTCGATCACCTTTTTAACTGGCACGCGGGCGCTTTCTGTGACCATTGGCAGCCCCGGGATGGGAATCAATCAGGATTATCTGACCGGCGCCTCGGGCCTGCTTCGCTTCCACAATGCGTTCACGAATATCGGCAGCGCCATTTGGACCATCCTGAACGATATCAGCACGGATGAAGACATCACGGTATTGGCGCCAATCGGTCGAACGGAAGTTGATAATTGGAGCGGCGCCGTCTACGTCGTTGAAAAAGGCAATACGTCGATGAAATTCGCCATTCAGCGCGATGGCGAATCCGTGGCCAGCGGCGGCTTCAGCGGAAATTTGCCGGCGCCGCCTCCAAAGCTCCCTCCGACGTTTACGAACTTCACTTCGGCCGGCGATCCCATCAACGTGGCCAACGGCAACATGTATCGGGACGAGACGGATATCGTGTACCCGAACCTCGGCGTCCCGCTTACGTTCTCGCGGCACTACGACTCGCTGTCGAAGGACGACTTCGGCATGGGCGTCGGTTGGATGTATACGTTCGGCGACGTCATATACACGGAAGTCGATCAGGGCCAGACCAATCGTGTATGGCTCGATTCGAGCGGGCGGCGTCACGTCTTCAAGCCGAACGGATCGGGCGGGTACATTGTGCCGGCCGACCTGCAAGGCGAGCTCACGTATACGCCGGGAGCGGGCGAGGGGGTCGTGAACTTTGTCTTCAAAAGCCGCGATGGCGTCGAATATCGATTCGAAAAGAGAACGTTGACGCAAACTGGCCGACCGGTCGTCGGCCGGCTGGCGTCAGTCATGGATCGCAATGGCGATGGCGTCGTCGTTGAATACCAAGCGACCACCAATCGCAAGATTGCTCAAATTCGTGACATCCACTCGACCGAAGCCACGCCGCTGCGCCGCCTTTCGTTCGGCTATACGAGCGACCAGATCACCCGCGTCACCACATTCTACGGGGCGCGTCCGCTGGCGTCTGGGACTACGCCTACACGGATGTGACGGTCGCGGGGATTTCGTCGACCAAGCGGCTCGCATCCGTCCTACGCGCCAACGGTCGCCGTGGCTGATTCTACTTATCAGGAGGTCAACTCAAGGCCCAAGGTGCAATATGCCTACAACAACGCGACCAGTCATTTCGCCAAAGGCCTGATGACGAAAATCACCGAGGCGGACGGGGCATGGCATGAGTACGAGTATTACTACAACGGTCGCGTGTTTCGCGTCACGCAAGGCGATTCGGTGGTTCTGATCGAAGAGCCGTCCGACGAAGCCGATTTGTCGGGCTTTGTCGGGGTGAATAATACATCGACGCCAAACAACTACACCGCGACTGCCACGAGTATCGGCGGATCGTTTGATGAAGTGCGAAACACCAGCCAAGGCGCCGCCTACCTGGCCGATACTTCGCTCGCGGTGCCCGGCGGAGTTCTCACGGCAACCACTCCCGGTGGATTTAGCGCCACGGGGACGCTCTCTTTTGACCCCAACCCAGACGATCTCGGGCCAGTCCACCCGTACTTTTACTTTGGTTTCTTCGACAAAGACAACCCCGAGGATCGAGCGTTCGGTCTGCTTCTTTCCGACGATTCGCAATTCGCGTTTGATTTTCATGCTGCGGCCGGGACCTGGTACACGCAAGTCGGCGAATCCGTGCAACAGGGCGCCTACACGTTCGCCCTTGACGTCAACAACGGCGAGTCCGGCTCAAATGTTCGATTCCGACTGTTCAACGCGTCGGCAGAAACGATCGCTGACGTGAGCGCGGATGTAGTGGCCAGCCTGACGCCGGAAGCCGACTCTTTCGGTTTTTTGCAGCCGGCAAGCTCGGGAACCGCTAACCGGACGTTCAATCTGACGATCAGCAACCTCCACTACACAGGCGAGACGCTCGCTGTGCAGCAGGTGGAGGTAAGTGGTCCGGGCCAAGTTCAGACTTACAACTACAATCTCTTCCGCAATGAGACGGAATTCACCGACGAGCGCGGTAACGTCGAGACGTACCTCCATCGAGACAATGGACTGCTCGATACGCAGATCCATGCGGATCGCACGCAAGTGAAATATGAGTGGGGGACCAAGGATGCCAACAACATTCTGATCCCAGAGACTGAATTCCTGATGACGTCCACTACCGATGAACGAGGCGCCTCAGAGCAGTTCGATTACCTGGTTCCGGGCGATGCCGGGTACCGATTTCCCGGACAACTCGAGCAGAGCACGGCTAAGGACGGCTTGGTAACGAGGTACACGTATTGGACCTCCTATGCGGCCGGCTATTCTCATCTCAGCGACCTGGCAACGGTTGTCGTCGTCAACCCCAATGGCGATGATCCGACCTCGACATATACCCGCGAGACAAGCGGCCGTGGACGGCTTCTGCAGACGACCGACGCTGAGGGGAACGTCGCCGAGCGGACGTATTACCCGAGCAACGACGCGACGCCTTACCGCCAAGGGCTGTTGAAGTCCGAAATCGCGCCGGCGATCTCCGACGGGCTGGGGGGAATGGTTCAGTATGAAACCGTATTCGATTACGACGCCGCGGGAAACGTGAAGACATCGACGACGCGCGTCAAGAACGCCGTCACAAACCTGGCGGTTTCAAGCTTCACCTACGACTCGCTGGGTAACGTGCGTCGCACGGTCGATCCTACGGGGGTCATTGTTGACAGCCTTTACGACGCCCTGGGTCGCCGCAAGGAAACCGGGTACGGACAAGGATCGACGATCGATCCGATCGACGCCAACTCGACCAAGTTCAAGCACGACGCGATGGGCCGCGTGGTGCAAGCGACCGATCCGCTGGGCCGCGTCACGCAATTCGAGTACGACAATCGCGGGCAGGTGACTCAGCAAATCAACCCCGATGGGTCGTCCGTCCTGCACGTGTACGACAATTTCGGTAATTGCGTCGCCATTACTGACGAACTGGAGCGCACGACGCGGTTCGTCTACGACAGTCGCAATCGGTTGACCCAGGCGATTCACCCGGACGGGGCGATTGAGCGACGTCGGTACGACGGCGCCGGCAATCTTATCGCGTCCACCGATGCGTTGGGCAACGTTACCACGTTCGAGTACGACGCCGTCGGCCGGCTTACCGAAACGACGCAGCCCGATCCGGACGGGTCCGCGAATATCGACGGCGGACCGAATCTGACGAAGCTGCTGACGACGAATAAGTACGACAAGCTGGGGAATCTCGTCGAGACGATTGATCCCAACTTCAATGTCACCCAGCTCAAGTACGACAAGTTGGGTCGACTGACGGAAAGCCGGACATTATCAGCGGCGGAGTTTTTACAGCCGAACGGACAGCCTTGGACGACCGCGCAAAAGCAGGCGTTGCGAGACTCGGCGAGTCCCTTTACTCCCAGCGGCTCCTACAAGCCGGCCGCGCTGGCGACGACGGATTATGACGCGGTGGGAAATGTTGCCAGCGTTGCCAAGTACGATGTATCAAGCCCAAGCTTGTCGGCCGCCGCGCTGCTGTCCAACCCGCGCGCACTGATTACTTCTAACCCGAGCTTGGTCCACGTCACCAAGACGATCTACGACGCCTTCGGCCGGTCGCTGAAGACGACAAACGCCGACGCCACGACTACGCGGACTGACTATGACGCTGCGGGCCGGGTGCGCTTTGAGTACGACGAGCTGAACCACGTCACCGAGCGCCACTACGACGCCCTCTTCGGCCGCATGGATTGGATGAAGCTGCCCGATCCGGACGGCGCCGCCATCGCCTACACGAGCCCAATGACCGCCTTCCAATACGACGCCGCCGGCCAGCAGACGGCCGTGACCGATCCGCGGGGGTTCACGACGCGGTTTGAGTACGATTTGTTGGGTCGCATCGTCGCCACAACCGACGCCCTGGGCAACCGGTCGCGCAGCGTCTACGACCAGGCCGGCCAACTCGTCGCCATCGTCGACGCCCTGGGCCGTGCGGCGTACACGTTGTATGACGATCGCGGCCGGGCCGTGCTCGAGCGTTCGGCCGATCCGGACGGCGACGGCGACGGCCGCGCACCGACGACCCGCCGCACTTACGATCTGGCCGGCCGCCTGGTAAGCGTGGTGGACGCGTCGAGCTATGAGACCGAGTACGAGTACGACGCCGTGGGCCGGCGAATTGTCGAGCGGCACGTGATCGCCCAAGTGGTCGACGACCTCCTTGGCATTGATAACGCGACGTTCTACGTCGACGGCGGCTCGGTGCGCACCAGCGCCGCCGACCTGGCCGCCGTCGGCGGCGATTCGACGACCGTCAATGGCTCCGCTAATCCTGGGCAAACGTCCGCCACCTGGGTGTTTCCGGACATGCCCGCGGGCCAGTACCGGGTGGCACTCACGTGGTCGCAGCCGGGTTCCTTGGCAAACGCTACCGTGGGCCTGGCGCTCAACAACTTCCAGACGCCGCCGGCCGGCCAGCCGGACACGCGGAAGTATTACGCCGGCATCGACCAGACCAAGGCGCCGAACGATTTTTACCGGGACTACGGCGGAATCAGCGCCGCTTGGGAGGACGTGAAGTTTGGCGCCGATCAGTATTACACGATCGACACGGCCCAGGCCGGCTCCACCCTGCTCGTGCGGTTGATCGGCGCAGCCGGCAGCACGCTGAAGGTCGACGCCGCGCGGATTGAGCGGCTAGTGGAGACGCACTTCGCGTACGACGCCAACGGCAACCTGGTTCAAGCGACCGATCCGTTGGGCCGCGTCACCGACTACGCGTACGACGAGCTGGACCGCCAGACCTCTCAGACGCTGCCGGCGCCGGGCGCTTCGGGCCTGAACGGCGGCATGCTACCGCGGCCCAAAACCACGACCGCGTACGACGGCTACGGCAATGTCGCGGGCGTGACCGAGCTGCGGGGTGATACGTCCGCCGTCGCCAATCGGCGGCTCACGGCCTACGAGTACGACGCCCACAACCGGCGGACGGCGACAATTCAGGATGCGACGATTCCCGGCGGCTCGGCCCCGTATCTCAACCAGCGGACCGAGCTGGTCTACGACGCGGCCGGCCGGCTCACCCAGAAGATCGAGGCGGCGGGTACGCCGCTAGAGCGTCTGACCGGCTACCAGTACGACGACCTGGACCGCGTCACCCGCGAAACCTTTAACAGCGACGGGAACGACAACGTCGTGACGGCTAACGAGCGGGCGACGACCAGCGCGCTACGACGACGCCGGGAATCTCACGCGGGTCGATGAGATCGACGGGAACCGACCTCCGGCAGATTCACACGAGCTATGTGTACGACGCGCTGGGACGGCTCGTCGAAGAGACCGCCGCGGGCAACGTGGGCGCGACGGTGGAGAGCCGGACGACCACATACCAGTACGACGCCGTCGGCAACCTCGTGGCCCAGATCGATCCCTTGGGCCGCAAGAGCACGAGCCAGTACGACCGGCTGGACCGGCTGGTCAAGTGGACCGACCCTGACCCCGACGGCCCGGGCGGCGCCGGCAGTGGCGACGAGCTACCAGTACGACGCCGCCGGAAACCTGGTCGCCCAGACCAACGGCGCGGGCGAGACCCAGCGCTTCGCGTACGACGCCCAAGGCCGTGAGGCGAGCTCGATCGACGGCCGCGGGGATGAGACTGCGCCGCCGCTACGACGCCGTGGGGAACCTCGTGGCCCTGGTAGACCCGGCGCTGAACGTCACGAGCTACCGATACGACGGCCTCGATCGGCTGATGGCCGAGACGACGGCCGCGGGCAGCCGCACGCGGGAGTACAACGCCCGGGGCGAGCTGAATATCAAGGTCGACCGCAACGGCCGGGCCGAGGAGCTGATTTACGATCGCCTGGGCCGCCAGACCCAGGAAAAGTGGTACGTCGACCGCGCGACGGCCAATACGCCCAACACCAGCGACTACAGCGACGCGCTCTCCTGGTTCTACGACGCCCTGGGCCGGCTCACCGAGCAGCGCGACGAGCACCGCGAGCCCAACGGCCCCGGCTCGTATGCCTTCGATTACCGCGTGACCGACTCCTGGCGGTACGACGGCCTCGACCGGGTGACCGAGCACTCCAACCAGAGCCTGGTCAATCCAACGGGCGCGTAGCTCCACGGATGTGGCGGCGGTGAAGCAGACGTATGCGTATTCGTACAACTCCAGTTATGCACAAACGGACCGGCGCGAGTGGGTTAATGGCGTGGAGCAGGCCAAGACGGTGTCGTCGTTCGGGCCGTTCGGCGACCTGCGGAAGGTGGAGGATTCGGACCCGCAATCAGGGGCGGGCATCCAGTTCGGACCGCACGCGGCGACGTTCGCCTACGACCTTTCCGGGGCGCTTGTCAGCAGCGAGCGCAGCTATAACGGCTTGACGGACAACTCGACGAAGACCGAGTTTGTGTATGACGGCGCTGGTCGGTTGTCCCTCATCAGCCATTCCGGAAAGCCGCTGGGGCCGATTGAGCGTGAGTCTCTGGTAAGCTTCGGCTACGGCTATGACGCCGCGGGGCGCATCAACAACATTGCGGCTAACTGGAATCACACCATACCGGGGCTGGCGCGGCTCACGGATACTCACACTTTTAGCTACGACGCCGCAGGACAGCTCATAAGTTACAGCGGCGTCACCGACAGCGGGCCCGGCAACGGAGTCACCAGCGGCGCCTACGCCTATGGGGCCAATGGCAACCGCGTGGGAGTGACGACGGAGACAGGCGGCGGCAGCGATACCTATGTCGCAGCTTTGGAGAACCGCATCCAGCGCGACTCGACGTACAGCTATACCTACGACGCGGAAGGAAATCTAACCGAACGGCGACTGTTGGCTGGAAACGTGTTGGACCAGCGCTTCACTTGGGACCACCGCAATCGGCTCGTCGGCGTTGAGCTATACGCTTCTGGGCAGTTGGCTGAGACGATCGAATATCGTTATGACGCGGCGGGCGACCTGGTTTACCGCAGCGCCGATCCGGTCGGCAGCCCGTCGGCGGCGGTCGAGCATTATGTGGTCAACACCGGCCAGCGGATGATGACGCTGGACGGCGCCAACAAGGCGTCGCACCGGTATCAGTACGGCGTCACGGGCGAGCTTCTTTTCGACCAGGTATTTAGCAGCGTTGGGCAGCAGACTGATTTGAAGCTGCCCTTGGGGGACCACCAAAACTCGACTCGCATCGTGCTGGACGGCGACGACCTGTCAAACCCAATGAGCGTGCGCCAAACGATTGACTACGCGGCGTTCGGCCGCGTGGCCAAGATTCGCGACGCGGCGGCCCAGCCGCTAGTCAACGGAGCGGGCGAGCCCAATCTGGCCGCGCTGGACACGGTGTTCGGCTACGACGGCGAGGCCATCGACCGCGAGACTGGCCTCGTGGAAATGGGCGCTCGCTGGTACTCGCCGGACATGGGGCGGTTCTTGAGCGAGGACCCGAGCCAGGACGACGTGAATTGGTATGAGTTCGCCGGCAACGACCCGGTGAACTACGCCGACCCGACGGGGCTGAGCCAGGCGGGCTATCCGCTAGGCGGCAACACGACGCTGGGATTGGGGCCGTATCTCGGCTCGTTTGGCGTGCCAACCGCATCCAGCAAGGCGTTTCAGCAAGTCGGCAATTCCAACACGTTTCTGGGACCGGTGCAGTCGGCGGCATCGGCGCGCGTATTGAACGAACTTCGTCCGATTGTCGCGGCGAATCAAGCGACGGCAATGAATCGGCAATTTGCCCAAATCACGCCGTTTTTGCAGGACCGCCTCCCGCAAGCGGCGCCGCCAAGTTATGACGACAGCGCCGCCTACAGAGGCGCCGCCGACCTGGCCACCTCGCTGACGCCCTACGTGAGTGATGCGCGGGATGTCTATGAAGTTGTCACAGGCCGCGACGCCATCAGTGGCCAGCGATTAACCGGGATTCAATACGGGTTGACCCTTTTGGGAGCAGCCCTGCCGGTCGTTGGCGGAGCTTTCTTCCGCAAAGCCGCCGGCACTGCGGACGCCGTGCATGAGGTATCGCACGCCGCCGATGCTGCTAGACTGGAACGTGAGGTGGAAGCAGCCACAGCGCCAAGCAAGTTTGTTCCTAATCCGAATGGCCGAATTGGCAATGCTGCAACACAAGCGAAAACGCAGGAGATAATTAGTGATCTTCGGGCGCGGGGGTTCACAAGTATTAGAACAGAGGCTCCATTCCAGCCCGGCTCGTTTGGCTCTGGGCACACGCGGTACGCAGATGTCGTGGGTCGCAATCCGGTTACCGGAGAAAGTGAAATCATTCAGATTGGTCGCACGACCACGAGCGACCCACGAGTCCCAGTAATGCGTGAGCGACAAGCGCTCGACGACATCATCTTCTCGCCGACGATTCAGAATTTCCCCAATAGCACGATCCGTTTTATTGATGTGAACCGTCCGGGAGTGATACAGCCATAAGGATTGAATTATGGGCAAGCAACTAGGGTTCTATATGTCGAACGACGATGAAACGGACTTCATTGAGTATTTGCGGACTACCGGTGATGTAGCCATTATTCCGCAGACTTCGAGAGTAGAGGTCTATAAAGAGGAATTTCGGCGGTTTTCTGATGCTGCGGGACGAGAACTAGGTGAGGATTGCCACCTTTGGAACCGTTCCATCTCGCCGCAGCCGATTGTTGAACATTATCCGCAGCAGGGCTATTACTGCTTGGATTTCATGAGTTCGGAGGTGGTGAATGTCATCCGCTCCAAGATGACTGAGAGCGGTTTGAGCATGGGACGACTGCACATCGAGGATAAAATGCTAAATGCTCAGGGACGCTTGCAGCCCAAGAGCGCAGAGTTTGAGGCGTGGTTCTCCAACCTTTGCCGATGGATTAAGCAACGGTCGATTCGAGTGATCGACGGAGCGGAGGTGCTGCCTGGCGCGGAAGCAATTATCCAAGAAGGCGTTCAGGTCACAGACCACGTGTTCTGAACGAATACCGCGTTAGGCATCGTGCAGAGTCGATCGCAGCCAGCCGCAAGGGATAGCAGCCATCGACGGTTTGACTCACGGGTTGCGTAAGATCTTTGTAATCTCAATTTGCCTATACCATGAGCGAATTTGACGCTGACAATGTGAAAGCACACCTTCGCGGCGAGAGTGGCCTGGCGCAGTACTATTCCCTGTCGCTGCCAGCGGAAGAGCGGAAACGCGAGGTGGCGTTGGCTGCGGCGAGCATGATGCGCGCGGCCGTTCGCTGCGTGCTTGTCGAGCTTGATTTTGACGCGCGGATGCTGTTGGAAAAGGCCAAGGAGTGGCTGGAGTTTGCCATCCAGCGGCAGGAGAAGAATCCGGGCTATTGCGTCAACGGGACGGACGCCTGGCGGCATGAGATGCTGGCGATGTGCAATTGGTTGGCGACCGACGTCGACGACCAGGCCAATCTCAAGGAGGCTGTGGGGTTTAACGAGCTGTACTACAATTCCAACCAACTAACGAAATCGGCGGTGACGGCCATTCTGCCGACTTACGTCGACGCCCGGCGGAACGCCCAGGCGATTGAGATTTACGAAGAGACCTGGGAGGGGAAGCGACCCACGAGCGTCGAGCGGACGACGAGCGAGTCGACGTTGGCATACATCATTGCGACCGCCAAGCGGCGTGGCGAGTTTACCAGCGCGCAGGCAGCCGCCGCGGGAAGGAGCTTTCTGCGCGCTCAGGCCGCGAAATTGTTGACCAATGGCGGCGAAGTGCGGCTGGCCCGCTGGCTAAAGATCCTGCATTGGAACGACAACCCCCAACGGCAGTCGGCGTACGAGACTGTGCGTCGCTGTCACGAGTATCTGGCGCCAAAGCGGCGGCGTCGGTCGGCCGCGGCGCCGTCGTAACTGCGGCCGCCAGTGACGCGCAAGCGGTCGTGCTCAAACACAGGGCGCCGATTCAGGCGGCGCGGCGCTGCGGGCCCAGGCTTTCTCTGAGCTCGCGCAGACGCGTCTTCCAGCGCAGTCGCACGGGACGGTAGTGGAAGTCCCACCACGCCTTGACAAATCTGTCCGGCCGTTCGGGGCGCCAGCCGCGCCACGCTGTCCTCGTCAGGCAGCGATAAAAATCGTCCGCGTGCGGGTGTCGGCAGAAGTAGTGCCAGGGCTTGTCGGGCGAGCAATAGTGGACGATCCAGGGCGAGTGGCGCACGCGGTCGAACTCTTCGCGATCGAAGGGGCTCTCGCGCCAATTGGGGTAAACGTGAATTTGCGCTCCTTGATTCCAGCGGCGATCGAGCGCCCGCCACTTGCCGGCCAGGACGACGTTGAGGGCGTACTGGTCCCACCACACGACGTGCTCGCGATGGCGGCGCAGGCACTGGAGCACCTGGTCGGCGTAGCCCTCGCGGCGCCATTGGGCCAGATCAACGACGAGCAAGCCGCTGTTGAAGTAGGGAGCGTCGGGCGCAGGCCCAACTCGCGGTAGTTGGCAATCGGAATAGGCATCGTCATGTGGCGACGGCATTGTTCGTAGTTTTTCAGCGCCACAGTCGCGTCGAAGACTGGCGCCACGAAATCCTGAACCGCCAGCGCGGGGTGACCGTCCTGCGGTTCATCCCAGAGATCGCCCAGGTCGCGCCGCACCAGCATGTCGGCGTCTAAATAGATGACGCGAGTCACGTCGGCAGGCAGGACCGACGGCATCAGCAGCCGCAGGTAGGCCGCGCCGCTGATGTGATGGCTTACCGGCAAATCTCGGATGAGATTGACGTCGGGGCGGAGCCACTGGAGGTCCAGTCGGGGATCGTCCCAGGACTTTTTGAGGCGCGATTTGCTGTCGCTCGAAAGGCCGCCATCGAGCACAAACAGGCGCACGCGGCGGTCGGCGCCGAGGCAGTCGACCGCGGAGCGAATCGTGACGGCCAACGGCATGGCGTAGCGCTGGTCGGCGCCCGTCACGACGACAATTTCCCGCGACATGCTTTTGGCTGGGGTGTTCATTGTGGCGTTAGGGCCAATCAAGTGATCGTCACGGCGCTAGGCGGCGCGGCGGCGCTTGTAACCGATGGCCTGCTTGAAGGCGCGCGTGCGAGATTTCCACTCTTGCCGTAGCGGCCAATAGTGGCAATCCCGCCACTGGCGGAAATAGTCCTGCGGCGATTCGGGCCGCCAGTCCTTCCAGGCCGTCCGCCGGACGCACTTGCGGAAGCGGCGCTTGAAAGGGTGTCGGCAGAAGTAATGCCAGGGCTTCGTCGGCGAGCAGAAGTGGACGATCCACGGCTTGGCCCGGAGGAGGCGAAACGTTTCCCGGTCAAAGGGACTTTCCCACCAGGTCGGGTAAACGAAAATATGCGCCCCCTGGTTCCAACGACGGTCGAGTGCGCGCCACTTGCCGGCGAACACGACGTTCAAGGCGTACTGATCGCACCACAACACGTGCTCGCGGTGTTCGTCGAGGCATTGGAGCAACCTTTCCGCAGAGCGCTCCCGCCGCCACTGGGCCAGGTCGACCACGAGCAAGCCGCCATTGAAATATAGGGCGTCGGGCGGCAAGCCGAGTTCGCGGAAGTTAGGTACAGGCGTAAACGCGGCCAAGTGATTGCGACAGCGATCGTAGTTCGGCAAGCAAGCGGCCGCGTCCAAGCAAGGCGCCGCCACATCCTGCACCGCCAGCACGGCATGCCCCCCTTGCGGCTCGTCCCAAAGGTCCGCAAGATCACGGCGAACCAGCAAGTCGGAGTCCAAATAAATTACCCGCTCGACGTCTTGTGGCAGCAGCCGGGGCATGAGCAGCCGCAAGTACGTCGCGGTGGTGATGTGTGTGTCAACGGGCAAGTCGCGGAACAGGTCCACGTCCGCCCGGAGCCACTCGACGGTGAGTCGCAGATCGTTCCAAGACGCCAACAGGCGCGACTTGCTGCCGTCGGTCAATCCGCCGTCGATCACGAACAGCTTCATGCGGCGGTCGGCGGCGAGACAGTCGAGAGCGGAGCGGATGGTCACGGCCAGCGGCATGGCGTAGCCATCGTCGGCGCCGCTTACGAGCACGATGTCGCGCGACCTCTCGGGCGACGGCGTCGATTGCATGCCAAGACTCCAATCACTTGACGACGGCGCGGGCATAGGCCTGGTCAGGCGGCGACGGACGCCGACGGCTCCACGACGGGCGCCGCGATCGCGGGCGGCTTGGGGGTTGGGCGCCGACCGCGAAACAGGTCGGCGGCCGCGTGGCGCGCGGCTCTCCACAGGTATTTGACAGTCCTCGGCCGCAGCCGCCACGCCTTCCACATGAGTCGCGACGAACGCAGCGGATCGGCGGACGGATCGCGAAGCGGGTCGGACGTGGCGTGCAGGCGGGCCGCCAAGGCATACGCTCGGGCGGCGTACTTGCGTGTGAGTCGCTCCGGCAGGCCGGGCATCCGAATGAACTGGGCCGTGACTTCGGCGACTTCTTCAAGCAACCCGCATTGCTTGTGAGTCGTGGCGCCATTGTGATTCTTGCGGTACAAGCAATGACAACCGCCGACGCAGTGAAATCGCTTGTGCGCGGCCGCGCATCGCAGCCAATAATCGACGTCCTCGCAGTAACGACAGGCGGTGTTCCACGCGCCGACGTCCGCCAACACTCTGCGGCGCATCAGCGTAGCCGACGGGGTGACAAAACTACGGCGAAACAGGCTCGGCAGAAAATCTGCTCGTTCCTCGGCGTCGGGGCCCCAAATGCCCAGGACGTGATCGGTTTGGTCCTCGACGATCAGCACCGTCGAGTACACGATATCGGCGCCGGTCGAGTGAAAGGCGTCGACCGAGACGGCAAGGTGCTCGGGCAGCCAGCGGTCGTCGCAGTCCAACAGTGCGACGTACTGCCCGGCGGCTTTGGCGAAGGCGACGTTGCGGGAGTGGGCGGCGCCGTAGCTGCGATCGTTGCGGATGTAATCGACTCGCTTCGACGGATGCCGTCGGGCAAATTCCTGGACTATTTGCTGCGTGGGTCCATTGGATCCATCCTCGACGACGATGAGCTCCCAATGGGCGTAGGTTTGTCGTCCAATGGAGGCCAGCGCGTCGCCGATAAACCGCTCGCCGCACCGGGTGGGCGTCACAATCGATACCAGGCCGAGCGATTCCAGGCGTGCGAACTCAATTGAGGGCGCTTCGCTAAACGTCGCATTTGGGCCGCTGATCGGTGTGTGTTTTGGAACGGCGGTCAAGACGGAGTCCTCTCCGCGCCAAGCGGCGCGACGACCAACCAGTTGCCCCAGCCCAGTTCCGACGAACGGAATTGCCGCATTGTCAAGCTGCAACTTTAGTCGGCGGCGCGCCGCGCGAAGGACGCACGACGCGAGAGGAACGACGGAACTTATTCTTGGCGGCAAACATCGCCCCGCGCAGTAGGTGTCCAACGCGCTTAGGCCGTAATTGCCAGGCTCTAAGCATGAGCGACGCGGCGCGCGACGGATCCGCGGACGCGTCGTGAAGTGGATCGACGGTGGCGTGCAATCGGGCTGCCGTTTGGTAGGCCTGCGAAGTGAATCTGCGACAGGTATTCGCCCGTAACCTGGCAAATCCATGTGCCGCTCGATGACCCGTGCGAATGCCTCCTGCACGGCACATACGTTTTTGGTTGCGGCGCCGTCGTGGTTTCTCCGGTAGAGGCAATGACAGTCTCCGACATACTCAAACTGTTTGCGCGCCGCGACGCATCGCAGCCAGTAGGACAAATCTTCGCAGTATCGAAGATCGACGTCCCAAAGACCCACGTCCGCTAACACTTGCCGTCGCATAACAGTGGCCGATGGAGCAATGTAATTGCGGATAAAGAGGGTGTGAGGGAAATCCCAGAGGTCGTGTGAGTTGGGTCCCCAGACGCCCAATAACAGGTCCGTTTGATCCTCAATCAGCACGACGCTGGAGTAAGCAATGTCCTTGCCGCTCGCCGAGAGCGCGTCCAGCGAAAGACGAAGATGATCGGGAAGCCAACGATCGTCGGCGTCCAGAAGGGCAACAAATTCCCCCGCCGCCTGGGCAAAAGCCACGTTTCGCGAATGAGACGGGCCGTAATTCCGGTCATTGCGGCGGTACTCAATGCGATGCCCCCGATTCTCGCGAGCAAACCGCTCGACAATCTCTTGAGTGGCACCGCAGGACCCATCCTCCACGACGATCACTTCCCAGTGGGGATACGTCTGACTAGCCACGGAAGCGAGCGCAGCGCCGATAAATTGCTCGCCACAGTGCGTCGGAATTACGACGGAAACCAGGTCCGCAATTGCAGGCGTGGAAAACGACAATGACCCCTTCGCGCGGCCACTTTCCTCCGGCTCAGCGTTCCTTTTAGTTTTATCGTCGTGGTGCATAGCGTCGATTCGGTGCGTTTCTGCCGCCTTCGTGCTCGGGTCACCGAATTTGGATCCAATAGGATGCGCCGTAAAACAAATTGTCAGCCCCCACGACAGGTCCAAAGGTCGCCTGCATTTCGGCCGAGTGGCGCCGGGACATGTATTGGGTGGCGAACAGGGTTTTGTAGCGAGGGCTATGGGCCAGGAGCGCCTGGAGGACGTATTGCTCGGTCCAGCACGTGCGGTCATAGCACGTGGGATAGTCGTACGGGATGAAGATGTCGTGCACATGCACGACGGCGCCGCTGGGAAGTCGCGGCAGCACTTCGCAGAACAAGTAGGGGACGTCGCCGCGAGCGCGCGTCACGTGGCTCGAATCAATGAACAGCAGGCTGCGCTCGGTGAGTTTGAATTTGTCCAAGCCCCGAGCTTCGACGCGCTCGTAGACGACTTGGTCGGCAGCCCGCTCAACGTCAGTGCGCGGTTGCGGGTCGATGACGCATAGCGGCGCTTTGTGGGCTGCGTAGGACAGCGCTTCCCGCGCAATCAACGTGCTGTACCCCGAGCCGACCTCGACAATTTGATCGGGGAGCAAATCGCAAATCATCGATGCGTAGATCTCGGCGTCAGGCGTAGGGTACCACCCGTTGTGCAGGCATTGGGTCCCCAGGTAATTTTCGCCGGCAAAAGGCACGTTGATCTGTTCATTGGCGCAGGCGGCGATACAGTTGCTGATGCCTGTCGTCGCGCCACCTTTCCAGCGCGCGAGCTGTTCCGACACGCTCAGCTCGATGCCGTCATTACCGATCCAGCGCGACGGCACATAGCGGTCAAACGTATCCGTAGGGCTCGGCAGCACGCAATTGTGCACGTAGCTGCAAAACGCCGCCTCTTCGGCGGACATCGTCGGACCATTCACGCGACGTCGGCCGAAAGTCTTTTTCAGCAATCTCATTTCAAGCCTCGGCGCCACGGGACAACGGGAAGTTAAAGCACCCACACAGAGGCGGCCAAATTGCGCGGGCCGCCGCACTCATCCACGATCTGCTTGACGCCGGAAAACGCATCGCAGTAGTCGTGCCCGGAAATGATCTTGGCGCCGACTCGCCTGGCCCATTCGATGTCCTTCTTCGTGTTTTCATAGTCGTGCATCGCGTCGAGAAACACCATCGCCGGCGCCGGGCCACGGTAAGCGCGAAAGAATTCATCCTTGTCCATTTTCACGCGCTCGACGTGTCCGGTCTGGACGAGGTAGTGAAGCACTTGCGCGGCGAGCGCTTCGTGAATCGCCGGCGTGAGGCCCCAGGGATTCCAGCAATAGAGATCGACCGTGATGATGCGCTGCTCGGGCGCCTTGGCCAGCGCCATGTGCGTCGTGGTTACGCCGAGCAGTGTGCCAATTTCTATGATTGGGCCGGGGTGCTTGCGCGACTCCCGCACCAGGCGCTGCAGAAACGGGATGGCCTCCGGCTCAACAGTGGCATCTTGTGGATCGAAGTGGGCGAACGTCGATTCGCGGCCCGAGAAGGACTGAGTCAAATGCCGCGCGTCGCGATTGACGCCGATCGCGCGGAATTCTTGCATGCGGCGTGAGAGCCGCCGCACCGGACGGGAAACCTCGCGCCACACTTTATTGCCGATGCGCGAGGAGAGGGGCGGACGCGCGCTGTCGACGACAACTGAGGACATGGCAGGCTCGGTTGAATCGGTGGGAAGTTAGTAGGCGAGTTTCATCGCTCCGCCTGGCGCGTGGCGGCGGCACAGGATTTTGAGCGGCAGGAAGATAGAAACCGTCTCGCAATGCGGTCAAGGCCACTCGCGCACTAAGTCTCCTGGACCGCCCAAGCTGCGCCATCCGATCAATCTTGACCGCCATGGACCAGTTCCGTTAGCTTTCGCGCAAGCCTTCGGAGCGCTCGACTCAGATGCCCGCCCTGCCCTGCCAACACGGTAGCTTCCTGGTGACCCGCCAAGGACCGCTGTTTTCCGAGAAGCTCCATGTCGGTCGTCCCAATATCGGCGACCGCCAGCGGTTGCTGGCGCGCTTCGAAGACGTGCTCGATCGTCGCTGGCTGACCAATGACGGGCCGTACGTCAAAGAGCTAGAAGCGCAGCTCTCGGCCTACCTGGGCGTCGCGCATTGCGTGGCCGTGTCGAGCGCCACGACGGGACTGGAAATCGCGATTCGATCCTTGGGACTGAAGGGCGAGGTCGTCGTGCCGTCCTTTACTTTCCCGGCGACGGTGCATGCGCTGGCGTGGCAGGGCGTCGAGCCGGTGTTTTGCGACGTCGATCCGCGCACGCACAATATCTCGCCCGAGTCGGTCGAGGGATTGATCGGGCCGCGCACCACAGGAATTCTCGGCGTGCACCTGTGGGGAAACCCGTGCGACGTCGACGCCCTCGCGGCGATCGCCCAGCGGCGTGGCCTGGCGCTCCTCTTCGACGCGGCCCACGCGTTGGGGTGTTCGCACCAGGGGCGCATGATCGGCAACTTCGGTCGGACGGAGGTGTTTAGCTTGCACGCCACGAAATTCGTAAACTCCGGCGAAGGCGGAGCAATTACCACCAACGACGCCGAGCTGGCGGCGAAGCTGCGGCGACTTCGCAATTTTGGGTTCGAGGACGGGGACGTCGCCGAGATTGGCACGAATGGCAAAATGAGCGAGCTGGCGGCGGCGCTGGGCGTCACTTCGCTGGAATGCCGAGAGGAGTTCATCGGGAGAAATCGGGAGAATTACGCCGCCTACCGAGGATGCGCTGGCGGCTGTGCGCGGGGTGAATTTGTGTTGCCAGCCGGGCGGCGAACGGCACAACTTTCAGTATGTGGTCGTCGAAGTCGACCCCGCGGAAGCAGGCCTGACGCGGGACGAGGTCCTGGCGGCGCTGCACGCGGAAAATGTTATGGCCAAGCGATACTTCTTCCCGGGCTGCCACCGCATGACGCCCTACCGGTCGGCGCACGGCGCTCGACGCGCCTCGTTGCCGCACACGGAGCGGTTGTGCGAGCGGCTGCTGCAGTTGCCCACAGGAACCGCGGCGTCGCCCGACGACATCGCGCGGGTCGGAGATTTTCTCTGCCGCTTGACGGGCAAACATCGGAGGGCGGCCTGAGTCGCGCAGCAGTGAAAGAGCCCAAAGTCAGCGTCTGCATGGTGACATATAACCAGGAGCGATATATCGGGCAGGCGGTGGAAAGCGCCTTGGCTCAGCAGACGAAGTTCCCTATCGAAATCGTCATTGGGGAGGACTGCTCGACGGACGACACGCGGGGCGTTTTGGAAGTTCTCGCGCCCGCCATCCTGAGACTATCCGGCTGCTGTTCGCCGAGCGCAACATGGGCGGCAAGCAGAACTTCATGCGCACCTTCGTCGAGTGCCGTGGTGAGTACATCGCCATGCTGGAAGGCGACGATTATTGGACGTGCCCGCAAAAACTTCAGATGCAGGCGGACGCGCTCGACGCCAGGCCTGATTGGGCGATCTGCTTTCACCCGGCACAAGTCATCTTCGCCGATTGGCGACGGGCGCCCACGCAGGTGCCGCCCGAGACTTGGGATAAGGGCGAGGCAACGCTGGTGGATCTGTTCACAGTGAACTTCATTCCCACCTGCGCCGTTATGTTCCGCAACAGATTGTTCGACCGGTTTCCGCCGTGGTTCGAAGAAGTCGCCGCCGGCGATTGGGCGCTGCACATGCTCAATGCGGCCCACGGCAACATTGGCTTTTTGCCGCAGGTCATGTCGGTGTATCGCATCCACCCCGCCGGCATTTGGTCGAGCATGACCCTCGGCAGGCAATGGGCCGAGTTGTTCAAGACGCTGTCGGCCGTCAACCGCCACTTCGACGGCAAATTTGTGCAAGCGATTGACGAATGCCGACTCAACATTCTGAACGCGGCCATCTACGAAGCCGATAACGCGAGGCACGCGGTTGACGAAGTCGTCATTTTGCGAGAGACCTGCCGGCGGCTCACGGACGAAATCCGGGCACTTCGCGACGCGCGACGGCCTTCGCTCGCCCACGTCATCACTCGAGAGGCGTCGCGGCCGGTGAAACAGTTGTGGAACAAGCTGCACAGTCGACTATCGACTTCGCCGACTAATTCCCGGGCGGCTTAGTCTTGGCGAAGGCGCGCTTCGATCCCCAATTCTGCGGGCTAGCTCATGCAGACCGGAAGCTGCTTTCGCAAGGGCATCATCCTGGCCGGCGGATCGGGAAGTCGGCTCTATCCGCTCACCAGCGCGACCAGCAAGCAATTGCTGCCGATCTACGACAAGCCGATGGTGTACTATCCGCTCTCGGTGCTGATGCTGGCCGGCATCCGGCAGGTACTGGTAATCTCGACGCCGCAAGACATTGGCGGCTTTGAGCGGCTCTTGGGCGACGGCGCCGCCATCGGGCTCGACGTGCAGTATGCCGTCCAGCCTCGGCCGGAGGGCCTGGCCCAAGCCTTTATCATCGGGCGCGAGTTTGTCGGCGACGATCACTGCGCCTTCGTGCTGGGCGACAACCTGTTCTACGGCCAGAGTTTTAACGACATGCTCGCCGAAGCCGCCAGCCGGCAAACCGGGGCCACGATGTTTGGCTATCCGGTGAAGGATCCACGGAGGTACGGCGTGATCGAGTTCGACGCCACGGGCAAAGTCGCGTCGATTGAAGAGAAGCCCACCCGGCCTCGCTCGCACTACGCGGTGCCGGGGCTGTACTTTTTTGACAACCAGGCAGTCGAAATCGCCGCCGAGCTGAAGCCCTCGCCGCGCGGCGAGCTCGAGATCACGGATATGATTCGAGCCTACCTCGACCGCGGCCAGTTGCATGCCAAGCGGTTCAGCCGCGGCTTTGCCTGGCTCGACACCGGCACGCACGAAGCCCTGCTGCAAGCCGGCCAGTTCGTGCAGACGATCGAGGCTCGGCAGGGGCTGAAAATCGCCTGCATCGAGGAGATCGCCTTCCGCAAGGGGTTCATCGACGCGGAGCAGTTGGGGCGACTGGCGGCGGCCATCCCCAACGACTACGGGCGATATCTCGCCGAGCTGCTTGAGGAAGGCCCCGGCGGCGCAGCGTAGGCCTGGCCGCGCGGCGTGCATGCTGGCGCCGGCGGATGCGCGTTCTTGATTGCGGCCGGATCGGTTAGACTGCCGCACGTCATGAGGACGCCGGTTTCCATCGCCGCGGCACGCGGCGCCAGCGCTTACGGATATGCCAGCCGCGCGTATGCGGACTCGCTGGCCGAGTTCGGCGAGGTGCTTGAGCTGACAAGGAGTGAAGGTCGGTTGCTGGTTCGCCCCTTGCCTGTCGGCGCCGGCTGGGACGGGATGGGTTGCTACCCTGTCTTTTCGTGTGGCGATTGGACGGCGCTGGGGGACGATCTTGCTTCTTTGGCCGGGCGGCTGGTGTGCGCGTGGTTGGTGACTGATCCGCTGGCTGCTATCAGCCCGGAGCACTTGTCAACAGCGTTTCCCGATGTCTGTTACGAGTACAAATCACACTTCATCGTCGAGCTGGAGCGTCCGCTGGAAGCGGCCCTTCCCGCGCATCATCGAAGGAATGTGCGGAAGTCGCTGGAGTGCGTCGAGGTGCGCCAGTCGCAGCCAGGGCCGGAATTGTTGGCCGCCTGGACGGCGCTGTACGACAACCTCATTGCCCGCCACGCGATCACCGGCGTCGCGCGGTTCTCGCGACGCGCCTTTGAGCGCCAGATGACCGTGCCGGGCTTCGCGGCGTACTCGGCGTATGCCGGCGACGAGGTGTGCGGCATCACTCTGTGGTATGTAGGCGGCGACGCAGCCTACTACCATCTGGCCGCATACAGCGATGAAGGCTACCGGCGCGGCGCCTCGTACGCGCTGTTCTGGACGGCCCTCCAGAAGTTTGCCCGCAGCGGCGTGCGGTGGGCGGCGCTGGGGCGGGCGCCGGCGCCACGGCGACGGAGTCTGGGCTGACGCGGTTCAAACGCGGTTGGGCGACCGACGTGCGACCGGCCTACTTCTGCGGCCGCGTGCTCCAACCGGCCGAGTATGCACGGCTGGCCCAAGGCTGCGAGCCATCGGCTTACTTTCCTGCTTACCGACGGCCATAGGGCGTGAGATGGGGCCAGCGTATCAATCCCTGATCGACCACTACGAGGCGTGCTTGGCCGCGCATGGCGACTCGCATTTGGGCGTGGACTGGCCGAACGCCGAGGACGCCCAGACGCGCTACCGCGTGATGCTGGACGTGATTCGCCAGCGAGATCGGCGCGTGTCGCTGCTGGACTTTGGTTGTGGCGCCGGGCACCTGTACGAACACTTGCTGCGGCAAGATAGGGAAGACATTGAATACCTGGGCGTCGATGCGTCGGCGAAGTTCGTGGCCCTGTCGCAGCGCAAGTTTCCCAGCGTGCCGTTCCAATGCATCGACGCGCTTGCCGACGGCGCCGCGCTGCCGCGAGTCGACTACGCGGTGATGAACGGCGTGCTGACCGAGAAGCGGGGGTTGTCGTATGCCGAGATGTGCGAGTATATGGAAGCGCTGTTGCCGCGCGTGTTTAGCTGCGCCCGAGAGGGAATGGCGTTTAACGTGATGTCGAAGCACGTCGACTGGGAGCGCGGACGATTTGTTTCACGTGCCCTTCGACGAATTGGCGGCGCTGGTGAGGCGGCGGCTCAGCCGTCACTTTGTGATGCGCGCCGACTACGGGTTGTATGAATACACCACCTATGTCTACCGCGAGCCGCGTTGAGTCATGGCCGACGTTGTGATCTTCGGAGTGCGGGACTTTGCCTCGCTGGCTCACTTCTACCTGCGGCACGACAGCCCGCACCGGGTGGCGGGCTTCACGGTGCATCGCGAGTATCTGCCCGTCGTCGGGCGAGTTTGAAGGATTGCCGGCAGTCGCCTTCGAGGAGCTCGAAACCCGGTTCCCGCCGGCTCGGTTTAGTGCGTTTGCACCGATGTCGCATCGGCGGATGAACCGCGCCCGACAAGACGTGTACGAGGCCATCAAGAAGCGTGGGTACTCGCTGATTTCGTACGTGAGCAGCCGAGCGACGCGGTTTCCGGATTGTCCGATTGGTGAGAACTGCTTCGTGCTCGAAGACAACACGATTCAGCCCTTCGTCACGATTGGCGACGATGTCGTGATTTGGAGCGGGAACCACATTGGGCATCACAGCGTGGTGCGCGACCATGCGTTCATCACGTCGCACGTGGTGGTGAGCGGGCACTCGGTGATCGGCGCCAACTCGTTCCTGGGGGTGAATGCGACGATCAAGGATCAGGTGACGCTCGGCGAAGGCACCCTCGTGGGGATGGGCGCCATCATTTCCAAGGATACCGAACCCTGGTCGTTGTACCGAGCTGAAGCGGCGAAACCGTCCAAAGTATCCAGCGCCGACATTGACTTCTAACGCGGGGCGAGCCATGCAATGGGAGAAGTGCGGCATGTTTTGGGCGCCGCAAGGTGAAGCCGATTGGGTGAGCACCCATGCCTCGCTTCCAATCGTGCAGTGCCTTTCCAACGATTTGTGGTGGATCTACCTCAGCATTCGAGACAGGCACGGCAAATCGCGAATTGGACGTATCAAAGCGGATGCGAGCGCCATTGCCGCTAGCGGCTTACCCCGTGTCATCATGTTCGATACAACGCCCGTGCTCTCACTCGGGGAACCGGGAACATTTGATGACAGTGGCCTAATGCCCTCGTGGTTAGTGCGGTACGAGGACTCTCTGCGACTGTATTACATTGGTTGGAACATCGCCGGAACAGTGCCCTACCGCGTCTCAATTGGCATGGCTATTAGCAATGACGACGGCGAAGACGTTTCGACGCTTTTCCCAGGGACCCTTAATAGATCGCAGCCGGCAAGAACCATTTTTCGCGACCGCGCCCTGCGTTCATTTTGAAGATGGCGCTGTGGCGAATGTGGTACGGCTCGTGTACCGGCTGGCACCGGATTCCCGATCGGTGGGATCCCATCTATCAAATCCGCTATGCGGAGTCCGTCGACGGCGTGACTGGAACGTCACCGGCATTACCTGTGTCGATGCCCGCGAAGGGTTGCCATCGGTCGCCCTGCGTGTTCCGCAGGCGCGACAATTACTCGATGCTCTACTCCTATCGTTCGCTAGCGCCGACTTTCGAACAAGTCCGTGAGCTGTCGTATCGGCTCGGTTTCGCCGACTCCACAGACGGCATGTCATTGGCAGCGGATTGGACGATCAAGTCGGCATTGAACGATCAATGAATCCGGATTGGGACTCCGAGATGATGGAGTATTGCTGGGTCCATGCCACATCGGCCAGTCGACGTTATCTTTTCTATAACGGCAACGGCTTTGGCCGCAGCGGGGTGGGCATGGCGCGGCTGGTTCCGCCGGAATGAAGCGGCGGATCGAGCACCCGTGTGGCGGAGTCACGCCGCCTGAATGGCCAATGCCGAAACTTCTTCGCCCCGGCAGTTTTCGGCGCGCGCGATCTTGTGATCAGCGGGTTAGCAATGGGCGAGCCTGGCGACGCTCGTTATGCGCAAATTATACCGTTCGCGACGAGTTACATCGCGGCAACTCGCATTGACGTTTTCGGGGCTGCCCGGTCTATTTCCCGCCTTGAGGGCGGCCCGTTTGCGTCCCTTTCCCGAACTTGGCAGCGGAGTGCGTCGAATGTCGAAGCTAACCAACGCAATTCGTAGCATGCGTGCGCGGGAACGGGTCCAACGGCGACCGCCGGAAGTGATTGACTCCGCGGCTTCGGCTTCGATGGTGAGCGAAGAGCACGGGAGATCGGCGGCACTGAGGAGAGTGCTAGCTGGATTTAGACCGCCGTATTGTCTGCACATGGCGTGCGGGCCAATCCATTTGGACGGGTGGATTAACCTGGACGCCGATGCATCGCATTCCACCGTCGACGCCGTGTGGGACTTGCGCGAAGCCTTGCCGCTGCCCTCAGCGTCGGTTCGATTCATCTTTCACGAGCACTTTTTCGAGCATTTAACGGTTCCAGAAGGCCTGGCCCTGCTTAAGGAAAGTCATCGATTGCTAATGCCCGGCGGCGTGCTGCGGGTAAGCATGCCCGACCTCGCCGAGTGCGTGCGACAGTACTACGAAAACGACTGGCGACAGCCGTGGATGAAGAAGTACGGCTACGAATTCATCCAAACGCGGGCTGAAATGATTAACATCGCATTCCGACATTGGGACCACAAATGGCTCTACGATCGCGAAGAGCTTCATCGGCGGCTGCGCGAAGCAGGGTTTGAATCGCTGCGAGACTGCAAGCTCAAGGAAAGCGATGTCCCAGAGCTGTGCGGGCTGGAGTGTCGCGACGAGACGCGTCTGATTGTCGAGGCGATAAGATAGTGACGCCGATTGGCTGCCCAGCTGCGACTACGCCGCCTGGCTGGCGAACGCCAGGACTTCCTCAAGCCGGCCGTTCTCGATGCGCACGACTTTTGTCGCTAAGGACAGCGTGCTTTCGCGATGAGTGATCATGATCAGCGTGCGGTCGCGGCCAAAGTCGGCCAGCGCGTCGTGGATCAGGCCTTCGCTCTCCACGTCGATCTGGCTGGTGGCTTCGTCGAGAATGAGGATGTCGGCGTTGCGCAAGAACGCGCGGGCCAGGGCGATGCGTTGTCGCTGGCCGCCGCTCAGGCGTTGGCCGTTGGGTCCGACGATCGTCTGGTATCCCTGGGGGAAGCTGGAGATGAATTCGTGGGCCCGCGCCAGTTCGGCCGCGGCGATCACCTCTTGCTCGGTGGCGTCCCAGCGGCCGTAGCGGATGTTGTGGAGGATAGTTTCGTTGAACAGCTCGGTCTGCTGGGCGACGAAGGCGATTCGCTTGCGCAGGTCGCTGATCGCTACGTCGCGGACGGAGATGCCGTCGATCAGCACCGCGCCCCGCTGGGGATCGTAGAAGCGGCACAGCAGGTTGATCATGGTGCTCTTGCCGCCGCCGTTGGGACCGACGATCGCCAGGTGCTCGCCGGCGTTGATTTCAAGGTTCACGCCCTCGAGCACGTTATTGGCGCCGTCGTAGCTGAACCAGACGTCGCGGAACTCCACGCAGCGGTGCGGCGCGGGCAGCGCCTGGGGGTTCGCCGTTTCGACGAGCTGCGACTGGATGTCGAGAATCGGATAGAGCATGTTGGCCGCGGCCATGCCCGTGTTCACGCCGGTGATGACGGTCGAAAGCTTGCGCAGCGGATCGGCGGCGCCGATGAGCATTCCAAAGAAGACGGTCACCGCGGGGATGCTGAACGGTTGATCCGACATTTTGATGCCGAAGATGTGCGTCTCCTGGTTGAGCACCAAGTAGGCCGACACGGTGAGCCCCGTGCACAGCATGCCGATGCCCAACAGCTCGGTGACGGGGCTGGACAGCGAATTGTAGAAGGTGGCTTTCATGGCGATGCGGCGAATGTTGCCGGTCGCGAGGCGGAAGCGTTTCCGCTCGAAATCTTCCATCGTGTAGGCCTGCACCGTCACGAGGGAGGTGAACACTTCGAGCATGATGTGGTGGAATCCCAGCGCGCGATCGAGGATTCCCACGGAGAGGGTGCGGATTCGCCGGTTGAGGTGGAGCATCAGGAAAGCGGCCAGCGGGGCGAAAATCATCGAGGCCAGGGTCAGGCGCCAGGAGATGAACCACGCGCCGCACAAGCAGGAGAAAATCCGCAAAGGCTCGGTGACGGCGCCGCCGTAGAAGCTCGTCAGGCCGCCGGCCAACATGTCGGTGGTGTGCGTAATATGGGCGGCAAATCCGCTGATGCCCTGCCGGTTGAATCCCGGGCGATCGAGCGCCAGGGCCTTGTCGAAGATGCGACTTCGCACATTGCGCAATGCTCTGCGACACATAGGCCACGAGCATGATGTTGCTGAGCGAGAGCACTTGCTTAAGAGCCGTCGCTGCCGCCACCAGCGAGACGATGAGCACGACCGTGTGAAACGGGTCGGACGGCAAATAGCGATCGATGTAGGGCTGCAGCCGCTGGGCGGAGTAGATCGAAGCGCGATCGACGCGCACGCGAGTTTCAAGCACGCTGAGCTGAAGCTGAAGCTGCCCTTTGTCCTCGGCGCCGGCGGCGAGTTGCACGCGGCGCTCCATATCGCGGACTTCCGCCTCGTGGGCGGTCAGGTCCTGCTGCGATTTGGTCAATCGCCCCTGGTTCCACGTTTGCAGCGACTGGCCGTGCAGCGTGGTTTCGATGATTGGAAAGAGCGCCGCAATATTGGCGCCCCACAGAGCGGCCACGCCCAGAGAACATAAAAGCGCCGCGGCCAACGTGGGCCAATGCCGCCATGCTTCGCGTAACGCGCGCGAGAAATTCTTCATCGCTGTTGTACAGCCTCCGTGCTGGACCGCGCCGCAACGCCAGGTTCAGGTGATAGCATTGCGCGCACTGGCGGGCCCGGCGCCTCCGGCGCCGCGCGGCGCGTAGCTTAGCGTCGTCAGGCGGAACGTGACAAGCGCGAATTCGCGCGCCGCGGCGGGCCCGTCACGGTTCTAACGGAATCGCCGGGCAGTCCGGCTTCTCCAGTCGTGCAGGTGGAGGGGACCTCTCAGGTTGTCGCTCTCGGGGGAAGCACGGCATCGAGTGTTGGAACGGGGCGATGGCGAAAGGAATGAATTCGGGCGAGTTGACCGGCGCCGAAACTGCACTCATGCCGAGGCCGGCGGTAATGACCGCGGCTTATCCGCAAATTGAGCCGGTTTTTGTACATGAAACGACCACATGGTCGTTTTCCGACCAGGGGGTCTGCGCGTGGTGGCGCATTTTGGGCAGGAACGCCTTTCCATTCTCGCGGCAATGACGCCGACCCATTCTCCAAATTGGGAGGGACTCACCCGATGGCGACCGTGACGCAGGATCCCACGTTGGAAGCTCAGGATTCTCAGGACGTCGACGTGCCGGCCCTTCTGGACGCGTTGACGTCGTTACGTCATGGGGACTTTAGCGTTCGGCTTCCTTCCAACTGGATCGGCCTCGGCGGGAAGGTCGGCGACACGTTCAACGCAGTGATGGACCAGCTGGAGGGGATGACGGGTGAAATCGACAGGATCAGCCGCGTCGTCGGCAAAGAGGGAAAGATCAAGCAACGGGCATTCCAAGGTTCGTTGAGCGGGGCCTGGGCGGGAACCATCGATTCGGTCAACGCCATGATCAGCGACCTGGTGCATCCCACCAGCGAGATGGCGCGCGTCATCGGCGCCGTGGCTAAGGGAGACTTGTCGAAGACGATGGCGCTGGACTTCGACGCGCGACCGCTGGAGGGCGAGTTTCTCAGCACAGCCAAGACCGTGAACAGGATGGTCCAGCAACTGGGCTCGTTCGCGTCGGAAGTGACGCGCGTGGCCCGCGAGGTGGGCACCGACGGTAAGCTGGGCGGGCAGGCGGCGGTCAAGAATGTCGCCGGCACGTGGAAGGACCTCACCGACAGCGTGAATTCGATGGCCGGCAATCTGACCGGTCAGGTGCGCAACATCGCCGAGGTGACCACCGCGGTGGCCAACGGCGACTTGTCGAAGAAGATCACGGTCGACGTGCGCGGCGAATTTCTGGAGCTCAAGAACACCATCAACACGATGGTGGACCAGTTGCGGTCGTTCGCATCGGAGGTGACGCGCGTGGCCCGCGAGGTGGGCACCGAAGGCAGGCTTGGCGGCCAGGCGCGCGTCGAGGGCGTGTCGGGCACGTGGAAAGACCTGACCGACAGCGTGAACTTCATGGCGTCGAACCTCACGTCGCAAGTGCGCAACATCGCCGCGGTGACCACGGCCGTGGCGACCGGCGACCTGTCGAAGAAAATCACGGTCGACGTGAAGGGCGAAATTCTGGAGCTCAAGAACACCATCAACACGATGGTCGATCAGCTCAGTTCGTTTGCGGACGAAGTGACGCGCGTGGCCCGCGAGGTGGGCACCGAAGGCAAACTGGGCGGCCAGGCTCGAGGTGAAGGGCGTGTCGGGCACTTGGAAAGACTTAACCGACAGCGTGAACTTCATGGCGTCCAACCTCACCGCGCAGGTGCGCAATATTGCGGCCGTGACGACGGCCGTGGCGACGGGCGACTTGTCGAAGAAGATTACGGTCGACGTGAAAGGCGAAATTCTGGAGTTGAAGAACACCATCAACACGATGGTCGATCAGCTCAGTTCGTTTGCGGACGAAGTGACGCGCGTGGCCCGCGAAGTGGGCACCGAAGGCAAGCTGGGCGGGCAGGCCGACGTGAAAGGCGTCGCCGGCACGTGGAAGGACCTCACCGACAGCGTGAATTTCATGGCGTCGAACCTCACGGCCCAGGTCCGCAACATTGCCGAAGTGACGACCGCCGTGGCCAACGGCGACTTGTCGAAGAAAATCGAAGTCGACGTGCAGGGCGAAATCTCGGAGCTCAAGAACACGATTAACACGATGGTCGATCAGCTGCGGGCCTTCGCCTCGGAAGTAACGCGCGTGGCCCGCGAGGTGGGCACCGAAGGCAAGCTCGGCGGCCAGGCCGAAGTGCGCGACGTGGCCGGCACGTGGAAGGACCTTACCGACAGCGTGAACTTCATGGCCGGCAACCTCACGGGCCAGGTGCGCAACATCGCCGAGGTAACGACGGCCGTCGCGAGCGGCGACTTGTCGAAGAAGATCACGGTCGACGTGAAGGGCGAGATTCTGGAGTTGAAGAACACTATTAATACGATGGTGGACCAGCTGAGTTCGTTCGCCGCGGAAGTGACGCGCGTAGCCCGCGAGGTGGGCACCGAGGGCAAGCTGGGCGGGCAGGCCGACGTGAAGGGCGTCGCCGGCACGTGGAAGGATCTCACCGACAACGTGAACTTCATGGCCGGCAATCTTACCGGGCAGGTGCGCAACATCGCCGAAGTGACGACGGCCGTGGCCACGGGCGACTTGTCGAAGAAAATCACGGTCGACGTGAAGGGCGAGATTCTGGAACTGAAAAACACCATCAACACGATGGTGGACCAACTGCGGTCGTTCGCCGACGAGGTGACGCGCGTGGCCCGCGAGGTGGGCAGCGAAGGCAAGCTCGGCGGCCAGGCCGACGTCCGCGGCGTGGAAGGCACGTGGCGCGACCTGACCGACAGCGTGAATTCGATGGCCGGCAATCTTACCGGTCAGGTGCGCAACATTGCCGAAGTGACGACGGCCGTGGCCACCGGCGACTTGTCGAAGAAAATCACGGTCGACGTGAAAGGCGAGATTTTGGAGCTCAAAGACACCATCAACACGATGGTGGATCAGCTTCGCTCGTTCGCGTCGGAGGTGACGCGCGTGGCCCGCGAAGTGGGAACCGAAGGCAAGCTGGGCGGCCAGGCCGAGGTGAAGGGCGTCGCCGGTACGTGGAAGGACCTGACCGACAGCGTGAACTTCATGGCCGGCAATCTTACGGCCCAGGTCCGCAACATCGCCGCGGTGACCAAGGCCGTGGCCAGCGGCGACCTGTCGAAGAAGATCACGGTCGACGTGCGCGGCGAGATTTTGGAACTCAAGGACACCATCAACACGATGGTCGATCAGCTTCGCTCGTTCGCGTCGGAGGTGACGCGCGTAGCCCGCGAGGTGGGCACCGAAGGCAAGCTGGGCGGACAGGCCGACGTGCGCGACGTCGCCGGCACGTGGAAGGACCTCACCGATAGCGTGAACTCCATGGCCGGCAATCTCACTGGCCAGGTGCGCAACATCGCCGAAGTGACCAAGGCCGTTGCCAGCGGCGACCTGTCGAAGAAGATCACCGTCGACGTCAAAGGCGAGATTCTCGATCTCAAGGCGACCGTCAACACGATGGTGGACCAGCTCAGCTCGTTCGCCGCGGAAGTCACGCGCGTGGCCCGCGAGGTGGGCACCGAAGGCAAGCTCGGCGGCCAGGCCGAGGTGAAGGGCGTGTCGGGCACGTGGAAGGACCTGACCGACAACGTGAACTTCAT
The DNA here is from genome assembly GCA_963841515.1 of Pirellulales bacterium. Lineage (GTDB taxonomy): Bacteria > Planctomycetota > Planctomycetia > Pirellulales > Lacipirellulaceae > Lacipirellula. Next base: position 63,666 of record CAWJDB010000004.1, on the reverse strand, counting down.
GGCCGGCAACTTGACCAGCCAGGTGCGCGGCATCGCCCGCGTGGTGACGGCGGTGGCCAACGGCGACCTCAAGCAAAAACTAACCGTCGACGCCAAGGGAGAAATTGCGGCGCTAGCCGACACGATCAACGGCATGATCGACACCCTCGCCACGTTTGCCGAGCAGGTGACGACGGTGGCCCGCGAGGTGGGCGTCGAAGGCAAGCTTGGCGGTCAGGCCAGCGTGCCGGGCGCCGCGGGCACCTGGAAACATCTGACCGACAACGTGAACCAACTGGCGGCCAACCTGACCACGCAGGTACGGGCCATCGCCGAGGTGGCGACCGCCGTGACCAAGGGCGACTTGACGCGTTCGATCAAAGTCGAGGCTCAAGGCGAGGTGGCGGCGCTGAAAGACAACATTAACGAGATGATCGTGAACCTCAAGGACACGACGCTCAAGAACGCCGAGCAGGACTGGCTGAAGACCAATCTCGCCAAGTTCAGCCGGATGCTTCAAGGGCAGAAAGACATGCTGACCGTAGGCCGGCTGATTCTGTCCGAGCTGGCGCCGGTCGTTTCGGCGCAGCACGCGGTGTTCTACACGTACGACGCCTCGCGCGAGCCGCCGTGCCTGATCTTGCTGGCCAGCTACGCGTACGAGCATCCCCGTGAAGTAGGCAAGGAGCTCGAGCTGGGCCAGGGTTTGGTGGGTCAATGCGCGCTGGAAAAGCAAAAGATCGTGCTGACTAGCGTGCCTCCCGATTACATTCGCATTTCCTCCGGACTGGGCGGCTCGGCGCCGGTCAACGTGATCGTGCTGCCCGTGGTGTTCGAGGGGCAGGTCAAGGCCGTCTTGGAGCTGGCGTCGTTCGAGCGGTTCAACCCAACGCACCAGGCTTTTCTCGACCAGCTCACCGAAAGCATTGGCATCGTGCTGAACACCATCGAAGCCAACATGCGGACCGAGGACTTGCTCAAGCAGTCGCAATCCCTGGCCGAGGAGTTGGGCACCCGGCAGGACGAACTGCAGAAGACGAACCAGGAACTTCAAGAGAAGGCGCAACTTCTGGCGCATCAAAACGTCGAAGTCGAGCGGAAGAATCAGGAAGTCGAGCAGGCTCGCCAGGCGCTCGAAGAAAAAGCCGAACAACTCGCACTGACGTCGAAATACAAGAGCGAGTTTCTGGCGAACATGTCGCACGAGCTGCGGACGCCGCTCAACAGCCTGCTGATTCTTTCGGATCAGCTCTCCAAGAATCCCGACGGGAACCTCTCGGAGAAGCAAACCGACTATGCGAAGACCATCCATTCGTCGGGCAACGACCTGTTGATGTTGATCAACGACATTCTCGATTTGTCGAAAATCGAGTCCGGGACCGTCGTGCTCGACGTCGGCGAGCTCCGCTTTGCGGATTTGCACAACTACGTCGAACGAACATTTCGGCACGTCGCCGAAGCGCACGGCGTGGAATTCCAGGTGGAGCTCGATCAGTTTTTGCCGCGCACCCTTACGACCGACAGCAAGCGACTGCAGCAAATCATCAAGAACTTGCTGTCGAACGCCTTCAAGTTCACGCATCACGGCCGCGTGGCGTTGCGGGTCGAATCCGCGTACGAAGGCTGGCACGCCGATAACGATACGCTCAACGCCAGCGACGGCGTGGTGGCGTTTACGGTCAGCGACACCGGCATCGGGATTCCAACGGACAAGCAACAGATTATCTTCGAAGCGTTTCAGCAGGCCGACGGCAGCACGAGCCGCAAATATGGGGGCACGGGCCTGGGCCTGGCCATCAGCCGCGAGACGGCGCGCCTGCTGGGCGGGGAGATTCGGCTGACGAGCACGCCCGAGATCGGGAGCGAGTTTACGCTCTATTTGCCGCAGGCTTTCGTGCCGCAGAAGATGGTGCGACGCGTCGTCGCTTCTGCCGTGAAGTCGCCGGCCACGGCTTCCAGCAACGTCGCTCCCGATTATTCGTCGGCCGAGAGATCGGCTGCGGAAGGCGCCCTCAGTGCGCCCGACGAAGCGACGGACGACGCCCCCGCCATTCAGTCCGGCGACCGCGTTCTACTCATTGTCGACAACGACCGCGGATTCGCCGACTTCGCCCTCGAGATCGCTCGCAAGGTAGGCTTCAAAGGACTGGTGACTCCCTCCGGCGTGGCGGCGTTGGCGCGCGCTCGAGATTTTCAGCCCGCCGCAATCTTGTTGGACATCTCATTGCCCGATATTGACGGGTGGCGCGTGCTGCAGCGACTCAAGCGAGATCTTTCCATCAGGCACATTCCCGTGTACGTCGTGTCCACGGTGGACAATCCCGAATACGGCTTCACGTTGGGCGCTCGCGGCGTGTTAAAGAAGCCAATTCCGACCGCCGGATGTCTGGAGGACTTTCTCCAAAACGTACGAGACTTTGTCGACCGCGACCGGCGGCGCATACTCCTGGTCGACTCGGAATCGCATCGTCGCGAGAAAATCGCGGAATTGCTGAAACATTTCGACGTGGACGTCGTTGCCGCCGATTCGGGCGCCGCGGCCATCGACGCTTTTGCGGAATCCCCAATGGACTGCGTTGTGCTCACGCCCGACCCGGGAGACATGAGTCTTGCCGTTCTCGCCGAGCAGCTGCAGTCTCGCTCCTCAACCAGCGAACCCCCTCTGTTGTTGTACATTGATCCCGAGACGGCCCTGGACGGGCGGCAACATTTGGTGCACCTTGCCAAAGAGTTTAATCTAACGCTGGTGGAAAGCCTGAGTTCGCTCGTCGATCACGCCGCCGCCTCCCTCTGCAAGCCTCTGGCGACATTGCCTGAGAATGCGCAGCAGATGATTCGCCAGCACTCCGGCGTCGCATCAGTTCTTGCCGGGAAGAAGGTGCTGATTGTCGACGACGACATTCGGAATATCTTTGCGCTGACTAGCATCTTGGAGCGGTACGATATGGTCACCGTTTCGGCGGAAACGGGCCGGGAAGCCATTAACCTGCTCCAGGCGTCGCCCGACGTCGACATCGTGCTCATGGACATCATGATGCCGGAGATGGATGGAATTGACACGATGAAGGCCATTCGCCAGATTGCGCGATTCAAGAACCTGCCGATCGTGGCGGTGACGGCCAAAGCAATGAAGGGCGATCGTGAGAAGTGCTTCGAGGCCGGCGCCTGGGACTACCTTTCCAAGCCGGTTGATTCCGAACAAATGCTGGCCTCATTAGGAGCGTGGCTTGCTACATGAGCAACGAGCCGCCAGCCAAGGCGAAGATTCTCGTCGTCGACGACGTGCCAGCCAAGCTGCTGGCCATCGAAGCGGTGCTCGAAAGCCTGCAGCAGACCGTGGTCTCCGTAACGTCGGGGACCGAGGCGTTGCGGCGGCTGCTGGCGGACGACTTCGCCGTCATTCTGCTGGACGTGAATATGCCGGATCTCGATGGATTCGAGACGGCGACCCTCATCCGCCAACGCCGCCGCTCTGAACATACGCCGATCATCTTTTTAACGGCGCACGCCGACGACGCCTACGCGGAGCGGGGGTACGCGCTGGGCGCCGTCGACTACATCTTGACCCCCGCCGCGCCCGATGTGCTTCGGGCCAAGGTATCCGTCTTCGTCGATTTGTTTCACAAGTCGCTGCAAATCCAGCGACAGGCCGACGAGCGGGTCCTGTTAGCCCAGGAGCACGCCGCTCGAATCGCCGCGGAACGCGCCAATCTGGCCAAGAGCCAGTTTCTCACCAGCATAAGTCACGAGCTGCGCACGCCGATGACGGCGATCATCGGCATGACCGAACTGTCGCTGCTCGAATCGTTGTCAGCCCAGGTGCGCGGACACCTGACCGTCGTCCGCAGCAACGCTCACCTGCTCTTAGAGCTGCTCAACGAGATACTTGACCTGTCCAAGCTCGAAGCGGGCAAGCTGACGCTGGAAAACGGCCCGTTGAATTTGCACAAAATCCTCCGGGAATTGAGCCACACTTTTGGTCTCCGGGCGGCTGAAAAGGGACTGGACTTCAAAGTTCACGTCGACCAGGCCGTGCCCGCTCATCTCATCGGCGACTCGTTACGGCTGCGCCAAGTGCTGATCAATTTGTTGACTAACGCCATCAAGTTTACGGACGACGGCCAGGTTACCACGGATGTACAAGTCCAGTCGTCGGACGACCGCGAAGCCTGGGTGAGGTTTGTCGTCAGCGATACAGGCGTCGGCGTCGCCCAGGAGGATCAAGAGCGGATATTCGCGCCGTTCACGCAGGTGGACGCCTCGACGGCGCGTCGGCATGAGGGCGCCGGCCTCGGGCTGGCGATCACGGCGGAGCTCATCCGCGCCATGGGCGGTTCTCGATCTCTGCGGAGCGAGCGCGGTAAAGGCAGCGTCTTCTCATTCACGGTGCCGCTGGCTATCGACGCTAGCAAGCTGGACGAAGCCCCCGAAGTGCACGCCGGCGCGGAGCCGTTCTTGCCGGCAGCTCATCCGCTCAACCAACTTCTCAGCGGACCGCCGCTGATGGTCCTGTTGGCGGAGGATACGCGGACAATTCAAACGTTGGTGCGCCATGCGCTCGTCAAGCGCGGGCATAAGGTGAGCGTGGCGTCGGATGGATTCGAAGCCGTGGGGTTGGCCGAGCGAGATCGCTTTGACGTCATCCTGATGGATCTGCAGATGCCGGGTATGGACGGCATCGAGGCCACCGCGGCCATCCGTCGTATGCCAGGGCATCAACCCCCCATCATTGCTCTCACGGCCCATACGATGGTGGGTGACCGCGAACGGTGCCTGGCCGCGGGCATGGAGGGCTACTTGTCCAAGCCGCTTGACCTGCGCGAGTTGATCGAAACGGTCGAAACCACAGCGCGACTGCGGCACGCCCGCCAGGTGGATTCCTGATCTTGAATCCGACTCCGTACCGCGCCGATCCGGCGGCGAAGCATGCGGCCCGCTCTCGTGGATGCAACCCATCGGCCGACGCCAGCCTGGAATTAGGCCCGCCGATGGATTAGATTCGACTCGGGAAGCGTGCATCATCGCGCCTCGCGCCGAGCGCCCTCAGAACGGCAAATGACATGGCCACTTACCGGTTCAAGCTCGCGCGCACCGACCCGAGCGGCAGCCCGCTGTTCACCCTCGACCTCGACAGCCGGATGACCGTGCTGGACGCCCTGTTCATCATCCAGCGCGAGCACGACCCGTCCCTTTCCTTCCGGTGTTCCTGCCGCGTCGGCATGTGCGGCACGTGCGCGATGCGCATCAACTGGATGCCCCGCCTGGCGTGCCAGACTCGCGTGGAAACCCTCGAGGCAGACTGCATTACGATCGAACCGTTGGCTAGCCTGCCGGTCATGAAAGACCTCGTCGTCGATCTTGGGCCCTTCTTCGCCAAATGGAAAAAAGTCCGCCCTGCTCTGCACCCGAAGGACAAAGACTCCAAAGAGCTCGCCATCGTTCGCCCCGACTCCGACTTCGGCCGCCAGGCCCAAGCGAAAACGGACTGCATCACCTGCGGCGCCTGCTACAGCGTCTGCGGCATCACCGGCACGAATGAGGCGTACCTCGGCCCCGCCGCCATCAACAAGGCCATGCTGCGGCTGCTCGACCCCCGCGACGGCAACGTCGCCGACCGCCTGGCGGTCCTTGACGACGACAACGGCGTGTGGCGCTGCCACACCCAATTCAACTGCGTCGCCGCGTGCCCCAAGGGCATCAACCTGACCGACTCCATCATGAAGATGAAGCGGTCGCTGCTGTTTCCGCAAAAATTCTACGACAAGCACTTGCCCGCATGAATAGCCCCGCCGCCGAACCAAACCCGCTCATCCTCGCCAGTGCGCAAGTACGCGTGGCGCTATGTCGGCAACGTCGCCTTCTGGATCCAGCGCCTCACCGGCGTCGCGCTCGTCGGCTATCTCATTCTCCATGTCCACACGATTCACGACCTCCAAGACCCCCAGAAGTTCGACGACGCCTTGAAACTGTTCAGCACGCCCCTGTTCAAGCTCGCCGAGATCGGCCTGCTCGCCACGGTCATCCTCCACGCCCTCAACGGCATCCGCCTGACGATGGTCGATCTGGGCCTCGGACTTCCAAAGCAGCGGCAAATGTTCTGGTATTTCGCGATCGGCGTCGGCGCCGTCGTCTTTCTGGCGGGCGCCCTCCCCATGTTCATCTACGGCATCTTGCGGCACTCGTAGCTTATGTCCGGACGCGCAATCAACTGGTATTTGCAGCGGGTCACGGGAGCGGCGCTCCTCGTGCTGCTCGTCATGCACTTCTGGGTGGAGCATTTCGCCGCCGAAGTGCGCGACGCCGGCCGGGCTCACGTTTGAAGTGATTCAACGGCGGTTCTTCCACAACCCCTGGTTCGTCGCCGTGGACATCTCGTTTCTGTTCATCGCCCTCTACCACGGGCTCAACGGCATCCGAAATATTTTGCTGGACTACACCTGGGCGTGCGCTTCCGCACGCCCATCACGCTCGTTCTCGCGCTCATCGGCATCGTCGTCGCGTATTGGGGGGTCGACGCGTTCGTGGCAAACCCGCACCTTTCTCCGCCGGAGGCGCAAGTTGCTGCCGCTCGATGAGCTCCAGTGCGACGTCCTGATCCTCGGCGAGCCTTCCTCGCCGTCTACGACGGATCGCGACGCATCAACGCCTCAAAACCCGCCTGCTCGAAATGATGGTCGTGCGTCAGCGCGATTTGCAATCCACGCTGCTGCATTACAACGAACGAGAAGCAGTCAGTCAGCGACCAATGTTTGTCAGGGCGCGAGCCGTGCACCATCAATCCCTCGGCGAACAATTGGTGGGTCGCATACACAAGCTCCCAGCTTGCTGAGGAGCGAATTTCCGCGACTGCCTCATGAGCTTTGGGACGGTCGATCGGCGCGGAGAGTGAGTTGATCAGTTCCCAAAGAATGTATTCGGTCGTGATCAGCGGCTCGTGGATCGAAGCAGCCCAACGCTGGGCCCGCTCGAAAAGTTCATCACCCGGACTCAACAATGCCAGCAGATAGCCGGTGTCGACAAAGAGCGTCAGCGCTTGGGCGTGCCGTAAAGATAGTGATCGTGCTGCGAGGCGAGGTCAGTGGGTAGGTCCGGATTAACCGGATGAGCCGTGGCAATGGCGGCCAGTTTGGAAAGCGGTTCGGATTCTTCGGACTTCGAATTAGTTGCAGACTCTTGATGCACCACGAGTGCCACAGCGCAGCTCGCCGGCAATGAGACTGGATGGGTGGGCCGAAAGACGCCATTTTCGTAGACAGCATGAATTACCATCGTTATGCCTCTTTTGGCATCACTAAACTTCGCGTCCGTGCAATGTACCCCTAGCGAGGTCCACCGGCTTTAGCGGATGGAAAAGGCCGGAATCGTAGTTTGCGGGAATTGTCCGGCCCATACCGCAAGTATACCTTAGGCAAGAGACTCGGGTTAGGTCTTCGAGCTTAACAAACGTAACAAACAAGAGTCCGAGTTCCGGCCCCGTCGCCAGCCCCCAGTCTCCGCCACATGCTCCCCCTTGATGACCTCTCCTGCGACGTCCTGATCCTCGGCGCCGGCGGCGCCGGCATGCTCGCTGCGCTCCACGTAACCACCGCCAACCCGCAGGCCCGCATCGTCATCGCCGTGAAAGGTCTCATCGGCCAATCGGGTTGCACCCGCATGGTCCAAGGCGGCTACAACTGCGTCCTCAATTCCGCCGACTCCTTCGACAAGCACTTCAACGACACCGTCGCCGGCGGGCAGTTTCTGAACAACCAGGAACTCGCCTGGGCCCTCGTCAACGATTCGCCCGACCGCATTATCGAATTGGAAAACCGCATCGGCTGCCTCTTCGACCGCAACCCCGACGGCACGATCCACCAGAAACCCTTCGCCGGCCAGAGCTTCGACCGCACCGTCCACAAAGGCGATCTCACGGGCATCGAGATCATGTCCAACCTCCGCGATTGGGTCTTCGAGCAACCCAACGTCACGGTCCTCGAAGAAACCCGCGGCCTCGATTTTTTAGTCGCGGGCTCGCGCGTGGTCGGCGCCGTGCTGTTGGATAATCGCCGCGGGCGGTTCGTGGCGGTCGCGGCTAAGGCAACGCTCTCCGCCACCGGCGCGGGCGCTACGATGTACAAGATCTCGTCGCCGTCGTTGGAAAAAGCCGCCGACGGTCAGGCCATGGCGGCCCGCCTCGGCGCCGAGTTCGTCGACATGGAGATGATGCAGTTCCACCCGACCGGCATTCTCGCGGGCAACTCCATCGCCACCGGCGGACTGTTGGAGGAAGGCCTCCGCGGCGCCGGCGCCCGACTCTACAACGCCCTCGGCGAGCGCTACATGGCGCGGTACGCCCCGGACAAGCTCGAACGCGCCACCCGCGACGTGGTCTCGCGCCGGCTACATGGAGATCATGGCCGGCCGCGGCACGCCCAGCGGCGGCGTGCTCATCGACGCCACCCACATCAAAGACGTGGCCAAGCAGTTCGCCGGCATGGTCGAACGCTGCCGCGAGTATGGTTTCGACCTGGTGAACGACCGTGTCGAAGTCTCCCCGAGCTCCCACTACCACATGGGCGGCGTCAAGATCGACGTGAACTGCCGCACCAACATCGAGGGCCTATTCGCCGCGGGCGAAGACGCCGGCGGCGTCCACGGCGCCAATCGCCTGGGCGGCAACGGCGTGGCGGATTCTATCGTCTTCGGCGCCCGTGCCGGCGACGCCATGGTCGACTACATCGGCTCCGCCCCACTCGCCCCTCGCTCCTCGCTCCTCGCCCCTATCAACGCGATTTGCTCGCGTTGGATGGCGCCCCTGGAGCGCGCGGACGGCGAAAATCCGTTTCAGCTCCGCGACCGCCTCGAGCGGACGATGTGGACAAAGGTCGGCGTTGTACGCAACGGCCCCGATATGACCGCCGCCCTCCCCGAAATCCAAGACATCCGCCAGCGAGTCATAGCCGCCACCGGCAGTGGCAGCCCCATCTACAACGCCCCCTGGAACGAAGCGATCAACACCGAAAACCTGGCGCTCATCGCCGAAATGCTCACCCGCAGCGCCCTCTTGCGAGAAGAATCCCGCGGCGCCCACTACCGCAGCGATTTCCCCGAAAAGGAAGTCCACTGGCTGAAGAACATCTGCATGAAGCCGCTTGAGGGCGGCGACTTCGAGGCGTCGTACACCCCCGTGCAATTCACCCGTCTCGCGCCGCCGGCGCCGGAGGAAAAGAACATGGGTCTAAAGACCGTGGTGGCCCTCATTGATGAATGAAGCGGATTCAAAACGATTTCCCCTGGGATTTGGAAATGGTCAAGAGGCATCGCAGTCCGGCGATTCGCAATCGCCCCTCAATGAAATGCTGAGCATCAGTGACGCCTCCAACAGGATAGCGGGGTCAAGGTGGCTCAAATAGCTGACGAAGTCGTCAAATGTCAAAAGCCCCGCAAACCCCTCATGGAGTCTCGACCGCCTATTTTGGACGGTACATAATGAAATGGGGACGAGGCGAGCTGGGCTGCACTTATTCGCGTAGGGACGATCGCCGCAGAAGAATTACGGCAGGCGGAAGTGACATGCGAAATCCTAAGCGGTTGGTATGACTTTTACCGGAACGAAGCGGAAACAAACTCACGAAATCGCGCCGCCGCGGCGCGGGCTGACTTGATGGCGCATTGTCTCCGGCTTCTCGATTGCCAATAGAAAGAGTGAGCACATGAGCGCTGGGTTGAAATCGCTCGAGACGACAAGGTTGAGACTTACGAACCCCGGCGATCAAAGCGTGGCGTTTTGCCTCGAACCATGGCGCCTTGTATTCGCTCGATGCGCATACCAGCGTAGACGTGGTATTCGAAGCGGAATCGCCGGGCGTTCCGGAAGTGTTTCACGAACCAGATCGCATCGTCGTATATGCCTGGCCGGGCGCAGCGGCGCGCGTCTTGCGCGACGGCGTCGAATTGCTCGATCAACCGCAGGGATAGGCGGTTCTTCGCGCCGCGGCGTCCGCCGATCCAGCAAAGAATAGGCCCGTGTATGTCACGCGGCTTGCGCCTCCGGAGCCCGAGGAAAAGAACATGGGGCTCAAAACGTGGTGTCCCTAATTGATGGTGGTGTCCCTAATTGATGAATGAAGGAGCAAGCGGCTTTGCGATGGCCCCCTGGCCGTAGTAGAATTGTGACATGATCCACGACATCGACGCCATCTACGATCACGGGGTGCTTCGCCCTATCGAGCCGCTAGCGTTGCCGGAGGGTGCGCGGGTGCGTTCCGCATCGAAGAGGAAAATGGAGCCGAGCAGGCAGCGGCAAGTCCGTCTGAGGGCGAACTTACAACTCTGCTCGAACGAATGAAGGACTTCGTCGGCACGGTCCATGATTTGCCGCCAGATTCATCCGTGAATCTCGACCACTATCTTTTTACGGTTAGTGTAACCTCTGTTCTGTAGAAGTCTCCGACAGGAGGCACGTTCGTGTTGGGCGTAGCGTAGGCGAGCGAGGCGAGCCGGAGCGGAGCCCAACACGAACGTGCGTCGAGCGGACTTGAAAGGAGTGGGCCAAGACGGTTTCCTTTGTTTGTTTGGTTCTCAATCATCCAAAGAAAGGAAGCGTGCAATGACCCACCAGTCGCAATCTAGCGTCGTGAACGAAGTTGTCCAGGTCCTGGCCGAGCGGGGTTCGACGGCCTGGCCGAGGTCCTGGAAGTCGTGCTCAATGAAGCCATGAAGATCGAACGCTCCCATGCCCTCGGGGCCCGGCCGTACGAGCGGACGCCTCAGCGGCGCGGCCAAGCCAATGGTTTTAAGGACAAGACCGTGCTCGCCGGCTCGGCAAGCTGGCCCTCAAAGTCCCCCAGACCCGCGACTCGTCGTTCTACCCGTCGGCCCTCCAGCGGGGCGAGCGGAGTGAACGGGCCCTCAAAGTGGCGTTGGCCGAGATGTACGTGCAAGGGGTGTCGACGCGCAAGGTGAAGGCCATCGTCGAGGAGCTGTGCGGCAGCGAAGTCTCCAGCACGCAGGTCAGCCGCTGCGCGGCGGAATTGGACGAAGTCCTCGCCAAGTGGCGGGACCGCCCGCTGGGAGCCTACCCGTTCGTGATCCTCGACGCTCGTTATGAAAAGGTCCGCCACGGCGGCTGCGTCGTCGACTGCGCCGTGCTGGTGGCCGTCGGCGTGGGGCTCGACGGCAAGCGATCGATCCTGGGGGTGAGCGTCAAGCTCTCCGAAGCGGAGGTCCACTGGCGCGAGTTCTTGGGTTCGCTCGTCGTCCGCGGCCTGCACGGCGTCGAGCTGATCGTGAGCGACGGCCATGCGGGCCTCAAGGAGGCCCGCCAGGCATGCTTCCCCAGCGTGCCGTGGCAGCGCTGCCAGTTCCATCTCGTGCAAAACGCCATGCAGTATGTGCCGCACGTCTCGCAGCGGTCCGAGGTCGCCGCCGATCTGCGGGCCGTCTTCCACGCACCCAGCCGCGAGGAGGCCCAGCGGCTGGTCGGCCTCGCCGTCTCGAAGTACGAGCGCTCGGCGCCGCGGCTGGCCGAGTGGATCGAGCGCCATGCGACCGAGGGGCTGACGGTCTTCGCCTGGCCGGCCGCGTTGCGCCGCCGGCTGCGGACGACCAACCTGCTGGAACGCCTCAACAAAGAAATCAAACGCCGCACCCGCGTCGCCACGCTGTTCCCCAACGAGGCCTCGCTCCTGCGGCTCGTGTCCGCCATCTTGATGGAAACTAGCGAAGACTGGGAGACCGGAAAAATCTATCTCACTGTGGAGACCGTATGAGCCATTCCTGAAAAGCCGCTCCGCGGCTTTTACAGAAAAGGGGTTGCTTTATCTCTTTACGGCACGCCGAAGCGCCAATGACGCCCGTCTTTGCCGACGCTGCGTACTACGTCGCGCTTCTCAGCGACGGGAATTTCGAGGCATCGTTTCCACCCGTCAGATCTACGCGCCTGACGCCGCCGGCGCCGGTGGAAAAGAAAATGGGCATCACAACTGTGGTCGCCCTAATCGACGAATGACGCAGCGATGAAAGTGTTTCGCATCCAGAAGGACTAGTTCTTATGTTCATCACTCCAACATCGCTCACTATTACGCAATTGCTTAGCTCGGTGAATGAACAATATGTCATACCAGCATATCAACGGCGATTCTCGTGGCGTGAAAAGCAATTGTGGGAGTTGGTCGATGACATCAAACTGCTTGAGGGCTCGGACACACATCTTCTGGGAAGCATCGTTTGTCTTACCGGGCACCACGTTGCTGGAATCAATAAATTGGAGTTGGTCGACGGCCAACAACGTCTCACCACGATAGGTATTCTTTTTGAATGTATCCATGATCGGCTCGTGCGCAAAACGAACTGAGCGAAGCGCTAGATGTGCAACGGCTCCTGCAAGCGAAAGCGCTTGGTGGGTCACCAGTGAGAAAGATCGCCCTCGACTCACTCGACGCGGATGAATTTGAAAAGCTCGCTGCTGAAGAGATATTGGAAGATCCAGATAATCCAAACCTTGCCTACGCTTTCTCATTGTTTAGGCAGTGGGTCGGAGACCAAAAGCTGCCGGACCTTGGAACTTTTCTCTACCGACTTAAAGAATCAAACAATTGTGGTTCGCCTCGAAGTTAGTGAAGCCAAGGACGCCTTTAAGCTGTTTGAAACTATCAATAACCGCGGCCTGCGATTGAGTCCCGACGGACATTATCAAGAACTTCATCCTTGGGAATGCTGCTAGGTTTGGTCCCAATCAACTACAGTTAGCGAGGCAGAGATGGGCGGAACTGATCCGCTAATTTAGATGGGACGAGCATTGATGTTTTTCTGCGGCAGTTCCTGATCGCGACGAATGAAGAAAAGCGTCACCGCCTCGTATGTGATTCAATATTTCAAGGCACTCTTTATGCAGAGCGTGGCGGAGGCAGCACAGTTGCCCGAGCGACACTGGTACACGACGAAAGGGCACCGAGGAAGGAGCGAGGAGGAAAACGGAGAACTTGGCATCGACCAGCCGACTGAAATCAAATTGAGGATAAGACGATGTCATTTGAGGAGTTTTTGGCTGACTTAGTGAAATATGCGAAAGTTTATGGCCAGTTGGTTCTCGCAAGAACCGGCGTCCCGCAATCGATCGGCGGCTGCGAAATCTCCGCATGATTAGGTCGCTGCAAACTTACGGCTTTTTGATGCACCTGCGCGGGCGGTTGCAGCGATGCCACTTTAGAGACAGATTTTGCGGCTTACGGAGTCCTTTATGTTGCGTCGGCACACTTGCCGCGAGCGCGCCAACGAAAATGAAATTGTGTTTGCCCGCCTTATGCGGTGTTGATTATTCAAATCCTTTGAAGGATGTCATCGAAGAATTTCGCCGCTATTGCCCCAATGACGATAGATTTCGCGAGGCATTTATGCCAAGGCGGAATACAATGCCAACGTGATCGAAAGGGCACGGTATTGTTTGGAACAATTTGAGTATCAGCGGCAGGGAAGGTATTTGGAGCTTATCGTCGGCGGTGCCGATTCCGTCCATGTCGAACATATCATCCCGCAGAAAATAAGACCAAGAATGCAATAAAGGAATTTGGGAATTGGCCCGAATACCTTGGGGCCAAATCCGAAGGATTGCACCGCAATTACGTGTCGCGGATTGGGAATCTAACCATCTTTGCTGGCACGCTAAACATTGGGGCTTCCAATAATCCTTACGATCGGAAAAAGTCCGCCTACGAAAACTCGGCGATCAAGCTTACAAATTCGCTGCCCGTCGAGTATCCGGAATTCCGATTCGAGCAAGTCGACGAACGATCCGCCCAGCTGGCTGATCTTGCCGTAAATTGTGGCCAGCCCCATAGCCTTGCTTAAGATTCTTCGCCGTGAATGCATTTACGGAGCGGACTATGGCGGTAAACGCATACATCAAGTCAGCGCCGAAACCTGCGGCGGCAAGCCGCCGATAGCGGGGAATCGGATTCGCGTTCAGGATGTCATAGTGTGGCACCAGCGGATGGGCTTGCGGCTGTGCGGCAAATGACTGGCCGCAAATTGATCTAGACAAACGTATATGTATCTTGTAGACTGAGCCGACGCTGCATTCCACCTCAGTTCTTTGATAACTTACGTGGTCCGCACACGCGCTTCCAAGGTCTCGGTCAGATCGCGCCTCGCCGAACCAATACCCGCGCAAATCCCGCGGTCCACGAGTTTTGAACGAAAAAATGACGTTTCTCGCCCGGTGCAAAATCCGAAAATCGATTCAACGCCGAGCCAGCAAACGAGTTACAGAAACTGGTCGCCAAACAACCGATTTCCAAAACTCAAAAAACCCCGGGCCCGCAGCACGTTTTGGAAACGCCACTTCCAAATCGCCAGCCCATAACGGAGGTACGTGAGCCGGCGTCCGACCTGCCGAACCTTCGCCGCTAGGTCATTCGGCTTCGCCCCGACTACAATTTGTGTAATGTCCATTTCCTACGCCCAACTCGAAGAAGTTGCCTACGAGCTCAACCGTCGCGCGGCCATCGCCGTCCCGCTCAATGCGCCGAAGGATTCCAGCGCGCCGCCGAGCGCGAGACCAATCCCGACGCCAAGCGCGCCTTGTTGGCCGTGATCGACAACGCTGGCGTGGCGGTCGCCCAGCAGAGCTCGATGTGCGGCGACACCGGCCTGCCGCGCTTCTACGTCAAGGCCGGCAACGACGTGCGGATCGAAGGCGGCTTCGTGGCCCTGGAGCAGGCGCTTGCGCACCGCGACGGCGCGGGCGACCCAGGCCGTCCCGCTGCCGCTCCAACCGCGTGCATCCGTTGACCCGCCACAACCCCGGCACAAACGTCGGCGTGATGGCGCCGAACATCGACTATCGGTTTGAGCCCGAGGGCGACTGGATCGACCTCACCGCCGTGCACAAGGGAGGCCTGTTCGGCAGCGACTACCGCATGCTCTTCCCCAGCGACGGCATCCCCGGCATCAAGCGTTTCTTCGTCGACACGCTGGTCGCCTTCGGCCATCGCGGCCTGTCCTGCCCGCCGGTCATCGTCGGCGTCGGCATCGGCGGCACGAAAGACCAGTGCGTCACGCTCGGCAAGGAAGCCTCCTGCCTGCGGCTGGTGGGCGACCGGCATCCCGATCCGTTGGTCGCCAAGCTCGAATTGGAGCTGCTCGAACTGGGCAACCGCACCATGATCGGCATCATGGGCTTCAAGAGCGATACGCCGGTGCTCGACGTGCACTGCGAGATTGCCTACGCGCACACCGGGGGGCTGCCGATTGGCATCAGCGAACTGTGCCACGCCGTGCGGCGGGCCACGGCGCCGCATCTACAACGACGGCCGCGTGGAGTTCCGCGAGGACCCCCAGTGGTTCACCGAGTACTACCGCCGCGAGGGCGTCGACTTCGAGCCCGGCGTGCCGCAGCCCTCGACCCAAGGCGGCGAAGGTATGAAAGGCCTGGCGCAGCGGGGCGGGGACTGGGGACTGGGGACTGGGGCAAACGGAAGCGCGAAATCAGCTTCCAGCTCGAAGCGAACAGCATCCCATACACCAGCCCCTAATCCCCAGTCCCCAGCCTCTCGCGAGTGGCGTCTCACTGTCCCCTTGAGCGAACATGACGTGCGCCAACTTCGCGCCGGCGACGTCGTTTACCTCACCGGCTGCATTTTCACCGCGCGCGACGGCGTCTTCAAATACATGATCGACGAGGGCCACGAGCCGCCCATCGACATTCGGGGCCAGTTCAACGTCACCACCCAATCGTCGCCCGCCGGCGCCGAAGTCTCTCCCGGCAAGTACATGGTCAACTCGCTGCAGGCCACCGCCGGCTTCCGCTACGCCCAGTGGATGGATCGCCTCTTCGAGCGCTACGGCGTCCGCGCGGTCCTTAACAAGGGCGGCATGTCTCAAGAGATGTACCAGACCGTCTTCAAGAAGCACGGCGCCGTCTGCCTTTCCACCATGCCGTACGGCATCGGCGCCATCTACGGCAAAGCGGTCACGGGCGTGCGCGACGTCTACTGGAAGGAACAACTCGGCATGTCCGAGGCCATGTGGCTGCTGGAGGTCGACCAGCTCGGACCGCTGCTGGTGGACGGCGACAGCGAGGGCAACAGTTACGTCGCCCAACACGCCGAGGAAGTCAACGCGCCGCTGGCGGAGATCTACAAGGAATTGCCGGAGCTCATCCTCAAGCGGTTCGGCGAAGTCACTGATCCGTCCCAGGAGCTGATCAAATGATCGCCGGCTGCCCGCGACGCGAAGTTACAGTCTCACGGGGTCGCTGCCGGTGGATTGGAGTTGTCCGCGGCCAGACTCGAAGTTTGACCGCCAACCGCGCGATTCAGCTCCGTGATTCGCTGGTAGAGCTGGGCCATCGCGTCGTAATACTGCTCTTTGAGCATCAGGAGTTGGCGCTGGGATTCGACCAGCCGCAGGAAGTCGAGCTTGCCGGCCATATAGCTGGCGCGAGCGGCCTGCACGCTGTGGTCGGCTGGGGGCAATATATGATCTCTGAAGATCAACAGCGTTTGCTCGCTCTCGTTGACGCGCTGATACGCTTGTTCGACGTCGAAGGCGATTTCATTGATGCGGCTTTCCAAAGCCGTCTGTTCTTGGACGACCTTCGCCCGGGCCTCGCGTACGGCCGCGAAACGCTTCTGTTTGTAGAGCGGGAGATTGAGGTTCATGCCAACCATCGGCCGGAGTGGAACTTCCTGCCAGAAAGCGTCGTAACGGGCGACGAGCTCGACGTCGGGGTAGAATTCTTTACATGCCAAAGCGACGGAATAGCGTTCCGCGCGGATTTGCGCGGCCTGAGCTGCGATTTCCGGCCGCTGGGCAATCGCGAGGCTCCGCAGCTCGTCAGCGGAAGCCGTCACATGTTGCGCCGGCAGTTCCACCGGCGGCGGCGGCAGCGGCGAATCGGGCGGCGCCAAGAGCAGCGTGTTGATCCGCGCGGGCCACGCGCAACTGGCGGGTCAGCTCAAGTTGTCGCCGATCGAGCTCGGCCAAGCCAACGTCCGCGAGAAATACGTCTTGTTGCTCGACCTCGCCGGCCGTGTACTTGGAATTGGCGATCTCGCGGAAACTCGCCAGCAATTGAGTCGATTCGACAAGAACGGCGATCTGGCGATCCACGAGGAAGTAATCGTAGAACGCCATCCGCGCCGCCTCGTCAATCTTGAGCCGCTCTTCTCCCACGTCGAAATAGGCCGCGTTCGCTTCGGCTTGCGCGACGTTGCCGCGCAGTTGGCGTTTGCCGGGCCAGGGCAACTTTTGCGAGGCCTCGAGCGTGTAGGCCGACTTGACCGTCGGATCACCCCACGAGTCGGGACCCAACATATAGCCAAACATGGGATCGTCGAGCGAGATGACCTGGGGGTAGTGCGCCGCCGCGGCCCGCCAGGCCGCGGTAGCCGAGCGAATGTCGGGATTGCGCGCCGACCACTTCCGCCGCCAACCAGTCAGCGTCTAATGTTGCCGGTTGACTAACGGTTGCCTGGGGAACCGGTACCTCTTCAGCGACCGGCGAAGACGATAAGGCAACCGGCTGGATAAGCAAGTCGACCGACGCAGCCTCGCATGGCACGGGTGAAGGAGACGCCGAAGCAGTCACTGCCGTTTCGGCGTCGGTCGGTCGCACCGCCGACGTTGCGGCAGGTCCGCTACGGCAACCGTTGAGGGGAACCGTTAACGCAAGGGCGAGTGCGGCGGAAATTATGGGGAGGCCCTTGAGCATTACCACACCAGAGGGGCGGAAACTAACTGATTAGTTAGAAGGAACGTTCCGATTCTGCCTGCTGCGCCGACAATGCCGCCTTTTCGGTAGAATCGGACTTTTCAGGCGGCGCCCGCCTTCAATCGGAAAGCAGCGGAAATACCCGTATAACCGTCAGAACCTACTTCGACCGCCAAACTCGCTTGCAGGCGACCTTCGTGACGTCAGGTTCGATCTCAAGAAGCTTTCTCACGTCCTCCTGTCCGGAGCCGCTGCGAACTGAAATCGCCGCCGCTACGCGCCGCTTGCAGCGGGCTTCCGCCAGCCCCGGTCATGGTTCCCGATCTAGAGGGATTGCGGTATCACAAAAAGGCGGCGCTGAGGAGTTTCGTCTCGCCGCCGAGCTTGTCCGTCGGAATGCGCCGCCCGGCAGGAGTTACAACGGCTCGCGCCTGTTTGTTCGTGAGCCTGGATTCGCGTCGACCTGGCGGCGCCGCAAAGAATAGCCGAGGAATCGCGGCGTTTTGGTGCGGGAGAGGATCGGGCTCGCTGCACCCACAGGATATCTAACTGAAGATTTCCCCGACTTGATTGATCGCCAAGTCTGGTATGGGGACGTACAATTACGACGGAGCCACCATGAATCCCTTAAGCGGCCCAATTCGCTGGATTGTCGTAAGTGCGCTGGCGAGCACCCTGGGGCTGGCGCCGGCGTGCCCCCCGCAAGCAGCTCCTAGCTGCCCAGCGAGCAAGGCGCAGCATCCCGACAAGTTGGGCTGCTGCTGCCGCAAAGGTCATTGCAATTGCATCGCGTGCTGCCATACCCAGCAACCGACTGGCAAAGAGAGATCCTCGACCGCTCAGACGGACTCGCGCGACCTCGGCAAAATCAAGACCGCCGTTGTCCGTCTAATGACTTCAGCGGCGGATCATGGCTCTTCTTTCGATGCCTGCTCGCGCAGTGCCGATGGGCGTCAGGGACAATCGCTAGTCGCACAGCACGCCTGCCTGCGATTGTGATTTGATTCTTGCGCTAGCGGTGTGCGCTTTGCTTCACGCAAGCATTCTCTCGCACTGAATCCCCGCGGCGCCCCCGGCGTAGCGCCGCTGCGCGTTGAGCGACTCAAGTCAACGCCCTGCCGTCGCGATGCCTTAACTCCCAAGCGGAGAGGTCGGACATATGTTAGGGGATAAAAGCGATCGTTTGAGCGACAATCTTTCCGCCGCGCCGCCAGATGACGAAGGCGGCCTGTCGGCTCCGCCGGGCCTGACGGGCTGGCGCAAGGCCTGGTGGTGGTTTCATTTCTTGATCCTGGTCAAGCTAGCCCGATTGCGCTTCATTGGGATTCTCCTGGTCATCGGGATCATCATCACGCAGTGGGACACGCTGATCGCGTACTACGATAAGTGGACGCGCGGGGCCACTGCCGCCGCGGCTGGCGGGTCGGATATCGAATACTTTTGCCCGATGCACCCGTCGATCATCCGTGACAATCCCAAGGACAAATGCCCGATTTGCTTTATGCCTTTGTCCAAGCGCAAGAAGGCCGATGCACACGCGGAGCCTCTGCCGCCGGGCATCGTCAATCGCGTCCAACTTTCTCCTTACCGGGTGGTGCTCGCTGGCATCAACACGTGGACCGTGGATTACGTTCCGCTTACCAAAGAAATCACGGCGTCGGGTACCGTGGAATTCAATGAGCGCGGGCAGCGAACGGTCTCGGCCCGCGTGCCGGGCAGGATCGACAAGCTGTTCGTCAACGAGACAGGGCAAATGGTCCAAGCGGGCGATGCCTTGGCGTCGCTGTACAGTCCGGACCTGTTCGTGACGGTGCAGAATCTCCGCGAGGCCAATCAAACGGGCAATCGCAGCAATCTAGAAAGTGCCAAGACGCGGCTGAGGCTGCAAGGCATCGACGACGTCCAGATCGACGATATCCTAGCGGCGAGCACGGCCGACACGCACCTCGTGATTCGCTCGCCCATCAGCGGACACATTATCACGAAATATGTTCGCGAAGGTCAGTACGTCGACGAGGGAATGCCGCTCTATGATCTGGCGGACTTGTCGACAGTTTGGATTCAGGCCCCGATTTACGAAGACGACCTGGCGCTGTTGTTGGCGGACGAAGAAAACGGCTCCGTCGACTCGCGCGGCATTGCCGTTTCCGCCACGTCGCGGGCACTTCCCGGCCAGTCGCTCGCCGGCAAACTGGCCTTTATCTATCCGCATGCCGATCAGGACACTCGTACAGTTACCGTACGGTTTGAACTCGACAATCCCGGACATAAACTGCGGCCCGGCGGCACGGCAACCGTCACGGTCAAACTGCAACCCCAGGGGATCGCGGCGTTGATACAGGCGGCGGGGGGCGAGGCAACCCCTGCCGACATGCTTTCGGAAGGGCGAGCGTTGGCTGTGCCGGAGAGCACTGTGATCGATACGGGAAGTCAGCACATCGTGTATCGCCAATCGTCGCCAGGCGTGTATGAAGGCGTGGAAGTAGCAATTGCGCCCGCAATGACAGGCCCTGACGGCGTGACCTTTTTTCCGGTGCTGCGCGGCCTAGAGCACGGCGACCTTGTCGTCACCAGCGGGTCCTTCCTGGTCGACGCCGAAACCCGTTTGAATCCCGCGGCCGGATCAATTTACTTCGGCGGCAGCGGCGGTTCGCAGAGCGGCAGGTCGAGCGTCACCGCGGTGCGTCCGTCGACGCCGGACGACCCCGACGCCAAGATTGAGGCCGCGCTGGCAAAGCTCTCGCCAGCGGACCGCGAACTTGCTGAGTCGCAGCGGTTCTGCCCAGTATTGCCGACGAGCCGCTTGGGCGTCATGGGCGTCCCGGTCAAGCTCGAATTGAATGGGCAGCCCGTGTTTGTGTGTTGCAGCGGCTGCAAGGAAAAGGCGTTAGCCGATCCCGCCGCGACGGTCGCCAAGGTGGAATCGCTGCGGCGCGAGGCGGCGGCGTCAACAGCGCCTGCGCGAAAGCGAGCTCCGAATGATCGAACGAATCATCGAACTCTCGATCCGCAACCGCTTCCTGGTGCTGATCGCTCGCGGCGGCGCTGACCGTGGCCGGCGTCTACGCCACGCTGAACACGCCGGTCGACGCCATTCCCGACCTGAGCGAGAACCAGGTCATCGTCTTCACCGACTGGATGGGCCGCAGCCCGCGCGAAATCGAGGACCAGATCACCTATCCGCTGTCGCTGCAAGCTGCAGGGGCTGGCCGGCGTCAAGGCGGTGCGCTCGTCGTCGCGAGTTCAACTTCTCGATGATCACGATCATCTTCGAGGACGACATCGACTTCTACTTCGCCCGCGAGCGCGTGACCGAAAAGCTCAGCCAGGCCAGCACGTTCCTGCCGCCGGGCGTCGTGCCCGTATCTGGCCCCCGATGCCACGGCGCTGGGCCAGATCTTCTGGTACACGGTCGAAGCCAGCGCCGCGACATCCGATCGATCCCGGCCGGCTGTGGGCCCTCAACAAGTTCTACATCGCGCCGCAACTTAACGCGGCGCGCCGGCGTGGCCGACGTGGCCATCGTCGGCGGCACGCCGCTGGAATATCAGATCGACGTGCGGCCCGAGACGCTGCGCGCCTACGGCATCACGCTGGGCGAGCTGTATTCGCCGCGGTCGCCAAGAGCAACATGCCGGCCGGCGGCGGCGTCGTGCAGAAGAACAACGCCGAGTACATCGTCCGCGGCGTCGGCTGGATCAAGGACAAGCAGGACATCGAGAACACGGTCATCAAGGAGGTCGAGCGGCACGCCGATCTACGTCAAGAACGTCGCCACGGTGCAGCTCGGCACGCAGTTCCGCCGCAGCGTCTTCGAGAAAGACGGCAACGAAGTGGTCGGCGGCGCGGTGCTGATGCGGCACGGCGAGAATCCGCTGGCCGTCACCGAGCGGGTCAAGGAGAAGATCCAGGAGCTGCAGCCGGGCCTGCCCGAGGGCGTGCACATCGTGCCGGCCTACGACCGCACGCGGCTGATCCACGGGGCCATCCACACGCTCACCGAGGTGATGTGGCACGAGATGGTCATCGCCTCGCTGGCCATCCTGCTGATTCTGATGCACGTCCGCAGCGTGTTCGTCATCTGCGTCACGCTGCCGCTGGCGGTGCTGTTTTCGTTCCTGCTGATGTGGGTGCTGCGGCACCTGGGCATCATCGACATCCAGGCCAACATCATGTCGCTGGCCGGCATCACGATCTCGATCGGCATCCTGGTCGATCAGGCCATCGTGATGACCGAGAACGCCACGCACCACCTCAAGGAGCATTTCGGCGACCGCAAGGTGACCGGCGACATCCGCGAACTGGTGATCGCCGCCTGCCGCACGGTCGGCCGGCCGATCTTCTTCTCGGTGATGATCATGCTGATCTCGTTCATCCCGGTCTTCATGCTCAGCGGCCGCGAGGGCAAGTTGTTTCATCCGCTGGCGTTCACCAAGAGCTTTGCGATGATCGGCGTGGCCCTATCTCGGTCACGCTCGTGCCGGCCCTGATCCCGACGTTCATCAAGGGCCGGCTGCGGAGCGAGGAAGACAACTGGATCGTCCGCAGCTTCATCAACATCTACAAGCCGCTGCTGACCTGGGCGTTGCCGCGGCGAAACCTGGTGATGTGGATGTTCGCCGTGCTGTTGATTCTGGCGGCCGGCATGTTTCCGCTGCAGGCGGTCGTCGGCCAGGGGCGTCGGAGACGGCCTGGAAGGCCACGCTTCTTGGTCGTCTTTGCCCTGGTCGTCGCGCTGACCGTGATCTTCACGCGCGGCTTGCACTGGCAAGTTGCTGTCGTTCGCGAGCCTGGTGCTCGTCGGCACTGTGGGCCTACCACTTCCCGAAGATCGGCGTGGCGTTCATGCCGCCCTCGACGAAGGCACGACGCTCGACATGCCGATCACCGTGCCGCGGGCCAGCGTCACGCAAGCGGCCGACGACCTGAAGGCCCGCGACGCGCTGCTGCGCGGCTTTCCCGGAAGTCGAGTCGGTCATCGGCAAGGCCGGCCGAGCCGACACGCCCACCGATCCGGCGCCGCTCGACATGGTCGAGACGTTCGTCAACTTCCGCCCGAAGGAACTGTGGCCCAAGCGCGTGCTTGCGGTACGACGACGCCGCACGGCAGACTGCGGCGCGTGCTCGGCCGCCTGGAGGACGAGGGCTATCGTCGAGCGCGGTCCGCCGACGACCGCGACGAGCGTCGATTGATCGACGCCAGCCAAAAGGCGCTCGAACGGTTCGACGAGACGATGCGCGAACTGGCCTTGCTGCGCTACACGGAATTCGAGCGCGAGCTGGGACCGCTGCTGACGCGATTCGCCGTCGCGGAGACGGTGCGGCGCATGCGCGACGGCCGGCATCCTTGCGTGGCCGGCCGGGACGACGACGAGCACGATCGACTCGACGAATCTGGCGCACGAGCTGACCCCGACGTACGGGCCCTGGCTGGCCGAGACGCCCGCGCCTGGAAGACGTCGCGCAACTCGGCCGCGACGTCGCGCAAGCGCGCTGGCCGAAGTCGGCGCGATCGACGACGTCGTGCCGCAGCCTGGAACTGCAGGAGCTCGTCGTCTGCCGACCGTGGCCGACGGCGTCGGCGAAGTCTTTGGCGGCCGAGCCGACAGACGTTCGCCGGCGAAGTGCTCGCAAGCCGTCGACAGCGAGCGACCGAAGCTGTGGCGGCGAGCGCGTCGAGCAAGATCAATTGGGAACTGTTCGACCGCGGCGACGGAGACGTTTACCTGGTACGCCATGGAGGAGGTGGTCAAAGCGGCCAAGGATCGCGCGTTGCTGGCCGCATGCGCCGCAGCGGCGACGATGCCGAGCGGTTTGCCGCCGAGGCCGTCAACGTCGCAGCTCGGACAAAGACTATCGACACAGCTGCCTTCGAGCCGCTTCTATGCGCTGCGCGAAGACCTGGAAAAGCCGTTTCGCGGATCGGGTCTTCCTCTGGCCGCGACAGACCGGGCCGAAGGGCGACCTGGTCGACGACGAGATGGGCCGCGTGCTGCAGGTGCCCGGCTGGAGCAACATCTTCACGCAGCCGATCATCAACCGCATCGACATGCTCTCGACCGGCGTGCGCACCGACATCGGCGTCAAGGTGTTTGGCCCCGACCTGGACACCATCGACCGCGTCTGCAAGGACGATCGAAGCGGCGCTCAAGCCGGTCAACGGCGCCCGCGACGTCGTCGCCGCGCCGATCATGGGCAAGGGCTATCTGCAGATCGACATCGACCGCGAGAAGCCGGCCCGCTACGGCATCTCGCGTCGAGGACATTCAGAACGAGATCGAAGTGGCCCTGGCCGGCCGGGCCGTCACGTACACGGTCGAGAAGCGCGACCGGTTTCCCGGTGCGCATCCGCTATGCCCGCGCCGATCGCGAGGACGAGGAGAGCATTCGGCGACTGCTCGTCAGCGCCGGCGGCATGGCGCGGCGCCAATCGGCCGGCGCGGCGATGCCTCGACGCCGCGGCCGGCCGACGATGCGTCCGCGCCATCGGAGCGCGGCGTCCAGCGAAGCCACGCCGCGCGCCGCCCGCGCACGCGCGCGACGGGCACGCCGCTGATCCCGCTGAGCGCCGTGGCCGACGTCCGCATCGTCGAAGGGCCGGCCATGATCAAGAGCGAGAACGGCCGGCTGCTTGAACTACGTGACGCTCAACGTCCGCGGCCGCGACATCGTCGGCTTCGTCGACGAGGCCCAGCGGGTCGTCGCCGCAGAAGGTCCAGCTGCCCGAGGGCGTCCACCTCGAATGGAGCGGCGAGTTCGAGCACCAGGTGCGGGCCGCCCGGACGCTGCGGTTCGTGTTTCCCGCGGTGATCGTGCTGATCTTCGTCATCCTCTACCTGACGTACAACGACCTGGCCGACGCCGGCGCTGATGATGCTGGCCGTGCCCGAGGCGCTGGCCGGCGGCGCGTTCTTCATGTTCCTGTTCCCCAAGATCATGCAGGGCTGGGACGCGCCGCCGATGGATTTCAGCGTGGCCGTCTGGGTCGGCTTCATCGCCTGCTTCGGCATGGCGACCGAAACCGGCATCATCATGCTGGTCTACCTGCGCGAGGCCATCGAGAAACGCGGCGGACTGGAGAACATCCAATCGCTCGAGGAGCTGCGGCAGGCCGTCATCGAGGGCGCCGTGCATCGCCTGCGGCCCAAGCTGCTGACCGAAGGCGTGGCCATCATCGCCATTTTCCCGATGGTGTTCGCCAAAGGCGTCGGCGGCGAGATCCTGGCGCCGATGGCGCTGCCGGTGCTGGGCGGCCTGCTGATCTCCGACGAGGTGGTGGACCTGTTCCTGCCGGTGCGCTTCTATTGGGTCCGCCGGGCCCGCTGGCTGAAACTTCATAAGAAGACTGAAGCGACGCAACGCGACGCAAGCGGCTTGGCTCTCTCGACAGTCGGCGCCCAGGTCGCGGTGTAATGAGCGCTGATAACTCACGACTTGCGGCATTTTGACGGCGATCGGGCGGACACGATTCATAAGTGCATAAGGTCGTGAGTTTCGCGTGGCGAGTTTCGAGTCGGAGGTTGGAATACTCGGGCAATGTGCGCATCGCGTGGCGACAAAACTTGGCTCGTTTTGCATGCTTGGGCGGATTGAGCGCGGGCGTCGGAGGCTGGAAAAATAGGGGTTTGGTGTGTGGTTTTGCGGGGCGTTGGGGCGGGCAGAGGGGGCAGAGGGACGGGGGTTGGAGGGGAAGGTGGTGGCGGGTAACGGGTTGCGAGGTTCGAGTGAGGGGAGCAAAAGGGGGGGAGGGGCAATGATGAATGGGGAATGCGGAATGGGGAATGGGGGACGGAGTGGGCGGCGGGCAGTGGGCTGTGGGCAGGGTGGCGTGGCGGGAGGGCAAGGCTCCTGCCGAGCCTTTGGGGGGGTGGCAACACGGGCGCTGAATGGGAACGCGGCTCCGCGGGAGCGTCGCCCTCCCGACGCGGGCGCGGACGTTGGAGGGGCTGAGACGCGCACGGGATGCCTCTTCTCTGGCGGACGGCTGAGAGCCGATAGCCGACAGCTTATCTAAACTTCTGTCCACTATGTGAGCGTAGCGGATCGCGCGGCCATTTTCTACTGAAATCTTGGCAGATTTTTTTTGGCTGCTGTTGGATGCTGTCAAACGCTGATCAACCGCGGGACGGAGAAATGGGTAGCCCAGCATCTTGAAGCTCGCGGCGCCGAAGGCGGTAAGAGGCTCACGCGGAGCGTTGCCTCAAGCGGCTGCGCCGCCCCGGTTCAGAGAACGTGGGCTACCCGCTGCCGGCTCCCAAGTTTGGCAACGTGCCACAACGCGAAAAATGCCGCCCGGTGTCGGGCGGCCTCTTGCGGTTCCAGAGCGAACGTAATTCCAACTTATCGGACGGTGCCAACGGCCGCTCAGGCCGTGAAGCCGGAAGCCAAAGCCTGGCGACACCATCAAGCTCCGGATTCTGACGTTTGATGGGACTTTGATAGGTAACATGACTTTAGACACTTCGCCGGCCGAAGAATCGTCGGCAAAAGGACTTGCGGCGTCGAGTGCCGCCAAACGAACGTATTCCGGCATGCGGTCGGCCGGCTCTCGGCCTGCAACGCGACCGATGGAAAGCCGTCAGCGCAGATTCCCTGACGAATCTGTTACAATCAAGCGGTTTGGCCAATTGACCCGTGGCCGCTTTGTATGACCGACGTTACGCAAATAGTTGCTGAGATCGAACACGGCGATCCCGATGCTGCCGAGCGGCTGCTGCCACTTATCTACGATGAGCTTCGCAAACTAGCTGATGCGTGGCTCGCGCAGGAAAAGCCGGGCCGAACGCTACAGGCGACTGCCTTGGTACATGAAGCTTACCTCCGGCTGACTCGCCTGAAGGATCGTGAGCAGCAGAGTTGGCAGAGCCGCGGGCATTTCTTTGCGGCGACCGTCGAGGTCATGCGGCGGATTCTCATAGCGCAGGCCCGGCACAACGGCCGCCTCAAGGCGCGGCGGCGGGCGACAGCGGGTCGACCTCAACTCGGCCTGCGCCACATCCGATCCGCCGTCTCTGGATTTGTTAGCCCTGGACGAGGCATTGTCCAAATTCGCGGCCATCAAGCCAGCCAAAGCGGTATTGGTCAAGCTCCGCTTCTTTGGCGGTCTGAACCATGCCCGAAGCCGCGGCGTGCTTGGCGTCTCGCAGGCCACGGCGGAGCGGTACTGGACGTTCGCTCGTACTTGGCTGTACTCGGAAATTGGGGACCAACTTAATGGGAGCATGACTTGAATCACTACGCACTGTCGAAGAGACTCGGTTCGGCCCTGGCTGCGGCCGCGATATTTGCACTTACCGTGCCCGCGGCGGCTCAGTCCACTTGGACGGGTGCGGTTAGCGGTCAATGGGGCGACCCGAACAACTGGTCGCCTGTTGGCATCCCGCCCAGCGACGTAAACACGCAGCTCGTATTTGGACCCATTGCCCCCGGTGCCGCCACCAACATGAGCTTGGTGAACGTCGGCATTCCATTCCTACTCAATGAAATGACGTTTTCGTCTGGCGGACCGGCGTACACGCTCGGGGGCTTGGCGCCTAATTTCCACACCAGTTCCGCTGCGAATTCTCCTCAGATCGTGTTCGACAGCGACAGCTTCGACATCTTCAATGTCGCCGGTCGTACTCTCGAACAACCTCACGGTCAGCGGTGCCGGCGCCGGCACGCTGGCCTTCAATAGCACCCTCTCGGGTCCCGGCAGTCTCACCTACTCGGGGGCCGGCACGCTCGAGTTGGGCGCCGCACTCCAGAGCTACACGGGCGGCACGTTTGTCACCAGCGGTACGCTACTTCTCGGCAACGGCACCGCCATTCCGACCGGCGGCAACGTGACGGTCTCCGGCGGCGAGTTCAACACCAATGGGCTCGCCAACGGCAGCTTCAGCAGTTCCTCCAACGCAATCGGCACCGTGGCCTTGAGCGGGACCGGCACGTTTCGCATCCCTTCCGGCGCAAGCGACTACCACCTGAACCAAGTGGTGTTGACTGGCGGCTCGGTGGACATGACGGGGGCCGGCGCAGCCTACTTGCACTTCCGCAATGCCGGCGCGGGAATCACGACTTACGATAGCAGCACGACGGCCGTCATGACCGGTGGCTCGTTGACCCGGCTTCAGAACGACACCGGCAGCCCGCTGCCCATCACCGTGGCTCAGGGAACGACTCCCTCGGGCGTCGACCTCGACGTCGGCATCCCCTTGTCCCTCGGCAACGGCCAAGCAGGGTATCGCGAGTTCGATAAACTCGGCCCGGGTACGATGCGACTCACGAGCTTGGCAAACACAGCCGACATCAAAGTCGCCGAAGGGTTCGTGAGAGTGGACGACATGGCTGCCCTGGAAGCGGAGCCATCACGCTGGCCAACGGCGGCATCCGCTATGGCGGTCCCAGTGCAACGAATAGCAAAAACTTCGTCATAGAAGACTATTTAAGCGGAACCATTCAGGTAATTACCCCCGGGGCCAATCTGACCCTCAATGGCACGATCAATAATCAAAACGGCCTCAATTTTTCCTCGCACTTGGATGTATCAGGACCTTTCGTCCAGGACGAGTCGAGCATGGTCACGTTGAACGCGACAAACTACTACGGTGATTTCGGAGGAACCACCTTTGTCGGAGGAAATGCCACGCTCGCGATTCCGACGATCACGAACAAGCTCGTGGCATGCCCAATTGGTTACACAGACGTTGTGACCCTTGGGGACGGCGGCGATATATTTCGTGGCACGTTGCTACTAACGGGTACGGAAAGTTTTTATAATACGGATCGCACATTGAGCGTCAGTGGCCTATATTCCAACGGCTCCGGCGGCGCAATCGGCGTGCAGAATGCCGGCACGAAGCTTTATTGGTCCGGGCAAATCGTCGGCGGTGGCAGCCTCATCAAGACCGGCGCAGGTACGCTTGAATTATCCAACGAGAATAACTACGTGGGCGGAACCTATGTTGAGGAGGGCCTACTGCGGGTGGGAAGATCCGGCGAGGCAATTCTCGCCGGAACTGACGTTACGGTATCCGCTGGCGCAACTTTTGAGATCGGTCCGGGCGTCGAAAACAACGATTTTGCCCGACTTGGCAAGGTCATTCTCAACGGAGGTACGTTTCGCACAGTCGGCAATCCGGGTATTTCGTTGGCATTCTACATAAATGGCTTAGAAATGAATGGCGGCACGCTGGAGATGCTGAGCGGCTTTGGTCCGGAGCTTCTAACTCTCTACGGTCCAATCACCAGTGATTCGAGTTCGACCACGGCTATTCTCACGAGCGGCACGAACTGCTTCTTAAGAACTGCTCTCTTGTCGCAGCCAATGATTGTCAACAAGGGCTCGACGCCATCGGGAATCGATCTCGACGCTGGCATATTGTTTTACCCCGCGGGCTCAAACTGGGTGAAATCGGGCGCCGGTACCATGCGCCTGACGAATTTGAACAACTACGCAGATTTCGTTGTTCAAGAAGGCGCTTTGCGCGTCGACGATGTGAGCGACGGCGTCGGCCCGCTGGGATCGGGAGGCGCTCACGCTTGACGGCGGCCGATTGGCCTATGGCGGCACCGCCGATGCCGCTCAGCAAACCGTTCACCATCGATACCAGAGGCGGCTCGCTAGACGTTCTAAACGCCGGCACAACGCTGACTCTTACGAGTCCACTTTCTGGTGTTGGCATGTTGCACAAATCAGGTCTCGGCACGCTGGCGCTAGGTAATCCCGCGAACCGGTACGCCAGCGGCATCGCCATCGACGCCGGTCGCATCGACGCCAGCGACGACGCTCAACTCGGCGATGCTGACGTGACGATCAACGCCGCTGGCCGGCTCCGTTACACGGAAAGCGCCGCGACCCATCGCACATTCCAACTCAACGGCGGTGCGCTGGAGGCACCAGGGGGCGTCTTGGTCACACTCGACGGAGCGTCGGTCAATGGCGGTTTTGGCATCCTGCGCGGCGCGGGCAGCTTTGCCATCACGGGCGGAACCTCCCTCAACGGGGTCGCCACCATCACCAGCACCACCGTCAACCAGACCGGCCCGGCTTCAGCCACCAATTTTACCAACGGGGGCAGTTTCACTATCGAAGCCGGCCAGACGCTTGCCTGGAACGTCGGCACCAACACGTCCAGCGGTCGACTGGCCGTCAACGGCACGACAAGCGTAAACGACTTCGTCAGCAACGGGCAGATCACTATTCCCAATGGCGGGATGCTCAGCAACAGCGGTTCCGATCTCGTCTTCGGGGGCGGCAGCCGAACGTACATTGGTTCCGTCGCTTCGCCAGGCGGCGTGCTCGATCTGGGGGGCCAGGCCCTGGAACTCAACGGCGGCCTGCTGGTCAATAACGGGACGGTGAGTGGGGTCGTCAACGTCAACTACGGTTCTATGGCGAAGGGCTCCGGCCAGTACGGAGTCGTCAATATACACGACGGCGGGATCTTTGCTCCCGGCAATAGTCCGGGAGTCGCGACTGCCGCCTCCGTTTCGTTCGACAGTGAGCCGACCGCCAGCGGCGGACCGGCCTTGATGATCGAGCTGGCCGGCACGGCGCCGGGTATGCAATACGACCAACTCCATGTGACGGGCCAATTATCGCTCGGCGGCGCGCTGGACGTGCTGCTCGTCGATGGCTTCGCGCCGATCGTCGGACCAGACTTTCGACATCCTGGACTGGGGCAGCCTCGTCGGGACGTTCTCCACGCTGAGTCTGCCCGCGATCTCGTCCGGATTGACCTGGGACACTTCGCAGCTTTATTCGGCGGGCCTTTTGAAGGTGACAAACGCAACCTTCTTGGCCGCCGACTTCGACGAAGACGGCGACGTGGACGCGACGGATCTGGGCCGGTGGAGAACCGGCTTCGGCCTGGCCGGCGGCGCGGCTCATACACAGGGCGACGCCAATGCCGATGGCCGAGTGGATGGCGCCGATTTCCTCATCTGGCAGCGGCAATTAGGCTCCTCCCCACCGGCAGTCTCCGCCAATGCCTCCGTCCCCGAGCCGTCGACTATGGTGCTTGCCATCGCGGCGACGGCCGCTATTCGCCGCGCGGTGGCCGAATGCGTCATCAACTCGTTAGCGCGTGAGACCGGTCAACAATTGACCGATTTAGACACACTTGTGATTCGGGCAGCCATGCTGCCCTCTAGCTTCACTTCAACGAAGCAATGCAATTGTTTTTCCAAGTAGCAGGGCTCACTGATTCCAGCCCCCTGAAGCTGTACTTTCAGGCGTGACTACGCGGAAAATGGGCCTTCGAGCGAGCCTGCTCGAAAAATGACCTCCGCATTTGCGTCCTAACGCACGCCAACGAGTTCACTCGACTCGGAACACCTGGCCAACACCTGGCCCTCTAAATCGCCTCGCACCCATCGGCGGCTACCGGAGACCGAATCCGTCTGGGGCATTTCTCAGCCCTCAATCTCTGCTCGCCAACCCGCCGATATTATGTTACATAAAGGACGTTATGTCGCTTGAACTGCCACTCGAAAAGAGCGGCTGTTTGCGTTTCCGGAGCGAGATGTTCAGCTCGGACCTCAAATCGGCACCTCTTGACTCGCCGATACCTCCGTAGTTCGCCGCCGCTTGTCGTAAATCTGGGCTGTCGCATGACGTGCCCCCTTTGAACGAGTCCGCGTCAGGAGCGAGAATCCTGGTGGCCGTTCACGGCGGAATCGGCAGTAGGGATGGTGCTGCTTGGTTTGTGAAGTGAGCGACGATCGAGCGATAGAGGAAGTCGAACGCCGAGCGGCCCTGTTCGGCGCAGGTGGCCAGCACGGTCCAGATGCGCTCGCACCAGCGGCGGCCGGCCTCGCCGCGAGTCCCCTGGGTGATCTTGCGATCGATTACCACAAAGCGGAACCGTTGTTCCATGGCGTTATTGGTTGGCTCAACACCGGGAGTCTCCAGGAAGCGGAAGTAGTGCTCGGCGTGTCGACGAAACCGCTGCGCTATGTCTGCGCTTCACTTCGGCACGGCGGACGCCTCGCCACCTTGAGCACGGCCCGCTTGGCCCGCTCATTCTCGCGCTGCCAGCGTTCGGCAGGCAGCTGGTCACGGCAGTGCCAGATGCGGAAGAGGCGTTTGATCGTCGCCAACAGTTTCTCGCCGAAACGGCGCATCGGCGCGTTCGGCAGCGTCACGAGGAATTTTACGTCCCGGATCAGATGCGCCCAGCAGAACTGCATGGTCGCTTGGGCGTCGTCGAGGAATTTGCGGTACGCGCTGTGGTAGTCGCAGCCGACAACGCCTGGGAAGCTTTCGCCAAGGAACTCCTTCAGCACGTCCGAACTCCGCGCCGTGTCGATGTGGAACCAGGTGTATCCTGGCCGCCCTGGCGCATGGAAGCCCCAGTTCCAAAGACACTGGCCGTTCTCGGGGTGGCCCGTTTCATCGACGTTGACCACGGCCTGGCCCGGCAGGGCGCCTTCGACTTGTTCGTAGCTCGCCGCCAAGGCCTCGCTCGCCTTGCGGACGATCTTGGCCAATTGCCCTGTGGAGATCGGCAAAGGCAAAACGTCGGCGAGGAAGGTTTCGATCACCCGGTAGCTCATGTGGCACGCGCCTTTCTGGTACGCGATCAGCGCCGAAAGCCGCGGACCCACCAGCCCAGCACGCAACACTTCGTCGGGAAGCGACGCCGCCGATACCTCGCCTGTCGGGCGGTAAAGATACAGCCGCGCGCGATGCTCGGTCACTTCGAAGAGCTTTTCGACCAAGTCCACCTGTTGAATCGTCTGGAACTCGTCGAGCGGTTTCCAGTCCGACGTCAGCGACGATTCCGGCCACTCGTAGATCCAGACGGCATCGACCTCCTCCGGCCGAAGAATCATCGGCAAAAGGACTTGCGGCGTCGGGTACCGCCAAAGGAACGTTAGCTCGCAGTGCGGAGCGGCCGTACAGCTACCCCCTTTGGTCGATGCGACGATATGTGCTCAAATGCCTGATCAACTAAGAGTTTGACCAATTAACTGGGCAAAGCTGCCCAAAGACGTTGAGTCTCAGATCGGGACTCCGCGATTCGGCAATCGGGATTCAATCAGCACCGAAGTTCGACGTGTAGCTTGGACGCGTCATACTCTATCACGTCGACCTCGCCGATGCCATGATGTCGCGGTCACCGCGAGGAGCATCAGCGAACCGGGCTCGGGAACACTGACGCTGGCGACGCGAAAGCCAAGAATGTTGTTGCGCCGCCGCAGGAAAGGAATCCATAAGCGACGACGACAGGTTGTTGGCGTTCGTCGACCGGTCGAACCAGCTTCCGCCGCGCAGGCCGCGCGTTGTGGCGGTGGCGCCGGTCTCCTGCCATTCGTAGACGTTGCCATTTTGGGCCATTGTTCCATAGGGGCTCAGCGTGCCCGCGGACATGATGTCGGCGGGGCCCGACTCGAACGGCTGGAGATACACGGCCGTGAAGGGAAAGATTCCGCCGGGGAACGGGACCGGCGGCGAGTTGCTGCCGGTGGCGTAGTCGTAGTAGACGCCTGCGGTCGGATCGTAGTACGCCGCCTTGTACCACTCGTCGAGGCTGGGCAGGAAGTATTTCGCCAGGCTGTTGCGCGAGGGATTCAGCGGGTTGTATCCCGCGTCGCCAGGCTGCCACAGCTCGAAGGCGCCCCCGACGAACTTGTAGGCCGGCGTGCGGCCGGTGCTGGTGTTGAGCCAATTGGCGAATGTTGCGGCTTCAAACCAATTGAGGCCGCTGGCCGGCTTGTTGGGGCCGTTGCCGCCGGAGAGCGAGAAGTCGCCAAGCGTAATGCCAAGGCCGCCTAGGGCGTTGGCCTTGGCAATCATATCGCGCGACACCTCGAACATTCCCATTCGATAGGAGTAGGCGACCGAGCCGGCGGGATTGGGGGAGCCCGTCGTGTCGGCCGGGTTGCCCGGGTTGCCGATCGGTACGAAATAGACGTCGAATTTATTGACGCCGCTGCCAAAGGAGTCGAACGTGGCCGCGGGCCGGCGCCGGCTCGCCGGCGATGGCCAAGAGGACGGCGACAGTTGGGGCGATTTTTATCCTCGCGCATAGTCGGCGAACGGTACGCGGGCGCCGCATCGCTAGGCCTACGATACCGGCAAGCGCTCCCAGTGCCAGCGACGCTGGCTCCGGAACCGCGACAAGGTTGGAGACGAACACGCCCTGGGAGCCGTCGGTAAACGTGGCGCTGAACGCGACTTGCCCCTTGTTGTTGAAACCGTCGTCGGGGCTGAAGCCGACGTCGCTCACGGTGCGTGAGTCGCCCGGCGCCACTTCGAACAGCGCGCCGGTGCGTACGATGAGCTGCAAGGCGCCCATGGAATTAGTCGCCCAGACGCCGCGACCGGTCGTTCCTTGCAGGCCGCCTGCCAGCAGCGCCGAGAACGCCGACTGTCCCCGGTCGTTGAGCGCCGGCAGCGAGAATTCGCTGAACGATAGCCCGGCGTCCGCCCCCGGCGCCGCCTGCCCGGTGCGTGCGACCAGCGCGAGACTGCCGCCGCCTTCGGACCAGATACCAGTCGGAGCGACGTCGCCCGTGCCGGTCAGCCCCGCTCCGAATGCGGTCTGCCCGGCCTCATTCAGCGCGATCGGCGCATTGAAGAACGCAAAGTTGACGCCCACGTCCGCGCCGGGCGCCTGGCTTCCGCTGCGGGCAACCATTCGCAGGCCGCCGGCGCCTTCGGACCAGACGCCTTGATTATCGGCGCTTGTCACGGCGCCGCCGGCCAGGGTGGCAAAGAAGGCGGTGCGGCCGGCGTCGTTCAGCGCGGGCGTAGCGAAGCCGAACCCGGCGAAGTTGACGCCGTCGGGCGCGCTCGGCGCTTGGCTTCCGCTGCGGGCGACCATCCCCATAGTGCCCGACCCATCCGACCAAATGCCGCGGTTAGTCGCTGTGGTGACTCCCGTGCCGCGCAGCCGCGTTTGAAACGCGATGCGACCGTAGTTGTTGAGCGCGGGTTTGAACTCCTCGCCGTACCCGAATATGTCCCGTGTGTAGACGTACTGCACCCCGGACGGCGCGCCGGGCGCCTGCCAACCCCCGCGCACGTACATCTGCACGCTGCCGTCGCGGTCCGTCCACGCCGCTTTGTCGTCCAGGCCAAACGAAATCGGACCCGTGGGGCTGTCGATCGATGCCGCGAACGCCGTTTTGCCCGCATTGTTGAACGCCAGCGAATCGAACTGGCCGTAGCGGTAGATGAAGATGAAGCCGCTCGGCGTACCGGCGGCGTCCGCGCCGCTGTGCACGACGCGCACGAGCGCACCGGACCCTTCGGCCCAGATGCCCTGCCGGCCGTCAAAGCCGAAGAATGCGGTCTGTCCCGCGTCGTTGAACAGCGGCTCCGCGAGCCCCGTGAACGTGGCGCCCGCCGTCCCCGGCGCCGGACTTCCCAGGCGCGCGACCAGCGCCGTAGCGCCGCCGCGCTCGGCCCAGACGCCTCGGTTATTGGATTCATCTACCCCGTCGCCGGCGAGGGCGCCAAGAAATGCCGTCTTGCCCGATGCGTTGATTGCCGGCGGACTGAAGCCGGCGCCGTAGTTCACGCCACCGAGCGCCGGGCGCCGCCTGACCGCTGAGCGCGACCGTGCGAATGGCGGCAGCCTGGGTTTGCTGCAGGGCGACCAGCGCGGCCAAGGCTAGAACTATGCCGAATCGGCAGGTCAAGGCGCGTTTCGGCGCAGAGCGTCGATCGCCAAAAGCCGTCAGCAATATCATGTCGTTTCTCCAGATTGAGTTGGTTAACACGGGTTGGTAAGTCCAGATTGGCGCGCCGCGAAGCGCGCACGCCTTGCCAAGACCAAGGCGAGGAATGTTTCGAGCTTCCGGTCGTCATCCCTTAGGGGCAGACCATTAGCGTCCCGGCGGCAAGGGTCCGCGCCGCGGATTTGCCGTGTTAGAGATGAGCCGGGAGAAACGCGCGGCAAGCGACGCCGCGGACGAGCAGACGAGGTGCGTGCGACAAGCTTGTCTTGCGATGGACAAGCGCTGATCTAGCTCAATGTGGCTGTCATGTGACATGAGGAACGTCCAAAATCGTTCACAACGTACTGCGGCGTGGTCGACCCCGCCGACCTCGTCCAGGTAGAAATGCCCCCTCTGCCGCCAAAACCCGCCACGGTTTTTTGGTCCGCGGCGAAATAACCCAATCGCGAGCGCGCCCAAGCCGAAGAGCAAGAACGTGTTTGACTCCGGAATAACGGTGGCGACGCGAAAGCCAAGATCGTTGAACTGGGTCGTCGCCGGGTCGGCGCCGCGGGAAAAGGCGCCGTTGTCGAAATAAATGTCCTGCCACCCCCCGCCGCGAAAACCGCGCAAGGCGCCGTCGAAGGTGCTCAGAAGCGATTCGTTCCACTCCCGGACGTTGCCGCCTTGGTCGAACGTGCCGTAGGGGCTGGCCGAGAGGGCGTAGGCTCCGACGTCGGTCAAGGGAAAATAAAAGCTGCCCGTCGCGGAATAATACTCGGCCGAATGATTGGACGAGTTGCCCGTGTCGAACAACGGCCAATTGTTGTCTGGCGGCGAGTCGGAGCCGGTAGGATACCTGTAATACTGGCCGGCATTGGCATCGTAGTACGCCGCTTTGTACCACTCATCTTCATTGGGCAGAAACCACCGGGCGCCGGGATTCCGGCGGACGCGGTTCGACGGAGGGTCAGAGAAAGGACTGGAATAGTCGATGATGCCGTTGAGCGTGTACTGCGCCGTTTTCGGTCGTGCCGGGACCGCCCTGGCCGTTGTGGAGCCAGTTGGCGAATCGCACCGTGTCGAGCCACGTGACCCATACCACGGGCTTGTTGTCATAGAGGTAGTCGCTGCCATCGGGCTCCCAACCGTACGCCGGTGCTTTGACGGCGTAGCGGTAGCTGCCCGGAGCGCCCCGCGGCACGATACCGCCCCAAGGGGTGTCGGCCATTTCGGTGTCGTAAAGCAGATAGCGGTCATCGGCTGCCACTGCATTGAGGAAGGCGACGTATTGCGCGTTGGTGACTTCGGTCGCGCCGATGCGAAACGCATAGGGCACCGACGCGCCGACGTAGCCGCCCAAGTTGAAATGCGTGTCGACCGGATTGCCCGGATTGCCGATTGTGACCGTGCTGATGGTGACGGCGTCGGCAAACTGAAGCCGTGCGGATAAGGCCAGAATCACAGCGAACGCTGCCCGGCACGCGCCGCGGCTTCCGCGAGTAGACTTGCAATCATCAACATTCGGCAGGGGTTTCACGAGTTCACTCCGGAAAATTTTGGCGAGGCAAGTCCCGCCCGACGAGCCGCCGGCGCCGACTTGCCGCCCAGCCGACGACCGCCAGAGCTCCCAGCGACAGCGACGCCGGCTCGGGGACGGAACTTGCCACGCGGAAACCCACGTTGTTGAAATGGTTCGTAGGGAAATCGAAACTGCGATCCGACGCCCGCAACGTCGTCGAGGGCGTAAGAACCAAGAAGCCGTCGTAGAACGACCCGCCGCGCAGCTCGCGGGCGGACCCAAAGGGGAACGGGACTTCAGTTTCGCTCCATTCCTTGACGTTGCCTGCCTGGTCGAACGTGCCGTAAGGGCTGGCGGAAAGCTCGTATTCGCCGACAACCGTTCGATAATACGGTGTCGCCCTGCGCGGAAACGTTGTCGTGGTTGGCGTTATTCCCCGGGTTGGTGGTCTCCGTGGCGTCGTTGCCGGGTGCAGTGTTATTCCTTGTGGGATAGTCGAAGTAGCTGGCGGCCAATCCAGCCGTCTTGTCGTGAAAGGCCGCCTTGTACCACTCATTCGCGTTGGGGATGAAGTATCGTGCGCCGGCGTTGCGTCCAAACAGCGAGTCGTTGCCGACGTTGTGATAGGCGCCGTCCTCGGTGGTGCCTGGGCCTTGCGGACCGGTAGGCTGACCGTTGTGGAGCCAGTTGGCAAAGCGGACAGCATCCCAGAAGCTCACAATGTTCACCGGCCGGTTGGCCCAGTCAGCATCAACGCTGTAAGTGAAATTGGGGGACTCGCCGGTGCGCATAATGTTGCAGCCTTTGTTCGCAAGGACTGCCATGTTTGTGTTGTACAGTGCGTTGGGATCGGCTTTCGCTACGGAGTTGAGAAACTCGGTGTACTGGCCGGCCGTGACCTCGTACTTGCCGATCCAGTAGACGTGGTCGACCGAGCCGACGCCCGCGGCGATATAGCGGGTATCCGGCGCATTGCCGGGGTTGCCGACGGTGACCATGTCGATCGTGACGGCGTGCGCACCTGTCGCGCTGATGGAAAATGCGGCGCACAAGCCGACTGCGAGAACAATGCCGAGGCGTCGCCCCAAGTCGCGGCTGGGTGCAGAGCGCCTATTCTGAAAAGCCGTAAGTAAGTTCATGTCTCTTTTCCAGATTGTGTTGGTCAACAGCGCTTGGTCAGTCGTCCGGGAAGAAATGCCCCGTTGGCGGTCAAAACCCGCCATGGCTTTTCTTGATCCCCTTCAAAAACCGCCATCGCACGCCCAAGCCGACGTGCAGGAACGTGGTGGATTCACCAGTGGCGCAGGCGACAGGAAGCTGGGACCGTTGAGCGGCCTGTCGGCGGTCAGCTCCGCGGGAAAGTGGCGCCGTCGTCGAAATCGGCGTCCCGCCGTCGCAGCCCCCCAGAGGCACACGGCGGCGCTCGGCGGTTCGGGAACAATCAGGAAACCTGCCGGAGCCAGTTCGCCCGGCGGAACCACGGTCCCGCCAGTGAGCGCCAGGCCATCGGGCGATGTGAATTGAAACACCGCGTCGAGCACAAAATCCGGGTCTCCGGATTTGAACGGAAACCCAATGCTCCAGGACTCACCCGGCTGCCAGGTCGCCGAACTGAGCGGGTTCAGCTCCGCCAGAGACGTCTGACTTGGGTTGGCCACGACGAACCCGTCCGCTCCGGGTCCGAGCGCCGCCAAGATCTCCGGTCCTGCGAGACTTAAAGGCGCCCAATCGGGCGGGCTCAGCGACCCCGAGGCGGAAGTGACGGCATAGCCGTCCACCCTGAGCGGTGCATCGCCCAGATTCGTTAAATAGGCTTCGTAACTCGGAAGCCGCACGACCAACGCAAAGTCCGGATAGAACTCTTGCGCCGCCACTGGCTGGACGGCGTAGAGCTCCATGACGAGACACGACAACAGCATGATGGGTTTTATGGCTTGCTTCTCCGGTAATGGAACGCAAACCAAGGGCCCCTAAGAGGAACGCTGAAAATGTCGCCGGCTCGGGAACGGCGGCGAGCGTCACCTCACCAGTGGTGTAAAGTTTGGACAGATTCCAGGCGTAGGGACTAGACGACTGTGAATGCGCCGCTGGGCGAGACGCCGGTCCAATTGAAAAGCTCGAATGTGCGGCCGACTTGGCCGGCGCGGTGATGCCGCTGGCGAAGAGCAACTCCAAGCTGCCGTCGAGCGCGACGGGAATGCCGGCCGCAAATGAAATCGTTGAGTTCCAGGCATCGGCGTCGAACTCCATCCGCAGCACCCAAGTGGATCCATCGCGAAACTCTGATCAATGACAATCGGCAGGGGGCCCGTGGGCGGCGCCACGCCTCCGGACGGATTGCCGTCATAGTCGCGGACCACGAGAGACGCGCCGGCCGTCAGATCGAGGCCGGCAATGTGCCCGTTTGACTGAATCAGGTTCGCGGTATTGGCGCCAGCCAATCTGGCGAGAAGGAAGTTCGCTCCCCGCGCGTCGGCTCCACTGAGGTTGGCGCCGGTGAGGTTTGTGCCCGGAACGGAATCATCGCCCTGTTCATCAATGAGTTCAAGACCAGAGAAATCTGCGTTCGTGAGGTTGGCCCCGCTCAAGTTGGCCCCGATCAGCGTGGCCGGCGACACGTCGAGGCTGGTCGGGAGGGCCGAGAGGGGGCCGACGCGAGCGAAGTCATTGGCGCCGAAAGCCGCACTGGTAAGGTCCGCATGGCTAAGATTGGCGCCCGTCAGCGTGGCGCCATAAAACCTCGCGTTGCTCAGATTTTGTCCGGCGAGATTGGCGCCAGTTAAATCGTTGTAATCGAAACTGCTGCCGCTCAAATCATGGGCTTGGTAGCTGGCCGTCGAGTACAGTTGTGCTGGCGTAATTCCCGTTCCATAGACTATTATCCCCCGTGTCACCACGCCCTCTAACACATCTCCGTACCTATACCTCCTTGCGTCTGCACTGAATATCGCCCCGCGTACCTGCGCCCCGCTGAGGTCGGCCTCGGTCAGCGCCGCGCCACGAAAGCTCGCATTCGTGAGGTTCTGTGCAACGAAGTTCGAATGCCTCAGGTCGTTGTGGTCCAAACCGATTCCGCTCAAATCGTGAGCCTGGTAGCTGGCCGTCGAGTAGAGTTGCGCGAACGTGATTCCGGTTCCATAAGGGGGGGTGTCAATGTCGACTGCGAAGTTTGCTCCCCGTACCTCGGCGCCGGTGAAGTTAGCGTCGGTCACGCTCGCGGCCTTAAAGCTCGTATTCGAGAGGTTGAAACCTGCGAAGTTGCCGCCAGTCAGGTTGTTGCCGCCGAAGGCGACGCCGTTCAAGTCGTGGGCCAGATAGCTCTTCGTCGAGTAGAGCTGGTCTAGCGTGATTCCCGTGCCGAGGATGACAGTAAAGGCGGTGCTATCCCCATAGTGGCTGTCGTCGAGGGTGGCGCTGATGGGGTATCGGCTAAAGCTTGCTTTGCGGATCTCGGCGCCCGTCAGATCAGCTCCCGTAAGCGTCGCCAAGGTGAAATTGACGCCGGTAAGATTTTGCCCGGCAAGGTTCAAGTTCGAAAAGTCATTGCCCGCCAGGTTCATGCCGGATAAATCATGGGCCTGGTAGCTCGCCGTCGAAGAAAGCTGCGCCGGCGTGATTCCGCCGTAGCCAACCGGTTTTGGAGCAAAAACGATTCCCCCAAAAGCCGAGTCGATGACGGCGACAAATTCGCGCTCGAAACCAGCGCCGCGCACTTTGGCGCCGGTAAGATTTGCCCCGTTTAGCCGAGCGGTATCAAGCACGGCTCCGCTCAGATTGGCTCCGCTGAGATCCGCATCGGTCAGGTCGGCGCCGCGCATGACCGCGCTTGTCAAATTGACGTTGTGGCCGTTGGCACTTTTGAGGTCCGCGCCGACAAGCCAGGCCTTCGTCAGGTTGCGACCGGAGAAGTCGGCCACGGGCACCCAATTGATTCCAACGCTGTCCGGAACCGGAATCTTGCCGGCCAGGTCCTGGAAAATCGTGGGCAACCCTACACCAGGGGTCGCCATGGCCACGCCGCTGCGGCCGTCGGCCAGGCCATACGTGAATGCCAGGTATCCGGCGCCGGTGCGGTCGAGCCCAAGGTCGCTGAAGCTGAGACTGGTCACCGAGCTACCGAACAACGGGTCGCCGATTTCGGCGACCTTGGCGAGCTCGTCGCCGCGTTTCGTATAGATGCCGCCGCCGCCGGCGTAGTCTCCCCGGAAGGCGACCATGTTGAGCGCGATCGCTGGAATAGAGAAACTAGTGAACGCCTTGCCGCCCGGCGTCGCATCGCCAGTCTTGACGATGCTGGAAAGCGCCCCGCCATCGCCAGTAAAGATGCCGCTCCCGCTGGCGTACGTGCCGAGAAAGGCCACCGTGCTGCCGCTGATCGTAGGATCGAGAACGGAGTCGAAGGCGCCGCCCAGTGGCGTGGAATCGCCTTTCTTGACGATTGTCGTCAGCGGTCCGCCAACCCCGGTGAAGATTCCCTCTTGGCTGCCAACGAGACCTCGGAACGCGACCGTGGGGCCGCTGAGAGCGTAGTTTGGATCGATAGAACTAAATGTGCCTCCCAGCGGCGCCGGGCTTCCCACGCCCACGACCATCGTGGTGGCGGTTTTTTCGGGGTTTCGCACTTGGATCGTGTCGAGTGCGGAATTCTCGCCGGACGATTTCCGGTAAGACAGGTACCCGTTGCTCTTCAGGGGGTCGGCAATGATTCTGTATGTTTGAAATTGCGGCAGTGCGCGCGGGGAGACGGCAGTCGCAATCAGACCATCGCCAAGACCATCGCCATAGAAGATGCCGTCGCCGTACCTGAAGTCCGGATAAAAGACCCGGGCGTCGAAGTATACCAGGCCGCCATCGATCGCCGGGCGCCCGAGGGCGGAAAGTTTGCCGCCCTCTGGCGGGCGGCCGTATGAGTGGTCATCGGATGGCGCAAAACTATGCGTCTGGACGACCTGAGTTCGCGGCCCGCCCGTGCTGGTGAAGATGCTCTCGAAGCTCAAGTAACCTTCATAACGGGCCTTGAAGGCAACTCTGTTGCCGCTGACGGCCGCATCCCCAATACTCACGTAACTGCCATAGGGGGCGGGAACCGAGCTATCCAGGAGATTCGTGAGTGAGTACGTCGCCGCCGAAGCCGTTGCGGCGCATGCAAATAGCAGGCCCACCACACACAGGCAATTGAGGCGTTTCTTGGGCGTATTCCCCCTGGCATCGCGGGCGAATGCCACGAAGCAGTTCAAAGCTGCAGACAGCAGGCCAAAGTGCCCTAGTCGAATCCTGGCCATTGCAAGTCTCCCTGGAATCTGCGGAGCGAGAATGCACGGTGCGCCGCCGCGAGCCGCTGAGAATTTAGGGGGTTGCTAAGAGAGTCCTCAGCGGCCCGGCGACGACTTCACGATTGCGACGCCTATGTCAGCAAGCGGGTTTGGCCCTTGGAGCTACGGCGTCGATGGACTGCGAAGACGCCGATCATCCCCATCGCCCCGAGGGCCAGTGAACACGGCTCGGGAATGACCTGGAACGGAGCGGAAATGTTCCACCCATTGCCTTGCACGTCGGTGACCGACCAGCGGAGTTCGTGGCTGCCTGTGGGACCGGCGTTGGGGTCGTTCGCCCACGGCCACCACACGGCCTGGCTGGGCGCCCGGTGGCTTGCGCCGGTGAACGCCATATCGCCTGCCCGCACGTTGAGGGGCCCGTCTTGAAGCGTTTCCACAAGAGCGCCGTTCAGAAACATGTCCGCGTGACTGGTCATCGGGAAGATGGAATTCGGTATCACCGGACCGGAAGCAAAGTCGCGCGACGAGCCGGTGACGCCCGGATCGGGCAACATCATGAACATCAGATAGACTCCGTTGGGATCGTCGGTGATCGCACTTTTCGGGAAGACCGACTTATTAACGAAGCCCGCTGCAGCCGCGTTGGTCGACAGCTCGCTGTCGTACGGCCCAGCATGCGGGGTGTAAGTGGCGACGCCTGGCCCCTCCAGTGGCAGCATCGAGTCGATTGTGTCGAAGAATGCGTCCGGGAAAGGACTGGCCGGGGCGGAGAACAGTTGGAAGTCGGTCAGTTTCCAGATCGGCGAACCGACTTTCGTGAGCACGATCGGAAGTTGATTCAAATTTGGCGGCGTCGAAGCCACAGGGTTGGGATTCGTCACCGGAGGGAAATAGGGCGGCCAGCCGGGGTTGAATACGCCTCCGCAGCAGACTTGATTTCCAGCGGATCCGACCGCCTCATCGGACGATAACGCCGCCAAGACGATGAGGGCCAGCAGGGCGAGCACGCCCCTTACGGGCGTGAAGAACACTCCCGCGAAGGTTTGCCAAACGCTTGTCATGAGATCGATCCTCCCAGGTAAGTGGACGAGACGGTGCAAGTGGCATGGTTCACGGAACCATCCTTGCCGCTCGGATTAGAAATGCCCCGTTGATCAACAAACCCGCCAAGAAAAGTCGCACCGAGCCTGTCGAACGGCCAGGAAGAAGTGCCGCGCATGCTCTGCGGCTCGATCAAAAGCCGAGGCGGCGCAAGCAGATGAGGGAATTAATCTTGCTATCGGCTGGAACCTATGGGTACGACGAAGGTCGCGACAGGGCTGATTGACCCTCGACCACAAGCCACGCCGTCGCGGTCGCAAGAGGCGAGGGCCCAACCCAGCGGCGGCGAGGGCGAACATCGAGCTTTACGGGATGGCGGCCGCGGTCGGCGTGAACAGTCCGATTGCGCGGAGCATGCGCCGCCAGGCGAGGAAGTTGGCGTCGCCCTGCGAATTGCTCGTGCGTGCAGCATTTGCCAAACGCCCTCCGCGGCTTCTTGAAGGGCATGCCGATTGTGCCTCGGTTGGGATGTGAGCGTCGATTTACGATTATTTACATCCACAGCGGCTCGCCGAATGCGCTGTCGAGCGCAGCAAGTTCCATACGATCGTCCGCACCGGAGTTCGACATGCCACGTGCTTTACACTCGCGGAGTGCGCTGATGGCAGCCAGCCGTTGACGAAGCGAGCGGCCGGCTGCACAGTTAGGGCATGACGCCACGACGACGCCGACCGCAATGCGGTCAGCGCGCGGTCCTGCGCCGCGAGTCTGTTAGACCGGCGCGTTGGCTGGAATGTCTGCCGCGGTGCGTCGTCGATGACGCCTGCAAGATCCGCATAGGCGCGGTCGGCGCCAGCGTCGGCCGCTAGCGGCATTCGACGTGATGGACGACGTGGCGTTCAAAGATGCTGCCGCGACGACGGCCCCGCCGAATACTAGTTGCCGTTGCCAGGCGAGGAAGTCGCCGCCGTCGACGTCGCCGTCGCCGTTGGCGTCGCCGTCGCCGGGCTGCGCGCCCGCGGGCGTTCCGAAGCCGCCTTTCCAATCATTCAAGTCGCCGCCGTCGACTAGCCCATCGCCGTTGAAGTCGGCG
Organism: Pirellulales bacterium; assembly: GCA_963841515.1. Lineage (GTDB taxonomy): Bacteria > Planctomycetota > Planctomycetia > Pirellulales > Lacipirellulaceae > Lacipirellula. The sequence continues at coordinate 19,414 of CAWJDB010000004.1, read as the reverse complement.
CCGGTGCTCATTGTCGTCGTGACGGTCTCGAATTCGAGATAGGTAATGGGCGCGGCATTACTGAACGTGTACAAGCCGGCCCCGACGCCATTGGGGGTAAGCGTGGGGTTTGCGGCTAATGAAAGGTGCAGAACATCCCCGGGAGCCTCGGTCGGATTACGCCCGTTGATTCGGAGCGGCGTCAAGGGGCTGGGAGCGGCGAACACTGTGTCGGCTTCAGCTCCATTGAGGATCGAAAGTAGTTGTCCGGATCCGACGATTTCGAGATATCCGCCCGGACTGAAGAGATCGTCGCCCGGCGCCTTGCCGACATCCGTTGGGGTGACGTGAACGGTGCGTCCCGTTGCGTCATTCCGGTTATTGACAAAAAATGAGTCGCTGCCGTCGCCGTCGAACCGCACAACGCCTTGGATCTCGTGAAGATCTGCCACTAGCTGCGGATCACCCATGACATCCGGGCGGATGTTGTACTGGTCGGCGCCACCGTTACCTACCAAGTACGTGAGCCCGGCCGTGGTGCTCTCCACGTTGAATACATCAGCCAACGGACCAGCGCCGATCGTGACATTCTCGGCCGTGTTGTAGAAGCGTCGCGAGTAGCCTCCCGCGGCGTTTTCGCTCGCATCGACGTAGCCGTCGGCTCGCGTGTATGTCCATGCGCCCGGATTATTGCCGTTGGCGATCGTGAGGACATCGTCGCCCTCGCCGCCGTTGAAGGTAAAGCCCGAGAGCAGAAAATACGCCTTCAAATCGCCCGTAATCAGATCTAGCCCTGGTGAGCTAAATCCCACGTTCAGCGCGTTGCCGCCGGCGCCGCCGTCGACGGTTAGCGAACTGCCGTTCATGAAGCTGGAGAGATTGAAGTTGTCGGTCGCCTGCGAGCCGCGCAGACCAATTGCTTCAATGTCTCGAAAGGCGCTGATGAAAGCGCTACCCGAGACAGTAACGCTTTGCCAGTCGACGCCGAAGGGATTGTACGTCGACCAGATCGCGGAGCTCGTGCTGGCGGAGACGTCGATTGAGATCGCGTCCGCGCCGCCGCCGCCAAAGATGGCGATGTTGCTGCGAATCGACGGCACTCCGCTCAGGTCACGCGGGTAAACGGTAATCTTGTCAGCGTTTGGGCTGGCTTGAATCGTCGTTTGCTGTCCAATGGGTGTTTCATAAACAAAGTAGTCGTTCGTCGTGGTTGATCCCGTATAGCTGACGCTTTCCATTCCGCTGTAATTGATGGTTTCGGCGTAGGTAAACGGGAAGGCGCCCGTTTCTCGATCGATCTTGTTGCCATACAGCCGCATCGCCCAGGGGCCGTTGTTCCCCGCGGCCGTGTCGTCGACGAGGAGCGCGTCGCTTCCGAGTCCGCCCGAAATCGTGATCGGACGCAAGATTTTCGGGCTTCCAGGTGCGATGCGAATTGTTTCGGCGCTGCCTGATCCCTTCAACGTAATGCTTTGAATCCGGTCGAGCTTTTCACTATAAGAGCGGCCATCGATGTCGATCGTCAGTCGGTCGCCTTGGGGGTCAGAGACGGTTCCAAACGTGATCTGATCGGAGCTGGCGCCGCTACGTTGATCGGCCATATCGATGACCAGATCGAATGGATTATCGACAATGCTATCGATCCAGGTTGCAAATCGCGTCACTCGCGTATAGTCCGCGTTCCCTCCGAACGTAACAGCGGCACCTGAAGTAACGCCGGCGATCACCCAGCCGTTAGCTCCGTCATTGATCAACAGCGGTCCGCCGGAATCGCCTTGCGCTCGATTGCTTCCCCGGCGATGCCCGGCGTTGGGCCATTGGGGTCGTCGAGGTCAATTCGCAAGTTCTGATCGAAATCCGTTCCACCGCTACCGGCAAACGTTAATGTGGCGGTATCCAGGACGTTGTAACCGATTCGCTTGGTTCCAAAGCTACCATCGTGGCCGAAACCGCCGTTTCGAACAGTGCCGTCCGGCGCTGTAGTGTTCGTGCCGCCAAAGCCCAAAAATTCGACGATTCCATGGTTGAGTTCCGTGATTCCGCGATAGATCTGTCGCCCTTCCGCGAAGAATGGCGCCAACTCGGGAAGCTCCATGATGGCGATATCGCTGCCGTGGGAATGGTCGCCGTCGTAGTTGTTGTCCGGAAGACCGTCGCCGTTATTGTCGAAGGTCTGTTTTGGAATAAAGATGTTGGCAGCCGGGACCGTAATTGAGACCGTTCTGCCATTTACGGGGTCGCCCGTCCAAGGGATCGTAAACGTTACCGTTCTGTTGCCGGGATCGACGATGCCATCTGGCGGAGAGGGCTGGCTCAATGTGGGCGGGCCGACGGCATTGTTGTAGGTATCGACGCAATGAGCCGCTGTGAGAATATGCCGGCCGGTCCATAAAAGCGTGGCGGAGCAATTGCCGATCTGCACTACGCCGTCGTAGCCCGTTCCGACGCCCGGCTGCATGGGAAATGAGGCCGCCGCATTGACCACGAGCATCCGCCGGTCTTCCAACGATTCAAATCCCAGTCGGCATTTGTTCTGCGCTTGGGGACGAGTCGTCTTAGCTAAACGGAATAAACTCCGACGCCGTCCAGGATTGATTCGAGTTCGTTTCATCGATCGGTCCTTTTGTTCAATTGCCGCTGCGCGTGAACAAGTCGTGATGGCGTCGACCGCACGGAAGCCGGCGGCATGTAAATTGACAAATGTGGGAGGGGGCGGGGGTGCAGCTATTTTCCCCCGCCCCTTCCACACGACGGGGTTCGTGTTCTTCGCGACCAGCGCCTGCTGTCGTTGACAGGCCGGCGCCGCATCGAATCAGGTCGGGCTGGGCTTCACTCGCGTAGCCGCCTTGGCCTACCGAACAAGAATGCCCCGTTGACAAGAAGAACCCGCCAAAAAAATCTCGCGCGCTGCATTCCAGCGGTCAGATTCGACGTTCCGCCTGATTGGGAGCGGACGGGTCAGCGCAACCGAAGGCGCAGGCCCACGAAAACCGTTGGTGAGGCGTGGAACCAGCGGATATAACGAAGGCGGCGACAAGCCGCGGTTTGCCGTTGACCGGCTCGAAGTCGCATCAGCCGGAGCCAGTTGCCCGATGGCGGGTTTTCATCCTGGACGGGGCATTGGTAATTGGGCCGGGTGTGACAGTCCCGAATTTTGGAGCGATTGAAACCAATCCGCCCGAACCTTCCGTCGACTGATCCTTGTCCAATAGCGCGAGCCATAATTCAGATGAGCGTCATTCCAACCGTGCTGCCTGGCCAAGAACCGCGCTGCGAGCGAAACGTCGCGGCGCGCTGGGGTTTCATCTCTGTAGGGGCCGTAGGTCAACGGTCGTTGCAGAATGTTTTGTCGTTTATGGTTCGTGCATGGTCGCTGCTCCGTGAGTTCGCGGTGATGGCCCGGGGATGTCTGGGCGGAATCGGGTGGGCCGTCCTCCGTCGCCGGGGCTGGGCGACGCGGCGGTGGAATTCATCTCTGCGCAGTCACCGGGCGCGGCGGTCGCAGTGCCGCCGCGTCCTCCGGGCTGAATAAAACCTTGTTCGCCTCGGTCGGGCCGAATTCACGCTGTCGCGGTCGCCAGGAGCGGGAAGGGCTCTTGGGCCGAATGAATCCCAGTCGCGGTCTCCGATCCGAGGGGACGGTCGCCGAGGCGACCGCCCTGAAGATTCCGCCGAACGTCACTGAATCGTTAACGTCTCGGAAGTTAAGCGACTTGCTTCCTCCTTCCGAGGCGCGCCTCGTTGGCGGCCGCCGTGCGGTCTCGGGCCGGGCCGCGCTCGAACGGCTTGCCGTCGCGGTTCATGGCGTACAGAGTTCTGAGCAATCTCCGGCCCATGACGACGTTGGTCTTGGGCTTGCCGAGCCGCGCGGCCAGTCGCGCTCGGGTCGCTTCCTGCCGAGCGTCGCACTGACACAAGGTGACCGCCGCCTGGCAGAGCGCCCACCGCAAGGTCACGGAGCCGGCCTTGGTGATGTTACCGCTCTGGGTGCGACCGGCCGACTCTTTCATGTCGGCGGTCAGCCCGGCCCAGAACTCCAGGGCGTCGGCGTTGGGGAAGCGGTCGAAGGGGCCGATCTCGGCGGCGATGATCGCCGCCCAGATCTCGCCGATCCCCGGCACGCTGGCGAGCAGCGCGACGATCGGCGCGAACCGCGCGCTCCGCGTGGCGAACACGATCTCTCGCCGCAGTCGCGCGCGGTGGCGTTCGGTAAGCAACACCACGTCCAACAGGTCGGCGAAGGTCTGTTGCTGAACCGGCTTGAGCAGGTCGCGATTGGCCAGCAGCCAGCGCTGGGCCGCGGCGCCGTCGAACTTGGGGCCGCGGATATTGGCCGCGTTGAGCAGGCTCTTCATCGAATGCTTGGTGCGGGAGAGCAGGCGACTCAAGTGCCGCCAGTGCCGGCCGAGCTTCCGCAGCTGCATCAGTTCTTCGTCGGCGATGAAGCCCAACGGACACTCGCCGCGCGACAGCCGCACGGCCATGTCGAGCGAATCGTTGAAGTCGGTCTTCCGCCGCTTGCCGCGACGGTTGGCCAACTCCGTGGCGTCGGCGATGTCGATGCGCGCGACGCACTCTCGAAAGCGGTCGATGAACCATTCGACGAACGGGCAGGCCTCGACGGCCAGCCAGACCGGGCCGGGCAAGCCGCGCAGCCACGCTTCGATCTTGCCCGTGCTCTTGGTGCTGATCTTCAGCCGCTTGATCTCGCCGCCCGCGTCGACCGCGGTCAGCGTCACCGTGCACTTGTGCAGGTCGACTCCCACAAACGATTGAAACGTCGCGGACATAACAGCAGTCTCCGTGTACGGGGCCAAGGGAAAAAACTTGCTATGGGGAAGCGTAACCGCCTCTCCAGGCCCCTACACGGTTTTACGCTCGTTGAGCTGCTGGTGGTGATCGCGATCATGGGCATTTTGATCGCGATGTTGCTGCCAGCCGTGCAGGCCGCCCGCGAAGCCGCGCGCCGCTCCCAATGTCAGAACAACCTGAGGCAGCTTTGTACGGCCACGCTCAACTTCGAATCAGCGAACACGGTGCTGCCGCCCGGGTACCTGGGACCGCGACCGGCAAAAAACGTGGCTGTGGGGCCGCAGTTGGTCGACTTGGACGACCAACTGATCGGCTTCGCGGCCTATTTGCTTCCCTACCTGGAGTTAGGGCCAGAGGCGGCCCTCATCGACGTCGACATGGCGTCTGCTCGGCGACCCCGCCGGCAATTCTGGGGCATCAACGACTCGACCTGGCAGGCGGCTAACCATCCTCTGGCCGTCATGGTGTGCCCCTCGGCGCCGCAGGAAACTCCGCGCACGGGCATCGGGGCGCTGATCAATTCATATTCCGGCAGCAGCCCTTTAATTATCGAATTCTTTTGGCCGATGCTCGCGATTTCAGAGTCGCTCGGCAGAAGCAATTATCTGGGCAATGCGGGCATCTATGGCATCCTGGACGTTGAAGAAATGGACCGGTTGCGCGGTCCCCTGGCCAATCGCACCCAGGTGAAGCTTGCGGACATCAGCGACGGCCTGTCGGCGACGTTGCTCATCGGCGAGGCTGTGGGCGAAATAGACGGCGGCGTCCTCGACCTGGCGTATTCCTGGATGGGCTGCGGCTCGCTGCCGCTGTACCCTGGTTTGAAAGTAAGCCCCAATTCCGGCCTCCTGGACGAGGCGCATTGGTACGGATATTCTTCGGAGCACCCCGGGGTGACGGGCTTTTGTCTGACCGACGGCAGCGTGCGGTTCTTCTCGCACAGCGTCGATAAGGACGTCTGGCGTGCGCTGGGGACGATCCAGGCGGACGACATCGTCGCCGGCGATCGTTCAACCAACTAGCGCGGAAGGGTGGACGCGAAATGACTAACGCGACGAAGGCGTTGTTGGCGGGGGCCGTCGTGCTGATTGCGTCGAGCGGCTGCAGCAGCAAAGCCCCCGAAGCGGCCAAGCCGATTCCTCCGACGCCGACGATCGATCAGTTTCGGGGCGCCACCTCCGAGACGCCGCTCAAGAATTCCCGATCGTCGACGGATCCGCGCTGACGAGCACCGCGAGGCGTCCGGCCTCCGCGCAAGATGCTAAGAAGCCCTCGCGACGCTTAGGACGCCAGCTCTGCGACGGCGCCGGTAGCTGGCCAGGACGGCAAGACTCGCGATCGCGAGCGTCGACGTCGCCGGCTCGGGAACGCCGCTCGCGGCTGGCGACGCGGCGACGTCGCCCGTGAATTGAGCTTGCCACAGGAGAAAGTCGGCGCCGTCGACGGCGAAGTCGCCGTTGGCATCGCCATCGCTCTTGGTTGCGCCAGTCGCGAGGCCAAAGTTTCCGGACCAGGCCTGCAGGTCGTCGCCGTTGACCTGTCCGTCCTCATTGAAGTCGGCCGCGGCCGTCGGCTTAAATGCGATGGCATCAACCCCGATGATCGGGACGGCGCCGATGTCAGTGACCGCGCCGGTCGACGGAGCGATCGTCACGATGTGTATGCTGGATTGCCCCTTGTTGAGGCCGTACAGCGTGCCGCCGTCAAAATCCAGATCAGAGTAGGGGCCGCCGGCCGGTTTGACCGGGTTGGTAATATTTGTGAACGTACCCAGGGTTGAGTTGTAAGTGCCAAATTTGTCGGCTTGTGGAGTGCCGTAGAAAACGCCCGCCGTGCTCACCGCTAATCCGCCGCCCTCGGTAAAATCAAATCCGGCGCTGCCGATTGGCGTGGCCTGGCCGGAGCTAATGTTTACCGAATAGAGATTGGCTCCGATCGAGCCGACGCCGTACAAGTTGCCTGCCGAGTCGAAGGCAATATCGCTCAAGGTGGGGGCTCTGGGAAAATTACCTGGGACGACTGGGAGGTTGTACGGCCCCACGACGGTGACTTGGGCGGTGCTCGGGTTAATGGTGACAAGTCGGGCCAGCGTAGCCGGATTGGCATTTACGTTGTTGTGCGTCGAGCCGTAGAGGACTCCCGTGATTGGGTGAACCGCGAGTCCCGTCATGCCATAGTTGAGAGCCGAAGCATCGTTGAGGGGACCGATGTCCTGAACAACGGCGCCTGTGGCTTGATTAAGGATGTACAACTCGCCGCTGAGCCCGCTCGCCCTGGAAGCATAGAGGACGCCGGCATCGGCCCGCGCGGCCAGAAGAAACGTGCCCAGCACGCCGAGAAGCAGTTTGAAGATTTTCACGAGAGTTGTCCTTGTAATCGACATTTCACATGTGGACTGATGTGGCCATTTCAAGAATGACCACGCACAAAATTGCCCACCGCCGAGTGGCCGTTTCATCAACGGGCTCCGTTCGATGAGTGGTTAAGAGAAGTTTCGACCTCAGGATGGCATTTTCACTGAACCAGCCATCGCCGTCCAAGTAAAAATGCCCCGTTGGCCAGGCAAACCCGCCAATAATTTTTGACCGCCGACCTCCCCACAGGCCCCGACGCGATTCCAACCGGCTTTGCATCGGCAGTCGGACCCTATTTTCCGGCCGGTCGAACGGGCGCGGGCGGGGCACGCACCGAGGTCGGGCCGGCGGACGCCGGCGGCGTCTTGGCTTGAGATAGTGACGGGTTTGGGGCCGGTCGGGTCGACGCCGACGCCTTGGTGCAGCTCCAGCCGGGGCGACGGCCGCGGGCTTGGAGGCCGCCGCCGGGGGAGCGGCCGGCGCCCCGTCGGGCGCTGCGGCAGATTTCGGCAGCTTGGCTCGCCACGGCTCGGCTTTGCCCCCGTAACCCTTGCCGGGCTCGGCTTTGTCCCAATCTTCGTACAACTCAGCGAGTCTCAGGCACAGCCGCTCCTGGCGCGCCGCCGGGACGCCTTGGGAAATGCTGTAAATGCGATCTGCCGCCAACAACTCGCTTTCGGCGTCCGAGTAACGCTTGAGCTTGGTGAGCGCATAGCCAAGGTTGTGTCGTTCGATGCCGACATGGAGGTCGTCCTTGCCGACTGACTGCTCGTAACCAGCGAGCGCCGTGCGGAACAGGGGTTCGGCTTTCTCGGGCTTACCCCATTCCATGTACATGCCGCCGAAATTGTCGGCCGCACTCAACGTGTCGGGATGGTTCGGGCCGAAAGCGTTTTTTCGATGGTCGAGGGCGTCGCGGTAAAACGGCTCGGCCGCGTCATATTTTTTTTGCGACTGCATCAGGCTGGCCAAGTTGATAAGAACAAATCCGTGCATCGCTGCCAGATGGTCGCCAGGATCGCTGTTGAGGGCGTCCAGCGCTTCGCGGAGGTAGCGCTCCGCATCCTCATATTTGCCCTGGGCCGTCTTCAACGTGCCCATGTGGTTGAGGGCTTGGAGCGTATCCGGGTGCTTGTCGCCTCTCAATTCGCGTGAAAGAGTGAGCGCTTTCGTCGAGTATGTTTCCGCCTCCGCAAGGTCGCCCTTTTTCCGCAGGACGAGTCCCAGGTTGGATAACGAGACCAGCGTGTCGGGATGATTTGGTCCCAACACGTGTTCTCGGCGCTGGAGCACTTCGCGGCAGAGCTCCTCGGACTTGTCGAACTTTTCCTCGTCTGAGTACAAATACGCCAGCGAATTGATAGCTTCGATCGTGTTGGGATGATCGTCTCCCAGGAGCTTGCGGCTGCCTTCCAAGGCCTCCAGATAAAAGGGCTCCGCCTCGGTTAGTTTGCCCTGAGCCTGCTTTAACACGCCCATATTCAGGGTTGTGCGCAACGAGGCGGGATAGTCCTTCCCGTAGACGCGGAGGCAGCTCTCCATGGCCTCCCTGACGTACGGCTCCGCTTCGTCAAGCTTGCCCACAGTTTGCAGAAAGTAGCCCATGTTGTTGATCGACGCGAGCGTCGTGTCGGCGTCGTTGCCCAACATCTTGCGGCTGCGCTCGAGAGCTTCCCGAAACAGCGGCTCGGCATCCCCAAACTTGCCCTCCGTTTGATAAAGCAAGGCCGTGTTGAGCGTCGATTGGATCGTATCGAGGTGATCTTTTCCGAGCTGCTCGCGGCGGCGCTTCGAGCGCCTCGACGCTCAGCGGTTCCGCCTCTGCCAGCTTGCCCTGGGCTATGAGCAAACCGGCCAGATTCTGAATCGTCGTGGCCACCTGCAAGTTGGTCTCTGGCAAAACGCGAGGGGCGCGCTCGTACGCTTCCCGCAACAGCGGCTCGGCCCCGTCGAGCTCGCCTTTTTCCAGAAGCAATTGCCCTAGACCGGCAATCGTCGCGATCGTCGTGGGATGGTCGTCGCCTAGCACTCGACGAGCACGGTCGAGGGCGTCGCGCGAGACCGGCTCGGCCTCGTCGAATCTGCCGCGTCGGCGCAGGAAGTTGCCCCAATTGTACTCTGCGATAATCGTGTCTGGATGATCTTCGCCCCGCACGCGCTTGTTGAGTTCGAGCATCTTGACGCACAGCGGCTCGGCCTCGTCGAGCTTGCCCTGTTCCAGGTAGAGCTCGGCCATGGTGCTGATCGCGTCGATGGTTATCGGATGGTCCTCTCCGAGGATCGTGCGACTCTTTTCCAGGGCTTCTTTCCAATACGGCTCCGCCTCGGCGAATTTACCCGCTTGGCGTAAGACCGTGCCCATGTTGTTGATCGTGCGCAGCGTGCTCCGGTGGTTTGGTCCCAAAACGCGCCTGCTGCGTTCCAAGGCGTCTCTCATCAGCGGTTCGGCTTCCGTGAGCTTGCCCTCGACCTGAAGAAGCAACGCAAGATTGTTGAGCGCCGCGATCGTCGTCGCGGAGTCTTTATCCAGTGACATGCGACTATGGTTCACTGCTTCGCGCGTCAGCTTCTCGGCGTCGGCCAACTTGCCGCGATCTTGCAGCGTCGCCGCGACGCTCAGCATGGCCGAAATGGTTTCCTCGGCGTCGTCGCCAAGGAGTTGCCGCCGGGTTGAAAGGACCTCGCGTAGCCGCGGCTCGGCCTTCTCCAATTGACCCACTGTGCGCAGCAAATGCCCAACCCATTCGGAGCTCTCGAGCGTGGCGGGATGATTTTTGCCGAGAATCCGGCTGCGGATTTCCAGTTCGCGCTGGGCGTGCGGCAACGCCAGGTCGGAGCGCCCCACGGTTTCGTACGCGGCCGACACGGCGTGAAGCACTGCAGCCTCCACCAGCGGCTTGTCCTTGAACCGCTCGGCCACCGTGGCCGCCGCCGGATTAATGACCGCCTTGATGAACGTGTCGCGGACGGCCTTATCGGGCAGCCGCACGGGATCGGCGGCGCCCAGCACATCCTCGGTAAGGAACTTGTTGACCGCCTCCAATTGGTCTTTGGAATTGACGGCGTCGGCCCGCTCTTTTTCCGCAACCGCCCGCTGCCGCGATTGGCCGATGAGTCCAATCGTGGTGCCAATCACGCCGGCCAACAAAGCCGCAACGACGGCCGACGTGGAGATCACCAGCAGCTTGTTCCGCCTGACGAACTTTCGGACTCGGTACGCCGTCGAGGGCGGGCATGCTTCCACCTCCTCATGGGCCAGATATCGCTCAATATCCTGGGCCAGTCCCAACGGGGTCTCATAACGGCGGTTGCGATCTTTCTCCAAGCACCGCATGACGATCCAATCGAGCTCGCCGCTCACGAGCCGGCTCAGGCGAGCCGGCTCGATGTGTCGGTTGGCGGCGATCGAAGGCAGCCCCTGACTTGAACCCAGCCGCAGGCTGGGCCGCTGGGGCTCCTCCTCGCCGATAATGCGGAGGATTTCGTCAAAAGCCGCCGACTTCAGCCGCTCCTTTTCCAGCGGCGTCGAGCCGGCCAGCAGCTCGTACAAGAGCACGCCCAAGGAGTAGATGTCGCTCCGGGTATCGACGTCGAGCTGATTGAACCGGGCCTGCTCGGGACTCATGTATTCGAACGTCCCGACGATTTGCCCGAAGTGGGTGAACAGCGTTTGCTCCGTCAACTGCTGACCAATCGCCTTAGCAACGCCGAAATCGATGATCCGCGCGACCGGCTCGCCGTCGTATTCCGCCACCAGCACGTTCGACGGCTTGATGTCCCGATGAATAACCCCCTTCTGATGGGCGTGCTGGACGGCCTGGCACACATCGACCATCAACTCCAGCCGCTGCAGGATGGTAAGTTGGGCCCGGTCGCAGTAGTGGGTGATAGGCAGGCCTTTGACGAGCTCCATGACAAAGTACGGCCGACCAGAGTCGCTAGCCCCGGCGTCGAGCACCTTGGCGATGTTCGGATGATCCATGAGCGCCAGCGCCTGCCGCTCGGCGTCGAACCGCGCCATCACCTGCTTGGTGTCCATCCCCTGCTTGATGATCTTGAGGGCCACCCGGCGGCGCACCGGGTGCTCCTGCTCGGCCATGTACACCACGCCGAAGCCGCCCTCGCCGATTTGCTCGAGCAGCTTGTAGGGGCCAATGACGTCGCCGGGCGATTCGTCGGGCGATAGGTGCACGTCCGTCGTGGGCGCGCCGCCGCCCAGGAAGCTCCCTGCGTCTTTACGAGCGCGCAGCAGCTCCTCGACGCGCGCTCGCAGCGCCGCGTCCTCGGCGCAGGCTTTTTCCAGATAAGCCGCGAGATCCTCGGGAGACGCACAATCTAGGGCGCCTAGAAATATCTCTTTTGCGTCTTTCGTTGGCATTGGTCAATCTCGGGTCCAAAGACAAATGCCCCGTTCGCGGTCAAAACCCGCCAAGAAAAATGCCGCGAAATCCTGAGCTTCACCGGCCGGAAGAATCCCTGTCGCGATGCAACCGTTCGTAGAGCCACGCCTGGGCGAATGCCCACTGCCGCTCGGCTGATCGCAGCGAGATCCCCAGCGCCGCCGCGACCTCGCGATGCTTCAGCCCGGCAAAAAACCGCAGCTTGACGACCTGCGCCGCCACCGCGTCCTCGCCCTCCAATTCCGCGAGAGCATCGTCCAGGGCGACCAGATCGCCGTCATTGGCGTCGAGGGCGATTTCGACGTCGTCGAAATCGACCCGACGCAGATTGCCGCCTCGTTTGAGCCGCTTTTTATCCCGGGCTCGATTGATGACGATGCGACGCATCGCTTCGGCCGCCGCGGCGAAGAAATGCCAACGACTATCCCAGTTTTTTCCGTTGCTGCCGTCGACGAGCCGAAGATACGCCTCGTGGACGAGGGCCGTGGCTTGTAGCGTGTGTCCTGGGCGCTCCCGCGTCATTTTCTCCGCCGCAAGTCGACGCAATTCGTCGTACACCAGCGGCAGGAGCTCCGCGCTCGCTTTCGGATCCCCGCACTTGATCCCGTCTAATAGTTGGGTCACTTCGGACATGAGCTACATGATAGCAAGTATTTTCCAGTCGTGTCATTTTGCTCCTGATAGGTGGCGACAAGAATCACCCCTGGGCGGGTTCGCGTTGAGCATCCCCACGCCGCACGGGCCCCTCCAAAGGAACTATCGGGCGGGCGGAGCTGCGCAAAGTCCCCGTGCGGCCGCCGCGCGCGCCAGAGAGGACGTCGGCGGCATCGCGCCTTGGGCAATGCCGGCCCTGACGCGGATCGAAGGAATGGCATCCCGCGTCGCCGGTTCAGAAGCTTAAGTGGCGCGTCGCAAGCGGGCTCGGAAAGGGCGACGGGTGGCAGGCGCGGCAAGCATTTCTTGCACTGACATGGCGGCGTCAATCGTGGCGGGAGGCAGGGCGCCGACGGCAGCCGCTGTACTGCGGCCGGCGTCATCGCGGGATCGGCTCGGTGATGCGGCGCTGGCGTTACTGACCAGAGCGCTGACGCCCCCGCCGACGGGTCCAAACGCCGCCATCCATTCGGTCAGGTCGTTCGCATCGACGTCACGATCGTAGTCGGCGTCGCCGGCGGCGTGACCCGCGTTGGGCGCCAGGGTCCCAAAACCCCGTTGCCAGGCGAGAAAGTCGCCGCCGTCGACGAACAAGTCGTCGTTGAAATCGGCCGACGGAGCAAGCGTTTGACTTTCGACGGCGCCGATGTCGATGCGCGAACCGCTGGCGCCGTCGCCATCGAAAATGCGGGCGTAGGGAGCGCCGCGCTGGTCAAACGGCGTCACGAGGCCGAGTCCGACCTGCGCGTTCGGATCCCCGGCGTCGATGACAGGGCTGCCGGGCAGCGGGGCGCGCGTCTTTGTCGGCCCGCCATTGTCGGCCAGCGGATCGAGCAGCGGATCGATCGGCGCTGCTGCCGTGCCGATGAGATTCGTGGGAATCCCGCCACTGTTGATGATCGTCGCGCCGGTATTGACTCCGAACAGGCTGAACGACGCGGTTACGTTGCCAGTGAGGTCATTTTTCTCGGCGGCGGTTCCGCGGGCGTTACCCGCGGCGATCGTGAGCCGCATCGTCAAGTTGCCCACCGACCACATACCGCCGCCGTCGTTGGTGGCCGAGTTGCCGGCGATTGTGCTGTAGCTGACCCGCGCCGTGATGTTGTCGCTATCAACGCCGCCGCCTCGACCGGCAGAATTTCCGCTGATGGTGCTGCTGTTGATCGTAAGGCTGCTGCCTCGGGTGATGATTCCGCCGCCGATATCGCGAGCCGTATTTCCGCTGATCGTGCTGTTGTTGATCGTCAGGCTGGTGGTCGAACGCGAGGCGTTGCCGTTGGTGCTGTAGACGCCGCCGCCATTTAAAGCGGAGGAGTTTCCGCTAATCGTGCTGTCGGTGATGGCGAGCGTTCCGACGTAGTTTACGACTCCGCCGCCTTGCCATCCGGCCGAGTTGTTCGACACGTTGCTGCGGGCGATAGTTGCGGCGCCGGACCTATGGTAGATGCCGCCGCCAACTCCGCCAAATGGCTCGGTGATGCCCGAGTAGCCGCCCAAGCGGTAGCCAAGCACCGCGGTATTGCCGCCGATAGAACTCTCGGTGATCGTGAGCGGTCCGGACGCAAAGACGCCTCCGCCGAACCCGCCTCCGTTGTCGTAAAAATTGTGGTAGATTCCGGCCGAGTTGCCGGTGATCGTGCAGCGGGAAATGATCGTGTTCGTATCGCTCCAGACGCCGCCGCCCTCGGAGGTGAAAACTGTCCTAATCTGAGTGGAATTGCCGGTGATGGCGCAGTCGGTCAGGGTGAGCGTGCCGCCGCTATGCCAGACGCCGCCGCCGCTGTCGCCGGCCGAGTTCCCGCTGATGGTGCTTTGCAGGATAGTCGTGTTACCGCGAGTCGTGATCCCGCCGCCGCCGGAGTAGGAGAATGACGTGTTGCCGGAAATCGTGCTGTTGCTGACGAAAAGCGTACCCTCGCTGTAGATTGCGCCGCCGGCGGCCGCGGCGTCGTTATCGGTGAGCGTGCTGGCCGTGATGGTGAGGTTTTCCTTGCAAAAGATGGCGCCGCCGTATTCGCTCACGTCGGCGCCGGTCAACGTGACGCCCGTGATGGAGACGGCGCGCAGCGCGCTCGTGCCGTCGTCGATGTTGAACACACGGTTGCCGTCGCTTTGTTTCACATGCGGCGTGGGATCGACGCCGCCCGCGTCGACCGTCAGGAGGTTGGCGTCCGGGCCGTTGATGGCGAGGTCGTCAGTGACCTTGAGTTCGCCCTGGGCGAGGAAGATGGTGGCCGGGCCGTTGGCGAAGAGCGCGGCGTCGAAGTCGATCGCATCGGCGCCGCCGGCCTGATTGGCGGCCACGATCGCCTCGCGGAGCGACATGACGCCGTCCGCGGCGTCCACCGTATCGACGAGAGAGTTGACGGTCAAAACCGCCAGCACCCTTCGATCTTCAAGTCTCTCAAGCCGCAACGCTCGCGCACCGTCTGGCCGCCGGCAAAGGTGCGGCGGCGGGCGGTGCTTTTTCCGGACGAATTCCGGCCAGGGCGTGACATAGCCGACTGCTTTCTGTTGGCAATGGCTTCAAGTTGCAGACCGTCGACTTTGGGACTGACGCTCCCCCTTTGCAAATGCCCCGTTCGGCGCCAAACCCCGCCAAGAATTCCGGACTGGCCCGCTTTTTGACGGTCGCCGGATTGGCTAGGCGCACATTAGCGGCGACGCACCCATATTGGAAACCGACACCGCCAACTTAACCACCAACGAGACCACCGCCCTGGTGCACTTCGCCGACGGACAAACTCAGCAGCGGCTGCTTGTCCGGCTGGAAAAGCCTAAAGACCAGCCTCAACCGTAGCGTCGACCGTCTCTCGAAGGTGATCGCGGGTGTGCCAGCTGCTCGCCGGCGCCACAAGATCACGGTATGCCCGTTTTTGGAATTTCCGAGAAACGACCGTTTTAGACACTCTGCTCTCAAGCTTGTCTTCAACCGAACTACGCGGCATTTTTCCAAGTAGCAGGGCTCACTGATTCCAGCCCCCTGAAGCTTTGCTTTAGGCGTGACTACGCGGAAAATGTCCCTGCGAGCGAGCCCGCTCGAAAACCGGCCTCCGCATTTGCGTTCTAACGCCCGCAAACGAGTCCACTCGACTCGGAACACCTGGGCAACGCCAGGCCCGGATACCGCCACACAGTCATGGGCGATTACCGGAGAGCGGTCCCGTCCCGGTCATTTTCTGGACTTATTGTCTCAACGATGGGTCTAAAACCCTCGCCTTCAGGCGAATCCTTAAGGTTCATATATTGGCGGGATGGAGAACTACCGCACTGGGGCGCATCGCCGGTTTGACATCAAGTACCATTTCGTGTGGGTGACGAAGTACCGGAAAAAGGTGCTGACGGGGGCGGTCGGCGAAAGGGTCCGGGAACTCGTCCGCGAGGTGTGCCGTACGAACGAGATCGAGATTTTGCAGGGGGCGGTGTCCGCCGACCACGTGCACGTGCTGCTGTCGTGCCCGCCGACTTTGTCGCCGAGCAAGATCATGCAGTACATCAAGGGCAAAACGTCTCGCAAGTTGATGATGGAGTTCAAGCATGTGCAAAAACAGTATTGGGGCCGCCACTTCTGGGCGCGGGGCTACTTCGTCGCGTCGAGCGGCAACGTGACCGACGAGGCGATCGCGGAGTACATCCGCGGCCAAGAAGGAACCGAACCAAGCGACGGCGACGACAATTTTCAGGTCACTCCTTCGTGAGCGAAGGACTTCCAGTCCGAAGCTCACGAATCCTCGAACCTACCGGCTTCCAGCCGGTAGTAGTTCAGTCCCTGATTGCCCGACCGCCGATATTGTGATACATAAAGGACGTTATGTCGCTTGAACTGCCACTCGAAAAGAGCGGCTGTTTGCGTTTCCGGAGCGAGATGTTCAGCTCGGACCTCAAATCGGCACCTCTTGACTCGCCGATACCTCCGTAGTTCGCCGCCGCTTGTCGTAAATCTGGGCTGTCGCATGACGTGCCCCCTTTGAACGAGTCCGCGTCAGGAGCGAGAATCCTGGCGTACGGACGCAATTGAAGAAAATGAAGGCGCGGCACGATCACCCCTTCCTGGCCTTCCCCGTCGAGGGGAAGGGATCGGAGAGGAAAAGGAAATTGGGCGTTCGTTGACCCCGGGTGCGCGCGTGGACGGCGACCCGGGGCTAATGGCTCTAACTGCTTCGCAGTAGGGAAGGGACTGGAGTAGATGAAGGGCGACGCGACGGAACGTACACCCATCCGCTTCACCTCTCCCTAGCCCTCTCCATCAAGGAGAGGGGACCAGAGGGGTCTGTACAGCCGCTTGCGCCGGCGTCACGCTTATTAGTTCTACAGCAAGGGTTTTCGCTGTTGAGTTTTTCTGTGATTTGGACGTATATCTGTGGTGATCCATGGTCGTCGTAAGAACTGGCCGGTTCGTTGTTTCGGAGTTGAAGTCAGGAGGACCTCTCCATGGCAACGAACAGGGTGTGCACATGCCAAGGAAAGTAACGTGTTTTCATCGGCGATTCGAGTGTTGTTTCGGGCGCAGGGAAGCGAAGGCTCATTCGCTGGTTTATCTGCAGGGGCTGATTCTTGGGGAAGGCCGAAAGAACGTGGAACGCATCGCGCTCAGGTTCTCGACGGCACGCGACAGTAGTCCGCCCTCGCAGAACGAGGTGGTTGCTTTGCAAGAATTCTGGTTCATCCGACTGATGCGTGCGCCGGCTTGAAAAAGTGCGGACATGCTGTTCCTGTCTGGAGTTGTGAAAACGGCTTCAGACGGAGGGAGACAGCATGTCCACGAGTTTGTTGTACCACGGGTTTGGGATTCGCGGCTATCGGTACGAGCGGACGGAATACGTTGGAGGCGGAGTGGTGTTTCGGTTGACGCAACCACGGGAGACGTGCCGGTGTGCGGCCTGCGGTTCGGCGGAAGTGACGTTGCGCGGCCATGTCGAGCGACGGTTTCGCGGCCTGCCCATCGGTCGCAAGGGGGTGACGCTCGTGCTGCCGATTCCCCGCGTCGAGTGCCAAATCTGTCAAGCCGTACGGCAAGTCCCGGTGGGCTTCGCCAAGCCGCGGCGAACGTACACCAAGTCGTTTGCCCGCTATGCCTTGGAACTGTCGCGACTGATGACGATCAAGGACGCCGCGGCGCACCTGGGAGTCAGTTGGGACGTGATCAAGGAGATTCAGAAGGAGGATTTGCAGCGGCGATTCGGCAAGCCGAAGCTTAAGCACTTGCGGCAGATCGCCATCGATGAAATCTCCGTTGGCACGGGACATCGTTACGTGACGGTAGTTCTGGACCTGGAGAGCGGGGCCGTGGTTCACGTCGGCGACGGCAAGGGGGGCGACGCGCTGGCGGCGTTTTGGAAGCGGCTGCGCTGTTCGGGGGCCCGGGTCGAGGCCGTGGCCACCGACATGTCGCCGGCTTACATCGACGCCGTCACGACCCACTTGCCCCAGGCCGCGCTGGTGTTCGACCGGTTTCATGTGATGAAGCTCTTTAACGACAAACTCTCGGACCTGCGCCGGGACCTCTACCGCGAAGCCACCGACGGGCTCCACAAGGAAGTCCTCAAGGGAACGCGTTGGCTGCTGTTGAAACGACCGGAGAATCTCGACCTCCAACGAAATGAACCGGCCCGTCTGGAAGAGGCCCTGCGGCTCAATCAGCCCTTGGCGACCGCCTACTATCTCAAGGAGCAACTCGCGGAAGTTTGGGAACAAGAGGATCCACGGAGGCCCGTCTCTTCCTGCTGGACTGGATCGCCCAGGCCGAGACCAGCGGCGTTCGCATGCTCCACAAGTTCGCTCACACGCTTCGCTCCACGCCTGGGGCATCCTGGCCTGGTATGACTACTCGATCTCCACCGGCCCCCTCGAAGGGACCAACAACAAAATCAAAACCATGAAACGCCAAGCCTACGGCTTCCGCGACCCAGAATTCCTCAAACTCAAAATCTATGCCATCCATGAATCCAAGTACGCTTTAGTCGGATGAACCAGAATTCTTGACCCTCTCGCCGTGGCAGGCTTGCAGCGTGCAGGGGAAAATCCAGGACGTGTTCGCCGAAGAACTCGTGCCAAGCACTTCGGCCTGGGCGTGGGCACAGTCGGCGTGGTGGATGAATCGGCGTTCGTCAAGAGCGGACCGGAAAGTTGCGGCGTGGCGCGACAATGGTGCGGTCGGCTGGGCAAGAAAGAAAACTGTCAAGTCGGCGTCTATCTGATCGGCGTGGCGCCGGCCGGAACGGCGCTGTTGGATCACGGGCTCTACCTGCCGAAAACGTGGGTCGGAGATCGAGAGCGTCGCCGAAAGACGCGCGTCCCGGAGGAGGTGAAGTTTCAAACCAAGCCCGAGATGGCGACCGAGCAAATCCGCCGCACGCCGCAGCGGGGCACGTCGCGTTCGACTGGATTACGGCCGACGAACTGTACGGCCGCGACGGCAACTTCCTGGACGCGCTCGAAGGAGATGGCCAACGATATGTCGTCGAAGTTCCCGTCAACACCAGCGTGTGGACCGAGGATCCGAGTACGCAGATGCGCTCGTGGTGCGGCAACGGCCGGCCGCCGAAGAACCCGCGCCGGGACAGCGTCCGCAGCGTGAAGGAGGTTGCCGAATCGTTGCCGCCCGACGCGTGGCAAGTTCTCCAGTTGCGCAACGGAGCCAAAGGCCCCTTGGCCTTCGAGTTCGCGCGCGTGCGCGTCTGGGCGATGCGACACAAGAAACCGGGTCCGCCCGTGTGGCTCGTGATTCGCCGCAGTCTGGCCGAGAAACCGGAAGTGAAGTATTACGTCTCCGACGCCGACGAGAGCACGCCTCTGGAAACACTGGCTTTGGTCACGGGAACCCGCTGGCGGGTGGAAGAGTTCTTTGAAGACGGCAAAGGCGACTTTGGCATGTCGGACTACGAAGCTCGTGCCTGGACCAGTTGGCACCATCACATGACCATGGTGGCCCTGGCTCACTTGTTCATGACCACGACCAAACACGAGCTCCAGGAAGAGATGCCCGAGCTGACGTTGCCGCTGGCCCTGGAGCTGATGAAGGCCACGATGAGCCGGCCCACGATGACCGAAGCCGATGCAATGCGACTCACCGAATACCATCTTCATCGCAACAAAGTTGCTCGCCAGTCTCACCATAAGTCCTGGAAACGTAAACACAAACGAATCAAACTAAAACCCTTGCTGTAGAACTAGTGTTTGCATAATCCTGCTCAAGGAAGCGGGACTTATGGCGTC
>CAWJDB010000003.1:0-1032156 GCA_963841515.1 Pirellulales bacterium | reverse complement strand
GCGCAGGATGGCGATGTCGGCGGTCTTGGTGCGGACCAGCATGACGAGGCTGGAGACGATGTTGAAGGCGGCGACCAGCACGATCATGGTGAGGACCAGGAACATGACGTTGGTCTGCGCCTGGATCGCCGAGAAGAAGCCGAAATTCGCCTGCAGCCAGTCGAACACCCAGGCCTGCATGCCGACGACCTGCGATACCAGCCGGCGCGTGGCATCGACCGGGGCATTGTCGGCCAGGAAGACCTCGACGCCGCTGACCTTTCCGCCGAAGTCGAGCAGGCGCTGCGCGTCGACGAGCGGGGCATAGACGAAGTTGGCATCGTAGTCGTACATGCCGGCACAGAAGATCGCGACCACGCGCGCCGCCGCCGAGCGCGGCATGATGCCAAGCGGCGTGGCAACGGAGACCGGCGAGACGAGCTGCAGGCTGTCGCCCACTTTGACGCCCATGAGATCCGCCAGCCGCCGGCCGATCACGACCGAGAAATCGTCGCCGAACCCTTTCAACGTGCCCCAATCGATGGGCTTGTCGTCATCGGCGCGGCATTGGGCCCGATAGCGGTCGCGCAGCCCCGGCGCTCCGTCGATCGACGCGGCAAGCGGCGTCCGCGCGCGGAAGTCCTCCGGCCGCATGCCGCGCAGCACCACGCCGCGGACGTGATCGCCCGCCACGGCCATGACCTGGCCCTCGACGGCTGGCGTGGCGGACGTCACGCCAGGCACCGCCTTTATGCGCGCCAGCAGCTCGGGCGTGGCGTCGAGCCCGCCCTGCCCGGCCTGCACGCCGAGCTGGCCGCTGATGCTCGACATCTGGCGCAGCATCTCGAAGCGAAAGCCGTTCATCACCGCCATGACGACGATCAGCGTGCCGACACCGAGCGTAATGCCGACGAGCGAGAACCCGGCGATGATCGAGATGAAGCCTTCCTCCCGGCGGGCGCGCAGGTAGCGGAAGGCGATCAGGCGCTCGACGGCGGCGAAAGCCATGCTGGCGCCGATCCCCTGCTCAGCCGAATCGCTGGGCGACTTGGTCGAACGGCACTTCCTCGCGCTGGCCGGTCCTGCGGTTCTTGAGCTCGGCCTTGCCGGCGGCCAGGCCCTTGGGGCCCACGATCACCTGCCAGGGGATGCCGATCAGGTCCATGTCGGCGAACTTGGCGCCGGGCCGCAGGTCGCGGTCGTCGTGGAGGACCTCGACGCCCTTGGCGCCAAGCGCGTCGTAGAGCTGGCGGCAGGCACCGGCCACGGCGCCATCGTCGGGCTTCAGATCGACGATGGCGACCCCGAACGGCGCCACCGATTCGGGCCAGATGATGCCGGCCTCGTCGTGGCTCGCCTCGATGATGCCGCCCACCAGGCGCGACACGCCGATTCCATACGACCCCATCTCGACCGTGATCTGCTCCCCGCCCGGGCCGGTCACGACGGCCTTCATCGGATCGGAGTACTTGGTGCCGAAGTAGAAGATATGGCCGACCTCGATGCCGCGGGCGGAAAGCCGCTCGGCTTCCGGGATGTTCTCGAACGCCGCGTTGTCGTGCATCTCGTCGGTCGCCGCATAGAGCGAGGTCCACTCGTTCACGATCGGCTGCAGGTCGCCGTCATAGTCGATCTTGCGGCCCAATATGTCCTTGTCGACCAGCCCCTTGTGGCAGAACACGGCGCTCTCGCCGGTGTCGGCCAGGACGATGAATTCGTGGCTCAGATCGCCGCCGATCGGGCCGGTGTCGGCGCGCATGGGGATGGCCTTCAAGCCCCATGCGCGCGAAGGTGCGGAGATAGGCCACGAACATCTTGTTGTAGGAATGCGTGGCGCCCGCCTTGTCGATGTCGAAGGAGTAGTTGTCCTTCATCAGGAACTCGCGCCCGCGCATGACGCCGAAGCGCGGTCGCACCTCGTCACGGAACTTCCACTGGATGTGGTAGAGGTTCCTGGGCAGGTCGCGATAGCTCTTCACGCCGTCGCGGAAGAGCACAGTGATCATCTCCTCGTTGGTCGGCCCGTAGAGCATCTCGCGCTCATGGCGGTCCTTGATGCGCAGCATTTCGGGGCCGTAGGCATCGTAGCGGCCGCTCTCGCGCCACAGGTCGGCCGACTGGATGGTCGGCATCAGCACTTCCTGGGCGCCCGAGGCGTCCTGCTCCTCGCGCACGATGCGCTCGATGTTCTTCAGCACGCGAAAGCCGAGCGGCAGCCAGGCATAGATGCCGGCGCTGGTCTGGCGGACGAGGCCGGCGCGCAGCATCAGCCGGTGCGACACGATCTGCGCCTCTGCCGGATTCTCCTTCATGGTCGGCAGAAAATACTGGCTCATCCGCATTCTGGTTCGGTCCTCGCTCGGGCGTCGGGAGTGGCGGCGGACTGTAGGAAACGGGGCTGCCAAAGGCAAACCGCCCCGCTCCGGCGGTTCCGCGACTGGTTTTGCACAGGCCAATGCCCGCACACTCAACGCGACAACCCGGGGGAGAACACGAATGCTCGAGCGGCTTTTCAAGCTCAGCGAGAACGGAACCAACGTGCGGACGGAGGTCGTCGCCGGCATCACGACCTTCCTGACGATGGCCTACATCATTTTCGTCAATCCGGCGATCCTGGAGGCCGCCAAGATGCCGTTCGGCGCGGTGTTCGTGGCGACCTGCGTGGCCGCCGCCATCGGCTGCTTCCTGATGGCCTTCCTGGCCAACTACCCGATCGCCCTGGCGCCCGGCATGGGCCTGAACGCCTATTTCGCCTTCGGCGTGGTGGGCGGCATGGGCTACACGTGGCAGGTCGCACTGGGCTGCGTGTTCATCTCCGGCATCATCTTCTTCATCATCAGCGTGCTGCCGATCCGCGAATGGATCGTCAACGCCATCCCCAAGTCGCTCAAGATGGCCATCGCCGCCGGCATCGGCCTGTTCCTGGCGCTGATCGCGCTGAAGAACGCCGGTATCGTCACGGGGCACCAGGCCACGCTGGTGACGCACGGCAAGCTCACGAGCTGGCCGGTGGTGACGGCGACGCTGGGGTTCGCCCTGATCGTCGCCCTGGAATACCGCCGGATCATGGGCGGGGTGATCATCGGTATCCTGGCCGTCACCGTGGTGTCGATCCTGGCCGGGCAACAGAAGTTCGAAGGCGTGTTCGACGTGCCGCCCTCGATCGCCCCCGTCCTGCTGCAGATGGATCTCGCGGGGGCGCTCGGCGTCGGCCTGGTGACTGTGGTCTTCGCCTTCCTGTTCGTCGATCTGTTCGACAATACCGGCACGCTGATCGCGCTTGCCCATCGCGGCGGCTTCATGCGGCCCGACGGCACGGTGCCGCGGCTGAAACGCGTCCTGATGTCCGACAGCGCGGCCGCCATGATCGGCGCCGCCGTCGGCACCTCGACCACGACCAGCTATATCGAGAGCGCCTCGGGCATCAATGTCGGCGGCCGCACCGGGCTCACCGCCTTCATCGTCGGGCTGCTGTTCATCCTCGCGCTTTTCGTCTCGCCGCTGGCGGGCTCGATCCCGGCCTATGCGACGGCGCCGGCGCTGCTCTATGTCGCCTGTCTCATGACGCGCGGATTGACCGACGTGGAATGGGACGACGTCACCGAGGCGGCGCCGGCGGTGATCACCGCGATCGTCATGCCCTTCACCTTCTCGATCGCCGACGGCATCGCCTTCGGCTTCATTTCGTACGCCGGCATCAAGCTCGTTGCCGGACGCTACCGCGACATTCATCCGGCAGTCGGAACGCTTGCTGTGTTGTTCGTGATCAAATACGTGGTTATCGGATGATCACAAGAGGCATCCGGACATTTGTTTGTCATCGAACGAGTCGGCGGCACAACAATATGTTCTAGGAGCCGGCGATTTATGGAAAGAAAAGGTCTTGGCAAGGCCCGGGCTTCCCGGTAAAGAGCCTACGGCTTAGGCGCAGCCTGAGTTTAGGGAGGAGAGCGGCAACAGCCGCCAGAGAGACGAGTTTCGGGGGTAGAGGAACGGCGGGCCGAGGCCCGCCGTTTCTTTTAAGTCAAGATCTTATCTGGCGATCTTAAGAATTTGGATTAACTTCACATCTTCTTCCAGTCGCCGGCCTGCTCGAACGCGAACGCCGCCTTGTAAATCGTCGGCTCGTCGAAATGCCTGCCGACCAGCATCAGCGACACCGGCAGTCCTTCCGCCATGCCACACGGCACCGCCATGGCGGGATGATGGGTGATGTCGAACGGCGCGGTATTGGAGATCATGTTCAGCGCGCGCTCCACGTACAATTCGCGCGCGGCGTCGGGCGGCGGCAGCTCGGTCGCCTTGATGGGCGTGGTCGGCATCATCAACAGGTCGTATTCGTCCAGCGCGGCATCGTAGGCCGCCGTCAGCAGACGCGTGAGTTCATCGCCTTGCCGTAGTAGCGGCTGCCGTAGTAGCGGCGGATATAGGTGCCGAACATGGTGAAGAGCTTGGTGGTCTCCGACATTTCATTGGCGCGCTGGCGCCAGTTGCGGTGGAAGTCCATCAGGCTGGTGACATAGAGGTCAGGCCGGCTGACGCCATAGCCGTCGCCCCACATCATGGTCTGGGTAAGCCCTTCGGTGCCGATCGGCATCCACAGCGCCGGCGCGGCAAGGTGCATGGGAATCGAGACCTCGCCCACCGTGGCGCCCAGCGCCTCGAACTTCTTGGCCGCGGCCTTGACCTTGGCGTTCACGTCGGCCTCGGCATTGGCCTGGGCGAAGCCCTCGGTAACAAGACCTATCTTCATGCCCTTGATGTCGCCCTGCAGCGCCTTGGTATAGGGATGCGTCTTGACGTTGATCTGGCGCGAATCGTAGCCGTCAGCGCCGGCCAGGACCTCGAGCAGCAGGGCATTGTCGGAGACATTGGCGGTGATCGGGCCGGTGTGATCGACATAGATCTCGATCGGCATGATGCCGGTGTAGGGAACCAGCCCGTGCGTCGCCTTCATCCCGTAGGTGCCGCAGAAGGACGACGGCATGCGGATCGAGCCGCCCTGGTCGCCGCCCATCGCCATGTCGACCTCGCCCAGCGCCACCAGAACGGCGCTGCCCGACGAGGAGCCGCCGGCCGAATAGCCCATCTTGTAGGGATTGTGCACCGGCCCTGTCGCGTTGGTGTGGCTGCCGCCGGACAGGCAGAAATTCTCGCAATGCGCCTTGCCCACGATCGTGCCGCCGGCATCGAGGATTCGGGTGACGACGGTGGCGTCGATATCGGGCACGTAGCCCTCCAGGGTGGCGGCGCCGTTCATCATCGGCACGCCGGCCAGCATGATGTTGTCCTTCAGCACCACCGTCTTGCCCTTGAGCTTGCCGCGGCTGGCGCCCTCGACCTTGGTCTTCACATACCAGGCATTGTGCTTGTTCTCCGAGGCCGGCGGCCGGTAGCCCGGCGTGCGCGGATATTTCACCCGCGGCAGGTTGTCGGGCATGGCGTCGACCACGTTGTAGGCCGCCACGCTCGGCCGCATCAGGTCGATGAAGGACTTCACGTCGGCGTCGGTGAGCGACAGGCCGACATCGGACGCCACCTGACGCAACTGCTCTTCGGTTGGAACTTGTACGGCCATCGTCTCCTCCTCGTTCAGGTTGCCGTTCAGGGCGCCAGGTGGCGCATGAGCTGCGGGTCGCCCTTGACCGCGGCCGCGGCGCCTTCGAGCGCGATATGGCCGCGGTCCATGACGTAGGCATAGCCCGCGACCTCGAGCGCCAGCTCGATATGCTGCTCGACCAGGATCACCGCCATTTCACGCGAGAGCTGCTTGAGCCGGTCGGCGATCTCCTCGATCACGCCCACCCAGACGCCCTCGGTCGGTTCGTCGAGCATCAGGAGCTTCGGACGGCCGAGCACGGCGCGGCCGATCGCCAGCATCTTGCGCTCGCCGCCTGACAGCGTGCCGGCCGTCTGGGCAAGACGCTGCGCCAGCTTGGGGAAGAAATCGAGCACGTAGTCCATGCCCGAACGGTCAGGCTGGCGCACGCAACCCAGCAAAAGATTCTCGCGCACCGTGAGCTTGGCGAAGATGGCATGCTCCTGCGGCACGTAGCCGATGCCCCGCCGCACCCGCCGCTCGGCGGGCTCGCGCTCGACCGGCGTACCGTCGAGGCGGATCGTGCCGGACATCGGCGGCACCTCGCCGAACAGCGTCTTGAGCAGTGTCGACTTGCCCGCGCCGTTGCGGCCCAGCACGGCGATGGCGCCGCGCGCCGGCGCCTTGATATCGGGCGGTCGCTTGACCCCGGGTTGTGGGCGGGTTTACAGTGACTGGCCCCTTCAAACGCCAGCGGCCGGCGGCGCCGGTTGACCCTCGCATGCCTCATTTGGAAGTCATCCCCGTCACGACGCGGCGGGAGCGGAAGCTGTTCTTCAATCTTCCCTGGCAGCTGTACCGCGGCGATCCCAACTGGATCCCGCCGCTGCGGATCGTGCAGAAGGAACTGCTCGAACTTCAAGCATCACCCGTTCTACGACGACGCCGAGATTCAGCACTTTCTGGCCCTGCGGGACGGCCAGCCGGCCGGCCGGATCGCGGCCATCGTCAACCACGCCCACAACCGCTGGTACGACGAACAGCGCGGCTTCTTCGGCTTCTTCGAGTCGATCGACGACGAGGACGTGGCCGGCGGGCTGTTCGACGCCGCCCGCGGCTGGTTCCGCGAGCGCGGCATCGAGGCGATGCGCGGGCCGGTGAATCCCTCGCTCAACTACGAAGTGGGCCTGCTCATCGAGGGCTTCGACGACCCGCCGTGGTTCATGATGACCTACAACAAGCCGTACTACGCCGCGACTGTTCGAGGACTATGGCTTCCGCAAGGCGCAGGACCTGTTCGCCTTTTGGGGCCACATCGACATGCTCGAAGAAGTATCGCGGCGGCTGTACGCCCTGAGCCACATCGTGCTCGAGCGGTTCCAGCTCAAGTGCCGGCCGATGGACGTCAAGCATTTCGACGACGAGATCGATTCTTCCTGAACATCTACAACAAGTCGCTGGTCTCGACCTGGGGCTTCGTGCCGATGTCGCAGGGCGAGGTGAAGAAGCAAGCCGCCGGGATGAAGCAGATGATCGTCCCCGAGCTGACCACCGTGGCCGAAGTCGACGGCAAGCCGATCGGCACGATGTTCGGCCTGCTGGACTACAACCCGCGGATCAAGGAGATCGACGGCCGGCTGTTTCCCTTCGGCTTCTTCAAGCTGCTTGCGCAACCGCAAAGCGCTCAAGCGGCTGCGGCTGATCAGCACCAACGTGCTGCCGGAGTACCAGAGTTGGGGCGTGGGCATCGCCCTGGTGGCCCGGCTGGTGCCCGACGCGCTGGCGTGGGGCATCACCGAAGCGGAGTTCTCCTGGGTGCTGGAGAGTAACGACCTGTCGTACAAGACGCTCAAAAAGGGCGGGGCGAAGATCACGAAGCAATACCGCATCTAGGACGTCGGCCCGCCGGATACGACGGCGAATGCGAAGTTTATGAAGCCGTAGCGGTGAGCGGCGTCTGGCAACCGGATCTCTCGCCAAGGCATAAGAGCGCGAAGGAAGATCGCAAAGAAGATGGAAGGAAGGAATCTCCTTGGCGTAAGTGGTTCCAACTTTTTTCACTGGGCGGCGGTCGGGAATCCCTCCCCTAGCCCCTCCCTTCCAGGGAGGGGGGTTTTGGATTTGGATCTCATCCGGGGGCCCCGGTTTTTTACTCCAAAACTCTCTGGCGTTGCGGGGCGGCGAGTGACGATTGGCTCGGGAAATTTCGGGGCGGCGGGTAGTCGTGCTCAGGCACATCGCGGGGAGTTTTGGTTTTCACGCTTGAGGTTTTGGAACGCCATAACTCGGCTGTGGTCCAGCTCGGTCAGGAACTTGTTGAGGCGGCGCTCGTCGGCCGTCGTGGGGAGGTCGAAGGGGCCGGCGTGAGGGTCGAGCCGCGAGCGCTCGACGCTGTTCAGCGCACGCGACGAGCGGTAGGCGACGGCCATCAGCCGGCGGCAGACGCGGTCGCGGAGCTCGGGGTCGGCGATTTCCTCGACGGCCGATTCGATGACGGCGTCGAGGGCATCGTGCAATTCGCGGGGCGAGCAGACCTCGGGGCGGCGGCGGGCGAAGCGTTCCGGATTGGTGCGCTCCAGAAGCCAGGCGGCGGCCCGCCAGTGGGTAGCGGCGGCGTTGCGCATGGCCCGGAGCGGATCGAGCTGCATCTGGACTTCGGCGCCGCGGAGCTGGCGGCGAAAGTCCTCGTTGCGGATGGCCTCGCGGCGCACTGTGCTGACGGAGCAGCCGACGAAGCGGGCGGCGTCGCTCAAGCCGCAGCCGGCGGCCACGAGGGCGGAGATTTGGCCGCGTTTGACGTCGTCGAGAACTCGGGGTCGTGGCATGAATGGGACCTCCAAAGGGGGTGAGATGGCATGTTCAGGCGTACATTTATGCTCGGTTATTGTCCCAGAGGTCGTGGCCCATTTTCAACAAGTTTTTTGAGACTTCTCGCTGATCCCGACAGGTAGTGAATGCAAGTCGCTCAGGCAGATGACTTTAAGTTGGCTTTCGGCGTTTCCAATGTCGTCGTAACTGATGTGATGCCGTTGGCGGTGGAGTCACGGCTGCGTGGGGAGAAAAATCCCCACTGCTAGCTCGCCGACCGGCTGTCGGCTTCAGCGAGAAGTCTCAGTTTTTTTGGAGATTTTTTGGGGTGGGGCGCGCTCCGCTGCGAGGGACCTTCGCGTCGCGGCTAAACCGGGGGGCGGCAGACGATCCGAGGGTCGAGCTCGCACCGACCCCCGGGCTAACGGCTGTGAACCCTGCGGGTTCGGCAAGCCAATATCACTTCTTCTGCCAGCGGTCGTTTTTTCCAGCAGCGTCGACGGCCCGTCGCCATCGAGCCATGCCTTGGCGGCCGCGTCGTCACGGAGATAGGCGCCCCAGAAGGCCGTGCTCAGGGTGAGATCATTAGGTGCGCGGCGCCTCACGCGCGTCGTAGTCAATCTTTACCGCGCCTCGTCGCACACGGTACAATGCAGCACATGGCTAGCACCCTCATCGAACGCATGGTTGAGCCTATTGGGCGGGCGTTGACGGCGGACGCCGCCAGGGAAATCCTCGATGTCCGCGCCGACCACGAAACACAGCAGCGCATCGATCAGCTTGCCGATAAATGCAATGAGGGGACGTTGACCCCCGATGAGCGAAACGAATATCAGGAGTTTGTTTCGCTGTTCAACATTCTTACCGTCTTACAGGCTCGTGCGCGCTCCATCGTTGACGGTCGCAATGGCTCGTGAGCATGGACGAATCGCTTCGTCAATTCGTCCGGGAGCGAGCTGGCGAACGGTGTGAGTTTTGTCGCTTGGCCCAGGCTGTTGGATCTTCGATTCGGTTTCACGTTGAGCATATTCGACCGCGGCAGCACGGCGGCGACGACTCTCCCGATAATCTGGCGCTGGCGTGTCCGAATTGTAATTGGCACAAAGGCCCGAACTTGTCAGCCATTGATCCGATGACCGGCGCCATCACGTCGCTCCATAATCCACGCATCGAAGCCTGGCCGCAACATTTTGCGTTGGATGGGCTCGAGATTATTGGCCTGACGGCGGTCGGGCGTGCGACCGTCCAACTTTTACGCATGAATTCGCCGGAGCGCCTCGATATCAGGCAAGCGTCAAATTGCGCGGAGAGTTGGAAACCGAGTCGTAGCGCCACCGCGCTTGCGCGGTTAGCGCGCCTGCTCACTTCTTCTGCCAGCGGTCGTTCTTTTCCAGGAGCGTTGACGGCCCGTCGCCGTCGAGCCACGACTTGGCGGCCGCGTCGTCGCGTAGATACGCGTCCCAGAAGGCTGTGCTGAGGGCCAGGATCACGCGGTGGTGGTTGGGGTTGCGCTGGTGCTGGTCGCCCGGCAGGGGGCGGTCGGTGAAGACGGAGTGCTGGGCTTTGTCGAGCACCAGCTCGTACTTGCCGCCAGGCGGCAGGGCGGGGAACACGGCGAGCCGCGACTCGACGGTTTGCTCGCCGATAGGCGCCGTGTCTTCCGTGCCGGTCATGAGCAGCCAGGGGATCTTCACGTCGGCAAACGCCTCCTTCGCCGTGCCGCGGCGCGGCGTACTGGGGCTGAAGGCGATCGCGGCTTTGATGCGCGGGTCGGTGAAGAAAGTTGCTCCGCGGGCAAATTTTTGACCGCTGACGGCTTGCGTCGTGACGGCGCCGAAGGAGTGGCCGGACATGCCGACGTGGTCGAGGTCGAGACGGCCGGCGAGCTGGTGGTCGGCGGCTTTGTTCCATTTGTCGAGCTGGTCGAGCACGGCCGGAACGTCGGCGACGCGGAGCAGAAAGTTTTGCAGTCCGGCGGCCTCGCGCAAGGCGTCGAGGCGCTCGCCGACGGGTTTGTCCTGCCACACCGACGCGTCGCTGCCCGGGTGCTGGAGGAAGACGGCTGCGTAGCCGCGCGCGGCCCAGTGCTTTCCCAGAAATGCGGAGCCGTCTCGCGAGCCGCCGAGACCATGGCTGAAGAGCACGACCGGCGCCGGCTTGTCGGTTGACGGAAGGTAAACGCGCAAGGGAATGTCGCGCGAGCGGGCCTCGTCCTTCGCGATCAGCTCCAGCGACGGGGGCGCGGCGTCGTCCGATTGTGATAACGGGTCGTAGTCGGCGGCGCCGACCCTGGCAGCGGCCGCCGTTATGGCAACGACGATTACTGCGCACAGTTTATGTTTATTCGAGAGCATGATGATTCCTCGGGTTGGCACGAGGTTGATGACGTAGACATTCTAGGCGGCACGCCCAGGTCTTCGAGTCGCGACAGGGCGCGGCCGTTCGGGGTCATCGCAGTCCGGGCCGTTAGGTCCGCGTCACGCCCCCGCGGGCGCCAGCACTTCGCTCTCGAGCGCGTCGCACAGGCTTTGAATCTCCGATTTCAGGGCTGCAAGCGCCGCGGGGGCGGATGCCATGTCGCCGGCGCGGCCGAGTTCTTCCAGCTTGCCGGCGGCGTCCCGGCGCGGCGGGCGGCCAGGTAGCCGATCGCCCCTTTGAGGGTATGCGCGGCGCCTTTGAGCTGGGCGGCGTCGCCGGCCAGCACGGCGTCGTTGACGTCGTTCATGCGGCGGGGCAGGTCGTCGAGGAAGAGTTGCACAATTTCGCCCAGCAGTTCCTCATTGCCTTCCATCTGGTGCAGGGCGGCGACTCGATCGAAAACTTCCGGCAGCACATCGAGGCTCGCGCCTGTCTGCTCACCCTCGGGCGCCAGCGCGGCACCTTCGATCTGCGCGTTGATGACGCGGTAGAAGTCGGCGGCCTTGATGGGTTTGGTCACATAGTCGTCCATGCCCGCTTCCAGGCAGCGCTCGCGATCGCCCGTCATGGCATGGGCGGTGAGGGCGACGATCGGCAACCGACGCTCGCCGGCAGCTTCGCCCGCGCGGATAAGACGGGTGGCTTCCAATCCGTCCATGATCGGCATTTGCACGTCCATGAGCACAAGGTCGAAGGCCGCGCGGCGCAGGGCGTCGATCGCCGCCTGGCCGTTTTCGACCACGGTGGGCCGGTGCCCGGCTTGGGTGAGCAAATGGACGGCGTACCGCTGATTGACCGGATGATCCTCGGCGATTAGGACGCGCAGGGATGTTGTGCGAGCAGGGCCGTGGCGGGGACCGCTCTCCGCAGCGACGGCGGCCTCGTCGGCGAGCGGAAACCGCGCCTCGTCGTTGCGGCGGTTTGCAAGCCAGTTGAGTATCGCCGACAGCAGTTCGCTGGCGCTGACGGGCTTGGGAAGGTAGGCCGCCAGGTTCAAGGCGCGGCAACGGGCGGCGTCCTCCGGCCGCTCGGCCGAGGTGAGCAGGAAAACAGCGGGACAGGTCGCCGGCCACTGACGGTGCATCGTGTCGATGAGCGTGAACCCGTTCATGTCCGGCATCATGAAGTCCACCAGCGCCAGAGCGTAGGGTTCGCCGTTGGCGGCGGCGCGAGCCAGTTCCATGAGAGCGGCGGATCCGCCCTCGACGGCCGTAGGACGAGCGCCCCATGAGTGGAGCATGGCGACAAGGATGCGACGGTTGGTGGCGTTATCGTCGACCACCAGCACGGGCCGGTCGGCAAGCTGATCGGGATGAGCGACGGCGCCCGGCGGCGGCGATGGCGCCAATGCAAATCGGACGTCGAAACGAAACGTGCTGCCCGTATCCACCGTGCTGTCGACCAGTGAGCGTCCCGCCCATCAGCGCCACCAACTGCTTGCAAATCGACAGGCCCAGACCGGTGCCGCCGTAGCGGCGGGTGGTTGAGCCGTCGGCCTGCACGAACGGCGTCGAAAATCGCGGCCTGGTGATTCGTCGAAATGCCGATGCCCGTGTCGACGACGGCGAAGTCGACGACATATCCCTCGTCGTCGTGGGCGCGGAGTCCGAGTGCGCAGCACGATCTCGCCGGATTCGGTGAACTTGATGGCGTTGCCCACGAGATTGACGAGGACTTGACGCAAGCGGCCGGGATCGCCGACGACTCGCGCGGGTACGCTCGAACTGATGTCGCAGGCGAGCTCCAGGCCTTTGCCGTGGGCTCGGAAGGCCAGCGGCCTGAGCGCGTCGTGGATCACGTCGTGCAACGGAAACTCACGCCGGTCGATGTCCAGCTTGCCGGCCTCGATCTTGGAAAAGTCGAGAATGTCGTTGATTATCGTCAGCAGCGCGTCGGCCGACGACTTGACCAGGCCCATCGACTCGCGCTGCTCGCGCGACAGGTCGGTGTCCAGCAGCAAGTCGGTCATGCCGAGCATGCCGTTCATCGGCGTGCGGATTTCGTGGCTCATGTTGGCCAGGAATTCGCTCTTGGCGCGGTTGGCCGCCTCGGCCGCGTTTTTGGCGGCGGCGAGGCTCACTTCGTTCTCGTGCAGCTCCTGAGTGCGCTCCTCCACCTTGCGTTCGACGGACTCGTTGAGTTCCTCAAGCTGGGCTTGCCGCTCCGCCATGCACCACATTTCCCGTCGATTCTTCAGGCACGCGAGGATCAGGAAGAAGTCGATGAAGCCCACCCAGCCCGTGTGCTCCAGCCAGCGCCATTCGGCGCCGGAGGAGACGCCGTAGATCGACTCGGGCCAGAACATGCCACGGAAGAAGTGGTCGCCCGCGACGACCACGCTGGCGGTGACCAGGACGCGCCAATCGCGATAGAAGCTCAAGAACGCCAGCGAACCGAACACATGGAAATGCGTTTCGATCCGCCCGCCCGAGAGGTCGATGAGCAGCGCGCCGGCGAACATCTGGCCGATGGCCGCGACATGTCGGGTGATCGCGTGGGCCGGCATGTGCCAGATGAGCGCCAGCGGCAGCACGATGATAAAGCCGCCGAGGAACACCGCAGCCCAGAGGTGGGGATGAATGCGGCTCGTCGGCCCCGCCCACGTGGCGGGGGTCCAGAGCAACGCCATTGCAATTCCGGCCAGCCACTGGAATACAAACAGTCCCGCGAACATGCGATCGGCCCAACAGTAGATCGACTGCTCGGCCTGTTCAAAGAGTCGCCGGGTTTGAGTCCGCAGTTCCGCCATATCGAGCTCTGCCAGCGTGTTGGCGCCTTACTGTTCGGAATCGCGCGGGTCGGTGGGTTGCGGCGGCGTGGCTACGGTTAACGGACAGCCGTAAACCGCGCAGCGGGTTTGGTCGGCGGCCTGCCCCTTGAGCAAGGCCAGCACGCTGCGGCTTCCCGTGCTGTCGCCCTCGTGGCCGCGGCTGCGGGTGACGCCGCCGCTAAAGAGCAGCCGGCCGCCGGCGTCGTAGAGCACGACGTGCCCCGACGTTTGCGCGCAAAGCGCTCGGCTTCGACGCCGCCGTCGTCCGAGCGCACCTGGACGCCGGGGATTGCCGCGGCGGCGGCCGCCAGGGGCGTGTTCTCCCAACCGGCGGGCACGCCCGGAGGCCGCACAAGCACGACTTCTGCTTGGACATCGCCATGCTGGGCGCCCAAAATTTTCTGAAACTCGGCTAGACTCGCCCACGTGCAGGGGCATTGCGGATGGATGAACATGACCAGCCGCGAAGCGCCGGCGCCGGCGATCATGGCCGGCGACTCGAGCGGCGCAGTCCCCGCCGCTCCCGGCCAGCTCTTGTATTGTTCGATCAACAGAAACGCCGCTGCAATGCCGACGGCCCAGCCGACTGACAGCACCGCCAACCAGCGTCCCTGCTTTTTGATCAATCGCGCAGGCACGACGCGCCTCCGATACCGTATTTGGCAATGCACCAGAAGGCGTTGGCCGCATCGCGGAGGCCGATCTTTTTGCCCTCGTCGTAGCTTCGGCTGTGGTAGGCGATGGGCATTTCCATGATGCCGTAGCCGAGCCGCGACACCTTGGCGGTGATCTCGGGCTCGAACCCGAAGCGGTCTTGCTCGACGTCGATCTGGTCGAGCACGTGGCGGCGGAAGACCTTGTAGCAGGTCTCCATGTCGGTGAGCCACTGGCCGGTCGTGAGGTTCGATGCCGTGGTTAACAGCCAGTTGCCCAGGCGGTGCACGCGCGACGGGTCCTGCTCGGCGTTCTCCAAGAACCGCGAGCCGTAGACGACGTCGGCCTCGCCGTCGGCGATCGCTTCGATCAGCGGCGGCAGGTCGTTGGGGTCGTACTCCAGGTCGGCGTCCTGGATGACCACCACGTCGCCGCGGCAATGCTTGAATCCGGTGCGGATGCCGCGCCCTTGCCGCGGTTGTAGCCGTGCATCACTACGCGGATATCGGGTTCGCGGCCCAGCTCCAACAGCAGT
Organism: Pirellulales bacterium; assembly: GCA_963841515.1. Classification (GTDB taxonomy): domain Bacteria; phylum Planctomycetota; class Planctomycetia; order Pirellulales; family Lacipirellulaceae; genus Lacipirellula. The sequence continues at coordinate 1,017,453 of CAWJDB010000003.1, read as the reverse complement.
TCGCGCGTGCCGTCGGTACTGAAGTCGTCCACCAGCACGATCTCCTGGTGGATGCCCACCGCCTGCACGCGGCGGACAATTTCGACGACGGTGTCCCGTTCGTTGTAGACGGGGATGACGACGGAGACCGCGAGCTTCGGACCCGGCGGCCGATCGAGCGGCGGCGCCGGAGTCGCTGGCTCCAGATTTTGCGCGGCGTTGAGCGTTTGCTCGGCAATCGCGAGGTACGCCTCGAGGCGCGCGAGATGCGCGGGATCCATCGCGGCGGGCGGAGTCGTTGGTTGAGCGGTCAGGTTTTGTGTTTCAGAGGCGTTCATGGCATCGATTGGTTGGCGTTAGCCGCGACGCTTGCATCGCGCGCGGCGAGTGATTCACAATTCCGTCAAATGAGCATCGACGCCTCCGCGCCGTGGCATAGCCAGCGGCACGCGAGAGGCCGGGGCGTTAGGGGCAGCCGCGTCGAGCAGGCTGCGGTCGGGCAGAGCCGGCCACTGGAAGCGCGCCTCCAGCAGCTTGACGTCGAACTCGCGTTGGTCCGGCGGCAGGTAGTCGCGACTGGCCGGGTCGTCGAACCGCGCGCGGCGGCCCCACAGGTCGGCCACCGAGTCGCTGTAGAGCAGCGTCCACTGGGCGCGGTCGCCCCTCGATGCGGCCTCCATGACGGCGACGGGGTTTTGGTAGCGGCGCTCCACCAGAACCAGGTCGGGCTTCCCGTACGCCAGCGCCCGGCCGCCGTCCAGCGGCCCCGACAGCGGACTCCGCTCGCGGGGGCCGGTCGAATCGCCCAGCAGGAAATCGAAGTGCATGTCGATCACCTCCTGCGGATAGCAGGTGTCGAAGCGGCCGTCGAACTGCACCTGCACGTCTGGCGCCAAAGCGGCGATGGCGTATTGGGCCCAGTTGAACGCCACGAGCAGCCGGCCCGTCAGACGGTGGTCGGCCATGTACTGAATGGCGTCGACTGGGTACTGGCTCCGCAGCACGGGAAAGTCGCTCAGTCGGCGGCTCAGGCTGATGCTCTGGAGCACGATGGCCGTCAGGAGGGTCGCGGCCAGGGTCAGCCGGGCCCACAACGGCGGCAGCACGACGGGCAAGGCGCCGCGCTGGGGCCGCAGGCGCACCAGTGCCGAGTGCCAATGCACTGGCAACCAGAAGCCGCAGAGCAAAGCCAGGAAGGCGATGTGCCGCAGGTGGAGGCATGCCTGAGCCGCGACCAGCGCGAGGATGACGATTTGCGTCCAATCGCGACGGCGCTTGGTGGCGGCCAGACTGGCCGCGGCCACGCCCAGCAGCGTAACCAGCGGCCAGAACACCGGTTTGCCATAGGACGGAGGGGCCCACTCTGTAATCTCAGGCGGCGGGCCGCCCCAAGAGCGCCACAGCCACTCGTGCATGCCGATGCCGTAAGGATTGACCGTCGTCGCCGCGACGCACGCCAGACCGATCATCCCGAGGTGGAGCAGTTCTCGCCAGCCGGGCGCAGCCCCAGTCACCCCGAGGTCCGCCGAGGGGTCCGCGCGGACTCCTCGGCGGACCTCGGAGTGACGATGGAGAGCCAGCTCGACCATCCTCCCCAGCAAATAAGCTCCGACGATGCACAGTCCGGCGACGAAGCCGCCGTGGAAATTCACCCAGGCGGCGAAAATGAGCGGCAGCGCCCAAAGCCAGGCGAAGCGGATATTGGGCGCGGGCGCCGGGGTCGGGGACGACCCGGCTCGCTCATTGGGGTCGATGCTTAGCCAGTCGGCGAAGGCGTGATCCAGGCACACCAGGGCCAGGCTGCACAGGGCGAAGCTGAACAACTGTGGCCGCAAGGGGAAGAAGGCTTGCAGGTTGGCGGCCACGAGCACCAAGAGCGCCCACGTCGCAATCGCTGGCACGCCATGGCGGGCGGCCGTCCGCGCCATCGCCCAGACGATGCCGAGGCCCAGCAGGCACTTGAGCACCAGCATCCAGTAGATGCCCAAGTGCTCATAACCGAGAGCAAACGCCAGCTCGGCGCCGTTTTCGTGATTCACCCACGGGTAGCCCACGGCCGTGTAGGTGTGCGTGGCGGTGCGCGGCAGCTCGCCGGCGGCCAGCCAGTCCTCGGCGTAGCGCACGTGGCCCCACAAGTCGGGGTCCACGAGGTTCAGCGAGAAAGGAATGGCCGTGGCCAGCACCAAGGCCGCCAGCAGGCCGATCGCCAGCAGCCGGTAGTGGTCGCGAGCTTGCGCAACAAATACGGACGAGGCGGCAGTAGTCGATGCGCCGGTGGTCATGGCGGGCAAGGAGCCGGTCAAATCGGCGCGGAAAACCAGGCAAGATGCACGGTCTAGGCTTGAACGATCAAGTTTACGCCACCTGCCGGCTGCCGTGCGCCCCACGGTGCAGCCGGCATGGTCCCTTGGTCCAGGGCGCCCGGCGCGACTGGCGCCATCGGCACAACCGGCGCCCTCGCGGCGTCTCGCATCGAGGTTTCGAGTTGCCGCAGAGCGGGAACTTTCGCGCTTGGCACTGGCGGCGTCTTTTGGTAGTTTTCGCGGGCGCTCGGAGAGCGACGTCACATCGGCGGCAGGAGACCGCGCTTGTCCGAGCGAACCTTTGTCGTTCGAGGGCGGCGTGGCTCCTCGCGATGGAAACTGGTTGGGCCGACTCAAAGGATGGGTCGCCTGCGGAAAGAAAATCCTCGTCTCGGCAGGCGACGGCATTTGCCTGGATGCGCCTTATCGGGCGCGGCATTACGGGCCGACACGGAAGGAGGCCTCGATGAGCGCCGATCAACGGCAAGTTGATTCCTCACAGCAGGTGCGCGTCCACATTCGCTGGATGATCCGCCGCGACATGGCCGAGGTGCTCGACATCGAGCGGGCCAGCTTCGAATTCCCCTGGTTCGAGGAAGACTTCATCCGCTGCCTGCGCCAGCGCAATTGCATCGGCATGGTGGCCGAGCACGGCGAGCGCGTCGTCGGCTTCATGATTTACGAGCTGCACAAGACGCGGCTCCATATTCTCAATTTCGCCGTGGCGGCCGAGATGCGCCGCCGCGAAGTCGGCCGACAGATGATCGAAAAGCTCGTCGGCAAACTCTCGAGCCAGCGCCGCACGCGGATCACGCTCGAGGTGCGCGAGACGAACCTGGCGGCCCAACTGTTCTTCAAGAGTGCTGGCTTCCGCGCCGTGACGGTGCTGCGGGCGTACTACGAAGACTCGCCCGAGGACGCCTACCTGATGCAGTTCCGCCACGCGCCCGACGAGGCGGCGTCGCTGCCGACCAATCGCATCGACCGCATGGCGGGGTGAGCGGTTAAGCTGTTCGTGGGCCACCGCATCGTGGCCCGTTTCCGCGGGCGCAAGGCTTTCGCGATCAGCAGGCCGCATAAACATAATCCTGCGGAACTGGGCTCCGACGCCTGCGACACGCCCGGCAGCGGCGGCGCCAGGCCGTGGATTGCCTGCCAGACGAGGAAGTCGGCGCCATCGACCGCGCCGTCGCCGTTGGCGTCGCCATCGCCGCGGGTCGCGCCGGTCAACTTGCCGAAGCCCGCTCGCCAGAGCGGCAGGTCGGCGGCGTCTACGTCGGCGTCGTTGTCGAAGTCGCCGGGCACGCCGGCGAGAGCCGCGTAGAACGACGCACTGGCCTTCACGGTTCCCAGGAGCGTCAGGTCGACGGGTTCCTCGTCGGGCGGGTCGCCGAACATCACCGTTCGCTCGATGTTGATGGGCAACGTCAGCGCCGCGCTGAGCAGGGTGTACGGTCCGCTTACGGCGCCCGTGGTGAACACGACCGTGCCCAACGTGCCGGGCGCCGAGGAGCCGCCCAGCGGCGGGTCTTCCTGGGACAGATCAACCATGTCGTCGACGAAGCCGCTGACGGTGATGACGCCCTCGGTGAGCGCGATGTTGAACTGCGAAGCGTCGAACTGATACGCCGCGGGGTTCCCCGTCTTTGTCATCGTGGCCGGCGGCGCCGGCGTCGTCGCGTCGGCCACCAGGCCGCGGGCGTTGGCCGTAATGCCCAAGAATGGCGGAAAGCCGAGCCTGAAGTTGTAATCCGCGACCGGGGTGATTCGCGAGCCGGTGACGGTGACATTCGCCGTCGCTGGAAAGGCGCCTGTCGTTCCGAAATCGAACGTGGCGTCGATCGTCCCTGTCAGTTGCTGCATGTCGTCGTCGGAGAAGCCGCGAGCTTTGACGGTGATCTTGAGAGACGAGTTGGGCTGGTCGACGAAAAATACCGCGCTGGCCGGCGTGGCAAGCGCGTGATGCGAAGCTGCCAACGCCATGCACACAACGAGCGCGCGACCCTGGGCGCCGAAATTCATCGGTGCATCCTCCCATGACCGACCGGCGAACGAAGCTCCTCACATTCCGACGGCCCTCGTCGTCGTCATGCGATGCCGGCGATGCGGCTGGACGGCCTGATCTTCCAGCTTACGGGCGAGCCTCAACGCAGGCAAACATTTCCCTACTAGCGGCCCGCGCCGCTCGCGGTGGATAATCGAGCTGCATGCCCAATCGCCTCGCCCACGAGTCGTCGCCCTATCTGCTCCAGCACCGGGACAATCCGGTGGATTGGTACCCTTGGGGCCCCGATGCGATCGAGCGGGCTAAGCAGGAGCAAAAGCCAATCTTCCTGTCGATCGGCTATTCGGCCTGCCACTGGTGCCACGTGATGGAGCACGAGAGCTTCGAGAACGCGGCGATCGCCAAGATTCTCAACGAGAAGTTCGTGGCGGTAAAAGTGGACCGCGAGGAGCGGCCTGATCTCGACCAGATTTACATGAACGTGACGCAACTGATGACCGGCCGCGGCGGCTGGCCGATGTCGGTGTTTCTCACGCCCGAGCTGAAGCCGTTCTACGCCGGCACGTACTTCCCGCCGACGGCCCGCGGCGGCATGCCGGGGTTCGACGACGTGCTGCGGGCGGTGGACGACGCCTGGCAGAAGCGGCGCGACCACGCCGAGGATATGGGCAATCAGCTTGTCGCTGAGCTGAAGAAATTGGAAGGCACGAGCGCCGCCGACGCGGGACAGTTGTCGCGGCAACTGGTGGACGATGCGGTGGCGCACCTGTCGCGAACGTTCGATCCGACGTGGGGCGGGTTCGGCCGGGCGCCGAAGTTTCCCCATCCGATGGATCTGCAGCTTCTGTTGCGACACTGGCGCCGCACGGGCCGCGGGCAGTCGCTGGACATGGTCAAGACGACGCTCGATCGGATGGCTGCCGGCGGCATCTACGACCACCTGGGCGGCGGGTTTGCCCGCTACTCGGTCGACGAGCGGTGGCTCGTGCCGCACTTCGAGAAGATGCTCTACGACAACGCCCTGTTGGCGGCCACGTACGTCGACGCCTTTCAGGCGACGGGCGACGCCAACTACGCTCGCGTGGCCCGCGAAACGCTGGACTACGTGCTGCGCGACATGACGACGAGCGCGGGCGGCTTCTACAGCACCGAGGACGCCGACAGCGAAGGCGAGGAGGGCAAGTTCTACGTTTGGACGCCGGCCGAGTTGAAATCGGTGCTGGGCGAAACGGCGGCCGCCACCTTTGCTCGCGTGTACGACGTGACCGACGCCGGGAATTTTGAGGGCCACAGCATCCTCAACATGCCGAAGACGCTCGCCCAGTCGGCGAGGATTCTTGGTCGGGACGAAGCGGAATTGTCGCAGGAGCTCGCCCAATCGCGCTCTCTGCTGTTTGCGGTGCGCGAGAAGCGCGTGCATCCCGCCAAGGACGACAAGATTATCGTCGCGTGGAATGGCCTGATGATCGACGCGCTGGCCCGGGCCGCCTCGGCGCTCGGCGAGCCGAAGTATGCTGCCGCGGCGGCCCGCGCCGCCGACTTCCTCCACGACGAGCTGCTGCGCGACGACGGCCGGCTGCTCCATACCTGGCGGCATGGCAAGGCGAAGCTCGACGCCTATCTCGACGATTACGCGGCGCTGGCCGGCGGGCTCGTGTCGCTGTACGAAGCCACCTTCGACAGTCACCGAGTCGACGAAGCCGCACGGCTGGCGGACATCATGCTCGACCATTTCGCCGACAAGAGCGGGGGCGGATTCTTCTACACGGCCGACGACCACGAGCAGCTCATCGCCCGCACCAAGGACGTGGCCGACGCCAGCGTGCCGAGCTCCAGCGCGATGGCGGCGACCGCATTGGTGCGGCTAGGAAAACTCACCGGCAAAAGCGCCTACGCCGACGCGGCGCAGCGCACGATGGAAGCGGCGGCGGGCTTCATGAAGCAGGCGCCCACGGCGATGGGGCAGATGATGCTGGCGCTCGATTTTCAGCTCGGACCAACGTACGAGTTGGTCTTCGCCGGCAAGCCCGACGACGCCGCGCTGGCCGACGTGCGGCGGCGGTTTCTGCCCAACAAGGTCCTGGCGGGCGCCGTCGGCCCGGCCGGCGAGAAACCGCCGGCGCTTCTCCGAGCGCTGCTCGAAGGCAAAGCGGTCGCCGATGCCGAGCCGACGCTCTACGTGTGCGAAAGCTTCACCTGCCAAGCGCCTGCCAAGGGCGCCCAGGCCATTGCAGCAGCGCTGGATGGCTTGAAGTAAGAGGAGGTTTTTTGCCACGACGGCACGACGAACACGCCGGATGAATGATGGAATTGACAGGATAACAGGATTGGCAGGATGAACAGGATGGGGGAATGATTTAACCCTGTATCCCCACTCTCAATCCTGTAAATCCTGATCATCCTGTTATCCCCGTCCATTCACCGTCGCGGGGGACCGAGGCCGGCGTCTTTTTGCTCGTTGAAGGTCCCCCCGCCGTCGTCGGTTCCGTCTTTGCCCACCGAGTAGACGAGCCATCCTTGCGGCGTGAGCTTGAGCTTCAGCGGCTCGCCCGTGAATGGATCGGTTGTGGCTTCCTTCGGCAGATCCAGTTCGTCGAGCCCGCCGGCTTCGCGGCCGTTTTTCTCGGCGAACGTGAGCAGGGCGTTGAACACTCGCAGCGATCGCACCAGCGCCGCGTCGCGGTTGTGGGCTTCGTACCCCGCCATGATCGCCGGCACGAGCAGGTCGGCCAGCACGCCCAGTCGCTTCGACCCCGCGAGCGGCCCGCCGGGTTGTCGCGGCGAATTGGGCTCGTACCACGCGGCGTCCGCGGTCGGCAACAGGGCGTCGAAGAGGTCGAGCACGCCCATGAAGTGCTGCTTCAAGACCCAACCCGCCAACATTGCTCCGACTTTTCCATTCATTGCCGCCTGCGCGCGAGCGAGCTGACGGCGAAGGCCCGCTCGGTGCGCAGCATCCTGCCAAACCGCCCGGACTTGTCCTGCCGGGCCAGTTCCGCGTCGAGCACCGCGTGCGACTCGTCCGACAGGGGACCGGCGGCAAGCACATCGTACAGCGCGTCTATCGCCGAATAGCGCACTGCGATGGAAACGAGAAAACTGACCAAAGTCGGTTCCCCTTCACGCAACCTGGCCAGCTTCAACAGGTCGATCCCGCGAGCGACGGCTTCGTCGCGCTTCTGTTCGCCCACGAGCGCCTCTATGCCCCAAATCTGAAACCGACCGAGCGAGCGAAAGTTCTGGATGCGCACGAGCTGCTTCTCCATGAACTTCGTCGAGTCGACTGAGAAGTCGGCGACCGAGGCGTACTGCGGACAGGCGGCGGCTCGGGCCACTCCCGCCCGCAATTCTGGAAACTGCTCGACAATCGCGCGGATCGCGGTCAGTTGTTCGTCGGCCGGGGGATTGCCGCGCTCCCGTGCGGCGTCGTAGGCTTGGCCGAGGTCGGTTTTGTAAAACGCTCCGTTCGCTCGAGCAAACGCTTCGAGCTGCGGCGTCAACTCGTCGATGACGGCGGCGGCGTTTTGACGCGGCGGGATGGGCGCGGGCGCCAGCTCGGCGAGCGACGCGGGATCGCCCGCGGCGCGGATCGCAGTCAACCGAGCCCCAAACCTGCCACCCGTCCACAACGACAACGCCACGAGCGCGACTAGAGCCCCTGCGGCGAGAACGCCCAAACTGATCGCCGCGCACATTGGCCAGCCACGATGTGGCGAGTCGGACATCGACTAGTTTCTCCTCGGTCGTGAGTGCAGGCACGAGCGCCGGCAATGCCCGTGGTTCGCCGCAGGCTATCGGTTATTGGCGATTCTAGCCGAACGACCGCCGGTTGCCGCGCCCCTGACTTAGGCGGCGCAATCGAAGTAAAATTCTCTCGCGGGACGCCCGCAGGCCGTGGGCCTGCGGCTAGTTGACGTTTTGCTCTATATTCGGCCTACCGCATTCCCCATTCAGCATTCCACATTTCCTCATGTCCGATCCCTACTTCCAATCGCTGTTCGCCGACCGCATTGGCGGCGCCCAGTACGGTAAGACTGCCGCGATCTACAAGTTTGAGAAAATCAAGCGCGCCAAACGGCAGGCGCTCGCCGAGCACCCGGAACGGCGGCTCTTGGATTTCGGCATCGGCGAAAACGACGGCGTGGCCGATGAGCGCATCCGCCAGGCGCTGGCGGTGGAAATGAACAAGCCGGAGAACCGCGGCTACGCGGACAACGGTCCGCTGGCCTTCAAGGAAGCGGTGGCTCGTTTCATGCAACGCGAGTACGGCGTGGCGCTCGATCCGGCGAGCGAGGTCAACCACTGCATCGGCTCGAAATCGGGGCTGGCGATTCTGCCGTCGGCGTTCATCAATCCCGGCGACGTCACGATTATGACCGTGCCCGGGTATCCGGTGGCCGGCACGCACACCAGCTACTACGGCGGCGTCGTCTACAAGCTGCCGCTGTTGGCCGAGAAGGATTTTTTGCCGGACCTCGAAAGCATTCCCGCCGACGTGCGCACGAAGGCCAAGCTGCTAGTGCTGTGCTTTCCCAACAGCCCCACCGGCAAAACGGCCCCGCCGGTGTATTACGAACGGGCCATCGCCTTTGCCAAGATGCACGAGATCGTTATCGTCCAGGACGCGGCCCACGCGCAGCTCTCCTACGACCGGCCGCCCAACAGCTTCCTGTCCATCCCCGGCGCCAAGGACGTCGGCGTGGAGATGCACTCGATGTCGAAAGGTTTTGACATGATCGGCTGGCGCCTCGGCTGGCTCTGCGGCAACTCGCTGTTGGTGCGGGCGTTCGGCGACGTGAAGGACAACTTCGATTCGGGCCAGTTCATGGCCATCCAAAAAGCGGCGATCGCCGGGCTCGACGACCCAGAGATTCCGCGCCGCATCCGCGCGAAGTATCAGCGGCGGCTCACGAAGTTAGTCGCCACGCTCAAGCGCTGCGGCTTCCAATGCGAGATGCCCGGCGGCACGTACTTCCTCTACACGCCGGCTCCCAAGGGACTCAAGAACGGCCCGGCGTTCGAAAACGCGGAGGCCTGCAGCCAGTACCTCATCAAGGAACAGTCGATCTGCACCGTGCCCTGGGACGACGCCGGCGCCTTTCTGCGGTTCAGCGTAACCTACGAAGCCGTCGACGAAGCGGCGGAAGACTCGCTGATGGCGGAAACTGAATCTCGGCTGAAGGGCGTCGGGCCCGTGTTTTAGGTTGGTCCCGCGCTTCGGCGGCGGCCGGCGACGAGCGCCATTCCGCATAACGCGGCCAGTATCGCGCCGCGCGGCTCCGGAACCAGCGAGTGTGAGAACATCCAGTCGTAGAGTTTCGGCTCGCTGTAGATTCCCGGCCAGATCACGTGGCCGCCTGTCGGCAGTTCGACGTAGTTCAGATCGATTTGTTCGCTCGTGAAGACAAACGTCGACGTCGCGTCCCGAAGCGACAGGTACGTCGGCAACGGCGCACGAGCGGAATTGAGGATGCTGGTGATGACGTTGCGGCTGATGGCGACGGACACCACGGGGTCGTTGCGGGCATGAAACGCCGCGATGTGCTGATCGATCAGCCTGGCAGGCACGAAGTCGCTCGCGGGGTTCACGCCGCAGATCGGAATCCCGGCGGCGAACGCATCTGGGAAGCGGCTCAGCATGTTCCACGCGCCGCCGCCGCCGTTGGAAAGGCCGGTGACGTAGAGGCGGTTGGCGTCGACGGGCTGCTCGGCGATCGCGCGGTTGATCATCGTCATCGCGCGGTCGGTCAAGGTCGCGCTCGACCAGTTGCTCGGCGTCTGCGGGGCGTAGAGAAAGGCGCCGCGGCGCTTGGCCTCGGCCAGCAAGTTGTCGATGTTGACGTTGATTTGGGCCGCGTTGTTCGTCCCGCTTTCGCCGGCGCCGTGCAGGAAGAGAATGAACGGCCGCTTGGTCAGCGGGTCGGTAACGGACTCGGGCGGCACGTAGAGCCGCCCAGGCAGCAGCGTCGTGGCGCCGGAGCGCAGGGAGAAGTCGATAAAGTCGCCGACGGCCGCGGCCCGAGCCGAATGAACGTCGCCGGCCGCGACGACGATCGACGCCAAGAGCACCATTTCCCGCCGCATGCTGCCCCGCGCCGAAGCGGCGCCTCCGTAAGTGACTACATGTGTATGACAGTGGGCCAGCAGGCCGTCAAGGGGCGCCGCGAGTCTTGGCTACGGCGCCGGATCGCCGCCGGAGCGCGTCAGCACGGCGGCCAGTTTTTTCGGATCCATGTTGCTGTCCAGAATCCGCACGCTGCCGTCGCAGTACGCGGCCACGAATCCCTTGCCGTCGGACCGCTTCACGCCATTGGTCGGATCGGCGAGGTTCACTCCCCAATCCTCGGGCTGAGTCCAGACGACGGCCCGCTCGGGGACGACTTCCACCACTAGGGCCGTGTTGGAGGTTCCGTCCTTCACGTCGGTCAGCTTGACGCCGCTGGTCCCGGCGAAGAGCGTGCCCTCGCCGAACGGAACCACATATGTCGTGCGACCTTCGCCGCCGGCGGCGCGACGCACGGCCGGGTTCGGGTCGGCGTAATACAACGGCATGCGCGCAATGAGCTGCTTGTTGTGCTCGCTGTCCCACGGCTCGTCGAGGTGAAACTCGTTGTACAGCTTTTGCTCGTCGAGATACGGCAGAATGTGCACCCGCCAGCTCAACAGGGGCTTGCCGTCGGGGGAATAACTGGCCGCGGCGGGCAGCGACTTGTGGGCCGCTTCGTAGTTCAGCATGGCCAGCGCAATCGCCTTGAAGCTGTTCATCCGCTCGGTGATCTGTTCCTTCTCGCGTGCGCCCTTGAGCATCGTCGGGACGAACCAGTGAAGGAATTTCACTTCCTCGTCGTCGTCGCCCAGCGCGATCGTCAGGCGATTGCCGTCGACCTTGGGCTTCAGGTAGGGGATCAGCGGCAAGATCATGCCGGCGTCGCGATGCGCCGGCGGGCCGGAGATCATCTCTTTCATGCACAGGGCGCCGAGCAGCTCGAGCCCCTTGGCGGCCGACTGCTCAAGCGTGGCGGCGACGCCCGGACTGGTCGTGGCGACCGCCATGGTGATCGTCGGCTTCGGCGGCAAATGAACGGCGACCGCGCCCCAGGCACAACCGTCGGCGATCAATCGGCCGTCGATCTCCGCGAACGGCGGCGGCAAAGCGGGCAGCATTTCGCGCTCCACGCGGCGGCTGTCGGCGTCGCCGAACAGCACGACTCCCACGTCGGCCCCTTCAAGGCCGGCCAGGGCCTCGATCGCCTCCTGACGCGGCTTGTCCGTGCGGCTAGCGGCGAGGGCTGTCGAGCTGCTCGGCGGTCGCGGCGCCAAGAATCGCCCCATCCGCAATGCGGAACACTCGCGGCGGCGTTGGCGGATCGGCACTGCCCGCCCCAGGCTTGGCGCCGACCATGCTCGAAATCAAGTCCACGACCCCCTGGGCGTCGCCGCCCTCAGCCATTTCGATGACGCAACTCGGGCCGCCGTACTGGATATCGGCAATCCTCAGCGGCAGGTAAACCCGTCGGGCGCCGCGCTTGGTCATCTCGTTCAGCGCCGCCTGCACCGCCGCCGCCTTCACCCGCGCCGGCGCCTCGTCTCCGTCTGGCACGGCGCCCAGAGCGACCATTTCATCCAGCACCGCGGGCAGGTCGATCTTGGTCAAGTCGAGAAAGCCGACGCCGATGACATCGCCCGCGAGATACGGCGCCGCCGCGGGATGGTCGGCGGCCCGCAGGCATGGGACGTTCGCTGAGCAGGCGGCAACAATTGCAATCGCTATGAATGACCTGGGGCGTGTCATGTCGACTCCTGGTTTGATAATCACTTTTTCGCGAAGCAACTCTGAACTAGCCGGCGGGCCGCGTCGTGCGCATTTCCCGGACCGCGTGGCGGTCCGGCTAGCAATTGAGTTCGTGAATCACATCCCCGCTGCTCACTTCGCCAGCTTGATCTCGAAGCGCCACGCCACTCCCGGGAACCCGTCGCTGGGCGGCAGGTCCAAAACAGCCGTATCGCCGTCGAGGCGGTACTCGTAGGGCTGGCCCGTCGCCGGATTCTCGGGCACAGGAGCGACGGTGATCTCGTCGAGCTTGGCCGGCAGCTTGCCCGTCTTGGCGGCGTGCATGCGAATGGCCTCGACGACCATCATCGCGTTGAGCTGCCACTCCATCCGCACGCCCGCCGTCCGCACGGAATCAAGCGCCGGCAGCAGCATGCTCGCCAAAACGTAACCGTAGCCCCGCGACACCTGCGCCAACCCTTTAGGGGCCTGCAATTGGAAGGCCTCGATGCCGTGCCCGCCGCTGCGCAGGACCGAGTAGGGTACGTACATGTTCTTCAGCGCGTTGTCCGCCAGGACGCGGTACTCACGATTGCCGTCGATCGTGACGACCTGGCCCACGGGCATCTTCTCGACGCGCTGGGCGTCGAACCCCGCGTCGATGAGTCGCTGCTTGGCCGCGGAATACGAAAGCATGGCAAACCCCGCCGCTCCCGCCTGACCGCCAAAGCCTTTCCACATCGGCGAGGAATCACCCGCCGTGAACTCGATGGCCTGCGAAAAGGCTTCGCCCAATAGGCGCGCCCATTCCTGCGGCGAATGCTCGGTGTTCTCGGCGTCGCGCATGAAGGGAAACAGATTGAATTCCCAACTCAGCTCGGCCCGCGCCGCGCGGCGCAGGTCCACCAGCGGCCGCGGCAAGTCGGCGAGCGCCCAGTAGAGGTTGGGGGAGTTTTTGGCAGCCATCAGTTCGATGGCGGCGGCGTTCGTGAGTCCCTGCTCGGCGAGCCCCACCATGCCGCAGATCAAGAGCGGCTCGGCCGCGGCGTCACGACTGAGTTGATATCCCATGCGCAGCTCCTCGACGGCGTCGGCGTGCCGTCCTTCGGCAATCGCTTGCCGGGCGCAGCCCGAGCATTCGGCAAAGGGCGCGGGTTTCCTGCAGTTCCGGGATCAAGAATCCGATGGCCTGCGGTCCCGGCAGATTTTCCAGATGCCAACTCCAGTCGCACTGGCGGCGTCGCGACGCTTCGCGGAGGTTGGTCATCACCCGCGGCTCGAACGCGCCGACGGCGTCGCGAACTTTGTCCAGCGGCAGTTCGGCGAGCGGCAGGTCGAATGAATACCACTCGTCGAAGGCGTCGCCGTACTTCTCGCGCAGGTCCTTGAATACGCCGGGACTGTCGAGGATGGCGCGATAGTAGAACGGCGCCGCGTTGCCCGGCTTGCGCTCAAACTCGGGGATAGTCAAGCTGTAGTGGAACGCCGGAACCGGCTCCGCTGCGGGCGTGACGGTCATGTGGTACACAGTGCGCTGGCCGCCGCCGTCGATCGGCTCCTCGACGACGCGGAGGTCGGCATGAGCCGTGCGCGACGCCAGCGCCGCGACGGCGCCGACGGCCAGAACGACTGCCGGAGCGCGAACAATGGAAAATCGGCGCCCTATAATGACTCGCCGTAATGTCATGTGCGATCTCCTTGAGTGGCAGCGCTCCAGGGCCAATTGAACAGGCGCTGGCGCAAGGCGTCGTTGGTCTTCGAGGCCGGACGAGTCGGCGGGGCCAATTCATCCAGCAACCGGCGCACGGCGAATTTGCAGACGCCGAGCGGCCGCCAGACGAGTCGCCACGCGTGGCGGGGTAGAGCGGCATGTCGAACTGCTGGCGCTGTAACACTCGATCGCGGGCTGCCAGCAGCGACGCCGCGGAGGAGAAGCGTTGCGGCAGGATCAACTTCGTGAGAGTCGCCTTGATGGCCGCGGCGTCGGCCGTCGGAACTTCCTTGGGCGCGGCGGCCGCGACCACGTTATCCCGCGCGCTCGGCGCCACTGTTCGCAACGTCACCGCGACCGCCAACGAAGCGGCGACGGCGGCGCTGGCCAGCGACCAAGCGGCGGTTCTCAGAGCTCCCTCGCCAGAAGGGCGAAATGGGGTGAGGGGAGTCAGTACATGCGCCAATTCGCGACTAGTGTCATCCGCACGAGCAGCATCGGGAATCCCTCCCCTAGCCCCTCCCTGCGAGGGAGGGGGAACGGACGCCGCGGCGCGCGCTTCACACGCCGCCCAACCGGCGCGGTACATCAGCTCGTCGCGGTTGACGCCGCTGGCCGGCAGCGACTGCGCCGCCAGCCGCGCCTCGAGGGCGGCCAGGTCGTCGGGCAATCTCAATTCGTCAGACATGATTGGGCTCCCCCAGTTTGCGGAGCTGCTCCAAGGCTTGAACATAATTTCGTTGGGCCGTCGACTTCGAGCCGCCGACCACGGAGGCGATCTCTTCCCACGACAGTTGACCCCACACCCGCAGGACCACGATCTCGCGGCTGGCGGCGTCGAGTCGGGCGAGCAGATCCGTCAGCTCGGCGCCCGCCGCTGGGCCCGCATCGCTGAAGCGATGCTTGCCGCGGGCGGCCGCCTGTTCGTGGGCTCGACGGCGGCGGGCGGCCCGCGCGGCGTTCAGCGCCCGGTTGCGCACCACCCGATACAACCACGCCGCCGGGTTGTCGGGGACGGCGTCCTGCCGCGCCAGCTCGACGAACGCCTCCTGCACGCAGTCGTCAAATGCCACGGTCCAGTGCCGCGCGTACAGAGCCAGCGCCGCCGCATGCCGGTCGAACAGTTCAGCGATCAGGCCTGCATCGACCGGCTGGGGCATGGCGGCTCCAAATCGCGGCTTCCATAGAGAAGACACCGCCCGCGAGATTTCTTCCCGCAGACCCCTGCATTTGCGGTCGAAAAGTGGACGCTTTGCCTACGGCCCGCTCCACTTATGGAGCACAATCCCCGTGTGGCGAGCAAATCTAGCGAAATCCTTATCGGTCGTGAAGATCGCCGCGCGCAGGCGAATCGAAGCGGCGCAGATCAAAAAAATCAACCGCGGATCCCTGCACGCCTCTCGCTCGGCGCTTGTTGTTGAGTTCGGCGGCAAGCTCATAGTCCGCCGTTATCAACCGAACGTCGGGGAAACCGCGTAGATGAAGCCACAAGGCCTCGTACTTTACCGGCTCTCGAATGCCTGACAGGAGCTCCTGGCGAATCGGACCGATTAAGCCAACCCACTGCTTCGCGATGAGCCGCCCGAGTTCCTCACGAATCCCGCATTGCGCCGCCCACAGCTTGGTCTTTCTTAGCGCCGTCGACCAAACGGGCGTGTCCACGAGCACGATCACGCTCCGCTCCTGCCGCGCTTCCGATGCCGCCCAGCCTTGTAATCGTAATTGGGGTCGAAGTCGATCGTCCCGAACAGATCGATTACCTTAAGTTGTTTGCGCCGTTGAATAAACTCCTTGAGCGCTTGATTGACCGTTTCCTTCTTGGTGCTGAGACCGCCGATCTCAAACGCCTCGGCCAAGATGACTTCGTCGATCCCCAGATTTGTAGCCATCCGGCCCTCCTTTCCGGCGATTCGCCGTCTCTTCACACAATACGTTGTGTAAGAGACCGGGTCAATTTCGCTCGGACGGGCGACTAGGCGTCGGTTCAAAACCATTAGCCGCAGGGCGCCAGCCCACGGTGTTGATAACGAACCTTCGCCCCTCATCGCGCGGGGAGAAAAACCGCAGCAAACTGGACGAATCGCGCCGCGGCGATAAAAATAGCCCCTTGCGACGCCCGACGCTTTTCCACTCCTCCCTCATCGAGAACCCACCATGACCAGTCATCCTTCCGCTCGGTGGTTCGCCGGTCTTCTGGCCCTTGTCTTGCTGACGGCGTCGTCGGCCTCGGCCACGCAAGTCGGCGTCTGGCAGTTCAACGACAATTTGACGAACGCCATCGCCGGCAAGAGCGCCCTGGCGGCTGGCGGCGGTTGGTCGCCGACGTTCATGACTGACACCATCGGCGGTTCGGCCGCCACGGTGCTGTCGTTCCCTGCGCTCGACAACACACAGGGCCTCGACATGCCTAACGACGCTGCGCCGAACGGCAGCGGCGGCCTTCCGACGAAGAACAATTGGTCGATTGTGATGGACGTGAAGTTCCCGGCGCTGGACGGGTTCACCGGTCTGTGGGAGACCGACGCGGTCGGCTCCGGCGACGGCGACTACTTCATTAACGGCGCGGGCGGCGGGGGCGGCATGGGCATCGCGAGCCAGTATGGCGGGTTCATCGCCGCCGACACGTGGACGCGGCTCGCGATGACGGTGGATTCCACGACGACGGCGGGAACCTTTACGATCAACGGCTATATCGACGGCGTGCTGTCCGCGAGCGCGACGACCGGCGCGGCGCCGGGCGGACGCGAAGCGGTGAAGTCGTTCCTGCACCTGTTCGGCGATGATGATCTGGAAACGAGCCCGGGCCTGGTCAACAGCGTCGCTTACTACGGCGAAGTGCTGAGCGACGTGACGATCGGAACCTTGGGCGGCGCCACCGCGGCGGGAGTGCCGTCGGCGGCCAACCAGGCGGGGCTGTGGAATTTTACCAACAACCTGAACAACTCGATCGGGGGCAAAGCGGCGATGGCCGCGATCGGGGGTTGGTCGCCCGCCTACATGAGCGACACGATCGCCGGTTCGCCCGCCACCGTGCTGGCGTTCCCCGCGTTCGACGCCACGCAGGCCCTCGACATGCCCAACCAGGCGACGCCGGACGACTTTGGCGCGGTGACCTCGACGAATATCTGGTCGATTGTGATGGACGTGAAGTTTCCCGTGCTCAGCGGCTTCACCGCGCTGTGGAATACCGATGCGGTTGGAGATTTGGACGGCGAGTACTTCATCCGGGACGATTCCGGCAGCGGGACCTCGGGCGGCATCGGCATCTCGGGACAGTACAACGGCGTGGTCAATGCTGACACGTGGACGCGGATTGCCGTGACAGTCGACGGCTCGGCCGCGGGCGGCGCGTATGTCGTGACGGGTTATATTGACGGCGTGCTGGCGGGCGTGTCGAACACGAGCACGGCGCCGAACGGGCGCGAGGCGATTACCGACATCCTGCACCTGTTCACGGACGACGACTTCGAGACGGCGGCTGGGTTGATCAACAGTCTCGCGTTCTACGATGAAGTGCTCACGGCGGAGGCGATTGCCGCGCTCGGGGGCGCGAGCGCGAGCGGGATTACGGTGGCGCCGCAGACGGACGCCGATTTTGACGACGACGGGGACGTCGACGGGGCCGACTTCCTGCGGTGGCAGCGCGGGGTCGGCATCAACTCGGGCGCGCACGAACGCGCAGGGCGACGCCGACGGCAACGGGGCGGTGAACGGCGCGGATCTGGCGGTGTGGAAGGCGGGCTTCGGCGCGGCGGCGCAGCGGCGCGGCAGGGGCTGTGCCGGAGCCGGCGGCGGCCGCGATGGCGATGCTGGCGTTTGGTGCGATCGCTGCCAAGCGCCGCCGCAGGTAGTCGGGATCGCGTAACGAACGTTACTTGGCTTCGATCATCGCGACGAGGCGGTCGCAGCATTGGCGGACGAAGGCCGGATCCTCGGCGCCGGCGTCGACTTCGACCACCTCGATGGTCGGCGGCAGGCTTTCCTTGAGCGCGGCGAAAAACGCCATGTCGCCCGCGGGGTCGCGCAGCGGGCCGCCCTCGACGCCGTAGCGGCTGGTGCCGCGCAAGGGAATCATGAACACCGCGTTGCCGCTTGGTGTGCTGCAGCCGCTTGCCGATCTCGTGGGCGACCTCGACCATCTCCTTGGCGTTCAGCCGCGGGGCGGCGATGATCGGGCTGTGGAAGGTGTTCATGTGGTTCTTGTACTTCTCGGGCAGCACGTTTGGCTCGCTCAGAAAGATGCCGATGTGCTCCGCGCCGCCGGGACAAATCACCTGCGGCAGGCCGAGCTTGCCGGCGGCGGTCAGGCGATCAGGCCCGCCGGCGCGGAGGGCGTGGTGCAGCTCGTCGCTGATTTCGCCGAGGGCGTAGTCGAACACGCCGCGGATGAGGCCCTCGCGCATCATCTGCTCCATGGCCCGACCGCCGGCGCCCACGGCGTGGAACAGGATTACCTCGTAGCCCTTGGACTCCAGGTAGTCGACCGCCATCTCGGCGCCTTTGGTGAGCACGCCGAGGTTGGTCATGCCGATGAGCGGCTTGCCCGTCGCGGCCGCGGCCTTTTGGCCTCAACCTTGGCCATCCCGCAGGCCGCGGCGGCGGCGTTGGCCAGCACTCTTCGCATGAACGGGTTGAGCCCCAGGATGTCGCTCACCGAGAACATCATCATGATGTCCTTGATGCCGACGAACGCGCGACAGTCGCCGGCGGCGCACGTCGAGACCATGAGCTTCGGCAGGCCGTAGGGCAACTGCTGCATGACGCTCGAGCCGCTCGATGTGCCTTGCGTGCCGCCCAGCCCAATCACGGCGTGAGCCTTGCCGGCGGCGACCATTTCGCCCACGAGCTTGGCGGCGCCGCGGATCATCACCGGCGAGGCCTTCTCGCGCGAGGCGTCGGCCAGCAACTTTTCCAGCGGCGTGCCGCCCGCGGTGGCGATTTGCTCGCGCGTCACGTCCGCTTTGATCGTCGGCTTGCCGACGACGCCCATGTCGACCAGCACTGCCTGGCAGCCGTCGCGTTCGATCTGCTCCTTGAGAAACGCCGTCTCGCGGCCTTTGGTATCGAGCGTCGACAAGACAACAACTGACTTGGCCATGTTTGGTCTCGCTTGCCTTGGAAAAGATCTCACGCAAAGGCGCGAAGGTCGCAAAGGAAGACGCATAGAAGACAAGAGAAAGGAGCAGGGAAAGTCAGGAACACTAATCTTCGCTAATTGCGCACGATTCAGATTAGTTACGAATTGTGCGAAATCAATCTTCCTGAGTCTTCTCTGCATCCTGTTTCTTCTTTGCGTTCCCCCTTTGCGCTTCTCGCCTTTGCGAGAGATTCTTCTTTGATGTATCACTTTGAAGAGTACCGAAGCTGAGCAAACCGCTTGCCCGCTTCGTATACCGCCTTTTCGATCGGCAACCGCTCGGTCGACGACCCCGTCCAGATGCCGTCGCAGGCGGCGTGGTCGAGCATGTACTGGGCTTCCTCGGGCGTTTCCATCGCGGCGCCGTGGGCGATCAGGATGCACTCCGGCATGATCTTCTTCAGTTTCTGGTTGACTTCATTGGAGCGCGACGCCGTTTCCTCGATCGATTCGCCTGAGTCGTAACCGGTTCGCCCGCCCTTGGTCGTGCCGGCGTGGTAGCAGAACAAGTCCGGCCGCGCCGTCTCGACCATCTGCAGGCTGTCTTCCTCGGTGAACGCCACGCCGACCGTCACCATGTCCAACTCGTTCTTGGCGAGCTTGAGCATTTCAATTTCGTTCTCGAACGTCACGCCGCACTTCTTGAGCACCTTGTAGATGTTGCTGTCGTGGTCGATGTAGCTGACCGACGGGCCGATGTTCGACACGCTCGGCACGCCCAGGGCCTTGATTCGCTCGAGAAACGAGTGCATGTCGCGCATCGGGTCGTTGGCGTTGATGCACATGCAGCAGAAGGCGTCGCCTTTCATCGCCGGCAGCACGTCCTCGGCCGTGTTGGTAAACACCTGGGCGTTGGCGTTGACGATCGGCCACAACATGGCCATCGTGCCCATGCCGTTGGCCCGGAGGCGTGCCCCATGAAACGTGTTGATGCAGTCGGCGCCGGCTTCCTCGAGCATGCGGGCGACCAGTCCGCTGGCGGTGCTGGAGATCAGCACCGGCGTGCGGCTCTTCACCTTCGCCTGGAGTTTGGCGAGGATCTTTTCTCGCGTGGTGCGCGGAACAATCATGCACGACCTCCTGTGCGTAACCCAGCGGGAATACCCCAAGCCAGCCGGGCCCATTGTACGAAGGGAGGGTCGGCTTCTGCCAGCGGGGGCGCTGGAGCGAGACGAACGGGTCGCGCGACGCCGGCTATGGAGTGCGGCTTACAGCGACAATTCGGCGTGAACGTCGACGTCGAGCGGCGGCGTCCGCCGGGTCCAAGCGAGAAGATGCAGCTTTCTCAGGGCGACGGGATCGCACAGCAGGATCCGCTTTTCCTCGGCGCTCGTCTGGCCCCACCCGCTTTCCGACGCCCGCGCTTCGACTGCGCTTGACGATCTGCTGAGGCGCCTCCTCCTCGGAGCCAGTTGCCGTCAAGGCGGCCAGGTGCAGCCGCAGCCAGGCGGGGTCGAGGAGCAATTCTTCGAACAGCGCCGCGGGCTTCGCGTCGGGGCGGCGGCGCTGCTCGTCTTGCTTCTCGTGGAACGATTGAACGATGGCTGGCGGCCAGCGCTCCTCCGGCGTCTCCAGGAGTCCCCGGCGTCGCAGCCGCTCTCCCAGTGCCGGACTGCTCATCGCGACGGAAATCGGCACGGCCGCGATCAAACTCACGAGCACCGGCGAGACCCAGAGCAGAAACGACGGGCTTACCAGTCCGAGAAAGCTCGCCAGCAGAACGCCTCCGACGCTCTGCCACCCGTGGACGCGCCACGCTTCCGCCCAGCTTACGCCGCGGCCGGTGCGATGTTGCGTTTGCCACTTGACGCTCCGGCCGCACAGGGTGGAGAGAATGAACAGCGAGTGGAACGCCATCATGATCGGCGCCAGCGCCACGGACGCCAGAAACTCGCACACTGTCGACCGAACGAGGCGCGTGCCGCCGCCAAATCCATCGGCGGTTCCTCGGCGCAGCGCCAGAACTACGCCCCCGACCAGCGGCGCCACCAGCATGGCCATCACCGCCGCGAAGATCCACAGCCCGTGATCACCGTCCAGCGGCCGCTCGAAAAACTCTGCCTCAGCCGCCTGGCGATTGTGGCTCACGACATACGCCAGCGGCCACACCAACAGAAACAGCAGCCACAGCAGCGACGAGGCGTAGGCCAACACCCCAGCCTCCAAATGCAGCCGATTGGCCAGCGGAATGTGCCGGCTCACGGCGAGTCGCGCGTGCTGCAGGTTTCCCTGGCACCACCGCAAGTCGCGCTGGGCAAAATCGGGGAGCGTGGTCGGCGTTTGTTCGTAGCTTTCCGTCAGGTCGGCGGCCAGCTGCACCTTGAATCCGGCTCGGCGCATCAGGGCGGCTTCCACGAAGTCGTGGCTGAGAATCTCTCCGCCCAGCGGCGCCACGCCCGGCAGCTTTCCCAGCCCGCAGTGCTGGGTGAACGCCGCCGTGCGAATGATGGCGTTGTGTCCCCAGTAGTTGCCGCCGTCGCCCGCCGCCCAGGCCAGCCCCTCGACGAACATCGGCCCGCACAGCTTGGAGCAGAACTGCTGCCGCCGCGACACGAGCGAGCGATCGCCCAGCGGCAGCGGCGGCGTTTGCAGAATGCCCAGGTGCGGGTCGGCTTCCATCCGGCGGACCAGCTCCGCCAGCACGCGGCCCGTCATCAGGCTGTCCGCGTCTAGCACGACCATGTACCGATAGCCAGCGCCCCACCGCATGCAGAAGTCGGCGATGTTGCCCGACTTGCGGCCGATGTTGGCGTTGCGATGCCGGTAGTAGGTTGCCGCCGGCGCTAGTTCGTTCTTCAGCCGCAAGAATGCCCGCTCCTCGGCCAGCCACACGTCGGGGTTGGTCGAATCGCTCAGGATGAAGAAATCAAAATCGTCGGCGTGGCCGGCGTCGCGAATCGAGTCGGCGATGGCCCCCAGCCGCGCACTGACGTCCTCGGGGTCTTCGTTGTACACTGGCAACAGGATTGCCGTGCGCGGCAACGGCGGCGTCGCATCGTCGGGCGACGGGGGCGCGTCGCGGCGGCCCGTTTGCCGCCAAAGTCGCCAGAATCCTACGCTCGCCACAACGAACCAGAACGCAATCCAGAACGTCAGCACGAAGAAGATTGTCAGTACGACCCCGTTGAGGATGTGATCGCCCTGGGCCAGCGTCGTCGCGGTGGTCAACGTCGCCAGGATCGACATGCCGAGCGCCGCCGCGAACAACCCAATCCGTTGAATCGGCGTGCTGGTGGAATTGGTGCTCATCAACGGCGTGCTCTCGCGCGAGCGGCAAGGCTGCATATTGAGTTGGCGACGAGGGGCAGGGCGTCCCGCCAGCTGCTTCACGACACCAATCGCAGCGCCCTCTCCACCAGCGACCAGGCGTCGGCAATGGCGCCCGCGATGCGCTGGCGCCAGAGCCGTGGCTCGACGATCGGCAGCAGTTCTCCCAACGGATGGGCGGGCATCGGCTGGGGCGCCGACTCGGGGACAAAGAACTCCTCGGCGCCCAGCCGCGAGGCTGCCAATTTCTCCGCGAGCTCCGCCGGCCAATCGCCGTTGGACCAGGTCGTCGCCGCCTCGGACGGCGCCTCCGCGAGTGGCGGCGCCAGGCCGCTGGCCTGTGCGGCCATCCGCAGAGCGCGCCGAACGGTCGCCGCGGGCGATTCGTCCGGCCGGGCCGCCTCGAGCGCCGCGTCGGTGCACGAGCGCGAAAATGCCGAGCGCTGCTCGTCGTCGAGCCCGAGGCATCGTCCATAGTCGACGATCGCCTTATGGCATGCTTTCGCCGCGGGCGGCGCCTGCTCGGCGGCGCCCACGGCGGTCATCATTTGCGCTTCCATCGATAGCTCCATGTTTCTGAAATCTTCTCAGTTCCGCGGGTTAAGTAACCCTCAATCGTGTCTTCGTCGCTGCTGGAATCCGGCGTATACCGAAACCGCAGGGTCCGCCCCGAGTCCGGCAAATTGACGACTTCCACATTGCTCGCGAGGCCGTGAGCGCAATTCACCACCGGGCTGACCGCCTCGTCGCCGGCGGGCAGATTGCCGCCAGATTCCGGCGCGCCTTGAAAACGAACTTCCGCCGTGGCGACGTCGTCCGCAGCAGCAGCGCCCGTTGCGTCGTTCCACTTTGCGTCGACCGCCTGCAACAGCGCCTTCGGCTGCTCGGGGCCGGGGCCGAACGCCACTCGATATTTGAAATGTCGATACTCGTTGCCGTGAACGGGCTCGTCGCTCACCCAGTATGCCCCGATGTTGTCAGACCATTCGCCGTCGGCCGGAAGTTCGAGCAGCTCCACGCGGCCGCGACCCCAGTCGCCTTCGGGCGTCACCCAGACGCTAGGCCGCTTGTCGTAGTTCGCCTCGTCGTCGAGGTAGTGCCCGTAGTCGCGGTCCCGCTGGAGCAGGCCGAAGCCTTGCAGACGTTCGACCGGCCAGGACTGAACGTGAGGTTTGTCGCTCCGCGTCAATCCCCGCCAGGTCCAGTCGTCGCCCTGCTGGATCAACAGGCCGTCGCTGTCGTGAACCTCCGGACGCGCGTCGCCGGCCTGCTCGCTGGGTTGGTCGCGAAACCACATGCTCGTCAGCGGCGCAACGCCAAGTTTCTGTACATCGTGGCGGAACCACAGATGCACGTCGACGTCCATCGTCGTACTCTCGCCGTGGCGAATCACGAATTGGTAGGCTCCAGCGACCGCGGGGCTATCCAGGAGCGCCCACATCCGCACTTGTTTGGCGCCGTCAGCGGGCTTCTCGACCCAGAACTTGCGAAACCGCGGAAATTCCTCGGGCGCTCCCAGCCCAATGTCGATCGCCAGGCCGCGCGCCGAGGCGCCGTACGACTCGCCGATGCCCACGCCGCGGAAGTAGCTCGCCCCCTGAAACACCGCGAACTCCGCCGGCGGGTCGTCGCCCAAGGTGCAATCCAGCCACCGCAGTCCCGAGAACCCGTTGCCCGGCTCGCGGGCCAGGTCTCGCGTCTTGTCGGTATAGCGAAACCACCGGCGGCCGAATTGAACGGGGTCTTCACTGCTGTCGCTCACCGTAAACATCTCGGCCGGATACTCGAAGATGTAGCCGGCAGGCAAGAATTGGACGCGGAAGGGCTGCGCGTCGTCGCGCCGCCACAGCGCTCGGTCGTTGCGCGCGATAATCATTCGATACGTGTCGTAAGTCAGTCGCAAGAAAGGGTCGGCGACGCGCATTGGCGCCGATTGCGGCCTCGTGGCCAGCTCTTGGGCCAACAGCTTGAGCCGCGCGAAATTGAACGGCCGGCTCGCGACGCCGCGCGAAGAAGCGGCCAGATAACCGCCCCAGCCCATCAGCGCGGTCACCAGCACGGCCAATATCGTGACCGCCCGCAATCGCACTGTCGGCGGCTGCTGGTGCGCAGGAATCATGTCCAGAGCTCGGATGGGTGGGTCGCTATCGTCTCGAAGGCGCAAACCAAGAGGGCGCAGACCGGCAATAATCGTTCCCAAGAGGAGCGCCCTCTCAAACCATACGCACTACGTGCGCCAAGGTTTTGCCGCGTCTCGAAGAATGTATGACAGCGCTTTCAGCCCGCGCCGCCGCAATTCGCTCCTTATGGCCACTCGATGGATGAAAGCGCAACCGGCGCCGTCGCTTGTGTCGATAGGTCACCGTCGCCGGCGACGCTAGGACCGCCGGCACGGCTTAGCTGCCCTGCAAAGGCCGAACTATCGGAAAAACCGGCTGTTGACGGCGGCGTGCCTAAAGACTGCGCGGCGTCTGCATTCCACCTCGTGCATGCCCAGATAGCAAAAGTGAATTCAATGACTTTGTCCCTCTCAGGCTTTCTATGCGGCTGCCATCTCCGGGGGCGGCGCAAGGCAGGGCAAGAGCCCGAGAAACCACGCCGGTCGCCAACCGACCAGAATGCGAGCAGGCGGCGCCCGTTCGATGCGTGCCAGGTCGAGTCGTCGAAGTGCTCGCTCGTTAGCGAGCAGAGTCGGTTTCCAAACCGGGCGTCGCGCCCTGCGGCTTATCAGATTAGCCGGAACGCGCTAGCGTCCAGTTGCTCCAAGGCGGTTTTGAAACCAATTCCACAGACTATAACAATGGTCCCACCCTCGCGGCATGGACTGAAAGACCCTTGACGGCGCCAAGACATATTCTGGCCATCGACCAGGGCACGACGTCGACGAAGGCCCTGGTACTCGACCACCAAGGACAAATCCTCGGCTCGTCGTCGCCGGCGCCATTCGCGATCCCCGCCGCGCATCCGCAGCCAGGTTGGGTGGAGTTCGACCCCGATCGGATGTTGGCCACAGTTTGCCAGAGCGCGCAAGCGGCCGTCCGTGATGCCGGCCGGAGCTTCGCGGAGATTGCCGGAATTGGCCTGGCGAACCAGGGCGAAACGGTGATCGCTTTCGACGCCGAGACCGGACGGCCAGTGTATCCCGCCATCTCCTGGCAGGACCGACGCGGCGAAGAGTTGATCGCTCAGTGGCGACGCGACGGCCTCGACGACGCTGTCGGCCCCGCCACGGGCCTGCGCTTGGACGCCTATTTCTCGGCCGTGAAGTTGGCGTGGATAGTGGCCCATGTACCGGAGGCGCGCGCGCTGCTGGCCGCCGGGAGATTGCGCTACGGAACGAGCGACGCCTGGCTCCTTTGGCAACTGACCGGCGGACAGCAGTTTGTCACCGACGCCGCCACCGCATCGCGCACCATGCTGATGGATCTGGCGACGTCCGCCTGGAGCGCGCGATTGGCAAATGCGTGCGGCATTCCGCTGGAAGGGCTTCCGCAGATTATCGACAACGCGGCATCCGCCGGCGTCACCGTCAAGAGCCTGCTGGGCGCCGAGATTCCCATCACCGGCGCTTGCGTGGACCAGCAGGCCTCGCTCTTTGGCCACCGCGCCGACAATGAGGGACAGGCGAAGATCACCTATGGCACAGGTTGCTTTGTGCTGGCCAACATCGGCGCGAACCCCGCCCGTCGCGCTACAGGTCTGCTCACCAGCCTGGGCTGGCGTCTGAACGGACAGGCCATGTATGTGTTCGATGGAGGCGTCTTCAGCGCAGGTTCACTGATCGATTGGCTGTGTCGTCTGGGACTGGCGTCCGACGCCGGCGAGTTGTCGGCGTTGGCGAGCTCGGTTGGTCACGGTCGCCAGATTTTCCTCATTCCAGCGCTCGGCGGCCTGGCAGCCCCACGTTGGTCGAGTCGGGTCCGCGCCTGCTGGGTCGGCATGGACCACAGCACCGATCGCGCCCACCTGGTGCGTTCTGCACTGGAATCCATTGCATTTCGCGTTAAGGAAATCTGCGATGCCATGACCGAATCGGGCGTACCCCTTCAAGAGGTCCAAGTAGACGGCGGCCTCACCCAGTGCGAGCTGCTGATGCAAATACAAGCCGACGTGCTCGGCATTCCGGTGCGACGCCACGACATGGCCGAGTTTACGGCGTTGGGCGTCGGCTACCTGGCAGGCTTGGGGTGCAGGATCTGGAAGTCTCCCGAGGAGCTGCCGCGTTGCCGTTCGACGGGGCGACTGTTCGAGCCGTCAGTCGACGCGCACGACGCTTATCAAGCCAAATTTGAAAAATGGAAGCACGTGTGTTCCGCGGCCGTGGCGATGGGCGACGCCGGCCTCTTTGACGACGAATCGGACGCGAGGCCGACATGAGTGGCGCATCAGACAGGAAGCGCGGGCACACCTGGTACAACTGGCTGGGGCCCGGTTGCGCTGCCAACCATCAGCTGTCGTCCGCCACATTCCCCGCTGATCGTCCGTACGACGTCGCCATACTTGGCGCCGGCGTCATTGGCTGCGCGCTGGCGTACGAGTTGTCGCAATACCGCCTGCGCATCGTCATGATCGACCGGGCGTTCGATGTGGGCGAGGGGACTAGCAAAGGCAATAGCGCGATTATTCACACCGGGTTCGACGCCGAGCCGGGGTCGCTCGAATCGCAACTGGTGACCGGCGCGTCGCGTCAGTGGCCGCAGCTGGCCAACAAGCTGAAAATTCCGTTTCAAGCCACCTCCGCACTGATGCTGGCGCTGGACGATGCGCAGCTCGCCGAGCTGCCCGCACTCCGCGAGAAGGCGCTAGCCAATGGGGTGGACGACGTCGCACTGGTCACGCGAGCGGACGCCAAACGGCTGGAGCCCCAAATTTCCGACGCCGTGCGCGGCGGTCTGGTCGTGCACCGCGAAAGCATCGTTGACCCCTTCACGACTTGTATTGCCTATGCCGAAGTGGCTGTCGAGAACGGCGTCGACATCGTCTTCGGCGCCGAAGTCTCCGAGATATCCGACGCCGACGCGGCAATCAAGTCCGTGGTCGCGTCCGGCGTCCGCATTCCGGCCCGGTGGGTTATCAACGCATGCGGCTTGGGCAGCCGCAAACTGCTGGACGCCTATCGTGGCGAGCCGATCGACATTAATCCCCGCAGAGGGCAGTTCGTCGTTTACGATCGCGATTGCTCGCCATTGGTCACGCGCATCCTGCTGCCCATTCCGACAAAAAAAACCAAGGGGATGTTGGTGGCGCCCACGATCTTCGGCAACCTGATTGCCGGCCCCACCGCCGAAGACCTGCCGCCCAATTACGCCGATGGCCCGTGCACCACGCACGAGGGTCTGGCCGCCGTCTTGGCCAGCACCGCGCCATGTGCCCGGCCCTGGCCGACCGCTCGGTGATCGCCGCCTACGCCGGGCTGCGCTGCAACTGTGCGCAGGGAAGTTACTGGATGCGGTTCAACGACGGGCATCCCAATATGGTGACGTTGTCCGGCATCCGCTCGACTGGACTCACCGCGTCGATAACAACCGCTCAGTATGTTACCCAGAGGATGAACGCCGAATGTGGCTTGCCCTTACACAGAAACGACGGCGCCGTGGACAGTCGGCCCGATGCGAAATGGCCGGAGTGGTTTCGCCGCCCGTTCGACCGGCCGGAACGCGTCGCGGCGTGCCCCGATTACGGTCGGATCGTCTGCACGTGCGAAAACATTTCGCGGGGGAGCTGCGCGATGCACTCGCGTCGAGTCCGGGCATCGCGACCCTGGACGGTCTCAAGCGTCGAACCCGCGTGCTCACGGGTCGATGCCAGGGCTTCAATTGTTGCGTGCCCACGGCGGAGTTGATTAGTCAGCATTTCGGCATTCCGCTTTGGGCGGTCACCAAACGCGGCCCCGGCTCGGAGTTTATCACTCGCGGCGATGACGCGTCCGCCACGCCCCGACAATCTGGCGCACCGCGGTCACACGCCACGAAATCTCACTACCGCGTCGCAATTATCGGCGCCGGTCCTGCGGGCGTTGGAACAGCGCTCAGTCTGGCAAAACTTGGCGTCGCGCCGGTCTTGCTCGTCGACCGCGCCGCGGAAATCGGCGGACTGCCGGCGAAGTATGAAGCGAAGCCCGGCGGCGTCCCCACGTTCGTCGTGTGGACGCGGGGAAGAGTCCTATTCGGCCGGCAATTCGTCGACGCATTGCGCCGGCGTCTCGAGCGAACAAGCGTCGACGTGCTCCTGGAGTGCCAGGTCCTGGCTGTTGACGCGAGGGCGAAGTCGCTCACGCTGGTCAGCCCGGGCACGGGTAAGGCCGAGATCCAAGCAGACGCCGTCGTCTTTGCCTGCGGCGCCCGGGAAAAGACGATCAGCGAACGCGGTTGGCTCGCCGGCAGCCGGCCCGCCCGTCAGTTTTTCACCATGCACCTGCTCCAACTGCTCGATGGCTGCCACGTGCTTCCGTTGGCGCGACCCGCGATTATCGGCTCCGACGTCATCGCTCACTCCGCGGCGGCCAAGTTGCGCACCGCCGGATCGGGCGAAGTCGTCATGATCGACCGGCGATCCCGCCCAGCCGCTCGATGGTGGGAGCAACTCTATTTTCGCCGCTGGCGCCTGCCCGCGTGGCGCACCGCCGCCGCCGATCCCGTGACGATTACTGGCAATCAATGCGTGACGGGCGTCGACATCGGTCCCCGCCATCTAGACTGCGACGGCATCGTGCTCAGCGGCGAGCTGCTCCCCAACAGCGAACTGCTGGTCGCCGCCGGCTTTGCCGTGCAGACGCCCGATCGCACGGCCGTCCGAATGCGCCGCCACGAATTGCCCGCGCCAGGATGCTTCATCGCCGGCGCCCAAGTCGGCGGATTTCACGGCGCCCACTGGTGTTACCGGGACGGCGTGCGGGCCGCTGCAGACGTTAACAGGTTCCTGCGTCGCAGCACAGGTAAGCCCGCGAGGTGATCGGCCGCCGTCGCCCGGTGTTATCGCGGCGTGCGCGCCGGCTCGCGACGCATCCCTACTCGAATTCGACGAGGATTTGGCCGCCCTGCACCGGATCTCCCACGGCGGCATTCACTTTGGCCACCTTGCCGGCGACCGGCGAGGTGATCGTCGATTCCATTTTCATTGCTTCCAGCACGATGAGCACGTCGTTGGCCTGGATAGATTGGCCAACCTGGGCCGAGACTCTCACCACGACGCCGGCGATCGGGCTGCGACAGACTTTGCTTTCGTCCACGCGCTGCGAATCCGACGCCGCGGCCGGGGCGATATAGGGAGCCGTGGCGCGCGCAGCGGCCGCCGCGGGCGACGGAACGAATCCCGGCCGGCGCACCTCCGGCTCGGACGCTTCAACGTCGACCTCGTAGACTTTGCCGTCGATGGTGAGCTTTAGTTTCAAGCGGACTCCTAGTCGTGCCGAACGTTAAGCCAATGCGACGCTTGGATCGTAACCCGCCCCTGCTGAGCCCAGGACGCGCCGCCGACCAGGCTAATTTGCCTGATATGCGGCTTCACGCCAAGATAGGCGGCCAGCGCGGCGCTAATCGCGGCAATTATTTCGGGGCTGACGCCGTCCGGCGCCAGGGGCGCGGTCTCGTGGGCGGCGTCGCGCGCCCCGGAGCGCCGAGTTGGCCCTCCAGCGCGGCAATTCGCTCCGTTAACGCGGCGGCTTCCTGGCGGAGCGTTTCCAGCAACTCGCTCACTCGGGGTTGATCGGCGGCGTCCGACGGCATGGCGCGTTCTTGGGGAGACTACAGGGGAATCAGGCCATGTTTCTTGGGCGGCCGGTAATCCCGCTTAGGATGAAGGTATTCGAGCGCTTGGGCCAGATGTCGGCGGGTATCGGCCGGTTCGATGATATCATCCACCAGACGACGCCCCGCCGCGACATAAGGAGCGGCGAACGTCGATCGGTACTGCTCGATGAGCTCGGCGCGGCGAGCCGCCTTGTCGGGAGCGTCCTGCAACTCCTTGCGGAACACAATTTCGGCGGCACCCTCGGCGCCCATCACGGCGATCTCGGCGGTCGGCCAGGCCAATGTGCAATCCGCGCCAAGATCGCGGGAGCACATCGCCACGTGGGCGCCGCCGTAGGACTTGCGAAGAATCACCTGGATTTTTGGCACGGTCGCCGCCGAATATGCGAACAAGAGCTTGGCGCCATGGCGGATGATGCCGCCGTACTCTTGCTGTACGCCGGGTAAGAACCCCGGCACGTCGACGAACGTGACCAGCGAGATATTGAAGGCGTTGCAGAAGCGGATAAATCGGCTGGCCTTGGTGGAGGCGTTGATATCCAGGGCGCCGGCTAACACCGAGGGCTGGTTGGCGATGACCCCCACCGTTCGGCCGAGGATGCGCGCGAAGCCCACCACGATGTTCATCGCGTAGCCGGCCTGCGATTCCAGGAAATCGCCCTGGTCGACGACGCCGCAGATAACGTCGCGTACGTCGTAACCTTTCTTGCCGTCGAGCGGCGCGATGCTGTTCAATTCCGAATTGGGATCGACGTTGTCGTCGGCCGCCAGCCGCGGCGGCTCTTCCAGATTGTTCGACGGCAGAAAACTGAGCAAGCGTCGGCACAGCGCCACGGCGTCCGCATCGTTCTCGGCAATGAAGTGAATCACGCCGGAGTGGCTCATGTGAGCGTCGGCCCCGCCGAGGGCCTCGGCCGTGATTTGCTCGCCCGTGACTTGCTTGATGACTTGAGGCCCGGTGATGAACATCTGGGCCTGCCGCGTCTGAATGACAAAATCGGTAAGCGCCGGCGAATACGCCGCGCCGCCGGCGCACGGTCCGCAAATCAGCGAGATTTGCGGCACGACGCCCGAGAGCATCACGTTGTGGTAAAACACCTGGCCGTAACCAGACAGCGAGTCGATGCCCTCCTGCACGCGTGCTCCGCCCGAGTCGTTGAGGAAGACGAACGGGCTGCCGGTCTTGAGCGACCGCGACATGGCGTCGGCCACCTTGAGCGAATGCACCTCGCCCGCCGAGCCCCCCAGGACGGTGAAGTCCTGACTCGCTAAGTGAACGAGCCGGCCGTCGATCGTCGCGGCGGCCGTCACCACGCCGTCGGCCGGACACTCCTTCTCCGCCATGCCGAATTGGGTCTGTCGATGCTCGGCAAACAGACCGAATTCGTCCAGGCTATTGGCGTCGACCAGCTCATCGATTCGTTCGCGGGCGGTGAGCTTGCCTTGTTCCCGCTGTTTCGCCAGGCGTTCGGGACCGCCGCCCTGTTTCAAGCGCTCTCGCTTCTGGCGCAAGGCGTCGATCAATTCGTCCATCGATTTCGCGGCGGGGGCGGTCATGCGCGTTTCTCGTTATCCTAGGCGGGTTCTACGGTTACCTGGTGCGTCTTGTCGCCGATTCGTACTTTGTAGGCCACACGGGCGGCGAGGGCGGCTTTGCCCTCCTGCGGCCTGACGGCGCCTGCGGCCGCCGGCTTGGCGCCGTCGCCGGGCGATTTCTTGCTGACGTTCCGCGGCCCATTGGCGCGCTGCGCAAAAAACTTCTCCGCGACCTGCGGAAACATGGCGTGGGTGAGCACGTCCTCGTCCGACCCGTTGCAACCCTTCAGAGCGAGGGCCTGCGCACGAAGACTCTCCCACTCGGGTTTCAGCAAGTCGGCCGGGCGACACGTGATGGGCTGCTTCTTTGCGTGGGCGGCGGCCGCTTGGATGACGGCGGGATCGCGCTCGGCAATGGTCTCGCCATAATAACCAAGCATCAAATCCGCGAACTCCCCTGTGAGAGCTTTGTAGGGGCCCATCAGCACGTTAAACACGGCCTGCGTGCCGACGATCTGGCTGGAGGGGGTGACCAGCGGAGGGTAGCCAGCGACTTTTCTCACGTTGGGCACCTCGGCAAGCACCTCCTTGATGCGGTGCGCGGCGCCTTGCTGCTTGAGCTGGCTTTCCATGTTCGAGATCATGCCGCCGGGGATCTGGCTGTCGAATATCTCGGTCTCCACGCCCACGAATTTCGATTCGAACTCGGCGTAGGCCGGCCGAATCTTGCCGAAGTGCTCTTTGATCTTCAGCAGCCGGGACTTGTCGAGGCGCGTGGCGTAGCCTGTTCCCTGGAGCATTTCCACGACCGCCTCGGTGGGATTGTGCCCGGACCCCAGGCTGAGCGAAGAAATGGAGGAATCGACGACGTCGGCGCCGGCCTCGATCGCCTTCATGAGGCTGACGAGCGTCACCCCCGTGGTGGCGTGCACGTGGACGTGAACGCGCGTGTCGTCGCCGCATTTCTCCTTGATGCCGCGCACCAAATCGAACGCCGGTTGGGGTCTCAACAGCGCCGCCATGTCCTTGATGCAGATGGAGTCGCAACCCAGGTCGCGCAATTGCTGGGCGAGCTCGACGAATTTCTCGACGGTGTGAAGCGGCGAGGTCGTATAGCACACGGTCCCCTGGGCGTGCTTGCCGGTGCGGCGCACGGCCTCCAAGGCGCGGCGAAGGTTTCGCACGTCGTTCAGCGCATCGAAAACGCGGAACACGTCCATGCCGTTTTCCGCCGACTTCTCCACAAAGCGGTCGACGACCGTGTCCTCGTAGTGGCGATAGCCGAGCAGATTCTGCCCGCGGAGCAACATTTGCAGGCGACTGTTAGGCATGAGCCGGCGAAACGTACGGAGCCGCTCCCACGGGTCCTCGTTGAGGAACCGAATGCAGGCGTCGTAGGTGGCTCCTCCCCAGCATTCGACGCTCCAATAGCCGGCCTGATCGATGTCCTCGCACGCCGGCGCCATGTCCTCCAGCGCCATCCTCGTGGCGAGCAGGCTTTGATGGCCGTCGCGAAGCACCAACTCGGTGACGTCAACTGTTCGAGTCATTGCGTGCCGTTCCTGTTAGGCGCTCACGGCGATCGGCAACATGCTGCCGGTTTCCATATAATTCCGGTGCAGCTCGAAGCAGCGCGTGAGATCCTGCCGAATATGACCCATTGGAGCCGATTCCAGATAATTGTGAAGGTAGTCGCGGTACATGGGGTGGCGCAGCGGTCGATAATGGTTCGCGCCCGTTCGCTGGTGCCCAGTCCCCGCAGGTCGGCCAGGCCCTGCTCGGTCACCAAGACCTGCACTGAATGTTCGTTGTGATCGACGTGCGTGACCATGGGGACCACGGTCGAGATGGCCCCGCGCTTGGCCACGCTGGGCGCCACGAGGATCGACAAATAGGCGTTGCGGGTAAAGTCGCCCGAGCCGCCCACGCCGTTGACCACCTGGCCGCCGCACACATGAGTCGAGTTGGCGCACCCGGTCAGATCCATCTCCAGGACTGTATTGATGGCAATGACCCCGAGTCGACGAATGACCCCGGGATTGTTCGACAGCTCCTGCGGCCGCAACACGATGCGGGGAGCGAAAAAATCCATGTTGGCGTACACTCGCTCGAGCTGGGGCTCGCTGAGCGTCAAGCTGGTGGCAGACGCCCCGCGGAGACGGCCGGTTTCCATCAAATCGATCAAGGCGTCCTGAAAAACCTCGCTATACATGAAAAAATGCGGCACGTCCTCGTGCCGGCCCAGCCCGGCCATCACGGCGTTGGCCACGTTTCCGACGCCCGCCTGCAGCGGCAGGAACTCGGGCGGGATTCGCCCCATCCGCATTTCCTTGAGGATAAACTCCACGACGTGATCAGCGATGCGGCGGCTGGCGTCATCGGGGGCGTTGAAAGCCGCCACGCCGTCGCCTTCGTTGGTCTCTACGACGCCGACGATTTTGGCCGGATCCACGGTCGCGAACGGCGTCCCAATCTTCTGCAGAGCGTGCTCGATCGGAATGTTCGTGCGGTGGGGCGGCAACGGCAAAATGTGGATGTCGTGCATCTCTGCCAACCGCGTGGGATGTCGCGAATTGATTTCCACGATGACTTTGTCGGCGTGACGCAGAAACGTCGGCGTCGCGCCGACCGACGCGCTCAGGTACACCCGCCCGTCGTCCGTCAGGTCGACCGCTTCGACGACGGCAAAGTCGAGATTACCGAAAAAACCGCATTCCACCATCTGCGGCAGGTGCGACAAATGCATGTCGACAAACTCCGTCTGGTGCGAATTGATGCGCTCGCGCATCAGCCGGCTGCCTTGATAGGGGGCGCGCCACGAGACGGCGTCGGCCTCCGCCAGCGCGTCGTCCAACGCCGGTCCGGTGCTGGCGCCGGTCAACACGCGCACCTGCAGGGGTTGTCCGCGATCGTGCAATCGCCGGGCGCGCGCCGCAAGCGCCCGCGGCACCACCTTGGCGGCGCCGGCCGGCGTGAATCCCGAAAAGCCGACCAATGCGCCGTCGGGGATCATGGCCGCGGCTTCGTCGGCCGTGAGTCGCGGGATGTAAGTCATGGTCGGCATGAAGCGCCCTGCTTACCGGGGGGCGACTCTTCCGGGGACGGCGCGACGGCCACCAACTCTCCCGACTCGAAAGCGATCTCGCCCCCTTGGCACGCCAACACCAGTCGACCCGACGGATCGACGCCCGTCACGCGGCCTGTCGCCACGCGGCCGGCCTGGTCGAGGCTTTGTAGCGTACCCGTATAGGCGAGCGATGCGCGCAACTCGGCCAACAGCGAATTGCCGAGGCCTTCAAACTCGAAATCGGTAAGCAAGTCTTCCAAGTAGCGTGTCACGGCGCCGACGACGGACTCCACGGGGATCGAATGTCCCAGGGCCGTCCGCAGGGTGGTGGCCGGGTGGCGCAGATCCGCGCCGAGCATCGCGCATTCGAAGTCCACGTTCACGCCGACGCCGACGATCAGGGTGGCCGCCGACGCTCCGAAGTCGCCGAGTATTTGTTCGCACAGGATGCCGGCGACCTTGCGCCCGTCGAGGAGCACGTCGTTCGGCCATTTCACTTGCAGGCGGTCGGCGGTTTGGGGAGCGGCCTCGCGAAGGGCCCGCACCACGGCCACCGCCGCGACCAGCGAGACGGCGGCGTACGTGCCAGGCGCGTTGTGCATTGGCCAGGCGAGGCTCATCCAGGCGCCGCCGCGCGGGCTGTGCCAGACGCGCCCCAATCGGCCGCGGCCGGCGCACTGCTGGGCGGCCGTCACCAGCACGCGCTCGCCCGGGTGCTGGGCCGCTAGATGCCGCGCCTGCAGGTTTGTCGAGTCGGTTACATCGAAATGCACGCGCCGCATGACCGCTTCCATTATCCTTGGGGCTCGCACAGTTCGGTGAGCACGCCCGCCGAACTCTTGGGATGGAGAAAGGCGATCTGGGCGCCGTGAGCTCCCGGCCGAGGCTGTTCGTCGATCAATCGCACGCCGGCCGACTTGAGTTCGGCCAGGCGCTGGTTGATATCGGCGACCGTATAGGCCACATGATGCAATCCTTCTCCGCGCTTGGCTAGAAACATCGCGATCGGGCTGGCGTCGTCCGTGGGCTCCAAGAGCTCCAGCCGCACGTCGCCGAGCTTGAAGAACGCCACCCGCACCTTTTGACTGGGGACGTCCTCGATCGCTTCGAACTGGGCGCCCAGCGTGTGTTCGTAGTAGTCTCGGTGCTTCGCCAAGGATTCCACGGCGATGCCAATGTGATTGACGGCTTGGGCGTTGATCATGGTTTCACCTCGCCGCGCACGGCGGCCAGCTAATTGAAGGACTCAGTATAGTCGCCGAACGGCCCCGCCAGGGCCGAGCAAATCTCCCCCACGGTGGCGTAGCAATGCACGGCTTCCAAAATGGGAGGCATGAGGTTGTCGGTCCCCGCGGCGGCGGCCGCGACCGCCTCCAGCGCGCGGGTCGCTCGACCAGCGTCGCGCAACGCGCCACCCCGCGGACCTTGGCGATCTGCCGCTCGGTCGCTTCCGCCGGCACTTGGAACAAGTCGACGTCCGGCTCGTCGTGAGAGGCGAACTTGTTGACGCCGACGATCACCCGCTCGCCGGTCTCGATCGACTGGCCAAAACGGTACGCCGACTGCTCGATCTCATTTTGCACGAATCCTTGCTCGATGGCCGCGACCATGCCGCCGCGCCTATCAATCTCGTGAATCAACGCCTCCGCCTCCGCTTCCAGCTCGTCGGTGAGTCGTTCGACGAAAAAACTCCCGGCGAGCGGGTCGACGGTGTTGGTCACGCCCGATTCATGCGCCAGAATCTGCTGGGTTCGCAGGGCCACGGTCACCGATTCCTCGGTCGGCAGGGCGAGCGCTTCGTCTTTGGAATTGGTGTGCAATGACTGGGTTCCCCCCAACACGGCGGCCAAGGCCTGAATGGTTACGCGGACCACATTGTTGTCGGGCTGTTGGGCGGTGAGGGTCACGCCGCCGGTTTGCGTGTGAAAGCGGAGCATGAGGCTCTTCGGATTGGCGGCGCCGAAGCGCTCCTTCATAATCCGCGCGTAAAGCCGCCGGGCCGCGCGAAACTTGGCGACTTCCTCGAACAGATCGCTGTGAGCCGCGAAAAAGAACGCCAGCCGCGGCGCGAAGTCGTCGATCGCCAGGCCGGCCTTCAGCGCCGTCTCGATATAGCAGATGGCGTCGGCCAACGTAAAGCCAATCTCCTGCGCCGCCGTCGAGCCGGCTTCGCGAATGTGGTAGCCGCTGATGCTGATCGTGTTCCAGTTCGGCACTTGCTTCGTGCAATACGCAAACACGTCGCTCACCAGCCGCAACGACGGCACGGGCGGAAACCGGTAGGTGCCGCGAGCGATGTATTCCTTCAGGATGTCGTTTTGAATCGTCCCGCTGAGCTTGTCCGCCGGTACGCCTTGCTTCTCGCCCACGGCGATGTACATCGCCAGCAGGATGGCGGCCGTGGAGTTGATGGTCATGCTGGTCGACACGCGATCGAGCGGAATCCCTTCAAACAGCGCTTCCATGTCCGCCAGCGAGTCGATCGCCACGCCCACCTTGCCCACCTCGCCGATCGCCATGGCGTCGTCGGAGTCATATCCAATCTGCGTCGGCAAATCGAACGCCACGCTCAGCCCCGTGGTTCCCTGCTCCAGCAAATAGCGGTAGCGCTTGTTGGATTCCTCAGCCGTGGCGAAACCCGCGTATTGCCGCATCGTCCAGAAGCGGCCGCGGTACATCGTGGGCTGCACGCCGCGGGTGAA
This sequence comes from Pirellulales bacterium, assembly GCA_963841515.1. GTDB lineage: Bacteria > Planctomycetota > Planctomycetia > Pirellulales > Lacipirellulaceae > Lacipirellula. The sequence goes on along the minus strand of CAWJDB010000003.1, from coordinate 980,227 downwards.
CGGATACTGTCCGGGCAGTCCGAGCTTCTGATCGTAACCGTCAATCGTCGCCGCGTCCGGCGTGTAGAGCCGCTTGACGGGTTTGTTGGACGCGGTGACGAACTGCTTCTTCTGCTCGGGAAACTTCGCCAGCATACGCGCCAGCGGTCCGGCTTCCCACTCTTCCACGACCGAATCGATGCGTTTCACAGAATCTGCAGTCGTCATCTTTGCCGTCCCTTACCCTTCGCTTGGCTCGTGATTTGAACCGGCGCCCGATAATCCTTCTGCCGAGAGCGGCGGCGGGAGCCGTTCGGCGGCGTCGCGCAGCAGTTCGTCGACGAGGTCTTCCAAGGAGATCTCGCCGCGGACGACCTGCCGCAATCGGCCCTTCGCGGCGCCGTTGGCGCCCAGCACGTCGTGGATGCGACGGCTTACGGCGTCGACCACGGCAAGCCGGACCTCGTCAATCGATTGCCCCTGCGACGCGCTTGCCAGTCGGCCGCATGGTTGGCGACGAGCAAGTCGAGCGCCGCGGCCAACTCAGGAATTCCCTCGTGGTTTATGGCGCTCGTGGAGAAGACCACCGGCGGCGCAACAGCCCCCGACGCCGCCGACGCACTCGGCCATCGGCCCAGGTCCTCGCGCACTCGCTGGTGCAGCGTGAGCATGGCCAATAGCTGCTGGTGCAACTGAGCGGCGCCCTCGCGGTCGGCCTTATTGACCACGAACAAATCACCGGCCTCCATCAATCCCGCCTTCAACAATTGGATCGAGTCGCCTTGGTCGGGCGCCAACAAAATCATGACGACGTCGGCATTCTGGGCGATTTCGACTTCGCTTTGACCCACGCCGACGGTTTCCACAATCACGAGGTCGCATCCCGCGAGCCCCATCACCCGAATGACGCCTCGCACCCCCAAGGCCAGCCCGCCCAACCGGCCTCGCGTGGCCATCGACCGAATGAACACGCCAGGGTCGGTCGCGTGGCGCATCATCCGCACCCGATCGCCCAGGAGGGCGCCGCCTGTGAACGGCGACGACGGGTCGACCGCAATGATCCCGAGACGGCGCTCGGGGCGGCGGGTGCGGAACTCCTGCGCGAGGTGATCGACGAGCGTGGACTTCCCCGAGCCCGGTGGCCCGGTGATCCCGAGCACCAAACGAGGCTGAGGCCAGTCGTCGCTTCCAGCCAGCAATTCGACCAGGCGGTGCGGCTCGTCGGTCATCGCGGTCATCAGCCGCGCCGCCGCCCGCAGCGCCCGCGGCGTCGCCGTTCGCACCTCGTCCACAAGTTGTTGCAAGCTTTTTTCCATCGCTGCTTCAGGCTTCGCGTCAGTGCGAACCGCTCACGCCACCGGCCTCGTTGCGACGAGGCCGCTGATCGTGTCGACGATCTCCTTGGCGGGGGTTCCGGGCGTAAAGACGGCGGCCACGCCCATTTCCTTGAGCAGGGCAACGTCCCGAGGCGGGATCGTCCCGCCGCCGAACACCAAGACGTCCCGGGCGCCGCGCTCGTCCAAGAGATCCAGGATTCGCTTGAACAACACCAGGTGCGCCCCCGAGAGCAGCGACAGTCCGATAGCGGCTACGTCCTCCTGCAGAGCCGCGTCGACGATTTGCTCCGGACTGCGACGGATGCCCGTGTAAATCACCTCGAAGCCCGCGTCCCGGAGCACATGGGCGACGTACTTCGCCCCGCGATCGTGCCCGTCCAGACCCGGTTTTCCGATGAGCAAACGAGGTTTTGGCGTCGTAAACATGTTTGGGCGTGTTGTTGGGGGTTGGTGGGTTATTTTGGTTCCGCCAGCAGAAAAGCAAATCGTGCGCCTGTGCTCTTATCGTGAAAACGTGCCGTTTGGCTCATTGGGGTTCCCAGTAAGCGCGCCATACCGCACACTTTCAGCGCCCAGGTGGGAGCGCTGGGAGGCGTTCGCCGAAATGCCGGCAGGTGCGGGCGTGGAGATACGGCCTGTGGAGAACATTGCATGCTGAGACGCCCCAAGTGGCGCCTCCCGCCAACCGACGCCTATCACTAACCGCCCGTATCAGCCGCCTCGATGCCGTATTTTTGCAGAAGCCGATAGAGCGTGCGCCGTCCAATCCCCAGCGCCCGGGCGGTGCGGGCTTTGTTGCCGCCGAACCGTTTGAACGTGTCCTCCACGTGCAGCTTGTTGACGGCGTCTAGATCCATGTTGGGCCCCAGTTGCCGGGCCGACGACGTCGTCGCTCCTTTCACGATCTCCGGCGGCAGATTGTGCGCGCGAATCCACTCGTCCTCGGCAAGGATCTTCGCCCGCTCGAGGGCGTTCTGCAGTTGCCGCACATTGCCCGGCCAACTGTAATTCTCGAAGATTTTCAGCACTTCGTCGTCGACGCGCCACTCCGGGCCGGCGAAATGGTCGACCAAGAGGCGGATGTCGCCTTCGCGTTCGCGCAAGGGCGGCAGCAGAATCGTCAGGACGTTGATCCGGTAGAACAGGTCCTCTCGAAATCGACCGTCACGCACTTCTTCGCTCATGTCGCGATTCGTGGCCGCGATGAGCCGAACGCGGACCCGCCGTTCCTTCACCGAGCCGATTCGTCGGAGCGAACCGTCTTCCAGCACGCGCAGCAGCTTGGCCTGCAGGGGGCCCGCCAATTCGCCAATTTCGTCGATAAACATCGTGCCGCCGTCGGCGACCTCGAAGAGACCTTGCTTGCTGCTAACGGCCCCGGTGAAGGCGCCCTTTTCGTGCCCGAACAGTTCGCTTTCCAGCAAAGTCTCCGGCAACGCGGCGCAATTGATCACCACGAATGGCTTGTCCGCCAGCGGACTCGCTTCGTGCAGGGCCCGCGCCACCAGTTCCTTGCCCGTGCCGCTGTCGCCTTGGATCAGGATCGGCTTGTTGGCAGGACCCGTGCGCTCGATCAGGCGGTAGACCTCCAGCATCGATTCGGATTCGCCGATCATGCTGGTCGCGCGCTGCTGGTGCTTGAGCACGGCCTTCAGCTGCTGGTTTTCTCGCTGCAACTGCCCGGTCTCATAGGCTTTTCGGACCAGGCGATCGAGCTCGCGGAGGCTGATGGGTTTGCTGAGAAACTCGCGCGCGCCCAGCTTCATCGCCTCCACCGCGGTTTCGATGGTCCCTTCGCCGGTCAGCATGACCACTTCGCACTCGGCCCCGCGGGCTTTCAGCCGGCGCAGCACTTCCAAGCCGCTCAGGCCCGGCATCGAAAGATCGAGAATGGCGACGTCGAACGCCCGGCGATCGGCTTGCGCCAGCGCTTCCTCGCCGTCGCCGCAAGTTTCGACGCGGTAGCCGCGCGTACCCAGAAAACTCGCAACGTCGTTGCGCAAGTCGGCGTCGTCGTCGACCAACAACAGATCGACTTCAGCGGGCGGAGTATTCTCGTTCATGGCATTTAACGTAAGTTAGGACGGGCGGGGTCGTATTGGCAGCACCATGCAAATCTGCGCCCCGTGCGGTTTGACGCGGGAGGCGCGGACGCTTCCTCCGTGGGCCTCGACGATCCTCCGGACAATCGCCAGACCCAAACCGGTGCCCGTCGATTTGGTGGTATAAAACGGTTCGAATGCGCGCTGCGTCGCCTCCTCGTCAAAGCCGGGTCCATTGTCCTCGATCAGGATCTGGACGCTCGGCTTGCCGTCGACTAACGCTTCCTGGCACTCAATTCGAATGATTGCCGAGTCTCCGCAGGCGGCTAGTGAATTCTCAAATATATTCCGAAACGCCTGGACCATGCGGAAGCGGTCCACGCAACTTGACACGAGCGCCTCGCGATCCTCGTCGACCAGCTTGGCGCCACGGCCCTTGTCGGTCACCTGCAGCAGATTCCACGCCTCGCGCCATAACGCAGGCAGGCGACACTCGGTCAGTTCCAGCGCGATGGGCGCCGCAAAATTTCGGACCTCGTCCAGCAATCGCCGCAGGTCGTCCTGCACCCGCTGCGAGCGATCGAGCAACGCCACCGCCGACGGCCGATCTTCCACCTGGTCGACAAGCATTTCCGTGCAGACTCGCAGCCGTTGCAGCGCATTGCGGCTTTCGTGCGCCAGCCGCGTATACATCTCGCCAATCGTCGCCAATCGGCTGCCTTGGAGCAACTGGGCGGCAGCCTGCTTCTGGTCCGTCACGTCGTGACCGACGGCCAGGACGGCGGACCCTTCGTCGAAGTCCGTCATGCGGGTCAGCGTCCAGTTAATCCAGTGAGGCGATCCCGACCGGCGATCGAAGTGAGTTTCATACGACAAGGGACCGCCGCCCGCTAACACGTCTCGCAGTCGGGCCACCGTCTCTTGCTCGTCGCGGCCCAGGATGGCCAGCACGCGGCCCGGTTCGCTGCGGACTTCCACGCCGGCATAGCCCGTCGCGGCTTCGGCGTACGGATTGAAATACACGGCCTCGTATTTCGGGTTGAGGATGACGATCAAGCAGCTGGCGCTCTCGACTAACTGGCGGAACATTCGTTCGCTCCGCTCGCGTTCCAGCAGACGCTCGCGGCGCACATGCTCGAACTCGTAAGCGTCCTGAATGAGCGCGTGATCGAGATCGAGAAGCTTATTCAACGAGGCCAGCGAGGCGACCAACTCTTCCTTCGACCCTGACCATGCGGCCCAGACATGCCGCGCGATGCCCTCCCGCAGTCGCGCCAATGCCAAGCTCGTGTATCGCTGGGCCAGTCCAATCTCGACATGCCGGTAGCCGACCTTCCAGCGGCGGGCCATATATGCCTCGTCGTATTGTCCACCCAGCAATTGCGCGAGCCATTCGCGCAGCGTGCGGGAGAGACGCTCGATTTGCTCGGCGCCCCCGGTGATCACTTCCGCCGCCTCGGGATGACGCTGAATTTCGGCGTAGAAATCTTCAATCAGCGACCGCGCGTGCGGAGCGACGAGCGGCCCGAGCGCAGCGACGCGCACGGCGTCGGCGTCGGTCCAGCCGACGTATTTCTGCATGACGCGGTATCGTTGGGCAAACTTTTCTTCCGACATGTCCGCATCGTCGAAATCAGGGAGGAGCCGTCTCCCTGTTTTACCAAGCGTCGCGCACGGCGACGATGGCAGCCGTCCCTGGGATGCCAACCAGGAATGCGATTCTGCGGCGTTTCTCACGATGTGACCTCTTTTAGCGATTCCTGGCGGCTGTGCGGGTCGGACCTGGACCCATTCAACGCTGGGGCGGCTATAGGTCGAGACGCCAGGCCCCAGGCGGCGGCGCGGTCGCCGTCAGTCGGTGTCCCGGATATCTAATCCGTAGGCATGCTGGACGAGTTGAATTTCAGCGCCCTGGAGCCTGAAGAACCTGTACAGCAATCGCGAAAATGCCCGACTGAGTCGCCGCTGCCAAGCAGCGCTACGGGGCTCGCTAGCGGCGATGACCAGCAGCTGCCTTGCGTCGGCCAGCACAGCCTCTTGCTCACGATGGCATTGGTCGAGGTCTTCATCGCAATGCGCCGCTGCAAGATCGTGCAGTGCGCCGCGGGCGTCTTCAAATTCAAAATGCGATTGAAGGTCGAGAACCAACTGATGGGCCAGCCGGGCGATGCCCGTCGTGGAAACGTCGAGCCGATGCACAACGGCGTCCATCTCGTTGAGCAAGCGAAGCACCGGCGGCGGTTCGTGAGCAATCGAAATTGTCGTCGGGACGTCACGCGGGCCGATCGGCGCGATCCGCCTGGCACGGCGGACGGGCGTAGCTGGTTTACGCGGACGGGGCGGGGCGTAAGTAGGAGATTCGATGTACATGGCGACGTTTCGCATTCAGAAGGCGGGCGGCGGACGCCGGCGGACATGCCACGCGCAGCCGCCAAGCCGCATGATCGTGAATGCAATCGGGGCGCCGAACGACGATCGCCGGGCTCAGCCAGACAATCGCCGGCAAATTGCGATGCCCCGCGGGGATCGTGGTCCCTAGCGCGGCCCGCCGACAAGGCTCCGCCGGGGCCAGTTTCGGCGCGCCCTGTGCGAATTGGGGCGCTGATCAACGATGGGATTCGCGCCGCCAGCCTCGCAATGCGGGTATACATGAGGCGCGCGCCGCTCAACGAGTTTGGGCGCCCCGCTTGCTACTACGTCTCCCAGTTCCGCGCGCACGTCGCAAGGCGATCGCGTGCGGCGTCCCGACCGAGTGGGGTCGCCAAGACCCTCACGAGGCAGCTTCGGCCGGGACAAATTTACTGGTGCGTCCGTGCCGATCCTTGGGGGACGCCGCCCTGGCGTCACCCAGGGTCGGCGCGGTGACGGAAAAGACCACGAATTGCACTTTTGGCGGTGTCGCCCAGCCGGTTAGGAGGCGTTTGTGTTGAGTTCACTCCAGTCCGCCGCCGGGGCGGCCAGCGCGAATGTATGGCGGCACGCCGTTGACGACTATCTCGGCCGCCCAACGGAAGCCGAGGTGATCGAAACTGCGCTTGTCGTGGGTAATCCTGACCGAACGGCACGCCTACAAGGTGAAAAAGGCCGTCGACCTGGGCGAGGCCCAATTTCGCTCGCCGGCCAAACGCCACGCGGCGTGCGTCGAGGAAGTGTGGCTGAATCAGCGCTTGGCCCAGGGGGTGTATTTGGGCGTTGTTCCCATCACCCGCGGGCCCCGCGGCCAACTCCAACTGGGCGGCAAAGGCGTCGCCGTGGAATGGATGGTCAAGATGCGGCGCTTGCGGGCCGATCAGGACCTGCGATCGCTCATAAGTCGGGGGGAGCTCAGCAAGAGCCAGGTGACTGCGTTGGCTGACAAGCTGGCAGCCTTCTATCACGCCCGGCCGCCCGAAACGGAGCAATTGGATGACCTGTGCGCGCGGCTGCACCGCAGGATAAATGACGCGGCCAAGCAATTGATTGAGTCATTGCCGGCAAAAACTGGCCTGGCCGTTCGGCGTCTGCGCGACCTACAGAGTAATTTCTTGGCGAACGAGCGAATGGTGCTCAATCTTCGCGTATGCGACGGCCGCATCGTGGACGGCCATGGCGATTTGCGGCCAGAACATATTTTCTTCGAACGACAGCCCCTGATCGTCGATTGCATCGAATACAGCGCCAATCTGCGAAAGCTCGACGCCTTGGACGACCTTGGCCTGCTCGCGATGGAATGTGAGCATCTGGGTCGGGGCGACGTTGCTGAACAAGTGATGTCGACGTATCGACGCCTGACGAATGACAACGGCTTTCCACGCCTGGAAGCGTTTTACAGGTCGCTCCATGCGTGCGCCCAAGCAGTTGCGGCCGCCCAGCAGCGTCCAGGAGGCGATCCGGCGGACGGCTCGCCGGACATGGCCGACGCCCTCGGTTACTTGGATCAAGCCACACGCTATGCCGCCCTTGTCGCGTAACCTGCAACGCGCCGGCGGAGGAAGAATGAGCGGCGCGTTTCTCAACGGGAAAAGCGTGCGAGTCGGCGCGCTACTGGGCCGATTTGTCCCATTTTTACAGGCCACGCCCCCCAAACAGCCGCGAAATGCCCAGGTTCAACTGCGGCATTAAACTTGCAAAATGTTGCCCTCAGTGCCAGGCGACGCCCAACGGCGCCAGGGTCCCGTCATCAGCGTCAACAACGCCCGCGCCGAGGCTGTCTGGCCGTGCTACTCACTTATCTGATCTGTTGCTGGAAAACGAAACTTTGAGGGTAAAAAGCTATGTTGGCCGTTTCAAGCAATCCGTTGGAGCGTTTGCAAGGCCTGACGGCGGCCGATGTGATGAGCCGCAACGTAACCGTGATTCCCGATGGCGCCAGCATGGAGGAAGCGGCAGGAATTTTGACAGACGCCGCGGCCAGCGGGGCGCCCGTCGTCAACGCAACAGGGCGCTGCATTGGCGTCTTGAGCGCTGCGGATTTTCTTAAGTTTGAAATCAGCCGCGGCGGCGACGGCGACTATTCACACGTGTGGAACGACGCCGTGAAAGGCCAGGACCTTCCCTGGAGTTCCGTGCAGCGGTTTATGACGCCGGCGGTGCAATCGGTGCCGGCCAACGAGCCGTTGCTGCACGCCGCGCATATCATGTGCGTCGAACACATCCATCGGCTCGTCGTCCTCGACGACCGCTCGGCGCCGGCCGGGATAGTCTCCACGCTGGACGTCGTAGCGGCGCTGATCGGCGCGACCGACGAGGATCGTCAACATCGATCGCCTACGCCCTAAAGGTGTCCTCATGAACAGATTCGCCGACAAACCGATAGTTGTCCCGACCGACTTCTCGGAGGAGGCGGACGGCGCCGTGAACGCCGCGCTGGATATCGCCGTGCGCTGCAGCGCGTCACCGTGATGCATGTGGCCCCGCCGCTGGCAGCCTTTGAACCCGAGATGGTCTACATCATCAACGACGACGAGCGCCACGAGCGGATCGTGGACTCCGCCCACAAGCGCGACAGCGACGCGAAATACCACGGCATAAATTTCGAGGTCCGGTTTGGCGATCCAGGACACGAAATCGCCGCGTTTGCTCAGGAGATCGGCGCAGGTCTGATCGTGATGCCCTCGCACGGACGAACCGGATTTGCCCACCTGCTCATCGGGTCCGTGGCGGAGCGAGTCGTTCGCCTCGCGCATTGCGCGGTACTGGTCCTGCGGACGTAAATCCGGCGCCTCCCCGGGCGTGAGCCAAGCACACTGGCGCCCATCGTGACGGCAATCAGTAGCCGCGGCCACGCGGACAAACTTGGCTACTGGATCGATTTCATAATTTCGCCGTCGGCGCGGTTGCCCAGTTGTCGCAGGAGCTGGGAATCGATAGTGCTCGTGAGCGAACGGGTCGATCCGTCAGCGAGTGCCACGACCACGATGCCCCCCGAGTGATAGCCGCCGAAGCCCCCCACAAACGTCGACCCCGTCTTTTCGCTTGCCGCCTCGACTTGCTGGGGCGTCGGCGGCTGATTGGGGCGTGGGGGGAGCTCGATGCGACTGGTGTTGCGCAGCGTCGCCCGCGTCCCGGAGACCCACCCCAAATCGCCGCCATCCTCAGCGGGCAGGCATTCGCCGAGCAAAATCGTGTTCGAGCTACCGTCGTAAATATCGCTGAAGCGGATGTGGCTGTTGAGGAACAACAGGCCGTGGTTGTCCTTGTCGATCGGCGCCTCGACGTCGTGGTGGCAACCGGCGTAGGTGGTGCGGCCGATCGTTCCCTCTTGGTTCATGTCTGTTCCCCCATACGAAGGGCAGACGAGCACCGCGACTTTAGCGGTGCGCACGGGGGCGTTAGCCGGAGCGTAGGCGCCCGCTTTCTCATCGAAGTTGCGCCACAAGGCGTTCTGCTCGAGGTAAGGAAGCGCCCCGACGATCCAACTGACCTGTTGTCCCGCCGGTTCGTTGCGGATGGGGCCGTCGGGGTTGATGACGCCGGGCGGCAGCGTCTCGTGATGGAATTCGTAGCTATGGAGCGACAAGCCGAGCTGCGCGACGTTGTTCAGGCAGCTGCAGCGCCGAGCCGCCTCGCGGGCGGCCTGCACCGCTGGAAGCAACAGGGCCACCAGCACGCCAATGATGGCGATGACCACCAACAGCTCCACGAGGGTAAAACCGCCCTTGCGCGGCGGGGACGAACCTGGAACGCGGGTCGGATGCATGGATTGCATGGTACTGCTCCTCTCACGGGGATGCTGAGATTGAAAGCTCGAACGTGCGCGAACGGCGAATCGATAACTCGCTGCCGGCTGGGTATTCGGCGACGACGCGGACTTGCCAGGGTTTATCGACCGACGACCGGGAAGCGCGAATGGTGACGATCGCGTCGCCGCGGTTGATAATTTGGTCGGAAGGTATCTGCCACGTCTCGCCGTTGTAGGACGGTTCGACGGCCAGGCGCAGCACGGCGCGGTCGGCGCCGGCTTCGACGAGCAGCTCCGTCTGCCTCAGGTCGCGCTCGGCATGGAGTTGCCGGCGAGCGCCCAGAGCGCCCCGGAGCATGCCGCCGATGATTCCCATCACAACCAAGAGGCAAACGAGGGCGGCCACCAGCACGGCCCCGCGGGACGCGGCGACTCGCCGGCGCGGCCAGCGACGAACTCGGGGCTGAAGGGATCGGTTCATCGCGCAGTTTCCTCGCGTGCCCTCGCCGACGCGCGGCGCAAGTCGCGACCCACGACCGCTTCGACCTGCAGGTTGACGGGCGCCTGGCGGATCGTCGTCGCGGTCGGGGCTTTGTCGTTTGGCGGAAAGTCCGGGGAGGAAGTGATTGACAAAACCAGCCGCGGGGGGTCGTCTTGCTGCTGCACGGTAATTTCCATGGCGGCGGAAAGCGGGTATTCCTCGCGGGAAACGATGTTCGCATCCCGCGTCAGGACGCGGACGATCCTTTCCGCATTTCGGCGGTAGGCGACGGACTCGCGGTCGCCCAAGTCCAATCGGAAAAGTTCCCCTTGTTCGCGCTCGTTGCCGTCGATTTCCGCCTCGCGCGCGCGGTGAAGGTCCCGGCGAAGCTGGTTGGATAACCGCAGTGCGGCGCGCTCAAGGTCGAAGAAGTAACGCGTCTCTGATTCGGCGCGCATCGAGCGGGCGATCAGCACGGCGCTCATCGTCAGCACCAGCGTGCAGCCGGACAAGACCGCCAGGAGCTCGACCAGTGAAATGCCGTGGCGACGGTTCATGGTTCTCCTCCTGGCGGAGCCACGCGCTCGGCGTCGGCGGCGTCGGAAAACAGCCAGGCCGCGAGCTCGACCGGAGCGGATCGTCGCTGGGGCTCGTCCCAAACGATGCTGAGCGTAAGCCGTTGCCCAAGGTCGGCGGCTGTCACCGTGCCGCGCAGCTCGGCGCCCAGCAAGCGGTCGCGGGTGAATTCTGAAGGTTTCAGTTGCGCAAGCTCTGCGCGGACTTCGCCCACGGGAAGTTCCGTGAGTCGGTCGAGTTGGTTGGTGAGTTCCTCGACCGCGACCCGATACTGGCGGGCCGACGCGAGGATGCGGCCGTGGCGAACCACCAGCGGCAGCGAGACCGAGAGCACCGTGGTGAGCAGCGTGAAGGAGACCAGAAGTTCAATTGTCGTCGTGCCGAAGCGGCAGCCGGACCGCAACGCCGGCAAACCTGGCGTGCGCGCCGTGCAAGAATTCGTTCGGAATGGGGTGCAACGGCGAATCATGGCTGTTACAAGAGCGAGGTGACGAGTTGCACAAGCGGCGCAAAAATCGACAGAGCCTGGAGCAACACGAAGGAGCCTAGAACTAAAACCATCGCCGGCAGGAACAATTCCGACAGCCGCTGGAGCCCGCGCACCGTGCGGCGTTTCTTGCCGGCCGCGAGTTGCTCCAGCGCCCAGGCGCGATTGCCGAACCGGTCGGCGGTTTTAAGCAAGTTGACTTCGGCCGGCGCAAGCAGGCCCGCGGAAGTCATGCTCTCCCACACGTCGGCGCCCTGCTCGACCTCGTTGCGGACGAACAGGAGCTTGCTGCGCGTGGCGGGGTCGAAGTGGTAACGGGCCAGCGTCGAAAGGGCGCCGGGGATCGGTCGGCCAGCGCGGGCCGCGGCGCCGAGTTGCGCAGCACCTCGGCCGTGTGCAATTGGCGCAGCGGACCGAAGAGCGGGCTGAAGATCCGGCGGCGGACAAATCGGCCGGGCCGAGCCGAGAAAAGCGACCACGAGAATACTAAGAGAACCAGTGCGAACAGGTACCAGAAATTCGCAACGACCTCGGCCAGCCCTATCGACCAACGCAACGGCCCAGGCTGCTCAATGTCAAAATCGGCGCAGATTTCATTTATGGCGGGAATAATCTTGATGTAAATGTATAACGAAATGAGGAAGAACAAAAACGAAACGACGCTTCCGTAGAGCAGCGTCCAGCGGAAGAGCGGGACGCCGTTCGGCGTCTGAGCGCTCGATTCCTCCAGTGCCCCTCGCAGCGACGCGGCCAGGGTTCCCGACTGGACGCCGAAGCGGATCGCCAGCGCGTCCTCGTCGCCGAGCACCCAGGAACCTGCTCGACGGCTTCCGCCAACGGCGTTCCCTCTTGCAGCAGCCGGGCCAGCCGATACACGCGCCGCTGCTGAACGCCGCGCTCGTCCGCAGCCCAGGCCGCAAGCAGCGGGCTCAGCGCCAGGCGCTCCTCGGTCGCCACCGTGATCAGACGCAACAGCGATCGACGTTGTGCGGCCGACGTACGCCGCGGCCACCAAGAGCGAAAAGGCGCTCGGGCGCTGGCAAGTCGGCGAAATGTGGGGAACTGCGTTTCCATCGGGAATTCGACGCGCCGCTTATCCGCTGAGGTTGTTGATCAGGCTCACCAGCGGCAAGAACAGCGAGAGCACCACAAAGCCGACAACGAAGCCGAGCACGCAAATCGCCATCGGACCCATAACGCCGTGCGTCCAGGAGAGGCGTTGGCGCGCGCGGTCGGCGTAACACGCGGCGATTTCCTTCAGCAATCGAATCCGCGCGGCCCCCTTCATCTCAGCATGCAAGGCGTAGAGGATTGTGGCCGTCAACGGCGTTCGAGCGGAGCGCAGCGTCGGCGCGCGTCCCGATTCGAGGTCGCCCGCCAGCTGCAAAACGGCGCGCTGTGAACCAGTTCGGCGCGAAGCGGCCGCGGCCAACCTTAGCGCCTCGGGCAACCTCATGCCCGCTTCCAAAAGATCGGCGCTGAACCGAGCGAACTGGGCAATCGCCGTCGCGCGACCCCAGCGGCCGCTGAGGCGCTGGGCGAGCCAGTCGGCGGCGCCGGTCGGCAGTATGCGGCGGAAATTTAGCGCCAGCAGTGCTAACGCCAAAATGGATGCGACAACAACCAGGGCGCACCCGTTGGTGATCGCCAGCGACAGCGCCAGCGTGAGCTCGGTGGCCGCAGGCAAGCGCAGGTCGAAGTCCGCAAAGATCTCGCGAAACGCCGGAATGACTATGAAGCTGAGCGCGACCATCACCGCCAGCGCCAAACCGGCGACAAACAGCGGGTAGGCGAAGGTTGCCCACCATTGCCGCCGGAGCTCCGCCGCCGCCTGAGACTCATCGAGAAACCCGTTAAGAACCCGCGCCGGATCGCTCGACGACGCCGCCGAACTCAGCAGCGGAATCCAGTATTCGGGGAGCTCGGCCAGCGCCGCCGCGGCGCCTGCCGCGTTGTTCTGTTCCAAGATGCGGCAAACCGTGCTCAACTCGCGACGCCGTCGCCCGGAAGGCAGCTCCTGGGCGTACGCCGCCAGCGCGGGCACGATCGGCTGGACCTGATCAATCAAGCGCGCCATGTGGGCGCGCAGGGCCGCGTGCCCCGAATCGGCAGCCGCAGAAGGAAGCGGCGCGGCGTTTGGGGCAAGCGAAGCATGCCGCGACGATTCGATGGACTCCGGCTGCTGCGCATAGCCGATCGACTGGACGACCAAGCCCGCCGCTTCCAACTGGACGATGGCCTGGTGGACGCCCTCGGCTTCCACTTGGCCGGCGATCAGCTCATCGGCCGCGTTCAGGGCTTTGTAACTAAAGCGAGGCATGGATTGGATTCAAGTCGCCAGGGCGCGCCAATTTTTCGCGGGGATCGAGCGGCTACTTCTGCAAAGCAAGGTTTTTCACCATTTCCACCAGGGGCACAAACAACGCAAGGCCGTACAACAGCACGGCGCTCCCGCCCACCAGTACGCTCGTCAAGATGGGGGCGACGACGCGCACGCGATCGGAGCGGCGGGCCGCCGACTGACGGTAAAGCTCGGCCGCCATTTCCAAGGCGCGCGGTCGGTCGACGGCAGGCTCAGCGCGAACAACGCCCACCGCAGGAAAGGGGGGAAGGCTTTCGCGGCGGGGTCCTCATCCGAAACGGCTTGCCCCTGCTGAAGCATCGGGGCCAGGCGCTGAGCGCCAGCGCGGAGGCCGGCGTCGCCGCTGACGCCGGCGGCCAGCAGCAGGCCTTCGGCGAGCGGCACGTCGGCCGCCAGGAGCGAGGCGAGCGACTGTGAGAATGTCGCATGACGCTCAAGTTGCCTCGTCCGTGTGGCGCCGAGCAGACGTGCGATCAACCCGTCGCCGCCGCCGCGCGCCAACCCGCGGCGCCCAGACTCGAGAAAATGTCTCACGACGGCAACCATGACGACCGCCGCCAGAATGACCAAACCGCCTGGAACCAACGCCCGCAGCGATTGGAGCGCATGCAGTCCCGCCCCTTCCGGCATGCGGAACTCTTGGCGGAAGTCTTCCAGTTTCGGCACGACGAATGTGCAATAGCCAGCCAGGCCGATCGCGGCGAGAAAGCAAACCACCAGCGGATAGAAAAATGCGGATCGAATGTTGTACCGCGATTGGTCCTTGACCTCGGCCACGTGGCTGGCCGCGTCGATGGCCGCGTGCATGTCGCCGCTCTTAAGGCCGATTTGGACGACGCTGCGATACGGCGTCGGAATCGTCCCTTGATCGTTCTCAAGAGCGTCGACAAGCGACTCGCCTCGGCTCACTCGTCGCGCGACCGCGGCATTGATTCTTTCCAGGGCCGCGGCCGCATGCTCCACCGAGCCGTCGAGACCCAACTCGAGCGGCACGCCAGCCTCGACGAGCGCGGCCAATTGGTCGTTGAGCGCCATCAAGTCGTCGAGCGTGGCATGTTCCATGAAAACACTCAGGCGGCGGCACAATCGCGACAAGCGGAGACGCGCAGCGCGAGGGCGACCGCGCAGGGCGCCGCTGGTGCACATGGTGCGGGCGCGGTGCGCCGCAAGACTGTTCCGGCCCCGGCGCGCCTACGAGTAAGATGCGACGCCGCGATCATTCTGTCTAAGAATCCGGCAAGAAAGCCGCGAACTGCCGCCGTGGCTAGAGCGCCGCGTCGAGGCGATCCGACTGCTCGCGCCGCAAGTCGATAAAGGCCTCGACCAGGCCCCACCCGAACCCGCCGCAGTGCATGCCCTTCGCCGCGGCCTGATCGTTTAGCCGTTGCGGATCGCCGATGGCCGCCGCTCGCTCGTGGGCCCCCATCCGCCGGTCGCCGACGGGAAGGCTGACCATCGATAAAACCACGATCAGGACGGCTTGCCGAATTCGCCGTTGGGCGCGGGATTCTTGCCGCCCGGCGCGGGCCGCCTCCAGCAGGCGCGGCCGCAGGTCTTCCGAGGCGACGACGTACCGACCCGCGGAATGGATCAAGGCCTCGACCTCGCCCAGCGGTGCGCTTGATTCGCTCGACTTAATCACGGCACGCCTCCCGCTGTTGGGGCAACAGTCGCCGGGCGAGCTTGGCCATGGCGTACTGGTATCGGCTGGCCACCGTGTTGGACGAGGCGCCCAGGATCTCGCCGATCTGAGCGAAGGTCATGGCCTCCCAAATCTTCAGCACGACCACCTCGGCCTGTTCGCGAGGAAGCGTGCGAATCGCCGACCAGACGGCGCGATGGGTTTCTTCCTGCTCCAGCTCATCGACTCGGCGGCAGGTCGCCAGATCGGTAAGATCTCCCGCCGCCGTCCACCGGTTCTTACGGCGGGCGACGCACAACGCTTCGTTGCGGACCATCTGCAGCAAGTAGGCCCAAGGACTCAAGGCGCCGGCCAAGAGTCGCGGCTGGCTTGCCACGCGCACGAGCGACGTCTGCACCGCGTCTTCCGCGTCGTGTTGGTTGCGCGTCAGCGCCACTGCCAGCCGCACCAGCCGGTGCGAGGTTAAATCGAATAACGCCCCCAGCGCATCAACGCCGTCGGCCGCTAGGCGGTCGGCGCACTGGCGAACGCATTCGGAAAAGTCGTTCGACGTAGGCATTTAGCCATTAGGATGCGCGAAACACGCTCGTTTGTCTAAGCAATAGGGGGCGCGGCCTGATTTTCGCAAGAAACTGCGGTTTGGCGGGCAAAGCGAGATCACCCGCCCGCTAGGGGCAACATTGGAGTGAGCCAAGTTGCCGCGGCGCCACACCGGCCTTGTAGTCGAGGCGTTACGGCCTAAGATGGATGCTTGAAGCCATGGCGAAGTCCATGGTTTCCCGATTCGGATGACTAGCTAAAGAGCAACTCGGCCGATGCCGGGGGGCTCGTTAATGGGTAAGCCGATGCGTTCCAGCGCCTAAGGGCGCTTTGACCGCATCGGCTTTTTTTTGCGCCGATGCGGCCCTCGTTCTTCTCTTGGAGGATTGGTCTATGGCCTTCGCCTACATCACCAGCGAACAATACGCCCAGTTGCCTCGGCCACAGGGAAATTCCTACACCTCGCGTGGAGCGACGGCATGGTACGTCGACCATGACGCTGGCACCGCGGGTCTGGTAACGAGGCGTCGCGGAGAGGCCACTTGGGGCTACACGCTGCTAGTGCGCGACGCGAACGGCGATTTCGTGTGCGGCGGCGTCGCGCAAGGATTTCGAACGCCGTCGGTGGCCGCGGAGAAACTGTGCGCCCGCATGGTCTTTGGAGAGTTAGCCACAGTCGCCGGCTGACTTCCCATCATCTGACGTGTGGCCCGCAGTCGGATTAATTCTGCTCCAGACTTCGAGCGCGATCGGCGGCAGCCTGCATGATTTGCTCGGCCATGCATGGGCCGACATTGCGCACCAAGGTTGAGATGGCTTCGTCAAGTTCTTGCGCCGTTTCCTCGCCTGTTTGCTCGCCGCGCGTCACGGCGCGCGCGATCACCATGCCATTGGAGATAAAGCGCGCGTCTTGTTCGCTGCGGCAGGTGTGCCATTCAAGTGGGCTCTCCAGCAACACTTGCCAGCCTTGTTCGAGCAGGTGACGGACGGCGAGCGGTTGTTCGATTGGCATATTGAAACTCTAGAGCAAAGGATCGCGACGCCGCATAATCTTGCACGCGTGTATGGCGGTCGGCAAAGCGGCGTGGAGGGTGGTAGGCAGCGTCACGTCGATACGACTATTTCACAAGTACTTTCTCTGGCTGGGCGCCCGTCTCAGCGGCGCGGCGGAACGCGGCCAGGGAGCTTTCCAACTGCTTCAATTCGGCCAGCGAGAGCAGAAATGCCAGCGTCGATTCAGCGCCCTGGTTCTCGTTGAGGCCATTGGGTTGCAGTCCGTCGTGGCAGCCGCCGGCGCCGGCGTCGTAGAGTTCCAAGCCGAGATCGTTTCGGCCCAGGAACCATTCGAAGGCTAGCCGGGATTCGTTGAGCCAGTAGCGATCCTCGGTCGAGCGATAGGCCTCGACGCACGCCGCCACGGTAGCCCAGCCTTCGATGGGCTGCTGATCGAAATCGGCGCGCTGCCCGCCGCGACGGTAGAATCCGTCGCTGCCGACCGGACGAAAGTGTCCTCGCCCGCCGCGTTGCACGTTGACCAACCAGCGTAGCGACCGCATACCAACTTCTTCGGCCCGCGGGTTGTTCGTGCCGCGTCCGCCCACGATGAGGGCGTGCGGCAACAAAGCATTCTCATAGGTGAGAGTTTCCTCGAACCACTGCCAATCGTCGGAAGCCGTGCGGTCAAACAGATCAACCAGTCGCTCGATGAGAGTGGCCCGCACCTGGCTGACGAGGCGATCGCCGCTGAGCCGGCGTAAATACTGGTGGATGCCGATAAGCGTCCCAGCCCATGCTCTGGGCGAGGCGAGCTCGACGCTGTGGGCCAGGGCGAGCTGAAAGATCTCCATTGCCCAGGACTGCAGGCTGCGCTGTTTGGATCGACCGATGCATGTGCCCAAGGCCCACAGGGCGCGGCCAAAGCAGTCGTCGGAGCCCAGATTGTCTTCGTCCACCCAGCGGCGGTCGAAGCCGAGGAAGTTCCGGAACCGTCGCCGGCCGGGATCGAAGGCCGCGTCGAGGAACGCGGCATAGCGCGTCGCGGCGCGCTGTGTATCCGGCGTATCGAGCCCCATGTCCTCGAGGTTCATGGCAAACTGTAGTCCCCGGGCGTTATCGTCCGTGCAATAGCCTTCAGCAAAGTTGGGGAGCGTGTACCTGGCGTGCTGCAGCAACCCCGTCGAGTCGGTCAGCCGCAGCAGATGTTCGAGCTTCCATTTGGGGAGTTCCCACGGTTGTTCGTCGAGCGTATGGAAGGCGAGCGGCTTCACGTGTCGGTCGATTCGGCTGCGGCGAGCCCGCTGAAACGAGTCCATATAGAGGTGGGCGACATGGCTCCAGATCATCTCGCGCCCGAGGCCATAGGCCCGTCGCCGCATGACTTCGCGACCTGGCTCGTCGCGCAGCAGGTTGCCCAACTCGCGGCTGATGGCGGCGGAATCGCGAAACGGCACGAGGACGCCGCGACCCTCGGCGAGCAGCTCCTCGGCGTGCCAATACGGAGTCGAAATGACAGGTTTTCCGCAACCGAAGGCGTACGCCAAGGTGCCCGAGGTGATCTGCGCCGGCTCCAAGTAGGGCGTCAGGTACACGTCGGCGGCGGCGATGAACTCGATCAGCTCATGGCGCTCCACAAACCGATTGTAGAAAATGACGTTCCTGGCGACGCCCAGGTCCGCGGCCAGGCGCTCCAGGCTCAGCCGATAACTTTCGCCGTGCTCGCGCACCAGATGGGGGTGCGTGGCGCCGAGCACGATGTAGACGAGGTTGGGAAACTCACGAATGACCTCGGGCAGCGCCCGTAATGCGTATTCAATGCCCTTGTTGGGCGACAGCAAACCAAAGGTCAACAGGACCTGCTTGCCCTCGACGCCGAATGCTTCCTTCGACGCGTTGGGGTCGACCAGCGGCATATCGGGGATGCCGTGGACGATCACATCGATTTTCTGAGCGGGAACCCCGTAGACCTCCAAGAGGAAATCTCGGCCGCGCTGCGACATGACGACCAATCGCGTCGACAGCTCAGCCAGTTCGCGCATGACCCGGAGTTGATCGGCCGACGGCTCGCGGAGCACGGTGTGCAGCGTGGTGACCACGGGCATTTGCAGGTCCCGTAGCAGCGCGAGGATATGCCGCCCCGCGGGCCCGCCGTAGATGCCGTACTCATGCTGCAGGCAGACGACGTCGGCGTTGCTGAAGTTGAGGTAATCGGCCGCACGACGATACGAGTCGAGTTCTTGCTGGGCGAAGTCGAAAGTCACCTCCGGAGGGTACTCGTAGCCTTCGGGGACGTCGTTGACGGGAACGACGCTGCAGTCGACCAAAGAATATTGGTCCGAGACCGCTCGGCAGAGGTCGGCGGTAAACGTGGCAATGCCGCATCGTCGAGGCAGGTAGTCGCCGACGAAACCGAGTTTGCGAATGTCCGTGACACGTAGCATGAATGTCCTTGAGATGTCCCAACTATTCTGACAACAGCAGTACTTCCGGGATGGAAGCCAACAGCTTGTTGAACCAGGCCACGGGACGACGGGCGTCGCACGGCACGCGAAACGTGCACAAGGCGGAACCTGGTTTCTCGCCGATTGATCTGGCGCTGCGGAAGACAAACGAGCGCGCCAATTCGGTCAGCAGCCACTTGGCGTTGGCGATGCCGTCCACGCACACCAAATACTCGTGATCGGCGCGTCGGACCCCCACCACGAATGCATTCATCGTCTGTCCGGTTGTGATACGGCTTTCCTCAGCTGCTGACGTTGGATCAGAGTTGCTGGACAATGCAGCTGAGGAAAGCCGAAAAAAGCTTGCTTGATTCTCACCAACTTGAGTCCTATCGCTGCTGAATCAGTGTTGACCGCACTGTTCAATCGACGGGTGCCCGCGGCCCTGCCGTGGATCTCGTCGGCAACCCGCCGTCTTCCTCCCAGGGGTCTTCCGATCGCTTCGGCGGCGCTGCGTTCGTCGTAAGGTCGCCGTTTTGGCCGTTGATCCGCTGCCATACTTCCCACCGATGGACCGGGACGTCGTTGGGCGCCTCAAATCCCAGTTTGACCTGCGATTGTCGAATCTCGAGCACGGTCACCTTAAGCAGTTGCCCCTGGCCTGCGCCTTCTCCGACGGCGACGGCTTCGCCGCGCTTTCTCGTTAAAACCAACATTGTGTTTTACCTTTAGCCTTGCTCAACCGGTTCGCTCCCGTTCCAAGCCTGCGCCGAGATGACGCCGGCAAGCTGGAACACCTGGACCATGGTGCCACTTGTGAACGCTTGAATGACGGCGCCGGTCGACGTTTCGACTTCGACTGCCGCGTCGCGCACCGCCATGCCGGTGATGCGTTTGATCTCGTCACGGAGCGCATTGACGGAGGCGTCAAACAGCCGCCGGTGATAATCCTGCACTTGCGCCGCGCCCGCTGGGCTTTGGGCCAGCGCTTTTTCCGCCGGCGACAGCGCGTCGTGCAGCGTCACCACCAGCGTCTCGGCGCTTAAGACGGCGGTCACGGCTTTCGGCGTATGCCCGGTGCGCTGCCGTTGAAATTCGCTGGCCGCCAGTGCGACCCGTTGGGCCATCGTTAGGTTGAACTCTGCCATGTCGTTTCTCTTAAATGCTTGGGTCGACGCCGCCTCAGAGGCTCGATCGACGCCGCGTGCTCGCGGCGTTATGGCTTGCCGTTGGCGGCGAGGACGCCGACCTGGACCACAGTTTCTGCCAGCTCGGTCAACTTCTTGTCCGTGACGTCTTTCTCATTTAGCATCTCCTGGAGCGCGTCGGCGGCGTTGTTGTGGCCCAGTTGTCGGGCCGAGGTACTGCGCGGACCCGAATCCGGCCATTTCGTAATGTTCCATGCGTTGGGCGGCCGCGATCAGGGCGGCGTCCAAGACCGTCGCCTGGGCTTGCTCGGGCAAAAGATCCTTGCTCTCCGCGACCAAGCCTTCCATCGCTCGGCAGTTGCTGCCTTTGGGGCCGACCCCCAATCGCAGGAAGAGCTTGTCCAGCCGATGCACGTGGACCTGCGTTTGGTGGAGATGGTCGGTGAACGCCTGGCGTACCTGCGGTGCGACGGCGACCTTGGCCATTCTTGGAAAAGCTCTCAGGAGTTGATTCTCGGCGTCGTAAAGTTCCTTGAGTTGCTCGACGAACAGAGCATGGATCGTGGTCAGCTTCATATCCCCTCGGTGCGGGCGGAAACCCAGTAGTTTGGTGAGATTGGCAAGGGCGGTTCCCCGCAACACGCCAGGGCACAAAAAAACCGACGTGGTCCAACGCCCTTGCGTTGAACCACGTCGGGTTACTCGTTAACGAGCCTCCCGGGTTGTCCGGGGTGCTCTTCAATTAGTCGTCCGACCGTCTTTACTCAATCGAATCGAGAAACATCGTCCCTTCACGATTGCGACTACTCAAGCATAGGCCCCCTTGGAGGGATAACAAGTACAATTCCACCTCGCCGCCACAATTGCTAGTCAAGTGATAGCGGCCAACCGGCTGTTGGCGACGATTGGGGTGGTTCGGCACTGTCGTCCATCGTCGAAGCGTCGCGCAGTATTGTCCAAGCACGATGCACGACTCACTTGAAAACGATTGAAAAGAAAATACGACGCCAACGCGGCCAAAGCAATCCAAACGGTCTTGGATTCGGGCACGGCAGCATAGCCGGAATTCTGCGCCGCCAGTAGAGCGTCGCCGGTTCCCGCCTTTCGCTGCCACGTAAGGAAGTCGTCTCCATCATAGTTGGCGCCAAATCCAAGCTGCCAAACTGCATAATCAAGTCCATCGGCCAGGCCGTCGCCGTTAAAGTCGCCGTCGATCATCCGAAACGCGTGAGGCGGCAGTATCGAGGCAGATACATCGTCGACAAAAAGGCTTCCCGTGGCTTCGACGTGACCGCCCGTAATGAAGGTAAGGTCGAAGGACCGCATAGTGTCGGGAAGAGCAACGGCCGTTTCAAAGACCTCGAAGCCGTCCGACGCGCCGCTTGCCGCAAAATTGAAAACGAGCGAAGGATTGGTGAGATCGACTCCCGCCGCCTCGTCCGTCGAAAGGCGCAAGCGGGCGTGAAACTCGTCGTCCGTATCGTATTGCCAGAACCAGGCGCAGCGTCAGCGTGCGTCCGGCGCCTGCGGCAAGCGGGGAGGCAAACGTTCGCCATTCCTCCGACCGAAGCGGGTCCGCGTCCGCCAATTTCAAGGAATGGGTCGGGCTGACGGCGGCTTCGGTCGACCACTCGGCATTCAGGCTGCCATTCCAAAAGCCCGGCCGGCTGGCATTGCTCCCGGCGACGTCGACGTCGGCGTTTCGCACAAGATTTCCGGGAAGCAGCGCGGCGTTGTAATCGACGACAACCCCGTCGACCAGCATTTGCCGTCCCTGAAAAGTTTGCTTCCCGCCGGCGGGAATGGTCACGAGCACAACGGCGTCGTCGGCGGGTACATTGAAAAACGTTTGTCCGGCCGCCCCGCGCGAGGAATCGATTCGATGCGGCGTCGTACAGGTCAAATAACTGGCCAGCGCCGAGATTGATCGCCACGGAAGCTGGGGAGGCGAGCGGATTGTAGTACAAGTACGTGGGATAGGCGGCGGCGCGATAGGAGTCCGTGGCTAACAAGTCCAGTTGGAGAACCTTCTCGACGTTTGTCGTCTTGATGATTGAACCGAAGACGCCCGAGAGCGCTGAACCGTAGATGCCAAAATCGGTTTGCGGGCCCCAATTGAACGTGAGCGGGTCGCCGCCGGCGAACAACTCCTCACTGTCGTTGGCGCCGTACCAGTGGTGACGCAGCCCTTCGTAGGCGACCGCACTCTGTGGATCGCCTGTCCAGAACTCCGACGACTGGTTTTGCGGCGGGTGGGCGTTGGCGTAGAACAACCGCGCGGCGTTGGCGGCGTTGAGCATCCATTTGCCAATGGCGCGGCTATAGCGGTCTTCGTACCGCACGAGCGGGACGATTGGCCATGCAGTGGCGAACGTGTTCATGGAAAACGCGTAACCGCGGACGTCGGCGCCCGTATTGGGGACTGTGAATCCCATGAGCCCCCCCGCGTCCTGGCCGCCCCATGGTTCGCCGCTGATCATGGTCTTCGTCGGTCGCGCATTGCTGCGCGTAAACACCCAGTTCATCATTTTCTGGATGTCGTAATTTCGGCCCTCCTCGGCGTTCATGCGCGCGGCCGTGTAGACGCCAAATGGCAGCAGGACTTCGTAGTCCGGGTTGGCGGAAGTTTGCTGGTAGTACATTAGGCTCCAATCGACCGCGTTCAGATGAAGAGCCGCCAGGCTGGGGTCAGTATCCCGCTTTCGCCAGTACGCGGCATGCTGCAACCAGGCCATTCCCATGCCCATGTCGGGCTCGCGCCACACGCCGTTATCCACAGGTTGTTGAGTGCTGAAGTTGAAAGCCGTGTGATTGAAGTTGGGTGAGACGCCCCCAGCGGTCAATTTGTTCACGGCGAAGTAGAATCGCAGGTCGACCGTGTTGAGGATCGTTTGCAGCGACGGCTCGTTGGGATAGCGGTCGGCAATGCTGTAGAACAGGATGTCGGGGTAGGTCTCATACCACGCAGATTTCCCAGAGGTCGAAAATGGCGTGTTGAGGACCACAAATTGCGAGTTTCTGTCGACGTAATACTCGCGCGTCATGGCGACCCAGTTGTTGGGCCCCACGGTTTTATCCACGCCGACGAGCGTGCCGCCGAGCACCGCGGCGAGCGACGCGACGGCTTCATGGACGGGTTCGCCCGTTTCGCCGAATGTGCGCGTTTCGCCCACGTACGAGGGGAAGCCGAACGAAGTCTGAAGCTGCGGCGATTGCGGCGTAGCGTCGATGCGCACGAGGGGCAGAAACTGCCCCGTCGCCGCGGTGTTGAAGGCCAACGCGTCGAAGTTCGTCGCCACCGCCTGCCAGTCGCGCATCTGATAGGTCGCCGGCGAGTTCGGCAGCAAGTCGATGGCGGGCGACGGCAATTGATACTGTCCATACGCGGTCCCTGCGAGCACGCCAGCGACGGCAAGGGCTGCGCCCAGCAACAGTGGTGTATCGAGGGCCTTCATGAGGCAGTGGGCGCCGGTGGAGCATCGGCCGCCTGGCAATTAGCAGCCACTGCACGATTAGAAAGGCTGTCGACAGTTCACAACTGATTCAGATCGACATTTTCCTCGCCATTGCGTGTGCCGAGGGCGTTGAATACGTTGACGTCGACGTCGAATTGGATTTGGTGAACGGATCCATCGGCAAACGCCGCGTTGATGCCGCTGGGATGGGCCGAGCCGAAGAACAGCACGTCGACTCTGTCGCCCGTGCAATATCTTTGAATATTTTCGTCGGAATTGAAGCAGATCCCTTGGTCGCTGTCGCTGATCGGCTGGTATCCCGTGTAGCGTACGGTGTCGGGGTCCCAGCCGTCGGTCCAGCCGCGATCGTCGGAGTACGATCCATTGCCCTTCGGGGTAATGTTGCCCGCCGACAGGTCGCTGCGGACTAGCTTTTCGCTGATTACGAGCGTATTGCTCAGGCCGTCGCTTATTCTGGCGGGCTTGGTGGCAGACGGGCAATTGGAGGGCGCCTTGCCCTGCCGGCGCGGTGGGTGTGGCAGCCTGCGTGATCTGCCAGGGGGTGCGAACGATCACGCCGTCGAAGACCGCGTCGTCGATCAGCAGCGGGCCGTTGTTCGTGCACCAGAACGAGGAATATATTTCGTCCTGCGACGGCCTTCCCTTGAACGGGTACGTCTTGGTGATGTCGTATTTGACCCCTGATCCCGTGTTCGGGCACACGTCGCTCAAGGGTTGCGCCGCGGCGTAGTCGGTCAGCACGGTCGACCCCTCGATGCCTTCGACTTTTTCGGGGCTACGACGCGAAGGGCAGAAGAAGAGCGAAACCTCAGTGGCTTGAAGCTGTTCCTGTTTGACAAGTCCCTGCACGGCGCCTTGTTCGAGGTAAGGGAGAAGTTGATAACCCCAGCCTAAACCCTGCTTGTTAGGTCCATTGGGCCGGCCGGGGTTGTTCGTGCCGCCGGTCGTAAAATCCTCGATGTGGGGGTTGGGCATCGAGCCGCCGGTGGGGAAAACCTGTAAAGCGCTGACGTGATTCTGCAGCGCCAGCCCCATTTGCTTGAGTTTGTTCTGACACTCCGCGCCTGCGCCGCCTCGCGGGCCGCTTGGATGGCGGGCAAGAGCAGCCCGACCAGCACGCCGATGATCGCGATCACCACCAACAACTCGACCAGGGTAAAACCGCGTCGCGCCGTCGGAATGTGATTGGAGATGGGAGATCCGTGGTTAGTAGCCATTTATCCGCCGTCCGTGGACAGAGGTCCGTTCTCGCCGGCGATCAACCGCAGATCCTCATTTCGCGGGAAACTGCTGGGCAAACTCTTCGGGGTCGAGTTCGAAAGCGCCGCCGCGGACTTGCACGGCCATTCGCTTGCCGTTCACGCCTGTCTGTTCGTAAGCCGCCCAGGGGGATTGAGGAGCGTCGGCCGGCGCGGCGCCGCTTGCCGCAGACAATCGTATACGGCTTACCGTCGCGCGGCGACGTCAGGAACTGATCGAGATCGTCGATTTTGTTGAGCTTCAGATCATTGGGGCGCGACTGAAGGTATTTGCGAAAAGTCGCGGCGTCTTTCGGCGGCGCATTGCCATGGAAACCCAGGTACTCGCCGTAAAATAGCGAAATCTTGTTCATGGCCACGCGAGTTTGCTGATCAACGCCTGTCGCAGCAGTGCCTCCACGGCCTCCACAGCCCGCGGCTATGAGTAATGCCCCTAAAAACGCTGGCCTACCGATTAACTTCCTGTGACGCATCAGAGTCATTGGCAAACGACCGACCTCCCAAGAGCGCGGTTGGCAGAGCGAGGGCGGTGATTCCCTCCGCCCGCGCGGACCCCCTCGGAGTAGGGGTGCAACCGTCGAGAGCCGTGGAATTTTCTCGGGGGCGGGCATTTCATCGGCAGCGCCGCCGCCGCATCCTCCCCAGGACGCCGCCAGCCGCGATCGCCAGAAGCAGCGCGCCAGGTTCGGGCGCCGCGCTGCTGGCTGCGACGGACGCCGGGCCAAAGTTTTGCCTCCAAATGGCAAGATCGGCGGCGTCGACGTTCATATCGCCGTTCGCGTCGCCGGTGGCGACCGTGCCCGTGCCGATTCGCCCGTTGCCGCGCTGCCAGGTGAGAAAGTCGCGACCATCGACGTCGCCATCCTCGTCGAAGTCAGCCGCCTTTGCAGCAGATTGAAAGTTGTCGAGAAAGACGTCGCCATTCAGAAGGTCGTAGTTCACGTCAGCCGTCGTGCTGCCCAGAAACGTCACCGTGCCAAATTCGCCGGAGAGGTTCCCCGGGGCGGCGTCGATCAACGTCAGCGGCGACGTGGAGGCGTAGGCGTCGAGATTGAGTTCCAGCAGCGCCGTGTCAATGTTTGCGAAGCCGGAGGTTTCGTCGGGATTTTCGACGACGGTGATTGGCGTGACGCCACCCGCATCGGCCGTGAACGAGAACTTCGCCGTCGGAAAATCGGCAAGAAGATCTCGGCTGGAGGGCGCGGGGTCGATGACCGAGGGGTCGGGGTCGAGGCCGACGTTAAAGGTTCCACTGGAGCCGATGATCGAGACCTTAGCGGACCGCAGGGCCAGAAGTTCCGGATCGGATTGACAATCTGCGCACAGATTCATGATCAGGGCGCCGTTCAAGTTCACCGTGCCGCCGGAGAGACGAATTTCTCCTTGCGCGCCGTGCTCGGAGAGGTACATATCTTTCGCCTGGAGCGTGCCTTGCACATCGACCAGTCCCCTGCCGTCCAGGCCCGGCTCCGTACCGAAGTCATCGTACGCCGGCCCATAGCTGCCGATGCGAATATCTTCCGTGCCGCCGAAGTGATTCGGCTCGTCGATAGTAACCCAAGTCCGCAGATCGACGAGCGCGCTTGGCCCGATCGAAACCAGCCCTAAGGTGCGTTCGCCAACGATCAGGCCGTTGGCCGTGATCGTGGAGGCGCCGGTCAAGATGAGCTCGCCGCCTTTTTTGGAGTCGTCGGTGATGATGGGTTCTCGTTCACGACCGACGCCAAACAGCCCCAGCGCCGCCGAGCCAATCACCTCGAGCGTCCCTCCCGACATCGTCAATCGGCCGAAATGCGTCTCGCCAAACTGATGCTCTTTGGCCGCCGACCCAACCCGCAGCCCCCTCACTCTCGTGCTGCCGCCGGAAAAAGTTGAGGAGAGCCCGTCGTCAATGCCATAAATGTCGACGAGATTCGTTCCGGGCGCATTTTCGGGATTCCAGTTGGTCGCCACTTTGAAATCGGCGCTTGTACTGCCGTCGAAATATACAAATAAGGCCCAACAATTTGGGCTGCCCGCGGAGAGAGCCATGACCAGGGCAACGCTCGTTGCGACGGCGGCAGAACGACGTGAGGTTTTCATCATGTTCCTGTTCCGATGCATCCAATCAACCGCAAGATGTAACAGTCCAACAATACTCAACAGGCGCCAATGCAGCGAAACCCGCGTCTCGCACGCGCCCGTCGCTTCGCGCGTCTCAACCAATTGCAGTTGCCACGAGGACGGGCCCGACGAGCAGCCGGCCACCCTGCTGAGCAGGATGGCCGGCCCGCCGTTCCTCATGGCTTTGTCGCAACAGTCAGTTACCGCGATGCCCGACGCTTCGCCGAGATCGCCATGACCATGCCGAGACCCGCCAGCAACACCGTCGAC
Organism: Pirellulales bacterium; assembly: GCA_963841515.1. Lineage (GTDB taxonomy): Bacteria > Planctomycetota > Planctomycetia > Pirellulales > Lacipirellulaceae > Lacipirellula. The sequence goes on along the minus strand of CAWJDB010000003.1, from coordinate 952,928 downwards.
GGCTCGGGAACGTGCTTCACCGAGATGTCGCCCGTCACGTTGTCGTAAATCATGACGTGGGGAACGACGCTGCCGTTAACGGTGGTCGAAGCAAACGTCCCGTAGATTTGCCCGGGAGCTGCATCGAACAGCAAGATCGAGCCGCCAAGTGGAAATGCAAAGCCGTTCAAATTTACGACGAGGTCGTTGTTGGTAATATTTACGGCGTTGCTCAACACGATGGGCGACACGCCGCCGACCGGTTCCGCATCAAACACAAACTGATTGTGGACCTCTGACAACCCGTTTGCCGACTCGAGATTCAGGGCCGTCAAAGTCGCTGACGAGCCGATCATGTGCACCAAGGCTGACCGGTTCGGCAGATCGGTGTTTGAATTCAGAACCAAGTTGTCGGTCAATGCGACTGACCCGTTGTCGGCGACCCGCACCTCGCCGTGCCCGTCGGTGGACCCAAGAAATATGACATGGGCGCCGAAGGAGCCCGAGCCGGTGACGTTGAGGAGGCCATCGCCCTCGAGGCCGGCGTCAATGCTCGCGCCGTAATTCCCGATGCGCCAATAGGCGCCGCCGACCCGCGTCGAAATGACCGAAGCCGTATCGCCGATATTGAGCGTGCCTTGATCGCGGTCGCCGATTAGCGGATCCGAACCTTGAATCTCCAAAACGGCGTCGCCGGTCATGTTCATCACGCCCGTGCCCGAGCAACAAGCGCGGCCCAGCTCGAAGGAGTCGCCGCCGCCAGAGACGATGAGCTTTCCGGCTGACATATTGAGCGTTCCTGCCGTTCCGGTGGGCGTCGGACTCAGCGGCGCGTCGGTGCCGATGCGCAGGCCCAACACGGTGGTTGTCGCACTGGTGGCATACGTTGCGGTGAACCCGTCGTTAATTGCATATCGGTCGGTGGCGACGACGCCAGGCACACCGTCCGGATTCCAATTGGCCGCGTCCAGAAAAGCCGCGCCGAGCCCAGTGGGGCCGCCGTCGAATTTAACTGGCTCTTGAGCCCAGCAATTTGAGCTGGCCGCGGAAATGACCGCCAGCATGCCGAAGATCGTTGCGAGTCGCTTCATTACACACCCCCTGTTAAATAGGTAACGACTACCGAAGCAAATCCCACGAATGCCCACGACAATCCTCAGCCGACAGGCTGAAGTTATCGGATACAGAAACAAAAAAAGCCGACGTGACGGAACGCCCTGTAGGCATGTCCGTCACGTCGGCTTACTCGTTAACGCGCCTTCCAACCCAGGCTGGAATGCGCTTTATTTAGTCGTCCGACGGCAGCAAAGTGGAAGCTTTCAAGATTAGAACGCCTCCCCCCGCCGCCTGATCGTATCTCCGCACCACCGCAATTACAACGACCGCGTACACATACTTGCCCTAATTTATTTCATCGCCGCCGCCAGTAAGTTGCGCGGAAAGCCTAACGCTGATCGAAAACGCGCCAGATTGTTCGGCGGACTTCAACCCGGCGGAGCTGGTCCAACCTCTACGACTCGCGGCGCTGCCGGACGCAAATCACCCAGCGCCTAAAGGGTCGCTGGCGCCATCAAGTCGACAAACGGGCACAAGTCCGTGGAGACTATTTTTTTGCGTCGCGATACCGCGGTAATTCCGCCAACGTGAAGAGCACGATCTCCTCCCCAGTGTAGGTGCTGATGTCGTGGTGCAGACTCAACACCTTGACGCCGGTGACTTGTTCGATCATCGCTTCCATAACGGGCCGCGCCGTTTCAATCAATTGGGTGCGCACCTGCTTCAAGAGGTCCCTCCCCTTCTCGACCGGCAACGACGTAACCAACTGCTGCTCAGCCGCCGTCAATACGCCCTGCAAACGCACCACGATGAGATCCCCCAATAGATGAGTGCGAATGTCTTTGGGGCCCCGTCCCATGTATTGCTGCTCAAAACGTGCAATCCCTTCACAAATGGCTGCTTCGATTTCGCCTCGCGTTTTCATAGCGATCCCAGTGAGTTGCTCAGGTGGGCCGTCGCTGCTATCGCCATTTGGGGAGGCAGGCTCGTGCATCCACGACGATGCGCCCGCTATCTCACCCGACGGCGCCGAGGCCATTATATAGCCTATCATTTGGGGCGCCGAAGTGGAATTCACCTTGTCGTCCAAGCTTTGACGCTTATGATGACCATGACGCAGTTGACGAGGAACGACGTTTCCTCGATTCATCGCGCGATTGGCGTCGGACGACTAGTTGAAGAGCAGCCCGGTATGTCGGGAGGCTTAATGAGTACGCCGACGTGGTCGAGCTCCGCAAGTTGCTGGACCACGTCGGTTTTTTGTGCGCGGGCGCGGCGTGCTGGCGCAAGTCAACGCAGCGCATGCCGGCAGGGATAAAAGAAATGGCAGATATTAACTTGACTATGGCCCAGCAAGTTGCCGAAGCGGCCAGCGAATTTCAAGAACAGCGCACGGGGCGCCGGCCTACCGCCGTGAGCACCGCCCTATGCGGAGACACGCTGGTCGTCACGCTTCGCGGAGCACTCTCGCCGGCCGAGCAAGCCCTCGCTCAGAACCCGGAGGGCGCCGTCAAAGTTCAGGAGTTCCATCGTCGACTTTTCCAAAACTCCGTCAATTTACTGTGGCAGGAAATTACACGCATCACGGGCGTGGCCGTTCGCGAGGCCGCTGCCGAAATTAGGACTGCCAGCAGCGCCGTCTCGCTAGCGTTTTCGGATGGCACAATGGTTCAGGTGTTCCAGCTCGCCGGCGCCATCCCCGTGCAGGCGTGGAACGCGAGCGAACCGATCGAACGGCACTAGTGGATTTGCAATCAGCGCGACCGGCAGGACTCGAACCTGCAACCCCTGGTTCCGAAGGCAAACTGTTTCTTTTTTGGGTTGCAGCGCGATCTCGCGTAAAGTCCTGCAATGACCGGCACTTGCGTCATGCAGCAGTTGGCTTCGACTTGCCAACGATGTCTATATTTTACAGCGATTTGCAAGAAAGTGAATCGGATTCTGTACCGGATTCTGTACCCGAAACGGGCGCTGGTCGTCGCGCAAAGCACTCTACGGATTTGTCCTCTGGTTGGACGTTGCACTCAGCAGTTGGGTATGGGGTGGCGGGAATCGAACCCTCGGATGATCTCGGCGCAACCGCTGAGTCACCTTGCGATTGCGAAAACTGCCAACAGTGCCGCGCTGCATATGCGCTGCATTTGGAGTGCTTCAAGGGACATTTTCTGGCGTCGCTTGACGCTGAACTGCAGCGAGTGATTTCGGTGTGGAACGACATGCCGGAAGCAATTCGCAATGGCGTGCTCTCTCTGGTTGATTCGCGACGAGCAAGAGTTTGATCTGTGGCCGAACCTGTTATCGGGAGGAATCTCCCGGAACTGGGTGCGGGAAATAATGATCATTGCGTCATGGCCTACTTCTGCTAAATGATAGGGATTGGTCCAAAATCAAATAGGTTCGAGCCCGATTTTTTCGGGTACAATCTGCTCCATGAGCTATCGATCAGAGACTATCGCCACTGCAATCGGTCGTATGAACCGACAGTATTTTTTGCCCGCTATCCAGCGGGAGTTTGTTTGGAAGCCTGAACAGATTGTCCAACTGTTTGACTCGATCATGCGGGGGTACCCGATTAGTTCGTTTCTCTTCTGGGATTTGAAATCGGAGAACCGGGACAAGTGGCAGGTTTACAAGTTTCTGGAAAAGGCGCAGTACGGCGGGACTCATAACGAACTTGCCAGCACGGATGGCGTGACGAATTTAGCCCTGGTGCTGGATGGTCAACAACGCTTAACGTCCCTAATGATTGGGCTGCGTGGCATCTATGTAACCAAGAAGAAGATATTAAGGCGCTGGGACAACCCGGATGCTTGGAGCCCGCAGCGGCTTCATTTGGACTTACTCGCGGAGGCTCGTCTCGATGAAGACGGCACAGAGTCAGGTCTCTACTACAAGCTGGAGTTTATGGAGGATGCTCCAGTCCCGGATTCGGAGCACCACTGGTTCCGACTTGGCCGAATTCTTGATTTCGATGAACGGCAGAAGTTCGAGGCATTTCTCGACGAAAAGGACGACGAGCTAACCAAGCTCGGGCTAACGCGGAGCGATCGAAAGACGTTCGAGCGGAATCTTGAGCGACTTTATCAGGCCGTACATGCTGACGAAGTTATTGCGTATTACACTGAGACGGATCAGGACTACGATCGCGTGCTAGACATCTTTGTGCGTGCCAACGAAGGTGGCACGAAGTTGAGCAAGTCCGATCTGCTGCTTTCAATGGTCACGTCAAGCTGGGACGGTGTAAATGCGCGAGGAGATATTTAACTTCGTCGATCGTGTGAATACTCAACTCACCCGCCGCAATGATTTCGACAAGGATTTCATCATGAAATCCTGTCTGGTGCTGACAGACCTTCCCGTCGCGTACAAGGTTCAGAACTTCAATAATGCGAATCTGACGACAATCCGGGAAAACTGGCCGGCGATCAGGAAAGCCGTTGAGCGGGGAGTAGACCTCGCCAATTCTTTTGGGATCGACCGCGACAACCTTACCAGTGCAAACGCGCATGATCCCGATCATATACTTTCTATTCAAGAACCCAGGTGTCACGCTTCGCGGATCAACGCCGTTCGATGCCCGGAATGCTGAGAATATTCGCCGTTGGCTTATTTTGGCCCTTCTCAAGGGCACATTTGGCAGAGCGTCTGACAATCTGCTTAGAGATATTCGATCGAACATAAAGTCCATTCCAAGCCCAGGAGCTGACTTTCCCGTTGATACGATAAACGCCACCATCGCGAAAACGGGGCTGTCGATCGGATTCGATGACTATACCATTGACGACACATTGAACCTTGTTTACGGCGGTCAGCAGACCTTCCTGGCCCTTTCGCTGCTATACGATGACGCGGCTTGGGGCACAATGCAATTCCATCAGGATCACATCTTTCGCGGGGACTCTTTAAACCGAAAGACCTGTCGCCATTAAATCGACTCGATTGGATTAGTCGCAAAGAGCGACTCGGAAATCTCTGCTTGCTGCTGGCGCCGGAGAATATTGGGAAGCAGGATATGCCCGTGGCCGACTGGTTGGCCTCGCGCGAGCCGGGATTTCTCAAGCGGCATCTAATTCCAGAGGATCGAGCACTTTGGGTATTCGAGAGATTCCCCGATTTTCTGAAGGAGCGTGAATCGCTGATAAGAGACCGTTTGAAGACGATCTTTGGCACCAAGGCAGCAGCGACGTGACGCAAGCCATCAGCGGGTCGCCGCGTTTAATCAGAAAACGCCAAATTCCCGACCGCTTTGCATGGTGAACAAGGTGCCGGCCGCTCGTGATCGAGCTTTCCAATCGGCTACCTCTGCCGCGCTGCCAATTGTCAGCCGAAACGACGTGGGGGATTCTCGCGTGAAAAGAAGTGTTTCATTCTGGTACGAGAGAGGTCCCTCCACGCCGGGAATTGGAAGGTCTAGTTTATCCATTTGGTTATTTCCAAAACGCAAGTTGCGAGTTGCGGAATGGCCTTCGAATAGAATCCGAACGCTACCGATCGCGGAATTTCTGGGTAGTGCTCTGTCTCCGAACCCAAAGAAAACACGTGTGCCTCGTTGCATGTCGATTCTGATTGCCCTCTTGATTCCGGCCACGATTGGCTACGACATTTTCTATGTCGATCCACAAATGATCGGCGGCGGCGAGCTGCAGCGGATTGAGTCGCAGGGATGACCGGTCGATCCTGCAGAATCAGGTCAGCTCTGGCATCCTCCGTTTCAGGCGGTGGCGTTGGACGTGCCGGTCGAATCGCTTCATAGCGGTCAACAAAATCGGCATCAATCGCAGTAGATGAGGCGATTGCCAATTCCAGGCTTGCAAGTCCAGGCAACATGCTTGAAGGAATGGCGGCCGCGGCGGTTGTTCCGGTGGCGATTACGGTCATGGCATGTTCATGACCGAAACAGAGTCCATTGAATGTCAAGTTGGCGGAGCCGACGAGAATGCCGACAGGCCGCGATGGCGACATCGGACGTTCCAGGAGAAGCGTCTTTGGATGGAACCGATGAATTGGCCGTAGCCGCCGGGTCAATAACTCTTCTGCGTCATGAATGCGTACTTCCGATCGGCGTAGGCTCAATAAGAAACGAAGTGCGTCAGGTTCCGTAATTCCACCATCGATGGAAATTACCCACCGTTTATGAGAGCGTGACCAATTTGCGGAGGGCGAAGCGGCGGCGGCGAGGAGCCGAACACCTTTGTTTGTTGCAAATGCGTAGAGGCCCGTAATTCGGTCGAAGGCCGTACCAGTTACAAGGGCGCGGCATGCATTAAGAATTACAGGCCCTTCACCGGGCCGTTGAACGTAGTAAGAAATAGCGGCCATCGGCAGGACTCAGACAGTAAAACAATCTTTTGAAATGAATGGTGCGGAATCAGAAATGCCGGAAGGAAGCCCGGGACCTACTACGCGATCTCCAGTATCAATTGCTGTGCTAATCATTTGATTCAGTTGCAGCAAAAATGCTAGTTCGTTTTCCCGGCGCCCGATGCCGTACGCTTGGCGCACTGCAGCGTCAAGGTCTTCATGCGCCATGCGAAGGGGGTGCTTACCTGGAAGCTCAAGTGTGCGATACAAGTCTCGAAGGCCGCCCCCCGCCGTGTTGATTGCTGTAGCTCGTACGTCCCGCATGTGTTTGGCAGCGTTGGCAACAGCTGCAACTTGGCGGTCGGTAGGTGATTGCGGCCACGGAAAAGTCTCGAAGACATCGCGTACCGAGTATCGCGTATCCGACTCAACTTTCATGCGGGATGATTTTCGGAACCATTCAAAATGCAGCGAGCTTTGAAGGATGCCAAAAGAATAATCGTCGTCAAACGCAAAAACCTGAACGAGGTCGCTTGGGCAAATCATGGAACTAAGAAACACCATCACCGGGCGTCGGGTAACGCGCGAGCAGCCAATGTATCGAGGAATCTTACTAAGGACGCTGTTTAGCTCATCTCGCCGGTTCCACAGTTGCCACCATCGTCCAAGATGTTCTTTTCTTGCGGCCACCATATCGCTTTTCGTCAGCTCGGCCTGGTGTAAAGAATCTTCGACGGCAGGCAAGACGTGTTTCTTGCAATGGGCGAAGGCCGACTTGAATGCCGAGGCTTCAACCATACCTCGATTTCCGAAGTCGATTATCCAACGGGTTATGCTGAAATCGTCAAGAAGTTCGCGGCCGGTGAGATAAGGGAAAATCACGGCCGCTGAATCGCGGCGTAATTGTCCTGCAACGAGTTGATCAACCAGGAATCCGTCATAGCCGGGTATTTTGCCCTGGAAGCACCGTTTCGGTGACAAATTGCAGGCCAATCGCTTTTTGGTACTTACGTCCGTGTCATCTGACAGGCTTGAATTGATGAATGGGACATCTTTGAAGATCAATTCGTAGTCAGGTAGTGTGTCTTCCGGGCGATTGCGACGGCCTTTCTTTGTTCCTGATTTATTTTGTTGCGTCCATAATCGCCGGGTTTTTGGAAGTAGCGTTTCATCACGAGTTTTTACCCAGTTTACGATTGAAACATGGACGTTTGCTTCCCCAGACCAGGGCTGATTGTCGACCGCCTCAATGATCGTGCCGGACGTGCAGACGTAGTCCAATCCGCCTACACGGGATTTGTTGCTGCGAATGTTTTGGGTGCCGACTAAGCCGGCACGTCCTGATGTGGGTACTGCTGGCGTACACGTCGTTAAATGGTCATGGGCGCGACGAAACCAGAACACGCAGTAGTCCGCCATCCCCGGCACACTCTTGTATTGCTTTCGCAGGGCATTGACATATTCCGCACCGCGGAATGGCTTTAGTCGCTTTGCGCCTAGAAAAGGTGGGTTTCCAATAATAACGTCCACCTGCGGCCATTCTTGCAGAGTGCCGTCTTCCCTAAGGAGGGCGTCGGATGCAAGAAAGTTGGCGTCTAGGTTGTCGAGAGGTAACGGCTGATCAGCCAAATCAAACGGCAGGTGCTGTTGTCCGGTCGCGAGCAGTTCGCGGGTTTCTTTAAGAGCCAGCGTCTTTGCAAGCATCAAGGTCACTTTCGCAAGTTCTACGGCAAAGTCCTTAACATCAATTCCGTAGAACTGTGAGGCGCTTACGAGTGATGTTTCGCCGGCTGCCCGTTTCGACCTGCGTCCGAAATTCGTATAAATCTTGTCGAGCAATTCCAATTCAATTCGTTTCAGCTCACGGTAGGCAATGTAGAGAAAGTTACCACTGCCGCAGGCTGGATCGAGGACCTTGTAGTGCAGAAGTTCCTTTCGCAGGGAAAGCAAATCCGCGGCCTTTGATGCCGCCGCAATTCGTTCCCGCCACGGGCGCACGATAGTCGGAAGAACGACTTTGTAGATATCTATTTCACTGGTGAAATGCGCGCCGAAGGCATGGCGTTCTTCGGCATCCATGCTGCCTTCAAAAATGGAACCAAAGATCGCAGGATGAACTTTCGACCAATTCTCTTTGGTCGCGGCTTGCAAAAGCGACAGTTCTTGGGGCTCTCAACTCGAGCGGCTCGACAACATTGAAAAGTCCGCCATTGAAATAGGACACGCCTTTATAGCGACCGCCGGAGGCACGATGGTGATCCGCCATTTGGCGAAATAACCCGCCAATAATATCGTATGTGTTCCCACTACTGTTGCAATCCTGGACGAGTTCGCTGAAAAGCCCCCGCGGCAGCAGGTCAATGTCTTCCGCGAAGAGCGCGAGGACGCATTGCAGTACGAACCGCTGCGCCTGCTCACTTGGAATAGGTTCGGGCTGCGCGAAATCAGCGCCTTGAAAAGGCTTGCGACGCTGTGAGCTGCATTGCGAGTGACGGCGACGCGATCATTTTCGAATAGTGGCCTTCGTTGTTCCGGAAAAAGGAAGTTGAGAGCTGTAAATCGTTCCGGCAAATCGTCGAGCGATACTCGGTCCATCGGCTCGTCGAGTTGATAGTTAAGGTCGTATATCCAGAACTCATCAAAATTGCAGAGCACAACATACTGAGGCCGGTCTGGAACAAGATCGAGCCAGTATTCCAGGGCCTGGCGGTAGTGGCGTTCGAGTCTTTCGCCACGCTTCTTCATTTCGATGAGGACACGTGGCTTCCATAAAAGATCGGCGAATCGCGTACCTTTGGCCTTATGAATTCTGAATTCCAGGGTGCCGCCTGCCTCCATTATTCCTTCATGACCGAAGGCGCGGAAAAGGCGATCACAAAAAATTTGGGCCTCTCCTTTCTCGTCTCCTCGGATATGGGCTCGGACAAAATCAACGAACTGCTTGATCTCTGCACCTGCAGTTCTTGTGTCTTTTGAGCCTGCTCGTGTGGTTGGCGTCATCTGTCGTCTATCGCGATTACTCGTTAATGCAGTATGTAATTATGTGGCAGGTTTCGAGCTTGGTGCCGGCGGCGGGCTGTTTGCCGTGGCGCCGGCGCCGACACCATTTATGAATAGGTGATGAATCCGAAACGTCGTGTCCTTCTCTTTGCCAGCGTGCATGGATTCCTTCGCGCACGGCTCTTTCGGCAGAACGGTCGAATTCTGCCAGTCCCCAGGGGGCTTCATTTGAAGAGGTTTGTGATGTGATTTGATATTTGTCAATACATTTGTCATAGCGAGTGATATGTCACCATCGAGAACGTAGCCAAGCATGCCTCCATGTCGAACCTTGCGACTGTACTTGCCGTCAACGAATCGCTGCATTCCTTCTTTAACATATTCATCGGCAAGCGAGCGACGGGTGCCAGAAATGACCGCATTCAAACGCTTGGCCTCAAGGCATAGGTATACCTCTTCGTCCTGGAGCGACGGGAAAAACACGATGTCCTTTATTCCCATTACTTTCGCGAGATCAGTGTTAACCTCCATATCTTGATAACGAATAAGGAAAGCATGGGAATTACGATCTTTACCGTTCACCAGTGCCGAGTACAACTTCAGAGAAATTGCGTCCTCCAAATCCGATGGTCCGGGCTTCACCATCTGGCGCCATGTCGCAAGGACGTGAGCGAGAACGGCTGGCAATAAATTGTCCTTGAAGAAATCATCCCAGTAGGATGGGTCTCCGGCTGTCATTTGTCCTCCCGAGTCGATCGCGAAACGATCGTGGCGGCGATCTCATCGGCATCGTTGAGAGCAGCCGTGTTTGTCCAGAATCGCTGCCCGAGAGGCTTGGTCACATAAAGCAAATTCTTGTCGAATACCTTCATCCCCCGCACCAATTCGAATGTTCCGTGAGCTTTTGCTGCGGTACGGTGAAGGTCATCGATTGCTTTCAATAAATCCCCATTAATGGAAGAGAGTTGGGTAGGCTTTTCCCCACGTTTGGTTTTTTCGAGAACAACTAATCCAACGCCAACAGTCGAGTTTGCTATTGTCTTGCCATGAACCATATAGTCCTGCTTCGCCCAGCCATTCAGCCGGTCGCAAAGCAGATTGATGTATGAGCTGCGAAGAGAATCATCACTTTGCTTGATAGTTGGGACATTTGGCTGGGCACGGGATGGCCGAACGCTTGGAATAGTGATATTTGCCGTGTCAGCAATTAGGATTTGCTCGATGTCATCAATATCGAAGTACTCTACAATTAGTTTGCCGATGGACTTCTGGGTCGCGCGTTACAATCCCGTCGCGGTCAACAAGGTCTTTTGAGGCTTCTTTTATTGACTTCGTTACAGCACTCGCGACCTCATGGACGATTTCCTGACACCGCTTCGGGTCGCGGGTCTCGTCCGGCAATGGGAATGGCAGTCGGAGCAATTCTTTAACATGCACTTCTGCGCGACCCACGCCCCAGTTCGACGTATGAAACAGAAAGAATCGGGCGAGGTCGGACCGTAAATAAGCCGCAAGAAAAACTAGAAGTTCACGATCTGCCTTGGGTCCGTGAATGCCGCGAAGTGCGTGACGAAAGGAAACGTCAAAGTCAGCAAACGCGACACGAGAGAATTGTCTTGCAACGCCTTTGGTAACGAGAACATGAGGTGCCTTGAATACCTCAACATTTTTGTTAGACCGTGCTCGGACGGCAACTTGCTGAGAAGGCAATCGTTTGCAGTCATCCTCTAGGAGAAAGAGATTCAATTGTTGAGACGTTGCCTCAACGAACAGACGCGATGGAAGATTCAGGGATTGTACCTTCGTTCTATCGTCGTTTTTACCGAGTGGCTGGAAGCCCTCAGCAATCAACCAGCGCTTTGGCTCTCCTCTTCCAGGTTGGCTTACAATGTCCCGCAGCCTTGGCATGAGGAATAATCGATCAAGCAAACGGCGATCGCGTGGCGATGCCCAAAATCTTTCCTTCCAAATCAATGGCGCGTCGTCGCATTTGAGCGCGTCGAGTACTTCACGGACTGTAAATCGTGTGCGATCATCCGGTAGGATATTCACGATCTCCGCTTGGGTAACTGCCCAGTCGGTTTTCGGTGCCCAATACTCGATTGGATATGCGCTATCTGCGGGCTTTTCTTTGCGATATCGAATTACTAAGGCGGGCGCTTGCGACTCCTCAAATAGGAAGAACTGGTAGTCCGTCAGATTGACAACTCGATCAACTGCATGAGCACGGAAAAATGACTGCTGAAAATCAATGGCGGTATCGTTGTGGTTGAAAAGTGTGCCGTATGGCAGGAGCAAGCACACTTTCCCTCTATCATGCACCTGCGATGGTGCTTTCCAAATGAATGCTGTCGCCATCTGGCGGTCAGGATGCGGTAATTGTCGCTCGGCACACCAACGTGCTGCCGGACTGTTTCGATCCTTGTCACTGCCCCAGGGAGGATTTCCAACGATGATGTCGGGTTTGTCGGACGGAATTTCTGGAAGTAAGAAAAAATCCGTGCAACGGATCGTCCCGGTGGCTTGGGTCGTGCCCGTGACATCAGGAATCGAGACTAAAGAAGGAAGCCGATCCCACTTTCCGAGTAATCTCTGGATGTCCGGAGGTGACAATTGATCCAAGAAAGCAAGATAGAGGCTGAATGCCGTAATTTGGCAGGCGCTACGATTGCTGTCCACGCCAGAAAGATTATTGCGGAGTACGTCCATAAGCCCCTTTGCGCGGCGGTCGTATCGCGCACCGGGGTTCTTGAGCTTCCATTCCTCTGCAAGGCGATTGAAGAGCCCAACGAGGAAGATCCCAGAGCCACATGCCGGATCGAGGAACCGTTTGTCGAGGAGCGATGTTTCACCTTCCAAGACGACGTCCAATACAAACTCGGCCAGAAATCTGGGCGTATAAAAGGCTCCGGCCTCTTTCTTTTGTTGTTCACCCGCTGCCTTTAGAAAGTGTTCGTAAATAGCGCTGATCGTTTCAATTGGTATGAAGCCAAAATCGTAGGGCCAAAAGGCCTGCTGCCCCGATCGAACATCCGTACCATGAAAGAAACGGTCAAGGATTTCAAGATGATCGACCTTTACTTGACGGCTTTCTGCCTCAAGGTCAGTACTGAAAAGATCACCGTTAAAGTGCTCACCTAGCCCGTCGAATAGCTTGTAAAGGCTTGCCTTAGCGTCAGTGCGGGGCTTCTTGCCGAGAATATCCTTCAAGTGGTCCGAGCCGTGAATGTGAAGCGTCTTTAGGTAGGTCCGGTCGATAATACCACGATCAAAAAGATAACAAGCGAACACAAGACGGCAAAGAATCGCGTCTAGTGTTTGCGGCTCTAGCTTTGCAGCTTGAACCTGACCAAGCGCCTGTCGCGTAGTTTGAAGGTTACGAAGAAGGTCTTGGTCAACGCGTTTTCGGGGATCAAAAGAACGCCGATGGATGTGAAAATACTCACCGGATTCAACGGACAACAAGAATGACCGAAGCTGGTCTTGAACACGGTTCAGCGTTTCGACAAATCCAGGTGACTGCCCAGACGCAGTTAGCGAATCTGCTGGTGGGACCAGTCCTGAATAGACGTGAACCTCGTTGGGTGCAATAACGACGAGAATCGGAGCGATCCCTTGGTTCCAGAAGGAGCGATGAAGATTGGTGATGGTGTCGGGATCAATTTTATCGACTTGGCGGAAATAAATAATCGGACTACGGTCTCGACACAGGACCCCGTCAATATTGAGCTGTTCAAATGCGCGACGAAGAGCATGCGGTTGCGGTGCCTTTGCCGTGGTGTCATCGAGTTGGTCCACACTCGAAAAAAAATGCGGCGGCTTGCGATTTTCGATACCAAAGTCTCTGTGCCATTCTTTGGTGCAACAGTGCTCATTTTGTCCGCTTTCCTTTGCGTCTGCGAGCTGACGTTCCGTTGCGACCAAGTTGATACGCCCATCCCGTGGCATTCCGAACGGCGTGGATGGGATGACCTTGGCGTTTGAGCCAAAGAATGTCTCGATAGACTGTCTGTTCGGAGACGTGGAGTTTTTCGGCGATGGCAGGCGACGAATAATCGCCGCGCCGAATAAGCGCAAGAAGGTCGTCAAGCCTTTTAGCAATGGCAAGTGATCGTGCGTAGCGCATTCGCAAACTCCCTCACGCATGTCTAACCAGAATTGATAGACTTGTCAACGCAGAAAACCTACATAAAGCCTTGCGAGTCATTTAGTTGTGGCGTCGCCATCGCCACGCTGATGCTCGGATGATAGGGCCACCACGCGCGGACTTTCATAGGCGCTGAGGAGCTGACGATATCGTGGTGCGGGCGGTCGGAATCGAACCGACATTCCCAAAGGGAACAGGTTTTTGAGACCTGCGCGTCTACCAGTTTCGCCACGCCCGCACGGGCTCAATCTATAGCGCCCAAGCACTTCAGCCAACGAAAATCGTACTTCGCCGCCGCATCGGTGAAACGTCGCTATCGCCGCCCGCGTTCGCGATTAGTCCAAAAAGCGCTTCTGGAAAGAGGGTTATGGTCGATACGCTCGCTCATCATAAATCTTTCAATGCTCGCCAAATGCTCGCTTCGCTTGAGCATATATGAATGTGCTGGCGGAATCTGCCTGAGGGGAAACGAAATTAAGGAAACAAAATGAATGTTCACGGAAATCCGGAAGACATGGATGTGTTCGGAAACTCAGCGCATAGCGTATTTGGCGAACCGCTTGATGCAAACGTTTTCGGAGAATCGCCACACGATATTTGGGGACATGCCAGTCCTGGCTTCGATCACGATGCGGTCGGTGACATCGTGTTCGGACTTGCCCATTGGTTGTCGTCGATCTTTGGTTGATGCACTTGAGGTGGCCAAATTGGTTCAGAAAGGACCCAGAACAGTGATTGGTTATGTTATCTCTCGATTAAGTGGCCCTCTGGCACGGGCGAGCGGAATGGACGATGAATTTCAGGTTCAGGTGGTCATCATGGGAATTGGCGGATTGATTGACCCGATAGGTGCTGCGATTGGTGCAGCGCTTGAATGGGCAGAGGCCAGCGACAGAGCCAGACGGTCTAGCTATAGGGGCAGCGGTAACGGCTCACGGCAACCTGGATTTGTCCCGGATTGGCAAATCTAGCGTTTGTCGATTCCTACGGGTAGTTTCCTTTTCCTGGGCTTCTTTCGGCGCACATTGATGGCAGCTGCATCCAATGTATTCTTGAGATGCACTGCATAGTGTTTCTCGATCATTTCGACGCTGGTGCGGCAGTTCTTGGCGATCTGGTAGATGTCGGCGCCTTCCATAAGTCGCAGACAGATATAGGTATGCCGTAGGCTGTAGGCCGTCCGCCGGTTTCCGTCGCGATCGAGTTTCAGCCCCAGTTCGTCCAGGATGTTGTTGAATAGTACGCGGTGATTGCCCGGGAATAGCCGGTCGGTTCGGCTGCGGATTGTTTCGCTTCCGCAGCCGTAGGAATGGTCCGACGGCGCCACGTGTGCTCTTGCAGTACCCTACGCCGCGCTTTCCTCGGACCTCGATCACGAGAATCGGTTTCGTTCGTGCTCTCGTCCCTGACAATACTGACATCGCGGTATTCAAGGCGGCTGGCTTCGTCGGGTCGAAGTCCGGTGTTGGCCATGAACAGAACGTAATCATGTAGCTGTTCGCTCTGCCATCGCCAGCGTGATCTTAGCGGCGTTTTGGCGCGTTTTCTGGTCGCCTTGTAAAGGCGACGGTATTCCTCCGGCGAAAACCACGCGCGGTGCGAAATTTTTCCGGATGCTTTGTAAGGCGGTGACAGGTCGGGCAGTAATGGCAGCCAACCGTGCCGGTTTGCGGTCTTAAGCACCTGACGTAGAGCGACGATTTCCTGATGTAGGGTGTTGCGAGCGGGCGGCTTTCCTTTCCGCGGATTCTGCATCCGATCAATCCGATATTCCTGCACCAATCCTGGCGTGATTTCGGAGAGGACCTTATCGCCGAAGAAGGGTAGGAGGTAAACGCGGAGCCGGTCCTCGTGACCTTCGACATATTTGGGATGCCGCTGGCCTTCGGTGATAACTTGATACTCGCGCAGGAACTGTTCGGCGGCGGTGCGAAAGTCTTGTCGTCCTTTGATCTCTCCAGCGCGATGCTTTCCCCGCAATTCGAGATACCAGTCTTCGGCGAATTCCTTCGCACGAGATAGGCTGTCTTCCTTAGTGCTGATACGCCGGTTCTTGCCGGCTAGAAACGTGGAGCATTGCCAATACTGGCTGCTGGGTCGTTTGTAGACGTGGAGTTTTCCTCCCATCAATGAGTGCTGTTCCATCCGGCCTGCGACAATGTGCAAAGTGTGTAACGAATGTGTAACGATTACAGCAGGGTGTGGAGGATGTCAATTTGTTTGTAACTGATTGATTTTGATTGATTTATTTAATTCGTCGTTAGTTAGAGCTACATAGTTTTGAGTTAGATTGTGTCTGAGAATAGCCATTGAAGTTACTGCATAATTTGATCTCGAATTTGGGTATGTGTAAGAACCTGTGTAACTCTGCGGCGACAATACGGGATGTTGGAAGCGATTGTGGACACCTGTTTTTGTCATCCACGGTACGTAGCACATTGCGACAGCCGGCTCAACGGCTGACGGGCGGACTTCGCGCACTTTGGAACGCCACGCAATGCTCATGCGAATCATTTGCAAAAGCGCATTGGCCTTTGAAAATCGCTCGTGCTAGTCTCGCCCGGCGATGACGACGCGATCCGCGAGTCAATGGAGCCACCCCCGTAGGCAATAGAGCCGGATTGGATACGTGGGCCATGACGATCCCTACGCGGTTTAGGTAGGTCGCCTGGCCCTGGAATAGTCCCATTTTGGCCAGTCGTGAGTTGGCCTCGATGTCCGCACTGTGCGTGGCCGGCATGATGCCGCACAGCCACAGACGCGATGCCGCCCGCCGCCCAAAAGCACGACGCGACTCTATCCCTGTAACTGGCCGCCAGAGCCGTTTTCACGGTGAAAAAGACTCCTAAGCTCTGCTTAGGGAAGATGTCTGTCAGCAAAACAGTATGCGGAACGTCCGCTGCACCGTGAATGGCAGGGCGGCCGGGGATGGGCAGAGCGGCTGGCGGAAACGCGGGCGGCGCGCCGTAGGCAAAAGCTGCCGCCGTATCAGGGATGACACGGCGACGACAATTCGGGCATTGGAACGAGCGTGATGCGAATGCCGGTCGATCAATTGGCTGGAGGCGGTTTGGATAGACGGATTTTCACGGTGAAAAACCAAGGCTCAGGGGCGACGGTGGCGCCGTGCCCTGATGTGTCTGATTATTGATTTATGCGGGCAAGGACGGTGTTGGGATCGATGCGGCAGTCGATGATCGCCACGACTTGGACTTCATGGCTGAGCACGCGGTAATACACTCCGCACGGAAAGCGGTTAGTGCATCATTTGTTCTGTAAAAGCCACGCGAGGCGATCGCTGGAGCGCAGGGAGCGCAGCGACCGTAGCGGAAGCGATCGCCTCGCGTGGCGAGCGGCTTGAAAGGGACGGGCCAAGACGGTTTCCTATTCGTTGTGCTCTAAGCAATGAAAGGAAGCACGCATGACCCGCCAGACGCAATCTACCGAACTCGACGCGATCGTCCAACTGCTCGCCGACCACGGCTTCGGAGGCATGTCTCAGGCCATGGAGATTCTGCTGAACGAAGCCATGAAGCTCCAGCGCAGCGAAGCCCTGAGAGCCGGACCCTACGAGCGCACCCGCGAGCGTCGCGGCCACGCCAACGGCTTTAAGCCCAAGACGGTCGCCAGCCGGCTCGGGAAGCTTGAGCTTCAAGTCCCGCAGACGCGCGGCGTCGAGTTTTACCCCACCGTCTTGGAGCGGGGCGAGCGGAGCGAACGGGCCCTCAAGCTGGCCGTGGCCGAGATGTACGTCCAGGGCGTCTCCACGCGCAAGGTCGCCGCCATCACCCAGGAACTGTGCGGGCTGGACGTCAGCAGCGTCCAGGTCAGCCGCGCCGCGGCCTTGCTCGACGAGGAACTGGCGGCCTGGCGGAACCGCCCGCTGGGCGAGACGCCGTATCTGATCCTCGACGCCCGCTACGAGAAGATTCGCCACGGCGGAGCGGTCGTCTCCTGCGCCGTGCTGGTCGCCATCGGCGTCACGCCCGAAGGAGGGAGATCCATTCTCGGCGTGAGCGTCTCGCTGTCGGAGGCCGAAGTCCACTGGCGCGAGTTCCTGGCCTCGCTGCAGGACCGCGGCCTGCACGGCGTGCGGTACATCGTCAGCGACGATCACGCCGGGCTGGAAGCCGCCCGCGAGGCGCGGTTCGCCGGCGTGCCGTGGCAACGCTGCCAGTTCCACCTGGCTCAAAACGCCCTGCACTACGTTCCCACGCTGGCGATGCGGAGCGAGGTCGCCCGCGATCTGCGCAGCGTCCTGGACGCCGGCGATCGAGCCGAGGCCGACCGACGACTCGCTCAGCTCGTTACGAAGTACGCCTCGGCGGCGCCCAAGCTGGCCGCCTGGCTGGAGGCGAACGTCCCTGAATCGCTCACCGTGCTCAGTCTGCCCGCGGCCCATCGCCGCAAGCTGCGAACCACCAATTCGCTGGAACGCATCAACAAAGAGATCAAACGCCGCACCCGAGTCGCCACGCTGTTCCCCAACGAGCACAGCGCCCTGCGACTCGTCACCGCCGTCCTCATGGAAATCAGCGAAGACTGGGAAACCAACCGATCCTATCTCTCCATGGAAACCTACTGATCCGCCCCCAAATCAAACCGCCAAATTACAGAAGAGATGTTGCTTTATCGGAAAGCGATGGGTGAGTGCGCCGGATGGGACCGGAGTAGACAGCATAACTTTCCGGAAAACGTTCAACCTGTTTAAGCGTCTGATCAACATCCCAGAAGAGCGAGACGCCCAAGCCCGGCAACTGGCAGTCGTACCAGTCGATGATCTTGTCCAAATCGAGCTCGGCCAATTCAAGGAGCGTAACCGGGCGGATCACCTGCGGTTGAGGAGCCTGGCTTTGACTTCCGGCCATGATGAACTTGACATTTGGCCGGCGTCGGCCAGGGCGATGCGGCGATGAATCTCTGCCTCTTGCTCGGGCGTTAACGGTGCGGCCCCAGCCGCAACGACGCCGTCGAGCAACGCTTGCGCGAGCTGTACTCGCTCAATGAGCGATAGGGCTGAAAAGTCGATGTCCTGAATGGGAATCATCCTTTCAGACTGCCTCAAATTGCGCTTTGTAAACCGGATTTTGTACCGTTGGATTCGCGCCAGGCCCGCTCGATTCGCTTGCAGGCATACGCGAAATACACCGGATCCTGCTCGATGCCGACGAAGCCTTCGGACGGCGTACCCGGGTTGCGATAGCCGAGGACTTTCTTGCGCAACCCGCGCTGGCAGTAAATGATTGTTAATCATTCTGCTGAACAATGCATTAATCGCGAAGGAGACGATACAGATTCTTATCATGAAACAAACGACCGGATATGTTGCCGTGGTCTGTCTTGTATTGACTGCGCTGCCATGTCGTGCGGACCCATACTTTTCCGCATCGACGATTCCGTCGAGCATAATCGGTCCACCTCTCAAGCCCACAGACCCTGAATGGCAGAATGAAATCGATAAACTTCTGAACATTCAAGCTAACGCAGGTTCAGAAGTAATTCAGCAAGCAGAAGCCGACCGCGCGGCGACAGTCGACATGGTCACCGAGGCCCGCGATCCAGACCTAACACGTACCAATTATCCCAAGCTGTACCACCTCTTCGACCGCTCTTTTGAGACCGCGGACGCGGTCATGGACGGGGCTAAAGCTTACTGGCACGCAAAAAAGCGCCCTTTCCAGCTTAAAGTCGGTATTAAGCCATTAGTGCGACCGCATTATAGCTATTCATATCCAAGCGGGCACGCTATCAAATGGTTTGTGTGGGCGTATGTGCTCTCAATTTTATTACCGAAAGAACGCGAGGAATTGCTTGCTGATGCGAAAGGTATATGCGACCGACGAGTCATGGCAGGAATGCACCTTCAGCATGATATTCGAGCAGGCCACGAGCTTGCTTTGGTAATCGTCGGTGCGCTGCTCCAAAACGCCGAATTCAATAGAGATTTGCAAAGTGCGGCGAAAAGAACTCGAATCGCATAGTGCACGTAAATCGCGCGAGCGAGAGTGATTTATCATTCAATCGATTCAACGATTGTCGCCCGCTTGTCGGTCCACAATGTCGCCGGCATATCCGCTTTCTGATCGGATCGCGGCGAGGCGCTGAAAGTGGGCCGCATAGAAGGGATTGATAGTGGATTTCATGGTTCATCTGCGATGAAAGATCGGGCGGGCCCGGAGGCCCGCCCGATGGTTAGGCCGAGCTATTCCTTCTTCTCCGAAGCGACGCGGAGCGTGATTCGCCCGTCGAGCGGGACAGCTTCGAGCTGTACCGTGTAGCCTTTGCCATCGGCGTGCGGCCATGCGGCTCCGATGCGCGTCCAGAAGCTCTTCGAGCCTTCACGGTCACGCACCTGGTACGCGACGTGGCTTGGGGTTTTGGAATTGGTCGCTTCGCTGGTGTGTTTGTTACTCATTGCATGGTTCCTTTCGTTTTAGCGTTTCGGCCACGACCCTCGCGGCCTTACGGCACCAACACCGACGCAACGACCGGGGCGCAGCGCACCGTGACAAGCGAAACTCGGAGGGTCCGCGCAGCGTGGAAGCCGTGTTGCAGCTTGCGCGGCCCGGCGGGCGGCGTATGAGTGCCAGAAGGAAGGCCCGCGGGCGTGGATTGAGTGAACGCGGCGAAGGAACCCTAGCAAGGTGACACAACCAAGAAGAGATAATTAACAAATGTTAACCAATTAGAAACGGTTCCAGGTGTAGTATGAGATATGCTGCGCATCACTCAGAATTCGCACGCATCTGGGGCAAAGAGCTACTACAGCTCATCCGATTATTATGTCGACGGGCAAGAACTCGCCGGCGTCTGGAGAGGGGCTGCTGCCGCCAAGCTCGGCCTATCGGGCGAAATCTCAAGGGCCGACTGGGACGCCCTCTGCGATGGACTGAATCCGAAAACCGGCGAGAAGCTCCTGCAACGCATCAAAAGCCAATCGCACGGCCGGGTACGATTTCAACTTTCACGTGCCTAAGAGTCTGTTTCGGTGCTGTACGCGACGACGAAGGACGAGCGGATTCTCGATGCGTTCCGCGAAGTCGGTCGACGCGACGATGCACGACATGGAATCGCGAAATGCAGACGCGCGTCCGCAAGGACGGCAAGAACGAAGACCGCCAGACGGGCAACATGGTGTGGGGCGAGTTCGTGCATTTCACGTCGCGGCCGGTGGACGGCATCCCCGACCCGCATCTGCACGCCCATTGCTTTGTGTTCAACACGACGTGGGATGACAAGGAACAATCCTGGAAGGCGGGACAGTTCCGCGACCTCAAGCGGGACGCGCCGTATTTCGAGGCGATGTTTCATTCGCGGTTCTCACGGCAGTTGGCCGATCTGGGGCTGCCGATCGAGCGGACCCGCAAAGGCTGGGAAATTGCCGGCGTTCCGACAGTCGTGATCGAGAAGTTCTCTCGCCGCACGGCACTGATTGAGGAAACGGCCCGGCAGAAGGGAATCGACGATCCGCACGAGAAAGCGGAACTGGGCGCAAAGACGCGCAGTCGCAAGGCCAAGGATTTGACGCTGCCCCAGCTTGCAGGCCGAATGGCAGGGCCGGATGTCGCAGCGCGAGATTGGATGCCCTCGCCCGATTGGAAAAGTCGATTGGCTCCGGCGCAAGGTCGCCGGACGAAAACGCCGCGAAGCACGCCATGAGCTATGCGATCGGCCATGAGTTTGAGCGGCGGTCCGTGGTGCCGGAACGACAACTACTAACAACGGCGCTAAAGCAAGCCGTGGGGGTCGCGACTCCGGAGCTGGTCCACCGCCAAGCGAACCGCGAGGACTTGATTGTCACTGAGCGGCAAGGGCGTCGCATGGCGACGACGCGCGACGTGCTTTCCGAAGAGCGGCGCATCATCAACTTTGCCGCAACGGCCGGGGAGTCGTGACCTCGCTGGGCAAGATCGGACGCGAGCTGAAACGACACTGGCTCAATGCGTCGCAGCAGCAAGCCGTGTTCTACATTCTCGAATCGCACGACCGGGTCATGGTGGTTCGCGGCGCGGCCGGCGTCGGCAAGACCGCGCTAATGCAGGAAGCGGTCGAGGCAATCGAAGCGAACGGAACGAAGGTCGTGGCGCTGGCGCCGACGGCGGATGCCAGCCGGGGCGTGCTGCGGCGCGAAGGATTCAAGGATGCCGAGACCGTGGCCCGGTTTCTGATGGATGAGGCGCTTGCAACAAAAGGCCAAGGGCCAGGTCGTGTGGATCGACGAAGCCGGGTTGCTCAGTGCGAAAACGATGGCCAAAGTGTTTGCGCTCGCGGATAAGCTCGATGCCCGCGTGTTGCTGACCGGCGACCGCCGGCAGCATGGATCGGTCGAACGCGGCGCGAGCCTGAGTTTGCTTGAGGACGAAGCCGGCATTAAGCCTGCGGAAGTGAAGGAGATTAAGCGGCAAGCCGGCGAGTACAAGGCAGCGATCAAAGCATTGAGCGAAGGCAAGGTCGGTGAAGGATTCTCGCGATTGGATCGGCTCGGCTGGATTCATGAAATCGCCGACGACGAGCGCTACAAGCGACTAGCGGCGGATTATGTGCTCGGCGATTTCGGCTGGCAAATCGGCGCTGGTCGTTTCGCCGACGCATTTTGAGGGCGAACGCATTACGACCGAGATTCGCCGCACGCTGCAAGAGCGCGGGCAGCTCGGTGAAGAACGCCGCACGTTTCGAGTCTTGCAAAATGCCAATCTAACGGAAGCCGAGCGCGGCGATCGCACTGAAGTATCTGCATGGCGACGTGCTGCAATTCCACCAAAACGCCAAGGGATTCAGGCGCGGCGATCGCCTCGAAGTCAACGGCAAGCCGCTGCCGCTGGACCAGGCCAGCCGGTTCGCGGTGTTCCATCCGGCGAAGCTGGAGCTGGCCGAAGGCGACGTGGTGCGGATCACGCATAACGGTTTCACGGCCGACGGAAAACACCGGCTCAACAACGGATCGCTGTACCGGGTAAAGAATTTCGACGATCACGACAATATAGTTCTGAGCAACGGCTGGACGATCGCCAAGGATTTCGGGCACCTGGCCTACGGTTATGTGGTGACGAGCCACGCCAGCCAAGGCAAAACGGTCGATCGCGTATTTATCGGCCAGAGCAGCGCAAGTCTTTCCGGCCAGTTCGCAGGAACAGTTTTACGTGAGTTGCTCGCGCGGCCGCGAATCGGTGACGGTGTATTGCGACGACAAGCAAGCGCTGCGCGACGCGGTCGCGGAATCGGAAGATCGGGTCAGCGCCACGGAGTTGGTGACCGGCATGCGGCAGCGAGAAGTCGTCGCATTGCTGGCGCGTTACCACGATCTGTCGGTCGAGCGCACTATGAGGGAACGGGAAGGGATCGGTTATGAGCGATAAGTTTCTACGGCAATTCACCGAGAAACTCGGGAACGGCCATCACCATGAGGAGCAGGCCGACGAGCCGCCGGAGGATTTAGGCGCGTTCGGCTGGCTACGCGGCTCCAAAGAGCGAGCGTACATGCTGGAAGTTCGCCGCAAGGACGGCAACATCAAGGCGCTCGGCTATGCGTGGCTGGAGAGCTGCGATTTCGATCCGTCGGAGGGTATCACGCTGCGCTTTACAGGGCAGGCCGTGCGGCTGGTCGGGCGAAATCTCAACCGCGAAATGCGGCCGCACCTGAAGTTGTTTGAAGGCCTCGTGCGCCATCGAATCCCGTGGATTCAGGAAGCTGATGAGCCGACGGCCATGATGGCCGCCAAGCAAGCCACGGTGATAGAACGCGTGGAATTCCTGTAACCTTGGGGCATTCGGAGGATCACGTCGCCTGACGTGCGATGCAATGGTAAGAAAAGACTACCGGCTATGTTCCGGGTTGCCTTTACTGCTGCGCTCTTTAACGATGCGCGCTGCGTGGCTTCTCGGTCGCTGCATGCCATCGGAGAGAATTGCCGCTACCTCGTGCTGGCCATTTTGTTGAGCCACTTCCAAAGGCGTTTGTTGAGAGACATTCTTCGCCAGGATGTCGGCGCCTTTTTCGATGAGCAGCCGGATAAGTTCAACCTGAGCAAGCGCGACGGCCAAATGCAGTGCGGTGGATTGATTTGCGTCCGTCGCGTTGACGTTGGCGCCAGCTTCAATGGCGGTTCGAGCAGCTGCTAGATCGCCCTCCATGACGGCTTGCAGCAAATTAGGATCAGCCCCGGTCATTTCGCCCCCGTAATGATTACATATCATTATTGTGCGCCAAAATGGTTAACAATTGCCTACCGCCAATGGACAGGCTGCGCCCGGCGGTGATCGCCGCCGGCCGCCAACATCACAACGAAGCGGGATGCTTAAGCACAGAATACGTCGCTGGGATCGTACGAACCGCCGGATTGTGACTGCTGTCCGCCTATGCCTCCGAATATCAGGATGAGCAGGTTCACCGAGAGCAAGAATGCGGAAATCGGGTCCATGGGAATTACCTCGTTGTTTTGCATTGTCGAAGCACTGCGCCCCGCAATAGGTTATAAGCGCCGAGCTGGAAAATCTTTGGAGGCTGATAATACCGCCGCGTCGTCGCCGACGCGGCGGTGAACGGTGGTTAACGGCCTTTGGAGCTCGTGTCTTTGTGGTGGGGAATATTCTTTGGGGCTGTAACATTGGTGTGATCAACTTCGCTAACACCACTCATAGTAGCTCCGGACACACCAAGAGCGGCGCGTGCTTGTGCTACAAGTTCTTCCGCTTTTGCCTTCTCCATGCCGTTGAACGATTTCAGTTTGCCGTGATCCATCACGATGGTGGATTTAACCGTAAGTGTTTCTTCGTCCGTCTTACCGTCTGAGGAGTGTACGGCGACCATCTCGGCATCTCGTCCGGCCACCTGACCTTTATAGGTATTGATCCCAACGGCAGAAGGTCCTCGGCCGGCGCTCGTGTGCTCATGCTCGGCTCCGGGAGCACGAAGCGAGGTGTGGGCTTCCTCTACGAGCGCTTCGGCCTGTGCCCTCTCCATGCCGTTGAACGATTTCAGTTTGCCGTGGTCGATCTCGACTTTGGATTTAACCGTAAGTGTTTCTACGTCAGTCTTACCGTCGGAGGATTGTACCGTAACAATTTCGGCATCACGCCCAGCCACCTGACCTCTATAGGTACTGATCCCGACGGCAGAAGGTCCTCGGCCGGCGCTCGTGTGCTCATAGGGTTTATTGTCGGCCATAAAATCTCCAGTTAGACGTTGCGTCGACTGCCATGCGAAGGCAGTGCTTTCGCGCTCCTATGAGGAACATTACGCGTAAAGCATCAAGAATTATTTACCGTACCGCGAAGACGCGCAAGAAAAGAAATGAGAATCTTTGATGACAGGCGTGCGGCTGGCGAATCTGCATCCGTATTTGCACTGCAATTCAGGTGTTTGCTAAGTCGCCGCGTCGGTAACGATGCGGCGGCGAATATGGCCCAGTTCTAACAACTCCGCCGAGCTTGCGTACGAGCGTAGTCCGGAAGCTTGCGGTCTCTCCGGCATTCGGGACATAGGCCAACAAAGTTGGCCATCGGCAAGTCGGGGCATATTCGATCTGCGTCCAACCGGCGACGACGATGGTTAACTATCGGTTAACCAAGGCGCGTATAGCATGGAGAATGCGCGCGTCTGACCGTCACGGCTTTACCCTGATCGAGCTTTCGATCGTGCTCGTCATCATCGGGCTAATCGTCGGGGGCATATTGGTGGGCCGCGATTTGATTCGCGTGGCGGAGTTGCACAAGACAGTGCGGCAAGTTGAAAGGTTTGACGCCGCAGTCAATACATTTCGCGTGAAATACAACTGCTTGCCGGGAGATTGCGCGTCGGCGACGCGATTCGGCTTGGGAGTAGATGGAAATGGCGACGGTACCTTGATTGGAATGTCTCCCGATTATGTATTCACAGAATATAACGGCTTTTGGGCGCATCTCAGAGCGGCCAACTTGGTAGTCGAGCCGATGAAGACACTCACTGTCGGCGGCGGACTTGCGCCCAGCATCGATTGTCCGGAGGTTGCATTATCTACGGCTTCAGGGCCTGCCGGCGGCCGTGCTTGTTGGGTGGTTATTCCAGGCGCCACCGACTACATATCCCCCAGCTACTTGCTTCCTGTTAGAGGGCGTCCGAATTACTACTGGATCAGTGCCAGTGTTTTAGCGGATTACAATTCAGAAAGTTTGACGCCGCTTGACAGCTTCAGCATCGATACCAAACTCGACGACGGGAACCCTTATACGGGAAACGTGTTTGCCGCTGGTCCCGCGGTTGACCCAACGCTATTGGGCATGGACGGGCCGTCGGAAGGTTTCACTGGTGAGAATGTATGCGTTCTAACTGACGTAAATCCACCCACATATAACGTAAGCAATACAAGTCGTACTTACGATTGGGGCCCGTATGAAGGGGCATTATGCTCGTTGCTAATTAGGACGGGGTGGTAATCATCAAACCATCTCTTCAGTGAAGTTTATCCAGCTACACCACGTTTGACGGGCGGCGCGGCGACGACGATGGTTAACGGTTGGTTAACCGAAGCGCGCCTAATATCGGACATGCGCGCCCGCGACCGTCACGGCTTTACCCTGATCGAGCTTTCGATCGTGCTCGTCATCATCGGACTGATCGTCGGCGGCATTCTCGTCGGCCGCGATCTGATCCGCATGGCGGAACTGCGCGCCGACATCAGCGCCGTCGATAAGTTTGATGCCGCCGTGAATACCTTCCGCTTGAAATACAATTGCATCCCCGGCGACTGCGCTAACGCTACGCGATTTTTGGCAGGTGCCTATAACGGCAATGGCAACGGAGCGATCGAACCCAGATCGGATTTGTACGGTTTCTATATTGGCTTTGAATTTGCTTATGCTGTCGATGATTTGGCACGTGCCAACCTCATCGCGGTTGCTCCCTTCGAGGCCAATGACCCACTCGTAACCGTATATATTGATAAAGCCATGCCGCCACTGCCGTCTGGCAGTGCTTTCGTTGTCGTCGGAGAATTTCACAATGCTGGAGCGCCGGGGCCAGCAGATTGGGTGTGGATGGGAAAACATACTTACCGGCTAGGCACAAGTAGTGCATACCATGTAGGAATTCCAGAGGGGACCATAAAGACATCTCCTGCACCTTATACGCCGCACGATGCGTATTACATTGACAGCAAAATAGATGACGGCAAGGCTGCAACCGGCCGCGTGACCGCAGGCCTTAATTACAATTTCGATCTACCCCTCTTTATGTTGCCGTCCGAGGATTATTTTGGAGGTGGCGTTTGCCTAGGCCCTGATCCTACCTATTATGGCCTAACGATGGACACGTGCGAATATGATCTGACGCTAAAGGATAAGTTGGTGGGCTTGTTCGTAGGGGCAAGTTTTTGACGTGTAAGCCAGAATGAAGAAAACGCCGCGTCGCTTACGACGCGGCGGCGGAATTTTGCCTTGGCTATGAGGAACGGCGTTTTCGTTGGTTCCGATATTCCCGCTCGGTATTGCAATCGGGGCACAAGCCAACGAAATTGGCCATCGGCAAGTCGTGCAGATAATCGCCCGCTTGGCTGGCGTGCAACGTGCTGGAAGATGGTTAACGATCGGTTAACCAATGCGCCTGTAGCATGGAGAATGCGCGCGTCTGATCGTCACGGCTTTACTCTCATTGAGCTTTCGATCGTGCTCGTCATCATCGGGCTGATCGTCGGTGGCCAAGTACGCGACTTTAATTGAGCGGGTGCAATTCGCGCAAGCCACGCGATGTGCTGACAAACTTGGGCGCAACGACTCAGCCATTAGGAATGGAGCCTGTTAACTTATTCTTCAGACATTCGGCCGATAATTACAGGGCGACGGCTGAGGGGCTTCCCATGAGTATATTGCAATCGACTCTGCGGGAATTTAGGAAGTGCCAATCGGGCGCGGCGATTATTTTGGTCGGCGTTATCTTTCTGGTGCTGGTGGGTGCGGTAGCCATTGTCGTGGACGTGGGCCGTATATACGCGGTGCATAGCAAGGCTCAGAATGCTGCCGATGCGGCGCTGCTGGGCGCGGTGGCGACCATGAGCACAACGGACCTGAACAGCGAGGTCACCCGCCTGTTCAACGCCAATTACCCCACCGACTACATGGGTTCCGTCGTCAAAAACATGGCCGTGGCAGAGGTGTCCTCCGGCGTCTACGAGATGACCTTTGACGTGGACTTAAGCACGATCATGGTGCAATCGGTCTTCAGCGAGAACATGATGCACCTGCAAATTCTCTCGCAGGTGACGCGCGGGTTTGAGGAGCAGAGAAGCAAACAATTGGAGCTGGCGCTAGTGCTGGATAACACTGCATCGATGGGCTCACCCATGTCGAAAATGGAGGGCCTTAAGCATGCGGCTCGCGACTTGGTAGACATCATTTTCGCGGAACAGGCAACCTCAACCAAGATTCATATCTCGGTCGTTCCTTACAGCACGGTCGTCAATATCGGCCCACAGCGGGCGGACTGGATGCAAGACCCCGGCGCTTTCGATACAGAAAGCCGTTACTACGGAATGAATATGTATCAGTATGCCGTAAACAAATGGAACAAAGGTCTTGCCGCCAACCGCCAGTGGGATCATTGGTGCGGACCAAAGCCGATTTATGGCTGTAATCCAGCCCACACATGCCCAAGCCCTGATCCTTGCAATGCGCAAACGCAAACTTGCCAGACAACCTACTATGACTATACCGATCCGGAGACCGGGCAGGTGAGCCAGCGCTCCTCTCAGTCATGCAGTTGCTATCCGTGCGTACCCAGTGCAGCAAAGTGTACGGCTTTCCCCGGTCCTCCGCTGACGTGGAATACATGGGGCGGTCGCGGCAATATTTGTCCGCCCATGCCCGACAGTGGCACAGTTTGGTATGAAGGCGGCGACGATTCTGGCCGGCGCTTCAATGACATTTCCGACGCTCCACCGACGACGCGGGCGACCAAATTTCGCCTCTATTACGATAACGCGCCGTTCTTCGCCATCGTCAACCGTAGCGACAATAATAATTACACTTCGTACATCCGCAGTTGCCGGCTGCCGCAGATCATGTTCGCATCGAACGACAAGGCCGATGTTAAATCTTTGATCAATTCAATGACGCCGACAGGGGACACCCGCATTCCTGTTGGCCTGATGTGGGGCTGGTTCACGCTCTCACCCAAATGGCAAGGTACATGGGATGCAGGCAAGCCCGGCTTGCCAGCCAATTTCCAGCCATCGCGCCTGGACAAAGCATTGGTGCTGATGACGGACGGAAAAAACGTGCGTACGCCGAGTGCCGGCACGTACCGGGGGCTGGAACAGTCGGTAGGGGATGACGATTACAAAACGGATCAGCTCTGCGCCGCAATTAAGGCGCAAGGTATCACGATCTATACCGTGGGTTACGGCGATGAATGGATTAATGAGGACGTTCTGCGGCGCTGCGCGAGCGTGCCCGGCTATTATTTTAAGGCCGCGACGGCGGATGATCTGGCGACCGTTTTCCACAAAATCGCGGACGACATTCTTTTTAACACGTTGCGTCTAAGTAAGTGAGGCATTCTCGCGCGGGCCAGCGCCGTTCTTGCCGCGGTGGCTTTACGCTGATCGAGCTTTCGATCGTGCTCGTCATCATCGGGCTGATCGTCGGCGGGATATTGGTCGGACGTGATTTGATCAAAGCCGCCGAAAACCGTGCGACGCTGGGCGAATACGAGAAGTTTAAGACGGCCGCTATGACGTTTCGACTGAAATACAATTGCATACCGTCTAAATGCTGGAAGGCCGTTGCCCTTGGACTTGCGGACTCCGGAGGTGTTGCCGATCCTTACGCCGATCCGTGTATCGCCTATCCGGATATGCCATGGCTCGCGGGAGCGGATGAGATTTGCTGGGATGACGCCCTGAATTTCTGGTATCAATTAGCGCGAGCTGGCTTGATTGGAGGAGCTTATGTTGGCTATTCAGGGCAAGATGCGAGCGCGGTTGGGAATATCAAGGCCGGTCGCGAATATCCAATCGCTGCGATAAAGACGCAGGGTTGGTGGATCAATGGAAACAATCCGCTCCATATAAATCAATTCAGTCTGCTTGATCTGGCGTTGCCCACGCCTACGGGCGATTTCGCGTCAAGCGTGACGCCTTCGCAGGGATATTACTTAGATACGAAAGTGGATGATGGACTGCCGGATTCGGGTCGCGTCTTAGCGTACCTCAATACCGCACTCGATAGCCTTTATTTGCAACTAGACGATTTAGCTGGGGCGGGCCAAGCGGCTACGCGTGGTCCCGCTGGGAACCCTGTTTGTGTAAATAGCGACGTTGCGCCGCCTGGATATAACCTGGGCAATGACGGTGCGTACTGCGCCATAACGATGTCAGCAGGGTTTTAGCACTGCAATCAGATCACAAAAGCCGCCGCGTCGTTGCCGATGCGGCGGCGAATTTGGCGAAGGCTAGCGATGCGATGATTTTCGCGTCCGGTGCCCGTTCGCACGCTCACGCTCCCCGCCGCAATCCGGGCATAGGCCAACGAAGTTGGCCATCGGCAAGTTGGCGCGTACTCGATCTGCGTCCAGCCGGCGGCGCTGAAGCGGCTGCTAACGGTTCATTAACCACCGCGCGTATAGCATGGAGAATGCGCGCCTCGGATCGTCACGGCTTTACGCTGATCGAGCTTTCGATCGTGCTCGTCATTATCGGGCTGCTGGTCGGCGGAATTCTGGTCGGCCGCGATCTCATTAAGGCGGCGGAGATACGAGCACAGGTCGCGCAAATTGTGAAGTATAATACCGCGATTAACACCTTCCGGCTTAAGTACGGAGGCATGCCGGGGGATTTGGCTGCCAGGAAAGCCGTGGCATTTGGCATGGCCCATGGCGACGGTAGCCTCTGTTACAACGATGGGAATGACTTGCTTTGCGCTGGTGACCCTAACGATTCTATAGGATTCTGCTGTGAGAACGCCTTGATCTGGAGTCATCTTTCGTATGCGGGTCTAATTGATGGTTCATTTACGGAGATTAATGCTACGCCGATGGATGGCCCCTATGTGGTAGCACAAGCCGTCGATCAATATTTCCCTAGGGCTAAGATAAACAAGGCGGCTGTTGTTCATGCTTTTGGCCAAAATATTATCGCTGATGATTATGGCAGAAATTTCTGGTTCGTCGGCGGTTTGACATACGTTGATAATGGCGACCTTCAGATAGTGTTAGGTATTGCACCTATCGATCTCTTTTCCATCGATAGCAAAATGGATGACGGGTTTCCAATGACCGGGACCGTGGTGTCGCGAAGGTGCGGATGTCAATACGCCTTCGACGCCTGACGCCGCAGGATGCGTGACCACGACTACCGGAAACCCTTATAACACCTTGCCTGATAACGCAAACCGATTGCTGTGCAACGCGCGTTTTAATATGTAAGCACATTCTGCGGCGTGTGGTCGCGCTGCCTGTAATCGGCCACTGCGTCAAATGACGCGGCGACGGTCGCCGCGTTTCTGCTCCCTGCTGCAATCAGGGCATAAGCCAACAAAGTTGGCCATTGGCAGGTCGGGTGCAGTACTCGATCTGCGTCCAGCCGGTGGCCCGTGCGTCAACCTCGTTGAGCATATCGTCGCCTGCATCGCAGTTTTCGCAGACCAGCGAAAACACGCTTAGGTCGATCTGATCGCGTATGTCGGTCATCGTAAACCTCGCTTATGGATGATGAAGGAAAGCCCGGCGGCGACCGCCGCCGGGCGGTAGCGGTTGCTTTCAGGCGGTCGGCTGCGGCTGCAAGCCGTGCAGGTAATCGACCGCTCGGCTGGCATGCGACGCTGCGGTGAAAATGGCCCGCTTGTCGGATTGCAGCACTTGTAGCCAGCAGTCGAGATAGCTCGCGTGGTCGTCGCGTACCTCCGGCGTAATCTGCAAGTCCGCACACAGAAACGCGCTTGCCAGTTCGGCGACCAACTCCTCCATCGCGTAGCCTTCATCGCCGAAGCGCTTGCGGCCGAATTCGCGATTGAGCCGCGATGGGTGCCGCGTCCAGTGCGTTAGCTCATGGGCGACGGTGGCGGCATGAGATTCCGCGTCGCGGAATGCCTCGAAGGTCGGGATGCGGATGTAGTCACCGGTGACGGTGTAATAGGCCTTGTCTCCGCCGTGCCGGATGTCGGCGTGGGTGTTGGCGAAGAATCGGTCGGCCTGCTCGATGCGGTGCAGCGTTTCCTTGGGCGGCTCGGCCAGTTGATAAAACCGTTCCGGCAGTCCCTCGCATTGGCAGGCATTGAACACGGTGTATTGCTTGAGGAAGGCAACGTCGCGTTCGATTTCCTGACCGTCGTCGCCGGTGTCGGATTTCTTGAAGGTGCTGGCGTAGACGACGGGTGAGCCGTGCTCGCCCTTGCGGACATTTCCGCCTAGCTCTTGTGCCTGCTTGTAGGTCAACCAAATGGGACAGTTAAAACCCTGGGTTTCGGCGGCCGCCCACAGCATCAGGATATTGATGCCGTGGTAAGGCTCGCCGCTATGCCGTAGCGGCCGTGTGATCCTGCCGGCGGCGTGCTCGGCATTCCAGGGCTTGAGCCAAGGCCGGACGCCGCGCTCAAGCTGCTCGACGATCTGGTCGGTAACGCGGGTGTAGATGTCGGTGCGGGTGGTGGTTTTCGTTGTCATCGCTAATTCCTCCGTTTGAAATGAAATCAGCCCTGCTGCACAAAGCACTGCTTTTGGCGGCAGGGGGCGAAGACCAAAAGCGAGGGGGAGCGCAGTCAAGGACGACCGGCGCGGAGGGGCACCCGGTCTGCACAAGCGATAGCGCGGAAGATTGGGGAGGAAGCCGCGAAGGTCGCGTGGCCCCGATCCTTGACGGCGCGGGGGAAATTCCCCCCAATCAGAAAGAACTCAAATCACCGAAGGAGTCCGCTAAAGGGACGCGGATCGCGGCCCGTGCGCAAGGGGGCGGGAAGGGATAATCGTCGCGGATGCGACCGCAGCGCACGCGGAGCCTGAAAGCACCCGGCGGCGCAGCCAATGCGCCCTAATGGCTATTTAAGAGCCTTCACGGGTGAGTCAATGATCGTCGACTCAAGTGATTGAGCGTCTGCCTGCTGTTTATATGCGTTGTAGCGCTGAATAAGGAACGCGATTACTCCAAGATCATCGAGGGTTCCAAATAGGGGAATGCAGTCGGGTATGAGATCGATCGGACTAAGAAGGTACAGAATTCCGGCAAGGATTAGTAGTGCCGGTTTCATGCTGGTGTTTTTCTTTAGTTCGTTCATTGCTTCCTCTGCCTTCTTTCTTGGTTAAGTGCGTACTCGCTTGGAGCAGTCAGAACTTGCAGCCGCGGTGATGCGTCGCTTCGCTCGGCGCTGCCGCCCGAAAGAGTAATAGGGTTGAGAATGGCGAATCTTTGGAAGATCCGCACAGATCGCATATCATGCGACTGACGCTCGGCGCGGGAGCTATGCGGCTCGACGCCGTAGCGCGGCCGCGCCAAGGAAGGCGAAGATCAGAGCCGTGCCGGTTGCTGGCTCGGGTACGGCGATGGTTTCAGAAGAGATAACGCGGATGGGGAAGTCGCGGCCGAACGCGTCGTATGCGGTGAGGTTCATGAGCCTCGGATCAAGAGAAGTTACGCTAATGGTACCGTCCACGTTGCTGGTGAAGTCATCGATGGGCAACGCTCGCCGTCGATCGACGTGCCGGAGATTCCGCCCTGCGGCATAAAGGCCGCGGGCAAATTGAGCAGGCCGTGTCCAAAGGTCGCGTCCGTGCCAGCCGGTCCAAGATCCGTTGCCGTCGCTAAAAGTACTAGGCCGGTTGTACCGTCGAGTTTTAGCTGCGGCCACCTTAGTTCAAGCAGCGCAACTGCACCGGCAACCTGCGCGGCGGCGTAATCGGTGCCGCTGACTGTCTCGCCGTCGACGACGATGTCGGTGCTTCGGACAACGAGCCAACGGTCTCCGATCCAAGTGAAAGAACCCGTGCTGCTGCGGAAATGGCCAGTGCTAGGCGTATTGCTGCCGGGGGCGAGGTTACTGGCCGAGTCCACACCGCCTACAAAAAGCATCTGGTTGATGGCAGCATCGCTGAAGCCGGAAGCGACCGATCCGGCAACAGATGTTCCTATGATAGTGGTTCCCTCATCGCCGCCGGCAAAAACCGTTATGGTCCCTTGGGACGCAGCATAGCTAATGTCGCTGAAAAAGTTCTTGTAATAGTTCGCCCGATCGGCCGCGCTTAAACCGTGAGGCGGTGCGGTGCTGATGTTAATGACATTAGCGCCGCGGTCGGCCGCCAATCGCGCACCTTTCGCAACGACGTCAGCCGACGGCGTCGCGCCGTTGTCGCTCGGGTAGACCTTGATGGGCAGCACGGTGGCCTTGGGGGCAACGCCGACCGAGTTGAGGTACTGGCTGCCTGCCGCGATCATGGCAACCTTGGTGCCATGGCCGCTGCCGTCGGCTGTCACCGTCCCCACGTCATTCACAGTGAGACCGCCGTCGCAGTAGATGTAGCAATCGCCCTGCGACGAGAGGTGACCGGCAAAAGCCGGGTGGGCTGAGTTAATCCCGCTGTCGACAAAGCCAATCGTGATACCCTCTCCATAATTGACATCATCGGCCAGCGATTGCGTAATACCCGATTGCTCCAGCCACGGCGAATTCGCATACGAGATGGGAGCTGGGTTTGGGAGTGGATCGGTGCGATGATCGTCCCAAAGTGCGCTCGCCAATAGTCGTAGTCGGCGGTCGTAATGCCGCCTCCTCGGTTGCCGTCTGCGGCAAAGTTCGTGGCGGAACCAAGCGTGTCGCGCCAGACCACGTAGTCGGCGGCGTCCACGACGCCGTTGTTGTTGTAGTCGCCGTAGGGAGTGCCGTAGTGGGCTTGCGGGAGAAAAAAACAGCGCGGCGACGACTATGCCAGGAAGAAGTGTTTTCACTATGAAATGGTGGCGCATGTCTGCCTCTCCACCGGCTATTATGGCCTGGACTAAGGTGAAGCGGAACCCTTGTAAGACTGAGATTTCACAGTGGGCGGAGCGAAAACCGCTACGGACAACGCCGACTCGGAAACGTACAAGGTATAGTCGTAGGCAGATTCATTTGCCGAATGTGGCGGCTAAAGCCGATGCGCCTTAAGGAAAGATTTAAGCTGCTGTATGAAACCTAATCGCGGAGTTTGCCCTTGATTATTTGCTCGCGAATCAGGGCTCGTAATAGCAGGTTGCGGACGTGGGGACCGATCTCAGCATTCGTATCGTCCGGTCGGGATTTTTTGGCAACAGGCTCATCGAGTGTTGGGTAGCCGAGATGGCTTGCGACCGACGCTTCAGCTTGCGGACGCGGTGGGTGGAAACGAACTGGGCGACCGGTTAAAGCAGACTCGATGCCGCGAAGATAGGTGTTGTCTGAGGAGAGGCTCAGGAGCTCGGGCGTGCGAAGCACCTTTTGAAGCGCCTCGGGTCGGGACGGGACGGAGGTCTCAAGCAGCGACAGTAGGAGATTGATATTACCGATCAGCGCGTCTGGTCGTCGGGAGAAGAGCGTCGGTTGTTTGCAAGCGGCTTTCAGGTAATCGCGAATGGTGAGGCCGTCGGCCTCAAAATGCCGGACAACGCCTTCGATGTTACCGATCAGCGTCTCCGGCCTTTGGTAGAAAAGCACTGGCTGTTTGCAAGCGGCTTTCAGGTAGTCGCGGATGTTGAGGCCGTCGGCGCCAAAGTGCCGGACGACGTTTTCGATATTACTGGTCAGCGTATCCGGGCGTTGGGTGAAAAGCGACGCCTGTTTGCAAGCGGCTTTTAAGTAAGGGCGAATCGTAAGTCCATCCGGCTTGAAGTGCTGGAGAACGCCATTGATGTTGCCGATCAGAGTTTCCGGCCGCTGATGAAAAAGTTGTGAGTGTTGGCAAGCGGCTTTCAAGTAGTCGGCTACATTAAGTCCATCGGCCCGGAAGTGGCTGACGACGCCCCCAATGTTTTCAATCAGGGTCTCCGGCCGCTGAGCGAACAGGGACGGCTGCTTGCAAGCTGCTTTCACGTAGTTGCGAATAGTGAGTCCGTCGGTCTCGAAATGTTTAGCGACCCCTTCGATGTTTCCAATCACCGTCTCCGGCCGACGGTTGAAAAGCGACGGGGATTTGCAGGCGGCCTTCAGGTAATCGCGAATGGTGAGTCCGTCAGGCCCGAAATGTCGGACCACCCCTTCGATGTTACCGATGAGCGTTTGCGGGCGCTGGGAGAAAATACTTGGCGATTTGCAAGCGGCCTTCAGGTACTCGCGGATCGTAAGCCCCTCGGCGGCGAAATGCCGTAGAACGCCTTCGATGTTGCCAATAAGCCTGTCCGGCCGATAACAAAATAGAGATGGTTGTTTGCAAGCGGCTTTCAGGTAGTCGCGAATCGTGAGGCCATCGGCCGCGAAGTGCTTAGCGACGCCTTCAATATTGCGAATCAGTGTTTCCGGCCGCTGATGAAAAAGCTGTGGGTGTTGGCAAGCGGCAGCTGCAAAGTCGCTGCTAGTGAGTCCATGCTCCGCGAAACGCGCGACGAGTGCTTTAGTATTGGAGTGCTCTACGGGCTTGTCCGACATCATCCGGCGGTCTGTGGTTAACGCTTGTTAACCATAGTGCGCTTTGGCGATTGGCGCAAGAAAATCGTGACAAAGTCACCTGCGGAAGGGGGCGGGAAGTCGTCGCATTGCTGGCGCGTTATCACGAGTTGTCGGTCGAGCGAGCCATGAGGGAACGGGAAGGTAGAACGTATAATCGATAAGTTTCTGCGACAATTCACTGAGAAGATCGGCAACGGCCATCACCATGAGGAGCAAGCCGATGAGCCGCCGGAGGATTTAGGCGTTTGGTTGGCTGCGGCTCCAAGGAGCGCGCCTACACGCTGGAAATCCGTCGCGAGAACGGCAACATCACGGCGCTCGGCTACGCCTGGCTGGAGCGATGCGAGTTCGATCCGTCGGAGGGCATCACGCTGCGGTTCGCCCTTACCCTGATTGAGCTTTCTGCGCGGTGCAGAAAGAAACTTGCTCTAAGCGGTGCAGGTAATCCACTCACGACCAAGCGAGAGTTTCTAAGAAAAGTGCGCGTTGGTCGGCGCAGCCGCTCAAAAGAGTAATAAAGGCAAAGGGAAGGAATATTTGTGCGGCAATCGTTGCAATTGCAGTAAGTGGGCAAGAGAAGGTTTAACTATTGGTTAACCAATCGGCGACTAGCATGTTGGCAAGCGGGTTCGCGTAATTGCATCTGATTGCTGCCCAGCGTTGAGGAGGCCGTATGAAATGTTTTGTAGCTTTGCTTGTGTTGTTCGCGATTGACATTAACCACGGTGCGTTAGCCGAGGAGACGGCGTCCGCTCGAACGGCTCAAGAGATATTTAATGAAACACTGGCATTAGTGCGAAAAGGCGATACACAAGCGCAATATCATGTGGGCCTCACGTACGAGATATGTCAACTGTCCAAGTGCGATAACCGTCAGGCGTTCGAATGGCTCAAGAAATCCGCTGACGCGGGCAATCCATTGGCGGTGCGTGAGGTCGGCGGCTTCTATGGGCCTAGCTTGGGTAGGCGGAAGGCAATAGATCCTGTCAAAGAGTTGGAGTATCTATTGATCGCTGCCAAGGGCGGTGACGCTACTTGTCAGGACCTTGTCGCGGGCATATATGCCAACCGAAACAATATGGAAGAAGCGATCAAATGGTGGAAGGAGGCGGCCAGCTACGGAAAGCGGACCGCGATAGAAAGTTTGTCCGATGTGTACGGTAAGGGACTGGGTGTTCCGAAAGATTTGACATTGAGTTATGCCTATTTGAGGCTTGCGGCAAAGTTGGGCATGCCCATTGATAGTAGTCAAAAACTGAACTTTGATAGTATGGCCGCAAAACTATCCAAGGCGGAGGTAGAGAGCGCAGAAGCCTTTGTATCCGCCTGGAAACCCAAGCCAATGGACCCGGAGCTACAGAGACTAAAGGTGGAATCAGACAAATATGTCAGGTCGATTCGTGAAATAATTGTCCCGCCTGGTGCGGCGCCAGTTAAGTTATAGTCTTAATGGCGGCGTCCACAACGCCGTTATTGTTGTAATCGCCGAACGACGTGCCGTAGTGAGCAAGCGCGCAGGATGACCACAAGGCAACGGCGACGAAGATTGGAGGCATCCGATACATTAGCCGTATTATCGTCATGCTGACCTCAAAATGGAACCTTGCCGCAAGCATTAGCCGGCGGTCCGCGGGGCGGAAATGCAGCGCCCCTGGTCTTCGGACGGCGCGGTCGGTCCCCCAATATTTTCGGAGAATTCGCGGCCGTGGTGATACGTCGCTTCGCTCGGCGTGGCCGGTCCAGGGAATTATCGGTGACGCAGGGAAAGTTGGATGGGGCTCGTCAGACCTGCCGCGTGGGCCAACTATCGTCTGCGCTGCGGAGGGGCGTGAGAAAGCTCGTCGATTCGGTCCCGGTGGCGGGAAAAAGTTTTTATCATGTCCCCGAGCGTGTTGATATTGGTGCGGAGATGTTTTTCGAGCTTGGCAAAATACCTGTCAAACTTCATGGCATCAAATGTGGCGTCCATCACATCTACGGGCGTGTCACCTTCTACGTGGACGGCGCCATCGAACGCTGCGTGAATATGGTGTTTGAGCAACGGATCATACTTGCCAACATCAATTAGATGCAGGTCAAGCGCCTCTTCAAGCTTCTTGGCATCAAGCGGAACAAACGGGACGAGTTCGTTGTGATGCTCCTTGCCAACAGTCTGTACATAAGCGCGCGCTGCCTGAGCACATTCATATTGATGTTGCAGGGCGTGGCGAAAACGATCGAGATGATATTCCGCTTCCGCGAGACCGTTCTTTGATTCGTCGAATTGATCCTGTATGAGCGCGGAATAAAACTTATCCGTAAGTCCTTCGGGCTGTCGAATGTCGAAGTACGATCGGGTCTTGTTGAATTCCTCTGCGCTTTTCCAGGCCCGTTGAAAATAGTCGCTTCCGGCAGGCTCAGTGGCGTAACGCACTAATTCGTCATTGGACAGCCATTCATGGATGTCCTCGATGATGAGATGGAAGGGCAACGATCGCGATGGCGTGTCGTCAGCGCGAGTGCCAAAGGAAGGACTCCATCGAAATTTTGCTTCTTCAATGCGGTCGGCCAGTTTCTCAAGCGGGCGAGAGTTCGTTTCCGTTATGAGCTGGCGAAAATAGTCTTTTGCCATAGCGCCCTCCTTGGCGGTGCTATGACAGTATGGGGGCGAATAGTTAACAATTGTTTACTGCCGGGAGATTTCACAGCAGAGCGATTCGGCTGAGCGATACCGCTTGCCGGGGAGTTGCACTGCTTGCCTGCGCGTAGCCGCGGTGATGCGTCGCTTCGCTTGGCGCGGCGGGAACTGAGAAGGAAGCAAGGGCAAAAATTCGGCATGGTCATGTTGCCGAATGTGCGAATTCCACCGATACTTGAATAGGCAGAGAAGATTTCACCAAACCCGGTAGCAAGAATTCACCGGTTGGAAGCATTGAGCTTGAAACAGGAAATTTTCCATGTGAAGCTTCTAAACGGTGGCCGATAAGCTGCCTGTATGAAGTGGATGTAAAATCTCCTCGTGGCATGCAGTTGCGGTGCCACTAATCTGTTGCCGTCGCGTCTGGCGGCAATACAGCAATCATCAAAACTGTGTCGCTTTGCGCGCCGATTTGCCAAATGACAATCGGCAAAACCCAATAAATCGTCTGGAAATGACCGCCAAATCCAATTTAACGCTGCCTGGTTTCATCGTCGGTCGCGACGCGATCGGTCCATTTGGACAGAAATTCTTTTCGCGGTCCTTCTTCGATCAAGTCAATGGGAGGCAATTCGTGGAAATTCCCTTCACGGATATTTCGGCCCTTGTGGTTTCCCATGACGAAGCGAAACCGTCCTTCCGTCTCGTGTCCTTTCGCCCAATCGACAATCAATCTCGCCGGGTCGCCGCTGGGGGAGCGGAAGGCGAGCCCAAGATGACGCAACTCGCCATTCGCCCAAATTGCAAGCGCTCGCTTTTCTTCGATGGTGGCTGTCGGGAATTTTGTGAGTTCAGCGCAGAACCGGTTGGAAAGCCGCCGCCAACTCATCGTGAAAGCGATCCGAAAGTTCCCGAAGCCGTTCACGAGCACTCTGGTAGTCGGTCGGAAGGTTCCCCATCAAGGCTCGAAATGCATCGCGGTCGCTGCGGTTGTCGTCAGCAGGCGAGGCGACGCTTGCGCGACGGGTAAGGTCGCTCTGTGGCTGGATGGGTTGCGATTGCTCGTCCGACACTACGACTGCTCGATGTTGTTATCGCCGGTGTTAAAGAAGGTTAACACAACGACGAGCGTCGCGCAAACGAAAGGGAATCAACGGGAACTAAGTAATTGAATGTGCTGCGCGTTCTTTGGACCAAAGGGGTTTCGTGTTCTATAGTCCCTGTGCAAATGTACGAAATATTTCCGGCCACTTTCAGTGGCTTTTCAGATAAGGAGTTTGAGCAATGAGCAGCGACGTTGTATGGAGCGAGATGGAGAAGGGAGTCAACGAGATTTATGAGCAATTCCTGAAGGACGGCGATCTTCAGTCGGATGAAATGGCCCAGCTCATAAGGCAAGTGAGCCCGTGTGTCGTAGAAGCTGCTTCAATCGTTTTGAATAAATATCCGTATGCGAAGTCCGACCCGGATGACGTTGCCCAGGAATGGTGGGCGAGCATGAACGAGCTGGGCTTCAAGAATTACACGCCTGACAGGGGTTCGCTCACCGGTTACGCGTTTACGGTGCTTAAGCACATTTGCAGCGGGTTAAACCGCAAGGGAAACCTGCGGCAAACCAAGCCAATTCCATTTGAGGAGCATGTTCGCGATTGGGAGCCCATCGGTTTGCTCTGCAAGCGGGAATGCGACATCGCGTTTCGCAAGGCGTTGCGCAAGGCGTTGCGAGGGCTGCCCAAGAAATACCGCCGCGCCTTCATTTTGAAATACATCTTGGGCATGTCCTCGGCGTACGGAGTGCGCCGCTGCGGATTGCAGAGCGTCAACACCTTTAACACCTGGCTATTTGAAGTGCGCAATCAATTGCGCCCCCAGCTCGCTCGTCGCGATTGGCTAATGGATAGCCCGATCAAAAGGACTTGGCGGGAGGCGCGTAATTACCTTGCGAAGGATGATCGCTCCAATCCGCGTCCGAAGGAACAAACACGTGACAAAAGAAACGATTGAGTATTTGCCAGTTGCCGACATCGACACGGCGCCGCAGGTGCGCGAGAACGCGGTCGATGATTCAATCCGCAACCTTGCTGTGACGCTGCGGGACGCGGGGTTGCAGCAGCCGATTCGGGTGCGGCGGAACGGCGACCGATTCATCGTCGTCGACGGCGAGCGCCGGCTGCGGGCCGCGCGGTTGCTCAAATGGGAACTAATCGCGGCGATGGTCGAGCAACGGGAGCTAAGTGATACCGAAGTCGTACAGCGGCAGCTTATCGCTAATTGCATGCGGAAAGACCTGTCGAGAATGGAAATCGCGCGGGCAATCGATGCCCTGATCAAGGAAAGCAATCGTTCGGACGCCGAAGTCGGCAGCATGATCGGGTTCAGTGGACCGACGGTGAGTAGATACCGCGCAATGCTGGAGCTTCCACCGACGATGCAGGAACACGTGCAAACGGGTGCCCTGCCGTACAGCAAAGCGTGCGAGCTTAAGAACATTAAAGATCCGGAAAAGCAAGCGGAGCTTGTCGAGAGGGCGGTCAACGGCAAAATGTCGCGCGACGCGATCAAGGCCGAGGTGAAGAAAAGCAAGCGCAAGAGCAAGAGCACGAAGCGCTCGCACAGGCGTAGCACGATTGTATTGCTGAGTAACGGGCGGAGTGTGTCGGCGACGGGTTTGGAATCCGGCTATGATGCGCTGATTGTCGCATTGCTTGAGGCGGTGGACTTGGTCAAGGCGGCGCAGGCGAAAGGTATCGCGCTGGACGATTTTCTTAAGGCATCGAAGGGCAAGTCGGCGGCCTAACGGCAACGTCATGTATTCACTTTCGCGTTTACTGATGATCATCGGCGTTTTGGCCGGGCTGTATTGCGCGGCCGTCTTGGTCGTTGTCGGCTGGCCGATGTCCGCATGGATGATTGTACCTGTGGTGCTTGTGAAACTGCTGCGTCGAAAGGGGACGCAACTGACAACCTTGGGCAGTGCAAGATTTGCCGACGAGAACGATCTGCGCCGCGCCGGAATGCTCGGCGCAAAGTCCGGCATGATCCTTGGTCGCATGACCGGCGGGCGAAGCAGCGGAGGCGATCATCGCATAAGCAAACTATTCGCGTGGCGCATAACCGCCAAGGAGGCGTGCCAGGGATTCTGGATGAGGCGGCGGCACGGCGGCGAGCTTGTGCGATTGCCGCAAGCTGTTCATACGGCCGTATTCAGCCGCAGCGGCGGCGGTAAAACCGTTTCGTGCGTGATTCCGCACTGCATGACGTGCGGTGATGGTTTGGTTGTGATCGACCCGAAAGGCGAAATTTCCTCCAAGACGGCACGTCTTCGCAAGAAACGGTTCGGGCAACAGATTGTGCTCGTCGATCCGTACAAACTAGTTACACAAACGCCGGACACTTTTAATCCGCTCGATTTCATCGACGAGACGAATCCGCAGGCAATTGAGCACTGCCGCAATATGGGCGACGCGATTATTGAGCGATCGCCGCAGGAGCGTGACCCCCACTGGCCTGAATCCGCCAGTATGTGGATCGGCGCTGTGATTGCCGTCGTGGCGGCGTATGGGAAGCGCGGTGAAAGCCGATCGATGCGAACGGTGTATGAATTTTTAAGCCGTCCGGACCGGCGCGACTTGGCGGTGAAGCTCATGTGCGAGTCGACAATCTGGAATGGCGCACTTGCGGACCTGGGCGGGAACCTTCTGAGTTTCGTCGAAAAGGAGAAAATGTCGGTCATGACGACCGTGGCGCGGAATTTATCCTTTCTCGGTACGCCGGCCGTTATGGCCAGTGTCCAAAACAGCAGCTTCGACCCGGCATTACTTCGCGCCGGAAAGATGACGGTGTATTTGATCCTGCCGCCGTCGCACCAGCGCACGCAGGCCGGGCTGATGCGGCTATGGATGTCGTCGTTAATGCAAAACGTCGTAAGCGGAGGGCTGCAAGAGTGAGCGTCGTTCAGTTTGTCGTGGATGAGGCCGCATCGTTGGGCCACTTTAAGCCGATCGGCGACATGATCGCGATCGGTAGGGGATATGGCATCCGGCTGGTGTTGATCTACCAATCGTTGGGGCAATTGAAGCTGTGTTTCCCCGAAGGTCAGGATCAAACGTTGTTGGGCAACGTGAATTCGATGTTCTTTGCTGTCAATGACAACGCGACGGCGGATTATGTCAGCGTTCGCCTCGGGGAAAGCACGATCATTGTCGCATCAGGTGGAACCAGTTCAGGTAGTTCGTACCAGTACACGCAAGGAGCGCAATCGAGTAGCAGCCGTGGCAGCTCCGGCAATTCGAGCAGCAACTGGCAGCAGGTAGCTCGCAAACTTTTGAAGCCTGAAGAAATCATGGCGCTGCCGCCGCGAACGGCGATCACATTCGCGCCGAACGTACCGCCGGTTTGCTCAACATTGCTGCGCTGGTATGAGGAGCCCTGGCTTGGCAGAAAGTCCGGTTGGCTGGCCAGATCGATGGCAGCGTGCTTGACGCTGATGGCATCACTTGCATTCGGCGCGACTGCGATGCTCTCGGCAGCGGCTCTCACGGAGGCCGTAAACGATCGAGGCGCGCAACAATATGTCATTCCGCGCGAAATGCACGCCCGACCTGAGCGTATTTGGAGATAGGGGCGATTCAGAAGAACCAAAATGTGAAGGGGATGAA
This sequence comes from Pirellulales bacterium, assembly GCA_963841515.1. Lineage (GTDB taxonomy): Bacteria > Planctomycetota > Planctomycetia > Pirellulales > Lacipirellulaceae > Lacipirellula. The sequence continues at coordinate 909,598 of CAWJDB010000003.1, read as the reverse complement.
AGATGTCGGATACAGCAAAACGGCTATTCGAGGGAGTGAGGGACACAATCGGCGCATTGGCGCCGGGGATCAAGAACTTTGTGCCGGAAGTGGGCGCCGAGTTTAAGCGCCTTGGAGTACACGGCGACATGGAACTTGCTTCAGCGCTATTCACTGGGGACGGGTTTGTTCCGTACGGTCCAGGCCAATATACCGAGGCCATTGAGCCGGAGAAGGGCCAAGAGCAGGTGCATGAGCAGGAAATGGGACTCGAACGATAAGCGGTGCCGCAAAGCGGAAAAGGCTAGCCATGTTGGAAATGATGATGTTTCTGTTTCTGTACAAGGTGACCGCGGGGCGTCCGTTTTGGCGCGTCGTTGCTCTTTGCGGTGTAACGACGTTTCTGATTGTCGTGGCGTGGTGGTTTTGTCACTTGTGGGTGTTTAAGTTGGGTTTTCTTCAGGCTCCTCCAATCTAAAAAGGAAGGTGTACTGTGTCGGTGTTTACGTTCTTGCTGCTTTTGGGCAGCTATAAGCTCGGAAGTTACAACGCGAAAAACCCGGATGAGTTGCCAAAGCTTTGCCGCCGGCTTTGGATTTGGATCAACAGCTACCTGCGTTTGATGAACGATGGACAGAAGTGACGAAGCCAAAGTGTTTTGTTTATTGACTATTAAACAGGCCGCCCAGCGAATGAGCTGCTCGGCGGCTTGCGTTTATGCGCTCGTCGCGAACGGCGAATTACCGGTCGTGCGGATTGGGCTGCAGAAGGGCTACCGCGTCGACATTCGTGACCTAGAGGCGTTCGTGGGTAGCCGCAAGTTTCGGTATCGAGCGGAAGCAGTAAAGCTGCCTCGGACTACGTTCAAACACTTGCGGGCGTAGCGTTTTCCCGATTGCTCGCCTTCTCTGCCGCTCTCTGCCATGTTTCGATGTAGAAGAGCGAAACCGTGCTCGCGGCATGAATTGCTAGACGCGCAATTCGCGCGTCGGCAGGAACGGAATTTTTGCCCTTGCCGTGTGCGTCGCCGGCATGGGTCCGAAGTGAACCTATGCCGGCAATTACACTGAATAGGCCCGATAGTATCGTTCGGATGTCCTGCTCCCATTCCTTGGGCAAGTCTTTGCGGCCGGGCGACAGATTTAGATGCTTGGCGACTTCGCCAACCAGTCCCTTAATATCTTTTTTCGACGGATATGGCTTTCCCATTTCATCGAGGATGCATTTGCATACGCTCTCAACGGTCGAGCAAGCTGCGGTAATGGCGCCAGCCGGATCGGTATCGGCTTGGGATACGCGCCGCTCGAAGTCGTCGTGCACAGAGCCAAGATCAAGTGCCTTGGCTTTGTCTTTTAGCGCCGCAGCCGCAACTGTGTTCGTGGCGAGTGCCACAAGCCGGATAGTGTTGCCAATTTTGCGCAGCTCGAATTCATCGAACAGCAGCCGCTTGTTCATATAAGCGATTACTGCATCGAGCTTGTCAGGCTCATCGATAAAATCTTGCGGGTCAGCAACGGCCTCGATAAGGCGTATTAGGGTGTCGCGCTTTGAAGGGTCATTATTCAGCTCGGTAAGTAATTCCTGAACGGCTGGAACACGTGAGCGATTAGCAAGCTCAAAGGCAACGTTTTGCGCCAGGAAGAATTGCTTTAGATAGTAGGGCTTCGGTAGTGTCCAACTGAGGGCGTTGCCGAGCTAGCAGACCCGCCTGTTATCGCCTCGGCGAGCGCGGCGATCGTAAGCGGTGCGAAATGCCCATGCGATGATTTGCCCATGTGGTCCCTTCGATATCCGTCTCCGGCGCATCAATCTGTGAGGATAGGCACCGGGTTAGCTATGAAGTCAATGCCCTTTTGCAGCGTATGCATTTTTAGCGTTTGCTTGGTGGCTGCCGCCCAATTCCCATAGGCCTTGACCGACCAGGGCAGAATGACTCCGAAATATCGCGGCGTTGCCTTCGCATCTTTGCGGAGTTTGATACCGACAACAAAAGACATTAGCTCCTCGGGCTCGGTGATCATCAAGATATCACCGCGGTATTCTTCGGGCTTCATTTCAAAAACGATTTTGCCGAGCGGCAGGATTTGTTCGCTGGGAGTTAGAATCTGCTGCCGAACCGCATTTAGGACTTCATCGACGATGTAGGGATAGCCGACGCGGTGAAACAGGCAAAGATAGCCTGCTTTAAGCAACGCCACGCGTGCAAGCGCTTTGTCGGGTCGCTCGTTGGGGTGAAAATTGAGCGTAATTTGATCGTTTGTGCTCATGCCTTTTGCCCATTCCTGAGAGGCAATGAGATTGGCTGGATTCGACCGCTCGGCAACGATCTGAAGCTGATTGCTGATGGTATCCCCGTTAGCCTGACGGGTGAACTCGGCGCCGACTTCGTGACCGCCCATATTCATACGCACTGTCATCGCGCCGATTCCGTCGCGAAAGAATTCGTCGTGATAAATCAACTTGTGAAGCTCGGCGTCGATCTCGGTTCCGGCTTCGTTGTTCGCGGCTTTTGCTGTAAGCACATACTTTTTTGCTCCAAGTCCCGCCGGGATGCAGTGCTCAAGCGTTAGCGTTTTTTCGTCGATGGCAGACTTCTCGAACAGCTTCATTGTGAGCGGGCAGCCATACCGGCCGCCGTATTCGGGATGAATCTGCTTCAGGCTACCAGCGAAACGATCGAAAATTGCGTATTTATTCGGCATCTTTGACCTGTCATGACGCATTCTAGCGGGACAAACGATGATAACGCAGGGTACGACCCTGGTTTTGAAGAGACACAATGGGGGAGGAGAAGTTCCCGAAGTTTTGCGCTAACCGCAAGCCCGTCTGGCCTCGGCCAGCAAATGCTCCGGGTTATGGGACAAATGCTGGTACGTCCTGGCGAGCGTGCTCGGATCGCGATGTCCCATCAGGATCGCTACAGTTAGCGCGTCGATGCCGTTCTTTAAGGCATTGGTAGCCCATGAATGGCGAAGGCCGTAAAGTGAGTACCGCGGCGCCAAGGTCCGAGTAGCTTTCTGCGTCAGCTTGCGTCGGGCCTCGGCGAGCAGTTCCGATTTTGGTTTTTCTTGAACCTCGCCGCGGATCGTCCAATGCGTGGCGAGTGTCTTGGCGAATTCGGCGACTTTTCCCTCGTCGATTTTTTGGCCGCTTGCTTTCATGACGGCTTTGCCCATGCGGACTTGAAGCCGATCGAAAGCGCAGCCGATCGCGTCCTTCGACCATGCCCGACCCTTCTTGTTGCGAAACAGCGGGCCGGTCGGACACTGTTTGACCAGTCGTGCCGTAATTGCGGCAGCGCGTTCCGTCATATAGACGACACGCGGCATGGATTTGATCTTTGCTTCCGATGGCGGAAACACCCAGCGGCATTTCGCAATATCCACGTGCCGTGCCTCCACTCGTAGAGATTCTTGCGGCCGGCAGCCGGTCTCGTAGGTGACAGTGAGCAAGTCCGCGAATGCCGGATCGACAATGTAGTCGAGCAGCTTGTTGAACTCCTCCGGGGTGATATATACCTCGCGGGCTTGGCCGCCTGGCACTTCCATGTGGGCAATGGGATTGGTTTCGATGTAACCCTGTGCCACTGCCCATTTGAGGGCGCGTTTCACTGACCGGATGAGGTTGCGGCGGGACGTTTGGGCGAGGTGCGGCAAGCCGGCCCATTTCTCAACATGATGCGGGCGAAGCTCGTCGATGGATAGTTGCGGATGCTGCTCGACGAAGCTTTGCAGCCGGCAGCGATACCATTCGTAAGTTGCGGTGGATCGGTTGCGATCGACCCAATCCAAAAATGGGTCCATGACGGCGGCTACTGAATCCGCGACCACCTTTTGGCGGCGTGGCTGCCGCATCAGCTCATGGAACCGGTCAAAGGCCTCTTTTTTCTTAGAGCCAAGCTTATGACGGGTGCCATTTATCGTGACACACCAAACTTTACGATCTGCGCGATACCAAGGCTGGGCCCTGCGAGCCATTGCGATACCCTCCAGCGATAGAAACCGGTTCAGTACCGGCAAGCCGAAGGGTGTGCTGCCGGGACAGGACACTTATGTGTCCCGTCCCTATTCATATGCGCGAGTTCGGGAAAAATTCTGTACCCGATTCTGTACCCGAGCGTTTTCGAATTGACGTAAGTCCAAGCGCGCCCGGCAGGACTCGAACCTGCAACCCCTGGTTCCGAAGACCAGTGCTCTATCCATTGAGCTACGGACGCGTGCTCGACAGCGCGGCGATCGTGCCGTCGCGCTCTGGGAGTCAGCATACGGATTCCGTCGGCCAGCGACAAGCAATGGCAGCGTGCGCGGCTGACATCGAGTCTTCGAGCGGGTGGCCTGGCTGTTCTGAACCTTCACGGCGCAGCCGCACGGGACATCGTCTGCGATAGGCCCCATGGGCCGCTGGTCAATAGCCAGGGGCGCAAGCCCCTGGTTACCGACGAGCGTGTGATTGCCAGCCCTGAAAGGGCGACGGCATTGAACCGCCGCCCTGTTGGCGCTTGCGGAAATGTGCGGCTCCTTTTTAGTCGGCTGGCTGCACGTCTTATCCACGCAGCGGTATACTGCCGACAATCCCTCCCCTCAGAGCGGGCAACTGAGCTTGGTCTTCAATCGGCAGTGTTTCGAATCTATGGCGCTTGCCCGGAGTTCAGAATGAAGGCGTTTCTCATCACCTCGGGCGCCGTCTTCGGCCTGATCGTCGTGGCCCACCTCGTCCGCGTCATCGTGGAGCCACAGATGGCCTCCGATCCCTGGTTTTGGGCGCTCACGGTCGTGGCCGGCGCGCTGAGTTTCTGGGCGTGGCGCTTGGCCTGGCGGCTGCATCGCTCGTGAGCGTTCGACCTCCGCCGTAGTGACGCCGCCGAACACGGCGCCGCCGTTGCCCCGTCAGAATGCCATTCACTCGCGCGGCTCGGGGACGGGGGCGTTGGCGGAGACGGCAGGCGCGGAGGGGCCTAGTTGCTGCTGCGAAACGAGGAAGGCGCCGCCGTCGACGTCGAGGCCGCTGTCGGCATCGCTTTGCAGGCTGGAGTTCGTGGCCGCTTCTTTGCACGTGATCGAACACGTTCGCGTCAAGTACGCTTGCCCAAATTGCCAGGAGCACGTCGCCACGGCACGCCAGCGCAGCCGATCGCCCGAGGGTTACCCAGACCGGACCTGCTGGCCCAGACGATCACCAGCAAGTATTTCGATCACTTGCTGCCCGACCGGCTGACGGAGTTGCTGCCCGACGTCTGGTTCATCGCCCCATCCGCAGGCGGTCAGAAAACGGGCCGCGTGGCTCGACGCGGCGATTAGGCGAGGCGATAATCGGCCGTTCGGTCGCATGGTCATTTAAAGGAGGTGCTACATCGCGGAGGGTTTTATGCCTCAGCCCTTGCAAGTTGTCATCATCAAGCCCAGCAAGTACCTGGCCGACGGCTTCGTAGAGCGTTTTCGCCGCGGGTTCATGCCCAACAGCACCGTGCCCTACATGCGCAGCATGGTCCCGGTTGAGGTGGACGGACTGCCCGTCGAGACGCATACCGTCGACGAGTATGTCCATACCGACCTGCGATATCTAAAGCTGCTCTTACGTCCACTGGGCAAGCCCACGCTCGTGGCCCTCGTAGGTGTGCAAAGCCACCAGTTCCATCGCGCCCTGGACCTCGCCGCCTACGCCCACAGCCATGGGTCCATGACGGTCATCGGGGGGCCGCACGTAATGACCTGCGACACCTCGATGTTTCATGGCCGGGGAGTTAGCTTCGCGCAGGCGGAGGCGGAACTCGTCTGGCCCGAAATCCTGCACGACGCCGCGGGCGGAGAATTGAAGCCGGTGTACGGCGCCGACCGCCGGTGGCAGCAGGAACTCGACGCGCCGGTGCTCACTCCCCCTAGCCGCCGCGACCTCGGCCGCTATCTCATTCCCATGTTGGGAGTTTACCCGGCGCGCGGGTGTCCGTTCCTCTGTAACTTCTGCTCGGTAATAAAAATTGCCGGTCGGCGAATTCGGAGCCAGAGCATCGCCACAACGTTGGCTAGCCTTCGCGCCGCCAAGGCCGCGGGGGTCCGAACCATCATGTTCACTTCCGACAATTTCAATAAGTATCCGGAAGCGGAGGAGTTGCTCGCGGCGATGGCGGAGGAAAGGCTCGGTCTGAAGTTCTTTGTTCAGTGCGACGCGCAGATCGTCAGACAGGAGGACCTGGTGGCGCTGCTGGGCAAGGCCGGGTGCTTCCAGATGTTCGTCGGCGTCGAATCCTTCAATCGGCAAACCTTGCTGGCGGCTCGCAAAGGACAGAACCGTCCTGAGACGTACCGAGACATCGTGAGCCTGTGCCGCGAGCATGGAATCAGATCTCACTTTTCGAACATCATTGGCTTCCCCCAGGACACGGAGCAAGAAATCCGCGAGCACTTGGAAGTACTTCGCGAGATGGCCCCCACATGGGCTTCCTTCTACATTCTTTGTCCGATCCCCGGCACCGAACAGTACGACGACTTTCTAGAGGAAGGACTGATCACCGAACGGAACCTCGATCGGTTCGACACGACGTGTCTCACCTGGCGACATCCCTCGCTTTCGCGAAAGCGCTTATCGGAATTTCTGTTCGAATGCTACCGCAAGTTTTTTTCGTGGCGACATGCGCTGCAGAACTTTCGGCAGCAGGAATTCTCCAACGCGCGGGGAAGTCTTGCGGAAAAGATGAGCAACTTCGCGACGTCGCTCTTTGTTCGATATTGCGCGTGGCGGCAAACTCATCCGATGTCGGGCGGGGTCATGCGTGTGCGACTAGACGGCGTCGACGATTTTCTCTCATTGCGCAAGCGTACGTTTGGCTTCGAACTGGCGCCGCTGCCGCGAAGTTTGCAGTTGCCGGCCGCCGAGATACAGACGAATCAAATCCTCGCCCGCCCCGCGGCCCGTTGAGGGGGCTGACTCATTTCAGCTGCATCAACTGAAATGCTTGGCACGATTCTGATCGTGATTCAATTTCTGTTGCTCCTGGGCGCCTTCAAAGAAAGGGATAGATTATGAGCAATACTCAGCTGATCATCTTGATCGTCGTGTTGATCCTTCTGTTCGGCGGAGGCGGCGGTTATTTTTGGAGCCGCCGACGGTAGAGGGCGTCCTGTGCCATACCGAAGCGGGCGTCCCCCAACTCGCGTCTTCTACATGCACGGAAATGCCGGCATGAGCTCAAGGTGCGGCCAGCGTTCTTTTCGACGCGGATGTCGCTGGGGTCCCGAGGGCATACGACGAAACCATCGCGGATGCCCGATGCAACCGGCGCCAACTTGGCGAGAAAGGCGGTAACTCTTGCAGCGCGTGAGCAATCGCTTCACTTGTTCCAAATCTGAGGTGACTTATGTTGTGGACTCTCTTGCTGATCTTGCTAGTGATGTGGGCCTTGGGGCTCGGGTTCGGCGTCGCAGGTAACTTGATCCATATTCTCCTGGTAGTCGCGCTCGTGGTGCTGATCGTCCAAGTTCTTCAGGGTCGGAGGGTCGGGTAGCTCGGCCGAATTCGTGCGGGGAAAACCTCGCGATCTCAATCGCGCACAAGCTCGTCTGGCGCCACAATCTCGGTAGCGGCACTTCGCTTCAGCCGCCGGCGTCGAAGTCGTACAAACGACCTGCAGCAATGCAACACAACGTACAGCGAGCACACGCCTTGCGCGCTCCTAAACATCTTCCCGACGAATGTCGCGGCCTTAAAGCAGCAGTTTGACTTCGCTGGATGAAGAGCATATAATAATCGGAGAACTTCATCCGGCAGCTCTCCTCAAACGTACGCGGGCGGCCAACGGTTCAGATGCGAAGATTTCGGATGACTACATAATTCGACTGTATCTGGTTATCGCCGTTGGTGGATGCGCTTTGGCGCCAAGCGTTTACGTTTCTTCCAGTGGTAGAATCGGGCGCTTTCGTTGCGTTGGAGTCGACGCGTGGTTTGGCGGCAGGCGACGTCGGGATGATCGCAGTTGAGTTTCCTATGCAGCAACGAAGCCAACAGCGTGCGGATCTGCGGAACGGTGATCGCCGGCGTGATGTTTTTTCCCCCGCCGGCTCTCTTGCGTGAGAAACCAAGTCGCCAACAACGACAGCGTCTGATGATGATGCCAACCGCGCCACGTCCGCACCTCGTAATCGGCCAAGCCGGCTTCGCTTTTGGCGCGGTGGAGGCACTCCTCGATGCGGTGCGCCGCCTTGGCGACGCGGCAGACTTCCGCCAGCGGCGTCTCCGGCGGCGCGTTCGACAGATAATAGTCATGCTTCAACGAGCCGTCCGCTTGTCGCTCGCGAATCACGACCAGCGTTTCGTCGTAGCCGTCCCCGGGCGCGGTCTTGGCGCGGACGCGAACCTGCACGGCCTCGACCGTCAGCGGGCCTTTGTCGCCGTCGCGCACGTCGATCGTCGTCCAGGCGTTCTGGGCGAGCGCGGCGCACCACCGGTCGACGCGTTGCCACGGAGACTTCGGTCGGCGGCCGTGCCCCGAGTAGGTCGGCGGCTCGACCTCCAGGTCGCGAATCAGCGTGTTGGAGGGAACGGCCAGCAGGTAACGTTCGCCCCGCGCGGCCAGTTTTCCGCGGAATTCCGGGACTTTTCCCATTTCGTCGTCCCCCGCCACCCAGGCGTGCGGCAAGCTGCGGCGTGCTCCTGGAGCATCTCCAAGGCCAGCTCATGCCGCGTGCGGAACTTCACGTCCCGCGGGACCCCGGCCTTGAGACGCCTGGCCTTCGAGCGCGCCCAGTCCTTCGGCAAGTACAACCGCATGTCGACCAGAGCGTGCTCTTCCGTCGAAACGTAGCCCAAGTACACGCCCACTTGGCAGTTCTCGATCTTCCCCAAGCGACCGCACCATTGCCGCTTCACGCCGACCGATTCGGTTCCCTTTTTGGCGAACGCCGACGGGTCGAAGACCAGCACCGCGTCGGCCCGTCCCAACGCCGCAGCGACTTGCCGCGCCAGTTCGCCGACCAGCGGCCGATGGTCCCACGAGTACTGACCGATGAACTTCTGCAGCATCTGTCGATCTTGGTCGTGACAGTACGCAATCGATTCCACGTTCTTGCGCTCCACCCGCGACGCCAAACCGGCGACATACTGCTGAGCCAGCTTTCGCTGCTTGCTTCGCACCAGCAAGGCCGCGAACGGTTCCACGAATCGCTCCAGCCGCGTCAGCATCCCCTGCAATTGGTCAGGACTCGCCACCGCGTCATCCAACAACTCCTGCAACCGCACCTGATAACGCCGTTCCATCGACGACTCCCTTCTCGGCATTCCTTGCCGTAAGGGCATGTCTACAAAATCACTTGCGACGAATCAAGAACAGTACACAGTCAAAATAAAGAGCAACCCGGCATGCCGGGGGGCTCGTTAATGAGTAAGCCGACGTGGTGGGATGCCTTCGGGTGTTCCGCCACGTCGGCTTTTTTGTTGCGCCGATGTCGGCGTGCGATGTAAACGCACCAACCTCTGAATTGCTTGATAAAAAAGCTCGATCCATGGAACGTGATTCGTTGCGAGGCCCCTCTTATGGACGAATTGAAAAATCTCCGTAGTGCACAGAACTCACCGCTGCAGCGCTGGCGAAAAGGGTGAATACGGCCTGCGCACTGCAGGCCTTCGTGGCTAATCTCAGGCAGACGCATGCTCGCGTGAGCCCTTTAGAGCAAGTCTTCCGAAGACTCGGGGACACCCTCAACCGTCGCGGGAGAGGTAATCGATGAACTTCATTCGACCGCTCTTTGTGTCAACCTATCCGCCCGAAGAGTGCGGCTTGGCCACGTTCACGAAGGATTCGGCCGACGCGGTGGATCTGGCGGCGGGCCAGGACGTGTCGTCGGTCGCGGCGATCCAGAAGTCGCGCACGGTCCCGCACAACGATCCGCGCGTGGTCCACGTCATTGAGAACGACCGTCGCTCGGCCTACCGCCTGGCGGCGGAAGCGGCCAACGACGGCCCGTGCGACGTGGTGAGTTTGCAGCACGAATTCGGCTTATATCCGGGGCCGTGGGGCGAGCGCATCTTGGAATTCATGCGAGATTGTGAGAAGCCGATCGTCACCACCTTTCACACGCTCTTGACGCAGCCCGAACCGCTGCCGAGAAGCTTGGTGCAGCGTCTGGCCGCCCACAGTCAGGGAATCGTGGTGATGACCAAGATTGCCGCCCGGCTGTTAGCCGACGTCTATGGCGTGTCGGGGTCCTCGGTGCAGGTGATTCCGCACGGCGTGCCCGAGGTCCCGTTCGATCGCGACGAGCGGCATAAGGCTGGGATTGGACTCACGGGCCGCCGGGTGATCTGCACGTTTGGACTCATCAACCGTGGCAAAGGCCTGGAACACATGATCCGGGCAATGCCCCAGATCATCGCCGCCTGCCCCGATGCCGTCTATCTGATCGTGGGCGTGACTCACCCCCAGGTGAAGCGACATGAGGGCGAAGCGTATCGGGAAGGACTAGTCGAGCTGGCCCAATCGCTGGGCGTCGGCGACCACGTACGATTCGTCAACAAGTATCTCAGCCTCGCTGAACTGCTCGCGCATTTGCAGGCGTGCGATGTGTTTGTGACGCCGTACCCAGGACGGGACCAGATCGCCAGCGGAACAATGGCCTACGCCATGGCAGCCGTGGGGGCCGTGGTGAGCACTCCGTACTTATATGCCAAGGAAGTTCTGGCCGACGGGCGGGGCTTGCTTGTGCCGTTCGCAGACAGCGCCGCCATGGCCGCGGCGACGCTCCGACTCCTGAGGGACGCAGAACTGCTGGCCGAAACGCGACGCCGAGCTTACCAATACGCCAAACCGATGTTCTGGCCCAACGTGGGCCGACGGTATCTGAACTTCTTCGGCCAGGTCGTCGCCGAGCGCAGAATGCGGCGCGCCTCCTTCGCACTTGCTCGAAGGTCAGGCGCAAGAATCATGGCGAAGACCTTCTGAAGGGGGGAATGTATGGTGTGCGGCGCGCTCACAAATCGCACACTGCAGTGTGCATTGTGCATTTTTGCGCGCGCTTACTCCCCAAAGCGGACCTGCCGAGAAGTGATCTTATCGGCACGAGTTATGCACATTGAAAACTGGGAGCATAGCCACTCGCGGAGGCATTACGAGGAGGTGAATTCATGATCCCCACAGCCATCAGTCTGGGCGGAGTAGTCATCCTGCTCTTGGACATTTTCGCCATCGTCAGCGTTCTACGGCAGAGTTCGGGCGCCACGCACAAAGTGCTGTGGATTGCCCTGATTCTGTTGCTGCCAATCGTTGGCATGGTGCTTTACTTCCTCCTGGGACGGAGCGCGGCGCATGCACACGCCTGACGAAACGGGGCGGCGCGATCCGTCTGAGGCGGACAGGCAGCAGTCGGAAGGACCGAGAAGTGGCGAAGCCGGACGCAATGTTCCGAATACCTTGGAGTTAATGCATATACATGCAAAGGAGGTATCCCTCATGGTACGAGGATTCTGTGTGGTAGTTCTGTCTGGGTTGGCCGTCATCCTGGGGTGCGAGCAAAAGCCCTCGGATAAAACGCCCAGCACGGTCACATCTGAAGACGTGCGCCGCGACGCAGGTCAGGCCGTCGATACGGCCGTGGAGTTTTCCCAGCAGGCTAAGGAAGCGTTCCAGAAGCGTCTCGAATCGCGACTCGATGAGATGGACGGCAAAATCGCCGGGCTCCGCGAGAAAGGAAGCGACCTGAAGGACCAAGCCAAGATCGACTGGGATCGGAAGCTGGCCGACTTGGAAACGAAACGAGATGTAGCCCGCGCCAAGCTGGCCGAGGTCGGACAGTCGAGTGCGGAGGCTTGGAAGGATGTCCAACAGGGAGCGCAGTCAGCCTGGGAGGACTTGGACCAAGCCTTCCAGGGCGCATCGCGCGAGTTCTGATCGATCAGTTGATACGAAAACAATCTCTAGAAAAGAAGGAGTCGTCATCATGAGCGGCAAGACAGACGAAGTGAAAGGCAAAATCAAGGAAGCCGCCGGCGCGTTGACCGGCAACGACAAGCTTCGCGAAGAAGGGAAGACCGACCAGGTGGTCGGAAAGACCAAGCAGGCCGTCAAGAAGACCGCGGACGCGGTCAAAGAAGCGGTGAGAAAAGTGACCGAGTGAAGTTGTCGCAAGGTGCGATCACGGACTAGAAGCCGGCGCGGGCTTGTGGCCCAAGCCGGCTTCGTTCAATGAAAGAAGCGAGACGGGGCATGGGTACTACTGAGCTAATTATTTTGATCGTCGTGTTGGTTCTCATATTCGGCGGCGGCGGCGGCTATTATTGGACCCGCCGACGGTAACGATTGTCCGGCGACGTATCTGGTCAGGGCGGGCGTTTCGCTACTCGCAACTTGTTCATCTTGCCGAAATGCCGGCTTAAGAACCAAGTTGCGGCCATCGTCCAGTTCGACGTGGTTGATACGCTGAGGTTTCGTGGGCATCCGTTGAAACCATCGCGGACGCCCGTCGCATCCGCTGCCGATTTGGCGAGAAAGCATGGACCAGATACGTACCGCAAGCAATCTCTTCACTCTTACCAGATTTGAGGTGACTTATGTTGTGGACCCTCTTGCTGATCTTGCTAGTGATGTGGGCCTTGGGGCTCGGGTTCGGCGTCGCAGGTAACTTGATCCATATTCTCCTGGTAGTCGCGCTCGTGGTGCTGGTCGTCCAAGTTCTTCAGGGTCGGAGGGTCGGGTAGCTCCGCCGAATTCGTCCGGGGAAAACCTCGCGATCCCAATCGCACACAAGCTATCCAAATAGAAATATGCCACTTCCGCACTGCGTATTAACCCGTGAACCGGGAATCATATCTGATTGTTTTCAAGAGTGCCGACGACGATCCGCGCGATGGGCCGGCCTCTGGCGGCATTTCCAAAAACCGTTGGTTTTTCAGCACTAATTGTTGTATGCCGTGCGGCCGAAGAATCTTCGGGCAGGATAATTGCACAACTCACGTCGTCCAACAAAGTGGCATCAAACGTCAACCCCGGTAAGCGTTCGCCGAATCCATACTTGCCATCGCGGGTAGGCTGAGAGGCGTTCGTAGGGCGGGTGCTTCTTGCACCCGCCTTTAACCGTTTCATGTCGAGGCGGTTATACCTGCGCCTTGTGCTTCCGACTGGTGAAGTGGGTGCGACGCCCACTCAAAGCTGATCGGCATCCACTGGCGTTCATCAGCGGTTAAAAAAATCCGCCGCTCTTCGAAATCGATTCAAGATTTCGACTAGAAAATGGCCGCGCAATCGACTATTGTACAGGTATCTCGAAGCGTTCAGCCGTCAGCCAGATCAGACTGCGCCACCAATGCGGAATGTTATGAGATGTCGTCTGCCACCCGTCTCCTGTCCCCCGTATCCAATCCCCAGCCCCCAGTCCCTCGGCCTCCCATGGCCTTTTGCAACCTCACCTGCGAAGTCCGAACTCCTGACGCACCACAGAGTTCGACGCCGAAGGCCCGCCTCTTGCAGCCTCTGCACGCTCCAGAGGCCTTGCAGAACCGCCCGCGCCACCCTGGTTTTTCCGAGGCGCCGCCAGAGCTGGCGGCCGCCGAAATTGGCAAAACGAGGCGAGTTTTGTCACCACGCGACTTCACGGAAGCCCCCGTTTTCAGGCCTCCGACCACTATCGCGCTCGCGCAAAAATCGGGACCTATTGCAGTTATGAATGAGATCGCGCCGATGCAAGCAAATGGCAGACGACAGCGAGAAGCATCATCCCCAGGCACTCGCCCCGCGCTCTCGCCTCTCGCCCGCCTTGCGGGCGCGCTACGCCAGCCACTCCAAGAAAGCCACCAGCCCCATGAAGGCGGCCATGAACACCAGCACCCACACCGCAAATCGCACCGCGTGGTGCAGGATCGGTTGCATCAACTCGTGCCGCGTCGCGGCGCTCACCAGGCTCACGCTCACCACCAGCGGCACGGCATACCACAAGCTGGCGATCGCCGCCAGCGGCGGCAGGATCAGGGCCAGATTCGACAGAAAGATGGGCTCCATGATCAAGACCCGGCGTCGGGCGCCGGCTTCTTCTCTTTCGCGTGCGCCTGGATCACCAGCGGCCCGCCGTAGGCGTCGCAGATCACCAGGATGTTCAACAGTCCCGCGATCACCGTGTACACCGTGCCCAGCTCGTACTTCGGGTGCATCTTGACCGTCCACATCGCCAGCTCGTTGGGTTGCGTCGACACGTGCTTCGAATCGTCGATCCACTCCGTCGGGGCGTTCTTGGGAGGCCGCATCCAGCCGCCCAACAGCGGCGTCTTGCCCGACTCCGCACGCGAGCGCTCCACCAGCGCCGGCATGGCCGGCAGGCCCACGCCAAGTTGGCAGTAGTATTGCCACCGCCATGGCTCGTCGCCGGGGCTCGAGGCGTACACCACCTTCCCCTCGCCCAGCCACAGGCCGAACAGAAACGTGCCCAGGATGCAGATGAAGAACAACAGCCCCTTGCCCGTGCGGCCCTGGTACAAGTGCCCCATGCCCGGCACCAGCCACGCCAACAGCGCCGCCAGCCACGGCTGCTTGAGCTCGATCTCGAGCGGCTCTTCGTCGGCGGGGTTGTTGTACCCGGCGGGGAGGATGGCCTTGGTCATGAGTTGGAACGGGGCGAGGGACGAGGGGCGAGTTGAGAGGTACGAGATGCGCGGCATTGCCGCATCGATGGACGTCGATTCTAAACCCTGCGGCTGGGAAAACCCATACCAGCGCGGGCCGCAGGACCTGTCTGCATTTCGCCGCCGCGGGCCGGAGATTGGCGTTGCGGGCGTGCGATTGGCCGATTTCATCGCATCGGCCGGGGCGGCAGTGCCAAACGACCCGCTCAGGGCGAACTGTCGTTCAAGGCGGCGCGACGCCGCGAATCGGATCGTCGGGCGCTCTTGGCGGCGACGCGATCGGCCGGCATGCGCTCGCCCGCGGCCTTGCTCGTCGACTCAGACGACTTGGCCGCCTCCGCCGCCGCGGCCGAGGTTTCCAGCGAGGTGAGCAGCCGCTTGTCGTCGCCGTCGTCTGTCCGCGGTTCGGCGCCGCGCGCCATCGCGTCAGCGATCACCGTCGCCGCCAGCTCGCGGTTAGCGGCGCTGGCCCGCACGCTCGACTCCAGCTCCACGTGCACAAACGACCCGCCCAGGCTCCGCGACAGGCGACCTTGCTCATTCTTGGTGGCCGCCAGCGCGCTGAACGTCACCCCGGGCACGCCGCGGTTGAGCCGCTGGTTGAGCCGCGAGTCGGCCGCCTTGTCGTTGAACACATAGCTGGTGAGCCCGCGATTTTCCAGCAAGGCGTGCAGATTCCGCACCTCGGGATCCACTTCGCCGCTGCCGGTCGAGGCCACCACCTCGGCGCCATGGGGGAAGTCGTGCTTGCCGCGGTCGAAGCCGTGAATCTGCCACGCCGTCACCCGCGCCGTCGGCCCGATCCACGCCGTGTGCACCTGATGAAAGACGCTGTCGACCAGATCGGGCACGTCGGCCTTGGTGCGGTTGGCGCCGGCCAGCAAAAAGCCTTTGGCCGCCGCGTACTCGAACACCAGGCCGCCGATCTCCGGCGTGTGCAGGTCGGCGATCGGGTGCGGCGCCTCGACCAGCGCGTCGATGCGGCTGTGCGGATTGACGATATACGACCCCCAGCCGCGGATGGCCTTCACCCGGCTCAGGTCCTCGCGGAGCACGTAGTACTGGCTCTTGGTCGCCGAGTCGGTGAATTCGACCACCTCGTAGTCGAGCTTTGCCGCGTCGCGGGCGGCGATCTCCGCGTCGCCCCAAGCCAAGGTCGCGGCCATGTGGCGGAAATCGTTGAGCGCGGGCGTCGGATCCACGTACGGCCGCGGATCGGCCGGCGCCTCGTCGATCACATAATCGCTGCCGGCAAGCTCGGCGATGAGCGCCTGCAGCCGGCCGGATTCCTTCTTGATGGTTTGAGCCCGCGCCGGCGCCGCCCCCAGGCACGCGAGGCCGACGACGACCGACAGCAACAGTGCGTCCAATCCTTTGGTCATTGAGGCGCCCTTTCCTTCATCCATGAATTCACGCGCAGGCGCGACGGCTCGCCCAGCGTCATGCCGGGTTTTCATGCCGTCTTGGTATTGGTCGCGCCGCCCGTTGTGCCAAAGCACGCGCAAGCGAGGGTCGACCTAGCAGATTCCTTTGTGCCGCAGTCAGGCGATGATTTTGAAAGCCCGATCCGCGTACCGCCAGTTGCTTGAGGGGGTGAGGTTGAATTCGCCCGATCACGCCGCCGCGGCGAAGGAACCCGCGCCGCACGACCAGCTGCAAGCAGCCAGCCGTCGGCGGCGCAAATCCCAACGAACAGGCGGTGATTATGGGGAAACGGCCGATCGGGGCAACCCCGATTCACGGCGGTGATAGCACGCCCACGTCCTGCGGATCGACTGTTGTTAGCCGCGACGCGGAGGTCCGCCGTAGCGGAGCGCGGGCGGCGGACCCTACCATAGCGCTTCACGGCACTATCAATCCCAACGCCTTCCGTCTCCCGCTCATGCCTCTACCGCTAGCAAACAAACGCGTTCCTCTTCTTCGTCGGCGACGACTATGAAGACCTCGAACTCTGGTATCCGAAGCTTCGCCTCATCGAAGCCGGCGCCGAGGTCGTCGTGGCCGGCCCGGAAGCTGGAATGACCTACGCCGGCAAGCACGGCTACCCGTGCCTGGCTCAGGCCGAGATCGCCGACGTGCACGCCGACCAGTTCGACGGTCTGGTGGTCCCCGGCGGGTTCATGCCCGACAAACTGCGGCGCGACCCCAAGGTGCTCCAGCTCGTGCGCGACTTCCACGCCGCGGGCAAACTCATCGCCGCCATCTGTCACGGCGGTTGGATTCCCATTTCGGCCGGCGTCTACCGCGGCGTGCGCGTCACCGGCTCGCCGGGCATCAAGGACGACCTCACAAACGCCGGCGCCATCTATGAAGACAAGCCGGTCGTCGTCGACCGCCACTTCGTCTCCAGCCGCAAACCGGACGACCTCCCCGACTTCTGCCGCGGCATCCTCGAAGTCCTCGCCGCAAAACGTCCGGCGTGAATGCTGACGCTTGGAGACACGGTTGCAATCGTGTGGCGTCCCTCTCTTTGCTTATTTCTCACGCAAAGGCGCGAGGCGCAAAGGCGAACACAAAGAGAAAAAGAGGGACAGAAGATGTCTGAACACTGATCTTCACTGATCGGCGCTGATCCTGACAGATGATGATTAGTGCGAACTAGCGTTCCCACGCTCCCTTTCACTCTCCGACTGCTGTCTGCTCTTCCTTTGCGCCTTAGCGCCTTGGCGTGAGACCATCTCCGCGGTTTTTTTGGAGATGACGACTAGAAAATGGCCGCGCACTGTGGTACTGTACGCATGTGTATACCGTCCTGTCAGTGCGCGCCTGCCGGTCGACCTGCGATCAAGGTCATCGCCAGGAAGCTGCAAAACACATGCGACTATTGAACGAGCCTCCTGCCGCATCTTGCGACGTTCGCCGAGTCGTGCGCCGCCGCGACGCCGCAGAAGTCGGAGCTTCTGCGGCGATAAAAGTGGGACCCCCGTTCTCGCCGCAAAATGTTGGCTCGGCGAACGCCGAGCCGCGACCGAGCGCGCCGGATCGAGCCCTCGGCAAAATCTTCGACAGACTCTGGATTTCTCGAGGAATCCAAGCAGCATTTGCCGGCGGACACGCTATAAGAACACGCCAAATTTTGGTAGATTGGGAGGCCTCGAGCAACGACGCCTTCCAGCCGCCGATTTCCGGCGTTTTCCCCGGCCAACGACCCGCGGCTCGCCGGCGCCTCACGCGACCGCATTGCCCGCCTGAAAGGACCATAAATCGTGTCGACCGACTTGCCCCCCGACGAGCCGCAGGACGCCGCTGACGAGCCCGAGCAAGCCATCGCGCTGCGTCTGATCGATATGTCGATCGAGGATGAGCTCAAGGACAGCTACCTCACCTACGCGATGAGCGTGATCGTCAGCCGCGCCCTGCCGGACGTGCGCGACGGGCTCAAGCCTTCGCAGCGGCGGATCCTGGTCGCCATGAACGACCTGGGGCTCAATCCCACGGCCGCTCGCGCGCGAAGTGCGCCAAGATCGCCGGCGAGACGATGGGCAACTATCACCCCCACGGCCAGGAGGTGATCTATCCCACGCTGGTGCGGCATGGCCCAGGAATGGAACACGCGGGCGCCGCTGGTGGACAAGCAGGGCAACTTCGGCTCGATCGCCGGCCTGCCGCCGGCGGCCATGCGGTACACCGAGGCCCGCATGTCGAACGTCGCGGCCATGATGCTCGACGACATCAAGCTCGACACGGTCGACTTCGTTCCCAACTACGACGAAAGCCGCACCGAGCCGACCGTGCTGCCGTCGAAGTTCCCCAACCTGCTGGTCAACGGCTCCGGCGGCATCGCCGTGGGCATGGCCACCAGCATCCCGCCGCACAACCTGGGCGAGGTGTGCCGCGGCACTGATCGCGCATGATCGACAACCCCGACATCACGCTCGGCGAGCTGATGCAGCACATCCCGGGGCCCGACTTCCCCACGGGCGGCGTCATCTGCGGCCGCACGGCGATCCAGCGCGGCTACCAGACCGGCCGCAGCACGCGTTGTGGTCCGCGCGCGGCACGAGCATCGAGGACACAGGCAAGAAGACGCGGATCATCATCCACGAGATTCCCTACCAGCAGGCCCGCGATCGCGTCGAGGAGCGGATCGCCGCAACTCGGCGCCGAGGGCAAGATCCCGGGCATCTCCGCGGTGCACAACGAGAGCGACCTGAACGAGCCGGTGCGCCTGATCGTCGACCTGAAGCGCGACGCCGATCCCGACGTCGTGCTCAACCAGCTCTACAAATTCTCGCCGCTGCAGGAGACGTTCTCGGTAATCCTGCTGGCGCTGGTCGACGGCAAGCCGCGCACGCTCACGCTCAAGGAGATGCTGGAGGAATACCTGCGGCATCGCGTGTCGGTGATCCGCCGGCGCACGCAGTTCCTGCTGGCCCGCGCCCGCAAGCGGAAGCACACGGTGCAGGGTCTGTTGATCGCCCACGCCGACATCGACGAGGTGATCCGCGTCATCCGCTCCTCGAAGACGCAGGCCGAGGCCAAAGAGCGGCTGATGGAGATCAAGGCGCCGGCGCGCCATGCTCGAACGGGCTCTGGGCGACGAAGGCTTCGAGCAGTTCCAGCAGCGAACGCGGCGTGGCCGAGGACTACTCGCTTACGCCCGTGCAGGCCGACGCCATTCTGAAGATGACGCTCGGGCAGTTGGTGAACCTCGAGCAGGAGAAACTCGGCGAGGAGCACGCCACGCTGCTGGTGGAGATCGGCGAATACCTCGCGATTCTCGCCGACCAGGAGCGCATCAACGCCATCATCCGCGAGGATCTGGAGCAGTTGGCCAAATCGCGCATGGCCGACGCGCGCCGCACCGAGATCAGCGAGCGAAGAGGTCGGCGAGGTCGACCTCGAAGACCTGATCGAAGAAGAGACGATGGTCGTCTCGATCAGCCACCAGGGCTACATCAAGCGCACGCCGGCGAGCACCTACCGCGCCCAGCGCCGCGGCGGCAAGGGGATCAAGGGCGCCCAGGCCGACGAGGACGATCCGGTCGAGCACCTGTTCGTCACCAGCACGCACGACTACCTGCTTGTTCTTCACCAACAAGGGCAAGGTGTACTGGCAGAAGGTGTACGACCTGCCGGCCACTGTCGCGCGAGAGCAAGGGCCGGGCGGTGGTCAACCTGCTCAACCTCGACGAGGGCGAAAAGATCGCCGACTGCCGCGCGGTGCGCGACTTCGACCAGCCCGACCACTACCTGATGATGGCCACGCGCGGCGGGCTGGTGAAGAAGACCGAGCTGAAGGCCTACAGCCGCCCGATGAAGACCGGCATCATCGCCATCAAGCTCAAGGAGGACGACGAGCTGGTCGACGTCGTGATCACCAAGGCGGGCGACGAAGTGATCCTGGCCACCGCCGCCGGCATGGCGATCCGCTTCAGCGAAGCCGACGCCCGCCCGATGGGCCGCAACACCAGCGGCGTCAAAGGCATCAAGCTCTCCAAGGGCGATTCGCTGGTGGGCATGGTGGTGGCCGACCCCGACGCGACGCTGCTCACCGCCTGCACCAACGGCTACGGCAAGCGCACGCCCTTCGGCCCCAACGCCGCCGAGGGGGCTGGCGGATTCGAGGGCTGGGGACTAGGGAAGAGCATGGTGGGCCGACCCCCAGACCCCAACCCCCGACCCCTTACGACGACGAAGCCGAAGGCGAGTCTTCGTCCGGCTTCCGCTACCGCACCCAAAACCGCGGCGGCAAGGGCCTGCGCGACATCAAGACCACCGACCGCAACGGCCCGGTGATCAGCATCGTCCGCGTCGACGACGCCGACGAACTGTTGATGATGACCGCCCGCGGCAAGATCCAGCGGATCAAGGCCAGCGACGTCAGCACGATCGGCCGCAACACGCAGGGCGTGCGGATCATGACCCTCGACGAGGGCGACAGCCTCACGGCCGTGGTCCGCGTCCCGAAGGATGAAAACGGCGCCGACGAGACGGCGGCCGAAGTTGCCGAGTCGCCGCCGCCAACCGAAGAGGATCAATCATGACCAGGCGAGGCGAGTCTCAGCGCTTCGACGCCGCGACCGCCGCCGCCTGCACCACTGCCAAAGACGCGCCTTTTGTCGCCGCGATCGTGGCGCACGCCTCGTACTCCGGCGAGAACCGCTCCCTTCCATCGGGCAGCGTCGCCACGACCCCCGCCACGGATCCAAACTCCGTCTCTACCGCTTCGGCGCACCGTGGTAACGTCATTCGTTGGATCGTCGACCGTCGCAGCCCCAGCGCCGTCGTCTCGCGAAACACGATCCCGGCCAGCTTCTCCGCGTCGCCCACCCGGCATTGCACCGCGAGCAGCACGCCGGGTCGCCCCTTCTTCATCACCAGCGGCGTCGTCGAGACATCGAGCGCCCCAGCCTTCCACAACTGCTCCGCACAGTATCCGATCGACTCGCCCGTCGCGTCGTCGAGATTGGTTTCCAAGAGCTCGATTGTGTCCGTCGCCGCCGCCGAAGCCGTCTGCCCCACGATCAGCCGCAGCAGGTTGGGGTGGTCGAAATCCTTCTGTCCGGCGCCGTACCCGATGCGCTCAATCGTCATCGCGGGCAGGGGACCGAAATCGTCGGCCAGCGCCGCCACGATCGCCGCCCCCGTTGGCGTGGTCAGCTCGCCCTCATACGTGAAGTTAGCCAGCGGTACGCCCTTGAGCAGCTCCGCCGTCGCCGGAGCGGGCAGCGAACACCGCCCGTGGGCGATCTGGACAAATCCGCTCCCCGTCGGCACGGGCGAGCACGCGATCCTCTCGACGCCCAGCAAGTCCCAGGCGATGGCCGAGCCCACGATATCGGCGATAGAGTCGACGGCGCCCACCTCGTGGAAATGCACCTTTTCGATCGTCGACCCGTGCACCTTTGCCTCGGCTTCGGCCAGCCGACGGAAGATGCGAGTGGCCAGCTCGCGCTGTCGCGGCGTGAGAATGCTGCCGTCGATCATTGCCGTGATGTGGTGGAGATGCCGGTGTTTATGTTCCGGCTCGTGCTCGACCGTGAGCTGCAGGGCGCGGAACCCCTTCTTCTTCACCTCCGCCGTCGCCAACCGGCAGCTTGGCAGGCCCAGCGAGTCAATCCCCGCCTGCACCGCGGCCAGGTCGACGCCGGCGTCGATCAGCGCCCCCAACGTCATGTCGCCGCTGATGCCGCTGGCGCAGTCGAGGTATGCGATTCGCATGGGAGGTTCCGCCTTCTGTGAAGACGCAAGTTGTGGCACATCGCTAGCCGTGCTGGCGCCGATCGTCGTCATTCTAAGGCAGTCGCCGGTCACCGGGAATCGCCCCACACTGTCGCCCCCGCGTGGGCCGAGAGGTCGACGCCGCCAGCCGCAATTGCGATGCCCGCGCCGGTTCGCTACCTTTCCCGCGATTCTCTGCCTTGTAGCCTGGCGGATGGTTCTATGACAGCACGCGCCGTCGACAGCATCGCCGCCGCGCCATCGGGCGCTTTGCCGCTGGGGCTGCCGCCGCGGATCAAGGTCCTTTACATCGCCCCGCACGACGGCGCCGGCCATTGGCTCGCCCAGGCCTTCGCCGCCGACGGCGCCGCGCAGATCGTTCTCGAGCAGGTAATCGGCGCCGCCGCGGGGCTGGCGCGACTTCGCGATGAGGTGTTCGACGCACTGCTCGTGAGCCATGAGCCGCCCGTGCTCGACGCCGTCGAGTTCGTCGCCGGTTTCCGCGCCGGCGGGGGCGACGAACCACTGTTGATACTGGGCAACGAGCCGCCGCCGCGCGTCGACGCCGTGTGCTACGAAGCCGGCGCCGACGACTACTGCTGCGTCGGCGAGACCACCGTTCGCGCCTTGCTGTGGAAGTTTGCCCGGGCGATACAGCGCTTCAACTTGTCGAGAGAAAACCGCCGCCTCGTCCAAGCCGAACGGCAGCGGCTGCGCCAGGAACACCAGGAAGCCGGGCGATTGCTCGACCAGCAGCGAGCCCTGATCGCCGACCTGCGACTGCTGCAAGACGGCGACGAGCCAGATCAAGCGGCCGAGGCGACTGACGTCGACCTGCTGCGCAGCGCCGCGCGGGGCGAGGGCCAGTCGCCAGAGTTGCCCGGGGAGCTGGTGGGGCACTATCGCGAGATGTTGCGGGCCTACGTGATCATGGGCGCGGGGAACCTCGCTCACGAAATGGCTGCCCTGGCCGAGTTGCTCGCCAGTTCAGGCGTGTCCGCCCAGCGCACGATGCAACTGCACGTCGCAGTGCTGGAGGAATTGGTCGCCGGACTGGGCAACCGCAGCGCTCGGCACGTGATGAATCGGGCCGACCTGCTGGCCCTCGAGGTCATGGGACACTTGGCAGACGGGTATCGCGAGCGCTATCATGAACGCCGCCATCCGCCGCGGCAACTTGTGTTGCCTGGCTTCGACCCCGCCGGCGACGGTCCTGCCGTTCTCTACCAATCCGCCGCATGAGCGACGCGACGACTACGATCAGCGACTTGCGACAGCTCATTCGCAAGTTTGTGGACGAGCGAGATTGGCGCCAGTTTCACGCGCCCAAGAACATTTCGATGGCGCTGGCCATTGAGGCGGCCGAGTTGATGGAGCACTTTCAGTGGCTCACGGTCGACGACTCGCGGGCCCTTGTCGACAACCGAGAAAAGCTCGCGGCCATCGGCGAAGAACTCGCGGACGTGATCGGCTACGGGCTGGCGCTTGCCAATGAATTGAATATCGACGTCGCCGACACGATCCGCGCCAAGATGGTCAAGAACGCCCTCAAGTATCCCGCCGACGAATTCCGCGGCCGTTATCGTCGCGAGGACAAGGGCGGCGCCGAGTAGTTGGCCTTCAGTCAATGACCGGCAGACGAATGACGTTGCGGTGACACGCGCATGACCGACCGCACGAGCAAGCTTGCGATCGTTGGGGCCAGCGCGCGAGCAGCCGCGTTCTCGGCGTTGCGGGCAGGTTTCGAGGTCGTCGCCGCCGACTTGTTCGCCGACGCCGACCTCCAGCGCGCCTGCCCGGCGGATCGCATCACGGGTTACCCCGAGGCGCTGGCGGACTGGCTCGCGGCGACGCCCTGTGACGCCTGGATCTACACCGGCGCGCTGGAAAATCAACCGCAGTTGATTGATCAGATGGCGGCGTTGCGGCCGCTGTTGGGCAACGACGGGCGCGTCGTGCGTCAGGCTCGCGATCCGCTCCGATTGCAACAGGAATTGGGCGACACGGGACTCTGGTTTCCCGAAACCACCGCCTCGCCCGTGGGATTGCCGCGTGACGGTTCGTGGTTGTGCAAGACGTATCGCCACGCCGGCGGCGTCGGAGTCTGGAGCCTTCGCAACGACGCGGCGCTTGTGCGCGCTTCTCGCGCGACGCTGTCTTCCAGCGCTTCGTCGAAGGCACGCCAGCCTCCGCGGCGTTTGTTGTTTTCGAGGATCGCGCCTGGCTCTTGGGAGTAACGCGACAGCGGATGGGCGCACGCGACACTGGCGCCGGACGTTGGCGATACTGCGGGTCGATCGGCATGCCGTCGATAAGCTCGGCCGTTGCCGCACAACTCAACCAGCTCGGCAACTTGTTGGCCAGCAGATTTCAACTCCGCGGCTTGGCCGGCGTCGATCTGGTGCTTGCCGGCGATCGTGCGTGGGTGATTGAGATCAACCCGCGGTTCTCGGCGTCGATGGAAATAGTGGAGCATGCGTGCCGCCGCTCGATCGTCGCCGCGCATGTCGCCGCCTGTCAGGGCGTCGTCGCACCCATTCAATCCGACTGGCGGCCAGCAGGAGCCGAAGCGACGACTTTTGGCAAGGCGATTCTATTCGCCCGCCAGGACGCTACCGTCACCGAAGCATTTTTCCGTTGGGCGATCGAGCGAACAAGCGTGGATCCACAGCGTCGCGAGCTGGCCGACGTTCCCTCGCCGGGGGAGACCATCGCGCCAGGGGACCCCGTCCTCACCGTGTTTGCCGAGGGCGCCGCCGCGACCTGCGAGCAAATCCTCCACGAGCGGCTCGCCGAGGTTGAACGCCGGTTGTACGCTGCATCGTAGACCCACCGAGGAACCACCGCATGCGATTGGGCGTCGTCAGCGATTCGCACGGCCACGTCGAGCTCACCCGGCCCGCGATCCGTATGCTGGAGAGCCTCGAAGTCGACCAGGTGCTGCACTGCGGCGACATCGGTTCGGCGGCCGTCGTCGAGCTGTTCGCCGCGTGGCCGACGCACTTCGTTTTCGGCAATTGCGACGGCGACCGGCAGGGGCTGGCCGCGGCCATCGCCGACGCGGGACAGACTTGCCACGGCGATTTCGGCGAGCTGAAGTTCGACGGCAAACGGATTGCGCTTTTGCACAGTCACGACGGCGGGCGGTTTCGGCAGGTCCTCGACAACGGTCAGTGGGATCTGGTGTGCTATGGCCACACCCACGTGGCGGCGGTCGAGTGGTTTGGCGACACGCTGGCTCTCAACCCTGGCGCCCTCTACCGGGCTAATCCCCATTCGTTGGCCGTCGTCGACCTGCCAGCGATGCAGGCGACGATCATCCCGCTGTAGCCGCGCTCTGCGGGAGCCCCGGAACGGCGCATTCCGGACTTGTCGGCCGGATTGTCCGGCAACTGCTGCTTGCCGTTTAGGCATCGGCGAACCGGCTTGGGCTCTTCGCCGTATTCACACCTGGACTGGATTTCCCTGGAAACGCCGAACCAATCTTGCTCGAAGTCGGTCGATTCCTTAGATAGGCATATCATTTGCTACCTCAGTCAGCCGAAGACAGGAGCAATGACCGGGCGATCGGCGCCGCGGTCAAGCGACTTGCCGTCGCGCACCTGCGGAGGCAAGTGGCCACAGTTGGGCGCCTGTCTTTCGGCGGTCGTCGTGCTGAGTGCGGCGCAAGGCCCATCAGTCGCGGTCACCGGTTGGAGTTTGTCATGACGCAAGAAGATCGTTCTCTCCCCACCAATCCCGAGGCCTTGCTTGATGAGGCGGAATCGCTGACCTGGGCGTTGCTCGACGATCAGCTCGACGAAGCCAACGCCACGCGGTTGACTCGGCTTTTGGAAGAGCACGAAGAGGCGCGATCGCGGTACGTCGAGTGCGTGCAGTTGCACATCGATCTGCAGAACCACTACGCCGGCGAGCCGACGGCGGCTCCCGGCGACAAGCCACAGGGCGCCGGGATTTTCCCCAACCTCATGCCGGGCAGCTGGCCTAGCGCTGAAAGTCGTCCGCCCGTTACCGATTAAAGGACCAGTCGCCGCTGAATTACTTGATACACCCCGTCCGCGATCAGGGCCCGCAAGCTTCCCACGCCTCCCTCCCGCGGCCCTGATCGCGGTTTTTTCATGCGCCCGATATCCGGCGTACCGGCGGGGCTGAGCGTGGGGGCGGTTCCCTTGTCCTTGTCGCGCGGCTATTCTGCGGGAGGTCTCTTGGGCGCCGCTTCATTTGGCGCCCGGCAGGGGGAGGACTCTAGCCACGGCGAAGAAAGCGAAAGACAAGTCGGCAGCCAAGAGCGACAACCCCAATGAGCGGGCGATCGCCACCAATCGCAAGGCGCGCCACGAGTACGAGGTCCTCGACACGCTGGAGTGCGGCATCGCGCTGGTGGGCAGCGAGGTGAAGAGTCTGCGCAGCCAAGGGCCCTCGATGGACGAGGCGTACGCGCGCGTGGATCGGGGCGAGGTATGGCTCGTGGGGTGCGACATCCCCGAGTATAAGAACGCCAGCGCTTTGAACCACGAGACGAAGCGAAGGCGAAAGCTGCTGTTGCACCGGCGGGAGATCGCGAAGTTTGCCAGCCAGGCGTATGAGAAGAATCTCACGCTTGTGCCGTTGAAGATGTACTTCAAGGGCGGGCGGGCCAAAGTGCTGTTGGGCATCTGCCGCGGGAAGAAGCGGTACGACAAACGCGAGTCGCTCAAGAAAGCGGACATGAAGCGCGACATCGATCGGGCCATGCGGCGGGGATAATGACCAATGACCAAGTCCCAATGACCAATGGGAGAAAGGGCTCCGCTGTTATTGGTCATTGGTGCTGGGTCATTGGTCATTCGCCAACTCCTGGTCATGCACCGTTCAGCGATTCGACAACCATCGAGACCGCCTGACCCGTGGTGCGGTGGCTGATCGCGAGGACGACGTTCGTCTGCGGGGGCATCGGTTCGGTCACGATGTTGATTGGGCATTTGGGGTCGGGGGTGTCGTAGTTGAGCGTCGGCGGGATGAAGCCGCGCTCCAGGCCCACGAGGCTCATGGCGAGTTCGACGGCGCCGCCGGCAGCGCCGATGTTGCCGATGTAGCTCTTCGGGCGCGGTGACCGGCGCGTCGCCGAGCGTCGCGGCTATGGCGACGGCTTCGATGCGGTCGTCCAGCTCAGTGCTCAAACCGTGGGCGTTGACGTGGCCGACGTCGGCGGGCGGCAGGTCAGCCATCGCGAGCGCCAGTTCAATCGAGCGCCCGATCGCCTGCCCCGTGGGCGGATGCGAATCCCAGACTGGCTCATGACAGCGGCCGTAACCAAGTAACCTGGCAAGCGGCCTGGCGCCGCGGGCTTCGGCGTGTTCGCGGCGTTCGAGGACGAAGATGGCGCCGCCTTCGCCGTCAACCATGCCGTCGCGATCGGCGTCGAACGGGCGGCACGCTCGATGGGGCTGGTCGATGCGGCGCGAGCGGCGGGCGCCAGCGTGCCACATGAGGTCCATCATGGCGAAGGTGGAACTGGCGCCGCCGGCGACCATCACGTCGGCGTGACCGCGGGCCACCACGTCGGCGGCTTCTATGATGGCCAACAGCGCCGAGACGTCGCCAGCGACTATCGAATTGCTCGGGCCGCGGGCGTCGTGGAGGATCCCGACGTGCGCGGGCGCCATGTTGGGCAGATACTTCAGGAGCCACAGCGGAAACACTTCGCGGATTCCCGGGCCGCCCCAACGGGAGTAATCGAAGCGGCCGCCGCCGAAGTCGCTGACGCGGTAGCCCGGCGCCAGCTCGGGGAGCTCGGGGCAGTACATGTTGGAGCCCATGGTGACGCCCAGCCGGTCGGGGTCGACGCCGGCGTCGTCGAGCCGAGCCTGGGCCCAGGCCAACTCGGCGGCGGCGAAACCGAGCTGCGTCTCGCGGGACATCACCTTGAGGGACTTGCGCGGCTTGACGAATGCCTTGGCGTCGAAGTCGACCACCATGCCCGCAATGGGGATGGGAAAGCGGGCCTCGGCCAACTCGGGGATGGTCCGGACGCCGCTGGCGCCTTGTTCGAGCGACCGCCAGACGGCCTCGTCGCCCACGCCGATGGGCGAGGCGATGCCCATCCCGGTGATGACGACTTCGTGGACGGCCATGGTCGACGCGGTGACAGAAAGTGAAGCCAGCGGGCGGCTTACGCCGCGGAAATTGCAGTCTAGTCCTGCGTCCGCAGGCCAACAAGCAGCGGTTGCCGGCGCTGCGACTGGCACGGCCGGGAGGCGGTCGATAAACTTCGTATTGTAGCGCTGGCGGAGAGTTTTCGCTTTATAGGAAAGGAATCGAGACGTCGCCGAGTACGCCAAGAGGGCCGAGGAAAAAGCGAGTTGATCTGTCCGACGCGGGCGCTTCGTCCGCAGTTGGAAATCGTCAACGGCCGATGACTCTTGGACGATTGCTCGGCGGTGCACCATCCCGGTTGGCGAAACAGCCAGCCGGACATTTCCGGGGATATGAACGTGGCGACTGCAGCATCGAAGCCCGCCGTCGACGGCGAAGCGGATGACGAGATCGGCGGGTTTTCGCTCGCCCAGGCGCGGCGGATCGTGGGCGAGTACTTCACGCCCAATCCGTGGATCTACTGGACTGATTTTCTCGTGAGCTGGACGCTGGGCGGCCTGTGCTTCGCCTACGTTCGGACGCCCGGCGAGATTACGACGAACGCCGCCTGGCACGCGCCGCTGGTGGTCGCACTGTTTGTGGCTTCGGGACTGCTCTTCTACCGCTCGTCTCTGTTCATCCACGAGCTGGTGCACATCCGCTCGAGTGAGTTCACGGTGTTCCGCATCGTGTGGAACCTGTTGTGCGGCATCCCGTTTCTGATTCCGTCGTTCGTGTACTACACGCACCTGGATCACCATCGGCGGAAGCACTACGGCACGAAGGAGGACGGCGAGTACATTCCGCTGGCCACGATGCCGACGTGGCAGATATTGTTCTACTTGTCGCAGTGCTTCGTGATTCCCTTGGCGGCGATCGTGCGGTGGGGCCTGTTGACGCCGCTGACGTGGGTGAGCCCGCGAGTGCGCGACCTGGTGCACAAGCACGCCTCGTCGATGATTATGGACCCCAAGTACATCCGTCCGCTGCCCACCCGGCGGGCGCTGCGGATGATTCGCATCCAGGAGGCCTGCTGCTTTCTGTTCGTGTGGTCCGTCGTGCTGCGGATGTTCGTCAGTTTCGGCATCTTCTCCGACCAGCCGCTGTCGCCGTGGTTTCTGGTGCAGGCCTACGCGATGGGCGTGTTCATCGTGACCATCAACGCCCTGCGGACGCTGGGCGCCCACCGCTGGACGCACGGCGACGAGAGCGAGATGAACTTCGTCGAGCAGATGCTCGACAGCGTGAACTATCCGTACAACCCGCTGGTGACGGGGTTGTGGGCGCCCGTGGGGCTGCGGTTCCATGCGTTGCACCACATCTTTCCGACGATGCCGTACCACGCGTTGGCGACGGCCCACCACCGGCTGATGCGCGAGCTGCCGGCCGATTCGCCGTACCGGCGGTGCGACGCGCGATCGCTGTCCGAGAGCCTGGCGACGCTGTGGCGACGGGCCCAGGCGAGCCAGCGGGGGAGCTGGAGAGTTCCGCAGACCGCTGGCCTCGGCGAGCTGGAGGCGGGCGGGGCGGAGGTCGGCGGGTAGTTTTGCGGGGCATCGCGACTCGACTTCAGGCGTGCCGTGCGGGGCTTGGTGGACAGTTCTGCGGGCCGCGGCGCCTCTCGCGGCTAGTTCGCCGTCGACGGATCTCCAAGGTCTGGCGTCGGTTGTGACATACTGCGTTCTGCGCGTCGGATAGGGGTCCCACATTTTTGCCGCAGAAGGTCCTGATTTTGCCCTGTCGCGGCGAGAAGGCGATGCGACGATTCTCGGGTAATGCGGATTGGCATGGCGACAAAAGTCGGCGGGTTTTGCGTTTCTTGAACGCGGCGCGCGGGCAGCAAATGTTGGACGGGACGGCGACGGCCAAGCCAGTCGCTTGGGGAGCCGCGTCACCAGCTAGGGCAATGCGAAGATTGTCCGCAGATGACGCCGATGTGCGCAGATGAGCGGGGCCGACTTCTGGCTTGAGCTCGACGATCATGCGATGCGGCTGCGTCGTAAAATCTGCGGAAATCGGCGTCATCTGCGGATGAATCTGACCGAAGTCGGCAAGGTTTGAGTGCACTGTTTCGTCAATGAGCGTGGCGTCGCGTAAACTCCGGGCGCTGACGCTTCCGGCTCGCCTAGGGTTGAGCCGCGACATCGACCTTAGCACAGGTCGTGGCCCATTTTCAGCAAAAAACTTTGCGGAAAGTTTTCGCGCCTTGCGCAGGAAATTTGGTGTAACGCCAAGGACGCCAGGAGCGGCCCGCGGGGGGGCGCATGGAAGGGCTATCCACTTGACTCCACCGACCACCACATAAAGTGGTTTCACTTTCCGCGCTGTGTGCGGCGTCGTACGTACGGCGATTCGGAGAGACCGTACGGCGAGAGTACAAGTGCGCAGAGTGAATCTGTCGTAATCCGGCTCCAAGAAGGCAGGGAGCTGGAAAGCGTCGTTAAAACGCTCCAGTCAAGCATCAGGGCCCACGTTCAGAACGTGACGTGCCAATCCCGAGCCCAACATCTTGGGCTCGGTGGAGTCAAGTGGATAGCCCTTGCGCATGGACATTGTGGGGGACTCGCCGACTCGGTCAGGCCCGCTTACCGAGCGCGGCGCCGCGCGCCGGGGATTACGACGGCGACGTGGCGGCGCTTCAGGTTCACAGCTCGACGTCCGGCCAGGCCCAGTAGCCGAGCCGTCCCCTTTGCAGCACCGCGGCCAGGGCCACGCACGCCACGAGCACGAGCACGGCGTACTTGCAGCGCTGCCACCGCGTCGGAATGTAGTAGAACAACAACACCGGCGGGAGGAGAAGCAATACCAGTCCCCAGAGGCCAAACTCCTTGAAGCCATGGAACAAGGGAACCCAGTACGCGGCGATCGCCACAAAGGTGACGATCAACTGTAACACCCACAATGTCGTGTTCATTTTTTGGCGACTACAAATTGCTCAGGGCAAAGACTATGTGACGCCGCAACTGATTAGGCCCGTTCCGGCCAATGATTTCCGCGTGCCACTGCCGGCTCGCCCAGCAGTGTGAATTGGATCCTCCGTACCACTGCTGGGCAAGCCACCAGTGGCACGCAGGAGAGAAGTGGGGTGAGGCCGGCCGTGTACCCGCTGCGCACTGCCGGGCAAGCCAGCCGTGGCACGCAACACCCAGGCCAGGGCGAGCAGCGCCAGGGCCGCGCTGGTTGGCTCGGGGACGGCGCTGGCGGGGGGCGGGACGGCGCCGAAGAGGTCTTGCCATGCGGCCAGGTCGTCGGCGCTCGTCGGATCGGGCGACTCGCCGCGCTGCCAGGCCAAAAAGTCGGCGCCGTCGACGTCGAAGTCGCCGTCGTAGTCCCCCGGCTGCACCGCCACGATCGGCGGGCTCAGGGCGTACAGGTGCTCCGACTTATTGCAGTTTGGGCTGCCGGTTTGAAACGGGCCGTTGCTGATCGTCGCCGTGCCGACCGTGCCGCCAAGGCCGGACGAGTTGGACGTCCAGTTGCTGCATGAGAAGGTGGTCTTCGCTCCATTGTTAAACGACCCCGTCCACACCTCGCCGCTGACGGGCTGGCCGTACTGGTCGTAGCCGATCGCGTGTTCGAGCGTCCCGTCGAAAAAGTCGGCGCGGCCGGTGGCCAGCAATTCGCCGGCCGTGTTGTAGACCGGGCCGAGGATCGTGGCCCGGGCGTTCATGTTGACCGTGTTGGTCGACAAGAGGGCGGTCCACGCGAGGGCGACGCCGTCCCACGGATCGGCGGCGTCGGGCGCTGCGCCGATCCAGGCGCAGGGCGCAATTCCCAGCGGCGGCGGCCCCTGGGACTGCGAAGCAAAGATTGATCCCGCGGCGCCCGCCGCCCAGTCGGTCACAATGTAGTCGGCCGCCTCCAGCCCGCCGAAGCGGGGGTAGAACGGAGGCGGCACGATGGTGCTGCTGGTGAGTCCATGCGTGGCGCCGGTGACGTACACGATGTGGTACGTCTGGCCGGGCAGCACGCCCGGCGGATCGGCCAGGGCGGGGGTGCTCTCCAGCAGCACGAGCGCCGCGGCCAACGCGCGTGTGCCACTGCTGGTCTGCCAGCAGTGCGAATTGGATTCACGCCCTGTACCACTGCTGGACGAGCCGGCAGTGGTACACAGGAGAGAAGTGGGGTGAGGCCGGCTGTGTACCCGCTGCGCACTGCTGGACGAGCCAGCAGTGGCACACGGCGCGCGCTGCGGGCGCTGCGCTTGCAACGCGGAGATTTCACGACGGCGTTGGGAGAATGCGTCCATAGACATGCCATAAGTTAGGGGATCTACTGAAAACACGTGCGCGGGAAGCACGAGAACGCGGCGCGCAAGCCGCCGCGGCGCGGCGACGACAGGCGGCAAACCTGAGCTACGCCGCCGCCGAGGGATGACGCACCGCGGGCGGACCGCCGCCGCCGGCCGTCGCAAAGAGGGTCTCAATCAATCGACGCTGGGCGTCGACGGACGAGTTTCGGCAACGGGCCGCCATCGCGAGTCGACGATGCCACCGGCCAGGGATGATGCGGAGGCGCTTCATGGCGACGAGCGAGATGACCGCGCCGCCCGGGATCGGTCCGCCGCGCAGGCGCGGGGAGAGCTTTGGGCAGCGAGGAACTGGAGTATGACGACTAGCGGGGGTCAAAGCAAGAATTAATCCACCGTGCGCTTAGCGGCGAGCGCCGCGGCAGGCGGTGCCGGCCCGGCTCGCTCGGGTTTTGACGGATTTATGCTTATATGATATGCTTTTATGCATGAGAACGACGCTGCAAATCGACGATCACCTGATGCGCCAGGTCAAGAAGCTAGCCGCGGAGACGGGCCGGACATTGACGGGCGTGGTGGAAGACGCGTTGTGCGCGGCGTTGGCGCGTCGAGCGATGGGAAAGAAGGAGGCCGAACCCTTTGTCTTGCCTAAGCTCGATCTGGGCCCTCCCTTGCCGGGCGTCGATCTCGACAACTCGGCGGCCCTCTTGGATTTGATGGAAGAGGGCGATGATCCTCTTTGACGTCAATGTGCTGATCTACGCGGTAAATCCCGAGGCAGCGAACCATGCCCGTTACAGCGCATGGTTCGATGAGATGGTTGGCGGCAGTGAATCTTTCGGGGCGTCGGACTTGGTGCTTAGCGGATTTGTGCGCATCGTGACAAATCGCAAGGCATTTCCCAAGGCCTCGACGATTGACGAGGCGCTGGCAATCGCCGAGGGCATTCGCGCCCATCCCAATTGCGTCATCATTCAACCCGGACCGCGACACTGGAACTTATTCGTCGGTCTGTGCCGCCGCGTCAACGCGCGCGGCAATCTTGTGCCGGACGCTTATCTGGCGGCGTTGGCGATTGAGTCCGGCAGCGAGTGGATAACCACCGACCGCGACTACGCGCGGTTTCCCGGTTTGCGGTGGCGGCATCCGCTGGATGAGTGACGCCGGCGGCGAGACGCCCCGGCTCGCTTGTCGCGCCGGGGCGACGATAGGATATGCCGTGGATTCGCGTGGATCGCCGTGGCAAGCAGCGGCCCATGATGACGGCATTTTCGCGGCGCATCGGCGACCGCCGAACTCAGTTTTAGGCGAAATTCCCCGAGAATGGTGCGGGGCGCTCCGAAAAGACAGCCGGATTTTTTCGACGCCGTGTTGCTTACATTGGTGCGTCAAGTAGTTAAAATGGGGGGAATGTCAGGGGCCGAGAATGGGTCTAGGCCTCACGTACCGAGAGAACGTCGGCTCATGGAAGGCGGCGACCGTCGCACCTCGTCCACACGTTTCGCTAGGCAAGCGAAAGAAAGGAGCGCCTCATGAGATTGACCATTAGACTCGCTTGTTGCCTCGCGGCGGCTGCCGTTTATGCCAGTGCGGCCACAGCAGCCGTCCTCTACTCCGAGTCCTTCAACAGTTCCTCGGCGGACGTAAAAATTCTATCCGACTCTGACACGCCCGAAGCATACGTCGACTATTCGAACTTCACCGTCGGGGCCACCAACTTCGCCATTCCGGAAGCTCCGCGGATGATCGGCGGCAGCGCCGCAACGCGCGGCATCCTGCTGCGGGCGAATGTCGCGGCCGGCGCCGCGCAATCAATCAACGTGCTGGCCGGGGCGACGCCGCTGGTATTCTCGGGCGACTACCGCGCCTCCTTCGACGCGTGGCTGAACATCTCCGATCCGATTCCCGGCACGGGCAGCACCGAGCAACTGCTGTATGGCATTGGAGCGGGCGGAATCATTCAGAATTCGCGCCACTTGCGCAGCGCCGCCAATTCGTCCGGTCATTGGGGGCAGCTTGCCACAGAAAACGGCTACGGCAGCGAAGACTTCTCATTCAACAACGGCGGGACGAACGTGGTCAACATGGGCGACACCGCCTCGGCCGCCAACACGACGCTCTGGAATTCCACGTTTACCACGAGCATCGCCAGCGCCAGCGCCAACAAGATCCCTGGCAATAGCTGGGTGCGGGTGGACGTTTCGCGCCTGGGAGGCACGAC
Source organism: Pirellulales bacterium (assembly GCA_963841515.1). Classification (GTDB taxonomy): domain Bacteria; phylum Planctomycetota; class Planctomycetia; order Pirellulales; family Lacipirellulaceae; genus Lacipirellula. Next base: position 875,279 of record CAWJDB010000003.1, on the reverse strand, counting down.
GACTGTCCGGTTAAATGGGAATGTGTTCACGACGCAAGCATTGGCGTTGGCCAGTGGCGCGGCGTATCTTGGCTATGAAGACCCGTTTGCGTCGAGCTCCAGCGCGCCCGATTACATGTGGGGCCTGTTTGACAACTTCGTCGTGCAGCCGATTCCCGAGCCGCCGATGGGAGCACTCGCTCTTGTGGGCAGCTTGTGCCTGGCGGCGGCCCGGCGCCGACGGTAGTTCCCGCCTGACGGCGGCGAAAGCGACAATTTGACGACCAATGCAAATCGAGTCGTGGCATCGGCCGCGGCTCGATTCTTGTTTGCGCCCGGACGGGAAGTCGCGGCGTCATGCGCGGCGACCGACGTCGGGCAAAAACGCCGCCAGCATGCCAGTAAGCGGCAGAAAGGCGCAGAGACCGAACACGAATTCGATGCTCGTGCGGTCGGCGAGCTGTCCCAACGCGGCGGCGGCGACGCCGCTGATGCCGAAGGCGAAGCCGAAAAACAGGCCGGCGACCGTGCCGACGCGGCCGGGGATCAGCTCCTGCGCGTACACGAGGATGGCCGAGAACGCCGAGGCGATGATGGCGCCGCAACACACCGAGAGGACGATCGTCCACGGAAGATTGGCATACGGCAACGCGAGCGCGAACGGGGCGACGCCGAGGATCGAGATCCAGATGATGATCTTGCGGCCAAAGCGATCGCCGAGCGGGCCGCCGGCAAAGGTGCCGGCCGCAATCGCCAACAGGAACACGAACAGGTAAGTCTGCGCTTGAGGTATCGACACGCGGAATTTGTCGATGAGATAGAAGGTGTAGTAGTTGGTGAAGCTTACCACATAGAAATATTTGGAGGTCACGAGCGCCACGAGGATGGCCACCGAGACGACTATGTGCCGCGAGGGACGCTTGGGTCCGGCGACGACATGACTGGGGACGCCATGCGCCAGGCGGGCGCGGAGCTTGCCGTGGTACCAGACGCCGACGCGCATGAGCACGACGATGCCAGTCAGTGCGGCGAGCGAGAACCACGCGATGGAACCCTGACCGTAGGGCACGATAACGGCCGCGGCAAACAGCGGCCCGAGCGAGCCGCCAAAATTGCCGCCCACCTGAAACAGCGATTGGGCGAAGCCGTGCTTGCGGCCGGCGGCCATGTGGGCCATGCGTGAAGCTTCCGGGTGGAAGATGCTCGAGCCGACGCCCACCATGGCGGCGGCCAGCAGGATCATGTCGTAGCGGTGCGCTTGGGAGAGCAAGACGACGCCGGCGAAGGTGAACGCCATGCCCGCAGGCAGCGAGTAGGGCTTGGGCCGGCGGTCGGTGTACATGCCGACCATCGGCTGCAAGAGGGCGGCAATCACTTGGAATGTGAAGGTGATGAAGCCAACCTGCCCGAAGGTGAGATGGTGGGTTTCTTTGAGCAGCGGGTAGGTCGCCGGCAGCAGCGACTGGATCAGGTCGTTGAGCAGATGGGCGAAGCTGATAGCCCAGAGAACGCGGAGGGTAGTCTGCTGCGGCGATTCTTGGGGGATCGCGGCTTCGGCGGCTGCTGCTCGCATGGGAGGGATTCTTTGAAGTGGCGAGGCGAGCAAGCGGCGGGAGGGGAGCGGGTTTTTACCGCGCGAGATGGAGTTTGCCAACGCGAAAACTGTTCACGAGCGCGGCAACAGTTCGTGGACGCTCAGGCGGGCGCCGAGGTTCGCCATGATTGGTCGGGTGGCATGCTCACGTCGGCGTGAGCATGGGCGGCGGCGAGACATGCCCACGCGGACGTGGGCATGGCACCCCCCCGCGCACTGTTTAGTTTAAACGAAATCGCACGGGGAGAATGGCGGTCGTGGCAACCGCCTGGCCGAGGAGGCGGGCCGGTTCGGCGCGCCAGGAGCGAACGCTGTTGGCGGCGGCGAGGTCGAGGACGTCGTGGCCGCTGGAGCGAATGATATCGACGGCGGTGACGCGGCCTTCGGCGGAGATGTGGAGTCGAAGGAGGACTTCGCCCTCGAGGCGCGCAGCGACCGCGGCGACGGGGTAAGCGATCGGGGCGTTGTCGGCGAAGCGCGGCGACGAAGAGCTCTCGTTGCCTGCGTGGCCGATGGAGCCGGCGGAGGGGAGAGAGCGGGCGGCGGGGCGGGCGGCGATTTTGGATTTTGGATTTTGGATTTTGGATTCCGAGCGAGCCGGGTCGTCCGCGACGCCGGCCGCGGGATCTTCCTTCGGTTTCTCGGGCGCGAGCAGCGGCTCGTCGAGCTTTGGGAGCTCGGGGGGCGGCTGGTCTTCAACATCAATTATTGGCGCCGGTTGAGGCGGCTCGGCGAGCGCGGTTTCCAACAGTGGTTCTTCCTGCGGTGCGGGCGCCGGGTCTTTGGCGATGGGTCCTTCGTCGAGTTCGCCGAGGGATTCCGGGGAGTTGATGGCCTCGACGCTCATCGGCCCGCCGCGGGCGCCGATGTGGGCGGTGGCGGACAAGCCGCTGAACACGACGGCTCCACCGAGAGCGGCGGCGTGGAGGGCGACGGAGATCGTGCAGCTCTTAGCGAGGAACGGCGAGACGTGCGCGAGGCGCGGCGAGGATAGGAGCGGAAACTCAGAAAGGTCGCTAAGGGGGTCGGACATCGCGGCGACTGGCGGGCGTCGAAACGAAAATCCTCCTCGCCCGGCAGGCGGCGCCGGGCAAGGAGGGGACGGACGGTGTTTTCTTATTCTAGCCCGTGCCGGGAGAAAGCACGCGGTCGATCGGCGCGCCGGGGTCGCTCGCGACCCGGCTCGCTTTGGAGGGACGCCTTTCGCCGTGCCCGCGCTAGTTGCCGCGGGTGGAGGCGGGGCCGCTGATGTAGCTCGACGCCGGGCCGCCGGCGTAGCCGGGGGCGGCCCGCGTGCCGAACTGGAAGCCCCAGATGATGTATATCTGGGCCTCGGGCGATTCGCGGTGCGGCGTCGTGCCGCCGAGAGCCACCAGGTCGATGAAGGTGCGGTTGGTCGGCCGGATCTGGATGCTGGGGCCGATGAGGAAGGAGTCGGCGTGGTGCGTGCGATCGCCTTCCTCGTTGGTTGAGGAATACGTGCACTCGAAGCCGCCCAACAGCACGCGGTCGATGAGCGTTGTCGAAAGGGCGTTGGACCACCCGATCTCGGTCTCGCGGGTGTCGGAAGTTTCCTGCTCGAGGATGACGTTCGAGGCGTAATACAAATTCTCGAGCAGCGAATCGGCCATCAAGAATTTGAGCTCGTACTTGTTGGGCTTCTCCTGCGGGCCGCCGCGCTCGACCCACTCGGCGTACAAGGTGGGATTCAAGGGGATGACGCCCCAGTCGGCCAGGGCGTAGCGGAGCTCAATCTGCACGCCTTCGTGGCTGGCGTTGTGGTCTTCGTCTTCGATGTTCCACCGCTCGTACAGGTCGAGCTGGAATCGCCCGGGGAGGCCGAGGGCGATTTCCTCGAGCATGCGGAACTCGACGGGCTCCCCTTCATTCCAGGTGGGCCGGACCCACTGCGAGAACTCGGCCGTGCCGGCCGGCAGCACGTAGGAGCGCGTGGTGGCGAAGGGGCGCTGCGTGGTCCACGCCGGTTGGCTGTACGGGCCGACGAGCTGTTGGTCGCTGGTGATGGCGCCGGAATCCCAGCCGATGGGGCCGCCGGCGTTGTAGCCGCTGCGGCCGTAGCCGGGGTTGTAGCCGTAGTTGCCGTAGTCGCCATCAGTGTACGCGCCTTCGTCTCCGACGTTGGGCGTGACGGTGACCGGCGGAAGCGTGACGTCGGGGTCGGCGGGTTCGGGCTCTTGCGCCGGAGTCGGGCGGCCGCTAGCGGCAAGCAGGCCGCGAGCGCCAAAGTTGCTGCAACACGCATTGTTTCGCTCCTAAAGTTGGCAGGCGTGCGCAACGTGGCGGTGTGCTAGTTGTCGCGAGGTTGTGGTCCTTGGATGGGGTCGGAATTCTGTCGGTGATTCGTTGAGAGCGGGTTTTTCCGGCAATACGACCGGTACAGCCAGTAGGGGTTGTGGCGGAATTAACGACACCCGCTGGCGGAAAAATCGGCGCGCTGCCGCGTAACGCTGGCCGCCTCTGCGCAGAGAATGCCTGGAACAGGGCCTCGACTCTGCCCCCTCGAAGGGAATCGCATTTGCCTTACGGGCGGAGTCTCGATGGTGAAATTCACTCCCCGCCACCGCAAGAAACCTGGCAGCACGATCATGGACGACCCCGCCAAATCTAATCAGGCCGGCAACAATTCGCATCCCGACTCGGCGGCGCGGCCCCTCGTCCATCGCTCTCAAGATCTGCTGCAGGGACGCAGCGAAGTGTGGATCGAACACGAAGGCGTCATGTATCGCCTGCGGCTCACCTCGGCGGGGAAGTTGTATCTGACGAAGTGAAGCGGGGCATCGCGGGGCAGCGCGATAGTTAGCCCCCGGTCATTGACCGCGGGCTAAGTGAGCGGCGCGTTTCAGCTTGCCGCGGCTTCGCTCGGCGCGCCGTGGACGGCGGCGAGATGCTCGGCGAGGAAGGCCGGGAGGGCGCCGAGGGCGAGGTCGGCCGGGGCGGCGAAGCGGAGCTTGATCTGGTCGCGGGAGTCGTCGTCGGCCGTGGCGATGGCGCGGCGGGCGCCGAGCTCGGCGATGCGGCCGAGGGCGAAGGCGCCGCGGGGGCCGTTGAGGATCAGGTCGACGCCGTGCGGGCGCTTGGTGTGGATCGTGGCCCAGGGGCGGCGGTGGCCGGGAAGCATCAGGTGGATGACTTCTTGGTTGTTCCAGAGGAATTGGGGGGCGGCCGAACCGGGGGAATTAACCCCCCGGCTCGCTGTGCTCGCTTGGGACTCTAGGAGTTCGAGCAGCTCTTCGAGCGTTTCTTGGGGCCAGGCGACCTTCTTGCCTGGCGGGAAGCCTTTGCGGCTGAGGTGCCATTTTCGGCCGAGGACTTTCCAGGGCATGACGTCGTCGGGGTTTTGCTCCACTCGCTCGGTGAAGCGGGCGAAGCCTTTCACCGCTTTTTCAAGGAAGCTCCAGAACGCGGGCGTGTCGATTTCCTCCCAACTGTGGGCGGCGATTTGCACTTCCTGGAAGGGGCCGCGCAGGTTCTTGCACTTCACGCGCGGGCCGTGGCCGTAGGCTTCGATCTCGGGGATATCGTTGAGCGGCTTCAGTGCGAGCTCCTCGGCGAGCTTGTCGCGGTCGAAAGTGCGCTTGGCGGTGCGGAACTTTAGCTTTAGCAGCCACGGTTCCCCAGTGATGGCGTGGAAAAACCAGCCGTCGCTTTTTTTCGTGCCGGTGATTTCGACGACGGTGCGGCTGGACGACCAATCGGTGGCAGAAAAAGGTGTCAGGAACCTTTTGTCCGAGCGGCGGTTGCCGCTATCACTTTCCTCCCCATAAAAGGTTCCTGACACCTTTTTCTGGCCGAGGTCCTGGATGCGCTCTTCGATGGCGGCGAGGATGCGGCCGTCCCAGCGGCAGGGGGCGCCGCTGCGGGAGACGCGGTCGACGGTGTGCCACTGACGGCCGCCCGGTTTCCCACGGCATTTTCACGCCGCGGCCGAGGTCGGCGATGTCGAGATCGCCCTGTCGGCGGCGCTCCGCGGCGGCGAAGTCGTAGGGCTTGCGCTCCGTGTGCGGGCCGGCGGCGAGGATCGGGGCGAGGGCGAGGGCGGTGTGGGAAACGAATGGGGAATGGGGAATGGGGAATGGGGCCTTTGGTGGCGTCTTCTTCCGCGTCTTCTTCGCCATTCCCCATTCAGCATTCCCCATTTGAGCCACGAGTTGCTCCGGCGTTCCTTGGGCGACTATCTCTCCACCCTGCGCTCCCGCTTCCGGGCCGATGTCGATGATCCAGTCGCACTGCTTGATAACGTCGAGGTTGTGCTCGATGACGACGACCGTGTTGCCGAGGTCCACCAGGCGGTGCAGCACGTCGAGCAGCTTGGCGATGTCGTCGAAGTGCAGGCCGGTCGTGGGTTCGTCGAGCACGTAGAGCGTGCGGCCGGTGTCGGGGCGGGCCAGCTCGGCGGCGAGTTTGACGCGCTGGGCTTCGCCGCCCGAGAGCGTGGCCGCACTTTGGCCGAGAGCTACGTAATCGAGGCCCACGTCGCACAGCGTGTCGCAGGATGCGGCGGACCTTGGGGATGTTGGCGAACAACTCGCGGGCTTCGCCGCACGACATTTCGAGGACTTCGGCGATCGAGCGGCCGCGGTACTTCACCTCGAGCGTTTCGCGGTTGTAGCGGTGGCCGCCGCACGTGTTACAGTCGACCCACACGTCGGGCAGAAAGTGCATCTCGATGCAGAGCTGGCCGGCGCCCTCGCACTCGTCGCAGCGGCCGCCCGGCACGTTGAAGCTGAAGCGGCGGGCAGAGTAGCCGCGGAGCTTGGCCTCGGGAAGCTGGCCGAACAGCTCGCGGATGAGCTCGAACACGCCGGTGTAGGTGCCGGGGTTACTCGACGGCGTGTTGCCTAGCGGGCGCTGGTCGACGCGAATGATTTTGTCGATGTGCTCCAGTCCGTGGATCGCGTCGTGGGCGCCGGGGACCGTGCTGGCGCGGTGGAGCTGGCGGGCGAGCTGGTTGTAGAGCACATCCTCGACCAGCGAGCTCTTGCCGCTACCGGAAACGCCGGTGACGGCGGTGAGCGTGCCGAGGGGGAAGGAGACGGTGATGTTTTTCAGGTTGTTGTGGCGGGCGCCGGCGACGCGGAGGGTTGGGTGATTGATATTGGAGCGAGCCGGGTCGTCCCCGACCCCGGCCGCCTTGGTGGTCTTGCCGCGCTTCGGCGCGCTCCGCTGCCGCGTCGCGGTTAACGTGGCGCTGCTTGGAGTGGGGGATGCGTTGATGCGCCGATTGGTCGGCACGGCAATCGACTTGCGGCCCGCCAGATACGGTCCCGTCACGCTGCCGCGCTTCTTCGCGACGTCGGCGGGGGCGCCGCGGGCGACGATTTCGCCGCCGACGCGGCCGGCGGCGGGGCCGAAGTCCAACAGGCCGTCGGCGTGGGCGATGACGTCGCGGTCGTGCTCGACCACCAAGAGCGTGTTGCCCAGGTCACGGAGCTTGTGAAGGGCGGCGATCAGCCGCGCGTTGTCGCGGGGGTGCAGGCCGATCGTGGGTTCGTCGAGCACGTAGAGTACGCCGCACAGGCCGCTGCCGACCTGGCTGGCCAGTCGAATGCGCTGCGACTCGCCGCCGGACAGCGTCGGGGCGCTGCGGCCGAGGGTGAGATACTCCAGGCCCACGTCGACAAGGAAGGTGAGGCGGTTGGTGATCTCGCGGATCAGTTCGCCGGCGATTTTCTTCTCGGCGGCCGGCAGCTTCCACTTGCCGATTGACGGCAGCAGCTCGCCGAGCGGCGTGCGGCCATACTGATCGATGGTGCGGTTCTGGAAACGCACGGCCGTCGCATCGTCGCGCAGCCGGCTGCCGCCGCACTGGCTGCACTCGATTTCGTCGACCAGGTGTTCGAGCCGGCCCCGCAAACGCGGCGACAATCGCGAGGCTTCTTCGAGCGCGGGGTAGAGGCCTTTGTATTGGAAGCGGAAGGAGGGAGTGGCGAGTTTCGAGTGGCGAGTTTCGAGTTTCGGATCGGACTCTTTCTTCTTCTTTCCGGCACTCGCAACTCGCAACTCGCTACTCGCAACCTCAAACCACTCCTCGCCCGGCGCCGTACAGCACAATCCGCCGATGGCGCGGCGAGAGTTGGTTGAACGGCACGTCGAGCGGCAGGCCGGTGCGGGCGGAGAGGGCTTGGAGCATCGCGGCGAAGAGCGGCTGCTCTATGCCGGGCCAGACGAGCACCGCACCCTCGGCGAGCGTCATCTGCATGTTGCGGAATAGCGTGGCGGGGTTGGCGCCGACTTCCGTGCCGAGGCCTTCGCACGCGGGGCACCAGCCTAATGGACTGTTGAACGAAAAGTGGTGCGGCGAGAGCGGTTCGAAGCTGCGGCCGCACGTGCTGCACACCAGGTGCTGGCTGTGCACCTTCACCGGCCAGCGGTCTTCGGTCTGGCCTTCCTGTACGATCGCCAGGTGCATCACGCCGCGGCCCAGGCCGAGGGCCGTTTCGATGCTGTCGGCCAAGCGGCCGCGGGCGTCTTTGCGGAGCGTGACGCGGTCGACGATGACCTCGATGTCGTGCTTGCGGCGGCGGTCGATCGAGCCGATGGCGTCGATCTCGTGCGTCTCGCCGTCGACGCGGATGCGCTGGTAGCCGCTCGCCTTGAGCTTGGCCCACAGGTGCTCGTACTGTTCGCCTTGCACCAGCTCCACCGGCGCCATGACGAACGCCTTCGTGCCGTCGGGCTCGGCGAGCACGGCGTCGATGATTTCGTCCGACGACTGCGTGCCGACGGGCGTGTCGCACTCCGGGCAGTGCATCTGGCCCAGCCGCGACAGCAGGATGCGGAAGTAGTCGTAGATTTCGGTAACCGTGCCGACGGTGCTGCGCGGCGTGTGGCCGCCAGTGCGCTGCTCGATGGCGATTGCCGGCGACAGGCCTTCGATGTGCTCGACCGCGGGCTTCTGCAGTTGGCCTACGAACTGCCGGGCGTAGGAGCTGAGGCTCTCGACGTACCGCCGCTGGCCCTCGGCGTAGATCGTGTCCATAGCGAGCGAGGTCTTGCCGCTGCCGCTGGGGCCGCAGAAGACGGTCATCTCGTCGCGGGGGATGTCGACGTCGACGTTCTTGAGGTTATGTTCGCGGGCGCCACGGACGGTGATGTGGGTGGCTTGCGCGACGGCCCTCCGCGGCTCGTGCTTGGCGGCGGGCGTCGAGAAGGCGCCGTTGAGGTGCGGGGCGAGGGTGAGGGCGGTGTGGGAGGGGAATGCTGAATGCTGGATGCTGAATGCGGCGCTGCCGCGTTTTTCTGTCCGCAATCCGCATTCCGCATTCAGCATTTGCTCCACAAGTTGCTCCGGCGTTCCCTGAGCGACGACCAACCCACCGCCTTTCCCCCCCTCGGGCCCGATGTCGATGATCCAGTCGGCGGTCTTGATGACGTCGTGGTTGTGCTCGACGACGAGGACCGTGTTGCCCGCGTCGACGAAGTCGTGGAGCACCTTCAAGAGGAGCTCGATGTCGGCGAAGTGCAGGCCTGTCGTCGGCTCGTCGAGCAGGTAGAGCGTGCGGCCGGTGGACTTCTTGACCAGCTCGCGGGCGAGCTTGATGCGCTGGGCTTCGCCGCCGGAGAGGGTGGGCGAGGGTTGGCCGAGCTTCATGTAATCGAGGCCGACGGCGTGGAGGGTGGCCAGCCGATCCTTGATGGCGGGGATGGCGTCGAAGTGGTCGAGGGCCTGCTGGATGTCCATTTCCAGCACGTCGGCGATTGAGGCGCCCTTGAAGTGCACGCCGAGCGTTTCGTGGTTGAAGCGGTGGCCCTGGCACACGGGACAGGTGATCCACACGTCGGCGAGGAAGTCCATTTCGAGCTTGTTAGAGCCGTTGCCGCTGCAGGCTTCGCAGCGGCCGCCCACCACGTTGAAGCTGAACCGGCCGGGCTTGTAGCCGCGGCGTTTGGACTCGGGGAGCTGGGCATACAGGTCGCGGATTTCGTCGAAAACCTTGATGTAGGTGGCTGGGTTGGAGCGCGGCGTGCGGCCGATTGGGGATTGGTCGATCGAAATGAGCTTGTCGAGGTGCTCGAGCCCCTCGATGCGGTCGTGATCGCCGGGGACGCCTTTGCCCTTCATGAGGTCGCGGAGCAGGGACTCGCCGATGATGTCGTTCACCAGCGAGCTCTTGCCGCTGCCCGAGACGCCGGTGACGCACACGAAGGCGCCGAGGGGGATGTCGACGGTGATGTTTTTGAGATTGTTGTGCCGGGCGCCTACGATGCGGAGAGTCGGTCGGTTGGCGGGTAATGCTGAAAGCTGAATGCTGAATGCTGAGTTGGAAGCTGCCTTGGCTTGCTCAGCATCCAGCATTCCACATTCAGCATTTGAGATGCGTCGCTTCGACGGTACCTCAATCTTGCGTTTGCCGCTCAGAAACGCCCCCGTCACGCTGTCCTTCTTCTTAGCGATTTCATCCGCCGTGCCTTCGCCGACGACGAGGCCGCCGCGCACCCCTGGTCCGGGGCCGAAGTCGATGAGGTGGTCGGCGGCGCGCATCGTGTCTTCGTCGTGCTCGACGACGACGACCGTGTTGCCGAGGTCGCGCAAGCGATGGAGCGTGGAGAGCAGCCGCACGTTGTCGCGCGGGTGCAGGCCGATCGAGGGTTCGTCGAGAATGTAAAGCACGCCCACCAAGCCGCAGCCGATTTGGCCGGCCAGGCGGATGCGTTGCGACTCGCCGCCGGAGAGCGTGGGGGCCGTGCGGTCGAGGCTGAGATAGTCGAGCCCCACGTTGGTGAGGAAGCCCAGGCGGCCGCGGATTTCCTTGAGGGCTTCGTGGGCGATTTTCTGTTGGGTGTCGTCGAGCACCAGGGCGCCAAAGAACTGCTCGGCCTCGACGACCGGCAAGCGGCAGACCTCGGGAAGCGTGCGGCTGGGCTGGTCGGCGAAGTCGGCGGACGTGGTCGTGATCCGCACCGAGCGGGCTTGCGGGTTGAGCCGCTCGCCGTGGCAGTCGGGGCAGCGGATAATGTTCATGTACGCTTCGAGCTTATTGATCAGCGCCTTGACTTTGGCGTTTCGATATTTGTCCACCAGCTCGGGGATGACGCCCTCGAACGTGCCGCCGTACTTTTGCGAGTTCTTGCCGTTGCGCCAGGTGAAGGTGATGTGCTCGTCGTCCGTGCCCCACAGCCAGACGCGGCGCTCGGCGTCGGTGAGCTTGGCCCACGGCGTGCGGAGGAGGTGGTCGTCGCCCAGGCCAAGCTTGCGGTCCATTGTTTCGGCGACGCCGTCGTAAATGTGGCGCTTCCACCGGCCGAGGTCTTCCCAGTTGCCGATGAGTTCGATGGCGCCGTCGGCGAAGGATTTTCTCGGATCGGGCACGAGCTTGGCGGGGTCGAAGCTGAACATGTCGCCCAGGCCGTCGCACGACTCGCACATGCCTTGGGGACTGTTGAAGCTGAACAGCTGCGGCGTAGGCGGTTGGAAGCTGAGGCCACAGGTGGTGCAGGCGTAGTCGGCGCTGAGGATGAGGTCGCCCGCGAGCCGGCTCGTCCCCGAGCCCGGCGCGCCGCTGCGGATGGTGCGTCGAGAATTGGTGCGCGATTCGGGCGACGGGGATTGGTCGGCGTCGTCAGCGTCGTCCCCTTGGCCGCGCTCCGCTACCGCGTCGCGGTTAACGGGCGTTGAACCTGGAGCGATGTCTTCCAGGGCGACGATGAGGTTGCCTTGGCCGAGTTTCAGACCGAGCTCGACGGCTTCGGCGAGGCGCGTGCGCACCGCGGGGCCGGCGACGAGGCGGTCGATCACCACTTCGATGTCGTGCCGCATCTGGCGGTCGAGCAACAGGTCGTCGGTGAGCATCACCACCCGGCCGTCGACGCGGGCGCGGACGAAGCCTTGCTTCAGCAGGTCTTCGAACAGATCGCTTGAACTCGCCTTTTTGGCGCTGCGACGATCGGGGCCAGCACGCTGAACTTGGTCTTGGCAGGAAGGGCCTCGATGCGGCCGATGATCTGCTCACGGCTTTGCGCGGTGATCGCCCGGCCGCACTGTGGGCAGTGTCCCTGCCCGACGCGGGCGTAGAGTACGCGGAGGAAATCATAGATCTCGGTGATCGTGCCGACCGTGGAGCGGGGGTTGTTGCCCGAGGACTTTTGCGAGATGGAGATTGAGGGCGACAGTCCGCTGATGTGGTCGACGTCGGGCTTGGGCATCTGCCCGAGGAACTGTCGGGCGAAAGTGCTCAGGCTTTCGACGTACCGCCGCTGGCCCTCGGCATACAGCGTGTCGAAGGCCAGCGAGCTCTTGCCGCTGCCGGACACTCCAGTGAGGCAGATGAGCTTGTTGCGCGGCAACGTGACGTCGACCGAGCGGAGATTGTGCTCGCGGGCGCCTTTGATGATGATGTCGGAGGCGGGCATGCGGAGGGAAGAAGTGGGCAGTGGACGGTAGGCAGTGGGCAGTTGAGAGCGAGCCGGGTCGTCCCCGACCCCGGCCGCGGGGCGGGTCGATTTGCGCGAATCGTGTATTTTACGCCCATGGCTCCAGAAACCAACGCCGAAGATTCCAGCGGAACTAGGAAGGAAAGATGTCCATGACGACCACCCGACGACTGTGGATTTGGTTTTTCGCGGGTTTTATGTGCCTGGGCGCCAGCACGGCGCTGGAGGTGCGCGGCAAGGACCCGTCGCCGTGCCATCCGGAGGTTTGGCAGGGGGCGATCGACAAATTCGAGAAAGCCGACGCTACGAAGGCGCCGCCGGCCAACGCCGTGCTGTTTGTGGGCTCCAGCAGCATCGTCATGTGGGACACGGCCAAGTGGTTTCCCGACATGGCGACGATCAACCGGGGGTTTGGGGGATCGCAGATTTGCGATGCGACGTACTTTACCGACGCGCTGGTGATCAAGTACAAGCCGCGAGTGATCGTGTTCTACTCGGGCGACAACGACATCGCCGGCGGCAAGACGGCGGAGCAGGTGCACGCCGATTTCTGCGACTTCATGAAGACGATTCGCCGATCGCTGCCCCTGACGCCGGTTGTGTTCATCACGATTAAGCCGAGCATCGCCCGGTGGAAACTGCGCGACGCGATGCTGGAAGCCAATCGACTGATTGCGGGCGAGATCAGGATCGACAAATACCTGACGATCCTCGACGTGTGGCCCTCGATGCTCGGCGACGACGGACAGCCGAACAAAGAGCTCTTCCTGGAAGACGGCCTGCACATGAACGAGGCGGGGTACAAGATCTGGAGCGATCTGGTGCGGCGGCAGTTGGCGACTTTGGAGATGCGGAAGAAGGAGAAGAGTTAACCACAAAAGCACGAAGGACGCCAAGAGTCTGTCTTAGCGACGACGTCGACCGGTAGGCGCCGCATTGCCTGGGCGCGGCGGTTTTACTTTTCTCTCGCAAAGGCGCGAGGCGCAAAGGGAAGAACGCAAAGAAGATCGGAAGAGCCTGCAAGCTTTCAATTCGGTTTGAATTCCTTGACATTTCTTTGTGTCCTTCGTGCCTTTGTGGTTAATCTCCCTCCGCCATGAATCGCGACTGGCCGGATTATGAGCTGATCGATTTTGGCGACAGCCGGAAGTTGGAGCGGTTTGGGGCGTGGGTGCTGGATCGGCCGTGTCCGGCGGCGGCGGGCCCGAAGCAGGAGCAAGCGGCGTGGCGTCAGGCGACGGCGCGGTTTGACGGCGATCGAGCGGCTGACGGCGTTTGGTCGTCGGCGGCGGACCAGTGGCAGTCGGCGGAGATCGCCATTCAGGCGCCCGTAACTGACACGGGCGGATTTCAATTGCAATTGGCGCCTTTGCCATCGGGACAGGTCGGCGCGTTTCCTGAGCAGCTTGGGTGTTGGCGGTGGATTGCCGAGCAAGTGAAGCGGGGGCTCGGGGGCGGGGCTACCCCCGGGCAGAGCCCGGGGCTGAGGGTGCTTAACTTGTTTGCGTACACGGGCGGGTCGACGCTAGCGGCGGCAGTGTGCGGGGCCGAAGTCGTGCATGTGGACGCGGCGCGCAGCGTCGTCGAGCGGGCGCGGAAGAACGCGGCCGCGTCGGGGATGGGCGATCGATCGATTCGCTGGATCGTCGAGGACGCGCTCAAGTTCTGTCGCCGCGAGTCGAAGCGCGGGAACCACTACGACGCGGTAATCCTCGATCCGCCGACTTACGGACATGGCCCGAAGGGCGAAGAGTGGCAAATCAACCGAGATCTGCTGCCCCTGTTGGAACTGTGCGGAGAGCTGACCGAGCGGCGACCGAAATTTGTGCTTGTCACCTGCCACACGCCGGGGATTGGGGCAGCGGAGTTGGCGGCGTATTTGTCGGACGGCGTGTTCGGCCACTGCGGCCAGCCGCCTCGGGCCGGGGAGCTGTTTCTTGAAACGGCCGATGGGCGGCGGCTGCCCAGCGGCGTTTATGCGCGGTGGCCGGGTTAAATGGGGTGTACCGGGAGTTGGTGGTATAATTTCCTTGTTAGGAGACCATCCCATGACGACTACCCAAGTCACCGCCGTCGGCAACTCCGTTAGCATTGAGCTGCCGCCAGAGATCGTGGACCGGCTGAAGGTAGTTTCAGGCGACCGCGTATGCTTTCGAGAAACGCCCACGGGCGTCGAATTGCAACGCATGGATGCGGAGTTGGCGGAGCAATTCGCTGCCTTCGATCAAGTGGCGCAGGAGGACGAAGAGGCGCTCCGTCGGCTCGCGGAATAGTCCATGAACGAGCCGAAATGGATTCGCATTGAGGCGGTCCTGGCGTTCCACGGGCGGGAGTTGGCGCGGCGCGGCGGAGTCCCAGGGTTGCGAGATCAGGGTCTGTTGGATTCCGCATTGGCTCGCCCGCGAAATCTGTTCGCGTACGGATCGCCCGACGTGGCGGCGATTGCTGCGGCGTACGCATTCGGCATTGTGCGTAATCATCCGTTTCTGGACGGCAACAAACGGGCCGCACTGGCGACTAGCCGCGCGTTCTTGCTGATCAACGGCTGCGTCGTTGATGCGTCGCAGGCTGAAAAGGCAGGACAGATTCTGAAATTGGCCGCGAGTGAAATGACTGAGGACGAATTTGCCGAATGGCTCCGCCAACGCTTCAGTCCGCGAACTGTTTAAGCAATGCCCCATCAGCACATCACCAGCCGGCAGAACGTCCGCGTGAAGGAAGCAGCGAAGCTGCGCTTGCGGCGGCAGCGCGAGCGGCAGGGACGGTTTGTGATCGACGGCGGGCGGGAACTGCTGCGGGCGCTGGAGGCGGGGATCGAGGTCGTTGAGGCATTTGTATGCGAGCCGCTGGGAGATGACGAAACGCGGCTCGCGGCGGAGCGGGTCGGCAAGAGTGGCGCTGTGATCGCCACCGTGACGGAGGAAGTGTTTGAGAAGCTGTGCTTCGGCGATCGCTTGGGGGGCGTCGTGGCGGTGGCGCTCGCGCCGCGGCGAGGGCTCGGCGAGCTCAAGCTGCCCGAGGCGCCGTTGGTGGCGGTGCTCGAGGGGATTGAAAAACCGGGCAATGTCGGGGCGGTGCTGCGCAGCGCCGACGGAGCGGGGGTTGACGCGGTGATTGTCGCCGATCCGCGGAGCGATTTGTTCAACCCCAACACGATTCGTGCAAGCCTGGGGACCGTGTTTGGCGCCAGCGTGTGTACAGCGGAGGCGGAGGAAGTGCGGACGTGGCTGCGGCGGCTTGGAGTCCCGGTGTACGCGGCGCGGGTGGAGGCGACTCGGCTGTACACGGAGGTCGACTACCGGCGCGGGGCGGCCATTGTGCTGGGGAGCGAAGCGGCGGGGCTGTCCCAGAAGTGGGCCGGCGAGGAGGTGACGGCCATGGGGCTGCCGATGCGGGGAGCGGCGGACAGTCTGAACGTGTCGGCGGCGGCGGCGGTGGTGTTTTATGAGGCGCAGCGGCAGCGGGGCGCCCGGGGGTGAGGAGGCGATGAGTCGCGCGCGGCATCGCGACGATGCCGGCTAACTCGCGTGGAGCGCGGGGCGAGCGAGGGCCGCCCACTGAGTATGGAGTACTCCGTACTGCGTACCCGGCATAAAGCCTTGCCGCGAGCGTGCGGCGTGTCGAGCGCTCGGCGCTTCAACCCGGTTGCTTTTTGGGGGCGCCGATTTTGGCGAGCATCTGCCGGCCGGATTCGTTGATCTCGCGCACCGACTTCCAATCGTCTTTGTAGGTGACGAGGGCGAACTTGACGCTGCCTTGGAGGCCGTAGGTCTTTTCCAAGCCGGAGCCGTTCCAATCGAAGTTGGCGAGCGTCTCGCGGATACCGTCGCGGATTTCGGGCTTGAGGTTGTAGGCGCAGCCCACGACGCCGGGCGGGTACGGCTCTGATTCATAGATCACGCGGATGTCGTCGGCCTTGATGTGCCCGTCGGCGATGCGGCGTTCGAGGATGTCGCTGGCCACGGCCGCGGCCTCGAACCGTTTGGCGGCGATGCCGTCGATCGAGCTTTCGTGGCCGTAGGAGAAGCCCCAGTTGTAGTCGCGCTCAGGCTGCAGGTCATGCTTCTGCATGAGCATCACCAGCGCGGCGGTGCAGCCGCTGTTGGAGCGCGGTCGCACGTAGGTGATGCGATGGTCCTTCAGCTCCTCGACTTTTTGGATTTTGCTGTCGGCCGGCACGATGATCTTCATCGTGTAGTGATACTTGCCGTCCTTGTCGGCGAAGCAAGCCAGCGGGACGAAGCCGGCCTGATCGACGGCGGCTTGCACCTCGCCGGTGGCGAACGCAGTGACGTGGAGCTTCCCGTTTTTGAGATCCCGCATCTGCTCGCCGGCATCGGAATAGCTGACCGGCTTGACGGGAATCTTGACCTTCTCGGAGAGCGCCGCGAGAAATTCCTTCCAGGTTTCCCCCTCATTCTCCGATTCGGCGGACGCGACGTAGGAGAAGTGAAGTTCCTCGGGAGCGATGCACTCCTCGGGCTTGGGGGCGTCGGCCACCATGTCGCCGTCGGCGTCGCTGTAGTCCTTGGCCAAGCCGGCGGCCTCCCCCTGATCGCCCAAGAGTCGCCAAACCATCGTTTTTTCGAGATCGAGCTGAGCGTCTTGCTGCAGATTGCTGCTGTAGATTTTGGCGCCCCAGGCCACCAGCGCCAGCGGGATGGCGACCAAGAGCACGCGACCGAGCGAGAAGGAGCCTGTCTGCGGAGTGCCGGCGACGTCGGACATGAGATCACCTAAAGCCGAGAGGGGCCACAAGAGCAGTGGAACGGGCGAAGCCTGGACCGGTCAGCATAGCACCCGGGGCGATGAATTCAACAAGCGGCTGTCAGCTATCGGCTGTCGGCCGTCAGCAAGAAGGCAGGGGTAGGACTGATTCTCCCACCCTTCTGGCTGACAGCAGATAGCCGACAACCTAAAGCCACGCCTCACGTTTCCAATCCGCGAGCCGCGGCTAGCGTGTTGGCCAGGAGCATGACGCGGGTGAGCGGGCCCACGCCGCCGGGAACTGGGGTGATGCGGCCGGCCACTTGACGCACAGAATCGAAATCGACGTCGCCGACCAGGCCGGCGTCGGTGCGGTTGATGCCGACGTCGACCACCGTGGCGCCGGGATTGACCATGTCGGCAGTTATGAATTTCGCTCTTCCCATCGCCGCCACCAAAATGTCGGCCTGCCGCGTGATCGAAGGGAGGTCGGCGGTGCGGCTGTGGCAGAGGGTGACCGTCGCGTCGGCGCCCGGACCGCGCTGGCCGAGCATGATCGCCAGCGGCCGGCCGACGACGTCGCTGCGTCCCACGATCACGACGCGCTGGCCGGCGATTGTCACGTTGTTGCGCATTAGAAGCTGCTGCACCCCGGCGGGCGTGCAGGGCCTGAAGCGGGGGCGGCCTTGCACCAACAGGCCGACGTTCTCTGGATGAAATGCGTCGACGTCTTTGTTGGGACTGACTGCGTGGAGCACGGCGCCGGCCTCGATGTGTCCCGGGAGCGGCAGCTGAACGAGAATGCCGTGAACATGGTCGTCGCGGTTGAGCCGGGCGATGAGCGTGAGCAAGTCTCGCTGGGAGGCGTCGGCGCCCAGGCGATGGAGCTGGCTTTGGATGCCCACTTCCTCGCAGTCGCGGCGCTTGTTGCGGACGTAGACCTCGCTGGCCGGGTCGTCGCCCACGAGCACCGCGGCGAGGGTCGGAACGGTGACGTTGTTCTCGATGAAGTCGACGACCTCGTCGGCGAGTTCGGCGCGAATCTGTCGCGCCAGGGCGGCGCCGTCGAGAAGTTGGGCGGGCATGCGCGGAAGTGGGCAGTGGGCGGGAGGCAGTGGGCAGTATTCATTCGGGCGAGCCGGGCCGTCTCGGCCCCGGCGACTCAAGCGAGACCGATTCTAACGCTTGACCGCCCCAAACGTCAGGTGCTCGACGTGAGCCAACCGAGACTCGCGGCGCGGTCGATCCACATCAGCCCGCGGAGTGCGGCCCACGCGAGCGCGGCGGCCGCTACGTCGTCGGCCACGATGCCCCAGCCGCCTGGGAGATTCTCAATCTCGCGAACCAGGCCCGGCTTGGTGATGTCGAATAGACGGAAGAGCAGGTATCCCGCGACAAGTACCTGCCAGGTGATGGCCGGCGCGCCGAGAAAGACGATCGGCAGCGCGACAATTTCGTCGAGCACGACGGCGCCGGGGTCGCCGCTGGCGCCGAGCGCCGCGCGGCCGCCCCGCACAACGGCACCGACACGAGAACGAGCACTGCAACGCCCGCCGCCTGCGCGAAGCGACGGCAAGGCGGCGATCGCCGGGACCAACAACAGCCCCCACAAGCCCCGCGATTGTCCCCGGGGCCGGCGTGACCAGCCCCACGCCCAAACCGGTGCTCAGCCACACGGCCAGCCGGGCGCCGAGAGGAGGTTCAACCAGCGGGCCGCGATCCGCGTCCATGGGCGGCATCCTACGGGCGGGAAGGCGGGGTCACAAGCAGCCCTCGGCGCACGAATGCATTCCTCCGGCTCCCTCCCCTCGGCGGGGAGGGCCGGGGAGGGGGGAGGCGCCTTGAGGTGGTTAAGCCGCTCGCTCGGCTTCACCCCTCCCTAACCCTCCCCATCAAGGGGAGGGGACCGGATCAGATTGAGATATAGCCTCGTTGTCGAAGTTCGCGCTTGTGAAGTGTACGGATGGGGCGCTTGGCCGCATGATCCGTATGGCCGGTCGATTGTTCAGCGGATATCATTGAAGTTCCTGGAAAACTAACCCGCTTGGGCAATTTGTAACGGGGTCGCCAGCGGCGGCGCCGATGTAAGCAAGTAACTATGACAAACGCCACCGCGACCGCAAAATCGGCTGCTGAAAAGCTGAGCCCCGCCGAAGGCATCAAGGCGGACAGCAACTATCTGCGCGGCGACATCGCCCAGGAGCTCGTCGACGGCCAGGACCATTTCGGCAAGGAGAGCATCAATCTCCTCAAGCACCACGGCACCTACCAGCAGGACGACCGCGACGACCGCGGCAAGGACGGCAAGAAGTTCAGCTTCATGGTTCGCACGGGCATTCCCGGCGGGAAGCTCACCAGCGCAACTCCTGGGCGAGCTGGACCTGTGCGACGAGGTGGGCAACTCCACCCTCCGCATCACCACGCGCCAGGGGTTGCAGCTTCACGGCGTATTGAAGGACGATCTGAAGCGCGCGATCCACCGCATCAACGAGGTGCAGCTCACGACGCTCGCGGCGTGCGGCGACGTCGAGCGCAACGTCATGTGCTCGCCCTGTCCGTACAAGGGCGACCCGGTGTACGACCAGATGCAGGAAATGGCTCTGAAGCTGGCCATTCACCTGCGGCCCAAAACGCGGGCGTATCACGAACTGTGGCTCACCGACGAGACGTCCGGTCAGAAACAGCTCGTGGGCGGCGGCGCCAACGGACAACACGAAATCGAACCACTGTACGGGCCCACGTATCTGCCGCGGAAATTCAAGACGGCCGTCGGCCTGCCGGGCGACAACATCGTCGACCTGTACGCCAATGACCTCGGCTTTTTGGCGATCCCAGAGAACTGGACCATCGCGGGCTACAACGTGCTCGTGGGCGGCGGCTTTGGCGTGACGCCCAGCGCGGAGAAGACTTTTCCGGCGGTGGCCCAGGAAATGTGCTACGTGCGGCCCGACGAGGTGCTCGACGTGGCGGTGGCGATCATCAAGGTGCAGCGCGACTTCGGCAACCGGGCCGACCGCAAGATTGCCCGCATGAAATACCTGATCCACAACTGGGGGCTCAAGCGGTTCAAGGAGAAGGTGGAGGAATACTACGGCGGGGAACTCGCGCCGCCGCGGCCGATTCCGGTGACCGACATAAACGACGGCATGGGCTGGCACGCCCAGGGCGACGGCAAGTTTTTCTACGGATTGAACGTCGAAAACGGCCGGATCAAGGATGAGGGGACGTTCCGGCTCAAGAGTGCCCTGCGGGAAATCTGCCGGACGCTGGCGCCGCCGATGCGGCTGACGCCGCACCAGAGCATTCTCTTCTGCGACCTCGCCGAGGCCGACCGGCCGCGGCTGTTCGAGATCTTGCGCCGCCATGGCGTGCCGCTGAGCGAGGAAATCAGCGCCGTGCGGCGGTGGTCGATCGCCTGCCCGGCGCTGCCGACCTGCGGGCTGGCGATCACCGAGAGCGAGCGGGTGATGCCGACGATCATCGACAAGTTGGAACGCGAATTGGAGCAGTTGGGCCTGGCGGGCGAAGTGTTCACCACGCGGATGACCGGCTGCCCCAACGGCTGCGCCCGGCCCTACAACTGCGACGTCGGGACTCGTGGGCAAAACCAAAGATAAGTACACGGTGCTCTTGGGCGGCCGTCGGCAAGGCGACCGGCTGAACTTTATCTTCCGGGACCTGATTCCCACCGACGATGTCGTGCCGGCGCTCGTGCCCGTGCTGCGGTACTTCCGGGATGGGCGACTGCCGGGCGAGACCTTCGGCGACTTCTGCCATCGCAAGGGCAAAGACGACCTCGTGGCCCGCTGCGGTTGAGCATGGGCTTGGGGCCGGCGGAGGCCTTATTGCGCCGCCGCCCGCACTCAATCTAACTCAAGCCGGAAACAGAGCTTAGGGACCGCCGGCTACCGACCCTTTTTCGCGGCAAAAGGCGTGCAACGCGGCGGCGAGGCGGTTATACTAGCCGCGTAGTGCCTAATGAGCGCATCGCTTCTTTGAGGTGAGACCCAATGAATCGTCGTCGTTTGCTCGTCTCATTGGCCGCGGGACTGGCCTGCTGCGCCTCGACCGTGGCGCACGCCGAATTGCTCTTCACGAAGCCGCTGCTCATCGATCGCAGCGCTAACATCTTCAAGACCGACGAGTTCAATCTCAAGGTCGATTTCAGCAGCACGTTTACGTCGCCCGTGCTGAACACGCTGTTCAACGACTTGGTGATATCGCCGACGAGCGCGGGCCAGGTTTTTGACGTCGAGCCGGGCGACAGCGGATTCGACGACGTGTCGGCCCTGCTCACCGATTCGCTCAACCAAGCGATGCGGTTTGTGATGACCGAGAAATCCAGCGGCCGCGCTGAAGGGCGAGGCTACACGCAAGCCCAATTGTTCGCCAAGCCTCCGGCGGCGCCGGACTTTTCGGGCAAGATCATTGACAAAGTGGAGCTGACGGTCGATCAGTTTACGCTCGTCGCTCCCCCGCCGGCCGGGGTGCAGGCCTTATCTTCAGGAAAGCCGGTGGAACTGCGTTTTACCTTCAACGTGTTCGGGCACTCTGCCTCTGTCCCCGAGCCGTCGACGCTGGCCCTGGAGGGCGGTGCGCTGGCGCTGGCGGCGGCGCGACGGCGACGAGCCTTGGCCCGTAAACGCTGAGGCGGTTGAGATTTACCGCGGGCCGCGATTATGGCATGGCTCTTCGAGCGGATGATCGAGCTGGCGGCGTGGGTCGCCTTTGTCCTGGGGCTTGTCTTTCTCATCGACGCGGGGTGGTTGCTGGTGCTGTGGGCGATGTCGCTGCGCACCGACAGCCCGGCGCCGCAGCTGCTTGCCGACTCGGCGCAGGCGGCGGAGGCGTTCGTATTGTCGGCCCTGGCGATGGGCGGCCTGGCGTGCATCGACCGTTATGTCTTTGATCTGCCCGAGTCGCGGGGCGGGAAGTAACGCCCTCCGTCGGCCGGACAGGCGAATCCTGACCGCCGGATTATGGCGCTATATCCGCTACATCCGGCTCGCGCCGCCTCCGACATTCGATGGACGCCGACCGGCGCTTTGCCGTCTCCCGGGCACGTGCCGGCCCCAGAGCTACAGTTGTCCAGTCGCCGTCGCGGTTGAGCGGCTTAGTGCGCGCGCCTGAGACAGGCGCAGCGACCGCACGCCCATGCCGACTCGGAACGACAGCCGGGGCCAAGCCTTCGCCAGCGCTTCGCGGCAAAAGTGAGTTGCTCGCCCGTGACGTGGAGCAAAAAACATCGTCGCAGCGCGCCGGGTGAGGTCGAACCGGTAGATCGTCCAAGGAGTGCGAGTCCATGCAGCAGCGCATTTACCGTGCGTTGATCGTCGACGACGAAGAGAGCATTCGCGACGCGGTGTCTCGCGCCATGGGGCGCGCTCGTTCTGGTGCGAGACGGCGGCCGACGGCTACGAGGCGTTGCAGAAGTATCGCACGTCGCGCCACGACCTGGTGGTGATCGACCTGCGGATGCCGCGGATGCACGGTTACGCCCTGACGCTGGAGCTGCTCAAAGACGCCCAACCGCCGCACATCGTGGTGCTGACGGGCATGGCCGAGCCGATGCTGGTGAAGGACCTGCTCAGTCGCGGCGTGGACGACGTGGTCACCAAGCCGATCGACGCCCGCGTGTTTGCCACGAAAATGTCGGCGATTTTTGAGCGGCACCTGTGGCGCGATGCGATGGTGGCCGCCAATCGCACCTGGCCCGAGGGGGCCGGACACACGCTGATCGCGAAGATTGAATCGTCGCTCGAATTGTTGTCGATGTGCGTTTCCGACGAATTGGAAACGATTCTGGCGGCGGCTCATGACGAGCTTGCCGAGCCGCCGCAGGCCATGCTCAATTTCCTGGAGCGATTTTTCGACGAGCCGGGGTCCCAGGGCGAACGCCGCAAGAGCGATCGGGTGTCGCTCCTGGCCACCGTGGCGGCCGTGCCGGTCACGCGCAAGTTCCAGACTTGCGGCGAGCCGTTCAAGGCGGCCGCCCGCGACGTGTCGCAGGGCGGCATGAGCATGCTCCACACCCGCGCCGTGTCGAGCGAATTCGTGGCCTTGCGATGGCAAAGCCTGGCCTCGAAGAAGAGCTTCATCAAGGTGGTGATGCAGCTCACGCGTTGTCACCCCATGGGGCCGTTCTACGAAGTGGCCGGGCAATTCGTGATGCGGGATTGAGCGGCCGCGCGGCGCCGAGCGCGGGTCGTCAGGCTTCGAAGGAAAAAGCATACGGAGTACTCGGTACTGAGTACTCCTGCGCCGAGTTCCCAGCGTTGGGACTCCCGGGCGCCGGCAAGTGTCCGCCAGCGGGGCGCCATCCTCGGGATTTTTTTCTGCGGCGCGTCGGCGAGCGAAAATCCCTGACGGCGGGGCTGAAACGTGCAATCGAACGCCCGGCTAATAAGATTAGAAATAGACCGTCGCTGGCGGCCGCACCTCAGGCCGCCGGGTCCCTGGGGCCCACTATCAGAAAGACCGACGCATGACATCCGCAGCAACCGTCTTCGTCGTCGATGACGATGCTCCAAGCCGCGTGGCGGTGAGCGCGTTGGCCCGCGCGCTGGGGCTGGCGGCCGCCGCCTACACATCGTCCGAGGAGTTTCTCGCGAGCTATCGCGAAGAGCCCGGCTGCGTCGTGGCCAGGCTGAAGATGAACGGCGGCGGCGGCGTGGAATTGCTTCAAGAGCTGCAACGGCGCGACCTGGGCGCCGCCGTGATTGTCGTCGCAGTCAACCCGGACACCGCGACGGTGGTGCGAGCCATGAAAGCCGGGGCGGTCACGGTGCTTGACAAGCCGCTGGATGAAAAGCAGCTGGGCGAAGCGGTGCGGGAGGGACTGGCGCTCGACGCCGAGCGCCGCGTGCGCCGGCAGGAGCAGGCCGAGTTTCGGGGACGCCTGGAGAGCCTGACCGACAAAGAGCACGAAGTGCTGCGGATGCTCATGGGCGGGATGGCCAATAAGGCGATGGCCAGCCAGCTTGGCGCGAGCCTGCGGACCGTCGAGAATCGGCGTCGAAGCGTGTTCAACAAGCTCGGCGTGCACTCAGTGGCCGAGATGGTGGCGCGGGTGCTGAAGTCCGACGAGGATGCGGGGGCGTTCTGATTTTGGATTTTGGATTGCGGATTTTGGATTTGGCAAAGTGATGAGATGACGATTGCCATCGCCCCGGACCGTACGCGCCTGGGCTGGATTGGCACGGGGGTGATGGGCGCCAGCATGTGCGGACGGTTGATGGACGCCGGCTTCGCCGTGGTCGTTCACAATCGCTCCCGCTCGAAGGCTGAGGGGCTGATCGGCGCGGAGCGAAGTGGGCCGACTCGCCCCGCGAAGTCGCGGCGGCCGCCGAAGTGACGTTCTCGATCGTCGGCTATCCGGCCGACGTGCGCGAGGTGACGCTGGGCGCCGCAGGGCTCGCTGGCCGGCTGTCGTGCGGGGAGCGTGCTGGTCGACATGACGACCAGCCAGCCGTCGCTGGCGGTCGATATCGCCCGCGCGGCAGCGGAGCGTGGCGTACAGGCGATCGATGCGCCGGTCTCGGGCGGCGACGTGGGCGGCGCCGCCGGCACGCTCTCGATCATGATCGGCGGCGCTTCCAAAACGGTCGAGGCGCTCGAGCCCTGTTGGAAGGCCATGGGGTCGAAATGGGTGCGCCAGGGCGGCCCCGGCGCCGGGCAGCACGCCAAGATGGCAAATCAGACCTTGATTGGCGGCAACATGGTGGGGGTGTGCGAGGCGCTGCTCTACGCCTACCGCGCGGGACTCGATCTGGAGACCGTGCTCGAATCGGTTGCCTCGGGAGCGGCGGGAAGCTGGTCGCTGTCGAATCTCGGTCCGCGGATCATTCGCGGCGATTTTGCGCCGGGGTTTTTCATCGAGCACTTTCTCAAGGACATGGGGATCATCCTGGAGGAAGCTCGGCGGATGGAGTTGAAGCTCCCGGGAGTCGAGCTGGCCCAGCGGCTGTACGAGACGGCCGCGGCAGAAGGATATGGTCGCTCGGGCACTCACGCGTTGATGCTGGCGCTGGCGAAAATGAACGGGGTCGATTGGGAAAAACGGTGAGCGTCAGGCGCCGGGGTCGGGGCGAGCCGTCAGGCGCCGGGGTCGGGGACGACCCGGCTCGCCCATTGGCGGAAGTTGGGTTCGTCGAGGGCGACGCCTTCCATCACCAGCTCGAACGCCAACGGCGTTTGCGGCCAGCCGAAGCAGCCCAGCAGGGCGTTGAACATTTCCGGCGGGCAGGCGCCGTGGAGTTCGACGCGGTGCAGAGCGGCCGTCGAAGTCGAACAGGTGGCCGTCGACCTGCCAGCGCGTGGCGCCGTAGTCGCCCGCAACGACGAAGAAACCATCGAGCTCGGCATCGAGCCGCGGCAGCTGAATGAGAGCCTCGAGGGCCCGCTCGAAGTCGAGAGGGAAAAAGGCGGCGAATGTGGGCGGTTGACCGTCGCGGCGGCGGAGCGTCGGCAGGCTCAGGCCGCGAAGCGTAACGGCAGGGCCTTGAGTGAGGCCTTCGGGAAGAGCGTAGAGGTTGACGTGGAAGTGATGGAGCATTGAACCAGGGGCGCGCCGGGGTCGAGACGACCCGGCTCACTTCGAACGGGTGGGGGCGAGCCGGGCCGTCTCGGCCCCGGCGCGCGTCACCTCAACGGCGTCGTGCGCTGCCGAAATATGTAACCAAACGCGTTGTTCAAATAATCGTCATCATGGATAGCGATGTTAGATCCCTCCTCGGCCCACCACGTAGCGCCCTTCGGCAGTGGCCAATTGGCGCTCAGTAACTCACCCAACCAGCGCTTAGCAAGTCGGCGTACCTTTTCGCCGTGGATCGCAGGAACGATATCGCACAACAGATGCACATGGTCCTCGGCGGCGGAACAAACCCGAAATCCCAGCCGCCGCGATGGCAGATGCCGGGAAGTTCTTCTTCGATGAACACGCATTGGTCAGTCGTCAGGAAGCGCGGAGGAAAGTTCATGCTCTCAATGCGGCCCGTTTGCGCTGGGCGTCGGTTCTGACAAAATCTTCACCGCGTCGATTATGTTGTTTGTCGACGGTTGCTTGCGGACGCCGCCGTGAAGTCGCGTGCCGTATGTGCCCCAGGTGATGTGCCACGTGGTGAGGGCGGGATGAGGAGTTGGCGCGGAGGATGCATCGGTGTTGCCGGCCATATTGATGAGAAAGAAGCGAATAGATCGGCGCCGGGGTCGAGACGACCCGGCTCGCTGGGGATTGTAACACAGACATGTCAGCGAGCCGGCTCGTCCCCGAGCCCGGCCGCGGCGCTAGGGCAAGCGGTGCCCCAGCTTTTCGCGCTTGGTGGCCAGATACGCGGCGTTGTGCTCGGTGATCGGCGGGACGATGGGCACCTGGTCGACCACTTCCAGGTCGAAGCCGCCGTAGATGAA
The DNA here is from genome assembly GCA_963841515.1 of Pirellulales bacterium. Taxonomy (GTDB): domain Bacteria; phylum Planctomycetota; class Planctomycetia; order Pirellulales; family Lacipirellulaceae; genus Lacipirellula. The sequence continues at coordinate 849,199 of CAWJDB010000003.1, read as the reverse complement.
GGCGTCGGTCTTCTTGGGATTGTTGGTCAAGCAGCCGCACCTTGCGCAAGCCCAGGTCCTTGAGCAGCTGGATGCCGACGCCGTAGTCGCGCGGGTCGGCCATGTAGCCCAGGGCCAGGTTGGCCTCGACCGTGTCGAGCCCTTGATCCTGCAGCGCGTAGGCCTTGATCTTCTCGACCAGCCCGATGCCGCGGCCTTCCTGCGGCAGGTAGACCAGCACGCCGACGCCCTCGCGGCCGATCATGTCCAGGGCCATGTGGAGCTGATCGCCGCAGTCGCAGCGGAGCGATTCGAGCAGGTCGCCGGTGAAGCACGACGAATGCAGCCGCACCAGCGGGGCCGCGGCGCTGGCGGGGTCGCCCATGACGTAGACCAGCGGCTCCTGCGTTTCGTACTTCACGCCGTAGGCGATGATGCGACCGTTGCCGTAGCGCGTGGGCAGATGGGCCTCGGCCTTGCGGTACACCAGCTTCTCGCGCTGGCGGCGATAGGAGATCAGTTGCTCGATGGAGATGATCGGCAGGTCGAATTCGCGGCGCGAGCTTCAGCAGGCGCGGGCGGCTGGCGCGGTCGCCGTGCTCGTCGAGGATTTCGCACAGGGCGCCCGCGGGGGTGAGGTTGGCCATGCGAGCCAGGTCGACGGCTGCTTCGGTGTGGCCGGCGCGCCGGAGCACGCCGCCCTCCTTGGCCACCAGCGGGAATAGGTGCCCGGGGCGGGTGAAATCGAGCGGCTTGCTCGTGGGGTCGCAGATGGCCTGGATGGTGCGCGACCGCTCGGCAGCGGTGATGCCCGTGCGGCACGAACGGTGGTCGACGGGCACCGTATAGTTCGTGCCCAGCGGAGCGGTGTTGTCCTCGACCATCGGGGACAGCTCCAGCCGCTGGCTCACATCCGGCAGGATGGGCATGCAGAGCTGCCCCCGGCCGTGGGTGATCATGAAGTTGATCGTTTCGGGGGTGACCTTCTCGGCCGCCGCCACGAAGTCGCCTTCGTTTTCGCGGTCCTCGGCGTCGACGACTACGATGACCCGCCCGCGGCGGATGGCGTCGACGGCTTCGTCAATGGTCGAGAAGGGGGTGGTCATGAGGCGCCCGGGGCGTCGGGACTGGCATTGCTGCGCGGGGGATGGTCTCGGGATATTATAGAGGGCGACGGGCAGGGTCTCTACTTGGTTTGAGGAGCTGGGTTGTGAATCGATACTTGATGACGGCGTTTGTCTCAGCGATTGCGCTGGCGTGGCCTGCGGCGACAAGGGCCGGCGAGATCGACGTCGTTTATGGCCAGGACTACGTCGAGCGCGACTCCGGCCCGCTGAAGGCCGACGTGTATATGCCCAAGAGCGCGGGAACATACCCCGGCGTGCTGGTGGTGCATGGCGGGGCGTGGAAGATGGGCACGCGGGCGCAGTTGGCCGGCGTGGCCCACATGCTTGCCGATCACGGGTACACGGCCGTGGCGATCAGCTATCGGCTGGCGCCCCAGTACAAGTTCCCCGCTCAGATCGAAGATTGCAAAGCGGCCGTCCGCTGGATGCGCACCGAGGCGGCGAAGTGGAAGATCGATCCTGAGCATGTCGGCGGATTTGGCTACTCGGCCGGGGCGCAGTTGGTGACGCTCTTGGGTACGACCGACGCACGCGACGGGCTGGAAGGCGTCGCCGACCCGGCGAAGCTGCCGAGCACGCGGCTGCAGGCGGTCGCGGCCGGCGGGGCGCCGTGCGACTTCCGGCCGATCCCGGCCGACGTCGACGGGCTGTCGTTCTGGCTGGGCGATACGCCGGGGCATGTGCCGGAACAGTACCGACTGGCGTCGCCGGCGGCGTTTGTCACGGCCGACGATCCCCCCACCTTCTTGTTCCACGGCGAGAGCGACGACATCGTGCCGCGGATCAGCGCCGAGCGGATGGAAGCCGCCCTGACGGCGGCGGGGGTGCCGACGGAGCTGTACGTGGTGCCGCACGCGGGGCATATCATGGCGTGCATGAATCTGGAGGCGATCAACCGGTCGATTTCGTTTTTCGACAAGTATCTCAAGCCGGCGGCGCAGCAATGAGGCAGCGCCCCGGGGGAAAGCGCGCCGCGGAACGACGCGCCGGGGTCGAGACGACCCGGCTCGCGGACGGATGAGATTGCGACCGACTCGCCAGGCTCTGAAATCTCGCCGCTGCCGCGGGAAGAGTACGTCGAGCAAATGCACCTGTTCACGGTGCTGGGCGAGCGGCTGCGCGAGAACATGCCGGCGCAGGAAGTCTTGGCGACCATCCGCGAGGAAATTCTCTCGACGACCAAGCTGCCGATGGCCGTCGACTTCATGGCGGCCGAGCTGCGGCACTTGGGGTCGCTCGCGACGGCCATGGAGCGGCTGACGCATTACTTCACGCCGTTCCAGTGCTTCGTGATCGGCGAGGCTGAGAACGACGAGCGGCGGTTCGATCTGCGCGTGGGCTTGGAAGTCCTGGCGCTGGAGGCCCGCTACCGCTCGGAGGGCGCCACGCGACAAGGGCTGTTCCTGTTTCAGTTGGAAGTACTGAGCCGCAACCGTCTAGGGTACGACGCGGGGCTCGACGCGGTCGCCGCGGACCCAGCCTACGACGAGGCGTGGCGGAATTGGATCCTCACCGTGCGGCGGCAAATTGGCATCGTCGACCTGGCCGACCTGTTGTTCGTGCGGAGCGACTTCTACCACGAGCGGAAGGCCGCCGAGGCGGGCGACAGCGGGCAAGCCGACGAGCTGATCGCGGCGGCGACAGCCGAGGGCTTTGGGCCGCTGTTCGGCCGGCAGGAGGGGCGCATCGCGTGGGCCAATCGGGGCAAGGATTCGCTGCTGCTGTTCGCGGCCTTGCACCGACAATTGGGCTATCCGGAGGCCCCCAAACCACGCCCTGAGGCCCCCGAGCAGCGGCTGTTGCCGAGCCTCGCCCGACGGGTGGAACAGCTCGAATCCCGGCTGAAACTGGTGGAAGAGGAGCAGCGCGGGGGGATCAAATTGGAGCAGTTTTACCTAGAGCAGCAAAAGAAGCTGGGGACCCCAGAGCAGAGGCCAGCGGAGTGATCACGGAGAGCCAAAGGCACGGCTTTGCTAGCCGGACCGCCACGCGGTCCGGGAATCCCGGAGGCAGGTGTGCCTCCGGCTAGCAGTGCGCGAGCAGGGCCGCCGCCGCGGATTTGCGAGAAAAAACGACGCGATTTGCGGTTCAACCGGGCCCGCGCAGATGTTAAATTTTGAGTTAGACGCTTCCTACCACCGCGTGCCGGCCCGTCGCCGCATGTGGCTATCTTGTTGGAAACAGTGGACCCCTCGCACTCGCCGCACCTGCGTCTTGCCCTACCGCCTAGGGCCGGCAGCCTAGCGCCTTGCTCCAGGCCGTGAGCTTCCTAAGCCTCAGCACCGACCCAGTCACTCAAGCCTTTCCGGACCAGCCGCTGGCGGTGTCCGGCGACGCGACGGTGGGCGATGTGATGCTACTGATGCGCGCCGAGCGCGGCAGCTGCGTGCTGGTGTGCGGCGACGCCGGCATCGAAGGCATCTTCACCGAGCGCGACGCGCTGAAGTGGATGGCCGACGGCGACTCGCCGAACGTGAGCATCCGCGACGTCATGACGAAGCGGCCCGCCGTGCTGCAGGCCAAGGAGTCGGTGGGGCAGGCGATTGAGTGCATGAGCGAGGGCGGATATCGCCACCTGCCGGTCGTCGACGACGCGGGCGTGCCGCAAGGGGTCGTGGCGGTGCGCGGCATTGTGCATTACCTGGTCGAACATTTTCCAGACACCATCTACACGCTGCCGCCGGAGCCGGACATGAAGCCCAGCTCTCGCGACGGCGCCTGACGCCTATGACGCGATGAATTTCGCCGCCGCGGCGGCTGGTGGGCGCGGAGGCCAAACTTGCCTTGCGGGGAGGCGGTTTGGGATGTATTTGAGGTTTGCGGCGACCTTTGCCCGCCAATCGCCGTAGGAAATGGTAGGCGCCGAGCCCCTGAGGAAAGCAACACTTGCAAGTGGGCTTTCAGCGGCGTCCGCGGCACACCAAAAACGCATCACACTTTGCTTGAACGCAACGAGGACTACACGCCCACAATGGCTACGATTGCTCCACCGAAGCCCGTCTCCACGATTGAAGAAGCCACCGTACGGTTTTGCGGCGACTCTGGCGACGGCATGCAGTTGGCCGGCGCCCAGTTCACCAATACCTCGGCCCTGGTCGGCAACGACATCGCGACCTTCCCCGACTTCCCCGCCGAGATTCGCGCCCTGCGCGGCACCAAAGCCGGCGTCTGCGGCTTCCAGATTCACTTCTCCAGCACCGACATCTACACGCCCGGCGACACCGTCGACGCCCTGGTGGCGATGAATCCCGCCGCCCTGGTGACCAACCTTAGCGACCTCCGCGACGGCGGTACGCTGATCGTGAACAAGGACGCCTTCGACAAGAAGGGCCTGGAGCAGGCCGGCTACAAAACCAACCCGCTCGAAGACGGCAGCCTCGATAAGAGCTACCGACTCCACACCGTGGAGATGACCAAGCTCACTCGGCTGGCGGTCGAGCCCTTCGGCCTGTCGCAGAAGGAAGCGGACCTCTGCCGCAACTTCTTCGCCATGGGGCTGGTGTTCTGGCTCTACGACCGGCCGCTCGACCCGACGCTGCGGTTCATCGAACAGAAGTTCGGCAAGAAGCCGGAGATTGCCGACGCCGACTCGGCGACGCTCAAGGCCGGCTACCACTACGGCGAGACCGTCGAAGGCATCGCCATGCAGTATCAGGTGCCGCCGGCCCATCTGACGCCCGGCACGTACAAAACATCATGGGCAACACCGCCCTGGCCTAGGGCCTGGTGGCCGCGGCGCAGCTCACCAAGAAGCGGCTGTTTTTGGGGGCCTATCCGATCACGCCCGCCAGCGACATTCTCGCACGACTCTGGCCTCGATGCAAGAACTTCGACGTGCTGACGTTTCAAGCCGAAGACGAAATCGCGGCCGTGACCTCCACCATCGGCGCTGCGTTCGCCGGGGAGATGGCCGTCACCGCCTCCAGCGGACCGGGCATCGCGCTGAAGGGCGAAGGCATGGGCCTGGCCGTGATGACCGAGCTGCCGATGATCATCATCAACGTGCAGCGCGGCGGGCCCTCGCACGGGCCTGCCGACCAAGACCGAACAGGCCGACCTGCTGCAGGCCATGTTCGGCCGCAACGGCGAGTGCCCGATGCCGGTCATCGCCGCCAGCAGCCCGGCCGACTGCTTCGACGTGGCGCAGGAAGCCTGGCGGATCGCCGTGCGACTACATGACGCCGGTGATGCTGCTCACCGACGGCTACATTGCCAACGGCTCCGAGCCGTGGCGGATTCCCGACGATCAGCGACCTCAAGGGGATCGACGTCAAGCACCCCCCGGGCGCATGAGAACGGCGACGCCGAGCGTTCATGCCCTACGCCCGCGACGAGAACCTCGCCCGGCCCTGGGCCATGCCCGGCACGCCGGGCCTGATGCACCGCATCGGCGGCCTGGAGAAGCAGGACGTCACGGGCAACGTGAACTACGATCCCGATAACCATGAGCACATGGTCCAAACCCGCGCCAAGAAGGTGGCGATCGTGGCCGACGACATCCCGCCGCAGGAAATCGACGGGCCCAGAGACCGGCGACCTGCTCGTCTTGAGTTGGGGCGGCACCTACGGCGCCTGCGCCACCGCGGTGCACAAGGTGCAGTCGATGGGCCGCAAAGTGGCGCACTGCCACCTGCGGTACCTCAATCCGTTGCCCAAGGACCTGGGCGACATCATGAAGCGATACAAGACAGGTGCTGATCCCCGAGCTGAATCTCGGCCAGCTGCGGCTGTTGATCCGCGCCAACTACCTGATCGACGCCGATGGGCCTGAACAAGGTCCAGGGCAAGCCGTTTAGCGTGGCGGAGATTGTGGACAAGATTGAAAGTCTGTTGAAATAATTGTCCTGTCATTGATGGTTCGTTGAGAGTCTCTCGCAAAGGCAAGACGCAAAGCCAACGCAAAGGAAGAGAAAGACCAGAACGCTTTCATCCTTTCTTCTTTGCGTTCTTCCTTTGTGCCTTACGCCTTTGCGAGAGCTCCGATAAAAACAAAAGACCGTACCACTGCCATGAGCATTGAAACTCCGTTGCCTGTTTTGAAGCCCACCGATTTTGCCAGCGATCAGGATGTGCGCTGGTGCCCGGGCTGCGGCGATTATTCGATCCTCGCTCAGATGAAGAAGGTGCTGCCCACCCTGGGCATTCCGCGCGAGAAGATCGTGTTCATCTCGCGGCATCGGCTGCTCCAGCCGGTTTCCGTACTACATGAACACCTACGGCATGCACTCGATCCACGGCCGGGCGCCGGCCGTGGCCACGGGCCTGAAGTGCTGCCGGCCCGACCTGCCAGGTGTGGGTCATCACCGGCGACGGCGACGGCCTGTCGATCGGCGGCAATCACCTGATGCACTGCCATCCGCCGCAACATGGACATCAACATCGTGCTGTTCAACAACCGCATCTACGGCCTGACCAAGGGCCAGTATTCGCCCACCTCGCCGCTGGGCAAGAAGACCAAGAGCACGCCGATGGGCGCCATCGACAATCCGCTGCACCCGCTGTCGATGGCCATCGGCTGCGAGGCCACGTTCGTCGCCCGCAGCATCGACACCAACATCAAGCACCTGGGCGAGGTGCTCAAGCGGGCCGCCGAGCACAAGGGCACGGCGTTCGTCGAGGTGTACCAGAACTGCAACGTGTTCAACGACGGCGCCTGGGAATACGCCAAGGACCGCGACACCAAGGCCGACACCACGCTCGAGCTGGAGCACGGCAAGCCGCTGATCTTCGGCAAGAACCGCGACAAGGGCATCCGCCTGCAACGGCATGGAGCCCGAGGTGGTCGAGCTGGGCAAGGGCATCAGCGAGGACGACCTGTTGTTCCACGACGAAAAGGCGCCGGAGCCGAGCCTGGCCTACCTGCTTGAGCCGCATGCGGTACGAAGACGGATTCCCCGAGCCGATCGGCGTCTTCCGCGGCGGTCAACGCGCCGCGGTACGATGTGATGATCAACGAGCAAATCGAGGAAGCCACCGCCAAGCGCGGCAAGGGCGACCTCGAGGCGTTGTTCAATTCCGGCGACACCTGGATGGTGAATTAGCTACGAGTAGCGGGTTGCGAGTCGCGAGTTCCGAAAGGGGAATGAGCGGCCTGTCAACTGGCCTCTCGTCACTCGTAACTCATAACTGGCGACTTCCTCGCATGATCACCTGTCCCTTCTGCGGCGCCGAGAACACCGAAGGCGCCGACCTGTGCGACGAGTGCCAGCATTCGCTCACTGATGTCGGCGTGCGCGAGCCGGCCACCGCGGTCGAGCGCGGCCTGCTCAAGGATCGCATCGAGATTTTGCATCCGCGCAAGCCGATTTCGGTCGGCCCCGACACGACGGTGGGCGAGACGCTGAAGCTGATGATGGCCCGCGGCGTGGGCTGCGTGGTCGTCGTCGAGGGCGGCCGGCTGCTCGGCATCTTCAGCGAGCGCGACGCCCTGTTGCGACTCAACGTCGACGCCGTGAAAATGGCCGACCGGCCGATCAGCGAGGTGATGACCGTCAACCCGGCGACGCTCAAGGCCCGCGACAAAATCGCCTACGCCCTGCACCGCATGAACGTCGGCGGCTTCCGCCACGTGCCGATTCTCGACGACGACGGCAAGCTGGTCGGCGTCATCTCGATTCGCGACATCCTCCCGTATCTCACCGAGCGCAGCGCCGCCCGGAATTGAACGCCAACCGCCCATTTAGCCCCCGGTCACTGACCGGGGGCTAAGTATCGCCACGCGGCCGCGTACAATTACCTCGCACCGCCTTTGTGGGAAACTCTGTGCGGAGATTTCATGGCGCATCCCGCAATCGCATCAATCGTTGCTCGCCGACTTTCGCCTGAACGAGAAGTCGCCGCTCCCCGCCGAGGTCCAGCAGGCGATTCAACTCGCTCGGCGGCTTCAAGAGCGGGCCCGCGACCTGCAAACTCCTGCCGAGCGCCGCCAGCAGGCCGAACTCGACCGCATGATCCAGTCGCCCAGCGACAAGGCCACGCTGGTCGAGATCACCGATCAGGCGTTCCGCGCCCGCCGTCCGCACCGGGCAGCCGACCAGCTTGTGCACATTCTCGACGTGCAGGGCGTGCCGCGGTTCTTCAGTGCGCTGGACCGCACGCTGCTCCGCGGCTTCCAGTCGTTCGGCGCCTACCTGCCGGGCGTGGCCATGCCGCTGGTCAAGGAGAAGATGCAACACGAAACGGCCAACGTCGTGCTGCCCGCCGAGCCGGAGTTGCTGGACCAGCACCTGGCGGAGCGCAGCTGCGAAGGCGTGCGGATGAACGTCAACTATCTGGGCGAGGCGCTGCTGGGCGAGGCAGAGGCCGAGCGCCGGTTGGAGGCCTACCTCGCGGCGCTTCAGCGGCCCGAGATCGAGGTCATCTCGGTGAAGATCTCCACCATCTACTCCCAGATCTCGCCGCTGGCGCGAGCACACGATCGAAGTGCTGGCGATCGCCTGGAACTGCTTTACCGCGCCGCGGCCAAGGCCCGATTCCGCCGCGGAACAAGTCACTCCGAGGTCCGCCGAGGAGTCCGCGCGGACTCCTCGGCGGACCTCGGAGTGACAGGGGCTGCCGACGGCGCCATCGTCCCCAAGTTCGTGTACCTCGACATGGAGGAGTACCGCGACAAGGAAATCACCGCCGACGCCTTCATCTCGGCGCTCGACCGGCCGGGACTGGACCAGGTGCAAGCCGGGATCGCGCTGCAGGCGTACATTCCCGATTCGTTCGCCACGCAAGAGCGCATCACCGCGTGGGCGCGGCGGCGCGTGGCGGCCGGCGGCGCCCCGGTGACGATCCGCATCGTCAAGGGCGCCAACATGGAAATGGAGCGCGTCGAGGCTTCCTTGCGCGGCTGGCCGCTGGCGACGTTTGCCGAAAAGCTCGACACCGACGCCAACTACCACCGCATGCTGAAGTTGGGCATGCAGCCGGAGAATCTGGCCGCGGTGCGGCTCGGCGTTGCATCGCACAATCTCTTTACGCTTGCCTACGGTTTGGTGCTGGCTGTGGGCTCGGGGCAGTTCGATCGCGTGCAATTCGAAATGCTCGAAGGCATGGCGAACCACCAGCGGCGGGCGCTGGTCGAGCTGGCCGGCAACATGCTGCTCTACGCCCCGGCATGCCGGCAGGAGGATTTCATCAATGCCATCGGCTATTTGGTGCGCCGGCTGGATGAAAACACCGGGCACGACAATTTTCTGCGGCACGCATTCAACCTCGAAGTCGACGGCCCCGTGTGGCGGCGGTTGGAGCAAGGGTTTGTCGAGAGTTTCGCGCGAATCGAGTCGCTGAGCGCAGCGCCGCGCAGGACGCAGGATCGAAGCGAAGACGCCAAGCGAGCCGGGTCGTCCCCGACCCCGGCAGACCCGTCGTCCCCGACCCCCGCGACTTCCTCCAGCCTCCAGGCTCCAGCCTCCAGCCTTTTCCACAACGAACCCGACACCGACTGGTCGCTGCCTCAGAACAGCGCCTGGGCCAACGAAAATCATCGAGCATTGGCAACCGCGCTACGGCGCGCAGCGCCGCCGACGTGCCGCTCGTGATCGCCGGCGAGGAAATCTTCGACGGCCGCGACGTGCGCGACTCGGCAGGACCCGTCGCGGCCGCGGACGGTGGTCGCCCGCTACCGGCAGGCCACAGTCGACGACGTCGACCGCGCGGTGACGTGCGCCGCTACGGACCCCGACGGCTGGCGGCGTCGCACGCCGCGCGAGCGGACGGAGACGCTGTTTCGCGTAGCCGACGAGCTCGCCCGCGCGCGCGGCGATTTGCTGGGCGCCATGCTGGCCGAGGGCGGGAAGATGCTCACCGAGGGCGATCCGGAAGTTTCCGAGGCGATTGATTTTTGCCGGTTCTATGCGGAAAGCGCCGAGCAGTTTCATGGACTCCCCGGCCTGACGGCCGAGGCTCGCGGCGTGGTCGTGGTGGTTTCGCCGTGGAATTTTCCGTTGGCGATTCCTTGCGGCGGCGTGGCGGCGGCGCTCGCCGCGGGCAACACGGTGATCCTCAAGCCGGCGTCCGACACGGTGCTCATCGCGTAGCTGCTGTGCCAATGCTTCTGGCGGGCCGGCGTGCCGCGAACCGCGCTGCAGTTCGCCCCGTGCAGCGGCGCCACGGTCGGGCAGCAGCTCGTGAGTCACGACGCGGTCGACGCCGTGATCCTGACCGGCGGCACGGCCACGGCCCTCGACATGCTCGCCCGCAAGCCCACGCTGCGGCTGCTGGCCGAAACCGGCGGCAAAAACGCCACCATTGTTACCGCGCTCTCGGACCGCGACCAGGCGATCAAAAATGTGCTGCACTGCGCCTTCACCCACAGCGGGCAGAAGTGCTCGGCGACATCGCTGGCGATTCTCGAAGAGGAGGTGTACCACGACGCTCGTTTTCGCGAGACGCTCGTCGACGCGGTTGAGAGCCTGTCAGTCGGTTCGGCGTGGCGGCTGTCCACCAAGGTCGGCCCGCTCATTCGCCCGCCCAGCGGGGCGCTGGAGCGCGGGTTGAAGGAGCTTGAGCCCGGCGAATCGTGGGCCGTCAGGCCGCAGCTGCACGTCGACGACAATCCACACCTGGTAAGCCCCGGCGTCAAGTGGGGCGTCCAGCCGCGGGAGTTCACGCACTGCACCGAATTGTTCGGACCCGTGCTGGGCGTCATGCCCGCGCGCGATCTCCACGAGGCGATCGACCTGGTGAATGCGACGGGTTACGGACTCACCTCGGGACTCGAAAGTCTCGACGACCGCGAGCACCGCCTGTGGCAGGAGGGCGTGCGGGCCGGCAACTTGTACATCAACCGGCCGACGACGGGCGCCATCGTGCTGCGGCAACCCTTCGGCGGCATGGGAAAAAGCGCCTTCGGCCCCGGCATCAAAGCCGGCGGCCCGAATTACGTCGCGCCCCTCATGCAGTTCGCCGACTTAACCCAACAGCGAGCCGGGTCGTCCCCGACCCCGGTAAACACGTCGTCCCCGACCCCGGCGAATTCCTCTTCCCCGACCCCGGTCAGCGCTACTCCCAGCAGCAGCGACGACTTCGCGTTCCCATCGCCGTCGCTCAACTTGCCGCGAGAATCCTTCGCCCAACGCCGGCAACATCTTCACGCCCTCCGCGACAGCCTGGCCACCGTCGGCGGCGCCCTTCGGCCTGCGGACAACGTCATGATTCGCAGAGCGCTGGAAAGCTACCTGCACTGGTGTCTCGACGAATTTGAATCCCCGCATGACCACTTCCGCCTCATCGGCGAAGACAACTACCGCCGCTACCTGCCCGTCGCCGACCTGCGCATCCGCATTCACGCCGACGACTCGGCGTTCGACGTCCTGGCGCGCGTCGCCGCCGCCCGCACGGCCGGTTGCCGCATGGTAATCAGCTCGCCCCCAGACTTGCCCGAGAGCGTCGGTGACGTGGTGCAACTGCTCGATGACCTGACCGACAGTTGGGCCGGCGCCATAGAGTTCCTCGAAGAATCCGACGCCCAGCTCGCCGACGCGATAGGGTGGCACGCCCTGAGTCCTCGAAGGGCGTGGTCCGAGACGCTCTCTTACGCACCACGCCCTTCGCAGACTCAGGGCGTGCCACCCATTGGCCGCATCCGCTACGCCGCGCCCGACCGCGTCCCCGAGCTCATCCGCCGCGCGGCGCACGAGTCCTTCGTCTACATCGCCGACGCCCCGCCGATCGCCCACGGTCGCATCGAGCTCTTGTGGTACTTCCGCGAGCAAAGCCTTAGCCACATCTACCACCGCTACGGCAACCTCGGCCGGCGGGCTGAAGAACCGCGGGCGCCGGTCATCTGAGTTTAGCGACGGCCCGACAGGGCTACCTGGCGATCTCTCCATCCACAGCCATAGCCAATACTGTCCGCTAACTGCAGCAATCCCGCCAATGCGATTAATCCGAGCAGCGCCGCGCACGGTTCCGGCACGCCAACCGCGACGATGTCGAAATGAAATACTGAGCCGCCGCTGTCGGCGTTAACCCTGTACCGACGAATGATCGTGCCGTCCGTCTCTAATTCCCACGCTCTAATGCCTGTACCTTGAGTCATGAACAGGTGGCGCGACGTGGAGTCAAAGTAAATGCCCCCCGCATCGCCCGGCGTGGGAACAGCTCTGAGAAACACTGGGAGCGATCCAGATATGTCATACGCCTTGATGTCCGATGCTCGCGTCTACTTGCTCTGCGACGTAGAGCACTTCGCCGGCCTCATCGATGGCGACGTCTCCTTGGAACGCCGTTCCTTGGGTGAAGCCAAGAAAGTTTCCTGCCGAGTCAAACTTGTACAGTCCCGACATGGGACCGTTGTTATCTTGTACCCTTACATATGCGTTACCGTGGCGGTCGGCGTCAATTCCCACGGCAGTCACGCCGCTTTGCAACTGAAATGCTTGTTCAATGACACCGCTGGAATTAAACCGGCCAGCGGCGCCCCCGGCATAATAAAGGTTGCCGCGTAGATCCGTTTCCACGTACGCGAAGCTCGCTGGGAACAAGCTGGCAAGAAATCCGCCATTCTTGGTCACCTTGCCCACCGCGTCGTTGGCGCCAAACGTAAAACGTGTTTCCGTCGACGGTGGCGATCGAGATATAGCCAAAGTCTTTCTTTTGGCCAAAATTGCACCTCTCGCTCCGCGAGAGGCAAACTTCTCGCGGAGCGAGAAGACTACATTCAGAAGGACTCACGCCGTAACAGGGCCGACGGCGATATCGACCTTCAAGGCTAAAGTGTCCAGGGTCCCCCACTGCGCTTCGGCGAGAAACAATTCGCCGAAAATACTTGTTGAAAATGGGCCAGCGTTTGTGATAGTGTACGGACGTACCTTCAGGCCCTGGGCTTGGAATTAGAAACGGCGTCCCCGCCGTCGTTCACAGCCTTTTGTCGACAGATGACGCCGATGATCGCAGATTTGAAGCCAAACATGAAAACCAGGCCCCATCGCCATCTGCGTCCATCAGTGTCCATCTGCGGACGAACTCTTCCTTTCCCCGTCCCCCGTGGCACTCTTGGCGTTCTTGGCGGTTCACCTCCCCGCCTCGAGCTTTTGCGCCGCGCAATCCCGAGCCAAGAAAATCAAATCTCGCCGACTTTCGCGACCGGCCGCTCGCCGCGCCACACTGAATTCGCCGAGTTCCCGACCTGCCGCCGCAGGGCAAAATCGGGGACTAATGCAATAAAAAGATGGGACCCCTACGAAGCCAGCAATACCGCAATAGCGCCCGCAGCCGCGTCACTCGTCGCCAGAGTTAATCACTCTGTTCGTAGTTTGCCGCCGGCGACGACACAGCGAGAACGCCGCCAGCGCCGCCAGGGCCAGGGCGGTCGGTTCCGGGACGGCCGCGGCCAGCAGTGCGCCATTGCCGGCAGCGGTTTGCCACAGCAAGAAATCGCGCCGATACACGCCGCGGTCGCGGTCGGCGTCGCCGAAGGCAAAGCTGTCGATCGCCAGACCAGTGGCGCCGAAGTTGGCGCTCCACTTGGCTCGATCGGCGCCATCCACGTCGCCATCGCCGTCGGCGTCCTCGAATCTGGCCGTCGTGTAGCCGAGGTCGCGCATCGACTCGACGGTGAGCCGGCTCATGAACGGCTCGCCATAGTCGGCGTCGATGGCGCCGGTCATCAGCTCCAGGCCCATGTCGCGGCCGAACGGGTCGACGATCCCTACGCGAGGGTCAAGCAGGTAAGGATCCGCGGGCGGTGGCGTGCCTTCCTGGACGCTGGAGCGCATGCGTTGGTTCCAATGCGACCCCATCGTGCCGTCGTCGCCGGCGCTCTCCACAGGCACGAAGGCGGCCGCGGGGTCGAACTCGGCGCGGTAAGCGGCGAGCCCGAAGGCGCCCGTGTATTGGAACGACCCGGGCGCATAGACGCCGTTGGCCGTCCACAGCGTGCCGACGCCCAACACGTGCCCCGTCTCGTGGGCCAACACTTCATCGATATAGTTCAGGCCGTTGGCGCCGGGGCCTTGCCAATTTGCGAAGGCGTCGATTTGATCGGGGTTGACGTAGATGTCGCCGCCGGCGGCGAACGTGTGGCCGCCTTGCGTGGTGAGCGAGTTGTACGAGCCGGCCGCCAACCCGGAGTTGATCGGCCAGATATTCACCACCAGCGGCGGAAGGTCCGCGGGAAGCGCGTAGCCGGTGAGGACCGTTTCCCACGCCCGTTCGGCGTGGCCCAGCGCCTCGTTGAGAATCTGGAGGTGATTGGCGTTGAATTGGCCGGCGGCGTTTCGGATCTGATAGGTCAGTTCGAACGCCGCCCAGGACGAGGGCGCCAACGACGCCGCCACGAGCGCGGCCGCCAATTGCAGAAATGCCCCTCGCATCACGCGCCCTTGGTGCGGCGAGCTTCCTGCCCGAGGCGAACGGCCAGCGCCGCCAGCAGCGCAATCGCCGCGCCGGCTGGTTCCGGCACGGCCGCGGCCTGCCAAAGTTGAAAGTCATGCATATCGATCACGCGGTTGCGATCGGCGTCGCCGTAGCGAATGCTGTCGATCTGGAGGCCGGTCTCTCCCATGTGGGCGTTGAGGATCGCCAGGTCGGCCTGGTTGACGACGCCGTCGCTGTTGAAATCCTCGAACGCCGCGACGGTGTAGCCCATGTCGCGCATCGATTCGACGGTAAACCGGCTGATGAAGGGCTCGAGGAAGTCGGGGTCGATCGCGCCGGTCATCAGCTCCAGCGCCCGATCGCGCCCGAGCGAGTCGGTAACCCCCACGCGCGGATCGAGAATCCACGGATTGCTCGGGTCGCCGGCTTCTCCGCCGCTGCGCATTTTCTGATCCCAATGCGCGTTGGGCGTGCCGGGGCCGCCGGCGTTCTCGACGGGAATCCAGTTGGCGGTCGGATCGAACTCCGCCTTGTAAGCGGCCACTCCGTACTGGCCGGTGTAGTGATACGTGTTGGGAATGTAGACGCCGTTGGCGTTCCACAGAGTACCAATGCCAAGGACGTGTCCGGTTTCGTGGGCCAACAGCTCGTCGATAAAGTTGAGCCCATTGGGCTCGTCGCCCTGCCAGTTGGCGAAGTTCTCGATTTCTCCCGTGTTGACGTAGATGTCGCCGCCGGTGGCGAACGTGAACCCGCCCTGTGCAACGAGACCGTTGTAAAGGGCGGACGCCAGCCCCCCCGAGGTCGGCCAGACGTGGATGAGCACCGGCGCCGGCGCGAAGACGGGCTGATAGCCCGTCAGCACGTTCTCCCACATGCCTTCGACGTGCACGATCGCGTCGTTGAGAATCTGCAGTTCGTTGGCGTCGAAGCCGCCTTCGATTTGGTAGGTCAGATCAAACCCCGGCGGGGCTGCGTAGGCGCGCAACGCGCCCACGGCGAGCAAGAGACAGGCAGCAAAGAAGCGACGCATCGGCGAACTCAGTTCCGGCCCAACGAGGTCGCCTTTTATTATGACGGCTGGGGTCGATTGGGGCGACAATTTGTCCGAGAATTTCGACCGTCGGTCCAGGAACCGCTCGGCGAAATGGCCCGATTTTCCCTACAATCCACCTTTCCGTGAGTGTGGAAGCACGAATTATCGGAGGTTAGTAACCATGGCTCACAAATTCGAGCTGAGTGCGATGCGACCTGGCGTTTGGCGGTTGGCGGCGCTGGGGATTTGTTTGGCGTCTGCGGCGGGCCTGGCGGCCAAGGAACCGGCTGGCAGCGCGGCGCCGGCGGCGGTTGGGAGTGCTGAACCGGGCCTCGTCACAGCAAGCAAGGCGGCGATTTATCCAGGGCTCAGCGCGTACGAGCGGCCGATCACGGTCAAGTCGCCCGAAGCGCAGCGATGGTTCGATCAGGGGATTCAGCTGCTCTACGGGTTCAATCACGACGAAGCGATTCGGTCGTTTGAAAAAGCCGCCCAACTCGACCCTTCGTGCGCGATGGCGTGGTGGGGGTCGGCGTATGCGCACGGACTCCACATCAACAACCCGGCGATGAGCGAAGAGCAAAGCCGCCTGGCGGACGACACGGCAACGAAGGCTGTCGCGGCGCTCGACGATGAGTCGCCCGTGGAGCAAGCGCTCGTCCGCGCAGTGCGCGCAGCGCTACGCCTGGCCTGCTCCCGAAGACCGCTCACAGCTCGATAAGAATTACGCGACCGCCATGGAAGCCGTGTGGCATCAATTTCCCGACGACCCGGATGTGAGCGCGCTATTCGCCGAATCGATGATGAACTTGCAGCCCTGGGATCTGTGGACCAGCGATGGCGTTCCCAAGGGTCGGGCGCTGGAAATTCTCGCCGTGCTCGAGCGCACGCTCGCCAAGTCGCCGATGCACCCGGGCGCCAATCATTTCTACATCCACGCCATCGAGGCGTCGCCCTGGCCACAGAAGGGGGTCGAGGTCGCCGATCGATTGGCTACATTAGTCCCCGGTTCGGGGCACCTCGTGCACATGCCGGCGCACATCTACATCCGCACGGGGCGTTATGCCGACGCCGTCGCGACGAACGAGCGGGCCATCAAGGTCGACGAAGCTTACTTTGCCCTCGCGCCCCGCCGGAATTCTACAATGTTTACTTCCTGCACAACCTGCACTTCCTTGCATACGCGGCGATGATGGAGGGGCGCTTTCAGGTGGCCCTCGACGCCGCACGACAAATCGAGACGACGATTCCAGCGGAATTCTTGAAAGCTTACGCGCCCATTGCGGACGGATTTACCACGACCTCGTTGCACGTGCTGCTGCGGTTCGGCAAGTGGCGCGAGATTCTCGACGAGCCGGAGGCCGAGTCGTGGCGCCTGCTGAGCCGCGCCGAGCGACATTTCGCGCGGTCGGTCGCCTTCTCTGCCCTTGGTCAAACAGCCGACGCGAAGCGCGAGCTCGAACTGATGGACGAGGTGGCCGCGGGATTCACCGACGAGTGGAAAATGGGCAACAACCCAGCCGCGGACGTAATTGGCGTCTCGCGAAGAATGGCCCAAGGAGAAATGGCTTATCGCAACGGCCGCGCCGCTGAAGCGTTTAGCCTGCTGCGCGAAGCGGTGCACTTGGAAGAGAATCTAACCTACGACGAGCCGCCCGGGTGGATGCAACCCGTGCGCCACGCGCTGGGGGCGCTGTTGTTGGCTGATGGTAAAGCGGCCGAGGCTGAGGAAACCTACCGGGCGGACCTGGTGCGCCATCCGAACAACGCCTGGTCGCTCTTGGGGCTCAAGCAGGCGCTAGCCAAGCAAGGCAAGCAGGCCGAGGCCGACGCGCTGGCCGATCAAGTGACGGCGGCCTGGGCGCGGGCCGATGTGACGCCCGTGGCCAGCTGTTACTGCCACCCCGACGCCCTGAGCGCCGCCAATACGCCGTGTCCCTGCGAGGAGGGTGAGAAGTAAGTTGCCGATGAAGTGCGGCGACAGATTTTTTCTTTGTGCCCGCGCGGGTTCCCCGTTAAGATTCCCTGCATCATGGCCGCACCGCTTTCGCCGCCGCCGCCGATCGAAGCCGAACTCCTGGCGGCGATGCGCCGCTATTGGGGCTACGACTCGTTTCTGCCGCTGCAGGCGCGGGCGATGGCCGCGGCGATGACCGACCGCGATTCGCTCGTGGTGCTCCCCACGGGTGGCGGCAAAAGCCTGTGCTTCCAGGCGCCGGCCGTGTGCCGCGAGGGGCTGGCGCTAGTCGTGTCGCCGCTCATCTCGTTGATGAAGGATCAGGTAGACGCTCTGCGAGCGTGCGGCGTGCCGGCGGCCACGATCAACAGCACGCTCGCCCCCGACGAGCGGCGGCGAGTGGCCGAGCAAGTCCGCGGCGGCGAGCTGAAGCTGCTCTACACGGCGCCCGAGCGGCTTTTGTCGCCCACAACGCTCGACTTTCTAAAGCAGCAGCGGCTGTCGCTCATCGCCGTGGACGAAGCCCACTGCATCAGCGCCTGGGGGCACGACTTCCGCCCCGAATACCGCGGGCTGGCGGTGCTCAAGCAAGCCTTTCCCGGCGTGGCGGTGCACGCCTACACGGCCACGGCCACCGAGCACGTGCAGCGCGACATCGTCGAGCAGCTTGGGTTGGTCGATCCGCAGATTCTCGTGGGGTCGTTCGACCGACCCAACCTGGTGTATCGAGTGCGGCGAGCCAGCAACCGCTTCGCCCAGGTGTGCCAGCTCATCGAGCAGCGCCGCGGCGAATCGGGCATCGTATATTGCATCAGCCGCAAGGAAGTCGACAAAACCGCCGCCGCGCTTGTCGAGCTGGGCTACCGCGCCGTCCCCTATCACGCCGGCATGACGGACTTGGAGCGGCATCGCAACCAGGACGCCTTTCTCCAGGAACGGGCCGACGTGGTAGTGGCGACGGTCGCCTTCGGCATGGGCATCGACAAGTCAAACGTGCGGTACGTCATCCACTCGGGCATGCCCAAGTCGCTGGAGCACTACGTGCAGGAAAGCGGCCGCGCGGGCCGCGACGGGCTCGAGGCCGATTGCCTTCTCTTGTACAGCGGGCAGGACTTCACGCTGTGGAAGCGGATGATCGAAGACGGCGACGCAGCGTCGGCCGCCGGGGCAGTGCGCTCACTGGAGGCGATGGCCCGATTCTGCGACGGCGTGAAGTGCCGCCACCGCTCGATCGTCGAACATTTCGGCCAGCAACTGGAGCGGGCCAACTGCGGCGCCTGCGACGTGTGCCTGGGCGATCTCAACCTCGTGGACGAGCCGCTGGTGCTCGCCCAGAAAATCGTGTCGTGCGTCGCCCGCCTGCAAGAGCGGTACGGCGCCGACTATACCGCCAAGGTGCTCGCTGGCTCGGCCGAGCAGCGGATCATTGACGCCGGGCACGACAAGCTCAGCACCTACGCGCTCTTGGGCGATCACCCGTTGGGAGTGGTGCGCGATTGGATCGAACAACTCGTCAGCCAAGGGTTCATGCTGAAAACCGGCGAGTTCAACGTGCTCGGAATCACCGAAAGCGGCCGCGGCTTGTTGAAGGGCCAGGCAGCGCCGCAACTGTTGAAGCCGGCGCCAAAACGCGCGGCGCAGCGCGGAGGAAAAGGCGGCGCGACTGAGTCGCCGGCCGATTCTTGGGAGGGCGTCGATCGCGGGCTGTTCGACGCGCTGCGAGCACTCCGCACGGGGCTGGCAGCCGAGCAGGGCGTACCGCCGTACGTGGTATTCGGCGACGCGGCGCTCCGCGACATGGCCCGCCGGCGGCCGAGTACGCCCGCGGCGTTTTTGGCCGTGCGCGGCGTGGGCGAGCACAAGCGCGACCAGTACGGCGCGGCGTTTGTCGAGACGATCGTGGCCTACTGCACGGCCAACGCCGTCGCGATGGACGCTGGCGCCCCCAATTCCGCTCCTTTTGGCGGCGAACGGCTCGACGAACGAGCGGCCGGGCCTAAGATGTCGGCGATCGCTTCCTTCGCATTCTTCCGGCGCGGGGCGTCGATCGACGAAGTGATGGAGAAGTTGGGCCGCGCCCGCTCGACGGTGAACAGCTACCTCAACGAGTACCTGCGCCACGAGCGCGTGATGGACCCGAGTCCGTGGATCGACGATGCGTTGGCCCGTCGCATCGAGGACGCCCTCGAAGCCGCCGGCCCGGGGCCATTGCGGCCGATCTTCGAGCGGCTCGGCGGCGAGATCTCTTATGACGACATCCGCATCGTGGCGGCCTGCCTGGCCAACCGCGATGCAAGCTAAAGGCCCGGTGACGCGTGAGATTCCTCTGGATGGCTTTGATCGGTTTGGCCGCTGGCTGGCTAGCGGGGGTCCTGACCAAAGGACGCGGCTACGGAGTTGGGGGCAACATGGCTATCGGAGTGATTGGCGCTGTAGTCGGCGGAGCCATTCTCCACCTCCTCGGCTGGGCGGTCGCACTCGTTTTCCAATTGCTCATAGCAACGCTCGGCGCCGTCGTGCTGATTTTCTTGCTGCGCAAGTTCGGGCGGCGGGTTTGAAGCTTCACGGCACGCGCTCCAGCACGACCAGTAGCGGGCGGTGATCCGAGGCCACCGGTTCGTCGAGCACGCGAACTTCTACCGTTTTCCAGCGCGCCGCCGGCCGCACGAGGACATAGTCGATTTGCCTTTCTGGCCGCTCGGAGGGGTACGTGGCCAGCGCCTCCGCGTTGGCCCGCTTCCAGTCGTGGGCCAACTCATCGAGCACTTTGCTTTCGGGGTAGGCGTTCAGGTCGCCGGCCAAGAGCATCGGCTTGTCGCCGAACGCGGCGACCGCAGCGTTGATTTTTTCGACCGACGCCAGCCGCTCGTGGTCCTCGGGGCGATAGTCGAGATGCGTCGAGCAAAAGATGATCGTGTCGTCGCCCTCGCCGAGCTCGAGCACCTGGACGCCGCGCTGCTCGCCCGCGTAGTGCGACGGGAGGCGGTGGAGCTCGTTGCCTTTGATCGGCAGGCGCGCGAGCACGAGCGTGCCGTAGCCGCCGCCTTCAAAATCGATGTTGCGAGCGAAGGCGCGCGACAGGCCGGTGAGCCGGGCAAGCTCTGAGGGCATGTCGACGCGGCCTGTGCGTTGGGTTCCCTGGTCCACCTCTTGAATCGCCGCAATGTCCGGCGCCGCGCCCTGGATGACCTTGGCGATGCGCTCGACGTCGATCTTGGCATCCACCCCTTCGGCGTGATGGATGTTGTAGGAAAGCACGCGGAGCTGGCGGGGCAGTTCGGCGCGAGCCGAACACCTACCACAGAGGACGCAGAGGACGCAGAGGAGCGTGAAACGTATACGCATGCTTTACCCTCGCGTTGGCGCCTTTGTGCCTGCGTCGCTATTCCGAGCTCTCATACTCGTACCGACCAACCGCGGCGGGACATCAGCCACAGGATGAGCCACCAAAAGGCGACCACCATTAGGGCGAAGCCGAGAGACGCTAGTTGCGGATTGGCGATGTGGTCGGCAAACAACTTGTGGTAGAGCCAGCCGTGCGCCGTCGAGCCCTGAATTTGTATGGCGCCCAGCAGCCGAGCGAGCAACCCCGACGCGACAAAGACGAAAATCGCATTGACGCCGACAATCTCAAACGGCCGCGCCAGGCGCCGCCAGCCCGCGAGGTCGAACAGCGCCAGGAACGTCGCCAGGTCGATCATCGCCAGGCCGCCGGTGAGCATGACGAAGCTACTCGTCCACAGCTTCTTGCCGATCGGCAGGGCCAGGCCCCACCCCAGGCCGACGGCGGCAATTGCCGCGCCCCAGAGGGCCAGTTCGCCGACGGTCCGCCAGGTCATGCCGCGCCGCTGAATTGCCAGACCCGTCCAGTATCCCATGAGCGCCGTTACGATGGCGGGAAGGTTGCTCAGCAGGCCCTCCGGATCGGTCGGCTCTTGCTTGTAGAGATGCGGATCGCCGATCACCGCGCGATCAACGGCGCGGACAATGTTGTGCTTGGGGGAGAGATTGGCGTCGTAATCGTGCGGATTGGGCGTCCATCGCAACAGGGCCCAGTAGCCCAAGAGCAGCCCGACCGCCAGCACGACCTGTCCACGCAACGGCAAATGGAGCACGATGAGCGAGGCGGCGAGATACACGACCGCAATCCGCACGAGCACTCCCGGTAGCCGGAGCGTGCCGAGATCGAATGGGGCGCCGCCGAACCATGCGTCGCACAGCTTGCCGAAGATTCCCATCCCCCAGCCCAGCAGGATCAGCGTCGCCGTGCGGCGGGCGATCCTCCAGTACACGGCCGGGGCAATCGTCTCCCCCTCGCGGTACTTGCGCAGCGAATATGCCAGCGACGTTCCGACGATGAATAGGAAGAACGGGAAAATAAGGTCGGTCGGCGTGCAGCCGAACCACGGGGCGTGCTCCAGCGGCTCGTAGACCGGACTGGATCCCGGATTATTGACCAGAATCATTCCCAGAATCGTGAGGCCGCGAAATGCATCGAGGGCCAGTAAGCGGGGCGACCCGGTTGGAGTCCAATCGGACATTGGCGCCTGGTCAATGGTCATTCGACGGCTGAGCCCAAGGATTGTAGCTGCCGACGGTCCACACGTGGCCTTCGAGATCGCGGCAGGTGAAGCTGCGGCCGCCGTAGTCTTCGTCCTTGATGTCAATCATCATCTGCGCCGGCGGCCTTGGCTGTGCGGTACACGGCGTCGGCGTCGGGGACGATGACGTAGGGACATTGAGTTTCACGATCGCCGGCGGCGGCGGGTTGGGACATCAAACGATCGAACTGCGTGCCGCGGCCTGTGGAGTCCATCATGATCATGCCGTCGCCCAGGGTGAGCTCGGCATGCATGATCAGACCATTCTCGCCGGGCACCACCATTTTCTTCTTGAACCCAAACGCCTTGCAAAGCCACTCGATCGCCGCGGGGGCGTCGTCGTACTGCATGCAGGGAATGATCATCGACGGCTGGGAGACGGCGGCAGTCGACATGGCAGTTCCTCGCGGGTAAGCCGAGATTATGGGCGGCGGTGCGCCGCGACGCCATACGCGCCACTGCCGCGAGAAGTAGTTTCCGGTTAGGTTAGGCCCCATCATGGCCACAAATCTTCTCCCGCCATCGAGTTGGAACGACGACGACGCGGCCGCGGCGCCTGCGACGCGATTAGGATTGTGGGACGCCGTGAGCCTGGTCGTGGGGATCGTCGTCGGCACGGCGATCTTTCGAACCACGACCGACGTGTTTCAAAACACAGCCGGTCCCTGGCAGGCGCTGGGGGCGTGGACGCTGGGGGGCGTACTGTCAGTGGTCGGCGCCCTTTGCTATGCCGAGCTGGCCACGACCTACCCGCGCTCCGGCGGCGACTACGTGTACCTGGACCGCGCGTTTGGCCCGCGGGTGGGATTTCTGTTCGGCTGGGCGCAGTTCACGGTCGTGTTCACGAGCAACGTGGGCATGATGGCCTATGCGTTCGGCGACTACGGCATCGAACTGCTCAAGCTCGATCGCCCCGCCGTAGTGTGGCTCGCCGCGGCGTCGATCATCGGCATGTCGCTTGTCAATTTCTGCGGGTTGACGGTGGGCAAGTGGACGCAGAATATCCTCACGCTGGCGAAAGTCGTCGGCCTGACCGCGGTCGTGCTAGCCGGCGCGTTTTGCCTCTTCTCCCCGTCGACAGCGAGCCGGGTCGTCCCCGACCCCGACGCCTCACCGCGGACGTCGATGTCCTTCGGCCTCGCGATGGTCTTTATCCTCTACGCCTACGGCGGATGGAACGACGCGGCCTTTGTCGCCGCGGAAGTGCGCGATCGCCGGCGCAACATGCCGCTGGCGCTCGTCGGCGGCGTGGCGGCGATCACTGCGATCTACCTGGCGGTCAACGCGGCGTACCTGGTCGCGCTGGGGTTCGACGGGGCGCACTCACGACCACGCCTGCGGCGGGCGTGTTGGCCGCGGCCATCGGGCCGGCGGGAAGTCGGGCCGTCAGCGCGCTGGTGATGATCTCGGCGCTGGGGGCCATCAACGGGATGATCATTTCCCGCTCGCGCGTGTTTGCGTCGATGGGCGCCGACCACCGCATTTTCTCCTGGTTGGCTGGCTGGGACCGTGAGCAGGGCGTGCCGCGGCGAGCCATCGCTGCTCAAGCGGCGGTCACGCTCGCGATGGTCGTCGCCGTGGGAACCGAGCGCGGCCAACTCGCGATCGACGCGGGGCTGACGACCGTTGGTCTCGCGGCCGTACCGTGGAACCAGTTTCCGGGCGGCTTCGAGGTATTGATGGCCGCGACGGCGCCGGTGTTCTGGGCATTCTTTCTGGCCACCGGGGCGGCCATGATCGTGCTCCACCAGCGCGAACCCGATCGCGAGCGGCCCTTTGCAGCGCCTTGGTTCCCGCTGCCGCCGCTGGTTTTCTGCGCCACCAGCGCGTTTATGCTCTATCACAGCCTGAAATACGCCAAGTGGCTTGCCCTGCTGGGCGCAGCGCCAGCAATGGTTGGCGTCCTGCTCTACGCCGTTAGCCGCCGGCGGCATTGATCAATTCCGCAATGCGCTCGGGCGACAGGTCCGACAACCGATCGACAATCAGTCGGGCATGCGACAACGCAAAGCGCGTTGCCGTGCCGACCAGCGCGATGCTCCCCATGCCCGCGCGGTTGGCAGCTTCAATACCCTGTGGGGCGTCTTCGATCACGGCGCAGTGCGCCGGCGGCATGCCCAGACGCTCGGACGCCAACAGGAACACCTGCGGATCGGGCTTGCCGCGCTCGACGTCAGCGCCGGTCACGACCGCGTCGATGCGGTCGGCACGGCCCAGCTTTCCCAGGGTCACGCGAATGTTCTCCGGCGGTCCCGACGAGCCGACGGCCAGTTTGAAGTTCGCTGCGGCCAGTGCGTCGATCAGTTCCACCGCCCCCGGCATGGGTTCAAATTCGGCGGAGATGATTTCGCGGTACAGCACTTCCTTCCGCTCGCCCCACGCCTGCATCTCGTCGTCGGACAGTCGACCTGGGTGCAGTGCTGTGAGGATGTCGCGATTGGTCCGTCCAAACGTGCGGCGAAATTCGTCCTCGGTGAACTTGACGCCGTGCTCGCCAAACATCCGCTGCCACGATCGGAAGTGCGGCCGGTAGGAGTCGGTCAGCACGCCGTCGACGTCGAAGATCACGGCCAGTTGCGGGTGCATAGATTCCCTCGCGGCGCCTACTGAGGGCCATCGCCCGATGCTATCGCCCCGCTCGATGCCGGGCAACGGGAGGGGCGTGCGAATTCGCACAGCGCGTCGACTCAAGGGCGGTGCGGCGCACGGCGTCTGCTGGCATGGTGTGGACGCCCCTAGTTTTCGTCGCGCCGACGCTCGCCTTTTGGCAGACTGAATCGCCCTTACGGATTGGAGCGGTAAACTCCAGCGCGAACGCTCAATTGCCGCGTAGAGCGCAGGCGGCGACACGGCGTTGCGGTCGATAAATGCAAGTGTCGAGCCGCGAGCAGGGACGCTCCGCGTCTCGATCTTCAGGGAGGAAATGACGCATGCGATGCACGCTGACAGGCACGGCTTGGATTCTCTCTTGCGGGGCGGCGCTGACTTGCTGCGACCGCGGCGCGCGGTCAAGGCCCGGCCGGCGGATACTACGCACCGGCGCCTCCGGCCTACGGCTGCGAGGCCCCCTATGGCGTCGCACCCTCGAACTGTCAGGCTTACGGCCCCGGCGCCGTCCAGCCTTGTCTGCCGTACGGCGCCGCCAAACCGTGCTACGGAGCCATGGGCTATCCGGCCGACGACGCCGGCGCGGGCAATTGCGGTTCGGCAATGAACTGCGGCCCGTCGGCGGTGTGGAGCGGGCGCGCGGGCGCCCTGTTGATGTTCCGCGACAATGAGAACCACGAGTTCTTCTCCTACGACAGCGCGATCGAGACCAATCAACTCTTGGACTTCCGCGAGGCGCAGGACGATTTCTCCCCTGGCGCCGAAGTGCGTATCGCACGGCTGGACTGCTGCACGCAAGCCGGCTGGGAAGGAGTGTACTGGGGTCTCTTTCCCGCCGACGCGACCGCGTATGCCTACACCACCGACGTGACCGGCGACCTGAACCCAATCCTCAATTTCGACCAGCTCGACTACAACGGCAGTCCGGCCAACGCCTACGTCAACGACGCTCAAGTCCACCGTCTGCGGCGCACGTCGGAAATCCACAATGCGGAAATCAACCGGCTGTGGGCCGTGCCGCTGGCCGGCGGCGCCTGTTGTTCGCCTTGGACCGTGCGGACGCTCGTCGGCTTCCGCTACTTTCGGTTTGAGGAAGGCCTTGAGTTCGCGGCCGACGTGGACGACGTGATGTTCACCGGTGCGCCCGACGAGCTGTACTACACTATCGACGCCGACAATAACCTGTTCGGCCTGCAGTTAGGCGGGCGGTGCGAGCGCCGCTTCCACGGCCGCTGGAGCTTCACGTGCGGCGCCAAGGCGGGCGTGTACGGCAATAGCGCGTCGGCCACGTCGCATATCGGAGGCGCGGCCGGAACGGCCACGGTCAACAACGGACCCAACGACGGCCGACCGTGGCTTGTTTCCGCCGAGAAGGGCGACGTGGCCTTTCTCGGTGAGGTCCAAGCCGGGCTGACCTGCGAGCTGGCGTGGAACTGGCGCGCGGTAGGCGAGTATCGCGTGCTCGGCGCAAGCGGCCTGGCACTACCCACGAATCAGATCTATCACGATCTGCGCGGGCTGCAGGATGTCCAACTGCTGGCGACCAACGGCAACCTGTTGCTGCATGGCGCGTTTGTCGGCGTCGAGCGACTTTTCTAGTCCTGGGCTTTTCCAGCCTATACGGCCAAACGGAGCGGCGGGCGTTCGCCGCCGCGCACGCAAGTGGGTATGATGGCTGTGGGCGGCGGCGGCCCGGTCCACAGAGATAGGCATCACCATGGCGACAAGTAAGACAGCCGGCGTCCGACTTGCGGTTGCGGACGATGAGCCGGATTTCATCAAAGCACTCACCAGCCTGCTGGAACGCCTCGGCCATTCGGTCGTTTGCACGGCCGCCAATGGCGCCGAGTTGCTCGACGGTTGCAACCAGATTCCGGTCGACGTCGCCCTGGTCGACCTCGACATGCCGGTCATGGATGGCCTAACGGCTGCGGAGCAACTCCGCGAAAAAGGCATTCCGGTGGTGCTGATCTCCGGTCATCCCGACGCGGAGCAACTGGTCATGGAGCACGAGCCCATCGCGGCGCGCGTGCGCAAGCCGGCGAGCGTCGCTAGCCTGCAAACGGCCATCGACCTGGCGTTGTCGACCAATCGTTAGGCGCCCGTGCGGCAGTTTGCGCCTGGCGGCGCGACGACGCGGCGGCCAACAGCGTCGACAGCAGGATCAACGCGCCGGCAGAAGGCTCGGGCACGGCGGCCGAAACGGGCGTCTCGCCGGCGGCGCCCATTTGTTGCTGCCACGTCAGAAAGTCGGTTCCGTCGACGTTTTGATCGCCGTCGGCGTCGCCGTACCAATGCGTGGCCACGCCCGTCATGCCGAGGCCGCTGGTCCACGCGGCCAAATCGGCGTCGTTGACGACGGTGTCGGCGTTGAAGTCGCCCGGCGCCGGGGGAGCAAAAAACTGGCTCTCCGTGCCGATCCACACGTTGCTGATCGTGTCGTTAGCTTCGTACTGACTCGTGAACTGGATTTGCGTCAGCACCGGGTTAAAGCCGTCGCTGCCCTGGGCGGTGAGCATCCACGGAAAGGCGGGATCGCTGAAGTTGGGCACGTATTGCCCGCTGGCAATGAGCGACGCCTGCATCGTGTTGCCAGCCGCTCCGTTGCCGGAGATCTTGCCGATGAACATATAGGTGACGTTGGCGTCGAAACCGTCGGCCACGACGTTGTCGCCCGCCGCGTCGGCCTGGCTGCGGATGCTGAAATCGGTTTGCTGGCCCAAGAAGGCGAAGTCGAACTGGTTTTCTCCCGCGGCATCGAGCATTTCCAGCGACAGCACGCGATTGGGCGAGTTGACTTGCGCGGCCAACAGCGGCGCGGTGTTTTGCCGAACCAGGAACGTGATGAATGTGTCGCCTTGCGGCGCCGTGTCGATCGGCGCTTCCAGATCCGACGCGCATGGTGCGTGGCTGCGTATTGAGCGAGTCGTACGCCTCGGCCGCGTTCTGATTGCGGATGGTGACGAACGAGTTGCTGTACTTGCCGGCGCCAAAGCCGAAGCCCGAATGCGTGAGATAGCCGGCGGCGTGCTGCGTGTAGTTGCCGGTCTCCGGCAGTTGGCCGCCGGCGCGCGCGCACGGCTTGCCAACGACCGGTCAGGCCGCCCGAACTCGTGAATTTCTCGAACGAGCCCGTGTAAGCCAGGCGGTCGGGCAGGGCGACGCCCAGCGCGGCATACTTGCCGGCCAGCCAGTCGGCGTCCTGCTGGTTGACGAACCCGTTGCCGTCGCGGTCGCCCTTCTCCCAATTGCCCTTCATGTAGAAGTTTTCGAACTGCGCCTGGGTGGCTGTGCCGGTCCAGCCGGGCACGGTCCCCATGTTGTCGGCCAGCGCCGTGGCGTCGGCGGCGTTTACCTTGCCGTCGAGGTTGAGGTCCGGCACGCCCTTTTTGAACATGGCGTAGTGCTGGGCCACGCGGGCCAGGCTCAGCTTGTTGGTGGCGTCGTAGTTCAGTGCCCACCACATGACGCCGGCCATGCCGCGGTTGATGGCCAGTTGCACGTTGTCGCGCACTTCGTACCGGCTGACGATATCCCACGTGCCGGTGCGCGACGTGCCGTTGATGTCGACCACGGTGCCGGTGTAGGACGAAGCGTCGGCTGGCAGATTGGGGCTGGCGGCCGCGATGGCTTTGAGCGTGACGGTGCCTGGCCCGGCGTCGCCCCACGTGCCCATGCCGAGGATGAGCTGTGAGTCCTGGAATCCCAAGGCTGTGTGGGTATTGGCAAAGGTGTTCTGTGACGACGCCGCGTAGTGGTAGGCCATCATGCCGACCTGGTCGAAGGCGTTGGCACTGAACAGCGGCGAATCGTTCCAGTTCGAGTCGGCGTATCCGTAGTCGTCGACCGACACTTCCCAACTGGCGGGAAAGGCGGCTTGCATATCCTTGGCCAGTTGAGTGTAGTTGCCCCACTCGGCGTCGGAGTTCGGCCGCTCCCAGTCGAGGTTCATGCCCGTCATGTTGTTGGCCGCGAGCAGGTTCTTCACGTTCGTGACGAACTTGCCGCGGATGGTGGAGTTGCTGGTGATGGTCTCCCACACGCTGTCGGTCTGGCCGCCGTAGACGGTGAACATGCACATGTGATAGCGGAAGCCGAACGCGGCCTGGTCGCTCTTGAGCCGCGACATCTGGTTGGTCGAGGCCGAGGTGTAGTACAGGCTGCCGTCGGCCTTGGGCTGGACGCCGAAGGAGTAGAGCACGTCGGAGAGATGGTCGTAGACGCGGTCGGTAGAGAAGGAGTTGATCTGCGACTGGCTGGTCCAGTTGGGAATGAAGCTCCAACTGCGGAAGTCGGCGGCGTCCCAAGCGGAGACGGAAGCGACTTGGGCGCTGGCCTTGTGGGGAGCCAGCAGGAAGGCGGCGGCTAAACCGCAAGCGGCGATGAGCGCGCGCGTTGGGAGGGCTTGCGCTAGTCTTCTCATATTCCGCCTCCGCCCGCGTGCCCGCAATCTTGCCCCGTGTTTCAGTGTACACCCGGTTGTCGCGGGCGTCGCTATCGGTGAGCTGGGTGGTGCGCATTTGCGTGGAAGGGCTGCGCGGCGGAGCATGGGTTTTGGAATTGGCACGAAAGGGGGGTCCCCGTTTTTTACGCCAAAACTCCCTTGGGTTTTGCGCCCCCATGCCGGACGACTCGCCGGGAAATGCCGGCTCTTCGCTGGCGCGGCGGGTACAAAACCTCCGTGAGTTTGCGTTTCGGTCAGCATGGTATTGGAACGCCAAAACCGGCGGCCTCCCGTCGCTGAGGCTCGGGGCTCGCTCGGCGCGCAGGCGTGCGGGCTAAAGACTGTCCGAGTTTCCAAAGAACGCCTGATGATAGTGCCACCCTAGCAGAGTGCGCGGCCATTTTCAGCACAAAGTTTTCAAGAAAATATTTCACGCAGGGCGCAGAGGAAACGCGGAGCAGACATCTGGTCGAGAATTGCACGAGGGCGCCGTGTTCGAGAAAGGCGCCGGGATCCACTTCCGAATTTGGTTCCCGACACATTTTCTCCCAAGAATGGCGGCTTGACACGGCATGCGCTCTCTGTGGCCGAGCGAACGCGCCCGTCGTAAATTCGTGGCGTGTGACGACGGTTGCCTCGACCCATGAAACGAACTCCCGCCCGCGCCAGTCTTCCCAGCCCTCTCGCGATCGAGCCGCGCGGGCTGCGCTTGGAATCAACCGCCGGGCCGATCGAAAAAGCCGCGAATCGGTTCCTGACAGCTTTCGCGCGCCAAGCAAGGCAGCCAAAGGCTCGGTTTGGCGTTCGGCGCGCTGTGCGTTAGAATTGCAGGTGGCGACCAGCAGCACTATCCGCGGAGGCGTTGTTATGAACCCGGACCCTGTGATTCAAAGCGAACTACTTTCGTACCTGGGCCAGCTTCCGGCCCATGAGCAAGCCCGCGTGGTGGATTTTGCACGGACGCTCGCCAAGTCGCCCAAGCCGAAAAAAGTCGGCCGCCCGGCCAGGAACTATTGCGTTTTGCGGGAACGATCCCGCACGAGGATTTGGTAGAAATGAAAAAGGCGATCGAAGAAGGTTGCGAGCAGATAGATCCCAATGAATGGTAGATATGTTCTCGATACGAATATCGTAATTGCGCTGATCGACGAAGAACCGTCGGTTCTGGCGCGGATCGCAGTTGCCGACGAGACGCTGATTCCCATTGTGGTCCTCGGCGAACTCTTCTATGGCGCGAATTATTCGCGTCGCTCGGCGGCAAATGTCGCAAAGTCGAAGCACTCGCGCAGTCGCATACGATTGTCGATCTCGATCTGGAAACGGCTCGGCAGTACGGGATCATCAAGAGCGAACTGCGTCGCAAGGGGACGCCGATCCCGAACAACGATATTTGGATCGCGGCCCTGACGCAGCAATACGACGCCGCGGTGGCCACGCGCGATCAGCATTTCGACGCGGTGGAGCATCTGGAAGTCGTTCGCTGGTAGCGCAGGAGTGAGCGAAAGCCGACGACACTGGTGGAGCCAGTGACGCCCAGGCGCGATCGAGCCGAGCATTTGCTGTGCATAAAATCAACCGCGCGACCGCCGAGCCAACCGAAAAGGCCGAGATTCGGTTCCTGACATACTCCGTGCATAACTACGTTTGTTTAATAAGGTCGGTGTCTCGGATGCCGATAGCGCCGGAGAAGTGAAAGTGTCATTGGTCTTAGAAAGGCCTCACACAATTGGTATCTACAGAGTATACCGGACACCTATAGTTTCTCTTGAGCTTTGTAAACAAGGAGTCACCTGCATTGGACCCAGTCTTTACGATTCAATGGCCTGAGTTCCTTCTCGTCAATCGTCTTCAGAAGCTGCTTCCAAAATCGGAAGGCTTCTCAGTGTTCATTCCCACTTCACGGCAGGAGAAGGGAATCGACCTTGCGGTCATACGTAAACAGCCGAACGCTGCATCGCGGGTCGCTACGTTTCAAGTCAAGGCATCCCGGACGTATTCACCTGAGGCACCGAAGCGAGCGTCAACGAAGCGTTTTCGCTTCAACACATGGTTCAATCGCTTTGAAGTGCCGGACGAAGCCGACTTTTTTCTACTGTTCGGCATGTATGCGCCTGACGCTGCAAGAACAAAGATTGTAACTGCCGGTTGGTACAGGGACTGCACATTATTATTTACGCTCGAAGAGATGAGGAGTTTTATGTCGTCGTGCCTAACGGTTGGCGGTAAGGAGGACAGGATGTTCGGCTTTGGTTTTGATGATGAGCAGAAGGTAGTCCAGAATCGCGGTGACAAGGACCGCCTGAACAGGGAATTCACTGACCACCTTCTCGTCCGTCGAATTGGCTTGTTGCGAGCAAAACTTGAAGGTTAAGTCCTCCTTCGAGCGGACATTTGCCGGCGAATCGGTGGCTGCTGCCAATTTCGGCGCAATCAAACGTGTCAGAAACCGATTCTTGAATTGCAGGAGTCGCCCGCGTAACTGTGGGGCATGGGTCGAGCGCATCGAACCGCGGAAGATGGGTATGTCTTCCACGTGCTGAAGCGGGCGAACGCCCGGATGATGATCTTCGCGGACGCGGTCGACATGGATTTCGACGGCGACAACGACGGGAGCGATTTTCTGGCGTGACAGGCGCGGAGGTTTCAGTTTGATGACACTGTAGATGCAGCCCGCTGAACTGACGAACCTGACGCCGTGGAAGTCAGGCTTCGGCTCCGTCAAGGGCGGCGACGCCGACGGCGACGCCGATGGGCCGGATTTTCTCATGTGGCAGCGCAAGGCAACTGCCGGTTCGTCGGCCGCCGCGGTGGCCGAGCCGGTCTCGGCGATGCCTCAAGCAACTCCTCCGCTCCAGCAGCCCAGCGGCTTTACCCAACCCGTACTCTCATAACGCCTGGTACGGCTTTTGGGGTCGGGTCAGCTTGTCACAAGCACTAACTTCAGCGGTTCTCAATCATCGCTACCGAACGATTGCGGCCGAGCCGTGCGCTGGGAGTTGCATGGGCAGCAATATCGCAGGTCGCCAGACGAACCGAGATTGGGGGCTGGGAAGGGAAGCAATAGAATGGCGGCCCGAAATCACTGGCCTGTGCCGAGGGCCAGGCGGTTGCCAAACGCAAGCGGAGGGAGCGTCGTGATGCGGACTTGGCGGCTGAAGTGTGTCGTGCTTTTTGCGGGGAGCCTCGCCGCAGGCCGTGATGCGTCGGCGGCGCCGCTGGCGGCGATCCCGACGTTTGGCGGCGCTTGGGTTTGGTCGGACGAGGTCGTCTACAGCGATTGGCGCGTTCAGAAGAATGCCGTCACCGGGCACTGCCGGCTGATCGATCCGCACAATCTTCGCTACGAGTCGGGCGGCTTCGACGCGTGCCTGGCCGCGCTCGCCAAGGCGAAGGTCGACAAAAAGATTCCTGCTCTGTCGAAAGACGTGGTCGTAGTGCTGCACGGCTTGGGGGCCAACCGTGGGATGATGAATGGCCTGTGCAAGTACCTGCGCAAAAATGGAAAGCTGTGCGTCGTTAATGTCACTTATCCATCAACGATGCTTTCGATCGAGGAGTATGCACGGTCGCTGGACTCCGTGATTCGCCATCTCGACGGCGTCGAGACTGTGAGTTTCGTGGCCCACAGCATGGGCAACATCGTGGTGCGGAAATATCTGAAGGACATCGAGTGCTCGACCCAGCGGCGCCCCGGCGTGACTTATCAGCGGATGGTGATGATCGCGCCGCCGAATCATGGCGCGGAATTGGCCGACACGCTGACAGATGGCGCCGTCGAGCGCGAGATAGCGGACATGTTCGTGGGCGAGCCCGCAAAGCAACTGGCGCCCAAGCAGGGGTGGCCGGCGCTGGAGCCGCAACTGGCGACGCCTGGTTTTCCATTTGGGATTATCGTCGGGGGGAAAGGAGACGGCGAAGGATTTCTCGACGCTGTGCCGGGCGATGATGATGCGCTCGTCAGCGTGGAATCGTCGAAGCTCGCCGGGGCGGCGGATTTTTACCAGGTGGCGGGCGGGATTCACCAGTTGATGCCGCGTTACAAGGCGACGCGGACGGCGACGCTGATGTTTCTCGAGCACGGCTATTTTGTGAAAGCGGACGAGGCGCGGCCGATCTTGGCGCAGCAGCCTTGACGGGCGCGGCCGTTGGGCTCGCAGCTCTCTGATCACGGGGCGGGACGACGCACTAGCCAGGGCAGCCGGTTGGCGCCGAGTCGCGGATACTGAGTACCGAGTACTCGGTGCTGAGCACCGAACGCCGTCGGGTCGCCTCGGCCAGCGCCGCGGCAAAAAAACGTCGCCGCCCGTGCTGTCCTGCGGGCCTGGTCTCTGGCCGCCACGCCGCGGCGGAAGTCTGTGTTCAACAGGATTTCAGCGCCACGTAAGCGGAGGGGTGGCGCCGTTTAGACGTCTTGGGAGTCGATGTTTACGGGATATGACGGGGGTGGCGCCCGGCAATTTCTTGCAATCGCGCCGCGGTTCGACCAGAGTCAATGATGGAATATCAGATTATCGCCAGTCGTTCTGGCCTTTACCTGCTCGAGATTCGGCAACTGGTGCGATGGCTGCGGCTGGACACCCGCTGGCGACGGTACGCGCTGCTGCGCACGCCACGATGGGCGCTGCGCGTCGCCGTGACGATGGCCGCGGTCGCCGCCGCGCCGCTGGCCGATGCCGCGAGTTACTACTTCAGCAGCTTGGGAAACGACGCCACGGGCAACGGTTCGTTGGAGAGTCCGTGGAATTCGATCAACAGGTTCAACCAGCTCACCTTGACGCCCGGCGACAGCGCACTGTTTCACGCCGGGGACACGTTCCCCGGCGTCATGTGGCTCGACTCGACCGACGGGGGGATTAATGCGGCGGGGAACTTCGTGGCGCCGGTGACGATTGGCTCGTACGGCGCCCAGGGTGCGACGACCCGTGCGAGAATCGTGTCGCCCTACAACAGCGAAGGTTTCGTCGCGTATAACACCAGCGGCCTCGATCTGCAGAACCTTGAGTTCGTCAGCGGCGGCTTCTCCGGCGCGGCGCGCACCAACGGCATCAATATCTATTCGGACAAGACGGCGACGCCGTCGCTCGCCAGGTTCCAACACATTAGCCTCGACAATGTCGCTGCGAGCGGCTTCGGGCTGAACGGACTACAGGTGTGGACCCATAACAACGTGGGCTTCGACGACGTGCGGGTGATCGATAGCGAGTTCTCGGGCAACGGCTATGCCGGCGTGTACGTGGGCGCCTCGCAGTATCTCAACAAGTATCACACAGGCGTGGTGATCGACGGCGTCTCGGCCCACGACAATCCCGGATACGCCGGCTCGCTGCCCTACACGGGCCACGGCGTGATCCTGGCCAACACCAACGGCGGGGTCATTCAAAACAGCGTGGCCTACAACAACGGCAAGGTGAACGGCAGCTCGAACGTGGGCTTGTGGACCTATCAGTCCAACGCCGTCACGATTCAGAACAACGTGGCTTACGGAAACCGCTCGCCGGGCGGCGCCGACGGCGGGGGCTTCGACATTGACGGCGGCGTGACCAATTCGGTCATTCAGTACAACCGCTCGTACGACAACGACGGCGCCGGACTGTTGTTGGCCGAGTACCAGTCGACCAACGGCATGGCGGGCAATGTGATTCGATACAACCTGTCCGTCAACGACGGGCGGGACGGGTACGGCGCGATAACCGTCGCCGGCCCCAATGGCTCCAGCCTCGCCAAGAACACGGTATTTCACAACAACACGGTCGTCGTGGATCGCAACGTCGTTCCCAAATCGAAAGGCGACGTGTGGTTTCCCGAAGGCAATCACAAAGACGTCGACTTCGTCAATAACGTGTTTGTCGCACTCAATGGCGCCGCGCTCATTGCCGGCGACACCACCGCGGCCAAGACGACGTTCGTCGGCAATTCGTACTGGACCGCCGGCGGCCCGGTGATTTTGGAGAGCGCGACCTACGCCTCGGTGCAGGCGTGGGCCAATACCAACGCTCAGGAAAAGATCAACGGCATGTTCACGGGCTTGACGAGCGACCCGCAGTTTGCCGACTCGCAAACTTATCAGCCGAGCAGCTCCTCGCCGCTGGTCGATGCGGGGCGCTCGCCGGGCGACTTTCCGTGGCCCGCGTGGCTGACAAGCTTGGGATTGGTCGACCTGGTCGGGACGCCATTGTATCAAGGCCTTGGTCCCGACTTAGGGGCGTGGGAATTTCTGCTGGCGCTGCCCGACCCGATAGACCCGCCGGAGCCCATTGACCCGCCGCAAATGCCCCATCGGCCGGGCGATTTCAACGGCGACGGCGCCGTCGATGCGTTGGACCTGGCGGTATGGCAAGACGCGTTCGGGGCCGGCGGCGAAATCCCAACAGGACTTGAGCTGAGTGAGGAGCAGCCGACCGGCTTTGCCCACGGCGGCGAGGAGTTTCTCGCGTGGCAGGCGCGTTTTAATTCTGGCGACGGTGCGCCGACTCCGTCCTCGCCGGCGCCGGAGCCTGGGGCGATCGCGTTGATCACGCAGATCCTGGCCCGTTGTTGCCTTGGACGACGGAAGCGGGCGGCCCGGTAGGGGGTAGCCCAGGTTCTCTGAACCTGGGCGGCGCAGCCGCAAGAGGTTTGCTTTTCGGCGGCGTCCAACGCAAGATGCGCCCATGTCCGACAACCGTCGTCAATTCGACGATCGGCTCTACGCCCATTTCATCACGTTCACCGTCGATCGTCGTCGTCGACTGCTCGACCATGATCATCACAAGCGAATTTTGCTGGGCGTCCTGAACGACGAGCTGGTCGCTTTCGCCACTCGCTGCGTCGGGTTCGTCGTCATGCCCGATCACGTCCACGCCGTGATCTGGCTGCCGACCGCCGGCCAGCTTAGCCGCTTCATGCACGCGTGGAAGAGAAAGTCGAGCTTCCATATCCGCAACTGGCAACGGGCCGCGGCGCCGAATTACTTCGCTGGCTTCGACGAGGGCGATCGATTTTGGCAGCCTAAGTATTACCCGTTCGAGATTTACTCGCGGACGAAAATGGAAGAAAAGCTCCACTACATGCATGAGAATCCTGTCCGCGCCGGGTTGGTCGACGAAGCGGTCGATTGGCCGTGGAGCTCGGCGCGGTGGTATGCGCGGTCAATCAGTTGGCGTGCCGATTACTTGGATTGAGTGACGTCCTATCAACGCGATTGCGGTTCTTAAATAGGAACTGCGGAGTAGCGCGTGTCGGAACCTACTGATAGGGGTAGGGACGCCCCATTGTGTTGGGGCGCCCCTCCCTCCGAACCGGACGGGCGGGTTTCCCGCATCCGGCTCTCCGGTTGATGGTGTTACCTGCGTGAGGATTGACAGACCTGAGCATGGGCGGTGGCCAGACTGAACAGCCCCTGCTCGGCGAAGAAGCCGTTGGGCCAGGTGAAGCTGGCCGAGGCGCTGCGAGCCACGCCGCGACCGCCTTGTCGGCGACGCAGCAGGCTGCGCAGACGCATTCTCAACCAGCCGTCCAGGTCTTTGTAGAGCGCACGACGACTGCTGTGCTGGAAGTACGCGAACCATCCGCGCAGCGTGCGATTTACGCTGGCGACGATGGTCGACAACGACTGGCCCGACGTGCGGCGGGTCTTGCTCCGCAAGGCCTCTTTGAGCTTCGTCACGCTCTTGGTCCGCGGCCAGTGTTTCCGGCCCTCGAACCGATAGCCCAAGAAGTCAAAGCCGTCTGTGCGAGCGTCGACCAGACGGGTCTTCGCGGGATGCAGCGTGAGGCCGTTGTCAGCGACCCAGCGCCTGACCGCGTCGAGAGCCCGCTCGGCCTCGTCGGACGAGCGACACAGAACCACGAAGTCGTCGGCGTACCGCACCATCTCGAAGCCCGCTTGGGTCAGGAGATGATCCAGCGGGTCGAGATAGACGTTCGACAGGAGCGGACTGAGCACCGCGCCTTGCGGCGCGCCGCTCTCAGGCGTCCACTGGTCGACGCCGTCCATCACGTTCGCCTCCAGAAACGCCTCGATCAGCGACAGCACGCGGCCGTCGGCGATCTTGGTCTTGAGGCGATTCAGCAGCCGATCGTGCGGAATCGAGTCGAAGTAGCCTTTCAGGTCGGCGTCCACCACGTGAACATAGCCGGCCCTGAGGAGCTCGTCGACCCGCCGCAACGCGTCTTTGCAGCCGCGTCCCGGACGGAATCCGTAGCTGTGCTCGGCGAAGTCGCGCTCGAAGATCGGTTCGATCACGTTCACCACCGCCGCCTGCACGATCCGGTCGCGCACCGTGGGAATTCCCAGCGGTCGCGTTTCAGTCGTGCCCGGCTTGGGGATATGGACGCGACGAATGGCCTGGGGGCGGTACGCGTCGGTTCGCAGCCGATCCGACAGTTCCCACAACGAATCGGGAAGCTGGCGACCGAACTGCTGCACGGTGACGTGATCGACCCCGGCGGCTCCTTTCTTCGCAGCGACCTGCTGATAGGCAGCCAGCAGATTCCGCTCCGCAAACACCTTGTCATACAGCCGAAACCATTTGTCTCCTTCCGCTCCCGTAATGAGAGCCGTCAACATCCGCGCCGTCCACACGCACGGTTTGGCGCATCGCCAGAGGGGATGCGCCGCTTCGGCTTGCTGAGCCAGCGGCACTGTCGCCGAGGGGTCTTCCGTGCGTCGTGGCATGGCGGCTTCCATCTTCCTGGGTTCCTTCGCTCCACCGGCGTTGCCCGGCTTCACGCGCTACTATGAACCCTCTGACTCCTGCCCAGCGCTGTCTGGCGGCTCGGCAGGTCTCTCTGCTTCATGGCCTTGAGCTTCCGACCATTCCGCCTCCAACCACCTGGTTGCTCCGTCGATCGCTTTGACACGTTACCCATCAGCGTCGACGGCTCCCGGATTACTCCGGTCTGGGCTTCGCCCTAAGAGGGCAGGCTCGCCAGACAACCCGGCCGAATCGAGTTCACTTGCGTTGCGGACTGGCCGTTCGCCTTCCGATGCTCTCCACCTCGCCTCGCGGCGACGCAGTTTCGGTCGACTACAGGCCGGAGAACGTCTACCTGAAAAGGACTTCCACCTTTCTGCTCAAGAACACTTGCAGACGCACCCTCTTGCGGCTGCGCCGCTCAGGTTCAGAGAACCTGAGCTACCCGTTAACCGAAGTCGCGCAGGAGCGTGGCGGCCAGGGCGGTCCAGCCGGTTTGGTGGCTGGCGCCGACGCCGCGGCCGGTGTCGCCGTGGAAGTATTCGTAGAAGAGCACCAGGTCGCGCCAGTGCGGGTCGCGAACGTAGCGCTGGTCCTCGCCGTGGCACGGGCGGCGGCCGTTGGCGTCGGTCTGGAAGATCGACGACAGGCGGCGACGCAGCTCTTGCGACGCTTGGTACAGGTTCACCCGGCGGCCGGAGCCGGTGGGGCATTCGATGGTGAGATCGTCGCCGTAGAAGTGGTGGTAGCGCTCGATGGCTTCGATGAGGAGGTAGTTGACCGGAAACCAGATAGGGCCGCGCCAGTTGGAGTTGCCGCCGAACAGGCCCGTGTTGGCTTCGCCGGGCACGTACTCGACGCGGTGCTCCTCGCCATCGGCCCAGAACACAAACGGCTCGGCGGCATGACGCCGCGACAGCCCGCGCACTCCGTAGGGCGAGAGAAATTCGCTCTCGTCGAAAATGTACTGCAGGACGCGCACTAGTCGTTCGCGCGAAGGGATAGCCAGCAGGCGGCGACCGCCGCGCCCCGGGCGGTGCGAGCCATTGCTCGCGTGGTCGCCGTCGCGGGAGCATTCGCAGTAGGCGACTTGCCGGGCCAGGTCGGGGCGATATTTGAGGAACCACTCCATCCGCTTGCGGAAGCCGGGGAGCAGATCGATGACTTCCTCTTCGAGCACCTCGACGGCGAACAACGGGATGATGCCGACGATCGAGCGGACGCTCAGCGGCGTCGTGGCGCCGCCGTCGATATGGAGTTGGTCGTAGTAAAATCCGTCCTTGTCGTGCCACAGGCCGCAGCCGCCGAGCGTGTTCATGGCGTCGGCGATGTGGACGAAGTGCTCGAAGAACTTCGAGGCGATGTCTTCGTAGGTCGAGTCCTCGGCGGCCAGCTCCAGGGCCATGGCGAGCATCGTGGTGGCGTAGAAGGCCATCCAGGCGGTGCCGTCGGCCTGCTCCAGACGGCCGCCGCCGGGGAGCGGTTTGGAGCGATCGAACACGCCGATGTTGTCGAGGCCCAGGAAGCCGCCCGCGAACAGGTGATTGCCGGCGATATCCTTCCGGTTGACCCACCAGGTGAAATTCAGGAGCAGCTTGGTAAACACGCGCTTGAGGAACCCCACGTCGCGCTGGCCGCGGGCGCCGTCATCTTGTACACCCGCCAGCAGGCCCAGGCGTGCACCGGCGGGTTGACGTCGGAGAGGGCGAACTCGTAGGCCGGCATCTGGCCGTTGGGGTGCATGTACCATTCGCGCAGGAACAGCTCGAGCTGCCCCTTGGCGAATTCGGGGTCGACGTGCGCCATGGGGATCATGTGGAACGCCAGGTCCCACGTGGCGTACCAGGGGTACTCCCACTTGTCGGGCATCGAGATGACGTCGCGATTGAACAGGTGCGGCCAGTCGTGGTTGCGGCCCAGGCGGCGCTCCGGCGGCGGCGGCGGCTGCTCGGGGTCGCCGTCGAGCCAGTCCTTCACCACGTAGTGGTAGAACTGTTTGCTCCACAACAGGCCGGCGTAGGCCTGGCGGGAGATCGAGCGACACTCGGGGCTGTCGTTGGCCGGGATGCGCTGGGCGTAGAACTCGTCGGCTTCGCGCTGGCGCTGGGCGAAGACATTCTCGAAGCGGTCGTCGAAGGCATCGCCGTGGGCTTCGTCCTCGGCGAGTAGGCGCAGTCGCACCGTCGTCTCGCCGCCGGCGGGAATCGTCAGCACGTAATGGGCGGCCGCCTTCGTGCCAAACTGCCGCGGGTTCACCGCGGAGGCGTCGCCCGCGACGACGTAGTCGTGGAAGGCGTCCTTGGCGTGGAAGCTGCCTTCGTTGACGCCGAAGAGCCGCCGGACATTGGTTTCGTTTTCGGTGAACAGCAGCCGGACCCCCTCGGCGGGCTCGACG
Organism: Pirellulales bacterium; assembly: GCA_963841515.1. Lineage (GTDB taxonomy): Bacteria > Planctomycetota > Planctomycetia > Pirellulales > Lacipirellulaceae > Lacipirellula. Next base: position 809,070 of record CAWJDB010000003.1, on the reverse strand, counting down.
TCGAGGCGATAGGCGCCCAGCGAGGGGTGCTGCGCCGTCACGCTCGTCGGACCGTCAGCCTGGAGGCGCGGCTTCACCTCGCACCCTTCGTGCGTGCAGCCCCACGACCAGGCGTTGCGGAACCAAAGCGTCGGCAAGAGGTGGATCGTCGCCGCCTCGGGCCCGCGGTTGGCGACGGTGATGCGCACCAGCAGGTCGTTGGGCGACGCCTTGGCATATTCGGCAATCACGTCGAAGTAGCGGTCGTCGTCGAAGACGCCCGAGTCGGCCAGCTCGAACTCGGGTTCGGCGCGGCTGCGGCGTCGACTCTCTTCGCGCAATCTCGCGTAGGGGAATTCGCTTTGGGGATATTTGTAGATCGCCTTCATGTAGGAGTACGTCGGCGTCGCGTCGAGGTAGTAGTAGCACTCCTTGACGTCCTCGCCGTGGTTTCCCTCGGGGCCGGTGAGGCCGAACAGCCGCTCCTTGAGGATCGGGTCGCGACCGTTCCAGAGGGCCAGCGCAAAGCAGAGACGACACTCGCGGTCGCAAATTCCCAGCAGGCCGTCCTCGCCCCAGCGGTAGGCGCGGCTGCGAGCATGCTCGTGCGGGAAGTAGCGCCAGGAGTCGCTGTCCTTGGAATAGTCCTCGCGGACGGTGCACCACTGGCGCTCGGAGAGGTACGGGCCCCAGCGCTGCCAGTTGGCGGTGCGGGATTTGCTTTCCGCGAGGCGCAGGTCCTCCGCGGGCAGCGGCTGAGCAGCCGGCGCGGGGGCGAAAGTTGCGGGGCGTGTTTTCGCGCGAGGGCATGGGCGACTACTAGGGAGACTTTCCTAGTTTAGCTCACGCCACTCTCGCGTCATCAGGCTGGACGGAAGGCCAGGCAGTGAATTCTGTCACTCCGAGGTCTTCCGAGGAGTCCGCGCGGACTCCTCGGAAGACCTCGGAGTGACTTGGACTTGCGAGCCGTGCGCTTCCGCAGCTTGATAAAGCTTGGCCAGCTCCGTCATCAGGCCGTCGAGCCGCTGGTAATACTCCGTTTCGGCGAGCGTGGGCTTCTGGTCGCGGAGCGCCGCGATTTCGAGCTCGAGCTTGTCGCGCCGCTGGCGGATCTCGAGCGGCATGCGGGCTTCGCGGTCGCTGGGGAGGAGGTGGATCTGGTGCGCTCGGACTCCGTCGAGCGCCGCGCCGTCTTTGGCCCGCTGCGTAGCTCGCACGCCGCGGAACCACGCGGCGGGCGTGCCCAGGCCGTCGCCGTTGTCATCCAACAGCGCGTGCTCCGTGGCCAGCCGCTTCTGGCCTTCGTAAAACTCGGCGACGCCACGACACGCCGTGAGGTAGGCCTCCAAGAGCGATGTCTGGTCGTCCTTGTCGAGATCGGCCGCCGGATCGGCGATGGCGTCGGCCAAATACTTGCCAAACCGCGCGAAGTTCACTTCCTGGCCGCTCTTGGTCGCGGTGACGACGACGCGGCCCGGCGCCGAGAGGCGGTTGATGAACGGGGCGCTGGCTGAAGCGCAGTTGATCACCGCCAGCGGCGCCGCGGCGGGATCGAGCCACTCTGCAAGTTCCGCTGCCGATACGTCGGAGCCGCGGAGATTGAATTTGGCGAGGCGGCCATCGTACGTGCCATGGCCGATGAGCACGAGCCAGACGAGCTCGGCGTTGCTGCGCGACGGATCGGCCAGGACGGATTTCAGTTGCTCGCGATCGGACTTGTCGCCGGCGCTATCCGCGCCGATCAGGATGAACTCGGCGGAGGCCCGGTCCGCGGCGCCGCCAGGCTTCGGTCCAGTCGTGAAACATGGCGCCGTACTCGTCGGTCCCTGGGGCGCCGAGGACGACAATTACGGACTGCCGTGGTGATGGGGCGTCGGCACGCAGGGGCGCAACTTCTAACTGGCACACGGCTACCAGGCAAGCCAGCAGAGCACGGCGCCTCCATGGCACACGAGCGGGAAGCCAAGGGCCACAGGGCGCCGGCTCATGGCAGGCCTTTCCAGCGGCGCAGGCCCCACTCGGCGGACAGGCAGGCGATGATCGCCAGGAAAAACACCGGGTGATGCCACAGCGGGCGCGTCCAGGGCTCGGTGATCGGCGCCCGACGCTGCATCAACGCGGCGACGAAACTGTCTAGGTCGCCGGCGTCGATTACTTGGCCGCCTGTTTTGGCGGCGATGTCGTCGAGCAACTGGCGATTGGGCGCCAGGCGGTTGAATTCGTCGGCCTGCGGCTGGGCCGCCCAACCCGTTTCGCACTCGCCTACCGCGCTGCCGTCCGGGGCTTTCACGCTCACGGCGGCCCGATAGGCGCCGGGCGTCCGCGGCACGTACGTCGCCACGTAGGTTCCCGCTTCCTTGGAACTCGGCTCGCGCTTCGAGGTCGATCTTCTTGCCGTCGGGCGCGGTAATCTGCATCTTGGCTTCGGCGTTGTCCAGGGGCAGGTAGGCCGCATCGCGCACGCGCACTTGGATCGCCAAGCCGCCCGCGCCGCCGCTGGGCGCCATGGAATCCGCGGCGCCCTGCACGTCGACCTCCACGCGCTGGGGCACGTCGGCCACCAGCCAACGGACGGTCTGCCGCCACGATTTGGCCAGGTCGGCGTCGCTATCGCCCGAGTCGCGCATCGCCCACTTCCACAGGTCGCCCACGAGCATGGCCGCCGAGCGGCCGCGGCCGTACCGCTGCGCCGCCAGGGCCGGGTGCACGCCGCCCGCCGGGTCGACGACATTGGCCAGCACCGCGGCGCCGGGCTTCAGGGCGCCGACCGGATTGACCGACCGGAACTCCGGCATCGCCGCGAGCCGCTCGCGGTCCTCCGGCTCGGTCTTGCGCAGGCGGACCCACGGCTCGAGCCAGCCCTCGCGGGTGAGCGCCAGGCGGAAGGGTTGGTCGAGCGGCAGGCTCGGGCCGTCGGCGGTCGGGTCGAGATACACGGGCAGCACGTCGCCCACCGGCGTGCGGCCGTACTTGCCCTCGGCGAACGATTCCGGCCCGCCAAGCATCAAGAGTCCGCCGCCGCGCCGGCTGACAAAGTGCTCGATCAGCGTGAGCTGATCCTGCGAAAAGAAATCGGCGCCAAGGTCGTCCAACACGATAGCGTGGTACCGGTACAGCTCCTCGGCGGTGCGCGGGAAGCCGGCGCGCAGCTCCTGGTCGTCGACCGTGCCGAAGCGCACGAGCACCGGTTCGTCGTAGCGCTCGGCGGCGTCCTCGTCGGGATGCTCAAAGCCCTCGAACAGCTCGTTGGTCGCGTCCTCGCCGCGGCGGCGGAAGGAAAACTTGGGCTGCTGGCGGGCGATGCGCACCAGGCCGACCAGTTCCAGTTGGTCGTCGCCCGCGAGCGCGGCGCAAGAATTTGAACTCCCAATTGGGCCGCCCGCTAACGTACAGCACGCGGTACGGCCCGCCGCCGCGGTCGACGGCCGCCAGACGGCGATTGTTGGCCAGCGTGGCTTCGTCAGAGTCGGGCTCCTTCCAAAATCGAGCCCTGGGGTGCGGGTGGCTGGGGTCGGCGTCTTCGCCGCCCCCAGTTCCAACCGGCGCTGGCTGGGGGCTCGCGGACTCGACCCCAGCCACCCCAGTGGCCTCTTCGCTTCCTTCCGGGTAAGCCGCGATGGTGTAAAAACTCAGTCGCCCGGCCGTGGGTCGCAATTGAAATCGCACCGCCGCCGCCTCGCCATCCTCGGGCGGCGCCACGGTTTGCGATTCGACGACCGCGCCATGCTCGTCCAGAAGTTTCACGACGGTCGGCGCGTCGCCGTAGCCTTCGCTGCGCACGTCGGCGCGAATTGTCACCGGCGCCGCGTCGAAGTTGGTCTGGCTCACCGACACGCGCTCGACGCTTACGTCTCGCAAGTCGTCGCCGGCCCCCACGATCACCGGGTAGATCGGCGGCAGGTCCGACCAATCGACGCCGGCGAGCGGCACATCGGTGGCGTTGCCGTCGGTAAGCAACAGGGCCCCCGCGATCGGCAACCCGCGAAATCGCCGCCCCAGCGACCCCAGCGCCCCGCCGAGGTTGCTGCCCGCGCCGTCGAACCGCAGCGCCGTAAAATCCTCCACCGCCCGCAATTGCGTGCTGAACGCCAGCCGCCGCACGTCGAAGTCCTGGTCGAGGCGCGTCTGCCAGGAGGAATTGGACAAGAGGGCGGTGCGCAGCTCGGCGCCGCGCGTGGCGGACGAATCGCGGTCGCGGATCTGCAGGCTTTGACTGTCGTCGGCCACGACGGCGAAAATGTTGGCCCCCGGTCGCGGACGCACTCCGGTCCACAGCGGATCGACCAGACACAGCGCCAGCCCCGCGAGGCCCACCGCCTTGAGCGCCGCGGCCAGCGCCGTAACGCCGCGCACCGCCCCAGCGCGCCAGTAGCCCCAGGCCAGCGCCGCGGCGCCGGCTGCGAGCATGATCGCAGCGGGCTTCGACCACTCCGGGGCTCCCCAGACGCCGATGGTCACTCGCCCGCCCCCAGTCGCTGGTAGTAACGGCGCACCTGCTCAGTGAACTCGGCCGGCGCCGCATCGCGGTCGATTGGCGCCAGGGCGTCGGGCGACTGACGTCGGTTGATCTCCTCATCGATCCGCTGCCGCAGCTCCACCAGCGGCTCGGCGACCAGGTCGCGCAGCTTGTTCCAGTCCGGGACGCGCGAGTGCCGCTTGTACTGCCGGCGGGCGTCCGCGGCGCGGTCGAGGATGCGGGCCGCCTCGGCGCTTAGTTCGGGGTCGTCGAGCATGTCCTCGACGTCGCGCAGACGATCGGACCACCCGCGGAAATCGCCGCCGGTGATGGGGCCGTTGGGAACGCCTGGTCCGCCGAAGAGGTTTTCGAGATCAACGTTGCCTCGGGTTGCCGGACTACCCGCTCCCTCGCTTCCGGTTCCCTCCCCTGGACGGGGAGGGTTAGGGAGGGGTGAGCGTGGCGATGGACTATCAACTTGTGATGGCTCGCCTTCTACTGGGCGTCCCCCCTCCCCAGCCCTCCCCGCCGAGGGGAGGGGGTCGGAGGCATTGTCTGCTCCGGTTCCCTCCCCTTGACGGGGAGGGTTAGGGAGGGGTGATTGCGATGAGGGGGCATCCGATCGCGACGAATTACCATTGGCTTGTTGCGATGGATCATCCGCTCCTGGGCTTCCCCCCTCCCCGGCCCTCCCCGCCGAGGGGAGGGAGCCGGAGGGATCGGGCGTTGCGGGGTCGCGACGCTGGGCGCGGTCGATCTCGCGCTGGACCTCCTCGCTCAGCTCGCGGAGCTGGTCGTTCGCCCGGCGCAGCGCCTCGGTTTCGTCGCCTAGCACGCTCTCGGCGGCGCGGTCGATGCGCTCGCTGAGCTCCTTGACGCCGCGGTCAGCTTGCCGCATGGCCTCGCCGGCCTCGCGCGTGGCGCCGGCCTCGACCATCCGCCGCACGGCATCGAGGGCCTGTTCGGTTTTCTGCGCGCGAGATCGTCGGCGGCCTCGTAGAGCTCGCGGGCCAACAGCGGCTCCGGTTCCTCGGCTTCCTGAACGGTGCGTTCCATCCGCTCGAGCGTCTGGCCGAGCCGCTGCTGCTGCTCGGACAGACCTTGCGACAGTCCGTCGCGCAACTCGGAGTTGCGCAGCGACCGGCCCCGCTCGGCGTTCTGTTGGCCGAGCTGCTGCGACAGCTTCTCTTGGCGCTGGTTGAGCTCGCGGGCGTTGGAGCGGAGCTGGCGCATTTCGTCGGCGAAACGATCCGCCGTTTGCTTGCGCACCTGGTCGCGGACGTCGCTCAGTTGCCGGCCCGCGCGGGCGCCTTGGGTCACGGCCTCGGCGAGCCGGCCTTCGTCGAGCGCCTGGGAGGCATCCTGCACGCGCTGGCGCGCGTCGTCGAGCTGGTCGCGCGTGGACTGCATCTGGTCACGGTTTTCGGAATTGGCCAGGTCGCTTTGCAATTGGTCGGCGTCGCGGAGGATTTCGTGCTGCTGGTCGCGCAGTCGCTTGAGCTGGCGCTCGAGCTCGCGCTTCTGGGCGGGCGTGGTCGCCGCCTGCAGGGCCGACTGCATTTCGCGGAGCCGATCGTTGAGATCCTCCTGTCGGCGGCTCAGCTCGCGCAGCTTGTCGAGCAGGCGCCGCGACTCGTCGAGCTTGCGCATGCGCCGCCGGGTCGCGGCTGGTGGCGCGGCTTTGCGTTTCGTAGCGGTTCTCGTCGTTCGTCAGTTCAAGCTGTTGAAGTTCCCGCTGACCGCCGCTGCCCGAGCCGCCTCCACTGCCTGGCTGACCGCGCACCACGTCGGTTTGCCGGCGCGTGCAGCTCGAGCAGCGATTGGTACGCCCTCTGCTCGGCCGACAGCGCGGACTGCAGCGGCGCGACGGTCACTTCCTCGGCCGCGGTCGTCAACCGCTCGACCGCCGTCTCCATGTGCCGTTGCGAATCCTGGGCGGACGACACGGCCTGGGCGTCGGTCAGCTCGCCGGCGAGTTCCTTGAGCAGGTCGATGGCGTGCTCCTGAGACTTCTGCACCGTGCGGGCGTCGTCGGCAAAACCTGGCGTGGGCTGGTCCGCGGTTTCGCGGCGCACGAGCTTCCAGGTGGCGCCGGCGATTTGCTTTTGAAGCTCTGCCAACTGTTCGGTCTGCTGACCGCCGCCGCCTTGCATCTGCTGACCAGTGGGCTGCTGCCCCTGGCGGAAGATTTCGTCGAAGCGGCGGACCTCGGCGAAGAACATGTCGCTCATCGTGCGCCGCGACTGGCCTTCGCCCACCGCGTCGTCGGCCCAGAAGTGATAGGACACGAGCTGATCCGGCTCGGCGCCCAGGGCTTCGAGGTCGATCATGTGCGACAGCGCCTCGCGCTTGGTCGGAGCCGCGCCGTCGGCCGCCTGGGCCGCGGGTCGTAGCGACACGACCTGCGGCTCGCCGCCGCCCAGCGAGTAGCTCACGCCGTAGTCGAGCAGGCCGAAATCATCGGCCGCATCGGCGCCGAGCGAGAGTTCCTCCAGCGCCGACGCCTGCACGTCACGCCCCGGCTGGGTGACTTTGATCTCCGCCGGCTGATTGGGAGTCGCGTTGATACCAGGTCCAGCGGCAACTTGTTGGTGCGACCGTCGGCGTCCTTCAGGTGCAGCTTCATCCGCCGCGACTGGCTAACGGTGAAGCTGGTCTCGTATACCGGCTCGACGCCATCGGCGCGGTTCAAGACGACTTCCTCGCCCTCGCGGTCGACCAATCGCGCCTCGGCGACATCTTTGTTCAGGCGGAACTTGAGCGTGACCTTGGTCCCTTCGACGACCGAAACCTGCCGGACGTCCTCGACCACCTTTGGCGCGAGGCGCGTGAACTCGGGATAGTCCAACTGGGCGTCGGCGCGGACCAGCTCGGGGTAGTCGAAGACCGTCACGTGGTAGACCGGCGTTTTGGCGTCGGCGTAGGCGACGAAGTAGGTCAGGTCACTCGCTACCGACGAGACGCGGCCCACGAACTGCGGATCGTCGAGGCTGCGCGTCATCGCGCGCGTTGTCGTGGGCTGGGGGTGGCTGGGGTCGGCGTCTTCGCCGCCCCCAGCAGCTAACGGGTGATGCTGGGGGCTCGAAGACTCGACCCCAGCCACCCGAGTCACGGTCAACTTGGCGTCCGGCGGGACGGCGCCGCGGAATTTAGCGATCACCACCAGCGTCGTGCCGCGCTCGATCTGGGCGTTGCCCGGCTCGACATCTACCTGGTAGGCGCCCGCTGTGAGCACGCCAGCGTCGTCATCGCGGGAGCTGACGCGGGCGTGAGCGCCGGTGCGATCGGCCACTCGCGCACAGGCGCCGGCCAACGCCGCCAAGGCGGCCAGATGGATCAGCCTCGCCAATCGCAGGCGCCCGACTGGCGTCGCGTCGGCCCAATTATGCCGCCGTCCGTGATCGAGCGCCTCGCGCACGACCGTCGATTCCAGATAGCCAAGCCGTTTGAAGCGCGGCGAGGGCGCCTGCTCCAGCGCCGACAACAAGAGGGCTCCCAGTTCCGGGTAACGAGCCTCGATCCGCCGCGCCACCTGCCGCGGGTCGCGCACCGCGCAGTGCGCCAGTCGCCAACAGACAAACGCCGAAACCAGCGCCGCGGCCACCAGCCAACCCAGCGCCTCGGGCCAGGTCCAGCGATTGCGCGTGGCGAGCATCGCCGCCGCTGCCCCGATGGCGGCCCAGCATAGCCAACACAACGCGAGGCTGTTCCACAGCCACAGCCGGCGAATTCGCTCGGCGGCAGCCTCCAGCAGTTGGTGCATTTCGTGAATCATGCGGGCGCCACTCCGATGGCCGATGCGCCTGAGGCGGCCGGCCGCGACAGCCGCCCGGCCAGCCAAGTTTCAACGATCAACAAGCCCAGCGCGGCGCCGGCGAGCCACTGCCACAATCGCTGTCGGCTCTCGAGCTCCACATCTCGCAGTTGCTCGAGACGCGCCGCTTCGCGCACCGCATCAGCGCGGCCCGCCAGCCGGCAACCGAGTTGTTCAAACGCTTCGGGCGCGAGCGGCGTCGTGGCGCTCTCGGCGGGGTCGAGGTTGACGGCAAACGACGCCGGCCCCTCGGCCATTGTAAGTGAATAGATTCCCGGTTCGGCGGTGTCGGCGAACTCGTGTGCGTCTGTTGGAATCAGCGCCTTGGCGCCGTCGGGCTTAGTCACGGCTGCATTCTCGGCCAGGCGACTCCACTCGGGCAAGGCGACGCGCTGGTTGACCAGATAATTGCCGCCGAAACTCCGCGCATCGGCCTGGATCGTCGAGCAGCGACGACAGCATCAACAGAAATCTCCACGACCGCGCAAGCTGCCCGTCGCTCGGCTGCCAGCCGGCGGTGAGCACCACGAGCCGGCCCTTGTCGAGGCGCCGTTCGATGATCGCCGGATCGCCACTTTCGAACCGGGCGACGACGTGCACGTCCCAGGAGGGGGGCAACTGGATCCGGCGGTATTTCCAGAAGCGAATCTGCGTGAAGTCGTTGAACTTGGGCCCGGCCATCGACGCGAAGAGCGGATGCGAGAAGTCGATCTCGCCGAGCATCGCGTAGCCGTCTACTTTGGCGTCTTCGATCGCGCCGATGGCGAGTCCCGACAGGGCCGCGAGGGCGGCGCCGTCGCCGGGCTTGAGGAGCACATAAATCACCGTCCCGCCGGTCATAGCGTACTCGCGCAGAGTCGCCGCTTGGGCGGGCGACGGCTCCGCCGTAGCGACGACCAACTCGGGCGGCGAGGTCTTGTCAAACTTCAGCTCGGCGTCCGGTTTAACTGTTTGCACGTTTACATCGCGTCCGGGATTCGAGGTGAGCGCACGTTCGAGATAGTATCGCAAGCCCTCAGGATCGCTCGCCTCGTCGGACCCAAAGTAGACGACCGTCGCTGTCTGGCGTTTTGGTGGCACGACGAACAGCGCGTTGTCGAAATCCTGCGCGTCGCCGGAGAGCATAAGCCGCGGCTGGTCGATCGACTCCGGCGGCGGCGGCACGCGCACCACGCGGCTCTCGCCCGGCGGCACGTAGGCGTCGAGTGCTTGGCCTGCGGCGACCCCCGCCGCGTCGGTCCACTGCAAGCGGAACTCCTCGGCGGCGGAGTCAGCGGCGCTGGTCACCCGGATGCGCAGCGCCGCCGGGCGGCCCGCCGCCTCGGCGTCCTCGGCCGACTCGTCGGCGAGCCGCTCCAAACCGGCGTTGGTGGAACCGGCCACGGCGACGGGTTTGAGCTCCAGTTGCAGGTTGGCCGGCCACGGAAAGTCGCCGAGCACGGCGAGCCGACCGCCGGCCTGCATGTCGCTCACCAGCACGATCCGCCGGGCGGCGCGGCCCCGCTCTTCGGTGGCGTCGCGCGGCTGGTCGAGCATCGCAATCGCATCGACCAGGCCCTGGCCCAGGTGCGTGCCGGCCCACGTCGGTCCGATCGAATTGAGCCGCGACGCGATGAGACTCGCACGGGTTCCGGATTCGACGCGGGCCAGGTCGTCGAACCCCGCGATGGGCTTGAGCACTTCATCGCAGGCGAACACGGCGACCTCGTCCTGCGGCCGGCACTCGGCGACTACTTGCTCGACCTGCCGCACGGCTTGTTGCCACAGGTCGCCGCGGCGCATGCTGGCGCTCGCGTCGACGACGACCGCCACGCGGCGCTGCGGGGCGTCTTCGTCGCTCCCCAGCGCCGTCTCCCGCCAGAACGGCCGCGAGAAGGCCAACGCCAACAGCACAAGCGCCAGTCCGCGAAGCACGAGCAGGAGCCAATGCTCGATCCGGCTTCGCCGCGTAATCCGCGGCGGCGACGGCGCGAGAAACATGAGCGAGCTGAACGGCGTCTCGCCCTGCGGCGTGCGCCGGATGAGATGGAACACGACTGGCAGCGACACGGCCAACAGCCCCGCGATGTACAGCGGCGTGAGGAAACTCATCGTGGCGCCCTCCCACGGCTAGCTTGCCGGCGGCGGCTGCGCCCGCGGCGCATCCGCGTGCGCACGAGGTCGAACAGCGCCAGCTCCAACGGGCGATCGGTCGGGCAGACAATAAAGTCCACGCCCAGGTCGCGGCACGCCTGCTGGAGCTCCGCCGCGTGCGCGCCAAATTTCGCCAAATACTGCTGGCGAGCCGCGGCGGGGTCGATGTACAGCCGCTGGCCCGACTCCAGGTCGTGGAATTGGCTCGGCGTCGCAAACGAAAAGCTCGCCTCCGCCGGGTCGAGCACGCGAAACACGGCCACGTCGTGCCCCCGCGAGCGCAGATAGCCGAGCTTCGTGCGGAATTGAGCCGCGTCGGCCAGCAGGTCGGAGATGAGAATCACCAGCCCGCGCTTGCGGACCCTTTGGGCAATCTCGTCCAGCGGTCCGGCCAGGTCGGTGGCCCGGCCCTCGGGCTCGCGCTCCAGGATCGCCATCAACCGCCGCAAGTGGCCGGGACGATGCCGCGGCGGCAGGTAGTCGGTGACGCGCTCATCGAACGCCGCCAGCCCCACCGCGTCGCGCTGCTGATGCAGGAAATACGCCAGCGTGGCGGCCAGCGTGCGTGCGTACTGGCTCTTGGTCACGTCCGTCGAGCCAAAACCCATCGACCGACTCAGGTCCGCCAGGATGTAGCATAAGAGATTGGTTTCGTCCTCGAACCGCTTCACATACCCGCGGTCACTCCGGGCGAAGAGTCGCCAGTCGAAGTAGCGAAGGTCGTCGCCGGGCGCGTACTGGCGATACTCGCTGAACTCCACCGAGAATCCGTGGTAGGGGCTGCGGTGAATGCCCGCGTAGAAGCCCTCCACGATCGCCCGCGCGCGGAGCTGCAGGTTCTTGATCCGCATGAGCGCCCGCGGATCAGCGAAGCTGACGCCCTGGCGGCGAGTGACGTTATTAGGCGACATCAAATTAGTTTCTCCGGCTCCCTCCCCCCTCGGCGGGGAGGGCAGGGGAGGGGAGACTGAATGAGAATAGGGTCATCAATTCCACTTCTACCACCCCTCCCTAACCCTCCCCGTCGAGGGGAGGGGACCGGAGGAATCATTTGTCGGGCAACGGCACATGCTTCAACAGCCGATCGACCACGTCATCCACACTCACTCCCTCGGCATCGGCCCGATATCCTATGAGGATGCGATGCCGCAGCGTGGGGTGGGCCAACGCGCGGATGTCGTCGGGCGACACATGGGCCCGGCCCTGCAACAGGGCCCGCGCTTTGGCGCCCAGCACCAGGCACTGCCCGGCCCGCAGCCCAGCGCCCCAGCTCACCCATTCGCGGACGAAGTCGGGCGCGTCGGCCTGGCCGGGGCGCGACGCGGCGGCCAGCCGCACCGCGTAGCGCACCATCTCTCGTGCGATCGGCACGCGGCGCACCATGTCGTGAAACTTGAGCACGTCCTCGCCCGTGAAGATCGCCTCGACCTCGGCGGGGCGCCGCGACGTGGTCTGCGTGACCACCGCCACCTCATCGTCCTCGGGCGGATAGTCGATCACCACGTTGAACATGAACCGGTCGAGCTGCGCCTCGGGCAGCGGGTAGGTGCCCTCCATCTCGATGGGGTTCTGCGTGGCCAGCACGAAGAACGGCTCCTCCAGCGGATAGCGCACGCCCGCGGCGGTCACCTGGTGTTCCTGCATCGCCTCCAAGAGGGCCGCCTGGGTTTTGGGCGGCGTGCGGTTGATCTCGTCGGCCAGGATCACGTTGGCGAAAATCGGCCCTTTGACGAACTGCAGCCGGCGATGCCCGTCGGGCGATTCCTCCAGAATCTCCGTCCCCGTGATGTCGGCCGGCATCAGGTCGGGCGTAAACTGGATGCGATTGAACTTCAGGTGAAACACCCGAGCGATCGTCCGCACCAGCAGCGTCTTGGCGAGCCCCGGCGCCCCGGTGATGAGACAGTGCCCGCCGGCCAGCAGCGTAATCAAGAGCTGCTCGACGACTTCCTTCTGCCCGATGATCACCTTCTCGATCTCGGCGACAATCCGATCCCGCCCGGCACGGATCTGCTCGACAAGCTGGCGTTCTTCTTCGTAGGTCTCAAGATCAGCGGACACATGCACTCCTAGTTGCGAGCGGCGAGTTATGAGTTACGAGTGCGATGGATCGACGATGATTGCTTCTCGCAACTCGCAACTCGCTACTCGCTACTCTCAATGCGACATCGCATACACCACGATGTTGATCCCCATGGGGTACGACTTCTTTTCCGAAAACTCGTGGAAGTACCATTCGTCTTCGCCTTCGCGTTCCCAGCCGTCGCCCAGGTCGGTGTTGTGGCAGATGAAGGCCATCATCCGGCGTTTGTCGTCGTAGATGGCGCGGTAATGGACGGTCCGCGAGTCGCCGCCGTGGTTGGGCTCCCACGTGAGGCCCTGCGACCGGCCGGCCTTGGCGATTTGGATGCTGGGCACCTGCGGCTTTTCCTTGAGCCGGTACACGCACTGGAAAATCTCGTGCTCCAGCTCCACGTCCTCAGGCTCGCGATCGGGAAATACCCGCTTGATTTGCTGGTAAAAATTCTCCCACTCGTAATCGCCCCAGAAGTCGTCGACCATCAGAAAGCCGCCGCGGAGCAGGTACCGCCGCAGGGCGACGACCTCGGCCTCGGAAAACTCCAGCCGTCCCGGCTCGACCATGTAGATGAACGGATAATCGCACAGCTTCGGGTCGGTCAGCGGCAGGTGGATGGGCTGGGGCGCCACCTTGAGCGAGGTGAGCTGCTGCAGGCGGAAGGAAAAGTTCAGGTCGCTGTCTGGGAAATCGGTCATCCAGCCCCCGACCCAACCGCCTCCCCAGCCGCGGCCGCCGTAGCCGCGTCGAAAGTCCCTGCCGTCGAATTGTCCTTCAAAGCCGCCGCCGGGAAAGCCGCCGCCATAACCGCCGTAGCCTCCGCCGCGCCGGCGCCCGTAGCTGCTGTTGTACTCGACGCGGACGAAAGTGAAGACGTCGTCCTTGAACCGCGGGTCGTTTTCCCACTTGGGCACGCCGCGACGCTCATCGCCGCCGGAGTCGTCAAAGTACTGCGCCAACGCGGCCCCGGCCGCCAACACGGCGACAGCGGCGAGAGCAAAAAATCTCACATTTCGCGAGATCATGTTTCGCATCAAACGTCCAATTAGCCCCCGGTCAGTGACCGGGGGCTAAATGCAGGGAGTTACTTGGATCCATTGGGCGGCGGATCGGGGTTCGCGGGCAGCTCCAACAATAGCCGATGGGCGGCGAGGAATCGCGGGGCGTCTTCCAGCGCCATGAGCACTTCCCGGCGCGCCGCGGTGGGATCGCCCTGTTGTTGCAGCAATTGAGCCAGTCGGTAGTGGACGTCGACCGCGTCGGCCGTGTCGAACTGGAGCAGCGCATGGTACGCGACGACGGCCTGGCTGGCGTCGCCCAGCTTCTCGGCCGCCTGTGCCAGGCGGCGATGCGGCTCGGGGATTAGTGGATTGACGGCGAGCATCCGCTCGGCATTCAACTTGACCGCTTGCCAATCGCCTGTCGACGACGCCAGTTCCATCAACCGCAGGTAGGCGTCGACCGCCTCGGCGTCGCGCTCGGCCCACGCCTCCAGCGCTTCGCGCTCGCTGGCTGCGTCGGACGTCTCGCGATAAGCGCGCCGAACAGCTCGTAGGGGTTTCCCGGCCCCACGTACGCGGGGTAGCGCTCGCGAAGGCGTTGGGCCGCTTCAATCGACTCCTGCCACTTCGATTCGTGCTGGAGAACAGCGCCCAGTCGCACCAGGCCGGCGAAGTTGTCGGGGTGATCGACGAGCCACGCCCGCACGTCGTCGGAGGTCGCGTCCGGGGGCAAATCCAGCTCGTCCCACGTCAGCTTGGGCGCCAGCGCGTCGGCTTGCTGCCTGGCGTACAGCGCAAAATCGGCGTCCAGTCGCCCCAAGGGCGCCAGGTGATGCACGAGCGCTTCGTCCATCGCCATGCCGCCGCCCAGTTCGTCGAGCAATTCCTTGAGTGTGTCGAGCCCGTATTTCTTGACCACATATTCGACGACCAGCGACGACTCGTAGTAAGCAAACTGCAAATCCATCGGCGTCTTGGGCGACAGAAACGCCGAACTGAGCCGGCTGACCGGCGTTAGCTGTCCGCCGAGAATCCGCTCGCGGTACTCGGGCGTCATCGCCTGACCCCACGCGGGGTTGGCCTGCCGCTCTTCGTACACCGAGATGCCCTCGCTGAGCCACCGCGGCATCTTGTTGTGCGTCTTCTTGAGCGTCACCACATGGCAGAACTCGTGCCACAACACCGACTGCCAATTCGCGGAAGCCGCGCCCAGCGCCGCCGGGCTGTTGGCGGTGATCACATTGCCAAAACACACGCCCAAAAAGCCCTCGGCGCCCGGCAGCCCGAACGTCCGCACGGCGAAATCCTTCTGCTGGGCGAAGATCTCGACTGTCACCGGGTCGTCGAGCTTCACGTCGTACTTGGCGCCGAGCGTCTGGCGGGCCCGCTGGAGAAGCGCGACCGCCTCGGCGCCGTACAGCAACGCCTCGCGAGATTCCATCTTCACGCGGAACGAGTCGTCGACGAGCACGCGATACGACTTCACGCTGTCGTGAAGCTTGGTGAGATTGTGGGCCACCACGTTGTAGCCGTCGGCGGAGAATACTTCGTCGGCTAACTGCCAGCCCTCGTCTTCGCGACCAAGCCGCAGCAGGTCCTGCGACAACTGCATCCGTGCGGGCAGGTAGGCGGCGTCCATCTTGAGCGCTCGGCGCTGATACGCGGCGCCCTCGGCGAACCGATACTTGTCCGACAGCTTGCGACCAATCGTGTGATCGACTGCGGGATTCAACGGCCAGGCCTGCAGCGCCTCGTTGCGCGCGGCCGCTTCGCGATCCGCGGCGCCCTCGAGATGCGCCAACACCGCTTTGTACGCCCACGCCAACGGCTGGTGCGCGTTGATCGCGAAGATCTTGTTCAGCGTCTGGTCCGCGGCGTCGTACTCTTCGGCGTCGACCAGCGCATCGACCTGGGCCAACAGCGAGTCGATGTGCCGCGGGTTGATGGCCAGCGCCGCCTCGAGCGCCTGCTCGGCCGCGGGCGGATCGCCATCTCGGTACGCCCGCGCCAGCAGGTAGTGGTAGTGCGGATCGGCCTTGGCGGCCTCCGGCGCCGCGGCGAGCGTCTTGGCCGCCAGCGCGTCGTCGCCTTTCTCCAGCGCCAGCTCGGCGGCGGCCAGGTGGGCCTCGACGAACTTTGGAACCTGTTTCACGACCGGGTCGTAAAACACCTCCAGCACCTGCCGGGCGTCGGCTCCGCGGAGCAGAAAGAACCGGCCCAGCGCCACGCGGTCGTCAGGCGACGAGTAGGACTGAGGGTCGTCGAGGGCGAACCGTTCGATCATCTCCAGCTCGGTCGCCGCCCGCGCCGCCTGGCCGTTGTACTGATACGCCGTGTGAGCCAGCAGCCGCAACTCGATGCTGGACGGAAAAGCGTTGACAGCTTCTTCGGCCGTCGCCAGCGCGGCCGAGTACTGGCCCTCGGCCATCTCGCTCTTGAGCTTCAACCGTCGCCAGTCTTCGCGATAGTCGCCGGCGTCGATCTCGGCTCCGGCGGCCTGAGCGCACTGGGCGTATTGCCCGGAGTTGAAGAGCTGCTCAACCTCGACCAGCTCGACGGCCGACGCCGGCCTCGCCGTCAACGGAAAGATTGCTACGGCTATCCACGCTGCCACGGTCGCGAAGCGCCGATGCAAGTGCACGATCCTGCATGGCACGGCGACGGCTCCTGAAGCGATGACCTCGTGGCGACAGTGGGGGAGCGACCGAGGAGCATTATACACGAGTCCCGCGGCGGAGGGGTTTGTATGGGCGGGGGCTAGCCGGCGGGCCACGCCCGCCGGGGTCCCGGACCGCGTGGCGGTCCGGCTAGCGATGATTCGGTCGGCGCAAACCAATTTTGATCGGCATGAACCATTATTTGATCAACGCCGCGACGCTCGCCGCCGCGAGGCCGCCGAATATCGGGCCGACGACTGGGATCCACGCATACGACCAATCGCTGTCGCGCTTGCCTGGCACCGGAAGCACGGCGTGCGCAATGCGTGGCCCGAGGTCGCGGGCCGGGTTAATGGCGTACCCTGTCGTGCCGCCCAGCGACAGGCCGATCGCCAGCACCAACAGTCCCACCGGCAGCGCGCCGAGCGACCCCAGGCCCACTTTGAGCGACGTGGCCTTGAGCACTTCGCCCGCGCTGGCGTCGAGCGTGATGCCCGGCTCGGTGGCCAGGAGCACCGCCAGCACCAAGACGAACGTGCCGACCATTTCCGAGAACAAATTGGCTGCCGGACGGCGAATCGCCGGTCCCGTGCAGAAGGTGGCGAGCTTGGCGTCGGCGTCGTCGGTCGCCGCGTAGTGATCGCGGTAGCAGAGGAAGACGAGCACGGCCCCCGCAATGGCGCCGAGCATCTGGGCAACGATGTAGGCCGCGACCTCGCCGGCGACCGATTGCCCGGCGACGGGGAACTTGCCCGCGGCGGCCAGGCCGATCGTGACGGCGGGATTCAGGTGGGCGCCGCTGGCCGCCGCCACGCACCACACGGCCACGAACACGCCCATGCCCCAGCCGAACGTGACGACAATCCAGCCGGAGTTGTTGCCCTTGGTCTTGGCAAGCACGACATTGGCTACGACGCCGTCGCCAAGCAGTATCAACAAGAGCGTGCCGAGAAACTCGCCGACGTAAGGTCGCGATAACAGTAAATTTAGATTTGTTAGCGTTGAGCCAATTAACTGCTGCGTCCCGAGAAACTCGCCGACGTAGGGATGCATGATCCGAACCCCCGAGTGTATTTCTCAACCAGAGCCCATGGTCCGCAGCCGCAACGCGGCGACGGTCAATAGCCAGGGGTGCGAGCCCCTGGTGACGAGCCAGCAAGGAAACCTCAAGCCCCAACCGGGCGACGGCGCCGTTGCCATCGCCCCTGCGGGGCTCTCTGTCAATCACTTGCGAACTAACCAGGGGCTTGCGCCCCTGGCTATTAACCGACGGCCCGTGGGGCCTGACGGACAATATTCACTCCTGCACCCAGCCCTTAGCCCGCTCGACGGCGCGCCGCCAGGTGGCGCGGCGCGACGCCGCTTCATCGGCAGAGATCGTTGGTTCAAACCGCCGATCGACCTGGCCTTGCCGCCGAATCACGTTGCGGTCGGTCCAGACGCCGACCGCGAGGCCGGCAAGGTAGGCGGCGCCGAGGGCTGTGGTTTCGGTGACCTTCGGACGCACCACGGGAATCTGCAGGACGTCGGCCTGAATTTGCAGGAGCGTGTCGTTGACGCTCGCGCCGCCGTCGACGCGCAGCTCGGCAAGCGGTTCGCCCAGGTCGTTGTGCATGCCTTCAAGAAGGTCGGCCACTTGCAGAGCGACGCCATCGAGCGTGGCGCGGGCCAGATGCGCGACCGTCGTGCCGCGCGTCAATCCGATGATGGCGCCGCGGGCGTAGGGGTCCCAATCCGGCGCCCCCAGCCCGGTAAACGCGGGCACAAACGACACGCCGCCGCTGTCGGGCACGCTCTTGGCCAGCGGCTCGACCTCGGCCGACGACTTGATGACGCCCAGCCCGTCGCGAAGCCAGCCCACGGCGGCGCCGCCGATGAACACGGCGCCCTCGATCGCATATTCGGTCCCTTCGCGCAGCCGCCACGCCACGGTGGTCAGCAGCCGGTGCGTGGAGTCGACGGCCCGGGCGCCGGTGTTCATCAGCATGAAGCAGCCGGTGCCGTAGGTGTTCTTGGCCATGCCGACGTCGAAGCAGGTTTGGCCGAACAGCGCCTCCTTGCTGGTCGCCGATGAGGCCGGCGATCCGGATGCCTTCCAAGCCTTTGACCGCCGCCTCGCCGCACACGCCGGTGGAGGCGCGGATCTCCGGCAAGATGCGCCGCGGCACGCCGCAGGGCTTCCAAGAGCTCGTCGTCCCAATCGCCCGAGTGGATGTTCATCAACAGCGTGCGCGACGCGTTCGAGGCGTCGGTCACGTGGCACTTGCCGCCGGTGAGCTTGTAAGCCAGCCAGGAATCGATCGTGCCGCAGGCCAATCGCCCGTCCTCGGCCGCCTGGCGGGCAGCTGGCACATTGTCGAGCAGCCAGGCGATCTTGGTGCCGCTGAAATACGGATCCAGCAAGAGGCCGGTCTTGGCGTGGATCATCGGCTCGCAACCGGCGGCGCGAAGCCGATCGCACACGTTGGCCGTGCGGCGGTCTTGCCACACGATGGCGTGATGCAGCGGCTCGCCCGAACGGCGATCCCACAGCACGATCGTTTCGCGCTGGTTGGTCACGCCGATGGCGGCCACGTCGGCAGGGTCGAGCTTCGCCGCTTGCAGGGCTTCGACGGCCACAGCCAACTGCGACGACCAAATCTCCTCGGCGTCGTGCTCGACCCACCCGGGTTTGGGATAGTGCTGCTTGAACTCCCGCTGCTTGAGGGCGACGATCTGGCCGTCGTCGTTGAAGACGATGGCCCGCGAGGAAGTGGTTCCCTGATCCAACGCCAACAGGTGCGACATCCGATCGCCTCGCCATGTCGAGAGAAGCCGATCGCGGCAGCGCCGTCGTCGGCGCCGCGAGGCTCCTAGGCTACCCAAATCCGTCACGGTTTGTTAGCGGGGCCTGGGGGACTGCGGCATTTTGTGGGAGAATTGAAGTTCTTGTCACCCCGAGGTCCTCCGAGGGGTCCGCGCGGACTCCTCGGAGGACCTCGGAGTGACGAATTCACCAAACGCGGCCGAGGTAACCTTCGAGTCTCTCGCCGAGCGGACGCTGGACGTGCTCGTGGTGGGCGGCGGCATCGTCGGCGCCGGGGTGGCCCGCGACGCCGCCATGCGGGGGCTTCGCGTCGGCCTGGTCGAGCAGCGCGACTTCGCTTCGGGCACGAGCAGCCGTTCCAGTCGCCTGCTGCACGGCGGCATACGCTACCTGGCTCAGGGCCGGCTCGGGCTGGTCCGCGAAGCGAGCAAGGAAAAAACGGTGCTGGCCGCGATTGCTCCGCACCTGGCCGAGCCCCTGGCCTTCATCTTTCCCACCCGTCGCGGCACGGAGTGGGCGCGGTGGAAGCTATCGATCGGCGTCAAGCTCTACGACTTGTTGTGCGGCCGCCGCAACCTCGGCCGCTCGACGAGCCTTAATGTCCGCCGCACGCTCGAACTCCTGCCGGGTCTGTCGACCGACGGGCTCACGGGCAGCGTGCGCTACTTCGACGCCTTGACCAACGATGCACGGTTGGTCCTCGACACGCTCACCAGCGCCGCCCGCAACGGCGCGATCCTCTGCAATTACGTCAAGTTAATCGAGTCGGCGCCCGACGGCGACTCATGGCGTTGCCAACTCCAAGTCGAGGACTCCGATCAAACCGTCACGGTCCACACGCGATGCATCGTCAATGCCACCGGGCCCTGGTCGGATCGGCTGCCCAACTCCAAGACCCACCTGCGGCCGACCAAGGGCGTGCACCTGGTGATCGACCGCAGTCGGCTATCTGTGCCCGACGCGGTGGTGATGGCCGAAGGCAGCCGCATCCTGTTCGCCATTCCCTGGGGCGAACGAGTGATCTTGGGCACGACCGACACCGACTATTCGGGGCCGCTGGAGGAACCGACGTGCGACGCCGCCGATACGGCCTACGTGCTGGAAGTGACGAACGCCGCGTTCCCCACGGCGAAGATCGAATCGCGCGACATTATCAGCACCTGGGCCGGACTTCGGCCGCTGGTGGCCGACCGTCGCGGCAATCCGTCCGACATCTCGCGCCGGCACGAGATCGTCATGAGCAGCCCCGGCTGGTGGGACGTGACCGGCGGCAAGCTGACGACCTACCGGCTGATGGCTGTGGAGACCGTCGACCAGATCGCCCGCTGGCTCGACCGCCGACTGCCGGCGTGCGCGACGGCACGCGAGCCGCTCGTAGAGCCGACTCAGCCGCCGGCGCCCAGCGGCGTGCTGCCGCCCGAGGCATCGGCCGATGCAGTCCGACGATTCGTCCGCGAGGAATGGGCCCGCCGGCTCGACGATGTGATGATTCGCCGCACCAGCTGGCGCCACTACCGCCGCGATCAACTCAACATCGCCCGCGAGGTCGCCGCGTGGATGGCCGCTGAACTATCATGGACCAACTCGCAACGCGAAGCCGAGCTGGCCCGCTACCATGCTCTGTGCCAGTCGTCGTCGGCGCCAATTTGATTCGCGGCCGGCCTGAATTACGGGCAGCGGCGGTAGGCTATTTTTGAGTAAGATGGCCGAACCGCCCGCTCTCACATCGACTCTCCCTGGGGGCCGCGCACGCGCCGCCGGCCTCTTTCATCCGCATACTTTCAGGCACGGTGAATCATGATCGGACACCTCATCCGCCCCGAGCTCGAAGAGCTGATTCGCGATCGGCAATGGGACGTGCTGCGCGACGCTCTGGTGTACCTGCACCCGTCCGACATCGCCGAACTGCTGGTCGACATCCCCGACGCCGACGATGCGCCGATCTTCCGGATCCTGCCGCGCGAGCTGGCGAGCGACGTGTTTTCCTATTTGCCGCCGCAGCATCAGGAGCAGCTCATCCGCTGCATTTCCAACGAGCAGATGCGGTCGCTCTTGGAGGCAATGTCGCCTGACGATCAAACGCGGCTATTGGAGGAGCTGCCGCCGGAAGTGACGCGCCGCGTCATCGAATCGCTCAGCCCCGAGGAGTTGCGGATGGCTCGCGAGCTCTTGGGCTACCCGCCGCACAGCGCCGGCCGGTTCATGACGCCGGAATACGTGGCGATCCCCGCCGACGCCACCGCGGGCGAAGCGCTCGACCACGTGCGGCGCAACGGCCGCGGCAAGGAAACCGTCAACGTCCTGTACGTGCTCGACGACAAGGGAAAATTGCTGCAGGATATCCGTCTCGGCGCGCTGGTGATGGCCGACCCGCGGACAAAAGTGCGCGACATCGAAGGCTCGAACGTATCGATCGCCGCCACGACCGACCGCGAGGAGGCGCTCTGCGCCTTCGAGAAGTACGACCGTTTCGCGTTGCCCGTCACGGACAGCGACGGTCACATGCTGGGCATAATCACCAGCGACGATATCCTCGACGTGGCGACCGAAGAAGCCACCGAGGACATCCAGAAGATCGGCGGCATGGAAGCCCTCGACGAGCCCTACATGGACGTCGGCTTCCTCACCATGCTCAAGAAGCGCGGGGGCTGGCTCTCGGTGCTCTTCGTGGGCGAGATGCTCACCGCTACGGCCATGAGTTATTTCGAGGCGGAAATCGCCCGGGCCGTCGTGTTGGCGCTGTTCGTGCCGCTGATCATCTCCAGCGGCGGCAACTCCGGTTCGCAGGCGTCGACCCTGATGGTCCGCGCCTTGGCGCTGGGTGAAGTGAAACTCCGCGATTGGATGCGCGTCCTAGGCCGCGAGCTCCGCACAAGCCTGGCCCTCGGCTTCTGGTTGGGAATGATCGGCTTTGTGCGCATTGTCCTCTGGCAGCGACTCGGCTGGGCCGATTACCACTCCCACTATCTGCTCGTGGCGTCGACCGTCTGGGCCTCGCTGATCGGCGTGGTGTGCTTCGGCTCGGTGATCGGCAGCATGTTGCCGTTCATCCTGCGGAAGCTTGGCTTCGACCCCGCGACCAGCTCCGCGCCATTCGTCGCTACGCTCGTGGACGTGACCGGACTGGTGATCTACTTCACCTGCGCGATCGTGATCCTGCACGGCACGCTGCTGTAAATGCCGCTTGCGGCTTCAGCGCGGATACCGCCCCGCCGCGCACAGCGCCCGCACATACGGCGAATTCGCCGAATGCCCCGCATGCAGCGGCCAATCGTCGTATTCAATCACCCAAGGCCATGCTTGTCGCGCCGCCCGCGCCTTGACCGGGTTTTCTTCAACATATCTGATTGTGCGGCGCACCTCCTCCGGATGGTCCAAAAACACCTTCCATCCCCCGCGCGTCCACGTCGGATGTCCCTCCTCCCGAATTCCCGCCTCCCGCAGCCGCTTGCGGCTTAGCGCCTGAATATTCTCAATCATCGTTTCGCCCAGATCTCGATGCTTGCGAATCACCAAATGCACATGGTCCGGCATGATCGCACAGGCATAGCATGTGTAATTGCACTCGCTAACCGCATAGCCAATCGCCTCCGCCACCGCGGAAAACGTCTCCGGCGCAAATTCCAAAAGGGGATGCTTGAGCACCGCTGATGCTTCAGCATAAAACGCGTGCAAGTCACGGCTGGCGGGTTGAATCTGCTTGCGTCCAAAATGCAGGCCGCCCAATTCTGCGATCAGATCGTTGCGAATAATACGCGATGTTGAACCGCGCGGGTCATTGGGCAGCCACCAGCCGTACAATGTCCACATCACATGATGGGCGATTACCAAGGGCTGAGGCGTCCTGGGCATTCGATAAACCTAGGCGTTACTGCGCGAGTAAGCCGCAAGCGGCGGGAGGACGACGAGATCATTTCAATTCGTCACGGTCGCGCCAAACCTGCTGCTTGGCCCGTAGCAGCCGTTCGCTGAATGATTCGGCCGCCAGCGCCTCGGGAGCTTCCGCAGCCGGACCAGTTGGCGCTGCGGGCGAAGGGTCCACGGCGGCGTCCGGCGCCGCGGCCGGCGGCGGCTCCGCTGGCTGGTCGACCTCATATCGCCGCGCCCCCGCCGCCCTGCGATCGATTTGCTCGCCAATCTCGTGCTTGCGCGTGCGCAGCCGCTCCATCGTCTCCGGCGTGGCGGCGGCGCGCGGGCGGCGCAGGACTCGATCGCGCAGCACGACCAGCATCGGCGCCAGCCACGCCAGGTTCACATGCACCCGCCGCATGAACACATCGCCCCAAAATACGCAACTCCCAACCACTACCAGCCACGGCCAGATCGGCTGGCTCGCGACCACCGGCGGCAAATCGTGACGGAAGGCGCTGGGAGTGTCCTCGCGCGGCGCATCGAGCCCCTGACGCCACAACACGCCCGGCGAACCGCCGCGCGGCTGGAGCCGGGCGAGCGATTCCAACAGAGCGAGATTCGTCTGCCGGTCGTCGTACTCCGCCGAATAGCCCACGCTCACGCCGGTGCGAATGGGCGCCTGTCCCGGTCCCGGGTTCACCACCACCAGGTAACTCCCCGCCTGCGACGCGGAAAAACTCCCCACGTACCGCCCCGGCGCCGTCTGCTCGATGCGCACCGGCTCGGCCTTCATGTCCGGCGCAAGCGCCACCGCGGTCATCGCCCGGTCGTTGAGGAATTCGTCGTTGCCGTCCAGCGCGGTGACGACAATTTGTCCCCGACCCTCGCGCACATCGGTCGCGACAGTGAAATTGCCGCCCCCTTCCGTCGGCCGCATCGACCAGCGAACCAATTGGCTGAAGAACTTGTCGTACCCAGGCCACGCGGTCCACGCCTTGGTCCAGCGCCGACCGGCGTCGCTGGTGAAAACGGCGGCCCGCCCGGCGCCGTAGTTCCATGTGGCCAGCAAGGTCGAGTTTTTCTCGGTAGCCGGCAGCGGGCTGCGGAGCACGACCTCGACCAGCGGATTCTCCTTGACGCTGGTGAGCACCAGGCCCGAAATCGGCGGCACGCCGTCGATCCCGTTCAAAATCTCGTGATCGACGACCACCTGCGGCGCGACCGGCGCCGATGGCTCGTAGATCAGAGGGCGGGCTACCCGCCGCACTTCGCGCGTGAAGATCCTGGGCAGGTTGCGCGGATTACGCACGCCGTAGAACTTGCCGCCCCCTATCGTGGCGATGCGCTGCAGCAAGGGAACATTGGCGTCGGCGCCCACCGCCACGGCAGTCACCGTGATCCCCCGATCGCGCATCTGCTTGACCAGCGGGCCGAAGGCCGCATCGGGCGTCTGGCCGTCGGTCAGCACAATCATGTGCTTCACCGCCGCGTCAGCCCGCTCGAGCGCCATGAAGCCTTGCCGCATGGCCGGGTACATGTCGGTGCCGCCGCCGGCGCCAAGCACGTCCACCCGTCGAGCCGCCGAGCTGAAATCGGCGATCCGCCGCAACGGCACGGTCTCGCAGGGCGCGCTGTCGAAGCTAACCACGGATATGAAGTCTCGCCGTCCCATCGTGCGCATCGCCGCGATCGCCGCGGCCTTGCTCATGACCAGCTTCTCGCCCTGCATCGACCCCGAGCGATCCAGCACGATCGACAGCGCCCCTACCGGCACGACCTTGGCCGCCTTGACCGTGAAGTCGACCGGCATCGCCTGCTCCAGCTCGGTGTTCGCCCAGCCGCCGGCGCCCAGCGCCTCGGGCCCGCCGAGCATCACAAGTCCGCAGCCCAGCTCGCGCGTATTGCGCACAAGCATCGATATCTGCTCGTCGGTGAACTCGGCGCCGCTGCCCGTATCGTCGGCGCTGGTGCGCGGCACGCCGGCCAGCACCACCGAGTCGTACCGCTGCAGCTCGGCCAGCGAATTGAACAAGTTGTCGGCCGCCGTGAGCGTTACCTCGATCCCCGCGGCCCGCAGCCGTTTGACCAGAAAATCAAAGTCGCCGCGGCTGTCGGCGTTTTCAATCACCAGCACGCTGCCCCGCCCGCGCACCCCCACAAACGCGGAGGCCGCATTGTTCTGCGGCGTCGCCTCCGCCGCCGGATCGTCGGCCACGAAGCGGGCTTCGTAGGTATAGAAGTCG
The DNA here is from genome assembly GCA_963841515.1 of Pirellulales bacterium. Classification (GTDB taxonomy): domain Bacteria; phylum Planctomycetota; class Planctomycetia; order Pirellulales; family Lacipirellulaceae; genus Lacipirellula. The sequence goes on along the minus strand of CAWJDB010000003.1, from coordinate 784,052 downwards.
GTGCGGTCGAGCGTCTCGCGGACTGTGAACACCTGCTTGCCGGGGACGGCTTCGACGCGCTGGTCGGCGATCGTCTCCTCCCGCTCGCCGGTCTTGCGGACGACGCGGAGCGAACCGGGAACCGGCCGGCGGCCGTCCGCCGCATCATTCCGCAGCACGATGCGAATGTCGAACGGCTGCCCGCGCCGGGCGCTCCCCGGCGCGTCTACCTTCTCGACAGCCACGTCGCCCCGAGGCGTCAAGAACACGGGCGCCACGTCGATGCCCACCCCCGCGTCGGCCGCCGCGCGGGCCTCGACGGTACGCATTCCCCACGTTCTCGTTGCCGTCGGTCACGAGCACAATCCGCCCAGCGGAATCGTGGGGAAACAGCGATTGGGCGCGCCGGACCGCCGTCGCCACGTCGGTGTATTCCGGATCCACCAGCGACTCCAGCCGCGCCGGCGCGGCGGCCGGCGACTCGACCGGCGGTATTTCCACCGCCGCGTCGCGGCCGAAGGCGATCACCGCGAATCGATCGCCAGGGCGGCGCTCGCTGCCCTGGTCGAGCGACTCGCGCACATACCGCAACATCGCCTCGCGCGACTCGGCCGGCACGCTCAGCGACTGGTCCAGCAGATACGCCACCGTGAGCCGATCGCTGTGGCGCCGAAACTGCACATCGGCCAACGCGAAGACCAAGGCTGCCGCCACGAGCGCCCGCAGCCCCAACACGGCCCACCGCCGCTTGCGGCCGAGAGCCGCCATGCTCCGCGTACCCAGACGCCACATCAATGGGATCACGGCCAACAACAGCAGAAACGCCGGCCGATCGAAACTAATCCCGTAGTGCAGCATGGATGCTGAAAACACGTAACCCGCAGCGACGACGCCTTTCATCCTACCCCGTACTCTCCGGCGCCAACAAATTGGCATCCCTCGCGGTCAGCGAAGGGTGGCTGTGGTCGGCGTCTTCGCCGCCCACAGTGCACTGCTGGGGGCTCGCAGACTCGACCCCAGCCACCCCCCCCACGGGCTGCTAGGGACTCTCCGGCGCTAGCAAATTCGCATCGCGCGATCACCCACCGGCCATCGGGATTCTTTCGCAGGATCGTTAGCGTGTACCCGCTGCGCACCGCCGGCTGGCCGCCCGGCGGCGTGATGGCCACCCGCCGGCCGACAAAGAAGCTAAGCGGACTCAATGCGGCTAATAGCATGGGACTGGGCTCCGAAACTGATCGGAAGAGCATTACTCCATTGCGAGAATCAGCCAACCCATCAATGCTGTCACTTATGATTAGGCCCGCTTGGCCGTTGGCGCCGCTAAACGCGTCGACGAAAAACACCCCGGCCTTTCGTCGAGGCGGCCCAACGGGAGGTGCGCTGATTTCGTCCAAAAACCCCATTGAGTAAAACCGATCTGGATCGAGCGGAATTGTTACGCCCAATAAGTTTGTTAATGCCCTTGTAGGTGCTTCGTTCACGGCAAAGTCGAGAATCGCGGTCGCGATCCGAGCCGAAAGCGCCAATGCGTCAATGTCGGCTGGTTTCGCAAACGTAAAGCCTTCGAATGTACCGCCGGGGAGTTTCTGATTCAGGACATATTGGAGTTGTGCCTCGCGATTAGCACCGGGGAATTGCCTGAGACTGGTGACCGAGAGGTCAAGCCACTCGCGACGATTCACGTCGTCATACGTGAGCAGCCCGTCGCCGGGCGTCTTCCAGTCGCGCGACGTCACGGCAGCCAGAGCGCTGCCGGAGACGGTCTCCGCCAAGAGTGCGGCAATCAGAAGAAGAAGTCTGTTCTGAAGAGTTCGATTCATGGGTTCGCCCTTTCTAGGGCAACCCCCCACGCCTTCACCCTACGAGCGTTTTGCGCTTGAGTCAAGCAACGACCACGACAAATAGGTGCGATTAATCTTCCTTGGTTCACCCATTCTGCGTTTCTTCACGGAGGGTGGCTGGGGTTGAGTCTTCGAAACCCCAGTTTTCAAACCGTGGCCATCCCGGACGGCGACCACAGCCGCCCCACCGCAATCCAGCGTCAAGCAATCGCCCCGTTCATCCTTCGTGACCTTCGTGCCTTGGTGGTTGCATTCTCCCCTCCCACTCTGCGTCTCTGCGCCTTGCGCCTTGCGCGAAATTTTTCTCCAAAAATTCTTGCTGAAAATGGCCGCGCACTCTGCTACGCTCGGATGATGTACACGTGTACCTGACCCGTTCTTTGGCAACTTGAACAGGCTGTAGCCCGTAGGCTGTAGGCCGGAGGGGAAAATGCGCACCTTGCGAGCCCAGAGCGAAAGCGACGGGAGTGCGCCCTTTTGAGGCGTCGGTTGGCAGACGAAGAAACGCAGAAGCCGTCGACTAATGACGTCGACCCGTCGCGTCGCAGTCCGGCAAACTCCGAGCCGGCCCTCCACGGCCCCACGCAAAATCCGCGACTAATGCGGCGATTGATGTGGGACCCCTATTGGGTCCGCAAAACCGCATAACCCCAACGGCGAGCTTTGCCGGGGCTCGGGCCTACCCCTTCAGCTCGATCGGCAATTGATCGATCTTCGCGGCGAGGATGAAGTCGTTCTCGCTCAGCCCGCCGATGGCGTGAGTCCAGAGCTCGACCGACACGTTGCGATAGCCCTCAATGTGGAGATCCGGGTGATGCCCGTCGGCCTCGGCCACCTCGGCGCACTTATTGAAGAACGCCATGCCGGCCATGAAGTTCTTTACCCTCCAATCCTTGCGAATCCGCTGGCCGTCGTGGGTGAGCCGCCAGCCGGCGAGCTGCTTGAGTTGCTCGCGAGCCTCTTCGGGAGAGTAGGGCGCGACGCCGCCCTCGCAGGGCAGGCACTTCTTCTGACGAAGTTCCGTCGGGGTTTGCACGGCCATTGCGGCGGTCCTCGCTGGTGGCAGATAATGACGGCGGCAACCGGCGCGCCGCCCTGGGCGCATTATTCCGCGTCTTGCCGGCGTTCGTCAATTTCCCTCGGAAAGCAGCCATGCCATGAGCAGCAACGCCCAGTCCCTCGCGGCGGACGGCGGCGGCGAGGACCATTTGACTTTTGATTGACGATAGCCTCCTCATTGCTAAGAACTTCGGGCCTCGCGCGAGGGCATGCTAAAGTGTGTTCATCTCTCCGCAGGCGCGTTGCCGATTTTGCGGCTAGCCGCCGCCCAACATGATAGTGGTGGCAAGTGACATCCTAGTGTCACGTAGCGCACTCGGCTGCGCTCCCGTTATTTGGATGAAAATACCGTATTTCGTCGCTCGCCGCCGTGTCTGTTCGGACCGCACAGCGGCCCACAATCGTTTCCTGGGGCGAACACCCCTGCATTGCCGGATTTTGAAGTATCGGCCAATATAAGCCTCGCACCTTGAGCCGCGGCGGTCGATTCAACTCTTGTCATGCTGCTCATGCTGCGGCTTCTGATCTAGCTTTCGCCAACTAGGGCGCTCTCATGCACTCGCCTCTGGCACGCCATCCGCATATTGTCCCCGCGGCGCCGCGGACCGTTGTATTTCTCGTCGCCAACCCCTTGGACTGCGAGCTACTGACGCTCTGGTGCCGGACGCACCTCGATTGCGACCAGGTCGACGGCGTCACGGATCTGAACGACGGCCTCGAGCTGTGCCGAACTCATCGGCCCGGATTAGTCGTCCTCGATCCGTCGACGAGCGACGGCGCCATCGCCAGAGTTCTCTCTGCACTTCGTCAGGAATTGATGCATTACTTGCTCTTGCTGGACCGCCGGCCGCTGGAAGGCCGGCTCATCGAGATTCTCGCCGAGCCGTCGGCCAGCTACCTGAGCCGCGCCGCCGGACAGCACGCTCTGGCCGCGGCCATCGGCGATATCCTCAAGCACGGTCGCCGGGTGTTCGATCCGGCGCTGGCGCCGCACATCCGGCTGACTGATCGCGGCTATTCATTCGAGCAGCCCCCAGCCGATTGCTCGATCACCTCGCTCTCCTCGCGCGAGCGGCAGGTGATGCGGCTGTTGGCCGAGGGTCGATCGGTGCGGCAATGCGCCACCGAGCTGGGACTTTCTCACAGCACGATTGACAACCACAAGTCGCGGCTGATGAAGAAGCTCGGCATTCATAAGGCTTCGGAACTTACCTACCGGGCCATCCGTGACGGCTTGATTGCCTTGTAAACTGCCGGCCCACGGCGTCGGGACGGACCGGCGGCGCCCGTGCGGGCGCCCCACGGCGGACCGGCAAGCTACAATTGTGGCGACCCCGACGCCCAATCTGCGCAGGGCGCCGAAAGCGCGCTGGGGCTAATGCGCCGCGCGCCCCCAGGGACGGCTGATCGTCCCTTGAGCTGCTGTCACAATCGTTCACGAAAGCGAAGCGTCAATGCCACGCAATTTTGCACGACTGCCGTTCCGCTTGAATTCGATTCACTGTCTGTTGGCGCTCGTTTCCGTTGGCGCCATGGCGCCCGCGCGGCTGGCGCTCGCCGCCGATGAGGGCGATGTTTGCCGCTACTGTCGCCACGGCCTGACGGACGCCGCCGCCGCTGAGCCCAAGGACGCCGCGGCGGCCTCCGCGCCGCGCAACTACGCGCCGATCGGCAGGTCGACGTGCTTCACGTCAAACTCGACGTGACGCCCGACTTCGACCGCGAGACCGTGTCGGGCACGGCCACGTTGCGGTTTGCGCCGATCTCCGAGCCGTTGGAAGCGTTGCGGCTCGACGCCGTCGACCTCGACGTCGCCAAGGTGCGTTCCTCGCACAAGGTGCGCGACTGGTCCAATGGCGACAAGGAGCTGACGGTGGTGTTCGATCCACCCGTGCCGGTGGGCGAGGAGGCGTGGGTCGAAGTCGATTACTCCGCCGAACCTGTTGAGGGACTTTACTTCCGCACGCCGGCCCAAGGACTGCCGAAGGACGACATCCACGTCTGGTCGCAGGGCGAGACGCACGAAGCACGGCACTGGTTCCCCTGTTTCGACTATCCCAACGAACGAGCGACCAGCGAGATCATCTGCCACGTGCCGCCGGACATGACCGTGGTGTCCAACGGCAAGATGCTTGAGGAAAAGGACGACGAGGGCGGCAAGCTCAAGACGTTTCACTGGCGGCAGGACAAGCCGCACGTCAGCTACCTGATCTGCTTCGTCGCCGGTCACCTGAAAAAGCTCGAAGACAAGCACGGCGACACGCCGCTGGGCTTCTATACGCAGCCCTCGAAGGCTGCCGAGGCGGCGAGCGCCTTCGCCGACACGGCCGACATCATGGATTTCTACGAGCAGGAGATTGGCGTGCCCTTTCCCTGGGACAAGTACGACCAGTGTACGATCGCCGACTTCATGTGGGGCGGTATGGAGAATACAACGCTCACCACGCTGACGCAGCGCACGATCCACTCCAAGGCGGTCGAAAACGTAAGCGACTACCGCAGTCGCTCGCTGAACGCCCACGAGATGGCCCACCAGTGGTTCGGCGACTACGTGACCTGCAAAGATTGGAGCCACCTGTGGTTGAACGAAGGATTCGCCACGTTCTACGCCCATTTGTACGAGGGGCACAAATTCGGCCGCGACGAGATGCTCTACGGCCTTTACATGGACGCCCGCGACGAGATCTTTCTGCCCGAGAACCTGAAGAACCACCAGCCCATCGTCGATCGCATCTACGACAGTCCGAGCGAGCAGTTCGACTTCCGCAACTACCCCAAAGCGAGCTGGGTGCTGCACATGCTCCGCAGCCAGCTCGGCGAGAAGCTGTACCGGGAAGCGATCCATACCTATCTGCAGCGGTACGCCCTCGGCGAGGGGGAGACCGAAAACCTGCGCGGCGTGTTCGAGGAGCTCAGCGGCAAGCCGTTGGACAAGTTCTTCGACCAGTGGCTGTACCACGGCGGCTTGCCGGAGCTGAAGGTGACCTACAAATGGCACGCCAAGGACCGGCTGGCGCAGGTGACCATTGAGCAGACGCAGGAGACCAGCGACGACGTGCTGTTGTTCGAGTTTCCCACGAAACTGCGATTTGTCGTCGACGGCAAGGCCATCGACGAGTCCATCGAAGTGAAAAAGAAAACGCAGGACTTCTTTGTGCGGCTGCCGGCCGAGCCGCAGATTGTGCGGTTTGACCCTGAGTACAGCGTGCTGGCGCTGGTCGACTTCAAGCTGCCGGACAAGATGCTGCGGGCTCAGCTCGAGCAGAAGTCCGACCTGATCGGCCGGCTGTTGGCGTGCGAGGCCCTCGGCAAACGGGAGACGAAGGCGTCGGTGGCCGCCCTGAAGGACGCGGCTCGAGCACGACGACTTTACGGCGTTCGCCAGTCGGCGGCAATGGCCCTGGCGAAGATCGGCACGAAGGAAGCGGTCGACGCGCTGGTCGACGCGGTCGACCAGGACGACGCACGCGTGCGACGCATCGTCGTCCTCGAATTGGCCTCGTGCTACCGCGACGCGGTGCGCGAGAAGCTGATTCAAGTCGTCTCGACGGAGAAGAACCCTGCCGTCGTCGCGGCGGCGGTGAGCGGGCTCGGCAAATACCAGGGCGAGGACGCCGTCAAAGCCCTGCGGCAAGCGCTGGCCGACGACTCGTTCAACCATGAGCCGGTGGCCGCGGCTTTCCTCGCCATCCGCGACCTCGGCAGTCCTTCGCTGGCGGCGGATCTGATGAAGACGATCAAAGATCGCGAGCAAGAGATCGATGCCCGGGATCTCGCCGAAGGCATGGTGACGCTCGCCAAAATCTCGCAGCGCGGCCGCCGGCAGCGCGCGGCCTACGATTTCCTGACTGGATACCTCGATCATCCGCGCGAACTGCTTGCGCATGGCGGCGGTGCGGGCGCTGGGCGAGCTGCACGACGCCCGGGCGCGGACCTTGCTCGAACCGTTCGGCGAGGATGCCGTCGGCGCCCGCATGAAGCCGATCGTCAAAAGGGCGATTGAAGAACTCGACAAAGCGGCGCCGACCGCGCCCGCCGAGGTCAAAGAGCTGCGCAAGGAGGTTCGCGAACTGCGCAAGAGCCAGGAAAAGACCGACAAGGCGCTCGAAGAATTGAAGGCCAAGTCGGTTGCCGAAGGCAAAGGGGACGAGTCGAAGTCGGCTGAGAAGAATGAAGACGGCGAGTGAGCGGCGATCGCTGCTCATAGCACCCCCGCCAGTCGCATCGACGCCACCACGCGCAGGTCGTTGAACAAGCGCGTCGGAGGCGTAGTAGGTCTGCTGCTCGACGCCGTCGAAGCGGCGCTTGAAGTCGGCGTGGCCTTCGAGGTTGTAGAAGAAGCGGTTGATCCACCACGCCTTCATGCCGCGTCGCCAACTGAACGATGTCAGCCAGTTGGCCTTAAACTCGCGGTCGGTAATGCCGGCCAACGGCGAGAGGCCGAGCATCAGGCGCTCGCGGCCCTCGCTTTGGAACTGTTCGATGGCCGCCTTGGTGATGCCTTCCTCAGCTCGTAGCGGCGCGTCGAGCGCGCGGCGTTTAATGGCCGGCGAATAGCCGATGACTTCCCCGCGCCGGTAGATCGGATCGAAGAAGGCGAACGCCTGACATTGCCCGCCTGGGTCGAACAGAAAGAACTTGCGCACGTCGGGCTCGTCGGCGTAGACGATGGGGCGATTGAAGAACCGCACGTCGCTGCTGATGCGGCGCGACTCTTGCCAGCTTTCGGACAGTGCGCGAATGGCGTCGGCGTCGACGCGGTCGGGGCCGCTAGTGGAAAAGGAGCCCTCGCGGATGGTGAAGTTGTGCCTGGCGAGCCAGTTGGTCGCGGCGCGGAGGCGTTCTTTGGTCTTGCCGGCAAAGTTGTAGCCGGCCAGATCGATGCGCGTGTCCGGGCCCATTTCGTTGATCCAGCAGCCGAGCCGTTGGAGCACTTCGGCGGTTGATCGGGAGATTTGCCAGAAGCAGCGCTTGCGGAAGCTATCGAGGAAGGCCTTCAGCAGCGGCTCGACAAGCTCCGGCGGAGCGACAGGATCGCCGAGCACGCAAGCGATCCGCCATTTCTTCTGGTAGGCAATGTACCCCTCGCCGAACCAGAAGTGCGCGAGGCCCGCCTGTGTGGCGGTGGAGTAGGCCTGCGTGAAGTCGCCCCACTGGCGCACCGCGGCCATGCGGCGCTCGAGGGCGTCGCCCGCGGTGGACACTGGCTCGCTCATCGGCGTCATTGTAGCAACCATGCGTCGTCGTTCGGCGTAAAGACAATCGGCGTGCGCGGCAAGCGTGCGAGATCGAAGCGGTCGAGGAACTCGCTGGCCGACATTTGGCGGCGTGGGCCGAGTCCGCACCACTCGGCCATCAAGCCGACGATGTACTCCGGCGTAACGCCCAGGTGTGCGGTAGCGGCTGATGCGGCTGTCGCCGTGGCGCTTGGCCAGACGGCGGCCATCGGCGCCCGACTACCAACGGCAAGTGCCAGTACTCGGGAGTCGGCGCGAGGCCGAGTCGCTCTTGCAGCAGTAGTTGCCGATGGGTCGAGGCGAGCAGGTCGTCGCCGCGGACGATGCGGTCGATTCCGCTGCCGGGCGTCGTCGACGACCACCGCGAGTTGGTAGCTGGGCAGGCCTTCCTTCGTGGCGACGAGAAAGTCGCCAGTGGCGGCCTCGACGTCGTGCGCGTGACGGCCGACAAAATTATCGGTAAATGCCGTCATCCCCCCTTCGAGGCGAAGACGCCAAGCACATCCCTCCCCTAACCCCTCCCTTCGAGGGAGGGGGATTTTCTGTTGCGGGCGGCATGTGCCGGGGTAGCGCAGCTCGTGCTCGTCGCCGTGGCGGTGCAGAGAGCGCGGCGAGCTCGATCTCGCGGCGCGTGCATCGGCACGGGTAAATGTCGCCTTGCGCGGCGAGGCGCTCCAACGCGGCGCGGTAGGGCGCCAGGTCTTGCGTTGGTAGAGCGGGCCTTCGTCCCAGTCGAGCCCCAGCCAGTCGAGGACTTCGATGGCCTCCGCGGCGGCTTCGGGTTTGACGCGCGGGCCGTCGAGGTCCTCAATGCGCAGCAGAATATCCCAACCCTCGCGGCGCGCCATCGCCCAATTCACCAGGAATGTGCGGGCGTTGCCCAGGTGAAGGGCGCCAGTCGGCGATGGTGCGAGGCGCGTGCGGGGCATGGGAGTGAAATGCGGCAGTAGGCGGTGGGCAGTAGGCGGTCAGATCGGATTCATTGATGATGGTCGAGTATCGCGATTACTTGTTCGGCGTCGGTGAGGGCGTACGGCGGCCGGGGACGATCTTGGGGGAACACTTCCAACTCGGCGCGGGATGGACGGTGACGAAGCTTTCGTCGATCTCGCCGGCGGCGTTTTCGATGCGCTCCAGGTCGAGATTGAAATGCTTGGCCACGAAGGCATACATTGCCTTGCGTTTCGACGGGCCGTAGTCGTGGCCTTCGTCGGCGAAGTGGGCGTTTTCGACGTTGGCTTCGGCGCCGCACAGTCGGTAGACGCGCTGCATGTAGGGGAACTCGACCTTCGGCACGTTGGCGGTCCAGTCGTCGCCGTCGGAGATCACCAACTGCGGCTTGGGGGCGAACGTGGCGGCGATCTCGACGTTGTTGGTTTCGTGGCTCGCGCTCTTGTGGATCGGCATGCCGCTCTCGCAGATGCAGCCGCCGTAGAAGTGGGCGGAGACCATCACCACGGGGATCGAGGCGTCGATGCGGTCGTCGAGGCACGCGAGAAGGAACGACTGCGTGCCGCCGCCGCTCTCGCCGGTGACGGCCGAGACGCGCGTCTCGTCGACCGATCGCCTGAGCGAGAGCAGGAAGTCGATCGATCGCATGCTGTTGTAGGTTTGCAGGCGCTTGGTTTCGCTGTGGTGATGGGGGACGGGGATCGATTCGCCGTAGCCGACCATGTCGTAGGCGAAGACGACGCAGCCCAGGCGGGCCAGCGCGGCGCAGCGCGTTCTGAGTCTGCTCGAGCATGCGGTTGTCGGCCAGGTGGCCGTGAGGGCAGAGCACGCCGGGGACTTTTCCATCGACCTTCTCCGGCAGGTAGAGATTTCCGGTGACCCAGAACCCGGGCAGGCTCTCGAAGGCGGCGTTCTCGACCGTGTAACCGTCGCCGCGACGCACGCTGTGGCGGATCGGCTTGAGCTCGCACGGCGGCGGCAGCGTTTCGAGCTTCATCCCGCGGCGGACGCCGGCGCGGATTGGCGCGGCGCGGGCGCGCCACTGGTCGCCGGTTTGGTACGTGGCCCCGAAGCCGACAAGTTTCTTGGCGGCTTCTTCGGGCGTGTAACAGTCGCCGCGGAAAAGGGTTTGGATTTCGCCGCAGACTGGCTGGGCGCTGAGGGCCAGGAGAATGAGGATGGCCCAGAGCCGGCGGTGGTTTTGCAGCGTCGGCGAACTGGGGTTTTGAAAACGCCCTACTCGGCGCCGGAGGGCTCGCGCCTTCGTGATTCCTCGACCAAACGAATTGGAACAGAAGGAGGGGTCCCAGTTTTCTACTCCAAAACGCCTGAGTTTTGCGCCTAGCGATTGACGCCGGACGCTGGATTTCTCGCAGATTGAACTGCACGGCACGCAGCACCAGGTGGAGAGTTTTGGTCATAACGAGCGCCTTGGCTGAAAACGGGTAAGTAGGTTCGCCTGACTACCGAGCTAGCCCGCCGCGATGCGCGGACTTGCGGCAACTTGACGTTAGCAAAGTGCGCGGCCATTTTCAGCAACTATTTCTCGCAATGGCGACGGCGATGCGGCAGCGTTAAGATGGACCGCCGAGTTAGGTCCACCGCACGAGAGGCCTGCCATGACCATCATCGATCGTAAAACTTGGGCAGTTTTGGCCGCGGGAATCTGCTTAGGGCTGGCGGCTGGAGTTGAGTTCTTCACCAGCGGGCGGGCGGCGCTTGCAGGTCGCCAAAGCTCAGCCGGCAGCGGCGATTCCTGCCGCGGAGCTGGAAGCGATCAAGGGCAAGCTGACCGACCAGTCGCACGTGATGCAGGACGTGGGCTACCACTTTACCAACCTATGGTTCGCGGCCGAGAAGCAGAACTGGCCGCTGGCGAAGTTCTACAACGACGAAACGCTGTCGCACCTGCACTGGGCGGTGCGGATCATTCCCGTGCGGAAGGACTTGGCGGGCGCCGACATCAAGTTGGAGGACATCCTCCAGGCGTTCGAGAACGGGCCCTGGAAGCAGATGCAGGACGCGATCACCGCCCAGGACGGCGTCGCCTTCGAGAAGGCCTATCGATTCACGATCGAGACCTGCTACTCGTGCCACAAGGCGGCGGACAAGCCGTATCTGCGGCCGCAGATACCCACGGCGCCGGCGGCGACGATCATCAACTTCGAGCCCTCGGTCAAGTGGCCGCCGTGAGCCTGCCGCGGGAGTCGCCGGGACGCCCCCCAGCCTCACGCCGACCAACCCGTGGCTTTGATTTCTTCTTCGTAAAGCGCCCGGCAGTCGACTTGCGCACGCAGCCGGTAAAGAAGACTTACCAGCTCGAAGTTGCAGCGATGAATGAGCACGTTCATCGGCTGCTGCCGCAGAACGCGCGCCTTGGCGGCCCGCGTCCACAAAGCCGTCGAGCGGCCAAAATAAGCCGGATCGCCGTAATCGAAAGGGCCTTGGTGGCGCAGCGGCTGCCAATAGAACTCCGCCCAGTCCAGCACTAAGTCGATGACTTCGGAGCGAGTTCGCACTTCCTCGTCGGAGAACATGAGGCTGCGCTGCACGTACGCGAGCACCTGCTGGCGATCGCCGCTAGTCATGGCCGCGTGGCCTTGTGCCATCAGCGCCCATTCGGCGTCGTAAGCGGCGCAGGCCGCCGAAGTCGATGAGCCCCAGTTGGCCGTCCTCGCAGAACAGGACGTTGCCGGGGTTGAAATCCGAGTACAGCAGCCGATGCCCGAAGAACAGTCGCATGCTAGCGCGGAGGAGCCGTGCGCCAAACTGATTGCGGATTTCTTGCGGCGGGTTGCTCGCCAGGAATGCCGCGAAAGATTCGCCGTCGATGTACTGCATCGTCAACACTCGGCGCGTCGAAAATTGCTCGTAGACGCGCGGAACAATCACGCCGTCATCCTCGCGGAAAGCGGCGCGGGCCTTGGCGCAGCGATGCAGCCTCGTGCTCGTAGTCGGTCTCGGACTCGAGCACTTTCTGGACGTCGGCGAATTCGGCGTTCAAGCTGTCCCAGTCTTTGGACAGGCAACGAAAGAGCAGGCGGCGTAGATTGCTTAAGTCTCTCGCGGATCGTGCGTGCGATGCCCGGATACTGCACCTTGACGGCCACTTCCTCGCCCGACGCCAACCGAGCCCGGTGGACCTGACCCAACGAGGCCGCTGCAAACGCCTGGGTTTCGAATGACTCGAACAAGTCGTGGGGATCGCGCCCAGCTCGTTTTCGAGCTGCTCGCGGACGAGCGAGAGTGCATGGGCGGCGCCTCGAAATGCAGCTTGCCCAGCAGCTCGGCGAACTCGTCGGGCAGCATTTCGGGAGTCATGGCCAATGCCTGACCTACCTTCATGACGGCGCCGCGCATGTACCCCATCGTTTCGAGCGTGCGTACGCGCGGCGCGTCAGATTGGTTTCGATGAGGTCCTGCGTCTGGTGCTGGGGGAGCGAAACCAGGTGCGGATGTAGTAGGCCGCGTAGGCCAGCGCCAACTTCGCTTGCAAACCCCCGAGGGTCCAGAGTCGGCCCCACGCTCCCAGCGGCGCAGAACGCCCGGCCAACTGCTCGAACAGCTCTTCGATGCGCTCGGCTGGAATGGCGGCGCAGGAGGGATGGTTCAGCAGACAATTCCGCGGACGGCTGAGCGGACGGTTCGTCCTGCGGCAAGGCGGCCAGGAGTTCGGCGACGGTGGGACCCATAGTTCATGCTCCGGCTTGGGGAGAATTGCGTTATTTGTCGGCCTGCAACCACGCGACGAACATGCGCGTGGCCTGATCCACCATGGCGAGCGAGTCTTCCTGTCGGGGCGACTTGTCGCGACTCCAGAAGGACAGCACGCCGACGTAGCAGCGCCCAGTACACGGGCACGGTCATCGACCACCGTTGGGAATCGACGCCGTGCCCGCCAAAGACGTCGGCCAGCGCGTCGTGTTGATCGGCCCAGATGGCGCGGCCACGCCACTGGCGCCGTCGCGGCACCGGCGCCGACAGGGCGGAGTCGACAACCGGTTGAATGAATTTCCGCAGCGGCTTCAGCGCGCGAAGCTGGGCGGCGATGTGCAGGAACAGCTCCTCTTCGAGCGTCGCGGAGCCGGGCCGTTTTTTGGCGGCTTCCTGGCGAGCCTTGGCGATGGCGACCTCGGCCAGCGCGACGGCGACGGCTTCTTTCGAGGGGAAGTAATTAAACAGCGTGCCGACGGCCAGGTTCGCTTCGCAGGCGATGTCGCGGATGGTCGCCTGGTCGAACCCCTTCGCGCGAAACAACCGCCGGGCGATGTCGAGAATGCGAGCGCGGTTTCGATTTTTTCGTCGGCGGTGATGCGCATTGCCGTTCCTCTTTGTGAACATGTTCATAATACAGGCCGGACCCGCGGGGGTCAAGAGATAAAATGAACTTGTTCACAAAAATCCCTGCGCGGTGCTTTCGGGGGGCTGAGCGATGGCCGTGCGGAACCCGGACGGCGTGGCCGTCCGGCTAATGCGAAGGGCGTTCAGGACACGCGGGGAACGACGCGCTCGGCGTCGCTGGAGAGTTCGAAGTAAGTCTTGCGCTCGAAGCCGAACAGGCCGGCCAGCAGGTTGGTGGGGAACGACTGGCAGAGCTGGTTGAGCTCGCGGACATTGCCGTTGAAGAAGCGGCGAGCGGCGGCCAGGCGGTCTTCGGTGACGGCCAGCTCCTGCTGCATTGCCAGGAAGTGGGCGTCGGCTTTGAGCTGCGGGTAGTTTTCGGCGACGACGAACAGTTGTTTCATGCCCAGGTTGAGGGCCGACTCGTCGACGGCCTGCTCGGCGGCGGGGCCGTTGTTGGCGGCGGCCCGGTTGCGCAGCTCGACGACCCGCTCGAGCACGGTCCGCTCATGGGCGGCGTAGCCTTTTACGGTTTCGACCAGGTTGGGAATCAGGTCGTAGCGGCGCTTGAGCTCGACGTCGACGTCGGACCAGCTCTCGCTAATGTGCTGGCCCAGGCGTACAAAGCGGTTGTAGTTGGCAATAAGCCACACTAGCGGCAGCAGAACGACGGCGCCGAGGACCAACAACGGAACAACGCCTTCCACGCAATTAGCTCCTAATCAGATGACGGACCACGACGAGCACGACGAGCCATAAGTTGCGTAACTGAATTGACAGGATAACAGGATTGGCGGAATGAACAGGATCGGAACATTCCAAATGTCTTGATCCTGTCAATCCAAATGATCCTGTTATCCTGTCAATTCACTGATCCATCGCCGTAGTGGTTCATCCGGATTGCTCGTTTCCTTCCAAGACGGATGCGAGGTGTTTGGGCCAGAGGGCGAAGAACTGGCCCGCCCAATCGAGCGTGGCGGCGAACTGATCGGGGGTCCACGTCTTCGTCCCGCGGATAAGGCAGCATTGGGCCCGCTGGAAGTCGATCTTGGGCGGATCGCCGTCGAGCAGAAACTCCATCATGCGCGGATGCAGGACGTCGTAGGCGAATCGCTTGTCGGAACTTTTCACGTGGAAGCGGTCGCTGAACTCGGCCGACTCGAAATCGATGTCGTCGAAGCCCAGGAAGCCGCCGAGCTTGTCGAACAGGCCCTCGCGCCGAACGAAGAGCGGCGGGGCGCCGAGGTGGGGCGTTTCGACGAGCGCGTAGCTGAAGCGATAAGTCGTGGTGGTGGTCTGCTTGCCATTGCTGTGCGTGACGCAGTAATGGTAGTCGCCCATCTGCACCGGCCAGTGATCGCCGTCGACTTCGAGACGACCGACGAGAGTGTTATAGGCGTAGCGGGTGTGACCTTGCTTAAAGGCGCCGAAGTGGCCGTAGCGCTCGTCGTGCGTCGAGTCCTTGGCCGGATCGAATTGATAGCCGAGCCGAGCCGCCAGCGCGGCGAGCTCCCGCTGACGCCGTAGCTGCGCCTGGTGCGCAAAGTAGGCCCCGACGGCAAAGATCGCCAAGAAAAGGACGCCGAGGAAAATGGCGACTTCGGGGCGCATCGAATTGGACGGCGCTGTGCGTGTGTGTTCGTTGCGGAATATCGTAAGTGTAGATTCGCGGCGCGGCCAGGGATATTGGGAGATATCGGTTGTCAGTCGCCAGTTGTCCGTTGCGGGGGAAGAAACGCCTTCGCCGGCAAAGCCGGCAACGGATGCAGACGATGCATGGCCCGCAACGGCCATGTGACGTATCCTTGGCCACGGACAACCGACTGCGGACCACTGACGACTCATGCCATCGACCCCCCAACAAGCTCGCGACCAGGCGGCCCGACAGGCCGAGCGCGGGGCCCGCGCGGCGCTCGTGGCGATGGCCGTTAGCGTCGTGTTGGGCGCGGTGAAGGTGGCCAGCGGATTGGCCGGGCACAGCTATGCGCTGGTGGCCGATGGCGTGGAGTCGCTCTTGGATATCGTCAGCTCGCTGGCGGTGTGGGGCGGCCTAAAAATCTCCGCCACCGATCCGAACCGGCGATTTCCTTACGGCTACGGCAAAGCCGAGGCGCTGGTGGGCGTGCTGATCGCCGGCGCTCTGCTGGCGACTGCCGCGGGGCTGGCGGTGCAGAGCGTGCGGGCGATCCAGGCGCCACACCGGACTCCTGCGCCGTGGACGCTCGCCGTGCTGGCGGCGGTCGCGGTGACGAAGGAGCTGTTGTTTCGCCGGCAGGTGCGCATGGGCGAGGAGATCGACAGCCGCGCCGTCGAGAATGACGCCTGGCATCATCGCTCCGACGCGCTCACTTCGCTGGCGGCGGCCGTGGGCATTGGCGTGGCGCTGTGGGGCGGCAAAGGGTGGGAGCAGGCCGACGCCTGGGCGGCCCTGGCGGCGTGCGCGCTGATCGCCTTCAACGGCGTGCGACTGGCACGGCCGGCGCTAGCCGAGGTGCTGGACGCGGCGCCCGACGACCACACGCTCGAGCGGATTCGCGCCGTGGCCGACGCCGTCGAGGGCGTGGCCGCCATCGAGAAGTGCCGGGCCCGCAAGAGCGGCTTGGGGTGGCTGGTGGACATCCACGTGGAAGTGGACGGCGACCTGCCGGTGCGCGAGGGCCATCGCCTGGCTCACGAAGTGCAGGAGGCGCTGTTGGCGGCCGACCTGGGCGTGCTGGATGCGCTGGTGCACATCGAGCCGGCGGGGGGAGCGGCCGGTTAACGGCGGGTAAGTTCCTCCTCGAGCACGTAGGGCTTCAGTTCGGGAACACAGTCCTCGGCGGCGACGGCAACTATGGCCGCAATGCGGCGGGCGCCGGCGGGTGAAAAATGCGTGCGATCGGCTTCGGTTTGAAGCCAGTCGCTGCCCGTCGGGCCGAGCCGTTCGAACAGCTCGCGCGTCAGCCCGTTGAGGTCGATCGCCGGGCACTTCACTTCCTCGGCAATGGCCATCGCGGCTTGCGCGTAAAGAACATTGGCTTCGTCGGCTTTGATCCGGCCGTTGGCGTCGAACTCGCGGCGCGTGGTCGCGGAGATGAGCACGGGAGTCGCGCCCATCTCGCGAGCGTCCTCGACATAGCGGCGCAAATTTTCGCGGAAATCGCCGCCGGGCGCCGCGTTGGTTTCCCGCTCGGGGCCTTTGCCGGGATTGTCGTTGTGGCCGAACTGGATGAACACGAAGTCGGCCTTGGTTTTTCGCGCCTTGTCCCACAGGCCCTCGGCGCGGAAGCTCTTGGAGCTGCGGCCATTGCGGGCCATGTTCACCACCTTGATGCGGTCGTCGAAGAACTTGCCGAGGGCTGAGCCCCAACCCTGGTAGGGATTGCCGGGCGGATCGGCGGCCACGGTCGAATCGCCGATCAGCAGGATCGTCGCCTCCGTGCGCAGGCGCGACGCCGGGAGATCCTGCGGGGGGATGCGCCGCGGCTCGAGCGTGGCGACGGCGCCGTAGAGCTGGTCGCCGTGGAGGTCGAGCCGCTGCGGGGGCGACGATGGACTGCCGCCGCGGAATTCGAGACGCCGCGTGCCGTCGCCGGCGGCGTAGGCGGCGGTCGAGCCATCCTGGCGGACGACCTGCACCTGCGCGGCGCCGGCGACCGACTCCGTGAAGTAGACGTGCACCGCGTCGGCGGCGGTCTCCACGGCGGTGATCGCGGGCGGCGTTTTGCTACTCCGGGTCCCACTTGCCGTCAAAAGTCCACGCTGGCGTGATCGCATCAGGCGACGGGGCGTTGGGCGCCGTCGCCAGGTTGTCGGCGTGCCAGGGGTAGTCGCCGCCGTCGCGATGGCAGTTGTGAAAGTATTTGCGCTCAAAGAACGGCCGCATCGCTTCGCTGACGATCGCCGGGTCGGCCACCGTCCCGATGGGCTTGTCGGCCAGGTTGGCGGAGAACTTGCAGTCGACGAGGTAGAACTGCGCGGGGTAGTGATTGCGGCCGAGCCAGAAGTCCTTGGCGCCGTCGAAAGTCGAGTTGCGGACGACGAACTTCATATCGAGATTCATGTGCCCGTCGTGCCAGAGGGTTGCGCTCGTGGCACCCACTTCCTCGAACTGCGAATCGCGGATGAAGCACCACCCTCGCGGGCAAACGAAGTCCACGGCGCCCTTAAACTTGCAGTTGCGGTGGTAGTACATGCCGAAGGCGGTGTTCCACAGCGAGAGCGTGTCGCCGCCGACGCCCAGGACGTTGCACCCGTCGAGGATCAGCCGGTTGGGCTGGCCGTACATGGCGAAAGCGTGGCCTTCGGTAGTTTGGGTGTTTTCGATCGTCAGATTTTGAAAGACGAGGTCGTCGCCGAACACGTTGACCACGGCGGGGCCGAGGCTGTCGTACCGCTTGTCGTACTCCAGGCGGGGGGCGTTGTAGCGAATCTGCACGCCGTCGCGATCGGCGCCGCGAAGCGTGACGCGGCTTTGATCGATGCGGAGCTTTTCGTAGTAGACGCCGGGCTTGACGTTGATCACGACGCGGCGGCGGTTGTCGCGCGGGATCGAGTCGAGGGCGGACTGGATCGTGGTGAACTGGCCGCTGCCGTCCGCAGCGACGGCTAGTTCTTGCTGTGCCGCGGCGTGAGTTCCCAGTTGCCAGTAGAGAACGGTCGCGAAGGCAACCGGCGCCACCGTGCGGCGTGAATCCAATCGCGAGAGGACAAATGAGAAGGTCATGGCCACAGTGCGTCAGATTCATAGTTAATCAAATTGCCAAAATCGTAATCGCCTATATAATTACTGACATCTTCATACCCCCTTATCTGTTTCTAATTTCAATCCCATGTATGCCCGCCGCTTGCGGGTGCTTCGGACGCTTCTCGGCATAACTTGTCTATCGACGACGTCCCTGGCATTCTGCTCGGATGATCTGATCCGTACCGTTGCGCTCTCCGGCCAACTTGCGCCAGGAGCCGAGGGAGCATCTTTTCGCATATTCAGCGAGCCGTGGCTGAACAATCTCGGCCAAGTTGCGTTCATGTCTCAACAGACGGGCCCAGGAATTCCACCGCCGAATGATGGCGTTACCAGAAACGGCGTATGGTCGGAGAGGCCGGGGGAGCGGCTACGTTTAGTGACCCGCTCAGGTGACAAGTTAGTGCATCATTTGTTCTGTAAAAGCCACGCGAGGCGATCGCTGGAGCGCAGGGAGCGCAGCGACCGTAGCGGAAGCGATCGCCTCGCGTGGCGAGCGGCTTGAAAGGGACGGGCCAAGACGGTTTCCTATTCGTTGTGCTCTAAGCAATGAAAGGAAGCACGCATGACCCGCCAGACGCAATCTACCGAACTCGACGCGATCGTCCAACTGCTCGCCGACCACGGCTTCGGAGGCATGTCTCAGGCCATGGAGATTCTGCTGAACGAAGCCATGAAGCTCCAGCGCAGCGAAGCCCTGAGAGCCGGACCCTACGAGCGCACCCGCGAGCGTCGCGGCCACGCCAACGGCTTTAAGCCCAAGACGGTCGCCAGCCGGCTCGGGAAGCTTGAGCTTCAAGTCCCGCAGACGCGCGGCGTCGAGTTTTACCCCACCGTCTTGGAGCGGGGCGAGCGGAGCGAACGGGCCCTCAAGCTGGCCGTGGCCGAGATGTACGTCCAGGGCGTCTCCACGCGCAAGGTCGCCGCCATCACCCAGGAACTGTGCGGGCTGGACGTCAGCAGCGTCCAGGTGAGCCGCGCCGCGGCCTTGCTCGACGAGGAACTGGCGGCCTGGCGGAACCGCCCGCTGGGCGAGACGCCGTATCTGATCCTCGACGCCCGCTACGAGAAGATTCGCCACGGCGGAGCGGTCGTCTCCTGCGCCGTGCTGGTCGCCATCGGCGTCACGCCCGAAGGAGGGAGATCCATTCTCGGCGTGAGCGTCTCGCTGTCGGAGGCCGAAGTCCACTGGCGCGAGTTCCTGGCCTCGCTGCAGGACCGCGGCCTGCACGGCGTGCGGTACATCGTCAGCGACGATCACGCCGGGCTGGAAGCCGCCCGCGAGGCGCGGTTCGCCGGCGTGCCGTGGCAACGCTGCCAGTTCCACCTGGCTCAAAACGCCCTGCACTACGTTCCCACGCTGGCGATGCGGAGCGAGGTCGCCCGCGATCTGCGCAGCGTCCTGGACGCCGGCGATCGAGCCGAGGCCGACCGACGACTCGCTCAGCTCGTTACGAAGTACGCCTCGGCGGCGCCCAAGCTGGCCGCCTGGCTGGAGGCGAACGTCCCTGAATCGCTCACCGTGCTCAGTCTGCCCGCGGCCCATCGCCGCAAGCTGCGAACCACCAATTCGCTGGAACGCATCAACAAAGAGATCAAACGCCGCACCCGAGTCGCCACGCTGTTCCCCAACGAGCACAGCGCCCTGCGACTCGTCACCGCCGTCCTCATGGAAATCAGCGAAGACTGGGAAACCAACCGATCCTATCTCTCCATGGAAACCTACTGATCCGCCCCCAAATCAAACCGCCAAATTACAGAAGAGATGTTGCTTTATCGGTGACATTGCTCCTGACACGAAGGGCGACGCTTTTTATTTTCTCGATCTCGAAGACTTCAACAACCGCGGACAGGTACTTTTGCGTGGAGAGGTGCAAGGAGAGACGACAAGGAGCGAAGGAATTTGGG
Organism: Pirellulales bacterium; assembly: GCA_963841515.1. GTDB lineage: Bacteria > Planctomycetota > Planctomycetia > Pirellulales > Lacipirellulaceae > Lacipirellula. Next base: position 764,010 of record CAWJDB010000003.1, on the reverse strand, counting down.
TGTCCAGCGCCAACTTGCAATTGATCCGCGTCTTTCGGGAAAGCGACACGGTACCCTGGGAGGAAGGGGCGATCTTTGGGCCATCGGATCTCTACAATCAGATAAACGATGTTGGCCAAATCGTTCTCTGGCCTGGCGTCCACGATTCAAACAGCACTTTCTATAGGTGGGACCTCGTCGAATGGGAGGGTGGCGCACTGAAGCCCCTCCACATCGCAGACACTGCCGTTGCGGAAGTAGACGGCTTAACTTTGGGACGCGCCGAAAACATCCAACTTGGAAAAGGCGGACACGTCGCATTCACCGCTTATTTAGCCGGCGATGGCGTCTCCTTCAACAATAACTACGCTATTTGGGACGTTGCGCCGGACGGGCGCCTTCGAATGGTAGCCCAAGAAGTGCGCTCGAGCGCCAGGAGCTGTTGGAAGGACTTTCTTGGAAACGTACCTTTTTCTAGCGACTCGCCCTAGTGATTCCGGTCATGTAACCATCTTTGCTGACCTTAGCACAACCGACGTTGACAGCGGAATATGGTCGGAGCGAGATGGAAATGGTCTTCAACTGCTCGCTCGAACCGATGATCTGGCTCCGGGCTTTGACAACCTAAGGTTTAGTCCCTACGCCGGTCTGCAGACAAACCATTCAGGAAGAATTGTATTCTGGGCGAGATTCTCCGACGATGGCGTCGATTACGGAAGCGATATTGGAATCATGTCGGACGGACTAAGCGACGTGCTCGCCATAGTAGTTCGTGAAGGCGATCTTGCTCCTGGCGCCGGGGGCGCCCATTTCGAAAATGTCACCAGTACTTCCTCGCGAGCTGGGCTCTTGCTCCTTAATGACTTCGGCCAAGTGATGTTCACGGCGACTTTGGCTGGACCTGGAATAACCACAGAAAACGATTTCGGCATTTGGGCGCAAGACCGCCACGGAGATTTGCGACTAGTTGTCCGCGAGGGAATGGCTTTAGACGTCGACAATGGCCCAGGCGTTGACTTCAGAACGATTTCGCAACTCGATTTTCGCGGAGGAAGGCGATTTAACAATCGTGGCCAAGTAGCCTTTTTAGCTTACTTTAAAGACGGAACCTCTGGCATTTTTGTAACGAATGCTGTAGCGGTACCCGAACCATCTTGGACGATTGGCATCCTGTTGGGTATCGCTTGCGTAGGTTTTCACAATCGGCGTATCTCGCCCGACTTTAAGCTCGTCAGGGCAAGTGGAGGTAAATGCTCTACACCACCTGCTCGGCGCATTGATCCCCGGCGCCGGGAGGCTGGTTGCGCCCATGAGATAGTGGTCAATGGCCCGAGCGGCGCCGCGGCCTTCGTTGATGGCCCAGACCACGAGCGATTGGCCGCGGCGGCAGTCGCCGGCGGCGAAGATTTTTTCCATGCTCGTGGCGAACCGGCCGTGGGCGGCGTTGAAGGTTTGCCAGCCGCGGCGCGGTTCGCACACGTCGATGCCCAGCATCTCGCCGATCGCCAGCTCGGGGCCGACGAAGCCGGTGGCCAGGAGCACGAGGTCGGCGGGCCACTCCTTCTCGCTGCCCGGGAGTTCGGTGAACGGGGCGCCGCCGACGCAGGGTTGGGTCCAGTCGACTTCCACGGTCTTGACGGCCTGCACGCGGCCCGCGCCGTCGTCCACGAACTCCTTGGTGAGGATGTTGTAAGCGCGGGGGTCGTGGCCGTCGCGGGCCTTCACCTCGGCGTGCGAGTAGTCGACGCGGTAGATGCGCGGCCACTCGGGCCAAGGGTTGTTGGCGGCCCGTTCGGGGGGCGGCGGCGCCAATAGCTCGAAATTCGTGATGCTGGCGGCACCGTGGCGGAGGGCCGTGCCGATGCAATCGGCGCCGGTGTCGCCGCCGCCGATGACGATGACGTGGAGGCCGTGGGCGGAGATGTAGGGGAGCGAGGCTGGAGACTGGAGGCTGGAGGCTGGCGGAAGATGAGCTTCGCCGTTGGAGCCGGTGCGATGGGAAATCTGCAGATCGCTGTCGCCGTCCAGCAGCGACTTGGTGTTGCGGGTAAGGAAGTCCATCGCCAGATGGATGCCCGCCAGATCGCGACCGGGGCAGCGGGCCGTGGGGTCGAAGCTCTTGGTGGCGCCGGTGCAGAGCAGGACGGCGTCGAACTCGGCGACAAGCTCTTGCGGATCGATGAACTTCACCTGGCAGCCGCGCTCTTGCATGATTTGGGTCATGTGGCCGGAAGGGAAATCCTCGGCGCGGCCGACGTGGGCGTTGGTCACGAACGTGACGCCCTCCTCGGCGAGCAAGTCGACGCGGCGCTGGACGACGCGTTTGTCGAGCTTCATGTTCGGGATGCCGTACATCAAGAGGCCGCCGATGCGGTCGGCCCGCTCGTAGACGGTCACCGAGTGGCCGGCCTTATTGAGCTGGGCTGCCGCGCTAAGCCCCGAGGGGCCGCTGCCGACGATGGCCACCTTCTTGCCGGTGCGGAACTCGGGCGGCTGAGGCGTAATCCAGCCTTCCTCCCAGCCGCGGTCGACGATGGCATTTTCGATGTTCTTGATCGTAACCGGCGGGCTGGTGATGCCCAGCACGCACGCCCCCTCGCATGGCGCCGGGCAGGTGCGGCCGGTGAACTCGGGGAAGTTGTTGGTCTTGTGGAGCCGGTCGAGGGCGTCGCGCCAGCGGCCCTGGTAGACCATGTCGTTCCACTCGGGGATGAGGTTGTCGATCGGACAGCCGCTGGCCGACTGACAGAACGGCACGCCGCAGTCCATGCACCGGGCGCCCTGCTGCATGAGGTGCTCGACCGGGGCCTGGGTGAAGATCTCCAGGAAATCGCCGGCGCGCTCCACAGGATCGCGATAGGGCACGGCTTCGCGCTTGTACTCTTTGAATCCTGTCGGCTTGCCCATCGTTTTTTTTGATCGCTTAAGGAAAGTTTCGCGCAGAGACGCGGAGGTCGGAGGAGAGAAGCTTCCTAATCTTCGATGCCGTTCGCTATCCGCAGTATGCCATCCTTCACTAAGTTGACGTTGAAATTCAAGATTAGCCCGAGCGGCCGGTTGGTCAGGCAAGACTACTTAAGAGGCACGGCTGGAAGGCGCCGCAGTTGATTGGTCTTTGGATCGACGATGATTCCCGTGTGCTCCAACGCTGTGACGCCGAGAATCGGTTCGCAGTCATCCGGTCCGAAGATGATGTCGCCGCTCGTGACGTCTCCCATGAACTCAATCCGAGCGATTCCATAGTCGAATACGATCTCTGTGCCATCTGCCAATTCATAGGAGCGCTTGCTTTCGACCTGAACGCCAATTTCTCGCAGTGCTTTCGCAGGAGCCATGCAATCAATGGCGCCGGTATCGACGAGAAACAGCCCTTCCCATCTTCGGTTTCGATCGCCTGGATTGCTTAAGGCGACAGTGACATGAGTCAATCCCATAATGTCCTCGATTCCTTGCGGTGCGGGGACAATCCTCGTCGCCGGCAATCGTGAGGGTTTGGTCATGCCGCCTCCTATGCAACGACCGCCGGCTCTTTCGGCGACGTTTTGCTTTTTTTTTCCATCAGCACCCGCTTGTAATCCGTCGGCATCACCTTCACGAATTGCGGTAGGGTTTCCTCCCAGCGATCCAGCACGTCGGCGGCGACGGTGCTGCCAGTGTGGTCGCGGTGGAGTTCGATGAGTTGGCGGATCTGGGCGACGTCGTCGTCGGTTTCGACGCGCTCCAGCTCGACCATGCCCAGGTTGCAGTGGGCCAAAAACCGCTCGTCGGGATCCCACGCGTAGGCCACGCCGCCGCTCATGCCGGCGGCGAAGTTGCGGCCCACGGGGCCCAAGACGACCACGCAGCCGCCGGTCATGTACTCGCAGCCGTGGTCGCCGACGCCTTCGATCACCGTGCGGGCGCCGCTGTTGCGCACGGCGAACCGCTCGGCGGCGCGGCCGCGGATCAGCGCCGTGCCGCTGGTGGCGCCGTACAGGCACACGTTGCCGACGATGATGTTTTCCTTCGGGCTGAAGTTCGAGGTCCGCGGCGGGTAGATGATCAGCCGGCCGCCGCTGAGGCCCTTGCCGACGTAGTCGTTCGAGTCGCCCTCCAGCTCCAGCGTGACGCCCTTGGCCAGGAAGGCGCCAAAACTTTGGCCCGCCGAGCCGGTGAGCTTGAAATGGATCGTGTCCTCTGGCAAAAGCCCGAGGCCGAACCGCTTGGCAATTTCGTGGCTCAGGATGGCGCCCACCGTGCGGTTGGTGTTGATGATCTCCAGCTCCGCCCGGACGCGCTCGCCCGACTCTAGCGCCGGCCGGGCAAGGTCCAAGAGCCGCGTCATGTCGAGCGAGTGCTCCAGGCCGTGGTCCTGCTTGCGGGTGTTGTAGGAATCGCACTCATGGTGCGGCTTCTCGGCGGGCGTCAGCAGGCCCGTGAGGTCCAGGCCGTCGGCCTTCCAGTGGCGGATGGCGGCGTCGGTTTCCAGGCAGTCGACGCGGCCGACCATCTCGTCGATCGTGCGAAAGCCGAGCTTCGCCATGATCTCGCGCGCTTCCTCGGCGACCATGAACAGGTAGTTGATAACGTGCTCCGGCTTGCCGGTGAATTTCTTGCGAAGCTCGGGGTCCTGCGTGGCGATGCCCACCGGGCAGGTGTTCAGGTGGCACTTGCGCATCATGATGCAGCCCAGCGTGATCAGCGGAGCGGTGGCGAGGCCGAACTCTTCGGCGCCGAGCATGGCGGCGATCACGACATCGCGGCCGGTCTTGATGCCCCCGTCGGTCTGCAGCACCACGCGACTGCGCAGGTCGTTCATCACTAGCGTCTGGTGCGTCTCGGCGATGCCGAGCTCCCACGGCAAGCCGGCGTGCTTGATGCTGGTGAGCGGCGAGGCGCCCGTGCCGCCGCCGTCGCCGGAGATCAGGATGTGGTCGGCGTAGCCCTTGGCCACGCCGGCGGCGATCGTGCCCACGCCTACTTCGCTCACCAGCTTTACACTCACCCGCGCCGATGGGTTGGAATTCTTCAGGTCGTGGATGAGTTGCTTGAGGTCCTCGATCGAGTAAATGTCGTGGTGCGGCGGCGGACTGATCAGACCCACGCCAGGGGTGCTGTAGCGGATGCGGGCGATGTAGTCGTCCACTTTGCGGCCGGGCAGCTCGCCGCCTTCGCCGGGCTTGGCGCCTTGCGAAATCTTGATCTGCAGCTCATCGGCGCTCGCCAGATAGTTGATCGTGACGCCGAACCGCCCTGAGGCGACTTGCTTGATGGCCGAGCGCTTCGAATCGCCGTTGGGCAGCGGCAGAAAGCGGGCCGGGTCCTCGCCGCCTTCGCCCGTGTTGCTCTTGCCGCCGATGCGGTTCATGGCGATCGCGAGCGTCTCGTGAGCCTCCGCCGAGATGGAGCCAAACGACATGGCGCCCGTGCAGAAGCGCTTGACGATTTCCTTGGCGGGCTGCACCTGCTCCAGCGGAATCGACTGGCTATCGGCAGGCTCCTTGAATCGCAACAGGCCGCGGAGCTGGCAGCGCGTGCGGGCGTCGTGGTTGGCGTGCTCGGCGAAGCGGCGGTAGGCGTCGCGGCTGTCGGCGCGGGCGGCCACCTGCAAGTCGGCGATGGACTGCGGGTCCCACATGTGGCGTTCGCCCTCGGCCCGCCAGTGGAACTCGCCGGGATTGGGCAGAAGCGGCTGCACGGCGGCGTGCTCCGGGTAGCCCAGGGCGTGGCGGCGCAGCGATTCCTCGGCCAGCACGTCGAAGTCGACGCCCTGAATGCGGCTGGCAGTGCCGGCGAACGAGCGGTCGACGACCTCGTCGCGCAAGCCCGACGGCTTCGAAGATTTGGGCGCCCTTGTAGCTCTGCAAAGTCGAAACGCCCATCTTGGCCATCACCTTGAGCATGCCCTTGGCGACGGCGGTGCGATACTTTTTCACTAGTTCGTGGTCGGCCGCGGTCACGGGGTCATGGATCTCTCCGTCGGACACGGCTTCAATGGCCGGATGACGTTCGCCTTCGCCGGACTCTTTGTCCTTGATGCCTTCCTCGCCGGAATCCAACAGCCCTTCGCGGCGGGCTTGCCACAGCGACTCGAACGCCAGGTAGGGGTTGATTCGCGTCCGCGCCGTAGCCCACGAGCAAACAGTGGTGATGCACCTCGCGGGCTTCACCAGTCTCGACGATTAGCCCGATGCGAGTGCGCTTGGCCTTTCGCACGAGGTGATGATGCACGGCGCCCACGGCCAAGAGCGAGCTGATCGGCACGCGGTTCTTGTTAATGGCCCGGTCGGTGAGCACGATGAGCGTCTCGCCGTCGTCGACGGCCTTCTCGGCCTCGGCGCAGATGCGGTCGAGGGCCTTGACCATGCCCGCCTTGCCTTCGCTGCGCGGCCAGGTGATGTCGATCTTGCGCGTGTGCCAACCCTTACGGTTGATTCGCTTGAGCGCCGCCACTTGCTCGTTCGACAGGATCGGGTGCGGAATGCGCAACCGGCGGGCGTGCTTTTGCGTCGTCTCGAGCAGATTCTGCTCGGGACCGATGTAGCACTCCAGCGACATGATCACTTCCTCGCGGATCGAGTCGATCGCGGGATTGGTCACTTGGGCGAACAGCTGGCGGAAGTAGTCGTACAGCATCCGCGGCTTGTCGCTGAGGCACGCCAGGCACGAGTCGTTGCCCATCGAGCCGATGGGGTCCTTCTCCACCTTGACCATCGGCAGCAGCATGAAGCTCATCGTCTCGACCGTGTAGCCGAAGGCCTGCATCCGCTCCAGAAGCGTGGCCCGCTTGAAGCCGTGGGGCCGGGCGGCCAGGTCGAGGTCGTTGAGATCGATGCGCTGCTTCTTGAGCCACTTGCCGTACGGGCGGCGCTTGGCGAAGTCGTGCTTGAGCTCCTCGTCGGGAATCAGTCGGCCTTGCTCGAAGTCCACCAGAAACATGCGCCCCGGCTGAAGTCGGCCCTTAGCTTTCACGTTTTCCGGCTTAATCGAGCGCAAGACGCCCACTTCGCTGGCCATGATCACGCGGTCGTCGTGCGTCAGGTAGTAGCGCGAAGGCCGCAGGCCGTTGCGATCCAGGACGGCGCCGATGTACTTGCCGTCGGTAAACGCGATCGACGCCGGGCCGTCCCACGGTTCCATCAGGCAACTGTGGTACTCGTAGAACGCTTTCTTGCCGTCAGACATCGTGTCGTGGTTCTGCCACGCCTCGGGGATCATCATCATCACCGACTCTTGCAGCGTGCGGCCGGTCATGAGGAGAAACTCCAGCACGTTGTCGAACGTGCCCGAGTCGCTGCAGTCGGGCTCGACGATCGGGAACAGCTTCGAGACTTCGTCGCCAAACAGCTCGCTCTTCAGCACGCCTTGCCGGGCCTGCATCCAGTTCATGTTGCCGCGGAGCGTGTTGATCTCGCCGTTGTGGCTCATGAAGCGGCACGGCTGGGCGCGGTCCCACGAGGGGAACGTGTTGGTCGCGAACCGCGAGTGGACCATCGCCAGGTGGCTGGCGTAGTCGTCGTCGTGCAGGTCGGGATAGTAGCGGAAGAGCTGCACCGTGGTGAGCATGCCCTTGTAGATGATCACCTTGGTCGACAGCGAGCAAATGTAGAACAGTTTGGCTTGGGTGAGCGACGCGTCGGTGCGGAGGCGGTTGGAGGCCTGCTTGCGGATGAGGTAGAGCTGGCGCTCGAAGGCTTCGCCCTCCATTCCGTCGGCGGCGGCGATCACGAGCTGCTCGACGTAGCGGTTCGGAGGCCCGCGCCGTGGGACCGACGTCGGCGCCGACGATGTCGGTTGGAACTTTTCGCCACCCGATAAGCCGCTGGCCTTGGGCGGCGATGATTTCCTCGACCACTTGCTTGCAGCGGTTGCGCTCGCTTTCGAGTTGCGGCAAGAACACGTTGCCGGCCGAGAAGCGGCCCGCGGACGGGAGATCGACGCCCAGATCGGCCTTCACGACCTTGGCGAGAAACTCGTGGGGCAAGGCGGTGAGAATGCCGGCGCCGTCGCCCGTGTTGGCCTCGCACCCACAGGCGCCGCGGTGATCCATGTTGCGCAGCACCTCCTCGGCGTCGAGCAGAATCTGGTGGCTCCGCTGACCCTTCACATGCGCGACGAACCCGACGCCGCACGAGTCGTGCTCAAACGCCGGGTCGTACAGGCCGCGCTTCGCGGGGAGGTGGGTTAGGGGGGTGCGTTGTTCCATGGCACTTGCCTTTGCGAGAGATCTGCTTACTCGTGTTCCAATTCAAAATAGTCTTCGTCGGAACCGATCAGGCACTTTGTGCGGGGCGAACCATTTGGGGGGCGCCGTTGGAATGCGACGTTTCCTGAGGAACCTCGCCGTCGGCCTTCAATAGACTGACGAACTGCTGGGCGAGTTCGCTCAACTGGCGGTCGCGGCGATGGACGATGCCCAAAGGGCGGGTCAATGGCTGGCCGTTGAGCGGCACCTTGGCCAGCGATCCCAGCGCGATTTCGCGACGGACGCTCGCCTCGGGCAGCACGCTCACCCCGGCGTCGATCTCGATCGCCCGTTTGATTGTTTCCATGTTGTCGAACTCCAGCGCCACGTTTACTTCGGCGTGGCTGCGCGCAGCGCGCGGTCGATTTCCTCGCGGATCGCCAGGCCCGGTTCGAATGCCACGAACGACTCGCCGGCCACCGCTTTGAGGTCGATCGCCGACTCGCGGGCCAGCCGGTGATTGGGGTGGCACACCAGGACCATCGGCTCGCTCCGCCAGTGGATGGCGGCCAGGGTGTCGGTTTCCTTGGGATAGCTGACGATCCCCAGATCGGCGTCGCCGGAGTCGACCACTTCGCACACGCGGTGCGGGTGCAGGTACTCGAGTCGGACCTGGGCGCGGGGATGCGCGGCGGCGAAACGCTGCATGATGGCGCTCATATGGTGCAGACCCACCGAGTAGATCGACGCCACCACCAGGCTCCGCGCCTCGGCGTCGTGAAGCGTGCGAACCTCCTCTTCGAGCTCTTGGTATCGCTTGACCAACTGCCGGCAGCCGTCGTAAAAGCGCTCGCCCTCGGGCGTGAGTCCGAAGGGCCGAGTCGAACGATCCAAGAGCTGCACGCCCAGGCGCTCCTCGATGGCCTGCACCACCTGGCTGGCGCTCGACTGCGAGATGCCGTTGTCGTCGGCCGCGCGAGAAGCTGCGTCGGTCGACGACGTCGCAGAAGATTTTCATGGAGCGGAGGTGCATGGTCTTGGCGCGTTAGTTTGGGCTGATCACCGGGTGCGCGAGGGTGGCGGCGGGCCCTCGCGCTGCCGGTGGGCGCATGCGCAAACGAAAGCATCGCGTGCGCAATCCGGCGGTCGAGGCCCGACTATCCATCCGCATCGAGATCGAACTTCTCGATCGCGACGAGTGATTGCGTCTCTATTCGATGCCGGCGAGGACGACCGTCGCGCGAGAGCCGCGCCTGCCACACCTTGAGCAGCCGTCCTGGCTAGGTCTCCGATGCGGAATCAAGAATTCCGATACAGCTCGCCGCCAGAATCGAAAAACGAAATAGTAGGATACGCGGAAGTGCTGGCGGCGTCAAGCAGCCGAAAAAAAACGGCCCTTTCCGCAAAAACGACAGCCAAGAGGCGCCGCCTCATCGCTCCGGCAGTTTCTTGAATGTGTACTCGTGGCCGCGGTCGCGCAGGACCTCGGCTTTGAGAATGCGGTCCGGCGTGGGCAGCGCCGTGCCGGAATCGGGATCGCGCCGCTGGATCGACGCGGCAACATCCATGCCCTCGATGACGCGGCCAAAACAGGTGTGCTTGCCGTCCAGCGACGAAGTGGGCACGAACGTAATGAAGAACTGCGAGCCGCCGGTGTTGGGGTCCTGTGTCTTGGCCATGCTCAGCGAGCCGCGGAAATGGTGGCGGAAGTTCGGCTGATTGTGCTCATCGCGAATCGCGTACCCGGGGCCGCCGGAGCCGTCGCCCTTGGGGTCGCCGCCCTGGGCCATGAAGCCCGGCAACACGCGGTGGAATGTCAGACCGTTGTAATAGCCCTGCTTCACCAACGTGAGAAAATTCGCCACGGCTTGCGGCGCTTCGTTCTCGAACAGCTCGAGCACAATGTCGCCGCGGGTTGTCGTAAGTTTCACCCGCGGCAGGTCGTCGGCCTTGGCCTCGGCGGCGCGGATTTCCTTTTCCTTCTCCCATGCCTTGCCCACGCGGTCGACCGAACTGCGGTATTGCGCCCCCGCGTGCCAGATGCGCACCCGCGGATCGTTGGGATCGTTGCTCGGCGGCGCAGCCGTGAGGGCGCCGGTTTCCTCGGCCATGTCGAGATACTCTTTGGCGAGCTTGTAGTCGTTGGTGCAATAAGCGGCCACGCCGCCCCACAGCCAAAGCTCGGGCCAGCGCTTGGCAGCCCCGGCCTTGATCAGGCCCTTGATAAGCGGCAGCGCCTTCTCATACTGGTCGCCGCCGTCGCCGTTGGCGTTGCCGCCCAGGTGGTGCTGAGCGATGCGCAACAGCGTCGTGTTGACTTCCGGATAAGCGTCGGCGTCGGCGCGATACACGTCGAGTCCGGCATTGGCGATCTGGCCGACCAACTCGTCGGCCTCTCGGCGGAGTCCGGCAATCTGCTCGTCAATCTTCGTGCGATCGTCGCCGGAGGCGGCGGCGCGGTCGGTCTGGTATTTCTTGATCCGGTTGATCAAGTCGGCCCATTTCTCCACAAGCCCGTCAAATGTTTTCTTTGCGGCCACGGCCTCGGGCGACGGCGCGGGCTTGGCAGCCTCCGTCGCGGGGGCGGCGGCAGGCTGCGTGCCCTCCGCGGGGGAAGTGTCTTTGGCGGCGGGCGCCTGATCCGCAGCCGGCGCGGCCGCCGGCGTCGACGCCTCTTGGGCGTACACTGACGATACGGAGCCCGCTAACAGCAACGGCAAGAGAAGTCGCGACATGAATCACACCTTGGGAGGAATGCACGGCCAGAGAATGACCCTGGCAGGATATCAAATTGGCGCCCCGCTGGGCGCCCCGCCTGCTATCATCTACGGCGGTCACGGGCGACCGGTTTTTTGATTGAGTCGTCAAATCCATGGCAAAATCCAAGCGACGCACCGAGCCGATTTCCGCCGCGACCGAATTGCGGATCATCGGCGGGCGGTTTCGCGGGCGTAAGCTGCACTACCAGCCGCTCCGCAGCGGCGAGGAGCTGGTCACGCGGCCCATGAAGCACCGCGTGCGGGAGGCGATCTTCAATCTCGTGGGCCCCGACGCGGCGGGTTGCCACGCGATCGACCTATTCGCCGGCACGGGGGCGCTGGGACTCGAAGCGCTAAGCCGTGGCGCGGCGCATGCCACGTTGATTGAAAAGCACGTGCCGACGGCGCGCGTCATCGAGGAAAACATCGAATCGCTGGGACTCGAGCAACAGACGACGCTAATGATGACGAGCGCATTTTTGTGGGGCAAGCGGGACGCGGCGAGTGCCGCAGCGATGGTTCAGGGGTCAGGGTTCAGGGTTCAAAATGCGGACGAGCGAGCCGGGTCGTCCCCGACCCCGTCGTCTCCCCCCTTGCCTTGGCTCGTCTTCTGCAGCCCGCCGTTTGATTTTTTTGTCGATCGGCGCGAGGAGATGATCGACCTCATCCGCAACGTGATGGACGCCGCGCCGCGTGAGAGCACGCTGGTCGTCGAGGCCGACGAGCGATTTGATTTTAATCTGCTGCCCGAGGCCGCGGGCGACCAGCAGCCGACAAGCTCTTGGGACGTTCGCGTCTACGCGCCGGCCGTCGTCGGCGTATGGCGGAACTGACAAGGATCTCGCGCAAAGGCGCCAAGACGCAAAGAAGAAAGGAAATTAGGAACACTAATCAACGGTAATCTGCACTGATCTGATTAGCGGCGATTAGTGACAATTAGTGTTCCTGTTCGTTGATCTCTTTGCGTTCTTCCTTTGCGCCTTAGCGCCTTTGCGAGAGAATTAATTCGTTTGAATCGTCATTTCATTCATAGAAGTCCAAAAGGGAGCCGAGACGATGATCCGACCATTCAGCGTGACGTTGGCGCTGTGCCTGACCATGTCGGCGTGGGCCGCTGAGCCGGAACAGGAGATTCTGCTGTGGCCGGCGGACCATCCGGCCAATCAAGGGGAGGGGCCAAAATTCGCCGGCACGGTCGAGTGGATGGAGCGCGTGACGCACTCGCCGGCGATCACGCCGTTTTTCCCCGCCAAGGCGCCGCCCAAACCGGGCGAGCGCACGGCCGTGGTCATTTGCCCCGGCGGCGGCTACGCGGGCCTCGCCATGGAGAAGGAAGGGCTTGAAGTGGGCCGCTGGATGCAGCAGCGCAACATTGTGGGCGTGGTGCTGCGCTATCGTTGCGGCGGTGGAAAGAACGGGCAGCCCGTACCCTTGCAGGATGTGCAGCGCGCGATCCGCATGGTACGCAGTCACGGCGATTGGAGCATCGACCCGCAGCGCGTCGGCGTGCTCGGCTTCTCCGCCGGCGGGCACCTGGCGTCCACTGCGGCAACGAAGTTCGACGACGGCGATCCGCAGGCTGCCGATCCGATCGATCGGCTAAGTAGTCGGCCCGACTTCGCTGTGCTCGTCTACCCGGTCATCTCGATGGAAGAAGGCGTCACCCACGCGGGCTCGCGGCAGAACCTGCTTGGCGCGCATCCCAGCCAGGAGCTTATCGAGCGCTGGTCGACTGACCGGCAGGTGAGCGACAAGACGCCGCCGACGTTCCTGGTCCACGCCAGCGACGACGACGCCGTGCCGGTGAAGAACTCGCTGCTGTTCTATGAGGCGCTGGTAGCACACAAGATTCCCGCGGAGCTGCACGTCTTCGAAGTCGGCGGCCATGGCTTCGGCATGCTCCGCGGCGATCGACCCGCGGACAAGTGGCCGGAGCTGTTGGAGCCGTGGTTGAAACGGCACGGATTCATGAACTAGTGGGCGAAGCAGGTATGCGGCAGTACGTGTTCCTCGTGGCGTCGACCATTGCGCTGGCCGCACGCGCCGACGCCGCCTCCGACGTCGCGCATCGCGTGCTTATCCAGGGAAACGGCAAACTTGCCGTCGTCGAAGCCGACGGGCGAATTGATTGGGAAATCGCCTGGGGGCCCATTCACGACATTCACCGGCTCGCCAACGGCCACATCATGGTCCAACGAGACTTCGCCGCCGTCGTGGAAATTGATCCGGACTCGAAGAGCGTTGTGTGGGAGTACGACGCGACCAAGCAACCAGAAACTAAGGGACAGCCGCTTGAGATTCACTCCTTCCAGCCGTTGGCCAACGGACGCGTGATGATTGCCGAGTCGGGCCCCGGGCGGATCATCGAAATCGACCGCGACGGCAAGACGCTCAAAGCGGTGAAGCTGAAACTCGATCATCCCGATCCGCACCGCGACACGCGCCTGGTGCGCAAACTGGCGAACGGCAACTATCTGGCGTGCCACGAAGGCGACGGCGCGGTGCGCGAATACGACGGGCAGTCGGGCGCCGTCGTGTGGGAATACGCCGTGCCGCTGTTTGGCCGCGAGCCGCGCGAGGGCCACGGGCCAGACGCGTTCGGCAACCAAGCGTTCGCGGCCGTGCGGCTGGACAATGGCGATACGCTCATCGCGACGGGCAACGGTCACAGCGTCCTTCGCGTGACGCCAGCCAAGCAAATCGCCTGGAAGCTCGACCAACATGACCTGCCGGGGATCACACTGGCGTGGTGCACGACGCTCGACGTGCTCCCGAACGGCCACTACGTGATCGGCAACTGCCACGCGGGCGCGGACAACCCGCAGATCATCGAGATCGAGCCAGCGATGAAGAAAGTGCTCTGGACCTTCAACCGGTACGACGAGTTCGGCAACGATGTGTCCAACACGCTGCTGTTGGACATCAAAGGCCACGTGCTACGCTGAGCCCGCACGGTCGTAGCTTTACTCTATCGTTTCCCCGGAACTTTCGAACTGTCCAGGGAGATCCCGAGCGCCGTGAATGACTCGAAGAATCTCGACCTGTCTTACAATCGTCCGATAAATGATGACGTAGTTGCCGACAACTGTTTGCCGTAGCTCTGGCCCAAGATCAGGTCGAAGTTCGCCGAATGTAGGATTAACTGCGAGTAACGCAAATCGTTCCTCGAATCTCAGCATCATCCGATCCGCGGCAGCGGGCCGATCCTGTGCAATAAACAACCATACTTGGTTGACATCCGTTTGAGCGAGCGAAGTGAGACGGTAGCCGCTCATGGATTATTGAGAGCGTTTTGCCAATAACTCGCGTCCTCGGCGTTTAACCCCTTCGAAGAATTCGTGGAGTTCGTCGTCATCCCTGAATTCGAGATAGTCGCCGGCCTCGATTTGCGCAATTCCTTCCGCGACAGCCCGCTTTAGTTCCTCATGACGACAATCCATATGGCGATAGAGTTCTGCCGCTCGGATGGCAAACTCATCCGCCGACTTGAATTGCCCAGAAGCAATTTTCGCCGCCACAAACTCGCGCAGGTCAGGCGGATAGTTTTCAAGCATGGCAATATCTCCTGCCTAGCAATTATAACGTCACGCGGCGCCAAACGCCACGCGTCTGCGTCCGTTCGGCTGTCGTTGCTTCTTGAACGCGTCAATTATCTTGCTGACCTGCCAATCCCCGAACGTTGGATAATGCGGATCCCGCTGTCGTACGGCTGAAAAATTATCAATCGTCATTTTCGAGATTGTTTCGGGCGTAGCTGAGAAATCGATAGTGATGCGCCTCTTGATTTCGTCAACATCCTGCGGCCAATGCCACATTGAATTCTCGACCGTCCTAACGGATTGAAGATCGTCCCAAGTCGACGGCCATCGGCCTGTTTGATCGATATGCTCCTTGAGCACGTCAAGCACCAAATAAAACGCTTGCAGCGTTCCTTCGGCGTCAATTGCAGCTCTGGCGCCACACCAGATCATCCCAACGCCAATCACGCTCGCCGTCAGCAGCAAGAAGAGCAGGGCAAAAGCAATACGCCGACTTTGTCGTGATGAGATGGCGATCGGAGCACTTCTCTGACGTTAGGTAGTCTGTTGCGACACAATTACTGGAGCGCCCACGAAGAGGATGGATTCCTTAGAGGTCGCCCGAAGCTTCGAGCCATTCGTGCTCCAGCGTTGCCACTTCTTCAGCGACGGCGGCCAAACGCTCGCGCAATCGCTTGGCCTCGGCGGCGTCGGCAGCTTCTAGCAGGCGGGCGTTGAGTTCGCGCTTCTCCTCGTCGAGCTTGGCAATTCTGCGCTCCAACGATTTGAGGCGCTTTTCGAGTTCGCGTTGGTCGCGGCCTGTGAGTTGAGGCTTGGCCTTTGCCATCCCTCCCGCTGAAGCCGCTTCGCCCGCCGCGGCGTGGTGCTTCGCGGAGGCGCCGGCGTTGTACGTGGCGTGCTCGGCGCGGAGGCCCGCTTCCAGCTCCTTGTGTACGCGGTAGACGTAATCCTCGAAGCTGCCGGGGTAGCTGGCCACGCGGCCTTCGCGCACTTCGATCACGGCCGTCGACACGCGCTGCATGAAATGGCGGTCGTGGCTGGTGAAGATCACCGTGCCGGGGTAGCGCTCCAGGGCGTCGGCCAGGGCTTCGACCGTCTCGACGTCGAGATGGTTGCCCGGTTCGTCCAGCACCAGCACGTTGTGCTGCTCCAAGAGCAGGCCGGCGAGCACCAGCCGGGCGCGCTCGCCGCCGCTCAGCACGCGGATCCGCTTGCCAATCATCTCGCCGCGTGAACAGAAAGCTCCCAGCCACGTCCTTGATCTGCTGGTCCTTCGTGCCCGGCGCCGACTGGCGGTAGAGGTAATCCTCCACCGTGCGTTCTTCCGGCAGCGTGGTGTACACGTGCTGGGCGTAGACGCCCATCTGGCAGCCGTAGCCCCACTTCAGGTGGCCGGCCAGCGGGTCGAGCGAGCCGCAGATCGTGCGCAAGAAAGTGGTTTTGCCCTGGCCGTTGTCGCCCACCACGCCCACGCGCCAGCCGTGCTCGATCTCCACCTGCACGTCGCGGGCCACCTCGCGATCGGGATAGCCGATGGCCAGGCCCTCCGTGCGCAGCGCCGTGCCTTGCCGCGGCTCGACCTTGGGAAAGCTGAAACGCACGGTGGCCTCGGCGCCGGCGACTTCGATCATGGTGAGCTTCTCGAGCTGCTTGGCCTTGCTGCGGGCCTGGCTGGCGGTGCTGGCGTTGGCGCGATTCTTGGCGATGAACGTTTCGAGCTGCTTGCGCTTGGCGAGAGTGGCAGAGTTCACGCGCAGGTCGTGCTCGCGGCGCTCGCGCCAGGTTGGCCAGGTAAGCGTCGACGTCGCCGGGAAACATTTCGAGCTTGCCCCGCGACAGCTCGAGCGTGTGCGGGCACGTGCGCTTGAGGAACGCTCGATCGTGGGAGACGACCAGGCAGCCGCCGTCAAAATTTCGCAAGAACTCCTCGAGCAGCATCTGCGTGCGCAGATCGAGGAAGTTCGTCGGCTCATCGAGAATCAGCAGGTTGGGGTCGTGCAGCAGCAGGGCGGCGAGCTTCACGCGCGTCTGCCAGCCGCCGGAAAGCGAACGCACAGGAATGTGCAGCATCGCATCGGGCAGTTGGAACTGCCAGGCGACTTCGCCGCACCGCCAGTCGGGCTGGCCGCTGTCGCGCATCAGGAAGTCGAGCACGGTCTCGCCTTCGTGAAACGGATCGTGCTGCCGCAGGTACCCCAGCCGCAGCTTGCGGCTGCGCACCACCTCGCCGGCGTCGAGTTCCTCGTCGCCCAGCAGGATCCGGCAGAGCGTGCTCTTGCCGGCGCCGTTGCGGCCGATGAGGCCCACCTTCTGATCGTCCGGCAGCGCACAATCGGCCCCGTCGAGCAGCGCCTGCTCGCCGTAGCGTTTGTAGGCGTCTTGGAGTTGAAGAACTATGGGCATGGGGATTTAAGAGAACCACGACGACACGACGGACACGACGACGAGGCGACGGTGAATTGATAGGATAACAGGATGCTCAGGATAGACAGGATCGAAGAAAGTCTTGAGTCTTGATCCTGTTAATCCAGGTTATCCTGTTATCCCATCAATTCATTTTGGCAATCCGTTTTTCGTCGTGCTCGTCGTGTCGTCGTGGTTGCCTTTCTGGCGCCAACCAATTATTGCCAAAAACCAAACAGCACAGCAGGCAAGTGAAGGGGAGCCAGTCGCCGTAGGCGGCGTACAGGCTGGGATACATTCCGCGGCGCGGCGGGAGCTCGACGTCGACCACGAGCTTGGCGGGCTCGTCGCGCTGGGTGACGGCGACGACCCGGCCGCGGTAGTCGACGTACGCCGTCAGGCCGCGGTTGGCGGCGATCAATAGCGGGGTACGCATTTCGACGGCGCGAAACACGCCGCTGGCCAGGTGCATCTCCAGCTCGCTGGAGCCGCCGTACCAGGCGTCGTTGGTGAGATTCACCAGCACGTCGGGCGGTTGGCTGCGGCCGACGAGCTCCACGACCTGGCGGCGGATGACCTGAGGCAACACGGTTTCATAGCAAATGTTAGGCGCGTAGGTGACGCCGTCCAGCTCAAATGCCGCGGCCGCGCGGCCGGCGGCGGCGAAACCGGTGATCGGCGAGAACCGCTCAAGCCACGGAAACCAGTCGATGAAAGGCACGTACTCGCCGAACGGCAGCAGGTGCATTTTGTCGTACGTGCCGAGCAACTTGCCCGTGCGGTCGACGCACGCCGCGGAGTTGAAGGGCTGGACCCGATACGGCATGTCGGCGCCGACTTGCACGCCCGGCTGGTCGGCCCGCACCAGGTTGAGGCGGTCGATGCCCACTAACAGAGCCGCGTTCAGTTCCTGGGCCTTCGCCGCCAGCTCTTGTTCGGTGGCGGCGAGCGCGGCGGCGTCGAGGCGCTCGCGCGGCGGGCCGAAATCGGGGTCCAGCGTCACCAGCTCGTGGCGGTACATCGTCTCGGGCCAAATGACCACGTCCACGGCGCGGTCCGACTCGCGCACCGCCTCGCGCGACAGGTTCATTTGCTGTTGCATCACGGCATCGTCGCCGGCCTGCGAAACTCCCTTGAGCGTGGCGAGCATGTCGCTTTGGATGAGGGCGACGCGCGGGGATGTGCGCGGCGGCTGTTTGTCGGCCTGGGTAGCGAGGTTCGCGAGCCGCAGGTGGCCGTACACGAGCGCGACGGCCAGGGCGAGTGCCGCGGGGAGAAGGTTTGCGAATCGTAAGCGCCGGGGGCGGGGACGCCCCAGCTCGCTGTCGGACGAGAGTGAATTCTCGAGCCAGGCTAGCGGCAGCGATTCGGCGATCGCCGCGGCGACCAGCACAATGAGGAATGTCACGCCGTACTCGCCGAAAATGTCGGCGATCTGGATCACTTCAGTAAATCGCACTTGCGTGTGCGCCAACGACGCCATGAGAAAGCCGGTTAGCAGTCGCGCACGCAGCCATTCCAGGCCAGTCCACACCACCGGCGCCGCCAGCCACAGCGGAATGCCCGCGCGATGCACGGCCACGCGCGTGAGCCCGACGAACACCGGCAGATACACGCTGACGTACGCGGCCAGCGACGCCAAGAGAAAGTAGTTCGCCCAGTGCGGCAGCCGCAGCCACTGGAAGGCGACTAACCAGAACGGCATGGCCGCCAGCCACAGCGCGCGGTACGGCCGGCGACCGGGCAGCCGCGGCAGTCGGACGAGCATGAGCCACGGCGTCGGCCCAATCCACGCCAACAGACTCCAACTCACCGGCGGTTGGGCGAGATAGCACAGCAAACTGCCCAAGAGTCCCGCTGCCAGTGTCCGACGACTCGCCGATTGGAGGGTCTCGGTCGTGCGGCCGGCAGCGGCTGAACGATGCGATGGCATTGG
Source organism: Pirellulales bacterium (assembly GCA_963841515.1). GTDB lineage: Bacteria > Planctomycetota > Planctomycetia > Pirellulales > Lacipirellulaceae > Lacipirellula. Next base: position 745,230 of record CAWJDB010000003.1, on the reverse strand, counting down.
CGCCAAACTACGCGCCGCCGGGCGGATTGGCCAGGGCGAATTGCGATGTCGCCGCCGGCGTGGGCCAGGCGCGGCGGGGCCGATTATGACGGCTGCACCGCCTTGCCCGCCGCAGCGATCCGGCGTGCGATTTACCGCCATCGCCGCCGTGGGTCGCCCCGGCAGACGGTGACCTAGGCTTTCGTTGAATGGCCGAAAGCGGACCTTAAGTCCGCCCTGGCCGGTCGTTTTGCATCGCCGGCGCTCGCCTCGGGAGCCCCATAGCATAAGGTCTTTGTCGTCATGTCGCATCCCGCCCGCAAGAAGACGTTCGTCGATCCGAAAGTTCAAGGCGCTCTGGTGCGCCGCCTGGTCTTCCACTGGTGCGCGTTCATCGCCGCGGCGGCGGTCGTGGCCTTTGTGCTGCAGGTGCTGTCGAATCCCTTCCGCCCCATCCGCGAGCAGGCCCAACAAGTGTGGTGGACGCACGGGCCGTTCCTGTTGGTGCTGGTGTTCTTGTTGCCGGTCTTCATCGTCGACACGATCAAGTTGAGCCACCGGTTTGCCGGGCCGATCTACCGGCTCCGACAAACGATTCGCGGCCTGGCCCAGGGCAACCAATTCACGCCGCTAAAGTTCCGCGACTTCGACTTCTGGCAAGGCCTGGCCGACGACTTCAACCTGATGGTCCAGCAGCTGAGCAGCACCAAGTCGTTGCCGACGACGAAGGATGAGAGCCAGGAGAGCGAAGCCGAGACGGCGCTGAGCCTGCGCTGAAGCGGCAGGCCGCGCAGCGCGACGCCGAGCAATCGCGGCGATCGTTGCCATGACCGCCAGCGTCAGGGCGCCTGGCTCGGGCACGCCGGCTACGCCGCCGCCGCTAAACTTGCGTTGCCAAGTCAGAAAGTCGCCGCCCAAGTACGGCTTGGCATACAGCGTCTTCCACGCCGCCAGGTCGCTTGAGTTCACCGCGCCGCTGCCGTCGTAGTCGCCCGGGATGGTCACTTTCAAAGCGAAGGCAGACGGCTGGTAGAGCACGGCCCACATTCGATCGGCCGGCAACGCCGGCAGGCTGATCGAGTCAAACTTCCCGCCTAGCTGGCCTGTCGCGTCGATCAGCGTAAAGGTGTTGCCGATCGCCGGGGCGAACAGGTTGACCAGCGCCACGTTCAACGCGCCGGCCAGCGTCACGTCGCCGAGCACGGCAAGCTGATCGTGCTGCGTGCCGACCGAAGTGCCGCCAATTTCCATCTCGAGGGCGCCGGCCTTGCCATTGGAATAACGGCCCTCGATGGTGAGCGTCCCCACGCCGATTCCGGGCGCCACGACGCCGCTGATGTTCTCGACCTGTCCCGGAACTGGACCGCTGCCCGTGGAGATCGTGCCGAAGCCCGCGAGAGAGCCCCCCCGGATGTCGACGTACTGGACGTCGAGCACGCCCCCTTCGAGCGACGCGACGCCATTGGGTTCGACGTTCAGCCCGGCGAACGTCGTAAGCTTGACGCTGGCCTGAATGCGGAGCGTCATCTTCTGGCTGGCGCCGGCGCCAGACACGTTGATCTCCCATGCCTCCGCGTTGGACGAAACCACGGCTTCCTGATTGCCGCCCGACGCGTGGCGGACATTGGCGATCTTCAGCGCCGCGATTGTGGGAACCGCCGACGTGCTCCAATTGGAATTCAAGCCCCACGACCCCGACGCCGCCGCGCTCGTCCAATTGGCGTCTGTGGTGAGTTGGTCGCTGATGTACAGCTCCGGCCCCTGGTTGCCGCTGCCATCCGAGGGGTCGGGATCGATGACCAAGTCGCGGCCAGCCAGCACATTCGTGCCGATGATGCCGGGCACGACGTTGCCGATGTTTGCCGGATTGGTGACGTTGAGCACCAACAGCGGCACGTTATGAAACTCGAGCTTGCCGTCTGGGTGACCCAGCACAGGGATCGTGAGCGTATCCGCGATGAAGCCCGGCACTTCCAGCCGCGTGCCGCCGGAGCCGACGACGGCGATGGTGAATTCGGGCGTGTCCAGGGTGACGTCGAATCCCAACGACAAGGCCACCGATCGCGAGACGACCGACACATCGGCGCCGGTGTCGAAGAAGAACTGCGTGATCGGCGTGCTGGCGCCCTCGTCGCTCACGCTGGCGTCGAAAAACAGGCCGCCCTGAATCACGGACGGCTGCGAGGGGTCCTCGGTGAAATCGCTCGCCCCAAAGTCCGGGAAGTAAAAAGGCGGCGTCAGAAACGACGTCCCTGGATTGATTTGCATCTCCCGCAAGTACGGCGTGTTGGCCAGCCCGCCGTTGCCGCGCTCGTGAAACTCGATGGCCGGGGCGCGCACCGTCTGTCCCCCCACGCTGAACACTTGCGGCTGGCTGTTCAGCACGTGCGTGGCGTACTGGCTGGCGAAGGACAGCCCGATCACGTTGGGGAGAGCCGCCTCGGGCGGCATGGCGACCAACGATGTGTTGAGCTGCCCTTTCATGTTTCCCGGCGTCATCGTGAAGGGATTACCGGTCGCGCGACCCTGCACGCCGCCGACGTAAAGTCCCAAAGGATCCTGGATCGTCGTGTCAAGCTGCCCGGTGGCGCCGCCGATGGGAAAGGGGTTTGACCCCTCGAAACCCTGGGATCGTTCAGGATAAGAGTCGCCCAGCGCAAAGGCCGCCGTGGCCTCCGACGTAAGCAGGCTCAAGCCGGCGCCGGTATCTAACAGACCCATTTCGTAATGCGGCGTACCGTTGGCGCCTAAGAATGTGCCGCCTTCCAGCGTACTCTCGTCGCTGTCGATCACAAAAAATGTGTAGTCGAAATCGGTGTCGTGACTGTACTCATCGGTGAGCCCGATCCCCACCAGCGGATAAAACCCGCTCACGGGCACGCCGGTAGCGCCGACGCGGTGGCTCAATGATAAGCTTGCCGCCAAGCACGCCAGGCTGCCCAGGAGAAGCCTGGGACGGAGAATCTGCATGATGCCAGCTCGCAAGCTGCGTCGCCAACCGCCCCTTCGCTCCACCCGGCCGACGCAAAAACCGGTACCCTCAGGCTAAGCCGCCGGTGGAGGAGCGTCAAGAAAAGGAGAGGGCACAAGCGGTCAGCGGTCAGCTTTCAGCGATCAGCCAGACGCAACAAACGTCCCCTCAACCTCGCACCGCCAGTCTCCGCTCTGGCTGACCGCTGACCGCTGACAGCTTCCCCCTCACACCGCCGGCCGGCCGATGCTGTAGTAGTGGAAGCCGCGACGCTGCATGCGGTCGGGTTCGTACAGGTTGCGGCCGTCGAATACCGTGGGCGATTTCATGAGTTGCTTCATTTCGGCGAAGTCGGGCGAGTGGTAATCCTTCCACTCGGTCATGATCGCCAGGCCGTCGGCCCCGCGCAGGGCGTCGGTCGGACCCTCGCAGTAGGTGAGCTTGTCGCCGTAGATGTTCTTGACGTTGATCATCGCCTCGGGGTCGTGGACGCGCACCGCGACGCCGCCGGCCAGCAGCCAGTCGATGAGCGTCAGGGCCGGCGCCTCGCGGATGTCGTCGGTCCGCGGCTTGAACGCCAAACCCCACACCGCGATGGTCTTGCCCTTGAGCTGGCCCTTGAAGTGACCGGTGATCTTGTCGGCCATCACGCTTTTCTGGCGCTCGTTCACCGCGTCGACGGCTCGCAGAATCGCCGGATCGACGCCATGCTCCACCGCCATCGCCTCCAGCGCACGCACATCCTTGGGAAAGCAGCTCCCGCCGTAGCCGACGCCGGGGAAGAGGAAGGCGAAGCCGATGCGGCTGTCGTGGCCGATGCCGCGACGCACGTCGTTGATGTCGCCGCCCATCCGCTCGCAGAGGTTGGCCATTTCGTTGATGAAGCTGATCTTGGTCGACAGCAGCGCGTTGGCCACGTACTTGGTCATCTCGGCGCTCTCGGGCGACATCACGAGAAACGGCTTCTCGGTGCGGAGGAACGGCACATAGAGTTGGTGCAGCAGGTCGGCCACTTCCTGCCGCCGCACGCCGACCACCACCCGGTCGGGCTTGAGGAAGTCGTCGATCGCCGCGCCTTCCTTGAGAAACTCGGGGTTGGAGGCCACGTCGCAGTCGCGGCCGGTGAATTCGCGGAGCATCTTGGTGATGCGCGTGCACGTGCCGACGGGCACGGTGCTCTTGGTCACCACAACCGCATCGGCTCGCAGGTGGGGGGCAATGTCTTCGACCACCTTCCACAACGCCGACAGATCGGCAGCGCCGGTGTGGCTCTGCGGAGTGCCCACGGCCAGGTACACCACGTCGGCCGACTTGACCGCCGAGACCAGGTCGGTGGTAAACACGAGCCGCTCGGCGGCCGCATTGTGCTCGACCATCTCAGCCAGGCCCGGCTCGTAAATGGGGATCTCGCCGCGGTTCAGCGCGTCGATCTTGGCCGCGTTGATGTCGACGCAGGTGACGTCGTTGCCGCTATCGGCGAAGCAGGTTCCCGTGACCAGGCCGACGTAGCCGGTGCCAATAACGGCGATATTCATCGCTGCAAATCCTTGTTCCGATCAAAGACCAGCGGCTGAAACAGACGCCGCGAGCCGGAAAATGAAGCCTCCAGCATAATCGCGCGGCCGCCGCCGGGAAACAGCCAGAGATTGGCGAGAGATGAGGCTTAACAGCGGCTATATACGACGCCGCTCCGTAAAACGCCTCCGCGGCGAGGCCCGTGCGGCTGCTTGACCAGTGCCACGATAGCATCGACTTCGGCGTCGGTGAGCGGCGTCACGAAATCCTCTGCCGGACGCCGGGCGACGGTGTAAACCTGCACCAACTTCAATTGGCCGCCCGCCGCGACGATCTCGTTGAGCCGCTCGCAAAAAGCCTCCAGCTCGGCCGGCGGCGGCGGATCGCCCGCCACGCGCATGAACAGGGCCTGGATCACCAACGGCCGCACTCGCGCCGCCTCGGCGATGTTGTCGAGAATCTGTTGAAACGGGATCGGCGTGCGGTCGACGAGCTGGTAATACTCCGGCGTCCCGGCTTCGAGCTTCGCCCAGATTTCGCCGTTGTTGGCATCGAGGATCTCCAGGCCCCGCGCGCACGTGCGGCCGGTGGAACATGCTGGCGTTGGTGATGAGCACCATCTTCACGTCCGCGAGGCCACGGGCCCGCTTCAGCTCGGCGCACGCCGCGATGATCTCGTCGAAATTGCGGTAGGTCGTCGGCTCGCCGTCGCCGGAGAAGGCGATGTCGTTGAGCCGCCGCAGCTCGGGCGGCGTGTCGCGGAACCTCTCCGTGACGAAAGATCTCGCCGGAGGTCGCCAGGTCGAGCATCTCGCTCAGTTCAGCCAGCAGCGCGTCGATTTCGACGAACTGCGTCTCGCTCTGCCGCGTGCGGTCGACCTGGCAGTAGATGCAGTCGAAGTTGCAGACTTTGTCCGGGTTCAGGTTCACCCCGATCGACAACCCCCGCGACCGTCGGCTGATCACCGGGTAGACGAAGCGGTTGGCCTCAAAGCTCCGCTCGTGCAAGGCGTGAAGTTGATGGGTGCTCATGGCCGTGCGATCGCAAAAAACGACGCAGTTTCGACGCTGCGCATCGACGGCGCACGGCAAGCGTCCTCGCTGTGGCGTCCTGGTCCATGATAGCGCCCGCGGCCCGCCGCGGCGAGTGGCGTCGCCCCGATCACCACTCGGGATGAACCAAACCGCGGATGCTGATGGAGACATGATCGCCGTGCGTGGCCTGGGCCAGGCCGATCAGCGGGTTGCTGGTGCGCGGCTCGTAGGCGAAGTGGATCAGGTTGACCTTCGTTCCTATGCGGCGACAGATTTTGATCAGCCGCCGGAGCTGCGCGGGCGTAGGGTCGTCCTTGGCTTCGCCGTCGGTCAACAGAAACAGCACGTCGGGATTGGATCGCAGCGCCATCTCCAGCGCCCCGAGGTGGTTGGTGTTGCCTTGTCCGGGCAATGCCGTGATGAACGCGGTGGCCAGAGCCTTGGCGTCGGGCGTCGCCGTGAACACCCCGTTCGGTCCGTAGGCGTCGGTGAACATCAGCGGCTCGTCGTTGTAAAAGATGAGCTGGAACTTATTCGAGTCGCCCAAGTGCTCCAGGCTTTGGATCAGCTCCGCCTTGGCGGCCGCGAGCGGCGTGATGCTCACGCTGCGGCCTTCCGAGGTGAGCGTGAAGACCGAGTTCATGCTCTCAGAACGGTCGAACACATACACGAAATTTGATCCCTCGCCCACCAAGCCGAACATGCTCGTGCGGCCGACGCCGGGCCCGAGACCGTCGCCGGTTCCCGTTCCGACGCCGCGACCGTGACCGCCGCCCCGGCCGCCGCCGTCGCCGCCCAGCCCGTCGCCAATCGTGCCATCGTCGATTCCGTGCAGCGCGGCCAACGGGCTGGCCGCGTCGAGCTCGGCCGATACGGCGCCCCATTCGGAAAGTTTGACTTTCTGCGCTGGGTCGACTTCCGGCAACGGTTCGGCCAGATCCGCAACTTCAGCGGCCCACTCGGGCTCATCCTTGGTCGGCGCTCCCAGATCGCCCGGCTCGCCGCCGCCGCCCGCGTCGACGTCGCTCCCCTGTTTCCATTGGATCACCATTTCCGACTTCGGCGGCGGCCCGGCCTGACCGATTAACAGCGCGGCCACGACGAGCAGCGTCGAGTGGCAAATGAACGACGCTAACCACGGCGGGAGATTCTGCCAGTCCCAACGGTTCGTCGTCGACGGCGGCGGCGGCGGGACAGACCGCCGAGAGTGAGAGATGACGCGTGACATCGCAGGTGCGAAAGAGTCTCGCGCAAACTCGCACGCCGCGGCAAGGGTTCCGCGATGCGCCGAGCGAGCGCGAGAGGGCCGACCGCTGGCGAAGAAGCTGCGGCCACAATTCAGTATGGGCAGATCGGCCGAGGGATTCAACCAATTCGCTCAGCCGCACAATCGCGAGAAGCGGCACATGACAACAAGAATACGGCCCGAATCGCGGAAACCAGCTCCGTCCCTCACGCCACGTCGCGCACATCCAGATGGGCCAGTTTCTTGAACAATTCGCAGCGGCTGGCCAGCTCGCGGTACGTGCCGACGTCGACGATGCGCCCGTCGTCCATCATCACGATGCGGTCGGCCAGGGCCAGCGTGCTGGGGCGATGGGTGACTACCAGGGCCGTGCGCCCGCGCGTGAATTCCTCCAGCACCGCGTGGATCAGCCGTTCGCTCTCGACGTCGATCTGGCTGGTGGCTTCGTCGAGAATGAGAATGTCGGGGTCGCGGATGATGGCCCGGGCCAGGGCAATCCGCTGCCGCTGGCCGCCGGACAGCCGGTTGCCGCCGGGGCCGACGCAGGTTTCGTAGCCCTCGGCCAGCACCTCGGTGATGAACTGATGGGCATGCGCCCGCTGGGCGGCTTCGACAATCTCCGTCGGCCTGGCCTCCCGTCGACCGTACCGGATGTTCTCGGCCACGGTGTCGTCGAACAGCAGCGTTTCCTGCGTCACCAGACCCATGCGATCGCGGAGGTCGCGCGTGCGCACTTGGCGGATGTCGATTCCATTGATGGAAATCGCGCCCGCCGTGGGGTCGTAAAACCGCAGCAGCAGATTCACCAGCGTCGTCTTCCCGCACCCGTTGGGTCCCATGAAGGCGACCGTTTCGCCTGGGTTGATCCGCAGATTGACCCCGTGGAGCACCGGCTCTTCCGGTTTGTAAGCGAACGACACGTCGCGGAATTCGATGGCGCCGAGCAGCTCGGGCAGCTCGACGGGTTTTTCCGGATCGCGGAACTTCGGTTCGCGATCCAAAACTTCGTAGAGATGATCGGCGGCCGCGGAGCCCTGCTGAAGCGTGTTGAAAATCGCCGTCAGCCGTCGCACCGGGTCGCTGGCGCCTCCCAGCATGCAGTAAAACAGCGTGAGCCAACCGTGGGTCAACGGCTCCTGGCTGACGCGAATGCCGAACAAGTGCGTCTGCTGGTTGAGCACCAGGTAGCCGCCGCAGACGACGGCCGCCACGATGATGCCGATGCCGCTCACTTCGGTCACGGGGCCCACCAACGCGCCGTAGAGCGCAATGCGCATCGATTTCCTGTAGAACTGCTTCGACGTGCGGTGGAAGCGGCTTCGCTCGCGCGACTCGCGAGTAAACGCCTTGATCACCTTCATGCTGTCGAAGGTTTCCTGGAGCCGATCGTAGACGACGCCCATTTCCTCGATCGCCTTGCGATTGGCCCGCTTCAGGCTCTTGGCGAGCCAGTGGATGGCGTAGCCGGCGAGCGGCGCGGAGACCATCGTCAGCAGCAGCAATTGCCAACTGATCCACGCGGCGCCGGCCAAGCATACGACGATCTTCATCGGCTCGCAGATGACCATCCCGAATACGTTCTGCACGCCGTTGGAGACGATCCCCACGTCGCTCATGAACCGATTCATCAGGTCGCCTGAGTTGTGCTCGCGGAAGGTGGCGATGTCCAAGCGCAGCGTGCGGCGGTAGAACTCCTTGCGGAGCCCGAGGCTCACCAGGTTGCCCAGCCGATACGTGTAATAGGTGCTGGCGATCCGGAACAGGCTCTTGAGCACCGTGCCGACGACCAGAAAGATGCACACTTCCACCAGCGTGCGAAACGCCGTGGTCGGCAGCCAGCGATGGGCGACGGGGTTCCAAGCATTGTAGCGGGCGACTTCCCGCTCCTTGCGCACCTGCTCGTCCTTGAGCCGCCCCAGCTCGATCTTGAGCGATTTGGCGTCGTCGCCGGTCGCCGCGGCAAGCTTGGCATCGCGGTCGGCGATGGTCGTCGTGAGCGTCCCGATCCGCTCCTCGGCGAGCGTGCGCTGCTCGTCGAGGTACTGCGGCACGCTCTTGTTGTTCATGATGATGTCGACGATCGGATAAATCGCCGTGATGTTGCCGCCCCAGAGCACCGCCACGGCCAGCGCGCAAAACAGCGACGCGGCGACCGTGAAACGGTGGCGAAACGTGATCGAGATAGCGCGCCAAAAGTTGCCCATGAACCTTCCGTGGCTTGCTCAAGAGTGCTAGCGGCGCCTGCAGCGCAGTGGCGAGAACGGCCGGTTTGTAGCAAACGCCCGCCGCCGAACCAATATCGACGCACCCCCGCCCAAAACGGTGGCCTTATAAGGCCGGCGATAGCATCGCCGGTCCCAAAGCGCCACTCGTCCGATCAGCTGCCGCCCTCTTCACTCGCCCCTCGCCCCGCGCCCGTCCTCAAAAAATTGGATTCTGCCGGTCGTGCCGCCGATACCAGTTGTACGGATTGCTGAAAGTCTGCCTGCGCGGCACGGGACGCCGCAGGCGACTCGGATATCCGCGCCGAACGCGCTCCCGCGCCGCCTCGGCGACGCTCTTCCAATCGCACGACTGCGGTTGGACGCTCACTCAAGGGGGGATGTTGGGATGAAACAATGCATCGCATTGGCGGGCCTCGCGTGCTTGCTGGCCGCCGGCTGCGCCCACTCGAATATGTTGAGCTGCAAGAAATGTTGTGAGCCGTGCCAGGTGGCCCGGTCGCAGCACGCGCCGCGGCCGCAAATCTCACGCGACTATCGACCTTCCTCGGGGCTAGGCATCGAAAGGGCGTCGTTTAACAGCGACGCCAGTTGCGGCGCCTGCGATGAGTGCCCGGGATGCGGCTGCCCGGCTGATGCGTGCTGCTGCCAGGGATGCGGCGACGGTTGCTGTGACCAGTGTGGCGGCAAGTGCGGTCGGTTCGCCGAGCGCGTGGCCAACGGCTTCTGCGGCGGTTGCGGCGGCCTGTGCCCCAACGGCGGCGGCTATCCGGAGTACGCCGGCTTCAACCAGGGCCCGCCCGTGGGTCAGGTGGCGTACCCGTACTACACGGTCCGCGGCCCGCGCGACTTCCTCCGCGACAAGCCGCCCACCATCGGCCCGTACTGAGAGTTCGCCATATAGCCGCGACCGCTCCCTCGCGGTCCGAAATTACGCCGCGAGCACGGACGCTCGCCAAGCCAGCCGCTTCGTGCACGGACGCACTGGAGGCGGCTGGCTTTTTTTGTTTAAAGGGCTATCGGCTATCGGCTGTCGGCTTTCGGCCAGAGAGACTGGATGCCATGTTTGATTGGGCGACCGGGGCTTGCATCTGGCCGAAAGCCGATAGCTGACAGCCCCCACGCTCACACTGCTGTCGCGATCAGCGCGATGTTTTGCCCGCCGAAGCCGAAGCTATTGGAGAGGGCGGCCCGCACTTTGTGGTCGCGGGCCTTGTTGGGCACGTAGTCGAGGTCGCACTGCGGGTCGGGCGTTTCGTAGTTGATGGTCGGCGGCACGACGCCGTATTTCATCGCCAGCAGGCAAATGATCAGCTCGGTGGCCCCCGCCGCGGCGATCAAATGGCCCGTCATGCTCTTGGTGCTCGACACGGGGATCGCGTCGGCGTGCTCGCCAAAGGCCTTGCGGATGGCCATCGTCTCCACCCGGTCGTTCACGGCCGTGCTCGTGCCATGGGCGTTGATGTACTGGACGCCGTCCTGGTTGAGCCCCGCGTCGCTCAAGGCCATCGTGATGCAACTGGCGGCGCCTCGGCCTTCGGGGTGCGTGTCGGTGATGCGGAAGGCGTCGGCCGTCGTGCCGTAGCCGGCGATCTCGCCGTAGATATTGGCGCCGCGAGCTTTGGCCCGCTCGTACTCCTCGAGCACGACCATCGCGGCGCCTTCGCCCAGCACGAAGCCGTCGCGGTGCAGGTCGAACGGCCGCGAAGCTCGCTCGGGCTCGTCGTTCCGCTCGCTGAGCGCCGTGAGCAGGTTGAAGCCCGTGACGCCAAACGGGTGGATCATGCTATGGGCGCCGCCGGAGAGCATGACGTCGGCCTCGCCGCGACGGATAATCTCGGTCGCCTCTCCCACGGCCTGGCTGCTGGCGGCACAGGCCGTCAGGCAGTTCGCGTTGGGCCCCTGAGCGTTGAACATGGCCGCCAGGTACCCCGAGGGCATGTTCGGCTCCTGCTCCAGCTCGGCGACGGGGTCGAGCTCCGACAAGCCGGCCTCAACGAACTTTTTGAGCGAGAACTCGCCGCCCGCGCTGGCGATGGTCATCATCTTCGAGAAGCGCATGAAGTCCTGCTGCCCCTCGCCGGCGCCCAGATACACGCCAAACCGCGTCGGGTCGACGCCCGCCAGCACGCCCGAATCGCGCACCGCCTGGTTGGCGGCGCCGGCGGCGAACCGCGTGTGCCGGCTGCGCGGCGCCCACTCGGCGGAGTCCAGCCCGTCGTCCTCGGGCGTCCAGTTTTTCACTTCGGCCGAGATTTTCGTGGGAAAGCTGCTGGCGTCGAACACGGTCGTCGTCGCCACGCCGCTCTTGCCGGCCAGTAGGTTCTCCCACAGCCGTGCCGGGTTGTTGCCCAGCGGCGTGACGCAGCCAATTCCAGTGACGACAATGCGACGACGCATGGAAAGCTAGGGGACGAAGGCGGGGGACTTGGGAACGCCGAGCGTGAATTTTAGGCGATGGTGCGCGGAAATTCGAGTCGCAGCCGCCAACAGCTCACGCCGTCGCAGTTTCTTCCAGCGGATAGTCGCTCGGCCGCAGCCGCGTGCCGTCGCTCTTGACGCCGATTTCGAACACGCCGACCAGCTCCAGCCAGTGCCGCAAGTCGCGGGGACGGAACATGCGGGCCCCCATCTGCAGCGCCATTTCCTCCCCTAATCGGGCGAACAAGAGCTGCACTTCGCCGTAGGGCCGGTCGCCCACATACACCGTGCCCGACGCCTGGGCGCTGTCGCCGCGGAGCCAATCGGCCTTCACGCGGTACTCGAGCATTTGGCCCGGTCGCACGCGCCCATTGAACCTGGCCTTGGACAGCTTGGCGAGCACCACCAATTCGCTGAATCCGTAGTGCTCGCTCACCAACAGGCCGCTCGCCTGGGCGACGCCTTCGATCACCAGCGCGTTGGGCATCACCGGGAAGCCGCAGTGATGCTCGTGCATATGCTCTTCCGCCAGGGTGACGCACTTAACCGCCACGGCGTGCGAGCCGCTCACGAACTCAGTGAATCGATCGATCCAGAACCAGCGCATGGATGTCCCAACAATATTTAGCCCCCGGTCAGTGACCGGGGGCTAAGTGAGATGAGCGACGCCCGTCGCGCTCATGGCCTTCACGCCGACTTGCTCAGCTTGTACTCAACGAAGTTGCACATGTCGCGGACCGAAAGCTGCTCGGCGAGATTCTGCACGTTCGGGTCATCCTCGAATTTGCTGAGATCGGCGAACGGCATCCGCTCTTTGAGCTGGGCGATGCCCGCGGCGTTCACCTTGCCGTCGGCGACATAGTCGGTGTTTTCCAGCACGTCCATGGGGATCAGCTCCCCGCGCTCGATCTTGATGTCGAACGCCTTTTCGAGGCGGAACACAATGTCGAGAAAGTCGATCGACTCCGCGTCCAAATCCCCCCGCAGCGTGGCCTCGGGAGTTACGTCGTCGTCATCGACCCCCAGGGCGTCGACCAGCGCTTCGCGCACCTTGTCAAAAATCTCTGCTTGAGAAGGCATTGTACAGGTGAACCTCCGCATTCGTTTGTCGTTAGTCCGCCGCGGCGGCTAAGGGAGCGGCCCGATTCACGATCGGCTCTTGCGCGCGCTGATGGGCTTGCATCCGCGCGTCGAGATTGGCCAGCTCGGGATCGTCGTCCGCCAGGTTGTAGCATTCGAGGGTGAATCGGCCGCTGACGCACACCCGACCTTCCACCTCGCCTTGAAACTTGAATTGAACCAGCGAGTCTTCTCGCTTGAGTTGTTCGACGGTTATCTTGAGTGAATTACCCGGCGCCACGAAGCCGGCGAATTTCACCATCCGCGCTTCCTGCAGAACGATCATGCTGTGGGCGTAATTCTCACTGATCCGAATCAACCACGTGGCCGCCTCGGCGGCGGCCTGCAGCATAAACACGCCCGGCAATACGGGGAACTCGGGAAAATGGTCGGCCAAATACTCTTCCGCCAGCGAAACGTTTTTGATCGCCGTCACCTCGACGTCCGGTTCCAGCGAGCAAATCCGATCGATCAAGTGGAATCGCATGGGAATTGTGCTCGCGGGCAAGCGGAGGAAAATTGCGGCGTTTGGACGCACGGCGGAAAACTGGGGAAACGCGCGATTATAGCCTCTCGCAAAACGCGCCACAACGCCCTCGGCGCCCCGCAGCGTCACCCCACAGCGCGCGAGGCGAGCCGCTCGTTTACCTAAGTGGAACAACCGCTAAGCCCAACGCACAGCGTAAGATCGCGTTCGCGCCTCGGCAAATCGGACGGCGTCTGTCGCCGCCCTACCAGCCGCCGGCGGCGGCCGGCGCTCTCAAGGCTTATCCGAGGAGGCGTCGCTAGCTCCGCCTTGGCGCGAATCCAGCTCGCGGAGTTGATCTCGCGCTTTCTCGACCACCGGCGCCAGTTCGCGATTGCCTTCGTACAACTCAATGACGCTGCGCAACAGTCGCCGCGATTCCAGCAATTGCCCGCTGCCCGCCAGCGACGCCGCCTTGACGAGCTTTTGCTCGACGAGCTGGCTCACATCCTCGCCGGACTCGGCCGGATTCTTCAGGCCGGCGATCCGCTGCCGCGCCAGGTCGAGGTACGCCTGATCGTCGGCGTCCTCGCTGGAGGGAAACGCTTCGACCAGCGCTTCGTAGGTTTGCCACGCCGAGAGCGGGTCGCCAAAACGCTCGAACCGCCACGCCTGCAAATAGCGCCGCTCGATTTCCGACTTCGGCATCGAGCCGCGCAGTTCTATGTTGCGGATGTGCTGCTCGGCCTGACGCATGGCAAACCGCTTCTCAAATTCCGCGATCTGGTCGGCGTATTTCGTGTCGGGAAAACGCTTCCGCAGCTTCGAAAGATACTGCTCTTCGGCCCGCCGCCAATCGATGGGATCTTCCGAGGCCATGAGCGGTTGCGCCTTGGCGAACAAGGCGTCCTCGCTCGGCGGCCACATGATCCAAGCGCCGGCGCCGACCACCGCCGCCAGACACGCCGCGAGAAACCATGCCCGTTCGTAAAACGCGCTCTCGTCGCGCACCGGCGCAGCGACTTGCTTTTTGCGCAGCCGATTGATCTCCTCGCGATCGGTCGCTGTGGCCAGCGATCCGCGCTTTCCCGACCAGGCGTGCTTGACCGCGCCCATTCCCTCGGCGACTTTCTGTTTGGCGTCGACGATCGCCCGGTGCGTCGCTTCGGCGGTGGGAAATCGCGCTTCGCGCTTCACCTCCAGCAGCTTCGCCACCAGTACGTCGAGCCACACCGGACAGTCCAGCACCTTGGCCGACACCCGCGGCGCCGGTCGCTCGCGCCGCGCTTGCACCAACTCGCTCGACGACGCGGCGGGCCACGGCAACTCCCCCGTCAGGCACTCGTACAGAATCACGCCCAGGCTGAATAAATCGCACGTGGGAAGGCAGGCCGACTGCTTCCCGCGAAATTCCTCGGGCGCCAGGTAATGCGCCACGCACATCGGCGCGGAGCCCCAGCACGTCGTCGACGTCGCCCAGCACGCAGTCGAAGCCGATGAGCTTGACCCCGCCCTGTTCAGTGACCAGCACCCGCGAGGGCGTCAGACGCTGGTGCACCACGCCGGCGCGGTGGGCGTAGTCGAGCGCCTGGCACACGGCGTCGGCCACGTCGACCATCGTTTCCCATGGCAGCCGCCCGCGGCGCTCCAGCAGACTGCGGAGCGACTCGCCTTGCACCAGCTCGATGGCCAGATACGGCTGCCCGTTGTCCATTGCCCCGCCGTAGTAGCGCGCGATGCCGGGGTGCACGAGCTTCTGCAGGCGCTTCACATCCTCGGCGAAGGTGTCGCCGCCCATCGGGCGATTGACCAGATGGCGCGGCAGGAGCTTGACGGCCATCGTCATGTTGCGCTCCAGGTGCACGCCGCGCAGCACATTGCTGTCGGCCGCGCCGCCCAGCGGCGATTCGAGCGCAATCGGTCCGATGCGAGAGAGAAGCATGCGACTCGCGTTTGAATAGTGCCCCAAGTAGCATTGTAGCCGACCGCTCCGTCCAGTTCGAGATTGGCTCGCAGCGCAAGCACTTGCCACACAAAGGGTGTCGACCAGTCTTCGACGCCAGCCTCGTGCGCGGGTATGCTAATGGGCGGCTCGCATGTCGCATTTCGCGACCAGTCCCCGATGGCGTCTTGATGGTGCGTTTTTCTCAACCGCCGCGGCCGACGACGATCCTCCTTGCCCTGGGGGCGTGGGCCATCGCGGCCCAGCTTCGCGGCGGTGGCTTCGAGCAAGATGTCCTGCCAGTGCTCAAGGACAGCTGCTTCGAGTGTCATAGCGGGGCGGAGCCCGAGGGCGGTCTGGATCTCGCGAAGTTTCACACGGAAGAGGAGGCGCTGGCGGCGCCCGAGGTTTGGGACAAGGTCTGGAAGCGGGTCAACAAATTCGAGATGCCGCCCGAGGGCAGCCCGCGGATCGGCGACCGCCAAGCCGCGCTGATGGGCTGGATCGACGCCAATCGGCGCCCCAGCGGCGATTGCAATCAGCTCGCCAGCGACGAAACGATGCAGTGGTACGGCGGCATCGTGATGAGCCGTCGGCTCACCAGGGCGGAGTATAATCACTCGATTCGCGACCTGGTCGGCGTCGACCTGCGTCCGGCCGACGCCTTCCCCGCCGACGGCTCCGGCGGCGAGGGGTTCGACAACGTCGGAAGCACGCTGTTTCTCTCGCCGGTGCAGCTCGAAAAATACCTCGCCGCGGCCGAAGCGGTGCTCGACGCCGCGCTGCCCACCGACGCGGCGCAGCAAAAGATCATGATCGCCACGCCCGATGGCGGCCGATCGCCGCGCGAGGCGGCGCGCGTGATCGTCGCCGACTTCGCACGCCGCGCCTATCGCCGGCCTGTGGAAAACGACGACGTCGAGCGGCTGCTCTCGATGTTCGATCGCGCCCAGCGGCGCGGCGACGATTTTCAGTCGTCGGTCAAGCTGGCCCTCGAAGCCGTGCTCATTTCGCCGCACTTTCTGTTCTTGTCCGAGCCGGAGCCCGATGCAGGGGGAGTTTATCAACTCGGCCAATATCAGATCGCCGAGCGGCTGGCCTATTTCCTGTGGGCCTCGATGCCCGACGACGAACTGCTCAGGCTGGCGGACGACGGCATTCTGACCAACGAGGCGGTGCTGCGCGGGCAGGTCCGTCGCATGCTAGCGGACCCTAAAGCGCACGGCTTTGCCGAAAGCTTCGCCACGCAGTGGCTGGGCATCGGCGCGCTGGGGCAATCGGTGCGGCCCGACTCCGTGCGTTTTCCCGACTTCGACGACCAGCTTGCCGCCGACATGCGCGCCGAGGCGGTGGCACTTGTCGAGACGGTGTTCCGCGAGGATCGCAGCTTGTTGGAGCTGCTCGACTGCGACTACGCGCTGGTGAATTCGCGCCTGGCGGAGCACTACGGTTTGCCGCCGATCGTGGGCGACGAGTTGCGACGCGTGCCCCTGGAGGATGGACGCCGCGGCGGCGTGCTGGGCCTCGGCGCCGTGCTCACCGCCACGTCATACCCGCTGCGGACCAGCCCGGTCATCCGCGGCAAGTGGGTGCTCGAAACGCTGTTAGGCTCGGTGGTGCCGCCGCCCCCGCCCAACGCCGGGAAATTGCCTGACGACGACCACGACCTGACGCGCGACCAGACATTCCGCCAGCAACTGGAAGCCCATCGCACCAAGCCCGAGTGCGCCGCGTGCCACGCCCGCATGGACCCGCTGGGCTTCGGCCTCGAAAACTTCGACGCCATCGGCCGCTGGCGGCATCATCAGAATGGCCAGCCAGTGGACTCCAGCGGACAGCTTCCCTCCGGCGAAGCCTTCAGCGGCCCGGACCAGCTGAAGCATGTGCTGCTCGCCCACAAAGACGAATTCATCCAAAACCTTTGTCGAAAGATGCTCGGCTACGCCCTGGGCCGCGGGCTGAACAAGTTTGACGACTGCGTCGTCCGCGACGGCGTCGAGGCCCTGGCGGCCAACGATTACCGCAGCTCGGCGTTGATTGAAACCATCGTGACCAGCTATCCTTTCCAGCACCGATACGCACGGAAATGACGAATTTAGGAGAACCACAAAGGCACGAAGACACGAAGAAGAAAAGAAAGACGAAGCTTTGTGCCTTTGTGTCTTTGTGGTTAATCCCTTCTGCATTTCTGCTAGAATCACCATCCATGCATAAGACCTGGCACATTCCTCGGCGGACTTTCTTACGGGGCGCCGGCGCCGTGCTTGCGTTGCCGTGGCTTGACGCGATGGAGTCCGTGCCGGCGCGGGCCGGCCAGGCCGCGGCGACGGGCGGGCCGCCGGTGCGGCTCGCGGCGATTTACTTTCCCAATGGAACCTATCGCGACCATTGGATCCCAAAAGAGGCCGGCGCCGATTACCAATTGCCGTTTTGTCTCGCGCCGCTCGAGCCCGTCCGTAGCGAGACCTTGGTGCTCTCGGGACTTGACAAGGCGGCCAGCCACGACGGCGACGGTCACTACGCCAAAGACGGCAACTTCCTCACCGGCAAGCACGTCGCCCAGACGACGGGCAAGGACGTCAGCGTCGGCGGAATCTCGCTCGATCAGCTAGCCGCCAAGCGAGTCGGCGGCCACACGCCGCTGGCCTCGATCGAGCTGGGCACCGAGCCCACCGTCAGCGGCGTGGATTCGAACGTCGGCTACACGCGCCTCTACGGCTCCTACATCTCCTGGCGCACCGCCGCACGTGCCCGTCGCCAAGGAAATCAACCCCCGCGTGGCCTACGAGCGCCTGTTCGGCGCCAAGGACGCCAGCGGCTTGCCGCTTAACGACGCCAGGCGCCGCGACGACGCGGCCAGCCTCCTCGACCTGGCGCTGGACGACGCGCAGCGCCTGCGCCGCCGACTGGGTCGCGACGACCAGTTCAAGCTCGACGAGTACATGGACGCCGTCCGCAGCGTCGAGCAGCGCCTGGCCTTTCACGCTTCGCCGAGGCCCGGCGCCTGGCGGCCCGTCGACGCGCCCAATCACCCCGACGAGCCCGAGGTCACCGTTTCGCCGGACCACCTCCAGCACGTGCGGGCAATGCTCGACCTCGTTTTCCTGGCGTTCTGGACCGACACGACCCGCATCGCCACGTTCATGTTCGCCAACAGCGTGTCGAACTGCAATTTCTCGCAACTGGTCGACGGGGTAAACGGCGGCCACCACGAGATGTCGCACCACGCCAACAAGCCCGAAATGATCGATCAGTACAGCCGGATCACCCGCTGGCACGTCGAACAGTTCGCGTATCTGCTCGACAAGCTGCGCAACGTGCACGAAGGCGACGGCACGCTCCTGGATAACTCGGTTGTGCTGATGGGCTCGGGCATGTCCGACGGCAACGAGCACAACCCCGACAATCTGCCGATCCTCGTGGGCGGCCGCGGCGGCGGCAAGATCGCCCCCGGACGGCACATCGCCAACGACAAGGGCACGCCGCTGTGCAATCTGTACGTGTCGCTCTTGAACTGCGCCGGCGTGGGCGTCAACCACTTCGGCGACAGCACGGCGCCGCTCAATTTGAGTTAGGCGAATGTCTCGCCGGTAAAGAAACGCGTTCCCGCGGGGGGCTCGGTCATCCGGGATGCGACCGCAGCACCAGATAGCCCGCCAGCACGACGCCCACCAGGGCCAGCATGATGGCGAAGCTGACGGACCAGTTCGCCAAATTGGTTCTCGGTCGTTCGCCCGGGCCGAGCGTCCGGCAGAATCGCACGTGCTGCCACGCGGCCATGGCGACGGCGACCGAACCGAGCACGACCAGGCCGACGCCGATCACAGTCGAGCCCAAGTGCGGCGCCGCGTTGGGGTCGCGGCGGATCATCTGCAGAAACAGTCCAAATCGGGCGACGACGAACCCCAACCCCATCACCGTCAATCCGGTCCGCACCCAAGCCAGAAGCGTGCGCTCAGCCGCGAAGAAAACGCGCGGATCATCAGGATCTCCCACGTGGCCTCCGTTCGATCAGGGGTTCCAGGGCGGCTTTCTTGCTGGCGCGGCGTCGACGCAGTATAGCCCCGTCACCAAGGCGAAACTACGAAGAGCCTGCGGTCGCGTGAACGCACGCCGCCGCTGGTCTGTTGGGGTGCAGGTGGCATGCGCCCGACTCTCGATGCTACCCGCTGGCGGCTGCTAGCATTCGATGATTGAATGCTTCGAGTGCCGTCCCGTCCGCTGAATGCAGCAATGGTCGCTGCGACGAGAGACGACGGGGTAAAATCAGTAGCGTAACGGGGCAGAGACAGGAGGCACGTCTAATGAGGCATGGGCGCTTAATGGCGATGGCAATCGTCCTTGCGGTAATTTGTGGATCTATCGGATTGGCGGATGAAAAGTCGGTCCAGATTCCGCTCAAGGACATTTGGTGCTGGACATGCCTGGGACGGCGATATCCGCGAGCTAGACCGCAAGGAAACGAAGCAGTGGCACGATTCATTGGCGGATCGCATCCTCCGCTCGCAGCACTATCGTTCAAGCAAGAGAAGAACTAAAGCCTTCGCGCTAGCCGGCGTGGGCCTGGAGGCTTAGGCAAGCTCACAGCGTACTCGCCGACGATCGTTCGCCGCCTGTATCACTTCCCGCGGACAGCAAAGTGACGCTGGTTTTCTTTTCGCAGGAATTCAACTGCTACGTTCGGCTGCAATCAGTCGAGAGACAGGCTGATGTCATCACGGTGAAGTATGTTTTTGTTCCTCACAAAACTAAAGAGCTGACTGACCATTTCGCGTTGATTCCGATTGGCAAATTACCGAAGGGAAAGTGGCGCGTGGAAATCGTGCAATCTCCGATGGAGCAAAAATACAAGGACGCGGGCTTTAAGGAAGTTAGCGCGAAGATCGCGGGACAGGTTGTGTGCGGGTCGTTCACTTTTGAGATCGTGTCGCCGGATGGAATTAGTTCCGACAAGTAGGGAGGTCGCGGCCATGAAGTCCTCAGCACTCAAAGCTTTTTGTCGGCTTGGTTTCGGAGCTCTCCTCCGAACCGTAGAATCCTGGGAATCCCAGGAGGGAAGGAGGAGCGATGAGTGAGAAGAAGAAGCGTCGTCGGTGGACGGCGGCGGAGAAGCTGCGGGTGGTGCTGGCCGGGCTGGACGGCTCGGTGGAGATCAGCGAGCTGTGCCGCCGCGAGGGGATCAACCCGACGCAGTACTACGGCTGGAAGAAGCAGCTGCTGGCGTCGGCGGCGAAGGTGTTTGCCGACGGCCGGGAGTCGAAGCCGTCGGCGCACCAGCAGCGTCTGGAGTCGGAGTTGCGTCGGGCGAAGGACGTGATCGCGGAGATCACGGCGGAGAACCTCGACCTAAAAAAAGGGCTCTCGGATTAGCGGACCACGGTCAACTGCCGGCGGAATTGCAGCGCGAGGTGCAGGCCGTGGTCAGGCAGACGAAGCGTCGCAGCGGCTGGCCGGTGCGGCGGACGCTGCGGCTTTGGGCGTGTCGCCGGCGAGTTACTACCGGTGGCGGCAGGAAGCTGCGATCGGCGAAGAAGATTCCTGCGGAACCGCCGCGGCCGGTGCAGGCCTACGAAGCGACGGACGAGGAGAAGCGTGCGGTGCGGAGCCTACGCCTTAAAACATCCGGGAATTCGCCATCGGGAGTTGGCCTGGCGGATGGTCGACGAAGAGGTCGCCTTCCTGAGTCCGTCGACGGTGTACCGGATTTTGAAGGGCGAGAATCTGGTTTGTCCGTGGACGAAGAGAACGAAGCGGACCCGGGAGGATGAAGAGAAAGCGCAGCGCCCGGACGAGATCTGGGCGACCGACCTGATGTACGTCTGATCGGCGGCCGGACGTATTACCTGGTGACCTTCCTGGACGAGTACTCGCGGCTGATCGTGCATCATGCGCTGGTGGCGAGCATGGATGGAATGACGGTGAGCGTCGAGGCCCAGGCGGCGATCGAACGATTTCTCCGGGAGCGAGGAGGCGAGATTCCGCCGCAGGGGATGCCGCGGATGCGGAGCGACAACGGCAGCTGCTACATCTCGCGGGAGTTCCGCGGCGTGCTGGACGAACACGATCTGGGGCATCAGCGGATCAAGCCGCACTGCCCGGAGGAGAACGGGATCATCGAGCGGTCGAACCGGACGCTGCGCGAGGCCCTCGACGGCGAGGAGTTGACCGACCTGCTGCAGGCGCGGGACGTGATCGCGCGGGATCATCAAGTGGTACAACGAGGAGCGATTGCATTCAGCGTTGGGCTACCTGCGACCGATCGATTACTACCGGGGCGACCCGGTCGCGCTGCACGAACAGCGGCGCCGCAAGATGGCCGAGGCGCGGCATCGGCGACGAGAGAAGAACCTGAAGTTGCGGCAGCCGACGCTGCCGCTGGAATCCCTGGAGGGCGTTGCTAACCAAGAGCCGAAATGTCTCACTGTGGGTGAAACAATTCACTATCGTCGCCGGGCTTGCTTTTGGGAGTCAAGACTCGATTGGGCCGAACGGAATCAATTCGGTTGCGACCGGTCAGACCGGTAGTGGAATCAACATCGGCCAAGTTGAAGTCGGTCGACCCGGCAGACCCGGAATGGGCGCTGGTTTTGATGATGCAGCGCATTCGGACTCAACAATAGTTCCGACGCAAATCGCCCTATTGGATGATCCGACTCCGCCATTGAACATGAACACGGACGATCATGCCGAAATGGTTGCCGGCGTTATGATTTCAAGAGACGCCACGAGAACCGGCGTTGCGCCACAAGCTCATCTCTATGCTTCAGCTTACAATGAACCAACTGACCCAGCCCAACCGGATGCTGCGTTGTCTGCGCAGCATGTGGCGTTACAAGATGGAAACGATGTTCGCGCAATCAATTTCAGCTTTGGGGAGCAGCTTGTCGGCGGAAACGTTCTGGATGGAAATTCGCTGCTGACAAAGTTCGTGGACTGGTCTGCGCGTCAGGATGATGTTCTCTACGTTATAGCGGGGAACGAGGCAGGAGGCGGCATTCCCGTGCCCACGGATAACTACAATGGCCTGACCGTCGCATTTTCAGAGAAGAACGTAGACGGCGTCTATCGAGAAGTGCCAATCGGTGCTTTGGGCAATGTGTTTACTGAGGACGCCGTTGGCGATCGAACTACCACCGACCTGGTTGCACCGGGCCGGACCATTGAGATGCTCGGCCTGAACGCTCCAATAACTGATAGCGGCACTAGCTTTGCCGCTCCTCATGTGACAGGCACCGTGGCGCTGTTGCAGCAATTTGGCGACGCACGAATTATGTCCGCAGGCGCTCCGCGATGGGATAGCGATGCTCGTCACCATGAGGTAATGAAGGCAGTACTGATGAATTCCACCGATAAGATCAAAGACGATGGAACGTTGGCTCCCGTGGGAAGTTTCCTCGGGATGGACCGTACCGTTTTGGACTCTAGCGGGAATACTTGGCTCACGTCGGAAGCTTTTACAGATTCGGATGGGACCATTCCTCTCGACAACGAAATGGGAACCGGTCATCTCAACGCCAAGCGTGCGCTGGAACAATTCGCTGCTGGCGAGTACGACCCAGATGGCGCGGACGTGCCTCGAATTGGTTGGGATTTCGATACCACTGACGGCGTCGGAGACATTGCCAAGTATGCGATCGACGCCCCGCTCGTCGCGGGGACTTATTTCTCGGCGACGCTTGCTTGGGACCGCCGCATTCTGTTTTTGACGGATAGCGGAACGGAAAACCAATATGACATCGGCGATGATTTTCTGGACGCGGACCTCGGCAACTTTAATTCGATGTTTTTATCTTTGGTGCCGGCCGGCGGTGGAACTCCCGTGGCCATGTCGGTATCGTCGGACGATACCATCCAACATATTTTCGCCGAGATTCCGACGACGCAAGACTACGAGCTGTGGGTTGAACAGATAAACGAAATCACCGATGACCCTGAATTCACCCAGAACTATGCCGTCGCCTGGTGGGGCGCCGGCGTCAGCGTATTCTCGCCGGGCGACTTCAATGGAAACGGCGTGACAGATGGCAGCGACTTCATTCAATGGGTAGGCGACTTCGGCCAGAATGGCGACTCTGATGCCGACGGGGACGGTGACAGCGACGGTGGCGATTTCCTAATCTGGCAACGCAATCTGGGCACAACTTCGCCGATTTCAACTGTGCCCGAGTCTTTCGCATGGCGGCTGGTCGCTGTCGGCCTTCCGCTGCTCCTACGCCGACGAGTCGTCTAAAGCACTTTGCTTCCATGCCCCCCGATCAACCGTTTTCGTGCCTGATGGTCCGCCGCGGCGCCGACGGCAAGGTCGCTTGCGGCGTGGAGCAGACGACGCTCGACCAACTGCCGCCGGGCGAAGTGCTGATTCAAGTCGCCTGCTCGTCGCTCAACTACAAGGACGCGCTGGCGTGCCAGGCGCATCCCGGCGTCGTCACGAAGTTGCCGCACGTGCCGGGGATCGACTGCGCCGGCCGCGTGGCGGCGAGCGAGTCGCCGGAGTTTTGTCCCAGCGATCCCGTGCTGGTGACCGGCTACGAGCTCGGCGCCCCGCGGTGGGGCGGCTGGGCCGAGTACGTGCGCGTGCCCGCCGAGTGGGTCGTGCGGCTGCCGCCCGATTGGACGCCCGAGGAAGCGATGACCTACGGCACGGCCGGGTTCACCGCAGCGCAGTGCGTCATGGCGATCCAGCATCACGGCATTCAACCCGCGGCAGGGGAGGTGGTGGTCACCGGCGCGACCGGCGGCGTCGGCGTGATTGCGGTGGCGCTGTTGGCCAAGCTCGGCTATCGCGTGACTGCGGTCACCGGCAAGTTCGAGCAGGCGGAACTGCTGGAGCGACTGGGCGCTAGCCGCCTCTTGCCTCGCGAGGACGTCGACGATCGCAGCGGCAAGCCGCTCTTGGAGTCGCGGTGGGCCGGGGCCGTCGACACGGTTGGAGGCAACACGCTCGGCACTCTGCTCAAGAGCATGCAACATCGCGGCTGCGTCGCCGCGTGCGGAATGGTCGCGGGCGTCGACGTGCCCACGACCGTTTACCCCTTCATCCTCCGCGGCGTCACGCTCGCCGGCATCGACTCGGCCAAATGCCCGCGCGGCCCGCGCCTGGAAGTGTGGCATCGGCTGGCCGGCGAATGGCGGCTCGACAACCTCGCCGCGCTGCGCCGCGAGATCACGCTCGCCGAGGCGCCTGCCGCCGTCGCGGAAATGCTCGCCGGCGGAGCCGTGGGTCGCACTCTGGTTCGGCCCACAACTCAGAAATAGAACGCGGATGATCGCGGATGAACACGGACTTCCACGGAATTGATCCGCGCCCATCCGCCAAATCCGCGTTCATCCGTGACGTGTTTCTTATTCTTGCCTCTCTCTTCTCTGCGATCTCTGCGTCCTCCGCGGTTAATCCTTTCGGCGTCATGGCCTCAACGCCGGCAAGCGGTGCCGATGATTTACCGGTCGCCGACGAGCTTGCGAAGCGGGTGACAATCTACCGCGACGACTTCGGCGTCCCGCACATCTTCGGCGAGGACGACGAGAGCACGTTTTTCGGCTTCGGCTACGCGCAGGCCGAGGATTATTTCTGGCAGGTCGAAGACGCGTACATCCTCGCGCTGGGCCGCTACAGCGAGGTGCATGGGCCGCAGGGGATTAACTCGGATCTCCTCAATCGCGCGTTCGAGATCGTCCCGCGAAGCCAGCGCGATTTCGCGGCCCTCGACGTCGCCTCGCGACGGCTGTACGCGGCGTTCGTCGCAGGCATCAACCATTACCTCGCCACGCACCCCCAAGTGAAGCCCCGGCTCATCGACAAGTTCGAGCCGTGGCACGTGCTGGCGTATTACCGTCACATCGCCCTCGAGCTGTGCTTCCGCTTCACCGGCCTGACGAGCGACTTTCTCCCGCGCCGCAATCCGCAGATATGGGCGGCGACGGGTTCCAATGGCTGGGCGATCAGCGGCAGCCGCACCGCCAGCGGTCACCCCATGCTCTTGGCCAACCCCCACATGCCCTGGTTCGGCTTCTCGCAGCTCATGGAAGCGCAACTTCACTCACAACGATCCGAAATACAGCGAGTCGGGTCGTCCTCGACCCCGGCCAACGCGCCGTCCCCGACCCCAGCGGCGCCTCGCGACGGCGCCGACCAGAGCTGGAACTTCATCGGCGCCGGCTTCTACGGCAGCCCCACGCTCGCCCTCGGCCACAACGACCGTCTTGGCTGGACCCTGGTGACCAACGCCCCCGACATCGCCGACCTGTGGCGGGTGCGGTTCACCAAGCCCGGCGAGCCGCTGGCGTACGAGTACGACGGCGGCTGGCGTCTCGCCGACGAGTGGAGTGAAACCATCCGCGTGCAGAAATCCTCCGAGATGGAGGAGCGCAAGTTCACCTTCCGCAAAACGCATCACGGCCCGATCGTCGTCCGCGAGAGCGACCAGTCGATGCTTGCGGCGCAGATTTGCGGCCTGTTCGAAGCCGTGCCGATGCGGCAGTCGCTGGCGATGATGCGCGCCCGTAACCTGGCGGAGTTCCGCACGGCCCTGGCGCCCATGCAGCTGCTGTACTCGAACCTTATCTACGCCGACTGCGACGGCAACATCTGGTGCCTGTACGACGGCCGCATCCCGAGGCGCAATCCGAAGTTCGACTGGTCAAAGCCGGTCGACGGCGGCGACCCGGCCGCCGAATGGCTCGGCACGCACGAGCTCGACGAGCTGCCGCAAACGCTCAACCCCGCGGCCGGGTTCGTGCAGAACTGCAATTCCTCGCCCTTCATCGTCACCGATGGCGACAACCCGCAACGGGAAAGCTTTCCCAGTTACATGATGACCGACGCCGACGTGCGCAACCGCCGTGCGTTGCGTTCGCTGGAAATCCTGCGCGGCATGCAGAAAGAAACTTTCGACCAGTGGAAGTCCGCCGCCTTCGACACCGAAGTGTACTGGGCCCGCCACGAGCTGCCGCGTTACGCCGCGGAACTGGAAAAGCTCCAGATCGAGTCGCCCACATTGGCCGTCCAGGTGCGGCCGTACCTCGAGCACTTGCTGGCGTGGGACGGCCGGATTACCGCCGACTCGACGGCCGCGTCGCTGTGCCACGCATGGTACGAGTTGCTCTACGGCCCGCAGTACCCCGGGGAAGAGCTCCGCGCGGCGTTCAAGAACAATCCGGCAGCCCAACTCAAAGCGCTGGTCCACGCGGCCGAGGACCTGGAAGCCATGCACGGCGACTGGAAAGTGCCCTACGGCGAGCTGTATCGCACGCAACGTCAGCCGCAGGTGGCCGACCTGGTCGACGCGCGCTTCGACGACGGCGAACCCAGCCTCCCCTCGCTCGGCGGCCATGGCCCCATGGGCGTCGTGTTCACGCAGTATTATTCCCCGAGCGTGTCGATTCCGCTGTTGATCACGCAGCGCCGTCGCTACGGCGTGGCCGGCGCCTCGTACCTGGCCGCGTGGGAGTTCGCCCCCGAGGGAGTGCGCGGAGCCAGCCTCGTGCCGTTCGGCACGAGCGGCGATCCGCGGTCGCCGCACTATTTCGACCAGGCGAAGCTGCTGTCGGAGCGCCGCCTCAAATCAGAATGGTTCACCGAAGAACAAGTGACCAAGCATGCCGTGCGCAGCTACCATCCCGGCAAGTGATCCGGGATTAAGAAGGGTTCGTTCTTCTTCGTGCCTTCGTGTCTTCGTGGTTAATCCCCGCTGACCGGCGCAAACTCGACGGCGTCCACGTGCACCGCCCCGGCCTTGTCGGCCCCCTGGGCGAACACAATCGACAGCCGCGCTTCGACCGTCCCCGCCGGCGCCGTCGCCACGATTTCGTGCTCCTGCCACTGGTCAGTCGGCATGCTGGCATCGGCGATCACCCGCTCCTCGAAGCCGAGCATCGCCGGGCCGCCGAAGTAATCGCCGAAGTTCTTGTAGAACTCCACCTTCATCGTGGCGCGGTTTTGAGTTCCCGCCAGGCTGTCGCGCGCCGGCACATTGGCAGCCAGGTGCGCCCGCACGCGCTGGCCGCCGCGCGCCGTGATCCCCTGCGACGCCCCCGAGTAGTTTTCGCCGCCGGCGCCGTGACCGGATAGCTTCAGCGACCACTTCCCGCTGCGCACGGCCTCGTGGTGCACCAGCACGTTGGGATCGTCGTTCACGCGATTGCCGAACGCCTGCCAGCCCGCCAGCGAGCCGCCGTTCAATTCGAAATCGCCGTTCACTAACTCGTGCACTCCCGGGTCGTCAGCCGGCTCGTACACCCGCACCCAATCGACGACAAAGCGCTGCGGCCACACGGTCGACTGGTCCGGCGGCGGCAGAAAGTCGCCGCCGACCGCCGTGTTGATGATCAGCCGCATCGGCTTGGTCCGCGGCAGAAAGTCGCCTACTTCGTCGTTGTAAAACACCCCCGTCTGCACGTCGTCCACATAAAACCGCAGCTGATCCGGCCGCCACTCCGCCGCGTAGGTGTGGAAGTCGTCGGGGTAGCGCACCAGCCGCCCGCCGATCGAAGTCTGTTGCTCGATGCTCTTGAAATCGTGGAACCAGGGCGGGTTCGTGCCCCAGTGAAACGCGCTCGACGTAAGCGTCGGCTGATTGCCGCGGTTTTCCATGATGTCGATCTCGCCCCCGGTCGGCCATCGCACGTCCGGCTTGAGCCAGATGGCGGGCCACATGCCGCGCGTGGTGGGAAGCTTGGCCCGCACCTCCCAGCGGCCCAGCCGCTGTCCTTTTTTCGAAATCACCAGCCCCGACCGGTAAGGCAACGACCCCGAAGGCTTGTTTTCCGACAGTATCACCAGGTGGCCGTCGCTCACCGTCACCTGCTCGGGCCGGTAGGCGTGCTGCGAGTGATTCGTGGGCCTGTCGTTCGACTCGCGCTCCCACTTCTGTTCGTCCAGCGCGTCGAAATCATCGCTCCAAGCCAGGCGCCATCCGGGCGGGTCGGCCGGCGGCGCGGCGTAGAGCCACGCGACGGCAAGCGCGGCCGTCAGCCCCGTCGCCCAGCGCATCAAATGTCGATGCAAACTACGACGCATTGCCATTGACGAAACACGCGACGCGCGCGTCCCTACTTGTGCTGCGCAAAGAGCCAGTCCCACGTCAGCTGATTCTCAAAGGTGCGCGACCATGAATTGTGCCCCACGCCCTCATATTCGGTGTAAATCGGTTGTCCGCCCGCGGCGACCAGAGCCGCGATCATCGACCGCGAGCGCTCGACCGGCACGGCAGGATCGCTGCTGCCATGAAACGCCCAGACGGGCGTCGCTTTGAAACCGGCCGCGTATTTCGGATCGCCCCCGCCGCAAATCGGCACGGCGGCGGCCAATAGCTCCGGATGTCGCTGGAGAATGTCCCATACCCCGTAGCCGCCCATCGACAGGCCAATTCCATAGACGCGCGCCTGATCGATCGGAAACTCCTTGCCCAACGCCGCAACGACGGCCAGCGTCGATTGCATCGTCGGGCCGGGGTCCTGCGGCATTGCTTGCTCGCGCGCGCTCCAATCAACTTCAACCCATTTTTTTTCGTTGGGACATTGCGGGGCGACGACGAACGCCGGATGGCGCCGTAAGGCTTGGTCGACAAACTCCGCTCCCCCGTGCCAGAGCTGCAACACGTTGTCGTCGCCGCGCTCGCCCGCGCCGTGCAAAAACAGAATCAGCGGATATTTTTTTCCCGATTCCACGGAGGACGGCTTCAGCAGGCGGTAGGGCAGGGTGGCGCCCCCGTCGCCTTTAAACACGCGAGCCTCAAACAAATGAACCGCTTCCGGAAACGGCAATAGCATCGGCGGCGAAGCTTCTTGAGCCATAACAATTTGAGAGGCAAATGGCAGCAATGTCGCAAGAGCGAAAGGCAATCTGGTCATGGATTATTTCCCCAGGGCGTCATTTAGCCGGCGCCGATATTCTAATGGTTGGCCCGTCCGCATGCAGGCACTCGCCGTAGTTTCCCTGGCGCCCCCGCGATATACTGCTCCCAGCCGCCAAACCTCGATGTATTCGCTCGCCCCTCGCCGCCAACGCCACGCTCCGCTCCGGCGGACCTCCGCGTCGCGGCTAACCCCTAATGTCTCCGGTTCCCTGTCTTCTCCGTCCTGCACCCTGAACTCCGACCTCTGACCTCTCCCCTCATGCCCCGCTACGTCGTTCGTCATGGCGTCATGCGCAACCTCGGCGTGTTCGGCACGCGCGGGCCCGAGGCCTATGCGCACGGCATGCAGGTGATCGCCCGCACCAGTCGCGGTCTCGAGGCGGGCGAAGTGCTGTGCGAAGCCACCGACCATGTCGTCGCCAGCATGCAGGATCCCAAGAACGGCCAACTCCTCCGCGAGCAAACCGAGGAAGACATCCGCGAGCTGCGCCGACTCTTCGAACAGGAGCAGCGCGAGCACGAGATCTGTTCGGCGCGCATCGCCGAGCTGTCGCTCGACATGAAGCTCGTCGACGTCGAACGGCTCTACGGCGGCGAGCGGGTGATCGTCTATTACCTGGCCGAGGGCCGGGTCGACTTCCGCCAATTCGTCAAGAACCTGGCCAAGGAATTGCAGACGCGGATCGAGATGCGGCAGATCGGCGTCCGCGACGAAGCCAAGCTCCTGGCCGACTACGGCGACTGCGGCAAAGTGGTGTGCTGCAACACGCATTTGTCGGAAATGCCGCCTGTATCGATGCGGATGGCCAAGCTCCAAAAGGCCACGCTCGACCCCAGCAAGATTTCCGGCCGCTGCGGACGCCTGAAATGCTGCCTGCGGTACGAGTACGACACCTATCAGGAATTGCAAAAAGACTTGCCGCCCGTCGCATCTGAGATTATCACGAATAAGGGCAAGGCGCGCGTGCTGGCCCAGGAGATCCTTGCCGGCCAACTGTTGGTCGAAATGGAGGACATGCGGCGGATCGTCATCGACGCCGCGGATGTGATGACGATCGTGCGCCGCGGCACGTCGCGCGGCAAGCCCGGTCGTCGCCTCGAGCCAGAAGCGGTCGCCGAGGCGGGCGTCGCGACCGCCGTCGGCGAACTCGACGCTCCGGACGAACCGCTGGACGAACAACTCAAAGACCTCGAAGACCCAGAATCCGAAACCTTCGACGACGAGCCGCTGGCGGACAACGGCTTCCCTGGTTAGCCGCGACTCGAAGGTCCGCCGTAGAGGAGCGCTCCCCCTGCGCCGCTTGGCGATATCCCTCTCAAACAGGCGATCAAACGCGCAACCCCACTACAAGAACCCGCTCACTACGTATAATCCTGTTGAGGCGCAAGGTTTTCCGCATCATACTTCCCTTGATCCCTCGCACATCGACGGCAGACCCATGCTTGACCCCGCCCACCCGATCGCCGAGCTATTGCGTCACGACAAGCGCTACCACTTCGACGCCTATGTGTTCGTGTTCGAGGCGCTGCGCTACGCCCAGGAAAAAATGGGCCTCGGCGTCGAAGGTGCAGCCCGATCCGACCGATCCCGAGGAAGAGCCCAAGCGCCACGTCACCGGTCCGCAGCTGTGCGAAGCGATGCGGCGCTACGCTCACGTACAGTACGGGTACCTGGCCAAGCAGGTGCTCAACCATTGGGGAATCACGAGCACCAGCGACTTCGGCGAGATCGTCTTCAATCTCATCGAGATCGGCCAGATGAAAAAGACGACCGACGATCGACGCGAAGATTTCAACGACGTGTTCGACTTCGACGACGCCTTTCAGCACAGCTTCCAGATCCAGCCCGCCGATTCCGAGGGATCCCAAGCGTGAAGCCGCGCACCCGTCCGCCTGGCGAGGACCCGCATCAGCGGTCCGGGTTCAACGAACAAGGCGCCGCTCCCTCTCCGCCGCCACGGCGCCCTTTCCAACTGGCCGTTTCCAGCGTTCTGTACGGCCTGTGGCTCGTCGTCCTGGCGATGATCGCCTACCTGGGTTGATGTTGACGAGCTGCTCGCGTGATATACTCGCACCTTGCCTGGCGGCAATTGCAATCTGGGTGGTGGGTTCGTTGAAATCAAAAGATCTCACGCAAAGGCGCTATGGCGCAAAAGGGGGACGCAAAGAAGAGCAGGTGAAAAATGAGATTTCAGGAACGCTGATCTCTACAAATTCTCACTGATCTGAATTAGCGCCAATTAGTGAAGATTAGTGTTCCTGAACTCTCTCACTTCTCATCTTATCTTCTTTGCGTTCTTCCTTTTCGCCTTAGCGCCTTGGCGAGAGGTCCCCTCAGACGCAATCACTCGATCGATTCTTACTCACTTCCTAACCTCTCACCTCGTCACTCCCATGAAAGTCGTGCCTGTCGGCGACAAGTTGGTCGTCAAGCGAATAGAAGCCAACGGCAAAACCTCCGGCGGCATCGTCCTGCCCGACGCCGCCCGCGACAAGCCGCAGCAAGGCCGCGTCCTCAGCATCGGCGACGGCAAGCTCCTCCCCGACGGCCGCCGCGCCCCGCACGAAGTCCGGGAAGGCGACCGCGTCGTCTTCGGCAGCTACGCCGGCAGCGAAGTCGAGATCGACGACGAAGACGTCCTCATCCTCAGCGCCGACGACGTCCTCGCCATCGTCCGCTAACCGTCGCGCGCATCCCCTATGAAGCCGGCGATGGCATCGTCGGTCCGCCCCGCGCAAAAAAACCCCCTCCAGCCCCGTTTCCCGTTGGCGGGGAAGGATGGAAGGGGGGATTTGCAACGCAATTGATTTTCCACTCGCGCGACACGGCAGAGTGCCATGTCCTCGTCCGCGTGGACATGCTGCAATCGTCTATCGCACCGTCTTCTCGTGCGGCCCGCGAATCTCGCTGGCAATCTGCTTGAGCACCTCGCCGCCGCCCAGCTTGAGGCCCATCGTCACCGCCTGCTCGGCGATCTGCTTCACGCGCTCGGGCGACACGTCGCACACCACGTTGGCCAGCACCAGCTCATGGTCCTTGGCGGCCACGACGAAGATCCCGCGCAGCGCCCCCGATTCCCGCATCAGGTACACGCTGGCGTTCTTGTCCCCGTCATGGACGTCGGCGACGCGATCCCACGACGTGTTGCGCAGCTTGTTGGCGTAAAACTGCGCCACGCCCGTCGCCGGGCCGTCCTTATCCGATTCGCCCTTGTAGACTCGCACTCGCACTTCGTCGATGGCGCCCTGCGCTGTGCTCACGATCTGCCGCACGGCCGCCAGGTGCTCGGTCGCCAGTTGCACGTCCTCGGCGTTGCCGCCGCTGGCCTCGCCCTGCTTCAACAGGCCCTCAGCCACCCCCGCCAGTGCCGCATCGCCCAGCCCGGCAATGTCGCGAAACAACCCGGCCGGCAAATCGACGGCCACCGTCGGCGTCGCCGCCGAGGGATGATCGAACTCAATACGCCCCGGCGCCTGCCCCTTGCTCTCCGCCGCTCTGGCGGCGCCAGCGTACGCCAGCGTGACGATCGCCACCGACGCTGCAGCGACTTTTGCCGCGTGATTCACAGAATTCCAGTGACGCATGACACACCACCTTTCCAAGAATTGATTGGCTTGCCCGCACCCAACAAGAGACTTGCCACCCGCCGAGCGGGCAATGTCGGCTCTCTGGAGCCGTATTCGCACGCCAATAACGAATCTTGCCAACCAATGGCAGAGCGACCATCCAGAGCGTTCGCTGCAGAGATAGCGCGAGTCGGACGTCGATTCAAGCATTCCAGGCCATCACGACCATGGCGTCGTTCTCGCGCGTCAGCGGGCGCCGGTTAAAGTCGCCGCAGATCTCCCACCGCGCGAACCCCGCGACGCGCAACAGCAATTCCATTTCGTGCTTGTAGATGTACCGGGAGCGGACTTCCGAGCGAAGAACCGTCTCGACGCTGCCGTCGGCGGCCACGAGCTCGATCTCGTTCAGCGAGTGCTGCGTCTGGGCCACCCGGTCGAAGGTGCGCGTGTCGTATAAGCGCATCGGCAAGCCGGTCTGAGGGTGCGGGAACTCTCCCTCCAGCACCCGCGTGTTCTGCGGGGCGCCGACTATCTCCAAGGATGGAAAAAACGTGTCGAACGCCAGTTGCCCGCCGGGCAGCAGATGTTCGCGGCAGCGCCGCAGACAGGATATTTGCGCCTCCTGCGTCATATTGTGAATAAAGGCGTTGAACGGAATCACTGCCAGGGCATAACGCCGCGGCAGCGAAAAGTCGCTCATGTCCGCCTGATGGACTCTCGCCGTCAGCCGCATCGCAGCCGCCTTTTCGCTGAGCGTCTTGAGCATCCCTGCAAACAAATCCAGCCCTTCGACGTCGACGCCGGCCTCGAGACACGGCAACAGAATCCGCCCTGTGCCGCACGCTATGTCCAGCACCGGCCCTTTCGCCTCGGCGCGAGCGCGACGTAGAAATCGATTCCGTACGGGACATCTTTAAAAATCAGGTCGTACGCATCGCCATCGTCAAACACCGACGGCAAGCTGCTGGAAGGCTGTTCGTTCACGTCGGTTCCTGTCGTTAGTGCGGCTATATTCTGTGTCCCCCAGCGACAGGTGAACTCACTTCGAGGTTCACGACGACGTGATCCTAACTGCGAATCATTCATCCGACGAGAGGCGAAATGCCCGCCCTGCGGCGTGAGGCTTGAGCGACAGTGACTATGACCATGCCGAATCCTCTCCTGGTGCTCTTGGCGTCCTTGGCGGTTTTTCCTCCGACCAAAAACCAAAAAACTTTTTTGTTGAAAATTGCTCACGATCCCGGCTAGGGTGGTGATCACCAGTACACATAGTCGTCTCAGCGCAGCATAGCCTTCTCGAAGTTGGCTTTCGGCGTTTCCAATGTCGTCGTAACTGATGTGATGCCGTTGGCGGTGGAGTCACGGCTGCGTGGGGAGAAAAATCCCGCACTGCTAGCTCGCCGACCGGCTGTCGGCTTCAGCGAGAAGTCTCAACTTTTTCGTCGACACATGGGCCGACGAAGGCTTCTTGACTCAGTTTGCTTAATCATCCCTATGGGACGCAGAGTCGTTTTCATGCTTCCGCACCCAGCACTGCTGCTGTTGGCTATTGTCGGCATCGTCCCTACGGGACGACGAGTTGCTGCATTCATCGGCCATGATTCGGTCAGCGATGGGAGGGCGTCCTTTTGAGCCTCGCGACGACCACGAGAGAAACGCACAACTCGCCGACTTTAGCGCGGCGTCGCGTTGTTGCACTCCCTCGAATTCCCGACTCCGACCGCGGCCCGACAAGGCAAAATCAGGGACTAATGCAATAAAAATGTGGGACCCCTACGAAGCCCGCAAATCCGCAAAACGGTTAGCCGCGACTCGAAGGTCTGCCGCAGAGGATCGCTCGCCCGCCGCGATGTCACTTTTTCCACCCCCCGCTGTCGAGAAATTCGACGCCGGTAAAAACTCTCGACCATTGTTCTCTCCAGCCCGTCGCCTAACAATTGATGAGCAAGGGCCGCACGCGCAGTCCTGCGAGTTTCAGGACGAGGAGAGATTGAAGTCATGAGCGCCATCCATCGATATTCGTTGGCCGCCGCGCTGGTTGCGGCGTTCTCCCTCGGGCTCCGCCGGTGCGCGCGAGCCGCCGAGCGCGCCGACGCCAAAAAACTCATCGACGCCGGCGCCGCCTTCCTCGCCAAGGCCCAAGGCGCCGACGGCTCCTACAGTCCGCAGGCCGGTCCCGGCGTCACCGCGATCGTCGCCGCATCGCTGTTGGCCAATGGCCAGAAGCCCGACGACCCCGTCGTCGCCAAGGCGCTCAAGTACATCGAGAAGCACATCCACCCCGACGGCGGCATCTACGCCGAGGGTTCGACCCACCGCAACTACGAAACGTGCGTCGCCATGATGGCCTTCATCCCCGCCAACGCCGACAAGCGCTACGACGACGTCCTGAAGAAGGCCGAGGCCTACATCAAGAAGGAACAGTGGGACGAAGGCGAAGGCAAGGACAAGTCGAGCGACTTCTACGGCGGCGCCGGCTACGGCGGATCCAGCCGGCCGGACCTCTCCAACACGGCGTTTCTGATCGATGCCATCAAAAGCATGGGCGAAGGGCCGGAGGATGCAAACATCCAGGCGGCTCTCGTGTTCATCTCACGGTGCCAGAATCTCAAGACCGACGCCAACGACACGAAGTTCGCTCCGCTCGTGGACGACGGAGGGTTCTACTACACCGTCGCCGCCGGCGGTTCCAGCCCCGCCGGCAATGAACCCAACGGCGGTCTGCGGAGCTACGGCTCGATGACCTACGCGGGACTTAAGAGCATGCTTTACGCCGGCGTCGACGCCGACGACCGGCGCGTGAAGGCCGCCGTCGAGTGGGCCCACAAACACTACACGCTCGAACAGAACCCCGGCATGGGCGAGGCGGGCCTGTATTACTACTTCCACACCTTCGCCAAAGCCCTCGACGCACTCGGCAACGACAAGCTCGTTGACGCCGCGGGCGCCGAGCACGACTGGCGGCAGGAGCTGATCGATGTCCTGGCCAAGCGCCAGCAGGCCGACGGCAGCTGGAAGAACACGAACGAACGCTGGCTGGAAAGCGACCCCAACCTGGTGACCGCGTACTCGCTCTTGGCGCTGTCCTACTGCAAATGAAGCCGCTCCGCCCAGCTTCGCGTCCGCTCCATCAAGCGGCGCGACGCTGCGGCCGCATCGGCAGTACCTTCCGGCGACTGGCCTTCGCCTTGCCGCCGACGCGCTTCACGCCTCGGAAAGCCACCACCGCGCCCGCGCCGATCAGCGCCAGCACGAGCGACGTCGGCTCTTCGGGTCGAATGGCTTGCACGCCGACAGCGTCGAAGGGAAAAGCGGCGACCTGCGTAGTTTGCGCATCCCGCACCACGGCGGCGACGTCGACGGGCGTCTGCCACGACAGCGGCAAATCGATCTTAGCTTGCGGAGACATCGGCAACCTCCTTGCTCGGCGCGCCGCCACTCCCCCAGAGCGACGAACGGGTGCGCTCAGAGCGGACCTTGCCTCCCTGATGCGTGGGTATATCGCCTCGGCGGCCCGTCAAACTAGATCAAAAAACCTCGCATCGTCCGCCGACGCGATGCTAGCACTTCGCCGCATGGCGGTTGTGCGTGGTCAAATTCAAGTGATCTTCACCGTGGCGCGGCCATTTGCTACTTACACGTGCGCCAAACCCTCATTTGCCGCCGGCCGGTCGACCGCGTCGCTCGTCTGTGCGCGCAACTTATTTCCCCTTCTCCTGCGCGTCCATCGGGGTGCGCGCACGGTGGCACAACGCATGGAAGCAAACCAACTGCCCGCCCTGGACTACACGATTTCGTCCGCCGCCCCGCGGTCGCTGTTCCGCCGAGTCTTGCCCTGGGCGGCTTCCTTGGGGCTCTTTGCCGGCGGCGGCTACGGCGTGTACCGCTACGCTGCGCCGCACGGCGCAGCGGCCGCCGCGCCTCAGTCGCCGGCGCGGGCCAGCGAAGACATGCGGCAGCTCTTCGACGCCAGTCAGGCCAGCGCACCGACGGCCTACGGCGATCGCTACGCCGCGCCGCCGGCGAGCAGCAGTCCGGGTTTCGCCGCTGCGCCCACGCTGCCGCCGATGTCCGACGACGAGGAAGTCGCAACGCCGCGCAGCGCTGCGAGCGTAAACTCTAGCGCCAGTCCGCTCGCCACCACGCCCGTGGCCGACGATCGCTATTCCGCCGCTGGGGCCACGACCGATCCATTCCGCTCCGCAGAGACTGCCGCCAAGGCGATGCCGGCGGCCGCCCCGAACGACCTGCCGACGCAAGACGAACCCGCAGCCGCCGTGGCCGAGGTGACGCGAGGCCAGGAACCCGATAGCTCCAATCCGCTCCGCAATTCCGACGCCAGCGCGGCGGCGCCGGTCGACGCCCGCGCCGCGTTCAGTGAGGATCCGCCTCGGGCGCCCAAGCCGCAGGTGCTGGACCTGACGGCCAAGCCGCGCCCGTCCAATGGCACGCCCGCAAGCGGCACTGCCGCCGCATCGCCGACGCCAGTGGGAAGCAGGTACGCCGCTCCCGCGGCGGCGGCAGCAGCTCCCGACTTCGCCGCTGGACTAGACGACAATCTGCCGAACGGCGCCGATGCGCCGGTGCGACAGGCACAGGCCGCCACAACGCTCAACCTGGCGCCGCAGACGCCGCGCGTGGCGTCGATCGACGCCTCTCGACAGTCCTCAACGGCGCCAACCCCTGCGCCGACGGCGATGTCACAGCCCTCTGCCAGGCAGCCTGCCGTCACGCCGCTGGCGACAGGGCCCGCCGCCGCGTCGCCCATGGCAAACGAGCGGGCGGACGATCCGAGCTTCACGCGGACTCCGGGCCTGGCGGCGGCCGACGGCACAGGACGACCCGGCGAGCGGATCCTCGAGGGATCGCAGGCCTCCGCCCTCACCATCCAAAAACTCGCGCCGCCTGAAATCCAGGTGGGCAAGAAATGCACATTCGCCATCCGCGTCCACAACAGCAGTCAGCGCACGGTGCACAACGTGCAGGTGCGCGACGAAGTGCCGTTGGGCACTCAGTTCGTTGGCGCCTCGCCGCGGGGCAGCGTCGACGGAACGCAAGTGACGTGGGACCTCGGCACGCTTTCGGCCGGCGAAGAACGGATCGTCGAGATGGAGCTCATGCCCACCGACGAAGGCGAGTTGGGCAGCGTGGCCACGGTCACCTTCGCCGCTCAAGCTTCGGCCAAGGCCAAGTGCACCCGGCCTCAACTGGCGATCCGCCTCTCCAGCCAGCCGCGGGTGATGGTCGGTCAGCAGCAACTGGTGGAGATCGAGGTGTCCAACCCCGGCAGCGGCGACGCGACGGGCGTCGTGCTCTTGGAAAGCGTGCCGCAGGGCGTGAGCCACGAGGCGGGTCCGGCGCTGGAATTTGAAGTGGGCACGTTGCGACCGGGCGAATCGCGGCGGCTCGAGCTGGTACTCACCGCCGAGCAGGCGGGGCACATCGACAACGTGATGACCGCCAAGGCCGATGCGAGCCTGACGGCGACGGGCAATTGCGAATTCGAAGTGATCGCCCCGGAGTTGAAGGTGACCGTCGAAGGTCCGCAGCGTCGCTACCTGGAGCGGCCGGCCACCTACACCGTCAACGTAGACAACCCGGGCACCGCGTCGGCCAAGGACATTCAACTGATCACGCAGCTCCCCAAGGGCATGCAGTTTGTCAGCGCCAACAACATGGGTGAGTACGACGCCGCCACGCATAGCGTGTATTGGAGCCTGGCCGAACTGCCGGCCAACGAGCGGGGATCGGTGGAGCTGACGGCGCTGCCGATCGAGCCCGGCGAGCAAACGCTGCAGGTGGCTACCCGCGCTCGCCAGGGATTGGAAGATCGCACCGAGACGCACGTGACGGTGGAAGGCCTGGTCGCCCTGTCGTTCGAGGTAACGGCGGCCGACGGCGCCATCGAGGTGGGCGGCGAGACTTCGTATGAAATCCGCGTGACCAATCAAGGCTCGAAGGCGGCCAGCAATGTCCAGGTGGTCGCGATCATGCCGCCGGGCCTCAAGCCGATGGCCGGGCAGGGCGAGACGCGCACCGTGGTAGACGGCAACCGCGTGCAGTTTGCTCCGCTGGCGCAACTGGCGCCCAAGGCCGAGGCCAAGTTCCGCGTGCAGGTGCAGGGCCTGCGACCGGGCGATCAGCGCACGCGGGTGCAGATCACCACCGACGAGGTTCAGGAGCCGATCACCAAGGAACAGAGCACGCGGGTATACGCGGACGAGTGAGCGCTAATCGCTGGACACGCGTCACACTTCAGCTGCATGGAAAACATCCGTCACAGCAATAGTGAAGCCTTCGAGCAGCCGCGACGCGGCTTGCTCGCCGGGAGCATATTCGCCGGCCGTCACGTATTGTGAGCCGTCGAGCGTTAGCACGATCACGCGTCTCTCTCGCGGATCGACGATCCAGTATTCAGAAATGCCTGCTGCTGCATAATCATCGCGCTTCTCCTTAAGATCGCGCGTACGGCCTGCGGGATGGTCGCTGACAATTTCAACGACCAAATCTGCTCCGTCCCAATATTCATTCCCCGCTCGATGCAGATTCTTGGCCGACATGAAAAGCAAATCGGGCTCGCGAAACTCATCTTCGCGAATTTTCATTCGCATGGCTGCCACTACCATACGACCCAGATTTCTCGGCTTAATGAAAGCTCGAAACACGTCGAAGAGAAACTCAAGAATCAATTGATGAGCTTGTGTCGGCATTTCGAGCACTCTTATGTTACCATCTTTCAACTCAACGAGCTTGTTAGTTGAATGCGTAAGCGCAAGATACTCGAACTCGTTCCACTGGCCTTCCGGCGGAAAGAGTTTAGCGACGTCCCACACTGGCTGGGGCTCACCAAAGGCTGTGAAGTCTTGAGGCGCCGTTGACATCTGATTTGCGGCTGAGTCAGAAAACTTAGCGATACGTCGACTGATAATACACAAATCGCGGATGCGACCCCAATTAATGTGTTTTCTGGTCGCGGGCCATTCAGTGTTTTTGGGGGGTAGCGTCGGTAGCACTTCCACCGGATCGTCATGCGACGTCATGTGACTAGCGACTCGCTCCGCCTCTTGGTGGACACGTTGAAGCCGGACGAATGCCCTTGCGTACCAAGGCTCTGAAAAAGCATCTCGGAAATGAAACCAAGATGGAATGCTATGGCAATCCATGTGGTTGTGCCTATCTCGACATCATAACAGACCGCCAGCCCCACCCCAAGAATGCAAAGTGAACCAACGCCTGTTTTCTCGCTGGCTATTTCAATAATTCCGTCAAGTGCGCCGCCACGCACTCGGCCAGCACCGGCGGGTTGTAACCGCCTTCCAGCACGCTCACCACGCGTCCTTCGCACTGGTCGGCGGCCACCGCCAGCACGGTGCGCGTTAGCTCCGCGAAATCCTCGGTCTCGAGCCCCAGCGAGCCGATGGGATCGGCGGCGTGGCTGTCGAACCCCGCGCTCACCAGCATCAGTTGGGGTCGCACGTGCGCGGCGAACGCGGTCAGCTCGTCCGCGAATCGCGTAAGGTGTTCGCGTCGGGATGTGCCGAACGGCAGCGGCAGATTGCGGGTGAAGCCGAGCCCGTCGCCGGCGCCTGTCTCGTCGCGGGCGCCTGTGCCGGGATAAAACGGCCAGCGGTGCACCGAGAAGTATCCGATGCGCGGGTCGTCGTAGAACATGGCCTGCGTGCCGTTGCCGTGGTGGACGTCCCAGTCGACCACCAACACGCGCTCCAGTCCGTGCTCGTCGATCGCCGTCCGCGCCGCCACGGCCACGTTGCCCAGTAAGCAAAATCCCATCGCTCGATTGCCCAGCGCGTGGTGACCCGGCGGGCGCACCAGGCACAGTGCGTTTTTGTCCTCGCCGCGGAGGACGCGATCGACGGCGTCGCAGGCGGCCCCGGCGGCCAGCCGGGCCACGTCGAACGACTCGGCGGACATCACGGTGTCAGCGTCGAGTTGCCCGCCGCCGCGGCGGGCCACCGCGGCGAGACGTTCCAAATGTTCCGCTGAGTGCACCGCCAGCAGCCGGGCGTCGTCGGCCGGCGACCACGATGGGCGCTGACACCGACCGGCCAGGCCCGAGGCGTCCAGCCGCGCCGTGATGTGCTCCAGCCGCACGGCCGATTCGGGATGCGGCCCCGTGTCGTGATCCAGGAATCGCGGGTCGGCGTAGAGGAGCGTCATCACAGTCCGTCGATTGATTCATCCCGGGGGGCCGTGGCGGCTAACTCACGCCAGCCATAGCTCGTCAGCTTGACATTGGCGGAAGTGGCTGGATAGTGTGCATTTTCGGGAGTTTTCGCAGCTCTGGACTGGTTGCGAACCCGCCACGCTATAATGGCAAATGGCATGGTCGGCCGGCGTGGGTGCGGTCGTCCGCTCGTCAGCACGGAACTTTCGAGGAACAGAGGTCATGGCCCCCTTCGATTCGGCGTTGCGCCGCATCCGCGGCCCGTTGGCATTGCTCACG
The DNA here is from genome assembly GCA_963841515.1 of Pirellulales bacterium. Classification (GTDB taxonomy): domain Bacteria; phylum Planctomycetota; class Planctomycetia; order Pirellulales; family Lacipirellulaceae; genus Lacipirellula. The sequence goes on along the minus strand of CAWJDB010000003.1, from coordinate 704,430 downwards.
GTCCTGGCGCTCGGTACGGCGCTTTCTCCCCTTGCGGTAGCGCAGCAGTACAAGCCAATTCCGCTACGCATAACGCCGGCGCAAGCCAATGTGCTGCGACCCAAAGTGGCGTCGATTCTTAGACAGCCCGGGGCGCCCGCCGCGGACGAGCTCACGACGCTCGACGATTTCTTTACCTACTATTACTCGGCTATGACCGATCCCCAACCGGAGCAGTTGGCGCTACTGTCCAAGAGCCGCAAGGATCTGTTTCAGCAGTTTTTGAATCTGCCCAATGGGGGAGCCCCAGCGCACGACCATGTGCTCGACTTTACGGTCAAGGCCATGAAGTCGATCGCCAAGGGGAACTATCATCCGGCGGCGCGCTACAACGCGGCGCTGATTCTCGGCCAACTGGACAAGACACCGGCCCGCCGGGCGCCGGCGGCACGCCGGCTGTACCGCTGTCGGCCGCGACGGCGGCGCTGGTCGAGCTGATGGAGGCCGGGGCGGCTGATCCCGTCGCGGTATCGCCGCCGGTGGTCGTCGGCGCGTTGGTGAGCCTGGAACGCCACGCACGCTTGGGCGCCGATCCGGCGTTGGCCGATCAAATCACCAAGGCGGCGCTGGCCGTCGCCACGAGCAAGGAAGCGGCCGAGGGCGTGTCCGACTCGGTGTTCGATTGGATGCGGTCGTTGGCCGGCCGCGTGCTGGCAGCCCAGTATGCCAAGGGCGGGCTCACGCCGCCCGTGCACGAGGCGTTGGCAAAGCTCGTGGGCGATAAGGAAATGGGGCTCGACGACCGTTGCGCCGTAGCCGAAGTCATCACGACGCCCATGTACAAGACCGCACAGGGCGTAAAGATCGAGGACATGGTCGCGGCGCTGGCGGCCCTGGCCAAGGACGTGCTAGCCGACGAAACGAAGAAGGCCGAGAAGTACCAGGAGAAGATGCTGGGCGACCCCGGCGCTGGCAGGCGGCGGGTTTGGAGGGGGAGGCTACCGCGGGGGTGGGATTAGCAGAGGATATGGAGGGGGCTTCGAAGGCGGACGGGGGGGCGGCGAAATGCCGCTGCTGGACGACACCACGCCCCATTATGAGAAACGCCGCATGCTCGACCGCATTCTGGCCGTCGCTTCGGCGGCCGACGCCTTGGCTGCGGCCGGCTCACCGGAGCTCAAGACGCGACTCGAGGAGCTCACCAAGCCGATCCATGAGATGGCCGACGCGGCCGTGAAATCCAACGCCCCCGAAATGGGGGTCGCCAAGTCGGTGGTCGCGTTGGCCGATGAGGTCAACCGCGTCATCGCGCAATGGACGCCCGCCGCTGCGCCGCCGGCCGAAGCTCCCGCCGGCGCCAAACCTCCTGCCGAGGCGCCGCCCGCTGCGGCTGCGGGAAATTAAGCCGTGACGGCGCACTGCGGTTTCACCGCCAAGTTTTCGTCGCCCCCGTCGCCATGGCAGGGGCGCCTGGGGCCGAGTCTTCGAGCCCCCAGCAGAGTCCTGTGGGCGGCGAAGACGCCGACCACAGCCACCCCTCGTGGCTGCCCGACATTAACGCCGCCAGCCGAGCAAGTCGCGGGAAATGCTCCCCACCGCGCGAGTTACCGCAGCTTTCTGACCGACGCCGTAGCGAGGGCTGTGCGCTGGTCTAGCAGATGCGCCGCCGTCAGGCAGGCGACCATCAGGCTCACATAGCAGATGTCGCCCGCGAGCATCGTGCGATAAAACGGCAATGCCCGCATGTAGCAGTCAATCAGCCCCGCGCCTGTGCCCGCATACAGGCTCTTGGCCGCCCACACGGCGAAATTGGTGATCAGGTAAAATGCCGTCGCAGGAACGAACCCGCACAGGCCCCACCAGGCAGCGGCGCGCAACCGTGAGCCCCGCGGGCTGCCCGGCCCAGCGCCAACGGCACGATGGTCATCAGGTACACCGACGCCTGGACCCACCCGCTGTCGTGCGGCAGCAGGACCAGATCCGAAATCGCCAACATGCTGATCGGCAACAGAATCGCCGGCAGCCAGGTGCGGAAGCAGTACGCCCCCATCGCGGCGACGGCGGCCAGAGGCGTAAAGTTCCACGCCGGCTCGGCCCACCGGCCTACGATGCCAAAGGTCAGCAGCAACAAAAAAACGCACAACTCGCGCAAGGTTTCTCGGTTCATAATTGCAGCTTGCAGTTTTCTGTATGGCGGGATCTGGCGACCGTAACGGGGGTTTTGGTAATTTTAGTCCTCTGTTTGGAGGGCCCACAAGATGTCTATCGTCCCAAGGCCCGTCCCTCGGTCGATTCAATAGCATTTTTCGAAGGCTTCGGACGACATGATATGATGGATAGCGGAGAATTGAGCATGGCGTCGGCCAACCCTTCCGAACTCGAGCTATTTCACGACTTTCTCGGCCGGCAGCTAGCCAGCGGCGAGGCCGGGCAGTCTGTTGGCGTCGCCGTCGAGCGGTTCCGCCAATATCAGCGGGAGACGGCCGATCTGCGCACCAAGCTGCGGGCGGCAGAAGAACAGAGCGCCCGCGGCGAAGTTGGCCCTTTCGACGCCGAAGCTACCAAGCAAGCCCTGCGACAGCGACTTGCCGCGGAAGGGTTGGTGAATTGAAATGCCGCGGGCCGTTCGCACGCTCGCGGCGGAAGCCGACTTGCTCGATCTGGCGCATTTTCTCGCCGTCCAACAGCGTCGTCCTGCTACTGCGGAACGATTGATCGACCAACTCATCGAGAAATGCAACCTGTATTCGGCCAATCCGACGCTTGGAATCGCCGCCGCCAATTTGGGCGCCGATTATCGTCTGTTCCGATTCAAACGATGGGTCGTCGTCTATCGTCCGATTGACGACGGCATTGAAGTGTTGCGCATCGTCAATGGCGCACGCGACTATCCCACGCTGTTTGGTCCCTAATCTGCCGGCTTAAAGACCCACTCCACATGGGCGCCGGGCTCGAGCGGCTGCACCGCGAAGCTCGTCTCGCCGCGGCGGTCGTTGACCGCATAAAACCAGTATCGGCCGCCGCCGCCCTCGTTCGCCACGCCTTCCAGCGAAGTGAGAAACGCCATGGGGCCCTCGCCCCGCTGGGCGTACGTCACGCCAGGGCGGAAGGCGGCGGCCCGGCGCATGAGCTCGCCGAGCGTCAATCCCTCGGTCCAGGGCAGGGCGTCGAACTCGCGACGGGCGCCGTTGCCGAAGTCGATCGTGAGCGACACCGTCTGGCCTTGAGGCTGCGGCGAGGGCGTCCAGCTTTCCGTCGAGTTGGCGCCGCGTGCAGCTGACGTCGGCGAGCTTTCCAGTCCCGGACGAAACATCGCCAGCGCCCCACGAGTGCAATGATTGCCAGCAGCACCAGGGGCAACGCCCAGGAGCTCGGGCACATCGTTTGGCGGTCATTCTGGGCGGCTGGGCTCGCGGGATCAGATTCCATAGAATGCAGCATAACGCCTCACGGACGGTTAGCGAACATCACGGAGCGACGCCATGCCCGACGGCTCACTGTTTACGCTCGACGAGCCGGCGCCCGACGTCGCGGTGCTGTCGATCAACGATCCGCACAAAGGCGTCAACATTCTGTCGCGCGCCGCGCTGGTCGATCTGGAGAGCCATCTCGACGTCCTCGAAAAGCACTCGGGCCTTGCTGGTCTGGTAATTCGCTCCACGAAGCCCGGCAACTTCATCGCCGGCGCCGATCTGCGGGAATTCGTCGCCGATCTCGACGCTCCGCAGGAGCAGGTGATCAAGCTTTCTCGCCAGGGACGACAACTTTTCGGCCGGCTATCGCGGACGCCGTTCGTCACCGTGGCGGCGATCGACGGCGTGTGCGTCGGCGGCGGCGCCGAGTTGGCCATATGGTGCGACCGCCGCATCATGGCCGACAACGAGGCGACCAGCTTCGGCTTCCCAGAAGTCAAACTCGGCATCTTCCCCGGTTGGGGCGGCACGGCCCGCACGCCGCGAATCGTCGGCCTCGCCAACGCGGTCGAGTTGATCACCAGTGGCGAGCCGGTGGACGCCCGCGCGGCTTACGCGATGGGATTGGCGGATGACGTCGTGGCGCCAATGGGGAATGGGGAATGGGGAATGGGGAAAGCTAGGGGCAAAGCTCCGACCGCTCCGTCCACATTCCCCACTCCCCCCTCTCCATTCGATCCGCTGCTCGAAGCCGCCATCCGCCTCATCCGCAGCGAGCAAGAGTCCCGCCGTTACTTGGCCGACCGCGAGTACTGGTCCGGCCCAATCAGAATCAGCGAGACCGAGCTCGGCTTCCTCGGCGCCACGGCCAGCGCGTACATCCAGGGTCAAACCAAAGGCCATTACCCCGCGCCGCTGGCGGCGCTCGAGGTGCTGTTGGGGGCGGCTGGCGTCGACGTGGAAACCGCCTGCGAGATGGAAGCGGAGGCGTTTGCGCCGCTGTTTGGTTCGCCGGTCAACCGTGCACTGCTCAACGTATTTTTCCTGCGCGAGCAGAACAAAAAACAAACCGGCGCGGCCGACGGCGCGACGCCGCGCGAGATTCGCGCGGCCAGCGTCGTCGGCGCCGGGGTAATGGGGCAGGGAATCGCCGCCGCCAACATCAAGCGCGGCATTCCCGCGGCCCTCGGCGACGTCTCACCCGAAGCCGTCGGCCGCGGCGTGCAGGCCGCGCTCGGCGAGGCCAGCTACAGCCGCGAGACCAAGGGGCCCGACGTGAAGCGGGCTCTCGAATTGGCGCCGCTCTTGAACGGAACGACCAGCGACGAAGAGCTCGCCAAGGCCGACATCGTCGTCGAGGCCATCTACGAAAACGCCGACGCCAAGAAGTCGCTCTACGAGCGACTCGAGCCAAAGCTGCCGGCGCACGCGGTGCTGTGTTCCAACACGTCGACCATTCCCATTACGTCGCTAGCCGCAGGGCTCGAGCGGCCCGAGCAGTTTTGCGGGCTGCACTTCTTCAATCCGGTACGACAGATGCCCCTGGTCGAGGTGATTCGCGGCCAAGCCACCAGCGACGGCACGATGGCGACCGCCGTGGCCTACGCCGCTCGGCTGGGAAAGTCGCCAATTGTGGTCGGCGACGGGCCGGGCTTCCTCGTCAACCGCGTGCTGCTGCCGTACATGAACGAGGCGCTGCTCTTGCTCGAAGAGGGCGCCGCGATCAAGCACGTCGACCGGGCGGCGACCGCCTTCGGCATGCCGATGGGCCCGATCACGCTGTACGACACCGTAGGGCTCGACGTGGCCGTGCACGCGGGCGGCGTACTGCACGCGGCGTTTCCCGACCGCGTCGAACCTTCGGCCATTCTGACCGCGATGGTCGAGGCTGGCCGCTTAGGCAAGAAAGTCGGTCGCGGCTTCTTCGACTATGGCGGAAAGAGGAAGGATCGCGGCGTCGACAGCCCCGAGGTCGCGGCGATCATCCAGGCCCATCGGCGCGGCGAGAAAAAGTTTTCGCCGGAGGAGCTAACGGATCGGTTGTTCTTGCCGATGCTGCTGGAAGCCACGCGCGTACTCGAGGACGGCGTCGCCGCCAGCGTTCCGGACGTCGACCTGGCGCTGATCTATGGCATCGGCTTCCCGCCGTTCCGCGGCGGCCTGTTCTTCTGGGCCGACACGCTCGGCGCCGCGGCCATCATGAAGAAACTGGAAGCCTACAAACAACTTGGCGCCCGCTTCGCGCCGACGAATTTGCTCATGGCAAAAGCAAAATCAAACAGAAAGTTTTACGACAATTAACTCGACTCCCCTTCGTGTCTTTGTGCCTTCGTGGTTATCTTCTCCGAATTAGCCCCATGAAAACCCCCGTCATCGTCGATTGCTGTCGCACCGCCATTGGCCGCGCCCACGCCGAGCGCGGCGTGTTTCGCGACGTGCGCTCCGACGATCTGGCGGCGGCGGTGGTCGAGGCCTTAGTCGACCGCACGGGCGTCGATCCCGCGGCCATCGAGGACGTGGTGCTCGGCTGCAGCCAGCAGCAGCGCGAACAGGGGTTCAACGTCGGCCGCATCGTCGGCCTGCTCGCCGGACTGCCCACGAGCGTCGGGGGCGCCACCATCAACCGCCTGTGCGGCAGCAGCCTGCAGGCGATCAACCAGGCGGCCCACGCCATCGCGGCCGGCGCCGAGGACGTGCAAATCGTCGGCGGGCTGGAGCACATGCACCACATCGCCATGGATGCGGGCGTCGATTTCAACCCCAAGCTGTTTCACGCCACGAGCAAGGGCGCCCTGCACATGGGGTTCACCGCAGAGTTTCTGGCCCAGACGCAGGGCGTCGACCGCGAGGCGCAAGACCAGTTTGCGCTCGCCAGCCACCAGAAGGCCGCCGCCGCGACAGACGGCGGCGAATTTGCACGCGAGATCATTCCCGTGTGGGGACGCGACGAAGCCGGCGCCGCGCACGTTGATACGCGAGGATCAGTGCATTCGTCGCGACTCGACGCTCGAGGCGCTGGCCGCGCTGGAGCCGGCATTCATGCCAAAGATCGGCACGGTGACCGCCGGGAACAGCTCCCCGCTGAACGACGGCGCCGCCGTGCTCTTGGCCATGAGCGACGCCCGGGCGAAAGAGCTGGGTCTGAAGCCGTTGGTAAAGATTCGCGCCACCGCGGTCGCCGGCGTCGATCCGGCGGTCATGGGCACGGGCCCAGTGCCGGCGACGAAAATCGCCCTGAAGCGCGCCGGCCTCAAGCTTGCCGACGTCGACCTGGTGGAGCTGAACGAAGCCTTCGCCGCTCAAGCCTTGGCATGCATCCAGATGCTCGACCTGGATCCCGCGAAGGTGAACGTCCGCGGCGGCGCCATCGCCATCGGCCACCCGCTGGGCGCCAGCGGCGCGCGCATCGCCACCACGCTCATTCACGCGATGATCGACCGCGACGCCACGCTCGGCCTGGCGACGATGTGCATCGGCATCGGCCAGGGCATCGCCACGATCTTCGAGCGCGTGTAGCCCTCCGTTTACTTCGTCCGCAGGCGATAGACCCAGTGGCCGCGCTGATGGCGCGATCGCTCGAGCTGAAACCAGGCGTCGAGCACGTCGCTCCGCTGAAAACCATCGGCGTCGCCATCGACCGCAACAAACGCGTTGTCCCCGCGACGGTGCAACTGAAAGACGAGCTCATCGCCGCGGGCGTCGATCAACCAAAACTCTCGCACGCCGGCCCCAAAGTAGGCCTGCGGCAGGCGCTGCGTATCTTTCTTCACCGAGCTGTCGCTGACGATTTCCACGATCAGGTCGGGTCCGCCCTCCACCTCCACAAACCGGTCCGGCTCGCCTGAAGCCTTGGGCACGAGCGCAACGCGCCCCGAGTCGAATGCCTCGTGCGTGATGACGACGACGTCCGGCTCCGCCGAAACATTGCCTGGTACGCTGGATATTCTGGTCTCGGCAATGAGCGTGTGACCCAAGTCGAGCTCGTCGACGCGATCGCTGATCTCGGCAGCCAGCCGAGTCTTCAGCGTGCCATGCGTGAAGAAGTCTTCGGGCGACATATCCACCTCAATTCGCCCGGCAATATAATCGATGCGGCCTCGCTCCGGGAATTCCTCCGAGAGCGCCCACCGCCGGAAATCCGCGAGGTCGCGAATCGTCGGTATTTCGATTTCCTGATCGAGCAGCACGGTCGCCATGGCAAGCTTTAGTCGGACAAAAAGATGAACTGGCGGAAGTCTCACCAATTCTACCTCAATCGCGGCGCTCAGCCAGCGCGTTCGACCGCAAGTCGCAGCCCGCCTCGCGGCCGGATGGCTGTGTGCGGCTCGACTTCCACCGGCCCCTGCCCCGGGGCGAGGGCGAATCGGTAACTGCGGAGGATCGTCGCGGCCGTGAGCGTCATTTCCATCAGCGCGAATTTCTCGCCGATGCACACGTGCGGCCCGCCGCCAAAAGGAAAGTAAGCGTGCGGCGGAATCTCGCCGACGCGCGGCGGCGAGAATCGCTCGGGATCGAACACGAGCGGGTCCGTAAACCAGCGCTCGCTGCGGTGCGTCACCCACGGCATGAGATAGACCCAACTTCCCTTGCGGATCGGGTATCCGGCAAGCTCGACGTTCTCCGTCGCCTGCCGCACCATCAACAGCCACGCCGGCGGGTACAGCCGCAGCGCTTCCTGGATCGCCTGGCGCACATAAATCAGCCGTTCAAAATCAGCGAACGTCGCACGCCGATGCGCGAGCACGCTCTGCGCTTCCTCCGCGGCTCGGCCCGCAATCTCTGGATTTTGCGCCATGAGATACCACGTCCACGCCAGGCCCGAGGCCGACGTGTCGTACCCGGCCACGAACAGCGTCGTCGCTTCGTCGCGCACCTGTTTGTCGGTCATCCGCCCGCCGTCGCCTTCGGTGTCGACGGCCAGCAGCAGCATCGACAACAGGTCGCCGCGATCGACGCGTTCGGCGCGCCGCTGGTGAATCATCCGCCAAATCATTTCGTCGACGGTGCGCAGGGCCCGTCGCTTCCGGCGCTTCGCCTTGGTCGGCAGCCAATCCGGCAGCGGCACAATGCCCCCCGCCTCGCGCACGATCGCCTCGGAGACGATTTCGGCGTTTTCCGCCAGCACCGGCGCCTCGGCGGCCAAATCGACCTCGAACAGCGCCGGGCGATGATTTCGAGACTCAGGTGGGTCATCTCGCTGCAGATTTCCACCTCGCCCTGCGCCGGCCACCTGGCAATCGCTCGCTCGGCGGCTTCGACGACCACCTCGGCGTAATGCGGAAACCGGCCGGCGGCGAACGCCTTGGTCACCATCCGCCGCTGCCGCAGCCAGAAGTCGCCCTCGGTGGTGATGATGCCGTCGCCGTCGATCTGCGCCACGGCCCGCCGCACGCGCGGCTCCTTGCGGTAGTAGCGCTGCTTGGTCGCCAGCACCTCGCGCACGGCTGCGGGATCCGCGGCCAGATACACCGGCACGGGGCCGAAGCGCAGGCCGACTATCGGCCCGTACTCGCGCACCAACTGCTCGCTCAGGCCCAACGGATCATGGGCGAATGCACGCGCCAGCGGGATTCCCAGCCAACGAAATGGCGGACCCGGCGGGCGACTAACTTGAGGCATATACCAATCTCGGACCCCGTGGGATAACCATCCTGGGAATACTATGCTAACCATCCCCGGCGATCGCCGCTTGACGGCGGCGCCAGCCCGCAGTTTTCCACCATCAAGCGAGACGAGAAAAAATGTACTTCCGTTCCAGCGGCTGGCTGAGATTCATGGTGGCCGCGTGCCTCTACTTGACGTCGACGGCGGCCGTCGCCTGGAACCCGCCCGGTCACATGACCGTGGCGCTGGTCGCCTATGACCAGCTGGACGCGGCGACCAAGGACCAGGCCGTAAAACTGCTCCGTGCCCACCCGCGATTCAACGACCATTTCGGATTCGCCCAGCAGCGCGACGCCGCGCGGGCCAGCGACGCCGAAAAAGACCAGTGGCTGTTCGCCTACGCCGCCACCTGGCCCGATATCGTGCGCAGCGCCGCCTACGGCGTCACGCGCGACGACGTGCAGCAATTCAACCGACCCTGGTGGCACTTCGTCGACTTGCCGTTGTACCTCAACGACGCGGAGCAGAAAAAGCTAGCCGCCACCGTGCGCGTCAACCTGCGGCGCGACCCGCCGAGCAACCCGGATGACCCCGACATGAACGTCATCCAGGCCATCAAGAACTCCTCGCGCATCGTCGGCGACAAGACCGCGACGCCGGAGCTGCGGTCTGTGCACCTATGTTGGCTCTTGCACCTGGTGGGCGACGCGCATCAGCCCCTGCACTCCAGCGCGCTGTTTACCAGTCGCCGGTATCCTGGCGGCGATCACGGCGGCAACTACCTCGCCTTCAGCCACAGTTATCCGCTGCACGCCTTTTGGGACGACCAGATTTCGACCGAGGAGCCGTACCAGACAGTGCGAAGTCTGGCGACAGAGCTGTCGCACAACGCCGAACTGTCGGCCGCCGCTCGACAGGCCGCTGCGTCGCTGGACCCCGGCGCCTGGATCGACGAAGGGCACGAGCTCGCCAAGAAGTACGTCTACACGCCGGAGGTGGTGGCGAAGATCGCCGCCCGCGAGGGCCACACGCATTTGGGCGAGCTCAACCTGTCGCCGCAATACGCCGCCGACGCCGAAACCGTCGCCGAGCGCCAAGCCGCCATCGCGGGCCATAGGCTGGCGAAGCTGCTCGAGCAACTGCTACCCTGAATGTCGCGGGGTGGCTGGGGTTGAGTCCTCGAAACCCCAGTTTTCGCCTTCGCCGTGTGCCACGAAAAACGCAGCGTGACAATTCTGTCTTCTGTTCGGCCTCTCTCAAGGACACGATCATCTGCCGCACCAACCTGCCGTTCGACACGGAACCGCCCCATGACCGCCCTCACTGCGCCATCCCGTTGCCTAACCATCGCCCTGGGAATGTCGCTGCTCTCCAGCGCGTCGGCCCGGGCAAGCGACCCCCAACCTGCGCGCCGTTGACCGACGCGGTGCGTCAAGCTCGCTTGCCAACAACCGGTTCAACTTCGACGTGTTTAATCAAATCGGATCGACCCGCTCTCCAGGCGATAATCTGCTCGTGTCGCCGTTCAGCATCTCGACGGCCCTGGCGATGACATACGCGGGCGCGCGGGGCGAAACGGCCGACCAGATCGCCGACGCCTTTCATTGGTCCGGCACGCCCGCCGAGACGACGCACGCCGGATACGGCGCGTGGATGACCGATCTGAACGCACCACGTCAGGTCGGCGAGCTAGCCGCCGCAAACAGGCTGTTTGGTCAGCAGGGATTCACGTTTCGGCAGTCCTTCCTGGACCTGGTCGCAGCCGACTATGGCGCGCCGCTGGAACAGCTCGATTTCATCGGCGCCTCCGAACCGTCGCGCGTCCACATCAACGACTGGGTGGCGGACCAGACGCGCGATCGAATCCAGGAACTACTCCCCGCTGGCTCCGTCACGAGCGACACGCGGCTGGTGCTGACCAACGCCGTGTACTTCAACGGCAAATGGAAGCACCAATTCAAGACGGACATGACGACCAATCAACCGTTTCGCCTGGCGGATGGGCAAGTGCAATCGACGCCGACGATGTATCAGTTAGAACGCTTTGGTTACGGCCATTTCGACGGCTACCAGATGCTGGAAATGCCGTACGAGGGCGACGACCTGTCGATGGTGGTCGTCCTGCCGGACGCAGACGACGGACTGGCCGCCCTTGAAGCGGCGCTGACCGCGGAGGCCTTCGCGGCCAACGTGGATAATTTATTTCAACGCGACGTGCACGTTCATCTGCCGAAATTCACGTTTCGCGACCAGGCGTCGCTGCGGTCGTCGCTCCAGGCGCTCGGCATGGTTGACGCCTTCACCGACAATGCGGACTTTTCAGGCATCGCCGACGCGGGCCTGGCCATCAGCGAAGTGGTGCACAAGACGTTCATCGAAGTGAACGAAATCGGCACGGAAGCAGCCGCGGCCACCGGCGTCATCTTCGAACTCACCAGTCTCCCGCCTCCGCCCGTCGAATTCCGCGCCGACCATCCCTTCCTCTTCGCCCTCCGCGACCGCCACACCGACGGCATCCTCTTCTGGGGCCGACTCGCTGACCCAGGGCGCTGGCCGCCGCCGTCCCCGAACCCCCCTCCGTGGCCCTGGCCCTTGTCCTCGTCGCCGCGCTGAGTCATCGGCGCCGTGTTGCCACGACGCTCACTCCGTAACACATCACCAGCGGCGTGCGATCCAAATCGGCATCGGCGGACCCATGGCTGATACCCTGCGTTCCGCTATGGGAGCGGCAAGGGCATCGAGGACGGCAGTCAATTCTCGAATTGACTGCCGTCCCCTTAACCAGCTGATTTTGAAACTAGCTCAGCCAATGCGCCGTCGTCGCGCCAGCAGAACCAGACCGGCGCTCATGGCGATGAGCCACGTCGCCGGTTCGGGAACTAAATACCGCACGGTCGTCTGCGTATTGGCGAAAACCACCGTGCCGACGCCTGACGGCGCCGTAAAGACGTTGCCCGCAGTCAGGCTGCCGCCGAACCAAGCAGGCACGAAGCCCGGATTGAATGTGCCGGTGACCAACTCGACGCCGCCGGTAAACGAACCCAGGTTAGGGTTGCCGGGATATAAAACCAAACGCGGATCGTCGACATAGGTTGTCGGAAAGGGGCCGCCGACGACGCCCACGTCGAGCGTGCGATCGGTGAGATCGTCGCCGTCGACGATGTTGATGTAGCCGGGGGGAAGCCGGCGCCCCTTTGAACTTCAAATCCCTCGGGTCCGAGAAAGCCCGTCAGGGGGTCGAAATTGATGTTTGCCAGCGCCAACGAGAGTCCGGCAATGCCGCGCTCGTCGCCTTTGCCGACGACTGTCCACGTGCCGCCGGAGTTGAAATTGGCAGGGTCATTGAACGCTAAGTTCATGCTCAACGAAATGTTGTTCGCGCTGGCGACGGCGCCTGCTAGCGCCGCGGCAAATGCCGCGAAAAGGCCAATCAACGCTCTTGTTCGAGTCATTAGCGCACCCCTCTCTCAAATGAATAAGAACCAATGATGCCCCAGCCCGCCGCCGAGATGACCGGTCGTGAATGATGATAGGTAGATCCGACTCGGCTGTCTTAAGATAGCAAGTCAGTCTGCGCGGCGAAAACTATTTTTGGGTTACTTTGTGCTATTTTCATCGGCATTATCGAACAGAAACGGTGCTGGCCGTCTTATTCTGAGCTCGAGCGCCTGTAACGTCGACCGCTGAAGCCGGCGTCATCGTCGGCGGCGTCGCGTCGCTCAGTTGGACCTTGACTTTGTTGTGGTATCACCCATAATACCACAGTGGACCAATTCCAAGTCGTCATCGACACGAATGTGTTCTACGCCGGCCTGCGGTCGCGACTCGGCGCGTCGCACCGGCTGTTGAAGGAGGTTGGACGAAATCAGACATTTCGAATCCATCTTTCCGTTCCGCTGGTGCTGGAGTATGAAGAGATCGCGCGGCGTCACTCGCGCTCCTTGGGACTGACGTATCAGGAGATCGACGACGTCCTCGACTACCTCTGCTCGGTCGCCGGCCTGCACGACGTGTTTTACCTGTGGAGGCCATTCCTTCCGGATCCGGACGACGACATGGTGTTGGAACTTGCCGTCGAAGCTGGGTGCAATCGCATCATTACCTTCAACCGCAAAGACTTTAGCGGCATCGAACAGTTCGGTCTGCGAGCCGTCGAGCCCCACGAATTTTTGAACGAGATCGGAGCCCTGCCATGAGCACGATGAGCCTGCGATTACCGGCTTCGCTGCACCGCCAGGCCAAGGAACTGGCTCGGCAAGAGGGCATCTCCATCAATCAGTTGGTCGCCACCGCGCTGGCCGAGAAAATCTCGGCCCTGGCCGCCGGCCAGTACCTCCAGCAGCGCACCGCACGCGGCAACCGGCGCAAGTTCAACCGCGCTTTAAACAAAGTCAAAAACGTCAAGCCCGATCCGCAGGATCGCCTGGCGGCAAGTTCGTGAAGTTCTCTCCGCGCAAGCGCAGGCGTCGCCAGGTTTATCACAGTCCCGCGCACCGCAAGCCCGCGGGGCGTGCGCGTTTTCTTGACAGCGGCTTCCGGTAGACGCATAGGTGATCTGACGGGTGTACTTTCCGGCCGTGGAGACGACGCGCCGCAGCGCCGCCACGGGCCTTCCGTACGGAAGCGAAGCGTGGATGAGTCGCCTCGCCAAACGGCTGAGTCTCGACCTGCACATCCGCCCGCGCGGCCGGCCACGAAAGCAGGTCGCGGAGGGCGAAGGCGAGTAAGCCGACCATAAATAGTTCTGACCCGATTCTTATCCGATTCTTATCCGCCGCCTTCTTTGACTCCTAAGTTCACCTACGTCGGCAATAGCTCACCACAAAGTCCGTTTATCCGTCTACAGAACGCCTCTTCATCCGTCCGCCTGGAATGCCAGGCGCATTTGCTCGGCATTTCAGGAAGTTTCAGCAAGCGACGTAGTACGCTTGTATGGGCGTCGAGAGTTGATTCCTTGAATGACGAACAGTCGTCCCTAAGGAATCGCAGGTCGCCAAAAAACAGGGAGCGTTCGATGAATCGGTTAAAACAGGCAATGTTTCGGGAGCTAACCGCTCGAAATAAGGCCGGGGCCTATCTCGCCATGCTGACCTGCCCATGCCATGTGGGCGTGCTGTTGTTCCTCACCGGAGGAACGGTCGTTGGCGCCTGGTTGGGTTCCTACAACAAGCTGTTGTACGGGGTTGCCGCCGTGCTGTTTGTTTTAGGCGTGTGGACGATGTTTCGTTCGGGGAAATCCTGCCCCCGGCCGCCAGTTTAGGCGCGAATGCGGTGGTCCATGCACTTGTCCGCGTGAATATGGATCGTGGATGAGCGCCGTCATCAGACATCGGCACGTCAGGTCGTAAAAGGCCCTGGGACTGCGGGTGGCAGCGACGCTGCGGCGGGTGGCATGCTCGCGTCTGCGTGAGCATGCGAACTACAGCGCTCCTGGCCACGTCGGCGGACCGCCGAGGCGACGGGTGGCTGGGGTTGAGTCTTCGAAACCCCAGATCTCAATCGGTGGGCGCCGCAGACGACGACCACAGCCACCCGACGCTCGCGTAGTCAGTCGCTTGGCTTACGCACTGCGCGACCCTTCGCTTTAGGCCTCCAACCAATTCTCGACGTGAAGCCCTGCGATGACCGAGAAATGCCGGATATTACCCGTGACGAGCGTCAGATTGTGAACCAACGCGGTCGCCGCGATCAGCAGGTCTGGCGTGCCGACCGGGCGGCCTTGATCCAAAAGCTGGGATCCCAATCGCCCGAAAGTCTCGGCGACCTCGTTATCCACTGGCAGAAGAGCACAATCGACAAGCAGTTGATCGAGAGATCGTCGGTATCGCTCGGGAGTCTTGGCTCGATAGAGCCACACTTTGAGTTCGGCCAAGCTCACAACGGAAAGATAAAGACGCCCTGTGTACTGCAGCAGTCGCGACGAAACTAGCACCATGGCCTCGCAGATGCGCGGAGGCGATGTCCGTATCGAGGAGGAAACTCATGGGCTGCCCGAACTCGAATCGGCCGGCGCCCGCGGGATGTTTCGCCAGCGAGCCACTTCGGCCAGACAGCGATCAAGCTCTTCACCGCCATCGGCCCACGCGCCGCCGGAGGCGCGAATGCCGTCGCCCTGTCCAGGCCGCGGCAGCGGATACACCGTCACGGCAGTCCGATCCGGCAACTCGACGGGACCCGTCGGCCGAAAAACGCCGTTTTCGTAAATCGCGGGAATGGCCTCGCTCATTGCTGTAATTCTATCATTCTGGAACGACGCACGCCACGTCGGACCGCTGAACCCGATGGGAAGGGGGAGGGAGGCGGGTGGCATGCTCGCGGCTGCGTGAGCATGCGAACTAAGGCGATCATGGCCACGTCGGCGAACCTCCGAGGCCATGCCATTCGCCGCAGCGCCGCGACCGGGCTTCCCTACGGAAGCGAAGCGTGGATGAGTCGCCTCGCCAAACGGCTGAGTCTCGACCTGCAGATCCGCCCGCGGGCCGGCCACGAAAGCAGGTCGCGGAGGGCGAAGGCGAGTAAGCCGACCATAAATAGTTCTGACCCGGTTTTATTCCTATGGTCTCACGGATCGCGGCACGGTCGGTCTGTTGGCGGACGGCGGTTCGCTCGCCGCCGCGATCGGCCTCAACAAGATGCCACACTGGGCCACTCGCGCCCTTCTCTAGCTAGATCGTTGCAAGCAATCTCCATATATAATTTCGAGCCGAAGGAACACCTGCGATCACCAATAGACCTCCGACAGTCGCCACGAGTCTTCTTCGTTTGATGATTCCGAATGCCTGGAACTTGTATATGAATCGACAAATCAGGGGCCAGAGGGCTAGGTGCACTATCATTGCAGCTGCGAGGAACAACTGCAGAAATGCTGCCAAAACCACTGTGAAATTCAACAGACCGAGGCCGGCGAGCCATGTCGGAACCCCGTAATAGTATGAAGCGTGTGGAATACTGTGTCTCTCAAGACTGTCAGACCACCAAGCCGCACCGATGAAAGGCATGAGACAGAAGCAAATCGCAAAAAGGACATTCAATACGACAACGCCTACAATCCCGACTGCTGAGTTCCAGACCTGCATTTTGCCCACAAGGCGTCGGTTAGCTGCGACAGCAATAAAATCACATAGAATCGCAACTATTAGCATGATGCAAAATCCCACAATCTCAGACGCCGTATCGAGAAAGCCAAGTGCGTTTACCACAGCACTATCCCACATCGTAAAGCCAGGCTTCGTCGGTTCTTGCCTCAGATAAAGCAACATCTCTTCTGTAATTTGGCGGTTTGATTTGGGGGCGGATCAGTAGGTTTCCATGGAGAGATAGGATCGGTTGGTTTCCCAGTCTTCGCTGATTTCCATGAGGACGGCGGTGACGAGTCGCAGGGCGCTGTGCTCGTTGGGGAACAGCGTGGCGACTCGGGTGCGGCGTTTGATCTCTTTGTTGATGCGTTCCAGCGAATTGGTGGTTCGCAGCTTGCGGCGATGGGCCGCGGGCAGACTCGAGCACGGTGAGCGATTCAGGGACGTTCGCCTCCAGCCAGGCGGCCAGCTTGGGCGCCGCCGAGGCGTACTTCGTAACGAGCTGAGCGAGTCGTCGGTCGGCCTCGGCTCGATCGCCGGCGTCCAGGACGCTGCGCAGATCGCGGGCGACCTCGCTCCGCATCGCCAGCGTGGGAACGTAGTGCAGGGCGTTTTGAGCCAGGTGGAACTGGCAGCGTTGCCACGGCACGCCGGCGAACCGCGCCTCGCGGGCGGCTTCCAGCCCGGCGTGATCGTCGCTGACGATGTACCGCACGCCGTGCAGGCCGCGGTCCTGCAGCGAGGCCAGGAACTCGCGCCAGTGGACTTCGGCCTCCGACAGCGAGACGCTCACGCCGAGAATGGATCTCCCTCCTTCGGGCGTGACGCCGATGGCGACCAGCACGGCGCAGGAGACGACCGCTCCGCCGTGGCGAATCTTCTCGTAGCGGGCGTCGAGGATCAGATACGGCGTCTCGCCCAGCGGGCGGTTCCGCCAGGCCGCCAGTTCCTCGTCGAGCAAGGCCGCGGCGCGGCTCACCTGGACGCTGCTGACGTCCAGCCCGCACAGTTCCTGCGGTGATGGCGGCGACCTTGCGCGTGGAGACGCCCTGGACGTACATCTCGGCCACGGCCAGCTTGAGGGCCCGTTCGCTCCGCTCGCCCCGCTCCAAGACGGTGGGGTAAAACTCGACGCCGCGCGTCTGCGGGACTTGAAGCTCAAGCTTCCCGAGCCGGCTGGCGACCGTCTTGGGCTTAAAGCCGTTGGCGTGGCCGCGACGCTCGCGCGGTGCGCTGGTAGGGTCCGGCTCTCAGGGCTTCGCCTCGCTGGAGCTTCATGGCTTCGTTCAGCAGAATCTCCATGGCCTGAGACATGCCTCCGAAGCCGTGGTCGGCGAGCAGTTGGACGATCGCGTCGAGTTCGGTAGATTGCGTCTGGCGGGTCATGCGTGCTTCCTTTCATTGCTTAGAGCACAACGAATAGGAAACCGTCTTGGCCCGTCCCTTTCAAGCCGCTCGCCACGCGAGGCGATCGCTTCCGCTACGGTCGCTGCGCCTCCCTGCGCTCCAGCGATCGCCTCGCGTGGCTTTTACAGAACAAATGATGCACTAACCTTGCCTCATAGCAGGTTCGATAAAATAAATGCGAATTCGTGAGCGCGATGGACATCATAGCCACGGGCACAATGCAGAAAAGTAGTGCATTCCTCGGCTTCATCGTCTGGGAAAGAAGTTCATGTACGATCGCTAAATAAAATGCCAAAAACGCTAAGCAAAACACCGGCCAACTCTGGTCCGGCGGCCAGGAAGATGGGTCAGGGTACGCGGCGTATGACACGCTGTCGACCAGAAGAAGGATTGCAGCAAAGGCACATGAAAGCGACGCTGACATAGCAGCGGCTCGCAGACTCAACAAACGGCCACCAAACAAATAGTCGAACGTACGTGTCGTTAAATCAAGAGTGCTTCTCAAGAAGGCCAGTTGGTATCGCATTGACTTGGCGAAGATCGTCGAGTCGAACCCACGCCTGTTCTAAGTAATTCTGGATTCGTTGCTCTTCGTCCTCATATACGAACAACGAAAGTGATATGAGGCACAGTCCAGAGAGAATGCAAATTACGTCTATCATCTGCCAACGTCCGCTTTGTGCATTGTTAGTGCATCATTTGTTCTGTAAAAGCCACGCGAGGCGATCGCTGGAGCGCAGGGAGCGCAGCGACCGTAGCGGAAGCGATCGCCTCGCGTGGCGAGCGGCTTGAAAGGGACGGGCCAAGACGGTTTCCTATTCGTTGTGCTCTAAGCAATGAAAGGAAGCACGCATGACCCGCCAGACGCAATCTACCGAACTCGACGCGATCGTCCAACTGCTCGCCGACCACGGCTTCGGAGGCATGTCTCAGGCCATGGAGATTCTGCTGAACGAAGCCATGAAGCTCCAGCGCAGCGAAGCCCTGAGAGCCGGACCCTACCAGCGCACCCGCGAGCGTCGCGGCCACGCCAACGGCTTTAAGCCCAAGACGGTCGCCAGCCGGCTCGGGAAGCTTGAGCTTCAAGTCCCGCAGACGCGCGGCGTCGAGTTTTACCCCACCGTCTTGGAGCGGGGCGAGCGGAGCGAACGGGCCCTCAAGCTGGCCGTGGCCGAGATGTACGTCCAGGGCGTCTCCACGCGCAAGGTCGCCGCCATCACCCAGGAACTGTGCGGGCTGGACGTCAGCAGCGTCCAGGTGAGCCGCGCCGCGGCCTTGCTCGACGAGGAACTGGCGGCCTGGCGGAACCGCCCGCTGGGCGAGACGCCGTATCTGATCCTCGACGCCCGCTACGAGAAGATTCGCCACGGCGGAGCGGTCGTCTCCTGCGCCGTGCTGGTCGCCATCGGCGTCACGCCCGAAGGAGGGAGATCCATTCTCGGCGTGAGCGTCTCGCTGTCGGAGGCCGAAGTCCACTGGCGCGAGTTCCTGGCCTCGCTGCAGGACCGCGGCCTGCACGGCGTGCGGTACATCGTCAGCGACGATCACGCCGGGCTGGAAGCCGCCCGCGAGGCGCGGTTCGCCGGCGTGCCGTGGCAACGCTGCCAGTTCCACCTGGCTCAAAACGCCCTGCACTACGTTCCCACGCTGGCGATGCGGAGCGAGGTCGCCCGCGATCTGCGCAGCGTCCTGGACGCCGGCGATCGAGCCGAGGCCGACCGACGACTCGCTCAGCTCGTTACGAAGTACGCCTCGGCGGCGCCCAAGCTGGCCGCCTGGCTGGAGGCGAACGTCCCTGAATCGCTCACCGTGCTCAGTCTGCCCGCGGCCCATCGCCGCAAGCTGCGAACCACCAATTCGCTGGAACGCATCAACAAAGAGATCAAACGCCGCACCCGAGTCGCCACGCTGTTCCCCAACGAGCACAGCGCCCTGCGACTCGTCACCGCCGTCCTCATGGAAATCAGCGAAGACTGGGAAACCAACCGATCCTATCTCTCCATGGAAACCTACTGATCCGCCCCCAAATCAAACCGCCAAATTACAGAAGAGATGTTGCTTTATCTGTGCATTCGATCGCTCGCGTTTCAGATTATATCAGAAACTCCCCGCTCGACTCTTCTGGGTAGTGACAAGTGGCGAAGTCAGAAGAACGCACGAAGTCGGCGGGTGGCTGGGGTTGAGTCATCGAAACCCCAGATCTCAATCTGTGGGCGCCGCGCACGCGACCACAGCCGCCCGACCGCCACCCTCGGCGTCAAGCAAATCGCCCCGTCCTACCTTCGTGTCCTTCGTGCCTTGGTGGTTGCATGCTCCCCTCCCACCCGCCCGCCCGCAGTTTTTTTGGGGGCGAAGATCAGAAGCGGACCCTGCAGAGTGGCCGCCCCAATGGCCGCCAGTTAGGATGAGCTTGCCTTGTGGACGGATCACTCCAAGGGATCGGACCCGCGAGATGCGCATTCTGATTGCTGCGGTCGTCGTCATACTGGCCCCCGCGCTCTGCCGCGCCGACTTGCCCGCGCCGGGGAGCACGTACCACCTGCTGTTCGCGACGAGCAACTTCTATCGGACGACGAGCACCCAGTCGATTCCGCCGCCCACGCTCCGATTCGGCAACATTGCCGGGGCCGACTATCAGGTCACCAGCTCGGCATTCGCCGCCTCGCTGCCCAGCACGGGCCCGTGGGACGGCGTCTCGCCGATCTACCGGGCGATTCTGTCGATCACCGGCGACAACGCCCGGGATCGGCTGAGCGTGAGCGGGCCGGTGCTGAACATGCACGGGACCGAGCTGGCCAGCGGCCACGCCGACCTGTTCGACGGCAGCCTGGCGGCGGCGGTCGACTACGACGAGCTGGGGGCGCTGCATCACCGAAGACATGGATGTGTGGACGGGGTCGACAGCGATCGGCGTAAACGCCGGCGGATTGAGCTGCGGATCTTGGAATCTTACCTCCAGCGGAGTTACTGGTAGGACCGGCAATGCGTTAAACGACAACTCTTGGCTCAGCACGGACTCAAGTAAGCCCTGCAACCAATCGGCGCACCTGTACGCCCTGAGCCCCGCACTCACGGCGCCGCTGTGGGGCGACTACGACGGCTCGGGATCGGTCGACGGCGGGGACGTTCTCGCCTGGCAGCGCGAGCTCGGCCAGCCGCCCAGCGCCGCGTTCTTAGCGGCGCGGTCGTTCACGATCGGCCTCTCGCTCGACACGGGTCAGCCCGCGCCGGTCGGCGCCGATGACCTCGCCGTGTGGCAGGACCATTTCGGCCAGACCTTGCCGCCCGCGACCGCCGTGCCCGAGCCGGGAAGCTTCGTCTTGGCGGTCGCGGCGGCGCTGCGACTTGCCTGCCGTCGAAGGCTGATCGGCGGGTGGCCGGAGTTGAGTCTTCGAAACCCCAGATCTCAATCTGTGGGCGCCGCAGACGGCGACCACAGCCACCTGACGCGCACGGCTGCGCTTCAACTAGCACCGAAGTTCAACAGGACGAGGCAACGAGCGATGACCAGGTGCATGTGTGTTTTAGCGACGTGTTTAGTGCTGCTCGCAGCAGTGTCCGCGCGGGCCGCGCTGCCCGCGCCGGGGAGCACGTACCACCTGTTGTTTGCGACGAGTAATTCCTATCGGACAACGAGCACGACTTCGATTCCGCCCCCTGGGGGGCGGTTCGGGAGTATCGCGGCGGCCGACTACCAGGTCACAAGTTCGGCGTTTGACGCCCAACTGCCCGGCACGCTCACTTGGGACGGCGTTTCGCCGCTCTACCGCGCAATTCTGTCGATCACCGGCGACAACGCCCGGGATCGGCTGAGCGTGAGCGGGCCGGTGTTCAATCTGCACGGGACCGAGCTGGCCAGCGGCCACGCCGACCTGTTCGACGGCAGCCTGGCGGCGGCCGTCGACTACGACGAGCTGGGGACGCTCATCACGAGTGACTCGGACGTGTGGACGGGGTCGACGAGTGTCGGTACTGCAGCAGGCGGACTCAGTTGCGGAACTTGGAACAATACGTCCAACGCGTCAGGGGGTGGAGTTGGCAGCGAAAACGACAGCGACGGGCATTGGATCAGCACCGGACTCACACAGAATTGCAATCGATCGGCCCGCCTGTACGGCCTGAGTCCCGCGCTCACCGCCCCGCTGTGGGGCGACTACGACGGCTCGGGCGCGGTCGACGGCGGGGACTTTCTCGCCTGGCAGCCGAGTTGGGCCAGCCGCCCAGCGCCGCGTTCTTAGCGGCGCGGTCGTTCACGATCGGCCTCTCGCTCGACACGGGTCAGCCCGCGCGGTCGGCGCCGATGACCTCGCCGTATGGCGTGACCATTTCGGCCAGACGCTGCCCCCCGCGACCGCCGTGCCCGAGCCGTCTACGTTGTTGCTTGCCCTTTGCCTGGCTCGACCGCTCCGTCGTTTAAGGCGCCCCCGGCAAGCCGGCCCCCAAAATTAGCCCTGTAGGGTGAAGCCATGAGACAAGCGAAGGCCGAGCCGACGGCTGGCTTTCCTTGGGGGCGGAAAACGGGGCAAAACTTCTGACCCTCTTCATCGGAGGCGGGTGGCTGGGGTTGAGTCTTCGAAACCCCAGATCTCAATCTGTGGGCGCCGCGGACGGCGACCACAGCCACCCGACCGCAATCCAGCGTCAAGCAAATCGCCGCTTCCTACCTTCGTGTCCTTCGTGCCTTCGTGGTTGCATTCTTCCCTCCCCCCTCTGCCGCCTCTGCGCTTGGCAGGAGAATTTTTCCCAGAAATTCTTGCTGAAAATGGCCGCGCACTCTGCTACCCTTGGTATCGTGCGATCTGTGCGCACGTTCAGTTCTTTGACAATTCACTCATCCATGTCGCCAACGCCGCAAAGGCGCCTCGGCTGGGGTCTACCTGCGCACCGCCGCCAATGACGAGCGCTCGGTTTTGGAAAACCTGCGATTAGGTCCCAACTCGTGAGCTGACAGAGGGTTAGCGCGCAACCACGGAGCGGCCCGAAGTCAAAACGGTTCGCGTATTGTCAGCCCCAGGCTCGCGGACGCCCGAGAATTGTCGACGTTCCCGCGACATCCGCGCGGCAAAACCCACGTGAGTTTTGAACGAAAAAATGGGGCCCCCCGCCGTGACGTTCAAAATCAAGTCGCCACGCTCGGAAAATGCAGCCTCAAGCACGTGCATTTTGGACCGTTTTGGAGTATTCCGGCGCTCCAAAACTGCACGTACGCCCGGCTCGCCGCCGAGCCGATCCCAAAACGGCTTTACGGAGACGCGGGCGTCATTGCCGGCGTCAGGTGCTTGAGACGAATGTTGCGGTACTGGACTTTCATCGGCGGCCCCACGTGGACCTGGAGGCCGAGCAACCCCTCGAACTTCCGATGGGCGCCGTCCTCGTCGATCGCAATGCTCATGACGTGTCCGTTGATCAGGTGCGTCATGACGTTGCCGCGCACGATCAGGTGATAGGCGTTCCAGTCCTCGTTCTTGATGAACTTCGCCAGGGCGTCGGCGTCGCCCAGCGAGCCGACTGTGCGCGACTTGCCGTCGGCGTCGATGCGACCCACGTCGCCGCGAGCAGCCAGAAAGGCGCGGCCGCGCTCTTCGTAGTTGAGTCCGGTGTACTTGTTGGCCCCGTCGATGTCGGCCTGGTAGCCGCGCAAGCCGAAGGGAACGCCCTCCACCGGTTCGCTGCGGTAGTTGACGCCGCTGTTACCGCTGGCGGTGATGCGAAAATCGAGCTTGAGTTCGAAGTCTCGCGTCTTCCCGCCGCGCCAGATGATGAATGTGTTCTGCGTCAGGATCGTCTCGGGCGTCACCTCGCCCACGAGACAGCCGTCCTCGGCGCGCCAGTATTTCTGATCGCCGTCCCAGCCGTCGAGCGTCTTGCCGTCGAAGATTGGTTCAAAGCCGACCTCATCTTCGCCTGGCGTTGGATTAACTTGCTGCGAAAAAACCGGGGCCGTCAAAAATATCAACGCTGTGCACAACGCGCTTTTCATCATCGCAATGTCCCCCGATCGGTTGAAATGGCCAGCAATGCCGGATCTTCGGCAGTCGTCGATTCTAACCTTACCGAACGCTTCCACCCACCGTCAGCGCGCAGAACGCTGCGCAGCCATTGTCCCGTAAGGCTCTGCTCGCACGCCGCAATGTCCTCCGGCGTTCCTGCCGCCACGATCCGTCCGCCGCCCGTGCCCCCGTCGGGACCCAGGTCGATGACCCAATCGGCGCATTTGATGACCTCAAGATTATGCTCGATCACCACGACCGTGTGATCCAGGTCGACCAACTGCTGCAGCACCGCGAGCAGCCGGCCGATGTCGTCGGTGTGCAATCCGGTCGTCGGCTCGTCGAGAATGTACAAGGTGGCCCCGGTCGAGGGGCGGCCCAGCTCCGCGGCCAGTTTGATGCGTTGCGCCTCGCCGCCCGAGAGCGTCGTGCTCCGCTGGCCGAGCGTGAGGTAGCCGAGCCCGACCTCGACCAGGCTCGTGAGCATTCGATGAATGGCCGGGTGATTTTCGAAGAACGCCGCCGCGTCGTCGATATGCATCGCCAGCACGTCGGCAATCGACTTGTCGCGATATCGCACGGCCAGCGTTTGCCGGTTGAACTGGCGCCCGTGGCACACCGGGCACGTGACGAACAGGTCGGGCAGAAACCGCATCACGATCCGCTCCACGCCTTGCCCTTGGCAATGCTCGCAGCGGCCGCTCTTGGCGTTGAAGCTGAACCGGCCGCTCTTGTAACCCAACTGCCTGGCATGCTTCGTGCCGGCAAACACGCGGCGGATTTCGTCGAACACGCCCGTGTAGGTGGCGGGGTTGGAACGCGGCGTGCGACCGATGGGCGATTGGTCGACGTGGATCAGCCGTTCGAGCTTCGCGACGCCGCGCAGGGCGCTGTAAGGCCCCGGACGCACTTCGGCGCCGTGCAGCTTGCGAGCCAACGCCGCAGCCAGAGTGTCGACCACCAGCGAGCTCTTGCCCGAACCGCTCACGCCCGTGACGCAAGTGAACAAGCCGAGAGGAATAGCCGCGTCGACGTCTTGGAGGTTGTTGAGCGTGGCCCCCTCGATTTCCAACAGCCGCGCCTTGGCCGGGCGTCGGCGCTCAGCGGGCATTTCGATTCGCCGACGACCCGACAGATAGTCGCCGGTAATCGACGCGGGGTTCGCGGCGACTTCGGCCGGAGTTCCCTGGGCCACGATCTGTCCGCCGCGCTCGCCGGCGCCGGGGCCCATGTCGATCAGCCAGTCGGCCGCGCGCATGATCGCGTCGTCGTGCTCGACCACCATCACCGTGTTGCCCTGGGCCACGAGACGCCGGAGCGACTCAATCAGCCGGTCGTTGTCTCGCGGATGCAAGCCGATCGACGGTTCGTCGAGAATGTAGAGGACGCCGACGAGCCCCGAGCCAATGCCGGTGGCCAGGCGAACTCGCTGCAACTCGCCGCCGCTGAGCGAATCGGCGGCGCGATCGAGCGTGAGATAGTCGAGGCCGACTTGCTGCAAGAATTCCAGTCGCCGCGCGATCTCGGCCGTCAACGGTTCGCCGACCGGCGCCAGGGACGGCGGGAACGACAACTGGCGAAAAAACTCGCCGGCCCGATCGACCGACAGCGCAGCGATCTGATGAATCGCCAACCCGGACAGCCGCACGGCCCGCGCCTCGGGCCGCAACCGCGACCCGCCGCACTCAGGGCAAGTCGCCGCGCTGTGAAACTCCGTCGACTCGTGGCCGTTGTCGTTCGCCGCGGGTTCGCTAACGGTTCCTTCGATCACCCCCAGTCCGTCGCAATTCGGGCACGCCCCGTACGGGCTGTTGAAGCTGAAAGTCCGGGGCTCAATTTCCGCCAGGTTGAGCTTGCAGTCGGGACAAGCATATTGCGTGTTGTACACCCGTTCGACCCACCCATTTTCGGCGCTGCTCTCGCGCGTGCTGGCCCCATTGGCTTGCAGCCGGGCGTCGGGCGTAAGATAGGTTACGCGCAGTGCGCCCTCGCCGTGCTTGAGCGCCAGTCGCACCGACTCGGCCAACCGATTCTCGATGCCCGGGCGAATGATCACGCGATCGACAACGGCGTCGATGTCGTGCCGTTGTTGGGCCTTCAGTTCGGGCGCCTGGTCGAGCTCGTAGGCGACTCCGTCGATCCGCACGCGCACAAAACCCTCGCGGCGAATTTCCTCCATCACGTCGGCGTGCTTGCCCTTGCGACCGCGGACCATGGGGGCCAGCAGCATCGCCTTGGTCTGTTCGGGCAGGGCAAGAATGGCGGCCTGGATTTCCGCTGGCGTTTGCTGGGCGATCGGCGTGCCGCACGCCGGACACGCCACTTCGCCCGTGCGGGCCATCAGCACGCGCAGGTAATCGTAAATCTCCGTAACCGTTGCCACCGTGCTGCGAGCGCTCGTCGAGCCGGCGCGCTGATCGATGGCGATTGTCGGTTGCAACCCCTCGATGAGGTCGACGTCGGGCCGCTCCAGTTGGTCGAAAAACTGGCGGGCGTACGCCGAGAGGCTCTCAATATACTGCCGCTGCCCCTCGGCCAGCAGCGTATCGAAAGCCAGCGAACTTTTTCCCGAGCCGCTGAGTCCTGTGATTACCACCAGCCGCCAGTGGGGTATGTCCAGGTCGATGTTTCGCAGATTGTGAGTGCGGGCGCCACGGATGGAGATGACGTCGGTCCGCGTCTGGGCGAGCGGCAATTGGGGAGCGGAGACCATAACGCTTGCTGCTGGAGTGCTGAGTCCCAACTTGCTCCGGTGCGCTGGGGCCAAGCTGGCCAGGCTAACACGGCCTGTTGGCAGCAGCAAGCACCGGCGTTTCGCGCCGCTTGTGACGCGCCTTCGCCGCAGGTATCATCAAAGGTTCGTTTTACGGTGGACAATCTCAACCTACCGATCATGCGTCACGTCCTCTCCGCCCTCGTGCAAAACGTTCCCGGCGTGCTGGCTCACGTGGCCGGGATGTTGGCTTCGCGCGGCTACAACATCGACAGTCTCGCCGTCGGCGAAACAGAAGACCCCATCCTGTCGCGGATGACCTTCGTGGTCGTCGGCGACGACAGTGTGCTGGAGCAGGTGCGGAAGCAGCTCGAAAAGATCGTGACCGTCGTCCGCGTCGACGACGTCAGCGCGCAGGATTACGTCGAGCGCGACCTGATGCTGTTGAAAGTCGGCGCCGTGGGCGATCAGCGCGCCGAAATTCACGAACTCTGCGAGATCTTTCGCGGTCGGGTCGTCGACGTGTCGCCGGAGCAAGTGATTGTAGAAATCTCCGGACAGGAGAAGAAAATTGAAGCATTCATCGACCTGATGCGGCCATTCGGCATCGTCGAGCTGGTCCGCACGGGTCGCATCGCCATGGTGCGCGGCGTCAATCGCTCGGTCGACGGCGTCGGCTCGCTCCGTCGCGTCAGCGCCGCCGTCGAGCCGTGAATCGTGTCCCGCGTATTAGTCACTCCTTCAGCGCCGGCGGCTAAGCCGGCGACCAAATTGCTCGCCCGATCTCGCGATCGGCGCCAATCAGGAAAAATCCCATGCCCGCCACGATTTACTACGACAAAGACGCCGATCTCAATGCACTCAAAGGCAAAACCGTGGCCATCATCGGCTACGGCTCGCAGGGCCACGCCCATGCCCAGAATCTCCGCGACAGCGGCGTGAAAGTCATCGTCGGTCAGCGGCCCGGGGGGCCCAACTACGACTTGGCTAAGAGTCATGGCTTCGAGCCGATGTCCGCGGAAGACGCGGCTCGACAAGGCGACATCGTCAACATCCTGCTGCCCGATGAACTGCAGGCCGACGTGTATCGCTGTCACATTCGCGAGAACCTCAAACCGGGCAATGTGCTCATGTGCTCGCACGGGTTCAACGTTCATTTCGGACAAGTGGCGCCTCCTCGGGGAGTCGATTCGCTGTTGGTGGCGCCTAAGGGACCGGGCCATCTGGTGCGTAGCGAGTTTGTCGCCGGCGGCGGCGTGCCGTGCCTCATTGCGATGGACGACAAGGCGAGCGACCAGACGCTCAAGATCGGCCTGGCGTACGCCAAGGGCATCGGCGGCACGCGGGCGGGCGTCATTCGCACCACGTTTGCCGAAGAGACTGAGACCGACTTGTTTGGCGAACAAGCCGTGCTCTGCGGCGGGGCGTCGGCGCTGGTGAAGGCGGGGTTCGACACGCTGGTCGAAGCCGGCTATCAGCCGGAGATGGCGTATTTTGAGTGTCTCCATGAGTTGAAGCTCATTGTCGACCTCTTCTACCAGGGCGGCCTCAGCTACATGCGCTATAGCGTGAGCAACACGGCCGAGTACGGCGACTACACACGCGGACCGCGGATCGTCACCGAAGAGACAAAGGCGGAGATGCGGCGGATACTTGAAGAAATCCGCAGCGGCCAGTTCGCTCGCGAGTGGATTCTGGAGAACAAAGCGGGAGCCCCGGCGTTCAAGGCGACCCGGCGTCGCGAACGCAGTCATCCGGTCGAGCAAGTCGGCAAGCAGTTGCGACGGATGATGTCGTGGATCAAAGAAAAGGAAGTTGACTAGGGCGCCGCCTGCCTCGCTTGCGGCGCAAAGTGCACGGACGACTGCGGTTGCGAGACGACTTGGGGCGGCGCACCCCCTGGCCGCTGGCGCCCGGCGATCCGCGGTCGACCGTTTGTTTGCATTTGCCGCACGCAGCCAACTAGAATACGAGTCGTGGCTGGCGGGTCGATTGCAACTGGCGCCTGGGGACCGACTTGACATGCAGCGAGCACTTTTGCCCGGCCGCACATGGACGGGGCGGAAACTCATCGCTGCCAGGAGGGCGGAAGTCAACATCGTCTTGCGGGCGTCCGTCGCTTGCTGGGCGCTGGCGATCGGCCAGGCGCCGATCGCGCTGGCGGCCTTTGGATCGTTCAATGGAACGCTCATAGTTCAGACTTCTCAAATCCCCCCGAAATTTACGAACCTAGCGAACGGGGCTCCGATAAGCGATACGGCGCAAACCCCCTTCCCCAACTCGACGGAGCTGGCGGTCGCCAGTTACGCCGGCACGACGAAGGGCGACGGGGTGTATGACTTCGGCGCCAGCGCCAGCAGCACGATTGGCCCGCCCTTCGGCATGGGGGCGACTTCGTCAGTGACGTTCACGCAAAGCGTTACGACGACCGGCCCACGGTGGATGCAACTCGTCTCGCGGGTGGGCTTGCAGGCGCCGGAAGGCCAGACGGGCATGGCGACGGCGAGCATTTCGCTGGCTCGCTTCGGTCAAGCGGCGACGTTCACCATCAACTCCGACACCGGCGGATTGGACGCAGCCCGGCAAGGCGTCTTTACGGCCGGCACGTTTACCGTGGGCGGCGTCATTAACACATCGGCCTCGTCCGTGATCGGCGTTCGCTCGGGCGTGCTGGACGGCTATTTCATCAACGCGGCGATCGCCGACTTCAATGGCAGCGGGTCCGTCACTCAAACTGACCTGGGGACCTGGAAGACGGGCTTCGGCTCGCTCGCCGGTACGTTTGCCAGCGGCAATCTCGACGGCGACGGCGACACGGACGGCGTCGACTTTCTGATCTGGCAGCGGCAGTTGGGAGCGACCGTGCCCACGACGACCGCGGCGGGAGCGGTGCCGGAGCCGGCGAGCATCGCGATGCTGGTGATCGCCCTGGCGGCGTTATCGCGAGGCCGTCGATAGGGGACCGCGGGAATCTTTGGGACGCCGGGGTCGGGACGACACGGCTCGCTCGGACGTTTTGCGGTTTTGCGGACCGGATAGGGGTCCCACATCAACCGCCGCATTAGTCGCTGATTTTGCGTGGCGCCTTGGCGGGACGGCTCGGGGAATGCAGAGCTGCGACAGAAGTCGCGACGTCATTAGTCGGGGCCCTTTTGCGTTTTCGGCGCTCGCGCCGCGAGGGCTTCCAGGACGCACTAGGGGCGCTGACGCTTCCGGCTCGCGGAGCGCGCATCTCTCCCCTCTGGCTGACGGCTGACCGCCGACCGCTGAGAGCTTCTTTCAAGTTGCCAAAGAACGGATCAGGTACACGTGTACGTCATCCGAGCGTAGCAGAGTGCGCGGCCATTTTCAGCAACAAAGTTTGAGGAATAGTTGCTCGTCAATGCGCACAAGAGACGTTATTGGAATTGGTGAATTTCTCTGCCCGAAAGCTACAATGCGGGTTATGTCCGACGTGACGCGGCTGTTGCAGGCCATCGACCAGGGTGATCCGGCGGCGGCAGAACAATTGCTTCCTTTGGTGTACGACGAGCTTCGTCGAATGGCCGCCGCCAAACTGGCCCATGAAAAACCTGGCCAGACGTTGCAGGCGACTGCGCTGGTTCACGAAGCTTACCTGCGACTCGTCGACGGGCAGGCGACTCGAGACTGGAATAGCCGCGGCTATTTTTTTTATGGCGGGCGGCGTTGTCGCCGGCGATGCCGTAACGCTTGCCGGTGGTGGTCGGGGGAAGCTGGGCGATCGAATGCTACGACGGCTAGAAGCCAATTTTAAGGTTGCGCCTGGAGCGCCGCGAATTCGGCTATAATCGGCTTCATGTCCGAAGTTACGCAGCTTATCGAGTCCATTTGCCAGGGTCGCGATCAAGCGGCTGAACAGCTCCTGCCGCTAGTGTACGACGAGTTGCGCCGACTCGCCGCGGCCCGCATCGCGCAGGAAAAGCCCGGCCAAACGCTGCAAGCAACCGCACTGGTGCACGAAGCCTATCTCCGCCTCGTCGGCGACGACGGGGGCCCCAGGTGGGACGGTCGCGCCCATTTCTTCGGCGCCGCCGCCGAGGCCATGCGGCGAATACTCATCGAACGCGCGCGTCGCAAAACTCGGCCAAAATTCGGTGGGGATCGCAACCGCGTCGACCTGGACGACGGCATGCTCGAGGTGCACCAACGTGAGGACGAAATGCTGGCCGTCGACGAGATTCTCGACGAACTGGCGCACGAGGACCCGGGCATCGCCGAAGTCGTCAAACTTCGGTATTTCGCAGGTTACACGCTGGACGAAGTGGCCGATTTGCTGGAAATCTCGCCGTCCACCGTCAAGCGGCGGTGGAATTTCGCCCGCGCCTGGTTATTTCGACGCATCCCGGTCGAAAGTCGGCCGATGCCAATTCGCAGACGCGGTGACCCAAAATGGCGGCGAAACTCGCATGGTAAGTTAAGGACCCAACCAGCGAGAGATCCCGATGCCTATCCAGAAGCCCCTGGAATCGCTTTTCGCCCGCGCCGTCGAGATTGAAAACGACGCGGAACGCGACGCTTTTTTTGCTGCCGCGTGCGGCGACGACGAAGCTCTGCGCAAGGAGCTTGGCGAGTTAGTAGCAGCCCATGGCGAAGCGGGCGCGTTCTTGGAGTCGCCCGTCGCCGATCTGGCGGCCACGGCCCTGCAGCCTCCCATCGGCGAAAAGCCCGGCGACGCCATCGGTCCCTACAAGCTGCTGGAACAAATCGGCGAAGGCGGCATGGGGTTGGTGTTCATGGCCGAGCAATCCACTCCCTTGCGGCGACGCGTGGCGCTGAAGATCATTAAGCCGGGACTTGACACCCGCGCCGTGATCGCCCGCTTCGAAGCGGAGCGGCAGGCCCTGGCCCTCATGGACCACCCCAACATCGCTCACGTCTACGACGCGGGAGCGACCGAGTCGGGCCGGCCGTTTTTTGTGATGGAACTCGTTCGAGGCTCGCCAATCACCGAATACTGCCAACTGCAATCGTCACCGCTCAAGAACGGCTGGAACTGCTTTCATCGAAGTCTGCCAGGCCGTGCAGCACGCTCACCAAAAAGGAATCATTCACCGCGACCTGAAGCCAACGAACATCATGGTCACGGAGTGCGACGGTAAGGGCGTGATCAAAGTCATCGACTTTGGCGTAGCGAAGGCGATCGGACAGGAGCAGCTCACCGAAAGGACGTTATTTACAGGCCTTAATCAGCTTGTCGGAACACCAGCCTATATGAGTCCTGAACAAGCAGCGTTGAGTGCCGTCGACGTCGATACGCGAAGCGATGTGTACTCGCTAGGAGTGCTACTCTACGAAATCTTGACCGCGCCCCTCCTTTCGAGAGCAATGATCTGCGCGACGCCGGCTACGACGGAATGCGCCGCATCATTCAGGAACTTGATCCCCTTCGGCCCAGTGCACGGATCAGCACGCTCAAAGCGGATGCATTGACGAGTTTGTCGGAGAACCGACAGGTCGAACCGGAGATGATGCGACGGCAGCTGAAACGGGACCTGGATTGGATCGTTATGAAGGCGCTCGAAAAGGATCGGGGCCGGCGATTTCAATCGGCAACTGCGTTAATCGAGGACATTGAAGCTTTCTTGCGTAATGAAGCCGTGACCGCTCGTCCCCCGACGAGAAGGTATCTTTTAGCCAAGTTTGCACGTAGGCACAAATTAGTCCTAGCGACGACTTGCATAGTCATCGTTACGCTTGTTGGCGGAATATCGCTCAGCCTGTGGCAAGCGAATCGGGCTTTTCGCGCACAGCGCACGGCGGACAATAGTTTGCTTAAAGAGAAAGAGGCCCGAGCGGCGGTTGTCACTCGCGAAGCAAGTTTACGGAGAGAACTTTACGCGGGCGATATGGCCGACGCTTGGCAGGCCTGGAACTACGGAGAAATTGATCACGCAAAGGCGTACCTCGATCGCTATCAGCCGACGCCGGGCCAAAGCGACTTGCGAGAATTCTCGTGGCATTTCTTAAACGCTCACTGCAACTACACGCCCACTGTGCTCGGAACCCACGACGCGCCGATCTTGACCGCGAGCCTTGACCCGCACGGAGGCATGTTAGCAAGCGGAGATCGGGGCGGAAACGTTACGGTTTGGAACATTGTGAGTCGACGGAAGTTGGCCACTTGGAACTATTCCCATAAGGAAGTCACAACGACGGCATTTTCACCGGACGGTCGTATCCTGGCCACAGCGGGGCAAGATGCAACGATTAGGCTTTGGAACGTGAATGACTGGACCGAGATGGCTTGCCTGCGAGGGCACGAGAGTACGGTGTGTGCGGTGAGCTGGTCTCCCGACGGCCTGCGCCTCGCTTCGGGTGCGCGACAATTCGATACGAATTTGGAATGTCGCGTCTCAACGAGAAGAGATGCGCTCGCCCGATTATGGCGATGTGGTTCGCTCTGTCGTGTGGCTCCCCGACAATAAGCGAGTGGCCGCGGCAGTGGGGAAGGCCGTGCGAATATGGCGCGTGGAGGATTGGAAGCCCGAGGGCGAACTGGCCGTGCATGAAAAAGGCGTCTTGAGCCTGGCCGTCAGTCCCGATGGCCGGTTCTTGGCCTCGAGCGGGTACGGCGCCGACGTTCTGGTTTCCGATCTCAACACGGACGAAGTGACGATGCGTTCCTCGGCAATGGCGGGCGTATGGGCCTTGTCGTTTTCCCCCGATGGTCGGTTCTTGCTCGGGGGAACGGAAACCGGCGGACCACGCATTTGGCAAGTGTGCGCGGATGAAAATCGCTTGGAGTCGATTCGCGTCGGCATGGAACGGAGCGAGACGCAGTGCGCCGCGATGCTCGACCCGACGGGTAGAACGCTCGTGACGGTCTCGGAAGGTGATCGACAAATCCGCCTGTGGGATGCCCGCGAGATCTTCGGTTACTCGTTTGTGTCCTTTCCCGAAGACTGTCTCGCTGTCGCCTATGAAAAAGACTGGGCGATTTGCGCTGCACGGGATGGGAACGTTATCATCCGCCAATTGTCGGATAGCCAGGTACTCGCCGAACTTCGTGGCCACAAGGCGCCAGCGGCGGAAGCCGCGTTATCATCGACCCGTCGCACGCTTGCGACGCTCGCCGGCGACGGGGAAGTGCTGCTGTGGGATCTCGACTCATTTGAGTTGCGCCGCCGCTTGAGTTTGGGTCGTTCGACAGAAGGAGATTCAGTCCGACTGGCGTTCTCGCCGGACGAAAGTAGATTGGGGGCCGGAAGCTATGTAGCCGGTGTCCGAATTTGGAGTGTTGCCCAAGGCGATCTGCTGCGCGATCTGCACACCGACGCCGCGGGCGGGACGCCGCTCGCCTTCGCTCCGAATAACCGAATGTTTGCCACGACGGCGCGTGGAGGCGGCGGAACGGTGTGGAATGCTGAGACCGGGGCCAAGATGGGTTCGTTCGGGCCCGGACTAAGGATGTGGGATCTTTGCTTTGCTCCCAATAGTTCACAACTCTACGCGGCTGCAGGTATCGATGGTGCCATCGGATGGGAAGTCGCTTCGGGGCGAGAAATATTCCGGCTGTCGAGGCACCGCGGACTATTGAGTCATGTTGCCGTCTCACCCGACGGCCAAACGTTGGCCACACTCGCCTATGACAATTCGGTCAGACTCTGGCATCTCCCCACGGGACGCGCTCTCTTTACGCTCTTACAGCACACTCGGCGCTTGGACTGGCTCCAGTTCGCTTCGCCCACGCAGCTCCTGGTGGGCGCCCGTCTGAAGGACGGAGCTTCGACAGGAGTCTTCGTTTTCGACACCGGTACATCAACTACCGATTAGGCAAAGGCATCAAGCCAGCCTGATTTGGCAGGACAATAGCGCCGAATCAGGGCTGACGGTCCGCGCCACGGCCACCGGTCTCTTAACCGCCGGTCGGCGATCGCGAATTGGGCGACCATTCGCAGAATCGCTAGACGGCTAATACTGGTCCCAGCTTTTTGCACCACGTAGAAGTTACTGCTAATGTGCCGTCTCATCCTATCTAACGCGACGACCGCTCTCCCGCGGGCCCAGCCTTGGTCATTCGCCTCATCCCTGGGCGGACGTCAGGCGTGCGAGGGCTGCGCGGGTGCGACTCGGATGGAGGCGCCGCCGGGCATTTTTTCTGCAATGGACTGATGGATTTTGAGAACGGATGTCGCATTGATCCATGAAAGGGCAGTTTGCCCAGGAATAGACACGCCAGCCGTCGCGCCCTGCCAACGGCCGACCATCGAGCCGCCTCCCTGCCCGATCGCTGGCGTCTGCGGGTGACGAGAAATTCTCGCGTCCGCCGCGCCAAACCTGCCTTCAGCTTGCCACATTCTGCAATTTGGCTGACCCGTTTTGGGCGGCGAGTGACGCATTGTTATACGACCGTGGACCTGATTGGATCGCGCGTTCCGCAGCGGATCGGCGACGCCGTTAGCCCGACTCACAAGCGTACCAGGGCGCCGCATGTCTATTGAAATCGCCGCCAAATTGTCAACTCACCCCATGGACCTGCAGCCAAACAGTTTCCTTTTACTCCCTCTCCGCGAAGAGGACTCGCTCCCATGCTTCGAACCATGTTTTTATTCTCAAAGCCGTTCGTCTCAACTCACCGTCGGCCTTCCCCCAGCGCGATCCTGCTGCTTCTATTCTCCCTTGCGGCCCTCCTGTTCGCCCCTGGACGCGTCGCGGCCTTGGAAATTGTGCAGATCGGACCGCCCCTCGAGCGTGAACTGCCAACGCCACGTCTTTCCGCTGACGGCGGAATCGTGGTCGGAAGCAACGGACTTGAGCGCAGCTTAATCGACGGTCAAGCAGTGATGTGGTCGCGTGAGGCGGGACTAAAAAACTTAGGTACGCTGCCGGGACATAACGTAAGCCTCGCCGAAGACGTCTCGGCAGATGGCTCCGTCGTGGTGGGACGTAGCCACATCCTGGATGGGGGTTGGCATTACCTCAAGCGAGACATTTCTTTGGACCGAAGCCAATGGCATGACGGGGCTCGGCTTCTATGGCTTCAACTTGCTGATCTCCGGAGATGGCTCGACGATCGCTGGAACCCTAGGAACCGTCGCAGGAAGCCAGGCGTTTCTATGGCGAGAAGGGCAAGGAACGCCCCGATGGCGCATTGACACGTAGAAAAAGTTCCTGAGCAACCAATTTCGAAGGAGTTGTACCACCGATGCGCTTAATCACATTTGTGCTCCTGTTGAGTGCGCTGGCAGCGGCGTTTCCCAGCCCCCTTTCGGCGGCGATCGTGCAGACCGGAAGCGTTTCGCCCCACGTCAACGCATGGACGACCAGCACCGAGGGAGCCATCGGTGACAACGGCGATGGCAGCGTGATTGTTAATGCCGAAAGCCTCCTTGTTTCAAAGTTTGCCATTCTGGGCGAACTTCGGCTCAACGGGAATGGCCACGGTAACCGGGGCGGGTTCCAAATGGATTGCTAGCCTCAATGAGTCCACCACCCTTAATGTCGGCTACCATGGCGCCGGAATCCTCGTCATCGAGGGGGGAGGCGAGGTTAGCGCTTCCTATAATTACCTCGGACGACTCTCCGGCTCGACGGGCACGGCCATGGTGATTGGCGTTGGCTCTCGCTGGACTGCTGGTGTTCTGTTTGTCGGCCACGCTGGCAGCGGCACGCTCAACATCGAGTCAGGAGGGGAGGTCGAAGTCAGGGGGCCCTGGGGCTCCATCATCGGTTACACCTCCGGTGCGCCGGGCATGGCCACGGTGACTGGCTCCGGGTCCAAATGGACCACTAGCAGCTTCTCGATCGGTCAAAGGGATGCCGGCGAGCTTACTATTGAAGACGGCGGAATGGTGAGCGTCGGGGGAACGCTTACCATCGACGACAGTTCGCGTGGCGACTGTTTCATCAACATGACCACGGGCGGCATGTTGGCGCTGCATGGCGACGCCGACGACTCGCTGAGTCAGTTCCTGGATCTGGTTCAGGGAAACGACGCGATCCGGTTCTGGGACGATTCCTTCTCCGGCTGGGCTCCGCTTACGGCGGCCACGCTCGGCGTCGACTACACGCTGGAATACCTCGCCGCGGGAGACCTCGCCGGCTACACCCTCTTAACCGTGGGGAACTTCGTTCCCGAACCCTCAACGGCAATTCTCTTATTTGGGGGACTAGCCATGTCGGTTCTAGGTCGCCGCCGTCAGAGATCTTCAGAAATTCGATCCTAGTTGATCTCAATCAACCAAATCACTCCTGCAGAGGATTTAATCATGCATCGCCAAATAGGTTGGTATCGCTCTTTGAATCAATTCTTCTCCGTGATTCGCACCAACAAGGCCCGCAAACGAGCCACCGCCGCACACCCGCGTCGCCTGCGGTGCTTCGAGGCACTCGAAGAGCGGACCGTTCTCTCCGCCACGTTGGGCTCGGCCCTCACGATCGGCAACGGCGTCGATACGAGCGTCGCCCATGATGTCGCCACCGACTCGGCCGGCTATAGTTACGTCTCCGGCTGGTTTGCCGGCACGGTAGACTTTGACTTAAGCAACTTGCATGCGGGCGACGCCGACATTCTCAGCGCCCAAGGACCGGGCGACGCCTATGTGGCGAAGTACGCACCCGACGACTCGCTCGTCTGGGTGCGGCCCATGGACGGCGATGGCCCGTCCGCTGACATGGTCTCAAGCCTCGCTCTCGACGCAAGCGGCGCGGCCTATGTGGTCGGCGTATTCTCCAGCTCCGCCAATTTTGGCGACATATCGCTGACCAGTGTCGGCAATACTGACCGCTTCGTCGCCAAGCTTGACACGAACGGAGATGTCCAATGGGCCAAGGGGTCAGATGTCACCAGCGGTACGCGGGGAATGGACATCGACGCGGCTGGCAACATGTACGTTCTCGCCAGTCGGGTCGGCGACGCCTACGAAATCACGAAGTACGGCCCCACCGGCGACGCTGTCTGGTCCAAGACGATCGTCAATCGTTCGAACCTGACCTCCGCCGATATTGCGGTGAACGCCGCTGGTACAGTGTATGTCGCCGGCTCGTTTGATGGGACCGTCGACTTCGATCCCAGTGCCAAGACGAAGTACGTTTCGAGCGGGTCAGCGCGGGCGGGCTTCGTACTCAAGCTCGACACGAACGGAAAATTTGGCTGGGTGAGCCCCTTCATCGGCAAGCGCGTCGGATCGACCAACGGTGCTTCCGGGGCCACGAGCATCACGCTCGACGGCAGCGGCAACATCATCGTGGGAGGGGTGTTCAACGGGACGGTCGACTTTAACCCTGGCAGTGGCACGACTTATTTGACCACCCAAAGCGGTGGCTTCATTACCAAGCTCAATAGCACCGGCAGTCTCGCCTGGGCCAAGCCACTGCTCGGCGATGCTGGCGCCTCCGTCTACGGGCTCGACATCGACGCGGCCGGCAACATTTATGCGACGGGCAATCTCTACGGCACGGTCGACCTCGATCCTGGATCGGGCGTGTACTCGCGGACAACCGCCGGGCAGAGCGACATCTACGTGGTGAAGCTGACGTCCGCCGGCAACTTCGCCTGGGCCGAGACCTTCGGCGGTAGCGGCAACGAGTCGAGCACCGGCATTGCGGTCGATCCTACTGGCAAAGCCCACCTCGCCGCCAACTACCGTGACCCGTTTGATATCGATCTCGACCCGCTGGCGATCGAATTGCTGCCCGGCGGCACAGCCCAACGTGGGCTTCTCCTGCGGCTGCTGCAGACATAAATATTGGGCTGCGCTAGTGGCTTGCGTCGAGACCCCTGCTCCACGCTGATGGAACGAAACGAGTCACCCCTCCCTCCCGCTGCGCGAACCCTACCGTCTGCGCTCGGACGGCTGAGCACATCTACCGCGTTCTTAAGTAGGCTCCGCACTCCTCGCCTACGCGCACTTGCTCGTGCTCGTTGCTCCCATCCCCGTCGAGGGGAGGGGACCGGAGCGGGTGGCGCCGACGCTACTGCCGCACTTCTCGTTCGGCGGCGCGGCGAGCGGCGTTGTCGCCGGCCATGCCGTAACGCTTGCCGCTGCTCGTCGGGGATAGCTGGCGATCGAACGCGGCGACGTCGAGAAGCTGAAATTTCCACGAGAATTCGGGATTTTGATAGGCGACATAAGTCCAAGAAACACCGCAGGCGCCTATAATCTGTTGGCCACTCGACTTACGCCCATGAACGCGGTCAAACGAACGTTTGAAGGGCGGATTCAAAGCGCGGTCGCCTCGAAAGCGTCCGCGGGATTGT
The DNA here is from genome assembly GCA_963841515.1 of Pirellulales bacterium. Classification (GTDB taxonomy): domain Bacteria; phylum Planctomycetota; class Planctomycetia; order Pirellulales; family Lacipirellulaceae; genus Lacipirellula. The sequence continues at coordinate 666,028 of CAWJDB010000003.1, read as the reverse complement.
CGCTGGGAGTCGGCATCGCATCCGCGTCCACTGTGTCAGCAAGCACGACAGTACTAGAATTGCCCAGTTGGCTCGACGCGGCGCTCGCCGGCTGCACATCGCGGCGGCCATCATCCGTCGCCCACCGTGCGACGACTTGTCGCAGCAGCTTCGGATCGACCGGCTTCGAGACGTAGTCGTCCATGCCGGCCCGCAGAAAGCGTTCACGGTCGCCCGCCATGGCATGAGCAGTCATGGCGATGATCGGAACGTGCTTGCCAGTCGTCTCTTCTGCTAGCCGCACCGCCGCCGTAGCTTCGAGGCCATCCATCTTCGGCATCTGCACGTCCATGAATACGAGGTCGAAGTGCTCTCGCGCCAGCGCTCTGCATGCCTCCTCGCCGTTGTCCACGGCGTAAATCGTGTGGCCCCGTTTCTCGAGAATGCCGATGGCGACTCGCTGGTTGACGACGTTATCCTCGGCCAAAAGGATCTTGAGCGCGCGAACATCGGCTTCCGGTTGGCACGTCGGAATGGCAGTCCGCGGGTCTTCTTTAGCTTTCACACAGCCAAGCGCACTGATGATCGCTTGGTACAGATCCGCGGCTGTAACCGGCTTACGGAGATAGTTGCAAATCCCCAACGAACGGCAGTGCGCCGCGTCATCGCCGTTGTCGGCTGACGACAGCATCATGATGGCGACGCCGGCCAGTTTGGGCTCGGCCATCAATCGCTGTGCGACTTCGAATCCATCCATTCCTGGCATCATAGCGTCCAGCAACACAAGTGCGAACGGATCGTCCCCGGCAGCCGCGGCGCTGATCGCGGCAAGCGCGGCCCCTCCATTGTCCACGGCGGTTGGCCGCATGCACCAACGGCGGACTAGTTGTTCGAGAATCAATCGGTTGGTGGCGTTGTCATCAACAATCAGCGTGCGCAGGCCGTCCAAGCTTTTCGCCGGCGATGGTTCCGCTGCGGCATTGAGATCCAGCCCACAAAGGACGGTAAATTGAAACGTGCTTCCCCTGCCGGCTTCACTCTCGACCCAAATGTCGCCCTCCATGAGCGAGACCAATCTCCGGGAGATCGTGAGGCCCAGTCCTGTCCCTCCAAAACGGCGCGTCGAGGATCCGTCGGCCTGCGTAAATGAGTCAAAAATCATTTGTTGCTGCGGCAACGAAATGCCCACGCCGGTGTTGCGCACGGCAAATTGCAGGCGAACTTGATCACTGGCCGTCGGCTGTGAGCTTACGCTGACCACGACCTCGCCGCGGTCGGTGAACTTAATGGCGTTGCCAATCAGATTGATCAGCACTTGCCGCAGTCGCAGAGAGTCGCCCAGCAGTCGATTGGGCACGTGTTGTAACGTATGCAGAGCGAGTTCAATCCCCTTAACATGTGCTGCCAGGCCGAATGACTTCAGGACATCGTCCATCAGGTCGGACAATTTAAAGCTCGAATATGTAAGTGAGAGCTTGCCGGCCTCGATTTTCGAAAAGTCGAGAATGTCGTTGAGCAGCTTGAGCAAGGATTCGGCCGACGATTGCACCATCTGCAGGCGTTCGCGTTGCTCGTCGCTCAAGGGAGTGTCGAGGGTCAATTCCGTCATGCCGATGATCGCATTCATCGGAGTCCGGATTTCGTGCGACATGTTCGCGAGAAAATCGCCTTTGGCGCGACTGGCCTCTTCCGCGCGCTCTTTGGCGGCGCGGAGCTCGATGAGCGTTTGTTCTCGCTCTTGTTCGCGCTGCCGCAGCGCCGCCGTGCGCTGATCGACCAACGCTTCCAGGTCTTGTAATTTTAACCTCGCTTGCTCGGCCAAATTGCGTTTTTCTACTAATGCACATGCAAGCTGACAGACCTCGGCGTTGTCGAATGGCTTCTTAAGAACCAGCCAGCGATCGCTGGCGCCCAGTTGCTCAGTAACTTCCGACCACGAATAATCAGTGTAGGCTGTGCAGATGACGACTTGTAACTCGGGGTCTTCCTGCCAGAGGCGTTTGATTGTTTCTACGCCGTCCCAACCCGGCGGCATTCGCATGTCGACAAAGGCCAAGGCAAACGGGCGACCCTGGTCGCGAGCGGCGATGAGTCGGGCCAGGCCTTCTGCGCCCTGAAAGGCAGACTCCACGTCAAACAGCACGCGAGGCGTCGGCGTCGCGGCGCCGCCGCCGAACAACGCAACTGAGAGGTCATCGAGCGCTTGGTTGACGACCTCGCCGCTAAGGATCTTGCGATAGTCGTCGTGGATTGCGGCGTGTCGTCAATCACCAGGATTCGGCGATTTACCGCGCCGTTTGCGGCCGCCATGTCTAAGTCCGTTGTTTGTCGTCCAACCAGGACGATTAAAACGATGCTATCCGAACTCGATGCCGCTTAACCAACGCGCCGTGAACTGCGGAAGAAACTGACGGGCCGACGGGCTTGCGGTCCTTTACTCAGAGGCCGCATTCCGCGCGTGTCGTTCCGACGCTCCTCCCAGCAAAATGCCAGCGGCGCCCCCGCCGTCCGAAGCGGTCAATAAAATCCTACGCCTGGCCACGACCGGCTGCGCCCGATTCATCAGCCATAACAGCAGCCGAGGCGCCGCCTCCGTCGCTGAGTTGATCTGCACCGATCGTGATGAATACGACCCGAACACGTAGCATGGGTGTGATCACCCCAAAGGGCCACAAAGCCTATCGAGCAGTCCCAATGTCTTCACGTGTGGATTAAACATTCCTTGCGTTCTAGTACGTCGCCGGTCGCATTACCGCCGATGAAAGGATTATTCCGACGGCGATTTCAGACGGTGCGCACAACCTTCCCAAACTTGCCGTTTGAGGCGATTGTCGGAAGGAGTTCAACATCCGCAGCCTAGGGAAAAGCCTGATAGCGCGGAGGCGGCGACGGACAAAACAGAACTGCGCCGCCTCCGCAAACGTTGCCAGATCTCCGACTTTCCCCACGCCCGCTTGTTCATTGCAGCGTGCCGCCCGTGCGCCGGTCAGGGATGTATGCCGCCACATCGAATCAAGGCGTTGCTACGTATCGCCGCGACAGTCGGACTCATATTCGCGTTTTGCGCGACCTCTGTCGGCGCGGCCCAGCCGCCGTCGCCAGAGTCTTTGCCCACGCCACCGGAGGCGGAGTCCCCGTCTGCCCCGACCGGCGCTGCAGATCCGCAAAGTAACGTTCTCAATATGGACCTGGAGCAACTCGCTCAGGCCGACGTGAACGTCCACGTGAACGCGCCGGCGCTGGACGAGGTAGTCAGCACGGTATCGCGGCAGGAGAGTACAGTGGGCAAGTCGCCGGCCGCGGTGTTTGTCATCACCCAGGAGATGATCCGCCGCAGCGCCGCCAACGACATTCCCGATGTATTGCGAATGGTTCCAGGCCTGGAAGTCGCCCGCATTGACGCCAACAAGTGGGCCGTCTCTGCTCGCGGGTTCAACAACCTGTATGCGTCGAAGTTGCTCGTGCTGATTGACGGCCGCGCCGTGTACACGCAGTTCTTCAGCGGCGTGTTGTGGGACATGCAAGACGTGATGTTGCAAGACGTCGAGCGGATCGAGGTAATCCGCGGCCCAGGCGCCACGGTCTGGGGCGCCAATGCGGTCAACGGCGTCATCAACATCATCACCAAACAGGCCAAAGACACGCAAGGCCTCCTCGTCACCGGCGGAACGGGCACCGAAGAGCGCGGATTCAGCGCCGTGCGCTATGGCGGCCAGATCGGCGAGGACCTCCACTGGCGGGCCTACGGCAAGCAGTTCGAGCGCGACGGCGGGTACTTCTTCGGCGAGGACTTCGACGATTGGCGGCAGGCGAGGACCGGATTCAGAACCGACTGGACGCCGTCGCCGGACGATACCGTGACAGTACAAGGCGACTTGTTCGACGGCGACTCTGGGGAGTCGACAAATCTCACGTTCCCCACGGCCCCGTTCATACGCAATCAAACCTACGACAATCACGAATTCGGCCAGGACTTCCTCGTGCGCTGGAGTCGTGTGCTCGACGACGATTCCAACTGGTCGTTGCAAGCCTACTACGATCGCTTCGGCCGGACGTCGCCGATCGTGGACTTCGAGCAGGAGACGATGGACTTGGATTTCCAGTATCGATTTCCGTTGGGCCAATGGCATAACGTCGTTTGCGGCGCTGGCTACCGGCAGATCGACGACCATCTGTTCGGCAACTTCACCTATTCCTTGGACCCCGCGAGCCGCAACACAAACCTGTTCAGCTATTTCGTTCAAGACGAGATGACGCTGGAGGAAGACCTGTGGTATCTGATCGCGGGCTCGAAATTCGAGCACAACGACTTCACCGGCTTCGAGTTCCAGCCGTCCGTGCGGCTGCTCTGCACGCCGTCGGAGCGCGAGACGGTTTGGGCGGCCGTGTCGTGCGCCGTACGAACGCCCTCGCGCGGCGAGCACGATATAATTTTCCAGCAGTTCGCCTCGCCAGTCGGCCCGACCTTCTCCCGGCTCTTGGGCAACAAGGGCTACAAATCGGAGGACTTGCTGGCCTTCGAGCTGGGATATCGGGCTCAGCCTGTCGAGGAATTCTCCTGGGATTTGGTGCTGTACTACAACGACTATACCGATCTCAGCTCCACGGCGGTTACAGGTCCTCCATTCTTCGACCCCAGCATTCCCGCCGTCGTCGTCCCCGCGACTTTTGGAAACGCCAATAGTGCGGACGTCTACGGCGCCGAGTTGGCGAGCACGTATCAAATTCGTGACGATTGGCAGCTGAGCGGCGCGTACACGCTGATGTACCTCGACATGCACGCCGGCCCCGACGACACGATCCAGCAATCCAGCCCAAACAATCAGGTAAACGTCCGCTCGTCGTGGGACCTGCGGCATGACTTGGAGTTCGACTTGATCGGCCGCTACGTGGACAATCTGCCGGCGGTCGGCGTCGCCAGCTACGTCACCATGGACCTGCGCCTCGGGTGGCGACCGACCCAACATTTCGAATGGGCTGTCGTGGGCCGCAACCTCTTGGACGACCGTCACGCCGAATTCGTCGACGTGCTGGCGGGCACCGTCGGCACGGAAGTCCAAGCAGAAGTGTATACAACTTTGACTTGGACCCCTTGATGAAGCGCTGTCGAGAGCCGCGGTCGGACCGTGGCCAGAGCCGTAATTCTCACCATGCCGTTCGCGATGTCGCCATGATTAGATGTGGCCATCAACTCCGCTCGGCTCGCCGGCCGCCGGCGCGGCGCCGGCTGCGTGGGGTTGACGCCCGGAAATGGCGACTCCGCTGCGCGGTCGCAGCGCTGGTGGCGCAGTCGCGCCCAGCCCACGCAGCGTTGCGCAGGCGCCGGGCCAGGTCTCGGTCATCAACCGGGAATATGCCATCAAGGCCGCGTTCCTCTACCACTTCAGCTCTTACATCACCTGGCCGCCCGAGGCGCTGCCAGCGAAGGACCAGCCGTTTGTCATCGCCGTGTTTTACGCCGATCCCTTTGGCGGTGCGCTCAACGAGGTTGCGCGGACCAAGACCGTCGCCGGGCGCCCGATCGTCATTCGCCGCGTCACTACGCCCAAAGATCTGGCAGGCTGCCACATCGTCTTCATACCGCGCAACACGCCAGTGGAGCAGCAGGCGCTTGCGCTGCGCACCACGAGCGACGCCGCCGTGTTGGTGGTAGGCGAGTCCGACGATTTCATCCAACGCGGCGGGGGCGCCCAATTCTTCATTGAAGGCAACAAAGTGCGGTTCGCTTTCCGGGCCGACGTGGCCGAGAGCGGAAAACTCAAGATCAGTTCCAAATTGTTATCGCTGGCGAAGATCGTTCGGGTTCCATAAGCGCGCCACACCGCGGCTGTACCGTCCAAGGGCTGACAGATGCCTCGCATGCAGTTGCTGAGAAACCTGTCGATCACCAGAAAGCTAATGCTGCTGGTCTTGACGGCGGTCGCCGTTGCACTGCTGTTGTCCCACTCGGCGTTTGTCATTAGCGAGATCCGCACCGCCCGGGTTTCCGTGGTTCGGCAGCTCTCGGCCTTAGCCGTCGTGTTGGGCTCCAATTCCGAGGCAGCCTTAAAATTCGACGACAACGAGTCCGCTCAGGGGGTGCTCAGCTCGTTGCGAAGGCAACCCATGGTGGAGGCGGCGTGCATCTACGACGCCGACGGCAAGGTATTTGCTTCATTTTCCGCCGACGAAGCCGCGACCGACTTTCCAACTTCGCCCACGATCGGCTACCGTTTTGCCGCCAACGGTTATCTTGAGGTGGCCGAGAAGATCGTCGCCAACGGCGATTACCTTGGGGTCATTTACTTCCGCGCCGTCCTGACGTCGGTCCGCGAGCAAGTGATCGAGCAACTTTGGATAGCCGCCGCGGTGATGCTGGCGTCGTTCGTCGCCGCGTTTCTCTTGGCGTCGCGACTGCAAGGAACGATTTCGGGGCCGATCCTGGCGCTGGCCGAGACCGCTCAGCGTATTTCGGCTGAAAGGAACTACTCGATCCGCGTACAGAAAATCGGCAATGATGAATTGGGGACGCTGTACGATGAGTTCAACCACATGCTCGAGCGCGTCGAGTCCAATGAGCAAGCGCTGCAACGGGCGCACAGCGAACTTGAGCACCGCGTGTCCGAGCGAACCCAACAACTCTCGGAGGCTAATCGTGATCTAAGCAATGAAGTCGTCGAGCGGCGGACGGCCGAGAAGAAACTCGAGGACCTCCATCAGGAACTGCTGGCCTCGGTGCGCTGCGCCGGCATGGCCGAAATCGCCACGGGCGTGCTCCACAACGTCGGCAACGTGCTCAACAGCGTCAACGTATCGGCGATTACGTTAACCGACCGGTTGCGGTCGTCCAAACGGCGTCAGTTAGATTCGCTGGTGACGCTGATCGATTCGCATCGCGACGACTTGGGCAATTTCTTCGCCCACAACGACAAGGGGAGGCAAATCCCGGCCTTTCTCAAGCTGCTGACCGACCAGTTGGCGCGGAGGAAGAAGCGCTGCTGGACGAAGCGCGATCGCTCGCGGACAACGTCGAACACATAAAAACCATTGTGTCGACGCAACAGTCCTATGCGGGGGTGAGCGGCGTCATTTTACCCACCGACGTCAATGCGCTGCTCGACGACGCCTTGCGATTGAATTCGTCGTCGTTTGAAAGACACAGCATCGAGATCGTGCGGGACTATGCCGACCTGCCCCTGATGTTGGTCGATAAGCAGCGACTGATGCAAATCGTGATCAATCTCGTCAAGAATGCCAGAGAGTCGCTCATCGAACAGAAACAGATCCAGCGCAGACTGACGTTGCGAACAAGCGCCGAGAATGATCGGCTTATTATCCAAGTCTGCGACACGGGCATCGGCATCAAGGCCGACAACCTGACGCGGATCTTCTCCCACGGATTTACCACAAAGAAGTCGGGGCACGGCTTTGGCTTGCACAGTTGCGCGAACTCGGCCGCGCAGATGAATGGTTCGCTCTCGGCGCAGAGCGATGGGTTTCTGGCAGGGGCCACGTTTACGCTCAACCTGCCGCTGACGTCCCAAGCGGTCTGCGTCTAACCGCAGTTCTGCTTCGGCGCGTTGGGTAATCTCGGCGAACTGGGCGCCTCCCTTCATGCTGCCGCCCGGCAACGCAGCCTGCTCCTCAGTGAAACGCGTTCTCGGCGTGGCTTCTGACCCTCCTTCGAAAATGCAGGATTCCAAGAATCTTGCATTCCGGATGGACCAAGAATCGGGGAGAAGGTCATAGCGGGGCGTGCGTCCTAAGACGCTCACCGTTGTCTCGCCGCTTGTCGCGGGGCGACGTCGCCATCATTATGGCGTCGGCCAAGGCGATGCCCTCGGAGCAAGCCGACGGCCTCGACGCCGGCGCCGACGAGTACATCACCAAACCGTTTGACGAGGTGGAACTTACAGAGGTCTTGCGCCGCTACACAGAGCCCAGCGCGGGCCCGGGCGTCGCGTCGCCTGGGCCCGACGGACAGTGGGGCAACAATCGCCTTCGTCGAAAGTACCAACTGAAGCGTCGGCTTGAATAATCGCCTCCAGCAACTAGCGAGGCGGTAGACCGTAGTCTGTAGGGTTGGGGGCCGGCGTTCCCTTGCGAACCTCCAGCCTACGGACCACAGCCTACAGTCTGGCGCGCGCCGCCATTTTGCCCTTTTGCGGCCCGAATAGGGGTCCCACATCAACCGCCGCATTAGTCGCTGATTTTGCGTGGCGCCCTGGCGGGCCGGCTCTGGGATTGCAGAGCTCCGACAGAAGTCGCGACGTCATTAATCGGCGGCTTCTGCGTTTCTTCGTCAGCGCTACGGGGGTCTCAAAAGGCGCACTCCCGCCGCTGACGCTCTGGGCTCGCGGAGCGCGCATTTTCCCCTCCGGCCTACAGCCTACGGGCTACAGGCTACAGCTTGTTCAAATTGCCAAAGAACGACCCCAGGTACACGTGTACATCATCCGAGCGTAGCAGAGTGCGCGGCCATTTTCAGCAAGTATTTTCGTGGAATAATTTCTCGCGAAGGCGCAGTGCACTTCAATGTAGGCCCGTCTCTGATGAGACGCGATGACCGAGTTTCGGAGAAACTCGGTAACGGACAGCGGAGAACATCGACGCTCGGCCGCGAGAAACGGTCAACAGTCAGCCTACGATTTACCGCGTCGAAAACCATTGGCGGCTCAAATCTCGCGGAGCTATCATGATCGTGCACTATGACCATAACGTAGCAGTCCGCTTCTATGACCGAAGTCACGCAGATTCTGTCCGCCATCGAGCAGGGCGATCCGCACGCCGCCAATAAATTGTTGCCGCTGGTGTATGAAGAGTTGCGCAAATTGGCCGCGCAGAAGCTGGCTCACGAGAAGCCGGGGCAGACGCTCCAGGCCACGGCTCTCGTCCACGAGGCCTACTTGCGGCTGCTTGGACCGAGCGGCGCCGAACAGTCTTGGAACAGTCGGGGCCATTTCTTTGGCGCGGCGGCCGAAGCGATGCGTCGGATACTTGTCGAGAATGCACGGCGCAAGAACGGATCCGCGGCAGGCGGCGGACGTTGCCGTGTGGAACTACGTGATGTTGCAGAAGGGCAAGGCCTGGGGATGGATCTCGTCGCACTTAGCGACGCCCTCGACAAGCTCCACGGCAAGGATGCTCGCGCTGCAGAGCTAGTGAAGCTGCGATTTTTTGCCGGACTGACCCGGCATGAAGCGGCGGAAACCCTCGGCGTTTCCGTGGCAACTGCTGACAATGATTGGGCTTACGCCAAGGGCTGGCTCAAAGCCGAACTCGCGGGAAACACCGGCGATGGGTGAGAGAATGGCAATCTCACAATAATTCGTTAGAGCATTTGCCGGTCATTCTCGCACTGACCTATTGAGCACCTTTCATACGGTGCAAGGTGTGAGTTGATCATGACCGCTGAAAAGCTCGACGAAAAAGCCATCTTCAACGCCGCCCGGCAAATCGAGTCGCTGGACGCTCGTGCCGCGTATCTGCCAAGCCTGCGGAGCAGATGCCGAGCTGATCGAGCGCGTGGAAACGCTGCTCCGCGGCTACGAAGAGCAGGCCAGTTTCCTTGAATCTCCCGCAGCAAATTCTAACGGCCATGCGACGCTCGGCATGCAGATCGCCGAACGTCCCGGCACGATGATCGGCCCGTACAAGCTCCTGCAGCAAATCGGCGAGGGGGGCATGGGCGTGGTCTTCATGGCCGAGCAGACCGAGCCGGTCCAGCGGACGGTCGCGCTCAAGATCATCAAGCCGGGCATGGACACCCGGCAGGTGATCGCCCGCTTCGAGGCCGAGCGGCAGGCCCTGGCGATGATGGACCACCCGAACATCGCCAAGGTGCTCGACGCCGGCACGACCGACAGCCGGCCGGCCCTACTTCGTGATGGAGCTGGTCAACGGCGTGCCGATCACCGACTACTGCGACGAGCAGCACCTGCCGCTCCGCGAGCGGCTGGAACTGTTCGTGCCGTCTGCCAGGCGGTGCAGCACGCCCATCAGAAGGGCATCATCCACCGCGACATCAAGCCGACCAACGTGCTGGTCGCCGAGTACGACGGCAAGCCGGTGCCCAAGGTGATCGACTTCGGCGTGGCCAAGGCCACCGGCCAGCAGCTGACCGAGAAGACGATGTTCACGGAGTTCGGGCCAGTTGGTCGGCACGATCGAGTACATGAGTCCCGAGCAGGCCAAGCTCAACCAGCTCGACGTCGACACCCGCAGCGACATCTATTCGCTGGGCGTGCTGCTCTACGAGCTGCTGACCGGCTCGACGCCCTTCGAGCGGCAAGCGGCTGCAAGAGGCGGCGTTCGACGAGATGCTGCGGATCATCCGCGAGGAAGAGCCGCCCAAGCCCAGCACGCGGCTCAGCACGAGCGACGCGCTTCCCTCGATCGCCGCCAATCGGAGCTCGGAGCCGGCTGAAGCTGAACAGGCTGGTGCGCGGCGAGCTGGACTGGATCGTGATGAAGGCGCTGGAGAAGGACCGCAACCGCCGCTATGAGACGGCCAGCGGCTTCGCCGCCGACATCGAGCGCTACCTGCACGACGAGCCGGTGGAAGCCTGCCCGCCGTCGGCCGGCTATCGCTTCCGCAAGTTCGCACGGCGGAACAAAGGGCCAGTGATGGCGGCCTCGTTGATCTTGCTGACGCTGATCGCCGGCATGCTCGGAACTACGATTGGCTTGGTACGTGCGGAAAGGGCTCGCCACACCGCGGAGGCGCGCGAAGCTGAAACACGTGCGGTGCTTGATTTCGTGCAAAACAAGGTATTTGCCGCCGTCGGGCCCGAAAGTACGCAAGGGGGGCTGGGCCGGGAAGTGACGCTTCGACAGGCCATCGAAGCCGCCCTGCCATTCGTCGAAACGACCTTCCTTAAGCAACCGCGGATTGAGGCCCAGCTGCGGACGACGTTGGGAACCGCATTCTACAACTTGGGGGAAGCGGGCCAGGGGGCTGAGCAATTCCGCAAGGCCCGTCTGCTCTTCAGCAAGTGTCTCGGTCCCGACCACGCCGAAACGATCGAGAGCATGAGCAACCTGGCAAACTGCTACTTTGCCCTCGGTCGGTACGCGGACGCCCTAAGGCTTCGCGAGGAGGCGCTGGCAATGTGTAAGGCCAAGCTTGGCCCCGATCACCGCGACACGCTGTGGAGCATGAACAACTTGGCTAACAGCTACGCGGCATTTGGACGCCACGCCGACGCCCTCAAGCTTCACGAGGAGACGCTGGCGATGTCTAAGTCCAAGCTCGGGCCCGACCACCCCGATACGCTTAGAGCAATGATGAACGTGGCCAATAGCTACGAATCCTTCAATCGCGACGCCGAAGCGATGACGCTTCGCGAGGAGACGCTTGCGCTGCAGAAGGCCAAGCTTGGCCCCGACCATATCGACACGCTTCAGAGCATGAACAACCTGGCGAACAGCTATTCCCGTCTCGGCCGGGACGCTGAGTCTCTCAATCTACGCGAAGAGACGCTCGCACTGGAGAAGGCGAAGCTCGGCCCCGATCACCCTGACACACTCAGGACTATGGGCAACTTGGCCGTCAGCTATTCGAAACTTGGGCGTCATGCCGACGCCCTCAAGCTTCGCGAGGAGACGCTAGCGCTGGATAAGGGAAAGCTCGGCCCAGACCATCCCAGCACGTCGCGGGACATGCACAACCTGGCCAACAGCTATTAGGGCACCTTGGCCGGCATGCTGATGCGCTCAAGCTCGATGAGGAGGGCTGGCGTTGCAAAAAGCCAAGCTCGGCCCCGATCATCCTGACACACTGATGTCGATGTGGGGCATGGCCACCAGTCTCGTCGACCTTGATCGCAGCGCCGAGGCCTTGCCGATCATTGACGAGTGCCTAGAGCGGGCGGAGGGCGAGATCGTCCTACCGGCATGATTGGAGCGTGATTAAAACTTCGCTTCCGGCTTTTCAAAAGACGCTGGATGCGTCAGGCTGCCGGGAAACTGCCGACATTGGGAGAAGCGCCATCGCACGGATGCAGGAGGCCTGTATGACGCCGCCTGTTTCCGAGCGGTTTCCGCCGCGTTGATCGAGCACGATCCTATGATTCAGGCCGCCGACGGCGCCCGGCTCGCCAGAGAGGAGGCTGACCGGGCGATGGGGTGGCTGACGAAAGCCGTCGCCGCTGGGTACATCGATGTCCAGTACATCAAGCAGAACGCCGATTTGACACCTTGCGCGAGCGGGAAGATTTCCACGAGCTCGTCGCTGAATTGGAAAGCAAGACGAACGAGCGCAACCCACAAACGAAGACGCTGAACCAAAACCGCAGGAGCTAACCACGACGCCTGATTGAATCCTGACGCTTGATCCCTGTCATCTGAATTGAAAAGCGGCCGGTGAGGCCCTTACGGCCAAGCAAGCTCCTCACCGGCCTGGCATCTCTCGCGGCGCTCACTTGCGCGCACGCGGCGATGGCTTTTTGATTGTACCGCGGACCGCATGTGATGCAAAACGACGTGTCGGCGATTTGGCGCCACCGAAGACAGGTGATGACACGGATTGAAGTGTGCTGCCATTGGGCCACGACACGCTGCGGTTACTTGATCGCGGGTCACTCCGCAAAAACGAAAGGAATGCTCTGATGAAGAAGCATATGACGCTATTTGTTCTTGCGACGCTTGCGCTCACGCAAACTAACTTTGTTCTGTGCCTGGCCGCAGGTCCAGGCGCGAATTTCGGTAACGAACTGTTCAGACTGACCGCCGACGACGCCATGGAGGACCAAGGATTCGCCCGGTCCGTCGGCATTAGTGGCAACACCGCCATCATTGGATCAGACGCCGACCACGATGCCGGCGACTTCGCCGGTTCGGCCTATTTGTTCAACGCAACGACGGGCCAGCAGCTGTCTAAACTTTTCGCCTCCGACGCCGAGAGAAACGATATCTTCGGCATTTCCGTGGCCATCAGTGGCGACAAAGCGATTGTCGGTGCGCCCGGTAAATCTCTTGGCGGCGCGGCCTACCTATTCGACGCTGCTACGGGACAACAGTTGCTCAAACTCACCCCTTCCGATGCTCAATACAATAAAGCATTTGGCACCTCCCTTGCCATCAGCGGCAACACGGCCATTGTCGGCGCTCCTGGAAGAGCGTCTCAATCGGCTTATTTGTTTGATGTGACAACGGGACAAGAGCTGTTCAAGCTCACTTCTAGCGATGTTGACTACGATGAAGACCTCTTTGCGAACTCAGTTGCCATCAGTGGAAACGTTGCCATTGTTGGCGCGCACGGCGACAGCAACGCCGGCAGCGCCGCTGGCTCGGCCTACCTATTTGACGTGACCACGGGTCAGCAACTCTTCAAGCTGACCGCCTCCGATGCCAGTCCAGGCGGCACTTTTGGTTTCTCTGTCGGGATAAGTGGAAACGTTGCAATCATCGGCAGCGACTCCGGTTCGGCCTACCTGTTTGACGTGACCACGGGACAAGAACTCGCGCAGCTTGCCGCTGCCGATGCTGTCCCTGCGGCCGAGGACAGATTCGGTTTTTCTGTCGCCATCAGCGGCAATCTGGCCCTCGTGGGCGCGGAAGGTGACATGCACGCGGGCCATGGCGCCGGCTCAGCCTATCTGTTTGACGTGACGACTCATGAGGAAGTCGCCAAATTAGTCGCCTCTGATGCCGCCGAGGGTCAGGATTTCGGAGGGTCCGTCGCGATCAGCGGCAACCGAGCGCTCGTCGGCGCATTGGGCGCCACTTCCTACGGTGCGGCGTACGTATTTTCCCCCGTCCCCGAGCCGACGACGTTCGCGCTGCTGGCTGTTGGCCTGGCACTTCTCGTTCGGCGAGTTGCGCGGCGGACTTCTAATGACGCCGTTCGTGGCGACTGTCGATTCGCTCCCGCCGCGGCCACCCAAGCGGTTGCTGTAGCGAGCCTGGACCAATGACCCATTTACTTGATCGCGGATTGCTCCGCAAACAAAACGAAAGCACAATCCCATGCCGAAACATTGGACGGTCTTTGTGGCGCCCTCGTTGGCCGCGCTGTTGGCGCTGTTTGCCCCGGCGCCCGGCACACGGGCCGACATTTTCAAATGGCAATACATCAATCCCGCCAACCCCGGTCTGGGCAAGCAGGAAAGCACAATGCTCGCTCCCGACGGCGCGGGCGTGAATGCCGTGCCGCTCGCGGACCTGTCATTCCGCAACTTGACGATGGCCTACCTAATCGGCGCGGATCTCACCGGCGCCACAGCGAGCGATTCTAATCTGACCAATGCGGACCTAAGTCAAGCCAACCTCACCAACGCCTACTTTGGTTACTACGTGGATCTCTACGGCTACAACGGGTATTATCCTGGCGCTGATCTGACCCGCGCGAGCCTGACCGGGGCTGAGGTGCGCGGGGCCAACTTTTCGGGATCAAGTCTCACGGCGGCCCAACTCTATTCGACGGCCAGCTATCAAGCCCACGATCTTACCGGCATCGCGCTCGGCGGCAACTTGGCGGGCCTGCAGCTCGCCGGTCAGAATCTTTCGAATGCCGGCTTCTCACAGGCCAGGCTATCCGGCGCGAATTTGACTGGCGCCGTTGTGCGCGACGCGGATTTCACTCACGACGTCTACTCCCTGTTTCCAGGAAGCGGCCTCACCTTAGCCCAGCTCTACTCCACGGCTAGTTACCAGGCCCACGATTTGACTGGAATCGGTTTATTCGGCAACGACCTTCCAGGCGCAAACTTCGCCAATCAGAACCTCACCTACGCACGCTTGGGCGGCGCGCTGAACAACGCCAATTTCAGCCAGGCCAATCTCACGAATGCAGTTGTGGGAGGCACGCTGACCGGCGCGAATTTCACGAACGCCGAAGTTCGGGGCGCGGCCTTTTCGGGTATCACCAAAGGCCAACTCTACTCGACGGCGAGCTACCAAGCGAAGGATTTGACTGGCATCAGCCTTTTCGGCAACGATCTTCCGGGCGCTAACTTCGCTGGTCAAGACCTCACGGATGCGGGGCTCGGCTACGCAACGTTGACTAATGGAAACTTCAGCCAAGCCAACCTCACGAACGCTTCGATGAGTTACTCTCGGCTCACCAACGCCAGTTTCACTCAGGCGAATCTCACTAATGCACTTCTCGACAGTGCCAAACTCGCGGGCGTGAACTTGACTGGGGCCGACGTGCGGGGGGCGAACTTTAGCGGCGACAGTATCTTCTATCCTGGTAGCGGTCTGACTTTGACCCAGCTTTACTCGACGGCCAGCTTCCAGGCCCATGATTTGACACACATCAAGCTGAGAGGGAACAACCTGGTTGACGCAAACCTTTCCGGCCAGAATCTAACCGGCGCCGATTTTACACGGGCATCCTTGGAAGGGGCGACCCTCAGTGGCGCCGAAGTCAGAGGTGCACTGTTTCACCGAGATTCTTCCCGCGGCGAGGGAGGAATTACCGCAACACAACTCCAATCAACGGCCAGCTACCAAGCACACGATATGACTGGCATCGGATTGGGCGGCAATAACTTAGCGGTGCGAACCTCGCCGACCAGAACCTTACAAATGCAGACTTTCAGGGAGACTCGGTATTAGGCGCAGACCTCAGCGGCGCCGATTTGTCGCGGTCGGACTTGACGAATGCACGCCTCGGGAATTCCATGCTGGCTAACGCCACGCTTACTCGAGCTAAACTTTCCGAACTTGGACCTTTCGGTTACCGATTTCATTAACGCCGATCTAGAAGAAGCAGATCTCTCACATTCAAATTTGGCCGGCTACCTCATCGTTTTGTCTGGCGACGAAAGTGGAGATGGAGGTTACTATCACTTTCCCGGCACGAATCTGACAGGTTCGAACCTCTCAGGCGCTGACCTCACTGCCGGCAATTTTGCTGGCACCAATGATTATATATTCGGTTACCCCCATCCTGCGCAAATCTTACAAATGCCAACCTCACTGCGGCCGACGTGCGTGGAGCAAACTTTCAATACACGACGTTCGACGGCGCGATTACCGCCAATCTGATTCGAGCCGATGGGCACATCGCGGGCCTCGACCTGACAGGCGGAGAGCAGCTCACGGTCCGCGACTATGACGGCAACCCGGCCGTCGGTATGCCTTCCGGATTGTTGCCGATCGTGGTGGACCAACATCTGGCGATGGACGCTACTGGCACGTTGCGACTGGAGTTCGACGCCGACGCATGGGACTCGACCATCGCCTTTGCGCCTGGCATTCCCGTCGCCCGCGACGGCACGCTCGACTTGACCTTCGCCCCCGGCGTCGACGTCGCCGCTCAAAGCGGCCGCACCATCGACCTGTTCGATTGGACCGGCGTGCGTCCCACAGGCATATTCACCGTCTCGAGCCCCTATTCTTGGGACCTAAACAAGCTCTACACGACCGGCGAGGTAACGCTCCTGCCCGCCGTCGATTTCAATGGCGACAGCCGCGTCGACGGCACGGACCTCGCGGCATGGTCGGCCAACTTTGGCTTGGCCGCCGGCGCCGCCCCCAGCCAGGGAGACGCCGATCGGGACTTCGACGTCGACGGCTTCGACTTCCTCGCCTGGCAGCGGCAACTGGACGCGAACGCGCCGAGCGTCGCGGCTTTGACGGGTTCATCGGCCGCAATTCCAGAGCCTGCGGCGGCGGTCCTGACGCTGATGGCGGTAATCGCCGTGATAGCGCGTCGTGCTGACGCCGTCTGAGTTTGCCGAACATAACCGGCTTACTGCCGCACTTCGCGCTCGGCGGCGCGGCGGGCGGCGTTGTCGCCAGCCTGGTAGAGGGCAATGGCCATGGCCTTTTCGGCCCACACCTTCTGCTGCTTCATCCACAAAACCTTCTGCTGGCCGGTGGCCTGGCAGGAGACGCGCACGGCGTCGCCGCGCCATGTGGCGGGGACGATGTATTGCACGCTCAGCTTGTGAACGCCCTCCGGCGAAACGGGGGGGCGACGGACGGTAAAAAGGCTTCAGGATTTCTCACGTCTTTATCCGCCCCTTTATCTGCCTGCCTTTATTTGCCGTCTGACTCCAGCGTCCACTGCATGCCCTCGTCGAGGCGTTTGAGGAACTCGTCGCCGCGCGCCTCCCATATCGTGGAGCGTTCTCGGCAAATCGATGACGCGGTGCGGCGCAGCGACGCTCTGAATCCAATCGACGTCGTCCAGCGGGTCGAGCCCGGCGGCGAACTGGACGACTCGTAAGTCATGCAAGCCAGGCGCCAGGTCGGCCAGGGCGAAGCTGCCGGGCCCGCTTGGTTCGACGCCGAGCAGGTCGCTGGTGGTGATGCCGTATCGACCGTGCGCACCGGGCGCGGCCAGCAGCAATCCGACGAGCCGCGACGGCCGGTCGGGCGACGACGCGGCGGCAACCGATTGTTCGGCGCCGGTTGACCAGCCGCCGTACCAGATGGGCACGTTCGAAACGCCGGCGCGCCCCTCAACGGCGTCGACAGCCGCGCTAAAGCCTCTGACCAACTCGTCGTGCCCGTAGGCGCGGGTGTCTGCAAACTTGCGGCAGTCCCAGCCTCCGACCGCGTAGCCGCGTTCGGCCAAGTGCTTGGCAACGTTCTCCTCCCAGTAGGACCACCCGCCGTCGCCGGAGCCAACGATCACGACGCCGCGCGGAGCTTGCTCTCCGCAGTAGTAGAGCACGTTGAACGGTCCGCCGTTAAGCGGCAACGGCAGCTTTACGCCGCTCCCTGCGAAGTTTCGCGGCAAGAGCAGGTGCAACACGAACTTGACGACCGTCAGCAACAGTGCCACGAGTAGCACGATGATAACGCGCCGTCCCCATCGACGATTTCGACGAGGATATGCCGGTGGCGTGGTTGGTGCGGGCGCTGCGAGATTGGACACTACGGCGACCCCTGGGCTGGACACGGCTGTAGCGTGCGTGGCGCTATTCTTGGCAATTCCGGCATTGGGTAAAGTATACCCAAGCCGGCCATCCCGCTCGGTTTGCAGAGTGAGCCGCGACTGCGCATCTCACTTGACGCGACAGGGTTCCAATGACGTCGACAGCCGAGCGTGATTTACCGCAGGGTGAGGTCGAGCCGAATCGTCCGTCGGTCTGGGCACGGTGGGTCCACACGCTTTCGCCGTTCATTGCCGTTGCCATCTTCGCCGGGGTCTGCTGGCTCCTTTTCCGCAATCTCCAGACGTACCGTTTTGAAGAAATCCGCCGGGAACTACGGCGCACTCCGCGCATCAAGATCTTCGAGGCGCTGGCGCTGACGGCCCTTAACTATCTTTGCCTTGCGGTCTTCGACCGATTGGCCTTCAAGGGCGCCGGGGTAAACCTACCCACTCGCAAGATCGCCGCGGGGTCGTTGATCAGCTACGCCGCGTCCTACAATTTCGGGCTCTTCTCGGCGGGGCGTCGATGCGGTATCGCCTCTACTCATCGTGGGGTTTGACCGGGGCGGAAATCCTCAAAGTTGTTTCGCTCTTGGCAATCGCCGGTTGGGTGGGGCTCTTATCCGTCGCCTCAGCGGCGTTTTTGGCGGCGCCCGTCGATGCGAGCGGCCAATTCGGCGTCGGCGCCCCGACGCTGCACGGCGCAGGAGCGTTAACGGCTACTCTCGTCTTGGCGTACCTCGCGACGACAATCGTCCGCCGCCAGCCCGTGCGATTGGGAAACTACTCGCTACAACTTCCCAGTTTTCGAATTGCTTTCGCTCAGATGGTTACGTCCTTTGTGGAGCTGAGCTTGGCGGCGGGCGCGTTGTGGACGCTGCTTCCTGATAACCTGCAGATTGCGTTCCAGGTTCTCCTGGCCGGATACATGTTGGCCGTCTTCGCCACGATTCTTTCGCACACGCCCGGCGGACTCGGCGTGTTTGAGTTTGTCGTGCTGACGTACGTCATTCCCGGCAAGTCGCCCGCGGCCGTCGGCGCCCTCGTGCTCTTTCGGCTCATCTATTACTTGACGCCGCTCGCGGTCGCCGCAATTGGCTACACCGTCATCGAATGGCAATCTCACAGGGTACAGCTCCGTCATGCTGCGGCGGGGGCCAGCCGCTGGATTACGCCCGTTGTTCCGCGACTGCTCGCCTTGCTGGTTTTCCTGTGCGGGATAGTACTGCTGTTCAGCGGCGCAACTCCCGGCAAGCCTGCGCGTCTGGTGCATCTCGCCGAGTGGCTTCCCATGCACGTTACGGAAATGGGACATCTCGCGGGAAGCATCGTCGGCACGGCGCTCCTTGTCTTGGCGCATGGCCTCTCGCGGCGATTCGACTCCGCCTGGTTGGCTTCCATGGCGTTGGTGGTCGTGGGAATCGTGGCCTCGCTCGCCAAAGGTTTTGATTGGGAGGAAGCGGCCGTGTTGGCGGTGGTGCTGGCGCTCTTGGCGATTTCGCGACCCAAGTTTTACCGCCGCGGGGTGCTTCTTGCATTCCCGACTGTCCGCCCGCTGGTGGACGGCGATTATTCTGGTAATCGCGGCGACTCTTTGGATCGGCGCGTTCGCCTACAAGGAGGTCGCCTATTCAAACGACTTGTGGTGGAGCTTTGCCTACGACGCCGGTGCGCCCCGCTTCCTGCGAGCGAGCCTTGTTTCAGTGACGGTTCTGCTAGTGCTCGCGCTTATGTCTCTCCAGGGTCGGTCCCGTCCTGCGCCGGCGGCGCCCACGGACGACGACATCGCACAAGCAGCCGGCGTGATCGCCGCGCAAGCGTCGACCGAGGCGCACCTGGCGCTGACAGGCGACAAAGCCTTGTTGTGGAACGACGCGCGAACCGCGTTTGTGATGTACGGCGTGCGCGACGCTTCGTGGATAGCCGTGGGCGATCCCGTCGGTCCCGCGGACGAGCACGTCGACCTCGTGTGGCGATTCCACGAGCTCGTGGATAGTTACGGCGGGCGGACTGTGTTTTACCACGTGCCGGCCGCGAGTCTGCCGACGTATCTGCAGCTTGGCCTGACGCCGCTCAAAATCGGCGATGCCGCACGAGTCCCGTTGGAGTCGTTTTCCCTGGACGGCCCCAAATTCAAACCGCTGCGGCAGGTCCGTAACCGATATGATCGAGAAGGCTTTGAATTTCAGGTCGTCTCGGCCGACCATGTGCCGCCTCTGTTGCCGCAGCTGCGTCGGATTTCGGACGACTGGCTGGCCGAGAAAAATACGGCGGAAAAGCGCTTCTCGCTGGGCTTCTTTTCCGAACCCTACCTGTGCCGCACGCCAGTGGCCTTGGTCACGAAGAACGGCGAGGCATTTGCTTTCGCCAACATGCAGGTGACCGACGTCCGCGAAGAGCTGTCGATCGACCTGATGCGACATGGACACGACGTCCCCAACGGCATCATGGATTACCTGTTCGGACAACTGATGATGTGGGGGAAAGAGCAAGGCTATCGGTGGTTCTCGCTCGGTATGGCACCGCTGTCCGGGTTGGAAAAACACCCGCTGGCGCCCCTCTGGAACAAGCTCGGCAACGTGCTCTACGAGCACGGCGAGCACTTCTACAATTACGAGGGTTTGCGTCAATACAAGGAAAAATTTGATCCCCAATGGCAGCCCATGTATCTCTGTTACCCCGGCGGATTCAGCCTGCCGCGAGTGTTGATCGACTTCGCGGCGCTTAACTCCGGCGGCGTCAGGCGCATCGTGGCTAAATCGTAGTGGGACATTCTCGCCCAGACGTCGACCGCCGGCGCCGACCTTATTGCCGCACCTCGCGCTCGGCGGCGCGGCGGGCGGCGTTGTCGCCGGCCTGGTAGAGAGCGATGGCCGTCGACTTCTCGGCCCACGCCTTTTGCTGATTGATCCACAGCGCCTTTTGCTGGCGGCGGCCTGGCAGGCGACGCGCACCGCGTCGCCGCGGAACTTCTTCGCGACGACGGGCCGCGTTACACTGATGTTCGGTCTTTCTCCGGCGCGGATCAGCCAGCTTCGCCGTGCGCCGTACGTGGGCTGGGGGCAAGCGAATAAAAGGCGATCGCGAACAAGACGCCCATCACCAGATCGATCCAGAAGAAAGGTTTCCAGATCCAGGGAATATCGATCTCAGCCAATAATAGGATGCGATGCTGCAGTACGCCATTTTGAGCAAGATGCCGTAGACGATTTGTCCGCGATTGGCGATCGGATCGCGGGCGATCCTCACGAAGATCCAGGCGAAAATGATCAGCAGCGCCGCCGGAAACTGCACGTAGGCCAGGTGGTTCGGCGGCGGCACCTTTAGCCGCATGAATACCCACCACGGCGCGGCCAGAAACAACACGCCGAGCACGCCGTCGTACGCCGCCGCGATCCAGAACACCGGCGAGACCCATTTGGGAACGTTCATGCTGGAAACCCTCCTCGCAGTGTGAAGCGTGCCGCAAGTACTTGCGGTTGAAGTTCTCCCGACGCCATTTGGCCAAGTCCTCGCTGTACAGCCGTTTCAACAGCCGCTCGAAAACCTCCCGCAACTCTTCGGCCGACATCCCTTCGGCCGGTAATTCACGTCGAACAGCGTACAGCGTTGCCATTGGCCGTCGTGCAGCAAGCCGATCCTCGCGGCGCAACCGCTCCTCGAGCGGGCTTCCCGGGAAAGGGCGTCTGCATCGTGATCTGCACGTCAAACAACTCCGACTCGACGACGAAGTCGTAGACGTCTGTCAAAAACGTCGGGACCATGGCCATCGAGACCCAGCACGAAGCAGCCGTTCACACGGATGCCGTGCGACTGGATTCGATGAATCGCTTCCTTGATAGTGTGGCCACCAGCGATGCTTCCAGTCGTTTTTCAGCTCGATGCCTCGCAGACCGCTTTCGGTCGGGCTCTCCAAGCCGATCAAGACCTGCATGCAGCCGCTGTCGCGCATCAGTGACAGCAACTCGTCATCCTCGTACAGCGAAAGATCTGTTTCGGCAAACCAGCGAATCCGGCGGCCGGCCAACTCCGGCAAGAGTCGCTTCCAATAGCGCCGGTTGACGAACGCGTTGTCATCGGCAAACTCGATAAACGGCCGCCGCCAAAGCTCGCGGATGCGATCCACTTCGGCCAGGACTTGCTCGATCGGCTTCTGCCGGTACGCCGGCGCGATCAGAATCGAGGCCGCACAGAAATCGCACCGCCAGCGGGCAGCCTCGGCTGGCTTGCACCGTCAGGCGATTGTACTGGCCGACGTCCAGCAACTCGTAACGCCGGCATCGGCGCGGCTCGGCCAAGTCGAACTGGCTCCGGTTGCCCGGTATCAGCTGCTGCAATCGCTCTTGTTCGGCGTCGTGCAACACTTCCAGCCAAGTCGCTTCCCCCTCGCCGACCACCACGGCGTCGCCATGCGCGAGTGCCTCCTCGGGGCAACTTGCTGACGTGCAGCCCCCCCAACACGACCCGCACGCCCGGTCTGCCGATAGCGATCCGCCAGCTCGTAGGCTTCCAGAATCTGGGCGCTGAAGCTCGAGATCGCCACCAGATCGAAGTCCGTGGGCAGGTTCGGCAATGCGCGAATGTCTTCGACTTCGAGATAGCGGCACTCGTGGCGAGCCGGAGTCATTCCCGGCCAACGTGAGGAGCCCCAAGCTGGGCAACGTCGCGATCACCTTGCTGCGCCGACGACCCCCGGCAATGTAAGCCCAACCTCCATCAGCTCGGCATCACACGCGCGGACGCCGCTCATCGCTATCAGGCCGATTCTCATATCAATCCTCTGCAGAATCAGCGACAGGCCGGCACCGATCAAGCTGGCCACGGGTATCACGAAACAAATAACGAAAGTCTCCTTCCAGGCCGCCAGGAAGCATACCGGCGGCATCGTCACAGCCCCCGACGACGAACAGTCCAGCGATGCCAGCCGTGGGGGCGAGTACGTCGTCGCTCAGGGCAACGGTAAAGACGAACGCCAGGTTCAACAATCCCGTGCCCAAAAACGATATGTGCCCCAGCCGCACCATCCGACGCCGCCAGTGGCGTATCCGCCGAGCCAATCCGCATCGTAGAAGAACATGCCGGCCACCATGCCCGGAGATGAACCCGATCGTGATCCAGATCCATCCCAGGCACAAGTTCATCTGCAACATCAAACTTCCTCGGTGACGTCTGGCAAACGACGAATTCCGCCGCGTACCAGGATTGTATAACGGCGCGGCCCGAGATTGTCGCCCCGGCGTCGGGAAAGAAACAGCCGGCTGCCGCATCGAACGGTCGTTGGGGCGGGTGAAGAGCAGCTCCGGTTGCCGTCGGCGGCTACCGGCGTGACGGCAGTCACAAGAGGTTTGTCTGGTGCTCGACGTGAATTCAGTTGAACTTCTTGCCGCCGTGCGGGTGCGGGTAGGCGAAGAGGGCAAGCAAGAGCGAACGCGCTGACGGAACGAAACGAGTCACCCCTCCCTCCCGCTGCGCGAACCCTACCGCCTGCGCTCGGACGCCTGAGCACAACTACCGCGTGCTTAAATAGGCTCCGCACTGCTCGCCTACGCGGACTTGCTCGTGCTCGTTGCTCCCCTCCCCGTCGAGGGGAGGGGACCGGAGCCAATGGCGCCGACGCTATTGCCGCACCTGCGCTCGGCGGCGCGGCGGGCGGCGTTGTCGCCGGCTTGGTAGAGGGCGATGGCCATCGCTTTCTCGGCCCACACCTTCTGCTGCTTCATCCACAAAACCTTCTGCTGGCCGGTGGCCTGGCAGGAGACGCGCACGGCGTCGCCGCGCCATGTGGCGGGGACGATGAACTGCACGCTCAGCTCATGGACGCCTTCGAGGGAACTGGTGGGCGACGGGCGGAGCGTGAAGAAGACGCCGTGCTCGTGGTCGAGCGTGCCGCTGGCGATGACGGCCTCTTGGGGCGCCACGCGCTTTTGGACTTCCTTGACGACTTCTTTGCCGCCCTTGCCGCCGCCGACGGTCGGCGTGACGTGGGCGACCACGCCGCCGATGCACGCGGGCAGCTCGCCGCCGAGCGAGGCCGTGAAGCTGTGCGACGACTCGGTCGTCTTGGTCCACTGGATGTCGCCGGAGAAGTCGCTTTCCAGGCGCGTGCTGGGGGAGAAATCGAAGACGCGCAGCCGGCGGTCCTGGTCGGCGATCTCGATGCGGATGGACTGGACGTCGTGGATGTCGCCGGATTCCAGGTACACGGAAAGCTTCAGCGTGCACTCGACGATGCGCTGGTCGGGACGCTCCTCGGCAAACTCCGGGGGCGTGACGTCGCGGCACTCGAGCGTGCGGCCGAAGTCGAAGGAGAGCACCGGCTCCGCGGCGGTCGCTTCACTCTTGTTCGAGACTAACGACAGCGACAGGACCAACGCGAGCGAAACGACACGGCGACCGGCCCACAGAGTGGTGAGTCGCATGGGAAGGCTCCTTGCTTCCGGGCGTGTGTCGTGGCGTTCCTTTCCACAAACACGCGCAGGCCGCCCGCGCCTTCCTGTTCACGGGACTATCCATATTCGGTCTTCTTACAGTAGTACGCGGGACCAGTGCGAAGGTTCAGTCGCGAAAGGCGAAAAAAATTGCTGGCGCCAATTGGCAGGCTGCACTGGCGGAGCCAGTGGCACACGACGGACGCGCGTTGCCTGGAAATTGCCTGCCGTGGCCGGTACCATTTACGGTTGAGTTGAGGTTGACGGCACTGGCGCCCCCGCACGGCGGCTGCTGTCGTCCACGCCCGCACACCCTCAAGCGAGGAGAGCCATCATGCAATCGCAGTCGAACGATCGGTCGACGCCTAGAGAATTTGATCGTCGGAGTTTCCTCAGCCGCTCGGCGGCCACGCTGGCAGCCAGCGGCGCGGCGGCCAACTTGCTGGCGCAGGCGCGACCCGCGGCGGGACAAGCGGCGGCTTCGGCGCCGGCCGCTTACGCGCTGCCAAAACTGCCGTACGCTTACGATGCGCTGGAACCGTCGATCGATGCCGAGACGATGATGATCCACCACGACAAGCACCATCAGGCGTACATCGACAAGGCGCTGGCGGCGCTGGCGGGGCACGCGGATTTGCTGGCGAAGGCGCCCGCGGACTTGCTGCGCGACCTGGGTTCCGTGCCCGAGGCCATTCGCACCGCCGTGCAGAACAATGTCGGCGGACATGTTAACCATTCGTTCTTCTGGAAGATCATGGCCCCCGGCAAAGGCGGCGAACCGCGCGGGGAACTGGCCGAGGCGATCAGCGGCAAGTTCGGCGACTTCGCGAAATTCAAAGAGCAGTTTGGCGCGGCGGCGGCTGGGCGGTTCGGCAGCGGCTGGGCGTGGTTGGTGAAGGGCCCGAGCGGGCTGGAGATTGTCTCGACCGCAAACCAGGACAGCCCGGTGTCGATGGGCAAACAGCCGATCGTCGGCCTGGACGTGTGGGAGCACGCCTACTACCTGAAGTACCGCAACGTGCGGGCGGATTACGTCGCCAACTGGTGGAAGGTGGTGAACTGGGACCAGGCCGCGGCGAATTTCGCGGGGACATGACCGGTTGTAGGCAGGGCGATAGATTACCGCAGAGTACGCGAAGGACGCAGAGTAAGACAATTCATTGGGTTGTCTTCTCTGCGTTCTCTGCGGTTAATTAAGCGACTTCAATTATCGCTTTTCTTTCCATCAGAAGCGGCGGCGGTCTTGAATTTGTAGACCACTGGCTCGAGCGGCACGCCCCATTTGCTTTGGAAATTGATGTGACTGGGGCTGTTCAGGCCGATGGCGTAGGTCTTTCCCGGCTCGAGCGCCACAGGCATGAGGCAGGTGCGGGCGTCGCGCAACCAGCGAGCTTTTTGCCCCTCGGCGACGGGGACTTTGCCCGTCCAGGACATGCCGCCGCCCATGGGCATGTCGAAGGTAACGCGCAGAAACTTGGTGGCGGGATCGACGTTGTCGGCGTCGAGCGCCGGTTCGGCCTCGACGACCTTGGGGGCTTTGACGCGACGCACCAGCGCCGGCTTGGCGCCGACCGTGGTGAAATAGATGGCGCCGGGATCCGCCGGCACGCCGGATTCGCTCCTGAAGTTCTGGAAGCTCGTCGAGTTGACGCCGACGCGGTAGTAAGCGCCTTTTTTTAGCATCACCGGCAAGACGCAGGTGCGCTTGTCGCGCCACTGGGCCTCGCGGTTCTCATCCACGGGCGGAAAATCGGGCGGACCGCCGGTCCAGCTCATCCCGCCTTCCATGTCGCGATCGAACTTCAGCACAATCTCTTTGAGAGCCGGATCGACGTCGGTGGCGTCGGATTTTGGCGTCGACGTGTAGCTGGGCGGGGACTTGGGGTCGATCTTTTTGTGCTTAGCGGCGGTCGGCTCTTTGGCCAGCAACGTCGGCTGGCCCGCGGGGACGCCCATCGGAAGCAGCACCAAAGCGACGGCCGCGATGGTGGCGCGGGCGAGGGCGGCGAAGTTTTGTCGGTCGGGTTGAAAGTTCATGATGGCCTCCAATCGGGTTTGCAGATCGGCGCCGCGTTCCAGGAGAACGCGTTACTCGGCAGCCAGCGATTTCAGGCCGACGGGGCGGCCGTCGAGTTGCCATTTGGGGTCGATCTTCACGCCGAGATGCGCCAGGGCCGTGGGGACGACGTCGACCTGGCCGTTGGAGTCTGTAATTCTCTTGCCGGCCTCGGCCGAGGGGCCGCTGACGATGAGCCAGGAGCAGGCCACGTCCGGGTCGTCGTGGCCCTTGCTGTGGCTCGTGCCCTGACCGCCGTGATCGGTGGTGACCAGCACGAGCCAATCTTCCTGAGCGTAGTGAGGGCGGCGCGACATGGCTTTGAGCACTTGCGCGATGTGCCCGTCGACGCGCTCGATGGCGGCGACATAGGTTGGCACCGACGGATGAAAGCCATCGGCGTGGCCGGTTTCGTCGACCTGGCCAAAGTAAACGAACAGCGCCGTGGGATCCTGTTCGTCGAGAATCTTGACGGCGGCTTCAGCCACCTTGGCGTCTTCCGCGGCGTAGGCCTGCGCCACTTTTTCTTTTTCGTCCAGCGGAAAGGGCGTGTTGATGTCGGCGTCGGAAACGATGTATTTGTAAATGCAGTCCCAGTCGGCCAGCGACGCGGTGTATGCCTGTGGCTGGACCTGTTTGAGCAGCGTGAAGAAGTGCGGGAACTTGTCGTAGTGCCGGATCTTGAATTCGTTGTCGAGCACGCCGTGCTTGTCGGCCCACACGCCGGTGAGGATGTTCGACCAGCCGGGCCCGCTGATGGTGTCGGCGCCGCGGTAACGTTCGGGGAAAATGCGGATCGGCTGGGCGAGGGCGCCGTGCTCGATGAGCGCGTCGATGTGCGGGGCGTCGGCCGCGCGGACGGCGTCGAACCGGCAGCCGTCGATGCCGATAAGCAGGACCTTTTTGATCGGCGGCGCTGCGGGCTGTTGCGCAATGACGGGGACCGCGATTTGCGCGACCGTCGCCAGGAGCAAGAAGATGCAGTTGAATCGCCGTGCCATGGTCGCGCCTCCGCGGGGGTAGGAAAGTGACGGGCCAATTGTAGCGAAAGCGAAGACTCCTTGCGCAAGGGGCCACCATGTTTTGCAGCCGAGCGTTTGGACCGTCGCTTGTCGCCCACGCCTTGTGGCTATAATGAGCCCCTATCGCTGAGGCATGCTGCGCGAGTCGAGGTCAAAAACGGGGGGATTCCATGCGGCAAAGAAATCTGATCTGGGCGGCGACTGCAATTTTGGCATGGAGCGGCGGCGCGCTGGCCGCCGACCCGATCGCCGGCGCACCGCGATTGGAGCTTCGGCCGCATGATCGCATCGCGCTGGTCGGCAATTCGCTCGCCGAGCGGATGCGACTCTACGGAAATCTCGAGGCGCGGCTGCACTTGCGGTTTCCCCAGCACGAGTTGGCGGTGCGCAATTTCGGTTGGCCGTGCGACGAGCCCGGCGAGCAGCAGCGGCCCGAGGACTACACCGCTTTGGATGATCCGCTGGGCGTGTTCGCGCCCGATGTGCTGTTTTGTTTCTTCGGCTTCAACGATTCGTTCGCCGGCGCCGAGGGGTTGCCGAAATTCAAGACGGACCTGGCGGAGTATGTGCGAAAGCAGCGCACGGCTTTGGCCAAAGACGGGCAGCCGCCGCGGATCGTGCTCGTGTCGCCGATTGCCTACGAGGCGACGGGCAACCCGTTGATGTCGGACGGAAAAAAGGAGAACGAGAATCTCAAGCTTTACAGCGAGGCCGTGGCGGAAGTCGCGAAGGCCGAGGGACTGCCGTTTGTGGATTTGTTTACGCCGACGGCGGAGACGTTTGCTGCTAAACCGCAAGCGGAATTCACGATCAATGGGGCGCACCTGAACGAAGCGGGCGATCAGTTCGTCGCCAGCTCGTTGGATCGGGGGCTGTTTCCGGCCGGGCCCGTTTTCAAAGTTGATGCTGCCAAATTCGAGAAGGTGCGCGCCGCGGTGGTCGACATGGAATGGGTCCACCATCAGGATTACCGCATGCTCAACGGCTGGTACGTGTACGGCAGCCGCAGCCGGCCGTTGGATACGGAGACTTTTCGACCGGAGTACGCCAAGATTCGCAAGATGTGCGCCGATCGCGACCGCGTGATCTGGGCTCGCCCAGGGGACGAAGCCGCCCACGATTGACGACGATACGCCGTCGCTCGTGGTGCCGCCGACGGCGTTTGGCACGAAGTCGTACTCCGAACCCAAGGAAATGAGGCTGCTCAGCCCCGCCGAGGCCGAGGCGGCGATGACCGTGGCCCCGGGCTACCGTGTGCAAACCTTCGCCTCGGAGAAGGACTTCCCCGAGCTGGCCAAGCCCGTGCAGATGGCGTTCGACAATCGCGGCCGGCTGTGGGTCTCGTGCATGCCGACGTATCCCATGTGGCGGCCCGGCGATCCTGTACCCGGGGACCGGCTGCTGATCTTCGAGGACACGGACGGCGACGGTCACGCCGACAAAACCAAAGTGTTCGCCGAGGGCCTGTACTGTCCCAACGGGTTTGAATTCTGGAACGGCGGCGTGCTGGTGGTGAGCCAGCCGAAACTGTTGTTCCTGAAGGACACCGACGGCGACGACCGGGCCGACGTGCGCGAAGTAGTGCTCGACGGCTTTGCCAGCGACGACACGCATCACGCCATCGGCGCGTTCCGTTGGACGCCCGATGGCCGGCTCGTGATGCTCGAGGGGCTCATGGTGAGCACGGCGGTCGAAACGCCGTGGGGTCCGCTGCGAAACAAGAATCGCTCGATCGCGTACTCCTTCGATCCGCGCAGTTGGCGGCTGGAGAAGTACATCACGCCGTGCCTGACCAACGCGTGGTGCTTTACGCATAACGACTGGAACCAGCCGTTTGTGGGCGACGGCACAACGGCGGCCCAGCATTGGGCGACGCCGCTTTCGGGCGCCCAGTACGAAGGCCGCGGCGCCAACGACGAATTCATCCACTACGAAGGCCCGACCATGCGGCCAGCCCTGGGCAACGGGTTTCTTTTCAGCCGGCAGTTTCCCGAGTCGGCGCAGGGCAACTTCTTTTTCGCGTGCGTCATCAACATGAACGGCATCCTGCAGTTCAAGGTTGAGCAAGAGAATTCCGGCTATCGGGCGACGCGAATCGAGGACCTCGTCGTGTCGACCGACCGCAACTTTCGGCCGGGCAATCCCCAGATCGGGCCGGACGGGGCGCTGTATTTTCTCGATTGGCATAACCCGTTGATTGGCCACATGCAGTACTCGCAGCGCGACCCCAATCGCGACCATACGCACGGGCGGATTTACCGGCTGTACGCCGAGGGGCGCCCGACCGTGAAGCCCGTCACGCAGCTCGGCAAGTCGACTGCTGAGCTGCTCGAGCAGCTCCGCGAGTATGAGCCGCAGACGCGGTATCGAGTGCAGCGCGAATTGCGCGATCGGCCGACCGATGATGTCGTGGCGGCGGTGAAAACCTGGATCGGCTCGATTGCCGCCAGCGACCCGCTGCGCGAGCATCTGCTTTGCGAAGCGATGTGGGCGCTGTCGGGGCACCATGTGGCGGATCACGAGTTGATGACAACGCTCTTGAAGGCCGAGACGCCGGACGCCCGGGCGGCGGCGGTGCACTCGATCGCGGATCAGCGCGAATACATCTCCGACGCCCTCGATTTGGTGGCGCCGCTGATCGACGATCCCCACCCGCGGGTGCGGTTGGAAGTCGTGCGGGCGGCGAGTTTCTTCCCTGCAACTTCATCGGCCGTGCTCGCGCTCAAGGCCCTGCGGCATCCCATGGACGCCGAATTGTCCTACACGTTGGAAAGCACCCTCGGGGCGCTGCGACCGGTGTGGGAACCGGACCTTAAGCAGGGCGTCGACGTGGCCGGGGGCGATCCGGCGGCAGGCGCCTTTCTCGAGCGCGTGATCGCCGGCAACGACCGCGGCGTCGAGGTGGCCGCACTGGTGAAGACGATTATGGATCAAAGCAACCCCGGACCCCACGCCTCGGCGATCTTCCGCTTGGTATCGCTGCCTGGCGCGCCGAGCGACGGCGCCAAAGTGTTTCAACGCACGTGTGCGGCCTGCCATCGCGTCGGGGACCTGGGGGCCACGTATGGCCCCAATTTGTCCGACGTGGGCAAGCGACTGAGCCGCGAAGAGATTTTGCAGTCGATTCTGTTTCCCAACGCCAAGATCGAACCGAAGTTTCGCGCTACCAACGTCGTTACGGTCGAGGGCAAGGCTTACTCCGGGCTGGTCGTCGCCGAAGACGAGAAGGAACTCTCGCTGCTGGTGGGGCAGGGCACGCTGCAGAAAATCCCCAAGGCCGATGTCGACGAGCGGCGCGAAATTGAGGTCTCCAGCATGCCCGAGCGGCTCAACGAGGCCATGAACGGCAGCGAGTTTCTCGGGTTGCTCAACTATCTGTTCGTGCAACAAACGCCGCCGGCCGCCGATAGCAAGTCCGCCGGCGGGCGCTAGCCGCAGTTCTCGACTTGCGCTGCGCAAACGAAATGTCGCGGCAAGCGTCATTCGCAGGAGTGAATTCATTCTCGCCGCTGGCGGTCTCGCGCCGCGTCGTCGAGCGTCGCGCAGCGGATTTTCATTGTTTCTTAACGCTCCTCAACCGCGCAGGCGTAAAATGACCCTTGGATCCCGATTCGTAGTTCGTACCTTTAACAAGGAGTGCACGATGAAAACTCTTGTTGCCACGGCCGTGATGGAATTAGCGTTGGCATGCCCAGCCTTTGCCGCCGCTGCCGCGCCCGCCGATGACGCAGCGGCTGAGATGCAAAAGTGCGCCGTCTGCAAAGTGTGGGCGGAAAAGCCGGACCTGATGAAGGCCATGACGTTTGAAACGCACAAGATCGATAACGGCATGCTGTGCGTGATGAACGTGCCCAAGGAACAGAAAAAAGAATTCGACGCGGTGCACGCGGAAATGATGAAGAACATCGCCAAGGTGATGGCCGACGAGAAGGCGGGCAAGCCGGTCGAGCTCTGCCATTTCTGCCAGAGCATGAGCAAGCTGACGCAGGCTGGCGCCAAGCAGCAGAACGTCGGCACGAGCACGGGGATGATCCTGCTGGTGACCTCGGACAATCCGCAGGTCGTCGCCCAGATTCACGCTCAAGCCGACAAGAATGTCGAAGAGCAAAAGAAGATGCAACAGCAGGCGGGCGCCGGCGGCTGAGTGTTGGCGCGGCCTACCTTACAGATTGAGTTGCGACGCTGGACGCGAGATCTTTGGATCTCGCGTCCATTTTTTTATGGCTTGACGGCATGCGCCCGTTGTGGCGCCGATTATGATCGCTCCGGCTCATCCAGTTTCATGTATTCGACTTTGCGGAACTCGACCGGGTGGCTCTCCGATTGCAGTGAAATCGTGCCGCGGGTGATCATCTTGGGCATGCCGTCGGCCAGCAGCCGTTTGCCGTCGGGGTCGTTTTCGTCGAGTTGCGGCTCGCGGTACTCGATGACCGTCTTGCCGTTGATCTTGTGCCGGATGAGATCGCCGCCGTGCACCTCCACTTCGCACGTCACCCATTGGTCGCCATGGTACGTGTCGCTGGTGCTGTTGGTGCAGTGCTGCGTGTGGAATTTGTTTTCATACACGATGTTTGTGCCGGGCGTGCACACGTTGCCCGTGGGGCGCGGGTTCGTGCCGTCGCCGCCCAACAATTGCACTTCGATGCACACCGGGAAGTCCTGGTCCTTGCGCATCGTCTCAGGCTTTTGGCCGTGGATCATCACGCCGCTATTGCGAATCGCCCAGGCCGGGCCTTTTGGCGCCTGCTCGCCCACGAAGCGGTACTCGACGCGGAGCCGATAGTGCGATAACTCGTCCTTGTAGAACAGGTGCCCGAACCGCCCGTGGAACGGACCGTCGTATTTGTCGTAGGACACCTTGATGACGCCGTCCTCGACGCGAAAAGTGTCGCCGAAGTTGTCGCCGAGCTCAAAGCCCTTGATCTTGGGCGTCCAGCCGTCGAGGCTCTTGCCGTTGAAGAGTGGAATCCACTCGCCGGCGGTCGATTCGGCGGCGACCGCACGAGCGGCCAGCGACGCGGCGGCGGGCGTCAGAGCTGTACGAATCAGAAAGTCACGGCGATCCATAGCGCTCTCCGTTTGCAAAGTTCAAAACGTTATTTGCAGTATTCTACGGCCGTCTCGACGGCAACGAAAGCAACGCGAAACCTGATCAGAATCAGACGCTTTCGCCAGCCAGCCAGCCGGTGCTGAACGCGGCCTGAAAGTTGTACCCGCCGATGGGGCCATCCAGGTCGAGGATTTCGCCGGCAAGGTAGACATTAGGCGTCAACTTACTCTCCATCGTGCGGGAATCGACCTCGTCGAGCGCCACGCCGCCGGCGGTCACTTCGGCTTTCTTGAACCCCAGCGAACCGCTGATGGGGATAGTCGTGGCCTTGAGCGCCTTCACGAGACTCATTCGTTCGCTGCGTGAGAGTTCAGCCAAGCGGCGCTCCTGAGGTATGCCGATTTGCACTAGCAATGCGTCGGCCAGGCGGCGCGGCACGAGATCGGCGACAAGCGTCGCCAGACTTCGCTTGCCGTTGTTGGCGGCTTCGCTGCTCACACGCTCGAGCAATTCGGATTCGTTGATGGCGGGCACGAAGTCGCATATCGCTTGCCATGATGTGGCCTGCGGCCGCTCGGTAATGACGCGGCTGAGGTCCATGACCACAGGGCCCGAGAGGCCGAAGTGAGTAAACAGAAAGGACCCGCGACGCACGGCAACTGGTTTGGCGCCAGCTTCCGCAATGTGCAGCGACACGTCGGGGACGGTGACGCCGCGGAGGTCCGCTAGCCAGTGGGCGGGCGACGTAAGCGGCACGAGGGCGGGGCGCGGCGGAATGATGCGGTGTCCCAGAGCCTTCGCCCAGGCATAGCCGTCGCCGGTCGTGCCGCAGCCGGGATAGGACTGACCGCCGGTGGTGAGAACCACATTGTTGGCACGGATCTCGTCGCGTTCGGTCTCGACGATGAAGGCGCCGCCGTCGCGCCGCACGTCGACAACCGGCGCGTTGAGGCGCAGCTCCGCCCCGCTGCGGTCGAGCAGTCGCTCGAGCGCCGCCAGGACGTCGGTCGCGCGGTTGCTCACCGGGAAGATCTTGCCGCCGGGCTCGACTTTCGTGGCGACGCCTTCGGCGTTGAACAGCGCTACGAGGTCGTCGGGGCTGAGCGCCGCAAGCGCCGAGTGGAGGAACGGGCCTTTCTCGCCGAAGGCGGCGACAATGTCGCGCGGCTCCGCGGCGTGCGTGAGATTGCACCGCGTGCCGCCGGACATGAGGATTTTCACGCCGGGCCGGCGATTTTTTTCCACAAGCAGCGTGCGATGGCCGCGCTCGGCCGCGCGCGTGGCGGCCAGAAAGCCGGCCGCCCCGGCGCCAATCACGACGACCTCGGAGGATGCGCCGATAGGCGCACCATCATACGCGCTTCCACAAGCGCATGCTCACGAGCGCTGCGATCGTCGCCAACAGAGCGGAAGCCGGCTCCGGAATCGATGTCGCGGCGGAAGCTGCGCCGGCCGCGGGGTTGAGATTCTGCTGCCAATCGAGAAACGAGACGCCATCGGTCGAAGCGCCGAAGTCGGCCTGCCACAGATCGAGGTCCTCGCTGTCCAGCCGGTAGTCTTGATTGAAATCGCAGGCCAACGGCAGCAAGCTGCCGGTCGGATTGTGCGAGACGTCGTCGAGGTATATCGTCGAGTCGTGCGTGCCGGCGAAGCGAATGGCGTCGATCGTGACTTCGGGTTCGGTGATCGTGCCGTCGCCGCCGAAGTAGTTATTCCACTGGGCGGCGTCCTGGAAATTCCACTCATATAAATGCCACTCGCCGTCCGCGATCACGCTTTTGACCGTGCCGCCTTCGATGGAGGAATTGTTGGCCTTGTCGTCGATGAGAATCTGCGTCGTCAAGTCCGGCATCGGTGGTCTTGAGCCAGAACCCGATGTTGCCAGTGGCCGGGAGGTGGAGATTCGTCGAGGGGTTGGCGGCGGGGCTGCCGATGCCAGAGACAAATCGCAGCACCCAGCTCGCGGCGCTCGTGTCGACGAAAATCTTCTCCGATCCGGCGCCCCGATGTGCCGTCGAAGTCACCCGATCGGCAGTCGACGTGGCCAGGATGTTCTGGTTAGAGCCCGAGTACGTCGTCGACCAATTGAAGTAGCCTTCGTCGATCTCGAAATTGGAAATCGCCGTCACCGGCACCGGGGGCTTGCCGACAAGCCAGCTCTGCAGCTGGTCGAGCGTGCCGTCGAATACATCGCCGTCGGGGTTCTCGCTGGTGATGCCGTTGACGGCAAAGGAGTTGGTCCACTGCCAGACGTCCCACTTCCCCCAGTTGGGCGTGTCGGCGGAGGTCGGCGGATTGGCCAGGCCGCTCGTTTTCCAAAGCGCCAACCACAATTTGTGCGTGCTGGAGATCGTCGGGGTGTAGTAGCTGTTGGCCGTCGAACGGCTCGCATAGATGATTGGCCGGACGCCGAGCGAGTTGTAGATCGTGTCGGAAAATGACTTGGTCCAGTTCGAGATGAACGTGGCGTTCAAGAGGCCCATGCTCTGGAGCGTGTCGAACCCTTCGACGTCTGCCACCGGCGGCAGGTACAAACCGGCGTCATAATATGGCTTGATGACGGCGAGGAAGTGATTGGCTTGCTTGATCGGGTCCTGGGCGTTGGTGGGATCGAGATCGAAGTCGGTGAAATGATACGGCCCGGCCAGAATGCCGTTGGCGGTCGCCTGCTGGATGTTCGTGGCGAATGTGGGATCGGTGTAGTTGTAGCCTTGCGTCGCCTTCATGAAGGCGAACTTGACCCCAGCGCCTGCGACGGACGCCCAGTTGATGTTTCCCTGATAATGGGCGACGTCGATGCCAGTGATGAATGATTCGCGCGAAGCGGCGTGGACGCCGCCGCGGCGGCAATCGCAGCCATGAGTGCAATTGCTGTCTTCAACATCTGCTTTTCTTCCGTTCGCTCGTCGACCCTGACGCCGCGGTGTTGCCCTCCTTTCAGGATACACGCAGGATTTACGCCAGGCACGATTCGCGCGAGCCAACGGTTGCGGAAAATGCCATGCGGCGCCCCTCTCTGCTCGCTGCTTTGCGCAGCGAGCTTCTGCATTCGCGCAGGGCCTGGCGTGCTTTTGGCTTACAGCCGTCCGCTGGGACGGCGGCGTCTTTTCGAGGGGCGGGGGCCGCCGCTGGCCGTGGCGCCTCGGTTGGCGCCGGCCTTAGCCGCGGCAGGTTGCCGACGACCGCCGTCGCGTTGCGGACGGCGCCGCTGGTTGGCGCCGGGGCGGCCGCCGTTGCGAGCCGGTGGGGATTGGAAAGAAGCAGCCGAGGGAATGACAAGCTCGTACTCGGCGTGATTGTCCGCGGCGTCGATGCGGCGGCGGGTGAGTTTTTCGATCGACCGCAGTTGGCCGACTTCCTCCACCGAGCAGAACGAGACCGCGGCGCCGCCGGCGCCCGCGCGGCCCGTGCGGCCGATGCGGTGGACGTAGGTCTCCGGCGTCATCGGCAGGTCGTAGTTCACCACGTGCGAGACGCCGACGATGTCGAGCCCGCGGGCGGCGATGTCGGTGGCGACCAGCACCGGCGGGCGCTGCGACTTGAACTGCTCCAGGGCCCGCTCGCGCTGCGACTGGCTTTTGTTGCCATGGATGGCCGCGGCGAAGATCTTGCTCTTCATGAGCGACTTCACGATCTTGTCGGCGCCGTGCTTGGTGCGGGCGAAGACCAGCGTGCGGGTGTTGGGCGTTTTCTCGAGCCACTGCTCTAGCAGGCGGACTTTGCTCCTCTTTTCGACGAAGTACACCGACTGCTCGATGATCTCGATCGGCGTGGCCACCGGGCCCATCTGCAGGGCGACGGGGTTGATCAGCCACTCGTTGGCGACTTGCCGGATGGCGTCGGGCATGGTGGCGGAGAACATCAGCGTTTGCCGCTGCTTCGGCACGCGGGCGACGATGCGGCGCAGATCGGGGATGAAGCCCATGTCGAGCATCTGATCGGCTTCGTCGAAGATCAGGATTTCGATGTGGCTCAGGTCGACGTGGCCCTGCTGCATCAGGTCCAAGAGCCGGCCCGGCGTGGCGAGGATCGCGTCGACGCCGTGCTGAAGGGCGCGGACCTGATTGCCCTGGCCGACGCCGCCGTAAATCACCGCGTAGCGGAGCGGCGTGTGCTTGCCGTAGGCGGCGAAGCTGACGGCGATTTGCGAGCAAAGTTCGCGCGTGGGAGCGAGGACCAGCGTGCGCGTTTTGCGGCGCGAGCTGGGGCGGCCGTTTTTGGGGCGCTCGTCGCGATGGTTTGGTTGCCGTGTTGAGCTGGCGCCGTCGCCATTGGCTTGCTCAATCGACTTGAGCATGCGTTGCAGCGTGGGGAGGGCGAAGGCGGCGGTTTTGCCGGTGCCGGTTTGGGCGCAACCCACGAGGTCGCGGCCGGCGAGGATCGGCGGGATGGCGTCGATCTGGATCGGCGTGGCCGTGTGGTAGCCCTTGTCGCCAACGGCGCGGACCAGGGCGGGGGCGAGATCGAGTGCTTCGAACTTCATCAAACTTTCCAATTCTGTTGAGTGGACGGAGTTCACCGCGTAAACGGTGACACAATGTGCATGTAGAGCGCGGCTACGTTGCAGCGCTTAACCTGGTTGACGGCCAGTGGATGCGGAGGTCGCGCGAAGCGTCGCCGCGGTTGGCTGTCGCTGTTTGCCGCGGGCGTCTTATTCAAGACGCGTCTTTTCACAGACGGGGCGGCTGCCACGAGGGGCAAGAAAATCAGTCGCGGTCGATGGCAAGATACCGGGGGGAAGCTGTGGAAGCTTTCGCGCGCCCGAGACCGCGACTATCGAATCGCCAGTGATCCGGCCGAGCCCATATTGGCAGTTGTTGCCGGGGCTCAAGGCCGGTCTCGCACCTGAGGAATATGCCAACTATAGCCCCGGCTCGGCGTAAGTCAATGGCAGATGGCAAGTTAGTGCGGCGATTGAGCCAATTGACGGCGTCTGCTGGCAGTTTTTTGAGGCCCCACGACGACGCTTCCGGTCGTCAGGAGTTTTGAATTGGCTCCAATTGGGGGGCCCCGGTTTTTTACGCCAATACTCCGCTGCATTTGGCGGCCGAAGCATCGCCGACGCTCGGCAATCGAAGGCTCCGACGATCTCGATCGTCTTTCAAGATCGCTGGGTTTTGGTATTGCCGCGCGAGTTTTGAGCGCTCAAAACCATCGCCTCTGTTGTACCCGCGCCGGCTCGTGGAGCGCACATTGTCTCCCTCTGGCCGACAGCCAATAGCTGGCAGCTGAGAGCTCTTATTCAATTATCAAAGAACCACGACCGCGCAGAGCGCAGCCTTCTCACCCTAGCAGGGTGCGCGGCCATTTTCAGCAAGTTTTTTTGGAGAATGTTTTCGCGCAAAGGCGCAGAGACGGCAGCGGAAGGCGCGGAGAAGTGGGAGTGGGAGAAGAGCCGGGAGTTTGCCGCGAATGACGCGAATCGGCGCGAATGTCAGAAGAACCAGTGCGGGTTGCTAGAAGAGCGGCGTGAAGCCGGCGGCGGCGAAGTGTTGGTCGCTCGTGAAGACGTCGGTCAGGCCGAGGGGACGGATGACCGTGGGGCAAAGAGCTGCCCCGGTTTTTGGGGTTCGATTGTTGTGGCCGCGGCGGCGGCTCCTTACGATCACTTGCTGTGAAGACCACCGTGATCGGCGCTGCGACGGGGAGCGGGCTGCGAGAGTTCTTGCAGCGAGAGTTGGCGCGTCGCTGCGCCGACAATCCGCAATATTCGCTGCGGGCGTTTGCTCGATCGCTCGGCGTCGACCATTCGACCCTCTCGCAAATCCTGCGGGGCAAGCGACCGCTGACCGCGGAAACGATTCGTTCGCTGGCGGCGGCGCTCGGGCTGTCGGCTGACGAGGCGGAGCGATTCGTCGCGTACGAAGCGCGCATCGGCGACGCGGCCGCGGCCGATCGGCATGTGCGGCAATTGCAGGCCGAGGCCATGGAGACCATCGCCCAGTGGCACCACTTTGCGATTCTGGAGCTCGTGCGACTAGAGTCGTTTCGGCCGGACAGCCGGTGGATCGCGCAGGTGCTGGATATCAGCGTCGACGAGGTGAACCTGGCGTTGACGCGCCTGTTGCACCTGGGGCTGTTGCGGATGGCGGACGAACGAACGTGGGTTGATTCGTCAGACGTGGCGCTCGCCCAGACCAGTCGGCTGCCTGCCGGCTTCGCTCAAGAGATCGCGGCCCGCATGGCGCGGCTCGTAAAGTCGACGGGCGCCGACCGCGTGGTCAGCTCGTCGACGCTCGCGGTCGATCGCCGCCGGTTGCCGATGATTGCCAAGTATTTGGAACGCGTCCGGGCCGAGCTGGCCGAGCTATTGCAGCCGGACGGCGGCAACTTCGACGACGTGTTCCGGCTCGATATTTTTGTTTATCCCCTTACCTTGTTAAACGAGGAGTTCGACGATGGGTCATCCCGTGACGCAGTTTCAGATCCTGGCCAAGAACCCCGACCAGGCGGTTGAGTTCTACGGCCAACTGTTCGGTTGGAAGGCCGACGCCAACAACGCGCTGGGCTACCGCGCGATCGACACGGGCTCGAAGTCGGGCATCCAGGGCGGCGTGTGGCCGGCGCCGCCGGAAGGGCACGGAATGGTGCAGTTGTTCGTCGAGACGCCCGACGTAAAAAAGGCGGCGGCCGACGCGGCGCGGTTGGGGGGCACGGTGATTATCGAACCGCAGACGCTGCCGGATGGAGACCAGATGGCGGTGATTTTGGATCGTGAGGGGATTCCATTTGGGCTGTTTTGTCCGAGGAAGAAATGAGTGCGTGCCGACGAGCCGGGAACGGGAAGTGGCCGCGAATGATCGCGAATCGGCGCGAATGGCGGAAGAACCAGTGAGGGTTGCTAGAAGAGCGGCGTGAAGCCGGCGGCGGCGAAGTGTTGGTCGTTGGTGAAGGCGTCGGTGAGGCCGAGGCGGCGCATGACGGCAAAGGAGACGCAGTCGACGATGCCGGGATCGCCGGGACGGCCTAGCTCGTAGGCGGCCCAAGCGTCAGACCAATCTTGGTCGGTGGGGACGACAAGGCTGTTGTGGGTAGTTAACACACGATGCAGATTGAGCACGTCTTGTCGATAAGGTCGGCGCGCCGCAGAATTTCCGCACTCGAGAAGCACGAAGCTCGTGGTGAGGTAAGGGCGCCCTGTCGCGACAATCTTGTTGAACGCGGCGTCAGCAGCCCGATGCCATTGATCGGAAACCGTCCAAACGGCGACCAGTCCCACCGTATCGAGAAAAACGGGCTTCACGGCTGGTGCTCATCGACGCGAGCGGCAGCGTCTGTCTCGCCCGTATCGTAGCGGTGGCTCAGGATCTCATAGAGTTCCGGCGAGTTGCAGCCGAGCGTTGGCTTTTCGGGGATTTGTGCGACGACGGTAACCTTGGTGTGTTCCGGGATCGCAGCCGGGACGAGCAAACGGACGACGCCGTTTTCGTAAATGCCTTCGAAGGATTGCATGGGGAAGGCTCCGGGAATTGCCGTGTCTGGCCGATTCTATTGTATCACAGGGGCGACGCGGAGGATCACGGCAAACTTGCTCGGCACGGCTCATTGGCGGCACGTCAGCGGCGCCCGACGGGCAGCGTTAACCCCAAACGTATCGCGGGTCGTAATCAATGCCGTGGCGCTCGAGAAAGGCGAGGAATTCCTCTTGGAATGACTTTATGCGGTGATGGTCGGCCTGATTGGCGATATACAACTTCGTTTCGTCGATTTGGGAGACGCCGATGCTGAACGCGCCGTAGCCTTCTTGCCAGGCGAAGTCTTGGCGCTTCGGGAACTCGTCGTGGATCCATTTCGACGAGCCGCCTTTGAGGAGCTGCATTACTTTGGAGACGGCGAGAGTGGATGGCAACGAGAGCAGCAGATGAACGTGGTCCTCGAGGCCGCCGACGGCCAGGGCCTTGATATCGTTTTCTCGCGCGATGCCGCCCAGGTAGGCCCACAGTCGCGGTTGGAGTTCCGCGTCGATTGTGCTGCGGCGCTCTTTGGTGGAGAAGACGCAGTGGAAGAGGGCGCTGGTGTAGGAGTGAGACATAAGATGTTCCAATGAAAAAGAGATACGATGGCGTCGCCCTTGAGCGACGAGAGGAGGCATCGCGTCCCGGAGGGACAAAATGACAATAGCCCAGCGTTTCAACGCTGGGTAACGGTGCGAAAACAAGGCGCTAGCCCCGGAGGGGCGGCTGAAGGAATAGAGCAACTCCGTCGTCCCTACGGGACTACGAAGGTTTCTTGGCCCATCTTACCCAGCAATGAATTGCTGGGCTATTTTCGGGGCGTCCCGCTGGGACGCCATGCGGGCAACTCCCGGAGGGCGGCATCGTCCCAGAGGGACGACATGAAAATAGCCCAGCGTTTCAACGCTGGGTAACGTTGCAGGGACAAACTCTTTAGCCCCCGAGGGGCGACTGAGATGTAGAGCTTCAGCCGTCCCTACGGGACTACGCGATCTCATTGCCCCGCGTACCCAGCAATAAATTGCTGGGCTATTGTCGGAGCGTCCCGCCGGGACGCGATGAGGGCAACGCACGAAGCGCGGCATCGTCCCAGAGGGACGACATGAAAATTGCCCAGCGTTTCAACGCTGGGTCGTCGAGACGAGTAGGCGTCGCAAGCCCTGGAGGGGCGGCTGAATTGTTGCCTCGCGATTCAGTCGTCCCTACGGGAATACGCGATCTCGTTGACCCGCATACCCAGCAATAAATTGCTGGGCTATTGTCGGGGCGTCCCGCTGGGACGCATGGCGCGCCCGCGACTTTGGGTTCGTCCCGGAGGGACGACATGAAAATAGCCCAGCGTTTCAACGCTGGGTGAATGGGCGAAGTCGGTTTGGCAGCCCTGGAGGGGCGGCTGAATTGTGGCCTCGCAATTCAGCCGTCCCTACGGGACTCGCGGTCCGGTTGCCCAACGTACCCAGCAATGAATTGCTGGGCTATTGTCGGAGCGTCCCGCCGGGACGCCATGCGGGTAACGCCCGCAGGGCGGCATCGTCCCAGAGGGACGACATGAAAATCACCCAGCGTTTCAACGCTGGGTGAATGGGCGAAGTCGGTTTGGCAGCCCTGGAGGGGCGGCTGAATTGTGGCCTCGCAATTCAGCCGTCCCTACGGGACTACGCGATCTCATTGCCCCGCGTACCCAGCAATAAATTGCTGGGCTATTGTCGGAGCGTCCCGCTGGGACGCCATGCGGACGCGGGGCTTCAAACCCGATCAAATATACTTGGTGAGGTTCGAGTCGGTTCATTATGTGGGAGGTCCGCTGCAAACGATAACTCCTCGAATTGAGCGTGGCTCACACATCCAGATTCTTCACATCCAGCGCAGTGCTTCTGGATGAACTCCCGCCGCGGCTCGACGTTGTCGCCCATGAGGACGCGGAAGAGTTCGTCGGCGGCGCCCAGGTCTTCCATGCTGACGCGCATGAGAGTGCGGTTGGCGGGGTCGAGGGTGGTTTCGCGGAGCTCTTCGGCGTTCATTTCGCCCAGGCCTTTGAAGCGGGTGATCTGCAGGCCCTTTTCGCCGGCGGCGCGGATGGCGGCGGGGAGGCCGCGCAGGTCTTCGAGGCCCGTTTCGGCGTCGCCGCGGCGGACGTGGTAGCGGCTGCCTTCCTCGCCGGTGCGCTCGATGGGGATGAGGGCTTCGATGTCGAAGCCGTGGGTCTTGAGGTCGCCCAAGCAGGGCGTTGATCGTGCGGACTTCGTGGAGCTCGACGATGCGGAGTTTGGGGGCGCCGTTGGCGGAGTCTTCGGCGGCGCCATTGACGTCGACCGGGGCCGGACCGGGGGCGGCGCCCGGGACGGGGACGACGGGGGCGGTGACTTTTAGTTCGTGGCCTAGCTCTTGTTCTTTTTGGGTGATGAAGGCGTCGCATCTTGGGGCGATCGGCGAACCAATGGTCTTCGTGCCCGAGGAAGACGTGGTACTCGGGGAGACGGCCGGTGACAGGGTCTTGCCGCATGGCGTGGGCGCGGAGGCTGATGCCGCGGCGCTCCAGGGCGATGATGGCGTCCTCCAGCGCGGCCAGCGTGCGGACGAGGCGGGCCATCTTGTCGCCCTCGATGGCGACGCCGTCGCCGGGGTGGAACACGGTGTCCGTGAGGCCGAGGTCCAGCAGCTGGGCGCGCATTTCGGGCTCGGTCTGCACGTAGTAGGTGTCTTTTTTGTTGCGCACGCGGAAGAGCGGCGGCTGGGCGACGTACACGTGGCCACCTTCGACCAACTGATTCATCTGGCGGTAGAAGAAGGTGAGCAGCAGCGTGCGGATGTGGGAGCCGTCGACGTCGGCGTCGGTCATGATGATGATGCGGCCGTACCGGCGCTTGGTGAGGTCCTGGTCCTCGCCGATGCCGATGCCCACGGCGGCGATCATGCTGCGGACTTCTTCGTTGGCCAGCACCTTGTCTTCGCGGGACTTGTAGGCATTGATGATCTTGCCGCGCAGGGGGAGGATCGCCTGGTACTCGCGGAGGCGGCCGCCCTCGGCCGAGCCGCCGGCGGAGTCGCCTTCCACCAGGTACAGCTCGCACTTGTCGACGTCTTTGGAGCTGCAGTCGCGGAGTTTGCCGGGCAGGCTGCCGAAGCCGAGGATGCCTTTGCGATCGCGGAGGAGGGCCTTGGCCTTGCGGGCGGCTTCGCGGGCTTCGGCGGCGATGATCGCCTTCTTGACGAGAATCTTCGCGGTGCTGGGATTCTCTTCCAGGAACTTGGCGAGGAACTCGCCGACGGCGGAGTTGACCGTGCCTTCGAGCTCGGGGTTGTTGAGCTTAACCTTGGTTTGCGACTCGAACTGCGGATCGGGAATCCGCACCGAGATGACGGCGGTGAGGCCTTCGCGGAAGTCCTCGCCGGTGGGGATGATGTCCTTGAACATGTCGAGGCGCTTGCCGTAGGCGTTGAGCGTGCGGGTGAGCGCGGTGCGAAAGCCGGTGAGGTGCGTGCCGCCGTCGTGCGTGTTGATGTTGTTGACGTAGCAGTGGACGTTTTCGGTGTACTCGCTGGAGTACTGGAAGGCGACGTCGATCTCGGCCGTGCCGTACTGGCCCTCGATGTGGACCACCTCTTTGTGCGCCGGTTCGCTGGAGCGGTTGAGCCACTCGACGAATTCGACGATGCCGCGGTCGTACTGAAAGGTTTCGGTCTGCCCGTTGCGGTCGTCGACGAAGTGAATGCGGACGCCCTTGTTCAGATAGGCGAGCTCCTGGAGGCGGCGGTGGAGGATGTTGTATTCGAACTTGAGGTCGCCGAAGATTTCGTGATCGGGCTTGAAGGTGGTCTTGGTGCCGGTGACGTCGGAGGCGCCGAGTCTGGAGACGGGGCCGACCGGCTTGCCGCGTTCGTATTCCTGGGCGTACACGTGGCCTTCGCGGGCGACTTCGACTTCGCACCATTCGGAGAGAAAGTTGACGGCCTTGACGCCGATGCCGTGGAGGCCGCCGGAGGTTTTGTAGGCCTTGTTGTCGAACTTGCCGCCGTACTTGAGCATCGTCATGACGCCTTCGAGGGCGGGCTTGCCGATCGAGGGGTCGACCTCGACGGGGATGCCGCGGCCGTCGTCCTGAACGGTGATCGAGTTGTCGCGGTTGACGGTGACCGAGATCTGGCGGGCGAAGCCGTTCATCACCTCGTCGATGGAGTTGTCGACGACTTCGGTAACGAGGTGGTGCATGCCGCGGACGTCGCGGTTGCCGATGTACATGCCGGTGCGTTCGCGGACGTGCTCCAGATCGCTCATGTAGCGCATCTGGTCGACGCCGTAATCGCCGGAGGGGGCTTCGTCGGAGGGAGATTTGTCTTCGTTGGCCATTCGGATTGGACGCCTTGGAGGGGACTCTCGCAAAGGCGCTGAGGCGCAAAGGGGGACGCAAAGAAGAC
This sequence comes from Pirellulales bacterium, assembly GCA_963841515.1. GTDB lineage: Bacteria > Planctomycetota > Planctomycetia > Pirellulales > Lacipirellulaceae > Lacipirellula. The sequence continues at coordinate 621,811 of CAWJDB010000003.1, read as the reverse complement.
AGGAGGAAGGAGAATGCAGGAACACTAATTTTCACTGATCTGCACTGATTCGGATTAGCGATGATCAGTGGAGATTAGCGTTCTGTAACTCTTTCCGTCTTTTTCTTCCTCTTTGGGTCCCTCCTTTGCGCCTCAGCGCCTTTGCGTGAGATCCGGTAATTTCCGATTGATATTGATTCAGTTGATCTGCCCAACGCGGAAGCGGAGATGTTTGATTCCCGCGGTGGGCAATGCGGTTTGGATGGCTGCGAGGAGGCGTTCTTTTTCGAAGGTGAGTTCCTGCATGACGAGCGAGTTGGCGGCGGTGATTTCGAGCGTGCCGCGGCGGAGGGCGCCGGGCTGGGTGACTTTGGCAAATGCGCGGTCCCGCGGCCGCGCGCCAGGCTTCGTCCCACTGCGCGCGGCGCGGACCTGGGCGTAGCCGCGACGCTGGACCACTTGGGCGATCACGTCGGCCATCCGCTTGGGCTGGTGGCCGTGGAACCGGCGGCGCTGCTGCTCGCCGCGGCGGTTGAAGTCGGCCAAGTCGTCGTGGGGTGGGCGGGGGACGGGGGTCATCGTGCTGGGATTAGCGGTCGCGGGCCAGGGGCATGATTACGTAGCCGTAGCCGTCGTCGGTGCTGCAGGTGGCGGCGCTGTCGGAATCCTTCACCTCGAGGGTGAACGTCTTTTCGGCGTCGAGCACTTTCAGGAAGTCGATCACGAAGCGCGGGTCGAGGGTGATGGCGATCTCGGCGCCGTCGTAGCCGATGGGGAGCTCGACGCGCGACTGGCCCACTTCGGCGGCGCGGCCGGCCAAGACGAGCATGCCGCCGCCGAAGGTGAAATCGATGCCACGGCTTTCCTCGCTAGTGACGATCGCCGCCTGGCGCACCGCGGCGTGCGTGGGGCCGGCGGCCAACTCGATTTGCTGGCCGCTGCCCGGAGCGGGAAAGACCTTACGCCAATCGGGAAAGCGGCCTTCGAGCAGGCGGGCCGAGATGGTGGCCCGCGGGCTGTGGACGAGGAATTCGTTGCCCTTCACAGCAAGCTGGATCTCCGCGTCGCTGGGGGCGATCGCGCGCTCGATGAGCTGCATCGCGCGCGTGGGAACGATGGTGTTTTGCGGCAGCGCCGGCGGCTCGCCGTGGACGCTGACCGGGCCGATCATGTGCGCCAGCCGGCGGCCGTCGGTGCCGATGGCGGTGAGCTGGTTGGACTCGAACTCGAGTTTTACGCCGCCGAGCGCGTAGCGGCTGCTTTCGTTGTCGGTGGCGAACGCGGTGCGGCGAATCAGCTCGCGGAACAGGCGGGCCGAGGTTTCGTAAAAACTCTTTTCGCTGAAGTCGGCGACCGGCGGGAACTCGGCCGGGTTTTCCGCGGGAAGCTGGAACCGACTGCGCTGCGCCGCGGATGGTCGTGCCCTGACCGTCGCTCTCGATGTGGAGCGTCTCGTCGGTGCTTTCGCGGAGGATCGAACCGAAGCGAGTGACCGAAAGGACGATCGAGCCGGCGGCTTGCACGTCGACGCCGGCGACGGCGTGACGGATCCCGACTTCGAGATCCGTGGCGGTGAGCGCGGCGGCCTCTTTGGTAACGTCGAGCTTGACGTTTTGCAGGATCGGCTTGGGGCTGCGCGGGGGCGACCGTGCTGACGGTTTGAAAAGCCTGGAGGAGTTGTTCGCGATCGCAGGAGATTTTCATGGGTTTACCTTTGAGAGCGCGGCCGAGCGGCCGGAGATGCGTTGCTTCGTGGGGCGTTGAGGCCCGTGTCTGTATTAAGTTTCTTCTTTGACAGCAGTAGTAAGAGAGGCGAACGGAGGGTTGGTTCTGGCGTCGAGCGAGGCGGCTAAGTCTTGCGTGGGACGAAAGTTGGCGACGGTCGCGGGACGGGGAATAAGATGTTGGGGAACAGTTGATAGGCGGTTGACGCCGTGTTGAGAATCTTGGTCCGTTGAGTTCAGTTCCACGATCGCGTCGATCGGAGTCGCCATTGGTCGCGGAAACTTTCGGAAAACTGACGGGTTATCCTCACTGGTCAGCAACTCAAAATCCTCTCCAACTCTTCGATCGCTTGCCGCAACGCGGGGTCGCCGGGCAGGGCGGCGGAGAGCCGATCCTGAGCGTGCATGATGGTCGTGTGGTCGCGATTGCCGAGGCCGCGGCCGATTCGCGCGTAGCTCAACGGCGTGAGTCGGCGGGCCAGGTAGACTACGGCATTGCGGGCGACGACGAGCGATTGGCGCCGCGACGACCCCACCAGCGCCGCTTGCGTGACGCCAAGGTAGCGGGCCACGACGGCCATGATCTGCTTGAGCGTGATAGGGAGTTTGGCGTCGTCGAGTGGGTGGTCGTCGCCATCAAGCCGATCCAACAGGTGCGCGGCGGCAGCGACTTCGGCGTGGGCGAGATTTTCGAGCTGCTCGTTAGCGATCGTCACGCCGCGCTCCTGGGCCGCCAGGCGGAGGATGGCGCGACGCGCGGCGAGGCCCGGAGCGGCCAGTCGGACCGTGAGGCCGCCGGCAAGTCGATCGCTCAGGCCGAGGTCGAAATGGGTGAACAGGGCGGGCTCTCGGTCGGCGGTGAATACGACCATGCCGCCGCGGTCGATTGTTGCGTCACAGACATTCCGCAACTCCTGATAAGCGGCCGCGCCGCGGCGGAAGCCTTCGAGGCCCTCGACCACGAGCAGGCGCACGCGGTGAAGTTCCTCGCGCCATTGGCGAAGACGGTCGTCGGCGCGGGCGGATTGCAATTCGCGAGCCAAGTCGGCGGCGGTGAAGTAGGCAACGGCGTCGGAGTCGAGGCGGCCGCGCCAACTGCGCACGATGGCATGGACGAGCTGGGACTTGCCACTGCCCGGGGGGCCCACAAGGAGGAGCGGGTTGTAGAGTCGCGCGGCTTCGGTCAGGTCATCGCCGTCGAGCAGGCGCTCGATCGGCGGCAGGACCAGCGCGTTTTCGCTCCCCACGACGAACGCCGGCAACGCCCCAGCGGGCGACCAAGGGGCATCGCTGCGGGGCAGGTCGAGTTGTAAAACGCCGTCGGGCATGCAGGATCCGTCCGTCGAAAAATGGCCCCGAAAACCGCGTGTATGAGCCCCATTTTGGGGGCTGCTTTTCGGCGATTGGGAGCGCGAAAAATGCGACCCTGTAATTTACCCGATTTGGGCCGGCTACGGGAGCGGCAGCGACTCAAAAAACGGCAGATTACTGGCGTCGCAAATTGTTGCACACATTGAGGATGCGACGAGCGGCTTCGTCGATGTCGGCGGGGGTCGTGGCGGCGCCCAAACTGAAGCGCACTGAGGAGGAGATTTGCTCCTCGGGAAGGCCCATCGCGACCAGCGCCGGGGAGGGTTCGCTGGAGCCGCTGGCGCAGGCCGAGCCGGTGGAACAGGCGATGCCCGCGAGGTCGAGGGCCATCACGAGGGCCTGCCGGTCGAGGCCCACAAAGGCAATGTTCGAGGTGTGCGGCAGGCGCGGGGCGGCGGCGCCGACTGCCACCGCGGCGCGATAGCCGGCGAGCACCTGACGTTCGAGGCGGTCGCGGAGCTCGGTCAGGGACGCGCGACGGGCGTCGGCTTGGCGATGCCAGGCTTCGAGGGCAGTTTGCATGCCAATGGCGAGGGCGATCGGTTCGGTGCCGGGGCGGAGGGCGGATTGTTGGAAGCCGCCGTGAAGCGAAGACGCAAGCGATACGCCGTGTCGGACGATGAGTGCGCCGATGCCTAGCGGACCGTGGAATTTGTGGGCGGTGAGCGAGAGGGCGTCGACGCCGAGGTCGCGAAAGTGGACGGGAATTTTGCCGACGGCTTGGACGGCGTCGGTGTGCATCAGCACGCCGCGCTCGCGGCAGAGGACGGCGGCTTCGCGCACGGGTTGGAGCACGCCGGTTTCGTTGTTGGCGAGCATGAGAGAGACGAGGCGCGTGTTGTCGCCCAGAAGGGCGGGGAGGGCGTCGAGGCACGTGACGCCGCTGGGGGCGGCGGGGAGTTTTTCTACGGTGACGCCGTGTTGCTGTAAGTGTTCGGCGCAGGCGGCGATGCTGGGGTGTTCGAGGGGGGAGATGATGAGGCGGATGGGGATCGGGGGGATAAACCCCCCGGCTCGCAAGAGGCCGGTGAGGGCGAGGTTGTTGGATTCGGTGCCGCCGCTGGTGAAGATCACGCGGTCGGCGTCCATGCCGGCGACTTGGGCGCCCAGCAACTCGCCGATGCGGGTGCGGGCGGCTTCCAGGGCGCGGCGGGCGGTACGGCCGGCTTCGTGCTGGCTGGCCGGATTGCCGCCGTAGCGGAGGGCGGCGTCGCGAACCGCATCGGCCGCCTCGGGCAGGACCGGGGCCGTGGCGTTGTGATCGAGATAAATAGGCGCAGGCGGCATGTGGGGCATTATATGGGGGATGAGGCGGCGGGCGGCGGGCGGCGGGCGGTGCATTCGCTCTTGCTGCTAGCAAAGTGGGGGCGATATCATCCGCGGCCTTTTCCACGCGAACGCCCGGATCACCTGCGACGAGCGATTTGAGTATGAAGACGACCTTTCGTGCCCTTGTCATGCTGACGGTTTTGGTGGGCTTGCCGGCGGCTTGGGTTTACTACGGGCCGCTGCCGGTGGGCGCCCAGCGGACGGTCGACCGCTTGGTCTCGGCGGCGAAGCAGGCCGCCGGATGGGATAAGTCGCCAGAGATCCCGGGGCCGAGGTTGAGCGAGGCGTCGCCGCACATCGCCCGCGTGGCCGACCGCGGCGGCTCAACGCCCCACGACGCCGACGGCCGCCGTGGGTCAGCCGCTGGAGCCGCTCTTGGTGCGGCTGCGTCAATTGGGCGTCGTGGAGTACGCGCTGGAGCGGTGGGGCTCGGCGGGCGAGCTCTACCGATTCCATTGCGAGATGCCCTTGGGCCCCGGCGACGGGCTAACGCAAGAGTTCGAAGCCGTGGCGGCGGATCCGCGCACTTCGGTCGAACAGGTGGTCACAGAGGTGGCTTCGTGGCAAGTCGCCCGCGGCGGCGGCGATACGATACTGAGGTAGCGAACATGCTGCGCCGATCGGCGAATCTTGCGGTGCGGCTGGACAGTCCTGCGCATGCGCCGCGACGGCCGTGGTCGGCCTGGTCGGCGGCTCCGTCGACGCTGTGGCGTGGCGATTCGACGGCGGCCGCGAGAATCATCATCGCCTGCGGCGTGCGGCGGCGATTCGCTCGGGGCCAAGCTGGCCCGATTGGAAGGCGTGCTCTTGTTGGCGCGCGAACCGCTGTCGACGAGAAAACTGGCGGAACTGGCCGATTTGGCCGATGGCACCGAAGCGCGGAGCCTGGTCCGGGAACTGGGACGGCGACTAAGACGGCGGGGCAGCGCGGTACAGGCCGTGGAAGTGGCACACGGAGTGCAGTTGCTGACTCGGCCTCAACTGGCCCATTGGTTGGGTCGGCTGCACGCGGCCGCAGAGGAACCGCGGCTTTCGGCGCCGGCCCTGGAGACCCTTTCGGTTGCGGCCTACCGGCAGCCGGCGACGCGGGCGGAAATCGAGGCTATCCGGGGCGTCCAGTGCGGGGAAATCCTGCGCCTGTTGATGGAACGGGGGTTATTGCGTATCGTCGGACGCAGCGAGGAGTTGGGTCGGCCGTTTCTGTACGGCACCACACGAAAGTTTTTGCAAGTTTTTGGCCTGCGCCGCTTGGAACAATTGCCGCCAGTGGATCAAATTCGTAACGCGGAGTCGCGCTCGGCGGCATAATGTCGAGCAGAAATGCAACCACGACGGACACGACGAAGAGACGCGCTTGTCGCTGAATTGACAGGATAACAGGATGAGCCGGATTAACAGGATGTGAGAAGAGCCGCGGTAGGCGGCTATCGGTTAAGTCATCTTCAGTTCCGATCCTGTAAATCCTGCCGATCCTGTTATCCTGTCAGTTCCGTTTTTCCTACGTCGTGCCCGTCGTGTCGTCGTGGTTAGATCCTTCGTTAGGTGAAATGGGCGAGCGTTAAGATTTTGGCGTGGGGCGCGTTGAACAGGTCAGAGTTGGTTTAGGAGCTTCAATCGTGCGGTCTCATCAGAAGAATCCCGATAACGAGTTCGCCGCCGCGTCGGGCGACGACGAATTTGCCCTGCTGATCGAGTCGTTGCCCTTGGTGATGGCGGACGAGGACGACGACGACTTCGAGTATGAAGACGACGACGAGGACGAGGACGATGACGACGCGGACGACGACGAGGACGGCGACGACGACTTCGAATACGAATACGAGGACGAAGGCGACGACGACCTGGACGACGATGAATCGGAATTAGACGACGAGCCCGATGTGGACGACGAGCTCGGGGAAGAGGAAGACGAGTGGGAAGAAGTCGACGACGAAGACGACGATGAAGATGACGACGACGACGAAGATGACGAGGACGAAGAGGATGACGAGTACGAATACGAAGACGACGACCTGGAAGAAGCCGAGGTCGAAGAAGAGGACGACTGGGACTAACAGCCCATGGCCCGGCGAGTGCGGAACGGAACCGACAGGATAACAGGATAGGCAGGATTTACAGGATCACAGGCGGGTTGATCCTTTAGTGCAGCTGCCAAATCCTTTCTTACACTCCTGTTAATCCTCGCATCCTGTTATCCCATCCATTCAGTCCTCAAGCCGGAACAGTCGCTTCAGCGCATCTAGCAGGCCATGGGGCGGGCCGTTTTCGGCGGCGTCGCGCAGGGACTCCAGCGGCGGGTGGAGCATCTTGTTGACCAGGCGGTCCGCGAACTGAGTGATCTCGGCCCGTTCGCGCTCGGTCGAGTTCGGGCAGCTTGTTGAAGAGCCGCTCTAGCTCCGACTGCTTGGGCTCTTCCAGATTGCGGCGCAGGCCGCTGATCACCGGGGCGGCCGCGCGGCGGTGGGCCTCGGCCATGAAGCGATCGGTCTCGGCCAGAACGATGCGCTCGGCGGCGGGAAGTTCCTCGGCGCGAGACTGGCGATTCAGCTCGCAGGCGTGCTCCAGGTCGTCGAGCGAGTAGAGATACACGCCGAGGGCGTCGCCGACGGCGGGCTCGAAATCGCGGGGTACGGCCAGATCGAGGATAAATAGCGGTCGCTGCTGACGGCGGGGGACGACCTGCTGGTTGAATGCCGCGGCGGTGACCACCGGCTGGCCGGCGGCGGTGGCGCTGACCACCAGGTCGGCGGCGGCGAGTTGGTCCCACAATTGGTCCCAGGGCACGACGACGCCCGACCATGACTGGGCGAGCTGGTTGCCGTGCTCGGGGCTGCGATTGACGACGTGGATGCGCGTGGCCCCCGCGTCGCGAAGGTAACGGAGAGTTTCGTCGGCCATCTTGCCGGCGCCGATCACCAGCACGTGCTTGTCGTCGAATCGCTCAAACACGCGACTGGCAAAGTCGGCGATGGCGATGCTGGGAATGCTGACGCGGTGCTGGTGCAGCGTCGTTTCGTTGTGCACGCGACGGGCGGCGCGCAGGGCGGATTGGAAGAGATCGTGGAGCACCGGACCGGCGGACTCGAGATCGGCGGCGCGCTGGTAGGCTTGCTTGACCTGGGCGAGGATTTGAGGCTCGCCGAGAACCATGCTGTCGAGGCTGGCGGCGACGCGGTAGAGATGAGCGACGGCGTCGCGGCCAGCCAGCGTCTCGACCTGGCCGTGGACGCGCTGGTGCGAGACGCCGTGATAGCTGAGCAGGGCGTCGATCAGCTCATCGGCGGATGGGGCGTCGACCGATCCGCGCCGGCGGCGTAGAGCTCGACGCGGTTGCAGGTGGACAGCAGCACGAGCTCGGCGGCGCCGAAGCGCTGGCGCCAACTGGCGAGTGCGTGGTCGACCTGGTCGCTGGTAAAGGCGAGCCGCTCGCGCAAGTCGAGGCTCATGGCGCGGTGGGTACAGGCGACCATGCGGAGATTCATGGTGCGCCTCCGGTGGGCGCGGGCGCGGGGCGAGAGGCGAGTCGGAGGACTCAAGATTTTGGATTTTGGATTTTGGATTGTGGATTGTCTCACCGCTCGCTCCTCGCTCCTGGCCGCTCATGTGATCGTGCTGGGTGAAGGCGGCGAGGGTGAGCAGCAAAAACACGAAGCCAGCGAGGGTGAGATAGGCGACTTTGCGGCCGCGGCGCGCGGCGGGGTAGGCGAGGCGGAAGGCTTCGGCGGCCACGAGCCAGGAGAACATGCCGCTGAGGCTAATGACCACGGGGTCGGTCCAGGGGACGCCGCCGGAGTCGGTCTGGGCCGTGCGGGTGAGGATGCCGGTGAAGAAGCCGACGGCGACCAACACCGCGGCGGCGCCGAGCGAGCGGCTGTTGACGCGCTCCAACCATTCGAGGCTGGGAAGGCGGAAGCGGTCGCTGGCTGGGGATTTGTGTTTGAGCCAAGCAGCTTTGCAGCAGGTACATCAGCCCGGCGACGAAGCCCAACAGGACGGCGACCGCGCCGAGCATGAGAAACACGCCGTGCACGCGACCCCAAAAGCGCGGGGCGGCGAACGACGCCAGCGGTTCGGTCGAAGCCCAACGCGCGGCGGCGATCAGGCCGAGCGTGACCGGGAGCAGGAAGACGCCCATCGACGCCCGCGGATAGTAGAGCACGACCGCCACGTAGATGACTGCCAACATCCACGCGGCGGCGAGATACCAGTCGTGCTGGCTGGACAGCGGCGCCCAAGGGGCCAGGCCCGCGCGGCGGCCGAGATACCAGGTGTGGGCGACAATGCCAGCCCCCGCGGCGACGACCACGAGCAGCCGGCGCCACCGCGGGCGGGTCCACAGTCCAAAGAGCTCCAGCGCCAGCGCTACGGCGTAGCTGGCCGTGAAGCACATCATGTTGACGCCGGAGTCCATGGTACGTCCGCCTGATTCCTCCGGTCCCCTCCCCTTAGACTGGGAGGGTTAGGGAGGGGTGCTTGCGTAGCGATGGATCATCCACAACTCCGCCGGTCCCCCCTCCCCAGCCCTCCCCGCCGAGGGGAGGGGGCAGGAGGAGAATCTCTTACTCGCCGTCGTCGTCGCCGCCCAGGCCGTATTCTTTGAGTTTTTTGTGGAGCGTGTTGCGATTGATGCCCAGGCGGGCGGCGGCTTTGATCTGTACGCTGCCGCACAGTTGCATCACCTGCGCGAGGACCTCGCGCTCGACGCGGTTGACGATCCGGCCGTGCAGGTCGCTGGCGTCGTCGCCCGCGCCGTTGAGGCCCTGGACGACCAGCTCCTCGGTCAATTCCTCAAAGCTCATCGTGCGCGGGCCGAGGCTCTTGGGCTGGCGGCCGGTGCGAACCGCTTCGGGCAACAGGTCGAAGGTGAGCTCGTCGCCCGGCGACATCACCACGGCGCGCTCGATGTAGTTTTGCAGCTCCCGCACGTTGCCCGGCCAAGCGTAGCGGCCGAGGGCCTCGAGCGCTTTGGGCTCGATGTGGGCCACGTAGCGGTCGTTTTTCTCATTGTAGAAGTTGAGAAAATGGGTCACCAGCGCGGGAATGTCGTCGGCGCGCTCGCGCAGCGGCGGCAGGTAAATCGGCACGACATTGAGCCGGTAGAACAGATCCTCGCGGAAGGCGCCGGCCAGGGCGAGCTCCAGGAGGTCGCGGTTCGAGGCGGCGATGATGCGCGTGTCGACGCGGATGGTGCGCGTGTCGCCCACGCGCTCGAACTCGCGCTCCTGCAGCACGCGGAGCAGCTTGACCTGAAGGTGGAGCGTGGTGGAGTTGATTTCGTCGAGAAAGATCGTGCCCTGGTGGGCGGCCTCGAAGCGGCCGGTGCGGTTGTCGATGGCGCCGGTGAAGGCGCCGCGCACGTGACCGAACAGCTCGCTCTCCAGCAGGCTCTCGCTGAGGGCCCCGCAGTTGACGCGGACGAACGGGCGGTCGCGGCGCTGGCTCAAGCTGTGGACGGCGTGGGCGATCAGCTCCTTGCCCGTTCCGGTTTCGCCCAAGAGCAGCACCGACGCGCTGGAGCGGGCCACCTGCCGCGTGGTGCGGTACACCTCGGCCATCGCGGGGCTGGCGCCGATGACGCCGGGGAGGGCGTCGGCGAGGTCGTCGGTCGACAGGGGGCGGGGAGCGGGCATGCGGCGTGGAGATTCGCAGTTAGCCCCGGTCAGTGACCGGGGGCCAAATGAGGGTCATTTCGTTTCGATCGCATCGAGGATTTGGCTGAGGATTTGTTGCGTGTCGGCGTCGGCGCCTTCGCTGGCGTTGTAGCGGTTGTACTGTTCGAGGATTTGTTGGCTGGTCAGTTGTTTGCCAAACTCTCGCAGGCTGGCGGCAAAGCCTTCTGCCGCGCGGCGTCGGCCGTCGATTGGCAGCGTGCGTGAGCTGGCGTAGTCGGCCAAGAGCGCCTGGCTGTCGCCCGTACCCAGGGCGGCGAGCACCGCCATCGACGGCTCCGACAGCTCGGGAACGTAGAGTGAGCGGCTCACCAACGCGGCGTCGCGACGGAGCTCGTCGTAGGGGTGCCGCTGGGCAAGCAGTTTGGCGATCCAACCCAGGGCCTGGGCGGCTTGCGCAGTGCGTTGTTCCGCGGATGGGAGCGGTTCGGGGTTCACGGCGATGGCCCGGTCGACCAGTTCCTTCATCGCGGCGTTGCTGCGGGGGCGGGGGGCGACCACGGTGAGCGGATCGGCTTGCGAGCGCCGCTGCGCTTCGTCCAAATGCGGTGGCGCTGGTGCAGATCAGGATTGGAACGTGCGCCGTGTGCTCGTTCGAGCGTAGCTGGTACAGCACTTCACCCAGGAGGGGCTGGCCGATGTCGCTGTCCAACACGACGAGCGCCAGGCGCGGGACGCTGCCGCGATCGACGGCGGCGACAAGCGCTTCGCGGCCGGTGGCGGCGGGCGTCGCTTCGTAGCCCAGGCCACGGAGCTGTCCGGCCCAGTCGCTGGCGCGGGTAAAGACAGGGGCCGCGGCAACGGCGACGGGGTCGCCGGCGCCGGCCGCGAAATACCACAGGGCGTCGACCACGCCGCTGGAGCCTGGGAACTGCTGTGAAGGCGACAAGTGCATGACGGCAGTCAGTGCGGCGAAGCGCAGCGAGCGCACCGGACTGGCTAGCGCGGCGGCCAACGGCGAGGGCAGGCCGCCAGTGGTGACCAAGATCGACGGATCGCCGTGCCGGCCGAGCTCGGCGACGAAGAGCGTGGCGGCGGCAAAATGGTTTTCGGCCACGGCGTCGGCCAGCGCGGTGCTCAGATCGGCGGGCGACATGGCGGTCAGGATCGCCTGCAGCTCGGCGGGCGGGTCGCGCTTGAGGAGCGCCGCTTCTTCCGCTGCCCGGACAGCGATCAATCGTCGATCGGCGGCGGTCGGCGAGCCGCCGGCTTCGACCAGCGCGCTCGCGAAAGTCGCGCCGCGGCGAGCGTTCGCAGCTCGCTGGGCGAGAATTCCGCGGAAGTAAGTTCGCTGGTTTTTGCGTCCCACGACCACCACGTCTCCTTGAGCTCGATAAGCGCAGGCAGCGTAGGAGCCTCAAGATCGGTCAAACGGCGGCGGATGAGCATCTGAGCTTCGGCTGGCGACGGCGGGGAAATCTCGAGACTGGCGAGAGCGGCTTGGGCGGCCGCAGCAACCGCGGAGTCTTTGGAGTACGCCAAGGCCGACAGCCATGGCACGGCGGCGCTGAGCTTTATGTGGCCGGCCAGTTCGACGGCGTCGCGGCGAAGCTGGCCGCGAGCGTCGGCCAACACGGCGAACGTGGGCTCGTCGACCAGCGGTCGCATCTCGGCCAGCGCCGCCATCAGGTTGGCGCGGTCGTCTTCAGTCTTCGCGGCGGCGAGCGCGGCGAAGCACGCGGCGACGGCGCGATTGCCCCTGGCGCGGAGGTCGACGCGCGCCGCGTAGCGGTCGTCTTCTTTGGCGCTTGGAGCTGAGCAATCAACGTGGCCAGTCGCTGGGGATCGTTGGCCTGGGCGGCGGCCGCGTCGAGACAGGCTTGGCCAAACTTGCCGACGCCGGCCAGCGGATTGGCGCCCGCGGCGGCGCCTTCGCCGACGTGGTCGAGCCGGATCAATTCCATGAAGCGCGCCGGCCCGAACTGGCGGACCAGCGCGGCGCCGGTCTCTGGATCGAACTTGGTTTTGAGCAGATCGGGCAGGATGAGCGCGGCGGCTTCGGGGCGGCCCAGGTCGATGAGCACCAACACAGCCTTGAGCTGCTGGGCCGGCGTGTCGCGCGGCAGCTCCAGCGCGGCGGCGACGGCCGGCTCTCGGCGGGCGTAGTCGGCAAGCGTGTCTGGTTCGACGATGGGCGCCGCGTCGGCCGCTGGCGCGGATTCGGCGGGCGGTGTTTGGGGCGGCGTCGCCGGTTGGGCCCGGAGGCGCGGCAATCGGGACAGTTGCGAAGACAAGCGTCAGGAAAGAAAGTCGTAGATGCATGGCGACAATCAATGGTGCGAGTTGTGCTACTTTCGAGTGAGCGTCGGGTCTAGCCGGACGGCCACGCCGTCCGGGTCCCGGAGGGCGTGGCCCTCCGGCTAGTTGTCAAGCTTGTACTTTAAGGCGTTGTTTCCAGGCGGCGATTTGTTTGGCGACTTCGCCGGGGCGCTGTCGAGCCTTCGCTGACGAACGCGGCGATGGCTTTTTCGGCGCCGAGCACTTCGTACACGCTGGCGTCGAGTTTGGGGTCGATGGCTTGAAAATCCGCGAGATCGAGCTTGGCCAGCGGCACGCCGCGTTTCATGGCGACGGCGACCAGCCGGCCGATCGCTTCGTGGGCGGTGCGCTGCGGCACGCCGCGGGCGATCAGCCACTCCATGAGCGTCGTGGCGTCGAGGTAGCCGCGGTCGAGCCGGTCGGCGATCGCCTCGCGGTTCAGCTCGGCGCCGGCGACGACGGCCGCCGCCAGTTCGAGGCAGCCCTCGACCGTGTCGAACGAGTCGAACACGCGCTCCTTGTCCTCCTGCAGGTCGCGGTTGTAGGCCAGCGGCAGGCCCTTCACCAGCACCAGCAGCGCCTGCAGGTTGCCGATCGACGCGGGCGGTCTTGCCGCGGATCAGCTCCAGCACGTCGGGGTTGATCTTCTGCGGCATGATCGACGAGCCGGTGCAGAACGCCTGCGGCAGCTTCAGGAAGCTGAATTCGACGGTGGACCACAGAATCCACTCCTCGGCCCAGGTGCTCAGGTGCTCGGCGATCATCGCCAGGGCGAAGGCGAACTCGAGGGCGAAGTCGCGGTCGCTCGACGCGTCGAGGCTGTTGGCGACGACGCCCTCGAAGCCCAGCGCTTGGGCGACGTGGCGCGGTCGATCGGGAGGCGGTGCCGGCCAGGGCCGCCGTGCCCAGCGGAAGCTGATTGGTGCGGCGGCGGCAGTCGGCCAACCGATCGCGGTCGCGCTGGAACTTTTCGCAATAGGCCAGCCAGTAGTGCGCGGCGAGCACCGGCTGGGCCCGCTGCAGGTGCGTGTAGCCGGGCAGAATGACGCCGGCGTCGCGCTCGCAGCGGCCGACGAACGCCCGCTGCAGGTCGAGCGAGCAGGCCGTCGATGCGGTCGATCGCGTCGCGGACCCACAGCCGCAGGTCGGTCGAAACCTGGTCGTTGCGGCTGCGGCCCGTGTGCAGCTTGCGGCCGACGTCGCCGAGCCGGTCGATCAGGGCCCGCTCGATGTGCATGTGGATGTCTTCCAGCTCCTGGCGGAAGACGAACTGGCCGGCGGCGATCTCCTGGCCGATGGCTTCCAGGCCGGCGGCGATTTGGTCGGCTTCGTCGGCAGTGAGCACGCCGACGTGGGCCAGCATGCGGGCGTGGGCGATCGAGCCGCGGATGTCGTGGGCGTACAGCCGGCGGTCGAAGCTGACGCTTTCGGTAAACCGCTCGACGCGGGGGTCGGCGTCCCCCTCGAAAACGCCGCCCCAGGGTTTGGATTGCTGTGTGGCCAAGTGAATGCGGCTGCGCAGTGCGCAGCATCAAGAGTGGACACGACCCAGGCGCCTTGCGGCGAGCCTTTGACAGACGCTACGGATGAAAAAGTTGGCCACAGCCCGGCGGGACCAGCACTGTACCGACCGCCCATTCGACACTGTGCTGGCAAAGCATGAAAACGAGCCAACACGTTTACAGTAAACGGCTTAGGTGCTGGCGTCAATCGTCGGCGGGCAAGTTCCGCCCAAGAATTAGGCAGTCAGGAAAGCCTTTGGGCCGGTCAAATCGGCCGGGTAGACAGTGGGGTGTCGGTATTCTGGTGGAAGCGACACGTTGCCGCTAGAGAGACCAGAGTCCCCCAAAACAATACAAAACGGGCGCGTGATCTAAAAGGAAGCCAGAGCAACCCGCCGCGGGCAAGATGCACGCCGCGACGGCGAAGTAGGCAGTGAGGGGCCGCGTCGCCTAACATGGCAATTAAGGCGTCGTCGCCGCGAACTGCAGGGCCGAATCGAGCCGAGGGCCGGGAGTGAGCCATGAGCGAGTTCTTTACCAACATCATCAAAATGCCGGCGCCCTTCGGCATGATCGTGCTGGTGTGTTTGTTTTTTTCGTTGGCGGGCATCGTCAACACCGTCGCCAAGCAAATTCGCCGGTACGCCTGCCATCGACAAGAGCTGGATTTAAAACGGGAATTGCTGGATCGCGGCATGGGCGTCGAGGAGATTGAGCGCGTCGTGCAGGCTAGCAGCGGTTCTTCATACGACAAGTCGGCGAAGGCGCAATCACGGCGGGTCCACGCCGGGGCGCACGAATAACCGTCGGCGACGCGATTCGAGGAGTATCGACGCGATGCATTTCGTGACGCTGGGCTCGGACGGCCTGTTCGGTTTGGACGCCGACAAAAGCTTTGTCATCATCCTGACCGCCATCGGCTGCGGGACGGCGATCATCATTTCCGTGGCGGGCATGTTGCACTCGATGATTGAAGGCTGCGATCGGCGGCGAATCGAGCGCGAACTCAAGCAAGAGATGCTCGACCGCGGCATGAGCGCCGAGGAAATCGCCAAGGTCATCGAAGCGGCGCCGCCGAGCCAAAACCCGACGGCGCGGTGGATGGAAAGCTGGTGCAAGAATCGCTAGCGGCGGCTAAGCGACCGGCTGCCATCGGTTGACCAGATGATGGCGGCTAAGCCGCAAGCGAATAGGGCAGCGGCGGCGGGCTCCGGCACGGATTGCGCCAGCGGAGGGCTGCCGAGCTGCTGCTGCCAGACGAGGAAGTCGTCGCCGTCGACGTCGCCATCGGCGTCGGCGTCCCCTTGCCAGTGTTCGGCGTCGGTGGTCATGCCGGCGCCCAATTGCCAGGCGGCCAGGTCGCCGGCGTCGACGTCGCCGTCCTCGTCGAAGTCCCCCGACAGTGGGTTGGCGACTTGAACATAGGCCTCGTACATCGCCAGGCCGATGTTGCTGCCATAGTTTTGGTAGAACGAAACCGGCCGGCTAATGGCGAACTGGTTTTCGAGCGTCACCGACATTTGCGCATTGAGAAAGGTCCGGGCAAACGCGGGAAGCGTTTTGCCGGACGTGCTAGACCCCAGTTCGAGCAGGTTTGGTTGTAACGCTCGCAGCGCAAGCCACCAGGGGTCGTTTTCGTGCCCGTTGGTGATGTATCCCCAATCGTCGCGATACAGGCCGTCGCCGGGATTCAATGTGCCGCCCTGTCCATTGGGCCCGACGATGTTGTAGTCGGGCACGGACGAGTGCAAATCGAGAAACAAGTCGACGACGCTGCCCGGCGTTGAAGCCTTATCCGCTCGCATCGCTTCGCCATTGAGGCGCTGTTCCGCGCGATCGGGCGACACATAGTCGCTGCCGCCGACCGCCTCCGGGTACCAGTAGCCGTTTGAATCCGTATTCTGCCATTGCAGCATGGCGCGGCTCAGTCCGGCGTAACGTCCCGATGCGTTCAGCGTGGGATAGCCGAAGACTTCGACCTTGTCGCGGAGGGCGGCGGCGCGCGGATCGTCGGAGATGAGCCAGTTGACGAGGCCTTCGTAGGTGTAAATACCGAGTGTTTCGCCGCAGTGCTGGCCGGTGGCGATCATCACCTTGCGCTTGGGCGACGCCGAGTCGGTGGCCGGGTTGGTGATGCGATAGGCGAACAGATCGAGCGCGGGAATCGACCGGCCAATTTCATCGATTCCCGCCGGCGACTGACCGATCACGCCGTTAGCGTCGCCCGAGACGGTCGGCGCTCCCCACGGCGACGCGAGGACCGTCTGCGTGTGGGCGACGGTGCGCGAGTATTGGTACGGCAGCGCATAAGCGACGTACACCGTGTCTTGGGCGAACGCCTGGCCAAGCCCGAATTTGAAAATGTCGTTGGCGCCGTTGGTGTCGGGATTGCCGATATTCAGCAATTGGTTGTTGGCGTGCGGGAAGAAATTCCAATTCTCGTTGTCGTAGGAGTAGACCATCTCGTGATCTTTGAGCTCGTGGTTGGCGGGCGTGGGCGGATAGTCGGTGCCGTCGCCGCCGAATTCGCCCGTGATCGAGAAGGTGAGGTTCTCGCCCTGAACGCCCGTGGCTTTGAAGTAAAGCCAACGCCAGTGGTTGTCGCCGACCTCGTGATTACCAAACGCGTAGCTGTCGCGGCCGACGAGATTGACGGTGCTGCCGGCGACGCTGTAACTCTTCAGGGAGCCTTCGTCGAAGTTGGCGTCGAGCGTGACGGCCGCCCGCGCAGTCCCGAGGAGGCCCAGGGTCAGAGCGTGGGCGCCTGCGATGCATAACCGTGCGGCGTATCGATGGCGAGACATACGGCGTTCGCTCTTTTGAAGTTTCGGCGCGGGCTTCGATGGCGGCGGCTGGCGGCGGAAGTCATCTTTTATGGTTCATCCGACTAAAGCGTACTTGGATTCATGGATGGCATAGATTTTGAGTTTGAGGAATTCTGGATCGCGGAAGCCGTAGGCTTGGCGTTTCATGGTTTTGATTTTGTTGTTGGTCCCTTCGAGAGGACCGGTGGAGATCGAGTAGTCATACCAGGCCAGGATGCCCCAGGCGTGGGCGCGAAGCGTGTGAGCGAACTTGTGGAGCATGCGAACGCCGCTGGTCTCGGCCTGGGCGATCCAGTCCAGCAGGAAGAGACGGGCCTCCGTGGCATCCTCTTGTTCCCAAACTTCCGCGAGTTGCTCCTTGAGATAGTAGGCGGTCGCCAAGGGCTGATTGAGCCGCAGGGCCTCTTCCAGACGGGCCGGTTCATTTCGTTGGAGGTCGAGATTCTCCGGTCGTTTCAACAGCAGCCAACGCGTTCCCTTGAGGACTTCCTTGTGGAGCCCGTCGGTGGCTTCGCGGTAGAGGTCCCGGCGCAGGTCCGAGAGTTTGTCGTTAAAGAGCTTCATCACATGAAACCGGTCGAACACCAGCGCGGCCTGGGGCAAGTGGGTCGTGACGGCGTCGATGTAAGCCGGCGACATGTCGGTGGCCACGGCCTCGACCCGGGCCCCCGAACAGCGCAGCCGCTTCCAAAACGCCGCCAGCGCGTCGCCCCCCTTGCCGTCGCCGACGTGAACCACGGCCCCGCTCTCCAGGTCCAGAACTACCGTCACGTAACGATGTCCCGTGCCAACGGAGATTTCATCGATGGCGATCTGCCGCAAGTGCTTAAGCTTCGGCTTGCCGAATCGCCGCTGCAAATCCTCCTTCTGAATCTCCTTGATCACGTCCCAACTGACTCCCAGGTGCGCCGCGGCGTCCTTGATCGTCATCAGTCGCGACAGTTCCAAGGCATAGCGGGCAAACGACTTGGTGTACGTTCGCCGCGGCTTGGCGAAGCCCACCGGGACTTGCCGTACGGCTTGACAGATTTGGCACTCGACGCGGGGAATCGGCAGCACGAGCGTCACCCCCTTGCGACCGATGGGCAGGCCGCGAAACCGTCGCTCGACATGGCCGCGCAACGTCACTTCCGCCGAACCGCAGGCCGCACACCGGCACGTCTCCCGTGGTTGCGTCAACCGAAACACCACTCCGCCTCCAACGTATTCCGTCCGCTCGTACCGATAGCCGCGAATCCCAAACCCGTGGTACAACAAACTCGTGGACATGCTGTCTCCCTCCGTCTGAAGCCGTTTTCACAACTCCAGACAGGAACAGCATGTCCGCACTTTTTCAAGCCGGCGCACGCATCAGTCGGATGAACCTCTTTTATTGTAGTGGGAGCCGAGAGCTCTGGGGCGGCCGGCGCTAGCGCCAGTGCGCAGAAGACAATGCGCAAATGCGCTGTCGGAACGGCGTGCGGGTTGGCCGAAGCAACTAATGCCGTGCGATTGGGTACAGGATCAACCCCACGATCGCGGCGCCAAGTATGATTAACGGCTCGGGCAATCTGCGAAAGCGCAGCATCAAGGCCCATGTCGCGGCAAAGATCGCCACCTTGACGACATCGGGCGTCGTTCCATTGACAAAGAGGGTGCGGCGGCCCAGCACGACGACCGCGCCGGCGATGGCTCCAATGGCCGCGGCGGTCACGCCGTCGATGAAGGCGACGATGCCGGGTCGCTTGCCGTGCTTTCTGAAATAGGGCGCCGGGATAATCGTCAACAAGTAACAGGGAAGAAACGTGGCGCCCGCGGCGACACATGCCCCCGCCAACCCGGCGACCAGATATCCGATAAAAGCTACGGTGATGACCACCGGTCCCGGCGTGATCATGGCTACGGCGACGGCGTCGAGAAACTGCTGTTCATTGAGCCAGCCGTACTCCTTGACGATCCCGCCGTACAGAAATGGCACGATGGCCAGGCCGCTGCCGAAGACAAAGGTTCCGGCTTTGGCGAAGAACACAAAAATGCGCGCCAAGCTCACGGATACGGCCGTGGCGGCGGGTAGGGAGCCTACAGCGATCAGCGGCGCAAAGGCCGCCATTGGTCGGGCGCCGCCGCCGGCCGCCGTTTCGCCGGAGCTTGGCGTCGGCGGCTTTCTTGCCAGCCACGCCACGGCGCCGCACCCCAGGAATAACCAAACGATTTCGGACTCGAGGGCGACCGTCACGGCCAGGCTTACCACGAAGATTGCTGCCAGCAGTGCATCCTTGCCAACGGTCTTGCGCGTGAGTTTGTAGGCGCTCAGCAGGATGATCGCGATGACGCTGGGACCAATGCCGTAAAACACCGCCTGCACCCACGGAAGTCCGCCGTACAGACGGTACGCCCAGCCGATGGCCAGCACCATGAGAAACGAAGGCAGCACAAAGCCCACGCCCACCAGCGTAGCGCCGAGTACGCCGTAGCGGACGTAGCCCAAGTAGATGGCCAACTGGGCCGCCAAGGGGCCCGGCATGAGCTGGGCCACGGTCAGGCCTTCCTTGTACTCAGCCTCGGAGATCCAGCCGCGGCGCTCCACGAGGTCGCGGTGCATATAGCCCACGAGCGCGACCGGCCCGCCGAATCCGAGCGCCCCAAGTCTTAAGACATAGGCGGTCAATTGAGAGAGCGAATACGCGGGCGCGGGGCCGTTGGGCGCTTCACTCATGTTTGATTTTGCCGGCGCGGGCAATGGCAGTTCGCATCGTTGCCGCGAGTCGCTCTTCGCGGTCAGGCGTGCGCTGGTTTACATTGTAGCTTTGATTGAATCGAAGGAGCCAGCGCCAGCGGCCTCGAGAGCAGGGAAGCGCCATGAAGATTTACGAATCGATCGACGTCGCGGCTCGCCCGGAGGACGTGTGGCCGTTCTTGGCTGATCCCCAGCGCATGGCGGATTGGCATGCCAAACTAACGGAGGTGCGACGCTCGGGCGTCGGACCGGTGCACGTCGGCGAGCGTTTTGGCACGACCTACGTCATGCGGGAGAAAAGCGGACGCCCTCAGGAGGCGACCACGGAGGTGCTGTGCTGCCAGCCGTGGACGACGCTCGTCTTGCGGCATCATCTTCCCGTCGGCGAGCGCGCGGGGTACGTCGACGAAACATACCAATTGCTGCCCCGCGGCGAGGGCGCGGGAACCCGCGTGGAGCAGACGGTGGACTTCGCCGGCGCCGGAATGCCCGTGTGGATACGGGCCATGATGTGGTGCATCACCCGCTTCGGCGAGCCGCGGGGCGATGGAATTCTGGCGCCGTTGAAGAGGGCCTGCGAGACGGGAAAGGAAAAAGAGCGCCTAACACAATGAATCGAACCGCCAAGGACGCCAAGATGCCAAGAAGAGGGGATTAACCACCAAGGCACAAAGGCACGAAGGAAGGACAAAGAGAAATGCGGGGCGTTAAACCACTGATCGGTGGTGACAAACGCTAGTGAGAAAGGGATTGGATTTATTGGCGTCCATGAGCGTTCATGAGCGATTAGGAGTTTCTTCGTCTTACTTTGTGTCCTTTGTGCCTTTGTGGTTGCATTGTCTTATTCCTTAGGCGTCTTTGGCGGTTCAATCCGTTAGGCGCTCTAATTCACGGAAGCGGATATCTAGGCGGATTGATGACGCCTTCGTCGCTGAGCAATCCGCAGCGGTAAGAATCGACGAGAATGTGTTCGATCGGCGTGCGGAAATCGCCCACCAGCACGGTGGCGCGCACCAGGCGCACGCCGTGGCTGTAGTCGACGTACCAGTTGACGTGCACATTGGTAAGCGGCTGAATCGGTTCGCCGTTGAGCTGTCGCCAGCCATAAATCACGAGACGATCAGGCCGCTCGTAGATTTTGTTCGAGACCACAATATCCTTCTTGGCCCCGGCCACTAAACCGCCGAGAGGCTTGCCGGCGCGCTCCTGCTCGATCTTCTGATTTTCCAGCACGAAGGCGGCGATCGATTCGCGGTCTTCGGTGAGCGGCTGGGGCTCCAGCCGCACGGTAGCTGCGGCGTCCATGGCGTCGACCATTTTGCGCGTGGGCAGGACGCAACCGAAGAGATCGGCGATTTTCTGGGCCGTCTCGGGCCGCATAGGAATGCGGAGAAAATCGGCGTCGTTGCCGACGGCGAGGCAATCCGGCATGACTTCGATCGTGCCGCGGATTGGCGATCCCAGCGATGACTTCCCCTCGATGGGGACGGCGATGAATTGTCGCTCGAAATCGGGAATGTTTCCGCGGGCGACCTCGTCGAGAATCGCCGCTTCACGCGCGTCGCGATCCAGGGATTTGATTTTCTCGGCAAAGGCGCTGCCAGAGAGAGCGTCGTTCGGCCGAGCGGGGAATTTGAAGGGCGCTGGCCCGGGCTGAATCCATTTTTCATACGCCCGTGGGCCGCCAAACGCGCCCCATTTGGATTCCAGCGGCGTGCCCAGCGTTTGGGCGTGAACGAGGCCGTTCATTTCGCCCACCAGAACCGTGTGCAGGATCTTGTTCTCGGAGTTGGGGTGCGCATAAAAATGGATGCGGCCGTCGAGGCCGATGTGTTCGATGAACGGGGGCGTCGCGGTCGTCGATTCGGTGAGTGGAAAATCCTCGCCCAGCGCCTCGATCATCCGACCCGTGGCGCGGTACGTGCCCCCGGTGGGGCCGACGACTTTCTTGCCGTCCAGCATGATGTTGCGGTCGTCGTAACAGATCACCACGAGCCGCCGCGCCGAATCGCCGCGCAGCCAGTCGGCGAATTTGGCCTCGTGGGTCGCCGCGTCGAAATTGTAATTGGCGTCCAGATAGGCGATGCGGTCGATGTAATCGGGAATCTTGTCGCCGGCCTCGACGACGCTGAACATGAACCCGCCGCCGCCGCTGTGACCGGTGAGCGTGACTTTCGCGTCGTGGCCGCCGTAGCGCGTGCGCCAGTCGTCCACGAGGCCGGCGATCAGCTTGTTGGCGTCCTGGTGGCTCGCCCGCCAGCTCGGCCAACTCAGACCTTTCGCCTCCGCACACACCAGCACGATCCGCTCGTCGGGCGTAATCGACCGCAACAGCCGAACCTGAGCCGCGATGTGCTGGATGTCGTAGTGCCAATCGAGCCCCTCGACCATCTTGCACCCGAGCGTCTGCTCGAGGGTGTTGCCGTTGGGTAGGGCGAAAACGATGACGCGCGTGGGCTTCGCGGCGTCGGCGGGATCGGCCGCGGGCGCGTTGACGTGAATGCGCACATCGGGATCAACCGTCAGCGTGGCGACGCGCTCGTTGAAGTAGGGCGACGGCTGCAGCGAGGCGTCGTCGGTCGGCGAGGATGCGGCCGGCAAGCGGTTGGCGGCGAAGATGCATGCAGCGGCAATGAGTGACGCGACGATGCGTTTTTTGCGTTTGGGCATGACAACGAGGCGCTAACGAAAATGCGTGATAATCGCGGCGGACATTTTAGCAGACTTCTCAAACCAACCGATTGATGCCGGCGCATAAAAAGAGCCGCCACGGAGTTTGGAGCTCCGCAGCGGCCGACGGGGGCTTGAGCGTTAGTTAGCCCCCGGTCACTGACCGGGGGCTAATTGGGTTGGCGCGGAGCCGATTACAGGTCCAGCGCGATCTTTTCTTCTTTGGCGGCCTCGCGCAGCTTGTTCAGGGCGCGGGCTTCGATCTGGCGGATGCGTTCCTTGGTCACGCCCATCTCGGCGCCCACTTCCTTGAGCGTAAGCGGCTCGCGGTTGTGGTCGAGGCCGAAGCGGCCGATGATGATCTGCTGTTCGCGCTCGTCGAGCCGCTGCAAAATCCGCTGAATTTTCTCCAGCCGATCGCTTTGGGCCCGTTCGTCCACCATCGGATTGCCCCGCGGTTCCTTGCGTGGCCGCGAACAGTTCGTCGTAGCTCGTGCGGAAGCGGTCGCGTTGGCGGTACTCGCCGGGAATCGTGCGGGCAAAATTTTTCATGATCGCCCACGAGGCGTAGGTGCTGAACTTGTTGCCGCGGGCGAAGTCGAACTTTTCGATGGCCCGCAAGAGCGAAACGTTGCCGTCGCTCACGAGCTCGAAGAAGTTCTGATCCGGCGTGACGTGCCGCTTGGCGATCGACACGACCAACCGCAGATTCGCGCGGGCGATCTGATTTTTGGTGGCGACGATTTCCTCGTACAGCTCCTCGATTTCGTCCATGAGCGTGGCCTTGGGCCGCTCGACGTCGAGCTCCTTGCGGAGCTTGCGCGGCCTTGAATTTGAAGTAGTTGTACTTGCGGAACAGGTGCTGCTCCTGCTCGCGCGTCAAGCAGCGGCATCTCGTACAGGCTCGCCAGGTAGGGCGGCAGGCCCGAGGGGCGCCGCGGCTTGCGGGCCGGAGCGTCGCTGGCGGGCATGGGGCCGAGGATGGCGTTGTCGGCGCCCTTGCGGCGAAGCGCGGGTTGTCGATGTAATCCAGCGGCAGCTCCATGATGCGCTGGCGCGGATTTCGTTGATCACCCGATAAATGGTGGTCTTGGTGCGGTTGTAGTCGCTGCAGAGTTTTTCGACCGACGCGCCGCGGCGATACGCCTGGTAGACATTTTGCTTCTGCACGTCGGTGAGCGGACCGCCGATAGCCGGGAAGATGGCCTCTTCCGGATTCTCGACATCGTGCTGCCGGAGCGCGGCGCGGATCGTTTCGACGCTGCGGCCCGAGCGCTCGGCGAGCCGGCGGGCGATCTCCGCCTGGGCGGCGCCCGTGGCGGCCAGTTCCTTGGCATGATCGACAAACTCGGCGCGCTGCTCGTCGGTGAGCTGGCTGAACCGGGCGCCCCGCTCGACGCGCTCGGCGTTGTTGCGGACGAATCGGTCGACGCTCGAACGCAGGAAGCCAACGCGCTTGCGGCCGTCGAACACGAGCCGACGGCTCACGAGGCCCAAGGTCGCGCCACCGCGAAATGGTCTTGGTCGAGACATTGAATTGCCGGGCCAGCTCTTCGACGGTGAAGACCTGTTCGCCCATGGCGTCGGCCGGGAGTTCGGCGGCGTCGGACAAATCTTCGACGAGCAGTCGCAGATCGTGAACCAGGTCGAGGCCGCGAACCTTGCGGGTTGCGGTGAAAGTCGGCTCTTCCTCGCTCGAGAGATGTTCGAGAACCTGGCCGGACTGATAGTGCTGCTCGACGTCGACGCTGGCGATGAGCCGCTCGGCGGCGTCGATGCGCGCCAGGAGCTGCTCGCGCGTCGCGGCGGCGTTATCGTCGCGCAGTTGGCGCACCCAGGGATTGCGATAATCAACGTGCATGGTCCACCTCTTCTCTCGACCCCTCCCCTCAACGGCGCGTCGCGTGGTGTTCCCTGCGATTCCTTCGCCCACGGCAGCGGTTACTCGGTCTGAAAGGTCTCCTGTCTGGGGAATTGAGTGCTTGGTTTTGCTAGCTATTCTTCGTCGAGGCGAGGCCGAACTTGACTGTCATCTTGGGCCTGCTAGCGACGAACGCGGCTACTGGTTGTACGCAGATTAGTGGATTTGGGTCGAGAGAAAGTTCGCGTGAATGCGCCGCAGAGACGGAAAAGATCGGCCATCATTCACCATAAATCCTTATTAAATTATGACTTATGTCTTGGGAGCTCCTCCAAGCGGGTGGGCATTTTTCGAATCCTTTTTGCCGCTGGCGACCGCTGGACAGTCAACCTGCAAGTCTTGAGCCGGTTTCCAAGGCCCGCGGATTGTCCACCAAATCCGGGTTCCGAGGAGGTCGATTGGGCGATATTGGGCGGATCAGGGTCCGCTTGTACTATCCACGACCCGCCGCGGAGACGGTGTGCGCGGTCGGCAGGGGCGGCTTGTCTTCACGGGGCTTCATCGAGCCGGAAAATCCTCATGCGCATTTATTTGCCGCTGTTCGCTTGTTTGGTCCTAGGTTTTGGCAACGCCGCGCGATCGGCCGAGCCGAAGCCGAGTCCATCAACGAGTTATCCACTGTTCGCGCGGATTGAGCCGGAAGCCCGAGCGGATATGACCGTCATGCTGGACGTGGGCGGCGAGCTCATCGTGCCGGGCAAGGAAGAAGCCCAGACGCGGCTCCCGATGAGCGTGGCGGCGAAACTGAATTACGTGGAGCAACTGCTCCCAGAAACCGCCGACGCCTCGGCGCCGGTCCGCTCGTTGCGGCGGTATCGCGAGGCGCGGGCGACGATCAAGACTCAACAGCAGGGCGTCGAGCGGGAGCTTCCGGAGGATCGCCGGGTGGTGGTCGCGGCGCTCGGCGAGCGGGGCGCCGCGCTGGCCGGATTGGACCAGCCGCTGACGCGGGATCAGTTCGACCTGCTCGACGTGGTGGGCAACACGCTGGCGATCGACGAATTGTTGCCCAATCGTGAACTGAAGGAGGGCGAGGGCTGGGATCACGAGGCGGCGACGATCGGGCGACTGTTGGGCATGGACCACGTGGCGGTGTGCGACGTGCGGAGCGTCGCCACCGGCGAGGAAAATCGGCAGGTGCAGATTCGGCTGGGCGGCACGGTGCACGGCACCGTGGAAGGCGCTGCGACCGAAATGGAGCTGCGAGCCGCCTACCTGTATCACCTGGACGAAGGTCGCATTACCAAGCTGAACCTGGCGATCAAGGAACGCCGCAAGATGGGCGAGGTGACGCCGGGGCTCGACGTGGTGGCGAAATTGTCGATCGTCGCCAAGCCACTGGCGAAGACCGAACCGGCGACGTTCGACGAAGCCACGATCGCCAAAGCCGCGGCGCAGACCGAAGCGGCGCTGCGGCAATTGCTCGTCGACGCCCCGCAGCGCGGCTATCGGTTCCGACACGATTCGTCGTGGTACGCCACCGCCGAGCAGCGCGAGCTCATGTCGTTAAGGCTGATCGACGGCGGCGATTTGCTGGCCCACTGCAACGTGACGACCCGGCCGCCGCGCAAACCCGACGGCGGCGAGACGATTGCGGAATTCGAACGCGACGTAAGCCAGTCATTGGGCAAGAAGCTCCAAAAAGTCGAGGCGGCCCAGGAGTGGAAGACCGCCGCCGGCCATCGGTGCCTGGGCATCTTCGCCAACGGCACGGTCGACGAAGTGCCTATGCAGTGGCGGTACTATCGCATTTCGGGCGAAAACCTGCCGGAGGCGACGATTTCGGTGACGGTGGAGCAGGCGCAGTTGGAACGGTTCGCCGACGCCGATCGGCCGTTGGTAGATTCGCTCGAGCTAATCGCCCTGCCCGCTGCGAAGACGGCGACAAAGCCGCAAGCGGCGGCAAAGTAGCCGGCGAGTTCGCCATGACAGCGGAAAACGAGTGTCTCACTTCTCGGCCGCAAAGCGGCGCCGGTCAATAGCCAGGGGCGTCAGCCCCTGGTAGGCGACGAAGTAAATTGGGAAGCCCCAAAGGGGCGGCGGTCACAGCGACCGTCGATTCAATCCCAAATGTATCGCTCGTCCCATTCGATCTCGTGATGCCGCAAGAGTTCGCGAAGTTCATCCTGGAACGACAATTGTTGATGATGACGCTGCTGGTTCGCCAGATATGCCTTTACCGCGTCGATGTTTGAATAACTCACCGCGAAGGCGCCATAACCTTCTTGCCATTGAAAATCCGCCATGTGCGCGATTTGATTGTGAATCCAATTTGATGAATTAGATTTGATGAAGCGCAGAGCGTCGGATATCGAGATGGTGCGACCAAGCGATGCCAGTAGATGAATGTGATCGGCCGTGCCGCCGGCGGCGATCAGGGTCGACGAATGTTCGCGAAGGATGCCGCCGATCACTTCATGGAGCCGCGGACGGATTTCCGGCACAAGCGTAGGCTCGCGGTGCTTGGTGCTGAAGACGATGTGGATGTGGAGCGAAGCGAAGGATTGCGGCATGAGAAACGCCCCCTCAAGAAAAAGAAAGTTGGTGGGCGCACCATCGCCCCGTTGGGGCTTCCGTTCCAGCGCAGTCACAATACCAGGGGCTGGCGCCCCTGGCTATTTACCGACGCCGCTTCGCGGCTATGAAAGCAGCGGGATGTCGCAAGTGAATTCTTGCGTTGGCATCAACTGGTCGCTCACCGCGAGAAGAGCGACTTCGCCGCCTTCGATCATCGGGATGACGACGACGCCTTTTTCGGTGACTTCGAATCCGCGACGGCGGTCGGCTTCCAGGTCGACGCCGACTTGGGCGCCGTCGGGGATGAAGACGTTCTTGTCGATAATTGCCCGGCGGATGATCGCCCCTTTGCCGACGTGGACGCCGGCGAACAGCACCGAATCGGTCACCTCGGCCCGCTCCTCGATGCGAGTCTTGGGGCCCAGGACCGAGCGGGTAACCTTTCCGCCGGCGACGATCGTGCCCGAGGCCACAATGCTGTCGTGGGCTTCGCCGCGGCGGCCGGAATCTTCGTCGAACACGAATTTCGGCGGCGGCAGGTTCGGCTGGTCGGTGCGCACCGGCCAGTGGTAATCGTAGAGATTCAACAGCGGATCGACTTCCGTGAGCTCGATGTTGGCCTCGTAGTAGGCGTCGAGCGTGCCGACGTCGCGCCAGTAGGCGTCGCACTTGCTGTTTTCGTCGAGGAACGGAAACGCCATCACGCGGTGGGACTTGATGATTGAAGGGATGATGTTGCGGCCGAAGTCGTGCGTGCTGTCGGGAAGGGTGGCGTCCGGCGCACAACTGGTCGAATAGAAAAGGCGCGTTGAACACATAGATGCCCATCGACGCCAGGCAATGCGCTGGGTCGCCGGGAATGCCTTTGGGTTCGGCGGGCTTTTCATCGAAGCCGACGATCCGCTTGTCGTCGCCGATTTGCATGACGCCGAAGGAGCTGGCTTCGTCGCGGGTGACCCGTAGGGCGGCGATGGTGAGGTCGGCCTTGGTCTCGCGATGGTAGGCCACCATTTTGCCGTAGTCCATCTTGTATATGTGGTCGCCGGCGAGAATCACGACGTGCGCGCGGCCGCTCCTGCTCGAGCGTGTAGATATTCTGGTAGACGGCGTCGGCGGTGCCCTGATACCACTGCTCGTCGATTCGCTGCTGGGGCGGCACGACGTCGATGAACTCGCCCAGCTCGCGGCACAATAGATGGCGCCACCCGTTGGTCACGTGGCGGGCCAGGCTCATCGCCTTGTATTGCGTGAGCACCAGGATCTTGCGGATGCCGCTGTTCAGGCAGTTGGAAAGCGTGAAGTCGATGATGCGGTAGACGCCGCCAAAGGGCACGGCCGGCTTGGCGCGGTCGCGAGTCAGGGGCTCCAGGCGCGATCCCTTGCCGCCGGCAAGGACGACTGCCAATACGTCTTTCATCCGAGACCCTCCTCCGTGGCGGACCAGCGACGAGCGAATCAATGATTTTAGGAGATTTGGGAGGAAAGCGTAACCGTGGCCTTGCGCACTCCGTCAGCAAACTTACGACATGCCCAGGTAGCTGTGAGGGAAGGCGGAAAACTTCGCCGATTTTTCGTCTGGTCTGAACGCAATCTCCATGAAGCGGGGTTAAAACTTGCCTCAACGAGCAATCGCCTGCCGGGGCCGGGCCCAGCTTGAGAGCCCGCCTCGATGTCACGCCGCCGTCGAGCGGCTCGGCCCCGGCTGATTGCTCTGGCCCACGCTGTCTTTTTACGCTCGAAGTCGCGGAAGTTTATGAGTCGACTGAATCGCGCCGATTACCTGCCGACGCCTCGCCAAATCGCCGCCGAGTGCGCGGCCATCCGGCTGTTGTGGACGCCGGCGGAGCGTCGGCGTCGCAGCGTCGGCTTGGCACAGTTTGGGTCGGAATCGCGGTGGATGCCGCCGCGGATCTCCATTGAGGCGTGCGTGTCGCGCGTGCGGAAATTGGTGGCCGAGGCGTCGGCTTGACGGCGGTCAGACGCCGACGTGAATGAGCAAGCTATGGTAGAGCCGCTCGTAGGAATCGAGGGCCCTGTCGAGCTTCCACTTTGCGGCGGCGCTGATCGCGGCGGCGCGGCCCACTCGTTTTGCTGACTCGAGATCGCTGAGCAACTGATCGGTCGTCCGGGTAACTTCGGCGCGGTCGCCGTGCGGGACGAGACAGCCAATCCCCCTGGAAGCAATGACGGCCCGATGCGCCGGCACATCGGCGGCGACGACCGGGGCGCCGGCGGCCATGGCTTCCAAGAGCGCCACGGCGTCGCGGGGCTGGCGTTGAGCTGCCAGTAGACGTCGACGTGCGTCAGCAACTCGGAGAGATCATCGCGGTATCCCAGAAATCGCACGCAATCGGGCTCGCTCACCTGGAGAGCGAATTGCTCAAGCCGCGTGCGGTCGGGGCCGTCGCCGACAATCAGCAAGCGAGCCTGCGGGTGCAGCACGCGCACCAGCTCGAAGTGCCACATAGTATCGTCGAGGCGCTTGGATCGCACGAGCGGCCCGGCCACGGCGATCAGCGGCGCCTCCAGCGGGAGTGAGAGTTCGCCCAGCACATCGGCCCGCGACCGCGTCGACGGCGGTGGCGTGGGGACGCCCGGTGGGATTAACCGCCGACGTTTTTCGTTGCATCCACGAGCGGCGAGCCAGGCCTCTGTCGATTCATCTGCGGCAACGACATATGAGATCCAATTGTTGAGCCGCCTGGCGATCCAATTTGACCACTTAGGCACGAAGTCAGCCGATTCCAGCGTTGTGATGCATCGCCACCCATGAGATTTGCGGGCAGGAATCGCGATGACCCCGAGCGCATGGGCGTCCCATACATGGACGAGATCGACCTTTAGTCGCGCCGGCAGGTTACAAAGTTTATAAACGGCCACGGGATCCCAGCGGCCGCGGCCACGTAGCGCAGGCACGTCGACGCCGGCGGTTTGCAACTCATGGACGATGAGCGGATCGGCCGTGAGCGCCCCCACCGTCACCTTGGCGCCGCGCTCGACCTGGCGCTTCGTCGAGTAGCGCAGCATCCGACTGCCGCCGTAGCCGTCGAGACGGCTCGTGAGATGGAGAATATGCGTCGGAGGGCTCATGGTGGAATCTTCCCGCACGGCACGGCGTGCATTGTAGGCGGCAAGGCGGCAGCGACAAATGACGAATTCACCAATGACCAATGACGAAAGTGGATACAATCATTGTCCGCGGCTGGGCACTCTTGATTCGTCATCCTCTGAGGGTCCCTCTGTGTCCGATAGCGACGGAGTGTGGTCGGTAACGAACGTGGGCGGTCATCCGTGCCATGTCTACCAGCCGCCTGCGCCGTCGCCGCACGGATACACGGCGATGTATCTGCACGGCATGCATTTGGACGAGCTGGCGGACCATCCAACGTTCGCTCGCCAGTTCGATCGCTACGGGCTGCGGTGCGTCGCGCCTGTGACGCGGCGCAGTTGGTGGACTGACCGGATTTGCGCGGAGTTTGACCCCGAAATAACAGCCGAGCAACACGTGCTCCAGCGCATGCTGCCGTGGCTGGCGGAGACCTGGGACGTGCGGCCGCCGCGAATCGCCCTTTTGGGCACGGGCATGGGCGGGCAGGGGGCGCTGCGGTTGGCCTACAAGCATCCCACAATCTTTCCAGTGGTCGCGGCCATTGCGCCGGCGATCGACTACCACAATCGCATGCTTGACGAAGAAGATGAAACCTTGCCGCTGATGTACCGCGACGCGGAACAGGCCCGGCAGGACACGGCCCTCTTGCACATCAACCCGCTCAACTGGCCGCGTCGGCAGTGGTTCTCATGCGATCCCGAAGACTACCGCTGGTTTGACTCGGTCGACCGGCTGCGGATGAAGCTGTACTCACTGGGCGTGCCGATCGAGTGTAACTTCGACGTAATGGGCGGCGGGCACAGCTGGACGTACTACGAGCGGATGGCCGAGCCGGCGCTGCGATTCATATTCGAGAGCCTGGAGAGCGAACGGCTGCGAGTCACTTCCTGAGCGAGCCGGGTCGTCGTAGATTTCGCGCCCATTCAGCCCCGGCCTCCGAAGCCTATCCAACTGCAATTACAATTGCCTTCAGCCGCAATGCGGCGATGGTCAATAGCCAGGGCGCGAGCCCCTGGTGATAAGCAATCAATCGACGGCAAGCCCCAACGGGGCGGCGGTATTGTCACCATCGCCCTTACAGGGCTACCGATCGACGGCTCATCACCTACCAGAGGCTGACGCCCCTGACTAATAACCGCCGGCCCGTTGGGCCTGAAGAGAACGATAGCAATTACATACCGTTCAAAGCCCGAGGCTCTATGGCTCACCGCTTCTGAGTCGGGTCTGGCTTCCTTCCCTGATCGAGGTCATTCCATTGCAACTGGCCGCCCTGCACGGTCACGTCGCCGGTGTTTTGATAATAAACGAGCTTCTGGAATGTCTGGTCCGACGGCGGCGCCCCGGGGTATTGTTGGTGCGTGATCACCGCCGGACTCTTGCCGTCGCCCTCGAGAACGAACTGCGTCTTGGGCTGGTCGTACGACGCTCGATGCCCGCGCATCGTGACCGCGCCGCGGGCGTCTTCGCCCTCGATCACCAATTGACCATCCGCGCGCCCTTCGGCCAGCAGCTCGACCTGATTCACGGGCTTGCGAGTACCGTCGGGAGCGATGGTGAAGCCGGACATCGGGCTGCGAGCAACCTGCAGCCGCTCGCACGTCAGCCAAAACGTGTCTTTTTCCGGCCGGCCGCCGGAGGTCATCGTCAGGCGTTGGTCCCAGGAATCGACGGGCCCGTACACAGTTCTTACATCGCCCGCGACGCTAATCTGCGGCGTCTTGAGATTGCCGGCGACCTCGCGCTGGAAGTCGAGGCTCAGATGTCGAAGCTGTGGCTGTGCGTCCTGGGGCGGGTCGACGAGCGCCGTTACCGGAGCGACTGCCGCCGCGGGGTCGGTGAACAATCGACTGGTTCCGCGACTGAAGTGGATCGAGTCGACGTGCCCCGGACCGCTGCCGGTGATCACGCCGGTAAGCTGATTGGCTTCAAGCCACTGGAGCTCGACGCGCTGATGCGCCGTCAATGCGCCCGACTGATCGTGCTGGTCGAACTCCGCGACGGCGCCGTCCTCGCAGCGGACCGCGGCGAGCTGGGGCGCCTGCTGGCCGCCCGCGCCGTCGAATCGCAGGGGTGCGGTGAGCTGCGCAATGAGCCGCCGCGTGCGGAGCCAGCCCTCGGGGTTCTGCACGCGCACGTCGCCGGCGAACGTAATGCGGTTGCCCTCAAGCTGCA
The DNA here is from genome assembly GCA_963841515.1 of Pirellulales bacterium. Classification (GTDB taxonomy): domain Bacteria; phylum Planctomycetota; class Planctomycetia; order Pirellulales; family Lacipirellulaceae; genus Lacipirellula. Next base: position 590,048 of record CAWJDB010000003.1, on the reverse strand, counting down.
TGGATTCCTGCCAGGTGATCGACAGCGGCTGCGGTTGCGCAAGCGGCGTCCCCGTGACGTCGCGGTCCATAGTCATTTGCACTTCGCCGGGTGAATTGACCCATGCCTGGCTTGTGCCTCGGTTGATGGTGAGCTGCGGCGCCCGGATGATCGTGCCGCGGGCGGCGATCTCAGCCGGATGGAAAGGGAGCCCGTTCTGGCCGCCGGCGCCGCGGATGTCGATCTTGGCGTTGGGCGTGTCGGCGTCGGTCACCTCAAGGCGCTCGGCCGTGATCCGTAGCGGCGGCTCGCCGGCCACCTGGGCGGGTGATTCTTGAAACACGACGGCGCCGTCGACGCGAATCTTGGTGACTTCCGGGCGGCGATCGCGCACGACGACGTTGAGTTTGAGTTCGACGCCGGCGATGTCGTAAGCACGGCCGCCTGACTGATGTTGTCGGAAGGTAAGCGGCGAGTTTCCGGTCGCGGCGGCGGCCACGCCATTGGAAGACGCCGGAAGACGCCGGAGATGCTGCCGCCCCTGGTTCGGGGTAGTCGAATTTCAAGTCGAGGCGATTGACTTTGCCATTGAGCTCGGCGGATTGGATGACGACGTGGTCGGAGGCAGTGAGTCGGCTTGGCCGGATGGTCGACGGGAACATGCTCGCGTTTGCGGGCGATTGCCCGGGATCCGGCTTGCCGTCGTCGGTCAGAAACAGTTCGAGCCGATCGGAATACAACGTACCGACGTTGGTCATCGATACCTTCGGCCGGCCGTCGAGCTTGAGGACAGGCTGGCCGTGGTCGCGCACCAACTGCATGGACTGCTGCCACGTGACGTCGAGCGCCTGATCGGGCCGCTTGGGATCGGGCACGGCGGTCAGTCGCCCAAAGCCGCCGCGGGCATACAAGCACGCCGATGCGTTCGGGCGAGTTCTTCGGCGGGAGCTGGTACTGGACCATGGGAGCGTGAATCTCGGCGCCGCGGTAATTGAGGGCCACTTCGTCGCCCCCTTCGAGCGTGACTCGCCTATCGGTCAGCTCGATGTACAGGCGCTCGCCAACCGCCACGGCGTCTTGCGATGGCGCCTTGAGCCGCACCGGCGATTGCTCCGAGCCATTGGCCTCAATCGTTTCGGGTTCCAGCACGAATGACTCGGAGGGTTCGGTTGGCGTCTGGGACGTGGGCGTCACGCCGTCGCTGGCGGCCGCGTCGCCATTCCAGCGCACGACTTTGCGAAAGTAGAGATTCAGTTTGTCTGCTTCGAGTTCGTCGAGCTTGCCGTCGGGGTGCAACTGGCGCACTTGGACATGATCGACGAACGACGCCGCCAGGCTGCCGAAGTCAATCTGGAACGGGCCTGCGCTTTGGATGCGCACGGGGGCGTCGATGAATTTGTCGCCGGCCCGCTTGGTCGGCGGCTTGGCGCCGGCGTCACCAGGTTTCGGCGGCGCGTCGTTCGACAAGCTTGCAAAGCTCAACTTCCCAGGCGCCACGACGGCGGATACCTCGTGCGTGATTTCAAGTGAATCAAGCCGACCGTAAAGCGGCGACTCGACGCCTCCCGCCGCAGGTTCAGCCGGGAGAAAGCGAATTTCCAACCCCCGGCCGCGCCCAAAGTGTTGGCCGAGGCGCAATTCGACCGGCTCGGTCGTTTGGATGAGGTCCTCGTTCATGTACAAATCGCGCGTAGTAACCAGCAGGTCGTCCTGGGGTCCGGGGTCGCGCATGTCGCTGCGGACGGTCACGTCGCCCAGGAGCTGGCCGAACTGCATGCGGCCGAAGCTGCTGACGGCCGGGTCGAGCTTCTCCTCCATTTGCAACATCGCTCCGCCAGAAGGTTCGAGGATGATGGCGTCGCGAGGCGGCGCCGCCGTACGGTCGCGCATGCGCGGGAAGAACACGATGGCGCACTTCGGAATGCGCAACTTACCGTCGTCCGATTGTTCGTACTTGTCGACGACCACCAGCGTCTGACCATTCTCGAAGGCGATCGGCGGCTGCGCCAGGCACCAGTGATCCGGCGGAAAGTACGCGGCCAAGAGATCGTGATACCGATTGGGCGCCTCGCGCGGTTGGCGCCAGGCGGGTTTGAGGACGCCGACCTGGGGCCGGCCCGCCGCCTGCGGCTCGACGAACGGCACGACCGCGAGGACGTACGCTTGATACGCCAGCGCCGTGAGGGCGAAAGCAATCGCGGCGTGGGTGAGGCGGACGAGCATAGTGAGGGGCGTGGAGCGAGGGACGAGAGGCGAGTGAAAGGCACGGACGGCGAGCCGAGTCGTCTCGACCCCGGCGAATCATTGAGTTGCGATTTAGATCACATATTTTCGTATCACGTCGTCCCATCGGTCCGTATTCTTAAGCAGCAACTCAACAAGCTCGCGCAGGGCGCCGCGGCCGCCGGGCACGCTGGTCACGTAGTCCGCCGCGTCGCGCACTTCCTCGGGAGCGTCGGCCACCGCGACGCCCAAGCCGGCGTACCGGATCACGGGCACGTCGGGCAGGTCGTCGCCGATGTAGGCAACCTGTTCGGCCCGCAGATTCGCCGCGGTGACGATGGCCTTTACATCGGGCAGCTTATCTTTCACGCCCTGCCGCACGATCTGGAGGTCAAGTTCGGCGGCGCGCAGCTTGACGATTTGCGAGCTGCGGCTGGTGATGATGCCGACCTGACCTCCGGCTTGCTGCCACAAGCGCATGGCCAGACCGTCGCGGATGTTGAAGCACTTCGACTCGACGCCCTGATTGTCGAGAATCACGCCGCCGTCGGTCAGCACGCCGTCGACGTCGGTGAGCAGCAATCGAATCGCGGCGCAGCGCTCGGCGAGCTTCATGGGGAATTTTGGATTTCAGATTTTGGATTTTGGATCGAGCGACAATTTGGCGAGGTGAGCCGCGATGTAATGCGTCGCGGCATTGCTCAATCCAAAATCCGCAATCCAAAATCCAAAATTCCTCAGTCCGTCTCCGGCAGTTCGTCGAAGGGCCAGGAGAATTCGCTGTCGCCGGCCGGCTCGTCGCCGGGGAAGATGCGGAACACGGTGGGCTCGGAGCTGCCGTGCCGACCCGGAAATGATTGGTCGGCGCCTTCGGGCAACATACTCATCACGTCGGTTACGTCGATCATGCCTACAGGCCTCCCTTGCCGATCGATGACCGGCAGTTCGCTGAATTTTCGTTCGGTCAAGATTTCAATGGCGACTCGCATGCGATCGCCGGATTGGACGGTGGTCGGCGATTTGGCCATCACGGCGTCGATCGGTTGGTCGAGCGCGACGTCGTTTTGGTGTTCGATCAGGCGCACCAAATCGCTGTCGGTAAACAGGCCGGTCAGCTTGCCGGACTCGTTTACAAGCATGACGGCGCCCGTTCGTCGGCCCGGTTTGGTGGTGTTAATGACGACTTGTCGGACCGTTTGGTTCGCTCCCGTGACGCGGCACTGGCCGATGGGACGCATGTGATCGTCCACGGCGCTGAGCTGGCGGCCGAGCGCTCCACCCGGGTGAAAGCGGGCGAAGTCCTCTTCGGCAAATCCACGCAGCCGACTGACCACTAACGCCAAAGCGTCGCCCAGGGCGAGCATGGCGGTGGTGCTGGTGCTCGGGGCCAGGCCCAGCGAACACGCTTCTTCCAGCCGACCCAGCGGCAACACAATCGCCGCGGCGCGGCCGAGCGTGCTGTCGGCCGAGGCGGTCATCGCGATCAGCTTCACTCCCATAGAGCGTAAAGCGCTCACCAGTTGCAACACCTCGCTAGTCTCGCCGCTTTGGGACAGAACCAGAACGACGTCGTCGCGATGTACGCGGCCCAGGTCGCCGTGAAACGCTTCGGCGGGGTGAAGGAAATGCGCCCGGCATCCGGTGGATGCGAACGTGGCCGTGAGCTTCTGACCGATGAGCCCGGCCTTGCCGATGCCGCTGACGATCAGGCTGCCCCGAATGCCAAGGATTTCCTGAACAGCCCGGTAAAATGTGCGGTCGAGGCGGGCGACCAGCTCCGCCAGCGCCCGGGCTTCGACGGCAATCACCTCACGACCGAAGCGCAGCACGTCGGCCTCGGTCCAAACAGCGGCAGTGGGCCGGCCCGCGCGGGCGGCGGCGTCCCTCGTCATCGAATCGTCTTCCTTGACGTACGAACCGAGCTGGGTAAAAGCGGGGCGGGGAAGTGTAACGCGACGCGGTAACCGCGGCAACGCGGATGAGCCGGGGAATAGGAGAACCGCAAAGACACGAAAGACACAAAGATCGGACAAAGAGGAGAAGTCGGAGTAAATTGCTGATCGCGCTAATCTTCAGTAATCCGGATTAGCGCCTGTCAGCGGTCATTAGCTTCTTCTTTTTTTGTTTCCTCTTCTTTCTCCTTTGTGTCCTTTGTGGTTAATCCCGTTCCGTCAGCGCACAAAAAAAGCTCCCAGAAAAGCCCGCGTCCCAGGGGGGCAAAGGACGCAATACTTTTCCGGGAGCGATTGGACGCAATGACGCATGCGACGGGGCGGAGCTCGCGAGCGTGTCGAACTCGCGAGGTCAGGAGTGTGTCGAAGCGGGGCGCTAGCTTCCGTGCCGCGCTGACCGCTGCGAGGATCGCCGAAGCGACCCAACCACGTGGCTCCGATGGTTGACGGGAGGTGTACGGTTGGAAGTCTTCGTGACTGGCAGACCGAAACTAACGCGGCAAGAAAACTGGGATCGATCCGGCTGGAACAGAAATGTGCGACGAACTCTTTTATCGGCTTCCGTGCGTCGAAGATTCGTCCGCGACCAGTTGTTTGTCGCGTGTGGGCCGGAGAATAGGCGAGGCATGACAAGGGGTCAACGGCAGTTTCATCAACGACGCGAAAAGTTTTTCAGATGGCTGCGCGAGCTGGCGACTAGGCCGCAGCGAGTCCTTGTGCCAGCGCGATTTTGTACTTTATTGCTGCCGCAGGAACTTGTGCCAGTGCACCGCGCAATATCAAAAATGTGGTAGATGCAACCGTGCGCCGATGCTAGCAATGCGTGGTCGCAACCGGGCAAATACGTCCCCGCGCCGCAAATTTTAATTAGCAGCAACAGCCTGCTCCACACTCCATGTTCGCCTTCAAATTCCACATACTCGTGTTGCAGCAACGTCGGTTCCGCACCCCGCGAGATCGATCCCGACTTCCAATACCCGTGCCGAATGACCATGCCCCGCAGCGCGTTGCATCACCGTATAACGGTGCGCATTAAGCAACAGAAACTCAATGACGCCGACTTGGGATCGACAATTTAGCGTGCCGCGACATCGTTCTTTGCGGGCGGGCCCACCATTTCTACTCGAACGCGCCGCGGCGCGTCGGACAAAGTCGTGATCACTGAACCGGCGCCCATTCACGCGACGCTCGACAATGTCGCGGCGGTTTTTGGCGGCGCAGTGCAGGTCAGTTTAGAGCGTGATTGACGACGGTCAAATTGCAGACTAGCTTAAAACAGGTCTTCGTGAGTCTCGGATAACGACTCCCCAGGCCGCCTGCGACAGACTTCGGATAACGCAACGAACACGGAAGGAACTGTTATCGCGCAACACCGCCGTTGCTTTCATCGTCGCCGACCACGGAGCACCGGGAATAGTGTCTGCCGATCGCCCAGTTCTATCGGTTGTTGCTCCCGCCTACAACGAAGCCAAGTGCCTGGCGGAGTTCGTACGGCGCGTTGAAGCCGTCATGGCGCGTCAATCCGTCGCGTGGGAATTGCTCGTTGTCAACGACGGCAGTCGCGACGAGACCTTCCAAGTTGCGAAATCGCTTTGCGTGGGGCGTCCTTTTCTTTGCGTGGTCAACCTCTCGCGAAATTTCGGGCACGAAATGGCCACGAGCGCCGGCATTTCGGTGGCCCGGGGGGACGCCGTCATACTTATTGATTCCGATCTTCAGGATCCGCCGGAGGTGATTGGACAATTGGTCGAGAAGTGGCGTGAAGGATTTCAGGTCGTTTATGCCCAAAGAAGGCGGCGCGAGGGCGAAACGTGGATCAAGAAATTCTCCTCATGGATCTTCTATCGCTTTCAACGATGGTTCACGGGGCTTGATCTACCTGCCGACACAGGCGATTTTCGGCTCATCGACCGTAAGGTCGTCAACGCTTTTAACGGTATGCCCGAGCAACGCCGCTTTGTTCGCGGCATGATCGCCTGGTTAGGATTCCGCAGCTGCGCGGTTATGTTTGACCGCGCCGAGCGGTTTGCCGGGACGACGAACTACAGTCTTCGAAAGCTGATCCACTTGACTTTCGACAGCGTCGTCGGATTCACCGTCAAACCACTTCAATTCGCCTCGCGGCTTGGTTTTGCCATGTTCACTTTTGGCGTCGTTGGATTCCTGTACATCCTCTGCCAAAAGTTGTTCCCCGCCATCGGCGAGAGAGTGCCTTGGATGAGCCTGCGGACTCCGGGCTATGCGCTGATGATGTGCACCATATTCTTGACGACCGGTTTGCAATTTCTGCTGATCGGAATTTTAGGGGAGTATGTGGGACGGATTTACCAGCAGGTGCAAAACCGACCGATTTTCGTCATCGAGTCAATTTCTGGCGGCGCGAGTCGATGGATACCCCCGGCGAGCGATCGACGCCGCTCGCCTAAGACGCCGACACAGCAATGAGTTATTCCGCCCCTGATCGTTCCGGTTCGACGCCGCCTATAGCGAAGTCGTGGTGGGTCTCGCTGTCACTGCTCGCCGTTTTCCACGTCATCGCGGTCTGTCGCCTCCTCAACCCCTTGCTCATCTTCGATGATAGCGCGGTGTTGTCGGCCGACTTTCCGATGCATGAGCATCACACAAACCTGTTTCGGCAGTCGGTGATCAGCGGCAACTGGGGATGGGGCTGCGATCCGCAGATAAACGCCGGCGCAGTGTTGCGACCAACACAGGATGCGGGAGGACGACTGCACGAGGTCATGGGATTGCTGCTCTACGGAGTATCGCCAGCGGCCGTGCTGAAACTCGACCTCCTCTTGGCGGCTTTGGCCGCGCCGGGGGCGGTGTACCTGGCCGCGCTGCTTCTGCGAGTACCGCTGGAAACCCGGCTGTGGACGCTTGTCGTGTTCTTGTCGTCGTTTTGGCTGTACCCCATGTTTTACGGTTTTCTGCGCTGGGGAATGATCGACTTCACACTAGCTTCGGCGATTACTCCCGTATCTCTGGCCTTGTTCGTGCGGTTCCTCGAGCAGCCCTGTTGGCGCTGGTATGGTTGGTTCTTACTCAGTGCCTGCTTGTTGTTCTTTGTTCATGTGACGGGCGTCGTTGTTGCAGCGCTGCCGCTCATTGCATTGACTCTCGGCAAGCGTTCAATTCCAGCCAGGCACCGAGCCGCACTTGTCGCCGCACCCCTGGTCATTGCGGCGGTCAACAGTTATTGGTTGATCCCGTTCTTGCTCGCGGCAAGGACGCCGGTCTACCCGGCGGTTAACGTCGCGTTTTTCCCATCTGATCTAACCTATCACTCCTGGAGCGAACTGTTGTATGCACTGACGCCAGCAAAAATAGCCGTCCTTGTAATGGCAACGGGTGGCGTGGTCGCGGGCTCGCTGGCGTTGTCCCGCCAGGCGGGGCCCATGGCAGCCCTGGCCTTTGCACTTGCCATTGCCGCGGGACTTTTGCTGAAGTTGTTTGGATCTTTTTTGCCAGGCGTCGCGTCGTTGCAGCCTTCGCGGTTCATACTGCCCGCAGTCTTTTGTTCGGCGCTGCCAATTAGTTCGGCAATTGTCGTCATTTTTAAACGCTTCAAGTTAAGCACGTCGCTCTGGGCGTCTGCATGGACGCTTGCCACAGTTTTAGTGGCGGCGTTCTGTCCGCGCGGAACCAATGCAGGCGCCTTTGAAAAGGACTATGCCGGCAACGATCGCGCCGTCTCCGGTAATTTTTTGCTGGCGCTGCCGGAGTCGGCTCCAGTGCTATCGCGGATGCCGGAATTGTTCGATTTTGTTGCCGTTAATTGCACACGCGGGGATCGTTTGCTGATGCAGACATACGCGCAATGCGAACCTCTGGAATTTGCCCGCATCACTGGCTGCGAGGTCATCGGAAACGCCTATCCCGATTCCGCGGATCCGGCGCAATTCCTGGCCAAATCACTTTTTGGCCGGCAAATTAAGGATTGGACGGTGGAAGAGCTGCGCGTGACTTGCCAGCGGTGGGGCGTTAGCTGGGCGTTCGCGTCGAGCGAGCCGGCCCGCCTACTTTTTGCCCAGCTGACAGGCGCCCCAGGAAAAAAAGCCGGGCCCTACCAGGCATTCCATGTCCAATCGCCTCAAAGCCGCTTTTTCCGTGGAACTGGGATCGTGGAGGCTGGCATTAATCGGATTACCCTTTCCGACCTCGCGGAGGACGAAGAAACGCTCGTCTTGCGGTATCGCTATCACCCCTGCTGGCGAGCCGATGACGAAAATGTCCGCCTCGAAAAACTCGATATTCCGGACGATGCGAACGGGTTCCTCTTAATTCGAAAGCCAGCCAGGCTGACTCATCTCGCGTTACATTTTCAACCATGGCGGTTGTTTGACAGGTCGTTGATACTTTCAGCGTCTGACAAAAAGCCATGAGGCATTCGCCGGTTTTGGCAATTGCCGGCCTTTCTGAGTCCGTCGTCGGTGCTATTTGCTTATCTCTCCAATAGTTGGCTAAAACGATCCTGCAGTGCCTGCACCGTCATCTCTTCGCTGCGGAGCGCTTCCATCGCCCGGACGGCGGCGTCGGCCGCTTGGATGGTGGTGATGCAGGGCACGCCGGCCTGGCACGGCGGCGGCGCGGATCCGGCCTTCGTCGGTGCGGGCGCCCTTGCCGCTGGGCGTGTTCATGATCAGCTGCCACGTCGCCGTCGACCAGGATAGTCGAGCAGGTTCGGGTGCCCCTCCTGCAGCTTGTTCACGCGCTCGACCGGCGATGCCCGCGGCCTCCAGCCGCCGGCCGTGCCGTCGGTGGCCATCAGCTTGTAGCCCAGCGCGCGCGAGCCGCCGGGCCAGGTCGACGATGTGCTCCTTGGCCGCTGTCGGCGACGCTGATGAAGATCGTCGCCCTCGCGCGGCAGCACCGCGCCGGCGGCCAGCTGGCTCTTGGCAAACGCGATCGAGAACCGCTCGCTGATGCCCATCACTTCGCCGGTCGAGCGCATCTCGGGCCCGAGCACGATGTCGACGCCCAGCGAACTTGACGAACGGGAAGACGCTCTCCTTGACCGAGACGTGGCTCGGGATCGGGTCGCTCGTCGATGCCCTGCTCGGCCAGCGATCACGCCGGCCATCACCTTGGCCGCGATCTTGGCCACCGGCATGCCGGTGGCCTTGGACACGAACGGCACGGTGCGGCTGGCCCGCGGGTTGACTTCGAGCACGTACACGGTCGGCTGGCCGTCTTCCTTCTTGACCGCGAACTGCACGTTCATCAGGCCGACGACTTGCAGCTCGCGGGCCAGAGCCGCGGTCGCCTCGCGGATCTCGTCGACGACCGGTGCCGGCAGGCTGTAGGGCGGAATGGCGCAGGCCGAGTCGCCCGAGTGGACGCCGGCCTCTTCGATGTGCTCCATGATGCCGGCCACGATCACGTCGCTGGCCGTCGCTGATCGCGTCGACGTCCACTTCGGTGGCGTCTTCCAGAAAGCGGTCGATCAGCACCGGCTGCCCCTGGGCGACGATGAACGCCTCGGCCACGAACTGTCTCGAGCTGCGACTGGTCGTAGCAGATCTCCATCGCCCGGCCGCCGAGCACGAAGCTCGGCCGCACCAGCAGCCGGAAAGCCGATCTTGGCCGCTTCGGCGCGGGCCTGGTCCATCGTGCGGGCGATGCCGTTGGCCGGCTGCTTGCAGGCCCAGCCGCTCGAGCAGCTGCTGGAATTTCTCGCGGTCTTCGGCGTCTTCGATCGTATCGACGCTGGTGCCGATGATCGGCACGCCGGCGTTGGCCAGGGCCCGGGCCAGGTTCAGCGGCGTCTGCCCGCCGAACTGCACGATCACGCCGTCGGGCTGCGACGCGGTCGCAGATGTTCAGCACGTCCTCGGTCGTCAGCGGCTCGAAGAACAGCAGGTCGCTGGTGTCGTAGTCGGTGCTGACCGTCTCGGGGTTCGAGTTGACCATGATCGACTCGATGCCCAGCTCGCGCAGGGCGAAGCTGGCGTGGCAGCAGCAGTAGTCGAACTCGATCCCCTGGCCGATGCGGTTCGGCCCGCCGCCGAGGATCATGATCCGCTTGCTGGCCGGGCGGCTTCGGCGGCGTTTCGTCCTCGTCCTCGTAGGTGGAGTAGTAGTACGGCGTGTAGGCCTCGAACTCGGCGGCGCAGGTGTCGACCGCCTTGAACGTGGCCACGATGCCGCAGCTGCTTGCGGTCGCTGGCGGACCTCCATCTCGGTCGTGTGCCGAAGATCGTGGCCAGCTGCCGGTCGGAGAAGCCGAACTGCTTGGCGCGTGCGCAGGAGCGTCGGTCGTCAGCTCGTCCCAGCCGCCGCACGCTCGCAGGTCGCTCCTCGATCTCGACGATCTCGCAGCAGGTGGTCGAGGAACCAGGGGTCGATGCCGCGTCAGCTGGTAGATTTCCTCGACGCGTCATGCCGCTCTTGAAGGCGTAGCGGAGGTACCAGAGCGCGCTCGGCGCCGGGCGTGGCGAGCTTGGCGCGGATCTCGTCGCGCGTCGGGCTGCTCGGGCGTGCCCCACAGGTCCTTGCCGTCGCAGCCGAAGCCGAAGCTGCCGACCTCCAGCCCGCGCAGGGCCTTTTGGAACGACTCCTTGAACGTGCGGCCGATGGCCATCGTCTCGCCGACGCTCTTCATCTGCGTGGTGAGCGTGGCGTCGGCCTCGGGGAATTTCTCGAAGGCGAACCGCGGGACCTTGGTGACCACGTAGTCGATCGTCGGCTCGAAGCAGGCCATCGTCTCGCGGGTGATGTCGTTGGGCAGCTCGTGCAGCCGGTAGCCCACGGCCAGCTTGGCGGCGATCTTGGCGATCGGAAAGCCGGTGGCCTTCGAGGCCAGCGCGCTGGAGCGGCTGACGCGCGGGTTCATCTCGATGACGATCATCCGGCCCGTCGTCGCGGATGGATGGCGAACTGGATGTTCGAGCCGCCGGTCTCGACGCCGATCTCGCGGATCACGGCCAGCGAGGCGTCGCGCATCCGCTGGTATTCCTTGTCGGTGAGCGTCTGGGCCGGGGCCACGGTGATCGAGTCGCCCGTGTGCACGCCCATCGGGTCGAAGTTCTCGATCGAGCAGATGATCACGACGTTGTCGTCGGCGTCGCGCATCACCTCCATCTCGTATTCTTTCCAGCCGATGATCGACTCCTCGATCAGCACCTCGGTGACCGGCGACAGGTCGAGCCCGCGGCGGACCAGCTCGTCGAACTCGTCGCGGTTGTAGGCGATCGCCGAGCCGCTGCCGCCCAGCGTGAAGCTGGGCCGGACGACGCACGGGCAGGCCGATCTCCTGCGACCAGCTCGCGGGCCTCGTCCAGATCGTGCGGACCGTCTCGCCGCGGCAGACCTCCAGGCCGATCTTCTCCATCGCCTGCTTGAACTGGTCGCGGTTCTCGGCCTTGTCGATCACGTCGGCCGTGGCGCCGATCATCTCGACGCCGTACTTCTCCAGCACGCCGTGCTTGTCGAGGTCCATCGCCAGGTTCAGGGCCGTCTGCCCGCCGAGCGTGGGCAGCAGGGCGTCGGGCCGCTCGGCCTCGATCACCTTGGCGACGATCTCCCAGGTCAGCGGCTCGATGTAGGTCCGGTCGGCCATGCCCGGATCGGTCATGATCGTGGCCGGATTGGAGTTGACCAGCACGACCTCGTAGCCTTCCTCGCGCAGGGCCTTGCAGGCCTGCGTGCCGGAATAGTCGAACTCGCAGGCCTGGCCGATGACGATCGGGCCCGGAGCCGATGAGCAGAATGCGCTGGATGTCGTTGCGGCGGGGCATGGGGCGAGGAAGTGGGCAATGGGCAGTGGGCGGTGGGCAGTGGGCGGTGGGCAGTGCGGGAGGGGAGCGGGCTCGCGGAACGAGCCGGGTCGTCTCGACCCCGGCGACTCTCCCAATGTGCTCCCGCGACGGGGGTAAAATCGCTCCATCGTACTGGGGTGATCGGAGGGGGTTCAAGTGGCGGAGGTTCGGGGCGGGGGGCCTATATATAGGTGAGGGGCGAGGGGCGAGGGGCGAGGGGGGAGAGGGGCGAGGTCAGAGGTCAGAGGTCGGGGATTTTCGTTCCGTCTGACCTCTGGCCTCCGACCTCTGACCTCTCCCCGGCCATTTGCCCTTTTGCGGGGCAGACAGGGGTCCCACATTTTTGTTGCAGAAGGTCCTGATTTTGCCCTGCTCCCTCAGGGGACGGTTGGGAGAAAGCCGGGCTCCGACAGAAGTCGTCGACGTCAATAGTCGGCGGCTTCTGCGTTTTTCCGTTGACGCGCCGTGGGCTCAAAAGGACGCACTCCGGGCGCTCACGCTCGGGGCTCGCTGAGCGCACAATCTCCCCGTCTGGCCTACAGCCTACAGCCTACAGCCTACGGTCTATCCAAATTGTCAAAGAGCAGCGAAAGCTTCTGGCCAAGAGCTAACAGCTACGAGCTGTTCTCCCCACCGTAGCAGAGTGCGCGGCCATTTTCAGCAAGAAAGTTTGAGGAATGGTTTCTCGCAGAGGCGCAGAGACGTAGAGGGCATGCAGAGTGCATGCGGCCTCGTTGCCGTCTTTGACCATCGAGTTGACGGCAGGCACAGGAGGCTGGTCGTTGTTGGATACTGATAGAATTCAGCCTCTTATCGCGGCACAGTACCGGTAGGCGACGCCCCCTGAGCCACCTTTCACCTGCGTAGGGGATGGCAGACTTTTTCACGGCTGGCTCTCACGCCTTTGGATTTAGGTCAGGGTGGCCGCCTATGTCAAAGTAGGCTAAACTCAAGTAGGTTGTTTATTTAGGCTGCATCGCCACGTCACGTGGTTTCTGGGGCATGGGGTCATGAGCTTGCAGCTGAGAGCAACGAAGCACCAGTTGGAAGATCTGAAGCGATTGGTCGAATTGGGACCAACGCGGCTTGCTGATGTCCAAGACCAAATCAGTAGCGTTAAGGCTCCTACGCTGCGCCCGCAGGACCTGTTGTCGGTCGTAGAAGAAACCCTTGACGCTGGTGACGCGGAGAGGGTGGTTCGACAACTCTTATCATTACAGGGGATCGTACGGCAGAGCGGCCTCGAAGTTGCAGAGGTCCTTTCAGGCGTTCGCTCCGCAATCGAACGTCAGGGCGACGAAGTTGGAATCGATGTCGTCGGTTGGCAGACGATAGAAGACAGGATGAAAGCGCTAGTCGAGCTCAAAAGTGTTCGTCTCGCTGCGACGGCAATTGAGCTGGCTTACGACTATGCGAACCTGCTCCGACGCACAAAAGTCTTAACGGACATTCGACCGCTTTACGACGAATCAGGAGATATGATCGAAGGTGCCGTTGTTTCGTATACATTGCGCCTTCGTTACGACAGTGCCGATGGTGAACATGAGCTGAGCATAGCTCTCGATGAAAAAGATATTAAGAGCCTAATAGCACAATGCGAACGAGCGTTGAGAAAGGCAGCAGCTGCACGCGCGCTAATGATCGACAAATGTAACATTTCAGTCACGGTCTCCGGAGAGGTGAGCGATGGCTGAACTGCTAACTAAACAACGTCGAAGTCGAAAGCCTTCGGTTGTCGAATCGCCTCCGAGTGCCTCGAATCCAAAAGAGCTCTTCGTTGCGACCCATCGAATGGCTTCTAGCCCTTTTCTTACGGCAAATCTTTCTCGTGCAGTAATTCAAAGCGTCTGGCAAAGCGAGCCGCCTTCGCCAAGTCCGGACGTAGATGACTTTGGAAAGGTCGTGGAATCAGTTCTAAGGCAAATTGATAAATCAGTCCATGGCACAGAGGAAGCTGTGGATACCAGATTGCGACGCGTTCGTCATCAACTTACCCGGCGCGTATTGAAGGCACTCCTCGACGCCAATCAGAAGGGGAGGGTGGAGGAGATTAACGCGTCGTTAGAAAGTTGGTTGGCTTCGTTCACGAAGCCTCCTAGCGAGGATTTTCTCGATCGGTCGCGCCGACTTGATGAGCGTGGACAAACCGACGCCGCTCTCGACATTATTTTCGATCAAATCGACGAGATGTTGCTTGAAGGTGAGTTTGCCCGGGTAGACCACTTCTTGAGAGCCGCTTCCGTTGCCGATCTTTCAGTCGACATCCTATTGGGGGTACTTACGGCTACATTGCCCGCTAAGACACGTCTCGCCAACCGCCCGGCTTTTTTTGCCAAGGTTGAGCAAACGCTGCGCTATCGGGGGCAGTGTCAAGACGGCCTACTTGTCGGCCTTCAATAACTCATCGTTTATGAATGATGGATCGCGTATCTTCGATTACCGAAACACCTATTGATGCGTCGTTGTTTGCTGTCGTCGTAATTGGCGAGCCGGAACCGAATCAGCGACACGTTGGGATCCTGCATCGCACAGTTGATGCTGACCCTGCACTTCTCCATTTGGCGTGGCATTGCATTCTCGCGAATGATACAGCACTGCCCGCGTATATGACTTTATGGACCGCGCCGGCAGTCGCGCCTGAGCGTCTACGCATAGTCGCCGCGGTGTGTCGCCGGGTTTGGAGAAAGAATTCCTCCGGAGGGCTTCCCTACGCGTTTAGCAATCCGGCCGAGTCGTTTGATTCCATTACGGGCGCACTTCTGTTGGGACCTACACGATATGGGCTTACATGTGCAAGCTTCGTCCTGGGCATCTTTGACGCAGCAGGACTTTGTCTGACCGACTACAATGGCTGGCCGGAAAACCGCATTGGCGACCGCGAGTGGCAGGAGTCCATCATCAAAAAGCTATCCAATCGAGCAGAAATAGATCACATTGAGCGCCTGCGCTGAAATTGGTACAGTGCGCTATCGTCCTGAAGAAGTAGCTGCAGCTGCTGCTCTTGCGCCGCCTGCAGCCTCATTCGAAGCTGCGTCAGAGCTAGGCCAGAGAATTGTTGTTAGACTGCAGCAGCCTGTCGCGTCGCAAGGGAAGGCGGACAAACTGGATCAAAGCGATGCGTCATAGTCACGTAGGGCGCACGTGGCACGCATCTTCCAAGCCGACGGCGCATGGAACGTGGGTTGCCGTCTTCGGCTACCGGGGAGGCGGCAGCCGCGGGAGGTTGTGGGCCGCTTTAGGTCCAGCGTGACTAACCTCGTGCCGCTGCGCGGCCCAGGTAGGCGAGGACGCCGACGCCGAGCGTCTCACGTGGTCGAGTCTCTGGTGAGACTCGCATTTCGTGTCGGCGGGAGAGGCGGCGGCGCGATAGACAAACCGCGGATTGATTCGGCCGCGGGTGACCGCCGAGAGATATCGGGGCTTTTCGCGCGGCCGGAGATGCGGGGCGCAGGGACCCCGGCGTGAACGCCGGGGCTATTATCGCGCGTGGCTCTGCCACGCGTCTGAACCCGTAGGGTTCACAGCCGTTAGCCGGGGGTTGAGCGCGAGGATTTCGATGGCCGGCTGTTCGCCGTCGAACCTGGCGGGTTCGCAGCCTATTGTTGCGTCAAGGCTGCCAACCCTCCGGGTTGGAATTTTCCGATTCGCTTCCCTTGTCCGGGGGCGTCGCTTCGCTCAGCCCCCGGCTAATGGCTCGCATCCCTCCGGGATGACGCGGGGGTCCCGGTTGCCGTCTTCGGCTACCGGGGTGGCGGGAGTCACCGGAGGTTGTGGGCCGGCGACGATCGAGCGTGCTTAACCTCGTGCCGCTGCGCAGGCCCAGGTTGGCGCGGACGCCAACCTGGGCTACCCCTCAAAAAACTCGCTACGCCGGCTCCAGCGGTTCGCCGACGTCGGCGGTGGCTTCGGCGGCGGCGGCGAGGCTGAGGGGCTCGGCGGAGACGGGGTGGTCTTCGGCGATTTTTACGCGGCCGGCGAAGTACAGGCTGGCGAGCGTCGTGGCGGCGGCGATCCAGCCGACGACGCCGAATCGCATTAGGCGGCCGCTGGAGGCTTGCTTGATCACCACGCCGCCCAGCCAGGCGCCCAGGCCGGTGGCCATGTGCTGCACGGAGGAGTTAGCGCTCATGAAGCCGCCGCGCTGCGCGGGGCGGACGCTTGAGGTGACCATGGCCATGGCGGCGATCATGCGGCCGGCGTTGGTGACCATGAGCAGCGAGACCGCGGCCACGGCGAGGGCCGCATGCGTGCGCGGCAGGTGGGTGATGACGAGCATCAGCAGGGCCGACATCGGGGCGATGATGCGGTACACGCGGAGCTTGCCGTGGCGATCGGCGAGGCGGCCGATGATGGGCGCAGCGATAAGCGTGAGGGCGCCGGCGGCGACGTAGACCAGCGGCAGCTCTTGTTCGGTCATGCCCACGTTGGCGACGAGATACGGGCTGATATAAGGAATGACTGTGAAGCCGCCGAGCATGAGCGAGACGATGAGGGCGAAGGCGCTCAGGTGATTGGGCTCGCTGAAGGTGGCGGCCAGCGAGCGCCAGGGCGAGACGTGGACCTTACCGAGATGGGCGTCGAGCCGGGGGAGGGCGACGGCGGCCAGCGGGATGATCGGCGCCCCCAGGACGACCAGGCAGATGAAAGGAATATGCCAGCCGTAGGCGGTGCCGAGCCACAGGCCCAGGGGCACGCCGGCGACGCTGGCCAGGGCGAAGGCGCTCATAAGCGACCCGGTGGCGCGGCCGCGGCGCTGTTCGGGGAAGACGTCGCCGATGATCGCCAGGGCCATTCCGCCGAGGATGCCTCCGAAGGCGCCGGTGACGATGCGCGCCGCGAGCAGCCAGCGGTAGGTGGGCGCCAGGGCGCAGAAAAAGGTGCCCAGCAGGAAGCCGGCGTAGAGCGCGATGAAGCTTGTGCGGCGCGGAAAGCGATCGACGACGGTGGAGGCGACGATTCCCGCGGCGCCGGCGGCGATGGTGTAGCTGGAGACGATGAGGCCGAACTGGGCCGGCGTGAGGTGCAGCGTGCCGCATGAGCTGCGGGCCTAGCGGCATGACGACCATGAAATCGACGATGGTGGTGAACTGCACCGCGGCGAGCGAGAGGAGGACCAGCCGCTCGCGACGGCGAACGTCGGCCGGGAGGGCGGGCTCGGCGGCTGGCGGGCGACGCGGCGGGAGCGCTGTCATGGACGTCATGGAGGGGATGGTTTCTCGTCGCGGTGAATCGGTCTGGGGGCGATTTTTGAATGCGTTGGGTGGCATGTCGTCGTCCGCGTCGACATGATTCCCGGACAAGGCTCAACATGCCCACGCGGACGACGGCATGGCACGCAGTTTGTTGTACCGCAAAATTTGCGGCGCTGCGCGGCAACAACTACAATCGATCGCATGAATGCGTGGCGGACGCTCTTTTCGCTGCTAGTGGTGATGGCCGCCGCGGCGACGGCGGCCGCACAGCTACTTCCGGCCGGCGCCACGGCGACGCGGCTGGTGACGGGGTACGGCTTTACCGAAGGACCTCTGTTTGATCCTTCGGGCGGCGGCGCCGGCGGGGTGTTGTTCACCGACCTGAATCGCGCCGACATCGTCCGCTACGACATTGCGGCCGGGACCGCGGCGGTCGTCGATCCCAACTCCGGCGCCGCCAACGGCATGTTCTTCGATGCCGGCGGACACATCGTGTCGGCCGACCGCGATCGTAGGCAAATCTCCCGCCGGTCGCTCGCTGATATAAAGGTCGTGGAAGCGGCGCTGGCGACGAACTGGCAAGGGGCGCCGTTCAACGGGCCGAACGACCTGGTGATCGATGCGGCGGGCGGGATTTACTTCAGCGATCCGGACTACAATGGTCGCGGGCAAACCGAGGCGGTGTACTACATCAGTCCCGCAGGGACGCTGTCGCGACTGTTGACAGGCTTTACGCGGCCCAACGGCGTGATCCTGTCGCCCGACGGCGGCACGTTTTATTTGGCTGCGGAAAAGCAGTATCGGATCTTCGCGTTCGATGTGGCGGCCGACGGCACGCTCTCGAATCAGCGATTGTTTGCGCGCACCGACGTGAACGCCAATGGCACGCCGCTGACCGGCATTACCAACGGCCCGGACGGCCTGACGGTCGACCCGTCGGGCAACATTTACGCGGCGGTGCAGAACGCGGTGTTCGCGTGGGACCCGGCGGGCAATCGATTATTCAGCTTGCCGGTGGCGCAGGACCCGACCAATGTCGAGTTGGGCGGTCGCAACGGCAAGACGCTGTACATCACTGCGGCCACGTCGCTGTACGGCGTGGGGTTGAACGTCGTGCCGGAACTGCCGGGCGACTTCGACTACGACGGCGACGTCGATGGCGAAGACCTCGCGCCGTGGGTTGCGGGCTTTGGTGCGACGGGCGCGGCGCTCGACGCGGACGCCAATGGCGACGGCGCGGCGGATGGCGGCGACTGGCTTATCTGGCAACGGCAGCTCGCCGCGACGGGCGCCGAACCCACTAGCAGCGCCGTGCCGGAGCCGCCCGCAGGGGCTCTGGCTGCATTGGCCGCACTAGGCCTGGGTTTGAACCGGTTGAAGGCCTGAGCATCGTTGCCCAGGGTCCACCCGAGCGGAGGCGAGGGGGAAAAAGTTGACGGGGCGCGCCGGTGCGATAAAGTTACGGTTTACGTAACATCCGGCGATTGCGGCGCGTGGCCCACGGCGACGGCAAGTTTGCCGTGCTTGGCTACGCCGACCCCCATCAGCGAGAGGACAACTTTGATGCGTAAGATCGTGCTCGGCGCGGCCGTTGTGCTGGCGTGTGCAGGTATTGGATTGTGGGACCAGGCGGCGCAGGGCGCCGCCGTGTCGTGGGTTCCCAACGCGAGTGGCGCCTGGGAGACGGCGACGAACTGGTCGAGCAATCCCGCGCTGCCCGGCGCGGCCGACGACGTGACGATCAATCAGCCCGCGGCGATCACGGTCTCGGTGACGTCGAGTACGCAATCCATTCGCTCGCTGACAACGCAAGAGGACCTCTCCATCAACTCCGCCACGCTTAACGTCGGCGCAGGCGGCGGCGCGATCAACGGCGCCCTGTCGTTCAGCAACGGCCGGCTCGTGAGCCAGAGCGCCGGCACGCTGACAATCAACGGCGCCCTCAGTGTGAACGGTTCTTTTTTGCAGGCGTTGACGGGCGGCGTTCTCGTCCTGCCGGCGGCCTCCTACAGCGCTGGCAACGCGGGCAGCACGATCCAGGCCGATGGGGGGGGCAGTACGATTAACTTCTCGACGGTGACGTCGTTCTCCGGCGGCACGTTCTCTAAGAGCAACGTGCTAGCGCAAGCCGGCGGGCTGGTGAATCTGAGCGGGGTGACGTCGATCACCGTGGGGGCGACGAGCGTGGAGTCCACCGGCGCTGGCAGTATCGTGAACCTGTCGGCCCTGACGACGTTTGGCGCTAACAACTTTATTGACGTACGGCGGCTGCGGGCCGAGAGCGGCGGGGCGATCACCTCGCCGAATCTGAAGACGTTAGGGGAGGTGAATGTTGAAATCGTCGGCGCCACGTCGACGATCGGGCTGGCCGGCGTCAACAGCGCGAATAATTCCAGCTTGTTCGCGACCAGCGGCGGCACGATCGCCCTGCCGGCGCTGACCAGTTACAGCGCCGACGACTCGGGCAGCTCCATTCAAGCTAACGGAGCGGGCAGCGTCGTCAACCTGTCGAACGTGACGTCATTCGCGGGCGGCACGTTTAACCGGACCAACGTGCAGGCGCAAGCCGGCGGACTGGTGAACCTGAGCGGGTTGACGTCGATCACGGTGGGGGCCACAAGCGTGGAATCCACCGGCGCGGGTAGCGTCGTGAATTTGTCGGCCTTGACGACGTTCAACGGCACCAACTTTGCTGACGGACGGCGGCTGCGGGCCGAGAGCGGCGGGGCGATCACCTCGCCGAATCTGAAGACGCTGGGGAGGGTAAACATTGAGATAATCGGCGCCACGTCGACGATCGGGCTGGCCAGCGTCAACAGCGCCAATACCACCAGTCTGTTCGCGAGCAGCGGCGGGGTGCTCTCCCTGCCGGCGCTGACCAGCTACAGCGCCGACAATAACGGCAGCACGATCAACTCCAACGGCACAGGCAGCGTCATCAACCTATCGAACGCGACGTTATTTTCAGGCGGCACGTTCAACCGGACCAACGTGCAGGCGCAAGCCGGCGGGCTGGTGAACCTGAGCGGGGTGACGTCGATCACCGTGGGGGCGACCAATGTGGAATCGACTGGCGCGGGCAGTATCGTGAACCTGTCGGCCTTGACGACGTTCGACGCCAGTAACTTCGCCGACACGCGACGGCTGCGGGCCGAGAGCGGCGGGGCGATCACCTCGCCCAACTTGCACACCTTGGGTCGAGTAAACATTGAGATGGCCGGCGCCACGTCGACGATCGGGCTGGCCGGCGTCAACAGCGCCAATACCACCAGTCTGTTCGCGAGCAGCGGCGGGGTGCTCTCCCTGCCGGCGCTGACCAGCTACAGCGCCGACAATAACGGCAGCACGATCAACTCCAACGGCACAGGCAGCGTCATCAACCTATCGAACGCGACGTCATTTTCAGGCGGCTCGTTCAACCGGACCAACGTGCAGGCGCAAGCCGGCGGGCTGGTGAACCTGAGCGGGGTGACGTCGATCACCGTGGGGGCGACCAACGTGGAATCCACCGGCGCGGGCAGCGTGGTGAACTTGTCGGCGTTAACGACGTTCAGCGGCGACAATCTGGCCGACGCTCGGCGATTACGCGCCGAAAGCGGCGGCACGATTATGATCAGGGCAGCCGGCCCGACGACGGCCAATAATGTCACGGTTGATATGGTCGGCGGCGGGACGATCACCGGCAACACGCTGGCCCTGGGCGCGGGCACGACGTTCACGGCCGACGGCACGCTGGGCGCCAATCTCAACAACACCGCCGGGACGGTGGTGATCAACGGATCGCCGGGCAGCTTGAACGTTACGGGCAACTTTTCGCAGGGGATCGCGGGCACGATTCGCTTCGACGTCGGCGGCACGACGCCCATCACCCAGTACGAGCAGGTGAACATCACGGGGTCAGGCCACGATCGCGGGCACGCTCGATATCACGCCGATCAACGGCTTTGTGCCGGCGTACGGCTCGACCTACGACATCATGAAGATGACCGGCGCCCCGGTGGGCGTTTTCGATGCGGTCACCTGGACCAGCGGGCGGCCGTGGCGGGCGGAGTATCCGGTGGGCAAGGTGGTGCTCATCGAGCAGTTCGCGGGCGACTTCAACGAGAACGGCGTCGTGAACGACGTGGATCTTGGCATCTGGAAGAATAATTTTGGCACGCTGAGCGGCGCGACGCACACGCAGGGCGACGCCAACGGCGACCGCCGAGTGGACGGCGAGGATTTTCTGTTCTGGCAGCAAGGGTTTGGCGGGCCATTGTCGATTGAGCCCAACAGCGGAGCCGTACCGGAGCCGGGGTCGCTCGTGTTGGCAGCGCTCGCGATGACGGCGCTAATGTGGCGGCGGATACGGGAGGGCTGGCGGGTTTAGGTCGCGCCGCCAGCGAAGCTCTCTTGCCGCCGCACAATTTTGAAGTTGCGATAAAACGCCTCAATCTAGTCGATTTCGCGCACTCGGTGCTTGAAGTTTGACTTTGCCAAACGCTGCCACGAGAATGCGATATGGAGGCCTCCAATGGTTCGTCACTACGCGCACCCGGCATGGGTTGGCGTCAATGCCAAAGAAGTGGGCATCGTCCCTAACTGAACACCCAGCCGATTCCGGCGCCGGCGTCGCATTCTTCGGAAGTTCAAGCAACAACTACGTGGCGAACGACATCTCCGGCGACGGCACGACCCTGATGCGGCACTTCGGCATCCCCGCGTCCCTGTGGAACTCGCGCGTGTCCATGCTTGGGCATTCACTTGAGTTTAACACCACCACGTCGATTCCGCGGCTGGGACTGGCGCCACAGGACAAGCCGATCACGGTCGCGGGCTGCACCGAGTCCCGCAGCCCCGTCAACTACCCTTATCCCGTGATCGTCTCGGCGGCCTCGGTCGGCGGACAGGACCACATGCAGACCGGCGCGTTGTGGCGGGACTCGGATCCGCCCACGCATCCACTGGTCTGTGCGACCGACAATGGCCCGGCCTTCGATCGCAGCTTCCGCGACCCGATCTACGAAACGGTTCTTGAGCGCGACTCTGCCCAGTTGGTGTACGGCTCGGGCAGCACAGCCTACACTCTTACGGCGACGGCCGCCGCCATCGTCTTCACCGGCAGCCCCGTAGACCCGGTGATAACACTGCCCCAAGTCGGGCACGTACCGCCTGCGGGTAGCGTCGTGGTCCGTTACAACGGCGCAAACTTCGGCACGGAGCGCACGCTAATCTTCAACTTTCGGCGGACCAACAACACGGCTACCGATCTCACCCATGGCTCAATATCGCTCGGGACTGTCGTACTGGCGACCCCAGCGGCCTTCATCGGCTCGATCGAGGTGACGCTGCCGGAGATCGAGTACACGACGCTCAAGAACGATGACTCAATCACGATTTATGGCAGCGTGAGCGTGCTGCCCACCGCGGGCAGCGTTCAGGTCACCGCGGCAAAAATTGTGGCGGAGCCATTGAGCTACGTCGCGAAAATCCGCAACCGTTGCCTGCCGGGCCGTGGCCATACTATCGATGGCGCGCGCGCAAGCTCGTGTTCCGCACCCGGGAAGACACCGACCTTGGTACGGACGTAGTCGTCAACGTTATTCGCCTCAACGACGACGGCGGGACGTGGACCATCGGGCGGCTCAAGAAGCCTGGATCGGGCGGCAAGTACACCATTCGCTGCTGGGCGGAAAATGCCACGACTATTGTGGTGTATGGTGGCGGCTCGACGAATAATCACTCCATCGGGTCGGATTGGAACGACGTGTCAGGTTCGCTTACCGACGCGCAAGTGACCAGCAATACAGTCGCCCTAATCGCGGGCGGCTCAGAAATCGTGGAAGTGTCACAGTTTGATTTTGTACAGTAACGCTTGAGGCAGTAGCGAGTTGCGTAATTTTACGACTGCGTCAGATAGTTACTATTGAAGGGGACGAGGAGCAGAAAATGCGCACAACATTGGCTGCGGGCAGGAAGGCGTTAGCGCTTTACAAAAGATACCCGAGGCGCTTGCCGGATAAGAAAGTTTGAGAGCGATTGGATGACAGCGATGACGATTGGCGTCGCAAATAATACCGCGAACCATGTCGCCCTTCAATTACTGGAACAGGATTCTCTAGATGGCGGTAGTATAGGCATTCTAACTTCCTAACGGTTCTTTACATTGCTCGTTGTTGTCAAGCATCGCGATTTACTTTGGAAAATTTGGTTGTGATTGCCATCGTTGCAAAAAACAAAATATAAGAATTCTCTTAGACCAGTTCTTGGCGCGTAACCGCGCACATCAGGCTTCTCGTGTAGCGAGGGGGCGCTATTGCTAGCCAGGCTTCATCGCCGGTTCCAAAAAAAGAAAGGTAAGTATCATGACTCGGACATTCGTTCTCGTAGCTCTCCTCCTCGCCGCCGCATCCGCACACGGTCAGGTAATCAACGGCTACATGCGTGCTTACGACCCCGGTGATGACAACGACATTCACGTCACTCTCATCTATAACGTCGACCCGCCCAGCCGCATTCAGGCTAAATACGGCCTCCATGACTACCACACTCTCCCTATGGACGAATTCTGGTGGAAGCCGAACATTCCAGACCCGGACGCGATCTTCCAACTCTTTTGGAACGACTACACTGAAGAAGTAACGGACCACCTGGCGCTGATCGAGGTCAAGCAGGGATCCGGCGGGGGGCAGCCGCTGGTCGACGAGCTGACGGTGACTGTCGGCGAGCGGACGTTCACCGGCGGCATGTACGGCCTGGGGACGCGGCACTTCGAGTACGACTCGACCGCCGGCCACCGCGAGGCTGACCAGGACATTTACCAACTGCCGCCGGGCATCCTGCCGCCCGAGGTTCCCGAGCCCAGCGCGCTGGTGCTGGCTGGCATCGCGCTTGTGGCCGGCCTGCGGCGACGGCGCTGAACGCAGAGGCGGATTCGGGCGCCGGCGTCTTTAGGTCGCAACGTGGGCACGCTGCAAAATTGGAGGTCAGTATCATGATTCGGACATTCGTTCTCGTGGCTCTTCTCCTCGCCGCCGCGCCCGCCCGCAGCGGCATGTTGGATCGCTACATCCTGGCCCACGATCCGGGACTCGACGGGGACATCCACGTGACGCTCGTCTACGACGTGACGCCACCGGAGCCGCATCCAGGCCAAGTACGGCCTCGAATACCACACGCTGCCGGCTGACCAATTCTGGTGGAAGCCATTCGACGGGGACTCTGACGCTAGCTTCGAATTGATCTGGGATGACTACACCGAAGAGGTCACACAACACGTCGCGCTGATCGAAGTCGTGCAGGGGCCCGGCGGCGGGCAGCCCTTGGTCGACGAGCTGACGGTGACCGTCGGCGACCGCACGTTCACCGGCGGCATGTACGGTCTGGGGGCGCGGCACTTCGAGTACGACTCGACCGCCGGCCACCGCGAGGCCGACCAGGACATTTTCCAACTGCCGGCCGGCATTTTGCCGCCCGAGGTTCCCGAGCCGACCACCTTCGCGCTGGCGCTGTTGGCATTGCTGGGGCTGCGGCCGCGGCTGACGGCACTGCGCCAGCGGCGGTCGGCCCGCTAGCTCTTGGGTCGCGACGAGGCACGCTTCAAAATTGGAGGTCGGCATCCGTGAGGCGGGCCTGCGTCCTCGGGCTCGTCTCCTCGCCGCCGTCATTCCCGCGAGCGCGTTGGGCGCCTCCCGCGTGCTGATCGACGGAGACCGATTCCGCACCGAATCGCCGGAAGCGATTTACGAAGGGGTGTTCAACATCAATGTCGAAGCGGCGCCGCACGAGATCGACGTCGAATTCGTCGCGGGACCCGAGGCGGGCAATTGGAATTTCGGCATCTTTCGCCTGGAGGGCGACAAGCTCGAGTTGTGTCTCGATGTGAACGGCAAGCCGCGGCCGGCCGGGTTTGGCACGTCGCCGGGAAGCGGGCATGCCGTACGAGACGCTGACGCGGACATCCGCTCGCGCGCCCGCGGAGGTAACGGGCGGCGTCGCCTCGGCGCCGCAACCACTTCCGCCCGCTCAAGAATGCGTTGGATTTGAGTTTGTCGACTGCCCGGCGCTCACGAAGCTTCAGGGAGAATGGACGGCCGTAAAAATCATCCGCGACGGACAAGAGCTGCCGTCGATGATGGTCCGCAATGGACTTCGCTCGGCCAGGAAAAACGAGGTCACGATTTCCTTCGGCGGGCAAACCATAATCCATGCCCTGGTCAGAATCGATGAAAGCGCCGACCCCATACACGTGGACTATTACAACCTCGGCGGAGCGTGCCAGGGCGCCATCCAATATGGGCTCCTGAAGTGGAGCGGCGCGGAGGCGTGCTTTTGCATGGCGGCGCCGGGCGATCCCCGACCTGGTGATTTTACCTCTCCTGCGGGAAGCGGACGCACGTTTAGCCAGTGGCGAGCGAAGAAGTGAAAGGGGAGGCAGGCGCCGGATGTTTCTAAAGGCGGCGTGGGCGGCGTCGAAGGCACGCCATGTCGCGCCCTGATCGGCGCGGCGCGGCGGCCATCCCTCCCAGTCGCGCTGAATTGCCAAATTGATGGACAATTTCCATGCGCCGCCGCATGTGGGCCCCAGGGTCGCAAGAGTCGTTATTCTCTGGTCCCTTCTAAGATGGTACGCTATCAGACTTTGCAGAGGCGGCGTTTGGCGCCAACATTGCACGGCATTGGCCAAGCGATGCCGGGCGTAAGCCCCGCTTATTTTCAACTGCTCTGGACCACGGCGAAGACACTCATGGCCGTCATCGAAACTATCCAGGTAACGAAGACCTTTCACACAGGAACTGTGACCGTTGAGGCGGTGCGGGGCATCGATCTGGCGATCCAGCCGGGCGAAATGGTGGCCATCATCGGACCATCGGGCAGCGGCAAGAGCAGTCTGCTTGAGTTTGCTGGGCGCCATCGATGTGCCCACCAGCGGGAAGGTGCTGGTCGACGGCGTCGACCTGACGACGCTGAGCGACGATGAGCGGACGCTGCTGCGGCGGCGGCGGATCGGCTTTGTTTTTCAGGCGTTCAATTTGATGCCCACGCTGTCGGCCATTGAAAACATTGCGCTGCCCTTGGAGCTCGACGGCGTCTCGGAAGAGGAGTCGATGGAGCGATCGCGGGAGCGGCTGACGTGGGTGGGCCTGGCCGATCGCGCCGATCATCTTCCGAGCATGCTTTCCGGCGGCGAGCAGCAGCGCGTGGCGGTGGCTCGCGCGCTGGTGATCGAGCCGGCGCTGTTGTTGGCCGACGAGCCCACCGGCAATCTCGACAGCGCGAGCAGCCGACAGATCATGCGGCTCTTGCGCGACCTGGTGGATTCGCACGGTCAAACCGTGGTGCTGGTGACGCACGACATGCAGGTGGCGGGTCATGCCGACCGGATCCTGCGGGTGAACGACGGGCTGATTGAGGCCGAAGAGCGACCGGGGGCCGTGCGCGTCATTCCGAAGCCGGCGACCGTGAGGACCAGATAATGCTGTCGGGCAAGCTGGGGTGGCGCGAAATCCGCAAGCGTCCCGGGCGTGCCGCCCTGACGCTGGCGAGCGTCGTGATCGGCGTCGCGTCGGTGGTGGCCGTCACGTTCACCAACCAGACCACGCGGAAAGCCTTCGACCAGATCTACCGCTCGATCACGGGCCGAGCCGCGCTGGAAGTCTCTGCGCCGGTCGGCGAAACCATCGACGAGAGCGCGCTGGCCAAGGTGCAGCAGACGCCCGGCGTGTTGGTCGCCTCGCCCGTCATTCAGCGGCGCACGGTGCTGTACCGCGAGGGCCGGCGCATTCAGCTCCTGGGCATGGGCGTCGATCCGGTGCGCGACCGCGCCGTGCACGAATACAAAATGGAAGCGGGCAAGGGGCTGAGCAATTCCAAGGACATTCTGCTGCACGCGGCGTTTGCCAAAAGCGTGGGCGTGAAGCTGAACGACCGCGTGGAGCTGCTCACGCGCGTCGGTCGCGTGCGGACCGCGCGTGGCGGGGCTGTATTCGACAGGCGGCACGGCGATGACGGGCCAGGGCGCCGTACTCTTGATGCCGCTGCCCGTGGCTCAGGAGTGGTTCAAGGCTCGGCGGCAGGTCGACCAAATTCAAATCGTGCTTAGTCCCGACGCCGACGAGGCGCAGGTGCAAGCCGAAATCGCCAAGCGGCTGCCGCCCAACGCGACGGTACATCCCCCGGCGGGCGCAGCCGCATGGCCGAGGAGACTTCGCTCTCCACCGAGCAGGGGCTCAACATGGCGCGGGCGTATTCGCTCTTGGTGGCGACGTTTATCATCACCAACACCTTCTTGATCAGCGTCACGCAGCGGCGGCGGCAATTCGGCATCCTGCGGGCGATCGGGGCGACGAAGCGGCAGATCGCCACATTCGTATTCAGTCAGGCGCTGGGGCTTGGCGCGGCGGGCACGGCACTGGGGGCGCTCTTGGGCGTGGTCGCCGCGCATTTTTTGACTCGCGCCATGGGCTCGCTCTACTCGACGACGCTGCCGCCGCTGGAGTTGACCTGGACGCCGTTTCTGTGGGCGATCCTGTTCGGCATCGGCATTTCGCTCGCCGGGGCGGCCGTGCCGGCGCGCAAAGCGATGAACCTCTCGCCGCTGGACGCCATCCGCGACGTGCTGCCCGGGGAAATCGAGGGCATGTCGCGGTGGCTGATCTGGGGCGGCGGCGGACTCATTCTGTTCTGCGGCAGCGTGCTGACGGCCAGCATTCTCGGCAAGATTCCCATGGCCAACGCCGTGTGGGGCTCCGTGTTTTTGTTGGTGGGCGTCGTGCTCTTGTTGCCGCTGGCGCTGAAGCCGCTGGCCGAGGGCGTGGCGGCGCTGTTGCCGACGAGCATGCGCGTCGAAACTCGGCTGGCCGCTCGGTACCTGCTTGGCCCATCGCTCGCGCACCACGCTGACGGTGGGCGTGGTGTTCGTGGCGATCAGCACCGGCATCGGCCTGGCCAACTCGGTGATGGACAACGTGCAGGACGTGCGCGATTGGTATAAGAAAACGGTAGTCGCCGATTTCTTCGTCCGCGCCACGACGCCCGACATGTCGACCGGCCTGGCCGCCGACATTCCGGACGAGGTCGACGGAGAGATTCGCGACATCCCGGGCATCGTCAGCCTCGATCCCGTTCGGCTGGTGGCCGCCAAGGCCGCGGACCAGCAGGTGGTGCTGATCATCCGCAGCTTTGAAGATCCGAAGCTGCAGGAATTTGAAGTCGTCGAGGGCGACGAGAAGACGGTTCGCGAGAGCCTGAAACAGGGCGACGCGGTGATCGGCTCGGTGCTTGCCGAGCGGACCAAATTGAAGGCCGGCGAGAAGATTTCCCTGACGACTGACGAAGGCGTCAAGGATTTCAACATCGCCGCGGTGGTCAACGACTACCAGGCCGGCGGCCTGACGATGTACCTGGCGCGCGACGTGGCGAAGGCAGTGCTGGGCATCGGGGGCGTCGACGCCTACGCCATCCAAGTCGATCATGCCCAGCTCGCGACCGTGCGCGAGGCGCTCGACGACTTGACCCAAGAGCATGGCCTGTTGTTGCAGTCCTTCTCGGACATTCAGCAGACGATCGACGGCATGATGGCGGGCGTGGTCGCGGGGCTGTGGGGGATGGTCGTGTTGGGACTGTTGGTGGCGGCCTTCGGCGTGGCCAACACGCTGACGATGAGCGTGCTGGAGCAGACCTTCGAGCTGGGCCTGTTGCGAATCGTCGCCAGCACCCGCGCAAGTTCGCACGATCGTCTTCGCTCAGGCGGTGATGATCGGCCTCTTGGCGCTTGTGCCGGGAATCATCGCCGGCGTGAGCGTCGGCTATCTCATTCACCTGGCCACGCTGCCGGTGATCGGCCACCCGGTGGAGTTCGCGGTACACCCGTGGCTGCTGGCAGGGGGCCTTGTGGCGGGCATGGCCGTGGTCGTTCTCGCCGCGTGGGGGCCCGCCGAAAGGGCCGCCCGCATCGAAGTGCTCGAGGCGCTGCGGCTGCGATGAGCGGCTGGGATCACGTTCGATACAGGCTGTAGACTGCAGGCTGTAGGGTAGGGGGACCGTCGTCTCTAGGGACCTGCAGCATGAGGATTGCTGTTGTCTACAATGACGTCCTCGGCGTTTTGCAGTTCTGCGGGCTTCGTAGGGGTCCCACCTAACAACTGCAGAAGGTCCTGATTTTGCCCTTCGGCGGCGCAGTCGGAGTTGGGAAATACGGGGTACGCGACAACGCGACGCCGCGCCAAAGTCGGCGACTTGTGCGTTTCTCTCGACGGCGTCGGGAAGCTCAAAAGGGCGCACTCCCGTCGCTGACGCTCCGGGCTCGCTGGGCGCGCATTCTCCCTGTCCGGCCGAGAGCCGACAGCCGAGAACCGACAGCGAAGAGCCTGTACGCAGCATGCCGACGCATATGTGTACAGGTGATCATGCACCCTAGCACAGGTCGTGGCTCATTTTCAACACAAAAGTTTGAGGAATTCTTTCGCGCAGAGACGCAGAGACGGCAGAGAGCGGAGGGAAAATGCAACCACTAAGGCGCGAAGGACACGAAGGTTGAACGGGGCGAAGTGCTTGACGCTGGATTACGGCGAGGTGGTAGTGGTCGTCGGCCGCGACGTCCGTAGTTTGAGAACTGGGGTTTCGATGACTCAGCCCCCAGCCATCCGCTGCGCCGGGATGGTGAATAGACGCCAGGTCAAAAACCGGGGCTAGCGCACCGCCGGCTGATGAATTAGCCGGATCGCGCTAGCGACCGGTTGGTTGGGGCGGCATTGGCGGTTGATGATTGCCGACGCGCTGATCCGACGCTGAAGGCAGCGCGACACATGGGCCGCACACGTGGGCTATTTCGCACAGCGCTCGAAGGGCTCTGCATGGTTGGAGGGGAATCTTGGTGGCTGCATGCGTCAAGAGATACCGCTAATTCCCTCGGCGAATTACGGGATTTCATCCCAAGTTCGCAGCCGAACGAGAACCGGGGAGGCGTCATCTGGCGCAGGAGTTGCCAATAGGTTTGGCGATTATACTAACGGTGACGAGGATCAAGACGCAGGGCCGTGCGCCGCTGATGCCTTTCAGAATATCTTCTGTTACTCTGTTCTCTAACCGTGCGTGCCCCGCGCCGCTTGGTATCGCCACGATTTTTTTGACGTTTGCCCCCCGCCCCCCGAAAAAAGTGGAACATCCCCATGCACGAGCATCACTTTCGCAATGGCCTGACGGTTGTCGCCACGTGGGCCGCGTTCGTTCCGTTGTACTCGAACGTTCATGCGGCGCTGACGGCGATTGGTCCCTTGCCTTATCTCAGCGCATGCCGACAGCCCGTTTCTGGCCAATCCGTCGCTTAACACGGTGCTCGAGGACTTCGAAGACGGGGCGCTAAACGCACCGGGGATTACCAATGAACCGATTCCGGACGTTCATTTTCCGCCGGTGGGCGACGGGCTCGGACTAGTATTGGCTCCAGGGCCAACAACTCATTCCGTCGACGGCGATGATGGCTTAATCGATGGCTCAGGCAACGGCGGACATTCGTTCCGGTCAACGCACTTTGCCGATACCGTACTGGATGGATACATCTATTCCAATTTGTTGTTCAGTTTTGTCCCAAATAATGGCAAGTACCCTACGGCGTTTGGCTTCGTTTGGACTGACGGCGAACCCTTGTCCTTTGTGTCGCTAATCGCACATGAAATAGGTTCAAATACGGCCGACGAAATCCGGTTTCTCCTCAATCCGGTAGGCGACGCCGCATCGAATGGCGGAACATCGGACGACCGGTTCTTCGGTGTAAGTAGTGACATTGGCATCGATAGGATCTCCATTTCGTCGTATTACGCTCGGCGAAACGACGGTTCCGACCCCGGCCGACGGCAGTTTTTTGAAATTGACCATCTCCAATACGGCTATACGCAAGTACCCGAAGCCACTTGCTCAAGCCTGTTAGTTACCGCTCTTGCGGTAAGCTCTTGCGGCAAGCATAGATGCAGTAAAGCAGCCAATCGCCCACTAAGCGAATGAGAGAACTGTTAACCTTTGCGCAGGGGGGGGGGAAAGGTGTCAGGAACCTTTTTCTTGACTGGGCCTCCTTGTTTGGCTAGGTTGCGGCGATGGGTCGACCGCATCGCGCCGCCGTCGGGGGTTACGCCTACCACGTGCTCAATCGGGCCAACGCCCGCTTGACCATCTTCGACGGCGACGCCGACTACGAGTCCTTCGAGCGCATTCTAGCCGAAGCCGTCGAGCGGACCGCGACGCGGCTGTTGGCGAACTGTCTGATGCCCAATCATTGGCATCTGGTCGTGTGGCCGAAGGAAGACGGCGAACTCTCACGCTTCGTCGGCTGGCTGACGCTGACGCATACCCAGCGCTGGCACGCCCATCGCCATTCGGCCGGCGCCGGCCACTTGTACCAGGGTCGGTTCAAGTCCTTCCCCATTCAGACGGACGACCACTTTTATACCGTGGCCAGATACGTCGAACGGAACGCCTTACGGGCCAAGCTGGTGCGGCGGGCGGAAGCGTGGCGGTGGGGCAGCCTCTACCGCTGGCTGCACGGTTCGGCGGATCAGCGACAGCTTTTGTCGGCCTGGCCGGTGGCGCGGCGGCCCGGCTGGGTGGACCACGTCAATGCGCCGCAAACGGAAGCCGAGCTACGGAGCCTGCGCCGCAGCATCGACCGGGGCCTGCCCTATGGGGGCGATGCTTGGACGGCGCGGACGATCGGGCGGCTGGGCTTGGAGAGCACCCTGCGACCGCGGGGACGGCCCAGGAAAGAGGAAAAAGGTTCCTGACACCTTTTTTGCAAATTAAGGGCGCAACGTGGTTGTTGCTCGGCGTTTGCGGCCTGATAGCCGACGCGGTGACGGTCTCGCGGTGCTAACAGCAACATTTTTTTGCGGGATCGCGTTACGCCCAAAATGCACCCTTCAAAGGGCCGACAGCGTACACTGAAGGTTTCCGGCGCCGCGGGGTAACGGGGCAGTCCGGGTGCGTGGGACGAGGGCGGCCGCAAGACGGCGAGGGCGTCGGGCTCCAGAGCGGGGAGGAGACGATGGCTGAGAGGCGGAGCATCGGTGCACTTGTTGTACTGGCGGTAATGTCTTCCCCGGCGTGGGCGCTTGACGGCAGCGCGCTGGCGCTGCGGTCCAACGGCTCCAGTCCCGGCAACGGCGCGTGGACGCTCGACGACAACGGTTACGTCGGCACGTACATCACGCTGGCCGAAGGCGGGCCCGGTGACGGTGAAGGTCAACGCGCGCGGCCAGTCGGCCGGCGTCGCCGAGCACATGAACGTGGTGCTCGGCGATGAACAGTTTGGCTGGGACGTAAGCACGACCGACGCGGACTACGAACACACTTTCAATCTTCCGGCCGGCACTCACTTCATTCGCACCGAGTATCCCAACGCCCGGGTCAGCCAGGGCCTCGTCGTCAATACTCTGGACGTGACCGGCGCCACGGTGTCGAACACGAGCAACACGACCAACGCGCTGGCGGCCGCCCAAACCTATACGCAGAACTATCGCCAGGGCGACGCCACGGTGCATTTGCCGGCGGGCTGGTCGGGCACGCCGTTTGAAGTGAAGTTGAGGAGCCACGCGTTCAACTTCGGCGTTTCCGTGCCGAGTAGTTTTAACGGCAGCCTGCTGGCGCCCAATCCGTCGCCCGGGACCACGGCAGCGCGCTTTCAGCAGGCGCTGCGCGACAATCACTTCACTTCCCTGACGCCGGAGAACGACGGCAAGTGGGACGCCACCGAGGGCACGCGCGACGTGCTGACGGCCAACACGCCGAATCCTAACGGCGGACCGAACATTCCCTACATGGACCGCATCAGCGACTACGCTCAGGCCAACGGCATGCGCTATCGGGCGCACAACGTCATCTGGGGCAATCAGCAGCCGAGTTGGGTGAACACGATGATTCAGAATCCCAACAACATCGACGCGGCGTCGGGCAAAATCAATTCGCTGGCGCTGCGGGACGAGATCAGCGAGCGCATTCAGTACTACATCGCGGACCGGAAGTCGCGGTTCTACGAAGTCGACGTGTACAACGAGAGCTACCACACCGGCTCGAATGCCGGCAATCCCGCGGCGACCTATTGGGGCATGTATCAACCGGAGGGCATCGCGGCGATCTACAAGGAGGCCAAAGACGCGGCCGGTCCGAATGCGAAGGTGTTCGTCAACGAGTACAGCGCGCTGCAAAACCAGGGCGGCGACTCGTACGCCAATTGGTACGCGCGGCACATCGAGGCCATTCAAAACGAGGGCCAAGAGGCATACGGCGAGAATGTCGTCGGAGGCATCGGAATTCAGTACTACGCAAGCACTAACTTATCGGCACATAGTGCCTCACGCATTTACGCGGCGATGCAGAATCTGGCCGTCCAGGGGCTGCCGATGCAGTTGACCGAATGGGGCGTGACGGGCACGGACAGCGCCGCCAACGAAGCCAACGCCGCCACGATCCTGGAACAGACGGCCCGGTTGATGTTCGGCATGCCGGGGACGACGGGCATGACTTTGTGGAATCTGCGCAATGGAAACGGCGTGTTCGCACCGGTGGGAACCCTCTACGACAACAACTGGACCATCCGCGACACGGGCACGCGGTGGCAGCAGTTGATGGCCGAATGGAACACTGACGTGCCGGTGACCATCGGCGCCGACGGCAGTTTCGACTTCCGCGGGTTCTATGGCGATTACGACCTGATCGTGAACGGCCAGAGCTATCCGCTGACGCTCGTGAAGGGGACGACGGACTACATGCTGAACATAGCCGCCCCCAATCCGGGCGACTTCAACGCCGACGGCAAAGTCGACGCCCTGGACCTGTCGGTCTGGCAAACCAATTTCGGCGCCAGCGAGTCGGCCACGCACTTCCAAGGCGACGCCGACGGCGACTAGGATGTGGACGGCGGCGACTTTCTCATCTGGCAGCAGCAGAGCGGTAGCGGCCCGGCGGCGGTCGCGAATTCTGCGGCCGTGCCGGAGCCGGCCACAACGTTGCTTGTGATTGGCGCTTTGGTCATGGTCCTAGTTTTTCGGCGGCATCGCCAAGAGAAGAAAATGCTCAGACCGTCCACTATCTCCGTGCGTTGCGCGAGCGGAGTTGCGGTGTGTTTCTTTGTCATCGCCGGTAACGAGGCAAGGGCCGCCACGTTTTTCGGTCTCAACGACCTGCCCGGCGGCGCCTTCAGCAGCAGCGCCACGGCGGTGTCGGCCAACGGGGCCGTTGTCGCGGGATTCAGCTCAACCAACCTGGCAGGCGGCGAGGCGTTTCTATGGCAGGACAGTGTGGGCATGGCCGCCTTGGGCGTGATTTCCTCGGGCCCAGTCACGCCCGGAAGCGCGGCCAACGGGATCTCGGGCGACGGCGTCACGGTGGTTGGCCGCGCCAGCTCCGCCAACTCCTCGAACATTGCGTTTCGATGGACGCCCTTGGGGATGGTCGGCTTGGGCGTCATCAGCTCCTCGGCCTCGGGCGACAGCAGCGTCGCTTACGCCACGTCGGACGACGGCGCGGTTGTCGTGGGCCGCAGCAGCAGCGCGCTGGGGACCCAGGCCTTTCGTTGGACAGCAGGCACGGGCATGGTGGGACTGGGCGATCTAACTGGCGGATCCTTCAGCAGCGACGCCCGCGCCATTTCGGGCAACGGCATGGTCGTGGTGGGATTCAGCATGGGCGCCTCGGGGCAAGAAGCGTTTCGTTGGACGCCGCCCACGGGCATGGTCGGACTGGGCGACCTCGACGGTGGCGCGGCCAGCAGTCAGGCCTTCGGGATTTCGGCCGACGGATCGGTCGTCGTGGGCCAGGGCACAAGCGGCTCGGGCCTCGAAGCATTTCGCTGGACCGAGGCGACCGGCATGGTGGGGCTGGGCGACCTGGACGGCGGCGTTTTCACGAGTACGGCGCTCGGCGTTTCGGCCGACGGCGCGATCGTGGTCGGACAGAGCAACAGCGCCCTGGGAAACGAAGCAATGATGTGGACCGAGGCCACCGGCATGCTGCGCATGCGCGACCAGATACCGGCGAGCGTGGGAGCGGCGCTCAACGGCTGGACGCTCACCAGCGCGACCGCCGTCTCGCGCGATGGGCGCACCATTGTCGGGCAAGGCACAAATCCCTCCGGCCAGACCGAGGCGTGGCTTGCCTATCTGTCTGATTCCGTCAACTGGGAACTTCTGGCCAGCGGCCGTTGGGATTCGGGGATCGCTTGGAGCGGGCCCGCGCTGCCCAGCGCCACTGACGATGTGGTGATCGATCCCCCCACGGCCGTGACGGTGACAGGACCGCTTACCACTCGTACCGTCAACTCGCTCTCGATCGGCGGCAGCGGCGTGGGCCGCGCGACCCTACGGCTGGCCGGGTCGACAAACGGCGACTTGAGCGCAGCCGCCGGCGCGTACCTTCAGCCGAATGCAGAACTGGCGCTGGCCGATGGGCGGATTTTTTCCAGCCCCGTTGTGTACAACGCCGGCCTCATCCACGGCACGGGAACGGTCAACGCCGATCTCGTCAACTATGCGGGCGGCGAAGTCCGCGTGGCGGCCGGCGAGTCGCTTACCGTGAGCGGAGGCGGCCACTGGAACGACGGCAAGCTTGAAGTCATCAACGGTTCGTTGGAATTTGTCGGCGCCATGACCAACAACGCCGGCACGGGGCTTGTCGCCGGCCGCGGCGCGACGCTGCGATTTCAAGGCGGCCTGACCAACGCCGGCGCCGTCGCGCTGTCCACGGGCTTAAGCGACGTGAGCGGCGACATTGACAATCCGGGCAGCATCATCGTCTCGGGCCACGGCACGGCAACCTTCTACGACGACGTAGCTAACAGTGGGATCATTAATGTGGCCGCCGGATCGTCGGCCGTGTTCTTCGGCGACTTATCGGGCAACGGCGTGGGCGGCGCGGGCGAAGTATTCCTCGAGGGCGACGCGCGGCCGGGCTTTAGCCCGGGCGTCATGGCATTCGGCGGCGACGTGAGCCTGGGCGCCTTCAGTGGCTTGGACGTCCAGATCGGCGGCACGGACCCAAGCAGCGACTTCGACCGAGTGACCGTGGCAGGAAAACTAACGCTCGGCGGCGCGCTCCACGTGACATTGATTGGGGAGCTGGCAGGCGCTCAACCTGCGGCGGGCAGCATGTTCGACATTCTGGATTGGCAAACACTCACCGGAACGTTTTCCGTCGTCGACCTGCCGGAGTTGGGCCCTGGGCTGGTCTGGGACGACGCGCAGTTGTACACGGCAGGCGTCCTGAAGATCGCATCGACCAACTTTCTCGCGTCGGATTTTGATCTCGACGGCGACGTGGACGGAGCGGACCTGGCGCTATGGAAGGGCGGCTTTGGCACGACGAACGACGCAACCCGTCTGCAAGGCGACGCCGACGGCGACCAGGACGTCGACGGCGGCGATTTTCTCATCTGGCAGCAGCAGCTCAACGGAGACGGGGCTGCGCTGGCGAATTCTGCCGCCGCGCCGGAACCGAGTTCCGTGCTGCTGCTGGCGGCGGCATCTGCCATGGCGGCGATATCCCGAGGTCGCCGGCGGCGCTGATTAGCGGCGCCTGCGAGGCTGGGTTTCGCGGCATTCCTGGCCGACTACCGGCCGTGCATTGCGGTAAGCGTTGATTTTCCTTTTCTCGAACGATTTGGTTGCAGCGCGACGCGGCCAGCAGATAGTATCAATAGCGCCTTCTCCAGCCAGAAGCTGCCGCCGGGCTCTTTCTTTTTAGGACCCAAGCAATGTTCGCGCACTATGCACTTGGCCATCGTCGGAGTTTGCCGTCCGGGCTGATCCTCGCCGCCGGCATCGCCGCGCTGCTCGCCGCCGCGCCCGCCTTCGCCGCCACCTGGACATGGGACGGCGGCGCCCCGCCGGCAACCAATGGACCAATACCCTGAACTGGAACCCGGACACCGCGCCGGCGAACAATGGCACAGCGGACCTCATTTTCAGCGGCACGACGCGGCTGACGCCCGACATGAACACGAACTGGAGCGTCAACTCGGTGACGTTCAACAACACTGCGGGCGCGTTCCAGCTCAACTCGCTCGTCGGCGCGACTCTAACCGTCGGTGCGGGCGGGATCACAAACAACGACGACGACGATATCCAATCCATCGACCACGCAATTACGCTCGGCGCGGCGCAGACGTGGAATGGGGCCAGCGGCCTACTTCAATTCAACGGACCGATCCAAAACAACGGGCATCTTCTCACGGTGGATGGCGATTCTGCTACGCTCATCGACGCAAGCATTCAAGGCAGCGGCGGGCTGACCAAGAACGGTCTGGGTGATCTCGAATTGACCGGCCTGGCGGCGAATACTTTTACGGGCACGACCACGGTCAATGCCGGCTCCCTGACACTACAGAAGAACGAGGGGACGTATGCCATCCCCGGATCGCTCAACATCGGCGACGGCGTGGGCACGGCCATCGACTCCGTGATCAGTACCTCGAACCAAATCGCCACCAGCGCCACGGTAAGCGTCTTCTCGACGGGCGCCTGGTACATGATCGCGACTGAGGGCGAGACGATTACGAACTTGAACATCGTTTCCACCGGCGTCGCCGGCGGCGGGTTGGTCGCGATCGATAACGGCACGCTGTACGTCAATGGGAACGTGAACATGACCGGCGGCGCGGTGACGACGTCTGGCGCCGGCAGGATGCTGCTCTATGGCGATCTCACCGCCAATGCCACCAGCGTCTCCGCCAGCATCAGCAGCCAGGTCTATCTCAATGATGGCGCCCACACCTTCACCGTCGGCGATGGCGCTGTGCTGAACGACCTTGACGTGTCCGGCGTGGTGAGCAATGACGGTTTCTCCCCGGGTAGCATCGGCAGCGTCATCAAATCAGGCGCCGGCGCGCTGCGGCTGGGCGCGGCGAACACTTACTCCGGCGGCACGACGCTCAACGCCGGGAAGATATTGCTCGGCGACGACGCCGCGCTGGGGACCGGGCCACTGACCGGCAACGGCGGCGCCCTCCAAGCGGACGGCGCGGCGCGGACAATCGCCAACGCGATCAGCGGCAGTCTCGTGGTGGACGGCGCGTTCGATCTCACGCTGAATTCCCCGGTGAACCTCAGCGGCGGCATCACCAAGAACGGCGCCGGCGCGCTCATCTTCCCGCAGGCCGGCGCGATCGCCAATTCGCTCTCAGTCACTGCCGGCGCCGTGCGCTTCGATGCCCCCTTCACCGCCGGGGGCGGGCTGGCCAACTCGGGCACGGTGCTCTTCGGGGCGCAGACGCTCACGGTCAACGGCACAGGCGTCAACAATCAGGGTTTGCTGCCGCTGGCCGGCGGCACGCTCGCCGGGAGCGGCCCGGTCGTGAACAACGGCCTCATCTCGGGCTACGGCACGATCGGCGGCACGGGCGGCTTCACCAACAACGCGCAGCTCACCGTCAGCGGCGGCAATCTCACCCTCGCCAAGGCCGGCGCGAACGTGAACGCCGGCAACGTCGCGGTGCCAGCCGGGCTGCAACTACGGCTCACCGGCGGCACGCTCGCGAATACGGGCACGGTCGATCTCGCGGGCGGCGGCGTCGCGGGCACGGCCACGCTCAGCAACAACGCCGGCGGCGCCGTGACGGGCCGCGGGACGATCTCCGCGCCGCTGGCCAACGCCGGCGGCACGCTGCGCGCGGTCGGCGGGACGATGACCGTGACCAACGCCTTCGCCAACAGCGGCGTGATCCGGCTCGATGACGCCGCCGGTCTTGCGGGCGGCGCCATCACCAACACGGGCCGCATCCAGGGCGACGGGACCATTTCCAACGCGCTGACCAACGCCGCCGGCGGCTCCATTCGCGTCGACGTCGGCAAGACGCTGTTTTTCCGCGGCGCCTTTGCGGCGAACGCCGGCGAGCTGAATCTCCAGGGCGGCACGCTCGACTTCACGAGCCCGGTGACAAACAGCGCCACGGGTTTCGTCGCGGGCCGCGGCGCGCTCTACACCGGCGGGCTTACGAACAACGGGCAGATGGCATTCAGCGGCGGCAACGCGGATATCCACGGCGACGTGACGCTTGCCGCCGGCTCGCGCGTGGTGACCAGCGGCGGCGGCGCGACGACGACTTTCTTCGATGACGTGACGCACAACGGCGCCGAGATTTTCACCGGCGCGGGCGCCAGCAGCGTGTTCTTCGGCGCGCTTGGCGGCGCGGGGCCGTTCACGGGAACGGGCGCCGTCTACTCCATCGGCGACCTCCGTCCCGGCAACAGCCCCGCCACCGTCAGCTTCGGCGGCTCGCTTGTGCTCGGCAGTTCGACCACGCTCACGATAGAACTCGGCGGTCTCGATGAGGGCACGCAGTACGATCGATTGGAAATCGCCGGCTCCGTCTCGCTCGCCGGCAAGCTCGCCGTGAGCTTGATCGACGCCGGCGCCGGCCTGTTCGTGCCCGAGGCGGGCGACTCCTTCGATATTCTCGATTGGGGAAGTCGCAGCGGCGCGTTTGCATCGATCGATTTGCCCGTCCTGACGGGCCTGCAATGGGATACGACGAAACTGTACACGGACGGCGTATTGTCAGTCGCGCCGGTGTTTGCCGCCGACTTCGAAGAAGACAGCGACGTCGACGTCGACGACCTGACGCGGTGGAGGACGGGTTTTGGCCTCAGCATTGGCGCCACGCACAAGCAAGGCGACGCCGACGCCGATCAGGACGTGGACGGCGGCGATTTTCTCGTCTGGCAGCAGCAGAACGGCAGCCGCGTTGGCTGTGGCGAGTGCGGATAGCGTGCCGGAACCCACGGCCGCGTGGCTGGAATTGTTCGCCGCGGGCGCTCTGGCCGTCGAGGCTGCCGGCGAGCGTGATGACTTGTACCGGCAATTCAATAGCCGCAGTGCGCGGCGGCGTGGAGCTTAGCCTGCTCGGCTTCGACGAGGCCGTTCGATCCTCGCGGCGTCGAACAGGTGATCGCGCTGGCAGAGTATAGCGCTGGCAGGCGCGAGGCGACGCCGCTCGCGCCAGCCCTAGGCCGGCGCCGACTGCCGGTGGTATTTTTCGAGCAGCGCCCGGAAAGCTTCTGGGTCGGCCCGGCCCAGCAGCTCGAGAGCCCGCTCCGCTTCCGCTTTCATCGTGTGTTGCAGGTCGTGTTTTCTTTGCACGATGTCGGCGGTCATTGTCTGCAGGTCCTGGAACGCAGGTTCATGCTCCTGATGGCGCCCCGGGTGTTCCTTGGCGTCGATTTCGATCAGGGCGTTGACGGCGTCGATCAGTCGGCCGAGCTGCTTGCCGGGCAACGCCACGTCGCGAAAAATCTCCTCCTCGATCTGCGGGCTGCCGGCCTGCGGGTTGGCCTGGCCCCAGTTCGTCCACGGCTTGTAATCCATCACCATGTCGCCGCTGGCGGGGAGGCGAAAATTCATCATCGGCGAGAGCATCTGTAACCACGATTCCATGGCTGTGCTTTCCTTTGCCGCTAATCCCTGACCCGCGAGATGATGGTTTGGGAAGTGGAGTCGATGCCCTTCAACGCCGAGGACAGAGCCTCCCGGCTCGGTGCATAATCCAAGGCGACGGTGCGGAGTATTCTGTCCTGATGCACGAGCTCGCACAAAGAGTGAGTAAAGTCGCGCATGCCTTCATCGCGACATTGG
This sequence comes from Pirellulales bacterium, assembly GCA_963841515.1. Taxonomy (GTDB): domain Bacteria; phylum Planctomycetota; class Planctomycetia; order Pirellulales; family Lacipirellulaceae; genus Lacipirellula. Next base: position 549,353 of record CAWJDB010000003.1, on the reverse strand, counting down.
TGCAGCAGAGCGGGCATGTCCTCGTCTTCCTCGTGGAGGATTTTGTCCTTGACGATGGCGTTGGCCAGCAACACTTCGGTGGCCGGATAGCGCGTTCCCTCGTCGATTCCCGAGAGCAAGCGCTGGCACATAATGGCCCGCAAGCTGTTGGCGAGCGACGAGCGGATGAAGCTGTGTTCGCTGCGGTCGAAGAATTCCAGGATGCGGGCGAAGCTCAGTTGGGCGTCGGCGCAGTGCAACGACCCCAGCACCAGGTGACCGGTTTCGGCGGCTTGGATCGCGGCCAGCATGGTTTCGCGGTCCCGCATTTCGCCAATCAGGATGCAATCGGGGTCCTGGCGGACGACCACGCGGAGGGCGTCCTTGAAATTCGGCACGTCCAAGCCGATTTCGCGCTGCGAGATGATGCTCTTCTTGCCGTAGAAGGCGAACTCGATCGGATCCTCGATCGTGATGATGTGCAGGCTGCGGTGCTGGTTCACAAACTCCACCATCGCGGCCAACGTGGAGCTCTTGCCGGAACCGGTCACGCCGCACACCAGAATCAATCCCTCCAGCGTTTTGCTGATCATCTCGCGGTAGACGCCGGGTAGATTCAAGCCGTCAAAGTCCAGAATCTTGGACTGGACGCGACGCACGGCCACGTGCATGTCGCCCTTGGAGCGAAAGATATCGATGCGATAGCGGTCTCCCGTCTCGCCGGCAGCGGAGAAATCGAGCGATCCGTGCGTTTCGAACTCGGTCCAGCGGTTGTCGGCGACCAGCGGCCGCACCATTTCATGGACGTAAGCCGTGTCCGGAATCGGCGGCAACTCCAGCTTGCGAAGATGGCCTCCGATGCGCACATAGGGCGGATAGCCCACCTTCAAATGCAGGTCGGACGCCTCGTGGTGGGTGAGAAACGCCAGCAGTCTTTTCATTTCTTCTGCGGGAGGTTGCGGAGTATCCATGCGGCGAGTCCTGCCTTGGTTAAGGCTTGGTAGGGGCGTCCCAATCGACACGAAGCACCTCGGTCCCGGAAAGTTAACGGGGGTTAAGATAACCTCGACATGGCAAGCTTAGGCAGCAAATCCAGGTCCATTCGCTTCCGAACGTGCGGTGCCGCAGATTGGTCCAGCTAGCAGCAGTTCAGCGGGAGCCCATTCTTGCCCCCAAACGCCGTGCGGCACGAAGCTTGCCAGGTAGTTCCTCGGCTGAGTTTCACGCCTGTACTAGTGGTAAGACACGATCGCGACGGCAGCCACATGTGCGAAATGGCGCGCCAGGGCGCGCAATAGCACGTCACGCGCCGCGCCAACGTGGTCGGGGCGAGAAAATTCTGTTCTGAAAACGGCGGCCATGTTACGCCCAGCCGCTTCGAGCGATTGGCGGCGGCGCCCGGCGGCCCCTATGTCGCGACCGTGCAGGGACTTAGAGGAAACAAATTAAACATCGGAGTTGACCGACGCGTGAAACGCCTGCGACCTGACAGAAGGGAGGGGCGCGATGCACACTCGAAGACTACAACTCGTTCAGAAACTGATCGCGACAGCCGCCGTGACCTGGGGAGCGGCGCTCGTCGCGGCCGTGGCCCTGCCGGCGCTCGCCGGCGAGGCGTACTATAGCTTCGAGGGCCAATTTCTCAACGGCGCCGCGACGCAGAGTTTTCTCTTTGACGTCGAATCGACGCTGCGCCGGCCCGATCCGTTTTCGCTGCGGACGTGGCAGTACACCGGCGGCGCCAATGCCGCGGGCGATTCCATTCTCGGCCTCGGGTTCAACCCGATTCTGCGGCTGTACGGCGGCGAGACGCCCGTGGGCGTCGACGACGACATTAACCGCACAAGCTCGAATCTCGACGCCGAACTGACGTGGAGATCGGCGGATTACTCGCCGCCGGAGGTCGCGCTGTCCGATCCGTTGCGGACTGGCGCTTACCGCTTGGACTTGAAGGCGCTCAACGGCAGTCTGGGCGGCCGGGATCCGGCGTGGGCGGTAGATCTGATCGCGTCGGCGGACAAGCTGACGCTCACCGGCGTTGCCTACGACGGCGCTTCCATCATCAAGTCGCTCAAGTTCGGTTCGAGCGACGTCTCGTCGACCGCGAACATTTCCCTCGGCGACGGCGAGGCGATAGTGATGACGGGCCAACTCGTCGTCGGCAAGAGCGGACGAGGCGACCTGGAAGCCAGTGGCGGGGCGATCGTCTCCGGCGACGCCTGGCTGGGCTTCGACAGCGGCAGCCTGGGCGCCGTGGTTCTGGAGAATTCCGCCCTGTGGTCGGCCGACGCCGTGCAACTGGGAAGGTACGGCGACGCGGGACTGCTGGTAGATAGCGGCTCCCAGGCCGAATTCTACGGCGACGTCTTTCTGGCCTATTACTCCACTTCCAGTTCCACGGTGACGATCACCGGCCTTGGCTCGCTGATGACGGCGCACGCCGATCTGGAGGTTGGCGACGGCGGCTACGGCGGGCTGCACATCACTGATCGCGGCCGGCTCGACAGCCGCGGAGTCGGCATGCAGGGTCGCGACGTGGTCGGCGACGACCCGACGGCCTGGGGCGAAGTCACCGTGGTTGGGCCCGGCGCTCTGTGGCAAACTGACAAATTGATCGTCGGCAATTATGGGCAAGGCACAGTCGACGTGACAGACGGCGGCAAGATCGCGACGACTGGCAACGCCTACATCGGCTACGCCGCTGACGGCGACGACAGCAGCGTGACGCTCAGCGTCGCCGCGCCGGACGGCACGCCGTCGACGTGGCAGGTCAGCGGCGACTTGTACATCGCCGGCAGCGAAAGTGGACCATCACTGGCCGACCAGACGCAGTTGACGATCAACCCGGGCGGCCTGGTCGACGTCGCCGGCACGACGAACAATTGGGACTCCGGCTTGCTAGAACTCCACGGCGGAACGCTGCGAACCGGCGCCCTGGGGACTTCCGACGGACAGATCGACTGGACCAGCGGCACACTCGAACTGACCAATAGCGGCCTCGTGCTCGACGGCAGGTCTCGCCGCGTCGGGACGATTGACGCCGGCAAGTCGCTGTTGCTGTCGAGCCCGCACCCAGATGACGAGTTGGTCATTGGCGACACGGCGACTGCGAACCTGTCGGTCACGGCGGGCGGGTCGATCATCAGCAAGTCTGCCGTGATGGTGGCCAAGCAGCCCGGTTCGATCGGCGAGCTGCACGTTAGCGGCGCCGAGGCGTCCGTCTCGATTCAGGCGCCGTTCTACGTCGGCGGCGGCAAGACGGCGTACGGGGGCACGGCGGTCTTGACGGTGGACAATGGCGGCTTGCTCGAAACAGGGGGCGAGACGCTCGTCTATAGCGACTCGACCGTCGCCATCTCTGGGTATGGCACGCTGTGGCGGGCTGGCCCAATCGCCTTGGGAGCTCCTGCGCCCCCGACAACGGCGCCGTTAACGCTGACCGATCAAGCGCGCATTGAAAGCGGAGATGTTCAGATTGGCCCAGCGCTCGGAGTGGGAACGGCAATCGTCGACGGCTACGTCGATGGCATCGGTCTTCCCGCCACCTGGGACATCAATGGCTCGCTCAACATTGGCCTGTTCGATTATGCGCGCGGCGACTTCACGGTCCAACGCGCCGGCCGGGTCAACGTTAGCGAAACGATCAACATTGCGTGGTATGGAACATTGCAGTTACTGGGTGGACAGATCACCACCGGTTCGTTCATCGTCGACCCCGGCGGCACATTCACGCACACCGACGGCACGCTGATCGTCGACCGCGGCCAGTTCACGATGGAAGGGGGCGAGCTCTGGATTGACAGCACGACGGGGACGCCGACCATTCGACTCCAGAACGGCGCCGCAGGTTCGGTCGAAGCGCCGCGCGACGCCACCCAGCCTGGCGGCTGGATCACGATCGGCGGCGATGGCGACGGCCGGCTGGAAGTCGTCAGCGGGGCCACGCTCACGAGCGGCGGAGGCCGGATCGCCACGTGGACCGCGACCTATCCCGGCGTCGGGACGGGACATGTCCTGGTGCAGGGAGAAGGCTCGCGCTGGGAGATCACGGCGGACACCGGCCTGGGGGGCGTATGGACTCCGTCCCTCGAGGTCGGCGCCAACGGCGCCGGTACGCTCGAAATCCGCGATCGTGGGCAGGTCGTCGCCGCGGTAGCGGCGGGGATTGGCGCTCCGTTCTCAAGTGCTTCCGCCGGTTTGGGCGGTCCGGGCGCCGTAATTGTCGACGGGTCAGGTTCGTTGCTCAAAGTCACCGAGAAGGTTCCGGGGTACGAGCTTGGATACCTGCAGGTTGGCGCCTTGGATCCGTCAACGGGGGCCAGCGGATCGCTCACGGTCACTAACAGCGGCCGCGTCGACGTTGAAGGAACTTTTACTGTCCTGGACGCGGGCGCCGTTCGACTCGCGAGCGGCGGCAAGATCAATGCGGGGTCGTTCATCGTCGAGCCCGGCGGCGCGTTCACGCACGAAGACGGCGTGCTCACCGTCGACGGCGGCACACTCGACTACGGAAGATATCCGGACGAGAACACAGTCATCGATGGATTCGACGCGACAGACCTGTCCGTGGTGAAGTTGATCCACGGGGCGTCTCTCACTATTCCGACCGCCAATTTCAACGTTGGCGAAAGCAACGGCGCACGCCTGGAGGTCCTCGAGGACGCCGACGTGCAAACATTGGACGTCGAACGTCCCATAGTGATCGGGAATTTGGCCGGATCAGAGGGTGAGGTCATCGTCGATGGACTCGGTTCGACGATCGGGACGCAATGCGCGGTCTTTGTTGGCCGTTATGGCAGTGGAAGCCTGCGCGTCCGACACGGGGGCTCCGTCAGTAACTTGGCTTCGTTGATCGATGTCATCGGGGTTGAATCCGGTTCCTCGGGAGTGGTGGAGGTGATGGGCAAGGCCCTTGACGGCAGTCCATCCACCTACAACACAGGGCAAGAGTTTTTCGTCGGTAAGGGCGGCTACGGAACACTGGTGGTTTCGGCAGGCGGACGGGCGAATTCGCCAGGTTTTGCCGCGATTGCATTCTTCCCCGGTTCCGATGGAGGCGGCGCGACTGTCACGGACGCCGATTCCCACTGGGCTATCAACGGCACACTGTACGTGGGTGGCAGTGAGAACGTCGCCGGCGGCGCCGGCGCGCTGACCGTCGCCAATGACGGCCAAGTCACGGCTGGTAACGTGAAGGTCTGGCAGCCCGGCGCCGTCGAACTGAACGCCGGCCTCATCAGCGCCGGGAGCATCGAACTGGTCGGCGGAACGCTTCGCGGCCAGGGCACGGCGTCGCTCACTGGCAGCTTGTACAACGCCGGCGTCGTCGCGCCAGGGCTGTCCACGGGACTACTCAACGTCAGCGGCGACTACGTCCAACAAACGGCCGGCACGCTCGCCGTCGAACTCGGCGGCAGGGGCGCTTCCCAGTACGACCGGTTGCGGATTGCCAACGGCCAGGCGACGCTGGCCGGAACTTTGGACCTCAGCTACTACAACGCCTTCAGCGCCTCGGCCGGCGACGCCTTCACGATCCTCGACGCCGACTCGCTCTTCGGGAAATTCGACGCGGTCGCCTATCCCGATGCGCAGCGGTGGTTCATCAACTACTCGCCGATCGCCGGCACGGTGACCGTGGGCGTTTCGCCGTTTTCTGCCGATTTCGATCTCGACGGCGACGTGGACGGCGCCGACCGCACGGTCTGGCAGGGTGCGTTTGGCGTGGGCGACGCCGCCGACTCCGACGGCGACGGCGACTCCGACGGAGCAGACTTCCTGGCCTGGCAGCGGCAGCTCGGCGGCAGCGTCCCGTCGGCGGTAGCCCACGCGTTCATTCCCGAGCCGGCGACAGCCTGGCTGCTCGCATCGGGGGGCGTGCTGTTTGTTCGCCGTCAGCGGCGTTTGGCGGCGCGTCGGAGAGATCTCTTGATGTTCGCACCGCGAACAGGAGGCGACGAATGAACCGCAAGCAATACGTACGCGTGACCGGCCTGTTCGTGGCGATGGCGCTGGTCGCCAGTCCGGCCGCGGGAGGACTTCTAGGCTTCCTGCAGGTCGGGTCGATCGAGGGCGACGCGACGATGGCCGGTCACGAAGAGTGGTCCACGATTCTGTCCTACAACATCAGCGTCCAGAATGCCGGGTGGCGTCCTGACGGCGGCGATACAATCCCGGCCTTCTCCGACATGTATGTCACGAAAAGTCTGGATCGCGGCTCGCCGTACTACTTCGGCGCCGCGGTGGTCGGGATGCAATTTGACGAGGCGAAGCTCGACATCGTGAACGCGGACCAGCCATCGCATCTTTACGTGCAATGGTTGTTCGAGGACGCGGTCATCAGCGCCTATAACACCGTGTTCGACGCCGGGCAGTCGCTCGAGCTGCTGGCAATCGATTTCAGGCGAGTCACCTACAAATACACTCCGGCCGACGAGACGGGGAGGGCAACTGGATTCATGTACGACCGGTACACGAACGCTTTCAACTGGATTGGCGCGCCGCCGGCCAATTTCGTGCTTCTGGCGCAGTTCACCGAAGCGTCGGCGCCCGAACCGGCGGGCATGGTTCTCGCGGCCATCGGCGCCATCGCGGCGCTCTGTGTGCGACGACGGCGTGGGACTGCTTCGGGTGCGGTCTCGCCTCAGCCATGACCTGGGGAGGTAACTGCCATGAACTGCAGCACAACGCTGGCCATGCTGCTGGCGGCGCTGAGCGCCGTGAGCTGCGGTCGAGTCGTCGGCGCGGCGACCTATACCGAAGTCGGCGACGCCGGGCCGACACCCGATTTTGTCCAGGACGTGGCGATCACAGGCCACGTGGAGGCCATCGGCGGCCGCATCGAGCACGCGTTCGACGCCGACTTATACCGCATCATGATCGACGACCCGAGCGCGTTCTCGGCGACAACGGCTTGGGCCGGCACCGACGCGCCCGATCTGCAGTTGTTTCTGTTCGATGCGTGGGGCCGCGGCGTGGCGGCCAACGACAATTGGCTGTTCTCGCCCCAGCCCCAATTTCCGGCGGGGACTCTCCTTGGCCAGACGCCTGGCGTGTATCTGTTGGGCGTGTCGCCGGCGGACGACGATCCGCTGGGGGTTTTCGGCGAGATCTTTCCTGAGGCGGACGCCGGCGTCAGCGAGCCCACGGGACCCTCGCGCATCGATTCCTTGCTCGACTGGAGCCGCGATTACACGGCAGTCGGCGGCAACTACTCGATCGGGCTCGCCGCCGTATCGGGATTCACGCCACCGCTGGAAGCCGACTTCGACGATGACGGCGACGTCGACGACTTCGACCTGGCCGCGTGGACCGACAACTTCGGCCTGGCCAGCGGCGCCTCGCACACCCAAGGCGACGCCGACCGCGACCTGGACGTCGACGGCGGCGATTTTCTCCTCTGGCAACGACAGGCCGGCAGCGGCGGGCTGGCGGCTGCGAGTTCCGCCGCTGTACCCGAGCCGGCGGCGAATTTGCTGGGCGCCGTCGTCGGCGTGGGGTGGGCTGGCGTCGAACATCGGCGCCGCACGTTGCGGCGAAGAACCGCAGTTCAATAGCCGAAGTGCGCCGCGGCGTGGAGCTTGGCCTGCTCGGCTTCGACGAGCCCTTCGATCCGCGCGGCTTCGAACAGATGATCGCGCGTCAGATGCGTCCAGTAGGTCATCCCAACCACGTCGGCCTCGGGCACTTGAATCGTCTTGAGCCAGATGCGGAGCTCGTCGGCGTGCAGGCTGCGGAGCCACTTGCTGGGCGGCCGGCCGTGACGGGCTTTCACCTTTTCGCTGGGGTGATGCTCGGCGTATTCGGCTGTAGCAAACGCGATGGCCGGGGCTTCTTGGGCTTCGTCGCGCGGGACCGCGTCGCGCACCGCGGGCGGGACCAGGCTTTCGTCGAGATAGCCCGTGCGGCCGGCGTAGATTTCGCCCGTCTCCTTGTTGATGGGCGTCGTGATGCCGCTGAGCGCCCAGTGGCCGTCGACGAACGATTCACGTTCGAACCAGCGCCACGTTTCGTTATCGGCGGCGCGCCAGTGTTGCGGGGCCGAAGGCGTCGGCAGCGTCGGGTCGGCGCCCTGCATCAGGGCGGCGGCCAGCTCGTCCAGGCCGTACACGCGCAGTCGATTCGCGAGGCCGAACAGTCCGAAGCCAATCCAGAACGCAAATCGTCGACGTGTCAGGGCCATCAGGGAGTTGCCTGGCGAATGGAAAGGCAAAGCGACCGCAATCTGGGCCGCTGTGCAACTCTAGCGAGCGGCCGGGGGAACGCCGCCAATTTGGCGGTTCCCCGCGCCGCGCCGCAGGAAGGTGGGCCCCTCGCAGGCGATTCAATAGCTCCAACCGGCACGATGGAGCAGGGTGCGGCGAGGGCCGCAAAATGCTCTCGCCCCGCCTGTTTTGGGCCGCGAGCTGCACGCAGGTGGCGCCTGGAGCAAGGTCGGCTATTCTGGGGGATGCGGCGCGGCCCACGGCTCTCGGCGGATGCGTGCGTCGGCAGGGGGCAAATCGAGATTCAATTGAGGATGCGTGCGATGAGATTCGGTTGGTTAGCGGCGGGGTTGTTATCTGCGGGCATGGTCGTTGGTCGTGTGCAGGCGACGGAGCCGAACGAAACTTTTGCGACGGCCACCGTGGCGCCGGCGGGCGTGCTGGTGTTTTCCGATACGCTGACGCCGGGCTCGCCCCTGCCGCCGAACACATTTTTGGGCGCCGCCGACGATGGCGGCTTCGTCTACGAAGTGGATGACGATAGCAGCATCTACGGCGACGGGTTTGCGTCGGGGCTCAACGTGCTGGACGTCAACTCGGGCGGATCGATCGACCTGGCAGTCACCGGGAGCGGCGACGACTTTTTTTTCGGCGATCATAACCAGTTCGGCGCCTACACGGTGCACGTCGACGTCTACGATTCCTTCGGAGATTTCTTGGAATCGTTCACCGACGAGCGCACGCTCTCGGCAGGCTTCGTCGATGCGTTTTCCTACTTTGATTTTAACTGGAGCGGCGGCAGCTACGACGTACATCTCGACAACTTGACGGGCGCCACGGGCGGCGATGTGGACTTCTTCAAGTTCAACGGCCTGGCGCCGGGCGCGACGTTTACGGCGCAAACGGCGGACCCGACGAGTTCGGAAGTCAACACGATTCTGGGTTGGTTCGACGCCGATGGGTCGGTGTTGCAAATTGACGACGACGGCGCAGGCGACTTGCTGTCGTTGATCTCTGGCGTAGTTCCCGCCAGCGGCTCACTCGTCTTTGCCGTGAGCGGCAAGGGCGATGTGGATTTGACGGGTCATCATGTGCAGATCGGCGCGTACGAGTTGCGGTTAATGGCGGCGTTGGCGGGGCCCTCGGCGGATTTCAATTCGGTGGGGGGCGTCAACGCCGCGGACCTCGCCATCTGGAAAACGGGTTTCGGCCTCGCCGGGTCGCCGACGCGCGCCCAGGGGAATGCGGACGGCGACGGCGACGTGGACGGCGGCGATTTTCTCATCTGGCAACGGCAGAACGGAACCGCGGGCCTTCAGGGCCTCGCGGCGGCTATACCGGAGCCGGATGCCCTGCTGCTAGGGGCCTGCGCTTTGACCGTGCCGCTCGCGGCGCTCGGCCGGCGTCGCCGATTTTCTCATCGGGGACCGTGCCAGTCTGCCAAATGCTTCAGGGCAGCGGCTTGATGCGGATGTTGCGGTAGTGGACTTCGCTGCCCGGGTCATGGCCCTGCAGGGCGATCGTGCCGCCTTCGTCGGAGAATTCGTTCTTCTCCCAACCCGGATCGTGAGGCGGCATTCTTCGGCTGCTTGTAGTCGTTGACCACCTTGTCGTTGATCTTTGATGACTGCGTGCTTGTCGATCACGGTGATGTCCATCGTGAACCATTCGTTGTCCTTGGCGGGCGAGTTGTCCATGATGTCCTGAGCGCGGTACAGGCCCGCGGTCTTGCGCGGGTCGTCGTGGGTGTTGTTCACCTGCACTTCGAGTCCGACGGCAGGCCAGCCCTCGCCCAGGTATTTTGTGTGCAGGTACACGCCTGAGTTCGAGTGGGGCTTGGTCATGATTTCGAGCTTCAGCTCGAAGTTCTTGAAGACGTGGTCGTGGACCTTGCCGGTGTAAAACAGGTGACTACGCTCGCCGTGGGCGACGAGCTCGCCGTCCTTGATCGACCAGGTCTCCTTGTTTTCGTTGGGCGTCCAGCCTTCGAGCGTCTTGCCGTCGAAGAGCGTGAACCAACCTTTTTCGTCCGCCTTGTCGGTCTTTTCGGACTCGGCAGGCGTCTTTGCCGCGTCGGCGGCCAACATGCGGGGGCCGACGCAGAGCAGGCAACCAAGAATCGCGGCCATCGCCGGGAGCGAGCGTTGCATGGGAGTCAGTCCTATATATAGGGGTGGTTTCAGGGCTTGTGGCGCCACAACTGAAATAAGCACGCCGATTGTACCGTGTGACCGCTGGAATTAGCGAGCGGCTGATTGGCGCGGAAATGGGCGGACTCGTTGCGCTTTTGAGTTACATCTTCGCGCCCCCGCGTCGGCGAAATCGCCGAATGGCATCGGCGGGCGGTTGTCGCCGCGGCGGACGCCGGTGAGAATCGAACCCCTCGGATGACCCACTGGCGACAGGATCGCCGTTGTTTGCGGCCAGTTGAATGTGCCGCAAGTTCTGCAACAGGAGGGGGAAGCACATGATTGGCAAGAATTGTCTCGGACTGCGCGCCTTGGTGGCTTTGTTGGCGATGGCCACCAGCGGGAGATGGACGGTCTCGGCGGCCGCCGCCGAAGCCGGGCCGGCGAAAGCCGACGCTCCGGCCAAGGCGGAGGCGCCTGCCCAGGCGCCCGGACAGTGCCAGATCGCCGGGCTGGATTGGTACTGCGATTACTACGACGCTTACCGCGCCGCGGCTCGCGAGCAGAAGATGCTGCTGGTGAATGTAACGCCTTGTTCAGCCTGCCCGCAACAGACAAACGCCGAGCAGTGGATGGCGAACGATGCGCGGCTGCACGCCAAGTTGGCGACGGTCGTGCGACTGCGCGTGCCGGCCAATGCCACGATCGACGTCGACGGCAAGCCGCAGCGGCTCCTCGGCTATCCAGCGTTCAGCCATCTCTCCGGCGGACCGGGGATCGTCGTCATCGACCTGGCCCACAAGCAGGCGCCGTACTACGGGCAGACGGTCAGCGTGCTGCCGTTCAATGGCGGGAAGTATTACAACTGGCGCGGCGATTATCTGTCGACCGTGCTCGACTTGCCGGCGGGCACGCTCACGCAGCGGACGATGATCTGGGCCGTGCGCGTGCATCCCGAGCGGCCGCAGAGCACGTGGGGCCAGTTCAACCCCGCGCTGGCCGGCGGCGCCACGCACCAGGCGTCGTACCAGGCGAGCGTCGGCGTGCAGGGACACCAGGGATTCGAGTCGCGCTTCGTGCAGCTCTCCGCGGCGACCGGCACGATGGGCGTGTCGGAAGTGTGCGCCGAAAGTTGGCCCAGCGAGAACCTGATCGACGCCTGCCTCGACTGCGTCGACAGTTGGCGGCACTCGTCCGGGCACTGGCACGGCGTGTCGAGCCCGCATCGGGCGTACGGCTACGACATCCGTCTGGGCGGCAACGGCATCTGGTACGGTACCGGCATTTTTGCGGATTAAACTACTAAAGCGCGTTGTGGCGAGCGATGGAGCGCTCGCCGCGCCGTGCAGTCGGCGCAAGCCGGACGATCAACGCGGCGCCAGGAGTCGGCGCCCGCGGCGCAGCCATTTTGTTGTCGCGACGGAGGGCCCAATTAGACTGAACGGTTGAGGGGCGCGGCACTGGAGTCGCCGAGTTGATCGAGCTGGCCGAAGAGGAACGGCGAGCCCGGGTCGAAATCGACGCGACGCAACTGAACCGGATATCACCTGTGATTGACTCCTTGTGGCGGCGCCGTTGGGCGCTGGCTCTCGCCTTGGCGGCGTGCGCTGGCGTTGCGCCGCCGAGAATCGCTCATTCGACGGCACGGGGAACAATCTGTCGTACTCGGGCCTGGGCATCGCTGGCGCTCAAGTGGCGCGAATCCAATACGCCCCCGCTTACGCCAACGCGTTCGGGGCGATGATCACCGACGCCGATCGCCCCAATGCGCGGACGCTGTCGAACGCTCTGTCGGCGCAATCCACGTCGATTCCCAACGCGCGGAATCTGAGCAACTACATCTGGGGTTGGGGACAGTTTCTGGATCACGACATGGATTTGTCGACTTCCAGTCACGGCGCCGCGGCCAACGGCTTGGCGCCCATCGCGGTGGGCGCCGGCGATCCGCTGGGGCCGAATCCCATTTCGTTCACGCGATCGAATTTTGTGATCAACGGCGCTCGGCAGCAGATCAACGAGGTGACCAGTTTCATCGACGGCTCGCAGGTATACGGGTCCGACGCCACGCGGGCCGCGGCGCTGCGCACCGGCGGCGGCACGGGGGCCAAGCTGCTCACCAGCGCCAATAACCTACTGCCGTACAACACGGGCGGGTTCGTCAACCAGAACAATGGGCCCACGCCGGCCAGCCAGCTCTTTCTGGCGGGCGACATTCGGGCCAACGAGAATCTGCTGCTCACCTCGCTGCAAACCGTTTTCATGCGCGAGCACAATCGGCTGGTCGACAAGATCGTGGTCCAGCAGCCGGGATTGAACGCGGAACAGCAGTATCAGCTCGCGCGGAAGCTCGTGGGAGCCGAGATTCAGGCGATTACCTATCGCGAGTTTCTGCCCGCACTGTTGGGCAGCGCGGCGCCGACGGCGCAAGGGTATTCCTACAGTGCCGGCACGGTGTCGAATGTGACCAATTCGTTTGCGCACTCAGTGTTTCGTTTCGGCCATAGCATGCTCACGGGCGACGTGCGCCTGGCCGATGCTTCGGGCGTGATCACCGGAACCATGTCGCTGGGGAGCATCTCGTCGAATCCCAACGCCCTGACGAACAATCCAGGCTTGCTTGACGCGCTGCTCCGCGGCGCCGCGACGCAGCAGTCCGAGGAAGTGGATCTGAAAGTCGTCGACGCCTTGCGAACCGTGCTGTTCGGCCCGCCCGGCGCGGGCGGCACCGACCTCGTGGCGGTCGACATCCAGCGCGGCCGTGACCACGGCCTGCCCGACTACAACACGCTCCGCGACTCCTACGATCTGCCGATTTACACGTCTTTCAACCAGATCACCACGAACGCGACCGTGCGCAGTGCCCTGCGTGGCGGCGTACGGCAACGACATCGACAACATCGACTCGTGGGTCGGCGCCATGGCCGAGGACCATTTGCCGGGCCAGAGCCTGGGGCCGCTGGCGAGCACGATTATCAAGGAGCAATTCATTCGCACGCGCGACGGCGACCGGCTGTTCTACCGCAGCAACGACGCGGGCCTGTACACGGGCGGCGTGCTAAACGCCTCGATCGCATCCCTGGTGAACCTCAACACGATCAAGCTGTCCGACGTTATCGAATTGAACGCCGCCGTTGGATCGCTGCAGGACAACTTGTTCTTCGCCAGCCTGCCCGGCGATTTCAATTACGACGGCGCCGTCGACGCCGCCGACCTGGGGATGTGGCGCAGCCAGTTTGGCACAACGGGCGCCGCCTGCGACGCCAACCATGACGGCCGGGTCGACGGCGACGACCTTGTCATTTGGCAGCAGCAATTCGAGGGCGGCGCCGCCAACGCCTTCGTCGCGGCGATGGGCGTGCCGGAGCCGGGGACGGCGAGCTTGATCTTCGCGCTGGCGGCGACGCTATTTATCGTTGCCCTAAGAGGGCGCGGCGGGCGCAGCATCCGTCGTCAGCAGATAGTACACATCGGTGCGAATCTGACTCGGGTCCGTGTTCCACTGGTTTAGCCAGTGGCCATAGATTTCCCAATTGGGTCCGGCTGGAGTGCAGCCCTTGTTAGTGCACCACTCGCGGATTGCCTCGTGCGCTGGTCGAGTAGCTGGTAAGGCCCAAAGTGGGTAGTCGTGGCTACAGATCCCGCGGGCGTCGCCGAGGGGACGACTTCGCCATGCCCAGCAAACGGGGCGTCCAGTTCAACGCCCACTTCCAGGTTGATTTGGTCATCCCAATACACGGCGACGTGCCGGCCGGCGCCGGGAATGTTCTGAGCGCGGACGACATTCCAGACCATGCCGCACGCGTCGGGCACGACCGCGGATAGTTGCTGCGAAGACGCCCGACGACGCACGACGGCGAGCGGCCGGCTGGCGACCTGTTCGACTCGGACGACGTAATTCATTGGTGGGCGACGGACTGCCGTCGATTAACCGTATTTCTTGACGGCCTTCTTGATGGCGGGCGCCGCCTTGGCGAGGTCGTCGGGAACCATGACCGGGTGAATCTCGATGCTGGCGTTGAACGCGAGGAACCACGGTTCGGCGATCGCGGGAATCTGCGAGGCCTCTTTCATATCGAGAAACAAAAACCCCGTGCGCTGGCCATCGTCATCGGTGAAGTAGGCGGCCTCGGGCTTCAAGTCGGCCAGGATGGACTGGATCGTCTCGCCGAGCTTGCCGGACTTGGCGGCGGCGTTGCCGGTTTCAACAGGAATGTTTACTTTCAACATGAAGCGCATCGATATCCTCCGATTAGGGTCGTCTTTGTAGGTCCGCGATCAATCGTCGCCCGGCGAGCCGAGTCGCACCAGTGTAACCATTGCCAGGATGCAACGCCAAATCGGCCTTTCGTCGGCCACTGGCGGCGCTTTACTTTGGGCCGCCGTACGGACCTCCCAGTCCGCGGCGTTCGCGGAGCACCGAGCTGGCGTGAAACTCGCGCAGCATCTTTGCGACGGAGTCGCACCCGCCGGCGGTGAACTCGCCGGTCGCCAGCTCGGCTGCCGCGGCGAACGGTGGCCGCGGATCGATGCCGGCCTCCTCCGCCGCAACGTACAAATCCGCCAGCGTCATCAGCATGTCGCGATAGTCCGACCCGCAATTCTCGATCGCCAAGGCGGTAAGCGCCCGCTCAAGCAGCAGTGCGTCGTCGGCGCGCCGGATTTCGCCGGCCAGGAAGTTGGCGTAGCGCCCAGAAGCCGCCCGAGCGTCTTCCGCTGAGCGACGAAGTCGCGAATCTTCGCGCGCTGCGCGGCGTCGCCCTCCGCATACACGACGCAGAATCGATCCAATAGCGGGTGGAGCTCCGTTCGCGGATCGCGCTTAGCTCGCAATGACGCCTCCAGCTCCCGAAGTCCGCGATCGAAATCCTCCCACGTGAAGCCCTCTTTGTTGAGGCGGGCCATGGCCTGACTGCGATATCGTCGCAGGGGGTGCTCCCACTGTTCGTACCGCGCCAGGGCGACGTTGAGGTCGCGGTGAAGTCGGGAGCCGTCAAACTTCATAGCGCCGGCGCCCGCACGGTTCGCTCCCACCGCCACACGGGACCGTCTTCGGCGTCGACGACGTCGCCGATGAATTCAAACCCGCACTTGGCGAGCACGCAGGTCGAGGGGTTGGCCGTGGGCAGCGTGTGCGCTCGCACCACTCGCACCTGACCGCTGACGATAGCAAATTCAACGGCTGCCGTGGCGGCTTCGGTGGCGTAGCCTTGCAGCTGGAAAGTGGGCACGATGCCGTAGGCGATCTCGACCACCCCCTCGGCGTCGGGCGGACCTTTGAAGCCGACGGTTCCAATGACAGACCGGCTCCCACGGTGGACGACGGCGAAGCCATGCACCCAGACGTCGGCCGCGGGCGCCGCACGGAGCTGCTCGAGCCAGGCGGGAGAGACGTCGCCCGACGCATAAAATTCCCGCAGACCAGGCGCGGCGGGGAAGCCGAAGGACGTCTCGAACTGCTCATAGCCATCGATCAAGGCCAGCAGGTGGCGAGGAGAATAGGGGTGGAGTTGGAGTCGGATGGTTTCGATGGGCATAGCGGCGCCTGTGGAAAGCTCGACGCCTCACAATGTCTCATGCAAATGGGAAATGTCCACCGCGGGGCCGCAATATTTTTGTGCCGGCGAATTTGAATACGACGGTCGGTTCTTGTAGGACTAGCCGCCTGCGCCCCTTGCGGGGCTTCAGAGGTTGTGCAGGGGCCTCTAACGGCGGGCTGGCAGCGCGCCGCTACATGCCCTGGCTCCTTCGGAGCCAACAAACCAGTGTCGCCGAAGTAGCCCCGACAGGGGCTTAGGAATGTAGCGGCGGGCGCCAGCCCGCCGTACGATGGCTCACTCTCATCTCAAGCCCCGTAGGGGCGTAGGCAATTCGGCAACGCGCATCCATGTAGCTCCGTATCGTTGTGCCCAACGCGGCGGATGACAACGGTTCTTTGGCTCCGGCGCTCGTCTGTCTTAAAATGACGGGCGTCGAACGCGGGCTGCGGGGCGACGGAAGAGCACAGAGGAGGCGGATCATGGCCTGGCAACGAACGGGGCGCCGCCCTGCGCTGCGCGGCGCTGGTGCTGGCGGTTGCCTCGGCCCTCGCTTCGGCTCGCGCCGCCGAGTACTACGTCGGCAAGACAAACGCCACCGACGCGGGTCCGGGCTCGGCGAGCCAGCCGTGGGCCACGCTGCAGCATGCGGCCGACGTGGTCGGGCACGGCGATCGCGTGACGGTGCGGGCCGGCAATTACGCCGGGTTCTATCTCGACCTGAGCGACGGCTCGGATAGCCCCGTCGAGTTTATCGCCGAGCCCGGCGTGCTGATCACCGAAGACAACGGCCGGACAGAGGATGGGATCAACCTCGAAGGCGTGTCCCACGTGGTGATCGACGGCTTCGGCGTGACCGGCATGGGACGCGCCGGCGTGCGGAGCGTGCTGGCCGATTATGTGACGATCCGCAACGTGCATGCTTACGACAACAACACCTGGGGAATTTTCACCGGCTTCGTCGACGACCTCTTGATCGAGAACAACGAGACCAGCGGGTCGAAGGTCGAGCACGGAATCTACGTCTCCAACAGCGGCGACCGGCCGGTGATTCGCGGCAACTACTCGTGGGGCAACCACGGCAGCGGCATTCACATGAACGGCGATTTGAGCCAGGGCGGCGACGGTATCATTTCCGACGCGCTGATTTCGGGGAACATCATCCACGACAATTCCGTCGGCCCGAACGGCGGAGGCGGCGGCAGCGGCATCAACATGGACGGCGTGCAGGACTCGAGAATTGAAAACAACCTGATCTACAACAATCACGCCAGCGGCCTTTCGCTATACAGCATCGACGGCGCCCGGGGTCTACCGGCAACGTAGTGATCAATAACACCATTTATCAACCCGACGACGGCCGGTGGGCGGTCAACATCCGGGACGGTTCCACCGGCAACACGGTGCGGAACAACATTTTGGTGACCGACCATCCGTACCGCGGCGCCCTGAGCGTGTGGGAAGACAGCCTTGCGGGATTGGCGAGCGACTACAACGTCATGGCTTCAAGAGTCACCATTGACGACGGCGACTCGATCTTGTCGCTCGCCGACTGGCAGGAAGCGACGGCGGCGATGGGGACCCCGCAGGATTTGAATTCACTCGCGGCGACTGGCGGGCCGGCGGCGTTTTTCGTGAACCCCGCGGGCGGAAACTATCAACTCAAGCCCGGAGCACTGGCGATCGACAAAGGCACGACGCTTGGTGCGCCGATCGTTGATTTGCTGGGGCGAACGCGACCGCAAGGGCTCGGGGTCGACGCCGGCGGCCATCGAAACTCCGGCGGATCTCCGCCGATTTCAATGGCGACAACGCCGTGGACGCCGCCGATTTGATCGCGTGGCGGGACGGCTTCGGAACTGTCAGCGGCGCTACTTCGGCTCAGGGCAACGCCGACGGCGATCAGGACGTCGACGGTCGCGACTTCCTGTGGTGGCAACAGCAACGCACTGGCGGAGGCGCCGCGGCAATCGTCTCGGAACCAGCGACTTGGGCATTGGCGATCTTAGCGATCGGCTGTTGGCGATCGTGTTGTTTCCAAAGCGCGGATCGCGAGCTTGATTACAGCGCATTGACGCGAGTGCGGCGGTTGTCCTTCAATTGATTGGCGCAAGGCCTTTTGCTTGCGACACGCCAGCAAGCGAGTACACTAATCAGCACTTGTCGCTCGCTGCACCTCGAGGCGAGGCCTCTTTTCGCGGAGATCAAACCATGACTCGGATTTTGGCGCGGTCATGCGCGCCATTGCGCCGCGTAATGTTGGCGATCGGCGTTCTCGGCACAGTCGTTGGGTGTTCGTCTTCCGCGGAGAATCCCGCCGCGAACCCCGCGGCGAGTGGGCCGCCAAAAATTGTGCTTGGCCCGGTAGCTTGTCTGGCGACCCAGTGGTATCCGCAGGGTCCGCGCGACGAACGACAGTTGGAAAATCGCTTAATGCGCGAAATTGTGCGACAAGGCGTGCTCGTGGCGGCGGCACGAGGAATTGGGCCTTGTGACTCGCGACGAGACGCTCGAAGAGCTTTTTCCCGAGAGCAAGATCGCGATCGGCGACGGCGCGGCAAGTGGAAGCAACCCGACCAAGCCGCTGACGGCGTCCCTGGTCGTGAACAGCGCGGGGACGTGGGACATGCGGTTATACGGCGCGGGATCCGTGGTTGAGAACCCCGTTTGGCGGCACGAAGGCCAATTCAAATTCGACCCGCACTCGTTGTATGCCCAGTTTTCCGAGCAAATGGCCGAAGCGGTTCCGACGATCGCCGACCGACTGCGGGCGGCGGGGGCCGTGGGAGCGGCGCGGGAGTTCAACCCGCAAAACGGAGACTTCTCGCTGAAGCCGACAGCCGGTCGGCGAGCTAGCAGTGGGGATTTTTCTCCCCACGCAGCCGTGACTCCTCCGCCAACGGCATCACATCAGTTACGACGACATTGGAAACGCCGAAAGCCAACTTAAAGTCATCTCCCTGAGCGACTTGCATTCACTACCTGTCGGGATCAGCGAGAAGTCTCGCAAAACGAGCCCGAATCGGACGTCGAACAGCAGCTCAGCGAAATGAATTTCGTTTCGCAATTCGCTGCGATACGGGCGGCGCACCGGGCAATGGCCGAAAAAGGCGCCTCGATGGCGTGGCTGAGCGTGCTCGTGCGAGGCTACGCGAATTTGGCCCTGCTGACGCCCCATTTGTGGTCGAGCCAGCATGAAGCGTTTGCGGCCCGCTCGCTGGTTTACGCCGAACGGATGATGCTCATCGATAAGCATAGTGCAACGGCCCAACGGCACCGAGCGTATTCTCGTGCGATCATCGGGGCGTCGGGCTCCGCACTAGAGCAGCTGGAGGCGCTGGCGAAGACAGCCGACGCGGAACAGCCGGCATGGTTCAGCGTGGTGGAGCCCTACGTGCGGTGCGATCACCAAAAGCTTAGGCAAGCGGCGGCCGACCATCCCGAAGTGGGGCAGCTTGCCGCGCTGTTGGATTGGAATTTGTATCGCAACTACGCGCACGGTCGATGGATCTACGAAAAAGGCATGGACACGATGCGGGCATGCCCGGAGGCCTATGGGACCTATTCGGCGCTGGCGAACTGGCCGGCGCTGATGATCGAACGGGTCGGCTCGGCGGCGGGCATGCAGGCGTTTGGCCAGAGCCTGCCGGTGCGCGTGGCCGAGCTCAAGGACCTGCCGAAGTCGGCGCGGGCCTTCGCCGGGGAGCAAAGCGGAATATTGTCGCGGCTGCTGGGAACGCGGGGCAGGCGGCGCTAAGCGATCGGCCGATCAAGATTTCGCATGCGCTGGCCGAAGCGGCGAAGCAGGAAAGCGCAGCCGAGCGAGTGCTCGTGGGCGATCCTGGCCGCGCTGATCGCCGAAGAGCAGTTTGTCGAAGCGGCCGACGTGCTGCACGTGTCGGCAAACGCGGTGGAACATTCCAACGAGGAGCTGGTGAAGCAATTGGATCCGCTCGTTGACGGCCATCGGTACGCAGGATACGTGCGGAGTTATCTGGCGTCGCCATCGGAGCCGCAGCAACTGAAAGAAGCGATGCGCGAGATGACCATTGTCGATCCGCGGATCAACATGCGGCGAATGTTCGAACGCGCCTGGCATGTGCCGCTGGCCGATGGTCGCAATGGCAACGAGATGGCGTGGCGGGCGATCTTGTATCGGAACTATACGCAGCCGGGACTCTGGGAGGCGTATTATGGCATGGCAGCGGACTGGAGCGGCGTGGACGACGCCCTGAGGCAGAAGATCGGGAGAGACTTCCAACGAGTTAGTCCGTACTCGCCCAACGCGCTGCGGATACGCTGGGAGGCCGACCCCGAGCTGAAGGCCGAATCCCTGGCCCGCTGGGAAAAAAAGCTCAATGACGACCCCGTGGGGTGGATGACGATTGGCAATGCCTACGGTCAGCACAGACGAGTACGAGAGCGCGGCCAGGTGTTTTCGACGCTCGCTGGACATTAGTCCCAGCTATGCAGCGACAGTAGGTTTGGCGAACGCCTACAAATCGCTGGGAAAGCTAGAGCTATGGCAGCCCACGCTCGAGTCGTATCTGAAATTGGAGGATCTGAGTCTGAGCCATGCACAGGTTCACCAGATGATCGCCGTCGAGAACAATGCCAATCGCCACTGGAAATCGGCCCAACCGCATGCACTGGAAGCGGCGCAAACGTATTCTGCATGGGGGCTCGCGCTCGCCAGCAGGACGTTCGAGGGATTGCAGCAGTGGGAGAAATCTGAGTTCTTCGCGAGCGAGGCGTCGCGAAATTATCCGTCCTACAGCTCGGGCAGCGACTGGTATTTCTGGTGCCGACGCACGGGGCGCGGAGATCGTGCCGCCGCACAGAAGATTGCCGAGCAGAGCATTCAAATCGCCGCGCAGCAAACATATCTGACCTCGGCACAACGGGCGTTTGTCTACCGCCTGATGGAGGGGCAGGGCGCCACTGCCATCGGAGGCGCTGACCGAGCAGTTCGCGCACTGCAAGAACGCGGAGGCGGAATCCACGTGGCATAAGACATGGCGGCTGTTGCACACGATCGGGGTCTATAGCGAGGCTAAAGACGCTGCGCTCAAGAGCCAGGCGATCGCCGAGTTGCGCGGTGGTCGCGACCAACTTGAAGACCGACGAGCCGGCTTGGTACGACGTGGTCGAAGGCCTGTGCCGCGCGTTCGAAGGGCAGGAGCTCGACGAAGAGTTTTTGGCTCGGTACGACAAAACGATCGAGGCCGGCACGCCCGACGGTTGCTGTAACTATCGATATTTCATGGGGACGGCGCTTGACCAGCAAGGACGCCACGAACAGGCGGAGATGTATTGGCGGCGAGCCGCGTTTGGCGGGCCATTCGAAAACTTTTGCGCGACGCTGGCCGGCGCCCGGCTGGCGGATCGCCACGGTCCGGAGCGCGGAGGAATTCCAGAAGAGCTAGCTAAAATTGACGCCGAGGCGGCGGCCCAGGACGAAGCGGCCGCAAAAGCCGCAGGAGACGACAAATCGAACGGCGAGGCGAGCGAAGCCGGCGACGAAGACTCGTCGATTTGAAGGTCGCTCCTGGGCCAGGGTGCAATTGCAACGGGCGCCGCTTGCTTATGTCGTGATGGCTGGCTGGACTTCGGGAACCCGTGCTGTCGCGCCGCCAACCGTCGCCCCTTGTAACACGCTTGCCAGATCGTCCAGATACGAGTAAATCACCGGCACGGCCAGCAGCGTCAAGAGCAGCGACAGCGCCTGCCCGCCGACGACCAGCACGGCGATCGAGCGCCGCTCCTCGGCGCCGGGGCCCGTGGCGATCAGCATCGGCATCATGCCGGCGACGAACGCAATGGCGGTCATCAGGATCGGCCGCAGGCGGTCGCGGTTGCCCTGCATGATGGCTTCGTCGCGCGGCAGGCCGGCCTTGCGCAGCTGGTTGATGTGGTCGACCTGCAGGATCGACGCCTTCTTGACCATGCCGAACAGCACCAGGATGCCCAGGCGCGGAGTAGAGGTTGAGCGTTTCGCCGCCGACCCACAGGCTAAACAGCCCGAACGGCACGGCGATCGGCAGCGACACCAGGATCGTGAGCGGGTGAATGAGATGCTCGTACTGGGCCGCGAGCACGATGTACATGCAGATGAACGACAGGGCCATCGTCCAGCCGAAGTCGGCGATCGTGCGTTCCAGCTCGCGGGCGCCGCCGACGATGCGGGTGGAGTAGCCGGGGGGCAGGCCAAGGTCGCGGGCGGCCTGGTCGATGGCGGCGACACGGTCGGCCAGGGCGTAGCCGGGGGCGAGGTTGGCGCGGATCGCGGCCATGCGCTGGCGGTCGAGGCGGTCGATGCGCGACGGCGTGTAGGTTTCTTCGAAGCTGACGACGTTGTCCAGCCGCGTCAGCGGCGTCGCCCCGGCGGCGAAGCCGAGACCCGAAATCAACGGGGCGGCGTCGCTGCCCTCGGGATCCGCGTTTCGCAGGCCCGCGACGGCCTGGCGCAGGGCGGCCGCGGTGCGCACGTAGAGCTGCGAAATCGATTTCGGGTCGCCGCGGTCGATGCCCACGAGGCGCAACTCCACGTCGTAGGCGTCGTCGGCGCTGGCGTCGTAGTAGCGCGAAACGCGGTCGTCGCCGCCGACGGCCAGGCGGAGCGTCTCGGCGATTTCGCGGACGTCGACGCCGAGCGCCGCGGCCATTTCGCGATCGATGTGAGCCAGCAGATTGGGCTTGTCGATGCGCAGCGTGTTGTCGACGTCGACGATGCCCGGCAGTTGGGCGACGCGATCCCTTAGCTTGGCGGAAAATTCGGCAAGCGTATCGAGATCGGGGCCCGTGATGGCGAAGTCGATGTCGACCGGCGCGCCCTGGCGGAACGAGGTGAGATTGCGAACCGAGGGCGCGCAACTCGGGATACTCGGCAATGATGTCGCGGATTTCGCGCATTTTGTCGCGCTGGCTGAAGTTGCCGCGAAACGCGGCCCGGGGATGGCCAGCCAGCGTGTCGCTGCCAGCAGCCGTCCCCAGGTAAACGTGCGCGATTCAATGTCTTCCAGCCGCACGTACATGCTGGCCTGGCTCACGCCGCGGGCCGAGTTGCCCGACACGCTGGTGAGCACATGGACCACGCCGGGGACGGCACGGACCTTCGGTTCGATGGCGCGGATCATCTCATCCATCGAGCCGATGCTCACGCCTTCGGGAGCGGCGATGCGGGCTTCGAATTCGCCTTCGTCCACGTCGGTGGGAATGTAGTCCTGCTTCACCAGGCGATAGAGCGGCACATTGGCGGCGATCGGTCAGCAGAGTGACTGCCAGCACGGCCCAGCGATAGCGCATCGAGAGGCCAAGAGCCCACATGTAGCCGCCCTCGACGAGGCGGTAAAAGCCACGACGGGAGGCGGGTTCGGTTGTCCCCTGTGCGGACGCGTTCACGTGGGTATTGCCGGGCTTGGCGCCCGGCTGCAGCATCCGGCTGCACATCATCGGCGTGAGCGAAAAGCTCACCAGCATCGAGATCATCACGGCCACGCTGGCCGTGATGCCGAACTCGAACAGCAGCCGGCCCGTGACGCTGGAGAGAAACGACACCGGCAAAAACACGATCACCAGCGACAGCGTCGTGGCCAGCACCGCCAGGCCGATTTCCTGCGTGCCCTGATGGCCGCGTCTTTGGGGGCGAGGCCTTTTTCTTCGATGACGCGAAAAACGTTTTCCAGCACGATGATCGCGTCGTCGATCACCACGCCCACCATCAGCACCAGGGCCAGCATGGTGACGTTGTTCAGCGTGAAGTCCATCGCCTTCATCACGGCAAAGGCGCCGACGATCGACGTGGGGATGGCGACGGCCGCGATCAGCGTACGATCCGCCACGACCGCATGAACAGCAACACGATCACGCTGGCCATGATGCTGCCGGAAACCAGGTGATGCTGAATCTCGTGCAGCGCGGCGCGGATGTAGCGCGATTGGTCCTGCAGCACTTCGACCTTCACGTCGGGCGGCAGCATGTCGCGAGCGCGGCCGAGCCGCTCCTTCACGGCGTCGATCACTTCGACGGTGTTCATGCCGCTTTGCCGCTGAACCATGAGCACCACCGCGGGCTGGCCGTCGAAGCGGGCAAGCGAGCGTCGTTCCTTGCTCAGATCGACCGCTTCGCCCAGGTCGCTGATGCGCAGCGGAACGTCGTCGACGGTGGAGACGACGAGGTTTTCGAAGTCGCGGGCTGTCGGGCATGCGGCCCAATGTGCGGAGGGCCAGCTCGCGGTACCCGGCGTCGACGCGGCCCCCGGGAATATCGGCGTTTTGAGCCGCCACGGCGTCGTACACCTGCATGATCGACACGCGGTAGGCGGCCAGGCGGTCGGCGTCGATGTTGATCTGATCGCCCGGTCGGTGGCGCCCGCGATGTTCACCTGGCCGACGCCGCGGGCCGATTCGATGACGCTTTTCACTGAGCGGTCGGCCAGCAAGTACAGCTCGCGAGTTTCGCGCGGACCGGACACGGCGAGCGTCATGATCGGCGAAGCGTCGAGGTCTTGCTTCTGCACCACGGGCGGATCGATGTCGGGCGGCAGGCGGTTGAGCACGCCGGAGACCGCGTCGCGCACGTCCTGGGCGGCCACGTTGATGTTCTGGTCCAGCCGGAAGGTGAGGATCAGCATCGAGACGCCGTCGTTGGTCATCGACCGCAGCTCGTCGAGCCCGGCCACGGTCGCGACGGCGTCCTCCAGCGGCTGGGTCACCTCCGACTCGACCTCGGCCGAGGCGGCGCCGGGATAATTCGTGAAGACGCGGACCGTCGGCAGATCGATGTTGGGAAATCGATCGATGCCGAGCTGCGAGTACGACGCCAGACCCGCGACCACGACCGCGGCAATGAGCATCAGCGCAAAGATCGGCCGACGTACGCAGATCTCGGCAAGCCATTGCATAGCAGGGGAAGGGGAGGTTGTAAGGCGTGTGGTTAGTCTTTGCCCGCGTCTCAACTAGCCGGCGAGCCACGCTCGCCGGGATCCCGGACGGCGTGGCCGTCCGGCTAATTAGGCGACTGGCGCCTAACTATCAGGCGCTCCGGGTCCGTTTTTCGCGGCGGGATCGTTGGCCACCACCACCGGCCCGTCATAACCTTTGTCCGCCGCGGTGACGATTTGGTCGCCGGGCGCCAGGCCAGCGAGGATTTCAATGCGGCCGGCGTCTTCGCGGCCAGTGCGCACGGTGATTTGGTGCGCCGTCCCGTCGGTCACTTGCCAGACTTTTTGCACGCCGGCGAAGCGACTGACAGCCGACGCCGGGACGGCCAGGGCCTGCGCTGCAGGATCGATGACGACGTCGGCTTCGGCAAACAGGCCCGCCTGCAGCCGGGTTGGTTCGTTGGGCACGTCGGCTTCGATCCGCACCGAGCGGCTGGTTTGCATCACCATCGGGCTGACGCGGGACACCGTGGCGGACGGCGGATTCTTAACGCCCGCGACTTTCAGAAGCACCTGTTGGCCGAGGCGAACGTCGGCGGCTTTGTTTTCGGGCACGCCGGCCGTGAACCGCAACCGATCGGAGCGGACAAGCGTGACCACCGCCTGGCCGACCTGCACGTACTCACCCGGCGAGGTGCGGCGCTCATCGACCACGCCGTCGAAAGGCGCCAGGATGCGGGCGTCGGCCAACTGCTGCTGGGCAATTGCCAGTTCGGTGCGGCGCACGCCGATGAGAGCCACCTGCTCGCGAACCGCATTGAGCGCGGAGTTGAGCCGGGCTTGGGCCGCGCGCATCTGCGCCACCAGAGCATCGAGTTGAGAGGAGGTGATCGCCCGGCTCGCCACCAGGGGCTTGCCGCGCTCCAGGGCCGATTGCGCCTCGTCGAGCAGCGCCTGCTCGAGCATGACCGGTGCGGCGCCTTCGAGCTTGAGCTGGGCTTCGTCGTCGTCGGGCGTCAGGGCGACGGCGGCGCAGGCTTGCTGAAGCTGCGACTGCGCCAGTCGAACACGCAGGTCCAGCTCGCTCCGATCGAGCACGACCAGCGGCTGTCCGCGCTTGACGACCGAGCCCAGATCGACCTCGACCGACTCGACCCGGCCGGCGAGCTTGGAGCCGATGGTTGCGTTTTCAAATGCCAACAGGCTTCCCTGCACGCGGACGGTGCGGGGCCAGGCTTGGAGAGCCACGGACGTGACGGCGACCTGGCGGGCGGCGACGGGCTGGGTTGCGACCGGTTTGGCTTTGGCGCCGGGGCCGTTTTCGCCGCACCCGTTGGCTGCGGCCAGGGCGAGAACTGCGACCGCGGCGAACGTGCGATTGGGGCGGGACGTCATATCGGTGGGCAGGGGCGGGTCGACGAACAGACCAGATGGAATCGCACCGGGGAAGTGGTCGGCGCCGGACGAAGTGTCATCTATTTACCTATCAAAGCACACGCCCTGGCACGGGGCAATTGTGGGCTGCCGGGGAGACGGCGTGGGGGAACGCAAAGCCACGGAAGTCAGCGGCCCAGGAGAATAGCCGGCGAGCCACGCTCGCCGGGAACCCGGACGGCGTGGCCGTCCGGCTAGTTGAGCCATTCCGGGACGGACCGGCGTCGAACTTCGAGAAAATGGCGGGAATAGGCAAGGCTGGATTCGAGCTTGGATGCTTGGGGAATCAGCCGTGGATTTTAGGGCCGGGTTGCCTTTTGCGCGCAGAATTCGCAGGCGACCCCGGCTTGCCCTCTTTTCGTGGATCGTTATATTAATTGGTTCGCACATGCTTGCCCGGCCCAGGCTAGCGTAGCTCAATTGGCAGAGCAGCTGATTTGTAATCAGCAGGTTGTGGGTTCAAGTCCCCCCGCTAGCTCTGCCCACTGTGAGTCGTCGTTTGTACCAATCGGGCGAGCGTGTTTGGCATTGTGCGCGGCGGCGCGAGAAGTCGGCGGATGCGACGGCGGCGTTTGTCGGGTCGGGCGACGTCTGAGTTGGGCAAACAAGGGTGTGGACACACTTCACGGCATGCGGCGCGAACATGCGCGCCTTTATGGCCCCCGTTAGAGATAGGCTCACGCGACTGGATTGCCGACGTCGGCGCGTCGTTTGGGCCGTACCCGCGGCGCGACGGCGCGCGACGAGCGCGGGGAGTTACCGAAGCGGTCAAACGGGTCAGACTGTAAATCTGATGGCTTATGCCTTCGCAGGTTCGAATCCTGCACTCCCCACTGACACGATTTTGGATTTGCGATTGTGGATTTTGGATTTGGGGACGCGGGATCGAACGGCAAGAACACAAGAAGCAGCAACGTCATTCGTAATCCAAAAATAAAAAAGCGAAAATCCAAAATTGAATTGCGGGTGTAGCTCAATGGTAGAGCAACAGCCTTCCAAGCTGATGACGAGGGTTCGATTCCCTTCACCCGCTTTGAAGGCGCGAACGATTTTGGATTTTGGATTGAAAGGTTGAGCACACAGCGGCAGGAGGGATTTCCGCAATCGGAAATCCAAAATCCAAAATCCAAAATTGGCTCCGCTGCTGTAGCTCAGTTGGTAGAGCACTTCCTTGGTAAGGAAGAGGTCATGAGTTCAAGTCTCATCAGCAGCTTTTGTTGAAAGCGGTCAGCGGTCAGCTTTCAGCCAGAAGTTACGACGCCGGCCGAGAATCAAATAGCCAAGTAAGTTAAAACCGCAGTTTGTTTGTATTGAAGAAAATATTTTCCGGGCTGACGGCTGATCGCTGATCGCTGACAGCTATCCTTTCCTCCGAAAGAAGCGAGTTAGGGAGAAACATGGCAAAGGACACTTTCCAGCGGAACAAGCCGCACGTGAACGTCGGTACGATCGGTCACATCGACCATGGCAAAACGACCCCCACAGGCGCCATTTTGGCCGTGCAGTCGAAGAAAGGGCTGGCGAATTTCAAGTCGTACGCCGACATCGCCAAGGGCGGCACCGTGCGCGACGCCACCAAGACGGTGACCATCGCCGTGGCGCATGTGGAGTATCAAACGGCCAACCGGCACTACGCCCACATTGACTGCCCGGGCCACGCCGACTTCATCAAGAACATGATCACCGGCGCCGCCCAGATGGACGGGGCGATCCTGGTGGTGAGTGCCGCCGACGGTCCCATGCCGCAGACGCGGGAGCACATTTTGCTGGCCCGCCAGGTGGGCGTGCCGCGAATCGTGGTGTTTCTCAACAAGTGCGATCTGGTGGACGACCCGGAACTGCTGGAGCTGGTCGAGCTGGAAATTCGCGAGCTGCTGACGCACTACGGCTTCCCCGGCGACGAGATTCCGCTGGTCCGCGGCAACGCCAAGGCGGCTTACGAGAATCCGGCCGACCCCGTGGCCAACAAGTGCATCGGCGAATTGATGGACGCCATCGACGCCTACATTCCCGAGCCGGTGCGCGAAACCGACAAGCCGTTCCTGATGGCGATCGAGGACGTGTTCTCGATCGAAGGCCGCGGCACGGTGGCGACCGGCAAGATCGAGCGCGGCACGGTGAAGGTCGGCGAGGAAGTACAGATCATTGGACTGACCGACGCGCCGACTAAGACGACGTGCACGGGCGTCGAGATGTTCAACAAGAGCCTCGACCAGGGTCAGGCTGGCGACAACGTGGGCTGCCTGCTCCGCGGCGTCAAGCGCGAGGACATTCAGCGCGGCCAGGTGATCGCCAAGCCGGGCAGCATCACGCCGCACACGAAGTTTGAGGCCGAGGTATACGTGCTCTCGAAGGAAGAGGGCGGGCGGCACACGCCGTTTTTCAGCGGGTATCGGCCGCAGTTTTATTTCCGCACGACCGACGTCACCGGCACGGCCAACCTGGTCGGCGGCGCCGAAATGTGCATGCCGGGCGACAACGCCCGCTTGGCGATCGAACTGATGAAGCCGATCGCGATGGACGACGGCGTACGGTTCGCCATCCGCGAGGGCGGCAAAACCGTGGGTTCGGGCGTGGTGACGAAGATCGTGGAATAAGAAATGACCAATAATCGAAGCACCAATGACCAATATCGGAATTGGTCATTGGGACCTTGGTCATTGTTTACAGGGGCGTAGCTCAATTGGCAGAGCACCGGTCTCCAAAACCGGGGGTTGCGAGTTCGATCCCCGCCGCCCCTGCTGGGGAAGGGTGGCGAGTAGCGAGCAGTGAGTTGCGAGTAATGGAAGTCAGGATTCACTCGCAACTCGCGACTCGAAACTCGCAACCTGAAGCGTCGACATCGCGTCCTCAGTATTGGAATCCTCACGTGGCTGAATTAATCGCAGGAATGTTTCGGTCTTCGCGTTACAAGCGAAGTCAGGGCAGGGTCGCCCGACAGATCACGTTCATCGCCCTGGCGGTCGTCGCCGGCGTCGGGGCGTGGAAGATCAGTGCGGGGGCGAACAACGACATACAGCGATATGTCATACCGCTGGTGGTGGCGGCGGCCGGCGCCTGGGCGGCGTTTCGGATCGTGAATGTTCCGGCGTTCGCCGATTTTTTGATTTCCGTCGAAGCCGAAATGAACAAAGTCTCCTGGCCCAGCCGGGCGGAGCTGTATCGGGCGTCGGTGGTGGTGATCATCGTCATTTTTTTTCTGACGGTGATCTTGTTCACCTATGACACGGTGTTGCGGATCGCGGTGGGTTGGTTGTTGAGCTCCGGGCCGTAAGCGACGACTCCCCTGGCGACCACTGACAACGGACCAAGAAACCAGTGAGCGACGAGCCAAACAAGCTGGCCGAGGAACAGTTGACGAGTTCAAGCGACTCGGCGGCGGAGGATCAGGTTGCGCCGGCGACGGATAACGGCGTCGCGGCCACGGACGCGGCGCCCGACGATCCGGGCGACGCGGAAATGGTGCCGGTGGTGGTGAAGCCATTGTCGCGTCCGGCGGCCGCAGGTTCGCCGGAGGCGCAGGCGGCGGCGGCCAAGAAAGCGTCCGAGGCCGAAGGCGAGCTCAACTTTGAGTGGTACATCCTCAAGGTTCAGTCGAATCGCGAGAAGTCCATCGCCGACGCCCTCAAGCGTAAAGTGCGCGTGGAAGGCCTCGAGAAGTACTTCGCCAAGACCGCCGATGGCAAGGATATTCAGGTTATCGTGCCGACGGAAAAGGTCACCGAATTCAAGGCGGGGAAGAAGAAAGTCGTCGAGCGAAAGCTGTACCCAGGTTACATCGTCGTGCAGATGCACATCAACGACGATACCTGGTTCGCGGTGCGCGAAACGTCGGGCATCGGCGACTTCACCGGGGCGGGCGGGAAGCCGTCCCCGATGCTGGCGCACGAAGTGGCCCGCATCGTGCAAACCGAGGAAGAGGAGTCGACCGAGGCGCCGAAGCTGGACATCAAGTTCAAGGTGGCCGATCGGGTAAAAGTCAAGGACGGCACGTTCGAAGGCTTCGAGGGCGAGGTGGGAGCGATCGACGCGCAGAGCGGGAAGATCTCGGTGATGATCAACATTTTCGGCCGCAGTACGCCGGTCGAGTTGGAATATTGGCAAGTCGAAGGCGTTTAGCCGCGACGCGGAGTCCGCGGAGCGGATCGCGGCGAAAGAGCAATTATGGCAAAACAATTAGCAGGCACGGCGAAGTTCCAAATCCCCGGCGGGCAGG
This sequence comes from Pirellulales bacterium, assembly GCA_963841515.1. Lineage (GTDB taxonomy): Bacteria > Planctomycetota > Planctomycetia > Pirellulales > Lacipirellulaceae > Lacipirellula. Next base: position 518,979 of record CAWJDB010000003.1, on the reverse strand, counting down.
CCACGCCCGCGCCGCCGGTGGGCACTTCGCTCGGCAAGTACGGCATTAACCTCGGCCAGTTCGTTCAGCAGTTCAACGAGCGGACCAAGGAAGCCGGCGGGATGATGATTCCCGTCGTCGTGAATGTTTACAGCGACCGGTCGTTCGATTTCATCACCAAGAGTCCGCCCGCGGGGGTGCTGTTGAAAAAGGTCGTCGGGCTGGCCAAGGGCTCCGGCGTGCCCAACAAAGAAAAGGTGGGCAAGGTGACTCGGGCGCAGCTCGAGGAAGTGGCGAACATCAAGATGGCCGATCTCAACGCCCGCGATTTGGATCACGCGGTGCGGATGATCGAAGGCACCGCCAAGAGCATGGGATTGGTGGTGGAAGGATAGGGAAGCGGTCAGCATTCAGCGGTCAGCTTTCAGCCAGAGAGAACTTGTCTCATCTGGCTGAAAGCTGACGGCTGATCGCCGACAGCTCACACAACGCATGTGGGAGGCGCCATCGCGGCGCTGCCTGACCACACGAGGATTTCAAAATTATGCCAGTAGAAGCAAAGAGCAAACGAATGAAGGCCAGCGTCAAAAAGCGCCCGGCCGAAGCGCTGGCCATTCCGGAGGCCGTGGCGGCGCTCAAGGGATTTGCCGCGCCGAAGTTCGATCAGACGGTCGACATCGTCGTGCGGCTGGGGGTCGACTCGGCCCAGGCCGAGCAGATCGTGCGCGGGTCGATCGTGTTGCCGCACGGCATCGGAAAACAATTGCGGGTGGCGGTGTTCGCCAAGGGCGCCCAGGCGGAGGCGGCCAAGGCGGCGGGCGCCGACGTCATCGGCGAAGAGGATCTGGCCAAGAAGATTCTCGACGGCTGGATGGAGTTCGATGCCTGCATCGCCGCGCCGGACATGATGAAGGTCGTCGGCCCGCTGGGCAAAGTGCTCGGTCCTCGGGGACTGATGCCGTCGCCGCGGGCCGGCACGGTGACGCCCGACGTGGCCAAGACCGTAGCCGAATACAAAGCGGGCAAGGTCGAGTTCCGCAACGACAAAGCGGGCAACGTCCATGCGGCAGTCGGCAAGCTGAGCTTCGACGCCCAGAAGCTCACCGACAACGTGCAGGCGTTTCTCAATCGAATCATGTCGCTCAAACCCTCCAGCGTGAAGGGCGTGTATGTGAAAAGTGCGCACCTTACCGCGTCCATGAGTCCGAGCGTGCGACTTGCTGTCTGAGGCGACGCCGAATTTCACTCGCCGGGGTCGAGACGACCCGGCTCACAAAAATACTGCCCGCTGCCCACTGATATGAGCAAATACCTGAAGAATTTGATGGCCGACGACTTGAAGTCGCGCTTAAGCGGCGTGAACGACTTATTGGTCGTTGACGTGATGGGAATGGAATCGCAACGAACCGCCGCCCTGCGCAAGACGCTGCGGCAGAAGAAGATCAATCTGCTGGTGATCAAAAACAGCTTAGCGCAACGGGCGACCGAGGGCACGGCCCTCGCCCCGGCGTTCGAGGGAGTCGAAGGTTCCGCGGCGGTCGTGTGGGGCGGCGAAGACATCGTTTCGCTGGCCAAAGAGATCACCCGGCTGACGCAAGACAAGGCGTTCGAGCCATTCGCCGCCAAGGGCGGGGTGATGGACGGGTCGAAGCTTACGGCCGCTCAGGTGAAGCAGGTGAGCAAGTGGCCGAGCCGGGCCGAACAACTGAGCATCCTCGTCGGACAGATTCTGTCGCCGGGCGCCACGCTGAGCGCCCAGCTGTTGAGTCCCGGGGCGAAGCTGGCGAGCCAGGTGAAAAAGAAGAGCGAAGGGGAAGAGGGTTAACAATTTTGGATTTTAGATTTTGGATTTTGGATTGGAGATTTGGACGGTCCGAGCGGCAATCCAAAATCTAAAATCCAAAATCCAAAATAACTCGCAATCCACATTGGGCGCATTGCGCCCGCATACGCAGAAAGGGTTTATTGAGATGAGCGAAGCAGCCGTTATGGAGTATTCCGCCCCGACCAAGAAGCTGGGCGACGAAATCGTCAAGCTGACGCTGAAAGAGGCGAAAGAACTGAGCGACTATCTGAAAGACGTGCACGGGATCGAGCCGGCGGCGGGCGGGGCGGTGATGATGGCCGCGCCGGACGGCGGCGGCGCTGCCGCGGCCGCGGTCGAGCAGACCGAATTCACGGTGGTGTTGGAGAGCTTCGGCGACCAGAAGATTGGCGTGATCAAGGTGGTCCGCGCCGCGACCGGCCTGGGCCTGAAAGAGGCCAAGGACCTGGTCGAGGGCGTGCCCAGCAAGGTGAAGGAAGGCGTGTCGAAGGATGACGCGGCCAAGCTGAAGAAGGAACTGGAAGCCGCGGGCGCGACAGTGTCGGTCAAATAACCGCGCCGCGACGCTTCCGCGCGTCGCACCCAACTAGCCGGAGGGCCACGCCCTCCGGGATCCCGGACCGCGTGGCGGTCCGGCTAATTGGGAGAGGAGTGCGGAGGCGCAGCGCGGCGTCACTCGGTCGTTGCGTGCGCGCTCTCCCGCGTGCGGCGCGACTACACCCCACCTCGATATCAACGGAGCAGGCAAGCCCTATGGCAGTCACGGCTCAACGGCGTCTGGTGACCCAAGACGTGCGAAACTTCGGCAGCGGCCGAGAAGCCTTTGAAATCCCCGACCTTACCCAGATTCAGACGCAGAGCTACGAGCGCTTCCTGCAGTACAGTGGCGGCGCTGGACCGCAGAAGCGGAAGAATGAAGGACTCGAAGGGGTCCTCCAGGAAATCTTCCCGATCGAGAGTTACGACAAGACGATCAAGCTTGAGTATCAGCGCTACGAGCTGGGTAAGCCGCGCTACAGCACCGACGAGTGCCGCCAACTGCGACTGACGTATGGTCGGCCGTTCCGCATCTGGCTGCGCCTGGTCAAGGACCAGCCGGTGGAGGAAGAGGTCTACCTGGGCGACCTGCCGATCATGCTGGGCGGCGGCGAGTTCATCATCAACGGCGCCGAGCGCGTCGTCGTGTCGCAGCTCCACCGCAGTCCGGGCATCGATTTTGTGTCGGAAATGGACCCGGGCGAGCGGCGCATGTACTCCTGCCGCGTCATTCCCGAGCGCGGCAGTTGGATCGAGCTGAACACGACCAAGAAGGACAGCGTCACGGTCCGCATCGACCAGAGCGGCAAATTCTCGGCGATGACCCTGCTGCGCGCGATGTCGCCGGACTTGGGGCTCGACGCCGACATTCTGCGGCGGTTCTACCCGGTGATCAAGCAGAAGGTGGTCGACGGCCGCAGCGCGGGCAAGATGGAGGGCAAAGTTTCGGTCGAGGACGTGGTGTACCCCGCGGGCAGCGAGCGGGCCGGCGAGATCATCATCGAAAGCGGCCAGCGGATCACCAAGAACGTCGCAGAGATAATCTGCACCTCGGGCGTCAAGCAAGTCGACGTGATGGACGCCGCCGAAGACGCCGCACCTTTTGAACGCACTGGCCGACGATAACACCAACAGCCACGAAGAGGCCCTGCTGCGGATCTACCAGCGGCTGCGGCCCGGCAATCCGCCGCAGCTCGAGAAGGCCCGAGCGCTGTTCAACGAAAAATTCTTCGACTCCAATCGCTACCGGCTGGGTCGCGTGGGCCGGTTCCGCATCAATCGCAAACTGGGACTCAACGTCTCGGAAAACGAGATGGTGCTGCGGGCGGAGGATTTGCTCGCGTCGATCAACTATCTGTTGTTGCTGGTGGCCGGCGAAGGAGATGCCTACGTCGACGACATCGACCACCTGGGCAATCGGCGCCTGCGCACCATCGACGAGCTGGCGTGCGACGAAATCCGCAAGGGCTTTCTCAAGCTTCGCCGCACCGTGCAGGAGCGGATGAGCCTGAAGGACGCCGCGGACATGACGCCGCGGAGCCTCATCAACCCCAAGAGCATCTCGGCCGCCATCGAGTACTTCTTCGGCCGCGGCGAGCTGTCGCAGGTGGTCGACCAGACCAATCCGCTCTCGATGCTCACGCACGAGCGGCGGCTCTCCGCCCTGGGGCCCGGCGGCCTCAACCGCAAGCGCGCGGGCTTCGAAGTGCGCGACGTGCACATTTCGCATTACGGCCGGATCTGTCCGATCGAGACGCCGGAAGGCACCAACATTGGCCTGATTTCCAGCCTGGCCATGTACGCCACGGTGGATGACTACGGCTTTCTGGTCACCCCGTACCGTCAGCGTCAAAAACGGCAAGCTGACGGCCGACGTCGTCTGGCTGCGGGCCGACGAAGAGTCGGAAGCCTATGTGGCCTCGGCCGACGTGCCGGTGAAGAACAACGAGATTCAGGGCGACACCGTGGTGGCCCGGTGGCGGAGCGACTTCGTGCTCGTGCCCACCAACCAGATTCAGTACACCGACGTGGCGCCCAGCCAGATGATCGGCGTGTCGGCCGGACTGATTCCGTTTCTGGAGCACGACGACGCCAACCGTGCGCTGATGGGTTCCAACATGCAGCGGCAAGCCGTGCCGCTGCTCCTGGCCGAGCCGCCGGTGGTTGGCACGGGGCTGGAGCGCGACGTGGCACGGCACTCGGGCATGCTCGTGCGGGCCGGGCACAAGGGCACGATCACCTACGTGGACGCCAATCGCATCGAGATTGGTCCCGAGGTGCACGTTCTGCGCAAGTTCGTCGGCCTGAACGAGCGGACCTGCCAGAATCAGAAGCCGATCATCAGGGTCGGCGACAAGGTCGAAAAGGGCGATGTGATCGCCGACGGCGCCGCGACGTACAAGGGCGACCTGGCCCTGGGTCGCAACGTGCTCGTCGCGTTCATGTCGTACGAGGGCTACAACTTCGAGGACGCGATCATCATCAGCGAAGAGCTGGTGCACGAGGACACCTACACCTCGATCCACATCGAGGAATTCGACGTCGAAATCCGCGAAACGAAGCTGGGCCGCGAGGAGTTCACCCGCGACATTCCCAACGTGAGCGAGAAGGCGCTGCGAAACCTCGATGAGAACGGCATCGTGCAGATCGGCACGTTCGTGTGGCCGGGCGACATCCTGGTGGGCAAAGTCTCTCCCAAGAGCAAGACCGAGCTGACGCCGGAAGAAAAGCTGCTGCACGCGATCTTCGGCCGGGCCGGCGAGGACGTGAAGAACGATTCGCTGGAGGTGCCCTCGGGCGTCGAAGGCATCGTCATCGACACGCAGAAGTTCTCCCGCCGGATGAGCCTGAGCGAGGACGAGCGCAAGACGTTCGAAAAGTCGCTCAAAGAAGCCGAAAAGAGCGGCAACGCCGGCATTGCCGTCGCGTTCACCGCGTTGGTCGTCGAGATCGAGAAGATTCTCGGCAAGAAGCTGGTCGACGAAGACGGCAACGAGCTGGTGCACAACCAGGAGCCGCAGTTCGTGGCCGATCAGGCCGTGTCCTTCAAGGTCGACAACCTCGACATCCGCAGCGACGACCGTCGCAAGAGCGGTGCAGCAGACCTACAAGCAAATGTGGCCGGCCGTCGAGGAAGCGATCGACCACCGCGACCGAACGCTCAACTCGATGAAGCGCGGCGACGAGCTCCGCAGCGGCGTGCTGCAGATGGTGAAGGTCTACGTCGCCACCAAGCGCGTGATCTCGGTCGGCGACAAGATGGCCGGCCGGCACGGCAACAAGGGCGTGATCTCCAAGATTCTGCCCGTCGAAGACATGCCGTTCCTGGCGGACGGCACGCCGGTGCAGATCATGCTCAACCCGCTGGGCGTGCCCAGCCGCATGAACGTGGGACAGATTCTGGAGACCCACCTCGGCTGGGCCGGCGCCAAGCTCGGCTTCCGGCGGTGACGCCGGTGTTCGACGGCGCCACCGAAGGAGAGATCAACGACTGCCTCGCCGAAGCGGGCTTGCCCCGCCACGGCAAGGCGCGGCTGTACGACGGCCGCACGGGCGAGCCGTTCGAGCAGGAGACGACGGTCGGCTTCATCTACATGCTGAAGCTGCATCACCTGGTCGACGACAAGGTGCACGCCCGCTGCACCGGTCCGTACTCGCTGATCACGCAGCAGCCGCTGGGCGGCAAGGCGCGGTTCGGCGGGCAGCGCTTCGGCGAGATGGAAGTGTGGGCGCTGGAGGCCTACGGCGCCGCGTACATCTTGCAGGAGCTCTTGACCGTCAAGAGCGACGACGTCGAAGGCCGCACGAAGATCTACGAGTCGATGGTCAAAGGCGAAAACACGCTGCAGGCCGGCACGCCCGGCGAGCTTCGACGTACTAACCAACGAAATCCGCGGCCTGGGGCTGAACATGCAGCTCGAGAAACGCGCGTTGTAAGTATCCAAAAGGCTAACCACGAAGGCACAAAGACACGAAGGAAGAAGAACGAGTTGAAGAAAAGAATCGTTTTCGATTTTTGCCCTCTTCTTAGTGCCTTCGTGTCTTAGTGGTTAATCCGAAATAAACCGATTGATCACGGCCGTTACGGCCAGGTTCCAACGAGGAACGATATGAGCATTCTTGAAGGCTCGAATTACGATCGCGTCAACGACTACGGCTCGGTGAAGATCAGCCTGGCGCGGCCGCACGATATTCGCAGCTGGTCGTTCGGCGAGGTGAAGAAGCCGGAGACGATCAACTACCGCACCTACCGGCCGGAGAAGGACGGGTTGTTCTGCGAGCGGATCTTCGGACCCGAGAAGGACTGGGAATGCGCCTGCGGCAAGTACCGCGGGATGAAGTACAAGGGCATGATCTGCGACCGCTGCGGCGTGAAGGTCACGCACAGCCGCGTGCGCCGCAAGCGGATGGGGCACATCGAGCTGGCCGCGCCGATCGTCCACATCTGGTTCTTCAAGGCGATGCCCAGCCGTTTGGGCAGCCTGCTGGCGATGAAGACCACCAGCCTGGAGAAGGTGATTTACTTCCAGGATTACGTGGTGATCGATCCGAAGGAATCGACGCTCAAGCCGCAGCAGCTGCTGACCGAGGAGGAGTACCGCGCCGCCCGCGAGCAGTTCGGCGAGGGCGGGTTCGAGGCCGACATGGGCGCCGAGGCGATTCGCAAGCTGCTGCAGGCGCTCGACCTGGTGAAGCTGAGCGAGCAACTCCGCATCGACCTGCGCGACACGGGGTCGAAGCAAAAGGCCAAGGACCTGATCAATCGGCTCAAGACCGTCGAGTCGATTCGCGACTCGGACAACAAGCCCGAGTGGATGGTGCTGGACGTCATCCCGGTGATTCCGCCCGACCTGCGGCCGCTTGGTGCTGTTGGACAGCGGCAATTTCGCCACGAGCGATCTGAACGACCTCTACCGCCGCATCATCAACCGCAACAACCGGCTCAAGAAGCTGGTCGACCTGAACGCCCCCGAGGTGATCATCCGCAACGAGAAGCGGATGCTGCAGCAATCGGTCGACGCGCTGTTCGACAACAACCGCTGCAAGCGCCCCGTGCTGGGGTCCTCGCAATCGCCCGCTCAAGTCGCTCACCGACATGATCAAGGGCAAGCAGGGCCGCTTCCGCGAGAACCTGCTGGGCAAGCGCGTCGACTACTCGGCCCGCTCGGTGATCGTCGTGGGTCCGCGGCTCAAGCTGCACCAGTGCGGACTGCCCAAGAAGATCGCGCTGGAGCTGTACCAGCCGTTCATCATCCGCCGGCTCAAGGAGCTGGGCCACGCCGACACGATCAAATCGGCCAAGAAGATGCTGGAGCGCAAGGACGACGAGGTGTGGGATATCCTCGAAGAGGTGATCCGCAATCACCCCGTGCTCCTCAACCGCGCTCCGACGTTGCACCGCATGGGCATCCAGGCGTTTGAGCCGGTGCTGGTCGAAGGCAACGCCATTCAGCTCCATCCGCTGGTGTGCAAGGGCTTCAACGCCGACTTCGACGGCGACCAGATGGCCGTGCACTTGCCGCTGTCGATCGAGGCCCAGGTCGAAGCCCACACGCTGATGATGAGCACGCACAACATCTTCAGCCCCTCCAACGGCGCCCCGATCATCAGCCCCTCGCAGGACATCGTCATGGGTTGCTACTACCTGACGATGGGCGTGCCCGAGGCGAAGGGCGACGGCATGACCTTCAGCTCGATGGAAGAAGTCGAGACGGCCTACGCCGCCGGCAAGGTGGGCACGCACGCCCGCATCAAGTTGCGGCTGCCGAAGGACCGCGCCCTCCGCGAGGAAATGGACAAGAAGGGCGCCAAGGGGAAGCGGATCGACACGACCGTGGGTCGCGTGATCTTCAACATGATTCTGCCCCGAGGCATGGCGTTCTACAACACGCCGCTGCGCTCCGGAGAGTTGGCCCGCGTGATCAGCGACTGTTATGAGCAACTCGGTCGCAGACGCACGATCGAGCTGTTGGACGACATGAACCAGCTTGGCTTCCGCCAGAGCACCCTCAGCGGTCTGTCGTTCGCCACCGACGATCTGATCACGCCCGATAGCAAAGGGCGGATCATCGGCGAGGCCGAAAAACAGGTGCATCAAGTTCAACAAGCTGTTTCAGCGCGGCGTCATCACCGAGCTGGAGCGCTACAACTCAGTGCTCGACGCCTGGACGCACGCCCGCGAACAGATTACCGCCGAAATGATGTCGGGGCTGGAGAGCGACTTCCGACCGGGCGGGTACGTGAACCCGATCTTCTTGATGGCCCACTCCGGCGCCCGCGGCGGCGTCGAACAGATGCGGCAGCTGGGCGGCATGCGCGGCCTGATGGCCAAGCCGTCGGGCAAGATCATCGAAACGCCCATCAAGGCCAATTTCCGCGAAGGCCTCACCGTGCTGGAGTACTTTTCCAGCACGCACGGCGCCCGCAAGGGTCTGGCCGACACGGCCCTCAAGACGGCCGACTCGGGCTACCTCACCCGCAAGCTGGCCGATGTGGCCCAGAACGTCGTCATCACCATGAACGACTGCGGCACGACCCAGGGCATCACCAAGGGCATCATCTACCGCGGCGAAAAGGTGGAGGTGAGCCTGGCCGACTCGATCAAAGGTCGCGTCAGCCGGGCCAACATCGTCAATCCGATTACCGACGAGGTGATCGTTCACGAGAACGAGCTGATCACCTCCGACATCGGCCGCAAGATCGAGCAGATGGGCCTGGAAAAAATCCAGGTCCGCAGTCCGATGACGTGCGACGCGTCACTAGGCGTGTGCCGCCGCTGCTACGGCATGGACTTGTCGACCGGCGCCATGGTCGAGGAAGGCATGGCCGTGGGCATCATCGCCGCCCAAAGCATCGGCGAGCCGGGCACGCAGCTCACGATGCGTACGTTTCACATCGGCGGCATCGGCCAGCACGACGTTGAGGAGAGCGACATCAAGGCCAAGAAGGGCGGCGTCGCCAAGACAGCCCGACTGAAGGTGGTGACCAACGACGCCGGCCAGCAGGTGGTCCTCTCGCGCAACGGCGAAATCACGCTGGTCGACGAAAAGGGTCGCGAGGTGGAGAAGTACGAAGTGCCCACCGGCGCCATTCTGCGCGTGCAGGAAGACGAACTGGTGAAGGCCGGCGCCGTGGTCTGCGAGTGGGACCCGCACAGCATTCCCATTCTTTCCGAAACCGGCGGCAAGATTCGCTACGAGGATCTGATCGAAGGCGAAACGATGCGCGGCGAGAAGGACCCCAGCGGCAAGATTCGCTATGTGATCATGGAACACAAGGGCGACATGCACCCGCAGATCATCGTCGAAGACCCCAAGGACGGCAAGATTCTCGACTTCCACTACATGCCCGAGCGGGCTCACATCGAAGTCATCGAAGGACAGATCATCACGCCCGGTACGCTCGTGGCCAAGACGCCGCGCGAAGCCTCCGGCACGCAGGACATCACCGGCGGTTTGCCCCGCGTGACGGAAATCTTCGAAGCCCGCAAGCCGAAGGATCCGGCCGTGATCGCCGAGATCGACGGCGCCGTCGAGCTGTTGGGCGAGAAGAAGCGCGGCAAGCGGTCGATCATCGTCCGCAGCGAGACCGGCATCGAGCGCGAGCACCTCGTATCGCACTGGAAGCACCTGCGCGTGCATGCCAGCGACATGGTGCGGGCCGGCGACGCGCTGGTCGACGGTCCCTTGGTGCCGCACGACATCCTCCGCATCTCCGGCGAGGAGGCGGTGCAGCAGTACCTGGTTCGCGAAATTCAAAACGTGTATCGCAGCCAGCGCGTCGAGATCAACGACAAGCACATCGAGATCATCGTCGCCCAGATGCTGCGGAAGGTGAAGATCGAGTCCCCCGGCGACACTGACCTGTTGCCGGGCTCGGTGATGGACAAGTTCGACTTCCGCGGCGCGAACGAGGAGCTGGTCAAGTGCCTCAAGATCACCCACCGCGGCGACAGCGAGTTCGCCGAAGGGTCGATCGTGCCCAAGGACGTGCTCGAGCAGGCCAACGCCCAGATCGAGTCGCTCGGCGGCGACGTGGCCAAGGGCACGAAGCCCAAGATGGCCACGGCCAGCACGCAGCTCTTGGGAATTACCAAGGCGTCGGTGCAGTCCTCAAGCTTCATCTCCGCCGCCAGCTTCCAGGAGACGACCAAGGTGCTGACCGAAGCGGCGCTCGCGGGCCGCACCGACCACCTGGTGGGGCTCAAGGAGAACGTCATCCTCGGCCATCTGATTCCCGCGGGCACGGGCTTCAAGACGATTCAGGAGTCGGAAGTGCGCATCCAGCCCTCGGCCCTCGAAGCCCTCGCGGCGGAGAAGGAGCGCGTGCTGGAGCGTTCGTTCCCGCTGTTGGAATCGGCCCTCAGGGCCCAACAAGGCGGCGAGACGACCCCGGCTCCAACGCCTGCCCCGGCGGACGGCAACGGCGAGCGCGGCCAAACTCGTCCGACTCCCTCGGGGCTCGACGCCCTGCTAGGCGAGACCGGCGGCGACGACGCGGGCGAAGCGGCGGTCGACGAATAGCTGCGGCGCGACGAGAACTGACGACCGAACGAGCGGGGAGCACGGGTCCCCGCTTTGCATTTCATTTCTGTGTATCCACAGGCCCAGTGGCGGCCAATAATGGTGGTAGAGATGAGTGCGTGTTGCGAGGCACAACGGCTTATTGGTTTGGCCTATGCCAACAGTTCTCCGTGATGGCCAGTACAACTTCGTGTTGTTCAGTTCCGATCGGGGCGAGCCGCCCCACATTGAAACGCGATCGACAGATTGCGAAGTTTTGGCTGGATCCGGTCACCTGTGCCAAGAATCGGGGGTTTGCCGAACACGAGTTATGCATTGTCGAATATTTGACGGTCAAACATCACCAGACGCTACTTGAGGCGTGGCATGAGCACTTTGGAACTTGAGCAAGAGCCGGTGGCGAGTGCGGTCACGCTCACCGCGGATCGGCTCATTGTCGATTTGGCAGATGGACGCATCTTGAGCATACCGTTGAGTTGGTATCCAAGGTTGCAGCACGCTTCGGAAGCGGAGCGTCAGAATTGGCAATTGCTCGGGGATGGCTACACCATCGAGTGGCCTGACCTGGATGAGCACATTGGCATGGACGGTTTGCTTGCCGGCCGCCAGAGCGGCGAAAGCGCCGATGCGCTCCATCGCTGGATTGCGTCCCGAATTCGTCTCGGATAATTGACGAGAAGCGAGGTACAGCTCGAGTGTCATCACGACAGCTATTTGAGGTGCTCACCCGATTGCTGGGCCTGATCTTTGTGGCCAGTTCCGTGGCTGCGCTGCTCTTTCTGTGCTTGGACCATTGAGTGGGTTTGTGGTCGGGCCCGTCTTGTTGTTTGGCGGCGACTGGCTTGCCAAAGTTGTGTACCCGCACGACGCATAGGCACAGCTCAACGCGGATTGTGCCCGTTGCCGGGCTTGACCCCCATTGCCAGTCCGGTACATTGGGGGGTTCCCAGCGGTTCTCCGCTACTCAGTCGAGCAGTCAAAGGCCCTCCAGGTATGCCCACCATCAACCAACTCGTCCGTCGCAGCCGGCGGTCGAAGCGGAAGTTCTCCAAGTCGCCGGTTCTGGACCGCTGTCCCGCCAAGCGGGGGGTGTGTCTTCAGGTCCGCACGATGACCCCCAAGAAGCCGAACTCCGCCCTGCGGAAGATCACCCGCGTGCGGCTGAGTAACGGCAAAGAAGTCACCGTGTACATCCCCGGCGAGGGGCACACGCTGCAAGAGCACTCGATCGTGCTGGTCCGCGGTGGCCGGGTGCGCGACCTGCCGGGCGTGCGATACCAGGTAGTCCGCGGCGCCCTCGACACTCTGGGCGTGCAAGGCCGCAAGCAGAGCCGCAGCCGGTACGGAGCGAAGAAGAGTTAACAAAAGCGTTCAGCTGTCAGCGTTCAGCTGTCAGCCAGATTCGGATCAATATTTCTTACTGACAGCTGACAGCTGACCGCTGACAGCTCCTATCCCATGGGCCGCATCACCGCCAGCCGTAAGCAACTGAAGCCCGATCCCGTATACGGGTCGATCTTGGCGAGCAAGTTCGTCAATTGCCTGATGTACGACGGCAAGAAATCGAGCGCCGAAGGCGTGTTCTACGGCGCGATGGACATTATCAAGGAGCGCATCCCCGACCAGGAGCCCATCGCCGTATTTCAGCAGGCGGTCGACAACGTGAAGCCGTCGATCGAAGTGCGGTCGAAGCGCGTGGGCGGCGCCGCCTACCAGGTGCCCATGCAGGTCAACCGCACGCGGCAACAATCGCTGGCGATCCGCTGGATCTTGATCGCCATCCGCGAAAAGAAAGGCCGTCCGACGGCGCAAAAGCTGGCCGACGAGCTGGTCGCCGCCTACAACCGCGAAGGCGCCGCGATGAGCCGCCGCGAAAACGTGCACCGCATGGCCGACGCCAACAAGGCATTCGCGCACTTCGGCTGGTAATCGGAATCACCCACCAGGGGCTGAGGACGACGGCGCCGCGAGCGCCCTCGTCCTCAGCCCCTGGTTTTTTATGCGCTACATGCCCATTTCATTTAGCCGAGCTGAAATGAAATGATAACAGGATTTGCAGGATCGACAGGATAAGAACTGCTTCATTTCATCCTGTAAATCCTCTCTATCCTGTTATCCTGTCAATTCCGTTTTCCACTTTCCGCAAGGTCGGGCACATGGCGGCTGATCTGTCAAAGATCCGCAACATCGGCATCATCGCCCACATCGACGCCGGCAAGACCACGGTGACCGAGCGGATGCTGTTTTCCTCCGGCGCCAAGCACCGGGCCGGCGAGGTCGATCGCGGCACCACCACCACCGACGACGACGCCGAGGAAGCCGAGCGCGGCATCACCATCTACAGCGCCTGCGTCGCCTTTCCATGGAAGGACGTGCAGATCAACCTGATCGACACGCCCGGCCACGTCGACTTTACAGCCGAAGTTGAGCGCAGCCTCCGCGTGCTCGACGGGGCCGTCATCGTCTTCAGCGCCCGCGAGGGCGTCGAGGCGCAGAGCGAGACGGTGTGGCGCCAGGCCGACAAGTACCACGTGCCGCGACTGGTGTTCATCAACAAGCTCGACCGCGAGGGCGCCAGGTTCGACAGCGTCGTCGACGAAATCCGCGAAAGGCTCAACGCCAGGCCCGTGCCGCTGCAAATCCCCGTCGGCCTAGGCCCGGCCCACGTGGCCAGCCCGTTTCGCGGCATCATCGACCTGGTGCGCATGAAGCTGCTTACGTTTCCCGAGGGCAAGGAAGGCCGCAAGGTCGACGAGCAGCCGATCCCCGCCGACCTAACTGACGAAGCAACGCTGTGGCGCGAGCACATGCTCGAGTCGCTCTACAACTTCTCCAACGAGCTCATGGAGCTCGCGCTCGCCGAGGAACCGATTCCCGAGGCGCTTGTCCGCCGCGTCGTGCGCGACGCGACGGTGCATCAGCAGATCCAGCCCGTGCTGTGCGGCTCCGCCCTGCACGGCATCGGCGTGCAGCCGCTGTTGGACGCCGTGGCCGCGTACCTCCCCAACCCGTTGGAGATGCCCCCGGTCAAAGGCGTCGACCCTTCCCACAAAGCGCACGGCAAAAGCAAGAAGCACGCCCACGATGACGAAGCCCTGCTGACGATCATGCGCAAGCCGGACTCCAAGGACCCGTTCTGCGCCCTGGTGTTCAAAGTCCTGCCGTTCAAGACCGGCGACCTCGCCTGGGTGCGCATCTACTCGGGCGTGCTGAGGGGCAACTCGCGCGTCCTGAACCCCGGCAAGGACAAGAAGGAAAACGTCGCTCAGCTCTGGCGCATCCACGCCAGCAAAAAAGAAGAGCAGCTCGACGCGGCCCAGGCCGGCGACATCGTCGGCGTCATCGGCCTCCGCGACTCGATCACCGGCGACACGCTCTGCGACACGCGCGAGCCCATCCTCCTGGAGGCGATCGAGTTCCCGCAAACCGTCATCTCGATGGCCATCGAGCCGGAGAGCACGGCCGACAAGAAAAAGCTGGCCGACACGCTCGAGATGCTCCGCAAGCAGGACCCCACCTTCACCGCCAGCGAGAACGAGGAAACCGGCCAGACGCTCATCAGCGGCATGGGCGAGCTGCACCTCGAAGTGATCCAGCACCGGCTGCGGCGCGATTTCAAGCTCAATGTGAAGGTCCACAACCCACGGGTGAGTTACCGTGAGACGATCGCCCGCACGGCCGAGGCTGAAGGCGAGTGCCATCGCCTGATTGCCGGCGCCATGCACACGGCCAAGGTGCGGCTGCGCGTCGAGCCGGCGCCCAAGATCGCGGGAACGACCGTCACCAATGCGATCGACCACGGACTGCCGGGCGGCTTTCTCTCGGCGGTGATCGAGGAACTCGAAAACGCGGGGCAGGGCGGCGGCGTCTTGGGCTTCCCGCTGATGCGCGTCAAAGCGACGCTCCTGGGCGGCGAGGTGCACGAGACCGAAAGCACGGAGATCGCCTTCCGCACGGCCGCCAACCTGGCGTTCGACGCCGCGCTGCGCGCCGCCGGCACGGTCCTGTTGGAGCCGATCATGCGCCTGGAAATCAGCACGCCCGACGACCACGTGGGCGACCTAATCGGCGACCTGCAGCAGCGCCGCGCCATCATCCACGACCAGCAATCCCGCGGCCATCTCACCGTCATCCACGCCGAAGCCCCGCTGGCGGAGCTGTTCGGCTACTCCAGCGCCATGCGCAGCCTGAGCCAAGGCCGCGCGAGTTGCTCGATGGAGCCCAGCACCTATGCCCCGGCGCCGGACGAAGTGCTGAAGCGGTTTTTGTAGGCTGGCGTGGCGGCGCCCACGCACGGGATTTCTTCGCGCAGGCCGCTACGGGCTCTCCATAAAAAAACTTGCGTTTTTCTGCCCGAGGGACGAAACTGACGCCGCAGGTCGGCTGTGCCGCCGTCGCCAATTGGCTTCTCTCTTTCCATCCACGCTTCTCACCGCGGAGATTCGCCATGATCAGACAACTGCTCGCCCAAACAGCTTTGGCCCTCGCCCTTGTCGCGCCGGGTTCCAATGCGATGGCCCAAGTGCTGCGATACGCCTTCGACGAGCCCACCGGCGACGCGCTCGATTCAGGCGCCGCCCCAGCGTCCAACGGCTTGCTCAACGGCGGGGCCGCCCGGTCCAACGACACGCCCAGCGGCGCCGGTTCGTCGATCGACTTCCGCACCGAATCGCCGTACGCCCATGTGTTGTCGACCGACTCGGATGATTTGGACGGACTGTCGGCGCTCACGCTCACGACCTGGTTGAAGGTGGAAACCTATCCGAGCACTGGTTCGGGTAACAAGCGATTGATCGCCAAGCAGGCGGCCACCAACTTCGGCGGCTTCAATTTCAGCATGAACGCCACGCCTAACGACGGCGACGTCGGCGCCGACAATTTCAAGATCGGCCTGTTCGTGGGAAACAACGTCAGCTCCGGCCCCGACGATTTCGCCTTCGCCTTCGCCGACGTCGATGTCGACGCCGCCAATAAATGGGTGATGTTGGCCGTCACCTACGACAGCGCTTTGGACAGCGAGAACATGAAATTCTACATCGGCGACACGACCAGCGCGATGACTCAACTCGGCTCCAATCAGACGATACCCCAACTGACGGTCGACGCCGGCAGCGCCTTGTTCGGCGTCGGCTACACCGACGCCGCCCCTACGGTCGACACCTCGGTCACCGGCTGGCAGGACGACGTTCGCGTGTACAACACGGCGCTCGACCTGGCGGCGCTCGACGCCGTACGGCTGGAAAACCTGTCGTCGACTCCGACTTTCGCTGCCGATTTCACGGGTGACAACAAGGTCAACGCGGACGACCTCGTGGCGTGGCAAGGGGGCTTTGGCACGGCGGGCACAGCCACGAAAGCCCTGGGCGACGCGAACGCCGACATGGACGTCGATGGCGAAGACGTGCTGATTTGGCAGACCCAAAATGGTTCAGGAACGTCGATCGCCGCTGTTCCTGAGCCCACGTGCGCTTGCCTTGCAGCGGCGGCAGTAGTGCTCGCCGGCCGCCGACGACATAGGCGCTGCGCTTCTTGAGAGGCCTTGCCAAGCGATTCGCTTCACCGGCCCCGTGGCCGGCGCCTATTTCCAGGTCGCCGTTCACGACGCGATCAATTCACCTGTAAGCCGTCACGCTAGCACCTTCAATTTCCCTTGCCGTCAGCCGCGACACATCGCATACTCCGCGCACGGTTTGGGGCCCAGCGCCGAGCTCCGAGACTATGAGGCGCCGCAAATTCGCGCAGGTCAGTTCATGTCCTCGCTCGAAGACTGGATTGCACAGCTCTTTGCTCGCCCTGAGCTGCTGCGGATGGGCCACGCGCAGCGCCGCGATGACCTCAACCTGGGGCTTGGCTGGCTGTACTACGCGCTGGTTCGCATCGCACGCCCGGCGACCGTCGTGGTGATCGGATCGTTTCGCGGGTTCGCGCCGCTTGTCTTCGGCGCGCGCTGGCTGACAACGGCGAAGGCGGCAAGTGCCATTTCATCGACCCTTCGCTCGTCGACGATTTCTGGAAGGAGGCCGCCGCCGTGCGCGATTACTTCCGGGAATTTGGCGTCGACAATATCGTCCACCACTGCCTCACGACGCAACAGTTTGTCCAAACGCGCGACTACCGCCAGCTCGACAAAATCGGCATCGTCCTCATTGATGGCTACCACACCGCCGATCAGGCAAGGTTCGACTTCGAGGCGTTCGCCGACAAGCTCGCGCCGCAGGGGCTCATCTTGCTGCACGACAGCCTATGGCGGCAGACGTCGCCCATGTACGGCCCCGGACGAGAATATGTGCGCAACGTCGTCGATTTCGTGGCCGAACTAAG
The DNA here is from genome assembly GCA_963841515.1 of Pirellulales bacterium. GTDB lineage: Bacteria > Planctomycetota > Planctomycetia > Pirellulales > Lacipirellulaceae > Lacipirellula. Next base: position 501,795 of record CAWJDB010000003.1, on the reverse strand, counting down.
GGCGTCGACGGCGTGGCAGGTATTTGATCTGCCCTTCGGCGAAGGCCTGTCGCTTGTGCGCCGCCCCACGACTCCGCCCGCACCCGTTCCATAGGAGAAAAGAGGTTGATGAAGCGCAGCCTGTGGCGCCGCTCTCCTCGCCAACCGCGGTTTTTGATCGTGCGGCATCGGAAGTACCGGCGCCATTTCTTCGACGTCATCCTCCATTGGATCGCGGCGAACTTTCCCGAATTGCGGCGCCTGCTTCGATGTGCGCGAGTTCCCGGTGCGCATCGATGACTGGACTCCCTTCGCGCTGCACGTCCCCTGGCTGCAGGACCCCGTCGAGCAATGGTCGGCCGAAACCTACGATGAGGCCGTCGAGCTCGCGCGGCAATGCGACGAGCGCGGCATCCCGGTTCTCAATCGCGTCGACTGCCTGGGCAACGCCGTCAAGTCGCGCCGCGCCCAGCTCATGCGCGAAGTCGGAGTCAATACGCCTCGCATGGCGCCCATTACCGATCGTCGCGAGTTCATGCAAACTCTCCTCAGACTCAACTTGCCGCTTTTCGTGCGCGAAGATTGGGGACATTCGCGAAACGTGTTCCGCGTCGATTCGCCCGACGATCTTCGACGCATTCCCTGGACCTCTTTCGAGCGGCCGCTCGCGATCGAGATCGTCGACGTGCGCGACCCGCGCGACGGCCTGTATCGAAAATACCGCTATCTTGCGGCAGGCCCTGTGGGGATAAGTCACCACCTGCAGATTTCCCAGGAGTGGATCACCCGCGGCGAGAACCGCGTCATCACCCCGCAAACGCGCGACGAGGAGCTGGCCTACATCTCCCGGTTGGATCCCCACCACGAGCTGCTCCAGCGCGCTCGCCAGGCGCTCGGGCTCGATCTCGTGGCCTTCGACTACGGCTACGCCGCCGACGGCCGCATGGTCGTGTGGGAGGCCAACCCGTTTCCCACGATCGTCTTCGCCACGCGGCGGCTCGTGTATCGCAACCCGGCCATCCATCGCACGCTGCTGGCCATCGTGCGGATGTACTTCGCCGCCGCCGGTTTGCCAATTCCAGCCGAAATCGACGCGGGAATGGCGCTCGATTTCGCCGGCGTGGCAGCCAATTTCACCTCCGATTTCCCGCCCACGCTCAAGGAGCGTCTAAGGAAGCTGCCCAATATTCTCCTCCGCCGCGCCGCGTGACTTCCCCAGGGCGCCGGGCATTGTGAACCGCCAAGGACGCCAAGTGCGCCAGGAAGAATTCGAAACCGAATCTTTCACCACGGCGACATGACGAACACGACCGCCGGATTAGGTATATTAATCCACTACGGCTTTCTTCGTCGTGCTCGTCGTGTCGTCGTGGTTGCATTCTCGCCGCCCGTGGCGCTCTTGGCGTCCTTGTATGTTTAAATCACGAAGGAATGTCGTTGTACTGTAGGTGGCATCGGAAGTCCTGCGAAGCGTAGCGGAGCAGGACTTCCGATGCGGCCGGCGGTAGATCGAGTGCGTCCAGGCGCTTTGTACGCCGTCGCCAAGCGTGATCGCCGCCGGTTTTTTGAACTTGAGCCCGAACAGCCGCCAGAGCCGACCTCGCGTCGAGCTCGCATCCGCAAGACAGGGAGCCGTTCATGAACGCTGCAGTCAACTCGTTTGTGGGAATCGACGTGGCCAAGAACTCGCTGGACGTGTGCGTGTTGCCGGACGGCCGGCGGCTCTCCGCGTCCAACGACCGCCCCGGCGTGCAGCAAGTGCTTGAGGCGCTGCCGCCGGCGGGCCAGTGCCTGGTGGTCGTCGAGGCCACCGGGGGTTATCAGCGGGCCGTCGTCGCCGCGCTGATCGCGGCCGGACACCGGACGGCCGTGGCCAACCCGCGGCAAGTCCGCGACTTCGCCCGCGGGCTCGGCCGGCTGGCCAAGACCGATCGGATCGACGCCGAGGCGATCGCCCGCTTCGGCCAACACGTCCAGCCGCGCCCGGCGCAGAAAGTCCCCGAGAAGCAGGACCGCCTCGAGCAGCTCACGGCGCGCCGCCGCCAGTTGATCGAACTGCGGACCGCCGAAAAGTGCCGTCTGGAGACCGCCTCGACCAAGTTCGTGCTGCGGAGCGTCCGCGGCGTGATCGAGCAGTTGGACAAGTTCATTCGCCACGTGGAGACGGAGTTGTCGGACCTGGTCGCAAGCGACGACCACCTGCAGTGCCGCTCCCGCGTCCTGCAAACGGCCCCCGGCGTCGGCGCCGTGACGGCCGTCACGCTCGTGGCCGAACTGCCCGAGTTGGGCCGGCTCAACCGCCAAGAGATCTCGGCCCTGGTCGGGGTGGCTCCATTCAACCGTGACAGCGGCAAGTTCCGTGGTCGGCGGGCGATCTGGGGAGGCCGGGCGGCGGTGCGCAGCGTGCTCTACATGGCGACGCTGACGGCTCGGCGGTGCAATCCGGTCATCCGGGCCTTCGGCCAGCGACTGGACGCGGCGGGCAAGCCCTTCAAAGTCGTCATGGTGGCCTGCATGCGCAAGCTGTTGGTGATCCTGAACACGATTCTCAAAAATAACTCTGCCTGGAATTCCCATCTTCAACTCACATGCGCTTGACAATCAACACAGCCGCTTGGCGGTTCAAATTGTCGGGGAGGATTTGTGCGTCATGAGCGACGAGCTGTGGGCCATCACGCCCTACTTCAACCCGATGCACTGGCGCCGCCGGCGAGAAAACTATCGCCGGTTCCGCCGCGCGCTGCGCATCCCGCTCGTGGCCGTCGAGTTGGGCTACGACGGCCGCTTCGACCTGACGCCCGACGACGCCGAGGTTCTTTTGCAGTTTCCCGCCGCCGACGTCATGTGGCAGAAAGAACGCCTGTACAATCTCGCCCTGCAGGCGGTCCCGCCGCACGTCGAAAAGATCGTCGCCGTCGACAGCGACGTTATCTTCCGCCGTCCAGACGTTTGGGAGGAGGTCAGTCGTGCGCTCGATCGCACGCCGCTCGTTCAACCCTTCGCTCATGTCTACTACCTGCCTGCCGATCACCCGCTCGACTTCGCATTGATCGAGCGCTCGCGGACCGCGTGCCTCGGCTTCGGCGCCCTGCGACTCCAGGGCCGCTCGACGCTCGAGCTCTGCAACCCCGACTGGAGAAACGCCAACGACGATCCGCCGGTCAGCTACGGCCTGGCCTGGGCCTTTCGCCGCGAACTGTTCGCCCAGCGCGGCTTCTACGACGCCTGGATCATCGGCGGCGGAACGCGCGTCCACTGCTTCGCCGCCGGCGGCCTCTGGCAAGAAGCCGCGGCCGCGATGCAGTTCAGTCCGCCCGCGCGCGACCACTTCCGCCGCTGGACCGAGGGCTTCCACCGCGACGTGCGCGGCAAGTGGGGATGCGTCCCCGGCGACGTCGCCCATCAATGGCACGGCACGATCGGCGCGCGCAAGTTCCGGCAGCGCTATCGCGACTTCGCTGCCTTCGACTTCGATCCGGAACAAGACCTCGCGCACGACGAGCACGGCGTCTGGCGCTGGGCCAGCGACAAGCCAGCCATGCACGATTACCTGCGCCAGTATTTCGCCGGCCGCCAGGAGGACGGCGCCCAAGCTTCGCTCAAATGTAGCCATCTCGCTCCGCGAGATGCTTCCTCTCGCGCAGCGAGAGGAATACATTAGCCGACATGGCTGCATCGCTCAAATCGCAGATCCAATGCTTCGATCCACGACAAGAGTATGCCGTCGTTGAGCGCCGGCTTCCGCATTGGTCCCAGGCCGGCACGATTGCATTTATTACCTGGCGTACGTGGGATTCCATCCCTGCACCAGTGCTTAAACAATGGCTCGCCGAGCGAGATGCCTGGCTCCGAAAGCATGGCATTCGTAGCCATGTCGCTCCGCGAGATGGAACCTCTCGCGGAGCGAGAGGACTACATTCCAGAGAATCACATTGGCAGGCGCAACTGCAGGCGCTTGATCCACGCATTGCCGAGGAGTGTCAGCAATTCATTTCAAATCGCTGGAACGACCACTTGGACGCCTGCCACGGTGCTTGCCTCCTCCGCCGGCCAGAATTATCAAAACTCGTCGCCGACAGCTTGTTGCACTTCGACGGCAATCGCTACGACCTGACCGATTTCGTCGTTATGCCAAACCACGTTCACATGTTGGCGGCATTTCCCGACGACGAGTCGATGCTAGGGCAATGTGATTCCTGGAAGCACTTTACCTCGACTGAGATCAACCGCGCTCTCGGCCGTCATGGCCGCTTCTGGCAGCAAGACGGGTTCGACCACTTGGTGCGCTCGCTGAACCAGTTCGAGCATCTGCGCCGCTACATCGTCGAGAATCCTCAACGGGCCAATCTCACCCCCGGCGAATTTCGGCACATGTCAAAACTATTGTAGCCATCTCGCTCCGCGAGATGCTTTGCTGTGCGGTCGTTGCACGCCGGCCACGCTGTCAAGCCTCGCGATGAATCCCTGGACCAACTTTGTCCCTATTTCCCCGTCAGTCCGTTTCTAAAAAAAGTTGTTGAAAATGGGCCACGACATTTGGGACAATGTTGGTCACACCCATGACAAAGGCCTCGAAAAAACGCGGCGTTTCTCCCGAAAGACCGCCGCATCCTCTGGCAGGTCGGTTGTCTGGCAATGCCTGTGTGCACCAAACAATCAACTGCCCCGCAAACTTTCCAGCCGTCAGTCGCTCGCCTCGGCGCCAGCTTTAGCGTCGCAGCGACGCCCGTTGAAGAAACGCAAAACGAACGAATATTTGCCGTCCGTCGCAGCATGGTCGACTCGAGAAAACCCCAGGTCCGATCGATGCCGGACATGGCAAAAGATGGGACTAATGCAATAAAAATGTGGGACCCCTATCGGCCCCGCAAAACCGCAAAACCACGCCTGGAGCGCATCGCCGTCCAGGCCACATATTCACGGAGACAACCATGAGACGGTCACAGCGTTCAAGGAAGTTCTCGATATTGGGTCTGGCGGCGGCCATGTTCTGGGCTCCTCCCGTATCGGCCATCGGACCGCCGGCGACAAAAAAGCAGGTCGTCGCCGACACGTTCCATGGCAAACAAGTCTCCGAAGACTACCGCTGGCTGGAGGACGGCAAGGACCCGGCCGTGAAGGCATGGAGCGATGCTCAGAATGCCTACGCCCGCTCGATCCTCGATAAGCTCCCCGGCGTCGACAAGATTCGCCAGCGCGTGACCGAGATCATGTCGGCGACCACGGTCGCTTACTTCGATGCCACCCACCGCGCCGGCAAGTTCTTCGCCATGAAGGACCAGCCGCCAAAGCAACAGCCGTTTCTCATCGTCGCCGAGTCGCTCACCGACCTCTCCGGCGAGCGCGTGCTCGTGGATACCAACGAGCTCGACAAGTCCGGCACGACCGCGATGAACTGGTACAAGCCCTCGGCCGACGGCAAGCTCGTGGCGGTGTCGCTCTCCAAGGGCGGCGACGAAGTGGGCGACGTCCACATTTACGACGTTGCCACGGCCAAGGAAATCGGCGAGGTCATCCCGCGCGTGAACACGGGCACGGCCGGCGGCGACCTGGCGTGGTCGCCCGACGGGTCGGGCTTCTTCTACACGCGGCATCCCCGCGCGGGCGAGCGCGCTGCCGAGGACATGAACTTCTACCAGCAGGTGTACTACCACAAGCTGGGCACGCCGACGGAGGAGGATCGCTACGAGCTGGGCAAGGACTCGCCGCGGATCGCCGAGACGGAGCTCGAAGTCGACGAAGCGACCGGGCGCGTATTGGCGACCATCCAGAACGGCGACGGCGGCGAGTTCGCCCACTACCTCCGCGAGCCCGACGGCAAATGGCGGCAGTTCACGGGTTTCAAGGACAAGATCGTGATGGCCCGCTTCGGCCCGCACGACGACCTGTACGTCGTGTCGCGTCAGGACGCCCCGCGCGGGAAGCTGCTGCGCGTCTCCATCGATACGCTCGACGTGGCCCACGCCAAGGAAATCGTGCCCGAGGGCAAAGATGCGATCGTCACGTCGTTTTGGCGCGACTCCTCGGTGCTGCCGACGGCGTCTCGGGTGTACGTGACGTATCAGCTCGGCGGGCCGACAGAGATTCGCGTCGTCGATCTGGATGGCAAGCAACTGGCGGCGCCGCCGCAGCTTGCCGTGTCGACCGTGGGCGCCCTGGAACAAATCGAAGGCGACGACATCTTGTATGCCAACGGCTCCTACGTGCAGCCCGCCGCCGTGTACCGCTACGACGCCACCTCAGGCAAGTCGGAGAAGACGGCCCTGCGGACCGACGAGCCCGTGAATCTCGACGACGCCGAAGTGGTGCGCGAGTTCGCCACGTCGAGGGACGGCACGAAGGTGCCGGTGAATATCATCTACCGCAAAGGAACGAAGCGCGACGGCACGAACCCCTGTCTCGCCAACGCCTACGGCGGCTACGGGGTGAGCATCACCCCCGGTTTCCGGGCGCTCAACCGCGTGCTGCTCGATCACGGCTTCGTCGTCGCCATCGCCAACATACGCGGCGGCGGCGAGTTCGGCGAGGCCTGGCACCTCCAGGGCAACCTCACCAAGAAGCAGAACGTGTTCGACGACTTCGCCGCGGTGCTTCAGCACCTGGTCGACCAGAAATATACCTCGCGCGACAAGCTGGCGATCATCGGCGGTTCCAACGGCGGCCTCTTGATGGGCGCGACGTTTACGCAGCACCCGGACCTGATGAAGTGCGTCGTCTCGCTGGTAGGCATCTACGACATGCTGCGCGTGGAGCTGTCGCCCAACGGGGCGTTCAACGTCACCGAGTTCGGCACCGTGAAGGACGAAGCGCAGTTCAAGGCGCTGTTGGCGTACTCGCCGTATCACAACGTGAAGGACGGCGTGAAGTATCCGCCCGTATTCTTCCTCACCGGCGAGAACGACCCGCGCGTCGAACCGAGCCAATCGCGAAAGATGACCGCGCGGCTGCAGGCGGCCAATCCCGGCGGCACGTATTTGCTTCGCACCAGCTCCGACGCTGGCCACGGTCTCGATACGCCGCTGAGCGAGCGGATCGCCCAGCAGGTGGACATGTACGCCTTCATTTTCGATCAACTAGGAGTGGCGTTCTAGCCGAGAAACCTGGGGTATATGCAGCCCTTTGCGGCGGCTCGTCGGCCAACTAGAATGGGGGCCAAGCAACTGCACTACGTAACGCCGAGTTCGCCGCGAAGAGCGGCGGAACGGGGAACCCAACCTTGGGGGCTAATCCAGACGTGCGAGCGGGGCCGACCGCCGTGCGATTCTGGACGGAGACTTCGACTCCGAGCCCGTCAGCTAACCCCGTAGGCGATCGAGGACCTTCCGATGCTCCGCGGCGGTGCGGCTCGTTCCTCCAGGGAGCGAACGCGCGCGTCATCCCTAGCCCACGTTGGGGCTAGCCTCCCGTGCCGGCAGTTGCCGTCCGAGTGACGCGAGGCAGTTCGATGCTAGTTCAGGGCGCCCGCCCGCGCCAATTGCACTGGTTTCATGCCGGGCCGATGCTATTCGGCGACTGGGGGACCAGTCGGTTGTACGTGTTGGGTCTGGCGATGTTCTACGCCGGCCACGCCTCGTTCTGGTTCATGCTAGCGATGTCGTTCCTGCTGGTCGGCGTGGGTTGGGCGTACCAGATCATTTGCCGCATCTATCCCGACGGCGGCGGCGTGTACTCGTCGGCCCGGCACCGGTCGCAAACGCTCGCGGTGATCGGCGCCCTGCTGCTGTGCGCCGACTACATCGTGACAGCAGCCATCTCGGCGCTCGACGCTTTCCATTATCTCGGTTTGTCGCACCCCGCGTGGTGGGCGGCGGGGGCGATCGCCCTGATCGGCGCCATCAACTATTTCGGCCCCACCAAGGCCGGCACGCTGGCGCTGATTGTGGCGCTGCTCACGATCGCGTTCAGTCTGGTGATCGCCACGGCGGCGTCGCCGTCTCTCAGCGGAGCCACAATCACAACGCCGCATGGAAACCCCTGGAATTGGTGGCAGCAGTTCACCGCGCTGATCTTGGCGATTTCCGGCGTCGAGGCCGTCGCCAACATGACCGGCATCATGGTCAAGCCCGTAGCCCAGACGGCACGGCGAGCGATTTGGCCCGTGCTGACCGAGATTGTTGTCTTAAACATGGTATTGACGCTCGCCATGCTGGCGATTCCTGACCTGAGCCGCACTGAGCATCGGGACACGATGATGCGCTTTCTGGCGGCGCATTACGTGGGTCCCGGTTTCGCCAGGGTGGCTTCCGGAGTCTTCGCGCTGCTGTTGCTTTCGGCCGTCAACACGGCATTGACGGACCTGGTGAGCATTCAGTTCATGATGGCCCGCGATAAGGAGCTGCCGCGCGCCTTGGGCGGGCTGAATCGCTGGGGCATGCCGGTGATCCCATTGTGGTTGGCCGCCGCGGCGCCTGTGATCATCGTGCTCTTGGTTCCCGACGTGGGCGATCTGGCAGACCTGTACGCGATCGGCGTGGTGGGCGCCGTGGCGCTGAATCTCGGCTCGTGCTCCACTTACTTCGGCGTCACGATGCGGCGCTACGAACGCGTGGGCATGTTCTTGCTGGCGGCGTTGATGGTGGTTATCTGGCTGACCATCGCCACCGAAAAACCAATGGCGCTCATTTTTGCCATGAGCGTCATGAGTCTGGGCCTGGCCGGACGTTGGGCGGCGCGGCATCGCGAGGAGATTGGCCGCTGGGCGACGGCGACCGTACCCGCGCTGGCTCACGTCACGACCGCTGCTACGGCCACGCTGGCGGCCAAGGCGGCGGCGCTCGCCCGACGACCTCAGCCCGCGGCGCCGATCAAAACGCGCATCATGGTCGCGACCCGCGGCAATCCGCGGCTGTTGAACTATGCGATCGAGCAATGTCGCCTGGCGAGCGGCGAGCTGTTCGTGTTGTTCGTCCGGCATATCGCGGTGCCAACGATGGGGCCCTCCGGGCATGGCGACCTGACTCAGGATCCGGAAGCGGTCGAGATGTTCGATCAAATCAAAGAGCAAGCCGACGCCGCGGGCGTGCCGGCTTACTTCTTGTATTCGGTGGCGTATGACGTCGCCGAAGCGATCTTGGAAATGGCGTCGACCTACGCGGTCGACACCTTGCTCCTGGGCACGACGCAGCGCGGCATGCTGTGGCGGGCGATGAAAGGCGACGTCATTCAGCAAGTGGCGATGGAATTGCCGGAGCGGATCACACTGCTCGTGCACGGGGGGTAGAGCGGGCGTCGGGCGCCGGTTTGACGGAAGGGCTGGGGCGACTAGAATCGTCCGCGTGCCTCGGCTCGCCGCCGGGCCGACATTCCTGCCCGTTCGAGACTGCCCGCGATGCTGACCCACGGCGCCCGGCCCCGCCAACTGCGGTGGTATCACGCCGGGCCAATGCTTTTTGGCGATTGGGGCACGAGTCGCCTGTACGTGCTGGGGTTGGCGTTCTACTACGTCGGGCACGCGTCGTTCTGGTTCATGCTGGCGATGAGCTGCCTGATGGCGGCCGTTGGCTGGGCGTATCAGGTTATCTGCCGGTTGTATCCCGATGGCGGCGGCGTGTACTCCTCTGCGCGGGAGCGGTCGCACACGCTGGCGGTGGTCGGGGCGCTGCTTGCTGTGCGCCGACTACATCGTCACGGCGGCGCTCTCCGCGGTCGAGGCTTTTCACTACGTCCATCTGCCGAACGCGCATCTATGGGCGGTGGGGGCGATCTTGCTGATTGGGTTTTTGAATTACTTCGGGCCGACCAAAGCGGGCACGGGGGCGATGGTCGTCGCGGTGCTGACCGCCGTGTTGAGCCTGGTGATCGCGCTGTTCGCCGTACCGTCGCTGGGCGGCGCCCACATCACGGAGGTTCACTCCAGTCCGCTGGCCGCGTGGGGACAGTTCACCAAGCTGATCCTCGCGATTTCGGGCGTCGAAGCCATCGCCAACATGACGGGCATCATGGTCGAGCCCGTCGCCAAGACGGCCAGGAAATCGATCTGGCCGGTGCTGGCGGAAATTGTCGTGCTCAACATGGTGCTGACGCTGGCGATGCTCGCCTTGCCGGAGAGCGTCATCGGCACGGGCGGCCCGGACGTGGCGACCGGAGCGGTCACCACGCCGCATGTGCGCAACACGATGGTGAGAATTCTGGCGGAGTACTACGTGGGCGACGTGTTCGCCGCCGTCGCGTCGCTCGTGTTCGCCCTGCTCTTGTTGTCGGCGGTGAACACCGCGATCACCGGGCTGGTGAGCATCCAGTACATGATGGCCGCCGACAACGAGCTGCCCCGCGGGCTCACCGGGTTGAACCGTTGGGGCATGCCGGCCGTGCCGTTGTGGTTGGGCACGATCCTGCCGGCGGTGATCGCGTTGATGATTTCGGACGTGGGGGCGCTGGCCGATCTGTACGCGATCGGGGTCGTGGGCGCGGTGGCGCTCAATCTGGGGGCGTGCTCGACCAACAAGCGGCTGGCGATGGCAGGCTACGAGCGGGCGCTGATGCTGGCAATCGCCGTGATCATGGTGGTGGTGTGGATTACCATCGCGTGGGAGAAGCCCAACGCTTTGGCGTTCGCGCTGACGATCTTGGGACTCGGCCTGAGCGGTCGCTGGGCGGCGCGGCATCGGGAGGAGATTCGCGCGTGGGCGGTGAAGACGGTTCCCGCACTGGTTGAGGCGACCGATACGGCGTCGGCTCGGCTGGCCGTCTCGGCCGCCGCCTTGGCGGGGCGAGCAAGTGGTGGCGACGGGACCGATCAAGACCCGCCTCCTGGTGGCGACCCGAGGCAATCCGCGGCTGACGAAATTTGCCATCGACGAGGCCCGGGCTCACCATGGCGAACTCCTGGTGCTGTTCGTCAGGCACATCGCCGTGACGCCGTTTGCCCCGGTCAAGCATATGGAGCTGGCCGACGACCCGGAGGCGGTGGCGATGTTCGCCGAGTTCCGCGCCGCAGCCGAGGCGGCGCACGTGCCGACCTACTTTCTCTATTCCCTGGCCTACGACATCGCCGACGCGATCCTGGAGACGGCGGCCACCCACGCGGTGGATACGCTGCTGCTGGGCACTACCCGGCGGGGCGTCTTGTGGCGGGCGATGAAGGGGGACGTCATCCAGCAGGTGGCGGCCCATTTGCCGGAGCGGATTACGCTCTTGGTGCATGGCTAAACCTCCCTCCGACCCCCATCCCTCGAAGGGGGAGAGCTGAGTGGGCGGCGTCGAAGCCGGTGGATGATCGGCTTTTCGTTCGCATCCCCGCTCCCCTAGCCCCTCCCCGCCGCGGGGGAGGGGGACTAGAACCGGAATCGATTCCGGGGTCGGCAAGGAATCTCGCTCGTCGCGACATGTGTTTTCTGCAAGCCAGGGTTCCCGATGGATATGCCGTTGCGGGCGGCGGTATTCCAGGGGACCTAGGCTGACGCGAGAGCGCGCGATGCTGCAACCTGTCACGTCTCACCGTGGGACCTTGCCCTTCCGCGGCCAGTGCAGCAATCGCGCTCTCGGCCGCTGACGAGATAGACCATGACGACGGCGCACCAGGCCAAAGTCCCCCTGGGGCGCGGCTCCGCGAAGCGACTCTATGCCGTTGGGATTCGACCCGCCAGCGGCACAGTGCGGAGTCGCGCCCCTTTTTGCGCCGGGGTTGCGACCGCGGCCCTGTTCCACTCTCTGCGGCTGACCGCAACTTCCTGCGCAGACACGGATTGCGATGTCCGGTCGGCGCTGAGAGTTTTGCGGCGAAGATAGGGGTCCCATCTTTTCCACCGCATTAGCCCCGGATTTTGCGTGGTCCCCGCCGCAGCTGCCGCTGGAAAACTGGGCGGGCGGCGTCGGCGCGGGGCCGCAAAGGTCGCCGGTGTTTTGCGGTTCTTCGTTCATGGCCGCCACGCCGCCGGTTGAGCGCGGGTGGATCCCGGACCGCGGGGACAAGCCCCGCGGCTCGCCGGGCGCGATCGAGTTGACGTGGGATGTGTTCATTTGAGCACCACCAGGCTACGCGAAGTCGTGGCCCATTTTCAACAAGTTTTTGGAGACTTCTCGCTGATCCCGACAGGTAGTGAATGCAAGTCGCTCAGGGAGATGACTTTAAGTTGGCTTTCGGCGTTTCCAATGTCGTCGTAACTGATGTGATGCCGTTGGCGGAGGAGTCACGGCTGCGTGGGGAGAAAAATCCCCACTGCTAGCTCGCCGACCGGCTGTCGGCTTCAGCGAGAAGTCTCAGTTTTTGGCGAGATTTTTTGGGGCTCAACCCCCGGCTTGCGCGGGTGCTGCGGTGGGGGACGTGCTGGGCTCTGTTTGCGGACAGGCTGCGCTTCGCGGCTAACGGGGGTGGGGGGGCGCGGGAGGAGCCTGGAGTTAGGCGAGTTCGAGGGTGAGCCAGCGGCGGCGGCAGTGGACCAGCGCGGCGGCGCCGGCGGCGGTCATGGCCGCGGCGGCGAACCAGGCGCCGGCGGGGCGGGGCTGGTCGCGCTGCCAGCGCCGTTGGCCTGCTGCTGGAGCCGCTCGGTGAGCTGCGCTTGCTCCTGGGCGTTGAGGCCGACGGTGATGCGGGCGAGCTCTTCGCGGGTTTGGCGGGCGAGCTCCGCGCGACTCATGTTGGGGCCTTGGATCGCACCCAAGCCGACGCCCAGAGCGACTACGGCGGGGATGAGGGCGGCCAGCATGACCACCATTCGCTCGCCGCCCTGGCGGATTTGCGCGACCCGCGTCATCACGCCGAAGGCGTAGAGCTGGGTCGCGAGCGACAACTCCGCATTGGTCTACGGATATGGCGGCGCCTTCGGCGACTCGCTGATGGCGACGCCCGCCGCTCGGCGGCGAGGACTTCAGTTTGCTGGTGAGAGACGACGCGACTCATCCTAACCCCCCGAATGGTGGTGCGACTTCCAGATGGCGGCTCGGTGAAACTGATATGCCTCCAGTTATTCACATTCTCCGCCGAGGGCGACTTGGTGATTGCCCATGACGTCGCAATACGACACGCTGAATTTCCCTCGGCCGCTTTAGTTTCCCCCTCCGGCGCCGCCGCCCGCCGCCGAAAGTTCCCGAAAAATTTCCTTAGGGCATCGTCGGCATCCCTCTATATTAGGCCGATTACGTCGCTCCTGCGGTCGGCTGAAAATCACTCGTCATGGTGCGCCGCAACTTGGGAGGCCCCATCATGAAGCATGTTCTTGCCGTCGCCGTCGCGGGACTCGCGGTTGCAAATGGGGCTTGCCTTGGGCGACTTCTTCGGCAGCGGCGCCGGGTTGGGACGGGCCGATAAAACGGTATCGCGGAGAGATCGAGCCATGAAGCTTTTTTTGATCACGACGGCGTGCCTGGCGGCGGCGCTACGCGCGGCGCCTCCTGCGCTAGCCCAGGTAGCGACACAGGTCCTCATGATGGAGGGTCAGGCAGCGCCTGACGGCAACGGGACTTTTTTCTCACTCGGACTGCCTGGGATCAATAACGCTGGCCAGGTGGTGTTTGAAGGCCAGCTTTTGGGGACCGCGGGCGGCTTCAACGAGCAAGTCGGCTTTTTCCAGGTCGATGGCGGGGTGCTGTCTCAAATCTTCCGCGGAGGCCAAGCGGCGCCCGACGGCAACGGCAAGTTCATCAGCGCCGAGGCCTTTCCCGGCTGGAACGACGCGGGGCAGGCGCTCGTTACAGCCACCTTGACGGACACCGCCAATGGTTCGAACGACAATTTCGGCCTCCTTCGCGGCGGCGGCGGTCCGCAGGTGCAAATCATCCGCGAGGGCCAATCGGCGCCCGATGGCAACGGCGTCTTTCAGAACGTCAGTAGCCTTGACTTTGCACTCAACGATGCGGGCTTAGCGGTCGGCTTGGCAAACCTGCGAAGCACCAGCGGCGGAACGAGCGACAATCGCGGCGTCTTCGTCGGCAACGGCGGGCCGCTCACGCAGATCGCGCGAAAGAACCAGACCGTGCCCGGCAGCACAGCCCGATTTACGGACTTTGACTATGTGAACCTGAACAACGCCGGGCAAACCGCGTTTTCTGCCACGGCGACCAACGGAAGCGCCAGCGGCGTCTTCCGCAGCGACGGCGCCACGCTCACGCGGATTGCCACCGGGTCGGCTGACTCAGTTGTTATGAATGAAGCCGGTCAGGTGGCATATCGCGTCGCCACAGGCACGACGGCCAATCGCGGCATCTACCGCGGCGACGGCGGCCCGGCCACGTCGATCGCCCGCTTCGGCCAGGCCGCGCCCGATGGCAACGGCTCGTTTTCCGAGTTCTTCGGTCCGCAACTTAATGACGGCGGACAGGTTGTGTTCTCAGCCAATCTGGGAGGAACGAGCGGTGGAGCGAGCGATGCCCGCGGGCTCTTCCGTGGCGACGGCGCCGCAATGACTCAGATCGTTCGCGCCGGCCAGGCGCTGCCCAATGGCGTTGGCACATTCAACGGCGGCGGCAGTCCGGCCATCAACGACGCGGGCCAGGTCGCGTTTCAATCGGGCCTCATTTTGCCGGGCGGCGATCCGTTCAACGATAGCGGTCTGTTCGTGTACGACGACGCATTGGGGATGATCGAAGTCGCCCGGACGGGCGTCCCCATGTTGGGGAGCACGATGACGTCGATTTCCTTCAATCCGCCCGTCGAAGGAAGCATGTCCGGGCTCAACAACATCGGTCAGCTGGCTTACAAATTCGGCCTGGCCGACGGTCGCCATGGCATTGCCGTGGCTACGGTGATCAAACCGGCGGACTATCTGTTCACGGTCCAGTACCAGACGCCGACCGCGACCGGCCCGCTCATTCCGGGGTTCGACCCGCTGCCGGCGACGATTACCGCCACGTTTCGGCTCAACAATCTGCTGCCGGGGCAGACCTCGGTGGGGCTCGATCAGGTGCTGACGTTCGACCTGGAAATCCCCGGCGACAATCCGACCGAGGAGGACCTCGACGACTTCCAATTGACGCTCGACTCCAACGGCGTGCCACAGAACCTCACGTGGAACGTCGGCGCCTTTGACATGGGGCCCGGCCTCATCATCGTTGCCAACAACAACTTCATGTTTCACGTCTCCGGCGTCGACCCGGCAACCCAGGAGGAGTTCACCTACTTCTGGAGCGAGTCGACCAACGAGCTGGCGACCGTCGTCGGCGGTGGCGCCGACTTCGATCGAAACGGCGTCGTCGATGACAAAGACCTCGCGTTGTGGAAATTGAACTTCGGCGACGTGGGCGCCGCCAATTTCGGCGACGCCGACTTCGACGGCGACGCCGACGGCGCCGACTTCCTCTGTTGGCAGCAAGGGTTCGGCGGCCCACTGCTAACCGCCGCCAGCCAGCCCGTCCCCGAGCCGCCGGCCGCGGCACTGCTGCTTCTTCTGGCCGCTGCGTGCCATGTCCTCGTCCGCGTGGATATGCTGAAGCGGCGAAGGTGGTGTCCATGGCACATGTCCACGGCGGCGGACCGCCGAGGACATGCCACCCGTCGCGTCATGTTGATTTTGCTGTTATCGAAAAGGGTCTCATCCATGCGGCGTCTCATGTACGGTGTGCTCCTTGTTGCAAGCAGCAACAGCGTTTCGCTCGCGTCCGTCACCTTCGACACCCGCGCCCTGACGGGCGACGCAGCGCCGGGCACGGAGCCGCAGGTGACGTTTAGCCGCTTCCACGAAGTTGTCCTCAATGCGGCTGGACAAACGGCATTTCACGCCACTATTGCCGGCCCTGGCGTCGAGAGCACGAACAATAGCGGCATCTGGTCGGAGCGTACCGGCTCCCTGGGTCTTGTGGCGCGAGCCGGCGACGCGTTAACGGCCACGGATTTTCTCAGCGGACCCATTTTGTTGGCTGGCGCGGTGGGCCTTGGTTAGACTAGGTGCGCGCCCGATTTGGCGGGCGGCGACACTTCTCTGATCGGGGCGCCGAAGATGTCTCGTCGAACCAGGCGGCCGTGGCTGGGAGGGACGGGGCGGCGCGTGCGGTGCCATCGAACCTGGGCGGCGGGGCCGCGCGATCCACTTGTTCGTCCGCTGCGACTGGAGCCCCTGGAAGACCGGCGGCTGTTGGCGATCACCGTCAGCACGCTGGCGGACGCGGTGGACGGCGATATCACGCCGGGAAACTATTCGCTCCGGGAGGCCCTGGCCAATGCGGCGGCGGGCGAGACGATCAACTTCTCGGTCGTCGGCACGATCAACCTGACGAGCTTGGGTCAGCTGAACGTCACCAAGAATCTCACGATTACAGGCCCCGGCGTCGGGCTGCTGACGATCAGCGCTTTTGCGGGCACAGACGCGGTGGGCGACGGCGCGCGGGTGTTCACCGTGGATGACGGCGTTGCGGACGTTAAGGCGGTCACGATCAGCGGGCTCGCGATGACTGGCGGGGACGTTGGCGGCAATGGCGGCGCGATCCTTTCCAAGGAGAATCTTACGCTTGCCGACTGCAAGATCTCGGGCAACGTGGCGAAAAACGGCGGCGGAGTTTTCAACGACGGCGGCAGTCTGGCGATTTTGAGCTGCACGGTGAGCGACAATTCTCTCGACGGAGCCTTTGCGTCGGGCGGCGGCGTGTACGCCGCGGCGCGACGGCGATCACCGATAGCACCATCAGCGGCAATGTCGCCGACGCGGGCGGAGCAATTTACATAAAGGCGGGCACGACGACGGTGACCAATTGCACGCTCTCGGGCAACAGTGCGGAATTGGGAGCCGGGATCTTTGTGTACAGCGAACTTTCGCTGCGACATAGCACGGTGGCGGCGAACACAGCCGAGCTCGATGGGGGCGGCCTGCTCATTTTATCGCCGGGCGCGGCGACGATTGGCCATTCCATCGTGGGCGATAATGAGGCGCTCTTCGCCGGCAGTGCGCCCGACGTCAGCGGCGTCGCGACGGCGACGTGGAGTTTGATCGAATCGACCGTCGGCGCCATGATCAGCGGCGCCAATAACATCGTCCAACAGGATCCGCGGCTGAGCCCCTTGGCCAACCATGGCGGACCGACGATGACGCATGAGCTCCTGGCGGACAGCCCGGCCCGTAACGCCGGCGACGCGGCCGCGGCCGCGGGCTTCGGCGGCGTGCCGCTCTACGATCAGCGGGGCTTGGGGTTCAATCGAATCGCAGGCGGTCGCATCGATCTGGGCGCCGTCGAGTCAGGCGGCCAGTCGGCGGACTTCGATGTCAGCGGCGCGGTCGACGGCCTCGACTTCTTGATCTGGCAGCGCGGCAAGGGCGCCAGCGGCGCGGCGGCGACGCGAGCCAACGGCAACGCCAACGGCGACAACGTCGTGGACGGCGAAGACCTGACGGTGTGGCAGACACAATATGGCACAAGCGGAGCCGTCGCGGCGGACGTGCCGGCGACGGCGGACGCCGTGTTTGCCAGCGGCGACCTGGCCGCACTCATTGCGCCGGCGGAGCACGCGATTCGCAGACCGTGGCGCCCGCGTCGGCGTTAAGCGGGGCGTATTGGCCGTCGGGGGGACGGCGACTTGCCGCGGGCGAGAAAGTTGACGATACTTTTTTAGAGAGCGCCCACGCGGAGTTTTTGCGATGAGTTTGACCGACCTGGAAACCGCCGTCACCCAGTTGCCGCCGAGTGAGCTCGCCGCTTTTGCGCGCTGGTTTCAGGAATATGTGGCCGACGCATGGGATAGGCAGATCGAAGCGGACATTTTAGCCGGCAAATTGGACAAGGCGGCCGCGGAAGCAGACGCGGACTTTGACGCCGGTCGATGCACGCCGCTGTGAATCACTTCGCCACGCCGGGATTCTGGCGTCACTATCGGCAATTGCCCAGCGCGGCTCGCGAATTGGCGGATAAGAACTTCGAACTATTGCGCCGTGATCCGCATCATCCCTCCTTGCGGCTCAAGAAGGTCGGGCAATTTTGGTCCGCCAGAGTGGGCTTACATTACCGCGCTCTAGCAAGAATGCGGCCGGAGGGGCCGGTTTGGTTCTGGATCGGACCTCATAGCGCCTACGATCAGTTCTTATCGAGTTGAAGAGGGAAAAGGCGAGCAAATCTTTCCCGTCGACCCCTGTTGACGCCCTCTTGAAACTGCCTTAAAATTCGCGGTTCGTCCCTGAATTCTGGGGATGACCGGGGTCTTTGACACTTTGCCGTTGGTCGGGCCGCAGGCCGGCTCGCTTGGATAAGGATTTCACTGGTGGCTGCCGCGCGGGAAATCATACGGATTCGGATGGAGGCCTACGACCACACGGTGCTCGACCAGAGCGCCGCGGAGATCGTGGATACGGCCAAGCGGACCAACAGCGAAGTTCACGGGCCGATCCCGCTGCCGACGCGGATCGAGCGGTACACGGTGCTGGCCGGGCCGCACGTGGACAAGAAGGCCCGGCAGCAGTTTGAGATTCGCACGCACAAGCGAGTGATCGACATCGTCCAGGCGACGGCCAAGACGATCGAGGCGCTCAACAAGCTGAGCCTGCCGGCGGGCGTGGACATCAAGATCAAGGCGACGACGGGGTAGTGGATTGCCAATTGGCCATTGGTCATCAGCAATTTCAATTTTGAAATGGCCAGTGGCCAATTTGCATTGAAAGACGCCGGGGCCGAGACGGCCCGGCTCGCTTGGGTCGTTCAGACAGACAAATCAATCGAAAAATTATGCCGCGGAAGTTAGTTGGGTAAGCCGGGGCCAGTTCCCCGCGTCTCCTGACTTTCAAGCACCGCCTACAAGGTAACCACCGATGGCCTCCGCCGACCGCGTCCCGGGCATTCTGGGCGCAAGATAGGGATGACGCAGATTTACGACGACGCCGGCAACGTCGTGCCGGTGACGGTCATCGAGGCGGGGCCGTGCGACGTGCTGCAGATTCGCACGGCTGAGCGGGATGGTTACGAAGCGGTGCAACTGGGCTTTCTCGATAAGCCGCGGCGATTGGCCTCGCGCAGCGAGCGCGGGCACGTGGCCAAGCTCGACAGCAAGCGGGCCAAAAGCGCTCGGGCGCCGGGGTGGCGGTGCTGGCCAAGGCCGACTGCGAGCCGAAGCGGTTTGTCCGCGAGATTCGCGGCGGCGTGGGCGAGTTGGAGGTGGGGGCCAAGGTCGACGTCAAGGCGCTCGAGGGCGTCCAGCGCGTCGACGTGATTGCGATCTCCAAAGGCCGCGGGTTCTCCGGGGCCATGCGGCGGCACAATTTCAGCGGCCAGCGGGCCACGCACGGCGTGAAGAAATGCCACCGGGCCCTGGGCGGCACCAGCGGCAGCGCGTTTCCCAGCCGCGTGATGAAGGGCAAGCGGATGCCTGGGCAGTATGGAAATCAGCGGTGCACGATGCGGAATCAGAAGCTCGTGCGAATCGATGCGGAGCAGAATCTGCTGTTGGTCTGCGGCGCGGTGCCGGGGCCGAACGGCGGGTATGTGGTGATTAAGACGACGAACAAATTGTGAGAGATTGGCGTGAGGTGCGCCGGGGTCGAGACGACCCGGCCCGCTGAAGCCTGAAGCCTGCGATGCCTAAGCTCACCGTACACGATGCGAAGGGGAAGAAGGTTGGCACCTACAACCTGGAGCCGACCGACTTCGCTGCGCGCATCAACAAGCAACTGCTGCACGACGCGGTGGTGATGTACCAGTCGAACCAACGGCAGGGCTCGCACAAGACCAAGAATCGGCACGAGGTTTCGGCTTCGACCCGCAAGCTGTACCGGCAGAAGGGTACGGGCAACGCCCGGGCCGGCGACAAGAAGAGCGGGATCCGCCGCGGCGGCGGGCACATGAAGCAGATCAAGCCCCGCGATTACTCGTACTCCCTTCCGCGCAAGGCCCTGCAGGTCGCCACGCGCATGGCGCTGGCTGCGAAAGTGAAGGACGATGCAATCGTGCTGATCGACAAGCTGGAGTTCGGCGCCCCGAAGACCAGCGACATGGCGGCGATCATCAAGACGCTGGGCTGCAATGGAAAGAAAGTGCTCGTGGCCACCGCTGGGCACAACGTCAACGTGTACAAGAGCTCGCGAAATATCGACGGCGTCAGCGTGTCGGCGGCTGGCGATTTGAACGCTTTATCGGTGCTTTCGGCGGGATGCTTGCTGACGACGACGGCGGCGCTGGATGCGCTCAAGGCGAAGGCCCCCGCGAATGGCGACGGCGAAGCGAAGACGCCAGCGAAGGCGAAGAAGTAGTTAGAGGCTGTTATGCCACGACATATTCCCGCTACGACGACGATCACGCTCGAACCGCACCAGGTGCTGTTGAAGCCTTTGGTGACGGAAAAGGGCATGCACAAGAGCACGCGCAACAACGCCTATGCCTTCGAAGTCAATCGTCTGGCGACAAAGGGCGACGTGGTGCGGGCCGTGGAGTCGCTGTTCGACGTGAAGGTGCTCAAGGTGACCACGCAAAACCGCCGCGGCAAGACGCGGCGCACGAAATTCCGTCAGGGAACGACCAAAGACTGGAAAAAGGCGGTTGTGACATTGGATCCTGAACATCGGATTAATTTCTTTTAGGCGATAAAGACGACGCGCCGGGGCCGAGACGGCCCGGCTCGCTGGACCGGGCATGACATGCCCGACTTTATGAGTGAACCATGGGCATCCGCAACTACAATCCGACGACTGCCGGCCGCCGCGGCGCGACGGTGAGCGACTACGCCGACCTGACGCCAGGGGCGCAGCCGGAAAAGACGTTGATGCGCCCGCAGACGAAGACCGGCGGGCGGAACAATCAGGGCAAGATCACCGCGCGGCATCGCGGCGGCGGGCACAAGCAGCAGTATCGGTTGATCGACTTCCGCCGCAACAAGGACGGCGTGCCGGCGAAGGTGGATTCGGTGCAGTACGACCCCAATCGCTCGGCGCGCATCGCCCTGTTGCACTACGCCGACGGCGAGAAGCGATACATCATCGCCCCTGTGGGTTTGAAGGCGGGCGACGAGTTGATGAGCGGGCCCGAGGCGCCGCCGAAGGTGGGCAATTGCCTGCCGCTTTCGAAGATGCCGTTGGGCACCGAGGTGTTCAACATCGAGCTCCGGCCCGGGCGCGGCGGCGTGCTGTGCCGCAGCGCCGGCGCCCACGCGACGCTCATGGCGCGCGAGGCGGACTGGGCGCAGATCTCGCTGCCGAGCGGCGAGATTCGGCGCATTCCGGCGGCGTGCCGGGCGACGATTGGATCGAGCAGCAACCCGGACAACATGGGCATCGTGCTGGGCAAGGCCGGCCGCAAGCGGTGGATGGGCCGACGGCCGCACGTGCGGGGCACGGCGATGAACCCGATCGACCATCCGCACGGCGGCGGCGAAGGCCGCACCAAGGGCGGGCGCCATCCGGTGAGCCCATCGGGCAAGCCGGCCAAGGGCGGGATGACGCGAAGCCGGCGGAAGCCATCGAACAAAGCCATCGTCCGTCGCCGCCGCAGTCGGCGGTACGGGGTGCAGAAGTTGGTACAGAAATAGGCTGAAAGCTACGAAGTATGGGACGCTCAACCAAAAAAGGCCCGTTCGTCAATCCGAAGCTCTTCCGCAAGGTGGAGCGGCAGAACGACATGGGGCGCAAGGATCCGATCACCACCTGGGCGCGGGCCTGCACGATCATTCCGGAGTTTGTCGGGCACACGTTTATGGTGCACAACGGCAAGTCTCACGTGAAAGTGTTCGTGACCGAAGACATGGTGGGGCACCGTCTGGGCGAGTTTGCCCCGACACGCAGTTTCCGCGGCCACGGCGGCAAGGGTTCGAAGGCGGCAGCAGCGGGCGCGGGCCGGAGCGCCTCAAGGCGGCGGCAAAGGAAAACAATAGAAAGCTGTCAGCGATCAGCGGTCAGCCAGAACGACTGGCGGCCTCTGCTTGGCTGAAAGCTCACGGCTGAACGCTGAAAGCTACACATGGCTTACACCGCAGTTCATCGACACGCCCAGATTTCGGCGCGGAAGGTGCGTCCGCTCGCCGATTTGATCCGCGGCAAGCGGGTCGACGAGGCGATGTCGATTTTGAAATATCAGCCGCAGCGCGGAGCGCGGCTGCTGGAGAAGGTGCTGGCCAGCGCGCTGGGCAACGCCGACGACCGCCGGGCGCCGAACCTGGCCGGGCTGCGAGTGGTCGACGCGCGGATCGACGGCGGGCCGTGCTTCAAGCGCATCCGACCGGGCGCCCGCGGCATGGCTCACGTGATCCGCAAGCGGATGTCGCACATTAGAGTTTCGATCGAGTAGGACAGCAGGTTTTATCGAGATCAAACCATGGGACAAAAAGTCAATCCAGTCGGGTTCCGCACGGGCATCATGCTGGGCTGGAAGAGCCGGTGGTATGCCTCCAAGAAGGAGTTTGCGGACCTGCTGATCGAAGACTTCAAGATCCGCAAATACGTTCACTCGAAGTACAAGTTCGCCGGCATCCCCAAGGTCGAGATCGAGCGGACGCGCGACGAAGTGAAGGTGATTATGTACGCGGCGCGGCCGGGCGTCATCATCGGCCGCAAGGGACAGGAAGTGGAGCAGTTGCAGGACGAGTTGCAGCAGCTCGTGGGGCGACGAATCAATATCAAGATCGAGGAGCTCTCGCGGCCGGAACTGCAGGCGCAGCTGGTGGCCGAGGACATCGGCGAGCAGCTCGCCAAGCGGGCCAGCTTTCGGCGGACGATGAAGCGGGCCGTGGAGCAAACGATGGAGGCCGGGGCCAAGGGCATCAAGGTGCAGTTGGCGGGCCGGCTGGGCGGCAGCGAAATGGCGCGCCGCGAGAAACAGATCGCGGGGTCGATTCCGCTCAGCACGTTGCGGGCGAAGATCGACTACGGGATTACGGAGGCCATGACCGCCCAGGGTCATATCGGCATCCAAGTGTGGATCAACCAAGGCATGTACGAGGACGAGACCGATGGCGCTGATGCCCAAGAGGGTCAAGCACCGAAAAAGCCAAAGAGGGCGTATAAGAGGTAACGCCACGCGCGGCCATCGAGTCGTTTTCGGCGAGTACGGCTTGCAGTCCCAAGAGGGCGGCTGGCTGAGCGCTGCGACGATCGAGGCCGGGCGCATCGCCGCGCAGCAATACATCCGCGGCGAAGGCAAGCTTTATATTCGCGTGTTTCCCCACAAGTCGGTGACTTCGATCCCGCTCGAGACCCGCATGGGCAAGGGCAAGGGCGAGCCGGAGTATTGGGCCGCGTGCATCCGTCCGGGCACGATCCTGTTCGAGCTGAGCGGCGTGACGGAAACGCAGGCCAAGATGTGCTTCGCTCGCCTGGCGCACAAGATGCCGGTGGGCGTGCGGATGGTGAAGCGAGGGTAGTCGACGAGTTAGCGAGACGACGAGTTAGCGAGACGAACATGGCCAAAGCCAAAGAACTACGCGACATGAGCGATGAGCAGCTTGCGCTGACCGGAAAGGAAGCGGTCGACAAGCTGTTTCGCGCCCACGTGCAACGACAGACCGAACGGTTGGACGCGCCGACCGAGTTGCGTCGCCATCGGCGGCTGGTCGCCCGCGTGAAGACGATTCAAACCGAGCGGCAGAAGGCCGCAGCGAAAAAGTAGGCCGAGAGCCAATCCCCATGCCAAAGAAACAAGTCATCGGCGTCGTCACGAGCGATAAGTGCGCCAAGACGCGGCGGGTCGAGATCGCGCGGCTGGTGAAGCATCGCGAGTACGGCAAGTACATGCGCCGGCGGACGGTGTGCCACGTGCACGACGAAAACAACGAGTCGAAGCTGGGCGACACGGTGGAGATCATCGAGTGCCCGCCCAAGTCGCGCTTGAAGCGTTGGGACCTGGTGCGGGTCGTGGCCAAGAGCAGCGCGGTCGACATCGCGGCGATGCGTGCGGCGGCCAAGCAGGCCGAAGAAGAAGCGAAGATAGTCGGCGTCGAGACAACGAGTCGATAAACCATGATCCAAATGCAATCGCGACTGGCGGTCGCGGACAACACGGGCGCCAAGGAAGTCATGTGCATCAAGGTGCTGGGCGGCAGCCGCCGGCGCGTGGCGCACCTGGGCGACGTGATCGTCTGCAGCGTCAAGAGCGTGATCCCGGGGAGCGACCTCAAGAAAAAGTCGGTCGTCCGCGGCGTCATCGTGCGGGTGAAGTTTCCCACCCGCCGGAACGACGGAAGTTATGTGCGATTCGACAACAACGCGGTCGTGCTGATCGACAAAGACAATAACCCGCGCGGCACGCGAATTTTCGGCGCCGTGGCTCGGGAACTCCGCGATCGGAAGTTCATGAAGATCGTCAGCCTCGCCAGCGAGGTCGTATAACTATGCTCATTCGCACCGGCGACAACGTGCAAGTGATTTCCGGCGCCGATCGCGGCAAGCAGAGCCGCGTGATCCAGGTGGATCGCGTCGGCAACAAGGCGCTCGTGGAGAACGTGGCCCGCGTGTACAAGCACGTGCGGCGCAGCCAGAAGCATCCGCAGGGCGGTCGGCTGAGCAAGGAAATGCCGATCAACATGTCGAACCTGGCCTACATGTGCGGCGCCTGCAACAAGCCGACGCGGTTGGGGGCTCGGTTCACGCAGGACGGAGCCAAGGAACGGTATTGCAAGAAGTGCGGGGCGAGCGCGGGAGAGATAGCGCCGGCGAAGAAAGCGCATGCGGCGAAGAAGTAAATGTCAATAGCCCGCGGCGCAAGCCGCGGGTTGAACCCTGGCCTTGCGGCCAGGGCTAATGGAAAAACAGTAGCGACGCGAAATTTGGCGATGTAGTCATGGCGAAAGCGGCGACTAAAGACAAAGAGAAGGCCAAGGACAAGGACGCGAAAGCGCCCAAGGAGGCGGCTAAGCCGGTCGTGCCGCGGCTTCAGCAGCGGTACGAGAAGGAGATTCTGCCCGCGCTCCGCGAGAAGCTCGGACGGGAAAATCGCCTGTCGCTGCCGCGGATCCAGAAGATCGTGGTGAGCATGGGCGTCGGCAGCGCGATCGCCGAGAAAAAGCACATGGAAGACGCCGTCTCGGCGATGTCGGAGATCACCGGGCAGAAGCCGCTGGTGTGCAAAGCTCGCAAGAGCATCGCCAATTTCCGGCTGCGCGAGGGCCTGGCCATCGGCTGCAAGGCCACGCTGCGGGGCGCGCGGATGTACGAGTTTCTCGACCGGCTGATTTCGCTTGCTTTGCCTCGGGTGCGCGACTTCCGCGGGTTGAACCCCGACGCGTTCGACGGGCACGGTAACTACAGCTTGGGGCTGACCGAGCAGTTGGTGTTTCCCGAGCTGAATCCGGACAAGTATTTGCGTCCGCAGGGCATGAACATCGCGATCTGCTGTTCGGCGGGGTCGGACGACGAGTCGCGCGAGATGCTGCGGTTGTTTGGGATGCCGTTTAAGACGGAGGAGGCGGCGTAGAAGATTTTGGATTTTGGATTGCAGAGAGCGTGCTGATTAATTGGTTCGACTAATCCAAAATCTAAAATCAAAAATCCAAAATTGACCCCGGCTTGCGCGGGGCTAGGGCGAGATTGAAATTGAGAGACTATAGCTGTGGCGAGTAAATCAAAAATTGCCAAAGCGGTTCGCACGCCGAAGTTTTCAACGCGACGGGAGTCGCGTTGCCGGTTGTGCGGACGACCGCGGGCCGTCTACCGCAAGTTCGGCGTGTGCCGCATTTGCTTTCGCAACCTGGCGGACAAAGGATTGATCCCGGGCGTGAAAAAGGCGAGTTGGTAGGAATGACTTCAGGCGTCAGGCTTCAGACTACAGTCGCTGAAGTCTTGAGCAAAAGTTTTCGGAGACCGTAATCAACATGATGACCGATCCCTTAGCCGACATGCTCACCCGCATCCGCAACGCGGTTCGCATCGAGCGACCGATCGTGGAAATGCCGCTGTCGAAAGTGAAGCGCGGCGTGGCGGAGGTGCTGAAGCGCGAAGGCTACATTTGGGATTGGCGCGAAGAGGCCAGCGACGAAAAGCCGGTCAAGCAACTGTACATCGACCTGAAATACGGCCCCAACGGCGAGCGGGTGATCCGCCACATCAAGCGGGTCTCGAAGCCGGGGCGCCGGGTGTACAGCCGGGCGGCGGACCTGCGGCCGATCCTGAACGGCTTGGGAATTTCGATCATCTCGACCAGCCGCGGCGTGATCAGCGATCGCGAGGCGCGGCAGAAGAAGTTGGGCGGCGAAGTGTTGTGCGAGCTTTGGTAAATGGAGAATAAAGAGTCTCACGCAAAGGCGCAAAGTCGCAAAGGAGGAACGCAAAGAAGAAGATAGATGTGGAGCTCTAATAGACGTTAATTTTCGCAAGTAAAGATTAGTGTTGATTAGCGACGATTAGTGTTCCTCGTCCCGATTTCGTCTTTGCGTTTGCTTAGCGCCTTTGCGTGAGATCTGTCGGAGTGAGCGATGTCCCGCATTGGTAAAAAACCGATTCCGATTCCCGACGGCGTGAAGGTGACCGTCGCCCAGCGCGAGATCACCGTCGAAGGGAAGCTCGGCAAGCTCGTATGGACCCACCGGCCCGAAGTAGCAGTGACCGTCGACGCCGATGCGAAAGAGGTGGTCGTGACTCGCCAGAGCGACGATCGGCTGCCGCGGGCGTTGCACGGACTCACGCGGGCGCTGGTGCGCAACATGGTCGAAGGCGTGTCGACGGGTTACGAAAAGAAGCTGGAGATTCAAGGCGTCGGCTACCTGGCGGCGGTGCAGCAGGACGTGTTGCAGCTCCGCGTGGGGTTCGCCAACGAAGTGCACAAGACAATTCCGGCCGGACTGACGGTCACCTGCCCGGACCAGACGCACGTGTTGATCAAGGGCTGCGATCGGCAGAAGGTGGGCCAGTTCGCCGCCGAAGTGCGGGCCGTGCGGAAGCCGGAGCCGTATAAGGGCAAAGGCATTCGTTACGACGGCGAACAGGTGCGCCGCAAGGCCGGCAAGACGGCGAAGTAAAGAAGCTGTCAGCTGTCAGCGGTCAGCTGTCAGCCAGAACGAAAAGAGCAGAGTTTTATCGGCTGTCTGGCTGAAAGCTGACGGCTGAATGCTGAGAGCTAAAGATGCAACACGCCAAAGCCATCGGACGCCAGCGCCAGCGGCGCAAGTTCCGCGTTCGCAAACACCTGCACGGCACGGCGGAGCGGCCGCGGCTGACGGTCAGCCGCACGCTGCGCAACATCACCGCTCAAGTGGTGGACGATTCCAGCGGCAAGACGCTGGTCTCGGCCTCGACGGCCGACGGCGAATTGTCCAAAGCGCTCAAGTACGGCGGCAACAAGCCGGCGGCCGAGGCGGTGGGCAAAGCCATCGCCGAGCGAGCCAAGAAGGCGGGCGTCACCAAGGTGCGCTTCGACCGCGGGTCGTGCAAGTACCACGGCCGCGTGGCGGCGCTGGCGGAAGCCGCCCGCAAGAGCGGTTTGGAATTCTAAGAGCCTCAGATCACCAAGCGGGAGCCAGCTAAACCGTGTCCAGCGGAAACCAAGACAGACAGCGCGGCGAGTTGAAAGAGCACGTGGTGAAGATCAAGCGCTGCGCCGCGGTGGTCAAGGGCGGTCGGCGATTCAGCTTCGCCGCGATGGTGGTGATTGGCGACAACAACGGCAAAGTGGGCTGGGGCTACGGCAAGGCCAACGAGGTGCCGCCCAGCGTCGAGAAGGCCGTCAAGGAAGGGATGCGAAGCCAGATCGAGGTGGCCCGCGACGGCGCCACCATTCCGCACCTGGTCAAAGGCCGTTACGGCGCCGCCAAAGTGGTGCTCGCGCCGGCCAGCCCCGGCACCGGCGTGATCGCGGGCATGGC
Source organism: Pirellulales bacterium (assembly GCA_963841515.1). Classification (GTDB taxonomy): domain Bacteria; phylum Planctomycetota; class Planctomycetia; order Pirellulales; family Lacipirellulaceae; genus Lacipirellula. The sequence goes on along the minus strand of CAWJDB010000003.1, from coordinate 474,194 downwards.
CGTGCGGGCGGTCTGCGAAGCGGCCGGCATCCACGACATCCTCACCAAGAGTTTTGGCTCGAACAATCCGGTGTCGCTGGTGAAGGCCACGATGGCGGCCCTCAAGCAACTGCGGCCCAAGATCGACGTCGAGCGGCTGCGCGGAGTTCACCTGTCATGAATCTGAGCGACGTCAACCGCGGCATCACGAAGAACAAGCCCCGCAAGCGCGTCGGCCGCGGCATTGGCTCGGGGCACGGCAAGACGGCCGGTCGCGGGCACAAGGGCGCCGGCTCGCGCACGGGCACCGCGGTGCGGTGCACCTTTACCGGCGGCAACATGCCGTTGGTGCAGCGGATTCCCAAGCGGGGTTTCAACAACCGCTGGGCCGTGAAGGTGGTCGCGGTGAACGTCGGCCAAATCGACGAGGCGTTTGAAGCGGGCGAAGAAGTGCACCTGGAATCGCTAGCGGCCAAGAACCTGGCCCGGGGCCGGTTCGACGTGCTCAAGGTGCTCGGCGACGGCGAGTTGAAGAAGAAGCTGAAGATATCGGCCCACCGTTTCAGCGCCTCGGCGAAGGAGAAGATCGAAAAGGCCGGCGGCCAAGTGATCTTGCTTCCCGGCCCGACCCCGGTGGAAGATAAGAAGGCCGCCAAGCGGCCGCCGAAAGCCGAGAAAAAGAAGAAGTAGGCTCAATCACCGCGAATATGGACGTGGCGTTAACGCGAGACGTACGCTGATCGTCGGTCTGACTGAATCGAGCGCCTGCGACGCTTCGAGACTGATGCTGCCTAATTCTACTGCGATCTCTGCTCCTCCGCGGCTTCGATCTTCCAATTGGCCAGACTAGAGGACTCAAGCCATGTGGGAAAAAATCCGCGTCGTCTGGCAGATTCCTGAGCTGCGGCGGAAGATCCTGCTGACGCTGGGACTGTTGGCGGTGTATCGGCTCGGTTTTCAGATCTGGCTGCCGATCGTCGACAACGACAAGGTGCAGGAGATCACCAAGACCGGCGCCGGCCTGGCGGGCGTGCTCAAGCAGGTGGCCGTGTTTCAGCGCCAGCCAACTCGACCAGGTCACGATCTTTGGCCTGGGCATCATGCCGTACATTTCGGCGTCGATCATATTCCAGCTTCTGGCGAGCGTGTACCCGCCGCTGGAACGGCTGCAGAAAGAGGGGCAGGCTGGCCAAAAGAAAATCAACGAATACACTCGGTACGCCACGGTCGCAATTTGCATTATCCAAAGCTGGATGTATGTGGCGTCGTACATCGTCCCCTCGGGCTTTGTGCTGCCGCAGTTCTTGAACGACGCGGGCCAGCTCACCTGGGGCTGGACCATCGTGTCCGTGCTGACGATGACCGCGGGCACGATTTTTCTGATGTGGGTCGGCGAGCAGATTGACGAATTCGGCATCGGCAACGGCATCAGCCTGCTGATCATGGCAGGCATCCTCTCGAACATGCCTGGCGCCGGCAAGCAGTTGCTGGATTCGGCGTCGCTGGAACTCTCGGGCGGCACCGGCAAGCTGGGCGTCGAGCAGCTCTTGATATTGGCGATTATGTTTGTGGCCGTGATCGCCGGCGTCGTGTACATCACGCTGGGGCAGCGGCGGATTCCCATGCAGAGCGCCAAGCATGTGCGCGGTCGCCGCGTGATGGGCGGCACTCGCCAGTATCTGCCGCTGAAGGTCAACCAGGCCGGCGTGATGCCGATCATCTTCGCCAGCAGCTTGTTGATGCTGCCGTCGATCCTGTTCACCAGCCTCAGCGGGGCCTTCGACGCCAACGGATTGTGGGGCCGCACGTTCACCGAACTGGCGCAGCTCTTCCAGCGCACGGGCTTCGTGTACGCCATTTGCTACGTCGCGCTGATTTACTTCTTTTGCTTCTTTTGGACCGCCATCACCTTCAATCCGAAGGATGTGTCGGACAACTTGAAGAACTACGGTTCGTTTATTCCCGGGTATCGCCCGGGCAAGCGCACCGCCGACTATCTTGAAAAGGTGATGTTCCGCATCACCTACGTGGGCGCCGGCTTTCTGGCCTTGGTGGCAATCGTGCCGACGATGATTTCCAGCTCGCTGAACGTGCCCTACCTGGTGGCGAGCTTTTACGGCGGCACAAGCCTCTTGATCGCCGTGAGCGTGGCCTTCGACCTGGTACAGAAGATCGACAGCCACCTGGTGATGCGGAATTACAAGGGTCTGTTAGAGGGATAACTCGCGGACGAATGACTAATGACCAAGCCCCAATGACCAAGGATGGGGGGGATGCCCGCTCGATTGGTCATTGGGATTTGGTCATTGGTGCTTTCATGCGAATCGTCTTTTTAGGACCTCCCGGCGCGGGCAAAGGTACGCAGGCGGCGCGGCTGACCGAGCGGCTGGCCATCCCGCATCTCTCGACCGGCGACATGCTGCGCGAAGCGGGTCGTCGGCAAACCGAGCTGGGCCTTCAAGCCGCGGAGCACATGAACGCGGGCCGGCTCGTGCCCACGGAGCTGGTGCAAGCGCTGGTCGCCGAGAGGCTGGCGCAGTCGGATTGCCAGGGCGGCTATCTGCTGGACGGCTTTCCCCGGACGGTCGAACAGGCCGAGAAGTTGGACGCCCTGTTGGCCCGGCGGAACGCCGCTCTCGACGTGGTCGTTAGCCTCGAGGTAGACCAAGACGAACTCTTGGCGCGGCTTTCCAGCCGCGGGCGCGAGGATGACGACGAGCAGGTCGTCCGGGAGCGGCTGCGGCAGTATGATAAACTGACCAAGCCGCTGGCCGACTACTACCGTGGACGGGGGATTTTGCGAACCGTCGACGGGCATGGCTCGCCCGATGAGGTGTTCGCGCGGGTCGTCGATGTGTTTGACGAGACATTGACCGCAGGGGACGCGGAGTGCACAGAGCTGTAAATTTGACGTCGGCCGTTTCGCACGACTGACGCTTCGTGCGCGCGTGGTCGTGGCGCAGCATTTCGTCCGCACGATTATTCGCCGCGATCTGTAGCGAGCTCCGCGGTTAATTCATCCGCCCATGGTCAACTTGAAGTCCACGCGCGAGATCGCCTTGATGCGGTGCGCCGGGATTGCCGTCTGGGAAGCCCACCAAATCGCCGCCCGGACGGTGAAGCCGGGCGCCACCACGGCGGCCATCGACCGCGAGATCGCCGCGCACTTCGAGAAGCTGGGCGCCCAGCCGCTGTTCAAGAACTATCCCAACACGCTCCGCAACAAACCGCCCTTTCCCGCGGTGTGCTGCATGAGCGTCAACGAAGCCGTCGTGCACGGCATTCCCAACGATCGGCCGCTCAAGGAGGGCGACATCCTCAGCCTCGACACGGGCTGCCGGCTTGGGGGGTGGTGCGGCGACTCGGCGTGGACTTATCCCGTGGGCCGGATTGCTCCTGAGGTCCAGCGACTGTTGGATGCGACGCGCGGCGTGCTGGAGCTGGCGATCGAATTGATGCACACCAAGGGCTATTGGAGCGCCATCGCCCGCGAGATGGCCCAGTACATTCGCGACCACGGCTACTCGACGGTCGAGTGTTTCGTGGGCCACGGCATCGGCCGCGACATGCACGAGGACCCGCAGGTGCCCAATTTCTCGAGTCGCAGCCTGCGCGGCAGCGGCGACTTTCGGATCGAGCCGGGACTGGTCATCGCCGTCGAACCGATGGTGAACATGGGCACTAAACGGGTCAAGATGCTCTCGGACCACTGGACCCAGGTGACCGCCGACGGCAAACCGAGCGCCCATTTCGAGCACACGATCGCCGTGACGGCCGAGGGCCCGACGCTGTTGACGGTCGCCCCCACTCCCGCGGAACGCGAGAAACTGGCGGTGTGAGGCCAGGGCCGGTATTCCGCGAAGCGCCGGGAATTCTCGACTCGGCAGGCCTTGAAGGGTTGGTCGCTGCGCCGGTATATTACACGGTTCCCTTACAGCCGCTAGGTGGGCATAGAGAGAGGCTTTAAGCGCCATGAAAGTGAAAGCTAGCGTCAAGCGCATTTGCGACAAGTGCAAGATCGTGCGCCGCCGCGGGGTGGTGCGCGTCGTGTGCAGCAATCCGCGCCACAAGCAGCGGCAAGGGTAGTCAGTACAGTTCGGTCAGGTGGAGCAATAACACATGCCTCGTTTGCTAGGCGTCGACATTCCCGCGGATCGGCAGACGGTGATTTCGCTCACCTACCTGTACGGGGTGGGGCCGAAAATCGCACGCGAGTTGTGCCACAAGGCGGGCGTCGATCCGCACGGCCGCGCGCGGGAGTTGGGCGAAGACGAAGTCGCCCGCTTGGCGGCGCTGTTGGACAAGGATTACACGGTTGAAGGCCAGCTGCGCCGGCAGGTGAGCCAGAATATCTCGCGGCTGCGCGACATCACGTGTTACCGCGGGATTCGTCATCGACGTGGACTGCCGGTCCGCGGCCAGCGCACCAAGACCAACGCCCGCACCCGCAAGGGTCCCAAGAAGACCGTCGCGGGCAAGAAGGGCGTGAAAGACCTTAGGTAACAGTTTAGCCGCGACGCGAATCTGTCCGCAGACTGTTTCTGTAGACAGACGCCAGCGGAGCGCGGCGTTCCCAATCGGAGCATCAATCAGTGGCGAAGACGACCAAAGCAGCCGGCGGAGCGGCGACCGCCAAAGCCCCCAAGGCCAAGAAAGTTCGCCGCAACGTGACCGTGGGCATTGCCTACATCACGGCGACTTTTAACAACACGACCGTGACCATCACCGACACCAAGGGCGACACGCTCTGCTGGGCCAGCGCCGGCACGAGCGGCTTCAAAGGAAGCCGCAAGAGCACGCCTTTCGCCGGCCAGATGGCCGCGCAGCAGGCCGCCGAGAAGGCCCGCAAATATGGCATGAAGGACGTCGAGGTGCGGGTCAAAGGCCCGGGCAGCGGGCGCGAAAGTGCGATCACGGCGCTGGAGGCGGCGGGGTTGAAGATCAAGAGCATCGAGGACGTCACGCCATTGCCGCACAACGGCTGCCGGCCGCGGAAGAAGCGGCGCGTGTGAGAATTGCAAATTCGCCGGGGCCGAGACGGCCCGGCTCGCTGTTTATTCATTGACCAAGTTGAAGTTATGGCACGTTATACCGGACCTGTTTGCCGTCTTTGTCGTCGCGACGGCTTAAAGCTGTTTCTCAAGGGCACGCGGTGCGACACGCCCAAGTGCGCCATCGAGCGCCGCGACGCCCCTCCGGGCCAGCAGCAAGCGCGCCGCGGCAAGAGCACCGATTACGGTCTGCACCTCCGCGAAAAGCAGAAGGTGAAGCATTACTACGGCGTGCTCGAGCGGCAGTTCCGCAAGTACTTCGAAAAAGCGGAGCACACCAAGGGCAACACGGGCGACGCCCTGATGACCCTCCTGGAGCGGCGGCTGGACAACGTCGTTCATCGGCTTGGCTTCGGATCAAGCCGCGCCGCCGCTCGGCAGTTGGTCGGTCACGGCCACGTGACCGTTAACGGCAAGCGCGTGAACGTGCCGAGTTACCTGGTGCGCGCCGGAGACGTCATCCGCATCAAAAACCGCGGCAAGAGCCTCGACCTGGCGCGCGGTCACATGGAAATGGGCGGCCGCAAGGTGCCCGATTTTTTGTCAACGACGCCCAGCGAGGTGCCCGAGGGCGTTGTAGGTCGCCTGCCTGGCGCCGAGGACGTATCGATTCCCATTCAGACCCAGTTGATCGTCGAATTGTGCTCGCGCTAAGCATGCGGCGCCGTTCGCAGTTAGTTCCCCGGCAGTGACCGCGGACTAAATGTCTGGAGAACACTTATGCATATCCGATGGCGTGGACTTGAACTTCCCAGTCAGGTGGTTTGCGAGGCGTCGACTCTGACGCGGACGTACGGCAAGTTTATCGCCGAGCCGTTCGAACGCGGGTTCGGGACGACGGTCGGCAACGGCCTGCGGCGGATTCTGCTGTCGAGCCTCGAGGGGAGCGCCGTCACGCAGATCAAGGTTCACAACGCCCAACACGAATTCACCACGATCGAGGGCGTCATGGAGGACGTCACCGACATCGTGCTCAATATCAAGTCGCTGGTGGTGAAGAACCACAGCGATTCGACGAAGGTGCTGCGCGTGGAGCGCCGCGTGGCCGGCGAAGTGCGCGCCAGCGACATCGAAGCCGACGACTCGGTGGAGGTGATTAACAAGGATCTGCTGATTGCCAATCTCACGGCCGACGTGCCGTTTATCGTCGAAATGGTGGTCGAGAACGGTCGCGGATACGTTTCGGCGGCCGAGCACGGGGAACAGATCCAGGAAATCGGCATCATCCCCATCGACGCAGTGTTCAGCCCTGTCACCCGGGTGCGGTACGACGTCGAGGAAACCCGCGTGGGGCAGAAGACGAACTACGACAAACTGACTGTCGAGATTTGGACCGACGGCTCCATCTCGCCGGAGATGGCGATGGTGGAAGCGGCGAAGATTCTTCGTAAGCATCTCACGCCCTTCGTGCAGTACACGCAATTGGGCCCGCAAGTGCACGCGGCCAGCCGCGGCGGCCAGCAATTGGGCGACGCGGCGCTGGACTCGAAGCTCAGCATGCCGTTGGCGGATCTCAATTTGTCGGTGCGGGCGAGCAATTGCCTGGAATCGGAAAACATCATGACCGTTCGCGACCTGGTCACGAAAACTGAGGATCAGCTCCTGGAAGTTCGCAACTTCGGCGAGACGACCCTCGCTGAGGTGCAGCAAAAGCTGCGCGACATGGGAATGCACCTGGGAATGCGGGTGCCGACGGCCGCGGCGTCGTTTTAACAAGATTGACGAACTGATTGTCTCTCGCAAAGGCGCAAAGCCGCACAGGAGATACGCAAAGAAGAATCGGAATGGGATTTGACTAGGCAATCTCTCCCTTTTCTCTTTCTTTGCGAAGTCTTTCGCTCACGCCTTTGCGAGAGATCTTTACAGGTAGAGATCAAGCCATGCGTCATCGCAAAACGGGCCGTAAGCTCGGCCGAAGTCCGAAACACCAGCGGGCGCTTGAGCGCAGCCTAGCCAGCGCGCTGTTTCTCACGGAGCGCGACGCGGAGTTCGACCCCAATCCGCCCAAGGTAAAGGGCCGCATCGTGACCACGATCACCAAGGCCAAGGAAGTTCGGCCGCTGGTGGAGAAGTGCATTACGATCGCCTGTAAATCGCTCGCCGCCATGGATGAGGCGGCCAAACACGGCACGAAGGCCGAGCGGGGCTCCAGCGAGTGGAAGTCGTGGCGTACCAGCGCGAAGTGGACCGCGTGGAACGCGGCGATCGCGCCGGCCGTGGCGGGGCGCCGCCGCTGCCTGACGTTGCTGGGAGACAAGGGCGCCGTGCGGGCGCTGTTTGAAGAGGTGGCCCCGCGGTTTGTCGATCGCCCCGGCGGTTACACGCGGATCGTGCGGTTGGCCAAGCCGCGGTTGGGCGACGCCGGGGTGCAGGCGATCCTGGAATTTGTGGGCGTCCGCGATCGCGTCATCCAGCGCAGCCAGAAGCCGGCTTTCGAGGACGCGCCGGCGAAGGAACTGGCCGTCGCGAAGTAGTCTCACTTGCTTGGCCGACGGCCCCAGCGCTAGTTCTTGCCATGCAGCGCCGCTCGAAAGGATTCGACTTCACTGCCGCCATGCGCGCCGTGTGCGCCGACATGGTCGCCCGGTTGCCGGAGTTGGCTCACATCGATTTGGATCGAGTCGCGGTCGGCGTGTGCCGGGCGCGCCGCCGCGGCGTCTACGGCGTCTACGCGATGCTCATTCCGCTGCGGTTCGCCGACGGGCGCCGGGAGGAAACGCGCCGCGGCCGCCGCTATTGCGTCCAGCCGCTGGTTGACGAGCAGGGCCAGGAACTGCTGTACCTGGTCAACTTTTATTTGCCGCGGTTTCTCAATCTTCGTCTGGAGGAGAAGCTCTCGACGATCGTGCATGAATTATGGCACATCGGGCCGCGGTTCGACGGCGACCTGCGCCGCCACGCCGGTCGCTGCTACGCCCACGGCCGATCGCAGCGCGAGTACGACGCGGCGATGGACCGGCTGGCCCAGCAATGGCTGGCGGCGGATCCGCCGGGGCATCTGTACGGATTTCTCGCGTCGTCGTTCGACGAGCTCCGAGCCGAACACGGCGGCATCCACGGTCAGCGGTGGGGCACGCCGAGACTTGTGCCGGCGTAGGCGCGATGCGCGTGCTAGCACGGGCTCTACATTGACGACTTCGCCGGCGCCGCGTATTGTCCGCCAGCTTATTCTCTTCCTTTCTCCCGCCTCGATGCGATGAGTATCCTCGTTGCCATGCTCGCCGTCCGCTTGGCGCCGCGCGGCCGCGCCGGCGGGTTGGCCATTGTGCTATGGCTGACGACGCTGGCCGGTTGTCAAACTATCCTCGCGCCGCCGCCGAAAGCGGGGCTCGAGAAGCTGCTGCGGCCGGTGAGCGCGTCGCCGGACAGCGTGACGCTCGAAATCTTCCACGCGCGGATTCCGCTGGAGCAGGACGGCAAGGCCGACGAGCTCTGGAACGGCGTGGACGAACAGTGTTTCGACGTCGAGTTGCGGCGACGGCTGGTGGCCAATCGACTGCGAGCCGGGGTGGTCGGCGGCACGCTGCCGCCGATCTTGACCGAGCTGTTGGAGCTCAAGAGCGAAATGCCCAAGGAGTCGAGCGAGCGGGTGATCTCCGCCGCCACGGCTGTGCCCCAGGTCACGCGGCGGGTGGTGCAGGTCAATCGCCGCGATCCCACCTCGATCCACGCGTCCGAGGTTTGCGACGAGGCCCAGGTGCTGGTGAGCGACGAGGGGGCGTTTCAGGGCCGCACCTATCGGCAGGTGGAGGCTGTGTACACGCTCAAAGCCCAAGCGGTCGACGGGCAACGGGCGATGGTGCGGCTGATTCCCGAGCTGGACCACGGCGACATGAAGAACCGTTACGCCGGCAGCGACCAGGGACTGTTCGTGATGACGCCATCGCGCGAGCGCGAGGTGTTCGATCGGCTGGCTATGGAAGTGGCGCTGTCGCCGGGCGAGGTGCTGGTGCTGGGCAGCATGCCCGACGCCGGCGCCAGTCTGGGCGGGCTGTTTCACACAGCCGTGGCCGATGGCCGACTGGAGCGCAAGCTGATCCTGATTCGGCTCCTGGAAGCCCCGCGCAGCGAGATCCTGGCAGCGAAGTAAGGAGATCGCACTCTTGGCGGCATGCGTTAGCCGGCATCGTCTCGATGCCGTGTGGCGTCACGGCATGTCCTCGGCAGCGAGACGCTGCCGGCTAACCCATGATCGGCGGCCACTCTGCGCCCGCAGCGGAAATTGGTAGAATGACAGGCTGTCCCGGCGGCGGTTGTCCGCTCGTGCCTTGCGAATAGGAGATAGTCATCATGCCGCTCGTACCCTTGCGACTGCTCTTGGATCACGCCGCCGAGAACGACTACGGCCTGGCCGCCTTCAATGTGAACGACATGGAGCAGATCCAGGCGATCATGGAGGCGGCCCGCGAGACCGAGTCGCCGGTCATCGTGCAGGCTAGCCGCGGCGCCCGGGCTTACTCGCAGGACAACTACCTGCGGCACCTGATGCTGGCCGCCGCGGAGCTCTATCCGCAGATTCCGATTGCCATGCACCAGGACCACGGCAACAGCCCGGCCACGTGCAAGAGCGCGATCGAGAACGGATTTACGAGCGTGATGATGGACGGCTCGCTCAAGGAAGACGGCAAGACGCCGGCCGACTTCGCGTACAACGTCGAAGTCACGCGCGAAGTCGTGGAGATGGCGCACGCTGTGGGGGTGTCGGTCGAGGGCGAACTGGGATGCCTCGGTTCACTCGAGCACGGCGAGGGCGAGCAGGAAGACGGCCACGGAGCGGTGGGCAAGCTCACGCACGACCAATTACTCACCGATCCGGACGAAGCCGAGCGGTTCGTCGCCGAGACGGGCGTCGACGCGCTGGCGGTGGCGATCGGCACCAGCCACGGGGCCTACAAGTTCACCCGCAAACCGACGGGCGACGTGCTGGCGATGGACCGCATCGAGGAAATCCACCGCCGGCTTCCCAATTGCCATCTGGTGATGCACGGTTCCAGCAGCGTGGAGCAGTACCTGCAAGACATCATCAACAAAAACGGCGGCAAGCTGAAGCAGACCTGGGGCGTGCCGGTGGAGGAGATCCAGCGCGGCATCAAGAGCGGCGTGCGGAAGATCAACGTCGACACCGACAACCGTCTGGCGATGACGGGCGCCATCCGAAAGGTGTTTACCGATTCGCCGGAGAAGTTCGATCCGCGCGACTACCTGAAGCCGGCCCGCGAGGCGATGAAGAAGGTGTGCATCGACCGCATGACGGCCTTCTGGCAAGCCGGCCAGGCGCCCAAGATCAAGCCGGCGTCGATCCAGAAGTTCGCGAGCTATTACGCGGCGGTGTAAGCGACGTGGTAAGATAGAGCTATGAGCACTGCCGCACGACTAATCACGGCCGATGAACTATTCCGCATGCCCGACGACGAACTCCAGTGGTGCGAACTGATCGAGGGGGAGATCGTTCACATGTCGCCGCCAGGAGGAATGCATGGCGTTGTCGGCGGAGCGCTTTTAGGCTTGTTGGGCGCCTATGTACGCAAGCAACGGCTTGGCGTGCTTGTAGCGGCGGAGACCGGTTTTGTTGTGTCGCGCAGTCCTGACACGGTTTTGGCGCCCGATGGAGCATTTGTACGCCGCGACCGCATTCAGGCCGCGGGCATTCCGAGGGCCTACTTTACCGAAGCTCCCGCGCTCGTCTGGGAAGTGGTTTCGCCGGGGGACACGGTCAGCGAAGTCGCGGCCAAGATGCGTCGGTGGTTGCAATTCGGAGTTGAGTTGGCCTGGGTCGTCGATCCGGTGGGCCGTACGGTCACCGTCTATCGAGCCGCTGACGATATCCGCGTGCTGACGGAGAAGGACGTGCTTGACGGCGAGAATGTCGTGCCCGGCTTCGAATGCCAAATAGCGGAACTCTTTGCTGACCTGTAACGCGCCGCCGCGGAGTTATTCACCCCAAGGCACGGGCGATGATCCGCCGTGACACTCGGCTGGCTGATGGCTCCCGGGCGTGGGCGCTCATCTCGCAGATCGAGCACGCGCGGATCAGTGCGGAGCTGGCCTCTCACTGCGTGGGGCGACTGGCCGCATCTGTGGAGCGGCAAGCAGTTCTCGCCGCCATTCTGCATCACGACGATGGTTGGGCGGAGTGGGAGCGCTCGCCGCGTCTCGACCCAGAGCTTGCCAGGCCGTTGTCGTTCACGGAATTGGAAGCCGCCGAAGCGGTGGCGATTTGGGATGCTTCCGTCGACGCCGCGGCGGCGTTCGGTCCGCTGGCGGCGTCGATGGTCGCGGGGCATTTCTTGCGACTGTTGGATCACTCCGACTCGCTCGGCCACGAGGGCGTCTGCACGGCGTGGCACGAACAAATGACGGCCCGTCGCCGCGACTGGCTGGCCCAATGGGAGGCGATCGATCCAGCCGCGCATACGACGGCTGTCGCCGCCGATGCGCTCGAGTGGCTGTGGACTTTCGACGAGATCAGTTTGTGGTTTTGCACGACGTGCCCAACCGTCGGCGAGACGGAGCGGGCGCCGGCGCCGCCATACCGCGCGGGCCGGGGCACGGCGATTGCGATGCAACTTCAGGGGGCACGGCAGCCAGGTCGCGCCAGCGCCACGCCGTGGCGGTTCGACCTCGCCAGCATCGCCGTCGCGGCCGAAGGTCGGGTTGTGCCGGCCAAGCGGTACGCAAGCAGCCAAGAGCTCGTCGACGCGGCCCGGCCCTGCCGGCTCCAGTGGCAGTTCTCCGGCGAAGTTTGACGAATTGCCGCCCTGCAGGCGAAACCTGGGCCAAGGCGCGGAGTTGAATCTTCCAGGAGCAGGAGATTGGCCGGTCGCGCGGGGGCGTTGTGGGTCGCCCGCCGCGCAAAATCGGCTGTCGTTACGACTCACCTCTAATTGGAAGGCGAGGCACAACATGCGTTCTGTAAAATATGCCGTGGCCATTGTGTTGACAGGCGCGCTGTCGGCGTTTTCGAGCGCTCAGGAAAAACCCGAGAGCCCGCCGGCGGGCGGAGCGCCGCCGAGCGAGGAAGCGCAGAAGGCCGCGCTGGCTCAATTCGACGCCGACTCCGACGGCAAGCTCAACGACGATGAGCGCGGCAAGGCGCGGGACTTCGTCCGCGCATTGCGCGAGGTCATGGGCGACCTGCGCGGTGCGCGCCCCGATCGCGGTCCAGGACCGCGCCGATGGCGGCCCGGCGGGCCCCCGTCGGAAGGGCCCGGCGTCGAGGAAGGCGGTCCAGGATTTGGCGGCCCCCCGTCCGACGGCCCCGGCGACATTGGCCCCCCGCGCCGGCCCGAGGGCGGACCGCCACGCTGGTTTGGCAATCGCGGTCCGGAAGGACGTGGGCCGGAAGGACGCGGCCCTGAAGGTCGAGGGCCGCGCGGCCATGGACCTGGCCGCGGCGGACGCTTCGGTCCAGGTCGCGGCCCCGAAGGTCCCCGTGGCGATGGCCCCGAGGGTCCTCCCGGACCGCCGCCCCCGCCGCCCAAGCCGGCGAAGTTGTTCAAGGAGTTCGACGCGAACAACGATCAGCAGTTGAGCCTCGAAGAGTTTGAGAAACTGGCGGCGAAGATGCGGCCGCCGCATCCGCCGGGGCCGCCGCGCGGTCCTGGCGAGGGCCCGCGGTTCGGTCGCGGACCTGGTGGACCCGACGGTCCTCCGGACGGACCGCGCGATGGGGACGAAGGCCCGCGTCGCCCGCGGCGCGACCGGGGCGATCGCCCGCCGCGACCTCGCGACGATGACGGCGCCAGTGCGCCGCAGCGCCCGCCGGCGGACGAACCCGCTGCGTCCGACCAGTCGACCTGAACGACGCGCTCGCGCTCAATCAGCAACACACCGCCAAGCCCCGCGTGCTCGGCGCCTGGCGCCGCAGCGCGTGGGGCTTTGGCGCTGTTGGGATTATGCGGATTATCCGGCAGTTTGGCCCGTTTTGCCCCAGGCGCATACCAAGGGGCAGAATTTGCGAGCCGTAGTGCGTCTACCTATAATGCATGGAGCCATACTACGCCGCGTTCCTGCCCAGAGCCGACGATCGGCCGAGCGTCGACGGCGATCTTCCTCTCGATTTGCCCGACAGCAACTCTGTGAATCACCCAAGAGATTTCATGCGCGGGCGACGAACGCTTGCCGCAGCGGTCGCGTGTGTGGCGCTGATGGCGCCGTCCGCGGTGCGCGCCCAGCAAGCGGCGGTGGGTGAACCGCAATTCGCGCCGGGTATTCTCACGACCATTCCGCCGACGGTCGACCGGGCCGACGCGATCAGCCTGCATGACATTGTCGAGATTACGTCGAACCCGAAGCTCAAATGGACGCCGTCCAAGTGGTTCATGTCGGAGGCAGCCACCCCGGCGCCCACCAATCGCACGCTCTACGAAATGGCGCACAACGCCGCCTTCGTCCAGGACGTGTGGTGTCTGGAGCTGGCCTTCAAGCCGTTGCGGATAATCGAGGTCGACGTGCCGCTGCCGACGGGTCGCGCCCAGCGGAAGCAGATTTGGTACATTGTCTACCGCGTGCGCAACACGGGCGCCGGTCTCACGGCCGAAGTGAAGCCGGACGGCTCGTTCGTCACGGCCGAAGAGGGCACGGAGCCGGTGCGGTTTCTGCCGGAGTTTGTGCTGGCGAGCCAGGACCGTACCGATGCCGGCCAGCCGCTGGGCAAAGCGTATCTTGATCGGATGATCCCCGCGGCGATCGAGCCGATCCGCCGCCGCGAGTTGTCGCAGGGCCGCCTGCTGACGAGCGTTGAAATGGCCCGCCAGGATCTCCGCGTGGAAACCGGTCGCGTCCAGCGCGGCGAGTGGGGCGTGGCCATGTGGGAGGATCTTGATCCGCAGATCGACTTCTTTTCGATCTACGTCGGCGGGCTCACCAACGCCTTCCGCTGGGACGATCCGGCGGGGGCGTACAAGCTAGGCGATCCGCCGGGCGCGGGACGGCTGTTCACGCGGAAAAAGCTGCAGCTTAATTTCTGGCGTCCCGGCGACGAGATTGAGGAAGACGAGCGGGAAGTCCGCTACGGCGCCGCCCCCGGGCGGGGCGATCTTTATGGGTCCGGCGAAGGCGTTGCCTACCAGTGGGTTTACCGGTAAAATCCGGGACTCGACGCAGTAGGCTTCAGGCGTCAGGCCCCAGGCTTCAGGCTTGCGGCAGCAATTCTCGCTGAAGCCCGAGGTCTGATGCCTGAGGTCTTTCCATGGCGCATAAAAAAGGTCAAGGCTCCAGCCGCAACGGTCGCGACTCCAACGGCCAGCGGCGCGGCGTGAAGCGGTTCGGCGGCGAGGGCGTCGTCGCGGGCAACATCCTGGTGCGCCAGCTCGGCTCGAAGTTCCGCCCCGGCAAGGGCGTGGGGCAGGGGCGCGACTATACGCTGTTTGCGCTGGTCGACGGCAAGGTGCACTTCGACCAGGAAGGCCGGCGGATCAACGTGCTGCCCGAAGCGTCGAAGAACTAGCGCCGCACGGCGCCGACAGTTGCTCGAAACATTGCCAGGGATGCGCCGTGTGGTGCATCCTTTTTTTTGGGAATCTTTGATGTGTGATGTGTGATTGATGATCTCGGAACGGAACGCTTCTGACCTCTGACATCAAATATCTTACACCGCACATTTCACATTCCCCCTCATGTTCGTCGATCGCGTCACCATCGAAGTGGAAGCCGGCCGCGGGGGCGACGGGTGCGTGAGCTTTCGGCGTGAGAAATTCGTGCCTCGCGGCGGGCCCGACGGCGGCGACGGCGGCGACGGTGGCAGCATCTTTGTCGTGGCCGAGGCGGGCGTCGATAGCCTGGCCGCGCTGATCCATCGCAAGCACTGGCGCGCCGAGCGCGGCGGCCACGGCACCGGTTCGCAGTGCCACGGCGCCAGCGCCGAGGACATGATCATTCGCGTTCCGCCTGGCACCGTGATCATCGACGCCGACGGCGACTACGTGCTGAAGGACCTCGCCGAGCCGGGCGCCCAGGTGTGCGTGGCCAAGGGCGGCGCCGGCGGCAAGGGCAACATGCGGTTCAAGAGCTCCACCAATCAGGCTCCGCGCGAGCACACCGCCGGCGGCGCCGCCGAGCGCCGACGCATCACCTTCGAGCTCAAGGTGATTGCCGACGTCGGCCTGTTGGGCAAACCCAACGCCGGCAAGAGCACGCTGTTGAGCCGCGTGTCCCGCGCCCGGCCGGAGATCGCCGATTACCCGTTTACGACCAAAATTCCCAACCTGGGCATCGTGCAAATCGACCTCGATCGCACGCTGGTGATGGCCGATATCCCGGGCCTGATCGAAGGCGCCCACGCCGGCGCCGGCCTGGGGCACGAATTCTTGCGCCACGTGGAACGCACGAGGGTGCTGATCCACCTGGTCGAGCCCACGCCGATGGACGGCAGCGATCCGGTGGAAAACTACCGCGCAATCCGCAACGAGCTGCGAGAATACGACATCCACCTGGCCGACCGGCCGGAGCTGGTCGCGGTGAGCAAGGGCGAGCTGCCCGGCGCCGAGGAGGTCCGCCAGCGGCTGGCTGATGAAACCGAGGGCGAAGTGTTGCTGTTTTCTTCGGTGACCGGTCAGGGGCTTAACGCGCTCATGACGCGGACGTATCAGATACTGGAACAAGCCCGCACGGCCGAGGCCCAACGCGCTTAGCGACGCCGCTCCCATGTCTCATGGCCGAGTCCCGAAACTATAGTGTTCTGGCAGTCGACGTCGGCTCGACGAGCGCGAAGCTTGGTTGGTTCCCCAGGGCAGGCGCCTGCGACGTCAAGCCGGCGCTCAGTGGCCTGGCGATTGGTCCGCCGCGATTGCCGACGCCCGAGTCCATGCTGCGGCTGGAGCATGCCCGCCAGGCGTCGAGTTCGTGGCTGGGGGGCCTGGACGAGTGGTTGCAGGAGATACCGACCACGGGCGACGTGCAATGTCTGGTCGCGTCGGTGCATGAGCGCGCGGGACGCGAGCTGAGCGAGCGGCTCGCCCGGCATCGCTGGTCGCGACTGGCGGCGCTCACATGCCAGCAGATGCCGCTTGAGGTACGGACGACGACGCCCGACCGCGTCGGCGTCGACCGGCTGTTGGGGACCGTCGCCGTTAACTGCCTGCGGACGCCTTCGCTGCCGGCGATCTCAGTCGACATGGGGACGGCCGTCACGGTCAACCTGATTGCCTCCGACGGCGCCTTTGAAGGCGGCGCCATTCTACCCGGTCCGGGCACGGCGCTCCGCGCGCTGCACGACGCCACCGCTTCACTGCCTTTGTTGACGCCAGACGAACTGAGCGGCTCGCCGCCGGCGGTGGGCAAGAGCACTATCGAGGCCATGGCCGCCGGCGCCTTTTGGGGCGGGCTGGGGGCGATTCGCGAGCTCGTCGACCGCATGGCGGGGCAAGCCGGCCAAAATCCGGAGCTGTTTCTGACCGGCGGGGGCGCCCAGCACTTCGCGCGGCTGGTGACGCTGGGCGATCAGCCGGCCCGGCATGTGCCGCACCTGGTGCTGGCGGGTATTTGCGTGGTTGCCCAGGGGCTGCCGGCGCCATGAGCGACGACTCCCGCGCTAGTCGGGCCAGCGTGCTGACGCCGCGGGGTCGTGGCGCCGTGGCGGTGGTGGCGGCCGAGGGTCCGGCGGCAATTGCGGCGGTCGACGCCCACTTTCGCGCCGCCAACGGCCGGCCTATCGCCGAGCAGCCGATCGGCCGCGTAGCCTTTGGTCACTGGCACAGCGGCGAGGGGCAGCGCGAAGAGGTGATCGTGTGCCGCTGCGATCCCTGGCGGCTCGAGGTTCACTGTCACGGCGGCGTCGCCGCGCCTCAGCGGATACTCGACGCACTTGCTGCCAAGGGCTGCCGAGTTGAGGCGTGGCAGGATTCGCTACGGTACAGCGCCGGCGACATCCTGGAAGCTGAGGCGGAAATTGCGCTGACCGCGGCGACGACTCGCCGCACGGCCGCCATCGTGCTAGACCAGCGCCGGGCGCTCTCCAGGCGGAAGTCGAGGCTACGCGACGGGAATTGGCCGAGGGTCGAGTCGAGACAGTGCGCGGGCGGCTCGGCAGCTTGCTTGCAAGCGCCCGAGTCGGCCTTCATTTGACCGCGCCGTGGCAAGTGGCGATTGCCGGGCGGCCCAATGTGGGCAAGAGCAGCCTCATCAACGCGCTGGTGGGCTACCAGCGGGCGATCGTCTTCGACCAGCCCGGCACCACGCGCGACGTGCTCGCGGCCGAGACGGCCGTCGACGGCTGGCCGGTGCGCCTGACCGACGCCGCCGGCCTCCGCACGGCGGCCGATCCATTGGAAGCTGAAGGCGTGTCTCGCGCCGAGAGACTCTGGCCCGCGCGGACGTGGTTATTTGGATGCTCGACGCGACGATGCTGGGTCCGCGCGCGTCAGCCGATCCTGTGGCGGTCGCCCGTCAACAACTCGCCGATGAAACCCCCTCGCTTGGCGCGACGATCGAATCGCTGGTCGCCGTCAACAAGATCGACCTGCTGCCGGCGGACAGGCGCGAGTTCACTTCCCCTCCAGTCTCCAGCCTCCAGCCTCCAGCCTTCCTCCCCGCGTCCGCACTCACCGGCGAGGGCCTCGACGCCGTGCTCGCGGCCATCTCGCGGCGACTCGTGCCGCAGCCGCCGGCGCCAGGGCAGCCCGTGGCCTTTACACGCCGCCAGATCGACTTGCTAGCAGACGCGCTGGCGGCGCTGGACCTCTCGCTTGCCGACGCAGCGAGGCAGCTCGACCGATTGCTGTCGGGCGATTAGCTGGTGCGCTTTTGCTGGCGCCGATTACCTCGACGGTTTTTTGCGCGCACGCGGCACATTTTGTGCGGGCGGCACAACCGCTAGGGCCGATAACCGACTAATGATCACTCGGCGCTGCGCGAGATTGGACGCGCGACGCTGTTGGCTACCCAGGGCAGCGCGCCCGCGCGCACGGAGGATGAGACGATGTCAGGGGGGACTCACGATGACCTGCGCCGCCGCTGCGCAGGGACTGCTCGCTACGATGCTGGGAAGCCTGATCGTGGCGCCCGCGGCGCTGCGGGCCGCCGAAACGCCGGCCCAGGATGCGGCGCAAGCCTCGGCAGCCGCCCCGGCGAACAGCCCCGACTGCCCCGCGCGGCCCAACGAAAAATCCATCGTCGTGGAGAAAGCGACAGAGGCGTCGGCGGATTCCTCCGTCGCCATTGCGGAGGAGCAATCCGACGACGACCGGCTCGAGCCAATCGCCAATGTGTCCGATCACGAGCCCGAGCTAGCCGATCCGCCCGCCGACGCGACCGCTCCGCCGGAGCCGACGCTGGCCGATGCGCCGGCGGACGCCAAGCCCGGCTACGCCCCGGCGACTCCCGGCGCGGAAGACCGGCCGGCCACCGACGACATATGCGTCGACGACGAGGATTACATCCCGCACCGGCCCGCTCAAGCCGTGGCCCCGACGGTCTTCGAGCCAGCGAACTTCAACGGCATCGTGCCGGGCGAGGCGACGCGTGCCCAAGTGCTGCTCAAATGGGGCGAACCGGCGGCCAAAACCCCCGGCGGCGCCACGCTCACCTATGAGCTGAAAGATTTTCCCTCGATCGTCGTCACCTTCGACGGCGAGCTGGTGAAGGCCGTCCGCGTGCAGTTGTTTGAACCGGTCGGCGCCGCGGAACTCATTGACCGACTGGGCCTGGCCGGCGTGCGGCCGGCAGTGGTCGTCGACGATGCCGGGGCCACGACCTCCATGGTGTTCCCGGAGCGGGGCGTCACATTCAACCAGCGATCGTCGCTCGCGGCGGCGACCGCTACCGACGGCGACGCGCCGATCGACGGCGAGGCGGCTGCTGACGGCGAGACGGCGCTGGAGACGCCTGACGATGACGCGGTGTACGAAATCGTGATCGGCAAGATCGACGCCGCGTCGTTCGCGCTCCGTGCCGAGAACAGCGCCTCGTGCAGTTATTCGCATCAAATCGCCGACCTGGAGACTTCGCTGCAGTTCGATCCCACGGTCGCCGCGGTGCGGGCGAAGCTGGCGATGCTCAAACTCGCCGCCGGTCAGGCCGTAGCCGCCGAAAAGCTGGCTGCCGCCGCCGTCGAATTGGAACCGCGCAACGACGAGATTCGCCTGACGTGGGCCAAGTGTCTGAAATACCGAGCGCGCTACGACGACGCCGTGCGTGAAACGCGCCAGGTGATCGAGAGCGATCACGCCTCGCAACTGGTGCGCGCCAGAGCCCTCGAGCAGTTGGGTTTGCTGGCCGGATTGGGGTCGACCGATGTGCAGACGCGCTCAGTTCCGTTGCACAACAAGGCCATCGAGCTGGCCGACAAGCTGGTCGGCGGCGATGATCCGGCCGTGTCCGCGGCGGCGAACCAGTTGTTGGTGGAAGCCCATCTGGCCGTGGCGGAGCGGATTGCGGCCGGCAACTGGAAGGACAAGGATCAGGCGGTTGCCGATTGGATCAGCCGAGCCTCGGGGCTGGCTGAGGAAATGATTACCAGCGGCCAAGCCGACGTGTCGCTGCGGTTGCAGGTGGCCGTCAGCGCGCTGAGCGCCGGCGCCCGATTGGAGCCGCCCATCGATCCCGCGCTGTGGATTGCCGAGGCCGAAGAGACCGTCAGGACTCTGGAAACCAACGTGATCGACCCGGTGGCGCGCGACGAAATCGACTGGCAGCTCGGCCTGGCGTATTACTACGCCACCGAAATCCAGCACCGCCGCGGGCACGCGGCCGAGGCGCTAAAGTACGGCGCCCTGGCCGAAAGCACGCTGGCGCCGCTGGCCGAGGCGCGTGCCGAAGTGCCGGACACGAATTACGTGCTGGGCCGTTTGTATTTCCAGATCGGCGCCGTCCACGCGGTGCACGGACAGGATCACGACATGGCATGCGAGTGGTACGATCGCGCCGCCGACATCCTCCTGCGGCCGGTTCCCGTCACGGACTTTGCCAGCCCCAAACAGCACGGCGACGCTCTGGTGAGCATGGGCGTATCGTACTGGCAGACCGGCCAGAAGGACCGGGCCTACGAGCTCACCAAGGCAGGCGCCGAGCTGGTCGAACAGGGCGTTGCCGAAAATCTGCTGGCGGCCGACGCGCTGGAAGTGCCGCGGCACAACCTCTCGGCGATGAACCGCGCGCTGGGCAAGCCAGAGGGCAAGCGAGTGGACGACTCGCCGCATGAAGAAAAAGTGCAGGTGGCTGAAGCCCAGCCGGTGTCGTCAAAGTCGTCGAAGCAGTCGGAACGAAGCACGACTAGCAAGCCCCAATCTCGCGTGGCCAACCGCCGCGGCGGGGACGGCGTGGTGCGGCGCGTAACGTGGGTCGCCGTGCGGCGGTATAATTCGGCGAGCCGCTCAGTTCTTTTGCGCCGCCCGGCACTTAGCCCCCCGGTCATTGACCGGGGGCTAAATGACCTTTGTCCACGCGACTCATGTCGATGCGCTGCGTTACCGGCAAGTGCGGTGCGCGGATATGCGATGTCCGATTTTCAACCTGCCGATTACGGTCCGGTGTTGGCACCGTTGGTGAGCGGGGATCGCTGCCGGGCGCTCGACGCCGGAAGTGCCGACGAGCCGTTGCGCCGCGCTCTGCAACTGGCCACGGTCGACGCGGCTTTTGCCCAATCGCCCGTGGCGGATCGCGAGATGGCGGCCTGCACCATTGCAGGCGTTTGGTTAGTGCACGACTTTCTCGATGAGTCGCACGCGATCAGCCAGAACGTCGAAACGCCGACGGGCGCATTCTGGCACGGCGTGATGCACCGTCGCGAGGGCGACTACTCTAACTCCAAATACTGGTTCCGCCGCGTGGGCGCCCACGAGACACTGGCGGCGCTGGACGAGCACGTCGCTCCACTGGCGGCAGCGGCCGCGACGGTCGAGTGGGCCCGCCGGCTGTTGGTCGGCGGTCGTTACGATCCCTTTGCGATGGTCGACGCCTGTCAGAACGCCGTGCGCACCGTCGGCGCCGAGGCCGATTTCTACCGTCGCGTGCAGCAGGTGGAGTGGGAGCTGCTGTTCGACTACAGTTACCGCCGCGCCGTGGGCTCGTAACTTACTCCTCACGCCAGCCGTTAGCCGCGACGCGGCAGCGGAGCGCGGACGCCGCGGTTGGCGCGCCACCCTTGCAGGCCCTCGCCAAAAGCCGATACTGGAGGGCTGAATTTTCGTCTATTTTGCGGCTCTCGCGGCCGCCTGGACCCCACCACTTCGCAGCGAAAGGTCGTGCATCATGGCTCGTTCCGGCGCCGTCACGTTCAAAGGCAACCCGCTCACCTTGGCCGGCAATGAAGTGAAAGTCGGTCAGCAGGCCCCCGACTTCAAGCTTCACTATTTCGACGGCGGCCTTAAGGAGTTGAAGCTGGCCGACCTCAAGGGCAAGCCCACGCTGTTGAGCGTGGTGCCGTCGCTCGACACGCCGGTGTGCGCCACGCAGACCAAGACCTTTAACACGAAGCTGGGCGAGCTGGGCGACAAGATCAACGCGGTCACCGTCAGCGTCGATCTGCCGTTCGCCCAGAATCGCTTCTGCGGCGCCGAGGGGATTAAGAATCTGCGCACGGCGAGCGACTACCAGGACCGGGCCTTCGGCAAAGATTACGGCACGCTCATTGAGGAGCTGAAGATTCTCTCTCGCGCCATATTCGTCCTCGACGCCAACGGCAAGGTGGTCTACACGCAATACGTTCCCGAAGTCGCGAGCGAACCCGACTACGACGCGGCGCTCAAGGCGCTGAAGTCGGTCTTGTAAACATCGAGGTATGAACACGTCATCCTCGACAAAGGCGACGATCACTAGAGCAATCGTGGTCGCGGCGCTCTTGATCGCGATGGCGTGGATCGCCAAGCGATTCCTGCTGGAGGGCGGCGACCCCATGCCGCCGCGGCCGGGGGCGCCGATTAACGCACCAGCGTCAAAACCGGACTTCAAATCGGCAGCGGCTGATGCTGCGCTTCAGGTGCGCGCCCAGGATATTGGCAAGAAAGTGCGGATCATCGGGCGACTCGGCAAGCCGATGGGGGAGAGGTTAAAGGTCAAAGGCGAATGGCGAGAGCCGTCGGAAGTCACGAAGCCTAACGGACTGCATTTTCTGGTCACGCACGTTGATGGAACAGAACTGGCGGAGCCGGTGGAGTTCCCGGAGGACTTGGTAGACGTGAAGTTGCTCGGAGACTCGAACTTGAGCTGGATTAAATGGAAGAAAAAGCAACCAGTCGCCGGCGAAGTCTGGGAGTTTCGAGGGTACGAATTAGGACAGTTCCGATACGTCAATTTGGGGTGGTTGGAATACGAGATTCGCGGAGGGATGCCGCCGCAGGCCCCCAACTGGGGCAACGACTCCTTTATTTCAGATCTTTCTGGCGTCATCGTCGAACAATCAAGCGACGAAACATCTGCCCAATAGACCGATGAACTTAATGGCCTTGTTCAGTCGACTACATGCGTCTCAATCACACGGGCGTCGATGATCTGATCGCCGCGCGGTCGGTCTGCGGATCCATCGGGCTGACTGCCGACGTGCTCGATGCGGAAATGAGTCTGTAGCCAGCGCACGAGGCCGCGGCGCACGGCGGCGCGGGTGGCGGGAATCAGCAGGACGATGCCCGCCACGTCGGAAACGATGCCGGGCAGAATCAACAGGGCCCCCGCGACGGCAATTAGCAGTCCGTCGAGGAGCGACGCCGCCGGCAGGACGCCATGCGCCAGTTGCTGGCGCATCTGCAAGGCCGCCCGCCATCCCTGGACCCGCGCGATCGCCGCTCCCGCCAGGCCGGCGCCGAACATCAAGGCCAACGTGGGGATCCAGCCGATCCAGGCGCCGAGCTTGAAGATCAACGTCAGCTCGATGATCGGCAGGAGAACGAACACCAGTAGCAGGATTTTCAGCACGCTAACGCTCGCTCACCAGAATGCCAGCACTAGATGCAAATCGTATTGCGGGGACCCCGTCGCTGGCCAGGGCAATGGCGACGATTCCCTGCCGGTTCGGCCAATTAGTTGCCCGAGATAATGCTCACATGTACACTATAATCTGCACCCCCGGCCTTAATCTCACGAGCATTTCGATGGACTCCCTCCGCCAACGCCCAACGACCCGCGGCCGCGGATCCGCGGTGCAGCCGGACAATCCGTATCTCTCTACGCAGCGAGTGGACGACCTGGAACAGGTGGCCGACGACGAAGACTACCTCGACTCGCTCGAGCGTCCGCCGACTCAGTATCTGGCCGACGAGTCGCAGTCGATCGTCGCCACGAACGACAGCCCGGACGTGGGCTTCAATTACAGCGTAAACCCCTATCGGGGTTGCGCCCACGGTTGCAGCTACTGCTACGCCCGGCCCGGGCACGAGTACCTCGGGATGAGCGCGGGGATCGACTTCGAGACCAAGATTCTAGTCAAGCACCGCGCTCCGGAGCTGTTCCGCGAGTTTCTTGCTCGCCCGCGCTGGTCCGGCGAAGTGATTGTGTTTTCCGGCGTCACCGACTGCTACCAGCCGATCGAGCGCGAACTGCGGCTCACGCGCGGCTGCTTGGAAGTGGCCGTCGAGTGCCGGCAGCCGATCGGCATGATCACCAAGAACGCGCTTGTGACTCGCGACATCGACTTGCTTTCCCAGTTGGCGGCGCACCGGGCGGTGCGGGCTTCGCTAAGCGTGACCACGCTCGACCAATCGCTAGCCCGCGTGATGGAACCGCGCACGAGCAGCCCGGCGGCGCGGCTACGGGCCATTGCCGAGCTGTCGGCCGCCGGCGTGGAAGCCCATGTGATGATTGGGCCGGTGATTCCTGGGCTCAACGACAGCGAGATTCCCGCCATCCTCGCCGCCGCTCGCGAGGCCGGCGCCGTGAAGGCGGGCTATGTTCTCTTGCGACTGCCGACCACAGTGCGCGAGGTGTTCCTCGACTGGTTGCACCGCCGGCAGCCCAACCGGGCGTCGCGCGTGGAAACGTTCATCCGGTCGACCCGCGGCGGCGCGATGAACTCCTCGAAGTGGAGCGACCGCCAGCGGGGCCAAGGCGCGATCGCCGAGCAGATCGGGCAGACATTTGCGGTCTTCGCCAAGAAATATGGCCTCGACTCCGACCTGCCGCCACTGAACCGCGAAGCCTTCCGCCCGCCGCGCGTGCCGGGGGGACAGTTGAATCTGTTTTAGTGTTAAGTCGGTGAAGAGTCGCACGCAAAGGCGCGAGGCGCAAAGAAATACCGTAAAGAATAGAAATACGCTCGTGCCTTTCGCCCTCTTTGCGTTCTTCCTTCGCGACTTAGCGCCTTTGCGAGAGATCCGTACTCAAATTGTCGCCGAGCGCCGCGGTTAGAACTGCATTTACATACGCGTCAATTGCAGGTTCCTGCGACGCCCGAGGGCCGGCCACGTTGAGGCGGGTGATTTTGTGCTCGCCGATAAACTGCCGCAGGATTACGGCGGCTTCCAGCGGGCCAGTCGTCTCGGCGCACAGATGGAGCAGCGGTTTGCCCATGCCGGCGGCAAGCTCGGTGGTCAGCTTGGTTCCGCCCGCGAGCGCGGCTGTCAAGGTAAAGGCAACGGTCGCGTCGCTATCGCGAACATTCCACTCGGTGCGTTCGGCGTAGCGGGCCGAGGGCGTTTCCCGCAGGCGATACTGCGGCGGCAGCGGGCCGTCTTCGGCCAGTCGGCCCAGAGGGCACCAGCCATCGTGATCAAGCCCCGAACGGATCGCGAAGTCGAGCGCCGCGCGGTCAGCGCCCGTTTGTCCGCCGGAGACGATCGTCAGCGGTGAGTCGGCAGGCTTTGCCATTCTCAGATCCGCTTTTTGAATCCGCGCGGACTCCTCGGCGGACCTCGGAGTGACTTACACGGTCACTTCTTCAGATTCGGCGGCAGGCCGTTGGGAAACTGATCGGCAATCGCCGCTTCGATGTGCTGGATGCGGTTTCCGGGATTCGGGTGCGTGCTGAAGAACTCGGGCTGATTGCCGCCGCCGCCCGCGGCTTCGAGCACCTTCATCAGGCCGACCATCGCGTGGGGATCGTAGCCGGCCAGCGTCGTGAGTCGCACGCCCCATACGTCGCTTTCGAGCTCGTGCTGGCGGCCGTACTTCATGCCAACGACGGCGCCGACCATTTGAGCCATCCGCGCACTGCTGACGTCGCCGCCGAGCACGCCCGCGGCGCCCGCCAGTCCCTGGAGCAGGCCTTGTTTGGCCATTTGTTGATTGCCGTGGCGCTCCAGCACGTGCCCCACTTCGTGCCCCAGCACGCCGGCGAGCTGGCCCTCGGTTTCGAGCTTGTCGTAAAGTCCCTCGGTTATGAACACCAGTCCTCCGGGCAGAGCAAAGGCGTTGACCGTTTCGGGATCGGACAGCAGCGTGAACTGAAACACGTCGCGATAGGGGTTATGATGGTTATCGGCGGCGAGCTTTTTGTCGAGCGCGCTGAGGAGAGTTTCGCCCACCTTTTCGACGTGCTGCTGCTCTTGGAAATTGCGCGACGGCCCGCCGTGCATGCCGACCATTTCCGGCGCCGCCTGCAAGCCAAGCTGCACTTCGTCGGCTTCGTCGGCGAGGGCGACCCGCTGGGTCTCGCCGGTCACCTCGTTGACGTCGCCCGGTTTGCCGTAGTAACTGATGACGGCGAACAGCGCGATGACCAGCGCCAGGATCAACCGCATCTTGAAGGCGCTCGTCGGTCCGCCGGCGGCCTGGCGGCGGCCGGTGCGAAACATCGGCGCTCGCTGATCGTAGGCAGGGCGCCGGTCGGGATAGGGAAAGGGACTGGGCAGACGCATGAGAAGGTCTCCGTAGGTCAGACGCGGTCCCAATATAACACACTGCCGGCCGCCGCCGGTACAATGGCGGCCATGTCCCGCACGCCGCGAGTTGAGATCACCTACTGCACGCAATGCCGCTGGCTGTTGCGGGCCGCGTGGATGGCCCAGGAACTGCTCTCGACGTTTGCCGACGAGCTGGGCGAGGTCGCCCTGGCGCCGGGGACGGGCGGCGTGTTTCAGATCCGCGTCGACGGCGAGCTCGTCTGGGACCGGGCCGACCGCGCGGGATTTCCCGACGTCAAGGAGCTGAAGCAACTGGTGCGCGACCGCGTGGCGCCGCAGAAGGATTTGGGACACGCGGACCGGCCTCAGTAGCAGGCACACTCCGTGTGCCATAGGTGCGCATTGATTGATGACCCATCGCCGCGGAAGCGCACGGTACACGGAGTGTGCCTGCTACATTAACGTGTGGGCCAGCGCTACGACGGCCAGGCCGGTGCACATCACGGGGCAGTCTTCCTTCATCAGCGTGCTGGCCGTGTTGATGAACCTGCCGTCAGGGCGTTGGCGCCGGGCGACGGCGTCGGCCAGCTTGGCTCGCCCGGAGGCGGGGAAATCCAGAGCGCGATAGGCCTCGGCCCGCACGGCGTAGTGGTAGAAGCGGATCGCCTCGCCCCAGGGCGCACGGGGTCCTTCAGCACGCCTTGCGGATAGTCGACGTTGTCGTGCGCCTTAAGCCAATTCGTGGCCGCCACAACGCGCTGGTCATCGTGCGCTGCGCCAGCGGCGAGCAGGGCGAGCACGCCGTCGCACGTCGCTGTGGCGTAGCTCGCGCCATGTGGCCGCGGCGTCCTCGGTCTTGCCGGCCTTGTTGGCGGTTTCGACCACGGGCGAGAAGTAGAAGCCTCCGTCGGGCGCGTCGGCTTGCTTCTGCACGACCGCCAGAAACGCCGTCGCACGATCGAGCATCGGTCGCCGCGCAAAGATCGGCACGTCGTAAGGGCTCCACTTGCCGAAGGCCGCCAGCGCCTCGAGCGCCCGGCGGGTGTGGGCCAGATCCATGTGTCCCGGTACGCCGGCGGCGCGTGGTGCGTCGAAGCCCCAACCGCCGTAGGCCGGCGACTTGCGGTCGAAGCCATTGGCTTCCTGGAACTGAGCTGCGGCGAGAAACCGCGTCATTTCGACGATTTTCATCTCGCGCGGCCGCTGCGGTTCGACGGCCAGCGCCATTGGAGGGCATACGCCGTACTGTAAACCGGGTACTCCGCGAAGTCCGGGTCGGCGTGGCCCAGCGATCCGTTCTTGTCGAGGCGCCGGCGAATGAACTCCAGCGCCCGGTTGACGCCCCCCTCCGGCCGCGGCGCGATCGACTCGGGCGCCGTCAGCAGTCCGTCGAGCACAA
This sequence comes from Pirellulales bacterium, assembly GCA_963841515.1. Lineage (GTDB taxonomy): Bacteria > Planctomycetota > Planctomycetia > Pirellulales > Lacipirellulaceae > Lacipirellula. Next base: position 447,060 of record CAWJDB010000003.1, on the reverse strand, counting down.
ACGGCGTGAGCGCCTGGCCGGAGCGCATCAGACCGTACTGCGGGCTGTGCCAGCCGCCGTCGTCGGCTTGTTGTGACCAGAGGTACTCGGCTGCGGCTTGCAGGGCGTGGCGGGCGTCCCCGGGATTCCCTTCAGCGCGGGGTTTGCCCCACGCCGGCGCCGTCACGGCCGCGGCGGCGGCGGTCAGCAGCAGTTCGCGGCGTGACAGGCGTTGAGGGTTCATAATCTGAGAACTCATATCAATCACTGCGACTGGCGCTTCGTACGAACTAGCCGGAGGCACACTTGCCTCCGGGGCGCCCGGACCATCGGCCACGAGGACGTGGCGCCCGCGGTCCGGCTAGTTGGATGAGCTGGAATCGACTATTGGCGTTGACGCCACCTTGTCCGCGTTTGCGGTCGACCGCTTGGCCATCGCGGTGAGGAACTCGGCGTCCTGGTCCGCGGTCAGGCACTGGACGACGGCCGCGGTGCAGAACACCGGGCTGGTGATGCAGTGCAGGCCGCTCCAGGAGCCGTCGGCGTTTTGAATCTTCGACAGTCGGCCCTGCATTTTGTCCTGCCACTGGTTGAACTTGTCGCCGCCGGCGATGAGCATCGTCTCGCTCGTCATGAGGTAGCTCAGGAATTCCTCGCCGCCGTTGTTGCCGAAGCCGGCCAGGAGCTGGTCGTCGCCGAGGCGCTCGATCTGGGCCGTGTTTTGCTGGTCGGCGGCCGCGAGCTTGCGGGCCTCGGCCGGCTCCTTGGCGCCGGCAATTTGCAGCGTTTCTTCCGACACGGTCGCCGAAGCCGGCAGATCACCGCGCCGCTTCGCGTCGTCCACGAGCCGCTTCGCCTCCGATGCATCAGCCGCATTGGCGCGGAAGGCCCCGCCGAAGGCGTACAGCTCGACGCCGGCCCCCGCGGCGCCGGACGCCCGGCCGCTGGCCACGTCGAAGTTCCCCTTTTGGTATCTGCGCGCCTTCTCCAGCACGTTCTTGTCCACCGTCTTGCCGCTGGCTAGGGCGATTTCGAGGGCGGAGCACGACAGCGACGACTGGAGGACCGGCGCCCAACCGCCGCCCTCGCCCCAACTGCCGTCCTTTTGCTGCGACGCGTGCAGCTTGGCCAGGCACTTGTCGAGCGCTTTGTCGACGCGGCCGTACATTTTGTCGTCCTTCGGCAAGAGCGCGAGAGCTCGCGCAAGTATTGCGCCGTCATGGCGGTGTCGACGTAACGACCGAGTTTTGTCTGCGGCTGCGTGCCTTCGACGTCGGTCACCAACTGCCCTTCGGTCGGCGCTTCTCGACCGAGGTCACGAGATAGTCGAGACCCTTACGCACTTGCGCTTGGTACTCGCCCTTGACCGGCGTGTGCCCGGCCCTCAGCAGGGCCAGCAGCGTGAAGCTCGTGGTGGCCGGATCGGTGGACACGGCTTGCGGATCGCGAATCTCCTGGTGAGCGTGCGAGCCCGCGCCCCACCCGCCGTCGTTGTGCTGGGCGGCGATCAGCCAACCCACGCCCTTGGTTACGAATTCGGGAATTCGTCCTGCCTTGACCGGCGTTGTTTTCACCTCGGTCGTATCGATGGCCGCTGGCGTTGCGTCTGCGGCAGGCGAGGCCGCTTCAACGGTCGGCGCATCATCTGCCCATGAGTGGCCCAGTCCCGCCGCGGCGCCAATCGCCAGCACAATCGCCGAAAAAACTCGAGCGCGCATGACAGTCCTCCTCTCAAGAATTGAATGAGTTGTTCGCGTTCGCAACAAAGTACGTCTGTGCTAGCCGGCGGGCCACGCCCGCCGGGAGTCGGCCAAGCGTTCGCCCCAGACGTTCCCGGACGGCGTGGCCGTCCGGCTAGGGGAAGGACGAACGGAGCATTAATGCGTCCACGACGCCTTCGATGCTTCAATTCTAAGAAAAGTTCCCGCCCTCTCGCGTAACGGGCGGGTAACAAGAAATGCCGGCCAGCGACGAGTCTCACTCGTCCGGCTTCCGCCGTTTGCGGGTGCGGTTCTGCGGGGCGAACATCCGTTGCACTTCGGCAATGCCTTCCAGCAGGCGGTCGACTTCTTCGGGCGTGTTGTACAGGTAGAAACTTGCCCGAGTGCTAGCGGTGATGCCCAAGAGCGTGTGCAGCGGCTGGGTGCAATGGTGGCCGGCCCGCACGGCGACGCCGAACTGGTCGTTCAGCACTTGGGCGAACTCGTGGGCGTGGATGCGGTCGAAGGCAAAGCTCACCAGCCCGGCGCGATATTCGGGCGCCGGGCCGAGGATGTGCAGGCCCTCGACCTGCTCGAGCGCGGCGTAAGCGTAGCGCACCAGCTCGTGTTCGTGCCGGTGGATGCGGTCCATGCCGATGGCTTCGAGGTAGTCGATCGCGGCGCTCATGCCGATGGCGGGCACGATGGGCGGCGTGCCGGCTTCGAACTTGGCGGGCAGCTCGGCGGGCGTGAAGCGGTCCAGCCGCACCTCGTTGATCATGCTGCCGCCGCCGAGGAACGGGGGCATGGCCTCGAGCAGTCGCTCTTTGCCGTAAAGCACTCCGACGCCCGAGGGGCCGAGCATTTTGTGACCGCTGAAGGCCAGGAAGTCGCAGTCGAGCGCCCGCACGTCGACCGTCAGGTGAGGCACGCTCTGGGCGCCGTCGAGCAACACCATTGCGCCGGCGGCGTGAGCCTTCCGCGTGATTTCCGCAACTGGATTGATCGTGCCCAGCGTGTTGGACACCGCGGCGACGGCGACCAGCTTCGTCCGCTCCGTCAGTAGCCGATCAAACGCACTCATGTCGAGCCGGCCGTCGTCGGTGATCGGCACGTACTGGAGTTTGGCGCCGGTGCGCTCGGCCGCCTGCTGCCAAGGCACCAAATTGGAGTGGTGCTCCATGACGGTGACGAGCACCTCGTCGCCCGGCTTCAAGTTGGCGTCGCCCCAACTGCGGGCCACCAGGTTGATCCCCGCGGTCGTGCCCTGCGTGAAGATGATCTCGTTGAAGCTGGCGGCGTTGATGAACCGCTGCACTTTCGCGCGGGCCGCTTCGTACTGCTCGGTGCTGAGCTCGCTGAGCGTGTGGATGCCGCGGTGCACATTGGCGTAGGTCCGCTCGTACACGCCGCTGATGGCGTCGATCACCTGCCGCGGCCGCTGGGTGCTGGCGGCGTTGTCGAGGAACACCAGCGGATGGTCGTTCTGAACATTCTCCGTGAGAATCGGAAAATCGAGGCGCAGAGCGGCCGGCAGCAGAGCGGACCGGTCGAGGGGCATGGTTGCGACAGTCGCCATGTAATCCAATCAACCACCACGGCACGAAGACACAAAGAAGGACGCCAGCGACGGAAACATGTTCAGCGCATCACTCTTTCTTCTTACTTCGTGCCTTTGTGTCTTGGTGGTCATCCTCTCCGCCGACAGGCGAATGCACCGCCTCTTGCAGGACCTTCCACGACAGCAGGCAGCACTTTTGCCGGTTGGGCGTCAGCCGCGGGCCGTAGAGCGCGAGCATGTCGGCGGCGGAGAAGTTCTTCACGTCGTCGACGGTTTTGCCCAGCATCTCTTCCAGCAGCATCGACGCCGACGCCTGGCTGATGACGCAACCCTCGCCGTCGAAGTACAAGTTGCGGATTTTGCCGTCGTCGTCGATCGCCAGTTCGATTCGCACCACGTCGCCGCACAGCGGATTCTTGTCTTCGTGGATGTGCGTAGCTTCCTGGAGATGCCCGCGATGAAACGGGTCCTCGTAGTGGTCGAGGATGTGATCCTGGTAGATTTCTTCTTCGGAGGGCATTACGGGGCGCGAGTTTCGAGGCGCGAGTTCGGAAAAAACAGCAGCGAGCCGGGTCGTCTCGACCCCGGCGTGCGTGAACTACCTATCTCAGTCTAAGAGCGGCGGTGAGGGGCGACAAGTTCGCGCTCTTGCGCCGGGGTCGAGACGACCCGGCTCGCTTGGACTCTGAGTGTGAGGTATTGATGCCTCATGCATGATCGCGCAGCATCTCGACGGCCGCGTTTTTCCCGCAGGCGCCCATCACGCCGCCGCCCGGGTGGCTGGCCGCGCCGCACAGGTACAGGCCCGGCACGGGCGTGCGATGGTCCGCCCAGCCGGGCACGGGGCGGAAGGCGAATAGCTGATGCGGCGTCATCGCGCCCTGCATGATGTTGCCGCCGGTGAGGCCGAACGTGCGTTCCAGGTCCAGAGGGCTGAGCACCTGCCGATGCAGAACCGCCTTCGGGACGTTCGGCGCGTACTCGGCCAGCGCCTCGACGCACCGGTCGGCGAACGCGTCCTTGCGGTCGTCCCAGGACCCCTCGGCCAGTTTGTACGGCGCGTATTGCACGAAAATCGAGAGGATATGCTTGCCCGGCGGCGCCAGCGTTTCGTCGACGCTCGTGGCCATCGTCATCTCGAGCACCGGGTCGCGGCTCGGCTGGCCGTACTTGGCGTCGTCGTAGGCCCGCTCGATGTAGTCGAGCGTCGGCCCGATGTGCATCGTGCCGCGATGGTGAGGCAGGACGCCGGCGCCCGGCGCGCAGGTGAACTGCGGCGGCTCGGCCAGGGCGAGGTTGATCTTGGCCGACGCGCTGGCGTAGTCGATCCGCGCCACCGCTTTGCGAAAATCCTCTGGCAGCACAGCAGGATCAAGCAGTCGCTCGAAGGTGAGATGGGCGTCGACGCTGGACGCGACGACGCGCGATTCGAGTTGCGTGCCGTCCTCGAGGCCCACGCCGCAGACGCCGTGACGATCGGTGTGGATGGCGTGCACCGGCGACTCGCGGCGCACGTCGACGCCCAAGTCGCGGCACGCCCCCTCGAGCGCGTCGGCCAGGCCGCCCATGCCGCCTCGCACGTAGCCCCACACGCCGCGGGCGCCGCCGGCTTCGCCCATCACGTGGTGCAAGAGCACGTAGGCGCTGCCCTGCGAGCTGGGCGAGGTGAAGGCGCCGATGATGGCGTCGGTGGCGAGCGTCGCCCGCAGGACTTCGGTCTCGAACCACCGTTCGAGAATCGGCCGAGCGGCGGCGGTCAACAGCTCAACGGCCTCCGGCAGATCGGCGCCGAGCCGTTTCATCGCCGAGTGCAGCGCCCACAGTTTTCTGGCGTCGCGCAGCCGCTTGCGCAGGCCGATGCGGCGCCAGGCGCTCGGCAAGGGCAGCGGATCGGGCGCCGACTCGGCCAGCGTGGGTTCCAACGTCTGAGCGACGCGCTCCAGAAAAGCGTTGTAGCGCGGATACGCCACCGAGTCACGGACGCTGAACTTGGCGATTTCCCGCTCCGCGAGCGCCGCGTCGGGGCCCAGGGTCAGACTCCGGCCGTCCGGCAGCGGCGTGAACGACGACGGATTGCGCGGCAGAATTTCCAGCCCGTACTCGCGGAGCCGCAACTCGCGCAAGATCGGCGTTTGAAACAGGCTGATGACGTACGCCGCCGTGGAGACGCGGTAGCCGGGCCAGACTTCCTCGGTGTTCGCACAACCGCCCAAGACGTGGCGGCGCTCCAGCACGCACACGCGGCGTCCCGCCTTGGCCAGGTAGGCGGCGCACACCAGCCCGTTGTGCCCGCCGCCGATGACGATGCAGTCAAACTTTCCATGTCGAGGCATTGAGGGCTTCCTTGCGCGGCGAAGGTTCACTCGCCCAATATCTTCGCCGTCACGAGCCAGTGCAACTCGCCGCAGCCGTAGCCCACCTCGCCGTCAACGCGGAAGGCGGCGACCGAGCCCTTGGCAAAGCGGAGATCGGCCCCGTTGTCGCCCAGAAGCGCCCCAGCCAGCTTGTTCACATCGGGCGAATGGCCGACCCAGCACACGCAGCCGGCGTCGGCGTTCTTGCGCGTCCACTCGACCAGCGCTTCGAAGTCGCTCCCCGGCTCCAGCGCCGCCAGCTCGACGATTTCCGGCGAACCCTTCGTGTGCTCCGCCACGATGTCGGCCGTCTGCCGACATCGCACATAAGGACTGGTGGCGATCACGGCCGGCTCAAATCCTCGCTCGGCCAGCAGCTCAACGACGCGGCGATACCGCTTAGCGCCGCCGGCTTCCAGCGGCCGCTTGGAATCGTCCGGCCAACGCGGATCGCCGTGCTCGTGAGCCCAGGCGTGTCGGGCGATGTAGAGGAGCATAGTGGGCAGTGGGCAGTGGGCAGTGACCAGGGAGGAGTAGCGATTCGGGTGAAACCAGAGCATATCACAAACAGGCGTTGATCTTATTTTCCAAACTGTCCACTGGCCCACTTTCACCGACTTCGCCACAGAACTCGATCCTCAATGCCGAGTTGATGCTGCACCGCCGCAATTTCCGTCTTGAATCGCCGGGAGTCGCCGAAATAGCCGGCGGTGGCCCGCAATCCCGGCACGCGCACCGCCCAGAAGGCGTTGAGCGCCCGCATGGCCAGCTCGCGGTGGTATTTGGCCGTCATCGACGCCAACGCCGTGGGCAGAAGTTCCTCGCAGTTGGTGCGAAAGCAGGCTTCGATGCGAGTGCCGCAGTGATCCCACTGATAGCGGCTCTCGGCGCGCCCCTCGTGCGTGGCGTGAATCCAGCTGTCGGGAAAATGGTGCTGGACAAGGGCGGCGTAGCGATTGCGGCCCCCGTGTTTGTCGAAATAAATCACGATCGACTCAGCGTCCGCCGCCGCCGACAAGTCGTCGACCAACCGGCGGATCAACTCCAGCGTGATATATGACAGCGCCGACCCCTTGTTCCCGAATTGCTCCACGTGCGCGTTGAACTCGGAGGGAAATACCAGCCGGGCGCGAAGCGAGATGGGACGCACGCCGTTGCGCTCGCAGGCCCGGATCAGGAGGGCGACCAATAGCTCCAACTCTTCATGCGCGGTTTCCAGCGGCAGCGCTTGCCTATCGTCGAAGTGCCAAGGACACTCGCCGCGCCGGCCGTCTGGATCGGCGCGCGTGGCCAAAACCAACTCCAGCGCCGTCGCGACAGTTTCTATCGAGTTAGCCGGCAGCGTCTCGCTGCCGCGAATGAGCGCCAGCACCGCTAACACCCCACGCTCCAACTGCCGCACGCCCAGCCCGCTTTTGTACAGCGCCTTCGAATCCGCAATCGCCACCCGCCGCGTGCCGTCTTGCGGCGTGCGGGCGACGGATCGACCGAGACGACGGTAGAGGTCGAAGTGATCGACAGGCCGCCGCGGCGCCACGGCCGATGCGGTGCGCGTGGCCAAGAGGCTCTTTGTCCGTTGTCGTGGCAACTTTGCGCCAGTCGAAGCGGCGACGCCGGCCGGCAAATCCTCCACACGCCAAGCCGTGGCCGCGACCACGAGCGGGCCCAGATTGGGCCCGTAGCCGGCTTCATCCACGCCGATCAGAATCCTCATGCGAGGCAGTATAGCGGGGCCCGGCGTGTGTGGTCGAGCATGGCGCCGCGCATTTGCCCACACGGGCGTATTATGGGCTTCCGTATATTTCAGCTTTCTCCTTGTCGAGCATCCTATCAATCGCACTTTTAGGCATAGTCTTGCCCTCCAATGCATCATTAATCAATATCCCAGCGGGTCGCCGACCCTCTGTAATTCGATCCAGAGCGACCGCTGCCGCGGCCTGAATGCTCGGATCATTGTCCTTGAGCCACGGCTCAACCTTTGATTCGGCTGCGCCCAGGCGAGGGCCGAAGGCCGCCGCGGCACGAATCGCTTACAAGACCTCGCTAGCTGAGGCATTGGCCGAATGCAATTTGTAGAGTGCCGCCAAGACTTTCTCTCCGATCTCGGTCACAGCCGCGAGGTCGCCATGTTCGTAGATCAGCTGACGAGCCTTCTTTTGCACGGCTGGGGGTCCGGCCATCAGTACGTCGATCACTTCTGGCGGGTAGCGATCAGCTCGATCCAAAGCACGAACTGCCGCCGTGGCGATCTCCGGATCGTCGGATGTCAATAACTCGCGAAAGGTGCGCAGCAAAGCCGGGTCCGATAACCCTTGATCCGCGGCAACCAAGATGAATAGCGCCGCATATCGTTTATTCGTTTTGGCGTTATGTGCAATGGCGAGCAGCATTTCACTTTTGATTGACTTGGTCTTACCGGTTGGCGAAGTGTGCTCCATCGCCAGCGCCAGGTCTTGCCAACCTTCCGGATCCTTTAGAAATCGCTCGTGCAGCAGCGGAATCCAGATGTCCGCTGGAAAGTTTCTTGTTAGACCGACTATGACTGCACCGTAGACCCGCCCGTGCTCGCACGGTTTTGGGGCGAATTGTATTGGGCCGCAATATCGAGGATGGCTTCGGCGGCTTCGAGGCCGTGGCCTGCGTGGCCGAAGGCGGCCAGCGCCTCGACGGCTTCGGCGCGCCCATCGGGCTTGAGCTCGGTTTGCCACAGCGATCGCCACTGGGCGAATGTCTTGCCGTCGTAGAGGTAGTTCGGCGCCGAAACAGTGGCGGCGGCGCCGGCGTGGGAAGATCCGTCGCCAACGGTCATCGACCACTGTCCGGGCGTCTGAACTGGAGGACTCGTTGGAAACAGGCGCTCCCGAAATTCCACTTTGGCGGACTCTGCACGAGCACGATCACGAGCGTTCTCAAGAAATTCGCTAATCTGCTCGTGCGCGTTGGGCGGCGCGCTTATGACCAGCGACTTGTTCGTGTCAAACCATCGCACTGAGATCGCCGCGTCGCTTGCGATTAATTTCATCCAGTCCTGAAACTGGACGGAGTTCAAGTCAGCCACAGGATACACTCGTATCGATAGTGTGCGGCTTTCAGTGCTGTTGTCGGAAGGATGAGCGGGGACAGTCTGGGCGGCGTCTTCAGCGCCATCGGCCACAGCCGAGTGATCGTTCTCGGCGTTGCCGATTGCGAGGGGGCCAGCCAAGGTTACGACGACTCCAACGAGCAACGCGGCCGATATAATCAGGGTGTTACGTGAGATTCGCATGGGTTCGTCCTCCAATTTCAGAATTCGTCGAACACGCCCGGCCAACGGATGTTCGGCCATCGCTGAGCCCAGCGCGAAAGGTGGGGCCGGTCCCGGGCGAAACGCGGCGGCGATGGCGACCAGCAGCGACGCATATTCCTCTGGCCGCCGCGTGTAGCGAACCACGAGCGCATCGCAGCACTCCTCGCGATCGCGGCGCACCTGCCCGCTCATCAGCCACACGGCCGGGTGGAAGAACAGCAGCGACTCGACCAGCCGCTGCAAAAGGTTCACCAGGTTGTCCCATCGGCGAACATGGGCCAGCTCGTGCAGCAACACCATCTCGAGCTCCTCTGGCGTCCAGCCGGTAAGCGCAGCCGCCGGCAGGAGAATGGTCGGGCGAACGATGCCCACCAGCACGGGCTGAGCGACCACATCGCTCGCTGCAACGGCGACGTTGTGCGCCACGTGCATCAGCGCACGCAACCGCGCACAGGCTTCCGCCACCGGGCCCGCGTCCAGCGGCGTACACGTGCGGCGGAGTCGATTGGCGCCCACGAGCCCGGCCGCAAGCAGCGCAAACGTCGCCGGGGCGCCCACGAGCCAGAGCCACGGCAAGTACGCGACAGCGGCGTCTACAATCCCCCTCCCTCGGAGGGAGGGGCTAGGGGAGGGATTCGCGATCGCCGCCACTGGCACGGGCCCGGATTTGGGCGCTAAGTTCTCCCCACGAGCGACCAGGTCATCGCCCATCGGCGTCTTGGCCAGATCGATCACGACGGGATCTCTGTCGTTCTTCAGCCCCGGACTCTGCCCGGGGGTAGCCGGCCAGTCAACCGCCGCTGCAACGGAACCTCCGGACTGAGCCCGGGGCTGAGCGTTTAGCCATGCGGCAATCACGAGCGGCGAAGTCACAATCACCGCGAGCGTTCCCAAAGACGCCGCATAGCGCACGGCCGGCGCCGCACGACGGCACGCCAGGCGAACCGATGCGCCCGCCAATGCCGCGAGAGCGCCGATCCACAGGAAGTGCAGCATCGTCCAACCAGCAAGCTGCCATGCGGCGTCGAGGTCGAGCCACGCGTTCATCGTTGGGCTCCTTTCGCACTTGCGTTGCGAGAAGAATTAGTCTGGCGGGCCAGCAACTTGCGCAACTCCCCGATCTGCGCGTCGGAAAGCTGGCCGCCTTCAACCAGGTGGGCGACCAGCCGGTCGGCGGCGCCGTCGAACACCCGATCGACGAGCTTGCGGACCATGCCGCGCTCGGTCTTTTGTTGGGAAACAGCGGCGCTCCACGTGGCGCCGCGCCCGCTGCCAGTGCGCCTCACCAAGCCCTTGTCGCTCATCACGCGCAGCATCGTCGCCACCGTGGTGGCGGCCACGTCGCGATGGGCCCTGATCGCCTCGCAAAGCGCGCTGAGCGAGGTCGGGCCACCGGACCAGAGCACGTGCAGAATCTCCAATTCGCCGTCGGTGGGAAACGCATTGGCGGGACGGGGCACGGGCGACCTCCTTGGAGTTTTTTTCGCTTTTAACTGGGCCGGAGAAGATTAACCACAAAGGCACGAAGGACACAAAGGAAGACAAGACAAGGCGAAGAAAATGGGAATTGTGATAAACGCTAATAATCACTGATCCGGATTAGTGTGGATAAGCGTCTATCAGTGTTCTCTTTTCTCCATCTTCTTTGTATCCTTCGCGCCTTCGTGGTTAGAATTCCGTCGCGCCGCTAATTCTAACGAATTAGAATTACGGCGTCAACGTTTTTTCCAGATTTCAAATACACGCACGTGAAATCCAAAAAATCAGGACGCCGGGTCGAACAGCAGCAGGCCAAAGTGCTGCGGCGACTGTCGTTTCGACGCGGGGGCCGGCCACGCCTGGACGCCAGCGGAGGGAACTCGCCGCTCAATCTGGCACGCCCATGCGTTGCCAGAGTTCGGCGGCGCGGCGTTCAACTCCGTTAAAGGAATCGCCGCCTCGGCGGTCCAACATGCCCCGTCGCATTTGGCCGCGACGAACCACTCGGGATTCCACGCCGCGTCGTCCCAGCAACGATCGGCCGTCCAACCGCGACTGTCGACTACCAGCTCGAAAAATGTGGCGTAGTCCCGGTCCAGGTCCAACCGAAGCGTGACGCGATCGTGCTTTTCCACGTCGCCGTCATGCGTCCGCGGACTTTCGTCGCGAGCGTAGTTGCAGCCTGTAGCTTTGGCGCAGAGCATAGCCACGTACAGAAACTCGTCGTCGTAGGCCAAGCGCACTTCGGCGGGTCCGAGATTCGACCCCGGTTTTCCAGCGGGATCGCCCAGGCCCAGGGCGGCGGCTTGCCAGCAGGCGTCGTCGAGCACGCCGTCGAGGCGCGGCGGCGTCGCGGCCGGCGTGCAGTGTATTGCCGGTTTTGGCGGCGGATCGTGGGGCGATTCAACCAGTGCCGCTTCGACGCGGGCGGCGTCGGCCCAGGGGTCGCCCGCAGGGGCGTGCTTCAGTGAAACCAGCCAACCGCCGACTTTTTCGCATCGCCCGCCAGGCGAGCCGCCACGGCGCACTGAAACACGAGCGCCGGTTCCTGCTCTTGAGCCGGACGCCCGCTCGTGGCTTTGTTGGCCAGAAACAATGCGTAGGCGGCCGAGTTGCGTAGCGACTGAGAAACTGCCGATGCCTGCACAATGCCTTCGCTTTTGCCCGTCGCGCCGTCGGGCGAAGACGGCCCGTCGTGCGGGACGAGCACGCCAAAACCCAGCTTTGGGGCGGGCTCCGCGCGGCGATGGGCCCGCGCCACTTCGCTGCTGGCGTAGAGTCGCACCAGCCACAGCGTCGCCTGGGCCGCGGCCGGCTCGTCGGGAAACCGCTCGATGAGCAACTGGCGCGTTTCGGCCGCCAGGTTGAGATTGCCGGCGCGCTGATGCGCCATGGCCAGCTCGTCGAACAGCTCGGCGGCAGTGGCTGGGGTGCACTCGCGAGTGAGCTGAATGAGTTGAGCCGCCGCCGCCGGGTCGCCGCCGCGCCGCCGCATCAGCTCGCCGATTAAAGAGGCCTTCTCGTCGGAGGTCCGCTGCTCGCGGCTAGGCGCCTCGGCATACGCCGCCGCATTGACGTCCTGGGCTGCAATTTGCCCCGCGACGGGCGTGAGCGTCCGTTCGCCCACGAAGAGCGCGGCTACGACGAAGACAGCCCGTGCAAACTTCGTCATGGTCGAGCCCTTGGCGTGGCGAGGGTCGGGGCAGGCGAGCGGCGGCCACGCGGCGATTCTACTCGCTCGGCGGCCTGGCGCCCCAGAGGAAGTGCGGCGTCCGCGACGGTCGTAACGGTCGTGCTAGCAGCGCCCCGCGCCATCGCATTTTCCCAGCCGTCGTGAGCTAGATTTAGGGTGCGGCGCTGGAGCGTCGCGAGCTCCCAGATTGGCTACCGCGCTCCAACAGCCGCTGCATCATGTCCGCCACCACCGTGCTTTCGCCCGACGCCACGTCCATCGACTTGATCGTGTCGCGTGCCGGCACGCTGTATTCGCTGCCGGCCGTGGCGGTCGAAGTACTGCAACTGACGAGCCGACCCAATGTCGACGTGCGGGCCCTCAAGGAGTGCATCCAGCGCGATCCGGCCCTGACGGTCAAGATACTCCGCGTGGTCAATAGCTCGCTGTTCGGCCTCAGCCGGGCGGTGGGCGACCTCAACGAAGCTTTGGCTCTGTTGGGCGGCAAGCAGCTCAAGCTCCTGGTGCTGGGCTTCAGCCTGCCGGAAAACCTGTTCCTGGAGGTGGCGGCCCCGCAGCTCCAGTGGTATTGGAACACCACACTGGTGCGGGCCGTGGCCGCCCGCGAGATCAGCGAGCAACTCTTCCGGCAACCCGGCGACGATGCTTTTCTCGCCGGGCTGCTGCAAGACCTCGGCGTGCTGGTGCTGTTGCGTGAGCTGGGGGCGCCGTACGTCGCCCTGGTCGCTGACGCCATCGCCTACGGCGCCGACCCCAAGCCGCTGGAGCGACAAGCCCTGGGGTTCGATCACATCCAGTTGACGGCCGGCCTGTTGGCGCACTGGCACATGCCGTCCCTGTTGATCGACGCTATTGCCGAGCGGCGCGAGTACAAGCGATTGGCCAAGAATCGCGAGGACCACGCGCGCGTAGCCCGGGTGCTGCACCTGGCCGAGCTGGTGGCGCAATTGGTGGGGCAACACCGGCTGACGGTGCTGCCCGACTTGCTCGACGCCGGTCGCGAGTACTGCAATCTCGATAAGCCGCGGCTTCACGAACTGGTTGGGTCCCTGGAACCCAAGGTGCGCCAGTTGGCCGACGTGCTGGCGGTCGACGCCTCGCGCGCCGGTGAGTATTCCCGTGTGCTGGCCGAAGCCCACGAGAAGCTGTCGCAGGTGGCCGAGTCGGTCGTCGCGGGGACGAAAGACGGCGGCGGCGACCAAGATTGGTCCGGCGAGGGCGACGAAGCTCGCGAACTCCGCGCCCAGGAAAGCGCGGCGGCATTGCGCGCCGCCATTCAAAAATTCATGAATCGCCCCGCGTCCAGCCGCGACACCCTGACGGTGAACGCCGGCAATCTGCGGCGGCGCCGAGGCGGCGGTCGAGCCTCGGCGCCTTGGAACCTTCGAAGGCTGTAGAGACCTCCCAGCAGTTTCGTCTCGTGGCCGGCGACCGGGATGAGTTTGCCGTACAACTCACGCTCTTGGTCGGCCAGTGCCGTTCATTGCGTCAACCGTTGAGCCTGGTGCTTTTTGGCCTCAGTGGGCTGCAGTCGCTCGACGCCGAGCAGCAACGAGTCGTAGAGCGGATGCTCGACGCCGCCTGCCGCGGCGACGAGGCGACGCCGATCCCCGCGACGGTGCGCGTGCCCGGACGACGCGTGTTGTTGCTCCCGGTGCGCGACCGGCTGGAGGCCGTGCGAATCGCGCGGCGCAGTCGACCGGCTGCGACAAATGATCGAACCCATGGTGCGTGCGGGACAGCTTCCGGCATGCCAGGTTGCCGCTGGGGTGGCCTCGGTGACGGCGCCTGCGAAAAACTTCCAGCCCCAGCGCTTGCTGGAGACGGCCGACCGGTGTCTCGTCGCGGCCATGGGCAGCGGCGGCGTCAAGAGTCTCGAAGTCATCTAAGTCGCCCCGTTTCTCGGCGGCACCGCCGGCCTACTCGCTCGGCGCCCCTGTGCTATGATTTGCAGATGAGCACCGCGGCTCCTTCCCCCGCCGAACGGCCCGAGTCGGACCCCGCCGCCTCGGCTATGCCCGTCCCGGCGGTGGCGGTTCCTCCCGTCGTTCCGCCCGCCGCGCCCCGTCGACGGCCTCCGGCGTACGACGAGGACTTCTTCGACCCGTCGGTGTCGCACTTGCCGGAGCTGCACGCCTCGGACCTCAGCCTGCCGCCGCAGCGGCGAATGATGCTGCCGTTGGTGTTGTTCCTGGCCACGTGCGCCTCGACGTTTTGGGTGGGAGTGACGCATTGGGAACCCCTCCTCCCTAAGTACGCCGCCAACTGGGCGAGCGTCGCCAGCGCCATCCAAGCCAATTGGCGCGACCGGCTTGGAGTACATGGCGGCCGTGCTGGCGATCTTGCTGACGCACGAGATGGGGCACTTTCTCCAAACCGTTCGCTACGGCATCCCCGCCAGTTTCCCGCTGTGCATTCCGGTGCCGTTCAATCCCATCGGCACGATGGGCGCCGTCATCGGCATGGACGGCATGGGCGCCGACCGGCGGCAGATCTTCGACATCGGCATCGCCGGACCGCTGGCGGGGCTGGTCGTCGCCTTCCCCGTGTTGTGGTTCGGCATCAAGCAGCTCGACCTTAGCGGCGGCGCTGGGGCGGGCGAGATCGAGTTCTATATGCCGCTGGTGGCGCAGTGGATGATGCAGTGGGCCCACCCGCACGCCGCTTGGGTGAACGAGCGATGGGTGGCGCTGTCGGAGCTCAACCCGCTGTTCATGGCTGGGTGGGTCGGCATGCTCATCACGGGCCTGAACATGCTCCCGATCAGCCAGCTCGACGGCGGCCATACGATGTACGCCCTGTTCCTGCGGAAGGCCCACACGTTCGCCCGGTTCTTCATCTCGTTCGCCATCCTGTACGTCGTGGTGAACCTCGACGAAGCCGTGCTGTGGACGCCGATGCTCCTGTTGGTGATCTTCCTGGGCATCCACCACCCGCCGACGGCGAACGACCGCATGCCGTTGGGCCCCGTGCGGCTAGCAATCGGACTGGCGTCGCTGGCGATCCCGGTGTTGTGCTTCCCGCTCATGGGGGTGAGGTGAGGGGAGTGGCTAGAGGCTAGTGGTTAGTGGCTAGGGCTTTGATCCACTCACTGCCCTGCCGACGCCCACTGCCCACCGCCCACTTCCTTTTCCGTCGCCAACGGGGGTCCCACATCAACCGCCGCATTAGTCGCTCTTTTTGCGTGGGCTCCTGGTCCGGCGGCTCGGGGATTTTCGAGGCTCCGACAATCTCGCCGACATCATAAGTTGGTGACTTTTTGCGTTTTCCCTATCGAGCCCCTGCGCCTCACCAGGCGCACTCCGGGCGCTGACGCTTCCGGCTCGCCGAGCGCATTTTCCCCTCTGGCTGACGGCTGAGAGCCGATAGCTGAGAGCTTTTCAAATTTTCAAAGAGCGCACGCGCAGCATTCTCACCGTAGCAGAGTGCGCGGCCATTTTCAGCAAGATTTTTGAGACTTCTCGCTGATCCCGACAGGTAGTGAATGCAAGTCGCTCAGGGAGATGACTTTAAGTTGGCTTTCGGCGTTTCCAATGTCGTCGTAACTGATGTGATGCCGTTGGCGGAGGAGTCACGGCTGCGTGGGGAGAAAAATCCCCACTGCTAGCTCGCCGACCGGCTGTCGGCTTCAGCGAGAAGTCTCAGATTTTTTGGGGAAAAGTTTGGCGAGGGCGCAGAGACGGCAGAGATCGGAGGAGCTCACGCCAAGGCGAGCGCAAAGCGTTGCAACGAATCGCAGGGACAGTGTTGACGCAATGGGGCGGATTGGATCTCACCACAGAGGACACTGAGGACACAGAGATGGACTCTTAATAAGAAAAGTAGCCGCCAAGGGAGCTACTGTGTCGGGCGGCGGCGAGGGAGCTGGGTGGCTAATGTCCGACGATTGACGTGGATCTGCGCAGGTAAGCGCAGAGCTCGCAGAGCTTACTTCAATCATTGCACCCGGCGCTGCTTAAGAACGGCGTCGTCGCCGTGCAGTGCGGCGGCGATATCGCATCATACTCTTGTCGGTTTTGCTTTTGGTCACGTAGCCTTCGTCGACATGGAAGACAGTGTTTGGGCAGGGAGTCGAGTAAAAATTGAGCTGTTAGTACCAGTTGACGTGGTTCTTCGGCGGTAAACAAAACTCGTTTTCGCATCGGCGACAGTTCGAAGGTTGAGTCGATGTACCAGATACCGAGGACATACGGAGTAGTTCTGCTTGGATATATCGGCCTTCAATGCGGAGTCGAAGTCCGAACGAATCGCGCCGAGAGAATAGATGCGACGGCATCGAACGAGGATCGAGTTCGCCAAGAGAACATGCCACATATTCTGGCCGGTTGACAAATAGGGAGCAGAGTAAGACTTCACCACGGAGGCGCGGAGGGCACAGAGATTAGATGTTTTCAGACGAGAGCGCGGATGACGAACAAGAGTCGATGGACTGTGGAGACCAGGCCGCGCGAGCCATTTGATATCGTCAATTTCCCGGCGATTGGCGGGGGTTCTTGCGGCGACGGCGGGCTCGGGCGTAGGATGGCGGCTGTCGTGGCCGCAGCCCGGGTCCAAATTCCGGCGTGAGATCTTTGTGCCGGGGCGTCAGGACTTAATCCCGCAGGGGAGCGCCTATCTCATTTAGGGGCGCGTGCCACGACTTTTTTTCTGCGCTGCGACATGCCAGACGGAGTCCGCGGCGCCGCTGCGCAGCGAACGCCGACGGCGTTCCATCATCGACCCCCAGGGTTGGTCGCGGAGAGCGACCTACCCTGGGTCGCTGGCCGTCGTCGTTCGCCTACCCTGAAAGGGTTGTGTCTGACAGTGCTACCCCGCTGTATGCATTTGATTGAACCCCTTCAGGGGTTCGCGCCGAGGTTCACGCTGGCCCCTAGGGTACGCCGAGGACGACGAACCCTGGGCTGGATGCCGTAACGCCTTCGGCGTAGCAAGCCACCGGCGCTGGCTGCGCCTTAGGTCGCCACGTAAAAGCCACCGCGATTGACGGCAGCGGGGCGATCAATCCTACGAGCACCAGGGCCGATCCGAGGAACAATAGCGCGGTGCCAAGGAGAATTGCTTGCGGCGAGCGGCCGATTTGGATGGATAGCCCCACAGACTTTTCATCCCTCCCGGCCAATCCGGCTGTACCGCCTTCCTAGCTCTTTTTGATCATCCATCGAACAAGGCTCCCTGCCACGGCTCCAATTAACGCGACGACGGCCACCGCGGCGATCATGGCCAGATCGCTCCACTCGAGGCCACGTCCTTCGGACTTCACGGCCAGGAAAAGCTTGACGTCCATCACGGCAGTCGGAAGCGTCATGGAGGCCGCGACCAGCGGCCAGGATCGAGGCCGCCAGCCCTCCGAGCACGCCCTCGCCGAGCATGGCCAACGTCAGCGGCGGCACAGCATCGCGATAGAAGTCCGCGTAAGAACGAGTGAACGCCAGTCCGAATAGCCAAAACGCCAAGAATACGCCTGCGGCGAAAGCAAATATCGAAGCTTCAAAGCGAGTCAGCCGGATGCGCATGGACGGCGGCGCGACATTAAGTGTGGGATGCTGTGCGTCCGGCTAGCAATCCGGGATTTGCCATTGGCACGCGGCAGAAACAATCGCTCCGATTGCAGCACCCACGAGCACTGTTGGGATGAATGTCCAGCCGCCGCCGTTGGTGAGACTTTGCACGGCGCCTAATACTCCGCCGCACATGGCGCCAATGATGGCTTGCCGCCTGACGCTGGCTGGCGTGGCCTTCGGATTGCCCTGTTCTAGGAAGTCGGGCTTCCTCATAGGTGGTGTCCTAAGTGTGTGGAATCGGAAATTGGTCGAAATTCCCCCGCACGAAAATAAGCCAGAGCATGACAAGCACGGAGGGGACCGTGAAAAGAATGGCGATGGCAATTAACAGCCAGCGGACCACGTTCCACTTTGGCTGGTTTTCGCCATGCCCGCATTCTACCCGCCGGCAGCGGGCGGCTATACTACGGGCATGGACCCCAATCGTTATTGGGCGACGCCCCCGGGATGGGGATGCCTGAGGCGCCGTCAGTTTATTTCTCGGAGTCATGATGGCAATTAGAATCGGGGCCTTCGCGTTAATGCGGTGGCCAACGGCTATTCTTATTGCCCTTGGCGCTGGTGGGATGAGTGCGCTCGTTAGGTGGGCCTACCTGCGCCGCCCCCGCTGACCCGCCCCCCGCCGGCTGAGCGGGCGGCTCAATGGCGATCCAGTCGGTCGTCCGTCGAAAAGTGTGCGGCCTCGCAACTAGGCAGGGGGTGCTGAGGTGGCGGCAGGTCAGTACCAATAGAACGTGACCCATAGAACCCAAGCCGTGGCGTTCGCAAGTCCGCAAGCAAGTCCCAGTAAGTGTCGCCCGGCAAGTGCACATACTGCGACCGACGGTAGGGCGGTAAGTAGAGCGGCGAAAACCATCTCAGCTAAATCGCTCGAACCGCCCGCATCCCGCATCGACCAGCCCCACATCCAGGTGCCGCACCACGCTGCCAGCCACGCTGTCGCGATTAGCGCATTCCGAAGGCTGAATCGGAACCGGCGAGCGGATGAGTCCATGCCACAATTCTACCCGCCCCCAGCGGGCGGCTATACTGCGAACATGTCCGGGTAGTGGTACAGTTTGGTGGTGCGACTTTAAGTGTGGGATGGCGGACGGCGGGGGGTCAGCGGCTGAATAGCCAGATTATGAACGCGGCCTCAATGACAATGCATAATAAATGCATGCCGACCCCTGGTGCAATGAGAGGAGGTCGCTTGTCGCTCATGGCATCATTCTACCCGCCCCCAGCGGGCGGTGGTGTGGAAAGAAGTGTGCAGCCCCACTGACGGGGAAGGGACGCAATCGCTCGGCGAGCTACTCGTTCTTCCGCTTCTGGTACTCTGCCTTGAGCGCGTCGACTTCCCGCCGAGCAATTGCCGGTCGTAAGCGGTGTCGGACCCCCGTTCAAGAACTCTCTGCCGCGCAGCGTCCCGTTCTACATGCATAATAATTGAGTCGATCCAACGCACACCGCCCGCCGCCAGCCCCACGACAACCGCAACTACCGTGAGCACAACGAACATCCGCCGCAGGGAGAAGCGAATTGGGTGGAGTTCGGGGACGGCGGGTTCCATGCCCTCATTCTACCCGCCCCCGGCTATACTGCGGGCGTCCCGAGTTGGTCAATCGGCGGCAGAGGCTCCCAAATGGCGAAGCGGCGGAAGCGGTTGCTCGTAATCACTGTCGCCGTGTTGGCAGTCGTCGCATTGCTGGGGGTTCGGTGGGCATGGTTTCCTGGCCGGGCGTTCGATCCGGGGGCTTGGCAGGCCGACGCGGATGTTGGTTCCGGAGTCCGGCAGGCGATGGCTGACCGACTACTATCCGACGGCGCCCTGATTGGGCTGACGCGGGCCGAGTTGGTTGGCATGCTCGGCGAACCGCCTAAGACCAATTACTTTTCCGACTGGGACGTGGTGTACTGGCTTGGTCCCGAGCGGGGCCTCGCGGGCATCGACTCAGAGTGGCTTATCGTGCGGATCGGTGAGGATGGTCGAGTCGCCGAGGCGCGGCTGGTCACCGATTGAGTGGATTGCGTTGCGCGGATCGGCTACACTGCGAGCATGATCACGTTGCGTCCGATAAGAGGCGAGAACGGCCGGGTCGGCGCAATCCTAGCCGCGGTCTTCGCCGCCGCGTTCGCCGCATACGCCTACATATGGACTAGCCGCGTCTATGGCTGGCAATTCTGGAAGTGGCCTTGGGGCGAGTGGCTGTGGCGCCGTTGACCCGTCCCTGCCCCCCGGCGGGTGGCTATAATGCAGGCATGGTGCGATTCTCCACAATCGACTTATTGAAGGCCACGACATTGCTCGCGATAGCGCTTGCTCTGTTCGTGGCACCATCTTGGGACTTAAAGCTGCTCGGTTTCCCAGTGGCCGGCGCCGCCTTATTTGGCTTATTCGGAAGGCCGTGGCGTGGCGCCGTGATCGGGTTGCGCTGCCCTACGTTTACTCGGCTGCTATCGTTATGCTGTTGTTTGCCCTCATCAATCCTAGGGCAGGCGTGGTTGTCCTCTTCGCCCTAGCGGTTCTGAGCCGGACTTGTACGGGCCTTCCTTCGTCGGCCTGCCCCGCCCCCTCCCGTCTGAGCGGGGGGCTATACTGTGGGCAACAATAGCGATTGGCTTCGCCGAGGCTGGTCGTTAGGTGGACGTGGTCTGAGCGCAAAGGAGGCTGACGTGGACGCGAAACGATACACTCAACCACAAGTGCTCTGCGGTCTGCGCGAAGCCTGGGAATTCGCTACTGGCATAGACGAGTGGTTCGATGCTGAGACGCAAATCTACGCATTCATGAAGGCCGACGGTTCGTGGGACGACCTCGATCTGGCGGATATTTGGTTCCGCCTCGAACGATTCTTTGGCTTCACATGCAGTTGTGAAGAGTGGAAAGATTGGTTTGAGTTCGACGTCGCAAAGCAAAACTTTGAGGAATGGAAACAAAACATTGCTCCTAAACTAACATTCGGCGCGCTTGCGCAATTCATCGCGAAGCGAGCGCCCGTGACGGCGTCGTTTGATCCCGTACCGGTATTCGGTCGTAATTGTGCCGCCGCGGGCGTCTTCACGGGAATTCAAGAGGTCGCGGACAAGGTGATGGGCCATTGTCAACGATTCGCTCCCAGCGCCTCGCATCTTTGACGTGATGCGCGGCAACGATCTCGACAAGTTTTGGATGCAATTGCGTTGGATGACCGAAGATGCGCTGCCGAAACTCCCCGCGTTCTGGCGAGAAATTAAGGGTTTCGCCGGCTGCTTGGGCGTGTTGGCGGTAATCGGCGGCGTGATTGCCGCTTGGACAACTTCCAATTCAGCTTGGGTCAGGGCTGCTCTGTTTGGCGCTGTCGCTCTCTATTTGTTGGCGTCTATCTATAAACGATTTACGAATCCACTCCCGCCACACATTGCGTCGTTTCGCGACCTGTCGATCTTGATCGCGAAATCGCGAAATAAGGCAGCCTGACAAGGCGCGAACGAGTGGCTGTGGTCGCCGTCCGCGGAGACCATAGTGGAATGTGGGATTTCGAAGACTCAACCCCAGCCATCCGCCGACCGACGCTATACTGAATGGCGGCGCCTTTCGTAAACACGCTTCACGACCTGCCCCCGCATGGGCGGCGCCTCGAATAGATGGTTGAGCGTTCGTGAGAACAGCTCGCAGAAGCATCGGGCAGTCTGCGGACAACAACCAAAATCAACTGCTACGCCGGTTGACAACGATCATTTCATAGATAAGGACATGGGCGCTTTGAGCATAGCGGCGGGCCTGCTGTTTGCGATTGTGGCCCTGCTCCAGTTTTTCCTGGCAATCGGGGCTCGCGGCGGGCACTTCTAGCGCTTGGTTCTTTGGGGGCGCCATCTTTGACGGGGTAACGGCGGCAATACTCTGGACGGCGATACCCGATCCGTGGGACCCGCCCCCTGACGGTTGAGCGCGGAGCAATACTGGTTGCCGTGCGGTGCTCGGTGAAGTCCGCTTTTCTAGGGGGTGGCTATGGCCAGGGGAGCGAGAGTTACTCTCATAATCGCAGGCTGCCTAATCGTCGTCATTATAGGCGTCGTTTTGTGGGCTCAACGACATGGCATAGTCTCACAAGCAAACTACGATCGCATCCTGCCGGGGATGACCATCCCGGAAGTTGAGCGACTTCTCGGCGAGCCAGCGAGGAAGATTGACCGGCCGAGCGAAGGGGACGGGCCGGTGGTTAAGGGCGAACGATACTATGAATTTGGCAAGCCCTCCGGTTACATCCAGATCAGCACTCGCGGCGACCGAGTCGCCGAAAAATTTTACTTTTACTACTCCCTTTGACGCTTTGCCGCCAATCAAGCCTTTTCGCCGGTATCCTTACGGTCCGTGGCTCGCGTTCCAAACGTGGAGGAGCGTCCCGCGTCGTCCGCCTGACTCGTCCCCAGCGGGTGGCTATACATCGGACATGCGAACAATATTGCGCTCGCCGGTTCAGCAGTCGCCGCATGGTTCGTTTTTGCCTTCATTCACGACTCGCAAGCCTATCCGCTCAAAGACGGCCTCTGCATTGGCGCGGTGCTGCTCGGAATCATCAAGCTCATCGAGCTGGCCGCAAAGCGGCGATTCCCGGCCTGGGCCGTAGTGGGCTTGCCGATCCTGGGGACTGCCGCTCTCTATTTTGTATTCCTGATCATGCTTCTCGCCTGACCCGCCCCCTTCCGGCTGAGCGGGCGGCTATACTGCGACAGTGGAATCTGGCGTTTTCGAAGACTCAACCCCAGCCACCCGCCGGCTGAGCGGGGGGTAGAATGGCGGGCGATGCCGCAGAAGTTCGCGGCGGCGGACCGGACCGGCGATGCCATCGCTGGTTTTATAGAGATCTGCTGTGGCCCGAATTCACCAGATCATCTTGATCGGCTCGACAGTGCTTGGCTCGTGGCTCGGAATGCAGGCGGTGCATGAGCTGGGGCATGTGGTCGGGGCATGGGGGACGGGCGCCGAGGTGACGCGCGTGGTGCTGTCGCCGATCACGATTTCGCGGACCGACGTGGTGAATAACTCGCGCCCGCTGGTGGTGGCGTGGGCGGGGCCGGTGGTCGGCGTTGTGCTGCCGCTAGTGCTCTGGTTGGCGGCACGGCTTGCCCATGCGGCGAGTTCGCCGGTGCTGCGGTTTTTTGCCGGCTTCTCCCTGCTGGCCAATGGGCTTTACATCGGCCTGGGGTCGTTTGGTCGCGTGGGCGATTGCGGGGAGATGCTGCGGCACGGTTCGGCGCCGTGGGAGCTGTGGCTGTTCGGCGTCGTCGCGGCGCCGATGGGGTTAGCTCTGTGGCATGGGCAGGGGCCGTCATTTGGATTTGGCGCCGCGCACGGCAAGGTTTCACACTCGGCGGCGTATGTGAGCCTGGCGGTGTGCTGTGCGCTCTTGCTGTTGGGGGTCTTGGTTGACGGGCAATGACTGCCGTGCGTTTGTGATTAGCGCAGTCTGCCTGAGTTTACCCGGCGCTGCGATCAACCGCTTGGCGACGTATAATGGCGATGTTCGCACGAGTCTGAGGCCTTGTGACGTGAGTCCAACCATATTTCGCGAGGGTGGGTTTCGGTACTTCTTTTTCTCACGGGAAGAACCCCGAATGCACGTCCATGTGCGATCGGCTGACGGCGAAGCAAAATATTGGTTGGAGCCGCGGATCGAACTGGTGCGTAACCACGGGTTCACGAGCGCCCAATTGCGGCACATCGCGTCGGTAATCGAGGAGCATTACGATGAATTCGTCGCGGCCTGGCGCGCCCACTTTGGGGGTTGAAGTCGTCGATATCTCTGCCCACGGAATTTGGCTGTTGGCGGGCGAGGAGGAGCTGTTCTTGGCGCACGATGAATTTCCGTGGTTCAAGCAGGGTTCAGTGGCGGCAGTGTTAAACGTGCGCGAAGAGGGAGCGGGGAATTTCCATTGGCCGGATTTGGACGTCGATTTGTGTCTGGAATCAATTCGGCATCCGGAGCGGTATCCGCTGAAGGCGCAGCCGCGGAAGACGGATGCATGATGCGCTCGAAAGCGACGGGTTTGCTTTCGTTCCGCAGGCGCTGACGCCTGCTGAGCGGACCGCGCTATGCGATGCCCTGGAGACCGTCGACGGACCTGGCCGCCGCGGATTGTTGAGCGTGCCGGCGGCGTACGCGAGCCTGGCGCGTGCTGTGCGCTGTTGATATTGGGATTGATGATTGACGGCCGTTGACGCGCCGGCGTGGCGCGATTCTCCGATGTCGCCCCTACAGGGCTTCGATCGGAATGTTGCGTGCGTCACCCAGGGCGGCGCCCTGGGCTGTCTTATGGCCGCCCCTTCGGGGCTTTGGAATTCTTTCACCGCAGCGAACGCAGAGGACGCAGAGAGGTGATGGCAGTCCGGATCCAAGTTCGCATCGCTTCGGGCTCTGGTGGCCGTTCACGGCGGAATCGGCAGTAGGGATGGTGCTGCTTGGTTTGTGAAGTGAGCGACGATCGAGCGATAGAGGAAGTCGAACGCCGAGCGGCCCTGTTCGGGCAGGTGGCCAGCACGGTCCAGATGCGCTCGCACCAGCGGCGGCCGGCCTCGCCGCGAGTCCCCTGGGTGATCTTGCGATCGATTACCACAAAGCGGAACCGTTGTTCCATGGCGTTATTGGTTGGCTCAACACCGGGAGTCTCCAGGAAGCGGAAGTAGTGCTCGGCGTGTCGACGAAACCGCTGCGCTATGTCTGCGCTTCACTTCGGCACGGCGGACGCCTCGCCACCTTGAGCACGGCCCGCTTGGCCCGCTCAGTCTCGCGCTGCCAGCGTTCGGCAGGCAGCTGGTCACGGCAGTGCCAGATGCGGAAGAGGCGTTTGATCGTCGCCAACAGTTTCTCGCCGAAACGGCGCGTCGGCGCGTTCGGCAGCGTCACGAGGAATTTACGTCCCGGATCAGATGCGCCCAGCAGAACTGCATGGTCGCTTGGGCGTCGTCGAGGAATTTGCGGTACGCGCTGTGGTAGTCGCAGCCGACAACGCCTGGGAAGCTTTCGCCAAGGAACTCCTTCAGCACGTCCGAACTCCGCCCGTGTCGATGTGGAACCAGGTGTATCCTGGCCGCCCTGGCGACATGGAAGCCCCAGGTCCAAAGACACTGGCCGTTCTCGGGGTGGCCCGTTTCATCGACGTTGACCACGGCCTGGCCCGGCAGGGCGCCTTCGACTTGTTCGTAGCTCGCCGCCAAGGCCTCGCTCGCCTTGCGGACGATCTTGGCCAATTGCCCTGTGGAGATCGGCAAAGGCAAAACGTCGGCGAGGAAGGTTTCGATCACCCGGTAGCTCATGTGGCACGCGCCCTTCTGGTACGCGATCAGGCCGAAAGCCGCGGACCCACCAGCCCAGCACGCAACACTTCGTCGGGAGCGACGCCGCCGATACCTCGCCTGTCGGGCGGTAGATACAGCCGGCGCGATGCTCGGTCACTTCGAAGAGCTTTTCGACCAAGTCCACCTGTTGAATCGTCTGGAACTCGTCGAGCGGTTTCCAGTCCGACGTCAGCGACGATTCCGGCCACTCGAGATCCAGACGGCATCGACCTCCTCCGGCCGAAATGGCGTCCGCTCGTGCCGCTGGTGGCCCGGTTGACCACCCAGCCGTCGCTTCCGCTTTCGTCCCCGAGCGGCCTGGACCGCAGGTCGCGGCGGCTTGACGATGTCGCTGGAAGGCGGCTTCGAAGAGGTCGACGAATCCTTCCGGGCCGCCGCCAACTGTTTCTCCAGCTCCACGATTCTCGCCAACGCCTCGGCCAGCAGCCGTTCGAGTTCGGCCACCCGCCGAGCCAGACGTTCGCACTTCGGGCAGGTCTTCGGTCGCGTCCCCATGACGCGACAACTTAGTTCAAGAGACCAAAATCCACCTATGGCAATTCGAAAACCCGTGAACGGCTACGGGCTCTGTGACTTCCGTGCACTCTGTGGTTAATCGTTTTCTGGTCGGTATACTTGCGGTCGTCGGTTTGCGTGTTCGGCGGCTCAGCAGGAGCTTCGCCCTCCCGTGGCGAAAGAATTAGATGGCTCAAAAGGCGGCTACTGCCCAAGCTCAGGGAATAGCCCTGGCGCCGCTGTTGTCGGTGCGGGAGGGCGGCAAGGCGATCGACTTCTACCGACAGGCGTTTGGCGCGGTGGAGCTTTTTCGGATTGAAGATCCCGACGGCGCGGTGGTGGCGCGGATGTCGATCGGCGGCGCCGAGTTTTGGTTAGCGGACGAGTCGCCGGAGCATGGGAACTTCAGCCCCGCGTCGCTAGGCGGGAGCACCGTGCGGATGGTGTTGACGGTCGACGATCCGGACGGCGTGTTCGCGCGGGCGGTGGCAGCGGGGGCGTCGGTTGTGGCCCCGGTTGTGGATCAGCCCTATGGATGGCGCGTGGGGCGGGTGGCCGATCCCTTTGGGCATCATTGGGAGATTGCCAAGCCGTTGTGCGAGCGGTAACAGGCTGCGACGCACTTTGGCGATGCGACATGAGCCGGAACGGATTTACCACAGAGGACACGGAGGACACGGAGATAAGATGAGTTCAACTTGTCAGAGCCGACTCTGTGACCTCTGTGCCCTCTGTGGTGAAAACTTGATGTCGTCATGAATTCGATTGTTGCCATTCATCCGTACAAGGTTGAAGGCGTGTGGGTGTTCGATGATCCGCGCGTGGGGCTCGTCCAGGAGCCGTTTGTTTCTGGGGCGGATGTGATTCTGGATCGGATGACGGAGGGAATCGCCGATGCCGAAAGCGGCGTCACGCTGTTGTTTTCTGTCGAGTCCGTTTCCGGGCAGCCAGTACGAATTCGAGTGGCGGCGGGAGGAATACGGCGGGAATTGGTATTACAGTCCGCAGTTCGACCTCGAGGGGTGGCTGTGCCCGGCCTTGTTCCACTACTTCGACGCCGCGCCGCGGCGCCTGCATGTGCAGGTGAAGGCCAAGGTCGAGCCGACCGTCGTGTGATAGCCGCTCCCGACGCGGCGAAGTCGGAGCGGGCGATGGGGGCGCTGATGCAGATGAAGAAGCTGGATATCGCGGCGCTGGAGAAAGCGTATCGGGGTTGATGCGTCGATGCTTCGTCGAGACGACTTATTGCTTATTGCGGCATCCGGCGATCGATCACCTGCCAAAATGCGGCCAGATCGATGTGGATTTCAGGAAAGAGCGGCGATTGATAAAGATCGCCGTGGGCCACAACGACTTGATAGGCGGCGTCGCGGAGCGACAGGAAATCGAACGTGCGAGCGTCGGGATCCACGATCCAAAATTCCGGCACGCCGTATTCCGCGTACAGTGAAAGTTTTTCGATGCGGTCACGCCGGCTGGTCGACGGAGAAAGGATTTCCACCACGAGGTCCGCAGGTCCGTGGACTCGATCGGCGAGGCGACTGCGGGCGGCGGCGCGCAAGAGCAGGACGTCGGGCTGCAGGATCGTGTGATCGCTGAGCACAACGTCCATCGGCGCGGGAAGCACCAAGCCGCCGGTTTGGTCCGCGATTGTTTGCAGGCGAGTCGCCAACTCTAACAAGACGAGTTGATGAATCGGCGTCGGACACGGCGACACGATTAATCTCCCTTTCAAGAGCTCGACCGGCTCGCCTTCAGCAAGCCGGAGATAATCCGCCGCGCGATAGGGCCCGATGGTCGAGTACGGCGAGAACCCGAGGAAGGACTCGTAGATGAGCGTTTGGTTCGACATGGCTCCCATCTTAGTCGAAGAGTCGAAGGCGGTCGATCATGCCTACGGGGCGAGCAGCAGGCGGCCAGGGTTGGCGAGGTAGCCTTTGACGTCGTTGAGGAAGCGGGCCGCGGCGGCGCCGTCGACGATGCGGTGGTCGTAGGTGATCGAGAGCGGCAGCATGAGGCGCGGCTCCCACTGGTCGTCGATCCACTGGGGGAGCGTGCGGGTGCGGCCGACCAGCAGAATGGCGGATTCGGGCGGATTGATGATGGGCGTCGAATACGTGCCGCCGACCGCGCCGAGGTTCGAGATGGTGAACGTGCCGCCGCGGAGATCCTCCAGCGTGACCGAGCCGCCGCGGGCCGCGTCGGCCATCTTGACCAACTCGGCGGCGATTTGCGGGATGTTCTTGCGGTCGGCGTCGCGGAGCACGGGCACCATCAGGCCGCGCTCGGTGTCGACGGCGATGCCGATGTTGACGTATTCCTTGTAAATGATCTCCTCGCCGCTCTCGCCCACCGAGGCGTTGACGACGGGATGGTTCTTGAGGGCGACGGCAATCGCCTTCACCAAAAACGGCATCTGCGTGAGCTTAACGCCCTGGGCGGCGTAATCTTGCTGGCTCTCGGTGCGGATGTGCTCCAGCTCGGTGACGTCGACGTCGTCGAAGTTGGTGAGCTGCGGTATCGACGTGTAGGAGGCCAGCATGTTGCGGGCGATGGTTTGTCGCATGCGCGACATCTTCTCGCGGCGGATGGCGCCATAACCGTCGGAGTCGGCCAGGCCCGGCGGGGTGACGCCCTTGGGGACTTTGGCCTCGGCTTCGGCCTGGCTCTTGCGGACGTGGTTGCGGACATCGTCCTCGGTGATGCGGCCGCTGGCGCCCGAGGGGCGTATGCGGCGGAGGTCGACGCCCAGTTCGCGGGCCAGGCGCCGCACGGCCGGGCCGGCGGCGGCGGTGGCGTGGCCGTCGCCGGGAACGTCGCCGGCGTCGGGGGTTTGGGTCGCGGCTTTCTTGGCGGCAGGAGCGGCGGTTTTGGCGCGAACGGGTTTGTCGGCGCCCTTATCCTTGTCGGCGTTTGAGTCGGGCTCGACGAGAACCGGCGGCTCTTCCGGCGGCGGGGGCGGCGGGGCGGTGCTCGGACTCCGGCCCGCTGAAGCGGACCTCGCCTTGGGGGGCGCGGGAGCTGGGGGTTCTTCGGGCTCCGCGGTCTCCGCCTCTGCTTCCGCTTCGGTTTGCGCGGGTTCTTCTTTTTTCTTGGCGGCGGCTTTGGGGGCAGGCTTATCCGATTTGGGCTGCTGGTCGCTGGCGCCGTCTTCGGCTTCGATTTCGAAGATGGCCTTGCCGACGGGGATGGTCTCGCCTTCGGTGACGAGCACCTTGACGATCTTGCCGGCCTGCGGGCTGGGGATCGGCATGGTGGCCTTGTCGGTTTCGATCTCGAGCAGATCCTGATCTTTGGCGACGACGTCGCCGGCGTTCACCAGGATGGTCAACACGCCGGCGGAGTCGATGTTCTCGCCGAGCGCGGGAAGTTTGATTTGCGTGGCCATCATGTCTCGTTGGAGAAATCAATTGACAGGACAACAGGATTGGCAGGATTTACAGGATCAGATCAAGAAGGTCTTTATCCTGTGAATCCTGTCGATCCTGTTATCCCATCAATTCCGTCTTCAATTCAATCAAGCGTACAGGGCGGATTGTTTTTCGGGGTCGATGCCGAGGTCGCGGATGGCCCCCGCGACGCAGTGGCCGTCGCAGCCGCCGGTTTGCATGAGTTTGTACAAGGCGGCGACGACGATCGTCTCGGCGTCGACCTCGAAGTGGCGGCGCAGCGCGGGTCGGCTCTCGCTGCGGCCCATGCCGTCGGTCCCCAGCGCGAACAGGCGGCCGGAGAGCCACGGGCCGAGCTGCTCGGGCAGGGCCCGGATGTAGTCGCTGGCGGCGATCACAGGCCCCTCCGTGCCGGCGAGCTGCTCTTCGAGATACGAGTGCCGCGGCGGTTTCTCGGGGTTGAGCATGTTCCAGCGCCGGCACTCCTGGGCATCGCGGCGGAGCTGGGTGAAGCTGGTGACGCTCCAGAGGTCGCTGGTCACCCCATACTTCTCGCCCAGAATCTGCTGGGCCCGCAGCGCTTCGCGGAGGATTGCGCCGGCGCCCAAGAGTTGCACGCGTTTCTCGCCGGCCTTCCAGTCGCGCAAGTGGTACATGCCGCGGACGATGCCCTCTTCGCAGGCGGGCGGCATCTCGGGCATGTGGTAGGGTTCGTTCCCCAGCGTGATGTAGTAGATGGCGGTTTCGTTGTCTTCGTACAGCCGTTTGAGGCCGTCGAGGATGATGACCGCGGTCTCGTAGTTGAAGGCCGGGTCGTACGCCCGCACGGTGGGGAAGGCCATGGCGTTTACCAGGCTGTGGCCGTCCTGGTGCTGGAGGCCTTCGCCATTGAGCGTGGTGCGGCCGGCGGTGCCGCCGAGCATGAAGCCCTTGGCCCGGGCGTCGGCAGCGGCCCAGATGAGGTCGCCAATCCGCTGGAAGCCGAACATCGAGTAGTAGATGAACATGGGGATCATGTTCACGCCGTGGGAGGAGTAGCTCGTGCCGGCGGCGATGAACGACGACATGGAGCCGGCCTCGGTGATGCCCTCTTCCAGGAGCTGTCCGTCTTTGGCTTCCTTGTAAAACGCGATCTGATCGGAATCAACCGGCTCGTAGTTCTGGCCAACGTGCGAATAGATGCCGATCTGACGGAACAGGCCTTCCATGCCGAAGGTGCGCGACTCGTCGGGGACGATGGGCACGATGTTCTTGCCGATTTTCTTGTCGCGCAAGAGGTCGGTGAGCAGCCGCACGAAGCCCATGGTGGTGGACATGGGGTTCTTGTCGTCCTTGCTGACGAGCTTGCCTTCCAAGGTCTTGGCGTAGTCGGCGAGGCGCGGAACTTCCATGCGCACCGCGGCGGTGTTGCGCGAGGGGACGACGCCGCCGAGCGCCTTGCGGTGCTCGCGCAGGTAGACCATTTCGGGGCTGTTTTCCGGCGGGCGGTAGAAGGGCGCTTCGGCCACGCGCTCGTCGGAAATGGGGATGCCGAAGCGCGTGCGGAACTCGCGGAGCTCCGCCTCGTTGAGCTTCTTCTGGTTGTGGGTCATATTGCGGCCTTCGCCGCCTTCGCCCAGGCCGTATCCCTTGATGGTCTTGGCCAGCACGACCGTCGGGCGGCCTTTGCACTCCGTGGCCGCTTTGAAGGCGGCGTACACCTTCTCGGGATCGTGCCCGCCGCGATTGAGCTTTTGCAGTTTTTCGTCGGAGTAGTTTTTGACCATCATCAACAACTCGTCGGAGACGCCGAAGAAGTGCTCGCGGATGTAGTCGCCTCCGGAGACGACGTATTTCTGGTACTGGCCGTCGACGACTTCCATCATCCGCTGAGCCAACAGGCCGCGTTCATCTTCTTCGATCAGCGGATCCCAGTCGGAGCCCCAGATGACCTTGATGACGTTCCAGCCGGCGCCGCGGAAAGCGCCCTCAAGCTCCTGGATGATCTTGCCGTTGCCGCGCACCGGGCCGTCGAGCCGCTGGAGGTTGCAGTTGATGACGAACGTGAGGTTGTCGAGTTGCTCGCGCGAGGCGAGGGTGATGGCGCCGAGGGTCTCCGGCTCGTCGCATTCGCCGTCGCCCGAGGAACGCCCACACGCGCTTCTTCGAGCAGTCGACGATCTTGCGATCGGTCAGGTAACGGTTGAACCGCGCCTGGTAGATGGCCATGATCGGCGCCAGGCCCATCGACACGGTGGGGAACTCCCAAAACTCCGGCATCAGCCAGGGGTGCGGGTAGGACGACAGACCGCCGCCGGGGCTGAGCTCGCGGCGGAAGTTCACCAGGTTTTGTTCGGTGAGCCGGCCTTCCAGAAACGCCCGCGCGTACATGCCCGGCGCGGCGTGGCCCTGATAGTACACCTGGTCGCCGCCGTAGGCGGTTTCGCCGCGGCCGCGGATGAAGTGGTTGAGCAGCCACCTCATACAGCGTGGCCGAGGAAGCGAAGGTGGAGATGTGCCCGCCGGGCGCCGCGGGGTCACGATTGGCGCGCGTGACCATCGCCATGGCGTTCCAGCGGACAAAGCTCTTGATGCGGCGCTCCAGCTCGCGGTTGCCGGGGTAGCGCGGCTGCTTGTCGGGCGGAATGGTGTTGAGGTACGGCGTGGTGGCCGTGAACGGCAGCTCGACGCCGTTGCCGATGGGCCGTCTCGCCGAGCACCGTGAGGAGCTGCTGGACGCGCTCGGGGCCCTTGGATCTCGAGGACGTAGTCGAGCGACTCGAGCCACTCGGCCGTTTCCGTGGGATCGGGATCGTTGGCAATCGCCGGACGGACGTCGGCGGACTTTGCATTGGCCATGGGGGTCTTTCGGTGGGCAATTCGGATTGAACCACTAAGACACAAAGGCACGAAGAAGATTGAGAATGGAACTGACGGGATAACAGGATTGTCAGGATTTACAGGATTCGGAGCATTCCTAATCCGATCCTGTAAATCCTGCTGATCCTGTTATCCCATCAATTCACTTCTCCATTCAAACTAGTTCTTCTCTTCGTGTCTTTGTGTCTTAGTGGTTAATTCTCTTGTTTCTGTTTGCGCTTCGGTCGGTACACTTCGGTCGCGGTGCCGAGGTGGACTTCGGCGGCGAAGGCGAGGGTTTCGCTGAGCGTGGGGTGGGGATGGATGCTCTCGGCGACGTCGCGGACGGTGGCAGCCCATTTCGATGGCCACGACCGCCTCGGCGATCAGCTCGCCGGCGCCGGCGCCGACGATGCCGCAGCCCAGCACGCGATCGGTCGCGGGGTCGACGAGCCACTTGGTGAGGCCGTCGGTGCGCCCATTGGCGATGGCGCGGCCGCTGGCTTGCCACGGATATTGGGCGACGGCCACTTCGCGGCCTTCGCGCTTGGCCTGTTCTTGCGTCAGGCCCGCCCAGGCGATTTCCGGATCGGTGAACACCACCGCGGGAATGGCGGCTTTGTCGAACGCCGCGGGCTCGCCGGCGAGCACCTCGGCGGCCACTTTGCCTTCGTGCGACGCCTTGTGGGCGAGCATCGGCTCGCCGGCCACGTCGCCGATGGCCAGGATGTGCGGATCGTCGGTGCGCTGTTGCTCGTTGACCTTCGACAAAGCCGCGCTCGTCGAGTTTTGACTTTGGTGTTTTCCAGGCCGATGCCGCTCGACTTCGGACGGCGTCCGACCGACACCAGCACGCGGTCGAACGCACTGGTGCGCTTGTTGGAACCATCGGCGGCTTCCATGGCGACCTCGACGCGACCGCCGACGTCCTTGACGCCGGTGACCTTGGTGCTGAGATCGATCGCGGCGAACCGTTCGCGGAGGCGTTTCTCCAGCGGCTTGACCAGGTCGCGGTCGACGCCGGGGAGCAGGCCGTCGGTCAATTCGACGACGGAAACTTTTGTGCCCAGCTCGGCGTAGACGGAACCCATTTCCAGGCCGATGTATCCGCCGCCCACGACGAGTAGACTCTCGGGGACGTCGGCCAGATTCAGGGCGCCGGTGGAGTCCATCACGCGGTCGCTTTTGACGTCGAACATCTTGGGCATCGCCGGGACGCTGCCGGTGGCGAGGATGCAGTGGTCGAAGGTGAGCCGCTCGTCGTCGTAGGTGGCGCGGTCGCCCCCTTCGAGCTGGAGCGTCTGCGAGTCGACGAACAGACCGCGGGCCAGGATGCGGCGCACGTTGCGGCGCTTGGCCAGTTGGGCCAGGCCGCCGCTGAGGGTCGCGATGATTTCTTCCTTGCGGGCGCGGAGCTTGTCGACGTCGATCTTGGGGGCGGGGTACTCGACGCCCCACTCGGCCATCTCGCGGGCTTCGCTGATGACCTTGGCGACGTGCAGCAGGGCCTTCGACGGGATACAGCCGCGCAGCAGGCACGTGCCGCCAAGGCGAGAGTCGGCCTCGACGATCGCGACTTCGAGGCCAAGATCAGCCGCCAGGAACGCGGCCGCGTAACCTCCTGGGCCGCCCCCCAGGACAACTACCTGAACATGCATGCGAGGTCTCTAAGTGCGTCCGTGGCTCGTACGGGGAGAAACCACTTAGTTTACCGGGGCGAGAGGTCCTCTGTAATGGGAGTTGGGCGGCAGGCAGGATCCTAATATAAATCCGCTCGATTTCGCCGCTTCCACAGTATTCCGGCGATAACCAGGAAATTTATGGTTCATCCGACTGATGCGTGCGCCGGCTTGAAAAAGTGCGGACATGCTGTTCCTGTCTGGAGTTGTGAAAACGGCTTCAGACGGAGGGAGACAGCATGTCCACGAGTTTGTTGTACCACGGGTTTGGGATTCGCGGCTATCGGTACGAGCGGACGGAATACGTTGGAGGCGGAGTGGTGTTTCGGTTGACGCAACCACGGGAGACGTGCCGGTGTGCGGCCTGCGGTTCGGCGGAAGTGACGTTGCGCGGCCATGTCGAGCGACGGTTTCGCGGCCTGCCCATCGGTCGCAAGGGGGTGACGCTCGTGCTGCCGATTCCCCGCGTCGAGTGCCAAATCTGTCAAGCCGTACGGCAAGTCCCGGTGGGCTTCGCCAAGCCGCGGCGAACGTACACCAAGTCGTTTGCCCGCTATGCCTTGGAACTGTCGCGACTGATGACGATCAAGGACGCCGCGGCGCACCTGGGAGTCAGTTGGGACGTGATCAAGGAGATTCAGAAGGAGGATTTGCAGCGGCGATTCGGCAAGCCGAAGCTTAAGCACTTGCGGCAGATCGCCATCGATGAAATCTCCGTTGGCACGGGACATCGTTACGTGACGGTAGTTCTGGACCTGGAGAGCGGGGCCGTGGTTCACGTCGGCGACGGCAAGGGGGGCGACGCGCTGGCGGCGTTTTGGAAGCGGCTGCGCTGTTCGGGGGCCCGGGTCGAGGCCGTGGCCACCGACATGTCGCCGGCTTACATCGACGCCGTCACGACCCACTTGCCCCAGGCCGCGCTGGTGTTCGACCGGTTTCATGTGATGAAGCTCTTTAACGACAAACTCTCGGACCTGCGCCGGGACCTCTACCGCGAAGCCACCGACGGGCTCCACAAGGAAGTCCTCAAGGGAACGCGTTGGCTGCTGTTGAAACGACCGGAGAATCTCGACCTCCAACGAAATGAACCGGCCCGTCTGGAAGAGGCCCTGCGGCTCAATCAGCCCTTGGCGACCGCCTACTATCTCAAGGAGCAACTCGCGGAAGTTTGGGAACAAGAGGATGCCACGGAGGCCCGTCTCTTCCTGCTGGACTGGATCGCCCAGGCCGAGACCAGCGGCGTTCGCATGCTCCACAAGTTCGCTCACACGCTTCGCGCCGACGCCTGGGGCATCCTGGCCTGGTATGACTACTCGATCTCCACCGGTCCTCTCGAAGGGACCAACAACAAAATCAAAACCATGAAACGCCAAGCCTACGGCTTCCGCGATCCAGAATTCCTCAAACTCAAAATCTATGCCATCCATGAATCCAAGTACGCTTTAGTCGGATGAACCAAATTTATCGTGCCGAAGAAAACGAGTTCCAAATCGCCGAAATGAATTTCCTGCCCAAAACGCCATTGCGCCGACCATGGCGCTGAATATCACCAGGATCAGCAGTTTGGTTCTGACGCTCGCAGATACCGGCTCCGGACCACATCGAACAGCATATCAACTTTCCATAGCGGGCGGTAATGGCAGCGGCAAATGCCGGCGTGGCGCGATGGAGAACGGGTTGTTGCGAAATATAACCGATCGGTTATAATTGAATTACCACGATCCGATGACCCGGCGACGTCGGGCAGGAGCGCACGATGGTCGATTTCTCGCGTCTACCGATGTACTTGGGGCCGGTGACGGCCAGCCCGGCAGCGATGGATGCTCTCGCGGCGGCGAACCAAACGGCCCTCGGGCTGTTGATCCGCCATGCCGCCGGCGATTGGGGCGAGGCGGACGATGAGGAACGCGCGGCCAACTGGCTCGCGATCACGAGCGGGCAAGAGCTGGTCTGCGGCGTGTACCGACTGACGGGTGGCGTGAAAGTTTTCATCGTGACCGAAATGGCGCCGAGGCAAACGTCGATACTCTTGGCGGAGGAGGCGTAACATGCAGAAGCTCAAGCTGACGACGGACGACTTAGGACGGTTGCTCTATAAGGTAACTCACGAGCCGCGGCGCAATTGCAAGCGATTTCTCAAGGATCGCGGCGGCGACGGGTCGGCGGCAGAGCTCGACGCGGCGCTGTCGGCAGCCCGCCGCGACCAACGAGCGATTGAGCACGCGGAGCGCCTCGAACGCGAGCGGGCGCAGGCGGCCCGCAACGTCGACCTGGGCATGGAAGCGCGAACTGCGGAAATGCTTGCCGACGTGCAAGTGCGAATGGCGGAGCAAGGGCTCACGCAGCAGGACGTGGCCGAGCGGTGCGGCTGGCGTCAGCCGCAAGTCGCCGCCTATCTGACCGGGGCCAAGGAGCCGGGGGCCAGGAATCTCGCGAAGTTGGCGTCGGCCGTCGGCTGCATGTGGCGGTTGCGCCCGGTCAGGCAGTCTGAGGACGCGTAAAAAGCCGATCAATCGTTCGCTGGCCGGCGAGCCACGCTCGCCCGCTTCCCGGACGGCGTGGCCGTCCGGCTAGTTCAGAGTTTTCTTGCTACATCAACGCCCCAACAGGTTCCGCAGGGCGGGCTCCAGAGCCGGGTGCGCGAAGCGGAATCCCGCCTCGGTGAGCGCCCGCGGCACGACGTGCGTGCTGGAGAGCAACAACGCGTCGGCCATCTCGCCGAAGGCCAGTCGCGCCAGCGCCGCGGGCATTGGCAGTAGCGTGGGACGAGAGAGGATGCGGCCCAGCGTCTTGGTGAAGTCGGCGTTGGTCGCCGGCTGCGGCGCGACGAGGTTGACCGGGCCGCTAATCGCTTCGTTCGCAAGGAGGAACACGAGGGCGGCGGCGACGTCGTCCAGCGTGATCCAGCTCATGTACTGGCGGCCGCTGCCCACCACGCCGCCCAGGCAGAGCTTGAAGGGCGTGAGCATCTTGGCGAGCGCCCCGTCGTCGGGGCTGAGCACGACGCCGATGCGGGCGTTTGCGACGCGCACCCCGGCGCGCTGCGCCGGTTCGCAAGCGGCTTCCCATTGCTTGCAGGCGTCGGAAAGGAAGTCGTCGCCGGGCGGCGAAGATTCGACGAGTTGCTCGTCGCCGCGATTGCCGTAGTAACCGATGGCCGAAGCGCAGAGAAATGTGCGCGGCTTGGACTGGGCGTGAGCGATTGTCTCGGCGAAGAGCCGCGTGCCTTTCACGCGGCTGTCGAGGAGGCGTTGCTTGAACTCCGCAGTCCAGCGATGGGCGGCGATATTTTCGCCGGCCAGGTGCACGACGGCGTCGACGCCTTCCAATTTGCCGGATTCGATCTCGCCAGCCTCGCCGTTCCAGTACAGCTCGCGAGCATGATCGTGCGGCGGCTTTCGGACGCCGCGGATGACGGTGGCGCCGGCTTTTTCAAGCTCGGTAACCAGTCGCTTGCCGACCAGGCCCGTGGCGCCGGTGACGACGATGCGCTGCGATTGGAGCGTGTTGGTCATCGCGTTAGCCCTCCGGGCTAAACCGCAAGCGAGCGGGCGTGATTATTGGCAAAGTTCGAGAATCACGGACAGGAGACGACGCGCTCGATCTATTTTCTTTTTTCCTGGTACCGGCGGCTGGCCTTTTCCAGCAGGCGGCGTTCGTTCCACGTCAGGCTGTCCTGGCCGTGCTCCTGAATCTTTTGCAGGATCTCGTCGACCTTCAAGCCAAGCTCGTCCTCCTCATCGGGTTCGTGGACGCGAAGATGCGGCTTGGGGCGCGGCCGCAGGGCGTCGAGGGACGGGATTGCCCGCATGAGCGAACTTCCCCAGTAGAAGTAGCACAGTCCGAAAAACGCGCCGGCCAAGTGGGCGGTGCACGCGACATTGCCCGAGCGGGCGATCGCGCCGTTGACGTCGACGCCTACGGCGATGAGCGCGAACAGCCACATGGGCATGGGAATGACGAACATGAACAGGATTTGGCGGTGCGGGAAATTGAGGGCGTAAAGCGCAAAGACGCCGCTGATGCCTCCCGAAGCGCCCACCAAGGGCGGCAGCGCAGTTTGCACGAGTGAAGGAAAACCGCGCTGATCGAAAACCACGTTCCAGCCGTGGGGCTCATTGGCGCCCAAGGCCGACTCGCTAAGCGACCACGCCAGGCCGGCGACGACAATGGCCATGAAGTAAAAGGTGACGAACTCGCGGCGCCCGTAGCGGAGCTCGATCTCGCGGCCGAACATCCAGAACACGAACATGTTGACGAGGATGTGCTCGATGCTGCGCGGGTCGTGCAAGAATCCGTACGTCAACAGTTGGTAGCATGACCACGGCCGCCGCCACCAATCGGACTGCAGCTCAAGCGCCGAGGTGACCTGGGGGAACGCGAGCTGCGCGAGGTAGACGCACACGGTCGCAATCACGATCTGGACGGTCGCCGACTGCGGCGCGGCGACCCGGTAGCCCGGTTCGGCTTCTCGGGAGTATTCGCGATCGTAGATTCCCATGGCGGCTCAAGCGTTGTGATGTCGCATCGGGGGGTGGCACGCCCGGAGTCTTCGACGGGCGTGGTCTAGTGGCGTGCGGCGATTAACGGACCACGCGTGAGCGACGGACCTTACGGCGTGCCACCCGGCGTCGCACCCCATGATTCTACGGCCGCGGGCGGGCGGGCCAACGGCGTCGCCTAAGATATCCGCCACGGCGAGGGGCCGATAGCTCATCTGGGTGGCATGCTCTCGTCCGCGTGAGCATGTCGATCTGCCACAAACATGGCCACGTCGGCGGACCTCCGAGGCCATGCCACCCAATCGCTACGGCGCCACCGTGCCCAGGGCCGGCGCGGGCGCCACGCCATTGAGGACTTCGAGCTGCCCGCGTTGCTGGCGCACGAGGTCGTCGGCTCGCCGTGAGTTGTCAACCACGAGCGCCGCGAGCATCCGCTGGGCGTTGGATAACTGCACCTTGATCGTCGCCAACAGCGACTCGATGGCCTGGCGGTCGGCTTTCATGTGTTCCAGATCGACCGCCAGCGCCGCCTGTTCTTCGGTTCGCAGAGCGCCGAGCTTTTTGGCGATTTCGTTGGCCGTCTTTAGCTTAGCGACGTCCTCGACGAGCGCCGCCTTGTCGGCGAGCGCCACGGCGGTCTGCCGCGCGGCTTCGGCAAACAGGTAGGCGTAGTCGCGAAGCTGCCGATCGTAGCGCCATTCGACCGCCTTGGCCTGGTCGTCGGGACCCAGGCGGTTTCCTTTGTCGTCGAAACTCGCCCGCAGGTGCTCGTCGAAGTCTTCCTTCTTTCCCTTCTGACCGTGGCGAATGTATTCGTCGACGCTGGCGGCGGGCAGGCGCTTCTTTAACTCTGCCTCGTTCAATCCGGCGAACAGCTCATGCCGGTCGGCGGGCATCGTTTCGTACAGCGCCCAGGGACGGCCCTGACCTTGGGCCAGCGCCGCCTGGCTGCGAACGATCCGATTGCCGGTGCGATTGTCGAGCTTGTTGACCGATTCCAGAACGGCGCCGTCGGGCGTGACCTCGACAGCGCGGAACTCGCCCAGATACTGAGCCCCTTGGGCGGGCGCGGCCGGGTTAGGGGCGCCCTGTTCGAACGCATACACGATGGCGTCTTTTTCCATGCCGTGCGGCTTAGGCTGGGCGATCGCCACGGGGATGCGGCCTGTCTTGGGGTCAATCGGCCCGGCGGGGGCGACGCCCCGCCATACTCGCCCGCGCTGACGATTGGAATCGACGACCTGGCGTTTCCAATATTGCAGGCTTGGCAAGGGAGCATTCTCGATGAGTTGGTTGAGATCATCGTTCACCGCCGCGAGCAAGGGCGCGTTTTTGCTGAGATCGTTCAACGTGGCGGCCCATCGTCGGAGCAGGGCTTGGCGTTCGGCCTCGTTTGACGTGCCAAATGCATCCTGAAACATGTTGCGGAGCTGCGCGACGATCTCCGCGTCGCGCGGATCGGTGAGCGTATCCAGGGAACTGGCGATTGTCGGCAGCGACTCCGTCAGCGATTCGGCATTCGTCGCGAGTGTAGCCGGATCGCTCAGGCCGTTCAAAGCTTTGGTTTTTTCCTCGGGCGCATTGCTGCCGTTTTGAAGCGTCTCATTCTCCGTCATCACCGCGGCGAGCTGGCGCTCCTTGGCGGGCAAATCCTTTTGGAGGGCGCGGTGAATGCGGAAGACCTCCAGCCCCAAGAGCAGCGTGCCGATGGACGAAAGAAAGATGGCCAAGAGGAGCAGCATCTGCGCCCAGTGCCAGTTCTTGACCGACATGATCACGGTGATCAGGCCGGTAAGGACGACGACCGCGATGACGATTTGCAGTACGAGAGTCAAAGCAAATGATCCTTGCGGCGCCCGCGTGAATTGGTGAACGGGCTGTATCTGCCTGGGAAGCGCGCGCCGGGCCCGCTAAAACGGAGCCTCGCCTGGGGCGGAGGGCGGCAGGGTCGGTAGGTTGGGGAAGTTACTCAATTATCGATGGTAAGTGGCCCCACCAGGAGCGTCAAGTTTTTGCGGCTAGGCAACTTGCGTCGCCCCCAGCACGGCGTCATTGGCCGGAGAATCGGCCTAACCGCATCGTTTATCCCGTGCTTTTGCGGATGGTCGCGAGGGACTCGAGCAGACCGGCCGCCATCTCGTCGGTGTGACTTGCCGTGAGACTCAGGCGCAACAGCGACTCACCGGGCGGGACCGACGGGGGCCGAATCGCGGGGAGCCAATAGCCGCGCTCGCGCAGTTCGGCGCTCAATCGCACGGCTTGGGCGGGCGAGCCGACGATCAGCGGGATGATCTGGCTGGCCGAGGCGCCGGTGTTCCAGCCTTGGTGGGCGAGCTGCGAGCGCAGTCGTGCGGCGGAGTCGAGGAGCTTGGCGCCGCGGGTGGGTTCCTGGGCGACGGCGTCGAGCGCGGCCAGCGCCGCGGCGGCGATGGCGGCGGGGTGCGCGGTGGAGAAGACATAGCTTCGCGCCCGATTGGCCAGCCAGCGGATGAGTGCGTGCGATCCGGCGACGAATCCCCCCGCGGCGCCGAGGGCTTTGCTGAGCGTGCCCATGTGGATGTGGACGGCGTGCTCGACGCCGAGGTGCTCGGCGACGCCGCGGCCGTGGGCGCCGAAGACGCCGGTGGCGTGAGCCTCGTCGACCATCAGCATTGCGTTGTACCGCTGGGCGAGGTCGGCCAGGTCGGCGAGTGGGGTCAAGATCGCCGTCCATGCTGAACAGCGAGTCGGTGACGATCAGCTGGCGGCGGAAGGCGCCGCCTTCGCGCAGCAGCTTTTCCAGCGCGGCGACGTCCCGGTGCGGATACTTGAATCGCTCGGCGTGCGACAGCCGGCAACCATCGATCAGGCTGGCGTGATTCTTGGCGTCGCCGTACACCGCGTCGCCGCGGCCGACGAGGGCCGGGATGGTTCCCATGTTCGCGGCGAAGCCGGAAGGGAACACCAGCGCCGCCTCGACCCCCTCGAACTCCGCCAGGCGGCGCTCCAGGGCCTCGTGATACACGGAGCGGCCGCAGACGAGCGGGCTGGCGCCCTGGCCGACGCCGCTAGTGCGGCAGGCGTCGGCCGCGGCCGCGATGAGGCGCTGGTCCGCGGCGAGGCCTAGATAGTCGTTCGACGCGAAGTTCACGAGGCGCCGGCCGTGTTGCTCCACGACCG
The DNA here is from genome assembly GCA_963841515.1 of Pirellulales bacterium. Taxonomy (GTDB): domain Bacteria; phylum Planctomycetota; class Planctomycetia; order Pirellulales; family Lacipirellulaceae; genus Lacipirellula. The sequence continues at coordinate 406,067 of CAWJDB010000003.1, read as the reverse complement.
CGCTGCAGCGCTCAAGCGGTGCGGGCAGTTCGCGGAGCAAGTCCTGCTCGGCCAGGGCGGCGATTTCTTCGTCGATCCAGGCGAGGGGATTCATCGGGATCAACGACTGGGGTGCGAGAATGGCCGACCCACGCCAGCATAACGCGACCGGTCGGAAAATCACGAACCCTTTGCCCGGGCGACCGGCGCTTGTAACAGCGGCGTAACGGGCGGTTTGACAGGAATCTCCCGCAACGAAAGAATGCCGGCGCGGTTGCCATGGGCGGCTGCCAGGCGGAACTTTTCTGAATCCCCGGGCGTCCAAGCAGTCGAGAGAAGAGCGTGAACGACGACGCCCCATCAGACGCCAAGTTGGTCGAGGCGGCGCTGGCCGGCGACCGGGACGCCTTTGGCGACCTGGTTTCGCGGTACCAGCACCGGCTGTACAACGCCCTCTTGCGGATCGTCGGTTCGCGCGAGGACGCCGCCGACGCGGCCCAAGACGCCTTTATCCAGGCCTACCAAAAGCTGGAGTCGTTTCGCGGCGAGTCGGGGTTTTACACCTGGCTGTGCCGGATTGCGATGAACATGGCGTTTAGCCGCCGCCGCCGGCGAAGGCCGACGGCGTCGCTGGACGAAGCCAAAGACCGCGTGGGCGAGGAACCCGTGGACCACCAGACGAGCCCGCTGGACGGCGCCGTGCGGAAAGAAGAGGTTCTGCAGGTCCAAACCGCCCTGGCTAACTTGGGGGATCAGCATAGTAAAATTCTGGTACTGCGGGAGATCGAGGGATGTTCCTACGAAACGATCGCCGACATCCTGAAACTGCCGGTGGGGACGGTGCGCAGCCGCCTGTTCCGCGCGAGGATGCAGTTGCGCGACAAGCTGCTGAGCATGCGCGGCGAAGAGGCGGGCCAGCCGATTTGATGTTTTCCCGGAGGGCGTGGCCCTCCGGCTAGCTTGGGTGCTATTCGTTCCGTGATCTGCGTAACTGACCTCCGACATCTAGCCTCTGACCTTTGACTTCACGCTGCTTGTGTCATCTTCCCCCGACGACTTCGACGACGAACTGCTCAGCGCCTATGTGGACGATGAGCTGACGGCTGGCGAGCGCAGCCCAGGTCGAAGAACGGCTGCGGACTGATCCGCGGGCCGTCGCCCTGGTGGAGGAGCTGCGCGCCCTTTCTGGCGCCGTGAAGTCGTTACCGCGAGAGACGCTGCCGCGCGACCTGCGGGCGGCGGTGCTGGCGGACGTTGGCCGAGGCGACAAGCGCGACTCAGAGCCAGCGGCAATTTCGCTGGCGACGGCCGAGGATCGGCGGGCGGGCCTTCGTGGCGGACTGTTCTGGTCGGCGCTTGCCATCGCGGCGACGCTGTTTTTGATCGTCGCTCAGCCGCAACAGAAGGAGGACGGCGCGGTGGCGCGGCGGCGCGAGGGAATTTGGATAGAAAGCAAGAACAGCTGCGTCCTGCTTCGCCTTCGCCCCGCGACGCCGAGAGGCCGGTGCGTTTCAGCCAGGAATCGCCGGCGCTTCGGGCGCCGGCTGCGGCGGTCAGCGGCGTCGCCGCAGAGGACGTTGCGGAGGACCGTGCCGGAGCGAACGGCGGCGGGCTTGGCGGGGGCGCCGGCGAGGTTGGCGAGCACGCGGGTAGGGCAACGACCGACGCATTTGCGGCTACGGATGAGGCGGCCGAGAAGACGCCGCTAGCCAAAGAGCGAGAAATGGCGCCACAAGCCAATGTGCCTCGACAGGGCGGCGCCAGCGAATTGTCATTGAGGGCTGGCAAGCCCGCCGGGACGCCGGAGCGAGTCGACAGGCTTGAGGATCGTGACGAGGGCGTCGCCACCTTCTTTGGAGCGGAGCGCACCTTGTCCGCCGACGGGAAAGATGTGCGCAAGGCGGCCGTGGCGCCGCGGGTGTTGGTGATCACGACGGCCGGTCCTGAGGCGGTCTTGCATTTCAAACAGTGGCTTAAGGAGAACAAGCTTGCGGTGACCAGCGACAAGTCGCCGGCCCCTGCGCCGCAGCCGCCGCGGCGGCAGTTCCAGTTGGGGGCTCCCTTGGAACAGGCCGCGCCGGTAGAGATCCTGGTCGACGCTTCCCCCGAGCAAGTGGAGCATCTCCTCGCTTTGTGCCGAGCGGACAAGGCGTTTGCCGAGGTCCCGGCCAGCCGCCAAAAGAATAAGTCCGCCGCGCTCTACGCCGCCGCGCCGCCTGCGGAGAAGTTCCAGGCTGACAGCGCCGGATCACTGGCTGACGCCGAAAGCAAGTCGTCGGCTCTCACCACGCAGTCGGCAGACACGAGTCAGGCGTCGTCGGCAGCGGGGAAAGTTGCTCCGAGCAAGGCGCACGTCGCCAAGTCGAACGAGTCGAAGGCTCGTTCGTACGGCGCGGAAGCTGCCGCGGGGCGCCGAGTTCTGCGGATCAAATGACGGTACTGGGCGCTGGTCAACGGCTGGCCGGCGATGACAGCGTCGCGGCGCGGATGCCGGTGCTATTCCGGTTTTTGCCGCGTGAGGTCGCGGCAGCGAAAGGGGCCACTAAGTAGTCGGGCGACTGCCCTGGGGGCCTGCGATGCGGTAAACTACCTGTGGCGGCGCGGGTTCAATTCCGCGGGCATGCCGTCGCACTTACCTCCGCCGAGGATACCGCCATGGCAGACGTGACCATTCGCATGCGGCCCAACGGGCCGATTGTCGTCGAGGGCCCATTCAAGTTGATGGACTCCGCGGGCAATGAATTCCAACTCGACTCGACGAAGCCGGCATTCGCGCTGTGCCGTTGCGGCCACTCGTCGCGCAAGCCGTTCTGCGACGGCAGTCACAAGACCTGCGGCTTCGTCTCCGACGAACGGGCGACGAGCTAACGGGCATTTGGCGGCATCGACAGCTTATCCCCCGTGGGCCGGGACGCGGTTCCTGTTGGCCTGGCAACTTGGCGACCACAATATTGCCGGTCGCCATAGGTTCTGCACCGGTCTTGTTGTGACGCGGCGAGGCGTCGCTTCACTCTCACGGCCGGCGATCGTGGCGGCCTGATGCCATCGCGCGATAGAATCCGCGACTCGCAATCGACTCTTTCTCACGGCGCGTCCTGCAGCGCCGACTCGCAAGGATGCGCACGATGGCCGCACGCAAGACGCCTTCTCGTCAAGCCAAGTCACCAAAGAAATCAACAGCCGCGGCGGCCGACAAAACTGAGCCGCGCGATCCTGGCGAGCGTTACACCGGGCAGTGGAACCGGCTGGTCAGCACCACTAATTGGGAGAAGGGGCGAATCATTTGCGAGTGGCGCGACGCGCTGGCGACCTCGGGCACGAAGCCGGCGGCGTATTCCGACGATGCGTGGGCCGAACTGGTCGGCGGCGTGACCGCGCAGCACGTCGGCCGGTTGCGGCGAATCTTTCAGCGGTTCGGCGAGACCTTTGACCAGTACGAGGGGCTGTACTGGAGCCACTTTCACGCGGGGCTCGACTGGGACGACGCCGAGATGTGGCTCGAAGGGGCGATCCAGAACGATTGGTCGGTCTCGCAAATGCGCGGCAAGCGTTGGGAAACGCTGGGCAAGCCCGGGAAGGCGCCCGCGATGGACGACGCGGCGGCGGCCAGCGGCGCGACCGAGGTCGACGACGTACCCGCAGCCGCCGACGGCGGCCGAAATCAGGCTGCTCCGCCAGCGGCCAAGGCCGCCAGTAGTTCCGCGGCGTCGATCGCCGAGAAGACGCCGGCGTCCGGCGGTTCTGCCAAGACCGAGAGTCACGACTTCGACGAGCCGTCGGCGACAACGCCGGCGAGCAAGGCTGGCAAGCGGGTGAAGGTGGCCGTCGACGAGCTCCCGGATGACGTGGCGGAGGCGTTTGAGCAGTTCAAGCTTGTCATCATCGCGCATCGGCGGGATGGATGGCGGGAGACGACAGCCGAGGCGGTGATTGAATGCCTGGATGCGCTGCGGGAGTTGGCACTGGCGGAGGGGTGAGCGGGGGCGCCAGGGCGCCGGGGTCGGAACGACCCGGCTCGCTTGCACGGCGTGAGCGAGCGTCAGGCGCTGGCGGCATACTGCTCGGCGTAGTCGAGCGTCCATTGCTCGACGAGGTTCTTGAACGCGTCGAGGTCGACGTCTTTGAGCAGTTGGTAGTGATTGCGGCTGAAGTTCTCCTTGTTCCGCACGGCGCCCTTGGCGGCGACGTCGAGCACGTGGTACTGGTTGTGCGGGCTGACGGTGATCTCCAGCCGGCTGAACAGGTTGTCGCGGCGGCCGCGCTCGATGGCCAAGTCGTCGCGGCGGACGGCGGCGCCCCAGTCGCCGCGATCGCTCACGACGGTCTCGTACTCGAAGCCCGGGAAGTTCTCGGCGAGCTGCCGTAGGCAGCTCTCGATGTGCTCGTTCAGCTCGTCGCGATATTTCGCGTGGAGGCGCCGGCACTCTTCCTCGCTGAGGGCCTTGGCGGCCGCCTCGCGCGCCTTGGCGTCGCGGGCCTGAGACCGCGTTGGGCGGCGCGCTGGAGTCGCTGGCGGAAGTCCATGCTGTCATCCTAGGCGAAGCTAGCTGCCGTCTCCAGAGCTTGTGGGGCGATGTACGCGCCGCGTGGTTGTGGCGGCTTGCCGAGGCGGCGCGGCTGGATTACCTACTGCTAGCGGCGGCGACGGGATTTTCCGATTTTTTGCGCCAGAGGAATTAAACCCCAAGTCCGCGCCAGCCGATACCTGAGGATGCGACGGGGGGCGCTTGCGCGCAGGGTGCGGCTGGGAGATGGCCGCGGCGTGCAATGGATACCCAACGATGTACGAGCGAACTGGGAGGGACCCCTCGCTATGGCAGTCAGACACTTGAAGCTCTACCGCGGCCCCGAGGACTCTGCCGGGCCGATGCTCGCCAAAAACAGCTCGGGCAAGGCCTGCGTGACCGTGCCGCTCAACGAAGTCCTGCCGCTCTTGGCGGACGCCTTCAACAGCCAGCGCACGTGGCTCAGCGACTTCGACGACGACGACGTCACCGTGTCGGCCGATCTGTACGAAGTGCTCTTGGCCTATCAGTACTACCGCCGGCCGTCGGCCTGAGCCGTCGAGAACGGCCGGCGACGCGACCAGTTTCAGCCCGGCATGGATGCCGGGCTGTTTTTGTCTACACTCTTGGTTGCGGCGGGGCTCGGGCTCACTACTCACCTTGTGATTTGCGCATTCATGTCGGCCATCGAAGCCAATCCGCCGTTGGAACCTGACGGGATCTCGGATCTCATCGCGCTGATCCGCGAAAGCGCCGACAAACTGCACGCCGACCGGACCGATCGGGGCGACCTGAAGATCTTCAGCCGCACGCTGCGCGAGCTGCGGTACGCCTTCAAGGTCTTCGCCCCCTACCGCGGCCGGCGGAAGGTGACGATCTTCGGCTCGGCCCGCACGCGGCCGGACGCGCCGGCCTATCGGCAGGCGATGGAGCTTGGGCCGGGCCATGGCCGAGCGCGACTGGCTGGTGGTCACCGGCGCCGCCAGCGGCATCATGGAGGCCGGGCATCGCGGCGCCGGGCGGGAACACTCGATGGGGCTGAACATCATGCTCCCCTTCGAGCAGAGGCGCCAACGAGGTGATCCGCGACGACCCCAAGCTGGTGAACATGAAGTACTTCTTCACCCGCAAGCTGATGTTCGTCAAGGAGTGCGACGCCGTGGTGTGCCTGCCCGGCGGATTCGGCACGCTCGACGAGGCGCTCGAAGTGCTCACGCTGCTGCAAACGGGCAAAGGCGAGATCGTGCCGGTCGTATTCCTCGACGAGCCCGGCGGCAGCTACTGGAGCGACTTCCAGAAGTTCATCGACAAGCATCTGATGAACGCCGGCATGATCTCGGCGGCGGACTACAGCCTGTACAAGATCTCCGAGAGCGTGGAGGAGACGGTCGAGGAGATCGTGCACTTCTACCGCGTGTTTCACAGCATGCGATTCGTGCGGAAGCAGCTCGTGTTTCGGCTGCAGCACCGGCTGAGCGACGAGCTGGTCGCTCGGTTCAACGCCCAGTTCGCCGACGTGCTTGCCGGCGGGGAGTTCGTGCAGCGAGACGCCCTCAAGGAGGAAGCCGACGAGTACAGCGTGGTGACGCTGCCGCGGCTGGCGTTCCAGTTCAACCGACGGAACTTCGGGCGGCTGCGGGAGCTGATTGACGCGATCAACGCGTCGCCGCCGGCGGCGGTGGAGAACGCGCGATCGAGTTGAGCCGCTGATCGGCGATCGGGGCCGATGGGTGGCATGCTCTCGTCGGCGTGAGCATGTTTGACTTCGACTCATGTCCACGTCGGCGGACCTCCGAGGACATGCCACACGATAGAGGGACTTTGCGATTCTGCGTCCCCAACAGGGGTCCCATCTTTTTATTGCATTAGTCCCTGATTTTGCCCTGCGGCGCTTCGGCCGGAGGCGAGAAATACAGGGCGGGCGACGACGCGGCGCCGCGCTAAAGTCGGCGACTTGTGCGTTTCTTCGGCGAGCGTCGGAGTGCTCAAAATAGCGGACTCCCGTCGCTGACGCTGCGGGCTCGCTGAGCGCGCAGGCTCCACATCTGGCCAAGAGCCGATAGCCGACAGCCGATAGCGGAGTGCCTGTGCGCAGCATGAGGACGCCTATGTGTACTGGTGATCACGCACCCTAGCACATGTCGTGGCCCATTTTCAACAAAAACTCTTGGGGAATTTTATCTCGCCGAGGCGCAGCAATGCGGGCTGCTGAGAGAGAAAAGCCGCCAAGGACGCCAGGAGCGCCAAGGCGGAATTCAGAGAACGCTGATCAACGCTGATGGGCGTGAATCGGGGATCAGGAGTTGTTGAGGCCGTTTTTGTAACCGGGGGCTAGCGCCCCCCGGCTGATGAATTAGCCGGATCGCGCTAGCGACCGGTTGCGCCGCGCTGATTTCAACAAACTGAGGCAGCGCGACAAATGCGCCGTACACGTGGGCTCTATCGCACAGTGCGTGCAACGCTCGGCGTCGGTTGCAGGGGAGTTTGGGCGGCTGTGCACGTCTTGAACGGACTTTAATTCCCTCGGCGATTTACGGGATTGTTGCTCAAGTTGGCTCCGTGCGGCGCACCTGGGAGGCGTCGACTTGGCGCGGGGGTTGCCGTTGATGTGGCGACTATACTGATGATGACGAGGATTGAGGCGCAGTGCCGCTCGGCGTTGCCGCTGGCGGCTGTGTCTCGTGCTTGTGGCGTCAGATAGTTGACGGAAGCGCAAACCCCTCGTAGGGTGAAGGCGTGGGGGGTTTGCCGTAGAAAGGTAAACCCATGACACGTTCTTTTCGTTGGATTCCCCTGGCGGCCGCGTGCTTGGCGGTTGGCATTTCTGCGGGACGCCTTGCGCCCAAATCGTCGGCCGACGTCTTCGGCAGCGGGGCGAACTCGTTTGACATCGAGTTCGTGACGATCGGCAATCCGGGCAATCCGCCGGACACGACAGACCGTCCAGGGATGGATGGCGCAGTTCCGTACTCCTACCGCATTGGCAAGTACGAAATCTCCGAGCAAATGATCGACAAGGCAAACGCCTTGGGCGGCGCTGGGAATCACCAAGGACCCGCGCGGTCCCGACTTTCCCATCACGTCCATAAGCTGGTTCGAGGCGGCCAAATTTGTCAACTGGCTCAACACGAGCACCGGCACCACGCCGGCGTACAAGTTCGACGCATTTGGGATTTTTCAGTTGTGGTTACCGAGCGACGCGGGGTATGACGCCAACAATCTCTTCCGCAACAAGCGAGCGAAATATTTCTTGCCAAGCGTCAAAGAATGGTACAAGGCCGCGTATTACGACCCGGTCGCCGGCGTGTACTACGACTACCCAACCGGCAGCGATGTACTTCCCGATGGGATTGATTTCGTTGGTGATCCAGACTTCGATGCGGTATTCAATGATGGAGCTTCTAATACGGGTCCAAATATCATCTTTAATGCGGGCGTGTGGAGCCCGTACGGAACTGCTGGCCAAGGAGGCAACGTTACAGAATGGGAGGAAACTTCGGGTGATCGACTAAACAGTTCAGTTACATCCGGTCGAGGATTTCGAGGCGGTGGATGGGGAAACATTTCGACTCACTTGCTCGCATCCAATCGAAACGCCATCGGCCCGTCTTTTGAAGCAGATTTCTTTGGTTTGCGCGTTGCGAGCAACATCCCGGAGCCGGCCTCGGTCGCCGCGCTCGCGATGGCCTTTCTAGGAATTCGCGGGTGGCCCAGGTTCTCTGAACCTGGGCGGCGCAGCCGTGGGAGGCCTTTGACAAGAAGCCTCTTGCGGCAGCGCCATTCCGGTTCGAGAAATGAAGCAACTCCGTCGGAACTTCAATCGATCCAGGTAATTGGGACGCCGACGGATTGGCCTCGCAGGTACCAGCGAGCTGAACTCCAGGGCCAGTCGACGGCTCGGGCGACAAGGCCCGCGCGCACGGGATTCTCGTGCATGTAGCCGAGCTTCTCTTCCATTTTGCTCCGCGAATAAATCTCGAATGGGTAGTACTTCGGTTGCCAGAACCGATCGCCCTCGCCGAAGCCAGTAAAGTAGTTCGAAGCTTCGGTGCGCTGCCAATTGCGGATGTGAAAGCTCGACTTGCGTTTCCAGGCGTGCATGAAGCGGCTAAGCTGGCCGGGCGTCGGCAGCCAGATCACTGCGTGGACGTGGTCGGGCATGATGACGTAGCCCAGCAGCGGGCTTCGAAGGCATTCAACTCGTCATTCAAGACGCCGAGCAGGATTCGCTTGGGATGGTCGTGGTCGAGGAGACGACGACGACGATTGACCGAGAACGTCACGAAATGCGCGTACAGCCGATCGTCGAACTGGCGGCGGTTGTCGGTCATGGTTGCATGCTGGGCGGGGCGGCGTCGGGAAGCAAACCTCTTGCGGCTGCGCCGCCCAGGTTCGGAGAACCTGGGCTACCCCTGGGCGAGCCAGCAGTGGCACACGCCAAATTCGGTGGCTCGAAATTGAACGCTAGCGCCTCGGGTTTCGAGACAGGCGGTGGGCGCCATTTTGTACCGGGCTGCACTTTTGGCAGTCGCGCCGGGGGCCCGGTTGGCGCGAACCAAACCGGGTTTTCCAGCGTAAACGCTTGTCGCGGCTGATCTTGACCGCTGGCGGCGGGGCGCCGGCAATGGCTGCAAAGCCGCCCTGGCATGGGACTTGCAATCATTAGAACCCGCACTTGTCCTAGGCTCGGAGAGGGGGACAATCCCCAGTTAGCTCCGAGGACTCCGCCACATGGGGACAGTCCCCGGCGGGGGCGGGAAGAAGCAACCTGCCCGGGCGAAGTGCAAGTTCGCGACCCAAGGACAAAGCATTTGTTATGATGCGAGGGTCGGGAACGGTTATCCGGGACGGCTGGGAGAAAGGACTTTCTTCCGGTGAGGCGTCGAACTCTCCGATTGAGGAGTTCGTAGTATGAACAGGGTTACCAAGGACGAACGTTTCGGCACGGAACAGGCGCTGGCGACCACGCAACTGTCGGGCAGCAACCTGTCGGACTTGACGGGTTTGAGCGATGAGCAGCTCTTGGAGCGCTATCGCGACGACCGCGCCCCGGCAGTGTTTACGGAACTGGTCGCGCGCTACCAGCGGGAGTTGTACAATTACCTGCGGAGGTTTTTGGGCGACGCCACGCTGGCTGAGGATGTGTTTCAGGCCACGTTCCTCCAGGTGCACATCAAACGGGACGTGTTCGAGTCAGGGCGGAAGTTCCGGCCCTGGCTGTACACGATTGCGACCAATCAGGCCATCGACGCGCAGCGCCGCAACCGGCGCCACCGTCGGTTGAGCCTGAACCAACCGCAGCAGGCCGGCGGCGAGACGGCCGGGAGCTTGATCGACCTGGTGGCCGGCATCGACGGCGATCCGGCGACGAGCGCCGAGAACGGCGAGCAGAACGAATGGGTCCGCGGCGAGGTGGCTTCGCTGCCGGAGCCGTTGCGGAATGCAGTGAACCTGGTTTACTTTCGAGGGATGAAGTACCGTGACGCCGCGAAGGTCATGTCTGTTCCGGTGGGCACGGTCAAGAGCCGGCTGCACGCGGCGATCCAGCGGCTGGGCGTGGCGTGGCGCGAGTGGCAGCCCGCGCAGGCTCCTACGGAGCGGAATTGAGGTCGGGCGTAGCGGCCATGCGATCGCCGAGAGCCGGACCGGCGAGACAATCGTCGACTGTATAAAGAGTAACCAAGCTCGTCGCGAAAGCGGCGGGCTTGTTTTTTGTGGTGAGACGGGAGCGAGGGGCCAAGGGGGACAGTCCCCATTTAGCTCCGCAGACTCCGCCCAATGGGGACAGTCCCCGGTGGCGCGATGACCGACGAATTGCTGGCTTATCTGCTGGACGATTTGTGCCCCGAGCGGCGGGCCGAGGTGGAGCGCCGGCTGGCGGAGGAACCCGCTTGGCGGCGCGAGTTGGCGCGGCTGGAAGCGTGCCTGGCCTCCGGCGATCCGGCGGCGTGTCTGGACGAGCCGCCGGGCGATCTGATTACGCGCACCTGCGGACTGGTCGAACGCGTCGGCGAGAGCGGGTTGCTCGACCAACGGCGTCCCGTGGTTTCGCGCCTGTCGCCTTGCGAACCAATTCTGAGCAGCGGCTCGCGGTGGTCGCTGGCCGACTGCACGGTTTGCGCCGGCGTAATCGGCGTACTGGCGATGCTCATGCTGCCGGCGCTGCGCGAGAGCCGCGATGCGGCGCGGCGGCGGGTATGCGCGGACAATTTGCGGGCGTTAGGCACCGCGATAATCGGCTACACCGAAAAACAGGGCCATGCGCTGCCCCCCGCCCGACCAGGCGATCCGGTCGGAATGTATGCCGTGGAGTTAGTTGAGCGGGGCGGCATAGACCGCGTCGAGCTGGCGCGGGCGGTGACGTGTCCCGATTCGGCGGCGGCGGACGTGCGGTTTGCCGGCGGCGCGGCGCCATACATTCCCACGCGACAGGAACTCAGAGCGGCGAAAGGCTCGCACTGGGTGCTTTTGGTAAGGGCCATGAGCGGCAGCGTGGCGATTCGGGTCGGTTACTTTACGGGCGACCATCACCGATACCATCACGCAGACTTTGAGGGTCGACGCGGTCGCCCCCTGGCGAGCGATGCGCCGGTGGTGTCGGTCGGGGGCGTTCGAAGCGTGGTCCATGGGGGGCGATACAACGTCATGAACGAGGATTTGTGCGGGAAATTTCGCACCAATTGCTATTTGCCGCCGGGGCTCGATCACATTTTCAAGAACGCCGCCGGAGCCGTCGCAGCGGGCGACGATCCCAAAGACGTGGTGCTCATCGGCGGCGACCGCCGGCCGGACGGCAAAGTCGTGTCGCTGGATGAAGGCCAGTAGGGGCCAGTCAGCCCAGGGCTTTGCCCGGGGATTCTTTTTGGGAGCATCGCTTGGCGTCGATTCGCGGAACCCCCCGGCAGAGCCGGGGGCTGAGGCGTTATCGAGAAGCGCCGCTTTCTTATTGCTAGCACGGCAAGCCTCGCCTCTGTTGTGGGCAAAGGGCTTGTGCTGGTATCTTTCGCCCCGCTTGTCTTGAAGTTTGCTCGCTGAAGCGGAAAAGGAATTCCCATGATGCGCTTGACGTGGATGTGCGGGGCGGCGGCGTGCTGGCTGGCGGCGTGGAGCGCGGCGGCGTCGTTCGCCGCTGCGGGGGATAACGAGGCCGAGTGGATCTGGACGCCCTCGCAGCCCAAGAACGCGGCGCCGGCGGGGGACTGCTACTTCCGCAAGACCTTCGACTGCGCGGCGGCCGAGGAAGCCTTCGTGCAGATCTCGGCCGACAACAAATTTGAGTTGACGGTCAACGGCCAGCCGGTGGGCAAGGGATCCGATTGGCGGCAGATGCAGATTCACGACATCACGAAGCTGCTCGCGGCGGGCCGCAACGTGATCGCCGTGAAGGCCACGAACGTGGACGCCGGGCCTGCGGGAATGGTGGCGCGAGTGCTGGTGAAGCAAAAAGGGGGGACGTTCGAGGGTTACTCGACCGACGCCACCTGGAAGACCAGCGTGCGCCAATTCCAGGGCTGGACGCTAGCCGCATTCAACGACGCCGATTGGTTGCCCGCGGCCAGCTACGGCGTGTTGGGGATGGCGCTGCCGTGGGGCAATGAGGCCGTGACGGCGGGGGAGGGGACGCGGTTCAACATCGACAAGGAGTTCACCGTCGAGCGGATCATGCGCGACGAGGAAGTGGGATCGCTGATCGCCATGACCTTCGACGCCCGGGGAAACATCCTGTGCTCGCGCGAAGGCGGGCCGCTGGAGCTCTTGACCGACACGACGGGCGACGGCATTCACGACAAAGTGGGCGTGTTTTGCGACAAGATCAAGAACTGCCAGGGCATCCTGGCCTTGGGAACGCGGGTGTTTGCGGTGGGCGACGGGCCCGAAGGGATGGGGCTGTATCGGCTGCGCGACGCTGATCGAAACGGCGAGGCCGAGGAAATTGTGAAGCTCGTGGGCTTTCGCGGTTCGCGCGGCGAGCACGGGGCGCATGCGGTGCGGCTGGGGCCCGACGGGATGATTTATGTGATCGTGGGCGACTTTGCTCGGGCAGACGCCAAGGCGCTTGATCGCAGCCCGTATCGCCGCTGGTACGAGGGGGACCTGGTACAGCCGCGGTATGAGGACGCCGGCGGGCATGAGGTGGGGATCCCGGCGCCAGGCGGCACCGTGTTTCGCACCGACGCCAACGGGAGCTTCATCGAGCTGGTGGCCGGCGGACTGCGAAACTCATACGACTTCGGCTTCAACCTCGAAGGCGAGATGTTCACTTACGACGCCGACATGGAATGGGACCGCGGAGCGCCGTGGTATCGGCCGACGCGGATCAATCACGTGCCGCCGGGCGCCGAGCTGGGTTGGCGGAGCGGCTGGGCGAAGTGGCCGGAGTATTATCTCGACAGTCTGCCTGCGGCGGTGAACATCGGGGCGGGGTCGCCGACGGGCGTGGAGTTTTACGATCACTTCGCCTATCCGCCGAAGTACCGCGGGGCGATGTTCGGATGCGACTGGGCGACGGGGCGGATTTACGCCGTGACGTTTGAAAAGCACGGCGCCACGTACACCGGCAAGAGCGAGGTGTTCGTCGAGGGCCGGCCGCTCAATGTGACGGACATTGCCGTGGGGCCGGAGGGGTCGTTGTACTTCTGCACCGGCGGGCGCGGAACCGACGGCGGCGTGTACCGCGTGCGCTGGACGGGGAAAGTGCCGGCGGAGATCTCCGACCCCGGCGAAGGCCTGGTCCGGCGCTGCGGCAGCCGCAGATGGACGCCGACTGGGCGCGGGCCAAGATCGCGGCCGTCAAGCAAAGCCTGGGCGACGCCTGGGCCGCGCAGTTGGCCGAAGCGGCCCGCGAGACCAAGCGGCCGACGCGCGTGCGCGTGCGGGCGATCGACCTCTTGGTGTGCTTTGGACCGCGGCCGGACGACGAGCTGCTGCGCGCTGGCGGCCGACGGCGACGAAACGATTCGCGCCAAGGCGGCGCGGCTGATGTACTTGAGCGACGACCCGACGACCCGCACGGCGCTCATCGGCATGTTGGGAGATCAGGACGCGATGGTACGGCGATGCGCGTGCGAGTCGCTCGCTCGGCGTGGGACGCTGCCTGAGGCGGGCCAGGTGCTTCCGCTGTTGGCGGACGAGGATCGGTTCGTCGCGTTTGCGGCGCGGAAGCTGCTGGAACGGTTGCCGGTGGAGTCGTGGGCGGCCGCGGTGTTGGAGGAGGCTAAGCCGCAGGCGTTTTGCTACGGGGCGGCGGCGCTGGTGAGCCTGGAGCAGAACCCGGCGACGTCGAAGGCGGTGATTGAGCGGTGTCAGGATTTGCTCAAGGAAAGACCGGACGGCGGCCCGGGCAAGTTGACCGACTCGCAGCGCATCGACGTACTGCGCGTGCTCGAGCTGGCGCTGATCCATGGCAAGCTGGGGGCGGCGGAGGAGCCGGAGTTGGGGGTTCAGCTATTGGCCGTGTATCCGACGGCCGATGCGACGACTAATCGCGAGTTGGTGCGGCTGTTGGTCCACTTGCAGGTTCCGGGCGCCGCTGACAAATTTGCCGGCGAGCTGGCGAAGGATTTGCCGTTCGAGGAGAAGCTGCAGGTTGGCGCCTACGCGGCGCGGCTCGAGACGGGTTGGACGACGGCGGCGAAGTTGAAGCTGCTGGGCTTCTACGAGCAGGCCCGCAAGGTCGATGGCGGATACAGCGTCGATAAATACGTGGAGAACTTCGCCCGGGACTTCATGACGCGGCTCACACTGGACGAGCGGCGGCACATCCTGGCGGGCGGCGAAAAGTGGCCAGCGACGGCGCTCTCGGCGATCGCCGGACTGCCGGAGAATCCAGGACCCGACATGCTGGCGGAAATGCGTGCCCTGGATCGAAAGGTGGCGCCGCACTGTGCCGAAAGCGATGTATACCGTCGGCTGCGAGTCGGCATCATTGCCACGCTAGGCGGAGTGGACGATCCGGAGTCGCAGCAGTATCTCCGTACCGTGTATCGCGACGAGCCCGAGTATCGCGGACCCGTGGCAATGAGCCTGGCCCAGCGGCCGAGCAAGGAGAACTGGCCCTACCTGGTTGACTCACTGAAAGTGGCCGACGGCGCGGCGGCGCAGGAGGTTTTGGCGGCCTTGAGCAGTTCGCCGTTGCGACCACAGACGGCCGCCGCCTATCGGAGCGTCATTCTGTTGGGTTTGCGCTTAGGCGATCATCGGCGCGGTGGGGGCGATTAATCTGCTGGCCCATTGGAATGGTCACGCACTAACCAATGCGAGTCGCCAAACCACGGCGTCGCCGACGGGCGAGCAGCCCGACGCTGTGGTCTCGAGCGGCGACGAAAAGGCGGAGCTGTGGCGGTGGCAGCAGTGGTATGCCGAAAAGTTTCCCGACGCGCCGCCCGCCGAGCTGCCGGTGGACAGCGGTCGCGACAAGTGGAGTTACGACGAGGTGTTGACGTTTCTGGAAAGCGACGCCGGCCGCAAGGGCGACCCGACCCGCGGCCAGGCGGCGTTCGCCCAGGCCAAGTGCGCCTCGTGCCATCGCGTGGCGGGCCAGGGGGAAACGGCGGGCCCCGACTTGACGGCAGTGGCCCGACGGTTTCAGCGCAAGGAAATCCTGCAATCGATTGTTTATCCGTCGCACGACATTTCCGATCAGTTCGCCAGCCGCGTCGTGACAGCCGGCGGCAAGAGTTATGCGGGGTTGGTCATGCCGCGCGGGCAGGCGGGCGTCACGGTGCTGTTGGCCACCGGCGAGAAAGTCGATCTGGCTCACGAAGACATCGACGACATCCGCCCCAGTTCCATCTCGGCGATGCCCACGGGGCTCTTGAACCCGTTGACGCTCGAGCAAGTGGCCGACCTGTTCGCGTATTTGTCCACGGATGGGACGGTGAGCGTGGCCGCGAAACCCACGGCGGCGGCCGCGAAGTAAAACTCGCACCCAACCCCCGGCATCCCCCCTCCCCAGCCCTCGTGCGCCAAGGGGAGGGGGCCGGAGGCAGGGACGCGCCTCTAGTCGGCTTTGTCGACGGCGAAGTCGGTCAGATATAAGCCGATGATCGTGGCGGGAGTGGGTAGCCGGCGGAGGCGGAGCATGATGAGCCGGCGGACGCGGCGAAGCTGCGGATCGGCGAAGTCTGCCGGATCGGCGCTGCGGATGGCGATGATCGCCTGGTCGCGCAGGCGCTGGCGCCAGTGCTCCAGACCCTCGATGTCGGCCCACGCTGGCGTGGCCGACAGAATCAGCTCCATGGCAAACTGGATCTGAACCGTGACGTGATGGGTCGGCAGCGTGTTTTTGATCTTGAACTCGCCAAGATCGAACACGTCGGGGCGGAGCGGTCGGTCGGTCTTGGCCTCGCCGGCGGCGGGCTTTGCGGCATGTTCCTCGGCGGCGGCGCGAACCGCGGGCGGCGTGACCACGGTCGCGGTGCAGGCCAGGGCGACGAGCCATGCCGATGAATGGCGAGTAATCGTCACGGTAGAAGGAGTGCTCCGATTGATAGTTGCGCGTCCCGGGCCTGGCGTCAAAGCAATTCGGTAACGAGATTATTCAATACAAGTTGCCGCACCTGTCGCTCGCCGAGCAAGGGGCGGGCGGCTTCCGTCATGCGCAGCTTGAGGGCGCTCAACCGGGGGTCGGTCAGCTCGTCGGGCGAGCTGGTGCGGAGGATTGTCAACAGGGCGTCGTTCAGGGCGCCGCGGTGCCGCTCGGCGGCGGCCAGCACCACCGGCTCATTCTCGGGCGCGGCTTCGGCAAACAGCTCGAAGCTGAGTCGAATCCACACGGAGCGTTCTTTTACGCACCGCGCGCTTTGGCGTGGGCCGGCACCGGCACGTCGAATTTGCCCAACGGCACGTAGGCGACCGACGCCAGGGGAGCGTCGAATTCCAGCTCGTCGAGGTAATCGCCGAGCAAGGTCGCGTCGTGGCCCCCGCAGCCCGCGGCGGTCGCGGCCAGGGCGGCCAGCAGGCACGCAAGGCAAGATGGCGTGCGGCGCTGCATTCGCACCGCCGCATCGAGCTGTGGTTTCTTCGATTCCATGAAATATCCACGGGGGCCCGCGTGGCTTGTTCCACCTCAAACATAGGCCGATTCAGGGCCATTTTTTGCGCCGTAAGCTTGTCGAGAGAGTTAGCGGGTCGAGACGACGCAGCCAGAACGGCGACGCGTGACGGCGGCGCCGGTTATGCGGAGTCGTCGGCCCGCCTGAGGGGGAGGGGAACATGACCGGGCGAACGTGGATTTGCCGCTGCGCGACGACGGTTGCGACGGCGCGACTGTTGGGGCTGGCGAGCCTGGCGGCGCTGGCGGGCTGTTACGACGCCGTTGCGATGAAGGAAGAGCGACACGACGACGCCACGCTCACGAAGCTCGCCGAAGTCGATCTGGGCACCTACCACATCACGCTTCCCCTGGCGACGGGCGATACGGGCGGCGGGGTGGTCGACTTTCACGCCTTCGGTCGGGTGTCGCGGCGCGATCGCGCGGCGGTGGCCAAGGCGGTCGAGGAGCGTCGCGCCGAGCTGCGATCTCACATGTTGCTGGCCATCCGTGGGGTGACCAGCGAAGAGTTGGAAGAGCCGGAGCTAACCGCTCTCCGCGCCGAGATCGCGCGAGTGATCAACCGAGCGCTCGATAAGGACCGCGTCAAGAACGTGGGGTTCTTTACATTCTCGTTCACGGCGCTGTGAGTTCCGTCGCAAGAACGATTCTATTAACGGTTGCACAATAGTCGGTCGACGGCTTGGTTCTTTTTTCTCACGCAAAGGCGCAAAGGCGCAAAGGGGGATACGCAAAGAAGATGAAAGAAAGATAAAAGATTTTTGGGAACACTAATCTGCACTAATTCCCACCAACCTCAATGAGCGCCGATTAGCGATGATTAGCGTTTCCGTTCATGCTCTTTCCTTTGCGTCCTTCTTTGCGCCTTTGCGTGAGATCTTCCTGGACGTAGCTTCGCGAGCATTGCGGCTCAGCGCGTTACTTTCAGGCCGGGGATGGCGGCTTCGAGTTTTTTGATGGCTTCGGGGCTCAAGTCGGTTTGGGAGACGGACAGCGCCTTGAGCTGCTTGAGCGGCGCGAGCTTGGCCAGGCCATCGTCGGTGATGGTCGTGGCGTCGAGATTGAGGTTTTTCAACCCGGTCAGGCGGGCGATGTGCTCCAGGGCGCCGTCGTCGACGAAGCTGTTCCAGAGATTAAGCCACTCGAGCTTGGTTAGTCCCGACAGGTGGGCGAAGCCCGGGCCCTCGACGCCGGTTTCGCTCATGTCGAGTTTGACGAGGTCCTTCATGCCGGCGAGATACTGAAGGCCTTCGTCGTCGATGTACGTGCCGCGGAGGTTGAGCTGCTTCATGTGGGTCATGCCGGCCAGCGGCGCCAGGCCCTCGCTGGTGATGGGCACGCGCATTAGATTCAGATCGTCCATCGCCGTCAGGCCGGCGAGTTGTTTCATGCCTTCGTCGCCCAGACGGGCGTCCTCCAGGTGCAGACCGTGGAGCGTTTTGGCGTTTTTCAGGTGCACGAGCCCGGCGTCGGTGATGGCGGGGCTGCGGCACTTGAGCGCAACGAGCGCCGGCAATTGCTCGACGATGGCCAAGGCGTCGTTGGTCACGCGGCAGCCGCGAAGGTCGAGCAGCTTCAACTTCTTCAGGCCGCCGAGCTTGGCGATGCCGGCGTTGTCGACGCTGGTGTAACAGACGCTCAGGTGAGTGAGATCTTTCATGCGGACGACGAAGTCCATGCCGGCGTTGCTCACGCCGCCCGTGCCTTGGTAGCTGAGCACGCGCAGCTGCGGCATGGCCGCGAGCTTCTCCACGGACTTGTCGGTCATCAGCGTGTTTATGAGCGCAAGGTCGACGAGGCGCGGAAGGGCGACGATCACGTCGGTGGCTTCATCGGTGATCGTGGGTCCCCACAGGCGGAGCTTTTTCAGGTCATTTTGCCCGGCGAGTAGTTGGACGTCGGCCAACTTGGCGGGACAGTTTTCGAAGTTGACCTCGACGACCTGGCCGGCAGCGTCGCGAACGTAGCTCCCGTGGAGCTCGTCGATGCGCTCCTCAAGCGTCGCTGCTCTCGATGCGGCAATATTCAACGCCAGCGAGATGGCGACGAAAGCGCATCGAACGCGGGCCGATTGCCAAGCGCCCTGGCGGGCGAGTGATTTAGTCAGCAAGTGAATCACGGGAGAGGTTTCCTGGGGTTTAGCAGAGGCGGTGCTGGCGAACCGTCTAGTTTACCCGCTGAAACGGCCGTTGCCGTGGGGGGGCGTTGCTTGTCAACGGGCGGCAGGTGGGCTAAATTTGGGGCTGGCCAATCGTGACGGCCGATGTCTTGACCGCTGATGCGCATAGCCCCCCGGTGCATCGCAAGGAAGCCGCGGCAGGGCGCGCTGGCATCTCGCGCTGGTCTGGCGAGCCGCCCTAGGCGGCGGCTTGGGTCTAAAGTGAGCACTCGTCGCCGACTTGACGCTTCCCCTCCCTCTCAGGCATTCAAGGACTTAGTGACCATGCAACGAGAACAAGTTCAATCTTCGCGTCGCCGATTTCTGAAGCAGTCGGCGGCGATTGGGGCCGGATTCTGGACACTGGGCGGCGTGACGCCGCTGGCCAGCGCGGCGGCCAACGAAAAACTGCAGATCGCCAAGATCGGCGTCGCCGGCGGCAAGGGCGGCAGCGACCTGGACAATGCACGGCGCTTTGGGAAGATTTTCTCCCTGTGCGACATCGACCGCCGTTTCCTGGAGCCGGCCGCGAAGAAGTACAAGGTGAAGGAAAATCTGTTCTCCGACTACCGCGAGATGCTGGACAAGTTGGGCGACCAAATCGACGTGTGCATCATCACGACGCCCGACCACACGCACGCGGTGATGGCCTCGAAGGCCATGAAGATGGGTAAGCACGTGTACGTGCAGAAGCCGCTGACGCACTCGATTTGGGAAGCTCGCGAGCTGCAGAAGATCGCCCGCGAGACGGGCGTCGCCACGCAAATGGGGAATCAGTACACGGCCTTTGAGCCAATGCGGCAGGCGGCTTATCGGATTCGCGCCGGACAGGTCGGCCGGGTGACGGACGTGTATGTGTGGACCAATCGTCCGATTTGGGACCAGGGCATCGATCGCCCGCCCACGGCGCCCGTGCCGAAGGAAGTTGATTGGGAGTCGTGGATCGGGCCGGCGAAGTTCCGCGATTACGCCGACGGGGTGTATCACAACTTTTCGTGGCGCGGGTGGTGGGATTTCGGGACCGGATCGCTGGGCGACATGGCTTGCCACACGTGCAACCTGCCGTTCATGGCGCTGAACATGCGCAATCCGACGGCGGTCGAGGCCACCTGCTCGGGCCACAACAAGGACAGCTACCCGAAACGGTCGAAGATCAAGTTCGATTTTCCGGAGCTCGACGGGCGACCCGCATTCACGCTGCACTGGTCGGACAAGTCGCAATTGCCGGATGAGGAGCTCTACGCCGAGTTTCTCAAGAAGCCGGGGAAAGACGGCAAACCGCGGCAGCTCTCGGAGAGCGGCTGCCTGATCGTGGGCGACAAGTGCACGATGTACGCCGCGGGCGACTATGCCAACGAGGGCATCGAGTTGAGCGGCGGCGTGGAGTGGATGGACGTGGAATTTCCGAAGGCGCCGAACAGCTCGCCTGGTGAGTCGCAAACCGAACTATCGCACTGCCAGGAATTTTATGATTACATCCACGATCGCAAGAAAGTGTCGATGTCGAATATCCCCAACTATGCCGGGCCGCTGACCGAGACGATCCTGCTCGGCAATCTGGCGGTGTGGAATGCGGCGGAAGGCAAGACCAGTCGCGTGGAGTGGGACGCCGAGACGCTAACGCCAAGCGATGCCACATTAAAGCAGATCGTGCACAACGAGTACCGCGACGGGTACGAGGTGTAGGGTAGCGGTCAGCTTTCAGCGGTCAGCGTTCAGCCAGAGCCGGCGGCAATTCTCTCTGGCTGATAGCTGACCGCTGATCGTTGAAAGCTTCTTCCAATGTTTGACGACCTTGCTGCGCTGGCTGACGACCCCGAGCGGCTGCTGGAGCAGGTGGCACGCTCGCTGGTGGGCCAAGGCGAGCTGCATCGGCTGTTCGATCTGCGGCTGATGCAGCAGCGGCGGCGATTGGGGCTGGCGCTGGACCGCCGCACGGCTATCGACGACGTCGAGGAGCCGCTCCGCTCGCAGCTCGAGGCCGCGTACGTGGCGGCGTGCCGTGAGGTGGGCGAGCTGCTATTGGACGCCGGCCGACTCCGCGAGGCGTGGGTGTACCTGCGGCCCGCCGGAGACAAGCTGTCGGTGCGCACGCGCTTGGCCCGCCTCACGCCCGATGAGCAGCGGCTGGACGAGCTGATCGAGTTGGCGCTGTTCGAGGGCGTCGATCCCGAGCGAGGCTACGCCTGGCTCTTGGGGCGGCAAGGCACATGCAATGCGATCACCACGCTGGGCGGCATGGAGGCGCAGCTTGGCGTGGCCGACCTGCGGGCGTGCGCGGCAGTGCTCGTGCGGCACGTGTATGGCGAGCTGCGCGGCAACCTGCGCGGGCACCTGGAGCGGATCAAGCCGGGGACGCCGAGCGACCTATCGGTGGCTGAGCTCATCGAGCGGTATCCTGAGTTGACGGCAGGCGGCAACTATCATCTCGACGCTTCGCACCTGGCCAGCACGATGCGATACGCTCGACTGGCGACGGAGCCGGCGCTGGTGAACCTGGCTCTGGAGATGGCCGATTATGGCTTGGGCTTGCCGGAGGATTTGCAGTATCCCGGCGAGCCGCCCTTCGAGGAGGTGTATCGGGCACATCGGCTGCTGCTGCTGGCAACGCTGGGCCGGGAGGTGGATGCGGCGCTGGAATACTTTGGCCAGCGGGCCAGGGCCGAGCCGGGCGACTCTGAGGGCACGACGGCGGTGGAAACTTATCTCATTCTGCTGGTGCGCACCGGCCGGGCGGCTGAGGCACTCCAGGCGTACGCCGAGCTTGTGCCGCGCCAGCGCGAGCTATCGCCTCATGCGCCGACGCTGTTGGAACTGGCCGCCGAGAGCGGCGCCTGGGACCGCTATGAGGAAATCTGCCGCGAGCGCGGCGACATGTTGGGGTTCGCCGCGGGGCTGTTGGCGAAGCGGGGATGAGCTCTAAGCTCCCCCTGAATACTGCTCGCGAAGGGGGGCGACTCGTCGCGGCGCTGATCCCCCCTCCCTAACCCTCCCCGCCGAGGGGAGGGGATCGGAGAGTTATGGCGGCGGGGCATTGGGGCCGGGAGGCGGCGGGCCGGGGCGGTCGCCGGGGCCGAAGTCGCGGCGATCCTCCGGCGGTCCATAAGGTGGCGGGCCGTTCGGTCCGCCAAAGTCGCGCTGGGGCGGAGGGCCCATGTCGCCGGGCCGTCCGAAGCCTTGGTCGGGCGGGCCAAAACGGGGGGGTCGTGGCCGATCGCCATCGGGGCCAGGGCCGCGCCTCGGACCGCCCTGCCGTTGCCGGCCCCATCCGCCGCGGTCAGGGCCCGGTCCCCACCACGCAGCCCCCTGGAAGCCAGAATTCGGCTGCTGGCGGTACTGCCAGCGGAGCGCCTGCTCCATTTGGCCCGGGGGGAGTTTCAGCAGTTCGGTCCGGGTGTTGACGTCGAGCTCGTCGGCAAAAAACCTCTCGAGATCCTCCTGGGAGATTTCGCCGACTAGCGCGGCGTACTGACGCATCCAGGTGAGAAAGCGATCGACCTGCTGGCGTCGCGGGAGTTGTTCGAAGGGTTGCCGTGTGCGCGGGGGCAAGGCGTCGACCACCGCTCGATAGAACTGCTGCTGGGCGCCGTCGCCGGAAAAGAGATGTTCGTTGAGCAGTTTGCGAAAGTTGGCCAGTTGCGAGAACAAGCTGCCGCGTTCACGGCCAGCACGACCGGGGCCGCGCTGGTCGCCGAGCGGCGGGGCAGGGCGGATGGCGTTGAGCGGGCCGCGGATTTGTTGGAAGAGCGACTTCAGCTCGTCCTCTGAGAGGGTAAGCAGGGCGTCGTCGCGCATCTCGGCGGCCCACTGTTTAACGGTAGCCACGCGCTCGGCTGGCGACTGGTCGCGCAGCTCAAATTGCCGCGCCGGCGGCAGGCCGCCTAACCACTGCTGGTAGACGAACATGGTCTTTTCCAGATCCATGGCGTTGGGCGCGGCGACAACGGCGTCGTGCAACTCGCGGAGCCGGCGCTGCTGGTCGGGCGAGAGGTTTCGGAAGCGGTTGAACTTGGCCCGCAGATTGGTTTGATCGTCATCGCTGAGCTGGCGCAGCCACTGGTCGCGGCCGGTCGAGTCGGAGACGGTTTGGAAGCGATTCAGGCGGCGGGTCAACTCGGCAGAGTCGGCGGCGACGTCGTTTAATTCCGAGGGGAGCTGGTCGTGTAATTGAGTCAGGAAGGCGACTTCGCCGATTTGCGAATAGAGATCGACGTTGTCGATCACCGGTAGATCCGCCATGAGGGGCGCGTTGGGATTTTGCCAAACCAAACGCAACACGAGAAACCCGAGGGCGGCCGCGGCGACGGCGGCCAGCGCGCTGGACCAGCGCCGGCGCCGGCGCACGACCGGGAGCGCGACGGTCTTTTCCTGCACCTCCTCGGCCGCGGTCCGGACGACGAGGGTCATTGTGGTGCGCGAGAACTTGTCGTCGACCGTGGCCAGCGGCAGTTCGTCCAGCGCGTGCCAGGCGCGCTCCAACCGCTGGAGCCGCTGGCGATAAGCCGCGTCGGCGGCCAGCCGCTCCTCGACGCGCAGACTCGCCTCGGCCGAGAGCTCGCCGTCGAGGTAGGCGACCATCTCTTCCAACTGCTCGTCGCGAGTTTCGGGCTTGTCGGGCATCGGTAGATTAATTCGGAGGGGATTAACCACCAAGGCACAAAGGCACTAAGGAAACACGAAGAAGAACAGTAATTGCGGTTAAAAAACGAGACTTCTCGCTGATCCCGACAGGTAGTGAATGCAAGTCGCTCAGGGAGATGACTTTAAGTTGGCTTTCGGCGTTTCCAATGTCGTCGTAACTGATGTGATGCCGTTGGCGGTGGAGTCACGGCTGCGTGGGGAGAAAAATCCCCACTGCTAGCTCGCCGACCGGCTGTCGGCTTCAGCGAGAAGTCTCTAAAAAACGCCTTTGTATTTCTTTGTGTCTTCGTGTCTTTGTGGTTGCGTTGTCTTGGATTGATTCAGTTTCCTTGTTCCAAGTAGGGCTCCAGAATTTCCCGCAGGTTTTCTCTGCGCGGGTCAGGAGCGATTTGACGGCGGAGACGCTCAGGTTCATCACTTGGGCGATTTCTTCGTAGCTGAGGTGTTCGAATTTGTTGAGCAGCACCGCCTCGCGCTGCCGCTCATTGAGGGCGGCGACGGCCACCTTCACCACATCGCGGAGTTCGGATTTGTCGAGCAACCGCGCGGGCATCAAGCCGCTCGCGGCCACGGCGGCGGCCTCCAGGGCGTTGCCGCCGGAGTCACCCGGGCTCCCGGCTAGGTGCACCTCGCGGCGGCGGGCCAGCGTGCGATGGGCGTTGGCGGCCACGTTGTGGGCTATCGTGTACAGCCATGTGGAGAACTTCGACCCCGGCACGTAGCGCCCCGCGCTCGGTACACCCGCAAGAACACGTCCTGGGCCAGGTCTTCGGCCATGTCGGGGCGACCGGTCAGGTGGGCCAATAGCGACACCAGGCGCTGCTGGTAACGGAGCACCAGCTCCTCGAAGGCTTCGGCGTCACCGGCGCACACGCGGAGCATCAGCCGCACGTCGGGATCGTGGGCGGTGTACCGTTCGACGGTGGAGTCGGTGATAGCCAAATCGCCGCAGGAGGAAGAAACCGCACTCACGCGTCAGATCTTCAATGTATCAAACCCCGGCGCAGGGCGAGAGTTTCTCATAGCGCCGGAGCTTGAAACAGCCGGACTGCCACGCGGTCCGGGAACCCGGAGGGCGTGGCCCTCCGGCTAGCCGTGGGGCGCCTGCTTTGAAAAGACAGCGACGGCGGCCTTACAGCAGGCTTTCCAGGAGGAGGCGGATTTTGCGCATTTCGGCGCGATGATCGTGGCCCTCCAGCGGCGGCATGTGCACCGAGAGCGCGCGGTTGTAGCCGACCTTCTCCAATTGACTCAGCAGCTTGCCGTAGTCGATCTCGCCCTGCCCGACGCGGACGTGCAACTTGCTCTTGGTCGAATCGCGGAGCCGCACGTGGTAGACGTACGGCATCACCTTCGAGTAGTCGCGCCCTTGCCGCGGGCCGGCGACGTAGTGGCTGGGGTCGAGCGCCAGGCCCAGGCCCTTGACGTTGTTGCAGAGCACGACGGCCGTGTCGGGATCCTCGGTCATGCAGCCGATCTCGGTCCGCAGCGCCACCTGGCAGCCGTCGAGCGAGGCGATGCGCACCAGTTCGCGCAAGCGTTCGATTTCCTCATTGAACGGTGTGCCCAAAGGGGCGGCGGGCACCACCAGGGGCACAACGCGGAGCGACTTGGCCAGCTTTGAGCACGCCGTGAACTCGCTGTAGTACCCGCTCCCGGTTGCCGACGGCTCGACGGCGAGCGCGGCGATGGTGAGCCGATGGGTATCGCGAAACGCATCGAGCGCTTGGTCAAAGTTTTTGGCCGCCTGCGCGGGCGAATACCAGGCGCGCGAGTCGTCGCGCAGCGGCAACTCCACGGCCGTGAACTCCAGGTCGACCAGCGTGGGCAGCACCTCATCTTTGGGCAGGTCGGGAAAGCAATCGGTCGACGCGCAGACAAACACGCTAAAAACTCCTGGCAGTTGAGGTCGCAAACTCCCAGCCGAGAGTCGGCAAGATATGCCGTACTGTAGCGGCTGGCAGGGCGGCGAGGCAACACCCGCCGGCCACCGCTGAGGAGTCGGTGCGTTGTCGCGGGGCGCCGTGCCGGTAGAATGAACCGGATTGGCGGCCCTTCCTTCGTAAAATCTTTGCTATCAGTCGGCCAGCCTTGCAGCGAGTGGCTCGTACGCCGCGGGGCTGGGGGCTAGTCGCTGTCGTGACCTAGGAGCAGTCGATGTCTACGGCGCCTTCGAGTCCCGTCCCGCCGCCGCAGGTGATCTTGCAGCAGCAGCCCCCGACTGCCTTCGGTCGTTACGGCCGATTCCTACTGCTGGCGCTGGTGCTCGCCGTGATCTACATCCTGCGCCAGGAGGCCAGCTATCGCACTTACTTCAGCCCCCCGGGCGGTCCCCAGGAAAAGTACCATTCGCTCAGCGAAACTGCCGCGCAGAAGATCGCGATCATCAAGGTCGAAGGCACGATTCTCGATCCGGAGGGGTTTGTCAAAAAGCAGATCGACCGCGTTCGCGAGGATACCGACGTGGTGGCCGTCGTGCTGCGGATCGACTCCCCCGGCGGCACGGTGACGGCGAGCGACTACCTGTATCACCAGTTGCGCGACCTGGCCAAGGATCGCGACTTGCCGATCGTGGTGAGCATGGGCGGCCTGTGCGCCAGCGGCGGCTACTATCTGGCGATGGCCGTGGGCGACGAGCCCGACGCGGTGTTCGCCGAGCCTGCGACTTGGACGGGTTCGATCGGCGTGGTGATCCCGCACTACGACCTCTCGAAGCTGCTCACCCAGTGGAACGTGCAGGATGATTCAATCGTCAGCGACAAGTTCAAGCTGATGGGCAGCCCGACGCGGCAACTGTCGGACGCGGAAAAGGCCGAGGAGCGGAAACTGCTGCAGGAGCTTGTCGACCGCAGCTTCGAGCGGTTCAAGGAAGTGGTGCGCAACGGTCGACCGAAATTGAAGGCCGACAACGCGGCGTTTGCCAAAGCCGCCAACGGGCAGGTCTTCACGTCGGAGCAAGCGCTGGAGTTGGGTCTGGTCGATAAGATCGGATTTATCGACGCGGCCGTGGCGCGAGCGGCCGAGCTGGCGCATACCGACGCCTCCGCGGTGCGGTGCGTGAAATACGAAGAGCCGCCGGGGCTGCTGGCCATGATCGAGGGAGCTAAAGCAGGCGTTCGTCCGGAAAGCAAGCTCGACGTGGGGATGCTCTTGGATCTGACGGCGCCGCGCGCTTACTACGTGTGCACGTGGTTGCCGGCGCTGTTGAGCAATAGCAAGTAAATCAGTTCGGAAAATGCAACCACGAAGGCACGAAGGCACAAAAGAAAGACAATGAATTGAAAGTCCGCCGCTTTCCCTTTGTGGTTTCTTCGTGCCTTTGTGTCTTCGTGGTTAATCCCCCTTGCGGCCTGTATGACCGACGTCGAGCGCGTTCATTGCCTGGATTCCATTGATAAATCGCTGGCTGACTGGGCGGCGAGGGTTGGGGCGCCGGCGTATCGGATGGCGCAGGTTCGCCAGTGGCTGTTCGAGAAGCGAGCCGGCGATTGGGAGTCGATGACCGATTTGCCCAAGGCGCTGCGCGCCGATCTTGCAGGGCGCTTCCGGCTGTGGTCGAGCACCATCGCCCGCCATACCCAGGCCGACGACGGCACGGAGAAGCTGCTCCTGTCGTTGGCCGACGGCGGGCAAATCGAGTGCGTCCTGCTCCGCGATCGCCAGCGCCGCACGATCTGCATCAGTACGCAGGTGGGTTGCGGCATGGGGTGCGTGTTTTGCGCCAGCGGGCTGGACGGCGTGGAGCGGAATCTCACGACCGGCGAGATTGTCGAGCAGATGTTGCTATTGCAGCGACTGTTGGCGCCCGCGGAGCGGCTGGGGTACATCGTGGTGATGGGGATGGGCGAGCCGTTGGCCAATCTCGACCGGCTGATGCCGGCGCTGAACGAGGCCCGCCGCGAGGACGGCTTTGGGATCAGCGCCCGACGGATCACGATATCCACCGTGGGCTTGCCGCCGGCGATCGATCGACTAGCCCAACACGAAGCCAACTACCGGTTGGCCATTTCGCTGCACGCCCCCAACGACGAATTGCGGAACCAGCTCGTGCCGGTGAACAAAAACATTGGCCTGGCCGCCATCCTGGCGGCGGCCGATCGGTATTTCGATGTTTCGGGTCGGCGGCTGACCTTCGAATACGTGCTGCTGGCCGACGTCAACGACGCCCCCGAGCACGCCCGCCAGCTTGCCCGCCTGCTGGCGGGGCGCGAGGCGCTGCTCAATGTGATTCCCTACAACCCCGTGGCAGGGCTGCCGTACCGCACGCCGACGGCCGAGCGTCGGCAGGCTTTCCGGGCGATCCTTGAAGACGCCGGCATTCGCGTGAAGTTCCGCCACCGCAAGGGCGATCGGATCGACGCGGCGTGCGGGCAGTTGCGCAGGTCGCAGCCGCCGCTCATTCAGATTGGCAACTCGATGTAGTCGCCGGGGTGGATGTCGTCGACGGCCTCTCTGATCTTGTCGAGACGGTCGCGAATCAAAGGCCAGGACGTCGTGAGCAATACCAAGACGGCCAACTTGCGTCCCGACAGGTTCTGCTGATAGCGCAGGTTTTGATCGGTGGTCGGCAGCACTTCAAAACCTTCGCGCTCCGCCGCATCCAACAAGTCGCCGTTCTGAAGACTCGACCAGCCTCGTTCGAATACAGTTTCGACCACGTGTTTGGCCAATGCGCCGCGCAACAGCACGGGCGTGCCCTGGTCAAAGAGAACCCTCATGACGCGATTGCGCCTTTGAGCGACGCCGCTTCGTGCTCCAAGACTAACTCGACCTGCCGGCGGGTGACGCCCGGGAACGACGCGAGGAATTCTTCGAGCGTGGCGCCGTCTTTGAGGTTTTCGAACAGTGCCGCGACTGGGACCCGCGTATTGCGAAACACCCAGGCGCCGCTAACTTTCTCCGGCTGGCGTTCGACGGCTTCGCACATACTCCAGTCGTTCATGACATTCACCTTCAGGCGAGCAATATCTATCCAACACATTGAATGATAGCCGCGGAATTGGTCTGTTGCCAACTTGAGCATTTGTCCGACGAGTCGACACTGTACCCCTGGTGCATTGCTAGGAGAAATATCCGCGTAACCAGATTGCAAGTTCAGCCGCAAACATTAGTGCCGAGACAAATAGGCAGACTTTGGCCATGCCATACACATCCGCCCCTCTGGTTCCTGGCCACCCTTCCAGGCCGGATATCTTTCGGTTGGCCTTTGCCCACTCGTCGGGAAATAAGATGCCGCCAAGCCCGGCTACCAGGAGCAATACTGCGAAGGGGAGCATGCGGCCCATTGTAGCCGCCCGGCTCGGCGCATGAAAAAGCCCCGCCGGAGCGGAGCTTAACCCGTGGCACTGGAGCACGGCGCCGACGAGTTGGAGCGGCGCAACGCAAACGGCCGCGGCTCGGTAGATCGAGCCGCGGCCGCGCGGTGACCGGCTGCCCTTGGGGAGGGACGAACCTATCGTCGCGCGCGTTGGGGGTGGTGCGGCCCCGAAGTGCGCCGGGCAGCCGGTTCGGAAGGACTCCTCATTAGGTCTTCGACGGATCGGCCGCGGGATTGGTTCCCTGGTCGGGCTTTTCTCCTTGGAACTGTTGCCGCAGGTCGTCGAACTGCTTCTCCAGGTTGTCCAGGCGCTTGAGGATCCGTTCGCCGACCGCGTCGCCCTGCGGGCCGGGGACGGCGAAGTCGAAGTGGCCGAATTGATCGGGCACGGCGCCATTGACGCGGAACTGCTTGAAGATCCGCTGGCCCATGCCCGGTCCCTGCAGCATTTGCTGAACGAAGGGCCGCACGTCCTCGGGCAGCTCCTTGAGGGCTTTCTCGTCGTTACCCTCGACAGTCCAAGTTTGGTCGCCCTTCTTGACGGTGATCTTGGCCGGGCCGTCGCCCTCGCGGGTGATGGTGACCGCGACGCCGCCGGGCAGCGAGCCCAAATCAAACTGCTGGCCGTTAAGGATCATGCCAGGGCCAAACACCCGCACGCCGCCGCCCAGGTTGCCATTGATGCCGGCGCCCTGGAGCTGCTTCAGCATGTCGCCGAGCTCGCCCATGGGCATGTTCTGGAAGTTGAAGTTGAAGTCGTTGCCGTTGCCGCGATTGAGATTAGCGGGCAGCTCCTTGGGCCGCTCCTCGGGCGTGATCGTAATCGTCATGTCCTTGGCCAGCCGAAGCAGCTTCAGCTCGAGCGGCTTGGCGTGGCTGTCGGCGACTGCCTTCTGCAGCGTGCCCATGTCGGTGATCTGCTCGCCGTTGACGGCGATCAGGATGTCGTCCTGTTTCAGGCCAGCCTTCTCGGCGGGGCTCTTGGGGACGACCTGGCGTACGACGACGCCGACGTCGTCGGCCAGTTGCAGGTGGGTGCGCAGGATGGGGCTGTCGAGCGGGCCGCCTTCGATGCCCAACCAGTAGGCCGGCGTCGCGGGGGCTTCCGGCTTCTCAGCGGTGGCCTCCTGCGCGCTGATATCTACGCCGCCGGTGTTTGGGGCGATTTCGACGACTTTGCCTTCGCCTTCGTCGTCTTGATTGGCCAGCGCCTGTTGGGCGTGGCCGAAGGTGACGGCCAAGGCCGCCACGGTCATGATGAGCAGCGCGTCCCACACGCCGCGTGAGTCTTCCATTCTGCGAGACATGATTGGTTACCTCCTAAAAAAGTAAACGTTGGTAGCAAGAGAACTAATGCA
This sequence comes from Pirellulales bacterium, assembly GCA_963841515.1. Taxonomy (GTDB): domain Bacteria; phylum Planctomycetota; class Planctomycetia; order Pirellulales; family Lacipirellulaceae; genus Lacipirellula. The sequence continues at coordinate 376,057 of CAWJDB010000003.1, read as the reverse complement.
GACGGACTAACCACCAAGACACAAAGGCACGAAGACAAGGCGAAACTTGAATTTGGATTTGTACTGCCAATGGATCCCAACACCTTCAATTTCTTCATTAATGTCCTTCAATATCCGTTTGCGATTGCCGAATCTTTTGTATTGCTTGGTGTCTTGGTGTCTTTGTGGTTAATCCGGTTCGATACTTCTGATTTCAAAACACTTTTCGATTAGCCGGGGTTACGTAAGCGTCGTCGACGGGAACGACCATGGGGACGATCTGGTTCTGTTGTTCGAAATACAGCGGGGCGTAGCGGCGGCGGGTCTGCAGGTTGACGCCTTGGGCGTCGAGCGTGCGCCGGAGGGCGGACGATGGCGTCCAATTGGGGGCCTCGGCCAATTCGCCGTTTAGGTTGCGGGCCTCGACCAAGGGCACTTCAACGCGGTGTTGGGCGCCGTGGGAATCATTCAGCACCAGCGTCACCGCATCGGCGGGCGACGCCAGCCGGTTGGCCCGCGGAGTAGCGGGAGGCGCCATGGCGACCGGTTGGTCGAACGCCTGCGGCCCCTGCGGCGTCCGCAATTGCCAGCCAAGCGTGAAGGCCAGCATCAATGCGGCCGCCATCGCCAGCCAGGCGACGCCGCGCCCCTGATGGCCGCGTCTCTCGGAGACCTCGCTCTTGGCCGTCGCGGAGCGAGACTGACTGTTTCACGGGGATCGACTGTCCAATCGCTGCATCCGGGGACCCAGCGTCGCTGCTTACCAATCGCCGCATCTCGCCGCGCCATGTTTGGGATTCCAAAAACCCCAAAGCGCATCGACGCCAACCGTCCACGCTGCGTTCCAGCGCGGCCAGCACGCGCCGCCGGTCGTCGGGCGACAGTTCGCCGTCGATCAGGAGGTCCAGCATTTCGTCGGTGTCGTAATCTTCAGTCATGTTCGTAAGCTCACGTTTAACGTCCCGGAACAAGGTCGGGCGCCAGTCGAGCCAGCGCATTTCGCATGCGGTTGCGCGCCCGGTGAAGCCGGGCCTCGATGGCGCTGTGCGACACGCCCAAATGCTCGGCCAGTTGGCGGTAACTCCAATCTTCGGTGTACTTGAGCAGCAGGATCTCAGCGTCGCGGCGGGGCATCGCAGCGATCGCTTCGCGGACTAACTGCTGGAGTTCCTCGGTCAGCAGCCACGCCAGCGGATCGCGGTCGATTGCCTCGTGCGGCGCCGCGCCGCTGTCGGCGTAGCGATCGACCAGCTTGCGCCGCCGGCCAGTGCGCCGCCGGTAAAGCAGCGCCTGCACGACGGCGAGTCGATACAACCACGCGGCGATCTTCCGCGCGTTGCGCAACTGGCTGGCCGATCGCAGCGCCTCGGAGGCGACGTCCTGCATCACCTCATCCAAGGCGCCGCGCTCGACGCCTCGCGCCGCCAAAACGGTCCGCAGCCAGCGGCCATGCTCAGCCAGTGCCCTCACGACCGCGGCCGGTCCGCCGGCTACGGGCGACTGCTCGTCGTGATCGCCGACTCGATCGTTCATGCGGTGCGACGCTAGTGGCTTCACAAAGATAGTTGCCGCGGACGTCCCGCCTCTTGCGGACAAAATTTCAGAACGCTCGATTTACGCCGCATCGTGCGAGCACGTCATGACTTACGACGATTCCGACGAAGCGAAAATGTCCACTGACGCGGCGCAACATCTCCCTCTACTCCTTAACGAAGCCACCGCCTTCTGGGTTCACGCTGAGCGCGACTGCGGCAAGGGAAAAGCCAGCTTTTCCGCGGGGCGCCGCTGAATCCAAACCCACATACCCACGGCGACGGCGAGCAGGACGAAGCTCAGATTTTGCGAAATGCTGAGCCGGGTGCCGAAGACAGGCGACTCGTCGACTCGAATTATCTCAAGCAGAAAGCGCGAAATGGGATGCAGCGTGAGCATGAGGGCCATCACCTGGCCGTCGCGGCGGCGGTAGGGATAGAACGACCACAAGAGCCATGCCAGGAGGCCCGCGTCGATCGAGCTGTAGATCTGAGTAGGGTGCACGGGCCGGCTGCGCGGCGGCGGCTCAATGGGGGGGATGGTGACTTCGCCGCCGGATGACGTGCGCAGGCGGAGCGATTCGCCGTCGCCGAACGCGGCGAAAATCTGTTCCCGCGCGGCGTCGGCGGTGGGGACGTCGTGACCGTTAATCGAGTCGATGAGGTCGCCGAGGCGCAAGCCCGCCTTGTCAGCTGGCGTGCCGGCGTCGACTCGGTCGATGCGCGGCGCCGCGCTGTCGTCCGATTGCGACGACACACGAAATCCATAGAATCGTCCCGCCGCGGCCTGATCGGCATAGGGGGCGCTCAGTCGGCCCGGCGCGTTCTCTCGGGGAAACGTCAGGGCCCATGGCGCCTCCGACTCGCCGCCGTAGCAGCAACCGTTGAGCAGGCACCCGACGCGCCCGAGCGCCAGTCCCACGAGCATGCTTGGCGCCACGAGGTCGGCCATCGCCAGGGCTGGCAGTTTGCGGCGCACCACGTACACGGCGAAGCCGATCATGCCGCCGATGAACGCGCCATAAATCACCAAGCCGCCCTCGGTGTACTTCAGCGCCTCGGTGAGGGTTGACCACCAATCGGCCTGACGGATGCGCGTGGGCCAGTACTCGATCACATAGAACAGGCGCGCGCCGACGACGCCTCCGATAAACAGGGCAATGGCCAGGCCCATGATTTCATCGGACGAAACGCCGGCTTGCTGGGCGCGATGGATCGCCATGAGGATGCCGATGACCGAGCCCAAGAGCACCATCAGGCCGTAACCTCGCAGTGGAACGCCGTCCGGAAAGAACTTGGGGACTAAGATCGCTATGAGCGCGGCCACGATCAGAATCGTGGGCAAGTGGGCCTTGGCCGCCGCCGACCAGCCGGCGGCCTTGGCCGTGGTTAGCATTGCCCACGCGCCTAGCGCCAGCCAGACGGCGAGCACGACGCCGAAGCCAAAGATCGGCACGCCTCCCCAGCGAAGGGGAATGCGAAGCAGTTCGGAGCACATGGGTTTCCCGGCGGACGCCGCTAGCCAATGCGATGGTTGTCGATCAACCGCGTGCGACCAATGCGGGCGGCTACGGCGACGATTGTTGGGCCCGCGAGTTGGGGCGCCTCGTCGACGGTCCCCTCGCGGAGGAAGGCAATATACTCGACCTCGACGCCGCCGACTTCGGCAATGTGAGCTAGCATCTTGCGGCGAATCTTTTCGACGGCGGTTTCTCCCGCCGCGCAAGCCGACTCGGCGATCTCGAGCGCCTGCCACAGGCAGCACGCCCGGCGACGCTCATCGGGGCTGAGGTAGGCGTTGCGCGAACTGAGCGCCAATCCGTCAGGCTCGCGAACGATGGGACACACGCGAATGGCAATCGGCACATTGAGATCTTCGACCATCCGCTCGACGACGAGCGTTTGCTGATAGTCCTTGCGGCCGAAGTAAGCGCGGTCGGCGGGGACCAGCTCGAACAGCTTGAGCACGACCGTGGCCACGCCGGCAAAATGGCCGGGGCGGGCGGCGCCCTCCCACGGCTTCGAGACTAGGCCGACGTCGATCGTCGTGCCGAAACCCGCGGGGTACATCTCGGCGAGCTCGGGCACGAACGCCAGGTCGCAGCCGCGCTGGCGGAGCAGTTCGAGGTCGCGATCGAGTGGACGCGGGTATTTGTGAAAGTCCTCGTGGGGGCCGAATTGGGTGGGGTTGACGAAAATACTGGCCGCCACGCACTGGCACTCGGCCCGGGCGGCGTCGACGAGGCTCAGATGACCCTCGTGCAGAGCCCCCATCGTGGGGACGAAGCCGACCGCTTGACCGGCCCGTTGGGCCGCGCGGACCGCCGAGCGCATGTCGTCGCCGCGCGTGAGAACTTTCAACGCTGGTCTCTTGGGGGTAGGTCACCGGGCGAGCGCGGGCAGCAAGCCTCGCGTCGCCGGGCGACTTCATATTTTACGCCAGTTGAGTTGGTCGCTGCCAGTCGTCGACGCCGGAGCGAAGCTGCTGGAGCAATCGGGAAATAGTCCAACCAGTCTCGGGATGAGTCATCCAGGCCGCAATTTCTGCGGCGGGCTCGAGCACAAACGCGCGGTCAAGCATACGCGGGTGAGGAATCGTCAGGTCGGCGCCGCGGTGGACGACCCGGTCAAACAACAGCACGTCCAGGTCGATGGTGCGAGCTTCCCACCGCTCAGCGCGAATGCGTCCCAGCTGCTGTTCGATGCGACCGATCTCTGCGAGCAGCGCGACAGGCGACAGCGACGTGGACACCAGGGCGGCGCCGTTGAGAAACAGGCCCTGGCCGGGCGGTCCGCCCACAGGCGCGGTCTCGTGCCAAGAACTTCGCGCCATCAGGACGGTTTGGGGCAATCGCGCGAGCTGGCCGACGGCTTGCCGCAGCGATGCGGCGCGGTCTCCCAGGTTCGAGCCCAACGCCAGGAGACAGTGAGCCATGAGCGAGACCGCGCCGCGGCGAATGGGGAGCGCAAAAAAAGCGGGGCCCCTGGCATCCTACCATGAGCCCCGCCGAAAGCTCGTGCGAGCAAGTAAACGGGAGGGACATCCAAGTACGCGAAGGTTGAGTTCGCCGACTGTCGATCCGCTCGGTCGTCGCCCCCCAATAATGCTGGCGCCGCCCGGGCCCCGTCCTGGGGGCAGCGCATAGACGTACGGTTGTGTCGATTCTCTCGCGAGATGACGTTGGAGCCGCCAAGGAGCCGGCCGTTCGCCGGCTTTCCGTAGCCGCGTTTGGCCGGACGAATCGGCGCGTTGCACGCGCCGCGCGCAGTGCAACCACAGTCGAGCCTCAATTCCTTGCGTGGCGCGAGCCGGCGGCGGCGCTCACCCCGGTGTACCAGCCGCGCGGCGCGGGAACGTGGATCAACGACGCCGATCGCCCCGTACCGAATCGCGCTCCAGGAGGCTCGGAGCTACCAGAGTCTGCTGAAGCCAACGGACATTTTGCGAAGTTGCTTGTGCGTGTCAAGCAACAAATTTAGAAACTCGTCGACGACGATGGCGGGAGAAAAAATTTTCTCGCATCGACAACGTGGCGCCTCGCGCGGTCAAAGTGCATTGATCCACTCCGTAGGGGAGTTGACAACTTTGCAGCCCCGCGAATTATCGCCGCCGACTTGTGGTAAGATTGAGTTGCAATTGCGTCATCGGTTTTATGTCCTGCGTGACCGAGACATGTCTTCTTCAGCCGCTTCGTTCGGTAACTTGCGAGTCGCCGCCTTCGAGAGTCGTGCGCGGAAGAAACGGCGCGCATGATCGAGCGGTTTGGCGGTGCGCCATTCGTTAGCCCGTCGATGCGCGAAGCCCCCGTGGATGCGGATCGCTCGGTCATCGACTTCGCCCACCGGCTCATCACGGGGCAAATCGACGTTGTGATCATGCTCACGGGCGTCGGGGCTCGCGAGATGCTTGCGCGAGTAGTCCGGCACGTCGATCGGCAGCGATTTCTCGACTCGTTGGCCGACGTGAAAACCGTCGTTCGCGGGCCGAAGCCGCTGGCCGTCATGAGGGAATTGGGCGTGGCGCCGACGATCGTCGTGCCCGAGCCCAATACCTGGCGTGAAGTGCTGGCGGCCCTCGACGCCCAGCTTCCGGTCGCGAATTTGACCGTGGCGGTGCAGGAGTACGGCGTGCCGAATGTGAGCCTGGTGGCGGGGCTGGAAGCCCGCGGGGCGACGGTCGATTCGTTCAAGGTGTATCGTTGGGAACTGCCGCTCGACATGGAGCCGTTGCGGGCCAACGTGCGGCGGCTCGCCGGCGGCGAGATCGACGTGGCGCTGTTCACCAGCGCCCAGCAGGCGGTGCACTTGTTGCAAGTGGCGCACCAAATGGAGTTGGAAGCGGAGGTGCGCGCGGGGCTCGACCAGGCCGTCGTGGCTTCGGTCGGTCCCACGACTACCGAGATGCTGCGGGCCAATGGTTTGCCGGTCGACCTCGAACCGTCGCACCCCAAGATGGGGAACCTCATCAGCGAGACTGCGGCCGCGGCGGCCGGCATCCTCCAGCGGAAGCGCGCTGTGCGCGGCGCCGCGGTTATCACATTGCCGCCAGCCGCCGCCGCTGGCGCGAAGGCCGCGTGGTACGACAGTCCGTTCATGTGCGCGTGTCGACGCGAGAGCGTTCCCTACACGCCGATCTGGCTCATGCGGCAAGCCGGCCGTTACATGCCCGAGTATCGCGCGGTGCGCGAGCGGGCGTCATTCATGGAGCTGTGTCGCAACCCGCAGTTGGCCAGCGAGGTGATGTGCACGGCGGTCGCGCGATTGGGCGTTGATGCGGCGATCATTTTCTCTGATCTGTTGCCGATTCTCGAACCGATGGGCATGGAGCTGGAGTTTACCGCCGGCGATGGGCCGCAGATTCATAACCCGGTGCGTGAGAGCGGCGACGTCGATCGCGTGGCCGAGCTGGAGAGCACCGAGGCGCTGGCGTTCGTGTTCGAGACGGTGGCTCAAACGCGCCGCGATTTGCCGGAGCACATTCCTCTAATTGGCTTCGCGGGGGCGCCGTTCACGCTGGCCAGCTACGCGATCGAAGGCGGGGCGAGCCGGTCGTTTCTGCACACCAAGACGCTGATGTACCGGGAGCCGGGGGCGTGGCGGGAGCTGATGGAACGGCTGTCGCGGGCGGTAGTTCGCTACCTAAACGCTCAGATTGCCGCCGGGCGCAGGCAGTGCAACTCTTCGACAGTTGGGTGGGGTGCCTGTCGCCAGCGGACTACCGCCAGTACGTGCTGCCCCATGTGCGGAACATCACCCAAGCGCTGACCCCCGGGACGCCGCTGATTCACTTCGGCACGGGCAATCCGGCGCTGGTGGGGCCGATGGCCGAGGCGGGCGGCGACGTGATCGGACTGGACTGGCGCATCGAGCTAGCCGAGGGCTGGCGTGCCGCTGGACTCGACCGTGCGGTGCAGGGGAATCTCGATCCGGCTATGTTGTTGGCCGATCGCGATGGGATCGCCCAAGCGGCGCGTGCCATCCTCAATGCGGCGAACGACCGCCCGGGTCACATATTTAACTTGGGACACGGAGTCCTGCCGCAGACGCCGGTCGACAATGCGCGGGCGCTCGTGGACATCGTGCACGAGGCGAGTGCGCGGTAACCCGCAGCGATAGTCACCCCGAGGTCGGCCGAGGGGTCCGCGCAGCCTCATCGACGGGTGGCTCCGCAAGATCCCGCCATTCGGGATTCACTGCTTCAATCAATTGAATCTTCTTCGACCGCCTCCAGCCTTTTACAACCTTTTCCGCTTCAATCGCTTGATCGACGTCGTCGAAGTCCTGAAACCATGCGAGGCTGTTAATGTTGTACCTGCTGGTGAAGCCCGGAATGAGCTTTTGTTTGTGTTCCGAGACGCGGTGCACTAGGTCGTTGGTGACGCCGACGTAGAGCGTTTGGGTGCGGTTCGTCATGATGTAGACATAGTACTTTTGCATGGCTTGATATAGCGGCGGCGCGGACTCCTCGGCGGACCTCGGAGTGACTTGGTTCACAGCCGTGCCACGCGCGTGCCGCTCACCTTGCGCACCAGTCGCCGTGACTCCAGCACACTCACCGTCGACATCACGCGGTGAATCGGCAGGGCGCACGCCGCGGCCACCTCGTCGAGTGAGGATCCCGCCGGGTCGATGGCTTGCAGCACAGCGTGCTCCAGGTCGTTGAGCTTCAGCTCGGCCGCCGTGCGGATTGAGCCGCCGCGATGGTCGGGGGCGGCGGACGGGAGATGGCCGAGCTCTTCGAGCACGTCGTCGACGCAGGTTACCAGCTTGGCGCCGTCGCGCAGCAAGCGGTGGGGACCGGCCGCGGCGGGGTTGTCGATTTGGCCCGGGACGGCGAACACCTCGCGGCCCTGCTCCATGGCGTGGCGGGCCGTGATGAGGGCGCCGCTGCGGTCGCCTGCTTCCACCACAATCGTGCCCAGGCACAGGCCGCTGATGATGCGGTTGCGCTGGGGAAACATTCCGCTCAAGGGCGGCATGGTCGGCGCCGCCTCGCTGATGACGGCGCCGTGAGCCGCAATTTCGTCAGCGAGTTTTACATTGTCCGGCGGGAACGGATTCAAGACGCCGCTGGCCAAGACGGCGATTGTGCGTCCGCCGGCGGCCAGCGCGCCGCGGTGGGCGGCTGTGTCGATGCCTAGAGCCATGCCGCTGACGACGGTCACGCCGGCGCGGGACAAGCCGGCGGCCAATCGTTCGGCGGTTTGTTTGCCGTAGCGGGTCGCCCGTCGCGTACCGACGATGGCGACGGCCATCTTGTCGGTGGGGTCGAGCCGGCCGCGGACGAAGAGCACGGCGGGCGGGTCGTGGATTTCCTTGAGCATGGGCGGATAGGCGTCGTGGCGCGGCAAGACGATGGCCACGTCGTGCTCGCGGGCCAAGGCGAGTTGCGCATCGAGCTGCACCTCGTGCCGGGCGTTGACGATGTGCTTCGAGACCTTGGGGCCGATGCCCTGCACCTCTTGAAGGGCGCCCTCGCTGGCCGCCATCACCGCCGCAGCGTCGCCGAAGCGCTGCAACAATCGAACGCGGAGCACCGGGCCCACCTCGGGCGTCAGCGCCAAGAGCAAGTCCGCGCGATCGGCCTCGTCCAAGTCGGCGACGGCGTCGCGAGGCCCAACGTTGAGATCGGCGGCGCCAGCCATCAGACCTCCAAGGCGGCGACCACGTCGTCGTCGCTCACGTCGCTTACCAGCTCGACGCGGCCGATGCGATCGGGCAGGATGAACCGCGGCCTTTGGGCGGCGGCTTTCTTGTCCCGGTACATCACGCGGAGCAATTCCTGGCCGTCGACCGCCGGCGGGTCGAGCTTCAGGTGCAGCGCCGCCAGCAGCGCTTCTTGACGCTGGACCACGGCCTGGTCCACGCGGCCCAGCCGCGCCGCCAGTTTCATGGCGCAGCGCATGCCGGCGGCGACCGCCTCGCCGTGCAACAGCGCGTGGTAGTCGCCCAGCGCCTCGAAGGCATGGGCGTAGGTGTGACCGTAGTTGAGCACTGCCCGCAGGCCGGTGAGCTCGCGTTCGTCCTGCTCGACCACGTCGGCTTTCAGGCGGCACGAACGCTCGACGATGGCGGCCAGCACGGCTGGGTCCTTGCGATTGATGGCCGCGACGTGCTGTTCGAGGTAAGCGAAAAAGTCGGCGTCGAGAATTACGCCGTATTTCACCACCTCGGCCAGGCCGGCGCGGAACTCGCGATCAGGAAGGGTTTGGAGCACGTCGACGTCGATGAGCACGCCGCGGGGCTGCCAGAAGGCGCCGACCATGTTCTTGGCGCCGGGCAGGTTGACGCCCACCTTGCCGCCCACGGCGCTGTCGACCTGTGCGAGCAGGGTGGTAGGGACCTGGAAGAAATCGAGCCCCCGGGCAAACGTGGCGGCCACGAAGCCTGCCAGATCGCCGACCACGCCGCCGCCGATGGCCACGACGATTGACTGCCGGTCGGCGCCCTCGTCCAGCAGCGCGTTCCACAGGTCGTCGGCCACTTCGATGCTCTTGCTGGTTTCGCCGGGGTCGGCGATCAGCACGTGCACTTCCCAACCCTCTTCAACCAGCCGGTCGCCCGCGGCATCGGCGTACAGCTCATCCACGGTCGCATCGGTGATGATTACCGCGTGCTCGGCGTCGGACCGGCTGCGCAGAAACTCGCCTAGCCGAGCGAGAGTGCCGGGGGCGATATCGACGTCGTAGCTCCGGTCGCCCAGCGAGACGCGCACGGTGTGAATGTCGGCGGGCACGACGGACCTCTCAGGCGAGGTGACTTACGATTTCGTCGCCCGCTCAATGTCGCCCGGCGTGACGACGATGCGACGGCAGAATCCGGTGTGGGTGCGAACGTATTCCAGGTGAGCCGCTTCCGCGGGTGAGCTGTGCAAGGCGAGAGAAATCCGCGCCCGTTCGGCCGAGGGCATGTCGGCATATTCGGCCGGCCAGTCGGTTTCGGTCTCGAGCACCAAGGCTTCGCGATAGGGATCGTACGTATCGGGCATAGCTTGAATAGAGGTAAGCTTGACGATGGGGAGTCGCCGAACAAGTCAGTATACTAGCGAGTCCTGCCACGCAAAACCTCCCAGCGCCCGATCAAATTGGCGGTCCCCGCCGTTACGTTTGAGGTGTTCGCATCATGCGCGCGAAGGGCCGCACGATCGTCGTGGCGATTTTCGGCGTCGGCGTCGTCATGTCGCTGGGGGGTTGGTGGTTTCGGTACCAGGCGTCGCGCCGATCGGCGGCGTTTTGGGGGCCTTTCGGGGCGCCGCTGATCGTGGGCGACTCTAAGGTGGAACTGCTGGTTTTGGGCGCCGGCGATGTGGGGGCCGGCTCTGATCAAAGGGTCGCCGGCCACCCAGTGACGACCCAGTTCGATTTGTCCGACCAGCGCGGCTTGATTCACCTGCGCTACGCGCTGACGCAGGACGCCAATTTCTCTTGGGATGAATTACAGCGGACGCCGTCTGGCGGCGGACCTCCGTGGCGCTATGCCCTGCGCTGCACCGACGGCGACCAGCGGCTGGACTTGGTGTTCACGGACGATTTTGGGCAGCTCGGCAAGATCGACGCGGAAGACGGGCACATCGACGTCCTGCCATGCCCGCGCCTGGCCCCCGTGTTGGAGCGCCTACCTGAGCGACATCGGCGCACCGCTCGTCAAACGCGGGTGAGCCGGGGCCTTCGCCGCGCACCGCTAGCACCCTCTTCGGTTGCTCTGGAGGCGACCCGCGGCGAGTTCTATACTCTGCCGCCCAAGTGGGTCGCTAGCTTGCTTGTTATGGCGCCGGCGTAAGACCGCGGGGACAAGCCCCGCGGCTCGCCGCCGCTTGGAGATAAACGGGTCGACCATGCGAACCATTGCCATCATTAATCAGAAGGGCGGCGTCGGCAAAACCACCACGGCGGTCAACCTGAGCGCCGCCTTGGCGGCCAGCGGACAGCGCGTGGGGCTGATTGACCTCGATCCGCAGGCGCACGCCTCGCTCCACTTGGGTCTTGGGCCGGAACGGGACATTCCGAATGTTTACGATGTGCTAACCGGCTCCAAAACGCTGACCGAAGTTTGGCAATCGGCCGAGCCGAACCTCCATGTGGCCGCGTCGCACATCGACCTGGCTGCCGCCGAGGTCGAGTTGGCCGGGGTCGTGGGCCGCGAGCTGATTCTGCGCGACGCGCTGGCGGCGTCGCGCAGCGAGGGACCGGAGTTTGACTTCGTGCTGATCGACTGTCCGCCGTCGCTGGGCATCCTCACGATTAACGCTCTGAGTGCGATCGACGATGTGTTTCTGCCGCTGCAGCCCCACTTCCTCGCCCTGCACGGGCTGAGCAAGCTGATCCAGACGATCGACCTCGTCCGGCGACGATTGAACGACCGGCTGAGGCTGGCGGGAGTGGTGCTGTGCTTGTACGAATCGGGCACGCGCCTGGCCGCGGAAGTGACGGCCGACGTCGAGTCGTTCTTCGGCAAGTCTCCTGAGGGCCCGGGTCCGGGGGCCGACGTGCATCTGTTCCAGGCGCGGATTCGTCGCAATATTCGCTTGGCAGAGGCGCCGAGCTTTCAGCAATCGATCTTCAAATATGCTCCGCAGTCTCCGGGATCGGAAGACTATCGGGCCCTGGCCGATGAGGTGCTGGCACTCTACGCCGGCCAGACTTGCCTAAGCCGGGCCGCCTAGGTTCGATGCTGGGCTCATCCGTTTGCCACTAGCGTTGCCAGTGCCCGCGAAGATTGAGCCTAACACTGGCGTAGCCGGCGGCACGCGCCGGCAGCCGGTCTTGGCTTGAGGCTGTGCCGCCTAGGCAAGCTTTTCCCTCTGGGCAGACGCTGGGGTGCTAGACTCGCGCGATTTTGCGGGTCGCACCGCTTGCCAGCATAAAAACATCTGGGCTGACTCTTGCCCATCGTCAATCAGCACCGGCTGTACCGGTCGATGGGGTCTTTAGGGGCGGTTGTGCGCCCCGTTGATTCCTACAACCCTTCCAGGGCCACCTCCACACGAAGAGGGGAGACGCCGGACGAGACCCACGCCCGGCGACAGCGGCTCGCAACGGATGGCGAGACCCAAAACAGGAGACCGTGCCAAATGCGATCGTTTATGCTCAGAATCAAGGCCCCGCTGACCGCGGGCGCCGTGCTGGCGGCGCTCGTGCTGACCAGCCCAGTGCAAGCACAGTACGCTCCGTACCAAGCGCCCTATAACCAGGCGTATGGCAACCAGGCGTATGGCCAACCCCAGGCGGCCCCCGGGCAGAATCAGGGTTATGGCCAAGTCGCGGGACCGCAGTACGGCGCGGCTGGCGTTTACCAGGGTTACACGCAGGGCGCGGGATATGTGCCGCCCTACGCGGCGCCGCGCGTTGCGATGGCTTATCAGCCGCCTGCCCAGACCGGCGAAAACTTGCCGCTGACGGCGCCCACTGAATCCGTGGCGCCGGGCGTGCAGCAGAATGGCGGCTACGGCCTCCAGCCAATGCCTGCGCAAGACAGTTATGCGACGCCGACGCCGGGCTATCCGGCGCCCGCGATGGGCGGCGCCGGCTGCAATTGCCAGGGCGGCGGGTCGACAGGTTATGAATCCTATGGCGTCGGGGGCGGCTGCGACTCCACGGCGTATGGCGCCTGCAATCCCTACGGCGGATGCAACTCGATGAGCTACGCCGCGGGTCGCTACGGCGGCTGCGGCTACTGGTTCGGCGGCGTTTACGGCCTGCTGATGGATCGCGACGACAGCAACCAGTATCCGCTGGCGTTCACCGTTCCCGCGTCGATGCCAGACGGCTACCCGCCGACAACCATGGACGTCGTAATGACGACGCGCGACGTCGACGTCGGTTTCCAGCCGGGCGTGGAGTTCCGCCTCGGCCGGGCCTTCGGCGGCGGCTGCGATCCATGCAGCTGCTGCTCATGCGGCCCGCAATGGGGCCTGGAAGGCGTGTACTGGATTTTGTTCGACGAAGACGAGATGACTCAGTATGTAAGTCCTGTCGCGCCGTCGCGCACCTACACGATGATGCCGATGTACGGCTTGGAGTACGATCCGGGCGATGCCACCTACCGGCCGGTCAATACGTATTGGGATCACGGCACTCCATCGGTCAACGCCAATCCCTATCGCGTCACGCTGGTCCGTCAACGCAGCAGCTTCGAGGCCCAGAACCTCGAAATTAACCTGTTGAAGCTCGGGGTCTGCGGCGGCGGCTGCGGATCGGTGGCATGTGGCCCCGGCGCCGGGGCGAGCATCGGCTACGGCTGCGATTCCTGCGCGGGCTGTGACAACAGCGGGTGCTGCGCACCGCGGGGCTCGCGCTACTCCTGCACAGCCTTGTGCGGCTTTCGCTGGATGCAGTTCGACGAAGATTTTATGTTCGGCGTCGACTACGACGGAGCGACGGATGGCTTCCTTAACTACAACGCTAGCGTTGAGAACAATCTCATCGGCGCGCAGATTGGTTGCAACGGCATGTACCGCATCGGCTGCAAGTGGGGATTGCACGTCAGCACGGCCGTTGGCGTGTACGGCGATGACGTGAACGTGCGTCAGTACTTCCAGTCGCCCACCGGTCTGGTCCGGTACACTGGTGATCCGACGAATTCCTTCGACGTGAACGCCGACAAGACCGACGTGTCGATGGTCGGCGAGTTGCGGCTGGGAGCGAGCTATCAAGCGACGTGCCATTGCCGCGTGTACGGCGGTTGGCGGGCCATCGGCATCACAGGAATCGCCCTGGCGACCGACCAGACGCCCAATGCCTTCCTCAGCGCCGCCCAGATGGGCGGCTACGTGAACTCGAACGGCTCGATGATACTCCACGGCCTGCAGGCCGGCGTGGAGTGGAATTACTAGGCTGCAAGGGTTTGCGACAAGGAAATTTGACGTCAAGAGAGAGCCCCGACCAAGCTTTTGGTCGGGGCTCTTTTTTTGTGCTAACCCACCGCGCCGGTGAGGCTCTGAAACAGCGGATCATCGCGGATCGGGTCAAAGTCGTGCTCGTCGCCGACCAGTTCTCGGAAGTTGCCGTCGATGTCGAGGGCGTAGGCCAGATGCTGCAGCGCCCGGCGGCGGTCGCGGACCAGGCTGCAATAGCACGCCAGGTTGTAATGCAGGATCGCGTCTCCCGGTTCGACCCGCACGGCCTGTTCCAGGGCTCCAATGGCGTCCTCGAGCTGGCCGATGCGCTTGAAGCACCAGCCTAGCGCCATACACACCCGCGTGTCGTCGGGGATCAATTCCAGACTGCGCCGCAGCGGGTAAATCGCCTCGCGATACCGGCGCAGCTCCCGAAGCGTTTCGCCGAGCAGGTAGCACCCGCGGGCGTCGCCGTGCACGAGCTGGCCGCGCCGCTGCAGCGCGCGGAGTGCGTGCTCAGGCATCGCCATTTCGAGATACCCTTCGGCCTCTAGGCAAGCTCGATTCAGCAGGTGGCGGCACAGCGAAGTCATGCGCGGCGGTCGTCGTAAGACTGTTCTTGGGCGGCGGATTGTCGCCGCCAATTGGGGGTCACTAACGTTGAGCTTATGCACCGGCGGCCCGTGCGGCAAACATCTGACAGGAAATCCGGGGAGCGGACGCTATCGCTGGCTTGACGAGTGGAGCACTCAATAGACGAGCTATTTGAATTCTACCCGCTCCCGGAGGTTGGGCCGTCGCAGGGGTTCTAGTTCCACGCACGTCATGGACGCCCGGGCGCGAAAATGAAGCGATTCTTCAGATGATCGGGCGGCCGCTGGCGCTCATCAATCAAGTCCCGCCGTCCGGCGATTAATTCGCGGCGGGCGGCAGTCGCCCGCGCCACGCGGCCGACCGTGGCCTTTTTGCGACATCGGCGCCTCGGCGTTGTGGCGACGTCGCCACGCGCGTGGGCCGCGCCGCAGGTCTGACGCGCGACGGCGACGGCGCTCTTCACGTCGTGTTTTCGCGGGTTTGCCGCACTTTCGGGCGCGGCCTCCGCCGGCCGCCGCAACCGCCGGGCATAACCGTTGCGAGCCCGAAGCAGGCCCCGCCTCATTCTGCCGAGGGCCGAAGCCTTGCGACGCTCGTTGATGACTTTTCTCACCGTGGTGTGTCTGGCGAGTTGGATCCAGAACGTTGAGAGCGCGGCCCGCGTACCCAGCGGCAAGACCGACTGGGTGCGTACCATCGATGGCTGGGAGTCGCGGCGGACCCTCGATGTCCGCGCCGGCGGCCCGCACGGCGAAGTCCACCCGGCGCTGGTGGCGGCCTTCCTATTGGGGGCGTCGGTGTTTTGCTTGGTGGCCTTTCCGGCCCGCGTCGTCGTGCGTTCCGCGGCGAGCCGGTCGATTCATCCGCGACGCCGTCCCGCACAAGCGCCAGCAGCTAGTTCCGCCACGGCGAGCTGAGCTTTTCGCCCGACGGGGCGATTTTCGTGCACGAACATGGGGCGGACGCCCCCACTATGTAAGTAGGGGGCGCTGAGTACAGAGTACCCACTACTGTGTGACAGGCGCCAAACCGCAAGCGTCGTCGTTCAGCTTTTCACAAGGATTGCATTTATGCGTCTGACCCTTCGTACCCTCCTGGCGTACATGGATGACATTCTCGATCCGGCCGACCACGAGGAGTTGGCGCGCAAGATCGAGGCCAGTCCGTTCGCCACGGAGTTGATCCACCGCTCGCGGGACGCCATCCGCCGTCTGCGGCTGTCGGCTCCTGACGTTTTGGCCGGCGACTCGGGCGACTTACACGACGGCGTTAGCAATCTCGACGCCAACACGGCGGCGGAGTATCTCGACAGCCTGCTTTCCCCCGAGGAGGTTGCCGAGTTCGAGCGGAGTTGCCTCGAGGCTGGTCCCCACGCCGACATGCTGCTGGCCGAGGCGGTCTCTTGCCATCACATTCTCACGCTGGTGTTGGGGGAGCCCGCCGAGGTCGACGGCGATCTGCGGCAGCGCATGTACGCCCTGGCCGAGAAGACGGCGGCCGGGCAGCACCTGCGGGTCGAGCCGTCGCACGCGACGCCGGCCGGGCAAGCGGCCGAGATCACGCCGGCGCCCGGGGCGTCGCTGCGGCGTACGCAGATCGATGCCGATGAAGCGGCAGTGCCGGACTACATTCTCGAGGCGGCCCGCACGCGGCGACGCAAGCAGCGGCTGATGTTGTCGGCGGCAGCCGCGGTGGTGATCGGCGGCGCCGCCACCTTGTTCCTGTGGCCGCAGGACGAGGTGGAGCTGCCGCGCGAGATGGCTAGCGGCGCCATGGGCAACGTCGACGCGCTGACTCAGGGCGTCGACATCGGCGACGAATCCGCCGAGAGCGCCGCGGATAAAGGCCCGCCAACCGCCGCCGATTCGGCGACCACCGGCGCGGCCGCGACGCCTGGCGCAGAGGAAGCGCCGGCCTGGGACTCCGCCGCGGCCGACGCCGTAGCCCCGCCATTCGCGGCGGCTCCCGCGCCGGTGACGCCCGGGCTCGGCGCAACGACCGAGGCCACGCCGCCCAGCGCCGAGCCGCCAAGCTCTGGCAGCGCGCCCATCGACAATGCGGTTGCGGCCGCGTCGCCGTCGTCCGTTGAGCCCGCCGAACCTGCGCCTCTCGTTGCCGACGCCGCGGCGCCGGCCGGCACTCCCTCGGACGCCGCCGCGGCGGAGTCGTCTGCCGGTCCGCCGCCGGTTCCCGCCCCGTCGGACGAAGCTACCGCCAACGTCACGTCCACTCCGCCGGCTCCGCCTCAGGCACCGCCTCAAGCGGAGATGCCAGCAGCGGAGGCTCCCGCTACGGAACTGACCGCTAGTCCGGCAGCGACCCCCGCCGAAAACACAACCGCCGCGCAGCCTACTGAAGCCGCCGCCGAAGAAGGGCCCAAGCAGCTCGCGTGGTACCTCGGCAACAATAATGACCTGCTCTTGCGGTTCGATGCGAAGGGCAAGTCCTGGATACGCCTTGGGCCGCGCAGCGCACTGGCTGCTGGCGACAGGCTGCTGGCGCTGCCGACATTTCGCACACACGTCGTGCTGGCCGACGCCAACGCTTACTTAGGCGGCGGCACGGAGATCGACCTGGCGGCGCCGGATGTCAACGCCGGGGACGGCGAGCCAACCGCCGAGATCAACCTGGTGATGCCCTACGGGCGGCTGATCATCAACTCAGGCCTCAACGGCAATCGCATCCGGCTGACGATGGGCGACGAAACCCGCACGCTCATGCTTGCCTCGTCCTCGAGCCTGGCGGTGGACGTGCAGCGAACTTTTCAGCGGGGCGCCGACCCAGAGCGCGAACCCGCCCCGTTGGCGGTTCAGTGGTATCTCACCAGCGGCACGGCCACGCCGGTCGACGCTCTGGAGGGAGCGAAGATCGAGGGTCCCGCGGTCTGGAGCACCGCCGCGGGCGAAGACCAGCCGCCGCAGGCGATCGACAAGCTTCCCGAGTGGATCGACAGCGAAGTGGTCAGCGACTCGCAGCGGCGGGCCCGCGAGCGGGTGTCTGAAGCTCTGGCCCCCGGCAGCCCGGTGAATCTTCGGCTGGCCGAGCTGAGCGACCCGAACAATTTGGGCCGCCGGATCGAGGACCGCTCGCTGGCCGCCGAGGCGAGCGCCTACGTGGGCGAGTTTGATCCGCTGGTGAAGACGCTCAGCGACGTCAACCAAAAGGCCGCCTGGAAGGACCGGATCGAGGCGCTGCGGGGCCATCGCCCGTGACGGGGCGCCGGCCGCCGCCGGCATCCGCCAGGCTTTCGCCGTGCAGCGCGGCGAAGACGAGGCCGACGAGCTCATGGAAATGCTCTTGGGCTTCAACTCGCAGTCCGTCGGCGCCACCCAGGCCGAAGTCAAGAACGGCGCCTTGGTGCGATTGTTGCGATGGCTGCGAGACGACGACCTGACCTACCGCGTGCTGGCCGCCCACAACGTCAACGAGATCACCGGCACCACCGGCTTGGGCGGCTATCGTCCAGAGCACACGGCCGATCAGCGCCGGCGGGAGATGAAGTACTACTGGGACCGCTGGGAAAAAGGCGAACTGATGCCGAAGGACTAATGCGCCGTGGACGGGGGTCCCACATCAGGCGCCGCATTAGTCGCGGATTTTGCAGTAGCTCCTCGTGGGCCGGCTCGGCGATTGGCGGGCGCCGACGATGCTGGCCGCCAGCCTTAGTCGGCGACTTGTGCGTTTTCTCGTTGATGAGTCAACGCCTCTAAAGGGGCGCTCCCGTCGCTTACGCTCTGGGCTCGCTGAGCGCATTGTCCCCTCTGGCCGACAGCCGATAGCTGACAGCCGACGACTTGTATTCAATTACCAAAGAGCCCGCTCGTCGAGCGACCTCACCCTAGCAGAGGTCGTGGCTGCTCAGTAGAAAACCTATCAGTCGTCTAAGGATGCTGATGTTGTGAGTGAGCGTTTTCAGGAGCAGGAGTCGGCAGCGTCGCCAATAAGTGCGAGCGTTGACGACTTCTCCCGTGAGGCGTTTGATCATGGAGTTGACCGTTTCGATCTGCCAGCGTTGGCCGTACCGGCTTTGACCCAGATGTCGCTTCATCTGTTTTCGATAGCGACCGGCCGGCTCGTCGCGACGGCAGGCCGGCCGACCTCGGCGGCGGGGATCAACGACTGGATGCCCAATTCGTCGCGGGCCAACTCGTGATTCGCTTCGCTGTCGAAGCCAGCGTCCGCTAGAATCGTTTTCAATCCCACGCGGGTCTTCGCCGCCGCCACCAGCGGTGTGTAATCGCCGAAGTCCGGCTGCGGTCCCTGACTCGCGAGACCGCCAGGATGAAGTGGCTCGCCGTGTCGCAAGCCAAGCCCAGCTTCGGGTAACGACGATACGACACGCGGTGCTTTTGCCGTCTTTCGCCGTCATTTTTCGCCGCTGGGCGTAGTACCGGCTCGTGTGCTGCGCCTCGAAGCCGCTGGTGTCGACGGCCGCCAGGCGAACGCGGCGACGAACGATCTTGGCTTTCTTCTGGTTTGCTCGACGGTCGTGGACAGAAGCCGTCGGAACGAGTTGGACAACAGCAAACGATCGGCCGCCTTCTTGCAGCGTGGTCCAATGCGGAATCTTTTTGAGGCCGATCGCGGCGGAAAGCGAATCGCCGTCCGCCAACAGACCCATCGCGCCGCGGTAAGTCAGGCCGTAGAAGTCCTTCAGCACCAAACACGCGAACAGTTGGTGCAGCGTGAACTTCTTGGGACTGAACCGATGAGAATACGCCGGGAGCGACGCTTCGGCTACTTTCAATGCCTCGACCAGCACCCGCTTCGGACTCTTGCTCGTCGTCATCCATATCCCTACGAGTCCCGAAATACCGTTGTTTAGCTAGCATCGCCACGTTTTCTACTGAGCAGTCGTGGCCCATTTTCAACAAAAAGTTTGACACTTCTCGCTCATCCCGACAGGAAGTGAACGCAAGTCGCACAGATGGTTGGCTTTAGGTTCGATTTCGGCGTTTCCAATGTTGTCGTTAGCGACGTGCTGCGGTTGGCGTTGGAGTTACGGCGGTCTGGTAAGAGACTCCGCTACTGCTAGCTCGCTACGCTTGTCGGCTTGGGCGAGAAGTCTCAAAAGTTTTGGCGAATAATTTCTCGCCGAATGCAGGGGACGCGTGGCGGGGTGAGATAGCAGCACCGGCGCTTGACACGAAGAAGGCGTTGTAGGTCAAGATTTGGCGCTGCCGAGAATTTGGTTCCTGGCGCCTTTCCCGTCCAACGCCGCAAGTGCTCTACGCAGCGTGTGGATGCTTGTTTAGATAACACGACGAGTTTTCTACTGGACTATCCCGTCTCCTTTTGTATCCCACCTTTTGTGTCCCTAGAGTTTTGGCAAGATGACCGGTTGACCGGGAGCGCAGCGATGATCTTGGCGGGAACGTCGAGCAGAAACGCGGCGACTCGCAGCGTGCCGTGCGAGGGCGGGCCGGTTTTGCCGCCGCTCATCATGCCGCAGGCTTGCCGCGCGGCCGCGCCGGCTACTATTCGACTCGCCTTCGGCCCGAATCGTTCTCGCAGTTGGAACACTTTTTTGGCGAGTCGCCGCCGACGGTCGTAGAATCGCCGCTGGCGCCAGCGGCTTCATTCTTGGCGTTGCTTGGCGGCGCTGACGGCGACGGCGTTCTTGTTGGATTCGCCACCGCGCGAGCCGATTGAGATCTTTCCAGCCCGACCGCCAACCGCCGCCAGCCGCGGCGATTGCTTGGCGGCGGCTTACCAACCGTCGTCGCAGGCTCCATCGTGACTATTCACGCAACGAATTGCTGCGAGATTCCGCCGACCTGCGCGGGCGGCGTCAAACTCGTCGCAAAGCAAAGAGGGAGGTGAAAGATGAACGGCCGACATCCGCGACCAAGCCGCCGGGCCGTCTATGCCGGAATCGCGTGGCTGGCGAGTTCGCAATTCGGCGCGGGGCTGACGATCACGATGAACTACAACCTGGGTAATTCACAGGAGCCGACGACGGATCCTGCCGGGGGGCTGCTCTTGGGAATAACGCAAGCCGCCGCGGACCGTTGGGAGCAAATCATCGAGGATCCGTGGGTCCTCTCCATTGACTTAAGGTACAGAAATCCGCTTGAGTTCTCCGACCCGACGGAGACGTACGCGCATGCCGCCCCAACTTCGGCGATCGACGGCAAGCCAGTCGCGGGATATGTCGAATTCAACAACTTCTGGGATTTTTTCTACACTCGACGCCGACGATGGACAATGAGTTCATGATGGCGCCGACGTACTATTTTGTGTTGGACCCGGCGGATCAGGCGTCGTTCTACAATGGCCGGCGCCGGAATATCTTGAAGTTGGCTACGGGGGCGGCATCTGGAGCCGCCCGTGACGGGGCCCGACATCTATTTCAACGCGCGGACCAAGCCGGACGCGTTCAGCATTGCACTCCACGAGATCGGCCACGTCCTGGGGTTTGCGACCAATCTGGACTTCAATTATATCGAGACGCTCGACGGCGACTACGACATCGATCCGAATCTTCTGGGAGGCTCGGCCGTGGCGTCGTCGAGACGGATAACTCGCACTTGCTGGATGGCAACACTCTTATGGCCCCCAGTCTCGGGACGGGGCAGCAAGGGAATCTCGCAGGTCGACGCGCTGGCCTTGGGCTCGACGAAGCCCGACTGGCAGACCATCAATCCTCTGGGTCGGTCCTATTTGGGAGGCGCCGATTTCAGCGATCCCTACAACTGGACCGGCAGGGATCTGCCGCGCGGCATCGACGACGCCGTCGTCGGCAAGACGTTCGGCGTCTCGCCCTTGGCCACGACCTCAAGCAACATGTTCTTCAATAACCTGGCAATTAACGACGCCGCGTGGATCACGATCGACCACGATGTGACCGTCTTCAATGCCACCGTCCTGGGCGCGATTTACTCGCCGGGCGACGAACCGCGGATTCGCGTCCGCTCGGGCGGTTCGCTGGAGACGGACGATCTGCGAATCCTCGGAGGCACGACGCTCAGCTTCTCGGCGGCTCGGTCGACGTCAATTCGGACTTCCTGCTCTCCGGCCAGCTCGTGGGCGAGGGAACGGTTCTCGTCGGGAACAGCTTCGTCAGCACGGGGAACATCGCCGCCCAAGGGGGGACGCTCATGTTGACGACGCTCGCGCCGAACACCGTGCCGGTGTGGGACCTCAACGGCGCCGGGCGGCGATCGCAGTCGCCGTCGAGGCGGTCCAAGGCGATATCTTCGTCCATGGATCGCACGCAGACGACTTCAACAGGCAGATGCGAATCGGCGCCGGACGCGAAATCCAGTTCGATCAACCGTGGGTGCTGGGACCGCTGGGGTTGATGGAACTCAACGGGTTGCAGGACGCCCCCGCCACGTTCACCGGCGATCTGACTGAGCTAGACGGCATTGTCGACGTCCAGGGCCACGGGGTGCTGGACGGGCGCTGTTCATCTTTCCCCAGGGCGGGCGGGTGTTCGTCATCGAAGCGAGCGACCTTTTGGATCTTCCGGCGACGGGGCTGTTTCGCGGCGTCCTAATCTACGGAGCCGGCACGCTACGGCAGCTTGGAGACATTATCGTGGACGACGACACGAATATGGACGTCGCCATTTTCGATTGGGGGAACAGCACGCCGGGCGACGTTCACCAGACGACCGTCAAGCCCGATGCGAACTTCCAAATCAACAGCGGCGCGACCGGAACGGCGAACAATGAGCATCGGGGAACGATGATTTTGGAAAACGGCGTGTTGACCGTTGAGACCGACGTGGGTTGACGCTCCCCTCCGCGGGACCGGCCGGCGACGCGACGCCGGGCGTCCTCATCCTGAGCAACAACCCCGAGGAAACGACGCTGCCCCAGGTTCGCGGCCGACCGATCACGCTGGGAGGCGTGCTGCGATCGACCGGCGGGCGCGGCGAAGTGCAGACTGACCTGATCACGCTTCCGGCAAGCGAGATCGACGTTCAGACCGCCGCAGAGCTGTCGTTGGAGGGCGCCGTGACGTACGCCGGCCCGAACGTTCACGGACCGGGGACGCTCGTGCAGAACGGCGACGCCAGCGTGGTCTCGTCGACGACGATCGCCACGAACGTGTTCGACTGGGACGGCGATTCGGGCGGGCCGTCGAGCACGACGATCAGACCCGCCGCGGCGCTGACGATCAACAGCTCGCAGATCGAAACGGGGCCGGTCGCGGCGGACGGCTACGACGGCCACGTGACGGTCGGCGACGGCGGGGCGTTGATCGTGAACACGACCGGGCCGTGGCGGCTCGACGGGACGATGACTCTCGCGGGGCAACCGATCGCTTCGCCGAATGTGATTGTCGACGGGTCCGACCTGACGAACTACGGCACGATCGAGGGGAACGGCCGGATTCAATCCAGCCTGGTAAATCACGGCACGCTCAGCCCAGGGCAGTCGGCCGGCGCGTTGCGGTTTCTGGCTGGCTTCACGCTGGCCTCGGACGGCGTGGTCGAGATCGAGCTTGGCGGGTTGGCGCCCTTCAGTCAGTACGACCGGATCGTCGTCAATCAGTTCGGCACGGCCAACCTGGCTGGCGGATTGGAGGTGAGCCTGCTCGACGGCTTCGTGCCGAAGGACGGCGACAAATTCACGATCTTGACGGCGGGCGTGGTGAGCGGATCGTTCAACGACGCCGCCGTGGCGGGCGTTAATTTACCGTCGGGCGTGACGTTCAACGTGGTCTACGGCATGAGCGACGTCACGCTGGCCTTTGCCGTGGATTACCCGGCCGACTTCAACATGGATGGCGTGGTCGACGACAAGGACTTGTCGATCTGGGAGGGCTCCTACGGAATCGACGCCGGCGGCGACGCCGATGGCGACGACGACACCGACGGCGCCGACTTCCTCATTTGGCAGCAACAGCTTGGCAGCGGCCAATCGGGCTCCGCGACCACAGCGCCCCAACCGGCAACGGCGCTGCTCTTGATGGCGGCGGCGACCGGCTGCGTCTTTGCGTCGTGCCGTGCAACAGGGGCGATTCAATATTGAAAGTGAAAAGGGGACATGCTGGTTGTGAAAGTAGCATGTCCCATTTTCGGCCCCTCGCGGATGGTGGTTCTGGCGCGGAAGCCTACCTTGGTAAAGGAGACCTTGACAAGGCGATCGCCAACTACACGGAAGAGATCCGGCTCGATCAGAAAGTCCATTGGCTGCAATGCCGTATTTCGAGCGGGGCGTTGCCTACAACAAGAAGGGCGACGAGTCGAAGGCCGAAGAAAATCTTGCACGAGCCAGGCAACTCGACCCGAAGTCGGCGACCTGGAAAAGGTGACGTCCACAACGTCTGTGAGAGAAAAAGGGGACATTCTCACGCCCTTTCGGCACGGCGTGTGCGCGTATCCAGATTGAAGTGCGCCGTGGCTTCTCCCCCTTTGGTCCCGCCTTTCGTCCCGCCTTTAGCCCGCCGGGGGCGCGATCCGTCGCGCGCCTCTATGGCGCGCTGATGAGCCAATTGAGCACTTGTCGCCACGGGTTTGTTCCCGCCGGACGCTGTGAAATGCGCCTGAACCGGCGGATGCCAGGCGAATAGAAAATGGCGTAGCCATGCAGCTTTGCGGGGGGAGAGCCGCCCGTGAGTTGGAATTGGCGCGCAGGCATGCTGCTCGCTTGGGCGCGTAGGCGCAAGATTTGCTCCGGGTGATTTGTTACGCAACACAACTCTAAGCCAAATATGCGCCGTCGGTAGGGGCGCTGATCAAACAGCGCATCCTTCTGTCGGCGGCGGTGGAAATCTGTCTCGCGAGAGGGAGGGTGAACCATGAACGCGAAGAGTCGGCGTTTTGCGGCGCTGCTTGTCGGCGTCCTGGTGAGCGCAGCGGCGGCCATGAATCCGGCGCGGGGGGTGGATATCAAGCGGGCGGCGCCTACCGACGCTCACATGGCGATGTACGCCCATCGCAATCCCGAGCGCGAATATCAGCGGGAGTACTTTGCCCAAGTTTTGCAGACGTTCAATGACGAGCGAATTGGCGAGCGGATCGTCGATCTGGTCGCCAGCCGCATCCCGGAGGACAAGCTGGCCCGCGGAAAGAGTGCGCTGGAAGACATTCAAACGGCCCTGGAGCCCATCAACTGGCAGGCGCTGTGGCACGCCGACGAATTCGTGGTCGTCCAAGCGATGCAAGGACCGAACGTGCCGACGAACAACACGCTGATGGTCGCCAGGATGACGACGGAAGACGCCGACGCTTTCGAGCTGGGGATGGTGCGGCTGTTCGGGCTAATCCAACGCTGGAGCGACGACAAACTCGCGATCCAGACGAGTGAGGTCCAGGGAACGAAGGTGACGACGCTGGCGGTGCCGGCGCCGTCGCCGATGCAGCCCGCGGTGGCGCGGTTCGACGATTTGCTCCTGGTGAGCACCAGCTTGAGTCTGCTCGAGCAGGGCGTCGCGCAATTGCACGACGAGTCGCTGGCGTCGAAGTTCGACGATCCGCGGCTGAAGGAAGCGCTCGCCCATTTGCCGGCCTACGAAGATTCGCTGGTGTTCCTGGACGGCCAGCAGATGTTTGGCAGCTTTGCGCGGTGGCCGACGTGATTCGGCGGCAGGCCCCCAATGATCCGAAAGCGCTGCGCATTGCCGACGTTATTGAGCGGGCCATCGACCAGGCGGCCATCCTCGACTACCAGGTGACCGTCGAGTACACGGAAAACGGTCAGATCCGCAGGGCTGAACTGGGCAAATTGACCGACGGTTACCAGGAAACCGTGCTGGGGCGAGCGGTGTCGCGCGGCCAGCCCTTCGAGGACTGGCAACGGTGGATTCCTGAAGATGCGACCGCCTTTTCGCTCTGCACGGGCGTCAGCCTGCATGAGCTGTACGACGGCGTCGCCAAATTCGTCCGCGAGCAATTCCCGGAGTCGGAGGAAGGATTTGCCAAGTTCGCCGAGGCGCAGGAAAAAATCGGGGTCAACCTGGACCGCGACGTTCTGCAGTCGTTTTCGGGTGAAACGGTCTCGGTGACAGTTCCGATCGCGGGGGCCAATGGAACGTCGCAGCAGGCGTCGATCGTGGCGCTGAAATGCCAGAATCCCGACAAGATCCGCGAGTTGCTGGGTCGCGCCGTGGAAGGCTTGAACAAGATTCCGGCCGTCCAGGCTCAACAGCTTAAGCTGGCGGACTGCCAGGAGCCGGCTGGATTCCAGGAATTGCAGGCGGCGTTTTTCCCGGTGATCGGGGTCAAGCCGGTGATTGGATTCAGCGAGGGATGGATGATCGTGTCGTGCAGCCCCGCGGCCGTCGAGAAGGTGCTCGCGGTACGCGCCGGCAAAGCCCCCTCGATTGACGGCGGCGAGAGTTTCGCGCGGCTTGGGTTAGACGCCACGGGACCGACGCTGGGGGCGAGTTACCGCGACATCAACGCGGGCGTGCGGCAACTTGCCGATGGCATCGACAAGCTCGGCGTGATGGCGCCGATGTTTGTGGGCATGATCGGCGCGAACGCCAAACCGGAAGATTTGAAAACTGCGCAGGATGCGGTCGCGCTGCTGCCGAGCATCGCGAAAGTAGTGCGCAAGATGGATTTCTTTGAGCACAAACTGAGCGTGACGCGCGAGGGACCGCTGCCCAACTCCTATCTGCGGGAATCGGTCATCGAGGTCCGACAGCCGAAGGGATAGCAGCGCGGGCGGCGCCACTGCGACGACGCGCGGGGGCCCTGGTTGGGGGTCGCACGCCTCGGGGGGCCGCCTTTGCTGGAAGCGGACGCGGAGCGGCGACGCCATCGCCAGGCTTTTGGGGGAGCGTCGGGGACGGCGCTGCCCCATTCTTTTTGCGCATGCTGGGGCCATGGTTACGGCGGCTGCGTCGCTAACGCTCTGCCGCGAATCCCTTCGTCCCTGGCGCGGGTTTGGCGGGTAATCGCGGGGCTTTAGGTGCGTTTGTGAAGTTGGCGGGAAACCGCTAGAATAGGGCGTCTTGCCGCGAATTGGCCGACCCGTGCGTTAAGGCGTGGCGTCGGCGTCGCTTAGCCAGCTTTCTGGCGACGGCGGCTGGTGGTTCGTCGGCAATTCCGATCCTTGGAGACCGCCACACGTGCAGTTGAGCATTTCCACCCGGCACGGCCATCTGAGCGAGGCGACGCAGGCCAAAATTCGCAGCAAAACGGAGAAGATAGGCCGTTTGTTTGAACGGTTGACCGCCATCGAAGTGATCGTCGATCTGAAGGACGCGCAGCGGCCCGAGGTCGACGTCAACGTCTCGGCCGAGCACAAGCACGACTTCGTCGCCCATGAACAGGGCGACTCGCTGTGGTCGGCCTTGGACGCGGCCGTGCAAAAAATCGAAGGGCAGCTCCGCAAGTACAAGCAGCGAGTCCAAGAGCGGCATCGCGATCCCGACGCGCGGCGTCAAGAGGCCAGCGCCGATGCGGAGGTCGAAGACTAGCCGGCGCCAAGGTAGATGAGCTGGGCCGCCTGAGGGACCGCGAGGTTTGCCGCGCCGGACTGAGGCGACCCCGCCGCCCGGCAGCGTGTAACGGGCAAAATCAAGCTAATTTAGCGCGAAGGACGTTGAGAGCATGAAGTTTGTTGATTTCGTCAGCCGCGACGCGATACGCACGAACGTCGAGGCTGACGCCAAAGAAGACGTCATCCGAGCCATGGCCGCTTCGCTGTTGGAAGCGGGCAAGATCGCCCAGGATCAGTACGAGAGCATCATCGAAGCCATCCTCAAGCGTGAAGAACTGGGCAGCACCGGCATCGGCCGCGGCGTGGCCGTGCCGCATACGAAGCATCCCAGCGTTCACGAACTGGTCGGCGCAGTGGCCGTCAGCTCCGATGGGGTCGACTTCGACAGCCTGGACGGCGAGAAAGTGCATTTGCTGTTCCTCTTGATCTCGCCGCCTGATCGGCCAGGCGACCATCTGCGGGCCCTGGAAAACATATCCCGCCAGCTTCGCGACGACACGTTCTGCCGATTCCTGAAGCAGAGCAAGTCGCCGGCCGAGGTCTGGCAGCTCTTGGAGGAGGCTGACAGCAACCAGTTTGGAGGGGGCTGACGAAAGCGGTCAGCGGTCAGCATTCAGCGGTCAGCCAGAGTAAAAATTGGGAGTTTCCGGCTGACCGCTGACGGCTGATTGCTGATCGCTACAAGAGAGACAGAATTTGATGGAATCGGCGGTCGTTCGACGAATGGTGGTCATCACCGACAAGGATCCCCAAGGCTTGCACTTGCGACCCGCGCAGTTGTTCAGCCAATTGGCCGAGCGATTCCAGTGCGACATTGAAGTCATCCGAGATACGCTTCGCGTCGACGGCAAGAGCATCATGCAGCTGATCACCCTGGCGGGCCTTCCGGGGGTGGAGCTGGTGATCGAAGCTCGCGGCGACGACGCCCAGGAGGCGGTGGACAGCCTGGCTCGATTCATCGAGAACGGCTTCGCCGTCGAAGAAACACAAGGTCAGTAAGCCGGTCGCTTCGGAGAGGGGGACAGTCCCCATTTACCTCCGCGGACTGGAGCCAAATGGGGACAGTCCCCGGCGGCTTGGCCTGCTGACGAGGAAATTTTACAAAGCGCCCGGCCGGGCCGGGCGGCAAGCAGACATTGCGAGCGTGTGAAAGAGATTCGTCATGCGACGTCTCCCGACGTACACCAACGAACCGCCAGATCGAGGCCCGCTTAGCAACCGGACTTCTCTAGTTCGCTCGCTCGACGCTCCCCCGGACCGCTGAACTCTGCCATCGCAGATCCAGTGCGTCACGCGCGCGTGCTTGTCGCTCGCTCCGCAGCCGGTGCGCCCCCCCACTGAGGGCGCCATGGAACGCCTGCAAGGCATCGCAGTTTCGCCCGGCGTGGCGATCGGCGAAGCGCTGGTACTCGATCACGAAGGCTTCCGCATTCCGCGGCGGTTCTTGCCGCGCGATGCGGTCGGACTCGGAGCTGGAACGCCTCGATCTGGCGCTGAAGGCCGCCGCCGCCGAGGTCGAACGCAATCGCGACCGCGTGGCCGAGCAGCTCGGCGACGACTACGCGGCCATCTTCTCGGCCCACCTGCAGATGCTCCGCGATCGCCGGCTGCGCCAGGAGCTGGAGGAGATGATCCGCACCCGGCACTACTCGCCGGAATACTCGGTGAGCCGGGCGCTGCGCAAGTATGCGAAGGTGTTTCAGTCGCTCGAAGGCGAGTACATGGCCGAGCGGGCCAACGACATTTTCGACATCGAGAAGCGGATCTTGCGCAACCTGCTGGGCATGCGCCGCGAGGAGCTGTCGCAAGTCACCTCGCCCGTGCTGGTGCTGGCCCGCAACCTGACGCCGAGCGAAACGGCCAATCTCAATCCGCACTTCGTGATGGGCCTGGTCACCGAGGTCGGCGGCCCGGGGAGCCATACGGCCATCGTCGCCGAGGGTTTGGGCATTCCCGCGGTCGTGGGCGTCGGGTCGTTTCTCACTGACGTTTCCGGCGGCGACACCGTCATCATTGACGGCGACCAGGGGGTGATCATCCTTCACCCCGACGAGGAAACGCTGGCCCATTACCGGCACGAGGTTGATGAGCAGCGGTCGCTCGCCGCCAAGCTGGAGACGCTGCGAGATTTGCCCGCCGAAACGACCGACGGCGTCCGCATCCAACTGCTGGGCAATATCGAGTTCCCCTCCGAGGTGCAACAGTGCGAGGAGCGCGGCGCCGACGGCATCGGCCTGTACCGCACCGAGTTCCTTTATTTGGGCCGCGACGACGACCCGCCCGAGGACGCCCACTACGCCGCCTACCGCGAGGTGGCCGAGGCCATGCACGACAAGCCCGTGGTCATGCGCACGCTCGACCTCGGCGCCGACAAAATGCGGACGCTCCCCGATCCCGAGGACGAGCGCAATCCGTTTCTCGGCCTGCGGAGCATCCGGCTGGCGCTGAAGAACCGCGATCTGTTCCGCGTGCAACTTCGGGCCATCCTGCGGGCTAGCGCCCTCGGCAACATCCGCGTGATGTTTCCGCTGGTGAGCACGTTGCTGGAACTGCGGCAAGCCAAGATGGTGCTGGCCGACGCGATGGAGGATCTCGACGAGCTAGGCGTCCCGTTCGATCGGAACGTCAAAGTGGGGATGATGGTCGAGGTTCCCTCGGCCGTGCTGATGATGGACCATTTCGTCGACGAAGTGGACTTCTTTTCGATTGGCACGAACGACCTGATCCAGTACTGCCTGGCGGTGGACCGCAGCAATAAGGACGTGGCCAGCCTGTACACGGCGGCCGACCCGTCGGTGATCCGCCTGATCGACATGGCGATAAAGACGGCCAACGCCCACCAGCGGCCCATTAGCATGTGCGGGCAGATGTGCGGCAACCCGCTGTACACGATGCTGCTGCTGGGCATGGGTCTGCGGAGTTTGAGCGTGACGCCCGCGGCGGTGCCGGAGATCAAGCGGGTTTGCCGCAGCGTTGCGATCGCGCAGTGCGAGCGCGTCGCCGACCAGGTGCGAAAGCTGGATACTGCACGCGACGTTAAGAATTTGTTGAAGGAAGAGCTATTCCGAGTATTTCCCGAGTTTCCCGTGTGAAAGGGTCCTCACGGGGGCCCTCGGCGGCGCCTTGGCGCACGAACATGTTTGAGTCATTCCCACATTCCTCGCAAGTCACGGATCGCCGGCGGCGACGCGTCAAGAACCGTCTTGAAGTTCAATTCGACGGGACCGCAGTCGAGCCGCAGGCCTCCGCATCGACGGCCGGGGACCACCATAGGTCGCAGGGCGCCGCGCCATTCAATGCCGCGCCGCGCACTGCCAACCCAAGAAAGATTTTCAATGAAGCAGGAGATGTTGATCAACGTCGCGCAGCCGGAGGAATGCCGGATCGCGATTGTGGAGGACGGCGTTCTGGAGGAGCTCTACATCGAGCGCAGCAGCCAGGACAATTACGTCGGAAATATTTACAAGGGCAAGATCGTCAATCTTGAACCCAGCATTCAGGCCGCGTTCGTCGACTTCGGCGTTGGCCGCAACGGCTTTTTGCACATCAGCGACGTCGAGCCACAGTATTTTCGCCAGGCCGGCTTCGATCCGGACAAGCCGATCATGCCCAACGGCCGTCAAGAGGTCGACGAAATCGACGAGCTCGACGACGGCGGGGACGACGATGACGACGATTTGGAGGAAGTTGGCGACAACGGCCGCTCGACCGTCGCGGCGTGGGCGGCCGCACCGCGGCCAGGGTGCGGCCCGGCGTGCGTCCGCGGATCAAGCCGCCGATTCAGGACATCTTCCGCCGCGGCGACGAAGTGCTGGTGCAGGTGATCAAGGAGGGCATGGGCACCAAAGGGCCCACGCTTTCCACCTACATCAGCATTCCCGGGCGATACCTGGTGCTGATGCCGGCCCTGGGCCGCATCGGCGTTTCGCGCAAGATCGAAGACGAAGACGCCCGCCGCCGCCTGCGCGACATCCTGCGCGAGCTCAACCCGCCGAAGGGTCTGGGCTTCATCGTCCGCACCGCCGGCACCGACCGCACGAAGAAGGAGCTGTCGCGCGACCTGGCGTACCTGGTGCGGCTGTGGAAAGTGATCGTTCGCCGCATCAAGAAGGCGCAGGCGCCCTGCGACATCTACGAAGAAAGCGACATGATCATCCGCACGATCCGCGACATCTTCACCGCCGAGGTCGACGGCATCTTCATCGACCAGCCCGAGTCGTTCGAACGGGCGAAAGAGTTCCTGCAGATCGTCATGCCGCGGTACGCCAGCCGGCTGCAATTCTACGAGGGCAAGGAACCGCTGTTTCACAAATACAAGCTCGACGAGGAGATCGTCCGCATCAACCAGCGCAAGGTGCCGCTGCGCGGGGGCGGGTCGCTCGTGATCGATCAGACCGAAGCGCTGGTGGCTATCGACGTGAACAGCGGCAGTTTCCGCACCGACGGCGGGGCCGAGGAGACGCGCCTTTCAGCTCAACCAGATCGCCGCCCGCGAGATTGCCCGGCAGCTTCGGCTGCGCGACCTGGGCGGCGTGGTGGTCAACGACTTCATCGACATGCGCAAGGAGCGCCATCGCCGCACCGTGGAGCGAACGCTGCGCGACGCGGTGAAGCGCGACCGCGCCCGCACCAAGATCCTGCGCACCAGCCCCTTCGGCCTGATCGAGATGACCCGGCAGCGGATCCGGCCGAGCCTCAAGCGGAGCGTGTACAAGGAGTGCCCGGCGTGCGCCGGATCGGGTCTGGTGAAGACCGCCGAGAGCATGGCCATCGAAGTCGTCCGCAAGCTGATCATGTGCGCCCAGCAGCCGAATGTGGCGCGGATTACGGTGACGGTCGAGGAAGAGGTGGCCAACTACATCAACAACCGCAAGCGCCGCGAGTTGATGCACATGGAGGACGAGCACCATGTGCAGGTGCATGTCGTGAGCCGCGAGGATCTCTCGCCGGAGTTCCTCAAGTTCGAGTGCGTCGACACGAACGGGCGCGAGGTGCGGGTGGCGGACCTTTGAGGAAGCGAGCAGCGGTCGGCGCCGCCGGTTAGGAGTGCGCCCGAGCTGACTCGCCGGGACAACGAGCACGCCGGTCATTGCCCGCACACGCCGGGCTGCCAACAGTCGCACCTTTGCCGAATCTCGCCGTTGAGATAGAAGAGCTGCGCAGGCCGCGGCCCGATGCAATTTCTTTACATGCGGGTTGATCCTTCTACAATTGAGGTCGTCCCAGTTGAGTTGCGAGGAATCGCGCTTTTTCCGCACGTTCTTCTCTTGATTCCCATGGTAAATCGTCGTCGCTCTCGGCTATCCGAAATCGGCCAGCCAGGAAAATCACTCGATTTGCGCCGCTTGCATTTCGAGCACTTGGAAGACCGCCGGATGTTGGACGGGAGAGCGGCGGACGCGGTCAATCAGTTCGGGCTCGACGTCTTCATGAATCTCGAGCGCGAGCAAGGCAACCTATTTTTCTCGCCGCTGAGCGTGGCGACTGCGTTGACAATGGCCTACGCCGGGGCCGCTGGGCAAACTGCCGCCGAGATGCAGCAGGTTTTGCATTTAGGCGCGGAGCCCGGAATCCATGAAGCGTTTGGCGCCTTGTTGACTTCGCTTAGCGATCACTCGTCGGCCGCGGGACCGGAACTTATCGTGGCGAATTCGATCTGGCCGCGGATAGGATTTCCGATCAACTCGGGGTTCCTCGACATCATCGCGAACGAGTACGAAGGTTTCATCGAGTCGCTGGATTATACGAATCCACAAGCGGCGGCAGATGCGATCAATAACTGGGTTAACCTGCAAACCGACGGCAAGATTCAAGAACTTGTCCAGGACCTCGATCCCAACACCGTCATGGTGCTGGTGAACAGTCTTTACTTGAAGGCGTTTTGGACGTGGCCGTTTGATCCTCGATACACGCAAAACGGAAGCTTCACGCGGGCCGACGGCACGACCGTGGCGGCGCCGATGATGGTCACGGATGTGTCTACGGCGTATACGTCGATCAATGGTTACAACATCGTGGACTTGCCATTTAAGGGCGGACCCGCCGGCGCGGATATGTCCATGGTTCTTATCGTGCCGCCGGCAGGTGGGTCGACTAATCTGTCGCCGGCGATGTTTTCCCAAATCGACGCTTGGCTCGAGGGCCCAAAGGTAAGCGACTACCTGAGATTGCACCTGCCGAAATTCAAGACGGAAGTGTCGTCGCACCTGAACGACTTGTTGATTGGCCTGGGCATGCCATCGGCGTTCGGCGCCGCCGATTTTTCAGCCATGACGCCGGAAGCCGTATGGATCGATCGCGTGTTTCACAAAGCCGTGATCGAGGTCAATGAACAGGGCACGGAAGCTGCGGCGGCGACCCAGCTCGGTTTCGTAATTTGCTTCGCAAAAGGGACGCCGGTGCTCACCGCCGACGGCGTGAGGGCGATCGACGAACTTCAGCCGGGCGACCTCGTGATGGCGCGGGACGAGAATAACCTGGAAGGCGCCCTGGACGCGAAGCGCGTGGAAAAGGTTCATCACGGCCGAGCGGTTATCTTCGAATTGCACGTGGGCGGACAAATGGTGCGGACGACCGCGACGCACCCATTTTTCGTCAAGGGGCGCGGTTGGACGCCGGCTGGCGAATTGCGGTCGCAGGATCTGCTGTCGACAGGCGCCGGCGACTGGATCGCGGTGGACAAGATCGTCGACACGCAGCGCGACGAATCGGTGTACAACCTGCGCGTCGCGGACTTTCACACGTACTTCGTCGGCGGCAAGGGTTGGCGGTTCGCCCTGTGGGCCCACAACGGGTGCATACCTGAATTGTCCGTCAATCGCGCCTTCGATTTCCTGATCCGCGACAACACGACGTCGACGCTCCTGTTCATGGGTCGCATCGACGATCCCACGCAGCGCGATAATGAGGTGACGCCGAGCGTGGCGACGCCAAGCACCGATTTCAACGACGACACAACGATCGACGGCGCCGATTTTTTAGCATGGCAGCGAGGCGTCCCGATGGTTTCTGGGGCCACTCGCGCCAGGGGCGACAGCGATTACGATTTTGACGTCGATCGTGACGACTTCAATCGTTGGTTGTCGACGTTTGGCCAAAAAGAATCAACTCTGTCGATGAATGTCCGCGCGACCGCGGAGCCGTCAAAATCCTCCGGCGTCGTGGACGCCTCGAACAAGGAAGCGCTGGTTGACGCTACAATTGCGTGGATGCAGGCCCTTCGAGTGAACGAAGGCAACACGGATGCGGAGCCGACGCTGCGCCACCTCGATCGAGTTTTGGGAGCGACTCCGATATCTCGAGTCGCCGACCGTTGGACTCTTACAACGGACGCGGCACCAGCCCCGCCAATGGCGTCCGCCCCACGCCATGCGCCTGACGAGCCGGAAAACTGGATGGCGCTGGTGGACGATCTGTTATCGACTATCCTCGATCAGCCGCGGTCTGGGAGCGTTGGCACGGTCGGGGCCTACTAGGGACATGGTCTGCCAATGCCCCCTCGACGCATCGGGGCAACTAGGGTATTCTACGAGGCTCGAATTCAAACGGTTCCATTGGCGTGCCAGGGGCAAGCGAGCGAGTCATGTACGCGATCATTTCTGACGGCGGGCGGCAATTGAAGGTGGCCGAGGGCGAGGAGGTCGTGGTTGATTACCGCGACGTGCCGGCCGGCGAGATGGTGAAGTTTGAGCGCGTGCTGGCCGTGAGCGACGCTTCCGGCGACCTCAAGCTCGGAGGCCCGCTGGTGAAGGGCGCCCTGGTCGAGGCCGAGGTGCTGGGCCCGGAAAAAGGCCCGAAGCTGGTGATCCAGAAAATGCGCCGGCGGAAGAACTTCCGCAAGAAGACCGGTCACCGCTCGCTCTATACCACCGTGCGGATCAGCAAGATCACCAGCTGACGCCGGACGCTTGGTGGACGTGACCGCCCGCCGATCGACGCTGCTGAAGGCCCTGTGGGCCACGATTCTGTTCGGCAGCGTGCCCGCCTGCGTTCGCGCGATGACGGTGGACGCCTACGCCCTGGGCGTGTGGCGGTTGTCGCTGGCGGCGGCGGGGATGACAGGCATTTTGATGTGGAACGGCCGGTCGCTGCGGGCGATCGGTCGGGAGGTGCGCCGCGAGTGGCGGGCGCTGGTGGCTGTGGGCGTGTGCTTCGGGCTGCACTGGCTCACCTATTTTCTGAGCATCAAGTGGGCCAACGCCTCGATCGGGGCGCTGGCATTCTCTACGTGCGGCGTGCAGTTGCCGCTCTTGGGTTGGGCGTTTGGATTCGGCCGGCCCGGCGCCCGCGCGATGTTTGGCGTGGGGCTGGCGATGGCGGGAAGTTGGCTGTGTTTGCCAGCGCACGCAGCGGGCGACGGCATGGTCGCGGGGCTATTGATTGGAATTCTGAGCGGTACGCTCTACGCCGTCATTCCCATGCTCCATCAGCGGCACGCGCGGCTCGACCACGAAATTCGGACATGGGCTCAATTCGTGTTCGCGCTTCCCGTGTTTCTTATAACGGCGCCGGCAGCGAGGTGGACGCTCACCGCCAGAGATTTCTGGTTGGTGCTGCACCTGGGGCTGGCGGTGAACCTGATCGGCCACTATCTGTGGGTGCAGGTTTGCACGGAACTGCCGCTGTCGACGACCAGCGCCCTGGGTTACCTGCAGCTACCCGCGTCGTTGGCGTTTAACTTCGCCTTTCTCGGCGAAAGGATGACCGGCGGCATGCTGGCCGGCGCCGCGTGCATCGTGGCGGGGAATTTCTTGGCGCTCGACAAACCCAAGCGAGAGGTCGTCGAGTTGGAGCCGCCGCCAGCGTGAGGCGGCGCGCCCGGTCACGCCAGCGCGGCGCGAGTGCGCTCGACAAGTTTGTTGTCGGGGTCTTGTGAGCTCCGCAAGTCGAAGATGCTGGCGGCAAGGTATTTGTCCCGCAAGCCGGGCGAGATGTTGTAATAGTCTTCCAGCGCGGCGGAGCTGAATTTGTAATCGTGGGCATTGTCGCCCTTGAGGAAGACCAGCACGCGGGCGGCGTTGATGAAGGCGGGGGCGTCGGCCACGCGCTGGAACCGCGCCAGCGCCATTTGCGCCGCCTGGGTCCGATCGCGACCTGCTTCGGCGAATATCTCGTCCAGCGCGGAGGCGTCGCCCGCCTTGTGCTCGATCGTGGGCGCCAATTCGTCGATCTTCACATCCTGGAGCGTCCCGCGGCCCCGCATCGCGTTGCGGAACATGGGCAGGAAGGCCGAGTTCTGCAGCATGGCCAGGAGCCGCGTGTGGTTGTTGGCGCTGGTGGAATAGGCGAAGCGCAGGGCGTTGGTCGTGGTCATCGCGTGGAGCGAGACGATGCCGGACTGACGCATGATGAGTTCGGCGGCGGCCAGGTGGAGGGCGTCCCAAACGGATTGCGGAGAAACGCCGCGGTTCAGAATTTGAACGACCGCATCGCAAGCCTCGTCGCCGGAGTTTGTGCGGAGCGCCGTCAAGAGCTCTGTCGTCGCGCCTGCGTCAGGCTTGCCGCCGGGCCAATCGGGGCGGACTTTCTTGGCGAGCTCGAGGTTTTGGCGGTAGGGGCGGTCCGGTTCAGCGTCCCGCTTTTGCGGACTGTCGCCCTCGTGGGCGAGCAGCGCGTAGGCCAGCGACCGCAACACCGGCTCGGCGTGGCGCCAGCCGATCGCCTGGAGCGTGCGGAGGCTGTTGGCTACATAGATGGCTTTGTGGCCGATGTCGCGAAAGTCGCGCATGCCGTAACGGAACATGCGTTCGTACACAGCGTTGGCGCCGGCGGTGCGCGTCAGCGCAGCAATCGCGCGATCGGCAGCCGGCTCGTTCCAGCCGTCCATGGCGGCTGTGAATGCGCGGGCGGCGTCGGCGCGGTGGAAGGGCCGATTCGTCGACGGCGTGCATCGTCCAATCGCCGCGCTCCTTCACGTCTTGCTCCGCGGCTTCCTTGTAGTAGTCCAGCGCCCAGAAGATCGGCAGCCAGCGATGCTCGGGGGGCGACTGGATACTGGCCAGGTGAGCGGAGTTGACGACCAGCACGGCGTGGAACTTGAAGCCGACGGCGGGCCGCGGCTCGATGTTCTTGACGCCGGCCAGCAGCAGGCCGGCCAGCAGCTCGCGATATCCAAGACCCCCGCGGATGCGCCTGCGACTGTTTCAAGAAGCTTCTCCCGCGGGGTTTCTTCAAGCAGGCGAACGATGGGCTCGACCTCGGGATCGAGTTTTACGGTCGCGGGATCCAGCACGTCCGCGGCGGAAGCGGGGGCGAGTTTCGATAGGAACGCCAAATCGCCGAGGCCGGCAAGGGTCCCCACCGCAGCGCTTTGCCGCAAGAAGCTCCGGCGATTGCCGCGGCGCATGGCATCACTCCAGTTGTGGAAGCGGGGCGTCTAGCCCGACATTGTACCGCAAGAAGCCGCCGCGGCATCGACGGCGCGCGGACTTGCCCCGGTTATGGGCGTCGAGTCGTTGCCGGCTCTACGCCCACAGGCTCGCGGCAATAACGGCTTTGGAGCGAATCGAACGTTCAACCTCGGCGACGTTGTCGCAGAAGCGTCGCGCCGACCAGCGCCGACAAGGCAAGCGCGCCCGCGGCCGGCTCGGGCACGGCCTTTGGCTCGCCGAAGATGAAATCGTCCATCACGACGACGTCGACAGGGTTGCCGTTGGAGTCGACGGCGCCCAGGGCCTGGTTGCCGGCGATAATGTGGACGCGAGAAATATTTTCGCCGGCGTTGGCCACCAGGCCCAGGAACGACAGGGAGGTCTGGGCCGTGCCTGGATTTCCTGCCTGCACGGTGAAGAGGCCCAGCGAGGCGTTGGCGGCGTTGAACAGCTCGATGCTGGCGTTGCCCGGGCCGTCGATGGGCGTGATCGCGCTATTGCTGATGGGATCGACATCGGAAAACACGGCGCCGAACGCGTTGACAGTGGCGGGCGTTGCGGGGGTTCCCGGGAGAGAGAAGGTGACGTCGATCACGTTGCTCCCCAGAGGGGTGAAGATGCGCTGGCGCTGAAAGTGGTGAACGTGGTCTGGTAGCTGGCCTGAATGCCGGTGAGGGCGAGGTCGTCCAGCGGGGTTTGCAGGAAGCCCGTGCCGGGCGTGACGAAGGTGGCGCCGCGAGTCGTGGTGAAGGCGGTCAGTGTGGCGCCGCTGCTGGCCGCGGTGGTGGTGCCGCCGCCGTCCCAGTTGATCTCCCGGCGGCCCGTGGCCAGTGGTCCGGCGGTGTTGCCGTTATTGGGATCGCCCAGGGCGGCGCGAAAGGAGTCGACGGTCGGTTGAATCGATGAGGCCGCGGACGTGCCGGCGACGGAGAACAGGTCGAAGGCGGCGTGAGCCTGAGCGACGAAAAAGGCGGCGCCGACGAGGGCCGCGAGGGGCGCATACTTGGGCGCGGATCTAAGACTTGAAAACATGGGAGCCTCCACGGTGCTTATGGACCAACGAAGTATCAAAGCACGAACTACGGTACGAGGGATCGCTCGAGATGGCGTCCAAATGCCGCAGTTACTTCACGAGGCTCCTCCCAAAAGAGATGATCGGGGTAGATGATTCTGCGGACGGTCAGATTACCGAAGCTCTTGCGGCGTGTCAAACAGGCGCCATTCCTCCCCCCCGGGCTTTTCGCCATTTCAGGCCGGCCGCATTGCCCGACGTCACCCGGATGAGGGCTTACCGAGAGCGGCAGGTCCAAAACGCGCACTAACGGGTCTTTTCAATGCTGCACTTCGGACGCAAGTTCGCGCCATCGGCTGAGGCGCGGGTCGCGCTGTCCGTACATCCCAATGAGCGTTGCTTCAATCCATGGAACGTCAAGCGTCGCCGATTGGGCGCGTAGCAGCGATTGAACGTCCACGAGGTCTTTCGGCCTGAAGAACATCATCTTGAAGATGCACAGCACTTCGGCTTCCCAGATCCAAGCCGATCGCGTTCGGAGCGGCATTTTCCGGCGCCGAGCCTTGGCTACTTCGTAGAAGTCCAGCATCGGCAAGAAGACGTCCACGCGACATCCATGAAATCTGACCTGGCAGAAGCCATGTTCCGTGATCGTAGATTGGGCCCGGGAAGCGCTGAAGTCGCACCCTATGCGCTGCAACAAGCGAATGCACTCGGAAGGCTGGTTGGGCGAGACATACAACGTGAGGTCGACGTCGATCGTGCCGCGCGGAGTGGCCCAGTAGCCAAGCGCGAGTGCGCCGCCGATCGCGTAGTCATACCCTTCGGCCTCAAACAACGCAGCGATGCGTTCGGCCGCTTCGAAGGCGTCGAGCGGCAGGTTTGGATCATTGGAAGCGGCGGGCATGCTTGGCGAGGAACTCCCACGTCGACGGGGGCCAGGGGTCGGGTTCGGGATCAGGGATGCCCGCGCTATGACGCGCCTGGAGGATCGAAGTCGCGCTGCGGCACGCCAACGCAATTTGTTCCGCCCGCTCTTCGAATGTGGGCGCGAGGACATGGGCGTCTGCTTCCATCGCGGCGATGGCGGCGATGGATCGCTGGAATCGATCGGACGAAGCTTGAAGCGACATTGGCCACTGCCTTGCTGACTAGAGCACGGTGACGCTAGGGTTCGCCTCCAACCATTGTACCTTTTCCGTGGTCGCGGGGGTGATGGCCAGTACGGTCCCCAAAGAAAATTGGCGTGCGAGCGGCTCGCCGCCAGCTGCGCGTCCAGTCCGATGTCACGCGGCTTGGTATTCCAACGCAAAAAGGCGGCTGCTCGCGGGCTTCGTTGCCCACACATCCTGTTGGCGAGCAGCCGTGGGATTTGGGAGACTTTGTCAGCCGCGAACGCGCTCCGCTGCGCGGACTCCGCGTCGCGGCTAACGACTGTCGTACTTGATGGTTACGAGCAACCCATGCTGTTGCCGCAGTTGTGGCAGAGGTAGCAGTTGCCGTTGCGGACGGTGATGGCGCCGCAGTTGTCGCACGCCGGGGCGTCGACCTGGAAGCCGGCGAACTGCTCGCTCCGGGCGGCGGGCGAAGCGACGTCGGTGGACTTCAGCATCACGCCGGCGCGCTCCAGCAGCTTGGCGCTGATGGTCGGCGGGTCGATTGTCGTCGATGGCTTGGCCGGTTTGTGGCCGGTGCCGTTGCCGTTGGTGTGACCGTTGGCGTGGCCGTTGGTCTTTGGCTTGGCGGCGTGAGTTGGAGAACTTGCCGGGCTCGGGGACGAGCCGGCTCGCGCCGAGGCAACTATCGGTCCATCGGCTGAAGGCTTTCCGCTTTCCGCTTTTTCGGCTTTGGCCTCCTGGCCCACCGTTCGCCCGTCGGCCTTCTTGGCGACGGGCCGGGGCTGGGTCTCGGCACTATCTCCGCTGTCGGGGGGCGAAACGCCCGTGCCCTCCTCGCCCAGGGCGATGCCGAGGTTAGCCTCCTTGTAGCCGGGCAGGAAGGTGATGCCCAGCCAGCGGAAGATGTAGTCGATCAGGCTCTTGGCGATGCGGATTTCCGGGTTCTTGGTGTGGCCCTGCGGCTCGAACCGCACGTGGCTGAACTTGCGGACGTAGTCCTCCAGCGGCACGCCGTACTGCAGGCTCATCGACACGCTCGTGCCGAAGGCGTCCATCAGGCCGCCGACGGTGCTGCCTTCCTTGGCCATGGTGATAAACAGCTCGCCGGGGCGGCCGTCGGGGAACAGGCCGACGGTGATGTAGCCTTCGTGGCCGGCCACGCTGAACTTGTGCGTGATCGACTGCCGCGTGTCGGGCAGCCGTTCGCGGCGCGGCTTGGCCAGTTCCTTGGCCTTGGCCTTGTCGTTTTCGCTGGAGGTGTTCAGCGGCTGGCTCTCCTTGGAGCCGTCGCGGTAGATCGCCAAAGCCTTGAGGCCGAGCCGCCAGCCGTCGAAATACGCCTGGGCGATTTCCTCCGGCGTGGTCTCGCGCGGCATGTTCACCGTCTTGGAGATGGCGCCGGAGAGGAATGGCTGCGCGGCGGCCATCATTGTGACGTGGGCTTGCCAGGGGATGCTGCGGATGCCGTTGCGGGGCGTGAACGCGCAGTCGAAGACCGGCAGGTGCTCGGGCCGCAGGTCGGCGGCGCCTTCGATCGTGTCTTCGCGGTTGATGTACTCGATGATCGAGTCGACTTCCGGCGGTTCGTAGCCGAGCGTGGCCAGCACGTTGGGCACGGACTGGTTGACGATCTTCAGCATGCCGCCGCCGGCTAGCTGCTTGTACTTCACCAGGGCGATGTCGGGCTCGATGCCGGTGGTGTCGCAGTCCATCATGAAGCTGATGGTGCCGGTGGGGGCGAGCACGGTGGCCTGGGCGTTGCGGAAACCGTGGACGGCGCCGGCGGCCAGCACCTCGTCCCACAACTGCCGCGCCGCCTCGCGGAGGTAGTCCGGGCACTGGGGGTTGATGCGATCGACGGCGTCGCGGTGCATTTCCATGACGCGCAGCATCGGTTCGCGGTTGCGCTCAAAGGCCTCGAACGGCCCGACCGCCTCGGCCAGCTCGGCGCTGGTCAGGTTGGCGGCGCCGTGCAAGAGAGCCGTCATGGCGCCGCAGACGCCGCGGCCGGCGTCGGAGTCGTAGGGCATGCCGGCTGCCATCAGCAGGCTGCCCAGGTTGGCGTACCCCAGGCCCAGCGGGCGGAAGAGGTGGCTGTTGCGGGCGATGTCGGGCGTCGGGTAGCTGGCGTGATCGACCAGAATTTCCTGGGCGATAAAGAACAGCCGGCAGGCCGCCTTGAACCGCTCGGCGTCGAACGCGCCGTCGGCGTCGTCTCCAGAAGAACTGCGGAACTTCATCAGGTTGATGCTGGCCAGGTTGCACGCCGTGTCGTCGAGGAACATGTACTCGCTGCACGGATTCGAGGCGTTGATGCGGCCGCTGTTGGGGCAGGTGTGCCAGTTGTTGATCGTGGTGTCGTACTGCACGCCGGGATCGCCGCAGTGCCACGCGCAGTCGGCCATGCGGTTGAGCACGTCGCGGGCGGGGTAGCTGGGGCCTTCGCGCTTGGGGTCGGTCACCCAGCGGGTGGTCCAGGTTTCGCCCTTGTCGACGGCCTGCATGAAATCGTCCGTGACGCGCACCGACAGGTTCGCGTTCTGGAACATGATCGAGCTGTAGGCCTCGCCGTTGAAGTTGGCTTCGTAGCCGCCCTTCTCGATGAGGATGCGGGCCTTTTTCTCTTCCTTCCACTTGCACTCGATGAACTCCATCACGTCGGGGTGCCAGACCTTGATCGACTGCATCTTGGCGGCGCGACGAGTCTTGCCGCCGCGACTTCACCACCGCGGCCACCTGGTCGTACACGCGCATGAACGAGAGCGGGCCCGAGGGCTTGCCGCCGCCGGCGAGCTTCTCGCGGTGCGAGCGGAGGGTCGACAGGTCGGTGCCGGTGCCCGAGCCGAACTTGAACAGCATGGCCTCGCTGCGGGCGAGCTCCATGATGTCTTCCATGTTGTCTTCGACGTGCTGGATGAAGCAGGCCGAGCCTTGCGGGAACTCGTACGGGTTCTCCGGCTGAACGACGTCGCGGATCTGCGGACTCCAGTGCCAGTTGCACTTGGCGCCGCGGACGCCGTACTGGTGGTACAGGCCGACGTTGAACCACACGGGCGAGTTGAAGGCGCCGTGCTGGTGCAGGCATAGCCACGACAGGTCGCGGTAAAACCGCTCGCCGTCGTCGGCGCTGGCGAAGTAGCCGTCTTCCATGCCCCAATCGGCGATCGTGCGGGCCACGCGGTGCACGAGCTGCCGTACGCTGTACTCGCGCTCGGGCGTGCCTACTTCGCCGTAGAAGTATTTGCTGCAGATGACGTTGGTGGCCAACTGCGACCAGAAGGCCGGCACTTCGCAGTTGGTCTGCTCGAACAGCACCTCGCCGTTTTCGCCTTTGATGGCGGCCGAGCGGACTTCCCACTGCACCGTGTCGAAGGGATCGGCGACGTCGACGGGACAGAAAGTTGCGTCGATCTTCAGCCGGCCATGGAACCGCTTGGCGCCGGCGGCGCGGGCGGGGAGCGTGCGAGAAGTGGCGCGACTAGCGAGCGATGAGTCGGCTAGAGCCATGAGAAAACCTCCTGTTTCAATGATACCGTCGGGCATCCTACCATGAACACTCGTACACTCACCACCAAGGCGATCGGCATCGTCGTCGCGCCGTCCGCACTAGATTTGGGAGCGAGTATCGGAAAAGCCGCGGTAAACCGGGGCTGGAATCCGCAATTCCACTACATATTGTGCCTGATGCCCAATTAGACACCTATATGCAGCGGCGAAGGGAGCCGATCATACACCGATCGCGGGAAGCGTCAAATCGAATTTGTGGTTTTCGTAACCCGCTAGCACACAACGGGTTGTGTCTGTCGTTAAGTGCTAGCGAAGGGGAGGTTTGGAAATTGTTAAGACGCCTAAACAATTATATGCGAAGGGGTTGCGGAAAAAGGCGCGGCGCAAGCGGCTTACAGCTCAAGGTCGCGGCGAAATGGCGGCCGAACGAGCTTTAGAGTTCGCCCAGTTTGCCAAGGCTGCGAGGTCGATAGTTTCGGACTCGGATTCTCTGGCCGTGAATCGGCGCGAATGGAAAGAGAGCGATGCCGCGCTGAGGCATTGCTAGGCCGGCTTTCTAAATCGTCGATTGAGCGCCGCTGTGAAAAGGGCCAGCAAGATCGGCGCGAGAATGACGATCGCCCAACCGGTTCCGACGGAAATCGGCACATCGAAGCCACCTATCGGGCCGAGTTCGGCCCTGGTTTGTATATCGATGCAGCCGAATAGGGGATCTCCTCTGCTGACGTACACTTCGACGAAGCCGAAGCGATAGTCGCCGAATGAGAAAGCGCCCTGATCGCTATGGATTCCTTTCGCTTCCATGTCGAGCATTTTACGGGGCTTATTTTGCGGAGTCAAAACATCGCGCAGCGGGGATTCGCGGCGCAGCGTCGTCAGATCTGCGAGTATGCCGTCGGCTCGAGGAACAGCTTCGCGATCTTCGAGAC
The DNA here is from genome assembly GCA_963841515.1 of Pirellulales bacterium. Taxonomy (GTDB): domain Bacteria; phylum Planctomycetota; class Planctomycetia; order Pirellulales; family Lacipirellulaceae; genus Lacipirellula. The sequence goes on along the minus strand of CAWJDB010000003.1, from coordinate 332,278 downwards.
GGTGTCGGCGTATTGGGAGTCGTTCTTCAGCGCCACGAAGTCGGGGTCGGCCATGAATTTTTTCCAGCCGGCGGCGTTGGCGTCCATGTCGGGCGCGGCGAGCATGTACTTCAGATTCGGCAGGGCGCCGCCGATGAGCGTTTCGCTGAAGAAGACGTTTTCGAAGCCGCACTGGGGGAAGATTGGGATTTCGCCATTGTTGAACATGTCGATTTTCTTGCGAGCGCGCTCCTCGCTGTGGCTTTCGTAGGTCCGCAATTCGAAGATGTGCGGTTTGCGCGCGGCACGCCGATTCGCGGCGCTCCGCTGAAGGCCACCATGAAGGAGCTCTCGATGCGATCGAATGCTGGCTCCGCCGGTTTGGAGGCAAGATACGTGGCGGCGGCCTGCTGGTAGCCGGCGTCGTGCTCGAGTGCTTCGTGCGCTGAAGCGAAAACTGCCAGCGACGGATACGTCAGCAGGACATGGAGGGAGGGCGTCGCGCCGTCGCCGATTTCGGTGAATACGCCGACAGGGCCGACGCCCATGCGCTGCCAGGCGGGTAAGCAGGCGTTTTGAAGATAGTCGCTGACCAGCGGCTGCTTCGCGGCGTCGGCCAGGCGGTAGGTGCGCCATTCGTAATACTCGCGATCCGCCTGGGGCGAATCGGCGCGGGCAGTTCCGCCAGCCAAATAAACGGCGGCGGTCGATGTGGCCAGGGACGTCTGAAGAAACTCGCGGCGTTGCATGACGTGACCTTCCAGGGTGAGCTGCGGCGGCGCCAATTGGGCTTCCACGCCGCCATTAGACCGGGCGACGGCGCGGCGCTCAACTGGGAGGGTGCACGGCGCATCAGGCCCTCAGGCCGCGCCTTGCCGATCGCCTTCGGCCGGCTTGGCGCCGGGCCGAAGGGCGGCCGATTTGGGCCGCAGCATGGCGCTGGCGCCGGCGATGTCCAGCGAAATGGCCTCCGAGGGCAAGCGGAAATTGACGTCCCGCTGCGGAAACGGAATCTCGATGCCGGCGGCCTTGAACTTGCGGTCGATGGTCGAGTTAATCGCGTGAATCGTCTGCCAGCGATTTTCAAGGTTGGGCAAGAAGCACATCAACTTGAGATTGAGCGAGCTGTCGCCAAAATTGTCAAACAACGCGACCGGCGACGGTTCCTTCAACACGTGCGGCTGCTCCCGGGCGGCCTCCAACAGCAAGCGCAAGCCCGCTCGGTATCCGAGCCGTAGGCGACGCCGACATAAATAACAATCCGGTTGGTGTGGTCCGAGAGCGTCCAGTTGAGCAGCCGTTCGGTGACCAAGTCCTTGTTGGGAACGACGAATTCCTTGCGGTCGTGATCGACGATCGTCGTCGCCCGCATGCGGATGCGATTGACGATGCCGGTCGTTTCGCCGAGCGTGACCATGTCGCCGACGCGAATCGGCCGCTCGAAGAGCAAGATGATGCCGGAGACGAAGTTGGCGAAGATTTCCTGCAGGCCGAAACCGAGTCCCACGCTCATCGCAGCGACCAGCCACTGGACGTCCTGCCAGCGCCAGCCGATGCAGTTGAACGACACGGTCAAGCCAATGGCCGCGAGCACGTAGCGGCAAATGGTGGTAAAGGCGTAGCGGAAGCCGCCGTCCAGCGGCAGATGCTGTAGCACTACCAGCTCCAGGAGCGCCGGAATGTCGCGCACCGAAACGAACGTGACGAGCAGCACCGCCAGCACTTTGAACAGTTGCCCCCAGGTGAGCGGCAAATTCTTTGGGTCGGCCGCCGGGTTGAGCGGCGCTTGGCCCAGGTAGGCCAGTGCCGGCAGGATGGCAGCCCAGATCAGCACGATGCCGATCGTGGCGGTGATGGCCAGGAAGGTGTGAACCAGTTTTTGGGTCTGCTCGCTCAGGGCCGCGAGGTCGGGGATTTCGTCGGGCCCCTCGGCCAGCGGCGGGGCCGTGGCGTCGGCTTCCGCGGCAGCCGCGAGCTGAGCCCGTCGCTGCTTGGCTTGCTCGCGGGCGAGCCGACGTCGATTCACGAGCAGCCAGCGCCGCGTGAAGCCGCCTAGGGCCAACACCGAGAGCATCAGGCTCACCGACTGCACCAACCGCATGGCCGCCTGTTGGGCAGTGTAGTAGTAACCCACCGCCGCCAGCGCGGCCAGCACTGCCGGCAGCAGCACCACCGCCGGCCGCCACGCCAACTGTAGCGGCGTGAGCCAGCCGCCCTTGCTGTAGAGCACCAACTGGCGGAAGGGATTGCCCCGCGATAAGAGCAATCGCTCCAGCAGCGTGGCCAATAGCACCATGACGCCCACGAAGCACGCCCGGCCCAGCGACGAACTCCACTGGGGGTCGACGCTCTGCACTTCCAGTCCTGTGAGCCACAGGATCAAGGGCAAAGCCAGAATCGTGAGCCAGCGCAGCTTTACCCGCAGTTGGGCGAGGCACTTCTCGGGCCAGTCGAAATGGGCGTCGGCCAGTCCGCCACGGCGGCACAGATGCCGCAGCAGCTCCATTTGCAGCAGGCACAACGCCACGACGTTGAGCGCAGCGCCGAACGATCGGACGAATTCTGATTCGTTGAGCGGATTGTTGAGCGCCGCGCCGACGCAGGCCAAAAGCGCCGGCCAAGGCAGCGCCAGAATAGCCGTTAGCCACAGGGCGTGAAACGTGGGGCGGAGCTTGGTGCAGCTCCGCTTGGCGGCCTCCTCGCCCAGGCGGCGTAGCCGACGCCGAATCGGCCCCTGAGCGATCAGCAGCGCCAGGATACCCGCCATTGCGAGCGCGGCCTGCAGGGGGGTGCGGCTTGCCGCCAGAACGAGCGCCGCGGCGACGGCGCGCCAGTTGCGCACGTCGAGACTCCAGGCGAGCGCTTCGGTCGCCGGGGGCCAATCGGCCGGTCCCAGCGGGGCGGCGCTGCGGATCCACAGCACGCGCTCCGCGATGAACGCCGAGTATTCCTCGGCGAGCGCCACCAACTGCGATTCGACGCTGTCGAGTTGGCTGAGGTTGTTCGAGTAAGTGTTGTAGTCGGTGATGAGGTCGTCCAGGTAGCCGCGCTTGCAGGTGAGCAGCTTGCGGACTTCCAGGCGCACGGCCGGATCAGGATTTTTGACCTTGGCGGCCGCCTTCTCCATCCGGTCGTCGATATTGGCCAGCGCCGATCGCTGATCGTTGAGCGAGTAAATCACGACCTGGGCGTCGATGCGCTCGGCGCGGCGATCGACGCCGCGGCGGCGCAGCTCGTAGAGCTTGGGCAAATCGGCTTGCTCTTTGCGCAAGAGTTCGCCGTTGAAATCCGAAAGTTCGGCAATTTGCACCTGGTCCTGCGCGTTTTTGTAACGCTTCCGGAGGCTGGCAAGTCGCTCGTTGGCTGCCAGCGCCTCTTGAGACACGCGCGTGTTGTCGGCCACCACTTGAGCCCGACGCTTCGCCAGCGCTTCGTTCTCGTCCGCCAGGCGGGCGAGCACTTTGGGTCGGTTGGCGGTGGCCCCCTCGGCGATGCGACGGGCCTGCTTGGCGGCGTTGTCGGCCTCCTGCTTCGCCTCTCGCTCGCGGCGTTCGTTGATCTCCTCGCGCAGTTGGATGAACCGCTTCTCTTTGAACGGCACGTAGCGCACGAAGTAGTCGCGCTTGATCTTGATGAAGTCGCCGCCTTGCTGGTAGAGCCGTTGCTCGCGCTCCAGGGCTTGGACCGTGGCGTCGAAACGCTGCTTGGCCAAGGTGAGCGCGGCTCGGCGCGAGCGCAAGCGCGTCTTTGACGTCTTCGTTGGCGACGGCGGCGAGGTCGTCGGTCGCTTGTTTGGCCTTTTGCCGATATTCGGCGATTTCCTTGGGCAGCGCGGCGAGGCGGTTGGAGCGTCGTTTGGGCTCGGATTCCAAATCGGCGAGCTGGTCGCGGTAGGACTTGAGCGATCGTTCAACGTTGGCGGCGGCCTTTTCCACGTCCGTCAGCGTGAGATCTTCCAACGATTGGTAGGGGGGGAGCGGCCTGGCGAGCCGCAGTTCGTAGTACTGCAGTGAATGCGGCCCGTCGTTTTTCAGCCCGTCGGCGGGTCCGTCGTCGTTGGCGGGCGCGTAGATCAGCTTGATGTCTTCCTCGAATTTCCGCGCCGCGGCCAACTGTTGGTTGGCCACGTTGAACGATTCAATCGCCTGCTGATAGTACTTGACCGCCTGCTGCTTGTCGGCGTCGCTGAGCCCGGCGCCTTCGAGCGACTTGAGCTGCTGTTCCAAGTCCTGCTTAACCGAGTCGTCCAGCGCGGCGAGGTTCGATTCGGGGAGCGCCTCCTCGTCGTCGGACTTCGAGGGCGGTTCGGACTTCAGAGGCGCTGGCGACGGGACCGTCGTTGGCGCCGCGGTCGCGTCAAGCGGCGACGCAGCGCTAGATGGGACGTTCGATGACGGCGCGGCGAGCGGCTTGGCCGGCTGGTCGCCGCTGGCCGCGGCCCGCAGGCCGCCGACCATCAGCGCGAGGGCGCCGCCGAAATTGATTAGCCATCGGGTCATCGGCTCAAGCTCCAGCCTCCTGCTAGAGTTGCTCCCGGGGCGGCGGGAAAATCGCCCCGGGCGCCGGCGGGGGAATCGCATCCTGCGCACCGCGCTGGTCCGTTATAAGCTTTCGAGGCGATTGGCAAAACCTCGCCCTAGCGCCCAGGAATGCTCGCTACGGGGTGCTAGCTGCTTGGTCGTGGGCTATAGTAGGGTCGCTGGCGGCGCCCAGCTCACCCGCACCTTGCCACTGGCGTTATGAAGATTCGTCGAAACGCCGCGCTAATCATCCTGCTGCTAGTGGGGCTGCCGGTGCTTGCCGTCGCGTTGGGATTGATCTTCCGCGGCGAGTATCTCACCGAGCAGACGGCCACGCGGTCGTTCACGCTGGACGCCGACTTCACCTCCGTCCGCAAAATCCTGGTGCGCACCGACGGCGCCAAGCAGATCATCACGATGGCGGGCGACAGCGAGTTCGTCGACCAGAAGTGGAGCGGCTTCGGCGTCGACGTCGACCCGAAGGAGGCGCTGAAGCTGATGTTCGACCCCAAGTTTCACCTGGAGCTATTCGGCACGCTGAAGGTCCATTCGCTCGACGAGTACATTGGAAAGCCCATCGTCGAGCTCAAGCAGGAGGTCGTGATCGAGCCCGATTTTCTCAACTCGGAGGTCAATCTGGCCAAGCCGGCCGAACGGCTCAAAGGTTACCGCATGGTCACGCGATTTGAGCGCGACAAAGCCGACAAGGGCTCGCGCATTGAACTATCGCTCACCCAGCAAATCCTCACCGATGCGCCATGGTTCGCCCATGGAATTGCCGATCGGCGCGTGCGGGCCTCGGCCGGGCGGGCGCTGGAAAACCAGGAGCGGGCCATCCGCCAGCTGATCGCCGACAACATCAACGACGTGCCGCTGTTGCCGCTCAGATGAGGGGCGAGGGGCGAGGAGCGAGAGGAAGCAAGAATTACTCGTCCCTCGCCCCTCATCTCTCGCCTCTTCCTCGTCACTTTCTCCGCTTATACTTGATCTCCATGATCTTCGCCCACTTGCCGTCCTGGCCCGCGACGGGCATGTACATTTCGAACGTTTTGGCGTCGTCGCTCTCGTAGCGGGTGACGCTCTTCCATTTGCCCGGCTTGCCGGTCATCGCGTCGATGCCGTCCATCATCATGGTGAGCGTATGCGCGGCGACGTCGTAGTCGCCCTTCATCGTCATCATTGTCGGCGCCATCGAGTCGATCCACGTACCCACGTACTTCTTCGTGAGCGGATCGTAAGTCATCTGGCTTCGGCCGTGGAACGGCTGGCCCATCATCTCGCCTTCGAATTCTCCCACGAGCCACATTTCGCCGAGCATCTTGTTCGTTTCGACGCCCTTGGAAACGAGCGGCTCGGCCTCGGGCGACTCCCACATTTTGGACTCCGCGTCCCATACGCCCACTTCACGCGCCATTTCCTTATGCTCTTTCGTGGGCGTCAAGAGCGACGACTGGCCGCGAGCCAGTTGCAGGGAAAAAACCAACAGCCCGACGGCGAGCAACCTGGGCGTCTTCATGGCGAGTTCTCCTGAAATACGAAAGTGAGCAAAGGCCTGCGATTATCCGCCTGTGGGCCATCGCCGGCAAGCAACCGTTTTTTGCCTCCGCCTGGCGTATGGCGGAGTCAGAATTTGTCGCCTTTCTGTCGCCATTGACCGGCGCCGGCGCCGTTTTGTACGCTCCCCGCCGCGCTGGCGGCCTGTCGGCCACCGCGCCCCACGCCGATTCTCCGCCCAGCAAGGAATGCACAATGACCGCTGCGCCCGTGCCGATGCTCGACGTCAATCGTCAGAACGCTCCCTTGCAAGCGGAGATTGAAGGCGCCATCGCCGAAATTGCCCGCACCGGCGCCTTCGTCCACGGTCCGGCGTGTAGGGCGTTTGAAGAGGCCATGGCCAAGTACTGCGGCGTCGAGCACGCGATCGGTTGCGCTTCGGGAAGCGATGCACTCATCTTGGCCCTCATGGCGCTCGACGTCGGACAGGGCGACGAAGTGATCCTGCCGAGCTTTACCTTTTTTGCGACTGCTAGCTCGGTGTGGCGCCTCGGCGCTCGGCCGGTGTTTGCCGACGTCTTGCCGACGACGTTTAACATCGACCCGGCCGACGCAGCGCGCAAAATCACCAAGAAAACCCGGGCGATCATGCCGGTGCAATTGTTTGGGCAGTGCGCCGACATGGATGGCCTGGCGGCGGCGGCCGACGGCTTGCCGATTATCGAGGACGCGGCTCAGGCGATCGGCGCTGAGTTTCGGGGCGTGCGTGCGGGCGGCTTGGGGCTGATCGGCTGCTTCTCGTTCTATCCCACCAAGAACCTCGGCGGCTGGGGCGACGGCGGGCTGATGACCACCAACAACGCTGAACTGGCCGCGAAGCTGCGCATCCTGCGGGATCACGGGCAGCATCCGCGCTATCATCATCACGTGGTAGGGCTCAACAGCCGACTCGACTCGATCCAGGCGGCCGTGCTGCACGTGAAGCTGCGGCGCCTGGACGACTGGGCGGCCACGCGCGAGCAAAATGCGCGACGATACGCGGCCCAGTTCGCCCGGCTGGGGCTCGATCGGCACATTGGCCTGCCGCAGGTGGCGCCCAACTGCGCCAGCGTGTGGAACCAGTTCACCGTGCGCGTCGGGGACGGCCGTCGCGACGCGCTGGGCAGCACCTATCGGAACGAAAAATCGGCTCGGCCGTCTATTACCCGATTCCGCTGCACCTGCAGAAGTGCTTCGCCGCGTTGGGCTACCAGCCGGGCAGCTTGCCTGCCAGCGAACAGGCGTGCCGCGAAGTGCTCAGCCTGCCAATCTACGCCGAAATGACGCGCCAGGAGCAGGACCGGGTGATCGCGGCAATCGCCGAATTCTGCGGCGTGGCGAGCGGCCGCGGCAGTCAAGCGGCGTGAGAGGAGAAGTAGCGAGTAGCGAGTTGCTAGACTAGTTCGCAACTCGTAACTCGCCACTCGCCGCTCAGTCTTCTTCCTTCACGCGGCGAAACTCCCGCTGGCGGCCGCTCGGGCGCAACGCGCCCAGAGCGCCCAGGACTACGCAGAGTAAGACTAGTCCCCAGGCCATGCGTCGACTCCCAACGAAGTTCTGATTTTACGTTTGCTGGTTTCTGATTGGAGGACGGGACTCCCCCCATCATATATCACGAACTATGAATCAGATATCCCCCGCGGCGAGGGCTGTTAGCTCAATTTCGGCTGGGGGCTCGAGGCCGGGCTGAGGCAGGAGCTCGTCGAAAGGCATGGCCGCCTGGCGGAACAGGGCGGCGGGCATCGAGACGGTTTGCCAGCGGGCCGACAGCGGCCGGGCAAAGCGGATGTAGTCGGCGGCCCGCACGGCGAGCATGGCGTAATGGCGGCCCCGGTGCGTGTAGAGTCGCTCGGGCGGCAGCGGTGATCGCTGGCCGACGACGTGGAAAACGAACCCAAACAGGGCCAGACTGTGGGCGCCAATGCGATCTTGCCAGCGAGCGAGGCTGCGGAGGTCGTCCCAGGTGGACCAGTTGCGCCAGTACTGCTTGCGGCGCTGACCGCTGGGGAAGCGGCGGCCCTTGACGTCGACCAACAGCGTGGCGCCGTCGGCGGGCGACACCAGGAAGTCGACGTTCTTTAGCGACCCGCCGTCGATGCGGCTGCGCCGCTGCTCGTCGACCGCCACGTAAGCGACGCGCCGTGCGAGGAGGTAGGCCTCGAAGGCGGCTTCGTAATGGTTGTCGCGCTTGGCCATGCGCTCATCGTAGCGGTCACGGAGGGGAAATGGGACACGGATGAACGCGGATTTGGCGGATGGTCGCGGATTGATAAGAGGAGGTAAGACGGCGGCAGAAAAGTAGCAAATTCCCAAAGGCGGCGAATGCGATTTTGTGTTTGTTTAATGTCAACAAAAAAAGTCACTGAACGAATCCGCGCTTATCCGTGATATCCGCGTTAATCCGCGACCTATTTCCGGGCTCAGGCATCCAGAATGCGGCGGATGGCGGCGACGACGGCAGAGGCGTCGGTCCCGTCGTAGGCGACGGTCGCGCTGTCGGCTGTCGCAAGATTTTTTACCTGGCACTGGTCCCGCGGCGAATTCGTTTTCGCCCATGACGATGGCCGCGCGAAAGCCCTGGCGGTCGGCGTATTGGAGCTGCTTGCCTAGCTTCTTGGCTTCGGGGATAGACCTCGACGCCGAGGCCCGCGGCGCGGAGCTGGGCGGCGAGTCTTGAGATAGTCGTTGCGGTGCGCGGCGTCGAACATGCAGATGATCACCGGCGCGGGCGTGCGGGTCGTGGGAAGCTTGCCGAGTTGTTCGAGTGCCGCCAGCAGTCGGTCGAGACCGAGCGAGGCGCCGACGCCGGGGAGTTTTTCTTTCGTGTAGACGCTGGCGAGGTTGTCGTAGCGGCCGCCGCTGGCGACGCTGCCGATCGACGGAAGATCGTTGAGCTGCGTCTCGACGACGATGCCGGTGTAGTAGTCGAGGCCGCGGGCGATCGAAGGATCGAGCTGGAGCCTGTCGGCGGGCACGCCGGCTGCGGAAGCGGCCTCGCCCAGCTGAGTGAGTTCGGCGACGCCGCGCTCGCCGGTGGCGTTGCCCTTTCACGAGGGCGGCCAACTCGCGGAGCACCGCGGCGTTGTCGCCTTTCGAGGCCGGCCATGGCCAGGAGCTGGCTGGTTTGCGTCGCGTCGGTTTGCGCCGTGCGCGCCAGTTCGGCGGCGACGCCGTCGGCGCCGATTTTGGCGAGCTTGTCGAGCGCGCGGAGCACGACCGGCCGAGCGGTCCGCCAGGCCGAGCTTTTCCAAGAGCCCGTTCAGCACCGCGCGGTGGTTGACGCGAGATCGTGAACCGCTCGACGCCGAGCGCAACGAACAAGTCGTTGATCACCAGCGCCATCTCGATGTCGGCCGTGAGGTCGGTCACGCCGATCGTGTCGAAATCGCACTGCATGAACTCGCGGTAGCGGCCGGCCTGCGTGTTCTCGCCGCGCCACACGGTGGCGATGTGGTAGCGCTTGAACGGCAGGCCGAGCTCCTGCGAGTGCTGGGCGACGAAACGGGCCAGCGGCACGGTGAGGTCGAATCGCAGCCCCACGTCGCGGCCGCCGTGGTCCTGGAACTTGTAGAGCTGCTTGTCGGTTTCCTCGCCGCCCTTGCCGGTGAGGATTTCGAGGTATTCCAGCGCGGGCGTGTCGATCGGCCGAAACCCGTACGAGCGATACACCCGCCGCGCCGTGTCGATGATCCACTCCCGCGGCATCATCGCCTCGGGAAGGTAGTCGCGAAAGCCCTTGAGCGTGCGGGGAGTGATGAGGGACACGAGTGGGCAGTGGGCAGTGGGCAGTGGGCAGTGGGCAGTGAACAGCAGCGATCTTACAGATCGATGCCGGTTGGGTCTATCAACTAGAAGGCGAGCCCGCCCGGCTAGCTGTGCTGAAGGCTTAAAGGCATAAAAACTGGGCTCGCCTCAAGAACTGCCCACTGCCCACCGCCCACTGCCCACTTCTACCCGATCACCGCTAACGGGTTCGGCTTGGGGCTGCGAATGCTTTTTCCTTCGTCCTGCAGCACGGCCTCCATGTACTCGCCGACCTGCTCGGCCGTTTCGAGGTAGAACTCGTACACCCAGTCGTCGTCGAATTCGCACGTGTCGGTGGTGTAGTCGCGGCAGATTTGCGGACGGGTTTCGTAGATGCCGCAGCGGTTGTCGCTCTGCAGATGCTTGCACTCGGTGTGGACCAGGAGGTACCAGTCGCCCTCTTCCTTGAACACGCTGGCTCGGCCGTGCAGGAGGAACCAGCGGACGTACTCGAACTCTTCGAAGGTCTCCGGCTCCTCCAACGGGAGTGCGAAGTATTTGCAGCACTTAGCGGTGCAGTACTCGCAGAGACATTCGCCAGGGGCCAATTGTTCGCGCGTGATGCGCGGCTGGCCGAACGCAGTGGACATAGGGCGGACTCGGCAGGCAAGGTGGGTTGAGTCTGCCCGTACCTTAGCAGCCGCCGGCGCGAATGCAAAGTGGCTCAGGGAATGCCGCGCCGGACAACCGGCGCCTAAACGTCTGCGACTCGCGCTAGCTGAGAATCGTCACTCGCAGCAGACTGCCTGCCCGGCGCGTGTTTTGCGAAGCATGCGCAGAACGCTGTCCTCGCTCGTGACGGCTGGCAGTTCGTCGACGGCAAACCACCGGACTGCGTGCGACTCATGGCTGGCCCGCGGAGCCAAGTCGCCATGCGCGATGACTAGCACGCGCACATCGTGGTGCTCGTGAGCGTCTTCCGCCAACTCGCCCGCGGCGTCGTACCGGGCGGGAATTTCGTGAACGTCGAGGTCCAGGGGCGTCGCCTTCGGTCCCTCCTCGGCGAGTCGGAGGTCCTCGAGGCCGGTTTCTTCGCGAGCTTCGCGGAGGGCGGCAGCCAGGATGTCGGCGTCGCCGTCGGCGTGGCCGCCGGGTTGGAGCCAACGGCCTAGCTTGCGATGGTGGACGAGCAAAAAACGGTCACACGCGGGCGTGGTCACCCACGCCGACGCCGTGACGTGGCCCGGCCGACAGGTACGGTCGAAGCAATCGATGTGCGCGGCAATGAGGCTGCGGATGCGCGCGACCACGGCGCCCTCGTTCGGGTAGCGGTGCTCGTACCGGCTCAGCATGGCCAAAAGCGGGCGGCGGTGCATGGAATGCGTGGGGGTTGGCAGGACCATAAGTTGAAGCGGGAGGTCGGCAGGCGACTTCGGATGCGAGAGTTGTCCGCGCCAAGGCGCCTTAGGACGGCCAAGAAAGAATAACAGTCACCGGGCGGCGGGACGACAGGATCGATGAAGTGATCGATGAAGATTTTCACTTCGGGTGCATTTTTTGTGCCGCGGACATGGGTGAATCCTCGATACCCGCCCCGCAATTGACGCAGTGTTCCAAATCGTTGTCCTGTCGCAGCTTAGTAGGCGGCGGTTCCGAGCCGCGTCGCGATGGCGTGCTGCAAGCGACATTGCAGTTCGGCGTCCAATGGCTCGTCGGCCTGCCAGGCGCCGCGCAGCGCGGCTTCCAATGTCGCTTGAGCGACGGGCAAGTTAGCGACGAAGGATTCGTGGGCGCGCCCTTGTCGGTAGGCTGGCTCGCGCGTAGGCACTCCGAGCCAGCGACCCATGCGCGTCAAATCAAAATTATAGAGGATTGTACCGTGGTACAGCACGTGGCGGCGACGGACGCGCAGGCTATTGCCCGAGAATTTGCGCAACGTCTCGTCGTGCGGAGACGGCCTGAAAACCAGGTCGCTTGTACCGGCAAGCTCGATCGTCGGATCAACTGACTTGAGACGCTGGGCCACTTGGCTCAGCACAAATATGTGCGTCCGATCGATGCCGCGCAGCTCGACTCGTTGCGTCAAATTCAAGACCAACGCGTACATGAGGCAGCCCGGGCCGATCGCCACGGCGCCGCCTCCGCTGGAGCGCCGGACGATGGGGATGCCCGCTTGTCGACAGTCGTCGGCGCGGACTTCGCTCGCGGGCGATGAGCGGCCCATGACAATCGAGTGCACGGGCGATTCCCAGAGACGGAGCACTTCGCCGTCGAGCTGGCCAGCTTCGGCGGCCTCGAGCAGCGCTTCGTCCAGAGCGACGTTGGTCGCGGGCGTTTCGAGGGTCAGGCGAAGCTGATACATTGGGGACAAGGTAACTTCGGACTCGATTGACGCTCGCGCCGTTGGTAACTCAGCAATGTCTCCCAGCATACCGCCTGACGGTGGTCCTTCGCACGCCGCCGAACGCAGGCCGGTGGTCGGGATGTCGCCCGACGAGCTTTTGCCGCCCATTGAACCGCCCAGCGCGAAGTTCATCCTGCAACTGTTCGTCGTGCCGGCGGTGATCGTGGCGGCGGTCGTGCTCTTCTGGTTCATCATCGAATCGCTGGCCCGTCGCGGCGTGCAGGATCCCGACGAGATTGTGCGCGGCTTGCGCTCGTCGAACCAGGCGCGGTTTCAGAAAGCCAACGACCTGGCCAACATGCTGCGGATGCCGCAGCGTTATCCGCAGCTCAAGACCAATCGCGAGTTAGCTCAAAAGCTCTCCGCACTGCTCGATGAACAGATACAAGCGGCCGACGATTCCGAAGCGGCGATCCGGATGCGGATGTTCTTGTGTTCCGCCTTGGGAGAATTTCATGTGGAGGACGGACTCCCGGCGCTGCTGAAGGCGGCGCGCAGCGATCCGGAGCGCGACGTTCGCCGGCAGGCGATCAACGCCATCGCCGTTCTCGCGGGGGAACTGAGCCAGTTGAAGCCGCCCCGGCCGCTCAAGGGTGACGATTTGGTTGAGGCGCTGCTGGGGCTGGCTGACGATCCGGACGAGCTCATCCGTTCCGCGACGGCGTTTGCTTTGGGAGTGGTAGCCGCGCCTGGCGCCGATCCGCGGCTGGCCGCCAAGCTCGTGGAGTTGGCCGATGATCCGTATACGGATGCACGGTTCAACGCGGCGGCGGCGCTGGCGCGGATCGGCGATCCCCGGGCGGCGACCGCCATCGCCGAGATGCTGGACCCCGATGCGCTCGCTTCGAGCATGGCCGGCGAGAAGGCGCTGACTGGCGACGCGGACGAGCACGCCTTGGCCGCGCGCAAAACAGACAAGCGAAACACAGTTCTCAGCAGCGCGATGTCGGCCATCGAGATGTTGCTCGAAAAAAAACCGTCGCCCGAGACTTTGGCCGCGCTCGAGACGGCGCTGGCCGATTTCGTCGCTGCGGCGCCGCAGGTGCACGAGCCGGCGCCCATTCCCGTCGAGCGCCTCGACGACGCAAAGCGGCTCCTCGCGCGAGTGCAAGCGGCGCGTTGAGCTGCGAAAACTCTGCGGGCTGTGCCGGTTGTGCCGGCGGCGGGCGCGAATTCCCCGGCCCCCGAGCGCGCTTTCCCATTGCAGGGGCTGAGGCCAGGCGGTCGGATGGAGATAGCGGCGCACTGCCAGCAGTGGGTAAGCGTCGGCGAACGCGCGGCTTAGTGCGGTGCTAGCGATTGTTTTCGGCGGCCGACGTTTGCTTTTCCCCGAATCGTCCGCAAGACTCTCCTAGAGGGGAGCTTGTCGACCGGCGCGGTGGGTGTATTGCGCGCCGACGGAACTTCTCGAAAAAAACTTCAGTAGGGTGCTGACATGAAGACCTCATTTGCGTGCGTCATGGCTCTGGCGGCCAATGCACTGTTTGTGTCAGAGGCGCCTCGCGCCGCGGCGCAGTGCTGCACGGAAGCCTACCGGCTCGTGTGCCAAACGGTGTACGAAGAGCAGCAGGTGACCGCCTATCGGCTGGAAACCGAGACCATATGCGAGACGATGCAGGTCACGCGGCAAATCCCCGTGTGGGAAACCGAGGCGCGCGAGCGGCGCTACATGGTCTCGCGGCCGGTGCAGGAAACGAGCGTTCGCGAAGAGAGATACACAGTGCAACGCCCAGTGTATGAAACGGAGGTTCGCGATTGCAGCTACGACCGAGTTCGCAATATCGTCGAGACGAGCATGCGGGAGGAACGTTACACTGTCCAGCGGCCCGTCTGGGAGACGGCGGAGCACGAGGAGCGTTACACGGTAATGCGCCCGGTCACCGAAACAGTGGAGCAAGAGCACCGCTACACCGTGCTGCAACCGGTGGTGCGGTACGAGACGCGATACGTCGATCAGGGTTGCTACGTCGACCAGGTCTCCTATGTGCAGCCGGCGCCGGTGCGTCGCGGGCTGACGTGGATGCGGGCGACGACGACGGTCGATCCCTACACTGGCTTCGTGCAGGTGCAGCGTCCGGGGTTGGTGTGGGCAAGCGTCACGCCGCCGCCGGTGGCGCAGGTCAACCGGGTTTGGAAGCCCAACCTCGTGCCGCAGCAGTATCCAGTGACCGAAATGCGTCCGCAGGAAGTGGTGCAGAAAGTGCCCGTGCAGGTGTGCCGCTACGTGCCGCAGGAAATGTGCCGCAAAATACCCGTGCGGACGTGCCACATGGTGGCCGAGGAGCAAGTTCGTCAAGTCCCCGTCACCACGTGCCGGCAGGCGGTCGAGCGCGTCGAGCGCAAAGTGCCGGTGCAGGTGTGCCGGATGGTCGCCGAGGAACAAGTTCGCCAGGTTCCGGTGACGGTGTGCAAGTGGGTGCAAGAAGAGCACGTTGAGCCGTATAACGTGCGCGTGTGTCGGATGACCGAGAAGCAGGAAACGGTGCAAGTTCCGCGCACCGTGTGCAAAAAGGTACCGGTGACCTACACGTATCGCGTGCCCAAGACGGTGGTGCTCAAGATTCCGGTCGAGCAGCCGTGCTGCGAGTAGCGGGATATTCGGAGGGCGGCGGCCGGGCGGTGGATAACCTGTTGGCCGGCTGTCGACAGCGCCCCGCCGCACCGGCGGGGCGAATTGACAGCCGCGAGCAACTCGCCGAGACTGGCGTTTTGATATCCCCGCGACTTTCTTGGTATGAACTTTCGGCATGGCGGTCGACTGTCTTCAGCGCACCCGTTGGGCAGGAGCCTTTCGCAGCACTGGCTGGCGAGCGGATCGTGCTTGCCGGTCGGCTGTTTGGCGTGAACCGTCGGGACGCAGCGGGCCTGATCCGCAGTTTCGGCGGCGAATTGGTTGAGCCGGAGGATGGTTCGGCGAGCCTGGTCGTCCTCGGCGACGGGGAGATCGACTTGGCTAGCGCCTTGGGTGAACGGGCTTCGTCGCGAACCCGCCTGGCCGAAGCGGTCGTGGAGCGCCGCGTGAGCTTGCTCCGCGAGTCGCAGTTGTGGCAGCGCTTGGGGCTGGTCGACGACGGCGACGTGCGGCGGCTGTACACGCCCGCCATGTTGGCGGAGCTATTGGGGGTTCCCGTCGGAGCCATTCGCCGCTGGCATAACCGGGGAGCGCTCCGGGCGGTGCGCTGCGTGCACCGCCTGCCGTACTTCGATTTTCAGGAAGCGGCCGTCGCCCGACGCCTTGCTGAACTGTTGAAGGCCGGTTGCTCGTTACGGACGATTGATCGCCGACTGGCGGAGCTGTCGCGGTTGGCGCCAGAGACGGAGCGTCCGCTGGCCGATCCCGCGGTGGTCGTCGATGGGCGCCGGCTGTTATTGCGCCGGGGCGACGAACTGACGGAGCCGGGCGGGCAGTTGCTGATGGATTTTGATGCCCCTGCAGACGATGCGCCGCTCGTCGCATCCATGCCCAGCGCGGTCGCAATGTTCGCCGAGGATCGAGAGACGAGCGAGAGCGTCGCTGAGTTGACGAACCGACTAGAGCGTGAAGCGCTTGATTGGGAAGACGCGGGCCAGTTGGACCGCGCTGCGGAAGCCTACCGTTCGCTGCTCATGGCCCACGGACCAAAGGCGGAGATTAACTTCGCGCTGGCCGACGTGTTGTATCGCTCCGGCGATTTGTCGGCGGCGCGCGAGCGGTACTACGCCGCGCTGGAGCTAGACGAAGAATACGTCGAGGCGCGGGCCAGTCTGGGTTGCGTGCTGGCCGAGACGGGCGAACTGGAGTTGGCCGCCGCAACCTTTGCCGGGGCGCTGGCCTATCATTCTGAGTTCGCCGACGCCCATTATCATCTGGCCAACGCGCTGGAGCGCCTCCAGCGGCCCCAGGAGGCCGAGCGGCACTTCCGCTTGTTCTTGGAGCTTGCGCCGGAAAGTCCGTGGGCTGCGGCAGCTCGCGGGCGTCTGGCCAGCGCTCTCGCCCGCTAAGTCGCAAGCGGCCGGAGCGCTTGCACTTTGCGCCTGCACGCTTATCCTAAGTCAGCGCCAGCAGCCCAGTGAGGCGGCGGCGCCCTGACCAGGACATGCCCGTGAGCGGCGATGAGCTTCATACTCTTCCACTATGAGAAGGTAAACCCAACGAGCTGGGCTTACCTTTCGTCGCTATTGATGTTGGCGCTGTTCTTCAAGTTCAACCGGGTGTTCAGCATCCGCAATCTCGATCTGTTCTTGTTGATCCTCATCGCTCCGGGATTGCTCCTGGTGCAGTACAGCATCGAGACTCTGCCTCCAAACCCGACGGCGAGCGCGGCAGAGGTACAATCAGGAAGCAACGATGTCGCCAATGCCGGCGACGCCCAGTCCGGTGCTCTTGCGGAACCTGCCGTCGAAGGCGACGAAACCGATGCGCTAGAGATGCAGAAGCTGGGGTTTTTGTGGATGTTTGCCGTGGGCGGGTTGATCACGGCCCGGCTGTTGCTGGATTCGGCCCTCGTGCGCCGGCCGTTGTTGGAACCGAACTTGAACGCGGCGGGGTTGACGTTTCTGGGGAGTTCATTGCTGTTTTTCCTGATGGCCAACGTCGTTACGGGCCAGCCGGGGCGGGCCGACTGCTCGCCGGCGTTGCCAGCCGCGTCGGTCAAGGCCGAACAGGAGACCGGCGATTCGTTTGAAACCGAGGGGCCGGGATTCTGGCTCCTATACCTGTTGCCCAGGATATCGACGCAAAAAGTAATCGCCGGCGCCGACGCCACGCCGCCGAGCACCGAGGACGAGCGCGCCGCGCAGCAATTGCTGGTAGGCAAAATCACGGCCCGCGTGATGGCCATTTTGTCCCACGTGCTGATCGTAATTGGGCTGGTGCTGGTAGGCGGCAGGCACTTTGACAATCTGACCGCCGGCATCGCGGCCGCCACCATGTACCTCTTGCTCCCCTACACGGCGCTGTGGAGCGGAAGCGTCGAGCATGCGCTGCCGGCGTCACTCTTGGTGTGGGCCATCGCTTGCTATCGCCGACCGTTGTTGGCCGGCATCCTGATCGGGCTGGCGTCGGGCACAATTTACTATCCCTTATTTCTTTTGCCCTTATGGTGCAGCTTTTATTGGGAACGCGGCGTCAAGCGATTTCTCGGGGGCGTGCTGATCAGCGTCGCGGCATTAGTTCTTACCTTGGCGCTGACGGCGGGGAGCTTCGATCGCTTTCTTGAAACGCTGTGGCAAATGTTTGGCGTGCGCCTGCCGCCGATCAAAAACCTGCAGGGCATCTGGCGCCAGGAGGAAGGCTTTTGGAACTCCTGGTATCGCCTGCCGATTCTCGCCACCTTTGTCATCCTGTCGATCAGCTTCGCCGCGTGGCCGGTGCGCAAACACTTGGGGACGCTCATCAGTTGCACCGCGGCGCTGATGGCGGGAGCGCAGTTCTGGCACCCTCACGACGGCGGCATCTACGTGGCTTGGTACTTGCCCTTGTTGCTATTGACGATCTATCGCCCGAACCTTGAAGACCGCGTTGCGCTGACCACCATCGCGGAGGGGTGGCGGCAATCGCGGAAACGGATGCAGGCGGCGCAAGCGACGGCGACGGCGTGAGGCGAGCCGCCGACGCGCTCGGCGCACGACGACATGATCAGCGCTGGCGCCAATGATGGCAACTTGCGTTGTGCATGCGCATGTCTGATGTTTGATGTGAGATTGATGATGTCAGAGGCGGATGCAGCGTCAATGCAACGATCGACGTCCAACTGACATCTCACATCATACATTCTCACTGGTCTCGGCGCGAGTTGACGTGCTCGCGCATCTGTCGGTCGACGTACCAGCGCCGCCAGGCTTGCTCGTCGAAATCATAGTCGTGAATGCCGGAGAGCTTGATTAGGGCCCTCTGGACTTCGAGGTTTTGGCGGTCGCGCTCGATGAACTGTGGACCCTTGCCGCCCATCTGCAATCCGCCGCCGCCGGCGCCGCTGGGGTTAAAACCGGCGGAGATCTTCCCGGGAGGCGCATTGTTCAACGGATATTTGTGACGCGTGACCAGCGCGTCGATCAGCGGGCTAATGGCCGCCGGATCGCCAATCTTGCCCAACGCCGCGCCGGCCCGATTGACGATAACGTTATCTTTGTCCCGTAGGGCTTGCACATAGGGCAGGATGACGACCGGGCGTTTGCCGCTGATCAGATAGTCGAGGCACTTGTCGCGGATGTTGGGGTCCTCGTCTTCCAAGGAGTACGCCACAAGGGTCTGCACGGCCAGCGGATGATCAAGTCGACCGATCGCGTCCAAGAACAGCTCAAAGATCGAAGAATCGCTCTCGTCATCCAGCAGCTTGACCAGGGCGGACGTCGCGGAAGGGTCGTCGATGGCGGAGATTTGTCGTTCGGCATCTTCAACGCGATCGGGGCGGCGGCTGTCGAGCCAGCCGCGCCACACGCGAATCTTGCTGAGCCAGTCGACGGCCGCGGCGTCGCCCTGTTTATCACGCTCGCGGATGGCGATGTCTTGGCGATTGCGATACTTGCCTTCCCACAATTGCATGCCGCGCAACGTCATTACCTGGTCGTGGGTGAGCCACCGATTTCCCACGCGCAGGTATCCCAAGCTGCGCCGCGCCGCGTCGTCTGCTGGATCGAGCTCAGCCACCCGGGCCAGATGGCGATCGGCCTCGGGCAGCATGCCGTGTTGATTGCACCACTGGGCGAGCTGACGATGCCCGTCGGCGGTGTCCGGCGTCGTGCGGGCGAGATGGGCATATTCGGCGGACAATTCGTTTTGCGGCACGATGCGCTGCAACTGATCTCGCGACACAGAAATCAGGCCGCCGTCGGTTGTTTTGATCAGATAATCGCCGCCGTCATTCCGCTGAAGGTCGCCGGCGATCTCGCCGCCGTCTTTGAGTTCGTAGATATCGCCGTGAACGATGGCTGGTGTTATGAGCACGGCCAACATCAGCCCCAACAGGTGACGGCGCCTTAATATCACGGTCAATCTCGCTCGAAATCCAGGAAACCAGCGTGGCGCCCAGCCTTCGGCCGACGTCGAGACGACGCATTTGCCGGGCAGGTCCGCCAAGTTCCATTATAATGGGTGCACGAGGCAAGTGGCACGGCGACGGCCGTGAGACGGTGGTGTGCGTGGGCCCTGGCGTGCGGAGAGGCCGTATTTGAGGATTTGGACGCCATTGGCATGAGCCGATACTGCAGCCCGACAGCCGAGCAACACCGAAGCGAGGCGCCCAAGAGCGTCGCTTGCGCCGTCTTGACGGTAAGCGATACCCGCACGCTAGCGGACGACGGCAGCGGCGACCTGATCGTCGAGCTGTTGGAAGGCGCCGGGCGCCGCGTGGCCGCGCGCGATCTTGTGCCAGACGAACCGGGACCGCTCGAAGCGGCCGTGCGACGATTTGTCGCCGATGAGCAAGTCGATGCTGTGCTCGTTACCGGCGGCACGGGCATCGCCGGGCGAGATCAGACGCCGGATACGATTCGGGCGCTGCTGACCAAGGAGCTGCCCGGCTTCGGCGAGCTGTTCCGCGTGCTGAGCTTTCAGGAAATCGGCGCCGCGGCAATGCTCAGCCGCGCTTTGGGGGGCTCGTCGACCGCAAGCTGGTGCTCGTTATGCCGGGATCGACCGCGGCGGTGAGGTTGGCGATGGAGAAGTTGATCCTGCCGGAGATCGGACACCTCGTCGAACACGCACGACGCTAGCAGGGGCCTCCTGGTCACCCTGCCGAAGGACCTACACGGAGTCCTCTGTGGGCAGCTAGCGTTTCTTCCGACTCACCCGCTCTGGCCCCGCCTCTTTCCTTCCGCTACTCTGCCCCGTCCTTTATGCACTTGCGCCGCAGACGGATCTGCAAACTTTCGCGCCCAAGGAGCGGGCCGTGCAACGCATCTTATCGTTGGCGACGCTAGGCGTGCTGGGCGGCCTGGTGTGGATGTTTCTACGGGGCGGCGGGTTGAATCAGCTCGCGCCGGCGCCTGGGGCCATACCGCCCGGCGCCACTCCGACACAGACCAGCGGATGGAACAACGGCTTCGGCATCTTCTCGCCGACCGCGCCAACTTCCCCGACGGCAAGCACCGTTGGAGGCGGCAACGGCGCTCAACTCCCGGTGGTAGGCGGAGCGGCGCCGCCGATGGGCGTCGGGCCGACGATTCGCATTGCGTCGTTCAACATCGAGGCATTTGGTCAGACAAAGGCCGATAAGCCCTACGTGATGTATACGCTGGCGGAAATCGTCCGGCAGTTTCACATCGTGGCGATCCAGGAGGTTCGGTCGCAGGATGACTACCTGATTCCCAACTTCGTCAAGCTGATCAATGCCGGCGGCCGGCATTACGACCATATCATCGGTCCTCGATTGGGGAACACGAAGTCGACCGAGCAATACGCCTTTATCTTCGACACGGACCGCATCGAAGCCAGCTTACCGACGGTGTACACCGTCGGCGACCCCGACAACTTGCTGCATCGTGAACCGCTGGTCGTCAACTTTCGCACGCGGGGCGTGAGCCCCGACGAAGCATTTACGTTCACGCTGGTAAACGTCCACACCGACCCCGACGTGGTGAGCGACGAGGTCGAGGCGCTGGCCGAGGTCTATCGAGTGGTCCGCCGCGAGGGTCGCGACGAAGACGACGTGATTATGCTAGGGGATTTCAACGCCGACGACCGCCACCTGGGCCGACTTGGCCAGATTCCCAGGCGTGACGCCGCTGGTGCGCGGGGTGTTTACCAACACGCGGCAGAACAAGCTGTACGACAACATTATCATCCACCAGCCCTCGACCACTGAGTATGCCGGCCGATCGGGGGTGTTCGACGTGATGCGCCAGTACAATCTCACGCTGGCCCAGGCCGAGCAGATTTCCGACCACTTTCCAGTGTGGGCGGAATTCAGCGTCTACGAACGCGATTACGCCGGCCGCATCGCCAGCCGACGCTCGGCGGCGCGTTAGTCGTTTGTCCGTTTCCGTGGCCTGCTGTGTCAAGGCCCCGGTTCGGTACGCCGACGACTAATCAATGCCCACGGACGACGTCTTTGTTGCGAATCTGCGCGGCAAATTTTTTCTGAAATTTTTTTGTTGAAAATGGGCCACGACTTCGGCTAGAGTCGCACGTGTCAATGACGGCATCGAGCGGAGGTCGCTAAGGCGACTATCCGCGACAGCCCGACGACGGCCCAAGGCGGCCATCGTCGGGCTTTTTTTGTGCCTCGACGAAAGGCCCACGCCCATGCGTTGCCATGTAAATCTCGACGACGTGGCCGCCGACATTCGGGACGGCGATCTCCTGCTGTTTCGCGGCCGGGGGTTTGTGGCCCGGTTGATCGGCGTGGCCGGTCGTAGCGAGTACACCCACGCAGCGCGGGCCGTGTGGTGGGGCGGCGACCTGTTTTGTTGCGAGGTTCGCGAACTCAAAGGCGGCCGGGCAGTGACGCTCGAAAGCCAGGTTCGCCGATTCCCGAGCGCCATCGACGTGTTCGAAGTGAACCCCAGCGGGCGCTGGCGCGAATACGACCGACACGGGGCGGTCCGCTTTATTCGACGTTTGGCGGGTTGCGATTACGGCTATCGCGGCCTGATGACCGCGGCGCTGCGGCACCTGCCCTTATGGCGATTCATGGTGCGTCCTGACGGCGACGACAAGCGAGTCGCCCACGAGCCGCCGTTCTGCTCGCAGGCCTCGACTATGGCTGACCGCCTGGGCGGCGGCGTCGATCCGGTGCCGCAACTGGCTGACCGCTTGACCGAGCCGGCCGACCTGGCTCGCAGTCCCTTTTATCGCTACCGATTCACCTTGGCAGGAGTTTGACAATGGATGAGCACGTTGAAAAACCGACGCTGCGCGAGCTGGTGATCGCGCTGGTTGCAGCGCGGCGCTGGCCCTGGCCGGAATTGCCGTCGCGGCGCACGGGGCGCCAAGTAGCGATTCTTTCGAACAAGCCGAAGCGATAAGCCCCGTGTGTCGCGTGTACAACCGCCTGTCCGACGGCTCGGTCAACGTCGGCAGCGGTACGCTCATCGATGCGACGGCTGACGGCCGTCGGGGGCTTGTCTTGTCGTGTGCGCACTTGTTCACCGAGGGGACGGGCGAGGTAGTCGTGGAGTTTCTGGGGGGTCGGACGCACGGGGCGCTGGTCACTCAAGTCGATCGCCAAGGGGACCTCGCGGCGCTGGAAATCGCCAATCCGCGGGAACCGCCAGTGGCTGTGAGCTTTGAACCGAGCGCAGCGGCCCGACTGACGGCGTGCGGATTCGGTCCGAACGGCGAGTATCGTTGCATCGCGGGGCCGGTGGTCGGCGCCGCCGAGGGGCCCGGACAGACGAGCCTTGAGATCGCCGGCGCGGTGCGCTCGGGCGACTCGGGGGGCGGCGTGTTTGACGAACAGGGACGCCTGGTCGCAGTGATTTGGGGCGAGAGTGGAGGGGTGACCTATGCGAGCACCGGCGCGCCGCTTGCGAGATTCGTTGAGGGAGTTCTCGGCGGCCGGGCTGTGCCGTACACCCAGGCGTGCGAGATCGCAGGAACATGTCCCAACGGCCAATGTCCACTCGTGTCTCGGCCCGCTACGGCGCCAATTTTCAGCGCCGCCCCTCGATACGCGACGCCGGCGCAGGCGGCGCCCGCTGTGGCGCCAGGCGGGCCCACGGCGCGAGCAACTCGCCGAAATTGCACGGCGAATCGACGAACTGGAACAGAAGAAGCAGGATCGCGGCGATTATTTGTTGCGGAGCGAACTCACTGGCTATGCACGGGCGGATCAGCTCACCGAGTTCGAGAGCCAGAACCAGCAGCGGCACAAGTCGCTTCTAAGTCGACTCGACGACCTGGCGCCGGCCGCCGGGGCGGCCGGGCGCGCCGCGGGCGTTCTGGCGACCACGGCGCTGGGCGTCAGCGGGCCGATTGGATGGGGCCTTGTCGCCGCCACGTCGGTCGGCGGCTGGCTCGTGGGGCGGTGGTTGCACAAGCGAGATCGCGGCGTCCGAGGTCGCCGCCAGGAAAGGTTTCGCGACTGAATCGCAGCCGCAACCGGCCCAGGAGGCGACCGCCGCCGCGGACGGCGCCTTTCGCACGCCAGAACAGCAGGTCGAACGCCAACAGCCCGTCGAGCGCGACGACCGTGAAGCTCGAGAACTTTTACGACTTTCGCAACTGGAAGGACGTGACCCGCTACAGGACGCGCTTGCAGGACGGCTTGCACTCGACCGGCTCGACGCGCTTGCCGACGAGTGACGCTGACGCGCCGCGGGCCGCCTGGGCCGACGAGTTGAGGCGCGAGCTTCGCGAGCGATTCAATGAGGTGGCGCCCACCAAATTTCAGGCGTCATTGTGATTGGCAACCTATTTCATTCCCACAAAATCTCACAACGGAGACCTTCCCATGCCTGCCGGCGGTCCTGGAAAAGAACAGTTTCGACGCGTGATCACGGAGTTTCGCAATCTGCACATTCTCGCGGCGCTTGGTCCCTTGTTCGATTTCCGCAGCGAAGTGGTCGCCAACGACGAGTTCGGCGTCCGCGGCGGGCTCGATGAGACGACCAAGGACCACTACGTGGAGCACCTGCTGGCCTGCGACCGCATGCGGCGGCGGGTGACGTACAACCCCGATAAGACGCCGCTGGGCGACCTCATCGAGCAGGCGGTCAACGCCAACGTGACGCTCACCGGCTCGATGGCGCCGTTCGGAGGCGACGAGATACAGGAGGCGCCGGGCGGGCTGGTGGCGTTGCCCTGGAGCGTGGACGGCACGGACCCCAATATCCCGTTGGCCAGTCAACTCAACTTCCGCAGCCAGAATGCGCTGGTGCTGTTGGGCGCCATCGACCGGGCGGTCGTCAACTGGACGCGGTTGGAGAGCCGGTTCCGCACGTCGTTTATTTACGTCAAAGACTCGATGCGGATGTACGGCAGCTACGTGCAGGTGCTTGAGTACCTGAAGGCGTTCGCGGGCGACGTGAACCGCGTCGACATGGCGGCCGGCGTCAGGCCGACCGAGGAGCCGCTGGGGCCCACGGATTCGCCGAATCTGCGAACTGAGCGGGCGAATTTTGGGGCGGCCGGAGGCACGGTCGTGAAGTAAGCAAGCGTCGCCATTTAGCCCCCGGTCATTGACCGGGGGCTAAATGCGGCGGAGGACTCGGGCATTGATGCTATGGAGTCGAAGGATCAACTCGAAACGCAGATGGCGTGCGTCGTCGCGTATTTGCGTGGCGAGCTCGGGTACGACGCCGACATTCCGGGAAACCTGCGACGGCAGATTGAGGAGCATGAACAGATGATTCGCACGATCGACGATACGCTGCGCGGGCGCGGCGATGACTTGGGCCTTGTCGGCTGGGTGATGGTGCTGCGGCGGAGCTGGATCACGCTGGTGGCGCTCTTGAGCGCCGCGTTTGGCTACATGCTGAACGACGTGGTGCACACGCTCGGCGCCGACGGGCAGTCCGCATCGATGATCACCAGCACGAGAGAAAGGTAGACTAGCGATGCACATCCGGGATCGCGTGAAGGAGCTGCGGCGCGTGCCGGCGGGCGGGCTGCGCCCAAACCCGCGGAACTGGCGAACCCATCCGGACGCCCAGCGCAACGCCTTGCGCGGCGTGCTGGCCGAGGTGGGCTATGCCGACGCCCTGCTGGCCCGCGAGTTGGAGGACGGATCGTTGGAACTGGTCGACGGGCACCTGCGCGCCGAGACGACGCCCGACGTGGTTGTGCCCGTGCTGGTGCTCGACGTCACTCAGGACGAGGCGGACAAGATTCTGCTGACGCTCGACCCGCTAGCAGGTTTGGCGGGGGTCGACGACCAGCGGTTGACGGACCTGCTTACGAGCACCAAGTCCGTCAGCCCGCAACTGGAGCAATTGCTCGACGGCTGGGCGCGCGACGCCGCGCGCGCCCAGCGCGAGGCGCTCGGCGGCGCCGAGCGCCCGGAGGTCGCCGTACCTGAGGCGTTTCAAGTCGTTGTGGAATGCGGCAGCGAGGACGAGCAACAAGTGCTGTACACGCGGATGCGCGAGGAGGGCTATCGATGCCGAGTGTTGACGTTGTAGTCGAGTGCCCGGTGTACGACTCGTTTCGCGTCCAGCAGGTGGCCGGAATGTTTGACGTGCCGCTGGCGGAGAAGGTCACGGAGCGATTCTCGGTCGATCTGCCAGCGCGCGACGAACCGTGGGACGTCGGCCTGATTGTGGGTCCCTCCGGCAGCGGCAAGAGCACCGTGGCGGGGCGGTTCTTTACGGACGAGCTTTATCAGGGAGCCGCATGGCCGGCTGAACAGGCTGTGATCGATTGCTTTGGCGAACTTCCCGTGCGTCAAGTCGTGGAACTGTTCACGGCTGTCGGGTTCAGTTCGCCGCCTTCCTGGGTCAAACCTTACGCGGTCCTGAGCTGTGGCGAGCGGTTTCGATGTGATCTGGCGCGCGCCTGGCGGGCGGGTGGGCAATGGGCAGTGGGCAGCGGGCAGTAGGGAGAGAAGAACGCTCAGCCACGTCGAACGATATGCGCAAGAACACTGCCCACTGCCCACCGCCCACTGCCCACCACCCTCTGGTCGTCTACGACGAATTCACCAGCGTCGTCGATCGGAACGTGGCGCGGGCTTGTTCTTCGGCAATTGCCAAGGGAATTCGCCACGGCGCCATTCCGTGCCGATTTGTGGCCGTGACGTGCCACTACGACGTGGCCCAGTGGCTGGAGGCGGACTGGGTGCTGGACATGGCCACCGGACGGCTCCAGCGGAGGCGGCTTCGGCGACCGGACATTGTCGTGGAAATCCATCGCTGCGGCTTGGATCCGTGGAAAGTGTTTGCGCGTCATCACTATCTGAGCGGCTCGCTCGCCGTGGGCGCCCGCTGCTATCTGGCGACGTGGGAGGGAGAGCCAGTGACGTTCTGTGCGACCTTACCGGTGATTACCAAGAAGGACCATCGGCGGTTTACGCGGATCGTCACCCTGCCGGACTACCAGGGCATGGGCATCGGCATGCGGGTGGTGGCGGCGGTCGCGTCGCTCCACCGGGCCGAGGGCTTGCGGATCAACGTCACGAGCAGCCATCCCGCTCTGATCCGGCACTGCCGGCGCTCGGCGGACTGGAAGGCGGTTAACGTGAAGAAAACCGGTTCGAGCCCGCGGGGCACGTCGCGATTCCCTGGTTATCGCAGTTCGGCCGGGCGGGCGGTAGTCTCGTTTGAGTATGTAGGACCATGAACGGCGACAATCCATTCACCGATTGGCAGAAGGCCAAGTTTTGCGACGTGCTGCGGGTGGGCGCCGACCGCTCGACGGCGTGCCATTACGTGGGCGCGTCCGACGCCCAGCTCCAGGCCGAGCTGGCTCGCGACGAGGAATTTGCCCGAGCAGTGCTCCGCTCGCAAGCCGAAGCCGAGTTGAAGCACCTGGGCAACATTCACAAAGCAGCGCAGGACGAGAAGAACTGGCGAACCAGCGCCTGGTGGCTGGAGCGCAGAGCCCACCAGCGGTCCAGCGGCGAGACGTCGGAGCAAGCGCTCACGCAGGTGGCGGAACTGGTCGACGTGCTCGCCATGATCATCGTGACGGAAATTTCCGACGTTGCCGTCCAGCGGCGATTGATCGAGCGCCTCCTCGTGACTCTGGACGGCGGCGAGGACCAAGGATCCGCAATCGTGGACGGGGCGAAGCTGTTGGCGGCGCCCGGCGTGGAGGCGAACCGTCCCGCGGCAGCCGACGGGGAGGGCTACCAATGACATTGGCGGCGCCTGCGAGCGACAATCGCCGATTGCAGCGCGACCGGTGCGAGGGCCTCGGGCATGTAGCGGAGTTGCTCGTCGAGCGCATCTGTCGCCACAGTCCCGAGGCGCGGAGCTATCGCCGCGCAGGGCTGGCGCTCGACGTCTTGGCCTGGGGCCGGCGACTGTTGCCGGCCTACTTCCGTCTACCTCCGTCAAAGATGCACCGTTGGCTAGGCGCCGAGCTTGAGCGCATCGGCGCCGAGCGCGGCGCCAGAGTGAACGTGCTCGGCCCGCGCGGCAGCGCCAAGAGCACGGTCGGCTCCTTGTGCTACGTGCTGAAAAGCGCCGTCGAAGGCGCTGAGCCCTACGTGTGGATCGTTTCAGCGACCAAAGATCAAGCGCAAACTCACCTGGAAAACATCAAGGCGGAGCTGGAACAAAATCCGAAGCTGGCCCGCGCGTATCCGCGGTGCGCTGGCCGGGGGATCGTGTGGCGGTCATCCGCCATTCAGTTGGCCAATGGGACGACCGTCGAGTCGTACGGCATGGGGCAGCAGCTCCGCGGACGCCGCCGGCAGGAACATCGGCCCACGCTGATCGTCTGCGACGACGTGGAGAATGACCTACACGTTGCGTCTGGGGACCAGCGCGCCGCGTGCCGGGCCTGGTTTCACGGAGTGTTGCTCAAAGCGGGCGACGACCGCACCAACGTCGTCAACCTGGCCACCGCCTTGCACCGCGACGCCCTGGCGATGCAACTGCATCAGGCGCCCGGCTGGAAATCGGCGCCGTTCCGCGCGGTCGAGCGATGGCCTGACGACCTCGACCTGTGGCGGCAATGGGAGGAGCTGTATTGCGATCGCGAGACTCCCCAGGCGGCGCGTGCCGCGTGGGAGTTCTTCGAGGAGCATCGCGCCGCGATGATGGCCGGGGCGAAGCTGCTGTGGCCCGAGCGCGAGGATTTGTACGCCTTGATGCGGATGCGATTGGAGGAAGGTCGCTCGGCGTTTGAACGCGAGAAGCAGAACTCGCCAATTGACCCCGAGCGGTGCGAGTGGCCCGAGGAGTATTTCGATCACCACATTTGGTTCCGCGAGTGGCCGCGCGAGCTGACGCTGCGGACGCTGGCCCTGGATCCCAGCAAAGGCGCCGACGCACGTCACGGCGATTATTCGGCGTTTGTGCTGCTGGGGATCGACGCGCACGGCGTGTTATACGTCGAGGCTGATATGGCGCGGCGGCCTACGCCCGACATGGTCTCGCGCGGCGTCGGACTCTGCACGCGATTTGCCCCAGACGCCTTTGGCGTCGAAGCCAACCAGTACCAGGAGCTATTGGCGGGCGAATTTGCGGCCGAGTTTCGACGCCAACGAAAGCGGGTCCTGTCGCCGCACGCGATTTACAACAACACGAACAAGCTCGTGCGCATTCGTACGCTTGGTCCCTATTTGGCGCAGCGTCGATTGCGGTTTTTATCGCGGGGCGCGTTGACGCGGCTGTTGGTGGACCAACTGCGGGATTTTCCGCTCGGCGACCACGACGATGGCCCCGACGCGTTGGAGATGGCGATTCGCCTGGCGTCAGAGCTGTTCCACGGCCGGGGGGCGAGCGACGGGTTGGGAGATAGGTTGCCGATTGGTGTTTGATTTATGGCCGCATTGCCGGAAATGAGACACGGATGATCACGGGTTGAACGGATAGCGCGGATCAAATCTGTGTGAATCCACGCACATCCGTGTTCATCCGCGTTCTATTTCCGAACAAAAGACGTTTCCGAGGAGGTAGTCATCATGTTCAATAGCTCAACGTTGCCGAGCGACGCCGACCCGTTGGATGCGCCGGATCATCGAAGCCTGCGACTCGCTGTGGGACGCCTTGGTCGACCCGCGAGAAGCTTATGTGGACGATGAAGGCCACTGGTGGAGCGGGTTGGGCGCCGCCGGGTCGCACCGCGGGCCCACGGGGCTGCCCTGCGTCACGGAGGAGCAGCTTACGGAGGCGCGGTTGCAGTGTCGCCGGCTGGCCGCCACGAACGAGTTTGCCATCAACGGCATCGAGAATCGCATCAGCTATCTGGTCGGACCGGGTCACACCTACCGGGCGGTGAGCCGCAAGGGCTCTTCGCCCAATGCGGACCTCGTCGCCGACGTGCAGGTCGTGCTCGATGAGTTTTTGTACGTCAATCGCTGGCACGCGCGGCAGCAGGAGATCGTGCGGCGTTTGGACCGCGACGGAGAAGCGTTTCTACGATTTTTTGTCGATGGCGACGGCGTGACCCGAGTCCGTTTTGTCGAGCCTGAACAAGTCTACGCGCCGCCGGAGCACGCACGGACTTCCAAGGCGACCTTTGGAATCCTCGCCGAGCTCGACGACGTCGAGACGCCGCTGGCTTATTTCATCGACGGCCAGCAAGTCGACGCGGCGCACATTCAGCACCGCAAAGCCAATGTGGACGCCAATGTGAAGCGCGGCCTGCCGTTGTACTTTCCGGTGCGCAAAAACCTGCGGCGGGTCGAGAAGTTACTTCGCAACATGAGCGCCGTGGCTGAAATTCAGTCAGCCATCGCCCTTATTCGCAAGCATCGCAGCGCGGTGAGAAACGGCGTCGAGCAATTCGTCGCCGACCAGGTTACGGGCGGTTACGACGCAGTTAACGGGAAGATGCGATATCTCTCGCAGTTCGCGCCAGGCACGATCCTCGACGCTCCCAGTGGATTGGAATACGACTTCCCCGCCGCCGGCGTCAATGCGAGCAACTTCGTCACGGTGCTTCAAGCCGAATTGCGGGCCATCGCGGCGAGGCTTGTCATGCCGGAATTCATGTTCACGTCTGACGCCTCGAACGCCAATTACTCGTCGACGCTCGTCGCCGAGGGGCCGGCGGTGAAGATGTTTGAGCGGCTCCAAGCGGGCCTTAAGTGCGACGACTTCCAGGTGATGTGGCGAGTCGTCTCCAATGCGGTGGCCGCGGGACGACTGCCGACCGACGTGCGACGGCATGTGGAGCTGCAGATTGCGCTGCCCTCCTTGCACGTTCGCGATCAGTTGCGAGAGATTCAGGTCGAGAAAATCGCCTACGAGAAAGGCATTCTGTCAGCGCAAACGTGGAGTCAAAGGCTGGGTCTTGACTACGACCAGGAACAAAAGAATCGCGCCATGTGTGCCGTGGACGAGGATCCGTATCAGGAATCTCGCTAGTAAAAAATCTCGAAAGAAAGTTGCTGAAAATGGCCGCGCGATTCGCTAGAGTGCAAACATGATGATGACTTCAACCGAAAGACAGCCGAAGACGAGCAAGCGCGAACAGGCGCAGGCCGAATTCGCGCGGTTGCTGGCCGCGGCGGAGTCACGCGGATTTTACGGCACGGCCAGCATTACGGTCAGCGTCCAGGACGGCGCCATTCAACATTTGAAGGTGGCGGTAGACCGGATGATCAAGCCATAACATTAGCCGGACCGCCACGCGGTCCGGAAACCCGGAGGGCCGTGGCCCTCCGGATGGTTGGAAAACACGAAGTCAGGGTATCGTTCCGAGCCACAGCGCCCTCGAAGGGCGCCGGCATCCACGCGAGCCCCGTCGTCGATTGCGAAATGACGCAGTCGACGCCGGGGCTTTTTTGTTGATTCATGGGAGAACAAGCCAATGACCGAAATGCTCCAAGAATACGTTGATTCGCGAGGAGTAACCCTGCGAGTGGACCGCGGCGCGGGAGTGCTACGAGGCGTCAAGTTGATTGGGCTGGAGTCGCTCAACGGCCGTCGCTACCGGCCGGCGGCGCTGGCCGAGGCCGTCAGCCTGTACGAGGGCTCCAAGGTAAACGTCAACCACCCCAGGAACGGTCCGCTCGCCCCGCGCGATTATCAGGACCGACTGGGCGTTATCCGGCAGGTCGAGTTTCGGCCAAGCGAGGGGCTGTTCGGCAATCTGCACTTTAACCCAAAGCACGCGATCGCCGAGCAGCTCGTTTGGGATGCGGAGAACAATCCGAGCAACGTGGGGTTCTCGCACAACGTGCTGGCGCGGTTGTCGCGCGAGGGCGAGCAGACGACGGTCGAAGCCATCACCCACGTTCAGAGCGTGGACCTGGTCGCTGATCCGGCGGCGACCCAGGGGCTGTTTGAGGAGGCGACGCCGCCGGCGGACGCCGCCCAGGGCGCGGCGGGGCCGGATGTCGTGACGCTTGAATCGCTGCAAGCCGAATTGCGGGCGGCGGCTCTCCGCGAAGCGGGACTCAAGCGGCAATTGAAGATCAATGATTTGCTCGCCGCCCACGGGCTGGCGGTCGCAGGCAGCGCCCAAGAAACCAGCAGAGCAGTTGGCCCGGCGTTCTATGACGCCCTCGTCCGCGCCGCGGACGATCGGCAGGTCGAGACGCTCATTACGGAACGGGCGGAAGCTCTCAGTCAGGCGGCCAGGATCAAGGAAGTCAGCCTTGCCGACAGTCGCCGCCCGCGGTCCAGCGAGCAAATGGCGGCGATTGGTCAGCACGCTACGAACCCCACGACGGGCAGCGATTTTGCCCGGGCCATTCGTTTGCGGCGCACGCCGGAGGCGTCCTGATCCGCGGGACGCAGGCGTTTGGGCGTTAGACGTCGTTGACAATCCACACACCACTTCATTCGGAGGCAAAATCTAATGGCAAACATTATGCGTTGGCGTTACGGCGACACGAATCCGGTGATGACGCCGGTCGCCGCCGACACCGTAATCGAAATCGGCGACCTGGTGGCCCAGGTGAGCGGCGCGGCGGTTCCCGCGTCGTCGTTTGAAGACTTGGGCACCGAGGCTGGCAACCAGGAGGCCTTTCACGATACGTTCCTCGGCGTCGCCATGCAGTGTTCGCCGGAGGGCAGCACGGACCCGATTCGCATAGCCACCAGCGGCGTGTTCGAGTTCGACTGCCTGTCAGCGGCGCTGGAGATCGGCGACTTGCTTGGCTCGGACGAGAACGGCGCTGGCGACGCGCTGTTGAATCAGACTTTGGCCAAAGTGGCGACGCCCCAATTGGCGGTCGGGCGTTGCGCCAAACGCGTGAACCCTGCCGGCACGCGCGTGCTGGTCGACGTCATCAGCACCGCCCTTCGCGGCGGTCCGCAGGCCGCGGCATAGCCGAAGCCCAGTTTTCGACGGCCGTTTAGGCGTCCCAAGCTTACGAAAAACAATGAACTCAAAGGAGCAAGCACTACCGTGTCACTCAATTACCGAGAACTGAAGCGCCGCTACGACCTCGACGGCGCCGATCAGACTATACGGCATCTCACTGAAGCGCTCGGCGCGGGCGATTTGCGGCCGGAGGATTTCAGCATCCGCGACCTGGCCGAGGCGTTGGTGCCCGAGGGGCGTCAGTGGGTGAGGATGCTCGACCCGCGGGCAGGCGGCGGCGTGAGCGTGCTGGAATCCAGCGACGGCGTCGACGTGACGGCGTTTCTGAACGTCACCGGACAGGTCGTTTACTCCAAGATCCTCGATGCCTACACGCAAGAGTCATTCGTGGCATCGAGGCTGATCCAGACGATTCCCACGCGGTTGGACGGCGAGAAGATTCCAGGCGTGTCGCGGGTGAGCGATACGATCGACGTCGTCGGCCCGGGCATGCCCTATCCGAATCTGGGATTCGGGGAAGACTACATCGAGACGCCCTCCACGTCGAAGCGCGGGTTCATCGTGCCGGTGACCAAGGAAGCAATCTTCTTCGATCGCACGCACCTGGTGCTCAGTCGGGCCGCCGAAGTGGGCGAGGTGCTGGGACTGAACAAGGAGAAGCGGATACTCGATCTGGTCGTGGGCGTGACGAACAACTACAAGCAGAACGGCGCGGCCTACAACACCTACAACGCCAGCACGCCTTGGAAAAACCAGTTGGCGGCCAACGAGCTTGTCGACTGGACCGACGTCGACGCGGCGGAGCAATTGTTCGCCGACATTCTCGATCCGGCCACCGGCGAGCCGGTGCTCGTGCGGGGCACGACGGTGCTGGTCATGCCAGCGTATCGTCACGCGGCGCATCGCGTGTTCAACGCGGCCGAGATCACCTACACGGGCAGCGGGGCGCCGAGCGCGACGACCTGCGCCAACCCCTTGGGCAACTACCGCGTGCATGAGAGCCGGCTGGCGTATCGCCGGATCATCGCCTCAGGCGTGGCGGCGGCCGACGCGAAGAAGTGGTGGTTCATTGGCGATTTCCGCAAGGCGTTCGCCTACATGGAAAACTGGCCAATCACCGTCACGCAGGCGCCGTTGGGCAGCGAGGCCGACTTCAACAACGACGTGGTGCTGCGGTTCAAGGCCAGCGAGCGGGGCGCCGCGGCCGTACTCAACCCACGGTACGTGGTGAAGTGCACGGGCTAGGCGACGACTAGGCGGGAAGTCAGGAGTCGGGGGAGGCGGTCAAGCGCCGCGGGCGCTGGCGAGGGGGGTGCGGCGGGCTTGCCGCCGTCCCCCGACTCGAGGGTCAAGAGAAATATCTAGGGAGCAAGCCATGAGTGCGATCGTGGAACAAATCGAGGCCATTCGCAGCCAGACGCTGTCACAGATGCAGGACCTGCTGGGCGCCACGGGGCCATTGATCGTTGTCGACTCGACGGTCACTCCCTGGCCGCCGCTATTGGCGCCGCTGGAGCAGATGGTCGACTGGTGCGATCGGAAGCTGGCGGAGTACGATCCGTACGAGGTGCGATCGAAGGGGACGACTTGAGCTTACGGAGAAGAGATTGAATCTTACCGGCTTGATTAGCCTGCTAGCGTCGTTGCCTGTCGGTACAAGAGGGCGACAAGCTCGCGCAACAGGTTGGCCCGATCGGTTTCCAGGATGACAGCCACCTGCTTCATGAGCTGGAGACGCTGGTTCATGGCCTGGGCGGCGGCGAGGGCGCCTTCTTCGGTCAATTCACCGCCGACAGCCACGCGGCTGAATAGTTCTTCGAAGTCGGCGGGCGTCCATCCAGCGAACAGCTCCGGGTGCTCGTCGACGACTCGCGCCGCCGCGGGATTGGTCGCCCGGTCAAACGCAGCGCCCTCGCGGGGGTCCTGGAAAAGTTCATCGACGTCGACGCCCAGCCCCGACGCAAACTTATGCAGCGTACGTGCGTGCGGCCGCGTCTGGCCGCGCATCAGGCTGCGCACTGTCCGCTCGTCGAGCCCAGTGGTCGCCACCACGTCGGCCTGGGTCATCCCCAGCCGCGCCATGACCCGGAGCACATTGGCGCCGTGGAGCACGCGATCGTCGCATTCGAGGCTGGCTTGAGTCACCATGGTCGTCGAGACGCCGCAAGCGGTCACCCTGAGGTCTTCCGAAGGGTCTAGCCTCAATAAGCAGCAAATGGGCCAGTCTATTGATGGGCCAAGGCAGACCCAGGTCAAGCGCGTACAGTTATGGACCTATGTATAGTATTCGCGGACAGATGTCAAGAGGGGCGGACGGGGGTCGCGGGGGAAATCAGCCGAATGAGCGAAATGGCGGCAAGATTCTTCGGCGAACCTCAGAATGACCCTGGGGGGCTTCGGCCGACCTCGACGGGACTGCCTAGCCGCCTTCAGAAGTCGATTTCCATCCGATCGACGCCGATCTCGACGTTGGCGAAGATCTTTCGAGCGGCCTTGAGGCTCAGTCCGGCGTCGTCCTTGAGCTGCGGATTGATGTGCACCAGCACCAGTCGGCCCACGCCGGCCTTGGCGGCGACCTGCACCACGGGGGTGAGACAACTGTGACCGGTGAGATCCGCCCGATCGGGGTGGTTATCGTCGAAGTAACACTCGTGGATCAACAGATCGACGCCGCGGATCGAGTCCACATATTCGGCGTCGACTGCGGCCACGGTGTCAGTCACGTACGCCAACGAGCGATCGGGCCAGTCGACGCGGAATCCCAACGAACCGCCAGGATGTTTGAGCGGAAAGTGGATCATCTTGGCGCCATCGGCCAGGCGCACTTCGCGAGCGATAGGCTGCATCTCCAGCGGCGGGAGTACCGGAAAGAGCAGTTCGGAGAACAGGTGCGTGCGAATGGCCTCCAGTTTCGCCGGCTCGCCGTGCACCGTGACGCGATCGAGCGGACGGTCGCTCAGGACGTCGAAGATGAAAGTCAGCCCCACGCAATGGTCGAGGTGCGCGTGAGAGAGAAAGATATCCAGCGTGTCGGTCTTCAAGTGCTCGCTGATGCGGTACAGCGCGGTGCCGGCGTCGAACACGACGCCTAATTCGGGCAGCATCATGCACGCCGTTTGTCGACGGTCGTTCGGGTGATAACCGGTAGTGCCGAGGAGAATGATCTTCATGTCATCGCGACAATCCCTGGCCGAATCCCGGCTATTGTAGTTGCGGGCCCAAGAGAGCACCACAGTATATGGAGCCAGAGCCAAGGTACAGTCCGCCAACCCGACATTGGCCGAGGGCTCTCGTCAGACTGTTCGACTGACATGGGGCGAGACGCAAGAGGCAAAACTGCGTCTCGGCCCGCGGCAATCACGGGCGATGGTGAGGGAAGATCGACGACGCGGGCGGCTCGCGGCTGTATGCCGATAGCGTGGGCGCCCTCAGAGACCGCGGCGATGCCTGCGCGCGCGCGCTTGCCAGGCGGCGGCGGCGGCGGAATTGGCTTAGCCTCGCTGGATTCGGGCGACGCCGACGACCCTGCGGCCTGAGCCGGCCCCGATTGAGGCGAGGCGACTTGCGCGACGGCGATGAACCCTTCGATTTCGTCGCGGGCCAGCAGCCGGTTGATGAGCATCTCGATCCGCGTCAGCTCGATGCCTTGCTCGGGCGTCACGAATGTGAACGCGATGCCTTCGCGGCCCATGCGACCGGTGCGGCCCACGCGGTGGACGTAGTCGTCGCTCGACTGCGGCATGTCGTAGTTAATGATGTGCGAAATGCTGGTGACGTCGATGCCGCGGCCCACCACGTCGGTGGCCACGAGGATGCACGTTTCGCCGGCGCGAAAGTGCTTCATCACCCGGTCGTGCGCGGACTGTTGCAGGTCGCCGTGAATCACGTCCACTGATTGCACTTTTTGCGATAGCTTGCGATGGACCTTGTCGGCCCCCCGCTTCGTGCGGCAGAACACGATGGCCTGATGCGGTTGCTCGCGCTTGATGAGCTTGACCAGCAGGTCGAACTTCCGCAGATCGTCGACCGTGAAGTACCGCTGTTCGATGGTGTCGACCGTCTTGTTTTTCGACGAGAAGTCCATCACCTCCGGTTCGTGCATATAGCGCCGCGCCAAGCGTTCGACGGGCGGATCGACCGTGGCGCTCAACAGCAGGGTCTGGCGTTTCTGCGGGCAGCGGCGCAAGATCTTTTCGATGTCGGGGCGGAAGCCGATATCCAGCATCCGATCGGCTTCGTCCAGGACGACGAACACGAGTTGATCGAGCTGCAACGTGCCGCGGCCCAGATGGTCGAGAATGCGGCCTGGCGTGCCGATCACAATGTCGGACCCCTTTTGCAGGCGGTCGATTTGTGCTCGGAGCGGCTTCCCGCCGTAGACGGCGGTGGAACGAATCTTGCGGCCGTGGGAGAGCCGTTCGATCTCGTCGCGGACCTGGACGGCAAGCTCGCGCGTGGGGACGAGGATGAGGGCGCGGGGTTGATGGCCGTGCGCCGGTTGGTCGAGCCGCTCGAGAATGGGGATCGCAAAGGCAGCCGTCTTGCCGGTGCCGGTGCGGGCCTGGCCCAGCACGTCGCGACCGGCGAGAGCGTGGGGAATGATGCCGGCCTGAACCGGCGTAGGCATTTCGTAGGCGACGCTTGCCAGCGCGGCCATCATCGTGTCCGACAGACCCAGATCGGCGAAGCGGGGCAGGGCGACTGCGTCAGCGGCGTCGGCGGTAGATGATTTCGTTGCGGAAGCCAAGGGCGGAGGGGTTCCAGTGCGGAGGGCCAGGCGAGAAGTCGCAGCGGCGCAAGGGCCGATGCGCGAAAGGGTTAGCGTCATAGCGTAACACGCACCTTAGCGCGGGTCAACGACGGGCGACTGCCGAAGAAGTCGCGGCGGATGCCTTGCCGCCCGCCAATGGTGCACCGTCGGCGCCGCCGCGGTCAGTTTTTGCGGCAGTTCGATACAACGCGGAGCGCATGAAATAGGCCGACCGCACCTCAGGGCGCGATCGGCCTGGATAACTTATGGCTGCCGGCAGCCTAGGAGATTGGCGTCGGCAGCGAGTGATCCGCCTACGGCGTGGCCGGCTTGGCGGTCAGCGGCTTGGCAGCCGGAGACTTCTTGGCGCGCTTGGCCTTCTTCGGGCTCCGTTTGTGCTCTTCTTCTTCGTGCTTTTCTTGGCGGCGCCCTTTTTCTTCGGGCTCTTCTTGGCGCCCTTCGCTGCCTTCGCTCGTTTCTTTGCCATAGCCTTGCGGCTCCTTCCCAATTGGCGCCCTGGTTTCAGAAGCGGCCCTTCTCCCGGGCGCAACCAGGTGAAGGAGTCGGGACCGAAATAACGTGATCAAAGGTCGCCCGTCAGGAACCTAACCCCTGCGTGCGATCTTTGAATACTCCTAGTAGTACGGCGTATCAGGTGAAAAAACGCATTGCCAAAGGCAATTTGAGACGGCCGAGGGCGACAGCCAATGATCGATTGCAAAGTCGCCAGCCGAAATGATGCTGATGAAATAGCAGCAGAACTTTCAGGCATCCTCAAGGAGGTCGGAGTGAGTTGACGCGGCGGCTGACGGAAAAAAGCGAATCGATAATGATGAATTACTCGCCTGGCGCCACGTGCTGCGCACATTGAAGCAATTTTGTCGGCGGTGCGTCAAGGCGAATTACGAAAAAATTTGAAATAGCGCGGAGCCATCGTCCCGCGCACGATGTCGAAAAGCAACTCGGAGCGAGGGTCGCTCAGCGCCCGCCGGCGGCCCACGCTTCCAGCGCACGAAATTGGTCCGCAAACGACGCCGGGCATTCCCCGAGTGGGCTCTTGAAGAAGCTCGAGAGGAAGCTCAAGGCGCCGATCTGGCCGCGCTCTCGGGCCAGCGCCGCCAGCCGGGCCAGGTCGAGCACGAGCGGCGCGGCGAGGATCGAATCGCAGCCCTGCCAAACGAATTGCAGGGTCATCGCGGCGCCTAAAAAGCCCCGGAAATGAATGTGATCCCACGCCGTTTTCCAATCCCCCAGGCTGGCGATGTACTCGATCGAGGTGAGCGTTTGCGGGGCGTAACCGAGCATCTCGGCGATCGCATGATCCTTGCTTTGGAGCTTGGCCGCCTTGTTGCGCGGGTCGTCGAGCACCCGCCCGTCGAGATTTCCAAAAATGTTGTGCCCCACCCAGCTCATTACCTTGAGCCCCCGAGCGGCGAACATGGGCGCGAGCACGCCCTTGAGCAAGGTCTCGCCCGTCTTGCCGTCGCGGCCGGCATGGCAAGTCCCGCGGAGGCGTGCCAGCTCGTCGATGCCCCGCGGCGTGGCGCCGAGCGAAGGGGTGAAGTTCACATAGGGCAAACCCAAGTCCAAGGCGGCGATGGCGTACAGCGAACTGGCGGGCAGTGGGCTATCGGCCCGCTCGAGTAGCGCTTGCGTTGCCGGCCAGCTGTCAGGCCAGAAAACCGATGGCGGCGCCTCCTCGGTCGAGGCCACGTTAATGACCACGACGGACTCGAGGGCGTGTCGTTTCTGGAAATCGACGAGGTCGCCCTGAAGTCGCTCGATCGCAGCGCGCGGCGAGGCGTCGCAGAGAGTCGCCGCGAGGTCTGGGCTTGCTAGCTCGGCGATCCGCGGGCCGACGTTCCACAGCGTGCCGGGGCGGACGTCGGCGTCGATCGCCTCCAGCGCTGGTCGAACGGCTGCGACCAGTTCCGAGGTCAGCACACGGCTTTCACGGTGCAGACGCTCGAGTTCGTCCGCTAAGGGCGCCGAGCGGATTTCGTGGCCGCCGACCGCGAATTTGTCCCACGTCGCCAACGGCAAATGAGCGAACTGCGGCAACTGGCTTACCAGTCCGGCGTCGTCGGTCATCCCGAACCGGTGAGCCACCAGGCCCGTCATTGCCGTGACGGCAACGCCTCCCCGGGCGCCAATCAACCAAAGTCCCAATCGCGGCTTCGCCATGTGATTTCGGGCGGGATTCGAGGGCGGCGTCGCGGCGGGTGGCTACTTGGAACAAGGCACGGCGCGGTCTATGATTGTCGCATGTTGCGTCAAACACGGTCAACTGGCGAAGCAAACCAGACGAGCGCAAGAAGGTCGCATTCATGTTAGAGAGAATTGAGGCGGCGCCCAAGGATGCCATCCTGGGGCTCACTGAGACGTTTCGCGCCGATCCGCGGTCCGAAAAAATCAACCTGAGCGTGGGCGTGTACCAGGACGCCACGGGCAAGACGCCGCTTTTGGAGTGCGTAAAAGAAGCCGAACGTCGGCTAGCGGCCGCGCCGACGACCAAGTCGTACCTGCCAATTTCCGGTCTGGCAGAGTACTGCCAGGCGGTGGCGGAGTTGGCCTTTGGCGCCGGCGCCGACGTGCTGAAGGAGAAGCGAGTCGCCTGGGCGCAGACGCCCGGCGGCACCGGCGCCTTGCGGGTGGCGGCCGACTTTATCCATACGAGTTTGCCCCGCGCAAGCGTTTGGATGAGCGACCCCACGTGGCCAAATCACCCTCAAATCTTTGCCGCCGCCGGCGTGCCGACGAAGACTTATCCGTATTTCGACGCCAAGGCCAACGGCCTGAAGCTCGACGCGATGCTTAGCGCCATCAAAGAGATGCCGGCCGGCGACGTCATCTTGTTGCACGGCTGCTGCCATAACCCCACAGGCATTGATCCGACAGTCGCCCAGTGGAAGCAAATCGCCGACGCGGTGAACGCTCAAGGCCTGTTGCCGCTTGTGGACTTCGCTTACCAGGGGTTTGCCGACGGCATTGCCGAGGACGCCGCCGGGCTGAAGACCTTCCTCCGGCCAGGAGCGGAACTGCTGGTTTGCAGTTCCTTCTCGAAGAATTTCAGCTTGTACCGCGAGCGCGTCGGCGCACTCTTCGGAGTCGCCGCTTCCACGGAAGCCGCCACGGCCGTGCAGTCGCAGTTCGACCGCGTGATCCGCGCCAACTATTCGAATCCGCCAGGCCACGGCGCCGAGATCGTCGCCACGATCCTTCGCGACGCGACGCTCCGCAAGCAATGGGAAGGCGAGGTCGCAACCATGCGCGATCGGATCAACTCGATGCGGTCCGCCTTGGTAGCCGCCCTCAAGAAAAACGGCATCCCAGGCGACTATTCGTTCATCGAGCGGCAACGCGGCATGTTCTCGTTCTCGGGCCTCACCAAGGATCAGGTGGAAGCCCTGAAAAAGGATCACGCCATTTATGCCGTCGGCTCGGGCCGCATCAACGTGGCGGGGCTCACGCCAGCCAACGTCGATCGCGTGGCCGAGTGCATCGGCGAGGTAGTGGGCCAGCCGGTTTGAGGAACGCCGATAACCACGAAGGCACACAGGCACGAAGAAGAATAAGCTAGAATTCAACCGACTGCTGGCGGTCGACGCGACCGAATTGTCTTTGTGCCTTGGTGTCTTTGTGGTTAATCCGACTGCCTCGGGCAAGTCGTTCAATTCATCGAGGCGACAGAGATTTGAATATTCTCTTTGCCACCAGCGAGGCCGCTCCATTCTGCAAGACGGGCGGACTGGGCGATGTTTGCGCCGCCTTGCCGCGGGAGTTGGCCCGGTTGGGCCACACGCCTGTAGTCATCCTGCCGGCGTTTCGGCAGGTGCGGCAGTCCGGGATGCCGATCGAATCGACCGGGGTGCGAGTCGAGGCGCTGATCGGCCAGAAGCTGGTGAAAGCGCATTTCCTCCGTTCGCGGCTGCCCGACTCCAACGTGACAGTCTATCTGGTCGATCAACCCGACTACTACGACCGCCCCCAACTCTACCGCGAGGACGGCGAAGACTACAAAGACAACTGCGAGCGATTTACCTTTTTCTGTCGGGCGGCGCTGGAGGCGATTCCGCTGCTGGGCCTCGACATTGACCTGGTCCATTGCCACGACTGGTGTGCGGGACTCGTACCCGCGTATCTCAAGACGGTTTACGACCAGCGATCGCCCTGGGACCGGCTGGCGACGGTGCTGACGATCCACAACCTGGCCTACCAGGGCAACTTCTGGCACTGGGACATGGCCCTCACCGGGCTGGACTGGAAGTACTTCAACTGGCGACAGATGGAGTTCTACGGCAACCTGAGCTTTTTGAAGACGGGCATTGTATTTGCCGACATGCTGACCACGGTAAGCCCGACCTACGCTCGCGAGATCCTCGCCCCGCCTCTGGGCTGCGGACTCGAGGGGGCGCTGCAGCACCGCAGCGAGGATCTCGTCGGCATCATCAATGGAGTGGACTACCACGAATGGGACCCCGCGGCAGACCGCTACCTCGGCAACCATCGCTACAGCCTCGCAAACGTCGCCGCCGGAAAAGCCGCGTGCAAGGCGGATCTGCAACGCCGCTTCGGCCTGCCGCAGCGTCCAGACGTGCCGCTGCTGGCTGCGGTGGGACGGCTGGTCGATCAGAAGGGGTGTGATCTCATCGCCCGCGTCATGCGGCAATGGGCCGCCCAGGTGGACGCGCAGTGGGTCGTCCTCGGCACGGGCGAGCCGAAATATCACGAAGCTCTCGGGTCGCTGGCCAAGGAGCATCCCCAGCGCGTGGCGGTTCGCCTGGAGTTCTCTAACGAACTGGCCCACCGCATCGAGGCCGGCGCCGACCTGTTCCTCATGCCCAGTCAGTACGAACCGTGCGGGCTCAACCAACTCTACAGCCTGAAGTACGGCACGGTTCCCGTGGTGCGGGCGACCGGCGGGCTGGTCGACACCGTGGTCGACGCCAACGACCGCACGCTCGCCCAGGGCACGGCGACTGGGTTTATGTTCGAGGACTACTCGTCGCTGGCGCTGGCCGACGTCCTGGAGCGGCGCTTTGCGCCTACCGCGATCCGCGCGTGTGGATGCAGCTGGTCGAAACCGGCATGAGTCAGGATTGGTCATGGCGGCGCAGCGCCGAGAGGTACGTCGAGCTCTACGAGCAAGCCCTGGCCCGAGCGCCGGCGGCGGTGGGTTGATCTTGTCGCACGCAGAACCACTCCCGCGGAGCTGCGCTGATGCCCGAGCTGCGAATCGACCCCATCTGCGGGCGGCGCGTCTACATCGCCGAGGAGCGCGCCGGGCGGCCGTTCGACTATGCTGAGCACCAGGCGCCGGGAGACCTCGCCGTCGATCGCCAGGCGCGACAGGCCAACTGCCCATTTTGCGCCGGCCACGAGGCTGCCACTCCGACGGCGTCGGCCGTCGAACTTGACGGCGCCGGCCAGTGGCAGGTCCGCGTCGTTCCCAATAAGTATCCGGCCAGTATTAGCAGCCGTCGGCGCGTCGCCCTCGTGCTCCACGGCCGCGGTGGGCGCCCACGAGGTGATTATCGAATCGCCGCGTCACGTGCTCGATGTGACCGAGCTCGAGGCGGATCGGCTGGCGACTGTCATCCGGGTTTATCGCGACCGCCTGCGCCATTGGGCCGCCGATCCGCGGCTCAAGCATGGTCTGATATTCAAGAACTCCGGTTACGCGGCGGGCGCCTCGCTGGAGCACGTCCATAGCCAATTGGTGGCGCTGCCCTACGTGCCCGACGTCGTGCAGGCGGAGCTTGATGGCGCAGATCGTTACTTTGCCGCGCATGCCCGGTGTATCTTTTGCGATTTAATCAGTTCGGAGGCAGGCGCGAGTGAGCGCCTAGTCACCCGTCGCGAAGGGTTTGTCGCCTTCTCGGCCTATGCCGGAAGGCAGCCCTACGAAACCTGGATCCTGCCCGAGGGCCATGCTTCACGCTTCGACGAGCTAACGGACGCCGGAGCTCGTGAATTGGCGGGGATCCTTCAGGACGTACTCCGCCGGCTGCACGCCCAGTCGCCGCCGGCGGCCTACAACCTAATCCTGCACACCAGTCCCTTTGACCAGTCCCGCGGCGAAGCCTACCACTGGCATTGGGAGTTGGTTCCGCGGTTCACAAACCTCGCTGGCCTGGAGATCGGCGCTGGGGCGTTTATCAACCCCCTGTCGCCGGAGCACGCCGCTCGCAACCTGCGTAATGCGTCCATTCCGCCGTCTCGCTCCAGCCCGTTAGCCGGCAGTGAGACGCTGCCGCTAACACATGCTCAGGCGTCCGGCGTGCCCGAGCAAGCCGAGCAATCCGCCAAATCCATCGCGGCGCCGAGACAACAGCTTGAGAAACTCCCGATTGGCGTAAATGACCGTGCGAAAACGGGCCGATTCAGTAAACTGGAGCGATTGCAGGCGTCGCTGGCGCCTGTACCAGTTAGTACGGCGCCTGTCCTGCAAATCGCGCCAATTCGACGCCGCTTGGACTGCTTCGCCTCGACCTTTCTCGCCAAACCGGCAAATATAGAAGAATTCTCCTGACCGCCACGGCCCCCCCGAAAGGCGAGGCCCGCTTCAGCGGGCCGTGCCAGCCTACGTAGCGACACATGACTCACCCGCTCCGACTCGTTCTGGTCCTGCACAACCATCAGCCCGTCGGCAACTTCGACGGCGTCTTCGAGCAGGCGTACCAGGACAGCTACCTGCCGTTTTTGGACGTCTTCGAGAAGTACGAGGGACTGCGAATCGCCCTGCACACCAGCGGCTCGCTCATGGAGTGGCTCGACGCCCGGCATCCGGAATATATCGACCGGCTCGGCGCCCTCGTGGCCCTGGGGCGGATCGAGATCGTCGGCGGAGCGTTTTTCGAGCCGATCCTCACGATGATTCCCTCACGCGACCGCGTCGGACAGATCACCAGCTACACCCAATGGCTCGAGCAGCGCCTCGGCGCCCAGGTGCGCGGCATGTGGATGCCCGAGCGCG
Organism: Pirellulales bacterium; assembly: GCA_963841515.1. Classification (GTDB taxonomy): domain Bacteria; phylum Planctomycetota; class Planctomycetia; order Pirellulales; family Lacipirellulaceae; genus Lacipirellula. Next base: position 288,568 of record CAWJDB010000003.1, on the reverse strand, counting down.
TGTGGGAGCAGTCGCTCACCAGCGACCTGGCCGACGCCGGGATCGAGTACACGGTACTGGACGACTTCCACTTCAAGAATGCCGGCCTCGGCGAGGAGCAACTCGACGGCTACTACGTCACCGAGGACGACGGCAATATGCTCCGCGTCTTCCCCGGCAGCGAGCGGCTGCGCTACCTGATTCCGTTCCAGGGCGCGCAAGCGACGATCGACTACCTGCGCAGCGTGGCCGATCGCCGCCCCGGCACGGTCATGGTGTTCGGCGACGACGGCGAAAAGTTCGGCACCTGGCCGGGCACGAAAGAGCACGTTTACGACCACGGCTGGCTCGCGCAGTTCTTCGACGCGCTGTTGGCCAACGGCGATTGGCTGAAGGTGGTCACGCCGAGCGAGGCGATCGACGCCGTGCCGCCGCTTGGGCAAGCTCTACCTGCCCGAGGGCAGCTACCGCGAGATGACCGAGTGGGCCCTGCCGGCCGCCCGCATCAATCAGTACGAAGACGCGCGGCACGAGTTGGAGCACGACGGCCAGTGGGATCTCATCAAGCCGTTCGTGCGCGGCGGCTTCTGGCGAAACTTCAAGGTGAAGTATCCCGAAACCAACGAAATGTACGCCCGCATGCAGATGGTCAGCCGGCGGCTGCAAGAAGCGGTCGAAGGCGGCGCCAAGGGCGAGCTGATCGACCAGGCGCGGCTGGAGCTCTACCGCGGCCAGTGCAACTGCAGCTACTGGCACGGCGCCTTCGGCGGCATCTATCTGCCGCACTTGCGCAACGCCGTCTACCAGCATCTGATCGCCGCCGACAACCTGCTGGACCAGTACGACAACCGCTCCTGGCAGCCGGATCAGCAGTCGTGGGTCGAGCTGACAGCCGCCGACTACAACTTCGACGGCCGGCAGGAAGTGCGCCTGGCAAACAACCGCCTGCTGGCGCTCATCGCCCCCAACGAGGGCGGCCAGCTGTACGAGCTCGACGCCAAGGCCATCTGCCACAACCTGCTGGCCACGCTCGCCCGCCGGCCCGAGGCCTATCATCGCAACGTGCTCCGCGGTCCGTCGGCCGCGGGGGACAATGGCGCCGCCAGCATCCACGAGCGCGTGATTTTCAAGCAGGAGGGTCTCGACCAGCGGCTGGGCTACGACCGCTGGCCGCGCAATAGCCTGGTCGACCACTTCTTCGCCGCGGGCGTCGATCCCGCCGAAGTCGCCGCTGGCCGGGCCGAGGAGCAGGGCGACTTCGTCCACAGTCCGTACGAAGCCAAGCTCCGCCGCAGCGAAGGCCGCGTGCAGGTCATGCTCACCCGCGAGGGTCGGGTCCTTGGCCGTTCAGTGCGAATCACCAAGGGCCTCACGCTCAACGCCGAGGAAGCGACGCTGGAGATCGCCTACCTGCTCGAAAACGTGCCGGCCGACATCGGCCTGCACTTGGCGCCGGAGTTCAACTTCGCCGGCCTGCCGGCCGGCGCCGACGACCGCTACTTCACCGGCAGCCAAGGCCAACGGCTCGGCCAGCTCGGCCACCAGCTCGACCTGAACGGCGTCACGCAATTGGGCCTGGTCGACGAGTGGCTGGGCATCGACGTCACCCTGCGGTTCGACCAGCCAGCATCGCTCTGGACCTATCCGATCGACACCGTCAGCCAATCGGAAGGCGGCTTCGAGCTGGTCCACCAGTCGGTGGCCGTGCTGCCGCACTGGATCGTCATCCCCGACGCCGATGGTCGCTGGAGCGTGACGATGCAACTGTCGATCGACACGCAACTGGCGGAGTCGCGGATGCCGCAGTTGGCCGAAGCCGTCACGGCATGACGCGAGTCCGCAGCCGTGGCATTCCGAGTTTAGCCGCGACGCGAAGGTCCGCCGCAGCGGAGCGCTCCGCTACCGCGTCGCGGCTAACCCCCGATGGCGTCGGTTTACTGCTTAGCCAGCGCAAACCAATCGACGAGTTCGCGGAACGCCGTTTCGCCATATCCCACCGTCGCCAACAGTGGCGCATCGCCTCGCGTCACAATTTCCTCCGCATTCGACGGCAAGCTGGCGTCCTGTCCCCCTGGCATGACTTGGTTCAGCACCACTCCAGCAATCGGCAGCCCCGGCGCCCGCGAATGGGCCGTGATTAGCGTCTGTAACGTCGCATTGATGACGCCAAGTTGGTTCGCCGCGACAATCACCAGCGGAAATCCAAACTCTGCCGCGAGGTCCACACTGTAATCCGCTTCGCTCAACGGCGACATCAGTCCGCCGGCGCCCTCTACCAGCACGATATCGTTCGTCTGCAACCAGAAGTCCAACCCAGACCGGAGCAGGCCTCGGTCGACCTGCCGTCCTTCCAGGATCGCCGCGCGAGGCGGCGCCACCGGCGCCAGGAATCGTTGCGGACAGACCCGCTCCAAGTCCGCAGGCTGGCCGGCCGCTTCCCAGAGCACAACGGCGTCGTCGGCGATGAAGTCGTCGCCATCGCGACGGCAACCGCTCGCCGCCGGCTTGTAAACGCCCACCCGGCGTCCAGCGCCGACAAGCGCCCGCGCGATCATGGCGCCGATGTGCGTCTTGCCGACTTCGGTGCTCGTGCCGGCAATGAAGAGGCCCCGCGCGCTCACAGCACCAGGAATTCCTCGACCGCTTCGCGCATCGCGTCGCGGTCCGGCTTGCGTCCGGTCCAGATCTCAAACGCGATCGCCGCCTGCTCCACCAGCAAGGCCACGCCGTCGACCGTTTTCAACCCGCGTTTGCGCACCTCGCGAATCAGCCGCGTTCCCGGCGGATTGTACACCGCATCGACCACAAACATGTCGGTCGACAAGCGGTCCATGTCGACGGGCAACCGCGCGTCGATGTCCTGCCGCCCAACCGGCGTCGCATTCATCAGCAGTCGACAATTGGCCGCCGTCGGCGCCCAGCCGGCTGCTGGCCAGGGCGTCACGCGAATTTCTGTCGCGGCGGTGGCCGGTTCGGCGTGCAGCGTTTGGATCAATGTCGTCAATTGAGCCGGCTCCAGGCACGCAATCTCGATGACCGCGGCGCCGGCCAGCGCCAGTTCGGCGACCACCGACTTAGCGAGGCGGCCCGAACCCAGAATTGTCGCCGCAACGCCCTTGAGCGGCACGGATCCCTCGACGAGCCTCCGCAGCGCCAGACCCTCGGTGTTGTGCCCTTTGAGGTCCTTGCCGCGGCGTTCGATGCAGTTCACCTGACCGCTAAGCCGCGCGGCGTCGGTCGTCAACTCCAGCAGTCGATGCACTTGCCCGCGGTGAGGGGAAGACAGCATGACGCCGTGGAAATTGAAAATGCGCGCCGCGCAATGCCGCCTCAAAGTCTTGCGCCGGCACCTCAAAGGTGAGGAAACGCCAGTCAAGGTCGGCCACCGCGAAGGCCTTCTCGAGCATGTACTGCGTGGGATTGCCCGCCACGGGGTCGCCCATCAGGCAGCATACATCCTGTTGCGTATGGGTCGACATGGCATCTCAGCAGCGAAGGACCCGCGGTTATTCAGATGTTCGCCGAAGAATCTAGCCGGATGTCCGCCGGACGCCCGCTTCGCTCGGCACATTTGTCCCGAACCAACCATTGTCCTCGGAAATGGGAGTTTTTTCAACGTCGCGTCCTGGTGCGCGGTGGTATCGTGAAAGTATGCCTGCCTTTCGCCAGCGTCCGCTTACTTGGCTATTCCTGATCGCCTTGGCGTGCCTGAACGTCTTGGCAATCGCCACCGATTTTCGGCTCGATTGGTACGCTGACCTGATTGCGGCGCAAGTCTTCATTGCCGGCGGATGGTTGGCGTTGGGGCACGCTCACCGCTTGGCAAGAGCAGGCCTTTTTACGGCGGTCATCGTCGCCTCGGCAACCCCCGATTATCTCATGGGCGCGGATGCACTCGGGACTTGGAGATTTGTGCTGGGGTCCATCATCGTGTTGGGCGTTGCGACCGCCGTCAGTTGCTGGTGCTGGCTGCTCGTCGCGCATCTGACGGGCCGACAGCCCATTGCGTCGCCCCGCTGGCAATTCTCGCTGGCCGAGGTTTTTGGCTGGATGATCCTCGTAGCGGTTGGCGCCACGGTCGTGCCGGCCGCCGCATTTCGCCACTTGAGCTACCCCGACAGCAATTGGCAGGTACTTGTGGGCACATCGGCCCTCGCCGGTTTAATGATGACGCTCTTCCTGCGCCGTCCCTCGAGCGACCTGGCAAGCGTCGCCATCTGTATGGTCGCCGCAACGGTGATGGCCGTCCTGATCTCTCGACTGGACGCGCCCAGCGATTACATGTCGTTGATCAAAGCTTACGTTGTCGTTGGACTCTGGATCTTGGTTCAACGACTCGACGCGCAAACAGGGCGCTCGCCGCCCACGTCGCAGACTCCCCCAGCGCTGAGCTGAAGATCTACGACGCCGGGTCAGACGATGAGCGGCGCCGTTCGGGTTGACGGCACTCCCATTCGTCGCGCCTTGATTCGCACATAGGGCGCCACATACTGGGCCCGATGCCCAAATGACCCCGCCTCCGCCTGCATCTTAGCGTGGAGCGGCTCCAGGAAATCTTCAATGACAAACCCGGATCGGCACATCCCGCCGACAAGCTCCTCCCAGCGATGAAGAAATTCCAGCGTGCCCCGCTCGCGTAGCGCACTCGGCTCCGTCGCCGCCGGCAGCGGACCGGTCCGGTAGTAGCGCTCGACAATCGCGTACCCCTCGCCGCCGCCCGCACTTGGCCGCAGTTCCGTTTGCAGGCTGACGGGCGACTTGTGCTGGCTGATAAACACGCCGCCGGGCCGCGTCACCCGGGCCACTTCGCGGAACACCGGCTGCACGTCGGGCACATAACAGGTGCTCACCGGCTGTACCACGGAGTCGAACTCCCCGGCGGAGAACATCGACAGGTCGTCCATCGACGTCTCGATCAGCCGCACGTCGAACCCACGCTCACGAGCCACGGCTCGATCGAGCGCAAGCATCTCGGCGCTGATGTCGACGACGGTCACTGCGGCTCCGGCGGCCGCATACAGGCGCGCTATGGCGACCTCCGCCCGCCGCGAGGCAAAGAATTCGCTGTCCGCGCACGTCGCCCAGCCATCCCGCCGCGTCGAGCACGGCCAGCGGCTCACGACAATCGTCGTCGCTGGCAGGCTGCGCCAGCGGCGCCCCTTGTCGCGCGAGCGCATCCCACGCCTTGGCGTTGTGTATGCGCACCGCGTCCGAAGATGGTCGGCCGTCGTGAATCAAGAAAAAGCACGCCCGCGAGATGGTTCAGAACCTAAATCCTAGGTGTCCTCCCGATTGAACCATCTCGCGAGCGATTTGTCATGCGCCGGCAGAGCTGTCCGTCGTCGGTTTTAAGCCAGTTCTCAACGATGCGAGTAACCAAAGATGTTCGCTGAACGCTGACGACCGAACGGTTCCGGCTTACCACCCCCACGCTTCCCTCCAGAAGCTTCCTTCACGTTAACGGCCGCTGCGGATTTGCCAAGCAAAATGATCACGTTGGTTGCCAGCAGCTACCAGCAGATCGGTTTCGGGACCGGTGTCATATTGACGGCGGCGTCGAGCGACCGAGAACAGGCTCAACATGCAATCGGCGCCCCAAACCGGTTTCTTGCCGGACGGGGTGAAGTTGGCGATAATCAGTCAGCGGCACGCGAGATTACTGCTCCGCGCGGCCGCGAGCGCCCCGATCCATCCAATCGTCAGCAGTACGCGGGTAGTCGCTTCCGGAACGGCAAGCGTCGTTCCTGCACTGCGGGCTTGAGCCGCGAGCCCCGGAAGCAGGGTCGTAGCGCCCGACGCCTGCTGCCAGCGGAGAAAATCCGCGCCGTCGACCTTGTGATCGCCATCGGCGTCGCCCTGCTCGCGCAGCGCGGCTTGGCTGCCGAATTGCGCGCTCCAGTTTGACAAGTCCGCCCCGTCGACCATTCCATCCGCGTTAAAGTCCTCGGCGAGCGCCGGCGTGAACAGCGTGACAAACTCGTCCTCGTTTCCAAAGCTGGCGTCGGTCGTCATTGCAAGCACGCCGCCTTCGGAACCTGCAAATGGTTCAAACGCTGCCGTCCCTGGGAAAAACGCGATGCCAGTCGCGAATTGATTTGTGCCGCCGCCATTGTTGTAGAACAGTGACTCGACAGGGGGAGTCCCACCCACATTGAATATGCCGCCCACGCCCGTCGTGAATATGTCGCCATCGGCGTCAAGGACGATTCCGTAGGACGAGGACATGCCGCTAAGAATCTCGCTGGGAGCGCCAAACTGCAGACCCGCCGGATCCGAGGCGACAAATACGCGTTGCAACCGTCCCCGAAAATCTGTCGAGCGAGAATCTTGTACGATCAAATCGTCGCCGTCGAAAGCCAGACCTGCCCCATAGTCGAGCCCAGGCATTTTCGGCGTCTTGGCGCCAGTCGTCCTATCGACCTCGTAAACTACGCCGTTACCTGACCCCGGTGCAGTCGAAACCAGAATCTCGCCCCCGCCGCGAACGACAATACCTGCCACCGCGGGCACGTCGGACGCGACGGTGGTCTGGCCGCCGGATTTGCCCACGGCGTAAACCTGGCCATTCGCGGCGTTATCCGTGACCAGCAGCCGATCGCCCATTGAATCATAAGCCATTCCGCCGACAAAAAAACTTTCGGCGTCTTCGCCGACGACAGGAAAGCTGGTTTCCATTGAACCGTCGCTGGCGAAGACTTGCATCGTCGCCGCGTTGTCGCCAAATCCGGCGCCTGAGAGCACATACAGCAACCCGTCTGCGTCAAAGGCCATCGCTACCGGCGGCGCTTCCGTCGGGATCATCTGCTGGACGTAGCCGCTCGGTACGGCAATTGCCGTCGAGACCGCCAGGCTCAGGGCGGCGACCAACGCGCACACAGTCATGGGCAATGGGCGAAAATTGTGGACCATGTTCATTGCTCGCTCCTGGTGGAAGAGGTCAGTTGTCGCCATGCATCAATTCCTCGCCCGCGCGGTGCAGGCTGTGCGCAGCACATTGACGTCGATCGTGTCGCTTAGAAGGGCCGCATGCCCGTCGCACCACAACGTCATGGCGCCGCCGGGATGGTCGCTCCACACTTCGTTGTCCTGCTGCGAGTTGATCGGATTGCCGACGTCGAAGATGTTCTCGCCGTTGATCCACTCGCCATTCATCGGCCAGCCGCGACCGGAGTCCTCCAGCACGGCAATCGTCCGCGACGCGCCGTCGGTCACTTCCGCGATTCTCACGGCCCGGTCGTAGAGCAGCACGCCGTTGGCCGAGGGCGAAACCTGTCCGGCGCCATAGTTGCCGCCGTAGTCGATGGCAGCTGCGAGATACGGCGGGTTAGTTGGCCCGGGGCCATCAGGGCGGGCGACGAGCGATCCGTCGCGACCGGGCGCCGTGCGCACCGTGCTTGGGCAGAGGTACACAGTCACAACGGTGCCCGCCGCGGCCCGGTTGCGAGCGCTGTCATAGGCTGACGACATGTCAATGTCTTGAGCGAGGCCCGGCTCATCAATCTGTGGCAAGATCGTCGCCGACCAGGCCAATTGCCGTCCCGCTGGATTGGTGCGAGGGACGCGCTTGTCGACGCACCCGACTGGCAGCGTCCCGCGCCTCTTGATAGTTGTGCAGCGCGACGCCGAGTTGATATAGGTGATTCAGGCACTGCACCTGCCGGGCCGATTCGCGGGCCCGCTGTACCGCCGGGAGCAACAGCCCCGCCAGCGATGCAATGATCGACACAACGACCAGCATTTCGACGAGCGAAAACCCACCCCAGCGCGCCGGGGTAGCCTTAGCCAGCAGCTTCCAGCTGTCGTGCACTTGCAAGCGCACCATGCCCACACGATTGTGGCGTCCCGGGCGACCCATGGTCCAACGCCTGACCGAACCGTCGACTGCTGTAGCCGCCAAGCATGTCCTCACCAGCGCGATCAGGCACTTTTGACGGCGCAAGCCAAACGCTCAGTGGCGGTCAACGATTCTCTTTGCTACCGGCCCGTCCCTCGCGTGCGGCCGATTGCCCGTGTGTGCGATGGTAGGTCTTCTGACTCCCAGGCTCGATCGAACCGCGCCTTCTCGCTCCCAGGCGAGCCCCGCTTCAGCAGGGCGGGCTCCAGAGGCAATGGCGTGAGAATTGTCCGATCGTCAGCGCCTGGTCACAGCGGCGGGGCCGTCCCGGAGTTGTACCGGAGTTCCCTGTTCGTCGGCCGGGCAACGCTCGCCACGGCCGACCACCAACGCACGTGATCCAAACTGCGGCGAGAGTGTAACGCGCCCTTCGCGCCTTGTCAAACCAACGCCGCATCTTTGGCGGCTCGCCGCAATCTACGCTTTGCGAAGCACGACCTGCCCCGCATCGGCCCAGCTAGCCTGCCGCCAGAACTGCTGAAATTCGCCAAACCGCTCCGCAGGCACGACGTTGCCGAACAGTTGGAGCTGACGCTTGCAGACAAGGCGTGGGCCCTCGGCGGTCGTGCAGCAAGAGTAGTTGCCCCACTCGCACGCGGCGGCGGCGGGGTCGGGGATTGCATACGGCGTCACCCCGTTGGGCAACTCGATCGCATGCCGCTCAGACACATGATGCGACGGCGGCAGGGCCAGCGGCTGCCGCCGCACGGCCGCCGTCATCGGCCCCGCCATCGACACGACCCCCGACCATGGAATGCGAAACAACAGCAGGTCCTTGATAGGCCGGGCGACGCGCTCGAGCCTGGCCCGGCACGCGTAGGTAAAGCTCTTGGACAGGTCGTCGACAGATTCGTAGCGAAACTCACTGCTGACGGCGCCGGGGTAGTCGTTGCCCAGCCAGGTTTGTAGCGCCTCCAGGCGGTGCTCGTCCGTGCGATCCGAGAGCTGCAAGCGGAGTCTGGCGCCGCTTTCGCCTGCAAGCTGTGCATTGAGATCGAACTCGTAGCTGCCGTCTTCGGCCAGCCGCCCGACGCACTGCCGCGACTCGTGGGGCGCCTCCGCCGCGACCGGGGCGATCAGGTCGAAGTGAAAGGCGTCGCGGTCGAGCACCATTGCCAGGATGCCCTGATCGGTGGGCGGTAGTTCGGCGAAGGCAAACGGACCGTTCGCAGCATCCAGCCAGTACACCTTGTCGTCAATTACCAATTTCACCAGCGCATGGTTGAAACGCGCCGAAGGAAGAAACGGCGTGCGGCCGCTCTCGGCGGTCATCACCGCGGCCACCTGGGCGTTCATATCCATCGCCCGCAACAGTTGCACCAAGAGGGCCGACTTGTCTTTGCAGTCGCCGCGGAGATCCTGAAACATTTGGGCGGCTGCCCGGCTATTGCGAGACAGCGCCTCGGTGGGCGGTCGGCCATAGCGGACCGTGCGGGCCACGTAGGTGTAGGCGGCGGAGGCCTTTTCCAGCGGCGTGGACTTGTTGGTCGACAAGTCCCGGGCGAGCGCCTCGACGTCCTGACCCACGCGCGACCAAGGCTCCAGCTCCTCGCGCAGCTTGCGGGCGAAGGGGGCCCACGCGCCGGCCGTGCTCACGTCGATCCACGGCGCGAAGTCACGCATCGGCGGCGTCCACTCGTCGAACTCCACAGCCTCCGCGTTGCGGACCTCCCAGGTGCACACGCGGTAGTCCTTCATCTGCCGTTCCACCGGCGCTGCGCTCGTATGATGCATGCGGAAATCGAGCTGGAACGGCCGGGCCACGGCCACGGTAAACCGGCGGTGCAAGCAAGGCGGCCCGGTGCGCAGAAAAAAATGGTTCGCAATCGCGGGCCCCATGTCGCCGAGGCGAAATTCATCGTAGAGCTCCTCGAGCTCCAGAATGACGCCGGGACGCAACGGGTAGTAGCGCACCAGCAGGCTTCGCCCATGCGTATTGGCGCGACCGCCGGCGCCGAAACCACGAACCGCTTCTTCTCGGCATTGCGAGACGTGCCGTCCGGGAAGTACAGCTTGGCCTTCACGATTCGGTGAAGCTCGCGCCGGGAGTCGTACGTGCGGACTACCTCGTCCCATCCCGCCAAGTGCTCGGCGCCGTGCACCTGGGTGATGATGTGCCGCAAGGCCGAGGCCGTGCCGTCGCGGTGCAGCACCGAGACGATGTCCTCCACGATCATCTGCTCGCCCCACTGGGCGGCGGCGGCGGGGTCGGGCGCGTCGTGGGCCGGGTCGAACGGAATCCGCGGCGCAAAGCGGCGGACCGGCCGCGCCATTCGCAGCAAGGTCCTCAGCAGCCGACGACGCGGTTTGGGGAGCGCTTTGGCGTCCGCATACGGCGCGGGTTGAGAATAGTCGACGGGTGGGGTCGACGGCAGATCCAAAAGAGGACTCCTGAAACCAATAAAAAGGCTCGACGGAAATCCGTCGAGCCTGAATTACTACACCTAACGCCGCGCGATCGCAACGCAGTTTCAGTCGAGAAACCCTGACAACTCCTGGCTGCGGCTGGGCTGCTGCAGCTTGCGCACGGCCTTGGCTTCGATCTGGCGGATGCGCTCGCGGGTGACCTTGAAAATGTGGCCGACTTCTTCGAGCGTGTAGCTGTAGCCGTCGCCCAGGCCGTAGCGGAGCTTGATGATCTCCCGCTCGCGGTAGCTGAGGGTCTTGAGGACCTTCGAGATCCGCGTGCGGAGCATCTCCTGAGCGGCGCCGATCGCCGGGCTCTCGGCGCCCGAGTCGGGCAGCAGGTCGCCGAAGTGGCTGTCCTCGCTGTTGCCCACCGGTCGGTCGAGGCTGATCGGGTAGCGGCTCATCGCCAGCACGCGGCGGGCTTCGTCCACCGAGCAGCCGGCCGCCTTGGCCGTCTCCTCGATCGTCGGCTCGCGGCCGAGTCGCTGGAGCAGCGACCGCGACACGTTCCGCACGCGGCTCATCGTTTCGACCATGTGCACCGGAATGCGGATCGTGCGGCTCTGGTCGGCCACGGCGCGGGTGATCGCCTGGCGAATCCACCAGGTGGCGTACGTGCAGAACTTGAAGCCGCGGCGATACTCGAACTTATCCACGGCCCGCATCAGGCCGGCGTTGCCTTCCTGAATGAGATCGAGGAAGCTCAGCCCGCGGTTGCGGTACTTCTTGGCGATCGACACGACCAGCCGCAGGTTGCCCTCGCTCAGGCCGCGCTTGGCCCGCTGGTAGCTTCGAGTACACCTCCTTGAGGTAGTTGCACGCGATTGCGAAGGCTGGTGGGCGTCTCCTGCGTGACACGGAGGATGTTACGGTACTCGATCATCAGCGGCTTCCGCTCGGCCGCCCCGCGGCGATCCTTGCGCATCTGTTCGAGCTGACACTTCAGCTCGTCCACCCGCCGGCTAAAGCCTTCCAGCGGGGGGATCATCGCCTCGATGCGCTGAGTGCGCAGACCCAGCTCCTCGACGAGCATCACGGCTCGCCGGCGGCGCTTGGCCAGATTGAGCCACGCGGCCTTGCGGCGCTGCGGCTTCTCGTTTTTGCTCGATGCGATGCGGTAATCTTCGGCGTTGCGCTCCAGCAGCGTCTCGAGCGTCTCCAGATTGTGAGGCAGGCGGCCGAGGATCTGCTCCTTTTCCAGCCGATCGGTCACCGAGACCTGCACGGTGCGGTCGAACGGCAATTCGCCGCGATGAACCCGCTTGAGCACCTTGTACGCCGCGCGAATGACGTAGTCGCACGCCAGCAGCCGGCGGCGGAAGGCCGTGCGGGTGGTCTCGATCCGGCGGGCAAGGTTGATTTCCTGCTGCCGCGTCAAGAGCGGGATTTCGCCCATCTGCGTCAGGTACATGCGCACCGGGTCGTCGGACCAGGACTCTACGTCGGCGACGTCTTCGTCGAAGTCCAACGACGCCGCTATTTCTTCTTTCCCATCCTCGGGAAGTTCGAGCGACAGATCGTCGCCGTCTTCGATTTCGTCGTCGAGGCCCTTGGCCTCGATCTCGACGTCGCCGTCGGCGACAACTACTTCATCGTCAAGGTCGTGATCGAGCAACGTGTCGTACAAGGCTATCGCTCCTGGAGCACTGTGATTTTAGTTGGTTACCTGCAAGGAACTCTCTGGCCAGAGAACCGCGGAGACGCTTGGACGGTGAGCGCCGCGCCGCGAGGGACGCTTTGAGTGTTCGAATAGTTGTCGAGAGTCGCGTACGCTCTTCGGCCAGTAGCGAATGCCGTGAGATAACGGCGGCTGAGGGCGAACGAAAAGCCCATCGAGCTGTATACGGCCGAGACAACTAATCTTAACACCGCTTGTCCCCAAGTTATGGCCTCGCGGCCATTTGGTAAAAGATTACAACTGCGAAAAAAACGCGGGGCGTCGCCCAATTTTCGCTGACGCATACGACCTCCGCGATCGGCAGTTCTTGCCATCCGCTGCATGGCGCCCGGCGTGGGCTCCAGGAAGACCGACGATGCGCTTCACTGCAATCGCCAAGGGCCCAAGCCACGAGCCTAGGCGCAAAGCGAACGAGGCGCGCGATCGACGACAACTCCCTTAGGTCAGCAGCGCTAAGCCTTGACTACCAAATGACGCACCGCACCGAGTGTCAGCACTCGACAAAAACCAAGTGTCTGCACTCCCGACCGCCAAGCGTCGGCACTCTACCGGAAGGACCGAACACTCAGTAACAAGACTCGCTAACCCCGAGTCCAAGCTACGCGCGATCAAAGAAAGTGCCGTGTCAGGCGTGCGCTCGCCGCGCGAACCGCTCTCTGGCGTCACAGTCCTTGGGGGAGAAACTGCGGCGCCTCAAGTTAGGAGCGCGTGGACAAAGACCGCGATCTTTTTCTGTAGTGCGTCGTGCTTGATCTGCGCATGAACGCCGGGGAGGAATCTAGCCTTCTCTAGCCTCCTAATTTTACCCCCGGCGCATCCGGAGTCTAGGAAAAAACTGGAATAATCGGCCCAGCCGGACTGCTGGCGCCGTCGCCCGAGATGGTTGTCTGCCCGAGGGTTGCGTCCAAAATGCCACCCGCGGGCGCCGACGGCCCAACCGTCCCGCGATCGCATGGCGCCGCGGGATTTGAGCCTCGCAGAGACTCGGCTACGCAGGGTTTTGGAATTGGCGGAGCGCGGGGGTCCCAGTTTTTAACTCCAAAACCTCGCTGGGTTTTGCGCGGCGGGGATGCGGCTCAAGTCGACAAACGTCGGACCTGCGGTCGAGAGGCCGCTCCAAAACTCGCGGCGTTTGCGCCGCGGCCCCGGAGGTTTTGGCACGCCAAAACTGGCCGTGGCGGACCGGCGCACTCCGGTCGCTAACGCTCGCGACTCGCCAGGCTGCGCGCCATTGTCCCTCTGGCCGACAGCCGAGAGCTGACAGCCGACAGCCCTTATTCAGTTGCCAAAGAACGCATCGCGACATTCACGGTAGCAGGGTGCGCGGCCATTTTCAGCAACAATATTGAGACTTCTCGCTGAAGCCGACAGCCGGTCGGCGAGCTAGCAGTGGGGATTTTTCTCCCCACGCAGCCGTGACTCCACCGCCAACGGCATCACATCAGTTACGACGACATTGGAAACGCCGAAAGCCAACTTAAAGTCATCTGCCTGAGCGACTTGCATTCACTACCTGTCGGGATCAGCGAGAAGTCTCACAATATTTGAGGAATAGTTTCTCGCCGAGGCGCAGAGACGTGGAGATAACGCAAAGCAGGAAGTTGGCTGGAAATGGCGCGAAATCGCGACGTTCGCGGGCTCGGGATACGTTCCTGGCGTTCTGACGACTATTCTCCTTCGGCGGCCAACTCGTGCCGGTACGTAGCGGCTAACTGCTGGCCCCGGCGGATTTCCGAAGTGGTATAATGCCGACATGGACGGGGCCTTTCATAACGTCGGCGACTTGCCGCTTTCCGAGCGTTCGGCGGTGGAGGCGATCATCGGCCGCGCTCTACGGGACGATCAGCAGCTCTACATTGTCGCTCTGGACGCGGCGGTCGAGCCCGCTCAGGCGGTACGCGATGAGGCATGGAGCGAGCTTGAGGAGATCATTGCGGAAGCACACCACAACGTCCGCCAATCTGGCGTTTCGCAGGAGGCGATTGAACAGACGATCGACGACGCCTGCGACGAAGTCCGCTACGGCAAGTAAGCCATGCGGATCATGTGCGATACAAATGTTTTGGTGCGGACCATTCTGAATCCGGACGGCGCGGCGGCGGAGCTGCTTCGACTGATCGCCCGCGAGCATTTGCTGGTCACGTCGCATCCCGTTTTTGCGGAACTCTACGATGTGCTGCGTCGCCCACGGATTCGCGCGTTTCACGGGCTGAGCGACGCGCGCATTCGCCGGCTCGTGTCCCGCCTCTATAAGCTCGGGCTCGTCGTGCCGCTGCCGGAGGGGATGCCCGTGGCCGTGCCGCGAGATCCCAAGGACAACCCCATAGTGATGACCGCCATCGCAGGGAAGGCAGATGTGCTTTGCACGCTTGACCGGCACTTGCTCGACCCGGTCGTTACATCGTTATGCGCCGAGCATGGCGTCCGCGTCGTGCGTGACGCGGCCTTGCTGACCGAATTGCGGGCGTGAGTCCCGTATTGGCGGCCTTCTTGAGCCCGTCTGATTCGGAAATGGTTCCTGCCAGCTTTGATTCGGCCTAGCAGGGTGCGCGGCCATTTTCAGCACGTAAGTTTGAGGAATGTTTTCGCGCTGAAGCGCACAACACCCGTTTGACGCCTCCGCTTGAAAAAAGCTGTTGGGCGGCGGAGCGGTCGCTATCGACGGGTTCGCGCGGCGGTGAGGCACGTGAGGGCGAGAAATGCCAGGCGCCATGCGGCGGGTTCGGGCAGCGCGGTCAGCAAAGCCACGAACGAGCCGGGTCCGTGGATGTCTTCGTAGGAGAGGCGAAAGTCGGCGAAGTCGTCGCCGTCGATTTTCTTGTCGCCGGTCAGGTCGCCCAGCGCCGCGGCCTGGTCGAGGGTCATGGCCGAGACGTCGGTGTGCAGGTGCGCCGCCAGCGTCAGGTAATCCTGGTCGTCGAGATCGTTGTCTTCGTCCAGGTCGCCGTACGGCGTGGCAGCGAAATTAGTAAGGCTAATTAAGGCGCTGGTGATCTTCGCGGAGTCAATCAGATGGTCGGACTGCAGATCGTACTGGCCAATCACGTTGTCATGCTGAAAGAGCAGACGCGGGCCTGACGCCGCGACGGTAAAGGGCAAGCCCAACCCCGTGATCAACGCCTCATTGATTGCGTCGCCCGTCACGGCGTCATATTCGGCAATCGTTCCATTAATAAAGGTGCTACAGAATAAATGTCCTCCTGACACAGAAATGGAAGAAATCGGGGCAAGAAGACTTGGGGTGACCAGCGACGGGTTCACCAGCGCTCCCGTGCCAGCGTCGTATTCGGCGACGACGCCGGAATTGGCAAGAAGCAATCTCGATCCGGACACGGCGATGCCGGTTTCGCCGATCTGGAGTCCGGTGATAAATGCGGGATTCACCGGGACGCCGTTTAAAGTGTATTTGCCGACGACGCCGGATTCAAACATGACAAAGAGATGGGTTTCGGAGGCGGCGAGGTTGACGATGTGCGTGGCGCCGCTGGGATAATCATCCACGAAATTTCCATCGATTGTGAATTTGTGGATCGTCCCAGCGGCAAAGTCGCCAAGAAAAACGTTGGTTCCCGACAGGGCAATTCCTCCGACCGATGAATCCCCGGCAAACCCACCGAGTGAAGTGATGGGCGTGCCCGAGTTGGTGTAAACGCCGACTTCAGGCGGGCTGATTAAGAATTCTTCGGCGAAGATTCTTGCCGATGCAGCGTGCGGTGCCCAAAGGCGGCGGCGGCGGCTGCGACGCCACGAGCGCCAGGTGCGCCAAGAAACGGCGGTCGGGATGCGTCAATCGTGTTCATGGAAGTTGCGATCGTTCAGTAGCAGCGGCGGCGCCGATGGCTGACGGCGCCGGCGCGCCGATCAAGAATATCAGTCTCCCCAATGGCTCAGGCACGGCGACCAGGCTGGTGGCGTTGTAATTCACGATGCCGTAGACCAGGCGTCCGCCGGGCGAGACGTAATTGAACCTGAGATCGTGCGTGGTGACGCCGGTCGTGCGAAAGACGGCGCCGAGATATTCCGACGCCTGGCCGCCGAACTGAAACGACGCCGTGAGATTGGATTCGGCCAAGGCGTGATCGCCGGCGCCGCCCACTTCGTCCCAGCCCATCCCCGGCGGAAGGCCTTCGCCGTCGTCGAAGCTCACCCAATTGGCGGCGTCCAGCGATCCCGCGTCGCTGAGAATCTCATAGTAAGTCACGTTGACGAACTGCTCGGCCGGATTGCGGATGAACATCGTGCCGGTGACGGTGTTGACGTCGAGCACCAGCGGCGTCTTCAGCGGGGTTGCGACATCCTGCAGCTGCGACTCGTTGAACGTGGTGATCGAGTTGTCGGGATTTTGCACGGTGATGAAGTCCGTGCCGTTGAATTGGAAGCCGGTTCCCACCAGCGTGACAGGAGCGGTGGTGAGCAGGTCTTGCACCTGATATCCGAAGAGAGTGACAGGGCCCTCGGGCGGATCGAAACCGCTCTTGAGCGTGAACCTCACTTGGGCCTCGTAGCGCAGGTTGCTGCCGATGATCTGGAGCGACTCGACCACATTGAAGTTATAGCGGGGGTCGCGTGCAATCAGGCCGTTGCCGCTGCCCAAGGCGAAGCGATTGCCGAGGAAAGTAGTGCTTTCGAGGACGACGGTGGTTTGGCCGTCGATGATTCCTTGGGGATCGAAGTAAAGCTTGAAAGCCACCGAATCCGGAATGGCGGAGACGGGATTGGCAAACTCGGCGTTCCACAGGTCGAGGTCAAGCGTGCTGACGAGATGGTCGAGGTTGGCGTCGCCATGCACGTTGTTGCTTTCGTTGACTCGCCCCATGCCTTGTTGCCACGTTAGCCAGTCTTCGCCGTCGACCTTCTGGTTGCGGTTGAAGTCGGCGGCCGCGACCATTTGCGACTGGTATTCCGCGTAGCTGTTGGCAAAGTCGGTGAGCAGGGCCGCGCAGCCAACTCGGCTTGAGCCAAGCACCGCCAACGCGACCAGCACGGCGACCCAGCCGGGCCTCGATGCACGCTGGCGGGCGCGCGGGCTCGAAGACATTCGCGCGCCTGCGCCATGTTCGCGCGCGGCGGCAAGAGGCGCCCATCGATTCGGAGGGTCCATGTCAGCTGCAACTCTAGGTGAATGACCGCCGCGGCGCTGCCGAAGGCTCAAAATTGCAGCCGATGTGCCCGAGCCTTTATCGTGCACAGTATAGTGTCGCACCCGGCGCAAGTCGAGGATTTTGGACACCCCAGCATGAGTCGTAGTGACCATTGCCTGCTCGCGGCCATGTACGACTCCAATGCCGTCACTTATCCGGTGTGGCCGCGCCCGCATCGTCCGCGGGTGGGCGGCGCGGCTAATCGTCGTCCCTCTGCGCGTCCGACTGGCGGCGTTGTTCATTTGGCGCCGCCGCCTGATCGCCTTTGGCCCCCTCTTCCTTCGGCGGCGTGCGCGTGCCGGTGAATTCCATCGTGCCTGTGTTGCCGTTGAAGTCGAACTCGTTCGTGCCGGCGATTTTGTTGCCGCGGGGTTGGCCTTTGTAGACGACCTTGAAGGGGCCGCCCTGACCGTCGCCGGAGATTTCCCAGGAGAGCTCGCCGTCTTTGAGCGCGAGGTTCTTGGGCTCGCGCTTGCCGAAGACGCTTTCGTACTCGCCCTTGAGGGCGTCGCCGTCGCGGGTGATGGTGAGCCGCGGCTCGATGACGCCGTTGGGCGTTTCGAGCTTCAGCGTCCACTGGCCGACGACGTCGGCCAGGTCGACGAATCGGGTGGCGTGCCACTCGAACTCTTGGGGGCCGTTGTTGAAGTCGACGTTGACCGTGCCACGGATGTCGTTGGGTTCGACCTTGCCTTTGAACTTCACTTCGAATTTCTGGCCGTTGAACTCGCGGCGCGAGACGAACGAGAGATCGTCTTTGTCGAGCACGCCGTCCTCGATGTCAGTCGTTTGGCCGAAGGCGGTGTACTTGCCGGCGATCTTCTTGCCGTCGGACTCAAGTTTGACCGAGAACTCAGCGGTGTTGTCGTTAAAGGTGTAGTCCCATTTCCAGGAGCCCGAGGGGTCGGCCGGCGCGGCGGGTTTTTCTGTTTTGGGCGCCTCGGCGGGGGCCTGGTCCGCTGAAGCGGAGCTCGCCGCGGGGGCGTCGGGTTTGGCCTCGTCCTCGGACGGTTGGGCGAGCGCCACGGGGACGAACGCCAAAACGAATAGCGGAGTCACGAGCGTGGCGAGTCGGAAGTGCATGATTTTGCTCCTGGAAAAGTGAGAGATGAGGGGTGGAGACAAACTGAGTGTGAGATGCGGCGAGTGCTGCGGTGGGGCGAGGCTAACCTTTCGGTGTGGCGCCGGACTACCGCCCTGCGCTCGGCCGACTTCGGGTCGGCCGTGCTCGGTTGCTCCCTCCCTTCGAGGGAGGGGGATGCGGAAGGCGGTTTGGATTTTATCATGCGGCGTTGGGATTCCCAGGCGCTGGCGCCGGCCGCCCGCCGCGCTGTGGCAAGAAACCTGACAGGAACCCCAGCAGCATGAGGATCCAAAACGTCCAGAACGCTGGGTGGCGCCAGTCGTGGAAGTCGAGGCGGTGATGTTCGGGGGAGTTGAAGCCCCAATCCAATAGGAGCTTGCCGCCGATGACGGCGACCAGGATGTAGGCGGCGGACTCGAACCGCGGGAATCGCTCCAGCAGCTTGATGAACACCACGGCGGCAAACCGCATGAGGATGACGCCGAGGATGCCGCCGGTGATGATGACCCACAGCTTGGGATGCATGCCGACGTGCCCTTCGGGCTTGCGGCCCACGAGGGCGATGGCCGCGAGGATCGAGTCGACGGCGAACGCGATGTCGGTCAGCTCGATCGCCACGACCGTGGGCCAAAACCTGGCGTTCGGCCGTTCGGCGGAGCCGCCGGCCATGCCTTCCATCATCGGCAGCGGCACGCGTTGTTCAATCTCGGTCGATTCCTCCGCCGAGGTCAGCGCCTCTGCCGGAGGCTTGATCCACCAACACCGGTTCTCCCTCGCTGGAGAGGGTGACGGAGGCGTCGGCGTCGCGAGTCTCGAAGAACAGGTGGCGGATGGCGATGTACGCCAGATAGCCGCCGCCCAGGAGCTTGACGACGGGCCATTCCAGCAGAAACGCGGCCACGCTGATGGCGAGGATGCGAAAGGCAAACGCCCCGACCAGGCCGTAGGTGAGGGCCTTCTTCTGTTGATCCTTGGGAAGCCGTCGGGCGAGGAGGCCGAGGACCAGGGCGTTGTCGATCGACAGGACGCCTTCGAGCAGGATCAAGAGGCCCACGACGCCCAGGTCGGGCCAGCTCAATTGTTGTCCGAGGATCGTCAGGGCCAGCATGGCGGCGGGCTCGTGGCAGGCGAAGGGAGGCAAGGTCGCGGCACGGCGACCGGCGTCGAGGGGAGAGGTATCCTAACTCCACGGGCAAAAAGCGGCAAACCAGCCGCTGGTGCGCGGCAAGCGCTGCTGGTGCTGGGCGCCGGTGGTCTCTAGAGTGGCTGGCGTGAAGATTGCATGCGACTGGAGCGGCGGCTATGTGCACTAACGGCAGGATTAACCGAACGACGACGACGGCGATTGTCTCCATGGCGCTGCTGGGCGCCAGCCCGGCGTGGGCCGAGCAGGCGTCGCTTGGTTTCGTGAAGGGCCATTCGTGGGGATGGACCGGCGAGCGCGGCGAGTACGCAGCGCCGGAGGCGTCGTCGTCGATGAAGAAGCTGGCCGACACGGGCGCCGATTGCGTGTGCATTGCGTTCGCCACCACTCAAGCGACTTCAGAGACGCCGCACTTTGACTGGGCGGAGAAGAATCCGCAGATGGCGACCGACGACGAAATTCGGCAGGCCGTCGACTTGGCGCGGGCCAACGGGCTAAAGGTGATTCTCAAGCCGGTGGTGAACTGCGCCGACGTGTGGCGGGCGTGGATCAAATTTTATCGGCCGACGACCGCTGCGGAACGAGGCGCGGGGTGATGGGCCAGCTCGATCCGTGGGCCGACAATCCTTTCATGCGCTTCGGCCAGGTGAGCGATGCTGGGCAATGGGACCAGTGGTGGCAGTCGTTCGAGGGCTTCCTGCTGCACTACGCGGCGATCGCCCAGGAGAAGCACGTCGAGGCGCTGTGCCTGGGCTGCGAGATGTCGTCGACCGAGGAGTTTGAAGACCGTTGGCGGAAGCTGATCGGCCAGGTGCGCGGCGTGTACGACGGGGCTCTCACGTACGATGTGAACCATGGCCGCGAGAGCGAGGTGAAGTGGTGGGACGCGGTCGACGTGATTAGCATCAGCGCCTACTACCACGTGCCGCCGCCGGCGGGGCAAAGTGAGGAGGAGGCGGTCAAACAAACCACGACAGTGGCGGAGATTGCGGCGACGCTCGCGCTCAGGAAGGCGGAGCTCGCGGGGCTACACCAACGGTGGGACAAGCCGATATTGTTCATCGAAACGGGCTGCACCAATGTGCGGGGATGCGCCCGCTATCCTTGGTCGCACCCGGACGAAAAGTTTGGCCATCCGCTCGACGAGGTCGAGCAGGCCAACTACTACGAGGCCATGTTCGAGACTTATTGGAACGAACCGTGGTTTCTGGGATTCACCTGGTGGGACTGGCCGGCGCGACTGTATGACCGCCGAGACGCGGCGGGTCATCGGGGGTTTTGCGTCTATGGAAAGCAGGCGGAAGAGGTGGTGCGAGTGTGGTACGCCAAGGGGCGGTAGCGCGGCGAATTGCGCGGCGTCGTTCGCCCATTTGATTTGGAGCCGAAGCTTAACGAGTCATGAAGCGAGACGACGCCGATCGGCGGGGCAGCCGACGGAGGCGATGGAGCCTCCTGGCGCCCTTCGTTGTCGCCGCATATGTGTTTTCAAGCGGGCCGGTCATCGCCGCGGGGTTCTGGCTGCGCCAAGTCACCCGCTGGGAAGGGTTCTATGCGGTGATGTGGTTGTACTACCCGCTGCTTTCCTTTGGTCCGAATAGCCTGCCGTTCAGGTACGTCGGCTGGTGGGTCGAGCTCTTCGGAACGGTCGGCCCGGGGTGATCCGCAGAGCTCGGGCGGAGCCCGTGGCATACGAACGAGAAAGCCAGGTCAAGCGCGAGCCGTTACTTCAAGAGTTCTTCGCGCGCCTGATCGACGGCGTCGAGCCAGCCAGATCCGAGCCGGGGCGCCGTGGCGAGGCGGCGCACGGCGAGCGTTTCCTTGTCGACCACCACGAGTAGCCGCTTCATGAGGCTGGACGCTTGAGCAATGTACACGCTGGCGGTCTCCGCGAGTTGCCAGCGGCTCCAGCGGTCGAGTCCTGGATGCTCCCCGAAGATCCACACCAGCCGCGGGTCGTCCTTGGTGACCTTGGCGAGGCTGCGGCAGGCGGAACACACGCCCTCGGCGAGCACCGCTTTACTCACCCGCTGGCAACACATCGAGCACTCTTCGAATTGCGGCCGCAGGGCGGGGCGACCCGACACGGGGCACTGCTCGGTGAAGTCGGGCAAGACGCGCTGGCCGGTGACGCTGCACTCGACCAATTCCTGCCGCAGCACGCGACGGCCGGAGTGCTCGCAAACGGCGATCTGCTCAGCGGCGTCGATCCGGCCGTCGTCGGTGGCGGCCAGGTGAAATGTGCTCGCGCCTGAATGCCGAGCCACGAACGGTTGCGGCTTCAGGAGCCGGGCCCAACTGCTGAACGGCAAGGACGCGCTGGCGCCCCGGATGGTGAACTGCAATCGGCCTTCGACGTGCCGCACCCAAACGACGGCGGCGGCGAGCGGCTCGGCGGCCGCGGCGGACGGATCGCGGGAGGTAGACTGCTTGACGGCGATGCGCCGCGCCGCCGACTCAAGCGACCGCAGCGCGGCGTCGGCGATCCGCGGCGGCGACTTGACGATGGGCTCCAGTTCATCGAGGCCTAGTTGGGCGACCAGCTCGTCGCTCACGCTGGAACCGTCGGGCGCCGCAAACACGTGGCGGACGGCGTCGTCTTCGTCATCCCCGCCGAATGACAGCCGTAAGAATGGGTGATCGGCCACTTGGCAGCCGGCCAGATGAACCTGGCCGCCGTCGACCTGATAGGCGGAGAACAGCGTGCCGGCAATATCGTTGACGCCCATGGGCTGGACGCGCGGGCGGGCGTGCAGAGCGGGGCCGCTCTGCCGCAAGCGACTGGCGAGCCAGCGGCCGAACCGCCCGTCCCAGGCGAGCGACTCCTGACCCGCGCTGGCGGCGCCGTCGATCGGCAGCCGCAGGCGCTGCTGGCCCGCGAAGGCGGCGCGGTCGGGTTCGGGAAGGTCGACGACCGCGTCGCGCTGGTCAAGCTGAACCGGAATCTGCAGGGCGGCCAGCGCCCAGCGCAAAGACGGCTGGATTCTCGCGGTGGGCCGAGTCGGGCACGACCGGTCGAGTTTCGAGCGTGGCGGACATGACGTGCGCGGGGCTCGGGCAGGGTGTGCCGGTTGGGGAAATGGCGCCAAGCTAGCCTCTTCTCTCTATTTTCGCCATGTGGCGCAGCGTGGCGAAAGCCCATTTCCGTCTTTTCTGGCATCGCGAGGAGGCGACCGGCCGGAAGGTCGGCGTAGTCGGCGCCGTAAACAAAGTCGCACGGGGCGGTTACGGCGCGGCCCCGATTAGTCGGCGCGCTAGGCGTGGCGGTTGGTGGCGAGCTTTTTGAGGATTTCCGCCTTGAGTCGTTCGACCACTGACTGCTTGTCGGTGTTGGCCAGGAGCTTGGCGACGACTTGCTTGGGCGACTGGTCGCCCCAACTGGCCCCGTGCTGGAAGTAGTACCGGGCGGCCTGGCCGACGATGTACGAGCCGAAGCCGGCGGCCGCCCCTTGGGGGACCGCGGTGACAACCGTGCCGAGCCCGGCGGTGAGCGCTTTGAACGCCGAGGACGCCCAGCTGACGAGCGCTTCGAAGAGCGTGACGAGCCCCGCGGACTTGAGGATTGACGTGGCCAGCGAGCGGGCGTTGTTGGTGGTGATCGAGATGCCATAGATGCGGCCTAAGGTGACGACCATCGTGGCGTCGACGGCGACGCCGCCCAGTACGTCGGCGGCGGGAACCGGCGTGAGCGCCACGGCCAGAGCCTTGGCCACGGCGAAGGTCCAGATGGTGGCCGCCGCTTCCTCTTCGCGGTAGCGTATGCGGAGGGCCGTCATGCGGTCGCTTTTGTCGGCGGCGAAGATGGCGGCGTTGAGGGCCACCAGGGCTTTGCCTTCGGCCGCGAGCAGTTCGATCATGCGCGGCCCGCAGCTCATCGACCTGCGGCGGCGTCTTGCGCCATTCGGAACGCTCGCGGCCCTCGGCGCTCTGGATGACATACTCGACGTCGCGTGGTTCGGCCTGGGCGACGACGACGTCGGCGGGATCGACCAGCCCGCGCAGGCGCGGGCCGCGAAAGACGGCGAGCAGGTCGTCGAGCTCGTCGCGGCGATAGAGGTCGGCCTTGTTCAGCACTAGAATGAGCGGCTTGTGGCTGGCGGCCAGCTCGACGAGGGCGCGGTATTCAGCGTCGTTGATGTCGGAGTCGACGACGAACAGCACCAGGTCGGCGCGACTGGCCGCGGCGTGAGCCATGTCGGCGCGGAGGGCGCCGTCGACTTCGTTCAGGCCTGGCGTGTCGACGAGCACGACCTGCGAATCGGCGAGCCCCGGCACGCAGTAGCCGGCCGACTCCCACGGCACGTGCCACACGTCCTTGGTCCAGCCCCCGCGGACGTTGACGGCGGCCCGCTGCTCGCCCACCAGGGCGTTGATGAGCGCCGATTTGCCGGTGCTGATCTCGCCGAAGACGGCGATGTCGACGCGGCCCGACTCGAGCTTTTGCGCCATGCGGCCAAGTTCATCCAGGTCGCCGGCCAGCTCACGGAGCTCGTCGGGATCGCAGCCTTGGAAGTGCTCGATCGTGCGCTTGATCGTGCCCAGCGCGGCGCGGTAGTCGGCGTCGCGGTCGAGCTCGGTTGGTGATTGAGTCGGAGCTTCAAACATGGGACGGAAAGTAGCTAACCACGAAGGCACAAAGACACAAAGGGAGAGAATTCGAGAACACTAATCTGCGCTAATTGACGCTAATGGGGATTAGTGGAGATTAGCGCAGATTAGTGTACCTGCTCTCTTCAATTCATTCTTTTTCTTCCTTCGTGCCTTTGTGTCTTTGTGGTTCACTCCGAATTCTTTTTGTCGCGGTCGCCAGCGAAGTGCTCGCGGCCGAGGTGGATCAGGCGTCGGAGGACTTCGGGGCGGGTGAGCTCGCGCCATTGGCGGCGGGCGACTTCGGTGAGGCCGCCCGGCGGCGGCTGCATTTCGTTGCGGAGGTATTCGACGAACACGTTGCCGATCCACCGCGTCACCAGAGCCTGCACGACGCCCTGCACGAGCCCGCCGGCCAGCGTGCCGACGCCGGGGACAGTTTTCACGAGTGAGGCGATGACGCTCACGATCGCCGGCGTCGCCGCCACGCTGCCGACGATGGCGATCAGGTTCTTGGTGAGCTGCTCGAGCATTTTCACCGCCAGGTCGGCGTCGAGCGGCTGGCGATAGACGCGGGCCAGGTCGACCACCATCTTCAGCGTGATGGCGCTGGAGCCGGCGATATCCAACAGAGGGAAGGGATTCACGCCCGCCGCGCCGCCCGCCGCCCACATGTAGCGAGAGATGATCTCGTCGGCCCGCTGGTCCAGATGCTTGCGAACTTCGAGCTTCGCGTCGTCGACCAGGCTGCGCGACTGCAATAGGAGGTTGGCCAGCAGCAAGTCGCGACCGTCGCGACGCAGAACCTGGAGCATCCGCTGCGTGAGCGGACCGACGTCGGGAGGCTCCTCGACGAGTTCCGGTTCCTCGCGACCGTCGGGCAGCACGCGGATGCGTTCGCGCGTGGTGACGCCGCGCGAACGGCCACGACGTCGGCGGCCGCGATGCGCGGCAGTTGTTCGGCGATCTGGGCGACCAGGTCGCGGGCTTCGGCCGGCTCGTACCAATCCTCCTTGTTGAGGCATGCCAGCAGTCGCTTTTCCATGGCCAAGAGCCGCTCGGCCAGCTCCACCTCGAACGACTTGAGCGGCCCATCGACCACCAACAGCACGAGATCGGCGTTCTTGGCGGCGTCGGCGGCGAGCGAGGCGCGAGCTTCGCCGCGGACCTCGGCAAGGCCGGGCGTGTCGACGAGCACTACGCGATCGGCGCCGGGCCAGGGAATTTCACAGCGGTGCGCCGTGGTGCCGCCGACCACGTCAGCGGCAAACGCCTCGCGGCCGGCCAGGGCATTGAGTAGCGTGCTCTTGCCGCTGGAGATCGTACCGAAGGCGACGATCTCCAGCCGCTGCTCGGAGTGCTTGGCCTGGAGGGCCAGCAGCTGGGCCTTCAACTGATCGCGCAGGGCCTGCGCGGTCTCTTCGTCGTCGGCCAGCTCTCGGCTGCTGGCGAGATTGTCGGCCAGCTCGCGCTCGCGCTCGGCGGGCGTGAGTTGGCTGGGATCGCGCAGTCGCGCCGCGCGACGGCGGCCTTTAGCCGCGGAGTTTTGCCACACACGCCAGAAGAACGCGATCGAAGCACCGCCCAAAAGGAGGGCGCCGACCGCGACGACGCCGAGATAGGCGTAGGCCCAATTCGGATGGGTCTCGGTAAGGCGGTCGTACCGGTCGACGATCGCCGGCATCCAAGCCACCAGCGCGTATCCCAGTACCGCTGCGTAAATCACCAACAGCAGACGGAGACTGCGAGGGCGCCAGCGCATAGGATTGAACGACGGTCGGGAGGCGTGAGAAACGCGCTTAAGTATAGGCCGCCTGCAGGGTAGGCTCCATGCGAGCCGCCTATGCTCACCCTTCGGGTATGTTGATAGTTCGCCGCGGAGACCGTAATCTTGGCGGTCCGGTCCGTTGTGCCTGTCTCACCGACTTCGACCACGCGAGGAACCTACCGCCCATGCGAGCTGCTTACATCGAGGAAACTGGCCCGCCGGAAAGAATTCGCGTGGGCAAACTTCCGGACCCCAAGCCCGGGGCCGCTCAGGTGCTCGTTCGGGTGGGCGCCGCGAGTGTGAATCCCATCGACGCCTACATCCGCGGGGGCGCGGTGACCTGGGAGCTACAGCGGCCGTTCATCGTCGGCAGCGACCTGGCCGGCGTGGTGACGGCGGTGGGGCCGGGGGCCACGCGATTTCACGTGGGCGATCGCGTGTGGGGCGCCAATCAAGGCGTGCTCGGCCGGCAAGGGACGTTCGCCGAGTTGGCGGCCGTCGATGAACGATGGCTGTACGCCACTCCCGAGCGCGTTACCGACGAGCAAGCCGCCGCGATGGCGTTGGTGGGCATTACCGCGCACCTGGGACTGGTCGATGAAGCCAGGCTCGAGGCGGGCGAAACTATCCTCGTCAACGGCGGCAGCGGGGCGGTGGGTTCGACTGTCATTCAGATGGCCAAGGCGCTGGGCGCGGCGGTGATCGCCACCACCAGCGGCGCCGAGAAGGCGGCGTATTGCAAGTCGCTCGGCGCCGATCATGTCCTCGATTACAAAACCGAGGACGTCCCCGCGCGGGTGCAGGCGATTGTTCCCGACGGCGTCCACATCTGGTGGGAGACCTCGCGCGTGCCGAACTTGGACACGACGGTCGCCTGCATGGCCCGCCGCGGCCGCATCGTGGTGATGGCGGGCCGCAACGCTCGCCCGGAAATACCGCTGGGCCAGTTTTACTTCAAGTGCTGCCGGATGATCGGCTTTGTGATGTTCCATGCGGCGCCGGAGTCGCAGCGCCGCGCGGCGGAACAGATCAACCGCTGGATGGCATCCGGCGTGCTCAAGGCAAAGATCGACCGCGTGGCGCCGCTGGAGGAAACCGCTGAACTGCACCGGCTGCAGGAGCAGAACACGATCGACGCGGCTGGGGTGGTGCGGGGGAAGCTGGTCGTGAAGATGTGAAGTTGTGAGATAGCGGTTCTTGTCACAACGCATATAAATGTCATAATACTATCATGCCGCGAGTGACTTTCGTACAGGCGGCTGCCGAGTCATTGGACGGGTTGCCCAAACCGATCAAGGCTCGAGTAATCGACGTGATCGTTCGCCTGGCCAATTGGCCAAATGTCAGCGGCGCCAAGGCCCTGTCCGGCAATTTGGCGGGGCGATGGCGAATTCGCACTGGCGACTATCGATTGCAGTTTCACATCGAAAACGACGAAGTGGTGATTGAGCAAGTTGGGCATCGTGATGGATTTTATGGGGAGTGAAGAATATGGCGCTACTTTGGCAGCATTTGGAAATCGACGGAAAGCGATATGTCCTAATGCCGGAATCAGAATATGAATTGCTCTGCGGATGCGCCGGACAGGCTTTGCAAATCGCGGACGATGATTTGCCTCAACTGCCCAAACCCGACAAACGGGGACGGTTTCCCGCCGAGGAATACGCGCGTGCTTCACTAGCCCGGGATATCATTCGTTCGCGCCGACAGGCAAGACTCTCTCAGCAGCAACTCGCTGACTTGGCGGGCATCCGCCAGGAGACGCTTTCGCGGATTGAGACTGGAAAGCATAAGGCTTCGATCAAGACGGTGGACAAGATCGAGCACGCGATTGCGAAGGCTGGAATAAGACATCGGCGGCAATAACCCCGATCTTTCGTTTTAGAAATGCACCAAAAAGCGCATCGCCATTAACCGCCTCTATTTCGACCGCCTTAATGAACGCCTCGGATCGAGTCAATTGCCTCTGTGGTGCGACGCTCAGGATTCGGACTGCGACGAAAAAAAGACGAGGCATTTGTCCGCGATGCCACCAATATGTTGACCTAGTGCCCAAGAAATCCTCGCGTACCGATGAACTAGATGTTGACACGATCTATATTCGGGCAAAAAAGATTTCTACGCACGGGAAGGCGCTGGCAATTGCCTTCGGGATTTGAAGGATTCATCGAGGAAATTGCACTGAAGTGTTTCATGGATCGTGGCTGGCAGGGTCTATGGGGCGAAAACTCGCTTTGGGAATTCCTCATGGCGCTGCTCTTTTGGGATGTATTCTTTGCAAAAATTGAAGGAGCGTGGCATCCAAGTTTTGTCCCAGGGTCTCCCACTTGCGAACAAGACATGCCGTTTGACTGGGGGAAAGCTGAATTCCAATTATGGCGGCAGGAACTGATATCGCGCCGACTCGAAGAGCTGGGAAAAGCAGACTTGGATCGAGAATTGACTCAGCTCCACGCGTCACACTATGGCGGGCGGTGTCGACCAATTTGGGACTGGGAGCGATTTTCTCTCCAGCAGCTCATCGCCGCTGCCGGTAGCCTGCCGAGATCGGTTTTGCTCATGGTCACGCAACGGATCGTGCTCAACTACAGCCAGTATCGATGTGGACTGCCCGACTTATTAATTTGGAAGCAGGATGACATCGCCTTTGCAGAAATCAAGGGACCACGAGACAAACTTTCCGAACAGCAAATCGAATGGCTAGTGTGGTTGCGACAGGAACAGATGAGAGCATTTGTCGTGGCGCGTCTTGTCTAACTAGCCCGTTTTTGTTGTTCCTAGAATCTCTGGCGCAGGCCTCGGCGATTGTCCGTGTCTACCAGGCAGACAATGGATAGCATTGCCGGTATTCTACGAAGCAAGTCAATCGCCGAGGGGGACATACTCCACCTCGGCGAGGATGTGCGGACCGATGTAGGGACTCAGGCTCTCGGTCGTGAGCAAGTCGACGGGCCGCTGGAGAGCCTCCTCCAACAATTGCGACAACGACCAGTAATTGTCGAAATTCTTCCTCGCGGGCTCGAATTCGACGAGCAGATCCACATCGCTATCCGATATTGTTCGGTCGGCGCCGAAGGAGCCAAATATTCCCAGACGGCGCACGCCCTTTTGTCGAATCGGGCCGCCGCGAGCTTTCAGACGCTCAATAACCTCGCGCTTAGTGATTACCGGTGCTGCCATAGTGATAGTATAGCGGATTTTGTCGCGGAGGCGTCGGCCTTAACTACGTCAGCCTCCCGGGCGTGCGCAGGTACCAGCCGCCTGACCGCACGGCGGAATTCGATCGATGCGGCAGGCTTGGCGCGGAGGAAGCTGGTCGTGACGATGAGAGCCAAGCGGCGATCGCTATCGCTCGTTTGGCGTCAGTCAAAAATCCGGCGCGGCGTGACGCTGAAAGTCGGGGCAGCAAGCGGCGACGTCGCTTCATCGCCCTTAAACTCCCGCACGTTGGCGTACCTCTCACCGCTAGGTTGACGGTGTACGATCAGCGCAGTTCGTTGAACATCGACAATCCAGTACTCGCTGACATCCGCTTGGGCATAAATGGGGAGTTTTACTTTGGCGTCTCGATAGCGAGAAGCATCAGCGACTTCGATCAGCAACGACACGTCGGCGGGCGTCGGATTCTCATGCCGGTATCCATCGGTGCGCAACTTTAGCAACATGAGGTCGGGATCGAGCACATGCTGATCGTCGACGCGCAATGTCCCCTGCACGCGAAAATTGAAGGTTTCCAGCAGCGGGATGAA
Source organism: Pirellulales bacterium (assembly GCA_963841515.1). Classification (GTDB taxonomy): domain Bacteria; phylum Planctomycetota; class Planctomycetia; order Pirellulales; family Lacipirellulaceae; genus Lacipirellula. Next base: position 259,138 of record CAWJDB010000003.1, on the reverse strand, counting down.
CAATTGATTGAGTCGCTGCACGAGAAAACTGTGCTCCGAGCCGGCGGGGGACATGTCGACAATGTATCCTCCAATGAGTTCGACTCGCTGTCGCAAGGCAAAAACGCCGGCCTCTGCCATCGCCATGTATTCTTCGGCGTCAAACTGGCGCAAAGGCAGCTCGATGGCGCTCGCTTCGCCGGATGAAAATGAGACCGTGGCCATGCGGCCATGCTACTCCAAGATGTCGCTGGCGCAACAACGCGAAAATCTTCAATCTTCACACCAGTCCCCACCTCTTCCGCAGATACCACTCCCCGGAGAGCAAGCTCACGAACGCCAACAGCGTCGGCCAGCGGTCCCACAGCGTAATCGTCTCGACGATCTCCTCTTCGAACTCTTGTGCTTTCTGCTTGAGTCGCTCCAACAGGTCGGGCAATTCCTCGGGGGCCAGGCCGGCGCCGCCGGCGTCGGCGGTGAGGTTGGCCAGCGACGCCAACAGCGTCGGTTCGGCGGCTGGTTGATCAAGCTCCACGTCCTGATCCGATACGCTGAACCGCGCTGTGGCCGATCCCACCGTCTCCCCAGCGTTGCGGGCGGCGACCGTGATACGGTAATCGCCGGGCTGCGACGTGTCGGAAAAACTTCCCGCGGCCGCCTTGCCGCTCCGACCCGGGCGGACAGTTTCGACCGTCTGATCGGGCTTCTCGACGCGGACCTCGAACGACGCATTCTCCAGCGGATCGCCCTGGGGTCCGTCGGCGCCCAGGGTGAAGTCCACTCGGCTGCCCTGTTGGTAGCGGCGCTGGTCGAGCCGTACCCAAACGCGCTCGCCAGCCGTTTCGTCCTTCTTGGCCAGCCACAGCACGAACTGACGCCAGAAGCGGCGATGGACGTCGCCAAATCCTTCCATTTGCCAATGCCAGGTCGAGTCGACGGCCAGCGCCGCGGTCCGCCCGTCGCCCCACGCCGACAACACCAACAGCGGCGAGCGGCTCGGGTCGTCGCCCTCAGCCACGACTTGCGCGGTGGGCTTGAGGCGCAGGCGGTCGAATCGGTTGGCGCCGTCGAGCCGGGGCAGCGAACGCCACAGGGCCATGTTGTCGCCGGGGGCGATCTGCATGATTGCATGGACCTGACCGCCGCGCTCGATGGGCAGCATCCGCAGCGGCCCGGGTATGTGCAGGTCGGCCGGCGGAGGCTCACCGAAATTTTGTCGCTCGGCTCGGCCCATCTGAATCGGCAGCGCCTTTTCCAGCGCCGTCCCGTTGAAACCGCCGGGGCCAAAGCTGTGAAAGCCTCCGAGCATTCCCAGGCCGGCGCCGCGTTCGACTTCGGCGGCCATTTCGCTCCAAGTGCGCGGACTGAGCCCCGCAGCGTCGACGTCGCCCAGCAGGTACACGTCGTATTTCTCGGCGCGGAGCCGGTCGCGGTAGTCGAGCGGGGCGCCGTAGCGGACCGCCTCGTACTCGACGTGCAGATCCGGATGCGCGGCCAGGGCCGAACGCAGGAATCGCGGCTCGATCCCCGGGGAACCGCCGATCCGTGCCGCGCCGGCCAGATAGAGCACGTTGACGCCGCCCTTGAGCACGGTGACGAACGTGCTCTGGACATTGTTGGTGGTCACGAGCTCCCCGGGCGGAGACTCGACCTCGAGCGTCACCTTGTACTCTCCCGGCTTTCGTGGCGTATGGGTGAGCCGCACCGGATAGCGGTGCTTGCGCGGTTCGATGGAGACGGTCTTCGTGTCGACGGCGTCCATCTTGCCGTCGGCATTTTCCCAGAGCAGACGGACCTTGAACTTTTGATTGGCATAGCCGACCGCCGTGACCACCCCTTCGACGGTGGTTGGAGTGTCGGCGAACACGGCCTCGTTGGCCGCGAGGTCGCTCAATCGCAGATCCGACTGCTGGCCGAGCGAAGGTTGGCCGAAAGCGAAGGTGAACAGCGGAATGCCGTCCGAGGCGAGCCGGCGGACGGCGGATTGCGGCGGGGCGTCGCGGGGGGCGAACGCCCGCTGGGCGCCGTCGCTCAGCAGCAGTACGCCGACCAGCCGCTGGTGGGCCTCGCGGGCGAGGACATCTTCCAGCGCCGCACCGATGGCAGTCTGCGCCCCTGTGGGCTCCGCGGGAAACTGGAATTTTCCGTCGGCGAGTTTCACGAGCTCGACGTCGCGGCCAAAAGTGTAGCCGTGGATGTCCCAAGTCTCGGCCAGTTCCGCCAACTGCGGGGCGGCGGCGGTCAGAGCGTCTTTCATGGCGGCGTAACGGGGCTGGTTTAAGACCGCGTCGGCCACCTGCATGCTCCGCGAGGCGTCGGAAAGAACGACGAGCGTGCCGGGTAGTTTTCGTTTGGTGCGCGTCTCCAGCGCCGGCCGCAGCATGAGCGCCAGCAAGATGAGCAGCGTCACGAGCCGCAGGCCGGCGAGCGCGAGCCGTCGACCGCGAGATTGCCTGTCCCGTCCCGGCCGCACCGCCAACAGCGGCGCCAGCGCCAGCGCCACGGCTGCGACGAGCCAGTAACCGCCAACGGGATCGAAACTCAGTCCGGCCATATCGAATACGGATTAACCACGAAGACACGAAGGCACGAAGTCAGATCAGGAAAGAAGGTCAACTTGGTTGCCTGCTTTCGTGTCTTTGTGTCTTGGTGGTTACTCTTTCTCCTTTGTCTCCACCCTCGGCGGGCGATAGAAGCGGTTGGCCAGGACGTGCTCGGAGGCCCAGACGATGGCCACCAGCATGATGGCCCAGGGATACAGCTCGCGGCCGGAGCGGCCGATGTCGACGTACTTTTCCACTGACGCGAGGTCGTCGGCAAGTTGCACGCGGTCTTTGGGGAGCGTCTCGGCGAGCTTCGCGGGATCGAGCCGCGTCAGGTCGCTGACGTCGCCGCGGACGTTCACGCTGAAGCCCCGATCGAGTCGCTGCTTCTCGCCGCCGGCGGTCAGACGGTAGTTGCCCAGAGCGTCGGTCACGCCGATGGCCAGTTCGCCGTCGCCGGCGGCTACGCGGCTGGCGGCCTGACCGTCGGGCAGCCGCAGCACGTAACTCGACACTTGCTCGTCGCGAGCCAGCCGCACGCGGGCCGTTTCCCCGGCTAGATAGTCGAGCCTCCCCTCGGCGTCCTGCGCCAGGTAACCGACCAATTGGTCGCACAATCCCAAGAACGGCCAGGCCTGAATCGGGAGCAGGTTCCACGCCTGGCGACCCTCGGGTTCAGGCGGATCGGAGAACGGCGTGGTTACGACGAGCAGACGACCGCGTCCGGAGGGGCGCTCGATAATCGCCGGTTCGTCGTTGGCGAAGGCGGCGACTACATACGCATCGGCGCCAAGCGGCTCTTCGAACTGCCAGAAGCGAAAGACCTTGGACAGAGGCCAGTTGATGCCCTCGGCATAGTCGCGCAGCGCCACCAGTGCTGGGTGATCCAACCGGCGCGGACGCAGGTAGGTTTCCTCGCGCGAGATGCGCTCCAGCTTGCCGGGCAGCAGCTTTTGGGGCGCCTCGGCGTTGAAGGCTTTGAAGTCGGCGTTGTGCCCCAGAAAGAGGCCCACGCCGCCGCCGCTGGAGGCGAACTCCCACAGACGGTTCCATAATTCACTGGCCAGCGCCGGCGGGTCGAGGACGAGCACCGCGTGAAAGTCGTCGAAGTTGGCGTCGGCGGCCAAGTCGAAGGTTTTCACTTCGCACTCGAAGCGATTGGCCCCTTCGCTCAGCGTCGGGGCGAGCGCCTCGCTGACGAACCGGGCGTCCTGCGGCCGATCGGCCAGCAGCAACACTCGCGCCGGCGGCCGCACCTCAACGGTGAAGTAGCGCGTGTTGTCGACGGCCAGCGGATCGGCGGCCACCAGTTGCACCGAACCCTGGTGCGTGCCCAACGGCAGATCGGCGATTTCGAATGTCGCCCGCGCGTGGCCTTCCGGGTCAATCTCGGCGATCTGTTGACCGCGCTTTTCGAGCCGGCCGTCGGCGTCGGCCAGGTACAACTCCACCAGCGGCCGCTCGCCGGGTAGGTTGCTCGCCATCGGCGCTTCGATGTGCAGCGGCTCGCCGGGCCGCAACAGCGAACGCCGAATTGCCAATTCCCCCAGCGATGCGTTCTGCGGCGACTTCACTCCGGCGTCGAACATGTAGAGTCGCACGTCCGGCGCCTCGGCCAGCGCTGCGTTGACCTCGGCCACGCCCTCGTCCGGCCAGGCCGCAGCCGTCAGATCGGTGAACACGAAGACTTCCTGACGGCGCTGGTCCTGCTGGGCAACCAGCGAAATCGCATCGGCGACCACCGCGGGCAGACTGCGGGCGTCGGCCGTCGGCCGCAGGTGTTCCAAGCGAGAAGCCGCGGCGGTCAGGTCCGGCGCGAAGCCGCTCGCGGCGCGACCCAGATCGCAGATCGCCGCCTGGGCGTCCTCGGGCAGCTTCCGTACGAGTTGTTGGGCCGCGGCGGCGGCCTCTTCGAGCCGCGAGCGGTTTTGACGGACGTACTGCATCCGCAGCGAGTTGTCGACCACCACCGCCACCGCCAGCGGAGCGCCCTCCTTGCCGCGCAGGCCGGTGCCTTTGAAAGTGGGCCGCGCCAGGGCGAAGGCCAGCCCCGCCACCAGCAGGCAGCGCAGCGCCAGCAAGAGCAAGTGCCGGAGCTGCAGTCGGCGGCGGTTGGCCTCACGCCGAATCTGCACGAACCGCAGGGCCGGAAACGTGACCAGCCGCGACTGCCGCCGCATGACCAGGTGCAAGATCACCGGCACGGCGACAAGCGCCAATCCGGCGAGCAGCGCTGGCGTAAGAAATCCCATCTCTTGTAACGACGAGGGAAGGAGGTCTCAGGCAAAGGCGCAAGGCAGGAGAACGGAGCGGAAGTTAACCACGAAACACACGAAATGCACGAAAGGGAAGGAGTCGCTGACCAGCTAGCCAACCCGCCCATTGGTTTCGTGTGATTCGTGTGTTTCGTGGTTATCTTCCGAGGCCTTGTTCTTTGCGCTTGGACGTGAGTGGTGTCAGATTGCGACCGTTTTACGACGGCGTCAATCTCATTCTATCCGGTTGCCTGCGCCGGGATGTTTTATCCCCAGTTGCGGCGGCTGACGAGGTATTCCATGAGGGCCCGGTCGAACTGCATGCTGGTGTCCAGGGGCACGTAGTCGATGCGGCTTTGGCGGCACTCGCGCTGGTACGTGTCGCGGAATTTCTTGATTTCTTCGAGGTAGTCCCGACGATAGCCGTCGGCGTCGACCTCGATCTTCTGCTTCGTTTCCGGGTCGTCGAGCTCGACCAGGCCGTCGAACGGAAACGCGACTTCGGCCTCGTCGAGGATGTGAAACAGGATCACGTCGTGCCCGCCGTGCCGCAGGCGGCGCAGGGCCGCCAGCACCGGCTCGGGGTCGGCCAACAGGTCGCTGAACAGCATCACCAGGCTGCGGTGCTTCAGCATCGCGGCGATCTGGTTGAGGCTGCGGGCGATGTCGGTGCCGGCCCGCGGCTTGAGCCGGGCGAGCATCGACAGGATGTTGCCGATTTGCTGCCGTTTGCTCTTGGGCGGCAGGCTGTCGTGAATCTTCTCGTCGAACGTGACCAGCCCGACCGGGTCCTGCTGGTGAATCATCAGGTAGCCAGCGCCGCGGCCAGGCAGATGGCGTACTCGAACTTCGTCAGCTCCTGCTGATAGCGGTAGGCCATCGATCCGCTGAGGTCCATCACCAGGTAGCCGGTGATGTTCGTCTCGGCCTCGAACTTCTTGACGTAGTACTTGTCGGTCTTGGCGTAGACCAGCCAGTCGATGTCCTGCGGATTGTCGCCGGGGGTGTACTTGCGGTGCTCGCTGAACTCGACGGAGAAGCCGTGGAAGGGGCTGGCGTGCAGGCCTTGCAGAAAGCCCTTGACGATGAACTGGGCGCGCAAGTCGAGCCGCGAAATCTGGCGGATGACCTCCGGCTTCAGATATTTTTCGACGGCGGCCATCGTGACGAGCTTGATGCCGGAATGGACAGGATAACAGGATCAGCAGGATTGACAGGATAAAGACAAAGACTGACCGCTAAGGCACAAAGACACAAAGACCTGGCGAATTCCTTTCCTTCCGACTTTGTGTCTTCGTGTCTTGGTGGTTAATCCCCTCCGTCATCCTGTTCATCCTGCTGATCCTGTTATCCCTGTCAGTTCAACGAGCCACTTCTATCAAATGGCTATCAGTGTTGGCTCGCGTACTTCGGTATCTCCGGCGTCGGGATGTCTTTGAGCAGTCGGGCGATCGACGTCTTCGGTAGTCATGCCTTCGGCTTGGGCCTGGAAGTTCGTGCTGATGCGGTGCCGCAGCACGGGGACGGCGACTTTTTGCACGTCTTCGATGGCCACGGCAAAGCGGCCGTCCATCGCGGCCAGGGCCTTGCCGCCGTGGATCAGGAACTGCCCGCGCGCGGACCGGCGCCCCAGTCGACCAGCTCGCGGACGAACTTCGGCGCGCTCTTGTCCTTCGGCCGCGTGGCCCGCACCAGCGTCGACACGTATTTGATGATGTATTCGCTCACCGCCACCGAGCCGACGAGCTTCTGCAGATTCAGGATCGGCGCGGGCCGAGAGCACCTTGCGCACTTCCGGCTTGTCCTGCCGCGTGGTGGCGGCGAGGATCCGCTCCTCTTCAGCGGCCGTGGGGTAGTCGACCTTGATGTTGAACATGAACCGGTCGAGCTGCGCCTCGGGCAGCGGATAGGTGCCTTCCTGCTCGATGGGGTTCTGCGTGGCGATGGTGAAGAACGGGTCGGGCAGCGGCGTAGGTCGTTTGGCCGACCGTCACTTCGCGCTCCTGCATGGCCTGCAGCAGGGCCGCCTGCGTCTTGGGCGGCGTGCGGTTGATTTCGTCGGCCAGCAGGATGTTGGTGAACACCGGCCCCTCGACGAAGCGGAAGCTCCGCCGGCCGTGCTCGTCTTCGTCCAGCACGTTGGTGCCGGTGATGTCCGAGGGCATCAGGTCGGGCGTGAACTGGATGCGCTTGAAGCCCAGGTCGAGGATCCGCGCCAGCGTGCTGACCATCAGCGTCTTGGCCAGTCCGGGCACGCCTTCCAGCAGGCAGTGCCCGCGGGTGAAGATGGCGGCGAAGATCTGCTCGATGACGTCGTCCTGGCCGATGATGACCTTCTGCAGCTCCTGCTGCATGACGCCGCGATGCTGGCGGAACTCCTGCAGGATGTCGCCGAGGTTGCGCGGGGGGCTCGACAAGTGTGGTCTTTCGTGCGGAGTGCTGGGGCTGAAGCGGACGTCGCGGGGTTAAGTTCGATTCTATAGACCGCTCCGCATGCCGACAATCGATGATGCGCCTCAGCAGTCGGCCCGATCGTGTGCCGCTGGCTACGCCAGCGTCTTCGCTCCGTAAGTTGAGCAAGTACTTCAACTCTCGCCACGATTAGGTGGCATGGCCTCGGAGGTCCGCCGACGTGGCCATGTTGTCCGCCAAGTCGCAGTTCGACGCTGTTCGCCGATTAGCATGCCCACGCGGACGAGGGCATGCCACCCAACACCAGCGCATTGTTTACGCAGCCGGCGCAATCTACGATGAAGGCGTACCCCGCGCCGTGGGCGCCGGGGTATTGTCCGGCATGGAAGTAATCGGCAATGCAACTCATCAAGCCCTTCCACATGGCGACCGCGTTGGTCGCCCTCATGGCGGTCCGCGCCGGCGCCCAGGAGCGGCCGTCGCTCACGGCCGAACAGGTGCGGGAGTCCATCCGGCAAGGCGTCGAGTACCTGCTCCACGAGCAGTCGCCGCGCGGCACGTGGGACGATATGGGCCAGTACCCCGGCGGCGTCACGGCGCTGTGCACGCTGGCGCTGTTGACCGCGGGCGCCGACCCTGGGAGCCCGGCGATGCAGAAATCGCTCGATTATCTCCGCGGCCTCGAGGCCAGCAAGACGTACACCGTCGCGCTGCAAACGATGGCCCTGTGCGCCGGCCAACCGCGGCGAGATCTTGTGCACATCCAGAAAAATGTCGATTGGCTCCAGCGCGTGCAGCTCGATCGCGGCGATCGCGCGGGCTCGTGGTCGTACGGCGACGAGCTCGGCGGCGACAATAGCAACTCCCAATTCGCGGTGCTCGCGCTGAATGAGGCGGAGCGCGTCGGCGCCAAGGTTAGTCCAGCCACATGGAAGGCGGCCGCCGATTATTGGAAACGGGTGCAGCGGCCCGACGGTGGGTGGGGCTACCAGCCCGAGTTTCCCAGCTCGGGCAGCATGACCTGCGCGGGCGTGGGCTGTTGGGTGATCTGCTCGGGCAAGGTGGCGCCGCCCGCGGCCACGGTCGCCAACGGCGCCGTCCAGTGTTGCATGCCGCCGGGTCGCGACGAGGTGCTCCAGCGCGCCCTGGTGTGGCTGAGTCGCAATTTCTCGGTAACCCGCAATCCGGGGCAGGGCGGCGGCACGTGGCATCTCTATTATCTCTACGGCCTGGAGCGCGTCGGGCGGCTGACCGCGCGGCGGTTCATCGGCGAACATGACTGGTATCGCGAGGGCGCCGAGTTATTTGTCAGCCAGCAAGATCCGTTCAGTCACCATTGGCAAGGCGCCGGTCTTGAGGACAACCCGCAAATCGCCACGGCGCTGGCGCTGTTGTTTCTCTCCAAAGGCCGGTGGCCCCTCTTGGCGGCCAAGGCGAAGCACGGGCCCGAGGAAGATTGGAACAATCACACGAGCGATCTGGCGAACCTCACGGCGCTGGCCGAGCGCGAGTGGGGGCTTAACCTGACATGGCAGGTGATCGACCCCGGCGCCGCGTCGGTTGAGGACCTGTTGCAGGCGCCGGTGCTGTTTCTGAGCGGCAGCAAAGCGCCGGACTTGAACGGCCTGGAGCAGAAGACGCGGGACTACCTCGACCGCGGCGGGTTTCTGTTCGCCGAGGCGTGCTGCGTGGACGGCAGCCGGTTCGACGCGGGGTTGCGGAAGTTTCTCGACCGCGTGTTTCCCGAGGGCGAATACAAGCTCACCGCGCGGGCCCCGAGCATCCCCTCTGGCGGATCGACAAGCTCGTGCGGCCGGAGTCGCCGTACGTGGGCCACCTGTGGACGGTGGAGTACGGCTGCCGCACGTGCGTGGTGTTTTGCGAGGTCGACCTGTCGTGTTATTGGGAGTTGTACGGCCGCGGGCGATTGGACGACCTGCCGCAGACCGTGAAGGACCGGATCGACGACGCCACCGCGATCGGCCTGAACGTGCTGGCGTACGCCACCAACCGCGAGCCGAAAGGAAAAGAGGAGTCGTTCGCATCGACCGACGCAGGCGACGCCGAGGCCCTGGGCGGCCGAGGGGTGATCCGCATTGCCAAGCTGATCCACGGCGGCGGGTGCAACGATGCGCCGGGGCGCTGGTCAACCTGCTGCGGGCCGCGTCGCAGGGCGAGATGAAGCTGGAGGTGAGCACCTCGCGGTACGACCTGCGGGCGAGCGACCCGGCGCTACTGCAATTTCACCATCGCGTTCATGCACGGCCGGCACGACTTCCGCTTCACGCCCGAGGAGCGGGCCCAGCTCAAGAAGTTTCTGGAACGCGGCGGGACGCTGTTCGCCGACTCGATCTGTGCGAGCAAAGAATTCGCCGCCGCATTTCGCCGCGAGATGGCGCTGGTGCTGCCGGACGCGCCGCTGAAGCACATCCCGATCGAGCACCCGCTGTTCAGCGACGCGGCCGGCGGCTACGACATCCGCGAAGTGAGCCGGCGCGAGCCGGCCGGCGGCGACGCCGCCCAGCCGCTGCGGGCGCGCGTGCAGAAAGTGGCGCCGGAGCTGGAGGGCGCCGAGATCGGCGGCCGATTGGCGGTAATCTTCTCGCCGTACGACATCAGTTGCGCCTTGGAGCAGCACGAAGCGCTGCAGTGCCGAGGCTACATCCGCGAGGACGCGGCGCGGATTGGGTTGAACATTCTCATGTACGCGTTGAACCCGGATGCGGGTTCCACGGACGCGGGGAAGTGAGTGCGTCGAGCCCCTGGGAGCTGGACCAAAGCGATCGTGCTGGCATGGGATGCCCTGTGTGGCGGTGATGGCGGACGAGTGTTAGACTGACTTTATGGAATCGAATCCCTCAATGCTGCCGGCTGAAATTGAAGCCGTAGTGGCCTTGCACCATGGTGGGCCCGTTGCAGTTGCTGGGCGGCAAGGCGAGCACGTGGTCATGTCGATGGCAATCTTTCGCGACATAATGGGCGTTGGTTCTGACGTGGAGTTTGCGAAGTCGGTCGCAGCGCTCGAGACGAGCCTGGCGCAAGCAGCCGCGGGCGATACCATGTCGCTCGACGAGGCGACAAGTAAGCTCGCACAGAAGTATGGCTCCTGACGTCCGCCTAACCCGGCGGGCGTACGACGAGCTCGACGAGATCGTTGAGTACATCGCACGGGACGCCGGAGCGCGCGATGCGATGGCGCGACGCCGTATTGAGTCGCATCGGCGCGCTGAAGCATTTTCCCCTGCGTCACGGACTGTCCCCGGAAGCCCAAGCCGTAGGTCGGGATATCCGCCAGGCCATTCACGGGGCTTATCGGATTCTCTACATGGTTAACGAACGCGAGGTCGTAGTTCTTGGCGTTCGGCACGGCGCCCGTAGACTTCTGCGGGGCGATGAGTTTCCAAACGATGAGTGAGCCGGTCAGCGCGAGGCATTGCGACCTATGCTTGTGTAGGTCAGCGAAGCTGTGCGCGAAATGCAAGAAACGATGCTGCTTCAGAAAGGCATACCGATGGCAATGAATGCTGGAGTGTGGATTGACCATAAACAGGCGATCGTCGTCGTCGTGACCGACGCCGGCAAGGAGATCAAAAAAATAGCGTTTGACATTGGCCAACCGATTCGGTCTGTCCGCGGCTCCAAGTCGGAGCGACCATATAAACCCAAAGAGTATTTGGCCGAGGACAAGCTCGAGAGAAAGCTCGAAAACGACCGCAAGGATTATTATGACGACGTCATAGCGTCAGTTCGCGGCGCCGAGGGGCTTCTGGTTTTTGGTCCCGGGGAAGCCAAGGGCGAGTTCGTCAAGCGGCTCCAGAGCAAGAAACTCCGCGGCGTCGCTGTAGACGTGGAGACGGCGGGCAAAATGACGGATCGTCAGATTGCCGCGAAAGTGGGAGGGCATTTCGCCGCGCCCGTCGCCAAGAAAATTGCTGCTGCGAGGAAGAATGTGAAGAAGAAAATTAGGTCGGCAGCTTCGGGAAAGCGCAGGAAGAATTCGTGACGCATGGAGCTGCCCGCTGCGCCGCGCCGCTGAAGCGGGGCTCGCCTGGGCAGAAGCAAAGACGCAGGCGATCGGGGCGTCAGGCGTAGGTGCGGCGGTCGACGAGGCCGATGAGCACCGGGAGGATGATGATGTTGCCGACCAGGCCGCCGATCATGTTGAGGCTTACCAGGGCGCCGAAGTAAATGGTGGGGATGAAGTCGCTGACGCACAAGGTGGCGAAGCCGATGGTGAGGGCGAGCGTGGAGAAGACCGCCGCACGGCCAATGGAGTCTTGAGACCGGTCGATCGCGGCGTCGAGCGAGAAGCCGTGGCGGCGCAGGCGCTGATAGAACATGGTGTAGTGGATCGAACCGTCGACGCTCAAACCCACCGACACAGCGGCGATCATGGCGACGCCCATGTTCACCTTGAATCCCAGCCAGCCCATGACGCCGAACAGGATGAGCGACGGAATGATATTGGGCACGAAAGTAATGGCGGTGAGCTTCCAGTCGCGAATGGCGACGATGATCATGGCGCCGACGACCACCGTGGCCACGAGAAACGCCTTCCACTGGTCGGCGAGCAAGCTTTGGATGAGGCTCGCCAGCAGCACGTAATAGCCGGTGACCTCGGCCTCGGGAAATTTTTCGGCGGCGATCGAGTGGACTTCGTTGATCATGGCGGTCTTGGTTTCGGCGTCGAGCCGCTCGGGCGAGCGCAGCAGGATGTGCAGCCACTGGCGACCGTCTTCGGGATCGACGTGGTAGATCGAGTCGATGAATTCGACCATCCGGCCGCGCATCGAGGCGCAGGCCCGCGTTGAGGGCGAAGTTGGGGGCGAGCTTGAGGCGGTCGACGCCGCCTAAGCCGGCTGCCAGTCCATCGGCCAGCGAGATGGCCTTGGCGAGATGGGGCTCGCGGAGTTTGAGCTGCTTCTCGAGGTCGAGCACCGCCAGCAACTGCTGCCTATCGAGGTCTCTGGGCGCGGAGACGAGCAGGTCCCAGACACCGGCGCCGCCGAAGCGAGTTTCGACGAAGTTGTACGCCTGGGTGATCTCGCTGTCCTGGCGGAAGTTTTTGGTGAAGTCGGTTTCGAGCCTGAGCCAGCCGGCGCCGACGATCGACAGCGCGGTGACCAAGACGGTCAGAATGCTCAAACCGACGACATGGCGATTAGACCACGCCAACAGCCGCTTGAGCCTGCGGGCCAACGGTCCTTCGTATCGCGCTCGCTTGCCATTGGGGTCTTGGCCGGACGCGGGCCGCGGCGGGGGGAGGAGGTGATGGGTGTCGCTCTGCCAGGTAATGCCGGGCACAAGCAGGATGCATGCGGGGAGAACCATCAGGCTGCCGACGGCCATCATGAAGCCGAAGTCGTGAATCGGACCGACCTTGGAGACCATCAGCGCGGCAAAGCCGGCGGCGTCGGTGAGGATGGCTACCAGGATCGGCGCGGCAAGCTCGTCGAAGGTGGTCATAAGCGCCCGCGGGCGGCTGAGGCCGTGGCGGCGCTCATCCTGGTAATGGACCATGATGTGAACGACCGACGCGACGCCGACCACGGTGATGATCGAGGCGAGCATCGAGCTGACCATGCTGAGCTGAAGATGGCTGAGCACGAGCGTCGCATTGGTTGCGGCGAGCGTGAACTGCACCACGGCCAGCGGCAGCACGAGCCAGCGCACGCGGTGGACGCACGCCAGGATGGTGAGCATGACCAGGAGCGTACACCAGGTGTTGAGCCGTCGGCCGTCCTGGTCTAACAGGTCGAAGCCCTCCTCGACCAGCACGGGCTCGCCGACGATGGCGCCGCGCGGATAGCCCCGGATGATTTCCTCCAGGTGAGCGAGGATATCGCGGCGCGGCACGGCAGTTGGGCCGGGGCGCTCGATGAGGCAAATGACGCCCGCGGCGTCGAGCGCCGCGTTGTGGGTGTAGGCCTCGAACATGTCGCGGAACAGGGCGCCGCGGCCAGCGTCGTCGAAGTCGGCCGCGCCGGGCGGGTCGAGGATCGAGATCACGGCGACGACGCCGGGAACCTTGCGGACGTGCTCGACCAGCGTGCGGACGCGCTCGATGCCCTCGGGGGATTTGAGCTGCGGGTCGTCGTAAACGGCGAGAATGATTTCGTGTTCGCCAAAGGTGCGCTGCAGGCGGCGGTAGGGGACGAGGATCGGATCGTCCGGGGCGAACATGTTGTCCAGCGAGCGGTTGAGCGTGAGACCGCGGCCGATGAAGGCCGCGGTCACGCCCAAAACGGCGGCGACCGCGAGCAGCCAGTAGCGCCAGCGGATCAGGCGTTTGATCCAGCGGCGAAGAGTGCGGGGGGACATGGACGGAGTAGCGTTGCGGCTACTGGTAGGTGTGCATGGCCCCGCAGTATGGGGGGCTGGCAGATGGTCAACAAGCGAATGGCGCGGCCGTGCGTTGTGGGTTGAAGCGTGGGCGCCGCGAGCATGTTTCCCGGCGGCGGCAATCGCAGGGGGCGGAGCGTGGTTTGGTCGCCGCGCCAGCGTCGATGCAATTGCTTATCCGGGAAGGACTTGCGATTGGCGTCCGGAGGGTGAAGGCGGCTTGACCGTGGGTTTGCGGTGGCCGTATACTTCGCCGCCAAAATCCCAGCGGCCGTCGTAAGCCGTTGGGGCGACTCGTCTTGGAGATCACGCGCAGGTTCGGACTCGACGGAACGGCCCGTCGTACGCGCCGAGTCTGCGCACACCGCGACTTTTCTACAGCAGCGCCACGGAGGGCGTGAATCTGAATCTTGCGCAGCTACTGGCTGGCTGCCGACGCTCGCTTTGCGCGAGTCGCGGTCGCAATGCGCGCTGGTGGCATGCCGTGCTTGTCGCTGCCCTGCTTTTGATGGGCGCATCGGCGTCGCCTTCGCGCGGCGACGACATTCAGGTCGCCTCAGGCGCCGGCCATGAGCCGATTACCGTTGCGGCCGATTGGTGCACTCACTGGCAGCAAGGGGTGTACGACGTGTGGTGGATCAAGGGCAACTGTTATCTGAACCAGGGACTGACCTACGCCCGCGGGCCGGAGGCGGTGCTGTGGGTCGATGCGCGCAGCGCGCCGTCGGGACAGCCGACGAAGGTGATCGCGTATTTCGAGGCCGGGGTCGGCGAGCGCGTGGCGGTGGATTTTCGCCGACCAACGGGCGATCCAGGCGCCGACGGCGTATTGGGACAGCAGCGCGGGTCGACGTGGTTCGGGCGGCTGGAAACCACGGCGCCGCTGCGCTGGAAGTTGCCGGCTGCCGCCGCGCCGCCCGCGGAGTCGCCGGCGATCTACACGCGGGGACTCGAGCAGTTCAACCCCGATCGGCGTCGGCAGCTTCTGCTCGCGCAGTACAACGAGTTCACGCCGCCGCCGGACGGCGTGCAGGGTCCGCCGCCCGGGATGCGCACGTTCAACATTTTCTCGCGCAGCGAGGCGCCCATGGAGATGAAGACGCAGACGCTGCCCAACGGCGAGCGGGCGATCATCGTTTCCGGGGGAGTCCGGTTGTTGATCGAAGGACTTCCGACCAGCGGCTTGCCGGCGGGCTTTGGGCCGCTGGGCGTCGTGGACATCACGACCGACCGGGCCGTGGTTTGGATATCCGACGTGAAGCAGGGCGCCAACAACGCCGGCGTGCAGTCGCCCGATGCACCGCTGGAAATCTACATGGAGGGGAACATCGAGTTCCGGCAGGGCGACCGCATCGTGTATGCCGACCGGATGTTTTACGACGCCCGGCGGCAGATCGGCATCATCCTGAACGCTGAGCTGCTGACGCCGCTGCCGAAGATTAAGGACTACCAGTACTCGGGCCTGGTGCGGCTGAAGGCGGCGGCGATCCGGCAGCTCGACTCGACGCACTTCGCGGCCAACGATGCGCTGGTGACCACCAGCCGGCTCGAGGAGCCGGCGTACGATTTTTCGTCGCGGGAGATCGCGTTTACCGACGCCCAGCAGCCGGTGGCCGATCCGATCTCCGGCATTCCGCTGGTCGATCCGCATGGCGACGCGGTGGTCGATCACCAGCAACTGGCGGAGAGCCGGGGGAATGTGATCCACCTCCGCGGCATCCCCGTGTTCTACTGGCCGACGCTGGCGACCAACCTTGAGAAGCCGTCGTTCATTATCGACCGCGTGCGGGTGGGCAACGACAGCATCCTGGGCACGCAGGTGATGGTCGACCTCGACGCCTATCAGCTCTTCGGCATCCGCAACGCTCCGGCGGGGACCGATTGGCACTTGAGCACCGACTACCTGAGTGAGCGCGGAATCGCGGGCGGCACTGACTTTGAATACGACCGGCAGGAATTGTTCGGTTTCGTCGGCCCGGCCAGGGGCAACATCGACTTCTGGACGATTCCCGACGACGACGGGCTCGACACGCTCGGCCTCGGCCGGCGTGACCTCGTGCCGGAGGAGACTTTCCGCTACCGATTGTTCAGTCAACACCGTCAGCGTCTCGAGAGCGGTTGGGAAGTGACCGCCGAGATGGGGCTCTTGAGCGACCGCACATTCTTGGAGCAATTCTACGAGCCGGAGTGGGACCAGCGAACCGACCCGCGGACTGGCGTGCGGCTGAAGCGGCTGGCCGACAACCGCGCGCTGTCCATCGAGGCCAATGGGCAGGTCAACGACTTCTTCAGCGAGACGGAGTTCTTGCCGCGGGTCGATCACTACTGGCTGGGGCAGTCGCTCTTGGGCGATCGGCTGACGTGGTTTGAGCACTCGCAGGCTTCGTACGCCCGGTTCAACGTGGCGACGCCGCCGACCAATCCTGTGCTCTTGGGCCAGTACTCGGTGCTGCCGTGGGAATCGAACTCCGAGGGCGAGCGGCTGATTACACGACAGGAGCTCGACCTGCCGGTGCAGGCGGGGCCGGTAAAGGTCGTGCCGTTCGTGCTCGGCGAGCTGGGCCGGTGGGGGGAGGACATTAACGGCGACGTGCTGGAGCGGGCGTACGTGCACACCGGCGTGCGAGCCAGCTTGCCGATGTGGGCGACCTATCCCAACGTGCGCGATCCGCTGTTCAATCTGAACGGACTGGCGCACAAGGTGGTGTTCGACGCCGAGTTCTCGTACGCCGATTCCGACGAGAATTTCGACGACCTGCCGCTGTACGATCCGCTGGACGACATTTCGATTATCGAGTTCCGCCGCCGGCTGAACGATACGGTAGCCCCGACTCTTCCGCCGACGATCGTCGACGACAAGTTCAACGCTGCCAGGTACGCGCTGCGCTCGGGATTGCAGGGGTGGGTCACCTCGCCGTCGGCCGAGATTGCCGACGACCTGATGGCGCTGCGGATGGGCGTGCGGCAGCGGTGGCAGACCAAGCGCGGGCCGGCCGGCAATCAGCACATCGTCGACTGGCTCACCCTCGACATGAACGGCACGTACTTCCCCGACGCCAATCGCGACAATTTCGGTCAGGAGCTGGGCCTCTTGGACTACGACATGCGGTGGCACCTGGGCGACCGGTTCACGATCGTCTCCGACGGCGCCGCGGATGTGTTCGGCGACGGCCTGAAGACAGTCTCCGGCGGAGTCCTGATCAACAGGCCGACCCGCGGCAACGGGTATGTCGGAGTGCGCTCCATCACCGGGCCGATCACCAGCAACGTCGTATTGGCCAGCTACAGCTACCGGCTGAGCGAAAAGTGGATCACCACCGCGGGGACGGCGTACGATTTCGACAACGACGGCAACATCGGCCAGTCGCTGACGGTGACCCGGATCGGCGAATCGATGCTGGTGTCGGTGGGCGTCAACGTCGACAGCTCGAAGGACAACGTGGGCTTCACCTTCCTGATCGAGCCGCGGTTTTTGCCGAACCTGCGGCTGACGAAGATGACCGGCATCGACGTGCCGCCGGCGGGGGCGATGGGGCTGGAGTAGCTTTGCATAGTGACTAGGAAAAATGCATTCCTATGCTAGAATTCCGACGTCATAGCTAAGCCGAAAGATTACCGTGGCAAAACGCATCTCCGCTCGCCTAGACGCAGAAACCGCCGCACTCCGCGACGAGTTGAAGATGTTGTACGGATGGAGTGATTCTGAGATCGTGCGACGCGGCATCAGACTCCTCGCCGCGCAGGTGTTCGGGCAGCGTATGAGCGAATCTAGCGCCTCAGGCCAACACGACTCCGACGCATCTGACCCGGGTAGTGGCAGGAAGCACTGAAATGCTTCCGTGGCAAAAGCCTTTAACGTCCGATGAGCTTGGCGGACGCATCCGTTGCTGGATCTTTAGGCTCTAGCAGCCGCAAAGACGGCGTCGACGCCGACGGTGAAGCCGTCGAGCAACTTGGAAGACGCGTGCTCCCCCATGCCGAACGCGCCATGCTCAATGTATTGGCCGTCTTTGAGGGCCAGCACGGTCACGCGATTTTCCTGCGGATCGACGATCCAGTACTCATTGATTCCCGCCGCTGCATAATCTTGGCGCTTGGCTTCATAGTCGCGCTCGTGCGATCGCTTGTCGTCGCTCACGACTTCCATGACTAGGTCGGCGCGTTCGTAGTATTTCTTCGTGCGCCGGGCGTGATGCTCTGCGAAATTGAATATCAGGTCCGGTTCACGATACTCCTTGGGTCCCAACCAGACAGGAAGCGGCGCAAACAGCACTGTGCCGAGCTTCTGCGGATCGACAAACGCGTCGAGCGCCTTTAGCAGGAACTTGACAATGAGCTGATGTTCGATGGTTGGCATAGGCAAGAACTCGACGCATCCCTTCGAGTACTCCACGAGCCAGTTTTGGGTCAACGCGATGTCCAGGTAGTCCTCCTCGGACCATGCTCCCTGAACTGGGTAGAGAAGGGCGACGTCCCAAGCGGGCTGACCCACGACGGGCGTAAAGCGCGGCTGAGGAAAAGGGATGGATGACATGATGAGCAGCCCGAATGCCTTGCCTTTTGTCCTCGCGCTCCGACACTCCATGATACGGCGGGCGGGGGCTGGACTCAATCAAGCCAATCCTGCTCGCGCAGCCGCGCCGGCACGTATTCTTCCGTCACGTAGCTGATGTCCTTGGAGATCAGCGATTCGACTTCGAGCTTGAAATCGTTAGTGAGCATCCGCTTGATCTCGCTCTGCCACTTGGGTTTCTTGGCGAACCACGGGTAATCGGCCACCTGGCGGGCGCGCTTGCGGTCCGTGTCGTTGAGCGTGATTTTCACGCTGTCGGAGAGCTGGCAGCGCTCGAAGTCGATTGCTGCGCAGGCCCAGGTACTTGGCGTCGGGGATGGCCATGCGCTGCGATTCGAAGGCCAGGTTGATCGAGCCCTGCTTGATGACGCTGTAGATGTAGTAGCCCCAGGGGTCGTTGTCGAGCACGCAGTACAGCGGGAGGCTCAGCTCGTTGTGCAGGCGGTGGAGCATACGTCGCACCCCGCGCGGCGGCTGGCCGCTGCCGTGGGTGAGGATGCAGTTGTGCTTCTCCCAGAAGCGATCTTCGTTGAACCGCTGCCAAACCGTGCCCTTTTCGACGTGAAGAATGAACTTCGCCTTGCACTTGGCTTTGTCGAACTTGATGACCTCGGGCTCGCAAATCGAGGGAATCGCGTAGCCGCCTGAGCCCATCCGTGCGCAGTTGATTTCGTCGTCCTTGTCGGTAAAGGTGATCGCGCCGACCATGGCGCCGCGGTTTTCGGCGTACAGGTGCAATTCTTCGCGAATGGATTCGAGCAACACCTCGACGTCTTCGATGATCGTGTCGCACTCGCCTTGGTCGTCGAAGGTGTTTTCCTTACAGCCCTCCAGCGTATGCTTGAGCATGTAGAAGAGACCCCGCAGGCTGGTGCTCTTGCCCTGGTCGATGAGCTTCTTGCAGCCGCTGGCCACCAGCATCGTTCGCATGTAGGCCTTGGCCTGCGACAGATCGAAGAGCTGCCGCCGGTTTTTGGCGTTGCCCATTTCGATGATCTTTTTGCGGGCCGAGTACCGGACGTTGGCCAAGGTGCGCGAGGGAATCTCGACGAACGGATCCTTGCGGTTGTTGGCAGCCGACACGACTCGATCAGCCATGCCGGTGAGCCGCTCGGCCGTTTTCTGGTCGCGCGGGGTTAGTTTGACCTTCGGGGCCTTGGCGATGGCAGTGAGTTTCTTCTTGGCCATAAGGTGTATTTACGCGTAGATAGCCCCCGGTCAGTGACCGGGGGCTAACTGGGTTATTGCGGTTCGGAGGCCGCGACGGGCGCGCGGTTAATCGCCGCAGCGCTTTCGATCGGGTCGACAATCAGCACGTTTTCGCCGAAGTCCATTTCGGTCTTAGGATCGGCGATCTTGCGGCCGCGGTCGTCGAGCTTCATGTCGGCGTCGGCCGTCACCTTTTTGGCGACCGAGATCAGTCGGTCGTACAGGCCCGTGCGGTCGACGCCGTTGACGTCGCTGACGGCGTTGGCCACTTCCTTGAGATACCGCATGAACACTTCGCGGCGGTTGCCCTGCTGTTGGACGCGCTGGCGCTTGCGCACGTACATTCCCAGCTTGCGGCCGACGGCCTGCAGGCCGAGTCGGATTTCCTTTTGGATTTCCGGATAGCTGGCGATAGCTTCCTTGCTCTCGCTGGTGAAGGGCACCCACACGCTGGCGATGTGCACCATGAGGTACACGGGCCCCTTGGGCATGCCGCCGCGAGATTGGCTCAGGCCGTAGCTCCGCCAGTTGGTGCCGATGATGGTCTGGGTGATGGCGCACGCCGCCTGCTGGAACTGCAGCGGCACGCGGTTGGCGTAGCGCATCACTTCCATCGTCTGGCCTTCGGCCACGTTCACGTTCTGCATCGCCTCCAGGAGTCGCAGCTTTTCTTTGGGCTTGAGCTGGTTGGGCGACTGGCGCGTGCCCAGGTCGGCGGCTTTGAGGATGCGGTCGGCGGCGTCGGCCCCAAGGCCGTTGAAGGTGTGGATGAGGAACTGCCGCACCGTGCGGGCGTCGGTTTCCTCGAGCAGGTCGAGCAGCAATTCCTTCGACACATTTTGCGTCGCGGCCGCGCCGCCGTAGGCGATGCCAACTTCGATTTGAAATGGGTTGCCGCGGTAGACGGCGGGCGGGCGCGTGGCAGCGGCGTAGAACTCGCCGGGCACGACCTGGTGCAGGCCCTTGAGGATCAGGTCCTCGCCGATCGGGCAGATGCAGTCGGTCGCCGGCGGGGCGATCTTGGTGGCCTGGATGGCCTGGTACAGGGCGTCGGCGTCTTGCCGGCCGAGCTGCTTGGCCCAGGCGCGACTGGAGATTTTGGCGCCCGTGCAAATCTTGCGCGCGACGCCGGGCGACACGCGCGAGAAGTTGTTGACCAAGAACTGCGTGATCGTCACGCCCTCGGCCTCGCCTAAGAGCGACACCAGCCGGCCGAGTTCGACGCCGTAGGGGTGCGGCAGGATTTCTTTCGGCTCGGGCGGGAGCTTCTCGGCGGCGCGGGCATAGTCGCGCTGATTGCCCTCGGGGTCGAGATAGTGGAGCGAGACGTGCGGATTGGCGATGGCCGTTTGCGTGAGATACTCGTCGACGCTGCCTCGGCCGCGGATGAACTTGGCCGCCAGCTCGATCGTGACCCGCGTGCCGTGCGGCTGTTCGATCCACTCGATGCCGTGCTTGTCGATGTACGCCTTTCCCTTTTCTCCGGGAGGAATGTCCTCGCCTTCGCCCTTGCCGTTGAGGATCTTGGGCTCGTTCCGTTTGGTGTCGATCTGGATTTCGTAGTAGTGGGCGTGCTTCTTGGGCGAGTGGCGAGAGATAATCTTTACGGGCTTGCCGGTAGTCTGCACGCCGTACATTCCGGCGGCGCCGATGCCGATGCCCTGTTGGCCGCGGCTCTGGCGCAGGCGGTGGAATTTCGAGCCGTACAGCAATTTGCCGAAGATAAGCGGGATTTGCTTCTTGAGGATGCCAGGGCCGTTGTCCTGCACTCCGATCTTGTAGCGGTCGGGGCTGGTTTGCTCGATGTGGACCCAAATCTCGGGCAGGATGCCGGCCTCTTCGCAGGCGTCCAGGGAGTTGTCAACCGCCTCCTTGATCGTGGTCAGCAAGGCCTTGCGGGGGTTATCGAAGCCCAGCAGGTGGCGGTTCTTGGCGAAGAACTCGCTGACGGAGATGTCGCGCTGCTTGGCGGCCATCGACTGGGCGGTGGCGCGTCGGCGCGTCGGCGCATGGCCGTTGGAAGCGGCGTCGCCATTAGTCGACGGTGCGGGCGGGCCGCCGAGGTCGACCGTATCTTCGTTCGCGGCCGGCGCCTTGCCGACGCGTTTAGTTCGCGCCGACTTGGTTGCCGTACGGGCGACGGATGGTTTTCGTTTTCGTGTCGCCAAGACGAGGCTCCCCCGCAGCTTCAATTGGTAACGCGTAAGTGTTAGTGCGCCATCGTCTCGATGCCGCGTCCGCCGGCAGACACGGCATCGAGACGACGCCGGCTAACGTGAGATTACACCGTGACGGCGGGCGTCCGACCACGGTGAAAATGTATCGATTGTGCCGATTATACCCCGTTGCCGGGCCGGCTCCCACCCGGTTTTTGGGCCTACGACCGGCACAGCCGGCGCTAGTGTTACGGCTGGAAAACAAATTCTCATCGCTACACGCCGGATTGTCCGACAACTGAACAGACGCTGGAGACCGGCGTCGACTTGCCCCCAATCCCGCCCATGCTTCGCCCGCCGTCAAGGAGCATTTGGATGTCGACCCGCACTGCAACGAGTGTCCTGGTGGCCGCCTGCCTGGCGGTTGCGTCCTTCACCGCCGCGTCGGCGCTTGCCACCGAGGGCATGTGGAAACGCACGATCAGTTATCAGGACAAACACGACCTGTTTTACAACTACTACGTCGGTCCCGGCTGCGCCTGCGGCGGCTGCGGACCCTGTGGCGGCGGCGCCGCCGGCGGAACGGCCGCGGCTATGTATCCGTCGCCGCGGCCTGTGCCGCCCCACGTGGGCTGGACCTACACCAGCTACCAACCCTACATGCCGCACGAATACCTGTACCGCCACACGCGGTCGCACTACGCGTGGAACCCCGGCGCCGGGTGGAGCCGGGCGAAGATCCGGTACCGGACGTATGGCCTGCGGCTGGACGACATTTTTTACAACCTGAGCGATAAGTATTGAGTGGCTGCGACCAATGCGCTGCAACGGCATCGCAACGATGCCGGCTAACGCACGCCATCCCGCCTACAATCCCCCGCCGTTCCCGTTGTTCAAGGAAGCGTGACGTGAACAAATTTCTTGCTGCTTGCGCGCTCGCCGTGGCGGCGGTCGTCGCCGCGCCGTCGACGACCCATGCCGAGATGCGTTACCTGTGGCCTCTGCGGCGGGCCTCGATGTACAACTGGCACGCCCAATATGCGTACACCGATTACGGGGCGCCGACCGCGCTGGTGGTGCCGCCTAAGGCTCAGCTGCAGACTAACTGGAGTTGGGGAGCGCCGAGCTTGCGCATCTCGCGAATTGACCACCAGTTCACGCGGAATTACCCGGGTCCTGGACCGTTTGGCGGGCCGTTCCAGTACACGCCCCATTGGCCGCAGGATACGGCGCAGTTCGGCGTGTACTATGTGCGCGGGCCGTGGTACCCGACGCAGCCATAAGGGCGTGCCACCCAACCGTCATCGCTTTATACTGGGGGCGTCGCGACATTGCGACGCCCCAGTCCTTTTCGACCGCCTCGAGGGCGACAAGCGTGCCGCTCCAGATCATTCACTATCCGCACCCAACGCTCCGGCATGTGTCGCGGCCGCTGAAGCGCGTCGACGCCGAGCTCAAGCAGATGATCGAAGAGATGTTCGATCTGATGTACGAGCACGAGGGAGTGGGCCTGGCGGCCAACCAGGTCGACCTTCCCTACCGGGTCTTCATTGCCAACCCCGAGGGCGACCCCGAGGCGGTCGACGCCGAGGCCGTGTTCATCAACCCCGTGATCGTGCGGGGCAGCGGTCAGGAGGAGCACGAGGAAGGGTGCCTCAGTCTGCCGGGGGTGCACGGGCCGGTGGTGCGGCAGGAGCGGGTGACGGTCGAGGCGTACAGCCTGGCGGGCGAGCAGGTGTCGGGCGAGCTGGAGGGCCTGTTCGCCCGGATCGTACAGCACGAAATCGACCACCTCGACGGGCGGCTGTTCATCGACCGACTGTCGCCAACGCAATTGGCCGACATCGCCCCCGCCCTGGAGGAGTTCGAGATCGACTACCGCAGCAAGCGCTCGGTGGGCGAAGCGCCGAGCGACGAGGAGATCGCGGCGCGGATTGCGGAGCTCGAGAAGCTGCGGACGTAATTACACAATGACCAATGACCAAGCACCAATGACCAATGAAAGAGGGGAAGTCGGTCCCTCTGAGATTGGTCATTGGTGCTTGGTCATTGGTGCTTGAATCATGCGTCTGATCATGCTCGGAACGGGGCCGTTTGGCGTGCCGACGCTGCGGCGGTTGGCGGAGTCGCGGCATGAAATGGCGGAGGTGATCACGCGGCCGCTGCGGGGTCGCCGCGCTGAGGCGGCGCCGTTGGAGAAGGCGGCCCTGGAGTTGGGGCTGCCTGTGCGGCGGCCGGAGACGGTCAACAGCGAGGAAGAGCGTGGCCGCTTGCGCGCTGCGCAGGCCGACTTGCTGGTGGTGTGCGACTACGGCGAAATTCTCAAGCCCGCGACCCTCGCGGTCGCGCGAATGGGCGGAATCAACCTGCACGGGTCGCTCTTGCCGAAATACCGCGGCGCCGCGCCCGTGCAGTGGGCCGTGCTTAACGGCGACGCCGAGACGGGTAATACGGTGATCCAGATGACGCCCGGACTCGACGCCGGGCCGTGCCTGGGGGTCCAGCGCGTGGCGATCGATCCGGACGAAACCGCCGGCGAACTCGAAGCTCGGCTCGCCGAACGGGGCGGCGAATTGGTGCTGTCGGTGGTTGATGCACTTGAAAATGGAACCGCCACGCCGCATGCGCAGGACGCCAGCCAGGCGAGCAAGGCCCCGCGGCTGGCGAAGGACGACGGGCTGATCGACTGGTCGCGGCCGGCGCTGGCGATCAAGAATCAGGTTCGGGTGCTCGATCCCTGGCCTCGCGCATTTACGTCTTGGCGTCGCGGCGAAGGCCAGCCGCTGCGCCTGATCATCCACCGCGTTCAAGCGGTACCTCCGCGCGAGCCCGCCGGCTTGCCCGGCACGGTCTTGGAAGCTGGCCCGCGACTTCTGGTCACTGCTAGCGACGGATTGGTGGAAGTCTTGGCGCGACAGCCCGCCGGCAAGCGGGTAATGACGGCGGGCGAGTTCCTGCGCGGTTACCCGGTGGCCGTGGGCCACCGGCTGGGGTGAGCGTTTCCCCTCGTCGGTGGGGTCCACGGCGCGGTATCATGCGGGGTCTGGAGAAGGAGATGTTGCGATGGATCGCTGGGATATGTTGTTGATCGGCGTGGCCGCCTACGTGGCGATCGCTGCGCTGGTGCGGCTGATGGCCAATCGCCGCAACGAGCTGGTGACCAAAATCCGCGAAGAGATTGCCCGCCAACTGCGCCGCCGCCGAAGCCGCCGCGGAAGACGACGACGCGCAGGAAGCGGCGTGAGGCGCCGTTCATGGCCAAGAAGCTCTACATCGAAACGGTCGGCTGCCAGATGAACGTGCTCGACAGCGAGCTCGTCGTGGCCAGCCTGCGCCGGCAGGGGTATGAACTTACGGCCAGCACGCGCGACGCCGACACGATTCTGTTCAACACTTGCAGCGTTCGCGAGCACGCCGAGGAGAAGATTTACATGCCCTGGGGCGGCTCAAGAATGCCAAGCGGCAGAACCCGCACAAGATCATCGGCGTCATCGGCTGCATGGCCCAGAACCACCAGCGGCTGGTGTTCGAGCGGGCTCCTTACGTCGATCTGGTGGTCGGGCCCGGCCAGTTGCACCAGGTGCCCGAGCTGTTGGAGAAGATCGCCGCCGGTGCGGGGCCGCAAATGGAGGTGAGCCTGGGCCGCAAGGACGGAAGTCGCACCGCCGTCGAGCGGAGCCACGAAAGCTTCGACCCCATGCGCGACCCGACGATGCGGCCCACGCCGTTTCAAGCGTATGTGCGGATCATGATCGGCTGCGACAAATTCTGCACCTACTGCATCGTGCCCAGCGTGCGCGGCCCCGAGCAGAGCCGGCCGCCCGAGCACATTCTGGCCGAGGCGCGGCAACTCGCCGCGGAGGGCTGCAAGGAGATCACACTCCTGGGCCAGACGGTGAACAGCTACCGTTACCGTGACGGCGAGCGGACGACGCGGCTGAGTGACTTGCTCTATGCCCTCCACGAAATCGAGGGTCTCGAGCGGCTCAAGTTCGTCACCAACTATCCCAAGGACATGACGCCGGACTTGCTCGCGGCGGTGCGAGACCTACCCAAGGCGGCGAAGTATCTCCACGTGCCGGCGCAGAGCGGATCGAATGCCGTGCTCAAGCGGATGAAGCGCGGATATACAGTCGAAGAGTACCGCGAAATGTACTCCCTCCTTCGCGAGTGGCTGCCGGACGCGGCGGTGACCAGCGACTTCATCGTCGGCTTCTGCGGCGAGACTGAGGAAGATTTTCAGGCCACGTGCGAGCTGCTTCGCGAGTGCCGGTTCAAGAACAGCTTCATTTTCAAATACAGCGAGCGGCCGGGCACTAAAGGCGCCGAGCTGTATGCGGATGATGTGCCGGAGGATGTGAAGCGCCGGCGTAACAACGAGCTCTTGGCGATCCAGAACGAGATCAGCGAGGCCGACAATCAGGCGTTTCTCGGGCGGCAGGTCGAGGTGCTGGTTGAGGGCCGCAGCAAGGCGGACGCCCGGCACGGGCATGCCCACGCGGACGAGGGCATGGCACACGGGCATTCGCCGCACGGCGAGGCTCAACTGGTGGGCCGGACGATGTGCGACCGCATCGTGGTGTTCGACGGCAATCTGCGGCAAACGGGGCAAGTTTTGCCGGTGTCAGTGTACGACGCCAATGCCCACACGCTGTTCGGGGCCGTGGTGACTCAAGAAGTGGGGCCGGAGTTGTACGCCCTGGGAGTTTGAGCCGGGCTCCCGTAGTTGATTCGCCCGCCACGAGTTGCGAGAATGAACCAGCGCGTTGGCGGCGCGCATGCCCTGTCCTGTGCTCTCCTTCGGATTGAAGGGGGCTTTTGAACTGAGGCGGCCTGATAAAGGGGATGCTATGCGCTCCCTCGGCCGCCGGTCCGCCAAAGACGTCATGCAGATCGATCGCCTACGCGCCATGCTCGACGTGCCTGCGGAAGCCGAGACCTGGCTTCGGCCGCTGGGCTTCGCCGACATGCGCATGGGGCATGCCAATCTCGTGCGACTGGCGGAAGCGGGCGTGCCGCTGGATCTCCTGAGCACGGTGTGCGAGCAGTTCGCCGCCGTGGCGCCGCGGTTGGCCGATCCGGACATGGCGCTCAACAACCTGGAGCGCTATCATCCTGGCGTGCCGCAGCCCGCTGGCGGCGGTCGCGCTGTTCGAGCGCGATCCGCAGGCCATGGGGCCGCTGTTGCTGCTTGTTCAGTCGCAGCCAGAGCCTGAGCGACCTGCTTTGCCAAGACCCCGAGAGCTACGACCTGCTGCGGATGACCGCCGGCCGGGCGGTGGCTCGCGACCTGCTTGGTCGAGGAGCTAGTGGCCGATGTGCGGGCCCTGAGCAGCGAGGAGGAGGTGATTGCGGCTTTGCGACGGTTCAAGCGCCGCGAAACGCTCCGCATCGCCTACGGCGACATCGTCAAAGGCCACTCGGTGGCGAAGGTCACGCGGCAGATTTCCTACGTGGCCGACGCCGTCGTCGAAGCCGCGCTGGATTTTGCTACGCGTCAGGCCAACGAGAAGCAAGCCCGCCGCAACGGGCGCGGCATTCGGCCGCCGCGGTTCGTGGTGCTGGCCTTGGGGAAACTTGGCGGACGCGAGCTGAACTACTCCAGCGACATCGACCTGGTGATGCTCTACCAGGACGCCGGCGCCAACGGCGGCGAGCGAGAGCGACGTCGCCGAATATGCGCAGCGATCGCGCTGCAGCGTGATCCATCTGCTGACCGAGCAGACCGACCTGGGGTTTGCCTACCGGGTCGACATGCGGCTGCGGCCCGACGGCGACCAGGGGCCCTTGGTCATTCGCACCGACCATGCCCTGGCCTATTACGACTCGCGCGGCCGCACTTGGGAACGGCAGGCCTACGTGAAGGCTCGGGCTATCGCGGGCGACATCGAGCTGGGCAAGGAATATCTCGCAGCATCTCAAGCCGTGGATTTACCGCCGTTACCTGTCGCTGGCCGACATTACCGGCATCAAGAGCCTCAAGCGCCGCATCGAGAAGCAGGCCGAAGACGCCGGGGTCGCCCGAGCGCAATGTGAAGACGGGCCACGGCGGCATCCGCGACATCGAATTTGCGATCCAATTCCTCCAGCTCCTCAACGGCGGCGCCGACTGCGAATGTCCGCACGGGCAACACGCTCACCGCCATCGAGCGGCTGGAGCAAACCGGCGTGCTGACGCACCAGGAGCAGCACCATCCTGGAGGATAACTACGCTTTCTCGCGCAAGGTGGAGCATCGGCTGCAGATCATGTTTGACCTGCAGACGCACGAGCTGCCCGCCGGCGACGGCGAGCTGGCCAAGCTCGCCCGGCGGCTCGACTACAGCTCCGGCCCCTCGGCGCCGTTGGAGGCGTTTCGCAAGGACTACGCCGACCGCACGGCGGTGAACCGCAAGATTCTCGATCACCTTCTCCACGATGCGTTTCCCGATGTCGCGGAAGACCGAGGAGGAGATCGATCTGGTGAACGACCCCGACCCATCGCCGGAGACGATCCAGCGCGTGCTGGGGCGGTATCCGTTCCGCGACGTGCCGGCGGCGTACGATAATCTCATGTCGCTGGCCCGGGAGAGCATTCCGTTTCTTTCCACGCGGCGGTGCCGGTTGTTTCTGGCGTCGATCGCGCCGAGCCTGCTGGCCGTCGATCGCCCGCACGCCTGACCCCGACGCCACGCTCGTGACCCTGAGCCGCGTGAGCGATTCGCTCGGCGGCAAGGCGGCGCTGTGGGAGCTGTTCAGCGAGCAACCGCGCCACGCTCGCACTCTATGTGAAGCTGTGTGCGGCGTGCCCGTACCTGGCCGGGATCCTGACGCAGCAATCCCGGCATGATCGACGAGCTGATGGACAGCCTGCTCGTGGAGAAGCTGCCCGACCTGGCGCGGCTGGAGCAGTCGCTCAAGGAGCTCACCCGCGGGGCGGAGGACATCGACCCGATTCTGCTGCAGCTTCAAGCACGCCCAGCACCTGCGCGTGGGCGTTCGCGACCTGATCGGGAAGGACGATATTCGCGACACGCAGGCCGCGCTGGCCGACGTGGCCGAGGCGTGCGTCACGGAGATCGCGGCGGCCGAGACGGCGAAACTCTCCGAGAAGCTCGGCCAGGCGACCATCGGTCCGCTGCCCGAGGGCGAGGCGGAGAATGCCGAGCGACCAAAGTGGGCGCCCGACCCCGGCCGCGCCGGCGAAGCTTGCGAGCTGGTGGTTCTCGCGCTCGGGAAGCTCGGCGGCCGCGAGCCCAACTACCACAGTGATCTCGACCTGGTGTTTCTGTACGAGGCCGAGGGCTCGACCAGTTCCCTTGCCGCGGTCACACGGGTTCGACCTCCAACAGCCACTATTTCAGCGAGTTGGGCCAGCGAATTATCAAGGCAGCCAACCAGTTCGGCCCCTCGGGCCGGCTCTACGAAGTCGATCCGCGGTTGCGTCCCACAGGACGCAGCGGTTGGCTCGCGATGCCGCTGGCAGGGTTTGTCCGCTACTTCCGCGCGGGCGACGGGCAGCTCTGGGAGCGGCTGGCGCTGTGCAAGGCTCGCGTGATCGTGGGTTCGCCGACGGCCGCCGAGCGGGCGATGGCCGCCGTCTACGATTCCATTTACTGCCGGCCGTGGCAGCCGAGCGACGTTCAGGAGATTCTCGATATGCGGCGTCGGCTCGAGGAATCGGCGTCGAAGCAGAATCTCAAACGAGGCCCCGGCGGCACTATGGACGTCGAATTCATCGTCGGGATGCTGCAGCTCAAGCACGGCGGCGAACTCGCCGAGCTGCGCATACCGGGGACGCTCGACGGGTTGGGAGCGCTGGAGGTCGTCGGCCGCCTGGACTTCGGCGACGCGGCGTTCCTGGCCGACAGCTACCGGTTTCAGCGCAGCATCGAGGCCCGCATTCGCTTGATGGACGCCGCGGGCCGGCACGAGTTTCCCGACGACCCGCGGGAACGCGCTAAGCTGGCGTTTCTCCTGGGATATGCAGATGTGGAGAAACTGGCCCGGGAAGTGGAGGAGACGCGCCGGGAGACGCGGGCGCGGTTTGAAAAAATCTTCGCCGCCGCGGCGAAGTGACAAAGATCAAGCCCAGTTAGCCCCCGGTCAATGACCGGGGGCTAAACACGGATGGCCCGGCAATTACTTTGTCCCCAGCACCTGTTCGTACGGCTGGGCCGAGAGCACGAAGATTTTGCCGTCGCCCATGCGGCCGGTGCGCGCACACTCTACCATCTTGCGGATGACTTCCTCCGCCCGCAGGTCGTCGACCCAGGCGGTGATCTCCACTTTGGGGAGGAAGGCTTGAGCGTACTCGCTGTCGCCGTAGTCGGCGTACTCGTCGAGGTAGCTCTTTTGGCGCCCCATCCCCTTCACCTCGCGGATGTTGAGCGCCTCCAAAGGCGCCCGGCGCAGGCCTTCGAGAAGGCGCTCGGCCAGGAACGGTTTGACGATGGCGACGACTTGTTTCATGGGGAGGCTGTCGGCTATCGGCTATCAGCTATCGGCCAGAGCAGATCATTGCAGCGTCGTCAGAATTCCTTCTGGGCGACAGCGGAGTGCCGATAGCCGAAAGCCTCAACTAAAGAAATTCTCGCCGAACAGGTCGATCGGCGGGGCGGTTTCTACTTCAATATCGCCGTTCACCTGGGTTTGACAGGCAAGGCGCATTGTGTCTTCGTTGCCGATGTAATTCAGCGCGGGGAGCGGGTCGGGAATGGGGTTATGGAACTTGATTTTTTCCATAAGGCCCATTGGGCTCGTATTCTCCATGCCCTTGATAATCTTGACGCGGCATGTGCCGCAAATGCCATGACCGGCGCAGTTAAAAGGAATATGTTTCGCTAGCGATGCGCCCCAGCCATTTAGAATGCTGTGCGGATTGACGCCTGCCTTACGTGCCTCGTCGCGGAGATTGGCTCCGACCGGAACCTCGATTTCCTTCTTTTCCTTGATGAACTTTATGATCGGCATAGGGGCGGCGAAGGTCGCGAAAGGTTCGATGTTTGGGAGCGGCGCCGGCCGCCGCGACGCGCTACGCCGCTGGGCCGTCGGCTACCGAAAAAACAAGCTGCAGAGTACGATACTGTAACGCGCCCCACGAGGCGGCGAAAGGCGTCCAAGCACCATTAGGAGCGGCAGAATTCGATGGACCGACAGTACTCCAAATTCCAGCAGAAGGCGATCAAGAACTTCTACGACAACCGCGAAAACATTTCGCTGCAGCGATTGGGCGAGCTGGTCACGGACCTGTATTTGGCCGAGGGGAAAGGCCGCGCAGCGAAGTGGAAGCAGATCGCCGGGGCGCTGGGTCGGCTGGGCGTCCCGGACGCGGAAGTTCAGCATCTGGTGAAGAAGGACGACCCGGCGCTGTTGGCGAAGAAGGTCGCGGAGCTGACGAGTAAGTAATCGGGATCTGGGTGGCATGCCCTCGTCCGCGTGGGCATGTGAATCAAGGACAAGCATGCCCACGCAGACGAGGGCATGGCACGCACGCTTCGATGATTTCTTTTCATGCAGCAATACTTAGCCCTCCTCGACCACGTGCTCCGCACCGGCGTTCGCAAGAGCGACCGCACGGGCACCGGTACGCGGAGCGTTTTCGGCTACCAGATGCGTTTTGACCTCGCCGAGGGGTTTCCGCTGGTCACGACCAAGAAGCTGCACGTGCGGTCGATCATTCACGAGCTGTTGTGGTTTCTCCGCGGCGACACCAATGTGCGCTACCTGCGCGAGAATGGCGTGTCGATCTGGGACGAGTGGGCCGACGCCGAGGGCGAGTTGGGGCCCGTGTACGGCAAGCAGTGGCGCAGTTGGTTGGCGGCCGATGGGCGGACGATCGATCAGATGCGAGAGGTTGTCGAGGCGATCAAGACGAACCCCGACTCGCGGCGGCTCATCGTCAGCGCCTGGAACGTGGGCGAGATCGAGCGGATGGCGCTGCCGCCGTGTCACCTGTTGTTCCAGTTCTATGTGGCCCAGGGGCGGCTCTCCTGTCAGCTCTACCAGCGGAGCGCCGACGTGTTCATCGGCGTGCCGTTCAACATTGCCTCCTACGCGCTGTTGACCATGATGGTCGCCCAGGCGACCGACCTTGAGCCTGGCGACTTCGTTCACACGTTGGGCGACGCCCATCTGTACGAGAACCACCTCGAACAAGCCGAGCTGCAGCTCGGCCGCCAGCTGCGGCCGCTACCGGTGATGCGGCTCAATCCGGCCGTGAAGGATTTGTTCGGCTTCAAATTTGAGGATTTCACGCTCGAGGCGTACGACCCGCACCCCCACATCAAGGCACCGGTCGCGGTGTGAAAAAGGGTTCAGGGTTCGGGGTTCAGTATGAAGTCTGAATGTTTTTCTCATCCGACCCTGAACCCTGAACTCTGAACGCTCATGCCTCTCTCGATCATCGTGGCGATGGCCGAAAACGGCGTGATTGGCCGCGGCGGCCAGCTTCCGTGGCGGCTGTCAACCGACTTGCGGCGATTCAAGCGACTGACGATGGGGCATCCGATCGTCATGGGCCGCCGCACGTGGGAATCGATTGGGCGGCCGCTGCCAGGACGGACTTCGATCGTGGTCAGTCGCAGCCCGGCGTTTCGCCCGGCCTGGCCCGAAGTGCTCGTAGCCGACGATTGGGAGACGGCGCTGCGACTGGCCGCCGTCGCCCCGGGCGGGGACGCGGCCACGTTCGCGATCGGCGGCGAGAAGGTTTTTTGCGCTGCACTGCCGACGGCTCAGCGATTGTTCCTAACGCGAGTACTCGCGAAAATTGACGGCGACGCCCGCTTTCCTGACTTCGACCCGCGCGCCTGGCAGCTGGTGAGCAGCGAGTCCCACGCCTCCGACGCCGACAACGACTACTCCCATCGCTTTGAGGTTTACGAGAGAGTGCTGCCATGACGCGCACCGCGAAGGCTGAATTGCGTCCTTGTGCTTGGGCGCTGGCGGGCAACGACCTCTACCGCCGCTATCACGACGAGGAATGGGGCGTCCCGCGGCACGATGACCGAATGCAATTCGAATTCTTGACGCTCGAAAGCGCCCAGGCGGGGTTGAGCTGGTCGTGCATTCTCAACAAACGCGAAGGCTATCGCCGAGCGTTTGCCGACTTTGATCCGGAAAAGGTCGCCCGCTTCACCGCGAAGCGAGTCGAGAAACTCCTGCTCGACCCCGGCATCGTGCGCAACCGTTTGAAGGTGACGGCCGCGGTGAACAATGCCCGCAAGTTCCTTGAAGTGCAGGACCGGTTCGGCGACTTCGCTTCCTACATTTGGCGATTCGTCGATGGGCGGCCGATCCAAAATTGCTGGACCGACCAGAAACAGGTGCCGCCGACCTCGCCCCAGTCCGACGCGCTGAGCAAGGATCTCAAACACCGCGGCTTCAAGTTCGTCGGCAGCACGATCGTCTACGCCCACATGCAGGCCGTGGGGATGGTCAACGACCATCTGATCGGCTGCTTTCGGCACAAGCAATGCGCACGCATGAAGTGACCGATCCGCCCAGCGTGGCTCGAACAAGCGGTGTATAATTGACACATGCAAGCGACCGCTGAAATACTAGCGCAGCGCCTACAACTCGCCGACGCCCTCCTTGCAGGGAGAGACCGGATGCTTGAGCCTCAAGATTTGCCAGGACGCTACGGTCGCGTGGTCCGGGCGATCGACCACGTGCTACAAGCGTGCGACTGCGAAGCTGTGGTTGGCGGCGGCTGGGCAGTTTGGCGGCACGGCTACGTCGGCCGCGTGACGCAAGACATCGACATCGTGCTGCCGAGCGACCGGATCGACGACTTCAAGCAGGCGGCGTCGGTCAGCGGCTTCGACGTGCTCGCGCCGCCGGAAGGTCGTTGGCCGAAGCTCTTGCATCGCGAAACGGGGATCGAGGTCGACATTCTTCCGGAGGGCGGGCGGCCTGGCACGGCGGCCCGACCCGCGCCGACGATCATTGCTCATCCTCAGGCGATGGGCGCCGTTCGTGGAGCGCTGCGTTACATGGCGCTGCCGGCGCTCGTGGAACTCAAGCTGGCGGCGGGACGATTGCGAGACGAAGCCGACGTGTTGGAGCTTGCCCGCGAGAATCGGGTTCGCCTCGACGAAGTGCGCCGCCATCTGACGGCAGTCCACGGTCAGTATGCAACCCGATTCGAAGAGCTTCTCGCCGAGCTCGACGAATCTGCAGGCAGATAAGCGGCGCAGCTTACAGCCGCAATCGCTGCCGGAAGAATACGGACTATCGTAATCTTTCGACGTGTGGCGCGGCATCGTTGAATTGGCCGCGTCATTTCTTCATGACGCGGGAAATGCGTGGGGATTTCCTGCCAACGCGCGATCCATAAATGGCAGCGGCGACAGGGTTTATTGCACCGGCGAAGCAAGTTTATTGCGAGAACTCGATGAGAAGGGTTGCAATTGGGGGGGGGGGTAATCTGGGCGGTGCCAGTGACTGTGGTTTACATGCCCTTTCGAACACGCGCGCCGCAATGCGCTACTCTTGTTCTCAATAGCCTCCAGACTGAACCCTGCAACACTGTGAGAAAAACATGAAGTCCGTACGTCTTTCAACGCCGCTCGTTATCAGCATGTTATTTGCCCACGCAATCATGCTGCAAGCAGCCCACGCGACGGTGACCCTGAATGACGGAGGGGTGACGAAGCTTGAAGTCACAGCTCGGGATACCAACATCAGCATCATGGGCGAAATCGATTCTCTCTTTCCCACAACCTTGCCTATTGACGCCACGCATACCGCAACCCAGGGCAATTCAAATAGCCAAGCTCAGTACAGCTTCAACCAAGATGGAATTAGTATCATTTCAATGGGAGCGAGAGATGGTTTGCTCGATTCTGGCGTCAATGTTCAACCAGCGTTTTTCTTCTCGGTATCAGTTAATACCCCGTACCTCTTGACTGGGATGTTGTCGACCGATGATCCTAGCGCAAAATTTGTGGCGTTGTCGGCCACGCTTACGGATATTGATACTTCAGCAGTGCTATTCAATAGCAACCAGGAGAGTTTTGGCGTAGTGGACGAGGTTCTCACATTGGGCGGAAGTGGCGGCAATCAGAACAACGAGCTCTCGGGTTCGGCGACCGGATTGCTCCTGGCAGGCCATCGATATAGATTGTTCTACGGCACATCAATTTACGCCGCCAATAGCGGTAGCTCTGCAACCTTCAGCGGCGTCTTTCAGGCGTCTTTCGTGCCGGAGCCATCCACAGGTTATTTGTGCCTCCTTGGCCTCGTGCTCCCAATTTCGCGCAGACGGCAAGTCTGACGCGAGTAGCTTTCGTCTTGGCAACTATTCGTGACCACGGGAACCGACAGCGGCGCGGCCGTCGTTCACGAGCCGCGAATGGCAATACGGAGCACTCGGACTTGACGGTCTTGAGGAAGCACCTCGTAGGTGACCGTAATGCGATCCCCCGACCGAAGCAGGGGAGCCGCAATGGCTCGAGCCTGCGATCCGGCGTACGCCCGGCCCTTCGACTCAGGGTCTTCTGCGAGCGTTGCGTCAATCCAATTGGCGACGGCAGTAAGTACCGAACGCGTGTGGGAATCTCCATTGATCCAGTCGTTAATGAACTGAGACTCGACCTCACTGTCCCAGACCACCGTGTACCGAATCATGACTCGGGAGTGCGGCACGCCGCGGCCGCTTTCCGCAAAAGTTCGGCCGTCGTCACGCCTCCGCGTCGCGACATGGCTTGCTCGATTTCGTTGCGATGCTGGTCGAAATCACGCTGGGCTTCGGAGTAAACCCAGGCGTCGTGATCAGCCGGCGAAAGCACCAATGCTACGATCTCACCCTTGTCGTTACGTAGCTCCACGCCGCCATTGCCCACATGGGACAGCAAGTGTGCGATCGAGAGATTAGCAGTTTCGGGAGTAAGGACGATGGAATTCACAAGCTGGGCCTCCGACAAGGGCTGTCAACCCATCATATCCACTGGCGACGCAAATGTCATCACATCGTTGATCGACGACGCCCCGCAGGCGAGCATGACCAGGCGGTCGAAGCCCAGGGCGCAGCCGGTGCATGGCGGCAGGCCCGGGTGTTTCATCGCGGCGAGGAGGCGTTCGGGCAATGGGAGGGCGGGGCGATTGTCGGCAGTGCGCTGGCGGTTGACGTTCTCAAGGCGCTCGCGCAATGCGATGGCATCCGTCAGCTCGTGGTAGCCGTTGGCCAGCTCGATCCCGCGCCAGTAGAGCTCGAAGCGCTCGGCGACTTCCACGCCGTCGGCGCGTACCACGGTCGCTGCCAGCGCGGCTTGGCTGGCGGGATAGTCGACGAGGATCTCCGGCGCCGCGGCGCCCAGATGCGGCTCGACAGTCGTGGCCAGCAACAGGTTGAGCCACTCGTCGCGATCGTCGCGATTCAGCGCATCGGGGATCGGCACGTTAAGCCGCGAAGCGGATTGGGCCAACTCCTGGCAGGTGGCGGCGTGCGGGTCGACGCCGGCGTGCCGTTGGAAGGCGCCGCCATACGTCGTGCGAATCGCCGCGCGAGCCTGCGCGACGCTTTGGCAAAGCGAGTCGAGCAAATCGACGCCGTTCTCGAGGTCATCGCCTGTGCGATACCACTCAACGATCGTGAACTCCGGATTGTGGAGCCGCCCGCGCTCGTCGCGGCGGAAGGACCGCGTCACTTGGTAGATCGCCGGCAAATCCTCGGCGAGCAGCCGTTTCATGTGCAGCTCGGGCGACGCCTGGAGCCATAATCTCGAGGCGTCGCCGGCGACCTCGAACGGCTTGATGTGGAGTTCCGGGATGATCTCGTCGTCGACAAGCGGCGTCTCGACCTCCAGAAAGCCGCGCTCGGCAAAGAATCCTCGCAGCCGAGCTAACAAGTCAGCGCGTCGCCGCAGTCGCTCGTGTCGATCGCCCAGACTCATGCGACCTCGCCTTGATCGACCGAGTCGACGGCGTCGGCCGGGCCGCCGGGCAACAGCGGCGGCATCGGGCAGTCGAGCATGTCGCACACGCCGCGCAACAGCTCCGCTTCGGCCACGGTCACCTCCCGGTCGGCGCAGATCGTGGCGGCGCACGCAGCCACCACATGGCGCCGCTGCTTGGCGACGACCTGGCAGAGCGAATCCAGGGCCTGGCTGAGCGGCTCCAGGCCGCACTCGCTCGGATCGAGAAGCTCGCACGGGGACGCCCCGCAGCTTCTCAGCCCCGCGGGCCAGCGCCGCGGGCGCCTCGGCGCGGCGGTTGTCGGCGTGGGCCAGCGTCGACAACAGGACCGAGCACTCGCGCCCCATCCGCTGCAGGCCGTAAAAAGTCGGCCGCGTCTGGGCCGTCTTCTCGTATTGCGGCCGTAGGTGCCGCAGCAAGATGCGATAGAGCGTCCACTCAAAGAGCCCGAGCCGATTATCGGCCTGGACCAGCTCCTCGAAGCACTTGATGAACTCGTCGTACTGCGATCGCGACATCGCGCGCAGCGAAGGCAGGGCCATATCGACAACGGGCAGGCGCGCCCGCACGTCGAGCCCGTCGAGCGCCGGCAGCAGCTTGAGCGTCAGTTCGTACACGTCGGGAGTTGCATGCTCAGCCAACCGGGCCAGTTGTCGCTCGCGCACGGCGGGCTTTTTGTCAGTCAGCAGTCCGAACAACACCGCGCGGGCCCCGTACGGTTCCCGGGCCGACTGCTTGACGAGGTCCGGCAGGCGCTGGACCAGCGCCGCGGCGTACCTGCGATGGCGCTCGGTGGGGTCGCCGACCTGATCGGCCGCATGCCTGACGACGCCGAGCGACGCGAGCTTGCCGGCGGCCGCGGTTCCCACGAGGCCGGCGGCTTGCCCATCGATCTCGGCGACGACCGCCGGCGTTGCAGGCGCCGGCGGGTACTTGCCGTCCCACGCGGGATCGAGCCGCCGAATCCGCGCCTCCAGCGGCGGATGCGTCGCGGTGAGGCCGGTGACGCCCTCCCAAATGCCCGCGGCGAAAAACATGTGATTCGCCTCCGCGGCGTTTTCGGCCTTGATTGTCGAGCCCAGCACCAACGAGCCAATGCGCTTCAGCGCCCCGGCGAGCCCGCCGGGATTCCGCGTAAACTGCACCGCCGAGGCGTCGGCCAGGTATTCCCGCTGGCGCGACACGGCCGCCTTGATGAGGCCGCCGATGAGCGTGCCGAGATATCCCAGCACCGCGAGGGCGGCGCCAATCACGAACAGATACGGCCCGGGGTTGTTCTTGCCGCGGCCGCCACTGGTTCTCGCCGCGATGCGAACCATGATGCGCCCATCAATCCCACCAGCAGCAGCCCGTGCAGGATGCCGATCATGCGGATGTTCAGCCGCATGTCGCCGTTGAGGATGTGGCTGAATTCATGGGCCACCACGCCCTGCAGCTCGTCACGGGTAAGCTGCTCGGCCGTCCCGCGGGTGACGGCGACCACGGCGTCGCTAGGCGAGTACCCGGCGGCGAACGCGTTGATGCCGGCTTCCTCGCCCAGCAGAAACACCGGCGGCGTCGGCACCCCGGAGGCCAGGGCCATTTCCTCGACCACGTTGAGGATCCGCCGCTCGACCAGGTCGGTGGTGTTCGGGAAGATGCGTCGGCCATTCAGCCGTTCGGCCACGCGTAGTGCCGCCGCCGCGGAGCTGGGCAATCTTGAACAAGCTTCCGCCGCCGATGAGGGCCAGAGTTGCGCCGCCGGCGCCGAGCGTGGCCATCACGTCCTCGCTGGCCGGTTGATTCCATTGCGGATTTGCGCCGAATTGCCCGCCGCGCAGGCCGGAGCGCATGGCCTTGTCCGACCGCTGCCCACGCCAGGGCCATCGTGCCGCCCACGATGGCGATGACCGCCAGCGTGAACAGCACGACCAGCCGCCGGGTCAGTCGGCGAGCTTCAGCCTGGCGTTCGTAAAAGTCGGTGGCCATAGAGCTATGCAGAATGACCAATGACCAAGCACCAATGACCAATGGCCGAGGAATGAGGCGAGCCTGCGCCTTCCATTGGTCATTGGGACTTGGTCATTGGTCATTGAGCCATGCGGCTCAGAACGCCACCTTCGGCGCTTCGGCGATTTGCTTGCTGTCGAACTCCAGCAGCTCGCGCGTCTTCGCTGTGGCCGAACATGTTGGCAAAGAACACCGGCGGGAACGACTGGCGATAGGTGTTGTATTGCATCACCGAGTCGTTGTACGCCTGGCGGGCGAAGGCCACCTTGTTTTCCGTGGAGGTCAGCTCCTCGGTCAGTTGGGCCATGTTCTGATTGGCCTTGAGATCGGGGTACGCCTCGGCCACCGCCAACAGCCGGCTGAGCGTGCCGCCCAGAGCCTGCTCCGCGCCGGAAAGCTGGTTCATCGCCGCGGGATTGCCGGGGTTGGCCGCCGCCGCTTTGACGGCGCCGAGCGCCTGGTTGCGGGCCGTGATCACCGCTTCGAGCGTCCCGCGCTCGTGGGCCATGTAGCCCTTGACGGTTTCGACCAGGTTGGGGATCAGGTCGTACCGCCGCTTGAGTTGCACCTCGATCTGGGCGAAGGCGTTCTCCAGGCGGTTGCGCAGCACGACCAGGCGGTTGTACACGCCGACGCCGTACATGAGCATGAACAGAACGACGACGCCGACCGCGATCAGCGCAATCCAACCGCCGCCCAAGGCGGCAAGAATCGAAGACGATTCGGGCATGGCAAGAATCCCTAAGAGAGAGAAACTCCAGAAACGGAAAACACAACCACTAAGACACAAAGGCACGAAGACAATGCCAGGACTTAAAACCGCTGACCAACGCTGACAAACGCTAATGCAAACCAATGAAATCTAGCATTTCCTCGGCACTTCATTAGCGATCATTAGCCTTCACTAGCGGTAAAAGCTCCTTTCTTCGAATTCAACTCAAACTTAGCGTCTTTCTTTGTGCCTTCGTGTCTTCGTGGTTAGTCCCCTTCCGGGCATCCTCGACAAGCCTATTCGCTCAAGCGTTGGGATCCTTGGCACGCTCAATATATTCTCCCGTGCGGGTGTCGATCCGCAGCCAGTCGCCGATATTGATGAATGCCGGCGCCAGGATCTCGGCCCCCGTCTCCACCTTGCACGGCTTGGTCACGTTGGTGGCCGTGTTGCCCCGGGCGCCCGGCTCGCAGTACTCGACCCGCAGCACGACGTGGTTGGGCGGCGTGACGGCGATGGGCTGGTTGTTGTACACCACCAGCTGGCATTCCATGTTTTCCTTCAGAAACTTGGCTGCGTCGCCCACCTGCTCGGCGGGCATTTCGTACTGCTCGTAGTCGTCGTTCTTCATGAACACGAACGTGTCGCCCTGCCGGTACAGGAACTGGGCCGTAAACTCGGACACGTCGGCCGACTCCAGCGTCTGGCCGGCTCGGTAGGTCTTGTCGACCACCGTGCCGCGGAGCAGATTCCGCAGCTTGCACTCGTACAGGGCGTTGCCCTTGCCGGGCTTGCGGAAGTTCATTTCGATCATCAGATACGGCATGCCCTCGATTTGAACCTTGAGTCCCTTGCGGAATTCGTTGGTGGTATACACGGACACTGATTTGCTTCCTGTCTGTTCTCTTGGAATACTGGTGTGTTCAATTGCGACGCGCCGAAGTCCGGCGTCACGCATCAACTAGCCTCCGGCGCAAGCCGGAGGTTTGAACGCCAGGCGGCGGCTAACCCACGGCTTGCGCCGTGGGCTATTTTGTCGGTCCACGTCGACCGAAACGGTGAGGCGGCGAATTGAGCATTCTAACCGGTCAACCACCCGCTGTCCGCGCCCGTTCTGACCGCCCCTTGGCGCCGTGGCAGGCCGAACTGCGCGATGCGATCCGCGATCCAGCGGTGCTTTGCAAGTCGCTGGGACTACTGCCGTCGCTAGCTCGCGAATCGGCGGCCGCCGCGCGGCAGTTTCCCGCTCGTCGTACCCGCGAGTTACCTGGCTCGCATCGAGCGGG
Organism: Pirellulales bacterium; assembly: GCA_963841515.1. GTDB lineage: Bacteria > Planctomycetota > Planctomycetia > Pirellulales > Lacipirellulaceae > Lacipirellula. Next base: position 218,788 of record CAWJDB010000003.1, on the reverse strand, counting down.
GCAACTCCGCCGATCCGCTTTTGGTGCAGGTGCTGCCCACGGCCGCGGAGGAGCTTGCGGTCGACGGCTACACGGGCGATCCGGTGGCCGACGCGGCGGCCATCGTCGTGCCTGGCCTGCTCCAGAAATACGCCGGCCGGGCGCTGCTGGTGGCGACCGGCGTCTGTGCCGTGCACTGTCGCTACTGCTTCCGCCGTGAATTTCCTTACGACGAGCTGGCGCCCAGGCGACGAGGCGTGGACGCCTGCGCTCGACGCCCTAGCGGCCGACGACGCGATTCACGAAATAATCCTCAGCGGCGGCGACCCGCTCTCTCTCGCCGACCGGCGACTGGCCACGCTGGTCGATCGCCTCGCCGCGATCCCGCATCTGGTGCGGCTGAGAGTCCACACCCGGTTGCCGATCGTCATCCCCTCGCGCGTCACCGACGAGCTAATCGACTGGCTCACCGGCACGCGGCTCACGCCGATCGTGGTGCTGCACGCCAACCACGCCCGCGAGCTCGACGCCGCCGTCGCCGCCGCCGCCGACCGGCTCCGCCGTGCCGGCGTAATGCTGCTCAACCAGGCCGTGCTGCTGCGGGGCGTCAACGATTCGGCCGACGCCCAAGCCGAACTCAGCCTGCGGCTCATCGAGATCGGCGTCCTGCCGTACTATCTCCACCAGCTCGACCGCGTCCGCGGTGCAGCCCACTTCGAAGTCCCCATCGCCCGAGGCCAGGAAATCATCGCCGACCTCCGCCGCCGCCTGCCAGGCTACGCCGTGCCAATGTATGTCCAGGAACAAGCGGGCGCCGCTCACAAGATTGCGTTAGCCTAATTGAGTGCAGCGACTTTAGTCTCTCGCAAAGGCGCAAAGACGCAAAGGCAACGCAAAGAAGAAGGAACTGTTGGCGTCGAATCCCCAAATCACTTCCAATTCCTGCGACTTTTCTTCTTTGCGTTTCTTCCTTTGCGCTCGCGCCTTTGCGAGAGATCCCCTCACAACTTCTCAATGAACGAAGCCGTCAACATCTTCGATGTGCAGCAAGTCGACCGCCTGCGGCGCGAGCTGCGAATTGATCCGCAAGCCGTGCGGCGGTTCCGCATTGAGCTCTTGAAGCGCGGACACAGCGATGACCAGTCGCTCGCCGAGCTCCCTTCGGCGGTGCGAAACGAGTTCCACTGTCGCGTGCGACTGCACGCGCTGGAGCTTCACAGCCGCTGCGATTCGCAGCAGGACGGCGCCACCAAGCTGCTGTTCCGCACGCCGGCGGGGCTCTTGCTGGAGTCGGTCGTCCTGCGGATCGCCACGGGCCGTACGACGCTGTGCGTTTCCAGCCAGGTCGGCTGCGCCGCGGCCTGCGACTTCTGCGCGACCGGTAAGATGGGCATCGCTCGCGACCTCTCTGCGCCGAAATTCTCGATCAGGTCGTGCAAGCCCGGCAACTGGTCGCCGCCGAGGGCCGGTCGATCCGCAACATCGTCTTCATGGGCATGGGCGAGCCGTTTCACAACGAGGAAAACCTGTACGCTGCCCTCGATGCGCTCGCTGCTCCCGAGCTATTTCACCACCCGCCCAGCCGCGTGTTGATTTCGACCGTTGGCCTGCCCGACGCCATGATCCGTGCGGCCCGGCGTTTTCCTGCAGTCCACCAGGCGCTCAGCCTGCACAGCGCCCGCCAGGATGTCCGCGAGCGCCTCATCCCGCTGGCCGCCCGTTATCCGCTCGCCGAACTGCGCCGCGCTCTTGCCGAGCTAAACCGAATCCAATCAGCCGCGACGCCCGTGATGATCGAGTACCTGATGCTGGCCGGCGTGAACGACTCGCCCGCGGACGCTTGCCATCTGGTCGAGTGGCTCGCCGACCTGCGCGTCCACGTGAATCTCATCCCCTACAACCCCATCGACGACGCCCCGCACCTCGCCGGCAGCGACCGGCCGAAGCGAGAAACCTTCGGCGCCATCCTCAAGTCCGCCGGCCTCAAGACCACCATCCGCTACAGCCTTGGCGCCGACATCGCCGCGGCGTGCGGGCAGTTGGTGCGGAGGGAAAACCGCACCATCGCTACGGGACGTTGAGACTCTTGCGGGGGCTTCAGATACCCCCCAATTCCTTCGTTTTGAACCAATTTCCAACGGGAGCTGCACATAGTGTAAAAATTGGCATAGAATTACAATGTTGAAGTCGTCCGTTGTAATGGGGCCGTAACCGATGGACCGCAAAGCCTTTACAGACGGTCAAACCGGGCGTCTTCAAGCCTTTCGCAACCCCCAACTTTGCAAAGACGATTGGCTCTTCATTCCCAACGATCTGCCGCCCAATTGGCGATTTCCCCAGGAATTTTGGCCGCTCCTTGCGGACGCCAAGGAGGCCCTGGGAACGCTCAACGGCATTGGCCAAACGTTGCCCAATCCTGAGCTTTTACTTCATCCCCTGCAGACTCGGGAAGCTATTCTCTCGTCGAGCATCGAAGGCACGTATGTTACGCCACAACAACTCCTCCTCTACGAACTCGACCCCCGTGAGCCTTCCTCGGGCGATAACCTCGTCGCAGATTGGAAAGAGGTATTCAACTACGGTCAAGCGCTGAAGCAAGGGCGTGACATGCTCCAGCAACTGCCAATTTGCAGCCGAGTCATTCGCGCGATGCATGCGACGTTGATGGAGGGCGTGCGCGGCGAGCGGCACACGCCGGGAGACTACCGACGGCTGCAGGTGCAAATCGGTTCGTCCGGCAAGTACATTCCGCCGCCCGCACTTGATGTTGAACGCCTGGTCGGCAACCTGGAAGAATTCGTCAACAGCAGCGACCAAGCCTTTGATCCCCTGGTCCTATCGTTTGTCGTGCACTATCAGTTCGAGGCAATCCACCCTTTCAGCGACGGCAACGGCCGCGTAGGGCGAGCGCTGTTGGCGCTCATGATCTACAAACTCATGGGCCACGCCATGCCGTGGCTCTATATGAGCCCCTATTTTGAGCGCTACCGAGACGAATACAGCGACAACTTATTCCGAGTCAGCACGCAGGGCGACTGGGACCGGTGGATCGACTTCTGTCTCAACGGCGCCATCGCGCAGGCGAATGAGGCGATCGAGAAATGCGCGCGATTCAATCACCTGAGAGCGGAATACCATGCCCGCATGACGAACCCTACGTCACGCAGTCATCAGATTATTGACGGCCTGTTTACCGCTCCGGTCATGACCATCTCGGCGATTGCGGAGCGATTCAACGTCATCTATCACACGGCTCGCACCGATCTCGTGCGCCTCGTAGAAGCCGGCATTCTGCAGGAAACGCCTAACGCGCATCCCCGGACATTTTTCGCGCCCGAGATCATGCACATCGCCTACGGCGAAGCTGACTGAGTTTGGCCCGCAAGGGCGCAAGGCCTTCGGCGCCATCCTCAAGTTCGCCGGCCTCAAGACCACGATCCGCTACAGCCTCGGCGCCGACATTGCCGCCGCCTGCGGACAGCTCGTCCGCCGCGAGAACCGCCAAATTGCCCGCGGGCCTGCCGCAAACCTTGGCGCATAATGCGTCGGCGATCCACGCAATTTATTGATTTGACCGCTCCATCGAAGCTATCTTGAACGGAAAGATCGCATGCTATTCGTACAGGTGGCCGTTTATGCCAACCGCATTGCCCAAAAAGCTGGAAGCAATGATCGCCTACGCGCAAAGCGCCGTCGAGCAGTGGGAACCCGAACCAGATGTCGATGACGTCGCTCGAGCGGCCATCGACTGGGCGGCCCGTCTCAGCCGCGGCGAATACGACGAGGGTTTGTACTGGGAGTGCGTTGCCGACGACTGTGAGCGCGCAGGCGATTGGACAGGCGCTGCCGCGGCCTATCGCATGCTTGTGCGAATTTCTCAAGCGAGGCGATCTGGCGCAATGAAAGCAACTGTCGTGTCTGGCCAACTTTTCAGATCTTGAGCAGTTTGTCTCAGGCGTTCCAGTCGAGCCACAGGCAAGTTTGCCTCATCAGGCCGGCTAGGCCCGCCGGGACGCAATTTACCTTTCCGATGCCATTGCTCTTCGACGAAGGTCTCGCCCGAGGTCTCCCAGCCATGCCCAAACTAGTCGCACGGTGATTGTCAACGTCACGAGCATTATCGCCATTGCCTTGCCGACGAAGCCATGCACTTGGTGAAAGCTGGACGCCTACGCCAATCGCGACGGGAATCGCCAGCGGCTGGGCATCCTTGAGCCTGATCACGACGACTTCTTGGGCTACGCCAATTCTCCACGTTCGGCTGCCGCCGCGTGCGACATTGCCGCCAAGGATTTCGCCGCCGCGGAGTCGGCGATGCTGCGACAGGCGGGACGTCATAGACTGGAGTCAGGTCGTCGACGTGTGCAAGTCGTTCGGCACGACCGAAATCGCGCAGCAGGCGGTTACAACCGCGGCGTACGCCAGAGCGGTTCAGCTGGACTGGATTGAGGCGATCCGACGGCGGCCTGGCTAGGCCCCAGTTTCCGCATCGGAAATTTGAGAAACGCATCCTTTCGACGATCATGATAAGGTCATGAAAGCACGAAATTCTTCGCTGATTTCTACGTAGCCATGACGGATTCCGTGAAAACTTCGCCATAGGACTAAGGGTTCAATACCATCGTCGTCCCCAAATCGCTGATACTCGACCCGCTTTTCTCCATTGCTCCAATACTCAACGGCTCCTGGCATTCCGTCACTCTTGGAAAAGTCCCAGCTCTGCTGAAGCGCTCTCCGATTCGCTCATTCGGATGAGTGCAGAATGACGCCCGGAGCGGAAATCGGAGGTTTGACTATCACATACAATTACCAACTCTGCCGGATTCAATTTCGCCGTCGCGGGCATTTCAGCCTGTTCGAGACGATTCTCTCGCGGCCCATCGCTTTCGACCAGTCGCGTGGTCCTCAATGGAGTTGCCCACGCGGCATTATTCCGTTATTGGCAGCGGCTGCTGCCGACGGTCGCCCGCCTTGCGGCGGTTGCGGGCCTCGAGCGTGACGCCGTTGGCCGTGTTGGGCGAACTGGACGCCGGATCGACGGGGCCGTCGAGCGGATCGCCGACGCGGCTCGACTTCAATCGTTCGGTCGCGTATCGAACGTAATCCATGCTTAATTCCGTGCCAAGAAATTGTCGGCCCAGTTTCTTGGCCACGGCGAGCGTCGTGCCGCTCCCGGCAAAGGGGTCGAACACAATGTCGCCCTCATTGGAGCTGACGCGGATGATGCGGCCCAAAAGCTGCTCGGGCATCTGGCAGCCGTGAAAGCCTTGCCGCTCCTTGAACGTGCCGGCCACGCGCGAGTAATACCACGTGTCGTCCATCGGCTGGAAGCTCTCAGGGGCGTCCTGCGGGCGGAGCACCCAGGTGTCATCGGGCAGCCGGCCCGTGGGATTAGCTCGGTTATCGCCGTAAACGAGCGCACGGGCCGAAGGCACGCGCACCATCTTGTCTTCGGCGTTGAAAGTGAATTTCTTCTCGTCCTTGATGAACTGAAAAAGATGGGCGTGCGACCGGTTGAACTTCCGCGTGCAGTTGACGCCAAAGGTGTAGTACCACACCACCCAGCTTCGCATGATGAAGTTCGGTCCGTGAAGGCGTGCGTGTGGCGATCCACTTCAGCTCGGCGGCGTATTCGTCGCCGATCGCCAGCCAGAAGGTGCCGGTCGGCTTCAGGATACGGTAAAGCTCGCCGATCCACGCCTGGCACCAGTCGAGATATTGCTGGTCGTCCTGCCGGTCGTGGTACTTGTCGTACTTGTAGCCGATGTTGAACGGCGGGTCCGCAAACGCCAGATCGACCGATTCCGACTCAATCCGGGGCAACAGCTTTAGGCAGTCGCCCTGGTGAATCTGTCCAAGCTTCAGTGGCATGTTCAATTGCCCGTCAAATGCTTCGTGCGATGAGGGCGCAATCACCCAATATCCCCATTTGCCGCCGTCCCACAAGAGGCCATTGGAAATGGGCGCATGTTCAGTAATTCTATCCGGCGGGCGCGACGTTTGCAACAACCGTGGGACATGTAACTTCCGGCGGCCTTATGGCACGAAAGCCGCACAGCTGGCGGCCCAAATTTTGGCCCAAAAAGTTGTTGAAAATGGCCGCGCACATCTGTATAGTAACGAGCTCCAATCCACCCTTGGGGTGTGCCACCCTCGCGGGCCAATCGTCGACTGCGGCGCAAGACTTGCTCATGAAGATTGCAGAATGCCATCGACTAATGCACCGCCTCGCCTTGCCAAACCGCATGAATCACAGGCCCACCGGCGCGAGCTTCGTGCAAAAGTCGGGACTAACGATGCCTATGAAGTGGGACCCCCGGAATGCGAGCAAAACGAATCCCCAGGATTTACCGAGCCAAGCGGCGCCACCGGCCGAGGGGTGGGACGCAAAAAGATTCGCTTCCGTGAGAAATCGCCGAGGATTTCGGGCTCCGCAGGGCGCGGGGAGGCGACGTGCGAGAGCCTGTCCGTCGCAAAACCGTTTCACTTGCTGGCTTGGACGTTAAGTCATGCGCTACGCCTTCTGCAACGAGATGTTCGGCGACCAGCCCTTCGAGCAGGCCTTCGAGACGATGCGGGCTTTGGGCTACACGGGCGTCGAGTTTGCCCCGTTCACGTTGGCGGCGGGCGAGCCGTTCGATGCTCGTAACATTACGGCCGACGCCCGCCGCGCCGCCAAGGACGCCGCCGCGGCCGCGGGCTTGCAGGTGGTGGGCCTGCACTGGCTCCTGGCCAAGACTGCGGGCATCCATCTCACTAGCCCCGACCCTGCCGTGCGCGAGCGGACGGCCGAGTACCTCGAAGGCGCTCGTCCAACTGTGCGCCGATCTGGGCGGAGCGATCATGGTGCTGGGATCGCCCGAGCAGCGCAGGCTGCTGCCCGGCGTGGCGTACAACGACGCGGAGCAGTATGCGGCCGAGGTGCTGCGCGCTGCCATGCCGGCGTGCGCTGACGCTGGAGTCACGATCGCCCTGGAGCCGCTCTCGCCCGCCGACTGCGACTTCATGCTCACGGCTAAAAGCGCCATTCACCTCGCCCAGATCGTCGACTCGCCGCACTGCAAGCTGCACCTCGACGTGAAGGCGATGGCCACCGAGTCGCCGCCGTTTGAAACCATCATCCACGACAGCCGCGATTGGCTGGTACACTTCCACGTGAACGACACGAACCTGCTGGGCCCCGGCATGGGCGACGTGAAGTACGACACGATCATGCCCGCCCTGGCCGAGATTGGCTATCGGGGCTGGCTGTCGCTCGAGGTGTTCAATTACGAGCCTAGCCCCGCGGAGATCGGACGGCAGAGCATCGAGTATTTGCGCAAGATTGAAGCGGCGATCGCCGCGGGCCCGCCGGCGGACTAATCGGTAATGACCACCGACCAAACTGTCACTTTGCGATCGCCTTCGTCGATGGTGAACTGCACCGCCAATGGAGAAATGGCCAATCGCCTAAGCCCTTTCCCGGCCTGCCGTTCCGGCGTTTGCGGGCGAGTCGGCGAGTTGACGTTCGATTGCATTGGCGGCGTCGGCGACGGCCTGGCGATGCGGCGAACCGATCCACAGATCGGCGAGATCGCGTTGAGCGGGCGGCCACCAAATGACCGTGTAACCTCTCATGGGCTGACGATCGGCGCCAACGAGATGAGATGGTCCAGGAGTTCCTTCGTAGTTTTGCCGGGCCCAGGCGTCTGCATGCGGTGCTTGATTTCAGCGAACTCCTCGTCGGACATAGTGGGAGCCGATTTCGCGCCGGCGGCATTTCGCTCCAATCGACCGAGTTCCCTGCCACGAACGTCGACGATGACGATCGGCGCCGACGCTTCTGAGATGAGGCGCGCCTGTTCGTCGCTAACGGTGATGCGGGTCATAACATCCCCCTTGGCTACCACCAGCCGCGCACCGGAGATGGCGCCCGGCAAGCTACCGATTGATTATATCACGACTGGCGATTCGCCGCCAAATCGGCGCTACGCCCCGGCGCGGAGCTCGGCCAGATGCTGGGCCGTGGTGACCAGGCGGTCCCAGTTGGCTTGAATATATTCCGGCGGCCCGCCGACTTCGGCGACGACGGTCGCCACGATCTCGGTGGGCACCATCTCGATGGCATCCCAGGGACAGACCTTCAACTCGTAGGGGTTGGTCTTCTTGCCGGGGATGTGGACGCACACCTCGCAGCCCACGCAGCGCTCCAGGTCGATCTCGCACCACTGCTGCGTGCCTTTGACGATGCCGCGGTCGATCGTCCGCATCTCGATGCAGTCCACCGGGCAGACTTCGAGGCACGACTCGCAACCGGTGCAGTTGTCGGCGTTGATGACCGCCAGTTCCTTGGGAACTTTCTTGCGGGGACCTTGCTTGGCCATGGCGTCGAGCGGGAACGGTCGGGGTGCTTGTGAAGTCCTTCACAATCATACGGCCGAAACCGCGGCTCGCCAACCGCGAGGGCGTCGGCTTTGCTGGCAAAGGGCCAATTCGTCGCCCATCCAGCTGGATTGACCTAGCGCCGTCGGGGCCAGTATCATCCCCGGCGATTTTTTCCTCGGTCAGCCGTTTCGTGATTTGGAGAGGCGTATGTTCTGCTCGCAATGCGGCGCCAAGGCCGCCGGAAAGTTCTGCTCCTCGTGCGGCGCCCCGCTGCTGGCGGTCGTGCCGCGGCCCGACCCCGTTGAACCGCAGGCGGCCGTCGACTGGTCCAACTCGGTCGATTACGAGGTCCTGCTCTCGGCGCCGGAAGTGCGAGAGCGCCTCGCTCGCAGCGCCGAGAAGTCGAAGAAGCGGATGACGGGCGAGGAGTTCCTCGACGTGTATGGCGGCGTCCTGGGCAAGCTCAGCGGCGTGCCGCTGCCGATGGGGAAGCTGGCGCCCTATGTCCAGTCTATGGCCGCACGGCTGGGCATGAAGACCGGCAAGTCGCGGAGCGAGTTGATCGCCGCGCCGCCGGGCGCCGTGATCGTCGCGCTGTTGTGCGCGCTGCGCGCGATGGCCGGACGCTGCGGTCGGTCGAGCAACTGGCCGACGGCTGCGTCTTGACCGCTGAGCTGCCGTCGGACTTGTTTGCGCTGGAAGGCGACCTGGTGATCGGCGTCGTCCGCCAATCCAACGGCACGCGCGTCGACGCTCACACCGACATCCGCGGCCAGATCTACGACTGGGGCAAGAGCACGCGGTGTCTCGCCCAGTTGTTCGAGGAGCTGAGCGCCGCGGCGGCGTGAGTCCCGATTGGGCGTTTGCCATCCGCCAGACTGGGAACACCAGACTGGGAACAAAGGGCGGCCCGTGCGGCGGCCCACGCCGGCGTTGCTGTCGCGACTCGTCGGCGGATATGATGAAACGAGGGCTTGCTCCTCGCATCAGTTGCCGCTTTCATTAAGATTTACATCCTGCCTTTCCAGCGGGCCGAGTCGCCATGCTCACATTCTTGGTCGCGGTCGGTTCTTTTCTTGGGTTCATCGTCGCTTACCATACCTACGGCCGTTGGCTGGCACACCGGATTTTTGGGTTGGATCCCCAGGCCGTCGTGCCCAGCCGGCAACTGCGCGACGACGTCGACTTTGTGCCGACGCGCAAAGAGGTCATCTTCGGGCACCACTTTACGAGCATCGCCGGCACGGGACCGATCGTCGGGCCAGCCATTGCCGTTTTCTGGGGGTGGTTGCCGGCCCTGTTGTGGGTGGTCTTTGGATCGATCTTCATCGGAGCCGTGCACGACTTTGGAGCGTTGGTCGTTAGCCTCCGCAATCGCGGCCAGACGGTGGGCGACATCGCCGGTCGGATGATCTCGCCACGATCGAGGCTGCTCTTTCTGCTGATTTTATTCTTCGCGCTCACGGTCGTGCTGGCGATTTTCGGGCTGGTGATCGCCCAGTTGTTCGATATGTATCCCGAGTCGGTGCTGTCCACCTGGGCGGCGATGCCGCTGGCGGTGATGATCGGGTTTTGGGTCTACCGCTATGGCGGAGGTCTGACCGCGCCTTCGATATTCGGACTGGTGGTGCTTTACGGCGCCGTTTACCTCGGCGCCTATTACTGGCCCATCTCCATTCCCGCCGCCTGGTGCACCAATCTGTCTGCGGCGCTCGGGCTGCCGGCCGACGCTCTCAACCCAGTCGTCGTCTGGACGATCTTGCTTTTCGTCTACTGCTTCTTCGCCTCGGTGCTGCCCGTGTGGATGCTGCTGCAGCCGCGAGACTTCATCAACAGCCAGCAATTGCTGCTGGCACTGGCGGCGCTCATTCTGGGAATTTGCGTCGCTGGCTTGTCGGGTCACGCCGACTTGCATCACAGCGCCCCGGCCGTCGTGCCGATGGCCGAGTGGCCGGCCGACGCGCCGCCGATCTGGCCGTTTCTGTTCATCACGATCGCCTGCGGGGCGATTAGCGGTTTTCACTGCCTGGTGTCCAGCGGCACGTCCAGCAAGCAGGTCGCCAACGAGTGCGACGCCCTGTACGTCGGCTACGGGGCGATGCTGCTTGAAGCGGCCCTGGCCGTCATCGTGATCCTCGCGTGCTGCGCCGGCCTGGGCATGGGCCTGTTCCAGCGTCAGACCGCGGCGGTCGCCGGTGCGGGCTCGGCTGAGCAATCGTCGATCATTCGGCAGTACGATTACGTGCCGCAACTCAGCGAAGCCGGCCAGCCGATCGTCGGCGAGGCGGCGTGGCGCAGCGCTACAACCCGGTCGAAGGCTGGAAAAGCTTTACCCTGGGCAAGATGGTCGGCGCGTTTGTCGAAGGCGCCGCGAACTTTCTGACGGCTCTCGGACTGCCTCTCAAACTGTGCGTGGCGGTGGTTTCCGTACTGGTGGCCTGTTTTGCCGCCACGACGCTCGACACGGCGACCCGGCTGCAGCGGTACGTCGTGCAGGAGCTGGCCGAAGCGCTGCACATCCGACCGCTGACGAACAAATATGCCGCCACGCTGGCGGCCGTGGTACTGGCGGTCGCGCTGGCGATGATGCGCGGTCCCTCGTCGGCCACGGGCCAATTGGCGGCGCACGGCACAGGGGGCCTGTACTTGTGGCCGTTGTTTGGCGCCACGAACCAATTGCTCGCCGGGCTGGCGTTTATGGTGACGGCGCTGTACCTGTGGCGGCGCAACAAGCCCATTTGGTTTTTGGTCGCGCCGATGATCCTGATGATCGTGATGCCAGCCTGGGGCCTGGCGTGGCAAATGTTCAACTCTCAAACCGGTTGGCTGGCCGCCCACAATTACCTGCTGTTGGCCATTGGCGCCGTGACGCTCGTGCTGCAGGCGTGGATGATCGTCGAAGCGGCGCTCATCTGGCCGCGGGCCAAGGGCCTGCTGGAAGAAGCCCTGCCGCCGCTCACGCGAATGCCGCCCGCGGCGTCGGCGTGACATGGCAGCCGTTCCACCAGCGAAGAGGAAACTGGGAGGACAACGAACGGGCTTCAGGATCGGACGTCCGAATCCGGACGCCGGAAGCCAGTCTCCTTCTGCGGTTTTGCGGACCAAATAGGGGTCCCACATCAACCGCCGCAGAAGCCCTGGATTTTGCGGCGCCGGGCTGGGCGAGCGCTCGGCGATTGCAGGGCGGCGCCGGCGAAGGGGCGTCGAAAGTCGGCGGGATTTGATTTTCTTGGATCATCGAGCCGCGGCGCAAAAGGCGCCGGCGGAGGGTGGAACCGCCAAGGACGCCAGGAGCGCCAAGGGGAGGGAGTTGGTCCGCAGATGACATAGCCCGGCCGCTGGCCGGAACCACAAGGGTTGAATGAAAGGCGCGTCTCCATTGGGTAGGTTAATGGTGTTCAACAACCAACCTTCTCGAACGGAGACGACGCCATGCAACGGTTTTTACAGCGCCACGCGGGTTCTGTCATGGGGACGCTCAGCGGGTTTGATCGGCTGCGGTTTCGCGGCACGCTGCGGCTGCTGGCCCATGCGGGGGGCATGATGAACTACTTGTGGCAACGGGGAGTGCTGTTGAAGACCTTCAAGGAGCACGCCCAGTGGGCAACGGAGCAGATCCGCCGCGGGGCGCAGGCGTTGGCCGAGCGCGCCGGGCGGCCCTTGATCTATCTGGCCGGCAGTTCCGCGAGCAAGGAGGACCAGGCGCGGACCGTCGTCGCCGCCGACCGGATCGAGGAAGGACTGATCTGCGTCCTGAGCTGCGTCGAGCCGTGCCGCTCGTACGAGATTCATCGCAACCGCCAGGAGCAGAAGCTGGACCTCCGCAATGCCGCGATGAAGTGCCTCCACTACTATTTCTACTTCCAGCATCCGCAACTGGGATTCCTGCACGTGCGGCTGCAGACGTGGTATCCGTTCACGATGCACGTGTGCCTCAACGGCCGAGAATGGCTGGCGCGGCGGATGGACGCCGCCGGTCTGGATTACGTCCGTCGCGACAATTGCTTCGTCGAATTGGCGGACCCGCGCGGCCCAGCGGCTGTTCGACCGGCAACTGCGGACCGACTGGCCGAAACTGCTCGACCGACTCGCCGCTCAGGTCTTTCCCGAGCGGGCGATGATTCTTGGCGCCTGCCCGGTCGACTACTACTGGTCGGTCGATCAGAGCGAATGGGCCACCGACGTGCTGTTTCGGTCGCGCCGCGAATTGGCCGACCGTTACGGGCGGTGGCTGCTGCACGGCGTCACGAGTTTGGGGAGTCGCGACGTGTTGCGATTCTTGGGACGGCGTACGCCAGGCCAAGGGAACCTCTATGGCGCTCTTTCGGCCGAGGTGCAAACCAGCCTCCGTGAGCGCGAAGAAGGGGTGCGCCTCAAGCACTTCGTCAACCTCAACTCGATCAAGATGTACGACAAGCAAGGCTCGGTCCTGCGGATCGAGACGACGCTCAACAGCCCGCGCCAGATGAAAGTCTACCGTCCCAAGGAAGGGGATGAGAACGGCCCCAAGGCGTGGCGCTACCTCCGCAAGGGAGTCGCCGACATGCACCGCCGGGCCGAGGTCAGTCAGGCGGCCAACGAGCGCTATCTCGACAGCCTGGCGGCGGTCGACGACGCGACGCCGCTGGAAGAACTCGTCGCGCCCCTCTGCCGGCCGGTCTTCTGGAACGGCCAGCGGGTCCGGGCGCTCAACCCCCTGGCCGGGCCAGATGCGGCCTTGCTGGCCGCGGCGGCTCAGGGCGAGTTCCTTGTTCACGGCTTCCGCAACCGCGATCTGCAAGGGCTGCTCTACGGCGGCAAGCCGCGCACGGCCGCCGACCGCCGCCGCCGCTCGGCCGCCGTCACTCGGCGGCTCCGCTTGCTTCGCGCTCACCATATCATCAAGAAAGTCCCGCGCAGTCATCGCTACCAACTCACGGACCACGGGCGAACCCTCGTCGCAGCCGTCAACGCTGCGCGACAAGCCAATACCAAACAATTACTTACGGCCGCGTAAAATCTTCGCGAACGAAGAAGAATCTGACGGTTAGCAATGCAGATGGGCGCAGATATTGGGGATGGAGATTTCATTTCTGGCTCGAATCTTCGGTAATCTGCGTCATCTGTGGACAACTATGACTTGCCTGTCGTGTTGGGGTGTTCCCGGCAGCCGGTTGAGAACGTATGTACACCATAGAGGCTAGCATAGGGCGTGGCCCATTTTCAACAACAAAGTTGGTAGAATCTCCGCTGCGGCGGGCGCCGCACGTCGGCGCGGCAGTTTTTTGATAAGACGAACGGCCCCCCACCTGTCGATGCTGCGGAAGTTCGCGGCGGCGGCGGGGTGCTCGGTGAAGTCGCTGTTCTAGGGGCCGATATGGCCGACATTCCAAAGCGACGTTGGATTCGGTTCAGCCTCAAAAGCTTATTCGTCGCGTTTACTGCGGTTGCAGTTTTGGCTTGGTACTATTGGACCGGTCGCTTCATGTGGCAAGAGGCGGAGCTGGAGCGTTCGGTCAAGCAGCTTAAATGTGGTCAAACCTTTCTCGATGCCATGCAGGTATCTGGACAGAATCACGTTGCTGTACTGAGCGGAACGCGTGGCGCCCAAGGAAAGGAGTACGGCTGGATTCGATTTCAGTGGCCCAATGCCACCTATCTTCTAGTAGCGGCCCTTGGGCAATCTGTAGTTCGACTGTATCTGGTTATCGCCGTTGGTGGATGCGCTTTGGCGCCAAGCGTTTACGTTTCTTCCAGTGGTAGAATCGGGCGCTTTCGTTGCGTTGGAGTCGACGCGTGGTTTGGCGGCAGGCGACGTCGGGATGATCGCAGTTGAGTTTCCTATGCAGCAACGAAGCCAACAGCGTGCGGATCTGCGGAACGGTGATCGCCGGCGTGATGTTTTTTCCCCCGCCGGCTCTCTTGCGTGAGAAACCAAGTCGCCAACAACGACAGCGTCTGATGATGATGCCAACCGCGCCACGTCCGCACCTCGTAATCGGCCAAGCCGGCTTCGCTTTTGGCGCGGTGGAGGCACTCCTCGATGCGGTGCGCCGCCTTGGCGACGCGGCAGACTTCCGCCAGCGGCGTCTCCGGCGGCGCGTTCGACAGATAATAGTCATGCTTCAACGAGCCGTCCGCTTGTCGCTCGCGAATCACGACCAGCGTTTCGTCGTAGCCGTCCCCGGGCGCGGTCTTGGCGCGGACGCGAACCTGCACGGCCTCGACCGTCAGCGGGCCTTTGTCGCCGTCGCGCACGTCGATCGTCGTCCAGGCGTTCTGGGCGAGCGCGGCGCACCACCGGTCGACGCGTTGCCACGGAGACTTCGGTCGGCGGCCGTGCCCCGAGTAGGTCGGCGGCTCGACCTCCAGGTCGCGAATCAGCGTGTTGGAGGGAACGGCCAGCAGGTAACGTTCGCCCCGCGCGGCCAGTTTTCCGCGGAATTCCGGGACTTTTCCCATTTCGTCGTCCCCCGCCACCCAGGCGTGCGGCAACGCTGCGGCGTGCTCCTGGAGCATCTCCAAGGCCAGCTCATGCCGCGTGCGGAACTTCACGTCCCGCGGGACCCCGGCCTTGAGACGCCTGGCCTTCGAGCGCGCCCAGTCCTTCGGCAAGTACAACCGCATGTCGACCAGAGCGTGCTCTTCCGTCGAAACGTAGCCCAAGTACACGCCCACTTGGCAGTTCTCGATCTTCCCCAAGCGACCGCACCATTGCCGCTTCACGCCGACCGATTCGGTTCCCTTTTTGGCGAACGCCGACGGGTCGAAGACCAGCACCGCGTCGGCCCGTCCCAACGACGCGGCGACTTGCCGCGCCAGTTCGCCGACCAGCGGCCGATGGTCCCACGAGTACTGACCGATGAACTTCTGCAGCATCTGTCGATCTTGGTCGTGACAGTACGCAATCGACTCCACGTTCTTGCGCTCCACCCGCGACGCCAAGCCGGCGACGTACTGCTGAGCCAGCTTGCGCTGCTTGCTTCGCACCAGCAGGGCCGCGAACGGCTCCACAAATCGCTCCAGCCGCGTCAGCATCCCCTGCCACTGGTCAGGACTGGCCACCGCGTCGTCCAACAACTCCTGCAACCGCACCTGATAACGCCGTTCCATCGACGACTCCCTTCTCGGCATTCCTTGCCGTAAGGGCATGTCTACAAAATCACTTGCGACGAATCAAGAACAGTACACAGTCAAAGTAGATGGAACGAAGTTTTTGGAATCTCGCGAGCTTACTTCCATTCGCATTTATCGTCTTCCAGCGGCGCCGCACGATTATCGGCCTCAAACTGCACGGGGCCGTCAAGCCGTCATTGATTCATCGCGCAATGGCGAATCGAAAGACGAAGTTACGAATTTTGCGTATTGGAACGACTTTCTTGCGATACTCGTGGGCGAAAGTCCCGACACGCTTGGCTTCCAATACAAGCTAATCCACTCAGACCCCCCTGCGCACGCATCCTCCAAATAGCGACTTTAGGTGCAGCTCTCCGACGTTAGGTGCAAGTTGGACTTTAGGTGCAAAGCCCGTGAGGATGGATACGCCGGTACATCACAACAAGAGGAACGACCCCCGCGTGTCGATGCTGCGGAAGTTCGCGGCGGCCGTGGGAGGAATCGGTGAAGGCGCTGTTCTAGCGGCTGATCTAATCGCTTCAGGAGGGTTCTATGTCTCCCGCTCGAATAATTGCCGTATTGGCTCTGCTCGGCGTGGGGGGCTTCTGCGTTTTTGGCTTCCTCGCAACCTACGAACCGTCCACTGGCAATTTCGTGGCATGGCGCACTGGTTACGGCGTTATCGGCGCTGCGGCCCTCGTGGGCGCGTGGCTGGTTCTGGCCGGCCGTCGAATTTAGGCGCCGCCTCCCGAATTTAGGTGCGAGTCAGAACAAAAGTGCAAATCCCCGGGGATGGGTACGCCAGTACGCGACAGACGATAAAGCGACCCCAACTGATTCGTCCAGCCGCGTGACACGTCTGGTAGAGTGCCGGCGACGGGAGCTACCGTGAAAACCACCGAGTACTTTCGGCACATCAGGACGCGGCCGGACCGGGCTCGTATACTTGAAGAGTGGATTCTGATTGCCGTTGAACGGCCGATCCGCGAGGCACGGCAGTCAGACGGTCGAATACGACGCTGGGCCTATGTGGAGGCGGAACAGAAATACCTGCGCGTCATCTTGCTGGAAGACGGCGAGACGGTGCACAACGCCTTTTTTGATCGCAACTTTACGCCATGAACATCAAATACTTTCGGTCCACGGATACGGCGCTCTTGGAGTTTTCGGATCGGCCCGTCGACCAGACCCGTGAGATCAGCGAAAACATTTACGTCGACTTGGACCGCGACGGTAATCTGGTGAGCATGACGATCGAGCATGCCAAGGAATCGGCGAGCTTGCCAAACGTGGTGGTTCAGGAGTTTGAGCAAGGCGTGGCGTAAAGCTGGCGGCAAACGTCGCGGTCTAAACGCTATGGCGAACCGCCGGCCGCTGGTATTGCCGGACTTCCGGTCGTCGATGCTGCGGAAGTTCGCGGTGGTCGGGGCGGGCTCGGTGAAGTCGCTGTTCAAGGGGAGCGGCTATGGAATTCAGCCAAGACGCCACGTTCTACTGCCCGATTTGCGGTGAGAAGATGACGAACCTACGGCCGCCCTCGCACGATCTGTGCGTCACAAGGTGCATCCTCTGTGCGCAAACGTGGGAAATCACCTTTAATGCCGATGCACAACCAGTGCTCACGGCGATCGGCGGGTACAAGCGAATTTAAGTGCAGCCTCCCGAATAAAAGTGCAACAGGCAATAAAAGTGCAAAGCCGCCGCGTATGAATACAGTCGTCCACTATCGCGAGACTTCGATTGTTTCTGGCAAAGAGGTTGAACCATGAAAATGACCCGATTGATACCGATGCTGCCGGTCAAGAGTATGCCGGCGAGCGTGGACTTTTACTGCAAGATGTTGGGTTTCGAGGTCGAGACGCGGCGGGACGAGTGGGGCTGGGCCATGCTCCGCTTCGACGAATGCCGGTTGATGGTGGATCAATCGATCAACGCCCATCCAGGCCAGTTCCGCGACTCAATCGTCTATCTGTACCCGGACGACGTGGTCGCGTATCACCAGCAGGTTCGCAAGAACGGCTTGGCCGTGCCGGAGCTCGACGTCACCTTTTATGGCCTCACGGAGTTTCGCATCGACGATCCGGATGGCAACCGATTGTGGATCGGGCAAAATGACAGTCGACTTGGAGCGCCGGACAAATGAACCGCCAAGGACGCCAAGAGCGCCAAAGGGAGGAAGAGGAGTAACCACAAAGGCACGAAGGACACAAAGAAGAGAATACGAAGGGCAATGTGAAACCACGGATGAACGCTTTTGAACCTAAATCTTCCCAAATAGCGCTGTTAGCAACGTGTATCAGCGGCTCACTTCCCTTCTTTGATCTTTGTCGTTTCTTCTTTCGACCTTCGTGCCCTTCGTGCCTTTGTGGTTATCTTGCGCTCTTGTTCCCGTGACGTCCTTAGCGTACCTGGCGATTTTTTTTGATTGTGTTCGCCGAGGTTCCTAATTGGGAGATTTTCGCAATTTCCAACCGGCGACGAGATAGAGGATGCCGGGGATGCTCAGGACGCCCCAGATGAGATACGGCTGCCAGGGCAGCATCCTGTTCATCACCAGCAGGCTCGCGACCAGGCACGCGAGGCTGAAGGCGCCGCCGGCGATCGGCCAGCGCCAGCCGGCGAGGTAACCGGATGAGAAGCCGAAGGGGAACAATGCCAGGTAAATCCACCCCCGCGGTCCGGCCGGGCCGGTTCCGTTCTCGCCGAAAACGATGAGCATCAACGGCACGATGGCGGCGATTGCCGTGAGCCTGGCGATCCAGAGCACGACGCGCCAGGCGGTAGCGTTGCATGCGACTGGGGCGGCCATGTTCCCAATGTCAGATCAGTGAAGTAATGTGTTGCCGGCCCTCAGCTGGCCAGGATTGCTCGAAATAAGCAAAAGATCGGATAGCAATTATTGTGCAGCCGCACGGGTCATTGCAAGCTTTCTGTTCTGATTAGCGCCAAGACAGATGGGGTCAGACGCAAGCCCGGAAAATCGTCTCCATGTAATAACGTATGCATCTTTCGTTGAGGCGATGCCACGGTTGACAAATTAGGTCTCGCGCGGGAAATGCATGGCGCACATGGAATATCCGTAATCCCTCGCCTTCAAATCCAATGGCGCCTCGGTCAAACATCACGTGGTGATTTGGACAGAGCACCAGAATGTTGCCTTCCGAGTCCGGACCCAAGTGCGGCACCCCCAATGGTCTTAGGTGGTGGGACTCGGCATACGTACCAATTGTCAGCATTACGGCATCGGCGCATATCTGACAGCTATTGGAGTAACGACGCTTCATTTCCCTCGCCAAAAATGTGTTTCTCAATCTTACTGAGCGGATTGTTGTTCGCCATTGGGGAGTTTCAATTCCTTCCGTCAGCCCATCGTTAGGCTCAAACTGCAACTCATCGAACGCCAGATTTAGTTCGTATTCACCCGATGCCGCGAAGGATAGGAAGCCTGCATCCCGCAGCCTTTGCAGCGTTTGCCGAATCTTTTCGCGAACATGGCGGTTCATGGGAAATCTTGCTTGCAGTTCATCTGCGAAGCTGTAGATTTCCGCAAGCGAGATTCGGGTACGCTGCTGGACTCGCACACATTTCAGAAATACGTCGGCTACAGCTTGCTGCCAAGTCCACTGGGACATATCCGCCCGCACCTACTCTTTGAAGGCCGAACACGCTTGTCCGTCAAATGCAATGCGCAGAGCTTGACCTACCCGTAATGCTGTATACGGCGCTATGCGAGTAGGTGCGTAGTTTCGCTTGGCAGCGGAATGGGACGCGATGAGGTCGGCGAACTCGGCCGGATGGCCATTGGCCAGAATTGCGCACGCGTGATGTCGTTCTTCAACCTCGAATCGCTGGCGCACGGCTTTGGGGATGAGTTCAAGGCCCATATTGGGCCATGATCCCAGACAAGCCGGTCAAACTCAATGAATTCGTTTCCACACCCAAACCACCTCGCGTGGTCCAAACTCACGAGACCGGCAATGCCATCGCTGGCTTTGTGAAGGAAGGGCGAGAACATCGCCGGCTTTGTGGAGGATGAGAGGGGCGTTATGTCGTCGCTGCGCGGAAAAGTTGCCGTTGTCACCGGGGCCAGTCGGGGGTTGGGGAAGGGGATTGCGCTGGAGCTGGGCGCGGCGGGGGCGACGGTTTATGTAACCGGGCGGAGCGAGGTGGGCGGGCGCGACGGAGGGGCTGCCCGGCACAGTGCGCGAGACGGCCGAGGCGGTGACCGAGCGCGGGGGGCGGGGCGTCGCCGTGCGGTGCGATCATACGGCGGACGCGGACGTTGACGAGCTTTTTGCGCGCGTGCGCGCGAGGAGCAGGGGCGGCTGGATTGCTCGTGAACAATGTCTGGGGCGGGTACGAGCAGTTTGACTGGGCGCGGTTTGCGGCGCCGTTCTGGGAGCAGCCGATGGGGCAGTGGGCGGGGATGTTCGAGGTCGGCGTGCGGGCGCATCTGGCGGCCAGCCGGTTGGCGGCGCCGTTGATGATCGTCGGCGGGCGGGGGCTGATCGTGAACACGACGGCGTGGGACCGGGACAAGTATCTGGGAAATCTGTTCTACGACTTGGCCAAGGCGTGCGTGAATCGGATGACGGCGGGGATGGCGCGGGAGCTGGAGAAGCACCAGGTTGCGGTGGTCGGCGCTGGCGCCGGGGTTTGTGGGGACCGAGCGCGTGCTGGCGGCTTTTGCCGGGGCGGGGCGGACGGCCGGGAATCTGGAAACGCCCGCGTACATCGGGCGGGCGGCGGCGGCGCTGGCTCAAGACCACGGCGTGATGGCCAAGAGCGGCCGCGTGCTGACCGTGGGGGAGCTGGCCGTGGAATATGGGTTCACGGATGCCGGCGGCGAGCAGTGGCCGCCGCTGCGGTTGGAGGGATAGCCGGGTAAGCGTCGTCGCGATGACCGAATTACGCGGGATATTGCCCACCTGCGTGTGGTCTCCCAGCGGTCATCCTGACCGCCCGGGATTCGGCTTTTCTTGCGGCGGGCGGTTTGTCAGCGACGGCGGTCCTCATCTCGGCGTCTGCGGCACTGGCATGCGATTCGCAGGTTCGACGGCGTTGCATTCTTGAAAATCGCGGCGGGCTGGGGCGACGGGGGACCACCGCGTGGACCCCAGACAAGCGGCCGTCAGCAATTGCCATTCGGAGAAGGGGATTTGAGCCATGAGCAATGAAGTGAACAATTACAAGCCGGCCGATTTGTTGCGGATCAATGCAAACGATGCCCAGGAAGTGGAATGGTGGTCGAAGCGGTTTGGGGTTACCGCGCAGCAATTGCGAATGGCGATCCGCATGGTGGGGATGATTACCGGGGACGTGCAGCGTCAGTTGACGCAGTGAGGGCGGCCCGGGGTGCGTCAGCGCCATTGCCGAAATCGCGGACCGGCGAGACAATCGCCGGCTTTATGAAGAGGAAGCGAGGGTGAAGTCGACCATGAGGTCGGCGGCGACGGCTTCGAGGGCGGCGCGGAGCGAGTCTTGCGTAACGCCGGCGGGCAGGCGTAGCTCGGCCGCGGCGCGGAAGAGCGCCTGGCCCGTGGTGGGGGCGGCGACGCACTCGGTGGAGAGCTCCTCGACGTTGACGCCCTGGGCGGCCAACACGCGGCTGATCTCGCGGACGATGCCCGGGCGGTCCTGGCCCACCAGTTCAGGCTGGACCAGCGGGCGATCGGCGGCGGGCGTTAAGCCGCCAGCAGGCGGATCGGGGCTGACGATCGACTCGAGGCCCGTGGCGCTGAGCGAGCGGAGGGCGTCGGTCAGCGAATCGGCTTTGGCGGCGTCGACTTCGACGCGCAGGATGCCGGCGAACTTGCCGGCCAGGTGGGCCATGCGGCTTTCGACCCAATTGGCGCCGTGCTCGGCGACGACGCGGGCGATCGACTCGACCAGGCCCGGCCGATCGGCGCCCAACACGGTAAGCACGAGCGACGTTTTGCTCATAGGAGGGGATTAACCACAAAGACACCAAGGCACAAAGTCGGAACAGAAAGATTCTTGAGACGACACGACTTTCGATGGTTGCTGATAGTTATCTGAGTAGCGCCTAAAGCATTCTTAGCCGTTTTTGTTCTTCATCCGTCCTTCGTGTCTTTGTGTCTTAGTGGTTCGTCTTGTTCGGGATGTGTTCGCCGCGGATGAGGTCGTGCGAATGTTTGCCGCTCGCGGACCAAGTGAGGCTTGGCCGTTTTCGACGAGCACTTCGGCGGCCAGGGGCTTGGAGTTGTAGTTGTTCCCCATCACGGCGCCGTAGGCTCCGGCGGCGCCGATGACCAGGAAGTCGCCGACGCTTGCATCGGGCAGCTCGCGCTTCAAGACAATGCCGCCGGCCTCCTGCGTGAAGATGTCGCCCGATTCGCACAAGGGGCCGCCGACGACGACCTTCTGAACCTGCCCAGTGCCCACTGCCCGCTGCCCACTTTCCGCACGACAAATCGCCATGGGGTGGTACGCGCCGTAGAGGATCGGGCGGGCCAGATTGTTGAAGCCGGCGTCGAGCAGGTAGAACAGGTTGTCGCCCATGCGCTTGATCGCGCGGATCTCGGCGATCAGGCTGCCGCTCTCGGCCACGAGGTAGCGGCCGGGTTCGATTTCCAGGCTGAGGGGGTGACCAAACCGCTCGGCCAGCCGATGGCGCGTGGCGTCCCACAGCGCGAAGTAAGCAGCCAGGTCGACGCGCTGGTCGCCCTCGCGGTAGGGCGTGGGGAGGCCGCCGCCGGCGCTGATGGTGTGGATCGACGAACCCACGACGACGGCGGCCTTTTCCATGGCCTCGCACACCTGACTGAGGTGCTCCAAGTCGGTGCCCGAACCGATGTGCATGTGAAGGCCGTCGATGGTGAGCCGGCAGCGGCGGGCGCGCTCGAGGCAGTCGCCGAGCTGCTCGTGCCAGATGCCGTGCTTCGACTGCTCGCCGCCGGTGTTGGTTTTCTGGCTGTGGCCGTGGCCGAAGCCGGGGTTGATGCGGAGCGTGATGCCGCGGCCTGGGCGCTGCTGGCCGTACTGGTCGATCATGTCCGGCGAGCCGCAGTTGACGGGGATCTCGAGCTTGACCACCAGATCGAGCGTCTCGCGGTCGAAGATGTCGGCCGTGTAGCAGATCTCGGGCGGCTCGCGGAAGCCGGGCTGGAAGCCGGCGGCGAGGGCCCGCTGGATTTCGCCGGCGCTCACCGCGTCGGCCAGGGCGCCGCGGCGGCGCACGAGGTCGAGGATGGCGAGGTTCGAGCAGGCCTTCTGGGCGTAGCGCACCACGTCGAACGCGGCCAACTCGGCGATGCGCTCGGCGATGACGGCCGCATCGTACACGTACAGCGGCGTGCCGAACCGACGGGCGAGTTCGACGACCGTCTGCCCGGCGACGGCGTCCACGAGAGTCGACGACGATTGTTCGGTAAGGGGCATGCGAGTGAGCTTTCATCCAAGGAGGCGCCGGCACGACGTGGGACACGCGAAGTGCGACGTCGGTTCAAGCCCCATTAAAACAAAGGGTTCTTCAGGAATCTTAATGGGTAAACGATAGTCGTTGATCATCGATTGGCCGAGAATGTCGGCCATGGACAAACTCAGCGAACATTATGGATTGTTGTTGGGGCTCGACGATTCGTGGGAGGCGTCGGACGTGGAACTCGACCTGGAGGGCCAGCGGGTGGAGATTCGGCTGACGCATCGCGGAGGCCCCGTGACCTGCCCGGAGTGCCAAAAGAGCTGTTCGATCGCCGACCACGCTCCGGAGCGGACTTGGCGGCACTTGGACACGATGCAGTTCGAGACGGTGCTGCGCCAGCACGCCCCGAGCGAACTGTTCGCAGTGCGGCGTGAAGACGATCGCCGTGCCGTGGGCGGGCAAGCATTCGCGGTTCACGCTGCTGTTCGAGGCGTTTGCCGTGCGGGTGTTGCAGGCGGCCAATAACGCTTGCAGCAGCGATGTTCGGAAAGCTCACGATGAGACGTAAGAATCATTCCTCGCGAATTCCGCCAGAGCCATTAGCGATTGACTTAACGATGGCGATTGGCCCTGTAGGACGACGAAATGATCGGTGTCCAGAGTAGGAACACGGCGGACTCTACGCCGGGAATTTCAAAAGTCTGAGATTTCCTAAATTCGTGGCTTAGCCGGACAATCTCGCAGCGATTGTCTTTGGTCAGCGCCGGTCAATTGACCAACTAGGCTTGGCCGTACCACTTCGCAGCGATGCTTTAGTCTAGCCAGTTCTTCTCAGAACGGCCACGCGATGTTCGATGTCGCCGTTGTTGGCCATCGTCGTTCCTCCTGAATTGAGCCCCTGCCGCGGACCATCGTCCACGGCGAGGGGCCGAAGCCAAAGGCAGTTTAGTGCGCCTGGCCCGCCTGCGCTTGCGCCGCCATGGCGCCGGTGGCGGCGGCCTGCAGGGCGCCGTTTTCGATCTCGAACCGCGTGCGGACGCCGTTCTCGATGGGCTCGGCGGTCAGGCGGGCGTGGTCGCGGCCTTGGGATTGGGCCAGCGAGTTGGAAACCATCTCGGCCATCGCGGCGGTTTGCTCCTCGCCGTCCATTTTGGCCGCGGCGGCCACCGTCTCGACGATCGGGGAAGCGGACACGACCAGCTGCAAGGGCAGCGTCGCCTTGCCGGGATTGGCGGCGGAGTCGTCGACGACTTTCTTAACGGCGTCGAGCCAATTCTTGCCCAGGGCGACGTACACCGCCTTCTCGCCGATGCCGACGGCCACTTCGACGTTCTCGCCGAGCATGGCCTTCACCGAGGCGGGCGCGCTGGCTTTGGGCGGGTGAGTGAAGACGTGGAACTTGATATCCTGATAGCTTTCGGCGTCCCATTTCACCTCGGGCATGTTCATGCCTTCGCTCTTGCCGAGTTCGGCGAGCTTCTTGATGCCGTCTTCGACCTTGCCGGTATCGCCCACGGCGGCGGCGGCCACGAACGACACGGCGTCGGGGGAAGTGTTCAGCACGGCGCCGGCGTCGAGGGCGCCGGATTCGAGGGTGGCGCGGAGGGCGTCGATGAAATCGCCGACGGCGGCCCGCAGCGTTTCGCGCGATTGATCGCTCTTAAGGCCTCCCTCTTGGGCGATCGCCTGCTCGGCGTGCTCGCGAACGCTGGCGACGACTTGGTCGATTTGAGCCTTATCCATGGTGGACGTGTCGGCGGCCATGGCCAGGGTCGCCGCGGCGCCCTCCTGGGCCAAGCCGGCGAAATTGGTCTTCGAGTTCTTGTAGACGCCCAATTCTTCCGCCAGCTTGCTGCCCGCGACGGCGGTGTACACGACGTCGAAATAGGCCCTCTGGCCGGCGCGGTCGACGGCGAGGCCCAAGGTCAACTGGTCGAACTCGGTGAACAGCCGCTGCTGCTGTTCAATCCGCGATTCGACGTCGGTGCGGCGCAGGGCAAACGCCTCGTCAGTTTCCTCGGGGCCCTTTTGCAGACTCATCCGCGCCGAGGCCGCCAGGAAGTCGGACCACTGCTGACGAACTTCGGCCGGGATGTTTTGCACATTGACGCGCAGGGCCAGGTCGTATTCCTGGGTCAGCGCCGCGAACTCGGCGCTGGGATCCTCAGGCAAGCCTTCGAGCATCTGCGGCGCCAGACTGGCCAGCGCCCAGCCGTTCGCCTCCTTAGCAAACAACATCTGGCCCATGGCGCCGATCTGTTTCATGCCGGGGCCTGCGTCTTGAGCGGTGACGCCCAACGGTTGCAATCCTGTGAGCAGGGCGTTGAAGTCGGTCACCGGCACACAGGCGACGACGGTCGGCGGCAAGCCGTACTGGGTCACCAGCACGCCCAAGGGCTTGGTGCGGTCGAGTCCCGCGGCGCCCCTGAACATGTGGTCGACAACGGGCGAAAGCTGCTGGCCCAGCAGTCCGCCGAGAAAGTCAGCGTCTTGCATGAGCTCCTCGTAGCTGGACACGGCCACGACCGCGATGGGCTTGACCGGCGCCGAATCTTGAGCTCGAGCCGACAATGCGGCAACCGCTATGCAAACGCCTGCGATCCAACGAGTGGATTGAGTTCTCACCGTACGAATTCTCCATGTGAAGGCTGATGGGCGGCTCCGGGGACGCCCCGATGCACAAAGCCGCGACCGCCGGTCGCGTCAATTTTATTTGCCCGACTGCGAGCTCGAGATGGTTTGTCGGCGCAGGAGGCAATCCGGCGACCTTCCAAACGCCTAGCGCTCGCGAAACGTGATGCGACCCTTCGTGAGGTCGTAAGGCGAGAGCTCGACCCGCACCTTGTCGCCCGGCACGATGCGGATGAAGTGCTTGCGCATGCGGCCCGCCACATGAGCGGTGACGATATGTCCGCCCTCGATCTCCACGCGAAACCGCGTGTTGGCCAGCGCCTGAGTCACGACGCCCTCGACTTCGAGCGCCTCTTCTTTTTGTTTTGCCATACGGTTCCTGATTTCCCCTGCGTGTGCTTTGAAGCCCAACGGCGGGCCGTGGACTTGCGGCGCCTCAAGGGCGACTGTTCAAACCGCGGCACATCCGACAATCCTAGCATCCGCGCCCGGTGCGTCCAACAGGCTTTGGGCGCCAGAATGACGTGAAAACGGCCTGCGAGGCCTGGGGCGCCGGCCCGTACCGCCACAGCGTCGGAAAGCTACATTTGACGCTGGGGAGGGCGTCGCTCCGTGGAGTCGTCGGCGCCGGGTTTGTCGATTGCACAAGCGACGGCGACCCGACGGGTGCAGAAAAGACGGCATCCCCGGACTTCCCGAGGGAGGTCGCCGGTGACGGCGCCAGATCTCCAGGAGCGGGCGCATGTACGCCAAGGTCGCCTTGGAGGGAGACCGCTGCCATACTCAAGTTCTTGGTCCATAACGAGTTTGACGGCTTTCGCTAAACCCGGAACAATTGGGGTCGAGCACCGCGCAACCATTCGGCACAACTCACCGCGCGGCGGTGCGCCGCCGCGCCCGAACCACTTCCGCGCTAATCCTTTGAGCACCTCCGGCTACTCTTCGGAACCCTCTCAAGCTGCCGCGTCGCGACCTGCCTCCGGCTCGGTTGACGAAGAGGCCATTCTCCGCGCCAAGCAGGAAATCCAGTCGCTGGTGCAGGAAGTCTTCGAGCTGGCCAAGAGCGAGGTCGAACCGACCGAATTCTTCGCCGCGGTCGTGGATAAGTCGGTTTCGGCGCTGGCGGCCATCGGCGGCGTGGCTTGGACCATCGAGGAAGGCGCCGGGTTCAAGCTCGAGTATCAGTCCAACCTGCATCAAACCGGCCTGGCCGACGACGCCGCGGCGCAGATGCAACATGCGCGATTGCTGAACCAGATCGTCGCGCGCGGCGAGCCCGTGCTCGTGCCGCCGCATTCGGGGACCGGTGACGGCGATGACCAGGCGATTGCCAACCCGACGGACTTTCTGTTGGTCATCGCGCCCATCCGCACCGACCGCGGCGTGGACGGGCTGGTGGAGGTATTCCAGCGGACCGGCGCCCGGCCGACGACGCAAAAAGGCTATCTGCGCTTCCTCGTGCAGATCTGCGATCTGGCCGGCGACTACATGAAGTCGCGCCGGCTGCGACACTTCGTCACCAAGCAATCGCTGTGGGAGCAGCTCGAAAATTTCACCGCGTCGGTGCACGAGCGGCTCAACTCGCGCGAGACGGCCTACACGATCGCCAACGAAGGCCGGCGGCTGATCGGCTGCGACCGCGTGACGGTGGTCCTGCGCAAGGGCCCCAAGTACGTCGTCGAGGCAATCAGCGGCCAGGACACCTTCGACAAGCGGTCGAACGTCGTGCGGCTGTTGCGCAACCTGTCGACGGTCGTCGCCAAGAGCGGGGAGGACTTGTGGTACGCCGGCGACACGGCCGACCTGTCGCCGCAGGTGGAGAAGGCGGTCAACGCCTACGTCGACGAGTCGCACACCAAGCAACTGGCGATCCTGCCGTTGCGTGAGCTCGACCCGCACGCCGACGATAAGACCAAGGAGCCGCAGCGCGAGAACATGCTGGGGGCGATCGTCATTGAGCAACTGGTGGACAGCCGCCCGCCGGAGGGCCTGCTGCAGCGGGTCGACGTCGTGCGGCGGCACAGCTCCACGGCGCTCACCAACGCCCAATCGCACGAAGGGCTATTCCTCTTGCCGCTGTGGCGGTTCATCGGCAAGAGTCGCGTGCTGGTGACGGCGCGCAACCTTCCGAAGACGATTCTCGCTTCGATTGCCATTGTCGCCGCTGCCCTGGCCCTGTGGCTGGTGCCGTACGACTTCACCGTGCCGGCCGACGGCAAGCTGCTTCCGGAGATTCGCCGCAACGTATTTGCGGCAGTCGACGGCATGGTGATGGACGTGCCGGTGGAGGAGGGCCAAACGGTCGAGGCCGGTCAACTCGTGGCCGTGCAGCAGAGTCTTGACCTCGACGAGAAACGCACGGCCCTGTTTGGCGAAATCCAAAAAAACCAACGAGAAATTGAATCGCTGGAGGTTCAGCGGCGGAATCGCGCATCCACTCCGCCGCGGGCGGGCGATGACCGCGGCGACGCCGACATCACCATCCAGTTGGCCGGGCTCCGTGAGGACGAGAAGAGCCTCGAGCAGCAGCGAGATGTTTTCAAGGCGAAGCAAGAGCAGCTCAAGATTACCAGTCCGATCGACGGCAAGGTCGTCACCTGGCGGGTGAAAGAATCGATCAAGGGCCGACCGGTGCGGACGGGTACTCGACTGATGGAAATCGCCGACCCGGCGAAGAACTGGGAGTTGGAGATCGACCTGCCGGAGGCGAAGGTGGGTCACGCGGTCCGATATCTCAACGAGCTGCGTCAGACCAATCCCAAGGCGCAGCTCGAGGTGACCTTCATCCTGGCGACCCACCCGTCGGTCAAGCTTTTCGGCAGAGTGACCAAGATCCACACTAGCGCCGAAGTGAACGGCACGAAGGGCAATGCGGTGCGGATGGAAGTGGCCTTCGACCAGCACGAGCTGCTGAAGCTGATTGACAGCACGGGGAAATCGGGTGCCGCGCGCAGAACCAGCCCCAGAACGCCGACGAGGCCATCGCGCAGCTGAAGAAAAACCTGAAGGTGGGCGCCGACGTCAAGGCTAAGATTCACTGCGGCCGGGCGGCCATCGGCTACGTGTGGTTCCACGACCTGTGGGAATTCGTCCAGTCGCGAATTTTGTTCAGATTCTGATAAAGGGAGCGGGGAGAACCACGAAGGCACCAAGGACACCAAGAAAACACAAAGATACGAAGAGACGACCGGATTGATCCGCAGATGGCGCAAATCGGGCGCAGATTGCAATCAATTTTTATCTGCGCCCATCTGCGTCATCTGTGGAAAAATCCCCGCTTCTTTCTTTGTGTCCTTGGTGCCTTGGTGGTTAATCCCTTCTTCTTGATTCGTTCGAGCGGAGCGGAGATTTATGAGATATCAATGGGCATTGGCGTTTTTGGCTTTGACGGGATCGGTCTCGGCGCAGGCATGCATGAGCCGCCGACGGGGGATCCGACGATTGATGCTTCGATTCGGCGGTGAACGATGTGCAGATTCCCGCCGAGGTCGAAGGCGTGCTCACGCAGTTTCCGGTGCGGGAGGGCGCCCGCGTCAAGTCGGGTGATTTGCTGGCGGCCATCGATGATCGTGTGGCGAAGGCTCAGGTCGAAGTGGCGCAGATCGCGCTGGACGCTGCGCGCGAGCGGGCCAGCGACGACGTGGAGAAAAAATACGCCGAGGCCGCCTCAGCCGTCGCCGGGGTCAATTGGCAAAAGGTGCAAGAGGCCAACCAAGGATTCGCCAACGCCGTGCCCGACATCGACATCCGCCAAAAAAAGCTGGAGTTTCGCCGGTCGCTCTTGCAGATCGAGAAGGCCGACAAGGACATCGTGATCGCCAAGAAGGAAGCCGAGGTCAAGCAAGGCGAACTCAAGGCGGCGCAGATCGCCCTGGATCGCCGGACGATCCTCGCGCCCTTCGACGGCGAGGTGCAGCAGCTCTACCGGCACCGCGCCGAATGGGTTAACCCGGGCGAGCCGATTCTGACGCTCGTGCAGTTCGACGTGCTCTACGTCGACGGAGCGGTCAAATCGCGGGATTATGATCCCGTTGAACTGCAGCATCGCAAGGTCACCGTGGT
Organism: Pirellulales bacterium; assembly: GCA_963841515.1. GTDB lineage: Bacteria > Planctomycetota > Planctomycetia > Pirellulales > Lacipirellulaceae > Lacipirellula. The sequence goes on along the minus strand of CAWJDB010000003.1, from coordinate 189,273 downwards.
CGTTCACCTGGCGCAGGACCGCGAGGCGACGCTCGAGGGCCGCGTGGTCTACGTCAATCAGACGGTCGAAGAAAACCTGGACGACTACACGGTCCGCGCTGAAATCCAAAACCAGCGCGTGGGCGACGCCTGGCTGGTGCGGCCGGGGTTGCATGCGTCGATGACGATTCATCTGCGCGAGGCGGCGGAGCCGCCCGTGCCCGCCGCCGACGCGCCAGCGCAGAGCGCGAGTTTGGAGAAGTGAGTGGGCAGTGGGCGGTGGGCAGTGGGCGGTAGGGAGGCGCTGCGGCGCCTGGAGGTTATTCGGCGCCGAGGGATTTGGTGAGGCCGCGGATGAGGCGGCCTACTTCGCCAGCTGTGGTAAGCAAATTTTCGGCCGCCTCCGCTTGCAGATAGCCAAGGCGCACGGCGATTAACACTTGAGTTTCAGCTTCGCGGAGCGAGCCATGGGGAATCGAGAGAAAACGGCGAAAGTCCGGCTTGGAGAATCTTCCTTCCCCTTCGGCAATGTTTGACGGAACTGAAGTTGCGGATCGCCGTAACTGAGTCGTCAAGGCAAATCGTTCATCGGCGGGAAATCCGTTCGTTTGTTCATAGACTTGAGTAACAAAGTCCATTGCCCGTTGCCAGGCAATCAGATCGCGGTAATTGCGACTAGCCATGAATTGCACTCCTTAGGAAGAGATGATGACCTTGCTTCGACAGCAGCACCTCCAAAGTAGTTGGCTCAACTAGCCACTTCCATAACCCTCTGCTCCGCAACTGCCCACCGCCCACTGCCCACCGCCCACCGCCCACCGCCCACCGCCCACTTCCTCCGCCATGCCCACCCTTGCCGACAGCATTGTTTCCAGTTCCTCGCGCAAGCTCGCGATTCGCGTGCGGCCGGATCTGAAGGCGCGTCGGCAGCGCTATCAGGGCGCATTTACTGGGTGGTGAAGGACCCGGTGGGGCTCCAGTACTTTCGGTTTGAAGAAGAGGAGTTCGCGATTCTGCAGATGCTCGACGGGCAGTCGAGCCTCGATGAGATTGCCGAGCGGTTCGAGCGTGACTTTCCTCCGCAGACGATCCGCGTGGAGGAGCTGCAGAACTTCATCGGCATGCTCCATCGCAGCGGGCTGGTGCTGTCGGATGCGCCGGGGCAGGGGCGTCAGCTCAAGGAGCGGCGCGACGAGAAAAAGTGGAAGGAGCTGCTGGGGGCGCTCAGCAACATCCTGGCATTTCGCTTCCGGGGCATTGATCCCGAGCGGATTCTCAACGGCCTCTATCCGCTGGTGCGGTGGTTCTTTACGCCCGCGGCCACGCTGGCGTTCGTGACCTTTGCACTTACCGCTCTGACGTTGGTGATCGTGCAGTTCGACGTGTTCAAGTCGCGGTTGCCGTCGTTCCACTCGTTTTTTGCCGCACAGAACTGGCTGGCCTTCGGCGCGACGCTGATGGTGACCAAGGTGATGCACGAGTTCGGCCACGGCATGTCGTGCAAACATTTCGGCGGCGAATGCCATGAGATGGGCGTCATGTTTCTGGTGCTCACGCCGTGCCTGTACTGCAACGTGTCCGATTCGTGGATGCTAGCCAACCGCTGGCACCGCGCGGCGATCGGGGCCGCGGGGATGTACGTGGAGCTCGTGCTCGCGTCGTTCGCCACGTACATCTGGTGGTTCAGCGAACCGGGGTGGATGAACTACACCGCTCTGAACGTCATGTTCGTGTGCTCGGTGAGCACGCTGATGTTCAACGCCAATCCGCTGTTAAGGTACGACGGCTACTACATTCTCAGCGACATCCTGGAAATCCCCAACCTCCGCCAGAAGGCCAGCAGCATCCTTAACCGCAAGCTCGGCGCCTGGTGCCTGGGTCTGGAAGAGCCGGAAGACCCGTTTCTCCCCAAGCGGCATCAACTTTTGTTCGCGCTCTTCACCATCGCGTCGTTTCTGTACCGTTGGGTTGTGCTGTTGGGCATCCTGTATTTTCTGAATCGCGTGTTCGAACCTTATGGCCTCAAGATTCTCGGCCAGGCGATTGCGCTGGCTTCGGTATACGGGCTGTTTGCGATGCCCGCCTGGAATGTGTACAAATTCTTCCGCGTTCCTGGGAGGTGGAGCAAAGTGAAACGTTGGCGGATGTGGGCGTCGCTTGCGACGTTGATCGTGGTCGTGGCGGCGATCTTTTTGACGCCGCTGCCGTCGCGCGTGTGGGCGCCCTTCGAGCTGCAGCTCCACGAGCCCGCCAGCGTCAGCGTCGAGGTGCCGGGCCGACTGGTAAAAATTGCCGTCAAGCCCGGTCAGCGCATCGAGAAGGGCGACCTCATCGTCCAGCTTGAGAATCTTGAGCTGGAATTGGCAGTCGCCAAGCTTCGGGGGGAGCATGCCTCGTGGGAGACGAAGCTCAGCGGACTCGAATCGCTGCGCTACACGCCCAATCGCGCCCAACAGGCCGCGGCGCAAGCCGCCATTGCCAAGAAGACTTTGGACGCCGTCGACCAACAACTTCGGCAGAAGGAGGCCGACCTCGCCCGGCTGCGGGTCGTCGCTCCGATCAGCGGCGTGGTCATTCCGCCGCCGCGGGTGAACCGGCCGCCGGTCGACGACGAGGCCGAACTTTCCAATTGGACCGGCACGCCTCTGGACCCCGAAAACCTCGGCGCCACGCTCTCGCCCGAGGGACCGCAGAATCTGATCTGCCAGATCGGCGACCCCAACGACTGGGACGCGCTCTTGGTAATCGACCAGGACGACGCCAGCCTGGTGCACGAAGGGCAGGAGGTGCGGCTGATGTTCGAAGAGTGGGCGTACCAGCCGTTTGTCAGCACGATCGCCAACCGGGCGGCCGACGCGATGACCATGGCGCCGCCGCGACTGGCGAGCACCAACGGCGGCCCGCTGGCCTCGCAGCCCCAGCCGGATGGTACGGTGCGCCCGTTGAGCACGAGCTACCAGGCCGTGGCTCGGCTGGACAACTCCAGCGGCATGATGCGCAACGGCCTGACCGGCCGAGCGCGCATTTCGACGGAGTCGCGGACTCTGGCGGCGCGGCTGTACCGCTATTTTAGCCGCACCTTTAATTTCGAGCTCTAGACTTTCGACCGCTGTCCGGTGCTAAGCGAGTTGGTGAGTCACGCGGGGAGTTTTCTCTCGCCAAGGCGCAAAGACGCAAAGGGGGAAACGCAAAGAGGAGACGAAGAAAATGATCAATTCCAATTCTTCTTTGCGGAATTCTTTGCGCTTCGCGCCTTTGCGTGAAATCCGTATGCGCCGCGCGAGTTCCGCAACGGCGCTGAACTAGAAACGAGTGCAAACGTCATGACCGAACGCGAACGCTGGATTGTATATCCGTTGTTGTTTTTTGCTCTGGGCGCTGGGCTGCGCGACAAGTTTCTGCAGCATGTTTCGACCAAGGAGCTGGAGTGCCAGCGCATCGTGGCCAAAGAAATTGTCTGCGAGGACGTTTCGGTGATCGACTCCGAAAAGCCCGATCGCATCGTCGCGAAACTGGCGTCGGGGCAACCCGCGACTCCCGACGGGCAAAAGGGCGATCGCTTTGGGGTCTTGATATTGCGCGACAGCGAGGGCAAGGAGCTGTGCGGCGTGACCCAAAACCAGTTGCAAGTGCGGCAGATTTCCTGCGGCGAAGCGCAGTGCGAAGCTCTGGTCGTCGTCGACCCCCAAAATCCCCAGCGGCGGCTGGCTGCGCTCACCTCCCGCACGGCCACCTATCCCGACAAGTCCACGCGGCGCATTGGCAGTCTGCTGTTGACCGACAGCGAAGGGAACGAGATTTTCGGCCTGGTGAACGACCAGATGAAAATGCGCGGCATTGCCAGCGAAAGCGTGGCCATCGTCGACCCGGAAAATCCGCGGAATGTGGTGGCCGTGTTGGGGTCGGACCTGGCGGCGCCCAGCCAGCCGGGCGGCAAACCGCGTCGCGTCGGTATGCTGAGGTTGAATGATCAACGGCTCGGGCCGGCGCCATGGACGCCCCCCAAATCCCCGCCCGGCGCCGCCCGGGCGGGCGACAACTCGCCCTAAACCCCTTCGCGGGGTAGGTATGAGTGGCCTGTTGGGGTGCGGGCGGGCGGCAAGTCGTTGTGCCCTGCGGGGGCACGAGTTGCGACAATGTCGTGATCGGGGTGCGTTGCATTGGGGTCGCTCGCCACGCTAGGTTAATTGAGCGCTTTGCCTGCGACTCGACACGTGCCGGTCCGCCGGCAAGGAGCACCCGATGCGACCTGCCTGCCGCATTCAATCTACTTCCGCGCGCCCCGAGCCCCGCTTGGGCCGCGATTTGATACGCCGGATGGCCATGAATCTCAGTCCGTTGCCGATGGATCGGGGACCCGCGAGCGTGGGCGATCTGCTGCGCCGGCGCAGGCGGAGCGGCCCAACCAGACGGCGTTCGTGTTCCTCGCGGACCCCAGCGAGGGAGGCGCCAGCGAGGTGCGATGGACTTTTGCCGAACTCGATCGGCGGGCCAGCGCGGTGGCGGCCGCCATCAGCCGGCAGGCGGAGCCCGGCGACCGCGCGGTCCTGGTGTTTCCGCCGGGGCTCGATTTTCTGGCGGCGTTTTTCGGCTGCCTGTACGCCGGCGTGTTGCCGGCGCCGGCCACGTATCCCAAGCCGCGGCGACCCTCGGCGCGGCTCGATGCCATTGTCGAAGACTGCGCCGCCGAAGCTGGCGCTGACGACCGCCCATACCCGAGCGCTGATGGAGCTCGGCCAGCAGTCGCCAGCCGTGCAGACGCTCGCGTGGGTGGCCGTCGACGAGTGCGAGTCTTCCAACTCGTTCGTTCCAGTGCTGCGCGGGCCCGAGGATCCGGCTTTCCTGCAATACACCTCCGGCAGCACGTCGCAGCCGCGGGGCGTTGTCGTGTCGCATGGCAATCTGCTGCACAACCTGGAATTGATTCGCCGCGGCTTTGGGCTGCCGATGGCCAATGGCGCCGCGACGACGACCTCGGCGGTGTTTTGGTTGCCGGCCTATCACGACATGGGATTGATCGGCGGCATCCTGTCGCCGCTGTATTTGAGCTGCACGAGCTACCTCTTGGCGCCGACGACTTTCTTGCAGCGTCCGGCCGCGTGGCTGGAGACGCTGTCGCGGACGCGGGCGACCGTCAGCGGGGCGCCGAACTTTGCCTACGAGTTGTGCGCGAGGAAGATTTCGCCGGAACAGCGCAGCAGCTTGGATCTGAGTTCCTGGCGATTGGCCTTCTGCGGCGCGGAGCCCATCGACGCCACGACGCTGGATGAATTTGCAAAGGCCTTTGCTCCAGCGGGATTTCGTTCGGAGGCGTTCTATCCGTGCTATGGACTGGCCGAAGCGACGTTGATGGTGACCGGCGGCGAGGGTCCGGGGCGGCCGCGCGTGGTGCATGCCGATCGGGCACTGTTGGCCGCCCATGAGTTAGTCGACGCCGGCGATGCCTCCCGCGGCCAGGCGCTGGTGAGCTGCGGGCGACCATTGGGCGATCAGCAGGTCGTCGTCGTCGATCCCCAGAGTTTTCAGCCGCGACCGGCGGGGTCAGTCGGCGAGATTTGGGTGCATGGCCAGAGCGTGGCCGGCGGCTACTGGAATCACCCCGAGGAATTGTGGCAGACGTTCGGCGGACGCCTGGCCGACGGCAGCGGGCCGTATCTGCGGACCGGCGACCTGGGCTCGTTCCTCGATGGCGAGCTGTTCGTCACCGGGCGGCTGAAGGACGTCATCATCATCCGCGGCCGAAACTTGTATCCGCAGGACATCGAGCGCACCGTGCAGCAAGCCCACGATGCGATTGACCTTGGCGCGGCGTTCGCCGTGGGCGAGCCGGGGCATGAGGAGCTGGTCGTCGTCCACCAGGTGGGCCGCGAGCACCGCAAGGCCGACATGGCGCCGGTGATGCGTGCGATCCGCGCCGCGGTGGTCGAGGAGTATGAGGTCGACCCGCAGGCCATCGTGCTCTTGAGGCCCGCGGCGTTGCCGCTCACTTCCAGCGGCAAGGTGCAGCGTCGGCGGTGCCGGGAGATGTTCGAGGCGGGCGCGCTGGAGGCGTTGGCGTCGTGGACCCGGCCCGCTGAAGCGGGCCTCGCGGGGATGCATGGGGCGGAGGGCGGACCGCGGCGGCCGAAGTTTCTTGAGCAGTTGAGCAGTCACACGCCGGCGTCGCTCACGCCGGAGCTGCTCCAGTGGATGTTGGCGTGGCTCGCGGAGCGCGTGGGCGCCCCGGCTAGCGAACTGTCGCCCGATGCGACGTTTGCGGAACTGGGCATCGACTCGCTGACAGCGGTCGAGCTCAATGTGGAATTCGAGAACGTGCTAGGACTGCGCTTGCCGCCGGCGGCCGCGTGGAGCTATCCGACGCCCGCGGCGCTGGCTCAGTTCCTCTCGCAGAGCCTGCTGAGCGTATCCACCAATCGCGGACCCGAAGGCGAAGTGGTCGACTCGTGGTTCGAAGCGATGGACGCCGACGGCCGACGGTTATAGCCGCCAGCGTGCCATGTCCTCGTCTGCGTGGACATGCCCGGTCCATCGGCACATGCCCACGCGGACGAGGGCATGCCACCCCATCCGCTAGGTTTCGGCGGGTGGCGAGGCGTCGCCCGTCGGCGCTGCCGGCTGTTCGAGCTGAATCGGCGCGGCGGGCGGGACAGGCTCGCCCGGCATGATTGGCTCCATGGGCGCACCGTCGCCTTCGGCAGGCGGCGCCAACGGCACGAGTTGATCTTGGAGCGACTGCTGATCGTAGGTTCCCTGGCTGACGATGGGCGCCCGCGACGAGGCGTAATTCATCGGCCACCGCCGGCCGCGGCTGGCCTCGCGCTCGGCCGCGTCGTCGTACGCCTTGGCGGGCCAACCCGACTCGCTGAGCATCACGCCGTCGTAGTCCAGGAGCGTGCCCTTGGAGTAGTGGACATTTTTGAGGGCGATGGCGTACTCGGCCAAGGCGCGATAGTTCAGGCTCTCGGCGTCGGCCAGCAGGCGCTGTGATTCCAAGAGCAGGTCGAGCGGCGCCTTTTCCTTGGCGAAGGCGGCGGAGACGGCGCCCAACTGCGCCGCGCGGCTTCGAGCCGGCTGGCGGAGGTCTGCATCACCACCGAGGCGCGCTCGAACTCGGCCACCGCGGCCGCCGAGTCGTGCAGCACCAGGTGTTCCTGCTCCTTCAGCACGGCGCGGGCCCGAGTGAGCTGCAGTTCGGCGTTGCGCACCGCGGCGAACTCGCGGCGGTATCCGATCGGCACATTCAGCTCCAGCCCGAGCTGCCATTCCTGGAAGTCGCCGCTGGTGAGGTCCATGTAGGCGTTGTCGAACCGCGGCCGGCCGGTGGAGTCGCTGTGCAACAGGTCGTCGCCGAAGCCGCGCCAGCGGTAGCGGCCGACTGCGTCCAGCTTGGGCAGGAGGAAGTTCTTGCTGGCGAGCCATTCGAGCTCGTAGCGGCGGGCGACGAACCGCTGCCGGCGCAGTTCCACGCGGCGGACCAGCGACTCGCGAGTAATCTCGCTCCAATCGAAGGCGACCGGCGCGGTGACCGGTTCGTCGGCGGGGCGAATCAGCCGGCCGTCGCTCGGCGGCAAGCCCATCAGCATGCGCAGCCGCCGCTCGGCCACTTGCACGCCGCCTGTGCCGCGGAACGTGCCGCCGCTGGAGCCGTTGTTGACCGACGTGCCGTCCACCAGCCGGCCGGAGAGCGCGTTTTGCACGTCCTCCTGGAAGCGGTAGAACTGCTCGCGGGCCTGGGCTTCTTTCTCGGCCTCGCCGCCGCGCCGCTCGTTCTTGTAGAGGGCGTAGATGCGGCGCCAGGTCGTCAGGGCGGAGTCGCGGGCGGCGATCTTGGCGTCGAGGTCGCGGTAGGCGTAAGTACAGGTCCCAGTAGGCGTTTTCCAGGTTGCTCACCAGGTCGCGTACGGCAATCTCGAAGTCAGCCAACTCGACGTCGGTGTTCACACGGGCGATCAAGACGCCGTTGTAGAAGCCGGGCACGTTGTTGGGGCCGGCGATGCGGTTGAACTGGATGCCGGCGCCCTGCAAAATCGGTTGCCGCATCTCGGCTTCAAAGTTGGTGTTCCAGGCGCTGGAGAAGAGATTGCTGGGAGCGTTGTTCGAGTCGTAGTCGGTGTAATGGCGGAAGGCGAACTGCGAGCCGGTGGCGGCGCGCTTGGAGAGCTGCCACTGGGCGACCATCAGGTCCTGATCGAGGATCCGCGTGCCGCCGCCGAAAAACTCGTTGTTCAGCGCCCGGTCGTTCTTTTCGCCGACCACGCTGGCCGAAAGCTGAGCGTCGAACGCGCTCAGGGCGGCTTCCATGCCGAACCGCGGATCGGTTTCGACCGCGGCCGGGTTCCAGTGCGTTTCGACGAGGTCCGGCGAGCGGACGACGGCGCCGCCCAGGTCGCGGATCACCGGCGATTGGGCCAGTGCGATTTGCACCACCTCTTGGAGCTTGAGATCCCAATACTCGATGTCGTCGGGATTGGTGAGCGAGAGCGGCGGCGCCGCGGCCCAGCCGTCGTCGACTGCCGAGCATTGCTCGATCGCCGGGTAATCGATTTCGGTGGCCAGGCGGGCGTACGAGTCGTTGCAGTCGCTCTTGAAGGCGCCCTCGTTGTGCGTGCGGCAACCGGCGGGCGCCGCGAGCAGGCAGCACGCTGTCGTCAGCACGAGTGCGGAGCGATGGATAGAACGCATTGCGACGCACGCCAGGGGTGAACGAAGGATGCGCACACTTCCCCCCGACGGGGGCGCGTTTTGCAGCCTCGCAATGCGTTTTCGTCACGGCGCCATCGGCACGACCAGCAATTTCGCCAAAATGATCAATCTTTGCGCCGGCGGAGCTATCGACGCCAGCGCTGCCAGCGAATCGGCAACTATTTCCCAGCCAGCGTGCACCACGAAGAGGAAGCCGTGCGGCAATGGATATACTGAGATTAGCGCTTTGGCTCGCACTGCCCCGCGGGATTTCTATTGCACACAGAACGATCAAGTCATGCCGCGGATGCTAGCTGGACCCAGCTCGAGCAAGCTGTCGAACGCTTGCACGAGGCGGCCCGGTCGCCGTTGGGCGTGCGCGAGTTCTACCGCCGGTTGCTCGACGAGGCGATCGACGCGCTGGCCGCCGCCGGCGGCGCCGCGTGGCGACTGCGCGACGACGGCCGGCCGGAGCTGATCTGTCGAGAACTGTCGGACCCCGCTGACGCCGATCGGTTCAGCGCCCGGCGCATCAGCAGGCGATTGCCGAGGCGCTGGCCAGCGGCGTGGTCGAAATTCATTCGTCGCGATCGCGCGACCGCGACGCGCCTGCGGCGGATCAGGACTTCGATCTGGTGGTTTGTCCGGTGCGCCAGCCGGCGGCGACGATCGAGGAGGGCGACCCGGTTCCCGCCGCGGCGGTCATCGAACTGTGGATGCCTGCAGGCGCCAGTCCACCGGTGCGGCAAGGGTGGCTCGACTTTTCCACGGCGCTGGCCGACGTGGCGGCCGACTTTCACGCCTGGGAAGAGTTGCGTCGCCTGCGCGGCGCGGCGACGTTGCGCGGGCAGGCCATCGAGCTGATGCGCCATGTTCACCAACCGCGCGACCTCAAGGCCGCCGCGTTCGAGGCGGCCAACGAGGGGCGCCGGCTGCTGGCGTGCGATCGGTTGACCGTGCTCGTGCGCCGCGGCGCGCGCTGGCGCGTGGCGGCCGTCAGCGGCGCCGACCGCGTGGAGCGACGCACCGACTTCACCCGACGCAGCGAGCGGCTGGCCGAGCGCGTGGCGATGTGGGGCGAGCCGATCGATTACTCAACCCAGCGCGGCGCCGAGGCCACGGGCGAAGCCAGCGACGCCGCCGAGATCGGGCTGCCGCCGCCGCTGGCCGCGGCCATTGAAGAACACGTCGATCACTCGCATGCCCGCCGGCTCACCTGCGCCGATCGCCGTGGCGCCGCGGCAGGAGTTGGAATCGCACCCACAGCGTCCGAGTTTCGACGTCGTGCTGCTGGCCGAGCGGTTCGATGCGGCGGGCCGCGACGCCCTTCGTGCTCAACTTGTCGAACTGGGCGAGCTGTGCGGGCCGGCACTGGCGCGAGCCGCCGAGCTCGACCGATTTCCCGTGCGGACGCTGCTGGCCTGGTCCGATCGGTGGACGGCCTTGCGGCAGCCCGGCCAAGCGACGCGACCCCTGGCGATCGCGGCGGCGATTGCTGCGACTCTAGCGGCGCTCGTGTTCATTCCGTGTGATTTCGAGATCGAAGCCCCGGCCACGCTTGCCGCCGCGGTCGAGCGCGATGTGTTCGCTACTGCCAGCGGCGCGGTGGCCGAGGTGCACGTCAAGCACGGACAGACCGTGGCCCAGGGCGATGTGCTGGTGGTGCTCAGCGATCCCGAGTTGGCGCTGAAGCTTCAAGAAACTCGCGGCGAAAGCGCCGGGACGCGCAAGCGGCTCGAGGCCCTCGCCGTTGCCCGCACTGACCGCACGCTCCGCGAGGACAAGGAGGACCAGCGGCTGCCGCTGTCGGCCGAACAGCGCGAGCTGGAAGAAAAACTCGCGAGTCTCGATCGGCAGCTCACGCTCCTGGAGGCCCGCAGCGAATCGCTGGTTCTCAAGAGCCCGCACGCCGGCACGGTTCTCACGCTCGACGTGCAAAGCCTGCTGGAATCTCGGCCGGTGGAGCGCGGCCAGGTGTTACTCACGATCGCCGACGCCACGAGCGGCTGGGAGCTGAAAGCCAACGTGCCGCAACGGCAAATCGGCCATGTCCTGGAGGCCGAGTCGCGATCGGGAGTCGCCGTTGGCGGCGACCTACCGATTGGCGGGCGACGTCGCGCAAAGCTACTCGGGCCATGTGGCGGAAGTCGAGCGCCGCGGCGCCGCTGGACGCCGATCACTTGCAGGACGACGCGCCGCCGGTGGAAGTGCGAATTGCTCTGGATGGCGCTCCGCCGGCAGCCGCACGCCCGGGAATGTCGGCCAACGTGCGCATCGACTGCGGCCGGCGGTCGCTCGGGTACGTGTGGCTGCACGACGTGGGCGCGACGCTGTATCGGTGGGTGACATTTTGAATTGCGATGTGGGGGCCAACTCTGTGCGCACCAAACGACTCACAGCATCACACAACCGCGGCCATTTCTTGGAATTAGCCGGCGAGCCACGCTCGCCGGGTCCCGGACGGCGTGGCCGTCCGGCTAGCTCGATGTGTGCGTTTCATATCCTGAATCGATGGGCATTGGTGGCGTGGCTGACGGCGTGGACTACCGCCGCTCGCGGCGACTCACCTCTGCAGTTGGCGATCGACTCTGTCGTGCTCCGGCCGATCGTCGAAGCCGAAGTTCCGGCGCGGCAGCTCGGCGTGCTCCAGAAATTCACGGTCGGCGAGGGCGCCGCAGTCGCCGCGGGAGATGTGCTGGCGTCGCTGGACGACCGCACCGCGAGGTTGGCGGTGCAAAAAGCTCGATTGGAACGCGACCAGGCGCAGGCCAAGGTCGAGAACGACTTGCGCATCCAATACGCCGACAAGGCCCTGGAGGTCGCCCGGGCCGAGATGCAGCGGTCGATCGAATCCAACGAACAGTTCGCCAACAGCATCTCGCAATCGCAGCTCGATGTGGAGCGGCTAACGGTGGAGAAACTGGAGCTAGAACGCAAGCAGGCCCAGCGCGACATGCAGTCAGATCGGTTCGATCTGCAATTGAAAGAAACCGCGTTGGATGCGGCGCAATTGGAGTTAGAGTTGCACCAGGTGCGCGCGCCCTTTGCCGGCGTGGTGGCGCTGGTGCGCGGCCGCGAAGGCGAGTGGGTCGAGCCCGGCGCCTCGGTGCTGCGCGTGGTGGCGATCGACGTGCTGAGGGCCGAAGGGTTCGCTCCAGCCGACGCCGTGAACGACCTGGCGATCGGTGCGCCGGTGCGATTCATTCCAGGGTGGCACGCCCTGAGGTCCGCCGAAGGGCGTGGCAGCGAAACAAGTGACGCAACCACGCCCATCGAGGATTCTGGGCGTACCACCCCCGCCGAGTTTGCCGGCAAGCTGGGTTTCATCAGTCCCGAAACCGATCCGGTGACGCACCAAGTTCGCATCTGGGCCGAGATCGACAATCACGATCATCGCCTGCGACCGGGTCAACAGGGCCGCCTGCAAATCGCGCCTGCGCCGTCCGCCGGAGTCGCGAGGTGAGCACGGGCGACCATCGCCGTTCGACCGCCGACCGGGCGCTCGCGCTGCGCGCCCGCCGCGATCTCGAAGTGGTCGCTGTGGCCTTCGGCGGGCAGACGACCTATGTGGTGAAGGACCCGATCACCGGCGAGGCGTTTCACCTCTCGGCCCAGGAGCACCGGTTGCTGGAGGCGCTGCGCAGGCCAGTGAGCCTCGCGACGCTGCAACGCACATTGGAAACTGAGTTTGCTCCACTGCGGGCGACGCTGGTCGAGCTCCAGCGGTTTGTGAATCGACTCTTTAGCCAAGGCCTGCTGGTGAGCGACAGCCCCGGTCAGGGCGCCGAACTGAAGAAGCGCGGCGACCAGGAGCGGCGCAGGCGCCGCTGGGCCAGTCTCGCGCAGGTGTTGTCCATACGATTGGGCGGGATCGAGGCGGGCCCCGTCATCGATCGCTTGTACGGTGCTGTGGGTTGGGCGTGCTCGCGGCCGGCCATGCTGTTCTGGCTGGCGTTTGTGACTTACGCCGCGGCGGCGGTGGTCGGTCATGCCGGCGAGCTCGCCGCGCGGTTGCCGGCGCTGGGCGAGCTCACGCGACCGGGCCGGTGGCCGGCGTGGATTGCGGCGATCGCGGCGGTGAAGGTGCTGCATGAGCTCGGCCACGCGCTGGCGTGCCGGCATTTTGGCGCCCGCCGCGCGAAATCGGCGTGCTGCTCCTGGCCGGCGTGCCGGCTCTGTACTGCGACGTGTCGGACGCCTGGCGGCTTAAGAGCAAGTGGCAGCGCATGGCCGTATCCAGCGCCGGCATGTTCGTCGAGCTGGTGATCGCGTCCGCTGCGGCCCTGGTGTGGCTCCACGCCGAGCCCGGGTTGCTGGCGGCGATCTGCCTGCGGCTCATCGTGGTGTGCTCCGTGGGCACGCTGCTGATCAACGCCAATCCGCTCTTGCGCTACGACGGCTACTACCTGCTCTCGGATTGGCTGGAGGTTCCCAATCTGGCCGAGCGTTCGCGCGGCGTCATCGGCGCGGCGTGGCGGCGGTGGTTGTTCGACGAGCCGCCGCAGGCCGATCCGCTCATTGGGCCGCACAAGCGCCGCGCCCTGTGGGTCTACGCCATTGTCTCCAAGGCGTACCTCACGCTGGTGCTCGCGGGGATCATCGTCGTGTTTATCAAGCTGGCCCGGCCACACCATCTGCAAAACCTGGCGTACACCTTTGCGGCGATCGCGCTGGCGGGTCTGGCCTATGGGCCGCTCTCGGCGGCGGCCAAGGCGTTGGGCAATCCGTCGGCGCGAGCGCGACTTCGGCCGCGGCGGCTGGCGGTCGCCGCCGGCGTGCTGGCAATCGCGGCGGCGGCCGTGCTCATGTTCCCCGTCACCCGGCGGGTGACGGCGCCGACCGTTGTGGTGCCCGCCAGCTCACATCCGTTATTTGCGGTGGCGGCTGGCGAGCTGGAGTTTGCCCTGCCGGCCGGAGCAACCGTCGCGGCCGGCGACATCGTCGCCCGTCTCCGCAATCCGGACTTGGAGCTTGCCGTGGCGAGCCAGGAGGGCGAAGTGCGCGAGCGCGACGCGCAAGTCGACCAACTTCGGACGCTGCAAGGCGCGCTTCCCGCGGCGTCTGCGCGGCTGCCCACGGCCATGGCCGAGTTGGCGGCCGCCGTAGCGCAACTCGCCGAGGAGCGAGCGATGGCCGACTCGCTGGTGATCCGCGCCCCCGTGGCTGGGCGCGTGTGGTCGCCGCCGGTGCATAAGCCAGCTCACGGCAGCATCGACGCCCTGCCGCAGTGGAGCGGCTCGCCGCTGGACGATCGCAATCGCGGCGCGTGGATCGACCCGGGCACGCCGGTGGCGGTGGTCGCCGCAGATTCGGGGTGGGTAGCGTGGGCCGGGGTCGAACAGGCGGACGTGGCGGCCGTGGAGCTCGGCCAGACGGTGCGGTTGCTGGCCGACCAGCAGCCGACGAGCGTGATGACGGGTCGCGTCGTGCAGGTGAGCCGCCGGGCGCGTGAGAACTCGCCGAGCGACGCCCGGCAAGCGGCAGCGCAAGGTGAGCTGTTGGGCGATGAGCGATACCACGTCGTGGAGATCGAACTCGACGCCGCCGACGCGCCGCTATTGCCCGGAGCCCACGGCACGGTCAAGATCGCGACTTACACAAGCACCGTAGGCGAGCTGGTGCTTATGCAATTACGGCGGGCATTCCGGCGGGTCATCTAACCAGCGTCGAATGCCAAGGCAGGCGGCGTTGGCTAGAACCCAAGCTGATCGCTAGAATAAGTTCGGTAAGCCCTCCGACGAAGCGCGGGATTGTCCGTTATGCACGAAATCACCGTCGAAGGCAATTTGGGTCGACAGCTTGAACAGCTTGCCGGGCAAGCCGTGCTTTGCGACGCCAATGGTCGGGCGCTGGGACTCTTCTCGCCGCTGCCGGATCGGCCGCCGCTCGACCAACTGCAATTGGAGCCGCCGCTGTCGATCGCTGAAACGCAAGAGCTGCGCAAAGTCCAAGTTGGGAAGCCCTTGGACCAGATTCTTAGCCGGCTCGGCATCCAATGAGCTATCGCGTTTTTTGGGCGCCTTTCGCGGAGCAACGGCTTGAGGCGCTGCTTCAAGACGTCGCGGCGCAGCCTCATTGCGCTGCTGCAGCGCGCGAGGTCGATCGCCGTCTGATGTCCGATCCTGGCCATTTCGGCGAGTCGCGGTTCGACGCGGTTCGCGTGGGATTCGTGCGGCCGCTCGGCGTCCAATTTGAAGTGTTTGAGGACGTGCGGACCGTCATCGTCTACGACGTCTGGCGGATTGACGTCAAGGATCACTAGTCGATCGGCAGTGCGGCGACCCGCTACGGGATCAAGAAGATCAATCCCGTAACCACGCCGCCTTCCACCGCGGCCGCATAAGGATCCCACAGCTCGTGGTGCCACCGCCGCGGCACGCAGTCGCCGGGGCGATAGTGGCCGAGCGTGTAAATGCACTCATGCGGCGTGTGCCGGGTCATCTTGTACGGCAGCGCCGGGATCGTGGCGAAGAAGTGGGCGCCGGAAATAAACGGCTGCAGTACCGGGCTGACGGTGTAGCCGTACCGCTCCAGGTTCACCTCCTCGAAGTACAACGGCCGGTGACAGAAGCACGTGGCCGCCCAGTAGAAGTCGGTCTGCGGCCAGGCGCCGTAAAGTCGCATGTCGCCGAACACGGGAATCGGGGGCGAGGGCGGATTCTTGGTCTCGCTGCCCGGTTGTCCCGGCGCCAAGCCCTCGGGCAGCGCCGCGTCGATGGTCACTTCGGTCATCGGCCGATAGTAGCGGCGGTTAAAATCGAGGGGATCCATCGGCGAAACGAATGGCGAGGCGGCGGGCGGCGCCACTTGCTCGGCCGGCTGAAAAACGCTGGTGGGGCTGATGCGTTCCATCAGGTAGTCGAGTTGAAATTCGGGGATCGCCTGGTCTTCGGTCGACAGCGGCGCAGGCTCATCGGCAACGGGCTCGGGGACAGCCGATTCCACCGGGTTGATCAAATTGAACGGCATGCACACGGCCCGACTGGCCGGAGAAATGAATTGGATTGGCGGCTCCAGCGTCCGTGGCTGGCCGACCGGCGCAGTCGAGGCGCGTCGCTGGCGGCACGAATGCGGGCGACACGGGCTCCGTGGCGGCGGCCAGGGTGACCGGCGTCTGTGCGCGCACGACAGGAGCGACGAAATAAATGGCCGGTTCGGCGGCCCGCAGCGAGGCGGTCGCCGCCGCGGCCACGAGCGCTCCGCTCAGTAGCAGCGCGGCGCCTCGCGACGTGGCCGGACGCCAGCATCGCAGGGGCTGGGGATCAAACGACTGGTAAGCCATAGGGCAAGGCGCAGGGGACTCCCCCGCGCCCTCGGTCCTGAACCGTGGAAAGTGGCTATCGGGGTTGTCGACCCGTTAAAACCGGCGCCTTGAGTAAAAAAGAACTCCTCGGAGCATCCCCACTTGTTTGACAGGCTTGGTCGGCTCACTGAATAATCGAGGTTTGGCAGGCCAGACGGCGGCAAGCGTCACCCTTCTCCGGCATTCTTACTTTCCGACCACGCCCATGGCCGACCATTCGCGTCGACGTAATGTGCTGCTACGCGGCGAGCGCCGCATTCTGGGGTCGAAGCGCCAGCCGTTCGTGGCAGTGGAACGACTCTGGACGCGTTTGAGCGATCTTTTTGCATCGCAGCCCAAGACGGCGCTGGCGACGACGGCAGTGCTGGCGCCACGACGCCTGGAGCCGCGGCGAATGCTCGACGCGGCGGCGCCTGGATTGGCGCTGGAACTGCTGGACCTTTCGGGCGACTTCGTACAGGCTGGCCCCGATGCGGCCAACCTAGCGTCGGCGTCCGCCACCGACGGCGCCGCGGCCCAAGCGCAAGTCGTCACGCCGGCAGGTTCCATCGACATCCTGGCGACGACGCCGATCGACGAGGACGGCGTCGCGACCCTGGAGTTCGTCTACGACGTGCCGGGCGCCAACACGATTCAGATCGACTGGGGCGACGGCTCGATCGAGGAGTTTAACGTCTCGAGCGACGCTCAGCTCTTCTCCACCACGCACCAGTACCTGGACGACGATCCCACCGGCACGCCTTTCGACGACATGCCTGTGATGGTAAGCGTCATCGGCGACGACGGCACGGTGACCGACCAGACGACGATTCGCGTCAACAACGTCGATCCGTCCAAAGTCGAAGTCGGTCTCACAGGTCCGATCGACGAGAACGGCATCACGAACCTCACGGTGACGTTCGAGGATCCCGGCACGCGCGACTCGCACACGATTGAGGTGAACTGGGGCGACAATAACATCGAGACGTTCGAACTCGACGGCTCGAGGTTTTTTTCGACGACGCACCAATATCTGGACGACGATCCGACCGGCACGCCGTTTGACAACATGCCGGTGACCGTGCGAATCATGGACGACGACGGCAGTGCCGTCGCCGAAGGTTCGGGAACGGTGACGGTCAACAACGTGGATCCGTTCGGGCTCCAGATCGAGGCCACCAGCCCGATCGATGAGAACGGCTTCACCATTCTCAATGGAAGTTTTCAGGACCCGGGCACGAAAGACGTGCACACGTTGGAGTGAACTGGGGCGACGGCCGCCCGACCCAGTTTATCCAATTCGCCGAGGGCCAGCGATTCTTCGCCACCAATCACCAGTATCTGGACGATAATCCAACAGGAACGCCGTTTGACGATTACACGGTGACGGTGCGCATCAAGGACGACGACGGCAAGCGGCGTGGCCGTCGCATCGAAAACAGTGCGGGTCAACAACGTGGATCCATTCGGGCTCAAGATCGACGGCCACCAGCCCGATCGATGAGAACGGCTTCGCCATCCTCAAGTTGAAGTTTCCAGGACCCGGGCACGCAAGACGTGCACACGTTGGAGTGAACTGGGGCGACGGCGCGCCCACGCAGTTTTTCCAGTTCGCGAGGGTCAGCGATTCTTCGCCACCAGTCACCAGTATCTGGACGATAATCCCACAGGAACGCCGTTTGACGACTACACGGTGACCGTGCGCATCAATGACGACGACGGCGAGCGGCGTGGCCGTCGCATCGAAAACGGTGCGGGTCAACAACGTGGATCCATTCGGGCTCAAGATCACGGCCACCAGCCCGATCGATGAGAACGGCTACGTCGTTCTCATCGGAAGTTTCCAGGACCCGGGCACGCAAGACGTCCATACGTCGGAGATCAACTGGGGCGACGGCTCGCCCGACCGAGGTTTTCCAATTCGCCGAGGGCCAGCGATTCTTCGCCACCAATCACCAGTATTTGGACGACAATCCCACGGTCACCCCTCAAGATTCCTACACGGTGACGGTCCGCATCGTCGACGATGATGGCGACGGGGAAGCTTTCAAATCGACGACTGTCATCGTCAAAAACGTGGCGCCCATGTCCACCTCGCTCACGCCGCCGGCAGCGGGCGTGTTTGAGGGCGACCTGACGGCGTTCACCTTCGCCTTCGCCGATCCGGGCACGCTCGACGTGCACCGGTACCAGGTCGATTGGGGCGACGGCTCGCCGTCGACGGCGGTCACCAACGTCGCGGGCGGCGATCGAGCGTTCACCGACAGCCACGTGTACGCCGACGACAAGCCGGGCGGCTACACGGTGAAGGTGACGATGTTCGACGACGATTCGGGCCAGACCACGGCCGAGTTCAACGTGCTCGTCGTCAATGTGGCCCCCACGATACTTCCGACGACGGACGTAGCTCAGATCATCGAAGGCGACACCGTCACAGTCACCGATCTTGGCGCATTTACCGACCCGGGCTTCGACAATCCGGCCGCCGGCACCTTCGAGTCATTCACCGCGACCATCGACTGGCACGACGGCACGCCGGTCGAAACGCTGACCGGCGTCGGCTGGACGACCGGCAGCCCGGGCGTGAAGACCATGGGTCAGCTAGGCGGCGCCTCGCATAAGTACGTCGACAACGATCGCGACGGGACGCCGGACTTCCGCTACAACCCCGAAATCACGCTGGTCGACGACGACACGGGCGAAGTCGTGGGGGTCTTCACCATCGAGGTGCGGAACTCGACGCCGGTGCTCAAGTCGATCTCCGCGACCGACGTCAACACCAAGGGCGAAACGACGCTCACGCTCACGTTTAGCGATTTGGGGGAGGACAGTCACCGCATCGCCATCGACTGGGGCGACGGCGTGCCCGACCCGCCGCTGGAACTGGTCAGCGACAAGGTGCCGGCCGATGTTGCGACGTCGAATCCCAACGTGTCGATTGCCCGCGTCGGCGAGCAGACGTTCGTCATCACCCACAAGTATTCGGAGCCGCCTGATCCAAATAATCCGACGGGCGACATCAGGATTTTCGTGCAGGTGTGGGACGACGACGTGCTGGTGGTCGACGGGACGAACACGCCTGCCGAGGTTCAGCCGGTTCAAAACACCGGTTTCAGCAACATTCTGGACGTAACGATCGGGCAGCCGGGCATCGGCCAAGACGCCGTGCGCATCGACACCACTCCCAAGGTGCCGCTCTTGACGATCGTCGAACGTCCGACGGGAGAGGCTGTGGTCGGTGAAGCCAAGACGGGCGCCATCGTCGTCACGGGCGCCGAGCTCAGCGGCGCCGCGGGCGAGTCGATCGTCACCGGCGAGCGGATGCTGGAATTGTGCGTCGTCAATCCCGACGGCACGGAGCAGCCGGGCATTCCGCTGGCGGCCAAGTGGCTCAACAATCTGCCGGGCCTCTTCCGCCACCTGCCCGACAACCGCTACGCGATCTACCTGGTGCAGGCGCAGACCAATGTGCGGCGCAAGGTGATCGAGGTGATCGTGCGCAACGGCAAGGCGATCGATCCGGGCGACGACAGCGAAGGCGCTCGCGATCGGCCGCCGACCGACGAATCCACCACGAAGCCGGCCGACAACCAGCAGCCGCCGCCAGACGCGGCCCAACCGCTCCAGGGCGCTCGACGCGAGGCCCCGCAGTCGACGAGTTCGACAGTCGCGGCGCCGCTCGGCGCCCCTGTCGGCGCACCGTGGCAGCAGGCCACGGCGTCCGACGTCGACGCCGCGGCGATCGTCCCCTCGAGCGCCGCGCTGCGTCACGGTCGGGTGATCGCCGGCGCGGCGTTGTGCCTCTCGGCGGCGGCTCGACCATGGCGGCGCCAGGTCGAAAAAGCCCTCGCCCAAGCCAAGCCCCATCAGTGGCGCCGCCTGCGAATGCGGCGCCATTGGCCCCGTCGGCCCCGTTAGGCGCCTTTTTTGCCCGCAGCATGGCCCGCTAAAACGCCCCGGGCAATGTCGCGGTCAACCCCGTCAACTACAATCAAGACTTGCCCGGACCACCCCTTTTCGCCCTCACTTTTCCCACGGCCCAATCGCTATGCCCGCCTGTCCGGTTTGCCACGCTGAAATCGACGACGCCGCCCGCTCGGCGGGAAAGTGCCCGAGCTGCGGCGCCAAGCTACTGCAGCTTCCCCAGCGCACGATCGCCGAGATCCGGCTCCCCAAGAAGGGAGAGGAGCCGCCGGAGGATGAGAGTCTTCCCAGTCACGCGACCACGATCGACTTGACGCCCATCGACACCGCCAAGATCAAGGACGACGAAACGCAGGCCACGGTAGAGTTCAAAAGCCAAGCGGGCGAGGAGGAAGGCGGCCAACCCTCGACCATCACTTTCGGCGACGAGAAAACCGTCGAATGGACCGGAACTGGGACGGACCCCGACGCTACGCTGCTGGCCTCGCAATGGGATGAACTGAAGCACAACGACCCGCAAGCCACGATCAAGCAGAAGGAGACCGTCACCGGGTCGTACATCACCAGTTCGTCGCTCATCGTCAAGTCCCGCCACGTGCGGAGTGGCGTCGTGACCGGGCCGATCACCTCGCCCGCCGAAGCGCCTGATTACGAGCTGCTCAACGTGATTGGCGAGGGCGGCATGGGCGTGGTGTACGCCGCCCGGCAGTCGTCGATCGCCCGCACCGTGGCCCTCAAGATGCTCAAGGATGAGGAGGGCAAGAACGCGGGACACCGCGACAAGTTCATTTCCGAAGCGGTGGTCACCGGCGAGCTCGACCACCCCAACATCGTGCCGATCTACGACCTGGGCGCCAACGACGAAGGCGCCCTGTTCTACTCGATGAAGCGCGTCAAAGGCACGCCGTGGAACAAGGTCATCAAGCACAAGTCGCTCGACGAAAACCTCAACATCCTGCTCCGCGTCGCCGACGCCGTGGCGTTCGCCCACGTCAACGGCGTCGTCCACCGCGACCTGAAGCCCGAGAACGTCATGCTCGGCGACTTCGGCGAAGTGCTGGTGATGGACTGGGGCCTGGCGCGCGTCAGCGCCAAGTTTCCGCAGGCCGCCGCGGTCACGCAGTCGGACGCCATGGGCGGCACGCCGGCTTACATGGCGCCGGAGATGGCGACCGGTCCGCTGGAAAAAATCACCGAGCTCAGCGACGTGTACCTGCTGGGCGCCATCCTGTACGAGATCGTCATCGGCCGGCCGCCCCACTCGGGCAAGACGGTGATGTCTTGCTTGTTCTCCGCGGCCAAGAACGAGATCGCGGTGCCCGACAAGTCGCATGAGCTGATCGACGTGGCGCTGCGGGCGATGGCCAACGCTCCCGAGGATCGCTACCACGACGTGCCCGCCTTTCAGGCCGCCGTGCGCGAGTACCAGGCGCACTCCGAGAGCATCAAGCTGGTCGGCCACGCCTCGGCTAACATGACCAAGGCGGCCGAGACACAGGACTACGAGCTGTACGCCCGCGCTCTGTACGGTTTGGAAGAATCGCTGACGCTGTGGCCCGCCAACAAGCGCGCCGGCTCGCTCTTGTCGACGGCCCGGCTCGACTACGCCCGGCTGGCGCTCGCCAAGGGCGACTTCGATCTGGGGGCCGGGCTGCTCGATCCGGCCGCGCCGGATCACCAGGAAGTGCTCGGTCAACTGCAAAGCGGCCTCCGCGAGCGCGAGTCGCGGCAGCGGCGCATCAAGGCGCTCAAGGGGGCGGTGGCGGCGTTGATCCTCTCGGTCATCGGCATCGGGGTTGTCGCGTATGTGCGCGTGACGCAGGAAAAGAACATCGCCGTGGCCGCCCAGGTCAAGGAGAAGGCGCAACGAGAAATCGCCGAGCAGAAGACCGTCGAAGCCAACGAGCAACGAGATATCGCAAATAAAAAGACCATCGAGGCCACCGAACAGCGGGCGATCGCCGAAAAGAACGAGAAAACGGCGAATGAGCAGCGCGAAATTGCCGTTAAGGAGCAGAAGCGGGCTGAAGAACAGCGCAAGATCGCCGTGGCCGCCCGCGAGCAGGAGGAATACCAAGCCTACATCGCCCGCATCGGACTCACCAACGCGAAGATCGAAGAAAACGCGTTCGACCGCGCCGCCGAGCTGCTGGCCGTTTGCCCCGTGAGTCTCCGCCGCTGGGAGTGGGGACGCCTGGAGTTTCTCTGTCACCTGGATGAGCAAACCTGGCAGGCCCCCGCGCCATCGACGCCGCGGTCATGTCGCCCGACGGGCAGCACTTCGCCACCGGCGGCTCCGACGGCAAGGCCGCCATTTGGAACCTGCAGACGGGCCAGCGCGAGCTCGAGCTGGCGCACGGGCCCTACGTGCACTCCGTCGCCTACGACGGCTCCGGCGAGCGGCTGGCGTCCGGCAGCATCAACGGCACCGTGCACATTTACAACGCGGCCGACGGCAAGCTGGCCGTAAAGGAATTTGCCGCCCACAAAGACGGCGTGATGAGCGTGCGGTTCTCGCCCGACGGCAAGTGGCTCTTGACCAGCGGCTACGACAACTTTGCCAAGCTCTGGGACCTCGCCGCGGGCGAGCCCAAGCTGCTCCAGACTTTCCAGGGCCATAGCTGGTGGGTGTGCGACGCCGAGTTCTCGCCCGACGGTCAGCAGATTGTCACCGCCGGCCAGGACGGCAAGGCGATCGTGTGGCAGCGGGGCGGCACGACCGACAATCCCGCCGACTACTTCCACATCCGCACGTCGTTCTCAAAACACCGCGGCCCGATTTACGCAGCCAGGTTCTCGCCCGATGGCCAGCAAATCGCCACCGGGGGTTACGACGGACGGGTGCTGGTATGGCGACCCGAAGACGTCCACCCGATCGACATCGCATTGCGCAGTGAACGAACAACCCGACCCGGAGGTGAAGTTCCGCGAGTTGACGGGACATCGCGGACCGGTTCGGGCGCTGGCTTTCGCTCCCGACGGGAAGACGCTCGCCAGCGGCGGCCAGGACAACATGGTGATCATCTGGGACATGGCTGCCGGAACGCCTCGCAAGACGCTCCGCGGGCACGCCAGCCACGTGCGGGCTTGCGCTACTCGGCCGACGGCCAATGGCTGCTGACCGCGGGACGCGACATGCTTGTCAAGTTGTGGCGGCCCGACCGCTACGCGGAGGAGCGCGAGCTGGCCGCGGCGCCGGAGGAGCGCGACGCCATTCTCGCGGCGCGGTTCTCGCCCGATGGCAAGCAGATTGTCACCGCGGGCCGCGACCGCACCGCCACGCTGTGGAACGCCCAGTCGCTCGAGCGGGTGAAGCGGTTCCAAGAAGGCCACGATTTCCTTGCGTCCTCGGCGGTGTTCTTCGACGACGGCTCGCGCCTGGCCACCGGCGCCGGCGACGGCACCGTGCGCGTCTGGGACGTGGCGACCGGCTCGGAGATGCTTCGGCTTGATGGCACGGGTCGCACCGCCGCCCTCGCCGTCGCGGACGACGGAGTGCACATCGTCACCGGCAGCGTCGGCGCCAAGGCGCAAATCTGGGACGCCGCGACCGGCAGGAAACTCCAGGACCTCGGCGAGGACGAACAGGGCGAGCCCATCGAGATCACCGCCGCGCGCTTCGCTCCCGGCGGACAGCTGCTGGCCACGGGCGACGACATCGGTCGCTGCCGGGTATGGCGCTACAACGCGCCCGCCGGCAAGTGGGTCGCGGGCGCGTGGCTCTACGGGCACAGCCGCACGATCACCGCGATGGCGTTCGCCGACGGCGGCGCCCGGTTGATCACCGCCAGCGGCGACAACACCTGCGGCCAGTGGGACGTCGCCGCCGCGCGTGAAATCCCCGACCGTGTTCTCAAGCATCCGGATTGGGTCGGCGACCTGGTCGTCAGCCGCGACGGCCGCACGGCGCTCACCGGCTGCGACGACGGCAAGCTTCGCCTCTGGTCGCTGGACGACGCCCGATTGATGCAGACGATCGAACCGGTCGCGGCGGACAGCGCGGTGTCGTCGATCGACATGACCGGCGACGGCCGATTGGCGGCCGTCACCAGCGCCGCGGAAGGCACGGTACGGCTGTGGGATCTCGCGGCGAGACGGGAGATTACGGTTCCCAAATCCGCGGGCAGCCGCGGCGCGTGGATCGACTACGGCTTGCGTTCCAGCCAGCTTTGGGCGGCGCGGTTCGCGCCCGAGGGCCAGCGCTTGCTCGTCATCGGCGGCAACGACGCTCGGCTGTTCAACCTGGCCGACCACAAGATGGCGGTTCGCTTCAGCCCCAGCGGGGTCGTGGCGTCGGCCGACATGTCGCCCGACGGCACGCGGGTAGTCACCGGCAGTTGGGACCGCTCGGCGAAAATTTGGGACGCCGCCGCCGGGCGCGTCATCGTGAAGCTCGACGGCCTGCACCAGGGCGAAATCAACAGCGTCCGCTACTCACCCGACGGCAAGCGAATCCTCACCGCCAGCGACGACGGCACGGCGCGCCTGTGGGACGCCGAGACCGGCAAGCCGCTTGACCCCGTCATCCGCGGCCATCAGGGCGGCGTGCGCGAGGCCTGCTTCTCGCCCGACGGCAAGAGCATTCTGACCGTCTCCAGCGACAAGACCGCCCGCGTGTGGGACGCCGCGACGGGCGCCGAGTTGCACACGCTGGCGGGACACGCCTTCGCCGTGCGGTGCGGCGAGTTCTCGGCCGATGGCCGCTTCATCATCACCGGCAGCGACGACAACACCGCGCTGGTCTGGGACGCCGCGACCGGCCAGCCATTGACCGACTCCAGCGGCGAACCCTTGAAGCTTGCCGGACACACCGCCGCCATCACGTCCGTGGCCTTGTCGCCCGACGGCAGCCGCGCGCTGACGGGCAGCGAAGACAATCTCGTGAAGCTATGGGACGCCGCCACCGGCAAGGAAATCCTCACTCTGGCGGGCCACGGCGAGGAAGTCACCTCGGTCAGCTTCTCGCCCGACGGCCTGGCGGCGCTCACCAGCAGCCGCGACGGCCGCACGCTGGTCTGGCCGGCCGTCGACTGGAAGGGCGGCGGCGAACTCCGCCAGGCGCAGCGGCCCGCCGCCCGCTAGCAGCGAGGCGCTCAAAAGGACAATGTGTGTCCATTTGGGAGGGCGAAGCTCCTGCTGAGCCGATGCCGCTGTAGGTGCGCTGGCTCGGCAGAAGGCTCGCCCTCCCTGTTCGCCGCACGCACGCTAGCGGCAGAGCGCCCGTGGGCGCCACTGCGGCAATCCTCAAGATCGCTCCAACCGCTTCCGATAGGTGAAGGGGAATACCGTCGAAGCGCGCGGGCGGTTGCTAGCACCGCCGCAGTGCGTCGATCTGTTGGCGCCAATCCCCACTTCAACCGCGACGAGCGTCACGTGAGCATTGAAACAAAGATCGACGGCCCGCTCGTCCCGCGTCGAATCGCAACGGACGACGAGGCGCCAGCGTGGCCCGTGTTGGCGCGACTGCCGGTGGTCGGGCCGCGACCCGCCGCCCCGGTCGAGGCGCTGCCGACCTTCGCGGCCCTGGAAACGCCGCCTGCGCCCCCGGCGGACGCCCCGAGCGTAGCGCCGCTGCGCATGGCCAACGCGCCGACCACAGACGCGCTTCCCCCCAGCACGCCACGCGCCTTGATCCGCCGCAGTATCGAGGCCAGCGAGTCGCGATCGAGTCGTCCGACTCGCTCGCGCGGGTACGAATGGCCCGCCTTCGACCAGCGGTCGCCAGCTCCTGAGCGGGCGGCGACCCCGCGCCGCGAGCAGTACCGCGTCGATCCGGCGGAGGAGCGCTTCGGCGGTTTGCACAGCCCCAGACGGCGCGGCAATGACACGCTGGCTTCGCGCATCGCCCGCTGGCATGCGGGGCTGGCGCCTCACGCTGGCGTGGGAGTCACGGTCGCGCTGATTCTCTCGGCCAGTCTGCTCTACTGGCTGACAATCGGCCGGCAGCAGGTGGCGATCGACGACGAAATCATGGATTCGCAGAATTCCTGGTCGAGCGAGTCGGCGACCTCGCCGCCTTTGGGCGTCGTTATTCGTCCGTATGAAGAGCAGAACCTAGAGTTCACCGCGCCGATCGCCGCTGCCAAAGCGCCGCGCATCGCCGACGCGGCCGCCGCTAGTCCCACGGGCCAAGAGCCAGGGACGATGGCGTCGACGGCCCAGACCGAGTCCGCGGCCCCGAGCGAGTCGACGGCGCAGATCGAGTCGCCCGCCCCGAGCGCGGCCGCCGCTCCGAGCGCCGATTCACCGACGCCGCCGCCCACCGTCGAACCAGCTCCATCGGCCGCGGCCGAGCCGATCACGCCGACGCCCAGCGACTTGCCGTACCCGACCACCGACTACCCCTGGTTCGATGTTCGCGCACCGGCGCCGAGCGACGCGGCTCCCGCCACAAGCGCCAGAGCGCTGCCGCAGCCCGTTGACCTCTCCAGGAGCGACCGCCATGACCGCGATCGACCGGGCGTTCATCCGCGCCTACGAACTCGACGAGCAGGACGCGCGCCCCGCGGCCGTCGTTGGTCCCGTCGACCAGATGACGGTCAGGGCGCAGCCCGCGATGCGCCGATCGGACGACGCGCCGACCGTTGAGGCCGCGACGCCCCGCGAGCCTCACTTCCGCATCTACCAAGAAGCCGCGGCGGCGTCGGCGCCAACGCCGCGCCCGTCCGGCGCCGGGCAGCGACGTCCGCTCTCGACCTTTGCCCAACCGACCGCGAGCGTCGAAGCGCGATTTCGTCCCGCGCACGAAGTCGACGCCTTTCGCTGGTCGCCGACGGTCGACGAGTTGTTTTACAATCACCGCGCACAGTGGCAGACCCTGGTCGACACGCTCGTGGCCGCCGACGACGCGGGCCGTAGCCTGATTGGCGTAGCTGGCGCCGCGTCGGGCGCCGGGGCCACCACGGCGACGGCGTGCGTCGCGCGGCTGCTGGTCGAGGCCGGCAAGAGCGTGGCGATCGTCGACGCCGATTTCGCCGACGCCAATCTGGCCGCCGCCCTGGGACTGATCGTCGAGATCGGCTGGGAAGACGTGCTGGCCGGCCGCGTGCCATTGGCCGAGGCGGTCGTCAGTCAGGCGGCCAACCGCCTGGTCCTCGTGCCGCTGGTGCAAGGGGGCGTGCCGGCGGCGGAGAAGCTCGACGGCATCCACGCCTCGGTCGCCGCGGGCGTGCTTCGCTATCACTACGACATCGTGCTGTTCGACCTGGGCGCCGTGGCCGACGCCGTGCAAGGACCGATCGCGCGGCGCGTGGCCCGACAGTGCCGCCTCGACGGCGCCGTGCTGGTGGCCGGCGGCCACGCCGGAGGCGCGACAAGTCCGCAGCGAGTCATGCAGTCGGCGCCGGAGTTGGCCGCCGTGTGTCTGGGGATCGTCGAAAACCAACTTCGGGCCGCGTAGGTTCGGCATCACCAACATGTATCTCGACTACTGGCAACTCGACGCCAAACCCTTCGAACCAGGCGGCGACGCGCGCTTCCGGTTCCTCAGCGAGTCGCATCAGGCGGCGCTGCGGAAGCTGCGCTACGCCATCGAAAACGGTCGGGCCGCGGGCCTCGTGGCGGGAAGCGCGGGCGTCGGCAAGACGCTGCTGGTGGACATGCTCCGCGAGCAACTCCCGGCGCGCTGCCAGCCGCTGGTCCGCGTCGTGTTTCCGCAGATGACCGATCGCGACCTCTTGGTGTACCTGGCCGAGCATCTCGGCGCCCCGGCGGCCGATCCGCCGCGATACACCATCGAGGAGAGCTTGCGGCGATTGGAATTCGTGCTGGCCGACAATGTTCGCAACGGGCGCCACGCGGTCGTCGTGGTCGACGAGGCGCACTTGCTGGAAGACAGCGGATTGGTCGAGCCGCTGCGGCTGCTCTTGAATCTCGACGCCGACGGTCGCCCGGCCTTTACGCTCCTCTTGGTCGGGCAACCGGCGCTTGCGCCGATGATCGAGCGGCACGGCCCGCTCAACGAGCGGCTCGATCTGAAGGTGCTCCTGCCGGGCCTTACCGTGGAGGAAACGGCGGCGTACATTCAACACCGACTCGCGGCGGCCGGCGCCATGCGCGAGATTTTTACCGCCGAAGCTCTGGCGACTGCCCACCAACTCACGGGGGGCGTCCCGCGGCGGATCAACCGGCTCTGCGACCTGGCGCTGTTGGTCGGCTTCGCAACCGGCCAGCACGCCATCTCGGCCGACGATCTCCGCGCCGTCCACCAGGAACTGTTCGCGACCGCCGCCGCTGCCTAGCGCTTGCGCATCGCGGCGAGCCGGGTCGTCTCGACCCCGGCGCGCCGGTCGCGCGTGCCATGCCCTCGTCCGCGTGGGCATGTTCCACAGCGCTGCCCAACCGCACTTCCATCCGCTACACTGCGCCGATGGCCGCCGACGAACTCCAACGCCTCGCCCGCCAACTCCTCGCCGGCGAGCGCTCGCCCGAAGAGTTCTTCCACTCGATCAGCGGCGCCTTGAAACCAGCCAGCGATTCGCTGCCAGAAGCGACCGTCGACGTCGATCGCGCACGGCGGTGCGGATTTCCCGAGGTGATCTTCGGCGAAGGCAAGACGCCCGAGACCGTCGCCGCGATCGCCCAAACGCTGCTCGACCGCGGCCAGCCGGTGCTCGCCACGCGCATCGACGCCACGAAGGCGGAAGCGATCTGCCAGCAGATCCCGCAAGCCCGATACAACGCTGTCGGCAGAACGCTCTGCATCGACGCCGCCGGCGCCGCATCGCAATCCGGATCACCCAGGAGTGGCCGAGTAACCGTCATCACCGCCGGCACGAGCGACCTGCCGGTCGCCGAGGAAGCCCGCGAGACGCTCGAGTGGATGGGCGTCGAGACGCGGCTCGTGCAGGACGTGGGCGTGGCCGGCCCGCATCGGCTGCCGGCGCGGCTGGCCGAGTTTGCCGACTCCGACGCGATCGTCGTCGTCGCCGGCATGGAGGGCGCCCTGCCGAGCGTGGTCGGCGGCTACGTGCCGTGCCCTGTGTTTGCCGTGCCGACCAGCGTCGGCTACGGCGCCAACTTCGGCGGCGTCGCCGCGCTATTGTCGATGCTCAACAGTCTGCGCCGCGAATGTCGCCGTGGTCAACATCGACGCCGGTTTCAAAGCCGGCTACCTCGCCGGCCTCGTCGCCACCCGCGCCGCCGCCCGATCTCCCGGTTAGCCGCGACGCGGCAGCGGAGCGCGTCCGTGGCGCACCCAAAAGCGCAGAATGACACTCACCTTCACCTGTCACGTTTCCCCCCTCGCAACTCACAACTCCCCCATGCCCACGCCAGAAACCAGGGACTGGAACGAAAGCTACCGCACCGGAGACCTGCCGTGGAACACCGGCCGCCCATCCTCCGAGCTCGTGCGCGTCGTCAGCGAACACCGCATCCAGCCGTGCCGTGCCCTTGAATTGGGCTGTGGCACGGGAACCAACAGCGTCTGGCTGGCCCAACAAGGCTTTGAGGTCACCAGCGTCGACGTGGCGCCGTTGGCCGTGGAACAAGCCGACCAGCGCGCCGACGCCGCCGGCGTGAAGGCCCGTTTCCTGGTCGCCGACGTGCTCTACCTGCCGGACCTCGCCGGCCCCTTCGGCTTCTTCTTCGACCGCGGCTGCTACCACGTGATCCGCCGCACGGCCCCGCACGACTACGCCCCGGCCATCGCCCGCCAACTCGCTCCCGCCGCCCGCGGCCTCATCCTCACCGGCAACGCCCGCGAGCCCCACGACCCCGGCCCGCCGGTGGTGACCGAAG
Source organism: Pirellulales bacterium (assembly GCA_963841515.1). GTDB lineage: Bacteria > Planctomycetota > Planctomycetia > Pirellulales > Lacipirellulaceae > Lacipirellula. The sequence goes on along the minus strand of CAWJDB010000003.1, from coordinate 159,665 downwards.
ATCAGCTTCGCGACGAACTCGGCCAGTCGTTCAAAATCCTGGACCTCCACGAGTTCCGCTTCGACGAAGCCCCCGGCGTCCCCGTCCGCTTCCTCGGCTGGTCCTGCCTGGTCGAGAAACGCTAAACGCCCGGCTCATCGCGTCCCTCATAAAGCCGGCGATTGTCTCGCCGGTCCCTGGGTAGGTGAGTTCGCCATCCGCGGCGAATCCACCAGAATGACGGGCAAATCCAGGCCATTGCCCCACGCCCACCCGAGATGGGCTGCTAGCAACAAGCGATCGCTTTACCTATTCTGGGTCGACGTGTTCTGCTATCGTCCGCGTTCAACTCCAGTCATGCACAATGCCCCAGGACGACGCAGGAAGTCCCCGACGCAAGCGGCGCACTTGCGCGCACGTCATCGCGGACCTCAGCGAAAACTACTTGGAGCGAAAAGTCCTTCTTAAGGGCCATCTACTCCGGCGACCCGAGCGCGATTATGGAGTTGATGTCACCATGTTTCATTTCGGAGCGGACGGAGCCCTGGAGAATGGAGAGGTTCGATTTCAGTTGAAGGCCACAGAAAGCTTGCCGCTGATCAACAAGGGAACGGTCATCTCATTTCCGACTGCTCCCGGAGATTTGGATTATTGGGCGCAGGAGATTTACTCATTCATTCTCGTCGTGTTCGATGCGCAGTCGGAAACAGCGTACTGGCTGCACATTCAGGAGTACGTCAGCCAACATCCCGAACTCGTGGATCCGCACAAAGAATCAGTCCACGTTCACATTCCAGTCTCGAGCAAACTGACGGCAAAGTCGATCGAGACCTTCCGCAGCATGTCGCTTCACGTTGTGGATGAACTTCGCAGCCAAGGAGGGTTTGGCGATGTCGAACGAAAGCCAAGATAGAATTACGTTTGATCGTCTCCAGCAATTCTTACGCAGCATCGGTTTCGAGCAGCCTGCCAGGCTTAATAATTCGCTGGCGTTTCATCATCGCGAGTCCGGAACGATTCTCACGCTGTCAATTCCGTCCGATGGCCGTTCCGTTCGCGCGGCCGATCTCCTCTCTGTCGTGATGCGCTTGGAATCAGCAGCGTTGGTCGACGATTCGGTGTTGGAGAAATTCAAATCAGGCAAATTGCCGATCGCTTCTTAGGGCGCTCGATTGACGACCATCACCTACGAACGGCTATTCGCCTACCTCAAACAACTCGGCTTCGAGGATTCGTCGCCGTCACAGTTTGAGCGGGTATTCAAACAGCCCGCGCTGAGATATAATTCTCGCCTTTTCCATGCAGGATGACGCCGTCGAGGATCGTCCTGTGCGCGGCGCTGACGTCACCTCGACGGAGTTCCGCCTAACTCAAGCGGGTCTGCTAACAGGCGCCCTCGCTGAAGCGGCCCTCCGATTCAGCGAAATCTGACGTCTTTCGCGATCCACCTACGCTTCACTCTCAAAGTCGTAGGCCAGCCAACAACCCCGCCGCTTGGGTTCGCCGCGCTGCGGGAACCCATCAACCACCCGACGTGCCGTCCAAGACCGACGGGTTGCCGAAGACGGCCAACGCATCCTACGAACTTTTTTAGCCTCGTGTCAGCGCCGCGTCAGAAGCAAGTTCTATTTGTATTCCAAAATATCTCCAGGCTGGCATTGGAGCGCTTTGCAAATCGCTTCCAGAGTGGATAGCCGAATCGCCTTGGCCTTGCCGTTTTTCAAGACGGAAATGTTGGCCATCGTGATGCCGACTTTCTCGGCAAGCTCGGTGACGCTCATCTTGCGCTTCGCCAACATGACGTCGATGTTGATGATGATTGCCATGCGCACTTTCATTACACGGTTAGGTCGTTCTCGGATTTGATATCCACGGCATTCTGCAAAATCCGTTCAAACATCCCCGCCGTGACGGCGACGACGATCGAAGGAAGAATAATGAGGAGTCCGAGAAAAATCGGGGCTCCAGGATTGTCTTCGTCACGGCCGTTAACTAGCAGAATCCAGATTTCCTCGACGACGACAAAACCAATGATGGCCAGCGCAATACTTGATGGTCCGCAATGCTTTCACGACTTCCGGCGAGAAAACTTGATTTCGTCCGACGTACGCCAACGCCCGAATCGCCTGATAGAGAGCCATGAAGAACGGAATGGAGCCCGCGTACACAGCGCCAGAAACGGATCTTGGAAGTAGATTTCGAAGTTCGTGCGGTTCTTGTTCACGCCCTCGACCTGAGGTTCCCACAGCAGGAAAGCAAGCGCGGCGACGCCGATGAGCACGATGACGATTTGAAGAAAGACGATTGAGCTTCGTTTCATGGGTGCTGCACTTTCAGGTCTGGGGAACTGGACAACAACCAGTGCGTATCATGTGGACCACCCCTGCCGGTAATCCAAGCGGAGGTTGGATGTCCACGCCCGTCGAACTTTGCGTCGGGGACTGTCCCAAATTTGCGGAGTCTGCGGAGCAAATTGGGACTGACCCCCTACCGGAGACGGTTCTCGGATAGGCTCTTAGCCACATAACCCAACCTCGCTTCATATATCCACCTTGCCTTATAGTTTATCGTTTGTCAATATATATTTATCGTTATGAGCGACAAAAGGCCCAACGCAATGCGGTCTACGCGAAGCGCGGTCAGTTTTAATCCGTACTTGCCCCGCCCACGGACTCGCCTGGCGGGCGCCTTGGGCGATCGGCGATTGTCTCGACGGTCCGGGAGGGCGACGCTCCCGCGGAGCCATTCTCGCTCAACTCCATCCGGTTCCCTCCCCCTTCGATGGGAGCAACGAGCACGGTCGCGAGTGGCGATCGAGCGGAGGCGGTAGTCCGTGCGTAGCACCGGCTAGGGAGGGGGGCGAAGTTCGTACACGTCGGCACCTTGGGCCCGCACAGCCTGCTCCCTTCCCAACCACGCCCCCAGGGCCATCCACGCCCCCACCAGCGGCAGGATCGCCATCGCCGCCCCGCTCACCGCGAACCGCTGGAGGGCGTCGCAGACGTTCGATGCGGCGACGTCGCTGCCGCGGAACACCACCGTGTCGACGAACGCCTTCGACTCGTATTTTTCCGCGCGGCTCACCACCGTGAACAGCACCTGCTGCGCGGGGACCAGCAGGCCGTAGGCCACGATCTCCTGGACCACCTTGGCGACCATCAGCGGCCACAACCCCGCGTCGACGGCCAGCCACGCGAACAGGCCGACGATCACGCCGCACGCCGCTGCCAGCGTGGCGCCCACGCCGGCCAGTCGCATGAGCGCCGCCGCGACCGACGGCCTGGAACGCGAGCGTGCCGCTTTGGGAGTAGAAGTTCATCGCCGAGAACAATTGCGTTCGCTCTTCGACCGCCAGCCCCTCGGCGCGCAGCGCGTGCTGAAAATTGTTGTAGACGAAGGTGGCGGAAAACTTGCCGATGGCCGTGAACGCGCAGATCATGAGCAGGTAGCGCGACGCCAGGACCGTGCGCAGCCCCGCGCGGAGAGATCCGCTGGAACGGGCGTCGCTGCCCGTCGGGCGGTGGGGTGGCTGGGGTCGAGTCCACGAGCCCCCAGTGCGACTCGCTTCGCTGGGGGCGGCGAAGACTCCGACCCCAGCCACCCGGCCACCCGCCTCACTGCCGCGTGGCTCCAATCGCAGGGCCAGCCACGCGACCGCGATCGCTAACTCCAGCGCAGCAATCGCGACTGCCATCAACCAGGCCATGCCCAACCGCTGGGCGGCGAGTTGTCCGACGAGAGACGCAACGATCGAGCCCGCCGTCCCTGCCGCGGCCAGGGCGCCGAACCAAGCCTTGCCCTCCTCGGCCGAAAACAAGTCCGCCATCACGCTCCAGAACACGGCCACGACATAGAGGTTGAACACGCTCACCCACACGAAGAATGCATTGCGTAGCCAGGCCGCGTCGCCATAGCCGCGCGCCACGAGCACGGCGAACGCGACCAGGCAGGCCACGAAAAATTGGTAGACGCCAAACACGAGCTGCCGCCGCGTCGTGCGCCCCACGATCCGCCAATACAACGGCAGCGCGGCGCACGCTGCCAGAAACGTCGCCAGGTACAGCGGGCCGAACAGTCGCGTCTCGGTCGCCAGGGCGTCGCGGACCGGCTTGAGCACGTAGTACGAGAACAGCACCAGAAAAAACCACGCCGACGAAACGAGCAGCCGGAGACTCATAGGCTCACATCATACGGGACGCGCGCTCCCGTGATGACAATCTTTTGTGGGCATTGTGGGCCAGAGAGTAGGATAGGTTCGCCGCGCAGCGGGACCCCATCAAGTGAGGGGCGGCCTCATTAACCGGTGGGTTGCCGACGACGGCCAACCATCCTACAAACTAGATCTATGGAGCCGAATTGGAAACTACTGGATGACAAGTGGCCTACGTGGAGATTGGGCAAAAAGGATAGGCTGGTAGCCGATCTATCAAATTGCCATTTTACAGGCGAGGGTGCGCACGAAATTGTTGTGTTCACCTTCCCCCGATACAAGCGAATCGCAAAAGCGAAAGCCCAATCCACATACCCGATTTGCATTGCTTTAGGTCAAAGTTTCGAAAAAGATTTCAACAATGAAGTCCCCGCGATCTGCGTGATGAGATGGCTAGAAATCAACAAGACTGGCCTCTGTGAGCGAGCGGATTTTCTCTCGGTCATATCGACTGCAAATGGACCAGCTTTGATGTCGTGGATAACCGATACGTTCTCGAATAATCTGATCGAGGCAGACAATGAATCCAGTTGGAAATGGCTAAGGGTAAATCCAGAGGAGTTCCTCAGAAAAGCGGAAACTTTTCTGGCAACTGCCAATTTGCCTCCCTTCGTAGAATCTCCTCGCGAAAATCGCGACTGCTGCATCAGAATTGGACTTCCCGAAGGTTTCACAGATGCGATGGCTAACATGCTCAGCTCTGCGGGTTACGAGGCCCCACCAGGAATCCGAGCATCTGACGAAGTACAGCTAGAAAGGAACCCAAATTACCGACCTAACGACGGACGACCAGCCGGCACGGGATGGAGATCGGCTATGGGCAGCCGAATTCGCAAAGGCGAAGACCTCCTTGGCAGCGAGCCACGCAGAGTAGTACTCATAGACATCCCCGACGGATTTTCCGACGAACTCGCCTACGGTTCATTAGGTTGGACAATTCCAGAAAAGGGATTCTTCCAAAAGAAAGGGGCGTCCTCTCAGTATTGGGCAACAATCAGGTTCGACAACGGATTGACAACTGACCTACAGGCCTGGTGGTTCGACTTTGTGGTAGACGACGAGCACGAGCGTGAAATTCAGCAAGTACTTGACGAGCGAGTCCACTACGACAATGCGGTTGACCCAGAAGCAGTTGATGCCTTGATGGATTCATTCTCTACAAGTCGAGTCAAGCGGATTGTCGGCTTTCACACGATTGGTACTGGCCCGTTTGAGGTGTACGCCTATACCTATGAGAGTTGCCGCGAAGAAGCTGAGTTAAATCGAGCTCAAACCTATCCGGTGAAAATCGGCTACGTAACGATCGTGGGAGGCTCGAAAGGTAGAGTCAATCAACAGATTTTCGGCAGCGACGAGGACGCTTACATGCTGATGGTTGGAAGATGCGAGGACGCGGTTGGCACCGAATCGGCGATACACCGGCACTTGAAGAGCAATAATCGAAAGATCAAGGACGCTCCGGGTGAAGAGTGGTATCTAACCAACGCTCAAGAGGTTAGTTCACTCTTTCGGATATTTCGAGGGGAATAAGTACTCCATGTGAGTGTCGCTTAGAACGGTCCCAGTGAAGAGCAGCTTCAACACCCAATGGGTTGCCGAAGACAGCCAACCCAACCTACGAAGCTAAATAGAGTGCGACTAAATAGAGTGCGACGCATTAGAAACTCGACGCGCAGCGACTGGAGGTTTATCGTCTCGCAGTCATCCAAGCCGTGTACGCGCTTCGGGGACGAGGATTGTCCATCCAAGACGTATCCGGTAGCGGAAGCCGGCTGGCTTCGTGTGCGAGTAACCAACCGCGATTCAAGACGAAGTTGCGACGCTGGCCTTTCTGCGTTATCCAACGGAACTGCCTTGCGGCCTCGCACGCAGTAGCAACTTGAAGCGCCAGCCGAACATCTTGGCAGATGTACTCAATTACCTTCGACCATTGCCCCTGCTTCCAAAGTCGTGGCGCATCCTCGCTCGACAACCCGTCTAATTTGCCTTTAATGCCGAATGCCTGAGCACATTTGACGAGCGATACGGGGTAGCCTAATTCGCAATGAACATGGTACATCATGTCCACGTGGTTTCTCGCCAGTTCACAGCATCGTTCATGCTCTGAAGCTTCCTCGGAAAGAATGTCTAAATCGAATCCCATGCCGTTCCACGTAAGAAGGGTGTAACCCGCCTCGACAAGTTGGCAAAGTTGACAGACTATCTCGGCAGCCTCAGCCGGAGTCATTTTGTCAGTCGGTGATCCAGTTTCGGCATGTTTGCCGTGCCAGACGGTGGGAGATTCGCCGTCGGAGGTTAGAGCAGCGGCGCAGGTTATGCCCAGTGGACGGCACGTGCGCCAATCGCAACTCGGATCATCGGAGAAGAATGCCGTCTCAATATCAAAGGCCACGTATTTACGCATCCTGCGGTCTCCTGGGAATGTCCTGCCGGTAGCTATGTGGCAACTCGCAACTAGATCAAGGTGTGGTTGGATGCCATCAGTCTGCACGGCGCAACGCGACGCGACAAGGCCACCAAACATCGACTCGAACACGGCCTAGCGGCGATGGTGAGTAAGTAGAACTGGTTCGCCGCGCAGCGGGAACCATCCGGCGATGCGGCTCCAAGACCGATGGGTTGCCGATGACGGCCAACCCACCCTACGAACTCCGACTTCGTGTCCTTCGTGCCTTTCGTGGTAAAAAAATCCCTCAAAAAAGGAGACTTCTCGCTGAAGTCGACAGTGTTCGCAAGGGTTAAGCAGCCTTGGAGTTGGGACGACGAGCGATGGCGGCGCTCGAAGGCGGCGGAAGCTTTGGGGCGACGGCGGGCGGTTTGACGGCGGCCTGGCGACGTCGCCAATGATCGAACGCCAACAGCACGAAGCGGATGATGTTTCGGCGACGCCGCCATTTGTAGCGAGATTTCTCGAACAACCGCAGTTTGCGGTTCGTTCGTTCCACGTGATTATTGGTTCGCACCGCCAGGGGCCGCTTGCGACGCGAGGCCCCGCTGCGCAGAAAGGCAATCATTTTGTCGAACTTGTCGCCTTCAAGCGTCTTCATCGCCGCGGCCAGTTCGGCAACGGCGGCGAAGGACTTGTCGCGCAGGAGGGCCGCGCGTTGGCAGTGCGCTTGATGGGAGGATTGCCCAAGATCGAATAACTGCTGCGCCTTGATCGCAAAGGTGCGCAGCGTGCGCAAGCCGGGAAGATATTGGAACATCGTCTGCAGATCAGCCCGTTGGCGGTCGTCGAGTCGCCGCTCGCCGGTCACGATCAGCCAGCGATGCTTGAAGACGAAGTTCGCCTTGTCTTGGAGGGTCAAGCCGCATCGCCGGCGCGTTGACTTCTTGGGTCGGCCGCGGCGGCGCTTGCGGCCGCGCCGGCCGCGACGCTTCAGGTCTCGCCGCAGCCGCACGACGGCTTTCAGCACGCGGCGGTTGACGTCCTGCAGAACGTGAAACACGCAGAGCTGGTGCTCGGCCTGCGGCCAGAGTTCCGCCACGAGCGCGGGATACAGGCCAGAACCGTCGGTGACCACGACCTGGGGCGAGAATCCGCGCCGCTTGAGATTCGCGAGAAACCGCCGCATATGCTCCGCATCGTTGCTCTCGACCAGGGCGAACGCCACGGGAAAATCGCCAATCGGATCGGTCGCCAACAGGAGCGTAAAGCGGCCCAAATGCAGCTCGTCGACGCACAAGACGCCCCGAAACGCCGCTAGCGACCAGCGGCGGTATTCGGCCTGGTCCAACTCCGCCACGCGACTGCGGATGCAGTCGTAGGCGAACCCTTGGGAAAGATCGAGAAAAAAGTCGCGCTGCATGGCGACGAGGAGTTTGGGTATGCTCATGCCGTCTTCGATCAGCCGATCGAGCACGGCGTCGCGGACGCGATTGTCGTAGCGACGCCGCAGATCGACGCCCGGCGGCGCGCTGCGAAACGTGGCACGGCACCGGCAACTCGCCCGGTATTCGGCGTAGCGGACTTCGAGGAGGCAGATTTCACGAAAGGCGATGGAGCGGACCTCCCGCGTGAGAATCTGCTTGCGCCGCCCCCGCCGGCCGCACGACGGACAAGGATAGGTCGGAGGACAACAAGAAACGTTCAGCCGCCGCGTCTTGGCTTCCATGCCTGCGCCCTTGTGTGAGTGTTCGTGAGACAAACATCTCCACAGGGGCGCAGGATTTCACGTTTCGTCCAAGGTCAATCCTCCAAAGGCCTTGCACGGACTGTCGGCTTCGGTGAGAAGTCTCCAAAAAAGTTGTTGAAAATGAGCCAAGCCCTGTGCTAGGGTGGTGATCGCACGTACATGTTCTTTGACAATTCGATCGGGAAGCTCTTAGCTCTTAGCTCTGAGCCAGAGGGGGATCATGCTGCGCATTGGTCCCCACTGCCCGCTGCCCACCGCCCACTGTCCCCTGACCCCTGTTCCCTGTCCCCTGCGTTCCGCCCACCGCCCACCGCCCACTGTTTTGACACCCCGCCGCGTACGACGGAACCTGTTGCGGCGACGCGGCTTTCGCGCGGCGGGAGACGATGTGGTGAGTTCCGTAACGTGGAGAGCCTGCCAAAACCCTTCGCGCCGCCCTGGTTTTCTTGGGGTCGCGCAGACGCCGCGGGACCGGAAATGATCAAAACTCGCCGACTAACGATGGCACCTCCGCGCGGCCGACCTCGGCGTTTCCCGAGCCGGCCACGCACCGCGCCGTGCAAAAAGAAGCGAGTATTGGCATTCTGCGCGGAACTGCTGTTTAGCGACCAAAAAGGCGACATGAGGCTGGAGGCTGGAGGCCGGAGACTGGAGGAACGAACAGCGGACAGCGGACAGCCGACAGCATGGGTCTCAATGTCCGCCGTTCCCCGTTCCCCTCCGGCCTCCAGCCTCCGGTCTCCAGCCTTCCCCCTATCTCTGCTACACTCCGCACCATGCAAGACGAAACCTCAACTCCCCTGCCGCAGCTCGCCCCCCGGCGCACCGACAGTCACAAGGGCGACTACGGCCGCGTGCTCGTGCTCGGCGGGTCGCGCGGCATGGCGGGCGCGGCGGCGCTGGCCGGCATGGCCGCCATTCGCGGCGGCGCCGGCCTGGTGACCGTCGCGACGCCCGCCTCAGTGCAGGCCACGGTCGCGTCGTTCAGCCCCTGCTACATGACCGTGCCGCTGGTCGAAGACGACGACGGCATCACCGATTTGGCCAACGTCGTCGATCTGGCGGCGGGCGCGAGTCGTTCGACGTGTGGGCCATTGGACCGGGGCTGGGCCAATCGGACGGCGTCGCTGAACTAGTGGCTCGTTTGTACCGCGACGTTCCGCGGCCCATGGTCGTCGACGCCGACGGGCTCAACGGCCTGGCGGCCTTCCGCGAGCGTTACCCGCAGGTGTTCGACAAGCCCGCCGGTCCGCGGGTGCTGACGCCGCATCCGGGGGAGTTTGCGCGGCTGATGGGGACGGCGGACCGCGGGGCCGAGCCCGCCGGCTCGCATCGGGAGCGCGCGATCTCCGTAGCGCAGTTGTGTCGCCGCGACACGTCGGCGGCGACGGTCGTGGTACTCAAGGGTCATGAATCGATCGTCTGCGACGGCCAGCGCGTTCGCGGTCAACCCCACCGGCAATCCGGGCATGGCAACTGGCGGAACGGGCGACTGCCTGACCGGCGTGATCGCGGCGCTGCTGGGACAGGGGCTCGATGCTTGGGACGCGGCGCGGTTAGGCGCCCACGTGCACGGGCTGGCCGGCGATCTCGCCGCGGAGGAGCTGGGACAAATCTCGCTCGCCGCGAGCGATCTCCTGGCCCATCTTGCCGGCGGCGTTTCGCCAGCTCTAGGCGTTCGGCGCCGCGGCGGCCTGGCCGGCCCACTCGACGGCCAGCTCGCCGAACACTTTCTCGAACATGCCAGCCCGGCGGCGCGCCGACCACAGGTCGACTTCGGGATACTCGTCCGACTCGACGATCAACTCGATTCGCTCCGGCGCGCCCGCGACTTGGACCGAGCGAATGGTCTGATTGTGGCTGCGGTCGAGCCCGCCGGCCACGCGAAGCACCGCGGCCATCTGCCGCACGCGGCGCTGGTCGTCGGCGTTCGAGGCCGCGGAAATTGGGATGCTTGTTCTTCGGCTCGGCGCCGCGGTGATACCGGGCGACGTTGGCGACGATCTCCAGCTCCTCGGGGCGGAAGGACTCGAGCCGGCTGTGGAGGATGAGGTGGTACGAGTGTTTGTGGTGACCCTCGTAGTTGATGAGGTAGCCCACGTCCTGCATCCGCGCCGCGGCTTCGAGGATCCGCTGGTCGCCGGGCGGGAGCTCGAAGAGCTTTTCCAACCCGGCGTAGATCTGCCCGGCGAGCCGCGCCACGTGCCGCGAGTGGGCCAGGTCGACGCCGCACGTCTCGGCGAAGCGGTCGATCTGCTCTTCGTTGCTGGGCGAGCCGGCGTCGCTGGGGCCCTGCAGCTGGTCGATCATGCCGAGCAAGAGGCCGTCGCGAACGCCGTAGGGATGCACATGCAGGACGTTGGCCCTGAACCGCCGCATGATGCTGTCGACCACCGCAAGGCCCGGCACGATGATGTCGACGCGGTCCGGGCTGAGGCCGGGCGCTCCGTGGCGCTGCTTGGGCGTCATCTTGCGCAGGCGGTCGACCAGGTGCCGCACGTCGGCCCGCGTGGCGCGGCAGCCAGCGGCCGGCAGCCGCGCCAGCCCCCGGCCGGCCATGATCATGGTGGCCAAGTTGGTAAAGGTGCCGCCGGAGCCGATCAGGAGGTGCACCGGCGCCGAGGGCTTGTCGGTGGTCTTGCGAAGCTCGCGGTCGATCCAGCGCATCATCCGGAAGAAGTCGTCGTCGGCGAGCGACTGGCCGCCGGCGCAGAATTTCTCGGCGAGCCGGACGGCGCCCAGCTTGGTGGCGTAGACGGCTTCGACCAGGTTGCCGGACGCCAGGACGATCTCGGTGCTGCCGCCGCCGATGTCGGCCAGCAGCGTGTTCTTGCCGGCTAGATCGAAGCGCCGGCGGACGCTCTCGAAGGCTAGGTGAGCCTCGTGATCGGAATCGATGACGTCGATCTGAAGGTCGAGCTCGTCGCGCACGCGGCGGCAGAACTCGGGGCCGTTCTCGGCCTCGCGGACGGCGCAGGTGGCGATGGCGCGGACGGACTCGACGCCCAGTCCCGCGGCGATCGACTTGAAGCGGCGCAGCGCGGCCAGCGAGTCGTCGATCGATTCTTGGTCGAGTTGCCCGGTGGTCGCCAGCGCGCGGGCCAGGCGGGTGGTTTCGCGCTCTTCATCGAGCACGCGGTAGCGTCCGCCGGGCTGAGCCTCGGCCACGACCAGGCGGATGCTGTTGCTGCCGACATCGATCGCCGCCAGACGCGGATTGATGTCCGGCGTCAGGTAGGTTTGCTGCTCAGTCATCGCCCGTGTCGCCGATCCATGACGGTGGTTGGTGCTCACACTCCATTGTAGCTTGCGATGAACAGGGGGGTGCGCTGAAGCTATTTGGCGCCGCTTGGTTGCGCGGCGGCGTCCGATTTAGCGGGCTCGGCGTCCTTTTTCTTGAGGGCGTTGTCCGCCGGGATGAAGTTGAGGGACGCGGAGTTCATGCAGTAGCGCAAGCCCGTGGCGGTGGGGCCGTCGTCGAACACATGGCCGAGGTGGGCGTTGCAGCGGCGGCAGCGGATTTCGATCCGCCGCATGCCGAGCGTGTTGTCGGAAAGCTCCACGACGCTGTCCTTGGCCACGGTCTTGTCAAAGCTGGGCCAACCACAGCCGGCGTCGAACTTGGAGGTAGACTCGAACAGCGGCAGGCCGCAGTTGGAGCACTGGTATTGGCCGTCGTCGAATGTGTTCCAGTACTTGCCGGTAAACGGGTGTTCGGTGCCGGCCTTGCGGGTGATGGCGAACACCTCGGGCGAGAGGCGCTTCTTCCAGTCGACTTTCGACCAGTCGACTTTCTCGGGATCCTCGGCGGGGGCGCGCTCCACTGCCGCGTCGCGGCTAACGGGGGGCGTCTTGGCGGGCTCGGCGCCTTTGAGTTTGTCTTTGAACACCTTGCGAAACTTCTCGACCTTGGGCTGGATCACGGCGCGGCAATAGCCCTGGTTGGGGTTCTGAGAGTAGTAGTCCTGGTGGTACCTTTCGGCGGGGTAGAACTTGTCGAACTTGGTGATCTCGGTGACGATCGGCGCGTCGAAGGCGCCCGACTCGTCGAGCTTCTTTTTGTACGCTTCGGCTTGCTGGCGCTGCTCCTCGGTGTGGTAAAAAATCGCCGAGCGGTATTGTGTGCCCGTGTCGGCGCCTTGCTGATTGAGCGTCGTGGGGTCGTGGGTTTTCCAGAACACCTCGAGCAACTCGGGAAAGCTGATGACCTTGGGGTCATAAGTGACTTGCACCGACTCGGCATGGCCGGTGGCGCCAGTCGAGACTTGCTCGTAGGTGGGGTTGGGCAGTCGGCCGCCGCTGTAGCCGGAGACGGCGCTAGTGACGCCCTTCAGCTCGGCGAACACTGCTTCGGTGCACCAGAAGCAACCGCTGCCGAAGGTGACTTGTTCGAGTTTCGGAGCTTGCTTGGGGTCAGTCGCGGGGCGCCCAGCCGCTGAAGCGGCCTCGCCGGGCGACTGAGGGGCGGCGGCGGGGTTGGCGTCCTTGGTTTGGGGAGTGTCGGACGTGGCGGGGCGTGTGGTTGCCATAAGGAGGCCTCCGGCAAGTAACAGAGCGATGACGGCGACGGGCCAGGACTTGCTGAGTGTCATGCGAATTCACCAAGGGTTTCTGGCAGGAGTGAGACGGTACTGCCTTTACGGGACTCGCGGGCCGTGGGTTCTCGCTCCATCCTAACACTTTGCGACGTTACGGGGATTGCCGGTCGAAAATCAACAGGTCGGCGAGCTTCTGGCCGAGCTCGGTCATGTCGTCGGGGAGGTCGGCGTTGAGCTGGCACAGCACGGCGGCTCGGCGGTCGGGGAAGGTTTGCACGCACTCGCGGAAGCCGTGGGTGTCGCCGTTGTGGTAGATGCGGCGCTGGCCGCGGTACTGGTCGATGAACCAACCGTAGCCGTACTGGGCGCCGGCACGGTTGGTGGCCACGTGGGGCTCAAAGATCAGTTTGTAGGACGCGGCGCTGAGCAATCGCCGCCGATCGAGCCCGGCGAGCCACTTTTGGTAGTCGACGAGCGAACTGTAAATGCCGCCGTCGCCGCGGACGGCGCTGGTCAGGCTCTGGTCGGCGCGCACCCACTGGCCGTCTTTTTTATCGTGACCGTAGGCGCGGTTGGGAATGGCGTTGAGGCCCTCGACATACATCACCGTATTGTCCATGCCAAGCGGCTTAAAGATCTCCCAGGCGAGAAACTCGTGGAATGGTTGGTCCGCCGCGATCTCGACGATGAGACCCAGGAGCGCGTAACCCGAATTGGAATACTGCCACTTGGCCTCCGGCGCGAACAGCGGCTCCTTGGCGCCCATGACTAGGTGGAGCACGTCGAGGTCGTCGAGCTGCAGCGTCGTACCCGGCGGGATCAGATTCTCGTAGTCCGGCAGGCCCGAGGTGTGCGTGAGCAGATGACGCACGGTGATCTTGCGGCCCCATGCGGGAAAGCCGGGGAAGAACTTGTCGAGCGTGTCATCGAGATGAACTTTCCCGCGGTCGACGAGAATCATCACCGCGGCGGCGGTGAACTGTTTGGAGACCGACGCCAGGCGAAAGTTGGTCGTCGGCGTACACGGCGTGTTGTTCTCGACGTCGGCCACGCCGTAGGCGTGCTGGAAAACCGGCAGGCCGTTGTCGAAGGCCATCACGCAGGCGCCGGGGGAGTCGGGGAGGGCGGCTTGCACTTGGGCGACGAGGTCGTCGGCGGCTTCGCCGGCGCGGGCGACGGGCGCCGTTGACGCAGCGATCGAAACGAGCAACAGGATGCGCATGAGCGTCGTGAATGACTCGCGTCGGCGCAGAGCGTGCTTTCGTTTTGGCGCCTCAGGGCGCAACGCATCCAAAACGCCAAAACTCGATTTGTGCGCGGTTTGCGTGAATGCCGGACGCTGTAAGCCAAGATGCGGTTGAGGGTTGCGGTACATGCCGTGAGTGAAAGGTTTTGAACGGGAATTCTGTGACTTTCCAGGTACGGCGTTCCAAAACCGCGCGACGGCGCCGGGGACGGAGGGAAAGTTCTCCCGACCAACCCCGCGGGCGCGGAAGACGGCCTCGCCGCAGCGGTCCTTCGCCAGCGGCGAGTCGCCATTATCCCGATTGGCGCGGCCATTTTCTACCGAAAAGTTACAAGTTGCTCGGCGGACTTGATATGGGCGGAAGGCGGCGGCAAGTCTTACAATCCACGGCCCTTTCCTCCCGGAACGCGTCATGAAGCCCGTGGTAAAAATTGCGTTCAGTGATTTCTGGGGCGGCTTCGACCCTGACGACAACTATTTCACGCGGCTGTTGTCGCCGCACTTTGAGCTGGTGCGCGTCGAGGAGCCGGACTTTCTCATCTATTCCTGCTTCGGCCGGCGACATCTAAGGTTTCGCGGCGTGAAGATTTTCTACACGGGCGAAAATGTCCGGCCTGACTTCAGCGAGTGCGACTACGCCTTTACGTTCGACCACCTCGCGCGGCCTGGCCACTACCGCCTGCCGCTCTATGCCGCCTATGGCGACCCGCGATTGCTCGTCAAAGGGCCCGTCGACGCCGAGCGGATCTTGGCGGCGAAAACTGGCTTCTGCAACTTCGTCTACTCGAACCCCCATTGCGAAGCGCGGATCAAGTTTTTCGAGAAGCTGTCGAAGTATAAACGAGTCGACTCAGGCGGGCGGCTCTTGAACAACATCGGCGGGCAGGTGCGCTCCAAGCACGACTTTCTCGAGCGGTACAAATTCACCATCGCCTTCGAAAACTGCTCCCAGTCGGGTTACACCACCGAAAAGCTCGTGGAGCCGATGCACGCGTGGAGTCTGCCGATCTACTGGGGCAACCCCGACGTGCACCTCGATTTCAACCCGCGCAGCTTCATCAATGCGTGGGACGGCGACGACCTGGATGCATTGGTCGAGCAAGTCATCCAGGTCGATCGCGACGACGAGCTGTACTGCCGAATCCTGCGCGAGCCGTGGTACCACGGCAATGTGGTGAACGAATTCGTGCGGCCGGAGAACGTCGTGGCGAAGTTTGCGGAGATACTCACCGGCGACCGCGGGCGACAGATGCGCGGCGAGTCGAGCGCGCGGGGTCGCCGAGCGGGGTAATTCGCAATCTATGCTTCCGGCCCCCTCCCCCTCGGCGGGGAGGGTTGGGGAGGGGGGCGAACCAGAGATTTAGCTCCGCATTCTCCGCCGCAGTCGCCAGGCGGCGCGCTGGCGAGCAAGCCACCCGACCTTGGTTCCTTCCAGGCCCAGCCAAATGAGCTCCGGCAGGCCGTCGATAAGCCCCAGCACGCGCCGCGTAACCGGCGTGCGCGCGAGATTCACGCGCTTGAGCTGTCGAAACACTGCAAGGCTCAACGCGGCGTCGTCGCTCACGCGGCAGCCGGCCAGCTCGACCACTTCCAACTCGCGGAGCGCGTGGTACTCGTCGACCATGGCGTCGATGATTGCGTCGCCGTGGTGGGCGTCGCTGGCGCGGAGTCGCACCGCCGTCTCCGCAAGCTGCGCGAAGTCGCCGAAAGATTGCTGGAGCCATCGAGGCGCCGCCGCGACCACCTCGGCGCCGAGGGCGCGCAGCCGGGCGGCGGCCTTTTCCAGCTCGATATAGCCGTTCATCTTGGCGGCGATCCAGGCCCGGCGATCGGCGCGGAATTCGAGATAGGCCTGAGCGGCTTCGAAGGCTTCCTGAAGTTCATGAAAGGCCGCGACCGTGCCCCCGCGATCGGGATGGACCTGCTTGGCCTTGGTGAGATAGGCCTGCTTGACGTCCTCCTTGGCGTAGGGGGGCGCGAGGCCGAGCGTGATCATGAACTCGGGGCGGGCGTCGTGGGATTGGGCTCCGTGTTGTGACATACGGCAATCGAGGTCAACGCGCTGAAAGTCACCCGTCGGAAAGGCGGCGAATTAGCTCATTCATGTGCGCCGCCAAGCCAGGCAGATCCTCCGTGACCGTTTGCCAAACGATTTCAAGATTCACGCTGGTGTAGTCGTGGATCAATTTATCGCGAATGCCGGCCATCGCCCGCCAGGGGACGTCGGGGTGCTGATTGCGAAAGTCGTGAGGAATTCGTTTGGTCGCCTCGCCGATGATTTCCAGGCTGCGCACGACGGCGTAAGCGGTCTTGTCGTCCCGCTCGAAGGCGGCAAAGTCCATGCCGGCGACAAACTCTTGGGCCTTGATCGCCGCGGCGCGAATGTCCTCGAGGAAATCGGCGAACTCGCGCTCGGGCGTCATACTGGCGTCGCCTCGGCGAGAATTCTCGCGCCGATGCGCGGCTTCAGCGAGTTGCGCAAGACCAGATCGACCTTCACGGCGAGCATGTCGCTGAGCCGCTGTTCCAATTCGATCAGCCGAAGCAGGCTCGGCGGGCGATGAAAGGTCACCAGCACGTCGAGATCGCTGTCCTGACGCGCATCGCCGCGAACGTGCGACCCGAACAATTCCAGCGAAGCCACCTGGTATTGTTCCGCCAGGTACGGCAGTTGCTCGTGCAACAGGCGGCGAAAGGTTTCGAGTCGTGCGCTCATAACGGTTCTCGGCGATTACTTAAGCGTACCTTGCGGGCGAATTGCGAGCAATTTATTGCTAATGCTTACGAGCGGCGGCCGCGCCGTGCGGCCGGGGCGGACCTCCTGGGCGTTGATGAGATAGGCCTGCTTGACGACCCCTTGGCGTAAGGCGGCGCGAGGCCGAGGGTGATCATGAACTCGGGGCGAGGGTCGTGGGCGGGATGGCCGTTGGGGGGCATGGATCATTGTTCCCGCGACGCGCCGACGTCTGGCTACTGGCAGCGGTTTGGTACAATGGGGCTGGAGGATAACGCCATGTCCGCGTCCATGCCGAGCGATCTTGAAGCATTCTACGACTATGTTGGGCACACGCTCAATCAGGGCGACCGCCAGACGCCGCCGGAGGCGCTGCTGCGCAAGTGGCGGGAAGAGCGGGAATTGGCGGAGTCATGTGAGGATATTCGACAAGGCATTGCCAACATGGAAGCCGGTTTGGGTCGCCCGGCTGAAGAAGTCTTTGCCGAACTCCGCCGCAAGCACGGGATCAGCGACCAGTGAGTCAGCTTGCTCTGGTTCTCGATCCCCGCGTCTACGATCAACTCGACGAAGCTTATCTGTGGTGGGCGAAGAATCGCTCCGCTGAGCAGGCGGGGCGATGGTTCCGCGGCATTGAAGAGGCGATCAATGGATTGGTCGACAATCCCTGGCGTCACCCAGTTGCGATTGAAAACGATCGCTTCTCACATGAGCTGCGGCAGCTACTGTTCGGACTAGGTCGGCGCCCCACGCATCGCATCCTCTTCACCATTCGGCCCGACTCTGTTTACGTGCTTGCGGTGCGGCACGTGGCGCAAGATGCGATCGAACCCGACGATCTATAATTCGTAAACTGAGTCATCGCGTGTCAACGCGAACTCCGATACGGTCCCAGCGAATGTCGCCCCATTTCTCAATCCATGACCGTCCAATGCCTTGTGGCGGCTCCAACGAAAACTCACGCGACCAGTACACGACGCGCACGACGCCAAACACGTCTTCCAGACGATAGGGGCCGTCGGCGCGGCTGTCTCTGGACATCCGGCGATTGTCGCCGAGCAGAAACACGCGGCTCAGGACGTTTTGGGTCCGACGGAGATTTAACAAAAACTGGATAGACCCGAATCGTTTGTGTATCAAGAAGTCTTCATCAGGCGTGATTTCAGATACTACGGCATAAGGCCCATTATTTTTTTGGGAGCAAATTCTTTATAGCTGCGAACCGTGGGAATAGATCGGACATGTCTTGAACGCCGTGCATATGCTGCTTCTTTTCCCACTCGACGTCATTCAAATCTGAAAGGAAATCTCTCCACGTTTGGTCGCGATCATCTTGACTTGCCCGCATGTCGATCCAACTGCATGCAGCGCGAATCACACCGGCTGTAAGACGCTTGGCGATGCGAAATAATTCCGGGGCGGCTTCGACCTCGTCACCGTGGGCCAAGACGGATCGCACTTCATATAACCCCTTGATTACTTTTTTTGCATCGGCGCGATCGCCAATTCCATGCGTAAGTAAATCAGGAACACGCTGCGATATCTGATGGTCCACGCTAATTTTCTTACCCGCATTGACCATAGCCTCGATTGCACAAAAACAAAGCGTGAGGCCAACTGCAGGCAATGTTTGGCTCTTGGCTTCGCGAAAGAGCGTTAAGGCATTCATCAGACGCCTTTGAAGCGTTCCTTCCAAAATCGGCTTTGCCCTTACAAGGCTTCCCAGACAACCCTTCCAAATTGCCGCACTTTCCGGAGAGCAAAGGTAAGTCACAAGCACGCTAGAATCACGAATTCGTTGCGACCAATAGGCGTCGAGCCAGGATGAATCATCTGTAGAACATCTTTCTGCATTAGTCGCTGATTCTCTTAAGATCTCCGCAACGGTACTTACCCAACCTCCCAAGAACTGCTCTAGACTTCCGAGCGCAACTTCGCTCGCCCACCCTTGTACCTCCGCCGTTACCTTGCACCGAGGAAAACGAACTGGAAGAACATTCTCCAGTCCTTCAACAGGACTAATAAGTGCGACTAATCGAAAGCTCTTCTTGTGCTCCCATAAGACCTGTTCCTCAAAATCCAGCCCACCGTCAGATGTATCGGCAAAAGTTCCTAGATCGAAGTTCGCTTCACCCACAGATCGTTCACAGTTGGGCGCAATGCGAGCAACAATGCAGCGCAATCCTTGATCGCAATGTTCCGCCCAAGCGTCATCGCTTGTTGGACGACCGGCAAGCTGATGAAACATAGCTGAGGTAAAATCCTTGGCCACAATCGGAAGCGCTTTTCCAAAACGCCTATGCAATAGCTCCCTAGTTGTTATCTCAATGTCTGATTCGCGGGAATCTTTCGGGCAGAATACGTCACAATCGACGCGAATGTGCGCCATGAGATGGTTGTTCTCGTAGCAATCATCAAGCGACGAATCGCTTTTGCAAATGTCGGCGCGTTTGGCGTCGATGGAGGTTCTCAATTCTTTAGGGAATCCGGAGTTCGAAAACTGCTCAAACAGGGCCTTCTCAATCGAATCCAGACCTTCATATTCGTTTTCGAAGCCACTTTCCGGATTGTCCATGTTGATTACCTCAACCACTTCTGTTGAGACTTTTCCGTGAAATCACGCCCCGTATTTCCCTAACCGCCCCGCATTGGCAAGCGCCAGCGTCATCAGGTGCTTGGCCTCGAACTGCCCCAGCCCGCCCTTGAGGCATTCGCGTTCGCCGAAGGCCTGGCACTCGTCCGTGCGGCAGTTCTTGGCCCACAGGAGCGTGGGGACGGGGTGCCAACTGTGACTCTTGAGCATGCTCGGCGTCGAGTGGTCGCCGGTGGCGATGAGCACGTTGGGCTTCAGGGCCATGATGCGCGGGACGGCGGCGTCGTATTCTTCGGTGCGCTTTACCTTGGCAGCGAAGTCGCCGTCTTCGCCGGTGCTGTCGGTGTACTTGAAGTGGATGAAGAAGAAGTCGAACTGCGACCAGTTCGCTTCCAGGAGCGACATTTGCTCGTCGAGCGTTTTGGGTTGGCCGACGATTTCCATGCCCACGAGCTGGGCGAGGCCCTTGTACATGGGATAGACGGCGATCGCCGCGGCGCGTAGGCCGTAGACTTCTTCGTAGCTGGGGAGGTGCGGCTTGGCAGCGAAGCCGCGAAGGGTCAGGCAATTGGCCTTCTTTTGATCCGCCAACAGCTCGCGGGCCTGCCGGATAAATTCCTTGGCCGTCGAGGCGGTGAGCGTCACTTTCGGCGTTGCCGGCGACCGGGTCGAGCGGCGGCACGCCCGTGGCTTGCGGGTCGGTGTCGTGGACGAAGTCGCCGAGCTTGCCGGCGTTGGGACCCGTTCCGCGTAAGACCACGACGAAGCGGTGCTCCTTCACCGGCTCGACGAACACCTGCACGTTGGGGATCTTCACTTCGCGCAGCTTGACGGCCAGCGGCGCACTTTCTTCGCTGGGAATGCGGCCGGCGCGGCGATCGGTGATTTCGCCCTTGGCGTCGACGGTGCAAAAGTTGGCGCGGATGGCGACGTCGCCCGGCTCAAGCTTGAAGCCGATGCCGGTTGCCTCCAGGGCGCCGCGGCCGATGAGGTACTGCACGGGGTCATAGCCGAACAGGCCGAGGTGGCCGGGGCCGCTGCCGGGAGCGATGCCCGGAGCCACGGGGATGCTGCCGCCGAGGACGCCTTCTTTGGCCAGCTTGTCGAGGTTCGGCGTCTTGGCGGTTTCCAGCTCGGTAAGCCCGCCGGGCGTTTGCGGCAGGCCGCCGAGGCCGTCGGCGACGTACATCACGATTTTGGAGTCGTTCTTGACGAAGAGCTGGCGGGTGAGGGCGTGGGTGTCCATGGGAAGTCGGCAGTGGGCGGTGGGCGGTGGGCAGTGGGCAGGAACGGAAAATAGCCGCAGGACCACGGCCTGCGGGAATCGCGGGAATAGATTTTACTCCTCGTCGCCAGCGGTCGGCAGGGGCGGGGCTTGTGGGATGATTGGGAAAGGCGACGATGGTGGGAGTTTTCGCGCTGCGAATCGGACGGGCAGTGCCATCGCCGGCTTTAAGAGCTGAGGGAAGATCAATAATGGCTGAAATCACGCTGCACTACGACCCGCGCGGGGTGTTCTTGCCGGAGCATGGGATCGCGCCGGCGGACTTGGAGAGTTTAAGCGCGGCGCTGGACGAAGCGCGCGACGAGACATTAGCCGATGCGCAGTTGTGGGCCGACGGCGTGGAACCGGCGGCCGAGAAGCGGCCGTTGGATGCGGGGTTTATCGAGCTGCCGGACCGCCTGCTGGGGGAGTATCGCACCCACGGCGGCAAGAGCGAGGTGGGCCAGATCACGGCCGCGGCCGATCGGCTGAGCGCGGCGGTTTCGAGCGTCGCGGTGCTAGGCATCGGCGGGTCGTACATGGGCGCGCGGGCGGCGCTGGAGGCGTGCTGCCATCAATACTACAACGAGGCGCCGACGGCGATGCGGCGCGGCCGGCCGCGGATTTATTTTGAGGGCAACAACGTCGACAACGACGCCTTCCTCGATCTGGTGCGGCTGCTGGAAAGCCGGGGCGATGCGTGGGGGATCGTGGTGATCTCCAAGAGCGGCGGCACGCTGGAGACGGCTGCGGCGTTTCGGATACTGCTGCGCGAGTTGCGGGGTGGGCTAAGCGAGAAAGCCGGCGCCGGAGTGGGAGATTTGGTAATTCCCGTCACTGGCACGAGCGGAAAACTCTTCGAGCTGGCCAAGGCGCTGGGTTGCCGCGACATTTTTGAAGTGCCCGACGGCGTCGGCGGGCGGTATTCGGTGCTCAGCGCCGTGGGGCTGTTGCCGGCGGCGCTGATGGGGCTCGACGTGGTGCGGCTGCTCGAGGGCGCCGCGGCGATGAACGAGCATTTTCGCAACCACGGGCCAGCCGACAACATTGTGCTGCAGTACGTCGGCGTGTGTCACCTGATGGAGAAGATGCGCGGCTGCACGATTCGGGTGCTTTCGACCTGGGGCAAAAGACTGGAGGCGCTCGGATTCTGGTATGACCAACTGCTGTCGGAAAGCTTGGGAAAAAAAGAGCAAGGGGCCACGCCGCTGACGGTGGTGAACACGCGCGACCTGCACAGCCGCGGGCAGCAGCACCAGGAGGGCCGACGCGACAAGATTATCACCAACGTGATCGTGAACGGCGCCAGCCGGGCGCCGCAGCCGATCGGGCGTAGCGAGCACGACCAGGACGGACTCAACTCACTGGCCGACAAGACGCTCGTCGACGTGATGGCAGCCGCGATTGCCGGAACCAACCAGGCTTACCGCGAAGACAATCGCCCGACGGCCGACCTGCACCTGCCGGCGCTCGACGAGTATGCACTCGGCCAGCTTTTCCAGATGCTCATGCTGGCGACCGTGGTCGAGGGGCTGCTGATCGGCATCAACCCCTACGGCCAGCCGGGGGTCGAGGCGTACAAGAAGAACATGAATGCGATTCTGAGAGAGAAGTAGCGAGTGTGAGTTTCGAGTATAACAGTTGATGCAGAGAGATTTTCTCTCGTCATCTTGAAACTCGCAACTCACTTCTGGCTTGAAGAGCTTATCGAGTGGCCTTTGTTGAGCTCTCCGCCGATCGCCCCGCCGACGGCGGCCTGGCCGACTTGGGCGAGGATCTGGCCCACGGCGCGTTCGTCGATTTTCCAGCGCGTGAATGTGCCGCTGATGGGGAGCTGGATAATCTGGCCCACCAGCGGCTGGAGCGCGCGGTCGTTGCCGACCCACTTGGCTTGGATCGGCACCTCGATGACGATGGCGAGCGTTTGGTCGAAGCCGACTGAACCGTAGGAGCGCACGGGCACGTCGTCGACGAGGAATTCGAGGTTGCGGTGATAGACGCGGCCGTCGACGACTTGCACGTCGATCGTGCGCTCGGTCATTGTGATGCCCTTGGCGGCGCCGGGTTCGTTGCGCGGCTGGCCCGCCAGGGCATCGAGCAGGTTGGCGGGCTTGCGTTTGCTGAGGGCTTGAATCTGCGAGATGATGCGCACGACGTCGGCGAGCATCGGCCCGGGCAGGATCGAGAGTTGGTGGATCGTCACGCGGCCGGCGGCCTTAATGCGCTGAGGGTCGCCCAGTGGCGCCTCGACCGAGTCGAGAAACACGCTGAACGTGCCCGACGTGCGCGTCGCGTTGGCGAGCATCGGGGCGGCGTATTTGAGCATCGCCTCGCTCACCTCGGGGGAGATGGCGACGTTGGACACCAGCGGGCCGGCGGGGAGTTGCAGCACGCCGGGCGGCGGGTCCAACAGCACGCGCGGCTGGGCGGTGACGCGGCCTTGACCAACGGCGAGGTCGAGCGGGGCGAACTGCATTTGGCCCTCGCGCACGTTGGCGGCCAGCTTCGCCGGGCCGATGGCGAGGCCGTAGAGGTTGGCGGCGTTCCAACCGGCGTCGGCGGTGATTTGCCAGTTGCGCGACCAATGGGGAGCCTGGGGATTGGGGGCTCGAGGCCGGACGCAGCGAGCGTCGATGTGTTGGTGAATTCGGGCGACCCTCCCCTAGCCCCTCCCTGCGAGGGAGGGGGATTCAGGCGGCCTTGGGCGACCAGATGCGCGTTGTTGGCGCCTTGGATTTGGACGCCGGGGCCGAGGTACGCTGCCAGCAGTTTGGCGAGCTCGCCCGCGTCGTAGGTCACATTAGCCTCGCCGCGCACGATTCCCGCGGTGCGAAGCTGGTCGATCGAACCCGCGCCGGTGAGCTGGATGGTTTGGCCAGTAAGTCGCAGGGCCGAGAGGTCAAGGCGATCGTCGGCCGTGGTGTACGCGGCTTGGGCGGTAAGTTCGAGGCGGGGGTCGGACCAGGCGATGGTGGGGGCCGGGGCGGTTGATCGGACGAGCGTCAACGGTTCGGCGGTGAGCGTGATGTTGGCCGTGGCCCGATTGGCGTCGGTCGCCAGTTGGATGCGGCCCACCGCCTGGCCGCGCGGGATGACGGCGCCGGGCGTGCTCGCGCGGCCGAGCCAGGCGTTGATCTTTTCGAGGTCGCCGCGGAGGGCGACTTCGCCGCGGACTGTCGGCGGGCCGTCGTCGGCCAGGCGGATCGACACGCCGCGCGCCCGGCCGGCGATCGTGCTCGAGGCGAAGGTGAAGTCCTGCGATTCGACGATCGACTGCCGGGCGTCCCAGCGGAAGTCGCCGTGGGCTTCGACCTGCGGCTCATACAGGTCGACGCCGCCGAGCCGCGTACGAAGCTCGCTGGCGTTGAACTGCGACAGGGTGACATTGACGAGGCCCGGCCCCGCGCGGAGTTCGGCGGCTAGCGTGGACGAGCCAGTCAGCTCCTGCGGAACGCCGGCCACCCACGGTCGCAGCCGGCCGGCGAAAGATTCGAGCGGGCCGTTGCCTTTGACGCGCACCGCCCATTGGCTTTGGGCAGCGGCGAGGTCGACGGGCTCCAACAGCTCGGCCTCAAGCGTGTCGCGCGGCGAGCGCATCAGCGCGGTGACCGTCTCGATGCGCTGCGGGCGCAGTCCCTCGCGGCTGCCGGCGGCGTTGAGCTCGACGCGCAGCTCGGGGTCGACCCACACGACGCGGTCGGCCTGCCGCACGTCGATCGCTTTGAGGTTGAGCTGCGAGGTGGCGACGAAACGGCCCTCGCCCGTGTTGCGCAGCGTGAACTGGCCTTTGCCCGTGCCGACGAGCTTCCACTGGGTGAGATCGACGAACTGGCCGACCTGCTCGGCGAGTTGAGCGAGGTTGAAATCCATCTTGCCCTGGAAACCTTCGTCGACGGCTTCCGCGGTGACGGCGCCGAAAGCGCTGCGGAAGATGGCGCGGGTGAGCTGCGGGCCATCGGGACCCTCGACGGCGTCGACGCCGGCTTCGACCGATTTGGTCCAGCGGATTTCTCGCGTGCCGTCCGTGCCCAAAAGATCGTCGATGGCGACGGCGACCGTCCAGCGGCGCGGGGCGTTGGGGTGGCTGGGGTCGGCGTCCGCGCCGCCCCCAGGGCGTGACGTGCTGCGCTGGGGGCTCGAAGACTCGACTCCAGCCACTCCGGCAGGCATACCGGCGTCGCCCGTTGTGCTGCGGGCGGTGAGTTCAACTTTGCCGGAGTCGATCCGCACGTTCGGGCGGAGCTGAAGCGTGCGCGGAAGCATGCGGGCGAGCTGCGGCAGGTTGACGCTGGCGGTAATCGAGGCGTCGGCGGCGGGAAGCTGTCGCCAGTCGCCGCCGCCGACCTGGGCGATGTTGAAGTCGCCGGCGGCGTCCGCTTCGAGCCACTCGCAGCGCGCAGTGAGCTGCTTGGCGATGAGTCGCCCGCCGTCGAGCGTGGCGTCGACGGCCAGGGCGCCGGTGGGGATCTCGATTAGGTCGCCGTCGAGCGCGGCGGCGGTGAAGCGCACATCGGCGAGATCGAGCTTGCCGGAGGCGACGACGTGGGGCTGGGGCGCGGGGGCTGGTGGGGACTGGGCGGCCGGCGGCTGGGGGTCAGCAGGGTTTGGCGACGCGGGCGGAGACGGCGGCGCCCACGCGAGATTCAAGTCGGCCGAAGCGGCGCCGACGACGCGCGCTTCGGGAAGGACGCGGGAGAGCCAGGGTTCGAGGGGGGCCAGCGGCAAGCGGTCGGCAATGAGTTCCAATCGTTGCTCGCCGGTTTCGCTGGGGGTGAGGTGGAGTTTGAAGCGGCCGGAGGTGGGGGCTGATTCGGTGGGGGAACTCGGACCGGGGGGATAAACCCCCCGGCTCGCTGCGCTCGCCGGCGATTGCGATGGCGCGGCGAGGGTCAGCAGTCCGGCGGCGGTGAGGTCGGCGAGGCCGCCGGTGGGCGAGGTCGCGGCGGTGGCGGCGAGCTGGTCGATGCGCCACTCCTGCCCCGTCGTGGCGTCACGACCCAGGATCTGACCGTCGATGATTTCAATGTCGATCGACGGCGGCGCGCTGGGCGCCCCCTCGACCGGCGGAATCTGGCGGACGGCGTCCGCGAGGGCCTGGGCCAGCTCCTCGAGGTTGCTTGAGCCGATGCGCGTTTCCAGGTGCACCACCGGGCGGGTGAGCACCAGCTTGCCGAGTTGCCGGCTGTTGGAAACCAGACCGATGAGCGAGCGGCTGAGCGTGGCCAGTTCGACCGTGGCGACGGGTTGCCCGTGGTCGTCGGTGAGCGTGAGCCCGGCGAGGGCCTGGCTGCCGGTCCAATTGAAGCTGGCGTCGCGGGCGGCGATTCTGGCAGGCGCCCCGTTGAGGGCCCGCGTCAGCAGGAGGTTGCGCAGCGGCGACTTGGCGATGATCGCCGGCGCCGCGGCCACCAGCGCCGCGACCAGCGCCAGGAACAACACCAGCCGCCAGCGGCGTCGAGGACGGCGACGGCGGGCTGGTTCATCTTCCAGCTCGTCATCGTCGTCGGGCGGCAATTCGCGGCGGGTGCGTCGCTTGGCGGCCATGAGATGCGCGATTTTAAGTGGCGGTGCGGCCGGGTCCTAGGCGAATTGCAGAAGCGCGAGTTTTGAGGCTGCTAGCACTATCAGTAATAGCCGCCGGCCGGAGCCGGCGCTGGTGCAACCGCCGGCTGCCGCCGGCGGCTACAACAATGGTGCGAGGCGCCATTGTCACGACGCTGGCCACAAGAACTGCCCCGTCTTGAGATACGCCACGATTTGCTGCACGGAATGGTCGCTCTTGCGCTCGACGGCGTCGACGGAATTGAAGGCGTTGTGCGGGGTGCAGATCACGTCGTCGCGCTGGGCCAGCTCCAGGGCGGCGCGCACCTCGGCGTCGTCGCTGGCCTGGCCGGTGCGGAGAGCTACGGCCAGGGCGGATTCGTGGTCGTAAACGTCGAGGCCCACGCCGCTCAACTGGCCCGCCGTGAGCGCGGCCGCCAGCGCCGTCGATGGACTCAACTCACCGCGGGAAATGTTGACGAACACCGCGCCCCGCTTGGCGAGCCGCCACTTCGCGGCATCGAAGTAACCGCGGTTGGTAGCGTTGAGATCCATGGCGCAGGCAATAATGTCGGCCTGCGCCAGCGCGGACTCTGGCGGGGCGTACTCGATGTCGCCATGTCGCGGGTCAACGTCGACGCCCAAGACCTTCATGCCGAGGGCCCGGCCGATGTTGCAGATTTCGTGCCCGATGCGCCCGACGCCGACGACCGCGAGCGTCTTGCCCTGGCACTCGGCGCCGGTGAGACCGTCGCGGTGAAACTCGTGAAACTGCCGCATCTGCCGCGGCAGCTTGCGGAGCAAGGCCATCCACAGCAGCATCGCCTGCTCGGCGACGGCGCGGTGGCAATAGAACGGCAGGTACCCGACGGCGGGCGGCCGGTCGACCCCCGCGACGTAATCTAGCAGGTGATCGAAGCCGGTGCTGCGGGACTGGATCGCATCGAGCGCCGGCGCCCAGGCCAACGGGACCATCGATTGGGTGCGTATCGAAATGAGCCGTGCGGGCGGCGCGGCGTGGCCCGACTCCTGCGTGGTGAGATCGGTGTACCCCGCGGCGATCGACGGCGGCAACAGCCGCTTGAGCTCCGCGGCTTCCTCTTCAAACGCTTCGTAAAAATAAACGTCGAGCATGGATATCGGTTAAAACCTGATCGGATCGGATGCAACGGCTTTGGATGAATTGATTGATAGTAGTCTTTCTCTCGCAAAGGCGCAAAGGAGATCGCAAAGAAGAAAGACTATTCTTGGCATCGGCGATGCGTTATTCGACAAGCATGATTCTTCTCTTCTTTGCGTTCCCCCCTTTGCGCCTCAGCGCATTTGCGTGAGATCTTCTCAGATTCGACAATTGAAAGCTATTGGTAAGCCGGATGGGCCGTGCCGCCCTGGTCAATCCACCAGGGGAGCCAAACGAGCGACACTTCGTCGACGTCGATATCGGCTTTGCGGGGTGCGGTTTCGGTTTTCTCGAATTTCAGAGCCGCGGGCTGATAGTCGACGTCGAGCGCGGCGAGTTCGTCCTCTTGCTGGCGTTGTGCTTCCTCCAATTCGTGCTGCGCCTCTTCAAGCTGCGTCGTCGCGGAGGCGCTTTGCCGGCGGCTTTGCATGGTTTGGGCCGCCGAAGTCGACGTCACCAGCTGCTTGCGCGAACGCCGGCCCATCCACGCCATGCCGAGCACCTCGACGACGCGCCAGAACATGCCCAACAGCCGGGTCCAAAAGCGGGACTTCTGCTCGGCGACGCGGGCTTCGGCGCGGCGGACCTGCTCTTCGAGGCGCTTGGTGCGCGCCTGATGCTTCGCCAGCACCCGATCGCGGGCGGCGTCGCGCTTCTCGCGGACCAACTCGCCGGCGCGGGTGTGGAAGTCGGCTTCGGTTTCATCCGGGCGCGAAGATTCATCGAGCAGCGCGCACCGCCAGCGCGTGAGCCGCTCGCGCTGGTAGGCGTAGTCTTCGAGGTCGCCTTTCCAAGTGCGGTAGTTCTTCGGCTGCGCTAGCGCACCAGGCAGCTCGGCGAATGTGGCGTCGGCAGCGGGATCGCTGGCGAGGTCGGGCAGCTTGTCGATCGAGTCAGCCGAGCCCCACATCGGCTGCGGCGGCTCGCCCGAGAAAGATTGCAGCACGGCGAAGTCGCGCCACACGTCGACGCCTTCCGAGTTGTTGACGAAGTGGAGCCGACCGCGGCCCAACAGCGCCGGGCGGTAACTCAGCTTCGCCCACTGGGGAACCGACGAAGCGGCAGGCCAGAATTGCTGGCGAACGTCGGCGGAAAGGAGGGGGCGGGACGAGGCGCGTGGGGACTGGGGGCTGGGGGTTGGGGGCGGGGGAAGCGAAGACGCAAGCGGAGCTGTTGCGGCGGCAGACGCGGACGCCGTCGCTTGCGTCTTCGCTTTGCGCTCGGCCATCAGCTTGCTGATCTGCGCCCGCGTGAGCGGGCCGGCGAGATAGCTCAGCGCCCAGCGCGACTGGAACACCGTCGGCGTGCCGCCATGCACGTTGTTCATCAAAAACACGCGGTTAGTCAGCCCGGCAAGCGTCGATTCCATCTTTGCCCGGTCAAACTTGGCGCCCGCCTCGGCCGATGCGCCTTCGAGGCCCTCGATCACCCGCAGCTTGTCACGCTCGGTCTGCAGCCGGCCCAACAGCCACGTACCGGCGTTGGCAAGTCCCTTTGTAATCGAGATCCACCGGGTTCTGCGTGGCCAGCACCACGCCCAGGCCGTAAGCGCGAGCTTGCTTCAAGAGCGTGAGCATCGGCCGCTTGGTGGGCGGGTTGGCGACAGGGGGAAAATAGCCGTAAACCTCGTCCATATACAGGATCGCCCGCAGGCTGCCCGTGCCGCTCTGGGCGCGCATCCAGGCGATGATTTCGTTGAGCAGAATCGTGACGAAAAACGTGCGCTCCGCCTCGTCGAGGTGGGCGATCGACAGGATCGACAGCCGCGGCTTGCCGCCCTCGGTGTAAAGCAATCTCTGCACGTCGAGCGGTTCGCCCTGGAGCCAGCCGGCAAACGTCGGCGACGCCAGCAGGTTGTTCAGCCGCATGGCGAAGGCGTCGCGCTCGCGCGATGGGAAAAACGTGTCGGTGGGCACGGCGCCCACCATGGGGAAGTTGGGCCGCTGGATCTCGTTGATGATGCCGTGCAAGTCGAGATTGCGGCCGACCCGCCAGGATTCTTCCAGCACGCGCGACAGCAAAATGTGCTCGCGGCTTTTCACGGGATCGGCGTCGATCCCCAACAGGGCCAGCACGCCCCCGGCGGCAGCTTGCACGCGGTCGCGGAAAGCATCGCCGTCGTCGAGCATCGCCTGCGGCGGCGCGGCGAACGATCGTAAGATCGTCAGCGGCAACCCCGCGCTGGAGCCGGGGGTGTAGATGGCGCGATCGACCGAGTCGGCGAACCGGCGCACGCGCTCGCCGTCTTCGTTCCATTTGGCGAGGCCCGTCTTCCACAGCTCGGCAGTCTGCTCGGCCAGCGCGTCGGGCGTCACGCCCTGGCGAGCGGCGACGCTCTCGTCGACCCACGGGCGGAAGTCGCTCGCGCGTAGCTCCGGAAAGGTGAGCAGCAGGTTGCCGAGATCGCCCTTGGGGTCGATGGCGATTGACGGCACGCCGTTCAGAGCGGCTTCCTCCAACAGCGCGAGGCAGAGGCCCGTCTTGCCGCTGCCGGTCATGCCCACGCACACGGCGTGGGTGGTCAGGTCCTGGCTGTCGTACAGCAGGGGCGTCTCGCGGGTTTGGCCCGTCGCGGAGTCGAAGAGTCGCCCGAGGTAAAACTCGCCCGGTTTATCAACGGCTGGCATGAAAACGTGCTCGCCAATGGAACGCCCGGCTCCAGCAAATTAAGCTCCGGCTCCCTCCCCTTGGCGGGGAGGGCTGGGGAGGGGGGACGCGCAACGACGGATGAACCACGGCAGCGATCACCCCTCCCTAACCCTCCCCATCGAGGGGAGGGGACCGGAGGGGAAAAAAGGGCTTGGCGTCGTGGATTGTGGCTGACGCTCGTCCCTTCCGCAGTGACTATACTCGAAGCTGCCGAGTCGTTCCTACCCTTGTCGCCTGGCGGCCTCCCGGCGCACCAGTAGCCGCCGATGAACCCGCTGAAGCTCTTCCGCCGGTCGCGCAGCCAGAGTTCGCTGGCCCCCGGCGCCCACATGACCTGGGCGTCGCGGAGCATCACCAGCTCGCTGAACACCACGCGGCGGTTTTTGAAACGCCAGATCTGGGCCTGGCCGATCATTGCCGTCGTGCTGCTGGCCACGATTTGGTTTGGCGTGAGCCGGGCGATCGAATCGACGATGAAGGCCAATCTTCAGTCGCAGCTCAAGACGCTGCTCGACGTGGAGACCGCCATGCTTCAGCAGTGGATCGCCACCCAGGAGCGCAACGCCGAGTCGATGGCCAACGACGCTACGACGCGGCGGATTGTGGCTGAGCTTTTCGACGCGGTGAAGCCCGGCGGCGACGCCGCCCAGGCCGAAAAGCTCCGCCAGCAACTTGCCGACACGCTGGCGTCCACTATGTCGTCTCACGGGTACATCGGCTTTGCCCTGGGCGACCGCGCGAAGGTTATCCAGGCGTCGTCGTCGCACGAGCTGGTCGGCATGGTGACGCCCCCGGAGCAGGACAGTTATTTTGTTAGAGTCGCCGACGGCGTCACCACGGTAACGCCGCCGTTCGCCGCCATCGCCGCCCTTCGTGACGCCTCGGGCATGGCCCAGACGGGGCTTCCGACGATGTACGCCGCTGCGCCCGTGCGCGACGAGAATTTTCAAGTGATCGCCACGCTGGCGTTTCGCATCAATCCCGACAAGGAATTTACGCACATCCTCGGGCTGGGCCGCATCGGCGATTCGGGCGAGACCTACGCCTTCAACAAAGACGGTCTGATGCTTTCCAACAGCCGCTTTGACAACGAGCTGATCCTCGATGCCGTGCTGCCCGACCAGGAGGGATCGCGGTCGATGCTGCGGCTCCTGGTGCGCGACCCGGGCGGTGACATGACCAAGGGCTTCCGGCCCGGACAGCGGCGCGCGGGGCTGCCGAAGACGCGGATGGTCGCCGCGGCGGCCAGCGGCGGGCCCGGCGTCGACGTCGAGGGCTACCGCGACTACCGCGGCGTGCCGGTCGTCGGCGCCTGGACGTGGCTCGACAAATACGGCTACGGCCTGGCCACCGAGCAGGATGTGTGGGAGGCCTACCGACCGCTCACCATCCTGAAACGCACGTTTTGGGCGCTGTTGGGCCTCTTAATGCTCAGCTCCGTGGCAATCTTCTTCTTCACGCTGCGCATGTCGAAATTGCAGCGGCAGGCCCGCGAGGCGACGATCGAAGCCAAACAGCTCGGCCAGTACAAGCTCGAGGAGAAGCTCGGCGCCGGCGCCATGGGCGTCGTGTACAAGGGCAGCCACGCCATGTTGCGGCGGCCCACGGCCATTAAGCTGCTCGACGCCGACAAGGTGTCGGATGAAGCCACGGCGCGCTTTGAGCGCGAGGTGCAAATTACCAGCTTGCTTACGCATCCCAACACGGTGGCGATTTACGACTACGGCCGCACGCCTGAGGGAGTGTTTTACTACGCCATGGAATACCTAGAGGGGATCAACCTGCAGGCCATGGTCGATCAGTACGGTCCGCAGTCGCCGGGGCGGGTGATTCACCTGCTGCGGCAGGTGTGCGGGTCGCTGTACGAAGCGCACTCGATGGGGCTGGTGCATCGCGACGTCAAGCCCGCCAACCTGATGGCCACCCGCCGCGGCGCCGAGTCCGACGTGATCAAGGTGCTCGACTTCGGCCTCGTGAAGGCGCGCGACGAAGGGCGCCCCGGCGCCGCGGGCGACGATGAATCAGTCGCCGGCACGCCGCTGTACATGTCGCCGGAGGCCATCCAGTTTCCTTCGTCGGTGGACGGCTGCAGCGACATTTACGCCGTGGGGGCCGTGGGCTACTTCCTGCTCACGGGTCGGCCGGTGTTCGAGGCGGCCAGCGTGTTGGAGTTGTGTGAGAAGCACGTTTCCGAACAGCCCGTGCCGCCGTCGACGCGTTCCGGCCGGGAGATTCCGCCTGACCTCGAAAGTGCGCTGTTGGCCTGCCTGGAGAAATCGCGGGCCAAGCGCCCGCAAACGGCCCGCGATTTGTCCCAACGGCTGGCCCGCTGCGCCGCGGCCGGCCAGTGGACGATCGACGACGCCGAAACCTGGTGGAGCCGGCATGAGCGCGGCCAGGCGCCCGCGGGGGCCGCGCCCACCGGAACGACCGCGGCCGGCCGAGCGTTCGAGGCGACGATCGCGCAGCCTTACAACACTCAGTAACGATTGGCCGGCGCGTCGAGAAAGTCCCAATGACCAAGCCCCAATGTCCAATGGGGACCGGTCGTCTGACATTGGTCATTGGGGCTTGGTCATTAGCCATTCCGAAGGGTGGCGGACGGGGCTCGAACCCGTGACCTCCAGATCCACAATCTGGCGCTCTAACCGACTGAGCTACAGCCACCGCAATGTCACGCGATCGATCGTACCCCTGGGGGCGCACGCGGTCAACTTTGCCGGCGACAGCGCTCAGCGCGTGCGGAAGAACCGCAGGTACACTGCCGCCGAGGCGATGCCCGTCGCCCACCCGGCGAAGAACAGCACGGCGCCCAGGGGAAACTCGTGCGGCGTAACGTGGGCCAGAAGCGTCAGCATAGGGAGCCTCGTGGTCGGTTAGGGGTTCGCCTCCGGCGGCGCGATCACGGCCGTCACGGGCAGGCTTTCGATGAATTTGAGGTACTGGGCGTCGAGCTCGTCGTAGCTGCGGCCAGTCAGTTCCGCCAGCTTATCCGCAGTGTCGCGTCCCGCATAGATCGAGGCCACGAGATCGCGAAACGCCCGGCGATAAGCGCCGTCCTGGCCCTCCATAAAAAAGGTCGCGAGGCCCGCGGACTGGCTATACAACCGGGCGACGTCAGGCCGTTGCTGGAGGTCGGTCATGCCCAGGGCCGTGAGCTCTGCCAGCGGCACATAGTAACCGTCGACCACGCGGCGATGGCGCGCCGCGGGCAGGCGCCCGGCCTCCGACGTGCCAATGGTGTAGCAGCGGCCCGCCACGCGGGGGAAGACGGCGCGTTCGACCAGCGATTCGAAGTAACACGCCGCGCCCTCGACGGCCCATACATTGGCCGTGGCCGCCAGATGGCGCGTGGGGTGCGGCGCCGACTCGTAGAAAAATTGGTGCACCGCTTCGTGGGCGATCGTGCCGGGGTCCTGGTCGGCGCCGGCGAAAAAGTGGCTCTCGCGCTTCGAGTCGAAGTAGATCCCCAGCGTGATGTCGATCTGCGGCTGGTCGCGGCGAAGCTCGTCGTTGTACTCCTGGCGAGTGCGGTGGTAGACGACATGAAACGGCTTGGGGAGAAAGCCGCTGGTCTCCTTCCCGGCCAGCCGCGCCTTCAGGTCGTCGGGCGACACGACGAACTCGCCAAACAGTTGCTGCCAGAGTTGGTAAAGCGTTTCCAACCGCGCGGCCAGCTCGACGCCAGCCGCTCGGTCAATGTTGGTGGTCACCAAGACGTGATCGGTGCGCACCGCCCAGCCGCGCTCGATCTTGGCGTGTCGGCGGGCATCTTCGTCAGCGGAGACCCAGCGGCCGGCGGCGGGACGAAATCCCTCTTTGAATTTGGCCAGCTCGTCGAGCTTCACCCAGCCGAACTGGCGATCCCAGGCGTGCTCGGTCTTGAGCATCCGCTGGGCGTAGCCGCCGGCCCACCGGTCGCCGACGCGCTGGTAGCCCAACAGCCGCGCGGCGTCGGCTTGATCGGGATCCCACGCCAGCGCGCGGCTGGCGTGGCGCAGAGCGGCGCTCACGTCGCCGGCTTCGACCGCGGCTTTCGCCTTCGCGAACGAGGCGTCGCCGACCTCGTGGTCGCGGTTGGCCGGCGCGGAGGATGGGTTGTAGATGTCGGCCGGGACGAAGAGGATCATCCCGGCGACCGGCGTGGGCGTCGCCGAGTCGCTGGGTTGCTGTGAGTGCGCGGAAGCGAACGTCAGCGCGACCAGCGCCGCGGCGATGTGCAGGCTACGGAAACAGAGAGAGGGGACGCGCACGGTGGCCGACGCTTGAGGGCGGTGGAGACTCCCTCAAGTCTAACACGCCGGGGGCGCTCCGCCCCGGCTCGCTCCCTCCTAGCTGCCCGCTGCCCACTACTCCTTCTCAAACGCCGCGTCGAACGCGACCTTGCTGGGGGCGAAGTCGAGCTTGCGCACGAACTCGCACGCCTCCCGGGCGCCGTGCTGGCGGTCCATGCCGCTGTCTTCCCACTCGACCGAGAGCGGCCCGGCGTAGTCGATCTTGTTGAGGGCGCGGATGATCTCCTCGAAGTTGACGCCCCCGCGGCCTGGCGAGCGGAAGTCCCACCCGCGTCGCGCGTCGCCGAAGTTGAGATGGCTCGACAGGATGCCGCTCGTGCCGTTGAGCGTGACGATCGCATCCTTGACATGCATGTGGTAGATGCGGTCCGGGAAAGCGCGGATGAACTCCACCGGGTCGACCCCCTGCCAGATGAGGTGGCTGGGGTCGAAGTTGAAGCCGAACTCCTCGCGGTTGCCGATCGCGTCGAGCGCACGGCGGGCGGTGTGAATGTCGAACGCGATCTCCGTGGGATGCACTTCCAGCGCGAA
Source organism: Pirellulales bacterium (assembly GCA_963841515.1). Lineage (GTDB taxonomy): Bacteria > Planctomycetota > Planctomycetia > Pirellulales > Lacipirellulaceae > Lacipirellula. Next base: position 124,769 of record CAWJDB010000003.1, on the reverse strand, counting down.
GCGCACGCCGCATTCGCCGAACACGTCGAGAATCGGGTTGAACCGCTCGGCAAACTGCTTGAAGCCGTCCTCGATCATCGACTCCGGCACCGGCGGAAAGGAGTACAACAGCGGCCAGATGCTCGAGCCGGTGAAGCCGTTGACGACCGAGACGCCGAACTTCTGGGCGGCCCGGGCGGTGTTCTTCAGTTCCTCGGCGGCCCGCTTGTTGACGCCGTCGCTCTTGCCGTCGCCCCACACGTGCGGCGGCAGGATCGACTTGTGCCGCGCGTCGATTACATCGCACACCGCCTGACCGACCAGGTGCGAGCTGATGGCGTGGCATTGCAGGCCGTGCTTCTCAAGCTGCTCGCGCTTCTTCTTGGCGTAGCCGGAATCGGATATCGCCTTGGCGACGTCGAAGTGGTCGCCCCAGCAGGCCAGTTCGAGGCCGTCGTAGCCGAAACCTTTGGCGAGCTTGGCAAGGTCGTCGAGCTTCAGATCGGCCCATTGGCCGGTGAAGAGGGTGACAGGTCGAGCCATGGACGTGCGTGCTCCTGAATGCAGCGAAGGACAGGTCCGCATTGCATGCGGCAATCGAGTGAAGCGCTATTGTCGCGGATTCTTGGCCGGCCGCAAGGAATGGCGGAATGTCGTACCGCCTCCACGTCACATTTAGCCCCCGGTCAGTGACCGGGGGCTAAATGGAGTGGGAATGCTATAGTTGAATTTCGAAATGAGGGCGGGGTATGACGCGGGCGTGTATCAAAGTCATGACGTGGCTACTGGCGGGCGGCATGCTTCTGGCAGCGTCGATCGCGCAGGCGGCGCTCCCCATCGACCTCGAGGTGGCCGCCGAGCAGGAGGCGCCGTTTGGCGCCATGCAGGAGTGGGGCCGGGTGCTGGCCGAGATGGACCTGGCCCGCGTGCGGCTGCGGGGCGCCCGCGGCGACGACAAGCCCGGGATCGAAACGACGGGCGAGGGCGCCGCCGCGCACTACAACGTGACCGGGCTGCTCACGCGCGGCGACGTGCTGGTGCTCCCCGGCGGCAAATTCAGCCAGAGCGATCGGGCGCGGCTCAAGCAGTTCTTCCAGGAGCTGCCGACGCGCGCGGCCGAGGCGGGCGTCGAGCACGGGGCGTTTGGGCTGCCGATTCCGCAGCTCAAGGAGCTGCTGGAGGACTTGGAGACGGCGGTTGAGCAATCGACCAAGGGCCAGCGACCAGAGGCGGTCGTGGCGGCGATTACGGCGCAGATCAAGACGCCCGTGGGGATAAACCCCACGGCTCGCGCCGTGCTTCGCGATGCGAAGCCGATGGACGTGGAGTTCAAGGGCATGGCGTCAGGGACGGCGCTGGCGGCAGTGCTCCGCGCAGCCAACCTCGGCCTGCTACCCGAACACGCGACCGGCAAGGCGGTCGCTCTGCGCGTGGCGCCGCTCGCGGCCGACGAAGAGAGCTGGCCCGTCGGGTGGAAGCCGCAGACGTCGCCCAGTCGGGTCGCTCCCGCGATGTATAAGTACACCACCGTCGAGATCGAGGGCTACTCGCTGGCCAAGGCGCTGGAGGCGCTGGCGCCGCACATGGGCGTGCCTTTGGTTTTCGACGAGCGCACGCTGGCGGCGCGGCATATCGACCCGGCGGCGGTAAAGGTAAAATTCGCGGCGGGCAAAACCTACATTCGTCGCGCGGTCGATTCAATTCTCAGCCAGGCGCGGTTGGCGGGCGAGCTGCGCGTCGACGAAGCCGGGCGGCCGTTTTACTGGATGACGCAGTACGGCCAGGAAAGCCCCCACGCCAAGGAGCTGGTGCGTGACGCAAATTCCAAGTAACGCGCCGCCGGGCAAATCGCTCTTGCCGGCCGCATGGAATGTGCCGGCCGAGTTTCGCGAGCGGCTGGGCGTTGAAGCCGGCCGCCAGCGGACGATTGCCGCCGACGGCCATCTGCTGGTGGTGCTGCACGCACCGCCGGGGCCTGATGAGACCGTGCGGGAAGGCCGCTTCTTTTGGCGAGATCCCGCGGGGCGCTGGACGCCTTCGGGCCAATCGCCCGCCGATCCGGGGCTGGGCGATCTGCTCGCCGGGTACGAAGGCGCCGTCGACGCTGTGCAACGCGCCGAGGACGCGGCCAAAAGTGCGCGGGATTATTTCGACGTGCTGAACCGGCTCAACCCCCTTGTGCGGGCGACGCGCAACATGCACAAGGCGCGTGCAGGACGGCCGCGAAGCGGCCCGCGACGATCGGCAGCTGCTCGTGTGGCGCGACCGCGCCGACGCCGTGGTGCGCTCCGCCGAGCTCTTGCACGCCAACGCCAAGAACGCCCTCGACTTCGCCGTGGCCCAGCGGGCCGAGGAGGAAGTGGAGGCCAATCGCCGCATCGCCACCGCGAGCCACCGGCTCAACATTTTGGCGGCTTGCTTTCTGCCACTGGCGACGCTAGCCGCCGTGCTAGGCATGAATCTGCACCACGGATTCGAGCAGTGGGATCAACACTGGGCGCCGTGGCCAGAGGCCGCGGTGTTGGCCGTGGGCCTCGCGATGGGCGTGGCTCTGGCGATATTCGTGGCGCGCAAGCCGTAATTTAGCCCCCGGTCAGTGACCGGGGGCTAAATGAGTCAGAGCAACTCGTCGAGTTCGGCGACGAGACGCTCGAAGCGGTCGAGCGCCGCGCTCACCGGCGCCGGCGTCGCCATGTCGACGCCCGCTTCGCGCAGCAGGTCCAGCGGATCCTTCGAGCAGCCGCCCTTGAGGAACGACAAGTAGTCGTTGAGCTCTGCCTTGCCGCCGCCGAGCACGCGATCGCTCAGCGCGATCGCCGCCGACAGGCCCGTGGCGTATTTGTACACATAAAACGCCCGATAGAAGTGCGGGATGCGGAAGCACTCCAGCTTCAGCTCGTCGTCGATCGTGAAGTCGGGGCCGAAATACGCCGTGAGCAGCTTGTGGTACTCGCTCTTGAAGCACTCGACGGTGAGCGGCTCGCCCGCCTCAGCCAGCTCGTGAATGATCTTCTCGAACTCGGCGAACATGGTTTGCCGGATGATCGTGCCGCGGATGGCGTCGATGTCGCGGTTGACGAGGTAGGCCCGCTCGGCGTCGCTCGCGGCCTGGTCCATCAGCCGGCGGCTGAGGAGCTGCTCGTTGAACGTGCTGGCCACCTCGGCCACGAAAATCACGTAGTCGTAGTACAGAAACGGCTGTGTCTTCGCGGAGAAGTAGCTGTGCATCGAGTGCCCCGCTTCGTGGGCGAGCGTGAACACGTGGTCGAGCACCGTGGGCTGGTAGTTCATCAGGATGTACGGAGCGCCGTCGAAGCTGCCCGAGCTGAAGGCGCCGCTTTGCTTGCCGCGGTTGGGATAGCGGTCGCACCAGCGTGCCGTCGACAGCCCCTCGGCGAGCACGCGGCCGTACTCGCCGCCCAGCGGGGCGAGCGACTCCAGCACCGCGTCGACCGCCTGCTTCCAGGTGCGTTTCTGGTCGAGCTCGCTGAGGATCGGCACGTAGGTGTCGTAGTGGTGGATGTCCTTCAGCTTCATCTTGCGCCGCCGCAGGTCGAAGTAGCGGTACAGCGCCGGCAGCCGCCGCCGCACTTCGGCGATCAGGTTGTCGTACACCGCGACTGGCACGTTGTCGGGGAACAACGCCGCGGCCCGCGCGCTTTCGTACCCGCGGGCCTTGGCGTAGTACACGTCGCGCTGGACCGAGCCGCTCAGCGTGGCGGCCAGCGTGTTCTCGTGGGCGGCGAACACGCCGTAGTACTGGTGAAAGGCGTTTTGCCGCACCTTGCGATTGGGGGCGTGGAGCAGCGCGGAGAACGACGAGTGCGACAGCTCGATCTGCTCGCCGCGCTCGTTCTCGACCATGCCGAATTTGAGATCCGCGTCGTTAAGCTGGCGGAAAATGTGATTGGAGGCGTCCGCCATTTTCGCTTGCATGGCCAGCAGGTGCTCTTCGGCGTCGGAGAGCGTGTGGGGCTTGTAGCGCAGCAGTCGCTCCAACTGCAGCCGGTAGTGGGCCAGCTCCTTGGCGGCGAGAAATTCACGGAACTTCCGCTCGGGAATCGCCAGGATTTCCGGGCGGATATAGCTGGCCGCCTGCGCCGCCTCGCTGGCGGCATGCTGCACGCGGCCGCGCATCCGCTGGTAGTCGCTGTTGGCCTGATCCTCGGCCGCCTTCAGATACGCATAGACGCCGAGCCGCTCCGCGGCGCGGTCGAACTTTTCGTCGAACTCCAGGCAAGCCGCAAGTTCGCGGGCGCCCTCGGCCAGCGTGCCCTTGAATTTGGCGAAGCGGGGAATTTGCTTCTTCCACTTCTCGAACGCCGTTTCCCACTCGGCGTCGCTCGCGAACAGCGTGGCGAGATTCCACGTGTCTTCCGTCTTCACCTTCGCCCGCGGCGGCAGCGTCTTGGCGCGAGCAGACTTGGATTTTGGCGTCTTGGTCGTCGACATGATTGCATCCGATCAAATTAACCACGACGACACGACGGGCACGACGGAATTGCGGAGGAGATTAACCACGAAGGCACAAAGGCACGAAGAAGATATGCAATTTGGAACACTGATAAGCAGTAATCTTCGCTAATCCGGATTAGCACAGATTAGCGATTATCGGTGTTCTAAAATCTCCTTCTCATTCCTTGTCCGACCTTTGTGCCTTCGTGTCTTCGTGGTTAATCCCTACTCCCAATCCTTTAGATCCCGCCCATCCTGTTATCCCGTCAGTTCGACCAGCAACTCCGCCTTCGTCGTGCCCGGCGTGTCGACGTGGTGAAAAAATCCTGAACGACGCGTCACCACCGCCAGGCGATGGTTCCCCACGTCGAGGCCGGCGCCGAAGCCGCGACATCAGCAGGTGGTTCGCCGCGGCGGATGCCGCCGCGGCGCAGGGTTTCGTCCAGCGCAATCGGGATGCTGCCCGCCGAGGTGTTGCCGTAGCGGTCCATGTGCATGACGACGCGCTCGCGGCTGATGCCCAGGGCCTCGATCGCCGCGTCGAGGATGCGCACGTTGGCCTGGTGCAGAAGCCAGCAGTTGATCTGCTCGGCGTCGAGGCCCGCGGCGTCGAGCACTTGCCGCGACGACTCGTTGACCAGGCGCACGGCCCACTTGAACACCGGCCTGCCGTCCATCTGCATGTACCACGAGCCGTCCTGTTGTGCCGCGGAGCAAAAGGGTCGTTCGGCGCCGCCGGCGGGTCGGCACAGCAGGTTGGCGCCGCCGCCGTCGGCGCCCAGCGTGTAGGCCAAGGCCCCTTGCTCGGGGCTGCCCGGCGCCACGAGCACGGCGCCGGCGCCGTCGCCGAACAACGGGTACGTCTTGACGTCGCCCGGGTCGACGACGCGTGAGTTCGCGTCGGCGCCGATCACCAGCGCCCGCTGGCTGCACGCCGGTGGCCACGAACTGCACGCGCAGTCATCAGGGCGTAAGTGAATCCTGAGCACGCCGCCGAGACGTCCATCGCTCCGCACTTGAGCCCGAGCCGATGCTGCACCGTCGTCGCCGTGGCGGGGAGCAGCCGATCAGGCGTGAACGTGCCCAGGATCACCAGGTCCATGTCTTGCGGTTTGCTGCCCGTCGGCCATGCGAGGCAGCGCTCGGCCGCGGCGACAGCCATGTCGCTGGTGGTCATGTGCGGCGGGCAGTGCCGGCGCTCGCGAATGCCGGTGCGCTGGACGATCCAGTCGGCGTCGCAGCCCAGCGAAGCGAGGTCCTCGTTGGTCACGACATTGTCGGGCAGGAAGCTGCCCGTGCCGACGATCTGCACGCCCGTGAGCTTGCGTACCGGCGCTATGCCGACGGGTGCACTTGAATCGCTCATGACGGGACCCTATCCGCGCGGGCGGCAATGGTAGTTGGTCGGCACAAAGACGCGCGGAGGAAACCAACAAGTTAAGCCGTGCCGCTGCGGGCCGCAAGAGCGTCGCCCGCGTCCACGCTGCTTGCCGCAATTAGCCCCCGGTCAGTGACCGGGGGCTAAATGACTGTGCGACTCCGCAGCGACTCCGCACGGCTCACGCGGCGCGACGCGGCGGCAAGGCGTATAAGAATGCGTTGCCCTGTTTGCCGACGACTTCGACGGCGCCCATTTCGCGCAGGCAGTACGCGATGCGCTGCGCGATCCACCGCGGCGTCTTGAGCCGCTCGGCCAAATGGCCCGTGTGAAACTGCCGTGGCAGCCGCCGCGGCAACAGCCGCCGGAGGCAGTCGGTAGTGGCAAACGTGTGCGACTCGACGACGCGCACCAGGAGCTGGTCTTCGATTTGAAAGTCGCGCCGCCCACGGCGTCGACGCTTGCCGTGGCCCGGGTAGCGCCGCTCCTCGACGTCGACCAGCAGCGACCTCCAGCACGAGGCGCTCGTGGGGAAACACACGCGTGAAGTAGACCAGCTCGTCGAACATGTCGAGCACCGTCCCGCGCTTCGGGCTGCGGCGCCGGCTCGAGCTCGGCGCCGCCGCGCTCGCCAGCTTTACCAGCACCTTGTTGGCGACGATCGGCTTCACCAGCCGCACGCGGTGGCGGCGCAGAAGCTTTCGCACCTTGTCGCGGATGGCCGCCAGCGAGCCGTGCTGGATTTCGATCAGCTCGCCGCCGCGCACCGCGTCTATCCGGTAGCCGTCGCACACAACTTCCACCACGCCGTCGTCGCCGGCGTAGTGGGCCTTCAGTTGGCGGTGAAGGGAGGTTTCCATGGCGAGAAGTGGGCAGTGGGCGGTGGGCGGCGGGCAGTAAGGAAGGAGAGGATGAAGGGCGCGGCGTTGTGCAATTGTCTAATCGGGTCCTAACTGCCCACTGCCTACTGGCCACTGCCCACTCCCAAGTCCGCGACTGTGCACAACGTCGTCAGCTCATACCCCCGCGCCGCAAACGCCTCGCGGCCGCCTTCGAGGCGGTCGACGATCGCCAGCACGCGCCGCACTTTGAGGCCCACGGCTTCGCACCGCTCGATCGCCAAGAGCGAGGACCCGCCAGTGGTCACCACGTCTTCGACGATCGCCACTTCCTCGCCGGCAGCAAACGGGCCCTTCGACGAACTTGCCCGTGCCGTGTTGCTTGGCTTCCTTGCGAACCATGACGCCCCGCAGGTCGATGCCCCGCAGGCCCGCGACGGTGAGGATGGCGGCGGTGATCGGGTCGGCGCCGATCGCCATGCCCCCGACAAGCGGCGGCATGTCCGTGCGCAGCAGCTTCGAGCATGCCGGCGCCGATGAGCGGCGTGCCGCGCGAATCGAGCGTCACCTTGCGACAGTCGAGGTAAAAGCTCGCCTTCTTGCCCGAGGCCAGCGTGAAGTCGCCGAAGGCCGAGCGACTTTGCGCGGATCAGCTCGACGAGGGCCTGCCGGTCGTACATGGGGAGGAAATGTTTGATGTGTGATTGATGATTGTCCGATGAGTCGAGCGACCTCACGCGAGCTGACATCATACATCTCACATCACACATCTCACATCCGCCGTCACACATCTCACATTCGTCTACCGTCGGATCGTCACTCGCGAACCTTCTGACAGGATGTCGTAGACGTCGTTCACGTCGGCTCCCTTGAGGCGGATGACGCGGCCTTTAGGCTCGGCGGTGACCGGGTCGGCGGCGCCGGGGCCGCGGACGACGGCCGGCGGGCCGCTGGGATTGGTCAGGCTGGCCAACAGCAGGCTGCGATCTTCCGATCCTTGCGTCGACGGCCGTACAGGCCCGCGGCGGCGGGCGTGAGCAGCTTCTGATCGACCTTCCACTGGCCTTCCTCGATCGAAGTCGTCGGGATCGAGCTCGACGGCAAACTGGCCCGCGTATCGGCGGTCGAGCATCAGCGTCATCCGCCGTTCGCTCAGGTCGACAAGCGCCGAGAACGGCCCGCGCACCACCTTCAATTCCTGCCCGGGCTGGAGCGCGTTGGGCTGGGCGATGCCGTTGATCTTGGCCAACAGTTGCCACGGCACGTCGTACTTGGCGGCGATGGTTTCGAGCGTCTCGCCCGCCTGGACGATGTAGGCCTTCTCCAGCCGGTGAGCCGGCGGGCCTTCGTAAATCACGCTGCCCGCCAACTGGCTGAGCAGAGCCTTCGACTTCCTTGGACTCAGCAGGCGTCAGCGAGGGATCGTCGTACCAGTCCGAGAGCAGCAGCAAAGCCTGGGCGAGCTCCCCGCGGTCGAGGGCGCCCTGCACGGCCATCCGCGCAGCGGCGAACATCGACGATTGTGCGGGGGCGTTTGTCGTGGGCGTTGGCGTCGTGGCGTCGGCTGGCGGCGTCGTGGCTGCGGCCGCCGACGGCGTCGAATCTTGCATTGCCTCGTTCGCGATGGCTGCTGCCGCGGGCGCCGCGGCGACTGCAGCCGCTGCCGCCGCCTCTTCCGCAGCCGACGGTGTGCCGGCGGGCGCCGCCGGCGTTGTCGTCGACGCCGTAGCGGACGGGTTAGTCGGCGCCGGGCTCGTCGTCGTCGCGCTCGGCAGGGGCGGCATCTCAGGAGTTGCCGGCGGTTCCGCACTCCGCGCGATCGTCGAAGATTCGGACGAAGATTCGTCGGTCGACTTCTCAGCCGGAGTTGCAGCAGACGACGCGTCGGGAGCGGCGTCGGGAGCGGCGGGTTCTGTGATCGCCAAGGGACCGGGCGTCCACGGCGGCGCCCCGTCGGACGGCGCCTCGGCGGCCGTCGTCGGCGCACTCGACGCGGCCACGGCCGGCGAGTCGATCGTCACGGTCGGCGGCTGCGCCGCAGGCGACGCGGCCAGCGTGTCGCCGCCGTCGCCGATCTCCAGGGCGTCGGGCGACCATTCGCTCACCCCTGGCGGCAGCTCCGGCTCGGTCTCGTTGATCTTCATGTACAGAAACACGCCGACGGCGGCCAGCAGCGTGATCGTGGCCAACGGGCGAAGGGAACTCACGGCCAGTCCTCCTGACGAGCGGTTGCGAGAGCGCGATTTGAGCGGCCAGCAGCGACGGCGGCGCAAGCTTGCGCAGATGACGATAGCGCTGCGAATCGTAGGCTAATCTGCCGCGCCCATGCCATGCCAATATGCGGCCTCGCCGGGCTTGCGCTAGCCGGTGCAGCCGCGAATCTTGCTCCTGCTAGCATCGCGTAGGCGCCGCCGTAGCCTTCAGGCGTTCGCATCGACTTGCGGTTGCGGATTTGTCAAGCACAAAAATGCGCACAAAATCTTGTCGATCGAATCGCCATTTGTTGGCGCTTGAACGCGAAAGTATAATCGACTCCGGCCGACGCACAGTGCGTTGCGAAATACACGGCGACGTCGTTTCGGACTAAACTGGATTTACCTGGCATCACGATAAGAGCATGACTGTGATTTCCGTTCGACCCAAGATCGCGGAACTGACCTACCAGCTTTACGGACGCTCGCTGCATCCGGAGCTGTTCGATATTTACCAGTCGCGCACCGTCGAGCGCGGCGAGTACAAGGCCACCATCGAGATCACCAGCGTGGGCCACCTGGTGACGTGGCAGTACGGCGGCCTGACGCTCACCGAAGTGTCGGCCGGCGCCCACCAGCCGTTGCCGCAGTTGCGGCGGCTGATGTCGTACCGCCTCAAGGGCGAGCGGGCCGACCGGCTGGAGATTCGCCCGGGAATCACGTTCGAGATGCGGTTTGCGCTCGAGCCGGCCGACGTGGAGAAGTTCGCCGGCTACCAGCGCGAGCTCACGCTTCACGCCACGCGGCAGGGGATGCTGCAACAATTCGAGCCCGGCGGCCGCCTGGAAATGGGCGCCCTGAGCTACGTCAACGTCGACTCCCGCGACAAGACCCTCTGCGTGCAGGCGTTCCACACCTTCCCCGACGACCGCGCGGTGCTCAAGATCCAGTCGTGGTATCGCCTTGGTTCGTAGCGACGGAGGGGATTAACCACAAAGACACGAAGGCACGAAGATCGGACAGGAAAAGCTTCCTCTCTTCCTTCGTGCCTTTGTGTCTTCGTGGTTCTCTTAAACCCCCAGCGATTGAGCGAAATCGCGTAACGCATTGGTGACCGCCGCGGAGTTTTCGACCGCGGTCATGTGGCCCGCGTTGGGGATTTCGACCAGACTAGCCTGGGGCAGCGCGGCGACGATTTCTTTCATTTCGGCCGGCGGGCTGATGGCATCATCGACGCCGACCAGACCCAGGCAGGGAATCTTGATCTGGGCGAGTCGACTGCGGACGTCCTCGCGGCGGGCCATGCCGCGCTGAGCGGCCGCGATCGCCTGCGGGGATTGCCGTTCGATCATCGCGCGGACCTGCGCGACGACCTCCGGCCGCGACTGTTGGGTCGCCGGGGCCAGGAGCTTGGCGAGCATGCCCAGAGCCGGCGAGGCGTCGCCCGCGGCGAGCACGGCCTCCGCCATCTTCATGCGGCCGGCCCGCGCTTCGTCCGTGTCGGCGACGGCGCCGCGTGTCGCACAGCGCCAGCCCGCGCAGCCGTTTTGAGTGTCGCAGCGCGATCTGCCAGGCCGCATACCCGGCCATGGAAAATCCGGCAAGGACGACCGGTTCGTCAATGCCCAGTGCATCGAGCAAACCGACGACGTCGCCGGCGTACCGCTCCATGCCGACGCCTTCGTCGACGTCGCCCGCCGCCAGCGTCGACTCACCAAACCCGCGCAAGTCCGGCGCGATCACGCGAAACTCGTGGCTCAGCTCGTCGATCTGCGCCGCCCACATTTCATGGTCCAGCGGAAAGCCATGCACCAACACGACCACCGGCCCGCGCCCACGATCCTCGTAAGCCAACTCGACGCCAGCGACTTTCAATCGGTGCATGGGCGTTCTTTCGCTTCGAGTCAATTTAGCCCCCGGTCACTGACCGGGGGCTAAATGCTTTCGGCGGCCAATCATTTAGCCTTCGCCGCCAGCGCGTCTTCGAACTGCTTCAGCTGCCGCTTCATCACATGGTACTGCGGCGCGAGTTCCACGGCGCGGCGCTGGTTTTTGATTGCGTTCTCGAGATCGCCCACGGCGAAGTAGCAGCGCCCCAGCGTGTCCAGATAGCTCGGCTCATCGGGCGCCAGTTCCAGCGACCGCCGCGAAAACTCGACGGCCTTGGCCTGGTCGCCTTCGGTGTTGGCGATCAGCCATGCCCATTGGTTGTACAGCGTAGGGTCGTCGGGTTCCTGGGCGATGAGCCGAAGCTGATAGGCGCTGGTCTGGCGGATGCGTTGCCGCGTCTTGGCGCGGAAGTCCTCGTCGGCGCCCTCGAGCCGGTACATGGCGATGAGCACGTCGGGATCCTTGTCGAAGATCGCCGCGGCAGTTTCCAGATGCTTGCGCTGCTCCTCGAACCGGCCCTGCGACTGCTCGTAGCATGCCTGATAGAAATCGCGCCGCGCCTCGACGCCCGTGACGAGCGCCCGCCCAGCGCGGCGCTGCTCGTTGAGCTCGGTGATCAGCCGGTTCCGGGCGGCGCGATCGGCGGACATCGCGTCGCAGAACTCGGCCAGCAAGTCCGTGGCGCCCCGGTAGTCCTCGCGGTCGTGCAGCCACACGGCCAGGCTGCTGCGGGCGTCCATCGAGGACGGGCTGAGCACGGGGAAATTCTTGATCGCCCGGCGATATTCCCGCTCGGCCCACTCAACGAACCCCAAGTCGGCCACGTTCTCGGCCAAGGCCACGCGCTGCGGGTCGTCGTCGGCCTGAAGATCGAAAGCGCGCTGGGCCAGCTCCTTGGCCCGATCGGCGCGGCCGGCACGGGAATCGGCGGCGGCGAGAAAGTAGAGCAGCTTGCGGCTCTTGGTCAGCTCCTGGCCGTAGCGGTCTTCCCACGGTGCGAGCACATCCCACTCGTGACTGCGAATGATCCAGGCGAGCGACCACGCCAGGGCCGCGACGCGGGCGTTGTCTTCGCGGTAGTCGACGCCCCACCTCACGAGGTCTATCAGCGTGTCGGACCCCTCGCCGCGGAACTGCGGATCGTGCGTGCGCGCCCATTGTTCCTCGATGAGCGCCGTAATCGCTGCGAGCGCGTCGACGGCGTCGTCGCGGAGTTTCAACTCGCGGCAGCGGTCGAGCTGCCGCTGCTCCAGCTCGCGCACGACCGAGAATGCAGTCTCCGCCGAACTGCCGGAAAGTAGGGCCGCCTCGGCCTGGTTGGCCTCGCGCCACGGGCCAATGGTTTCCTGCGGCGCCGTCAACTCGCGAAAGTGAAGTTGAATCCACTCGACGGGGGCCCGTTGGCTGGCGCCAAGTTCCTGCAGGCAGACCGCCGCGTGGGACAGTTGCTCGGCGGGATCGGTTTTGAGCCGCAGCACGGCCAGCGCCGCACGCCGCGCCACCAGAGGCGCGGGTTCGAACCGTGCAATGCGACACATCGCCGGCAGGCCGACGCCGTCCTTGAGCCCGGCCAATCGCCCGATGCGCTGTCGCTTCTCCGCATCGGACAGGTCGCCATAGCGGGCCAGCGTGCGACGCACCTCCGCGGGGTCGTCGGGACGAATCCACTGCACGCGCATCCGCTGCACGATGTACTTCACCCGCTCGGCAATCTCGAGGTCGGGATTGCTCTCGGCCTGCTTGAGCTCGTCGAACGCCTCGGGGCCGAGCCGCAGTAGCTGCTCCTCGGCCCGCCGGCGCTCAGCGAATTGGTCGCTGCCCAGATCGGCGATCAGCCGCTCGACGGGCGTGAGGCCGTCGCGGTCTGAAGACTTCCGATCTGGCGCCGCGGCCAGCGCGGGCAGCGCCAGGCTCAGGCCGACAAGTGTGAAGAGGAAGCGTCGCATGCGTTCGGCTCGAGGGCTGTAAATCCAAGCACGATTGACGCCTGAATTATAGCGGACGGCGCGGGAACCGCTAATTCAAGAGGTGGCGGATACGTCGCGCCGGCGAGAACATGCTAGCCGGCGGAAGCCGGCGGTCTGCATCCGCCGGCTTCCGCCGGCGGCTACGACGGGCATTACGCCGCGCTCTCTATCGCTCGGCTTCCATCTTCTCGATGTACTGCCGCAGGCGCTCCAGCTCGTCGGTGACGGTGCGGAGCTTGAGCATGTTTTCAACGCGCTTTACCAGCGCCTCTTTGTTCACCGGCTTGGAGAGAAAGTCGTCCGTGCCCGATTCGACGGCCCGTTCCATGTCGCCGTGCTCGTTCAGCGCGGTGACCATCAGGATCATGATCCGCTTGGTCTTCGGATCGGACTTGAGCTTCTGGCACACCTCGAAGCCGCTGAGCTTCGGCATCATGATGTCGAGTAGGATGAGGTGCGGATCGAACGACGCGGCCTTGTCGAGCGTGTCCTGCCCGTCGACCGCGACGGCGGTGTCGACGTCCATATCGCTGAGGTACGCTTCCAACAGCTCGACGTTCGCCTCGTTGTCGTCGGCAATCAGCACGCGATCGCGGGTCTTGTTGCTCATATCGAACGGTCCTAATGGCCCACTGAATTGATAGGATAACAGGATTGGCAGGATTTACAGGATGACGGAGGGGAGATTAACCACAAAGAGACGAAGGCACGAAGGACGGAAAAAAGAAAAGAAAAAACAGAGGACAAAAAAATCGCTCTGAACTTCGTGTCTTTGTGTCTTAGTGCTTAATCCGATTCCTATCCAGTCAATCCTCCTCATCCTGTTATCCTTTCCATTCAGCGACGCCTAAACATCTGCCGCCTCCATCGCCGCCGCCGGCGCCGGGAAGTCGTGGCACAACTCGCGCACCTGGCCGCGCAGGCGCTCGTGTACCGCGGCGTCGTCGGCGGCCTGAAGGGCTTCGAGCATCCAGCGGCCGATGGTGCGCATCTCGTCGAGACCCATGCCGCGGGTGGTGAGCGCCGGCGTGCCGACGCGGATGCCCGAGGGGTCCATCGGCTTGCGCGTGTCGTAGGGAATCATGTTTTTGTTGACGGTGATGCCGCAGGCGTCGAGCACCGTCTCGGCCTGCTTGCCGCTGATGCCCAGCGGCGTCACGTCGACGAGCATCAAGTGGTTGTCCGTCCCGCCGCTCACCAGCCGCAGCCCGCCCGCGGCCAGCGTGTCGGCCAGCGTGCGGGCATTGTCGATGATGCGCTGGGCGTAGCTGTGGAACTCGGGCCTCATCGCTTCGCCGAAGCACACGGCCTTCCCGGCGATGATGTGCATCAACGGCCCGCCCTGGATGCCGGGGAACACGCGGCTATTAACGGTCTTGCCGTACTGCTCCTTGCACAGAATGAGCCCAGCCCGCGGGCCGCGGAGCGTCTTGTGCGTGGTGGTGGTCACATAGTCGGCCACGGGCACGGGGTCGTCGTGCAGCTTCGCGGCCACCAGGCCGGCGTAATGGGCCATGTCGACCATCAGCTTGGCGCCCACCTCGCGAGCGATCTCCGCGAACTTTCCGTGCGGAATCTTCCGCGGATACGCGCTGGCGCCCGCGACGATGAGCTTGGGCTTGTGCTCGCGGGCCAGCCGCGCGATCTGGTCGAAGTCCAACAGGTGCGTGTCCTCGCACACCCCGTAGCTGATGAAGTGGTACAGCATGCCCGAAATGTTCAGCCGCATGCCGTGGCTTAAGTGTCCGCCGTGGGCCAGGTCGAGCCCGAGCACCGTGTCGCCTGGCTCCAGCGCCGCGAGATACACGGCCGTGTTGGCCTGCGAGCCGGCGTGCGGCTGCACGTTGGCAAACTCGGCCCCAAAGAGCTCCTTCGCCCGGTCGATGGCCAGTTGCTCGACGACGTCGACGTACTCGCACCCGCCGTAGTACCGCTTGCCGGGATAGCCTTCGGCGTATTTGTTGGTCAGCACGCTGCCGGCAGCCTGCATCACCGCGGGGCTGGTGTAGTTCTCGCTGGCGATCATCTCCAGGCCGTCCTGCTGCCGCTGGATTTCGCCGGCGACGGCGGCCCACACCTCGGGATCGTTCTCGGCAAGGAAGTTGGTCATGCGTCGCCCTGGTCCGGCTTCAATTCGCAAGCGGTTGTCGCCGCGTGAGTTGTTATTGTCAAAGCACAACGAAAGAGTGTCAATCGGCGCTCGGCGACTGGGTGGCACGCCCTGAGGTCCGCCGAAGGGCGTGGAGAAGTTGGCAGAACGCCTTGTGGCGCAACCACGCCCGTCGAAGACTCCGGGCGTGCCACCCGCCACGGCATCAACCACTAGTCCGGCGGCGCCGCGCGCCTATAATCCTACGTCCCGCATAGACAAGCTCCCCCGGTCTGACGCCGCTGTTTCTGGGCGTTTGTGGCACTTCTTGACTGCGATGGCTGGCACGCCGCCGATTTGATACTCTTGGCCGCCGCGTCGAAGAGTCGAACAGATTCGACGTGTGAGCGTGCACGGCAAGAAGCCGTCGCCCCTGCCGAACTGCTCGATAGCGCCGCCGCGCGCCTCCCCGAGTGGATTCTTCATGTCCCCATTGCCCCTGAGAGTTGACTCAACGCCGCCATGCTTAAGGAAGAATTGCCGAGTGCCATTGCCAAGGAGCTTGATGACTGCGGGCTCAACGGCGTCCCCGTCTTGTTGTCGACCACGACCGACCTTTCCCTTTCTGGCCAGCCCCGGCGCCACTGGCTAGTTGCCAACTGCGACAACGTGGCCGCGGTGGCCGACGGCGACCGGCCGCGCGTGGCGGCGCACGTGGCCGTGAGCGAGGTCGAGGAGTTTCGCACGCAGGGCGCCATCGGCTCGGGATTTCTCCAGGCGTACGTCGACGACCAATGGGTCGACCTGGCCCGCTACACCAACGCCGAGGCCGACCGCTTCCACCGCGTCGCGCGATATCTGGAAGATCTTCGCACCACCGGCGAACTGAAGCTCGATGCGGAAGCAAGCTCTCAAACCACGCACTGCCAAATCTGCGGCCAGCGCCTGCCGGTAGCGGGCGAAGCTTGCCCGCGGTGCATTCCGCGCAAGAAAATCCTCGCGCGCTTGGGGCAGATGCTGTGGCCCTACCGTGCCTACGCGGCCGTGATGTGCGGCCTGATGCTCGTGGCGGTCGCCGCGGAGCTGGCGCCCCCGAAGCTGCAGCAATATTTGGTCGACCACATTCTCAAGGACGGCCAGGCCATCCCCGACCCCCGCTCCCTCACCACGGCTCTGCTGGCGATCGTGATGGCCCTGGCCACGACGCGCGTCGTGCTCAGCGTCGTGAACTTCGTCAAAGGCCGGCTGGCCACCCGCGTCGGCGTTGCACTCACCTTCGACCTGCGCGCCAAACTGGTCGACAAGCTCCACGCGCTCGGCCTGGGGTATTACGACAAGCACCAGGTCGGCGCGATCACCAGCCGCGTGGCGTACGACAGCGAGGTGATCCAGAGCCTGCTGCAGCAAGTCACCGGCGGCTTCCTGCTGCAGCTCGTGCAGGTGACCGCCGTGGGCGCGATGCTGTTCACCCTCAACCCCAAGCTGGCCGTCTACACGCTCATCCCGGCGCCGCTGGTGATCGCCGGCAGTTGGTTCTTCTGGAAGCGCGTGCACCCCAAGCACTACCGCTTCTGGGATTCCAGCTCGAAGCAAGCCGGCATGCTCACCGGCATGCTCTCGGGCATGCGCGTGGTGAAGGCCTTTGCCCAGGAAGACCGCGAGTACACGCGGTTCAACCGCATCAGCGGCTACCTGCGCGAGTGCCGGATGAACGTCGATTACTCGACCGCGGCCTTCTCGGCGTCGATGGCGCTCATCTTCAGCCTCGGCGGCCTCATCGTGTGGTACGTCGGCGGGCGCGAGGTGCTCGACGGCAAGATGACGCTCGGGGCGCTCATGGCCTTCCTCGCCTATCTGGCCATGTTCTACACGCCGCTGGCCACGCTGTCGCAGTTCACCACCTGGCTGACCAACTTCCTCACCGGCTGCCAGCGCGTGTTCGAACTCCTCGACACGCCGGTCGAAGCCACCGACCCCGCGGCGCCAGTCGACGTGCCGCAGGTCGAGGGACGGATCAAGTTCGAGCACGTGTCCTTCGGCTACGAGCGGCACCAGCCGGTGCTCCGCGACGTCGACTTCGAGATCAAGCCCGGCGAGACGGTGGGCATCGTCGGCAAGAGCGGCAGCGGCAAGACCACGCTCGTGAACCTGCTGTGCCGGTTCTACGACGTCGGCGAAGGTCGCGTGCTGGTCGACGGCGTCGACGTGCGCACGTTTCGCCGCCCGGCAACTGCGCGGGCACATCGGCGTGGTGCTGCAGGAGCCGTTCCTGTTTCGCGGCACGATTTGGGACAACCTGGTGTACGGCCTGCCGACCAGCTCTCAGGAGCAAGCGATCACCGCGGCCAAGGCGGCCCAGGCCCACGATTTCATCCTGAACTCCCCGCTGGGCTACGACACCTGGCTCGGCGAGCGCGGCGCCGGCCTCTCCGGCGGCGAGCGCCAGCGGCTCTCGATCGCCCGGGCGATCCTCTACGACCCGCCGATCCTGGTGCTCGACGAAGCCACGAGCAACGTCGACGCCGAGAGCGAACAGGCCATCCAACAGGCGCTGCGGGCCCTCACCAAGGGCCGCACCACGATCGCCATCGCCCATCGCCTGTCGACGCTGCGCGACGCCCACCGCATCATCGTCTTCGACCGCGGCCAGCTCATCGAGCAGGGCACGCACGCCGAGCTGCTGGCCGTCGACGGTCAGTACGCCAGGCTGGTCAAGCTGCAAACCACCGTCTCCCGCGGCGCCAGCGTCGACGCAATTCTCCAGCACGCCGCCGAACACGACGCCGGTGAGGCCCCTTCAGCAGTCGCCGCGCCTGAGCCCGACTTCAGACCGCACTGGCTCACCCCCGCCGACGCCCACATCCACGCCGGCCCCCGCGGCACGATGGAGCTCACCATAAATCCTCCGGCCCCCTCCCCTCGGCGGGGAGGGTTGGGGAGGGGGGACAGCGCCACCAATGGTCACGCACACTCGCGCATCACCCCTCCCCTAACCCCTCCCCGTTCAGGGGAGGGGAACGGAGCAGTTACCTACCGCGGCGTCTTCGCCGTGAACCTGTTTCCCGCCACCAATCCCGGCGATTATATCAGCCTCCGCATCTGGAACCGCAAAGGCGAAGAGCAGGAGCTCGGCATCCTCCGCCATCTCGACCAGTGGCCCGCCGAGGCCCAGCAACTGGTGGGCGACGCGCTGGCCCGACGCTACTACCTGCAGACCATCGACGGCGTCGACGACGTGCGCCTTGAGCTCGGCTATCTCACGCTCGCCGTTCGCACCCCCCACGGGCCGCGGAAATTCACCATGCGCTGGAGCCAGAGCCAGGTCCAGGACTTCGGCGAGCGCGGCAAAATCCTCGTCGACCTCGACGACAACCGGTTTCTCGTCCCCGACGTTGAGGCCCTGGCGCCGAAAGAGCGGGAAGTGTTCCTGCGGTTTGTGTATTGGTAGATTTGTCGTAAAATGGTGATATGACCCGCGCCAACCTTGATGCTAATTTGAAGCAGGCTCTCGACTCCGGCACGCCCGTCGAATTGGTCGATGCGTCGACCAACAGTCTCTATTACGTGCTGTCGGCCGATCAGTTTCGGGCGCGTAACGGCGCACACGAGCGGAATCGATCCTCGAGAACTGTATCCGCTTGTCGACGCGGTGATGGCCGAAGACGATGCCCACGACCCGCTGCTCGACAGCTATCAATGAAGCGAGGCGACGTCGTCATTGTTCAGTTTCCCTATGTGGACGGGCGACGGGGCAAGAATCGGCCCGCACTCGTAGTTCAGAACGATCGCGATAACCAGCGGCTCGCCAACACGATTTTGGCGATGATTACTGGAAACGTCCGACACGCCAACGAGCCAACGTAACTGTTACTCGATCCTGCGACCCCGGAGGGCCAGGCGACCGGCGTTCACGGCCCCTCGGCGGTGAAGTGCGCGAATCTGTTCACTGTAGCGCAGCAGGATATCTTGCGCACCATTGGTCGGCTATCGCCTTCCCAGCAAACTAAAATCGATCGTTGTTTGAAGGCGGCGCTTCAGTTGCCGTGATACGGCGACCGCCTAACGTGGCGCCCTTTCAACATTCACCGACAACTCGCCCGCATTGTCGCCGAGTTTGTTCGGCGATTCGTTGACGCGCACAAATAGCTGCCCGTCATGCTTCGGCGTAAACGTCGCCTCCAAGCCGATCAGCATGGGCCTAATGAACGACGGGTCGCCTTCGCCCGCTCCGTCGGTTGATGAAATCATGGCCCCCAAGAGCGCTCCGAGCGGCCGGCCGTCGTAATACTCAATCGTCACGCCGCCGGGCTCGCACGGCCACGGCTCGGCGCCCCCGCAATCTGGTACCGGCCGCTCGCTGTCAAATGGTATGTCTGGCCGGCCTTGAATCCGTATTCGATCGCCTGCCATCCGCGATCCGCGCGAATCCGAGTTGCTTTTCCCCCCTTGGAGACATCAGGATTTGCATACACGATCGCCATCCGCTCAAAGTCGTAACCGCCGTAATTCAACTGCGAAATGAATGTCTGCCACTCCCAGTTGAGCACTCCCCACTTCGACGTCGTGAGGGTTCTAAACATCCCAGTGAAGTCCGATTTGCGGGGAATCTCCTCGCTAAGCTTTCGAAATCCTTCGCGATACCTCGGATCGCCGTCCAGCATCGCCGCCAGCGCCCACGCCCACGCATATTGCTCGGTCGACATCTCATGGCTATTGTCCGTCTCCAGCACCTTATCCAGCGACCATGGCGTGCCCGCCGCCACCGCCTCGCGCACGAGCTTAATGCGGCCCCACATCGGCACATCTTTCTTATCCTGGGGAAATATCCCCATCTTAAGTCGGCCATCGCGCCACTCGTGCGTGCCCAATAGCTCCGCCACGCCCTCCATGTACCACGCGGGGCCGCAGCCGCCGAGCTGCGTTTGCATGAAGGCGTGCGTGCCCTCGTGCAGTAGGAGGTGCCGGCGGTAGTAGTCGCTCGGCTGGTCGACGAGCCACAGCTCCCAGCCGTGGGAGTAACCGTTGATGAAATCGGGGTTGTCCGTCGGGGTTAACCCCAGGGCGGCAAACCGCTGGCGGTTGGCCACCACGCACGCCAACCAGCGCTTGCCGGCTATTTGCGCGTCGGGCACGTGAAAATACTCAGCCCACAGCGGCACGGCCGCGTCGAATACGCGCGGCAGTTCGTCGACCGCCGGACTGGCCGGCAGGTCGGTAAGCAGGCGCACGTACTTGCCGTCGAGCACTCGCACGCCCGCCGCCGTCACCCGCGGGACGTCGACTTGTCGCGGCCCCGCGTCCGCGCCAAACGCCTGGGCGACGCCCAGCACCAGCCCGACCACAAATGACCACCGTCGTTCGCGCATCCAAATTTCGCCCCGCTCCGAGCGCCCCAAGCGCGTTAGCGCGCCAGCGTCCCGCTGCCGCGCACTTGCGTAAACCACCCCTATTGTAACCCACACCGTCCAAGTCTAATGAAGGCCAATCATCCAGCACCCCGTGAATGCACACCATGCCCGCCACCCTCACCTGGCTCAGCCATTCCTGCTTCACGCTGGAAGCCGACGGCCACAAGTTCGTCGTCGATCCCTTCCTCGACGCCAACGACAAGGCGCCGGTGAAAGCCGCCGCCGTCGAGGCCGACTTCATCCTGCTCACGCACGGCCACTTCGACCACGTGGCCGACGCGGCGCCCATCGCCAAACGCACCGGCGCCACGGTGGTCGCCAACTTCGAAGTTACTTCCTGGATCAAAAAGCAGGGCGTAGCCGAGGACAGGGTGAAGCCGATGAACCCCGGCGGCGCCCGCACGCTGCCCTTTGGCCGCGTGAAGCTCTCGCCCGCCCATCACAGCTCCAGCATGCCCGACGGCTCCTATGGCGGCGTCGCCTGCGGCATTCTCCTGGAGACCGCCGGCAAGCGCATCTACTTCGCCGGCGACACGGCCCTGTTCCTCGACATGAAGCTTATCGGCATCGGCGGCCTCGACCTGGCCGTGCTGCCGATCGGCGACGTGTTTACGATGGGGCCCGAGGATTCGATCGAAGCGGTGAAATTTCTCGCTCCCAAGCGAGTCGCCCCCTGCCACTACAACACCTGGCCGGAGATCGAGCAGGACGCCAACGCCTGGGCCAGCGCTGTAAAACGCCACACCGCCGCCGAGCCGATCGTGCTCGCGCCGGGCGAGTCGATACAGTTGTAAATGCATGCCTTGATCAATCAACGGAAGAATAGAACGCGGATGAGCACGGATTAGACGGATCAGCGCGGATCAGATCTGCGCCGATCCGTCTAATCCGCGTAAATCCGTGTTCCATTTCTTTGCTTTCCTCCGTGTTCTCCGTGCCTCTGTGGTTAATCACTTTTGGAATAAGCACTATGTCAAAGTCTTTCAACCGCGCCGCTTTAATTTGTGCCATCGTCTTCGGCGCTGTATCCGCGGCACGCGCCGCTGAGCCGCTAGCCTGGAAATTCACGCCCGGCGCAGTGCTGCATTACCAGACGTCGGCCGAGCGCAAGATGTCGCTCGACCTGGGCGACGCCGGACGCGAAGTGCGCCAGATGAACCACGTCGTCGACATGACGTGGACCGTGCAGCAAGTCAAGAACGACGGCTCCGCGGTGCTCACCCAAAAGATTGACCGCCTGCAGCTCAAGCTCGCCTCGCCGAAGGAGGCCGACGTGGTGCTCGACTCCGCCGACAAGGCCGAGCCGCAGGGCTTCGCGGCCATGATCGCGCCCTTGGTGAAGGTGATCACGGCAAGCGAGGTCAAGGTGACCATGACGGCCCGCGGCGAAGTGACCGCGGTCGAGGCCCCCGAGGCGCTCGTTACGGCGCTTGCAACATCGGTGGGCAAGGACGTGATGGGCGACCTGGCCACGGAAAAGGGCCTCGAGGATCTCGCGGCAGCGTGACGCTCCAATTGCCCGAGAAGCTCGACGACGGCGCCGAGTGGACGATGAAGCTCGACACCGCCAGTCCGCTGTTTGGCACGCTCACGGCCGAAACGACCTACAAGTACGAAGGCCCCAAGGACGTCGACGGCCAGGCGTGCGAAGCGTTTTCACCCACGCTCACCATGAAGTTCGACGGCGGCCCGGCGAAAATCGAAGTCGCCGACGAAAAGTCTTCGGGCGAAATCCTGTTCAACCGCGCCGCGGGCCGCCTCCAGTCCGCCCGCATCGAGCACAGCGTGCAGCTCACGATCACTTCCCCGCAAGGCGAGGAACTGAAGCAAGAGCTCGACCAGACCGTGGAAACGAAGTGGGCGGAGACGGACAAATCCCAATGACCAAGCCCCAATGACCAATTAAGAATACCGGCTTCGCCGTTCCCCTCATTGGTCATTGGGGCTGTCATTGGTCATTCAGCGCACGCGCGGCTCCACGCTCACCTGGATCTCATCCCCCACGACGCGCACGTCGAAGGCGTCGATCTTGATTCGCGGGTTGTCGCACCACGTGCCGTCGCACACCGAGAAGTGCCAGGCGTGCCAGGGGCACGTCACGACGCCCTCTTCGTCCATGGAACCCGCGCCGAGCGAGCCGCCCATGTGGGGGCACATGTCGTCGATGGCGTGGTACTGGCCGCCGCGGTTGAACACCGCCACGAGCCGCTCGCCGACCTTGAATGTGCCGCCGGTCCCCTCGGGAATGGCGCCGACGCGGGCGACGGTGATAAACTCGGACATGGCGCTCACGAGCCCCGGAAAGTTGTTACATTGAGCTTATCTCCCCACCCGCCGCAGGCAACACTAGCGCCATGAAGCCCCTCGTCCTCACGCTGACCCTCGCGTCGATCGCCGCAGTCGCCGGGGCTGTGAATATCAACAAATCCCCGATGCTGAAACTTCACACGCGCCGCTTGCAGGCGCCGGCCGATGACGCCGCCAATTTCGCGTCAGTCGAAAAAACCGTCCAGTGGGATCCCCAGCGAACCGCCTTGGTCGTCGTCGACATGTGGGACGACCACTGGTGTCGCGGCGCCGCCAGTCGGGTGGTCGAGCTCGCCGGGGCCATGAACGAATTCATCGCCAAGGCCCGCGACGCTGGCGTGCTCGTGGTGCATTGCCCCAGCACCTGCGTTGACTTTTACAAAGACTCGCCCGCTCGCCGGAGCGCCATTGAAGCCCCCTACGCCAAGCCGCCGATCGAATTGTCGAATGAGCAGCGCTGGGGAACCGCCTGGGACTACCCGGACGAGCCGCGCGAACCGCCGATGCCGATCGACGATTGGGACATGGGCTGCGACGACGCCGAGAAGTGCAAAATCAGCGTCCCTGGAAACGGCAGATCGCCGCCATCGACATCGACGACAATCGCGACGCCATCACCGACAACGGCCAGGAGCTGTACAACCTCTTCGCCGTGCGCCGCATCGACAACGTGCTCATCTGCGGCGTCCATTTAAACATGTGCGTCCTCGGCCGCCCGTTTGGCATCCGGCAGCTCGCGAAGATGGAGAAAAACGTCGTGCTGGTCCGCGACCTCACCGACACGATGTACAACCACGAAATGGCGCCCCACGTCGACCATTTTGCCGGGACCGACTTGGTCGTGGAGCACGTCGAGAAGTATTGGTGCCCCACGATCCTCAGCACCGATCTCACGGGCGCCCCGCCGTTCCGCTTCGCCGCCAGCAAGTAGCTGCGGGTCCGCTGGCGCTGGGTGCCATGCCCTCGTCTGCGTGGGCATGCAAAACCATCGTTAATACATGGCCACGTCGGCGGACCTCCGAGGCCATGCCACCCTCCGTGTTGAATAACTAATCGGCCCCGTTCGACAGCATCGGCCGGTTTCGCCCGGCGCGGGTTTCCCACTACAATGGAGGTTTCCAGCCGCCTTTCTCGATTCCTCCCCGCCCCGCTGACATGACGCTCGACGTCTCACTCCGCGAACTGCAGCAGCTCATTCGCGGGATGTACCACGAAAAAGACGTCGCCCGCGGCGTCGACGGCACATTCATGTGGCTCATGGAAGAGGTCGGCGAGCTGGCCGCGGCGCTGCGCGAAGGCACGCTCGCCGAGCAGTCGGCCGAGTTTGCCGACGTGCTGGCCTGGCTCACCACGATCGCCAACGTGGCCGGCGTCGACCTGGCGGCGGCCGTCCACGAAAAATACGGCGCAGGCTGCCCGGGTTGCGGCCACCTCATCTGCACGTGCGACGATGCGGAGAAGCCATGACGCCGCCTGCGTCCTCGACATCCCGCGTTCGCCTGCTGCGATGGTTCGTCACCGCGCTTGCCGTCCTCGCTTCGTCGCTTGCCGCGCCCGCCCACGCCCAAAAACCCAAAGACCCCCGCATCACCGACGTCCGCATCGGTTTCGACGGCGCCTACAAGCTCGGCTGCTGGACGCAGGTGGAAGTGACGCTCGCCGCGGGCGACGAACCCTACACCGGCGCCGTCGAAATCTCCGTGCCCGACGCCGACGGCGTACCCACATCGGTCGTTACGCCGCCCGAGCGTCCCGTGGGACTCACGCCAGGCCAAACCACCACCGCGCGGCTGTTCGTCCGCTACGGCCAGGACGGCGCCGACATGACAGTGCGATTCTACGACGACCGCGGCGAGGAGTGCGCCAAGCGCACCTTTACGCCGGGCGTCGAGTCGGGCGGCCAGTACGTCAGCACCGGCATGCCAGCGACCAACAAATTGCTGGTCGCCTTCGGCGGCGATCGCGGCCTGAACGAGCTGGCCCACAACGACCGCGACAGCCCCTCCGGCGACGACCCGCAAGCCGTCCGCGCCGTCCGCCTCGACCGCGCCGCCGACTTGCCCGTCGAGTGGTATGGCTACGAAGGCGTCGACGTCCTGGTCCTGTCCAGCTCGCAACCGGAGCTGTACCGACCGCTGGCCGCCAACCCGCAGCGCATCGCCGCGCTGCGCCGCTGGGTCGAGCTCGGCGGCCGGCTGGTGATCTTCTGCGGCGTCGCGGCGCCCGAGTTGATTGGTCCCGACGGCCCGCTAGCCGGACTCATCCCCGGCAAGTTCGACACGATTGTGCCGCTGCGCGAGTCGTCGCCGCTGGAAACCTTCAGCGGCGCCGCGGCTCCGATCAATCGCGGCCGGCTCGACGTCGAAGTCCCGCGGCTGGTCGATGTCGAAGGCCGCATCCTCGCCCACGCCGGCAACGGACCCGAGGACCTGCCGCTAGTGATCCGCGCCCGTCGCGGCTTCGGCGAAGTCACGTTCGTCGCCGTCGACCCCGACGCCCCGCCCATCGCCAATTGGACGGGTCGCGTGGGCCTGTTGCGGCAAGCGCTCCAGTGGCCCGCTGATCGACCCGACGCCGACGCGGGCGCCAATCGCTACCCCAACCAGGGCAGCGAGGACCTGATCAACCTGCTTCGCTCCGCCCTCGACCGCCAGTTCACCGGCGTTAAGACAGCGCCCTTCGCGCTGGTCGCTCTGCTGGTGATCGGCTACATCGCCCTGATCGGCCCCGGCGATTACTTCCTGGTCAAGCGCATGCTGAAGCGCATGGAGCTCACCTGGATTACCTTCCCGCTCATCGTGCTGAGCGTCTCCGCCGGCGCGTACTACCTCGCCTGGTGGATGAAGGGCGACCAGCTCCGCGTCAACCAGGTGGAAGTGGTCGACGTCGACTTGGGCAGCGGCCAAGGCGCGGCACCGTCTGGACCCACTTCTTCAGCCCCCGCGTCGAACGCTACGACCTTACGCTCCAACCAGCCTTCGCCGGCAAACCCCTCTCCAACCCCAGCGAGCCGGGTCGTCTCGACCCCGGCGCCCCCTCTCCTCCTCCAGCCTCCAGCCTCCAGCCTCCAGCCTCTCTGGTCGCCTGGCTCGGTTCCCCCGGCTACGGCCTGGGCGGCATGCAAGGGCAGGGCGGCGCCGCCTCGCTCTTCGACCGCGGCTACGCCTTCGCTCCGCAGCTCAACGCCCTGGTGGGCCTCCCCGTGCAGGAGTGGTCGACCAAGACGCTCGTCGGCCGCTGGACCGGCGACGTCGGCACGCCGATCGAAGCCTCGCTCGACCTCTTGAGCGACGACCTGCTCGCCGGCACGATCACCAACCGCACCGGCGTCGACCTCACTGACTGCATCCTGCTCCACGCCAACTGGGCCTACCAACTCCAGCCGCTGGCTGCCGGCGCCGCGGCCGTCGTCAACAAATCGCTCGTCCCACGCCCCGTGCGCATCGTCCTCACCGGCGCCACCGCCGGCGACGACTCGGCGCGCGACCTCGCCGACGACGGCTCTGCCATCTTCAGCCCCGAAAGCTCCGACGTCGCCCGTTACGCCAAGGCGATGATGTTCTACGACGCCATCGGCGCCGACGCCTACGCCCGCACCCCGCACCGTTACCAATCGTTCATCGACCTCAGCCGCCTGCTCGCCGGCGACCAGGCCATCCTCCTGGCCCGCACGCAGCGCCCCGGCACGCAGTGGACCTCCAAGGACGCCCCCCTGTCCAGCGACCAGGACCACCGCTGGGTGTATTACAGGTTTGTGATTCCGCTCAACAAGAGTGGGCAGTCGGCAGCGGGCAGTGGGCAGTAAAGACTAATGGCGCCGACAGCGCCTTGCATCATCAAAGCCCAATCCAAAATCCAAAATCGAAAATCCAAAATCCCAACTGCCCGCCGCCCACTGCCCACCGCCCACTTCCCCCCCATGATCGAAACCCGCGACCTCACGAAGAAATACGGCGAGCTGTTCGCCATCAACAAGATCGACCTCAAGCTCGAGCGCGGGGACGTCTTCGGCTTCATCGGCCCCAACGGCGCCGGCAAGACCACCACCATGCGCATCCTGGCCACGCTGCTCAACCCCACCTGGGGCGAGGCCTACGTCGGCGGCTACTCGATCTACGCCAAGCCGCGCGAAATCCGCCGCATCATCGGCTACATGCCCGACTTCTTCGGCGTGTACGACGACATGAAGGTGCATCGAGTACCTCGAATTCTTCGCCGCCGCCTACCGCATCAAGGGCCCGCAGCGCGCAAAGATCTGCGACGAGGTCCTCGACCTGGTCGACCTCGGCTACAAGCGCGACGCCCTGGTCACCAGCCTCAGCCGCGGCATGACCCAGCGCCTCGGCCTGGCCCGCGTGCTGCT
Organism: Pirellulales bacterium; assembly: GCA_963841515.1. Lineage (GTDB taxonomy): Bacteria > Planctomycetota > Planctomycetia > Pirellulales > Lacipirellulaceae > Lacipirellula. The sequence goes on along the minus strand of CAWJDB010000003.1, from coordinate 97,902 downwards.
GCACGATCCCCAGGTGCTGCTGCTCGACGAACCCGCCAGCGGCCTCGACCCCCGCGCCCGCATCGAGATCCGCGGCCTGCTGAAGGAGCTTCGCAAGCATGGGCAAGACCATCATGGTCTCCAGCCACATCCTGCCCGGAGCTGGCCGACATCTGCAACAAGATCGGCATCATCGAACGGGGCGAGCTGCTTGGTGAACGACGACGTGAGCGAGGTGATGCAGCAGGTCGCGCCAACAAATGGTCCTAAGAATCGCCGTCACCGCCAACGGCCAACCGCTCGCCAGCGCCTTGAAAGCGCGGCGAGGCTGCTAGAGCAAGCCGCGTCCGTCGAAAAAGTCGAACCCAGCCGAAACCGACCTCCGCGTCACGCTAAAAACCGGCGACCACGACCACAGTCAGCTCGCCAAGCTACTGATCGACAACGGCCACGGCCTGACGCGCCTCACCGAAGAAGAAATCAACCTAGAGACGGCGTTCATGGCGCTCACCAAGGGCATCACGTCGTAATGCGAAATGCTAATGCCGAATGCCGAATGCGGAAGGGAACTTTCCTCCGTATTCAGCATTCAGCATTCCTCATTCAGCATTCCTCCAACCCCGCCGCCGTTGACATTTCTCCCGCTGCGGCGGAAAATTCGGCGTTCCGCCCCGTTCGTCTAGTGGCCCAGGACACCGCCCTCTCACGGCGGCGACAGGGGTTCGACTCCCCTACGGGGTACTTTTCCCGCCGCCGGGGTCTGGCTCATTTTCGCGAAGGTCTGCCGCAGCGAAAATGTGCCTGACCCCCTTCCCAGGCGGCATGCGTTGCTCCGGGAGAGGTTAGGCGAGGGCTCGCTCCCCCGCGGCGAGACGAGAGGCAGAAAAAACGACTGGCTCGCTTGAGCATCCCGCGTCCCTACGCCAGTCCCTGCTTGAAGGGTCGCGAGCGAATCTCGGCCAAATCGCCTTGGCTCCCCTCAATCCGCCGGCGAACAGTCTCGGCCTGCCCATCTCGCTCGGCGAGATACGCGCTCGACGACCTCCGGATGACGCAAATACGCCGCGACCGTCGCGTACACGTCCGCCAGCGTCACCGTCGGATACCGCTGCACGATGGGCTCGGCGCGAGCGTACCGCTCCGCCTTCCGCGACGCCATGCTTCAAGTCTAGCGCACGCCGAAGGTCGCGGCAACCAAAACCCCGCCCTCTCACGGCGGCGACAGGGGTTCGACTCCCCTACGGGGTAGTGTCTGAAAGTTACCCCCGTTTATCCGGGCTTTTCTTGTCGTCACATCGCGTTTACTCCACCTCACTTACAATCGTGGCCTGGCGTCGATCCGCGCACTGCACGTCACTGGTAAGGCCGACTTTACCCGCCACGATGGGCCGTGCTATCATGCGACCCACCTGCGGCTCTCCCCTCGTCTCACGCTGGACCCGTGGCCTGACCGATGATAGGATAGTGGTCAGTAGTACACTTCAAGGACGTTTCCAATGACCCGTTACCAACTTGCCAAGCTCATCGCGCTATCGGGCTCGATCAGTTCGCGTAAGCGAATCCAGAAGACTGTCCAGCTCCTTCAGACGGCTGGCTGCGATTTTAAACTTGATTTCACCTTGCACCGTTATGGGCCCTACTCGTTCGAATTAGCGGGCTTAATGAATGAAATGACCGCCAGTGGCATTCTCGAAGAAACGGAAACTGCGGTGCATGCGGCAGGCGCTACGCTTATCGCGTCGCCGATGCCGCGCTTGCAAGTTTAGCTGAATATGAGAAGACCCCTAGAGCCATGGAGTGCGCTCAGCAGATTGCCAAGTTTGAGGACAAGCTCAGAATCCTCAACGATACCGAAGAGTTGTGGCACTTAGAGCTTGGGTCGACGATAGCGTACTTCTATGAGGAATGCCACGAGTGGAATCTGGCCATGCAACAAGCTTGCGCGTTCAAGAATGTTTCCCCAGATTCAGAATCGTCAAAGTGCGCGTTGAGAATTGCCCAAGAAATGGCGGGCTAGGCGACAACCGGAGCGGCTAATGGCGGAGAAAATCTTTCGCGATCCGCTCTACAATTATATCAGTATAGACCGCGACACAGACGGCTGGCTGCTCAAGCTCATCGATACGCGAGAGGTTCAACGCCTGCGGCGCATTCACCAACTGGGCATCAGCAACTTTACCTACCCCGGCGCAGAGCACACGCGCTTTTCTCATAGCCTGGGTGTCGTGCATTTGATGCAGCAGGCGCTCACGCACGCGAAGTCGTCAGGTTATGAAGACTCGGCCGTCCGACGGGCGCATGAGCCGCTTCTTGCGGCTGCCATGCTGCATGATGTCGGTCACGGGCCATTTTCACACCTTTTTGAACCATGCCTTGGAACAAAACACGAAGATTGGACCGTAAAGATTATCGAGTCCGAAGAAACTGAAGTCCACCAAGAACTTAAGAAGGGCGACATTGCTCCCTCAGATGTTGTTGACCTCATTAAGAAGCCTCGCGATCCTTCGACCGCTTGGCAGCACAATTTGATATCCAGTCAACTTGACGTGGATCGGCTTGACTATTTGCGGCGTGATAGCCTGTTTACCGGTGCGGGGTACGGCCACTTCGACTATTTCAGGCTCCTACACACGTTTGCAATTCATGAAGAAGACAATGGCTATCGCGACCTCGTTTGGATGGAAAAGGCCAAGTTTGCCATCGAGGAATACATCTTTGCCCGTTTTTACATGTATCAAAACGTCTACATGCATAAGACGACGCGCGGATACGAAAAACTTCTGCAGAAAATGTGGGAGCGCGTGAGGGGCAAGCACGACGCAGGCGACAAGCAAGGGCTTCTTGCCCCCATCAAGGCCTTTTGGGGATCTAAAAAGCCAACAGTCGACAAGTATTTGGCGCTCACGGAAGCCGTGGTTCTCCTGCAAATTGAGCAATGGACAAGAAGCAAGGATAGGGCGCTTGCCGACCTCGCTCGCCGCTTCTTGTGCCGAAAGGGCTTCGTTGCTATCGATGCACCGGGTGCGGAGAGCGATTGGGAACTGGACGCTCCTAAGTTTGAACGGGCGCTTCGCGAATTGGTTGGCAAGCACAAAGAGTATGATCCCGTCGATGCCTACGTGCTAAAAGACGATTTCGAAACGACGGTCTATTCTGTCTATGAGCCGGAACGTGATGCCGAGGAAACCTCTCCCATCAACGCCATCCGTATCAAATTGGACGCGTCTGATCCTCCGAGGGGATAAAGCAACATCTCTTCTGTAATTTGGCGGTTTGATTTGGGGGCGGATCAGTAGGTTTCCATGGAGAGATAGGATCGGTTGGTTTCCCAGTCTTCGCTGATTTCCATGAGGACGGCGGTGACGAGTCGCAGGGCGCTGTGCTCGTTGGGGAACAGCGTGGCGACTCGGGTGCGGCGTTTGATCTCTTTGTTGATGCGTTCCAGCGAATTGGTGGTTCGCAGCTTGCGGCGATGGGCCGCGGGCAGACTGAGCACGGTGAGCGATTCAGGGACGTTCGCCTCCAGCCAGGCGGCCAGCTTGGGCGCCGCCGAGGCGTACTTCGTAACGAGCTGAGCGAGTCGTCGGTCGGCCTCGGCTCGATCGCCGGCGTCCAGGACGCTGCGCAGATCGCGGGCGACCTCGCTCCGCATCGCCAGCGTGGGAACGTAGTGCAGGGCGTTTTGAGCCAGGTGGAACTGGCAGCGTTGCCACGGCACGCCGGCGAACCGCGCCTCGCGGGCGGCTTCCAGCCCGGCGTGATCGTCGCTGACGATGTACCGCACGCCGTGCAGGCCGCGGTCCTGCAGCGAGGCCAGGAACTCGCGCCAGTGGACTTCGGCCTCCGACAGCGAGACGCTCACGCCGAGAATGGATCTCCCTCCTTCGGGCGTGACGCCGATGGCGACCAGCACGGCGAGGAGACGACCGCTCCGCCGTGGCGAATCTTCTCGTAGCGGGCGTCGAGGATCAGATACGGCGTCTCGCCCAGCGGGCGGTTCCGCCAGGCCGCCAGTTCCTCGTCGAGCAAGGCCGCGGCGGGCTCACCTGGACGCTGCTGACGTCCAGCCCGCACAGTTCCTGGGTGATGGCGGCGACCTTGCGCGTGGAGACGCCCTGGACGTACATCTCGGCCACGGCCAGCTTGAGGGCCCGTTCGCTCCGCTCGCCCCGCTCCAAGACGGTGGGGTAAAACTCGACGCCGCGCTCTGCGGGACTTGAAGCTCAAGCTTCCCGAGCCGGCTGGCGACCGTCTTGGGCTTAAAGCCGTTGGCGTGGCCGCGACGCTCGCGGGTGCGCTGGTAGGGTCCGGCTCTCAGGGCTTCGCTGCGCTGGAGCTTCATGGCTTCGTTCAGCAGAATCTCCATGGCCTGAGACATGCCTCCGAAGCCGTGGTCGGCGAGCAGTTGGACGATCGCGTCGAGTTCGGTAGATTGCGTCTGGCGGGTCATGCGTGCTTCCTTTCATTGCTTAGAGCACAACGAATAGGAAACCGTCTTGGCCCGTCCCTTTCAAGCCGCTCGCCACGCGAGGCGATCGCTTCCGCTACGGTCGCTGCGCTCCCTGCGCTCCAGCGATCGCCTCGCGTGGCTTTTACAGAACAAATGATGCACTAACTCCGAGGGAGATTTCCAAGATACTCAAGCGGCTTGAAGCCGTGACCACGAGGCCAAAAAATAAAGTTAATGCGGCGAAAAGTAGGTTAGATGCCGCTGATCCCACGATCGAGCAACAAATCGACAACGACCAGAATCCTAAGCCATTTGCGGCTCTTCGCTTCTACGTGCCGCATGAGCTAAAGAGCGAAGCCGTCGATCTTCGCAAGCAGTGGAATAGCAGTGGAAATGCATGACGCTTTGCTTGTCGCTCTGGCGATCCGAAGAGTCCAGCTGCGCCTGGTGGCGGGTGGCTGGGGTTGAGTCTTCGAAACCCCAGATCGCAATCTGTGGGCGCCGCGGACGGCGACCACGGCCACCCGACCGCAATCCAGCGTCAAACAAGTCGCCTCTTCCTACCGTCGTGTCCTTCGTGCCTTCGTGGTTGCATTATTTCCCTCTCTGCGACCTCTGCGCTCCGGCGCGAAAACATTCCCAAAAAACGTTTGCTGAAAATGGCCTCGCACTGTGCTAACGTACACGCATGCTGCGGACAGCCTCTCAACCATCGGCGTTCGGCTATCAGCCAGAGGAAGATCGCACGCCGTGCGCCGCGGGAGGGCGACGCTCCCGCGGAGCCGAAATAAAGCGGCCGACATCGGATTGGCTCGGCGGGAGCCTCGCCCTCCCGCCGCGCAAGATAACTTGCTGATATTGGCGGTGTAATATGCTACCGTGCGGGCGTGACCAATCAGCAATCAGAACCGCATCGGGAGTGCGACGCATCCCGGGAGGGCGACACTCCTGCGGAGCCATTTCGGGATGAACGCACCACTCCCCCGCAACGGCTCTCGCCCTCCCGGATGCCGCCCTCCCGCAGCGGCGGCATCCCGTGCATGGCATTAAATACGTCGACGGCCAGCCGACGATCATTTTTGACACGATCTGCGTCAAACGTCGTCGCCCGGTGCTCGCCTGCGAGGCGTTCCACGCGGCATTTAGACACGTAGCGGCCAACGCCGCGGCTTGGTTCATGGGCCGCTACGTGATTATGCCGGACCACATCCATTTTTTTGCCGGCGACATCGGCAGCGACGTTCCCTACGAAAACTGGGTCACCTACCTCAAATCCCAACTGACGAAACATTACGCCTCAGGCCGACGCACGCGCGGGCGCACGATGGGAGGGCGACGCTCCCGCGGAGCCGAATCCGAATCAGCGCCGCCGTCCCCCGCAATGGCTCGGCGGGAGCCTCGCCCTCCCGAGCCTCCCTCTCCCGGAGACGACGTGCGCGAGATTTCCGATGGCTCACGGACCACTGGGATGTGCGCATCCGCAGCGCCGAGGTGTACGAGGAAAAATGGCTCTACGTCTTCAATAATCCCGTGCGCAAGGGCCTTGTTGCAAAGGCCGAGGACTGGCCCTACCAAGGCGAGATCCACCAACTCCGTTGGAACTAGCGCGGGCTATACAGTGCGGGGGGGGCGACGCTCCCGCGGAGCCGTCTCGGGACGAGCGCATCACTTCCCCGCAGCGGCTCGGCGGGAGCCTCGCCCTCCCGGGATAGGAAATCTCGCAAGCGTCCGAAATAGTTGCTGAAAATGGCCTCGCACTGTGCTAACGTACACGCATGCTGCGCACAGGCTCTCAGTTATTGGCTATCAGCTCTCGGCCGGACCGGAAAAGCACGCTCGCGGTACGTCCCGGGAGGGCGACGCTCCCGCGGAGCCGCATCCGAATCAGCGCCGCCGTCCCCCGCAACGACTCGGCAGGAGCCTCGCCCTCCCGAGCCGCGCCCACCCGGCGGCTTCTGAGTCGCCCGACGCTCGCCAGAGAAACGCACAACCCGCCGACTATCGCCGTCGCGGTGCGCCGTCGGATCCCCGTATTCGCAGTCCCCGACAACGGCGCGGCAGGGCAAAATCAGGGACTAATGCACTTAAAAGATGGGACCCCTATCTCGCCCGCAAAACGCGAAACCCCCGAACGGCAGTCCCGCTCGTGTGCCACTGGCTCCGCCAGTGCTCCGGCCTCCCTTCAAACGTCGGGCGCCCGCTTCAACGATGCCGGTTCCACGCCAACGCCAGCCGCTCCGCGGCCATCTGCGCCTTTACTTGACGGGCCCCTTCGTCAGGTCGTACACGAATATCCCGTGCCCCACGCCGGCGGCTTCATCGCTCTTGGCCATTTGGAACGCGATGAACCGGCCGTCGTCGCTCACCGCGGGGTTCGACGCCTTGTACCCGGGATAGTCGCTGAAAAAGGTGAGCCGCTCGATACTGCCGCTGCCGTCCAGTCGCAGTTTCCACAGGTCGATGTGGCCCGAGCCCTGGCGGTTCTGGCGGTCGCACTCCACCAGCGTGAACTTGCCGTCCGGGAAAATGCCCTCCGGCTCGTCGTACTGGTCGGGGGCGTTGGAGTAGTTGACGATCGCGCTTCGAGTCGAGGTCGACGCCGCACACGTCGGTCCCCTGGTGGTCGTAGGCGCTGAAGGTGAGCTCGCGCTCGGCGGGCGGGCGGAAGTTTTGGGTCTCCATCGTGCACTTGAAGGGCAAGTCGGCGCTATTGATCACCACCCGCTGGCCGGCCAACCGCGCGCCGGCGGCGTCGGCCACGACGTCGGCCTCAAGGATGCGCGAACCGTCGGCCGGCATCTCGTCGGGGTATTCGACCGCCCACTGCGTCCACGCAATGTGCATTCGCGTGCGCGACACGGCGGGCCCTTCGGCGCACTTGACGCCCAATGGCTGGGCCGGCGACTTCAAATCTTTGTCCAGCACGTACAGCCAGCACTGCTCGCGAGCTTCCTTCGCTCGGGCCGGGTCGAACTCCGTCGGGCCCCGAGAGCAGGATGTCACCGTTGGCCAGGTACAGGGCCCGGGTGAACCCATGATGCGGCCAGCCCGCCGTGAGATTGCGGATGTGCTTCGTGGCGAGGTCGATCTCGAAGGCGTCGCCGAAGGTTTTCGAGAGGAACAGAATCCGCTTGCCGTCGTGCGACCAGTCGGCCCGCTCGCCGAAGCCGGTCAGTTGCGTGATGTGAGGCGGCAGATCGTCCGCCGGACTGCCGGTCCTGGCCGGCGGGCTCTGGGCCAAAGCGAGTTGCCCGCAGACGGCCGCGATCAGCGCCGGCGTCAGCGCACGCAATATCAAGGACATGACGGCCGCCCTCCTTTAGCGGATAGTTTGGGGTCCGCCGCCCGTTCTCGCAATCCCTGGCGCCGGCCGCCAACTCCCGCTAGGGCGCCGCTGGCGAGCCGACTATGATTGTCTCCCAGTGCAAGATTGCTTCCCGCGCCGCATCCTTGGAGGCTCAAGCCGATGGCCGAGTACCAGCCTTCCGCCCGGCGGCCGATCGCCGACGTGTTCCGCCGTACGGCCGGCGCGGCGGTGCGCGGCTGCGTCGCGCGCGAGGTGCATCCCGATACGGTCTCCTATGCGTCGATCGTCGCGTCCGCGTTCGCGGGGCTGTGTTTCTGGCGCGCCGGCGTGTGGCCGTGGCTCGTCATTCCCGCGGTGGCCTTCTGCTACGTGCGGCTGTGGCTGAACATGCTCGACGGCATGGTGGCGCTGGCCTCGGGCAAGGCGAGCCTGCGCGGCGAGCTCTTGAACGAGCTGCCGGACCGCATCTCCGACGTGCTGATCTTCGTCGGCGTCGCCCACAGTGGGCTCTGCAATCCATTCGGCGGCTACTGGGCGGCGATCTTCGCGCTGCTGACGGCGTACGTCGGCATGTTCGGGCAGGCGCTCGGCGTCAAGCGACAGTTCGGCGGACTCATGGCCAAGCCGTGGCGGATGGTCGCGCTGCACATCGGCTCTTGGATCACGCTGTGGATCCTGTGGTGGGGCGACGGCGACTACCACTGGGGCAAGCTCACCGTGCTCGATTGGACCCACCTGATCGTCGTGCTCGGTTGCATCCAGACGATCGCCGTGCGACTCAAGCGCATCCTCGCATGCCTCGCCGCGAAGCAACAAGACGCGGAGAGCTAGCCCATGACGCCCTCAGCCGCACTCCACGATCGCGTATTCCTCACGTACCTCGGCCTCGCCGTCGCCGCGCTGGCCCTGGCGGCAGGCGGCATCACGCTCGCCCAGCGCAAGCTCGGCCGCGACACCAGCCACGCCTGGGGCGCCTACCGCGGTTGGCTGGTGATGATACCGATCATCTTCGTCAGCATTTTCGCCGGGCGCGAGTGGGTGATTGTCTTCTTCACGATGCTCTCAGCGCTCGGGTTCAAGGAATTCGCCCGCGCCTCGGGCTTGTACCGCGACTGGTGGATGACCGGCGTGGTGTACGCGCTGATCGTCGTGGTCGGCGTCCTGTGCCTGGTCCAAGACCCGCGCGAACACGTGCCCGGCTGGTACGGCCTGTTCGCGGTGGCGCCGACCTACGCCTTCGCGGCCATCTTGGCCGTGCCGATCATTCGCAACCGGGCCGAGGGCCAGCTTCAGTACGTGGCGCTCGCGGCGGTGGGGTTCATTTACATCGGTTGGATGTTCGGCCACCTCACTTTCCTGGCGAACGCCAAGCACGCCTACGGCTACCTGCTGTATCTGATCTTCGCAGTGGAGCTGAACGACGTGGCCGCGTTTACCTGCGGGCGGCTGTTCGGTCGTCACCAGATGCGGAGCAACATCAGCCCCAACAAGACCTGGGAGGGTTCGCTGGGAGCGCTGGTCGTGTCGATGATCCTGCCGTGGATCCTGTGGTTTTCGTTCCCCCACTTTTCCAAGCTGGAGCTGGTGCTGACGGGGCTGATCGTGGGAATCGGCGGGCAGTTCGGCGATTTGGCGATCAGCCTCATGAAGCGCGACCTGAAGATCAAAGACATGGGCGTCGCGATTCGCGGCCACGGCGGCATCCTCGACCGGGTGGACAGCATGATCTACGTGGCGCCGTTGTTCTTCCACATGGTGCGGTGGTTCCACAATTTGTATTGAAGCGCTCCCCAGTTAGCCCACCCAGTTAGCCCCCGGTCAGTGACCGGGGGCTAAATGACCCAATGTCCGCCGAGCCCTGGCAGTACGACACGGCCGACGACCTCAGCCAAACGCTGGTCGAGCGCCTGCGACATTTCCCCCGGCAGCCCGACATCACCGTCTACTCGCTGCGCAGCCTCGCGGCCCTGGCGATCCGCGGGTGGCTGCACGCCTACCATCGGCTCAGCATCGTCGGCCGCGAGCACTTGCCGGCGGCGGGGTCGTTCGTGCTGGTGGCCAACCACACGAGCCACCTCGACGCCCTGTCGATCCTCTCGGCCCTGCCGCTGGCAAAGCTCCATCGCGTCTTCCCCGCGGCAGCCAAGGATTTCTTCTTTGTCAGCGTCCCGCGGACAGCGATCGCGGCCGTCGTGGTCAACGCCCTGCCGTTCGACCGGCAGGCCAACATCCGCCAAAGCCTGTCGCTGTGCCGCGAATTGCTCGCAAATCGTGGCAACATCCTGCTCATTTTCCCCGAAGGCACGCGGACCACGACCGGCGAGCTGGGCGAGTTCAAGCCCGGCGTGGGGCTGCTGCTAGCCGGCGCCGAGTGCCCGGTGATACCATGTCATCTGGACGGCGCCTTCGCGGCTTTGCCCAAGGGGAGCTACCTGCCCCGGCCGCGTAAGCTCCGGCTGGCCATCGGCAGGCCGCGCACCTACGCGCACCTGGAGCGCGGCAAGCAATCGGCGATGGCGATCTGCCAGGACCTGCGGCAGGCGATCGTCGAGCTAGCCGGCGGCGCGCCGACGCCCTCCAACCGAACTGCGAGCGACGCACCTTCGACCACGGCCCAAAACTCATGAAGTAAGAAGGAGCCGATCATGACCCGCGCCGCCATCCCGGCCCGCGCAAGCGCCGCCGCCTCTGCGCCCAGCGCCGCCGAGCGCCGCCGCGCTTCGCCCCCATGGAGCGCTCATTCACGGCGCCCGACGGCACGGAGCTGTTCTATCGCGCCTGGCTGCCAGCCAAGCCGACGGACAAGTCCCTGGTAATGTTTCATCGTGGACATGAGCACTCGGGCCGGTTCCAGGACGTGATCGAGGAGTTGGACCTCGACGACGTCGCCGTCTTTGCGTGGGACGCCCGCGGCCACGGCCGATCGCCGGGCGAGCGCGGCTACGCCCCCAGCTTCGCGTGCCTGGTGAAGGACATGGACGCGTTCGTCCGCCACGTGTCGGAGAAATTCGACATGCCGGTGGAGAACATGGCGGCGCTGGCGCCCAGCGTGGGCGCCGTGACGCTCGCCGCGTGGGTGCATGACTACGCCCCGCCGATCCGCGCGATGATCCTGCTGGCCCCGGCGTTCCGCGTGAAGCTCTATGTGCCATGGGCCATCCCTGCGCTGCGGCTCCAGCAGCGGCTCAACGGCGGCGAGCGGAAATTCATCACGAGCTATGTGAAGGCGCGAATGCTGACGCATGACGCCGAGCAAGCCCGTAAGTACAACGAAGATCCCCTCATCACCAAGAACATCGCCGTCAATCTTCTGATCGACCTGCACGACACATCGAAGCGCCTGCTCAAGGACGCCGCCGCCATCCGCACGCCGACGCTCGTGCTCGTCGGCGGCGCCGACTGGGTAGTCCGCAAGGGGTATCAAGAGCGGTTTTTCCAGCGACTTGGTTCGCCGATCAAGCAGCTCCGCCGCTTCCCCGGCATGTACCACGACCTGCTGCACGAACGAAATCGCCGGCTGGTGCTGGACGAAATCCGCGAGTTCATCGTCGAAGCCTTCGAGCGGCCGCGCACGGTGGCGCCGCTCTTGGACGCCGATCGCCGCGGCTACACCCGCGAGGAGTACGATCGGCTGCGCGACAAGTTGCCGTGGTACTCGCCGCGGCGGTGGTGGTACGCCATGCATAAGTTCGCGACAGCAACGGTGGGTCGGCTAAGCCGCGGCGTGCAACTCGGGCACAAGACGGGCTTCGACTCGGGGCAGACGCTCGACTATGTCTATCAGAACGAGCCGGAAGGCCGCACCTGGTTGGGCCGCTGGATCGATCGCAAGTTTCTGGGCAGCATCGGCTGGCGCGGCATCCGCCAGCGCAAGATCAACCTCGAAAAGCTGCTGCGCGAGGCGATCCGCCGCGTGCAGGCCGCCGGGCAGCCGGTGCGGGTGGTCGATGTCGCCGCCGGCGCGGGGCGATACGTGCTCGATGTGATCGCTGCGACGAACCGCGACGGCGGCAAGGTGACGGCGCTGTTGCGCGACAACGTGCAGGCCAATCTCGAAGCCGGCAAGAAAATCGCCGCAGAACTCGGCCTGAGCGACGCAGTGAAATTCCAGCTCGGCGACGCCTTTGATCCCAGCTCGCTAGCCGCGATCGATCCGCCGCCCACCGTGGCAATCGTTTCGGGGCTGTACGAGCTGTTCGGCGACAACGCGATGGTGCTCCGCTCGCTCGAGGGCTTGGCCCGCGCAATGCGCGACGGCGGCTACCTCATCTACACCGGCCAGCCGTGGCATCCGCAGGTGGAGATGATCGCCCGCACGCTCCGCAATCGCGACGGCGAGCCGTGGGTCATGCGCCGCCGCACGCAGCAAGAGATGGACGACCTGGTGCGCACCGCGGGCTTCCGCAAGATCGACATGGAGATCGACGAGTACGGCATTTTCACCGTTTCGCTCGCGGAGCTCGGCGATTTGGCGTAGGCCAGGCCCATGATCGAACAAGATCAAACTCCTCGTCGCGGCTTTACGCTCGTCGAGCTCTTGGTGGTTATCGCCATCATTGGCGTTTTAGTGGCGCTGCTGCTGCCGGCTGTGCAAGCCGCGCGAGGCGGCGCGGCGCACACAATGCGTGAACAATCAGAAGCAACTGGCCCTGGCGATTCAGAACTACGAGTCGGTCAGCGGCGCCGTGCCGGAAAATTTCCGTCCGAGCGGGTCGACATTCTCCCTCAACAACTACATCACCATCGGCTGGATGCAGGGCATCTTGCCGCACGTGGAGCAACCTGGTCTGTTCATCCGCATCAATCGCAAGCTGCCGTCGCTCACCGCTCAGAATCTCGAGGTGGCGATGACGCCCGTGGCGGGCTTCCTGTGCCCGACAGACGTGACCAATGAAAACGGCTTGATGGCCAGGCGCAGCGATTACTATTCCGGCGGCGCCAACTATGAGTCGAAGGCGCTGGCCGTGACCAATTACAAAGCCTGCAGCGGCTATAACTGGGGCTGGGGCAATTTTGCCGGCGTGGTTTCCGACGCCGGCAAGAACGCCAAGGACGCGCAAGGCCTGTTGCGATGCAACGGTCTGATATGTTCCAACACCTATGGCGCCGACCCCAGCGACCTGACCGAGGCCGAGGCGAACCGCACGAAGTATCGGCAGATCGAAGACGGCCTGTCCAACACGTTCGCCATCGGCGAGGCGATTCCCAGCTTTACGCCGTGGGATTGGTGGTTTGGCAACAATACGGCCATCGCTCACTGTACCGGTCCGCTCAACAAGCAAATGCTGCTGCCAGACCCGCTCAAGGACTACAACAGTTGGCTGGAGGCGTTCGGATTCAACAGTTACCACCCTGGCGGGGGCAACTTTGCCATGTGCGACGGGGCGTCGATGTTCGTCAGCGACAATATCGACCTCACGGTCTATCGCAATTTGTCGACTGTCTCGGCGGGTGAAGTCGCCGCAAGCACTCAATGACTTTCGCGAGTATCTTCCAATGCGATCGCCATGCCTAAGATTTGGAATCGTGGCAACGGCCGTGGCCCTGTCAGGCTGCGGCCGGCCAGGCACGGCCCCGACGGCGCGAGCCAGCGGCATCGTGCTGCTCCACGGCGCACCCGCGGACGACGTTCGCGTCATCTTCATTCCGAAGAAGGGTCGCCCGGCGATCGGCGACACCGACGAAGCAGGCCGCTTTGTGCTGACAACTTTTGCTCCCGAGGACGGGGCCGTGCCCGGCGAGCACCGCGTGACGATTTCCGATCGGAAGCAGAATTGGTCGCCTGAATCGGGGGCGGCGAAACCGGAGGAGGGTCGCTTTCCCAAAAAATACCAGGGCGAAGGCACGACGCCCTGGAAGGTGGAAGTCAAAAGCGGCGAGAATAATAAGTTCAAGTTGGAGGTACCCGACTAGGCGCCGGCACCCCCGCACGCCGTGGGCTTGCTTTCGACCATACACGCCATGTCTCTTCAGTCGCTCATCGCCGCGAAGACTGCCGAGGATCCGAATTTTGCCGTCGAAATCGTCGACGCTCTGCTGGCCGCCAGCGCCGAGGCGGGGGCCAGCGATCTGCATCTCATGCCCGCGGCCGACGGGCTGCACGTGGCGTGGCGCATCGACGGCGTGCTTCATCCCGTGGCCCACGTGCCGGCGGCGCTGGCGTCGAATGTCGTCACGCGAATGAAGGTGCTCGCGCGGCTGCTCACTTACCAGACGGGCGTGCCGCAGGAAGGACGCATCGCCGCCGCGCGGAATGGAGCTGCCGCGAAGCCGTCGGCCGCTACCGAAGGCGGAGTCGAGGTCCGCGTCAGCACCTTTCCCACCGTGTTTGGCGAGAAGGTCGTCGCCCGCAACCTGCCGCGGTCACCCGAGCAGCTCCAGCGCCTGGACGACCTGTCGTTCCCGGCCGACGTGGCGCCGTCGATTGTCGCGGCGCTGGCTCAAACTTCTGGCGCTCTGGTCGTCGTCGGTCCTGCCGGAAGCGGCAAGACGACCACCGCTTACGCTTGCCTCCGCGAAATCATCCACCGTAGCGGCGGCCAGCGGAGCGTTGCTTCGCTGGAGGACCCGGTGGAGGCCGTGGTCGCGGGCGTCGCGCAGTCCCAAGTGGCGGAGGCCGCGGGGTTCGACCTGGTGACCGGGCTGCGCTCGCTCGTGCGGCAGGATCCCGAGGTGATTTTCATCGGCGAAATCCGCGACCCCGCCGCCGCCGCCATCGCCATGCAGGCGGCGCTGACGGGCCAGCTTGTGCTCACCACGTTCCACGCCGCCGACGGCGCCGTCGCCCTGAGCCGGCTGGCCGACATGGGCGTTCCGCCGTACGTGCTGCGTAGCGCGGTGAGCGCCGTGGTGGCCCAGCGGCTGCTGCGGCGGCTCTGCGACTGCGCGATTGAAGAGGCTGCGACGGCGGCGGACAAGGCGCTGGGCGCCAACTCGCCAACGGTCCGGCGCCCGGCGGCTGCGAGGCCTGCCGCCAGTCGGGATACGCGGGCCGCGTGGCGGTGGCCGAGGTGCTGCGGTTGGACGACGGCGACGTGGGCGCCGCGGTGCTGGAGCGACGCGACGCCGCCGCGATCCGCCAGGCCGCCGTCGCCGCCGGCATGGCGACGTTGGCCACGCGCGCCGCGGCGCTCGTGACTGCCGGCGTCACCAGCCCCGCCGAGGTCGTGCGGGTGTTCGGCTGCGACGCCAATTAGAGGGTGGCTGGGGCAGAGCCGAAGGCGGCGCCCCAGTGCAGCGTGCTGGGGCGCCGCTTCGCTCTGCCCCAGCCACCCCATTGGCGGCGGCGTCCTCGCAGTCCGGCGGCGGTCGGTTATAATGCAGCCGCGCAATTCGGCTTTTTGCCATTGGGCGTCTTTTCTCTCGCGGAACAGAGGGCGGACGGCTTGTCGGTCGTTCGCACGGCGATGATGAGCGACACTCCTGGCAGCGGCGCCACGCGACCGACCGGGCTCGCCGCGCCGACGCTCGACGACCTCGCGGCGCTCAACCGCGAGATGGCGGCGCTCGTCCGCAGCGGCCTGCCGTTGGAAGCGGGCCTCGCGCAAATCGCTCAAGACTTCAGCGGCGGAACCGGGGCGCTGGCCGCCCGGCTCCGCGATCAAACCAGCGCGGGCCAATCGCTCGCCGAAGCGGTCGAAGCGCAGGGCGCGGCGCTGCCGCCCGTGTATCGGGCCGTCGTCGCGGCGGGGCTCAAGTCGCATCGCCTGGCGGCCGCGCTGGAAGGATTTGCCGATGCCGCCGCGCGAGTCTCCAACTTACGGCGCATTGCCGCGCAGGCCGCGGCGTATCCGCTGCTAGTGTTCAGCGTCGCCTGGGTCATGCTGCTGGTCGTGATCGTCATCGTGCTGCCGCGGTTTGACTTTTTGGAAATCCAGGACCGATTCTGGGCGACGCCGCTACGGGCGGTGACTCCTGCGGCGGGGCCATTGGCGATTGTCATCCCCGCCGCGCTATTGATTTTCGCCGCCGCATGGTGGCGCGGTTCCGGCTCAGCGATGTCCGTGGGCCCGGCGCGCGGCTGGACGCGGTGGATCCCCGGGATGGGGCGCGCCAGACAACTCAGCGGCGAGGCGACTTTTGCCGAGTTGCTCCGCTTGCTGCTGTCCTGCCGCGTGCCCTTGGTCGAAGCGTTGCCGCTGGCCGGCAACGCCAGCGGGCGCGAGCCGCTCGAGCGCGCCGCCGCCCAGTTGGCCGCCGGCCTCGCCGCGGGCCAGTCGCTGGCCGACCAGAAGTCGTCGCTTCGTGCGCTGCCGCCGCTGGTGCGCACTGCGCTGTTGGCTCAGCGGACGCCGGACGCGCTTGTGGCCGGACTGGACCGCGCGGCCGTCGCCTACCGGGAGCGCGCCGAATCGTGGATCAACTACTACGCCGTGGCGGCGCCTGTGGCGGCCACGCTCCTGTTGGGCGGCGCGGTGGCGGGGGCCTACGCTCTGCTTGTCATTCAACCGTACATCGCCACCCTCAAAGAACTAGCTGCGTGGTATTAGGAGCGGATCACAACAAAATCGTAAAACTAGCCGGACGGCCAGGCCGTCCGGGAGCCCGGCGAGCGTGGCTCGCCGGCTAGCTCGCATTCAATTGGTTTCGTTTCAGCGTCTGAAGATTTTGCATCTGCCGTGAACGCCAAGTCGCTTCCATCCGACGAGCCGAACGCCCACAGCGCCGACGCCGGCGAGCTGTTGGGCCAGGCGCTGGAAGGCGCCCGGTCGCAATTGCCGCTGGGCGAGATCTTTCTCGCCCTGGCCGACGACGCCGACAGCGGTCCGCTGCGCACGGCTGCCCGGCGGCTCGCGGAGACGCTCCAGCGCGGCGTCGCGCTGGGCCCGGCGCTGCGGTCGATCGAAAGCGAGCTGCCGCCGAACTTACGGCGCGCCTTGGAGATCTCGACCGACGACGCCCAACTGCTGGCGGTCATCGAGGGCCTGGTGCAGCACGAAGCGAGCCGCAAACGCATTCGCCGCCAGATGCAGACAGTGTTGCTCTACCCGGCGGTCGTGCTGGTGCTGCTGTTTCTCATTCTGGCGGGCGCGTCGATATTCGTCGTCCCGCAGTTCAACCTGATTTTCAAAGACCTGGAATTGGAAATGAACGCCGCCACGCGCGTCGTGTTCTCAATTTCTCAGACCTTCCCCGCGGCCGTCGTCGTGGCGGCCTTGCTGCCGATCGTCTATCTGGCGCTGGCGCTCGTCCCCGCGACGCGCCGCCTGGCCCATTGGCTGCGCACGGGGGCGCCGTTCTTGGGCCGGATTTGGATTTGGAACGCGCAACACGAGTTTGCCAGCGTGTTGGGGGCTTTGGTCTCGCAACGGGTCAACCTCGACGAAGCGCTCCAGTGCACCGTGGCTTCCTTGCGCGACCGCAACGTGGCCCGGGCCGCCGGCATCGCCGCCGGCAAGTGCGAGGGCGGCGCCCTGCTGTCGCGCAGCCTGGCCGAGTCGATCCATTTCGATCCCACGCTCACCGCGCTGGTAGCCTGGGGCGAGGCTCACGCGGCGCTCCCGCAGGCGCTCGACGAGGCGGCGACCGTGTTCGAGGAAGCGATCGACCTCCGCGTGGAGTTCCTGCGCGGCGTGTTGCCGCCGGTGCTGATGATCGTCGTCGTGGCCACGATTCTCACTTTCGTGAGCGGGCTGGTCGTTCCGCTGATTGAATTGATAAATGGTCTGTCCGGGTAGTCGCAACTCATCGGTGAAGCCCATCCATGGTCGAAAGATTCGTCGCCGCGAGCCTGACTCTGGTGCTGCTGTGCCTGTGCTACCGCATCTCCATGCGCTTGCTCTACGGGGCCCGCGGCCCGGCGGTCGACGACAGCATCTACTTGTTCATGCGGATTTTCAGTTGGGGCCTGCTCTTGGCGCCCGCGGCCGTGTTGGCCGTCGTCACCGTCAGCGTTTGCATCGAATGGGGCAGGACGGCGTCGATGCCTGGCAGGGGTTGGGTCGCCGGACCAATGGCGTCGACGAGCCTCCTGATAATCCTCACCGCCAACTGGATCACCGTCCTGTGCCTGGCGGTGATGCTCGAGGCCGCGTTTGAATTGGTCATGAGGCGGCGCAGCGTGCAGCGTCGCGCGGCCTGGCGGCAGGTCGCGGCGTCGCTGGCCCGCGGCCGCTCGGCCATCGAGTCGCTGCGATTCCACGAGCCGCGCTTCACGGGCATCGTCGGACGGTGGTACCGGCGGCTGGTGGCCGACCTGGAGCGCGGCGCTGCCTGGCCGACGGCCATCTGGGAAAACCGCCGGGCTTTCCCCCGCGAGGCGCCGGCTCGCGGCCATGATTGATCTGACGGCGGGAAGCGCCGACGTGCGACGACAATTGGACGACTTCAGCGATCCCGCCTATCACGAGTCGCGACAGCAGCTCGTGCAGCGGTCGGCCTATCTGATCACCGTGCTGGCCATCGTCGTGGCAGTAATGATCTTTGTGATGGTCAAAATCGTGCCGTCCTACCAGGACATTTTCGATGACTTCGCCCTGACTCTGCCGCCGATCACGATATTGCTGATTTCGTTTTCGACTTTCTTCGAGCATTTTTTTCTGATCCCGGTTCTACTGCTCGGGGCGGCGATCACCGGCCTTACGATTGTCGGCGTTTTTTACCTGTGCGATGTACCCGTGCTGGGACAGGTGACGGATCGCCTGGCCATGTTCCGCCACCGCGCACAGGTGCTGCGGCTGCTGGCGGCGGGATTTGCTCATGGCCAGCCGGTTGATGAGGCGCTCAGGCGGCTCACGGCGGGTTGGAGCCGCTACCCCAGTCGGCTTGTGCGCCGTCGACTGGCGGCAGCCCAAGCCAACGTCGCCGCCGGGCAGCCGTGGCCGTCGGCGCTCGAGCGTTCGTCGCTCATCTCCGCCGGCGACGCGGCGGTCCTCGACGCCGCCCAACAAGCCGGCAATCTGCCCTGGGCGATGCGCATGCTCGCCGACCGAAAAGTGCGACTGGCTGTGTTCCGCTGGACCATGCTGCACCAGTTCACGTTCGCGGCCATCGTGTGCGTACTCGGCCTGTTCGTGCTGTGGGTGGGCGTGGCGATGATTTACCCGCTGGCCGATTTGGTGCTCAATCTCTCCGCCTAGTGCGACGGGCGGCGCCTTATGAATCATCGAACGAATAATCGCCGCGGCGTCACGATGCTCGAGGTGCTCGTCGGCGTCATGATGGCGACGGTGCTCCTGACAGTGCTGGGACAAATGCTCGTCGCGATGCGGCAAAGCTCGCGGCGAGCTGAAGAGCGGGCGCTCATGCTGCGGGCCGTGGAAAACGCTCTCGAGGAATTTACCGCGGCCCCGTGGGCGGCCATCGACGACCCGTCGGCGGCCAAGCTGCAGCTTTCCAGCGAGGTGCGAGGCCGCTGGCCCGAGGCGGCGCTCTCGTGCCGGGTGACCGCGTCGTCCGATCCGGTCGAGGCTAAGCAGGTCACGCTCAGCTTGTCGCTGGCCCCCGACTCGCCGCAGCGGCCGGTGAGCTTGACGACTTGGGTGTTCAAGGCTCTCGAGGAGTAAACAGTGGCAGAAGCGTGCCTCAATTCGGCAGTCTCCAATCCCCCTCCCTGGCAGGGAGGGGCTAGGGGAGGGTCGGCAGATCGTTGCGATACGTCTACGCTCCCGCCTGCTGCCACGCTCGCCAGTCCCTCCCCCGTCCCTTCCCTTCAAGGGAGGGGGGGCATCACGCTGGTCGAGGTGGCCGCCGTTATGGTTGCCGACGCGATGTTGTTCAGCGTCATCTTAACCGCGATCATCGCACTTCAGCGCGCCGACCGTACCTGGTCCCAGGGCGCCGACGAAGCGCGGCAGATCACACAACTCGTCGACCGCCTTCGCACAGACCTGCACGCGGCCCGCGGCGTCCAATGGAACGATCGCGACCAGTCCATGACGCTCGAAACGTCCGACGGCGGCAAGATCGTCTACGAGCGGAGTGCCGCCCAGTGGCGTCGCCGCGCCGCCGACGGTACGGTCACTTTGTACCGCCGGCCGCCCGGCGTGCGGTGTCGCGTTACTCCCGGCGACGCCTCGGCCGGCGACGTGGTGCGGATTGTGTTCTACCGCCGGCTGCACACGCCGGTCGACGCCCATGCAGAGTCGATCGCCGCCGAGCTGGCAGCCGCGGTGGGCCGCGACGAGAGGCTGCTCATTCCATGAACGCCCGCATTCTCATCCGTCGAACCGGTCTATCCCCGCCGCCGCGGCGTCGTGGTCATCGTTCTGCTGGCGGCGTTCGCCATCATGGCGACGCTCGCCGGCGTCTGGGCCAAGTCGATTCTCAACTCAACTCCGCCAGGAGCGGCTCGCTGAGGAGAAAGTCCAAGTCAGGTGGCTGGCCGAAGCCGGCGTGCGCCGCGCGGCGGCTTTGTTGCGCGCCGATCCCCAGTACGCCGGCGAAACCTGGCGGATCGACGCCCTCGAGCTCTCGCGATCGCAAAGCGCCGCGGTGATCATCCGCGTCGAACCAGCCCCGGAAGCCGCCGGTCGCGTGCGCATCGTGGCCCGCGCCAGCTATCCACTCCGTCACGCCCGCGTGCGGGCCACCAAAACCGCTGTTTTCAATCCACAAGGGGACTCGGAACCATGAACCGCATCGCTCGTCGTGGGTTTACCTTAGTCGAATTGCTCGTCGTCATTGCGATCATCGGCGTGCTCGTGGCCTTGTTGTTGCCGGCTATCCAGGCGGCGCGCGAGGCGGCCCGCCGCTCCAGTTGCATGAACAACCTGCGCCAGACGGTCGGCGCCCTGCACGGATATGAAAACCGCAACGAGCACTTTCCCGCCGGCGTGACCAGCGACAAGGGACCCGTGCGCAACGTGCCCGAGGACAACCACCTGAGCTGGATTGCCCGCGTCCTGCCCGAGTTGGGCGAACCGGCCCGAGCCGCGGCCGTGGACTACAGCGTGGGCGCCTACCACCAGCGGAACAACGCCGTGCGACAAACGACGATTACCCCGCTCATGTGCCCCTCGTATCCCGGCATGGCGCGCCGATCTCCTCCTACGCGGGCGTCCACCATCACGTCGAAGCCCCGATCGACGCCGACAACACGGGCGTGCTCTTTCTCAACAGCCGCATTTCCTTCGACGACCTCGTCGACGGCCCCGCCTACACGTTCTTGTCGGCGAGAAGATTCCCCGCGGGGCGCAGGACTTGGGTTGGATGTCGGGCACTCCCGCCACGCTGCGCAACACCGGGGCCGCCGATCAATCGCGACCTGACGGCGCGAAGAGTGGCCCGCTCCACGGGTTTTCGGGGGTGGGACAGTGCGCCGGCTTGGTACGACCCGGATCGCAGAGCCGGCGCCGACGAGGCGTGGACGGATAAAGATTCGCAGATGTCGGACGCGGAAATCTACGGCGGCGAGGGCGGCGCCGCCGACGCCGCGGCGGCGGCAAAAATTCAAGCCGACGCCGACGCCAGCGACGGCGCCCCGGCCGACGACGCCCAGCCCGACGCTGGCCAACCGAAGCCGCCGGCCGCCGATGCGGCTGCCGAGTCGCCCGTACAGTCGCCGCCCGAGGCCGCGCCGCCGAACGACCAACCCGCGGCGCTGCAGAAATCCAAGCGACCCGTCGATCCCTACATCCGCCGCGGCGGCAATCCTCAGGCGCCGTTGGCCGTCGGCGGCTTTGGCAGTTTTCACCCCGGCGGCGCCAACTTCGGCTTTGCCGACGGTTCGGTCCACTACATGTCCGACAGCATTTCCAAAGGCGTCTATCAGGCCCTCGGCAATCGGAAAGACGGCAAGATTCCCGACGATGATTGGTACTGATCCTACGACGACCCCGAGCCCCGAGTCAGCGCACCGAGCAGCGACATGAAGCAGCCGCCAGACCCGAGCAACGCCGTGGACAAATTCGTCGCCCCGACGACCGTTCAGGAGCGGTCGTTTCCGCTGGTGGCGCTCTTGCAGTTCGCCACCTTCTGGGCCGCGATGGCGGCATGCATCGACGGCCGGGAGCTGGGAGCGGCGCTCGACCGCATACCGGAGCAGCCCATAGCGGCGGCCTTGGTGGCGGCGTTTGCCGTCAGCGTCAGCGGTTTGCTCGGGTTCGCCGTGGGGCTGGGCCAGCTTCGCATGTGGCGCAGCGCCGCCGCCGGCGCGGCGGTGGGCATGCTGTACGGGATCATCGTCCTGGCTGTGTACGTGGCGCCGGCGCCGCTGGAGCGAGCCGCCGCCGCCGCGGCCATTCTCGTGGTCACGACGATCGCGTTTCGCATCGGCTCGGCGTGACGACGTGAAATTGACGCCGGGGCGCCGCACGACTATCGTCACGGAATTGAATGCGCGCCTCATTGCACGGCAAGCACGCCATCCACACGAACTTCCCACAGGCCGCCACTTTGATCTCCCCCCGCGAACGACTCTGGCAAGCGCTCGACGCCGAGCGGCCGCTGCAAGTGGCCGGCGTCGTCAACGCCTATTGCGCCCGGCTGGCCGAGCGCGCCGGGTTTCGGGCGCTGTACCTGTCGGGGGCCGGCGTGGCCAACGCCTCGTTCGGTTTGCCCGATCTTGGCGTCACCAACCTCACCGACGTTTGCGAAGATGTGCGGCGCGTGTGCGGCGCCACGGAGCTGCCGCTGTTGGTCGACGCCGACACCGGCTTTGGCACAGCGCTGGGAATTGCCCGCACCGTGCGCGACCTGGCGCGCGCCGGCGCCGCCGGACTCCACATCGAAGACCAGGTCTCCGCCAAGCGCTGCGGCCACCGCCCGGGCAAGGCGCTCGTCGAGACGGCGGAGATGGTCGACCGCCTCAAAGCCGCGGTCGATGCGCACCGACCAGCGGTTCGTGATCATGGCCCGCACCGACGCCGCGGCGGTCGAGGGCGTCGACGCCGCCATCCAGCGAGCCCAGCGCTACGTCGAAGCCGGCGCCGACATGATCTTTGCCGAGGCGCTGACGACGCTCGACGAATATCGCCAGTTCACCGCCGCCGTGAAGGCGCCGGTGCTGGCCAACATCACCGAGTTTGGCAAGACGCCGCTCTTTACCACGACCGAGCTTGCCGGCGCCGGCGTGCGGCTGGCCCTCTATCCGTTGAGCGCGTTTCGCGCGATGAGCCGGGCGGCCGATGCGGTCTATCGGGCGATCCGCACAGACGGCACGCAACGGGCGGCAGTCGACACGATGCAGTCGCGAGACCAGCTTTACGACGTGCTCGATTACCACGCCTACGAGCAGATGATCGACCGGCTCCGCAAGGACGGATAACGGCCCGCTCGGCCGGGACTGGCAGTGGAGCGGCGATTGAAATATCTTGGGGACGATCGCCCGCCCTGGCCGCGCCGAGTTTTCCGTAGCGCGCCACAGTCCGTGTTAGCCGGCAGCGTCTCGCTGCCGTGTCCCCCGCCACACGACCCTCCCATTTTTAATCTCGGCGCCAACCGGCCAGTGCAGTGAGGAGTACACCAGTGCCAGAGTCCAAAACCGAATCCCAGGGTCCTCACGCCACCGCAGGTCTGCGCGGCGTCGTCGCCGGGTCGACGGCCATCTGCACCGTGGGCGCCGGGGGAGACAGCCTTCGCTACAGAGGCTACGACGTCGAGGACCTGGCTGCCCACGCGATTTTCGAGGAAGTGGCCTACCTGCTCCTCCACGGCAAGCTGCCCAACCGCGCCGAGCTCGACGACTATCTCACGCTCCTGCGCGGCTTGCGTGCGTTGCCGGCGCCGCTCAAGGAAGTGCTGGAGCGCATCCCGCCGAGCACCCACCCGATGGAAGTGCTGCGCACCGGCTGCTCGATGCTAGGAGCGATCGAGCCGGAAGGCGATTTCTCGCACCAGGATCAGGCCGCCGACCGCCTGTTGGCCGCGATGCCGTCGATCCTCGGCTACTGGTACAGATTCGCCGCCGACGGCCGGCGCGTCGAAACGGCGACCGACGACCCCTCCATCGCCTCGCAAGTCCTGCACTTGCTCACGGGCCGGCCGGCCAGCGACGAGCACCGCAAATTTATGGAGGCGTCGCTCATCGTGTACGCCGAGCACGAGTTCAACGCCTCGACTTTCACCGCGCGTGTGATCGCCGGCACGCTCTCGGATCTGCACTCCGCGGTGACCGGCGCCATCGGCGCCCTCCGCGGACCGTTGCACGGCGGCGCCAACGAAGCCGCCATGGAGCTCATCCAGCAGTACCGCACGCCCGAGGAGGCCGCCGCCGGCGTCAAGGCCAAGCTCGAGAAGAGGGAAAAGATCATGGGCTTCGGCCACGCCGTCTACAAGCTGCGCGACCCGCGCAACGCCATCCTCAAGCAATTCGCCAAGCAACTTTCCGCGGGCGCCAAGGACAGCTACTTGTTCGCGGTGTCCGAAGCCGTCGAGAAAGTGATGGCCGAGGAGAAGAAGCTGTTTCCCAACGCCGACTTCTACTGCGCCAGCGCGTACCACTTCGTCGGCATCCCGACGCCCATGTTCACGCCGCTGTTCGCCGTCGCCCGCACCAGCGGCTGGTGCTCCCACATCAAAGAGCAGCGGCACGACAACAAGCTCATCCGCCCCGGCGCCGAATACATCGGCCCCCCCCGCCGCGATTTCGTGCCGATCGAGAAGCGATGAAAGGATGAATGACCAATGACCAAGCCCAAATGACCAATGACGGAGACGGCGCATTCTTCCATTGGTCATTGGGGCTTGGTCATTGGTGCTTTCGCAAGTCATGTTCGCCCACGACTACAAATCCGCCCAGCGTCCCGAGCCGGATCAATTGTTGGTCGACATTGCGGACTACGCGCTCGGCTACCAAGTCGACAGCGCCGTGGCGCTCGAGACGGCCCGCCTGTGCCTGATGGACTCGCTGGCCTGCATGTTTCAGGCCCTCGACCACCCCGCTTGCACCAAGCTGCTCGGCCCGATTGTGCCCGGCGCCGAGCTGGCCGGCGGCGCCCGCGTGCCCGGCTGCTCGTGGGAGCTCGACCCCGTAACAGCCGCATTCAACATCGGCGCGCTGGTCCGCTGGCTCGACTTCAACGACACCTGGCTTGCCGCCGAGTGGGGCCACCCCTCCGACAACCTCGGCGCCATCCTCGCCGTCGCCGACTACGTGAGCCGGCGCGACGCTGCGGTGCAACAGCCGCCGCTGACGGTGAGCGACGTGCTCTCCGCCATGGTCAAGGCTCACGAAATCCAAGGCGTCCTCGCCCTGGAAAACAGCTTCAACCGCGTGGGCCTCGACCACGTGCTCTTGGTGCGCATCGCCTCGACCGCCGTCGCCGCCGCGCTCGTCGGCGCCGATCGCGCGAGCAAACCATCAATGCCCTTTCCAACGCCTGGATCGACGGCGGCGCCCTGCGCACGTATCGCCACGCCCCCAACGCCGGCTCGCGCAAAAGCTGGGCCGCCGGCGACGCCGCCAGCCGCGGCGTCCGCCATGCCCTCATGGCCCTCACCGGCGAAATGGGCTATCCCTCGGCGCTCACCGCCCCCCAGTGGGGATTCTGCGACGTGCTCTTCAAGGGCCAGCCCATCAAGCTCGCCCGCCCGTTGGGCAGCTATGTGATGGAAAACGTGCTCTTCAAAATCTCCTACCCCGCCGAGTTCCACGCCCAGACGGCCGTCGAGGCCGCGATCCAACTGCACCCCGCGGTGCGCGATCGGCTCGACCAGATCGAAACCGTACTCATCGAAACCCAGGAGCCCGGCGTGCGGATCATCGACAAGACCGGCCCCTTAAACAACCCCGCCGACCGCGACCACTGCCTGCAGTACATGACCGCCGTCCCGCTCATCTTCGGCCGCCTCACCGCCGCCGACTACGACGACGAAACGGCGCGCGACCCGCGCATCGACGCCCTGCGCGCTAAGATGCAGGTCCGCGAGAACCCGACGTTCACCCGCGACTACTATGACCTGTCGAAGCGCTACATCGGCAATGCCGTTGAGGTGACCTTCAAAGACGGATCGCGCACCCCGCGCATTGAAGTCGCCGTGCCGATCGGTCACCGCGAGCGCCGCGCCGAGGGCACGCCGCTCTTATTGGAAAAGTTCGGCGCCAGCCTGTCGCCCAAGCTCCCGCCCCACCGGTTCGCCGCGCTCGACCGGCTAGTGAATGACGCTGCACTGCTCGCCACGGCGCCCGCGCACGAGTTTATGGGCCTGCTGACATTGTGACGCATGTCGGGCAGTCGCTTCCGCGAGTCGTGGCGACTCCAGAAACATGTTTCTTTGGCGCCCTTAGCGCCCTTCGTATCGAGAGCCCATCGCCGCGCTGAGTGCGCTCGGCTATCCTCAACTGCGTTGCTGGTTTGTTGCAGGCACGCGCAAACTCATGCATATTAAAGGTTTGCCAGTGTCGCATGAAGCGAACAGGTGAGGGGCTCGGCGAGCGGCGTAGCGACGGTCAGGGGCGACGATGAGGCATTCGGGCGGATCAGGCTGGCGGCGCACCGTGCGCGGTTTCGAACAGTTGGAACCGCGCATGATGCTGGCGGCCCAGCCGATCATCTCCGAGTTCATGGCCAGCAACAACGGGTCGATTGACGACGGCTTTGGCCAGGACTCCGACTGGATCGAGCTCACCAACGTCGGCGACGCGCCGGTCGACCTCGAGGGCTATTACCTCAGCGACAGCGTCAACAACCTGACCAAGTGGTCGTTCACGACGTCGACGATTCTGAATCCGGGCCAATACCTGATCGTTTTCGCTTCGGACCAAAACACGATCGATCCGCTCGGCTACCGCCACACCAATTACAAGCTCAGCGCCGACGGCGAGCATGTCGTCCTGGCCGCGCCCGACCAGACGATCTTGAGTCAGTTCGGCCCGGGCGGCGCCGACTATCCGCCGCAGCTCACCGATATTTCCTACGGCACGAGCGGCCCCGCCGTCGTCAGCGGCAATAGTCCGTCCAGCTATCTGATCCCCTCGAACGGCAACCTGGGCACGAGCTGGACCAACATCAACTTCAACGCCCCCGCCAACGGCTTCACGGCCGGGAAAGCCTCCGTCGGTTATGACACCAACCCAACGCCGATCAACTACGCCGATTACTTCAAATCGGCGGTCCCCTCGGGCACGACCTCCGTCTATGTCCGCACCGAGTTCGATCTTCCCAGCGCCGCAGCCGTCACCAGCCTCGACCTCAATTTGAAATACGACGACGGCGTCGTCGTCTATCTCAACGGGACGAAAGTCTTTAGCAATTTCGCGCCCGCTTCTCCCGTCTGGAATTCGCTGGCGACAGGCTCGCGAAGCGATAGCGTCGTCGTTGCCGGCAACGACGTCCCCCTCGACGCCAATCTTGCACTCTTGCAGACCGGCAAAAACGTCCTCGCGATTCAGGTCCTCAATCAGAGCGGCTCGAGCGACCTGCTCGTCGATCCCGTGCTAACGGCTCAGTCGGGAGCGACCGCCGTCGGTTACCTTTCCACTCCGACGCCCGGCGCGCCCAACAGCTCGGTTATGCAAATCGGCCCGATGATCGACGCCGTCGTCGCCTCGCCGAATCAACCCCTTGCCGGTCAGCCGATTACCGTCACCGCCGTCGTCGCCGCCTTTGCCGCGCCCGTCGACCCGGCGTCGGTCCGACTCACGTATCGCGTGATGTACGGAAGTGAAGTGCAAACGGCGATGGCCGACGATGGCGTCACCGCCGGCGACGCGATCGCGGGCGACGGCGTCTACACGGCCCAGATCCCGAGCAGCGCCTTCTCACCCGGAAAGATGGTCCGTTGGTATGTGACGGCTAGCGACACGAGCGGCGCCTCCAGCCGTGCGCCGACTTATCTGGATCCGCTCGATTCGCCGCAATACTACGGCACGGTGGTCGTCGATCCCAGCGTCACGACCAGCCTGCCGGTGATCTACTGGTTCGTGCAGGATCCAAACGCCGCCGCGACCGTCGCCGGCACGCGCACCTCGCTCTACATGGACGGCCAGTTCTACGACAACGTCCGGGTTGACCTTCACGGCCAATCGACGGCGCTGCCGGAATTCATCAAAAAGTCGTTTAACTTCGACGCCAACAGTGGGCTCAAGTTCAGTTTTTCCGGAACCTTCGGAAGCGTCAGCGATTTCAATTTGCTCACCAACTATGCCGACAAGACGTACGTCCGCAACGCGCTCGCCTACGACATTTACACCGAGGCCGGCGGACCGGGGCTCCAGGCGTTCTCCGCGGTCGTCCAGCGAAACGGCGTTTACTACGGCCTGTACGATGTGGTCGAGGAAGCGCAGTCAGAATACCTCAGCCGCGTCGGCCTCGATCCCGAGGGCGCCCTCTACAAGATGGGCAACGGTTTCGACTCGGCCACGAACGAAGTCGAAAAGAAGACCCGCAAATACGAAGACAACAGCGATCTCGAGCAACTGGTCAACACCGTCTCGCTCAATTCCACGCAAGGCGAGATTTGGGTCGACGACAATCTCAACCTCGCGTCCTGGGTCAATTATCTCGCTGTGCAAACGCTGATCGCCAACCGCGACTACGGCCAGAAGAATTATTACCTCTATCGGGACACGAACGACACGCAACTCTGGTCGCTGCTCCCCTGGGACGTGGACCTGAGCTTCGGCCACCAGTGGAATCAGCTGGAATACTACTTCGACGACGACCTGATATGGAACGACGGAGCGTACGTTTACCAGGGCGGCAATCATCTCATCAATCGCCTGATCGCTAATCCCCAATTTACGCAAATGTACGCGCGGCGGGTGAGAACGCTCACCGACGAGTTCTACGGCCTGCCGGGGCAGAACATCGGCACCAGCGCGGTGGTCGAAAAAATCAACGCGCTCCTCGCCGAGATCGGCGCCGACGCGGCCATCGACCGCAACAAATGGGGCGTACCCGCCGGAATGTCGTTCGAAACGCCCACCCAAGCCATTGCCCGCGTCGAAGCAGATTTTATTGCCAAGCGCAAGACTCATCTCAACGGCCTGGCAGGCATCCCCGTCTCGCAAGTCGCGAATCCGAACCTGACCTTCGGCACGGTCGACTACAATCCCGCCAGCGGCGATCAGGAGCAAGAGTACATCTCGATCGTCAACCAAAGCACCGCCGCCGTCGATATCTCCGGCTGGACGCTCTCCGGCGCGGTGAGCCACACCTTTGAAGGCGGAACTGTCATCCCCGCCGGCGCTACGTACTACGTCGTCGCCAATGTGGCCCAGTTCAAGCTCCGCACCACGGGCCCCTCCGGCGGTCAAAAACTGTTCATTCAGGGCAACTACGAAGGCCGGCTCGACGACGCCTCCGGCCAGTTGCGATTGAAGAGCTCTTCGAGCGCCACTATTGCCTCGACCTCCTTCGGCCCCCAGCCCTCGCCCGGCGACTATGACGCCAGCGACGAAATCGACGGCGCCGATTTTCTCACCTGGCAGCGCGACCTCGGTTCGACCGCCAGTCCCGCCGGCAGCGGAGCGGACGGAGACAAGAGCGGCGCCGTGGGCCCCGGCGATTTGAACGTCTGGAATACGAACTTCGGCATCCCGGCGACGCTTGCCTCGGATCTGGCGACGGCAACGGCGGCGGTCCAGTCCGCATCCATTGCCCCGCAAACTTTGGCGACGCCTGAACCCGCGGCTATCGCGGCGCTCATTACTCCGGCCGATTCAGTGTTCCAATCGATCGCATCCCCAGGCGCCCGCCGCGTGGCCAATCGCGATCTTTCAGCCATCCTGGCGTTGGGGAACCCCGCGCCGGCGCGCAGCCAGCGGCGAAACCCGCAACCCAGCAGCGCTTATTTGTCAACGCCGACGCCGCCGACTTATTGAGCGAACCCGACGGCCTCGACTCCACAAGCCCATTGGAGCACGCGCTCGACCTGGCTTTCGAGTCCCTCGCCGACTAGCCGCCGCCGCACGGAGCAGCGAAGTCGCCGGTCTTTCGGCTATACTGTCCGGGCAGCCGCGGACAATTCCCATCGTAAAGATGACCGGGAAAACCCCTGCGCCCATCCGATCTAGTGCGCGTCTGGCGAATCACCCGATCACGATGCCGCACGTTAGGGACCGCGAAAGGATAACGTTGACAGATTATCTTGGTCGAGGCGTGATTGTGTAGTTCCAGTCGCCGTGGAATTCGTGTCGCTTCAGGCGGAGTCGAGAGAGTTCCTCATCACTGACTTTAATCTGGATGTCGTAATGGTTCGTGTCGAGCGCGGCTTTGACGGTCAGTCCTGTGCGCGTGGTCGTGCCGGCGATCAGGTTGACGATGGCCTCATGGCTGACGAGCGGCTTGCCGCGCCAGTTTTGTGTGATGAAGCTGAACAGCCGATGCTCGATCTTGTTCCATTTGCTGGTCCCCGGCGGGAAGTGGCAGACAATCAGCTTCAGCGCCAGTTCATCGGCCAGTTCTTGCAACGACACCTTCCACAACCGCGACCGGTGGCCATTGCTGCCGCCACCGTCCGCCGTAATCAGCAGTTCAGTGGCGCGAGGGAAACGCCGCTGCCCCATCTGCTTCCACCAGCGGCGAATGCTGTTGACGGCGAACTGGGCCGTATCATGGTCGATTCCCACGTTGACCCAGCCTTGGTTGTTGAGCATGTCGTACACGCCGTACGGAATGGCCTTACCCAGGGTCTTGTCCAGGAAGTCGTGGACACGGACGTCTTCAGGCTGCCCTTGCGGTCGCCATTCCCGGCCGCCATTCTTGAAATCGCCGATCAATTCCTTCTTTTTCGTGTCCACCGAGATGGCCGGTTGGCCGCGTTTCTGAAACCGCTGCACGCAGGCGTTCAGGTATTCGAACTGAGCATTCCGATCGGGATGCGAGGCCCCTTCCCGCGTCTTGCGGTTGGCCTGCAAACTATAACCGGCTTGTTTGAGCAAGGTCGCCACGGTGCGATCCGTTACGGGGTGATTCTGCCGGACAAGTTCAGCGGCCAACTTCGCGGTGCTTTTGCAGGTCCAACGCAACGGCGATTCAGGATCGCCGCGAGTCACCGGTTCGATCAACGCCTCCAGAGCTTTCAGCAAGCCAGGATCGGTTTCGGTGATGGGCTTTCGCCCACCGCCCGGCCGACGCACGCGCCTCCCAGCGATGGCTCGTTGTTTCGCGGGAAGTTTCAATTCCCGCAGGCCTGCCCTGATCGTCGGACGCGACAAACCCGTGGCCCGAGCGACCAAACTGATTCCGCCCCAGCCCGCGTCGCGGGCCTCGGCTGCCGCCCATTGCCTGCGCCTGCGCTCGTCCAGTTCCACGACGAGCGTGCGATACTTGCGACGAATCCGCGCCTCGACTTTCGCAACCTGCATGCGAACGTGATCGCAGACCGCCGACAAATCACCAAGACCAATTTGTAAAAGTTATTGTTTCGCTATCACTTAGCATCGCTTGCAACTGGAGGGACTGCATGCGCTTCCCACGGAATGTGATTAAGACCTTGGCGATCGTCTCGTTCTGCACGATCGCCTCCAGCGGCCACGCCGCGAATCTCAGCGACTTCATCAACTTCAGCAGTCCCACCGTGCCGGGTCGGCTGTATGTGCCGCCGGAGGGCAGCTCGACGCCGCGTCCGCTGATCCTGTTTCTTCACGGCTCCGGCGAGACCGGCGCGAACAACGTCAGCCAGGTTAACCCCAATATCGACAATCTGCTCGCCGGGGCCAAAGCGCGGGGAGCGTTTCTCTATGCGCCGCAGGCCACCACCTTCACCTGGGGCGACATGACGCGCACCGCCGACGTGATGGCCAAGATCGACGAGGCCGTGTCGCAGTTCAATGTCGACGCCGATCGCCTCTACGTCACCGGCCTCTCGATGGGCGGCGGGGGCGTTTGGAACATGCTCAATCGATATCCCGATCGCTTCGCCGCTGGCGTGCCCATTGCGGCGGTTTCGCCCAGCGGCGATTTCGACCCCAGCAATCTCGTCGGCAAGCCGGCCTGGGCCTTCCATGCCCGCAACGACACGACGGTGTCGCCACTGGCAAGTCGCGCGGTGGTCAGCGCCGTCCTCGCCGCCGCTTCGGCTACTCCAATGGCATTCCCCAGCACGGCAGATATCCCGACCACGGTCCGCTATGCCAACGACGAAGTCGGGATGAACTACACCGAGTTCACGCGCGGCGGACACGGCATTTGGGGCCCCGTCTTCAATCTCCCCGAGATGTACGACTGGATGTTCTCGAAGTCCCTGGCGCCCGTCGGGCCCATCGACCCGGCTGCCACCGGGCAGATATCGGTGAATAACATCAACGGATTCCTTCCCCTTGCCGACCCCAGCGGCGTGGCGATTCCGGCGGACACGGGATTTGTCGCCGTCGGCTCGATCGCGCTGGCCGACGCCCAGGTGGCCCAAACCAGCGCCGGCTCGCTGGCCGCGCTGGCCAGTTCGTTCACGCGGTTCGGCGCCTCCCTCCCGCTGGGCGTCAACGGCGTCGAAGGGTTGTTCGCCGCGAACATCGGCGCCCCGCTCGACGACGACAATCCGCTCTTGGGCAAGAACATCTACGTGGTCGCGGGCGACGGCCGCGACATCGCGACGTCCGATTCGCTTTTCGTCTTCAAGTCGGACCTGACCTTCAACCCCGGCGCCCCGGGCTTCGCCGCCACAATTGCCCTCAGCGGCGCGCTCGACGCGGGAAAACTCCTGCTGGGAACCCCGGGTACCGTCTTTGCTAATCGCCTGGGAGGATTTCGTCCCGGCATTATCGCCGCCGCGGTCAACGTGCCGGAGCCCACGGCATGGCTCGTGGCCGCCGCGCTGCTGATGGTCCCATCCCTTAGGCGAAATGCTGCCTCAGCGTGAGATCGGAGCTCACCTCCCGCCAAACATCAGTTGGTGCGGGCGAGCCATTCTTCGAACCGCGTTGGGCCCAGCCGGGCGCCGCCATCGGGAGTGAGGCTGCGATCGTCCACCGGCGTGCCGAAATAGCGGGCCTGCCTGTCGGTGACGACTTTCCGCGGATCTGACTTCGCCGCCAGGAATCGTCGCGCAAGTTCGTCCATCCGTATTCGTTCCGGCCCGGCGAAATCGACGGTCCCATTCAGCGGTTCCGCGACGGCGACGTCGGCCAGTATCGCCGCCACGTCGTCCGACACGACGGGCTGCATCATGGCCGGCGGCAGCCGAACTATCTCGCCCGTCGGCGCCCGATCCGGCAATGGCCCCCACGAACTCAAAGAACTGCGTCGCCCGCACGATCGTGTAGGGAATCTTCGCGGCCTTGATCAGCTTTTCTTGCGCCATCTTCGCGCGGAAGTAGCCGCTGGCCAGCATCCGATCCGTCCCGACGACGGACAGCGCCACATGATGCTTCACCCCCGCGGCTTCCTCGGCGGCCAGCATGTTCCGACCGGATGTCTCGAAGAACTCCAGCACGGCCTGGTCCTCCCACGACGGTGCGTTCGCCACGTCGACGACGACCTGGGCGCCTTTCATGGCCTCGGCCAATCCCTCGCCGGTAATCGTATTGACCCCCGTGGCCCGCGACGCCGCGACCACTTCATGGCCAGCGCGCCGTAGCCTTTCCACCAACTTGGCCCCAATGAGCCCGCTCCCGCCAATGACGACGATCTTCATGACACATCTCCTAGGGTTTGACGGCGCTGCCGGCCGCTGAAAAACCATGCTCTCATGGGCGGGCCTATTTTAGCAGAGACTCGCACAAGCAGCCTTGCGTGCGGCGCATTCCCGCCGCTTTCAGTCAATCGGCGCAAGCGTTTCGATCAGCCCAAGTGGAGCGGCTGCTCGCACGCAGCCGTACCCCGGCGCCGTCGCGCGTGCTGCCGCATATCGAGCGTGTACGCTCAGGGCTGCAACTGTTTGCGGCCGGCGCTCGAGCTGCCCGAGCCGGAGTTGCTCGGCGTGCTCGGCCTTCTGCTCGGCGATTTTCTGCCGTTCCACCGTGTCCTGCGGATCCAGCTGCGCCTCCCACGGATAGCTTTCGTGCGACCACGTCACGCGGTCGCCCGCGCACCGCACGATGGTGTAGCCCGGATCGGAGCCGGTCCAACTGCCGGCCCACCACGCGCCGCTGGCAGCGGCGCCGGTCACGTACCAGGCGCCGTTCCAGAAGGTGTCCTCCACGCGATGGCTGTGGCCTTGCAGCACCAGCTTCACGTTGTGTCGCTCGAGGACCTTTCGCAGTTCCTTGGTGTCCCAAATCACCATGCTGCCGTCCATGGCCAGATGCTTCGGGTCGCCGCTGATCTGCCCCACGTTACAGAACACGGCCACGTGCACGACGACGATCTTGGGCCGGTCGCCCGCGGCGCCCAGGTCGTAACCGAGCCACTCGAGCTGCTCGGCGCCCAGCCGCGGCTCCTGATTGATCCCGCTGCGCCTCCCTTGCCGGGATACGCGCTGTCCAGCACGGCAAAGTGCCAGCCCTTGTGATCGAAGCTGTAGTACGGCGCCTTCCAATCGAGCGCCTCGAGGATCATCTTCTTGCCGTAGCCCGGATCGCTCGGCCCCACTTTCTCGCGCGGCCCCCAGCCGAGCACGTCGTGATTGCCCAGGCACGGCCGCCAAGGGCATTTGAGCTCGCCGGTAATCTCCTTGAACAGCCGGATCTGGTTCGCGTAATCCTCCTTGGCGGTGTAGCCGCCGTCAAACACCATGTCGCCGCCCATGAGCACGAACTCCGGCGCCGGCGTCGAGCGCGTTGATCGAAGCGATGCACTGCCGATAACCCTCCACGGCATGCCGCCGGTCCGTCACGTGCTGGTCCGTCAGGTGAACGAAGCTGAACCCACCGGCCGCGCTCGCCGCCACACCCGCGGCCACATCGCCAGCCGCCGCCCCGGCCGCCTCCCCGCGCCCTGCAAGCAGCCCCGCCGCCCCGGCCGCACATGCGCCCGCGAGCAATTCACGTCTGGATACGCTCATAGTTGTTCTCCGCGTGTGCGCTGCGAATTCGTTCAGACTCGACCCGGATTGAGTCAGCCGCGGAAGGCGTTAGCATACGCTAGAATTCGGGCGCCGCTCAATGATTCGCGATCGTTCGCCGTCGCGCCAGGCGCCGATCGGCCGGCCGTCGCCTACCAGACGATGTCGATCCCCGTCAGCGCGCCATTGTAAAACAGCTCGCCGTGGGTGTTCACCAATTGCAACAGGCTGGGATTCAGCAGGCTGCGGCTGGCGGCGTCGCCGGCGATGGCCACGCCGTCGAGCCAGAACAGGCTGTAGCCGCCGTACAAGACCATGTGCGGCGTCAGCCGATAGCCGGACGTGAAGTCGATCTGGAAGACGCCCGCGGCGTGCGTTTCATGACCGACGAAACTGCCGATGAAATTGTCCCCCTGGAATTCGAAGATGCCGCCGTCGACCACGTTGCCGTACAAGCCCGCCTTGCCTTCAATGTTGAACAGCACGCGGCTGGCCTGCGGCGCCAGATCCAGATTCGCGCCGATCTGGCCGCCGTACAGGCGGTTGTTGTATTCGTAGTCGCCCGTCGCCACGTTCCCGTTGAGCTTGTAGAACATTTCGTCTTTCAGCTCGACCCAGCGGAAGCCGCCCAACAGCGACAGCCGCTCGTTCACCGGCGTCCGCAGGTTGATCTCGGTTGAGTCCAGCTTGGTGATGTAGCGGCCCTGGAAGAGCGTATTGATCGGACCGGTGAAGCCGGCGCCGATGAAATTGCCGGGCGTCGTGAACGTGTTCGTCGCGATCGAGTCGACGCGGAAGAATCGCCCCTCGATGCTGCGGCCGCTCGCCAGCCGCCGCCCGATCGTCATGTCCGGGCCCACGTCCCAGCCGAAGCCGAAATCATCCGCACTGGAGAACGGCGTGCCGGCCGGATTGGCCGCGACGACCGTCCCTGGGTCCGCCCGATCGCGGTGCAAGATCACGGCGCCGCCCGAAACGAACCACAACGGCGCCTCGCAGCAAGCGCTGCCGCAGCAAACCGAGTCGCCGCAGCACGTGCACTCGTCGCACGCCTCGTCGCACGAAGCGGCGGCGACGTCGCTGTCGCACACCATCCGGGCGGGGTTCCGCAGCTCGCTCGACAACTCGGCGTCCGTCCACGCCGTGTCGCGAACGGCGGACTCCATCGTGGTTGAGGCCAGCGCGCCGCTTGCCAGCGCCGCGCCCAGAACCAGCGCACCCGCCCAGCGAAGAATCGTCGCCATCGGCCCACTCCCTTGGTCGCCACGACAGTCGAGCGCGGATTTGTAGGGTGGGTGTCTGCACCCACCTTCTGCGCGTCAGCGCAAGTCGCCTCACTTTTCGGAGGCAATCGACCATCGGCGACAGCCGATTCGCGAGATTTGTTCCGCCCGGCCTCAACCGCTACAAACGGCATGCGCGGAACGGCCCGCAAAGTTTCGCGCATCGGAGGCGTCGGGGTCAGTTACGGGCCAATTCCCGCCCCCGCTCCGGCCATCACGCCCCAACGACACCGCCGCCCTTCTTCCGCCGGCTGATATCGCACAACATATCCGAGTGGATGCCGAGCCCGATGTTGGTCATGTTGTAGTAGTGCTCGGTGGCCACGAGCCAAACGATCTCGCAGATCGCCCGCTCGGACCAATGGCGCCGCAGCCGCGCGAACGTCTCCGGCGCCACCGCCTTCTCGCGCGTCAGCTCGGTCACATAATCCAGCGCCGCCCGCTCGGCCTCGCTGAACAGCGGGCTGGTGGCATACTCGTCCAGCGCCTCGAATTTGGCGGCGTCCATCGACTGCCGGATCACGATACTCCGGCCAATGTCCATGCAAAACTCGCACACGTTGATCCGCGCCACCTGCTCGCGCACCAGCATCGCCGTCTCCGCCGGCAGCTCGAGCTTCTTCTCCAACTGGCTGATCTTGGCCGAAAAAAACGCAAACGCCGCCGGCAGCCGCGCATAAGCCACCTTCAGCGGCGTCACCGCCTTCCCAAACCGCCGCCGCGACATCCCATACGCCAACCGCATGAAGAGGCCCCGCGGCTTCTCAATCGGGGCAAGAAATGTATCCATCAGAAAATCCTCCAACGCGTCGCCATATGAACCCCTCGCACTCGAAGGGATGGGAGCAACCGAGCACGATCGCCCGTGGCGATCGAGCGCAGGGGCAGTAGTCCGGTGCGCCCCCCGCACTGAATCTTACGGCCAGATCGGCCGACGGTCCTGCGTGACCACGGTAAAGAAATTCGTGGCGTCGGCGACGCGCCAACGTCGGTAGGCAGTCATGCCGCCGATTGTAGCATGCGCCGAATGATGGGTTTCCGCTTCGCGGCAAACCCATCCAACGGGACTCCGAAGAGGTGCCACCAGCCAGGGCTATTTGGCGTGGGTCCTTCGAAGTAGTACGGCAAGTGGTAACATACACAATAAGTATTTGGTATGCGGCTCTGGAATGGTCGCCGTGTTCAGAGCTAATTCTTGTGGGCCATACATCGGTCCAAAATTCATGACGGTGCGGACCATCGATCCATCTAAATTGGCAGAGCGAATAGTTCCGTCGTAGTTCGTAGGACCCGAGGTCCAATAATCGCTGAAGTACATTTTGCCCGCTCGTACATCGAGCGCAATTCCGTAGGCGCCCCACAGGCCGGCGACGAGCGTTTCCTGCTGACTTCCGTCAAGATTCGCACGATTGATGGAGC
This sequence comes from Pirellulales bacterium, assembly GCA_963841515.1. Lineage (GTDB taxonomy): Bacteria > Planctomycetota > Planctomycetia > Pirellulales > Lacipirellulaceae > Lacipirellula. The sequence continues at coordinate 60,701 of CAWJDB010000003.1, read as the reverse complement.
CTTCACCTGGTATCCCATTCCACATGGCCCAATAGACTTTTCCAGTGGCCGCATCCAACTGAATTTGGCTTGGCCACTCGGAAACCGTAAACAATGTCTCCGCGCCTGATCCATCGATATTAGAACGCCGAAATGTCTTCATGTGCGTCCAATAAAGCTTCTCTCCCAAAGAATCCACTTGGAGATTATGTATACGGGTGTAACTGATATTGAGGCCGTCACTAGGGATTATCACCGTCGGATTAGCACCGTCGGATTCCATTCGATAAACGGCACTCCTCCCTGCATCGACAAAGTAAAGTTGGTCACGCAAGTAATCTAAGACGACACTGCTATAGCCAACCCACGAGTCCGGTTCGTTGAACAATGTGACGAGGTTGCTTCCGTCCAAGTCGGAACGCCCCACCTCAAACGAGGCGTGATACAAAGAGTTCGTTCGCTGATCGACGAGCAAATCTCCCAGATGCGTTTCCCTAAGCACTGTTATGTCCGAGCCATCGACATTGGCTCGCATTACGCCTCGGCTGTCCCACCAGTAAAGTTGCGATTGGAGAGGAGTGGCGGCAGCGCATGGACTAACCGTGATGAGAAGTAATAAGAATTGGACACGTAGCGAGGGAGTGCGAGTCATAGAAATCTCCGTGATGGCCGGACATGGTTGCACCCCTTAGCTCGCATTATATCGGCTCGATCGATTGAACACGACCCGCTGCATGCCACTTCTTAACTCCCGTTTTCACTCCGTCACCCGCGATGTGTGATCGTGCACAATCACCCAGCGCCCGTCGATCTTGCGGAATACAAGTGAGAAATTCCCGGACACCGGTTCGCTCTCGCGTTCAAGCTTCCACTCCCCCAGCACCAGCGCCGCCATTCCGTCATGCCGACACCGCTAGGCTTGTACGCCCGGCCTTCTAAAGCGTCATATGGGCGTTCCACGCCGTCTGAATCGCCATCTTGTCCGAGGCCGACAATTCGCCCAATCGCACATGCAGCAGCGACTTCTACGCGGTGACGAGCCTGTCTAATCTCGCGATTGAAGCCTTAAGCAGCCCAGCCGCGCTCCAATCGGCGATCGCAATATCCAGCGGCGTCGAGCTCGCCGCCGAAGTGACCCGACAGATCAGTACGTCCTGCCCGAGATCAAACAGTACCAGGGCTGGCCGTGCCTTGCTCGCGCGCCTGAGGTAAACGGAAATCGGCAGATGTAAATCTCGCCGAACTTCATTGATAACGGTCGTACGCCGCGTCCTGCGGATCATCGTCGCGCATAAAGTGCTCATGGGCTGCGTGCGCGCCACTCGGCGTCCTCCGCATCCTGCACTAAAACGACGACCGTCGTGTCGCCCCGATTTCGGCAATTGAGCGACCACCTCGGGCGGAAGCGCCAGGTTCGACTCCCCGGTCAGCTCGGTTTGGAATTCAATCGCGGCCATGAACACGTCACACGATGATTGTCGCTTGGGTCTCACATCCTCGCGACGCCGCTCAATTATACTGCCCGGCAAAACCCATGTGAAACGCCGAATCAAGCATTATTCCGCCGCCCGCGACGTGTGATCGTGCACGATCACCCAGCGCCCGTCGATCTTGCGGAACACGAGTGAAAAATTCCCCGACACCGGTTCGCTCTCCCGCTCGAGTTTCCACTCGCCCAACACCAGCGCCGCCTCGTCGCCCAGTGGCGTGATTTCCAGACTCCCAAACGACAGCCGGCCCATTTTCTTCCGCGTCGGATACCGTTCCCGATAGCCGCGGACAGTTTCCTCCCACCCGCGCGTCGTCTTGCCGCCGGAGCTGAACGTCACGTCGGGGCTCTTCCAATACCCTGAAGCAAACGCGTCGACGTCGCCCCGGTTCCAAGCGTCCTCTTGAGCCCGCAGCACACTCTCGACCGCGGCCCGGATCGCGCCCTGTTGGTCCGCCGTCGGTTCCTGGCCACGAGCAGCCCCGCGCACGGCGGCGGCCGCGGCCTCCGCGCGGACGACTTCCGCGCGCACCCTGGCCTCCGCCTCCGCCTCGCGCGCCCGCTCAGCTTGCTGAACCGCCGCCAGCTGACGCTCCCTGACGAAATAGAACCCGGCCCCTCCCACCAACAAGAGAAGCATCAACGCCAGTCCCATCAACGCCCCGACGGCACTGTTGTTCGAATCATCTTTCATGCCCTTCTCCTCCGGCAACTCGCAACTCGTCACTCACAACTCCCGGCCACTCGATCAAGCCCCAATTCCGCGCAAAACAATTCTCCCAAACTTTTTGTTGAAAATGAGCCACTACCTGTGGTAGCGTCGATGTACAGCCGATCACGTCGATCCGAACTTTCTTTAAAGCCACCATCCGAATTTGTCCCGTAGGGACATTCGAGAATAGGGTAAGAGGACGCGTGGAGGCCTGAAGTCCCGGAGGGACGACTGAAGCTGCGGGACTGATTTCCGGAATCCCTTCGGGGAACAAAACGTGCGACATGACAATCACCCTGCCGAACGTTGGCGAAAGGATTAGTTTTGCACGACGCCGTGCCGCGGTGCAACGTGCTGCTGATATTCATCTTGCGCGCCGCCCGGCCGAGTCTTGCCGCTTACGTACGCCAAGCGACCCTGCACAATCCCGCGCGCCGCTCTGGTTTTCTCGAGGTCAGGCTCACCGCGCCGCGAGCCCGAATTGGCAATACTCGGCGACTATCGTGCGCACGCATCGCGGCCGAATCTCGGCTTCTACCGCGTTGGCTGCCGAACCGGCCGCGCAAAAAGAGGCGACTAATGCAGTTTTGAATCGTGTTCGCGCCTCCGGCCTCAAAACCAGCGAGTCCCAGCGGGCGTGCCATGTCCTCGTCCGCGTGGACATGCGAGCAACAAGTGATCGTGCCCACGTCCGGCAGCTCGGGCATGGGATGTCACCGCGAGTCACGACCGCCTCACACCTCGTACACAATCCGCCCATGCCGCTGGCTGCGGCTGATGCGGTCGGTGGCGTAGAGGCCCGCGAGGACGAACTCGATGCAGGAGGCCCGCACCGCCGGGTCCTGGCTGGCGTTCACCTCAAACGCCTTATCCCAGATCGGCGGCACGCGCTTCACGAGCTCGGCGTAGTGCGACGAGGGGAGCATGTCGCCCACTTCGATCTTCACGCCTTCGGAGAAGATCTGGGCGATCTCGGCCAGCCCGTGGCGGTCGACGTACTCCGCGAACACCGTGGCGATGGCCTCGGCCATCACCGCGTCGAGCACCTGCCGCTCGGTCATCTGGTGCGTGCCCATCAGGTCGAGCTCCAGCTTCCCCAGCGAGGAGGCGTAGAGGTGCCCCAGGTCGCTGATACGTGGCACGGCCGGCGTTTCCCCCAGCACCGCGGCCCGATGCCGGGCGGAGGCAATCATCGTGCGGTAGTTGGCGATAGACAGCCGGGCGCTGACGCCCGATTGGTGATCGACGTACTTCGAGTTGCGCGCCGCACGGCTGATCTCCTCAACAAGCTCCTTCATGAAGTAAGGGACAACGACGGGAAGGGAGTTGCGAGTAGCGGGTTGTGGGTTGCGAGTTTCGGACTCTCGGTCTTCCCCGTCTCGCAACTCGCGACTCGCAACTCGCAACCCGTCCACCTCCTGCTCCAATATCCGCACGCCCAGGTCGCGCTCCAGCGGGTAGTGCGTGTGGATGACCGAGCCGATGCGGTCCTTGAGTTGGGGGATGACCTTGCCCGAGCGGTTGTACGTGGCCGGGTTCGCGCTGAACAGGATCATCACGTCGATGTCGAACTTCACCGGGTAGCCGCGGATCTGGACGTCGCGCTCTTCGAGGATGTTAAACAGCCCGACTTGCACCAGCTCGTCGAGCTCGGGCAGCTCGTTCATGGCGAAGATGCCGCGGTGCATGCGCGGGATGAGGCCGAAGTGCAGGGCGTCCTCGGCGCTCATGCTCACGCCGGCGGCCAGCTTGGCGGGGTCGATCTCGCCGATGACGTCGGCGAACTTGGTGCCCGGCGACAGCCGCTCGGCGTAGCGGTCGTCTCGCGGCCACCAGGCGATCGGAACCTCGTCGGCGGGGCAGGCGTTCACCAGCGTGCGGCCGCGCTTGGTGATGGGGCGATAGGGATCGTCGTGCACAGGGATCGCGGGGTCGTCGAGATACGGCAGGGCGTCGTCCAGAAAGCTGCTCACCAGCCGCATCAGCCGGCTCTTGGCCTGGCCCTTCTCGCCGAGAAACAACAGGTCGTGTTGGGCGAGGATGGCGATGTTCAACTCGGGCAGCACGGTGTCGTCGAACCCGATGATGCCGGGATACAGCTCCTCGCCGGCCTGGAGCTTGCGGAGGAAGTTGTCGTGAATTTCCTGCTTGACCGACTTGCTGACCCAACCCGCGGCGCGAAGCTCGGCGAGGGTCCGCGGTCGGTCGGCGGACAGGGGCGACGGCGGAGGCGACGACATGAGTTGGCTGGCCATGGCACGCAAGGGAAAGCGAAAGAGGCAGGGCCGGGCGCCACCGCGGCGACCATGGGCCTGGGGAGATTATAGTGCGCGGGGCCGCGTTGCCAACCGAACGCTCAGGCCGCATCCTGCTGGGCCGCCGATGCGGTCGCAGGCCCCTGGCCCAGGCCCAGCAAGCCTTCGAGTTGGCGCCGCACGGCGAAGGGGTCGTCCCACTCGGCGACGGTGATGGTCGAGTGGGCGCGACGCCGGATCCATCGCGGAATCCGGTCGCCCGCGCGACACACCAGCACGCGGCAATCGGCGCTACGAGAAAAGCCCTCCCCATAGGGCCAGAAAAGCAATTCCAAATCGGCCGACTGACCTCGAGCAAGGACTTCGCCAAACGCCCGCCGAGCGAAGGATGCGCACTCGTCCGACGCCAACAGATACACGGCGTCGTCAAGCGTGCGCTGTGTGAGGCCAGCCAGGCAGCGAGTCAGCCTGAGCCTGCGGCGCAAATAGGAGACGTTGGCGCCGCCGCTCCACTGCGTGGGCGCTGTTGCGTCGATGGGGTGCCACAGGTGATAGCCGTGCGTGTAACCGAGCGCCGTGACGATGCGTGCGCCGCTGGCCCGCAGCCGCGCCGCCAGGTCGTCGTCTTCGCAGCCCCAACCGCGGAATCGTTCGTCGAATCCATTGATCCGCACCAGCTGGTCGCGCCACGCGGCGATGTTCCACCCGGTGAGCTTAGGTCGATCGCATCGCCGCAGCGCCTGGTGCATCACAGCCTTGGCCAGCCCGTGGCGGCGGAATCTTGCCGCGGCGCCAGCGACGCCCTCTATGAATTGTTCCGAGCGGGCGGCCGACTCGTCGATGCGCTGACTCAGAGCCTCATCCAGACGAAGGCAATCGCCGGAACGCACGACGCCCGGCCGACGTGCGTCGAGATGACGGCGCAAGTGATCGAGCGGAAAGATACAATCGCCGTCGGTGAACAGCAAGTACGGCGCCCGAGCGGCGCGGATCCCCGAGTTGCGGCAACGGGCCAGTTGGAAGCCATTGTGCGGATGCGTGATGAACGACAGCGGATAGTCGACCTCTTCGGCCGTTTGCGCGACGACGGCGGGCGTTTCGTCCCGCGAACCGTCGTCGACGACAATCACTTCGAACCGCCCCGCGACGCCGCGTTGCGCGGCCAGCGACGTAAGACATCGCCGCAGATGCCACGGGCGCTGGTAAGTCGACACGATAACAGAGATTTCTGGCGTCGAGGACAATGCTTCAATCTCGTGGGTCGACGGCGGAGAAGCTAGCAGGCCACTCGCATGGCGCGCGGCGAATTGTACGAGATCGACGAGGGCGCCAGCGACCCCAGTTTCGCTCCGTAGCGATCGCTCGGCGCGCCGCGTCGACTTGACGCGCGCAGCTCGATTCCGTACAAGCTGGCGCCTCTGGTGCGATCGTCGCAATCAGCGATGCTGGGCCGTTGCTCTTGAGCGCTTCCATTCCCCAGGGCGGGACCTTGCCATGCCGGCGCCGTTGGCCACGATCGCATTCGTTCCGCGCGAGCAATTCAGCACTACTGAGCGATCGCTCGAGACGCTGTATCGGCGCACCGTCGAGCCATTCGAGCTGGTGTGCGTCGACGGGGGCTCGCCGCAAGCCATCGCCAATTATCTGGCGACTGCGGCTCGGCAACGGAACTTCATGCTCCTGCGCACCGAGTCGTACCTGACTCCCAATCAAGCCCGAAATCTGGCGCTGCCCCATGTGACCACGCCCTACGTTGTGTTCGTCGACAACGACGTGCTGGTGACGGAGGGTTGGCTCGAACCGCTCGTAGCGTGTGCGCGTGAAACTGGCGCCTGGGTCGTCGGCCCCTTGTACTTCGAGTTCGAACCGGAGTGCGAGCGCATCCACATGTTCGGCGGCGAGTGCCGCATCGACCAGGCCCCCGACGGCGGCCTCGATTATGTGGAACGCCACCACTTCGCCCACCAGCGGTTGACCGACGTGCGTGAAACATTCGAGCGGCGCGAAACCGAGCTGATCGAGTTTCACACGGTGCTGGTGGCGATGGAAGCGTTTCGACGCCTGGGCCCGCTCGACGACGGCTTGCTGTGCAACGCCGAGCACGGCGATCTGTGCTTGTCGGTGCGCGCGGCGGGGCAGCGGGTGTTCGTCGAACCCCGGTCGCGAATTACCTACGCACCGCCGAAGCGGCTGTATGGCGCCGACCTCGACTTTTTTCGTCTGCGGTGGAGCGAGGCATGGGGCGAGGCAAGCGATCGCCGGCTGCGGGAAAAGTGGAACCTGGCGCCCGATGCGCCTGGGTCTGAGCAGGCCATGCAGTGGATTGCTGGACACCGGCGCTACAGTTTGCACTGGCTTGCGGTGCTCCGACGAATTCTGGGTCGCAAGCTCACGCATGCGATCGACAAGCGACTCGTCGCCCCGTGGGAGCGGTCTGCCAATCGGCGGCAATTCCCGAGCGAGGAATTTGGTCGACCGCAGCAGCCCGAGGTCCGCGTCGTCTACGAGCCAACGGCGACTGCTGGCCACGCCGCCCGCGCTGCCTGATCGAAGCCGTTGCGAAAGGACGCCGCCGTGTTGCCGCAGACCAACTTGCAACTGTATCGACTCCTCGACGAGCAGGGCGCCACGCCAGTGACGCAGGCGAAGATCGGCGCAGCTTACGAGGCGGCTCGACAACTGTTTGCCGCGAGTTTTCGCGCCAATCGAAAGCATTTTCTCTGCCATCTGGTGGGAACTGCGGCGGCTCTCGCGCGTTGGGGCGAGAACGACGAACTTGTTGCCGCTGGCATGCTCCACTCGGCCTACCTGTACGGCGACTTCGGCGACGGCCAGCGCGGCGCGGCGCCGTCGCGACGAAGGTGGCTTGCGTCGCTCGTCGGCGACGAAGCAGAAGGAATGATCGCGGCATACACGCAAGCGTCCTGGAAACAACCTGTGACTGAACTTGTCGCTGAGGCGAAGACCAGTCGCCGAGCGCGGGACATGACGGCGATCAAGTTGGCGGATGTGCTGGACGAAGTTAGCGACGCCGGTCCGGCCTATTGCCCCCAACGGCCAGTTCATTTCCACCCGGACTACGGCGCAGCCGGCGAGCAATTGGTGCTCGAGCTGGCCCAAGCAATCGTCGGGCAGGTCGCAGTCGATGATTTTCGAGAAGCCTTCGCATTGCTGAGTCGGTGGGCGCCGCCCGCGTGTCTGCAGTCGGCGGAGAAATCGTTTCATTGCTTGAGGCCGGGAGTGAGCCAATTGCGCCGCGGCGTCGTGGGCCGTGGGTTGGCGTGGGCGGGGCGGCGGTTGGGTCTGAGGGAGGCTGCGTGATGCAATCGCAAACGTGCCAGGTTGATGCGCAGGCCGTCGGCGCCTGCAACGCGGGCGTGATCATCCCCGTCTACAATCGTGCCACGGTCGTCCTCGCGACGCTGGAATCGGTCGCTCGACAAACGGTAAAGCCCAGGAAACTGATCGTTGTCGACGACGGGTCGACCGATGGCACGGCGGAGGCGGTCGAGTCGTGGATCGAGGCCACTTGCCCGCCGTTTGAGACAGCGGTGATTCGCGGCCTGCACGAGTCGGCGGCGGCGGCGCGCAACTTGGGTTTCACGCACATTGGTGAGCTGGAGTGGACGGCGTTCCTCGACTCGGACGATTGCTGGCCGGCGGATTTTCTGGCGAGAACGTCGTCGATTCTCGAGCGTGACGCGACAACTGTCGCGGTAAGCGTCGACCGGCGGTTTGTCGACTCCGAGGGTCGCGAATTCCAGTTTGACGATTGCCGAGCGCTGGCCGACGATCCAATCGCCTGGTTCTTTCGCAACGGCGCCGGCGTGGCTTCCTCGACGCTGTTGCGCACCAGCGCCGTGCGGAAGGCGGGCGCCTGGCGCACGAGTCTCGACTCGGCGGAAGACTCGATGGTGTTCTCGCTCACTGCGCTTCAGGGCGATTGGCGGCATTCGCCGGGCGCGCCCGTGGAATTCCACCACGGCAATGCGAGTGGGCGCCGCGAAGAGGGTAATCTGAGCAAGCGTTACGCTGACGCGTTCCGTCGTTGGGCGGAGACTTACGAGCAGATCTACGCGGCGTTGGACGGCCGATATCCCGCGCGGCGATTGAAGCAACTGCGGCACGGAGTTGCAGGATACTGGTATCGCGCGGGAAAGCAGCTCGAAGAGCTGGGCAAGGCGCGGGAAGCCCAAAAGTGCTTCGCACGCGCGCTGCGTTGGCGGCCCTTGATGTGGCAAGCGTGGGGGCGACGCCGGTTTCGTACCGTTGCGTAGAAGGGAACGCCGCGCTCGATGCGCCGCGATCACTTGTCCTTCTCGTCGTGCTTGTCCTGATTGTCTTGCCGTGGCAGCGCCGACTCGTAGAACTTCAGCAGGTTCTCGCGGAGTTCCTTCAGCGAGGGCTCGTTCACGTACATCATGTGCCCGGCCTTGTAGAAGCCGATCTGAAAGTTGTCGCGCAGCTCGGGCGTAGCTGCAGGTGGTCGCGGGTGTATTTCATTGCCAGCTCAGGCGTGGCCAGATCGTAGTAGCCGCATGCGGCGTAGACCTTCAGATAGGGGTTCTCGGTGATCGCCTGCCGCAGCGTCGCGGAGGCGTCGACGAAGCGATTGGTGAATTGGCCGTAGTCCCACGGTTGGACCTGATCGGAGGGAAGGATTTCGTACACGCGATCTTCGTCCACCTTCAAGCTGGAGCGGAGGTAGTCGTTCATTGCCGAGGTAAAGGCGCCAAACACGGCCGAGGCGCTGGGATCGTACTCGGCCGCATCGCCGACCTGGTCGTTGGAGATGCCGACGTAACGGCTATCGAAGCGGCCGACGATTTGCCGGCGGGAGCGCAGCAGCTCCTTGCCAAACCGCCCCATCGGTACGCGCAGGCTGGAGCGGTCAATGTACTCCTTCGACAGCCCGGTGAGCCGAGCCATGCGGGCGACCAACTCCTGGCGATCTTCTTTCGAGAGCGAGTCGCCGGCGGCGAGTCCGTGCAGGTAAGGCCCCGTGGCGAATTCTTCCGCCGCGGCGACGACGTCTTCGACGCTCTTTTGCTGCATGTCGTCGGAGAGCGCCTTGTGGTACCAGGCGGTGGCGGCGTAGGACGGGAGAAACAGGGCGAAGGCGACGTCGTTGTTGCCATAGGCCATGAGCGTCTGGAAGTCGACGACCGACGACACCAAGACGATGCCATTCAGATAGAGGTGGTAGCGGTCCTGCAGCTCGCCGCTGAGGCCGGCGGCGCGGAGGCCGCCATAGCTTTCGCCGATGAGGAATTTGGGCGAGCCCCAGCGGCCGGACTTCACGGTGTAGTCGTGAATGAACTGGCCGACGCTCTTGATGTCTTCGTCGTAGCCGTGGAACTGCTGGGGCTTCTCGCCCTTGGCGGGGCGGCTGTAGCCGGTGCTCACCGGGTCGATGAACACCAGGTCGGTCATGTCGATCAGCGAGTAGGGATTGGCGATGATCTCGTGGGGCGGCGGGAGGGTCTTGGCGTCGCTGTCGAGCTTGACGCGGCGCGGGCCGAGCATGCCGAGGTGCAGCCAGACCGAGGAGCTGCCGGGGCCGCCGTTGAAGCAGTAGGTGATGGGGCGGGAGGTGCGGTCTTCGACCTTGTCCTTGGTGTACGCGACATAGAAGACGTGGGCCTTGGGGTCGCCCTCGTCGGTTTTCATGAGCATCTTGCCGGCGGTGGCGGTGTAGGCGATGACTTGGCCGGCAATACTTGGCCTTGTGGTGGGTGACGGAGGGCTTGGGTTCCTCGTCTTTTTTGTCCGTGTCTTTCTTGACTTCTTTGTCTTTCTTCTCTTCCTTGGCGCTCTTGGCGTCCTTGGCGGTTTTATCTTTCGGGTCCGCCTTGTCGTCGGTGCGCTCCGCTGCCGCGTCGCGGCTAACCTTTTTGTCGTCGTCTTTCTTGTCTTCTTTATCTTTCTCCTCTTCCTTGGCCTTGCTCTTGGCGGTTGATTCGGCTTTCTCCTCGTCAGCGCAAGCGGGCGCTCGACATAGCGTAAGCACGCAAGTGGCTGTCAACGTCAGGCAGGCAAGCGTCAAATAGCGCCGGGAAATGGTCATTGTGATATCTCTTGGACGTTAGTAGCGGTTGGATGCCGGGCAGGGAACGACGGCGGGGCGAGTTTTGGAATTTGCGGCGCCGCGCAGCGTCGCGTTAAGTTTAGGTTGCGTCGATGGTTAGGTTTTGGATGGAAATGAGGGGTCCCAGTTTTTAACGCCAAAACCCCGCGGTATTGCCTCACCCAAGCGGCGGACGAGGCCGAAAATGCCGAGGATTCGGCGTCGGCGGCGCGACAAAACTCGGCGAGTTTTGGAAATCGGTAGCGCATCGCGGACTCAGGCGTGGATCGATTGGGCACGACAGCCCAAGGAAGGACTCGCGGCGGGGGCCTAGCTGGCCGAGCGTCAACCTAGCAGGTTGCGCGGCCATTTTCAGCAATTTTTTTGGCCAAAGGCGTCTCGCTGTGCGCACAGGAAAATGCAACCACGAAGGCACGAAGGACACCAAGGAAGACAAATTCCAATCCGAGCATTGGACGGCCAAGTACGTCAGGAACGCCCGGAGGAACAAGACGAGGCAACCACGACGGCACAACGCACACGAAGAAAGGAATAGGAGTTTAAGTGCGCGGATGGATACTGGCTTGAGCTCATGATCTTATGCGTTGCTCGCGATCTGCGGTTTTCACGAGCGCTTTCTTATCTCGATTTCTTAGTTGCTTTCCCCTTCTTCTTCGTGACCTTGGAGAAATTATGGTTCAAACTCTCCGACGCTCGGCCAGCGGTAGCGGACGAGGTACCAGTCGTCGCCCAGGGGGCTGGCGCGGTCGAGCTGGTAGCCCGTTACGAGACCGCCAGTGAAGGAGGCGGGGCGGCTGCCGACGGGATGCCATTCGAGCCAGTCGCCGGTCTGATTGCCGCCGAGTTGGAAGCGGAGGGCGCCGCGATCGGAGCGTTCGACGGAAACAATCGGCGCACGGCCAGGCGGCGCGTCGACGGACTCCACTTGCAGCGTCGTCGGCTTGCCGATGGGGTAGGCGGTGAATTGGCCGAGCTCGGGGAACTTGCCGTAAGTGGTGGGCCACGCGGCGCGGAGTCCAGCGGCGACTCGTTCGAAGGACTCGAGCTGGTGGGCGAGGCGCCAGCGGTCGCCGGCCCAGGCAATTTCGCGCCACGAAGCCGAAGAGGCCCAGCCAGAGGGCGACCAGGGCGGTGAGCTTGAGCCAGGAGTGTACGCTGCGGTGCCGCGCGGGGCCGAAGAAGAGACTGGCGATGAGGGCGGCGGTGCTCAAGACCGCGAAGGCCGAGATTCCGACAAAGGCAAGCGAGCGGTCGGGATGGGACTCAATCGCCCCGTCGTCGGGAGCGCCGACGGGCGGCAGGATTTTTCGCTCCACGCCGCCGAAGATGCGCGGGGCGACGGGGTCGACGAAGATCCACGCGAAGGCCATCAGTACGACGGCGAAGTTCAGGCGCCAGATCGCGGCGAGGGCGCGGTCGGCGAAGGTGCGCGGGGCGGGGGGTTCAGGCGCCGCGTTAGTCGGAGAAGTCGTCATATTTGTCCAAGCATTGACATCGACGACAGTATGGCCGTTAATCGCCCGGCTCGCGTGTCCGCCAATAGTCGGGCTGTCGGCTGGCGTGCATGACGGCCAGGACGCGAGGTACTTCGTGGTCGACCTCGTAAATGATCAGATAATTAAACCTGCGAAGAATGGCGCGGCGAATCTCCCTGTCGGTTTCATTGGTTTCCAGCCGCGAGAACTGGCGCGGCGACTGACGTATTCGTGCTAGCGCGAGATCGAGTGCGTCGGCGAAAGCGGCGCCGAGCACAGGACTAATGTTCGTGAAGCATCGAGCCGCATCCTCCGCGTCCTCAACGGCGCCGGGGGTAATGCGGGGCCACTTCACTGCTTACGCGACGCCTTTTCGACGACCGCTCGAATTCTGGCCATCGCGACATCGCCGTCGATAAGTTCCGCTTCGCCATTATGGATGGCATCGGACCGGGATTTGATGAGGGCGTCCCATTCTTGAGGAGTCCGATCCGGCCGGGGAGGCGAGTCGTTGTCGAGGCTTTCGATGAGTTTGGCTGCGAGATCGGCTCGAAGCGCTTGGGGGAGGGCTAGGGCGGCGTCGAAGATGGGCGCGACTTCGGTGCTCATAGAAGTATTATATCCGATCTAAGCCGAGTCACAAAATCACGTTGATGGGCTCAAGGCGCCGGTCGGCTTCCTCATGGATACGGAATCTCACGGTCGACTCCGCCTTGCGATGGATTCGCGCATTGCGGCAATCGTTTCGTCAGCGGAATAGGTCTTCACCGAACCATCGCGAAGTTCTTGGCGACGACGCGATAGCACTTCTTCGAAGTCGTCGTCATCCATGCTCAAGCCGTCAGGCGGCGTGACGCTGGCGAGCAGTTCGCCAGCGAGACGGACGCGGTCTCCTTCGGGCAGAGCGAGGGCTTGGGTCAATAAGTCATTGGCATGCGATGTACTCATTGAAAACTCCACAGCATGGGGCCGATGTCATCGCCATTATATCACGTTACCGGGCTTTTGAGCGCAGGACAGCGGGGTCGCACGGCGCTCGCCAAGCTCACCGACTACGAAACGTCCGAGTCGTGGGCGGAGTTCGATGACTTCGTTTCTAATTCGCGCGTGTACTCGGATTTCAGTCTGACCAGACTCACGCTTGTGCCGCAGCCGAAAACCTTGTTCCTCGCCGCATCGGCCTTGCTAAGCCGCTGGAAGCGGACCCGCTGCCACGAGTTTTTTTAGCCGCGAGTCAACGGTCAGATTCAGCCCTTCGAGCGTGCGGGCGCCCAGGAGCAAAAGGTCGCCGGGCTCGGCGAAAACGATTTCATCGACAGTAAACTTGTCCTCGACATGAACAATGGCAAAGCCAACGGAGCGAGTCACTTGCGTGCCGTAGGCCATCACAAAGTGCAGGTCTTTTTTTTCGCGACCGACGTCAATTTGTTCGAGCAGATCGCCGGCGACCCATGTGTATTCGCTGCCCGTGTCGACAAGGATTCGGTCGACGGCAACGGACTTGGAGCGGTCGATTACGTTGGCGATTCGACAAGCGACGGAAAATGTGCCCATGGGAAAGCCTCTCTGCAATTGTAGCACTTGGACGCGTGCCACAAACCGCCACAGTCGGTCGCGGCCTTATGAGCGGAGTGCGCTATTCGTCGGTCACACATCCCTCACTGGCGCTTTTGACGCTCTTGATGTACTTGTAGAGCGTGCCGCGGGTCGCTTTGTACGGCGGGGCCGTCCAGTGCAGGCGGCGGCGGGCCAACTCCTCGCCGGGGACGTCGATCGTGATGACGTTCTTCTCGGCGTCGAGCGTGACGCGATCGCCATTCTGCACCAGCGCGATCGGGCCGCCGACCTGAGCTTCCGGAGTGACGTGTCCCACGATGAACCCGTGGCTGCCGCCGGAGAAGCGGCCGTCGGTGATGAGGGCCACGTCGGCGCCCAGGCCGGCGCCCATGATGGCGCTGGTGGGGGTGAGCATCTCGGGCATGCCGGGGCCGCCTTGCGGGCCTTCGTAGCGGATGATCACCACGTCGCCCTTGTTGATTTTTTTCTGCTCCAGGGCGGCGAGCATGTCCTCCTCGCTGTCGAAGCAGTTGGCCGTGCCGGTGAAGACCAAACCCTCCTTGCCGGTGATCTTCGCGACGGCGCCCTCGGGGCAGAGGTTGCCGCGCATGATGCGGATGTGGCCGGTGGCCTTCAGCGGCTTGTCGAGCGGATGGACGATTTTCTGGCCGGGCTTCAGGCCGGGGAGCGGCTTCAAATTCTCGGCGACCGTCTTGCCGGTGACCGTCATACAGGAGCCGTCGAGCATGCCGGCCTCGAGCAGCAGTTTCATCACGGCGGGCGTGCCGCCGACTTCGTGGAGCTCTTCCTGGACGAACTTGCCGCTGGGCTTGAGGTCGGCCAGGTAGGGCACGCGGTTGGAGACCGCCTGGAAGTCGTCGATCGTGAGCGGCACGCCGACTGAGCGGGCCATGGCGATGAGGTGCAAGACGGCATTCGTCGAGCCGCCGACGGCCATGATCAGGGCGATCGCGTTTTCGAAGGCGGCCCGGGTCATGATGTCGCGGGGTTTGAGGTCGAGCTCGAGCAGCTTGCGGATGGCGGCGCCGGCCTGGCGACATTCCTTCAGTTTGTCGGGGTCCTCGGCGGGGATGCTGCTGGAGTAGGGGAGCGTCATGCCCATGGCTTCGATGGCGCAGGCCATGGTGTTGGCGGTGTACATGCCGCCGCAGGCGCCGGCGCCGGGGCAAGAGTTGCGGACGATGGCCTGGCGCTGGTCTTCGGTGATTCGCCCGGCGAGGAATTCGCCGTAGCACTGGAAGGCGGAGACGATGTCGCGCTTCTGGGAGGCAGGAGGTCGGAGGCCAGAGGTCGGGGAAGAGGCTTGTTCTGACCTCTGACCTCCGGCATCTGACCTCTCATCGAAATGCGTGAAGCCGGGTTTGATGGTGCCGCCGTAGACCATGAGTGCGGGGCGGTTGAGCCGGCCCATGGCGATGAGGCAGCCGGGCATGTTTTTGTCGCAGCCGGGAAGGGCGACCAGCGCGTCATACCACTGGGCCTGCATGACGGTTTCGATCGAGTCGGCGATGAGATCGCGGCTTTGGAGCGAGTAGCTCATGCCGCTGGTGCCCATCGAGATGCCGTCGGAGACGCCGATGGTGTTGAATCGCATGCCGACCATGCCGGCTTCCTGGACGCCTTCCTTCACGTGCGCGGCCAGGTCCCCCAGGTGCATGTTGCAGGTGTTGCCGTCGTACCACATGGCGGCGACGCCGACCTGCGGCTTTTGCATATCGTCGTCGGTGAGGCCCGTGCCGTAGAGCATGGCCTGGCTGGCGCCTTGGGATTTTGGTTGGGTGATGTGGCTGCTGTATTTGTTGAGCATGGGTGGGCAGTGGGCAGTGGGCGGTGGGCAGGAAAGACGTTGATTGTAGCTGGAATGGGGTTGAGACTGGAGCGGTAGGCTTGGCTGTGTGAGTTGCGCGCGGGGTCGAGACGACCCGGCTCGCTCGGAGTTTATTCTCCTACTGCCCACCGCCCACTGCCCGCTGCCCACTTATTCCAGCACGAGTTGCATGAACACGACATCCAGCCACCGATCGAACTTGCGGCCGATCTGGGGGAAGCGGGCGACTTCGACGAAGCCGTGCTTCGCGTGGAGGCGGAGGCTGGCGTCTTGTAGGGCGTCGATGCCGGCGACGATGGCGTGAATGCCTAGGGCGCGGTGCGCTCGATCTGATCGACGAGAATGGCGGAGCCGATGCCTTCGCGCTGGTGGGCGGGGTGGACATAGACCGAGTTTTCGACCGTGAAGCGGTACCCCGTTTTGCCGCGGAATGGATGGAGCGACCCCCAGCCGACGACGGCGTTGCCGCGGCAGGCGACGGTGACGGGGTGGATGGCGTCGCGACCGGCGAACCAGCGCACTCGCTCGTCGAGCGACATCGGGGCGATATCGTAGGTGGTGGTCGAGATGGGGACGTAATGGTTGTAGATGTCGTTGATCGCGGCCAGGTCGCGGTCGGCGGCAAGGCGGACGAGGAGGGCGGGGGTGGGCATGGGGAGAAATTGCGAATTGCGAATTGCGAATTGCGGAATGCGAATTGCGAATGGCCGCTCGCATCCAGCATCCAGAATCTAGCATCGTGCATCAAGGCCGCCGTACACTTCGACCGGCGAACCGTCGGCCCAGAAGGCACAGGCGGGGGCGCCGGTCAGGAAGGGGACAAACGGGGCGCCGTAGAGGGTTCGCACGTCGGCGTCGAATTCCACGTGGCTGGCGGGCGAGATTTGCCACGGGGGGTGAAACACGAAATACTCCCGCGTGTGACCGCGGACCGTGGCGTAGGCCCAGTAGTGCTCGGCGATGAACTCGGCGAGCGAATCGGGCGGGGCAGGCAGGGAGCGTCCTCGGTTTCAATGGCCACGCGGTGCTCGCGGCCGGCCAGCCGCCAGGCGAAGGCGAGGCGCCGCGGGAGTTGGTTGGGGTGGCCGGGCGGTCGGTCGAGCTGGTGGGTCATCGGCACGCGCAGGAAATTCTGGCAGTACACCGTGCGGGCCAACCAGGCGACAGCCCGCTTGGGGACGAGCTCGCGGATGAACACGACGCCGCGGCGCCAGCCCTGCGGCGATTGGCGACGCACGTAGAAGCGCAGATTTACTTCCTCGAAGCTGGCGTAGAACGGAATGGACACGCCGTAGAGTCGCGGCTTGCGAAAGAAGAAGCCGACGATCGAAGCGAAGGCGTGGCCGCGCCAGCAGTCGAGCTGCGCGCCGGCGGGCACGTGCGGCGCCAGGACGGCGGGGTCGACCTCGTAGCTTAGCATCACCAGGTCGCGCCACTCGGCGGTGAGGAACGGACGGCCGCGCTCGGGGGGCGGCGGCGCAAGCTCCAAGCGCGCAGCGTCGCAATGCGGGATCGGGACGATGGCCGTGGCCATAGGATCCCTCCTTTCGTGCAGGCGACCAACCGCAGGAGAGGCGCAGCGATTAACGGGCGCTTGGGAGAAAATTGCGCGGAGGGCGATTGGCAGTTATCCCCCGGTCACTGACCGGGGGCTACATGGTCGAAGCGCGGCTACGCGGCGCGGCTGTGCATCGCGGCTTCCAGGACGCGGCCGTCGGCGTCGATCAGGCGCGAGACGCCAATCTTCGCCAGGGCCAGGTGCTTGAAGTCGCGGCTGGCGCCGGGCGCGGCGCGGCTTCGCTCGTGCTCCAGCGCCTGGGCGACCACCTCGGGGCACACGCCGACCCGCAGGCCGAAGCGCTGGGCGCGGACGAAGAACTCGATCCGCTCGTCGACCAGCAGTTGCGGATCCCAGCCGCCCATGGCGCGGACTTTGTCGGTGCGGGCGACGAAGAAATTGTGGGCCAGGTCGCAGGCCAGGAACTGCTCGCCCGCCGCGCGGTGGCCGGCGGAGAGCGTCAGCGTGTCGGCGGCGAAGTCGAACGTGGCGTGGGCCGGGTCGGGCGTGCGGGCGGTGAGGACCAGGAAGTTGCGGCGGCAGCGGACGCAGTCGCCGGCGGCGAGGTCGAGACGCTTGTCGGCGACCAGCTCGAGGAGCCGCTCGATCCGCGTGCGGCGCGTGAGCTCGAGATCGTCTTCCAAGAGCAGGAAGTAAGGCGTGCGGACGCGGGCTAGGGCCGTGTTGCGGCCGGCGCTTATGCCGACGTCGGTCGGCAGGCGAATCCAGTCGGCGCCGGGGACGGGACGAGGCTGGCGGCTATCGTCGGCCACGAGCACCCGGACCTGCGGGTAGCACTGCTTGAGGCTACGGATGAGGCGGGCGACGCTCGCGGGACGCTCGGAGGTACGGACGATAGCAGTCAACTTCGAGAGATCGACGTTCGACACAGGCGGCGCCTCGTGCTGGCGAGATAAGCGATCAGCGTTGACCCCGATGAAGTTATCGCCCGCGCGGGCTGGGGCAGTTCAGAAAAAGAGCAACAGGAGGCAGGATGGCTGGTGCTCGATATTGGATGCTCGATGGCCGTGCCGGGTCAGGGAGTACCGAGTACGGAGTACTGAGTACCCAGTACGGAGTACATCGCCGCGCTAGCATTGCTGGCGTTACCGGCCGACAGTCGCCGGAACAGGGGCCGATTTGATGGCGTCGCGCGGCGTGCGAGCCGCTGAGTTGGCCTCGCTGGGAACAGCGGCGGCGAAGAAGGGCTTGAGGTCGATTGCCACGAGCGGTTTTTTGGCGGTATTGGGCTCGCCGAGGGCCAGGTGCACCATGAGGCGGCGGGGCTCGAAGATCATCGTCTGCAGGGTCAGGTCGTCGACCGACGCGGCTTGGAGATGTTTGTGCATCGCGGCCAGATCGAGGCGGCCTTCGTCGATCGCCGTGGCGAGCTTGGCGTAGCGGTCGCAGACCGTATCGACCACCAGGTTGGGAGTGCGGAAATGATTGGTGCAGGGGAGCACGCCGCCGTCGGCTTCGCGGCGGGCGACTTGCTTCGTGGTGATTTCGAAGATGACCCCGCGATCGCGGTCACAGACGGCCAGGTTGGTCCACGTGGTGGCTTGCACGGCGGCGAGCAGCTTTTCGGCTTCGGCGACCGTCGTACATTCTTCGAGGATGCGGCGAAACACCAACATGAGCGGCGTGCCGGCGGGATTGAAGCCGACTGAACCGTCCGCGGCGGCCTCGACGTCGAGCGTGGCCACAGCGAGGCCGGCGTCGTTCATGCCGGAGATGGCGCCCATGCAGGCGGGGAATCCTACGACCGCGAACGCGTGCCGGCCGATGGGGCGATAGACCATCACCAGACTGTACTTGTCGAGTTCGCCGAGCGTGTCGAAATCGAAGTTGCGGCCGAAGAGCGGACCGCCGGTCGCGCTCTTTTCGGGGTTGGCGATGAGCACCGAGCAGGCCATGCGGCGCAGCTCCAGCAGCGTGTTGGCGACGCCGACGTCGCCGGCGTCGAGCTTGCTGGCGGCGACGAACGCGGCGACTTCGCGCTGATAATTTTCGGGGGCGTGCTGCATGAGCGTCTGGCCGGCGCCGACCACCAGCGGCCAGAAGATCTCAGCGCCGAACTGGGCGAGGAAATGCTTGGGGAAATCGAGCGCTTCCTTGGCGGGCTGGCCCAGGAGAGCCGCGTGTTGGCGACCGATTTGCTCCGGCGTGCCGGCCAGCGTGGCGATGGGGATGCCGTCCTGGTAGCGAAGCTGGGCACCTTCGAACGTGCCTTCCGCATAGAAGTGAGCCGCCGGGTCGGCTTGAGCAACGGAAGTCGCTCCCAGCAAGACGGCGAGCACTGACAGGGCCAGTGGCAAACGGCGGATGACAGTACACTTAGGCATGTTGGAGGTTGAACGCCCACAGACGGCAGGTGTATTGACATTTTACATGAGCGGGGCGAATTGTCGTGCCGCGCGGCGTGGGGGAGCAACGGCGAAATGGCGAGACCAGCCTTTCTGTACTTCGACCTGGGCAACGTCCTCTTGTCGTTTTCTCACCAGCGCCGGCGCCAGCAGTTGGCGGCGGCGGCGGGCGTCACGCCCGAGATCGTCAAAGAAGTGCTGTTCCTGGCCGACCGGGAGCCTTCGGTGTTGTGGCGGTTCGAGCGCGGGGATCTCGACGAGTCCGAAGTGTACGAGCATTTCTGCCGCGAGGCTCGCGTGCGGCCGGACGCCGCGGCGTTGTGGGAGGCCGGTTGCGACATCTTCGGCGTGATCGAGGAAACGGCGGCCTTGGTCCAGCGACTGGCCCGCGCGGGGAATCGGCTGGGGATTCTGTCGAACACCAATCCGAAGGATTGGGCGTTCGTCTCGCGGGGGCAGTTTCCGTTTCTCCAGGAGTGCTTCCAGTGCGCGGTGCTGAGCTTCGAGGAGGGAGCGATGAAGCCGGAGCCGGCGATTTTTGCCGCGGCCGTGCGGAAGGCGGGCGTGCTGGCAGAGCAGGTGTTCTTCGTCGACGATATGCCGGAAAACGTGGCCGGCGCGCGCCGGGCGGGACTCGACGCGGTGCTGTTCACGACGGCGGCGGAGCTGGAGCACGAGCTGCGGCGGCGCGAGGTGAAAGGAGTCGTCGGCGACTAGCTGCGACCAGGCCGAGGGCCCCGACGATCAGTTGCGCCCAGGCCTGGGGTTCGGGCACGCGGGTCAGCAGGGCCGCGAAGGCGCCCAAGCCGTTGATGTCGTCGAACGAGGTGCGGAAGGCGACAAAATCTTCCCCGTCGATAATCCGATCGAGCGTCACATCGCCGATGGCCGCCGCTTCCTCGAGGCCCATGGACGACACGTTTGTATGCAGGTGCGTAAGCAGCGTGCCGTAGTCGGCGGCGTCGACGTCGAGGTCCTCGTCAAAGTCGCCGGGAATAATCGGGGTGATCAAGACCGACATGCCGCCGTTGTTGTCGCCGAGGCCATTGTCCGGCACGGCAAATACCAGCGTTTCTGCCGTCGGGAAGGTTACCCGCTTTGCCGGCGTTCCCTGATAGCGGCCGCCGGGCGGAAGCGTCACTGTGTTGTCATAGCCGTTGGTCACAGCCGCGTTAAAAGCGGTCGTGGCGTTCACGAAGCCCGGAAAGAATGTGGGCGGAATGCAGGCGCCGGATATAATCTGCGTCAGCGAAAAATTTGTCGCCGCGGCGACGTCCCACACCATGTAGTCGGTCGCCCACGGCGCGTTGTACGTCCAGGCCGTGTACATCGAGCTCAATTGCGGCGCGGTCAGGGCGGGGAAGCGGGCGGCCGCCAGCGTCGGGTTCGTGATGCGAAACCGATAACTTCCCGGCTGGATCGTGAATTGCAGTAGCGACGCGGGGCCGAGCGACGAGAAGGGAGCAACCCATCTGTCCTGCGTGCCGTCCAGCGGAAACGCTCCATCCTCGCGCGCATTGACGTTGACGATGGCCACGCTCGGCGGCAAGTTCGTCGTGATGACCGTGCCGGCCCGCGCCCTGGCCGGCGCTAAGCCGAGCGCGACCGCCAGTGCCGCGCAACGAATGCGGCGAAAGGCCGACGGCGCCCGGCATCGGTGGCGATTACGGCTGCCTTTGTCGCGTCTGCGGCGCGCGGCCGGCGCCGTTGCGGGGAGAATCGTGCATCCCAACAGGCCAAGAACCAGGCCGGAGGGCTCGGGCACGGCGCGGGCCGGGGCGAGCGATTCGTAGTTCACGACTCCGAAGACATAGGTTCCCTCGGCCGTCGCGTAGCTGAATTTGAGGTCGTGCGTGGTGACGCCCGTGGCGTTGAAGGCCTGACCTATCAAGCGCGTCTGGCCTGCATTCAGCGTCAGCGACCCCGCCATGTTCGCCTCGGACAAAACGCCTGAGCTAATCCCCGCCGTCTCGTCCCAGCCGACGCCTACGGGATCGCCGCCCTCGCCGTCGTCGAGGCTGACCCAGCCGCCGGGGTTGAGCGAGCCCGCGGTGCTGGTGATTTCGTAGTAGGTCATGTTCATCGCGGCGCCGGTCGGATTACGAAAGCTCATGCCGCCGGTCATCGGGTTAACGTCGAGGACCAACGGGGCGTTCAGGGCCAATGGGACATCCTGCAATTGAGATTCGTTAAACGTGGTCGTGGTGAGATCGGCGTTTTGGATGGTCACGAAGTCGTTGTTCACAAATTGGAAAGCCGTTTGTGCTTGCGACACCGACTGTTGCGGCAAGTTATCGCGCACTTGGTAGCCGAACAGCGTCACGGGCCCGTCGGGCGGCGTGGCGTTGGGCTTGAGCACGAAATGCACCTGGGCTTCGTAACGCTGGCGGCCGTCAGCGATCTGCAGGAACTCGGCGACGTCGAAATTGTAGCGGAGGTCTCGCGCGACCAGGCCGTTGCCGGGACCGAGCGACAGCCGAGTGGCGCCCGCGAAGGGCAAGTCGACGACCACCGTCACCTGCCCTTCCAGGATGCCCGCGGGATCAAAATACAGTTTGAAGCACACCGAGTCGGGAACGCCCCCAGGTCGCGGTGGCAAACTGCCCGTTCCACATCGTCAGGTCGAGGCCATTGACGAACTGGTCGGCATTGGCGTCGCCGTGCCCGTTGTTGGTTTCATTCGTGCGGCCCATGCCGCCCTGCCAGGTCAGGTAATCGAGGCCGTCGACGTCGTGGTCGCGATCGAAGTCACTGGCGGCGTCGGTTTGCGACTGGTACTGCGCGTAGCTGTTGGCGAAGTCCGTCAGCAAGGCGCCGTGGGCGACGCCGCAGACGTGCAGCACTGCCGGCAAGACCAGGGCGGCGAAAGTCCGCCGGATCCTGATTAAGCCGGCGGCGCATCGTAAACGTGACAGCGCGGCAGGCGCCCTCCGCGCGAGAGAGCTGGTCACCCATAACAAGATGAGATCCCGAGGTTGCCCCGACCCAGCCGTTGCCGTCCGGGCGCCGCCATGAGATGAATCGCGGCGACCGGCCAATTCAGTATAAATAAAGACGCCTGAAAGTCGAGAAATTGAGCTGATCCGCCTCGCTTCTGGCGCCGGAAAGGGAACCGCGCGCTTCGTTCCGCTCCGGCTTCAAGTCCAATGCGGAATGCGGAACATGCGCTGCAAGGTGGGCACAATCGCCCCGCGGGCGACGCCGAATTTTCCGAGGCGCGATGCCGCTAGTCGCGTGGCGCCGGCTCGATGCGGCAGCCTGTATTCACTGACATACGCCTCGAGCGGGCCGAGAAGCCAGTCCCGCAGCGGCGGCGCGTCGGCGCCGATCACTACGACGCCGGGCTCCAGCAGGTTGACCACGTAAATCACCAGCGTCGAGAGCTCCGCCGCCAGGCGTTGCATGGCGGCTTCGGCGGACGGGTGCTTCGCGTCGAGCGCCGCAATGAACGCCGGGAGCGTCCGCGGCGCGTCGTCGCCGAGTTCGGCGGCAGTCGCGAGCGGATGCTTCACGGGCGTGGTGATTTCGCCCGCGGCGCCAAATTCGCCATGATACGCCGCGCCGTGGATGATGATGCCCGAGCCCACGCCCACGATGCCTGGCGCCGTATCCTGAAATCGCAAGTAGAGGAACACCAGGTTGTCGATCACCTTTCCCATATCCAGATGATGCGAGGCCAGGCTTCCCGCCACGGCGTCGTTGACCACGTCGGTGGCCACGCCCCACCGCGCCTCGCAGAGGCGCTTCAGCGGCACGTCGCGCCAATTGAAGGCGGTGCACCAGCGCATGTGGCCGGCCTCGGCGTCGAGGTGGCCCGGCAGCGCTATGCCCACGCCCTCGAGCATTGACCAATCCATGTCGCAGTCGGCCAGCAGCTCGGCGCCGATGGCGTGGAGCTCCTCGACGGCTTCGTCCGGCGAACCGGGCTTGAAGGGCAATTCGCGCTCGGCGCACAGATCGCCGTTCAAGTCGCAGAGTCCGGCCAGAATGGCGCGCTCGCTCATCTCGAACCCGAGCGCGCGGAGCCGCCGTCGCGAGAGCGCCAGCATCCGCGGGGCGCGGCCGCCGGTCGTTTCCCCGGCGCCGACTTCCTCGACCAGACCCTCGTCAATCAAATCCTTGATGATGGCGGACACCGTCGGCGGACGAATGGCGGTCTGCTTCGCCAGTTCGGCGCGCGAAATCTGCCCCGTGCGCCTGATCTTGTCGAGGATCAGGCGGCGGTTGACGAAGCGATTGAGCTGCGGTTTTCCGGTGAGTCGGCTACCCATGGCTCGCGCGTCCAACGGTTACATGCACGGCGCGGTGCGGTCCTTGCCGGGATGTCTAATTGGCGCCAGGCGATCGTTCAGGCGACGCGCCGTAAAGCCGCCGGTGAGCAAAGACCAGAAACTTTGTGGCTGACTGATTGCATTTCTTAAGACCCTTTATTAAGATTACTTACAAAGTCGTGCTTTGCAAGCATCGGGCCGCAAATTGTCGCACCCAGTGGCTGTTCCGTCATTCTCAAGGTCACGTCTGGAAAGGCCGCGCGCCATGAAGATTCGCATCGGGCAAAGTTTAACGGGCGCCTTCAGCGCTTTTGCGGTCATTGCAGGTCTGACCGCCGGCGCGTGCCACGCCAATATTGTCCCGTTCGATATGCTCGACGTTGGAATTTACCCCGGCGCGCCGCCGACCAGCCTGGTCGTCACGACGGGCGAACAGATCCCTGGAGGAATCAATAACTCCGGAGCTGGGAACGAGTTCAACCTGAGCTCGGTGCAGTTCGACATCGACGGCGACCTCGAACCGGGTGCGGAGGATCCGAGCGTCTTCTATGACTTTCAGGTCCGCACGGCATCGTTTGCCGGCGGGCAGATCGTGTTCGACGGGTTTACCCACCTATTTACGCCCGGGGCGCAGAACGGCAGCTTTGTCGTCACCAAGAACGACAACAGCTATCTCAATTTTCCGTTCTTCGACGGCGAGATCATCGGCGACGGCATCGATGAATTTATTCGCGACGGGTTCAGCCCGCCGGGGCCGCCGAATAACCAGACCTTTAGCGTAGCCCTCGACGAGGGCGGCGCGGTGCGATTCTTCGAGGAAGGGATCGACAACTTTGTCGGCTTCAAGCTCGACACGGGATACTACGGGTGGATTCGCGTGCAGTTCGACTCCACGGCGGGCGAGGGCAAGGGCAGCTTGACGTTCCTCGACGGCGCCTACAACGACACGGGCGCGCCGATCGCGGCCGGGGACGTGGGATCGGGCAACACGGACAACGCCAATTTTGTCGCCGACGGCGCCGTCGACGGCCGCGACTTCCTTGTCTGGCAGCGCCACTTTGGGCTTGTCGATACCGCGTCGCAAGGCGACGGCGACGCCACGGGCGACATGGCCGTCAATGGCTTTGACTTGGCTGTTTGGCAGAACCAATTCGGCCCCGTGGGCGCCGCCCAGGCCATCCCCGAGCCGGCGGCGCTGTCGTTGGCGGCATGGATGGTCGCCGCTGCCGTCAAGCGTCGTGCGAAGATTTCGCGCAAGTGAGATTGAGGACCTGTGAAGATCGCAGTCACGGACCAAAGACTTTCCATTTTCCTGAGTTACTAGCAAGCGAGGGTGTAATGAACCGCAGCATCTGGCTCGTCCTTTGTGTGGTCTCCATCGTGATTGCCGGCAAGGCGCAGGCGGCCATCGTTCCGTTCGACATCAATCCCGACGTGCCCGTCCAGCCGGCCGGCGTCATCCCCGGCGGCAACTTCATCGGCGGGCAGTTTACTTACTACAACATTCAGTTCACGATCGACGGCGGCGCCTCGGACATCAATATCCGCACTTCCCGCATGGTCGACGGCGGCACGCCCGATCAGGTGACTTCCGACGGGTTCAACGGCTCGTCGATCGTGACCAAGGGCGGCGACAGCTACCTGAACACGCCGTTCGCTGCGGGCGACGTCATCGGCGACGGCGTCGACGAGTTTCAGCGGCCCGCCGACTTGTTCAATGTGCTCAACGACGGCGGCACTCAAAACTACGTTCCGGGCGCCAATTACCTGGGCCTGCGCCTGGCCAGCGGCAACTACGGATACGTGCAGGTCAATTACGAGGCCGCCAGCAGCACCTACACGTTTGTGGGCGGCGCGTATCAAGACTCCGGAGCTGCAATCGCCGCAGGCGCAGTCGTGCCGGAGCCAGCGTCGGTCGCCTTGCTCGCCCTCGGCGGATTGGGCGGGCTGCGGCTGGTGCGCAAATCGCGCCGCGCAAGCGCGGCGAGCGGGAATTGACCAACGAACGCGAAGCCGCGGACGCGCCGGGGGGCCGTCCAAAGCTTACTGGCGGAATGCCAGCTGGGGCGTCCCCTCCCCGGACGCCCTTGTCTGGCGTTCTGCTTTCACGGTGCGCGGATGCATTCCTGCACTGAGTACCAAGTTTCTGAGCGCCAATCCGACCCCCGTGGTATCGTGGATGTCATGCCAGCGCTGAGGCAATTAACCCACGCCGGACCGCGGATGACGGCAGTGCGCATTCTGCTCGCCGCCGGTGCGCTGGCGGTTCTCGGCGCCCCCGCACGGGCGCGCACCGTTCAGTGGTCCGGCTACACGTGGCAGGTAAGAGACAGCGGCGGCAATCCCCAAGGGCCGGGACCGAATATCTTTTCAAACAGCGAGGAAAACGTCTTCGTCGACTCGGGCGGCGACTTGCATCTCAAAATCCGTCAAGGGACGAACGGCAAGTGGCTCGCCAGCGAGATCGATCTGAACCAGTCGCTCTCCTACGGAACTTATGAGTTCGAAGTGTCGTCGCGCTACGACCAGTTCGCTACCAACGTGGTCGGAGGCCTGTTTACCTACCTCAGCCCCGAGAGCGTCGCCGCGCAGACGGGCGGCGCCGTGGGCAACGGCGTTGCGGACACGCCGCACGAGATCGACATTGAGTTTGCCAAGGGCTGGGGCAGCGGGAATCTCTACTTCACTACCCACGACGGCGACGTCCCGGCCCCGAGCAAAAACTTCTTTCAGGCCCTCACCGGCGATTTCACGACGCACCGGTTCACCTGGGAGCCCGGTCGCATCATTTGGGAGAGCTTCAACGGGCACGTGGCCGGCGTCGCCGATCCGCCGTCGCCGATCGTCGAGCAGCGGTCCGGCGCTGCCAGCGGCCAGCGAGCCAAATTCACCTACACCGGCGCCGTCGTGCCGCGCGACCTGAACGAGATTCCGATTCTGAATTTTTGGATTTCCAGCGCCAATCCGTCGGTCGACGGCCCGACCGGCGGCGTGCCGCAGGAAATGATCGTGCACAGCTTTGCCTTCACGCCTCTGACGGACACGGCCGACTTCGACCGCGACGGCGACGTCGACGGCCGCGACCTGCTCACCTGGCAGCGCGGCTACGGCGCCGGAACCACAAATCTCGCCGGCGACGCCGACCACGACGGGACCGTCGACGACGCTGACCTGACGATTTGGGTCGCCCAATTTGGCGAAGAAGCGGGCGCCACGCTCGCCCAGATTCCGGAGCCAACCGGCGCCACCTTGGCTCTCATCGCGATTGTGCTGTTCTGGCGGCCCGGTTGTTGATTCTTCCGGATGGTCCGTTATTCGTACCGCAGCGCCTCGATGGGATCGAGCCGCGAGGCCTTCCACGCGGGATAGAACCCAAACGCGATGCCGATCGACGCCGACACCAGGAAGGCGGCGGCAATCGCCGGCAGCGAGGCGGCGATGGGCCACCGCAAAATCCACCACACGAGCGTCGACGCCCCGCGGCCGACGAGGATGCCCACGGCCCCGCCCAACAGGCACAGCACCACCGCTTCGATGAGAAACTGCCGCAGGATGTGAAACGACCGGGCGCCCACCGCCATCCGCAGGCCGATTTCGCGCGTTCGCTCGGTGACCGACACGAGCATGATGTTCATGATCCCCACGCCGCCCACGGCGAGCGAAATCAACGCGACGATCAATAAGAGGCCGCCCATCATCTTCGACATCGAGCTCATCGTCGCCAGCATCTCGGTCATATCGCGGAGGTTGAAGTCGTCCGGCTGCTCGGGCCGGATGCGATGCCGCTCGCGGAGCACGCTGGTCACCTGCGCCAGGGCCGGCTTCACGTCCTCGGACGAACCGGCCTTGAGCATAATCTGGTCGACGTTGGTAAACCGCACCGGCTGCGGCGTGTCGGCCGCCTGAGTCGCGGACTGCTGCGGATACAGCGACGTCGGGTCGGGGTACAGCTTGCTGAGCGTGTTGACCTCCGTGGTCGCGCTGCTGGCCGCCGTCGCCGCGGTGGCGGCGGCGGCGCCGGAATTGTCGGCGATGCGGTACTTGATGGTCGTCCACGGCGCCAGGATCACGTCGTCCTGATCCATCCCCATCATGTTGGCGCCCTTGCGGCTGAGCACCCCCAAGACGTGCAGCGACACATTTTTCAGACGCACGTCCTGGCCTACGGGCGACTGCCCGTCGAACAACTGTGTGACCAGCGTCTGGCCGATGACGCACACCTTGGTGTTGTTTCGCACGTCCTGGTCGGTGAACATTTCGCCTTCGTCCACCTCCCAATCGCGGATGCGCAAGTAAGCGGGCGTCGTGCCCAGGACGCTCATTGGAATCCAGTTGTGACCGCCGTGGATGACCTGCTGACCCTGAATCTGCACGCAGGGGGCCACCGCTTCGACGGCAGGGGCCTCGGCGGCGATGGCTTCGGCGTCTTCGGGAGTGAGCGTGAGCATGCTGCCGGAGCCGAAGCTGATGCCGCCGCTGGCGGCCGCCCCGGAGCGCACCATGACGTTGTTGGCGCCCATGGTCGCCATCGACTGCATGAGCGACGTGCGCGATCCCTGGCTGATCTCCACCATGGCGATGACCGCCGCGACGCCGATGACGATGCCGAGCGTCGTGAGGGCCGAGCGCAGCTTGTTGCTGCGCAGCGAATTGGCGGCGATGCGGAGCTGCGCGGCGCTAGCGCCCGGAACAGGCTCCGACGCGGGGCGACGGGCTCGGGGATGACCTCACGGCTGGTCGCCGCCGGTGCGGACGCGATCGCCGCGGGCGCCACGCGCTTCGGCAGCGTTTTCACCGCGACGCCCTCCGTCGCGATTGCTGCGGCCATGACCGTGGCGCCGTGGGCGCTTCCCGGGCTCGATCCGGGCGAAAACGCCGCATGTCCGTTGCCGCCCTTGGACTGGCCGTTCGTAGGCGTCGGCCGGGCCGCGAGTGGCCGCGGCGCCATCCGGGCGTCTTCGACGATCAGCCCGTCGACGATGCGGATCGTTCGGTGCGCATACGCGGCCACCGCGGCGTCGTGGGTGACCAAGAGCACGGTGATGCCCGCTGCGTTGAGCTGCTGGAACATCTCCAGAATTTCGACGCTCGTGTGCGAATCCAGATTGCCCGTCGGCTCGTCGGCCAAGAGCAGCGCCGGCTTGTTCACCAGCGCCCGTGCGATCGCTACGCGCTGTTGCTGCCCGCCGGACATCTGCGCCGGCACGTGCTCGACCCGATCGCTGAGTCCCACGCGGTCCAAGAGCTCGCGTGCGCGCTGCTCCGCTTCGGCCGATCGGCCGTGCACGGGCGAGTAATCCAGCGGCATGAGCACGTTGTTGATCGCGGTGGTCCGCGGCAGCAGGTTGAAGCTTTGAAAGACGAACCCGAGCTTGGCCGAGCGCACCAGCGCCCGCTGGTTCGGCGACAGGCCGCTCACGTCCTCGCCGTCGAGCCAATACTTGCCCGAGGTGGGCCGATCGAGGCAGCCCAGGATGTTCATGAGCGTGCTTTTGCCGGACCCCGAAGCGCCCATCAGGGCGACCATCTCGCCGCGCTCGATCGCTACCGACACGCCCTTCAGCACGGGGACGTCGATCTCGCCCACGTGGTAGGTCTTGGTAATGTTCTCGATGCGAAGCAGTTCCATGACGACACCTGGTCGGTCGAGCGCCGCAAGCTATCCGCTCGCGGCGCTGGACCTGGGCGCTGATCGCGCCTTGCCGCGTCTAAACTGCGGCGCAAAGGGATTGTTGACCGGTCCCGAGTCGTCGGCGCCGGGGCGGTTCTCGCCGACGACCACGCGCAGGCCTTCTTCGACGCCCGGGCCGGAGACTTCCGTGTCGGCGCCGTCGCTGACTCCCACGGTCACCGAGAGCGCACGCAGACCGCCGTCCTGGTCGATCCAAATCGCGCCTTGATTGGCCGGCTTGTCCTTGGCGCCGCGGTCCGGCTCGGCCCCGGGCGGGGAGGTTCCCGCGACATCGGCTGAAGGCTCAAAACGGAGCGCCTGATTGGGGACTGCCAGTACGTCGTTTCGCCGCTGGACTTCAAATTTCACGTCCGCCGTCAGGTACGGAAGCAGCTTCAAGTTGGAATTGTCGGTGGCAATGACTACGGTGTAGATGACGACGTTTTGCGTCATCGAGGCGTTCAAGCGAATCTGCTCGACGCTTCCGCGAAATGAATCATCGGGAAAGGCGTCGACCGAAAACTGCACGGGCGTGCCGACTTTGAGCTGGCCGATGTCGGCTTCGTTGACCGAGGCCCACACCTGCATCCGGCGCAGGTCGGTGCCGATCAGGAACAGGCTGGGCGCGTTGAGGCTGGAGACCACGGTCTGTCCGATGTTCACGCGGCGATCGATGATCGTGCCTTTCACCGGCGAGCGAATGACTGTGTAGGCCAGGTTAGTGTTGGCCAGCTCCAGCGCGGACTGCGCCTGGGCGACCGCCGCCTTGCCCACTTCCACGTTGGCTTTGGCCGCGTGGAAGTTCGACTTGGCCATGACGTAGTCGGCGTCGGAGATGCCCTGGATCGGCACCGCGTTGCGGCTGGCCGCCGATCCGGTGGGCGACGCCGACGGCAACGCCACGCTGCGCAGCCGCTGGGCCCGCTCCCACTCGGCCGCGGCCTGTTCCCGCCGCGCTTCGAGTTGATCGACGTCGGCCTTCGCGTGGTTAAGCGTCGCCTGCGCCTGGTCCCGCTGGGCGCGGTACACCGCATCGTCGATCACCGCCAGGACGGTTCCTTCTTCGATCGGCGTGTTGTAGTCGATGTGCTTTCCCTTGAAAGCCGGATCCTGTTCGCCGCGCGGATCGGGGCCAAATTCGTTAATGCGGCCCACGACCTGGGCGCCGACGTCGATTAGCTCCTCGGGCTCGACGGTGCCGGTGGCGCGGACGGTGACCACCAGATCCTTGCGCTCGATCGGCGCGATGCGCCATTTGTCCGCCTGGTCGACGGGCCGCCACTTCTGGTAGAGCGACCAACTGCCGACCGCCAGGGCGGCTACAGCGGCGAGGACGAAGAGAAATCTCATGGCAGTCTCAAAACACCAAACAACTCTGTACGATACTAGCCGGACGGCCACGCCGTCCGGGCATCCGATACCGGCCGCTATCAGGTTTAATTGTCAATCGATCAATGTTTCGCAGGCGTCGTGCAGTTTGCGGAGCGAGGCCGCCGCCTGCCGGCGGTCGGCGGCCGACAATTTTTCAAACGCGCGCTCGAGCCGAGCGATGCGGATGCGCTCGCGGCTGCGCATGGCCCGGCGCCCGCGGGGCGTGAGCTGGAGCTGCTTCACCCGTCGATCTTCGCCGTTCGTCAGCCGCGACGCCATGTCGGCGGCTTCCAGCCGGTCGGCGATCTGCGTCATCGCACTCTGCGAGACGCCCAGCTCCCGGCCCAACTCCGACATGGAGTCGCGGACCGTCGCACAACAGCGTGCACACGCGCAACTGGCGCAGCGGCAGATCAGAAGCTTGGTCGTCGACGTAGAGCAGCTTGCGCACGACCGTCATGAGCGCCGCGGCCGCTTCCTCGGCATGGCCGTTGCGATCGGCGGGCGACGCGTGCGCGACGCCGTTGCCGGGTGCGGCTAGTTTCTTCATGCATGAATAATATTAATCTGCATAAAGTATTTCAAGACGGCGAGAACGGGTGGCTGGGGTTGAGTCTTCGAAACGCCCGGATTCCGCACTGTGGGCTCCGCGGACGGCGACCACAGCCACCCCCACTGGCTTGGCGGCGATCACGCGGGCGGCGGCAAGGGCGAAGGCTCAACTGGCGGCAACTCCGCTGGCGGCGGCGCGATGCTTTCCGGTTGCGCCAGCCCCGGGTCCTCCGAGAGGATGCCGCGCTTGTCCGGCGGCGGCGAGCAGCGGATTTGCCAGCCCCCGCCCAGGGCGCGGTACACTTCGATCAATCCCAACGCGATGTCGCCGCGCGCTGCGCCCACAGGTCTTGCTGCGAGATGAGGTTCTGCTGAATGACCGCGTAGCGGTTGAAGTCGACTTGCGCCATCGCCACGCCCTGACGATATTGAGCGACGATAATCTGCAGCGCCCGGTAGGATTCGTCGACGCTGTCGCGCAGGAACACGGCGCGGTCCTGGGCCTGGAGGAAATTCACGATGCCGTTCTCGACTTCCAGATCGGCGTTCAGCGCGGCGCTCTGGTAGGCCGTCACCAGCTCGCGGAAGCGGGCGTCTTGGAAACGCACGTTGTTGCGAATGCGGCCGTAGTTCAACAGGTTCCAATTGAAGATCGGGCCCACATTGCTGTTGAGCGAGTTGCTCGAAAACAGCGCGGGGAAGCTCGACGCCTGCCAGCCGAGCGTGCCCGTGATGGCGAACGCCGGATACAGGTCCGCCTCCGCGATCCCGATTTGCTCGGCCTGCGCCGCCGCCAGCCGCTCGGCGCGGCGAACGTCCGGCCGGCGCCGCAAGAGGTCGGCCGGGATGCCCACGACCACGAAGTCCGGCGTCACCGGAATGGTGGCTTTGGGGTCCTCGTCGAGCATTCCCGACAGGTCCGCCACGGGCATCCCCAGCAGAATGCAGAGCTGGTTTTGAGCGACGCGCTCGACCACCCGCAGTGCCGCCAGCTGGGCCTGACTCTGCTTGAGATTGCTGGCGGCCTGAGCGCGGTCCAGCTCGATAATCGCTCCGGCCTGCAGCCGTTCGGTGATGAACGTCAGCACGTCCTCTTGAATCGCAATGACTTTTTCCAGCAGGCGGATGCGCTCCTCGGCCGTTCGATAGCGGACGTAGTTCGACGCCACGTCGGCCAGGAGCGTGACGAGCACGTCGTCGTAATCGTTGACCGAGGCGTCCAGTCCGTCTTGCGCCGCGTCGACGGCCCGGCGGAAGCGGCCCCAGAAGTCGAGCTCCCAAGCGAGATTGAAGCCCAGATTCCACGTGTCGAAAAACGAGTTGCCGACGCCGAAGTGCCGGAAACCGCCACTGGCGGTTTGCTCCTGCGGGAAGACGTTGCCGATCGCGAAGCCCAATTGCGCCTGCGCCTGCAGAATGCGGAAGCCGGCCTCGCGCAGCGTGAGGTTCTGGCTGTAGGCCTGCATCACCAGGCCGTCCAACAGCGGATCGTTCAGCACGGTCCACCAGCCGGCCAGATCGTCCTCGCCGATGCGCACGCGGCGGTCGGCGGCGTCGATCCACGCGGGCGCCACCGGCGCCGTCGGCGGGCAATAGTTCGGGCCGACCTTGAACCCGTTTCGAATGTACTCACCCGGACTCGTGCAACCCGCCGCCGCCAGCGCCCAGCCAATGGCTGCCAGACCGGTCAAGTGTGCGACTCGTGAAGTCACGGCCGCCCAATCGGCATGGACCAGGGAATAAGCCGTGGGCCAAGGTGCAAGCACTGGCCGCGGCGGCCGCCCGACGACGCTCCCCTCACAATCGGAACGCCCCGCACAACGCGGCCAGCGCAAGCCGCACGCTTGCCAGGGTCTACCGGACCGGCATATCTTCCGGCGTCAAATCTTGCCGAGGGCGTCCGCTCGCGGCGGCAGGCCCTGCCGGAGGCCGATTTGGTCGACCGGCTTGTGCAAAGCCGGCGATCCTTCTCCAATTGCCCCGATGACGGCCCCGCACGACAAACCCGCCAAGCTGGTCGTAGGGTGGCGCGAGTGGATCGCGCTGCCGGAACTGGGCGTCGCCGCCATCAAGCCGAAGATCGACACTGGCGCCCGGTCGTCGTCGCTCCATGCGTTTAACATCGAGACCTTCGAGCGCGACGGCGTCGACTGGGTACGGTTCGATCTCCATCCGTTCCAGCGCGACGCCGAAACGACGGTGCGCACCGAGGCGCCGGTTCTGGAGCTTCGCAGCGTGCGCAGCTCCAGCGGCCACTCCACGCTGCGGCCGGTGATACAAACGACCGTCGAGCTCAGCGGCCGCCGCTGGAGCGTGGAGCTGACATTGGCGGCTCGCGACGAGATGGGGTTTCGCATGCTGCTGGGCCGCGAGGCGTTGCGGGGGCGATTCATCGTGGAACCGGGCCGGTCGTACCTGGTGAGCAAGCCGCCCGCATCGCATTCAACTGGGAAGAAGACAACCAAGAAAAAACGCCGGCGTTAAGGTCCGATCCCTGTCACTCCGAGGTCCGCCGAGGAGTCCGCGCCGTCTCGATGGCGACGCGGACCCCTCGGCGGACCTCGGGGTGACCGGCGCCGGGTGGGAAACGGAGCAAGAAATGAGGATCGCAATTCTGTCGCGGCGGCCGTCGCTCTACTCGACGACGCGGCTCAAGGAGGCGGGCGCCAAGCGCGGCCACGAGATGCGCGTGGTCGACTACCTGCGCTGCTACATGGATATCACCTCGCACCGTCCGCAGTGCATTTACCAGGGCCAGCCGCTGCAGATCGATGCGGTCATCCCCCGCATCGGCGCCTCGAACACCTTCTACGGCACGGCCGTGGTGCGGCAGTTCGAAATGATGGGCGTGTTCGTCGCCAACGAATCGCAGGCCATCAGCCGCTCGCGCGACAAGCTCCGCAGCCTGCAGCTGCTGGCTCGCGACGGCGTCGGCCTGCCGGTCACCGGCTGCGCCCACTCCACCAAAGACATCGACGGCGTGATCAACCTCGCCGGCGGCACGCCGCTCGTGGTCAAGCTGATCGAGGGCACGCAAGGCGTGGGCGTCATCCTCGCCGAGACCAAGAAGGCAGCCCAGGCCGTAATCGAGGCCTTCCGCGGGCTCGACGCCAACATCCTCGTGCAGGAGTTCATCAAGGAAGCCGGCGGCAGCGACCTGCGGTGCTTCGTCGTCGGCGGCCGCATCGTGGCGGCGATGAAACGGCAAGCGGCCGCGGGCGAATTCCGCTCCAACCTCCACCGCGGCGGCGCCGCCGAAAAAATCAAAATCACGCCCGAGGAGCGCACCACCGCCGTCCGCGCCTCCCGCACCATGGGCCTGAACATCGCCGGCGTCGACATCCTCCGCTCCAACCACGGCCCCGTGGTCATGGAGGTGAACTCCTCCCCCGGCCTCGAGGGCATCGAAAAAGCCACCGGCGTCGACGTCGCCGGCAAGATCATCGAGTTCATCGAAAAAAACCACCAGGCCGGCAAGCAACGCGACAAAGGAAAAGGGTGACGCGACACATAAATCGGATTCCTATCACGAGCCACGGACCGGCACTGGGAAAAAAACGCGGAACTGACGGGGATAACAGGATTGTCTGGATCGACAGGATAAATGCCTTGGAATCTTTTCCTGTAAATCCTGCTGATCCTGTTATCCAATCAATTCAGTTTTCCACGGCGCTTGCTTTGTGTCCTTCGTGTCTTTGTGGTTAATCCCCGTCGGCGGAAAGTTGCGTGCCGAAAATGACTGACGCGAACTCCACCGACAACCCGCCCATCGAAGTCGCCGGCGTCTACGTCAACCCCGGCGAGCGCCGCCGCCTCGAGATCCCCGTCGCCCGCCTCCCCACCGGCACCTGGCTCTCGCTGCCGATCGTCGTCGTCAACGGCGCCCGCCCCGGCCCCACCGCCTGGATCAGCGCCGCCGTCCACGGCGACGAAGTCAACGGCGTCGAGATCATCGGCGGCGTGCTCGAGCAGCTCCAGCCGCGCACCCTGGCCGGCTGCCTCATTACCGTCCCCATCGTCAACGTCTTCGGCTTCAACGCCCAATCGCGCTACCTGCCCGACCGCCGCGACCTCAACCGCTCGTTCCCCGGCTCCGACCGCGGCTCGCTCGCCTCGCGCCTCGCCAACCTCTTCATGCGCGAGGTCGTGTCGAAGTGCCAGTACGGCATCGACCTCCACACCGGCTCCAACCACCGCACGAACCTGCCGCAAATTCGGGCCAATCTCCAGGACGAAGAAACGCGCCGCCTGGCCGAGGCCTTCTCAGCCCCGGTGGTCATGCACGCGGCCGCCATCGACGGCTCGCTCCGCAAGGCCGCCACCGACGTCGGCATCCGCACCCTGGTGTACGAAGCCGGCGAGCCCCTGCGCTTCGACGACGCCGCCATCAGCCTCGGCCGCGACGGCGCCCTCCGCGTGCTCGAATGCCTACGCATGGTTCGCAAAGCGCCGAAGAAAAAGGGCCCCCACTCCGCCCTCGTCGCCAAGACCACGTGGGTCCGCGCCGACAGAAGCGGCATCCTGCGCCTGGAAACCAAACTCGGCGCCAAAGTCGAAGCCGGCCAGCGCCTCGGCCTCGTGGCCGACGCCTTCGGCGACGACGCCGCGCCGCTCGAGTCGCCAGAGGACGGCCTGGTCATCGGCCACACCAACAACCCGCTCGTCCAGCAGGGCGAAGCCGTGGTCCACCTGGCGACGATGGCCGCCGAGGGCGCGGGCCTCATCCCGCAAGTGGAAGCCGAAGGGCGGCCGGCGGTGGAGTTCTAATCCCACTCCCCCGCGAGGAGAGGCCAAGTCAAGGGATATCGCCGGCCGAGGTCTTCGACAAACGGGCCGCCGCAAGCTGGCCGTCAAGGTCGTCGACATTTTCGGCAATGACACGATGACGATCGTGGAAGTGACCGTGCTGGAGAAAACCGCGGCCAGATCCCAAACGCGCTCCGCTCCGAAGACGTCGCGTCGCGGCAAAACGAAGAACCTCCACAACCCGACGCCGTTTAGCCGCGACCCGAGGTCCGCCGAGGGGAGCGCGGCCGGCCATCGCCCGTCACCCCAAATACGCCGTTACAAACGAGACTTCTCGCTGATCCCGACAGGTAGTGAATGCAAGTCGCTCAGGCAGATGACTTTAAGTTGGCTTTCGGCGTTTCCAATGTCGTCGTAACTGATGTGATGCCGTTGGCGGTGGAGTCACGGCTGCGTGGGGAGAAAAATCCCCACTGCTAGCTCGCCGACCGGCTGTCGGCTTCAGCGAGAAGTCTCTTACAAACGACCACTTTTGCCGCCGCTTCCCTTCCTTGAGCGGATTCTCCTCGACATAACGAATCGCCCGATGAACGTCGTCCATCGAATCGAGATATACGTCCCACTGGCCGCGGGCAAAGCACTTCGGCGTGCGGCCCTGCGCGGCGGCTCCGCCGAACGGGTGCAGCTCGTCGTCCAGCAATTGCTCCGTCGCCGAGGCCTTCAGTTTGATGACGAGCCGTTCGGCGCTCAGCCGATGACGGCTCAGGACCAGATGCACATGATCGGGAAGGATGGCGCATGCGAAGACCTGCAGTTTCGCGCGCTCGGCGTAGCGCGAAACCCCGCGCCACGGAGCGAGCTTGCACGCCCGTCAATTGCGCGGGGGATCGCCTGAGCGCCTTCTTGGCGGCCAACCGAAGCGCCGCGTCATGGGATCGCCGAGCGAGCGAATGGGTCGACGCCGTCTTCGTCGCCCTGCCGTAGCGGTACAGCTCCCACGCGCCGACGAAGTCCGACCACGAGCCGCGCGGGTCGTTCGGCAACCAGAAACCGTACATGCCGAAGATAATGTGGTGGGCGATGACCATGGGGGGCTTCCGGGGGGCGCGCTTCCGCTCCGCGGACGTCGCGTCGCGGCTAAACGCGGTTTCAATTTAAGCCATCGTGAAATTGGCTGTCAAAAATGGCCCTCCACCCCGACTTCCCCGACGACCCGCACGCGATCCTCGACCCGGCGATCCGCTGGTTCCCGGCCGACGAAGCGCTCCGCGACACGAGCATGGAAAAGCTCATGCCGCCGCTGGTGCCCGAGCTCCGCAAACAAGTCAAAACCTGGCGGGATCGCGGCTAAGCGGCGCCGCGCCGCTCGAGTCGCCCGAAGACGGCCTCGTGATCGGCCACACCAACAACCCGCTCGTGCAGCAGGGCGAAGCCGTGGTCCACCTCGCCACCATGGCCGCCGAAGGCGCGGGGCTCATCCCGCAGGTGGAGGCGGAGGGACGGCCGCCTGTCGAATTCTGACACTGCCCACTGCCCGCTGCTCACTGCCCACTTCTGTCCGCCGAAGGCCGCCCGCCGGTGGAGTTCTAAGCCGCCGGGGTCTGTCCCCATTTGGCGCAGTCTTGGGGACTGACCCCCTTCTCCCACTCCCTCGCCCGCCAACGTGTTACGGTCCGCGACATGTACCCAAAACATGTTACAAAAATCGAAGAATCGTAACACGTTTTCTTGAATCCCTATCACCGCCACCGGAAGAGCTCAGGTGAGGGGTTTTCTTTACCGTCAACTGCCCCCGCGGCCGGCTCCCTACTGTCGGTCCGCCGCCGGACTGGAAAAGGCACACTTCAATATGGAGATGAATCTGGCCCATACTAAACGGAGCCTTTAATATGGAGCCGAATCGTCGCCATGTTAAAGGCACAGCGTAATATGCCTGCACCTCATCCGCCCGCCCACGCGGCTTGACGCGTGGTGCTTATCTGCCATCGGCCATCGTCGACTGCCAAGGAATGACCGATCTAAAAACCGCCATTTCCCGATTCGGCGCCGACGCGAAGGCCAAGCTCGCCAACCCAGGTGCCACCGGCGAGCCAGAGGAACAGCTCCGGACACCGCTGGAGCGACTTTTCGCCGAACTTGCGGAGCTCTGCGGTCTGAAACGAGAATGGCTCGCCGCGGTCGGCGAATCGTCGCTGTCCACGCTCAAGACTCGTCCCGACTACGCCATCACGCTCCGCAAGGTGCTCGTCGGGTTCGTGGAGATCAAGGCGCCGGGCAAAGGCGCCGACCCGCGCCGCTACAAAGGGCATGACAAAGAGCAGTGGGAAAAGCTGCAGTCGCTGCCCAACTTGTTGTACACCGACGGCAACTCGTTCAGCCTTTGGCAGAATGGCGAACTCGTCGGCTCGATCGTCGATCTCGACGGCGACGTGGAATCCTCCGGAGCAAAACTCGCCGCCCCGCAGGAACTCGTTGCGCGGTTCGACAACTTTCTCCGTTGGGAACCCATCCCGCCGAAGTCAGCCGCGGAACTGGCCAAAGTTTCGGCCCGGCTGTGCCGCCTGCTGCGAGACGAAGTTACTGAACAGTTGGCCGAGAAAAACCCCGCCCTCACGGATCTCGCCGCCGACTGGCGTCACCTTCTCTTTCCCGAAGCGAACGACGAGCAATTTGCCGACGGCTACGCCCAGGCCGTCACCTTCGGCCTGCTGATGGCCCGGTCGAGCGACATCAAACTCGCCGACGGGCTCGATCAGGTCGGCAAACAACTCGGCAAAACCAACTCGCTCATCGGCGCCGCCCTGCGGTTGCTCACCGACGAAGTTGGCGACGAGTCCACGCTGGAAACTTCGCTGCGCGCGCTTGTCCGTGTGCTCGACGCAGTGAACTGGCACGTCATCAGCAAGGACAAACCCGACGCCTGGCTCTACTTCTACGAAGATTTCCTGGCCGTCTACGACAACAAGCTGCGCAAGCTCACCGGGTCGTACTACACGCCCCCGGAAGTCGTCGAGCCGATGATTCGCCTCGTCGATGATGTGCTGCGCAAACACTTCAGCCCGCAGCGCTGGCCTGGCTTCGGCCGACGTCACCCTGGCCGATCCCGCCGTCGGCACCGGCACCTTTATCCTTGGTGTGCTGCGCCGCATCGCCGCCGCCGTCGAGGCCGACCAGGGCGCAGGAGCAGTGCCGCAAGCCATCGAGGCGGCCATCGGTCGTTTGATCGCCTTCGAAATGCAACTCGGCCCATTTGCGGTCGCCCAGCTCCGTGTGCACGCCGAACTCATCGAACTGATCGGCAAGGCGCCGAAGGCCATCCCGCGGATGTTCGTCACCGACACGCTGGACAATCCCTTCGCCGAGGTCGAAGAGCTGGGCTCGCTGTACCGCACCATCTCCCAGTCTCGCCTGCAGGCCAACGAGATCAAGCGGACGGAACCGATCACCGTGGTCATCGGCAACCCGCCCTACAAGGAAAAGGCGATGGGGCGCGGCGGCTGGATTGAAGACGAGCAGCTCGGCAAGTGGATTCCGCCGGCCGATTGGGGCATCGGCGCCCATGCCAAGCACCTACGCAATCTGTACGTCTACTTTTGGCGGTGGGCCACTTGGAAAGTCTTCGACCGCGACCCCCAGAACGACACAGGGATCGTCTGCTTCATTACCGTCGCTGGTTTTCTCAATGGTCCAGGTTTTCAGGGAATGCGCGACTACCTGCGCCGCACGGCCGATCGCATCTGGGTGATCGACTGCACGCCCGAAGGCCATCAGCCGGATGTGCCAACGCGCATATTCGTAGCCGTTCACGGGTTTTCGAATTGCCATAGGTGGATTTTGGTCTCTTGAACTAAGTTGTCGCGTCATGGGGACGCGACCGAAGACCTGCCCGAAGTGCGAACGTCTGGCTCGGCGGGTGGCCGAACTCGAACGGCTGCTGGCCGAGGCGTTGGCGAGAATCGTGGAGCTGGAGAAACAGTTGGCGGCGGCCCGGAAGGATTCGTCGACCTCTTCGAAGCCGCCTTCCAGCGACATCGTCAAGCCGCCGCGACCTGCGGTCCAGGCCGCTCGGGGACGAAAGCGGAAGCGACGGCTGGGTGGTCAACCGGGCCACCAGCGGCACGAGCGGACGCCATTTCGGCCGGAGGAGGTCGATGCCGTCTGGATCTACGAGTGGCCGGAATCGTCGCTGACGTCGGACTGGAAACCGCTCGACGAGTTCCAGACGATTCAACAGGTGGACTTGGTCGAAAAGCTCTTCGAAGTGACCGAGCATCGCGCGCGGCTGTATCTTTACCGCCCGACAGGCGAGGTATCGGCGGCGTCGCTTCCCGACGAAGTGTTGCGTGCTGGGCTGGTGGGTCCGCGGCTTTCGGCGCTGATCGCGTACCAGAAGGGCGCGTGCCACATGAGCTACCGGGTGATCGAAACCTTCCTCGCCGACGTTTTGCCTTTGCCGATCTCCACAGGGCAATTGGCCAAGATCGTCCGCAAGGCGAGCGAGGCCTTGGCGGCGAGCTACGAACAAGTCGAAGGCGCCCTGCCGGGCCAGGCCGTGGTCAACGTCGATGAAACGGGCCACCCCGAGAACGGCCAGTGTCTTTGGACCTGGGGCTTCCATGCGCCAGGGCGGCCAGGATACACCTGGTTCCACATCGACACGGCGCGGAGTTCGGACGTGCTGAAGGAGTTCCTTGGCGAAAGCTTCCCAGGCGTTGTCGGCTGCGACTACCACAGCGCGTACCGCAAATTCCTCGACGACGCCCAAGCGACCATGCAGTTCTGCTGGCGCATCTGATCCGGGACGTAAAATTCCTCGTGACGCTGCCGAACGCGCCGACGCGCCGTTTCGGCGAGAAACTGTTGGCGACGATCAAACGCCTCTTCCGCATCTGGCACTGCCGTGACCAGCTGCCTGCCGAACGCTGGCAGCGCGAGACTGAGCGGGCCAAGCGGGCCGTGCTCAAGGTGGCGAGGCGTCCGCCGTGCCGAAGTGAAGCGCAGAACATAGCGCAGCGGTTTCGTCGACACGCCGAGCACTACTTCCGCTTCCTGGAGACTCCCGGTGTTGAGCCAACCAATAACGCCATGGAACAACGGTTCCGCTTTGTGGTAATCGATCGCAAGATCACCCAGGGGACTCGCGGCGAGGCCGGCCGCCGCTGGTGCGAGCGCATCTGGACCGTGCTGGCCACCTGCGCCGAACAGGGCCGCTCGGCGTTCGACTTCCTCTATCGCTCGATCGTCGCTCACTTCACAAACCAAGCAGCACCATCCCTACTGCCGATTCCGCCGTGAACGGCCACGCATATTCCAGGGTGTGCAGCAGCCGGTCTGCATCGTTTTGGCGGCGCGGTCGAAGAGCAAGGCGGCCAACAAACCGGCCGCGGTAAAGTACACCGTGTTGCCGACCGGCAAAAGAGAAGAAAAGTTTGCGGCTCTCGCCAAGCTCTCGCTGCAGTCGAAGATCTGGCAAGACTGCTCGACGGACTGGCGAGCGTCATTTCTGCCCGCAGCCACGGGCGCTTGGGCAACGTTTCCAATGCTCGATGAATTGTTCGCATATAACGGCTCAGGTGTGCAGGCAATGCGAGTTTGGGTTATTGCCCCTGACGCCGATTCATTACAAAAACGGTGGCACACACTAATCAATGCAAAGCCCGCTGACAAATTGGAGCTTTTTCATCCAACGCTCCGCGGCGGCAAGCCGTCGGATCGGCACATTGACTCGGTTGTGAAATATGGCCTCGCGGGCAATGAACCGCGTCCTGAGCCATTAATTAAGGAAAGTCGCCCGAGCTTGCCACCGGTACGGTACGGGCACAGGAGTTTCGACAGGCAGTGGATAATCCCCGACCCGCGCGTCATCACGCAACCAAATGCAGCGCTTTGGGATTCAAGCTCCGATAAGCAGGTGTATCTCACCGCGTTGATGGTGCATTCTCCAACATCCGGACCCGCGCTGACGTTCACTGGGTTACCTCCGGATAAGCATCACTACAAAGGCTCGTTTAGCGGGCGAGTATTCCCGCTCTGGCGTGACGCCGCGGCGACGGTGCCAAATCTGCCGCCGAAGCTCTTGGAGTTCCTAACGGCAAAATACAAGAAGACGGTGACCGCGGAAGATTTCGTCGCCTACCTAGCCGGCGTCGCGGCCCACTCAGCGTATACGGCGCGCTTTCAAACCGACCTGGCCCAACCCGGCTTGCGGATTCCCTTGACCGACCAGCCGAAGTTGTTCGCCAAGGCCGTCGAGCTCGGCCGGCGCGTGATTTGGCTGCACACATTCGGCGAGCGCTTTGCCGACGCGAAGGCCGATCGGCCGCCGGGGCCGCCGCGACTGCCGAAAGACCGCGCCCCCGCATCCCCAAGGACGGCGCGATTCCGGACGATGCCGATTCCATGCCGGATGAAATCCAGTACGATGAAGCCAAGCGCCGCTTGATGATCGGCACAGGGTTCATCGACAATGTGCCGCCTGCGGTGTGGCAGTACGAAGTCTCCGGCAAGCGGGTGTTGACCCAATGGTTCAGCTACCGCAAGAAAAACCGCGAGCGGCCGATCATCGGCGACCGGCGGCCGCCGTCGAAGCTCGGCGACATCCAACCCGACCATTGGCTGGCCGAGTATACGACCGAACTGTTGAACGTGATGAACGTCCTGGCGCTGTTCGTGGAGATGGAACCGGACCAGGCCAAACTGCTGGAGGCGATCTGTGAAGGACCAACACTTGATTTCCGTCGATGAGCTCCGCGCCGCCGGAGCGCTCGACGTGCCTGCCGCATGGCGGAAGTCGCTCGGCTCGGAGCGAGATCTTTTTTCTGGTCTGTTCGACGACGACGATTCGACCGCCGCGGAGCGACAGCCAGACCTCAGCGCCCCGCTGGATGATGGTGGAGTGCAAGAACTTCCGTAATAGCGCGCCCCAGGGTCAGCGAGACGCACGCGTTGATGCGGACACCAGAATCAAGTCTTCAGTCGGCTTGAGCGGTGGTTCTTGGTGGGCAAACCCGCTGCGAGTTGGACGCTGCACCAGGCAATTGGATGACCCTCTACTCTTACTGCCTGCGGATTGACGATGGCGCTGCCCCCAATCCCTACTGGGGCGTTTGCACGCTGGCAATTTGCAAACCGTCCATACGTCGCGTCGCAAAAATCGGTGACTGGGTGGTCGGTCACGGGTCGCGACGCTCGCCCCTTGGCGACATCTCGGATTGTATCGTTTACGCCATGAACGTTACCGAC
The DNA here is from genome assembly GCA_963841515.1 of Pirellulales bacterium. GTDB lineage: Bacteria > Planctomycetota > Planctomycetia > Pirellulales > Lacipirellulaceae > Lacipirellula. The sequence continues at coordinate 17,520 of CAWJDB010000003.1, read as the reverse complement.
GTGAAGTCGCTAAGCGACTACGATCGGCATTTCCGGGCGAAGCTCCGCGGCAAGATTCCCGTCATAAAGCACCGCGACGTTCGTCGCCGCGTCGGCGACTGCGTTTACGATTTTTCACGCCCCGGTAAGCCACGGTTGCGGCCCGGGGTCCACGACGAATCCAATCGATCCAAAGATCTTCGCGGGGTGAATGTGCTTCTGTCCGAATCCTTTTTCTATTTCGGAGACGCACCAAACTGCTGCCGCGTCGGCTCCACGCCATTCTGCATCCGACGCAAGGACACAAGAGCCACATGAATGACCCTTACCTAGCGGAGTTTGAACGATGGATTCTAAGTCTCGGGATTGAGCGAAACTCCCTTCTTGGCGAACCGCAACAGTGGCCACCGAATGACAACCATGAATGCCGCCAAGCGGCTGCCGGTTGTCATGTCGCCGCTCATCGGAAAACGACGGCGGTCGTGGACCTGTTAGTCAATAGCCCATTCGTGTCAATTCGCGCGATTCGCGGCAAACTCTTCTCGGTAAGAATCTCGTCAAGATTTCTCTAGCAAATGGCCGCGCGCTCCGCTAAGCTGGGATGCGTGATACTGTACGGATGGATAGACAAGAGTGGGCAGTGGGCGGTAGGCAGTGGGCAGTAACGGGAATCTCGGCGAAGCAAAGATTTCGCCCGCGATAACCTCCACCGCTCCAGTCCCCACTCCGCATTCAGCATTCAGCATTCAGCATTCAACATTCCACATTCCTCCAGTCCCCTGTCCTCCGTTCTCCTCCGCCCGGAACCCTGAACCCTGAACCCCGATTACTCCCAACTGCCCACCGGCCACTGCCCACTGCCCACTGTCCACCATGTCCCCTTTTGCTCCCTCCCCGTCGTCGCCCCAAACCGTTGCCGCCACGGCCCTTCGGCGCCGCGCCGCGGGCCTCTGCGTCAATCGCCGGCGAGGGGCCGCCTCAAAAGCCTCCGCGCCGCCCTGGTTTTCCCGAGGTCCGCGCTCCAGCGCCCACCGCCCAAATGTGCACAACTCGCCGACTAATGCGGACGGCGAGTCGCGCTCCGCTCGGCATTTCCCGACTCCCCCGCGTCCGCGACCCGCGCAAAAAGACGCCCCTATTGCAGTTTTGAATCAACTCCGCGCCGCCGCCCTCAGAACCGTCGCCCAGTCTCCAGCCCGGGCCTCCCATTCCCCATTCCCCATTCCCCATTCAGCATTCCACATTCCCCATTCAGCATTCCCCGACCCCCAGCCCCCAGTCCCCAGCCCCCAGTCCCTCTCCACTGCCCACCGCCTACTGCCCACCGCCCACTCCACGTTACAATCACCCATTGACGCCACCCCTCCTAAGCGTCTCCGTTCCAACCCCTAGCCCCTAGCCTCTAACCCCTACGCTCCCCATGTCCCATCTCGATCGTCGGTCGTTCATTGGCGCCTCGGTAGGAGCAGCCGCCGGACTGGCGGCGCAGGTCGGTCGTGCGGCCGACGCCGCGCCCGTCGCCGACAAAGCGCCGGCGCCCGCGCTGGCCGCGCGACGTGCCGGCGCCGCCGATGATCGACCTCGGCAAGACCGGCATCCGCATGTCGCGGCTGGGACAGGGCACCGGCGTTCACGGCGGTGATCGGCAAAGCGACCAGACGCGCATGGGGTTCGAGAAGTTGGTCGGCCTGTTTCACCATGCCTACGACCGCGGCTTGCGGTTCTACGACTTGGCCGACCTCTACGGCACGCACATGTACTTCCGCGAGGCCCTGCGCCGCATCCCGCGCGACAAGGTGGCGATCCTCACCAAAATGTGGTGGCGCGACGATGGGCCCGAAGATCACACCTCCGACAAGGACCGCGCCGCGTTTGCCAAGAGCACGGTGGACCGGTTCTGCATGGAGCTGACGACCGACCACATCGACATTCTGCTCCTGCACTGCCTGATGGACCCGGCGTGGCCGTCGAAGATGCAGCCCTACATGGAGCAACTCGACAAGGAGAAGAAGGCCGGCCGCGTGCGGGCGGTGGGCTGCTCGTGCCACGACTTCGGCGCCCTGAAGGCGGCGGCGGCCGAGCCGTTCATCGACGTCATCCTGGCCCGCGTGAATCCCAAGGGCGTGAAGATGGACGCCTCGAGCGAGGAGGTGGTCGCCGTCCTGCGGCAGGCGAAGGCCAACGGCAAAGCGATCATCGGCATGAAGATCTTCGGCGAGGGTCAGCTCGTGGGCGAGCGCGACGCCTGCATGAAGTTCGCCCAGGGCCTCGAGTTCCTCGATGCGATGACGATCGGGTTCGAGAAGCCGGAGCAGATTGACGACACGCTGCGGCTGATGGCCAAATACCCGGCCATGGCCAAGGCATAAGTGCGGCGGCTGCCAGAGAATTGTCGGTTTTGTGCTCGGCGAGGCTTGCGGTGGCAGAGGCGAAGTTTTTCTCGCACAATAGATTGAATGCCCCCGGTTGAAAGCCCCCCAACCGCCGCCCCCACCGCCAAGGCGTCTGCCCTCCGCGGCGAGCTGGCCGCCCTGAAGATCGACCGCTCGCGCCGCCCGCAAACATCGCCCTTAGCGGTGATGGCCTGGCTCTTGCTCGCCGCCTGCCTCCTGGCCGCCGCCGCGGGGGCCGCGTACTGGACCCTCCGCGACCGGCTGTTTCCACTGCCGGTGGTCAAGGTCGAGTCGGTGCGGATCATGACGTTGGGCCAGGCCGCTACCACGCTGACCGCCACGGGTTACCTTGAGTCGCGCTGGCAAGCGGCGGTGGGCGCCAAGGTTCCGGGGCGGATTGCGAATATCCCTGTCGAAGAGGGCGTCAAAGTCAAGGCCGGCGACGTGCTGGCGGAGCTGGAGCACTCGGACCTCGATGCTGTGCTTGCTTCGCGGAAAGTGGCGGTGACGCTCGCCGAGGCGCAACAGTCCGAGGCCGAGTCGAACGTGGCGCAGGCGAAGCGCGACATCGATCGAGCGCGAGATCTTTCGCCGCGGAGCGGGCACCGATTTCGCGGTGGAGCGCGCCGAGACGGATTACGAAACAGCACAGGCCGTGGTGAAGGCAAGGGTAGCGGCGGTGGCCGCGGCTAAGAGCGCCGTCGTCGAAGCCGAGGAAGCCATCCGCAACATGTTCGTCTACGCGCCGTTCGACGGCACGGTAATCAGCAAAGACGCCGAGCAGGGCGAGTCGATCATGCCGGGCGGGATGGGCGCGAGCTCCGGCCGCGGGTCGGTCATCACGCTCGCCAATCTCGATCAGTTGGAGGTCGACACCGACGTGAAGGAGGACTACCTCGGCCAACTGCACGCGGGCCAGCCGGCGCAGGTCGCCGTCGATGCCGTGTCCGATCGGCGCTACAAGGGCCGGCTGCGCGAGATCATCCCCATGGGCGACCGCACGCGCGGCATCGTCAAGGTGAAGGTCGCGGTGCTCGACCCGGACGAGCGGCTGTTCCCGGAGCTGAGCGCGACCGTACACTTTCTGCCCGATCAAAGCGACGAATCGCAGGCGAACCAGGCGCTTGAGAAGGGCGTCTTCGCGCCTGTCGCGGCCATCAAGGGCGAGGGCGAAGACAAGTATGTCTGGGCGTTGGACGGCGCCGAAGTCCGCCGCGCCCAAGTAAAAACGCAAGGCGAACCCCACGATGGTCTGCTGCGCGTCACCGGCGAACTCTCCGGCGGCGAGCAAGTCGTCACCGATCCGCCGGCCGATTTGCAGCCGGGCGACGAAGTGAAAATCGCGGAGTGAGAGGCGCCGTGTTCAGTGGCGGATAATCTTCGAAGGAGACTTCATGTCGGTCAACCATCCCGTGGTCGAACTGGTCGACGTCAGCAAAGAATTTTGGCGCGACAAGTTCCAGATCCCGGTGCTTACCAATACAACGCTGCACATTGCCAAAGGTGATTTTGTCGCCGTCATGGGGCCGTCCGGCTCCGGGAAATCGACGCTGCTGAATCTATGCGCCGGCCTCGATCGGCCCACCACGGGGCGCGTTATCGTCAACGGCAAGGATCTCGGCGAGCTGTCCGAGGCGCAGCTCTCGAAGTGGCGGAGCGAGAATCTGGGATTCATCTTTCAGATGTATAACCTGATGCCGGTACTCAATGCGTTTGAAAACGTCGAGCTGCCGCTGCTGCTTGACGCCGCTGTCGCGGGCCGAGCGGCGGCAGCACGTTGACGCCTCGCTGCGGATCGTGGGCCTTGAAGACCGGGCCGACCATTACCCGCGGCAGCTCTCGGGCGGTCAGGAACAGCGCGTGGCGATCGCCCGGGCAATTGCCAACGACCCCGTGCTGCTGTTGGCCGACGAACCGACCGGCAATCTCGACGCGACCAGCGCCGACGAGGTGCTCGACTTGCTGGAGCAGCTCAACGAAGCAGTTCGGCACGACGGTCATCATGGTCACGCACGATCCCAAGGCGGCCCGCCGGGCCAAGCGGCTGCTGCATCTGGAGAAGGGCACGTTCGTGCACGCCGACATCGACGCGTTGGAGGCGCGTGCGATGAAATTCCTGCCGCTGATTATCGCGCAACGTGATGCGCAACAAGATTCGCTCGCTGTTCACCGGCGCGTCGATCGCAGTGAGCCTGTTCCTTGTGGTCACGCTATACTCGCTGCTGATCCACCAGGACGAAATTACCGACAGACGGCCGTGCACCACCGCGTAGCCGTGTTGAACGAAGCCGGCCTCGCCGGCCGCGTGCCGATCGTGTACGTCGATCGCATTCGCAAGATTCCCGGCGTGGTGGCGGCCACGCCGTTTTCCTGGTTCGGCGGCAAGTACCGCGACGAGCGAGCCACCTTCGCCCAGTTTGGCGTCGACCCGCAATCGATTTTCGACGTGTACGAGGAATACGACGTTGCCTGCCGACCAGCTCAAGGCATGGCAGCAAGACAGGACAGGCTGCGTGGTCGGGTCGACTCTGGCCAAGAATATGGGCTGGAAGATCGGCGATAAGATTCCGCTGCAGGGAAGCATTTACCCGGTTAGCCTCGAACTTGACGTGCGGGGCATTTATGACGGACCGTCGACGGCGAACAAGGAATGGCTGCTGTTCAACTTCGAGTACCTTGACGAAGCGCTCAAGGCAAAGCGCGAGCCTACCGCCGGAAATGCCGGCATCGTGATGACGCGGGCAGACTCCGCCGAGCACATGACGCCGGCCATGCAGGAGATGGAGGCGTCCTTCGCCAGCTCCGACGCCCCGGTGAAGCCGATGAACGAAAAGGAGTTCGCCCAATCGTTCGCCGAGATGGCCGGCAACGTCAAGGGATTCATCCGCTATACGTCGATCGCGGTGGTGACGGCCCTGTTGTGCGTGGCGGCCAACACGATGGCCATGTCGCTGCGGGAGCGAACCCGGGAGATTGCGCTCTTGAAGGCCATCGGCTTCGCGCGCCGCACCGTGCTGGGGATGTTTTTGTCGGAGTCGATCATCATCGGTCTGTTGGGCGGAATTGGCGGAGCGCTGGGCGCCAAGCTCGTGTTCGCCACCGTCGACCTGAGCAAGTTGGCGCCGGGCCTGGGATTGTTTTTCGTTCCCTGGAAGACCGCGCTATGGGGGTTAGGCCTGTCGGCCTGCGTGGGCTTGTTCAGCGGAATCATCCCCGCCTGGCGCGCTGCGAACCTAAGCGTCCTCGAAGGATTGCGCAAAATCGTCTGAAGATATACAAGCTGAACCGCTAACGGACGCTGATATAGCGCTCATAGAGCCAGAAGGCGTCATTTCAGCGACCTGAATAAATGGCGGTTATGAGAAAGGGGGATAAGGGGATACGTGGAGATAGGGGATGTTGCAAGAATGAGATCGTTATTCATCAACTTCTGCTCGTGAATTCCGACTCTCTTCATCCCCCATCATCTCCTTCATTCCCCTCTCTCCCATCTCAAAGCCATTCTGACTCCCTTCGATTTCCGATTAGCGATTATTAGCATCCATTAACGGTTAAAGCTTTCCGATTCATGGTTCCACTGAAGTACAACATTCGCAGCTTGCGGGCCCGCAAGATTGGCTCGCTAATGACCATTCTGGGCGTGGGCATGGTCGTGTGGGCGAGCATCTTCGCCTTTGGCCTATCCGCGGGTTTGAACAAGACGCTGCAAATTGCCGCCGATCCTCTCGATGTTATCGTCATGCGCAAGGGCGCCACCTCGGAGGCAACCAGCGCCCTTTCGGATCAGCTCGTGCACGACCTCATGGCCATGAGCGGCATCGCGACCGATAGCGCAGGCAGTCCGTTGGCGGCGCCCGAGCTCGTAGTGTTTGGGTATCTGCCGCGCATCGGCAGCATGACCAAAGTGAACGTATCGATTCGCGGCGTCGTGCCCGCGTCGCGGGAGCTTCGCAGCGGAATGCATATTGTGGACGGGCGGGATTTCAAGCCCGGGCTTCGCGAGGCGATTGTCAGCCGCGCCATGTCGATGCGATTTCAAGATCTAGACATTGGCGACGAGTTCCCGTTTCGAGGTGCCAAATTCAAAGTCGTGGGCATCTTCGAAGCCGGCGGCGGAGCGGTTGAGTCGGAAATCTGGTGCGATCAAAGCGTGCTGGCGCAAATCGTGAAGCGTTCCGGCGCAATGTCGAGCTTGCAGTTTCGCGCTACCAGCGCGGAGGGCCAGGATCGGTTGATTAACCGTATCAAATCCGACGAACAGATTGACTTGAACGCTGTGACCGAGATTGATTATTACGCCGACCAGGCCAAGACGAGCGGATTGATCAAGATCGTGGGAGGCATGGTGGCGTTCTTCCTGACTATCGGGGCGATGTTTGCCGTATCAAACACCATGTACGGCGCCGTCGCCTCGCGCGCGCGAGAAATCGGCACGCTTCGGGCGTTAGGGTTCGGGCGCGTCAGCATCATAGTTGCGTTCCTCTTGGAGGCGCTCGTGCTCTGCGGATTGGGAGCGGCGTTGGGCGCCGCGGGCGCCGTTGCCGTCCAAGCCCTTACCGGGGGACTGCAGACTGGGACGATGAACCCCGGCACGTTTACCGAAATCGCCTTCTCGTTCGACTTCGGCCCTAAGGTGCTGGCGAGCGGAGCGCTTTTGGCGGTCGTCATGGGGCTGATCGGCGGACTGATGCCGGCGATCCGCGCCGTGCGGATGAAGGTGGTCGACGCGCTGAGAGAAGTGTGAAGAGTCGGGATTGCGAATTGCGGATTGCGAACTGCGGATGCCAAGAACTCAATCCGCAATTCGAAATCCGCAGTCCGCAATTCCTTTTGAAGCTTCAGCGCCGCTCGTCGATCTTGATTTTGATGGCGCCCGTCGTGATGCCGCCATCGACCAGCAGGGTCTGCCCGGTGATGTAGGCGCTGGCGTCGGACGCCAAAAAGACGACGGCGCCTTCGAGGTCTTCCACTTGGCCGGGGCGCTTCAGCGGAATGCGGTCGACCAAGTACTCGACCCACGCCGGGTCGGCGTAGAGGGCCTGGTTCTGCGCCGTCTCGAACCATCCCGGGGCGAGGCAGTTGACGGTGACGCCGTACGGGCCCCAGTCGTCTGCCAGGCTCATGGTCATCTGCTTGACGCCGCCGCGGCTGGCGCCGTAGGGCGCCAGGCCGGCGAAGCCGAACACGCTGGTGACTGAGCCGATGTTGATGATGCGGCCGTAGCGGCGCTCGATCATGTGGCGGCCAACCGCTTGGGCGACGAAGAACGCGCCGCGGAGGTTGGTGTCGACGATCGTGGCCCAGTCTTCCCAGGTGACGTCGAGGGCTGGCTTGCGGATGTTGCAGCCGGCGTTGTTCACGAGGATATCGATGTGGTCGAACTCGGCGAGAGCCGCGGGCATCAGGCGGTCGATGCTGCTGCGCTCTGCGCTGGTCGAGCTCAAGCGGCACGACGCGACGACCCAGCGTCTCGATCTCCTGACAGAAGGCGTCGAGCGAGGCGAGCGTGCGGCTGGTGATCACCAAGTCGGCGCCAGCGTGAGCCAGGGCACGGGCAAAAGTCTGGCCGAGGCCGCGGCTGGCGCCGGTGATCAGGGCGGTGCGGCCGGTGAGATCGAAGTTGGCGGGCACGGGCGATCCTTCGAATGTCGAGCAAGTTAACGACAATCATTTAGCCCCCGGTCACTGACCGGGGGCTAACTGCGGGAGAACCACCACTTTCATCAGGCCCGCCTCGCGCGCGTATAGGCGTTCGAACCAAGCTGGAGCATCGGCCAACGGTATGCAGGCTGAAATGAGCGGCTTCACATCAATCGCGCCGCGGGCCATTAAGTCGATGCACTGCGGGTACTCGCCGTTGGAGGCGCACGAGCCGCGGAGGGTGATCTCGCGGTTGACAACCAACTGCAAGGGGATTTCCGCCGCGGGCGAAACATTGCCTACGAGCGTGACGACGCCGCCCTTGCGCACGCAGCGAATTGCTGTGCCGATCGTGGCGGAAGCGCCGACGACCTCTAGCGCCGCGGCCGCGCCGCGTCCAGCGGTGGCATCGATAATCTTCGCTGCGGCGTTTCCGTCGATGTCGTTGATGGTGAGATCGGCCCCGAACTGTTGGGCGATTTTGAGTCGATCGTCGTCGACGTCGACCGCGATGATCTGACGGCAACCGACATGGCGGAGCGATTGGATCACCAGCAGGCCGATCATGCCGCTGCCAATTACGGCGACGGCTTCGTCGGCGTCGAAGAGCGTGAGGCTTGCGGCGTGCACGGCGACCGAGACGGCTTCGATCAGGGCGGCGTGCTCCAGCGGCACGGCGTCAGGCAGGCGGTACACGATCTGCTCGGGCACTGCCACGTATTCGGCAAACGCGCCGAAGCGGCGATAGTCGCCGCAGGACACGCCGAGCACCTCGCGGCGGTCGCACAGGTTGATGCGGCCGGCGCGACAGAACTCGCACTTGCCGCAGGAGATGGTCGAGTCGAAGGTGACGCGATCGCCTGGCTTGAAGCGAGTGACGCCGCCGCCAACGGATTCAACGACGCCGGCGGCCTCGTGTCCCATCACCAGCGGCGGGATGCGGCGACCGGTGGAGCCGTCGAAACCATGGACATCGCTGCCGCAAATCCCGCACGCAGCCACCCGAACCAAAACGTCCCGCGGGCCAATCTCGGGCCGCGAAAGGTCAACGACCTCCAAGCGGCGGTAGTCAGTGAGCAGGAGGGCTTTCATTCTTGATAACGGAACTGACAGGATAACAGGACGAGCAGGATTAACAGGATGGAACAATCCGAATTAGTCTTGGCGATGCTGAAAATCCTGTTATCCCGTCCATGCACCTCTTCAGAATCCCTGGGTCTTCAGCTTAACGCGGCAGAGCTGGCCGTTGCTGGTCATGTAGAGCGTACGGCCGTCGTCGCCGAAGGCGCAATTGGATACCAGGTCGCCGGTCATGATTGTGCCGAGGTGTTTTCCCTCCGGGGTGATCACAAGGATGCCGCCCGGGCCAGTGGCGAAGAGGTTTCCTTGCTTATCGACCTTGAACCCGTCGGGCGCGCCGGCGCGGCCTTGCTTGGCAAGTTCCGTCGCGTCGAAAAATATGCTCGGCTTGCCCAGGGAGCCGTCGGCGGCGACAGGAAACGCTCGCCAGACCGGGGCCGTGGAGTCGGACTGGCCGATGTAGAGAATCTTTTCGTCGGGTGAGAAGGCCAAGCCGTTGGGCTTGGTCATTTCCCGAGTGACGAGCGTCACCTGGCCGTCCGGCGCCGCGCGATACACGCCGTTGAAGTCAATTTCCTGGGTGCTTGCGTCGCCGCCTTTTTGCAGTCCGTAAGGCGGGTCGGTGAAGTACACGGCGCCGCTGGAGTGGATGACGACGTCGTTGGGACTGTTAAATCGCTTGCCCTGCCAGCGCTCGGCGAGGCGAGTGAATTTAGGCTCGACCTTCGTCGAGCTGGAAAGCGGCGCGTCGAGGCGCGCGACGCAGCGGTCGCCGTGCTGGCAGAGCACCAGGCGGCCCTGGGCGTCGAGCGTGAGGCCGTTGGAGCCGAGCTCGTCGACGAAGTCGCCGGCCTTGCCGCCTTTGCGTTTGTCGCCGGTGTAGCCGGAGGGTTTCAGAAAGAGCGAGAGGCCCTCGCCCTCCTTCCACTTGTAAACGCTGTTTCGCGGGATGTCGGAGAAGAGTAGAAAGCCGCCGTCCTTGACCCACGTTGGACCTTCGGTCCAAAGGTGGCCGTCGCTCAGTTGCTCCACCTTGGCGTTTGGATCGATGAGCTGGTCGAGCTGCGGGTCCAGCCGCTCGATGCTGCCGACGGTGCGCGGCGGGTTGACAGTGAGTGGTTCCTGAGCCAGCGAAGGATGAACGGTGGTCATGATCGTGCCTGCGGCGAGGGCGACGAGGATGTGCGGGAACGGACGCAAGGGCGATGGGTCGGGCGGACTCATGGGTGACTGCTCTCGCATTGGGATTTGACTTGCCGGGGTCGGGACGACCCGGCTCGCCAGATTACCATGACCGCGGGCTGATTGCATTAGGCGCCGGTCGATGCACCGCCTCGATTGACCGCGTCTCATTTCGCGCCGGAAGTCTCGATACGGGACGAGCTGGCGGGATGCGCCATGCGCCGCGGCCGCTTGGCGCCGGCGGTTTGTGGGCGCGTCGTCGCCGCGAATCTTCGGGCGCTGTGCGACGAGTGGGCGGTCCATAGCCGGGTGGTTCAGTGCGTTGGCACGCCGATTGCCAAATGGATCGGCAGCTTCGACCCCCTTTGACCAAGCGGGCCAGAGGAGCCGAAAGCCGGCGCGTCAAGCGCGGCGACGGCTCAAGACGCCGCGAATCCGCGAGCCGGGGGCAGCAATCGATCGACGGCGATCGATTCGGCTCGTCGGACCGCGAGCGTCGTTCGGAACCGCGAGCAAATGGGTCGCGTCGGGGCCTGGTTGGTTGACTCATAGAAAGCACCTTGTCATTGGCTCATCGCCCGTGGTCACGGTTTTGGTTCGACGGCGCTCGGTGTGCCGCCTTGACTGACAACGAACATGCTGCAGCGACGGAGGACTGCGGCCTATGAAGCGCCAGAGGGGTTTAGCGGGGCGGTCGCCGGCCGACGGTAGTCGTCGGCGGATCCTTACATCCGGGGCGCGTCGCATGGGCGACGACCCCACAGCAATCGGTAAGGAGGAAACCATGCGTCGCCAAATCATGTGGTCGCTCACGATGTATTCAAGCGTGGCGTCGATCGGCTGGGCCGGGGGCGCCAGGGCGGAACAACTCATTCCTAAGCTCGCTGATTCTGCGCCGCCGAGCCGCGACGCGGCGACGGCCGAGGCGGAGCTGACGTCGACCAGACCTGCCCCTGCGCCGCCATCGGCCCCGAGCAACGGCCGGCCCGCCAAAGCAGCGACGCCGACGATGCTGCTGTTGTTGCCGTGGCGAGTGAAGGTCGACGAGGACCGGCTGCACCGCAAACTGCTGCGGGCGGCGGACCGGATGCTCGCCGGGACGTCCCGCTATCTGGAACGCGACGCGGTCGAGCCGGCGCCGCCGCGAGTCGTGATTGTGTACAGCAGTGCACTGATGGCGTATCACCAGGCGGACGTGCTGGTGAAGGTCTCGCTCGACCGCGTGACTGCCGATGAGGCCAGCGCGTCGAGCGAAGTAACCGCCAAGTTGTCGTATGTGCTGGAGTGTCGAACGACCGATTACGGCAGGATGGTCCCGTGGGCAGCGGGCGCGGTCGAGGCCTCCAAATCGCCGTTTCGCCAGATCGGCGCCGCGGAAGCGGCGTGGGGCAGCGATCCTGGCGAAGCGGCATTTTCACTCTCTCCGGCGCAGGCGCCCGGGCGCACCACGGGTGCGCAACTTCCAGTACGTGCACCCCATCGACGACTTGCAGGCCGAGGCGATCGAGGACGCGATCGTCCGCATCGTCGGGGACATTGGCGAGGTGGAATTTCAGCCTTCGCTGAACGCCGACTTCGCGGCCCTGGGCCTGTCGGTGGACTTTCTCCAGACGCCGCGGGCCCGGCGGCGCGGGCGACCGAGCGACGGCGCCGTTGGCCGCCAGATTTCTGACGTGCGGCTCTCGGGCGACCAAGTGATCCTTGAGGTCGAGCTGCACAATCCGCTGCCGACGCTGCGGGTGGGCGGTCGCGTGGAGTTTCAGGTCGACGCGGACAGCGGCGCCCGCGGGCGGGCGGCGCCGGTGCGCAGTGCGCCGTTTCTGCTCGCTCCGCACGAGACCCGGCGGGTGAGCGTGTCGATTCCGGCGGCCCGTGTCGGCGTTCCACCCGAGGCCACGGGCGAGCGCCCGGTAGGCGCCCTGATGTCGCTGCAACGCGGCACGCAGTGCTTTGTGGAGGGCGTGCGGTTGTTGAGTTTTCGCAACTCGGCGGAGCTCGCGGCTGAGGGCGCAGAGGCGCAGCGAGAATTGGCGACGCCGTGATGAGCGACTCGGCAGCGTCGCCGGCGGGTGGGACAGGTTCCGTGGTTCAAGCATGGCGCATCAGGTTAATGGGAAGAGCCTTGCCATGAGTAAAGTACCAAGCATGCCCGTGACGCCCACGAGGCCGGTGACGACCGTCCAACTCTTGAGGCATTCTTCCTCGGTCAAGCCGCTCATTTTGCAGACGACCCAGAAGCCGCTGTCGTTCATCCATGAAACGGCGATGGCGCCCGAGCCAATCGCCGTGGCCAAATAGACGGGGTGGTATCCCAACGGCGCCCCGGCGTGGAGCATGGCGGCGATCATGCCGCTGGTGGTCATCATGGCGACCGTGCTGGAACCTTGGGATATCTTGAGCAAGCTGGCCATGGCGAACGCAAGCAGCAGGATGCCAAAGCCGGAAGCAGCTTCTTCGGCGCCGAGGAGCGTGCGAACCGCTTCGCCCACTTGGGCTTCCCGGAGCATGGCGCCGAACGCGCCGCCAGCCGCAGTAATGAGAATGATGACGCCGGCGCTGGCGAGCGACTCTTCAATCATGGCAGTGACGGCGGCGCGCGTGGGGCGGCGGCGGACATAAACCGCCAGCGCCAGAACAGCCGACGCCATGAGGGCGACATTGGGGTTGCCGACGACGGCGAGGTAAGGCGCCACGGCAGTCGCCCAGGCGCGCCGAGTTGCGAGGTCTTCGGTTGGCTCCACGGATTCGGCTTGCGCGGCGGGTGGCCGCAGTGGCTGTGCGGCAAGTTGAGCGACGATGGTTTGACCGGCGATGAGCACAACCGGCAGCACGATGGGCGCCAGCGACGCTGCCAGGCCGGGGAGGCGATCATCGGGCGACGGCTCAGCAAGCGGTTCGTTGAGTTCGTGTTCGTCGGGAGGATGGGCAAGCGTGATGCGGCGGTCGATCCACCCGGCATACAGGACGCCGACCACGGTGGCGGGAATGGCGATCAGCGCGCCGATCACAATCGCCAGGCCAAGGTCGACGCCCAGGTCGGCGGCCACATAAAGCGGCCCTGGCGTCGGGGGAACGAGCGAGTGCGTGGCCGTACCGCCGGCGCCGAGCGCGACCAAGTATTTCACATAGTGCCGGCCGGTGCGGCGGTGCGTCGAGCGGGCGAGCGGGAAGAGCAAGTAGAAAACCGTGTCAAAGAACACAGGGATGGAAAGGACGAAGCCGCTGGCGGCCATGGCGGCGCCCGTGCGCTGCTCGCCCAACGCGCCGAGGAAGCTACGGACGATTCGATCGGCGGCCCCGCTGGCGGTCATCGCGGCGCCGATGATCGCAGCCATGGCGATGACGACGCCGATCTTGCCGGCCGTGGACCCGAATGCCTCGGCAATGCGCGCGGCCTTCTGATCGACCGCCCCCGGCGCCAACAGGCTGACAACCAGGGCGGCCACAATCAGCCCCACGAAGGCATTGAGCCGAAGAACAAGGATCGCGCCGAAGACAATCGCGACGCCGATCGCGAGGATGATCAACGGCTGGGCGACGGGTGCGCCCGAGGGATCGGATGGAAGCGCGGCGGCCGTAAGTAGTGCTGAGGAGAACGCCATGGAATCACAGTCTAGTGACGTGCCCGGCAGCTTGCACGGGTTGAAGGGATGGGGATGGCAAACACTGAGCAGGCCGCCGGGCGACGAAATGCGAGGACAAACCTCGAAGTTGGAGCTGTTGTCGATCAACGGCGCCCGTGATAAAATGACCTATCCTGACGCGGGGTGGAGCAGCCAGGTAGCTCGCGAGGCTCATAACCTCGAGGTCGTCGGTTCGAATCCGGCCCCCGCCATTTACAGCAATCCCACGGTCGCGACAGCGCGGCCGTGGGTTTTTTGTTGCGCCGGTGATCAAGTCGGTGGCTCGAGGCATCGTCGTCGTCACAGCGTCACCCTCAGGCGCGGGCCCTGGCCGGGCGCGAGCCGACACGGCGGGGCGGCGATGTGCCTTATGCGCGCCAGGGCGCGAACACGATTCAAAACCGCAATAGGTCCGTATTTCTGCGCGGGGCCGAGCGCGTTGGAGGCCTGGGAAATGCGGGCCACGGCGCGTGCGGAGATGCGCAAAGGTCGCCGAGTTTTGTCGATTGTGGGTGTTCACGGTTTCTGGCGGGCTTCGGAAAAAGCAGGGCGGCGCGAAGGGAATTGCGAGGGACCTGTGTCGCGCGAAGGCCGCACGACCTTGGCCTCGAACGTCGAAGGCGCCGCGGCGCAAGGAGTTCGGGCGCGGCGCGGGACGCCGCAAAAGGTCGCGGGGCGAGAGGGACGTGAGACTGGAGGCTGGAGACCGGAGGCTGGACATGCAAGGCGGGGCCATGACGGTTCGTTTGGGAAGCGCGCGGTGGCGGCGCCAGGTCTGTTTCTGGCTGAGAGCCGAGAGCCGATAGCTGAGAGCTTTAGGATGCACCCGTACACTTACCACAAAGCGCGGCCATTTTCTACAAAAATCTTGGTGAATTACTTGACCGATGATGAATGAAGAATTGCGGGACGTGGAGTTAGCGCAATGGCTCGCAAGCCTTCCAAGAAGTCGGCGAAAGTCGCCAAGAAGGCTGCGGCCAAGCGGGTCGCCGCGGAGTCGGCCAAGCCGCAAAAGTCGGCGAAGTCACTGACCAACTCATCGGCCCGTAAGGCCGCGAAGCCGAAGCTCCTGGCGGGCGGCAACCCTCAGATCGCGAAGGCCGACGGCGACGCCCCCGTGCAGGCGTACATCGCGGCCATGCCGGGCTGGAAACGCGACGTGGGGCGCCGCCTCGACGCGCTCATCGAGGGCGCCGTCCCCGGCGTGCGTAAGGCCGTGAAGTGGAACTCGCCCTTCTATGGCATTGAGGGCCGGGGCTGGTTCGTCAGCTTCCACTCGTTCACTAAGTGTGTAAAGGTGGCCTTCTTCCGCGGCGCGTCGCTGCGTCCCGTCCCGCCCGGCAAGAGCAAGCAGAAGAAAGTGCGCTACCTCGATATTCATGAGGACGACCAGCTCGACGAAGCTCGGTTTGCCGCTTGGGTGAAGCAAGACAGCCAATTGCCCGGCGAACGAATGTGAGCGACCAGTGGGAGGTGCGTGCGTGGGACGATCAACGACCGAGACGCGGCTGTCGAACTTTTCCTCCACAACAAGGGGCACGGCTCGACGTTGTCGGGTTCGGCTTCTATGCGGTAAGCTAATCAGATGACCTATTGGTTGAATCTATTCACTGGCAGAACGTGGGAAGAGTTCCAGAAAGCGGGCTCGAACGTCTCTGGGTTCCGAGATCACAATTGGGCTCGTGCAGCCAAGATCCAACCAGGCGATGTGTTTCTGTGCTACCTGGTTGGCGTCAGCCGGTGGGTGGGACTGCTTGAGATTCAGAGCGCGCGGCTTCGGGACGAGTCGCCAATCTTCACCGAGGAAGTGTTTCCGGTTCGCTTCAAAGTCAAGCCGCTAGTCATGCTCACGCCTGAACACGGTGTACCCATGGCTGCGATGAAAGGAAAGCTTTCCTTCTATCCCGCCACTATGGATGGTTCTGGCTGGTCTGGGCATGTCCGTAACTCGCCCACGCGATACAAAGACGAAGATGGCGGCGTGATTTGTGAGGCGATCCACGCTGCATCAACCAACCCCGTGGCGCGCCCTGTTGATGCAAGGCAGCTTCGTCGTTCAGCCAACCTCTACAAGACAAAGGTCAAGACACCCGAAGGCGAGGTCGAGCGAGTCGTTGTCATTCCGACAGCAGAGGAAGAGGAAGAACACGTCGATTCTCGTCAACTAGTTGAGGGACCGACTCACACGGAGATTCAGTGGCGGTTGCTCGACCTCGGTTCGCAGATGGGGTTAGAGGTCTGGGCACCAAGACGCGACCGCAGCCGAACGTGGAACGATTGCTGCATCACCGACATCGAGCGTATGCGCGATTCTCTCCCAAAGCAGTTCGATGAGAACACGAACCGCACCATCCAAGAAATCGATGTCTTGTGGTTCCAAGGGCAAACCATCGTTGCAGCGTTCGAGGTGGAACACAGTACATCCATCTTCTCCGGTCTTCTGCGAATGTCGGACCTGCTGACGATGCAGCCGAACATCACGATCAAGATGTACATAGTGGGACCAGACGACAGACAGGCGAAATTCGAGAACGAAGTCGCTAGGCCAACATTTGCCGCGCGCTCCCGCCCTCTCCATACATTGTGCCGCTTCCTTCCATATTCGCGCCTTTGCGATCGGCTCGACGAGGCCAAGAATGTCATCCGTTACCTGCGCCCTGAGTTCTTGGATGAGATCGCTGAGCTGTACGATCCCGAAGGAGAGGTCGGTGCCTAGCGGGGGGATCACGATGGCGACGATCAACACGCTCAGGATCAATGAAAGCGACACCACCATGAAGAAGACGAAGAGCGGCTCAATGGAAGGAAAGGGAGCAGACTCTCCCTCTCAGCTCGTCGATGCGAGAATCAATGAGCTGAACGATTGGCGGGGCAACTTGCTGGCTCGGATACGAAAGCTCATCCACGAGGCCGACCCGGAAGTGGTCGAGGAGGTGAAATGGAGAAAGCCCTCCAACTCGATGGCGGGGGTTCCGGTGTGGTCGCACGACGGGATCATCTGCACCGGGGAGACGTACAAAAATGTCGTGAAGATGACCTTCGCCAAGGGCGCCCGGCTAGCGGACCCGTCGGGCCTCTTCAACTCCAGCCTCGAAGGCAACACCCGGCGGGCCATCGACTTCCATGAGGGCGACAAGATTGATGAACAGGCGCTTAAGGCGCTGATTCGCGCCGCGGTATTAGTGAATGCAGCGGCGCCAGCGAGCGCTGCCCCCGGCGCTCTCGGAGGAAACCCAAGAGCGCGTGAGCGCGGTAGTGAGCCGTCAACCCGCCACACATTTGCAGGAGTCGACCGACCCTCCCCGTCGCTTCGCGACCATAGCTACCGCCCTCCGCTCGGCCGACTTGGGGTCGGTCGTGCTCGGTTGCTCCCTCCCTTCGAGGGAGGGGGATTCTGGAGCATGGGCTTTGTGAACCCAGGGTGGGCCGTGGACGGCCGACCCTGGGCTAATGGCTGTAACTGCTTCGCAGTATCGGAGCAGGCGCGGCGGGTGAACCTGAAGGGTTCTCAGCAGTAAGCCGAGGATTGAGCGCAGCGATACGCCCGGTTCGTGGAGCATCGAATAATTGAATGGCGCCGGGGGCCAAGGCGCCAAAAAGTTGCATTGCGTTGACCTCCGACT
>CAWJDB010000002.1:0-632310 GCA_963841515.1 Pirellulales bacterium | reverse complement strand
CTTAGTGCCTATTTCTCGCTCCGCAGTTGAGCAAATAGAAGGAGCCCCGAAGGGCTCCTTCCTTAGCGGGCCTGTAAGCCGGATCCTGTCGAGGACGACCATCCATCTGGCCGGGGGTTGATTCCCGACCGGGCCTCGCGGCCCTGCGGCCTACCTGGACCTACCCGGGCCGGGTCAGCGGTCCTGCTTGGCCTTGCACCGGGCGGGGTTTGCCTGGCCGCCGCGTCACCGCGGCGCCGGTGCGCTCTTACCGCACCATTTCACCTTTGCCTGTGCGCGACTCAGCTGTGGCCGCGCCATCGGCCGTATGTTTCTGTGGCACTTTCCCGCGGGTTTCCCCGGGTGGGCGTTACCCACCGCCTCGCCCTGTGGTGTCCGGACTTTCCTCGAGGGGTTGTCTCTCCCCCCGCGATCGCCCAGCCCGCAAGTCAATGGTAGACCTCGTTCGCCGGCCCGCAAGGCTGGATCCGTGCAGGAGCTGAGCCGGCTCGGGCTAGCTGAGGTCGCTACCGCAGGAGCGGCAGCCGCCCGCGATACGCATCGATCCGCCGCAGACGGGGCATTCGGCTGGGTCGCCGGCCACCAGGTCCTCCCAGGCGCCGAGGACAACGTCCTCGAGCGTCAAACCGTGGGGCTCGAACAACCGCATCGCCGAACGCTCCGTCGGGGCGTCAATCGCGTGCTCAGGCGAATGGGTAGCTGTCGCCATCGAGCTCACGAAACCTTCCTGAAGACTCCAACCACCGTGCCGAGCAGCTTCGCCTCGGTGGTCCGGATCGGCTCCATCGCATCGTTCTCCGGCTGAAGCCGAACGTGATCGGACTCGCGGAAATAGCGCTTCACCGTCGCCTCCTCGCCGATCAGCGCGACGACGATCTCGCCGTCGTCGGCGTCGTCTGAGGGGCGGACGACGACGTAATCGTCCTCGAGGATGCCGGCGTTCTTCATGCTGTCGCCGCGCACCCGCAGCACGTAGTCGCCGTCCTCACCGCCGATCAAGTCGGGCACGTCGAGGTACTCCTCGATGTTCTCCTCGGCGAGGACCGGCTGGCCGGCGGCGACCTGACCGACAAGCGGCAGGCCCGGCGCGCGGATCGCCTTCTTGGCCTTGTCGACGAGCAGCTCGATCGCACGAGGCTTGGAGGGGTCGCGGCGCAGCAGGCCCGACTTCTCGAGGTTGGCGAGGTGCGCGTGCACGGTTGAGGAAGAGTGCAGTCCGACCGCCTTGCCGATCTCGCGGACCGTGGGGGGATAGCCGTACTTGCTGGCGTAGCGGCGGATGAAGTCGAAGATCTCTTTCTGGCGCTTTGTCAGGTCCACGCTTCGCTCCTCGTCAGCGGCTGGCGCTCATTGACTGGTCCGAACACATGTTCGTACTGTAGCGCCCCCCACGGATGCTTTCAAGGGCACGTAGAATCGCCGCCAGCAGAGCGCCTGTGGCGGAACTGGTAGACGCGCAAGGTTGAGGGCCTTGTGGGCTTCACGGCCCGTGGAGGTTCGACTCCTCTCAGGCGCATAGGGACATACGATCGTGACCGCTCACCCGCGGTTCACGACGCTGAGCCAAACGCCGGACATCGAGCTCGGGCGCCAGGTGACGATGCCGCGAACCGAGCGCTCGAGGCCGATCGGGTAGGGACTGTCGATGGCGACCGAGGTGAGCAGGGGATCGGCTTGAAGCCGCCGGGCGGCCGCGCTGCCTACGTCGCCCGCCACCCGCACCCCGCCGGTGTGAAGCAGAACCAGTCTGCCGACCCGGCTGTGCACGACGCGAAACGCGACCTGGCCGAGCGCCGGGCCGAGACCGCGGCGGCTCCCCCACCACCCCCGGTTGCGCTCCAGCACCACCCCGCCGGTTGGACGAGATGAGAGCTCAAACGGGCCGCTGCCGGCCTGCGAGGCGCGGACCAGAGAGGCGGCGGTACCGCTCTGGGGCAGAAGCGCGGCCGGTGAAACGAGGCCGAGGCGTGGATCCGCGAGGCGAGTCGTGAGATCGAGCATCGGGGCGGCGAAGAAGAACCGCGCGAGGTCGGGCCGCGGGGCGTCGGCGGCGATCAAACCGGGCAGCAGGCTTCGACCCACGATCGAAGTGCGCCAGCGCTCGGCGTTGACGACAACCGCGGAGGCATCGAGCAGCCTGCCGTCCTGAAAGCGGACACCGGGACGTAGTCGAAGGCTCCAGACCCGAAGATCGCCGGAATGGCGACTGGAGAGCGCAACCCCGGGCACGTTGCGCCGTCGTCCGTAAGGCCCGTCGAGGCTGGCGACCAGGGGCTCGAAGATCTGGCGCGCCACCGTCTGTGCCGAGATCGTGCGCGCCGCCAGCGGGTCGAGCCCGCCGGGCGAGGAGGGGATCGCGTAGACGAGCTCGCCGTTGCCGCCCGCGCGGCTCGGACCTTCCGCGGCGGGGAACCGGGTCGCCCCAGCACCACATCCGCAGACAAGAGCGGCCGCAACCGCAAGGGCGCCAAGCAGCGCGCCGCGGAGCAACAGCCTCACCGAAGGTCCCTAGATCTTGAGGATGACCAGCGTGTTGACGACGAACAGGATCGCGAAGAAGACCGTCGCCCGGTCGAGGTTCTTCTCGACCATCGACCCGCCGCCGCCGCCCCCGCCACCACCGATGCCGAAGGCGCCGGAAAGGCCGGCATCCTTGCCCGAGTGCATGAGCACGAGGAACACGAGGACACCCGAGATGATCACCTGAACGACTCCGAGGATCGTGTACATGGCGGTGGATTCTAGGGCTCTTCGCCGCCGGCGTTCCCGGCGGCCTGCTTTCCCTGTGCGCGATCCAGCCGCTTGAGGATCTCCACCGCCTCGCGGCGAAGCTCGGCGTCCTGGCGCCGGAAATCCTCGTCGGAGAGCTTGCCCGGCCGCGTGATCGAGCTGGGTGTCGCGAATCTCGCGGTACTTGGCCTCCTTGCGGGACTCCAGATCGGCGATCCGCGGGTCCACCCGCTCGTCCTCCGAGCGCTGGCGGCGAAGCGGCACCAGCACGAAGGCCGCCACGAGGACGAACAGAACTGCGCCGAGCAGGATCTCGAGCAATGGCCGCTCAGGCGCGGGCGCGCGACGGCTCGTGGCTGAGCCGTGCGGCCTGCAGGGAGGTGACGCGGCGGCGGCGAGCGCCGGGGGTCGGCCAGACCGCGATCAGCGCCCCGCAAAGGGCCACCACCGCGCCGATCCACATCCAGGTGACGAGCGGGTTGACGATCACGTGAAAGACGGCGGGGGGCGTGTCGCGCAGATAGCCGTTGGCGATCTTCTGGATCGCCAGGCCCCGCACGTCCTGAAGGATCGCCGCCTGGCGCTGCAGGTGGGCCCCATTTCCGGAGGCAGCCGCCGAGCGCATGCGGCCGCGGGCGAGGAGCTGGAACTTGCGGTCCGCGTCGCGAGCGTTGCGGATCACCGGGCCGATGTTGGGCTGCACCGCGGTCCAGAAGTCGCTTCGCAGACCCCGGCGCAGCCCCACCTCGCTGGTCGACTCGCCGTCGAAGAAGCAGCTGATCAGCCGTTTGCGGTGGGCAGCCGTCGGGCCGGAAGTAGCCGCGGGTGGGATGGATCGTGAATCGCTGGCTGCCCTTGGAGACGTCGAGCAGGGCGCCGAAGGCGATGCGCTCGTTGTCGACGTTGACCGTGGGCTTCTTGTAGTCGACCTTGTAGCCGTCGACGCTGGTGCTGTCGCCGGGGCGCAGGTTGACCTCGCGATTGGTCTGGAAGCTTGAGGAGGCGGCGACGCCGATCAGCAGCACGGCGATCCCGGCGTGGACGATGTAGCCGCCGTAGCGGCGCCGGTTGCGGCTCGCGACCGCGAAGATCGACCCCGGAATCGACCCCCCGGAAAGCGCCCGCCTCGCCGCCCCGCCGCGCCACAGCTCCTGGGCCAGCGCGGTGAGCGCGAAGGCGGAAAAGGCGAAGAGCAGAAGCGCCCAGGGCCGGCGGCCGGTGTCGAAGAGGATCGCGGTCCCCACCCCGACCCCCAGCGCGACCGCCGCCGGAGCGACGAACACGCGCCGCGCCGATTCCCAGGTGACCCGGCGCCAGGCGAGAAGCGGGCCGATGCCGGTGAAGAGCACGAGCATGATCGCCAGCGGGGTCGTGTAGCGGTCGAACCACGGCGCCGCCAGCGAGGCCTTGTTTCCGGTGAACAGCTCCGCGATCAGCGGGAACATCGTTCCCCAGAAGATCACCGCGCAGAGCGCCACGAGCAGGAAGTTGTTGACCAGGAAGATCGACTCGCGCGAGAACAGCGAGTCGATCCGCTTCTCGGAGCGCAGGTCGTCGAGGCGGGAGACGATCAGCGCCGTGGAGCCGATCAGCACCACCGCAATCAGGACGAGGATCGGCGCCCCCACCGTGGACGCCCCGAAGGCGTGGATCGACTGCAGGACTCCGGAGCGGACCAGGAATGTGCCGAGCAGCGCCAGGGTGAAGGTGCCGACGATCAGCGACACGTTCCAAACCTTCAGCATCCCGCGCTTCTCCTGGACCATGATCGAGTGCAAGAACGCGGTGCCCATCAGCCAGGGCATAAGCGAGGCGTTCTCGACCGGGTCCCAGGCCCAGTAGCCGCCCCAGCCGAGCTCCGAATAGGACCAGCTCGCGCCGAGCACGATCCCGATCGAGAGAAAGGTCCAGGCGATCAGCGCGAAGCGGCGGGTGACGCGGATCCAGCTCGCGTCGACGCGGCGGGTGATCAGGGCGCCGACCGCGAACGCGAACGGCACCGTGAAGAAGACGTAGCCCGAGTAGAGCATCGGCGGGTGCATGAGCATCGCCGGATGGCGCAGCAGGGGGTTCAGGCCGGCTCCCTCGAGCGGTGCGGGGCTGAGCTGCTCGAAGGGGTTGGAGGCGAACAGCGCCAGCCCGACGAAGAAGGCGCCGACGCCCATCAGCACCGCGGTCGCGTAGGGCACCAGCTCGCGGAGGCGAGTTGCGGGTCGCGAAGAGCACGGCGCTGGAGGCGATCGACAGCACCCAGGCCCAGAGCAGCAGCGAACCCGCCTGGCTCGACCACATCGAGGTGAGCCGGTAGTAGAAGGGCGTCGTGGTCGAGGAGTGGTCGGCGACGAGCTGGAAGGAGAAGTCGTTGCGCAGAAACGCCGCTTCGAGGACGATCACGCAGACGGTCAAAAGCGCACAGAGCGCGTAGACGGCGCGGCGCGACGAGTCGACCCAGCGGCGGTCGCCGTTGCGCCCGATCAGCGCCGCGGTCGCCGCGTAGATCGCGGTCAGGAACGCCAGGGCAAGCGCCGCGCGCCCCAGCTCGATCACGACTGGTGCTGCTCCGTGAACTTGGAGGGGCATTTGGTGATCAACGTGTCGCGCTGCCCGACGAAGGTCCCCTTGCGGACGCTGCCGGTGAGCACGATCTCGCGCCCGGCGCGAAACGGGTCGGGCACGGTGCCGGTGTAGGTGACCGGGATGCTCGCCGACGGGTTGTCGCGATCGGCGACCCGGAAGCGGATCGTCTCGCCGTCGCGGCGCACCGAGCCGTCGACCACCTTGCCGGTCAGGTCGTAGGACGCGCCGGGGGCCGCGTGGAGCAGCTGCGAGGGCTCCTTTGCGTCGGTCGCGGCGCTGAAGGACGTGTAGACGAGGGCCGCGGCGAGCAGGACGGCAGCCCCGAGCGCCACCACCAGGCGGATCTTCCGTTTTGCCTGGGGATCCATCTTTGAGGAATGCGGATTATGGCAAGGGTTGGGCGGCTGGCTCCTGCTAAGAATGCGGCTGTGGCAGAGGACCCGGTACTGCTGATCACCGGCGCCAGCAGCGGCATCGGCGCGGCAACGGCGCGGGCCGCAGCCGGCTCACACCGCCTCGTGCTGGCGGCGCGGCGAGTCGAGCCAATCGAGAAGCTGGCCGCCGAGCTGGGCGGCGATGATCGTGCGCTGGCCGTCCGCTGCGACGTCAGCGAGTGGGACCAGGTCGAGGCGATGGCGGCGGCGGCGCTGGAGCGCTTCGGCCGCATCGACGCCGTGTTCGCGAACGCCGGCTTCGGGGCCAACGCGCGGGTTTCTGGAGGAGACGCCGGAGCACTGGCGCTCGATGGTGCTGACGAACGTCTACGGCGTGGCGCTGACGATCCGCGCCACCCTCCCCCATCTGCTGGAGCGAGGCGACGGCCACTATCTGATCACCAGCTCGGTCGCCGGCCGGCGGGCGCTGCCGGGCTCGCTTTACGCGGCCACCAAGCACGCCGTCGGGGCGATCGGCGAGGGCCTGCGCCTGGAGCTGCGCCAGATGCAGGACAACGACCGCATCCGGGTGACGCTGATCGAGCCCGGCATGGTCGACACCGAGTTCTTCGACGCCGGGGCCCCGGACTGGGCGTTGCGCGACGAGGACATCGCCGGCGCGGTGACTCTAGGCGCTCGAGCAGCCCGAGCACGTCGAGGTCAACGAGGTTCTGGTGCGCCCAACCCGCCAGCCGATGTAGAGCGGCCGAGCAGGGACCGCACCAGTCGCCAATACGCGCGCATGGCAAAGCGCAGCAGCCGCGAGCGGCCGGCGCGACCGAAGTACGGCGAGTCGAGGTCGGGGGTCAGCCAGGCCGCGAACTCGCGCCGCGGAGACCGTCCGGCGGCTTTGGATCCCGCGGCGCGTTCGCAGCGCCCAGGGGAGCCGCCGCAGACCGTCGATGTTGGCGAGCAGCTTTTGACCGCCCCAGCCGCCGGCGATCGAGACCGGGATCAGCGCCAGCTCGGTGAGCAGCAGCGCCGGCGCAAGCAGCGCCAGCAGGGCGCCCGGATAAGTGCGCAGGACCATCGCCCAGCGGTTGCGCTCCAGCCAGCGCATCTTCGCGGCGCCCTCGAACTCGTAGTCGTGGTCAACGACGGCGGACGGCACCAGCCCCAGCCGTTCGCCTTCGAGCCGCAGTCGCATCGAGAGGTCTACGTCCTCGTGGTAGAGGAAGTAGGGGGCGGGAAACCCTCCGAGCCTTCGAAATGTCTCCAAGGGCAGCGCCAGGCAGGCGCCGGAGAGCGCCGTCACCTCGCGCGGCTCGATCTCGCGCAGGGGCTTGCCGTGCTCGCCGGCCCAGGCGAGGCCGGTGAAGTGGACCGGGTTGCCGGCGGTGTTCACCTCGCGGGCCTCGTTGCAGCCGACCAGGCCCATCCACGCACCCCAGCCCCTGCCCTCGATCCAGGGGCGGGCGATCGCCTCGCGAAATCCGGGCAGAGGCCGAGCGTCGGGGTTGAGCAACAGCAGCAGCTCGCCGCCCGCGACCTCGGCGGCGGCGTTGGCGGCGGCGGCGAAGCCGGTGTTGCCCCCCATCTGGACGATCTGTGCCGTTGGCGCCAGCTCGGCGACCAGTCCTGGGGTGCCGTCGCTCGAGCCATTGTCGGCCACGATCAGCTGATCGCCGTCGCGCAGCTGCTCGACCAACGGTGGAAGGGAGGTGCGCAACGTCGAAACGCTGTTCCAGGTCACGATGACGACGGAGAGCCGCGGCTCGGTCACGCGGCGGGAGGCTAGCTGCAAGCGTACGACGGACTCGACCCGCTACCGCGATAGATGCCCGACGCAACCTTTAGGCTCCTTTTCAGGCTTAAAGGTTGTGGACTTAAGGTTTAAGCATGGCCGTGGCGCGTAAACCTTGCAAGGAGTGTCGTGATGACCCCCAATGAAGGGCGGGGCAAATACGAAACCGCAACCTGGGCACCAGACTTTGCTCGCGCTGGTGGCCGACGGAGAGCAGCCGGGCGCTATCAGGCGTTCATTCCGGCCCTTATAGCCGACTTCGAGCCGCAGCTCGGCTCGGCGACCTCATCGCTGTCCGAGCGCGCCGGCGCGGCTGTCCGCGAACTGAATGCGGGCGCCTCCGGGTTAGGCCCGCTAGACGGCTTGGCTCGCCAGCTATTGCGTTCTGAGGCGCTGGCCTCGTCAGCGATTGAGGGTCTGCGCCTCTCACACCGAAAACTGGCCCAAGCCGAAATCGAAGGTCAGGGGGGCGATTACAAGGCACGGGAGGTCTTGCCAATACCCACGCCATGGAGGAAGCGGTTCGCCTCGGTAGCGCGGCGGCCGATCTGACCCTCGCCGACATCAAAGCAATCCACAAGGCGCTGGCCATCGTGCCGCCTCTCGACGAGATCGCCGGCCAGTTCCGCGAAGAACAAGGCTGGATAGGCGGAGACTCACCGCCCGATGCCGATTACGTCGGGCCACCCCACGAGCACGTGCCCAGGCTGGTCAAGGACCTGTGCGACTTCATGAACCGCGACGACCTCTCTCCCGTTGCGCAAGCAGCGATTGCCCACGCTCAGTTCGAATTGATCCATCCGTTCGGCGACGGCAACGGCCGAGTAGGCCGCTGCTTGATTCACGTGTTGTTCCGTCGCCGCGCAATCGCAACAACCTACGTCCCTCCCGTCTCACTGGTCTTGGGAGCCAACAAGGACGCCTATATCTCCGGCCTGCAGAACTTCCGCGCTGACAAGGTCGACCGCTGGGTTGACCAGTTCGCGCGAGCGGTCGAGGCCGCTTCACAAAACGCCGAGAGCTTCTCGACGAAAGTCACCGATCTGCAGAAAGACTGGATCCAGCGCGCCGAACCGATGCGCGCCGATGCCACGGCCCGAGCGATCATCCCGCATCTGCCGTCGTTTCCGTTCATCACCGCGAGCATCGTCCAGGAATTGACCGGCCGCTCGAGGGTGGCGGCGATCGACGGCCTTGAGCGCCTGGCCAAGGCCAGTGTTCTAACCCGACATCGCAACCAGCGAAAGGGCGACAGCTGGGAAGCGAAGGAGCTGTTTGATCTGCTGGACGAATTCGAGGCGGCCGTCAAGACGCCGTAGACAGCCCCGGTCTTACAGACTTGAGGGGCGAGCTCGTCAGCTCAGCTCACCGAGCCGCCTCTCGAGCAAGCGCCGTTCGGCGTCGGCGTGGACCAGCTCCAGCGCGCGCTCGAACGCGCGACGGGCTTCCTCGGTGCGGTCGAGCCGGCGCAGAAGCTCGCCGCGGGTCGAGTGCAGGTAGCGGTAGTCGTCGAGGTCGAGGCGGTCGACGATCTCCAGGCCTGCCTCGGGGCCCTCGGCCTCGGCGACAGCGACGGCGCGGTTCAGCTCGACGACCGGGGATCCGGTCAGGCGGGCGAGCTCTCCATAGAGGACGGCGATCTGGGGCCAGTCGCGCGGCTCGTCGGCGTGAAGCGACGCGATCGCCGCCTGCACTACATAAGCGCCGCGTCCGTGCAGAGCGAGCGCCCGGTCGAGGATCGCCTGACCTTCGGTGATCTGGCCCGCGTTCCAGAGCGAGCGGTCCTGGCCCTCGAGCAGCACCAGGTCGCCGTCGCGAAAGCGGGCTTCGCGCCGCGCGTCGTGCAACAGCATCAACGCGAGCAGGCCCTGCACCTCGGGCTCGTCGGGCATTAGCTCGGCAAGCGCCCGTCCGAGGCGAATCGCCTCGGCCGCCAGGTCGCCGCGGCCGCCATAGCCCTCGTTGAAGATCAGATAGACGACTGCGAGCACCGCGGCGAGCCGGTCGGGCAGCAGGTGATCGGGCGGGACCCGGAACGGGATCCCCGCGTCCTTGATCTTGCGCTTCGCCCGCACCAGCCGCTGGGCCATCGTCGCGTTGGGGACGAGGAAGGCGCGGGCGATCTCCTCGGTCGTGAGGCCGCCCAAGGTGCGCAGGGTGAGGGCGACCTGGGCCTCGGTCGCGAGCGCCGGGTGGCAGCAGGTGAAGACGAGCTCGAGCCGTTCATCGGGGAATGTCGTCGTCTCGTCCATTGGGTCGTCCGGGTTCTCCGGCAGGTCGAGCAGCTTCACCTTCGCGGCCAGCGTGCGATCGCGGCGGATGCGGTCGATCGCCCGGTTGCGCGCCGTCGCCAGCAGCCAGGCGCCCGGGTTGTCTGGCTCTCCTTCGCGTGGCCAGCGCTCGGTGGCTATCGCGAACGCCTCCTGCGCGGCTTCCTCGGCGAGGTCGAAGTCGCCGAGGAAGCCGATCAGCGCAGCGAGGACACGTCCCCATTGGTCGCGGAAGACCTGCTCGAGGATCGCTATCGCTCCACGATGGGCCGCACCTCGATCCAACCGCCCATGCGGGCCGCCGGGACGCGCGAGGCGACCTCGATCGCCGCGTCGAGGTCGTCGCCCTCGAACAGAAAGTAGCCGCCGAGCGCCTCCTTGGTTTCCACGAAGGGCCCGTCGGTGGTGAGTGTCTTGCCGTCCTCGACGCGAACCGTGGTCGCCGTCTCGGGAGGCGCCAGCCGGTTGCCCGAGGTGACGTTCGGGTTCTCGTTGATCGCCATGTACTCGGCGTAGACGGCCTTCTGCTCTTCCTCGGAAAGGCGATCCCACGCGTCGGGCGAGTCCGGCGTCGCGGCGTTGCCCTGATGGATCAGCAGCATGTACTTCATCGCTTCCTCCTTTTGGGAATGGTCGCCTATTAGACGAACGGGTAGCGACGAGATCGACAGACAGGGGCGATCCCGGGCTGCCGGGCAGCCCGGGATCGCCTGGCTTTCCTATTCCTACGCCTGACTAAGCCTGGTCAGGCAACTCCGACCAACGGCGCCGTGGGGCGCGTTCGCTCCGCCGGCCTTGGCCTGAGTCCGCCGGCGCGGCAGGCTGCTTGCGCTCCGCCCTGGCCGCCGTCGCCGCTGAGGTTGCCTCGGATGGGGTCGCGTGCCTGCTGCTCCGCCCGGCCCGGTGCAGGTGCGGGAGGCTGAAGGGGAGTCGCATTGTCGCGGTCAGGACGACCAGCAGAGCAATGGCTGCCCCGGCGTTGATGAGAATGATTGTCGGAAGCGTCATGTCGCTTTCCTCCTGATCTCTTGACGTAATCCGGTTGACGCGGACCGAGTCTGGTGGCCCAACGTCAAGGCAACTTCAGAGCTGCCTGAGAATTGGCTTAGAACGGCGAACCGGACTGAACTCCGCGGTTTCCCGCGCTAGGCGCCGTCTAAACGGCTGGCGCCTGAGAATCCTCTTAAGCCTCGGAGGACAGTCTCAGGGGTGCTGGCGGGCGACCACACGCGGTACATCGTGAGCAGCATGAAGACGGTGTAGAGCGAGGCCCAGCAGATGAAGACGCTCGCGTAGCCGCCGCTCTGCGGGCCGAACGATATGTGGGCATACTCGAACGCCTGCACGACGCATCCGGCCAGCCCGAGCAGCAGCGAGACGCCGGCGGCGGCGACCCAGGCGCGGCCCTCACTGCAAGCCCAAGACGCGTAGGCGAACGACGCCGCGCTGAGCACATAGGCGGCGACGATCGCGATCCCGTAGCCGGTCGGAGGATCGACCCCATGCGGTCGCCACATATCGGCGTTGTTGAGCGAGCGCAGGTAGAAGTAGGCGAAGACGAACCCGAAGAAGAACATGATCGTCGTGCTGGCGATGATCCGGAAGCCGATGCGATGAAGCTGCTCGTCGAGCTCGGGCGACTCGGAGAGCGCGTCGGCGGGAGGTTGGGGGACCGCTATGTCGCGCCGCTATTGGGAGGCAATCGTGCCAGCGGGTAGCACGGCCCTGGTGCTGGCGCTCGTCCTCGTCGTGCTGCTGGCGCCGGAGGCTGCCGGATTCCGGCTGCAGCCCAGGACCACGCTGCCCGACGTCGAGGACGAGGTGATGTGCCCCGGTCTGCGGGACTTTGCTGCAGCTTTCCGATTCGCCACAGGCCGGCCGCGAGCGGGTCTTCATCCGCAAGCTGATCGTCGAGGGTCGCAGCAAGCAGCAGATCAAGGACGCCCTGGTGGCCGAGTACGGAGGGGCCGTTCTCGCCATCCCCAAAGGCTCCGGTTTCAACCTCACCGCCTACCTGGTCCCGATCGTGGTCGGACTGCTGGCCGCCGTGGCGCTGATCGCAGGCGTGCGACGCTGGCGGCGCTCGGCTGGGCCCGAGGAGCCCGCCAGGGCCGCCCCCGAGGGGGAGGACGCGGAGCGGCTCGAGTCGGACCTGGCTCGGTACGACCTATAGCCTCAGCAATGGCGGTACGGGCAGCCTGATGAGAATCCTCCATGTGGCCGAAGCCTTCGGTGGAGGCGTCTTAGAAGTCGTTCGCATCCTCGCGAATAGGCAGGTCGACGCCGGTCACTCGGTCGCGGTGGCATACGGCACCCGTCCTCAGACACCTCAGCGCGTTTCCGACCAATTTGACGATCGCGTCTCACTGTTTCCGTTGCCCTGGGCTCGACGCCGACTCTCGACCCAACTTCGGGCGGCCACGGCACTTCGCAGAGTCGTCCGCAGTTGGCACCCCGAACTTGTCCATCTTCATTCTTCGTTCGCGGGTTTAGTCGGCGCCATCACGCCATTCGGCAGCACACCCACCGTCTATACACCGCACTGCTTTTCGTTCCTAATGGATGCGGGGCGGGCACAAAAATGGGCATATCGCAACGCGGAACGCTTTGTCTCCCACCGGGTTTCCATTCTGGCCGGCTGCTCGGTAAGCGAGGCGTCGCTCGCCAAAATCGCTCTGGACGCGCCGCGCGTGGTGGCTGTGCCGAATGGCATTCCAGAACTCGATGAGACGTCAGACCGAGACTCCCAATCGAGGAATCCAAAGGTCGTTTGCCTCGGACGTATGGAGGCCCAACGTCAACCCGAGGCGTGTGCCCGCATTCTCGAAAGTCTCGTCGACTTGGCGGAGTTGGAGTGGATTGGCAGCGGAACCGGTTCCCGTCAGCTCGAGACGGCCGGTGTTGGCGTGACAGGATGGCTACCGCACGCCGAGGCTCTAGCTCGGCTCTCGGACGCTTTGGCCTATTTGCATTGGACGGCTTGGGATGGACTCCCGCTATCAGTGCTAGAGGCAATGGCGCGGGACGTAGTCGTCGTGGCAAGCGATATCCCGGCTAATCGAGAACTGCTGGGCGACGAGCAAGTGTGCAGCAGGGAAGCCGATGCCTCGCATCTTCTGCGGCGCGCGATGACCGACCTGACTTTTAGAGATCGGTGCATCACAAATCAGCGAAAACGCAGGGCGAACTACTCAGCTAAAGCGATGGTTCTGGCGTACCACGACCTATATGAACGGCTATTAGAAGGGGAACTCGGCGGCGGGACGCCGCAATTCAACGCCTGAGCTTCGCCTGGAGGGTCCTGTTCATTGTTAGCCCGGCATTGCTGCGCGCCACCAACGAAACCCGAGCCTGCACAAGGTCCCGGAAGTGATCTCCCCGCCCCAGTGAAGGTTGGGATTTGCTGCGTCGTAACCGCAAGGCCAGCGTGGCGTGGGCGCCGGTCGCCGCGCTCCACTCTGTAGGGCTCAGCCTATAAATAATGGGTTTGGCCCCCTGCACCGGGGCGCTCAAGATCCCGCGAGCCTTCACTTCGCAAGTTGAACGGCAAGTCACATTTACAAGAAGGCGTCGGTTGCGCAGCGCCGATTGGTCGGCGGGAATCGAGCCTTCGAAACGCAACTGCTGAGAGGGGGGCTCGGTGCCCGGTGAGGGTTCACTTGTAATGTCGATTTGAGGCCCGGTCGTAGCGCGACCTCCGACTGCCTGCTGAAGCGCGGCGAAGGCAGGCTTCGGTTCCAGTTGGGAACCCTGATGAATGAGTCCAAAGCCAACTTCAGCGCTCGACGGATCGGTCCAGCGCTCGAAGAGTGAGTGAATAAATATGGCCTTGACGTCGGGTTGACTTTGGAACCAGCGATAGAGGCGAACTAGTGACTGTGCCTGGCCCGTTTCGGACACGGCACTCGGACCTGTTGTGCTGACGCCCGACTCGGTTACCCAAATCGGCATCTGGGTTCCGTATTGGCTCAAAGTTGAACGGAGCCAAAGCACGGGAGGCTCGTAGTCCGCGGGGGCTGGGGGAGTTGGCCCGCCGGTGTATAGATGAACACTAATGCCATCCATGTAATTGGCAGCCCCGGCTTGCAGCATTTCGCCGACGAATTGGTTCACCGACATATGCACGCCAGGCACCGTGGACGAATAGCCAGCAAGCGCACCCCCGATAACCGGAATCCAGGGGGTGACTGACTTCACGGCGTCATAGGCACGTTCGAGTACTTGCGTGTAGGCCACCGGATCGACGGGCAGAACACCCCTCCCCCAGAACGCCCAGGCATCAGGTTCGTTCCAAACTTCGAACCCCAAGGCCTGTGGGTAACGATGGGCGGTTGCTGCTACGAAGTCGGCCCAATCGTCGAGGTGGCCTGCCCCCGGCGGCATGCCGTAGGGCTCGGATAGCGAAGCAACGTCGTCCCCCCATGCCCAAGAGGGCGCGTCGATGAGAGCAATCAATGGCCTTATGCCGTGCGCTAAATCAGCGGCATACAGTCGGTCCGTGGCACCGAAATCGTAGCTGTGAATGCCATGTTGCGGTGGCCGTGGCTCGACGGTCTGCCAGTCAACCTCCCAGCGATGACCCTGGGCTCCAAGCGAGGCTAGACGCGAAGCAACTCCGTCTTCGGATGGATAAGCGTTGGATTCGCTAACGGTGTCCGGCTCATTGAGGCCGAAAATCTTGTCGCCGACCACAACGGGCAGGGAATCAGCAAATGCCACGGGCGCAGCTCCCAGTGACACCGCAAGGGCTGCAACAGCGGCCAATCGGCGCATCCAGGTTCCGCCTCCCAATTTTCGCCATACCCATTCGATGGCCGAGCATCGGCACGTTCGTGGGCCTTCTAGCTACCAGAAAGTCATTGATGCGCCGGCAATGGACACATTGCCCACGAGCGGCATACTGAAAATGGGCGGTCGAGAAAGCGACGGGCCGCCCATTCCGCGCTTAGGCAGCCGCGGCGATCACTTCTGCGACGCGCTCCGCCGCTTTGCCGTCCCACATCGGTGGTGGCTCGGGCGGATCGGCGCGCCCCTCCAGCAGCGCCGGAATCTCGGCGATCCGCTTCGGGTTGAGGCCGAGCAGAGTGTTGGTGCCCGCTCGGATCGTTACGGGGCGCTCGGTGTTGTCGCGCAGCGTAAAACAGGGCACGCCCAGGACGGTGGTCTCCTCCTGGATGCCGCCGGAGTCGGTGAGAACGGCTCCGGCGTCGGCCTCCAGGGAGAGGAACTCCAGATAGCCGACCGGCTCGGTGACCTAACCCGAGGCTGAATTGAGACCTTTGCGCGTCCTGGGATGGGCCGGGAAGACGACCGGCATCTGCTCGGCTACCTCGGTAAGCCGCTCGACGGCCTTGGCAAGTAGCGGCCTATCCACCGGAGCCGGCCGGTGCAGAGTCACCAGCAGAGAGGAGCCGGCCTCCATACCGTGAGACTTCGCCGCCCCCAGCGACCGGAATCGGTCCTCTAATGCGACGAGGGTCGATCATCGTGTTGCCGACGAAGTGCATTCGCTGCTCCGTAGTGCCCTCGGCCCGCTGGTTCTCCACCGCCTCGTCGGAGTGCAAGAAGAGGTAGTCGGAGAGACGGTCGGTGACAATGCGGTTGATCTCCTCCGGCATCGTGGGATCGAAGCTCCGCAGGCCCGAGTCTATGTGGGCGAGCGGTACAAGTGTCTTTGCCGCGACCAAGGAGGCGGCAAGGGTCGAGTTGACGTCGCCCGGGACGATCATCAGGTCGGGGCGCTCAGCCTCGATCAGCGGTTTGAGCCGCTCCATCACCCTCGCCGTCTGCTGGCTGTGGGTGCCGGGACCTACCTCGAGAACGTGGTCCGGTTCAGGCAGACCGCCGAGCTCCTGGAAAAAGACCTCCGACATCACGGGATCGGTGTGGACCAGCGAGTGATCAGCGTCGGGCAGCCGCTCGCGCAGCCGCGCAATCACCGGCGCCATCTTCACGAAATTGGGTCGGGTCCCAACGATCTACGTGATCCGCATCGCGGCGGAAGGATAGATGCGACGGCGGTGCAACAAACATCGTGCACTAAGGCACGACACCCACAGGACCGATGCTCGCTCCGTGAGCGCCGCAGGCTGGGGAAAGCTGGTGGTGAGGACCGCGGCAACGCTGGCTGCGATGTTGGCGATCTTCGTCGCGCCGGCGCTGGCGAAGGACAGCAACCACGATGGGCTCCCCGACAGCTGGGAGAAGCAGAACAACCTCTCGCTGCGGATCAAGCAGAGCAAGCGCGACCCTGACCACGACAAGCTCAGCTATCGCGACGAGTTCAAGAGCAAGACCAACCCGCACAAGGCCGACACCGACGGCGACGGGGTCCCCGACGGCCAGGAGAACATCGGCTACATCGGCTCCTTCAACGGGATGACGCTGACCCTCAACCTGATCCGCGGCGGGACGATCAGCGGAACAGTCACTTCGGACACCGACATCGAATGCGGCCTCCACCATTTTCCAAGTCGGCTCGAGCAAATCGTCGAGCCGCTTCATCGCATTCCAAGCAATCCACGGCAGCTCCGGTCGTTGGCCGGTCAATCGGTGGCGCCCCGCATAGAACACGCTCGGTGGAAGATGCCGTAACTGGCTGAGGGGCATCATGTTCCCCCTCCTCGTCATGCAGGCGAGATTTCGGATTGCCCGAACCGCGGTTGATCTTGTGCCAGAGGCCCACTGACTCAGCCATAGCCACGCCTTGGAGCGAATCTAGCGCTAGGAGACGCCGAAGGGGTCGATCTCGTCGAAGGCCGTCGGTGCCGTCGTACTCGGCGTCGGAGACCAGGACACCGGGCTTCAGGTCGGCGGGGGTACAGGTGCCGTCCAGGTCGGGATCCGGCGACTCGTCGCTCAGAATCGGCGAATTGCCGAATTGCACCGTTTCCCGGTCAGCTCGCGGCTAAACGGGATCGAGGCTGAAAATGCTCTTATGTTCGGTCGCCCGGTTCCCCGGGCCGCTCAGGGATGCCGGCGGGCCACCAGCACGTACCAAACCAGGACCGCGATCAGGATGACCAGCGGGAACACGGTCGAGAACACCCCTCCGAAATGCGTGTATCCGACGGAGGCGGTCAGGGGTGTGATGGCTTCCATCTCGATCTCCTCGTCATGTGCTTTTCGCGGCCGGCCGTAAACGGGTCTGCGCCCGCGATCCGCGCGGCTCCAGCCACCGGTAGGCGATCACCACGATCGCGATCGTATAGGCGAGCGAACCCGGCACCCACATCATGCCTGCCGCCAACTGCTGGTCGGCGAGTGCGGAGATCCCGCCGGGGCGGCTCGCCTGGTCGGCGTAGGCGGAATAGATCGGTGACGTCGCCAGCGCGAGCACGATCGCAAGCACCCAGCCGACCACCAGGGTCGAGCCCAGATAGACGAGACGGCCCATCTCGCTGAGCGGCGTGCGCCAGGGTGGCGAGTAGATGACGCGGGTCCACAGCAGCAGGGCGGTGGCGAAGAACATCGCATGCTCGAGGGCGTGGACGGGCTGCGAACGAATCGCCGCGTCATAGAGCACCGGCAGGTGCCAGGCGATGAAGGTGACGTTGAAGATCAGCCAGGAGGGAACCGGGTCGCCGACGAAGCGCACCGCCCTGCGAACTGGCTTCCAGCGAGCGTCGTGGGTGTAGGTGCGGGCGGCGTCGCGCCGGAAAGCGAGCGGCAGCCCGCGCCACATTCGCATCCAGGGTCGCGAGAGGGCGAGCAGCGGCGGGGCTACCGCGATCAGCAGCACGTGCTGGACCATGTGGACCCAGAACAGGCGATCGGCCTGATTGTCGATCGGGGTGTCGAGCGCGATCACGACCGCCAGCAGGCCGGCGACGAAGGCCGCGGTGCGCCACTCGTCGGAGACCTCGGCGCCGTGCTGGGGCCCGCGCCGCCCCCCAAGCCAGTAGAGGGCGGCCGCGATGATCACCCACCCGAGGTCCGGGCCGCCGGTCCAGTCAAGGGGGGTGGCGGCGATCGGCATTTGCGCCCTCAGACCAGGTAGAGGATGACCCAGGAGATGACGCCGAGGCCCGCCAAGAGCGTCAGGTAGTAAGAGCCGGGGCCGAAGCCCAATGGCGCATACCCCTCCTGGCTGCGATTTCTCAGCCCGGAGGCGAAGATCGTCTCTACGCGGTACATCGTGAGCAGGAAGAAGACCGCGTAGAGGGAGGTCCAGCAGATGAAGACGCTCGCGTAGCCACCGCTCTGGGGGCCGAACGATATATGGGCGTACTCGAACGCCTGCACGACGATGCCGGCCAGCCCGAGCAGCAGCGAGACGCCGGCGGCGGCGACCCAGGCGCGGCCCTCACGGCAAGCCCAGGACGCGTAGGCGAACGACGCGGCGCTGAGCGCGTATGCGGCGACGATCGCGATCCCGTAGCCGGTCGGAGGATCGACCCCGTCGGGGCGCCACATTTGGGCGTTGTCCAGCGATCGCAGGTAGAAGTAGGCGAAGACGAATCCGAGGAAGAACATGATCGTCGTGCTGGCGATGACCCGGGAGCCGATGCGATGAATCCTCTCCTCGAGCTCGGGCGAGTCGGCGAGCGCGTCGGCGGGGGGTTGGGCTGCCTCGTTCATGCCGATCCCGGCGCCGCTGCCGGCCTTTCGGTCGGTTTGGGCGCCGGCGCCCCCGGTGGCGTGCCGTAGTCATAGGGGTCGGAATCGATCACCGGCGTGCGGTCGAAGTTGTGGACCGGGACCGGGGTGGGAACCTGCCACTCGAGCGACTTCGAGTACCACGGGTTCGCGGGAGCCTGCTTGCGCACGAAGACCAGCGAGTAGATGACGTTGAAGAGGAAGACGAGCATCGAGGCCCCGAGCACGAAGGCCGAGACCGAGACCCAGATGTTGAGCGCCTGCAGGTGCGGCGCATAGGTCGAGACCCTGCGCGGCATTCCCATCAGCCCGAGCGCGAAAAGCGGCGCGAAGGTCGAGTTGAAGCCGATGAACATCATCCAGAAGTGGATCTTGCCCAGCCGCTCGTTTAACTCCATCCCGAACATCTTCGGCACCCAGTAGTAGATCGCCGCGAAGAAGGCGAAGATCAGGCCGCCCATGATCGTGTAGTGGAAGTGGGCCATGACGAAGAAGCTGCCGTGGGTGGCGACGTCACTCGGCACGTCGGACAGGAACACTCCCGACGCCCCGCCGATGAAGAAGTTGAAGAACCAGGCGAGGCAGAACAGCATCGGCACCGTGTAGCGGATGCGCGCCCTCCACAGCGTCGCCATACCGCAGAGGAAGATCAGCCCGGTCGGCACCGAGATCAGCTCGGTGGAGAACATGTAGAAGGGACGAAGATTGGAATTGAGGCCGCTGACGAAGAGGTGGTGCTGCCAGACGAAGAAGCTGAGCAGCATGATGCCGAGGATTCCTGCCACCGCGAGCCGGTAGCCCCACAGCGGTTTGCGCGAGAACACCGGCAAGATCTCGAGGATGATCCCCATCCCGGGCAGGGCGAGGACGTAGACCTCCGGGTGGCCGAAGAACCAGAACAGATTCTGGAACAGGTAGGGGCTACCGCCGGCGCTGGAGATGAAGAACGAGGTCTGAACGCTGCGGTCGAAGGCGACCATCAGCAGCGCACCGATCAGAACCGGGGCCGCGAGGACCATCAGGATCGAAGTGCTGAGCGCGCCCCAGCAGAAGATCGGGAGCCGGCCCCAGGTCAGGCCCGGGGCCCGCATGGTCACGATCGTGGCGATCAGGTTTAACGCCAGCAGGGTCATCGAGATCCCGACCAAGGCAAAGAAGAAGATGTAGGAGTCCATGCCGAAGTTGGCCTCGTCGTTGAGCGGCGCGTATCCGGTCCAGCCGGTCGGGAAGCCGCCGAAGAAGATCGTCGACACGAGGATCACCCCGGCGGCCATCAGAAGCCAGAAGGTGAGCGACTCGATGCGCGGGAAGGCCATCCGCTTCGCACCGATCATCAGCGGCACGAAGTAGTTGGCGAACGGGCCCAGGACGCCCGACGTCATGATCCCCATCATCATCGTGCCGTGCAGGCCGACCAGGGTCAGATAGTTGCCTGCCCCGAAGAGCTGCGGCGACGGGCGCAGCAGCGCGGCCCTGATCAGCATCGCGTTCAGCCCACCGATGAAGAAGAAGAGGCCGATTCCGTACAGGTACTGGATGCCAACCACCTTGTGGTCGGTGCAGACGCCGAGGTAGCGGCCGATCCCTCCTTCCTCGTTCTCGTGCAGGGAAGGCTCGCGCCCCACCATCCGCGCGAGCGGATACTTGGCGAAGCCGAGCCCGGCGAGGAAGCCGACGACGAGGAACACGTAGCCGAGCATCAGTGCGACGTCGTTCTGGTTCGTATCCGCGAAGTAGGCGAGGCTGTTGGCGTGGATCTGGTGGCCCAGCCACCAGCCGACGTAGAAGCCGATGACCCCTCCCACGATCCCGGTCAGCAGGTTGAAGCCGATCAGCCGTCGCCAGAGGGGCGCTGCCGCCTCGTTGCTCATCCGGCCCTCCTCTGGGGATCGGGGTAGTAATGGCCGCTGTAGCGGGGAAGCTCGGGCGTGATCGGCCCGAAGAAGGCCTGCTGGGCGCGGATCCAGGCCCCGAACCTGGCGGCGCTCACGACCTGCCCGTGGTCGAACATGTATCCGTGCCAGAGTCCGCAGAGCTCATTGCAGCGGATGTCGAAGGACTGCTCCTTGGCGGGACGCGTGTAGGCGATGTTGTCCACGCCCGGGTTGGCGTCGGCCTTGACGCCGATCTTCGGCGCCCAGAAGGAGTGGATCACGTCCAGAGAAGTGACGTGGAATTCGACCTGGCGGCCGGCCGGAAGCTCGAGGTGCGGCGTCTCGACGCCGCCATAACTCGGCCAGCGGTAGGTGAACTCCCACTGCTGGGCGATCACCTGGACCTGAAGCGGAGGCGGATCGTCCGAAGGCTTGAAGGCCGGTAGTGGCCCCTGGCCCCCTCCCGATCCGGCGTCGGCCAGCTCGGCGGTGCCGAAGACGGCGAGGAACAGGACGATGATCGTCGTGATCACGATCCAGGGTGTCTGGACGCGGGTGTCGCCGCGAATCTGAACCCCTTCCTCCGGCGCCTGGCCTTCGAGCAGCCTCCCCCCTTTGTGGCGGAAGACTGTCAACACATAGGCGAAGTAGACGATCAGCACTGACGCGATCGGGGTCACGATTCCGAACAGGACGACGTTGTCGTGGACCTGGCCCGACGACGCGTTGCTTCCCTTGAAGGGAGCAAACGAGGGAGCCAGCCAGATGACGACGATCGGGGTCGCGATCAGGCTCAGGATGAGCCCGGCGATCGCGATGCGGCGTAGGTGGTTGGGCTCCTGCATCTGCTCTCAGACCACGTGGAGGAAGCCGCTCATGTAGCCAATCGTCTGCATCGGCCCACCAAAACCGGTGAGGAACCCTGCGGCACAGGGAACAAAGCATTGCCAGCGGTAGCGGCCCGGCTTACCGGTCCTGAAGGTGAAGGTAATCGTCTCGTGATCCTGATCGAGGTGGCAGGGACCTTCGTCGCAGGGGTTCTTGGCGCTGTCGGGAACCCCGAACAGCGGCACGAGGACCCCCATCTGCGGAACGGCGAACGTGTGCGAGGCGGTGTCGGGCGGGATCTTGACCTGGGTGTGGCCGTTGACTTTCATCACGCTCCCGACCGTTCCCTGCACACGGGCCAGGAAGGGATTGCGCAGGCCGCTGTCGCCGTCGTACTGGTAGACGGTGACGTGGACCAGCGCGTGCGCGGGCAAGACGTAGGTGGTGCTGTGGATCCACTGGCCCTTGGGGTCGCGAACGAGGTAGGAGACCCAACTCTTATTGCCGCCCTCCGGCCCGACCGCAGCCTCGGTCTTCAAGGTCAGGTTCGCCTGTACCGGACGGGTGGCCGCCACCGCGACCGGCGTCGGCGCGCGCCGCAGCTTGGTGACGTAGGAGGTGATCAGACCGGCCACGATCAAGACCGCGACCACAACTACGACCAGTCTTGCTGCCAGGGAGTTCACCGGTCCAGCGGGTTCTCCTTCCTCGCCGTCAGCTTCACAGCTGATCGCCAGCGAGAAGCGACGGCAGACCGCAGCCTAAACCCTCGGCCGGGCGCAATCAAGGGCCGCGGAGGAATGCTCCTAAAAGACGCGGTCGATCGCCATGGCGACGAAGAGCAGCGCCAGGTAGGCGAGCGAGGAGAGGTAGAGGCGCAGCGCGGCGCGGCGGTCCGCGCGCCGGCGAAGACGCAGGGCGAGGACGCAGAAGCCGGCGCCCAACAGCAGGGCTGAGACGAGGTAAATGGCGCCGAAGAGCCCGGTCGCGACGGGGAGCAGGCTGACGGCGACGAGGACGAACGAGTAGATGACGATCTGGCGGTGGGTCTCCCCCTCACCGCGGACGACCGGCAGCATCGGAACCCCGGCGTCGGCGTAGTCGTCCTTGATCAGCAGCGAGAGCGCCCAGAAATGCGGCGGGGTCCAGAAGAAGACGATCGCGAAGGGCCAGAGCGCGTCGATCGTGAGGCCTCCCGTCGCCGCGGCCCAGCCGACCAGCGGCGGGACCGCGCCGGCGGCGCCGCCGATGACGATGTTCTGCGGCGTCAGCGGCTTGAGCCAGAGCGTGTAGACGAAGACGTACCCGAGCAGTCCCGCCATCGCCAGCAGCGCCGAGAGCGGATTCACGGCGAGCCAGAAGAGGGTGAACGCGGCGGCGCCGAGCCCAATCCCGAAAATCAATCCGTCGACCGGCTCGATGCGGCCGGATACCAGCGGCCGGCGCCGGGTGCGCGCCATCTTGGCGTCGACTTCGCGGTCGATGTAGTGGTTGATCGCCCCCGCTCCCCCGGCCGCGAGATAGCCGCCCAGCATCGTCCAGAGGATCGTCGCCAGCGGCGGGCCGGCCGGGTCGGCGACGAACATCGTCGCCACGGTCGTCAGCAAAAGCAGCGAGATGATCCGCGGCTTGGTGAGTGTTATGTAGTCGCGGACGACCGCCAGCGAGCGGACGCGGACAGCGGGTGTCAATCGTGTCGTGGGGTCGCCCGCGATCGGCGGGCCAACGCCGGCATCCATGCGCTGAGCCTATCGCGCTCAGTGGGCGGTTCTCAATGCCTTTTCCACATTGGAGACGTCCTGCGGCCCGCGAAGGACATCGGTGATACGCCCGCGGGAATCGACGATGAAGGTCGTCGGCAGGCCGCTGATCCGGTAGCTGTCGCCAACCGTCCCATCTGCGTCGCGCAGGTCGGGGAAAGTCCAGCGATGCTCGCGGATGAACGAGCGCGCGCCGCCGAGGCTGTCGTTCCAATTGACGCCGACGAGCCGCGCTCGGCCGTGAAGCGAGCGGGCGAGGCGCTCGAACGCCGGGGCCTCGTCGCGGCAAGGTCCACACCAGCTGGCCCAGAAATTGATCGCCGCGGGCCGCCCACGGAGCGAGCCAACCGTGACCTTGGGGGCGACGAGGACGTCAGATGGGAGCGCCGGTGCTCGCCTTCCCGGTCCAGTGGTGCTCGAGCCGCCGCTCAAGACCTCGACCGCCACCAGCGCGGCGACGATCGCGGCGAAGATCAGGATTGGGGCCAGGCGACGGCGGATGGCGCTGACCTACTGGGAGGCGAGCAGCGGCACGTCGTGGACGATCTGCGAGGGGCTGAAGTTGGAGGGGTACAGCGTCGTGATCTTGCCGCTGGCGCTGATCCCGTAGATCAGCGCCGAATGCTCGACCTGGTCGCGGCCGGTAGGGCTCGGCTTGGCGATGATGTTCCAGTCCGCCCATACGTTCTCGAGCTGCTTCTGGGAGCCGATCAGATACTGCATGCGGCCGGTCATCTGATGCTCCTTGAGGAACTTCGCAACCGTCTTCGGAGTGTCGCCGCGAGGGTCGGTGGAGACGGCGATGATCTGGAGCTTGCGCGCCTCGGGTCCGAGCTGGGCCTGCGCGGTGTGCAGGTGGCCGACGATCAGCGGGCAGATGTCGGGGCAGTGCGTGTAGATGAAGGTCACCAGGACGGCCTTGCCGCGGAACTGGTCGATGTTGACTTGCTTGCCGACTGAGTCGGTGAGCAACAGTGGCGGCGCCGGCTTCGGCGGTACGCTTCGGCTCCGGCGAACTTGACGCTCGGAGCCTTGCGGCGCCGTTCGGTACGCCCTTGGTGAGGTGTTCGACGAGGAGGAACCACAGCCAGCGGCGCAATGACCAGCGAGGCAGCCAAGCGGCGCCTGCCAGGGCGATGCGCGCGCTGCCGATGCCTATGCGAGTTCGACGCCGTTTGATTATTCGGATCCTGCTTGAGCTCTACCAGGTGAGCTGCGTTCGCGTGGGTTCGATTCTACGGACGGCAGATAACCACGGACTTGGCGGAGGATCCCACCTTCGCGGTCCCTGAGACGAACGGGAGACG
This sequence comes from Pirellulales bacterium, assembly GCA_963841515.1. Lineage (GTDB taxonomy): Bacteria > Planctomycetota > Planctomycetia > Pirellulales > Lacipirellulaceae > Lacipirellula. Next base: position 608,188 of record CAWJDB010000002.1, on the reverse strand, counting down.
ACGAAATCGACACTTAGAGTTCGGCAATTGCGTTACGGAGACTCTTGATGCCGGTTTTGATCGCCTCTCCCACGCGCTCGAAGATTGGGCGCCCCGCGAACTCCGAGGGGACTTCCTTGAGGACGGGCTCCATGATTACTTCCACTCGCTCGGTGAGTGCCACGGCCCGATCGCGGAGCGCGCTGGGGCTCATCTCCAGATCATTGGCGAGGCGTTCGAGGTGACGGCCTCGGACATACCCGGGGCGGTACTCGCCACCGAGCTTCATCGCCATTTTCCGGCTCAGACCCGGGTACGCACTCGTCGAGATCAAGTCATAGAGCGGGGCGAGGCGCGAGAACGGGGTCCCTCGAGGATGAGCGAGAAGTTCTTCGAGTGAGCGTCGTGGTTTCCAATCAAGAAGTTGAAGATCAAGGCGTCGACAAAAGCCAAAATGTCAACCGCCGGTGCTGCGCAGTACGTTCGGATGTGCCGTGCGCAATCAGCGACCCCTGGACCCCCATCGGCCTCGTATTTGAGCTCCGGCACGAACCCGAGTGCCTGGCAGAGGTCCTCCTGGTGGATGCGTCTCGTGCCGTGCTCATTCTCCTCGCGGTCGTACCGCCACACGAGCAGGTACTCCCGGTCATTGGGGTGCGGCTCGAACACTCCCTTCGAGGCAATCCTGGGGCCTGCCTCGACCGCATCGAGCTCCGCCTTGCGCGCGAGCGCGAGACAGAACCCTTCGTTGGCGGTCATGTCCTCGAAGCGCTCGGAGGGGAGCTTGATGATGTGAGTGCTCGGAGGATCGCCACGGGTGATCCCGATCCGCCCACCCGCAAAGAGGACTGGGAGCTTGTCTTGAGCTCCGGCAAGGGAAAGACGAAGTCCTTCCTCGGAATCCCCGGCCAACAAGGGCCGCCGGGGGAGTTCGTCAATCAGGTCGGCTAATCCGCTTGTGTCAAGCCACTTGGGCGAGCCCGTACGCGGTAGGGATTCCCCTTCCGGCACAAGCGATACAGCACCAGCGCACTCTCCCCCGATGGCCGAGAGGACGGCAAATGCGTTCGTGGCTGAGACGCCAAAGGACCGTGCGACGGCACGGAGGAACTCACCCTCGGGAAGCAGACCGGCAAAGAACGGACGGCAGCCGGCGTCGTCGAATGGTTCCGGCCGCAGCGGTAGCGAGTGGGACAGTGCCGGGCCGGCGTCATCCAGCCAATCGGGCTCGTAGGTGAAAGACAACCGACTTTGCTCGCGGCGTTCGAGGCGTCCTGCGCGCTGCGAGTGAAGGTAGACATCGAGCTTGGTCATCGGGGCCGGACATCTAGCGAGAGCCCCAATGCGGCGAGAAGGCGCAGCACTCCGTCGAGGCGCGCGGTCGGCTTTCCACGCTCGACCTCGGAGACCAAGCGCAGTGAGGTACCTTCCTCTGCAGCAGTTCGCCCTGAGTCAGGCGGTTTTCCTTGCGGCTCAATCGGATTGCCTTACCCAGCGCTTCGGCGCTATCCAGCGCGGAGCTATCTCCGGTCCTAGGCATTTTCCCGTTCGGGAAAATAGCACCTGGTCTGGACATGGTTCTCGCGTAATTGTCCTGAACGGGATAACTGGCGCAATCAGCGTGTCGCAGCGGGGTCAATATTCCCGATCGCGCAGACCAAGCAATCTCGTGGGTTCAGGGTGGGAACTCCGTCCCAGCCTGCGAGTGGCTGTCGTCCACCCACCCCGAACGAAATGGCAATAGGCAAAAAGCGGCGAGCCGCACGAACAGGCCGATAAGCGGGACTATAGGTTGAACCCGGCTCACCAAGCGGCCGGTGCTGGCGTTGCTACCAGCTCAGCTACCAGTTTCGCGTCCGCGCGAGCAGGATTTTGCTGGTAGCAACCCATATGCCTCATTCAACCAACCGGGATCTCGCCTACCCTTGAAACATGGAAGAGCAGCGAGGCCAACCAGGCCGTGGGGCGACGGAGGAGTCTTGGAGGCAGAACGAGCTGGTCGCCAAGCAGCGCATCCGCAATGATGCGAAACGGCCCTTGGGCAGGAATCTGGGCGACGCGCTAAGCCTCAGCTCGTTCGCGCTTCAGCTCCGCGACGGTATGCGAAAGAGCCAGGCTCGAAAGAGGGCTTGAGCCCGGACGTCCCCTACCTTCAGCTGCTCAAGAGGCTCGCGAACCGAGACGTTCGGTTTGTGCTCGTTGGTGGGCTCGCGGTCGGAGCTTGGGGCTACATAAGGGCAACCCAGGACCTCGACCTGGTTCCCGATCCCGAGCCGGAGAACCTGTCGCGCCTGATCGATCTCCTGGAGGAGATCGGCGGGCGAGTAATGGTCGGTGACGATCTGCTCGATCCCAGTTCCGTGCGGGTCTTCATTCGGGCAGGGGACAAGGCCTTGATCCAGACGGAACTAGGGGTCGTTGATGTCCTCCAGGGCCTGCCGCAAATTCCGAGGTATGCCGAGCTGGACGCCGAGGCAGACGGTGCGGAACTGGAGGGCGTCAGCGTTCGCATCTGCTCATTGCGCCATCTCGTGGCGATGAAGCGCTCGGCGGACCGTCCGATGGATCGCATCGACCTCGATGCGCTGAGGACAGCCCATCCCGAAGCCTTCGAGGAAGGCGAGGAAAAGGAGTAGATCTCCGCCGAGCGTGGTCCCACTCCTTGAATCGAGGGTCTGAGCCCGGGCGGTGCGCCGGAGAGCGGACGACGGGACTTGAACCCGCTACCTCGAGCTTGGGAAGCTCGCGCTCTACCAGGTGAGCTACGTCCGCGTAGGTCCGATTCTAGGGCCGGCGCGGCAGCAACGAGGCGGCGCGCCGGCGCTAGCCAATGAGGCTCAGCCGCGGGTGGGCAGGGTGACCGTCAGGTTGGAGACCTGAACGGTGAACGCGACGTCGTTGCTCATCCGCAGGTAGGGATCGTCGCTGCCCATGAGCACCAGCTTGACGGTGTGTCCCGGCGCGAATGTGTAGCCGTTGCCATGGAGCTGGAACGTCACCTGGCCGGACTGGTTGTCGGTCAGGCGGTAGGCCCCGCGGGTAATCAGACGCTCTGTCCCGTCGGGGGCGACGTCGAAGAGCATCGAGTCGAGCTCGCCGAAGTCGCCAATCGTCTGGATCGTCGCGGTGACGGTCGGCAGCCCGAGCATCGTGAACCCCGACGCGGTGGTGTAGCTGTAGGTCGCGGTCCCCGGCGCCGTCGAGGAGGAGATCGTCTTGCATGCGTCGCTCGTACCGGCGATCGGGTCGAACTGGGCGCTGGTCGTGTGGTCCCCGCTCGCCTTCAAGACCTGGGAGGCAGCGGAGCCGAAGCTGATGGTCCCGGTGTGAAGCCGCTGATAGGTGGCGCCCGTGTATGGGCCGCCGTCGGGTGCGGTCGAGGGACAGGTCTGGGTGTACGCGGTGACCGAGCTCGGCGCGGGTCCGCCGCGTGCGCCGCGCAGGTAATGATCGAAGAAAGCGCCGCCCTGGGTGTTGAATGCCTTATTGACGGTGGGCTTGTTCGAGCCTCGGCTGTGGCCGAGGTCGCCGAACTGAAGGCTGACCGGGCTGCGTCCGCTTGCCTGGTTGTAGATCCGGATTGCCTGCTCGGGCGGGAACAGGTCGTCGGTCCAGCCATTCTCGATCAGCAGCGGGGACGGAGAGCCCGGAATGCCGTAGCCCTGGTGATGCGCGTAGATCTCGGCCATTCGAGCCTGGGCCGCGGGGCTGGCGGGCTCGCCCGCGTTTACAAGCGCGAAGTCCCCGGTTAGGTCTGCGTCGGGATTGGTGCAGGGCGAGCTGGCGAGCGCGTCGCCGCAGTAATAGCCGTTGGTCTTGCCGAGCGCGAAGAGGCCGGAGACGTAGCTGCGGATCTCGATCCCGGCGGGGTCCAGGCTCTGCCCGGGCGGAGACACCTGGGTGTCGAGGAAGCGCCCGTTGGGCAGCAGCGAGTCGACCAGGTCAGACCAAGGCCAACGGGGCCAGGCGGCGGTGATCGAAAGCGACTTTCCCTTCGGGCTCGTCCAGGGCGCAAACGACCCGTCCGGCCGCCGGATGCGATTGCGCAGGTAGGCCAACTCGAGGCTCTGGCCGCCGCCATAGGAGATACCGGTCACGCCCAGCGCGCCGCGCTTCGCGATCCCCTGGTCGACCAAGCGGCCGAGCAGGTACTGGGTGTCACGCGCCTCGTAACGGGTGTCGGCGAGGCGGATGTAGCCCTGTCCGCAGGGCCCGGAGTGAAAGCCGGTGGGACCGCCGCCGCACGAGTGGCCAAACCCGCGCGCCGTGTAGTTGACGACGGCATAGCCATGGCGGGCGAAGTAGTCGTTGTTGTAGTGATAGGTGACCGAGCCGTCGCCGTTCGGGTCGGTCGACTCGAAGTCGGTCTTGCTGCCCCCGTAGCCGTGCAGCATCACGATCGTCGGGTAGGGGCCGTTTCCCTTCGCCGGCAGCGTGACGTCGACGTCGAGCGGGACGCCGTCGAAGGTGGGCACGCCGTCCACCGTCTGGCCAGCCCCGCCATCGGTGGTCGGACAGAGACGGGTGCCATCGGATTGCGCCGTGCACGGATGCCCGAACGGCGCCGGTGCCGCGGCAGCCGACGAGGCCAGGACCAGCCCGGCAATCCAACACCCCCGCACCGACTCCTCGCCGTACCCGCAGTCATACCCGCGGAACCATGCCATGTGCAGTTCGGACCGTCAGCGCGGCAACCCGATCAGCCTGTGATTCCGGCTGCGCGCGAAGCCGAGCATGCGGAAGCGCCGAAGCTCTGCTCGACCGTTCGCAGCAGCCTGTAGTGGTTGTAGGGCGTGCTCGTCGACCGTGCCGGGCTCGATGCAGGGCGCGAGCAGGACCGCGCCCGACCCGGCCGCCGCCGGGCCCGGCGTCAGGCCGCCCGGGATCGGGCGTGTTCGGGCCCGGGCGCCTCGTTGCAGCAAGCGCTCGCATCGTCGACGCCGGCCTCGGCCTCTTCGAAGGTGACGATCAGCAGGCCGTCGTCCTGGAAGGCGGGCGAGCCGAGGATCGTCGGCACGTTGTCGCTGCAGCCAGCTGGTTCGCCGTCTCGCAGGCCGCCCGGCTCGCCGTCGACGCACGGCGCGTCGTGGCCGTCGTTGCAGAGGTTCGGGGTGATGAACGAGTAGTTCGGCGTCGTCGCCTTCGAGCGCCAGGTCGGTCGCGCAGGTGCGCTGAGGTCGACGTCGTTCTGCGGCGCAGGTCGGGAAGTCGATGATCGAGTGGAAGTAGACGAACGGGTTGTGGCGCGCCGCGTACTGGTCGCCGACCTCGGCGCGTCTGGGTGTCGTCCTGGGAGTTGACGTCGGGTGGCGGCAGGCTCGGGGCTCGGCGGGGCCTTCGCGCCATGTCCTCCATGTAGCCCTTCCAGGTGTAGCCGCGAGTCCTCGAGCTGGTTGGCGACCGTCTCGACCGCCGGCCGGATAGACGCACCCCTGGCCGATGTACCTGGCCGTCGCGCGGTCGACGTGCCCGGGCATGAAGTCGCCGTAGACCTGGCAGTCGGCCTGGGTCTCGGGGTTCGGGCGCCTGGCCGCTGACCATCGCGATGTAGTTGTCGAGGCTGAGTGGCCGATCCCGTAGTAGTTGGGCAGGAAGGCGCCCTGCGAGCGCAGCGTCTTGCGAGAGGTACGGGCGCCGGGCTGTCCGCGCCGAAGGTCGTCGTCGGCGTTCTCGTTCTCGAGCACGATGATGAAGACGTGGCTTGATCGTGCGGTCGCACGGCCGCTGCCGTGGCGCCTGCGCCGCAGCCGCAGATGCCAGTCGCCAGCAGCGCGATCGACGGTCGCTAAGCGGCTTGCGAATCATCGACTCATCGACCTCTAGAGCTCCGCCCAGCTGACGCTTTGCTACGTCGACGGCTGTGAAACCCGCTCGCGGAGACGGTGGGCCCGACCGTCGTAGCCGACGCTTCATCGGATTCTCGGAGCATGGACCCGGCGCGCCGATGCTGAGGCCCTCATTCGAGCTCGGAGCGGTGGTCGAGCTCGACCCGCTCGGCGGCGGACTGGCAGGGCGCCGCGCGGGAGATGCGGGGATGGGCAAGTTGGGACGTCGAAGTCCAGGCTTCTCCCAGTTGAACGAGTCGCGATGTTCTAGGCGTAGCGGCGGGGCTTCTTGAGGTCGCCGAGCCCGAAGCGGTAGGAGATCATCTTCAGGATCGACTCGTGGGCGACCTCTGTGGCTGACGCGCCGGGCGGCGTACGGGGATATCGCCACGCCGGGGCTGCGGAAGCCGGTCATGCCGAAGTCTCTCCTCGAGGTTCGCGCTCGGCCGGTCGTCGGGGACTTGACCGCGGCTCGACGTGGTCGAAGAAGCCGCCCCATTCGTCGTAGTTGATGAACATGCGCGCCGGTCCGAACTGCGGCGAGCGGATGAAGGCGTGGGTGACGTCGGCCATCGAACGCCTGCGCGATCCGGACGTCGCCGTGGGGGTGCTCGTCGCCGGCGAGCCCGTCGCCGCCGCCGCCGTCGAGGAACGGCGGGTCGACGAAGCAGATGTTCGGCAGCTGCCCGGCGGCCGCGTCGGCGTAGAACTCGGACACCGGCCGCTCATCCGCGAGGCGCTCGGCCCGTAGACGCCGATGAAAGGCAGGTCGCTGAAGTAGTAGCTGACGCTGATCCCCTGGGACGAGCATCGGTCCCAGATCGTCTCCCACTCGTAGAGGCCCTGGCCGCGAGGTAGCCTGGACGGCGTCCTGCGGGCGACGCGTTTGCCTTGATGCCCCCCGCATGCGCCGAGGCATGTACTGGCGGTTCGGCCAAGTCGGTCCGAGCAGCGAGGAGAAGTAGCGGTCGTAGAGCGTGAACGCCTCGGCGGCCGCAGGGCATGAACGGGAACGTCCGCCTCGGGTAGTAGCCGAGCGCGAATCGTCGTTGCGGCTTGTGGAAGCCGTCGAGCCTGCCGCCGTCGTACTGCGGCGCGCCCGCCCTCCCAGCCGTGGTCGGGATCGTCGAAGGCGCAGCCCTGGAAGTCCGGCGCGAGCGGTGGGTCGGGTGCAGGACGCCCTCGTCGTCCGGATAGGGAGGCCGGCGTTCTTGCCGTCGGCGCCCGGGGAACCAGCCGAAGTAGTGGTCGAAGGAGCGGTTCTCCATCATCAGCACCACGAAGGTGTCGATCGGCATGTTCGACGGGCTCGGTAGCGGGCTCGTCTGAGCCTTCGCCGCGTGTGCGAGGAGGGTGTCGGTCGGAAGGACTCCGGCCAGGCCGACCAAGCCGGCGATCGACGCGGTCCTTGCCAGGAACTCGCGGCGCCTGATCGACGATCGGACGATCGTCGCTCTGGCGCTCCTCCAGCCCGTCCTGATCCAGCTCGGTCATCTCTCCTCAGACCGCTCCCGCGAGTCCCCGAATACCAGGCGCGCAGAATAGGCACATCGCTGCTGGGGATGCGCCGGTTCCCCTGGACCCCGTGCGGTCAGCGGGCCGGCGGCGGTCCGCCTCCTCTCTACCCTTGGCCAAGTGAGCGCTCGGTCCTTCGCAGTCTTCCTCGCCGTGCTTGCCGTGGTCGGCCTGCTGGGCTTCGGCCTGCTCAGCAAGGGCGGGCCCGACATCGCGGTCGGCGAGCAGGCGCCGAGCGGCGACCTGCCCCGCCTCGACGGCCACGGGACCGCGAGCGTCTCCGACTACCGCGGACGCTGGGTGCTGGTCAACTTCTGGGCCTCGTGGTGCCTGCCGTGCCGCGACGAGTCGCCGCTGCTCCAGGCCTTCTATCGCCGGCACCGCGCGCAGCGGTTCACGGTGCTTGGAATCGACACCCGCGACCTCAGCGACGACGGGCGGGCCTTCGTCGACCGCTACGGGCTCACCTACCCGGAGCTGCGCGACGGCAACGGCGACCGCGCCCACGACTTCGGCACCAGCGGCGTGCCGGAAAATTTCCTCGTCAACCCGCGGGGCCAGCTGGTGCTGATCCAGCGCGGGCCGGTGGATCGCGAGTATCTCGACAAGTTCGTGGCACCGCTGATCGGAGGCGGTAATGCGACGGGCTAGCGGCGTCCTGGTGCTGGTGCTGGCGCTCGCCGCGCTGCTCACTCCGGCGGCGGCGGCCTTTCGCCCCCAGCCGCGGGCTTCGCTTCCCGACGTCGAGGACGAGGTGATGTGCCCGGTCTGCGGCACGCTGCTCGAGCTCTCCGAGTCCCCGCAGGCGGATCGCGAACGGGTCTTCATCCGCAAGCTGATCGCCGAGGGCCGCAGCAAGCAGCAGATCAAAGACGCGCTGGTGGCCGAATACGGGCCCGCCGTGCTAGCGACCCCGCAGGGCTCGGGATTCGACCTCACCGCCTACCTGGTGCCGATCATCGCCGGCCTGCTGGCCGCGGCGGCCCTGATCGTCGGCGTCCGGCGGTGGCGGCACTCGGCCAGGCCACGCGAGCCGGAGGCGAAGGCTCCCGGCGGCGAGGAGGCCGAGCGGCTCGAGTCGGACCTGGCGCGCTATGACCTCTAACGTAATTACGCCCCCGCTGCGATCACCTCGGCGACCCGCTCCCCCGCTTTGCCGTCCCACATCGGCGGCGGATCGGGCGGATCGCCGCGCCCCTCGAGCAGGTCGGGGATCTCCGCGATCCGGTCGGGATCGAGGCCGAGCAGCGTGTTGGTCCCGGCCCGGATCGTCACCGGGCGCTCGGTGTTGTCGCGCAGCGTGAAGCAGGGAACGCCGAGATAGGTCGTCTCCTCCTGGATGCCGCCGGAGTCGGTCAGCACAGCGCCGGCGCCGGCCTCCAGGGAGAGGAACTCCAGGTAGCCGATCGGCTCGGTCACCCAGTCGGGGGGCGAATCGATCCCCTTGCGGGTCCGCGGGTGGGCGGGGAAGACGACGGGCATCCGCTCCGCGACCTGCGAGAGACGCGCGATCGCGGTGCCGAGCAGGGGGCCGTCGACGAGCGCCGGCCGGTGCAGCGTCACCAGCAGGTAGCTGCCGGGCTCGAGCCCATGCGCCTTGGCCGCCTCCAGGGAGCGGAATCGGTCCTCGAGCGCGACCAGCGTGTCGATCATCGTGTTGCCGACGAAGTGCATGCGCTCGTCGGCGACGCCCTCGGCGCGCAGGTTCTCGACCGCCTCGTCGCAGTGCAGGAAGAGGTGGTCGGAGAGCCGGTCGGTGACGATGCGGTTGACCTCCTCGGGCATCGTGCGATCGAAGCTGCGCAGCCCCGACTCGATGTGGGCGAGCGGCACGAGCGCCTTTGCGGCGACCAGCGAAGCGGCGAGGGTCGAGTTGACGTCGCCGGGCACGATCATCAGGTCGGGACGCTCGGCATCGACCAGCGGCTCGAGGCGCTCCATAACCCGCGCTGTCTGCTCGGCGTGCGTGCCCGAACCCACCTCCAGCACGTGGTCGGGCTCTGGCAGGCCGCCCAGCTCGTCGAAGAAGATCTTCGACATCGCCGGGTCGTAGTGCTGCCCGGTGTGGACCAGCGAGTGCTCAGCGTCGGGCAGCCGCTCCCGCAGCCGCGCGATCACCGGCGCCATCTTCACGAAGTTGGGCCGGGTCCCGACGATGTAGGTGATTCGCATGGCGGCGGGAGGATAGATGCGCCAGCGGTGCAACAAACGTCCGTGCGTTAACGGGCCCAGGGCAGCGGGCCGATGCTCGCAACGTGAGGGCAGCAGGCTGGGGAAAGCTAGTACGACGACCTGCTCCCCAACACCTTCGACGAGATCGATCTCGTCGGAGTCTCTTAGCGGGCCCTACAAGCCCAGGTCGTGCAGCCCCGCGAGGCAGCCGTCGTGGGCCGCCTGAAGGTGATCGGGGTCGAAGTACTGCGCGTAGGCCTGCGCCAAGAGCTCCGGGTTGTCGCGGAACTCTTGCGGCACGAGGCTGGCGTTGGACCGGTCGCCGCAGAACTGCCTAGCGACCGTGTAGGGGTCGCCGCCGCCCGCCGTGTTCGGGGGCGATGGCGTGGAAGCCTGGCTCGGCGTGCCGGGATGAGCGGGCTTGCCAGGCTTTGGCGCCTTGGCCTTCTTGGGCGGGCCCTGGTGTGCGTCGGACGGCGAGACTTGTCGGTGACGATGAGCCTTCTGGCGGCGATGGACGGCGGGGGCGGGCGCCTGGACCGCAACCGACGCCGCCGACGCATCGCTTGAATGCGAGCTCACGCGAGCCTTCTTCCGCCCGGTGCCGGTTGAACTTCGCTTCTCGGTCTTGGGCGCCTGGGCCGCCGACCTTTCATCCTTCGACGCAGGCGTCTTCGCGCCCGTGACGCTGACCCGCATGGCGCTCGCCGTCGCATGCGAATGCTGCGACCCATTGCCGCCGCAAGCACCCAACGCCAACCCGCAAGCCGCCAACGCGACCCACAGTCCGCGCCGAAACCGAAAGCGCCTGCGGTGACCTGCCATTGCGACTTTGTACCGGCCGCTTGACACGCGGTCAATACCGCCAATTGGGAGTTCCGCGGAAACCACACCTCTCACTGTCCGATCGTCGGGCGGCACCCACGAATAACTGACCCAAAGTCAGCAGAAGTTACCCACTTGTCCCGATGATTTAGGACGTCCGCCGACATAGCCTCAGCGCTTGGCTACGGAGGAGAGGTCTTGAAGAACAACGGGGGTTCACGGAGGAAGCTTCGCAAGGGTGGAATCGTGGCGCTGCTGATCGGCGCGACGTTTCTGATCAGCGGCTGCAGCATCGCCCACTACGAGTTCCAGTTCTACAACGGATGCACGGGGCCCTTGGGCGCTTGCGGCCAGCATCGATTCACGGTTCTCGAGGACCCGACGAACAAGATCATCTCCGCCTGCACCGCCGGCTACGGCCGCAGCGGGCGCGCGGATTGCGCCCTGCGCCTGATCAAGGCGAATTGCCAGCAAGAACCGCCGCCCAACCTCGCCCCTGCTCTCTGCAACAAACTCGGCGACGTGACCCAATTCGGCGGCTACACGCACATCGGGGGGTCGATGGAGGCCGCGATCGAAGCGGTCGAGGGACCCCAGGAGTGCCTGACCTGGCTTGAGTACGTCTACCCCAGCAACGTGGTCTACGAATGGTGGCAGGGCACCGACCGCGGGCAGTACGGGTGCGGCTGATGCGAACCCGGCTGAAACGTGGCAAATCGCTCCGCGCAGCCGGCGTCGCAACCTTGCTGGTCACCGCCATGCTCGTCCTGTCCGGGTGCTGGGCAACCATCACCAACTTCGGTGGCGGGGAACGAAGCATCGCCCTGCCGGCGAACCTCACGGCCGACATCATCTGGAACTGCACGGCCTCGAAGGGGACCGGAGCGGCGCGCGCGTTCTGCGCGCTGGACACCGTCAACGCGCTTTGCCGCGCCTTTCCGGAGAAGGGGATCACCGGGGACGACTGCGTTCTTCTTGCCAACTACGGAGATTGGAAGGACATGGAGGATTCGATCAAGCAGGTGATCGGCCCCGAGGACTGCCTGATCTATTACGAGCATCCGGACCCCAACGACAATTTCTGGGGCTCGGACCAGTCCGGCTTCTTCGGCTGCAAGTGAGGAAGAGAGCGAATGAAACGACGTAGAGCAATCAGAGCAGGGCTCGCCTCGAGTCTGCTTGTCGCGGCGGCGCTGCTGCTGTCGGGGTGCTGGGCCAATGTCGTCAACTGGGGCGACGGCACCCGGAACATCACCCTCACGCAGGACATCAGCAACCGGATCATCTTCAGTTGCACCGCGGAGCACGGCACCGGTGCGGCGCGCGCATTCTGCGCCCTCGACACGGTGAAGGCGCTCTGCCAGGGCATCCACATCAAGGGCGTCAGCGACTCCGATTGCATCCACATCTCCTCCTACGGGGACTGGCAGGACATGGAGCACGCGATCGTCAACGTCACCGGATCCGACGACTGTCTGAGCTTTTTCTGGCAAGACGGCGGTTACCCCGACGATTTCTGGGGCTCCGTGTTCAAGGGGTTCGCCGGCTGCAAGTGACTGCACGGCGGTCTGAGTGAGACGGCGTAGAGCAGCCCGGGTTGGGTTTATCGCAAGCCTGCTGGTCGCGTTCGCGCTCGTCCTCTCGGGCTGCTGGGCCAACGTCTACGACTTCCGCACCGGCGACAGGGACATCACCCTCACGAGGGACTTCAGCCATCGGCTGATCTGGAGTTGCACCGACGCGGTGGGGGCAGGATCCCCGGCTCGGGACTTCTGCGTCCTCGACCGGATCGACGGCGTCTGCCGCACTCTCCCGGAGAAGGGCATCACCGAGGACGACTGCTTGCTGCTCGCGGATTACACAGACTGGCAACATCTGGACTCGGCCATCCACCATGTAATCGCAGCGTCTGACTGTCTCACCTTCTTCGAAGCCAAGGACCGCAATATCAGTGACAGCTTCTGGGGCACGGCGTCGGTCGGCTCTTTGGCGTGCAAGTGACTCCGGTTCGCCAAAGGGTCCTCGTCGCAAGCCTGCTCGTCGCGGCGACGCTGGCGCTCTCCGGGTGCTGGGCCAACGTCTACAACATCGGAGGCGGCGCCAGGAGCATCACACTGACGAAAGACTTCAGCAGGCGGCTGATCTCGAGCTGCACAGACGCTGTGGGGACAGGGTCGGCCAGGGACTTCTGCGCCCTCGACAGGATCAACGGCGTCTGCCGCACCTTTCCGGTGAAGGGCGTCACCGAGGACGATTGCGTAGCTCTGGCGAACTACGCGAACTGGGAACAGCTGGACTCAGCCATCAAGCTGGCCAGCGGGGGAAACGGCTGTCTCCTCTTCTTCGAGAACCTGCCCCCCTGCGTCATCGACTGCTACCCCAATGACCCACCTACCTGGGGTCAGACAGGGACCGGCGAATTCGGCTGCAAGTAGTAGCGGTGGGATCCCGCCGCCCTACATCCGCTCGGGCGCGCTGATACCGAGCAGCCCCAGAGCGCGGGCGATCACCCGTTTGGCGGCCACACAGATCGCCAAGCGCGACTCCTGCACCCCCTCCCCCTCGGCGCCGACGACCAGGCAGTCGCGATAAAAGGCGTGAAAGTCGGCGGCCACGGTTCCCGCGTAGGCGCATAGACGCTGCGGGGCGCGACGCCCCCCAGCCTCGGCGACCTCGTCGGGGAATTCCAGCAGCCGCTTGACCAGGACCCGCTCAGCGGGCTCGACCGGGGCGGCAACGGCCGAGAGGTCGGTGGCGAGCGCCGCGTCGACGTCGATCCCCTCGTCGGCGGCCTTGCGCAGGATGCTGGCGATCCGGGCGTGCGCGTACTGCACGTAGTAGACGGGGTTCTCGTTCGACTGCTCCCGTGCCAGCTCGAGGTCGAGGTCGACGGTGCTCTCGTGACCGCGTTGGAGCATGAAGAAGCGGGTCGCGTCGACCCCGATGTCGTCGATCAACTCGTCGAGGGTGACGAAGTCGCCGCGCCGCTTCGACATCTGGGAGCGCTCGCCGCGCTCGACGATGTGGACGAACTGCATGATCTGGGCCTCGTAGACCTCTGGGTCGGCGCCCAATGCCTCGATCGCCGCCCGCATGCGGGTCACGTAGCCGTGATGGTCGGCGCCCATCACCGTGATCAGGTGCTCAAAGCCGCGCTCGAGCTTGCCGCGGTGATAGGCGATGTCGGAGGCGAAGTAGGTCGGCTCGCCGTCGGAGCGCAGCAGCACACGGTCCTTGTCGTCGCCGAATTCCGTGCTGCGCAGCCACACCGCTCCCTCGCTCTCGTAGGTGTGACCGGACCCCCGCAAGCGCTCGATCGTCTCGCGCACCGCCCCGCTCTCCTCGACGGCCCGCTGCGAGGACCAGGTGTCGAACTCGACGCCGTAGCGGTGCAGGGTCTCGCGGATCGACTCCAGCATCAGCTCCGCGCCCCGCTTGCCGAGCTCGTCGGCCTGTGACGCGTCGAGGCCCTCGGCGGCGAGCCGCTCGGCAAGCTCGGCGACGTAGGCGCCCTCGTAGCCCCCCTCGGGGGTCGGGTCGCGCTTCATGGCGGCGCCGATCGACTCCCCGAAGCGATCGATCTGGCCGCCGATGTCGTTCGAGTAGTACTCACGCTCGACCGCGTCGCCGGTCGCCTCCAGCAGGCGCGCCACAGCGTCCCCGTAGGCGGCATGACGGCCTCCCGCGGCGGTCAGCGGCCCGGTCGGGTTGGCGGAGACGAACTCGACCAGGACCCGCTTGGAGTCGGCGTGGGCCCGGATGCCGGCGTCTTCTTCGGCGGCGACCAGTCTCGCGATCGCCTCGCGGTACCAGGGCTCGGACAGGAACAGGTTGACGAACCCCGGGCCGGCGACCTCGACCCGCTCGGCGCTCTCCCCCAGCCGCTCACGCAGCTCGCCGCTCAAGCGCTCGGCGATCTCGCGCGGCGGCTGCCCGAGCGTCCCGGCGAGCAGCATGGCCGCATTCGACGAGTAATCCCCCTGCTCGGCCTTCGGCGGTCGCTCGAGGATCGGCTCGACCCCCGTCCCGTCTCCGGACAGCGCCTGCGCGACGTCGTGCAGCGCGCTTCGCAGCTCCGCTATCGGATCGGCCTCGGCCACCGGCTAATCGTATGTTTGGCCGCGACACAACGTGTCGCGGCAGAGGCTGGTGGCCCCGGAGGGGCCGCAATTGGTGTGATCAGTAGTGGTAGGGCTCGCCGGCGAGGATCTTGGCGGCGCGAAAGAGCTGCTCCAGAACCACGACTCGCGCAAGCTGATGCGGGAGCGTCGGCGGCCCGAGGGAGATCCGCTCTTCAGCGGCCTTAAGGGCCTGCGCCGGCAGCCCGGCCGGGCCCCCGACGATCAGGCAGAGGTCGCGGGCCTCGAGCCGGCGCTCGTCCAGCCAGCGGCTCCAGCCGAGCGAGTCGAGCGCTGTTCCCTCGCGATCCAGCGCCACCAAACGCCCGTCGCTGGGCAGCTTGCGCAACAGGTCGGCATCGTCGCGGGCCTCGACCACGGTCAGCGGCTGGTAGCGGCCGAGCAACTTGCGGTAGTGAGCGTCGGCTTCAATAAAAGGCGCCTGGACTCGCCCGACCGTGAGCAGAATGGTCTTCACCGCTGCTGACGCTCGAATGCCACCGCAGCCCCGATCCGCTGCATCGTGTCGGGGTGGGTCCCGAACAAGAGCTGCAATGCCGCTGGGGGCTCGGGCTCGGCGACGTTGGTGAGCGCCAGCTCCTTCTGCACCCCGATCAGTGCCTTCGGGTCCTTGGTCAGCTCGAGCGCGAAGCTGTCGGCGCGAGCCTCGACCCGCCGCGAGAGCTGGCTGGAGACGATTCCCAGCACGAAGAGAGCAACCGCCATCGAGAGCGCCAGCGCCGGCAGCGCCGCCGGCGAGCGAGGGTCGTCGTCGCTTCTCTGCGCCAGCGCCCGCGTCGCGAGCTGGATGAACAGCACGCCGAGGGGAGCGACCAGCGCGACCCAGACGATGCCGCGAACGATGTCGTTTCCCTTCACGTGCCCGAGCTCGTGGGCGAGCACCGAGCGCAGCTGGGCCGGTGGCAGGTCGCGCAACGTGTTGTCGAAGACGACCACCCGCTTGCTGGAGCCCAGCCCGTCGACGTATGCGTTGATCGCGGTCGAGCGCCGGCTGGCGTCGACTCGATAGACGTGGCCGATCTTCACTCCCGCCTGCTCGCCGAGGCGCAGCACCTGCGAGCGCGTGTGGCCGGGCGGCAGCTCCTCGAACTTGTTGAACAGCGGCTCCAGCAGCACCGGCCCGAGCCAGCTGAAGACGACGGCGAAGAAGACGACCGCGACGCTGCCCCCGATCCACCAGTAGCGACCCAGCCTGCGCAGCATCGCGACCGCGATCGCCGCACCGGCCGCCGCCAGCACGGCGCCGATCGCCGCCGACTTGCCGGCGTCGGAGAGCCACGACCCGAGGCCCTGGGTGGAGAGCCCTACGTCGCGCGCCCGGTCGTGGGCCGCGATCCCGAACGGCACCCCGACGATCGCCAGCGTCAACGAGATCCCCGCGCCAACCGCCGCGGCACCAAGCAGGGGACGGCGCGAGGCGCGACCCAGCAGACGACGCATTGGTGCCGGGCGCCAGATCGCCAAGACGACCAGCACGGCCCCTTCGACGGCCAGGGTGCCGAGGGCGAGCAGACGCTGGCCGTCGCGAAAGTCGTTTGCGCGATCGAGCTGGGCCTGGGAGAAGTAGGCGTGCTCGGAGACCGGGGCCGGATCGATGATCTCGCCGCGCGGGCGCATCACCCAGACCGCTGCCTCGGCGACGATCACGGCAGCCACCGCGACTGCCCCGATCTTCACCGCCGTCGGGCGCCCCGCGAGCAGGCCAGGGCGCTGAGGGCGTGCTGCGATGGCCATCGTCCCTACGATAGACGGCTCTCCGCGCCCGGCCATGCGTCCGGGCGCCCGCCTGAAACCACCCCAGCCGGCCAATGCGCGCAGCGGTGATCACCGACATCCATTCCAACCGGCCCGCCCTCGAGACCGTGCTGGCGGCGATCGACGAGGTTGACGTGGAGGAGATCTGGTGCCTAGGAGACGTGGTCGGATACGCGGCCGAGCCCGACCCCTGCACGGAGATCGTCAAGGAGCGCTGCCAGACCTGCCTGGTCGGAAACCACGATCTGGCGGTGCTCGGCGAGCTCGACGTCTCAGCCTTCTCCCCGGCCGCCGCGGAGGCGGTCACATGGACGCAGGAGAACTGCAAGCCGTCGACACTCGACTTCCTGCGCGACCTGAGCCCGGCGGGCGAGCGCGCCGAGGTGGCCCTCTTTCACGCCTCCCCCCGCGACCCGGTCTGGGAGTACGTGCTCTCGATCGAGCAGGCCAGCGACTGCCTCAAGATTCAACCCCGGCGGGTGGCCCTGATCGGGCACTCGCACGTCGCGCTTTTCTTCTCCGGCCCGGACTCGAATGGGGCCGGGGACGTCCGCGGCGTGCAGGCACTCGACGGCGCCACCCTCGACCTCGGAGACGGCCGCTGGCTGATCAACCCCGGCAGCGTCGGCCAGCCCCGCGACGGCGATCCGCGCGCCGCCTGGCTGGAGCTCGACACCGATCAGTGGACGGCCCGCTACCACCGGGTCGAGTACGACATCGATCTGGCGGCGAAGGCAATCGCCGAGGCCGGGCTGCCCAAGCACCTCGGCGACCGCCTCTACGTCGGTCAGTAGGCTCAGGCCGTGGCTCGATTGGGACTCCAGATACTCGCTCTCACGCTCGGGGCGGCGGTCGCCGTGGGGATCGTTTCCTGCGGTTCGCGCGACACGAAAGGGCTGCTCCCGGGCAGCAATGCCCAGCAGATCCAGGCGAATCTGGCAACTGTGGACCAGCTGGCGAGCCAGGGGGATTGCAGCTCCGCGGCGGCAGCCGTAGCCGAGGTCCAGAGCGAGATCGACGCGCTGCCCAGCAGCGTCGACCCGCGGCTCCGCGAGCGCCTGCGGGCCGGCGCGACGAGGCTTGGCGAGGTGGTCAACGCCCCCGGGGCATGCGTGACCACGACATCGTCCACAGCGGTCGGATCGAGCACGACCCAGCCGTCCAGCACGCAGAAGAAGGTGAAGACGAAGAGCACGACGACTTCCACGACCACGGCGTCGACCACAACCTCGACGACCGCCGCGACCACCCCCACCGCGCCAACCACCCCCGGGACCTCGACCGGCGGCACGCCGGGCGCGGGCGGCGGCGTCGTGCCGCCGGGCCAGCAACCCGGGCAAAGGGGCCAGGGCGGCACTTGATGCCCAACCTGCTCTCAGAGCGCTACGAGCTCCAGGATCGGCTCGGATCGGGCGGGATGTCGAACGTCTATCGCGCCACCGATCGCATCCTCGAGCGCACCGTGGCGGTCAAGGTCCTCGCCGAGCACCTCTCCGACGACGAGCGCTTCGTCGCCCGCTTTCGGCGCGAGGCGCTGGCGGTGGCGAAGCTGATCCACCCCAACATCGTGCAGGTCTACGACACCGGCGTCGACCAGGACCGCCACTTCATAGTCATGGAGTACGTGGAGGGACGCTCGGGCGCCCAGATACTTCAGCGCGAGAGCAAGGTCGAGCCCGCCCAGACCGTCGAGATCGGCATCCAGTCCTGTGCCGGGCTCGACTACGCCCACCGGCACGGGATCATCCATCGCGACGTGAAGCCGGGCAACCTGATGGTCGTCGGCGGTCCGGCCGGCAACGGTCGCGAGATGAGCGTCAAATTGACCGATTTCGGCATCGCCAGGGCGGCCGAGCAGACGCGGATCACCCAGGTCGGATCGGTGGTCGGGACCGCCGCCTACCTGGCCCCGGAGCAGGTCCGCGGCGAGGAAGCGACGCCGGCCTCCGACGTCTACGCGCTCGGGGTGGTGCTCTACCAGTTCCTCACCGGCCGCCTGCCCTACGAAGGGGCGTCGCTTGCCGAGCTCGCGGTCCGCCAGCAGAACGAGCGGCCGCTGGCTCCTCGCACCTACAACGAGGAGGTGTCCGAGACCCTCTCAACGGCGGTGCTGCGGGCCCTGGAGGGCGAGCCGGAGCGCCGCTACCTCAGCGCCGCACAGCTCGCCGAGGGATTGCGGCTCGGGCTCGCCGGGACCGACGTCACGCTCGCGATGGACGATGAGCTGGCGACGCGGCGGCTCGAGCAGGAGCCGGCGACCCGCCGCATGGAGCGTGAGCGGCGCCCCCCACCCCCGGCACCTCCGCCGCGTGCCCGTCCCGAGCCACAGCCACCAAGGCGCCGCCCATCGCTGATGCGGCGGACGCTGCGCGGGATCGGGGCGATGATCATCCTCGTGTTGATCGCCGCCGCGGTCGCGATCGGAGTGATCGCCGCGACCAGCAAGACGACAGGTGTGAAGCTGCGCGACATCGGCGGCAACACGGTCCACGACGTCAGCAACCAGATCAGCCAGCTGATTCAGGACAACACGAAGTAACTAGTTCCTCGTTCCTCGTTCCTCGTTCCTTGGGGCTTGATGCGCGGCGTCCCAGGGGGTTGTCCCATCGAGGACGGCAGACGAATATGCGTCGAAGGCTCCGGCGGCAATCGCGTCGCGGGCGCCGGCGGCGAGCCGCTCCATGTAGGTGAGGTTGTGGAGCGCCAGCAGCCGCACCGCGGTCAGCTCCTGCGAGCGGGAGAGGTAGTTGAGGTAGTCACGGTCGTGGCGGGCGCAGGCCGCGCATGGACAGCCGTCGACCAGCGGCCGCCGGTCGCCCTCGCTATCCGGCTTTCTAACGTCGAGCCGCCAGCGCTGCTCGGGCAGCGGGGCGAGCGCCACTCCGTGCCGGGCCAAGCGGGTGGGGACCGCGCAGTCGAAGACGTCGATTCCACGCTGCACGCCGGCGACGAAGTCGTCCACCTCCCCGACTCCCAGCAGGTGCTTGGGCGCCTCGGCGGGCAGTCCCGGCAGGGTCATGTCGAGCACCGCGCGCATCTCGTCCTTGTCGCGGCCGAGGGTGCCGCCGATCGCGAGACCGTCGACCGGCGCTGCGGAGACACGCTCGCTCGAAGCCCGCCGCAGGTCCTCGTGCACCCCGCCCTGGACGATTCCGAACACCGCCTGGTCTGCGGGTCCGTTGCGGTCGTGCCACTCGAGACAGCGGTCGAGCCAGCGGTGGGTGCGTTCCGTGGAGCGCGCGGTGTAGTCGCGACTGGCATTGAACGGGGTGCACTCGTCGAAGGCGAGCGCGACGTCGGACCCGAGCGCGGCCTGCACCTCCATCGATACCTCCGGGGAGATGAAGCGCTCGGATCCATCGAGATAGGAGCGGAAGCGCACCCCCTCCTCGGCGATCTCGAGAATCGCCCCGTGCTCGCTGGGGCGGCGCCCGGTGCCCTTGATCTCGTCGGCCACGTTGCCGTGCGCGAGCGAGAAGACCTGAAAGCCGCCGGAGTCGGTGATCAGGGCCCTTTCCCAGCCCATGAAGCTGTGAAGACCGCCGTGCGAAGCGATCCGCTCCGCCCCGGGCGACAGCATGAGGTGAAAGGTGTTGCCGAGCACCAGCTCGTAACCGAGTCCAGCGACTTCTGAGGACTCCAGGCCGCGGACGGTGGCCTTGGTCGCCAGCGGAATGAAGGCAGGGGTTCGCACCGCCCCATGCGCCGTGTGCAGCGCGCCCGCTCGGGCGGAGCCGTCGCGGGCGCCGATCTCGAACCGAAGCCGCTTTGGGTCCGTTCTCACGCACCGAACCCTACGTCGGCTTCTATTCGGCGGGTGGAGAGAATCCGGCCTGCCTCGGTCGGCGTTTCGTCATCGTGACCTGGCGCAAGAGTTGGAAGATTGCGGCCACGTTCTCTTCCTGCTCGCCGAGCCTTGCGCTCACTTCACGTTCCAACTCGTCGACCCGGCGCGCCAGTTCATCGTTCGACTGAGCGATGCGCCGCAATTCGACGAACGCCCGCATGATCTCGACGTTGACAGCAGCCGCCTGCCTGCTACGCAGGACGCTCGACAACATCGCAACGCCCTGTTCAGTGAACACATACGGCGCATATCGGCGGCCGCCGTGTTGGCTACTTGAGGTGCCAATCTGGCTCCTCAAGTCATCGAATTCATCTTTTGAGAGCTGGAACATGAAGTCGTCGGGAAATCGCTCCCGATTGCGACGAACAGCCCTCGTCAATACCTTCGTTTCGACCCCGTACAGCTCCGCCAGATCCGCGTCCAGCATCACCTGGCGATCACGAATCAAGAAGATGTGCCGCTTGACAGCAGCGGCAGATACGAGTTCGGAAGAGGGCGCCTTCTTCCCAGCCTGTTGCTTCTGATTCGCCATCGCCCCTACTACAAGTCACCGGGCCTCAATTCCCTCCGCCGTTGGAACGTCCTGCGGCCCTTCTACTGTTCCGCGTGTGGACAGCTTCGGCATTTGGGGGCTTTGCACGGTTCTTGTGTTCCTGCTCGCTCTGATTGTCGGGAGCTTCCTGTTGGCGGTGATCTGGCTGGTCATCTCGGCCGAGATCGCGGTAGTCCTCTGTACGCCTCTGCGTGGCTGGCTCGAGATTCCCGAGCGTCGGAGTCGCGAGCGGCTCCCGGAGCTTGTGGATCAGGGGCTGGAGCCCTAAGCCAACAAGCTCCGCCCGGTCATCGCCGCCGGCTGCTCGATGCCAAGCAGCTCCAGCGAGGTCGGCGTGACGTCGGCGAGAACGCCCCCGTCGCGCAGATCCAATCCAGGCACGGTGACGATCAGCGGCACCGGGTTCAGCGAATGGGCGGTGTTGGGCGAGCCGTCGGGCTCGAGCATGTGGTCGGCGTTGCCGTGGTCGGCGGTGACCAGGCAGGCGCCCCCACTCTCGTGCACCGCGGCGACCACGTCGCGCAGGCAGCCGTCGACCGTCTCTATGCCCTTGATCGCCGCCGGGATCACACCCGTGTGGCCGACCATGTCGGAGTTGGCGAAGTTGATGATCCCGAAGCGGTAGCCGTCCTCGCTCCAGTGCTCGCAGAAGGCGTCGGCGGCTGCACGGGCGCTCATCTCCGGCTTGTGGTCGTAGGTGGGAACGTCGCGGGGCGAGTCGACGAGCTGGCGCTCCTCTCCCTCCCACGGCTCCTCGCGGCCGCCGTTGAAGAAGTAGGTCACGTGGGCGTACTTCTCGGTCTCGGCGACGTGCAGCTGGCGGCCGCCGGCCTCCGAGACCACCTGCGCCATCGTCGTCTCCGGCAGCTCTGGAGGGAAGGCGACCGGATAGGGCCAGCCCTTGCGGTACTCGGTCATCGTGGTGAGATCGAGTACCGGTCCGCCGGCGCGCGGGAACTTGTCGAAGTCCGGATCGGCCACCGCCAGGGTGAGCTGGCGGGCCCGGTCGGGACGGAAGTTGATGAAGATCGCGACATCCCCCTCGGCGGCGCCGTCGTAGTCGCCGACAACCGTCGGCTTTATGAACTCGTCGGTCTCGTCGCGCTCGTAGGAGGCTCGTACCGCCTCTTCGGCGGTCTCCGCCCTTAGTCCGTCGCCGTGGACGATCGCGTCGTAGCCGAGCTTGGTGCGGTCCCAGCGGCGGTCGCGATCCATGCCGTAGTAGCGGCCGCCCACCGTCCCGATCCTGCCGGCCCGGCGCAGCCAGCCCTCCAGCTCGGCGATGTAGCCGCGCCCCGATGTTGGGAGCGTGTCGCGCCCGTCGGTAAGCGCGTGGAAGACCACATCGGGCACCCCCTCGGCGGCGGCGAGCTCGATCGTCGCCTCGAGGTGCTCCCAGCCGGAGTGGACCCCCCCGTCGGAGACCAGGCCGATCAGGTGCAGGCGGCCGCGCGGCGAGTTGCGAGCCCGCTCGCAGGCCCCCTTCAGCGCCTCGTTCTCGAAGAAGCTGCCGTCCGCGATCGCGTCGTCGATCCGCATCAGGTCCTGGCGCACGACCCTCCCGGCCCCGAGATTGAGGTGACCGACCTCGGAATTTCCCATCTGGCCGTCGGGGAGCCCAACGGCGCGCCCACCGGCGGCCAGCTGCGTGTGCGGATACGTGGACCACAGCTCGTCGAAGACCGGCGTGTCGGCCAGATCGATCGCGTTTCCGGGGCCCGGCGGCGCCAGCCCCCAACCGTCGAGGACGATCAGCGCCAGCGCCGGGACGGGCACGGCCGTGGGCCCGGTCGGGATGCTCACCCTGCCGCCGCCACGATCGCCGCGAAGTCGTCGGCGTCGAGGCTCGCCCCGCCGACCAGTCCCCCGTCGATGTCGGGCCGGGCGATCAGCTCGGCCGCGTTGTCCGGCTTCATCGAGCCTCCGTAGACGATCCGGACCCGCTCCGCCGCCCCCTGATCCCGAGCCCGCACCAGGTCGCGGATGAACCGGATCGCCTCCTGGGCCTGCTCGGGGGTCGCCGTGCGGCCGGTGCCGATCGCCCACACGGGCTCATAGGCGATCACGACCCGATCGAGGCCCTCCGAGGCCACCTCGGCGAGGTCCACCTGTACCTGGTGAGAGATCACCGCCTCGGTTTCCTCGCCGTCGCGCTGGGCCTCTGTCTCGCCGACGCAGAGGATCGGCTCCAGCCCCGCCGCGAGCGCCGCCGGCACCTTGCGGGCGAGGGCCACGTCGGTCTCGTTGAAGTACTGGCGGCGCTCGGAGTGCCCGAGGATCACGGCGTCGACTCCGACCTCGCGCAACATCGGCGCCGAGACCTCGCCGGTGAACGCCCCGGCATCGGCCTCATGCATGTTCTGCGCGGCGACCTTGACGCGGCTCTGCGCGCAGTGCTCGACCGTGCTCTTCAGGGCCAGGAAAGACGGACAGATGACGACCTCGGGGCCCTCGCTCGCGACCTTGGGCAGGAACGCTCCCAGGAACGCCTCGGCCTCCTCGATCGATTTATGCATCTTCCAATTCGCTGCGAGGTAGGGGGTGCGCTCAGTCAAGTGCCCGCCGCCTCCTCCGCTCCGCGTCCGGGGGCGGCGGGGTGGTGCCCACCTTGCTCAGCCCCAGTCTGCTCATCCATCAGGGCTTCCACCCCGGGCAGCTTCTTGCCCTCCAGCAGCTCCAGCGACGCACCGCCGCCGGTCGAAACCCAGTCGACGCGATCGGCGAGCCCGAACGCGTGCAGGGCCGCCACCGAGTCGCCGCCGCCGACCACGGTGGTGCCCGGGCAATCGGCGACCGCCTCGGCGACCGTCCGCGTCCCGGCCGCGAACGGCTGCAGCTCGAATGCGCCCATCGGCCCGTTCCAGAGCACCGTGCCGGCCTTTGCGATCGACTCGGCGTAGCGCCGCGCCGTCCCCGCCCCGATGTCGAGGCCCATCCAGCCGTCGGGCACGTCGACGGAGCCGATCTCGCGCCGCTCAGTGTCGGAGTCGAAGCTGCGGCCCAGCACCAGGTCGCTCGGCAGCAGCAGATCGCAGGAGGAGCCCTCGGCTTCGGCCAGGGCGTCGCGCGCGAGGCCCACGCCCTCCTCCTCGACCAGCGAAGCGCCAGTCGGGTGACCCTGGGCGCGAAAGAAGCTGAAGCACATCGCCCCGCCGACCAGGATCTCGTCGGCGAGCTCGAGGAAGCGCTCGATCACGCCGATCTTGCCGGTCACCTTCGCCCCCCCGAGCACGACGACGAGCGGCTCCTGGGGGTCCTCGACCACGGCGGTCAATTCGCGCACCTCGCGCTCCAGCAGCAGGCCGGCGTAGGCGGGCAGGTGCTCGGCGACGCCGGCGGTCGTCGCGTGGGCACGGTGCGCGGCGCCGAAGGCGTCGTCGACGTAGAGGTCGGCAAGGCCGGCGAGGGCCTCGGCGAGCTGGGGGTCGTTCTTGGTCTCACCGGACTCGAAGCGACTGTTCTCGAGCAGCAGCACCTCGCCCGGCTCCAGCTCCGAGGCCATCCGCGACGCCTCCGCGCCCACCACCTCGGGCGCCTGGCGCACCTCGGTGCCGAGCAGCTCGGCGAGCCATTGTCCGACCGGCGCCATCGAGAGCTGCGGGTCACGGCCCTTGGGACGGCCCAGGTGCGAGACGAGGACCACGGCGGCGCCGCGCTCGCGCAGCAGCTCGATCGTCGGCAGCGCCGCCCGGATGCGGGTGTCGTCGGCGACCTCGCCGTCCTCCAACGGCACGTTGAAGTCGACCCGCACCAGGGCGGTACGCCCCTCGAGCTCAGCGTCGCGGACGCTCGCCTTGGAGAAGCTGCCCCGGGCTGGGGCGGCCGGCTCGCTCAACCGGCGCCCGCCGGCACCGGCTCCAGCACTTTGGCGGCGAGCTCGACGCAGCGCTGCGAGTAGCCCCACTCGTTGTCATACCAGGAGATCGTCTTCACGAGGGTGCCGTCGATGACCATCGTCTGCTCGGCGTCGAAGACCGACGAGTGCGGCTCGCCGATCACGTCGGTGGAGACGATCGGGTCCTCGGTGTAACCGAGGATGCCGTCCAGAGGGCCCTCGGCGGCGGTCCGCATCGCATCGTTGATCTCCTCCGCGGTCGTCTCGCGACTCACCGAGCAGACGAGGTCGACCATAGAGCCGGTGATCACGGGGGCACGCACGGAGATCCCGCTCAGCTTCCCCTCCAGCTCCGGGAGCACCAGGCCGACCGCCTTCGCGGCGCCGGTCGAGGTGGGGATCAGGTTGACCGCCGCGGCGCGGGCGCGGCGCAGGTCCTTGTGGGGGGTGTCCTGGAGCCGCTGGTCGGAGGTGTAGGCATGGATCGTGGTCATCAGCCCGCGCTCGATGCCGACGGTCTCGTGCAGCACCTTGGCGACGGGGGCGAGGCAGTTGGTCGTGCATGACGCGTTGGAGATCACATCATGCTGCTCGGGGTCGTAGGCCTGGTCGAAGTTGACGCCGAGCGCGACGGTCACGTCGGGGTCGGTGGCGGGGGCCGAGATGATCACCTTCTTGGCGCCTGCCTGGAGGTGCTTGGCGGCCTCGTCGCGGGCCCGGAACAGGCCGGTCGACTCGATCACGACATCGACGCCGAGGTCGGACCAGGGCAGATTCGCCGGGTCACGCTCGGCGAGAACCTTGACTTGCCTGCCGTCGACCTTGATCGAGTCGCCGTCCGCCTCGACCTCGCCCGGAAAGCGGCCGTATGCCGAGTCGTGCTTGAGCAGATAGGCCAGCGTCGCGGCATCGGTTATGTCGTTTACGGCGACGAACTCGAGATCCTCGTCGGCCGCGTGGGCGGCGCGAAACACGTTGCGCCCGATGCGACCGAAGCCGTTGATGCCGACCTTCACTGCCATTGGGGTCCTCCTGGGTGGGGTGCGACCCCGATCTTAAGACTTCGGCGAGCTCAATCCGAGCCGACGGTGACCTCGACGCTGTGGCCGTTGGGGTCGGCGATGAAGGCGGAATAGGAGCCGGAGCCGGTCCGGCGCGCCTCCCCGGGCGCGTCGATGCCGCTGCCGCCACGAGCCAGCCCGCTCTCCCAGGCGGCCTTCACGGCGGCAATGCCCGGAGCCGTGAAGCAGACCAGGCCGTGGGTCGCCGTGGCCGCGGCATCCTCGGTGACGAAGAAAACCGGCTTTGCGATCCCCCAGCCGATCACCCCGTCGTCCTCCAGATGGCGGCGCCAGCCGAGCGGCGCGAGCAGAGCGTCGTAGAAGGCGCCGCTGCCCTCCAGGTCCGAGACACCCAGCACGACGTGGTGAATCACGGGCCAAACCTATACGGGCGACCCGACATCAGGCGTGCTCCTAGCCCTCCCTGGGCGTCCAGCGGAAGTAACGCACCGCCACGAGCAGCCCGGCGACGCCCCAGGCGGCCACGATTGCGAGGTGGCCCCATTGCATCCCGGCGCCGCCGGCCCCGGCCGATTCGTAGACGCTGAAGAACGCTTCGAAGAAGTGACGGACCGGAAACCCGTTCGCGAAATCCAGCACCCCATTCGGGATCTGGTCCTCGGGGATGAACACTCCGGAGAGGAAATAGAGCGGCAGCAGGGTGAAGTTGGCGATCGGGGCGGCGGCGTCGGCGGACGGGATCGCGGCGGTCAGCGCGATGCCCAGGCAACAGAAGGCCGCGGCGCCGATCGCCAGCGTGAGCACGATCTCGGGCAGCCGCGACCACGGAATCGGCACCCCAAAGGCGAGCTTGCCGATCGCCGCCAGTAGGGCAAGCATCAGCAGGGAGACCACGATCGCGTTGCCGATCCGCCCGGCGATGAAGACCCAGGGCGGCATCGGCGTCCCCCGCCCCCGCTTCAGCCGCCCGTCCTCGCGCGCGATCGTCAGCGACATCGCGAGGCTCTGCATCGTGGCCGAGATCACCGCCAGGGTGATGATCGCCGGCACGTAATAGGCGTCGACGTCGATGCCACCGGCGATTTTCACCGTCTGGCCGCTGAAGACGAGCGCGAAGATGACCAGCAGCAGGACCGGGAACATCACGGTGAAGAACACCGAGGCCGGGTTGCGCCAGAACGACTTCTGGTCGTAGCGGAACTGGTGCAGGACGAGCGCGACGCCGCTCATTCCGGGTCTCCGGTGAGGCTCAGATAGACGTCCTCGAGGGTCGGGCGGCGCACCTCCAGGCCCTCGAGGTCGATCCCCCGCGAGAGCGCCCACTGCGTGAGCTCGTTGAGGGCGCGCACGGGAGAGCCGGTGCTGAAGGAGACGTGGCCGTTCTCGGTCGCGGCTGCGGCCGCCTCCCCCGGCAGCCCCGCTACGCCGGCG
This sequence comes from Pirellulales bacterium, assembly GCA_963841515.1. Taxonomy (GTDB): domain Bacteria; phylum Planctomycetota; class Planctomycetia; order Pirellulales; family Lacipirellulaceae; genus Lacipirellula. The sequence goes on along the minus strand of CAWJDB010000002.1, from coordinate 581,290 downwards.
CCCTGCGGAAGCCGGAAGCTGATCGTCGCCGGCGCCTTGTCGCGGTCGACCAGCTCCGCCGGGGTTCCCTCGGCGACGATGCGCCCGTGGGCGATGATCGCGACGCGATCGGCGAGCTGCTGCGCCTCCTCCATGTAGTGGGTGGTGAGGAAGATCGTCTTGCCGAGACTCTTGAGGCTCTCGACCACGGCCCAGAACTGGCGCCGCGCCGAGGGATCGAAGCCGGTGGTCGGCTCGTCGAGGAAGAGCAGCTCAGGGTCGCCGATCAGCGCCAGGCCGACGTCGAGGCGGCGCTGCTGGCCGCCGGAGAGATGCTGGGCGCGCTGGTCGGCGGCCTCGGTGAGCCCGATCAGCTCGATCGTCTCATCGATGGGCCGCGGCGAGGTGTAGTAGCCGGCGTAGAGGCCGAGCGCCTCGCGCACCGTCAGGTAGGCGTCCGGCTTCGACTGCTGGAGCACGAACCCGACCCGTTCGCGCCAGGAGCGATCGGCCTTGGCCGGATCCTCGCCGAGCACGATCGCTTCGCCCGCATCGCGCTCGCGAAAGCCCTCGAGGATCTCGACCGTCGTCGTCTTGCCGGCCCCGTTGGGCCCCAGGAAGGCGAATATCTCGCCGTTCGCGACCTCCAGGTCGATTCCCCGCACAGCGGCGACCTCGCCGTAGCTCTTGCTGAGGCCGCGAACGGATATCACCGTCTCGGACATGAAGAAGCGATTCTAGGCTTCGCCGCCCGGCCGTCCCCTGGTCGGCGTGAACCGCTGATGGACCGCTCAGCGGCGGTGCCCGGCGAGCCTGAGAAGAACTACGCGGGAGTGGATCCCGCTGCCGCTCAACCGCACCCTGAGGCGGTGGCGGGACGCGCGCGCGAGAAGCCGCCTGCCGTTCCTGGTGAGCTTTATCCGGACGACCCTCGAAGCGTCGGCCGGTATCGAGAAGGCAGACTTGCCGATCAGAGACGACTTACGCAGGAGCCCATTGCGCCCGCGTTCACGCAGCCCACGCCGGTGGCCCGCAAACGATCTCAGCCTGGCCACCCCGCCGCAGGGACCGTCCAACCGCGGGCAGTGGAGCCTGAGGGCGGCCTTCCCGTTCCTGACCCTGGCGACGCGACCGGCGAACGAGTCCGCCGCCCGACCGAAGGTCGCCGTGACCGCGGTGGGAGCAGTGACCGCGACCCTGCAGTCGCCGGTTCCCGAACAGCCGGCCCCTGACCAGCCCTCAAAAGAGGAGCCGGCAGCCGCGGTGGCGGCGAGCGTGACGCCGGTCCCCGCCGTGTAGCTTGCCGAGCAGCTCGACCCGCAGTCGATGCCGGCGGGCGAGCTGGTGACCCTGCCCGAGCCCACGGCCGTCACGTCGAGCGCGTAGCGAGGCGTGATCGAGACTGAAGCGACACCGGCGCCATCCTCGGTGAAGCCGGCGCCGGCCGGGCCGAAGCTCGATCCGCCGCCGCCGCCGCCCGCGCCCGCGGGTGTCCCTCCGCAACCGCCCCCGCCCCCACCGCCACCGTAGAGGCCACCGCCTCCGCCACCGGCACCGCTGCCCTGGGAGCCGCCGGCACCTCCGGCAGCGAGGAGGCCGCTGGTTCCGTCCGCGGCGCTGAACCCGCAGCCGCTGCCCCGAGCGCCCCCAGCTCCGCCGCCGCCGCCGGTCGCACCTCCACCGCCAAAGCCCGGATCGCCGCCGGAAACCGCTGCCGCATCCGCCCCGTTCAACCCCGACTGAGCGGCTCCGCCCCCGGCACCGCCGCTGCCAACGTCGCCGGCGCCGCCCCCGCCCCCGCCGGCGGCGACCAGCAGGCGCGAAGCGAGCGTGTCGGCCGCATCGCTGCAGCTGGGGGCGGTGCGCGAGCAGGTCCGAAGGTCAGACGCGCCACCACCGCCCCCTCCACTGGCATCGGTGACCCCGCCGACGTCGCCTCCGCCGGCGGCGCCTCCGTTGAAACCTCCCGCACCGCCGGGCGGGCTGACTGACGAGGATCCGTCGCCTCCGCTGCCGCCAACGGCCAGGTAGAGCACCTCTGCGGGGCTGACGGGAATCAGACCATGCACTCGGGCACCGTTTGCTCCCAGGCCCTGCGCTCCACTGAATGCCGAGCCGCCGTTGCCGCCGTGAGCTCCAATCGTGATCGCGTCGACGCTGGTCACGCCCGGCGGCACGGTGTAGCAGTCTTCGGCGCCGGTGTAGGAGAACGTCGCCGAACCGGTCGCGCATCCGACCGCGCCGGCGCTGGGCACGAAGGTGCCGAGCGCCAGCACCATGGCGGCGCTGCTCGTGATAGCCGCGGCGGCGAAAGCCGCGCGCACGCCTGCCCTGGACCTGCTGACCTTTCTATCGATAGCCACTGTCGGGCCTTGGTATCGGTAGGGGGCGGCCGGAACTCAAATGATTCCCGGCGGGTTCAGTCGAGGTCGATGTCCCGGTGCTTGACCCGCACCACGACGTCGGCCCGGCTCCCGAGCCGGCGGGCGATCCGGTCGGCGACGGTGATCGAGCGGTGGCGCCCTCCCGTGCAACCGATCGCGATCGTGAGGTGGCTCTTGCCCTCGTCAACGTAGGCCGGGATGAGGAAGTCGAGCAGCGGCATCAGGCGGCCGTAGAACTCCCCCGCCTGGGTTCCCGCCTCCACGTACTCGACCACCTCCCGGTCGAGGCCTGTGAGCGGTCGCAGCTCGTCCTCGTAGTGGGGGTTGGGCAGGAAGCGGACGTCGAGGATCAGGTCGGCATCGCGGGGCGGGCCGTTCTTGAAGCCGAAGGTGAGCAGGGTCAGGGCCATGCGCTGGTCACCGGCGGCGGCCAGCATCTCCTCGGCGATCCGGCGCCGCAGCACCGCGCCGCTGAGATCGGTCGTGTCCATGACCACGTCGGCCCGCTCCCGCAACGGCGCCAGCATCGTCCGCTCGGCGCGGATGCCGTCGACCACCTGGCCGTCGGGCGCCAGCGGATGGCGGCGGCGGGTCTCCTTGTAGCGGTCGACCAGCACCTGCTCGTCGGCCTCCAGGAAAAGCACCTTGGGCGACAGCCCGTCGACGTCGAGGTCGTCGAGGACGTGGAGCAGGTCGTCGAAGTACTCGCCCCCGCGCACGTCGGACACGACGGCCGCCCGCTCGACGCCGCTGCCCTCGTGGCGGAAGAGCTCGCCCAGCGAGCCGATCATGCGCGGCGGAAGGTTGTCGACGCAGAAGTAACCGCCATCCTCGAAGGCCGCGATCGCCTCCGACTTGCCGGCCCCCGAGTGGCCGGTGATCACCACCATCGTTACTCGTTTCCCCCTTCTGCTCCTTCATGTCATCATCTGCCCCGAAGCTTCACAGGTCAACCGGTCCGATTCAGCTGCTCGTGGATCTCGCGCGCCAGCTTGCCGGGCATCCCCGGCACCGCTTCGAGCTCTTCGCGGCTGGCGGCCAGGAAGCGCTCCGGGGAGCCGAAGTGCGCGAGCAGGGCCCGCTTGCGCACTGGGCCGACGCCACGAAGCTCGTCGAACACCGAGCCGGTCATCGCCCGGTCGCGGCGGCCGCGATGGTGCTCGATCGCGAACCGGTGGGCTTCGTCGCGCACCCGCTGCAGCAGCTTCAGCCCCTCCGATTCGCGCGCCAGCGGTAGCGGCTCGGACCGTCCAGGCACGAACACCTCCTCGAGGCGCTTCGCGAGGCTGATCACGGTGACGCCGCGCTCCGCGAACGGGCGCAGCGCCCGCAGCCCGGCGGATAGCTGGCCCTTGCCCCCGTCGATCACGACCAGCGAGGGCAGCGAGGCGAAGCTCTCGTCGCGCTTGGAATCGTGCGGGGACAGGTCTGCCTGCTCGAGGTAGCGGCTCATGCGGCGGGCCAGGATCTCCTCCATTGCCGCAAAGTCATCGGGCCCACGCCGCGATCCATTTCCCGCCGCTCGTTCCTCGTTTCTCGTTCCTCGTTCCTCGCCCCTGACCCGAAAGCGCCGGTAATGGGCCTTCTTCGTAGCCCCTCCCTCGAACACCACCATCGAGGCCACCGTGTGCTCGGGCCCGAGGTTGGAGATGTCGAAGCCCTCGATCCGCACCGGCAGCTCCTCCATGCCCAGCGCCTCGCGCAGCGCCGACAGCGACTCGACCCGCCGCTGGCGACGGTGCTCGCGCCGCAGTCGGTCCTGGTCCAGCGCCAGCTTCGCGTTTCGCTCCGCGAGCTCGCGCAGCCGGCGCGTGTCGCCCCGCTCCGGGATCCGCACCTCGACCGCCGCGCCACGCCGCTCGCTCAGCGCTTCCTCGAGCAGCGGGGCGCGATCGCGCAGATACGTGCCCACGACCAGCACCCGCGGGGCGGTCGGTGACGCCGAGTAGTACTGACCGATGAACTCCTCGGCGACCTCGGCAAGGTCGCGCTCGCCCTGGTTTTCGAGGTAGAAGCTCTGGCGCTCGGCGAGGATGCCGTCGCGGACCTGGAACACCTGGGCGTTGGCGTCGGTCCCCTCGGCGGCGACCCCGATCAGGTCGGCGGTGCCGACCGAGGCCCCGGCCACCCGCTGGCGCTCGAACAGCGAACGTACCGCCGCCAGCCGATCGCGATGGATCGCGGCGCGCTCGAAGTCCCGAGCCTCCGCCGCCGATTCCATCTTCTCCTGCTCGGAGCGCTCGACCTGGTTGTAACGGCCGGAGAGGAAGTCGATGATCGCGTCGATGTTGCGCCGGTACTCCTCCCGTCCCACGTAGCCGACGCAGGGCGCCCCGCAGCGCTTGATGAAGTAGTCGAGGCAGGGGCTGCCGGAGCGGCGGCCGGGCTCGGGCCCCTCGCAGGTCCGGTACTGGAACAGCTTGCCGAGCAGATCGAGGGTCTCGCGGACCCGCTTGGCGCTCGAGAACGGCCCGAAGTAGGCGCGGCCCGCTCGGTGGCGCTCGCGGGTGAAGTAGACGCGCGGATACTCCTCGTCGAGGCTGATCCCGACGTAGGGGTAGGACTTGTCGTCCCGCAAGCGGATGTTGAAGAGCGGACGGTGGCGCTTGATGAACTGCTGCTCGGAAAGCAGCGCCTCCGCCTCGGACGCGGTGACCAGGAAGTCGATCCGCGCCACCCGCCGGGTCAGCTGGCTCTGGCCGCCGGAGAAATGCGACGCGACCCGCTTGCGGATCGAGCGGGCCTTGCCCACGTAGAGCACCGCGCCGTCCTCGTCGAGGAACTGGTAGACGCCAGGCGAGTCGGGCAGGGAGCGTCGTTGCTCGGCGAGCCGCTGCTCACGCTCTTCATCGCTTGTTGCCATCAAGCAAAGGGTAGGCTCCTGGCCGCACGGCCAAAGCGGTCATCCGCGGCAGATCGCCCGAAAGACCGCACGAAGGATGGAGAAAATGAGCACCGAGACGACGACGCCCCCCAAGGCTCACCGCGGGCTGACGGCGGCCGCCCCACCCGAGCTGAAGACGCTGCGCATAGAGGTCGACGGCGAGGTCGGCACCCTGACCCTCGACCGCCCCGACTCACTGAACGCGATGAGCCCTGAGATGATCGGCGAGCTGGTCGAGGCGTTCGCCTGGCTCGCCGACCTGGCGCCATTGCGGGCGCTGATCGTCACCGGCTCGGCCCGGGCATTCTCGGCCGGCGGCGACGTGAACTGGTTCAAGGAGGGCGTCGAGTCGGACGAGATCGACCTGCCGTCGAACGTGCGGCGGGGCGCCGAGGTCCTGCATCAGGCGATCGTCGACCTGCGGCGGATCCCCTATCCCGTGATCGCCGCGGTGAACGGCCCCGCCGCCGGGGCCGGCTTCTCGCTGGCGCTGGCGTGCGACGTGCGGATCGCCTCCGAGGAGGCGTTCTTCGCCTGCGCCTACGGCCGAATCGGCGCTTCCCCGGACGGTGGGATGACCTACTTCCTGCCCCGGGTGATCGGCCCCAGCAGGGCCTTGGAGCTGTTGCTCAACGATCCGAACCTGACCGCCCAGGACGCCCTGGCCGCCGGCCTCGTCTCCGAGGTCGTCGCGGCCGACGCGCTGATGGACAGGGCCCGCGAGAAGGCGGCCAAGCTGGCCGCCAAGGCGCCGCACTACGTGCGGATGGCGAAGCGGCTGGTCGGCGTCAGCATCGAGAACAGCCTCAGCGAGCAACTGCAGCTCGAGCGGCATGGAATCGCCGACAGCATGGGCACCGAGGACCTGCGCGGAGGCGTCACCGCTTTCTTCGCCGGCGAGGAGCCGGAGTTCAAGGGAAGCTGAACCTGGACGCGCTTGCGCTCGTATCGCGTTTGAATACGTTGAGAAGACAAGCGATCAGGAAGGAAACTCCCCGATGAAGAAGGTCTTGGCCCTGTTTGTGCTGCCGCTGGCGGCAATAGCGCTCGTCGCCTGCGGAAGCAGCAGCAGCAGCACCAACGCGACCAGCACCACTTCCGGCGGTGGAGCATCGGCCGGCGGTGGCGGAGGCGGCGCGACCGGCGGCGGCGGTAACGCGACCAGCATCTCGGCCGACCCCAGCGGGGCGCTCAAGTTCAGCGCCCCCAAGCTGACCGCCAAGGCGGGCTCGGACACTTTCGCCTTCACCAACGATGCCCCGATCTCGCACAACTTCACGATCGAGGACTCGGGCGGCAAGCAGGTCGCGGCGACGCCGACCTTCTCCGGCGGTACCAAGTCGGTCACGGCGACGCTGAAGCCGGGGACCTACACGTTCCTTTGCACCGTGCCCGGCCACGCGGACGCCGGCATGAAGGGCACGCTGACGGTCAAGTAGCCGGCTCCGCTAGGAGCCGTTCGATCCCTGCGCGGGCAGGAACCGGGCGACGCTGTCGGCGACGCAGCAGGGCTTCTCGGAGCCCTCGACCTCGACCGTGAAGCGGGTCACCATCTGCCACCAGCCGTCCTTGACCTCCTCCAGCTCGACGATCTCGGCACTGGCGCGGATTCGACTTCCCGCGGGAACGGGGGCCGGGAAGCGGATCTTGTTCCAGCCGTAGTTGACGCCGAGCTGGAAGCCGCTGGCCGCGATCAGGTCCTCGCGGAAGCCGTCGATCATCGACAACGTCAGGTTGCCGTGCGCGATCGGGCCCCCGAACGGACTTTCCTTCTTGGCCCGCTCGACATCGACGTGGATCCACTGGTGGTCGCCGGAGAGATCGGCGAAGGTGTTGATGTCCTCCTGCGTGACCTCGCGCCACTCGCTCGGACCGACCTGCTTGCCGAGCAGCTCCTTGATTCCCTCGACGCCCTGGATCTCTGCGATCGCCATGGGCGCACCCTACTACCCGATCGGTTGTTGACACTTCCGAGATGGGCCACCTAGGGTCTTTCCCCAGGATGCGGAGATTTGGGATGCGCGCGCTGGTCGTCGTCATCGGCGCCCTCGTTTGGGGCGTCACGTCGGCCGCGCCGGCGCTCGCTGTCGTCTTCCCCGTGACGAGCACGGCTGACTCAGGCGGTGACTCTCTACGCGACGCGATCGACAGCGCCAACGCCATCCCGGGCCTGGACACGATCGACTTCGCGATCGGCACCGGGCCGCAGACGATCAGCCCCACTTCGGCGCTGCCGGAGATCACAGATCCCTTGACCGTCGACGGCACGAGCCAGCCGGGCTTCAGCGGCACGCCAATCGTGCGGGTAGACGGTGCGGGTGCAGGCGCCGCGACAGGGCTCATCGTCAGCGCCGGCTCCAGCACCGTTCGCGGACTCGAGCTCACCGGCTGGGGCAATCGCGGCATCGAGCTTGCGGGTGGAAGCTCGAACGTCGTCGCCGGCAATTACCTCGGGACCGACGGAAGCAACCCGCTCGGCAACGCCAATGCGGGCGTCATCGTCGATGCTGCTTCAGTCAACAACACGATCGGCGGCACGGTCGCCGCCGACCGCAATGTCCTCTCCGGCAACGGCAGGGGCGTCGTCGTCTCGGGCAGCGGGACGACCGGCAACATCGTCGAGGGCAACTACATCGGCACCGATGCCGGTGGCAACTTTGCGATCGGCAACAGCACCGACGGGATCCTGGTCGTGAACGGCGCAGACGGCAACACGGTCGGCGGCATCGTGCCCGGCGCAGGCAACGTGAGCTCTGGCAACGGACAGGCGGGAGTCGACGTCACCGCCGCCGGCTCGAACGTGATCGAGGGCAACTACTTCGGCACCAACGCCGCCGGCAACGCCTCGATCGGCAACCTGAAAGGAGTCGGCCTCGGCGGCGGTTCGCCAAGCAATGTCGTCGGCGGCACGACGCCGGAGGCGCGCAACGTGATCTCCGGCAACCGGAACCGTGGGGTCGTCATCGGTGCCAGCGGCTCGAACGCCAACCTGGTCGAAGGAAACTCCGTCGGACTCAGACGCCGCCGGCCGCGCGCTTCCCAACGGGCTCGGCGGCGTTCTAGTCTTCAACAACTCGATCGGGAACACGATCGGCGGCACGGTGCCGGGAGCGGGCAACACGATCGCCTTCAACGCGGGCGCCGGCAAGAACGGCAGTGGGCTGGTGGGAGGCGTCGGCGTCCAGGTCGACGGCGGCTCGTCGACCCGCAACGCGATCCTCTCCAACTCGATCTACTCGAACAGCGCCAAGGTCGGCATCACCCTCACCAACGGCGGCAATGCCGATAAGCCGGCGCCAAGGATCACCTCGGTGGTCAGCCGCAGGCGGTCGACGAGGATCACGGGCACCGTTGCCCGCCACAAGACTCGAGTCGAGGTCTTCGTGAGCCCCAGGTGTGGAGATCCCGAAGGAAAGAGGTTGCTCGGCCACCGTCTGGTCTCCCATCGTCACTGGTCGCTGCGAGTGGCCCGGCTTGGGTTCCGCCGAGGCGTGACCGCGACCGCGACCCGCGTCTCGACCTCCAACACGTCGCGGTTCTCGAAGTGCAAGCGCGTGGGACGCCCGCGGCGACATAGGCACTAGCTTCAGCACGCCTGCTCAAGCAACCAGACGGACCTCGAACGGCGGCGACAGCAGCGCCCCGGAGCCGTCGAGCAGGGCGAGGATGCGGGCGACGTAGGCGACGGTCTCCGGGATCGAGGGCACGCAGTGACAGGCGTCCACCGCGCCCGAGCCGGCGTTGTAGGCGGCGAGCGCCAGCCGCACGGAGCCGAAATGGCGCAGCAGCCCGGACATCATCCGCGCCTGGGCGTCGATCGCGGCCTCGGGATCGAACGGGTCGCTGAGCCCGTATGAGGCGGCGGTGCCGGGCATGAACTGGGCGATTCCCTGCGCCCCGGCAGGCGAGACGGCGTAGGGGTCGAAGCCCGACTCGGCCATCAACTGCGCCGCCAGCAGGGCGGCGGAGACGTTCCAGCGCGCGGCCGAGCGCAGCAGCGGGTCGCGGAAGCGGGCCGGAACGAACGCGGGCAGGCTCTGGGAGGGGCCGCCCCCCAACTCGCCGCCGCTCGCGGCCGTCCCGAGACCACCGTTCTCGCCGGCGGCCGAGCACGGCGGCGGGCCGGCGATGTAACCGTAGTGCCAGGGCTCCCAGCTGTATCTCTTCGCGAAACCGAAGCGATGGGCGTTGGTGTAGAGCCATCCATAGGCCGACGAAGGCCCGAGGTCGAGCTCGGTGGCGCAGCGGTGCAACGAGTGCCCAGGCGGCGCCACCCAGGTCGGATCGGGGTGCTGGGCGAAGAGCTGCGCCTGCTCGGCGTCGGAGCGAAAGCCCGAGACGACGATCAGCGCGATTCCTGCCCGCCTGGCGGCCGCCGCCATGCGATCGAAGGCTTCCGCGACGTCGGGACGCATCCCCTCGCCGTCGCGGTAGACGAGCGGGCCCGAATAGCCGCCGCCGCTGGCCTGCGCCGGCATCTCCCCCTCCCCGCCGGTCGGTGCCGCAGCCTCGGCTACCGCATAGGCGGCGACCCGGTCGCGGCCGGGCCCGCCCGGCTGGCCGCCCGGCGTCCGCAGCTCGGCGACCAAGCTCACCTTTATGCGCAGCGGCGGGAAGGCACCGGCGTCGGGAAAGCCGATCCGCAGCCGCCGCGGATCGGCGCCGTTGGCGCGCGCCGCGTCGAGAGCAGCGTCGCGAGCGCCGGCCAGATAGGCCGCTCGAGCGATATGGGCCGGGTTTGGGGCGCCGTTGGGAAGCCGCGGCGGCGCGGTCAGGCGCGGCAACTGGTCGCGCATCGAGCGGGCTCCCGAGAGCGCCGCCAGATCGGCGGCGCGCTGCAGGCGGCCCTTGCCGGTCAGCGCCCCGGCGATCGATACCAGCGCCAGCGCCGCGATCAGCAGGATCGCCACACCCCCCATGACCGCCGGCAGCGCCTGGCCCGCCGCGGCCGGCAGGGGGCCAGGCGACTTCGGTCGCGCTGCGGTTGGAGGACCAGGCGCACCCAACAGGCTCGCCGTCCAGCGCCGCAGCCGCGTCTCGTCGCCGCCGCCGATCCGTACCCCGGCCAGCGCCCGCCGCCCCGCGGCCCAAGCGACCGGACGCCCCGCCACCCGCACCGATAGCCCTCGCGCCCGCAGATCGCGCACGGCGAGGGCCGCGAGCGACCGATCGGGCGGCAGATCGGCACGGATGACCGCGGCCCGCGCCGGGATCCCAGGATGCTCCAGCGCCCGATGCCAAAGCGCGGCTTCCAGGTGGATGACGCAGGCGGCGCGGTCCCCGACAAGCGCAATCGCCCGCGCCGCCAAGTCGAGCCCGTCCGCTTCCGGGCCGGCGGCGAGTTGGCAGATCAACCCGCGAGCGGCGACGTCGACGCCGGCTGCGCGAAGCTCCGCCTCGCAGCGCCGCGCGGCGGGCGAGGCGAGCAGGGTGGGCCGCCGCGAACGCGATCCGCCGCCGACCTCGACCAGCAGCGTGGCCCGACGCTCCCCCGCCGCACAGGTGGCAAGCGCCGCGGCCAGCGTGTCGGATCCGCGGGCGGCGCCGGCCGCCGTGACGAGCATCACGGCCGGCGGTCCGGCCATCGCCTCGAGCCGTCTCAGCCCGGTCTTCGAACCCATGCCGAGGATCGCAGCGCGATGCGGTCGGAGAGGAAACCGAGCGGAGGGGGCGGCCGAACCTGCACCGTGACCCGGCCCCCGTCGACCTTCACCGAGGAGCGATCGCGCGCCCACCCGGGCAACGCATCACGGGCGGCGGGGACGGCGTCGCGGCCCGACGCCAGGGCGACCGCCCCGGCCTCGGCGGCGCCATCGGCGAGGGTGACGGCGAAGCCGGCGGCGAGGAGCTGAAGCGCCAGGAACGCGGCGAGCAGTAGAGCGGGAAGGCCGGCGATCAGCTCGACGGTCGCCTGACCGCGCTGCGAGCCGGGTTGGACGTGGTCAGCTCCCGGCGCCATCGCCCTCCTCCAGGGAGGAGCGCGCGCCCACCGCCAGATGCGGCAGGCCGGGCACCAGTTCCGGCACCCGCACCCGCACCTCCACCCCGTCGCGGTCGCTCACCTTGGCGCCGTCCCGCAGCGGCAGGGGCAGGGCCCGCCTTGCGGCCGGGGCCGGCTCGCCGCCGACCGCGACCGCCCTGGCGCCAGCCCGGGCGGAGATCGCCGCGGCCCAGAGCGCCGCGCCGGCGATCGCGATCTGTGCCGCGACCAGCAGCGCCAGGCCGAGGAACGGAAGCGTCGTGACCAGCTCCACCGACGCCGACCCACCCTCGCGACCGAAGGACCTCCTCAGTGACCGCCTGTGCATGCGCCGACGCTCACACGCTCGGGCGCGCGGGTGACGCGTGCGATGTGCCTAGTTGTGCGCCAGGCGGCTAGACGAGTGATTCAGTAGGTGTTCGCCTCGAGCCAGATGCGCCAGATCGCGGCCACCGACACGCCCAGAAGCAGCACCCAGGCCAGCGTCCCGCCCCCGGAGGCGAAGAACTTGTCGGTGCCGGCGATCAGCAGCGCGATCAGGCCCAGAGCCGCGAACAGGATCGCCCGCCTGGCGTCGCTGAGCGCCGTCAGCGTGAGCTGGTTCTCGCGGTAGATGCCGTAGGCGAAGGCGACGATGACGACCAGAAAGGCCATCGTCAGCGCCGTCAGCACCGTCGTGATTCCGTTGCCGCCGCCGGGGGCGAAGGCGACCAGCGCTGCGATCAGCGCGATGATCGCGACGTTGCGCACTTGCCGCATGCCCCGATTGTACGGCGGCCGAGCAGCGCGGACGCGAGAGCAGAGCAGCTGCCCGTTTACTTCTTGGTCATCACGACGATCCCGACCACGACCGCCGCCACGCATGCCGCAAAAGCGACCACGGCGGTCACGATCGCCGCGGTGGCGGCGATCGGCCGCTCGTCTCGGCTCAGGTCCGCGAATCGAGTCACCCCGTAGACGGCGATCGAGAAGACGATCGTCAGCCCCACCCCGGCGATCAGCGCAGCCGCAATCGTCTCGAGCAGGTTTTTGGTCTCGACGATGGCCGCGAGCATGATCAGGAGGCCGGTACCGGAGAACCCTGTTGAGAGCGGCGACCGACGGCCGCGGCGACCAGCGAGATCGCCATCAAAGAGACCAGCACCGGGCCGAGCGCCCCCGTGCCAAAGATCCGTGTGCAGCCGTACACCGCGGCGCCAATCGCCGCCGCGGCGGGCAGGGTCAGAAGCCAGGCGAAAACAATGTTTCCGGCGACGCCCCAGCGCACCGCCGAGACCCGCTTGCCGGCGCCCGCTCCCATCACGCCGCCGTTGATCACGTGCGTGGTCGAGAGCGGGAAGCCGAAGTGGGTCGAGGCGAGGATCACGGCCGCCCCCGAGCCCTGGGACGCGAAGCCCTGGGCCGTGTCCATCTTGATGATCCGGGTGCCGGTGGTGCGGATGATCCGCCAGCCGCCCACGTAGGTGCCGAGTGCGATCGCCGTCGCGGCGGAGATCACGACCCAGAACGGCGTGCCCGCGTCGCTGCTGAGATTGCCGTTGGCGATCAGCGCCAGTGTGATCACTCCCATCGTCTTCTGGGCGTCGTTGGTTCCGTGGGCGAGGGCCAGCATTCCGCCCGAGATCACCTGCCCGAAGCGAAACCCGCGGGTTACGGGGCCGGGTCGCAAACGGCCGACGATCCGATACGCGAAGCCAATCGCGATCCCGGCGACCAGAAAGGCGAGGATCGGCGCGATCACGGCCGGGATCAGCACCTTGCCGACGAGCCCGTCGGCGATCACCGCACCGGTCCCAACCGCCGCCACCGTCGAGCCGACGACCCCGCCGATCAGGGCGTGTGAGCTTGACGAAGGAAGCCCGAAGTACCAGGTGACCAGGTTCCAGGCGATGGCGCCGATCAGCCCCGCGAAGATGATGTTCAGTGAATCGATCGCCTCGGCGTCGACCACGTCGTTGGCAATCGTCGCAGCGACCGCGAGCGAGATGAACGCGCCGGCGAAGTTCAGCAGCGAGGCGAAGGCGATCGCGACCCGCGGCGCGGCGGCGCCGGTCGAGATCGAGGTGGCGACCACGTTGGCGGTGTCGTGGAAGCCGTTGGTGAAATCGAAGGCCAGCGCCGTGGCGACGACGATGACCAGGACGAGGTCGCTATGCACGCCAGGCGACCACTAGCTGTTCTTGATCACGATGCCTTCGATGATGGACGCCGAAGTTTCGGTTGCGTCGATCGCACGCTCGAGCCTCAGGAATAGGTCCCGCCAGCGGATCACCACCATCGGATCGATCCCGTTCGAGAACAGTGAGGCCACCGCGTCGCGGTAGATCCGGTCACCGTCGTTTTCCAGGCGGTGGATCTCGATCCAGTAGTGGTCCAGGTCCTTGAAGCCGCGCAGGTTCTGCAGCAGCCCGTAGAGCTGCTCGCACGACTTCACCAGCACCTCGGCCAGCCCCAGCGCCTGGTCCATCGGCGCTTCAATGCTGTAGAGGCCCATGAAGTCGGCGACCTCCTCGGTGTAGTCGACGATGTCGTCCATCTGGGTGGCGAGCCCGTAGATGTCCTCGCGATCGATCGGGGTGACGAAGGTCGAGTTGAGCCGCTGGACGATGTCGTGGGTGATCCGGTCGCCCTCCTGCTCGGCCTTGAGGATTTCGCGCGCGAGGCCGCCGTCCTCGGGCCATTTGCCCATCATCTCGTCGAGCAGCTGGACGGTGCGAAGCGTGTTGTGCCCGGCTTCGATGAAGAGATCGAAGAAGGTGCGGTCGCGAGGGAGGAGCGAGAGGCGAGCCACCGCAGAAAGCTACTCGGTGCTAGCGGCTAGATGCTCCGCGGCCCTTGCCTCATGCCATTCACGAAGCTCGGCCTGCAGGTTGCGGGGCGGCTCGGCGCCCGGCTGGCGGCGCGTCCAGCGGCCATCCGCACCAAGCGTCCAGGCGTTCGTGTTGTCGGCCAGGGAGCGCTCGACGATGTCGACCACCTCATCGCGCAGCGCCGGGTCTTCGATCGGCGCGACAAGCTCGATGCGGTGGTCGAGGTTGCGCGGCATCAGGTCGGCCGACCCCATGTAGACACGGGTCTCGGCGCCGCGCTGAAAGGCATAGATACGCGAGTGCTCGAGGAACCGCCCGACCACGGAGTTGACGAAGATGTTCTCCGATACGCCGGGGATCCCGGGTCGCAGGCATGAAATCCCGCGAATGTTGAGGTCGACCCGGACGCCCGCCTGCGAGGCCCGGTAAAGGGCCTGAATCTTGCGAGCGTCGACGAGAGCGTTCATCTTCATCGCGATCCGTGCCGGCTCTCCGCGTCGCTTGGCCTCGATCGTCTGCTCGATCTCCTCGTTGATGCGCTTGCGCATCGTGGTCGGTGAGACCAGCACCTTGCGGTAGTCGGCCGGGCGCCCGTAGCCGGTGATGAAGTTGAACATCTCGGCGACGTCAGAGCCGATTTCGGCGTCGGCGGTGAAAAGGCCGAGGTCGGTGTAGAGACGCGCGGTGGTCGGGTTGTAGTTGCCGGTGCCCACGTGCACGTAGTGACGCACCCTGTCGCCCTCCCGACGGGCGACCAGCACAGCCTTGGTGTGGGTCTTCAGCCCCGGGATGCCGTAGACGACGTGCACGCCGGCCTCCTCCATCGACTTCGCCCACCCGATGTTGGCTTCCTCGTCGAAGCGCGCCTTCAGCTCCACCATGCAGACCGCCTGCTTGCCGCGCTCCGAGGCCCTGATCAGCGCCGGCACGAGGGGCGAGTCGTCGCTGGTCCGGTAGACCGTCATCTTGATCGCCAGCACGTCGGGGTCTCCCGCCGCCTGCTCGACGAATCGTTCGACCGAGGTCGAGAACGAGTCGTATGGATGGTGGACCAGCACGTCGCCCTGGCGGATCACCCCGAACATGTCCACCGTGTCGCCGTCCTCGCCCTGGAGGCGCGGTTGGGTCACGGGGGTCCAGGGCGGGAAGCGCAGCTCGGCGTGGCCGCTGCTTCCCTGGACGATGTCCTTGACGTCAGCGAGGTCGAGCAGACCGTCGCTCTCGTAAACCTCGCGGTCCTCTATGCGCAGGGCATCGGTGAGCTGGGCGCGCAGCTTCGGGTTCATCCCCGACGAGATCTCGAGCCGCAGGACCTCGCCGAAGCGCCTCCGCCGCAGCTCGTCCTGGACCGCGAGGAGCAGGTCGTCGGCCTCGTCGGAGACGGTGAAGTCGGCGTCGCGGGTGACCTTGAAATACCCGTAGTCGACGACCTGCGTGCCCGGGAACAGGGCGTCGAGGTTGTGGGCGATCACCTCCTCGAGGGGAACGAATGTGGAGCCGTCGCCAATCGTCAGGAAGCGGCGCAGCAGCTCCTTCGGCACCTTGACCCGTGCGATCACCTCGGTCTCGGTCTCAGGGTCGCGCAGGAGCACCGCGAGGCTCAGCGAGAGGTTCGAGATGTACGGGAAGGGTCGCCCGAGCCCGATCACCAGCGGCGTCAGCGCCGGGAAGACCTGGTCGTGGAATAGCGTCTGGATCTCCTGCCGCTCCTCCTCCGACGCCGAGTCGAGGCTGACGATGCGGATGCCGTGCTCGGCGAGCGCCGGGCGCAGGGTGCCCTGGAAGCAGGCCTGCTGGCGCCGGTCGAGCTGGGTGACCCGGCCGGCGATCGCGTCGAGCTGGTCGTGGGGGCTGAGGCCGTCCGGCCCGCGAGCGTCGATTCCCGCCTCCGCCTGATCGGTGAGGCCCGCAACCCTGACCATGAAGAACTCATCGAGGTTGGACGAGTAGATCGAGCAGAAGAAGAGCCGCTCGAGCAGCGGCACCGAGGAGTCCTCGGTGAGCTCGAGCACGCGGGCGTTGAAGTCGAGCCAGGAGAGCTCGCGGTTGAAGTACAGCGAGGGATCCTCGAGGTCGGCTTCTGGCTGCCGCGGTGGCGCGGGCAGCTTGCGGAGTTTGTGCTGGGCGGTCTCTTCGAGCATCGGCTCGGCCTCCTCGTCCCGGTCCCGGTCCCCCGGAAGAGGTGACACCATCGTAGCTAGGCGTCGGCAGCCGGACCGGCAAACGGAAACGCTGCATGGAAGTTGGCCTTCGGCCCGCCGTGCCGGCTGGGTCGCTCAGGCGACACGCGCCAGGGCTCCCCGGCCCGGGGCATCGAAGGCGGGCCGCAGGGCCCGGCCATAGCCAGCGGCAAGCTCCTCCATGGCGGTCTCCCACGGACGGGTGCGGGCGGCCGCGAGGGCGGCGGTGGCGATGCGGCGGCGCATCGGCAGCGAGCCTGCCAGCAGCAGGACCGCGCCCGCGAGGCGCTCGGAATCGGCCGGGCAGAGCAACCCCGTCACGCGATCCTCGATCAGCGATGCGGGGCCGCCCTCGTCGACGGCGACGACCGGTATCCCGCTCGCCTGCGCCTCGACGATCGCCTGTCCGTAGGTGTCGGTGCGGCTACAGAAGAGAAACAGGTCGGCGCTCGCGTAGACGCGGGCTAGCTCCTCGCCATGCAGCCAGCCGAGGAAGGTCGCGTGCTCGCCGAGGCGGGCACGCAGCTCCGGCTCCTCAGGACCGCCACCGGCCAGCAGTAGGTGCAGATTGGGGTTGAACCTTCGCGCCCGCAGGAAGGACTCGGCGAGCAGGTCGACGCCCTTCTCCTTCGTCAGGCGGCCGGCGTAGAGCACCCGCATCGATCCGGACAGCTCTGAAGGGTCGCGCTTGGAGGGACTGAAGCGCACGGTGTCGACGCCGCGCCGCCAGCGTCCGATCCTCTGCGGATCGACGCCCAGCTCGGCGAGCCCACGGTCGGCGGCAGGACCTGGCGAGAGCACGCGGGCGCAGGCGCGAAAGAGGACTCCGAGGCCCAGGGCTACCCCCTGCGCGAGCGCCGGATCGCCGGTGCGAAGCGCCGCATAGGAGGTGAAGTCGGTGTGGTGGCTGCCGACGATCGGCAGCCCCATGATCCTGGCGATCAGCCCAGCCGCGATGCAGGAGGGACCCGGTGACGTCACGTGCACCGCGTCGTAGCGGCCCTCCGCGAGCGCCTCGACGACCGCCGGCAGGTCCGGGAAGCCGATCGTCAGTCCCTCGTAGTAGGGAACCTCGACCTCGGCGGCGGCCGGCAGGCGGCGGTCCACGCGTGGGTCGGTGCCGATCACCTCGACCTCGAACCCGGGCACGCCGCGCTCGCGGATCTGCTCGAGGGTGTGGGTGACCCCGTGCATCGCCCCGATCCCGTCGGCGACGATCGCGACCCGCGGCGGCTGGCCGTCGCGGTCCACCAGCCTCGCCTTCTCGGAGGCGAGAAAGGCGGCCGCGGGCACGTAGGGAATGATCGGCAGGCAGGCCGCGAACAGCTGTCCGGCGGCGGCCGCGTACTCGCCGCCGCGAACCGCCTCGGCGCCCGACGAGACGGCCTCACCCAGGGCCCGCTCGTGGATGCGCCGCGCCCGCCGGGCCAGCTCGCCATGGCTGAAGTCGTCCGCCTGCATGTGGGCGATCAGCTCGCGGCCGTCGGTCGGCATGTCCATCGAGACCAGCCACGCGTCGACCAACGCTCGGGCGTGGTCGGGCCCGAGATCGATGCTGTCGGCGCCCCGGCGGTCGCCGCCCTCGCGCAGGACGCGTTCGGCGATTCTGAGGACGGAGGAAGGATCGAGCGACGCGCTTGTCCCTCGTTCCTCGTTCCTCGTTCCTCGGGGCTCGATCCCAGCCTCAGCGGCGTCCCCGCTACCGGTTGGAACATCGAAGGCGCGGACTCCGAGCGCGATCGCCGAGTGCGCCCATTTGGCGGCGCTTCCCTGATCGCCCTGCGCGGCCGCTTCTCCGCTCCACACGAGACGTAGAAACTCTTGCGGCCGCCCCGCGAGAGGCGTCTCGGTGAAGGTGCGGCCGACGTCGACTCCGGCGTGATCGTCGGAGCCGCCGATTCCGGTTCCGCCATGCGTGTCGATGTAGAGAGCGGCAGGCATGTTCAGCTCCGGTGCCCGCGCGCCGTTGCGGACCTCCCAGATCCCGAACAGCTCCGCCAGCCGGCGCCGATGGCGGTGGCCGAGCGGCTGCTCGACCGAGTAGAAGGGATGGGCGAGAGCGCAGGTGATCTCCCGCTCCTGAAGGTAGGCGGCGCAGGACTCGAGGTCGCCGGAGTGGGCCTGCAGCCAGTCGTGGTCCTCCGGCGTGATCCCGTAGCAGAGGATGTGAACGGCCCGCGGCTCGCCGGGGAACCAGGCGGTCAGCTCTTCGGAGATGAAGCAGTCGGGTCGATCGGCGAGCTCCATGCAGCCGTCGATCGAGTCGTGATCGGTGATCGTCACGAAGTCCATCCCGCGCCGCTTCGCAAGCTCGTAAACCTCCTGCGGGGGCGTGGCGCACTCCGGCAATCCAAGTGAGCGCTGAACCCCGAGCTTGGAGCGCTCAGAAGCGGTCGAGTGGCAATGCATGTCGACCTTCGAGGTCGCAGAGATCATCGGTGTCTCCCTTTAGCGGTTTGATTCGGTCGACCGCATATTCCCTGCACATCGGGCATATTTCGTTAACAGTCAGGGAACTGCTGGTGAAGCTGCGGTGAATCCGTGCCTACGAGCGCTCCAGCAGGCCTTGGGCGCCAGCAGCGCCCGGTTCAGCTCGCGCTGCGTGACCGTTCGCGGATGGTCTCCGGCAGGGCCGGCTCGGCCTCTTGTGGCGGTGGCGACTTCTGCTCCTTCTTGCGCTTCTTCTTGCGGTTCAGCTGCTCGTCGAGGGCGCGCTCGAGCTTGGCCCAGGTTCCCTTGCTGACCTCCGCCTGCCAGAGCTGGCGGAAGCGCTCGAAGAGCAGGGCGCGGCGGGCGCGCAGGTGGACGGCCAGCAACTCCAGGCCCCGGTAGATGGTGCGGTTGGGGGCCTGGGCGACCAGCCCGGGGTCGAGGTCGTCGGCGTCGCCAGCCCGCAGCAGCACGGCGCGCGCGTCCTCTCCGCGCAGCCGCTCGATCTCGGCTTGAACTCGCGGCAGCATCACGTCGCAGTCGTGCATCTCGCCGAGCAGGTCCTGAAGGTCGCGGGCGCGGCGACGCGCGGTCTGGGCAGGCGACCCGAAGCAGAAGCCGGTCACCTCGAGCACATAGCGCAGCCGCTTCGCGGCGATGCGCATGTTGTGCTGGGCCTCGGTCGCATTCGGTTGCAGCGCCTCGGGAACGAACGAGCGCAGCTCGTCGAGCCGCGTACGGACAATCTTGGCCGCGTTGCGATCCAGCGGTGCCGCCGGATCGAGCTTGCGGACCTTGCGGGCCTTCAAGCGGCCCTCCGATCCGCTACCGCGACCAGACCCTCGATGCGCTCCCGCAGGTCCTTGAGGCGACGTTTGTCGACATACGGGGCAAGGCGCTCGTTCGCCAGCGACTGCTCCTCGCGCAGCTGGTCGATCATCGCCGCGACGCCGTGGCGGTCCGGCGCCGCCAGGGCCGCACCAAACCTCTCCAGGGCGATGATCGAAACATCGCGGTCGCGACGCTCGCCGAGCGCGTCGGCGATCGCCTTCACCTCGTTCAACGCGGCCCGGAAGCGCTTGCGCGGAAAGCATGGCTCGAACACCTCCATCGCCGCCCGCAGCCGGCGGCTGGCGACCCGCATGTCGTGAAGCTGCTCGATGTCGGTGGTGCTGAGAGCGCCCTCGGAGTGCTCGAGCAACTCGTCGGCTCTCGCGCTAACCACTTGGGCGGCCACGGCCCCGAAGGGGTCATCGCAGCGCAGGCCCAGCACGTCACGGGCTTTCGCCATTGCCTAAGGCTATGTCAGGACGACGCCTGTTTTCAGGCAGCCAGCTTTTCGGGCGATCCGTTGTCGACGCTGCCGTTGAGCAGGTCGAGGATCACGCCCTCGCGCAAACCGCCCTTGCCGATCTGAAGCGGCTGCCCGAGCAGCTGCGAGATCTTCTCCAGCAACAGAACCCCGGTGGGCAGGATTCGCACCCGTCGGGGGTCGAGCTCGAAGCGCCGCGCCACCTCGTCGATCGGATCGCTCGCAAGCACCCGCACCCCGCGTTCGAGCGTCTCGTACTCGAGCACGGCGCCGACCAGCCGCCGCATCGAGGTGGCGCTGCCCCCCACCGCCACCGCCTGGTCGGGATGCTCGACCTCGAGGCCGTCGAAGAACTCGTTGATGCGCTCGCGCACCTCCCGCAGCTCGGCCGCCGAAGGGGGATCGCTCTGCAACAGCTCCTCCGCGAGCATGCCGGAGCCGATCTTGAAGGAGAGCACCTCGTCGGCGCCCCCGGCGACGCTGCCGAGCACGATCTCGCTGGAGCCACCGCCGACGTCGACGACGGCGACCCGGCCCTCGGCCGGATGTCCAAGCGTCTTGGTGGCGCCGAGAAAGGCCAAGCGGCCTTCCTCCTCCTCGTCGAGCACCTCGACCTCGATGCCCGATACCTCGTTGATCGCCTGTACGACCTCGTCGCGGTTTCGTGCCTCGCGAATCGCCGCCGTCGCCACCGCCTTGATCACCTCGGCGCCCAGCTCCTCGGCCAGGCGCACCTGGGTGGCGACGACCTCTCCAACCTCGTGGATCATCGGCTGCGTGATCGAGCCGTCCTTGGTCGTCGACTTGCCGATCCGCGTGTAGGCGCGCTGCTCCATGACCTTGTTGAGCTGGCCTTCACGCGGCTCGGCGACGAGCAGGCGCGTGGTGTTGGACCCGATATCGATCGCGGCGCAGAGCATCTAGCGAGGAGATCCCATGTTCGCAGAAGAAACGGATGCCCCGTCCGGGTGCGCGAACTCGTAAACAGGTTGTTTACAGGTGCTTCACCCGCTCTTCACCCGATTTCCGAAAGCCCCCGGAAAATGCGCATAAGTGAGTTCGAATTCCCTCGAAGGCCGCCTCGGTCTCAACGTCCCCTATGGATGGTGGCCCGCGGCGTCACTGCTGAAGGGCTTCGAAGCGGGCGGCTTCGCGTGGGCGCAGGTTCCCTCACCTCCCGCAGAGATCCTCTCGAGCCCACGCGAATGCCTCGCCCATGGTCGCGCGGCGGCGGCTACCCTCGCCACCACCGGCCTGGAGGCCGTGATCCACGCGCCCGCAGAGCTGCGGGTCGGCTCTCCCGACGCCGACCGCACGCTCGAAGGGGCGCTCAACTACGCGGCCGAGATCGGGGCGGGCATCGTCGTCTACCACGCCCGCAACCTGCCCGACGAGCTCGAGAGCCAGGACCAGCAACTGGCCGAGACCCGTTCCCTGGGGCGCCTTGCCGCCCGCGCCGAGGGACTGGGGACCACCGTCGCGCTCGAGAATCTCGCCCCGCTCTACCCTGGGCCGGAGCGCCTCTGCCATTCGCCGATGGTGCTGCGCTCGCTCGTGCACAGGATCTCGTCACCGGCCCTGGGGCTCTGCCTCGACCTCGGTCACGCCCACATCGTCAGCGACCTTCGCCACGCCGACGTCGGGCAGCTGATCGAGCCGGTCCTCGACAGCGTCTCGATCTTCCATCTGCACGACAACCTCGGTGCCCGCCGCGGCGCCGCCGCGGCGGTGGAGCTCGATCCGCTGCGACTCGACCTCCACCTCCCCCCCGGCCGCGGCACCCTCCCTTGGCCCGACCTCGCCGAGCGGCTCCGCCGCCACGCGGCGCCGCTGATGCTCGAGGTCCACCCCCCGCAACGCGGCACGCCGGAAGATCTGCGACGGCTGGCCTTTGACGCTCTCGGCGCCAGCAGCACAGCGGTAGCGCTGGCCTGAGCGACTAGTGCTGCGCTTCGACGGTCGCGACCTCACCGGGATGCGAGGCGTCCTCGAACTCCCGGAACAGGCCGGTGACCACGTAGGCGACCTGCTCGCCGATGTCGACGGCGTTGTCGCCGATCCGCTCCAGCGAGCGGGCAGCGAGCAGCATCGTCATCGCCCATTCGCGCCGGTCGGGGTCGTCGCCGATCTCGATCGCGATCTGAAAGCACTCGCGATTGAGGTGGTCGACCACGTCGTCCTGGCGCACGAGGTCGCGCGCCATCGCGATGTCGCGGTCGGCGAATGAGCGCTTGGCCTGGTCGATCAGCGCCCGGCACTGCTTGCCCATCGACAAGATCCGCTTCTGCATCTCCTCCTCGGCTGGCGGCTCGTTGCCGGTGATCGGGATCAGCTTGGCGATGTTCACGCACTGGTCGCCCATCCGCTCGATGCTGTGGATCACGTGCAGAAGCGCCGATATCAGGCGCAGGTCAGTCGCAACCGGGGACTGGGTGGCGAGCATCGTGATCAGCTCCTGGTGCACCTCCAGATAGCGACCGTCGATCCGATCGTCGTCGGCGATAACAAGCTCGGCCAGCTCGATGTCGGCGTGCTGGGCCGCCTCGAGGGTGCGGTCGAGCGCCGTCACGACCATGTCCAGGCCCTCGAGGCCATGCCGCTCGAGCGTCGCAAGGTCCTCCCTGTATTGGACACGCGTCTGCTCGTGCATCAGCCGAACTTCCCGGTCACGTACTGCTCGGTGCGGTCGTCGCTGGGGTTGGTGAACATCTTCTCAGTCTCATCGACCTCGACCATCTCGCCGTTGAGCATGAAGGCGGTCGTGTCGGCGACCCGCGCGGCCTGCTGCATGTTGTGGGTCACGATCACGATCGTCACCCGGCTCTTGAGCTCTCCGATGAGCTCCTCGATCTTGAGCGTGGCCACGGGATCGAGCGCCGAGCAAGGCTCGTCCATCAGAAGCACGTCCGGGTTCACGGCCAGCGCCCGGGCGATGCAGAGCCGCTGCTGTTGACCGCCGGAGAGGCTGGCGCCCGGCTTGCCCAATCTGTCTTTTGCCTCCTCCCACAGACCCGCCCCTTGCAGGGCGTCCTGGACACGCTCCTCGATCTCGCCGCGGCTGGTACCGATGAAGCGGAGCCCAGCGGAGACGTTGTCGGAGATCGACATGGTCGGGAACGGATTCGGTTTCTGAAACACCATGCCAATCGCACGACGCACCGACACGACATCCACACCGGGGCCGTAGAGGTCGATCTCGTCGAGCAACACCCTGCCCTCAGCACGAGCGCCAGGAATTTCCTCGTGCATCCGGTTCACACAGCGCACCATGGTCGACTTGCCGCAGCCCGACGGCCCAATGATCGCGGTCACGTGGCCCGGCTCGAAGGCCAGGCTGAGGTCACGAACCGCGTGGTTGTCGCCGTAGTAGGCGTTCAGCTCCTCCAGCCGCACATGGCGCGTGGCATGCATCTCCTCGATCCCCGCCGGGACCTCGGCAATCTCCGGTGCCTCGGGGGGCGGGGTCGTCGGTTGAGCCTGCCCTGCGGGTTGGGACAACGCCTTCTCTTCCGGTTCGACCACCTTCAAGTCACCCTGTTCGCCGTTCATCAGTCGCTGCTCCCTTGCGTCCGCGTGTCATTAGCGCGCCGCGCCAAGGCGCCTTCGGTTCCGGGCCGAAAAGGTCCTCGCGACGACGCTGATCAATAGCACGAAGAGGATCAGGACCAAAGCGGCACCCCAAGCCTGGGCATGCTTGGTGGGGTCGGGGGACTCCGAGTATTTGAAGATCGTCACCGGGATGTTCGGAACCGCCTGCGACGGATCGGTCTGCACGAGGTCGGCAAACACGGAGTTCGTGAACAGGAGGGGCGCGGTTTCACCGGCGGCGCGGGCCACGGCGAGCAGGGCACCGGTGATCATGCCGCTGAGCGCGGTTGGCACCACGACCGTAAGGGTCATCCTCCACCGGCTCGCTCCCAGCGCCAGCCCCGCCTCCTTGACGGTGCCCGGGACCAACGTGAGAACCTCGTGGCAGGAGCGTGCGATCAGCGGCAGCATGACGATCGCGAGCGCAATCGATCCCGCATAGCCACTTTGCTGGTGGCCGGCTACCAACAGCCCGAAGATGAAGATGCCGGTGACGATCGTCGGCACGCCGTTCAGGATGTCCAGCACATAACGAATCGCGAACCCGCTCCTCTGACCAGCGAACTCGCTGGTGTAGAGAGCGACCAGGATCCCTGCCGGCACGGCCATCAGGGTCGCCAGGCCCACCAGGACCCCGGTGCCAATGATCGCATTGCCGATCCCGCCGCCGCCGAAGTTTGCCGTGTTCTTGGTGAAGAAGTCGAGGCTAATCGAGCTGATCCCCTTAATGGCAACGCTCGTGATCACGAGCGCCAAGATGGCGACCGCGATCAGAGCAGCCACCCAGGCGCTGATCTCCATTCCCCGGTTGACAGCGCGCCGGCGGCGCAGGTTCTCGCTCCCGGCAAGCAGCGGGTGCGTGGGTGCCGGTTGCCCTTCCGTCATGGCTAGCTCTCCCCGGCGGTGCGCTGCTCGAAGCTCCGCACGATCAGCCTCGCGACGGCATTGAAGATCAGGGACAGCACGAACAGGATCACCGCCAGGTAGGCGATCGACGATACCTGGAGCTGGCTAACCGCCCCCTGGTATTGACCCGCGATTCGGCTGGCGAGCGTGTCGGCGGGTTGGAAGATGTTGGCGTTGATCCCGGCGGTTCCGCCGATCACCTGGGTGACCGCGATCGCCTCCCCGACCGCGCGGCCGAGCCCGAGCATGACCGCGGCGACGATTCCCGGCCGAGAATAGGGCAGCACCACGGTCTTGATCATCTCCCACCGCGTTGCCCCAAGCGCGAGCGCCCCCTCCTTGGTCGCTGCCGGCACGGTGGAAAAGATCTCCCTGGTCAGGCTGGAGACGATCGGCACGGCCATGATCGTGAGGATCAAGATCGCGGGCAGCAGGCCGACGAGCGAATAGCTGGAACCGAACAAATTGCCGATCACGGGGATCCAGCCAAGCACCGAGTGGAGCGCCGGCTCGATCGTGCTCTGCATGACGGGTCCCATCACGAGGATCCCCCACAGTCCCAGGATCACGCTCGGGATTCCCGCCAACAGCTCGACCAACGTACCGATCGGAGTCCGCGTGCCTCTCGGCGCCAACTCGGTCAGGAACAAAGCGATCGCAATCGAGAGTGGAGTGGCGATCAGCAGCGCCCCGAGCGAGCTGACCGCGGTGCCGTAGATGAAATCCGCAGCTCCGAACTGATTGTGCACCGGGTCCCAGTTGCTGGTCGTCAGGAAGCCGAGGCCGAACGTCGAGATGGCCTTCGAGGCTTCATCGATGATCTTGTAGGCGAGGCCTCCAACGATGACCACGGAGCCCAATGCCGCAATCAGGGTGATCAGGTACAGGCCCCGATCGCCGAAACGGTCGATTACGCCTCGGCGTTTGCCCCCCAAGACTGGGCCGAATGAGGTAGCCGCTGCCGAGCCCTGGGTGCTCACGCCGAGCTCACGATGGACCGGGACGGCACCCGGGGCCGTACAGGACGGCCCCGGGTGTCAACTCCTGCACACATCGTGAACGTCCCAATCCCTAGCCGCCGACCTTGTTCAGCGCCGCCTTGTCGTCGGCGACGACCTGCTTGGGCAGGGCCCCGTAGCCGAGGTCCGAGGCAAATGCCTGACCGGGGCCGATCGCGTAGGTGATGAACTTCTTCAGCGCGGCGGCCTTCGAGGTGCTGGTCGGGACGATCACGTAGGTGAACGTCGAGTCCGGCCATGCGTCGGACGCCGACGCGGGCGGATCGACGATCGAGACGCCGCTCGGTGGAACCGACTTCGCCGTGGCCGCGGCGGCGTTGATCGCCGGAATCGTGGCCTTCGGGTAGTTGCCGGCGGCGTTCTGCAGGAGCCCGTAGTTGAACCCGTTCGGGACCACATACGAGATCGTCAGGTATCCGACGCCGCCGTCGGTCTTGGAAACCGCGCCCGCGACGCCGTCGCTGCCGTCGCCCCCTACGCCGGTCGGGAACTTGACCTGAGTGCTGGTGCCAACCTTCGACTTCCACTCCGGGCTCACATGCGAGAGATAGTCCGTGAACGCGTAGGTGTCGCCCGAGCCGTCGGTGCGATAGACGGGGGTGACCTTCGTCGACGGCAGGCTGATTCCCGGATTGAGCTTCGCGATCGCCGGGTCGTTCCAGGTCTTGACCTTGCCGAGATACATGTCGGCGAGGACCGGACCCGTCAGGTGGATACCGTCGGGTGCGCCCTTCAGGTTGTAGGCAGGCACCACGGCGCCCAGGGACCAGGGAAGCTGGATGACGCCCTTGGCCGCCTTGAACTGATCGGGGCTGAGCGGCGCGTCGGAGGCGCCGAAGTCGACCGTGCGGCTCGTGATCTGGTCGATTCCGCCACCCGAGCCGATCGAACCGTAGGTGACCGTGCCACCCGTCGTCGAGGAGTAGTCCGACTGCCACTTGGACATCAGTGGCGCCACGAAAGTGCTGCCGGCCCCTGTGATCGGGCCGCCGGAGGAACCGCTGCTGCCGCTGCTACCACAGGCGGCAAGACCCACCGCCAGCACCGCAGAGAGAGCTAGGGCTGCCAAACGTCTTGACGAAGTCACACAGTCTCCTTTTGTCGATCTTGCTTCGGATGAACCGGCCGCACACTCTCAGCGGTGAGGTGGCAGCTTGTTACGCGCCTGTAGCGGGAATGTAAAAAAGATGTGAATAGGTCAGACGCCGTCGGGCGAGAACCGATAGCCGATCCCGGTGTGCGTGTGGATCAGCCGCAGCTCCGGCAGTGCGTCGCCCAATTTGGCCCGCAGCCGGCTCACGTAGACGTCGAGGGAACGATCGGAGCGGCGCGGCGGCCGCCCCCACACCGCCTCGTAGAGCTCCTCGCGGCTCATGATCCGCTCGGCGTTGGAGGCCAGCTCGGTGAGCAGCTGAAGCTCGCGCAGCGTCAGGCTGATGGGCCGACCGTCGACCAGGGCCGCGTGCTCATCGGGGCGGACCTCCAACCTGCCCGCCCTGTAGCGCTGCGTCCGGCCCTTGTCCTCGTACATGCACCGGGAGCATCCACGGCCGGCGCCCGCGTCCGGTTACGCCGCTGTAAACGAGTCGTGAACGCGTTGTGAATCCCGGCGCCGGCGCTGGTAGGAAGCGCAGCTGTTGTGTGCGTAGGTGCCGTGCCAGGCTCGGACGCGATCCTGACGGGACCTGATCGGTCTCCCGCACACCGGGCAGACGCCGAGCACATCGGCCCGCGTCCCCAGCTTGCGGAGTGCCTGCCTGATTGCTCGCTCGACCATTCCGCCGGAGCCTAGGAGCCGCGCACCAGCGCGGTGTATTCGTGCTGTAAAGCGCCGCTAAAGCTTGCTTCAGCCGGCGGCGTGCTCGGCGGCGGTCGGCATCGCGGCTTCCTCCGCCAGCCCGTCGCCCTCCTGAACGGTGGAGGCGCTGACTTCGGGCATCGCGATCTCGCCGCCCTCGGCCAAGGTCTCGGGATCGAATCGGTAGCCGATCCCGAAATGGGTATGGATGTAGCGCCAGCCAGACGACCCCCGCTCGAGCTTCTGGCGCAGCTTGCGCACGAAGACGTCGACCGAGCGATCGCCGTGGGCCATCGAATACCCCCACACCTTCTGGTAGATCGCCTCGCGCTCCAGGACGTTGCCCTTGGCCTCGGCGAGAAGGTGCAGCAGCTCGAATTCGCGGCGGGTCAACTCGAGGCTGCGCCCGCCGACGAATGCCTGGAACTGATCCGGACGGATCTCCAGCTCGCCGGCGATCAACGGCCCGACATCCGATTGCACGCGGCTGCGACGTCGACGCCGCACAACCGCCTCGAGACGCGCGATGACCTCCTCCGGGTGGCATGGCTTTCCGACCCAGTCGTCGGCACCCAGCCTCAGCGCACGGACCCGTTGGGCGACCGTCGACTGCCCGGTGCAGACGACAACGCCCAGCTCCGGGAGCATTCCGCAGACCCGCTCCAGGTAGTCCCAGGCTTCGGGGCCGAGCACCGCCATGTCGATCACCACCGCGTTCAGCTTCATCGCCACCAGCTCCTCGGGCGGCACCGGCGTCGAGAGCACGCGGTGATTCCACCCGGCGACCTCGAGGCGCTTTGCGAGCACCTTGATGAAGCCGCTATCGGTGTCGATCACGGCAAGCCTGTTGGTCTCTGGCTGTGAACTCATCGGCAGTGAGTCATTGGACGAGCGCTGGGCGTCAAGTCGGGCCTGGGCGTCAAGTCGGGCCTGGGCGTCAAGTCGGGCCGGATTGTAGGGCTCGGGCCTGCGGGAACGCACGGATATCCCTGCGTTAACAGGTCTTTCACACGGTCAATGGGGGTTTCCGGCCGAAGTCTTGCAAAGCCGCTTCTCCGGAATTTCACAGGGGCCGGGTGTCCGGGGGGCAGAATGGCGCCGCCTCACGAGATTCCTCTCTCATCGGATGCGCGCGGCCCAATCCCTGCCCCGGGCCGCGCGCTTTCCTTTGTGGCCGAGAGGAATTCGCTCAGCAGCTCGACGAACCGGTAGGGGGCCTGGATGTGGGGCGCGTGCCCGATCCCCTCCCAGCGAACGATCCGAGCGGAGGGGATCAAGTCCCGGAAGCGGTCCTCGTGAGACGCGGGCATCCAATCGCGGTCCTCCGATCCGCGCATCGACGAAACGCTCTTCGACGGCGACCGCCACGCCGGCAGCCTATTGGCGGGCGAGCCTCAAACCCCGAGCGCGAAGAGGATCGTGCAGACGAAGCCGGCGGCGAAGCAGTAGACGCCGAAGGGCGTCAGGCGGTTGGTCTCGAAGTACTTGAGCAGGAACTTGACCGCGAGGTAGGTCGTGAGCGCGGCGCAGAGCGCCCCGACCAGGGCGGGGCCACGGACGCCGTCGCCCTGGTGGCCGAACAGGTCCGGCAGTTTCAGCAGCCCGGCGGCGCCGATGATCGGCGTGGCCAACAGGAAGGCGTAGCGCGCCGCGTCCTCGTTCGAGAGCCCGACGACGAGTCCGCCCCCCATCGTGATCCCGGAACGCGAGATCCCCGGCACCAGGGCGGCGGCCTGAGCGGTTCCGACCGCGGTCGCCTGGCGCCAGCTCAGCTTCGCGATCCGGGCGTCCGAGTCACCGAGGTAGTCGCCGGGACGCGGCGGCCGGCGACGTAAGCGCTCGAAGACGAGCAGCAGGATCCCGTTCAGCATCAGGAAGGCGGCGGCCGATGCAGCGGACGCGAACAGATTGCGCAGCGGGTGCTCGAGCACCAGCCCGATCGCCCCGGCGGGGATCGTTCCCACCACCAGCAGCCACCCCAGCCGAGCGTCGTGGTCGTCGGGCCTGATCTCGCGATCGCGAAGCGATCGACCGAGGCCGCGGAAGATCCGCATCCAGTCCCGCAGGAAGAAGAGGAACAGGACCACGGCGGTCGCCACGTGGGTGGCGACGAGGAAGGTGAGGAAGAAGGAGTCGTTCTGGTGGATGTTCCAACCGAAGAGCCGCGGCAGGATCACGGCGTGGCCGAGGCTGGAGATCGGGAATGGCTCGGCGGCTCCCTGGACTAGGCCGAGGACGATTGCCTGGAAATAGGAAATTGGGTGCAAGGACTCGACTTAGACCGATCGAGAGGCCGGCCCAGTTTGAAACCAGGCGAAGACGAAACAACCGAGCCCGAGGATGAGGGCGAGCAAACCGTGCTTGGCGTGATGGTGGTCCGATCCGGCCTCGTGGCCGGGGAAGAAGGACGGCAGGGAGTGCGCGGGCTCCGCGAAATAGACCACCGCAATCACGATCAGCACAATGCCCACGAGGATCGCCGGGACGATCAGCTTTCGGTTCTTGGTCATCGGCCGCGAGAGACTATTCGACCCCCAACTAAAGATCGGCTCAAGATCGCCGCAATCAAGCGGAGATTACGGCTGCGGCGGGCGGAAGGTTCGTTAGAGTCCCCCAGGCATGAGATCGCTGCGCCTGATCGCGGTTCTTTCGGCAGTGCTGGCGCTGTCTCTCGCTCTGGCGCCGGCCGCGATGGCGGCCGACGGCGTCGGCCTCGCGGGACGGGTCGGCGACAAGACGATCACGCTGTTCTGCTTCGGCGTAATCGCCTTCTTTCCGATCCTGGTGATCACCCTCTCGTTCGTTCAGGGCAGGCTCGAGGCCCGCAAGGACCGGCGCCGCTACGACCTCGAGCGGCTCAGCTAGGTAGACGAAAGCCGCTCAACAGGCGCTTCTCGCTCTCGCCCTTGACCTCGGCGATGACCTCGACCTGGCCCTCCAGCGGCGTGCCCCGAAGCTTCGTCGCCAGCAGGTCGTCGACCTGGAAGATGCCGGCCGAGTTGTTCATCTCGATCTCGACCCGCACCGGGCGCTCCTCGCCGGCCGAGATCCGCACCTCGTCGATCGCGGCAGCGGAGATCGAGTGGATGCCCTCCTGGCCGGCCTCGATCGGCAGCCGCGAGCGCCCCTGCGCCAGATCGAGTCCGTCGGCAACCCGCACGACCCCGGCCTCGACCGTGTACGGCTCGCCTCGCCGCCGATGGCCGATGATCGCGTGCAAGGCCTCGGCGATGACGATGCTGCGCGCCGGTTCCTTGTAGACCTCGTCGAGCAGCCGCTGCAAGGCGCCCTGGGCGAGGAAAAGGCTGTAGGCCTCGTGGTCGGCGCGGTGGATCGACATGCCGACGTCGTGAAAGAGCGAACCCGCCGCGACCACGACCTCGGCGTCGCGCTGGCCCATCCCGTGGTCGGCGACCATCGCCGGCTCTACACCGGCCTTGGCGAGCAGGCGCAGCAGCCGCAGCGACACGTTGAGCACGATCTGGACGTGCACCCAGGAATGATCCGACATGCCGAGCCGCTCGGCGTGGAGCTGGGCCATGTACCACCATGCCCGCACCTGGTCGTCGGCGTTGACCGCTTCGAGGAAGGCCTCGAGCTTGCGGTTGCCGCGCGTCGGGGCTCGCACCCGCGCCTCGGCGACCGCCTCGGCCGGGGGCTTTCGGGCCGGACCCGCCGCCTCGGGAGCGGGAACGCGCTCCTCGTTCGCGGACGGTTGTTCGACTCGATCGGGCGGGCTGCCCATGCTTGCCGCATCGTCCCAGATGTCCCGGCCGCCGCCGGCTGTGCGCCCAGGCGGAAGGCACGATTTCCCGCCGCCTGTACGGCTAGCCTGCGCCGCGGTCGCACCCGTTCCTATGGCCCACACGCAGACCTGTCCGCAGACCGGACTCTCGGTCCCCGAGTGCTCCTGCCCGCACTGCCTGGAGCGGCAGCTCGACCAGTTCGCCCCTGAGCAGTTTCGAGTTCGGAAGATCAGCCCGCCGGTACGTCATTCCCCGATGACCTTGATCACCAGGCGCTTCGGGCGCCGCCCGTCGAACTCGGCGTAGAAGACCTGCTGCCAGGGCCCGAGGTCGAGCTTGCCCTCGGTGACAGGAAGGATCGCCTGCTGGTGGACGAGCAGGTTCTTCAGGTGGGCGTCGCCGTTGTCCTCGCCGCCGCGGTGATGGCGGTAGTCGCCGCCGTCAGGGAGCAGCTCCTTCGCGACCTCGTTGGATGGCGGCTTCCAGCTCGGCGGCGCCAGCTTGTCGAGCCACTCCAGAGCATCCTCCTGTATCCCCGGCTCGTCGTCGTTGACCCACACGCCGGCGGTGATGTGCATCGCCGAGACCAGCGCCATCCCCTCCTCGACCCCCGCCTCGTCGACGGCCGCCTGCACGTCCTCGGTGATCCTGATCCACTCGCGCCGCTGCTCGGTGTTGAAGGTCCGGTAGGTCGTGTGGGATTTCATCTCGCTCCTCGGTCGGGTTCGCTCGGTGCCGGGATAGCATCAATTGCGGCGGCTTCGCCGCCTGACCGTCTCTTGCGGCCGCGTCGCGGCCTGACATGCATCTGCGACGACACTGTGTGTCGCCGCCCAACTCACCCCTGCGGCGACACTTTGTGTCGCCGCCCGTCAACATCCGCGCGATGGCGGGCCTGCTCTCGATCGAACGCCGCGACGAGGTGGCGCTGGTGACGCTGCAGCGCCCCGAGAAGCGCAACGCGCTCTCGATCGACCTGCGGGTCGAGCTCAGCGAGGCGTTCGACCACCTCGGCGAGGACGATGGCGTCGGCTGCATCGTGCTGACCGGCGCCGGATCGGCCTTCTGCGCGGGAATGGACGTGACCCAATTCGGCGGCGACCGCGACCACAGGCAGCGCCTGGTCGAAACCTCGACCGCCGCCTTCGAAGCGGTCGGCTCCTGCCACCGCCCGGTGGTCGCGGCGGTCAACGGCCCGGCGCTGGCCGGCGGCTTCGCGCTGGCGCTGCTGTGCGACGTTCGGATCGCGGCCGAGCCGGCGACATTCGGCTTCCCCGAGCTGCCGCGCGGCATCGCCCCCTCCTACGCCTCGGCGCGGGCGGCGATGGGGCCGGCGCTGGCGGCGGAGATCACGCTCACCGGCCGCGTGTTCGACGCGGCCGAGGCCCTGCGGCTCGGCGTCGTCAACGAGGTTGTCCCCGAAGGCGAGGCGGTCGATCGGGCGCTGGAGCTGGCTGCCGGTGTTGCGGCTGCCCCGCGCGAGGCGACCCTGGAGACCAAGCGACGCATCCTGCTCGACCGCGAGCGCGACTTCGGCCCGCTGTTCGAGGAGGAGGCGCGCCTGTTCCGCGAGACCCTGCTGTCGGGCCCCGACGACGACGCCGCCTGACTAGAACCAGCTGAAGCGGAGCGGATTCGGGCGATCCTCGAGCCGGTGCAGGAACGGCGTCGGATTGAGCACCGGCCCATAGGGATCGCGACCCGCCCGCAGCTCGAAGTGAAGGTGATCGCCCCAGCAGGACCCGGTGCAGCCGACCCTACCCACCCTCTGGCCCGTCCGTAGGTGCTGGCCCTGCCGCGCGAGCGCCGGTGCCAGCATGTGAAAGTAGTTGTAAGTGCGATCGGAGGCCGGGTCGTAGAGCGAGATGTAGTTGCCGCGACCGCCGCTGTTGCCGGTCTCCAGCACGACCGTATCCGCGACCGCGAACAGCGGCGTGCCGGCCGCGACGAGCAGGTCCTGACCCTCGTGGCCGCGGCCAGCGTCGAGGCCATCGCCGTACTCGGGCCGAGCCCGCATCGGGAAGACTCTCTGCGGGACCTGGACGATGCTGCTGACGCGCTTGGCGGCCGGCTTTATATGCGCATCGCGGGGCGTCGTCGACCCTCCCGCGAGCGTGCTCGCGGAGAAGGTCAACGCCAACGCAGCCGCGCCAACGGCGGTTGTGCTTGGCCGGCGCGCTGCGCGCCGGCACATGCGTGTCAGGCGGCGTAGCCGCCGCACGTACTTCGATCCGAGCCGCACGAGACCTCCAGGGAAGGCTTTTGCCGCCCCGCAGGTCAACACAGCTTGCCGCCGAGAATGCACGATCGCTTCCAGTCCCGCCGCCCTAGCCGCAGACCGGCCAGGGGCTGGAGCTGCTGCGCTCGTAGAGCAGCGCCGCGCGGTAGTCCTGCTCGGCCTCGGAGGCCCTGGCGGGATCGCCGTGACCACCGACCGATGCCCAGGTCCCGTAGTCGAACTGGTACTTGCCGCGATAGGTCCCGCCCGACGAGATCGCGTGCGGATCGCCGCCCGACTCGCAGGCGGCGATCGCGTTCAGCGTCGACCGCGAGATGCCACCCGGCAGATGCGAGAAGCGGCTGCGGTGCTTGCGGCGCTTCTCGACCCTGATCGCCTTCACCTGCACGTCGATCGTCTTGCGGAACTGCCTGGCCGGGTGAATCAGAATGCCGCCGGGGGGCCGCACCAGCGCCGAACGCTGCTTGGCGCCGGCGGGCGCCGGCTGGCCGGAGCCGTTGGCGGCAAAGGCCAGGGCCGGGAACGAGATTCCGATCACCACCGCGAGCGCGGCTGGGTAACGCCATCTGTTGGACACGGAATAACCACCTCCGTTCATGCGTAAATGCCCGGTCGGGCACGCCCCTTTGGCGTGCCGCGGCCGCGCTGGCTCCCAGAACCGCGACTGCGGTGCAGGAGAAGGGCGACTGTCCGGACTTCGCCCCGGCCGATTTCTCATGGAGCGCCCCCCAATAGGCGCTTGCCGGGGTCCTGTTCCGTGTAGGCGCGGCAGGGTGGCATCCGTCCCCCACGCCTTGTGTGATCCTCATCACAGCGACGATGGACAAAGCGACAACTGCAACTAGCTCAGGCGTAACGGCGGCCGGGTGATGAATCCGGGCCTGCAGCTGATACGCGACGCCTGCCCGCGCGGCGCAGCCCACGGCACCGCGGTGTCAGGCGCGATCCTGCGGCGGGTGGCGGCGGGCGAGCTGCCGGAAACCGCGCGCCTCGGGCGACCTGGCCGCCTGGTCACGTTCGGACGCCGCGACGCGGTCAGCCCTGGCTACCGCTCCGCCGTGGAGGTGTCGCGCGCAGCCGGCTACGACGTGGTCGAGCGGATCGCCGGAGGGCGTGCCGCCGCCTACAACGGCCAGGCGCTGAACCTCTCGCGCGCCCACCGGGACCCCAGCCCGGCCCGCGCCACGCGAGCACGGTTCACCGAGATGGCCGAGCTGGTGCGGGCGGCCCTCGCCCGTCTCGGTGTCGATGCGCGGATCGGCGAGGTCCCCGGCGAGTACTGCCCGGGGGCGTTCAGCGTCAACGCCGGCGGGCGCGTGAAGTTGGCCGGGATCGGCCAGCGCTTGATCAAGGGCGGCGCCCATGTCGGCTGCGTGGTCGTCGCCGCCGACAGCGGCGGGCTGCGCGAGGTCCTGGTGCCGGTCTACGAGGCCTTGGGGATCGACTGGGAGCCCGCCACCGCGGGGAGCGTCGAGGACGAGGTGGCGGGCATCGAGGCGGCGGAGGTTGAGGCGGCGATCCTCGCCGAGCTGGTCGAGCGTTTCGAAGTCGGCGAAGCGCGACTCGATGCAGAGACGCTCGCGCTCGCCGACCAGCTCGAGCAGCGCCACCGGGTCGCATAGGCGGCGGGACCCGCTCCACTTGCGATGATCAGGCTGTGGAGTCGGCCACGTCCAAGCCGCGGGCGAGGGAGGATCGCGTCCCAGCGACGGCGACCGAGGAGGAGGAGCGGGTAACCCCGCTGGAGCTCTTCTTCGACCTCGTCTTCGTCTTCGCGATCACCCAGGTCACGAGCCTGATGGCGCACAACACCTCGTGGGAACGGGTCGGGCAGGGCCTGCTGGTTCTGGCCGCGATCTGGTGGGCGTGGGCCGCCTACAGCTGGCTCACCAACACGATCGATCCCGACGAGGACCTGGCGCGGATCGCGATGTTCGCCGCGATGACCGCGATGTTCATCGTCGCACTCGCCGCGCCACAGGCGTTCGGCAAGCACGGCGTGCTCTTCGCCTGCGCCTATTTGGTCGTTCGCACCCTGCACATCGTCGTCTACGCCTACGCCTCGCCGACCGTGCACATCCGCCAAGCGGTCAAGGGCCTGGTGCCCGGCGTTACCCTCGCCTGCGGACTGCTGATCGTCGCCGGCACCCAGGACGGCGTCGTCCAGGCTGGCCTCTGGTGCGCGGCTCTGCTGTTCGACTACACCGCGCCGCTGTGGGGGACCCAGGCCTGGGCGGTGCACCCCGCCCACTTCGTGGAGCGCTACGGGCTGATCGTGATCATCGCCCTCGGCGAGTCCATCGTCGCCATCGGCCTGGGGTTGAACCGCACGAGCCTCGACGCCGGCCAGCTCGCCGCGGCGGCCCTCGGGCTGGTGCTGGCCGCCTCGCTGTGGTGGGCGTATTTCGACGTCGTGGCGATCGTCGCCCAGCGCAAGCTTTGCGCCTTGACCGGTCTCGCGCAGGCGCACCTGGCGCGCGACAGCTACAGCTACCTTCACCTGCCGATGATCGCCGGCATCGTGCTGCTCGCATTGGGGGTCAAGAAAGTGGTCGCCGACGTCCACTCGCCGCTCGAAACAGTCCCGGCGGTCGCCCTCTGCGGCGGCGTGGCCCTCTACTTCGCCGCCCACATCGCCTTCCGCCACCGCAATGTCGGCAGCGTCAATTGGCAGCGGACGGTGGCCGCAACCGCCTGCCTGGCGACGATTCCGCTCGCCCTGCATGCCGACGCCTTGCTGCCGCTGGCCACGGTGACCGCGATCTGCACCGCGCTGATCGTCTACGAGGCGATTCATCACCGCGAGGCCCGGGAACGGATCCGCCACGGTGGGCTGCCCGAGTCGATGATGGCCCGCTAGCCAGCCGCTGTGATCGCCGAGCGGACTCCCCACGATCACACGGTCGCGGTGTGGCGGGTCGGGCTCGACCCCGGCGATCGATCCGCGGAGGCCCTGCGAGGCCATCTCAGCGCGGACGAGCTCGAACGGCTAGACCGCTTGCGCGGATCGGAGGTCGGGAGGCGATGGCTGGTGAGTCGAGCGGCGCTGCGCGAGATCCTCGCCGCCGAGCTGGAATCCGATCCTTCTTCGATCCGCCTGCGGCTCGGGACCCATGGCAGGCCTGAGCTCGACCCCCGGTCTCACCCAACCGACCTCGACTTCAACCTCTCCCACTCCGGCGAGCTGGCCCTGGTGGCGGTCGCCCGCGGATTGCGGGTCGGCGTCGACGTCGAAAGAGCGCGACGCGGCCGCGACCCGCTGCGGGTGGCGGATCGCTATTTCTCGCGAGCCGAGGTCGAGGCCGTGCGCGCCTTCCCGCAGGCGGACCAGCCCGCGGCCTTCCTTCGCTACTGGACGGCAAAGGAGGCGCTTGCGAAGGGGCTCGGCCTCGGGCTTCAGGCACCCATCGGTCAACTCGAGCTTGCCGCCCAGCCGAGCGGAACGATGGTGCCGGTGCGCCTGGCCCGCGACTGGCGCCTCATCGAGCTGACCGACCTGCCCGATGGTTACAGCGGGGCGCTGGCGGTCGACGACGACGAAGCCCGCGTCGTGATCCGCGACTGGCCGCCCGATTGACCCATTGACTACTTCTTGATCTTCCAGCTCACGGTCGCCGGCGAGCCGTCCCTGTTGCCCGACCCGTCGACCGCGCGGACCTTGAAGGTGTGCTTGCCCGGCTTCAGCCTCTTGACCTTCATCGGCGAGCTGCAGCGGCTGAAGCCACGCTTGTCGAGCTTGCACTCGAATTGCAACCCGGCGGGGGTGGAGGAGAACTTGAACGTCGCGCTGCGCCGCTTCGTCTTCTTCTTTGGGGCCTTGAGGATCGCCGTGTCGAGCAACTTCGCGCCACCCGCACCTCGACCGCCACCGCCACCTGACGGCATCGGAACCGGCCCCGGCGGCGCCGTGCTGGTGCCGGTCCCGCTCAGGGAAGCGGCCTGGGGCGTGTCCAGGGCGTCGTCGCTGATCTCCAGCTGCGCCGACTTGGCGCCGGCGCTGGTGGGGGCGAATGCGGCGCTGACGGTGCAGGTCAAGGAGGGGGGAACTGTCGCGCCGCCGCAGCCGTCGCCGGTGATTCGGAACTGCCCCGGGTCGGCTCCGTTCAGCGACACACCGGAGACCATGAGGTCTGCGACGCCGGTGTTGGTGATCGTAAATTGCTGGGCAGTCGAGACGCTGCCCACGGGCGGCCCCCCGAAGTCCCTCGAGGAGGGGGCGATCGAGGCCGCCGGAAGGTTAGGAACCCCGGTTCCGGTCAGCGTCAGATGCTGGGGACTGCCGCCGGCATCGTCGGTGAACTCGAGGCTTGCGCTCTTCGCTCCGTCCAAGATCGGGTCGAAGGCAACGTCCACGGTGCAGGTGTTGCCCGGGGCCACCGTCGCGCCGCTGCACTGATCGTCGGTGATGGGGAAGTCTCCGGCATCGGTGCCGACCACCGACGCGGTGCTGATATGCAGGTCGAGGATGCCCCCGTTGGTGATCGTGAAGGTTTGCGAGGCGGACTGCTGCCCGACGATCTGGTTGCCGAAGTCCGTGCCGTTCGGCGAGGCTGTAAAGCCGACCTGGGTGGAGTCGATCTGGGCGAAATAGGTGGCCGCGTGTCCGCCGACGACCGTGAAGTCGCCGCCCGCGTAGACGGTGTTGCCGTCACCGGAAACCGCGAGCGCGTTCACGGCCTGATTCGGGAAGGGGTTCCAGGCGCTCGCCGCGCCGGTGACCGCATCGATCGCGGCGAGATCGTTGCGGAACGGGCCGGTGAGGCAGTCGCCCAGGAAGGCGAACTCGCCGCCTGCGTAGATGGTGTTGCCGTCGGGCGAGACCGCTAGCGCGTTGACGCCGCCGCCGCAGACGTTCGGGTCCCAGCTGGTCGCGACCCCGGTTGTGGGATCCAGCGCCGCGATGTTGCTGCGGGCCGCACCCCCGATACCGGTGAAATCGCCGCCCGCATACAGCGAGCCTCCGGACACCGTGAGTGCTGCGGGCCCAAAGGGAAACACCCCGTCGTCCCAGCCGCTCCCGGCCAGGCTGGTCCCGCCGCTGGCGTCGAGTGCGGCGAGCCCAGCCCGCGTCAGGCCGCCGATCTGACCGAACCCACCACTCACGTAGACGGTGCTGCCCGACACGGCAATCGCGTTGACCGGCGACGAGTCCGGGCTCGGGTCCCAAGCGGCATTCACGACGCCGTCGGATCCAACCGATCCGAGATACGGGCCGACCGTGCTGGTCCCGTCGCTGAGCGTGAGGAAGTACCCGCCCACATAGATCGTGGACCCATCCGCGGAAATGTCCAGGGACCGAACCTCGTTCTCTGCGCTTGGCGTCCAAACCGGATCGACGATGCCAGTGGCGGCATCCAGCGCTCCAAGATTGCTTCGGAAGGCCTCCCCGAGGATTGCGAACGAGCCGCCGACGTAGAGCTTGCCGCCGGACAGCCGCAGAGCCCGGACCGTGCCGTCGACGCCGGGGTTCCAAGTCGTATCAAGGGTCCCATCGGCT
Organism: Pirellulales bacterium; assembly: GCA_963841515.1. Taxonomy (GTDB): domain Bacteria; phylum Planctomycetota; class Planctomycetia; order Pirellulales; family Lacipirellulaceae; genus Lacipirellula. The sequence continues at coordinate 542,538 of CAWJDB010000002.1, read as the reverse complement.
TGTAGCCGGGCGATGTTCAAGCGATCGGCGACGTTTGGGCCGGCGGTGACGAAACTGCCGCCCGCATAGACACTGCTGCCGTCCTCCCCGAGCGCGAGAACCGAGTCGTTGGGATTGGGATTCCACGTCGTCGCCGCACCCGTGGTGTCTTCGAGCGCCGCGACGTGCTCGCGGTTGCGGCTGCCGATCGAGTTGACGCCGGAGAAGTCACCGCCCACGTAGACGAGTCCGGGGGCGACCGCCAACGACCGCACGACGTCGTTGGGGGCCGGATTCCAGTCGGTCGCATTGCCCGTGCTGGGGTCGAGCGCGGCGAGGAAGTCGCGGTCCGCGCCGCCGATCGAGCTTGCGCCCGAGAAGGAACCACCGGCGTAGACGGCGGTGCCGGAGACCGCGAGCGCGTCCACGGTGCCGCTCGCGTCCGGGGCCCAGCTCGTCGCGTCGCCGTTGGAGTCGAGCGCCGCGATGTTGCTCCGCGGCTGCCCGCCGATGCTGCTGAAGCCGCCGCCGGCGTAGACGGTGGTGCCGGAGACGGCAAGCGCGTCGACGGCGCCGTCCGCGTCCGGGGCCCAGCTCGTCGCGTCGCCGTTGGAGTCGAGGGCGCCGATGTGGCTCCGCGGCTGCCCGCCGATGCTGCTGAAGCCGCCGCCGGCGTAGACGAGCCCGTTCCCGACCGCCAGGGTCAGCACCTCGCCGTCGGCGCCCGGGTTCCAGGCGCTGAGCGCAGTGCCGCTGGATGCGTCGACCGCCGCGATGTTGTTGCGCGGCTGACCGTCCACGGTGTCGAAGCTCCCACCCACGTAGACGACCCCGCTCGAAACGGCCAAAGCATCGACCCTGAGCTGGCCACCGGTCGCGCCCGGATTCCAGCTGCCATCGACGCTGCCGTCCGGATTGACGTGGGCGAGGCCGTGACGAAGCTGGGTGCCGACGTAGTCGAAATCGCCGCCTATGAACCAGCCGCCCAGGCCATCCTGGGCGACGGCGAGCACACGCCCGCCGGCGACTTCCGGAAACGGCGAGGTTTCCGGATCGCCATTGCCGCCGCTGTTCGGCTGGATGCCGGGTCCGCTTTGCTCGAGGACCATTCCCGACCCGATTCGGGGCCCGACCTTCGAGAAGCTGCCGCCGATGTAGGTGGACCCATCGCTGTCGTCGTGCACCACGGCGTCGACCGGACCATCGGTCACGTATGCGGTCGAAACGATGTCGCCGCTCGCGGCCCACGCGGATCCGGCCCCCGCTACCAGAAAGACAACGAAGACGGCGCAAATCGATAACGCTCCCCCGAAGAAACGTGCGTAAAGCGGAAACGGTGCGCGCGTCCGTGCGCCACGCCGACTCATGATCGAAGCATCGGCGCCCCGACAGTCGTCCTTAATTTAGTCCGGCCCCCGCCTGCGATCGGCCGGAGAATTTGGCCGTTTGATGGAGACGGCGGGAATCGAACCCGCGTCCGCAGTCGCGTGACGAATGGCTTCTACAGGCTTAGCCGGCGCTTGAATCTCGCTTCCCGCGTCCGCGCCGGCGGGCGATAGCGGGAGGCAAAGCCCCCTTTGAGTGTCCCCTGGCGGCGGAGGCGAGCCGCTCGGGTGAGCCCGTTTCTGAAGCCGGTGCCCCTCCCCACGGGCGAGGGAGGGCCGACTCTCACTGCTTAGCTACTAACTAAGCGGCGAGGGCGAACTCATGGTCCGCACGTATTGGTTTTTCCCGGTGTTTTACGAGGCCTCCGGGAACCTCGGCCTGCAACCGTTCGCACGGATCGACCGCGTCGAAGCCTGTCGTCCCCGTGCTATGTGGAGATGAATTCTACAGCCGGCCCGCGGCCTTCCTGAACGGAGGACACGGAAGACCGCTCAGACGGTGACGTGGCGCTTGAGCTCTTCGAGAACCTCCCGCGGAAAGCCCGGCACCTCGTCGAGATCATCCACCGAGGCGTAACCCCCGCGCCGCTCGCGGTGGGCGAGCACGCGCGTGGCCTGGGTGATGGACAGCTTGACGGAGCGAAGCTCCTCGAAGCTCGCGGTATTGAGGTCGACCAGCTCAACGGCGGCTGGGGCGGCCGCCGGTTGGACAGGTTCAGGTGGCTGCGGCTCCATCGGCGCCGGCTCGGGGGGCGGCTCGGGCGCGGGCTCTTCTTGTGGCGGAATCACCGCTTCCTCTGGCACCCATTCCGGCGGGCTGGGCTGCTCGATCTCTGCCTCGGCGTCCGGCGGGGTGTCCGACTCCGGCTCCGGCCCAGGGCTGGGCTCTATCGCCCTCGGCTCCGGAACTTCTGGCTCCGGCGCCGTGTCCTCGATCTGCTCGACGGCCTCGGCCGTTGCCAGCTCCGCCGCGGCGGCGCGCTCCTCGGCCTCCTGGGCACGCTGCTCAGCCTCGGTGACACTGTCCATCACCCGCCGAAGACGCCGTTCGCGCTCCGCCTCCTCCGTCTTCAGCTGGGCCATGCGCTCGGCGGCGGCGGCGCGACGCTCCGCCGCGTGCGCCCTCGCTTCGACCTGCTCAAGGCGCTGCTTGGCCTCGCTGATCACCTCGTCGTGGCTCTGGCGCTCGATCCTGAGCTGCTCCTCGATCGCACGGGCCTTCTGCTCGGCCTCGCCCAGCGCCTGCTCGGCCTCCTGCATCTGCTTTTGGTCGGCCGCCTGCCGCGCCCGGGCGGCCTCATGCATTCGCCCCTCTGCTGCGGCACGTGCCGTCTCCTCCGCCTCCAGCCGCGACTGTTCGGCGACCGCACGGATTCGTCGCTCCGCCTCGTCGCGTGCCCGGGCGGCGCGTTCCTCCGCCTCTAGCTGCAGTCGCTCGGCTTCCTTCAGACGTTCCTCGGCCGCCTTCTTGATCCGTTCCTCCTCGCGACGCATCTCCTCCACCTTGGCGCTGACGCTGGCCTCCGCCTCGCGCGCGGAACGCTCCGCCGCCTCCGCCTCCGCCTCCGCCTCCGCAACCTCAGGCGTGGCTGCCTGGTCGTCCGGTGCTGGGTCGGTCTTGGTCGACGCCGCGGGCGCCTTCGGCTGCGGTCGCAGGGAGGGCGGAATGAAGTCCGAACCGCTGGGGCTCTCCCCCGCCTCGGTCGCGGTCGCTGGCGGCGCTTGCGGAGAGCTGAGGCCCGCCGCCGCGGGGCGCACGGCAGGCGCCGCGGGCGCAGGCGGTGCCGGCTCGGATCGGCGCCGGAACAGGCCGCGCCGCTCCTCGCTGCCCTTCTGCTCCCGCCTGGCCGCCTTCTCGGCCTCCCTTGCGGCCTTCTTCTCCTCACGCTCGGCGGCTCTCTGGCGCTGCTCTTCGGCCTTCTCGGCCTCCATCGCAACCCGCTTGGCCCGCTCGGCGGCCTCATCCTCCTCCCGGCGCCGGCGGCGCTCCTCGCGCTTTCGCCGGCGCATCTCACCGCGACTGGGCGGCCTGCTCCCATCGGGACCCTCGGCCGCTTTCACGGAGGCAGCCGCCGTTTGTACGGTCGGCTGCCGCTGCGCCGCCTCTGCTCGCGCCTTCTTCTCTTCAAGCCGGCGCTTTTCCTCCTCGCGCAGCTTTCGCTCCCGCTCCTGGGCCGCGAGGTGCTCTTCGCTTTGGCGCCGGCGCTCCTCGCGCTCTCGCCGGCGAAGCTCGCGCCGGCTCGGACCCTTCTTCTCGGGCTCCTTGCCCGGCTTGCCCTGAGGTCTTTGCGATGCCTGCGCGACGGCCGGCCCAGCCGGGCGCTTGGCGCTCGCGGCTGCGGTCGGAACCGCCTTCAGCCCAGGCTTGCCCTCTTGCCCGGCCGCGGCGCGTGCGCTGCGTCGCTGCATCAGCATCACGATCCCGAGCAGAACGGCGATCGCGCCGAGAACCGCGGGCACGAGGATCCCGACGTGGTTATCGACGAAGTCGTTGAGGTTCGCCGACGGCAGCAGGAGCCCGCCCACGAGTGCGGGCGGTCCCGTGGCGAATCCCCTGGCGTTTGAAAGGACGACGAACCGGCGACGCATTCCCCGGCATCCTTGCATGCTCGCGGCCTCGTTAATCGCACACCCCCATGTTGGCCGCCCGCTCGACGCGGAGTCCGATTAGGCGGCCGGCGGACTCAGGAGAGAAACTATAGGCACGACTCAGCGCATCCGCCGTTTGTAGTCCCGCTCGACCTCGCGGCGCACGTCGCGCTCGGCGATCTCACGCCGCCGGTCGCGCCCCTGCTTGCCGCGCGCGAGCGCCAGCTCGACTTTCGCGTGCGGCCCTTTGAAGTAGATCCGGGTCGGAATCAGGGTCAGACCCCGCTGCTGGGTCTTGCCGATCAGGCGCTCGATCTGATGTCGATGCAGCAGCAGCTTGCGTGGACGCTCCGGATCGTGGTTCTGATCGCTGGCCGGCTCGTAAGGAGCGATGTGGAGGTTGCGCAGCCAGACTTCGCCGCGCTCGACAATGGCGTAGGCGTCCCCAAGCTGCGCCTTGCCCTCGCGCAGCGACTTGACCTCGCTGCCCCGGAGCTGGATCCCCGCCTCCAGGTGCTCCTCGAGCTCGAACTTGTGACGGGCGCGCCGGTTGGTCGCCACGTCACCGGACTCCGCCGCGCGCTTGCGCTTTCCCTTCGCCATCAGCTTGGCCGGCTCGCGTCTGCCATCTATACCTCCGCGGGCTCCAGGTCGACCCGGCCCCGCGGGGCCTCCACCCGCTCGACCCGAACCGAGATCGGGTCGCCGAACCGCACGGCGCGCCCCGTCTTCGTTCCCACCAACGCGGTCTGAAGCTCGTTGAGCTCGAAGCGCTCCCCCCGCAGCCGTCGGGCGGGCAGGAAGCCCTCGTAGACGCTGCCGAGGCGTCCCCCGAAGCGCACGAACGCGCCCGCCCCGATCACCCCCGAGACCTCGCCCTCGAACGCCTCCTCCCAGCCGGACTCGAACAGCTCCCGCTCGAGCAGGAAAGCCGCGCAGACGTCGTCGGCATCGCGTTCGATGACCGCGGCCTCGCGCTCGCGCTCGGAGCAACGCACCGCCGCCTCGCGGACAAGCTCCGCCGCCGGCGGCTGCTCGCGCTCGCCGATCGCCGCCAGCAATGCCCGGTGCACGACCAGATCCGGATAGCGGCGGATCGGGGACGTGAAGTGACAGTAGGCGTGGCTGGCGAGCCCGGCGTGGCCGAGATTTCGGGCGCTGTAGTGGGCCTGCTTGAGAGAACGGAGCACGAGCGATGTATACGCCTCGCGGCCGTGGCCGCGCCGCGACGCCTCGCTGGCGACGAGATGACTGGCCCGCGCCGCAAGCTCCGCGGCCTCGCTTGGCGAGAGGCGATCCGGCAGCGGCGGCGTCGGCAGGTCCAGGGACGCGAGCTGCTCGATCAGAAACCTCACGCGCTCCGGATCGGGTTGCTCGTGGACGCGATACAGCGTCGACGCCTTCTTGCGCTCCAGCATCGACGCGACCTGCTCGTTGCAGAGGATCATCAGCTGCTCGATCAGGCGATGCGCCTCGGTCTGCGCGACGTCGCGCGCGCCGCTGACGTTGCCTTCGCCGTCAAACGAGAACTCCGGCTCGCTCGACTGCACCTCCAGGGCGCCCGGTCGGTGCCTGGCGGCCAGCGACGCCGAGACGGCGCGGGTGATCTCCAGCGGCACAGCGGCGGGCCCGGGCGGCTCGGCACGCGACGCGAAGATCTCGTCGAGCTGGTCGTAGTGGAGCCGTGCGTCGGAGCGCATGCGGCTGCGATAGAAGCTCGACGAGCGCACTTCCCCACCCGCCCCCAGCTCGATCTCGGTGGTCACGGCCAGCCTCTCGACTCCCGCCGCCAGCGAGCACGCGTCGGCGCTCAGCGCCTTGGGAAGCATCGGCTCGACCGCCCCTGGAACGTAGGTGCTGTTGGCGCGCCGGTAGGCCTCGCGGTCCAGCTCGCCGTCCAGCCACACATGCGCGGCGACGTCGGCGATGTGGATCCAGAGCCGAACCCCGTCGCCCTCTCGCCGGGCGGAAACCGCGTCGTCGAAGTCGCGCGCGGTCGCCGGATCGACCGTGAAGGTCGCCAGATCGGTCAGATCGCGGCGCGCGCCAGGCTCGGCCAGGGCGCGCTCGGCGGCCTTGGCAGCCGCCCGCTCGACCGACTCGCCGAAGCCGCGGCCGCCGGTGCGATCCCAGAGCAGCGCCTCGACCACGTCGCGTGCCCGTTTGGGGGAGCCAAGCTCGCGCACCGTTCGGGCCCGACCGGCGCCGAGCTCGATCAACGCCATCCGCCCTGGCGCGACTCGGCTGCGGCGGTCCAGGGAGATCTGGGGACCAGGCTCGAACAGCGGCTCGGCGACCAAAAAGCGGCCCCGCCGCTCGATCGTCGCCACACGGCGGTCGGGCGACCCCCGCGGCGCTCGCTTCGCGGCGGTTCACGGCTTCGAGCTGCTGCCGCCCGGGCCCTGCGCCCCGCCCTGCTGCTTGGTGACCTCGCGCTCGAGCACCGAGAGGGCGCGCCGCAAGCCCTCGTCGGCCTTCGTCTTCGGGTCGTCCTTGGCAAAGACGTCCGGATGGATGCCCTTCGGCGCCAGCGAAATCCCGTCGGCGGTGAAGAACTCGCCCACCGTGAGGTCGAGCTTGCCGCCGTTGGAGAGGTCGAGGACGTCCTGGAACAACCCCTTGCCGAACGACCGCGTCCCGACCACCGTGGCGAGCCCGTTGTCGGCGAGCGCCGAGGCGAGGATCTCCGCCGCCGAGGCAGTGCCGCGGTCGATCAGCACGACCATCGGGCGCCGCGGCAGGGGATCGCCCGCGGCCCGGTAGACGCGGCTGCCCTCGGTGCGCGAGTTGGTGCTCACCACCTTGTCGCCCTTGGGCAGATAGACGCTTGCGGTGAGGACGGCCTCGTTCAGCAGACCACCGGGGTTGCCCCGCAGGTCGAGGACGATGCCCTGCGCGCCACGGCGCTCGAGGCGCTGGGTCGAGTCACGCAGCGGGCCGTGGGCGCCGTCGCTGAACGCGGACAGGTCCACGTAGCCGAGCCGGTCGCCGCCGACGTTGCGTAGAGACGACTCCACGACCGGGGTCGAGATCTCCTGGCGCATCGAGCTTCACCTGGTGGGTCTTGCCGGTTGAGGCCTTGACCACCCCGAGCGTCACGTCCGTCCCCTCCGGCCCCTTGATCTTCGCGGTCGAGAGGTCGGAGGACTCGCCGGCGATCGAGCCGCCGTTTACCGAGACGATCAGATCGCCGGGCTTGATCCCCGCCTCCGCCGCCGGCGACCCCTTGAACGCCTCGACCACCTTCAGTCCGCGCTTCACCTCCACCACGCTGAGGCCGACCCCCGTGAACCGCCCCGACGTCTGCTCGTCGAGGAGCTGCGCCTGCTTGGGATCGAAGTAGTGCGAGAAGCGATCCTCCTTGTGGCGCTGTTTGAGCGCCTCGACCATGCCGGCGATCGAGCCGTTGTTGAGCTGGTCGCGCGAGACGCCGCGGTAGTAGTGGTCCTGGATCGTCTCCGCGGCCTGGCCGCTCAGCGTCGTCGACTCGTCGACGAAGGCGTCGCGCGCGAATGCCGGCAGGTCGTTCGGGTGCCCGCCGAGCCAGAGCCCGGCGCAAAGGACAGCGATCAGGGCCGCGGCGAGGGCGGCCGCGGGGCCAACCCTCACCCCGCGCTCACACCCGCAGGAAGCGGCGCAGCGTGATGCCGCTGCCGATCGCCGAGACGACGATCGCGGAGCAGAACAGGATCGCGACCAGCAGCGGGAACGACATCGTCTTCAGCGCCGTGAACAGGGGGCTGTCGGAGAGGGGGTCGACGATCGTCACCTTGCCCAGCCACAGGATCAGTATGGCGGCCATGCCACCGACGAAGCCGACCACCATTCCCTCGATCATGAACGGCCAGCGGATGAACCAGCGGGTCGCGCCCACGAGGCGCATCACCTCGACCTCGCGCCGGCGGGCGTAGATCGAGAGCCTGATCGTGTTCCCGACCAGCATCAGGGAGGCGGCCACGAGCAGGGCGGTGAGGATCGTCAGCACGATCTTCAGCGAGCTGGTCACCTGCTCGATCTTCTGAGCCTCCTGTCGCGAGTCCTGGACGTTGTCGATGATCGGGCTGATTGGGCGCGGGTTGCCGCTCACGTCCGGGGGCGTGAGCTCGCCGCGTATGGCTTCCAACTGCGAGGCGTCACTCGGCTTCACGTTGAAGGAGGCGGGCAGCGGGTTGCTGTTCAGCTCCTTGAGAACGTTTGGGTCCTTGAGGCGACTGGAAAGAATCCCCAACGCATCCTGCTTGGAGACGAAGGTGGCCGACTTCACGTGCGGCAGGCCCTCGATCTTGTGTTGCAGCGCGTTCGTCTCGCTCCGCGTCGCGTCGTCGAAGAGGAAGACCTTCAGCTCGAGCTGGTTGCGAACCTCTGAGCTCTTGCTCTGCGCAACCTGAAAGATCGGGATCAGGACGCCGAGCAGGACGACGGTGACGACCGTGGTCACGATCGCCGCCACGCTTGGAGCCGCATTGCGGCGCAGCGCCCGTGCGGCCTCGCGGATGAAGAACCAGATCCGGCCCATCAGATCAGCTCCTCGACTTCGCCGTTCGTCGCGCCCTCGGGCCCGACGCCCATCTCGGCGCGCATCCGCATCGCGAACTCGTTCGTCGATTCGTCGCTGTCGTATCCGCCGCTGGTCTCGTCACGGACGATCCGTCCCTCATAGAGCTCGATCACGCGGCGGCGCATCTTGTCGACCATCGCGTGGTCGTGGGTGACGACCAGGACCGTGGTGCCGGTGCGGTTGATCCTGTAGAGCAGCTGCATGATCCCGATCGAGGTGACCGGGTCGAGGTTCCCGCTCGGCTCGTCGGCCAGCAGCAGCGGCGGGTGGTTGACGAAGGCGCGGGCCACCGAGACACGCTGCTGCTCTCCGCCCGAAAGTTGGTCCGGATAGTTGTTGAGCTTGGTCGAGAGCCCGACCAGCCGCAGCGTCTCGGGAACCTTCTCGCGGATCTCGGCACGGCTCGCGCCGATCACCTGGAGGGCATAGGCGACGTTGTCGTAGACGGTGCGGTTCGGCAGCAGCTTGAAGTCCTGGAACACGGTGCCGACCCGCCGGCGCAGGAGCGGGATCTTCTTCTCCGGCAGGGCGCCGATGTTGGTGCCGGCAATCCGCACGTCGCCCTCGGTCGGGTCGAGCTCGCGAATCAGCAGCTTGATCAGGGTCGACTTGCCGCAGCCCGTGGGGCCGACCAGGAAGACGAATTCCCCCCGGCCTACTGTCAGCGAGACGCGCTCCAGCGCGAGATGGCCACCCGGATAGACCTTGGTGACATCGTCGAGCTCGATTATCGGCGCCGGGCCGCGCCGCACGGGGACAGGCTCGCCGTCCCCACTCCGATTCCTACGCAACTTCGCCATGAAGGACGCAACAGGCTAATGAGGCGCGAGTAGCGGTTCCGCAGGAAGCGTTTCAGTGGCAGGAATCCTGCAAACCAGGCAGTGCAGGCGGCTGCAAACCTTCGTCTGGCGGTGTCCTCGGTCGGCCGCCTCGGTCATGCACGTTTCCAGTGCACTCCTCTCGCCGGCCGACAGAGCGCCGTCAGGCGCGTGCGAGCGCGAAGCGCGAGTTCCTGGCCAGACTCGGTTTTCGCCGCCTCTCTATGAACCGTGAATAGGGGGATGCGAGACGATCGGCTTCTTGATCATCGCCTCCCGTGCCCGGTCGGCGATCGCCGACGCCGTCAGGCCGAAGTGCTCCATGCAAGCCTCGGCGGTTCCCGAGACGCCGAACTCGTCGCCCATCCCGAGCGCGAAGATCGGCACCGGATGCTCCTCGGCCGCGACCTCGCGGACCGCGTCCGCAAGCCCGCCGACGACGCGGTGCTCCTCGGCGGTGACCGCGACACCGGTCTTGGCGAGCGAGTTGAGCACCGCCTCGGAGTCGAGCGGCTTGACGATCGAGACGTTGACGACCTCCGCCTCGATGCCGTCCTCGCGGGCCAGGACGTCGGCCGCCTCCAGCCCGCGCCAGACCATGTGGCCGCAGACGAAGATCGAGATGTCCTTGCCCTCGCGCAGCACGTCGACTCCGCTGCCCAGCGTCTCCGGGATCTCGTCGTAGACGATCGGGGTCGAGGGGCGCCCGAAGCGCATGTACATCGGCTCGTCGAATCGCTCGTAGGAGTCGATCACCGCCGCATAGGCCTGGTTGTAGTCGGCGGGGACGACGACCTGCATGCGCGGCATCGCCCGCATCAGCGCGATGTCCTCGATCATCTGATGCGTGGCGCCGTCCTCGCCCAGCGAGACGCCACCGTGACTGGCGCCGATCCGCACCTTGAGCCTGTTGTGGGCGATCCCCACCCGCACCTGGTCGTAGGAGCGCGCGGTGGCGAAGATCGCGAAGGTCGACGCGTAGGGGACCTTGCCGGTGGCGGCGAGCCCGCAGCTCATCGACATCATCCCCGCCTCGGCGGCGCCGCAGTTGAAGAAGCGCTCGGGGAACTTCTTGCCGAACTTGATCGACTGCGTGGAGACCGCGAGGTCGGCGTCAAGGGCGACGACGTCCTCGTGGCGCTCGCCGAGCTCAACCAGCGCGTCGCCGTAGGCCTGCCGGGTCGCGATCGCCTCGGTCTTAGCCTCAGCCATCGCTCGGCCCTCGATCGCCGGCGGGCGCCGCGAGCGCCGCATTCTGCTCCTCGAGCCGCGCCTCCAGCTCCTCCATCGCCTCCTCGGCCTGCTCCTGCGAGGGCGGCTTTCCATGGAAGCCGAAGCGGCCCTCCATAAAGGAGACGCCGCGTCCCTTCTTGGTCTGGCAGACGATCGCCGCCGGCCTGCGCAGCGTGCGGCTGCGCTCCAGGGCCTCGACGATCGCGCCCATGTCGTGGCCGTCGATCTCGATCGAGTCCCAGCCGAAGGCCTCGAGCTTGGCGCGCACGTCGCCGGTGTCCATGACCTCCTCGGTGGTGCCGTCGGTCTGAAGGTGGTTGTAGTCGACGATCGCGGTCAGGTTCGGGATCTCGAAATGGGGGGCGGCGGCCGCGCCCTCCCAGGACTCCCCCTCCTGGATGTCGCCGTCCGACATCAGCGTGAAGACCTGAGCCGTCTCGTCGAGCCCGTCGAGCCGCAGGGCGAGGCAGATGCCGACGCTCATCGAGAGCCCCTGGCCGAGCGAGCCGGTCGAGACCTCGATCCCGGGCGTGCGGGTCATGTCGGGGTGGCCCTGGAGGTGAGAGCCGATCTGGCGCAGCCCCATCAGGTCCTTGTGGGGGAAGTAGCCGTGCTCGGCGAGGGCCGCGTACTGGATCGGAGCGGCGTGGCCCTTGCTGAGCACGAAGCGGTCGCGCTCCGGCCACTTGGGGTTCTTCGGGTCGTGCCGGAGCACCCGGTAGTAGAGGGCGGCGACGATGTCCGCCGCCGACAGCGAGGAATCGAGGTGGCCCGACTTCGCCACCGCCAGCATCCGCACGCAGTTGATCCGCAGCACAGTCGCGTAGCGCTCCAGCTCTGCGATCGAGGGCTGCTCGCCGGCAGCCGGTGGCTGCGGTGTGGGATCGGGTACCGGCTTCAGATGCTGCACTTGGCGACTCCCGCGCTCGTCCGGCTCGGGGCCGGTCAGGCTAGACGATCGCATGCGAATCCGCGTGTCCGTGGGTGCGTGGGTTTGGATGCGGTCGTCGTTGCAATGGTGGACATGGATTGTGCCTGAGCGTACGAGCGTGGACGGACATTGGCGAGAGAAGGCACGCGCCCACTTTGCGGGGAAAGTTGCCGCCGGTGAGTCCCGACTTCGGGATCATTGGGGCATGAGACGAATCGCAGTGATCGCCGTGCTGGCCGCCGCCCTCGCGCTTGCCGCCTGCGGCTCCGACAACAGCTCCACCCCAGCCACGACGCAGGGCTCGGCTACGACAAGTCAGCCGACGACAACCGTGACCGATACCCAAGTCACGACGACCGGCACGCCGACGGCGCCCCAGAGCGCCACGATCCCCAGCACCGGCGCCCCGGACTCCGGGATCAGCACCAGGCCCGGCGGCCCAGGCAACGGTGGGGCAAGCGGTGGCGGCGGATACTGAGCCTCACTTCAGCAGCGGCACGCTGAAGTCCTTGTAGGTTCAGCGGCGGCAATGCGAGGCTAGGCTGTCGGCCGATGCAGGAGGCAGCGGATTGGACCGGCTGGGCAGGCTCGTAGCGGGCGTCCTACTGGGGGCCGTGCTGACGACGGCCGGCTGCGGCGGGCAAAGTCGGTCGCCATCCCCTGCGCAGGGCCAAGGGTCCGGGCGCCACAAGGGCGCCGAGCTTCCCGCCGCGGACACGACTGCCACCACTACCGAAGGCAATCGGGGGGGCGCCGGTCAGAAGCCTTCCGAGGGGGATCGTTACAGCGAGTCAGCGGGCGATTCCGCAGCGCCGCTGGTCGCGTCCGTGCGCGCCTACGTGAGCGCGATCGACCGACGCGACGGGAAGGCGGTGTGCTCGCTGTTCGTCCCAGGGGCGCTGCAGGGCGTTCGCCTGCCCGAGGGCGGGAGCGGATGCGCCGGCGCCGTCGGGGCCTCGATCGGTCATTCGGGAACGGCGACCCCGCCCTGGCGGCGAACTCGCATCCGCAGGATCGGTCCGGTCGAGGTCGACCCCAACCAGCCCGGAGCCGCGCGGGTGCGCGCCCTCGTGGTGCACCGCTTCCGAGGCGATCGGGAGCCATCGATCGAGGACGACCTGATCTACCTCCGTTACAGCGCGGGTCGCTGGCTGGTCGTCAAGCCCAGCTCGACCTTCTACCGGGCGATCGGCGCCGGCGACGTGCCACTGAGCGCCCTCACCCCGCCCGCCCGATGATGGCCGCGGCGGCCGTGGCGTAACCGCGCGCTGAGCAGGTTCGCCTGCCCCGCCGAGCCCTTCAGGACGCTGAAGAAGACCCGCCGCCGTGTCATCGCGGTCGACCAGATCACCCCCCGCCGGTGCCTGCGCGAGAGGATCGCGTGCCCGCTGCCACGGCCGCTGAGGCCACGGACCATGAGGCGGTCGCGGCCGCGGCTGCTGCGCACGTAGGCGATTCGCGCTCCGGCCACCGCGGGGTTGTAGAGCCCCGCGAACCGCGAGCTCAGAATCGTGTGGTTGCGGCGCTCCCCGAGACGGCGCTTGACCAGGCGGCTGGCGAATGAGCTGTTGCGGGAGAACACGAGCAGCGAGCCGTCGAGCGCCGGGCGGCTGATCTGGGCGAATCCCCCGGTCCTCGAGATCGCCTTGACGGGGCCGGGATGCGCGGGATTGGTGATCCGCCTGACCGCCAGTGCGTCGCCGGACCGGCGCCCGATTCGGTAGGCGAGCCAGTTGCCCGAGATCGCCAGCCCGTCGGCTCCGGGGGCAGTGATTCTTCCCACCTGCTCGAGGCTTGCGCGGTCGAGAACGTTGATCTCCGCGCCCGCGACCACGGCGACGTAGGGACCGCCGACTGCGGGCTGCCTTCCGGGCAGCGGGTGCGGGGCGCCATCGCGAAGCATGAATCCGCTCCCATCCGGCGCCTGCCAGGCGAATGCGAACGGCGCCACCGAGGGGTCGGCCCCGCCCTTGATCTCTACCTTCGCGGCGGCCGCGGTGCCCGCCGTCCCGAGAGCGGCGGCGAGGACCGCGAGAAGCGCGGCGTCGCCGAGCCGGAAGCCCCTGTAGAGCAGGGGACGCTCGGCCATCAGCGAAATCGCGCGCACCCCGAGCGGCCGGCCCGCGAACGGCGCCAGCCCGATCACCGGCAGGGCCCGTCCGAGCCCGAACGCGAGGCCGATCAGGACCCCGATCTGCGGCTGCCCGATCGCGAAGCTGATCGCCGCCAGCGCCCAGACCCCGAAGGTGAGGACGAAGGTCGTGAAGCCGAGCCCCAACAGCGTGCCGTAGAGCGCCGCCGCCAGCGGCATCGGCATGCGGCGCCGCCAGTCTTCCGGGAGCTGGCGGCGGATCTGGGGCACGATCCTGGTCCCGCGCAGCTCCAGCAGCGCGGCGAGCGCCGCGATCAGAGCGGCGACGCCGTAGGCGGCATGACCGCCGCCCACCGGCAGCAGCCCCCCGAGCAGGGCGAGCTGGCCGAAGGTGATCACGCCGCCGACCAGGGCTCCCGGGAGGAAGGCCGCGCACGCCGCCAGGGTGGTCGGCATGCCGCCCCGGTGCCCGGTGGGACCGATCGTCTCGATCATCGAGAACCCGCACGGCGACCAGGTCCCGGTCCAACCGGCGCCGAAGGCGGCGAGCGCGAGTGTCAGGTCGACGGCGCTCAACAGGGAACCTTGGTCTGGAAGAAGTGGACGCAGAACACCTTGCGGCCGGAGAAGCAGTAGCCGGTGAGGGCGGCGTCGCCGTTGATCCGGCGGCTCGTGTAGGCGCAGCAATCGCGAAGCTGGCGCACGTGGCCCTCGCAGCAGCGAAACCAGGACCCGTCGAGGTGGCCCTTGAAGCCGTAGATCTCCCCCGTGCGGTCACAGACCCGGGTTCGCGGCGCCGGCGGCAGCGGCCGTCCGTCGGGGTCGAGGAGCAATCGGCCCTTGCCATCGACGGGGCGGTCGTGCTTGTCGACCAGGCGTCCGAGGTCGTCGATCGGGTGGCCGTCGGTGGGCCGCAGCGGGAAGCCGCGGGCGTCGATCCTCGGCAGCGCCGTCGAGGTCGGGTGCAGGCAGGAGCCGGTCGTGAAGGTGTGGCCGCAGAAGTGATGCGCGTCGGACTCGCCGGGCTTGACCGCGGCGGCCACGGCGCCGCCCGCGGTGGCCAGGAAGAGCGCTCTTCCGACCCTGGACAGAAAGCCGCGGCGCGACGTCTGCCCGGCAAGCGACTCGGTTGCCCTGTCGAGATGCTCAGGCAGGCGCCCTGACCTCCCCCTTCCCCCCGATCTCGGCCCGCCGCTGCTCGGCGGTCGCAAGGATGCTCTCCAGCTGGGCGAGGTTGTTGAAGGTCCCCTTCGCCAGCACCACTCCGTCGGTGCCGAAGGCGACGCCGTAGGGACTGCCCGGCACGTTCAGGTCGCGCCACAGCTGCCGCTCGGCCTCCTCATCGAAGACCTCGACCGCCAGGAACGGCTCCCGGGCCAGCGACCCGATCGCCGGCTCCAGCCCGCGGCATACGCGGCAGCCCTGCGACACGAATGCCGCCAGGGCCAGCTCAGTCCGCGGGCCGAGCCGAAAGCGCTCGATCGCGGCGCTGCGTTGCCCGACCGGCGGCCCCTCGTGCTCGATATCCAGCGCCGCGTCAGGCCCGAGGCGCAGGCGCAGCATTCCGACCTCGCGCGCGAGGGCGAGGATCGCCACGGCGAGGCCGACGCAGGCGAGCAGCGCGAAGCCCGAGCCCGAGGCCCGAGCCATTGGTCGTTGCTGAGCATCGGATGCGGCAGCAGCGGCAGCGCGGCGAATCCGGTGGCGAGGCCGAGGTTGCGGGACACGCTCGGCCAGCCGACGGTCGAGCGGGCGCCGAAGCAGGCGCATGGCGCGCCGATCCGACCGGAGCGGATCGCCCCGATCAGCGCCAGCGAGAACCCGACCAGCAGCGCCGCGGCGGCGTATGCGGCGGCGTCGAGCCCGGCGCCAACGCCGCCGGCGAGCAGCAGCTCGACCCGACCAGCGCCGCCCAGAGCAGGCGGCGAAGCCGCTCGGACTGCACGCCGAAGGTCCGCAGAGCCGCCGTGCTGGAACCGGGGCTGGCCAGCTTCGCGACGGCGGAGACCAGGAGCACCGCGGCGAAAGCGAGACGCACGCCCTGCCAGACCATTGGCCGCGAATCTATCGCAGCGGGGACACGGGAATCGAGCTAGCCGATCGCGACCATGCGCTCGATCGGAACCCGCGCCAGCTCGGCGATCTCGGCCGGGACCGAGACCTCGAACTTCATCTCGCGCAGGGAGTCGCGCAGCTTCGGCAGCGTGATCATCTTCATGTACTTGCAGAAGGCCATCCGGTTGGCCTCGATCAGGTTGGCGTGCGGCGCCGCCTGCTGGAGCGGGTAGAGCATCCCGTTCTCGGTCGCGACGATGTAGCTGCCGTCGGGGTGCTGCTCGATGTGCCTGCAGCATCCCCGAGGTGGAGAGCATGTGGACGCCCTCCGGCGTCGATGTCGCCGGCCGCGACGTACTCCATCGCCTGGGTCGAGCAGCCGCACTCGGGGTGGATCAGGAACTCGGCCTCGGGGTGCTCGGCCCGGGTGCTGCTCGATGTCGTCGGGGCGGATCCCCGCGTGGACGTGGCACTCGCCGTCCCAGACGTGGAAGCGGGAGCGGCGCTCGGGATCGTCGCGAAGTCCGGTCTCCCGCTCGACGAAGGCGCCCAGCCACATGTCGGGCCCGAAGAGGATCTCGGTCTCGGGCCCCTGCACTCGCCAGATGTGCTCGACCACCTGAACCGCGTTCGACGACGTGCAGCAGTAGTCGGTCTCGGCCTTCACCTCCGCCGACGTGTTCACATACATGACCACGATCGCGCCGGGGTGCTTGGACTTCCATTCGCGGAGCTGGTCGGCGTCGATCGAGTCCGAGAGCGAGCAGCCGGCGCCGAGGTCGGGGATCAGGACCGTCTTCGACGGCGAGAGGACCGACGCCGTCTCGGCCATGAAATGGACGCCGCAGAAGGCGATCACCTCGGCCCCGGTCGACGCCGCCTGGCGCGAGAGACCGAGCGAGTCGCCGGTGAAGTCGGCGACGTCCTGAAGCTCGGGCAGCTGGTAGTTGTGGGCGAGGATCACGGCATCGCGCTGCGCCGCGAGCTCGCGCACCTCCGCGCTCAACTCGCCGACCTGCTCGGCTGTGAGCTCGGGTACGCCGATCGGTTGAAGCGTTGGAAGCTCCTGCACGGAGCCCTTCCTTTCTATGTTCCCTGGCCCGGCATGGCGCATCGAGAGCGCGCCTAGAACCTGGGAATGAACTGGATCCAGTCTAGCGGTCCCAGATGCCCATCTAGGCTTGACCGATGCCCGAGCTCCCCGAAGTCGAGATCACCGCCCGCCGCCTGGCGACCGCCCTGCAGGGCGCCCAGGTGGAGTCGGCGCTCGCCCCGGGCATGGTGGCGATGAAGACCTTCGAGCCGCCGCTCGAGGCTCTGGAGGGTCGAACCGTGACCGGCGTGCGCCGCGTGGGCAAGATGCCGGTGGTCGAGTTCTCCGGCGACGTCGCGCTTCTCGTCCACCTGATGTCGGCGGGGCGCCTGCAGCTATTCGAGAAGCGGGCCTCGCCCCGCGACCGCGCCTCGCGGGTCCTGGTCCGGCTTGCCGACGGGCGCGAGCTGCGGCTGCGCGAGTTCGGCAGCCGCCAGCGCGCCTGGGCGAAGCTGCTCGCCACCGACAAGGTGGCCGAAGACGAGATGGTCGCGACCCTCGGCCCGGAGGCCTGGCCGGCGCCGCCATTCGATCTCTTCGCGGAGCTGATCGACCAGCCCCGCCACCTGCACCCGCTGCTGCGCGAGGCGGCGGGTAGCTGAGGCAACTGCTCGCGAATGGCGGGCAGGAGCCGCTCGTTGGTCACGATCAGCGTATGTTCCGGCGCAGCCAGGTCGCCGAGCCGACCAACGGTTTGCTGCAGCATCGACTCGTTGCCCACTAGCGCCAGGAGCTGCTTGGGAAGACCGGCCCGGCTGGCCGGCCAGAAGCGCGTGCCGGTCCCGCCGGCCATGATGACTGCGTGGAGCATGTGAAGCGATTGGGGCTCAGGGACTACGGGCGAAAGTGGAAATCGTCGGACGCGTGTTAGCCGGCATCGTCTCGATACCGTGGCGTCATCGCCGACAGTGCCGGCACGTCGCAGGACCCATCATGATACTCGCGTCAACCCATCGCATGCCACCGGAAGCGTCGACGCAGAGTGCCGCCTAAGCCGATTCCGCAAGCAAGGCCTTGAACTTCCTCACGGCGTCGGCGGGCGATGCCACCCTCGCAATCGCCGAGCAGACCGCCATTCGCGTGACGCCCGTTGCAAGCACGTCCGCAGCGTTTTCGAGCGTGATGCCGCCAATCGCGAATGCCGGCAGGCGGATCTCTGCGGCCACTTTCCGCAGCAGCCCGACGCCGGGAAAGGCGTCGAAGCTTTTTGTCGGCGTGGGAAAGGTCGGACCGACGCCCAGGTAGTTGGCGCCGGCGAGCACGGCATCGCGGGCCTGCTCGATCGAATGGGTCGAAACGCCGATCAGCTTCCGCGGGCCGAGAATCGCTCGGGCGTCTTTCACGCTCATGTCGTCCTGGCCGAGGTGGACGCCATCGGCGTCGACGGCGGCGGCAACGTCGGGGCGGTCGTTGATAATCACGAGGGTGGCTGGGGTCGTCGTCCTCGCCGCCCCCAGTGCCGAATTAGACGACTGGGGGCTCGCGGACTCGACCCCAGCCACCCGGCGTAATAAATGGCCCCGACTCGCCAACTCAGCGTCGTTTCGCCGCTTGTCGCGCAATTGGATAGCGTCGACTCCCGCCACGGTCAGTTCTGCGACCAGCCGCGCAAAGTCCGCCTCGCTGTCGCCGCCGTCGATTAGCACGCACAGCCGCACGCCAGCCAGCCGCTGGATCGCGTCGACCGTCCGTCCAACCGCGGCTTCGAGCGTGTACAGCCGGTAGCGCAGCGCTTCGACCTGGGCGGCAAACGACGGCGCCAACGTTTTGCCGAATTCCTCCAGGCTCCGCAGCGACTGCTTGGTGCGCTCGAAGCTGGCCGCGCACACGTCCCAGGCGTCGGCGCGGCGTCCTTCGCTGGCCGTGTTGACAGACGTGCCGACGTCGCCGAGCGTGTCGCGCATCGCGTGCCGCTCGGCGGTCGGCAGCTCTGCCGCGGCGGCGGCCAGGTCATGGCGAAGCTGCTTCGCCAGGGCAGTCAGGCGCCCATCGTCGAGCACAAAGCGGACGTAATCCTCGACCACGCGCAGACCCTCGCCGGCGCGGTTCAGCGCGGCGTCGAGAATGCGGATTACGGCCGGGTCGCTCATGATCGCACAGGGGGGCAGCCGAGCTTCGGCGCGTCAGCGGGAGATTTCAGTGAGTCTGATCAACCAGTAGCCAGCGGCCAGCACGGCGGCGCCGGCAAAGCCGCAGGCCAGGTAGCGGCGATGGAAAATATGGAGCGCCAGGGCCGACGTCGAGAGCGCTGCTAGCACGACCGACGGCGCCCACGGCGGGGAGAGGCTCGAGGCCATGGCGACGACCGCACCGATCCACGCCGCGCCTACAGCGAGGGAGAATAGGCTGCGCTGACGTGGCTGGTCGTTGGTCATGGGGTTTCTGAGATGACAATACTTGGCTGATTTGCCGCCGGGGGCGAGACGCCCCGGCTCGTTGAAGACTTATTTAGCTCAATATGTTCTCGCTCCGCCGACTGCCAAACCGCCCTCGCCCCTGGGCGTCATTATCGTTATTTTCTCGATCTTCCCACAACGATAAGTGTCGCGCGCGAACGGCTGGGAGTAAGTACCTTCCGGTCGACGGCGCCGGCGTCCAGCCGTCACGGTTTTGACGCTAAATCCCGTCGCGCCTTGCGGTTGCCTTGAATCGCGCGGCCCGCAGGCTACACTTGCGCGTGCCTTAGGCTGGCGGATTATCGCCGCACCGCCCAGCGCTGCCCAAGCAAAATCGCCGTGCCCCAGCCAAAGCCTCATTGGTCGATGTATTTGTGGCCGGGCCTGGCGCAGCTGTGGCGGCGAGGGTCTTGGGCCGGCCTGGCGCTGGCGGTAGGATTTACGGCACTTGCGAACCTTCTGGCGGCGAGCGCCTTGGTGTGGACTGAATGGCTGCCGCCGCGCGTGCGTTGGATCGGACTGGCCACGCTGGCCGGCGTGTGGCTGTTGGCGTGGATCGAAGGCCGAGCCGACTGGCGGCGATTGGTGTCCGAACTGTCGGGCGGCGAGTCGGCGCCCGCCGTCGACGCCGCCGCCCAGAGTGATGAGTGGTTTCGCGAGGCCCAGCGGGCTTACCTGGCCGGCGATTGGGTGTCGGTCGAGCAGACATTGCTAAGATTACTGAAACAAGACCCTCGCGACGCCGAGGCGCGGCTGATGTTGGCCACGCTCTGGCGGCACGAAGGCCGGCAGGACGCCGCGACTGCCGAGCTCGACCGGCTTGAGAGGCTCGAAACCGCGGCGCCCTGGCATTACGAGATTGCGAGAGAGCGCGAACTGAGTTTGCGCAAATTGCGTAGAAAGCTTGCCTGAAGATTCCCCCGCTCCCCGCGAGCGGCCCGACACGACCCACGAAACACAAAATCACCGATTGGCCGCCTGAGTCGGCCGTTCGGTCCAGCGCGAATACACCACCGGAGATAGGGCCATGTACGAACGATTTACCGACCGCGCCCGCAAAGTCATGCAGCTGGCCAACCAGGAGGCCCAGCGCTTCAACCACGAATACATCGGCACCGAGCACGTCCTGCTGGGCCTGATCAAGGAAGGCAGCGGCGTCGCGGCCAACGTGCTGAAGAACCTCGACGTCGATCTGCGCAAGATCCGCCTCGAAGTCGAGAAGCTCGTCCAGAGCGGGCCCGACATGGTCACCATGGGCAAGCTGCCGCAGACGCCGCGGGCCAAGAAGGTCATCGAGTACTCGATGGAAGAGGCCCGCAACCTGAACCACAACTACGTCGGCACCGAGCACATCCTGCTCGGCCTGCTGCGCGAGCAGGAAGGCGTGGCCGCCCAGGTGCTGATGAACCTGGGCCTGAAGCTCGAAGAAGTCCGCGAGGAAGTGCTCAACCTGCTGGGCCACGGCCTGGAAGGCGAGGAGAGGCCGGCCGCGGCGGACGCGGCGGCGCGGCGCGGCGAAGCCGGCGAGGAAGGCGGCGAACGCACCAAGAGCCCAAGAGCAAGACCCCGGCCCTCGACAGCTTCGGCCGCGACCTGACCGAGCTGGCCCGGCAGGGCAAGCTCGACCCGGTCATCGGCCGCGAGAAGGAAATCGAGCGGGCCATCCAGATCCTCTGCCGCCGCACCAAGAACAACCCGGTGCTGCTGGGCGAAGCGGGCGTGGGCAAGACCGCCATCGTCGAAGGCTTTGCCCAGCGCGTGGTCGACGGCAACGTGCCCGAGCTGCTGCTCGACCGGCGGATCGTGGTGCTCGACCTGGCCATGATGGTCGCCGGCACGAAGTACCGCGGCCAGTTCGAAGAGCGGATCAAGGCGGTGATGAACGAAGTCCGCCGCGCCAAGAACACGATCCTGTTCATCGACGAGCTGCACACGCTGGTCGGCGCCGGCGGGGCCGAAGGCGCGATCGACGCCTCCAACGTGCTCAAGCCGGCCCTGGCCCGCGGCGAAATCCAGTGCATCGGCGCCACCACGCTCGACGAGTACCGCAAGTACATCGAGAAGGACTCGGCCCTGGCTCGCCGGTTCCAGGAAGTGATCGTCGAGCCCACCACGCCCGAGGACACGGTCGAGATCCTCGAAGGGCTGCGCGATCGGTACGAGGAGCACCACCGCGTGCAGATCACCGACGACGCGATCGCGGCCGCCGTCGAGCTGTCGAACCGCTACATCACCGGCCGCTGCCTGCCGGACAAGGCGATCGACGTGATCGACGAGTCGGGCGCCCGCGTGCGGCTCAAGAGCATGACGAAGCCGCCCGAACCTGAAGGAAATCGACGACGAGGTCGAGCAGCTCAACAACGAGAAGGAAGAAGCGGTCGCCAACCAGGACTTCGAGAAGGCCGCCGCCTTGCGCGATCAGGCCGACAAGCTCAAGAAGAAGAAGAACGACGATCACCCGCGAGTGGCGCGAGAAGATCGCGCGAGAACGACGGCGTGGTCGACGAGGAAGTCATCGCCGAAGTCGTCTCGAAGATGACCGGCATCCCGCTCACGCGGATGACCACCGAAGACACGCATGCGGCTGATGCAGATGGAAGACGAGCTGCACAAGAGGGTCATCAGCCAGGACGAGGCCATCAAGGCCATCGCCAAGGCCGTCCGCCGCAGCCGCAGCGGGCTGAAGGACCCCAAGCGGCCGACCGGCTCGTTCATGTTCGCCGGGCCCACGGGCGTCGGCAAGACGCTGCTGGCCAAGGCGCTGGCCGAGTTCATGTTCGGCGACGAGGACGCGCTGATCCAGATCGACATGAGCGAGTACATGGAGAAGCACAACGTCAGCCGGCTGATCGGCGCCCCGCCGGGCTACGTCGGCTACGAGGAAGGCGGCCAGCTCACCGAGCAGATCCGCCGCCGGCCGTACGCCGTGGTGCTGCTCGACGAAATCGAGAAGGCCCACCCCGACGTCTTCAACATGCTGCTGCAGGTCATGGAAGAAGGCCGGCTGACCGACAGCTTCGGCCGCAACGTCGACTTCCGCAACGTCGATCCTGATCATGACCACCAACGCCGGCGCCGAGGCGATCAAGAACGAGAGCGGCGTTCGGCTTCCAGAAGCCCGACGAAGACGCCGGCTACGAGAGCATGAAGAAGCGCGTGAGCGATGAGATCGAAAAGGTCTTCCGGCCCGAGTTCCTCAACCGCGTGGACGACATCATCGTCTTCCGCCACTTGAACGACGAGGACCTCAAGCAGGTGGTCGACCTCGAGCTGTCGAAGGTCCGCAAGCGGCTGGCCGGAGAAGGGTCTCACGCTCGAGCTCACCGACGAGGCCAAGGAGTTCCTCATCAAGAAGGGCTCGAACACCGACTTCGGCGCCCGGCCGCTGCGGCGGGCGATCGAGACGTTCGTCGAGGACCCGCTGGCCGAGGAACTGCTCAAGGGCGAGTTCAACGGCAAGGACACGATCCGCGTGACCGTCAAGAAGGTCGGCGACAAGAAGCAGCTCACCTTCGAGGGGCTGCTCCTCAAGGGCGAGCAGCCAGAGCCGGTCGGCGCGGGCGTCGGTGAAAGCGGCGAAGCGGATTCGCCGACGGAGGACGCGCACTGATCGCGCGGCGACAACGTTGGCAAAACCACTTAGCCCCCGGTCAGTGACCGGGGGCTAACTTTTGAGCTTGGCGGCGCTATTTCTTCTCTTTCGCGTCGAACACATCGTACGACCCCGGCTCGAAGCTTTCGGCCTCGATGACCTCCACGACGAACGCAAACCGCGAGGACTTGAACTGCGGCGTCGCATTCCGCTTTTCTTGCTTCGCAAAATCATCCAATCCCTCCTCGCCTGGTTTTTCTTTCGACTCGGCTGGCGCAGGATATATCGGCGTCGAGGCGTCAGAGACGCCGCCCCGGCCGCCATATTCGCCTCTACCCCCGCGGCCCATTGCTCCCATGCCATCCCCCATGTCGGGCGCGATCCCCATGTCACTGGCTATCGAATTGGCCGTGCCCAGCACCATGAAGTGTCCGATCGGCGATACCAGCGAGCCGCTCAGGTCGCAATTGACCGAACCCTGGACGCCCACTTGCAAGTTAACATCCGTGCGGTCGTCGCCAGTCAGCCTCATGCTACCAATGCATTCCAGTTGTGCCTGCTGGCCAAACACAATCGCCGGCACGTGGGTCGTAAACTGCACGGGTTGTTCTCCGCGACTGGCCAGCGAATTGACCGTTTGAGCGACCAGCCGCGGCTGATCGAGCCCCAGCCGCTTGGTGGCCAGGATTACCGAGCCGGGCAGATACAATTCCGGCTCTGCGCCTTCGCCTTTGGGCAGGCCGTCGGCCAGCCAGAACACTAACATCAAGAATGACCGCGAACCCGATTCGCCCTCCATCGAACCGGAGCCAGCCTCTCCCCGATTCTTGGCGTCGAGCTGCATCAAAATCGCCTCAATGGATTTGACCGGATCGGCCTTGCCGAAGACGATCAGCGAATTGCTCCGCTCGTCGATCGCCACGCGGACGGCCTGCGCGCCGAACAGCGACATTATCTGCTGGGCCGCATCGGTCGCGGGCACATGAGCCAGTCGAAAGATCTTCACCTCCCCTTCAATCGGCGGCAGGTTTTGTTGTTGTTCCGCGTTCTTTAGTTGGGCCGCTAGTTGAGCGAGCTGGCGCTCACGAGCGTTGAGTTGCTCGGCGTAGCCGTCAAGCTGCTTGGCGTGAGCCTCGATTTGCTTTGCCCAATCCACTTGCGCGGCGGATTTGGCGGCCGCCTGATCGCCGTCTGTGAAAAGCATAAGCGACTTGGAGATCGAGCTCATGGACTGCTTTAGCGACTCGACCTGCTGCTTTGCCGCTAAGACTTTGGGGTGTTCGCCGCCGAGTTGTTTCTCAAGGTCGGCCACTGTTTTCTCGAGGTTACTTAGCTCAGAAGCCATTTGAGCCAGTTTTAACGCTTTAGTGCTGCCAAACAGCTGGCGCGTGGCGTAATCGGTCAGAGGCGTCGGCGCATCGGCGCTCGCGCCTGTCGACTCTTCGGCGCCAGCGACCTGAGCGCCAGAACCGATGACCAATAAACACACGACGAGCCCCGCCGAAAAGCGCGCGGCTACCTGATAACGCGCATCGGTTGCCTGGATGATATTCACGTCAACCTCCGTTAGGTTTCATGGAAAACGAGGATACGGCGGCAGCAATTTCGAGTCGCCGTTGGGCGTCGAGAGTGGGATAAACTTGCACGATCGTCACTTCCGGCGACGAGCTCTCCACCGGAACGACGATGGCCCCCGTGCTGACGAACGTAGCCGCGGCCTGTGGGTAGGACGCCTGCATCCCCCTCCCTGGAAGGGAGGGGCTAGGGGAGGGATTCTCGACCGTCTTTGGCCGATGCACGTCCGTATCTGCGTCAACGGTCTGCCGTCCTTCCCCTGTCCCCTCCCTGCGAGGGAGGGGGAATCGCGGCCACGCCGCAATTGTGGCGAGAGCGGCGGCGAGAGCCGCACCGAGCGCGACGCGACGGCGACGACGACGACGCGCAGTTGCCGCACTTGCGACCACAACCCAAGTTGGCGCCGCCTCGAATTCCGCCGCTTCGCGAGAGCGCAGCAGTCCGTCGATCCATCGCTGCCGCTCTATCGTCTCAGCACACGCCGAGCACTCCTCCCGGTGCGATTGGAAGGCGCTCGCCGCCCGCCCATCCAATTCGCCATCGAGAAAGGCGTCCAGCCGAAAGCATCCGCCCTCGCCTTCGGTCGTCGTGTCCGTCGTGTCGTCGTGGTTCATTCTCTGTCCGTCCGCGCGCTGCGCAGCTCATCGTAAATATCCCGCAGCTTCTCGCGCATCTGCCGCCGCGCCGCCGAGAGGCTGGCTTTCAGGGCATCGGCAGTGACTCCGAGGACCGCGGCCGCGTCGGCGTGCGAAAGTTGTTCGATCGTTACCAGGTGCATGGCCTGCCGCTGCCGCGTTGGCAGTTCGTCGAGCGCCGCCAGCGCTCGCACCACGCATTCTCTCTCTTCCATTCGCCGCTGGACCGGCGCCCCTGGCGAGGCCGCTTCATCAGCCGGGTACGACGTCGCCGGCCGCGCCGACCGCAACAAGTCGCGATGCAGGTTGGTCGTGATACGCAACAGCCACGTCCGCGCCGCCGCCGGCTCGCGGAGCATTCCGCGGCGCCGCCAGCCGCGAAGCAGGGTCTCTTGCATCAAGTCCTGAGCCTGCGACGGATCGCGCGTGAGTCGCAAGGCGTAGCGGTAGACTGCGTCGGCATGGCTGGCGAGCAGCTCGTCCACCGTTTCGCCCCGCCCCTGGTGTCCCTGCACGTCTGCCGCGCCGGGCTCGGGGACGAGCCGGCTCGCCAGACGTGCTACCAGAGAGAGACGAGCTTGGCGCGACGCGGTCAAAGGGAATCCTCGCGGAATAGGAAAAAACTCCGTCCGCGGAATATCTTACGCCCCTTCGCCAACCGCACAAACCGTTGCCCCGAGAGCACTTTGCTCAAGCCGAACAAGCGGGAGAGTCGAAGCGTGATCGTGGGGTGGCACGCCCTGAGGTCCGCCGAAGGGCGTGGTCCGTCGCCACCGATGATTGCTCTCCACGCCCAACGCGGACTCTGGGCGTGCCACCCGCGGATCGCCATGTCCACCGGCAGTTCCATCACCGCGCCCGCTCCGCGAAGCGGCCTTGTCGGCCGCCTCAGCGAAGGCGTCGCTGACCTCGGCGGCGTCGTGCTACGCGCCGTCGAGGGCCTGGGCGACATTACGCTCTTCGCCTGGCAGATGCTGGCGTGGATGTTCACCCGCCGGCCGCGCCGCGACACATTTTTCGACAACATGTACGCCATCGGCGTGCAAAGCGTGCCGGTGGTGGCGCTCATCGGCACCTTCACGGGCATGGTGCTGGCGGTGCAATCCTACACCCAATTCCGCGAGTTCGGCCTCGAGACCCAGTTGGGCGGCGTGATCAACAAGTCGATGTTCCGCGAACTGGGCCCGGTGCTGGCCGCCACCATGCTCGCCGGCCGCGTCGGCAGTGCAATGGCCGCCGAGCTGGGCACCATGCGCGTCACCGAGCAGATCGACGCCCTGGCGAGCATCGGCGCCAATCCGATTCAATACCTCGTCGTCCCGCGGTTTCTCAGTTGCCTGTTGATGATCCCCTCGCTCACGATCATGGCCGTCTTTATGGGCGTCGTGGGCGGGGCGGCGTACTGCATTTCGTTTTTGGGTATCGACTACCACCACTACCGCGTCAACGCGCGAGCGCTTCGTCGAAAATTGGGATCTGTTCTACGGCATCGTGAAGAGCACCTTTTTCGGCGCCACGATCGGCGTGATCAGTTGCTACCGCGGCTTCCACTGCCGCCCCGGCGCCGAGGGCGTCGGCCGCGCGGCGACCACCGCGTTCGTGTATTCGTTCGTCGTGATCATTATCGTGGACCTGCTGTTGAGCATCCTGTTGGATCAGGTTTACCTGGCGTTCTGGCCAGCAGCGCCAAAGTTGTTTGGAGCCTAACCCTCCGCCGGACTGGTCGCTTTAGCGACCAGTCCGCACCGCCGCGCATCTTTCCATCACGATTTGACTAATCGCACGCATGGTCGCACCCGCTGAAAACGCCGCACCTATCGTCGAAGTCCGCGATTTGGACGTCCGTTTTGGGCGTCAGCAGGTGCTGCGCGACCTCAACGTCGTCATTCCCCGCGGGCAGACGCTGGCCGTCATCGGCGAGAGCGGGTGCGGCAAGACGGTGCTCCTCAAGACCATCATCGGCCTGATCCAGCCGGCCGCCGGCGGCGCCTCGTTCGACGGACGGCGCATCGATGAGCTCTCCCCCCAGGAGCTGTCCGAGCAGCGCACCCGCTTTGGCTTCGTCTTTCAGCAGGCCGCGCTGTTCGACAGCATGACGGTCGCCGAAAACATCCTCTTCCCGCTGCGGGAGCACCGTGTGGGGGACGACGCCGAGAATCAGCGGCTCATGCACTCGCTGTTGGGCGAGGTGGGCCTGCCGAAAAACGTGCTGGGCAAACGCCCCGCCGAGCTCTCCGGCGGCATGCGGAAACGAGTGGGCCTCGCCCGCGCGCTGGTCATGCGGCCCGAGGTGGTGCTCTACGACGAGCCCACGACCGGCCTCGACCCAATCATGAGCGACGTCATCAACGAGTTGATGATTCGCACCCGCGACCATTTTGGCGTCACCAGCGTGATCGTCACCCACGACATGACCACCGCCCGCAAAGTGGCCGACCGCGTCGTCATGCTGTACCCACTGGCGCGGCTGAAGCCCGATGAACCGCAAATCCTGTTCGACGGCTCGCCCGCAGATCTCGAGAAGTCGAAGGACCGCCGGGTGGGCCAATTCATCCGCGGCGAAGCGGGGGATCGACTCACGGAGATCAGCGAACAAACGGAGAATTAAATCCCTCCGGCCCCCTCCCCTCGGCGGGGAGGGCTGGGGAGGGGGGATGCGCCGAGACTGATCTTGAAGTGTTGAATCCCGCCGAATCACCCCTCCCCTAACCCCTCCCCATCAAGGGGCGGGGAACGGATGGACGCAAAATGAACGACCGCACCAAACAATTCCGCGTCGGGGTCGTGGTCCTGGCCACGATCATGATCACCAGCATCCTGATCCTGTGGAACAGCGACTTTTCTGCGCTGCCGTTTCGCAGCCGCTACCAGGTGAAGCTGCTGGTGGACCAGGCGCCCGGGGTGTCGACCAACACTCCCGTGCGGCGCCGCGGGCTGCCGATCGGCCGCGTCGACAAGGTCGAGGACACCGACGACGGCGCCCTCATCACCATCAATGTCTTCGCCGACAAGCAGATCAAGACCAACGAGATGGGCCGCATCCAGTCGTCGCTGGTGGGCGACGCCGTGATCGAGTTCGTGCCCACGCGCAGCGCCACCGGCGCTGAGCCGGTGCCGCCCGACGCCGTCATCCACGGCAAGTACACGCCCAACCCCATGGATATGCTCTCCACGCTGCAAGGCGATCTGCGGCAGACGATCATAGCCCTGGGCACCGCAGGGGAAGAAGTGGCCGAGTTGGCCGACCGCGTCAACACCGTGCTAGGCGCCGGCGACATGCAGCGGCTGACCAGCCTGGTCGAGAGCGCCGACCGCGCCCTGGCGCAGTTCGCCGACCTGGCCGAAAACATGAACGACGTCATGGGCGACGAGCAGTTCAAGGAGCAGCTCAAGGCCGGCCTGGTGCAGCTCCCGCAGGTGATGAGCGACGCCCGCGAAATCCTCGACGCCCTGGACGGCGCCGTGCGGAGCGCCGACGAGAACCTCAAGAACCTGCAGGGTCTCACCGGCCCGCTTGGGCGACCGCGGCACGGCGATCGTCGCCACGCTCGAAAACAGCGTCCGCAATCTCGAGCAGCTTCTCGGCGAGGTGACCACGTTCACCAAAAGCATCAACGACAGCGAGGGCACGATCGGCCTGTTGGTTCGCGACCGCGCGATGTACGACCAATTGCAGGCCACGCTCGCCCAGGCCAACGGCACGATCAGCGACGTGCGCTGCCTGATTAACAACGAAAAATTCCTGCGCCGCATCGAGCAGATTCTGGATAACGTGTGGGTGCTCACCGACAAACTTCAACGCGATCCGGCCCGCGTAGTCCGCGGCGTCGTCAACCGCGAAACGCCGCTCAACGCCATATCAAGGTGAGACGAAGGGTTGGGACGGGCGTTAGCCGCGCTCACGGAGGTCCGCCGTAGCGGAGCGCTCCGCTACCGCGTCGCGGCTAACATCCACGGGATGCCGCCATCGTCACTGCGGCGCGGGCAACGGCTCGAGCACCCGCCCGCCGGGCGGCAGCACGCCGGGGCCGGGCGTCGTCGGCACCAGCACGCCCGGGGCCAGCGCCTCGGGCGCCAATGTCGGCGCGTTCAGAAGCGGACCCATCGTCGCCGGCGCTCCACCCTGCGGCGCCATCGTGGGCGGGCCCAAGAGCGGCGCCACCGGCGCTACGGCCGCCGCGGGCAGCACGGCGCCCTGTTGCGTTCCCGCGCCAGTTGCTCGGCGCGGCCGATGAGCTGATCGGTCGGTACGATCACTGCCGGCGACAGGTTGTACGTCACCGTGCGGTAATCTTGAATCTCGCTGGGCGTCAGGTTTTCGCTGGCGAAGTCCAGCGGCGGAATCTCGTACCACGGCGCCGGGATCGGCTGGTTCACCGTCAGCGTCTCGTACCCCGGCTTGACCAGCCGGATCTCCCGCGTGCCGTAATAGATGAAGCTGGTGGCGCAGGGCGTCGTACCGATCGGCTGGTTGTCGACATACACCATGGCGCCCGGCGGATTGCTGCGCACCAACAAGCGCCGCCGCAGGCAACCCGGCGTCAGCGCAAGGGTCCCCAACAGCAGGCAGATCAGCCCGCGGCGGACGCCGAACATTGGAGCGGGAGTGGTAGACATAACCGTCGCTACGGCGCACGACCAGCGCCAAGAGAAGCGGCAGGATTGTAGAATGCCGTTCCCCCCACGACCATGCCGAAACGGCGGGCAATCTTGCCTCATTTCACGCGTAATTCAGGCGTTAGCCGGCATCGTCTCGATGCCGCGAACACGCCGAATAATCGTCCCCGTCCCACGGCGCCGAGCCGGCGCCGGCTAACTCGTGCTCTTTGTTCCCACTCGCCGCCGGCCTTCATCCTGTTGCTAGCAAGCACTCGCAACTAAGATGGGGACTTCCAGCGCCGCACCCCCGGCGCGGAGAAGCTGCACCTGGAAGGTTGGAGGCGCGCGGCGGTGACGAAGTCCACGCTGAAACTCTCGCAGTCGGCCGGCCCCGTGCACTGCGCGGCGGTCAGCGACGTGGGCATGCGGCGGGCCTCGAACCAGGACTCGTTGGCCGTCGAGCTCGCCACCGACGACCGCGAGTGGCGCCGCCGCGGGCACCTGTTCCTGGTGGCCGACGGCATGGGCGCCCACGCCGCCGGCGAGTTGGCCAGTCAGCTGGCCTGCGACAACATTCCCCATATCTATCTCAAGCGGCAGGACGCCTCGCCCTGCGAGTCGATCGCCGCCGCCGTTCAGGACGCCAACGCGCGCATCCACGCCAAGGGCCAGAACAGCGTCGACTTCTATGGCATGGGCACCACGTGCAGCTGCCTGCTCTTGTTGCCGGACGGCGCCGTGGCGGCCCATGTGGGCGACAGCCGCGTGTACCGACTCCGCGGTCACCTAATCGAGCAGCTTACGTTCGATCACAGCCTGGTGTGGGAGATGGCCGCCGCGAGCCACGCCCCCGACGAGGAAGTGCCGGCGTATGTGCCCAAAAATGTCATCACGCGTTCGCTCGGCCCGCATCCCACGGTGAAAGTGGACCTTGAGGGCCCGATGCCCATCAGTCCCGGCGACCGTTACCTGCTGTGCAGCGACGGCCTCACCGGCCCGCTCAATCCGCAGCTTATCGGCATGATCCTGGCGTCGCTCGAACCCGACGACGCAGCGCAGACGCTGGTCGACCTGGCCAATCTGCTAGGCGGACCCGACAACATCACGGTGATCGTGGTCGACGTGGCGACGCGCACCAAGCTCGGCGCCGCGGCGGGCCAGTGGACGGCCGCCCCCGCGCCGGCGCCGCCGCGCGACCCGGCGGTCGACGAGGGGTATTTCTTCGGCGCCGCCGGCGCCGCCGCGGTGGGGGCGGCGGCGCTGTTGGTCATCGGGCAATTCCTCTCCGCATTGGTGGCCGCCGTTGTGGGCGGCTTGGCCATGGGCGTCTGGTGGTTTCGTCGCCGCGCCTTCGACCAGTTCACCAAGGGCCGGCCAGTCCGCGGGACACACGGCAAGGCGCCCTATCGCAAATACCCGGTGGCGCCCACCGCCGAGAATGTCGAGCTCTTGAGCGACATCGTGCGGCAGCTCGAGGACTTGGAGCACCAGAAAAAGTGGCCCTTCGACTGGCGGCCCATCCACGAGGACCGCGCCCGGGCCTACCGCGCCATCGCCAGCGGCGATTACGCTGGGGCCGTGGTGGCCTATTCCAGCTCCGTCCGGCGACTGATGCAAGCAGTCCGCGATACGCGCACCGGCGCCGAAACCGACTCGGGCATCAACCTCGGGCGGGATTGAGGGCGCGTTGGCCAAACGCCGCATCGCGTTAGCCGGCAGCGTCTCGCTGCCGCGCATCCACGGCGCCGAGACGGCGCCGGCTAACACGAGGCCACGCGGGGCGCCCGAATTCTTGCGGCAGTTGCTATCGGTGGCGTAACTGTCGTTCCGCCCCACGCGGTCTCTCTGCTACAGTCCCGCCCGTGCGCATTCTCACCCGCTACATCCTGTGGGAGATGACCGCCGTCTTTCTGGCCACGCTCGCCAGCATGACGGCGTTCGTGTTTCTCGCGCTCGTGGGGAAGGAAGCCGTCGAAAACGGTCTCGGGCTGGCGCCCATCCTGCGCATGCTCCCCTACATGCTTCCGCAGGCCATGCAGTTCGCCGTGCCCGGCGCCCTCTTGCTGGCGGCCACGAGCGTGTACGGCCGCATCTCGGCGAGCAACGAGGTGGTGGCCATCAAGGCCCTTGGCATTTCGCCGATGACGCTCATCTGGCCTACGCTCGCGCTTTCGTGCCTGGTGAGTCTCGGCGCGGTGGTGCTCAACGACGTCGCCGTCTCCTGGGGCTACGGCGGCGTGCAGCGCGTACTGGTCGAATCGTTGGAGGAAATCGCCTACGGCCGGCTGCAGACCGTCCGCAGCTTCAGCACCAACCGGTTGAAAGTGTACGTCCAGGACGTCGACGGCCGGCAGCTCATCCGCCCAATCATCCAGTTCAACTCGAGCGACGGCCGGCCGCCGTCGCTCATTACGGCCGACGCCGCCGAGCTGCACGCCGACAGCCAGCACAGTGCAGTGACGATCAAATTGACCAATGCCGACGGCGACGTGGCGGGGTGGACCATCTCGCACCCGGGCGAGTTTGCGCGGTCGTTCCCGATCGAGGAATTCACCGGCCGCCGGCAAAGCGAGCGCACGCCCTCGAACTACGCGCTCAGCGAGATCGGCGCGAAGCGGGACGAGCAAGTGTACAACCTCGCGTGGATGAAACACGAGATGGCGTCCGACGTGGGCGCTGCGCTGCTGGCGGGCAACTTCGACGACCTCTCGCAAGCCGCATGGCACGACCGGCAGTACACGCTGACCTGGGCGGAGCGCATGTTGCATCGCTTGCGCACTGAGCCGTATCGCCGGTGGTCCAACGGCTTCAGTTGCCTGGCCTTCGTGCTGATTGGGGCGCCAATGGCCATCCGCCGTCGCCACGCCGAGTTCTGGGGAAGCTTCTTTGTCTGCTTTTTGCCGATTCTTCTGGTTTATTACCCCATGCTCGTCGGCATCGTCGACTGGGCCAAAGACGGCGTTGTGCCGCCGCCTACCGTCTGGCTGGGGGATCTCGTGCTCACGGCGTGGGGCGTGTGGTTGCTGCGCCGCGTGATCCGTTTCTGAAGGCCCGCAAGCCATCGATCCCCGCTAGCACCGCCGCGCCAATGGCCCGTTAGCCGCGACGCGAAGGTCCTCCGTAGCGGAACGTGCCAGCATCGCCAATCGCCTATCTCGCCGCGAAGCGCTCCGCTGCGGCAGACCTCCGCGTCGCGGCTAAACCGACGGGAAATCTCCCGGGCGAGTCTCCACACACTGTCCTTGCCGCGGCTTCCGCCGGGCCTGTACACTCCCGCCCCCGCGTTTTTGCGCCGAGCGTGATTGCGCGACAAGGAGGTCGTCGGCGTGTTTTCGCATTGGCCCATCCGCACCAAGCTTAAGCTAGGCTTGGGTCTGCTCCTGATGACCGTCCTGGCGCTGTTCGGCAGCGCGTGCTACGGACTCTACGCTTACCGCGCGCTGGTGCGCAGTCTTTCGGCCCGCTCGGCGGAGCTGCCGCTGGCCAATGACGTGCTCCAGCGCGTCAGCGACTTGCGCGCCACGCTCAGCCAGGCGAAGGAACGCCAGGAATTCCACTTCTTCGCAGCGGGTCTCGCGACCGACGACTCCCAGGCGGGGTCGAAGTCTGAAACCGACGCCACCGACAAGGAGGATCCATGGACGACGATGCTCAGCGGCCACTTCCACAACCAGTTGAGCGCCTTCGTCGACGCCCTGGACCGCTACCGCCGTGAGCTGGAGGAAAACCCCGTCGACGCCGCTTCACAACTGGCCGACGACGGCGGCGAGCGCACCACGCTGGCCAAGATCGACCCGGTCGTCGCCGAGCTCAACCAGCAGGAGCTCGACGCCGTACTCGGCGACAAGGGTCACATCGGCCGGCTGCTCAACGAAGTGGAACAGCTCCAAACTCTCGCCGCCGAACTGCCGAGTTACCTTCATGACCGGCTCAAAGTGCTCTCCCACAACGTGCGGGCCCAGTACCGCACGGCGATCATCGTCGCCTGGGCCAACGTCGTCGTCGCCGTATTCGTGCTGGGGGCCGCGCTCCATGTCTTCTACAAGTGGTTCGCCGACCCGCTCCATGCGCTCGTGAGCGGCTCGCGCAAGGTGGCCGCCGGCGACTTTGCTCACCGCATCGAACTCGATGTGCGCGACGAAATGGGCGAGCTGGCCGACGCCTTGAACGCCATGACCGACCGCTTCCGCGAAATCCGCGACGACCTCGACCGCCAGGTGCGCCAGCGCACCAATGAGGTGGTGCGCAGCGAGCAGCTCGCCAGCGTGGGCTTCCTGGCCGCGGGCGTGTCGCACGAGATCAACAACCCGCTGGCCTCGATCGCCCTGTGCAGCGAGTCCCTCGAAGGCCGCCTGCAGGAGCTCTTGGACCACGCCGATCCCGCCCAAGCCGAGGATGTGAAGGTGGCCCGCAACTACCTGCAGATGATCCAGCGCGAGGCTTTCCGCTGCAAGCAGATCACCGAGAAGCTGCTCGACTTTGCTCGCCGCGGCGACTGTCAACGACACGCCGCCGATCTCCGCGAGTTGGCCGCCGGCGTGATCGACATGGTTCAGCACCTCGGCCAATACCACGACAAGCGGCTCGAACTGGTCGCGGGCAACCCGGCGATCGTGCCGGTCAACCCGCAAGAAATCAAGCAGGTGGTCCTCAATCTCATCACCAACGGGCTGGAGAGTCTCGACCCCGGCGGGAGGGTGTTGGTCGGCGTCGACCGCACGGCGGACGAGGCCCGCATCGTCATCGAAGACAACGGCTGCGGCATGACCGAGGAAGTGCGCAAGCACCTGTTCGAGCCGTTCTTCACTCGCCGCCGCTCCGGCCAGGGCACCGGGCTGGGGCTATCGATTACCCATCGCATCGTCGAGGAGCATCGCGGACGCATCGAGGCCACGAGCGACGGACCCGGCCGCGGGTCGCGATTCGTCGTTTCGCTGCCGGCCGGGGATTTGAACAAGGAGACGCGCCATCGCTACCAAGCCGCCTAATGGTCAGGGCCTCACCCTGTTGTTCGCCGACGACGAGCCCTCGCTGCAGGAGCTGATGAATCTGGAGCTGCCGCGCCTCGGGCACCGCGTGACTGTATGCCCCGACGGCGTGACCGCCGTCGCCGCGCTGGAAAAGAACACCTACGACTGCATCATCGTCGACCTCGACATGCCGGGGCTCGACGGCATCGGCGTGATCGCCCGCTGCAAAGAAACTTCGCCCGAAACTGACGCCGTGGTCCTCACCGGCAAAAGCTCGCTGGACACCGCCATCGCCGCCCTGCGCCACGGAGCGTTCGACTACCTCACCAAGCCCTGCCGGCTGATCGAGATCGAGTCGCTGCTGAAGCGCGTCGCCGAGAAAAAGCAGCTCAAGCAGCGGGCCCGCGCGCTGGAGCACCAGGTGCGCCGGCTCGAAGGCACGCCGCGGCTCATCGGTTCGACGTCCGCCATGCACAAGGTGCGGCTCTTGATCGAAAAGGTGGCGCCAACCGACTCCACGGTGCTCGTGCTCGGCGAGACCGGCTCCGGCAAAGAGCTCGTGGCCCGCTCGCTCCACGACCACAGCACGCGGGCCGACATGCCGTTCGTGGCGGTCAACTGCGGCGGCCTGCCCGAGACGCTGATCGAGAGCGAACTGTTCGGCCACCGCAAGGGCGCCTTCACCGGCGCCGACGAGCACCGCGTGGGACTGTTCGAGGTGGCCCACGGCGGCACGATCTTCCTCGACGAAATCGGCGAGCTGCCCAGGGCCATGCAGCCCAAGCTGCTGCGAGTGCTGGAAAGCGGCGAGATCCGCCGCGTGGGCGAGAACAAGCCGGTGATCGTCGACGTGCGCGTGGTCTGCGCCACGCACCGCAACCTGCCGGAAATGGTGGCCGCCGAGGACTTCCGCGAAGACCTGATGTACCGCATCAACACCTTTGAGATCACGCTGCCGCCGCTACGGGAGCGAATCGAGGACATTCCCGAGCTGGCCCGGCACCTGCTGGCCCGTCACCGCCGCCCGCTCAAGGACGGCGAGCCGCCGATCGCCGACGACGCCCTGGCCGCGCTTCAAGCCCACGTGTGGCCCGGCAACGTCCGCGAGCTGGCCAACGTGTTGGAACACGCCGCCATCCTCTGCGACGAAGGTCCGATCCGCTACGAGCACCTCCCGCTGCGCTTCGATTCCCGCCAACTGGTCGGCTCGGCCCGCCAGAAGCCGGGCGTGATGACGCTCCGCGAGATGGAAATGGAAGCCATCCACGACGCCCTGGAGCGCACCGGCGGCAACAAACCCAAAGCCGCCGACCAGCTCGGCATCAGCCTCAAGACGCTCTACAACAAGCTGAACCAGGAAGGCACCCTGGAAAAGTCAGCTTAGAGCGTAACTCTCTTCCCCACTCCAGCGAGCCGGGTCGTCTCGACCCCGGCGAGTCTCGCGCTCACCTCCTGCGGTCCGCCAAGCATTGCCATTTCTGATGCGCTCGCCCATCATGGCGGAAAGCCAATCGCGACGCTATGTGCCGGCAGAGGTTGAAACTTGATTGGCAACATTACTCTTTCCTTATTCCTCGCGCAAAGGCGCGTAAGGCGAAAAGGAGATCGCAAAGAAGAAGCAGCGACAATGACTTGCAGAGCTACACATGAGCAAACGAAGAACTGCATTTTCCGTGCATTGCTTTGCGTCTTTCTTTGCGCTTCGCGCCTTTGCGAGAGATCCCCTCGGACGCACGGCAATAAGACTGTCCGATCACCGGAGCACGCCATGCCCGCCATCACCCGCCGCACCTTCGTCGCCACAACCGCCGCCACGGCCG
Organism: Pirellulales bacterium; assembly: GCA_963841515.1. Classification (GTDB taxonomy): domain Bacteria; phylum Planctomycetota; class Planctomycetia; order Pirellulales; family Lacipirellulaceae; genus Lacipirellula. The sequence goes on along the minus strand of CAWJDB010000002.1, from coordinate 506,218 downwards.
CCCTCGCCGCCACGCCGCGACTGCACGCTCGCGGCGCCAACGACACAATCGTCCTCGCTCTGATGGGCGCCAACAGCCGCGGCTCACAGCTCGCCGCCGAGTTCGCCCCCATCGACGGCGTGGAGTTCGCCTACGTGTGCGACGTCGATGAGCGCGCCATCAAAAAGGGCATCGACGCCGTCGGCGCCAAGGCTGGCCGCACGCCCAAGGGAATCAAAGATTTCCGCCAGGCGCTCGACGACCCCGCCGTCGACGGCCTGGTGTGCGCCGCCCCCAACCACTGGCACGCCGCCGCCACCGTGCTGGCGTGCGCCGCCGGCAAGCACGTCTATGTCGAGAAGCCCGCCACCCACGCCCCCGCCGAAGGCGAAGTTATGATTGCCGCGGCGCGCAAGCACAACCGCGTCGTCCAGGTCGGCATGCAACGCCGCAGCGGCTCGCTCTACCAGAAACTCATCGAAGCGGTGCGCCGCGGCGCCATCGGCGACGTGCTGCTGGCGAAGTCGTGGTACTTCAACGACCGCCCCTCAATTGGCCGCGGCCACGGCGCCGACCCGCCAGCGTGGCTCGACTATAGCCTGTGGCAAGGGCCCGCGCCGAAGAGCCCTACCGCGACAACATCATCCACTACAACTGGCACTGGTTCTGGCACTGGGGCAACGGCGAGCTCGGCAACAACGGCGTCCACACCATCGACCTCTGCCGTTGGGCCCTGGAGGTCGACTTCCCCCACCGCGTCACCGCCAGCGGCGGCCGCTGGCGCTACGACGACGATCAGCAGACTCCGGACACGCTCACCGCCGTCTTCGATTGCGGTGGCCGCACACTCCAGTGGGAAGGCGTCAGCTGGTCGCAGCCTGCCGGCGACCGCTCGGCCGTAGGAGTCGAGCTTCGTGGCTCCAAGGGCTCCATCCTGGCCGACGACTCCGGTTTCGTGGTCTACGACGCCGCCGGCAAAGAAGTCAGCCGCGGCGACGGCAGTCGGGGCGACCGCGAGCATCTCGAAAACTTTCTCGCCTCGATCCGCAACAACGCCCGCCCGAACGCCGACGTCGTAGACGGGCACCGAAGCGCGATGTTCTGCCATCTCGGCAACATCGCCTACCGCACGGGCCGCCCGCTCGTGATCGACCCAGCCAACGGCCGCATCAGGAACGACCCCGAGGCCGAAGCTCTCTGGACGTGCCCCTATCGCGACGGTTGGGCGCCGAAGGCGTAAATTACCTTCAGGTTATGCGAGCCGCCGCACTTCCTCCGCCGTCAGTGGCTGGCGAGCGCCATGTCGCACCGTGAGCACGACAACGCCGTCGCCATCGATCGTGTAAAGGATTCGATAGGCGCCAAAAAAGGTGTGCCGTACGTCGCGGCCCACGGCTTCCGCGGGATAGGCAATTTCGTGCCGCGTGGGAAAGTCTTTAAGCGACCGAAGCCGCTCACGGATTCGCTGGCGCCACCTGCGCACATTGACAGTCGAATCCTGAGCGATGTAACTGCTGATCGCCGCAATATTGTCCCTGGCCTCGTGAGTGAGGCGGACCACAAGACTCATCTCGCCTGATCCAGCTCGTCAAGCGCCTCGTCCAAATCTTGGGTGCGACCGGCGTCCAAATCGGCCAGTCCTCGGCGGACAGCGGCCAGAGTCTCCGCCTCGTCATTGTCGCTCAAACCGAGCATGGCAGCGTAGATGTCCGGCCGCATGACTACATAGTCGCCGCGTTGGCCCGGCACCGTCAGCGGGCCGCCGTGCCGGGCGAGCAAATCTTCGGTTTCCGGGGACAGCGGCTGTGGAGAAGATTCCATGATTGACAGCATAACACATTTGTCGCTGCCACGCACTTATTGCGGTAGATTATCCAACCGCCGCGATGCCCGGTAGAGTCCAATCCCCAGGACGATCGCCAAGACGGCGATCGCGCTGGTGAGAAGTATCGGGCTGTTGAGCAGTCGCGCGAATAACGATTCGCCGGATTCCGGCGCTTCGGCCGACAGCACGGATTGCTCGCCGAGCGTGGCGACCAGCGGCTTGTAGTCCGCCGCCAGCGACGCCGCCACCGCCGCGTTGTCATAACTTGGCGCCTCGAGGGACGCCGTTTCCGTAAGCTAAGCGATACTTCTCGGCCAGATTGGCCAAGAACACCGCCTCATAGGCCGTGCCCCGCGCTTCCACGCCGGTCACCTTCAGCGGCGCACTGTCGCGATTCTCGATTACGACGCGCAACGAGGCCTCGCGCGTCTCGGGGATCGAAATGTCGAGGTTCTCGCGTTTCACGTCGCGGAAGTCGAGCCGCGAAACGGTCGCTGACCCCAACGGTTCCCAAGTCGAGGTGTCGCCGTGCGTTCGCTCCGCCTCCACCCGCACGCTGCGACTGAAGTTGCGATCGGCCGTCACCAGCCGCAGCGAAGTTAACGGCTCGCGCCGCGAAGTGACGGGGATGATCGTCAGCTTGTGCTGGGCGTCTAGCACGGCTGCCGCCGTCTTGACTGGATATTCGACCGCTCGGTTACCCGTGACGTGCTCCTGCTCAACTTCATTCCAAAACTCAATGCGGTCGATCCGAAACGGCTGCCGGACGATGGCCACGCGCTCCGACCGGTCGGTCTCCTCCGCGCCGCGCAGCCGCCGCGTCAGCTCCATGAGCTGCGACTGCTGTTCCTTGGTCACGTCGTCGATGACGATGCGAAATCGCCGCGGCGCGGCCGCGCCGTCAGCCGCGGGCGCCGCTGGAAACTCCAGCGCATCGTTCCGCACATCCATGAACTGCGAATAGTCGAAAATCAGGCCGTCTTCCAGCACGGGCGTCCACTGCTCGCCGTCCGCCGACGAATGCACCTGCACGCTGCTGCTCGAAGTTCACCAACGGCGTGAACAGCCGCAGCCCATGCGGCGTCGGATCCTTGTCGCCGAGCTGAACCGTGATCTCCAACCCGTCGTGCTCCAGCAGCTTGATCTGCGGGTCGCTCGTCGACCCACGTGCGGCGCACCTTCGAGCTCCGTGATTCCATCGCAGGACGCAAGACGAACGCCGTCTCGCGGTCGCTGGAGTCAAGAATCCGCACGTCGGCCAGCCCGTCGCGCACCACAGCAAACACATCGCTGTCCAGCGTCACGGAAACGAGCTCTTCCTTGTCGATCGCCGGCGGCGTGATCGTCTTGGCGTACCGCAGCTGCGGCGGGGCCCCCAGGACGCTCCCAGATACAACAGCCGCCAGCAGCGCCGCGACCGACGCCGCCCGCCGTGCAGCCCTCGTGGCTTTCATGACGTTTCCTCCCTCGGCTCCGCCGGGACCAGCGTGAACTTGTCGCGGTATTTCAGGTAAATGAACGATCCGCACAGCAGCAGTATGCCCAGTGATACGAACGCCACGATCTTGTAGAACGGATCCAGTTGCTCCAAATCCACGAAGAACACCTTGCCGGAGGTAACGACGAACAGCGCCAGGCCCAGATAGCGGACGACTGCCGCGTTCGTAGCGATGCCGCGAATGATCAGCACCAACGCGAACACGGACCACAAGATCGACACGCCCCCGAACTGCAAGCCTGGCATGTATTGGTGCAGGAATGTGTTGACTTCCAGCGTGAGATAGATAAATAGCATCGCGAGCCCAAGGAAGCCGAGCGCCTTCCGCACCTGCCCGGCCGACGGCCGCGCGGCGAGCAGCAGGTAGGCGCCGCCGAAGAATCCGACCACGGCCGCGAAATCGATCGCCCGCATCGATGCATCTCGGAAGGAATACGGCCCATCGAAGAGAAACCGCTGGGTGACGCTCCACGACGGAAGATCCAGCAAGAACAGCTTGCCGATCACAGCCGCGACGCCCACCAGCAGGGCGCCCTGGAGTATCTGGCTGTCGCTTTGCCAAACCGCCAGCAGCACCAGGCCGCACAGCGTGAGACACAAGATTGTCAGGATTGGCAGCCGGATCGGGTCGTAGAAAAAGCCCACCGTCTGGTTGAGCTCGAGATAGGCGTAGAACATCAGCGCCGCCGCCCCGCCCATCACCATCAGGGCCATGCCCAGCGACGCCGGCGCCAACCGCGGCGTGTCGTTCGCTGGCGATACGGCCAGCCCGGTCTCACCGCCTTCCGAAATGATTTCGCCGTCGCCCTCCGCCGCCGCTTGCCGGCTTAGCATCCGAAACGCCACGGCAAACGAGCCGATTGGCACGCCAAAGGCGATCAACCGTTCGACTCGCGCCCGCACGTATTGCTGCCACGTCGCATCCGCAAAACTACGCGCCGAACTCGCGGCCAAGATCGAAAAACGCAAACCGCCCCAGCACGATGGTGAACAGCACATAGGCCAGTTGCCGCACAAACTGGCTTCCCAGCTTGGCCGAAATCCACAAGAGCACGACGGCTTGAATCGCCCAGCTCGCCGTAATCCATCGGCTCGACAGCGCCAGCGGCATGGTCACCGCCACGAAAAACGCCGCCAGGCCCATGAACGACACCAGCAGATTTCGATCGACGATCTTTCGACGCAGGAAGTAGTACACGTGTGCCGTGTAAAACGCCGCCAGGCTCGCCGCCATCGCCGCCACCCAGCGTCGGCCGTAGATTTCATTGACCATTCGGCCGGCGACCACGAAGAACACGCCCGCGTTCAGTAGCATCGCGAGCAAGTCGAGCAAGTTTGAACTGTCCTGCCGCACGAGCTTGTAGAGAAACGTCATCGTCGAGAACAGCACAAAGAACGCGACGAGGAACGGAAACACCTCCCAAAACTTGGAAACCTCATAGTCTTGGAGCGCCGCGAAGGTCAGCCCGTACGTGCCGACGAAGCTCAGGTAATTCACCAACGGCCAGTTCGTCCAGTAACAAATTGCCAGCACGCCAATGCCGAGCACCAGGATGTAACCTAAGAGCCCAGGGAAGTTGACCTCGGCCGACTGCAACATCAGCGGCGTGCCGTAGCCGCCGATGATGCCCAGCACCGCGACCAGCATCGAATCGAACCGCACGGCGATCCACCCGGCCAGCACGGTCACCAGGCCCATGACGCGCAAACGCCGGCATGGGGCCGATGAGGTGAAACATGTTTGCCGCCGCAAACACGCTGAAATACAGCGTCGCCAGCCCGCCGCCCAACAGTCCCTGGCCCAGCACGTGGTACTTGCGGCCCAGGATCTGCGTCCCGCCCACCAGCATCCCCAGCCCGGCGATCGTCGACAGCGCCACACGGGCTTGCGGACCCAAGAGACCGCGGTCGATCGAGTACTTCAGAAAGAATCCGACGCCGATGACGAGAATGAGGATGCCGATCCGCAGCAGCCACTGGCTGGCCACGGCGTACTCCATCGACACGCCTTCGGGCACATGCTCCTCGCCGACGATGATCCAGTTCCAGATGCGGCGAAGCGTTTCGCGCGCCGCCGCTTCGAACCGCCCCGGCACACGCGGCTCGGGCGCCGGAACTGGTTCGGGCTCGAACCCGGGAGTCTGTGCACGCTCGAATAGCGAGGCCGCCTTCGCCGCCGCCGCGGCGCCCGTGAGCTCGGCGCCGACGTCGCCAGCCCCCGCCGCGCTGGCCGCCAGCAGCGGCTCGCGCGAGGGTTCAATGCCAAACAGCGGTTGCAGATCAAGCGGCGGTGCCGGTGCAGCCGGTTCGCGCGGCTCCACGACGACGGGAGCCGCCGGCTTGGAGGGCGCTCGGCGCGCGGCGCCGCAGCCTTTGGCGGTTCGGCGGCTTTGGGCGCCGCCATGATTTGGACCCGCAGCCGGCTCACTTCGTGGTGCAGCGAGACGAGTGCATCGCGCTGCTCCTGCTGGAGCCGCTTCACCAAAAAGTAAAGCCGAATCGGCGACGCCACCAGGACGGCCAACACTCCGAACGCTGCAAGAATAAACAGCTCGTCCATCGCCGGCTGCTCTTGTTGATCGGCGGCAGAGAACTTCCGCGACGGCAGAAGTCTACCAGAAAGGTATGCCTTCCAAGCATACCATATCCAGGGTCGCCGTCGCCGCAAGAATTCCCCAGCGCAGGCCGGAGTTCGGGCGGGCGCCCCACGGAGACACAAAATGATGGGAGGTTAAGAGCGCCGGCTGTTCGGCGCCACTCAGCTCACCTTCCGAATCACCCCCGTCACCACGCCCAGCACTTGCAGGTCACGGACGTGAATCGGCTTCATCAATACATTCAGGCGTCCCCAGGGACAATCGTCATTGCCGTTCCCGTGGCCTTGCGGACCGTCGAAAAATCCCGGCGATCTAATGTGAAGATCGTATCGATGCCCTCCCGGTTCGCTAAATGCACCAGGCAGGCGTCGGCAAGTTGGAGTTTCAGGTCGCCATACTTCTCCAAAACGCCCGCAATGCTCGGCAAATCGTGGGCGTCGAGCGGCGCCAATTCCAGGAAGCCTCCACGAATTGATCTCAATAGCGCAAGCACCTCGTCCGGTCGGTCGCGTAGCAGATAGGCTGCCTCGGTGAGCACGGGCCAACAAGTCACCAGCGGCGGCTGAATGTCGCGGAGTGCCGCTCGACAAGCAGCGTGATGCTGCTCCGAACTACGAATGATCGCCACGAGCGGACCCGCGTCAACCAGCACCGGTCCAGCAATCATTTGCCGAAGCCCGACATGTGAACTGGATTGGTGGCCAGGTCCGCGGGACTCGCGCTACTCATCGCTATCAAACCTAGGCGCTCGGCAATGTCCAGTGCAGACGCGACGCCGCCATTTTGGCCACTCCTCTGCGGCGTTGCCGCGGGCACGAGATCGGCCAACAGCTCGGCCCATGGCCGGCCCGTTTGTTGTGCGCGAACGCAACGAACGCTTGCTGCTCAGGGGTCAGTGCAATGTCGGAGGGATCCAGTTGCATGGCGTCACCAAACAAATTGCAGGGCTTTGCCTTTGCCTTAATTGTACCCGTTTCCAGAGCGCCGATCCCATCGCAGGCGAACAAAAAATACCGCCCCTCAGCTCACACCTTCCGGATCACCCCCGTCACCACGCCCAGCACCTGGACGTCGCGGGCGTAGATCGGCTTCATCGACGAGTTGGCCGGCTGCAGGCGGATGCGGTTGGCCTCGGGGAACCAGTACTTCAGCGTCGCTTCGCCCTCGTCGGTCATCGCCACCACGATGTCGCCCCTATGGGCCACGCGGGTCTTCTTGCAGATCACGATGTCGCCGTCGGCGATCGCCGCTTCGATCATCGAGTCGCCCTTCACCCGCAGGGCGAACGCGTTCTTCTTCACGGGAAAATACTCCTCAAGGTTCAGTCGCTCCGACTGCTCGATGGCTTCCGCCAGGCCGCCGGCCGCGATCTGACCGACCAATGGAATGCCATCTTCCTCGCGCCCCACGTCGGTGATCTGGATCGCTCGCGACATGTTCGGCTCGCGGGTGATGATGTTTTTCTTCTCCAGCGCTTTCAGGTGGCACATCACGCCATTGGGCGAGTTGATTTCGAACTCCTCGCCGATCTCCCGCACGGTCGGACCGTAGCCGCGGCCCTTGATCTTATCGCGGATGAAATCGAGCACCTCGCGCTGGCGAGTCGTGAGTTGATCTAAGGACATTCTGCATTCCCCCTGTACGGTGGTGACGGTGAATTGGCAGCCGTCTAGCGGACGGCAAGTCCATCATAATATACGGGCGTACATACGGCAAGTGCGTATGTACAGGTATCTGCAGAAACGGGGCGGTTGGCAGGGGCCTTGTGGGTGGGGTGGAATGGCCCTCCTCCGCGTCGTTAAGTTCCAGAAGCCGAGAAATTTGGCCATGTCGGCCCAGTCCCAGCCCGTGCCTTCTTCATGTCAAGACATTGCCGATCCCCGGCCCCGGTGCAAGAATTGAGGATTGACCGCCCAGCGTTCCCTCGCTCGCCCTGCCGCCCCGATATGAACGCCCGACGTCTCACCTGCCTCGCGCTGGCGCTGGCGGCCTCCGCGATTTGCTGGCCCGTTCGCGCTCAGACTGCCGCGCCGCCCGCCGCGCGCACGGCGACCTCTGTCGCCAGGCCTGCCTCCGCTTCGCTCCTCGATGAGCCCGCCGACGTAGCCGCGGTCCTGGGCGCCAGATCGCCGCGCGACGCCCACGATCTAAGGCTCATCCAGACCCAGTTGCAGCGGGTGATCGCCCGGGCGGCCCCCGCCACGGTGTCGGTCGAACTTGGCCGGGCGGCCGGCAGCGGGGTGATCGTCAGCCGCGATGGGCTCGTGCTCACCGCCGCTCACGTCATCGGCCGCCCCGGGCGCCTGGCGTGGATCGAGCTGCCCGATGGCCGCCGGTTCCGCGGCCGCACCCTCGGCGCCAATCACGACGCCGACGCCGGCATGATCCGGTTGGAAAACCCGCCCGCCGACCTGCCATTCGCACCCGTGAGCCAGAACCCCAAGCTGGCGGTGGGCGAGTGGGTCGTCACCACCGGCGAGCCCGGCGGCATCGTCAGCGACCGGGCCCCGCCCGTGCGGTTCGGCCGCGTGCTGGTGGCCCTGGACGACATGGTGTGCACCGATTGCAAGCTGGTGGGCGGCGACTCCGGCGGTCCGCTGTTCAACATGCGCGGCGAGGTAGTGGGCATCCACACGAGCATTGGACCCATGATCACGCACAACTTTCATGTACCCGCCGCCGCCTTCCGCGCCAGTTGGGATCGTCTGCTAGCGGGCGAGCTGTGGGGCGGCGGGTTCGACGAGCTGGCCGCCGCGCCCAGGCCGATGATCGGCGTCTCCGGCCGCACCGACTCCGGCCGCTGCCTGATCACCCAGGTGTTCCCGGGCTTGCCGGCCGACGAAGCGGGCGTCGAACCAGGCGACGTGGTGACGGCGGTCGACGGCCGGCCGATCGCCGGCTTCGACCAGTTGGCCAACATCGTGGCGTTCAAATCGCCGGGCCAAAGGATTAGGCTCACCATCGACCGCAACGGCGAGTCGCTGGAGCTTGAAGTCCCGCTGATCCGCGTCGACCGCAACCGCCCGCCGGCAGATGACGACGAGTAGTTGCGGAATTACTAACTGCATTGAGTCCATGAAATTGCGATGAGAAAGACTATTGCACTTGCCGTGTTTGTGCTCGTCGCGTCTGGCAGTTGGCCCTGTCGGGCAGCGCCGCCGGAGCGGGCGAGCGACGACGATAGCGAATTCGAGTTCGTCGATCGCCTGTTCGTGCCGCGCTGGCGGCTGACGGACGGGCCGCAGGTGCGCGCCGCGTTTCGCGACGTCGTCAAAGACTCCGCGCGCAGCGTCGTCGTTATCCGCTGCGAGAAGAATCAGCTCGCCCTCGGCGGCGTCGTCGCGCCCGACGGATGGATCCTGACCAAGGCCACCCCGCTGTGCGGCCAGGTCGTGTGCCAGCTTGCCGACGGGCGCGAGCTGCCGGCCGTCACCGTCGGCACTAACCCCGCGTATGACTTGGCGCTGTTGAAGGTCGACGCCAAGGGCCTTGCGCCGCTCGATCTGTCGACCTCACGGGAGCCAGCGGTTGGCGCCTGGCTCGCCACCGTCGGCACGCTGCGCGATCCGGTCGCCGTCGGTGTGGTGAGCGTCGGCGAGCGCGCCATTCCCCCGCAGGCCGGCATCCTGGGCGTGCTGTTGGATCCGGGCAACCGCCCGATCGTCATTCGCGTGCTGCCCGACAGCGGCGCCGCCAAGGCCGGCGTCAAGACAAACGATCGCATCACCCAAGTCGACGGCGCCGACATGCGCACCCGCGAGGGCTTGATCGCCCTGGTTCGCAAGCGCAACCCCGGGGACCAAGTTGAGCTCACCATCGAGCGGGACGGCAAGACCCTCACGCTGCGGGCCACGCTCGGCGGCAATTTTCCCGGCATTCCCATGGGCCGCAGCGAGTTTCAAAACTCCCTCGGCGGCCACCTGAGCGTCCGCCGCTACGGCTTCCCCAAGGCCATCCAGCACGACACCGTGCTGCGGCCGGAGGATTGCGGCGGGCCCGTCGTCGACGTCGACGGCCACGTCGTCGGCTTCAACATCGCGCGTGCGGGACGCACCGAGTCTTACGCGGTCCCCACGGCCGCGGTTAACGAGGTGCTCACCCAGCTCATGGCTCAGGGCCTCTCGACGCCGGTGAAAGTCGAACGCCCCGCCGCCGAATCGCCGACCGCGCCCTCTTCCGCCGTGACAACGCCAACCGCCGCGCAGAAGTAAGTTTGCGTCGATTGTTGCGCATTTTTTCAGCCGCAACGCGGCGACGGTCAATAGCCAGGGGCGCAAGCCCCTGGCGCTGCGCCTCGCGAATCACGATCGCCCCAATGGGGCGACGGTATCGTAGCTAGCGGGCGACCGTCGCCCCGTTGGGGCAATTGGGGACTGCACGAGGGCTACCAGGGGCTCGCGCCCCTGGCTATTGACCGCCGGCCCGATGGGCCTCGTGTAGACTGGCGACGAGGGCGAGCTCCAGACTTAAAACAACCACGTGTATGGTGCGCCAAATTTCTCCGCTTTCGATGCTCGCCATTGGTTGCGTTGTCTGTTGCGCCACGCGGGTTCAGGGCGCTGACTCCGCCGATGGCGCGGCCCAGGCCCACGCCGCCGACGGTTACCGCCTGGTCTGGTCCGACGAGTTCGAGGCCCCGGGCGCACCCGATCCCGCCAAGTGGACTTACGAGCGCGGCTTCGTCCGCAATCAAGAGTTGCAGTGGTACCAACCGGAGAACGCGCGCTGCGAGCGCGGCCTCTTGGTGCTCGAAGCCCGCCGCGAGCGCCTCAAGAATCCGCGTTACAACAGCTCGAGCCGTCACTGGGACGATCAGCGCGAGTACGCCGAGTACACCTCAGCCGGCGTCATGACCCGCGGCCTCGCCAGTTGGCAGTACGGCCGCTTCGAGATGCGCGGCCGAATCGACGTGCGCCCCGGCATGTGGCCCGCGTGGTGGACGCTCGGCGTCGACGGCCGCTGGCCCGCCGGCGGCGAGATCGACATGATGGAATACTACCGCGGTATGCTGCTGGCCAACGCCGCCTGGGCATCCGGCCACCCCGAGCCCCATTGGGACAGCGTTCGCACGCCGCTGGCGGAGCTGGGCGAGAAGTGGGCCGACGAGTTCCACGTCTGGCGCATGGATTGGGATGAAAACCGCATCGCGCTCACGGTCGACGACCGTCTGCTCAACGAGGTCGACCTCGCCAAGACCGTCAACGACACCCCCGACGCCAAGAACCCGTTCCGCCAGCCGCACTACATGCTGCTGTGCCTGGCCGTCGGCGGAACCAACGGCGGCGACCCGGCGCCGACGAAGTTCCCCGTGCGCTTCGAAGTCGATTGGGTGCGCGTGTATCAGAAATAGGCTGGCGGCACGCCGGCGGCGCCTACTTTCAGCCACTTGTCGGCGAAGTCCATGCACGCGGCCCAGTCCTCCGGCGTCATCGCGTGGTCGCCGGGGCGGATCCAGTAGCCCAACCTGCTGGCCACCAGCGGATCGCCCGGCTTGGGCGCCCGCTCCGCCGTTAGCCCGTCAACGGCCAACAGCTTGTACACTGGCGTCGCGGCGCTTAGCACGTCGAACTGGCCCGCGGGGTTCGCCCACCGATCGTCGGCCGCCGCGGTGAACAGCACCGGCCGCGGTGCGCACAGCGCCACCAGGCAGTTCTGGTCAAACGGCAACCGCGACGTGTCGTCGGCAAACTCCTTGAAGTTGTCGCAGAACCAGTGCGGGAATTTCTGCGTGATGATCGCCACCGTCTCGGCGTCCGGATCGGCGTGCCGGCTCGGGCCGCTGCCGCCGCAGCCGGCCTGATTGGCGATCACCACCGCGATCCGCTCGTCGAGCGCCCCGGCCAGCAGGGCCGTCTTGCCCAGCCGCGAGTGGCCCATCACCGCCAGCCGGGCGCCGTCGATGCTCTTATCGGTCACCAGGTAATCCACCGCGCGGTGCATCCCCCAAGCCCACCACATGATCGTCGCCGTCTGCGCGGCATCGGCCGCCGCGCCCGCGACCGGCGGCGGCAGCGTGGCCCGCATCCCTTCCCGCACGTCCGGCCGATCGGGCTGCACGTCGCCGCAGTAGAACGTGGCCACGGCGTAGCCCCGTCGGATGATTGACTCCAGCGGCCAGGCTTCCGACTGGCTGCCGCGCTGGGCGGCAACGTGACCCTCGCCCTCGCCGCCAAACCGCGACGGAATCCACGCCGACGGAATGCGCACCCGCTCGTCGTCGATCGCCAGATGATTGCCGCCGAAATTGCACCCGACAAAGCACGCCGCCGGCTTGCCCTGCGGCAAGGCCATGAGCAAATAAATCTTCGGCCACTCGGGCGGACCGAAAGTCAGCTCCACTTCTTTGAGCGTCGCCTTGCCGCCGAAGGCATTGGAATCCTCAAACAGCGTGCGCCCCGCCACATGCGCCGGCGCTTCGGGATATCGCCCGTACATGTAGTGCTCGAATAGCTCCCGAAGCTCCGGCCGCCGCAGCTGGACCCAGGCCTCGGGCGTGTCGGCAACCGAGCCGTCCAGCGCCACCAATGGATTGGGCAGCTCCGGAATCGACGGCAATTCCTTCGGCGGCGGAAACTGGACGGCGCCTACAGTGGCCATGAATGCCAGAACCACCATGAGAGCGATTATGTGACGCATGACGTCGCAGCGATTAGGCCTTCAGCACATCCGACTTCCCTGGCACTGGAATGGGGTATGCCCCGTCCGCATTCGGCATCACCGGCGGATCGGCGTCCCAGGCGTACTTCTTTGGCGACAGGTCGTGCTCCGAGTTGATCGCCTCGTCCCACTTCACCGCCTTGCCCGAATAAGTCGCCATCCGGCCCAGGATGGCCGTCATCGTCGAGTGGGCGCCGTACTCGGCTTCGTTGTAGTTCTCGCCCTTGCGCAGCGCGGCGAACAGGTCGTGGTGCTCCTGGTGCCAGTTGTCGACCTTGCGCTCCTTGCTCCGCCAGTTGCCGTCGGCGTTGTGAATCTGCGGCCCGATGGGGCCGTCGTCCAGGTCGGCCGTGCCCTTCGTGCCGCGGGCGTGCTCGCTGACGTCGGCGTCCGAGCCGTCGATGTGGCAGCACTGGCTGAACATCTTCGTGCCGTCGTCGTAGGTGTACTCGACGGCGTGATGGTCGAAGATCTGCCCGTATTCCTTCCCCGTGCGCACCTGCCGCCCGCCCAGGCCGCGGGCCTCGATGGGATGCTTGTCGCGCAGCCAGTTGCCGACGTCGAGGTTGTGAATGTGCTGCTCGACGATGTGGTCGCCGCACAGCCACAGGAAGTAGTACCAGTTGTTCACCTGGTACTCCATCTCGGTGGGCTGCCGGCCGTAAGTTTTTTCGAAGTCGGCGTGGGTGCGCACCCACAACCCGCCGCCGTTCCAATACACGCGGGTGAACAGGATGTCGCCGATGGCGCCGTCCTTGAGGCGTTTCATCGCGTCGATGTACCGCGGGTCGTGATGCCGCTGCAGGCCGATCGCAACCATCAAATCTTTCTGCTTGGCCTCTTCGTTGGCCGCCAGAAATCGCCGCACGCCGGGGGCATCGACGGCAATCGGCTTCTCGCAGAAGATATGCTTGCCGGCCTTGACCGCGGCCTCGAAGTGAATGGGCCGGAAGCCCGGCGGCGTGGCCAAGAGCACCATGTCGGCGCCGCTGTCGATGCACTGCTGATAGGCGTCCAAGCCGACAAACTGCCGCTCCTTGGGCACATCGACGGTGCTGTCCACCAACAGCGGATTCTTCTCCGCTTTCCCGCGCTCGCACAAGCGCTGCGCCTCGCCGAGGCAACCCGTGAGCCGATCCTCGAACGCGTCAGCCATCGCCCAGAGCTTCACCGGGCCCTTGGTCTCGAGGGCCTGCTGCACGGCGCCGGTCCCGCGGCCGCCGCAGCCAATCAGCGGCGATTTTGATCTCGTCGCTGCCGCCGATGTGAGCCGACCGCGCGAGGCCCGCATTCAACCCCAACACGGCCCCGCCAGCCACCAACGCCGACGCCCCCTGCATAAACTCCCGCCGAGACTGTGTGCCGGACATGACTGCCTCCCTAAATGCGGGCAAAAGCTGATAGGAAAAGTGAATTGACAGGATAACAAGAATTGCAGGATTAGCAGGATGATTGAATCCGTATTCCCATCCTGTTAATCGCGCCCATCCTGATATCCTGTCAGTTCAGTCTTCCACGCCGACCCTTCGTGCCTTCGTATCTTGGTGGTTACTTCTTCGAATCTTCCTCCCCCAGCTTCTTCGCCGCCTCGACCGCCGCCGGTAGTGAGGCATCCGCCTTGCCCAGCACGCCGCGGCCTTCCTTGACCCGCGCCGCAACGTCGCGGCGCGTGTCCTCGGCGTCGAGCTCCCACGCCCTGCGCTTAGTCTCGCTCGTCATCGGGGCGAGCGGCCGCACCAGCCGGATGCCCACGCCCATCGCGGGCTCCTCAGTATACCACCACGGACTCAAGGGGCGATTAGGGTCCGAAAGTTTCCACTCCTTCTCCTCCGACTTCTGCCGGGCGGCGCTGCGGCACCCGCTCGCCGCGTCGAGCCACGAGCCGCCCCGGATGACCCGCGGAAACACCTTCGTTGGCCACAAGATAATCTCCCCAGCCGCTTGCGGCTTAGCCCCCGCCCCTATCTCGGCGTAGCGCGTCTCGCGATATTCGTCGAGCGTCCACTCCCCCACATTCCCGTGCATGTCGTACAGGCCCCAGGGATTGGGCGCCTTCGTCCCCACAGGATGCGTCATGTAGTCGGAGTTAGCCTCGAACCACGCGTAGCGCCCCAGCTCTCCGGCGTCGGCCCCGAACGAATACGGCGTCGTCGTGCCGGCCCGCGCCGCGTACTCCCACTCGGCCTCGCTCGGCAACCGATATTCGCATCCGGTCAGGCCGCTGAGCCACTTGGTGTATTGCCGCGCGGCGAAGTGCGTCATCGTCACCGCCGGCTGATCGTCGCCGTCGCCGGCCATGTAGGTGGTGCTGGGGTCGTAGAGCGGCGTGGGGCAAGTCACGGCGTCGACCTCCGGCGCCTCGTCGCCCTTACCATTCGAAGTATGCGACTCGACTAACTTGAGCGCGTCGTCCGGGGCGTCGGCCGGCGGGCTCGCCTTCAACTGCTGGAATTGCTTGAAGGCATCGTACATCGCCATATAGGCGTGATACTCAGCCCACGTCACTTCGCACTTGCCGATCCAAAACGGCTCGACCCGCACGCGCACCTGCGGCCCCTCGTCGGCGCTGCGACCGACCTCCGCGTCGGGGCTCCCCAACAGAAACTCGCCGGCGGCGACCGGAATCATCTCAAACTTCGCGTCGGTTCCCGGAATGGTCGTCGAATAGGAGACCATGAATCCCCCGCGACGTTTCAACAAACCGCCCCGCCGCCGGCCTCTCGCCGACAAGCCCCGGCGCGTCCGCCGCTTGCGGCTTAGCCCCCGCCCTGGTCACGCCAACAAGACCGCCAGCACGCCAGCTCACTATGCGAATCATCCGGGCAAAAACCAGTGCAGTTGCTCATAAGCCCCGCAGTATAGGCGCCCGCTACACCTCCAACAACACGCCGCATGCCCGCCGCCCTATCCGCCGTTAGCCGCGACGCGGAGGTCCGCCGAAGCGGAGCGCGCCGTGAGCCGCCGACGTGACTAAGCCGCTGCCGACCCCTTACGCCCCCTGAACGCTCAGCCATCATGTAATGATGCGACGCTCAGCCTGCCACGCGCTCCGCTACGGCAGACCTCCGCGTCGCGGCTAACCCATACCGCCCACTGCCCACCGCCCACAGCCCACTTCCTCCCCGTGACCAACCTCGTCCGCCAGGAAATCATGACCGCCGCCGACACGGTGGTCGTGAAAGTCGGCAGTCGCGTCCTCACCCGCGAGGACGGCGCCCTCGACGACGAGCGCGTCGCGGCCATTGCCGACCAGCTTGCCCAGCTCCGGCTCGACGGCCGCAAGGTGGTGCTGGTCTCGAGCGGCGCCGTCGCCGCCGGCCTCGGCCGACTGGGGTGGAAGCGCCGCCCCACCGACCTCGCCGAACTGCAGGCCGCCGCCGCCGTGGGGCAGAGCCGGCTCATCGAGTCGTACAACCGCGCGCTCTCGCCGCACGGCCTGCACGCCGCCCAGGTGCTGCTCACGGCCGAGGACCTGCAACACCGCACGCGCTACCTCAACGTGCGAAACACGCTGCTGGCCCTCTTCCGCTGCGGCGCCGTGCCGATCATCAACGAAAACGACACCGTGGCCGTCGAGGAGCTTGAGATCAGCTTCGGCGACAACGATCGGCTGGCCGCTCTAGTGACCAACCTGCTGCGGGCGCCCCTGTTGGTGCTGCTTTCCGACGTCGAGGGCCTGTTCGACCGCAACCCCGTCGACCCTGCCGCGCAGGTAATCTCGGTGGTCACCAATCTCGACGAGGCCCAGCGACTGCTGGTGCACGACGGCGCCCCAGGCCAGCGCGTGCAGCTCAGTCGCGGCGGCATGGCGTCCAAATTGCGCGCCGCGGGCATCGCCACCAGCGCCGGCGAGAGCGTCGTGATCGCCAGCGGCCGCCGTGCCAACGTGCTGGTGGAGATTCTCGCCGGCGCCGACGTTGGCACGCTCATCCTGGCCGAGGGCCGCACGGTCGCGTCGCGCAAGCGCTGGATCGGCTGGACCGCCACCCCCCGCGGCCGGCTCATGCTCGACGCCGGCGCCACCAAGGCCGTCGAGTCCGCCGGTCGCAGTCTGCTGGCCGTCGGCGTCGCCGCCGTCGAGGGCGCGTTCGCCAAAGGCGACGTCGTCTCCCTCTGCGATCCTGCGGGCCGCGAGTTTGCCCGCGGTCTGTCGAACTACTCCGCGGCCCAGATGACGACGATCGCCGGCCAGCCCACCGACCGCATCGCCGAGCTATTGGGCCAATGCCCCTACGACGAAGTCGTGCATCGCGACAACCTCGTCGTACTGGGATAATCGCCATCTCGCCCCCGGTCACTGACCGGGGGCTAAGTGCGGGTTACAGGGTGAATCGCCCGAAATTGGAATTCGCATTCCCCGGCAATTACTCTGAAGATTGCCCTCGCCTTTTCACTCTCCTCCCGCCGAGTCCGCATCATGCCGCGCACCCTCTTGGCGCTGGTCGCCGCCTCCACGCTGACCGCACTGTTTGTATCGCGAACAGCTGCCGACCCCCCGGCCACCGGCGTCGCCGCGGTCGAACTCCAGCAGTATTTCTATATCGACTTTCCCTGCCGCTTGGAGTCGATCAACAACCAGATCGCGCTGGCCGAGGCCGAGCTGAACTATCAAGCCCGGCGGGCTGACCTGTACCGACCGATGCGGAGCTTCCACCAGTACGGCGCCACCTACCTTGCCGATCAGTCGGCGCAAATCTCGGTACTGGCGGCGAAGCACGACCTCGACTGCCTGCGCGATCAGAGGATCGCCCTGTGGCGCGAGCGGCAGGCGGTCGCTCAGCGAATGCTCACGCCCGCTCAGTGAGCGGACGCCAGCTAGCGCACCTCGTTGGCGTCTCGGGCATAACCGCGGCACTGGCCACGCACGCGCCTGCCGGCGGCACGCGGCGCCCCCTTACGCTCCCTGCGGGTGAGCGAGCTCAGAAATCGCAGCCTCGGTAGAACAGCAGGATCAGCACGATCGGCAGGGGCAGCCCGACGAGCCACCCCAGCATGGCATATTTTACTTTCCCGGCGCGCTTTCTGAATTCGCTTAGCCATCGCAAAAACTCCCGTTAAAAGTTGTGGGCTGACGCTTCACTGCACTAGCAAATGCGATGCCACTCTGTTTATGATTCGCCTCATAACGCCTGATACGCGTCCCCGGCGTCATCCCCGCGGAATCGCCGCTCGCATTGATCGTTCAGCGTTCATTAGGTAATTCGTCACCCGATACTCGGTATTCCCTGGTCGACGCCCCCGACCCCAACCCCACCGAGCCCGCGCCATGCGATGGAACCAGCTCCTGAAGCGCAAGAGTCTTGAAGTCCTCATCGCCGAGATGGCCGGCGAGAACCGCCTCCGCCGCGCCTTGGGGCCCATCTCGCTCACGGCCCTCGGCGTCGGGTGCATCATCGGCGCCGGCATTTTCGTGATGACTGGCCGCGCCGCGGCCGAGGACGCCGGCCCCGCCGTCATGGTCTCTTACGGCATCGCCGCTCTGGGGTGCTTCTTCGCCGCCTTGTGCTACGCCGAGTTCGCCGCCATGGCCCCCGTGGCCGGCAGCGCCTACACCTACGCCTACGCCACCCTCGGCGAAGTTTTCGCCTGGATCATCGGCTGGGACCTCATTCTCGAATACGCCATGGCGTGCTCCTGCGTCGCCGCGGGGTGGGGCAACTACCTTAACGAGTTTCTGAAAGTCGCCTTCGGCGTCACGATCCCCGACCGCTATTGCAATGCGCCCAGCTCCGGTACGGACTACCTCTTCAACATGCCCGCCGTCGGCATCATGATCCTCATCACGATCATTCTGATCGTCGGCATCCGCGAAAGTCGCGATCACCAACGCGGTGCTGACCATCGTCAAGCTCACTGTCGTGCTGTTCGTCATCGGCATCGGCCTCACGCTGGTCAACGAAAGGCAAAACAACTGGAAAGACATCCCGTACGCCCAGCGCAAGACCGCCGCCGATTTCGTCGACGCCGAAGCCGTGGTCACCCCTGTTGTTCGCGGCGACGACGCCGCGGCGCCATTGACCGCCCAGGAGAAGTCGCTCATCGCCAGCGACGCAGCCTACCTCCGCGCGTACCTGGCCCTGCGAAAGACTCAACAGGTGACAGCCGAAGCCACGGCCAAGGGCGACCTCACCGCCGAGCAAGCCGCCGCCCAGGTGGCCGAAGCCCAGGCCAAGGTCGACGCCCTCGCGGCGTCCGCCCCGCCCAAACAACGGCTGGATGAGTACATGAAAGCCGTCGGCGAGAAGGAGCTGCAAAAGTGGGGCATCGTGCGTTACGTGGTGAAACCCGAAACGCTCCAACCCATCGACAACGCCGTACGCTCCAACTTCGCTCCCTATGGGCTCTCGGGCATCATGCTCGGCGCCGCCATCGTGTTCTTTGCGTTCATCGGCTTCGACTCGATCAGCACGCACGCCGAGGAAGCCATCAACCCGCAGCGCGACGTGCCGTTGGCCATCCTCGGCTCGCTCGCCATCTGCACGGTCCTCTACATCCTCGTGGCGGCCGTGATCACGGGCATGGAGCCTTACCCCGAGATCGACACCAAGGCCGCCATCGCCGCCGCCTTCCGCAAACAGGCCGAAGCCAAGGGTAGCGGCATGTTGAAGCTCTCCAGCCTGTTCATCTCCACCGGCGCCCTGGCCGGCCTCACCAGCGTGCTGCTCGTGACCTTCCTCAGCCAGGCCCGCATCTTCCTGGCCATGGCCCGCGACAAGCTGCTGCCGCCGGCGATCTTCGGGGCCGTTCATCCGCGGTTCAAGACGCCGCACATCTCCACGGCCCTCACCGGCTTTGTCATCTGCGTGGCCGCCGCCGTTACGCCGATCCGCGCCCTGGAAGAGATGGTCAACATCGGCACGCTCTTCGCCTTCACGATCGTGTGCACGACGGTGCTCATCCTCCGCTTCCAGAATCCCGATCTGCCGCGCCCGTTCCGCTGTCCGCTGATCTACCTCGTGGCGCCGCTGGGCGTGCTGGTCAACGTGGCGATGATGCTCTTTCTGCCCATCGAGACCTGGCTGCGGCTGGTCGTCTGGATGGCGATCGGCCTGGCCTTCTACTTCGCCTACGGCTACCGCCACAGTACGCTCGGCCGCGAGCTGGTCCACGAACTGGCCAAAGAAGGCATCGGCCCGACCGACGCGCCGTTTCGGACCTGACGAGAACCCGTGATGCCGCGTGGCCAACCATAAAGCCGGCGATGACATCGCCGGTCCGCCGCCAACGGCAAAACGCAATGTTTTGACCCATCGCCCGGCCTCGTGATATCCTTGAATCAAAGGAGTCGCGGCATGAACCATACTTTTCCCTCCGACATTGCCGAACGCATCAAGGCGCAGCTCGCCCCAGGAGATTCTGCCAACAAGGAGCAAGTGCTGCGCGAAGTGCTGGAAACTCTCGAGAAACGTCAGCAAGGCCTCGCCCGATTGCGCGACATGGTCGCCGAAGCGGAAGCTGACGTCGCGGCCGGGAGAGTCGGGCCATTTGACGTCGATGAGATCATGCGCGACGTTCGCCAACGCCTGGCCAAGGACGGCGTCACTGATTGATGGCCGTTGTATACCGTACCCCCGCCGCGGACAGCGACCTCCGAAATATCGCCTACCATATTGGCGTCGAAAGCGGCCGACCTCTCACCGCGGAAAAGGTCGTTCGCGAACTTGTCGCACGCTTCCAGCATTTGGCTAAACTGTCGCCCACGGCCAAACTGGGAACCCGAGCACCGCAGCTCGGTCAAGAAGTGCGACTGGTCAGACACCAGCGGTGAATTGTGGTTTTCCGCTATATTGACGATGGCATTTTGGTTCTCCGCATTGCCGACGGCAGTCAGGACTATTTGTCGTGGAAACTGGATTGATCGCAGGGTTGCCAATTCAATCTAGCGGCGACAGCCCAATTGCCAGTCGCCTCGCCGTCGCCAGTACCGCGTCCAGCATCTTCTCCGTCAGCACGCCCGTGTTGGTGTTCTGCCGACTAGGATGATAACTCGCCATCATCCACCGCTCACGGCTTAGCGGCGCAACCACGCCATGCCCAAACTTCGGCGTCGTCCCCTTAAGCCAACCCCGCCCCGCCGCTTGCCGGCTCACGCCTGCCACGCGATCGCCCCCAGCGCCAAGAAAACCTGCGCCGGCACAATATCGAGCGTGGCGTCCAACCACGGACGGCAATTCTCAATCTCCGCGGGCGTCGGCTTGTTCCCCGGCGGTGCGCAATGTCCCACCGCCGTGATCGCACAATCGATGAGCCGCAGCCCATCGTCGCGATCGGTCGCGTGGGGCTGGTTGGCGAACCCTGCCCGGTGCAGCGCTCTGTAGAGCCAATCGCCCGAGGAATCGCCCGTAAACATCCGCCCCGTGCGATTCGACCCATGCGCCCCGGCGCCAGCCCCACGATCAACAGCCTCGCCGCCGGATCGCCAAAATTCGGCACGGGCTTGCCCCAGTACTCCCACTGCCGATACGCTGCCCGCTTCTGCACCGCGACCTGTCGACAATGCACCACCAACCGCTCGCACGAGGTGCATCGTTCGAGGCGTCGATTAAGTGCGTCCCACGGCGAGTTCTGCTTCGCGCGCGTCATTGTCATCAAACGCTTCCGATCCCTCCCCTTGATGGGGAGGGCAAGGGAGGGGTGATTCGCGGCACGGCAGACTCGGAATCACCGCCGGCCGGCCCCGCAATTCGCAAAAAAAGTTGTTGAAAATGAGCCACTGCTTCTGCTACGTTGCGCCCATGCCCAATCCTCGCCCCCGCGCCGCCGCCCCCCACGCCCATCCGGCGTTAGCCGGCATCGTCTCGATGCCGTGCGCCGACCGCACCGCGAGACCAGACCTAGTGCGTCTTCATTCCCATGAAATCGGCCCGTCGAGATTCGCAAAACGCGCGTCTTTTTGACGCCCTGGCGTGGGCGCCGCCTCGGCGTTTGCCGAGACGCCCGCGACGACGGCCACGCAGAATCAGGACCTTATGCGGTTGTTATGTGGGACCCCTGCGTGGGACGCAAAACCGGCGCCCGCCCGCAATACTCCAACCTCCAGCCTCCGGTCTCCAGTCTCCAGCCTTTCCCTCACACCGCCGCGGGTCGCTCGATCTCGACTCGTCGGCAATTGGGCAGCGAGTCCAGAAACGTCCGCCCGTAAGCCTTCGTCAGCACCCGCGGATCGAGAATCGCCACCCGGCCGCGGTCGCGCCGACTGCGGATCAGCCGCCCGAAGCCCTGCTTCAGTTTCAGCACTGCCTCGGGAAGCTGGTAGTCGCGAAACGGATTCCCCCCCGCCGCGCGGATCGCTTCGAGTCTGGCCTCCAGCAGCGGATGGTCCGGCACGCTAAACGGCAGCTTGGCGATGATCACCAATTCGAGGGCCTCCCCCGGCACGTCGACGCCCTGCCAGAAGCTGTCGGCGCCCAACAGCACGCTTCGCGGGTTCTCTTTGAACAGCTGCAGCATCCGGCTCCGCGGCGTGCCGTCGGCCTGGCTCAGCAAATTGAGATTATGGCGCGCCAGCCAGGGCCCGATCGCCGCGGCCACCTTGCGCATCATCTCGTAGCTCGTCAGGAGCACGAACGCCCGCCCGTCGCTCTCGCGCACCAGGAGCTTGATGGCTTCGATAGACGCACGTTCGTACTGGTCGCGCTCGGCGCCGGGGTCGGGCATCCCGCGCATCGTCACCAGCTCGGCTTGCTCGCGGTAGTCGAACGGGCTATCCAGCCGCAGCGCGTCGCACTGAGTGAGCCCGACCCGCGATTGGAAGAAGTCGAACGAAGGCTCGCGTCCCACTGCCAACGTGGCGCTGGTCATGACGACCGTCGGCACGCGCTGGAACAGCTGCTCGCGCAGCGCCGGCCCCACGTCGATCGGCGCCGAGGTGAGGGTCATTCGCGGCGTGCCGCGGCGGTTCCAGCTCGACTCGATCCAGTACACGGCCCCCGCCATCTGCTGGGTGTGCCAGGCATTGAGCTCGCCAGCAAGCCCCGCCAACCGGTCGTGGGCCGCGGTGAAATCCTGCCGCTCGGTCTCCTCGCGGATCGCGTCGCCGGCCTGCTTCACGCCGCGCGCCAGGGCCAACAGTTCAGGACCCAGCTTGTTGGGCACGGCCAGCAATTCCGTCACGCGCCCGTTGGCCGGCGCCGACTGCTGCTTCCACTCCCACAAATCGGCAAAGAACTCGCTCGCCGCATACCGGCACTGCTCCACGCGCTTCGCCAGCGCGTTCAAGCCGTGGTGCACCAGGAGCCCCTTCTGCGTGCGGTCGTTGTACAGCCGCGACAGCACGTACTCGACGCTGCCGCTGGTGAGCGAAATGCCCAGGTGGTCCGCCGCCACGGCCTCGACGGTGTGGGCTTCGTCCAGCACCACCACGTCGTAGTCCGGCAGAATGCTCACCCCCTGCCGCCGCAGCGCCAGGTCGCTGAAGAACAGGGCGTGATTCACGACCAGAATTTGCGCGTGCTGCACCCGCCGGCGATCGGCGTAGTAAAAGCACTTGTTGTACGTCGGGCAGCGGCGGCCCATGCAGTTGCCGTGATCGCTGGCCACCTCGTCCCACACCGCCGGCAGCGGCTTGTACTCCAGGTCGCTCAGCGAGCCGTCGTCCGTCGACTCGCTCCAGGAGCGAACGGCGCGCAGTTGATCGACCGCCTCGTCGCTGTCGAACAAGCTCTTGGTGCGCCCCATGGCCGCCTGCAGCCGGCGCAGGCTGATGTAATTCCGCCGCCCCTTGACCAGCACGGCCGAGAACTCCCGCGGGATCACGCTATTGAGCAGCGGCAAATCTTTGCCGATGAGTTGCTCCTGCAGGCTGATCGTGTGCGTGGAAACCACAATCCGCGGCGGCTTGTTGCTCGCGGGATCAGTCGCCGCCAGAATGGCCGGCGCCAGATAGGCAAAACTCTTGCCGACGCCGGTCCCCGCCTCAACCACCAGATGCCGCTTGCGGCGAATCGCCGCCGCTACCGCGTCGGCCATCGCCAACTGCTGCGGCCGCAACTCGTAGTGCTCCAGCCGCCGAGCGATCGAACCCTCAGGCCCGAGAATGTCCGCGACGGTCAATGCAGCTTCATCATCCATGCGGGCCCACTATCGCGGCTTGCCGGTGATGACGCCGTCCTCGGGACTGCTCGCCGTGGCATAGAGCCGCTTGGGAATCCGCCCCGCGAGATACGCCAGCCTTCCCGCCTCGATGCCGTGCCGCATGGCGTCCGCCATCCGCAGCGGATCGCGGGCATGGGCGATGCCGGTGTTCAAGAGCACGCCGTCGACGCCCAGCTCCATCGCCATCGTCACGTCGCTCGCCGTGCCCACGCCGGCGTCGACGATCACCGGGTAGTCCGCGTCGTCGTCCTTGAGATACTCCAAGCAAATGCGGATGTTGTTCGGGTTGAGAATCCCCTGTCCCGAGCCAATCGGGCTGCCGGCCGGCATCACGCTTGTGGCGCCGGCTTCCTTCAGCCGGCGGGCCACCACCGGGTCGTCGGTCGAGTAGCACAGCACCTGAAACCCCTCGGCCACGAGCCGTTCGGTGGCGTCGATCGTCGCTACTGGATCCGGCAGGAGCGTCTTGGCATCGGCGAGCACTTCGAGCTTCACCCAATCGGCGCCGGGGTTCTCCAGCCCCAGCAGGATCTCGCGGCCCAGCCGCGCCACGCGCACCGCGTCGTCGGCGTTGAAGCACCCGGCCGTATTCGGCAAGAGCGTGTAGCGGCTGGAGTCGATGAAATCGAGCAGGTTGTTCCCCTGGGCGTCGACGAGCCGCTCCCGCCGCACGGCCACGGTGATGCAGTCGGTTCCTGACCGCTCCAGCGACTCCGCCATCAGCGCATAGCTGGCATACTTGCCGGTGCCCACGATCAGCCGGCTGCGCAGCGCGTGACTGCCAATCACCAGCGCGTCGTCCGTGAGAAGATCAGTCGCCATTTGAAAATCTGCCTTTCATTTAGCCCCCGGTCACTGACCGGGGGCTAACTGCGGTTCACCCCCCGCCGACGAGCGTTACCACCTCGACGCGGTCTCCGGGATTCAACGCCGTGGCGGCGTGTTCGGCGCGCGGCACGAGTTGGAGATTTCGCTCGACCGCCAATTGTCGCGGGTCGAGCTCCAGTTCCTCAAGCAGCGCCGCCACCGTCGCGCCGCAGGCGACCTCGCGCGACTTGCCGTTGACGCAAATCTCCATGCTGCTCACTTGGGGCGGCGCTCGGTGCGCCAATCACTGGTCGCGGATGAACGCATCACGAAACGACCCGCCGGCGATCTTGATGAAGGTGCCCGTCTGGTTCTTCCCGGAGGCGTTCAGCGTCGTGTTGATCGGCACGGCGTAGGCGCACACCTGCCCGCTCGAAGCCTCGGCGACGTACACCAGGCTCTTGCTGATTTGCGTCGCGCCGCGGCCGCGCGGCAAATCGGCCAGGCCAGTCACCATCAAAAATCGCGGCGATTCGGTAATCGCCGGAAAATCATTGAGTACGTTGTATTGGAAGTAGCCGGTGAACTCGGCGTTGCGCCGGCTGATGACCGCGGCCCGCAGATCGCCGGTCAGAAAATCGAGGAAGAACAGCCCCTCGATGTCGTCGTCGACCAGCCCGGTGGCGATGGCAAAGTTGTCGGCCCCATGCGTGGCCGTGGCCCACGCCTCGGGCACATGTTGCACGCCGTGCCAACCTGCCGCCAGCGCCGCCCCGAGCACCATTCCCAGGATCAGCACCGCCGCGTGACTGCAAATGCGTTGAAACATGGCCGACAAGCCCTGGACCCTTCGCTCCCCATCGCGGGAGCCGCCGAGTCGGCGCGCCGCTTCGCCGCTGAGAGTGCATCCTACCGCTGCCGGGCGAGAGAATCCAGGCGAAGCGCGATGCGAGTCACGCCGACGTCCGCCGAGGCGTCCGCGCAGCCTCGCTGCAAAAATGGCAGCGGACTCTTCGGCGGACCTCGGAGTGAATAGGACTGAACATCGTCAGGAGCCGTCAATCTCGCCGGCCGGTGAACTGCATCACATAGTACATCACCGTCAAGACGGCCTGCAGCGTGGCGGCCACGTAGGTCCAAGCGGCGGCGTTCAGCACGCTGTTGACGTACGTCATCTCCTGGTTGCCCACGATGCCGTACTGCACCAAGAGCTGCTTGGCCCGGTTGCTGGCGTCAAACTCCACCGGCAGGTTGATGATCTGGAAGACCGCCACCAGGCCGAACCCAATGATCCCGGCCCACACGAAGCCCGTCCCCAAGGCGGCGATGCCCGAGTACATCATGCCCACGCCGACCATCAGCAAGAGAACGCCGATGCTGCCGCCAAAGTTGGCCGCCGGCACGGCGATGTTGCGGATCACCAGTGGGGCGTAGTGATGGGCGTCCTGCAGTGCGTGCCCCGCCTCGTGCGCCGCGATGCCCACCGCGGCGGCCGAGTTGGAGCCGTACACCCCCTGACTCAAGCGGAGAATCTTGGCGTGCGGATCGTAGTGGTCGGTCAGCTCGCCCGCGATCGGCTCGATGGCGATGTGCTGAAGTCCGGCGGCGTCCAGGATGTGCCGGGCGGCCGCCGCGCCGCTCAACCGCGCGGGAACCCGCTGGGCGGCGGCGTAGGTGCCCTTCACCTTCCACTGGGCCCAGAGGGCCAGCAGCAAGGCCGGCGCCATCCATATCAAGTAGTTCATGTAACCCTGAAGCGAATACATGGGCATAACCGTGATCTCCGTGTGAGCCGACTGGGCGAGCGCCCCAGTAGCGTCAGTTATTTCGAGAGAACCGCAATTTCCGTCCGACCGGTTCGTCCAGGCCGGCAAAGCGGTATAATCTACCCGACTTTCCGAAGTCTATTACGTCGGGCTAATCGGTTCAGTTCGCCCGCCGCAATCTTAGCACGTCGCTGCCTCCAGCTTCTGCCGATAGTGTCCGGTAACGGCGCAACTTGCGTCAAGTCTAACCCCCTCGGCCTCGCCGAACATGCCACGCGAAATCCCCCGCAATTCTCGCCGACCGTTACGACGGGCCGGCGCCCTGCGCCTCCTGTCGCTCTTCGTCGCCGCCGCCGCCATCTTGGGCTGCCGCGGCTCCGAAGAAGAACCCGCCGACCTCCAACCGACCAGCGCGTCGAGCGAGCCGGCCCCCGACCCAACCCCCGACCAGCTCCGCGAGCAGCTCGACCATGTGCTCGACTTTACCGAGCACGGCCGATCCATGAGCCTCGAGAAGCACGCCGCGTGGCAACTAATGCACGGCGTGCTGGCCTTTGGCCCTCAGTTTGAAATCCTGTCGGGCCATCAGAAAGTGGTCGCCGTGGATTGGATATTAGACGGCAAGCCGATGCGCGGCTGGACCCTTACGTCCACTCCCCAAGGCATCCGCGCCGAACTTGAGCCCGGCAAGCTGGGCCAAGGCCACGACGACCAGTGGCTGGCCATCCTCTCGCAATGGGGCGTGCCCTACACCCGTCCGCTCAAAGTGGCCGGCAAGGAATACCGCATTTACGACATGGTTAAGCGCACCATGTACGACTGCTTCGACGGCAAGGAAGCCAGTTGGACGATCATCGCCCTGTCGACGCACCTCGACCCCATCGATCAAACCTGGAAGGCCCGCGACGGCAAGGAGTGGACTGTCGAGCGGCTTGTGGCCCAGGAAGCCGGCCCGATCTACGACGACGAAGCGGGCGAGGATCTGATCTACAACGGCGCCTGCGGCGGCACTCACCGATTGATCGGTCTCACCATTGCCCTGAACAACTACCGCCGGCAGCACCCCGACGGCGAATTGACCGGCGGTTGGCTGGCCGCCCAGAAGCGGATCAATTGGGCGATCGCGCAGGCGCGAGCGTTTCAGCAGCCCAACGGCGCCTTTTCCGTCGGCTATTTCCAGCGCCCCGCCAATAGCGCGAATCTCGACGAGCACCTCGGCGCCACGGGGCACACCCTCGAGTTCTTGTCGTTTGCCCTGCCCAAGGAGCAGCTCCAAGAGCAGTGGGTTCAGCGGGCCGTGGCGTTCATGTGCCGACTGATGGAGCGCACCAAGGGCATCGACCTGGAATGCGGCTCTCTTTACCACGCCGCCCACGGGTTGGTGCTGTATCGTACCAAGGTCTACGGGCCGCTGGAGCAGTCGACGACCGCTGCCGCCGCGCTCAGCTCTGAGAGACGATGAGCAGCGTAGTGGCTGCCCCTTCTCGTCGTGCAATGACAATCGAGCAATTCCAGCAGATCGCCAACCTTGAAGGCCTCGAATTCATCACGGCGCTACTTCGCCTTGAAGAAGAGCGGTTTGAAGAGTCTCAGTTCTTGGCAGGGTCCACGTTTGAAGACATCAACGTCGATTTTGGCATCTTTCCCAAAACGGCGGCGTTGCCAGTTTATTTCGCGGGCAATATTCGCGAGCCCGAAAACAAGATCATCTTGATGGGAATCAATCCTGGATATGACGCGGAAAGTTATCCCAGGGAATTGGCGTTTCTCCGAGAGCGTGGCTTATTCGAGGGCTACTGCAATCTGTACGCCGGCTACTTTGGCGACTATCGAAAAAGGAGAAAGGTGCGCTATTACTCAAACATAGCAAGCCTTCTACGCGGTCTTGGCCTTACTATCCCTGAGGATTATTGGGACTGGTATCAAGAGAACTTCATCTCGCTGGAATTCATCCCCTATCACTCGGCAAATGCTAACGGGCTGAGAATCAACGATAAAAGCAATTTTCGCAAGGTCTACTTTGAAATCATCCTGAAGTTATTAAGGCATCTCAATCCGCAGAACCACTTCTTCATAAACGGTTTTCCGACATTCCGGGGATTCGTGGCCAACAAGAAGGGCGTGTTTCCCGAGTATGCTAATGCACTACGGTATGAGAAGCACGAACGGATCTGGACTGGATCCCTTGGCGACGGGTTTGATTTCGTGGGCCTTCCATTTCTGGGATGGCTGAAGGGAGGTAAGGATGCCCTTGTTGACGAGATTAAGCGACGACCTTCAATACGCCTTCTTGGAGACAAGCCTCGCGAGGAGACTCCGCGAATTTCCGAAGTTTGACAGCCGTCCCAATGCCAACCTAGAATCGTATTCTGACAGGCTGCCTTTTCTCTTGCGCGTGAGTGAACGATGAGCACGACCATCGAAGCCACCTTTGACGGCCACGTGTTTCGACCGACCGGGCCTGTTTCCCTTTTGCCGAACACGCCGGTGCGGCTGACCGTCGAGACCGTGCCTGCGGCTCCCGGTCCTCCCATGTCATTTCTACGAACGGCCCGCGCACTTCACCTGCAAGGTCCGCCCGACTGGGCGAGCAATCTCGACGAGTATCTCTACGGCAAGGAGGCGGATGGTGGCCGATGAGTTGTTTCTCGATTCCGGCTATGCCATTGCTCTTGCGGCCGACTCGGATCAACTTCACCGGCGAGCAGTTGAGCTCGCCGTCGATATTGAGCAAAACTCGCGGCGAATGATCACGACACGCGCCGTTCTTCTTGAAGTCGGCAATTCGCTCTCGAAGCTGCGTTACCGCGCCGCGGCGGTCGAACTGCTTGACTCGTTGGCATCCGACCCGACGATCGAAGTCGTGCCGATGACAAACGATTTGTACCTGCAAGCTTTCCATCTGTTCCGAGAGCGGTCTGACAAGGAGTGGGGCCTCACGGACTGCGCCTCTTTCGTCGTGATGCAAGCTCATGGACTCACTGATGCGCTCACTGCCGATGGGCACTTCGAACAAGCCGGATTTCGCGCACTGCTGCGTCGTGCGTAGGCGGTCGGCGGCGGCGCCGCCGCCTCGCGAACTGACGGAGTCTCAAGCATGGGGCATCGTCGACGGTCCGGTTGACCCGCCCAACCCCCCCACTTAAGCTAAAGGATTCAGGGGATTTCGGGCGTTTGGCCCGGATCGAACAGGCTGTTAGAGGGGGGCGGCGCCAGTGCTCGCCAAGCGCGTCATTCCGTGTCTCGACGTCGACCGCGGTCGCGTGGTGAAGGGAACGAACTTCCTGAACCTCCGCGACGCCGGCGATCCGGTCGAGGTCGCCGCCCGCTACGAGCAGGAGGGCGCCGACGAGCTGGTGTTTCTCGACATCACCGCCAGCCACGAAGGCCGCGACATCATGCTCGACGTGGTCCGCCGCACCGCCGAGCAGATTTTCATGCCGCTCACCGTCGGCGGCGGCATTCGCACGCTCGAGGATATCCGCGAGCTGCTCCTGGCCGGGTGCGACAAAGTGTCGATCAACTCGGCCGCGGTCCGCGACCCCGAGTTCGTGCGGGCGGCGGCGCTGCGGTTCGGCAGCCAGTGCATCGTGGTGAACATCGATCCCAAGCGCGTCCAGCGCGACGGCCGCGAAGTGTGGGAAGTCCATATCAACGGCGGCCGCATCCCCACCGGGCTGGAAGCCGTGGCCTGGGCCCGGCAGGTCGAGGAGCTGGGCGCCGGCGAGATCGTGCTCACCAGCATGGACGCCGACGGCACCAAAAACGGCTACGATCTGGAGATCACCGCGGCGGTCAGCCAGGCGGTGACGATCCCGGTCGTGGCCAGCGGCGGGGCAGGGCGCCCCGAGCACCTGGCCGACGCGATGACCATCGGCAACGCCGACGCGGCCCTGGCGGCCAGCATTTTTCACTTCGGCGAGTACACCATCCAAGAAACCAAGCAAGTCATGGCCGAGCGCGGCATCCCCGTGCGATTGGCCGCGTAGACCGTTCCAGCGACTCTGGTCGTAGGAGCACCCGCCATGCCAAGTTCCGGTCACCGAAGCGGATTACGACAGTTTCGTCGCCCCGCACCAGGAACTGGAAATCGACAAGCTCTTCCGCGCGTGCGTCAAGCTCGAAGCGCAGCGACCTGCACCTGAAGGTCGGCCGGCCCCCCATGGTCCGCGTCAACGGCACTCTGCGGCCGATGAACCGCGATCCGATCGACGACGAGGAAATGGTCCGCCTCTGCTTTCCGCTGATGAACGAGCGGAGCCGCAAGATCTTCGACCGCGACGGCGGCGCCGACTTCGCCCACATGGTCGATGGTCGACGGCGACCAACTGGCGGTTCCGCGTCAACCTGCTGCAGCAGCTGGGCCACATCGGCATGGTGGCCCGCCGCGTCAACAGCTGGATCCCCGACTTCGAGGGCCTGAACCTGCCGCCGTCCATGGAGAAGCTCTGCAGCTACGACCAGGGCATGGTCCTGCTGGCCGGCGTCACCGGTTCGGGCAAGAGCACGACGATCGCCTCGATGCTCAATTGGATCAACCACCACTACCGCAAGCACATCCTCACGCTCGAAGACCCCATCGAGTTCGTCTTCACCGAAGACAAGTGCCTGATCAACCAGCGCGAGATCGGCCTGGACGTGATCGACTTCGAAATCGGCATGAAGCACGCCGTCCGCGAAGACCCCGACGTCATGCTCGTGGGCGAAATGCGCGACAAAGAAACGTTCATGACGGCCATCCACGCCGCCGAGACGGGCCACCTGGTGTTCGGCACGATCCACGCCTCGACCGCTCCGTCGACCATCGGCCGCATTCTCGACCTGTTTCCGCAGGACATGCACAGCGCGCTCCGCAGCGGCGATCGCCATGAACATGAAGGGCATCGTCGCCCAGAAGCTGCTCAAGAGCATCAAGCCGGGCGTCGGCCGCGTGCCGACGGTCGAGATCATGACCTTCAACGCCGACGGTGCGCAAGCTGATGCTCGAGGAAGAGGACGACAAGCTGGGCGACGCCATCCGCATCGGCGCCGAGGACGGCATGCAGGACTTCACCCTGAGCCTGAAAAAGCTGGTGGACGACAGCCTGATCGACCGCGAGGCGGCGATGGAGGTGGCGCCCAACCGCGAAGCCCTCAAGATGGCCCTCAAGGGCATCGAAGTGCGACAACCTGGAATTATCTGATGCGGCAGCTTGTGTGGAGATGGTTGGCGGCGGCGGCCTTTGTCGTGGCTGGGCCCTTGTGCTCGACGTCGTGCGCACGGCTCGAGCCGCCTGCGCCTGAGGTCGAAGCGCCGCCGTCGGCCGAGTCCATCGCAGCGGCCCAGGGGTTCGGGGCCGCGGCGCAAGCCAAACTCAGCGGGGTCGACTTTTCTCTTCTCAGCCAGCTCGGGCTCTTGGCGATCCTGACCCTGATCTGGGTCGCGACCTGCGACTGGGTCAACCGCGACACCCAAATCTTCGGCCTCGGCTACAAGAAGTGGAATCTTATTGCGTTCGCGCCCTACGCCATCGTGGCGATGGCGCTGATGTTCATTCCTATGCAGTGGATCATCCGCGTGCCCGTGCTGGCGGTGGTCTACTTGGGGTCGATCCTGCCGTACGTCGTGGTCCACAACAAAAGCGTGCTGCCGCACCAGACGGTGCTCACCGGCCCCTGGTGGCGGCACTTTTTCGCCACGATGCTCGGCAAGGTGGGCGTCAAGATCAGCGGCGAACGCAAGGCGGAATACGAAAAGGGCGCCGCCGTCGACCTGTTCGCCATGGGCGCCGCCGATGCGAATCTCAACAACGCCAATCTGCTCACCGCCCGCCAGTCGCCCGGATACCTCCTGGTGAAGGATCTCGTGGCCGACATGGTCACGCGGCGGAGCGACCGCGTGCTCCTGGAGTACGGCCCGCAGGCCGTCGCGGTGCGGCACGAAATCGACGGCGTCTGGCACAACGGCGACGCCCGCGACCGCGAGAGCGGCGACGTGATGCTGGCCGTCATGAAAACGCTGGCCAACCTCGACGCCAAAGAACGCCGCCGCAAGCAGTCGGGGCAGTTCGGCGCCCAGTTCGAGGGCAAAAAATTCATGTGTCCGGTCGCTAGCCAGGGGACTGCCAATGGCGAGCGCGTTGTCCTCTCGCGGCTGCACGAAAAGGGTCGACCGCACACCTACGACGCCCTGGGGATGCGCGAGGGCATCCGCCAGCAGTGGGAAGAAATCATGAGCCGCGACCGCGGCATGGTCGTCTTCTCGGCGCTCCCCGCCGGCGGGCTGACCACCATGATGAACGCCTCGCTGGAGGAGACCGACCGCCTGATGCGCGACTTCATGGCGATCGAAGAGGTCAATCATCGCGAGCACGAAATTCAGAACATCGCAGTGCACACCTACGACGCCTCCAAGGGCGAAACCCCCGCCACCATCATCCCGAAAATGGTGCGGCTGTACCCCAACGTGTATGTGTGCCGCGACCTGGTCGACGCCGAGAGCGCCACGCTGTTGATGAACGAAATCCCCGACGACCGCTTCGTCGTCACGAGCATGCCCGCCAAGGACGCGGCCGAGGCTCTCTTGCGGCTCCTGGCGATGAAGCTGCCGCAAAAACAGTTCGCCTCGGTGATTACCGCGGTCCTGTACCAGCGCATGATTCGCACGCTGTGCCCCGACTGCAAGGTGGGTTACACGCCGCCGGCCGACGTGCTGAAAAAGCTGGGCATTCCAGCGGGCAAAGTGCAACAGTTCTTTCGTCCGCCCAAGCCCGAGGAAGTCGAGAAACCGTGCGAGACTTGCCGCGGCCTCGGGTATGTCGGCCGCACCGGCATTTTCGAGCTGCTGGTAGTCACCGACCAGATGCGCGAAATCCTGGCCAAGCAGCCCAGCCTCGAGCTGCTGCGCAAGGCCGCCCGCGCCGACCAACAGCGCTCGCTCCAGGAGGAAGGCATTCTCCTGGTCGCCAAAGGAGTTACATCGTTGCCGGAGTTAATGAGAGTGTTGAAATAAGAGTGGGCAGTAGGCAGTGGGCGGTGGGCAGTAAAGACAACGCTGCCCACTGCCCACTGCCCGCTGCCCACTATCACCGCAGGTGATCCCATGCCCTACCTCTGCGTCCTGATTTACTTCGTGTTCTTCGCCGGCGTCGCGATGACGATCAACGAAGGGCTCTGGAACAACGCCGTCAATTTCCTGGCCGTCGCGGTCGCCAGCGTGACCGGCATTTGCCTGGGTTATCCGCTAGGATTGTTCGCGCTCGAAAAGTTCGAGAAGCCCGACGACTTTGCCTGGTACTTTGTGTTCGCCGCCGTCTGGCTCGTGTTCTTTGCGGTGGTCATGGTGTTCCGCGTGATTGCCGAGCGGCTGTCGCGCGTGCGAATGAAGTTCGTGCCGCCCTTGGAACTCGCCGCAGGGCCCTTGGCGGGTTTGCTGGTGGCGGTGCTTTTCGCGAGCTTTCTCGCGTTCACTCTGTACTATATTCCCATCCGCGCTGGATACTGGGATGCCAAACAGGCGACCGGCTGGCAACTAACCACCATGCGAAACGGCGCCGGACCGTTTTACACGGTGCTCAAGGCCGTCGCCGGCGACGCGATCGCCGACGCCAGCGTGGGTCGATGAACTTTGCCGCGGCGACGACCATGCAAGCCACTACCTCCACCGAGACCCCCGCACCCGCCGACCTGGCGACGCCCGACTACCAATCGCTGAGCGGTCTGGCCGTGACGGCGCTGCTGTTGGGCCTCGCCTCGCCCGCGGCGCTGGCGGCGCCGGTGCTGCTGGCCGTGCCCGCCGCCGCCGTCTGCGTGGCGCTGCTGGCCGAGCGTAGAATTCGAGACTCCGGCGGCGCCCTCGCCGGCGCCGCCCTGGCGCTGGGGCCTGGCGCTGGCGCTGGTCGCGGCGGCCGCGACGGCGGCTCATGCCCCAGTCCGCGACCGCCTCCTCCGCCGGCAAATGGCCGACGTGGTCACCCAGTGGTTCAATTTGTTGGCCGATGGCCGCTTGGACGACGCGGACGCAATCCTCAGCGGTCAGGCGGCGGCGAGCCTGCGGCCGCCGTCCCCGAGCCCCGGCGAGAAACCCGTTCCCGAAGAACAGCTCCGATCCATTGAACGGGAGAAGCTGCGGAGCGATCCGCTGGTGCGCTTCCTCACGAGCCGCAAAAAGCCCTTGACCGTCGAGATGGCGCCGGCCAAAGCCCCGCCCGTGTTCGATGAAGGTCGAGCCACGCTGGACAGCGAGTTCACGGTATCCGGCGCCGGCGACAAGGAGGTCTACCGCGTCACACTTAGGTGCCTGCGATATTCGCCGAGCATCGCGCGAAGTCAGCCGTGGCGGATCGAACGGTGGGCCGAAGCCCTGAAGAAGACGGGTGACTCGCCCTGAGTCGGCAAAGGGCGTGGCCCCGCTGCCGACTGATTCTCCACGCCCTCGGCAGACGCGAGGGAGCGTCCTCCGGCTCTGGCGCCAGCATCCGGGGCGTACCCTTCTGAAATAACCGGCAAAGTCTCTCGTTTTCGACCCGTCGAGGCCGGGAAAACCGTCCCAGCAGCCGCCCAAGGCTCGTCCGCCCGGAAATCTGTCGTCGATACAACATTGCGAGGCGGAAGGAAACTCACGCGACGCTAGCGCGCCAAAGACGCCCGCGGACGCGCCCCAATGGACATGCTTCGCCGCCGATCCGGTCGCCTGGCCGGGTCTGCGGTGTAGCGAAAGTAGAAGGAGCTCACAGGTGATGATTCGGACATGGACGGTCGGGATCGCCGTGGCCGCGCTCAGCGCGACCCAAGCGATCGCGGACACCAACGCTGACCAGTGGTCGTACGACAACTACGTCAAGAGCGTCGCTTTCGCCAGCGACTGCTGCGAGCCCGAGTGCGGCTGCTGCAACGATTCATGCTGCAAGGACTCCTGCTGCAACGATTGCTGCTGCAGCGACCCCTGCTGCGATTGCGGCGACGGCTGCGGCGCTGGCGTTGGCCTGCTGGCCGGCGCCTTGGGCCTGACGGCCGCCGACCCCATCGTCATTGGCGGCTGGAGCGAGTGGGTCTACATGGACAACAACATCCCATTGTCCCAGGCCTACAATGACCTGCTCTCCTTCGACGACGTCCCCGATCACTTCCACAACGGCCAGTCGTGGCTGTACTTGGGCCGCACGGTCAACGGCGACAACGGCTTCGATCTCGGCGGCCGCATCGACATACTCTACGGCACCGACGCCCAGAAGACCCAAGCCTTCGGCAACCCCGGCGCGGGCGTTCGCGGATTCGGCTCGTGGGACGCCTCCTTGGACCACGGCGAGTACGGCTGGGCCATCCCGCAGTGCTACGGCGAAATCGCCGCCGGCAATGCCAGCGTGATGATCGGTCACTTCTTCACGCCCGATCGGCTATGAAGTCGTGCCGGTCACCGGCAACTTCTTCCGCACGCACAGCTACACGCATGTACAACAGCGAGCCGTTCACCCACACCGGCGCCTTGGGCAAGCTCTCCCTCGACGCGGTCACCCTGTACGGCGGCTGGAGTCGCTGGGCTGGGACACCGGCTTTGATCAGCTCAACCAGGGCAACACCTTCATCGGCGGCTTTGCGCTACAACATGGGCGACAACGTCACCTTCACCTACCTGTCGACCTACGGCAACTTCGGCTGGCGCGATGGCGGCGACGACAACAGCTACGAGCACAGCATGGTGCTCGTGGTCAAGCTCACCGACAAGCTCCAGTACATCGCCCAGAGCGACATGATCGACACCTCGAATCCCGGCGTCAGCGAGTTCGACACGATCGGCCTCAACCAGTACCTCTTGTACTGGCTGAACGACGTGGTCGGCCTCGGCGGCCGCATCGAGTGGTGGAAGGCCGACGGCGTGAGCTTCTACGAAGCCACCAGCGGTCTGAACCTCAAGGTGCTGGACAACGTGAACATCCGGCCCGAGTTCCGTCAGGATTGGGCCCCCGGCATCGGCCTGGACGAAGACACCTTCGCCGTCGACGCCTACGTGACGTTCTGACCCCAAGTTAGCCCCCGGTCACTGACCGGGGGCTAAATACAACGAGCCCCCTTCGACCGGCGGTCGGGTTCCCACGGGAATCCGGCCGCCGGTTTTTTTGTGTGTTGTGTGCCATGCCCTCGTCCGCGTGGGCATGTCTTCAACGCCTGACCTCTACGGAAACCGCATTGGGCGATTCGCGTCCCGCGCGGTATCGTGTCGCCATGCTCGCCACGATGTCCGAGGCGCCGACCCAACTTTCTGGCTGGGGCCGCCGCGCCGTGCTCGCCGCACTTGCCGCCCTGGCGGCCGTCGGTGCGCTGCTCGCGGCGCGACGCCTCGCCGGGGCGTTCGACGCCGCACTGCCGGCCTCGCAACTTATCGCCGTCGCTGCCATCGTCGGCGTCGTCTCCGTCGGGAGCCGCCTTCTCTGGCGCCAGCTAAAAGACCCGCTGGCCGACGCGGATTGGCGCCGGCTCGATCTTGTCGTCGGGTTCGGCGGCACGCTCGCCATCGTGCTGACGGCGATCGGCTGCTCGTACCCCGCGGGTCGTCCCGCGCCCTGGGTGCTATGGCTTACGCTGTTGATCGCCGACCTGGCGTCGGCGCACCTGTATTTCAAAGGCGCCCGCCGCGCGCCCCGCTCCGCCGCCGAGCGCGACTGGAAACCAGCGGCTAACAACGAGCGCGTGCTCCAGGAGCTTGTCCGCCTTCGCGACGCCGCAGGCGCCGAGTTCGTGCGCGGCACGTTGCGGGCCGACTTCATCCCCGGCCAGCGGCACGCCACGCTGCACGTCGGCTTCTGTCCGCCGCTGGCGTCGCTGCCCGAGGTCGCCGCCGAACCCACCGAGGGTCCCGACGCCACGGTCAAGGTGGTCCAAGCCTTCGCCCACGGCGTGCGACTGGAGGTGCGCCTCGCCGACCCCGCGGATTCCGCGTGCCACGCACTCATCGCTCTCTCGGCCGCCCCGGCAGCTCCTATGGTCCCCTCGTCCCGTGCTCCGATATAATCCGCGCGGAGACATGCACGGTTGGCCACGACGAGCTTACGCATCGGCCTGGGGGAGGACTCGCACCGCACGGCGGCGGGCGGGCCGCTACGGCTGGGCGGCGTCGACGTGCCGCACGATCGGCATTTGGTGGGCCACAGCGACGCCGACGTGCTGCTCCACGCGATCACCGACGCCCTGTTGGGCGCCGCCGGACTGCTCGACATCGGCCAATTGTTCCCCAATACCGACGAAGCCAACCGCAGCCGCGACTCCGCCGACATGCTCCGCCAGGCTCACGACGGCGTCGCCGCCGCCGGTTACCGCCTGGTCAACCTCGACTGTGTGGTTTCCGCCCAGCGGCCCAAACTTTCCCCGCACAAGGAAACCGATCGTCGCCCGCATCGCCGCGATCCTCGGCGTCGACCCGGCGCAAATCAATCTGAAAGCCAAAACCGGCGAAGGCCTCGGACCGGTGGGCCGCGAGGAGCTGATCGAAGCCCGCTGTGTCGCGCTCGTCGAACAAACGACTTCCCGTTAGCCGCAACTCGAAGGTCCGCCGCAGAGGAGCGCGGCTCCCAACTCGCAACTCAAAACTCGCAACTTCCCATCATGCCCACGATGACCGACTCCCGCCGCGACGCCGTCCAGCTCTCCGATCCGCACCCCACGCTCACGGTCTACAGCACGCTCACCAAGCGCAAGGAACCCTTCCGCACCGTGAAGCCGGGCAACGTCGGCGTCTATCTCTGCGGTCCCACGGTCTACGACAAGGCCCACATCGGCCACATGGTCGGCCCCGTCATCTTCGACTCGATCAAACGGTACCTCACGTACTGCGGCTACAAGGTCAACTGGGTCGTCAACATCACCGACGTCGACGACAAGCTGATCAACAAGGCCAACCAGCGCGGCATCTCGATGTTCGAGGTCGCCGAAGAGAACATCGCCGACTACCACGGCAACCTCGCCGCGCTGGGCGTCGACCAGATCGACCACTTCCCGCGCGCCACCGAGTGCATGCCCGAGATCATCGACTTCGTCCAGAGCCTGATCGACGCTGGCTACGCCTATGAGTCCGGCGGCGACGTGTACTTCGACGTCGCCAAGGACGCCCAGTACGGCAAGCTCTCCAACCGCACGCTCGATCAGGTCCAGGGCGACGGCGGCGGCGGCGCCGACCGCAAACGACACGCCGCCGACTTCGCGCTCTGGAAGAGCGCCAAGCCCGGCGAGCCCTCCTGGGAAAGCCCCTGGGCGCCCGGCCGCCCGGGCTGGCACATCGAGTGCTCGGCGATGAGCAAGAAGCTGCTGGGCGAAACCTTCGACATCCACGGCGGCGGCCTCGACCTGGTCTTCCCCCACCACGAAAACGAAATCGCCCAGAGCGAGTGCTGCCACGGCAAGCCCTTCGCCACCTACTGGGCCCACAACGGCCTGCTGCGCCGCGACGCATCAGCCGGAAAAATTGGCGGCCGAGCGGAACGCGAGGCCGGCGAGCCGGAAGCGTCAGCGCCCGAGCAACCGCCGATCGAAGCCTCGTCCGGCAAGATGTCGCCGCTCCAAAGGCGCCGGCGGCCTCGCCGACCTCATCGCCCACCAGGGCGGCGAACGCATCCGCTTCTTCCTCCTCCGCACCCACTACCGCAGCACCGTCCTCTTCAGCGAACCGGCGATCGAAGAAGCCGCCGTCGGTCTGGAAACCTTCTACCGCCTCTTCAAGCGCTACCACCGCATCACCTCGAGCGACTTCTACGCGCTCAAGCCGCCCGCCCACCGCGCCCCGCCCCGCCGGCGAGGCCCGCTTCAGCGGGCCGGGCTCCCCCGACGCCGCGCTCGAAGCCGCCCACGCCTGCAAGCAGAAATTCATCGCCGCCATGGACGACGACTTCAACACCGGCGGCGCCATCGCCGAGCTGTTCGAGCTCGCCAAAATCGCCAACCGCTACTGCGACGAGCACAACCTCGAATCCGGCGGCGCCGACAACGCCACCATCGGCACGCTCACCCTCCTGGTCACCACGCATCAAAGAACTCGCCAACATCCTCGGCCTCTTCCTCCACCCAATGCAGCCCCCGGCGCAAGCCGGGGGTTCGCGCGACGCCGACCTCCTCGCCAAAGTCATGCAATTGGTCATCGACCTCC
The DNA here is from genome assembly GCA_963841515.1 of Pirellulales bacterium. GTDB lineage: Bacteria > Planctomycetota > Planctomycetia > Pirellulales > Lacipirellulaceae > Lacipirellula. The sequence continues at coordinate 466,884 of CAWJDB010000002.1, read as the reverse complement.
GCGCCGAAGCCCGCAAGAGTAAAAACTTCGCCACCGCCGACGCTATCCGCGACGGTCTCGCTCCCACCGGCGTCAAGCTCGAAGACCGCGCCGGCGGCACGGAATGGTCCGGCGGCGGAGCCGGCGCTCTCGACGCGGTCATGCAGATGCTCATCCAGCTCCGCCAAACCGCCCGCCAGAACAAAGACTTCGCCACCGGCGACGCCATCCGCAACCGCCTCGCCGACATCGGCATAAAACTCGAAGACCGCCCCGGCGGCGGCGAGTGGACGCGGGGGTGATAGAATAGCGATGGTACTAGTGCGTTGCCGCTCATCCGTCTCCCGATCTGCGAGATTCGACATGAGATACAAAGTGGTGCTCGAGCCGTCCGACGAAGGCTTTGCCGTGTCAGTTCCCGGATTGCCAGGCTGTCACTCTCAAGGCGTCAACGAACAGGACGCCCTGGACAATATCCGTGATGCATTACGCGAGTATTTGGCAGTGGTCGACGAGTTGAGTCAGCAACATATGGTCCGGGAAGTTGAAATCGAGGCTTAACCCGTGCCGCGACTTCCTGGCATCAACCACCTAAACGCGGTAAGGGCGCTGGAAAAGGTCGGGTTCTACATCGCCCGGCAGGGTAAACACATCGTCATGACCGACGGCCAGCGCGTCCTTACGATTCCGCGCCACAATCCGATCAATGCCAACACGATGGGCAACATCGTACGCGACGCAGGTCTCACCGTGGATGAATTTCGTAATCTGCTCTGATCCCTGCCACCACCGTGGAGCGTTACATGAAATTCCGCTTCTCAATGCGAGTCTGCTGCTCGCGGCGACCGCCGTTGTGGCCGTCGCGTGCTGGTGGCGGGTGCGTCCCACTGCGCGTCGCCGACCAATTTGTCCGTGCCGTCGCCGCCGGCGATTACCAGCGCGCCGACAAACTGTTCGCCAACCAGGAGCATGCCTTCGTCGCCGAGTTCATGGCCGACTATCGCAACAAGGCCAAGGCGCTGGCTATCCGCCAATCCTTCGCTCAATGGCTTGCTGGTCAGTGCGAGATCAGCCTCGATCTCATCGATCACCGCGGCCTGGGCGCCAACATGCACTTCGTCATTCCAGTCTCCGGCTCTGGCCTCGCGCGAGCCGCAGTACACCGTCAGCGACGCCGGCTACACGGGCTTCTTCGACCCAGAAGTCTCGAATCGAGCCGCCGCTAGCCCCATGCGCATCCTCGGCATCGACCCCGGCCTCAACACCACCGGCTACGGCGTGATCGAACTGGTCGACCGCCAGGTGCGGCTCGTGGAGGCCGGCGTCGTCCGCGGCAAGACCCGCGGCGACCTCGCACGCGCGCGTGCGCGAAATCCACGACGGCGTCGCCGACGTGATCCGTTCGCTCGGGCCCGAGGCGATGGCGCTCGAAAAGCTATACGCCCACTACGATCGGCCGACCACCGCCATCCTCATGGGCCACGCCCGCGGCGTGATCGTCCTGGCCGCCGCCGAGGCGGGCGTGCCGGTCCACGATTATGCGTCGACGCAGGTTAAGAAGACCCTCACCGGCGCCGGCCGGGCGCCGAAGTCCCAAATGCAAGAAGCCATCCGCCGCGAGTTGCGGCTCACCAAAACCCCCGACCCCCCCGACGTCGCCGACGCCCTCGCCATCGCCTTGTGCCACGCCTGGTCCAGCGCCGGCGCGCTCCGCTCCGCAGACTCCGCGTCGCGGCTAACCTCCTTTTATTCCCGCGACTCTCCCGTTAGCCGCGACGCGAAGGTCCGCCGCAGAGGAACGCGGCCCCCAACGCCTTGCCCCACCTCCCGTCCTATGCTCCGATTGTCTCTCGCCTCTCACCTCTCGCCTCTCGCCCCTCGATGATCACCAAACTCACCGGCATCCCGATCGCCGTCGTCGGCGACGCGCTCACGCTGGCCGTGGGCCCGTTCGAGTACGAGGTGCTCATCCCCGAGTTCACCCGCCGGCAGCTGCAGGGGCAAATCGGCCGCGAGACCAGCCTGCACACCATCGAGTATCTCGAAGGCAACCCGATGCAAGGCCGGCTCACGCCGCGGCTGGTCGGGTTCCTCAACCCGGTCGAGCGCGAGTTTTTCGAGTTGTTCTGCCAGGTCGACGGCGTCGGCGTGAAGAAAGCGCTGCGGGCGATGGTCCGCCCGGTGCAGGAAGTGGCCGCCCTGGTCGAAGACCAGGACGCCAAGGGCCTCGCCGCGCTCCCCGGCGTCGGCCCCGCGACAGCCGAGCGGATCATCGCCAAGCTCCGCCGCAAAATGCCGAAGTTCGCCCTGCTCGTGGGCCACGACCTGCCTGCCGAGACGGCCACCGAGCGCGACGTCCTCTCCGAAACCTTCGACGCCCTCCGCGCTCTGGGCCACAGCGAATCCCACGCCCGCCGTCTGCTGGACGACGCCCTGGCCCGCAAGCAGAAGTACAAGGACGTCGACGAACTCCTGCGCGCCGTCTACGAGCAACGCCACGGGGCGTAACAACGTCGCCCCGGTGACGCTTTTTCTTCTGCACCGAGTGCCATGTCCTCGTCCGCGTGGACATGTCCCCGCGTTTGAACCAGACATGTCGACGAAGACGACGACATGCCACCCATGCTTTCCTGACCCCCTGAACCCCGAACCCTCCCTCCTGTCCCGCGCAGTTATTCCGAATACATCGTCCGCAGCGCCGAATTTCGCGGCATTTCGCGATTCTGAGGTCGCACGCTTGCATCGCCCGATTTGATTGGCCGACTACAATGGCAATATCTATTCACCGCAACTCGCCCTGGCTCCGCGCGGTCCCCGGTCCCATGATGAGTTTCTTCGAACGCTGGCTCGTCTACCCCGCCCCCCGGCGCCGGGGACACGACTGGACCGCGTCCGAGTTGCCGCACGAAGACGTCCACTTCAACGCCGACGACGGCGCCCGGCTGCACGGCTGGTACGTGCCCCACCCCGCTCCGCGGGCCTCCATCCTCTTTTCGCACGGAAACGGCGAGCATGTGGCCCGGCTCGCGCCCACGCTGGCGCTGCTCCGCCAGCGGGCCGCGGTCAGCATCTTCGCTTGGGACTACCGCAGCTACGGCCACAGCCGCGGCAAGCCCCACGAGGTCAACGTGCTGGCTGACGCCCGCACCGCGCAGCTCTGGCTCGCTCGCCGCGAGGGCATTCGCCCGGACGACGTCGTCCTTTACGGCCGCTCGCTCGGCGGCGCCGTGTCGGTGGGCCTGGCCGCCGAGCACGCCGTGCGCGGCATGGTGCTGGAACGCACCTTCGCGGATCTGGTTGACACCGCCGCCTACCACTTCCCCTGGCTGCCGGTGCGGCGGATCATGCGCAACCGCTTCCCGTCGATCGAGCGCATCGCCCGCTACCACGGCCCGCTCCTGCAAAGCCACGGCACAGCCGACGAAGTGGTGCCATTCGAAATGGGCCGGCGCCTGTTTGAAGCCGCGGCGACGCCCAACAAACGATTCTTCACCGTCGAGGGCGGAATGCACAACAGCCCGCAACCCGACGAGTATTACAACGCGCTGGTCGAGTTCCTCGATTCGCTGCCGCCCGTCGGCGCCGCCCACGCCGCAGCCGCCCAGACGGAAACTTTCAAGACCAACGGCGACTCCGCCGCGACGACCGTCGAATTCGGCAAGTCGTAGCGCCGCCCACGCTCGGTGTGCCATGTCCTCGTCCGCGTGGACATGCTTCTGCAGCGCCCATGCCCACGAAGACGAGGGCATGCCACCCTCCAACCAATTATCCTCCCACTGCCCTCTCGCCCTTCCCCCTCACACCCCCACCAACCTCTCCGGCATCTCGCGCAAAAACATGTACACGATCACCGCCTCGCCCAGCAGGCTTTGTGCGGTGACGTCAAGGGCCAGCCGCCAGCCCAGCGCCGCGGCCAGGTACACAAACGTCGCCGCCGCCACCGTCGACACGCAGAAGAGAAAATTCGCCGTCAGGCTCACCGGTTCCACGCGCAACGCCTCGAGCGGCCGCAGCTCGCGGAAGAACTGGTACACCAAGAGCACGAAGATCACCTGGGCCACGAGCGAGTAGTCCCGCAGCACCTTGACGCTCAAAAAGGCGTCGAACATGCCGTGGGCCAACACCATCACGCCGAACATGGCCGCCGCCTGCGGCCCCCACTCGCGCGGCCAGCGGCACGCCCGGTAGAGCGCCAGCCCCGCCAACCCCGTCATCGCCATGTGCAGCGGCGCCGGCATCAAGAGTCGCGTCAGCGTGGCGGTCCCGGCCGAGCCGCCGATGTAGTTGACGTTCTCCTCCATCGCAAACCCGAGTCCCACGCACGCCGCCGCCATCAGCGCCGCCAGCTCGTCGCGCACCGCACCAGAAACGGCAACAGCGGCAGAAAGCAAATCAGTTTCGACAGCTCCTCGCGAGCCCCACGCCCGCGAGAAAGTACCGCACCCCGGCAACCAGATCTTCACTCTCGTGAATCTGCCACCGCTGCTCCTGCCACAGCAGGAGAAACACCGTGGGCCATACGCTCAACACGCCCAGCGCCACCCCGGCCAGCGGCGCCCACAGCCGCGGGTCGCGCGGACTCCGGATCTGCACCGCCTGCAGCACGAACGCCAACCAGCACGCACCGGTCAGCACTGCCAGCGTCGTGATCCCCGGATGCCGCCAACTTCGCGCCATCATCCAGGGAATGCCGCGCCACACGCCGCCCCACTGCGCCGCGCGCGGCGAGACTCTCCAATTCGGACCACTGGGATTCGTCCGGCGTCGGCGGCTTGGGGTCCGACTCTTCGAGCGTCTTGGGATCCAGGTGAATCCAAGCCGGCGTCGCCCAATCCACCGCCAGCCCCACCCCAAACCCCACCCCCAGGATGGCCGCCGCCATCTTCGCAAGAAACCGCAAGTCGCGGGTCTTCACCTGTAAATAGCGGCGCCAGGTCATGGTGGAAAAGTGGGCAGTGGGCAGTGGGCAGTAAATGATTGCGATCTCGCCTCGAACTCGCAAACACACAAGCGAGCCGGCTCGTCCCGAGCCCGGCGAAACCGGCCGCCGAGCCCCGATCTTCCACCGCCCGCCGCGAAACTGGTATAGTGCCAGCAGTCTTACCGTACAAGTGTTCACAAAAGTGGTAGCGGTGAGCAGTAGGCAGTGGGCAGGAAAAAACGTCCTCCCCCAAGCACACCCCCTCCGCACCGCCCACTGCCCACAGCCCACTGCCCACTTCTCTCCCCCATGCCCCGCGAACCGATTCTCTCCTCCGACGACGCCGCCCCCGCCGCGGCCGCCGCATCGCGCGTACTCGGCCCTGGCGCGAAGACGACCTCGCCCTCCGTCCCCAGCGGCTCGAAGACATGGTCGGCCAGCGGGAAGTCTACGAGCGACTCAAGATCGCCGTCGACGCCGCCCGCATCCGCCGCGAGCCCCTCGGCCATATCCTGCTCGACGGCCCCCCCGGCCTGGGGAAAACCACCTTCGCCATGTGCATCCCCCGCGCGATCGACGCCCCGCTGCAAATCGCCAGCGGCGCCGCCCTGGCCGCGCCTAAGGACCTGCTTCCCTACCTCACCAACGCCGATGAAGGTTCGGTCCTGTTTATCGACGAAATCCACCGCCTGCCCAAGGCCGTCGAGGAGTTCATGTACCCGGCCATGGAGGATTTCCGCGTCGACATCACGCTCGGCGAAGGCATGAACGCCCGCACGGTGAACCTCTCGCTGCGCCCTTTCACGCTCATCGGCGCCACCACCCGCACCGGCCTGGTGTCGGCCCCGCTTCGCGACCGCTTCCAAGTCCGTGAGCACCTCGATTTTTACAGCGAGGACGAGCTGCGGGAAATTGTCACTCGCAATGCCCGCAAGCTGCGCGTCGAGATCGACGACGAGGCGGCCAAGAAAATCGCCGCCTGCAGCCGCGGCACGCCGCGCGTGGCCAACAATCGCCTCCGTTGGGTCCGCGACTACGCCACCACCAAGGCCGCCGGCCAGATCACGCTAGTCGTTGCCGAAGCCGCTTTGCAGATGCTGGGCGTCGATCACCTCGGCCTCGACCCCCAAGATCGCAAGTATCTCGATGCCATCCTCCGCGTCTTCCACGGCGGCCCGGTCGGCGTCGAGGCCGTGGCGCACACCCTCAACACGGCCGTCGACACCCTCTCCGACGAAGTCGAACCCTACCTCCTCCGCGCCGGTTTAGTGATCCGCACCCCCCGCGGCCGCAAGCTCACCGCCCAAGGCTACGAACACCTCGGCGTCACCCCCGACCGCCTCCCCCTCTTCCCCTAGCAACTCCGCGTGCCATGTCCTCGTCCGCGTGGACATGCAAAGCTGCGTTTTGCCCCCTCGCGCATACCGCAGGACTCCCTGCGCACGACGTGCCGACGGCAACTGTTCGCCGGCGCCGCGACACGTTACAGTTGTGGCTTGCCTCGCACTTTTCCCTCGTCCTCCTCTCGCGCCGAGGAGATGCCGTCATGTCCGCCCCCGATAACGCCGTCTCCACCGAACGTCGCCTCATCGCCGTCATTCTCGTCGTGGCGCTACTCTCCGCTCTCGGCGCCTGGCTGGCAGTTCGTTCCTACGCGCGCCAGAAGGGGGAGCTGCCCGAAGATCACCTGCTCGACGTTTACGGACTCAATCGTCCGATCACCAATCGACTCGACGCCCACTACGTCGACGCCGACGCCGACATGGTTGCCGACCTCCCGACCGATCCCGCCCAGCGGCTCGCCCCCCAGACGCTCAAGTTCAACTATCTGGCCGCCGAGCAGGAGCACTACGAGAAAATCTGGGCGCCCTTCCTCGCCGATATCAGCCAGCGCGTCGGCCGACCCGTCGAGTACCAGCGGTTCGACTCGCCCGAGGACCAGTTGCGCGCCCTCAAAAAGGGCGAGACCCATATCGTCGGCCTGAACTCCGGCGCCGTGCCGATCGCCGTCGACGTTTGCGGCTTCCGGCCCCTGTACTCCTTCGGCGCCGAGAAGGGCCTGGCCACTTACACCATGCAAATCATCGTGCGCAAGGACCGGCCCATCGACGACATGAAAGCCGTCGCCGGCCACATGATCGCCTTCACCGATCGCACCTCCAACTCCGGTTGGAAGGCGCCGCTGATGGTGCTCTGGCACGAGTTCCACCTGCAGCCCGTGCACGACTTCGACGTCGTCTACTCCGGCAACCACGCCAAGTCGATCCACGGCATCGCCACCGGCAAATACCAGGTCGCCGCCGTCGCCAGCGACGAGCTGGCCCGCGCCGTCGACCGCGGCGACATCACCCCAGACGCCTACGCAGTGCTCTACGAATCGGAACCATTCTGCAACAACACGTTCGGCGTGCCCTACAACCTCGACCCGGAAATCGCTTCAGCCGTCAAAGCCGCCTTCGACAAATTCTCCTGGGATGGCACCGAGCTGAAGGAGGAGTTTTCGACCATCGGCGCCGATCGATTCACGCCCGTCAACTACAAGGCCGACTTCAAGCTCATCCGCGAAATCGACGACTCCATGGGCCGTCGCCACGAAGTCGCCGACGCTCCCGCGGAGACGCCGGCCGATGAGCCCGCCGAAGCCGCGGCGCCCGAGGCCTGACTCAGTGCACCCCGAGCGTAGGGCGCCATGTCCTCGTCCGCGTGGACATGCCCCCTTGGCATTCCTGGCGATCTTGGCGGTTCAAACTCCGTCCAGACTTTGGCGCCAAATCTGCACCCCTCGACTTCCAAAGCGGCCAGATTCGGCAGATTCGAAGGCCCGACTCACGGCATCGACGGCTTGCTTGAACAGCAATCCATCCCATTGGTTCCCCATCAACCAACCCCCAACCACGGTTCAAAAATGCCTATCAAGCCCGACCAATCCGACAAGCACTCCGACAAAGTCACCCGCAAGCAGCTCATCGACCTCTTGAACGAGGACCTCGCCCGCGAGTACCAGGCGATCATCGCGTACGTCGTCTACTCGCAGGTCCTCAAGGGACCGGAATACATGAACATCGCCGCGGAGCTCGAAGTCCATGCCGGCGAGGAGCTCGCCCATGCGCTGATCATCGCCAACCAAATCGACTATCTCGGCGGCATGCCGACCACGCAGCCCAAGCCGGTCAAGACGTCGGAAAAGGCGAAGGACATGCTCCGCTTCGACCTCACCAACGAAAACGATACGATTCGCAACTACCGCCAGCGAGTCCGCCAGGCCGAGAGCCTCGGCGAATACGCGCTCGCCGAGCATTTGCGCGACATCCTGGTCCAGGAACAAGAGCACCAGGTCGACCTGGCCACCGCCCTGGGCGAAGACGTCCCCGACGTCAGCGACCCCAAAGAACGCGCTTAACATCGTACCCGTATGCGTGCCATGTCCTCGTCCGCGTGGACATGCTCCCCCGTCGTGATTGGACCCTAAATGGGACCATGTCGACGCAGACGACGACATGCCACCCAGACCAAGCCCAATCAACGTGCCATGTCCTCGTCCGCGTGGACATGCTCACCCTTCCCCCAACACATACGTCCGAGGAAGCGACCCAAAGTCAATTCGCAGTGGTCCCTCGCGCTTCCTCGCAAAATCGCCGGCGCTCGACCATTTCCAATCCTTCGCATGCTCACACAACCCGCGCCGCACCGGATTGGCGTGCATGTACGCGATCTCCGCAATGGCCGCTTCTTCCGTCGTAATGTTGCGATCGAACCCCGGCCCACGTTGCCAGAAGCGGTAATGCCGTCGCCCATTGGGTTGCTCATCCAGCATCCTCGGCAAAAACGCCGGCGCCTCGCGTCGAACGCACGCCAGCGCCTTCCTCGTCACCGACAGCTTGATTGTCGCCATTACGGCGCTCATGTCATGGCGCTCGAGTGCGCGGCCAGAGAAGCAAGTGCACATGCTCCGGCATGAACACATAAGCCCAAACGTCGACGGCGTGCTTATCTCGCGCCAGATCTATGGCTTGCACCAACCACTCGCACGCGCGATCCTTCTCAAGAAACTTTTGCCGACGATAACAGGAGAAGGTCACTGCATGAGCGTGGCCTGCGTCGTTGAATCGCCGGAATCGCTTGAAACTCTGCAAATTATCGTGCCTGGACTCGCCCATGCAGGAATTGTCCAGCGGTGGGCGCGCCCATGCAACCATTTTGTTCGGGCACCGGACATGTCGACGCGGACGACGACATGCCACCCAGACCAAGCCCTAATCAACGTGCCATGCTCTCGTTCGAGTGAACATGCTTCGCCTCGTCGTGCCATGTCCTCCTCCGCGTGGACATGCAAATCAAATGGACCGAAAACCAGGCATGTCGACGAAGACGACGACATGCCACCCAGCCGAGTGGTGCGTCGTTCCGATCGCGCGCCGTTTGCGGCTATGGCTCAATTCGATGTAGACCGGCAGGGGGAAACGACATCGAGCCTTTCTCTGCCGACAGAAAATCTTTCACCCAACGTTCATACTCCTTTGGCTCGACTGCCTCGCCCTTAACATGCCCATTGGCCATCAAGAAGAGAACCATTTCTCCCTTGTCCGTCGGGTGATTTCCAGGACGGTCGCACGCCAAGATTATGTTGGCATCATCGAATTGGACGCCCTGCCAAATGCGCGGCGAAATCAAGTAGTCTAAGTCGCTGTCACGTTCATGTGATGCTCCTGGACAAACGAACTGCGCTAACTTGCCTTGTAGCTCTTTCTGTGTCGCGCCCGATTCATTAGTGGACGATTCCTCGCTCATTATCGCTACGAGGATTGGATACACGTCGGATTGCAGCTGCGCCATACACTGCTGGCGTCGTACTGTGACGCTGACGTTGGGCAAACCCATCCAAAGAAACGCGGCGCCCACGGTTAGGCACACCAATAAAACTCCAATCGAACTTTTTGTGACGCGTGACATCAACAAAACTCTTGTAGGCGTCGGTCAGTAACGATACCGACACGCCAATACCCGCACCGCATCTTGTCGCACCTGATACACCCGCCGATGCTCGTCGTCGATTCTTTTCGACCAGCAGCCCGCTAACTCATGCTTAAGCGGCTCCAGCTCGCCGATGCCGCCGAACGGATCCGTCGCCGTTTCTTCGACGAGGCGAATGATTCGCACGGCCTGCTTGCGGTCCCGCTGCACCCGCCACGCGAGGTCTTCCAGCGCAGCGAGATCAAATTCCAAGTTTCTGGCGGGCTTCGTCAAGCGAAACGCCTTCGGTCCGCGCTTTGGCGTCGACCAGGCGCTGCTTCATCGTCTCGCGCTTGAAAAGATAAGCCGTCTCGCGCTCGGATTCGATCTCTCGCCACCGCTCGATGGGAACCAGCACGGCCACGGGATTGCCGCTGGCGTCGGACACGTATTGAACAGGAGATTCGGATGCCATGATGGTAGGCCAAGTGCGCCAGCGCTGATTCACACCAGAATAGACGACGCTCTTATTCTAACCCCCGCAGCCGCGATCAAACAGCGCATTGCCGCGTGCTATCCCCCCAAGCGCTGTTAGCCGCGACGCGAAGGTCCGCCGCAGCGGAGCTATTCCCCCCCGGCGCCCCTTCCAAAAAAAGCACGTAGCCGAGCCTCCCGAAATTCGAAAACTCGACCAGAATTATGTTGAAAATGGCCGCGCATTCTGATACATGTACATGTGTATAAAATCCACCGTTGCGCCCGATTCAACCAGCGGCGACGCCAATAGAATGCCCGTGGCTTGCGAACAACTCGTTGCTCACGCCCCAGCGCTCTGCAGGCTGCCCCGAACGACGCTGCGCCCAGTCGTTCTGCGTCGTCCAACCGCCTCCGATGTCGCGCCAAGAAACGCAAAACCCGGTCGACTATTGCCGCGGCACGCCGCTCAGCCGAATCGGCAATCCCCGCGGTACGCAACAGCGCCGGCACGGCAAAATCCAGAGCTTCTGCGGCCATTGCGATGGGACCCCTATCTCGAACGCCAAACCTCAAAACCAACTATCCAAACCCGACCTTCGCCGTTGACGACCCGCCAATTTTCACGGTATGTTGATCGGTCCGGCACAACGTGCCGGCCGTCACTGCCTACCGCCCACTGCCCTCTGCCCACTTCCGACCCATGGCCGTCCCCAAACGCAAACAATCCAACTCCCGCACCGGCATGCGGCGCTCGCACCACGGCCTCAAGGCCAAGGAGCTCCGCCCCTGCCCCAAGTGCGCCACCCCTACGCCCACCCACGTCGTCTGCCCCAACTGCGGCCACTACATGGGCCGCACTATGGTCGAGACGGAGGAGTAGCAGGCCGGAGACTGGAGACCGGAGGCTGGAGGTCCGGAATCTCGCTTCGCGGCGCCGGTCCAGCGCCTACAGTCTCCAGCCTCCAGCCTCCAGCCTGATGCGATCCGCTTTCCTCTTCCCCGGCCAAGGCGCGCAAGCCGTCGGCATGGCCGCCGCGCTCGCCGCGTCGCTCCCCGCGGCCAAGGCTCTCTTCGATCGCGCCGCCGACATTCTCGACTACAACCTGTTGGACCTCTGCACCCACGGCCCCGAGGCCAAGCTCAACAGCACGGTCCACAGCCAGCCGGCCCTGTTTGTCGCCAGCCTCGCGGCGCTGGAAAAGCTGAAGGCCGACGCCCCTGGCGCCATCGCCGAGTGCGCCGCAACCGCCGGCCTCAGCCTCGGCGAATACACGGCTCTGGTCTTCGCTGGAGCGATGGATTTCGACGCGGGCCTGCGAGTCGTCGCCGAGCGCGGCCGGGCCATGCAAGACGCCGCCGACGCCCAGCCCAGCGGCATGGTCAGCATCCTCGGCCTCGAGCGCGACCAGGTCGATGCGCTATGCCACGAAGCTGCGCGGCGACGGGGTCCTGCAGGTGGCCAACCTCCTCTGCCCCGGCAACATCGTTGTTTCCGGCGACCGCGAGGCCTGCGCCCGCATCGCCCGCAGCGCCGAGGCCGCCGGCGCCATGAAAGTCATCCCGTTGGCGGTCGCGGGCGCGTTTCACACGTCGCTCATGCAGCCCGCCGTCGACCGCCTGAAGGCTGCGCTCGCGGGCGTAACGCTCCGTCGCCCGCGGATCCCGGTAATCTCCAACGTCGACGCCCAAACTCACGACAACCCCGAGGAAATCCGCGCCTCTGGTCCGTCAGGTCGTCAGCCCCGTGCTTTGGGAAGACACGATGCGCCAGCTGCTGGTCGACATGCACATCGAGAAATGCTACGAAATCGGTCCGGGCCGCGTCTTGGCCGGGCTTCTCAAGAGAATCGAAAGAAAGTTCCCCTGCGAAAACATCGCGGCGTGACCAATGACCAAGCACCAATGACCAATGACGGACAGTGGCCCATGGTTCCCCTATTGGTCATTGGTGCTTGGTCATTGGTCATTCGCGGCGACGATGGTTATTGTGGTTCGACCTACGCCACCTAATACTGGACTCTTCCATGGCCGACCCGCCTAACCGCCGCATTCAAGTTGATCTCTACGGCCAGGTCGCCCTGGTGACCGGCGCTTCGCGCGGCATCGGCCGGGCGATCGCCTTGGCCCTTGGCAAGGCCGGCGCGAACGTGGCGTGCATCGCTCGCAGCGAGGACAAGCTCAAGGAAACCGCCGCCGCGATCACCGACGCCGGCGGCAAAGCGTCGGTTCACGCCTGCGACGCCACCGACTCCGCGGCAGTTCAAAAGACGGTTGACGCAGTCGTCGCCGCCGCGGGCGATCGGCTCGACATCGTCGTGAACAACGCCGGCATCACCCGCGACACGCTCATCCCGCGCATGAGCGACGAGGACTGGGACGAGGTGATCGCCACCAACCTCCGCAGCGTCTTCCTGTTCACCCGCGCCGCCTCGCTGGTGATGATGCGGCAGCGCTCGGGGCGGATCATCAACATCTCCAGCGTCTCGGGCCTGATGGGCAACCCGGGCCAGGCCAACTACTCGGCCTCGAAGGCCGGCGTCATCGGCCTGACGGCCACCGTGGCCCGCGAACTGGCCGGCCGCAAGGTGACCGTCAACGCGATCTGCCCCGGCTTCATCGACACGGAAATGACTGCCGCCCTGGGCCCGATCATCCAGGAGGAAGCCAAGAAGCGCATCCCCGCCAAGCGGCTGGGCTCGCCCGAGGAAATCGCCGACGCCGTCCTGTATTTGGCCAGCGATTCGGCCGCGTACATCACCGGTCAGGTGCTCACCGTCGACGGGGGGCTGACTGCATAAAAGGCAATGAAATGACCAATGCCCAAGTGCCAATGACCAAAAGGGGAGCTGGAGACCTTGCTGCTCGTTCCCCTCAGTCATTGGTCATTGCCGCCTGGTCATTGGGATTTACGTCCGCCCTGGAATTTCCCCGGCATTTCCCCTCAATCACTCGACCTGGACAACCCCAACCCCAACCGTTATATCTTGACCTCCTTCGCATAACCGCTCTATCTTAAAGGGCTTGCACTTGGCGGCGCTGCTCGAAGGCAACACGCAAGGCGGCGCGGTTTTGACGGCGCTATCGCGAAACATTGCCTCGCATCGTCCGCCTAACCAGTTGATCATCAACCGGCCTGGAACCCAGGCGTATAACACACCCTTTGGATCGTAAGGAGGACCCCAGCGTGGCCTCGATCATGGAACGCGTGACGGACATCGTCTCCGAGCAGCTCGGCGTCGATAAGGACAAGATCACGCCCGAGACGTCGTTCGTGAACGACCTTGGCGCCGATTCGCTCGATACGGTCGAACTGGTGATGGAGCTCGAAGAGGAGTTCGACATCAACATCCCCGACGACGCCGCCGAGAAGATCCAAACCGTCGGCCAGGCCGTGAAGTTCATCGAGGAGCATTCGGGCAAGGGTTAAGAGCCTTGCGGTCGGCCGCGGCGGCGATCGCGAACCTTCTGCCATCCGGCGGCGCACTTGCTTCCGGAACCGTTTCGGACCGCGCGGCGGTCCGGCTAGTTGAGTCGCCCTCGAGACATATTTGACCTGGTAATTCGCCCGGCGAGTTCATTTGCGGCTTGCATCCCACCTATGAAACGACGAGTCGTCGTCACCGGCATCGGCGCCGTCACCTCTCTTAGTTTGCAAGGTCGACGAGCTATTGCAGCGCCTGTTGGCGTGCCAGAGCGGTATTCACGCCATCACCGCCTTCGACGTCGCCGAATACAAGGTGCAATTTGGCGGCGAAATTTACGACTGGGCGACCGACGGCTACATCGACGCCAAAGAGCAGCGACGCATCGATCGCTTCACCCAGTTCGCCCTCGTGGCCGGCATCGATGCGGTCAACGATTCCGGCATCGACTTCTCAAAAAACGACTCCTACGCCTGCGGCGCCATCATCGGCTCCGGCATTGGCGGGCTCAACGAAATCGAAGAGCAGGAGCGGCGGCTAATTCTCAAGGGACCGGACCGCGTCAGCGCGTTCACCATCCCCAAGCTCATGCTCAACGCCGCGAGCGGCCATCTGTCGATTCGCTTTGGCCTGCGCGGTCCCAATTACGCCGTCGCCACCGCATGCGCCAGTGCGACCAATGCCATGGGCGACGCCTTGAAGGCCATTCAATACGGCGACGCCGATGTAATGCTCACGGGCGGCGCCGAGGCGGCGCTGACGCCCATCGGCATCAGCGGCTTTTCGAACATGAAAGCACTCTCCGAGCGAAACGACGACCCGGCAGCCGCTAGCCGACCGTTCGACGCGGACCGCGACGGCTTCGTCCTGGCCGAAGGCGCCGGCATCCTCGTATTCGAGGAGCTAGAGCACGCCAAGGCGCGCGACGCGAAGATTTATGGCGAAGTGCTCGGCTACGGCGCGAGCGCCGACGCCGGCCACATCACCCAGCCCGACGAGCAAGGCACCGGCGCCGCCCGTGCCATGAGCGGCGCCCTCCGCGACGCCCAGCTCGACTACGACGGTCATCGACTACATCAACGCCCACGGCACGAGCACGCCGCTGGGCGACAAGGCCGAGACGATTGCCGATGAAGCGCGTGTTCGACGGCCACGCCTACAAGATGAACATCTCCAGCACCAAGAGCCAGCTCGGCCACCTGCTGGGCGCCAGCGGCGGCGTGGAGCTGATCGTGAGCCTGGTGGCCCTCCGCGAGCAGGTTTGCCCGCCGACGATCAATCTCGACACGCCCGATCCGGAGTGCGATCTGAATTACACGCCCAACGAGCCGCAGCAGCGGCCCATCCGCTACGTGATGAGCAACAGCTTCGGCTTCGGCGGCCACAATGCGTCGATCATCGCGGGCAAGTTGCAGTAGCCGCGCTCAAAACTCCGTTAGCCGCGTTGCGAAGGTGCGCTCCAGCGGAGCGTCTCACGCGGACAACGCCCAGAGGTCCTCCTCAGCGTCATCTTGTTGGCTCGCCGTCGCCAACATCGGCGCCGCTCGCTTGCCGAGTGCGATCGCGCGCCGCCGCTCGCAAGAGCGTGACGGCAGTGTAAATCACCACGGCCACGACTAGCCAGTACACCGCGAATGGGCAACTTCTCAAAGATGTACACGGCCGCCAGCACACCGGGGATGCCAAGGAGCGTCAGCCCCAGCGCCGCCCGCGGGGCGTAGGCGTCGGCGCGGATGAAACGGAGGCCGCACACCGGCATGAGGAATGCACAGGCGCCGGTCATGATCGGCCAGGCGGCGGTGGGATTCATGCCCAACAGCGAGACCATGATCATGATTGGCGCGTAGGCGCCGATCCCGATGGTCATCAACGCGCCGAACACAAAGGTTGCGGCAATCCCCGCGGCCAATCGGACACCGCTCAGTCCCAACGCTTCGCCGCCTTCGGGAAATAGCTCGGTGACTTTCATCACCAAAAAGACCGCCGCCGCCAGCAAGGCGACTCCCATGCCCATTTGGATGGCCCGCCGCGACATTCGTGCGACGACGCCGGCGCCCAACCACGATCCCAGCACCGACGAAGCAATAAGCAGCACGAGCGTCGTTGGCTCCACCTCAATGGCCTTGGCAAACGCGATCGCCTGAACGAACGTTGGCAAGCAGTGCCCGACGTTCAACGTGCCGGGAATCTTCTCGTCCTGGACGGCGAGCTTCAGCCGGTAGAGCGCGGTCGTCGTGGCGAACGAGCCGATTCCGAGCGCGTCGAAGAAGTCCGTGAAAAGGCCGACGATCGACTCATACCACGTGGGCCAGTGCCATTGCTTACGACGGGTGAGCTCACTGGCCCAGGCCATGGCAAACGCCGCGGCAAAGATCGCCAGCGAGGCAAACAGAATCACCTTGGGATTGGTCACCGCTGCGACTCCGCTAAAGGCGCCGAGTCTCCTGTCTATCCGCGAACATCGGCGATTGGCGGATCCGAGGGTTTACGTCGAGCATACATTGCCGCCAGGCCGCTCAGGGCAATCAACCCGATGAGGTTGGGAAACATCTGGGCCCGTTGAGGATGTCGCCCCACGCCCACACGAGCTCTACTTTGACGATGGCGCCCAGAGGAATCAGCAGGCAATAGAACCAGCGGTAAGGCTTGATTATCCGCGGACCGAACATGTATTCGAGGTACTGCTCGCCGTAAAAGGACCAGCCCAGGAGAGTTGTGTAGCCGAAGAGAAACACCGAGAAGGCGAGCATCCAGCCGCCGACGTTCGGCATGACGGAATTGAATGCTTCGGAAACGGCCCCGGGGGCGTCTAGGGTTTTATCGGCCCATGTGCCGCTAAGTAAGATTGTGAGGGCGCTGATGGTCGAGGTGACGAACGTGATGATAAACACCTCCATCACGGCATTCAGGCCCTGTTGCTCGGGCCGCTCGCTCTTGGCGACGCCATAGACGACGGCTGCGGTGCCGTAGCCAGCCTCGTTGGCGTACATGCCGCGTGCCAGGCCGTAGCGGAGGGCGTTGCCCATGACGGTGCCCATTAATCCGCCGGCTGCGGCGCCGGCGACTGGCCTAAGCGAAAACGCGTCGTGGAAAACGCGACTGAGGATCTCTGGCAATGCCGAGATGTTGGCGCCGATCACGATCAGGCCGCCGATCATGTAGAAGCCGACTTTCAGCGGCGAAAGCTTTTCGGCGGCGCGGCCGATAGATTTCACTCCGCCGATAATGACCAGCCACGTGAGAACAGCCAACACGAGACCGATGACGAGGCGGTTCAGATCGATGTTGAACCCCTTGGCGTCATTCTGGGCGTTGATGGGTGGGTCCTGTTGCTGCGCATCAGCTGCGGGGGGTTCGATCTGTGCGGACGGCGTCGCAACTGCTTCGCGCGTTGGCCATTGTCCGAGATCGAATTCTTGGTGCTTTAATTGGCTGTCGAGGACGCCGGCGATCGAGTTGGGCTGCGTAAACGGCGTCGTGAATAGGACGGCGATTCCGGCGATCAAGGCGTAGAGCCACGCCAAGGCCGGCGAGCCGAGGCCGTCGCGGAGGTAGTACATGGGTCCGGAGAGCGTCTGCTCGCCGCGGGCGATGCGGAACCGCAGGCCGAGGACGGCTTCGGAGAATTTGACCGCGGTTGCGAGGAAGCCATAGCACCAGATCCAGAAGAGGGCCCCGGGACCGCCGGAGACAATGGCCGTCGCCACGCCCACGATGTTTCCGGTGCCGATCGTGGCCGCCAAACCGGTCATGAAGGCTTGGAAGGGCGAGATCGCGCCGCCGGCTCCGCTCTGCTGAGCGGCGACCATCGACCGCACGGCTTCGCGAAAACGGCGGACCTGCACGAAGCCGGTGCGCAGGCTGAAAAATGCCGCGGTTGCCATCGCGATGCACACGGCCCACGGCCAGTACATCGCGTCGGCGGCGTTCTGAATGGACTGGGCGAATTGATCCATGGGCGGATGATCGAACGTCGGTGGGTTGATGTGGCCGCGGTCACGGCATCGAGACGATTCCGGCTAACGTTTGCCGGCATGTGGCGAACATCTTAACAGAATCGTTGGTAAATCGTGCTAGCAACCTCCTGGGGCGATCTTGTCGACCTCTGCGCGGCTTCCTAAACTCCCCCGCCCCTGTTCCCCGGAGATCCTCCGATGCTCCGCCGCATCGCGCTTGTCGCTCTCGCCCTCGCATCGCTGGTCGATCCGCTCGCCGCAGCACTTCGCCGCCGCCCAGTCGTCCGATCCCGTCGCGCCTTGGGGCGTCTGGTTGGCGGGCGCCCAGCGGATCGCCGACGCCCGACGTCGCGCCGGCTATTCGGACTCCGCGGCGCCGCTGCCGACGCCTCCACAGGGCACGCCCGTAACTCCTGCGACTGCGCCGCGTGGCAGTCGCCCACGCCCAAGTCACGCAAGGGCGCCGGCACGCTGCCCAACGACCAGGGTCAGGTGTGGCGCGAGTACGACATCACGCCGTACACGATGCGCATCCAGTCCACCGCCAACCCCGAGCAGGCCATCGTCGATTGGATCCTGCGCGAAACCGGCTACGAAGCCTGGCACTCCACGCCCGTCAGCCTGCTGTCGGCCGACCGCAAGGTGCTCCGCGTGTACCACACGCCGCAGATGCAGGCCATGGTGGCCGACATCGTCGACCGCTTCGTGAACAGCACGGCGCAGAACCACGGCTTTGGCCTGCGGATCATCACGCTCAAGAATCCCAACTGGCGCGTGCGGGCGCTGCCGCTGATGACGCCGATCTCCGGTGGAGTCGCCGGGCGTGCAGGGCTGGATCATGGCCCGCGAGGACGCGGCGCTGCTGCTCAACGAGTTGCGCCGCCGCACCGACTACCGCGAGCAATCGACGCCCAACCAGATGGTGCTCAACGGCCAGACGGAAGTGCTCAACACCATGCGGCCGCATCAGCTATACCCGCGGCATCGTCCAAACCCGCGAGGCGTGGCCGGGCTACCAGCCCGACATGGGGCAGCTCGAAGAGGGATTCACGCTGGAGTTCAGCCCGCTGTTGTCGATCGACAGCCGGACGACCGATGCGGTGGTCAAGCTCCAGCTGGCGCAAGTCGAGAAGATGCTGCCGGTGCAGCTCGAGGCGCCCAGCACGGTGGCCCAGAACCAGCATGCGGAGATCCAGGTGCCGCAACTCACGATGGTCCAGCTCCACGAGCGGTTCCGCTGGCCGACAGACCATGTGCTGCTCTTGTCGATGGGCGTCGTGGCCACGCCGGGCCCGGAAAAGCCCAACCCGGTGACCGACCTGTTGCCGCTGCCCAAGAGTGCGCCGCGGGCCGATGCGCTGTTGATGGTCGAGAGCACCGGCGCGGTGACCGCCGCCGGGCCCGCGCCGAGCGGGACGGCGGCCGTGCCGCAGACGGCGAGTCTGCCGGAGCGGACGTTCCATGGGCGGTACTAGGCGGCGCTCCGCGACGAGCGTGGAACAAGGCGCCGGGGTCGGGACGACCCGGCTCGCTGGGAGTTCTACCTTTTTGCGGGCCGGATAGGGGTCCCACATCAACCGCTGCATAAGCCCTAGATTTTGCGCGGCTCGCCTGTGGGACGGCTCGGCGAATGCAGAGATCCGACATAACTGGCCGACGTCATTAGTCGTCGATTTCTGCGTTTGTCGATTCATGCGACGCGGCCTCAAAACGGGGTGCTCCCGTCGCTTACGCTCGGGGCTCGCTGAGGCGCAATCTCCGCTGGGGGCTAATAGCAACAAGCTAATAACCAACGGCTCTACTGAGTTTCCAAAGAGCGCATTGCGACGTTCTCACCCTAGCAGAGTGCGCGGCCATTTTCAGCAAGAAAATTGAGACTTCTCGCTGAAGTCGACAGTGTTCGCAAGGGTTAAGCAGCCTTGGAGTTGGGACGACGAGCGATGGCGGCGCTCGAAGGCGGCGGAAGCTTTGGGGCGACGGCGGGCGGTTTGACGGCGGCCTGGCGACGTCGCCAATGATCGAACGCCAACAGCACGAAGCGGATGATGTTTCGGCGACGCCGCCATTTGTAGCGAGATTTCTCGAACAACCGCAGTTTGCGGTTCGTTCGTTCCACGTGATTATTGGTTCGCACCGCCAGGGGCCGCTTGCGACGCGAGGCCCCGCTGCGCAGAAAGGCAATCATTTTGTCGAACTTGTCGCCTTCAAGCGTCTTCATCGCCGCGGCCAGTTCGGCAACGGCGGCGAAGGACTTGTCGCGCAGGAGGGCCGCGCGTTCGGCAGTGCGCTTGATGGGAGGATTGCCCAAGATCGAATAACTGCTGCGCCTTGATCGCAAAGGTGCGCAGCGTGCGCAAGCCGGGAAGATATTGGAACATCGTCTGCAGATCAGCCCGTTGGCGGTCGTCGAGTCGCCGCTCGCCGGTCACGATCAGCCAGCGATGCTTGAAGACGAAGTTCGCCTTGTCTTGGAGGGTCAAGCCGCAGCGCCGGCGCGTCGACTTCTTGGGTCGGCCGCGGCGGCGCTTGCGGCCGCGCCGGCCGCGACGCTTCAGGTCTCGCCGCAGCCGCACGACGGCTTTCAGCACGCGGCGGTTGACGTCCTGCAGAACGTGAAACACGCAGAGCTGGTGCTCGGCCTGCGGCCAGAGTTCCGCCACGAGCGCGGGATACAGGCCAGAACCGTCGGTGACCACGACCTGGGGCGAGAATCCGCGCCGCTTGAGATTCGCGAGAAACCGCCGCATATGCTCCGCATCGTTGCTCTCGACCAGGGCGAACGCCACGGGAAAATCGCCAATCGGATCGGTCGCCAACAGGAGCGTAAAGCGGCCCAAATGCAGCTCGTCGACGCACAAGACGCCCCGAAACGCCGCTAGCGACCAGCGGCGGTATTCGGCCTGGTCCAACTCCGCCACGCGACTGCGGATGCAGTCGTAGGCGAACCCTTGGGAAAGATCGAGAAAAAAGTCGCGCTGCATGGCGACGAGGAGTTTGGGTATGCTCATGCCGTCTTCGATCAGCCGATCGAGCACGGCGTCGCGGACGCGATTGTCGTAGCGACGCCGCAGATCGACGCCCGGCGGCGCGCTGCGAAACGTGGCACGGCACCGGCAACTCGCCCGGTATTCGGCGTAGCGGACTTCGAGGAGGCAGATTTCACGAAAGGCGATGGAGCGGACCTCCCGCGTGAGAATCTGCTTGCGCCGCCCCCGCCGGCCGCACGACGGACAAGGATAGGTCGGAGGACAACAAGAAACGTTCAGCCGCCGCGTCTTGGCTTCCATGCCTGCGCCCTTGTGTGAGTGTTCGTGAGACAAACATCTCCACAGGGGCGCAGGATTTCACGTTTCGTCCAAGGTCAATCCTCCAAAGGCCTTGCACGGACTGTCGGCTTCGGTGAGAAGTCTCAGAAAATTTGGGGATTTTCGGAGTGGGATTTTTTCCAGGGGGTCGCGAATGATGGCCGATGGAGCTGGGTGAAGCGCTCCC
The DNA here is from genome assembly GCA_963841515.1 of Pirellulales bacterium. Taxonomy (GTDB): domain Bacteria; phylum Planctomycetota; class Planctomycetia; order Pirellulales; family Lacipirellulaceae; genus Lacipirellula. Next base: position 445,687 of record CAWJDB010000002.1, on the reverse strand, counting down.
CTGCGGGGGACCTTCGGGTCGCGGCTAAACGGGGCAGGGCGGTACACTTGAGGGCATGAGCGAGCCGTTGGTATTGACGCGGGACCAGTCGCGGCGGGTGGATCAGATCGCCATCGAGCGGTACGGCATCCCGGGCGTGGTGCTCATGGAGAATGCCGGACGCGGGGTAGTTGATGTCTTGCTGGGCGCGGACCCGTTGCCTGGGCTGTGTGCCATCCTTTGCGGCAAGGGCAACAACGCGGGCGACGGTTTCGTCATCGCCCGGCATCTTGAGATTCGCGGCGTCGCGGCTGAAGTGCTTCTGGCATTCCCGCCCGACCAGCTCACCGGCGACGCGCGAATCAACTACGAAATCCTGACGCACTGCGGCGTGCCGATTGTCGAGCTGCCGCGCGATGGGTTGATTGCTGCACTCGATGAGCACGCCGGGAGAGCGGCGTGGCTTGTGGACGCCCTCTTGGGTACGGGCGCCACGGGGGAACCGCGAGAGCCGCTGGCGTCGATCATCGCCTGGATGAACCGCCAAGGGGCCCGGCGGCTGGCGGTGGACCTGCCCAGCGGGCTAGACTGTGACACGGGCCGCGCGGCCGCCGCCACGGTGCAGGCGGACGTTACGTGCACGTTTGTGGCGGCCAAACCGGGGCTTGTATCGCCGGACGCACGACAGTACGTCGGCGAGTTTCGCGTCGTATCGATCGGCGTGCCGCCGCGGTTGGTGCGGGAGGCGGTTGATGCAGAGCGTCATTGATTTCAATAGCCCTGGCCGCGAGGCCTGGGTTTGAAGTGCGCGTAATTCAACCGCCAGGGCTAACCCAGCGGCTTGCGCCGCGGGCTATTGTTCGTGTGATTGGGAGGAGTGGGAATGAGCATCTCTGAGGCGGGTTTCACGCGGCGGCGGATGTTGGCGATGGGCGGGGGCGCGGTCGGCGCCATGGCGCTGAATTGGAGTGCGGCAAGGGCCGCGAAAGGTGATTCGCCGTCCGCCGACGCCGAGGGTTGGATCACGCTCTTCGACGGCAAGACGCTCAACGGCTGGCACAAGAACCCTAAGAAGATCGGACACGGCACAGGCGGAAATTGGACCGTCGAGCCCGGCGGCGTGCTTGCTGGCGAGCAAGATCCGCCGGGGTCGGGCAACGGCGGCGTTTTGCTCACCGATCGCAAGTTTCACCACTTCGAGCTGTCGATCGACGTCAAGCCAGCCTGGGGCAGCGACTCGGGCATCTTTCTCTGGGGCAACGACCTGGGGCAGTGCATTCAAATGACCGTCGACTATTACGACGGCGGCAACATCGGGCACTTCTATGGCGAGGAAACCGGCGGTTGGGTCGCGCGGTCGTTCAGCATCCAAGGCGAGATGAAGGACGGCGAGCTGGCGAGCCTCAAGGAAGTCGGGAAGAAAAGCCTCGAGGAGTCGGGACTGGCTGAGACTTGCACCGCGGACGAGTGGCTGGCGGCGTGGAAGATCGGCGATTGGAACACGGTTCGCATCCGCATGGAGGGCGACAAGTATGCGCTGGTCACCTCGTGGATTAACGGGTTGAAGGTCGGCGTTTTCGACGCCGCCAAGACCACGGCGGACAAGTATAATCGAGACGACGTGCGGAAGCTCTTGGGCGATTCGGGTTCTATCGCCGTGCAGGTCCACGGCACGCCGGAGCGGTTTCCGGCCGGCAAGAGGTGCCGGTGGCGGAACATCCGGGTGCGGGAATTGTGATCAGCAAGTGCGGAGAATTTCGCGATGGACAAGAAACGCGTGCTGGCGGCGCTTGACGTGCTTAACGCCGAGTTGGCCGACGCCGACCAGGTAAACGACGAGGCCCGACAAAAACTCCAGCAGGTGGCGGACGATATCCGTGCGCGGCTTGACGACCAGCGCTCGTCGGCCGCTGGGTCGCCCGAGTCGATGTCCGGATTGCAAGAGGCGCTCTTGGAGTTCGAGAGCGAGCATCCGCAGCTCACCGGCGCCATCGGCCAATTGGCCTCGGCCCTGGCGAACCTAGGAATATAGCTCGCGGCTGCGGGCAGATTGGGTGGGGGGCAGGATCGAAAGCGTCGCGCCGGAGCGGCCCGGTGGGGGCCCAGTGGCTGTTCTCAAACCATGCCGCCTGCCTTGGCGGCTGCTGGCAGGGCATCGGGAGCTAGTTGCCTGCCGACTTCACGCGCGGCATACTTTATGTAGGGTCTGTGGTCTACGGAGTTCGGCGTCTGCGCGCTTTGCGCTTGAGCGTGCGGGTGAGGGGGAGTTTTACTTCCAGGCGTCGTTAACCAAAAAGGTGTTCCTATGAACCGTCGTCTCGCGTCGATGTTCGCTGCGGTCGCCTTCCTGGCGGCGTGCAGTGCGATGGAAGCCCAGGCGCAATATGTGACGTATTACGCGCCGGCCCCGGCCCCTGTGTATGCGACATACTACGCGCCGGCCGCCCCGGTCTACACGGTTGCGTCGCCAGTGACCTACGCAGCGCCAGCGTATGCCGCACCTGCGCCAGCATGCTGCGCACCGGCCCCGGCGCCGGTCGTCACTTACTACCGCGCTCCCGCCGTCGGCTATGTACCCACCGCCCAAGTCGTGACCCGTTATCGCCCCATCCTCGGCGGCACGGTGTCGCGCGTGCATTACGGCTACATGCCGGTGGTGTATTGAGCGCCTACGGCGGATACTGGATGCTGGATGCTAGATGAGTCGCATTGATCGAGCATCTAGCATCATCCGCCATACCGTTACGCGCCGGCCTCTCCCGCACCGATGGCCGAACTCAAAACCTTCTTGTTCACTGACATCTGCGGCTCGGTGCGTCTCAAGAACGAGATGTCGGGCCGCAGCATCACCGAGAAGGACATCGCGTTCATCCAGTCGATCCTGACGCCGCACCGCGAGCGGATCGAGGAGCGGCTGGGAGAGTTTAACGGCCGCGTCGTGTCGACGGCCGGCGACGGCCACTTCCTGGTGTTCGACAACACCGTGCAGGCGGCCCTGTGGGCGGCGTCGGTGCAGGAGAGCCACCGCGACGAGCCGATCCACGCGCCCGGCGGCGACGGGGTCGAAGTGCGGATCAGCGTTCATGCGGGCGTGCCGCAGGTCGACCCCAGCCAGACGGACAACTTCATCGGCAAGAGCGTTGACTACGCCGCGCGGCTGAACGACTACGCCACCGGCGGCCAGATTCTTGTCAGCCGCAGCGTGATGGCCATTCTCGACGACGTCGGCCTGGAGGGAGTCCGCTTCCACGCCCACGGCCGCCGGCTGCTCAAAGGCATCGGCGAGGTCGACGTGTATGAGCTGATCTACGACGACCACGGCCCGCGCCCCTGCGCAACCAACCCAAGGTGCACGCCCAGCGCCAGTGGACCGTCGTCCCGACCATCGGCTTCGACGTCGGCGACACGGCCGGCCGCACGGCGGTGGCGCACGGCACGGCGCTGCGCCGCGTCGGCAATTACGAGCTCGAGGAGCAACTCGGCTCCGGCGGCATGGGGGACGTGTACAAGGCCCGCCACGTGCAGTTCGGTCGCATCCGGGCGATCAAGATTATCAAACCTCAATTCGTCGCCGCCGGCCACAGCGAGATCATTCGCCGCTTTTACAACGAAATCAAAGCGGTCGGTCGCCTGGAGCATAAAAACATCGTTGTGGCCATCGACTCCTCCTCGCCCACCGACCAGGTGCACTACCTGGTCATGGAGTACATCGAGGGCGTGAGCCTGGACGAGTTGGTGGCCCAGCACGGCCCGCTGCCCATTCCGGAGGCCTGCGAGATCATTCGCCAGGCCGCTCGCGGCCTGCAGTACATCCACAAGAACGACATGGTGCACCGCGACATCAAACCCTCGAACTTGATGATCACGCTGGTCGACGGCGATCAGGTACAGAGCGATTCGACGGTCAACCAGGGCGCCGACGGCCAGCGTGCGATCGTCAAAATCCTTGACCTGGGCCTCGCCCTGCTGGCCGTCGATGCGCATGACCGGCTCACCCGCTTCGATCACAAGGCCATGGGCACCGGCATGTACATGCCCCCCGAGCAGTGGAAGACCACCAGCGTCGACATCCGCGCCGACATCTACAGTCTGGGCTGCACCTTCTACCACTTGCTGGCCGGCAATCCGCCGTTTTTCGACTCCGACTTGCGCCCCGAGAAGGCCCACGAGAAGGCGGCCGTGCCGATGATCCGCTCGAGCGTGCAGCCGCTGCCCAAGAAGCTATGGGAGATCATTCGCAAGATGCTCGAGAAGCGACCCGAAGACCGCTTCGCGACGCCCGCCGAGGTGGCTGCGGCGCTCGTGCCGTTCGCCGAAGGTCACAACTTGCCGGCGCTGGTGCGCGGCAAGAAGTCGGGCGAGATGGCGACGCAAGCCTACCGCGAGACGCAGGCGGATTCCGCGTCGCGCGTTGACACGCGGCGGTCGCGCCCTTGGTTCAGCGGCCTCGACCATTCGGCTCGGCGATGGCTCGTGGGCACGGCGCTGCCGTTGGCGCTGATCGCCGTATTCGTCGGCGGCGCCTTGTGGCTCCTCCATGCAAGCCGGCAGGAGGCTGAGCGCCGCGAAGAGGCGACCAAACTGGAGGCCGATCGCCGTGCCGATGAAAGCCGCCTGGCGCAGCTCAGGCAAGCCGAGAACGACGCCCGCGACAGCCTTCCCAGCTTCGCCAAGCATGCCGCCCGCACGACGTTGCCGGAGGAAATGGCCAAGCGATTCGCGGTGCTTACCGCCGCCGCCGCCGACCCCGAAATGATCGCCGCCCTGCGCAAGCTCAACGTGGACGTGCCGGCCGATCGCGAGGCGCTGGAGGTGCTCGACAAGCCGTCGCTCGACGCGCTCGACGCGTGGGTCGCCACGTCGCTGGCCCACAAGCATGGCAGCGAGATGGTCGTCGACAGTTGGTTCATTAACAACGTCGCGGGCATCCAAGTGGCCCGCAGTCCCAAGGACAAGAGCGTGGGGCAGTCGTTCCGCCACCGCGACTACTTCAACGGCTTGGGCAAGGATTTTGAGGAGAATGACCCGCAGCTCGCGTCGATTCGGCCGATCGACCACAACCGACTGTCGCTGGTGTACAGGAGCAGCACTAGTGGGCTGTTGAAGGTGGCGTTCTCCGTCCCCATCTGGGACCAGTCGACAGGCGCCGCCGGGGCGCCCGGCGAGCGGCAGGTGATTGGCGTGTTGGCGATGAGCGTCAACGTGCACGACTTCACGGTGCTCGACAAGGAGCTGAGAGGCGGCAGCGAGGTGGTGCTCATCGACCTGCGCAGCGACTGGATCGAAGGCGAGCAAAATCGTGGCCTGATCTTGCATCACCCGCAGCTGGAAAAGGGCGAGCTGGCTCGGCTCGACCAGCAGCTCCTCGATGAAATCGACGCCGCCCATCCACTGACTGATCCCAACTTCGACGGCAAGCAGCATTTCCAGGTCGGCTACGTCGACCCGCTCTCGGAAAACCCCGATAAGAAGTACTGGGGCGCCTTCGAGCCGGTCCGCTACAAAGTCAGCGACCTCGAAGACTCCGCCGGTCGCAACGACCGCCCCGGCTGGGTCGTGCTTGTTCAGAAGGCGATCCCCTGACCACAAAACCGCGAGCGGCGGTCGCGGTCCGAGGCGTCTCCCACCGATCACGCCGCCCCGACTGGCGCCGCGTTTTCCCGCGATGTCCGGCCAAGCCGCCAATCCACCGCCGCGGCGGCCACGTGTTGAGCCAGCGTCGTGAGAAGTACGACAAGAATAACTCGCGGCTGATCGTGCAGGATTTCTCCGGCCAGCACCAGCGCCAGCCCGGTGTGCTTCATGCTCAGCCCGAACACCAGCGCCGTATGCGCTTCTCGCGGCAGGCGCCACAACCGGGCCAGCACGCCGGCCAGCAGGATGCCGACTGCGCTGACCGCCACGGCCAACAGTGCAGCGATCGCGATGACCGTCCACTCGTGCTGCTGCCAAATCCTGTCGACCGCCAGCGAGGCGTTGGCGTAGTTCAGGATCAGGATGTCGACCAGCGTGATGAGGCGGAACCACGGCTTGGCCCGCTCGATGCGCTGCGGCCCGGCCAGATGCGCCGCCGCGGCGCCGGCCAGCGACGGCAAGATCACCCACAGAATGAATCGCCAGCCGGAGAATTGCGTGACGATCTGGTCGATGCGGGCCGTGTCGTCGCCCGACAGCACCAGGCCCATGAGCTTCAGCAAAAACGGAGTGGCCAGCGGGCTCAGCAGGATCGACAGCACGATCAGGCCCAGGCTGAGGGCCACGTTGCCCTCGGCGTTCTGCGTCCACCCGGCCGACGAGTTGGCCACCGGCATCGCGGCCACCAGCGCCAGGCCCACGAGTATGCCGGCGGTGGCCTCGGCGCCCATCATCCGCGGCAAGATCTGCCCGGCGACCGCGACTAACAGCGCCGGCCCGAACCACGCGGCGAGCAGCCCGCCCGTCAGCGCCGAGGGGTGGGCGGCCAGCTCGTGCACTTGCGACCAGCGGATGACGGCGGCGGCGCAGAACAACAGCACCGCCAACAACAGCATCGACGCCCGCTCCTGACCGCCGCCGGGCAGCGATACGGCGAACTCGCGGATGATCGTGCCCGGCCCCGGCGCGACCGCCGCCAGGGCGTAGACCGCCACCAGCGCCGCCAGAAAGTACCGATGCAGGGGCCGCACCAGCGCGGCGATCAGCCCGCCGTCGAATTGGGCGTCGGTGGCGGATGACGGCATGGCTACAGGTAATTCTCTTGGCTGCGGATCGTTCGTCAGGCGCCGAGTTGCCGCTTGAGGTCCTCCAACTCACGGCGGAGGTCGGCGCCCAGCGAGTCGGCGTGCTCGCGCACCTCGGCCAGCTCGCGCTTCAGCGCGGCCACTTCGGCGCGGAGGGCGTCGACGGCCGGAGGATCGTCGGCGGCAAGGTCTCCGCCGACAGCGCGGACGGCTTTCATTGCGCGGAGCGCGGGATCCACGATTTCACCGTAGGTCGCGTCATCGGGGCTCGCGGCGCCGCCGGCATGCTCGGCCCGCACCTTGTCCAGCTCCTGCGGCTGGTACAGGTTGTGCGTGACCACGGCCCCGCGGCCGGCCGGCGTAAGGTAAATTACCAGCCGCTTTTGCTTCAACCGGTCGACGATCGGCAACAGCTCGCCCAGGTCTTTGATCGGCTCCATGTGCGCCGCGCGCCGCGGAGCTCGCCAAGGGTCTGGCGCGCGCAACAAGAGCTCGGTCATCACCGCCAGCTCGGCCTTGTCGACGCCCAACCAGTCGTACAGTAGGTGGCGGTACTTATCCACGCGGCCGTCGCCCTGCACCTGCGCCACCGCGCCGGCGTGGCGGAGGTTGTCGAGCGCGGCGCTCACCTGGTCCTCATCGAGCTGCATCTGCGGAAAGCGGTTGCTCTTCTGGTTGCAGCCGTTGACGAGCGAGTTGACGGTGAGCGGATAGTTCTCGGGCGTGGTCTTGGCCTTCTCGGCCAGCACGCCGACGACCCGCCGCTCATGCCGCTCCAGGGGCCGCCAGCGAGGGACGTACGTGGGGTCGTGAGGGTCGCTCATGTCTTGAGTGTAGCGGTCGACAAGCCGGACCGCCACGCGGTCCGGGATTCCCCGGAGGGCGTGGCACTCCGGCTAGCCGCTAGGCGAGCGATGCGGAATGGGGGCTTACGTCGGCGCTTCGCACACGTCGACGCGCGACCACAGCGACAGTGCGTAGAATCCCACGAGCACGAAGCCGCCGACGATCAGGCAGCCGATCCACAGGGCGTCGCGATCGACGGCGTAAATGGCCGACCCGAAGGCGGGCCCGAGCACCGTGGCCACCGAGGTGGTCATCACGTACCAACTCATGGCCCGCGATTCATCGCCCGCCGTGCTGCGGCTGGCGGCAAAGCTGGCCGCCAGGGAGAACGAGAGCATCTCGCCCACTGTGACAATCAACATGGCCAACACGCAATAGCCGCCGGTCGAGCCGAACGGCAAGACGCCGAAGCCCACGCACGACAAAAAACACCCCCAGCCGATGGTGCGCACCATTGGCCAGCGCTGAATGCGGTCGAGCACGAGCATTTCGAAAATCACGATGACTACCGTGTTGACGGCGAACATCAGCCCGATCTGCGGCTTGGCCAGTCCGAAATGATCGCGCAGGTACAGCGGGTACGTCGAGCCAAATTGAAAGAACGCCATCAGACTCGCCAGCATGAGCGCCAGGTGGGCGACGAACACGCCGTCGCGCAGGGGCGAAGTGCGCCACGACCGATCCGCGGGCGGCGCACTTGTCGCTGACTCAATTCGCCGACCGCGGAACAGGTACGCCAGCGCTACGGCAGCGGCCAGGGACGTGGCGGCGTCGACGACGAAGAGCAATCGAAAATCCACCGTCGCCAGGATCCCGCCGATCACCGGACCGATCGAGAATCCGAGGTTGACCGCCAGCCTTTGAACGGCGAACGCCCGCGCGCGATTCTCGACGGTCGTTAGCTGCGCGATCGCCGTGGCGTTGGCCGGGCGCAGCGATTCGCAGATGACGCCCAAGGCAAAGAGCGCTGCAGCGATCGCCTGCCCCGAGCGACACAACGGGATCACAAGAAACCCAGGCACGGAGAAAAACAGCGAGGTTGCCTGCACGCGCACCGGCCCACACGACTGCGTCAGCCGCCCGCCCAGAACCGCGCCCACGACCGCTCCGACGCCGTAGACGCTGATCATGCGGCCGGCGGCGCCCTCGGTCATGCCCCGCTCGCTGGTCAGATACAGCGTCATGAACGGCACAGCCATCGTGCCGACGCGGTTCACCAACAGGACCAGGGCCAGCAGGTACACGTCGCGCGGCAAGCCCGAGAAGGCGGCGCGGTATCGGGCAAGCGTGGCTTGGAGCATCATGCTACGGGCCTGGAGGAAGTGGATGACGACACAGACGCCAGCGGGCCATCTCGGGTTCACTGCTGAAACGCGGGGGTGGCTGGGGGCGAGTCTGCGAGCCGCCAGCGGTGCGTTGTGGGCGGCGAAGACGCCGACCACAGCCACCCGACCCTAGTCGCCCACGACCAACGCCACGGCAAACCCGTCGTAACCCTTGCCGCCGACGGTCTGGATGGCCGTGGCGCTGACGCGCGGCTCGGCGGCGATCAGCTCGTTGAGCCGCCGGACGCCCTGCACGCTGGCGTCCTGGCTGGCGGCGTCGACGATGGCGCCGCCGCGAATCACGTTGTCGACCACAATCAGGCTGCCGCGGCGGGACAGGCGCAGAGCCCAGGCGAAATACTCGGGATTGCTCGGTTTGTCGGCGTCGATGAAGATGAAATCAAATGGCTCCCGAGCTTCGGTAGCCAGTTGCGGCAGTAAGTCGACTGCGGGCCCCAAGCGGATGTCGACGACGTCGAGGACGCCGGCGCGGGCCAGATTGACTCGAGCAATTTCGGCGTGCTTCGGATCGATCTCGAGCGTCACCAGTCGCCCCCCGGGCGGCAGCGCGCGAGCGAGCCAAACGGTGCTATAGCCGCCCAGCGTGCCGACTTCAAGAATGCGCTTCGCCCCTTCGGCGCGAGCCATGAGTTGGAGCAACTTGCCTTGGTTAGGCGTGACGTTGATCGCCGGCAACCCCGCCGCGGCGCTATCCGCCAGCGCCGCGTCGAGCGCCGCATCGGGCTGCACCAGCAGCTCGGCGAGATAGGCGTCAACGGCGGTCCACTGCTCGCGAGACACGGGGCGTACGCTCGTGTAAATCGGGTTCGTTACAGAGGCGTTACAGACCGGGCGCCGTCGCGAAGTCACAATTCATAGGATTGACTACGCTACCCAACAGGCGCCGCTCAGGGAAGGTTATATCGTTCCATGCCGCTGGCGACCATCCTGACCGTCGAGGACGACGCGCCCATCCGGCGCGGGGTCGTCGATGCGCTCGCCTACGCCGGGTACACCGTCTTGGAGGCTGGCGACGGCGACGAAGGTTGCCGGATGGCGGTGCGGCGAGATTTTGATCTTTTACTGTTGGACATGGTGCTGCCCGGCAAAACGGGCCTCGACATCCTCCGCGAAGTCCGCAACGTGCGGCCCACGCTGCCGGTGATCATCCTCACCGCCCGCGGCGAAGAGAGCGATCGCGTGGCCGGGCTGCGCCTGGGGGCCGACGATTATGTCGTGAAGCCGTTCAGCGTCAACGAACTCCTGGCCCGCGTGGCGGCGGTGCTGCGGCGGTCGCCTGGGAGGCCCAGCGACATCGATGAGCTGCGGATTCCCTCGGGCCGCGTCGACTTTGCGCGCTGCGAGGTATGTTTTGAGGACGGCCAGCGCGTCGAACTGTCCGAGCGCGAACAGCAACTCCTGCGTTACCTCGCAAAGCACGCTGGCCGCACGGTGCCGCGGCAGGAGTTGCTGGAGAACGTGTGGCAGATCGACGCGCGGGGCGTCAGTACCCGCACCGTCGACATGCACGTCGCGAGGCTCCGCGAAAAGCTGCGCGACGATCCTGACCAGCCGCGCGTGTTGGTGACGGTGCGGGGCAGGGGGTACATGCTGGCAGGAGGAAATGACCAATGATCAAGCCCCAATGACCAATGACCGATGCGAGACATTTTCCCTCCGACATTGGTCATTGGTGCTTGGTCATTGGGGCTTCGTGGTTTTCGTGCTTGGTCATTGGGAATTAGACCATGAAGCGTCCTTGGCAAGTCTGGCTTGCGTTTCTCGCCTGCAGCGTCGTCGTGGCGGCAGCGATGGGTTGGCTCACGCTCCATGCGCTGCGGGCGGACCGCGAGCGGAGCCAGGCGCGGGCCGACGCCGCTCTGGGGCAGCGGGTCAGCCTGGCCCTGTGGCGGATGGACACGAAGCTTGCGCCGCTCATTGCCGAGGAGATCGCCCGGCCGCACTTCTTTTACAACTCGTTCATCACGGTCCAAACCCCGGGCGCCAAAGGCGGCGCGGGCGTCGAGCAGGTTCCCTCGCCGCTGATGAACTCGCCCGCCGCCAACGTCATCTTGAACTTCGACGCCTCGCCCGAGGGCGTGTGGAATTCGCCGCAGGCGCCGACGCAGGAGTTCGAGGCGTTGGCCCGCGACAACGGCTTGTCGCAGGAGCGGATCGACGCCAACCGCCGCCGGCTGGCAGATCTTGAGAAGAAAGTCGATGTGTCTGCGCTCTCGGCCCAGTTGCCCGAGCAGCCGTTGCCGCCGCTCGAGGCAGTCCAGCAGCAGCGGCAAGAGTCGGCCCAAAGCGTGGCCGACGTTCCGCAACAACAGACCGAGCCGCTTGAACAATCGTTGGTCAACCCGCCCGCCGAAACGGCCGCCAACGCGCCCGCGGGCGCAGCGGGCGATTTGCAGCAAGAGGCCGACAATCCTTTCGGCGAGGGCCAACAAGACGCCGAGGCCAAACCGCAGGAGTTCGCCCGTGGCGGTTACGGCGATTTCGGCAGCCGCAGCGGTCGCTACCAAAAGGCGGCGCAGGAGGAAATGTCCAAACAGCGAGGCGTCAACTCCTACTGGAGCCTCAACGGAGCGCCCGCATCATCGGCCGCCGTGGTCGAAAACGCGAGCCGACCGCTGTGGGTGGGCGACCAACTGCTGCTGGCCCGCCGCGTGGTGCGCGACGGCAAGCCGGTGGTGCAGGGAAGCTGGCTGGATTGGCCGCGGATCAAGGCCGATCTACTAGCCGAGACCGCCGACCTGCTGCCGGGCGCCGACCTGACGCCCGTGCGTAGCATCGCCGACGCCGAGCCGACGCGGATGCTGGCCGGGTTGCCGGTACGGCTTGTCATCACCCCCCTGGCGGCGGCAGGCAGTGCGGGCGAGGCCGATGCGCCGCTGCGCTGGGCATTGGGCATTGGCTGGGTCGCGCTGTCGGCGGCCCTGGCCGCGGTGGCCGGCTTGTTGTCGGGCGTCTTGGCGTTGAGCGAGCGGCGGGCGGCGTTTGTGTCGAGCGTGACCCACGAGCTGCGCACGCCGCTGACGACTTTTCGCATGTACGCCGAGATGCTCGCCCGCGACATGGCGCCCCCCGAAAGGCGCCAGGAGTATTTCCAGACGCTTCGCACCGAGGCCGAGCGATTGACTCATCTCGTGGAAAACGTGCTGGCCTACGCACGCCTGGAGCGCGGCCGCAAGCCTCGACCGGTTGAGCGTACGACGGTCGGCGCCCTGGTCGAGCGATTCGAGCCGCGGCTTGCGGAGCGCGCGGCCCAGTCAGAAATGCAGCTTGCGTACGCGGTGGAGGAGGGCGTCCGCGCGACGCCGCTGGTCACCGACCTGGGCGTCGTCGAGCAAATCCTGTTCAACCTCGTGGACAACGCTGCCAAGTATGCCGCCCGCGCCGGCGATCGGCGGATTCACCTTGAGGCCCGGCGCGAAGGAAAATTTCTCGCCATTGCCGTGCGCGATCACGGGCCCGGGTTTGCATCGGTGCGCGCGGCGGAGCGCTCGGCGCCGTTCAGCAAAAGTGCGCAGCAAGCGGCCGAGTCGGCGCCGGGCGTGGGGTTGGGCCTGGCGCTTTGTCGCCGGCTGGCGCGCGAGCTTGGCGGGAGTCTCCACCTCGCCCAAGGCGAGGGATCATCGGGCGGGGCCGCCGTCACGCTGCGGTTGCCGCTTGAGCGGTAATCCCCAACCCGTTACTCGGCCGTTTCAGCGATAGATGGTAGAATTAAGGGCGCCGGGTATTTGAGCCGTGGGGAGCCAGTCAATGTCTGCAAGTCCAAAGCGTTTACTGACGCCTGAAGAGTACTTGGCCATCGAGCGCGACGTGCGTGAAAAGCACGAATACTATCGTGGCGAAATGTACGCCATGAGCGGGGCGAGCAGCGAACACAATCAAATTACGTTTAATCTTGCCGGCCTCCTGCATGGACAGTTGAAGGACCGCCCATGCTTTGCCTATGTGAACGATATGCGAGTGAGCGTAAAGCCCGCGGGACTTTACACGTATCCTGATGCCGTAATCACATGCCAGAAGCCGCAATTCGAAGATAAACAGCTCGACACGCTGCTCAATCCGCAAGTCGTCATCGAGGTCTTGTCTGACTCAACTGAGAGCTACGATCGCGGGAAGAAGTTTGAAATGTTTCGTCAGCTGGAATCGCTGCGAGAATATCTGCTCGTCGCCCATGATCGACCGCAGGTTGACCATTACACTTGCGATGACGAGCGCCAGTGGCGGCTGAAGGGCGTCAGCGGCTTGGACGCGACGATCGAACTAGCGACCGTCAACTGTCGGCTCTCGCTGGCCGACGTCTACGCCAAGGTGGAGTTTCCGCCGCCCTCGCCGGAGGCTGATCGCGCCGGCGGCATCTTTCGTGAAGGCGAGTCGCGGTAGTCTGAGGTGAACCGCGGCGATATCATGGGGTGTCTTCCCATGGGGCGGCGCCTTCTTGCGCCGGGGCCGGGACGGCCCGGCTCGCTGCCCTGACCGCTGACCTATCGCCCTCGACCTCTCCCCGATGCAAACCAACGAGCTTCGCGAAAAATATCTGGCCTTCTTTGAGTCGAAGGGGCACCGCCGCGTGGCTAGCGACGTTCTCGTGCCCACGTGGGATCCGAGCGTGCTGTTTACGCCCGCGGGCATGAATCAGTTCAAGGACCACTTCCTCGGCAAGGTGAAGCTGGAGTTCACCCGGGCCACCAGTTGCCAGAAGTGCCTCCGCACGGGCGACATCGAGAATGTGGGCCGCACGGCGTACCACCACACCTTCTTCGAGATGCTGGGCAACTTCAGCTTCGGCGACTACTTCAAACGCGACGCCATCAACTGGGCGTGGGAATTCCTCACCGGTAAGACAGTGGCTCGCGATCGATCCGAAACGGCTCTCCGTCACGGTGTACAAGGACGACGACGAGGCGGCCGGCATCTGGGCCAAGGACGTCGGGTTGGCGGCCGACCGCATCGAGCGGTGCGGCGAAGACGAAAACTTCTGGCCAGCCAGCGCCCCGAGCCAGGGGCCCGACGGCGTCTGCGGGCCGTGCAGCGAGATCTACTTCCATCCCGACCAAGGCAAGAGCGTCGAGATCTGGAACCTCGTGTTCACGCAGTTCAACCGCGTGGGCGATCCGCCGAACAACCTCCGCCCGCTGCCCTCGAAGAACATCGATACCGGCATGGGGCTGGAGCGCACCGCGGCGACGTCTGCAGGGCGTGCCGACGAATTATCACATCGACATCCTGTTTCCGATCGTCAAGGCGGCAGCCGAAGTCTGCGGAGTGAAGTACGAGCTGGACAGCGACAACGGCCGGCGGCTGCGGCGGATCACCGATCACGTGCGAGCGTGCACCTTCGCCGTGCATGAGAATGTGTACCCCGGCGCCAACAAAGAAAAGTACGTGGTGAAGCGGCTCTTGCGCCGCGCGGTGCTCGACGGACACCAGATGGGCCTGCGCGAGCCGTTTCTCTATAAGATCGTGCCGGCGGTGGTCGCGGCCATGAAGACAGCCGTACCCCGATCTAGTCGAAACGCAGAAGCGAGTGGCCGGCGTCATCGAGAAAGAAGAAGCCAACTTCTTCGGCACGATCGACGCGGGCTTGAGCCGCATCGAGCGCGTGTTCGACGACATGCGACGGCAGAACCGCACGCGCGTCGAGGGCGCGGTGGCGGCCGAGTTGTACCAAACCTTCGGCGTGCCGCCGGAGCTGTTTGAGTCGCTGGCCGCGGAGCACAACCTGGCCTTCGACTGGGAGGGGTACGCCCGCGCGATGGAGCAGCACGGCGAGGCGTCGGGCAAGGTGCAGCACACCGTGATGGGCGCCCGCGGGCCGATCGACTCGCTAAAGCACGCCCTCCACGCCACCGAATTTGTCGGCTACGAAACGACCGAGGCCGACGCGGTGGTGAAAGGCATCGTGTCCGGCAAACCGCCGCACGACCAGCTCTGCGATCGAATGGACGAGGTGGGCCACGGCGAGCCCGTGCGCGTGGTGCTCGATCGCACGCCGTTCTACGGCGAAAGCGGCGGCCAGGTCGGCGACACCGGGAAGCTCGTGGGCGACGGGGTGGAGTTCGAGGTCGTCGACGCACAGAAGGACGGCGCCCTGGTCATTCACATCGGCCACCTCCGCAAGGGCGTGCTCCGCGAGGGCGCGAAGGTGAAGGCGGTCGTCGACGCCGCGCGGCGCGACGGCATCCGACGCGCTCACTCGGCGACGCACATCCTGCACTACGCGCTGCAAAAAAATCTCGGCTCGCACGCCCAGCAACAGGGATCGAAGGTGGACGACGATTGGCTGCGGTTCGACTTCACGAACCTGAGTCCCGTCGACGCCAAACAACTTGCGGCCATCTCCTCCGACATTGCGCAGCAGGTCGCGGCTGCGGCGCCGATCCGATGGCAAACCCTCCCGCTGGCCGAAGCCCGCAAGCAAGGGGCGATGATGTTGTTCGGCGAAAAATATCCCGACCCCGTGCGGATGGTGTCGATGGGCGACTTCAGCAAGGAGCTCTGCGGCGGCACGCATCTGGCCAGCACCGGCGAGGTGGCGTCGTTCGAAGTGCTGAGCGAAGAAGGCGTGTCCGCAGGGACTCGGCGCATCGTGGCGCTCACCGGCAAGAAAGCAACGGAGCATCGCCAACAGATGGAAGCGGCATTGCGCGAATCGGCGCAATTGCTTGCATGTCCGGAGCGGTGCGTTCCTGATTTAGTCCATGGGCTACTGGACAACGTTCGTCGCTTGAAACGAGCGCTGTCTGGGGGGGAGTTGACGCCGCTGTCCGGGGCGTTCGATGATTCGGGCAAAGCGCTCACTTTTGAGCAGAAGAAGGCCAAGCTTTCCGAGGCTGGACGCCTCCTATCGGTCGCGCCCTTGGCCGTTCCGCAACGAATCAAGGCGCTTAAGAATGACTTCAATGCCCTGGAGATACAGCTTGCGAAGCGCGACGCCGCCGGGCCTGTCAGCGCCGACGCGCTGCTCCAACAGGCCCACGACTGCGGCGGCGTCAGCGTCGTGCTGGCGGAGCTGCCCGGCGCGGAGCCGAACCTCATGCGGCAGCTCATCGACCAGATTCGCTCGCGGGCGCCGCTCTCGGCAGTGCTGCTGGCCACGCGACAGGGCGACGACAAAGTGACGCTCGTTGCGGGCGTATCCAAGCAGCTCCAGGAGCGCGGCATCAGCGCTGGCAAGTGGATTGGGCCTGTGGCCAAGGCCGTCGGCGGCGGCGGCGGCGGCCGCCCCGACCTGGCCCAAGCGGGGGGGAAGGATCCGACCAAGCTGCCCGAGGCTCTGGCCGTCGCCCAGCGCACGATGGCTGAAATGCTCGGAGCTTGAGCCCGGGGTGCAGCTAGCACCGACCCCTCGTGTGCTACTGGCTATGCCAGTGTCCTCGTCGCGGCGCCGGGTCGCCGATTTCGCGAAATCTTAAAACACTGGCACAACCAGTTGCACACGGCATTCGCCCGCCGTCGCGCCGGCCCCCCGTGCAAGCTTCGCTTGTGGACTGCTGCCAGTCGTCCTAAGATTTATCCTAGCGAACGAAATAGGCGATAAGACTTATCTCGTCGAATCCGCATCGCGGAGCAGGAACTACTTTAAGCGTGCCGAGGCGGAAGGGTCTTCATGATGAAGCCCCTCGGCAAACGGAGTGCTTATCATGGAAGCTGTACGTGACGACTGGGGCGTCGACGTCGACCGCGGCCCCGACTGGCTGTTTGTGAAGCTCAACCCAGGCAAGCAGGAGCCCGGCGACATGGCCGACAAGCTGTGGTCGCTGGCCAACCGGCACTTCATCTACCGGCTGGTGCTGGAGATGGACAAGGTGGACCAGATCCCCAGCCGGCTGATGGGGCAGCTCATTACGCTGCAGAAGCGCGTCCTGCAGCGCGACGGCGCCCTGCGGTTGTGCGGGCTGACGGCCGAGTGCGCCGCGGCGCTGCACTTCTGCCGGCTCGACAAGGCCCTGCCGAACTACGAGTGCCGCGAAGACGCGGTGCTGGGATCGCGCGGCCAGCGGGTGTTGAGCTGAGAGAGCAGGCTGTAGGCTTTAGGCTGTAGGTCGGACCACACGCTCGACTTAAGCGCGGACTCCAACCCTACAGCCTAAAGTCTACGGTCTACAGCCTTCCCTCAAGTCAGGCACGACTTGCGCAGCTCGCGCAACAGCGCCAGCGTGGGCTTGTCCTTGCCCTTGGCGTCGAACAACCCGCTGTTCGGGAACTCGTGCGGCTCGGCGTCGGCCAGTTGGTTCCACAAGAGCACCTGCACCGACGGGCGCGCGAGCAACAGCGGCGCCACCAGTGACGCCCACGCGGCTTGCGAGTCGTGCTCGCCGTCAGCCGTGGCGATCAGCTCCGCGTGAATGTTCGCCGCCGCTTTGGCGTCGGCCTCGTCGCGGTCGGCGGCGGTTAGCAGCAACATCAGCGGCAGCCCAAGCTGGCTCCACTGATCGACGAGCCGGCCATACTCGAACGCCGGGCGGTGAGCCGTGCCGCCCGGCCAGTAGCCGGCGTTGATCTCCAGGCCAAATCCGGAGATGCCCAGGTCGGCGCGCACCAGGGCGTCGGCGTAGTGCCACGGCGCGAGGTCGCGATCCTGCTCCACGAGATACTCGGCCCACGGCTGATCGAACGACACGACGGTGGGCGTGCGGGGATCGAGTCGCCGCACCACCTGCACCGCCTGGGCGACCAGATTGAGCCGGCTTTCCTCGTCGAGCGACAGCAGCTTGCCGTTGTTCACGCGGGAGGCCACATGCCACAGGTGTACCCGCCCCGCGTACCGCCCCACCACCGCCCGCACGTGGTCCAAGAGCAACCGGGTAAGGTTCTCGTCGTCGCCCTCCCACAAGTACATCCAATCGGGCACGCCGCGGTCGTCAAGCCGCAAGAGCGGGCCGGCGGCCACCTTCAACCCGGCGGTTTGGCACCAGCCGAGCTGTTCGTCGGTCGGCTTCCAGTCGCGCTTGCCCTCGCGCGACTCAATGGCCCGCCAGGCGATCGGAATTTGGATGAGGTTGCAGGCGTCGACCAACTGCCGCCGCACCGCCAGCGAGGGCGCATTCGTGCCCAGGCTAACGCCCAGGAGCGTGGCGACCGGCGTTTGCCGTTGGCGGGACAAGAGCGACTGCTCCGCGTAGTTGCGGACCAATTGGTCGGCGAGCGAGAGCGCCGCGGCGATCGCCCGGTTGGCGTGGTCCGACGCCGTCGGCAGGTCATCCTGCGACGTGGCGGCTCGCGAAAACAGCGCGGTGGCCTCGCGGAGTTGAGCGACGAGCTCCGGGGGCGTGTCGACCCCCATCCACTCCCAAATGAACATCCGCGAGCGGATGCGCTGGATGAGCCCTCGCGCCAGCTCCACTTCGACCACGTACGGCTTGTCGCGCTCCATGAGCGTGGCGGTGGTCAAGAGCCGCAGGCCGTGACCGTCGACCTGCCATGGGACATACACGTACCCCGAGTCGTCGACGCCGCGCTGCACGACCAGCTCTTCGCCCACCCAGGCCGAGCGCGTGGCCCAGGGAAATTCCTCGGCGCCGGCCACATAAATGCGCGACAAACCGCCTTCGGGGATGCGGTCCCGCTGGTGGACACGAAACCGCATCTGTCCCATGATCAGGCGCCTTTTCCATTGGGCCGTGCTGGCGGCGTCGACGAAACGAAAAGCAAATGCCGCGCCGCTCTTTATCGCGCGGCGCCACAGCGGCGGCACGATGATTCCTCGTGCCTCATGGCTGGCCCCGCCACTCGATTCTAATGGCGGGGAAGTGAGGTCACAAGCGCGCGACGATCGGCCGGGGCGGTCGTCAATTTGTCACAAGGGCAGCCATCTGGACCACGACCGACGATGGCGCCTGACGCCGCTGCCGCCGCGGCGTTATACTCGGCGGCGTGCCTTGCTGCGTGCGCAAGCCCACCCGTTACTTCGCGGCCGTTGCGCTCCCATGTCCGTCGCCGTCGTCGAAACCAACCTGCCGGGACTTCCCTGCCGCCGCGGCAAAGTTCGCGACGTGTACGACCTGGGCGATCGGCTGCTGTTGGTGAGCACCGACCGCCTCAGCGCCTTCGACTGGGTGCTGCCCACGCCGATTCCCGACAAAGGGCGCGTGCTGACGCAGGTGAGCAATTTCTGGTTCCGCAAACTCGCCGGGCCGCACCACCTGCTGGAAACTGACGTGCGGAAGATGCCCCTGCCGCCCGGCGCCAACCTCGACGAGCTGGCCGGCCGCACTGTGCTGGTGCGCAAGACCCGCGTCGTGCCGATCGAGTGCGTGGTGCGGGCATACCTCAGCGGCTCCGCGTGGCGCGAGTACCGCGAGACGGGTCACGTGGCCGGCTGCTCGCTGCCCTCGGGACTGGAGGAATCGGAGCGGTTGCCGGCGCCGATGTTCACCCCGGCGACCAAGGCCGAAGAGGGTCACGACGAAAACATTACCTTCGCCCAGATGCAGCAACTCGTCGGCGACGACCTGGCCGAGCAACTGCGGCAGCGGAGCCTGGACGTGTATTCGCATGGGGCCCGCCATGCCCACCATTGCGGCATCATCGTGGCGGATACGAAGTTTGAATTCGGAATCGTCAGTTCGCCGCCGACGCAGTCGGGCGCCGCGGATCCGGGCGACATCTTGCTGATCGACGAAGTGCTGACGCCCGACAGCTCCCGGTTCTGGCCGGCCGACGGCTATCAGCCCGGCGGCCCGCAGCCGTCGTTCGACAAGCAGTTCGTCCGCGACTGGCTCACCGCCAGCGGCTGGGACAAGAACAGCCCGCCGCCCGAGTTGCCGGCGGACATCGTCGAGAAGACGCGGGCCAAATACATCGAAGCGTGCGAGCGGCTCACGGGCGAGAAGTTCGCCTGGGCGTGAACCAAAGTACAATGCAAGCTGCGGCTTCGCTTGCACGGGCGGGGACTAATTCGTATCCTTCCGCGGCATTTCGCAGCAAGCGCTCCGCTGCGGCAGACCTCCGCGTCGCGGCTAACCACCAATTTGCAGACGTCGGTCATCCCATTTCCGCTTTCGGCTTTCCGCTATTCCTCCATGCTCCGCTACCTCACTGCTGGCGAGTCACACGGCAAGTCGATCATTGCGCTGGTCGACGGCTTCCCCGCCGGGGTGACGATCGACCCAGCGCCGATTGACGTCGAGCTCCGCCGACGCCAGGGCGGCTACGGGCGCGGCGGGCGGCAGCGCATCGAGAGCGACACGGTCGACATCAAATCCGGCCTGTGGAAAGGCGTTACGCTCGGCAGCCCGATTGCGCTGGAAGTCGTCAACCGCGACGCGAAGCTCGAGCGCCTCGACGACCTGCCGCGCCCCCGGCCCGGCCATGGCGACCTCACCGGCGCGGTGAAATACTTGGGCAGCATCCGCGGCGTCCTCGAACGGGCCTCGGCGCGAGACGACCGTGCGAGTCGCCGCCGGGGCGCTGGCCAGGCAACTGCTCGCCGCGTTTGACATCACCGTGT
Organism: Pirellulales bacterium; assembly: GCA_963841515.1. Lineage (GTDB taxonomy): Bacteria > Planctomycetota > Planctomycetia > Pirellulales > Lacipirellulaceae > Lacipirellula. The sequence continues at coordinate 425,351 of CAWJDB010000002.1, read as the reverse complement.
TCGGCTTCGTCGTCGAGATCGGCGGCGAGAAGATCGAGCCAGTCGCCGGCACGCTCGACCAGTGGCGCACCATCCGCGATCAGAGCGAAGTCTACGGACTCAACCTCCAGCGCGACCCGGCGATCAAGGAGCTGATCGATCGCGCCGGCAAGGACGGCGACACGCTCGGCGGCGTCGTCGAGGTGCAGGTGCACGGCGTGCCCTTCGGCCTGGGCACGCACGCCCAGTGGGATCGCAAGCTCGACGGCCGGCTGGCTCAAGCGGTGATGTCCGTGCAGGCGATCAAGGGCGTCGAAATCGGCCTGGGCTTCGCGGCGGCCCGCCGTCCCGGCTCGCAAGTCCACGATCCGATTCACTACGACGAGAGCCGCAAAGGCACGCCGACGCTGGGCTACGAACGGCCTACCAACAACGCCGGCGGTCTCGAGGCCGGCATGACCAATGGCCAGCCGATCATCGTGCGGGCCGCGAAGAAGCCGATCAGCACGCTCCGCAAGCCGTTGGAGTCGATCAATCTCGACACGAAGCAACCCGAGTCCGCCAGCTATGAGCGCAGCGACGTGTGCGCCGTCTCGGCCGCGAGCGTGATCGTGGAAAACGTCGTCGCGTTCGAAATCGCCGCCGCGGTGATCGACAAATTCGGCGGCGACAGCCTGGCGGAGATGCAAGCCCGCCACAAACTATTCCTCCAAATGGCCGCCGAGCGCGTAACTCATATCAGCGAGCCGGGTCGTCCCGACCCCGGCGCGATTCACTCGTCACCGAAGCGCAACACGGATGTTCGCCTTCCACGAAACCACCCGCAAACGACTCTGCCGCACGGCGTTCGTCATCCTGTGCGTCGCCCCCACGTTGGCCACGGCGGCGTGGATCGTCGATCGCCGCCTGCCCAGCCGCGCCGCGACGCAAGCCGCCCGGCTTGGCGGGTTGCTCCAAGTCCACGCCGAGCTTGCCGGCTACCGCGAGCCGCGCCCTGGTTCGCGGCGATGCGACGCGCTCACCCTCGCCGACTCGACCACGGCGCGTCCGCTGATGAAACTCGAGAGCCCGCGGATCCACGGCGGCGCCGGAGCCTGGTCGATTTCCGCCGAGACCGCGACTGTCGACGCCGACGAGCTGTCCGCACTGGCGCCTAAGGTCGCCGCGTGGCTGGCGCTGCCCGAACTGCAAGCGGTCGAGCTGCGAATCCGACAGTTCTCGATCAACTTGCCAGCGGTTGCCGGGCGATCGGCTCGCCCGGAGTTCATGCTGGGCGATGTGCAGGCGCGGTTCGATCGCGACGCCACGGGCGTCGCGCGACTTCGGCTGGCAATTCGCCCGCCGAATTCGCCAGCAGACGACAAGGCCCCCGTGCGGCTCACCGTCGAGCGATCAACCGCCAGTCCTGGCGCGTCAATCCGCGCGTTGTTAGAAACGCCCGCCACGCCGCTGCCCGCGTCGGCGCTCGCTGCCGTTGTCCCTGGTTTCAACGGGCTCAATGCCGAGGCCACGCTCACCGGTACGGTCGAGTGGACCATCGACCACGCCGGCGTCGCGGGCGTCGCCAAGGGGCGACTCGACGATGTCGCGATCGCTTCCCTGTTGCCCGTCGGCTCGCCGCATGCGGCCAAGGGCCTGGCGACGGTCACCCTCAGCCAGTGGCGCTGGCGCGGCGATCGGCTCGAGCGGCTCCAGGGCGCAGCGACGGCCGACGACGTCCAGCTGAGCGCGTCGCTCGTCGCCGCGGCGGCTAAGTATCTGTATTGCGCCGAAGTCGCCGACGGCGTCGCCGTCGCCGGCACGGCGCCGATGATCGCGATCGATCGCCTGGCGTGCCACTTTGTGCTCGATCATCGCGGGCTTACGTTGTCGGGCGACTTGCCGCAATCGGTCGCTGCGCCGACCGGCTGCCTGGCCACCAGCCGGCGCGAGCCGCTGCTGCTCCAACCTCCCTATGTCGACATCCCCGCCGGCGCCTGGGTGCAATTCGTCGCCGGCCCCGCCAGCAGCTGGCTCCCAGCCACCCACGCCGCCGTCCGCATGGCCCAGCGTCTGCCGTTGCCGTGATCTCTGGGGCCGACCTTGCTCTGGTCCTCCAGTTCCCTCCCCGCCGAGGGGAGGGGGCCGGAGAAATGCGCACCCCTACTTCGCCAGAATCTCAATCACCGCATCGGGCGTATAGCCCACGTTGTCGGTGGCCCGCCGCCCCAGCGCGCTCTGCCGCAGCGCCGCCGTCTGTTGAGCAAGAAACGCCGCAGGCGTCGCGGGTCCCTCGGCAAGCAATTGAGAGAGCAACAGCTCCGCGGCGTCGAGCTCGCCGCTTTCGAACGCCTTGAGCGCCGACGCGTAGGCGCACAGCGCCTGTTGCAGCCGCCGCCCGTCCGTCGACGGAAACACCGTGAAGAGCTCCACGGGCTCGTCCAACCCCGGCAGCCGGGCGGTGCAGGCCTTGAGTGTGACGAAGCGCGACGACAGTCGGCGCCGCACCGCGTCGGTGGCCAACAGCGGCACGTCGAGCTGCCGCGTCGCCGCCTGCACGCGACTGGTCAGATTGACGGCCGCCCCCCGGGGGCCGTATTTCAACCGGCGGTGCGAGCCGGCGTTGCCCACCTGCACCTCGCCCGCGTGCAGGCCGACGCCCAACTCCAGGGGTTGCCCGGTCACGCCCAGCCACTGACGGCTGAGGTCCGGGATCGCCTCGAGCATGGCCAGCGCCGCCGTGCACGCCCGATCAGCGTGATCAGGCACGTCGAAGGGTGCGTTCCACAGCGCGCTGAGACCGTCGCCGTAGTAGTCAATTACCACGCCCCCATGGTCCATGACGGCGTGCGTCAAGAGTTCCATGAGTTCCGCCAGCAGGTCGTACGACGCGGCAGGCGTCACGCTTCTGCGCCAGCGACGTGAAGCCGCGCAAGTCGGCGAACAGCAGCGTAGCCTCGCGGGTCTGCCCCACCAGTGCCTGGGGATGGGTCCGCAGGTGTTCGGCGACCGCGGGCGAGAAGGCCTGCTCCAGCAGCACCTGCTGGCGGGCCGACTCGATCTCCTGCCGTCGCCGCGCCATGCCGGCGGCCACCGCGTCGGCCATCACCTCGACCACCCGCGCCTCCAGCGGACGGATGCCGCGGCGGCGGTTGTCGCCACGGTCGTGGCGCACGCCGTAGACTGCGGCCGTGAGTCGGCCGGCGTCGTCAAGCACGGGCGCCACGACGACCGACTCGCGCCTTCGCACCGCGCCGGGCTGGTGATATCGCCGGCCGTGGGCGTGGGGCAGCGCCACGTTTTAGCCTGCGCCGCCAGCGCGGCAAGCGCCGCCCCTTCATAGCACAGACCGTGCTGCGGCTGCGGCACGGCGCTGCCGGCGATTTGCCACTGGGACTCGCTGCGCGTGATAATCATGACCGCGTCCAGCCCGGTGCTGTCGAGCGTCAACTGGGCCGCCGTCGACAAGAATTCCGGCGCATTCGCCGCCGTACGGTGCAGGCGGCTGACGGCGCCGAGCCAGCGGGCAACGGTGTCGGCGTCGGGTCCTTGAGTGGCCTGACTCGGCTCATGTGCCTCGTGGGCTGCACGGTCCAGTGGCTCCAGTCCCATCGCCGCGGCATCCGCCGCGGCGGCGCGAACCTCGAACCAGGCGTCTCCCATCCGGAACACCCACGGACATTCCAGTGAAGCGATTTTGTTGGGCGCGAGCGATTCCCCCGACGCCAACTCGACGGTCCAGTCGACGCCGCGGCACTCGAGCCACAGCCGCTCGCCGTCGACGCGCAGTCGCATGGCAGCCGCCCCCAGCGGCCGGCTGTCGCCATCGCTAAACAGCCACCGCCCGTCGGCGGCGTTGCGACTGAGGACAAACCGGTCGCCCGCCGCGCAAAACTGCTCATGCTGGCCGGGGCGATAAACGGCGACTTGCCACATGGGACGTTGCGCCACGCAGAGCTTCTGTTCGAGTGCCACTGGCTCTGCCAGTGAGAACTGCCGATGGGCTTGCTACTTCCAGCTCCGGCAGAGCACTGGCAGAGCCAGTGGCACACGGCGGAGGGAATTGTCTATCCAATGGTAGGTTCCCGGCCGCCGCCGGCAGGCGGCGGGTGCGTAACGTCCGACCTTGCCTAATCCGCACAATCCGTACATCGCCGATTCCTCCCCAACCCGACCGCCCCGCGGCCCGATGCGCAAGAGACGAGGACCACTCCACATGCTCGAACCGGCGTCTCTAGGCCTGATCTCTGGCGCTGCGAGCTCATCGGGCGCGGCGGGCGTGCAGGCGGCGCTCGGCGTGCAGCGATTTCGCCGCCGCGAAGGCGCCGCGCGAGGTCGCACGGAAGTTCGCCGCGACGATTTCGCCGACCGGCTCGATGCCGCGTTGCACTGGGCCCGGGCCAGTCAGCCCTCCCTGCGCGCGTGGACGGGCACGCGACCGTTTCGCGTGTCGGCTGTGGTCGACGAAGCCGAAGACTGCCGGTCGTTCTATCTTGTGCCCGAGGACGGCCGGCCGCTGGCGCGGTTTGAGCCTGGGCAGTACCTCACGTTTCACCTGCCGACCGGCGACCCGAGCCGCCCGCTGGTGCGGTGCTACTCGCTGTCGGAGCGGCCGCGCGAGGACTTCTACCGCGTGACCGTGAAGCGAATGCCGGCGCCCGAGGGTCGCCCCGACCTGCACCCCGGCCGCGGCAGCAACCATTTCCACCGCGAGGTGCGTCCCGGGTCGCTGCTGGCCGTCGAGGCGCCGCAGGGGGCGTTCTTCCTCGATCCCACCGACAGTTCCCCCGTCGTGCTTGTCGGCGGCGGCATCGGAATCACGCCGCTGATGAGCATGGCCGCCGCGCTGGCCTACGCCCACGATTCGCGGCCCGTGTATTTTTTCTCCGGCTTTCGCTCCAGCTGCGAGCACCCGTTCCGCGTCCGCTTCCGCGATCTGGCCGCCGACGTGCCGAATCTGCGCCTCGACGTGTGCTACTCCAAACCGCTGCCCACCGACCGCCTGGGCCGCGACTACGACCACCGAGGGCACGTCGACCTGGCCCGCCTGCAGCGCGTGCTGCCGTCGAGCAACTTCCGCTACTACATCTGCGGCCCCGCCAAGATGATGCAGTCGATCGTCCCGCAACTATTGGATTGGGGCGTGCCGGAGGACCATATCCACTACGAAGCGTTTGGCCCGGCGAGCGTCGGCGGCCGCACGACCGCGTCTGCGCCCTGCGAGGTGCTCTTTTCGCGCACTGGCAAGGCGGTGCATTGGTCGGGCGCCCAGGGCTCGCTCCTGGAGCTGGCGGAGCAGGGCGGCGTGCGGCTCGACTTCGGCTGCCGCGCCGGCAGTTGTGGCCAGTGCCGCGTCATGCTCACTGCCGGCCGAGTGACCCACGCCAAAAAGCCGGGCGTCGAGCTGGTCGAGGGCGAGTGCCTCGCCTGCATCGCCCGCCCCGACGGCGACGTGGTCATCGAAGCGTAGGGCGAAACCCCAGCCGAGAACGGCGAGCTCCCGTCGTCCCGGACCCCGGCGCGGTCGTCGTCGAGAGCAGCTTTCCGTGTCCTAAACTTGTAAACCATCCGTGAGCGACTTTCCCGCCCCATGCGTTCCAAGATTGCCATCGCTGCGTTGACGCTCCTCGCGCTCGGCGTCGTTGCCATGCGCGTCGTCGCGGCGGCATCGTCCGCCGCGGCCGGCGCCAGGCGCCGACGACCGCCGCCGACGTCGGCTTCGTCCGCGTCGACCCCGCGAAAGTCATCGGCGCCGACACCTGCGTGAAGTGCCACCAGGGCGAACTCGCCTCCTGGAAGCAAACGCCGCACTACGCCACCTTCGAGTCGCTTCACCGCAAGCCCGAGGCCCAGGCCATCGCCGACAAGCTCGGCCTGCGCAGCGTGAAGCGGAACGACGAGTGCATCAAGTGCCACTACACCACGCAGACCGTCGACGGCCACGACCGGGTGACCGCCGGCGTGTCGTGCGAGTCGTGCCACGGCGCCGCCAAGGACTGGCTGGAGATGCACAACGACTACGGCGGTCCGGGAATCGCCAAAGCCGCCGAGAGTCCCGAGCATCGCCGCGATCGGCTCCAGCGCAGTATCGCCGCGGGTATGAACAACCCCGTCAACCTGTACCTTGTCGCCCGGCAGTGCCTCGCCTGTCATACCTCGCCCGACGAACGGCTGGTGAACGTCGGCGGTCACGCGGCCGGCAGCGGCGAGTTCGAGCTGGTGGCCTGGTCGCAAGGCATGGTCCGCCACAACTTCCTGCGGACCGACGGCGCCACCAACGCCCCGTCCAGCCCCGAGCGGCTGCGGGTGATGTACGTCGTCGGCGTGATGGCCGACCTCGAAGCTAGCCTGCGGGCGACGGCCGCCGCCAGCGAAAAAGCCCCGTTCGGCGTGACGGCCGCCCGCCGCGCCGCCCGGCAAAAAAGACGCCTGTACCAAATTTCGCAATTGCTCGACAATCCGCAGGTCAAGCGGGCGATGGACGCGGCCCTGGCGGCAAGGCTGAAGCTGCACAACCGCGACGTGCTGGTGGCCGCCGCCGACGAAGTCGGCAAAGCGGCGCTGGAGTTCGCCGGCTCGGCCGACGGCTCGAAGCTCGCCGCCATCGATGCGCTCTTGCCCGCGCCGAATCAGTACAAGTAGGTATCGGGTGCAAAGCAATTGTTCAGTCGGTCCCGGCTTTTATCTCACGCAAAGGCGCGAAGCGCAAAGGGAGATCGCAAAGAAGATGAGATTGGGGGAACACTAATCGACACTAATCTCCACTAATCCGGATTAGCGAAGATTAGCGCAGATTAGTGTTCCAAAAAACCCCTCCTCTTCTTTGCGGCTTTCTTTGCGCCTCAGCGCCTTTGCGAGAGATCTTTTTGGCCGTAGGTTTGTAACGAGTCCCCGCCCGCACGGAGTTTGAGATGGCCGACATGGAAGTGGCCGTCATGCGTCCCCAGCGCTGGGACGCCCCGTTTGGCGACGCCATGCGGGAGATCGACGTCGACCGCCTGCTCACGGTCGAGCCGTTCCGCGGCATCGATCCCGCGATCTTCCCGCCGTCGCTCCCGCTGCGCGACATCCTCAAAAACGACGCCCGGCTCGTGCGCTTTGCCCCGGGCGACGTCATCGTCCGCGAGGGCGACTACGGCTCGAGCGCCTTCCTCATTCTCCGCGGTCGCGTGCGCGTCGTCCTCGCCGGCCTCAGCCCCGAGACGCTCGGCCGCCAGCCCCCGCGCAAGCGCGGCTGGCTCGCGACGCTGTGGCGCGTGCTGTGGCAACCGAAGCTGCCGGAGGTGCGCAGGTTCTACTCGTCGGCGACGAACTCGGACGGACAACCGGTCGGCGCGACCGACTACGACGCGCATTTCTCACTGTGCGAGTTCCTCTGTTCCAAGGGGATCGGCGTGCGCGGCGATTCGGTGCACACCCGCATCTTTCTGCAGGACGTGCCGCGAGTGCTGGAAGAAACCGACACGGTCGCGCTCGAAGCCGGCGAAATCTTCGGCGAGCTGGCGGCGATCACCCGCAGCCCCCGCTCCGCCACGGTGTTTGCCGAGGACGACGTGGTGCTTGTCGAAATCCGCTGGCAAGGCCTCCGCGACCTGATGCGCCGCACCGACGCGCTGCGGCAGCACGTCGAGCGGCTCTACCGCGAAAACAGCTTGCGCGTTCACCTGCGCGAAACGCCGCTCTTGGCCGAGCTGCCGCCGGAGCAACTGGCGGCCGTCGCCGACGCCACCGTCTTTGAAAGCCACGGCGAGTTCGACTGGCACACGGCCTACGAATCCGCCGTACGCCGACGCACCGGCGATGCGATCGTCGAGGAGCCGCTCATCGCCGAGGAAGGCCTGCCTGCCACGGGCCTCATCCTCATCCGGTCGGGGTTCGCCCGGCAGAGTCGCCGCTACGGCCACGGCCATCGCACCGCCGCGTACCTGGGTCGCGGAAAAGTGGTCGGCATGACCGAAGCGATTCGAGCCTTTCATGGCCGCCAAGCCACGACGTGGGATTGGTCGCTGCGCGCGTTGGGCTATGTCGACGTGCTGCGCATTCCGCAGCAAGCGCTCGATGAGTTGGTGTTTCCCCACGTGAATCCGGCGACGCTCGAGCGATTGCTCCAAGAGTCGCCCGACCAATCGCCGCCTCCGCCATGGGGCGGCCCAGCGGGTCGGGTCGCTAAATCGCTCGAGCCGACCACAACCGTGCCTCGCTCGACCACAGCTTGCTCGAGTTCCTTGTCGACCGTCGGCTCATCAACGGCCAGCAGGCGATGGTGATCGACCTCGACCGCTGCACCCGCTGCGACGACTGCGTGCGGGCCTGCGCCGCCACGCACGGCAACAACCCGCGGTTCATCCGCCAGGGTCCGCGGCACGACAACCTCATGGTGGCCCAGGCGTGCATGCACTGCATCGACCCGGTGTGCATGATCGGCTGCCCGACCGGCGCCATCCACCGCGACGCCACGACCGGCGTCGTGCGGATCAACGACCGCACGTGCATCGGCTGCGGCGTGTGCTCCGCCAGTTGCCCGTACGACAACATCCAGATGGTCGAGATTCGCGACCGCCGCGGCGCCGTGCTCACCGACGCCGCCACTCAGCAGCCGCTCGCCAAAGCCACCAAGTGCGACCTGTGCGTCGACCTGCCAGGCGGCCCGGCGTGCCAACGAGCCTGCCCTCACGACGCCCTCATTCGCGTCGACCTCGGCAACCTCAACGAGCTGGCCGCCTGGGTCAACCGCTAGCGTCGCATTCGCCTTCGCCCGCCGTGCCGAAATCGCTACGCTAGCGGTCCCCCGCGCGTGCCATGTCCTCGTCCGCGTGGACATGCTCCGTCGAGCGCGCCGACATGTCGACGAAGACGACGACATGGCGCCCAAGCCCGCATGCATTCTGACATCATCAATCTCACATCACATCTCACATTCCCCCGATGCGTTTCTTCCCTCGCCGCCGCCTGATCAACTCGGCGATTACGCTCACGGCGCTCGGCGCTGGTCTGGGCGTGCACGGCGTGGCTGGAGAATCGACTACGACCCACGAGCTTCTTCACCGGCTGGCTACTGCTGGCGGCCGTTGCCTTTCTCGCCCTGTTTCAGCTTCGCAAGAAACTGCCCGCGCCGCCGCTGGGCAGCTCGGCCGCGTGGCTGCAGGCGCACATTTACACGGGTCTCGGCTCGGCGGGGTTGTTCCTGCTGCACACGCATGCCCGCTGGCCGCACGGGAAGTTGGAGGTCGCGCTGGCTGCCGTGTTCGCCGCGACGTTTGCGAGCGGACTGATCGGCCTCTACTGGACGCGCACCCTGCCGCGCCGCTTGAGCCGCGTGGCCGACGAGGTGATCTACGAGCGGCATCCCCGCATTGCGAGGCGGTTTGCGGGAGCAGGCTCAGGCGGCCGTCTTGGCAGCGGTGCGCACGGCCGGCGGCGCCACGCTGGGTGAGTTTTACAACGCCCGGTTGCACGACTATTTTTCCACCCGCCGCGGCTGGCGATACCGGCTGCGGCCCACCAGCGGCCTGCGCAAGTCGCTGCTGGCCGAGCTGACCGACGTGACGCGCGTACCTGTCCGACGCCGAGCGCCGCACCGCCGAGGACCTGTTCGCCCTGGTGCGGCGGCGGGATGATCTCGACTACCACGAGGCACTCCAGTGGCGGCTGCGCGCGTGGTTGTTCGTGCATATCGCGCTCACGTACCCGCTCGTGGTGCTCGCCGGGCTCCACGCGTGGCTGGCTCACCTGTTTACCGGGGGGGCCACGTGAGATCCGCCCGCCAAAGTTCGCCGATCGACGGCTACCCCCGGCCGCAACAAGCGTGGCAGTGCGGCCTGGCCGACGACGGCCCGCCGTGCCCGCCGGGGCCCGATGACTGCGGCAATTGCCCTTTGGCGGCGGCGTGCCACCCGGTGCGCGACGGCGACCGCTGGCTGTGCAATCGCTCCGAGCTGCGCGGCGGGCCGTGCCCCAGCGGCCCCGGGCCGGGCGGAGCGTGTGCGATCGTGTACAAGTGCACGCCCGTCCGCTCGCAACGGACCAAGCGAGGAAAGATCATCGCGGGCGTCACACTCGCCGCGATTGGCGCCGCGGTCATGGTCCTCAGCGGGCAGTGGCGAAACCAATTCATTGCCGCAGGGCCCTTGTCGGCCGTCCATGCTCAACTGGTCGCGGGCGACCCTGCGCTCGGCTGCGCGAAATGCCACGCCGCCGGCGGCGCCACGATGGCCGCGTGGGGTGGGCACACCTTTGGCGAACACCCCTTCGAGGTGACGCAAACTTCGCTCTGCATGGGGTGCCACGACAAGTCGCTTGCCGCCGACGCAGCGACTTCAGCGCACACGATGCCGCTAGGGGAGTTGCGACAAGCGGCCGGGGTCGGGAACGATCCGGCTCGCCATTCGCTGCGAGATCCCGCCGAGCCAATCGCCTGCTCGGCTTGCCATCGCGAGCACCAGGGTTCGGCCCACGACCTCAGCGCGATGAGCAATCAGGCGTGCCAGGCGTGCCATCGCGAGCGGTTCCACAGCTTCGCCGAGGGCCATCCCGATTTCGGCGCCTGGCCGTACGAGCGCCCCACGCGGATCGCGTTCGATCACGCTGCGCACCAGGGCAAGCACTTCGCCGAGGCGAAGCAGGCCTTCGACTGCGCCGCGTGCCACGCCAGCGACGCCGCCGGCGAGCGTGAGCTCACCAAGGACTACGCCGCGGCCTGCGCCGGGTGCCATGACAAAGCTCTGACGGCTAGCCTCGCCGAGGGCGTCAAACTGATTTCCTTACCCACCATCGACGTCGAGGCGCTTCGCAAGGCGAACCACGACGTTGGTCCCTGGCCGGCAGCCGCGACTGGTGATTTCGACGGCGGCTTTGCCGCTGACGGCCAAACTCCTGTTGCTCGCCGAGCCGCAAGGCGCCGCCGCACTTAAAAAACTCGGCGCCAGCTTCGACTTTTACGACATCGATATCGATGATGCGGAGCAACTCGCCGCAGCCGCCGACGCCGTGGCCGCGTTGCAAAAGCTGCTCAACGAAATGGGCCAACGCGGCCCGACGGCCATCACGGACCGCGTCCAATTGCTCTTGGGCCGTGAGTTGACCGCGGCCGAGCGCGAAGCTCTCGCAGCGAGCCTCGCTCCGGCAATGGCGGCTCGTCTCAGCCAGCCCAGCGGCGAGTCCGCGGCGCAATCACAAGCTCAAGGCCCCTGGACCGTCACCGCGCTCGCGTTGCAATACCGCACATCGGGCCACGCCGATCCTTGGCTCCGTGCTTGGCTCGACGCCATGGCCGAAGCTGCCTCCGGCCCCCACGCCGAGCTGGCTGACCCACTCTTGCGCGCTGCGCTCAAGCCGACTGCCGCCGGTCAGTGCGGAAGTTGCCACACCACCCAGCGCGATGCTGCCGGCCGGTTGGCAATCCAATGGACTTCGATCGAGTCCACGACGGATATGCCAAGCCTCACACACTTCGCCCACGACCCGCACTTGACGCAAACATCACTGCGAGACTGTGCCAGTTGCCACCGCATTGCAGCGCTGTCGACGGCCTCCACGGCCAGCGCCGTGGCGACGGATCCGCACGAATTCACGCCAATCGAAAGAGCCGCCTGCGCCGAATGTCACCAGCCCCACGCCGCCGGCGACAACTGCACCCAGTGTCACCGCTACCACGCGGCAGTGGGCAGTGGGCAGTGGGCGGTCGGCAGTACAATTCCTTGAACTTGCCCACCGCCCACTGCCCACTTAGAATTTGTGCCGCAACTCCACGCGCGGCACCATCCACGTCGTCGCTATTGCCAATCCACCCGTGCATCACGTCGGCCCGCAGGATCAGTGAGTAGTTGAGCCGCCGCTGATAGCGCACGCCGACTGCGTACTCATCGCCGGGCGCAATCCGCTGCGCGGGATCGTCGAACGCCTGCAGCACGGCGCCTTCGATGATGAGCTGACGGTCGAAGCACCCGCCCAGCAGGTCGACGCCAAACGCCCCGCCGTAGGTGTTGTTGCCCGAGTCGTCCAAGAGCGGATACCCCGTCAGCTGATCGCTCTCGAAATTGATGCCGGTGTTCTTGAGCGGTCCCTGCAACCGCCCCAGCGACTGAGGCCGGTCGAACCCCGCGAACAGGTTGAGATACGGAATCACGTTGTACGGCAGCGGCGTCAGCAGGCTGTTTTCCAGGAGCACGAGCACGCCGTCGGCCGTGCGCTGATCCTGCGGCCCGCCTTGGCCTGTGTTGAAAATCACCCGGGCCGAGTTCGACACAAGGTTGAGATACCGTCGCGTGTACGACGCCCCAAAATTGTGATAGCCCCGCCCCTGGTTCGTTGGGTCGTCCACATACGCCCAGCCCAGTTCGATCAGTGCATTGCGGCGCTCGATGAAGGTGGTGGCGCCCACGAAGTTGGCGTTGTCGTCGCCCGCGAAGGCCGGCGTCGTCAATTCGTCGAAGCCCACGAACAGCGTCGTATCGAAGTTCGATATGTCCAGCTCCGGCGAATTCCGCGCCGGGATAGTCGCCGCGGCGCCGACGAAGCTGTCCTCCAGCCAAATGCCGTTTTGCAATACTAGCGGGATGAGCCCCACGGCAAACGGCAGGTCGAACTGCGCGTACCGGCCTTCAAGCCCCCCGAGGATGTAACCCAGGTCGCCTTCGAAGTACATCGCGTCGGTGTTCTGGTCGAATCCGTCGAGGTGGTCGTCAACATCGATTCGGCTGTCGTCGAAAATCGCGCCGAGAACTGTTGCCCCTCGTCGAGCGGCCCCCAGAACATGTGGAACCGCTCGGTGGCAGTCAGCCAGAAGTCGATGTCGAGGTTCAGCCGGTTGCCCCACACGGTCTGGGCGTTGGCCACATTGTTGTTGTTGGCCACCGCGGTGCGAAAGTCGCCGTACACATAAAACTTCGGCCGCGCCAAGTTCGTCGGCCCGAACCACGCATATGACGGCGGCCAAGGCCCTGCGCATAAAGCGGCGTGAAGCACTCGAACCACGGCCGCTGCGTGGGGTTGAGATGCTTGCCGCCATAAACGCCCAGCTCCGCGCACGCATCCCATCCATAGCAGTCAAACCGCGGATCCAAAGAAAAATCCATCGAGCTGCACGGCGCTCCGCACGGCGGGGTCGTTACCGCGGACGGGTGCGGAGCGACGGATCCGCAATCCCAAGGCGCCGCATGCGCCGACGCCGTCCCCGGCGCCACCGGCGGCGTCAGGCCATACCGCCCCAGCGACGGCATGAACCCAGGCGAGGGATGCGCTTCAAAACACGCCGTCTCGGGCGGTGCGAACAGCGACTCGCCTGGGCGCTTCCGCGCCGCCGCGCGGCTGCCGCCGCCGGCTAGCAACAAGCTTGCAAGCGCGCACGCAAGCGTCGCGCAACCTCGCCCGGTTGCGCGGAAGCCGCGTCGTCGTTTCTCCCTGTTCGCGCCCATTCGCGTGTTTCGCAGCGAGCCGCGGGGTTTATCCCCGCGGTCCGCGCTCCTACCGCACCTCGAACTCAAAACTCGACGGATGAAAATCCAAAATCCCCTCGTTCATGCCCCGCACCATTTCCACCGTCGATTCGCAAAAACGCATGAAGTACGGCGGCTCAGTCCGGCTCCGCATTCGGAACGACAGCCGGTACCGCCCCGGCTCGCACATCAGCTCCGCGGGAATCTTGTACGGCACCGTGCGCGACCCCAACGGCGCCAGCGACCGCGCTTCCATCCGAATGAACGGCGGATGGTTGATCACCGACACTGGCTGCGGCGCCGGGCGGATGAACGCCAAGGGGTCGATGTCGATGTTCACCGGGAGGAAGAATTCGCGGTCGGTCCCCTTGGCGCCGGTGATGAGGAACATCGTCTGCAGGTTGAACAACTGCCAGTCGTACGCCAGCCGCTTGTTGCGCACCTCCTCGGAGTGGATGTCGGCCAGGTCGGTCAGGCAGTCGAGGTAACCCGTTTCCCACAGCCGATTGCCGCGCGGCCCGATGAGCACGACGTTGGCCCACATCTGCGGCTGGGCGCCCAGCGACGCCGTCGGCAGGTTGTGCCCTTCGTTGGTGTTGGCCACCACGTAGTGGAACCGCAGCTCCTGCCCCACGCACGGCGGGCCGTCGAAAAACGGACCCTCGACGTGCGAGCCGTTCTCCATCACCTGAGCGCGCAGCTCATCCTTGTCGGCGCGCTTCTTGAGATTGTCGTCGAGAATCTCGCGGGCGTCGCAGCGGTCGTCGGACTCTCTCCAGACCTCGGGGAACGCCACCTGGATCTTGCCGTCGTGTACCGCGTCTTCGAAATCGTCCGTCCCCCACCCGGCCCGCCAATCGAACAAGAGCCAGTCGCGCATCGACCACCGCAGCGCCTTGGGGTTCCAGGGGAAGATGCCCGGATGGGCGATCGAGTAGCCCGGGCCGTAGAACACGTGGTTGCCATGCTTGCGGTTCTGGTTCACGCTCTTGTTGGTCATCAATGCCGCGGGCCCGACTTCGTACCCGCTGGGCACGCCGGGAATGCGACCCATGTGGCAGTCCTGGCACTGAATGCCCTTCTTGCACGCCGGCGATGCCCGGTACTGCTCCCACACCACCTCGAGCTTGATGCCCGGGTAGACCGCCACCTGATGGCACGAAGTGCAGAACTCGCTCCGCGAGAGTTGCGGAAAGCAGAAGCCCGCGCCGTGAATGACCTGCCCGGGCCCCGGCTCTTCCGGCGAGGTCTTCACCTTGTACTGGTTCTTGTCGGCGATGGCCGCCGCGACGCCGTCGCCGCCGATCGTGCCGTATACCGGATCGGTGAGCGGCCCTGGTTCGATCCGTCGCTCGCCGTTGGTCTTGCCGTACATCTCCCGCACGCGATGGCAGGCCACGCACGTGACGCCCTCGCGCGCCACCTGCGGCGCATCCCACAGCGGCGCCGCCCGAGACACGCCTAGGCCGTCCCCGCCGGCGAGTGGCAGCGGAAGCAGAAGTAACCAATCGTGCCGTTGGACAGGTCGTTGATCTTCTGCTCGAACTTGTGAAACATCGGCGAGATCGCCGAGTAGGCGTGGCTCGAGATGCTCCACTCTTCGTAAATCTTCTCGTGGCACGTGCGGCACTCGGTGGCCGCCGGGTAGAGCGTCTTGGCGATGAACTCGCACCGCGACTGGTCGTCCCCCTTCGCGGGCGTCTTCGCTTCGCTGCCCCCAGCGCCCGGACCCGTCGTCGAATGCGGCGCCACAACCCCGGCCGGCGCCCGCGCCGGCGGCAACGGCGGCGCGTCAATCCCCGACTGGGCCGGCGCCTGTGCCGGCGGCGCCACGGCAGGCGACTGAGTCCTAGCCGGCGGCAGCCGCCGGTCACCGCTCCCTCCCACTCCCGGCGCCAACAGATCCTCCTCCGGCTCAATCAACAGATCATCAATCTTCTCCTCCACCGCACCGCGAGGTTGTGCGTTCGGCGCTACCGGCGGCGTCTCTGGCGCCGCCGCTTGCGGCTTAGCCGAAGCGGCATCCCCCGCTGGCGGCGTGACGGCGGCAGCGCCCTCCGCCGGCGGACTACCCGCGTCCGCCGCATCCGACTGTGTCCCCGTCACTTCCGGCGAGGTCGTGAGCAAATCCTCGCCTTCGCTGATCAGTTCCTCGTCGTCCACTGGCGACAACTGCGCGAGCAGCAACTGCCCAGATTCGCGCGGTGCAGGCTCCCGGAGCAAGCTTGCCACGCGCACCGGCACCGGATACTTCACGAGTGGAACGTCCGACTGGTGCGCCGCCGTCTCCCGCCAACGGCTCGCCGGCTCCCCCGCCAGCGCGATCCATCCCGGACACCCGCCCTGAGCCAGCAGCGATTGAATTTGCTCGCGGACTTCTTCCCCGTGGCTCGTCGTTGCAACGGCAGTCGGCGCCGCCGCTTGCGGCACTGGTTCCATCGGCGCAAGCCAATACGCCGCCGCAACGCCGGCGACGTACATCGTCGCGACTCCCACGGCGCGTCGGCGGACTTCGCGCGAATTCGACTCAGGCAACATCAAATGCGTTTCCTCGCCCAACAGGTGAGCGGCCAAGCGGAGGCGCGGTCCGAGGCTTCGCGCCAGCGTTGCTGGCACAATCGGCAGTCTTTCTCTACGCCTCGTCTCGAATCGAACCGTTGCACACGGACATTTGAGTGAGCCTCACGCACGCCGCACAGCTTCGCGCACGCCGTGGCAAACTCTGCCGGTTGTGCGCGGAATGCTGTCGCGCGCCCGCCGTCGTCGCCGATGCAGTTGAGAGACTTGACCCGACCGGCGCAGATTAAGGCGATGGGAGTGCACTTGTGATTGACGGCGTACGACGAGCGATCGGCGTCTGCGCGTGCGTCGCCATGGCGGCTGGGGTCGCCGCGTCGGACCCGCCGGCCGGCGGCCTCCCCGGGGGCGAGCCGCCGTTGTTGCCGCCCGCCGAATACGTCGCCCTGCAGCCCCGTGAAGCCGTGCCGCCGCCGGCGCCCGAGTCGCCCGAAACTCCGCTGTTGACGCTCGCCGACGTGGAAGCGATGGCCTTGGCGTGCAACCCCGCGATCGCGGAAGCGGCAGCGCAGGTGCGCGCCGCCCAGGGCGAGTGCCTGCAAGTGGGGCTGCCGCCAAACCCGACTCTCGGTTACCTGGGGAGTGAAATCGGCAACGATCGGCGCGCCGGTCAGCAGGGGCTCATCGTGGGCCAGGAGTTCGTCCGCGGTCACAAGCTCCAGCTCAATCGGGCCGTCGAATGCCGCGAAGTTCTGCGGCTCCAGCAGCGACTGGCCGCCCAGCAGGAGCGCCTGCTCACGGACGTGCGAATCTCTTTCTACGACGCCTACCTCGCCCAACGCCGCGTTGCGTTGGCGCGGGATCTGCAAACCGTGGGTCGTCAATCAGTCGCCACGGCCGACAACCTGCTCGAGGCCGCCGAGGGTCGCCGCACGGACGTGCTGCAAGCCGAGATCGAGTCCCAGCGCGCCGACGCCGACCTGGCTCAGGCCGAAAGCAACTTTCGCGGCGCGTGGCGGCGGCTGGCGGTGCTCGCCGCGCAAGGCGACCTGCCGGTGCAGCCGCTCTCGGCCGACGTCGAATCGCTCCGCTGGAATTCGTCGTGGGAAGAAACCCGCGCGCGGCTGCTGAGCGCCAGCCCCGAAGTCGCCGAGGCGGCCGCGGCGGTAGAGAAGGCCCGCTACGCCTTGGCCCGCGCTGCCGCCGAGCCGATCCCCAACTTAACTGCCGAGGCCTCGGTGCAATACGACCATGCCACGAACGACACGATCGCCGGCGCTCAACTGACGCTGCCGATCCCGCTGTGGAACAAGAACCAAGGCGGCATAGCCCGCGCTCAGGCCGAGCTTTCGCGGCGGCGAAGTTCCGCTTGGAGTCGGTCCAGTTGCGGCTCGAGCAGCGGTTGGCCGACCAGTACCAGCAGTACGAAACCGCGCGGATCGCAAGTCGAATCGCTGCATGGGCAGATTCTCGATCGCGCCCGGCAGAATCTCGACATTGCCACGCAAGGTTACCGTGCGGGCGAGTTGGGATTTCTCGATTTCCTCACGGTTCAGCGGACCTACTTTCAGATGAATCTCGCATTTCTGACGGCGCTGGGCCAATTGAATCAGAGCGTCCAAATGCTCCAGGGACTTCTGCTGGCCGGCAGCTACGAGCACGCCGCGGAGGCGCCGCTGCCGTGACCGCGGAAATCACGGCCAAGTGGCAGCAATGTAAGCACTTGCGCACAGCAATTGCGCCGATTTCTTGATTGACCCTGGGACCCTGGACCGATAAAAGCCTATAATCCTGGGCGTTCAACTTTGCCCAAGTTCCGCAATCGTTATGGCTAGAACCCTCTTTGTATCGGCGCTCGTCGCCGCCCAGGCCTTCACGTGGGCGGGCGGGTCGCTGTACATGTGCGTGGCCTGCGACGGTTCGGTCGCGGTTGATTTGGGCCCGGGAAATTGCCATCGCTGTCACGGTCACGATCATGCCGCCGCCCAGCCCCGTCACGAGCATGGTTGCGGATGCGGTCACGAGCCTGCCGGCGAAAGCCAGGATCATGCCCTGGCGCCGAAAGCCGACGTGGACCCGATGGCGAGCGGCCCGTGCGACTGCCAGCACGCGTTGATTTCGCATGAGCAATCGCTCACCGCGTCGCGACAATCGATCGTCCAGCATGTCCTCGACCACTTGCAGCACGCAGGCCTTGCCGCCGTTTGCTTGCCAGGCCAAATTCTGCAGGTTCAGCAGTTCGAGCAGTGCCACATGCCGGGGCCGTTGGTCGAGCCATCGACCCATTTGCAGGCACTGAGCTCGATTGTGCTGCGCTGCTAACGCAGCCCTCTCACTAACAGCATGTCGCCGCAGTTTGGGGCGGAGATTCCGCGCTCACTCTCGGTAGTCTGTTGCTGTGCCGTTCCAGGCGACGGCGCCTGTCGTGCGCTCATTCCCCTCAAAGCGGGCAGTTGTGCCCCCAGAATTGCCATGTCAACTTCCACTGCCGGTCCCACCACGTCCGCACCCGTCCCCCGCGTTTTGCGGTTTGGTAGTCTGGCGCGAGCCATTCCCAACCTGCTGGCGTTCGGCCTCTTGGCGGGGGTGTTTTACCTCGGCCATCACACGGGGTGGACGATGCCCAAGGCCTCCGACCTGTGGGGCGCTTCGACCGTGGCGCCGCCCGAGGACTGGTGCTCGGAGCACCTCGTGGCCGAGTCGATCTGCGTGGAGTGCAATCCCAAGCTGGCGCCGCCGCAGCCGACGTTTGGCTTCTGTCGCGTGCACGGCGTCGCGGAGTGCGTGATCGATCATCCCGAGCTGGCGCAAGTGACGGGCCCGCCCCAGTTGCCGCACTACGACACCGCCGCGGCGATCGCGCTGGTCGCCCGCCCGGAGAACAACCCCATCAACAATCTTCACGCCCGCCGCGTGCAGTTCGCGACCGCCGAAGCCGCGACCAAGGCGGGCGTCGACGTCGACGTGGCGTTCGAGCATCCGATGACCGACTCGATCGCCGCCAACGGCGAATTGGCGTTTGACCCCCGCCGCGTGGCGCACCTGTCGACCAAAGCGCCCGGCACGGTGGCGTTGGTGCTGAAGACGGTGGGCCAGCAGGTGGAGCCGGGCGAGGTGCTGGCCCTGGTCGACGCCGCCCAGGTAGGCCAGGCCAAGAGCCAGTTGCTGCAGGCCATCGTGCAGCGCCAACTGCGGACCGACACGGTCGAGCGGCTGGCGACCGTCGCCGCCAGCGGCGCGGTGCCCAAGAAGACGCTCATCGAAGCCCAGGCCGCGCTCCAGGAAGCCGAGATCGCCATGATTTCCGCGCGCCAGGCGCTGACCAATCTCGGCCTGGAACCGCCGGAAGATTTGCAGACGCACCGCGCCGACGAGGTGGCCGAGGAGCTTCGCTTCCTCGGCGTGCCCGACGACCTTGTTCAAGCACTCCCCACGGGAACCAAGACCGCCAACCTGGTCCCCATCCGTGCTCCCTACAGCGGCGAGGTGGTCAGTTCCGAAGTGGTGGCGGGCGAAGTGGTCGCCGCCGCCGATATGTTGTTCACCGTCGCCGATCCCACCCGGTTGTGGCTGCTCTTGAGCGTGCCGCAGGAGGACGCGCGGTATGTGAAAGTCGGCATGCCGGTCCGATTTCGCCCCGACGACGGCGGCGACGCGGTGGCCGGGCAAGTGGCGTGGATCAGCCCGGCCGTCGACGAGCAGACGCGCACCCTCGAAGTGCGGGTGACGCTCGACAACGCCTCCCGCCAGCTTCGCGACAAAACTTTTGGCGCCGGCCGGATTGTGCTCCGCGAAGAGCCGCGGGCGATCGTCGTGCCGCGCTCCGCCGTGCAGTCGACGGGCGACGCCACGTTCGTGTTCGTCCGCGACAAGGATTACTTGAAGGAAGGCGCCCCCAAGGTGTTCCACGTCCGCCAGGTGCGCCTCGGGCGCAGGACGACGACTACGCGGAGCTGTTGGCCGGGGCGCTGCCCGGCGAAGTCGTCGCCACACAAGGCAGCTCGGTGCTGATGGCCCAACTGTTGCGCAGTAACCTCGGCGCCGGGTGCGGGTGTTGCCAGAAGTGACCAAAAAGTGGTCCTCCGGTTCCCTCCCCCTCGGCGGGGATGGGAGCACCGAGCACGGGCGCCCCGAAGTCGCCCGAGCGCAGGTGCTACCGCTCGCGAAGCGATGGGGAGGGGGGCACGATTGATGGAACGATCTGTTCGGGCGCTTTCACCCCTCCCTAACCCTCCCCATAAAGGGTCGGGGACAGGATCGGATTAACTTCCATGGACTTTCTCAACCGCATCATCGACTTCTCGCTCCGCCACCGGGTGATCGTCATCGCGGCGGTCGCGCTAGCGGCGGTCGGGGGCGGCGCGGCATTGCAGTACATCGACATCGACGCCTTCCCCGACACCACGCCGGTGCAGGTGCAGATCAACACCGATCGCGCCGGCGCTGGCGCCGGAGGAGGTCGAGCGGCAGATCACCTTCCCCATCGAGCAGGCCATCAGCGGCTTGCCGGGCCTGGAGCAGGTGCGGTCGATCTCCAAGTTCGGCCTGTCGCAGGTCGTGGTGATGTTCGAGGACGGCACCGACATCTACTTCGCCCGCCAACTGATCAACGAGCGGCTGGCCACGGTCGACCTGCCCGCCGGAATTGCCTCGCCCAAAATGGGGCCGGTGTCCACGGGCCTGGGCGAAGTGTTCCACTACATCGTGACGGGGCAAGGGCGACGATGTCACCGAACTGCGCACCATCCACGACTGGGTGATCAAGCCGCCCATGCGCACCGTGCCCGGCGTGGCCGAGATCAACACCTGGGGCGGCTACGAAAAGCAGTACCAGGTCCGCATCGACCCCGAGAAGCTCATCAAGCACGGCCTGACCTTCAACGAAGTGGTCGAGGCCGTCCGCAAGAACAACCTCAACGTCGGCGGCGGCAACATCAGCCAGGAGGGCGGATGCTGCTTGGTCCAGGGCCTCGGCCGCACGACCGAGTTGGAGCAGATCCGCCAGATCGTCGATCACGCGCCAAGGACGGCGTGCCGATCCGCGTCGCCGACGTCGCCGAGGTCGCCATCGGCCACGAAATCCGCCGCGGCGCCGTCACCGCCGACGGACAGGGCGAAGTCGTGCTCGGCCTGGGCTTCATGCTCATGGGCGAGAACAGCCACGACGTCACCTGGGCGATGAAGGACAAGCTCAAGTCGATCGAAAGCTCGCTGCCGCCCAACGTGCAGGTCAAAGCCGGTCTACGACCGCACGCGAACTGGTCGACCATGTCATCGACACCGTGCGAAACAACCTGTTCGAGGGCGGCCTGCTGGTCGTCGCCGTGCTGTTCGTCTTCCTCGGCAATCTGCGGGCGGCGCTGATCGTGGCCGCTGGCCATTCCGCTGTCGATGCTGTTCGCCTTCGCGGGCATGCTGCGAGTTCGGCATCGCGGCCAGCCTGCTTGAGCCTGGGCGCCATCGACTTCGGCATGGTCGTCGACAGCTCGGTGGTGATGATCGAAAACTGCGTCCGCCACCTGGCTCACGACGGTTCGAGCGGTCGCAGCTCGTCTGGAGATCATCCGCGACGCCGCCGTCGAGGTCCGCAAGCCGACGATGTTCGGCGAGCTGATCATCATGATCGTCTACCTGCCGATCCTCACGCTCGAAGGCGTCGAAGGCAAGCTGTTCCGGCCGATGGCGCTGACGGTCATCTTCGCCCTGGTCGGCTCGATGGTCCTGTCGCTGACGCTGATGCCGGTGCTGGCCAGCCTGTTGCTGCCGCAGCAGGATCGAAGAGCGCGAGCCGCTGCTGATGCGGATCGCCCACGCGATCCACCGGCCGGTGCTGCAATTTGCCATGAACCACAAGGCCGCGGTGGTCGGCTTCGCGGTCAGCGTGCTGATCGTCGCCTTCGGCATGATCGCCCCGCACCTGGGCTCGCGAGTTCGTGCCCCGGCTGTCCGAGGGCGCCGATCGCCATCGGCGTGGTGCGGCTGGCGGGAACCGACCTCGACGAGTCGATCCGCTACAACACGCGGATGGAGCAGGTGATCCTCGCCGAGTTCCCCGACGAGGTGGAGCACGTCTGGAGCCGCATCGGCATCGGCCGAGGTGGCCACCGACCCGATGGGCGTCGAGCTGACCGACATCTTCATCACCCTCAAGCCGCGCGAGCCAGTGGAAGAAGGCCACGCACGCAGGCCGAGTTCACCGAACTGTTCGACAAGACGCTCCGCGACATGCCGGGGCAGAAACTCGCCTTCACGCAGCCGATCGAAATGCGGATCAACGAAATGGTCTCCGGCGTGCGCGCCGACGTGGGCGTCAAGCTCTTCGGCGACGACTTCGACGTGCTGGTCGAGAAGGCCGCCGAGATCGAAACGGTGCTGAACTCGATTCACGGCGCCGCCGACGTCGCCGTCGAGCAGATCACCGGCCAGCCGATGCTGCAGATCAAGGTCAAGCAGGACCAGATCGCCCGCTACGGCGTCTCGGCCCAGACCGTGCTCGACCTGGTCGAAGTCGGTCGGCAGCAAGCCGCTGGGCGAGGTGGTCGAGGGGCAACTGCGGTTTCCGCTCGTCGTGCGGCTGCCGGAGCGGTTTCGAGCCAGCCCGCAGGCCATCGGCGCCATGCTCGTGGCCACGCCCACCGGCGAGCGGATTCCGCTGTCGCGGCTGGCGACGATCGCAGGTCGTCGAGGGCCCGTCGACGATCACGCGCGAGTGGGGCCAGCGGCGGATCACCGTCACGGCCAACGTGCGCGGCCGCGACATGGGCAGCTTCGTCGCCGAGGCGCAGGCGGCGATTGCCGACCAGGTATCGCTGCCCTCGGGCCGTTACCGCCTGGAGTACGGCGGCCAGTTCGAGCACCTCCAGCGCGCCCGCGCCCGGCTGCTGATCGTCGTGCCCCTCGCGCTGGTGCTGATCTTCGGCCTGCTGTACTTGACCTACCGCAACGTGGTCGATGCGCTGCGGGTGTTCACCGGCGTGCCGTTCGCCTGGGTCGGCGGCATCTTCGCCCTGTGGCTGCGCGACATGCCGTTCTCGATCTCCGCGGGCGTCGGCTTCATCGCCATGTCGCGGCGTGGCCGTGCTCGACGACATGATCCTGGTCTCCTACATCCGTCAGCTTCGTCAGAAGGGACTGGC
Source organism: Pirellulales bacterium (assembly GCA_963841515.1). Taxonomy (GTDB): domain Bacteria; phylum Planctomycetota; class Planctomycetia; order Pirellulales; family Lacipirellulaceae; genus Lacipirellula. The sequence continues at coordinate 402,307 of CAWJDB010000002.1, read as the reverse complement.
GCTGGACGAAGCCGTCACGCAAGCGGCCGATCACGCGCCTGCGGCCGGTGCTGATGACCACGCTCGTGGCCAGCCTCGGCTTCTTGCCGATGGCCCTCAGCGACGGCATGGGCGCCGAGGTGCAGCGCCCGCTGGCCACGGTGGTCATCGGCGGCGTGATCGGCGCGATGATCATGTCGCTGCTGGTATTGCGAGTGCTGTATCTGATTTTCAATCGCCCGTCGGCAACCTCCGACCAGCGCGTGGTCACGGATCGACCGCGCCCGGAGATCGAACTGACGGGCGCTGTGGCTTGAGGAACAAAACCGCCGGGGACTGGCTCATTTTGCGCAGTCCGCGGAGCAAAATGTGCCTGTCCCCTTCTCCGGAGGCGGTGTTGTTAGAGTTCCGAACTTTCAAACAAGGAGGAATGTGCAATGAAAACGAAGTTTCAAATCTGGGCCGCGGCCGTCGTGCCGGCGGCGATGTTGGCTTTCGGCGTCGCCGGCGGCTGTCAGAAGGCGGGAGAGCCGATTGACATTACCCCGACGGCCGACAACGACCACGAACAGGGCGAACCGGGCCACGTCCACGGCGAGTGGTGGTGCGACGAGCACGGCGTTCCGGAGAAGGTCTGTGCGCTGTGCAACAGCAAACTGGCCGCCGAATATCAGCGCAAGGGCGACTGGTGCGCAAAGCACGAGCGCCCCGACTCGCAATGCTTCCTCTGCCACCCCGAGCTGGAAGACCGCTTCGCAGCTCAATACGAAGCCAAGTACGGCAAAAAGCCGCCGAAGCCGCGCGGCTAGCCGCTCGCGGCTTAGCGCATGCTATAATTCATCTTATGACAAAGTCGCTAGAACACGCCATCGAGCGCTTGCAGCAGCTTCCCGACGATCGCCAGGACTTGCTGGCCCGGCTGCTTCTGCACGAGCTTGAAGAAGACGAGCGATGGCTGAATTCAACGGCGGGCAATGCCGACAAGCTTCAACAGTTGGTGACCGACGTCCTCGAAAGCGATCGACGCGGCCAGTGCGAACCGCTTGATCCGGACACATTGTGACGTCGCTTCCCCTCCGGTCCCCTCCCCTCGACGGGGACGGGACCAACGAGCGCGGTCGCCAGCGGCGACCGAGCGCAGGCGGTAGAGGTCGCGCAGCGATAGGGAGGGGTGGTTGCCGAACGACGGATTGCCAAATAGTCGGCGGCGTGACGTGTGCCATGCCCTCGTCCGCGTGGGCATGCGAGCCCCCTCATTTATTCCTCACCGTCAAATAGCCCCCGCCCCGCTCTGCGCGGCGGCTTGCGGGCCCATGCGGGCACGGGGAGCAACCCTAGGGCGAATAACTCCGCCTCGGTAAAACAACCCCCCTCCTCATCCAGCGCTTCTTCACAACTGCCGGGGTCTGGCTCAATTTGCGGAGTCCCCGGAGCAAATTGTGCCTGACCCCCTTCCGAAGCAGTTTTGAAACCAGCTTTATCTACTTCGGTTTTCGCATCCACACCGGAATCGTCGCCTTCTTCGCCACCATCGCCAGCAAGGCGGCCTGACGCGGATACTCGGCGATCGTCGCTTCCAGCACCCATAACAGCTCCAATAATTCGGTGGTGAACTCGCCCGTCCATCTCTGTACCGCAACGCGGTTACATGTTCCAGGCCCGGGTCGCCGCGCCTCGCGGCGCAACCTGGGCAGCGAAGCCCATGAATTTCATACCCCAACGCGGACGCCACGCCGGGCATTCGCGAATTGGAAACTGCTTCAAGGACGTCGCGCTTCCGTGGCAAGCTCTGGCCTAATGGCGAGCTTCACGACTTTTTTCATCTCATTCTGGTAGTACTTCTTTACGTCATTCGGAAGTTTCTTCTTATCAACCCGCATGCCATCTTTGTACACCCGGATCTCACAATGTTGAAAATTATGGTCTTCAGGGTGGTTAGTGCATCATTTGTTCTGTAAAAGCCACGCGAGGCGATCGCTGGAGCGCAGGGAGCGCAGCGACCGTAGCGGAAGCGATCGCCTCGCGTGGCGAGCGGCTTGAAAGGGACGGGCCAAGACGGTTTCCTATTCGTTGTGCTCTAAGCAATGAAAGGAAGCACGCATGACCCGCCAGACGCAATCTACCGAACTCGACGCGATCGTCCAACTGCTCGCCGACCACGGCTTCGGAGGCATGTCTCAGGCCATGGAGATTCTGCTGAACGAAGCCATGAAGCTCCAGCGCAGCGAAGCCCTGAGAGCCGGACCCTACGAGCGCACCCGCGAGCGTCGCGGCCACGCCAACGGCTTTAAGCCCAAGACGGTCGCCAGCCGGCTCGGGAAGCTTGAGCTTCAAGTCCCGCAGACGCGCGGCGTCGAGTTTTACCCCACCGTCTTGGAGCGGGGCGAGCGGAGCGAACGGGCCCTCAAGCTGGCCGTGGCCGAGATGTACGTCCAGGGCGTCTCCACGCGCAAGGTCGCCGCCATCACCCAGGAACTGTGCGGGCTGGACGTCAGCAGCGTCCAGGTGAGCCGCGCCGCGGCCTTGCTCGACGAGGAACTGGCGGCCTGGCGGAACCGCCCGCTGGGCGAGACGCCGTATCTGATCCTCGACGCCCGCTACGAGAAGATTCGCCACGGCGGAGCGGTCGTCTCCTGCGCCGTGCTGGTCGCCATCGGCGTCACGCCCGAAGGAGGGAGATCCATTCTCGGCGTGAGCGTCTCGCTGTCGGAGGCCGAAGTCCACTGGCGCGAGTTCCTGGCCTCGCTGCAGGACCGCGGCCTGCACGGCGTGCGGTACATCGTCAGCGACGATCACGCCGGGCTGGAAGCCGCCCGCGAGGCGCGGTTCGCCGGCGTGCCGTGGCAACGCTGCCAGTTCCACCTGGCTCAAAACGCCCTGCACTACGTTCCCACGCTGGCGATGCGGAGCGAGGTCGCCCGCGATCTGCGCAGCGTCCTGGACGCCGGCGATCGAGCCGAGGCCGACCGACGACTCGCTCAGCTCGTTACGAAGTACGCCTCGGCGGCGCCCAAGCTGGCCGCCTGGCTGGAGGCGAACGTCCCTGAATCGCTCACCGTGCTCAGTCTGCCCGCGGCCCATCGCCGCAAGCTGCGAACCACCAATTCGCTGGAACGCATCAACAAAGAGATCAAACGCCGCACCCGAGTCGCCACGCTGTTCCCCAACGAGCACAGCGCCCTGCGACTCGTCACCGCCGTCCTCATGGAAATCAGCGAAGACTGGGAAACCAACCGATCCTATCTCTCCATGGAAACCTACTGATCCGCCCCCAAATCAAACCGCCAAATTACAGAAGAGATGTTGCTTTATCTCAGGGTGATGTTCAACTTTGAACTCGAATCCGTTATGTGGCTTGGGTAAGAGCCTCGCTCTGACTTTTACTATTCCTTTGCAAAGGTGCGGCTTTTTTCCCAAGCTGCCTGGTTCGGGCATCAACGCATGCCAGCAACGACCAGCAAGCCCGCTACGATTTGCAGATTGATCGGGAGGTCGCAGGCCCGCCGGTCGCAAGAACCGCTTCTCGTCGATCCAATCGCTGAAGCAACGCATGTACAACCATTCGTTGTCGGCGAACTCAGCACAGGCAGCCCTGCCATTCCGTGCATGCACGGGGGACGGTCGCCGTGCCATACCCACTTACAGAGTAAGTGATATAGCCATTGTCGACGAGGACAGGAGAGTCGCCACGCCACGGATGATTAGCTGTTGATGAAGCCGTAGATTGATTTAATCGTGGCGTTTAGTTCATCGCCGCCAACGGGCCAAACTTTCGTATCTCCGTCATCGTGCGATGTAACGGCGAAAATCTCCCCACTATTGAAGCATTCAACATCCGCATATCGCTTACCATTGCGGAAAGAAATGCAAATGCCTTCGTTTGACGAGGGGTCAATATGAGTTGGGCGAAAATCAATATTTGCAAGTTGTGATATCACAAATTGCGCTTCGTCAATAGCCCTTTCATTGGGAGGCAAAGCGCCGCTCTCATCCCAATCACCGGAAAGCTTCCGGGTTAGATACAATTTCGACAGGTCGGACGTAAGCCAACGTGCTTGCCACGATTCAATAGGGACATGATATCGTTGCGAGTAATCACAGACATTGTGAATCGTCTGCTGTAAGACTCGATCGGCAACCACGCATTCTGCGTAAGGGGGACTTGTTACGTAATTGAATGGTGCAGAAACGAAGTCCCTATATCCCTCGTAGGTTGTTGTTCGATCACTCATCGTTGCCGCCCCCAACGTTTGTGCATCGCTTCAGTCGTGATGTCAGCAAAACCTTGGACGACCCAGTTCCTGCCAACGTCAAACCAATCTAATATCGCATCCAAGGTCGACGAATCTGGTCGACCTCGCGAAACAACACTTAGTGCGATCGTTTCCTCGCCATCTTGCTTTCGCACCGCATGCTTGGCTTCAACGCGCAAACGTCCCCGATTTTCCGGAAGCAAATAAGCGCAGCTGAAAGCCACGGACTCAGGATTGTGGAGTAGCACGGCGTTATCCGGCGATGCGATTACGCCAAAGACATCACGCCACTCGCAAATCGTTGACCACCCCTCTCCCTTATGTATGTGATTTACATATGAAAGCTCACATTGGATCACTTTCGGTTCTGGCAATCGCTCGCTACTGACAAAGTCGATGAACGATGACCAATAATCAACAAAACTGGGTCGCACAACTTCTTCAAATCCCGGATATGCTTCATTCCCTCTCTTTCGCCAATTAAATATGAGGCGATCATTCTGTATTTGTACGAGATGAGATCCATCAGCATTTAAGAACCAGCAGCGAACTTCACCCGGTTGCGCAAACTCAATGCGGGTTCCTGGCTGAGGCGCTAGCTGACCTACAGTCTCAACCAACGAAGCGATGGGCGGGTGAACTTCAACGCGCGGAAGCCGACTGCGAAGGCGCTCCCAGAAGAGCCCGAAATGCGGAATGCTCCAGCCTTCAATCGGGACGAACTCTACGCCCATCACCGTCTCAATGACGGGTGGAGAACTGAATTTCGGGGTTTGGCCGCTCGCCATGGCTTACCTAATGACTAGTATAGGTCACGAGTTTAGCAATTGCCAGGATCGCGTCCAAGACCTTAACGACGAGGCCTTGAGAAATAGGGGACGGGAATCAGGCATCTACCCGCGTTCGGACACACACTGTCGCGGGTGTATTCCAGGCCCAATCGCGCGTGTCCTTGTTTGGCGTCTTCGCACATCAGGCGTGGTGCCAACTTGGGCCGCCGACGCACTTCATTGCTTCACTCCATCAACCGCGGCGTATGGTCGTGCACGATAACCCCCCCGTCGAGCTTGCGGAAGACGAGCGAACAATTCCTCCCCTGCTGGCCACTCAGTCAACATACATTTCACCACAAACTATTCTCCAATGAACAAAGATTTCGCTTGAAAATGGGCCACGACCTATGCCATGATATACTCCTGTATATTGACGCCTAGACGCCGTTCTTTGATAATTCGACCCCCGTAGGTCAGCCTTTCCAGGCTGGCTGCGCCGCCGCTGCGCACACCGCCCGACGCCGCAACATTTGTTCAAAACCCACCCTGGTTTTGACCGGCGCCGAGGGAATCGGAGTCGACAAATGCCGCCAGAAATCGGATCGACGACGCGCAAAACTCAGGGTTTTGGAGCTAAAAACGCGTCTCCCTGTTTTTCGCTCCAAAACTCGCCGGCCGAATCGTGAATTCGCCCCGATTGGGCGAGGTTGGGCCGCGAGTATTGGACTTTTTGGCTCGCCGAAGACGTTCCAAAAAAGTTGCGCCGCAACAATCGGGAGGGCGAAGCTCCTGCTGAGCTAGGCGCCCCTTTCACGATGGCTGGCTCGGCGGGAGCCTCGCCCTCCCGTCGATGGGACTCGCAAGTCGTGCTAATCCTTGAACAACTCAGGATTGGTCTTGTCGAAGTCCGCGTCGGTGAAGCCGTTGTTCACCTTCAGATTGAGATAGGTGTACGACTCCTCCAGCGGCGGCGCTTCGCCCGGCTTCTCCGGCCACAGGTAGGCCTCGTAGCGGATCGGCACGCGCAGTTCGTTGTCGATGAACACCTGCGCCTTGTAGAAGCGGAAGTTGCGCCGCGGCGTGGGATGCGTCACTTCGATGAGCGTCACCGGGCGCTTTGCGCCGTCCTTGACGCCCATCACCGTCTGCTTGGTCTGGACCTCGCACTCGCCGAAGTTCACGTCGTTGGTGGCCACGGTGATCAGCTCGGCGGTAAGCTCGCGCACGCCCAGCTTCATGATGGGGTACTTCTGGTTCTTCATGGCGAGGGTGCTTTCGGGATCGAGGTCCCACACGCCGAACTTGCGCCGCAGGCCGGCGTCGCGCGCCGAGAGCACGCCCTTGGTTCCGTTGGGGCCTTCGGTGTACACGCACTCGCGGCCCTTGCACGGGCGCCAGGAAGAACATGTGGACGCTGAACGGCTTATGGCGAATCTGGACGAACGCCACTTCGCGCTCCTGCAGCTCGCCGTTGATCCGCTCTTGCTTCAGCAAGATCGCCTGGTAGTCCTTGATGTTCTGGTCGATGTATGCCAGTCCGTCTTTGGCCACGCGCAGCGCCGGCATCAGCGGATGCTCGCCGGGCCGCTGGGTGAGGTCAAACGCCGGTTGCGACGTGGTCTCGGGCGTGACGCGCGAGGCCACCTCAGCCGCCGGTTCCTCGCGGGCCGTCCGGTAGATTGGCTCCACCGTGCCGGCCGGCGCTTGCGCCAGGCGGGGCTCGCCGACCAGGCCAGGCCCGCGGACAGCACGGCGCCCAGTGCCCGACGACTTATTTGTCCGATGGCGAAACTCATGACCCAATGTCTCCTGATTTCTCTAATCCAGCGCCAACGCGATTCCTTACGCGGCGCTGGGCATATCGGTTTTCAGCGGCGTACGGCAAACGGCGTTCCTGCCATTGGGGGTGACCTAATAGCATGGGCGATTCATCGCCGATCGATGGAAATTTGCCGCTAGCCGACGCACTGGCTTGCATGTCAAAGCTTGCGCCGCCTTCGCGCCCTACCAGACTATCGTTCCAGGTGCGCGAAACAATTACAATCAACGGGCGCCACGGCCTGCGTCCTCGTAACCCTTGCAGCCGGACTGGGAGCGGTATCGCCGCGGAATGGTATTGAACCCGCGTCGGCAGGGAAAGGGGAAACTATGCAGACCGAAAAATCGACCCCAGTTATCAAGGTTGTAACCTCGGCGCTCTTTGAAGAAAACGCCTATCTTATCGCCGTGCCGGGCCGGAATGACTGCATTGTCGTCGATCCAGGCCTCGAGCCCGATCAGATTCTCGCGGAACTCGACGCGGCAAAGTGGGTCCCGGCGGCGATTCTGAACACCCACGGTCACGCCGACCACATTGCTGGCAACGGCGCCCTGAAGGAGCGCTGGCCCGACTGCCCGCTGCTGATCGGCGCCGGCGACGCGGCGAAGCTGACGGATCCGGTCGGGAATCTTTCGGCCGATTTCGGGATCCCGATCACGAGCCCGCCCGCCGATCGCACCGTGGGCGAGGGCGAGACGCTCAACCTCGCCGGCCTGGAGTGGACGGTGTGGGAAACGCCGGGTCACTCGTGCGGGCACGTTGTGTTCGTGGCTCGCCAGCTGTCGCCCGCGTTGGTGCTGGGCGGCGACGTCCTGTTCGCCGGCAGCGTGGGCCGCACGGACTTTCGCGACGGCGACCCGGCGGCGCTCGTGGCGTCGATCCGCGAAAAGCTGTTCACGCTCGCCGACGACGCGATCGTGCTCCCCGGGCATGGACCGCCGACAACGATCGGCCGGGAGAAACGCACCAACCCATTCGTGGGCGAGGGGGCGGCGATTGAATGGTGATCGCGAGTTTGCCTCCGATCGCCTGCCACTGGCTCCGCCAGTATTCAACGCGTCGTTTTTCAAACTCGCGCCGGCGTCCGTCGTTACTCGCACTGGGAGAACCCGTGCCGCACGAGCGAAAAACGGCTAGTCGATGAGAAGGGATAGACTTAATCCGGTATGAGACTCATTCGATGCGCCTCCCAGCCTCATCGTCGGCGAACAAGTGCCAGGCGCCGCGGCGAAGACGGGGCTCGATCTTGGCGCCGGGGGCGAGGCCGGCGTCGGCGGGCAGGCGCATCGCGTGGCGCACGCCGGCCAATTGGAAGTAGCCCAGCGACTCGTGGCCCATTTGCTCGACAACGTCCAGTTCGACGGGCCCAAGCGTTGGGCCGTCGCCGCCGGTCGTCAAATCCTCGGCGCGGAAGCCGAGCCATCCCGGGCCTGCCGCGCCATTGCCCAGTTCGATGCGGCCGCCGGCGTATCGGAAGCCGCCGCCCTCGAACTCGCCCCGTAAGAAATTCATCGGCGGGCTGCCGATGAAGCCGGCGACGAACCTATTCGCCGGCCGGCGATATATCTCCAGCGGGGCGTCGGCTTGCTGCACGACGCCGGCGTCCATGATGACGATCCGCTGGCCGAGCGTCATCGCCTCGACTTGGTCGTGCGTCACGTAGATCATCGTGGTCTTGAGCCGTCGGTGCAGGGCGGCGATCTCGGCCCGCATCTGCACGCGGAGCTTGGCGTCGAGATTCGAGAGCGGCTCGTCGAAGAGAAACACCTGCGGTTGACGCACAATCGCCCGGCCCAGCGCCACGCGCTGCCGCTGGCCGCCGGAGAGTTCCCGCGGCCGGCGGTCCAACAGCGGCGTGATCCCCAGGGTCTCCGCCGCCTGCTGCGTGCGCCGCTCAATCTCAGGCTTCGGCGTGCGCCGCATCTTGAGTCCGAAGGCCAGGTTTTGCCGCACCGTCATGTGGGGGTAGAGGGCGTAGTTCTGAAACACCATGGCGATGTCGCGGTCGCCGGGCTCCAACTCGTTGACCCGTCGCGGGCCGATGCGAATCTCGCCGGCGGTGATTTCCTCCAGTCCGGCCAGCATCCGCAGGGTCGTGCTCTTGCCGCACCCTGATGGGCCCACCAGTACGACAAACTCGCCGTCGGCAATCTCCAGGTTGAGATCGCGCACAGCATGAAAGCCGTTGGGATAGCGTTTATCGATGTGACTGAAGGAGACGGTGGCCATGCGAGCCCAGTTACGAGTTATGAGTTGCGAGTCGTGAGTACGGAGGCTTCCAACAGTTCTTCATGATATCTTGAAGCTCCTGACTCGAAACTCGCAACTCGTCACTCCTTGACAGATCCGAGGGTCAACCCCGACACAAGATACCGACTCAACAGCACAAACACGGCCACCACCGGCAGGCTCACCAAGATCGACGCCGCGGCGTACAGACCCCACTGCGTCGACAGGCTCGACTGAAAACTCTTCAGCCCCAGCGGCAGCGTGAACATGTTGCGGTCCTGCAGAATTTGGGCCGCCACCAGGTACTCGCTCCACGCGCTCATGAAGCTGAACAGCGCCGTGATCACCAATCCCGGCACGGCCAGCGGCAGGATCACCCGGCGAAACGCCTGCCAGGGGCTGCACCCGTCGATGCGGGCCGCCTCTTCGAGCGACGCTGGTATCGTGTCATAGAATCCTTTCATTTGCCACACGCAAAAGGGCAGGGCGGTTGACGCGTAGAAAATGCACAGGCCAAAGTAGGTGTTGATCAACCCCAGCCGGGCGATCATCACATACAGAGGCAAGAGCAGCATCGTGGCGGGAAACATCTGCGTGGTCAGAATCGACAGCATCATCGCCTGCCGGCCGACGAACTTGAACCGGCTGAAAGCGTAGCCGCCTATCGAGGCCAGCGCCACGCCGGTTACGGTCACGGCGGTCGCCACCAAAAGCGAGTTGCCCAGCCACCGTAGAAACGGCTGTTCAGTGAACAGCTTCTTGTACGACTCGAGCGTCCAATCGTCGGGAATCAACTGCCAATGAGTCGTCCGCAGCCGATCGCCGGGCCGGAGCGAGATCGACACGACGTCGAGCACCGGCCACAGCGCGATCGCGACGAACAGCAGCAGCACCACGTGGCGCAGGATCGTGATGTAGCGTGGTTCGCGCATAGCTCAACGCAAGTTTGAACGCCGCCTGCCGCCGGCGGCTAGGATGCAAGCCTTCTTACTGCCCACTGCCTACTGCCCGCTGCTCACTTCCGTCAATACACCGCTTCGGTCGCTCTTGTTCGACTTAAGAACACCAGCGAAAACACCAGCAGGATTGCGAAGATCACCATCGACAGCGCCGCCCCGTAGCCATACCGATACAGATTGAACACCGCCTTGTAGACGTACGACACCAGGATGTGCGTCTGGTCCGCCGGCTCGCCGGTGTTGGAGACCAGCCATACCACGTTGAGGTTATTGAAGGTCCACACGGCCCCAAGCGTAATTGCCGGGATGAGCACCGGCTTGAGCATCGGCAGCGTGATCGTGCGAAACTGCTGCCAGCGCGACGCCCGGTCGATGCGGGCCGCCTCGTACAGCTCGGCCGGAATGCCCTGCAGGCCGCCCAAGGCAATCACCATCATAAATGGGAATCCCAACCACACGTTGGCGATAATGCACGCCGCGAACGCGGGTGTGGCCTGGCCGAGCCAATTGACTGGCTCCAGCCTCAAGAATGCTGGCAGATAGGCGTTGAGCCAACCCAGCGAGCGAATCACGTGGTTGACTGCCCCGAACTGCTCGTCGAACATTCCCCGCCATGTGAGTGCGGTGATATACGCCGGCACGGCCCAGGGAATGATTAAGAGCACGCGGTATATGCTCTTGCCGCGCACCGGACCGTTGAGCGTCACGGCCAGCAGCACGCCGAGCGTGACGTGGAAGAAGACATTGATCGCGGTCCACAGGATCGTCTTCTGAAAAACGCGCCAAAAGTCCGCCGCTTGCTCGCCCGTGGCCAGCGACGTGTAATTCCGCACGCCGACGATCTGCCAGTCGCGCAGGTTGGTGAGCGACATGTTGGAAAACGACAGTACCACGTTGTAAACGAGCGGGTAGAGCACCGTCAGAAAAATCAGCACAATTGAGGGCAGCGCCAGTGCGTAGGCCATCCGGTTGCGGCGCAGATCCGCGAAGAAGTCGGCGACGCTGCGGCGCTGCCAGACAACGGCCGCCGTCATCGCGACCAGCGCAGTGACGTACACGAAGGGGGCCGTCTTGTCGGGCGTGACCGGGGTCGTCAACGCCGCAATTTTCTTTTCGGCGTCGCGCTGCATGCGGCGCGCGGCCTCGGCGGGGTCGAGCTGGCCTGACATCATCAGTTGATAGGGCGGCCGCATGGCGTCCCACACGGCCCGCATCTCGATGGCCGTGGGCATAGCGCGGCCATGATCGGCCTGGGCGATGGAGGTCGCCATGACCGGGTCCTGCTTCACCAGTGGATCGTCGCGCAGGGCCAGCCGCGAGGGCAGAATGCGTTGCTGAGGCGAGAAACTCATGCTGCGTTTCCTCGCTCGTGAGATAGCGAATCAGCGCCATTGCGTCCTGGGCCGCTTGCCCGTGAGCGAACGCGCTGAGGCTGTAGCCCTTGGGCGCCACCATCGACCCCATCGGCTTGCCGGTCTCGCTCACCGAGGGCAGCTCTGCCACCGCGGCATCGATGCCCGGCGTCGAGAGGTAGGCCTGCCAGCTCCAGTCGCCGTCGAAAATCATCGCCGCCTTGCCGCTGCGAAACATCTCCGACGCCACCTCGTAGTCGGCGGACCGCGGCAGCACCTTGTGCTCGCTGCGGACGCCGCGACGAACCGGTACGCGGCCACCGCTTCGGGCGAGTCGAGCGTCGCAGTCGCGGGCCTCGCGGGATCGATCGGCTCCTTGAACACCCAGGCGCCGTAGCCCGTGAGAAAGGGAATAACGAAGAACGGCTCCGTGTAATTCCACACCAGGCCATAGCGATCGGGCGCGCCATCGCCGTCTTCGTCGACGGTGTTTTCCTTGGCAAGCTTGAGCAATTCGGCAGTGGTCTTGGGCGGTTGAGGGATGTACTTGCGATTGTAAATCAGTGCGAGGTGATTGCCGAAACGATCGCCGATGAACGCCAGTTGGCTTTTGTTTGGGTCGTCGCGATCCGGGAGTCGGATGATTGCCCGCGGGTCAAACGCCCGCTCGTCCTCGGCCGAAAACCAGGGCGACATGTCCGCCAGCGCGCCCATCGCCTGGTAGAGACCCAGCACGTCGGAGGGCCCGTAAATGACCTCCGGTCCGCGCCCCGCGAGCACCGCCGACACCAGGCCGCTGCGCAGCTCTTCGGTTTCTTTGTAGAGCCGGTGAACAACAATGTCCGGATGCGCCTCCTCATAGGCGTCGCAACGAGCCTCGAGAACCTTGCGGTCCTCAGGCCGCATTTGATGCCAGAGGTTGATGACCCGGCGAGAATCCAGTTCGGCGCAGCCCAGCGCCTGGCAAATGGCCAGCGACGCCAAAAGCCAAGCAAGTGGGGACGCGAATTGACTACCGCAATGGCTCACGTCATCGCCCCGTCAGCACGACGCCGCAGTGCGGCGGCAAGGACAAGACTGCACCGCCGTCGCCGCGTTGGAGGTCGACTCCGTCGGTCGTCGCCAACGCGAGTTCCCAGCCCGCGCCGGCGCTCTTCGGCAGCTTCCACGAAAATGCCTTCTCGCCGCGGTTAAGCGCTACCAGCGACCGATCGTCGTTAAGTCGTCGCTCGAAGGCGATGAACTCGGCCTCGTCGTCGCTGGCCACCGCCGCCCAACTTCCCCGCCGCAGCTCGGCGCGGTCGCGCGCAGCGCGATGGCGTCGCGGTAGAAATCCAGCAGTTCGTGATCGACGGCCACCGCGTCGGGCTCGCGCGGCCGGTTCCGCGGATCGCCCCGTTGCAGCTCAAACTTGAGGTCGTCCCACACCATCGGCCAGCGATCGCACGGATCGTCGCCGCCCCACATGCCGACTTCGTCGCCGTAATACACCATCGGGGCGCCCAGCGACGTCATCTGCAAGAGCACGATCATCCGTTGGAGCTTGCGTTCCTCGGCGTTGGGGGCCCGCACCTGGTAGTGCTCATCCCACCGCGGCGTGACAAACGGCGGCGTGTCGTAATCGAACCGATCCGGCTCCTTGTAGGGCCGATCAATCGGCCGGTTGACGATCATCGACGCCAGCCGATCGGTGTCATGCGAGTCGATGAGGTTCTGCAGGGCGTACTGCATCGCCAACGGGTACTCTTGGCGCCGCAGCTCGAGCTCGCGACCAAAGTCGTGCGCACTGAGCCGCCCGTCCACAAGAAACCCCTTCGCCAGGTAGGCGAAGGCGTGGTAGTTCATCGTGGCCGAGAACCCGCCCTCGAGCAGGAAATCGTGCGCGTCCTGCCAGAATTCCGCCGTGGTGTAGGCCTGCGGATTGAGCTGCCGGACCAGGGCATGCCAGTCCTGCCAGAACTTCTGGGGCACTTCGTTGGCCACGTCGAGCCGCCAGCCGTCGATGCCGTCCGAGGGGTTGCCGTCGCCGTCGGGGTCCATCCAGCGCCGGGTAATGTCCATCACGTACTGCTTGGGCCCCGGGTGCAGGTCCTTGCCGCCGTTGGCGTCGGCAAATTCCGGCAGCGTGTCGTTGCCCCACCAGCCCCGGTAACGAAACTCATTCACCGGCGTATCGGGATCATCGAAATACTGCACCACATACCAGTCGCGGTACGGCGACTTCCCTTGTTGGCGGCGCAAATCGGCGAACGCGAAGAAGTCGCGGCCCGTGTGGTTGAACACCCCGTCGATGATCACCCGCATCTTGCGGCGGTGCAGCTCGCCCACCAGCTTGAGGAACAGCTTGTCGGCCGCCGTCCACTGCCAGGTGTTCGGGTCGCTCGTTTCCTGGGCGATCAAATTCAGGTCGCCCGCGGGATCGGGCCCAAAATACGGGTCGACGTGGTGCATCGAGGCGCCATCGTACTTGTGGAGAGATCGGCCGTAGAACACCGGATTGAAGTACAAAGCGTTGACGCCGAGCTGCTGGAGATAGTCGAGCTTGTCGAGCACGCCCTGCAGGTCGCCGCCGTAGCGGCGGTTGAAGACCCCGTTTTCGAAGAAGTCGCCGCCGAGCTGCTTTTCCCAATCGGAGCGAGAATACCAGTCGCTGGTCCACGGCGTGATTTTCCACGACTGGGGAACGGCTTCGGGAAACTCCAGCGACTCGCGCGTCGGGTCGTTCGCCGGATCGCCGTTGCGGAACCGTTCGGGGAAGATCTGGTAGAACACTGCATCGGCCGACCAGGCAGGGACGGTCGCCAGCGGCTTGACGTCGTCCCATGTCGCTGTGGCTGATTGATCCTCGACGCCGCGGTCGCCACTGGCTGACGGTTTTGCGGGCGCAGCTTCGGCCTGCTCGCCGCCGATTGCCGAGGCGCTTTCCCTGCACCCAGCGCTCATGCCGACCGCCAGGCTCAACGCCCAACCGACTGCCGCGCGCCAAATGTGTCGAAATTCACGCTGCATCGCCGATCACCCTGACATGCTCACGACAAACCGCCGCCGGCCACGAAAACAAAAGGGGCGACCGCGGCTGCCCCCCGGCGAACGCACGGCCGCCCCACGATTCGTTTTCGCACTTGCGCTCCCAGCGGCTCTAACGCCGGCGTCGCGCGCTCAAACCCAGCGCCGCCACGACGAACATCGCCGCGGCACCCGGCTCAGGAACGCCGCCTGAGGCCGCGACCGCCGCCGGGTTGGGTATGACCACGTACTGCTTTTCGCCGTTGGGGCTGAACTCGATTTCGAAATCCGGCATCAATCCGCCGATGTTGCCGGCCAAGATGCCAGTGCCCGAAACCTGATTAGCAAGGAAGTCGTGCCCGCCGCCGTTGACGAAGGCGATCAACTTCATATTCGTGCCAGCGGCGTTGCCCAGCGCGGTCAACGGAATCGAGAACTCGATGCCCGTCGTCACCGCCGCGGGGTTGCCGGGCATGTCCGGATCGACGCGACTCGGATCGTCCGTCGGAATGGCGTAGTCGCCGTTGCCGGTCACGCCAGCGGTGTTGCGGTTGTCGATGGCCATCCGCAGGTCGATCGTATTGAGCATATCGCGGCGATTTTCCGTGTTGTCCGCCGAGGTCGGCGCCTGCACGAAATTCAACTCCGGCGTCAGCCCCGGATGCGCCGCGGCGTACGTCTTGTCGATTAATTGCCCTTGCGTCAGCCCCGGCAGCGTCGGGCCAAGCAGCACATTCGAGTTGTCGATGCCCTGACTTTGCGGCGCAAAGAAGTTGGCGTTGAAGCTAGCCGTGTCGTGGTCGAAGCCGTACGCCGCGTTCCATGTGCCTAGATCTTCGGCATCCACGTTTCCATTGCCGCTGGCGTCGCCGCTCAGGCGGTTGACGCCCGTGGCGCCGTTGTTCTGTTGCCAAATGAGGAAGTCGGCGCCATCGGCGTCGCCGTCGATGTCGAAATCCGCCGTCGTGCCGCGCAACACCTGCGGCAATCCACGCTGCGCAAGCTGGATGCCGAGCGACTGGCTGGAGCCCACCACCGAATTGGCCGGGTCCGAAAGCGTGGCATAGTGGGCACTCGCGGCATAGAGCCTCAGACCGTCATTGGTTCCCACGCCCGTTCCGTCAATATTGCCTTCGAAGCCGTGCGTAATCGTCAGATAATAGTCTGCATTGAAGTCCGCGTCGAAAGTCAGCCCGCTCATCCGTTGCAGCGCCCCGGTGGTCGGATCCGGAAGATTCACGGGGTCCGGCAGCTTGCAGCAATAGCCGTCGACTTGCGTAGGCTGAACGAGCCCATCGATCGTATTGACGCCGCCGCTTTTCGAATCGAAGAAGATGTCGAGCTTGTTGAAATTGGTTTCCAGATTGCCGGTGATCATCACATACAACCGGTCGCCGGACACCTTGGCGTACACGCCGTCGATTTCCGATCCGCCGCCGCCGTTAACCGGATCGCCGTTCGTGCCGTTGCCAAACTGGGTGTTCGTGTTCTGCACCGAGAGCGCCGCGCCATACTCAGCGTCCTTCGAGCCGTCCAATACGGGAACCGCCCAGGCGCTCGCCGCCGTTAGGACCGCGGCCGCCGCCGTCAATGCCGTCAGGTGTCGTTTCATCGCATCATCCCTCCTCAGAGTGTCTTTCGCCTCGCCAGTGCGCTGCGTGCGCGCTGCGCGACTAGTGGTCAAGAAATTCGCAGACGCCTTATTCCTTGGACGCCCATACAACAACAACGCCAATCCCATCAGCCCCAACAACCCTCCCGCTGGTTCCGGCACGCTCGCCGAAGCTTCGACGGCGCTGGTCATCGGACCGACAAACCCGAAGTCCGCGTTCCACATGGCGAAATCTTCGTCCGTCACGTTCCCATCGAGCGTCGCATCGCCCTGGTCGAACCGGGCGTCGGCGGCGCCCAGACCGCTTTGCCATGCCAGTAAGTCGTCGCCGTCCACGACTCGGTCCAGATTGAAGTCTGCATGGCTGGTCCGAACCATGTCGGTGATCATCGTTTCCACGTCGGCCATGTTCACCATGCCGTTGCCGTCGAGATCCCGCAGCCAATCCGACCCTCCAAAACCTGCGTACAACGCCGCCACGTCGGCGCCGTTGGTCTGTCCGTCTTCGTTCACGTCGGCCCGGTGCACGAGCAGCTGGTCGTAGGCCGCGATGGCCTGCGTCACGCCCGCGCCGGGCGGCGCTGCCTCCAGCACGTCGCCCAGCGCCAGCAAATCGATATTCGTTACCTCTCCGTCGCCGTCGATGTCTCCCGCCGCGTTAAAGAGATTTCCCTGGCTGTACAACACGGCCTCGAACGAAGAGCTGAAGTTGCGGATGTCGATGGCCTGGTACACGCCGTTGCCGGTCATGTCGCCAAAGCCCGCCCCAAGGCCCGTGTTGGTGAACATCCCGACGACCCGCTTGATGCTCTTGTTGCCCGTCGGCTCGAACGTAACGACCGTCGCCGTATGATTGCCCGTCCGCACGCCGGTGAAGCCGCGGATAAACGCATCGCGGTCGTAATATCCCGCCTCGTTGCCGGCGCCGACCATCGCCAGAATCTGATCGTCGGTCAGGTTTGGCGCCAGGTCGAGAAATACATGCATCGAATCAGCCGTGCCGTCGACGCTTCGCACGATCAAGTCCCGGTTCGACAATGTGCCGGGAGCTGACGCGAACGGGTCGAAGCTCACGATGGCCGCTTCCGGCGGCAGGCGATCGACGTAAATGGTACGCTTGAAATCGGTGAACACCGGCGTCCCGACCGCCGCGCGACGGCGATACGCCCGGGCCGTAATGTAGTGGCGCCCCTCGGTCAGTTGCGTGGCGTCGATCGTCTGCTCGTACGCACCTGTGCCCGTGCCGATGTTTACGCCCATGCCGTTGTCGATGTACCCCGGCGTGCGCACGTCGGTGAAGTCCTCGAAGGCGTAGGAAATATCGGCGGGGTTCGTCCGGTCGATGCCAGGGAGATTGTTGAGGTTCATGCCGCCGTCGATCCGCAGCACGGCTTGGTCGCCGTCGGCCTCGAAATCGCGGTACGGCGTCGCTTCGCCGAACGGCGCCGGCAGCGTCACGGGCGTCGTCGCCAGTTGCACTTTGAAGGAATTGGCAGTGATCACGTCGATGTCGGCTAGGCGGGTCGTGCCGTTGGTCGCCTGCGTTGGCGTGCCGCCCTCCAGCACGCTTGCCACGTTGGTCAGCGACAACGTTCCCTGCGGCGGCGCTACGCCGTAGATCACATAGCCCATCCCGTGTTCCAGCGAGCCGGTCTTGTTTCGCGGCACGCGCATCGTCACCTTGCCGTTGGCGTCGACGCGCAGCGTGTCGCGAATGTCGTTATTGGGGTCGATCGTGGCATTGGTCGCGTTGCCGGTCAGCTCCACGAGCACCGTGCCCGCGGCAAATCCCGTCTGCACCCCGACGCGCTCGTCGAAGCCCGAGTCCAGCCGGCTGTTCAGCCCCACAATGGCGGAGTTTTCGCGTTCGTAAATGTAGATGTTGGAAAACCCATTGGGGTTGAAGGCGTCGTCGAGCCACCGCTCTTTGTAGTTGCCCCGGCCGTGCGAGTTGCGGATCTCGACCAGCCGCGTAATCGCGTCGCCGTAAACTCCGCCCAAACCGTCGTTGCTCATCGGGTTGGTCGTCCCGCCAATGTCCTTGGGAAAATCGCGACCGTCGCCGAACTCCTTGGCGTTCAGATACACCAGCGCGTTTTCGGGCCTCATCAACGTGTAGGCGTACGCGACCTTGTACAGGTAGGGCCGCTGGCCCGCTTGGTCGTCGTGGCTGTCGACGAACGACACGCCCTGGCTGCCGTCGCTGTGCCACGCTTGGGAGCCGCCTGGCCTGTCATTCGAGTCAATGCTCGCGGTGTGGATGTTGTGCCAGTTATTCTGAACGCCATTGCTGGACAGATTGTCGACCATGCGCAAAACAACGGGAAATCCAGCGCGTCGCGATTGCCGTCGACCGTGCTGTCGCTGGGGTCGATGCCGTACTTGTTGGGGATGTCCCGGCGGATGTACGGCTGCACGGCGTTCACGTTGCCGTCGGCCACCTCCGAGAACATGTAGATCGGCTTGATCGTGCCGTCGAAGTTCGTTTGCAGGCTAGCGCGAAACACCGCGTTGTCGAAGTAATTGAACAGCCACGTGGGCATGTGCCGCGCCGCGTCGATGCGGAAGCCGTCGACGCCGACCGTCTGGATCATCCACTGCATGTTGCGCATCAACAGGCCGGTGGCGTTTTCCGTTACGGGGTCGCCGGCCAGCGGGTCGGCCGGGTTGAACTGGCGCCGCGTAAAGGAGCCCGCCCAGCGCCGGGTCCGTCAGCGTCACCCCGGGCGATGCCGTGTCGACATAAAATCGGGCATTGTTCGGGTCCGGCTTGTTGTACAGCGTGCCGGCGGGAATGTTGTCCGGGTTGCCCGCCGCCACCGGCTGGCGAATGAGCGGGATGTTCTCCTCCTGAGCGATATCGATCAGCCCCAGCAAGCTGCCGTTGATCGTATCCTGCTGGTAACTGATCGACGGGTCGTGAAAGTCGCCCAACGGTTTGCCCGGCGCCGAGAAGACAAACCCCGGATAACCGCCTTGGGCGACGAACGTCGCATCGCTCGGCTTGCCGAAGCCGTTGTGATTGGGGACGAAGTCGGTGTAGACCTTGACGCTCGCATTGTGGGCGGCGTCGACGAATGTCTTCAGCGACGTCTCGGTACCGTACAATGTTTCGTTGCGCGGCTTGCCGAGGTCGAAACGATCGAACACGTCGTATCCCACGGACAGGTTGCCCTGATCGGCCCGCTCCGGCGGCGGCGCCCACATCTGGCCGTAGCCGACCTGAAAAATGTCGGCCATGCGGTCCTCGATCGTATCCCACTTAGCTTCGAACATCTGCAGCATGGCCGGCTGCGACACGTCGACGGCGCGAGCCGACGACGCTGCGCCGATCATCCCGGCGGCCAGCGCCAGCATCGCCGCCGCCCGCAGCCACGACGTGTATGAAATCCGTCGCGGCAGGCAGGCGTCAGCGGCGCGTGCGAAGTCGGCCGGAGGCGAACACGGTTTCCCAGGATGCTTATCAACGCTCTGTTCCCAAAAACTCTGCCGGCGCGTGAGTCATGAGTCTTGCGCTACATGGCCTTGCGCTACCGACGGCCGCGGGGCGACTTCCACCCCGGCGGCGGGGTGGTCGAGAGTTCCAAGTCGATCTGGTTGCCGCCCGATTCGACAGTTTTTTTCAACGGTGACGATTGTGCATCACGGTACCACGCGGGGGTGATGGGCTTCCCCGGCTTTGGCGGCAGGCTCGGCTCTGGGTTCGGAGTTGACGCTTCGTTGGCGACGACTGTCACGACATAAGGCCCCGATTTCAATCCTTCCTCATGGCCTGTCATTACCGTGTACGATCCATCGCTGGCAATTAGCCCATACGCTCGCGCCGCCTTGTTCAGGAATGTATTTGACCGTGCCGCGCGGTAGTGGCGTACTATTCAACTTGATCGTCCCTGTAACCGTTGCATCGTACGGCCCCCCACATCCCATGGCGGCAAGTCCGGCCGCAATGGTTGCCAAGCGCAACAGGCCGAGCGGATTCCTCATCACGTGGTCTCCGTCATCATCGCATTGCAATCAGACATCATGAATCACGGCGGCAAATACCGCCGCGCTATTGCAAGGTCACGACTTCATCGCCGTCTCGCGTCGACAACGCCCGATAGGTTTTGTGGTCTATTCCTTCCTGAATGAAACGCGCCGAACCGTCAGCCATTGCAAATTGAGCACCTCCTGGATGCAGGCTGCGAAAGCCGCGCATTTCATACCACTGGTTAATGATCTCTTGCTCCGAAAGGTTAAGCAGGAAGAAGTTGAGTGGCACGTTGCAGCTCGCCCAGTCGCCGTCTGCGAAATAAGCGGCCGCATGAAAGTCCTGCGAAACCACTGACTCGCCGATCATCAAGGTGTTGCTCTGGCCGTCGGTAATCGACTTCAGCTTGACGGGCTTAAAGTATGCCGTCCGCCAAAACAAACCGTTGCAGCCAAAAGCCTTGTTGTGACAATCGGGCAGAGTGCCATCCTTATGGGACGTGAATTCCGACCAGACCACCGTGTCGCCGAGCACTCCTTTGTAGCTCGTCGTAGCAACAGGAATTGGCGTCCAGTGAAACAAGAGATCGCTGACGCCTGCGCTGGGATCACTGGGGCAGGCCAGCCATGGCAGCGGATCGTCTATATATTCACGGATTTCCGGGGCGCCCATGCCATATCCGTTGGCTCCTCTGGGCGGGGTCCAATTCGTTTTGCCTTTCGTCGTTTTCAGCCCGGCCATGATCGCGTTGTACATGCCTTGTTGCTCCATCTGCGGCAGGATTTCGACGATCCAACCACGCCCACTGTATCCTGGTCCACCATTGCTGGGGTCCATCTTGCCGTTGGGCGGGCCGATCCATGTGTCTTTTTCATCTTTCTCTTCGGGCCACATGTCGATGCTGTAGGGGAGCCGCTGTTTGGCGTCCGAAAAATTGAGGACCGCAAGCCCGATGTTGTGCAAATTGTTCGCCGCACTGCGACCGCCGCGCCGCCTCGCGCGCTGCCTGCACGGCCGGCAACAACAGTGACACCAGCACGCCGATGATGGCGATCACCACCAACAGCTCCACCAACGTGAATGCGCCGCGCCGCCCCGGCGCACGCGGTCGAATCCTACTTGTCATTTCAAACGCCCTTTCCAATCGCCGGTCGCCATCGCGCCGTGGAGGAGTTGGATTGCGCCGCCTCTGAACTCGCGTCAGAGGATGCCCGCCCATCGTCCAGTTTCCGTATAGGCGCATTGCCCATGTCGCCGCTCCGCGCCTGCCCGTCGCTCATGGTGCGGCGGGCAGCGCGACGGCAGCCAAGTTCACTTTCTCCAAAACCCCGTAGGTCAGGCTTGTTAGCCTGACAAATCACCAACGGTTGCGAACCCTTGGGATCCATCCCCAGCGCAAGTCAGCTCGCCGCAGCGAGTCGCCGTGGCGACCTGCCATGCCCTACCTACGCCGCACCGCCAATCCCATCAGCGCCAGCGCTACAGCGCCGCCGAAGCCGGCTCCGGCACGAGCGTGAAGTACTGGTTACCCGCAAAGTGCGTCATGTCGATGGCGCCCTCCATGGTGAAGTTGCCTGCCTCGTCGCCGCCCAGATTGCCCTGGGGCGCCGGAAGGCCACCCAGGAACTGGTTCGACCAAAAGTGGTGGCCGTCGCCGTTCTGGCCGACCATCACGTTGATCGGCCCGCCGGCATAACCCAGGTCCGATAGCGCAATGCAGAGCTCCAGGCCAGTATTGACCGCCGCCGCCGCCATCTGGTCGGCCGCCTGATCGCCGCCGGTAACGCCGGCGGCGTTGCTGCCATCGTAGGCCACGCCGATGGGCGAGGCGTTAACCCCGGTGCCGGTATTACCAGAGCCAGAGTCGGTTCCGCCGAATACGTTCTCGTAAAAGTTAAATGTCTGCGCTCCCAAATTGGCAAAGTCGAGGTCAAGCTTGCTCGAGCCGCGACGCGCGATGATGTGATAGTCGGCCGTAAATCCTGCGTCGAACACCAGCCCGTCCATCCGCTCGGCGCTATCGTTGCCAGCGCTGTCGAACACGCTCTGGCCGCCCGCCTTGGAGTCGATGAAGATCTCGAGCTTGTTGAAGTTGGTTTGCAGGTTGCCCGTCAACATCAAGCACAACTTGCCGCCGTCGATCTTGGCGTAACCGGCGTCCCACTCGGTTTCGTTGTCGCCAAACTGCGTCTGCACGGTCTGCACGGCCGTTGACGGATTGACGCCGTCAGTGCCGATGAGCACCAACGCCGGTCCGCCATACGCGGCGTCCTTCGTCCCATCCACCACGATCTGCGCGACGCGGGCAGCTGCGATCGCAGCGGCGATAAGTAATCCCAACACTCGCTTCATGATGCTACCTCCGGGAGTCATCCCCCAAAAAAGTTAACTGAACCGAGAAGAGCCGTCGGCCGTCGGCGTCGGCTATCGGCCAGACGAGGAAATGATCCCCTTCTGGCCGAGAGCCGAAAGCCGACAGCCGAGAGCTCCGATTGCCGCGAGCCCCGTCCTGAAAAGTCACCTGCTCCAGCAGCCGCCCCTGATTATTCCCCCAACGCCCCGTCACCGCCAGAAAATGGGTCCCCACGCGGATTTCGTCCACCTCATGGACTTTCGAGCCGTCGAAGTTAGCCAAGCTAATGCGATCGAACGCAAAATTTCCCCGCAACACCGCATCGGGCCGGCATGCTGACTCGTCGCGGAGCGACCGCGGATTGCGGAACACCTCGACTACGTCGCGGTTTTCGACCCCAAAGCTGATTTTAACCACAAAAAAGTTGACGTCGGTGGATTCCTGCCCCAAGGAGGGCAAATTCTTGGCGCCGTAAATGTTTACGTTCGAGGTGACGCCGTACCCGGCTCCGTCGGCCTTGTTGCCGATGCACAGCACCCGGTTGGGGTTGCCGTCGCCCCGGTGCAGTTCCACGCCGTAGAAGGTGTCGTCGATCTTTGAAATACGTTGCAGGAAGCTCAGGTACACGACCGTGCCGTCGCGACCCACCAGCCGTACTTCGTCCTGGTTTTCCACCAGGCCCGCCGCATCGAACACGCCGCCCACGCTCGTGGCCAGTTGCCGCCGAATGCGGTTGTACTGCGCGGCCAGCACGGCGTGATTGCCGACCGGCACGATCCCCTCGACGGCCAGGCTGCCCGGCTGCACGCGATTGGAGTCGGGGCCCGCTTGTTCGTCGGCCGACGTGGTGAACCACGGTCCGGCCCAACCGAATCCACCGTTCTGCGCCTCCAGCGGCCCGGTGGGATAGCGAAATGTTTCCTCGGCCAGCAGCCCGTCGTGCGGACCGGAGCTGGGCAGGATATTGCGGACGAACATCGCATCGTTGGCCGGGAACTCGAGCACGGTGGTCGACAGCGGGTTGATTCGGGCCGCCTCGGCGCTGTTGAGCTCCAGTCGCCGCAAGGCGCGGCCGTCGGCGTCCAACACGTCGGCCTTCACCGGCCCGTTGAACACGTGCACCTCCGACGCTCCGGACTCTTGAGCCACCAGGCCGAACTCGGCGCCCACGTCGAACACGTCGAGCGTCTGCGTATGAACGCGGAAGCCGCGCGCCCGTTCGGGCACCACTGCGGCTAGCCGACCGATCCGCAGCGCGACTTTGTCCGACGCGGCGACGTCGAACGTCGCTGGCCCTTCCAGGAGCACGGTCGCGCCGTCGGCAAAAGTGATCTCAGCCAGGCCCTCTTCGAGCTCAATTCGTTGTCCTGCGGAAAGCTGCGAGCCATACGCGATGCCCGAGGACGAGTTTCGCCACACGCAGTTGTGGGTGCCCGTGATCCGCGCCACCGCCCGCTCGGCGTCGGCCAGCGGCGCGGTCGTCGGCGAGATCGCTTCAGCGACTGGGCGCCCATCGCTGGCTCCGCCCTTCATGACCGCGTACGTGGCCCAACTCGAAACCACCGCGAGCAACGCCGCCGCAGCCGCCAAAAAAGGGGACATTCTACTTTTTCTTGTCGCCCCGGCGCGTGAAGCCGCGTCCAGAAAAGTAGAATGTCCCCTTTTTTGTAGCTCGTCATCCGCGCCGGCGAGTGAAGCGACGCCCGCATCCGCCAACGAACCGGAGTCGGAATACAAAGAAGCATGCAGCCACATGTAGTCGGTGTAAATGCGCCTCGCCGCCGCGTCATCGCGCAGCAGCTCATCGAGCGCGCGGCCGTCAGCCTCGCCCAGCGTGCCGTTGCAAGCCTGGCCCGCCGCTTCCAGCAATCGTTCCGTCGTCCAGCCGCCCGTCATCGCAATCCCTCCGCGGCTAGCGTGCGATCGATGCACTCATGCAGCGACCGGCGGATGCGATTGAGCGCCTTGTAGACCGTGTTCACCGGACGGCCGAGGTCCTCGGCGATTGTCTTGAAGCTGGCTGAGGAATGGTTGTAGCACCGCTCGACGAGCTGCCGTTCGCGGCTGGGGAGCTTACCCAGGCACTTGCGCAGCGCCTCGCGACGGAAGTCGAACAGATCGGCCCCACGGGCCGCGTCAGCCGCCAGCCGCTCGCAGGTCTCGTCGCTGAGTTGGAAACCGCCGCGGCGCGATTCCCGGCGAAACTTCCGCACCTGGTTGTGGGCAATCACGCTCACCCACTTCACAAAGTCGGTACCCAACTCGAACTGGTCATACAGGCGCCAAACGACGACGCACACTTCCTGGAACACCTCTTCGGCGTCGGCCGGATTGGCCACCAGCGTCACCAGGTAGCCGAACAGCCAGCGGTCGTATTTGGCAAACAGCCGCGCAAAGGCGTCGCGTCGCTGATCGGCCGCCAGCGAGCCCGGGCTGGGACTTAAACCGTCCGGTCGTGGAGAAGTCGAACCCGCCACCAGTGCCGCCGATCGCCAAGATGAACGCCGCGTGAAGAGAATAGAGAAGTTAGGCGCGCCGCCAGGCAAATTGGTATCGAAAAATCGCCGAATGCCCCAGAATTGCCGCCTCAGCTAGAACCTACTCATTGTAACCCATTGGCTCAAAAGAACTAACGACGCCCGACGGAAAATCGACCGCCTCGCCAGATTTGAGTAGAAAATGGGCCACGACCTCTGCTAACCTCGGTCAATCGCCGCGCCGAGTCCCCGACGCTGGCGCCCGACGCGCCTAGGGCTTCATCGCCAACGGTTTACCAGCTTAATTCCATGCCCATGCCACCCTTTACCCCTGCCTCCGCCCAGCCGCGCCAGCGACGCGCTCTATTGCTGCGTCTACCACGGTTCGCCAGAAATCAAAATGAGTGGAGCCCTGCCCGCCGCCGCGCCTGATGGCCCCGGCTTTTCCCGGGGTTCCCGCCGCCCGGGCCGACGAGAACGCAGGAGTTTTGGAGTAAAGAACTGGGACCCCTACTTGGTCCCAAAACGCAAAACCCAGCCAGGCGCGCCCGCACTCAAGGCCCCGTCATTCCGACCGGTAAGCCTCGGCCAACAATTCCACCGGGTGGCAGCACCGCACGCCCGCGAACCGCTCATCGCGCCGCATCCCCATCTCCAGCTGCAAGAGGCACCCCGGATTGCCGCTGGCCACAACCGTGGCGCCCGTCTCGGCAATGTGATCGAGCTTCCGCTTGAGCAGCTTCGCCGATTGCTCGGGCTGCGTGATGCTGTACACGCCCGCGCTGCCGCAGCACCAATCCGCCTCCGGCAACTCCACCAGCCGCACCCCAGGAATGGCCCGCAGCAGGTCCAGCGGCTGCCGCGCCACCCGCTGCCCGTGCAGCAGATGGCAGGAAGCGTCATACGTCACGACCAGCGAGCCGCGGGGTTCATCCCCACGGTCCAGCGCCCGCAACCCAATCTCGCACAACCACTCATGCACGTCGCGCACCTTGCGGTCCCAAGCGTGCCGCCTTCTCGCGGTACGCGGGATCGCCCTCGAGCAGCTCCCCATACTTCTTGAGGTGCGACCCGCACCCTCCCGCATTGGTGATGATCGCATCCAGCTCGTCGAGGTCGAAGGCGTCGAGACTCTTTCTCGCCAGGTCTCGCGCCCATTGCAACTCGCCGTTGTGAGCGTGCAGCGATCCACAACAAAACTGTCGCCGCGGCGTCACCACTTCGCATCCGTTGGCCAGCAGCACGTCGGCCGTGGCCCGGTTGATGTGCGCGTAGAGCAGGTCCTGCACGCACCCCGTGAGCAGCGCGACGCGGTAGGTTGGATTCGCCGGCGTCTCGCGAGCCGCAATCCGAGCGTCCGAAAACGGCGGCCGCACCGTGGGCGTCATCGTCTCCAGACGACGCAACCGCTCCGGCATCAAACGCATGACGCCCGAATGCCGGACGAGCCACTGAAGTCCAAGCCGCTGGTAGAGCCACATCTTCCACCCGAACGCCCGCAGCATCCATGGGTGGCGGAACATCACGCCCAGCGTCAACCACCGCACGAACCGCCGCCACGGGCCGCCGACCACGCCGCGCCTTTCCACCTCGCCGCGACCGGCCTCCAACAGCGTCGCGTAGTCGACCCCTGCCGGGCAGGCCGTCTGGCACGCCAGGCATCCGAGGCAGTACGACATCTCCTCGGCAAACGCTGCCGTGACGTCGAGCCGCCCGTCGGCGACCTCGCGCATCAGCCGAATCCGTCCGCGCGGACTGCTCCGTTCGTGCTTGGTCTCGTCGTACGTCGGACACGTCGGCAGACACATCCCGCAATGCATGCACTGCTGCAGCACCGAGTAGTCCAGCGACTGGAGAAGATTCGCGTCCGCCAATTCACACCGTCTTCGTCAGGTTGAAACGGGATTAACCACGAAGGCACAAAGGCACAAAGGTCGCAGTAAGAATGACCAGCTTATTCTTTCTTGCTTCGTGCCTTCGTGTCTTTGTGGTTAATCCCCTCCGCCATGGCTCACTCAAAAATCTTGCCGGGATTAAGCAACCCTTCCGGATCGAGGGCGCGCTTTACGAGTTTCAGGAGTTCATAACTGTGATCGCCCAACTGCTTCCGCAGAAACGGCTTCTTCGCCAGCCCAACCCCGTGCTCGCCGGTGATGGTGCCGCCGACGGCCAGCGTGCGGTCAACGATTTCCCGCAGGGCCAGCTCGACGCGGTGCATCTGGTCGGCGTCGCGCTCGTCGGTGAGAAACGTGGGGTGCAGATTGCCGTCGCCCATGTGTCCGAATGTGCCGATCAACAGCCCGTGCTTCGCCGCGGAGGCCGCGATAAATCCGACCATCCCCGCCAGCTCGCTCCGCGGCACGGTCACGTCTTCCAGGATGGTCGTCGGCCGGACGCGTGCCAGGGCGGAAAAGGCGCCGCGCCGGGCAGCCACCAACCGGCCGGCTTCGGCGTCGTCGGCCGCGGTGCGCACTTCGATCGCCCCGCGCGCCGCGGCAATCGTTGCCATCGCCGCGGCTTCTTCTGCCACGACGACTGGGTGGCCGTCGGTTTCCATCAACAGGATGGCTGCCGCGTCCGTCGGCAGACCCACGTGGGCGTAATCCTCAACGCAGCGGATCGTCTGCTGGTCGAGAAACTCGAGCGTGCAGGGAATGATCTTGGCGGCGATGATGTCCGACACCGTATCGCCCGCGGCCTCGATCGAAGTGAACGACGCCAGCAACGTCTTGCGCGCCTTGGGCTGCGGCACGAGCTTCAAGAGCACCCGCGTGACGATGCCCAGCGTGCCCTCGGAGCCGATGAACAGGTCGCGGAGGTTGTACCCGGCGACATCCTTCACGCACTTGTTGCCCAGCCAAACCGTGTCGCCGCTGGCGAGCACGGCCTCCAGTCCCAGCACATAGTCGCGAGTGACGCCGTACTTCAGCCCGCGCAAGCCGCCGGAGTTTTCCGCCACATTGCCGCCGATCGTGGAAATCTTCCGCGATCCCGGATCAGGCGGATAGAAAAGTCCGTACTTCGCCGCCGCTTCGTCGACGGCTTGGGTGACGACGCCGGCTTCGACCTCGATCGTCAGGTTGCGCGGATCGACCTCCAGAATTCGGTCCATGTGCGTGAGGCACAGCACTACGCAGCCCGCCGACGGCACGCTACCGCCGCTCAGCCCCGTGCCCGAACCGCGGGTCACGATCGGCGTCCTGTACTGCCGGGCCGCCCGCACACACGCGGCCACTTCAGCCGTCGTCTTGGGAAAGATGACGCACGCCGGGTTCTGCCGCAGCGCGGCCGTACCATCGTAAGCGTAGACGGCCAGGTCCTCCGGCGCCGTGAGCACGCGGTCGGCGCCAAGACAGCCGGCGAGCTCGGCGACAAGCGATGCAGCGGTCGGCGGCACGGAACTCAAGTTCGTTACGGGTTGAAATTCCAATCGATCGGCTGTTTGACCTTCACTCGCAATTGTAACTCGTCAATCCGCTGGAGTAACTCGCCGCTGGTGGACTTCGACCGTGCCATCTCCGCCGCCGCCACGCCCGCGGCCGTGCCGGCGGACCACTCGATCGGATGCAGCCGCGTCGCCGAATTAGCGACGAAAGTTTGGGCCATCGTCTTGCCGGCGACCAGCAGGTTGCCGTACTTGCGGTTGGTGAGCGCGCGAAACGGAATGTAGAAGGGGAGGGTGTCGCCCGGATGCTCGGCAAACGACGGATAGATGCAGTTGGCCAGTGCGTGAATGTCCGCCGCGTAGGCGCCCAGCGCCACGCGATCGGGGAACGCTGTGCCCGTTTTTTGGCTCGCCGGTCCGCCGAGGTCGCTGGCCTTCAGGAGAAATCCTTCGAGCCCGATCGACCGCCGCGTGTCGCGGATGTACGGCAGCTTCGAAAGTCCATGGCCTGTACCCAGCGCGCCTCGGGCCAGCGATACCTGCTCGGGTCTAAATGGCGCGGGGGCATGAGCCTTCAACCACTCGTGCCACGCGAGCGCCCGCTGTTCGGCGCCGGCCAGCGTGGCGAGGTCGATGCCGCCGCGCCAATCGGCCCGCTCCGCCTCGGCGTCGGCCTTCGATTTGAACAGGTACCCAAAAGGGTAATCGTTGCCGCCTTCCTGGCGACGCCGCGAGTAACCCCAATTCTGCAGACTGAGATCGCCCACATGCGGCCCCGGCTGCCGCCCGCGGATGCGGCGATAGGTCCAAATCTGCGCCCACGCATCGGGGCGGTCGGCGTAGTCGCCATAGCCCAGATTGATCGCCGCGTGGTTGGTCGGCGGCTCGACCACCGGCTCAGCGGTCAACTGCTCAACGAAGCCGAACACGGTCGACTGGCCACAGCGGTCGTCGCCCTCGGTTTCGCCGTCAACCTTCTCAACGCCCTGCAGGTACGGCGCGCCAGCCAGCGCGAGCAGCTCGCCCCACTCGGTGGCGTCGATGAATACGACCGAGTTGACGCCTTTCCGCAAGGCGCCGATGCGGAACACGCGCTTATCGAA
Organism: Pirellulales bacterium; assembly: GCA_963841515.1. GTDB lineage: Bacteria > Planctomycetota > Planctomycetia > Pirellulales > Lacipirellulaceae > Lacipirellula. Next base: position 373,037 of record CAWJDB010000002.1, on the reverse strand, counting down.
TCGCCCGGACGGCCGTGGGTCGTACCAATCGGCGAGGTCTTCCGACAGCAGCTGGTCGTAACCGCCCCACGCCACGCCCGGCAGCGGAGTGCGCTGAATCAGCGTGAGCGAGGTAATGGCGGCGCCGTCGGCGTCCACGCGCTTGACCACTGTATTGCGAAACAGGGTGAGCCGCGCCCGCCGCGCCGCGAGCAGCGGCTCAATCTCCTTTTCCAGAAAGAGCTTCGGCTCGAAGCAAAACCGGCTGACCCAGCCGTCGCCGCCCACGCCACTGCGATCGAGCATATCGCGAAACAGGGGCGACATGTTCCGCGGATCGCGGGCCACCGCAGCGACGTCGAGCAGCACGGCCTTCGTCTTGGGATCGACGAGTTTGTGCCAGGCTTCGTCCACCGCCGGCACGCCGCTGGCAGTAAGCTGCCCGCCCGGCCAATCAGTCGGCTCGATGAGGGCCACTCGCGCGCCCTCGTCGCACGCCGCAACCGCCGCCGCCAGCGCCGCCGTCGTCCCCCCGGCGATCACCACGTCAAAGGTTTCATCGAGCGGCTTCGCCTCATCGAGCAATGTGGCGACTTCCCTGGCAGGCGAGGCCGCTTCAGCGGCTGGCGCGCCGACTCCCCACAGCGCCGCCGCGCATCCCACCCCCGCCCGAGCTACGATCTTCCAATCCACGCTCACTCCGGGTACAGCAAGAACTCGCGCCGCCTCTCCTTGAACTTCTCAAGCCCCGGCCGAATGATCGGCTCCAGCGCCGACCGGTCGGCCCCGCCGCGGATGGCTTCCAGCACGTTGCGGTTCACCAGCAGCGTGTCCAACTTATCGACGTCCCATTTGTCGCCATACAATCGCCGTAACGTGCAGGCAATTTCTAGCCCGACCGCCGCGGGCTCCAAGCGCGTCGCGGTCGATCACGACGAAGTTGACGCCGCTGCACTTCTCGCCCGCAAACTTGCTCGCCGTCGGCGTGAATTCGATTGGCACGAAGCCGATGCCCTTGAGCCCCGACGCGTTGAGGGCTCGCGCCATTTGCCGCCCGTCAATCCAGGGGGCGCCAAGCATCTCGAACGGCGTATCGGTCCCCCGGCCAACCGACACGTTGGTAGATTCCACCAACCCAATGCCCGGGTACAAGTAGCGCTTCGGTCAGGCTCCGCATGTTAGGCGAGGGGTTGATCCATGTCAGCCCGGTGGCGTCAAAATACTCCCCACGACGCCAGTTTTCCATGCGCACCACGGTCAGATCGACGTCGAGCTTCCGCTCGGCCCGATACATCGTCGCCAGTTCGCCGGCGGTCAGCCCGTGTCGCAGCGGCAGCGTGTGGCAGGCGACGAACGAGTCGCGCCCGTCGTCGCGCACCGGCCCCTCGACCGCGACGCCGCCGATGGGGTTCGGCCGATCGAGCACCACAAATCGCTTATGGAGCTTGCCAGCCTCCTCCATAGCCCAATTCATCGTGGCCATGTACGTGTAATACCGCGAGCCCACATCTTGAATGTCAAACACCAACACGTCGATGTCTTTAAGTTGCTCTGCCGAGGGCCGACGGCTGTCGCCGTAAAGACTGAGAATGGGTACCCCAGTCTTCTCATCGCGGCTGTCGGCGATGCCATCATGATCAAGCGCCCCGGCGATGCCGTGCTCGGGACTGAAGATCGCCACGAGCTCGACGCTCTCAGCGTCGTGCAAGAGATCGATGGTGCGCTTGCCGTGACTGTCGACGCCCGTGTGGTTGGTGATCAGCCCAACTCGGCGACCCTTGATCGGAATGAATCCTGTTCGCTCCAATACATCAATGCCGGTGTGCACCTCGCCGGCGGGCCTAGCACTAACTTGCGTCTTTGCTTCCGGCGCCCCTCCCAGCGGGTTGGGTCCAACGATCGCCGCTGCCGCCACCGTGCCTATCTTCCCAGCCAGCGGATTGACATACCCCTGGCCGTCAGGATGCAGGCGGTTGGAAAGAAAGATGACGAACAGATCGAGCTCGGGATCAATCCACATGGCCGTACCGGTAAACCCGCCGTGCCCAAACGCGCGGCGGCTGAACAGCTCGCCGCGATTGCTCGAGAAGCTCGTCAGGTTGTCCCAACCGAGCGCCCGGCGGTCGCCGTGGATATTGCGCGGGCGGATCATCTCGGCCAGTGTGGCCCGACTCATGATTCCAGGCGACTCGACGCCCGGCCGACTGCCCCGCAGGAGTGCGTCGCAGTACACGGCCAGGTCGGCCGCCGTCGAGAACAAGCCGGCATGGCCCGCGACGCCCCCCAGCAGCGCCGAGCGGGGGTCGTGCACCTCGCCGCGCAGCCAATGGCCGTCGCGCTGCTCGGTGGGCGCCGCCCGCCGGGCCAGCACCTCGCCGGGGCGGAACATGGTTTCGTTCATCCCCAGCGGCCGGAACACGTTGGCGGCGGCGAACTCGGCCACGTCATATCCCGTAACGCGGCGAATCACCTCCCCCAGCACCATGAAGTTGACGTCGGAATAAACGAACTTCGTGCCCGGCGTCTGTTGCGGCTTCAGGGCGTAGACTCGCTCCCACGCCCGCTCGGGGCCGTCCTCGTAATCCTTCAGCGGATTGTCAGGCGCCAGTCCGCTCTGATGGGTGAGAAGCTGCTCGATCGTGATTTGGTCTTTGCCGTTCTCGGCAAACTCTGGGATGTACTCGGCGACCGGGTTGCGCAACCGCACGAGCCCGCGCTCCACCAGAATCATGATGCTCGTGGCCGTGGCCGTGGGCTTGGTGAGCGAGGCCATGTCGAACACGGTGTCGAGCGTCATTTCCTCCTCGGTGGGCTTGATCTGCCGCCGACCATAGGTCTTGAAAAAGCCGATTCCGCCCGTACGGCCGATGGCGACGACGCACCCGGGGAGTTTTCTCGCCTCGATGTCTTTGGCCACGAGTCCGTCGATCCTTTCGAGCTGCTCGCCCTTGAGCCCCAATTCCGCCGGCGGCACGACCGGCAGTTCCGTGGCAGTTCCAATCGCCGCGAACTGCAGCAAGACGACCGCGATCAGGACCGTGCCTCGAGTGTTCCAACGCCAACGGTGCAGCAACAAAGAAGTCATCATCACCTAGCGCGAGGTCTCGCCCGCGTCCCGCTCGCCCTGAAATGCTAATCCCAACGCCCATCCAATCGTGAACGTCGTCGCCGCGCCGATCGCCGCGTACCATGGCCAGTAGGTTGCCGTTTCGGCATAGACGTACGTGACCACGGCGAGACCGCCAAAAAAACCGCCTAGCGCAGTCCTTTGGGGCACGCGCGTGAGGACGCCCAGAAGATATAAGCCGAGCATCGGCCCGCTGGTAAACGACGCGATTCGCAGCACGCTATTGACAATGCTCTCCTCGGCTCCGAGTCGATAGGTCGCCAGGGCGATGCTCATCTGAAGCGCCCCAAACATCGCCGTCAGGAAGCGCGACAGCCGCAAGAGGGCAGGTTGGCTCAGTTCCCGGCGTGTGAGCGGAATCACGAAGTCGTTGACCAGCACCGTGGCCGAGGAGTTGAGCGACCCGGAAAGCGTGGTCATGGACGCGGCGAACACCGCGGCCAACGTGATCCCCACCAGTCCCGGCGGCAACTGATGGATGATGAAGTGGGCGAAGACGCGGTCGTTCTGATTGGCGCCAAAAGGCGTCTGCGGTGGAAATGCGTCGTAGAAAGCAGCCAGCGCAGCGCCGATCGTCAGAAACAGCGCAAACTGCAGGCACACCACTACGCCGCTGGCCGCAAGCGCCACGGCCGCCGAACGTTGGCTCCGTGCGGTGAGCAGGCGCTGCACAGTCAGTTGATCGACGCCATGAGTCGCCGCCGTCAAAAACCCGCCGCCAATCAGCCCGGCCCAAAACGTCATGGTCGGCTTAAAGAAGCTCCACTCGAAATCGAAAACCCGCAGCTTATCGTGCTCCAGTGCGAACTGGTGAAATTGGTCCAACCCGCCCGGCAGCGCTCGGATCATCGCCACGAGGGCCACGATCGCCCCGCAGATGTAAATCACGAACTGCAGGCAATCATTCCAGATCACCGACTTGACGCCGCCGAGAAAGGTGTAGGCCAGAGTCACGACGCCGATCACCAGCACCGCCGATCGCAGGTCCAGCCCCACCGCTTCCTGTAGTACGAGCGCCGATAAGAAGAGGCGCAAGGCGTCGGCCAGGTTGCGCGTCACCAGAAACACGAGCGACGTAGCGCGCCGCGACGTCGTGCCAAATCGCCGCTGAAGCACCTCGTAGGCGGTGAAAGGCTCGCCCCGGAAGTACAGCGGCAACAGCACAAACACCGCAACAAGTCGCCCGATGATGTACCCGAACGTGATCTGCAAAAACCGCATGTCCCCGCCGACGGCAAACGCCATCCCGGGAATGCTCAGGAATGTGACGGTGCTCGTCTCGGTGGCGACGATCGACAACAGCACCGCCCACCACGGCAGCGAGCGATTGCCCAGAAAGTAGTCAACGGTCGTCTTCTGCCCCCGGCCGACCCACGTGCCCAGCCCAAGCATCGCGAGCAAATATCCGGCAACGATCGCCGCGTCGACGGCGCTGAGCGGAAACCCTGGAGTCGTCGCCGCAAAAACAGACATTCGCTTGCGGATTTAGAGAAGTTGGCGTTGGCAGGTCAGCCGTCAAAACAAGACTGCCGGGTGATTACCGGCTTGTTGGCTCCAGTATATCCGTCGCCGGGACCTCTGAATTCAGGCCAGCGCAGACATTTATCAATTTCGCGCACCTTATCTGTCGAGCCGCCGAGTGCGTTACTAGAATCGATTCTATGCTCGAGCACCTGACGACCGAAGCCCGGAACCCCGACTCCGAGGAGTTGGACAGCCTCAGCCCGATGGGCATCGTGCGGCTGATCAACGCCGAAGACGCCAAAGTGGCGGCCGCGGTCGCACACGAGGCCGAGTCGATCGCCAAGGGCATTGAGGTGATCGCCCATCGCTTGCTGCACGGCGGCCGGCTAATCTATGCCGGCGCCGGAACGTCGGGGCGGCTCGGCGTGCTCGATGCCGCGGAGTGTCCGCCGACGTTCAATTCGAATCCCGACCAGGTGGTGGGCCTGATCGCTGGCGGGCAGGGCGCCATGTTCCGCGCCGTCGAGGGCGCCGAGGACTCCCCGGAGCTGGCCGCCGAAGACTTGCGCAAGATCGACCTATGCAGCCACGACGTACTCGTGGGCATCGCCACGAGCGGTCGAACGCCCTATGTGATGGGCGCCATTGATTACGCCAAGAGCCAGGGGGCGTGCACCATCAGTCTCACCTGCAATCGCGACGCCCTCTTAAGCTCGCGCACCGACGTGAACATTACCGTGGTGGTGGGGCCCGAAGTCTTGAGCGGCTCAACCCGCATGAAGGCCGGCACCGCCACCAAGATGGTGCTCAACATGCTCTCGACCGGCGCCATGGTGCGCATGGGCAAGACGTACGGCAACTTGATGGTCGACCTGCAGGCCACCAACACCAAGCTCACCGCGCGCGCCCAGCGGATTGTTTGCACGCTCACTTCTCTGTCGAAAGACGAAGCGGCCAATCTCCTGCGTCGGTGCGACGGGCAGCTCAAGACGGCGATCGTCGCCCAGCGGCTGGGCAAGTCGCCCGAAAAGGCCCGCGCTTTGCTCCAGGCCGCCCATGGCCACCTTCGCGGGGCGCTGGAAAGCGGCGCCAAGGAAAACGGCCAGGCATGACTGCCACGTCGGGCTCCTCGCGAGGCGGCGCCGCGGGCGGCGAGGCCCGTGACGTGGTGGCACTGGGAATCGACGGCGGCGGCACTAAGACGGAAGCTTGGCTGGCGCGCTTCGGCGCCAAGGGAGAGCCGATCGTTCTCGGGCGCGGCAAAGGAGCTTCGTCGAATCCCCGCGCCATGGGGCTGGCGACGGCGTTGGCCAATCTGAGTGAAACCGTCGACGCCGCATGGCGCGACGCCAACCTTCTGGCGTGCGCCGTCGATTGCGCCGTCCTGGCGATCTCCGGCGCCGGACGCCCAGAGGTTCGTCAGCAATTTTGCGCGTGGGTGACGGCCAGCGCGGTAGCCAACCAGGTCTTCGTCGAACACGACGCCGAGCCGGTGCTTGCCGCGGGAACCCCGGAAGGCTGGGGCGTCGGGCTGATCGTCGGCACGGGCTCCGCGGCGATCGCGGCCGATCGCGGCAAGGCTCGCCACGTGGTCGGCGGATGGGGGTACTGGTTTGGCGACGAGGGAAGTGGCTACTGGCTCGGTCGCCAGGCGCTCGTGGCCGCCGCGCGGGCGGCCGACGGCCGCGGCGAGGCGACGGAGCTGACTGGCGCGCTTTGCCAGCGGCTCCAGATCGACGAGCCGCGGGCGATGCTTGGCGCTTTGGAAAAGATCGGCGACGTGCGCCGCGCGATGGCCGGGCTGGCCGAGGTTGTGCTCGATGTGGCTGCGACTGGCGATGCGGCGGCCCATCGCATCGTTGATCAGGCAGCCAGCGACCTGGCCGAGATGGTCGTCACTTCGGCCGCCGCACTCGGCTTGGGGAAGAAGTTTCCGCTCGCGCTGGCCGGCGGCGTGGCTTGCGGCAGCGAGATGTTGCGAGTGCGATTGCTGGCGGCCTTGGCGACGCGGGGCGTCAGCCCCACGCCGATTGCCACCGTCCCTCACCCCGTAGTCGGCTGCCTTCGCATAGCTGGTCGACGCCTTGCGGACCAGCGGGATTAGCCCATTGGCTCCCGTCTCACTGCGTCGCGTGCTATTTGGTTGTCGGCGCACCTGCTGAACCGTAGGCGGCCGAGGCGTCGGCCCACCGTTGTTCTTCGACGAAAAATCGCGTGGTCTCCTCGGCGGAGAGCTTGGTCTCGAGGTCGTCGCACACCACCTCGGCGCGGAAGATGTGCGTGCCGGGCTGGGTGGCCTTGGCGTGGATTTTGAACACCGCCTCGCCGCCGGCCGACAGGCTGTCGATCGTGCGGAACGAGACCCGGCCGTCGCGGATGACGTACTGGCCGCCTTCGACCTGCGACGGGTCGATGCCTTCGGAGAACATGCCGACGACGTTGACGCCGTGGGCCGCCGTCAGCCCGCGGTTGCGCACGTGGATTTCATAGATAGCCATTTCGCCCACCGGGACGACGCCCTTGGGATCGCTCACTTCGAGCTTGAGGTCGGCCAGCGCTTCGATCGTCACCGGTGCGCTCTTGGAGTCGCTCAGGTCGCCGGCGGCCGTCCGCGCGGTCATGGCCATCTGGTTGACGCCGGGCTGCGATAGTTTGCAGCGGAGCTGGACGAACCGCTCTTGGCTGGCGTCGAGTGAGCCCGTTTGCCACACGACCGAGCTCTTGGCGGCGTCCCACGCGTGCCCGTCGCTGGCGTCGACCAACTCGGCGCCCTTGGGCAAATCGATCGTGACCGACACCTGGTCGGCCGGTGCCGTGCCCGGGTTCCGCACGCGGAAGAAGTAGGTCGCCACGGCGCCGGCGAAGTTCTTGTCCGGGCCGCGCCAGTCGATTTGCAATTCGGCCTTGCGGCACAGCACGCTCTTGACCGCGTCCGCATGCAGGTCGCCGGCGGCAGTGGCCGCGGCTTGAATCTTCAAATCACCGGCCTCGCGGGCCGTCAGCTCCAGTTCGATTTTCTTCGATTCGCCGGGCGCCGATGCGCCGATGCGGTGATGCACCACGGAGTTTTTGTCGCCGCCCGGCGGCGTCAGGTCGATGCTGACGTCCTCGGCCGCGCCCGTGCCGGGATTAGCCAGCGTCAGCGAGAAACGCTGCGCCTTGCCGAACAGCACTTCGGCTGGGCCGGAGATGTCCATGCGTAGCTTGGGCTCCTGGACCTCGACGGTCGTCTGGCTGACGACCGCGGCCTGGGCCCACTCGACGCCCAACTGTAGCGGCTGACCGCTCCGGGGCACGAGCTGGAGGGTGAGCGTTTGCGAGGCGCGCGAGGGCAACTCGTTCAATTGCCAGTTGATCGATGCGGCGCCGTTCTCGGCGGTGCCCGCGGTGCGCTCGACCACGCCGCTGGTGGCGGCCGCGTCGACGACCTCGGCCGAGGTCGGCACCGCGAGGGTGGCTTTCAGGTCCCGGGCGTCGTCGTCGCCACGATTTTCGAGCGTCACCTTGTACTCCGCCGTTTGGCCCACGACGATGCGTTGCGGCCCTTCGACCTTCGATACGATTACGGGTTGGCGACAGCTCAGGAGCACGTCGGGCCCGGAGCGCAGGTCGGCGCTCTGGGGCCAGTCGCGATTGGTCGCGGCGGGCGCCGGCGACGACGTCGTTGGCTTCTCGACGGGCGTCGGCGGTTCTTCCACGGCGCTCGGCGCCGGTTCGGCGGGCACTCCGCCGAGCTGCTGACCCTTCGAACTCGTTGCGTCGACTCCGGCAAGTGGAGCTTGAGGCGTCTGTTCGGACTTGGCGGCTTCCGCGGGTTCGGCGGCGGCGTCGGCCGCCATGGATGCGATGTCGTCCTCGGCGTCTTCGTTGCCGAGCAAGGCGTCGCGGATGTCTAAGCGTCGGGCCGAGGACGTGTGCGCCGATGGGGGTGCCGTTCGCGGCGAGCTTGGCGGAGATTTTTTTGTCTTAGTCACTGGCGGCTTGGCCCCGCGGCGGAGGTAACTGGGAGTTGCGTCGGCGTCGCTTCGAGCCGCGGGCTTCTTGGCGATGGGGTTGGCGGCGCCATCGGAGTCGCGCAAGCCGGACAGGGCCTCGGCCAGTTCGCTGCGCCGGCCGTCGGTTTTGGGCGAACTGCGGAGCGTTTGCGGCTGCGGCTTGGACCGAGCGACGGGCGCTTCCGTGCGCTGCGCATCTCGGTTGGCGGACTGACCGCTGCGGTTGGTCGACGGAGCGCTTCGGTTGTTCGATGGGGCTCGGCGATTGACAGGCTGCGAGTCGCCATTGGCCTGTGCATTTGACTGGCGTCGTGGGGAGCTGGAGGGCCCGGCCGCGGTGCGCGATGCCGGGCGCTGCGATTCGAGCTCGTCTGAATCGTAGGGCATCGGCGGTTCGACGGCGTTGTCGTCGTTCTGCCCGAACACCCGCGGGATGAAGCTGGGAAGGTGCATGTTTGAAAGCAGTCCGCCGTTTTGTGTCCTTGGAGCAGGCGAGTTTTGCGCGACGTCGCGGGGCGAACGAGCCGGGTTGCTCGGCTTGCCGGGAAATTCGGCGGCCGCCAATTGCACCTGGCCGTCCTCGATCCATTGCTCCTCGTCCAGTTGCTGCTGGTCGGGTTGCTGTGCGGCTCTGTTGCTTTGCGCCCTGTTGCTTCGCGCCCTGTCGCTGTGGATCGGCGCTGTCGCTGGACAGCTTCTGGGCGGACTTGCGAAACAGGCCGAGCCGATCGCTGAGCGAGACTCCGCGTTGCTGTGAGCGTGCGCGCTGGCTGACAGACAGGCGCCAGAGGCGACGGCGGCAAGAATCCATCCACGCAACATGATGGCATCCCCAGACAAAGACTGTGGGTAGGGAATTGGCGTTGTGGACCATCATCGGCTTTGCGCGTTGCGTGAAATAAATCGGATTTGGGAAGATTACCGGTAAAGTAAAGTGGGTAGTCTGAGTGGCGGTTATGGTTGCTCGGCAAGGTGATTGCTGTCGTGATAGCAGCGGTCTTCGAGCGGCGCACCCGACGCGGCATCGAGACGATGCCGGCTAACGCTGGGGCGCGTGGGGGCGCCGGCGCCAGCATGTAGGCGGGGATGTTTTGCGGTTTTGCGTGCGAGATAGGGGTCCCACATCAACCGCCGCAGAAGCCCCTGATTTTGCCTTGCCGCGCCGTGCGCCGGGGCTGTGAATACGGGTGTCCGACAGTCCGACGCGACAGCGATAGTCGGCGGCTTGTGCGTTTTGTCCGTCATGAATCCACGGCTCAAAATCGCGCCCTCCCGTCGCTGACGCTCTGGGCGCGCCGGCTGACGCTCTGGCGCGCAGTGCGCATTTTCCCCTCTGGGTGATTGCCGATGGCCGATATCCGCCAGCTTGTCGTTTGCCTGGTCATTCCTGTACGTTAGCACAGTGCGCGGCCATTTTCAGCAACTATTTTTGAGAAGAAGCTGGGCCCATGCGTCTGCCCAGTCGTGGCAAAGTGCTAGCCGCCGGCGCCGGCTTTTTAGGGGCGGCGGCGGCGACGTACACTTGAATGGCGATGCACTTGGGAGGCCATCGCCGGTCTTGCGCGTCTCCACTGCCTCCAATGGACGGCCAGTCGTGGAGCCATCCGCAAACAACCCAGCAGACGGACCGCTAACGCCGGAGCTGCGCCAGGAGTTGGCGCTGCGCAGGGGCGGGCCAAACGGGTTCGCAACGCGGCTCGCGTGGCTGGCTGCAACGGTTGGACGACCGGCGTGGTCGCTGCGCTCTTTGCGCCGTGGGCCGTGTTCAGCTTCTCCGGCTGCGTCATTACCGGCGGATTAGCCGTCGTGGCCTTTAACGAATTTCGCGGGCGCAGGCGGCTGCTGCAGTACGATCCGTCGTCGGCCAATCTGCTGGGTTGGAATCAGATTGGCCTCTTCACGTTGATTGCCGCGTATTGCTTGTGGACTCTCTTCACCGGCGGCGATGCGTTGACCGCTGAACTGAAAACGGCGCCGGGAATTGTCGAGGCGCTCGGCTCGGGCGAGGGATTCGACGGTCTTTACCGGGAGCTGCTCATCGCGATCTACGGGACGGTCATCGCGCTGGCGGCGGTGGTGCAGGGTCTGAACGCTGTCTATTACTTCACGCGTCGCAAATACATTGTCGCTTATTTGCGCGACACTCCCGCCTGGGTGCAGGAGTTCGAGCGCCTGACCGTCGCCGCCTGACGCGGGGCTGTGCGATCGCCGACGAGGGCCAAACTATTTGCGGCCAATCGAGTAGAGGTGATCCACGGTCCGGATCAGCAGCTTTTCTCCAGCGACGGCGGGGGAGCTCCAGCACATTTCGTTCAGATCGTTTGTGGCGACGATTTGCAACTCGGGGCCAGCCTCGACGACAGTCGTCCGGCAATTCTGGTCCACCAGGTATACCTTGCCGTCGCCGGCCACAGGAGACGCCGTAAAGCCCGTCGCCCCTGGCAATCGCTTGTGATATCGCTGGGCTCCGGATTTTGCGTCGAGGCAGCGGACGATGCCAAGCTGGTTTTCCAGAACGTACAGGCAGCCTTGGTACAAAAGCGGCGACGCCACGCGATAGCCGTTGAGTCGCACGCTCCACGCAACGGGCGAATCGCTCGTGTCTTTTCCATCGGGCGAGATTTTGCCCTCGGCGCCCGGGCGGATCGCCGCCAACACGCCGCTGCCGCCCGTCAGGCGATCGTAAGAGTCGACATAGAGCATTTCCTCGTCGCCGACCGGCGTGGTGGCTGTGCGGCCGCTGCCCGCCATTTCCCACAAAAGGACGCCGGTGTTGGGATCATAGGAGCGCATCTTGGCGCCGCCCGCCGCGATCAGCTCGGTGCGGAGCTTGTTCTTCCAGAGATACGGCGTCGACCAGTTGGATTTCTCGTCGCGCTTGATTCGCCATCGTTCTTCCCCCGTCATCTTGTTGAGGGCCACGAGGAAGGACGCATGATCGTTGTCGCACTGGATATAGACGGAGTCGCCGAAAAGCACCGGGGAGCTGCCCGTGCCCCAACCGAACTGCATGGGGTAGGCGCCGAGATCCTTGGACCACAGGAGCTTGCCGGCGAGGTCGTAGCAATAGACGCCCGTCATGCCGAAGTAGGCGATCAGCCGCTCGCCGTCGGTCACAGGCGTTTCCGTGGCATAGGTATTGTTGGCGTGGATTTGCATCGTGGGTCGGCCTTCGCGGGCGACCCGTTCCCAGACGACCTTTCCCGTCGCCGCGTCGAGGCAGAGCACTTTCCAGCGGTAGTTGGCCTCTGGCGGTTTCAAGACGCCGCTGGAGAGGAACCCCGCAAAACCTTCAAAGCCTGGTCCTTTGTTTTCGGGATTGGGCTTGGGCTGGCCATCCGACTCGGCTGTGGTCACGAAAATCTTGTCTCCCCAGACGATGGGTTGCGACCAACCGATGCCGGCCAGGGCCGACTTCCACATGATTTGGGCGTCGGGTCCCCACTCCACGGGAAGCTTGTCTTGCTGGGCGACGCCGTTTGAGCTCGCGCCGCGAAACTGGCTCCAATTCTCCGCCGTCGCAGTCATGGCCCCAAGGCACGCCGACCATGCGAGGACCAATGTCGTTGACAAGGCGCGTATCTTCATCGTATTGCCATGCGCGGGCGTTCGCGGCGTTGAAGGCGCCTCCGCCGGCGGCTGCTGGCCAGCGGTTGGTCTACTTCGGGGGTAAGACATTCGCCTTGGGCGTCACGCTCTCGATGTTTGGCGTCGTGCTGGCTTCGGCGTCGCCGACCGCCCACGTTATGCCGCCGACCACCAGACTCTGGAATTGCGGACTCGTCCAGACGTCTTCGCGGTGTCCCATCGACGTGTAGAACACGCGCCCTTTGCCGTAATTGCGAATCCAACTAGCCGGATAGGGCGGACGCTCGTAGCACTGGTCGTGCATGTCCTTGGTCTCGTTGACCAAGAGCACATGCAAGTCGTCAGCGAAATTCTTCAGCGAATACCACTCCTCGTTCATCGTAAAGTTTGGCCCCAAGGCGTCGGCGCCGGGAAACTTGGGATCAACCACCGTCATCGTCGTCGGTTGCTGGGACCCGTGGACAATGAATTCGCCGCCGAGCATGGCAATGTAGGGATCGCGCTGGTCAACCGACTGCGATTCGGCTCGGTCGCCCGGGCTATGGAACGTGTCGGCGGCGCAATGAAATCCAACAAACCCTTTGCCGTTCTTGATGGCTTCGAGAAACGCCTTCTTCCCTTCTTTGCTCATCGGCTTGCTGCCGTCGGCGGAGTTGGGGGCGGTCAGGTCCTCGGTCGTGTAAAAAAGAAAGGCGTCGAACGTAGCGATGTTCTCGGGCGTGAATACGTCGCCATCCTTCGTGCTGACCAGCGCCCAATGATGCTTTTCGCAGATCGGCCGCAGAATCGTCTCCGCATAGCACGGCTTGCCGTCTTTCACTTCGACCACCGAGTGCTGAAAGCCCGCCGAGCGATGATAGAACAGCAAGCGGTGCGGCGGTGGCGCATCGTCGGCGCGAACCGTCGTTAAAACAAGCCAACTCAGGCTGGCAACAGTGGCTACAGTTACGAGGCGAAGGCTAAGTCGCAGATGATTCATTTGGAAGCCGCTCGGGTTTTAGAGAACCAGTTGAAACGTTCCATCGGAAGCCGGGTCGTCGCTCACCGGCGAAATCTCGATGCCCAGGGTAGTCGTGGCGGCGGACCCATACTGGGCTGGCAGCTTTACCTTCGGCGACTCGGCGACGATGCGATAATAGCCCACTCTCACGCCGGCCTTGTCTAAATCCTGCGCCTGCAGATCGATCATCCCGTCGGGTCCCGCCTCGCCGTGGGCGGGCCCGACGACCCCGTCCAGGAAGAACTCCGGGACGAGCGTCACCTTGACGCCGGGCAAGGGTCGCCGCCCGCGCGACGCCTGGATCTGCTTCGAAGTGAGCCCCACCCGCAACTTGCGATACAACGCAAAGCGGGCCACCAACTCGTCGCGGCTCAGCGCGCCGTTCTTATCGGCATCGATCGCTTTGGCTCCCGCGGCCAACCCGGGCGCCGGCGTCAGTTCGGACTTGTCCAGCGAGTTGTCCGCATTTTTGTCAAGCTTTGCCAGGATGGCGTCGGCGAATCCGTCGGGATTCCACGAGGGCGCCTCAATGCGCGTCGCCGCGCGGTTGTTGCACCCACCGGTCGATCCAAGTAAGACGACGCCCAAGATAAGTCGACGGACCACGTGCAATCTCCCTGACGTCATCGTGGTTGCGCTTCTGCAATCGACGATTGCGTCGGCGGCCGCTAGCTGATCGGCGCGATGGCCGCGAGCCGCCGGCGTCCGTAGCGTATCACCTCCGAAGTCGCGAAACAAATTGAATGATTGAATATAGGATCCTGCCGAGTTGGCGGTTAGCCGCGGGACTTCTCGCCGCCGGGGAGGGTGGTGTCCTAAGACGGGGGTGGTCCAAGGGCCGGCGACCTAAGCCGCCCCCTGCAGGCTGAGTGGGGGCAATCATAACGCCCCGGCTTTAGTCCACTCGGCAGGCTTTGCGATCTTGTAGCCATTGGGGCCTACGTAGGGATCGGGCAATTGACACTTCTTTAGCATCCTGTCATGAATCAGCGCCTGGGAGTCGGCAAGCTGCTTGAGATGGGCGTTGTAGCGAGCTGGCGGAAACGCAATGTTGATTCGTTTGCCGCCTAGGTGCTCTTTGATTCTGCGAATAGGGGCCGATAGGTCGCTATCCCCAGAAACGAGAATTGCAGCGTCGTACCGATTCGCGAACGCATCAAAGATCATTTCAGTTGCGATGTTTACGTCTGTCATCTTTTCCTGCGCCGCCACCCACGTTGCGCCACATTTGTTGCACTCCATAGGGTTATCCCGGTATTGGCCGAAGAATAGCTCAATCGCCGGAAACGTCCTAATTGCGTTGAGGTAGGTGTCCTGCCTTTTTTTCTTGGCGTCTCTCTCTTGGCGGTAGTCTGGACGGTCCGTTGGCTTCCCGCCAGAAATGCGAGCGGTAAAGTATTTGACGCCGACGAGGGTTTGCGACGGATGCAGCAGCCGATTGGACATAGCTGCTAAATCAAGCCAGAGCAGGTGTCTAAGCTCGCACTCACACATCCCGTGGTAGAGGTTGAATCCGTCAATGTAAACCATTGCGCGGACTGGCTTTGCGTTGACCATAAAATGCCTAAGTATTTCTTGACGAACCGGCCGATACCTCGTAACGTATAGTTGATCAACCAGATATACCCCTCCAGGGACTAACCTCCCTGGATCGCGCCCCGCCGCAAGGCGGGGCGTTTTATTGCGCTCCTGCCTACATCCTCAATCGCGTCACTGCGAACTCCTGGCGTCCTTTGGTGCTCCTCATGCCGGCCGTTGCCCCCTAGTGGCGACGGCCAGGATTGCGGCCCGCGTCTCGGCGGCGCACCGGATTTATACCCCGGCGAAGGGACCGGCTAAGGCCGGCTGGGTTCGACTCCTCCGCTTTCCGCTACGGGCTGACTGGCCACCTTTCGACGGCTAGATCGGCGAGTCGCTTCTGGCGGTTCGTGATATCGTCGACAGTCCATTTGCTTCGGCTGGTTGTGTGGTCGATGACATCCTTCGTGAGAAGTAGATTGCTCGATTTTTCAATTACGGGACGTTTTGCCTTGAATGAAATAGAACCGATGGCTCCGTTGTCTTTATTGTCTAGCAAGCAGTAGTTCCCAAGGCGCGAGCGGTAGGCCTTCTTTTCATCGTCACTGAAGTGTTCCCATCCAACCTTTGCACTGATTGGCAGAATATGCTCAAGCGAAAGCAGTGAAGTATCCTTGACCGGCTGAACAAGAGCATCGGCCGATCCACCCCGTTTTTGGGCTTCTAATTCTGTTAATAGGTAGCGTGGCTGACGGGCATTAGAAATCGCCTTATTGCAAAAGGCGGAGTGAAATCTCACGTCAGTTGGGATCACGTGCCGCACCTTTTCTATGAGGTCGTCGGCCGTTTTGATCGTTGCGTCGCCAATGTCTTTGGCCGCGTCTCCAAAAGCCTTTTCCACTACCCCGCTACGGCTTCCGCCGGCAATTAGAAATCTCACCACCCACGAATTGAAGCGCGATAGGTTCTAAAGGTCTCTTTCTTATTGAAGGCGCTGCAACCGCCAGCATTAACGAGCGAATAAACGACATCTTGATCTCTTGCGAGATGTTATGCACGTAGGTCCTAACGCGCTGATCGTATTGAGTCCACTTGGCGTCGCTAGGGGTCACGATAGCTGCAAAGTCGTTTGCGAAAGTCGCCATCGAGGCGAGAAACGCTAGGGATTGTGTGCGGCCAGCGACGGTGTTTTCCATTACGTCAAAAATATCGTCTGCCTTTATGGGGCCGTTGAGAATGATGCTTACGCTGTGCAGGTACCCGAGAAGCGGGTCGTCGAGCGTGTTCTTACCAAGGCCCGCAATTGTGCTGCGGATAGTGGACCACTTGGATTGAGCCTCCAACACGTCGGGATGCGCTTGCTCAAATAAGTGGCTTTTGATCATGTCGACCTGAGTCGTTCGTTGGCCCGGTCGTTTGTAGTTTTGAAGATTTGATAGGCCCGCGCCGCATTTGGCGGCGTTAATTTCACAATCAGTGCGCATTCATCAATAAACTTCACCCAGTTATTTAGCGCGTCTACTTTGCGAGGCGTCGTGTCGGCGCCAGCGGTGATTTTTCTTACCCTATCGGCCGCGATTCTCCCTGCTTGAAGGATGAGGCGATTGGAGTGAAGGCGGTCGTCTACTGCCGTTCTGTCTTTGGGATCGTCCAGAATTGCATGACGCATGCAGGTCTGGTCATCCGTGTTCATAAGCAGCCGCGGAGCATCCTCTCGCACGGTACGGTCCCACTTGAAAAGAAAGTCGTCGTAGATCGTTTTGGCTTCATTAACCTCGCCAAGCCGAATCATTTCATCTCGCGCGGCTGCCAGGAAAATACAGGTAGTTGCAAGCCTCTGCTGTCCATCAACGACAGATGGCGGATTGCCAGGCGTTAGAACAATTGACCCCATGTAGTAGGACGACTGGCCCTTAACCATTGCGTTAGCGAAGTCGTCGAATAGCTTTCGGACACGGCTCGCGCTCCAAGAGTATTCACGCTGGAAGCTAGGAATGCGCAGGGGTCCGTCCCGAAGCGCTCCGCCGAGCGTGTCTCGCATCACGTCAATCGAAGGCTCAAGACTTGCCATCGGCCTTTCCTTGCGAGGCATTGAAAAACGGGGCGACCTCGCCAACATTGTCCAGCTCACGAAGCGCGGCAGTTCTCAGGCGCTCTTGACCCATGCCGCTAGGGGGATGCCCGCAATTTCTGCGGACCGTACAAAGGCGGCTTTCTCCGCCTCCGATACCCGTAGATTGAACGGCACTACTTTCAGCGATCCCGAACTCGATTGGGCGGCCTTCGGTCTATGTTTTTTAGCCATGACGTAAATGTAACGCAAAAAGCGTTACTGTCAAGGAGAATTACCCTTGTATGTAACGCAAGTTGCGTTACAATGAGGCTAGAGCAAGAAAAAACCCGTTGAAACCCAGCAAGGCTTCAACGGGCCGTCCAGAACCGAGCTTTCGCTGTAGTTCCGGCCTAGGAACTTGAATTATGGCGAAGGCTCCCTGAAATAGGAAGCTTTCAATGGTCGTTTCCTCCTGCACTCACGAGACGCGGCAAAAGTTCGGCAAAGACGGCCACGGCAACCAGCGGTACAAGTGCTGCCTGTGCGGCAAGCGGTTCGCCGATGCCCAGCACAACCCCCTGGGGGCCATGCGGATCGACGTGGCGACGGCCAAGCTCGCGTTGCGGCTGCTGACTGAGGGCATGTCGATTCGCGCCACAGAGCGCACCACGGGCCTCCACCGCGACACTATCTGCCGACTCATGGTTTTCTTCGGCAAGGCGTGCCAGCGGTTCCTGGACGCCCGTATGCGGGGCCTGAATCTGACCCACCTTGAATTTGACGAGCAGTGGACGTTCGTGGCCAAAAAACAAGCGCGGCTGACGATTGAAGAGCGCGCCCGCCGCCACGATCAAGGCGACATTTACCTTTGGACGTGCATCGACCAGAAAACCAAGCTCATGCCCGCCTTCGCGGTCGGCAAGCGATCGGCTGACAATGCCCGCCGTTTCATGCTGGACGTTGCCGGCCGCCTGAACATGCCCAAGCCGCACGCCAGCGACGCGCACGCCTTCGCCACGGGCGAGTACGCCCCCATCGTGCAAGTCAGCACCGATGGCTTTGCGGCTTACCCTGAGGCCGTGGACCTAGCGTTCGGCCCCTACGTCAAGTTCGGCACGATCATAAAAGAGTATCGCAACGCGAGCATGATCTACACGCCGAGCGAAATGGTCGGGACGCAGCGCACCGTCCGCCGCGGCATGAGCGAGCGGCAGCGGTGGACGATATGCACGTCGCACGTGGAAAGGGCCAACGGAACCCAACGCTGCTTCCTCAAGCGGCTAAATCGGCTGACCTACTGCTTCAGCAAGAAACTGGCCAACCTAGAAGCGGCGTTCGCCATGTACGCGGCTTATTACAACTACTGCTGGCAGACTCGGAAGCCGGGCAAGGCTGGGTCGAAGTGCCCGACGGCGGCCATGATGGCTGGACTAGCGGGACACGTCTGGTCGTTTGATGAGCTATTTAACTCGGTGCTGGGGTAGTTAAGATGTTCAGCATGGCGACGAAGATCATCTACTGCGGCGACAATCTCGTGCAGCTCGCCACGCTGCCGAATGCGTCGGTCGATCTCATCTACATTGATCCGCCGTTCAACTCAAATCGCAACTATGAAGTATTTTGGGGCGAGACGAAAGAGAAGCGGGCATTCGAGGATCGGCACGAATCGACGAAAGCCTACATTGAATTCATGCGGCCACGATGCGTCGAATTGGCCCGCGTGCTAAGTAAGACGGGCAGTTTCTACTATCACTGCGACTGGCACGCGAGCCACTACGTCAAGGTGATGCTAGATCAAATCGTCGGGGAGAATAATTTCCAGAACGAAATTGTCTGGAAGCGAAGCACGGCTCACAGCGACGCTAGGCAGGGCAGTAAGCATTATGGCCGATTGCATGACGTGCTGCTGTTCTACACCGGCCACCCGAAAAAATACACTTGGGTGCAGCAGTACACCGCCTTGGACCCAGAATACATGAGATCACATTACCGTCAGGTTGACGAACGCGGTCGCAGGTACATGTGGGACAACATCACCGGCCCCGGCGGCGCAGCAAAGGGTAATCCGTTTTATGAGGTTCTTGGCGTCAAAGGATTTTGGCGATACAGCAAAGAGCGCATGGAGCAACTGATTGAGGAAGGGAAGGTCGCCATTCCGCCCAAAGGGAAAACTCCGCGTCTCAAACGGTATTTAGAAGATTCCAAGGGAGTGCCGCTACAGAGCGTGTGGGATGATCTGTCGCCGGTTAATTCACAAGCCAAAGAATCGCTTGGCTACCCAACCCAAAAGCCCCTGGCGCTTCTTGATCGTATCATTAAGACGAGCAGCAATCCGGGTGATTTAGTTCTCGATGCGTTTTGTGGCTGCGGGACGGCGTTAGTCGCGGCCGAATTTCTTAATCGACAGTGGATTGGAATAGATGTGTCGCCCACTGCGTGTCGTGTCATGGCACAGCGGTTGCAGGACGTTTGCAAACTGCGGGAAGGTAAAGACTTCGTTGTCCGCGACCTTCCCCGCAGCGAAAAACAACTCCGCGAAATGCCGCCATTCGAGTTTGAAAATTGGGCCGTCATCGCCCTGGGGGGAATCCCCAACAAAGCGCAGGTCGGGGATATGGGCATCGACGGTATCGGCCGTGCCAAAGGGCGGCAAGAAAGCCGGCGAACTGGATTTTATGGACGTGTGGTATCCGATCCAGGTCAAGCAAAAGGACAAGGTTGGGCGGCCCGACATTGATTCCTTTGAGGCCGTGATGACGCGAGAGAACCGGACCAAGGGATTTTTCATTTCCTTCGCGTTCAGCCGCGACGCCCTGACTGAAATCTCGTCGTTCTTCCGCAAGAGCGGCAAGGTAATCGTGCCCCTCACCGTGCAGGAGATTCTGGACGAGGAGCTAGCCCAAAAGCTGGCCTAAACCCACCACCCCACTCTTAGGACACTACCCCGGGGAGAATAAGCTTGCAGCCAAACGGCGGCCGATCTAGGATTGACTGCGCCGCAATCTTTTCTTTGGTCTGGTGTCCATTCTGCTTTAGGCTTGGCGGAGCCAGCACGGCCATGTGGCGACAATCAGCTAAGTGCTCCGCGGAGGGTTCACCCTCGTCGAATTGCTGGTGGTGATCGCCATCATCGGCGTTCTGGTGGGGCTGCTCTTGCCCGCCATCCAAGCCGCCCGCGAGGCGGCCCGCCGTTCTCAATGCATGAACAACCTGCGGCAACTGGGCCTGGCGTGCCAGCTGCACGTCGACGTGCACAAGTTCTTACCGTCGGCCGGCTGGGGCGACTGGTGGGTGGGATGCCCGGACATGGGCTCCGGCGAACGCCAACCCGGCAATTGGACTTACCAGATTCTGCCGTATATCGAGGAGTCGGCGCGCAGCGGCGTGGGACGGGGCTTTAAGTGCAGCGATCCCAATTCTCGAGCGGCGATCGGCAAGATGGTGGGAACGCCGGTCAGTCTGTTTTATTGTCCGAGCCGTCGGGCAGTGCGGGGCTATCCCTGGACCAACCAAGGAAACTTCAATTTCGATCCGCCGGAAATGGCCGCCAAGACGGACTATGCCGCCAGCATGGGCGACATTCCGTACTTTGACAGCGACATCGGCCCCGCGACGCTCGCCGAATATGACACCTATCCTTGGAAGCACTCCGGCCCGCTGATTGCCCGCAACGCGGAGCTTTTCTACGGGAGCCAATCGGGCACCGGGCACACCGGCGTGATTTATCAGCGCAGCGAAATCAAGCTAGCGCAGATCACCGATGGGACCACATATACCTACCTGCTGGGCGAAAAATATCTCAATCCCGATCGCTACGAAGATTCCCAGGTCGGCAACGACGATCAAAGCATGTACAACGGTCACGACAAAGACAACTTGCGATCAACTCATTTGTGGAAAAGGGGCTTGGAAGGCGTGGCCGAGCCCAAGTATCCCCCGAAGCCTGACACGCCCGGCGTGATCAAATGGGAGTGGAGTTTCGGCGGCCCCCACCCGAGCGGGTGGTTCGCCTTATTTTGCGACGACTCCGTGCGGTTTCTCACCTATGAAATGGATCTGAGGAACCATCAACGGTTCGGCAACCGCGTGGACGGCGAGCTCATCGATCCGGCAGGGCTGTGACGACCTCCCGCGGGGCCCGCCTCTCAGTCGGCCCGCATCCTGGGCATCCTCTGGCAACAGACGCGATGCGCCATCCACGCGCCGATGCCGCTGGCCACTAGCGCCAGGGCCGCCGGCTCAGGCACGACCGTGTAGTCGATGACCAACCGCGGGTGATTCGCGACGGTCGCGTCGTCTTTGCTGTAGAACCGGCGGGCCGTGCGAATCGGCGATTCGTCGACCACCTTGAGCAGCCACCCGGAATTGGACGAGGGGTTGGCCAGCCACTGTTCGACGTCTGCTATCAAGCCAGTTGCGGGCCCACTGCGAATCGTTTCCCAGGTTACTAAAACGTCTGGAACAATCCCGACGGTCGCCGTCGCGCTCGCCGCCCCTACTAAATCGCCCCCGCCGGAACCGGTCACGGCAGAATCATAGGAGGCCCAGGCCTGTGAATTGAAGAACCGGTAACGCCACGTGGCATCGTTCGTAGTTGCGGCGGTCCCGTTGCCCGAACCGCTCGTTCCGCCCGGTCCGGCGTCCGACGTTCCCTCGCCCCAATCGGCCAGGAGGCGGTGCAGGGCGACCACGCGCGACTGGTTTTCTTGATTCGTGGGGCCTTGAAACTTCAGCTCTAGCGCGACGCGATCGATGCGGGCGAGCGGGGGAAGCCCGGTGAGGTCGAAGGCGATCAGTCCGCGGCGCACTCCGGATGAGGTTCCGCTTTTTCCAGCAATAAAATGGTCGCCGATCCCATTGCTGTTGGCCGGGGCCTCGGCATAGATCGTGTTATCTCGAGCCGCTGGGAGGATAATCTGCGCAGCCGGCGCAGGGGCCAAAGGGGCGGCGATTGTCACAAATACAAACAGTCGGAAAGCTAGCTTTTTCATTAGCAGTCACCGTTGCAGTTCTTCAATGGGAGTAATCGCCGCAAAAAAGGCGAGGCGGAGGAAGAAACGTCGTTGAGCGTTTCTTGCGGATCGTCAGAAAAGTTCACTGGGCCGGCGCCTCGGGCCAGCTTTTAGCTTATCACACGGCGAGCTTTCCGGCGCAAAGTTCCGGATTTGATCCCGCCTTGCGAGGGGGGCAGAGTATGGCTGGGAGCTCGCCTTTGGCACTGCCCAACGGCCGTCGACAAGATCGGGTGTATGGCCGCTCAAACGGACCTTTTTGCCATGCCGTTATCGATGCCCCCCGATGGCCGCCGGGGGGGACTCTTTTGCTAGCCCCGAGGCGGCGGCGGCTCCGGCATCTGCCGAGCATCAAAAAAACTGTTGACCCAGGGGCTCAAAGTTCTCATTATAGTATCCGGACTAATCTCCTCTGGCTGAGTCTCCATTCGAACGAAGGAGTGCTTCAGATGCATCGTTCATTGATGGTCATCCTGGCCGTGTTCGCGATTGGCGTTTGCTCTCCGGCGGCACGCGCCGCGGTTCGCTTGATTGGCATCACCGGGAATCAGGAGGCCAACGCCGAATCCGATGAGTCACTCTATGAGATTAACCTGACGACTGCAGCAACGACGAAGCTATTTCAACTGACGCACATCCCCGACACGGATTCGATCGGATTCAATCCTGTTGACGGCTTGCTCTATCACTTTAGCGGTTCGGAAACTTACAGTGACAATCCCGGCAGCAACGGCTACCGCGACCACCAGTACATGGAAACAGTGAATCTGGACACGCAAGCGCTTACCGCAATTTTTAACGCCAACGGGCCTCCCTCGCCCGATAGCCTGCCAGCTTTTGGGCTGGCCGCTCCTCGACCCGATTGGGTTTTGCCCACCGAAGTTCGCACGGAGGACCAAACTGATCACTCGTTTGGGTCGGACCTACGAGGGCCCGACGAGTTTCACGGAGCGCGTGGGTTCGCGTGGTCTGCCACGGAGAACCTTTTCTACATCAGCGATGAGCATGGCATCTATAAGTTGACTACTTCCGGCGATTCGACGTTCGTGGGCCAGCCCACCCAGGAAAGCGGCAGTATCGATGTGAAGGGAATTGCTTTCGTGACATCAGGCGCCACCACGAAACTTTACGCCGGTACGAAAGGAGACGCCAACCTTTACGAAATCGACCCCGCCACCGGGCAGCAAATTGGCACTCCGATCGAGGTGATGGCTCCCCTAGTCGTCGGCGGCGAAGTCGAGCCCACTGGCAAGATCCTCGGTCTAACGCAGCACCCCGAAACAGGCGTCCTGTACGGGATTACCGAGCCGATCGGCGGCGATCCGCTGTTCAATCGCCAACTCGTGACGATTGATCTCACCACAGGCATCGCCACCCTGATCGGCGAACTGCATACTCCTGCCAGCGATGCAGCGTTTGCGAACATTGCCTTCGTCGGGTTCAGCAGCGCCAGGCCTGGCGACGCGGACAACGATGGCGACATCGACGGCACTGACTTCATCTTGATTCAGCGCGGGTTCGGGACGACCTTCGGCCCAGCGGACATGGCGGCGTTCAAGGCCGGTTTTGGCACGCCCGAAGTCGCCGTCGCCGGGGCCGTGCCGGAACCTGCCGCTCTGGCCCTGGCATGTCTGGCGCTGGGCGCGGCAACGATGGTACGACGCAAGCTGAGCTAAGCGAGTCGGTTGTTCAAGTAGAGGTCTTGAGCAGCTCGCAGGCCTCGTGATAGCCGGGGGCCGGATAACCGTGTTCGCTCGCGGTAACGCGCGCTAGAGCCACTAGCTGCCGCCAGCGAAACGCCGGTCTCGCTGAGGCGAACTCTTCGCTCACCGTGCGGTAGTACTTTTCGGCGTGCAGGGCGCCGTCTTCGCTCACGGCATACTTGAGCATCAGATCGAACACCGGCCGGTCGGGCAAATTGAGCTCGCCGTAGCGGTGTATCGCCGCGCACGCTCTGGCCTGGTCGTTGGCTTTGATCGCTTCTTCGGCCTCGCCCAGCAGCGCCGCCCCGTCCGCAGCCTTGATGGTTTCCGCGAGCGCTGCGTACGGGTAGGGGGCCGCCGTGACGTACTCCACTTGCCCCGCGGTGTGAAACGCCCCGACGATCAAACTGGCCATCGTATTTCGCGAATTGCTAACCCGTGCGATGTTCCGCCAGGCGTTGGCCGCATCGCTGGCATGCACGCCCACGGAGTCTCCGTGGACGCACCCGGCCGGCTTGCCCGGCGCGACGTTCTTTTCCAGCCGCCCGGGGTCGTGCAACACCAGCAGGTTGGCGGCCACCGAAATCGCCTCCCCGACGGCTTCTGGATCCATACCCTCGGCCAGCGCCGCGGCGGCCGCGGCGGCGGCCTGTTCGCGCGTGCCGGAGAAGATCGTCTGGCCCAGGCGCTCCACCCAACCGTCGTCGGCTGTGCGGTTCCCGGGCGACTTGCCGAGGAGGCGGTACTCGTCCAGCAGGCGCGGCAGCACCTCGCGCACCTCAGACTTGGGATACTTGCTTTCCCGCATGCGCTCTTCGGTGTCCACGCAGTACCGCACCGACTGCCGCAAAAGCGTGTGAGCATGCGCCTCGCCGGAAAGTCCGAGCATGACCCACGCTCGCCAGGCCAGCACGACGCGATGGACGTCCACTTCGTCTTCAACGATGAATTGGAGCTGGTTGTAGGCCTCGCCCGTCGACGCCTTGGTGAGCGCCGCGAAGCGCGTCTCGGCGCTATCCCAATCGACCGCGCCACCGCCTCGCGCAAGAGCTCGCCGCCGCGGCCGGAGTCGACGGATTCGGCTGGCTCGACCGGGTGCAAGACCTCCTGATGGTGAACGTCTTGCTGCTGAATTCGGCTGCTGTTGCGGTACAGGACTTTTAGAACCGGCAACGCCCGTCGCTCGACGGGGAGCTCGGCGGACATTTGATAGGCGGGCGCCAAGGCCATGAACGTGTGAAAACCGGTATAGTCTTGGCCGCCAAACGCGCGGGCGTTCGCCAAGGCCGCCGTCGTGACGAGGGTTTTCAGGTCGGTTCCCTCATTGAGCTTGGTGACCAGCAGCGGCAGCAGTTTTTCGAGCGGCGTTTCCTGCATGAGCGAAACCAGCGGTTCGAGCGCGCCAAAGGTCAGGCGCTGGCTGGTCTCCCCGGCGAGCCCGCGCGATAAACCCAATTCGAGCGCCGTCGCCGATCCCACGCTGGCAACCAGCATCCCGCGACCCACGTCGGCCAGAAACTCACGACGCGTGTGATGGTTCATGACGAGTCTCCTCCAGGGGAGTGAGGCGTCAACGAAAGTTGAACGCCGGCAACTTTTGCCAATATACCGCGCTGAGATGAACATTTGAAAGCACGGCGTTACGTGCCGGCTTTATCGACGATCGGAAGCACGCGCCGGGCGCCTACGTGTTTCCGACGCCGTCGGTAGTCGCGGAGAAGCTGCGCGTCGGGATGGTCTTTGAAGAGTTAGCCGCCGTCGCTGGCTGACTGCCCGTCATCCGACGGGTCGATTTGGACACTGGGACAACGTCGCACAGCCGAACGCCGACAGGCGATAGAAATTCATATAAAGATTTTCCGAAAACTAAGCGGTGGTTGGAAACGACGCACCGCGGCCGCAGACGAACAATGAAGTGGAGTTCGGCGCCTCCGGTGATATGGATCGTAGACATGCGAGGGAAATCCCCGCCGGGCCGCGAGCACGAGGGCTCATGCCCCGGGCATTGATCACCGCCAATTGGTTGTGCGCCCGGCGTACCCAGTGCTCTGGGCGCCCACGAGGTTCATGAACGAGCCTCCGAGAGATCGACCACTCCTGCAAAGCCGACAAGCCGGCAATTACGAAGACCATGGCTCATGCGACAGAAGAGCTCAGGCGAGCCTCCTCGTTGCGTCATTGGGAAAGCCGTCGACTGTCGGCGCACAGCAGCCTGGCTAGAAACACATTTGCGGCCACAATTCCGGCTACTGTTGCCGTTATGCCGAGGGCCGCGCCTTGCTGGGCCGTCCACGCCGGCAGCCAGAATCCAAACGCGGCGCCGCCGAATAGCAGCACTGCGAATGCCGCCGCCAGAGCCGATGCTAACGCATAAGACACCAACTGCAATGTGGGCATCTCAATTCTCCGATCACTTGTCGTTCGTCAGGGGAGCCATATTCCCTCAGGGTCGGACTCGTGCCGCCGCGATAAACTCTCCCCGCCCTAACTGTGCCGAACTGTGACTGAAGCGCGCTTTTCCGCACACCGGTCCCGATCATGGCCCCCGGTTTGCTCTCCAGAATCCTTCGTCACTGCCTGCGTTCGATACACTTAGCAGAACCCGTGCCGATCACTCATGCGTGGAGCGGCGGTACACGATTTGCCCGGCGTCTCCATCAGCAACAAAGAATTTTCCGCCAACTTGGGCGAGGTTGGCCGGCTACTGCGGCCAAGTCGGAGGCCGCCGGAGGTGCATGATGAATGTGTTCAAAGCGTTGGCCACCGTGATTGGAACTGCCATTGGGTTCGGCGCGGCCGGCATGGGGATCGGCGTGTTCCTGGGGAAAGCGGCGCCGGGCTTTTATCGCCAGACGATCGCAGTTCGCGACCAAGCGAGCTTCAACGCCGTCGAGCTTGGCCTGGGCTTCGGACTGACCAACGGCCTCATCTGGGGGATGGTGATTGGGATACTCATCGTCGCGATTCTCGCCTGGAAGGAATCGCGGCGGCCGCGCACGGAAGACCTTGCCAAGGCAGCATAGCCGCCGCGCACGCGCGCGGCAAGGCGCCGTCAATGTCATCAACCAAAATGGTCAAGCGCCGTAAGCCATTGGTTGTTAAACGTCTCCCGGTCAGGTTCGCCAGCGACAGCAGTCGGGTCATCACGCGTTTTTTCGATCCGGGCGGTCAGGTCCGCATTCAAAGCATCGTCGAACGGGTGTTGCGGCTCTCTCACGACGAGGTCGTGCGGTTGCTCGAAGACGTCTTTGAGCGATTCCGCACGCGGCATGAGAACATTGAGGCGGTGCTGGAGCAGAACTACAGCAATGCGACTGCGGTCATTGGATTGTCAGGCGAGCACGATCTGAACCGTCGCCTGCTCATCGGCTCCTATTTTACGATGGAGTATTCGGTCGAGTCGGCCGCGTTGTTCAACCCGTCGATCGTCCCCCATCCGAGCCAGCAAAATCTGCCCGAAGGCGCCGTGCGGTTCATCATGAGCTTTCGCGCCACGGGCGAGGGACATGTGTCGTCGATTGTTTTTCGGACCGGGGTGATTTATTCAAATCATCAGATTCAGATGGATCCGGCCAGCCGGTTTACGCATCCGATCAGGATGGTTCCCGACGAGCGGTACGACAAAGGTCTGTTTGGCGGCAAGCTGAGAGACATTCGCGTACCTGAGTCAATCGTGGATGCGGTGTTGAACCGCCTCGACGACTCATTCACGATGGCTCAACTTGAACAGGCGATTGCCGCCGCTCGGGACGTGGAGCCGGCAAAGCTTCGTTTCGAGGACGCCGTCCAGAGCATCCGCTGGTTGGCCAGGTCGAACTACCAACTCGAACTCCCGCCAGCCGCGGACGCCTCCGAGCTGGTCATTTTTCCTCAAACCGGCAATGAGAGTCGGGGGATTGAGGATGGGCGGCTCGTGCGGTTTGTCAACGACGATGGGGCGGTGACTTACTACGGCACGTGCACTGCCTACGACGGCTATCGCATTCTGCCCGAGCTCATTGAAACGAGCGACTTTCAGACAATCGGCGTGCACACGCTCAATGGCGCCAAGGTGCAGAACAAGGGGCTGGCCCTCTTCCCGCGACGCATTGACGGCCAGTACGTCATGTGCTCGCGGGTCGACGGCGAGAATATGTACATCATGCACTCCGACGTCGTGCACTTTTGGAAGTCCGCAGAACTGTTGAAAACTCCGACGTTTCCCTGGGAGTTTGTGCAGATTGGCAACTGCGGTTCGCCGCTTGAGACCCCGGAAGGCTGGATATTGCTGACGCACGGCGTGGGGCCCATGCGAACTTACGCCATCGGGGCCCTGCTGCTGCAATTGAACGACCCCGCCAAAGTCATCGGGACGCTCGACGAGCCGTTGATTACGCCGACGGAAAAGGAACGCGACGGCTACGTCCCCAACGTGGCGTACACCTGCGGCGCGATGATCCACAACGAGCAGCTCTATATTCCTTTCTCGACTTCGGACACCGCCACTCGTTTTGGCATGATCTCGCTCGATCGACTTCTTGATCGACTGATTAACTAATTTGGGGTTCATCCGACTAAAGCGTACTTGGATTCATGGATGGCATAGATTTTGAGTTTGAGGAATTCTGGATCGCGGAAGCCGTAGGCTTGGCGTTTCATGGTTTTGATTTTGTTGTTGGTCCCTTCGAGAGGACCGGTGGAGATCGAGTAGTCATACCAGGCCAGGATGCCCCAGGCGTGGGCGCGAAGCGTGTGAGCGAACTTGTGGAGCATGCGAACGCCGCTGGTCTCGGCCTGGGCGATCCAGTCCAGCAGGAAGAGACGGGCCTCCGTGGCATCCTCTTGTTCCCAAACTTCCGCGAGTTGCTCCTTGAGATAGTAGGCGGTCGCCAAGGGCTGATTGAGCCGCAGGGCCTCTTCCAGACGGGCCGGTTCATTTCGTTGGAGGTCGAGATTCTCCGGTCGTTTCAACAGCAGCCAACGCGTTCCCTTGAGGACTTCCTTGTGGAGCCCGTCGGTGGCTTCGCGGTAGAGGTCCCGGCGCAGGTCCGAGAGTTTGTCGTTAAAGAGCTTCATCACATGAAACCGGTCGAACACCAGCGCGGCCTGGGGCAAGTGGGTCGTGACGGCGTCGATGTAAGCCGGCGACATGTCGGTGGCCACGGCCTCGACCCGGGCCCCCGAACAGCGCAGCCGCTTCCAAAACGCCGCCAGCGCGTCGCCCCCCTTGCCGTCGCCGACGTGAACCACGGCCCCGCTCTCCAGGTCCAGAACTACCGTCACGTAACGATGTCCCGTGCCAACGGAGATTTCATCGATGGCGATCTGCCGCAAGTGCTTAAGCTTCGGCTTGCCGAATCGCCGCTGCAAATCCTCCTTCTGAATCTCCTTGATCACGTCCCAACTGACTCCCAGGTGCGCCGCGGCGTCCTTGATCGTCATCAGTCGCGACAGTTCCAAGGCATAGCGGGCAAACGACTTGGTGTACGTTCGCCGCGGCTTGGCGAAGCCCACCGGGACTTGCCGTACGGCTTGACAGATTTGGCACTCGACGCGGGGAATCGGCAGCACGAGCGTCACCCCCTTGCGACCGATGGGCAGGCCGCGAAACCGTCGCTCGACATGGCCGCGCAACGTCACTTCCGCCGAACCGCAGGCCGCACACCGGCACGTCTCCCGTGGTTGCGTCAACCGAAACACCACTCCGCCTCCAACGTATTCCGTCCGCTCGTACCGATAGCCGCGAATCCCAAACCCGTGGTACAACAAACTCGTGGACATGCTGTCTCCCTCCGTCTGAAGCCGTTTTCACAACTCCAGACAGGAACAGCATGTCCGCACTTTTTCAAGCCGCGGCACGCATCAGTCGGATGAACCTAATTTGGCGGCCTACACCGCGAACATGTGGTTTGATTCTTTGCCGGCCAGGGTCAAGGCCCCGTCCCAGCCAGCAGGCGGCCTAGTTCCATAGTCGTCGAGTGCCCGCTTAAGAAAGCTGGCGGGGCCGTCCGATGCGGGTAAGGCGTCGAGCAGTGTTTTGGCTTCCAGCCAGCGGCCGGCTTCCAGGGCGCTGACGGCGTTGCCAAACGCTTCGAGTTGTTCGCGAGACAGTCGCGCGGCTTCTTGGGGCGGCATCAGGGCGAATACATTCACGGCGGTCGCAACTCCCGGCGGCCTGAGCCAGCCGATACGACGAATTGCCGCTTCGTGCGGCGGCAATTGGCTTGCCACGGCTTCTGCGGTGGCGCCGTCCACGAGGATGGGGGTTTGCACGAGTTTAGTCAGATCCTGCAACCGCGACGTGAGATTGACCACCGGCCCGAAGACGCCCACCTTGATCTGCTCCTCCGAGCCGATGCGGCCGGCGATCGCTTTGCCATAGCCGATCCCGATCCCGACGCGAAAGCCATGCAGTGGATCGTTCACATTCTGCTGCGCCGCCACAAACGTGTTGTGGATCAACAGGGCGGCCCGGCACGCCTGCAGAGGGGCGTCGTGGGCAACGGTCGGCCAGCCCCAAAAGCCCAGGGCGGCGTCTCCTTGAAAATCGGCGATGACGCCCTCGTAGTTAAGGATGCCGCGCGTCATGACGCTGAGCGCCTGCGCGCACGCGGCCCAGCACCAATTCGAGCTTGTCTTCCGATTGCTCCACCATCTGCGAAAACCCGCGCACGTCGCAGAACAGCACGGCCACCAACCCCTGACGCGGGTCGAGGCTCTCCCAGCCTTGGCTGCTCATCAGTGCCTCGACGACCGCGGGGGACAGGAATTGCCGCATTTCCTCCTGGTGTTTTTCCAGGCGCGGACCTGGCGGACGGAGCCCAGGAAACGGGCCATGAGTTCCGCCAATCGCAAGTCATTCAACAGGTCGTTGGGGGATTGGATGTCCGGCAAGCCGATGAATTGCCGGCGGCCCGAAATGTAGAGGCACCACTTCTCATTGGCCGCGGTTGGAATCGGCGTGCAAAACGCCCAATCGAGATCGCTGGCCATGGTGAAGTCGGGGGCCTGTTGATCGGCGGACCACAGGTGCACGACGCTCTTTTGTTGTTGGAATGCCCGGTCCATGAGCCGGCGACTTGGGACAAATCCAGCCAGGGCGCCGTCGCGGCTGTTCCAGCGCAGGAACTTCGGCTCGGGAACCGCATCGCCCGCGGCTGAGTCTGGATCGAACTGCACGACCGCTACCGCCAGGCAATCGCGCAGCGATCGCAGCAAGAGTTCGACGACTCGGGCCGCGAACTCCGCATCGTCGTGAGCCTCGGCGATCAGCGACGGCATCTCGCACAATGCGTGGAGACAAGCCTGGGCATGCCCGAACCGTTCGGTGGAGGCGTCGCCCAGCAGCGTGTGCTCGACCACCGACGGTGAGCTGAGCATGGCGGGTCCCCCCGGCTCGAACCGGAAGTTCGTCTTGCCAATGCGGAACTCGCCATGCGGACCGACCAGGAAATCTTTGGCCGCGTGACCGGAAAAGACGATCGGATTGCGAGCCTTGTCCAACTGGTGCACCGCGAGGCGGCCGTCTTGGACGCAAAGTTGAGCGTGTTCGCGCGAGATCAGCGGGTCCCACGGCACGTCCAGCCCATGGCGCGGCGCACGCCCCAACACAATGGTTTGCCCTTCGGGCAGAGCCCGCCACTCGCGGTGCTGCCGCCTATTTCCCTCAGCGATAAGTTCGCTCATCGTCCGTTACTCCCTGTGTCGGAGAGGACGAATGCAATCGCTAAATCACAACGCTCGAATCGCGTTCTTGCCAGGCTGCTCCCACGCCTTTCCGTGCAAACCCTCCCAGTGTTTCCTTCAGGCGGATGGATCCGCCCATGTCTGGGGCGACTTCTCGAGGCCGTCGTCGCGGTGGTCGTGCCGGGGCACGATGCTCAGGCCTTGAGAATTGATGACCGCCAATTGATTGTGCACCCGCCGCACCCCGTCGACCGTTTTGAGCACAGCTTGCACCATCTGTTTGAGGAAGAACGAAGGAACGGCCCCGCGCACCACCAACACCTCCTCGAACGCCACGAAGACGAATTGGTCGACCCGTCCACGAAAGTGGACGTGGTTGGCCAGGGCGGCGCGAGCCGCAGCCTCAACGCCGCGCTCGCCGCGCGGGCGTACGGTCTTGATCTGATTTTCCTCATGAGTGCTTTCCACCTGCATAGCTTCTCCTCCACCGGACAGGCGGTTTCCCGCTCGTGCATAGTGCTGTCACGTCGACGCTATCCCCAAAACTCAGCCCTGGCCTCAGAACACGCGTGCATTAGCCGCGCCCAACAGCCGGTTCCATGCGGCGCAGGGCGAGAATGGCTTTTCCCGTTGATTCCGCGCTCTGCTCCCCTCTCTTGGGCCGGCTCCTCAACCCCGGCGTATGTGCGAGAATGGGCGCATGCGCCCCCGGGGCGCGCGACGACTGCTGATCTCGACGCATCGCGCACGGCCAATTACAAAGTCCTCTCCCCCGCTCCGGCAAACTGGCCTCCGAGCGGCATGGACCAGCATGCATCCCATCGCGCCGCCCGAAAGCACAGTTTGCTTCAGGCTCCTACCGTTAATCGATTGTCCACGGCGGTCACGCCAGGCGCCGCCCAAGCCACGCGTTCGGCCTCGGACATCTCGATCCATGACCCAACTTTGCCTTCGAGAATTACCTCGCCGTCGTGCGTATCGATGTGGACATGATCGGCGTCCACCTCGGCGTTGCGTTTGAAGGCCGCTTCGATCTGGGCTTTGATGTCCTTTGAATGCGGTTTCGCCGCAAGTGAAATCAGATTGGCCACGCCCGTGACGCCCTTGAGAAAGCGTACGGCGTTGGTGGCCGCTTCGCGTTGAAATTGCCATTCCACATTGCCTTCCAACGTGAGGTAGCCGTCGCGTACGGTCACTTTGACCGCGTCGCTCGGTATCGACGTGTGCCACTTCAGGGCGACCAAAGCCGCCGCGGCAATCTCCGTGTCGGTCTGGCCTCGATAGCCGGGCATGCGGGCCTGTATGTCGTTGGCGACGGCTTTCACGCCCGCAACCCGCTTGACTAGGCGTTCTGCGTTAAACTTGTCGGCGAAATACCGCGCTTCGCCGGTGAGCGTTACAACCCCGTCCTTCGCCGCGACGCCGATTTGCGACGCATCGATGCTTGGTTCCCATTCCAGTTCGTCCAGGACGTCTCGCCGCAGTTGTATATCGCTTTTCATGGCTATAACCCTCACATTAGCAAGGCGCGATGACATCCAGCATTTATTAGTCGTGCAATGCGCGTGCCGTGGACGCCGCGGCCACGGGCGCCTCGCCCGTCGCTTGACGACTTCAAATCGTCGACCGATGCCTCGCATGCACTCGCCGACTGGCGTTACGGTGCGCAACTGCACGCACTGCTGTGCCACAAAGATGCGCGCGTTTCGTCTACGATGGCAAGCGCATTTCCCGCAGCCCCGTCCGATTCGGTAAACAGGGCCGCGAACCGTAAAGGGAGAATAAGACTTGTCAGCGCGTACTATGGCCCGCCGATTGCGAGCTACAGCAACTAGGGGACCCAACGGTCAACCTCGGCCCCCAGGAGGCAAAACCATGTGCGTCTCAAACATCTGCGTCAAAAGCGTCGATTTGGCGAAAGCGGCCGAGCCTGTCTGGCTCGCGGCAGAACGAATGCATCAACGCGCCGTTGGATCGTTGGTCGTCGTTAACGAGAAGAACCAGCCGGTGGGAATCGTTACCGACCGGGACCTGGTCGAGCGCGTGCTGGCCACGGGACGTGATCGCGAGACACGCTCGTCCGGGAAGTGATGACTCAGGAGCCGGTAACGATCTCTCAGGATGCCTCGTTAACGACCGCGCTGAAGCGCCATGCGATTCGGAAAGTTTCGACGGCTGCCGGTCGTCGACGCCGATGGCAAACTGGCCGGCTTGGTGAGCGTAGACGACATAATCATGCACGTTGCCGAAGAGCTGACTTTGATCAGGGACTTGATTAAGGAAGAGACGCCGCTTGGCGTTGCGGCCAGCGACTTGTGAGGCCGCCGTCGCAAAGCGTCAAGCTGGCATCGCTTCTCGTTCGACGAAATCGGGCGGCCTTTGCCGTCCTGCGGTGAACTTACACAGCCACCGTGCAATCGAAAGGCGCGAGCCGATCCCATGGCGACTGGCGACGCCGCCTCATGAGGACGTTCGTCCAAGTCAAGGCGGCCGCAATCAGACTGTTGCCACACCTCGTTCAATGTTCTCAGCCGTCGCGGCCGCCAGGGAGGCGGCGCTTCGTCGCCAGTGACTCATCCTTTCACCTTAATGTGATGGTTCTTGGCGTCGGCCGCTTTCTGCATGACAACAGTCAAGACGCCGTCGCGGCATTGCGCGTCCACCTTGTCCTCGTCGACCGGCGCCGGCAGAGCGACCGATCGAGAGAACTCGCCCACAAGCCGCTCGATCCGATGGTATGTTTCCGTATCCTTCTTCGATTCTTCCACCCGCTGGCCGCTGATAGTCAGGACGTTGTTAATGATCTGCACGGTCACATCATCCGCCTTGAATCCCGGCAAATCCACGCGCACCTCGACCGCGTCCTGCGTTTCCTTGACGTCCAGCGGCGGAATGTGCATCGCCGTCAGTCCATTGTTGGCTCGGTTCCCAACCACATGCGACCAGAGGGCCTCCACTTCGTCGCGGAGCGAGTGAAATGGATCCCACCCTCGCATTCCGCGCGGTTCACGTTTTGCTACTGCAGTGGTCATCTTTGGACTCCTCGGAGCAAGTGCTCCGTGTTAAGGCTGCCCAGGCGGCAGGCCAGGTGAGTTTCCAGGAGCGTCCGACGACAAGTCGTTCCGACGCGTGGTTGACGCCGCGTGCCGGCACAGTTCGCACAAGGATGTGTAGCAAGCGGCGTACCTTTTGTCCTGGGGAAGCAACCCAGAAATGGTTGATGGAAAGCACCAGTCCCAGACTAATCGAAGCCAAAACAACTTGGTTGCACTGTGCGAAAGCTGAATCAGCGTGTGCGAATCGGCGCGCTGCCAAAGTGCAAAATAGGAGTCGTCCCGGTTGGGCGCTGTGCTGCTCTCGAGGATAGTGGGCGATTTCACGGCATGGGACTTGCATTCCATGTCATCCAGGGGGGCGGCAGCGGGACGTGACCTCCGAGTCCATCGGAGCTTAATTTCCATTGGGGCGATTCCCAGAAAGCAAGCCATGAACAAGTTCGCGAACACGCCGATACTCGTGCCCGTCGATCTTTCAGAGGCATCGGATCGAGCGCTGGACTATGCGCTGGAATTGGCGGACGCTCCCGAGCAGATCACGGCGCTCCACATTGCCGTTCCCTACATCGCCGTCGAATCGCCCTATATGTATCTCATCGATGAGGAAGGTCGACGGCGAGAGCTTGAAGAGGCGGTCCATAAGCACTTCGGCGGCGACAAGTATCGAGGCGTTCGCGTCAAGGTGCGGTACGGCGACCCGGGCAGCGAGATCGCCGCCTTTGCCAAAGAGCTGGGAGTTGGGCTGATCGTCATGCCGTCGCACGGCAGAACGGGACTTGCGCACTTGCTGGTCGGCTCCGTTGCGGAGCGCGTCATGCGTTACGCTCCGTGCCCTGTCTTAGTGCTCAGGGGACTGAAAGCGTCCAAGGCCAGTTGACGGCTCAATAGTCGCCAACGCGCTGTCCGCGTCAAGCGTAAGCGGGTAGAGTCCTTTCACTACTCGCTTAAGTGGCGGCGACTTCTATTTGGTGAGGGCCGCCTTATCTCGCCGGGGCCCGGTGACCACGCTGGATCCAGCGACGCGGCGAGTTTCGTCAATTCGATGGCCGACACTGGCGTCAACGCGGCAAGGAGAATCAGCGGCCACTGGAAAAGAACGCGACTGTCCAAATTAAACACTGCCCTCGTTCCCGGCATGGCGACTAGGACATATTGGACGATCGCCGAGGCGACAATGGCGCCGAGCAGGTACGGGTTCGAAAACGGGCCAGTCTCCGGCATCGTGTCGCGCTGGCTGCGGCAACTTAGCGAGTAGAATAGTTGCATATAAGCGACGATGCAAAAGACGGACGATTGCGCGAGCGACAATCGCTCGTGGTCGCCCTGGTAAATCCACCAGAACGCGGCCGCGGCGGTCACGGCCATGAGTAGTCCGTGGCGAATGATTTGAAAGCCCCGAGGCCAAGTGATGACCGGTTCGCGTCGGCCGCGGGGACTTCGTCTCATGATGCCGCGCTCGGGGGGTTCCATGCCCAGGGCTAGCGCGGGCAAGCCGTCGGTGACCAGGTTAATCCAGAGGATTTGAAGTGCGCTCAGCGGCGCGGGCCAGCCGGCCACTCCGGCGATGAGCATTATCAGCACCTCGCCCGCATTGCACGACAGGAGGTAATGCACAACCTTCTGAATGTTGTCGAAGATGCCGCGGCCTTCCTCGACCGCGCTGACAATCGAGGCAAAATTGTCGTCGGTCAGGACCATGTCGGCCGTTTCCTTGGTGACGTCGGAGCCCGCGAGGCCCATTGCGACGCCGATGTCGGCAGCCTTGACGGCGGGGGCGTCGTTGACGCCGTCGCCGGTCATGGCGACGACCTCGCCGCGATGCTGCCAAGCCTCGACGACGCGCAGCTTGTGCTTGGCCGAAACGCGCGGCGTAGACGGAGATTCCCGTCACGTCTCGGGCAAGCTCGTCGTCCGAGAGCTCGTCGAGTTGCGCGCCCGTGACAAGTCGTTCGCCTTCGGCGGCAATCCCAATCTCGCGAGCAATGGCCACGGCGGTCTGGGGGTGGTCGCCGGTGATCATGACGGGGCGTATCCCGGCCTCGCGACAGCGGCGCACCGCTTCGACCGCCTCGTTTCGCGGCGGATCAATCATGCCGACCAATCCGGCGAAAACCAGCTCATCTTCCTCGTAATCGGGGTGCGCTTCCGGATGATGCTCGCGCGAGGCCAGGGCCAACACCCGCAACGCGCGCGACGCCATGTCGGAGCTGGAATTATGGATCTCATTGCGACGCCTTTCGGTAAGCGGCTCGATGGTCCCGCCTCGACGTTCCGCTGTGCACTTGGCGAGAATGACCTCAGGCGCTCCTTTGGTGTACATGACGGGTCGCGAGTCCTCGCCGCGGAGCACGACCGACATCGCCTTGCGATCGGAGTCGAAGGGAATTTCGTGGATTCGCTCGTGGGCGCGAGTCCGGAGATCGAGCCCGGCTTTTTGGGCGGCGACCAGCAGCGCTCCCTCCGTCGGATCGCCGACGACGCTCCACGCATCGCTACCATCGGCGGGGGGCAGCAGCGACGCCTCGTTGCAGTGGACGGCGATCGTCAGCGCGTGGTCGAGATCGGCTTTGTCCGCCGGATCGGCGAACTGCTCATTGCCGTCGATGGCGGCGGCTGCGTCGTGAGGCGTTGGCTGCGTGCTTTGACGAGCAGCGCCGGTAACCTCCAGCGTCAGGACCTGACCGTGCGGCGCATAACCGGCGCCGGTCACCTGATAACGGGCGCCGCCCGCGATAATCTCTCGAACCGTCATCTCGTTGCGGGTCAGCGTGCCCGTCTTGTCCGAACAAATGACGGTGACGGCGCCCAGCGTCTCGACGCTGGGCAGTCGCCGGATCAGGGCGTTTCG
This sequence comes from Pirellulales bacterium, assembly GCA_963841515.1. Taxonomy (GTDB): domain Bacteria; phylum Planctomycetota; class Planctomycetia; order Pirellulales; family Lacipirellulaceae; genus Lacipirellula. Next base: position 336,029 of record CAWJDB010000002.1, on the reverse strand, counting down.
CTTGACCATGCGCTGCAGTCCCACCGCCAGCGTCAGCGTGACGACCGCGGGCATGCCTTCGGGAACGGCCGCCACGGCGAGGCTGATCGACAGCAGCAAGACTTCGAGAAACTCGCCGCCGCGATATAGGTGCAGGGCAAAAACGATCGCCACGACCGCGAGGCAAACCACGATGAGCACCCGCCCGAGGTCTGCCAGTCGGCGTTCGAGCGGCGTTTGCTCCGGCTGATAGCGGCGCAACAGGCCGGCAATTTGTCCCAGCTCGGTGGCCATGCCGGTGGCGACCACGGCCGCCCTGGCCCTGCCGGCGGCGGCCGCGGTTCCCATGTACGCCATGTTGGTGCGATCGGCCAACTGCATGCTCTCATCGAGCTGACAGTCGGCGTCCTTGTCGACGGGTGCCGATTCTCCCGTCAGGGAGGCCTCTTGAGCTCGAAACCCATAGGACTTCAAGAGTCTGACGTCAGCCGGAATGTTGTCGCCTGCTTCCAAGGCGATGACGTCGCCTGGGACAATCTCGCGCGCTGGCAGCGTCTGCAGCGATCCGTGTCGGACGACGCGCACCATGGGCGACGACAGTTTGCGCAGCGCGGCAAGCGCTCGGCCGGCACGTTCTTCCTGAAAGACGCTGATGACGACGTTCAGAATCACAATGGCCAGGATCGCCGCCATGTCGATCCAGTCGCCGATGATCGCAGAAACCGCCGAGGCGACAATCAGGATCCATACGACCAGTTCGTTGAAGTGACTAAGAATTGTCCGCCACAGCGGGACTCGGGGCTCTTCGTCAAGCTCATTCCACCCGAAGCATCCTCGGCGCTGGGCGACCTCGGCCGCGCCGAGTCCGATCACTGGATCAGTGGATAGATTGGCAACCGCCTGGTCGACGGTTTGCGCCCACCAGGTTATCGTACGACCGTTCAAACTCGACCTCAGCGGTTGGTTTTTCTCCATGCGCATTTGCGCGGCGACCGCCGGCTGGTCCGCCGCGGCGACAACCGCCCCCGTTAGCCAGGCAAAACTCGAGGTCCAGTTGGTCGGGGCCGCGGGGATGCACGGCCGTCAGGAATTCCGCGGCGTCATGGAACCGAACAAAAAGGGAACAGGCACGTTGCCATTGCTCTGGTTCAAGGCGTCACTCGTAGACGGCCGCGAGCCAGTTCCCTTTTTGTTAGACGCTATGAGGTCTTTTCCGGCCCGGGGTGCAGTTGCCAGGCGGCGGGCGCAATCGGCGAAACAAATCCGGCCGGCTTCACGGTCAAGACATCGCAGTCGCAGTGCGCGAGCACATTCTCGGCGGTATTGCCGAGAAGCATACCCTCAATTCCACTCCGGCCCACCGAGCCCAGGGCGACAAGGTCGACCTGGAGTTGGCTGGCCAAACTGACGATCTCCTGCCACGACTGGCCCCAGCACAAGTGGCGTTCTACGGGTACGCCAGGGCCGCAGGTCTCCGCGAGGAAGTTATCAAGATGGCGGTTGGCGTCCTGGTCGATGAGTTCGCGCAGGGTTCCGTAGTCGCCTTTGGCGGGCTTGACGTCCAGCAAATCCGCAGGGATATCCCTGCATTCCACCACATGCAGGACATGCAGCGTGGCGCCCGTGCGCTCCGCCAGCCAAATCGCCTCCCGGAGCGCACGCCGGCTCACGTCCGATAGATCGACGGCGGCGAGTATCGACGTGAGCGCCTGCGGCCGCTCGCACTTGACCACCAACACAGCCGACGGGCACTTGCGCACGAGCCGCTTGGCCGTACCGCCAACCAACAAGCGTTCAAAGGCATTGTGTTGTCCGGCGCCGACCACGACCAAATCGTACTTTTCCTGCTGGACGGCGTGGATGAGCTCGACATACGGTTCGCCCAACAGGGTTTCGTAGGTCACCTGGACGTCGGTTGGCCCCAGCGCACGTATCGCCGACTCGAGCTGTTCGTCGGACCGGCGACGCAGTTCCCGCTGAAAATGCTCTTCCTGCCCTTCGAGAAACTCGATGCGCGAGCGGTACGAGGTTTGTGAGACTGCGCTCCGGAGATCGGCCACGACGTGAGCGACGACCAGGCGGCTGTTACTTAGCTGCGCCGCCCAAACCGCCTCACGAATGGCCGCGTCCCCGCACAAGGAGAAGTCAGTCGCTGCCAGAATGCGCTTAAAACCCGCAGAAGCTGTGGTCATAGGTGGGTCGGGATTGGAAGCGTGGCGGGCGCCGGGCGGGCCAAGCTGCAAATTACTCGTCAGTGCGATGTCATTTCGTTAATTGTGGGGCCAAACATTGCGACTTCCGCAAGCAATTCATCAAAATCATGTGTGGACGTGTCGTCCATGATCACGCACTCCTAGGACTCTTCATAGTTCATCGAAAAAACATTTGACTTTGTCGCGACGGGAAACGTGTCGCAACTCGCTCATGCTCCTTTGGATCGCCGTGGTCTCTTCTTAGGCACGTATCGATCCTTGCCGCCCGAATGACCAGCACCGAGCACGTGGCGCAGGCGACGACTTGCGACGATGTGCTTCCCAACAACATTCGCTGGATCGGACCCAACCGGCGAGCGCCCACAACCACGAGATCGATCCGGAAGGCGCCGATCGCCGCCAGCACCTTCTGCCCGGCGTCGCCCACCTCAACGATCGGATCATGGCCCGCAAAGATTCGCGGCAGGTTGCCGTACCACTTTGCCGCTTCTTTATGAATCTGCCCTTCGTCCTGTAAGTCGGATTCGAAGTGTCCCATCCCCAAGGACGCGAGCTGCTGGTCGTCGAGTAGCTCGGCAAGCCACTCGGGCAGGTCGCGTTGCAGCGCGGCTCGATGACTGTCATCGTCACTCCACTCGTCATCGGAGGCCAGGAGAAGAGGTGGAGAATCTCCGAAGCGTGTCGACTTGTTTGCGATCCATCGCTGGCCAACAACACGCGCAACGGCTCAGCCGAGGGATCTTTGTCCCGGCGAACCACCAACACCGGAATCGTTGCATGATCCACGATGTGCCGTGCGGCGCCGCCAAGGGAGGATTCGTGCAGCGTTCCGGTTCCCCGCGCCGATCACAATGAGGTCGGAGCGACGATCGACCGCGAGGCGAAGGAGGCCTTGCCGCGCCTCTTGCGCGCACACGATCGATTGTGCCGTGCGCTGAAGCGGCGCAGGCAGATGCTGACGCGCTTGGTTGAACACGAAGTTGGGGCGCCTTTGCACTGGCGCCAACGATTCGATGCTCCCTGAATGGTTGCGCAATCCGTCCTTTGGCGGCGAGTACGAAAGTACAATTTCATCCTTATCGGCCGACAGCAATTGACCGACGAACTTAACTGCGTCGTAACTCAGCGGAGAGCCGTCGACTCCAATCAGCACTCTCATCGCAGGCCTCGCCAAATGGTGAGTAAAACCTCCTGTTGACGTCGTCATGCTTCCGGATAGTCGGGAGACGGCGCCGCTCTAGCTTCTCCGCGGGCAGGGAGACGACGCCAAACAACGTCTCCTCGCGGGTCTCAGCCTGATTGGAGCCCCGCTTTGGAACTCGCGACGAAAAAACTCTTGTACGCTTTCAACCTCTTTAACAGGTGCAATCCGTATGCCCCCCAACGCCCCTGGTCAAGCTTCCGCATGGCATTCGCCGGCCACGGGCTGGATCCTGGCGGCGTTTCGACGGAGGGGCGGTCCAACGCCGGCGGAACGTGAGTTTTTGCGGTGCGCCCGGTGTGCCCTTTCGCACAGGGGGAGGACGTCAAACGCACGGCTACGAACGCTCCGGTCAACGTGCCGTTCAACTGGCAAGGAATGATTGCCGTTCCCGCCCGCAATTAGGCGCCCGCTTTTTGGAATTCACAACCTCAGGCCGGAACGGCATTTGCCTCAGATTAGGGGTGGGGACGGCGCGCACGCTTGTCGCTTGGCGTGCGCACAGGAGGAGACCGAATCATGACTACGCACAAGGACATCGAGCCAAGACAACGCGCGATCGAAATCCCGGCCGGCGCGGGAATGTTAAATGGCATTCTGAACGTACCGCCAGACCCGCGAGGGATTGTGCTGTTCGCACATGGATCCGGCAGCAGTCGGTTCAGCACGCGAAACCAGTTAGTCGCCACCGTGCTCCACCATGGCGGCCTGGCGACGCTGCTGTTCGACCTGCTCACAGAGCGGGAAGCCGAATTTCACGACAAGGTCTTCGACATCGAGTTGCTGGCCGAGCGTCTGGAGGACGTCACGATCTGGCAGCAGGAGCAGGAGGACCTTCACGAGCTGCGCCTGGGTTACTTCGGCGCCAGCACCGGCGCGGCGGCCGCTCTGATGGCGGCCGCGCGAATGCATGGAACGGTGGCGGCGGTCGTGTCCCGCGGCGGGCGTCCCGACCTGGCGATGGACTCGTTGCCCATGGTTAAAGCGCCGACGCTGCTCATTGTCGGCGGCGACGACGCGGAGGTCCTCGAACTCAATCGCCAGGCGCTGGCCGGGCTGCGCTGCGAGAAGCAGCTCGCTGTCATTCCCCGGGCGACCCACTTATTTCCCGAACCCGGTGCGCTGCAACAAGTGGCGAGCTACGCCTTGTACTGGTTTACGCGACATCTGCGGCACAGTACGCACGAGCATGCGCCGAAACCCATTGAACACGGCGTTGGCTCGGGCTGGACTGCAGGGACTTGACGCGCCGTCGAAAATGCGGCGTCAAGGAGATTTACATGTTTGCCGATCGCGAAGACGCAGCCCGGCGACTTGCCCGCAAGCTGGCAAAGTTGAAGCTGCATGACCCCATCGTGCTGGCGATTCCGCGCGGCGGCGTCGTCACCGGCGCCGTGCTGGCGCGGGAGTTGGGGGCTGACCTGGACGTGGTCCTGGCTCGCAAGCTCCGTGCGCCGTTCCAACCGGAACTGGCGATTGGCGCCATCGGCGAGGACGGAACCGTTTTGCTCGATCACGCCACGGCGGCGGCCGCGGGAGTCGACCAGGCCTACCTCGTCGAGGAACGAGACCGCCAACTGCAGGCCATTGCCGAGCGCCGCCAATTGTTTCGCGGCGGCGCCGACTGCGCTGCCGTCACGCGCCGATCCGTGATTCTCACCGACGACGGAATTGCTACAGGGTCGACAATGATGGCCGCGCTGCATGTCGTCAATGCGCTCAATCCGCGGGAAGTCATCGTGGCCGTGCCCGTGGCGCCCGCTGACCGGCTGGACGCCCTGCGCGGGCTCTGCGACCGCGTGATCTGCCTGAGCACGCCGGCCGACTTTCATTCCGTGGGGCAGTTCTACTCGTCGTTTGTACCCGTCAAAGACGACAAGGTCGTTCGCTTGCTGCGGGAATTTTCTCCCGCCGTCCCAAAATGCAGGGGCGCCAGCTAATTTGGCGGCGCTTTGGCGGTTCCGAAGAGAGCCCACGATGCAACACGTCGAGCAACCGCCAGATGTCCAGTCTTTCTATTCCCTCGCGGGGATCGATCTCTCCGCCGCGCGATGCCAAGGGACGGCGTGCTTTGTTGCGCGACAGAGGCATCCTGAGCGTTGGCGCGAGGCGGCCGGGCAGTCGCCGCGCGTGGCGTGCCTGGGCAAGTGCTACGCCGCCCCGGCGACGGCGGGCGACACTAGCCGGCCCAGAATGGCGGTGCTGTCCCGCCGGCCCGTCGTGTTGGAACGAATCGCGGATGGAGGCGCGCGGACGCTCGACGACTATCGGCGCCGCGGCGGTTTGGAAGGGCTGAGAAAGGCGCTGATGCTTGGCGCCACGAAGATCATTGCCGAGATCGAGGCGTCGGAGTTGCGCGGCCGCGGCGGCGCGGGCTTTCCGACGGGCGCCAAATGGCGCGTCGCCGTGAGTCAACCCTCTGCTGAGAAATTCGTCGTAGCCAATCTCGACGAGGGCGACCCCGGCGCCTACATCGATCGCTTCATCGCCGAAGACGACCCCTATTGCCTGATCGAGGGGATGGCCATTGCGGCCTGCGCCGTCGGAGCTGCGCGGGGTTGGATCTATGCTCGATGCGAGTATCCGGAGGCAATCAGTCGGCTTCAGCAAGCTCTTGAGGGCGCCCGCGCCGGCGGACTGCTCGGCGAGCGCGTGTTGGGCGTCGATTTCTCATTCGACGTCGAGCTGGTCGTCGGGCGCGGCAGCTACGAATGCGGCGAGGAGACAGCCCTGCTCAATTCCATCGAGGGCCGGCGTCCGGTGGCGCGGGTGCGTCCGCCCTACGTCGCCCAGCGCGGCTTGTTCGGATTGCCGACGGTCGTGAACAACGCCGAGACGCTCGCCAACGTGCCGTGGATCATCCGCCACGGAGCGGAAGCCTACGCGTCGCTCGGCATTCCCGGCAGTCGCGGCACGAAAGTGATCTCTCTGAACTCGCTGTTTCGGCGACCGGGGCTCTACGAGATCGAATTCGGCGTTACGCTCCGCGAGATCGTCGAGCACATCGGCGGCGGCCTGGAGAGCGGCGCCCTGAAGGGACTGATGATCGGCGGTCCCCTGGCGGGGATCGTGCCGCCGACGCTCCTCGACGCCCGCTTCGGATTCCAAGAACTTCGCGCGATCGGCGCCAGCGTCGGCCACGGCGGGGTGGTTGCGTTCGACGAACACACGTCGATTCCCGAGCTTGTCCATCATGTCTTTTCGTTCGCCGCCTACGAGTCTTGCGGCCTGTGTACGCCGTGCCGCCTTGGCGCCCCTAGAATCGAGCACATCTTCGCTTCCCTCGTGCGTAGCCAGGGGGAAACAAAATCAAAACAAGCCGAATGGCGAGAGATCGTCGCGGCCTTGAAGCTGGCTAGCCTTGTGCGGGCTGGGAACCGGACTGGCGGAGTTTGCAGAAAGCGTCGAGCGGCACTACGCCGAGGAGCTGCGACCATGCTTCGCGTAACCGTCAACGGTAAGACGCACTGGTGCGCGCCGGGTCGGACGGTTCTCGCCGTTCTGCGGGACGCCGCGGTACGGGTGCCGACGCTGTGCGACGACCCCAGGTTGGCGCCGATCGGTGGCTGCCGGCTGTGCCTGGTGGAAATCCAGGGGCAAGCCCGGCCTGCAACCGCGTGTACGACGATGGTCGCCGACGGCATGGAGATCGCCACGCACAACGAACAATTGGAGCAGTTGCGACGGACGCAACTCCGTCTCCTGGCTCGACAGTATCCCCCATGCGCGCTGAGCGACCCGCGGCCGAACGACTTTCTTCGCTGGATTCGGATTTACGGCCTGGAGCATGAGGTGGGGACGGAGAGGCGTTCGGAGTCGATTGACGACTCGCACCCGTGCATTCACGTGGACATGTCGCGGTGCATCCATTGTTTCCGCTGGCGCGGATCTGCGAGGAGGTGGCGGGACGATTCGTCTGGAAGGCCTGGGACCGCGGCGATCGAACCGAAATCCGGCCAGCCGGCGGCGCCGACCTCGGCCACAGCGCCTGCGTGAGCTGTGGCGCGTGCGTCGATGCGTGTCCGAGCGGCGCTCTTCGCGACAAGAGCATGTTGCACGGGGAGCCCCTCACGGCCGAAGTTCGAACCGTGTGCCCCTACTGCGGGACGGGGTGCGAGATGCTGGTCGGTCGTCGCGACGGCCAACTGGCGTCGGTGCGTCCGGTGATCGACGCGCCGGTGAACAAGGGCCATTTGTGCGTCAAAGGGCGCTATGGCTGGGGCTTTGTCCACGCGCCGGACCGCGCCTCGCGCCCGATGATTCGCACCGGAGACGCCTGGCGGCCCGTGTCTTGGCATGACGCCATTGAGTTTGTCGCTCAACGATTACGCGACATTGTCGCCGCTCACGGGGCCGACGCGGTCGGCGTCTTGGGATCGGCCCGGGCGACCAATGAAGAGAATTACCTGACGCAAAAATTTGCTCGCGTCGTGCTGGGGACCAACAACGTCGACTGCTGCGCGGGTGTGCCACGCCCCCACCGCGGCTGGGATGAAGCTCATGCTGGGGACGGGCGCCGCCACCAACTCGTTCGACGATATTGAGCTGGCCGGCGCCATCCTCGTGTGCGGCGCCAATCCGACCGAGAATCATCCGGTCGTCGGCGATCGGATCAGGCAAGCGGTGCGCCGCGGGGCGGAGCTCATCGTCATCGATCCGCGGCGCATCGAGTTGGCCGATTGTGCACGACTGCACCTGCAGCTTCGCCCCGGCGCCAACATTCCGCTGCTCAATGCGATGGCGCACACGATCGTGAGGGAAGGACTCTACGACGCGGAGTTTGTACGCACTCGCGTCGATCAATGGGAAGAGTTTCAACGCTTCATCGCGGATCAGTCTCCCAACAACGTCGCCGACGTTTGCGGAGTAAGCGCCGAGAAAATCCGCGAGGCGGCCCGCCTCTATGCGACGCGCCGGCCCGCCATGTGCATTCACGGATTGGGCGTGACCGAGCACACGCAAGGCACGGAGGCCGTCATGTGCCTGGTGAATCTCGCGCTGTTGACCGGCAACCTCGGACGCCCCGGCGCCGGGATCAACCCGTTGCGCGGACAGAACAACGTGCAGGGGGCCGCGCACATGGGCTGCGACCCGGGGCTGCTCCCAGGCAGTGCGCCGTTGGCAGAGCACCGCGCGCGATTCGAGGCGGCGTGGAAGGCGCCGATCCCCGCGCGAACCGGGCTCAATTTGCTACAGATGATCGACGCTGCCCAACGCGGGCAGCTCAAGGCCCTGTGGGCCATCGGCTACGACGTGGCCCTCACCAATCCCCAGGCGGCGAGCACGCTACGGGCGCTTCGCTCGCTCGAGCTCTTGGTGGTCCAAGACGTGTTCTTCAATGAAACGGCGCGATTGGCGGCCACGGTCTTTCTTCCGGCGTGCTCGGCGTTCGAGAAAGACGGGACATTCATGAACTCGGAGCGCCGCGTTCAGCGCGTTCGCAAGGTGATCGAGCCGATCGGCGAGTCGCTCGCGGATTGGGAGATCATCTGCCGGCTCGCCTACGCGATGGGCCAGGGAAAGGCATTCCAATATCTGTGCCCGCAGGACATTTGGGACGAGATTCGAGGCGTCTGGCCTGGGGGCGCCGGGATCACCTATCGGCGGCTCGACGTCGCCGGACTGCAGTGGCCCTGTCCAACGGAAGATCATCCGGGCACGACCGTGCTGCACGCCGACGGCTTCTCCAGCGGCAACCGCGGAAGCTGCGGCGCGTCAAATTCTCTCCCACCGCCGAACGCACGTCCGACGAATTCCCTCTGTTGCTCAACACGGGACGTGCGTTGTACCAGTTCAACGCCGGCACGATGAGCGGTCGGTCGCAGGCGGCCCAGTTCCAGCCGATTGACCTCCTGCAGATTTCGCCGACCGACGCCGAGAGATTGAACATCGAAGACGGCGACCAGGTGCGCCTGATCAGTCGGTACGGCGAGGTCGCGATCGGCGCTCGGATCACCGACAGCGTGCCGGCCGGAGAGTTGTTTGCGACATTCCAGTCGCCCGAGCTGTTCTTGAACCGGGTGACAAGCGGACGCCGCGACCGATTTGTGCAAACGCCAGAGTACAAGATCACGGCCGTCCGCGTCGAAAGGCGAGCGTTGCCCGCCGCCTTGGGCTAGAGGACAACTTGGCCCGGCCCCCCCCCGCTTGGGCACTACTGCTTTTGGCCCGACAGCGGGCCAAAACCGCACATGAATGTGCGGAAATGGCACTTGCGCCAACACGGCTCATCGCCGTAGCGCAGAGCACGCCGGCCAGCATCAGCGTTAATCGCCGCGCGCATCGTGCGAATGCATGCGTGGCGCTGGATTTGCTGACCGTAACGGTAGGCAACTCACGGCCGAAGGGGTAGCGGAGCGCGCAGTTACGGCGCGACGACTTTGGCGATCTGCCGTCAGGGAGGTTTCCATGAACCGCCTCGCGAGATCAGCGACGGACCTTGTCCGGCTGAATAGTAAGATCAACCGAGTTTACGCGCACAAAATTCAAAATGCGGAACATTCATTTGCTTCGCGCTTGCACGCGTCCGCGGCTGACAGCGTTAAGGCATTGCGCACGCGGACCGATAGGCGCCTGGCAAGCGTGGGCGGCTTATGCGATCGACTCGTTCCAGCGCACGGTGCTGTTCTGGGACGCCATCCGCCAGCGGGGAAATAATTACCTGGAGCACGAGCGCGCCGGCAAGCCGCCGCTGCTCGATTACCAGTACGAAACCATCGTCGACGGCCGCACGCTCGAAAACCCGGTGAACTATGCCCTCGTCGAGATCATTCCGCCGGCTGGCGTTACCGTGGACAACGCCAAGCGTCCGTTCATCATCATTGACCCGCGTGCCGGACACGGGCCGGGCATTGGGGGCTTCAAACAAGACTCGCAGGTCGGCGTGGCGCTGAAAGCGGGGCATCCCACGTACTTCGTCAAGTTTTACCCGCGGCCTGAGCCCGGCCAGACGATGCCCGCTGTTTGCGAGGCCGAAGCTGCCTTCGTTCAGGCCGTCGTGAAGCGGCACTCCCGCAGTCCCAAGCCGGTGCTCGTGGGCAACTGCCAAGGCGGCTGGGGGACGATGTTGGTCGCCGCGTCGCATCCTGATTTAGCCGGTCCCGTCGTTATCAACGGCGCTCCGATGTCGTACTGGAGCGGCAGCTGGCAGGGCGGCGAAGGCGAGAACCCGATGCGATACTTGGGCGGGCTGCTCGGCGGCTCATGGTTGGCGCTACTCGCCAGCGACTTGGGAAATGGTCTGGTCGATGGAGCGCACCTGGTCGCTAACTTCGAACGCCTCAACCCGGCCAACACGCTGTGGAGCAAGTACTACCACCTATTCGCCAACGTCGACGCCGAGGTCCCCCGTTTTCTGCAGTTTGAGAAGTGGTGGGGCGGGTACTTCTTGATGAACGAGGCGGAGTTCCGCTGGATCGTCGATAACCTCTTCGTCGGCAATCGGTTGGCCCGCGGCGAAGCGCAAGCGGCGCCGCACACATTCTTCGACCTGAAGGCGGTCCGCTCGCCGATCATCGTCTTTTCCTCGGCCGGCGACAACATCACGCCGCCGCAGCAGGCCCTGAACTGGATTAGCGACGTCTATAGCAGCACGGAAGAGATCAAAGCCAATGGACAGGTGATCGTTGGTCTGCTGCATGAAGACATCGGCCACCTTGGCATTTTCGTGTCGGGCCGCGTCGCCAAAAAGGAACACGCGCAGATCGTAGAAGTCCTGAAGCATATCGAGTCGTTGCGGCCTGGACTCTATGTCATGGAAATCAAAGAAGCCCAGGCCTCGAACGGCAGCTCCAAATACGAAGTGACGATCGAGGAGCGGCGACTAGAAGATCTTCGCCGGTTGAACCGCATGGAGCGCCGCGATGAGAAGCCGTTCGCGGTGGTGGCCGAAGTATCGGCGTTAAGCGAGAAGATTTACGCGCTGTTCGTGAGGCCGTTCGTTCGACCGCTTGTCACCGAGGGAACTGCTGAATTAGGCCGGACGTTCCACCCGTTGCGCGTTGAGCATTGGGCGGCGAGCGACCTCAATCCAATGATGTGGCCCATTTCGGCCCTGGCGTCCGTCGTAAAAACGAGCCGCCAGGCCGCGCCGCCAGAAAATCCCTACCGCTGCATCGAGGCGGCGGTTTCCAACGTCGTAACCGCGTGGCTCGACCTCTACCGCGACCTCCGCGACGCGACGATGGAGCGACTGTTCTTCCGGGCGTACGGCCCTGCCGCGGTCCTGGGACTGGTGGAAGATTCGCGTCCCTTGGATCGCGTGGCTGCACCGGACCCGCGCGAGTTGCCGCAGGTGCGGGAAGCCCTCGCCGCAATTGGCAGCGGGGGGTACGCGAAGGCCGTGGCCCTCATGGGCGCATTGATTGGAAGAGGCGCGGGGCGAATTCCGCTCGACCGACTGAAAATGATTGAAAAGTTTATTTACAACGACAAAGTGCTCTCCAGGCTATCGGCGGCAAAAGCTGCGCCAACTTAGATCCGAGCAGGCAGTTGTCGCCGAGCTGGAGCCTGACCGAGGGCTGCAATCTCTGCCTAAGCTCCTCGATGATCCGGCCGATCGGAAGTGCGCCTTGGCGTTGCTCGACGCGGCGGTCGCAGACATCGAATTGACGGCCGCCCAAGCAACTATTGTCGACCAGGTGCGTTCGGCCCTCCACGCGAATGGTGCGACTCGCGCGAAGGCGCGTTCAACGCGTGGTTCCAGGAGGATTCCGCGATGACAAAGCTGAGCAATATGACAAACGTGACATTTGACGAGATCAAGATCGGCGCGTCGGCAAGCATGACGCGTACTTTGTCCCCAACCGACATTGGAGTGCTGGCGATGATCTCCGGCGACGTCGATCCATTCCACGTCGCTGCCGATGAAGCAGCCGACGTTCGGCGCGACGGGACTACGACCGAGGCGGCGGGAGCGGAAGCGCTTGTCGCCGCAGTGTTAGGCACGCGGTTGCCTGGCCCGGGGATGAAGATTCTCCGAGAGAATCTCCAGTTTCGCCATCGCGTCTCCGTTGGCGATGAACTAACGACGACAGTTAAGGTCAAGGAGAAACATGCCGAAGGGGCCGAGGTCATCTTCGATTGTCGTTGCGTCAACAAAGCTGGAAAGGAATTGGTCGGCGGCACGGTCACGGTCGCAGCCCCGACTCAGCGGGTATCCTACGCCGAGGTAGCTCCGCCGGAGTTGGCGCTTTGGCGCAGCGACGCGTTCAGTGCTCTGTATAAGGCGTGCCAGGGTCTTCCCGCAACTTCTTGTGCAGTCGTCCATCCCTGTGACCGCGACTCGCTGCTAGGTGCGATGGAAGCGGCAAAACGCGGACTTATCGTACCGGTGCTGGTTGGCCCCGAGGCGAGAATTCGCGCGACGGCCGAGGCGGAAAAGATCGATCTTGGCTCCTGCAAGATCGTCGCGGCGGCCCACAGTCACGCCGCGGCCGAGAAAGCCGTCGAGATGGCCCGCAATGGAGACGTGGAAGCGTTGATGAAGGGAAGCCTTCATACGGACGAGTTGATGGGAGCGGTGGTATCCTCGGTTGCCGGATTGCGGACCGCTCGGCGCATCAGTCACGTGTTTGTCATGGACGTGCCGTCGTATCCGCGGATGCTGTTTATCACCGACGCCGCCGTCAACATTGCGCCCAAGCTGAAGGAAAAGATCGACATCGTTCAAAACGCCATCGACCTGGCTCGGGTGCTCGGCATCAAGGAGCCGAAAGTGGCGATTCTCGCCGCCGTCGAAACTGTTAATCCGGAGATGGAAGCCACCGTGGATGCCGCAGCGCTGTGCAAAATGGCAGATCGTGGGCAGATCACCGGCGGGATTCTTGACGGTCCGCTCGCATTCGACAATGCGATCAGCGTGCAGGCTGCGCAAACGAAGCAGATTCGGTCGCCAGTGGCAGGGCTGGCCGACATCCTTGTGGTTCCAAACCTTGAAGCGGGCAACATGCTGGCCAAGCAGCTTGAGTATCTGTCCGGCGCCGAGGGCGCCGGAATCGTCATGGGCGCCCGAGTGCCGATTGTCCTCACCAGCCGGGCCGATTCGGTTCGAACGCGGCTCGCGTCGACGGCGCTCATGACGCTGGTTGCCAACGCGCGGCGCACGGGCAATTTTCCGACGAGGTGATGGCCATGGCCGATGCCCTGGTGGTGCTCAACGCCGGCTCCTCAAGTCTTAAGTTTTCCGTATTTCTGCAGAACGATCCGCTGGAATTGTTACTCCGGGGGCAGCTCGAAGGTCTGTTCACCGAACCGCGATTTGTTGCCCGCGATCAGGACGGCGCAACGTGCGGTGAAAAGGCTTGGGCCGCCGGCACGAGTCTAGGACACGAAGGGGCGGTTGAATTTCTCTTCCGGTGGGGTCGAGACGAGGGGCTGCGCGGTCACCGGATCGTGGCAGCCGGACATCGCGTCGTGCACGGCGGGCTGAAGTTTACAATGCCGGTACGGGTCAACGCCCAGGTGCTTGCGGCACTGGAGAAGTTCATACCTTTGGCGCCGCTGCATCAGCCTCATAACCTGGCAGCCATCAAGTCGGTGATGAAGCGCGTGCCCGACCTGCCCCAAGTGGCCTGCTTCGACACTTCTTTCAATCGCACTCAGCCGGCAGTCGCTCAGGCCTTCGCCCTGCCGCGACGCTTCACGGACGAGGGAGTATGCCGGTACGGGTTCCACGGTTTGTCGTACGAATACATTGCTTCGATTCTTCCCGGGATCGACGCGCGTGCCGCCGCAGGCCGGACTGTAGTCGCTCACCTGGGCAACGGCTCGAGCATGTGCGCCCTGCGAGGCGGAAAAAGCATCGCCAATACGATGAGTTTCACTGGTCTGGACGGCCTGCCGATGGGGACTCGATGCGGATCGCTCGATCCCGGCGTGATGCTCTACCTGATGGACCGGCATGGTATGGACGCCCGGGCGCTGGAAAACCTCATCTACAAGGAGTCCGGGCTGCTCGGAGTTTCTGGGATTTCGAGCGACATGCGCACGCTCCTGGCAAGTAACGAGCCGCACGCAGCAGAGGCGGTTGAGCTGTTCGTCTACCGCCTCGGACGCGAGCTCGGGTCCCTGGCCGCAGCGTTGGGCGGGCTGGACGCGCTGGTGTTCACCGGCGGCATCGGCGAGAACGCGGCGGCCGTCCGCAACCGCGTGTGCCGCGACGCCGCGTGGCTCGGCGTGGACCTCGACGAGGCTGCTAATGACGCAGGCGGCCCCCGCATTAGCCGGGCGGAGAGCCGCGTGGCGGCTTGGGTCGTTCCCACGAACGAGGAACTAATGATCGCCCAACATACACGTCGCCTGCTCGCCGGTGAAGAGAAGTAATCCAGGAGTGACGTGAGCTCGTCGCGACTGCTTCAGCGAGCAGCTTCGAGGCACAACAGGTCGCGTCCAGCGCGCCTCGTCCGCAGTCTGGTTTTTCTGGCGGGTCACCTCTGGTCAGGCTTTGAGCGTTGGGCTGGCGTGGGCAGACGGTGCGTGGAACCGCTTGTCTAACAATCAAGAAGGACTTGAGCATTTGACGTCGAACATCAAAGAGCTGAAGCTGGGGCGATGGCCTATTAGCGGGTGCGCCAAGGGGTACGCAATCTCTATGATTCGCGATCGCAACTCTATACACTTGAATGTGTTACGAAGCGCCCTCGTAGATCAGGGGATGCGGGCGGGCGGCCAGCAAGGGGTTTATGCCAAGCGCAAGCAGCAGGTCCGCCGATTAAGCTGGCCGACTTGAACACCGCTATTTCGGACGGTTTGGGCAACTTTAGTGGTTCTTTCCGCAGATCAGCTCTCACGGCGGCGTGACCGCGGTGCTCGCCAGCGGTTCCGCAGGGCAACGAGGGGTTTACGCCTTGGGCAACGGCCCGCCGATTATTTCCGGCGACTCGGCCAGCTGCCTCAGGCGGCCGGGCCCCGGTTAGCCGCTGGAAGCACCATGTCTGCGACCACATCCGGCAGGTGAGGCAGGGTGGCATCGACCACCGCATCTTTGACCGCCAGCACCGGGTCCGTCTCCCGAGCCTCGGTCTTTCCCTTCCGAAGCCCGGTGGACATCGGCATTGAATTGGGGCCCACCCCGGCATTGAATCGGGGCCCGCCTAGTTGGGTAGCGGCCCGCGAGACGGTTCCGAGGTCTCGCGCGGCCGTCTCCGTTAGTTCACTCTCCAGAGTACCGTTTGATTCTCCATTTTGTTTTGCGCGAAATCGCGAGCAATTGGCCGCCGGCGTGATTACATGCCCTCGGCGTACGGCTTTGAACTGCAGGGGACCGAACTCGACCGCTAGGGAGCGACGATAGAGCGTCTTGACTGGACGGATCACCCGCAGAATGCGGAAGTATTCGCTGGTCCGGGCGGTCCCGTAGTAGGACTTGGCGTGGCGCACGTAGTCGGCAGCCAGCTCGACCACGCTAACGTCGCTCTTCGGGGCTCCAAACGACGCAGATCGGCCGGACGACAGGTACTCGGCAATCAACCGATCGTACTCCCGCTTGCTGGCCTTAGTGCCGTGCGGGCCGAGGTAGTGGTCTCGGCCGTTGAGCGTGACGACGGCTTGCCCGCTGGCGCGATGCTTCTGGTATTTGGGCAGCGACTTTGACAGTTTCGGCATGGTGCGGTCTCCCATGTTTGGGCGCTAGACCGTATGTACGGTTTTGCGCTCACAGGAAACGCCGCACTACCGAACGTCGGTAGGTGACAGAAACTCTTGTCCGGCGGGGACTTTCTGATAATGGGCGCGCCAAGACTCGAACTTGGGACCTCAGCCTTATCAGGGCTGCGCTCTAACCAACTGAGCTACGCGCCCGCACTGGCGGCTCCCCGCAAGGCGCCAGGTGCGCCTCGGGGCGGGGGCCTCGTATTGTAGGTTGCGGCGCCGACCAAATGAAGGGCTTCGGCCGGCGTCGATACGGTAAAATACGCCACGCAATCGCTCTGGCCGGGACCGGCGACTGCGAGATATAACCCCCAAATAGCGGCGGCCGGGCATGGCCGCGTGAAAGCACCAACTCTGGAGTCACCAGGATGTCTCGCATGTGGCTAAAGGTTCGCGTCGTCGCGCCGCTGGTTGGCGCCGTCGTTTTCATCGCTTGTTCCCGCGCGGTGGGGGCCGCCCCGACCGTCGACTACGCGCTGAAGCTCGCGCCGCTGCAGGGCGAAATCCAATACGACATTCCCACTGCCGAGCAGGCCAAGGAGTGCAAGATCAGCCCGGAGAAAATTGGATCCGCGACGGCGTGGGTCGTCCGTGGCCCAGACGGCGGAGTGCTGCGCCAGTTCATCGATTCCAACAACGACAATGTCGTTGACACCTGGAGCTACTTCCGCGACGGTTTGGAGGTGTATCGCGACATCGACGCCAACTTCAACAACAAGGCCGACCAATATCGCTGGTTCCACACCGCCGGCTCGCGGTGGGGACTGGACCGCAATGAGGACGGAAAGATCGACGTCTGGAAGTCGATTTCCGCCGAGGAAGCGGCCGAGGAAGCCGTCGCGGCGCTGCGCACCAAGGACCCGGCGCGGTTTGCGCGCCTGCTTTTGACCAAGGACGACGTCGCGCAATTGGGCCTGCCCAAGCCGCTGGCCGATCGACTTGCCGAGCGCACCGCCGCCGCGGTGAAGGCGTTTGCGAGCCTTCAAGCCGAGGCCAAGATCGACGCCAAGGCGGAGTTCACTGACTTTGGCGGCATGCGCCCGGCGCGGTGCCGGCGGGAACTCGCGGCGGCGCCAAGGACTTGCTGGTCTACGAAGACGTGTGGGCGATGGTGATGACCGGCGGCAAGCATGAGCAACTGCAACTGGGGAGCATGGTGAACCTCGATGGCGCCTGGAAGCTGATCGACGGCCCGGTGCTCGGGGGCGCCGACCAAGTGGCCGCCGGCTTCTTTTACGACGCCGACGGCGCGCCGTCGCAGGCGCCCGCGGCGGCGCTGGCCGCCCCGAACGACCAGATGCAGAAAGTCCTCGAAGCCATCGAGCAGCTCGACAAGCAGTTTGTCGGGGCGACGGCCGACAAGAAGCCCGCGCTGAACGCCCAGCGCGGCGATTTGCTGGAAGACCTGGCCGAGGCCGCGGGCACGCCGGCCGAGCGCGATCAATGGACCAAGCAATTGGCCGACATGCTCAGCGCCACGGCGCAGGACGGCAGCTACCCCAAAGCCCTGGAGCGGATCCAGCAGTTGGAAGCCCGGCTCGCCAAGGACAAGGCGAGCGAAGACCTGCAGGCGCACGTGGAGTTTCGCCGCATGCAGGCCGCCTGGGGACAGAGCATGAACGATCCCAAGGCCGACGCCACGAAAATTGGGGAAGCCTGGCTCAAACAGCTTGAGGAGTTCGTGTCCAAGCACAAAGGCGGCGAGCACGTGGCCGAGGCGCTGTACCAATTGGCCAACGCCAACGAGTATCCGCCGGGCGACGTGGCCGCGGCGAAAAAGTGGTACGAGCGGTTCGCCGCCGACTTCCCCAAGAATCCGCTAGCGTCCAAAGCCCGCGGCGCGGTGCGCCGGCTGACTTGCGTGGGGGCGCCCATTGCGCTGAAAGGCACGGCGATCGACGGCGGCACGGTCGACCTGGCCCAGTATCGCGGCAAGGTCGTGCTCATCCACTACTGGTCCACGTCCGCCCCGTCGTGCCGCGACGACCACGAGCGGCTCCTGGAGCTCTACGAGAAATACGGCGGCGAGAAATTCGCCGTCATCGGCGTGTCGCTCGACTCCTCCAAGGATGAAGTCGCCAAATATCTCAAGGAGCAGCGGCTACCGTGGAAGCAGCTGTTCGAGCCCGGGGGATTCGACAGCCGGCTGGCCAACGAAATGGGCGTGATCAACCTGCCCATGTTGATCCTGGTCGACGCCGACGGCAAAGGCGTGAACGCCAACATCATGACCGCCGAGCTGGAGCCGGAGCTCAAGAAGCTGATCGCGCCGCGCGTGGCTGCCGCCAAGTGATTGCGGAGCGAGTTGCTCGGCGGTCCCCCCTCCGCAGCCCTCCCCGCCGAGGGGAGGGAGTCGGAAGATAGGTGGACCGGCATTGTAACTCTTGCTAACTCCCCTGAAGCATGCACGCTCGGCGCCTGCACGCACAACTCAAGTAATTGACCTCCCCGGCGCCATCTGACCGTTAAAGGCGGTTTGGCACGCCAATCGCTAATCACGCCACAACGCGCCGCGGCGGCGCGCGAGGATGCGCCTGGTACGCCGCGGACTCTTCCTACTCCCTCCTCCCCACATGAGGGCCGAGAATGGATTCTCGGCGATTAAGCGTCATGGATCTTGCTTGCTCGTTTCAGTGCGGCCTGGCCGCCCTTCATCTCCTCGGTCCGATCATCGCCTGCTTGTTGTGCGCCTGTGCTGAGAGCACGCTCGAGGCGCCGCTGCAGGGCTTGTTTCTTTGCAATCTCGCGGGGCTGGCCGTCGCCACGGTTGCCGGAGCTCAATTTAGTTGGCCGCTGTGGACGCTCTCAGCCGCCACGATGGCCGTGATGGTCGTCGTCGCCGTCGCCGACTTCCGCCAGCACTCCGAGTCGCACGCCTGAAGGCGGATTAACCACAAAGGCACTAAGGACACAAAGGAAAGACAAAGAGAAGAATGAGGTACGGTGAGCGAGGGTGGAGGACAGAATCACAGTGCGCATTGCTAGCTCTCGCGGTGCAGTTTCATCTCTTCCTTCGTGTTTCTTTGTGCCCTTCGTGCCTTCGTGGTTCTCTTCTCCCCCTGGGGCAAGCGGCAGAATCCGATTCACCGGCAAAATCGGAAAAAAGCTCCCTTTCGGCGCCGTCGTGCGCCGAAACTCTCTTACCAGAGCACCACTCGTCGCCGCGGCCGGTTCGCGCTTGGCTCACGCCGGTGCGCCTTGGTCGATCGCAACGGCGAGCTGGCGGCTGGAGGAATCATCGCACTTACAAGCTGCGCTAGCGGCGGCGCCTCACGACGACCGCTCACTGCCAGCGCTCGACTTGCCCAGGAGGGGGAACATGCCAAGAGTCATTATTTGCGTTGCGATCGCCGCGCTGGGACTCGTGCGGGCGCCGCAAGCGCTGGCCGCAGCCGACGACGACCGGGCCGCCGCCCAGGCCATCGCCCAGAACATGAAGGAGAGCGGCCAGCTCAAAGACTATCGCGTCGGGGTCAAGTTTCAGAACGGCGTCGCGTGGCTCATGGGCACGGTCACCAGCCAGGAGCAGCGAGAAATCGCCGAGCAGATCGCCAACCAGACCGAGGGAGTCGGCAAGGTGATCAACAAGCTCGAAGTCGCCGGCCAGACCGAGCAGACCGCTTCCGCTGATAGCAGCGAGCACTCGCAACCGGTCAAGCGCGCCAGCGCTCAAGCGATGCCGCAGCGGCGGGCCATCAACCGCAATCCCAACACGAACATGCCGCTGCCCTACGCCCGCACGATGCAGGGCCAGGTGCAGCCCTCGCAGTACTGCGAGCCCGGGATGGGCCCCGGCATGGGCGGCCCGCAGGGCATGCCCGCCGGCATGGCCGGATCGGCCGCGCCGATGGCCAACGCCCAGACCGTCAGCTACGACAATCCCCAGATGCCCGGCTACGCCTGGCCGAGCTACGCCGCCTATCCCAACTACGCGGCCCTGACCTATCCGCAGCAGTATTCGCCGTCGGCCTGGCCGTACATCGGTCCGTTCTATCCCTACCCGCAAGTGCCGCTGGGGTGGCGCAAGGTGCAGTTGGAATGGGACGACGGCTGGTGGATGCTCGACTTCAGCGACTGTAAGGACTGCCACTAACTAACAACAGGCGTCCAGGACTAATCGCCTCCGAACCCCCGTCGATCGCAAGATCGGCGGGGGTTTGTTCTTTTGGTTGCGGGTGACGAGTTGCGAGTTTCGAGTTCCTGGGAGGGAGATAGCAATGAGCGGATTGCCGCTCGCAACTCGCTACTCGCAACAGTTCCGATAGCTGATAGCTGACCGCTCCCTATTTCCCGAACAATCCGAAAAACCCGCAAGTTTTACCCAGTGTCACTCGATAACTGTGAGCAGGACTGCTCGCGCCAACCGCTTGCGGCTTAGCGCGGACGGCATGGCCGTCATCCAAACCACTCCTCGAAGGGCCAGCAGGATGCTTCGCAGAACCGCCCCCATCATGTTATTGCTGGCGATGGCCGCGGGAACGCTCACGAGCGCCGGCTGCGGCACCGCGGGCATCGGCCTGACCCACTTGGGACCCAGCTTCGGCATCGCCGCGTATCCCGTGCCGATCACGCCCTGGGAGCAGAAGAAGAAGGAAGACGAGTTCTGGAACCACGAGCGCTACGAGCGGGCGCCGATTCTCGGACCAATCACCTCGGGCGACGAAGTCGTCGCCCTTGATCCGCCGAGCGACGATGAAGTGATGCGGGCCCTGGAGCAGCGCTCAGCCCGTGCAGGGCGGCGTGCCGCTGTTGTGGGAGCGCAACCGCAACAACGTGCGAATCGTCAAGGAAAAAATCGCCGACTACGTCGACCCGCCCCGCGTGTACCCGCTCATCGGCCCCGCCCAGCAGCACCATGCCCACTACAAGTGCACGGTGTATTACGAGGACGTCCGCCGCATCGGCTGGCCGATCCCGCACACGCTCAAAGACGAAGACGCCCGCGAGGTGCTGTACATCGACCACAACCACCTGCACATGGTCGGCAACGTCGACACCGGCAAGGGCAGCGCGTACTGAGGCGCTCCGATCCATGCCTGAATCAGTCACTCTGAGGTCGGCCGAAGAGTCCGCGCGGACTCCTCGGCCGACCTCGGAGTGACTTTGTTCTTTGACGAACCTCAGGTCGACCAGTCCATGAATCCCCTCCTCGCCCAAGCCGCCGCCATTCCCACCACCAGCCTGTGGGAAGCGCTCCTGGCTGGCGGGCCGCTGGTGCTGCCGATCGTCGTCTGCTCGTTCGTCCTGTGCCTGGCGGTGTTCGAGCGACTGATCGCCCTGCGTCGCAGTCGCGTGGCGCCGCGGTTGTTCGTCGAGCGGTTCCTGCTGAAGATCAGCGAAGGCGCCGTCGACCGCCAGGACGCGCTCGACCTGTGCGACGACGACCCCAGCCTCGTGGCGGGCGTGTTCGCCGCCGCCGTGCGTAAGTGGGGCAAGCCCGCCGTCGAGGTGGAACAAGCCGTGCTGGACGAAGGCGAACGGGCGGCCAACTCCATGCGCCGCTTCCTTCGCGTCATCAACTGCATCGCGTCGGTCTGCCCGCTGTTCGGTCTCTTGGGCACCGTGTGGGGCATGATCATCGCGTTCAACGAAATCGCCTCGAGCGCCGCCATGGGCAAGCCCGAGCTGCTAGCCGCCGGCATCGGCACCGCGCTGATGTCGACCGCCATGGGCCTGTGCGTGGCGATTCCGGCGCTGATCCTGTACCTGTTTTTCGTCGGTCGGGTCGACGCGCTGGTGATGGAAATCGACCGCCACGGGCAGGAACTGGTGAACCTGATCAGCGCCGAAGCCCTCGAAGACCGCCGCAACCGACCGCCCCGTCCGGCTAAGCCGAAGAAAGCGGCGTAGTTAACCGCTCAAGAACGGAGGAGACTAACCACAAAGGCACAAAGACACAAAGAGCAAGGCAGAAGAAAAGATGTTGGAAACGATTCTTCTTCCTTCGTGCCTTTGTGTCTTGGTGGTTAATCCGTTCGATCACCCATGCCGCTCAAGACGCACCAAGATGAGATTCCCAACTTGAACCTCACGTCGTTGATCGACGTGGTGTTTTTGCTGATCGTGTTTTTCATGGCGGCGTCGAAGTTCGCCGACCCGGCGCGGGACGTCAACCTCCGCATCCCCGAGGTTGCCCACGGCGAGAAGCTCGCCCTGCCGGCCAAGGCCCGCGAGGTGGCGGTGTATGCCGACGGTCGCCTCACGCTCGACGGCGCCGTCGTCACGCTGGAGGAGCTGACCGAGCAGTTGGCGAAGTCGCACGCCGAAGCGCCGGCGCAGGGCGTGACCATCCTGGGCGACGCCGGTTGCGCGTTCCAGCACGTGGCCGCGGCGCTGGCCGCTTGCAAGGATGCGGGCGTGAGCGACCTGGCCGTGAGCGTTCGTCTCGCACAGGGCGCCGGGGGGCCCGGCGCCGCGACCGGAAGGCGGTGATCTTCCGTGGCCGGCTTTCCGCATCTCCTGGCCTCCTGGTTCGCCCCCACGTTCTGGGCGCTGCTCTGGCTTGCCCTCTTCGCTGCGACGGTGGCGCTGGTCACGCTGCTCCGTACGCGCTGGTCGGCGGTCAAGCCGTGGAAGAAATGCGCCCTTCTCTCGTTCTGGGTCCATGTGCTGCTGGCGTGTCTGGCGGCGACCATCCGCATCACCAGCAGCGGCGGCCCCGGCATTGGCCCTGGCGACGGCGGACCGATCCGCGTGGCGTTCCTCACCGCCGAGACCACCGACGAGCACGAGGACGAACCCCCGCCCAAAGGCGACGACCCGACGCCCGCCAACGAGCCTGCGCCGATTCAGGCGCCGGCCGAACCAAAGCAAGTACTCGACGCCGAACCTGCTCCGAAGCCGGCTGAACCGCAACCGAACGAAGAACCGAAGAAGCCTGAATCGCCCTTGGCGGCGCCCGATCTGCTCGCTTCGCCCACGCCGCCCAAGGCGAAGCCAGTGAAGATGGAGAAGCTCGACGAGGCGCCGCCGGCGACTGCGGAGAAACCGACGCCTGTTAAAGAGCAAGACTCGCCGAAGAAATCGGCCGACGTGACGGCCGCCGCGCCCACGCCCGACGAAAGCTCGTCGCCAGCAGTCGCGGCGGAATCTTCCGCGACAAGGTCCGACGCCGCCGCGGCTGCCCCGGCTTCAACGCCCGGCGTGGCCGATGGCCAGGCCGGCGCCAAGGGTTCGCGCACCGGCCTCCCGGCGGCCTACGCTGCCCGCTTTGCCGCCGATCGCGACGCACTGGTCGCCGGCGGCGGCGGCAGCCCGGCGACGGAGCATGCCGTGCGCTCGGCGCTGGCTTGGCTTGCCGCCGCCCAGTCGCCCGACGGCCGTTGGGATCCCAAGCGGTTTGGCGCCGGGCAGGAGCGATATGTGCTGGGGCAGGATCGGGGCGGCGCCGGCGCCAAGGCTGACGCCGGCATGACCGGACTGGCGCTATTGGCCCTCCTGGCCGCCGGTCACACGCACCGCGAAGGCCCGTACGCCGTCCAAATCGCCCGCGGGCTCGACTACCTCCGCAAGATCCAAGGTTCCGACGGCAATCTCGCGGGCAACGCCGAGCTGTTTGCCCGCATGTACTGCCACTCGATGGCCACGTTTGCCCTGAGCGAGGCCTACGCGATGACCCATGACGAGAAGTTGGCGCCCGCCGTGCGCGCGGCGGTGAACTACTCGCTTGCCGTGCAGCACCCGACCGACGGCGGCTGGCGCTACCGCCCCGGCGACACCGGCGACACCAGCCAGCTCGGCTGGCAGCTCATGGCCCTGAAGAGCGCCGAGCTGGGCGGCGTGGCGATTCCGCCGGCCACCTGGACGCGGGTCGATCGCTTCCTCCGCGGGGTCAAGCGCGGGACGAGCGGCGGGCTGGCCGCTTACCGCCCCGAGGGTCCGCCCACGCGCACGATGACCGCCGAGGCGCTCTATTGCCGCCAGCTCATGTCTGGCCGCGCCGACGGCGGCCTCGACCACGCGGCGCTGGATGAAGCCGTCCGCTCGCTCACCGCCGAGCCGCCCACTGGCGAGTCGGTCAACCTGTACTACTGGTACTACGCCACGCTTGCGCTGCATCGCT
This sequence comes from Pirellulales bacterium, assembly GCA_963841515.1. Lineage (GTDB taxonomy): Bacteria > Planctomycetota > Planctomycetia > Pirellulales > Lacipirellulaceae > Lacipirellula. The sequence goes on along the minus strand of CAWJDB010000002.1, from coordinate 311,926 downwards.
CACAGACGCTCTCCGCCGAAGCCGCCGACGCGTGGCGATCGTGGAACGACGCCCTCACGGGCACGCTCGTGGCTGCGCAGGACGAGGACGGGTCGTGGCCGCCCACCTGCATTTGGGCAGGGTACGGGGGGCGCGTGTACGCTACCGCGCTCGCCGCGATGAACCTCGAGGTGTACTATCGCTACGCTCCGTCGCAGGTAGAAGCCGGCGAGGAAGCGGCCGACGTGGCTCGCCGCCCCGGTTGGCAATCGGTTCCGTCTCGATGAATGCGGCGCTGGAATTGCATGTCCACGCGGACGAGGACATGTCAGGCCGCCGAAAAGAGACTGCCGCCCGGCAGGATTGGGGATTCGGCGTCCGTTTGACTTGCACTACTGCGCCGCTAGAATTGAGTTCCAGCGCAGGCCGTGCGTCCCAAGCCATTGCACTGCACGGATTTAAGCAACACTTCGGCGATGGTCCTACCGCGACTGGCGCCTTTCCCCCGAGGCTAAGATGTTTGGCATTGGTATGCCGGAGATGTTGATCGTGTGCCTGGTGGTGCTGCTGCTCTTTGGCAATCGCCTGCCGTCGGTCATGCGGTCGCTGGGAGTTGGCATTACTGAGTTCAAGAAGGGCATCAAGGGGGAAGGCATGACCGACCCCAACGCCTCGATCGAGGACAAGCGCCGGGACGACCACTAAGGGGTTCGACCGTCGCCGCGCGGTCGCGGCGATCTGGGGGCGCTTGCGCTTCCGGCTCGGCGTCGGCGCCGCGGACAGGGTTTGCTGTGGGTTCCATGGTGCTTCCGTTGGCTTTCCTCACTCCGGGCCCCAGCGAAATGCTGGTGGTGGCAATCATCGCGCTGTTGCTCTACGGCGGCGACCTGCCCCAAGTGGCGCGACGAGTGGGGCAAGCATTTCAACGAATTTCGCCGCCATCTCAGCAGCATCCGCGACGAGCTGAACGAGGCGATCTATGCGGAGCCGGAGCCGCCGCGCCGCCTCCAGCACCACCCGGAGTTCCATGCCCCGGTGAGCACGCCGCTGGTCTCGCCCGAGGCGGCCGCCATGAGCGACTCCGCGACTTCGCCGGTCGTCGAGCCGCCGCTGGCCGCGCCGGCTGCCGCCGACCCCGCGCCGGCAGACTGACGTACAGCCGCGACGGGTGGTCGCAGTGTCCGCACGCTCCACCAAGGCGCCGCCTCGCCGCCACGACCTGCACCACGCGCGTTCGTGACCTGGTCCGGCGAGAATTTTTCCAAATCTTCGATTGCATCCCTTGTCGAATATCTCTAAGGTGCAAACGATTGAGGTTGTCTGATAGCACGAAATCTGTATCCTCTGTGCCGCGACGATCCGACACGCCTGCCCTCTGCGAGGCCCGCCCAAGTTGACAGACGCCGTTTACGCACCTACCGCTGTGACCCATCGCCGCCTTGGCTGGCGTCGACTTGCGGTGCGCGTCTGGATCGATCGAGTCGCCCTCAGAATCCGCGTCGCCCTCAGCGCACTGAGCGTGTTCCATTCTCAGAGCTGGAGGGACCGCATTAGGCGTTGAGTTGCTCGCGCCACTTGCTGTTTTGTCGTCGGCCTCGCTAGGGGCCGGCTTCGCCCTGACGGCTTGGCCAGCGACGGCCAACTGGCAGTAGTTTGCCCCGGATTCGACGGGGCCCCCAATGACCGGATGAATCCGGCTTTTTGCTCGCAGTTTTGTTCACGCCGCCGTGGGCCGCGTACCAGGTCGACTCTTTCTCGACCACCGGGCAAGGTTGTCTGGCAGCACAACCACACAATTCTCATTGGGTTGCCGCTGGCTGCGCCCGTTTGCGCAGCGCAGTACATGCCCCAGGAAGGGAACCTTTCGCCATGAACGTCACCGAACAAGAGGTGCTCGTCACCAACTGGCTCAAGAGCGGGTCGCCGCTGGAGAACCTCAAGAAAGCCGTCAACGACGCCTGCGGCCGCAAGAGTGCGCCGATCCGCGTTGCCCTGGTCGGCAAGAACCGTCTCGGCCACCAGTGCGAGATGGAAGCCATCAGCAGCCCGACGGTAACCGCGAAAGCGATTCTGCCGTCGAGCGTGTTCGACTTCCGCCGCCGTAAGGGCGAGCGCACCAGCGCCTTCAACGCGGTGATGCTCATCCCCACTGGCGTCGACTGCGCCATCGGCGGCCACGCTGGCGACGCCACCCCGGCGGCCCGAGTGCTGGCCTCGCAGTGCGACAACCTCGTGCTGCACCCCAACGTGGTGAACGCCTCGGACATCAACGAGCAGGCCGACAACTGCCTGTACGTCGAAGGCAGCCTCATCTGCCGGCTGATGATGGGCACGATCGGCCTGCGCAAGGTGCGGCAGAACCGGGTGCTGTTGGTCACCGAGGAGCGACCCGACGCTCCGCACGTGGTCGATAACACCATCAACTGCGCCGAAGGCGCCCGCGCCACCCTGGGCATGGACATCCAGGACGTGGTGGTGCTCGAGGAAGGCCTGCAGATGAAGACCGGCGTGGCCGACTCGGGCCGCGTGACCGGCAGCATCGAGAGCATGCAGATGTTGCTCGAAACGCTGCAGAAGCGGCGCGGTAACTACGACGCCGTGGCGCTGGCGACGCGCATTACGCCGCACATCGACACGGTGGAGCTGCACCGGGCCTACTTTGGCCAGGGCGGCCCGAACCCGTGGGGCGGCGTCGAGGCGGTCCTCACCCACACCACCAGCACGGTGCTCGACGTGCCGACGGCCCACGCTCCGACGATGTCGAGCGAGGCCATCCGCACCGAGCGGTGGGGCGTCGTCGAGCCGCGCAAAGCCGCCGAGGTCATCTCCAGCACGTACCTGTTCTGCGTACTGAAGGGCCTCAACCGCGCTCCGCAGGTCGTCACCCGGCCCACCGGCGCCTACGACCCGTCGATGGTCCAGGCCGAGGACATTTCGGCCCTGGTGATCCCCGACGGCTGCGTGGGACTGCCGACGCTGGCCGCGGTCGAGCAAGGTATTCCCGTCATCGCGGTTCGCAGTAACACGAACCTGATGCGGAACGACCTGCGCGACCTGCCGTTCCGCGATGGCCAGCTGCTGTACGCCGAGAATTACTACGAGGCGGCGGGCATCCTGGCCTCGCTCCGCAATGGCGTAGCCCCGGCCACCCTGGTGCGTCCCATGCTGCCGATGCGCATCGAGCGCCTCGGCGCCAAGGCGACCAAGAAGAACGGCGCCGCCGCCGTTACTCTCTCGAAGGTGACGCTCAATGGCAACGGAAACGGCAATGGGAAGGCCAAGACCAATGGCCGCACCAACGGCCAGACCAACGGTCAAACCGTCAAGGCCTAACGCCGCACGTCAACAACCCCAACTAGCCGGACGGCCACGCCGTCCGGGATCCCGGTGGGCGTGGCCCTCCGGCTAGTTGCAAAGATTCGTCACAAGCGCCATCGTTGAGACAGCTCAGCGATGGCGTTTTTTTCTTTCCTGCTAATTTTCAGGCTAATTAGCCCCCGGCGCAAGCCGGGGGTTTGAACCACGCCCAACGCCGCTTCCAACCCCCGGCTTGCGCCGGGGGCTATCGTCACGCGAATGACTGACGCACCTCGTAGCGCCGACTTCGACCAGAACCGAGCGCCGATCCTCGAGACGCTCAGCGCCTACCTTGCGCCGGCGTCTATCCCTTCCACACTCCGGGTCACAAAGGAGGGCGCTTCGCGCCTCCGGAGCTGGTCGAGTTGTGGGGGGCGACCATGCTGGCCTACGACATGCCGGCGATGACGGCCACCGACAACACGCTCCATCCCACGCACTGCGTCAAGGAAGCGCAGGAGCTTGCCGCCGACCTGTTCGGCGCCGCGGCGACCTTTTACCTCGGCGGCGGGGCCACCACCGGCATCGCGGCCATGATTCTCGCCGCCGTGCCGCCCGGCTCCGAGATACTGTTGCCACGAAATGTCCACCGCTCGGTGGCCTCGGCGCTGGTGCTCTCCGGCGCTCGCCCGCGGTTTCTGCCCCACGCTGTCCTGCCCGAGTGCGGCGCCCTGGGCGTGACGGCGGATACCGTCGAAGCGGCGATTCTCGGCGTGCCATGCCCTCGTCCGCGTGGGCATGCTTCCCCGGATAACGCCATGTCCACGTCGGCGGACCTCCGAGGACATGCCACCCCGAAGGACAAGCCGGCTGCGTTGCTCCTCACCCGCCCGACGTACTACGGCCTGGCCGCTGAGCTGGCCGACATCGTCGCCGTGTGCCGGCGGCACGGCGTGCCGCTGCTGGTCGACGAAGCTCACGGCGCCCACCTGCCGTTCTTGCCGCCCGGGGGTCCAACGCCCGCGCTGGCCGCCGGCGCCGACCTGGTCGCGCAGAGTTGCCACAAGACGCTCGGCTCGCTGGTGGGCACGGCCCAAGTGCATGTCGGCCGACATTCTCCCGTCAGCCCCGAGCAGGTCCGCGACGCGCTCAACTTCCTGCAAACCACCAGCCCCAACTACCTGCAGCTCGCTTCGCTCGACGCCAATCGCCGCTTGATGGCGCGCGAGGGCCGCGACTCTCTTCGCCGAGGCCGTCGTCGAAGCCCGCGCCCTCGCCAATTCAATCAACTCGCTGGCGGGGTTGGCGGTGCTCGACGTCGCCGCCAATCCGCGCCTCGCCGGTCACTGCCAGGACCCACTGCGCCTGGTGATCAACGTCGCCGGCGCTGGCTGGACTGGCTACGACGCCGAGCTGCAGTTGCGCAACGAATACCAAATCGAGGACGAGCTCAGCGACTGGTTCAACATCGTGCTGGTGTGCAGTCCGCACGACGACGCGGCGGCGCGCGAGCGGCTTCTTGCCGGGCTGGAGCACATCAGTGCTCACCCGCGTCAAGTCGCCCGGTCGTCGATCGCCGAGTCGAGCAACTTGCTCCAGCCCACGATTCCGCCGCTCGTGCTCACGCCGCGCGACGCCGCGCTCGGGCCCAAGAGTCCCGTGCCGCTCGCCGCCGCCGTCGGCCGCGTGTGCGCCGAGAGCATCATGTTCTACCCGCCCGGCATTCCGCTACTGATGCCGGGCGAACAAGTCACGGCCGAAATCCTCGACGTGTGCCAGGCCCTTCTGGCCGGCGGCGCCCACTGCTACGCCAGCGACCCCACACTTGCTACCATGAGGGTCGTCGCGTAACGCATTTCAATTCCATTAACCACAAAGACATGAAGGCACGAAGTTCGGAGGAAGAGCATAAACCGCGGATTACGCGGATGGCGCACATAAGAAATCCTTTGCCTTAATCAGCGCGATCCGCGTAATCCGCGGTTGATTTCTTTCCGCCCTTCTTCGTGCCTTTGTGCCTTGGTGGTTAATCCCTTCCGGGAAGCAAGATGGCCACAGTCGTTCCTGCAGCTCAACGCCGAACGCCGAACGGGTTGCCGCCATCGTGGTACATGGATCCCGCGATTTTCGAGATCGAGCGCCGCGAGCTATTCGACAATGGCCCGGCCTTCGTCGGCCGCGCCGAGATGGTCCCTCGCGACGGCGACTACGTGGCCCTCGAAGGCGCTCACGCCGGCAAGATCCTCGTGCGCAGCGGCGGCAAGGTGCGGCTGGTCTCCAACGTGTGCCGCCACCGCCAGGCCCTCATGCTCCGCGGCCGGGGCAACGCCAAGCGCATCGTGTGCCCCGTGCACAATTGGGCCTACGGACTGGACGGCAAGCAAGTCGCCGCGCCCCACTTCCCGGAGAACCCGTGCCTGGACCTAGCTGCCGCCGAGTTGATCGAATGGCGCGGCCTGCTGTTCGCCGGTCCCTGCGACGCGGCCGACGACCTCGCTCCGCTGGACGACTGGCCCGAACTGGCCGCCGACGACTACGTGCTCGACCGCATCGACTACGAAGAGCACGACGTCAACTGGAAGTCGTTCATCGAGGTGTTCGTGGAAGACTACCACGTCGCCGCCGTCCACCCGGGCTTCCGCACGTTCGTCAATGCCGACGACATCCGCGCCCCGCGGGTCCTGGCCGGCGAGCGGTTCTTCGGCGAGAAAGTGGCGGTGCGCAACCCGTTCGGCGCCGCCGGTTCGCCGCATTTCGCGGAGTATCAACGGCTGCTGTTGGACGTCGACGACGGCCGCCCGCCCGCGTTCGGCGCCATCTGGCTGGCGTTCTTTCCCAGCACGCTCCTGGAGTGGTACCCGCACGCCCATATCGTCACCCACTACGATCCCCTGGGGCCGGAGCGTACGCGGCTCACGTCGCAGTACTACTTCCCCCGCGTCTTGCGCGAATCGCGCCCCGACTTCATCGCCGCCTCCCACGCGGTTTTCGCGGAAGTGACCGACGAGGACCACGACGTCTCGGTCCGCCTGCACGAAGGGCGCCGAGCGCTGTACCACCAGGGCGTCGAAAAGCAGGGCCCCTACCAGGACCCCATGGAACAGGGCCTGCGGCACTTCCACCAATTCCTGCGCGACGCCTGTGCCATCTGATTTGCGGCGGGGGAGGTCGTCCCTATTCGATTTTGACGCTCCAGCTGGGTGACTCTTCGCTCGTGCTGCCCCGCTCGGATCCGTCCAGGGATTGCCATTCGACCTTCAACGTACCGTCCTTGTAGCTGACCTTGAGGTCCAGCGCACCCGTACTCCTTCGCCGCGGTTCCCGTGTAGGAGCCGTCGCCTGACGGCATTAGCGACACGGATTTCCATCCTCGCGATCCTGGCAATTTTCGTCTCCAAATCCTGCCTGGTAAGCTTCGCGGGAGTCGAGCTATATGAGCAGCCGCACAGACCTCCCGCTACGAGGGTCGCAAGAATTAGCAGCGATCGTATCATGGCGATTCCAATCATGGGGTCTAGATTGATGCGACGGAATCATTCCCCCGCCAGCTTGGCTCCGTCCACCTCGTGGGCGTAGAACTTCACGCCGCCCGTGCCTCCGCGCTCCCAGGCGCCGGGGTGGTGGTCGAACCCCGTCTTCAGGTCAATCGAACGATAGTTCGTGAAGCCGGCCTGCGTCACCTGCGGACCGTCGGCCTCGATGCGCGGCGCGGGTTCCTGGCTCGGCCGCACGATGGCGATATGCCCGGCCAATTCTCCGTTAGGATTCTTGAACACGGCCACCACCAGCTCGCCGCGGTTGGCTGCCTGCTGGGCGTCGAACGCTGACGGCGCCGACGTCCATCCGGCCTTTCGGCCGTCCTCGCTGGCCAGCCAATCGAACTGGGCATTCGCCAAGAGCACGTGCGAGTGCTCGGGCGGGTGCAGCAGGTAAATCCCCAGACCGTCGGCGACAGCAGCGGCGAAGGCGCTGCAGTGGGTCTCGTCCTTGGCCAGCGGCGTGAGCTTCTTGCCGTGCTCCGCCTGTAGCCGCATCCCGCTCTTCCACGCGACGTGGTCGTGTCCCGGGAGCCAGTGGTTCTCGACGTCCATCCGGTCGAAAAACTTCGCCAGCCACTCGCCGGCCGGCGTCACCGTTGCATCGTAGGCGTCGCCAGGCGCCGCCGACGCGGCGCTGCCGGCCGCCAAGACCGTGACGAGCGCCAGCCATGTCAAGCCGGCGCGCGGAAAATAAAATCCGCATTTGCGTCCAATGAGTTCCGCGACCGCGACTTGTGCATGACTTCATCTCCTACCCATACTCCCCTCGGCGGCCGGCGAGATTGGCGCCACTGGCGCGATTTTATGATGATAGCGGCGACGTCCCACGCCACAAACCTCGGGTTGGCGCTTGACGTGCCTGCCGCAAGATCGCGTAGAATGCCTCACGGCGCTCGCGCGTCGCGTGCACGCGCCCCCCTCACATCGTTCACCCGCCCTGGAGTTTCCCGATGCTCAACCCATTCGGCAGCACCCCGCGCATGCGCCTTCGCTTCGCGCTCCTGGCCGTTCCGCTGGTCCTACTCACAACTGGCGCCCGGGCCGCGGACTGGGCCCGCTTCCGTGGCGACAACGGCGCCGGCGTCAGCCCCGACTCGGCCGCCGCGCCCACCGAGTGGAGCGAATCCAAGAACCTCGCCTGGAGCGCTACTCTTCCCGGCCCGGGGAGCTCCAGTCCCATTGTCGTTGGCGACCGCGTGATCGTCACGTGCTGGACGGGCGCCGACGCCCCCGAGATGGTACGCCATGTCATGGCCTTCGACCGAAAAACCGGCAAGCAGCTCTGGGACACGGCGATCTCGCCCGCGACGCCCGACGAGCCGTACCGCGGTATGTTCGCCCAGCACGGCTACGCGTCGCACACGCCGGTCTCCGATGGCCAGCGCATCTACTGCTTCTTCGGCGTCAGCGGCGTTTATGCGTTCGACATGGACGGCAAGCAAGTGTGGGGACCAGTGAGCGTTGGCACCGGCTTCGACCCGCGCGGCTGGGGATCGGCCTCGAGTCCCATTCTGTACAAGGGCAAGGTGATCGTGACCGCCGGCAGCGAGAGCAAGGCGATGGTCGCGCTCGACAAGAATGATGGGCACGAAGTTTGGAACCAGCCCGCCAGCGGACTCGCCGGCCTGTGGGGCACGCCCGTGATCCTCGAAACGCCCGAAGGCCAAACCGACATCGTCCTCGGCGTCCCGGGCGAGCTGTGGGGCGTCAATCCCGACACGGGCAAGCTGCGTTGGTACGCAGTTGCCGGTCAGGGCGACTCGATGTGCGAAAGCGCGTTCGTCGTGGACGGCGTCGCGTATATGCTCGGCGAGCGCGGCGGCCAGATGATCGCCGTCAAGGGCGGCGGCAAGGGCGACATGACCAATTCGGTGCTGTGGGCCAAGAATTATCAAGGTCGCATCAGCACGCCCGTGGCCGCCGATGGCCTGATCTACTGCGCCGGGGGCGGCCAGCTCACCTGCGTCGACGCTGAAACCGGCGAGCAAATCTATCAAGAGCGCTTGGCGCCGCCCGCGACAGCAGCAAGCGACCCGAACGTGCAGCAAGCGCAAGCCCAAGAACCCGCCCAAGCTCAGGACCAGGGACCGCGCAACCAAGGCGGGTTCGGCCGCGGGGGCGGCGGGCAAGGGCGCGGCGGCGCATTCGGCGGGGGAGGCGGTCGCGGCGGCGGCGGAGGAATGATGTCGCAGGACTACTCCTCGCCCGTGATCGCCGACGGCAAACTCTACTTTGTCCGCCGCAACGGCGAGACCTACGTCATCCAACTTGGACGCGAGTTCAAGACGCTGGCCGTCAACAAATTCGCTTCCGACGACGGCGACTTTAGCGCCTCGCCTGCAGTGAGCGATGGGCAGGTGTTCATCCGGTCCTCGAAGAACCTGTATTGCGTGGCGCAGCAGGAGTAACGGGCGCCGTTGCGAACGGTTAGCCGCGACGCGGAGGTCTGCCGCAGCGGAGCGCGTCCAAGCAAGACGCGCTCCGCTCCGCAGACTCCGCGTCGCGGCTAACACAATTCGACGGCGGCAAACGCCGTCGCTCATAACCCCGCCAGGATCTTTTTCACGCGGCTGCGCGCCGCATCGTGCGCCTTGCGATCGGCCTGGCTCGCGTCCGGCTGCCCGCCAGCGCGAAGGAATCCGTGGCCGGCGCCCTCATACACCACGGGCTCATAGGTCTTGCCCCGCTTTTTCATCGCGTCGGCGACCCGCGGCACCTGCCCGGTAATTCGCGCATCGTTCCCGCCATAAAACCCATACACCGGCGCCTTGATCTTTTCGAGCGCTTCGTCGTTGGGCGCCGTGCCGTAAAAAACGAGCGCCGCCGCCAGCTCGGGATTGTGCGTAGCGTAGGCGAACGACTTGCCGCCTCCCCAGCAAAAGCCGATCGTCGCGATCTTGCCATTGGCGGCCTCGATTTTCTTGGCGTAGGCCGCCACCGCGTCGAGATCCGCCAGCGCCTGCTCGTCCTTGAGCGCATAAATCCCCTGCGTCGCTGCATCGACTGACGGATACGAATCGGTATTGCCGCCGCCCGGCCCCATGCCGCTCAGTAAATCTGGCGCGACGGCCACATAGCCCGCCTCGGCGAGGCTATCGGCCACGCTGCGGACCCAATCCGTGAGCCCCTTGTTCTCATGGATCACGATGACGGCCGTCGCCTTGCCGCTCACCTCCGGGTACACGACGAAGCATTTCACCTTGCGGCCGCCGGGGCTTTCGACGTCGACCCACTCCTGGTGCCTGGGCGATTTGTCCAACCGGTCCCGCACCGGATCGGCCGCCCGCGCCATGGGCGTCCCGCAGGACAACGACAGGCAAAAAAGCGCAAGCGCACAGCGCGACAAATGAAGTATCATGACGATGGCCCTCCCAAAGATGCGCGGATTGGAACCGAGAGATTGCCGCCGCCAGTCAGCGGCCAGAGCGGACATTTTAACGCCCATGGGACCGCCGGTCACTGACCGGCGGCTAACTGCCGGCGCCGCATCGCGCCAAACGCGCCGGTCGCCAAGAGGGCCAGCGCCGCCGACTCCGGCTCGGGCACGCCCGATGCGGCCGGCGCCGCAAAATTCTGGCCGCGGGTGCGCTGCCAGATCAAGAGGTCGGCGCCATCGACCACGCCATTGCCGTTGCCGTCGGCTTCGGCTTTGACCTTCGATCCCAGATCGGTCTTCCAGACGGTGAGATCGGCGGCGTCGACCTTGCCGTCGAAATTGTAGTCGCCCTCGGGAATGTTCAGCCGCCGGACGTCGTTGGTGACTACCACATCCTTGGGGAACACATTCTGCTGCGTGTTAATCGTCGCCACGCTCTGGACGGGCAACGCCGTGAAGGGGCTGGCGATGTTGATCCGGTTGAGGGCGACGATCAAGTCGATCACGTCCATGCCGTTGCCCAGAATGCGGCCAAAAGCGGAAAAACCGCCCGTGTCCGGATCAATGGCGTCGAGATTGGTGTTATCCGTGGTGTTAAAGTACCACTCGTTGGTCACCGTGTTGGGCCCGCTCTTGGCCATGGCGATTGTGCCTTTGAGATTCGAGGGGCCTTTGACGCCGTTGCCCGGCTCGTCGGCGATGGCAGCATCTGAGGGAACGTCCACGTAATTCCACCCAAGCTGGCCGCTGACGGTCTTCAGCAGGCCCGACGCGGGAATAATGTAGCCGCCGCCTTGCACCACCGACACGCCGCTATCGGCCGGGCTAGCCCGGCGATGCACAACGGAGCCGTCCCAGTCGTTGTCGTCCAGGTAGTTAAGAAAGTTGGCGACGGTGCGCGGCATCGCCGCCTGGAACAGCCGCACGTCGACGGTCTTCACCGTCGACCCCGTTGATTCCTTGTTGGGAATGGTGAATTGAAATCGCACTACTGTGGCAGGCGCCGTCCCCGCACCCATCGCCGCGCTGGCCAGCGCGATTCCGGCGAGAACCAGCGATTGCCAGCGCAACTTCATCGTTTCGAGGGCTGCTAGAAATTGCCGCTTCGCGAACTAAAACTTCGCAATCACGACAATGGTTGTTCCGGGAAAGAATCACGGCTCGGGGCCGGTCATTTCAGTCTAATCGCCTGGTCCCGGAGCGTCCACGAATCGGCGGGGCCTCCCCTGTCCGCACGAGCCGAATCTCTGATAAAATCCGACCAATCAACGTGACACTTCTCAAGCATCCCCAATGGCTGTCCGCGCCAGGAACCGACACGACCTATGCCTGCTTTTCCCGAAATCAACAAAATTCCGTTCGAAGGTCCCAAATCTAAGAACCCGCTGGCCTTCCGCCACTACAACGCCGACGAGAAGGTCGAAGGCCGCTCGATGCGCGACCACCTGCGGTTCAGCGTGGTGTACTGGCACACGTTCCGCGGCACGGGCGCCGATCCCTTCGGCCCTGGCTGCGCCGTGCGGCCGTGGGAGGACGGGACCGACTCGGTTGAAAACGCCAAGAACCGCGCCGGGTGGCCTTCGAGTTCATCGAGAAGCTTGGCGCCCCGTTTTATGCCTTCCACGACCGCGACGTCGCCCCCGAGGGCGCTTCGCTCGCCGAGACCAACAAGAATCTCGACGCGGTCGTCAAGGTGCTCAAGGAAGAGCAGCAGCGCACGGGCGTGAAGCTACTGTGGGGCACGGCGAACCTCTTTTCCAATCGCCGTTACATGCACGGCGCCGCGACGAGTCCCAACGCGGAGGCGTTCGCGTTCGCCGGGGCCCAGGTGAAGAAGGCCCTCGAAGTGACCAAGGAGCTGGGCGGCGCCGGCTACGTGTTCTGGGGCGGCCGCGAGGGGTACCAGAACCTGTGGAATACCGACATGAAGCGCGAGCTGGAGCACCTGGCGCGGTTTCTCCACATGGCGGTCGACTACGCCAAGAAGATCGGCTTCACGGGTCAGTTCTACATCGAGCCGAAGCCCAAGGAACCGACCAAGCACCAGTACGACAGCGACGCCGCTGCGTGCCTCAACTTCTTGCGTGAGTACGATCTGCTCAAGCACCTCAAGCTCAACCTCGAAACCAATCACGCCACGCTCGCGGGCCACACGATGCAGCACGAGCTGGAGACGGCCGGCGCCGCGGGCGCCCTCGGTTCGATCGACGCCAACACCGGCGATATGCTCCTGGGATGGGACACCGACCAGTTTCCCACGGACGTGTACCTCACCTCGCAGTGCATGTACTCGGTGCTCAAGTACGGCGGTTTCAAGACAGGCGGCGTGAATTTCGACGCGAAGGTTCGCCGCGAGAGCTTCGAGCCCGTCGACCTGTTCTACGCCCACATCGGCGGCATGGACGCCTTCGCCCACGGCCTGAAGATCGCCGCGGCCATGCGGGAGGACGGCCAGCTCGAGAAGTTGCTCAAGGGTCGCTACGCCAGTTGGGACTCCGGCCTCGGCGCCGAAATCGAAGCCGGCAAGCACTCGCTCGAATCGCTCGAAGCCGCCATGCTCAAGCAGGGCGACGCGAAAGCCAACCAGAGCGGCCGGCAGGAGATGATCGAGAACCTAATCAACACGTATCTGTGACGGCCGATCAATTGCCGGCGACAATTTTTTGCAAATGACCAATGACCAAATCCCAATGACCATTTGTTTTTCAGTTACGCGCATTTATTGGTCATTGGTGCTTGGTCATTGGCCATTGACGCGTGTCCTGGCTCGTCATCACCGCCGAGCAACCTGGCGCCGGGCGCGGCGTGAGGGGATACGCGCTCGCCTGGTTTCTGCGCACCTACTTCGGCCGCCGCCGCGTTGCGCTTTGTTCGCCGGCGCAAGTTCGCCAGACTGTGCCGGCGGCCGACACGCTGTTGGTAGGCGTGCCCACGTCGCTTGCGGGCGAGGAGATCCAGCGGATTGTCCGCGACTCACGTTGCCGTCGCGTCGCTGTCTTCGACTACCTCGATCGTCACTCGCTCGCCTGGACGCCGGAACAAGAGTCCGTCCTGCGTCAGCACACCGACCTGTACCTAAAGCCCTGGTTCGAGCCAGCGTGGAACTACAACCTGCGCATGGGTTTGTTGCCGCTGCGGCTGCGACGCCTGCTGGCCTGGGGCGCCGCTGTAGAGCTGGCCGCGCGGCGGTTTGATAGGTCCCCGACGCCGGTCTACGACGTCGCATTTCTCGGCCGGCCCAATCGCACCCGGTTTGTCCAGGACGGCCGCATCGAGAAGTACGACCAACGCCTCGAATGGCTAATTGACGTCAAGCGCAACTGCCCCGAGCTGCGATTCTGGGGAGGCTTGTCGACGGGCGACGATCCGGATAATGCCAAGCAGGTCGCCATATACGGCGACTTCTCCGACCTCCGCTTCTCGGCGGGCAAGGCGAGCTTCTACGCCTTCTGGCGAGCGCTGCGCCACAGCCGGGTAGCGCTCGCGCCCGGCGGCAATGTCCCGTGGACCTACCGCCACTATGAGTGCCTGTACGCCAGCGGCGCGGTCGTGACCATCGACTACCGCCAGCGGGACATGCTCGTTCCGCTACCGGTCGAGCTGATGGTGCATGTGCCCGACCGCGGCCCGGTGCTGCCGGCCATCCACGAAGCGCTCGAGCGGCGGCAGCGCGATCCCACGCTGCGCGGCAAGGTGCACGCCCACCTCGAACAATACCTGCGCTGCGGGGGCTACTCTCGCACGCGGCCGGCGCTGATCAACCGCTTCCTGGCGCAATTCAACTGACGGCCACTTAGCCCCCGGTCATTGACCGGGGGCTAACTAGGCAGCATCGCGGTGGATCAAGCGGTGGATCTTCCGCCGCCAGTGCGCCACTGTCCATCGACGCTTCCAACTGCCGAAGGCGTGGTGGACGCCCACCGTTACGCCGTTGTTGAGCAGCATCGCACGTTCGTTCTTGCTGCGCATGCGGTACGGGTTGAATACGAGCCGCGGTTCGACGACCACATTCTCGTACCGCTCATAGTTGGCGAAAAACACCCGCGTCAGCAATCCCGGACCCGTCAGGATGATTACGTCGCGCTCCGTGCGCGACACGGGCGGATTTTGCACCACGTCGTCGAGCACGTCGCGCCAAAACGGATGCCCCGGCGCCGACGCGAACACGAAATTGGCCAGCGTCTCCTTCGCGTCGCCCAGGGCAAACTCCTTTTCATAGCCCAGCACCAGCTCCGCGTCGCCATAGTCGTAGGGCCGGATGAATTCGTAATCCAGGTCGCAATACATGCCGCCCAGGTCGTGCATTAGGACGTATCGCATCACATCGCACCGCATGATCTCGCGGTTGAATCCAGCGAACGCGGGATAGAGCTCGGGATGATGCTGGCGCACATACGCTAACGAGGCGTCGTGAGTCCACAACCGATACTCCCAGCCCGGGTGGTGCGCCTTCACCGAATCGATCGCCGGCAACCATCGCTTGGGCAGCTTTTCGGTGTTCCAAGCCTGGTGAATGATCCGCGGAATCCGGGACGGCTGCGGCTTGCCGTCGAACCGCTGGGACGCCGCGAGGCGCGGCGCCTGTGGGCTGCGGCCTTCCTCGATGCTGAATATCTGTCGTGCCGTGCTCATTGTTACGCCGCGCGCTCCTGATGAGCCCGACTCTGCAACAGCGCCGCGGTCGCCGCCGCAAACACGCGGTCCACCGTCAACTCCTTCATGCACCGATGGTGCCCGAGAGGGCAGGTACTGCGCCATGCACGGCTGACACTCGAGTCCCAGCGACAAGCTCGTCTCAATCCCGCCATAAGTCCGCGTCATCTCGACGCTTGTCGGGCCAAACAGGGTGACCGTCGGCACGCCAAACGCCACGCCGAAGAACCGTGGTCCGCTGTCGGTCGTCACCAACAGCGCGGCGCGGCGAACTACCGCCTTGGCCAGCCCCAACGGCAGTTCTCGCTCCTCGGCTAGGCTCACCACTCGCGGTGCGCCGATCACCTCGACGATTGCCCGCACGGCCAGCCGCTCGCTGGGCCCGCAGTTGAACAGCACATGCAAATCGTGTTCGTGAACCAGCCGCCTTGCCAGCTGGCCAAAACTTGCGGGAGGCCAATCTTTGGCCGCGCCGTAGGCGCCGCCGGTGTTGATCACGGCCACCCGCCCTTCACTGGGCAACCCCAATCGACGCCATACCGCGTCGGCCTGGTGCTCGTCCTCGGCCGTCGTCGCCAACTCGAGCGTGGGCGGCTCCGGCGTCGCTCCGGCGGCTTGCGCCACTTGCAGATAGCCAGCAATCGTCGGCAGCGGCGTCCACCGACTCCCGCGCCGCGGCGGATACACCTTGGTCGTCAAGAGGGGGCTGCGCAGATTCCCCGCCATGCCAATTCGCTGGCGCACGCCACTGCGGTACGCCATCCATCCGGTGCGCAGCGAGTTGGTGAGCAGCACCACCGCATCGAGCTGGCGCTTTGCCAGCGCCCCGCTCACCCCGCGCCACGCGAGCATATCAGCCGAGCGGCCCGACTTGGCCTGCTTGTCGTACAGAATCTTCTCGTCAATCCACGGCGTGCCGCCAATCACGTCGGCCACATAGGGCCGCATGACGCCCACGATCGTCCCGCCATCGCCTGCCAATTTGCGCAAGGCGCGCAAGGCCGGCGTGGCCATGATCACGTCGCCGATCCAGTTGGGCAAAAACACGCCAAGCCGCATCCTTGCGTTCCTTCGCACGCGAACCCAGTAAAGAGTGCGGAACTATACCCGCCCGCTCGCCGCCCAACAATCGAAGCTAACGCCCCTGTGACAACTGCTAGCAAAGGGATTACCCGAAAAAAACCACGACCGCCTCTGAGCGGCAAGCTCGATTGGGCGTTACTTATTCCAGTCGACTTGGTCTTGCGGCGAGAACCAGTGCGCGACGGCGCCGCGGGGGCCGCGGAGATAATCTTGATACGCGGACATCTCCGCGTCGTAGATCGGCTCGGCCCGTTCGCGGCGGTTAATGGCGCCGGCGACGTCGTCCATGAATTTGCGATCCAGCGCGTTGGTTGGGTCGACGGCAGGTTGCATCGATTGCCGGAAGGCCGCGAGGAGTTTGTCGAACGCAGCGTGCCGGTCCGGCGCCCTGGCGGGCGCCTGGTAGGCCGTGATCGCCGATTGCACTTCGGGCGTGATCGCGGGGGAGCTTTGGAGCAGCTTTACGAGCCGCTGCTCGTGCTTCGCCAGTTCCTGGTCGGCCAGTTCGACGCGGCCGCGGGCCTGGGCGGCGAGCCGCACGCAATCCAGCGCTATGGCCCCCATGTTCAGAAAGATCATGGCGACGACCGCGGCGACGACGAGATAGCGCTTATTCATGCCAGGTTAACCTTGGGCAGCTCGGCCTGCTCGTCGGGCGCGTCGAAGAAAGCTCGCGGAGCGAATTGATGCGTCTCGGCCACGACGTTGGACGGCACTGATTTGCACAGGTTGGCGTAGGCGTTGACCGTTTGGTTGTAGGCGTGCCGGCGGTCGGCGATGCGATTCTCGGTTTCGCTCAGCTCACGTTGCAGACTGAGAAAGCTCTGATCGGCGCGGAGTTGAGGGTAGTTTTCGGCCAGAACCATGATCTGGCCGATCGTACGGGTGAGCGCGGGCTGCACCTGGTTTGCGGCGGCGGCGTCGGCGAAGAGCGCGGGTTGGGAGCGGAGGGCCGCCACTTGGGTGAACGTGTCGCGCTCGTGCCGCGCGTAGCCTTTGGCAACTTCGACCAGGTTCTGAATCAGGTCGAATCGACGCGTCAGCTCCACTTCGATGTGCGACCACGCCTGGTCGACGGCGTTGCGGGCGGCAACGAGGGAGTTGAACGTCAGCACGTACCACAACACGGCGAGGGCCGAAAGCGTGACGGCGGCAAAGGTGAAGTACATCGTTACCAGCCTCCGGAGGCGCCGCCCCCGCCGCTAGAGCCGCCGCCGAAGCCTCCGCCTCCCCCGCCCCCGCCCCCTCCGCCGCCAAACGACGACCCGTCAGAGCCGCTGCTTGTGCTGATGATGGGCAGGATGACTTTGCGGACCGACTTGTAGTTGCAGGCGACGCAGCGGCCCTCAACTTGGGAAACGCCGGAGTGGGCGGTCGTTGGGTTCGTAAGGATTATTGGCGAATCTTCCTTGTAGGCGTGCGCCATGCAGGAGGGGCACACCTTGAACGACGAAAACGGCTTGAGGTATCGCTCGGTGTCGGCGTTCAGGCAGGCGGGACAAATCCAGACGTCGTAGTCAACCGAACCGATCTGTTCTTCAATGCGCTGTACGGCCGAGAGCTTGGGGTCGTCCTCCTGATCGCTGAGGAGCTGAAGCTGCGTGCCGCACTTGGAGCACCCGTGGGGGCCATAGCGGCGGTATCTTTTCAAGTTGAAGCCCCACGCCGCCAGCGATGCGACCCCGGCGCCCCCGAGCATGGCCAGCGGCGGCCCTTGTTTGGGGGCGCGCAGGTTGTAGTAGATCGCGACGGCCAGCACGGCCAGGCCGACGATCGAGACAAACAGAAAAGCCACCGTGGAGTACAGCCGGCGCGTGGCCACTAGCAGCGCCGACACGACGAGGATCAGGGCCGTTCCGGCGACGGCGCCGGTGGCGGTGAGCGCGCGGCGGCTAGCGGCGCGCGCCAGCATTGGCCCGGAGTTAGGGTCGCCGCGGGCCGCGGCGGGATCGGAGAGGATGACTTCCGCAATGCGGTGGGCGCCCGCGCGGATTCCGCCGGGGTAATCCTCGGCTTTGAAGCGGGGAATGATTTGCTCGTCGCGAATCTGGCCGCAGAGGGAATCGGTAAGGAGCGGTTCGAGGCCGTAGCCGACTTCGATCCGCATGCGCCGCTCTTTGGGGGCAATGAGAAACAGGACGCCGTTGTTGACGTCCTTTTGGCCGATGCCCCAGGCGTTGAAGAGTTGGTTGGCGTACGCGTCGACGGTGAGCCCATCCAGCGAGGGAACAGTGACCACCGCCAATTGAGCGGTGGTTTTTTGCTCGACGCTACGGGCCAGGGTCTCGAGCGCTGCGTAGTCGGCAGGCGGCAGGATGCCGGCGAGATCGTAGACCCGCTTGGACGAATCCTGAATCGGCAGGACCGCCAGTAGAATTCCCGCCATCAGGGTCGAGATTGGCATGGCGGGCGCTCTGGCTTACGCGCTGTGCGGTTGGCGGGGCGGCATCGACTCAGTCTCGCCCCCTTCCACGGCCGTCGTCACTTCAAATCCCATGTCGCGGATCATGGCGTAGTCGGCCTCGGGGAGTTGGCCCTTGGTGGTGAGGTAGTCGCCCACGAAGATCGAGTTGGCCGCGTAGAGACCCAACGGCTGCAGGCTGCGCAAGTGTAGCTCGCGGCCGCCGGCGATGCGGAGTTCGCTTCGTGGGTTCACGAGACGAAACATCGAGACCACTTTGAGGCAGTAATTGGGCGTGAGCTCCGATTGGCCAGCCAACGGCGTGCCTTCGATGGGGTTGAGGAAATTGACGGGGATCGACTCGACGGCCAGCTCGCGCAACTCGAGGGCCATCGACACGACGTCGCGCGGCTGCTCGCCCATGCCGATGATGCCGCCGGAGCACAGCTCCATGCCGGAGTTGCGAACGGCGCGGAGCGTGTCGAGGCGGTCCTGGTACGTGTGGGTCGTGCAGATCTG
Source organism: Pirellulales bacterium (assembly GCA_963841515.1). GTDB lineage: Bacteria > Planctomycetota > Planctomycetia > Pirellulales > Lacipirellulaceae > Lacipirellula. Next base: position 293,079 of record CAWJDB010000002.1, on the reverse strand, counting down.
CTGGTAGAACTCGCCGCTGGTGTTCAGATTGTGGTTAATGCGGTCGACGCCGCAGGCCGCGAGGCGCTCGGCGTCCTCGGGGGTCAAGAGGCCGAGGCACGCGCACACGTGGAGTCCGAACCGTTGTTTGATCTCGGGGACGATTTGCTCGACGGCGGCGAGCTCGCGCTCGTTGGGGCCACGGGCCGAAATGACGATGCAGTACGTCCGGGCGCCGCGCTCTTTGGCAGCGGCGGCGCCGGCCAGGAGCTGTTCGCGGTTGAGCAGGTTGTAGCGCGGAATTTCGGCCTCCGAGACTTTTGATTGCGAGCAGTAGCCGCAGTCCTCGGGGCAGAGGCCGCTTTTGGCGTTCATGAGAAAGTAGAGTTGTACGGTGCGGCCGAAGTAGCGGCGGCGGACGCGGAACGCGGCGGCCAGGAGGTCCAAGAGTTGGTCGTCCGGCGCGGCCAGCACTGCCAGGGCGTCGTCGGTCGTCAACTGGTAGCCGTCGAGTACGCGCGTGGCGAGGTCGTGCCAGGTTTCGGCGCCAGCGGTGCGGGAGTGTGGTTTGACGATGCTCATGGAGAAGGGCGGCGCTAGGTGGGTGTGGGAGAAGAGGTTGAAGCTAAGCGGCGGTGCTAGCCGCCGGCGGCAGCCGGCGCTGTCGTTCGACCGTGGACGCCGGCTGCCGCCGGCGGCTATGATTTGGGTTTGACGCGGCACTCCAGGGTATCGCCACACGGCGGTGATTGGCAAGATTGCACCGAGGTTGGCGCCGTTGCGCGCGAGGCGAGAATAAGAACCATGGGTTACCACCTCGTTCGTTACGGCCTGTTAGGTCACGTGGGCCGCTTCGCGGCGGTCGACGCCTTGCGCTACCCCCGGCGCACGCGGGTGGTGGTGCGGAGTCCGCGCGGGCTGGAGGTGGGCGAGGTGCTGGCCGAGCCGGCGCTTGCCGACGGGCAGTTCAACGCGGTGGGGCAAATCCTGCGGCGGATGAGCGTGCAGGATGATTTGCTCGAGGCGCGGCTCGATCGACGCCGGCACGAGGCGTTTGAGGCGTGCCGCACGCTGCTCGAGGAATCGGGCGTGCCGGCGGCGCTGGTCGACGTCGAGCACCTGTTCGACGGCGAGGGCCTGTTCTTCTACTTCGTAGGCGATCCGCCGCCGCAGGCGACCGAAATCACGAGCCGGCTGGCGGAAACCTACGAGGCGGCTGTCGAGTTCCGCAAATTCGCCGAGACGCTCGAGGAAGGCTGCGGCCCCGGCTGCGGCACCGAAGAGGCAAAAGGGCAGGGCGGCTGCGAGAGTTGCACGAGCTGCGCGGTGGCGAGCGCTTGCGGAACGAAGAAAGCATCGCGGTAGGAATTCGCGCAGAGACGCAGAGACAGCAGGGAAGAATTCCGAACCAGCACAATCACTTGCAATCGGTCGGGGCCGTGCACTCAATCATTCCGGGCAAGCTGTGGATTGGAAACTCCAGGGATGCTCGAAATGCAAGTTTGCTGCTGGACGCGGGTATCAACGCAGTCGTCGATCTGGCTGCGGAGGAAACCCCGGCATCGTTGCCGCGGGAATTCGTTTACTTGCGGTACCCGCTCGTAGACGGCGCCGGCAATTCGCGGTCCACGCTGCAGGCTGCCATTCGCGGTGTGACAGATCTGGTGAATTGCGAGAGTTTGCACGCGATTGTTTGTTGCGGCGCCGGACTGAGTCGCGCGCCGGCGGTGACTGCTGCCGCGCTGTGCACAATTAACTCTGAAACGCCCGAGGTGAGTTTGGCGCACGTCCGCACTAGCGTGAAATGCGACGTGGCGCCGGGCCTCTGGGTTGATGTGTGCGCCGCACTCAAATAGCCGTATCTGCTCGCGCGACTCACTGCGAGAAATCCCTCTTCTCCTCCGTCCTCTGCGTCTCCGCGTCTCTGCGCGAATCAATCACTCCCCAGCGTCGCCTAGCGACGCCAGGAACTCGCCCATTTCGCCAGCAGCGTGGGCGTTGCCTTGGGAGCGGGCGGCTTCGATGCCGCTGCGGAGGTAGTTGCGTGCTTCTTCGACGCGCCAGCCGGACGAGCTGCTGGGCGGCCATGAAAAACGCCGGGACATACGGCGGCGAGTCGAGCGTGAGCTCGGCGAGGCGCGAGAGGCTCGTATCGTGGTCGCCTTCCTTGTCGAGCTCCATCGCCAGCGAGTAGCGCAGGAATGTATCCTGAGGATCGTCGGCGAGCATGGCTTCGATTTTTTCGCGGCGCGACATGGCGAGTGCTCACAGTGCGGGAACGCCGTCCTTGGGCTTGATGCGCACCAGGCCGCCGACTTCGGCTTTCGCGTCGTCGATTTCAAGATCGGTGTGGCCGCCGGTCGCCGCATACAGGACGCCGTCGGGCGTGAACGCGAGCGCGTGCGGATTGGGCATCGCGGCGATCTTGACGGCGCGGCACGATTCCCGGCCGGCGACCTGGGCCGCTTCCAGCCGATACACGCCGCCATCGTCGACGCCGTCGGCGGCGTAAAGGTCGCCGGTGGGGCTGTAGGCGAGGGCTTCGACGTCGCGTAGGCCCACGTTCAGATTGAGGGCGACCTCGCCGCTGGCGGGGCTGTACATGGTTAGGCGGCTGTCGGGGGCGGCCTTCAACTCGCCGCGCTGGGCGACCACTAGGTAGTGATGATTAGCGCGGGGGTCGATGGTTACCGCCGAGGGCCGCGGCGCGCCGGAGGCGTCCTTCGTCGCGATGAAGGGTTCGAGGCCGGCCAATCGATTGGCGTCGAGAGTCGCTTTGACGATCCAGCCGCGCGCGTCGCCTCCCACGGAGACGGCAAAGAAGGCGGTCTCCGTATGGGCCAGGCTGAAGTAGTACCCCTCGCCTTTCTCGGATCGTGGACCGGCGCCAACAGGACCCGCGACGTGGTCGACCTGGTCGAATTTGAGCGGAGCGTTGTCAGGCGGCAGGCCGTACACGCGCAGCACGCTTTGCTCCTCGCCGGTTCCCACGACGAGGCGATTGGGCGAGAGGAAATCAAGTCCCAAGGGGCCGGCGTGCTGCGGTTGGCTAAACGGCCCCGGCGTCATTGGGAAGTCCGTAACGACAGGCTGCGGTTCTTGGGAACGGTCCGTCGGCCAGCGGATGACGCGGCCGGCGCCGACTTCGGAAATGTAAAGCTCGAACGGCCCCGCGGGCGGCGCACCGGGTCGCACGGCGACGCTTACTGGCGTTCGCAGCGGCGTGAGCAGCGTTTCGACCAGATACTGGTCGGATTCATCGCGCGGCTCGGCCGCTGGCGGCGGTTCAGCTGCGAGGCACGCCGCGCCGGCGGCGACGGACGCAATAAGAATTAACTCACGCAAAGGCGCGAAGGCGCAAAGGCAGAGAAGAAATGGCTTAATCCGCCTCTTCTTTGCGCCTTCGCGCCTTTGCGTGAGTCTCATCCGATTTCCTCGAGCGCCGACTGCGTGAGCTTTTTCGTAAGCCGCGATCTTGTCCTCATGTTCCAGCGTGAGGCCGATGTCGTCCAGACCGTTGAGCAGGCAGTGGCGGCGAAACTCTTCGACGTCGATTGTGGCGGTGAAGCCGTATTTGTCGGTGAGCGTGCGGGCCTTGAGATCTGCCGTCAGCTCGTAGTTCGGATGCGCGGCCGCGCGGCGGAACAGGTCGTCCACCTGTTCCTCGGACAAGGCGATGGGCAGCATGCCGTTTTTGAAGCAGTTGTTGTAGAAGATGTCGGCGAACGTGGGGGCGATCACCACGCGGAAGCCGTAGTCTTCCAGCGCCCAAGGAGCGTGCTCGCGGCTGGATCCGCAGCCGAAGTTGCGGCGGGCCAAGAGCACCGTGGCGCCCTTGGCGGCAGGCTTGTTCAACTCGAAGTCAGGATTGGGCGTGCCGTCGTCGCGACGGGCCCAGTCCCAAAATAGAAACTCGCCGAAGCCGGTGCGCTCGATGCGCTTGAGAAACTGCTTGGGGATAATTTGATCGGTGTCGACATTGGCCCGATCGAGGGCGACGACTTTGCCGGTGTGGGTGGTGAAGGGCTTCATCTTATTGCGAACTACCTATCAACTGGTAATCCCAGGGAGTTGCAAAGCGGCGACAGTTACATACTCAATCAACGGTTCCCATTCCTTGGCTCGCTGGGCTAAGTCTTTGAATTGATTTAAAATCTTGACGAAGCTCTCGAACCATGTCGGGTCGCCAGATTTTACTTCCTTGGTAGCCTGAAGATGAGTCGCGAGCTCACCACACAGGTTGCGAAGGGCATCAGCAAAAGCGCGAGCTCCAAGGATTTCGTAAAGATCCAGTGAACGCTTAGCTGTCGAAATTAAATCGAGCATCCAACGACGAAGCGTTTTGGGCAAGGTGCTCGCTTTGAGTTGTGCATACAAATCGTCATGCGCAACTCTAATCTTGTCCAATTCATCAGGCGTGACAGGCTCTTCAATTGGTAATTCAAGCGCACACAGCTCAAGTGCAGTTAAAACGGCATCGTCCAATTGTTTATTTGCATCATTCCATGACTGTTCGAAGTGGGACGGGCAGATCGCCCTTCTGATTGGCGGAAATGCTCTTAAATAGACTGAAGCCTTGAGACTTCTCGCTGATCCCGACAGGTAGTGAATGCAAGTCGCTCAGGGAGATGACTTTAAGTTGGCTTTCGGCGTTTCCAATGTCGTCGTAACTGATGTGATGCCGTTGGCGGTGGAGTCACGGCTGCGTGGGGAGAAAAATCCCCACTGCCAGCTCGCCGACCGGCTGTCGGCTTCAGCGAGAAGTCTCGAAGCCTTTTCCTCTTTCGCGTCATGTAATTGAGCCTGAACCGCATCGAGGGAACTATTAAGCTCTGAAAGGCGATGGAACAACTCACCCGCTTCGTCGGGCGTTGCTGAGCAATGCAAAAGCGAAGACCAAACTTGCCGTACCGTTTTACTCTGCTTTCCCAATTCGCGGGCTTTTTGAAGCAAAAGCAACACACGACCGGCAGGATTGTCGTATTCTAATTCCACGATTTCATTGAGACTTCTCGCTGATCCCGACAGGTAGTGAATGCAAGTCGCTCAGGGAGATGACTTTAAGTTGGCTTTCGGCGTTTCCAATGTCGTCGTAACTGATGTGATGCCGTTGGCGGTGGAGTCACGGCTGCGTGGGGAGAAAAATCCCCACTGCTAGCTCGCCGACCGGCTGTCGGCTTCAGCGAGAAGTCTCATTTCATTCGCCTAATTCATTCCCAGTCGCGGACGTCGACGAAGTGGCCGGCGACCGCGGCGGCGGCGGCCATGGCGGGGGACACCAGGTGCGTGCGGCCGCCTTTGCCCTGGCGGCCTTCGAAGTTGCGATTGCTGGTGGAGGCGCAGCGCTCGCCGGGCTCCAGCTTGTCGGGGTTCATCGCCAGGCACATGCTGCAGCCGGCCTCGCGCCAGTCGAACCCGGCTTCCTTGAACACGCGATCGAGCCCCTCGGCCTCGGCTTGCAGCTTCACCTGCCCGCTGCCGGGGACGACCATCGCATTGACATGCTCGGCCACGCGGCGACCCCGGGCCACCGCGGCGGCGGCGCGGAGGTCTTCGATGCGGGCGTTGGTACAGGAGCCGATGAACACGCGGTCGAGTTTCAGGTCGGTGAGCAGTTCGCCGCCTGCGAGTCCCATGTACTCGAGCGATTGAGCGGTAGTCTTCTGATCGGTGGCGTCGACAAAGTCGGCCGGCCGCGGGATTTTGGCGTTGATGGCGGTGACTTGCCCGGGGTTGGTGCCCCACGTGACCTGCGGAGCGATGTCGGCCGCGGCGAAGACGAGCGATTTGTCGTATGCGGCGCCCTTGTCGGTCGGCAGCTTCCGCCAGCGGTCGACGGCCCGATCCCACGCGGCGCCGCTGGGGGCGAAGGGGCGACCCTTGAGGTAGGCAAACGTCGTTTCGTCGGGGGCGATCATGCCCGCGCGGGCCCCGGCTTCGATCGACATGTTGCACACGGTCATGCGGTTTTCCATGGTGAGGCCGCGCACTGCTTCGCCGGTGTACTCGATGCAGTAACCGGTGCCGCCGGCGGACGTGATCTGACCGATGAGGTAGAGCACCAGGTCCTTGGCCGTGACGCCGCGGCCGAGCTGGCCGTCGACGCGCAGCTCGAGCGTCTTGGGCTTCGACTGCAGGAGCGTTTGCGTGGCGAGCACGTGCTCGACCTCGCTGGTGCCGATGCCGAACGCGAGGGCGCCGAATGCCCCGTGAGTGGAAGTGTGGCTGTCGCCGCAAACGATGGTCATGCCCGGCTGGGTGTAGCCCAGCTCGGGGCCGATGACGTGCACGATGCCCTGCCGCACGTCGTTGAGGTCATAGTGGGTGATGCCGAATTCACGGCAATTTGTGCGCAGCGTGTCGATCTGCTGCTTCGAGATCGGGTCGAGGATGGGGAGCGAGCGGTCGGTCGTTGGCACATTGTGGTCGGCGGTGGCGATCGTGCGCTCAGGACGGCGGACCTTGCGTCCAGACAGGCGCAGGCCTTCAAACGCCTGGGCGCTGGTCACCTCATGCACCAGGTGCAGGTCGATGTAGAGGATGGTCTGCCGACCCTCCTCCGTGAGCACGACGTGCTCGTCCCAGATCTTCTCAAACAATGTGCGGGGTGAAGGCATAATGCGAAGTTTCGAATTAACTATAGCTCGGGCGCCGGACGCTCACTGCCGGGGGCGCAGGGCGCGTACCTACTCGGAGCGGGAAAGCGGCTCGGAGGTTCGATCTGCCGGCGCTTGGCAATCTTTCATTTTAGCCGGAGTAAGAATCAGGAAAAGTCAGCGCCACGGCAGGGTAGTGGGTCAGTTTCCCGATTCAATGTCACCCTGAGGTCTGCCGAAGGGTCTAGCTGGAAATTGAAGGGGGCTGGATTCTTCGGACCTCAGAATGACCAAACTGACCGACTACCCACGGCAGGGAAAGCGGCGACCGCGGCGGTCGTTTGGGGAACGAGTCGATGGGTCACTCCTGTCGACGCGGCATTGAGACGATGCCGTGACCAGAGCGCGACGGGGTACATCTCGCCGGCGGTGAGTCCGACCGCATGCCGAAGCGCTTGCATGCCGCGAAACAGTTACCGCCAGGCTGCTCATTCGTCGAATTGAAAGCTTAATTATTTGACCCCAGGCGCTGGTTCGATGCGAAAATCGACGTCACCTCGTCATGATTGAGAATCCGCAGTGATTTTCCATCGAACGTCGACGCGTCCGTTGAACTGCGTTCGTCTTTTGCACCATTCGGATCGAAGGAGTTGATGCGTTATGAAATCGACTGCCCGTTGGATCGCCGCCTGCACGTTTACACTCGTCGCGGTCGCCGGCGTGCAAGTCCACGCGATCGTCTATGAAGGTTTCAGCTACGCCCCCGAGCAGGACTTGACGACGCTCGTGTCGACCGCGACGAATCTGGGCGCCTGGACCACGACGGGCTCGATAGTGGGCACAACCGACGCCGCAGGTCTGGCCTTCGGCGACCTCAAGACATCGGGAGGCGCGCTGCGCGTGACGACGCCAGGCGCCATGTTCACCTGGCAATTTCTCGACGCGCCGGTGACGGCCGGCGGCGCCATCGCCAACGGCGCCACGCTGTACGGGAGTTTTTTGTTTCAGTTCGTCGGTCCCGGCGGCGGCGCCGGCGACGGCGGCTTTAACACGACGAATAATTTTGGAATCAGCGTCAGCGATACGGCAGGCGGAACCGACATCACCATGCAGAATCGCGTTCGCTCGTTTGGCCGGTCGCCCAATGAATCGCGGATCGGTTACGAGGATGAGAATTGGGCGCCTGTGCTCACCAGCGACGCCATCTTCGACATGACTCCCTATTTGTTCGTGGGAAAATGGACCAACCTCGGCGGCGAATCGCAGGCCACGGGGTGGGTGCTGCACATGGAGCAATTCGACGCCATTTCCGGCGACGGGTCCGTCACCGAGGCTGACTTGAATTCGAGCAACCTGGCCACGGGCATGGACGACGACGGCAATACGGCCGGGTCGTTTGGCGTCGGGCAGTTCGTAAAGATCGGCGACTTCATCGGCAACATCGACATCAACTATGTAGTGGACGAAATCCGCTTCGCGGACTCGCTGGCCGGCGTGCTTCCCGTCGACGCGGGGCCGACGTTCGAAGGCGACTTCGACGGCAACGGCAACGTCGACGGCGCCGACCTGACTGGGGCGCCCAATGGCTTCAATGCGCGATTTGGCGTGAACCTGGCCGGCGGCGATTTTCTGGCGTGGCAGCGGAATTTCGGCCAGCCCTTCAGCGTGGCCGCTGTGCCCGAGCCGGCCGTCGCGCTGATGATGCTCTTGGCCGTGGGGTCTTGCCTCGCAAGACGCAGTCGCTGAACGCTGACTAGATGCGTCGGGACTGCACGCGCCATCGATGGCCGCCCTCACCGCATTCATTTCCATTGCCGCGGCGAAAGCAGGCATTTGACAGGAGGGCACGGGGCCAAAATGGACATCATCTGGTTCTTGACATGGTCCAGAATCGGCCATAAATTGCCCGGATGGTCGACGATCCTGCCGAGCTTCTGCGGACGCATGGCCTGCAAGTGACCGCCCAGCGCTTGGCGGTGCTGCGGGCAGTTGCGCTGCGACCGCACACGACGGCGGACGACATTGCCGCTGAGGTTCGCGGCGAGATTGGGACCATTTCTCGACAGGCGGTGTACGACGCGCTGGGGACGCTGGTTGACAAGGGCCTCGTGCGGCGGATTCAGCCCGCGGGGTCGCCGGCGCGGTACGAGGATCGCGTTGGGGACAACCACCATCATCTGATTTGCCGCATGTGCGGAAAGACGGTGGACGTGGACTGCGCCGTGGGCGACGCTCCCTGTTTGACCGCGGCGGCCGAGTCGGGCTACCGAATCGACGAGGCGGAGGTGATTTTCTGGGGCGCGTGCCCCGAGTGCCTCGCCGCGGGCGCCGATTCAGCCGGCGCTTGAACCCTTTCTTAAACGTCAATTCAAACAAATCAATTAACCGCGGCGTGGGACGACCTCACCCCGCTCAATGCGATAGTGAGATAAGGAGACAAGTCGTGCCAGAAGTCCAAGTGGCGCCTCAGGCCCAATGCCCGTTCAAGCATGCCGCCGGCGGCGGAACGACCAACCGCGATTGGTGGCCGCAGCAATTGCGGCTTGATCTGTTGGCCCAGCACTCGGAGAAGTCCGATCCCATGGGCGCGGATTTTAACTACGCTGAGGAGTTCAAGAACCTTGATCTGGCCGCCGTGAAGAAAGATCTGGCGGCACTGATGACCGACTCGCAGGATTGGTGGCCGGCGGATTTCGGACATTACGGGCCGCTGTTTATTCGCATGGCGTGGCACAGTGCGGGCACGTATCGCACGGGCGACGGCCGTGGCGGCGGCGGGCGCGGGCAGCAGCGGTTCGCGCCGCTCAATAGCTGGCCGGACAATGTGAGCCTGGACAAGGCGCGGAGGCTGCTGTGGCCCACCAAGCAGAAGTACGGCCGGAAGATTTCGTGGGCCGACCTGATGATTCTCGCGGGCAACGTGGCGCTGGAGACGATGGGATTCAAGACCTTCGGCTTCGGCGGCGGCCGCGAGGACGTTTGGGAGCCGGATCAGGACGTGTACTGGGGCAACGAGAAGACGTGGCTCGGCGGCGACGTGCGCTACAAGTACGGTTCGGAAGGCGTGGAGAAAGACGGCGGCGTGCTCGTGTCGGACGACGACGCCGACGGCGACGTTCACTCGCGGCGGCTGGAAAACCCGCTGGCCGCAGTGCAGATGGGGCTGATCTACGTGAACCCCGAAGGCCCGGACGGCAATCCCGATCCACTGTTGGCGGCCAAGGATATTCGCGACACGTTCGGACGAATGGCGATGAACGACGAGGAAACGGTCGCGCTGATCGCCGGCGGGCACACGTTCGGCAAGACGCACGGCGCGGCGCCGGCGGCGCATGTGGGACCCGAGCCCGAGGCCGACGGCCTCGAGGCCCAGGGCCTGGGCTGGAAGAACAACTTTGGCACGGGCAAAGGCGGCGACACGATCACGAGCGGCCTCGAGGTGACCTGGACGACGACGCCGACGAAGTGGAGCAACAACTTCCTGGAAAACCTGTTCGCGTTCGAGTGGGAACTGACCAAGAGCCCGGCAGGCGCCCACCAGTGGCGGCCCAAGAGCGGCGCAGGCGCGGGACGATTCCCGATGCGCACGATCCGACGAAGAAGCGCGCACCCTCGATGCTGACCACCGACCTCTCGCTGCGACTCGATCCGGCGTACGAGAAGATTTCGCGCCGGTTCCTCGAGCATCCCGAGCAGCTCACCGAGGCGTTCGCGCGGGCGTGGTTCAAGCTCACGCACCGCGACATGGGCCCGAAGGCGCGATACCTGGGACCCGAGGTCCCCGCCGAGGATCTCATCTGGCAGGACCCGATTCCGGCGGTCGATCACGAGCTAGTAGACGACAATGACGTCGCGGCGCTGAAGAGCAAGGTCCTGGCGTCGGGGCTGAGCATTTCGGAACTCGTGTCGACGGCTTGGGCGTCGGCGTCGACGTTTCGCGGCTCCGACAAGCGCGGCGGCGCCAATGGGGCGCGCGTTCGCTTGGCGCCTCAGAAGGATTGGGCGGTCAACCGACCGGCGCAGCTCGCGAAGGTGCTCAAGACCCTCGAGGGCGTTCAAAGCGAGTTCAACAAGAGCGCTGGCGGCGGCAAGAAAGTGTCGCTGGCTGACCTGATCGTGCTGGGCGGTTGCGCCGCAGTCGAGCGGGCCGCGAAATCCGCGGGCGTGACGGTCGACGTTCCCTTTACGCCCGGACGGACGGACGCCGCCCAGGACCAGACCGACGTTGAGTCGTTCGAGGTGATGGAGCCGATTGCGGACGGGTTCCGCAATTACCTCAAGGGCTGGTACTCGATTCCCGCCGAGGCGCTGCTCGTCGATCGTGCGCAACTCTTGACGCTGACGGCGCCGGAGATGACGGTGCTGGTGGGCGGCCTGCGCGTGCTGGGGGCGAACGCCGACGGCAGCGCGCAAGGCGTCTTCACCGCAGGGCCCGAGTCGCTCACGAACGACTTCTTCGTGAACCTGCTCGACATGGGCACGGAGTGGAAGGCGGCGTCTCCAGCGGCCGACGTATTCGAGGGATACGACCGCAAGACCGGCAAGCTCAAGTGGGTCGCCACGCGCGTGGATCTCGTGTTCGGGTCGCACTCCCAGCTTCGCGCGCTGGCGGAGGTTTACGGCTGCCAGGACGCACGGCAGAAGTTCGTCGAGGACTTCGTGGCGGCCTGGACTAAGGTGATGAATCTCGACCGATTCGACCTCGCGTAAGTGGTGCGTTCGCTCGACGCCAACGACCGGCCACTAGCACGAACGAGGGCCTCATACCGCGGCAAGCTCGACCGCCTCGGCGCAGAAGGCCTTGCGCTGCGGACAGCCGTAGTTCTCCCACCAGTTGGCGGCGAGCTGCGGCGTCCAGGCGGACTCGACCGTTACATGATCCAGCGCCTCGCGTAGCTCGGCGACTGACTGGAAGCGGTCGACCGGCCGCTTTTCCAGCGAGCGGAGGATGACTTCCTCCAACTCCGCGGGGATCTCGGCATTGAGATACCGCGGCGGCTCAGGGTCCTCGCTGGCGTGGGCGATCATCACCTTCAGCGGCGACTCGTGATGAAAAGGCGGCCGACCGGTGGCCATGAAATACATCACCGCGCCCAGCGAGTAGATGTCGCTGCGGCAGTCAACCTCGTCGCTGGTGGCCTGCTCAGGCGACATGAATAGAGGCGATCCCGTGATCGATCCCTCCTGCGTGAGCTCCACGTCGCGGCGCTCGGCCAGCGGCTTGGCCAGGCCAAAGTCCAACAGCTTGGCCACGTCGAACACGCCGCCGCGATAGGCGCAGAAGATGTTGGCCGGCTTGATGTCGCGATGAATCAAACCATGGCCGTGGGCTTCGGCCAGCGCATCGCACACTTGCCGTATCAGGTACACGAGGCGCGCCGCCGGCAAGGGGCCGTGGCCGTCGACCAACTCACTGAGGTTGTGGCCGGGCAGGAATTCCATGACGTAATAGAATGTGCCGTCGTCGGTGCGGCCATAATCGTAGATGTCGACCGAGTTCCAATGCGAAAGCTTGGCGGTGGCCCGCACCTCGCGCTCGAAGCGCGCGAGCACCTGGGGATCGCCGGCCCGCTCGGGACGGATCAGCTTGATGGCGCAGGGCCGCTTCATCATCTGATGCTCGGCCAGGTACACCTCGCCCATGCCGCCGCTGCCCAGCAGATTCTTGAGCCGGTACTGCCCGAGCTGTTTGGCCACGAATGCTTCGTGGCGCAGAGCGTGAATCGAGTAGACGCCGAAGATCGACGTCATGGCGGCAAGCGACATCATCAGGATCTGTTCGGTGAAATAGCCGCTGTAGGCCGCGGAGTTCATGAGCGCGTCTAGTGGGGCGATTCGCCAATAGGCGACGGCGATCACTATGATCGGCGCGACGGCCAACAGCCCCAGCACTACGGCCGCGCGCTGCCAAGTATTCGGAACGAACAGCGCGTAGGTGAACATCAAGAGCAGCCAACCGCCGATGACCATGGGCACATGCGCATGCTCGGACAGCGTGGCGCTGAAGTAGAGCTGCCGGGAATTGAGCAGAACGAAAAACGCCGCGGGCACGCCGAACACCAACGCCTCGGCCACCCGCAGGTAGGGGAGCGACAGATCGCACTTGGCGCACAACTTCCACGCCAGCAAACCCAAGAGAGCGGTGACGCCCACGTGCATGTACACGAGCGGGCCAAAGCTCATCCACGCTCGTTCGTCGCCGAGGTGCGCAAGGCACCACACCAGGAAGGCGGCAAAGCCGATGAACAGCAGCACTGCGACCGTGCGCAGGCGCGAGCGGAGGACGTTGCGCGTCTCCACGGTCAATTGCGGGCCGCTGCCCTCGACCAGAGCCACGCGGCGGCGGCTCGACTTGCGCAGCTCCTCGGAACTGTCGCTACGAGCGGGCGCCGGCGGGGCGGCGGACGGTTGGCCTAAGGCCTTACGCGGCTGCTCGATGGTGTCGGCGATGCTTTGGTCAGGTATGGAAGCGGCCACAGGTGCGCACTCTCCGCAGTCCAATGCAAGCCACGGCAGGCTTCTCGCCCAGGAAGCGGCGAGCGCCCGCGCGGCGGAGACATCCATCTTACGCCGGATAGACCCCGCCGGGCAGGGTAAAGTTCGGCCACGGCGGCGCCTCGGGCGCCAGCTTGCGCGACGTGGTCCGTTGGACACATAGCTGGCGATGGCTGCTCTAGAAGCCGCCGCCCAGCGGCTCGCCGCCCGCGGCGCTGACCAGCGCCTTGAGCACTGAGAGTTCGACGCTGGTCGACACGGCGATTACGTGCCCATCGCAAAAACCGGCGAGGAAAATATTGCCGGGGTGCATGCGGCCCAATCCGGCGAACGGCTCATTTTCGTCGAGCTCCCAATCATCGGGCCGAGTCCACTCGACGGCGTGCGAGTCGTCCACCTGGACGATCGCGATGGTATTCGACGTGCCGTCGGTGATTGTACGCAGGCTTCGCCCATCCTTAATCTTCGGATCGAAGATCATGCCTTCTCCCGCGGCGCCCAGGTAATGAGTGCGCCCGTCGGAGGCAGTGAGCTTGGAACTCGGATCGCGGTAGACCTCCGGCATCAGCGGGATCAGCTGTTTGTTGTGTTCGCTGTCCCAGGGTTCGTCGAGGTGGAACTGCTTGTAGAGCACCGCCTGCTCAATGTACGGCAGGATGTGAACGCGCCAGCTCAACAGCGGCTTGCCGTCGGGGCCGTAGTTGGCCTGCGCCGGGAGTCGCTTCCGCGCAGCTTCGTGATTGAGCAGCGCGATCATGATTTGCCTTATGTTATTGAGAGACACGTTGCGCCGCGCCGCCTCACGCGCCGCCTGGATGGCGGGCAGCAGCAGCGCCACCAGCACGCCGACGACGGCGACGGTCATCAATTGCGACTGCGGTCCCTGAGCCGGATCGATGTGGAAGAGCACCAGCCGGTTGCCGTCGCGCTGCAATTGCAGATTGCTCTGCCAATACTTGCTCATCCGCTGCGAGTAGCGCCGACTGGCTTGCTCGACGGGGTCGTCGCTGGCCAGCGCCTGTTGGAATTCCTGCTCGGCTTTCGCCGCGATGGCTTTCTTGACCGATTTGAAAATCGAGACGAGCTTTTGCGCGTCGGCTTCGTTGTTCGCCGCGACGATGCCCTCGGTCACCGCCGGGTGCGAGAAGTTGAGGCGCATCTCGATCGTCTTGACCAGCCCGGGAATTTGTACGACCTCGGCCAGCTCCGGCGGGATGTCTTTCTGGGCTTGCTGCATGCCCATCTGGATTAGCGTCCGCAGGGGCTCGAGGTCCAACAGCATGATGACGTCGTCGCCCTGCGCGGCCGCGGCCACCTGGGCCGCCAGCGCGCCCGGCGCGGCAGCCGATGGATTCAAGAGCTGCGGCAAGGCGAATTCCGGCGCGGCCAGCAGCGTCTGGTCGTCGACCATGTAAATGCTGGGCGCCATGAGCTCCTTGCTCTTCATGTACTCTTTGCCGTTGAGCGTGCCAAGCTCGGTGTGCCGGGTAAGCGGGCTTGGCTTCAAGGCAAGCGGGCCGTCAAACGCCGCCATGAGCGAGTAACTGGGCGGCATGCCCATCGGCGCTACGGCGCACACGACGAGTTGTTCGAGGCCCAACGGGTCGATGCCCGTCTCCTTGGCCAACGCCGCTTGAAGCACTTCGGTCGGCATCAGCTCCGCCGCGGGCGACTTCAGGATTTGCGCCGGTCGCACGGCGAGCACGAAGCAGGCGTTGGGAATGACGTACTTGAGTTTGAGCGGCTCGGGATGGAACGCAGGATCGGTCAGCAGCGTGGCGTCCGGCTTCCCGGCTTGGGGCGCTTCGGGCGGCGGCGTCTCGCGCGACGGGGCCCGCGGGTATCTGCTGCTGGGCGCACGCCACGCCGGGGCCGGCGATGGTTAGCACGGCGAGGACTCCGCACAGCGCGTGATGCGACCAATGTCGGGGAGAAAGCAGTGCGGCCATTGGGGGCTCCAGGTTGGTCGATTTCGGCAGTCTTGGAGCCGACGCAGCAGGTCGTCGGCGCCGCGCGTCTCGGCCGCCAGATTATGACGCGGGCGACGCGTTGTTGCCAGCCGGGGCCGCTAGCCCTGCCGATTCACCTGGTAAGGCGGATTGCAGCTTAATTTTCAAAGCTAGTTGGCGTCGCCACGTTACGTAACGGTCACTATCCTATGCCTCGATTGTGTGGTTCTTATCACTTGCACTACGGGTACGCCGGCTGATGTTAAGACGCGCACTTTTGATCGTTCTGACGGCAGCTGCCGGACCAGCCGGCGCCAGTCCTCGAGCAGCGGCAGGCCTGCAGTCGACCCTTAGAGCCATTGCATTGGCCGAACACAACCGGTTGTTCGCGCCGCCGTCGCTGTACGGGCAGCCGTTGATTTCGGAGGCCGAGCAAGTCATCCCCGCGCTGCGATACAATCCCGCTGACGGCGAGATAGCGTTGCGCGCGCCCGCGTTGACCGCCGGGCTGTTTCTGAAATTCGGCGCGTACCAACCCTTGGCGGGTTTGGAAGTCACGGATCCTCAGTATTATGATTCGAACAGGTTCGCGCCCGTGGTATGGTTCGATCTGGAAAGCGTCGAGATTCGACTTCATGGACTGCAATTCGGCACGAGCGTTTACGTCGAGTCTGGGCCGAAGTTTCTGCTGCCCGACGCTCAAGTACAGGCTGCCACGAGCTCCTCAAATGCGCCGTCGGGAGCGCTGCCGGAGATTTCAGGCGATCGCTTTGCCTGGCAACTTAGCTTTCCATCGGCGCCGTCGCCAACAGCGCTGCTTGGCGCCGATATTCGATTAGGCTCGGCGTTATCGCCGGGCTTGGATCGCGCGGCGCTGTCGTCGGCGCTCGACGGCGATTCGTGCGGCGGTTTTGCGACATACCGTTGGAATGTGGGAGTTTACCAAGGCGCCGTCGTACAAAAGTTGGCGATTCAGATCGTGGCAGAGCCGCTATCGGCCTCGCAGGTTTTGACGGCAGGCTTTTTTTTAGGCTTCCTTGGCTGCTTTCGACCAGCTGTCGCGCAGCGTTACCGTGCGGTTAAATACCGGTTTGCCCGGCTTTGAGTCGATGGCGTCGGCAAAAAAGTAGCCGACGCGCTCGAACTGGAATCGTGAACCGGGCTCGGCTTCGGCGAGCGACGGCTCCAGACTGCGCATCTTTGATCACTTCCAGCGAGCTTGGATTCAGGTTGTCGAGAAATGTGCCGCCCGGTGGGGCGTCGTCTGGGTTCTCGACCTTGAACAGGTGATCGTACAGCCGCACCTCGGCGGTGAGCGCATGCGGCGCCGAGACCCAGTGGATCGTGCCCTTCACCTTGCGCGAGTGGTCGGGGTCGAACGTGCAGCGTAGTTCGGTGACGCGGCCGGCGGCGTCCTTCACGACTTCGTCGCATTTGATGATGCCGGCGAATCGCAGCCGCACCTCGCCGCCGGGCTTGAGGCGGAAGAATTTCTTGGGGGCGTCTTCCATGAAGTCTTCCTGCTCAATGTAAACCTCTCGCGTGAGCGGCACGGTGCGCGTCCTCATCTCGGGTTTTTGCGGATGATTGGCGGCTTCGAGCTGGCGAGTTTCGCCCTCGGGAAAATTGGTGAGCACGACCTTGAGCGGCCGCAGGACGGCCATGCGCGCGGAGCGCGCTCGTTGAGGTCCTCGCGGATCGCGTTCTCGAGCCACGCCATGTCAATCGTGCTGTTAAACTTGGCAACGCCGATCCGATCGCAAAAAGCCCGCATCGCCTCGGGCGTGTAGCCGCGCCTCCGCAGGCCGCGGATGGTGAGCATCCGCGGATCGTCCCAACCGCTGACGTGCTTTTCCTGAACGAGCTCGAGCAGCTTCCGCTTGCTCATCACCGTGTAGGAGAGGTTGAGCCGCGCAAACTCGATCTGTTGTGGATGGTGGATGCCCAGCTCGCGGACGAACCAATCGTACAGCGGCCGGTGGTTTTCGAATTCCAGCGTGCAGATCGAGTGGGTGATGCCTTCGATCGAATCGGTCTGCCCATGCGTGTAGTCGTAGGACGGGTAGATGCACCACTTGTCGCCCGTGCGGTGGTGCGTCGCGCGCTTGATGCGGTACATCACCGGGTCGCGCATGTTGAGGTTCGGCGAGGCCATGTCGATCTTCGCCCGCAGCGTGCGGCTACCGTCGGGGAACTTGCCGGCGCGCATCCGCTCGAACAGGTCGAGATTCTCGGCGACGGATCGGTTGCGGCTCGGGCTGTCGCGGCCGGGCTCCGTAAGCGTGCCGCGGTACTCGCGCATCTGGTCGGCCGACAGGTCGCACACATACGCCTTGCCGTCCTTGATCAGCTTGATTGCCCACTCGTAGAGCTGGTCGAAGTAGTCGGAAGCGTAGAACAGGCGGTCTTCCCAGTCGCCGCCGAGCCAGTGGACGTCGTCGATGATCGAGTCGACGTACTCCTGTTCCTCCTTGGCGGGGTTGGTGTCGTCGAACCGCAGGTTGAACTTGCCGCCGTACTCTTGGGCCAGGCCAAAGTTCAGGCAGATGCTCTTGGCGTGACCGATGTGCAGATAGCCGTTGGGCTCCGGGGGAAACCGCGTGTGGACGCGGCCGCCGTTTTTGCCGGCGGCGCGGTCGGCGTCGATGATCTGCTCGATGAAGTTTCGCGGCGTCGACTTCTCGCCTGCGGCGGGTGTGTCCGAAGACATCCTGATTTGTCCTTCTAAAACTAATGTGTCGCGCCTGCGCCATGGGCCGCCGCACAAACCCTGGCGTGGTAAGTCTAGCAAACCGCGCAGGCGCCTCATGGCCGACTACGCCCACTGAGGGAAGTTTTTCGCGAGTTGGACTTGGCAAAGGTCAGGGTTTCTATAATCTATGCGCCTCCGGCATTACGGGAAATGTCGGTAAGACAGGATGGATTTCCCGGCGAGTCCCTGCTCATTCGGCGGGGCCGGCGGCTCCACGGAACGTTCCCTCAGCATGAGCGCCTTTGCCACCCTTTGTGCGACCGCGGGCCTCTTGGCCAGCGGCGGGTTTGCCGAGTTGGCGGTGCATCGACGCCGATTGGCGCAGATTCCCATTCGCATCCACGTCAACGGCACGCGGGGCAAAAGCAGTGTGGCTCGGCTGATCGCCGCGGGACTGCGGTTTGCCGGGAGAGTCACATGCTGCAAGACCACGGGCACGCTCCCGCGGATGATCATGCCCGACGGGTCCGAGTACCCGGTGTTTCGCCCGGCTCGGGCCAATGTGATCGAGCAGCTTCGCATCGTGGCGGCGGCGGTCGAGGTCGAGTGCGAGGCGCTGGTGCTGGAGTGCATGGCCCTGGTCCCCGAATATCAGTGGCTCTGCGAGGACAAATTGGTCAACGCCACGCACGGCGTGATCACCAACGCCCGCGAAGACCATCTGGACGTGATGGGCCCCACTAGCCGCGACGTGGCGTTGGCACTGGCCGGCATGATCCCGCCGCGACAGAAGCTGTTCACCGCCGAGCACGAGCATCTCGACGTCTTCAAGAAGTGCTGCGCCGACCGGCGGTGCGAGCTGCACGCGGTGACGCCGGCCGAGGTGGCGGCGATCACGCCGCTTGATCTGGCCGGGTTCTCGTACGTCGAGCACGCCGAAAATGTGGCCTTGTCGCTCAAGGTGTGCCAGTCGTTGGGCGTCGACAAGTCGACGGCCCTCCAAGGAATGTGGAAAGCGCAACCGGATCCCGGCGCCATGACCGCGCACGAAATGAACTTCTTCGGCCGCGAGATTAACTTCGTCAACGGCTTCGCGGCCAACGACCCGCAGTCGACGGAACTCATCTGGCGGTTGGCCCTGGAACGGTACGCCGACGTCGAGAAGCGAATTGCAGTATTCAACTGTCGCGCGGACCGGCCGGATCGATCCCGGCAACTTGGCTTGATTGCGCCGACGTGGCCACAAGCGGATTGGTATCTGCTGATCGGCACGGGCACGTTTATCTTTGCCCGGTTTGCCGTGAAAGCGGGTCTCGATCCGCGCAAGCTGGTGTTCGCCGAGGACCGCCGTCCGGAGGAGATATTCGAAATCATCGTCGAGCTGACGGGCCGGCGCTCGCTGGCGATGGGCATGGCGAACATCGGCGGCGTGGGGCTCGACGTGGTTCGCTATTTCGCCAATCGCAGCACGGTCCGCATTTTCAAGTGAACCGAGACGACCATGGAATTACTTCAGCGCTTCCATCGGCATCGGGCTCGCGGTGAGCCTATTGTTCTCCGAGATGTTCGGCCTGGCGGCCGGCGGCATGGTGGTGCCGGGGTACGTCGCGCTGTATCTCAACCGCCCAGTCGACGTGCTCCTCACCATTTTCGCGGCCCTGTTCGCTTACTTCATCGTGCACTTGATGAGCACCTTTCTCATCTTGTATGGGAAGCGGCGGACGGTGTTGATGATCATCTTCGGCTATCTGGTGCGGGCGCTGTTTGAGCAGGTGCCGTTTTACGCTTCGGATCAATTGCTCGCCTTCAGCCAGCGGCTCAGCGCCACGCCGGCTGATTTCTCGGTGATTGGCTTCGTCATCCCCGGCTTGATCGCCATCTGGATGGACCGGCAGGGCGTCGTGGAAACGCTCGCGGCGCTGATCACCTCGGCGGTCGCGGTGCGATTGACGCTGATGCTCGTGTTTGGTCAGGAACTGCAGGGACTATGAAGAAGATTTACTGGCGTCCTCGCGAGGTTTCGCGGCCGGCGCTGATACTGATTTCGATCATTTCGCTGGTCGGCCTGATGCTGGTCGAGCGGTGGAAGGCGCCGACGCCCCAGCCGTTTTTTGCGGAGAAGGTCAAGGCCGCGAAACTGGCGCAGAAGGCCTTTGAGGCCGTGAAGGCGGAGCGGCTGGAGATTGGCCCGCCCATCGACCGCACAATCGACCCCAGCGAATCGGGACTGATTGGCGTGCCGATGTCGCCGGTCACGAGCGTGGCGGGCGAAGTCTCGGCGAAGCAGACCTCGGTCAATCCGAATTTCGCCGCCGTCATCCTCGAAATGATGAAGGAAGCTGGCATCCAGCCCGGCGACGTCGTGGCCGTCGGCTGCTCAGGATCGTTCCCGGCGCTGAACATCTGCACGTACGCGGCGTGCAAGACGCTGAACGTGCGGCCGCTGGTGATTTCGAGCTCAAGCGCGTCGCAATGGGGCGCCAACGTGCCGGCCCTGTTGTGGCCCGATATGGAACGGTTGCTGCGCCAGAAGGGAATCTTCGACGTCACTTCGATCGCCTGTTCGATCGGCGGGTATCAGGATCGCGGACTGGGCCTGACAACCGAGGGGCTCAAGCTCGTGACGCAATCGATCGAAGCCAATGGCATTCCGCCGTTTCGCGTCGATACCGCGGCGGTGAGCGAGGCTGCCGATCCGTACCTGGCGCTACAGCAAGACTTTGTCGCCAACATCGACGAGCGGATGAAGCGCTATCACGACGCCGCGGAGGGTCAGCCGATTAAGGCGTACATCAATCTGGGCGGCGGTATGGTGTCCACGGGAAAAAACGTCGGCAAGCGGATGTTTAATCCGGGATTAAACACGAAGCCGCCGCGGCATATCCGCGAGGTCGACGGCGTGATGCCGCGGTTCGCCAACGAAGGCGTGCCGGTGATCCACATGATTCACATCAATCATTTGGTGCGCCGCTACCAAATGCCCCTGGAGCCGCCGACGGCGCCGCCGATCGGCGAGGGCGGCGTGTTCAATAGCATCAACTATTCCAAGCCGCTGGCGATCGGCGTCCTGGGTTTCATTCTCCTGTGCCTCTACGGCTTCATCCGCAGCGACGTCGGCTTCCGTATCCTCAAGGGATCGCAACGGGCCAAGCGCGACGCTCCGCCGGAGCCGATGGTGTGAGACTTGCGAGAGAGATTAACCACTAAGGCACGAAGGAACAGAAGAGGCAACTGGATCAGGCCGGACGTTAATGACTTCTCGGCGTTTATCAGCGGTTAAGAATCCCCGCATTTCTTCGTGACTTTGCGTCTTTGTGGTTTATCTTATCTTCTTACGCAACAACCGGCTGTTTGCATCACTCAGGCTCGACGGCGCCCTTTTCGATCCACGTCCGCATCTTCGCCGCAAATTCGTCGTGCGAGAGCGGCGGCTTCGTGCGGCCCTCGCCCGGGTTCCAACCGGCGGAAAACACCAGGCTGTCCTCGGTCGCATGGCGGAGAATCTCCTGGAGCGTCTTGCCGCCGTTCTTGGCGGGGTCCTTGAGGTTGTGCGCGAGCTCGCGCGGCGTGAGTCCTTGAAACACCATCGGCGTCGCGGCGGGCGGCAGATGCCAGTTGGGATGCCCGGGGGGCAGATGCTCGCCCGGCAGGTTGGCTTCCTGATGGCAGTTGGCGCACTTGAGGGCGAACTTCCCCTTGCCGTCGGGGCCGCGCTGCACGTTTTGCGCGTGGACATGGCTGTCGTCGCCTTGCAGCGGCCGGTCGCCGGCAGGGTGGCAGTTCATGCAGCGCGGGTGCATGAGCACCTTGTACGCGGCGAGGAAAGCGGCGCGCGACGCCGCGGCGTCGGCCGCGCTCGGCGGGTCGGCGGCGTCGGCGATGGTTGAAACGTGATTCACGCCGACAGCGCTGCAAACAATCGCCGCACAAGTCACGATCCAAATAGCCCCCGGCGCAAGCCGGGGGTTAACCCTGGGCTTGCGCCCAGGGCTAGCTGATGCGGAGAGTGAATCGCGGTGGGAAGATGGCACGACGCAATCGCTTGGGGGTGAGAGTAACTCAGGCAGTCAAATCCTCCGCCCGAATCGGCAACCGGCGAAACCGCTTGCCCGTGACGGCGAAGAGCGCATTGGCCAGAGCGGGCGCCGCTGTCGGCACGCCAGGCTCGCCGACGCCGCCCATCTTGTCGGTGCTGGGAACGATGTGCGCTTCGACTGACGGCGATTGGTGCATTCGCAGCATGGGATAGTCGTGGAAGTTGCGTTGCTTCACGCGGCCATTCTCAAAGGTGATTTCGCCAAACAGCGCGGCGGTGAGGCCGAACACGGCGCCGCCTTCCAGTTGGGCGCGCACGGTGTCAGGGTTGACGATGGGACCGCAGTCGATGGCTGCCACCACGCGATGCACGCGCGGCTGTCCGTCGTCACCCATCGACGCCTCGACCACATGAGCGACGTAACTGCCGAAGGATTCGTGGACCGCGATCCCACGGCCAAGGCCGGCGGGGAGCGGGTGGCCCCAGCTGGCTTTCTCGGCGATGAATTCCACCAGCCGCTTGTGGCGCGGATGGTCGTTGCCCAAGAGCGACAGGCGGAACTGCACCGGGTCCTGGCCCGCGGCGTGGGCCAGCTCATCGATGAAGGTCTCAACTACAAACGACGCACTGTGCGAGTGGCCCACCGAACGCCACCATAGCGTGGGGACGCCTCCCGGGGCTTGATGCCACTCGACCTGAAGATTCGGAATCCTATAGGGCAAGTCTTTACTGCCTTCGACGGCCGTTTCGTCCACGCCGTCCTTGATGACGACGGCTTCAAATGGCGTCCCGGCGATAAACGATTGGCACACAATTCGGTGCCGCCAGGCTACGATTTCGCCGTCGCCGCCCAAGCCGGCGCTCACCGCGTGAACGGCCCGCGGCCGGTAATACCCGCCGCGCGTGTCGTCCTCGCGAGTCCACATGACCTTGACGGGCGCTTTGACAGCCTTAGAAATCTGCACGGCTTCGCAAACGAAGTGACTGTCGGGCACGGCCCGGCGCCCGAACCCGCCGCCGCACAGCATTGTGTGCAAGTCAACCTGCTCGGGCTTGAGCCCCGCGTCGCGGGCGGCGGCGTTGCGGTCGACGGTTTGAAACTGCGTGCCGACCCAGATTTTGCAGCGGTCGTCGCGCACGTCGGCCACGCAGTTCATCGGCTCCATCGTGGCATGCGCCAGGTAGGGCAGGTCGTAGACGGCCTCGATTTTCTTTTCAGTTGAACCGAGCGCGGCCTCGACGTCGCCCTCCTGGCGGCGACGACGCCCGGTTTGCCTGCCAAGGCCGCGTACTCATCGCCTTGCTTGTTGGTATCGAGGGCCGCCAGCGGTCCTTCGTCCCAGGTGACTTCGAGCGCTTCGCGGCCTCGCTTGGCCGCCCAGAATCCGTCGGCCACGACCGCCACGCCGCGCTCAATCTCGACGACGTGCCGCACTCCCGGCACGACCTTGGCCTGGTCGGCGTTGAACCGACGCACCTTGCCGCCGAACACCGGCGATCGCGCCACCAGCGCCACGAGCATGCCGGGTACTTGCACGTCGAGGCCAAACACCGCTTTGCCGTTCGTCTTGTCGGGCGTGTCGAGCCGGTGCGTCGGCTTGCCGATGATCTTGTAATTCTTGGAGTCCTTGAGCGGCGGATCCTGCGGCGGCGTTTGCTGGGCGGCACTCTCCGCGAGGTCGCCGAACGACGTGCGGCGTCCGCTGGCGTCGTGAATCACGTGGTTTTTCTCGGCGCGGCACGTCGCCGGTTCAACCTTCCACGCCTCGGCCGCCGCCGCAATGAGCATCACCTTGGCCGCGGCGCCGGCCTTGCGCACACGATCCCACTCGCTCCAGGTGCTCGAGCTGCCGCCGGTCATTTGAATGCCGTACACCGAGTGGTTGTACGCCGGATCAACAGGCGCGGGCAGGTAGCGCACCTTGCTCCAATCGGCTTCGATTTCCTCGGCCACCAGCATGGGGCCGCTGGTGTAGGGGCCCTGGCCCATTTCCGAATGATTGACCACGACGTGCACCAGGTCGTCCGTGCCAATGTGCACGAAGGCGTTGCAGGGAATAATCTTCGCGGCGCCGTCGGCCGCTTGGGCAGTTGCGTCACGCAACGTTACGCGAACGCCGAGCACAAGCCCGCCGCCCGCCAGCGCGCTGGCTTCGAGAAAACGGCGCCGGCTGAGGTTGACGATGTCGCTCACTTGCCGCCTCCCTGCCGTTTCAGCTCGGCGGCCTTGTGAATCGCCTGGCGAATTCGCTGATACGTGCCGCAGCGGCAGATGTTGCCGGCCATGCAGTCGTCGACGTCGGCGTCCGTCGGCTTCGGCGCCTCGCGCAAGAGCACCGCCGCGGCCATGATTTGCCCGCTCTGGCAGTAGCCGCATTGCGGCACGTCGACTTCAATCCACGCCTGCTGGAGCGGCCCCGCCAGCTCCGGCGCCAGCCCCTCGATGGTGGTGATTTCCTTGCCGGAGGCCCTCGACAGCGGCGTGACGCAGGAGCGCACCGCTTCGCCATCGAGATGCAATGTGCAAGCGCCGCACTGCGCCATCCCGCAGCCAAACTTTGTGCCCGTCAAGCCGAGCGTTTCGCGGATCACCCACAGCAAGGGCGTGTCGGGCGGCACATCGACGGCGTGCTCACGACCGTTGACTTTCAATTGAAGCATGTCTTCGAAGTCCTATTGACGCAGCATTCAATTGGCTGAAGGCAAGCCGATTGACGATCGCCGCCCGCGTCGGCCCAATCTAGCAAAATTCCATGAGAACGCTTAAACGCCCGCGGAATCCACGGCAAAACGACGCAATGAGGGGATCTCAACCGACGGTCCAGCGGTAGACCAGATACAGGCACGCCGCGACGCCGACGACGAGCCACCACGGCTTCCTGGTCACGGGCGCATCTTCCTGGGAGATGTAGCGCTCGCAGTGCGGACAGCGATCGGCGTCTTCGTGGATTTCCCGGCGGCAGTAGGGGCAGAGGACGGTCGGTTCCTCTTCGTCATCCTCGCCCTCATAATCTTCGTCCGCGAAGTCCTCGTCCCAGTCGTCATCGAGTTGGCGATTGTCGGGCATCAGGTCTCGGTCGATCGTCAACCCCGCGACAATTTGACGGCCGTGCCGTAGGCCAGGACCTCAGTGACGCCCTGGGTGAATTCCGTGGCATCGTACCGCATTCCGATGACGGCGTCGGCGCCGTGTTCTTGGGCATGGAGGACCATGCGCTGAAACGCCTCCTCGCGCGCGTGCTCGCAGACGGTGGCGTAGGACTCGATATTGCCGCCGATCATTTGCTTGAGTCCGCCCATGAGCCCCTGGGCGATGTTTGGTGAGCGAACCACGATTCCGCGAATGACGCCGAGATAACTCGAGATGAAATACCCGTTCACTTCATTGGCAGTGGTCACGATCATACTGGGGACCTCGGGGGCGACGAGAGAGATCGAGGCGTGAGGGGCCGGTGCGGCGGTAAATCTAGCCGCCGCCCCGGCGATTGACAAGCACGGCGCCCTCCGCACTGGCAATCGCGTCGTGAGTGCGCCCTATTGCGCGAATGCAGCCTGGAAGATGCGACGGCTCCGATGCCGCGCCCGCGCCCTACGCCAGCTTGCCAAAAATCAGGGTGATCGTCGTCCGCGTGCCATCGGGGCCAGACGCGCCGGGAGCGCCTGGCAGTTCGGCCGTGCTCAGGACTTTCCATCCGCGGCGCAGCATCAGGGCGATGTGGTCGTCCATCTTTCTGGCGGCCAGCCAGCCGCGGATGCGGTAGGCGCCCAGGGTGTTTCTGTAGGTGAAGGATTGGACTTGAACTGCGCGACGGCTTGGTTGAGACAGGAGCCATAAGAGAAGTGCCTGCGACAAAAGTCACTGGCCGCCGTTGCCCTTTCCCGGCCTCTGAAGTGGCAGCCGGCCGAGGGTAGAAGCAAGTGGCATGCCGGCCGGCAGCGACGCTGAATCGCCAAAGACGACGCCCGATAAAGCCGCGAGAACGCAGGCGATTTCGCAAGACGAACTGGCGCATCAGCGCCATCGTCAGACGCTACAAGGCACGCGATGCGTCTCACTCCGAGACTTGAGATCGAATTTGAGACGCGCTTCGTTGCGACGGCCGTTCATCGCGCCTTGCCGGTGATCCGGCCCCGCAGGCGCGGCAGCCACCGCCCGGAGGTCGCCGCGTAGGCCGGCCATTCGTCGGGAAAGCTCCGGGCCAGAATCGGCTCCTCGTAGAGCACGACGCGGAGATGAAATGCCGCGGCCAACGCCAACGCGTATCCGGCCAAGAGCGGCGAGCCGACCACCAGCGCCCAGCCGGAGAGGAAGAACAGGATCGAAACATACATCGGATTCCGTACGTAGCGGTACATGCCGATGATGACCAGCCGACGCGGCGGATCCCACGGGGCGAGCGTGCCGAGACCGCGAACGGCGAAGTCGCGCACGCACCAGGCGAAACCCGCCAGCCCAAGGGCGACAAGGACGCCTCCGATAATTGGCCGCGGCGTATCGCGCGATGGATCGAGCGGCGCCAACAACGCCGGCAACACACCGGCAAAAACGCCGGGCAGCGTCAGAACAGCGATGATCGCGCGAAGCCAGAGCATGAGTGAGTCAACGATCGCGGTCAGCAGCCGCGGCGCGAAGCCTGAACGGAGGATAGAGGATAAACGACCTCGAGGCGCCAAGCGGCCCTCATACCGCGTTTGGGCCGCAGTTTGCCCCGCTCCCCAAGACCTCGCGAACCTCGTTAAAGTTTAACGATTGCGTAGAGTGCAGTGCAGGCGCCAATCGGCAAACTCCCCGGAAAGCACCGGGTTTAATGATGATCTTTCGCCACGGGTGGTTTTAGAATGGGGTGCAATCCGGCATCACAGTGTGGTCGCTGGACAGCGCGCGAGGAGCGAAGTGGACGTTCAACCTCGCGGCAAGCGTGTGGATGCAGCTGTCAGCGGTCGCTATTGCATGGCCCGCGGCACAAGTCGAATGGATTCGGACAGGCCGGGGAATTCTGACCTAGGGTTCTAAAGACTGCCCGTCTGCGCCTTCCCTACCTTAGCGCGGCCGCACGGCAGCGTCGGTTTGCCTTATCTGCGACTTGGCCGGGGTCCCCTCTCACGGTCGCGTCACCACGCTTTTCGGTTTTGTGGCTGATCGTTTGGCCGCGGCAGGACGGCATCTCGCGCTCAGGCTGCATCACGCGGCTCGGCGCTACGGCGTTCTGCCTGCGCGGGTAAGAGGGGGAATCTCATGCGACGGCAGGGCCAGCGCGCGCCGCAATTTGCCGCGCACGTCGAGCAATTGGAAGAGCGCCGCGTGATGTCGGCCGACCCCGTGGGCGGTGCGCTCGGCGGGGCCGTCGAGCCGCAGGCGGCCGGGGAAGAGCCGGTCCCCCAAACCGCCGCCGTGGCGGCGCTTCAGGCCAGTCAGAACTTTGGCCAGGCGATTCTGACGCAGGATTCTCTCGGCGCCCCGATCTCGCATCAGGAATTGGGAGAGCCCGACTTCTGGGCGGACCCCGCCAATCAAATCAGTTTCGGCGATTATCTTGCCGGCATCTCACAGTCCATCACCGACGCCCACAACCAAACCGGGTTGTTCAACGTCCGCAACAACTACGGCTTCACGGGCCTCGGGCAGACCGTGGCCGTCATCGACAGCGGCATCGCCTGGGATCACTTCGCCCTGGGCGGCGGCCTGGGCAAAGACTACCGCGTGGTCGGCGGCTGGGACTTTACCGAGGAGAACGACGGCAATCCCTACGACGACGGCACAGCCGGCGGCCACGGGTCGCACGTCAGCGGCATCATCGGCGGCGACTCGTCGACCAACTCCGGTGTGGCGCCCGGAGTCGACTTCGTGGGCCTGCGGGTGTTCAACGACACGGGCTCCGGCTACTTCAACTGGGTCGAAAACGCCCTGCGGTGGGTCCACGAACATCGCAATGACTTCGACAATCCGATCACGACCGTCAACTTGTCGCTGGGGGTCTCCACCTGGAACGCCGCCGCCATTCCGCAGTGGGCGACGCTCGAGGAGGAATTTGCTCAACTCGCCTCCGACGGCATTTTCATCGCCGTCGCGGCGGGGAATTACTACGCCAACTACAACACGCCTGGACTCAGCTACCCGGCCGCCAGTCCGTACGTCGTCCCCGTCATGTCGACGGACGACGCCAACACGCTGAGCTACTTCAGCCAGCGGCTGGACCGGGCGATCGCGGCGCCGGGCCGGTCGATCACCAGCACCGTCCCCGACTACAAGGGCAACAAGAACGGCGTGGCCGACGACTTTGCCACCATGAGCGGCACGAGCATGGCGGCGCCCTACGTGGCAGGGGCCAGCGTGCTGGTGCGGCAGGCGATGCAGTTCGTGGGTCGTACGAACATCAATCAGACGATGATTTACGATCATCTGATGGCAACGGCCGACACGCTGTTCGACGCCGTTTCGAATCTGTCGTACAAGCGGCTCAACCTGAGCCGAGCCATCGACGCGCTAATGCCGGCCGATGACTATGGCTCGTCGATGGCCGCGGCCTACAACATGGGCACGATTTCGTCGTCGGGCATGGAGATGAGCGGCGCCATCGCCAAAGTTGGCGACGTCGATTACTTCACCTTCACCGCCGGCGTGACGGGGACGGTGTCTTTCGACGTGACGGGCATGCGCGAGTCGATGACGCCAGCGTGGCAGGTTTACGGCGCCACGCCGATGGCAGCCGTCGCCGCAGCCGCCAGCGGCAGCGAGCTGTCGTTCGCGGTCAAGGCCGGCCAGTCATACACCGTGAGCCTGGCGTCGCTGGGCGGATTGGGCCACTACGACTTCGAAATGACCACCGAGGCCGAAGAGGTCTTCTCGTTCACCGATTGGGGCGCCGTCGCCTACAACCAGCAAAACGACGTGACCGTCAACGGCGAGGCCTGGTATCGCGTCGAGGCCGGGCGCGACGGCTTCCTCACCGTGCAGGGCGCCTTCAACGCCGCAGCCGGCGACGTCCACTTGGAGCTGTACGACGCCAACTTGAAGCTCGTCGCCGCGGGCACGACGACGGGCAACGTGGCGCGGGTCGATACGACCGCCGCCGCGGGAACTCAGTTCTATGTGCGCGTCGTCGGCGCCAACAGCGACGTCGATTTCAAGCTTGTCAACCTCGTGAGCCAGACCGGCTCGGTCGTCACCGCCTTCGGCACAAACGGCGACGACGCGATCGTGTTCAACGCCGGCGCTTCGCCGCTGCTCACGATCAACGGCGTGAGCTACGGCTTCGCAGCGGGTTCGGCCAGCCAATTCATCGTCGACGCCGGGGCAGGCCAGGATTCCGTCGACTTCTTCGGGTCGGCCGCCGCCGAGAGGGCATCGCAGTACACCGGCTCGCTCGCGGTGACGGCGTCGAGTTACTCGTTTACTGCCGCCGGCGTCGAGTTTCAGCGCCTCCACGGCGACGCTGGCGACGTCGCTTATCTGTACGACTCCGTCGGCAATGACGTGTACACGGCGTCCAGCGATCGCGTGGAGATGACGGGCGCCGGCTTTTCCAATTCGGCCTACGGATTCGGCCAGACTTATGCGTACGCCACGGCTGGCGGCCGCGATCGGGCCGACTTGTACGATACCGCCGGCGACGACTCGTACCGCGCGTACGCTGACCGCGTCGTCATGTGCGGCGCCGGCTACTCGAATTTCGCCGCGCGGTTTGAGGAAACTTTCGGCCGCGCCACGCAAGGCCGCGACACAGCGACCATGTACGACTCGACCGGCGACGACGTGTTCACCGCCCGGCCGACCTACGCCGTGATGCGCGCCAACGACCTGTCCTACTCGAACCGGGCGAGCGGTTTCGACCAGGTGTTCGCCACTTCCTTAAACGGCGGGCAGGATCGGGCCGAACTTTACGACGGCGCCACCAACGACCGCGTGGTGGCCGGGCCAGGCTACATGCTGATGCGCAGCACGACGGGAGAATTCTACAACCAGGCCGCGGGCTTCGCCTCCGTCCGCGCCTACGCCACGGCCGGCGGCGCCGATTACGCGACGCTGTACGATTCCTCGGGCGACGACGTCTTCACCGGTCGGCCCGACTCCAGCACGATGCGGAATGTCGCCGGCACGTATTGCAACTTCGTGTCTGGGTTCGACCAGGTGTACGCCTATGCCACGGCGGGAGGCGTCGACCGCGCCGAACTCTACGATTCGGCCGGCGACGACCTGTACCGCTCCTATGCAGACCGCGCGTACTTGTCCGGCGCCGACTATTACCTCTGCGCCGATCGTTCGACGTGACCCAAGCCTTTGCATCCCAAGGCGTGGACACGGCCTACATGTACGATTCGGCGGGCGACGACCGCTTTGTGGCGACGCCCACCTTCGCCGAAATGACGGGGCCGAATGGCCAGTTCCGCCATCGCGTCGACGGGTTCGATAATGTGAGCGGGATCGCCTACATGGGCGGATACGACTTGGCGGAACTCTACGACAGCGCCGGCGACGATCGGCTCTACGCACGCCCGGGCTACATGGCGCTCCGCAGCCTGGCGGGCGATTTTTCCAACGCCGCGTCGGGCTTCGATTCGGCTCAGGGGCGTTCGACGGCCGGGGGGATCGACTACGCCACGTTATGCGACTCGGCGGGCGACGATCTGTTCACGGCCTGGTCAGACTCCGCCGCGATGCAGGACGTCGCGGGAACTTATCTCAATCAGGTTTACGGCTTTGGCGGCGTCTTCGCATACGCCACCGGCGGGTACGACAAAGCCGATCTTTATGACTCGGCCCTGGACGACGCGTTCTACGGGCGCGACGACGTCGCCCGCGCGACGGGGGCCGGGTTCAGAAACGTGGCCACGGGCTTCGACGCCGTGACCGCCCTGCGCACGCTGGGCGGCGACGATACCCTGGACTTCGACGCGCTCGATTACCTGTTCGCCCACACCGGTTGGGCCTAGGCGCTTCGCGCTAGCCACTGAGGCTGCAGGGCGTCGACGAGTGATTTGCGAAACCGCTGGTGCTCATGGGCGCGATTGCCCCACGGCTCGGCCCACTGGCGTCCGCGACGGCCACAGGCATGACGCAGCACTTGGTCGCCGCATAGTTTGTCAATTTGCCGCCCAAGCGCTGCCGCGTCGACCTCGCCGATTGACACGCCGGCGCCGGCGTCGCGAATCAACCGCATCGAGGCGAGGTCCCCCGGTCCAAGGCCCAGGACGCACCGACCGGCCATCAAATACTGATTGAGTTTGGTGGACAGCGACATCCGCGTGAGCGACGCCAGGTCGGGGTCGAAGCTCTCGACGTGAACGAGCACGTCGGCGCCATGGAATATGGCCGGCAATTCTTCGGCAGGGGCCCACCCGCGCAATCGAACGACTGGTGGAATGTTCAGCGCTTGCCGATGCATGCGGATCTGTTCGTCGGAGGAGTAAATCTCCAGCAGGGCGCATCCGCGGCCCTCCACGCACCGCGCGTGCAGCGCCAACGCCAACGCGCGGAGTTGCTGGCTGCGCCCAAGCCTAGATTGCCCGCGTACACGAACCGGACGACGCCGTCGTCCTCGCGCGGCGTCGGATCGTAGCTGCTCGCGTCGACGCCGGTGGTAAACCAGTCCCAGTGGCCCCCATAGCGACGACCGAACTCTTCCGCCATGGCCGGGCTGATGCCGGCGCGGTCCGACCGCGCTGTTGGCAATGCGACGAAACCACTTTTCCGAAGCGTGCGCCAGTTGAGCTTCCAGCGGCGCCCGTCGGTAAAGGCCGCGGACATAGTCATCCGTAACGTGAACATAGACTGGCAGCCCCAAGCGTGCGCAAGCCAGATGGGTGATCTTCGAGAGCGAGTAGTTGCCCACCAGCGCATACACAATCTCCGGGTGCAGGGCTTTCAACTGGCGCTCGAGCACGCGACCCAGCCAGGAATTCCCGTACCACGCTTCTTGCGCCAGCTTGAGCCAGGGGAGCAGCCCTTTGCGCCGCTTGAGGCCGCCCAACAGCGTGACTGACGGCTGAGCCGGGTCGTTAGTCGGCGCGGGGGCTCGGCCGGATGCGGCGCCGCCGCTCGTCAGGCGGCGCACCAATCCTGTAGGCCGGATCATCCGGTAATCCTGACAGACGTCGAGCGGCGGGGTCGCCGTCGAGGCGATCGGAAAGCATACCTGCGCGAGTCGCCCTTCGGGCCAGCCCGCGAACAGCGAGCGCATCAAGAGTCCGTTCGACACCGCCGGCGTCAGCGGATTGGCGGATACGATGGCCACTCGGGGATACGCCGCGTCATCCATGGGCGCCACGCCTCCAGTTCAGCCGCGTGCGCCCTGGAAAGCGCGCCCGCGTCGCCAGCCAGAGGGCGAGCAGTCCCCAAAAGGCGATCAAGTCTTCGGAGAACATCAGCCGGCAATTGTTCGCCGGCACGTAGTAGAACAACAGCAGAATTTGGGCCAGAAACCCCGGCGCGAACGGATTTTCGCCGCGCAGGCAATCCGACCAGGCTCGCGCAAAAGCGCCGCGAGCAAGCCCACCGCTACGAGCGCTCCAGGAAACGTCAGGTCGGAGGCCAACCACGGGTAAATCGTGTGCCAGTAATAGGACACGTCGTAGCCGGTCTCCGCTTCGAGCCGGTAAGGATAGGAACGTTGAAGAAAGTAATCGTGATTCGCGGCGAACACGCCGGCGTAGCGCATCAAGAATGTCGAATGGCCTAACCCATAGCACCACTTGAACGGCAGGTCGAGACACTCCGACAGCCCCTGATACCCCTGCGTCCAATAGCGGGTCAGCATGTACACGGGATATTCGACGCCTTCCGGCAACGTCACGCCGTACAGCTCCTGCGACCAGCCGGTGGTATATGGCGGATACTCGCTGCCCTCCAATCCATAGCGGCGACTGCCGGGAGTAGCTGAAGTAGTACATCGCCGCCGACAGCATGGCGGCAGCCGCGAGCAGTGTGACCGCCTTGCGCGCCAGCGGCGACCGCCGAGCCGCGAGGCCGCCCGAGCGCGCGCGATGGTGCTGCCGCAGCCACAACATCCAAGGCCACGCCAACGCCAGGTCGAACAGGCCCTTGGCGGCGCCGCCGAAGAGCGCCTCGGTCACGACGAGTGCCAGGCCAGCCTGCCACAGTATCTTCCACCCTGCGCGGCCCGGTTCAGGTAGATCACCCCCAGCGGCATGAACAACCCCAGAAGCGGGCCGGACAGCGCCTTGGCGATGGCCCAATAAGGCGCCTGCTCGCGGTCCTGCAGGTCTTGCAGGTGCGCCGCGTACGCCGCGCCCGGGTTGGTGATGGATTCGACAATGGTGAAGCTGGTATTGCTCCGATTCATCACCGTAGCCGGAGCAATGATGATGGTCGCCAGGATCGCGGCCTTGAGCACGCCGCTCTTCGTGAGCGGGCCGTTGTATCCCGCCGCTCCCTGGGCTAGGCCCCACCGATAACCGATCCAGATCGCCAATTGCCCCGCCAAGGCATAGCCGTACAACTTGAGCGGGTTGGCGACATACGACTCCACGGGACCAAACGCGAACGCCAACAGCGACCCGAGAAGGTACAACTGGAAGAACCACAGAGGAAACAAGAGCACTCGTTGCGAGACTGCTGCCTGTGCGGGGCAGGCCGCCGACGCCGCAGCGGCGCCGCGCGGAGGCCAAGTCGCGCTGGTCAACCAGTCGGCTGGTCGTGGAACGCCGAAGCTTTTCATCACGCGGCCCCCAGGATGGTCCGGGCGTTTCCGGGGACGTTGTCATCGAGTTGCACGAGCTCCCGCCGAGTCGCTCGCGCGAACAGGAGGGAGCTGAGTGCGCCGGCGGCGACGAATGCGTAGCCGATGCCCCACAATCCGGCGACTGCGACGCCCAGAGCGCAGCACGACAAAGTCACGGTCAGCGTCCCGATTTGCACAGCCAGCGCGGCGCGAAATCGCCCCGTAGATCGCAACACAGCCGACAGCGTGCTGCAAACAAATTGGAACGTCGCCGCGATCGCCGTCAGCGTCAGCAACCCATGCCACTGGGCGTATTCGGGTCCAAACGCCAACTTGAGCCCAATGCGGCCCACGAGCGCTGCGAGCGCCACCGTGACCATGCCGGCCCCGGCGGCGACGCGCACAAGTCGGCCGACGAGCCGCCGCACCTCCACCAGGCGCCCAACGTCGTGCAGCGATGCCAACCGGGGCAGCGCCGCCTGGGCGACCGCGGCGACGACCATGTTGCCGACCAACGTGGAGTACAGCATGACGCCCAGAATGCCCAATTCGTAAGCGCCTACCGCCTGCCCAACGATGAATCGCGGCAGACTTGATTCCAGCGCCGCAGCGCCCGCCAACAGTCCCAACGGCGCGGCGAGCGCCGCCAGCCGCGACAGTCGGAGATGGATGGCGCCGCGCGCTGCCCTATCGGCCTCACGCGGCAAGCGTCGGACCAGCCGCACGTCATACAGCGCCACGGCGGCCGCCCAGGCGACGGTCATCGCCAGCGCGGCCCACGCCAGGCTGTGCGTCGCCGGATAGACAGCGGCAAACGCGGCCAACGCCAGAAAACCGCGGAGCATGAGCGACCGTGCCGCGTCGGCAAGTCGCTCGTGCTTCTGCAGCCGACCGCCGTACAGGTCGCTCAGCGACTCGACTCCTTTGGCGGCCGCCACCGCGATGATCGCCCAAGCCTCGGCCGCCGACGCGGCGAGCGCCGTCGCCGCCGCGGCGATCAACAAAAATGTCGCCAGCGTCGTGACCAGCCGAAGCCGCAGAAAATCGCTGAACGAGAACTCACCGCGACGGTCGGTGCACTGAACCACGTGCAGTTGCAAGTTGGCGAGCGTAAACGCCGGCGTCGACACGGCCATCGCAAACACAAACTCTCCCACCACCGCCGGCGATCCCGCCGCCGCCAGTATCGCCAGCATCCCGAACTGGCACGCGTAGTAGACCCCTCGACCGACTAGCGTCCACGCCGCGTTGACGCGCAGCGACGGCGTCATCGGAGGCGTCATCGACGGGGCCCGATCGACGGTGGGCGCGGACCTCGACTCGGCTCCAGCAGCGGGCGACGAGGTAGTCATGGGCAAAAGCCTCACGCAGTTCGGTGCGCTGAATGCGCTGCGGAAGCAGTGCGCGCCGGACCACGTCGGCGACTGCCTTGGCGAACTCCTCCATGTGTCGCCGCTCCAAAGTCGGATGCACGGGAAACATGAGGCTCGTTTTGCCCAGGTCACGGGCGACCGGCCGCCGGCGCGGGCCGCAGCTTCTCGGCGAAGGCGCGCTCCATGTAAATCTCCGCGCACGACCCCGTGCCGCACGGTACGCCCGCGGCGCTGATCTCGGCGAGAATTCGATCGCGCGACCAATCGGGCCGCAGCGCCGCCGGGCGCACGAAGGCGTAGAGCTTGTACCAGGCATGCCGAAGTCCGTCGGCAGGTCGCGGCACGCGCAGCGCCGGCAGCGCGGCCAGTCGGTCGGCCAGCAGCTTGGCATTGCGCTCGCGCGCCGCGAGCCACGCGGGCAACCGTCGCAGGGCCGCGCGGCCGACCGCCGCCTGCACCTCCGTCATCCGCCAATTCGTGCCGAACGAATCGTGCAGCCAACGAAAGCCGGGATCGGCGGCTGGCGAATGGGCCGCCTGGTAATTCTTGCCGTGGTCCTTATGACTCCACGCCCGCTCCCACACGTCGGCGCGGTTGGTCGTCAGCATCCCGCCTTCGCCCGCCGTGGTCATGATCTTGTCCTGGCAAAACGAAAACGCCGCCGCATCGCCCAGCGAGCCGACCAGCCCCTCGCCGACGCGGGCGCCGTGTGCCTGGGCGCAGTCCTCGATCACGGCCAGGTCCAGCCGTCCGGCCATCTTCATGATCGACGGCATGTCGCAGGGCCACCCCGCCAGATGCACGGCGACGATGGCCCGCGTCGCGCTGGTGAGGCAAGGGCGAATCGTATCGGGAGTGATGTTCTGCGAATCGCGGTCCACGTCGGCGACCACCGGAGTCGCGCCCCGGGCGACGACGGCGCTGGCCGTGGCGATAAACGTGCGGCTGGGCACGATCACCTCGTCGCCCGGGCCAATCCCCAAGGCGTAGAGCGCCAGCTCCAAAGCCGCGGTCCCGTTGGCGACGGCCACCGCGTGTCGCACGCCGACAAAGCGCGCAAACTCCTCCTCAAACCGCCGCCCTTCCTCGCCGGTCCAGTAATTCAATTTCCCCGAACGCAGCACGCGCTCGGCCGCCGCGATCTGATCGTCGCTCAACTGCGGCCAGGTTGGAAATTGTGGCGTCACCATCGCGGCCATGTCCTCAAGCAGTCAAAAGCGAGCCGGGTCGTCTCGACCCCGGCGAGTCTCACGCCGCGTCCCGCCACTCATCCGCAAAGCTCGACTCCCCCGGCGCGCGGCCAATCATCGCCACCCAAACTGTCGCCGCCAGAATCCGCAGGTCCAACCCTAAGCTCCGCTCACGCAGATACTCATCGTCCCATTGAAGCCGCACGGGCCACGGCACGGTGGCCCCGCCGCGGATTTGCCCTAGCCCGGTAATCCCCGGCCGAACGTCGGCCCGACGCCGCTGGTCCGGCGTCATGCGGGCGTAGTCGGCGGCGACCGTTGGCCGCGGGCCCACGAGCGACATCGACCCGGCCAGCACATTCACGAGCTGCGGTAGTTCGTCGATCTTCCAACGCCGCAGCAGGCCGCCGCCGTGAAATACCCGGGGGTCGTCTTTGACGCTTACCAACGCGGCGGCATCTTGCACTTTCGAATTCGCCGACGGTTGGCAGTGCATGGTGCGAAACTTGATCAGGCGGAATGGCCGCTGGCGCCGCCCCACGCGCTCCTGAACAAAAAAGATCGGCCCCGGCGAGCCGACGACAATCACCGCCGCAGCCGCGACCCACAGCGGCGCCGTCAGGACCAATGCCAGCGCCGCCAGCGCCACATCGAGCGCCCGTTTCACAACTTCGTAGCTGGGCAAACTCATGCTGCCGCTTCCCCGCGGTGAAAGACGCTCCTCAACGTCGTCTCGACCAGGGGCGTCAACTGCTCGGCCGCGGCGGGCTCAAGCCGGTGGCGCCATTTTCCCACGCTGGCGGACGTGATGGCACCGGTCAGCTCGGCCAGGCGGTCGAGTTGATAGGGCATGCCGAGGAATCGCAACAGGCGAGTTGCCTCTGCCAGCGGGTCGCGGACTAGCGACTCGTACCGCACCGTCGTGCGGCAATAGGCGGGCAACTGCTCCAGCGACGCGGCGGCGGCCAGCACGCACTGTCGCCACTGCTCGCCGCACGCCGCCTCAAGCGGCCGCTCGGCCAGCCAGCGTTCGAGGCCGGCGAACGCGCGGACCCCACGCCGGCAGCCGCCGGTCGCGCCGCAGCAGGCGCCAGCAACGATGGCCGAGATAGCGGACAGCGTAATACGGCAGGTCGGCCGCCGGCACGAACCGCGCCTTGCGAGAATGTAGCCAAGCTCCAAAGGGGCGCGCCACCGCGCCAGCGCCGAGGCGACGACGTCGCGGCCGTCCCGCACGATGTGGATGAACCGCGCCTCGGGCAGCACGCGGCGGACGAACTCGACGCGGAGGCAGTTGGCGCAGGTTTTTTCGATCACGAACCGGGCCCCGCCGCCCCGCCGCGCTTGGCGATCGTACGCCCGCCGGATGTAGCTTCGCACCCGTTGGGTGGCCAACTCCGGCGGCAGCGCGTCCGTGGGCCAGCGCGCGTTGTGATGACGCCAGATGTAATTGATTTCGTCGCAGGGCCAGGTCGTGGCGCCGGGCAGGCGGGCGAGCAGATCGCGCAGCATGTTCGTCCCCGAGCGCAGCGCGCCGAGGATTAAAATAGGCTGACAGTCTAAAGTGGCGGGCCGTCGGGCCGCCATCGAGCGTCGATTCATGCTGCGCGGGCTGCTGCGGCGTCGGCGGGCCGGAAATGGGATAGTTGGAAAGCGAGTCGAGCACGCGCATCCACTCGGCCAGCATGCGCTCCTGGCCGAACAGGGCGGAGCACCTGGCCGCCAGTGCGCCACGGCGGTCGGCGGTCCAGTGGTCGCGCTCGGCGCACGCGCGGTCCAGCGCCTCGGCGATGGCTTCAGGGGTGTGGGCGGCGGCGACGTAGCCGAGCGACTCCCGCGTTACCATTTGGGCCAGTTCACTTTCCGGCTCGACGACGGCTACCAGCGGGCAGCCCGCGGCGAGGTAGGTCATCGTTTTGCTGGGGTAGGCGTACCGGTACACCTGCGGGGCGAGGGAGACGATGCCGAAGTCAGCCGCGCCCATGGCGGCGACCGCAACCTCGGGCGCCACGTGCGGAAGAAAGAAGATACAGCGGTCGAGTTGATCTCCCGCCAGAGCGACTAGCCGCTCGCGCTCCGCGCCGGCGCCGAGAAAGACGACATGAAACAACCGGCGCGCGGCGAGCAGTTTCGCCGCGGAGATGACCAAGTCCAGTGACTGAAAGTCGCCCAAGTTGCCCGCGAATAAAAACTTCGGCGTGGCGGACTGATGCAGCGGCCCCGGCAGCGGCGCGTCGGCCATGCGGTCCGTCGGCAGCGGGCAATTGTTGATGATCTCGATCTGGCGGCGATCGACGCCGCGCTCGACCAGCGCCTCGGCCATGTCGTGCGACAGCGTCACGATCTTCGCCGCACGGCGGCAGCAGGCGGCGTCGATGCGGCGGGCCAGGCGAAACATCCGGCCGTCGCGCACCTGGCCGACGGCGCGGAGGGACTCGGGGTGGACGTCTTGGAGGTGCGGAATGTACGGCGTGCCGACGAGGCGGTGGATGAGCCAGAGCGTACAGGCGGTGAGGATTGGGGGGTGGCCGTTGGCGATTACCAGGTCGTAAGGTCGGCCCAGCGTGGCGTGAGCGACGGCCCGTAGCAGGAAGTACAGCGAGCTGACCAGCCGCAGGCCCAGGCGCCGTTTGCTTTCGGGCGGCAAGCGGAGACGGCGGACGTCGACGCCGCCGAGCGTTTCGCGGCGCGGTTGAAGTGGGGCGGCCACTTCGTTGTAGCTGGGTTGGGCGGCGTGAACCGTGACGACGTGGCCCTCGGTGGCGGTGCGCTCGAGGATGCTCTTGAGCAGGCGCGCATAGGGCGTGGCGTCGGGCCAGTAGTGGCGGTAGATGGCGAGGATGCGCATGGGTTTGGAGCTTTCAGCGATCAGCACTCAGCAGTCAGCCAGAAAAACTTGAAGATCTTTCTGGCTGAAAGCTGATCGCTGACTGCTGAACGCTTTGTCTACGCCGCTGCCACGATGCCGTCCCACATGTGGCCGAGCTTGGCGGTCCCGAGGATCAGTTTCAGCACGCGGTGCGAGACATTGGTCACCTCATACTCCCGAGCAATCGGTTGACCGCGATCGTGCTCGCGGGATTCCATGGCCAGCTCGATTGACTGCAAGATCGTCTCGGGGTCGCGGCCGGTGAGGATGATGTGGCCGGAGTCCATCGCCTCGGGCCGCTCCATCGCGACGCGCATCGTGACGGCGGGGAAGCCGAGGATCGACGCTTCCTCGCTGATCGTGCCGCTGTCGGACAGAGTGCACGCGGCCTCGAGCTGAAGCTTCACGTAGTCGTGGTAGCCAAACGGCGGCAGAAAGCGGACGGCGGCGTGGCTGGCGAAGTCAAGCTTTTCCAGGCGGTCGCGCGTGCGGGGATGAGTGCTGACCACGACGGGCATGCCGTGGCGCTGGCAAAGGCGGTTGATGACATCGAGGAGCTGCGTGAGGTGGGCCGCCACGTCGACGTTTTCGGCGCGGTGCAGGCTCACGAGAAAGTATTGCCGCGGCGCCAGGTGCAGGCGGGCCAGCACGTCGGACGCGTCGATCGCCGAGCGATTGGCGGCGAGCACTTCGCGCAT
Organism: Pirellulales bacterium; assembly: GCA_963841515.1. Classification (GTDB taxonomy): domain Bacteria; phylum Planctomycetota; class Planctomycetia; order Pirellulales; family Lacipirellulaceae; genus Lacipirellula. The sequence goes on along the minus strand of CAWJDB010000002.1, from coordinate 253,524 downwards.
CGGCGAACCAGTAAGATAAATCCGTCGCGGGTGGACGCCCTCGGCCAGCAGGTTGCGGCGGGCGTGCTCGGTGTACACGAGGTTGAAGTCGCTGATGTGATCGATGATCCGGCGGTTGATTTCCTCCGGTACGTTGAAGTCGAAACAGCGGTTGCCGGCTTCCATGTGGTAGACGGGGATTTGCATTCGCCGAGCGATGATCGCCGCGAAGGCGCTGTTGGTGTCTCCCAGGACAAGCACGGCGTCGGGCCGCTCGCTCACCAGTGCGGCTTCCGATCGGGCGAGCACCTCGCCGAGCATGGCGCCAAGCGAGGCACGGGTGACGGCCAGGAAGTGATCGGGTCGGCGGATCGCCAGGTTTTCGAAGAACACCTCGTTCAGCTCGTAGTCGGAGTTCTGGCCGGTGTGTACCAGCACATGATCGACGTGCCTGTCCAACAGCGCCATCACCCGCGACAGCCGAATAATCTCCGGCCGCGTGCCGAGCACGGTCATGACTTTCAGCTTGGCGGGCATTCGGTCAGGCTACTTTTTCGTAATAGGTGTCCGGATCGTCGGCGTTGAAGATTTCGTTGGACCAGAACATGGTCAACAGATCGGTGTGCCCGGTATTTTCGATTTGGTGGACGTGCCAGACGGGAATCGAGATGAACTCGGGCCGCTCGCCGGTGACGCGGTATTCACGGACTTCGCCGGAGCCCACGCGCCGGAGGCGAATGACGCCTTCGCCGGCGACGACGCAGAAGCGTTCGAGCTTGCGGGTATGGTAGTGGTCGCCGCGGGTGACGCCGGGGCGCGTCGTGGAGAAAAATACCTGGCCGCCATGGGAGAGCTTGAGGATTTCGAACAGGCGGCCGCGGTCGTCCGCATGCACCGGCGGTTGGGTGGCGTGGTCGGCCAGGTCAAGGTGGGACTCAAACGTGGCGTATAGACTCGCGTCGAAGCGATCGGTGACGTCAGGGAGGACGCCGTCTTCGAGTCGCGCTTTGCGGAATTGCTTGAGCTTCGCCAGTAGCTCGGTCACGCGCAGCGTGCCGGTCTTGCCGACGCCCATCAGGCTGAAGCCGGCGGCGCCGCCGCGGACGACGTCGACGATTTGATCCACCAGGTCATTCACCCAGACGAAGTCGACCGCAGCGTCCTCGGTGACGGTCGGCTCCTCGCCGCGGGCCAGTTGATGACAAAAGGTGGCGACGACGGAGTTGTAGAACGGTCGACACCCCGGGCCGTAGACGTTGGGGATAATCAAGGAGGTGGCGGTGCGACGGCGCCCTTCGGCGACCCATGCCGCGACGCGTTGGTCGCCGTCGCGCTTGGAGTATCCGTAGGCCGTCGCGCGCTCCCGCTGCGTGGACGAAGCCAACACGATATGCGGCGGACGGGCGCAGCGGGCGGTGGCGCCGAGCAGTTTGTCGAGCAGTTCGGCGTTGACCGCGAGGATTTCCTCGGCGTCGCCGCGATTGACGCCGGCCAGGTGCACGATCCAATCGCAGCCGGCGGCAAGACGATCAAGGGCGCGCTCGTCGTGCCACGCCGCGCGGGGACACCGGTCCACGCGGACGCCCTGTTCGGCGGCCAGCCGCCGAGCCAAATGCTGGCCGATAAATCCGCCGGCGCCGGTGACGCCTACGCACAGGTCGCTCACGCGGCGCGCCTCCCCATGGCCCGCGCCGCGCGGCGGCTTTCCCAATGCTCGAGGTCGCGGCGAATCTCGGGCAGCTCCAACAGCAATTGCTCCACTTCGTGCACCGTAAGTTGCCGGGCGTTTTGTGAGGTGTAACCTTCGCGGCGCATTTCAGCCGAAAGATCGCCTTGGGAGAAGTATTGGTCGTAGTTGCGCGTCGTGTCGCAGCTCACGCGGTAGTAGTCGCCGCGGTCCTCGGCCCGCGTCAGCTCCTCGGCGCTGATGAGCACTTCGTGCAGCTTCTCGCCGGCTCGCGTGCCGATTTCGCGCACCTGGCTGGGGCTGCGGAAGAGCCGCAGCAGGGCTTTGGCCAAGGAGTCTACCGTGGCGGCCTGCGCCTTGCGGACGAAGATGTCGCCGCTCTGGCCGTGCTCCATGGCGTAAGTCACCAGCTCGACCGCCTCCGCCAGCGGCAACAACAGCCGGGTCATGTGCGGGTTGGTGACGGTCAGCGGCTCGCGATTCAATATCTGTCGCACGAACAACGGTATGACCGAGCCGCGGGAATACATGACGTTGCCGTAGCGCACGCCGCAGCACACGAGCCCCGTGCGCGGCGAGCGGGCCCGCGCGAGCATCAGCTTTTCCATGAGGGCCTTGGTCTGGCCCATGGCGTTGATCGGGTAAACGGCCTTGTCGGTGCTGAGGACCACCAGCTTCTTGACGCCGCACAACTCGGCGGCGTCGAGCACGTTGTTCGTGCCGATGACGTTGGTCTCGACGGCCTCCATCGGGAAGAACTCACACGACGGCACTTGCTTGAGGGCGGCCGCGTGGAACACGTAGTCGACGCCGCGGCAGGCCATGGCCAGGCGGTCGCGGTTGCGGACGTCGCCGATGACGAACGACACGCGCGGGTCGTCCAGCTCCAGACGCATGTCGTGCTGCTTCTTTTCGTCGCGGCTGAAGACGATCACACTCACCCGGTCGTACTGACGGAGCACCAGCCGGATGAAGTCGTTGCCGAACGAGCCGGTGCCGCCGGTGACGAGCAGGGTTTGGCCTTCAAACATGGGCATCGCGCGCCGGGCGGAGGGCAGGGGCGCGAAATGATAGAAGGGCCCGTGCTGGCGCCGCAAGGGCAAAGAAGCGGTCAGCTTTCAGCCAGATTTCATCGGCTCTGGCTGACTGCTGAATGCTGACCGCTGACAGCTTCCCTACGCGATCGACCGGTAATAGTCGATCGACAGCCGCAATCCCTCGTCGAAATCGACCTTCGGCTCGTAGCCGAGAACCGTGCGGGCGGCGGAGACGTCGGCGAGGCTTTCGCGGACGTCGCCGGCGCGGGGCGGGGCGAAGATGTGCTCGATCGTTGTGCCCAGCAGGCGGTTGATGCTGGCGATCAATTCCAGAAGGCTCGCCTGCCGGCCGCAGGCGACATTGAACACCCTACCCGTCGCCGCCGGCGCGACAGCGGCGGCGAGATTGGCTGCGACCACGTCGGATACGTAAACGAAGTCGCGCGACTGCCCGCCGTCGCCGAAGATCGTGGGCCGCTGGCCCGCAAGCATGGCCGCGACAAATTTTGGGATCACCGCCGAGTATTCGCTGTTGGGATCCTGCCGCGGGACCGAACACGTTGAAGTATCGCAGGGCCACCGTTTCCAGACCGTAAGTGGCGGCAAACACCTGGCAGTAGGCTTCGCCGGCGAGCTTGGCGGCCGCGTACGGCGAAATCGGCGACGGCAAGTCGGTCTCGCGCTTGGGCATCTTCGGGTCGTTGCCATACGCGCTGCTGGAGGCGGCGTACACGACGCGGCGGACGCCGTGGCGACGTGCGGCGTCGAGCACGTGGAGCGTACCCGTGGCACAGGCGGCGTGCGAGGCCAGCGGCTCGGCGACGCTGCGCGGCACGGAAGCCATCGCGGCTTCGTGGAACACCACCTCGACGCCGCGGACAGCCCGTTCGACTTCGGCGCAGTCGGTCACATCGCCCTCGACCACCTCGACCTTGGCGCCCAAAGGCGAGAGATTCTTGCGCGACCCCGTGCTGAAGTTGTCAAACACGCGCACCGCGTCGCCGCGCTCGACCAGCGCCGTGGCGATATGCGAGCCGATAAAGCCGGCGCCGCCGGTCACGAGGCATTTCATGGCGTGCTTCCGTGTGGTTCGACAGTAGCGGCCAGCTAGCAGCGGCGGCACGACCCGCCGCGGGGGGTGAGCGAAGTTGGTGGACCAAATTGCGCCCCGTGGGTCAAGAACAGTCTAGCTTACGCCTCGAATGCCCTTGTTTTGCCGGCCTCAATTCGATACTTACCAGCTCCAATTTTGCGCGATAGCACCCGTAGGTCAGGCGTTCTTGCCTGACGCGCCAGATGAGTTGCGCAGGTTTACAACGAGGCGTCGTGTGGCGCGCCGGTCGGGCTGGAAAGCCTGACCTGCGTCTTTGCGGCCATTGTCGCGATAGCCGGATGCAACGGGCCCGCACTGCGTGCGGGGAATCTGCCGCCGGAGTTTCGGGCAGCGGCCACGCACAGCGACGACATCCACCTGGCCAGCATCGCCTCGCCCGGCGCTGGCCAGTCGCAGGTCGACGCCGGCGACTTGTTGGAAGTGACGATCGCCAGCGGCCGCAACGACGAGGAACCGACGCCCGCCGTCGTGCGCGTTTCCGACGCCGGCGCCGTGGACGTGCCGATGGTCGGGCCGGTGCAAGTGGGCGGCCTCGAGGCCTACGACGCCAGCCAGCGCATCGCCGACGCGGCGATCCAGCGCGGCATTTTCCGCCAACCGCATGTGATGCTCGAGATCAAAACCAAGGCCGTCAACCGCATCACGGTCATGGGCGCGGTCAAGAAGCCGGGGACGCACGAGCTGCCGCGGGCCTCGAGCGACCTGGCCGCGGCGCTGGCAGCCGCCGGCGGACTGACCGACGAGGCGGGCACCGTCGTCGAAATCATCCGCCAGCCCTCCTTGGGCGCCATTCAACCAGCAAGTTACGATCCGCAAGGGACCGATCAACTCGCGCCGCAAACATTTCGCGTCGACCTGGCAGCGCCGGGCGGACTTGGCGACTACCGCCTGAGCGACCGCGACATGGTCATGGCGCCGCCCCGCGACAAGGAAATGCTCTTCGTGACGGGTCTGGCGACGAAGCCCGGCCAGTACGAAATGCCGTCCAATCGCGAAGTGCGTCTGCTGGACGCGGTGGCGATGGCCGGCGGCAGCGCCTCGCCCGTGGCCGACAAGATTTTGGTGATACGCCGCGTGCCGGGTCGCCCCGAGCCGATTTCCATCGGGGCGAGCCTGTCCGCCGCCAAACGCAACGGGCGCGAAAATCTCGTGCTCGGCGCCGGCGACGTGGTGAGCATCGAGCAAACGCCGGCGACAGCCGTCGCCGACGCCTTCTTGAAACTATTCCGCGTCTCGGTTGGCGTTGCTAGCCGCACGGCGGCGTTTTGACGCGCCCTCACCGCCCCGACTCATGAATCCCGAAATCAACCATCCGCCGCCCACCGTAGCTGAAGCCAGCCAGGCTGGCGGGGCGATCGCCTCGGCGCTGCGCTTCTTGCGCGTCCTCGAGCGGCGACGGGCGGTGGTGATCAACTGTCTCATGCTGTCCTGCGCTTTGGGCATCGCCTACTACGCCGTGGCCACGCGACTCTATGAGTCGTCGGCCCGCCTGCTCGTCATCGAGCAGAAGCAGGACCAGATCGCCAACGTGGGCGACGGCGGCGCCTCCGATAACACCATGGCCACCCACCGCGAGCTGGTAACCAGCCCGGTCGTCCTCGAGGGGGCGATTCAACGACTGGCTCCCGACGACCGGATCGACCTCGTGGACAAGCCGCCGCACGAGTGGATCAAGACGCTGACCCGCAACTTGTCGGCGACTACCACGCGGCGCACCAACTTGATCAACGTGAGCTATCGGTCCCGCCGCCCCCAAGCCGCGGCCGCCGTGGTGCGGGCCGTCATCGAGTCGTACCTGGAGTTCGTCCGCAAGAACCACCAGGGCAGCGCCGCCGAGCTGAAAACCGTGCTCACCGAGGGCCGCGACAAGGCCGCGGCTGAGCTGGCCCAGAAGCAGCGGCGGCTCCAGGAATTTCGCCTCGAAATCGGCCAGCTGGCGCTGCCGGCCGACCAGGGCGTGGCCGACCCGATCGTGCAGCGCGCCATGCAACTTAACGACACGCTGATAGCGGCCCAGCGGCGGCGCATCGACTTGGAGTCGACGCTCGCCTCGGTCCGCGACGCGATGGCCACTGGCGCCGACGTCGAGCAGCACCTGGCCGGCATCGAGGAATCGGTGGGCCAGCAGATGACGCTCATGAGCCTGGGTCTTTCCACCCAGGACCTCGAAGTGCAGGCCGAGCAGGAGCGAAAGCTGCTGGACGCGCAGGCTGATTTGCAGCGACTCAACCCATTTTACGGTCCGAATCACCCGCGCATCCAAGAGCTTCAGCAGCAGATCGCGTCGCTGGAATCCTACCTGCGCAACTACCGCACGAACTCGGGCAAGCGGTCCGACCCGGCCCAAAACGCCAAATTGGGCGCCATGGCTCAAACCATGCTCGAGCAAGCCGTGCGCCAGGCGACCGAGCGCGAACGGACGGTTTCCGAGGCGTTCGAAAAGGCGCGCAGCGAAGCGGCTCAGTACAGCAGCCGCATCGATCAACTGAAAATGTACGAGCGCGACCTGGCTCGGGCCGAGGAGTTGCACGGCGTGCTGTGCGAGAGCATTGCCAACGTGGACTTCCGCCAGGGGCAAGCGCCGCTCCAGGCGACCGTCGTCAGCGAGCCGCTCGCCGTGTTACGGCCCGTGTCGCCGCAGTTGCGATTCGTGGCGATCGTCTCGGTGCTGCTCGGCGGCGCCATTGGCGCGGCGATCGTGTACGTGCAGGACGTGCTGGACGACCGCTTCGATTCGCCCGAGGAACTGACCGCGCAGTTGGGCGTGCCCGTGCTGGCGCTGGTCCGCACTTTGGAGCGGCTCGAGGGCGATGCCCTGGCCGGAGTTCACACCCACGCCACGCCCACGGGCCCCGCGGCGGAGTCCTTCCGCACGTTGCGCACGGCGCTCACGCTCAACGCCGCCGCCAGCGGCCGGATTCTCGTGTCCAGCGCTGAACCCGGCGACGGCAAGACCACCGTGGCGGTGAACCTGGCGGTCGCGTTCGCCCAATCAGGAAAGCGCACCCTGGTGATCGACGCCGATCTCCGCAAGCCGGGCCTGACCACGCGGTTGGGCCTCAAGTCGCATCCGGGCGTCGCCGATCTGCTCACGACGGGTCGACCCGTCGGCGAGGTGGCCCGCGAATTTATCCATCGCGCGGACGAGCCCGACCTCGACGTGCTGCCCACCGGTATGCGGCGGCCGAACCCCGCCGAACTACTGGGCAGCCCGCAGTTCGGCGAGCTCTTGGCGTGGGCCGAGTCGCAATACGATCAGGTGCTGGTCGATTGCCCGCCGGTGCTGGCGGTGAGCGACGCCCAAATGGTCGGTCGGCTCGTCGACGGTTGCCTGCTGGTGGTGCGGCCCGAAAAGAATCATCGCCGGCTGGTGGTCCGAGCCGTCGACAGTTTCCACTCCACCGGCTGCGAGGTGCTGGGCGTCGTGGCCAACGGCATCTCGACCGATTTGCAGGGTTATGGGTACGGCTATGGGTACGGCTATGGCCAGGGGTACGAGTCCGAGAAAGGCGACGACGACCCGCAGGTCTTAGCGGCGCGTGAGTTCGAGACGCCAGTTGCAGACCAGACGCCCCCGGAAATTCGCCCGCGAAGGGCGGCGTAAGCGGCCGACGCGGACGGTGGTGAAATGACCAGCTGGATTTCTTCGCCGGAAAAGCGCGGCCGCACTTTGGAGTCGGCGCGCGCCGGCAGCAGCGGGGAACTGGGCGACGTGCTCCAGCGTGTCGTCGACGCCAGCCTGGCGGGCGTCATCTTCGCGGCCCCGCTGGTCCTGGGCGGACGGCACGATCTGGGGCGGCTGGCGCTCGTCGTACTTGCGGCGATCGGCGCCGGCGCATGTTTTGTTCGGCAGGCGATCGTGGGGGAGCGCGTCCGTACCTCGCGGTGGCCGCTCGTGTTGTTTGCACTCGCCGGGGCGCTGCTCGTTTTTCAGCTCACGCCGCTGCCAGCTCAATGGCTGAGCCGACTCTCGCCGCGCACCGCCGAGTTGCTGCCGCTGTGGTCGGGAACGCGCCAGCCCGGCGCTGGGTACGTGGCACACGCTCTCGCTCGATCCCGAGGCGACGCGGCTCTCGCTGGCCATGCTCGCCGCCTACGGGCTGTTGTTTGCCACGGTGACTCAGCGCGTGCAGGAGGAAGCCGACGCAGTGCGGTTAGTGAAATGGGTCGGCCTGTCCGCGGGCCTGATGGCGGCGATCGCCTTGGTGCAGTTCGCCACGGGAACCGACAAAATCCTGTGGATCTACGACCACCCCTCGCGCGACGCCAGCCAGCGGCTGAGCGGGGCGTTCGCCAACCGCAATCACTTCGCCCATTTCCTGGCGCTGGGCATTCCCGCGTTGGCCGCGTGGCTGACGCTGAAGCTGCATACGCCGCGCGCAGATGCGCAAACACGTCAGCCGCGGCGCGCCGCATCGCGCATCGAGTACTCAGTACCCAGTACTCAGTACCCAATACCGAATACTCAGTACTCAGAACCGAGTACTCAGCGAGTCGTTTCAGGCTCGCGCCGCAACACGGGAAAGACAGTTGCCCTCGCGGGACTATTAATTCTGACCACCGCGGCGGCGCTGTTGTCCTGTTCGCGCGGCGGCGCCCTGGCGGTCGCGGCCGCGAGCATCGCCGTTGTCGCCTGCCTGCATCGCGCTGGTCTTCTTGCGGGCCGGCGAGCCGCGGCGCTTGTCGCCGCGGGCCTCACGGTATTTCTCGCGGTATCACTGACCGGCTACGACCAGTTTGCCCAGCGTCTCGGTTCGCTCACCGCCCAGTCGCTCGATGAGATCGACGCCGCCGCCGGCCGCCGAAAGATTTGGCACGCCAATCTCGAAGCAATCCGCACCGGCGGATGGTTTGGCGCCGGGGCCGGAGCGCACCAGGAAATCTACCCGCTTTACCTCCCCGACCCGCCGACCAAAATCTACACGCACGCTGAGAGCGGTTACTTGCAAGTGGCGACCGAAAACGGCGTGATCGGCGGGGCCCTGCTGGCCGCGGCGCTCGTGCTCGCGGCGGCGGCACCTTGGCGTGCGATGCGGAGCGCCCCCTCGCCGCAGTCGGCCGCTTGCGCCAGCGCCTGCACCGCGGCGCTCGCGGCGAGCGCCTGCCACGCCGCCTGTGATTTTGTGTGGTACATCCCCGCGTGCTTGTCGATCACGCTCATCCTGGCAGCGTGCGTCGTGCGGCTTGGCGAGTTGACGTCCAGTGTGGTGCGCCCTGAGTCCGCGAAGGGCGTGGCGCGCCATCGTAGGACCACGCCCTTCGAGGACTCAGGGCGTGCCACCCAAACAGGCTTGCTGAGGGCGGCCGCGATACTGGTCGTCGGCGCCCTGGCTGTGGCCCAATTCTCCGGTCCCGCGGCCGCTTCGCTGGCGTGGGACGCCTATCTGCGAATGCAGGCTGCCAATCGCGAGCATGTCGGCGACCTCCTGGCCCTGCCGCCGGACCACGTGGACAAGGTCGTCAGCGACGCCCGCCCCGCCGAGCAAGCGGCGCTCGAGGCGATGATCGCCCAGCTCGACGACGTCGTCCGCCTCCGCCCGGCGTTCGAGCCCGCCCATCGCGCGCTCGCCCGGCGGTGCGTTCAGCTTTTCGACCTCCGACAGCAATCGGCCGAGAACCCAATGTCCGCTTGTCAAATCCGCGACGCGGCCGTGGCGTCGCAGTTTCACTCGGGGGGTGAGCTGGACGAATGGCTCGAGCGGGCAGTCGGTCCCAACCGGAGGCTGCTGGAGCGCGCCTGGCGCCACGCGCGCCTCGCCGTCGCGCTGGCGCCGCTGGAGGGCGACGACTACTTCAAGCTCTCCGAGTTGTGCTTCTTGCGCGGCGAAGGCTACGCTGCCACCGACGCCTACGTCCACCAGGCGATGGCCGTGCGGCCGTACGACGGCGACATGCTGCTGGACGCGGGACGGCAGTGGGCCGCGCGAGGGATCCTCCAGCCGGCGCTGGCGTGCTGGGCGCAGGCCTTTCACATCGAGGGTCCGCACCGCGTGCTGATTGCCCGCTGCGTGGCTGGTCAGATATCGGTGGCGGACATGGCCCGCGACTTCGCTCCCGAGTGGGATACGCTGCCCGAGTTCTGGCGCGCGCTGCGCGGCGCCTCGCCGGACGAAGTGCGTGCTTTTCTGGCCTATGCCGAGGCGCAGGCTCGGCGTGAGGCCGCGAAGCCGCAAGCGCCAGGTTTTTGGCGAAGTCTCGCGCGGATGGAAGCCGAGGCCGGCTTGCACGACCGGGCGCTTGCGATACTCGCCCACGCGACGCAACTGGCGCCGCAGGATTACGCCGCTCGGCGGATGCTCGCGGTGGCGCTGGTCGACGCCGGCCGGTACGACGAAGCGACGCCTCACCTGCGCTGGTGCCTGGAGCGCCGCAGCGACGACGCGGGCGTGCAGACCTTGGCGAAGCGCGCAGTCGCGCGAGCGTCGCCGCGCGCGAGTCCGCCAGTCCCTTGGGCCAGCCTCAATGAACACGACCCGCCACGCCGCCAAAGTGATTGCCGGTCTCGCCGTTATCGGCGCGTTATCCGCCGCAGGGTATGTGGGAGCGTTCCTGCTGCGTTTCGCCGGCGAGCTGCCGCCCTGGGCCACGACGGTGCTGGCCAGCACGCTGGGCCTGGCCATCGTGTTGAAGACCGCCGCTGCGTGGCGGTTCGGCGTCCACCGCGGATGGCGGCGGAATGTGGCGTTTCAAGACCTCGTGACGATCGCCAAAGCGGTGTCCTGCGCTTCGATCGCCCTGACCCTCGCCGACGCCATGCTGGTCACTTGGGCCACGATTCCGCGCAGCGTCGTGCTGTTGGATTGGGGCGTTACGCTGATGCTGCTGGCCGGCGTGCGCAGTCTTCCCCGGTTGGTCCGCGACGCCCTGGGGCGGCTTGCTATCCGAGAAAATCGTACCCGCGTTCTGATCGTCGGCGCCGGCCACGCGGGCGAAGCGCTGCTGCGAGCCCTGCGCACCAGCCCTCAGCTCGGCTACCTGCCGGTCGGTTTTGTCGACCAGTCGGCGCCCCGGCCGGGCGAACGCATTGCGGGCGTGCCCGTCCTGGGGGCCCTCGACGATCTGGCCCAGCTCGCGCAAAAACATCGCATTGCCGAGGTGCTGATTACCGCCGGCGAACTGCCGGGCGCGTGGTCCGCGGCATCGTCGCCCAAGCCGCGGCGGGCCAATTCCGCGTCAAAGCGCTGCCCAGTTACGAGCAGTTGCTCGGCGAGCACGTCGAGGTGCAACCGCGCCCCGTGGCGATCGCCGACCTCTTGCGGAGGCCGCTGGTCCAGCTCGACGACGAGCCCGTTCGCCAGTGGATCCGCGGCCGCGCGGTGATGATCACCGGCAGCGCGGGCAGCATCGGCTCCGAGATTTGTCGCCAGCTTCTGGCGCTGCGCCGGCCAAGCTTGTGTTGGTCGACCGGGCCGAAACGGCGCAATTCTTCCTCCAGCGCGAGCTGGCCGAGCGGCGCACCGCCGTACAACTCGAAACCGTGTTGGCCGACGTCGGCGACGCCGAACGAATGCGCTTGGTGCTCGGCGAGCACCGTCCCGAAATTATTTTCCACGCGGCGGCCTACAAGCACGTGCCGCTGATGGAAGCCCACGTTGCCGAAGCAGTGCGCAACATCGTGCTGGCCACCCGCACGCTCGCAGACCTAGCCGACGAGTTTGACGTCGAGGCGTTCGTCATGGTCTCGACCGACAAGGCCGTGAACCCCACGAGCGTCATGGGCTCGTGCAAGCGGCTGGCCGAGGAGTTTGTGCAGGCCAAAGCCGCCGCCTCGGCGTGTCGGCTGGTGACGGTGCGGTTCGGCAATGTGCTCGACTCCTCGGGAAGCGTCGTGCCGATCTTCCGCGAGCAAATCGCCCGCGGCGGGCCCGTCACGGTCACGCATCCGGACATGGTGCGGTATTTCATGTTGATCCCCGAAGCGGCGCAGCTCGTGATTCAAGCCGGCGCCATGGGACGCGGCGGCGAGATTTTCGTCCTCGATATGGGCGAGCCGGTGCGGATCCTCGATCTGGCCGAGGATATGATCCGCCTCTCGGGACTGCGCGGGCGACGACGTGGAAATCCAGTTCACGGGTTTGCGACCGGGCGAGAAACTGTTCGAGGAGCTGTACGGGCGCGGCGAAAGCCATGTGCCCACGTCGCACCCCAAGATCATGGCGGCAAGCGGGGCGCCGCGAAACTTCCTCCAGGTGATCTACGACATCGGGCGCCTCCAGGAGCGGCTAAGCGACTCGAACGACCAGTTGCGAGCCGTCATCCGCGAGATCGTGCCGCCATATCAGTCCAATGCCGAGGCGAGCAAGCGGCGCAAGGCGGCGTAGGCGCCAGCGGCGTGGGGTGACGGTGTATTGCGTACTCGGTACTCGGTACTCGGTACTCAGTTGGCCCAGCCGAAGGTGTCTGAGCAAGCCCAACGCCACCCGCAATTCAGCTCGCCGGTTCGTCGTCGTCGGCGTTGTGGACGGCGATTGGAATGGCGATAGCCGCGGCAATGATGCCGCCTACCACGAGCGGATTGCCCAGGGCCTCTTTGCAGCCTGCCCACCCCGCCGCCACGGGACTGCCGCAACCGACCGGGCTACCGCAACCAATGGGGCTGCCGCAATACTGTCCGAGGACCGTCTGCTGGCCGTCAACCACCATCAGCCCCTGGTTGGCCGAGGGCGGAGCCGTCCCGGCTTTCCACGCCCGGCAGAACTGCACTTGCCGTCCAGCGCACACCCGATAGCCGCCGCCGTGGACACCCTCGAAGCGGAACTTGCCCTCCGCGTCAGTCTTCGCCAGCCACTGCTCGCGGCCGTCGTCCAGCGCCACCGACATTTGGGCCAGCGGCTTACCTTGCGACGACACCGCCTGACCCGAGAGGCCGCCCCCGGCATCGAGCGCCACGTCGGCGACGCGAAACTGCTCGGCGGCATTGACGGGCGCGGTGGGCGCGGGCATCAGTTGAGTTGCGGGTTCGCCCGCCGCTGCCAATCCCGGCGCCGCAACCATGGCTGCAACAGCTGTCCACGACGCCAGCCGTCCGATTGAAGTCAATCGGTTCATGACGAGAATCCTTCTGCGAGATTTTGTGAGTGCGTGATGAGCCAAGCGCGGCGTGCCGACGCGCGCAGTGGATGCCAGACAAGGGGCGCCGACAATATCAAAGTCCCCGCGGCCGGAATAGAGCGGGCGCCCGCGCCGACTTTGGTTCGTCGTTACGCTGGCGCGATAGGGAATTCCCGGATTTGTATCGGCGCACCAACTCGAGCGGCTGCAGACTGCTAGCGAAAATTGTGGCGGTTCCGTCAAGTTTGACGCCGCTGGCAGTGATGGCGTGGCGGACTGAGCACCGGCCCCGAGTGCCGGGTACTGAGTACCGGGTACCGACCGCCAACGCTGTGGGGTGCGGCGCCGATCAGCGATGCCGTTGCACCGCTACCGTCGCCAATGCTTGAAGTGCTGGACCATCCGCACGTCGAGGTCGGGGACGGCCGCGCGGAGCCGGGTGGAGAGTCGCCCCGGCGGTTCGCCGCGGCGGATGTCGGCCAGGAATTGCACCAGCGCCCGATGCGCAGGCAAGGGGCCGTGCAGCATGAAGTGGACCCACGCCCAGGCGAACCGGTAGTCGACGCCGTCCATGTCGCTGAGGTCCTGTTGGGCTTCCAGCGACTCGACGGAGTGCACCATTCCCAGCCGCAAGTTCCACCGCAGCTCCGCTAGGTGCGGGTGGCCGAACGCTCGCTCGTTCTCGGGCATCTCGAAGTACTCGGCCAATCCTTCATCGAGCCACAGCGGCACCATCGGCAGGTCGGCGTGCAAGAGTGCGTGGGTGCATTCGTGGCGGAGGTCGATGGGCAGCTCCACCTGTCGGTAGGCGTACACGGCGCCGCGGCCCTCGCGCTGGACATAGAGGGCCCGACGGTACGGCACGCGGGGGTAAAGCTGGCTGAGGTACTGCCGGTGCGCGCGCTCGTCGGCCAGGAGATAGACGTCGATTGTGGTTTGGGCCGGCGGCAGGGCCAGCGTGCGGTTCAGCTCCAGCTCCAGCCGGCCTAGTTCCTGAAACACGCCCTCCAGCGGCGCCAGCGGAAACGCGGCCACGCACTCAAACGGGCCATACGAGCCGCGGTCGACCCACGCCTCGGCCGCCTTCGCCGCGCTGGGCCGGTGGGCGCACGTCCAGGCCGCGGCGGCGCCCATGGCCAGAAAATCGCGTCTCGACAGACGGTGCATGACGCTCACCAGGCCGGAATCTGGGCCAGCAAGCCCGCGGCCACGTTTTGGGGCCAAGACAAGGTGTTGCCAGCTTGGGGCCGAGGTCGCCCCAAGAGCAAAGGCCGCGGAGTATAGCGGTGGATGAAGGCGGGTCAAGCCAAAGGCGGTCGAGCCAGTGGCGTGGCTCTGGGATTCGCTCCGCGGTGCTGACGGACTGCTCGCTGGCGCCTGGTAGCCGGAGTGTAGCACAGAATCTGCGGGCGTCCCACTTTGGGAAAACTGGTCTCACTCTTTGACCACCTGGGCGGCAAACCGCCCACCCGCACAGCTGGCGCTGCTGTCACAGCAATGCGACAAGTCCTATTACTGTAATAGTTTATGGCGATAACGCACTCATTTGCCGTTGATGCCGTAGTGATTGGCATACCTTTCGCTTTAGGAACGGTCGCAAACCAGTAACCGACCCCCTGTCGGGCGTCGACAAGGTCCACAGAATTGCGAATGGAGGATAGTAGGGATGCTCGTATTAAGTCGTAAGATCGGCGAAAAGATCCACATCGGCGGCGACATTACCATCGAGGTTCGCCGCGTGGCCGGCAACCGGGTGACCTTGGCTGTCGACGCCCCCCGAGATGTGCGAATCCTGCGGGGCGAACTAAAGGACGCCGCCCTGGCGTTCGAGGAGCCAGAAACTGCCAAGCCCGTGACTGCCCCGCTGCCGGCCACCTCGGCCGATAGCGTGGTAGTCACTCACCAGCGACTGTCCGGCTTGCACACTATGCCTCACGCCCTCGGTTGAGCCGGCTCTGGCTGGGTGCTTGCCGTCTAGGAAGGAGCCTGTTGTCAGCCCCTCGTAAGGAGCGGCGAATGATGGAAAAATTTGCGACCCCCTAGAAGCCGCCCGCTGCACGAGTGCAAACGAAGAGCCTGTCTTCGCCCAACCGCGAATGACCGCGTGCAGTAGTCAGCCCCAGGTTCTCGGATTGCGTCCCCGGAGAACCGCTAGCTGCCGGGCGGCTTCTTTTTTGCGCCCAGTGTCGCAGGCTGGGCCGCCGGCGGTGGGCGGTGGGCAGTCAGAGTTGACCTAGCTAAAAATCCGCTCTGCCCACCGCCTGCTGCCGGTCGTCCAGCTATCGCAGATCGGCGCCAGCGGCGTCGCCACTACCCCTCCTTACCGTGTTGGCGCTGACGAGCTTGACGCTTGCTGCGGCAGTCGCCTAATCTCCCGCCTTCCAGGGGAGCGAAAGACACTCGCCGCCGCCCCAAGGCGGGGCGGCGCGCTCGGCCGCGACGGTCCGTAGTTGCGGCCCCACTTTTCGATGACGCTCCACACCGATCCATGGACTGGGATCGCCGTGCGCCGCCGCGCCGAGCGCCGCCTGCGCGCCGTAGTGGCCGGCTGCCTGGCGGCGGCGTGCTTGCTCGCGCCTGCCGGGTGCGCCTCCAGCCGGTGGGTGTCGCTCCGCTCCACGCCGCGCAATCCGCTCTCCGACACGCTCGGTCTGGTCACGCGCACGGGCCCCAAGCCGACGACCCGCACCGTCCAGCTCCTCAGGCGCTACGACCTGGAGAAGAAGCAGGGCGACCGCGCGGCCCTGTTGACCGAGCTGAACGAAATCAATCGCCGCGAGCCGAACCGCGAAAACATCTACGCCCTCTCCGAACTGGCGTACGTTGGCGCCAAACGCGCCGAGGGAAGCATGAAGAAGGACGAGGCCCTGGAGCTGTACGGCGACTCGGTCCTCTACGCCTATCAATATTTGTTCGACGATGCCTACCAGGGCGCGAGCAACGAATACGATCCCGAGTTCCGCCGCGCGTGCGACCTGTACAACGCCGCCCTCGAAGGCGCTCTGCGGATCGTGCAGACCAAGGGCGCGCTGCGGCCCGGCACGTCGCAGGTCATCAAGACGCCCAATCACACGTGCCAGCTCGAGGTGCAGCTCAAAAGCAAAGGCTGGCACGCCGAGGACTTCGACCATGTCGAGTTCGTTTCCGATTTCGAGGTCCACGGCCTCACCAACCACTATCACACATTCGGTCTTGGCGTGCCGCTGATCGCCGTTCGGCGGCATCACGAGGACGCCGATCCGGCCGAGCAGTTCTACCCGCCGGATTTGTCGTTCGCCGTCACCGCGTTTCTGCGACTCCAGCACGAGCCAGCCGCGGCCGCCGGCGCCGTCGTTCCGGCCTCGACCGAGCCTGGGTCCGCTCCGGCCCCCGCCCCAACTGCCGACTCATCGCACGTCGTTCACGCCACGCTGGAACTGTACGACCCGCTGGAGATTGCCGATGTCGACGCCGAAGGCGCCAAGGTCCCGCTGGAGACCGATCTCAGCACGCCGCTGGCCCACTTCCTCAGCCAACCAGCATTCGACGAGGACGCCGTCTCCACCCTCGGCCTGCTCCATCCCGACAAGGCTCAACAGCTCTCCGGCCTGTACATGCTCGAGCCGTTCCAGCCGGACAAGATTCCCGTGGTCATGGTCCACGGCCTGTGGTCGAGCCCGGTCACGTGGATGGAGATGTTCAACGACCTGCGCAGCGACCCGTCGATCCGCAAGAACTACCAGTTCTGGTTCTACCTGTATCCTTCCGGCCAGCCTTTCTGGTATAGCGCCGCCCAGATGCGCGAAGACCTGGCCCACATGCGCACGACGGTCGACCCGCGACGGCAAGACCCGGCGCTCGACCAGATGGTGCTCGTTGGCCACAGCATGGGCGGCCTCGTGGCCAAGCTGCAAACGGTCGACAGCGGCAACGAATTCTGGCGCACGCTTTCCGACAAGCCGTTCGCCGAGCTGCAAGCCGACCCCGACGTGCGCGACGGCCTGGCCGAGGCGTTTTTCTTCGACCCCAACCCGTCGATCCGCCAGGTGATCACCATCGGCACGCCCCACCGCGGCAGCGACGCCTCGAACGATCTCACCATGTATCTGGGCCGCAAGCTGATCGACGTGCCGACAAAGATCATGCACGGGCGCAATCAGCTACTGGCCCGCAACCCGGACTACTTCCGCCCTGGGGCGCCGCTGAACATCACCAATGCCGTCGACTCGCTGGCGCCCAAGTCGCCCATCCTGCCGGTGCTGCTCGAGGCGCCGGTGGGTCCGTGGGTGAAGTACCACAACATCATTGGTCAGCAGCCGAAGAAGGGCTTTACCAACAACATCACCAAGTGGTTCTCCGGCGACGGCGACGGCGTGGTGACGCTCGACAGCGCCCGGCTGGACAATGCCACGTCGCAGATCGTGGTGACGGCCGACCACCAGCACGTGCATCGCAACCCGCAGAGCATCCTCGAGGTGCGCCGCATCCTCCGCGAGCACATCGCGGAGCTCGAAAGCTTTCCCTACGGCAGCGGCGTGAACTACGCCGCGTCCGAGGCGCCGACGACTCCTGGCCAGCTACCGCCGCAGGCGCCGGGGCCCGTGGCGACGTTGCCGTCGACGGAAACTGCTCGTTAGTTGCCGAGCCACGCCTGCGTTGAACATCCATGGGAAGTCTATTCACCACCATTCGCCAGCTTGTCGCTGAAGACAAGTATGTTGTCGGTCAACATGCTTCCGAGCGACTTGACGAGCGCGGTATCATGGAATGGCAGGCTGTCGAGGGCGTCAGCCAGGCAAAGCTGCTGGCCGATGCCCGAAAGGCAAGCCGAATCCCGTCATCGAGCTTCGTCAGCAATTGCCCGATGGCACGGAGTTCAAAGCCGTTTGGTCATACCTGCGCCTGAGCGGCGTTGCCAAGCTAGTCACCGTCCATTTTTTTGATTGAGGTTTGTCATGCGCATCGACGGCCAACGGGTGAAGCGAACTCGACTGGTTCAGACCGACAAGTATGTCGTCGCTGTCGAGGTGGAACTGGTCATTCCCGTCGACGATCCGGACGAGCCGTGTCTTGAGTCGGAGACCGTGCAATTCCTTAAGGAAGTGAAGGAGCACGCCGAGCAAGAGGACATCGCGTGGCTGGCGAAACATGGGAAGGTGTACGCTGCTGTCGGCGCCGCCTGAACCAGCTTCGACGGTCGCTTAGCATTTCCGCGGCGCCGCCTTCCGTGGCACGTGACGT
The DNA here is from genome assembly GCA_963841515.1 of Pirellulales bacterium. Classification (GTDB taxonomy): domain Bacteria; phylum Planctomycetota; class Planctomycetia; order Pirellulales; family Lacipirellulaceae; genus Lacipirellula. The sequence continues at coordinate 235,436 of CAWJDB010000002.1, read as the reverse complement.
ACTTCAGGATGCATTCGTCAACCGCGATTACACGCCGCGGGCGTCGATGATTTGGCGCAGAATGGCCTGCGAGCGGCGTGTTGCCGTCGGCGCCAGTACGGCGACGGCGGCGCCGCCGGCGCCTGCCGGAGGCTCGCTGTCGCCGTCGGCGTTCGGCTGGTCGTGCGACTCGCAGCCTGGTTGCTGCGCCTCGCTTTCGATCGACTTCAGAATTTCGCCCCGCAACACCGGCACGTGCGCCGGCGCCTGAATGCCCAGCCGCACGGCCTTGCCCTTGGTGCGCACCACGGTGATCGTGATGTCGTCGCCGATCTGAATCCTCTCGCCCTGCTTCCGTGTAAGAACCAACATTTATGCACACTCCATTCGTTGGTAAGAAGAGAAGGCCAGCCCCTGGCCCGCGACACGGGGATTCACAAATGCACACCTCGTGCCAACGCCCTCGATGACGGCGCCGCTGGCGCTGGCGCCTCGCCAAAACAGCCAATTAAGGCGAGTCCGCCTGTGCGGGCATGTTCACTGAGCCACTGTACAAGTTGCCAAACTTTGAAGTTTTGGCAGTCCGGGCCCAGCTATCAGCCAGAAGGGCAGAGTGGGCGGAAATCACAATGACCAAGCACCAATGACCAATATTGGAAGCGAGCCCTCTTCCAATGGTCATTGGCGCCTGGTCATTGGTCATTCTCCCTCGCTCACGCCCCGCCGCGGCCGCGGGCGAGTTGGTCGCGCAGTTGGGCGGCTAGCTCGTATTGTTCCGCCGCCACGGCTTCGGCCAGTTGTTCGGCCAGCGAGGGGCCGAGGTTGAAATGCGTCTTGATCGACTCCTGCATTTCCCGCAACTTCCCCACAAACAGGTCATCGTCGAACTGCTCCTGGGCCCCGTGCTGGGCGAACAGCGCCGCCATGGCCTCCAGGCCCTTGTCGAGCGTCTCGACCGCCGCGGCCGGGTTGTTGGCGCCGATGTGTACCAGCGCCGTCGCCTGCGAGTGGTGAAACATCACAAACGGCCGATACTGTTCGTGCATCACCGCCCATTCGCGGTTGGTCGCGTTGGCCGAGCTGAAGTCCATCAGCCGCAGCGTGTGCTCGGCGTCGGCGGCCGCGCGGGCATATTCCTGGAGCGACAGCCAGCAGATCCGCCGGTGGTAGAACTGGTAGAACTCGCGGTCGATCTCGAGCCGCCGCTCGTCAGACAGGGCGAACTGCTCGCCCTCTTGAAACGCCGCGGACACCAGATAGTCGTAATAGGTGATGAAGCCCTCCGGCCGCTCGCCGTCGGGTCGGCCGGTCGCTTCGAGCTGCAACAGGCCCATGTCGACCCGCATCTGCACCAGATCGCGCCCGTCGGAGCCGACCACGCGGCGCACCAGCGGCCGGCCGGGGCTGAACGCCCATTCGCGCAACACACGGTCGATGTTCAAATTACCAGGCGAATCGGCCATGGGAGCGAGGCAGCTCCGAGAGTCAATGGGTCATTGAATGCCTAGCTTTCGCTAGCCGCCCCATTGTACCGTCGAAGTCAATTGCGCTGAGGGGCTCTCGGCCGCCAGCGATCGGCTATCGGCCAGAAAGCTGATCGCCAAGTTTTCCCCCGCTGGCCGAGAGCCGACAGCCGAGAGCGGACAGCCCTTTTGCTACCCTTCGCCGCCCTCGTCGCACAGGAGCGTTTCCTGCAGCAGCTCGATCTCCTCGATGTCGTGCTCGTCGACGCGGTCCAAGAGATCGGCGATCTCGCTGCACACATACTCGAAGTGGTCTTCCGCCAATGCGGGCATCGCGTCGATTTCTGGCTCCAGTTCCTCCAGGCAGCGGCGGAACTCGGCAATGGTCGTGCTCCAACCGGCTGGAGGCGGCTCTCGAGGTTCGGCTTTTCCTCCAGCACCACGGCCATATAGCCGTCGCACTCCTCCAGATACATCATCCGGAGCAAATGCCGGGCGAATGATTTCATGGTGAACTGAACGCTCGCCATTTTTCGCGGCAAGCCGACCGCCGGCGCCTTCCAATCAAGCGTGACGCGCAGCGCCTGCTTGACATGGTCCAGAATCTGATGTTCCATCCGCGAGGCTTGCGCCTGCGCGAGGGCTTCCGAGTCGGTGTTTATGTACATGGCGTCGACTCTCCATTCCTGCAAGATGTGCGGGTCAACAGGTCACCGCCAGGGCGATTGCTCTTGCGCCAGAACTGGCAGCGGACAAGTGCGGCGCCCAAGGGGCGACGGATCGCCAGCGCACCCGCATAGCGATCGGAGTTCTATTTCTGCAAACGGCATACCGCGTCCAGCATTCAGCCTGATTAAACCGCAAATTCCTTGCGGCGTTTCATGTTATGAAAAGTCTCCGCAGTCGCTGTCCGGGGAGACTGTCCCGCTTTGGGGCGCTGGGGCGCGCGATAGGCGGCCACCCCGGCGTCAAAGCGACTCCGAATCGTTCGGTCGCTGAGCCCATCTCGTAGCGGGCGGGCCCTCGAATATGCGTGCCGAGCGCACCACAGCATAACCCAAACCGCGATGAAAATGCTACCCGACCGTTAGAGGGGGACGGGGAAAATCTAGCGGGATGGTCACCCCTCTTCCCCCCGATACCGCCGTCCCTCTTTCTTCTCCGACTTCTGCTGCTTGAGCCGAATCCGCTTTTCGACCGCCGCGCGCGGAGGGCGGGTCTTCTTCCGCCGCCGCGGGGGGACGAGCACGGCCGTGATCATCGCCAACAGTTTTTCGCGGCAGGCCGCCGTGTTGCGAAACTGCTCGCGATGCTGGTCCGCCGACAGCACCAGCTCGCCCTCGCCGTTGATGCGATTGGCGTAGCGCGACAGGAACCGCCGCCGCACCGCCTCGGGCAGGCTGGGCGTGGCGGCCACCTGCCACCGCAGCACCGCCTTGGTGCTCACCTTGTTCACATTCTGCCCGCCAGGGCCCGCACTGCGCGCAAACGTGAACTGCAGCTCCCCCGCGGGAATTACAATCGCGGAGTTAACGCGGAGCGAGCGGGGCATATAGATATTGTAGCTGCAGCGAACCGGGGATGGCGTGCCATGCCCATGTCCTCATGGGCATGTTCATAGAGAAAGCATGCTCACGCGGACGTGAGCATGGCACGCCGCGTGTTACGCAGGCGCCAACACCCGCTCGAAGAAATCGAGCGACGACCGCAGGATCGAATCGTAGTCGCTCTGCTGGATGTTGCGGCCGATCAGCTCCACGTCGAAGTCGCCCGTATAGCCGGCGTCGATCAGGCCGCGGATCAACTCGTCCAGCTTGAGGGCGCCTTCTCCCAACGGCCGGCGGTCCTGGTCGACGCCGTGCGGCTCGATGCGGTCGCCCAAGTGCACGACGCCGATATACGGCGCCAACTGGGTCAGGCGTCCCAACGCCGCCCGATCGTGGCCAAAGTGATAGGCGTCGAACACCAGTTTCAAAAACGGCGAGTGGAAGCTGTCGAGAAACTCGACTGTCGTCTCCAGATCGGTCAGAAACGTCCAGCACCCCGCGCACGCGACGTGCATCGGCTCGATTGCGAGGATCACCTCCGCGTCGGCGGCGAAGTCCAGGAGTTGTTCGATCGCCGACCGCAGCAGCCTCTCGGCGTGGCGGTAGATGTGGTTGTTCCGTCCGCCCGGGTACACGACCAGGCAGCCGGCGCCCAGCGCGCCGGCCAGCCGCACCGCGTGAGCGGCGTCCTGCACGCTCTCTTCGAGACTGCGGCCGTCGCTGCCGGTGAAGCCGCCGGCCCAGCCGAGATTGGTCACCCGCAGCCCGCTCTCGGCGATCAGGTCGACGCCCGCCTCCTCGCCGTAGTCGGCGAGCTTCTGCCGCCACACGCCGATGGCTTCATACCCCGCGGCCGCGTATCGCCGCACATCCTCCTCGAGCGGCCAACGGTACGTCGTCACTTCGTTCATCGACAGCATGGGCATGGGCGGTCGCGCTCCGACGTCGAGTGAATGGGATCGCCGAACTGAAGTCACGGTTGGCCAACGAAGCCGCCCACGCGCCGCCGCCGCCTCGTGCGCCTGCGTGGGCCGTGTCAGGCGTCGAGAGTATGCGACATTCGACGCGCTCTGTAAACCTGTGGCTGGTGTCCACCTCGGCGCCACGACGGGCGCGGCACGCTAGCGTATCCTGCTCGCGACGGTCGACGGTCGACGGCCCCGGCCACCGCGCCTCGGCGCCGGGGGAAGCGACGCGCATGGTACACACTTTGGAGCGAGGCGCGGCGCAGCGGCGCGAGATCGTTCGAGCAGCATTTCCCACGGCGTTAGCGAAATTCTGTTGCTCGGCGGCCGGAAACTGATATGGTAAATCTCCGGCGCCAGCGGCCGTCGCAGTGGGGGCGACGCCGATCGCTCCAGCGCACCGCCGCGTGCGGCCGTCAGACTTTTCCTCCCAGGGACTTGCGCCGTGACGAGCGACGGCGACGCGCCGACCAGCGTCGCCGACAGGCGGGGTGTACGCACGTGGCCGGGCCGCGAGGAGGTGCGCGCCCGAGGGCGACGAGGGGGTCTCGACCTTCAGGCGTAATGCCTCATGTCCATCCGACTGCTGATCGCCGACGACCATGAAGTGGTTCGCGCCGGACTGAAAAGCCTCCTGGCCGACGTCCGCGACATCCAGGTCGTCGCCGAAGCCGCCGACGGCGACGAAGCCGTCCGCCTCGCGGTGCGGCATCGGCCCCAGGTCGTGCTGATGGACGTCCGGATGAACAAGACCGACGGCCTGGCCGCGTTGGGGCGACTTCGCGAGGAGCTGCCGGGCGTGCCGGTGGTCATGTTCAGCGCCTACGACAACCCCACCTACATGGCCCGGTCGATAGCCCTGGGCGCCGCGGGTTACCTAGTGAAAACGGCGTCGCGCGGCGAGATCGTGGCCGCCATCCGCCAGGCCGCCGGCGGCGAGACTCTCTGGTCGCGCGAAGGCCTCCGCCGCGTGACCGGCGCCCTGGCGACCACCCGGGCGCCGATGGAGCTCGACGCGCCGCTCACGAAGCGCGAAGGCGAAGTGCTCAAGCAGCTGGCTTTGGGCCTCAGCAATAAAGAAATCGCCCAAGCCCTCGATATCAGCTACGAGACCGTCAAGGAGCACGTGCAGCACATCCTGCGCAAGCTCGGCGTGGCCGACCGCACTCAAGCCGCCGTGTGGGCCGTGCGCAAGGGATTGGCGTGAACTCCATAGTTAGCCCCCGGTCAGTGACCGGGGGCTAAGTGAGCGTCCCAGCGCGCTCGCGGGTTCACGCTCAAATCGCCGCGGCGCCGGTCTCGCTGGTGCGGATGCGGATCACCTCTGTCAGCTCGGAGACAAAGATCTTGCCGTCGCCGATCTGCCCGGTCTGGGCGCTGCGGATGATCGTATCGACCACCCCCTGCAGCTTGTCGTTGTCCACGACGATCTCCAGCTTCACTTTGGGCACGAAATCCACGGTGTACTCCGTGCCGCGGTAGGTCTCGGTATGGCCTTTCTGTCGGCCGAAGCCCCGGACCTCGGTGATGGTCATGCCAGAGACGCCCTGCTGCGACAGGGCGTTTTTCACATCCTCGAGCTTGAAATGGCGGATGATGGCTTCGATTTTTTTCATGTCTGTCGACTCCGAATAATCTCGTTTGTAGCGCGCAGGTCCCCGACGCCGACGACATGCCGGCATGGGAGCCCGCGTCGCCCGGGTTTTACGCCTCCGCGAGCATCACAAAGCCATGATACGCTTCGTTGCCGTGTTCGCCATGGTCCAGGCCGTCGACTTCTTCCTGCTGGCTGACGCGGATGCCGATGGTGAACTTCAAAATTACCCAGCAAACTCCCGCCGCAACGAGCACGTACGCCCCTGTGGCGGCGACGCCGATGAGCTGCGCGACCAGTTGATCGGTCCCGCCCCCGAAAAACAAGCCGCCCTTGGAGGTCACGGCGACCGTCTTCATGATGTCCGCCTCGCTAAACAGCCCGACGCATAGCGTGCCGAACACGCCGTTGGCCAGGTGCACGCTCGTGGCGCCCACCGGGTCGTCGATCCGCAGACGATCGAACATCATCACGGACAACACGACGAGCACGCCGGCGATCGCCCCGATGATCGCCGAACTGACGACGCTCACATAGCGCACGGCGCCGTTATGGCGACCAGCCCAGCGAGGCAGCCGTTGAGCGTCATCCCCAGGTCCGGCTTGCCCAGCATGATCCAGGCCGTCGCGGTGGCCGTCAGCGTGGCGACGGCCGCGGCCGTGTTGGTCGTAATGCAGATATGAGCGATCGGACCGGGGTCGGCCGCCATGGTGCTGCCCGGGTTGAATCCGAACCACCCCAGCCACAGCACGAAGCAGCCGATCGTCGCCGCGGTGAAATTGTGGGCCGGGATGGCGTTGATCTTTCCTCCCGGGCCGTATTTGCCCAGCCGCGGGCCCAGCACAATGACGCCGATCAGCGCGGCCCATCCGCCGATCGAGTGCACCTGCGTCGAACCGGCGAAGTCCAGGAAGCCGCGCTTGGCGAGCCAGCCGCCGCCCCAAATCCAGTGGCCGACCACCGGGTAAATGACGATGGCCATCAGCGCGCTGAACAGGATGAACGAAAGGTACTTGATTCGCTCGGCCACGGCGCCGGACACGATCGTCGCCGCCGTTCCGGCGAACACGAGCTGGAAAAAAAACTTCGCCTCCAGCGGCACGCCCGTCCAACTGAGCGCGCTGTAGTCGCCCTTGTAGGCGTCCGTCAAAGCCGGACTATTGTCGGCCCCGCCGAGGATCCACAGCCCCTTCTGGCCCCAGTAGCCGCTGCCGTCGCCGAACATCAGCCCGAAGCCTAGCAGCCAAAAGAAAAACGACGTGACCGCGAACACGATGAAGTTCTTCGACAGAATGTTGACGCAGTTCTTCGCCCGGCAGAACCCGCTCTCGACGCAGGCGAAGCCCAGGTTCATGAAAAACACGAGCATGGCCGTTACCAGCACCCACATGGTGTCGGCCCAGACTTTCACGTCGGTCTTGAGCTGAGCGACGGAATCGCCCGGCTGCTGAGCGGACGCCGCGCTGGCGGCCAGAGCGACAATTACCGCGGCCAACGCCGCGGTTTTGATTAGCCCCGCGGCGGGCCGCCTCCCTCGCCGCCCGCCTAAGTGCGCACCGTGGCCCGAGTAAATGGCATCTCCCATGACATGTCTCCGCCTGACAAAAAAGGGAAAAATACGAGGCGCTGCCCCTGCACATCCACGGCAGTCCGCCGCGAGTTCTCGGTGCAATGCGAAAGAGCGTCGGCGAGCGCCAGCGGCGACGCGAACGAGATTATGAGGATTCGCGACCTGATTTCAAGCACCGCCGCCAAGCCGTTGGCCACGTCCACGACAAGTGGCGTCAAACGGCGTCATTTAGCCCCCGGACAATGACCGGGGGCTAACTAGGCGTTCGCTTCCGGCAATGCCCAAATGGTCGACGATCAGATGGCGGCCGCCCCGGTTTCGCCGGTACGGACGCGGATGACGCTGGACAAGTCATAGACGAAGATCTTGCCGTCACCCACCTGCCCGGTCCGCGCCGCGGCGATGATGGCCGCCAGCACCGCGTCGGCGTTGTCGCCGACGACGACTTCGATCTTCACCTTGGGCACGAAGTCAATGGTGTACTCGGCGCCGCGGTAGGTTTCGGTCTGCCCCCGCTGCCGGCCAAAGCCGCGCACTTCGCTCACGGTCATGCCGAAGTGGCCCAGGTTGGCCAGGGCTTCCTTCACTTCGTCGACCTTGTGGTGACGCACGATCGCTTCAATTTTTTTCATGGCTTATGGTCCGATCGGAATTGTAAGCGTGGATAACAGCGGTCTAACGCCGCCCGAGGCTTGGGCGTCGGTCGTGCCGACGCCCAAGCCCGGGCATCCGAGTGGCCGGTGGGAGGACCGGCCGATGTGTAGGGCGAATATCCAAATCGCCCGGGCCGCGAGTCGCCTCGCGGCCCGAGGCGGATCAAAACTCAAGCGTGCGGCGCCGGCATGAAGTCCGGATAGCCCAACGCTCCCATTTCGGGAATGTCGAGGCCCCGCAACTCCACTTCTGGCGTGACGCGAAGCGGCGTGATCATGTTGCTCACTTTGAACCACACCCAGGCCATCACGAAGCCAAACACGACGACCGTGCCGGCGTCGATCAACTGCGCCCACAACTGGCTCGCGTCTCCGTAGAACAACCCGCGGACGCCATCGGTCAGTATACCGTCGGTGGCGCCGTTGGCGTCCCACTTTTCGCGCACCACGTTGCCCCAGCCGGCCCCGTATTCGCCCGTGGCGAACAAGCCGACCGAGATCACGCCCCAGACGCCGTTGACGCCGTGGACGCTGATGGCGCCCACCGGATCGTCCACGCCGACGCGATCCCAGAAATACACGCTGATCACCACCAACACGCCCGCCACGGCGCCGATCGCGCAGGCCCCCAACGTATTGACGAACGCACAGGGCGCCGTGATGGCCACGAGCCCGGCCAGCATGCCGTTGAGCATCATCGATGGATCCGGCTTTTTGCCCGTCGCCATCAGGTAGCACATCGAGGCTAGCGCGCCGGTGACGCTCGCCAGCATGGTGTTCACCACGATGAAGCTGATCCGCAAATCGGTGCCCGACAGCGTCGAGCCCGGGTTAAAGCCGAACCACCCGAACGCCAGGATAAAGGTGCCCGCGACGGCCATGGGAATGTTGTGACCAGGCATGGCTTGGGCTTTGCCGTTGACGTACTTCCCGAGGCGCGGACCGATGACAATGGCGCCTGCCAGCGCGATTATCCCGCCCATGGCATGCACCACGCCCGAGCCGGCAAAGTCCACGGCGCCGTGCCCCAAGCCCCAGTTCACGCCCATTTGCGCGAGCCACCCGCCGCCCCATACCCAGTTGGCGTAGAGACAGTAAGGCAGCGCCACCCATAAGCCGTACAGACAGAAATTCTTCCACGACCACCGTTCGGCCATCGAGCCCGTGGGAATGGTGGCCGTGGTGTCCATGAACACCATCATGAAGAAGAACAGGCCGACCACGGCCGTGTCCTCGACCCCCTGCAAGCAAAAGCCCGTGGTCCCCATCAGGCCATACTTAGGAAGATTGGGCTCACCGCCGATGCCAAGGCCCTGATTGAGCACCGCCGTTCCCGGACCAAGCGAGGAATACCAGCCCGGCGCCACGGGGCCGTTGTACCAGTTGCCCCAGCCGATCGCGAAGCCGTACACGTAGAACGCGATGCAGCCCAGCGGATAAATCATCATGTTCATCGCCGAGGTGTGCGAGCTGTTCTTCGCTCGGCACAGCCCGGTCTCGACCATCATGAAGCCGGCTTGCATGAACATGACCAAAAAGCCGGTAACCATCACCCAGACGAAGTTAATCGAATACTCGTTGTGTACGATGCGGTCGTACAGATCCTTGGGAGTCTTAGCGCTGATCGCCGCAGCGTCGCCGTCGCCCACCGGCCCGGGAGAGGGCGTGGCCCAATAGCCGGAGGTCGAGCCCGTGGGATCGGCGATCGGCTGCGGGCTGAGGTAGTCCTGCGTTGGCGCGGCGGCCGCGGGAGCTTCCTCCGCGGCGGCAGGTTCTTCTTTCCCCGGCTCTTGAGCGACCGCGCGGCCGGGCGCAGCGCCCATTACGACCAGCGCCACTGGCGCCGCCACGGCCAATCCATCCGGGCGATTTTCGGCGTCCCCAGGGGGACGAGCTGACCTTGCTACTCATACCTGTTTCACTCCCGCGTTACGGAGACAGAAGGGGCCGGCGCGCACTGCCAGCGCTGGCGCTGGACCGTTCTCAGCGACAAAGAAAGTAAATTTTCGGGCCAAACAAGAATTACGGCTTCATTCGCGCAGGACCGCCCTGCGCCGAGAGCTATAGCCCTTGGCAACACTCCAGCGACGCGCACGACGCCGCCGCGAGGCCAATCAAACGCCAGGCCCGCAAGAGTCCGCCTAACTAAGACAATAGCGCCCGAAATTGCCGACGCCGTGAAGGGCGGCGTCGGTTGATCGGGCCCAAAGCAAAGGTCGTACCAGCGTGCTGGCGCCCAGCACAAAGAAGGCCCAGAAATCGCGCCGTTCCCGGTGGATTTTATGAAAAGTTAATGTTATTTTCCGCGCGACGTACGCAGAGCGAGGTCCATTCCTGCCACTAGTTTAGGCAGTTCTCTGCATACTTCCTCAACATCGCCGCCCTTGTTGGTGCGTCATGGCGGAATTGAGATAAAGAACCTATCAAGACTCCGCCGCGCGGCCGTGCCTCAGATGGCCGCCGCCCCGGTCTCGCCGGTGCGCACGCGAACAACGTTGGCCACCTCGTACACGAAGATCTTGCCGTCGCCCACCTGACCGGTTTTCGCCGCGGCCACGATGGCACTGACTGCTTCGTCGGCCTTCGGGGCGTCGACGACCACCTCGATCTTGATCTTGGGCAGAAAGTCGACCGTGTACTCCGTGCCGCGATAGGTTTCCGTATGCCCCTTCTGCCGGCCGAAGCCGCGAACCTCGGTCACGGTCATGCCGGCCAACCCGAGCGACGAGAGGGCGTTCTTAACGTCTTCCAACTTGGACGTGCGAATGATGGCTTCGATCTTTTTCATTTTTCCATGGCTCCAAGTCTATTTGGCGGGCTTGTGCGGCCTGGGGCGAACCAGGTCGCGTTCTACGGCGCCGATTAAGTTTCGGTTTAAGGGCGGAGGCGAAGTTACAGGCCAGTCGACTCGATCATCGCCAGCGGCTAGCCGTAACTTCGCCTCGCCCCCATCATGCCAATCATTAAAGGATCGTCGGCTCAACCTTCCGTTGTGACCAACATGGCGAACCCGTGATACGCCTCGTTGCCGTGCTCGCCATAGTCCAGGCCTTCCTTTTCCTCTTCTGGCGAGACCCGCAGGCCGATGGTCATCTTGATCACCGTGAACAGGACTGCTCCTGTCACGATGGCCCAGGCAAACACGGCGCCTACGCCGATCGCCTGCGCGACAAATTGGTCCATCCCGCCGCCGTTGAACAAACCAGGCTTGGGCGAGGCATCGCCAGTGCCTGAGGAGAACAGGCCAAGCGACAGCGTCCCCCAGGCGCCGCAGACGCCGTGGACCGAGATCGCGCCGACGGGGTCGTCGATCTTAAGGAACTTTTCGATGCCGACCACCGACACAACGACGAGGATTCCCGCCGCCAGTCCGATCAGCACGGAGGCGCCGGTCGTCACCCACGCGCAGGGGCAGGTGATGGCTACCAGTCCGGCCAGGGCGCCGTTGAGGGCCATCGTCGCCTCCCACTTGCCGAACATCGCGCGTGCGGTGAACAGCGCGGCGATGCAAGCCATGGCTGCCGCGGCGTTGGTGTTGACCGTGATCTTGGCGATCAAGGGCGCATCAGCCGACATCGTGCTGCCAGGGTTGAAGCCGAACCAACCTAACCACAGCACAAACACGCCGAGCGTCACGAATACGAGGTTATGGCCAGGGATCGCCCGTGGCTTGCCGTCGACGAATTTGCCCAGCCGCGGGCCCAGGATAAATGCGCCGATGAGCGACAGCCACCCGCCGCAGCTATGCACCACCGTCGAACCGGCGAAGTCCCAGAACGGCGTATCCATCGTCGACAGCCAGCCGCCGCCCCAAATCCAGTGACCGGAGACCGGATAAATGCACAGCGATACGATGGCGCTATAGATCATGTACGAGACAAACTTGGTGCGCTCGGCCATGGCGCCCGAGACGATCGTGGCCGTCGTGGCCGCGAACACCAATTGAAAGAAGAATTTCGCGTCGAGCGGCACCAACGTCCACGAAAGGGAAGCGAACTCTTCGGATGTGGTGTTCAGAAACATGCCGTTCAAGCCGCCCCAAATTTTATTGGCGGCGGACCCTCCGGCGCCGCCAAACATGATCGCGAATCCAGCGATCCAGAACGTGAGCGTCCCGAAGCAAAAATCCAACAAGTTCTTCATGCAGATATTGACGGCGTTTTTCGCCCGCGTCAGCCCGCATTCCACGAGTGCGAATCCGGCTTGCATCCACATGACCAGAAAGGCCGTGATCAGCACCCAGACGGTGTCGAGAGCCTGAGACGTGGCGCCGAGCGACTTGTTGAGTCCTTCGGGCTCCGGCGTGGCCGCACTCTCCGCTGCTTCGGCGTCTGCCGCATCAGCGGCTGGGCGCCTCCGACGTGGCTTCGGCGGCGGGTTCATCCGTCGCCGCGTCTTGCGCCACCGCGCGAGTTGAACTCGCGACGACCGTCAACACGGCGACCGTCAGCGCTAAGCCGATCCATCCTGGCAATTGTCCGCGTCCCGGTTGGGACAAGCTTACCGTGCTAGTCATACGATCACTCCCGCGTTTCGGAGACAGAAAGGGAACGCTCACCGACAGCGGCGCGCTGGCAGACGTTCAGCGTCTCGACTGGAATTACAGGGCCACACAAGAAATACGGCTTCATGTGCGCAGGAACGCCCTGCGCCGAGAGCTACAGCCCTTGGCAACACTCAAGCAGCGCGCACTATGCCGCCGCGAGGCCAAACCACGCCAGGCCCGCAAGAGTCCGCCTAACTAAGACCAATCATGCCCGAAAATCCCGACGCCGTGAAGGACGGCGCCGGCTGCCTCGCTAAACGCAAAGCCCGTACCAAGCGGACGCCGCGCCGCGCGACACGCACGCGATTGTCGCAACTCCGCGTGGATGCTGGCTTAACCGCACTACCCAGCGCGGTTGCCCACGCAAATCAAAAGACACACGCTGCCGAGAAGAAAAGCTTAAACTGCAAACTCAATCGGCATGTTTATTTAATCTTTATATGATGTGGCATCGTATTTATAGAATGCTAATGTAAAGCCTCGAGTGCGTCGCGGCGTCTTACTCAAGCGCCAGGCGATACCCCACGCCCTGCTCGGTGAGTAAATACCGAGGTCGCGCCGGTTCGCTCTCGATCTTGCGACGCAGCCCGGCCATGAATACGCGCAAATGCTGCGTGTTTTCGGCGTGTTTCGGTCCCCATACCTCGCCCAACAGAAACTGGTGCGTCAGCACCTTGCCGGCGTAGCGAACCATTGTCACCAGCAGCTTGTATTCCAATCGCGTCAGGTGAACCTCCGTCCCGCGTACGGACACGCGACGGGTTCCCATGTCGACCTTAAGCTCTCCGCACTCGAAGACCGGCGGGGCGTCGCTCGCCGCACCCGGCGCTGCGCGGCGGAGCGCTACTTGAATGCGGGCTAACAACTCGCCGGTGCTGAACGGTTTGGTCAAATAGTCGTCGGCCCCGTGATTGAGCGCCGCGATCTTCTGCTTGTCCTGATCCCGAACCGACAGCACGATAATCGGCGAGCGAAGCCATTCGCGCAGCCGCTCGAGCACTTCCTGCCCGTCCATGTCGGGCAGCCCCAGATCCAGCAGCACCAGGTCCGGCGGGCTTTCCGCCGCGAGGGCCAGCGCTTCCTCGCCCGTGGCCGCTTCCGTCAGGCGATATTCGTACCGCGACAAGAAAGACCGCAGAAACCGACGCATCGGCGCCTCGTCCTCCACGATCATCACGAGGGCCGGCGCTAATGAGCCGCTCGACATGCTTCGCTTAGTCCCTGGCTGAAATTGGAACTTTGTCCGGCGTCAACCCGGCGCTCCCCTGGGAACAAGGCAGGGTGATGCAGAACTCAGCGCCTCCCTGGCGCCCCCTACGAGCGATGATCTCGCCGTCGTGCGCCTGCACGATATTCCGGCAGATAGCCAAACCCAAGCCCAAACCCCGGCGGCCGTCGGCCACCTTCGTCGACCCACGAGTAAACTTATCGAATAGCGTCGATTCCTGCCCGAGCGGCAATCCGGGGCCGTTATCGGCTATCAAGATCTCGGCGCACTCGCCGTGCTGACGCCCGATAATGTCAATGTGACTATCCGCCGGCGTATAGCGATGCACGTTCTCCAATAGGTTGACGAGCACTTGCACCAGCAAATCGCCGTCCACCCACACCAGGGGAAAGTCAGCGGGAATGTCGATCGTCACCATGTGACCCGCAAGCTCCCGTCGCAGTCGCGACAGCGCCACACCCACGAGTTCTTCCAGCATCTCCCCCTCGCGCTTTAAGGGCGCTGTGACTGAGTTCAAGCGCGCCATGTCGAGCAGGTTGTCCACTTGTCGCCCCAATTGACGCGTTTCATCGACGATTGTTTCCACGATGTCGCGATGGGCGGCCAGCGACTGTCCCTCCGGCCCTTCCAACAAGTTCGCGGCCGTGACCGCGATCGTCGCCAGCGGAGAACGCAGATCGTGTGAGACGGACGTGAGCAGCGAGTTTCGCAGCCGCTCGGTTTCAACTTGAACCTGCGTGTCGCGAACCGCGGCCAGCGATTGATCGCGCTCCAGTGACAGCGCGATTAAACTGGCGCAGGTTTCCAGCATCCGCCGCTCTTCGTCGTCACGAAAGCGGCCAGCCCGCCGCGGCTGCACGCCCAGAACGCCGACAATGCGTTCCAAGCCCGCCATCGGAACAAATTGGGCCGCTGATTCTCGGGAGCCTTGATCGGCTCCACGACCGACGGCGGCGACAAACCTGGCCGTCACCGCACTCGCAGGGTCTTGTCCCAGGGAGGTCGCATCGCCGTAGCGCAGGACAAGTGAACCAGTAGACTCGCGAAGAAAGAGCGCCACGTCGCCGTCAAAGACCTCGGCAGTCATGGCGCCGGCGGCAGCGATCAGTTCGCCGGCGCCGGCCAGCCGACCGAATTCTCGCGTCATCCGATAGAGCTGGGCCGTGCGCCGCTCCTGAAGTTGCGATGCCATGAGCTGTGCCCGAAGCCGAATGGTCAGCTCGCTGATCAACAGCCCGATCGATGCAAACACTCCGAACGTGAGAAAGTGCTGCTTCTTAAACAGGGCGACGGCAAATACCGGTGGAATGAAGAAGAAGTTGAACGAGGCGACGCTCAGCCCGATCGCTGCCAGCGCCGGGCCGTGACCAAACCGTGCTGCGGCAATCGCAACCCCCGCCAGGAATATCATCACGATGTTCGCTTCGGTCAGATCCCACCAATAACTCAGCCCACTCAAGAGGGTGCAGACGATGATAATCAGGGCCGCCGCCAGATAGCCGAAGATCGGGTGCGGCGCGCCAAGCGGCCGAGCGGCAAAGCGAGAAGTGTTCATGCGGAGCGCCCAGACGGCGGTAAATCTTCGACGAAGCGGGCATGGATGCCAAACTCAGGGTCGATGGCGCCGACAGCCGGCCTCCGCTCGCCCGTCTTAATCATAAATCCAAATTCCCGCGCGAGCGATTAGGCCGCCTGCGTATACTCCCCGTCCCGCGCCGCCGCCACGACGCACCCGCAAAGGGCGCGCCGGTCACTCCACCTCGACCGCCGACTTTTCCCCCGACGCTCGCCCCAGCCGGCTGATGAGATAGCCCCACAAGAGCGGCAGCAGCGACACAAAGACAATGCCGATCGCCACCAGCTCGAAATTGTCCTTCACGACGGTCATGTTGCCAAATCCGTAGCCCGCCCCCGTGCACAGCGACACCCACGCCAGGCCGCCGACGACGTTGTAGAACGCGAACTGCGGATACGACATCGATCCGCACCCGGCGACGAACGGCACGAACGTCCGCACGATCGGCACGAACCGGCCCAGCACCACCGCCTTTCCGCCGTACCGCTCGAAGAATTGGTGCGCCTTCATCAGGTGGTCGCGATTGAGCACCCGGTGCCAGAAGCTCGCGCGGTCCTCGGCTTTGAAGATCCGCGGCCCCACAAAATGTCCGATCGAGTAGTTCACCGCATCACCCAGCACGGCGGCCACCGCGAGCGAGCCCAACAGCAGCCAGACGTTGAGCACGCCCTGCGCCGCCATCGCCCCCGCGGCGAATAGCAATGAATCCCCCGGCAGAAAGGGAGTCACCACCAGGCCCGTTTCGGCGAACACGATCAAGAACAAGAGGCCATAAATCCACGGCCCGTGGCGCCAGACGAATTCCCTCAGGTGATCGTCCAGGTTGAGAAGGAATTCAAGCATGGCAATAGGCAAGTCTAGCTTGCGGGGGAGAACGCTTCGCCGGCCGCATGGGAGCCAAGGATTGTATCCGTCGCGGCAAGTTCCGGCGAGTGTGGCACTGCGGCCCCCGCGCCGTCGCTTGCCTCGCCCGCGCCGTGGCCCATAATTAGCCGCATGTCCGCCAGCGATGTATCCGACGTTTCGGCCCAATTTCGCGAGCTGCTCACTCAGTGCCGCGACCTGTACGTCTCCAGCGGCGAACTGGCGGCGCAACAGCACGTGCAGTTGCTCGATCGACCGGCCGAGCAATTCGTCGCGCTCATGGACGACCTCCACCGCGCGCTGGCGGTGAAAGTGTTCGTCTCGATCTGCGAGGCCGACCGCGGCTGGAGCAAGAACGAGGTGGCCCTGGCCGTCGAGTTGATCCTGCATCTGTGGAATAAGCGACTGGCCGACGACCAGCTTCGCGAGGCCATCGGCGCCATGCTCGCGAAGGCCGCCACGCTCAAATGGTACGCCCTGGTGCGGCCCTTCGACCAGATCGTGGTGCTGCGAGACCGGGTCGGTCAATTGGAAACCATCGTCGTCCGTCTGGCCAACCTGATCGCGCGCGTCGACGGGCCCATCAAGGACGTCGAAGCGGCTCGCATCAAAGGCATTCAAGATGAGTTGCACCTGCACCTCAGGCCGATCCCCATCGACGAGCCAAGCCAGCGCGCCGCCGCCGAGCAGGCCGGCACGCAAGCCATCGAAAAGATTTTCAGCACGTCCGACGAGTTGCCCGCGATGCGGCGCGGCCCAGAGAAGTCGCCCGCCGCCCCGGCCGCGCGCGAAGCGCTCGCCGACGTGATGGTCGAGCTGGATCGGCTCATTGGCCTAGCCGAGATCAAGCAGGAAGTGCATACGCTGGCCAACTTCCTGAAGGTGCAGGCCAAGCGCACCGCGGCCGGCATGCCCGCCACGCCACTCAGCCTGCACATGGTCTTCGGCGGCAACCCCGGCACCGGCAAGACGACGGTGGCCCGCATCCTGGGCCGACTGTTCGGCGCCATGGGCGTGCTCGCCAAGGGGCATCTCGTCGAGACCGATCGCAGCGGCCTGGTCGCCGAGTACGCCGGCCAGACAGGACCCAAGACGCACAAGAGGATCGACGAAGCGATCGACGGCGTCCTGTTCATCGACGAAGCCTACACGCTCATCCACGAAGACGGCGACGACCCCTACGGGCACGAGGCAGTGCAGACTCTGCTAAAACGCATGGAAGACGACCGCGACCGCCTGGTCGTCGTCCTGGCCGGCTACCCCGACGAAATGTCGCAACTGTTGAGCTCGAATCCCGGCCTCGAGTCGCGTTTCAGCCGTCACCTGACGTTTGCCGACTACACGCCGCTGGAGCTGGCGCGCATCTTTGGCCAGCTCTGCCAAACCTCGCGGTATTCATTGGGTCCGGCGACCCGGGCAAAGGTCATGCGGGGTCTGGCGCGACTCTACGAGCTTCGCGATCGGCGGTTCGGCAACGGCCGGACTGTCCGCAACTTGTTCGAGGACTCCATTCGCCGCCAAGCCAACCGGATCGCGGCGGTGAGTCATCTGTCGATCGAGCAACTGGCGACGCTGGAAGCCGACGACGTCGACTTCAAAGATTGCCCGGCCGAATCGCTGCCCGCGGGCGCCGAGCGCGCTCTGCGGTTTCGCATCGCTTGTCCGCATTGTCAACACGCCAACGGCGTGCCCCAAGAATTCCTGGGGCGCACCGTGCGATGCCCCAAGTGTCGCCAGGAATTCGACGCCGAGTGGGGCGAAATGGCGCGGGTGGAAGCTCGCGCTGCGGACCACCCCGCTCACCAGGAATAAATGATGAAGTCGCTCAAGCACCTGTTTACCGTCTTCGCCAAGTGGGCTTCCCGCGCCACCGGAGCGCCGTTGACTTTCGTACTCGCGGTCGCCGTCATCGTCGTTTGGGCGGTCACCGGTCCAGTGTTCGGCTACAGCGACACTTGGCAGCTCATAATCAACACCGGCACCACGATCGTCACCTTCCTGATGGTCTTCCTCATCCAGAACACGCAAAACCGCGACACGGCGGCCATGCACATCAAGCTCGACGAACTCATTCGAGCCATCGATGGCGCCCACAATGCGCTGTTGGATTTGGAGGAAATGGAAGACAAAGACCTCGATCTGATGCGCAAAGACTACGAAAAACTTGCCGCCGACTCGCGCCGCAAGCTGCGCGAAGGCGGCCGCGACACCGACACCTGCGAGGTCGAGCCGCGCACGCGTGAGCCCGAGGATGTCCAGAAGGGAATCAGCCGCAAGGATAAATATGACCAAGACCGCCAGCACAAGAAATGAGCGGACTGCCAAGACGATCACCCACTTGCCGCGCACGCCGCTGGCCAAGCTGCCGACGCCGCTGGATGACATGCCGAACCTCGCCCGTGAGCTCGGCGGGCCACGGCTGATGGTGAAGCGAGACGACCTCACGGGCCTGGCAGGCGGCGGCAACAAGACGCGGAAGCTCGAATACCTCATCGCCGAAGCCCTCGGGCAGCAGTGCGACACAGTCATCACCGCCGGCGGCCCGCAGTCGAACCATTGTCGGCAGACCGCGGCGGCCGCGGCCGTCGCCCAGCTACAGTGTCACCTCGTCCTCGGCGGCGTGCCGCAGCCCCCGGCGGGCAACTTGCTGCTCGACTGCCTGTTGGGCGCCACGATTCACTGGACTCCCAAAGCCAACCGAACGGGGCGCATGCAGGCGCTCGCTGACGAGCTGCGCGCCGCGGGCCGCAAACCGTACGTGATTCCCATCGGCGGGTCCACGCCGCTGGGCGCCGTCGGGTATGTAGCGGCCATGTTCGAGCTCGTCGACCAGCTCGAGAAGCAGCAGCGGGTTGTCGATCACGTGATTTTCGCCACAAGTTCAGGCGGAACGCAGGCAGGGATTGTATTGGGAGGTCGGTTGACCAAATTCACCGGCAAGATCACCGCCATCAGCATCGATCAGCCGCCCGACAGTCCGGAGGGCCAGGGGTTTCTCGCCGAAGTGTGCGAGATCGCCCGCGGCGCCGCCGCTCTGCTGCAATGCGGCGAGCAGCTTTCCGTCGGCGACTTTTCCACGAACTACGACTACCTCGGCGGCGGCTACGGCGTGCTGGGCGATCTCGAACGCGACGCCATTCACCTGATGGCGCGCACCGAAGGGATTCTCGTCGGCCCCGTATACACCGCCCGGGCGGCGGGCGCCATGATCGACCTCGTGCGACGAGGCGCCTTTTCCCCAAACGAGACAGTCCTGTTCTGGCACACCGGCGACGACGCGGCCCTGCACGCCTACGCCGCGGAGTTGGCGTAGCAACGCTCTAGTGTGGGAGGCGTCTCCGACGCCGATTACACTCGCCAAATGACTGCAACTCGGCGTCGAAGACGTCTCCCGCAAGCGCAAGTTTCAGCCAGTCGGCGACCACAGCCGATATCCTCTTTGACGCTGCGCGCCCGCGGCTTGCCATGCCAGCGGCAGAATTTGACCAACCGGCAAACTCCCGCGCCGCCGTTCCCGCCGTCGCCTGCCTGCCCCTTCCCGGAACGCACGGATGCGATTCAACTCGCGCTGGTTGTTGGCGCTCGCACTGCTCGCCTCGGCGCTGACCGCCGGCTGCGGCCTCAACACCGCCGTGCTGCAAAAGGGCGGCAACGGCCGCATGGGCGTGCTGTTGAATTACTCCTGCGGCGCCCATCCGTGCGACCCCATCGACCCGTGCAAGCCCACCATTGTCATCACGCACGGCTGGAACCCGCTGCCCAACAAGATTCGCTGCACGTTCGGGCCTTCGGCGGCGGCGGCGATCAAGTGCCGTTGCGGCGACAGTTACAACATCTTGAGTTGGGACTGGAACGGCGTCCGCGTCCACGCCCTTCACGACGAGCCCCTGCGGATTGGCAAAGAGCAAGGCTGCATGATGGCCGCCGCCCTCCGCGCGCGAGGCGTGATTCCTTGTCGCACGCAGATCATCGGTCACAGCCTCGGTACGATCGTGACTTCCCAAGCTGCCGTGTGTTTGAGCGACCTGGGGCCGTTTGCCCAACTCACGCTGCTCGATGCTCCTGAGAACTACCACGAGCAAATCTTCGACGAGCTGCGCCCACAGTGCCACGCGTGCGTGGTCGAGAACTACTGGTCGCCCGGCGCTAGCGGGTATGGGGCTCATGTCGATTACCCCGGCGTGCAAAACTACATCGTCCGTGGCGCCACGCCGATTCGCGGCACGGTCAATCTCGCCAGGTCCAACCACGTGCACGTCATGCAGTGGTACTACGACACTATCCGCTGCCCAAGCGTCCGCGGCGGCTTCAATTTCAGCGTGCTCCTGAGGTACTGCGGCTGCTGCCGTCCCTTCGCCGAGCCATGCTACGACCAGTCGGCTCCGGTCGAAGGCGGCCCTGTCGAAGAAGTCGCCCCCGGCGTCAACATCTCCGGCGGCCAGCCGTGAGCCCTTCGCGCTGTCGCGAACTTTTCCGCCAGCCGTTTCGTATACTTTTGTTGATTCCGTTTCGCTCCTTAATTCCAGCCGCCAGCGGCAGCGGCGGGGGAAGCCATGAAAGCCTTGCGCGAAGTCATCCGCGGCGTCTCGCCCCACTGGGTCGGCGACGGCTTCCCGGTGCGGAGCTTGTTTGGGCCGCTGAGCTTCACCGCCGAAATCAGTCCCTTTCTGATGCTCGACTACGCGGGACCGTATGAATTCCCGCCCGGCGAGCACGAGCGCGGCGTGGGCGAGCATCCGCATCGCGGATTCGAAACGGTGACTATTGTGTACCAAGGCGAACTGGCCCACGGCGATTCGGCGGGCAACCTCGGGCGCCTCGGCCCCGGCGACGTCCAGTGGATGACCGCCGCCAGCGGCGTCGTACATCAGGAGTTCCACACGCCCGAATTCTCGCGTCGCGGCGGGCTGTTCGAGATCATGCAACTGTGGGTCAACTTGCCGGCCGAGGCAAAGATGTCGCAGCCGCGATACCAAGAGATCCTGGCAAAGCAGATTCCGGTGGTCGATCTCGGCGGCGGCACAGGATCGGTGCGCGTCATCGCCGGTCAGTTTCAAGACGTGCGCGGACCGGCGCAGACCTTCACGCCCCTCGATGTCTGGGACGTGCGACTCGCTGCCGGCGTGACGGCCGAGATTCCCGTGCGCGACGGCTATTTCGCCGCCCTGGCGGTGCGCCGCGGGGCCGTTCGCATCAACGGTTCGCAATCAGCCGCGTCCGGCGAGCTGGCGGTCTTCGAGCGCCAAGGCGCCGGCGTGACGGTCGAGTGCGACGAAGACGCCGAGCTGCTGTTCCTGGCCGGCGAGCCGATCGACGAGCCGATCGTCGCCCAGGGCCCGTTCGTGATGAACACCCGCGAGGAAATCCACCAGGCGTACGCCGATTTCCAGAGCGGGCGAATGGGAAGCCTTTCCTAAAACGCAGCATCAAGCTTGGCATGCCAGTTCGTTAGTGCTCAATTTGACGACGCAAGGTCACGCCGAGGTCCGCCGGGGCAATCAATATGTTGGAAATATGAGCGGCCCACGGAAAAGACCGCGTCGTTGGTTCAGATTCAGTCTGCGCAGTCTGCTGATCGCGTGGATCGGCGTTGCTGGTTGGCTCGGCTGGTGGATCCACGCTGCACAACAGCAGCGTGACGCGGTCGTCGAGATCCGTCGGAACGCGGATGAAGTCTTTTTAGATTACTCCTATCAGCGAGTCGACCGCGATCCGATTGCCTGGCGGCCGCGCAGCGATCCTAAGGCGAAGTCCTGGGTGCCAGACTTTGCGCTGAACCGCTTGGGCGTGGATTATTTTCACAGCGTTGTGTCTGTAAATGTTCTTCGAGGCAGTCAGGGAAAAGAGCTCGAACTGGCGGCGCAATTAGCCCGTCTGCCGAATCTGGAGCAGCTGGTCCTTGTCTATGTCGCAGTCAACGACGCCATGGTCGCGCGCTTGGTAGATATTAAGGGATTAACCGGCCTCGAGATTTGCGACAAGTCAGTCAGTGACGAAGCGATTCGATCTTTTGGTCACTTGCCGCGGCTCCAATTGTTGGACCTTTCCAGCCAGCGGATCAGCGATGCTGGAATCGCCGCGTTAGAGGGAAACAACGTATTGAGATCATTGGCGATTGCTAGCCCACAGATTACAGACAGAGGTATGGCCGTCATAGCTCGCCTCCCAGACCTTGAGCGTCTTGAGCTAGCGTCGACGCACATCACGGGAAAGGGAATCGCTTATCTCGCCAACTGCAAAAACTTGCGAGAACTTAGGCTTCTTCACTCGCACCTTAATGACGATGACATGCTAGGCATTTCGGGCCTCAATTCTTTAGAGGCGCTCGATTTGTTAGGGGCACGCATTTCTGGCGTCGGAATCGGAAATCTGGCGGCACTTACAAACTTAAGACGGTTGTACCTAACGAACACGCTCGTCGACGATGATGCCATCGCGGAACTGGCAACCCTGCCCCACCTGGAAAAGATTGACTTGTATGGCACGCGAGTAACGTTTAAGGGCCTGGTCCAATTCGCGAAGTCGCCGAAGTTGCGCAGACTGATTGTGGCGCGGATGCAGAACCAGGGATTCGTTCCAAGTTTATTCAGCGCCGGCGGTGAAGCGACCGGTGTGACGACGGATGAGATGAAGCGCCTTCAACAAGCCCTGCCGCGATGCAAGATCGACGAATTTCGCGACTTTTGACTTGAGGGGATGCGCACCGCCGCACGGTTTGGCGACTGAATCATTATTGCGCCGGCAGAACAGTCACCGTGCCAAACTGATGAAAGTGCTGATCGAAAGAGAAAGCAGTACGAATCTTTAGCCGTTCAATGAGCACGTAACTCATGCAGTCCGTGAAGCTCCACGCCTTATCAGCAAAGTTCTCGTAAATCTGCAAGGCATGGGAAAAGTCCTCCCAGCTTACTTTTTCAACGCGCATCGCGCCCTGATCAAGTACCTCATGTCGCCATTCAATACCGGCTGGTTTGTTGCCTCGGACAATGAATAACGTGAGCAACTCGTCGACCACGTAATCGGAAGTGACGAGGGGCTCGACGTTCCCTGCCAGAACCTGCTTCGCTCGCTCGTGGTCCGGATCTGACGGCGTGGTAAGTGCGTACCGAGCGCCCGTATCTACGAAGAGTATCTTAGTTGCCGTAGATCAGGCGGTCGTGATCGCGATTCGACAAGCCGTCTTGGGGGGCTTCGTCAGATCTCGCCTCCACCTTGGCCACATGGGCCAACACGATGCTGCGTTGCCGTGCGGCTTCGTTCTCGGACGACAAGCCTTGTTCGGCGGCTGTGCAAATTGACAGCGACACCACCTCGTTCTCCCTGAGGTCCAGGGGAACGAGCGGGCGAAGCACCCCGCCTTCATAGATGGCATCTGCGTGAAAGGTCATTGCTATAGTTTATCCTGGCGTTCAGACGGGCGTCCAGAAGACGCGGCAGGGTCGACCGCGTATCGAGCGTAAGGAAATATCACCTGGCGGCCCCGATGATACGCACGTCGGCGCGGGGCGTTTTCTCAAACCTCGGATCAGTCTCGCCGGCTCGCAGCGCCGCCTGCTCGCATTCTTCCAACGTCTCGCCATGGGCGACAATGCAGGACCCGTCCAGCGTCCAGGCAATCCACTTGCCGGCAAACTCGATGGGAACCACCGGCCTGATCGGAGGCGTCTCGGCGTGTGTGGCATGATACATTGATCTCCCATTCTCAATCGTAGGGTGCAATTCCAGGGACCATCAAGCGATTCAATCAAGTCGTCGGCCTAACCGCCAAGGGGCGGGCCGTGGCGCACAAGCTCATTGCGGTCCGCGGCCAAGAAGTTGTAAAGCCTCGGCGCGGACCAGCGACAAACGCTCGCTCAGTTCGACAAGTGCCTCCAGCTCCTCGCGCTCCGGTGGCGACAGCGCGCCGTCGTTATTGCGATCCATGAGCCGCTGGAGGCGCAAGTCGGCCTTCGACGGGAAGCGAAGTTCGCCGACGGCTTCCACCCAATCAGTGGGGGCAGGAATGGTGGCGCTCATGGAGGAAGTTCCCGCAGACGAATAGTCGTCAAGGCGCATTCATTATAGCAACTCGGGGCAGCTATGCGATGTCAGATGGGCTTCACACGGCATCGATGTCTTGAAGTCGGGCCAGGACGCTTGTCGGCAAGGGCCTCAAAAGAATGACAAGTTGACGCGATTCATCATAGGGGGACAAGCGAGGCGAGCGGCCTCAGCATGAGAGCATTGCGGGGTGTGGAACGCCTCTCTAATCCTCATCGAAGGAAGGGCGCCGTGGGAGCTAGATCGCGGCGCGACAGGCGATGTTTGTGTCTTCCCAGTCGCGGCAGGGGCTCTCAGCTTGCCGATACTTGCAGGCCGAGAGATAGAGCCAACTTGTCGGCCGTCGTCATGTGAATGTCGCGTTTTCCTGACAGAAAATGGGCGACCAGAACTGAAGAAACGCCAGACTAGGCGGAAATCTCAGCGACCGACTTGTTGCTTTCGCGAATTGATTGACGCAACAGCTCGCTAAGCGGCGAATTCTGTCTGCCTGTCGGCGAAACGTTTGGGGGAAACTCATGCTGCACCTTTTCGCGCACTTCGTTGTCGGCCGCGACTTCGTCGGGCGTCAAACGGCGATCGCGGAATTCACGCTATAGTTCGTTGCCCATACGAAAAGCCTAACGGGGTTCGGGGACTTCGTAAGCCGTCACCACGCGAATTGTGTCGTCGTCGATCTGTTTCATACACGACGAGGATGTATAAACCCTCCAGCGTATAGCCCCAGGCGCAAGGCCGTCGCGTCGAGGCGCTGGCAGTCGGAGCGGGAGGGGGGACGCATCCGCGCTTTAAGTCGCCACGGCGTCAGCCGGGTCGCGCAAGCGGTACCCCACGCCGCGCACCGTTTCGACCAGCTCAGCATGCATGTCCAGCTTCTTCCGCAGCGCGCGGATATGTACGTCGATCGTGCGCTCCAGCACCAGAGCGTCGTCGCCGAGGGCGACGTCGATCAGCTCCGCCCGCGAAAACGCCCGGCCCGGTTGCCGCACCAGCGCCGCCAGCAGGCCAAATTCGCTGGGGGTGAGATCGAGCGCCCGGTCGCCCGCGGTGGCCCGGTGGCGGCGGCGGTCGATCATGAGGCCCTGGCTCACCAGCACGTCGCGATCGAGGGCGCCTTGCTGCTTGCGGCGCAACAGCGCCTTGATCCGCTCCAAGAGCACTTTCACGCTGAACGGCTTGGTCACATAGTCATCGGCGCCCACGGAAAAGCCCACCAGTTCGTCGGACTCCTCGGACCGCGCCGTCAGCATCAGCACCAGCACGTCGCGCGTGGCAGGGTCGGCCCGCAGCAGCCGGCAAACCTCGAGGCCCTCGATCATCGGCAGCATCAGGTCGAGCACCACCAGGTCGGGCGCCCGCAAGCGAATCTCGCGCAGCCCTTGCTGGCCGTCGCGAGCCACCTGGGTGTCGTAGCCTTCCTGGCACAAGTTGTAATCGAGCACCTCAGCCAGCGAGGCGTCGTCCTCCACGACGAGCACCCGCGCCTTGGCGGTAGCCCGCGGCAACCGACGATCAGCAGCAACCGGTTCAGAGAGTAATGCCGTCATGGCGATGCCGGGCGATTTCCCCGTCCACTAGGTAAATGACGTCTTCAGAAATGTTCGTCGCGTGATCGGCGATCCGCTCCACGTGCCGCGACGCGGAGTAGAAGTGCAGCGCCGGCTCCATGTTGCTTGGGTCGGCTTCGACCAGCGCACAAATATCGGAGATCACCTGGCGGTTTAAGTCGTCGACGATGTCGTCGCGCAGACATACCTCGCGAGCCGCGGCCACGTCGAGCCGCACAAAGGCGTCGAGCGAATCGCGAACCATCGAGATGGCGGCGTCGACCATCTGGTCCAGGTGCTGCGGCATCTGAAAGTCAGGGTGCAGAATCAGGCTGTACGTCCGTTCGCAAATGTTGACCGCCAGATCGGCGATTCGCTCCAGGTCGCCGTTGATCTTGAGCACGGTGGCCACCCGCCGCAGATCAACCGCCACGGGCTGGTGCAGCGCGAGAATCTTGAGGCATTCTTCCTCGATCTCGACCTCGCGATAGTTGACCGTCTCTTCGCTGGCGAGCACCTCCTGCGCGATATCGGCCCGCAGCTCGCGCAGCGACTCCACCGACCGATACACCATCCGCTCAACCATCGACGATTGGTTGAGCAGATTCTGCTCAAGCAACTCCAGGTCACGCTGCAGGTGAATAGACATGGCTCAATGACCAATTCCCCAATGACCAATGACCAATGACGGACTCAAAGTAAGAACTCTTACATTGGTCATTGGGACTTGGTCATTGGTCATTTGTTATCCAAACCGCCCCGTGATGTACTGCTCCGTCTGCTTTTGCCGGGGCTTGGTAAACATGTCCGTCGTGGCGCCCGCCTCCACGAGATGGCCCTCGTAGAAAAACGCCGTCTTGTCGGACACGCGGGCCGCCTGCTGCATATTATGCGTTACGATGACGATGGTGTACGAGTCCTTCAGCTCAAAAATCAGGTCCTCAATCCGCGCCGTACTCTTGGGGTCGAGGGCCGAAGCCGGCTCGTCCATCAGCAGCACGTCGGGATCGGTGGCCAGCGCCCGGGCGATGCACAGCCGCTGCTGCTGACCGCCGGAGAGCTGCAGCGCCGACTCGCCCAGCCGGTCGGACACCTCGTCCCACAGGCCGGACCGCTGCAAGGATTTTTCCACGATCTCGTCCAGCGCCGCCCGCCCCTTCAACCCGGCCACGCGCGGACCATAGGCCACGTTGTCGTAGACCGACTTGGGAAACGGGTTGGACTTTTGAAACACCATCCCCACGCGCTTGCGGAGCTCCACCACGTCGGTCCGCGGGCGGTAGATGTCGAAGTCGTCCAGCAGAATCTGCCCCTCAAAGCGCGTGCCCTCGATCATGTCGTTCATGCGATTGAGGCACCGCAGGAATGTGCTCTTGCCGCACCCGGAAGGCCCGATCAGCGCGGTCACGCAGTTCTGCGGCATCGACAGCGAGACGTCGTACAGCGCCTGCTGCTCGCCGTAGAAAAAGTTGACATGCGAGGCCACGACCTTTTGCGGCCGCTCCAGGAGGTCGTCGACCGTGCGCATGTCGGGCGTCGTTTCAAACCGCGGCAGGGGAAGCCGCGACGTCGGAGGTTGGGAGGTGACTTCAGTCATCATTTTGGCGAACTCGTCCAGGGCCGTCATCAGGAGATTGTACGCGGCCTCCTTACCACCGAATCCGTCGTCCCAGCCGCTGCCGCACGAACACGGCCGCCCCGTTCATGGTCACCAGCACCGCCAGCAGCACCACAATGCCCGCCGCGGCCACGTGGTGAAAATCCTGCTGGGCGTTCTCGGTCCAATTGTAAATCTGCAAGGGCAGGGCCGTAAACTTGTCCACCAGACTGTGGGGAACAAACATGACGTAACCCGCCGCGCCAATCGCCACCAACGGCGCCGCCTCGCCAAGCGCCCGACCCAACGCCAATATCACGCCCGTCAAAATCCCCGGCAGCGCCGCCGGCAACAGCTGCCGCCACACGGTTTGCCACCGCGTGGCCCCCAGCGCGTACGAGGCGTGGCGAATCGTGTTGGGTACCGCCCGCAGCGCCTCCTGCGTGGCGAGAATCACGATCGGCAGCACCACCAGCGTCAGCGTCAACGCCCCGGCCAGCACTCCGGACCCCAGTCGCATGCCGCGCACGAACAATCCCAGCCCCAAGATGCCGTACACAATCGACGGCACGCCCGCGAGATTGGCGATGTTGGTTTGGATGACCGACCGCCACCGGCTCTGCGTGGCGTACTCTTCGAGGTAAATGGCCGCGCCCACGCCGATCGGCACGGTCATCAGCGCCGTCAACCCGATGAGATACACGCTGCCGACCAGCGCCGACCGCACGCCGGCTTTTAGGGGCGACAGTTGCGAGTCGAAGCTGGTGAGGAACTGCCAGTCGAGCCAGCCCCACGAATACCACACGACCTGCCACAACAAGAGGCCCAGCACCCCGACGCTCGCGAAGGTGCACGCCGCGCACGCCCAAGCGAACGCGGCGCTAGCCAGCTTGGCGTACGGTCGGCCCCGGCGTTGAGCGGGCGAGTTCATGTCAAGTTGCGAGTTACGGGTTACGAGTCGCAGGTTTCGAGTTGCGAGTAAAGAACTGCAAGCCATCCCTCCGAACTCGCAACTCGCAACTCACGACTCGCAACTCCTCCTCATTCATACTTCTGCCGCATGCGCTTCAGCACCCACTGCGCGAGCACGTTCAGCGCCAGCGTCATCAAAAACAGCGTCAGCCCGACCGCGAAAATCGTCTGGTACCCCAGCGTGCCCCGCGGCGTGTCGCCCTTGGTGGTCTCGACGATATACGCGGTCATCGTCTGGATGCTCTCCAGAAAGTTGAAAGTAAGCTGCGGCCGCTTCCCCGCGGCCAGCGTCACCGCCATCGTCTCGCCCACCGCGCGGGCGATCGCCAACAAAAACGACGCCACGATGCCCGACAGCGCCGCCGGCACGACCACGCCCACCGTCACGTCCAGCTTGGTGGCCCCCAGCGCGTAGGCCCCCTCGCGCAGCGACCGCGGCGCCGAGCGCAGCGCGTCCTCGCTCAGCGACACGATGGTCGGCAAAATCATGATCGCCACCACGATGCTCGCATTGGCGGCGTTAAAAATGTCGGCCCCCGGAAACAGCGAGCGCACAATCGGCGACACAAACACGATCGCCAGATACCCAAACACCACCGAAGGAATCCCGGCCAAGATCTCCAGCAGCGGCTTGACGATGTCGCGCACCAGCGGCGTCGCGTACTCGCTCAGGTAAATCGCCGCCCCCAACCCCAGCGGCACGGCGATCACGCCCGACCCCAGCGCCACCAGAAACGTGCCGCAAAACAGCGGCCAGATTCCGAACTGCGCCGGCTCCGCCTTGGGCGACCACACGGTCCCGGTCAAAAACTCAACGACCGACACATGCCGAAAAAACTCCAGCGACTCCACGAGCAGCACCGCCACGATGCCCACAGTCGTCAGCACGCTCACCAGCGCACACAACCCCAGCGCCCCATGCATCCCATGCTCAATCCACCGCCGCCCCCCGCGCGG
The DNA here is from genome assembly GCA_963841515.1 of Pirellulales bacterium. GTDB lineage: Bacteria > Planctomycetota > Planctomycetia > Pirellulales > Lacipirellulaceae > Lacipirellula. The sequence continues at coordinate 206,338 of CAWJDB010000002.1, read as the reverse complement.
AGCGGCCAAAGTCGCAGGCGTATGAGTAGGTGAAACGGTGGACATGGATTTGCGAGTATTCTTGTCGTTCAGCTAGCCAATTCAAATGACCATGGAGGCGCCGAGGACTTGGAGCGATCGGAATGGAAAAATGAACTGACAGGATAACGGGATGAGCAGGATTTACAGGAGTAAGATCCCAAGGCATTCATCCTGTCGATCCTGACAATCCTGTTATCCCGTCAGTTCCGCGTTTTTCTCTTTGTGTCGTCAGTGCCTCCGTGTGTTTCTCTTATTCCCCGATTCGTTTCGGCGCTGCCTTCAGCGCCTCGGCCAGCACTTCCTGATTCTTCTTCCCCACTTCCTCCGGCACAGCCACATATCCCACCTGCGGCGCCAGTTCCGCCGCGTGGTCGAGATAGAACTTCACAAACTTCACCACCTCCGGCTTCTCCAGCGACGACCGCCGCACGTAAATAAACAACGGCCGCGACAGCGGCGTGTACGTGCCGTCGCGCACCGTCTCGGGGCTCGGCTGCACCGGCCCGCCGCCGGAGTCGACGGCCAGCAGCTTCAGCTTGTCGCGGTTCATGTCGTAGTAGGCGAAGCCAAAATACCCCAGCGCGCCCTTGTCCCCCGCCACGCCCGTCACCAGGGCGTTGTCGCTCTCGCTGGGCGAGTAGTCGCGCCGCCCGCTCTTGGCCTGCCCGTTGATCACCTCGGTAAAGTAATCAAACGTGCCCGAGTCCTCCCCCGGCCCATAGAGCTTGAACGCCACCGCCGGCCAATCGGGATCGACGTCGCTCCACTTCATGATCGTGTCGACGCTTTCCTTGCGCCAGATAGTCTTGAGCTGCTCGACCGAGAGCGAATCGCACCACGTGTTCTGCGGGTTGACCACGACCGCCAGCCCGTCGTACGCCACCTCGAACCGCACGAAGTCGATCCCCGCCGCGTCGCACGCCGCGGCCTCCTGGGCCGTCATGGGCCGCGAGGCGTCGCAAATGTCGATCTCGCCGGCGGCAAACTTCTTCATGCCGCCGCCGGTCCCCGCCTCGCTCACGACGACGTTGACCGACTGGTCGGCCGCGTAAAAAGTCTCGACCGCCGCCGCCGAGATCAGCCGCACGGTGCTGGACCCGTCGACGGTAACGACCTTCGTCTCGCCGCACCCCAACGCCGCGAGGGCGACCAGCGCCCCCAGCGCCAGACCCACCGTCGGCCGCGAAGCGCCGATCGTAGCCATGCGATAAACCACGCCGCTTGCGAAGTGTGGGCGCCCGAGGCGTTCCCCCTGTGGCCGGCAGTCTAGCGGGGGATTGTGAAGGAATTGTTAAGGGATTTTTAAGGGGTCGTGTTCGGTTTACGAGTTGGCAGTTTTGCGGCCACCCCGTGGGGAAGGGGGCAGCCGTGACTGACCCTTCCCATCGAGTCGTTGCGTGCAACGTCGCCGTCTCTGTATCGCCGGTGCCCTGCGTAAGCTTGCCTACGTTCTTCAGGTTGCGGGCGACCGTGTGCGCCTGCTCGTCCGCTCCCGGAGTGGCCGGTGGATTCAGAAGCGGCTTAAAGTCTCCTCCGTCGCAAATTTCCGCTTTAAGGCACTCTCAGAATCAAACCCGCTACTTGATCGAATTGGCCGCGCTTTCAGCAGCGACCTTTTCTCGGATTCGGACCTAGCGAAGCTGGCGGCAAACGGTGCCGGCCAGGGGCTTAGGCTTCGTTAGCCATCTTTGCGCTGACGAAATCGACGAACTTAGAAAAGAACACCCTAACGATCTCGTCTATGGTGTACCACTCCGGTCGTTTACTGCTTCCAAACTCGTCAATCGCCGCTTCGACATCCTTTTGATAGAAACTGCTTCGGGTATTCAGGGCTGTGGTAAATCGAAACTGAATGAGCCTACCCGAGTCGACGGCTTCCCAAACCTCAAAGGCCACGTGAACAGCAACCAGTCTATTGGTTTGTCGCAGGGAAGCGATAACAGCCTTGTCGACGACAGCCTTTGGCGCCGGGTTGCGTCGACCATTTCTCGGGAATCGTAATCCAGACCATGCTGGGCTTGTCCTTAGGAAGCTGTTTTCGTGCCCCCTCAATTGTGTTTCTTACAGCCCGTTCGCTTAACTCAGTGCGCCTCATTCTTGGCCTTAATTTCGCAGCACAGAGTCCGGCCTGCTGGGGTCGTGATTTCCGCGTCGTAATCGCTTTGATTAACTCCCGTTGGCGTGATGAATCGCAACTGGCTTTGCGGCGTCGCCATGATCCTAGCGCATTGGAGTTCGGCAAACAAAGCAAGTAGGTTCTCATGCTCCAGCAACGCCATTCGCTGGTCGATGCCGGGTATGTGCTGAAGGTTGTATATCGACTCGGCAAGTTCAATTACGCGGTGCTGATGCCGAAAGTTGTCCTCGTTATTCGAGAAGTCACTTTTCAAAAACGCGCGGCCTTGTTGGTGCCAATTCTCTGCCTGGCTTGTCGTCAAAGACATTCGCCTCGACCCAGGCATCCCCAAGGTAAAAGCGAAGTATCTGGTGGCCCAAAAAATAGTTCGTCATGGGCTCATTGACTGGCTCACCCTTCGTTATCTTGTCTGCGATGAATACGAACATCGCAAAGGCTATCTGATCGGTACTTGGCGCAGTCACTTCTGCCTTCAAGTCAGACAGGGAGAATTTCGGCTTTGCGGCAAGCTGTCGCGAGAGTTCTTCAGATGGCTTCCAGATGTCCATTTGCGGGTAGTGTTCGGTTTGCGAGTTGGCAGTTTTGCGGCCACCCCGAAGGGAAGGGGGTGAGCCGTGAGTGAAGCAAAGGATGCTGTGACGGAGCTTGCCCGACGACTCTACGAAACGCTGGAACGTCTCGACCCGGGCGGACCCAATAACCTGGGAACGTGGGAATCGCTACCCGTGCGCAGGAGCTTTATAGGCTGGGTGTATCTGCGGCGCTTGAGGCCAAGGAACTTGTCGCCGCGGCGCTGGCCGACGATGACAACGTATGACGGCGCTCCGGCGTATCCCAAAAGCCGAATCCTGCGCATAGCCACATTTGGCCGTCTACTCCCTGCGTCTCGTCCAGGTCGATTCTGACAGCCGAATCCTCGGGTTCTGTCGGCACTGGATCATTGCCAATGAAAAACGTGCAGTCGTCGTAGGTGCAGCCATTTTTAGCGTGAATGAATGGCACTAGGCAGGGCTCAAAACCTTCTCTGCCTAGCAGTCCATAGGCATATGAATGAGCGATCTTCGCCAGCACGCGGCAAAATCCTTCAAACTGAAACCAAGTGCCGAAAAACGTTACCTTTGTCCCGGGGCCGCCGATCTTGAAAAAGTCGAAGTGCTTCTCGCCACTGCTATGTATCACGACAAAACCGGAATCCCAATCGAAGGGCATCCGCGTTAATGCCCTCGGCTGAAAAGTAAATGTAGGTAGCGTCCATTCGTCAACCGGCCATTCGCTCATTGGGACGCTTTTTTCGGTTCATCCGACTAAAGCGTACCGAGGGTTGAAAAAAAGCGGACATGCTGTTCCTGTCTGAAGTTGTGAAAACGGCTTCAAACAGGAGGAATCAGCATGTCCGTGCGATGGTTGTACCACGGTTTTGGGATTCGCGGCTATTGTTACGGGAAGACGGAGTTCGTGAGGGGGGCGATCGTGTTGCATGTCTCGCAGCCGCTGGACCGTTGCCGCTGTGCGAATTGCGGGTCGGCGAACGTCGCCCCCAAAGGGGAGAAGGAGCGGCGGTTCCACAGCCTGCCGATCGGCCGTAAGCGGGTCACGGTGGTGCTGCCCGTGCCGCGGGTCGCCTGTCAGGACTGCGGCGTCATTCGCCAGGCGCCCGTGAATTTCGCGGAGCCCCGGCGACGACACACCAAGTCGTTTGCCCGCTACGCCTTGGAGCTGTCGCGGCTGATGACGATCAAGGACGTCGCCCAACACCTGGGGGTCAGTTGGGACGTGATCAAGGAGATTCAGAAGCAGGATCTGCAGCGGCGGTTCGGCAAGCCCAAGCTGAAGCACTTGCGGCGGATCGCCGTCGATGAAATCTCGGTCGGCCAAGGGCATCGCTACGTCACGGTCGTGCTCGACCTGGAGAGCGGGGCGGTGGTTCACGTCGGCGAAGGCAAAGGGGGCGACGCGCTCACGGCGTTTTGGAAGCGGCTGCGGAGTTCGGGGGCCAAGATCGAAGCGGTCGCCACCGACATGTCGCCCGCCTACATCGAGGCGGTGACGACCCATGCGCCCCAGGCTTCGTTGGTGTTCGACCGGTTTCATGTGATGAAGCTCTTTAACGACAAGCTCTCCGACCTCCGCCGGGAACTCCACCGCGAGGCGACTGACCAACTCCACAAACAGGTGCTCAAGGGAACCCGCTGGCTGCTGTTGAAACGACCCGAGAATCTCGATCCCCAACGGAACGAACCGGCCCGTCTGGAAGAAGCCTTGCGGCTCAATCGGCCCTTGGCGACCGCCTACTACCTCAAGGAACAACTGGCCGAAGCCTGGGAGCAAGCGGACGAAGCCGAGGCCCGCCTCTTTCTGCTCGATTGGATCGCCCAAGCCGAAACCAGCGGCGTTCGGATGCTTCACAAATTCGCCCAGACGCTCCGCGCCCATGCCTGGGGCATCCTGGCCTGGTACGATCACCCCATCTCGACCGGACCGCTCGAAGGAACCAACAACAAAATCAAAACTATGAAACGGCAAGCCTACGGCTACCGAGACCATGAATTCCTCAAACTCAAAATCTACGCCATCCATGAAGCCAAGTACGCATTAGTCGGATGAACCCTTTTTTCCTCCTTCCTACCGTCTGGGTACTCGATTTCTACCGTGAAGCGCAGAGGACGGCTTTTGGGATTGCGCGTCTTCATGCCAATCCTGGCCCTTATGTTGAGGAAGGTGCTCCTCAGCACATTTCTTTCCAACTCGTAGCCGGTGATTCTGTGGCACGGACGGCAGACTCGCCTTCGGTAGGACCAACTCGCCGTTAAGTGCGTATGGCACGATATGCTCGCGGGAGAGCGGGACGCTGTCAGCCAGACAATAGATGCAGTGCCCCACTGGGTCGAATCTGCCGTTGAATTTGGGGTCGTCATAATCCATAGCTGAATCATTGGTATGGCGAAAGGAAAAGGTGTCAGAAAGGAAAGGTGTCAGGAACCTTTTCCAAAGCCCTTTCCAAAGCGAAATCCCAGAGCCAAATTACCCTGACCGCCGCCGAGCAATTCCCACGACAATCGCGGCGCCCAGCACGCCCGCTACGATGTCGCCGGTTCCGGCACGACGTACCGCACCGTCAGCAGCACGTTGGCGGAGAGAAAAAAGGTGTCAGGAATGCTTAGTAGAAAACGTGGCGGTGCTAGCTAAACAACGGTATTTCGGTGCTCGTAGAGAGATGGATGACAACGAGCAAGAGTCCGAAGCGGGTGCTTGTCGAAGCGGTGAAGGTGGCGGCAGCGTCGCTGCCGTCGTATTCGCACCGCTTCAGCCCGAAGAAGTTCACGCTGCACCAGTTGTTCGCGTGTTTGGTGCTGAAGGACTTCTACGGGCTGACGTACCGCGGCGTGACAGGTCTGTTGGTGGACGGCGACTCGCTCGCGGCGGCGATTGGTCTGAAGACGATTCCGCACTGGACCACGCTGCAGAAGGCCGCCGACCGGTTGTTGTTGTCGCGCTCGTTCCGCCGCCTGCTGTCGACCACCGTCGGGCGGGCCCAGCAGGCCAAGATCGTTCGTCGTCGCGTGCGGCTGGCCGTGGACACCAGCGGCTTCGAATCGCGGCACACGAGCCGGTACTACGCCCAGCGACGAAAAATGACCGGAAAAGACGGGCGACAACGCCGCGTGAGCTATCGCCGTTATCCGAAGTTGGGCTTGGCCTGCGATGCGGCGAGTCACTTCATTTTGGCGGCCCGCGCCAGCCAGGGGCCGCAGCCGGACTTCGGCGACTTCAAGCCGCTGGTGGCGGCGGCGCAGGCCCGCGTGGGGTTGAAAACGATTCTTGCCGACGCCGGCTTCGACAGCGAAGCCAATCACGAGTGGGCCCGCGACGAATTGGGAATCCAGTCGTTGATCCCCGCCGCCCACGGCCGACCTTCGCGCGCGAGCCGGCCGGTCGTTATCGAAAACAGATGAAGCGACATCTTGGTCAAAGCCGGTATGGCCAACGGTGGCAGGTCGAGACGGTCAACTCCATGATCAAACGCCTCTCGGGAGAAGTCGTCAACGCCCGCACTTATTGGCGTCGCTGCCGACTCCTGCTCCTGAAGGCCCTCACTCACAACATCACCATCCTTAGACAACCGATAGGTTTGGGACCCCTATTCACGCCGCAGAAAAGCAAAAGGGTCTTCCACGAAACCAAGGGCTCTAGCTCGCCAGCGGCAGCCGCACCGCAAACGTGCTGCCCTTGCCAGGCTCGCTCTGGACCGACACGCTGCCGCCCATCGCCTGGCACAGGTGCTTGACGATCGACAGCCCCAGCCCCGTGCCGCCCAGCTCGCGGGAGCGGGCGCGGTCGACGCGGTAGAACCGTTCGAACAGCCGCTCGTGGTGCTCCGCGGCGACGCCGACGCCGGTGTCGACGACCTCGATCACGCCCCACGTCCCGTCGCGGCGACAGCGGATGGTCACGCGGCCCCCCGGCGGCGTGTACTTCACGGCGTTGTCGACGAGGTTCGACGAGGATCTGCCGCAGGCCTTCTTCGTCGGCCCGCACCGTCATGTCGTCGTCGGCCACCTGGTTCTCCAGCACGAGCTCGGCCGCCACGGCCTGCGGCTCGTAGTCGGTCAGCGCACGGCGCACCACCCGGGCCAGCGGCACGTTCGCCGGCTGCAAGGCCGACTGGCCAGCCTCGATGCGGGCCAGGCTCAGCATGTCCTGAATGAGAGCGTGGAGCCGGGCGGCCTGTTCGTCGATGCGCTCGAGGAACCGCTGGCAGTGCTCGGGGTCGCTCTTGGCGCCGCCCAGCAGCGTCTCGGTGTACGCCTTGATCGAGCTGAGCGGCGTCTTGAGCTCGTGCGACACGTTGGCGATGAACTGTTGCCGCATCCGCTCGAGCCGCTTCAGCTCGGTGACGTCGCGGAGCACGAGCACGACGCCAGGCGGCGGGTCGCCCGGAAGGGGGGCGGCCAACACGTCGAACGTGCGGCGGCCGCCGGCGCGCCAGATCAGTTCGTGATTGCAAAGCTGCCGCGAGCGGAGCGCCGTCCGCACGGCTTCGCGCAGCTCGTGGCTGCGCACCGCCTCCAGGAGGGTGGCGCCCTGGCTGCGGCCCGCGTCGAAGCCCAGCGACCGCCCGGCGGAGGCGTTGGCGAACAGGATCCGCTCGCCGCGGTCCACCGCGATCACGCTCTCGGCCATGCCCTCCAGCACGGTCGCCTGCGTCTGGCTGGTGCTCTGCAACTGGCGCTGTCCGTGGGCGAGTCGCTTACGCGCTTCGCCCAGCGCCGCGCCACGGCGCCGACTTCATCGTTGACTTCGACCGGCGCCGGCATACGGAAGTCGGTTTGTCCAGCGATCATCGCGTCAGCCGCTGCGGCGAGCGATCGCATCGGTTCGGTGAGCGCGGCCAGAGCCCACCACGCCAGCGCAATGACCGCCGCGGCGACCGCGGCGCTGACCAGCCAGGTCCACCACGCCAGCCCGGCCACCTGCGTTTCAACCGCGCTTGTCGGAAATGCCGCGCGGACGACCCCGAGCCGCTCGCCCGCGGGGTTGTCGACGCGGACGGCCTGATAACGCAGTCGCTTGCCGATCGTGGGACTGAGCCGCGTGGCCGCGCCGGCGCCGGTGCGGCGCACGTCGATGAATTCCTTGCGATCGCGATGGTTCTCCATTTTCTCGACCGCCGCCACGTCGGCTTCGTAGGAATCGCCCAGCACGCGGCCGTCGAGATTGATGAGCGTGAGCCGCACGCCGGCTTCCTTGCCGACTCGCTCGACGAGGGCCTGCAAGTCGTCGCTTGGAGCCGTGGGCCAGCGATCGACGAGCAACTGGCCAGCCGTCACCGCGGCGGCCGCCAAGCGGTCATCGAGCTGACCCTCCAAGAGCGAACGGTAAGCGCCGGAGAAAACCGACGCGAGCACCGCGATCGCCGCGACGATGAGCACCGCGAACGATGCGAGCAGTTTCCAGAACAACCCGGTGCGGCGCACGGGTCGCGGTGGCTCACGTTGGACGGCGGGGGCGGACAATGGCCAGGGGAAATTGAACCGCCAAGGACGCCAAGAACGCCAAGCGCCAGGCAGAAGGAAGTGGAAGTGACTGACGGCAAACCGGCACAGAGAGCAGAAAGCCCGCGCCGCTGCAAGAGCAGCGACGGATCAGGTGTACCGCACGTCGCGGAATTGCGGCTCGAAGAACGCCGGCAGCAGGGCGTCGACGCGCAGCAGGCCGGCGCGCGTCAGCTCCACGCGGCCGTTGTTGAGAGTGGCGTAGCCTTCGCCGACGTACTGGTCCCAGGCGGATTGCCATTGGTCTACAATGTCGACGCCAAACTTCCTGGAGAAATACTCACAATCCAGATAGCCGCGCTTCAATTGCAGGATCAGCTCGCGGATCAGCGCCTGCCGGGGCGTGATCCGCAGGCCGCGGCTCAGCGGCAGCTCGCCGGACTCCAGAGCGCCGCAGTACCCATCCCACTCGGCGATGTTCTGGTAGTGCACGCCCGAGATGTGGCCGAAGCTGGCGATGCCGGTGGCCAACAGGTCGCTGCCGCGCCACAAGTTGTCGCGGTAGCTGAAATTCACGCGCTCGGGATGGCGCACCATCGTGTAGGCGCTGGACACGGCGTAGCCGGCGGCGGCGAACTGGTCGAAGGCGTAGTCGACCCACTCGCGCTTAGCCGGCCAGTCGGCCACGGGCGTCTCGATGCGGTTGCCCAGGATGTCCTGCGAATACACCGTGTTGAACGGCAGTTCCATCTGGTAGATCGTCACGCTGTCGGGCTCCAGCTCCAGCGCTGCGGCGCACCGTCTCCTGCCACTTCTCGTCCGTTTCGCCGACCATGCCGGCGATCAAGTCGATGTTCACGTTGGGAAACTCCGGCCGCCTGAATCCACGGCCAGGCGCGGTAAATCTCCGGCGACTCGTGAGCCCGGCCGTTCTCGCGCAGAATTTCATCGTCGAAGTTTTCGACGCCGAGGCTCAGCCGCGTGACGCCCAGCTCGCGGAGGGCGTGCACCTTCGGTTCGCTGAGCGTGCCGGGTTCGCACTCGAAGGTCACTTCCTCCGCTTTGTCCCAGCGGATGTTGGCTTCGAGCCGCGATCGACCAGCCGGCGAAGCTGCTTCTCGCTGAGAAACGAGGGCGTGCCGCCGCCGAAATACACGAAGCGAAACGGCCGACCGCCCATCGCGGGCAGCCGGCTGACGAGCTCAATCTCGCGGGACAAGGCCGCCAGGTAGCGCTCGACCTGATCGGCGTGCTTGTCGGTGAAGACCTTGAAGTAACAAAACTTGCACCGTTTGCGGCAGAAGGGAATGTGCAAATAGAGCCCAAGCGGCACATCGGCCGGCGGCGAGTTCGAGCGCCGCGCGGACTTCGCCCAAGTGCTCGGCCGACCACTGCGAGAAGGGCGGATAGTTACTGATGAAGTAACTGCCGACTTCGGTCTTTGTGGCCTCCGCGGTCATGGGACCATTCTAGCGGCAATCGACCGGCGGACCACGCCGTCCCAAGAGCGCATCGCGACCAATCTTCCGGCAAACGGCTGTGCTGCGGGCCGCGGCCGGATCGCCTGGATCAGCCCTTCGAGCGTCTGGCCGCGAGCAGGCGAATCCCAGGCCCGCCAGGATGATCGATCCCGGCTCAGGAACTCCTGTGGCGGCCCCGGTCACATAGCGGACCGAGCCGACCACCAGCTCATTGGGCCCGCTACCGCCGCCGAATTGGTCCTTCCAGAATTGAAGGTCTATTGGATCGACGTCCTCATCGACGTCCGCGTCTCCGTCGGCGATTAACGCCGGATCCTCTGGGCCTGCTTTTCCAAAGCCTTTTTGCCATGACAGGAAATCCTTTCCATCGACATCGCCGTCAACGTCGAAGTCGGCCTCAAGCGTTTGATCGAGCTGTGGCTCAACTGTGTAACGCAACACGAGATCGTGGCGCCGCCGACTTTGAAGGCTGCGCCCAGGGGAACGGTCGCGCCGTTGCTCACTTGACTTTTGCCAGTCAGGAAGGACTCTCCGAGAGCCTTGTCGCTGGCGCCGCCCGCTTTTTCCCAACCGTTGCCCGAACCGTTGCCGGCAGGGAAACCAGCTACGTTTCCGTTTTGCAGACCGAGCCATCCGGCCTTGTTCAATGCGCTGCCAGAGCTAGTGATCTCGTAGTAATCCATCTTGATGGGCTGGCCGGACTGGTTCTTAATCGTCGCCTGGCCATTCGTCGTATTGACTTCGAGGTACACCACCTCGTCGAGGCCCGAGGTGACTTGCACATCGACGTTGTCGATGTAGCCGTCGGCGCCGTTCGTGTTGGCGTCGCCAAACAACGACACGCGAAGCTTGGCCGTATTGAACGGCATGCCCGATTTTCCCGTGTTCAAACTCCAAACATTCTTGGGCCCGGCGTCCAGGTCTCGAATTCCGGTCGATCCGAGAGTTGCTCCACCCGCGGAGAGGAAATCCACCTGCACGCGGCCTTGGTCGAAATCATTCAGGTAACTAGACATATCGGCCTGCAGCCGGATGGCGCCTTCGCCGCTCGCAATTAGAGCTGCGCTGGCGCCGGTGGACACGTCGATGTCTTGAAAGATGATGTTCGGATCGCGAACATCGCCGCTCGCCGCGTCTGGCTGATTGTTCGACGTGAAGTACCAATTGCCTGCGCCCGGCGGATCGGTTCCGTCGGCGTAGTCGGGTATGCCCGTCACGCCGGGCTGGTGCGAGTAAGCAAAGCCTGTGCCCATCCAGTTGTTAACCTTGGTGCGCTCCATAATCGCCTGTGATTCCGACGTCGACGCTTTCGAACGTGCCGTTGACGGCCAGGTTTGTATCGAGATTGGCGGCTTGGGTCGGTGCGGGCGTCATCAATCCGCCAGCCACCAGAGTGGCCGCAAGTTTTCGGCGCCAGTTGGTAACTTTCATCGGGGTACTCCGCGAAAAATGTGCTCGCTTCTCAGTTGAGTATTGCTTGTCTGAATGGCTTTTTTGATTCAGGCGCGCTGCCGGGCCTGCCGCAGCGCCGGGACGACGCCCAGCCCGGCGGACAACATGACGAGGAAAGTAGACGGCTCAGGCACGTTGGCAATGGCCGCGAATGAACCCGGGCCGTTTTGCTGCTCGTACACGGCTTTGAATATGGCAAAGTCTGCCTGATTGTTGGCCTTGTCCGCGTTGAGATCGCCGGCCGCGTAGGCTTGCTGAAATGTCATGGCGCTCAAATCGGCGAGCTGGCTATTACGCAAAACTACCCAGTCTCCAACTTTAATTAAGCCGTCCCCAGTGAAATCGCCAAACACCATGTTGCCCGACGTGAGCGTTATGTTGAGGTCCTTATACGCCGTGCCATCGTCGCCGCCGAAATAAAACCGCGAGGGTTCGGAGGGCCACCCGCCGGGCCCATATAAGTCGACGGTGCTGAGCGTCGGCAACGTGACGTCGGCCGTGAAGGGGCCGCCTGTGTAATTCGCGTCAATCGCGAAGTCAGCCGTCTTTTTGAACCAGTCGTAAGTCATGCGCAGGCGGTGCACCCCCGGCGTCGTGTCGAGATTCCCCGTCACGTCGACGCCGTCGTCGAACGCATTGCGAGAATTATTATTTTTAATAGTAAATGCCCTCGGCGGTGTGCCATTGAGCTCCAGAAAGAGTTGCGCCGCGGCAAATGGCCCGTTGTAGTCCGCGATGCGGAATTGGGCATACTCTCCGGATCCGAGCCCGAAGTAGGCCGCCGTGGCGAAGTAGTCGTTAGTCACCCAAGTGACGTCCGCGGTGAAGCTGTAGTTTGCAAAGTCGGCATCGGTGGTGCGGATAAAATTTCGGCCGCCATCGCCTGCAATGAAGTCGCCAAAATGCGCTCCAGAGGAGTCGAAGCCCACCGTTGGGTCGTTCACATCGACTGCGCCTTCCGTGCTGGTGAAGCCGAGTCCTACCGCCGCGAGGGCGTTTTGCGTGGTCGCCTGCGTGGAATCGCCGGTGAACCCGGTCAAGGAGTTGGTGATCGAAGTGGCCGCCGACGCGACCGACGCCGCTGCCGTCAGCGCGACCAGCGACGCCCAAATGGAGACATAGAATCTCGTCCGCATCATGTGAAGTTCCTCCGGTCGAACGTTAACCCGCTCGCGTTAACCTATCCATCCGATCGTTCCGTTAGCCCGGATGGGACAGCAACAAGTCACTATAATCTATAATGCCGGCGCACCCGGAAATAAGCGCACTTTAAGCAAACGTTACGTGGTTTTTTCACCTGTCGGCGGATCGTCGAGGGGTCTGGCTCGATCGCGAAACTTCTGGTCCGATTGTTAGTTCCGCCTTCCAAAGCAAAAAAGCTCGCCGTCCTCGTTTCCAATCACCAGTCGGCCGCCGCTCACCGCGGGGGAGGCCGTGAAGCGGCCGCCGAGGTCGCTGTGCCAGACTTCCTTGCCGGTCTTCATGTCCACCGCCTGGAACCGGCCGCGTAGGGTGCCGAACAGCGCAAGGTCCCCGGCGATCACCGGCGAACTCTCGGCCCGGCTCTGCAGGCGCAGCGCCCACAGCTCCTGGCCAGTCTCAGGATTGAGCGCGACCATTCGTTTGTCGTGCGTGCCCAACACGACGGCTCGGTCGTTGACCGCCGCCGCGTGGATCGTCTCGCCCTGGCCGCGGTGGCCGTATTTCCAGGCGCTCGTCAGGTGCTTCACATTGATGGCATGGAAGACGCCGCCGGCGGTGCAGAAAAAGACGCGGTCATGCGACACGGCCGGCATGGCGTCGGCCGGGCCGCCGATGTCGACGCTCTCGACTTCTTTACCCGTGGCGACGTCGATCGCATGCAACCAACCGTCGCACCCGGCCACTAGCACGCGCCCCGCGACCACGGTGGGCCAGCACCGCAGCGGCTGATCGATCGAGAACTTCCACTGCTCGTGGCCCGTCGCGGCATCGAGGGCCAGCAGTTCGCCCGAGTCCGTCACGACCAGCGCCCGCGATTCGAACACGTTTGGCGCCGCGTAGAGAGAGCTGTTGGTCTCGACTTTCCAAACCTCCTTGCCGTCGACCGCGTCGAGGCAGCGGACGACGCCATTGAAGTCGACGCAGAAGATGCGGCCCTCGACCACGGCCGAACCGGCAATGAAGCCGGAGTCGTCGAACTTCTTCGTCCACACCGCCTGGCCCGAGTCAAGCCGCACGGCGTGGTATGTGCCATCGACGTCGCCCACGTACACGATGCCGTCGACGATGGCCGCCGTGGCGTCGAAACCGCTGTCGGTTTCGTAGGTCCACACGACGCCGAGCGGCTGCCCGATCGCCTCGGTCGTCGCCCCCGTCGCCGCGGCATCGCCGCGCACCAGCGGCCAGTCGGCGCGCGCGAGCAGTGGAGGCGATATGACAGTTGCCAATGTCAGCATTAGCCCGATCGCCACATGGTCCGGGAGGGCGAGGCGACGCGGGGATTGCCCCCCGCCCGGCGGGCGTGGCCCGCCGGCTAGTTGACTTTCGTCGTCGCGTGCCGAGGCTCTAGTACGCCGCTTCATAAAGCTTAAGGTAATCGCGTTCGTCCAAATCAACGGGATTGAAGGAACCAGTCCATTGAGTGGCGGCGTCGTCGGCCAATTCGGAGAGCCGCTGGCGACCGACGCCGCACTCGCTCAGGCGCGCGGCCAGCCCCGCGGCGATGGCCGCCTCGCGCAGGAAGTGCGCCAGCCCCGCGGCGCCGCCGCGTGGGTCGGGGCAGTCGCGATCGTGGGCCGTGGTGAGCAACAAGTCCTCGTAGGCGGCGTCCATCTCCGCACCGTTGCGGCGCACGACGTGCGGCAGCATGAGCGCCACCGCCTCGCCGTGGGCCACGTCGTACGCCGCGGTGAGCGGATTGGCCAGTGCGTGGCCGGCGCCCAACATGGAATTCTCGATCGCCAACCCCGCCAGGCAAGCGCCGAGCTGCATTTCGCCGCGAGCTTCCAGGTCCTCGGGCTTCCGGATGACGCGCAGGTAGTTCGGCGCCAGATGCCGCCACGCCTCGCGGCTGAACGCCAGCGACAGCGGAGTGCGGACCTTTGTCACGGCGGTCTCCACAGCGTGCGCCATCGCGTCGAACCCCGTGAGCGCCGTCACCCGCGCCGGCTGCGTGACGGTGAGCTCCGGATCCAACAGCGCCACGCGAAACGCCGCCCGCTTGTCGCCGCAGGCCATTTTGACGTGCGTGTCGGCGTCGGAGATCAGAGCGAACGACTGCGTCTCGCTGCCCGTGCCCGCCGTGGTGGGCACGGCGATCATCGGGAGCAGCGGCCCGGTCGCTTTGCCGACGCCCCAGTAGTCTTGCATCCGCCCGCCACAGGAGTAGAGGAAATTGATCCCCTTGGCGCAATCCATGCTGCTGCCGCCGCCCAGGCCGATGATCGCGTCGGGGCGAAACTCGCGGGCAACTTTTAACCCGGCGTCGACGTGGGCGGTCGTGGGGTTCTGCTGCGAGTCCATCGAAAAGATGCGTCGACAGGCCAGCAGCATTGAGGGCGTCCATTCCGCGTCCGGTATGGCCCGCATGCGACGACGCCGGGATCGCTGACGACCAGCACGCGCGAGACGTCGCCGAGTGATTGCGTCAGCTCGCCCAACTCCGGCAACCGCCCGGCGCCGAAGACAATCCGCGTCGGCAGACGGAAGTCGAACGGAGTCATGAAGGGCAGGCGAGGGGGAGGGAGTCGAGCTACGCCACTTGCGAGCGCCCGGCCGCGGAACAGGAAATCGATCAGATTTCCCTCGTGCGGTTGCAGCCAATTCAGCTTCGTGGTGGGAATGGGGCCGAGGTTGAGGCGGTCGATGTTGGTGGCGTCGATCGCCGCTTCGCGGAAGGACTCGTCGCCGGTGATCACGGTGCCGACCAAGGTTGAGCCAATCCGCTTCGAGCATCTCGGCCTGCGGGCACTCGACCACGGCCGCGAAGGGGAACATGTATTCCTTCTGCGCGACCGGCGCCTCCGGCGACGGGGCGTGAATGATTGTTGGCCGCAGATAGCTAGCTCGCTCACGCTCGACCAGCCGCGGCCCGTATTTTTCTGTGGCGTGCGTGACGCCCGGCGTTTCGAGATCCTGCTCGATTTGCTTCCACACAGCGGCGCCCATGCCGGGCACGGTGAAGGCGGCCAGGCCGGCTTTTGGATCGGTTGGCGGCAGCGCTTCGATGGGCCCCAAGCGCTCGGCCAGGGCGTCGGCGATTTCGCGCGTGTGCCGCGACGCCCAGATGCCCGAGCAGTTGATGCAGCCGCGGCCGCTGTTGAGGTAAATGCTCTCGACCATCAGGTCGAGATACTCGGGCCAGCTGTCGACGACGTCGTCGCACAACAGAATCTTGGTGAATCCAGGGCCGTGAGCCTGGACGCGGGGGTTGCCGCGGTAGCGATCGACCGTGGCAGTTCCGCCGAAAATCATGGCCCGCTCGCAAGCTTCGAGCACGGCGGCGCCGGCTTCCGCCTCGCCGGGGTAGAGCGAGAACGCCTCGCGCGGCACGCCGGCTTCGGCGTAGGCAGAGTAAATTCGGTAGGGCGTCCACGGCTCCTGCGGACCGGGCTTCAGCACCAGCCCCATCTGCAGGGCGATCACCGGCAACCACAGCGTGTGCACGCCGGGAGAATTCGACGGCAACACCGCCGCCAGAACCGGCGATTGGGCCTGATAGCTGACGGTGACGCCGCGGCCTTCCTCGCCGTAACCGCGGCTGAGGATTTCCAGATCGAGTCCGCGCGTGAGGCTATCGAGAATCTTCTCCATGTTCTTCAGCACGAAGGAGTTCTTGGCCATGTTGGCGCGGCACATGTGCTCAGGCAGGCCGGTGCTGGCGGACTGCTGATGGACGAAATCGTCGGGCGTTTGCTGGCCGTCGCCCATCGGCAGCGTGCCGTGTTCGTACAGATCGGCCGCCTTGCCCAGCATCGGCGATCAGCTCGCGACAGGAGAACTTGCGAAGCGCCTCGCGCGCCTGCGCCGCCTGACGCATGTCGCGCTTGATGATCCCCCCGCCGGCCTGGCTCACCTTGGCGATGGGCTCGCCGGTGACGAAATGATTCACCTCCGCAAATTCGAGCGACTCGTAGGGCTGACCCCAGCGGATGACAGGCAAGGTGAGCATATCCTTCAGGCGCGGATTGGCTCGAATGTGATCGCCGACGTGCGGCAGCTTGAATACTTGCGTATCAGTATACGCCCACCGTCGTGGCCTCGGCCAACTCATGAAACGGCCGCACGCCGCTGACGCCGTCCCACGGGTACTTGGCGTACGGCGGTTCGCGCTCGCCTTCGTCGCGTTCCAGGAAGCCGGGGACGAAGAACTCCTTGGTAAGCGTCGTCAGTCGCACGCGGCCCGTGCCGCCGTAGGGGACAACTTGGTTGGGGTCGTCGAAGCTGACCACCTCGACCACCGCCCGCGGCTGCGGGGCGTGGTAGGTGATCTTGTAACCGTTTTCCTTGGTGACCGGCGCCGAGGCGGCCAGACCCATCAGCGTGTTGCCGTAGGTGGGCGTCATGTAGATGCCGCTGGTCTCGGGCGGGCCGCCGAACAGCTCCTCGACGCAGAACCGCGTCCACTGCGGCGTGAACTCCGTGCCGCCGGAGAAGATGCCGGTGATACCCGTCTCGGCCAGGCTCGTGCCGCGTTCTTCCAGTTCCAGGCACAGGGCCTCGATCAGCTTCGGCGTGCCGAACATGCATTTGACGTCGTGCCCGGCGCCGAGGATCGTGATCGCCTGCTCGATGCAGTGCTTCTTGTACGCTTCGAGCTGCTCCATCCATCCCTTCTTGATGAGCTTGATGACCCACCGCGGATCGAGGTCGATGCAAAAGCAAATTCCGCCGCGATGCTGGGCCAGGTGCTCCACCGCCAGCCGCAACCGCCGCGGGCCGCTCGGGCCGAGCATCAGCCAGTTCGACCCTTGCGGAAAATATTTGTCGGGCAGCGTGTCGCTGAACAGCTCATAGTCCGTGCGGAAGTCGCTCACCGCGATGCGGCTCTTGGGCACGCCTGTCGTGCCGCCAGTCTCGAACACGTAAATCGGCTTGTCGGCCAGCGCCTTGGGGACCCACCGCCGCACGGGCCCGCCGCGGAGCCACTCGTCTTCGAACGGCGGGAATTTTTTCAGGTCGTCGTAAGATTTCACCTCCGTGAGCGGATCGAACTTCAGCTCGCGCTTCTTCTGAAGCCAGAAGGGGCAGCCGGTCGAGTCATGGAAGTGCCACGCGACGGTCTCGACGGTATGTGCGTCGAGGGCACCGCGGGCCGCCTTGGCAGCGGCGACAAGATCGGGGTTAGCAGCGCGCGTCGTCATCCCAATTGACGATACCGCAAGCACCATGAAGTGACAACGCGGCGGCGATCGGCGAACAGGTTTATGATTGGTTCGCGGCCTGGGCGCTGCTCGAGCTGCGCCAGCACCTGGATCACGCCGTTGAGATGGGCCAGCCGCGGCCCGAAGCGATCGACGAACTCGTTCATCAGAAATTCGCCGCACTCCATGTCGTCGGCCGTGTCGCGGATTTCTTCGGTCATCCGCTCCAGATACTCGACCTGTACGCGGCTGAGGGCCTCGGCGGCCTCGCGGCACGACTCGGCCAGCCGCGGGTTGGCGTGCTTCCACTGGTGCAGTTCCTGCAGCCGCTGCTTGTGGCTGGCGGCCATGATGCCGGCCAGCTCCTCGAGGATTTCGTTGGTGCGATCCTGCGCCGCCAACACCTCGCGCAGCAATTCGGTGTGCTCCACCGGCGTGCCTGCCGCGGCGTGTCCGCCAGAAGTTCCCGCACTCGACGTCCATTTGGGAATACATGGCAGGTGCGGTCGAGTGGGTGTGCGACATCGTCAGCTTGTTTCCTTTCTTCTGCGGCTCCATCGAGCCGCCGACTGGGACTGCAGTGTGGCCCCAACATCCTGAACGGGGACGCCGAGCAAATGAAAACGCCGGAGAAACAAACTGACCCTGCACGCCACGTAGCGCGACACCGATCGGCGGTTGCCCCGAGACAATCGACTGCCTGCGCCTTCGAGCGCAGAAACTGCCGACCTCGGCATTCCCTATAGTTTAATGAGATTTTCTTAAAATTCTAGCGACTTGTTCACTCTGCGCAGTTGCGAGCAGGCAAAGCTAAAGTCACGGCGCCGCCGGTCCCGATGGCCTTAGTGACTTTCACCCCCCCCCAGAGCGGGCCGTTGCTGCAGCGCCGCGGTGGCGGCGGGCACGAGCCGCCGCAGTTCCTCGGTGACATGCCGGCATGGATCTCCTATCCGGTAAACCCTTGTCCGCCTTTGGGTTTCTCACGGTGCTCCAAAGCCCTGAGCACGGACTGTTCGGGGGTTATCTGGTGCTATCACCGCAGGGTCGGCCGTTGGAATTCCGCTGCTCGACGCCCATCGCCCCCAGCCGGGCTCAGGAAATCCTGTACGGGCCGACGCTCCGGTCCTACCTGCTGGCAGAAGTTATCGGTCAAGCGCTGGTATCGACCGCCGACTTGCCGGTGCGACTGATTCTTACCGACTTGCGCGACATGGCGCCCTTGGCCCTGGTGCGCGCCGAGCCGGTCGTGTGCGTGGAGCCGATAGCGACCGACGCGGCGTCGCCGACTGCCCAAATTGCGCTCGAGTGCAACTCAATTAAGTACAAAGGCTTCGGATTGATCTTGGGCCCGACGGCGGCGTGGGAGCCTGCGGACTTGCCAGCAATGATCGAGCCTCTGGCTGCGCACGTCGATCTGTGCGAACCGTTCGAGCGAATCCGCGCCGCGCTCACCGAAGCCCAAATCGCGTCGCACCACGCGCCGGACAATGCCGATGACCGCCCCGCAGCCGCCTAGCGACTACTTTCCCACTCCCTCGAAGGTCGCCGCCAACGACTCGCCGTGGCGATCAGAGGCCAGGGGAGGGACGAGCGCCGCCGGCGTAACCATCGACGCGCCGTTCGGGAATCTGGCCCCCAACAGCCCAACATCCTCAGTTGGCACGCCGCAGCCCTGCACCCATCGCCGCCAACGCTGCGACGAATTCCTGTTAGTTTTCCCCCAGCCGAGATTATCGGCGTCGCGCTCCCCGCGTACAGTCTGCGCATTAATGGCGGACTGTTGCCCGACGGCGCCGAGGCGATGCGCGCGACCGACGCGGCGGCGTCGGGGGCATGGCGTCACCTTTCGCCGCCGCTGTCGGTGCGACTGCGGCCCGACCCAACTTCGATGGCGTTGACAGGCTGCACGCGCATCCGCCCGCCGCGAGACGTGGTCAAGCTTCAGGACCGTCTGTACTACCTGTTGCAGCCGCCGCTGGAACGCCTGTTGGCCGCCGAGTCGCTCGACTTGCCGATCGCGCCGTTTCCTTATCAACTCGCCGGAGTGGCTTTCCTCTATCCCCGCGACGAAGCTGTGCTGGCCGACGAAATGGGCCTCGGCAAGACGATGCAGACGATCCTTGCGGTGCGGCTTTTGGTGCACCACGGCCGACTGCGACGGGCGCTGTTGGTGTGCCCCAAGCCGCTGGTGAGCAACTGGCGGCGCGAGTTCGACCAATGGGCGCCCGAGCTGCCGGTGACCATTGTCGAAGGCGACCAGCCGCGCCGCGAATGGCTGTGGCGTCACGCCCTCGACGGCGTCCTCGTGGT
Organism: Pirellulales bacterium; assembly: GCA_963841515.1. Classification (GTDB taxonomy): domain Bacteria; phylum Planctomycetota; class Planctomycetia; order Pirellulales; family Lacipirellulaceae; genus Lacipirellula. Next base: position 186,600 of record CAWJDB010000002.1, on the reverse strand, counting down.
CAACTACGAAGTCCTGGTCCGCGACCGCCAGCACGCCGCGGCGGTCGATCGGCCGTTCGATCTAGTGGTCGTCGACGAGTCGCAGCGCATCAAGAACCGCGCCGGCGCCACCAACGAGGCGGTCCGCGCCATTTCCCGCCGCCGCAGTTGGGCGCTCACCGGCACGCCGATCGAGAACAGCGCCGAGGATCTTGTAGGCATCTTCGAGTTCGTCGCCCCAGGGCGGCTCCGACCCCAGATGAAGCCGGCTGCCATTCGCCACGCAGTGAGCGACCATGTGCTGCGGCGGACTAAGGACCAGGTGCTCGCCCAGCTTCCACCCAAGCTGGTCCGCGATACCGAGGTGACACTCACGCCCGAGCAGGCCGAATCCTACCGCCTGGCCGAGGACGAAGGCGTGGTGCGACTGGGGCGGCTCGGCGCTGAGCTCACCATTCGGCACGTGTTCGAGCTGGTGCTGCGGCTCAAGCAAATCTGCAACTTCGACCCCCTGACAGGTTCCAGCGCCAAGCTGGAGCAGCTCGAAGCCGACCTCGAAGAGTGCATCGCCAGCGGCCGCAAGGCGATCGTGTTCAGCCAGTGGGTGCGCACCATCGAAGAGCTGCGCGGCCGGCTCGACCGGTTTGGCCCGCTCGAATACCACGGCCGCATCCCGGGACCGCGCCGCGAGCAAGTGATCGACCAATTCCGCGACGACCCGCACGCCAGCGTGCTGTTGATGAGCTACGGCGCCGGCAGCGTGGGGCTTAACCTGCAGTTTGCGGGCTACGTGTTTCTGTTCGATCGCTGGTGGAATCCGGCGGTCGAGGACCAGGCGATCAACCGCGCCCATCGCATCGGCGCCGCCGGGCCGGTGACCGTCACGCGATTCCTCGTGACGGGCACGATCGAGGAGCGGATCAATCGCGTGCTGGAGGAAAAGCGCGAACTTTTCAACGCTGTGTTCGGAGGTGCCGCACCGAGGGCGAACCGCCGTCTCTCACGTGAAGAAATCTTCGGCCTCTTCAATCTGCGCTTCCCAGACTAGGCCGCGCCGGCGCCCCAACGTCATTTAGCCCCCGGTCACTGACCGGGGGCTAATTGGGCCAGTGCGCTCAAATCGCCACAGTAGTGAGTCGAGCGCCTGGTCGATCTGCGCCACGATTGCCGCGTCGAGCGCCGCCGCTGTGAAGCCGCTCCACTCCAGCCGCAGCGGCCAATTCAATGCCTCGGCCGTTTGATTGACGCGCTCGAGCACGCGCAGCGCCAGAAGGCGCCCCAGGCGTCGCGGAAGTTGCGCCACCGTTGGTCGAGTCGAGCCAGGTCGGACGCGGCGTCGGGCGAGGACGGCCGCCGCACGCCGACCGCCGCGCAAGCGGCGAGCAAGGCGATCAGTCCGCCCACGCGCCACTTCGGTTCATCGCTGGCGACGACGACGAACAGTTGCGGCGCCAACAGTCCGAGCTGCCCGCACGCCGCCAGGCAAGCGGCCAGGGCGTGCCGCGTCGGCAGGTAATTCAACAGCCCCATCGCCGCCAGCGCCCAGAGCATCATCTGCCACGCGGCGAACAACTCCAGTCGATTTCCCGTGGGCGCCGCCAGCGCCTGGCCCGCGGGAACGAGCAGCACGCGCCCACAGCGCCAGCACGACCCACTGCCAGCCGCGATCCTGCGGCCGCTTGGCGCCGAGCACCGCCGTGAGCGGACAACACGTTCCCGCGGCGGCGGCGTAGCGACTAAGCGCGGCGGCCAGCGTGCCGTCGAGCTCCGGCCGCAGTGCCAGCGCCGCCTCGACGCCGGCAACTGCCAGCGCTGCGGCCATGGCCCACAGGGCCGGCGCCGCCAGCGTCGTCCCGCATACGCGCCGCCACTCGACGAGCGCCATCGCGGCCACGGCCAGGGCTAAGGCCGCGGCCAGCCATCCCCAGGACGCGTCCTGGGGCGCAGTCGCAACAATCGGCACACCCGGTATCGGCCAAGAGGGCATAAGCACGAGCATACGCCAAGCTGCCGCGGTCCTTCAGGGGCGCCCGTGACGATTTTGCCGGCCAGGCTGACTTGCCGGCTCGGGCAATCTTGCGCGTGGCGTTTGCTCCACGCGGCGGAGTAACCCATGTTTCGACAGGTCGACGTCGCCGCGATTTCTCCCCCTTAGCTGCGGGAAGCTCCCGCCGTCGCAGCGGCCCCTCCCGCCGTGGAAGGACAGCGTGTCATGCGTCTCCCCGCCTGCCTCGCCCTCGTGGGCGTCCTCTACGTCGCCGCGTCGGCCGACGCCCGTTCGTTTCGCCAGACCTATGGCGCCACTGTGCCCGTTGAGGACGGCTGCGTCTGGAACCTGAACCAAGACTACTTTGTGCCCCGGCACTGCGACTCGTGCCGGTACGATCTGTTCAGCGCCTGTAAGCACGGGCACACCAACTCGCCTGCCTGCCGGCATCTCCACCCCGTGTATTCGTGCTACTGCACGCCCTTCGGTGCGTGCCGATACCGGTGGCGCGACCACGTTTACAAGACCTACTGTTGCTGCACACCCCTGCGGTGCTACTACGGTCCTTGGCGGTTGGACAAGTGCCACAAGCACTGCCTGGCGCTTCGGCACAAGCACACGTGTTGTGGCGGCCGCCCCGGCAGTACATGCCTTCAAGGCTGCCCCGGCGGCGAATGTTTGTCCGGTCAACGTCTCGACCCCGCCTGGGTCGCCGACGGCGGGGACTTTGCCTTCGGCGGCATTTATGACGACCCGGGGTTCCTTCCAAACGTCGAGCCGCTGGAAGGCGAATCGCTGGGTCTCCTCCCGATAACGCCGGGGACTGCCAGCGGCGCTCGCGCGGCGCGGCACTGCCCGGAGCGGCGACGCTGCCAGCGTTGCCAAGCTTGCCCACGACGGGCGGCGCTGCGGCGACGTTTCCCACGCCGGGCGCCATGACGTTGCCGCCTGGCTCCACGTTCTGACCCTCCGTGATTCAACACACCGTTTGGCGCTGCCCCATTTCTCGCTGCTGAGGCGGGCGACGACTCCCCACGATTGAATCGGCAGCGAGTTACAGAGAAGAGGACCCCGTCCGAACGGCGCCTACTGGGGAGTGCGGCGCCCGTCCGGTCGGACCTCCAGATGAGGCGGGCAGGTCTCCCTTGGGGGCTTGCCCGCTTCTTTTTCTTGGGGGCACGGCCTTTGCAGTTTCGCGGCCCCCATAGGGGTCCCACATCATACACCGCAGAAGCCCCAGATTTTGCGTCGCTGCGTGATGCGACGGCTCGGAAGTTGCTGGGCGCCGACGGAATTGGTCGACGGCTTTAGTCGGCGACTTCTGCGTTTTCTCAGTCACGGGTCGAGGATCTCAAAAGGCGCGCTTCGGCGCTGACGCTTCCGGCTCGCCAAGCGCGCATTCTCCCCCTCTGACCGACAGCCGATTGCCGACAGCCGAGAGCCGTTCACCGAGTTGTCAAAGAACGTCGCACTGCGCAGCCTTCTCACCGTAGCAGAGTGCGCGGCCATTTTTAGCAACTATTTTTGAGACTTCTCGCTGAAGCCGACAGCCGGTCGGCGAGCTAGCAGTGGGGATTTTTCTCCCCACGCAGCCGTGACTCCACCGCCAACGGCATCACATCAGTTACGACGACATTGGAAACGCCGAAAGCCAACTTAAAGTCATCTGCCTGAGCGACTTGCATTCACTACCTGTCGGGATCAGCGAGAAGTCTCGAAAACGAGGAGTATTTCATTAATGAAGACGGCGTATCGCTCATAACGGGCGATAACCACGCCGCCTGGTTCAGAGAGGACGACTACCAGCCGGACCCCGACATCACCTACTACACGCGCGAAGAAAATCCATACATTTTCGCCGACCTGGAGACGCGACAATGTCGCTGACACCTACACGCTCACCTATACCGATGGGTCGACGAGCACGTTTAACGACGCGGGGCTGTTGCTGTCGCGGCACGACCGGCTCGGAAATGTCGTGCGAACCTATACCTACAATGGCGATGGCCTCGAATCGATCACTGACATTGCCGGGCGAACGACCACGTTCGAAGCCGACTATGGCGTCGGGTGGATCATCCGCGATCCCTACAACAGAGCGACGTACCTCAATGTCGACAGCGCCGGCCGACTCACCAGTGTGATTCAGCCCGACCCGAACGGCGCCGGGCCGTTAGCGGCTCCAGTCACTAGTTACGAATACTACGCCAGCGGGACCGAGTCCAATCTTTTGAAGTCCATCACGGACGCACGCGGGCTCGCGACGACCATCGAGTACGACCCGACGCGACACGTAAGCGAGATCACGGAGCGGTGCGGCGGATCGATTCAGATCGACTCGATACCCGCGCAGCTTTACGTGGACCCAGCCTCGACCGATCCCAACAACCTGGCGACCTTGACTCCAGCGAACCTCCTGCTCACGGAAGCAATTGACACGGTCAAGACGACTGAGCACCGCGTTGTTTACGGAAACGACCAATACATCACGCGCAACGCGAATTCAGACATCACGTCCATGACGGACGCTCTGGGGAACGTAACGCAGTATTCATACTACCGTGTTGATAAAGGCATTTACGAGGACTTCGGCCGGCTGGAGAGCGTTGCGAAACCCGACCCCGACGGCGAGGGATCGCTCACGACGCTGACGACGACCTTCTACTACGGCGACAGCGACAATCCGGCCGCACTTCAAGGAATCGTATATACCGATGACAAGTTTGATCTCTGGGACTACGGCGATTTCGGTCAGGTCGCCAGCTACACCGATCGCAATGGCAACGTCACGTCGTATGGGATTAATGAAGACACTGGAAACATCGAAACCAAGATACAGTGGACGGGGACGGAGTATCTCACGACCGCGTACACGTACACCGATGAGGAAGACGATACGATCCTCGGACTGGTCGAGACGGTAGAGGACCCGAACGGCAACGTCACGCACTACACGTACAACAGCCTGGGCCAGGTCGAGACGGTTGTGTACGCCGAGGGGACGGCCGACGAAGTCACGGAAGAGTACGCCTACGACGCTTTTGACCGGCTCGAGTCGATGACCGACGGCCGCGGCAACGTGACGGAGTATGAGTACGACAATCTCGATCGGCTCATCGAGCGCACCGATCCCGATCCGGACGACGGCGGCTCGCTGGAAAGCCCGGTGTGGCAGTATTTTTATGACAAAGTTGGCAACCAGACGCACGTCGTCGATCCGCTCGGTCACGTGACGGAAACCGTGTACGACGTGTGGAATCGGCCGTTCCAGACGATTCAGCCGGTGGCCGATCCCAGCGCAACTCCTTCGGTTGTTACGAAGGAGGGAACCTCGGGAGTGACGCTGGTCGGCTCCTGGACGAGCGTGAGTGCGACGGGCGCGATCGGCGGCAGCGAAAGCGGCTCCACGGGCAACGGCGCCAGTTACACGTACGCCTTCACCGGGCTGACGGCCGGCAAGAAGTACGCCGTCGAGTTCCGGTGGACGCCGGCCGCCGGCACGCACGATGCAAACGCCCTGTTCGAAGTATTTGGCAATACGTCGAACGATCCCTTGAATTCCTTACACGTGAATCTCAATGCCAGTCCGCAGGGGCTTCCCGATGGTTCCGGCTTCATGTGGCAATCGGTGGGCACTTTTTCGCCCTACAGCAATACGCTGACGGTCAAGCTGCGCGACGACGATAGCAACGGGAAGCTGCTGCTGGACGCCGTGCGGCTAGTCGAGGTCGGCCCCGTTACGCAGACCGATTTCGACTGCAATGGCAATCTCGTTGAGACGACCGATCCGCTGGGGCGCGTGACGGAGTATGAGTACGACGATCTCAATCGGCTCGTCACGCGCATTGACCCAGACCCCGATGGCTCGGGAATGACTTACGAGATGCCGAAACGCATTACACGTACAATTCGGTCGGCTGGCTGACGTCGATGACCGATCCCGACGGGAACGCGACGTTCTACCAGTACGATGAGCTGGGGCGCCGGACGCATGAGGCCAAGGTCTCGGGGCAAGGCTTGGCGGCTGCGTTCCGCGACGACGAGGGCAATCTGCTGCATGCGCAAATCGATGAAACCATTGACATCAGCGCAAGCACAGAATTCGCCGGCTTTGATGATTTGGGCGACGGCTTCACGGCCACGTGGACTGGCGCCATTTATCTGGACTTTTCGGGCGACCCGTCAGACGAGGTTAGGTTCTACCTCAATAGCACTGACGAGAGCGTCTTGTACATTGACGATCAAGAGGTCGTCAGCAATTCCAGCGGGATGACGGAAGGCATGCAAGAGTCGTACGACGACGTTACGCTCGTTGCCGGTTGGCATCGATTGAAAGTCGTTTATACGGACACGAATTATGATTCCGACGATGGCCTCATCGTCAGCTACGACCCCGGCACGGGAAAGGTTGTCATCCCTGACGACGTGCTGTTCACGACGCAGGTGACGACCACCGGTTACGACGACGCAGGCCGCGTGGAGACGATTACCGATCCCAACGAGAATACGACGACGTACGGTTACGACGACGCAGGCCGCGTGGAGACGATTACCGATCCCAACGAGAATACGACGACGTACGGTTACGACGACGCCAACCGGCTCACCAGCGAAAGCATCTTTGTGGACGAAGACATGCTGACACGAGTCTACAAATACGACCGCAACAGCAACTTGGTTCAGAAGACCGACCGCAACGGCCGCGTAATCACCTACGAGTACGATCCTTTGAATCGCGTCAAATACGAACGGTGGTATGCCGACCAGGACGCACTCGACAACGAGCCGGAATCGCCGCTGGAAACAATTAGCTACGAATACGATGAGGTGGGAAATTTGCGGCTTCTTAGCGATTCGAATGCCACGTACGAGTACGACTACGACGACCTGGACCGGCAGACCGGAGTTGAGCAATCAATCGCTGAACTTGGGTTACCAATTGCCTTTGTCCGTGCGTATGACACTGCCAGCCGCATGACTTCGACAAGCGCCGAGATCGACAACGACCTCGATTATGAGAATTCCTATAGCTACGACACCTTGGGCAGATTGACGAAGGTTATTCAAGCGGCGCAACCCGGCGGCAACGACGTCAATTACAAGCGCGTGGACATAGTCCGCAACTCGCTTGGTCAAATTAAGGGGCTGGTGCGAAAGACGACCGGAGACGATGACGTCTTCGACAGCAGTTATTTGTATGACCGGGCCAACAGATTGAAAGAAATTGACCACGACGGGCTAGCCCCCGGGTACAATTTTTTCGCCGAATATCTATATGCCTTTGATCGCGACAACCGCATCCTGTCTTATACGTACAGCCCTTCGAGTGAATCAACCGACTACACATACGATGCGCTAGGCCAACTCACCGACGTTGACCGCACCGGATCGTTCAACGATCGCACGTACGAATACGATTCCAACGGGAATCGAACCGCCGATGGTGCACTCGCCTTCCAGATCGGCGACAATAACCGGATTCAATCAGATGATACGTTCATCTATCAATACGACGGCGAAGGCAACCTGATTCGCAAGACACGTAGCGAGGACGACAGCTACATCGCCTACTCATGGGACCATCGCAACCGGCTGACGGAGGTATCGTCGTATTCGGACGAGGACATCCTCGTGGGTTCGGCAACGTATGTCTACGACGCGTTGAACCAGCTCATTGTCCGAGGTACTGAAACGCTCGTATATGACGACGGGCAGGTCGTGCTGCGGTTTCTGAGCGACAACCTTCACGATCGATACCTCTGGGGTCCGGAGGTTGATCAGCTCTTGGCAGACGAGCAAATCGCCAACCTGTACGAGACGCTGGAGAATGAGACGCTATGGATGCTCGCCGACGCGCAGGGGTCAATTCGCGACATAGTCGACGACAACGGCATCGAGCGCAAGCACGTCGATTTCGACGCGTTTGGCGCCATCCAGGGCGAATCCTGGTACGATGACGAGGGCGACTTGATCGAGGGAACGGAGCCGTGGGTGAACGAAGGGGCCGTAGATCAACTGTTTTATGGTTCATCCGACTAAAGCGTACTTGGATTCATGGATGGCATAGATTTTGAGTTTGAGGAATTCTGGATCGCGGAAGCCGTAGGCTTGGCGTTTCATGGTTTTGATTTTGTTGTTGGTCCCTTCGAGAGGACCGGTGGAGATCGGTAGTCATACCAGGCCAGGATGCCCCAGGCGTGGGCGCGAAGCGTGTGAGCGAACTTGTGGAGCATGCGAACGCCGCTGGTCTCGGCCTGGGCGATCCAGTCCAGCAGGAAGAGACGGGCCTCCGTGGCATCCTCTTGTTCCCAAACTTCCGCGAGTTGCTCCTTGAGATAGTAGGCGGTCGCCAAGGGCTGATTGAGCCGCAGGGCCTCTTCCAGACGGGCCGGTTCATTTCGTTGGAGGTCGAGATTCTCCGGTCGTTTCAACAGCAGCCAACGCGTTCCCTTGAGGACTTCCTTGTGGAGCCCGTCGGTGGCTTCGCGGTAGAGGTCCCGGCGCAGGTCCGAGAGTTTGTCGTTAAAGAGCTTCATCACATGAAACCGGTCGAACACCAGCGCGGCCTGGGGCAAGTGGGTCGTGACGGCGTCGATGTAAGCCGGCGACATGTCGGTGGCCACGGCCTCGACCCGGGCCCCCGAACAGCGCAGCCGCTTCCAAAACGCCGCCAGCGCGTCGCCCCCCTTGCCGTCGCCGACGTGAACCACGGCCCCGCTCTCCAGGTCCAGAACTACCGTCACGTAACGATGTCCCGTGCCAACGGAGATTTCATCGATGGCGATCTGCCGCAAGTGCTTAAGCTTCGGCTTGCCGAATCGCCGCTGCAAATCCTCCTTCTGAATCTCCTTGATCACGTCCCAACTGACTCCCAGGTGCGCCGCGGCGTCCTTGATCGTCATCAGTCGCGACAGTTCCAAGGCATAGCGGGCAAACGACTTGGTGTACGTTCGCCGCGGCTTGGCGAAGCCCACCGGGACTTGCCGTACGGCTTGACAGATTTGGCACTCGACGCGGGGAATCGGCAGCACGAGCGTCACCCCCTTGCGACCGATGGGCAGGCCGCGAAACCGTCGCTCGACATGGCCGCGCAACGTCACTTCCGCCGAACCGCAGGCCGCACACCGGCACGTCTCCCGTGGTTGCGTCAACCGAAACACCACTCCGCCTCCAACGTATTCCGTCCGCTCGTACCGATAGCCGCGAATCCCAAACCCGTGGTACAACAAACTTGTGGACATGCTGTCTCCCTCCGTCTGAAGCCGTTTTCACAACTCCAGACAGGAACAGCATGTCCGCACTTTTTCAAGCCGGGCACGCATCAGTCGGATGAACCTGTTTTATTTCACCGGTCGGCTGTTCGACAAAGAGGCCGGGCTGCAGAATAATCTCAACCGATGGTATGATCCGGGGATCGGGCGATGGCTGAGCGAGGACCCGATCGGCTTCGCCGCCGGCGACGCGAATTTATATCGGTATGTGGGGAATTCGCCGACTTTATGGCGCGACGCTTCTGGGCTTGCTACGGGGCCGATCGACGTACCGCTTCCACCCGGCCAACCGGGCGGGAGACCACGTTCTGCGCCCCTCAGGAATTCCGGTAGTTGCCCTGGCCCTGTCAACGTTACCCCGCCACCGTTGTCGGGAGGGTCGGGAAAATCAAGCGGGGAAGGCGGGGGATCTGGCGTTGGTCCAAGCCTTCCCCCCTTGGTAAGTCCGCCGCCCTTGTCAGCAGGCGGAGATTCGTCATCCAAATCCAACCGGACGCTACGCAAGGAATGGGAGCAATTGCACGGGAAACCGTGGCCGAAGGATCCTGAAACTGGTTGGAATCAGGATGTCCACCATACCATCCCTCGAGCGGATGATGGTCCGAATGACGTGCATAATATAGGTTCATCCGACTGATGCGTGCGCCGGCTTGAAAAAGTGCGGACATGCTGTTCCTGTCTGGAGTTGTGAAAACGGCTTCAGACGGAGGGAGACAGCATGTCCACGAGTTTGTTGTACCACGGGTTTGGGATTCGCGGCTATCGGTACGAGCGGACGGAATACGTTGGAGGCGGAGTGGTGTTTCGGTTGACGCAACCACGGGAGACGTGCCGGTGTGCGGCCTGCGGTTCGGCGGAAGTGACGTTGCGCGGCCATGTCGAGCGACGGTTTCGCGGCCTGCCCATCGGTCGCAAGGGGGTGACGCTCGTGCTGCCGATTCCCCGCGTCGAGTGCCAAATCTGTCAAGCCGTACGGCAAGTCCCGGTGGGCTTCGCCAAGCCGCGGCGAACGTACACCAAGTCGTTTGCCCGCTATGCCTTGGAACTGTCGCGACTGATGACGATCAAGGACGCCGCGGCGCACCTGGGAGTCAGTTGGGACGTGATCAAGGAGATTCAGAAGGAGGATTTGCAGCGGCGATTCGGCAAGCCGAAGCTTAAGCACTTGCGGCAGATCGCCATCGATGAAATCTCCGTTGGCACGGGACATCGTTACGTGACGGTAGTTCTGGACCTGGAGAGCGGGGCCGTGGTTCACGTCGGCGACGGCAAGGGGGGCGACGCGCTGGCGGCGTTTTGGAAGCGGCTGCGCCGTTCGGGGGCCCGGGTCGAGGCCGTGGCCACCGACATGTCGCCGGCTTACATCGACGCCGTCACGACCCACTTGCCCCAGGCCGCGCTGGTGTTCGACCGGTTTCATGTGATGAAGCTCTTTAACGACAAACTCTCGGACCTGCGCCGGGACCTCTACCGCGAAGCCACCGACGGGCTCCACAAGGAAGTCCTCAAGGGAACGCGTTGGCTGCTGTTGAAACGACCGGAGAATCTCGACCTCCAACGAAATGAACCGGCCCGTCTGGAAGAGGCCCTGCGGCTCAATCAGCCCTTGGCGACCGCCTACTATCTCAAGGAGCAACTCGCGGAAGTTTGGGAACAAGAGGATGCCACGGAGGCCCGTCTCTTCCTGCTGGACTGGATCGCCCAGGCCGAGACCAGCGGCGTTCGCATGCTCCACAAGTTCGCTCACACGCTTCGCGCCCACGCCTGGGGCATCCTGGCCTGGTATGACTACTCGATCTCCACCGGTCCTCTCGAAGGGACCAACAACAAAATCAAAACCATGAAACGCCAAGCCTACGGCTTCCGCGATCCAGAATTCCTCAAACTCAAAATCTATGCCATCCATGAATCCAAGTACGCTTTAGTCGGATGAACCATAATATAGTGCCGAAGCCCCACGGTGATCATATGCAGCATCATATGGATAATGGCGATTTTAGGCGCTGGGCGCGAGAGGTTGTCCAAATGAACTACCCTAATATGCCAAGCGGAATAGTGCCCATGGACGAGGTCGTCGGCGAGGATGATGCCGAGACTCGGCAACTCCATGAGATGTGCGGCGAAGCGGCGTCATATTTGACGTCATTTATCTGGTGCTCGAGAATCGTCAAGATGTTTTTTGGCTGTGGAGTTGGCGGAATTGTCGGCGTTTACTTTTTCAAGTTGGCATCGAAGGTTAACCAGACTGACGATAAGTTTTGGGTCATCGTCGGCGATGTGCCGTCTGCGTACTTGGTAACCGACCAAGCTCAAAATCCTGCATCTGCAATGAGGGTGTACTGCGATTTGATGGATGAGTGGGCGCAGGCCGTGTTAGATAGCAAGTCACTGGAGAATGTATTTCCCGTTGCCGCTGCATCCACCATCGAGAATGCCAAGCTCTTGCTATCCAGGACGAAGTTCATTCGTGAGCGAGTGATTCCAACGTGCAGCACTTAACTTTTCCAGAGCAAGGATAAGGACAAGGAAAAGAGAACGAGAAAAGATGACGAGAAGAAGGAGACAGGAGGGCAGTGTAAAAAACTCCAGTTGATAGCTAAACACTTCACCCGCCTGCGATAGCCCACGACTTTCGGACAGCGGCGGGAGATTAACTTACGCCGCTAGGACCTGGGCGTACTCGGCTTCGGGGGGGGGGGGGGGGAGGTGTCAGGAACCAAATACGCTTGATATCCTGGATTTGGTTCCTGACACCTTTTTCGGCCGGTGGCTGAGCGAGGACCCGATCGGGTTCGCCGGCGGTGATGCGAATTTGTATCGGTATGTCGGCAATTCGCCGACGAACGCGGTTGATCCCTTCGGCCGCGAGCCAGGAGACGGAGCTTTCGGTTGGAATGGGTATACTCATCACACGTTCAATCCGCCAACGCCTGAGCAAGTGCGCAACGGAGAACGCACGGCAATGTGCCTCATGGGAGGCGCTGCCGCAGCAGGTTCCGCAGTCGCAATCGGCAGCGCCTTATTGGGCGGCGGCGGCGCAGTTGTCGGGGGCACTTTGCCATACGGCGGTCCAGCGGCTGCGGCGGGACTAATTGGTCAGTTAGATCAAGCGATACAAGCTGCACGTGCCATGGACGAGTGTGAGCTGGCAACACAGATGGCGCACCTGTTGGAAAGCATGGAACTTCAGATCGAGCAACACTACCCGTGGCTGTTTTGAACTTAACTCCTTCCTAACATGAATTCCAAACTCATAGAAGAATGTCGAGCGCGAGCGGCCGCGGGCCTCGACGAGTCTGTGCGGGAGAACGCTTTGCTCGCTTTGGGAAGAGCATTGCAAGGAACTCGAGACAGCGATGCATCGCGATTTCTCGCAGATTATGTGATAGACAACGGAAGTTTCCCGAGAGCCAGAATGGCGGCCTATTGGGCATTGCGTGAAATCCAAACTGGTTTTACTGAGGAAGACGGAATAAGACGTGCAATCTCTCTAATTCGACTGTATCTGGTTATCGCCGTTGGTGGATGCGCTTTGGCGCCAAGCGTTTACGTTTTTTCCAGTGGTAGAATCGGGCGATCTCGTTGCGTTGGAGTCGACGCGTGGTTTGGCGGCAGGCGACGTCGGGATGATCGCAGTTGAGTTTCCTATGCAGCAACGAAGCCAACAGCGTGCGGATCTGCGGAACGGTGATCGCCGGCGTGATGTTTTTTCCCCTGCCGGCTCTCTTGCGTGAGAAACCAAGTCGCCAACAACGACAGCGTTTGATGATGATGCCAACCGCGCCACGTCCGCACCTCGTAATCGGCCAAGCCGGCTTCGCTTTTGGCGCGGTGGAGGCACTCCTCGATGCGGTGCGCCGCCTTGGCGACGCGGCAGACTTCCGCCAGCGGCGTCTCCGGCGGCGCGTTCGACAGATAATAGTCATGCTTCAACGAGCCGTCCGCTTGTCGCTCGCGAATCACGACCAGCGTTTCGTCGTAGCCGTCCCCGGGCGCGGTCTTGGCGCGGACGCGAACCTTCACGGCCTCGACCGTCAGCGGGCCTTTGTCGCCGTCGCGCACGTCGATCGTCGTCCAGGCGTTCTTGGCGAGCGCGGCGCACCACGGTCGACGCGTTGCCACGGCGACTTCGGTCGGCGGCCGTGCCCCGAGTAGGTCGGCGGCTCGACCTCCAGGTCGCGAATCAGCGTGTTGGAGGGAACGGCCAGCAGGTAACGCTCGCCCCGCGCGGCCAGTTTTCCGCGGAATTCCGGGACTTTTCCCATTTCGTCGTCCCCCGCCACCCAGGCGTGCGGCAACGCTGCGGCGTGCTCCTCGAGCATCTCCAAAGCCAGCTCATGCCGCGTGCGGAACTTCACGTCCCGCGGGACCCCGGCCTTGAGACGCCTGGCCTTCGAGCGCGCCCAGTCCTTCGGCAAGTACAACCGCATGTCGACCAGAGCGTGCTCTTCCGTCGAAACGTAGCCCAAGTACACGCCCACTTGGCAGTTCTCGATCTTCCCCAACCGACCGCACCATTGCCGCTTCACGCCGACCGATTCGGTTCCCTTTTTGGCGAACGCCGACGGGTCGAAGACCAGCACCGCGTCGGCCCGTCCCAACGACGCGGCGACTTGCCGCGCCAGTTCGCCGACCAGCGGCCGATGGTCCCACGAGTACTGACCGATGAACTTCTGCAGCATCTGTCGATCTTGGTCGTGACAGTACGCAATCGACTCCACGTTCTTGCGCTCCACCCGCGACGCCAAGCCGGCGACGTACTGCTGAGCCAGCTTGCGCTGCTTGCTTCGCACCAGCAGGGCCGCGAACGGCTCCACAAATCGCTCCAGCCGCGTCAGCATCCCCTGCCACTGGTCAGGACTGGCCACCGCGTCGTCCAACAACTCCTGCAACCGCACCTGATAACGCCGTTCCATCGACGACTCCCTTCTCGGCATTCCTTGCCGTAAGGGCATGTCTACAAAATCACTTGCGACGAATCAAGAACAGTACACAGTCAAACTAATTAAGGAGCTACCAATTCGTGCAATGAAAAAGGGCTTGTCAAAAGAGCAGATTGAGGCAATGCGCATCGGGGAAGAGCACGTCAAACAAAACCTTCTTTGCGATGGGCGCTGGCCTGAGGTTTTGTGGGAATCGCCTAACGAAATTGACTGGAGCTTCGTCAAAAAGTTCGCCAGTGAAGAAACGGGCAGCGAGAACGGGAACGAGAACGGATAAGGGGCCAGAACGATTTACTCCATGCGTCGTAAATCGTTCTGCCCCCTTATTCTTACCACTCGGATCGATCCTGCGCGAGCGGTCGCAGTTTTGCCGCAACTGCTGGCGGCGTGCGACCGCACCGAGAGCCGTTGGGTCCGAGACTTTGTGCGCCCGCTGAGGGCGCCCAGAGGACCGGTGGTTCCATCGCCGGCTTTTTTGTCGATCGTGCGGGCGCGGCAGGGCGGGCAAACTTCGCCGGGCTGCAAAAATGCCTTCAGCCCGCGCCGCCCCGTCGCCGATACCACGAATACTAAGCTTGCGGGAGGGCAAACACTTGTTGTGTTTTGCTTCAGGATAAAGGTCGCGGCAAGGCGACGGATCGACTTGCCGCGACCTTTTTTTGCGCGCGACTCGGCGCCTTCGGCTCGACAAGCCTCCGACGCTGCCGGATGCTGAAAGTCCGCCCGACGGTGGTTGGCGAGACTTAGAGCCTATCCTAGAACCGCCCTCGGAAGGGGGTCAGGCACAATTTGCTCCGAAGACTGCGCAAATCGAGCCAGACCCCGGGCGGGTCTGGGATAGGCTCTTACTGGGTCTTGCCTGATGGCGCTGCCGGTTGCTCAGTGGCTGGGGCGCCGGGCGGCGCCGCTTCCGGCGCCGTGGCGGGAGTTCCGGCCGCCGGCTGAGCGTCGCCCGTCGGCGCAGCGCCCGCGCCTTCGCCGCCGGACGGCACGCTGGCATTCAATTCCTTCAGCAGCGACTCGGCGTCGCGGCGGTAGAGAAACATGCCCGTGCCCGCCTGCTTCAGCACCTGCTCGAGCACTTGCTTGGCATTCTCCTTGCGATTCTGTTCCACCAAGATGCGGGCGACCAGATAGGCCGAGTCAGCGTTCAGGTTCGTCTGAGCGACGCGCTGGAGCACCGTGAGCGCGTCGTTGGTGCGCCCCAATCGATGAAGCACCCAGGCCAACGTGACGTTGGCCTGCGGTGCGTTGGGGAACATTTGAGCATTCATCTTGGCGTACCCGAGCGCCTTTTCCTGGTCGGCCGATTTGTCGCTTTCCGACAAGATGAGGGCCAACAGGTTGGTGGCGCCGGCGTTTCCCGGCTCGATGGTCAAGACCTTCACCAGTGCATCCTCGGCCGCCTTGGCCTGGTTATTCATTTTGGCCACCACGCCGTCCAAGAGCAGCGCCGTCACCGAGTCGGGCTTCTCCTTGCGCATCGCGGCCACGATCTCTTGGGCCTTGTCGAGATTGTTTTGCTGGATGAGCCACTCGGCGTACGCCGTCGCTGTGGCTTCGTTTTTCTGGTCCTCGGCATAAGCGCGCTCAAACGACGTGCGCGCCTTGTCGATCTGGTTTTCTTGCGTGTAGAGCTGCCCGAGCAAAATGTACGGGTGATTGGAATCGGGCCGCAGATCGTGCGCTTTCTTGAACTCATTAAAGGCGTCGGTCGGCTTCTTCAAGCGAAAGAGCGTAATCCCTAGCCGCTGGTGGGCCGCCGCGCTGTCGGGGTCCAGTTGCACCCACTTGGCGAGCAACGACTGAGCCAGTCCCCATTGCTCCCGTTTCTCGTACACGGTGCTCAGGCCAGCCAGCACCCGAATTTGGAAGTCCTGCTTGCGTTTGTCGTTCTCCGTGAATTTCTCCATCAGCGCCTGGGCCTTCTCGAACAGCGCATTAGCCTCGGTAGTGCGACCGTCCGTATAGGCGATGTCGCCCAGGATCAGGTACGCCTCGGGGTCGTCCGGATGCGCGGTGACGGTCTGCTCCAGAAACGCGCGCCGCCGGGCCGTTGCGGGAGATGACGTGCAGCTTGGCGATTATCAGGTCGACCGGCGGCAGCTTCGGGTATTTCTGCTTCGCGATGTCCAGGAATTCGCGCGCGCCTTGCGTGTCGCCGTTCTTGAATCGCTGTATTGCCTTCTCCACGTCGGGGTAGGTCTGATTGGACAGCGACACCGCGTTGCCGATCAGATTCTCGACCGTCATCGCCTTGAGGATTGCTTCCTGGGTGGTCATCGCGTCGGAACCGGCCACATCTTGGGCCAGCAGTGCGGCGCGATGGCCGATGAACACGAGCGCCGCCGCCGCGAGGCATCGGCCGATTGCACGACGGACTATGGGCGTAACCATCATCAACCTTTCGTTAGTGATTCGCCGCCGCCCTCGGGGGCAGCGCGATAAGCGTGTTCGTTTCCCCAGCCACGGGAGGGGCCGCCAATTGAATGGAGTCCCGCGCAGGAGAACTGGTCATTCTAAACAAATCCAGCGCGGCTGCACGATGCCCAGGAGCCAGGGAATTGTACGCGATCGAGGCAGCCCCACGGGGAAGCGGCGGAATGTAACGATCGCGCAAGGTCGCCAGCCGCCGTCCGCCCCTGCGACCGTGCTCGACTCGCCTCAGCCGCCTGCCTATATTTAGACCTTACAACCCTCGCGACACTCGAAGGACAAGGCCTTTGTTAGCCGGCCCGGTGTTCATACGCGAAGCCGCGACGACCCCGCGGACCTGGCGACTCTACTTCCTGCGAGCCCTGTACGTCGTGGCATTGTTCGGGCTCGTGGCTACGGCCTGGTTGATTCTGTTTGGTTCACAGCCGGTGCGCACGCTGGGCGACCTGGCCCGGTTTGGCGCCGCGGCGTTCATGCTCTTGGCGCCGGTGCAGTTGGCCGTGGCCGCCGCGTTCTCGGCGCTTGTAGCCGCGGCGGCGGTCGCTCAGGAAAAAGATCGCCGCACCTTCGAACTGCTCTTGCTCACACGGCTAAACAACTCGGAGCTGGTGCTGGGCAAACTGCTGGCCAGCATGTTGAGCGTGCTGATGCTGATCCTGGCAGCGCTGCCGCTGTTGATGCTGCTGGTTTTGTTGGGGGGCGTCTCGCATGCGCAGGTCGGCGCGGGTCTGCGGCGTGACGGCCACGACCGCACTGGCTGCCGGCACGTTGGGATCCACTATCGCCCTCTGGCGGGAGAAGACCTTCCAGTCGCTGGCCATGACCGCGCTCGTGTTGGTGCTCTGGTTGCTGGCCGGCGAGGCGATCGGCCGCGGCGTATTTGGCGTCGAATTGCGCGGGGCGCCGGCCGGCGACTGGGCCGCGGCGACCAGCCCGTTGAGGGCGATCGTCGCCGCGGCGCGGCCGTCGAGCGGCGCCGTGCTGCTGCCCTCGACGCCGGCGCTGGGCGACGCCGTACAGGCGTTTATGCTCGTGGCCACAGCAGCCACTGTGCTCTTGAACCTGTTGGCCATCGCCCTGGTGCGCGTTTGGAACCCGCCCCAGGAAGCCCGGGCGTCGACCGACGATGAATCGCAAGAATCCGCTCGGACGGCACAAGCCGCCGATCCGGCGCACCGCCGTAGCGTTCACGCCGCCCCGGGCCGCGTCCGCGAAGTCTGGAACAACCCCATTCTATGGCGCGAAGTCTGCACCTGGGCCTACGGCAGGAAGGTCGTGTTGGTCCGCCTGGCCTACGCGGCCGTGTTCGCAGCGTGCGCCGCGGCGACCGTGGCGGCGCTGCGCAGCGACGACCCCCGGGCGTACGGGTCGGCGCTTTCCGCGGCCGCTCAACCGCTCGTGCCGCTGGTGGCGCTGGGGCTGGTGCTGATCAACGCGCTGGCCGTCACTTCGCTCACCAACGAGCGCGACGCCGGCGCGCTCGATCTGCTCTTGGTCACCGACCTGACGCCCAAGGAAATCATCTTCGGCAAGCTCGGCGGCGTGCTCTACAACGCCAAGGAAATGATCGTGCTGCCCGCCGTGCTCTGCCTCGTGTGTTGGTGGTACGATGCGCTCTCGACGGAGAACCTGGTATTTCTGCTCGTAAGCCTGGCCACGCTCATCGCGTTCGTGGCGATGCTCGGCATTCACTCGGGCATGACGTACGCTAATTCGCGCTCGGCAGTCGGAGTCAGCCTGGGCACGCTGCTATTTTTGCTGTTGGGGATTGCCGTGTGCATGCGGATGATGGTGGCGTTTCAGGCTTCGTTCACCTACCAGCTTCAGGCGTTTGTCGCGTTTATGTTCGGCGGCGGCGTGGGGCTGTACTGTGCGCTGGGATCGCGCAACCCGTCGGGCGCCATCGCGACGGCCTCGATGCTCGCGCCGGTCGTCACCTTTTACGTCATCTCCACATTTCTCCAAGGCAACTACGGCGCCGCGGCGCTGGTGACCGTGGCCATGTACGGCTTCGCCGCCGCGGCGCTGCTGATCCCTGCCATTTACGAGTTCGACGTCGCCACCGGCCGCACCGCGGCCAAAGACGTGTGACGCGCCTGCCGCCCCGCGCGGCTCGCTGCCTGCACAAAGGCTCGCCGTGTCCTGGTTCAGCGAATTCCGCTGGTACTTCCTCGCGATGCTCGCGTTGGGGGCGGCCAGCGCGTTTTTCTCCTGCAGCGAGGCGGCCTTGTTTTCGCTGCAATTGGACGATCGCCGCGCCCTGAAGCGCGGCAACGCCGGCCAGCGGGCCGCCATCGAACTCCTGACCCGGCCCGACCGGCTGCTCACGGCGATCCTGTTCTGGAACCTGCTGGTCAACGTGGCCTTCTTCACGCTGTCGTCGATCATCACCGTTCAGCTCGAGCACGCTCATCGTCGCGGCGAAGCGGCGACCGTTGCGTTCATTATGCTGGTGATGCTCATCGCCGCGTGTGAGATGATTCCGAAGACTGTTGGCGTCCAGTTCCCGCGGGCGTTGGCCGGGGCGGTCAGCTTGCCGTTGGCCGTCGCCGTGCGAGCGCTCGATCCGGTGATGCCCGCTTTCACCTGGGCCAATAAGACGCTGCAGCGGATCCTGGTTCCCCACTTCGTCCGCGAGCCGTACCTGGAGGTGAGCGACCTGGAACGCGCCATCGAGCTCTCGACGGTCGACGCACAACTCGCCGCCCAGGAGCGGTCGGCGCTCCAGAATATCGTGCTGCTGACCGAGCTCTCGGCCGAAGAGGTGATGCGACCCCGGCCGAGTTTTCACGCCTTTCAGCCGCCGGTGCGGTTGGAAGACGTGCAGCGCGGCCCGCCCCACAGCGGCTACCTGCTAATCACCGAGCACGACAGCGAGGAAATCGCCAGCGCGATTCCACTGAAGCACTTGCCGATGGTGCCCCGCCAGCATTTGGAGCAGTTCGCCCGACCGGTGGCGTATGTGCCGTGGTGCGCGACGGTGGCGGCCGTGCTCGACGAGCTCCAGCGCCACGGGCGCGAAGTGGCTGTCGTGGTCAACGAGCTGGGCGAGACCGTCGGCGTCGTCACCGTCGACGACGTGCTCGAGACAGTGTTCGAGGAGAATTCCAGCCGCAGCGCTCGGCTGCTGGCTACCTCGTCAATCGTGCCGGTGCGCGAAGGCGTCTGGCAAGTGACGGGGATGACGAACCTCCGCCGGCTCAGCCGCCACTTCGACGCGCCGCTCGAGCCGGCCATGAGCGTCACCGTCGGCGGTCTGCTGCAGGAGCTGCTGCAGCGGCTGCCTGCCGAAGGCGACGAAGTTTCCTGGAGCGGTTTTCACTTACGCGTGATCGAAGGCCCGGACCCGGGGCCGCTCAAGGTCGAGGTGACGCTCGGTCCCCCCGGAGGGCCGTTGCCATGATGCTGGCCGTGCTCCTGTTCGTCGGCGCCACGGCGCTGGCCGCATTTTACAGCGGGTCGGAGACCGGCTTCTACCGCATGACTCGGCTGCGCCTGGTGATGGAAGCCATGACCGGCGACCGCGTCTCGCGGATCATGCTATGGCTAGCCAACCAGCCGTCGCTGTTCGTGGCTACCACGCTGGTGGGGACGAACATCGCCCATGAGCTGGCGTCGCTGGCGATCGTGATGGGCGCCGAGCAGTTGCTGCCCGGCGGCGGCGCTGCGGCGGAGTTTGTGGCGACGCTGCTGTTGGCGCCGCTGTTGTTCATCGCCGGCGACCTGCTGCCGAAAAACCTGTTTTTCCTCGCTCCCAACCGATTGATGCGGCGCTCGGCTCCCGCGTTGGTGGCGTCCGCGGCGCTGTTCGCGCCCATCACGATCGTATTGTGGCTCCTGGGACTGGCTTTGAAGGTGATCGCCCGCGAGGGCGGCCAGGAGCTGCGGTTGTCGCTGGCCCGCCGCGAGCTCAACGAAATGCTGGTCGAAGGCCACGAATCGGGCCTCCTGCGGCCCGTTCAGCGCACGCTGGCTCAGACCATGCTGGCCGTCGCCGCGCAGCCGGTGCGGAATTTTGCCGCGCCCGCCGGCCGCGTCGTGCGCGTGACCACGACGATGTCACGCGGCGAGATACTCCGCATTGCCCAGCGGCAGCGGCGGAATCTCCTGCCGATGGAAGACCCGCACAACAAGCGGCGCCTCGTGGGCTTCGTCCGCACGATTGACCTGGTGCTGCACGATGCGGCCGAGCCGCCAACGCCGCAGCCGCTGGTCGAACTGCGGGAGGGCGAGTCCTTTCTCGCCGCTCTGGGAAAGTTGACCGTGGCCGGCGACGCCCTGGCTCACGTCACCAGCCCCGCCGGTAGAACCGTCGGCTTCGTCTCGGGCGACGACCTGCGGGCCATACTCCTGGGCAACCGCTAACGCCACGCGGCCATGCCAAACGGCTTCCTAGCGGCGATAGCCCAGCGACTTCACGATGGCCAGCATCTCTTCGAAGTTGATGAACCGCCGGCGATGCGACAACTTGTAGGTGTCGATGGCATGCGCCAACTCGGCCGCGTCCGGCGACAGATCGTCATGGCTGTTGACGAACTGGCGTCGCTCGCGACCTTGGGAGTCGCCCATCGAGTTGGGATCGCGACGATCAAGGAAGGCCGATTCCTCGGCAACAAGCGTGGCAGTCATCGGTAGGCTCCTGGCGGGAAGGTGCAAGGCGACGCTTGCCGGCGCCGCACGAGGCGCTCAACGCCTCGCCACCAAAAACATACGTCACAACGCTCCCACTCGACGGCAAACCCTGCCGCGGGAACCCGTAGGGAACGGTTACTCCGGATGTAACGGCGAAGCCAGCTACCGCCGCAACGGCGCCTGGTCTGCCTCGCCGCCGGCCTGCTCGAGTTGGGCCAGCAGCAGACGGCCGCCTTCGTGGCCGGCGTCGGCGGCCTGGCGCGCCGTGGCCGCCGCCGCCGCCGGATCGCCTGCGGCATTCTGCGCCTGGGCGAGTTGATACAGCAGCTCCGGTTCGGCCGGGCCACGCACGCTGGCCGCGTACAGGCTCGTCACGGCGTCTTGCCGGCGGTCGACGGCGCCGTAGGCCAGTCCTTGAAGCCACAGCGCGCGGCGCGGCTCTTCCCCTGGCCCGTAGCCGTCCAGAAGATATTGCACCGTGGCCAGCGCCCGTTGCGGCCGGCCGAGTTGGTACTGCAATTCGGCGACCTCCAACAGGGCGTCGGGCGCGTGGGGATTGTAGCGCAGCGCCTGATGAAAGTCGGCGAGCGCCTGCTCGTCTTCCCCGCGGCCGCGATAGACCTGGCCCCGCAGCGCCCACGCGCTGGGGAGCGTCGGATCCAAGGCCATGGCTCGCTCGGCCCGCACCAGCGCCTTGTCCGCCGAGCCGAGCGCCAGCAGCATTTCGCCCGACCGCACCAGCGTGGGGGCGTGCCGCGGATCGAGCCGCACCGCCGCTTCCATGTGAACGACCGCCTCCTGGCGCGATCCGGCTTGCCACAGCACCTCGGCCAACTGCCGCCGGGCGTCGACGTCGCTGGGACTCGCCGACACCGCTTCCTCCAGCAGCGACTGGGCCCGCGGGCCATCGCCCCGTTCCATCGCGGCCACGCCTTCACGCGATAATTGGCGGCACGCGGCCACCGCATCGGGCGCCGCCGTCTTGTGCCGCAGCGAAGCGCAACCGCATATCGCCGCCGCTGTCACCAGCGCGATTGGCCAGGCTCGCAGAAGTCGCGCCGCACCATCCATGGAGCCGCGTCGTGGGAAAGGAGATGAATCTGCAGATCAGACAGTTTAGCCGCGACGCGGAGGTCCTCCGCAGCGGAGCGCTTTCCGCTCACGCACACGCGCTGGCCCCCACGATCAACTCCGCCACCCGCACGCAGAAATTGTCATTCAGCACCAGCACTTCGCCGCGGGCGATCAGCCGTCCGTTGACGTAGATGTCCGCCGGGTCGCCCGCTAGCTTGTCCAGGGCCACCACGGCGCCTTGCTTCAGCTTCAAGACGTCTTCCAGGTGCATGTGCGTGCGGCCCAACTCGATCGTCAGGTCGAGCTCCACGTCGCGCATCAGCTCGAGCGTGGCCGACTCGGAGTTGGCGCTTGTCCCTGCAAAATCAGCGAACTTAAAAGGCTCGACGCCCGGCGGCAGCGAGTCGGCGCCCTGGTCGATCGATGCCAGGGCCTGTTCGGCCTTGGCGAGCAACAGGTCAATGTCGTCGTGCGACGAGCCGCCGCCAACGCCGGCGCTACTGGCGCCGCCGCCTCGCAGGAGCTGTTCGATCGCGCCCTGATCGAGCGTGCCGGCGTCCCCCGCCGCAGCCGTCGGTTCCTCGGGCGCCGCCGCGGGCGACTCCCCGCCTACGTGCTTCGCCTGGCGAAGCAGTTGCTCGATTTCGTCCTGCCCGATCTGATGAGAGTCGTCTGCCATGGGAATCCGTTCCCCGAGTTAGCGATGGCGTGCCATGCCCTCGTCCGCGTGGGCATGTCTTATCCAGGTGCACATGCCCACGAGGACGAGGGCATGCCACCCACAGCGCTCATCGTTCCATAAACGAGAACTGACTGACAATCGCCTCGCGCACGAGCGGTTTGCCCAAAGCGCGATTGGTTTTCTCCAATATGATCCGTTTGATCAACCCCAAACCCGGGTCCGTGAGGTCGCTCGCCTCCATGCCGCGGACGGCGATCGTGATCTGTTCGCTGATGCGCTTTTCGTGGGCCGTGTACAAGTGCGAGAACTCCGCCTCTTCTTCCGCTAGCACCACGCCGAACAGGTCGAAGTCGATGCTCAGGCTGGTGCTTGTTTTGGGATTGAACGAAACGATGTGGTACGAGCCCAGCGTCACTTCGCGCGTGTCGTGCGACTCGCCGCCGTGCTCGCCGCCATGTTCCTCGCCGGGTTCGGCGCTGTGCTCGGCCTGTTCGCCCGACGCCTTTTCGTGCTGAGCGCGTGCTAGCTGCTGGCCGACCTGACGAGTTTCTTCGGCGTAGGCATCAGCACCGCCGCCGCGCCGATTTCCACCAGCACGATGACCGACACAAACGCGATCGCTTTGATCAGCGTCATCACGCTAGGCTTTTTCTTCTCCTGCGGCACAACGGCCGTCGCTTCGTTGGTGGTTTCATCTGCCATACTGCCCAGCCCTTTAACGCGCAAAATGTACCGTTCGGCGCCGACCGACGCCGGTGAAACTCACGGCCAATCCATACTCCGTATACAACCATAGCTCCGGAATTCCCGCGTTTCAGGCGGCTAGCGATCGGCGCCCGTGCCTCCGGCAAAACCCTCAAAAGCCGCCGTGCGCCGCGCTATCTCCGCAGCGCCAAGAGTTCGTCGAACAATTGCTGCACCGCGGTAATTACCCGGGCGCCGCCGCGGTATTGGGTCGACGCCAGGATCAGCTCGATCAGGTTCTGGCCAATGTCGGCGTTGGACAGCTCGACGGCGCCGGCCTTGATCTGCCCGATGCCCTGGGAGCCCGGATCGCCCTCGATCGGTAGGCCGGAGTTGACGCCGCCGGCGAACAAGTTTTCGCCGCGCTGCTCCAGGCCCGAGTTGTTGGCAAACCGCGCCATGCGTATCTGTCCCAGGTCGCGCGAACTGCCGTTGGTGAACAGTCCCTGGATGCGGCCCGTGTCGGTGATGATGAAGCTCGACAGCGTGCCGGCGGGGAAGCCGTCCTGCTCGCTGGCTTGAATCTGGTTGTTGCCCGAATCCAGTCCGCTGATTCGCGTAAAATCGAGCTGGAACTCCAGCGGCGACGCGGCTGGCGAACTCGCGCGATCAACGGCCACCCGGTCGTCAGTCGCCGAGACGAACCGTCCTTCGCCGTCGGTGATGATCAGCCCGGTGCCCACCAGCGTGCTGACGCCGGTCTCCGGGTCGTTGTCAGCGCTGGTGGCGATCCAGCGAAATCTCGCGTCGGCGCTGTTCCGCGATTCCAGCACGGTGGTCACCCGCACACTCACCGGCGTGCCCAGGCTATCGTAGACGATGAAATTAGTCGTCGATCCCTCGCCATTGACCGTGCCCGTCTGGCTACTGTTGAACGCCAGCGGCACGGTCGAAGTCGACCCGCCAGTGGGCGTAAGTTGGAAGGCCGAGAGGTCGACGCTCAGCGCGTTCTCGATGCCCATGTTCGAGGTGAACTGCAGCCGGCTGCCCACGATGTCGCCGCCGTAGTTGGCCACCGGGAAACTGTCCTCCTCCGCATCCTGCACGATGCCGAAGGAGTCTTCCATAAAGGAAAGCAGGTCGCCCACCGTCGTCGTCGGCGTGATCGTCAGCGACCTCTCGGCTAGCACCCGTTCGCCCTTGCTGCCGGCGAACGTCAGCTCGCCGGGTACAAACAAGTTGGTGTAAGTGGACTCGCTTCGTGAAACCACGTCGACTAGCGGCAGGCCAAAGGAGATCGCCGGGCCTTCGAGGTTAACCTCCGCCGCGCTGGCGATCGCGGCGTCGGGAGTACTGTCGATGTAGGATATGCCGCCCGCCGATAGGGCCGCGATGTCGGCTGGCGTTAACTGGGCCAGGCGACGAAAGTCGGTCGCATCGGTGGCCTGGTTGCGATAGATTCGGATGCCGTCAAAATCGGCTGTCGCCGGGATCGGCAGATTGTCGAGCCGAATCCGCGGACTGGTCGTCGCGTCCGCCGTAATTGGGCCGATGCGCGCAGTGGGTCGGCTCTCTTCGTTGTTGATTGAATTGTAAAAGGTGACGTAGTAACTGTAGCTGCCGCTGGCCAGGCCCTGGGTGCTAATCTGCGGCGCAGCGGCGAGCGAGGCGTTGCTGGCCCCGTCGTCGTAGGTCGTCGGGCCCACGCCCAAGGTCGTCACCCGCCGGAAGACCGAATCGACGGTCGAATCATTGCGGTATATTCGCACGCCGGTGAACCCGCTGCCGACCGCCGGCTGCGGGATATTGGTGAGACGGATCGAACTGGTCGCCCCGGCGACCGTCACGTTGTTCGTCAACTGAGAGGCCGGTCCTTCGTTTCCGTCGCCGTCGACGAACACCACGCGATACGAATAGACGCCGCCCGGGTTGACGCTGCCTGCCGGAACGGCGACCTCGGCCGCGACCGTCGTCTGGAGCGGAAGGGCCAAGGCCGTCGACGTCGTCGCGCTGGCCGACGGCACTTCCTTCGACCCGTCGCTCAGGATCGACGACTGAATGATTTCCGGCACGCTTCCGACCTCGCCGTTGGGGTTGAGCTCGCCCGTGATTGTTACGTTCTCTGTGGCCTGGGCCACGGCCGCGGCGCCCAGCGGAATCGTGATCGGCACAATCTGCGTAGTCTGGATCTCGAAGTTCTCGTCGACCCCGAAGCCCAGCACGCGCTGGCCATTGATCGTCACGATCTCGTTGCGCGAGTTGGTCTTGAATTGCCCGTTGCGGGTGTACAGCGTCTCGCCTTGCGAGCCCTGCACCAGGAAAAACCCGTCGCCCTGAATCGCCAGGTCGAGCGGGTTGGCGCTGATCTCGATCGTGCCCTGGGTGAACTCCGGCGAGATTTCCGCCACCTTGACGCCCAGGCCCGTCTGCCGCGGGTTGGTGCCGCCGGTCGCGTCGGTCGGCGCCGAGCCGATGCTCTGCGTTTGCAAAAACTGCGTCGCGAAGCTGACGTGCGACTCCTTGAAGCCCACCGTGTTGGCGTTGGCCACGTTGTTGCCCACGACGTCGATCGACGTCTCGGCCGCGGTCAAGCCGGTAAGCGCGGTGCTGAGAGCGGATTGAAGACCCATGGTATATCTCCCCTGTCCTGAGGGTTAAGTGCTGGCAGAATCGCTGCTGGGGAAGGTCGGCCGATCGGCTGGTCGATAGTCGGCTCGGTCAGTTTCGTCGTCCGATCCGTCTTCGTCGTCGGAGTCGTCAGGCAGCGTACGGGCGTTATCGCCGGCGGCCGAATCTCCCCGACGTTTTTCAAGCTGACCTCGAACTCGCGTTGCGAGGTTACCGCCTGGAACGATCCCGCGAGCACAGTCGTCGCCTCGATCCTTCGCCTTCGTGTCGAGGAACGTCGCCGCCTTGTTGTCGGTAATCGTGCCGACGAGCCGAAATTGCTCGTCGCCCGCCTCGCGGCGGTACACGCGCCGCGTGGCCGTCGTGGCCGGCAGGTTGCTAAGCTGCACCGCCTGGTCGACGCCGGCCCGGCCCTGGATCCTGATGGCATGGCTCTTGCCGTCGCCCGTGGCCAACGGATCGATCCCGAACTGGACGCCGCCCTGTTCCCACACGACGCGGTACTCGTAGTCGCCGGCTTCCATGTCGCCGTCCTTGGTCGACGCCGTGGCCCGCGGCCGCAGGTCCAGATGCAGCTTCGGCTGACCGCCGGCCACGCTCACCCGTTCGACCATTCCGGTCACGCTCTGACCGTCGTCGGAGATGCCGTCGACCTCGGCCCCGATCAGGTTGGTGGCGCTGGCAATGTTCTGGCCGAGCAGCACCGAGTCGAGTGTCGAGGTGAGTTTCTCGGTGGCGCCCACCTGGCGGATTTGTCCAAATTGCTGGATCAGCTCGTCGTTGTTCAGCGGATTGAGCGGATCCTGGTTTTGCAGCTCGGCGATCATGAGCTTGAGAAAATCGTCGATGTTAACGTCGTTGAGCGTCGTAGCCGAACCAAACGACGCCCCGGCCGCCGAGCCGGACGACGAATTAATGCCTGAAATCTCAGCCATGACCTGCGTTCCTGGTGTGTCTTAAACTCGCACGTCGAGCCCCGCGTCGGAAATCGCCGCGGGCGCTGTCGGGGCCGGTCGGATCGCGGAGACAGGGCGACTGGCGGTGGGCCGCGGTCGCTCGTCGTGCGACCCGCGCCCGGCTGGCCGGCGCCGCGCTGGTGCGGCGCGCCGCCGCGGGTCTGGCCGCCGCCGTCGCGCTGCACGTCGACGTCGAATTTCTCCACGCGTATGTCCTGCTGCGCCAGCCGTTCGCGCAGCGCCGGCAGGTTGTCCAGCAGCAGTTTTCGCGCACTGGCGGTTTCGGCCTCCACGTGCGCCGTCAGCGCGCCGTGCTGCATTGTCAGCTCGATCCGCAGCGACCCAAGTTCCGGCGGACTGAGCCGCACCTGCACGCGGCCGTCGCGCTGATGGGCCGCCCGCACGGCGCCCTCGACGCGGCCCACGAACCGCGCACGGTCCACCTGACCAGCGGCGTCGGCATCGTTAGTTATGCCGGCGGGGCGGACGCCTCGCGGCGCCGAAAGCCGTTCGAGCGACGCCCCGCCGCGCGACGGAGCGTGCGCCGCGGCCCCGTTCGGCGCCGCCGGTCGAATAGCGATGTCGTCGGTCAATTCTTTCTTGTCCGCGGGCGCCGGCGTCGACCGCTCGCCGCTGGCCGCCACAACCGCAGTCGACGGCGCTGTCGTCGGTCGCGGGGCGACCGCCGGCTTTTTTGAGTCGAGCTGGCTGCCGTCTTCACTGTCTTTCCGGTCAGCAGACTTGGCTTTGAGATCAGTCGGTTTCACTGCCGACGGCGCCTCGGTGGACCGCTTGGCGCCAGCGTCGTCGTCGCCCGAAGGGCCGGCTTTCTGTGCGACGCCGGTCTTTTCGCCTGGCGTCTTTGGCGCCGGCTTCTCACCGGGCGGCGATTTCTTCGTCTCGCCACGGTTCTTCTCGCCGCGACGCCTCGATTCCTCCGCGCTGCGGACGGCATGCGCCGGTTCAATCTCGCCAAGCGATTTGGAAGTCAGTTCAACCTTGGCAGTCCCTGCACTCGCCTTGCCGTCGCCATCGCCATCCTCGGCGTCGGTCAAGGCAGCGGTCCCCGACTCGGCGTGACGCGCGGTCCGGACGCTTCCCTCGGCCGCGTCTTTGAGCTCGATCGCATGGCCCGCCGCCTTCCGCGCCGCCGTTTGATGGGTCGACTGCTGCTGGGCCGCCGCGGCGGCAGGGTGGGTAGCCGCTGCGCCGGCCGCCGCGGAAATCTCCGCTGCATCCGTTAGGTCTTGGTCCTCAGCCGCCGCTTCCTCCGGCGATAGATCGGATGCGTCAACCTCGTCCGCCCGATCGCCGTCGTCGTGCGGCGCCTCGTCGGCATGCGACTGCGAATCATCGCCCACTGTCGAGCGTTGGTCTGTTGCCGACGTCGTGGCGGCTGCGGCCTGCTCGCCAGCCGCGGCGCCTGCGCCAGGGTGCGGCTGCTCCGCCAAGGCATGCTCCAGCGCCGGCTGAAAGGCGCTGCCGCCGTCGCCCGATCGCGCCGCCGCGTCGCCCGTGCGCGGCGGCGTGGTAGCCTGCAGCAAAGCGTCGATTGTCGTGCTGGCCATAGTGTGGCGCCTCACGGGTTACTTGTTTTGCTCATTGAGCTTCTTGAGCTGTTCCAACTGCGCGTCGATGTACGGCTTGGCCGGTGCCCCGGCGAGCATCCGCTGCTGCACGCTGTACAGCCGGTCGATGTCCTCCGGCGAGTCGAAGGTGCGCAGGATGTCCCGCTGATTTCTTGTCTTCATGCTGTTCAAGAGAGCGATTACCTCGTCGGTTTGCCCGGCGTCGATCATCTTGATCAACAGCGGCTTGGCCTGCTTCTTCGGGATCAGCGCCTCGATCTGGACGCGAACCTTCGTGCGCGCATCGTCCGCCACCTGTTTCTGCTGCTGGGTCAGGTACAGGTCGACGCTCTTTTTCAGTTCCTCATACCGCGATGTCGCTTCATTGAGTCGATCGAACTGGGACTTGAACTCGGCGATCGAGTCCGACAACTGCTTTTGCTTCGCGTCGAAGTGCAAAGTCGCCGTCGTCAATTGCTGTTGCTGTTCGGCGAACGACGCCTCCTCGGGCGGAGTTTCGGCCACCGTCGCCTTGCCGGCTTTGTCGATTTCCGCCAGGTCCACGCCTTGCAGCAGGGCAGTGACGCGGAAAATCGTTTCGTCGTCCAGCCGCCCGCTGTGCCGCAGGTAACCGTACGCCAATGCGGTCGACACGACAGTCGCCACGCACAGGTAGCCCACCAGCGGCAGTATCCAGCGAACCAGGAGGCTCATGTCTGCGACGCCTCCCAACGGTTCGTGCCGATCTCATCCAGCCGTTTGGCTTCGGCGCGCTCGGCCGCCGCGCGGTGCTCGCTCTGGCGCCGCTCGCGCAGCTTGTCGAGCGCTCGGACCTGACGGTCGGCCTCGACCACCGCCTGGCGCCGCCGTTCGACCTCCTCCGCCAGCCGCCTCGCCTGCTCCGCGAGCGACCGCTCGTGCGCCTCCAGCACAAGCTGGTAGCGCTGCGAGGCCAGCAGTCGGTTCACGTCCAGCTTTCCGTACTCCACGAGCCGCCGCTGGAGAGCCGTCAGCCCTGTGCGCTCGGCCGCCAGGGCCTCCCGCTCTTCGGCCAGGATTCGCTCGGCCTGGAAGGCCTCGGCCAGGCGCACCCGCAGCTCGTCGCGATGAATCTCGCGGAGTCGCCGCAGCGTCTGAAGTCGAAAGCGAAATCGTGCCATAACTCGTCGACCTCGTCAAAATCTCCGAAAGACGTCGTCGCAACGAACCTGTCAGCCGCCGGCGGAAGCCGGCGTAGGTTTCTTCACGTGTCGCCGGCTTCCACCGGCGGCTAGCAGTTGTTCCGTTTCAGGCATCATGCTTTCTTGATTACCGTGGCTTTCTTCACCGCTGCCGGCGTTTTTGGCGAGGCGCCTGCTCCCACGACGCGCGGCCCAGCGGGTCCGCTTGTTTTATTCGGCACGGAGCTCGGCAAGGAACCGCCCGTCGCCGCCGGCGCAACCACAGGCGCCATCTGCGACCGACACTTTCCCGCCAGCTCCACCAGCGCGCGTCGGACCTCCTCAAAGTTCGCCCGCTCGTCCGCCTGCTGCCGCAGCAGGGCGTTGATCTCGTCGCGCATCTGGACCGCCGCGTCGAGCGTGCTGTTGGCGCCCTTGCGGTAGGCGCCGATCGAAATCAGATCCTCGTTCTCCGCGTATGTGGCCAGCAGCTCGCGAATGGTCTGCCGGGCCGCGCGCTCGTCAGCGCCGGTCACGTCGTTGGCCAGACGGCTGATGCTGCGCAGCACGTCGATCGCCGGCCAGTGGCCGCGTTCCGCCAGCCGCCGCGCCAGCCACACGTGGCCGTCCAACAGCCCGCGCATCGCGTCGGCCACGGGTTCGTTCTCGTCGTCGCCTTCCACCAACACCGAGTAAAACGCCGTGATGCTCCCGGTGCGGGTCCGCCCCGCCCGCTCGACCAACTTGGGCAACAGCGCGAAGGCCGACGGGGGAAATCCGCGCGTGGTCGGCGGCTCGCCCGCTGCGAGGCCAATCTCGCGCTGCGCCAGAGCAAAACGCGTGACCGAGTCCATCACCAACAGCACGTCGCGACCGGCGTCGCGAAAATACTCGGCGATGCGCGTGGCAGCCAGCGCCGCCTGCACCCGCACCAGCGGCGGCTCGTTGCTCGTGGCCGCCACCACCACGCTCCGCGCCAAGCCGTCGGGGCCCAGCTCGCGTTCGATGAATTCGTTGACCTCGCGGCCGCGCTCGCCCACCAGCGCGATCACCGCGACGTCGGCGGCCGTGTACCGGGCCATCATGCCCATGAGCACGCTCTTGCCCACGCCCGATCCGGCAAAGATTCCCAGCCGCTGGCCGCGACCGCAAGTGAGCATCGCGTCGATCGCCTTCACGCCCGTGCCGAGGGCCCGATCGATCCGCGGCCGCTCCGTGGCTCGAATGGCGTCGGCGTGCAAGGCGAACCGCTCGACCAGCGCCGGCTGCGGCCGGCCGTCGATGCACCGCCCGCGGGCGTCGATCACCCGACCTAACAGCGCCGGTCCAATGGCGATCGTCCGCGCCGTGCGCACCAACCGTACCGGGCTGCCGCGGCGCACGCCGTCGAGCGCCGCCAGCGGCATCACCAGCGTTTTCTCGTTGCGGAAGCCGATCACCTCCGCCTCGACCTCGCCGCCGCTCTGCCGACTAATGGCGACGACGGCGCCGACCGGCGCCGGCAGCCCGGCTATGGCGATCGCCAGTCCAGTCGTCTCCACCACGCTGCCGGTCAAGCCGACCAGCATTGCGGATTCGAGATGGGGAGGAAGGGTCTTCATATTAGATGCTTGATGCTTGATGCTGGCGGGCCTTGATCCAGCATCCAGCATCCGACTTAACTCAATTCCTGCTTGATTCGCTCGAGCTGCGCCTCCAACTGTCCGTCGACGGTGCCAAACTCCGTTGCGATCCGGCACCCGCCGGGCGAGATCAAACTGTCGGCCACGACGCGGGTCGTCGCCAGTGGGTGAAACGCTGCGGCCAACTCTTGCACCTGTCCTTCGATCGTCTGGGCATCGATTGGGTTGAGATGAATCGCGATCTCGCCGCTGCCGGCCGCCAGCTCCAACGATTGGCGGATCCAGTCCAGCGCGATCTCAGGACGACGCGACAATTCGGCGCGTATCACCCGCCGGGCAATTAACAACGCCAACTCAGCGGCCGCCTGTTCCCAGTGCCGCAGCCAGTCTTGCTTCGCCTCGCCGATTTGTTCGACCGCGGCCCGCAGCGCCGGCGTGAGCGTCTTCATCTGCTGGGCGACTTTTTCATCCAGGATCCGATGGATTGCCTCCTCGGCCGCCCGCTTCCCTGCTGCTTCGGCGTCGCGGCGAATCTCCACGGCGTCGCGCTGAGCCGTGGCCACAATCTGCGACGCCTCGCGCAACGCTCCGGCAGTAGTCCTCCGCCTGATGGGCCATGTCCGTCAACTGGTAGGCCACCCCGCGGATCGCCGTACCGCCGGCTTGCGCGAGAGCTTCTGGTTTGATGATGGTGGCCATGACGTGGTTGTGTCTCCGTCAGGTTCTCAAATCCTGACCTGCACTTTTACGCAGCGACCCGTGGCTGCTCTCGGGCGACGCGCAACAATTCGTGCTGCGCCTGGCGCAGCTCAGCCAGGCTCGCCGGGCCGAACGACTGGACCAGCCGTCGCAGCTTGCGGGCCTGCCGCCGCGGCAGCATCCGCGCCACCCGGTCGAGCAGCCGCTCGCCGGACGCTGCCAGCGCCCGCTGAACGACTTGTTCGTCGGCCGTTCGCAGCGCGGCGACCAGCGTTGCATCGCTAAGCGCCATCAACTCCGCGGAGAGGTCTTCGAGGTTCGCCAGTGATTCATCCGCCGGAGTGTCGTCCGCCAGCCACGCGACGCGGGCGCCGGCGTCGAATCGTTCGCCGAATCGTTCGTCGAACCGTTGGCGATCGATGGCCGAGGCCAGATGCACGGCCTGTTGCGCCACCGGAGCCGCGCTCTCGCGATGCAGTGATAGCGTGGGCGTTCTCAGAAGACCATCGGCGGGAAGTCGAGCCATGAGGACCGCCCGTCGTTCGGGCGCCGTTCGGGCCAGGATCTGTCGAGCCAGTTCGACGCCGGCCGCCGCCCGCTCGCGGTGCTCGCGCCGTTGGTCCACTTGCTGCAGCAATAGCGACTCGACTTCCAGTACGGCCTCTTCGTCTGCCGGCGCCAGCCGCGCCAGGCGCTCCAGCGTCTCGGTTTGCAGTTCGGCGGGCAGCGCGGCGAATACAGCCGCCCCGCGCTCGGCGCCCAGCCGCGATAGAGCGGCGGCAATGATTTGAGGGTGCTCGTGCGACAACAGCTCGGCCATGGTCGCGGCGTCGGCTTCCCCGCCGTCGCCGGTCGCGCTGGAGTTGGAGGATTCGGTCGTCGGCGCCGCCGCGTGCCTCTCGCCTGCGGTCGGCGCCGAGTAAGTGAATTCCACGGCGCCCTCCTCGCCGCCGCTGCGCCGCGTCGCCCGGCGGAACTCTTCGAGCACGTCGGACTGCTCCTCGGGGTCGATCGACTCCAGCCGGTCGAGCTCCGCAAACACTTTGGCCGCCTCCAGCGGCGGCAGATCGCGCAGCAGCGCCTCGGCCAGCGGCTCCTCCAAGCTAGCCACTAAAATGGCCGCGCGGCGAATTCGTTCGGTTCGGTCGTAGGTCATTACGGTTTGCCTTCGAAATCCATTGCTAGTCGATGCTGGATGCTCGATGCTCGATCCCGGCTTTTTTTCGCACAGTGACTGGTCCAGAGTCGAGCATCTAGCATCCGGCATCAAGCATCGAGTCTCACCCCGCGTTGCCAATCCAACTGCGCAAGATCGCCGCCGCCGCGTCGGGGTCTTCCCGCACGATTTCCGTCAGGTCGTCTTTCATGCTCACGCCTTTTTTCAGCCGCAGCCGGGGTCGGGATTTCTCGCCCGCCGTCGAAGCCGCACGGCTTTTCGGCGCGGGCGCCGACCGATCGCCGGCGTTGCGCGGCTCGGCGGCGCCCGCCGTCGCCGGCGTCGGCGCCAGGCTCGCGGCCCCGCCGGGCTGCGTCAAAATCACGTTGGTTTCCGCCGGCGGGATCGACTTCATCAGCGATCGCACCATCAACAGCGCCGCGGCCGCCAGGGCCGCCATGATCAGCGACCCCGAATTGCGGCTCGCCCACGCCAGCATTTCGCTCGCCATGGACGGCGGCGTCAGCTTCTCGGGCGTTAGCGACTGGAAGACCGTCACTTTCACGTTGGGATAGATGTTCTCGCCCAGCTCGCGCGGGAACAGCGGCGTCACCAAACCCTCGATCTTCTGCTGGTATTCCGTTTCGAGCGGTTCAAGGTCGGCGCTCGTCGGGCGCTGATCGGCCTTCGCGTCGGGATTCCGTTCGCGCCACACTTGCGCGATGAAATCGCTCGGGATGGCGATTGCCGCCCGCACGTGCTCCGGCACCAGGCCCGCCTCCTGCCGCATTTCCTCGGTCGTCGGCACAAAGTTTTCGGTCTCGCTGGAGTCGTTGGTCTGCTTGTTCTCGTTCTTGGCCACCGACTCCTCCGGCGGCGTCCGTCCCGGCCCTTGCGAGGTGAGACCCGGCCGCCCGCGGTCGTCCGATTCGGTGCTGCTCGTCTCGGCCGTTTCCGTGCTCAGTCGCACCGTCGCGGGCTCGCCTTCGGCCTTGTGCGAGCGGACTTCGGCGCTCAATGTCGGCGACAGCTCGGCGCTCGACCTTCACTGCGCACGCCGGGGATATAGTGCAACAGGTCGGCGATGCGGGCCTCCATCGTTTTTTCGTAGTTGATGCGCTCTTTGAAATAGGGCGTGTCGAACATGGCCGCCTCGACGACGTCGCCCCCGCCCGCGCCGTATTGCGAGCCGTCGCTCAGGTCGAGAATCATGACGTCGCTGGCCGCCATCCCGGCGATGGCGCCCGCCACGGCGCCGCGAATCCTCTTCATGCGCTCCGAAGTGAGGGTCTGACCTGCCGCCGGCAGAACGCTCACCGTGGCGGTCGACTTGCCGGGCTCAAACCCTTTGGACTCGCGGACGTCGTACAGCACTTGCGCATCCTCGACGCCGTCCATCATGCGGACGATCATCGAAAGCTGCCGCTCGCGGGCGGCCTTTTCGCGAGCCTTGCGCGTCGGTTCCGACACGAAGGGCCCCAGGTCGAGCGACTCGGCCAGCAGCGTGTCGAAATTAGCCGGCAGCGCCCCAGCGTCGGCGATCGCCGCCAGGTATTCCGCCTTGTTACCGCGGGGCACAAGGATGCGCCCGCCCTGCCGCTCCCACGGCGGCAGGCCGGCCTTGGCCAGCGCCGCTTCCACGGCATTGGCCTCGCGCGACTGCATCATGTCGCCGTTGAACAGGTACTCCTTCGACCCGCTCGAGTAACCCTGGAACAAGTACCCCAGGCTCACCACGATGACGCCCAACAGCAGCGCCGAGGTAATCCTCGCCGCCGGCGTCATCGACGCGAACAAGTCGCGTAACTGCACCATCATTCGACTGAGAAAATCCATCCTTGGACCTTTGTAAGTTGCGAGTTATGAGTTGTGAGTTTCGAGTTAACAAACTCGTAACTCGCAACTCGCGACTCGATGCTTCCTATATCCGAATATCCTTCACCTCCTGATACACGCTCATTACCTTGTTCCGCATTTGCATCATCATGCGAAACGCCAGGTCGGCCTTCTGCACCGCCGTGAGCACGGCGGCCGGATCGACGTCGCCGCCCGTCATCAGGGATTCAACGGCCTGGTCCGCCTGCTGCTGCGCCTGTTGACCTCATCGATGCTCTTCAACAGAAAGTCCTTGAACGACGCCGCGTCGCTCGTTTGGCTTGTCTTCCCTGCGGGGGAGGGCAGGGCCGCGGGGCTCATCGCCGCATTTTGAATCGAGTTCATGACCTAACCGCAATGTGTCGTTGTTGGCAGTAGCCGGAGGGCCACGCCCTCCGGGTTCCCGGACCGCGTGGCGGTCCGGCTAGTCGCCTAATTTCGCTTTTCGCTCACGCCAGAATCTGCAGCGTGCGTTGCCCCATGTCCTTGGAAATCTCCAACACGCCTATGTTGGCTTCGTACGCCCGCGTCGCCTCGAGGGCGTCGACGAACTCCGTCGTCATGTCCACATTCGGGTAGGACACGTAGCCGCGCGGATCGGCGTCCGGATGCCCCGGTTCATACTTCATGAGCGGCGGCTCGCTGGAGTACTCAACGCTTCCCACCTTCACGCCCATGCCGCCGGCGCCGGTCGTCGTCGCCGAGTCGGTTTGAAAAGTGACAAACCGCGGTGCGTACGCCTCGGGTTCGCCGCGCTCGTTTCGCGTCG
This sequence comes from Pirellulales bacterium, assembly GCA_963841515.1. Lineage (GTDB taxonomy): Bacteria > Planctomycetota > Planctomycetia > Pirellulales > Lacipirellulaceae > Lacipirellula. Next base: position 150,479 of record CAWJDB010000002.1, on the reverse strand, counting down.
TCGAAATGTTGGCGAGGTTGGACGAAATCGCATTGAGCCGCATCCGTTGCGCGACCAAGGCGCTGGAGCTGACGTCGAAAGCGCTGAACATGGTTTGATTCCTTTCACTCCCATTTAGCCCCCGGTCACTGACCGGGGGCTAAGTGCGCGTTACGCCCGTTCGGTAATCGCCGCCCGCAACAGCCGGAACTGGGCCGTCATCAGGCTCAACGCCAGGTTGTGTTGCGCGTGGTTCTTGGCAATCTCCGTCACCTGTTCTTCCAGGCTCGAGTTGTTGTCATCGTGCCGGAGCATGCCCTTGTAGTCCTTCATTTCCTTGGCCATCCAGGCGTGCTGGGACTTTTCCGCTTGTGGCGTCGGGTAGCCGGGCGACTGGTACGGCGCCTGGGTCGCGGCCTCGCGATGATCCTCGATGGCTTGCTTGAGTTGCTTCTCGAACTCGGCCACTGGCAAGTCCCGCGTGCGGTAACCGGGCGTGTCCAGGTTCGCCACGTTACCGGCGAGCACGCCGTGGCGCGCTTGCGTGAAGCTCACCACCTGCTCGAGCATCGGCAGGGTCGAATTGTCAAAGAGCGCACCCAACATCGCGACTACCTCCGCTCGCTATGCAAGCGTCATGCCCACCTGCCGTCGACCAACTCACGCCGCGGCGTCGAACGCCGCAGTTCGCCTTAATTCTCCGAATGCTCCGTCTTCCGTTCGCTCGCCTGGATTCGTGTCTTACGCCGCCGCGTGTCCCGTTCCGCCGGCAATTCCCGCCGATGCGACCGGCAGATTTTGCCGTTGCGACTCGCAACCGCCGGCGTCGTCAAACTCCCGCGTTCGCGGCGCGAAGCCGTACGCCCGCAATTTCCCGCTCAGCGTCCGCACGCCGATGCCTAGCGCCTCGGCTGTCTTAGCGCGGTTGCCTTCGAAGCGCCGCAGCGTTGACACGATTGTCGCGCGCTCCAAATCTTCCAACCGCGTCGCCTCTGCTGGTGGCTTGGCGCTCCCACCGCCTCCCCTGCTACGACCCGCGCCCTCGGCCGTCTGCAGCCAGGGCCGAATCTCTGCCGCCGCGATCGATCCTTCCTGCTTGAGCACGCACGCCCGCGTGATGAGGTTTTCCAACTCGCGCACATTCCCCGGCCAATGGTACTCGGCCAAGCAGCGCCCGCGCATCCGGCTCCAACTCACGCCGGGGCCGCCCCAGGCGTCGCGCCGCGCGCTCGAGGAAATGCTCGGCCAACAGCTCCACGTCAGTCCCGCGCTGACGCAGCGGCGGCAGCTCCAGCGGTACCACGGCGAGTCGATAGTACAAGTCTTCGCGGAACCGCCCCGCGGCGATTTGGGCGGTCAGGTCGCGGTTCGTCGTGGCCATCACTCGCACGTCGACCGAGCGCGACTCGCTCGACCCCACCGGCTCGAAGGTGCGCTCCTGCAACACGCGCAGCAGCTTGGCCTGCAGCGGCAAGTCGATCTCGGTAATTTCGTCGAGCAGAATCGCCCCGCCTTGAGCCAGCTCAAACCGACCCGTGCGATCGGCGTCGGCGCCAGTGAACGATCCGCGGCGGTGGCCGAACAGCTCGCTCTCGGCCAACTGCGGCGACAGGGCAGGGCAGTTGAGGCTCACCAGCGGTCCGCCCGCGCCGGCTGCCGGCGTGAATGGCCCGCGCCACCAGTTCCTTACCGGCGCCGCTCTCGCCGCAGATCAGCACCGTTTCGTCCGTCGGCGCCACCTGCCGGATGCGCTGCCGCAGCTCTTGCATCGCGGGGCTGTCGCCGATCATGCCGCAGTCGCCGCCGTCCTCCGGCTCGCACAACCGCCGTCGCTCCATCGCCCGGGCCACGAGCTCTTCGAGCTGCCCGGCGTCGAACGGCTTTTCGAGGTAGTCGAACGCCCCCAATCGCATCGCCTCGACGGCCGAGGCGATCGTGGCATGGGCCGTCACCATGATCGCCTGCGTCGGCAGCCGCCGCTCGGCGAGTTGCCGAATGAATTCCAAACCGTTGACGCCCGGCATCTGAGGTCGGTGATCACCACGTCGACGGTGCGCCGCTCGGCGATCGGCAGCGCCTCGACGGCGCTGGCCGCGCCTTGGACGGCGTACCCTGCGAGCCGCAGCACGTCGACCACGCCCTGGCGCGCCGCCGGGTGATCGTCGACCACCAGCACCCGCCCCAGCGAGCCGGAAGCGTCAGCGCTCAGCGAGCCGGAAGCATAAGCGCCGGAGTATTTGCCTTCTTCCCGCGAGTCATGCTGCCACTCCCATGGCCCGCCGCTTCGGCAATTCGATCGTAAACGCCGCCCCGCCTTGCGGGCAGTTCATCACCGTCACCCGTCCGCCGTGAGCCTCGGCGATCCGCTGCACGATCGAGAGCCCCAGGCCCGTGCCGGCGGCCTTGGTCGTAAAGAACGGATCGAACGCGCGCCGGACTTGTTCCTCGTTCAGCCCGGGTCCGCTGTCGGCGATCTCCAGCTCGAAGCCGCCGCGGCCGTCGTAGGAGGTGACGACCAGCTCGCCGCCCTCCGGCATGGCGTCCACCGCGTTGAGCACGAGGTTCAACACAGCCCGCCGCAGCATCTCGCGGTCGGCGTGCACCACCGTGTTGGGCGGCACGTCGATCGACACGTCGATCCGCTGCGCCTCCAACTGGGGAGCGAGCGAATCGAAGACTTCTTCGATGAGATCCTGAGGCGATAAACGACCCCCACCGCGGTTCGCGGTGCGAAGTGAAGTTGAGTAAATCGTTCACGGTAGCGTCCAGGGCTGTGAACCCTGCCTCCACCTTGGCCAAGATGTCGAGACTCCCGGCGTCCGCGCCGAGTCGTCGTCTGAGCAAACTCATGTACAGGGACACCGGCGCCAGGCTGTTCCGCACCTCATGAGCCACGTGCGCCGCCATGCGTCCCAGATCAGCCAGCCGGTTCTTCCGGGCCAGCTCGCGATTCTTCTCCTCCAGTTCGTCGGAAAGGCGCGCCACCTCGGCTTGCAGCGCTTCGTGCGTCTGCTCGAGCCGTCGCGTCGCGTCGTTCCACGCCGCCAGGATCGCCGCGAGTGCGGGCTCCTGCTCGGTGAGCAAACCACCGGTCCCGCCGTCGGGGGCGACCGGTTCGTCGGACTCGATTTGTTCGGAGTAAATTCGCATGAATTCTTTTGAATTAGCGATTGGCCTGATAAGCCTCGCGCACGCGCGCCGCCGCACCCAGCGACTGCAATTGACTGGCCACGCCGTCGCGCCGCATCGTCATCTGTCGTTCGCCCGCCTGCTCAATCGTCATCACTTCGGCCAGCAGCCGCCGACACTCTTCGGCATCGGCGGCGCACGCCGCCCGCGCCGCAGGCGACGCCCACTCGCGGCTCTCGGGCGTTTGATCGTGAAATGGTTTCAACTCGCGCTCCAAGGCTTCCAGGGCCGCGATCAACTCCTGCTTCGCCGACAGGATTCGCATCAAGGCGCCCAGGTCCCCGTCGGCGATCAACTCGGCCTGCTTTCTCCCCAAGTCTCTCAACTGCACCAAACACCGGCAGCGCTTGCCGATGAGTTCCGCCAGGCGAGTTGTCGTCAGTTCGGCCATTGTCATCTGCCGAGCGCTCCGCTGCGGCGGACCTCCGCGTCGCGGCTAAACTCTGTTCTCTGACCTCCGACCTCTTCCCCTTCCTCTCACCACTTCCCCATGTCGTCCAACAACAACTCCCACTGTTGGCGGCTGAAATTGGTCGACGCCAGAAAGTTGGCGTCCTTCGGCAGCTTGTCGAGCACCATTTTGGCCTGCTTCAGGTTGCCGCGGGCCATCATCGGTTGGTTCATCCGGCGCCAGCAATTAGCTACTTGCAAGAAGCTCTCCAGCACCACCGGGTCGTTCTGATAGAGAGCGATGACGTTTTGATAAGCCTGCCGCGCCTCCTCGAACCGCCGCAGCTCGAACAGCACCGACCCTTGCATCATGTAGCAGTTCCGCAGCAGCATGCGTGTGAGCGGGTCGCGTTCGGCGCCCCCTTCGAGCGTGATCTGCTTCTGCACCTCCAGGTAGGTTGCGTGGGCGCTCTCGAGGTCGTCGTCGAGCGACTTCCGCAGCCGCGCCGTCTGGCTTTCGTTTTCCGCCTTCGACTCGCGCAGTTGGTTCGTGATCGTCTCGGCCGCGCTGTGGTACGCCCGCGCGATCGTGTACTTGGCCAACAGCGTCGATTCGTCCTGCGGATAACGCTTCACCGCTTCGTCCAGATGGAAGATCGCGTCTTCGTAGCGTCCCGACTCGTACAACAAGCGGCCGAGGGCAAACTTCGAATCGCGCCATTCCGGGCTTTGCGGCGTCAGCGCGTCGCTGGCGAGGATTGTCGTGAGCAACTTTTCAGCCTCGTCCGATTTGCCGAGCTGCTGGTACGCCCGCGCACACTCCAGCCGGGCCTGGTACGCCACGACGTCGTCGGGATAGACCTCGATGCATTCCTCAAGCGCCGCGATTGCTTCGTCGGACTTGCCGCCGGCCAGCCGCGACTGGCCCAGCCGCACCAGCGCCAGGGCGTTCCACTCGCCGCGCCTCGTGATGCAGATACTCTTCCAGCACCCGGGCGGTGCTCGTGTAGCTCTGGCCCTGGAAGTAGCAGTCCGCCGCCGTCCACAGGTCCTCGGGAAACATCCGCGTGGCAAACCGCATGCGGGCCAGGTCTTCGTAGGCGCCCCGCGGCGCGGAAGTGAAACCGGCCATCGGTGCGCACCGCCGCGACTTGATCGCGCTTTTCGTGGGCCGCCTGATCGCGCCGCGTAGCGCCCCACTGTTGATGGGTCTTGGCCCGCAGCTCCATGCACTCGACGCGACCAAGCACCGGCGAGACTAGGTCGACCAAGGCCAGCGCCTGGGCGAACTGCTGCTCGTCGACAAATTGTCCGTACGCCGCCGTCAGCCGGTCACGCAGCTCGGCCATCGGCAACAGCGGGTTGTCGTAGGTCGTAGGATTGCCGGCCGCCTGCAGCACCGCCCGATACCCGGCCAGCGCCTCGCTCCACCTGGCCATGAGTGCGGGCGTAGTCAGCCTCGGCCATCATGGCGGCGAGGCCTTCGGCGGTGTCGCCGTAAAGTTTTGTGAGTCGGCCGTAATGGCTCATCGCGGCGGCTGGCTTGCCCGCCAGTTCCTGGCATTTGGCCATCCAGTAGAGGGCCTCGCGCCAGCGGACCGTTGCCGCCGTCCAATTGCTGCGCTTCACGGAAGTGGGTCATTGCCGCTTCGATCGCCTGCGGGCGCTGGTCCGCCGAGGTCGTGGACCGGCCCGCCTCGTCCATCTTCAAGCGGCCCAACAATAACGTCCGCTTCGCGTCCAGCGCCTCGCCGGCCGGCGCTTGGGCGATTGCCGCCAGCGCCTCGTCCGACCGGTGTAGCCGGATCAGCGTCTCGGCGTGCTGGAGCCACGCCTCGTTGCGCTGGTCGCCGGCGATCTTCGGATCGCTGACGACGAATTGGTTGTGCGCAAGCGCTTTCTCCAAGTCCGGCGAGGGCGAGTTCAAGAGCGCCCGCACCAGCAGCGAGTGGATCGCCGACTTCGGCTCGGCCGGATCGGCCAAAGCCTCCTCCAGCACGGGGATGCTCCCCTGGCGCTGCCGCCGCCGACCAGGCTCGCGCCGAGCAAATAAGCCGACTGACCTTGGCGCCCCTTGGGCACGCCCAACGTGCGGGCCTTTTCCAGATATTTGGCCGCCACCTGGAAGGCCGCCGAACGTCGATCGGGCGACTGTTCGATTTGGGCCTCGTGCGTCTTAACGGCCCCCAGGACGAACATGGCGCCGCCCAGTCGCACGGGCGATGCCGGCTGGTCCTTCATGTCCCCGATAATTGCTTTGGCGTCGTCGAATCTTCCTTCGTCGAGAGCCGCCAGTGCCATCTTCATGGTCGCCGGCTTGATGACCGCGACCGCCAGCCGTCCCAGATAGCTCCACGCGGCGAAGGCCGCCGCCAGCGCCGCCAGGCCCGCCACGCTGGCAATCGCCATCCGCAATCGCGTGCCCGCCGCCCAGCTCGCCGTGCGCAGCACCAGACGCACCGCCCAATTTCTCGGCGCGACTTCGGGCGCGATCTCCGGCGCAACCGCCTTAGCGGTCGGCGCAGGATCGTTCTTCGGCGCTTCGTCTTCGGCCATATTTATGGGCGCAGGCGCAATCGCCCGCAGGGAGAAAAGTGCGGAAACAAGCGTCGCGGCTTGTACAGAATGCACGCGCGAGCTGTCAATCGACCTTGAGAGAAGGGCTATCAGCTATCGCGAGAAAGGCTGTCAGCCGTCGGCTGTCAGCTATCGGCCAGAGGGGCGACGGCATTCCGTCTGGCCGAGAGCCGGCAGCCGAGAGCCAACGCTCGCGTCAGCCCGCCTGCGGACACACCAGATCCATCAGCCAGCGGTCCATGTCCGACAGCATCGCCGTCGTCAACTCGCTGGGGCAGGGATACTGGCGAAGCGCCAGCGAAAACCCGGCGGCGTACAGCAGCCGCAAGTCCGCCGACACATGGGCCGGTGAATACTCGCGCGAATCGCGGCAGCTCGCCAGAAACAGCGGCAGTCGCCGCGCGGCGTTCACGCGCCTCAGCGGGCAGTTGCCCTGCGGCATCGGGCCGGACAGCGAAGCCGCGCCCGCGAACCACTCCGGAGACTCCATCGCCAGCCGCAGCGCCATGGTCCCTCCGCGGCCGAAGCCGGCGATGAACACCCGCTGGCCGTGAATGTTGAACCGCTCCGTCGCCAGGTCGATGCAATCGCGCACCCGCTCGGCCGCCTCGCCGACGGCCTCCGGCGAATCGCTCCACGTGTGGCCGCGAGACGATTTGCGCGATGAGGTAACGCCCCGCACGGCGGCGCCCACGTAGTTGCGCACGCTCACATGCGGCATCAGTCGCCGCAGTTCACGCTCATTGCCGCCCTCATCGTGCAGCCACACCAGAAGCGGGTACGCGTACCGCGGCTCGTAGTGGATCGGCGCGAATAGGGCGTGTTCAACGTCCGCCTCGCGCGCGCGCAGCGGCGGCGCCGATCGGGCGAGGCAAGCGTCGAGGAATTAAGCGGAAGGTGAGAGTGCGAGGGGAAAGGACTAGGGGAGTTGGAAGCCTCAAGGGCAGGCAGGCGATTCATGTTTTTTGTTCGTCGCTAGGGTTTGCGTGGTCGTGCGCCCAACCGCGGCACGCACGGCATCATGCGTCAGGGTTTGTAAACGACCACCCGGCCCCTGTCAATCTGATCGCTATTTTGTGGCCATGCTAGCGAGCGCAACGCCGCCGCAACTTACCCCAATTCTTTTTCAAGAGGGGTTGACGCCCCACCTCGAGTTGCGCAACCCGCCGCGTATTAGCCGGCATCGTCTCGATGCCGCGAGCGCCGGCGCCTCACACCAGCCCGGCCATCGCCTGGACGAGCTCCTTCACCGCGTCGACGCTCTTTTTGAACGCCGCTTGCTCGCTGTCGGTGAGCTTCAGCTCGATGATCCGTTCGACGCCGCCGGCGCCCAGCACGATCGGCACGCCCACGTAGTATCCGCCGACGCCGTACTCCTTGTCGCAGTACGCCGCGCAGGGGATCAGCCGCTTCTTGTCGCGAACGATCGCCTCGACCATCTGCGCGGTGGCCGCCGCTGGGGCGTAGTAGGCGCTGCCCGTCTTCAAGAGGCCCACGATTTCAGCCCCGCCCTTGGCCGTGCGATCGATGATTTGCGCCAGGCGGTCCGGCTTGATGAGCTGCGCCACGGGGATGCCGCCGACGCACGTGCAACTAGCCAGCGGCACCATCGTGTCGCCGTGCCCGCCCATCAAGAGGGCCTGCACGTCCTCGACGCTCACGCCCAACTCCATAGCGAGAAACGTGCGATAGCGGGCCGTGTCGAGCACGCCGGCTTGCCCCAGTACTCGCTGGGGCGGAAAGCCCGTCACCTGCATCGCCCGCTGCACCATGGCGTCGAGCGGATTCGAGACCACGATCACCACCGCCTGTGGGCTCGAGGCTTTCACCTCGTTGCACACGGCCGTCATGATCTTCGCGTTGGTCGCCAGCAGGTCGTCGCGGCTCATCCCCGGCTTGCGTGGGATGCCGGCGGTAATCACCACGACGTCGCTGTCTTTCGTCTCCGCGTAAGAAGTAGTCCCGACGATCTTCGCGTCGAACCCCATCACGGGCGACGACTGCATCAGATCGAGTGCCTTGCCTTTGGGCATGTCCTCGGTGGCGGGGATGTCCACCAGCACGATGTCGCCCAGTTCCGCCGCCGCGCACCGATGCGCCGTGGTGGCGCCGACATTGCCGGCGCCGATGATCGAGATCTTCGCCCGTCGCATCGCGCTACCTCCCCAAGTTGTCCATTTAGCCCCCGGTCATCGACCGGGGGCCAAGTGATGAATGCCCAGCAAGCGAGAAAGTATCGCGCCCTCCCATCGTGCCCGCAAGGGGCGACTCGCTCTGGACACCCTCCCGGAGCGCACCTACCATCCCCGCCCTCTTCAGAACTTCTGCTGGCACTGGTCGACGGGCCACTTTTCGGAGGCCGCATGGCTTCAGGTTCTTTGACGTCCCCCGTGGCGTCGCCGGAATGGCTGCGCCGCGGCAAGGACCTCGTCCTGCCGGTGGCCATCATCGCCAGCGTGTTGGTGATCCTCGTGCCGCTGCCGGCCGCGCTGATGGATGTGTTGCTGTCGTGCAACATTGCCGTCTCCGTGATCGTGCTGCTGACGACGATCTATGTCCGCACGCCGCTGGAGTTCAGCATCTTCCCCACGCTGCTGCTGGCGACCACGCTAGCGCGGCTGGTGCTCAACGTCGCCACGACGCGGCTGATCCTCACCCACGGCGCCAGCGACAAGCTCGACGCCGCCGGCGGCGTGATCACCGCATTTGCCGGCTTCGTCGCCGGCGACGGGAAAATCGTCGTCGGGATCATCATCTTTGTCATCATCGTGGTGATCCAATTCGTCGTGATCACCAAGGGCGCCACCCGCATCAGCGAGGTCGCCGCTCGTTTTGCCTTGGACGGCATGCCTGGCAAGCAGATGGCGATCGACGCCGATCTGAACGCCGGCATCATCGACGAGAAGGAAGCCCAGCGCCGCCGCGAAGAGATCACCCAGCAGGCCGATTTCTACGGCGCCATGGACGGCGCCTCGAAATTCGTGCGCGGCGACGCCATCGCCGGCATCGTCATCACGCTCATCAACATCATCGGCGGCTTGATCATCGGCGTGGGTCAGAACGGCATGGCCTTCAGCGAGGCGGCGTCAATTTTCACGCGGCTAACGATCGGCGACGGCCTGGTGAGCCAGGTGCCCGCGTTTCTAGTCTCGCTCGCCGCCGGCCTGTTGGTCACCCGCAGCACGCAGCGGTCGAACCTGCCGCAACAATTCCTCACGCAGCTTTTTTCGCGGCCGCAGGCCTTGGCCGTTACCGCGGGGTTCCTCGCGATTCTGGTCACGACTGACTTGCCGCGCATGCCGCTCTTGGTGCTCGGCGGCGCCTGCCTGGGCATCTCGCGGATGCTCACCCAATCGCAGCAGCGCGAGCAGCAGGTCGCCGACAAGACCGACGCCGCCAAAAAGGCGGTCGCCGACGAGCGAATCGAGGATTACCTCGCCGTCGACCCCATGGAAATCGAAGTGGGCGTCGGACTCATTCGCCTGGCCGACCCCAAGCGCGGCGGCGACCTGCTGGAGCGCATCCAGCGCGTGCGGCAAAACGTGGCCGCCGAGATCGGCATCATCATGCCCAAGGTCCGCATTCGCGACAACCTGCGCCTGGAGCCCAACGAGTACCGCATCAAGATCGCCGACATGGTCGTGGCCCACGACCGCGTCGAACCGGGCCAACTCCTGGCCATCGACTCTGGCATGACCACCGCCAAGGTCGACGGCGTCCCCACCCGCGACCCCGCCTTTGGTACAGACGCTCGCTGGATCCACCCCGCCGCAAGGACGAAGCCGAAATGTACGGCTACACGGTCGTCGAGCCCGGCGCGGTAATCGCCACCCATATGACCGAGGTGTGCCGCCGTCACGCCGACGAAATCCTCACCCGCGACGCGACCAAGCACCTGGTCGACGAGCTCAAGCAGTCGCAGCCCACGGTCGTGAGCGAGCTGATCCCCGGCGTCATGTCGCTGGCCGAGGTGCAAGCGGTGCTCCACCTGCTCTTGCGCGAGCAGGCGCCCATCCGGCAGCTCGCGCTCATCCTCGAAACGCTCGGCGACTGGGCGCCGCGGACCAAGGACCCCATCCTGCTCACCGAGTACGTCCGCCACCGCCTGGCCCGCCAGATTTGCACCCGCTACCGCAACGCCGAGGGCAAGCTCTATGCGGTGGCCATCGACCCGGCCATGGAGGACCGCATCCGCGCCGGCTTCGAGCACAACGAGCGCGGGCTGTTCCTCCGCATGTCGCCGCAAGCCGTCGACGCCACCTGCCAGGCGATCACCGTACAACTCACCAAGCTCACCGCCGCCGGCCACCCGCCAATCGTGCTCGTGAGCCCGCAGATCCGCGCCGCCCTTAAGCAGCTAACCGAGAACTACATCCCCCAGCTTGTCGTCCTGAGCTTCAATGAAATCACCCGCGACACCGAAGTCGTCACCCTCGGCCTGGCCAGCGACGCCATTTGACAACAACACGAGCGAGCCGGGTCGTCTCGACCCCGGTGCGCGAGTTGGAAAATCGATGCCCCCGCTGCCGGGGTCGGGGACGACCCGGCTCTCACTTTCCGAAATGCAACGAATAACGGTCAACTGACAACGGACGCCGTGTATGGAAATCAAAACCTTCCGCGCTAAAACGATGCCGCAAGCCCTCGACCTGGTGCGCCGCGAGCTCGGCCCCGAGGCGATGGTCCTGCACACCCGCGAGCTGCACGGCAGCCTGCTGGGCCGCGTCTTCCTCGGCCGCCAATACGAGATCGCCGCTACGCCCACCGCACGGCCCACCGCACTGTCGACACCTCAGGCCCCCTCCCCTTGGCGGGGAGGGCTGGGGAGGGGGGATGCCGGGGCGGTGGCTTACCATTCCGAAGAATTACCAAATGCGGAGTACGGAGTACTGAGTACTCAGTACTCGGCGTTCCCGAACCAACCCAGGCCGCAAGCCGATGCGCCATTGACGCTCGAGAATCGCAGCGCCACTCCTTCCCCCCGCGTCGCCGAATTCCAATCCCTTCTCGAGCACCTCCGCGCCCGCGGCGGCGCGACGCCCGAGCGCGAGATGCCGCCTGGGCTGTTCGACGTGTTCACCGACCTGATCGAAGCCGACGTCGATGAGGATTCCGCCCGCGACCTGATCGACCGCCTGCGCCGCGAGCCGTCGCCCGACCTGGACCGTCCGCTGGCCGCGCGGGCCCGCCTGGCCAAACTCATCGAGGCCGAGCTCCGCGTCGCCGGCCCCGTTCAAATCACTCCGGGCGCCGCGCGTGTCGTCGCACTCATCGGCCCCACAGGCGTGGGCAAGACCACGACCATCGCCAAGCTGGCTGCCAACTTCCGACTCCGCGAGAACCGCCGGGTCGGACTGATCACGGTCGACACCTACCGCATCGCCGCCGTCGAGCAGCTCCGCACGTACGCCGACATCATCGACCTGCCGATGAAAGTCGTCAGCACGCCGCGCGAGATGCGCGAAGCGGTCGACGACATGCGATCGTTCGATCTCGTGCTCATGGATACCGCCGGCCGCTCGCCCCGCGACGAAGTGAAGATTCGGGAGCTCCGGTCGATGCTCGCCGAGGCCGCGCCGCACGAAGTGCACCTCGTCCTGAGCGCGACGGGCGCCGCCCGCAGCCTGGCCGCTGTTGCCGAGAAGTTCGCGCCCGTCGGCGTCACTTCGCTCTTGGTCACCAAGCTCGACGAGGCCACCGGACTGGGCAACCTGCTGTCGCTGTCCCGCGCCGCGGATCTTCCATTCAGCTACCTGACCGACGGCCAAAACGTGCCGGACGACATCGCGGTGGCCGACTCGCGGCGGCTGGCGCAACTCATCCTCAATCTCCAAAGTGGGCAGTGGGCAGCGGGCAGTGGGCAGTAAATGCATGCTCCCCTTCCATCACTGCCCACCGCCTACTGCCCACTGCCCACTCCCTCCACATGCCCGACCAGGCCACCCATCTCCGCGAGCTGGTTCGCGACGCGGTCGCCCAACACGGCGACCTCGCGCCCGGCGCGCCGCTGATCGCCGTCAGCGGCGGCGCTCCCGGCGTTGGCGCCACCACCGCCGCTTGCGGCTTAGCGCGCGAGCTGGCCCGCCTCGGCAAGCAAGTCATCCTCATCGACGCCAATCTCGCCCGCCCCGCCATGGCCCGCCGTTTCGGCGTCGAGCCCAACGGCACGCTCGCCGACGTTCTCGCCGGCCGCCGCCGCGCCGTCGAAGTGCTCGCCGCCGCCGACGGTCTCCGCCTCCTTCCGGGCGTTCCCCCGCGTTTCCCTCCACAACTCGATCAGTCGTCCCTTGCGCACCTACTCAGCGAGCTGGCGGCATTGAGCCGCTGCGGCGGCGAGCCGGCAACTCACGGGCGCCAGTGCGACGCGATCATCCTCGACGCTGGCGCCGGCATGAGCCCCTGGACCGACCGCCTCTGGCAAGCCGCCCGCCACGTGCTACTGGTGGCCACGCCCGATGATGCCGCGCTCATCGATGCCTACGCCACAGTCAAGCTATCACAGCACCACCTGCTCGACGGCAAACTGCGCTTCGTGATCAATCGCTCCCCCAACGAGCGCGCGGCCGCTGAAGCCGCCGCGCGCTTCTGTTCCACCTGCCGGCGTTTCCTCGCTGTCACGCCGCAAAGCGCCTCAGTTCTACCCACAATCCCGCAGCGCGGCGAAGCTGCGGCTGGCCCCGACGGCCCGTTCGCCCGCGCCGCTCGTTCGCTAGCCGCCGACCTCGCTTGCGATGTCCGCGCGATAGCGTCCGTGGTCCGTCGCTCGTCTTCCGCTGCACAGGAAAGGTCGGGGCGGATTTCTCTGCCACGGACAACTGACCACGGACAACTGACGCCCGCCTCCAGCAACGACGATAGCTGACAGCACCTTCTCATCCGGAATTTCTCTTCATTCACTTCAACTCCGTCCCGCCGCCATGCCGATAACTTCAGATAGTTGTTTGCACTCGTCACCCCTGGCAAACTGGCGCGACTACGCGAACTTTGACGCCAGCAGGAGCTTATCTCGTGGCGAGAAAGTACGCCGCACTCATGGCGCTGGTCGGCTTGTCGCTCGTGCTGCTGCGAGCGCTCAAAGACGGACAGGGCTTCGAGGCGACGATCACCACAGCCCTCAGTTGGATGGCCGCGCTCGGCCTGATCGGCATGCTGGTCGGCTCCCTCGCCCAATCGACGATCGACGAAGCGGTGCGCCTGCGCATGGAACAAGAGCTCGCCGCCGCCCAAGCCCCTAACGCAAACACATAACGCCCCGGCGAGGCCCGCTTCAGCGGGCCGGGCCCCCGGCATGCAAGAACATAACCCATCACGGAGGATGGCATGACCTTAATGGCTGTCGCACGGAAGGCGTCGCCCGAAGACATCGCGGAAGTCTGGCAGGAGTTCAAGAAGGACCAAAGCCGTCGCGAGCTGCGCAACCGACTGGTGGAGTACTACCTCCCGCTGGTCAAGTACAACGGCGAGCGCATCTGGTCCCGCCTTCCCGACGGCGTCGAGCTGGACGACCTCATCAGCGCCGGCGTGTTCGGCCTGATGGACGCCATCAACGCCTTCGACATGGGTCGCGGCGTCAAGTTCGAGACCTACTGCGTGCCCCGCATCCGCGGCGCCATGCTCGACGAGCTCCGCACGATGGACTGGGTGCCGCGCCTGGTGCGCTCCAAGGCCAGCAAGCTCAACGAAGGTCTCAAGACGCTCGAAGCTCAGCTGGGCCGCTCGCCCAACGAAATCGAGTTGGCCCGGCACATGGAAATGAGCGTCGCCGACCTCGAGAAGATGATCACCGACGCCAACGCCGTGAACCTCATCAGCCTGAACAAGAAGTGGTACGAGACCGACAGCTACAAGGACGTCCGCGAGATCGACATCCTCGAAGACAAGAAGGGCGAAGACCCCACCCGGCGGATCCAGAAGTCCGACCTGATGCGGCTGGTCACCAAGGGCCTCAACCGCAACGAACGGCTGATCATCATCCTCTACTACTACGAAGAGATGACGATGAAAGAAATCGGCGCCACGCTCGACCTGAGCGAAAGCCGAGTGAGCCAAATGCACAGCGCCATCGTGCAGCGGCTCCAAGGCCAACTCGGCCGCCGCCGCCCCGAGTTCGGCACGTAAAGCCACGCCCTCGTCCGCGTGGGCATGCCAACCCCAACCGACGCCCACTTAGCCCCCGGTCATTGACCGGGGGCTATATTATTCTGCGCAAGTTCGTGTTAGCCGGCATCGTCCCGATGCCGTTTGCGCCGCGCAAAATCAAACACCCTCGCGCCATCTCGCCGCGCTCCCAACGCAACATTGCGGTAATCTGGTACACCGCCGCTCGCACGACGCGATCGACAACTCGCGCGCTCCTCCGTCCTGAACCCTGAACGCCGCCCTCTAAAGCCCTGCTCAGCTTGACTTTCCCGCCCCTGCGCGGTGCAATAGTTAAGAGCGGTGCCGCATTTCTCAGGGGTCTCGCGCGGCGCCCTTCCGGAACATTTCACGCCCATGTCCCCCTCCAAATGCCGCTTGCGGCTTAGCGCGCGTCCGGCCCTCACGCTCATCGAAATGCTGGTGGCCACTGCCATCACCCTCTTGATGATGGCGGCGGTCGTGAACCTGTTCGCCAATCTCACCGGCAGCATCCGCAATCGCCGCGCGGTGATCGAGGTCAGCGGCCAGCTACGCCAGGTCCGCCAGCGATTGGCGCTCGACATCGCCGGCGCCACCTGCCCGGCCGTCACGTGGCAGCGCCCGGGCGACGACGTCGGTTACCTCGAAATCATCGAAGGGCGTTACTCAGATGCTGTTCCTAGCCAATTGCTCGACAACGACACTACTAATGGCGAGATCGACTACGCCGCCTCGATCCTACCGCGCAACAACCTTGTGCGCGATTACAGTCAGCCCCCCGATGGCGTTGATGACGACGATGCCCAAGCCCATCTCGGCGATATCGACAGCCTCGTCCCCGGCGGCCTTGGCGACTACGACGACATCCTGGCTCTAACCGTCCGCAGCGACGACGAGCCCTTTGTAACCCAAGACCGTGGCGACACCGTCGAGTCAAATCTGGCCGAGGTCATTTGGTTCGCTGTGGAAAATCCCTCAAATGGCCTGCTGGGCGAACCAGGAATGCGCACAATCTATCGTCGTGCGCTGGTCATTGCCCCATGGCGAGTAGAACAACGGGGGCCGATTGACGGACCGCCAGGTGCGCCCAGTCCCATGACGCCGGAGTGGATTCGCTACGCATCTGACTGGTATTTCCAGCGGTACGACATCTCAGCCCGCTACGACCCGGCTAACAACAAGTTTATTCCCAACACGCTCAGCGACCTGACTCGCCGCGAGAATCGCGCGTTTCACGCGGTCGCGCCCTTTCCGCACATGCTGGCCTCCGGCGGCGCCGGGTACAATGCCAATGCGTCCGTCACTTTCACGCGAAGTGCACTCGATGAAACTTCCAACCCCAGCAACGCCGATGCCACCGGGCTGGTGAACAACTTCAAGGGCCTTGGCGCCTACCGCATCAACGATGGCGGCGCCTATGACGATGTGCCGCGGGTGACGGTAAGCGGTTCCGGCGCTGGCGCGACGGCGCGACCGGTTATGGCAAACGTCTCGCCTGGCGTTTGGTCCGTCGCGCAGCTCACGTTCGGACCGGCGCCGCTGTCGGTTCACCGCGTGAAGAACGAAGCGACTGGAGAAATCCTTGCCGTCAATCGCACTGGCGAAGACGTCATGCTCACCGATGCGCTGGCGTTCGACCTGCGCGTCTACGACCCTGGCGCGCCGCTTTATCGACAGCCGCTGGCGGGCGCGGCGAATCTCAACGATCAAACTGCGGCTGGCGTGATGCTCCAGCCGGGTGATCCGGGCTGGGTCAATCTGTACGGCGATCGCGACAGGCTTCCCGATTCCTTTGGAGCGTATGTCGACATGGGCTGGATTCCCTTGAATCCAGCCGACTATTTCGACAAGACGCCCTCTAGCGAAGCTCCCCAAATGCCGCGCCCGATTTTCAACTACCCGCACCAGGCCGGTTGGCGTCCCCCGTTTGACGCCAAGACGGTGGATCACTCCATCTATCCTTTTGGCTGGCCCGCCGAGTACGACACGTGGTCGCTCCATTACGAGAGCGACGGCATCGATCAGGACAATCGCGACGGCGACGATAACTTGTCAACAGGCGCCGATGAAGGCACAAATGGCCTTAATGACGACACGATCAATCCCGCCGTCGATGACGTCGGCGAGCGCGAAACCTCGCCGCCCTACGACGCCCCCTTGCGCGGCATCCAAGTGCGCTCTCCGCGTCTACCAGCGCGACTCCCGCCAGGTGCGCGAAACCTCGGTCACGCGCAGCCTTGTGCCCTAACCCCATTTAGCCCCCGGTCACTGACCGGGGGCTAACTATTGCGGTGTTCCTCGCCCACTCTTTCCGTCTCCGCGATCCCTGGCAGTGCGAGCCGGCCTCGGACGTCGGCGTGCGGTGGTCGCGCGGTTTCCATCGCCCCACAGGGTTGGAGGCTGACGACGACCTGTGGCTGGTAATCTCCGGCCTGCCCGCCGATGCTACCGTGACGCTCAACGGCCAGCGCCTCGCGCCGCCCGACAGCGACCGGCCCAACGCTTTCCACGTCACCACGCTGGTGGCCGAATCCAACAGCATCGAAATCCAGATTCCGTCCAGCCCCCAGCCCCCGACCCCCAGTCCCCGTTTATCTTTCCCGTACGACGCCCGACTCGGCGTCGTCGGCCACTCCTGACATTTAGCCCCCGGTCACTGACCGGGGGCTAACTACGGACGCACGCCGCGCCGGGCGACGCGGCGTCGCCGTCAACGGGCCCGCTGGGAAACCTCCTGCTTGTCGGCCATACTGGTTCACGCGCCTCCGCCGCTTGCGGCTTAGCGCCCATCTCTCGCCAGGATTGCCTCCATGAAAAAAATTCCCCCACGCTTCCTCGCCGCGGCGACCGTTCTCGTGACTTTTGCCATCGCCGACGCCCACGCCGCGGCCGCCACCCAACAGAATGTCCTCACGCCGCTCCAAATCAGCGAGGGCTGGATCTCGCTCTTCGACGGCCAGACGCTCTTCGGCTGGCAACCCACGAGCGACGCCGATTGGAAAGTTGAGAACGACGCCGTCAGCGTCGCCGCCGGCAAGCCTGGGTTCCTGATGACCGCCAGCGAATTTGCGGATTACGAACTGCACGTCGAGTTTCAGGCGCCCGATGCGACCAACAGCGGCGTCTTCCTCCGCACGCCGCTGGCGCCTACCGATCCGCATACCGACTGCTTCGAGCTGAACATCGCCCCGCGCGATAACCCGTTCCCCACCGGCTCGCTGGTGAGCCGCAAGAAGTGGGCCGCCGGGGCGCTGGCGTCCAACCTGTCCACGCCGGCGCCGCTGTACGGCGCCACCAGCAAGAACTCGCTCACCGACAAAGAGCCCGAGCGCCACGCGGACCCCAACCAGGTCTGGCATTCGTTCGACGTTCGCGCGTCCGGCGCCAAGCTCACCGTCTGGCTCGACGGCCGCGAGCTGTACGACTTCGATGGGGACGGCCACCCGCCGCGCGGCCACATCGGCCTGCAGTTCCGCGAAGGGCCCGTGGCGTTCCGCAACGTTCGCCTGCGACCCGTCGGCCTCAAGCCGATGCTCAACGGCAAGGATCTCGAAGGGTGGAACGCCGACCACGCCGACGCCAGCAAGTTCGAGATGACGCCCGAGGGCGAATTGCACCTCGCCGGCGGCAAGGGGCAGCTCGAGACCGACGCTAGCTACGGCGACTTCGTCATGCAGTTCGATTGCCGCGTCGACGGCGACAACCTCAACTCCGGCGTGTTCTTTCGCTCGATCCCGCGCGACATGATGAACGGCTACGAGTGCCAGATCAACAACGCAATGATCGACAACGATCCCACGAAACCCAAGGACGCCGGGACGGGCGCCATCTACCGCCGCGTGAATGCCCGCCGCGTCGTCTCCCGCGACCACGAATGGTTCACCGCCACGTTGATGGCCGTCGGACCGCATATTGCCGTCTGGGTCAACGGCCAGCAGGTGACCGACTGGACCGACGACCGCCCCCCCAGCGACAACCCCCGCGAAGGCCTCCGCCTCGCGCCCGGCACGATCGCCCTGCAGGGCCACGACGCGACGACCAACCTCCGCTTCCGCAACATGAAAATCGCCGAGCTGGCGGATGAGATGAACCACGAAGACACCAAGACACCAAGTAAAGACAAGCAAGAAGTAAGCCAATAGCCGCGAATAATTGCAACCATGAACCTATTCACTTCCTCCAAGTCCTTCCTTTGTGTCCGTCTTTGTGCCTTCGTGTCTTGGTGGTTTCTTCCCTCCTGAACACTGAACCCTCGCCATGCCCAGCTGCGTCCTCGCCTACTCCGGCGGCCTGGATACTTCGGTCATCCTCGGCTGGCTCCAGGACGAGGGCTACGACGTGCACGCCGTGTACGTCGACCTCGGCCAGCCGTGCGAGGACCGCGAGGCGATCCTCAAGAAGGCCCGCGACAACGGCGCCAGCCAGCGCGAAGATCGTCGACGCCCGCGAGGAGCTGTGCCGCGACTTCGCCTTCCCCGTGCTGCAGTGGCAGGCCAAGTACGAGGGCATCTACCTGCTGGGCACGTCGATCGCCCGGCCGCTGATCTCGAAGGTCTGCCTGCAGGTGGCCCGCGAAGTGGGCGCCGAGGCCTACGCCCACGGCGCCACCGGCAAGGGCAACGACCAGTGCCGCTTCCAGCTCGCCGCCGAGGCGCTCGAGCCCGGCGTGAAGATCATCGCCCCCTGGCGGATCGAAAAATTCCGCGACAAGTTCCCCGGCCGCAAGGAGATGATCGACTACTGCGACGCGAAGAAGATCCCGGTGAAGGCGTCGATCTCCAAGCCCTACTCCAGCGACGAAAACTGCCTGCACATCAGCTACGAAGCCGGCAAGCTCGAAGACCCGGCCGTCGACGGCGTCTCGATCGTCGACTTCGGCATGACCGTCTCGCCGCAGCAGGCGCCCGACAAAGTCGAGCAAGTGAAGCTCGGCTTCGAGCGCGGCGTGCCGGTTACCGTGAACGGCGAGAAGAAGTCGCCGCTGGCGATGGTCGAGACGATGAACCAGATCGGCGGCCGCAACGGCGTCGGCCGGATCGACATGGTCGAGAACCGCTTCGTGGGCATGAAAAGCCGCGGCGTGTACGAAGCCCCGGGCATGACGGTCCTCTACGCCGCCCACCTGGCGCTGGAGCAGCTCACGCTCGACCGCGACACGGTTCACCTGCGCGACCGCCTCGCTCCCGAAGTGGCCGAAATGGTGTACTACGGCTTCTGGTTCGTCCCCAAGATGGACGCCCTGATGGCGTTCATCCGCGAGGCGCAAAAGCCCGTCACCGGCGAGGTGACCCTTGGCCTCTACAAAGGCAACGTCATGGTCCAGAGCCGCACGAGCCCCAACAGCCTGTACGACGCCGCGATCGCCAGCATGGAAGCCGGCGGCAGCTACAACCAGACCGACGCCGAGGGCTTTCTCCGGATCCAAGGGCTCCCCAGCCGCGTGCTAGGGCGTGTGCGGCCTCGGAAGTACTGATGGCTGTCCGGAGGGCTTGCCAATCGCATACTGTCGCGGAGATGGTTGATCGCCGCCAATCAATCGAGAACCGTATTCAATTGATCAATCAGCAGCGGCAAATCGTCGCGGACCGTGTCGTACACAACTTCAAATCGTATGGTATCGTACCCGTGGATCAATTTATGCCTCATCGCCGCGGCTTCACGCCATTCAATCGTTGGATGCCGCGACTTGATAGCCGGGTCGACTCGCGACGACGCTTCGCCAATCACTTCAATGCATTGAACCAATGCAAGCTGCAACGTCCGATCGCCGCGGAGATCGTCCAAAGATTTGGATCCCAGAAGCTCGACAGCTTCCCGAGCATAATCGCGCATGTGGCGGACGCGCACCAACGGATCATGCTGCGTCATAGAGCGGCTCCGCCGAATCTAGAACCTCGTCGCGAAAATACTTGCTCAGTCCGCCGGAGGTCGTCAAGTCCACCCGTCGCCTGAAAAGCTGCGACAGACGGTCTTCCAGACGGATAATAGTAAACAAGCTTTGGCTTTTGCCAGGAAGAAAATCCACCAACAAATCCACGTCACTACGCTGCACGTCAAAATCCTGGCGCAGCGCCGACCCAAAGACCGAAAGTCGGGCCACGCCGAACTCACGGCAAAGTTCGGCCACAGCCGCGGAATCGACGGTGATTTGCGCGTGAAGCATAGTTAAATTCTACCTCAAGATGAATTCGCGAGCCAACAGGTTCGCCGCGCCTCAGTAGCAGTTGGCCTCCCATGTACTTCCTCGAAAACCCCGTCCTCCAGCGAGAGCTCGTCGTCAACCTCCGCATGACGCGGGGCTTCCTCCTGCTCTTCGCCTACATCGCGGGCCTCGGCCTCCTGGTCTACGCCGCCTGGCCCGCGGAGCAAACGCTCGACCTCGCCCGCCCCGAAGAAGCCAAGAAGCTGGTCAATCTTTTTTTCCTCGGCCAATACCTGCTGGTGTCGCTCATGGCCCCTAGCTTCGCCGCGGGCGCGATCACCGGCGAAAAGGAGCGAGACAGCTACGAAATGCTGCTGGCCAGCCCGCTGCGCCCCGGCGCCATCGTGCTGGGCAAGCTCGCGGCGTCGCTGACGCCGCTTGCGGAGCTGATGATCTGCTCGCTGCCGATCGTCATGCTCTGCCTGCCGCTGGGCGGCGTCTCGCCGTACGAGGTGTTCGCCGCCTATCTGGCGATGATTTCCTCGGTCGCGCTCTCGGGCATGATCAGCTTGTGGGCCAGCAGCTACTTCACCCGCACCAGCGCCTCGCTGGTCGTGTCCTACCTGCTCATCCTGCCGCTGGCGATGGGCGGCGTGCTGCTATGGCAAGCGCTGGCGCAATTGGGCGACGTGCGGCTGGTGGTCATCACCACGGTCGTGCCGCTGGCGTGCGCGTCCGTAGGGGCACTGTTGTGGGTCGACGTCTGCCGACGCCTGTTGCGTCCCCCTGATCTTGGCAGCGGCGGCCAGCAGGCGATCGACCTGGAAACCGAAGCCAAGGAAGCCGTCGGCCTCTACATCGAGCGCGACCAACTCCCCGACCGCCTGTTCGCCCCGCCGAAGCGGACCACCTTCCTCCCCGAAAACGCCAACCCGATCTACGACAAAGAAATCCGCAGCGAAATCTTCAGCCAGGGCACGCTCATGCTGCGGCTGGTCATCCAGATCAGCATGGGCCTTGCGCTGTTCGTCATGGCCTACTGCCTGTTCATGCGACCGTGGTACGCCGCGTGGTACATCGCCTACGTGCTGATGTTCAACATGCTAGTCGGCCCGGTCTTCTCGGCAGCCAGCGTCACCAGCGAGCGCGAACGGGCCACGCTCGACATGCTTCTCACGACGCTCATCACCCCCTGGCAGATGCTGTGGGGCAAGCTGCTCTCCGGCCTGCGCGTGTCCAGCGTGCTGACGGCGTTTCTCATGTGGCCGGCGTTTCTGGCGTGCATTATGCCCGTGGGCTTCTGGCCAAACCTGCTCACGATGCTCGGCTATTTCCTGATCGTCGGCCTCACGGCCGTGACCACGGCGATGACGGCCTTGTTTTGCTCGACCCTGTTTCGCAAGTCGTCGACGGCCCTGATGGGCGCCTACCTGGTGACCGCCACGCTGTTTCTCGCTCCGATCGCCGCCGGAGTCTTCACTCAAACCTTCGCCCGCGGCACGACGGCCGAGCAAGTCGTCGACTGGCTCCAGGCAACC
This sequence comes from Pirellulales bacterium, assembly GCA_963841515.1. GTDB lineage: Bacteria > Planctomycetota > Planctomycetia > Pirellulales > Lacipirellulaceae > Lacipirellula. The sequence continues at coordinate 128,546 of CAWJDB010000002.1, read as the reverse complement.
AGCCCGTTCGCCGCGGCGTTCAACCTGCCGCTGGCGATCAACGACCATGTCAACGCCGCCCAAATCGACGTCGGCATCTTCTTCGGCTTCGTGCTGTTTGCCATCGTGTACAACGTGGCGCTGCTCGCCGGGATGATCCAGCTCTTCAAAATCCGCTGGCGCGTCTCGGAGTAAGATGAACCACTAAGGCACTAAGACACAAAGTTCGGAATAAGAAGACACGAGAGCGAGAACAGAGACGAATCTCCGCCAATTCAGGCCAATCAACAGCATCCATCAAAGTCCATCTGTTGATTCGCTCCCAAAAACGATCCTCATCTTTTCTCTTCCGATCTTTGTGCCTTCGTGCCTTGGTGGTTAATCCCCTCCCCAATTGGTGGTGTCCTAAAGACGGGGTGGTCCAAACGCCATTGCCCTAACGAACCAATTTTGACAGCATCCCGGCCAATGCCAGAGGCTTTTTCCCCACCGCTCGACGCTGGGATTCGGCAAGAGGTTTTAGTCCTCCGCGCCGCTGGCGTCGAGACGTTCGAGTCTTGCGAGGGGGGTTCGGGCCATGCCTACCCCGAGCCCACTGTGCGGTTCCACGGGGATGCCACTGAGGGCTTCCGGGCGCTTGCCGCCGCGATTCGGGCGGGCCTCAGAGTTGCCGCCATTAGGCGCGCGTGGCCCATCATCGAAGGTGAGCCAACCGGCCCGTGGTGGGAGATGACATTCCACCCCGCCACCACGGGCGTCGGCTAGTTCAGACTACTTACCCTGAGCGTTGCACCGCTCACACTCTTTGCACAGCGGCTTTCCGCCAGTGCCATCGCGCAGGTTTTCCCGCTCGATGTTGTTCCCCGTATTGCACGAGGTGTTGTTGTGATGCACCGGTTCCTTCACCGAGTGCCAGGGAGATTTCTTGGGCATGGCTTTTTACTCCTTAGCAAATGCCCTGCGCAGCGGTTGCGCGTTCCGAAAAAGGAGTTCAAGCCAGAGAGGGCTTAGAGGGTTTGTGTCAGGCAAACCGCGGTAGGTCCGCAGAGGCAGACTCCACGATCCCGACAAGCTATCGGCGCACCGGCGGATTCGTCAATCCATAGTTGCAAGAAAAAAGCCCCCGCTCACCGAAGTGAGCGAGGGCCTGGCGATTTGCCTGACTAGCGTAGATTAGCCGAAACCCGTTAAGTGTTGCAATATGATACAGATGTACGGGTGTATTGTGTTTTGTACAGCTCACGCCCGTACAGGCAACACATTCGACCTGGGAAATTGTAGAATCGGCCTGCCGGGCTTGCGGTTGATCCCCGCACAGACTGGCCGGCCGAACGTGGCAAGCACCTACGCCACGGCGGCCGGCCGGTCGGCTCGGCTGAAAGTAGGTGCAAATTGTCAGAGCCGGAAAACAGCGATCTTGCTGCGCTCAATGCGCTCCTACACGCACTTAATGACCTGCGTGTCTATATACACCTTGTCTCCGACCATCTAGCGAGCTTGCAGCGGTCGGCAAGGTGGTATGACTTAATTCTCGCCGTAGGCGGCGAATTTCGCGGCGCCGCCCATCGGCATGAGCCCACCCAAACCTATCTGGCTGGCCACCCTGAGTTGATACATCTGGAATCAGACATTGAATGGCTACCTAAATACATCGACGGTCTCTGGGAAGCTGTGCCAAAAGTTGATAAGGCCCTTTTCGAGCTTCCGTCTCGATTAGCCGATACTTTGAATTGGCTCACCAATTCACCTTGGGTGGCACATGTGCGGCGGGATTGCATCGACGAAATCTTAGCCTGGCCTGGCGAGTCGCTGCACCAGGCCTCGTGGCGCGCGGAGAAGGTGCATGGCGACGTGCTTGAGCTATTAAAGAAGGTAGAGAAGCACAGCCCCTTCGAGGCGTGGAGCAAGTTCTACCACCTCATTGGAGACTACGCGAAGGATTTGTACTCAATCCGCGGTGAAGTCGTGCCACAGTCCGACGCGGCATCGGTTGTGCTGCCAGTATCAATAAGCGATCTAACACCCAATGACCGAACCATCCTGGAAGCGCTGGGCAAGGATACTATGACCGGCCTCCAATTAGCGCAGGCTGCTGGCTTTGAATACAACTCGACCTTTCGCAGCAATCTCTCCAATTTGGTGAAGCGAAAGCACCTTAAGAAAAACCCCGACGGTTGGGGTTATCTTCGCGCTGACAGTTGTCCGACAACTGTCCGACAGGGGCCGTCTTGGCAACTCGACAACTGTCGGACTTGTCACTGACATACAGGCTCTCTGCGAGCGCATAGATTGAGGCGCAGCTTGGAAGGCTGTAGCACTCAATCCTAGTCGTCCCAGATGGGGCGACGCCGAAGAAAGCGAGGCGTGCGATGCGTTGGCGACCATCCGTCCCAATATAGGAAGGCTGGCCACGGAGGGCCTCGCGGGGGCCGCCAGGTTGGGGCGTAGGGGCTCTATATCTCCAGCGTCCGGGTTCGATTCCCGGCGGCTCCATCATCTTACCGCGCGCTTGGCCGCTCGCAAGAGAATGTCTCTTGCCCATTCGGCCACTGACACGCCGGAAGTCGCCGGCAGCCTGCCGTATCAGCTCCCATTGGTCATCCGGCCAGCGGCCAATCTGCCGCACCGGGTTTATTTCCTTGACCTTTTTGGGGGGCGCCCGACCGGATTGGGTTTTTTGCTCATTCCGGGAGTATAAGCCCGGCTTATTTCGTGTCAATACGAGAAAATAAGCTAGAATCACGTTTCGTGTATTGACACGAAAGGCAGTTTCCCTTAGAATCAGGGCAGCAAAAGAAAAACCCCGGTGCAACCTTGGCGGGTCGCATCGGGGCGAACAAAACCAAGCTTTCGCCCGATTCCGTCTGGTAACTGAATTATGGCGAAAGCTCCCATCAAAGGGAAGCTTTCAATGGTCGTTTCCGCCTGCACTCACGAAACCCGCCAGAGATTTGGCAAAGACCGCCACGGCAACCAGCGTTACAAGTGCTGCCTGTGCGGCAAGCGGTTCGACCGATGACCAGCCCAAGCCCCTTGGTGCCATGTACGGATCGACGTGGCGACGGCCAAGCTCGCCTTGCGGCTGCTGGTTGAAGGGCATGAGCATCCGGGCCACGGAGCGCATCACGGGCCTGCACCGCGACACGTATCTGCAAGCCTGCATCGTGTTCTTCGGCGATGCCTGCCAGCGGTTCCTGGACGAGCGTATGCGGGGCCTGAACGCTGACGCACCTGCAATTCGACGAGCAATGGACGTTACGTGGCCAAGAAACAATCGCGGCTGACGATCTGATAGAGCGCGCCGCACGCCACGATCAAGGCGATATTTACCTCTGGACCTGCATCGACCAGAAAACCAAGCTCATGCCCGCCTTCGTTGATCGGCAAGCGGTCGGCCGACAATGCCCGCCGCTTCATGCTGGACGTGGCGGGCCGGCTGAACATGCCCAAGCCGCACGCCAGCGATGCGCACAGCCTTCGCCACGGGCGGGTACGCGCCGATCGTCCAAATCAGCACGGACGGCTTCGCAGCCTATCCTGAAGCGGTCGACCTGGCTTTCGGTCCCTACGTCAAGTTCGGCACGATCATAAAGGAATACCGCAACGCCAACATGATCTACACGCCGAGCGAAATGGTCGGCACGAACGGAAGGGCATACGCGGCATAAGCGAGCGGCAGCGAGTGGCACGATATGCACGTCGCACGTCGAACGGCCAACGGCACGCAGCGCTGCTTCCTGAAGCGGCTGAATCGGCTGACCTACTGCTTCTCGCAAGAAGCTGGGCAACCTAGAAGCGGCGTTCGCCATGTTCGCGGCCTATTACAATTACTGCTGGCAGACTCGGAAGCCGGGCAAGAGCGGGATCAGAAGCGCCCGACCGCTGCATGATGGCGGGACTGGCGGGGCACGTTTGGTCGTTCGATGAGTTGTTTGCGGCGGTATTGGTGGCGTAGGTGCAGATTGCGGGGCGGGCGGTAGAATGAGGCGATGGACGACATGAAAACAAAGCTGTGGGTTCCGAGCGCATGCCCTGTCGGCTGTGTTCACGTTGGCCGGCATCGCCTTCCTGCTCGCCGGGCTGTTGGCCATTGCGTTGGGAGGAGACCCATACAGGACGCTACTGAGGATAATGCTCGGCATCTTGTTTCTAACTGCGGCCCGACTGCACCTGCGCCGCCGGCCACCCCGCTGTTAGGACACTACCCCCAATTGCGCCGCTTGACGCTGAATCTCCACCTGTGGGATGATACAGTCATGCCCCCCGACGAGCCCGCACCGCAGGCCGCCACCCAGGACGAACGCGACCTGCTTTTGTACCAGACCCGCATCGACCGCCCCACGCCGGTCAAGCTCCCCGAATTGGCTCGCGACGAGCGGCTCCGCCACGTCATCTTCAGTCGCCAATTCTCGGTCGATCTGCTCGAAGACCTCGCCGAAACCGCCGACCGCGTCCGCGGGCTCTCCAAGAGCAGGGCGGGGCAGGACTTCCTATTAACCTGCTCCACCACAAGCGGGCGATGCTGTACTTCACGCAGCCCTCCACGCGCACTTTCCTGTCGTTCATGGCCGCGTGCCAGATCCTCGGCATCACCTGCAACGAGGTCCGCGACCCCTCGACCTCTTCCGAAACCAAGGGCGAAACGCGGTTCGACTCGATCCGCATGTTCTCCAGCTACTTCGACATGATCATCATGCGCAGCCCCGTGGCCCGGCTGGCCGAGGCCTGCGCCTACCTCATGAACGACCTTGAGAAGCGCGGCCAGCGCAGCGTGCCGATCGTCAACGCCGGGTCCGGCGCCGATCAGCATCCCACCCAAGCCTTGCTCGACATTTACACGCTTCAGCGTACGTTCCAGTTCACCAGTTCCAAGGACTCGCCGGTCGCCAACCGCTTCGACGAATTTCGTCGGCAATACCCCGACCTCGCCCGGGGCCTCGCGGGCAAGATCTACGGTTTCTGCGGCGACATCGGCCGCGGCCGCACGGTCCGCTCGCTGGCCGAGCTGCTGGCTGGCTACGAGGGCGTGACGCTCGTCTTCGTCTCCCCGCAGCATCCCACGCTGCGCATGGGCGACGATCTGCGGCAAGCGCTCACCGCCCGCGGCGTGCGCATTTTCGAGGTCGATTCGTTGGAAGAGCCGATCGACGGCAAACCCGTCATCGAGCAGGTCGACGCTCTCTACATGACGCGCATCCAGAAAGAGCACAATCGCCCCGACGACGCGGCCGCCTTCGCCGCCATGGACTTCGCGCGCTACAAACTCACCCGCGCACTCGTGTCGCGGATGAAAAGCTACGCCCCGCTATTGCACCCGTTTCCGCGCGATCAGCACTTCGGCGAAATCCCGCCGGAGATCGACGACGACCCGCGCGCCATGTACTTCCGCCAGGCCCGCAATGGCATGTGGATCCGCGCGGCGCTGTTGGCCCACATCTTCAACGTCGACCATCAAATCTCGCGGTTCTTCCACGACCAGCTCGCCCAGTGGGGCGAGAAGTCGGCCGCCGACCGCCGTCGCAAGTCTCCCCCAGTTAGCCCCCGGTCAGTGACCGGGGGCTAAATGTCATGGCCCTGTTGATCGACGGTTACAACCTGCTGCATGTAACCGGCATCGTCGGTCGGCCCGGCCACGGCCTGCAAGGCGCTCGCGAAGGCCTGCTGCGGTTTCTGGCCAGCGCGCTCACCGACGCCCAGCGCACCCACACCACCATCGTGTTCGACGCCGCCGACGCTCCGCCGGGCCTGCCGCGCACGACGACGCACGAGGGCATGAGCGTCCGCTACTCGTCCGACTACGCCGACGCCGACGCGCTGATCGAGGAGCTGATCGCCAGCGACCACGTGCCCCGGTCGCTGCTGGTGGTGTCGAGCGATCACCGCCTGCAGCGGGCCGCCCGGCGCCGAAAGGCGCGCTTCACCGACAGCGACGTCTGGTTCGCCGATGCCCTGCGTCGCCGCCGCCAGCCGCCCCGCCCCGCATCGACGGCTGCCAAGCCGCACGTGGCGCTGACCCCTGAAGAGATCGACTATTGGATCGCCGAGTTCCAGGACGCTCCGGCGCCCAACCAAGATTCGGCGCCCGCGCCCGATCTCGACAATCCCTTCCCCCCCGGCTACGGCGAAGACTTGCTGTCGGGTGGCACGCCCTAAGGTCTGCCGCAGGGCGTGGTCCGTCAGCGGAGCGCAAGACACTGTGACCACGCCCGTCGAAGACTCCGGGCGTGCCACCCGAGCCCTTCTCATCACGCCTGTAACGATTGTGCCGCCCGCGCCGCCTCAGGCCGTTGCCTTCGCCTCTCCGTTCGCCTGCCGTGACCTACGGTAAATCAAGCGCAGTTACGCGCACGCGAGGCAGCTCTGCGCCGGCATCGAGCCGGCTGCCGGGCCCGGAATTCCAGGACACTGTCATGTCGTTCGAAGACGAACTCTTGGGCGAATTTGTCGTCGAGGCCAAGGAGCACCTCGCCGGCATCGAGAGCCAGTTCCTCGCCATCGACCAAGCGGGCGACGACGTCGACGTGGCGCTGGTGAACGAAGTGTTCCGCGCCGTCCACTCGATCAAGGGCGCCGCGGGCTTTCTGGGCATGACCAAGGTGGGCGACCTGTCCCACAGCCTCGAGAATGTGCTCAACAAGATGCGCAATCTCGAGCTGAAGCCCACTTCGGCGATCGTCGACGTGATGCTCCGCGCCGCCGATAAGCTCAAGGGGCTCATCGACGACATCCACCACTCCAACGCCGCGGACGTAAGCGAGTTCGTCGCCGCCCTGGAGGCCATCGCCCGCGGCGACGCAGCCGCCCCGACGCCAAGCTCGGCGGCCGCTAGCAGTTTAGCCGCCGCCGCGTCCACGAAATCCGCATCGACTGTCGCTTCGAGCGAGTCCGCGCCCCCGACGGCGGGGACAAGCCCCGCCGCTCGCCAGCCCGCCGCCGCCGCCCCGGCGCGAGAACAATATCCGCGTCTCGGTCGGCCTGTTGGACAAGCTCATGAACCTGGCCGGCGAGCTAGTGCTCAGCCGCAACCAGCTCTTGCAGGCCATCAATTCCGACGGCCAGGCCGCCCTGGACGCCGTCGCCGCCCGGGTCGACCAGATCACCAGCGAGCTGCAAGAGTCGATCATGCAGACCCGCATGCAGCAGATCGGCAGCGTGCTGACCCGCTTCATCCGCGTCGTGCGCGACCTCGGCGCCAAGCTCGGCAAGGAATGCGACCTCACGATCGAAGGCAAAGAGGTCGAGGTCGACAAGACCATCGTCGAAGCCATCGGCGACCCGCTCACCCACCTGGTGCGCAACTCTGTCGACCACGGCATCGAATTGCCCGCCGACCGCACCAAGGCCGGAAAATCGCCGCGCGGTCGCATGGCCGTCCGCGCCTTCTACCAGGCGGGCAAGGTGTGCATCGAGATCGAAGACGACGGCGCCGGAATCGACCCCCAGAAGCTCCGCGACAAGGCCGTGGCCAAGGGCATCCTCACCGCCGATCAGGCGGAGCAGATGAGCGACCGCGAGGCGGTGCGGCTCATCTTCCACCCGGGCTTCTCGATGGCCGCCAAGGTGACCGACGTGAGCGGCCGCGGCGTAGGCATGGACGTGGTGCGCACGAACATCGCCAAGCTCGGCGGCACGGTCGAGGTCGAGAGCGTCGTGGGCGGCGGCACGACCGTGATCATCACGCTGCCGCTCACCCTGGCCATCATCCCCTCGCTCATCGTCGAAAGCTGCGGCCAACGGTTCGCGGTTCCGCAGGCCAATATCTCCGAATTGGTGCGCATCCGCCCCCATGAGATGTCCAAGCGCCTGGGCCGCGTCAAGGACGCCGAGGTGCTGCGACTGCGAGGAAGCTTATTGCCGCTAGTGCGCCTCGGCGCCGCGCTGGGCTTGTCGGAAATCCCCCTCCCTCGAAGGGACGGGAGCAACCGAGCACGGTCGCCGGTGGCGACCGAGCGCAGGGCGGTAGTCGGATCCTCCTCAGAGGAGGGATTCCCGACCATTGAATCCACTTCAAGCCTTGCCTCGCAACAGCGCTCAGCCGACCCTCCCCTAACCCCTCTCTGCAAGGGAGGGGGACAAGATCCCGGCGCCACCAACATCATCGTCGTCGAGTCAGGCCAGCAACGGCTTGGTCTGGTCGTCGACGCCTCGCACGACTCCGAAGAGATCGTCGTCAAGCCGCTCGGGCGCCATCTGCAAAGCACGCCCTGCCTCTCGGGCGCCACGATCCTGGGCGACGGCCACGTGGCGATGATTCTCGACGTGGCCGGCCTGGCCGATCACGCACAAATCGGCGCCACCGACAAGCCCGCCGACGCCCATGCCGCCCCGCCGACGGGCGAAACCGGTGAAGACACGCAGTCGGTGTTGCTGTTCGCCAACCATCCCCTCGACGAGTTCGCCGTGTCCATGGACGTGGTGGCTCGGATCGAACGCATCCGGGCCGACCAGGTCGACAGCGTAGGCGGGCAGGAGCTGGTGCAATATCGCAGTTCGAGCCTGCCGATCCTCCGGCTGGAAAACTTGCTCTCGGCCCGCGCCGCCGAGCCGGCCGACCGGCTGTACGTCGTCGTGTTCGAAGCCGGCGGCAAGGAGCTGGGCCTGGTGGCGCCGCGCCTGGAAGACATCCGCGACGTCTCGACCAACGTCGACACAGTCACCTTCCGCGAGCGGGGCGTGCTGGGGTCGCTCGTCCTCGCCGGCCGCACAGTTCGCCTCGTCGACCTGTTCGAGCTGGCCGAGATAGCCCATCCCGAGTGGTTCCCCGCCAGCGAGCCGGGTCGTCTCGACCCCGGCGCCTCCCCCTGGTGCTGTTAGCCGAAGACTCAACCTTCTTCCGCGGCCAGGTCAAGTCAATGATCGAGCAGCGCGGCTACCGCGTGATCGACTGCGAGGACGGCCTCGCGGCGTGGGAGCAACTCGAAGGCGAAGAAATCGAGCCGGACCTGGTGGTCACCGACATTGAGATGCCCAACCTGAACGGTTTCGAATTGTGTCAGCGCATCAAGGAGTCGCCGCGCTGGCGCCACTTGCCTGTGATCGCGCTGACCTCGCTGGCCGGCGCCGCCGACGTCGAGCGCGGCATCGCGGCGGGCATCGACGATTACCAAATCAAGATGGACCGCGACAAGCTCCTGGTCGCGATCGGAAACTTCGTCGGGGTCCGCAGCGGAGCCAAACAAAGAGTCCTTCAACCAACCTGAATCCCCTCCGGTCCCCTCCCCTTGACGGGGAGGGTTAGGGAGGGGTGAGCCAAACGAGTGACGAACCATTCCGTAGTGCTCCCCCCTCCCCAGCCCTCGTGCGCCGAGGGGAGGGGGCCGGATGAAACAGCCAATACTATGACCACGACAGCCCCAATCCAACTCGACCGCCGCACGCAGTACGCCACGTTCTACGTGGGCGACGTCCTCCTGGGCGTCGACATCTGCGCGGTCCAGGAAATCAACCGCCAGGCCGAGGCCACCCGGGCGCCGCACGCCCCCCAGCACGTGCGCGGCGTCATCAACCTCCGCGGCGAAGTGGCCACGGTCATCGATCTGCGCACGGTGCTCGGCCTGCCGCGCGCGGAGGTGACCCGCGACAGCCGTAACCTGATCGTTCACTCCGAGGGCGAGGCCATCGGACTGTTGGTCGATCGCGTGGCCGACATCGTCGCCATCGACGCAGCCGAAATCAGCCCCCCGCCCGCCAACCTGAAAGGCATCGACGGCCGGTTCTTTCACGGCGTTCACACGATGGATGAGGAAATCGTCGTGCTCCTGGACGTCGAGCAAGTGCTGGCCGATTGCGCCCCCCAGGAATGATTCAATGACGCGCGAGTTCCAAGTACTCAGTACCGAAAACATAAAGACACCTATCAAAAGGCAATTCCCATGAAAATCCGCGGCAAACTTACCACCTGTTTCCTGGCCTGCGGGTTGATCCCGATGGCCGTTTCCGGCGTGGCGGCTTACTGGGTGATGAAGGGCGGCATGGTGCGCGTCCGCGAGCAGGCCGCCGAGGCCCTTGCCACGATGGGCGGCGACCACGCCAAGGCCGCCGTCGACGCCATGAACCAGACCGCTGCCGCGGCCACCTCGACCACGCTCTGGAGTCAGATCGCGGTTTCGGCGCTAGTCTTCGCGGCTCTGTGGGTCATTTCGTACTTCATCTCGCGCGCCCTCGTGCGGCCGTTGCAGGCCACGGTCGATATGCTTCACGAAATCGCCCAGGGCGAAGCCGACCTCACCCGCCGGCTCGAGGTGTCGACCAACGACGAGATCAGCGAGTTGGCTCGCTGGTTCAACGTGTTCGTCGAGCGCATTCAGAAAATCATCGCCCGCGTGACCGCCAACAGCGACTCGCTCGCCCAAGCCTCCAAGGAGCTTACCTGCACCGCCGACGCCCTCAGCGCCGGCGCCCACAACACCACTACCCAATCGGCGACCGTCGCCGCCGCCGCCGAGCAGATGTCGACCAACATGCGGCAGATGGCCGCCTCCACCGAGCAGATGTCCGGCAACATCCGCTCCGTCGCCGCGTCGACCGAAGAGATGACCGCGTCGATCAAGGAGATCGCCCGCAACGCCGAGCAGAGCGCCGCCGTCGCTGGCCAGGCCGCCAACCTGGCCGCCATCAGCAACGACAAGGTCGGCAGCCTCGGCGTCGCCGCCGACGAAATCGGCAAGGTGATCGAGGTGATCCAGGACATCGCCGAGCAGACCAACCTCTTGGCCCTCAACGCCACGATCGAAGCCGCCCGCGCGGGCGAGGCGGGCAAGGGTTTCGCCGTCGTGGCCACGGAGGTCAAAGAACTCGCCAAGCAAACCGCCTCGGCCACCGACGACATTCGCCACCGCATCGAGGGCATCCAGGGCTCGACCGGCGAGGCCGTCGCCGCGATCCGCGAGATCACCCAGGTGATCAACAGCGTCAACCAGGTGTCGCGCACCATCGCCGCCGCCGTCGAGGAGCAGAGCGTGACCACCAAGCAAATTGCCGACTCGGTCACCCAAACCGCCGCGGCCGCCGACACGGTTTCCCAGGGCGTGCGCCAGTCGGCCTCCGCCAGCCAGGAGATCACCGTCAACATCGCCGGCGTCGACCAAGGCGCCAAGCACACGGTCACCGCCGCCACCCAAACGAAGTCCTCCGGCGCCACGCTGGCCAACCTCGCCCACGAGCTTCACGAACTGGTGGGCCAGTTCCACGTATAACCCGCGGATGCCATCCACCTCCGATCCGGCTCCCTCCCCCCTCCGCGGGGAGGGCTGGGGAGGGGGGAGCCAATCAGTCGACGACCCAATGCCCGTCGCACCGCTCCCCTGACCCCTGCCCGTCGAGGGGAGGGGAACCAAGACCATGACCCACTCCCCCCTGCGCGTGCTCGTGGTCGACGACTCCGCGCTGTACCGCAAAATCCTGCGGTCGGTGCTGGGGCAAATCCCCGGCGTCGACGTCGTGGGCGCCGCGGCTGACGGGCGGGTAGCGCTGGCGCGGATCCTGGCCTACCGTCCCGACCTGATCACGCTCGACGTGGAGATGCCCGAGCTCGACGGCCTCGCCCTGCTGGCGGAGCTGAAGCTGCGCGGCATCGACGTGCCGGTCATCATGGTCAGCGCCTTCACCGCGGCAGGCGCCAAGTCGACGACCGCCGCGCTCAAACTGGAGGCGCTCGACTTCGTGCTCAAACCCGCGGTAGCCGACGCTGCCGCCGCCGCCGCGCAACTTCTCGCCGACCTAGCGCCAAAAATCGAGGCGTGCCGACTCGCCCGTCGCAAGGCCCCGCGGCAGGCCGGCGCTAGCGAAGCGGCTTCTCGCCCCGCGGACGCCGTCGGCGTCGTGCCCCCGAAAGCCATTGGCATCGGCATTTCCACCGGCGGGCCCGCCGCCCTCGCCGAGATGTTGCCGCGGCTGCCCGCCGACTTTCCCTGCCCCATCCTCGTCGTGCAGCACATGCCGCCGCTTTTTACCAAGAGCCTGGCCGACGACTTGGACCGCGCGTGCCCCATGCAGGTGTCTGAAGGCGTCGACGGCGCCGTGCTGGGCCCAGGTCAGATCGTGATCGCCCCCGGCGGCAAACAAATGCGCGTGGCGACCCGCGGCGGGCGCGCCGTCATTCAGATCACCGACGACCCGCCCGAGCGCAATTGCAAACCCGCGGTCAACTACCTGTTCCGCTCGCTGGCCGACGAGTTCGGCCACCGCGCCTGGGGCGTCGTCCTGACCGGCATGGGCGACGACGGCGCCCTGGGGTGCCGCGCCCTCAAGGCCCGCGGCGCCACGATCATCGCCCAGGACGAGGCCTCGAGCGTCGTCTACGGCATGCCGCGCAGCGCCATCGAGACAGGCGCCGTCGACGCGGTCCTGCCGCTCGATCGGATCGCCCAGCGACTCCGCTCGCTCGCCTGCCAAGAGGCCGCGATATGAGCGCGCTGACCCCCGCCGACGTCGACGCCGTGTGCGACCTGGTCCACGACCTGTGCGGCCTGTGCTGGGACGAGTCGAAAGCCTACCTCATCGAGTCGCGGTTGGGCCCGATCTTGCAACGCCGCGGCTGCTCCAGCTATGCGGAGCTCGCCCGCCAGGTGCGCGCGGCGGCGCCGGAACTGGCCGCGGAGGTGATCGCCGCGGCGACGACCGGCGAAACCCGCTGGTTCCGCGATCCGCCGGCGTTCGACGCGCTCAAGTTCAAGATCATCCCGGAGCTGATCGACGCCCGCGACGGCACGCCCGCCCGGCGGCGGCTCCGCATCTGGTCGGCTGGCTGCAGCACGGGCCAGGAGCCGTACAGCCTCGCCATCGCGCTGGCGGAGATCATCCCCCACATCGCTTCGTGGGACGTGCAAATCCTGGGAACCGACGTCTCCGCGGCCGCCGTCGAGCAAGCCGCCCGCGGCGTGTATAGCCAACTGGAAATGGACCGCGGCGTCGACCCTGAGCGGCGCCAGCAATATTTCATCCCCCAAGGCGCCGACCAGTGGCGGGTGACGGACAAAATCCGCGCCTGTGTCGCTTCTCGGTGCAAAACCTTCACCAATCGCCGAGCGCCTGCGATCCCTTCGACGTCGTGTTCTGCCGCAACGTAACCATTTACTTCAACGACGCCGATCGCCGCCGCGTGTTCGAGCGATTGGTGCGGCACACTCACGCCCGACGGTTGGTTGCTCGCCGGCTCGTCCGAGACTCTGGAAGAGCTTGGCCCACGGTGGACGCCGCAGTTTCACTGCCGAACCAACTGCTACCGACCCAACCGGCTGGCGGCGACGGCTAATGCGGCCCAGTAATCGGCAGCTCGATCGTGAACGCAGCGCCGCTCCCCGGCTCGCTTGCCGCCCCCACCGTCCCGCCGTGCTCGGTTACAATCCGCCAACACTTCGACAGCCCGAACCCCAGCCCCCGCCCGGCCTCGCGCCCGGAGTAAAACGGATCGAAGATGTGCGGCCGCGCCTCCTCCGCAATGCCGGGGCCCGTGTCGCGAACTTCGATCTCGATCGCGCGCGCGATCGCCGGTCGCAGCTCGATGGCTTACCGCCACGTCGACGCGACCGCCGCGCCCCACCGCTTCGATCGCATTGGTGCACAGCGCTCGAACGGCGACCGCCAACTGTGTCGCGTCGGCCATCACGGCCGGCAAGTCCGGCGTCGCCGTGTGACTGCAATTCAATCTCGCGACGCCGGCATTCGCCCGCCAGCTCGGCGGCTACCTGCTCGACGACGCGCGCCGCGTCGATCGCCGCCAGCTCGAGCTTCGGCGGGCGCGCAAACAACATCAGGTCGGCGATCATCTCATGCGCCCGCAGCGCCTGCTGACCAATCGCCTCCAGCGCCCGCCGCCGCTCGGGATCCCGCTCGTCGCGCGAAGAGCGCCTGGCGCGGGCCGAGATGTTGGCCAGCGGATTGTTGATCTCATGGCTGGCGCCATAAGCCAGCTCTTTCATCGCCTCGAGCTTGGCTCGCTCCAGCTCATCCGGCGCTTGGCGCTTGTGTGCCATGGCCTCGGAGGTCCTCCGACGTGGCCATGTGCCGCCACGATTGCCCATGCCCACGCAGACGAGGGCATGCCACCCCGCATTACTTCGCCGTCGCCGCTTCCATGTCCAAGAGTTGGCACACACGTCCAACTAATTGGTCGACGTCGAACGGCTTCTTGATGAAGTCGTCGGCCCCCGCGTCGCGCAGCTCCTGGATCCTATCCTGCTCGACCATGCCCGAGATGCAGATGATTCGCACGTCGTCCATCGTCTTGTCGCCGCGGACCAGGTTGCACACTTCCTTGCCGTTGATGTCCGGCAGCATCACGTCGAGCACCACCAGGTCGGGGCGAAACTCCTTGATCAGCATGCCGGCGCCAAAACCGTTGTTCACGCTGCGAATCTCGAACCGGCCGTCGCGCTCTAGCGCGTCGCAGATCAGCTCGACCAAATCCTCGTCGTCGTCCACGACCAGAACCTTGCGCTTGCCGCTGTCCAGCGCGTCGGTCGGGATGCCGTTGTCCCGCATGAAGGCGTAGAGCTGATCCCGCGGAATCCGCCGAAACCGGCTGCCCGGCACGCGAAAGCCCTTCAACTGACCCGAGTCAAAGCAGCGGATGATGGTCTGTTGACTGACCTTGCAAATCTTGGCGGCTTCGCCAGTGGTGAACACTGTCTTCATAGGTCGTAACCACCTCTCTCCTTAGCCGATGGTCGCCGCGCGGCTCGCAGGCCGCTCGCGGTGTGGAACGCAGGCGAATCCCTGGCGAAACATTCGCCTGGCGCGCCTCCTTGCCAGCCTCGAAAAAACGTACCAGGAACCCCCTGGGTGCGTAGTCTCCTTGCTTACCGGTTGTCACTCAAAACTGCGAGGCTGTTTAGACGGCAGCGTCATCCGCGTCTGCCGATGTTTCCTGGATTGCCAATTGCGGGAATTATAACCGGCGCGTAGGGTGAGTCAACATTGATCCAAACGACGTAACTCAACCGCTAGTAAAACCTTACGCCGTTTTGCCAGCACGGCCGATATTTTGTGGTCGTGAGTTTTCATCGCGCGCTCGCCATCCTCTCCCAACTGCCCACTGCCCACCGCCCACTGCCTACTCTCCCGCTAGCGAGTCGCGCCCTTTCCCTCGAGATGCACCATCAACAGCGCAATGTCCGCCGGCGTGATCCCGCTCACGCGACTGGCCTGCGAGAGGTCCCGCGGGCGAATGCGGCCCAGCTTCTCGCGGGCCTCGGCGCGCAGGTGAACCAATCGCCCGTAGTCAAAGCTGGACGGTATCCGCTTGGCCGCCAACCGCCGCTGCCGATCGACGTCGACCTCTTGCCGCGCCACGTACCCGGCATACTTCACATCGCACACGAGCTGACTCACCGCAGCGGGCGACGCCTCGGCCAACTCCGGCGCCAGAGCCGCCACATCCGACCACTCCGTCTCCGGCCGCCGCAGTAGCTGCAGCCAGCGCCACGCCGCCCGAGCGCGTCGACTCCAACGCCGCCGCCAACCGCGCGATCTCGGCCAGCTTCGCCTCCAGCCGCGCCAGCCGCCGATCGTCCGCCAGCCCCAACGAGTGAGCCAGCGGCGTCAGCCGACAGTCGGCGTTGTCGTGCCGCAAAAGCAGCCGGTACTCAGCCCGGCTGGTGAACATCCGATAGGGCTCATCGACGCCGCGCGTCACCAGGTCGTCGATCAGTACGCCGATGTACGCCTGATCGCGCGCCAGCACCAGCGGCTCGCGCCCGGCAAGCGACAAGGCCGCGTTGGCCCCCGCCACGAGCCCTTGCGCCGCCGCCTCCTCATACCCGGTCGTCCCGTTGATTTGCCCCGCAAAGAACAACCCGGCGACCTGCTTCGACTCCAGGCTCGGCGCGAGCTGGTCCGGCGGAGCATAGTCGTACTCCACCGCATACCCGTACCGCATGATCTCGGCCTCTCCAACCCTGGGATCAATCGAAACATCCCGTCCTGCACGTCCCGCGGCAAGCTGGTCGACACGCCGTTGACATACACCTCGAGCGTGTTGCGCCCCTCAGGCTCCAGAAAAAGCTGATGCTGCGCCTTCTCGGCGAACCGCACCACCTTATCCTCAATCGACGGACAATAACGCGGCCCGCTGGAGCTGATCTGCCCGCTGTACATCGGCGCGCGGTCGAGATTTCGCCGGATGAGCTCGTGCACCGCCTCGTTGGTGTACGCCATGTAGCAAGGAAGCTGCTCGACGCGCAGCTCGTCGGTGAGAAACGAAAACGGCTGCGGCCGCTCGTCGCCGTCCTGCCGCTCGACGCGCCCGTAGTCGATCGTCCGCCCATTCAGTCGCGGCGGCGTCCCCGTCTTGAACCGCGCGAGGCGCACCCCCAGTCGTCCCAGCGCCGCGCTGATCCCGCCGGTCGTCCCCTCGCCAGCGCGTCCCCCGGGAGTCTTCGCCTCCCCGGTGTGCATCAGCGCCTGCAAAAAAGTCCCCGTCGTCAACACCACCGCCCGAGCCCGATACACCGCATCCCCGCGTACGCGCACCCCCACGATGCGACGCCGCGTATCCTGCGATCCCCCTCCCTCGAAGGGAGGGGCTAGGGGAGGGATTCCCGACCGCTGATTTCCGGAAGCGCCTGAGTTTCCGTTAGTTTGTCCTCCCTCCCCACTACCCACCGCCCACTGCCCACCGCCCACATCCTCCGTAATCAACTCCTCCACCACCTCTTGCCGCAGCGCCAGCCCCGCGTGCTCTTCGACGATGCGCTTCACCTCCGCCTGGTACAGCTTCTTGTCCGCCTGTGCCCGCGGACTGTGCATCGCCGCGCCCTTGCTGCGGTTGAGCATCCGAAACTGAATGCCCGTGGCGTCGATCGCCCGCCCCATGGCCCCGCCCAGGGCGTCGATCTCGCGCACGATCTGCCCCTTGCCCACGCCGCCGATCGCCGGATTGCAGCTCATCTGCCCGACGGTGTCACAGTTGGTCGTGAGCAGGGCCGTGCGCGCCCCCATCCGCGCCGCCGCCAGCGCCGCCTCCGTCCCGGCATGCCCCGCGCCGACCACCACCACCTCGAACTCGTATTCGCTCAATGCCATGCCCTAAACCTATCGCACCCCCCCGCCCAAAGCAAAGCATCGCCGCGCCGACCCATTGCCTCCCCACGCCAGCGAGCCGGGCCGTCCCGGCCCCGGCGCGGCTCCCACCGCCGCCAATCAAGTCCACCTCGGCGCCTTCCGCCTTCTCAGCGTTCTCCGAATCGATCACAATGACGACTTGGCCCCGTTCACCATCGTCTCGCCAACAGGAGTTGCACGCGATGGCCCGGCAGAAGTTGATTGAATCTGGAGAGGCCGTAGGACTAAAGCTGACGGCGGCGGAACGAACTCTCGTCGTCGACTGCCTCTATGTCACGGACGATCGGCGCCACGAGCGAATTCGCCAGGCGCCCAAGAACCAGGACGTCCCATTGACGCTCGACGAACTGGAAGACCTCCACGGCGATCTGTCGTCCGACGCCAACCATACCGACGACAGAT
The DNA here is from genome assembly GCA_963841515.1 of Pirellulales bacterium. Taxonomy (GTDB): domain Bacteria; phylum Planctomycetota; class Planctomycetia; order Pirellulales; family Lacipirellulaceae; genus Lacipirellula. The sequence goes on along the minus strand of CAWJDB010000002.1, from coordinate 111,104 downwards.
TACGCCAGCGAGCGCTGGACAAGATACTTGGCAAGATTGAGCGGCTGCTAGACCTCTACAGGGAAAAGCCGCCCGTTGAGCAAAGCGCTCGGGTGCCGAGCCCGGCGTCGTCGCCTGCTCCAATGATTTCCGGTTCCACGGAGGTCCCTGCCGAGTTCCGCCAGCTCTATTTGGAACTCGTTTCGCTCACCGACGAATTCTGCAACGAGCGACTCAATGTCGAGTACCAGGAACTCTGCCGCGAAGTGGCGATCTTGCTGTGCCAGGACGGTTCGCCCGCAGACCGCGGGAAGCGCGCCAGTTGGGCCTCTGGCATCGTCTACGCGGTCGGATGGGTCAACTTCCTGGGCGATCCCAGCCGAGAGCCGCACGTGCGCTCGGAGGAGATCGCAGAATGGTTCGGCGTGTCGACGGCGACGATGCACAGTAAGGCCAGGACGATTCGCGAGGGGCTTGATTTGATACCCCTAGATCCCCGGCTCACGCTCCCCAGCCGCATGGGCCAGAACCCGCTGGTCTGGATGCTGAGCGTCAACGGCCTAGTGATGGACATTCGCGATGCGCCGCGCGAGGCCCAGCAGGTCGCCTTCGACGAAGGCCTGATTCCGTACATTCCCGCGGGTCCCAAGGGCGCCGACTCCGGATATGCCGTCTCCCACCAGCGCGTTCCAGCGACAAAAAAGCGCCAGAAGTCGACGCCCGCATCGACCGACGTCGCCTATCAAATCAAGATCACGCTGGACAGATTTAAGCCGGTCATCTGGCGCCGCCTCCGCGTACCCGACGCCACGCTCGACGCGCTGCACGAATGGATCCAAACCGCGATGGGATGGCAGAACTGCCACTTGCACGAATTTAGCGCCGGGAAGGAACGGTTTGTGATGTCTGTGGACGAGGACTTCGGCGAGGGCGCCCGTGAAGAATCCGAGGTGACGCTCAGCGAGCTAGTCGCCGCGGGCCACAAGAAACTGCACTACTGGTACGACTTTGGCGACGATTGGCATCATACGATCAAAATCGAGAAGACCCTCCAGCCGCAACCCGACGACTGCTATCCCGCCTGCACCGCGGGCGCCGGCGCCTGCCCGCCCGAAGACGTCGGCGGCGTGTGGGGCTACGCGGAGTTCTTGGACGCCATCGCCGACCCCAAGCACGAGCGCCACGAGGAGCTCGATGAGTGGTACGGCGAAGGCTTCGATCCGGAACGATTCAGCGTCGACGAGGTCAACCGCCAGCTCGCCCCACGGCGTTGATCGCCGGGTTGCAGCTCATCTGCCCGACGGCGTCACAGTTGGTCGTAAGCAACGCCGTGCGCGCCCCCATCCGCGCCGCCCCGAGCGCCGCCTCCAACTCGCGGCGAGCCGGGCCGTCCCGGCCCCGGCGCATCACAAGTACTTGCTAAAATAACCCCATGGACGATATTCGCATCCTCGCTGAACACCCCGACCATCGCCGCCGCTTCGAGCACCTCCTCTACCTCGCCGCCCAGCGCGGCGACGCCGACCTCGTAGCCGAACGTCTCTCCTGGGGCGTCGACCCCAACTGCACGTTTGCCAAGAATCGCACACCGCTCGTCGCCAATATTCGCGGGGCCAGTCCCAGCGCTGCAACCATCCGCGTATTGCTTGATCATGGCGCCGACCCCGTAGTCACCGACGAAGCTGGTCTCACGGCACTCGACTATGCGCGCGAAAATTAGCGCAGATCACCGTCCGTGCTCCAGGGCCTCGTCGCAAGTCGCCGTCCCTCGACGAAAACCACCAGCTTAATCTAAGCGAAGCCGAGCAGCGCGAATTAGATCAAATGCGCCACGAATTGTCCGACGCCGCCCCCGAATTTCTGCGCATCTATTGGCAAGAGCGTCTCCGCGCCGCCCGCAGAGTCTTCAACGATCCGCAGCAACTCGAGGAGATTGTGGAACTCCTCGACGCTTATGCCGCGCCGTAGGGAATCTTTGTGGCAATGAGACAGACGGACATACCCTGAAACTGATTATTTGACCAACGCTCTGCTGTCCATTGCGCTACCAGCGATCTGCGGCCATCGGCGAAATCTGCGGACAACTCCGAACCAGCACGGCAACCAGCGTAGCCCGTCGCGCTCGCGGAATCCACCAAGAATTGTGTTGAAAATGGCCGCGCTTTCTGGTAGTGTACACCCGTATAAATGACCGCAATGTACACCCCTCCGCGACGTTGCCGCAACCCGTCGCGCCGGGTCGAGCGCCGCCGTGCGCATCCCTGTGGGCGCGGCCGTGCCGGGTCACGGGTTTTGACGCGATTGGCGCCCTGTTTCCAATTCACCGCTGTCAAAACCGAGCATCTGCAACTCCTTGATTGTTCAACGCTTCCGCCAATCCACCGTTCAACCACACCGAACGCCCTGTGTCAAAACTCGCGGCCCACTTTCCGCCAGGTTTCCCCGTGTTTCGCCGCACCAACCGACGTCGCGACCGTCGCGCCACCGGGGTTTTGACGCCAAAAATCGAGTTTCACGCTTTTCGCGTCAAAACCCCGCCCCATGCGCCCGCACAAACGAGAGAAACTTGCACCGCTTCCCAAGTGTTAAACATGCAAGCCTCGACGGCGCCGCCCACGAACTCCCGCCCCGCCCCTGCCGTATCCGTCCTTGGGCGAAACGCTCCCCCAGCACTACAATGTCCCCATCCCATCGTGGCTGCTGCACCGTGGCGCCATGCGTCCGCTACCTGAACCCTAAACCCTGAACCCTCACTTCCCATGCTCGCCATCCGCCGCCTCGCCATCGCGTTCGCTCTGCCAATCGCCGCCGCCGGCTGCGCACTCAATCAGGCCCATGCCCAACGCAGCGGGCTGCTCTCCGCCGGCGCCCCCACTATGGGCGGCCGACTCGTGTGGACCGACGAGGTGATTTTCGACGGCTGGCGCATCCAGCGCAATCCCATGATCGGCCACTATCGCCTGCTCGATCCCAGCGACAGCCGCGTGACCTTCGGCTCGTTCGAGAACTGCCTCGCGAAGTTCGACCAGATCAAGGCCCAAGGGAAGCTCCAGCCGATGCCTAAGGACGTCGTCATCGTGCTCCACGGGCTGGGCGCCTATCGCAACTTCATGGAGGGCCTCTGCGATTACCTGCACGACGGCGGCTACACCGTCGTCAACTTCGGCTATGGGTCGACGATTGACGACATCAACCGCGTGGCTGAGTCGCTCGACAGCGTCATCCGCCATCTGGACGGCGTCGAGAACGTCAGCTTCGTCGCCCACAGCATGGGCAACGTCGTCGTGCGGCGTTACCTGTACGACATGGACCACCTGGCCCCCGAGATGCGGCCCAAGGTGAAGTTCCAGCGGATGGTCATGATCGCGCCGCCCAACCACGGCGCCGAGATCGCCGACGACATCGCCACGCGCAAGATCCTTAACTCGGCGGCCGAGTTGACGATGGGCAAGCCGTACGACCAACTCGCGCCGTCGCGCGGCTGGCCCGAGCTGGAGAAGCATCTGGCGACGCCCAAATTTGAGTTCGGCGTGATCGCCGGCGGCAAGGGTGACGGAGAGGGCTACCTGTCCAACATCCCCGGCGACGACGACATGCTGCTGAGCGTCGACACCATGAAGCTTGCCGGCGCCACGGATTTTATCCAAGTCGGCGGCATGCACCAATTCATGCCCAACTACAAGGAAGCCCGCATCGCCACGCTCAACTTCCTGCGGCACGGCTACTTCGTCTCCCCCGAAGCCCGCCAGCCCCTGGTCGCCGCCGCCAGATAAACATAAAGCCGCGACCGCTGGTCGCGGTCCGCGGCTTCGTTCTTTGAAAAATTAGACCGCGCCGAGAGGGGCGACAGCAGCGCAGAGCGTTTCCGGCGCCGCCGTCACCCCTCCACGAGCGCGACCTTGTGGGGCAAGGGTTTCCAAGCCCTCGCCTACGCCGCCTTGCGCAACCCGACCAGAAACTCCCCGATCCAGTCGGTCCACACATCCTGATTCATCAGCGGCGCGACCAGGCTCGCATGGCTATCGGCGGGCCCATCGGTCGACGTCGACAGATCGCCGTCGTTTCCTGCGGGCGTCGCCGCCTCGGAGTTAGTCGCTGGCGCCGGGGACGCCTCGGCCGCGTTCGCCGCCGGCGCGAGTTTGACCTCCGTATCCACGCTTATCGCCGCCGGCGTCTCCTCCGTCTTGGGGGCCTCGGTCGACGCCGTCGCCGCTTGCGGTTTAGCCCCTGCCTTGGGCGAGTCGTTCTTCACCAGCGCCGTCGACTTAAATCCTTGCCGCTCGGCCACCATCGTGCAGCACTTGGGGAACGAGATGCAGCACAACGCCGCCACGAATCGGTCGCTGCCGAGGTACGGCTTGATGTAGTGCGACTTGCCCACGTCGCCGGTCGTGGTCATCTGGCACAGCTTGGGCTGGTACTCGCCGAGCCGGAACGGATTGATGCCCGTCACGCCCAGCGCCTTCGCGCCGCAGAGCGACACCTTCGGCCAGTTCTTGAGCGTCTTGTCGATGGGATTGCGAGTGTTGAAAACTTTTTCACACGCGGTAAACGCATTGCCATACCGGCAGCCCGGGTAAATCGATCCGCAGTCAAACGCCGCCGAAATCATGGCGATACGGAAGTTATCCCGCTGCACGGGCATGCCGCCGTCCAGCACAAGGCCGCGGAGGCACCCGCCGCCGAGGAAGTGGGCCGCAACCGCCGCGTGGATAGCGCCATAGCTGTGGCCGCCAATCGTAATCCGTTGGGCGAAGCTCATCTGCTGGATGAGCTTGGCCATGTAATAGCCCTGGTATTCCGAATACACGAATTTGATGCGCAGGTTCTTCAGAATGAGCTGCTTGGGACGCAGGATCGGCCGCTTGAACGCGATCTGCGCCGGCCACGACCAGAACACAAGCCGCTTCGGCCCCGGGCAGCACCGCATGCGATGGTACACCTCCCAGCACTGCTCCATCGCTTGCGGATGCTTGAGCGTGTTGCCGTGGACGAAGAACAGCGTCGGCATGCTCGCTTCCTGAGCCAGGAACGACTCGCGGCATTCTTTGACGAAGCAGTGACGGCACGCGTCATAGCGCTGGTAGCTGATGCACTCAAACCCTTGGTCGAGGTTGCTGCACTTGGGGACGCAGCGCGTGTTGATCACCCACAGCTCGGGCGGATCGTAGCAGCAGCTCAGGTTGCAGTTGTGCAGATCGCATTCATCGCACTGATCCCAGCACGATCCTGCCGAAGCCACGGCCGCGGTCGCCGCCACCAGGGCTGCCGCCGCGACAAGTCGCCAGAATGCCCAAGACGCCGTTTCTCGAAGCAATGCACCGTTCATGGTTACAAGTCCTGCCAAACAGTGGGGAGTGGGGGAGTTTGCGGATGACGGGTGGCAGGCTGGGAAATACGCGCAGCCTTTTCCGTCTTGCGAAACCCTAGGTCGCGGGGCGAAAAAGCAACGCGGTATGCCCAAGGACGTTGAAAAAAAACCACTCGCTGCGCCGTCAGAAGTCGCCGGGTCGGAATAACCGGGCGTCTGCGTGCCAGCGGCCCTGACGCCGCCGGCACAACCGGAAGCGGGGCAACGGAGGAAAGATTTCCGCCTGGGGAAAGCTCGACTGCGGAAGTCCCCGCGTGGGGGCCGATTCGAAGCCTACAGCGCTGGAACAACCGCTCCGTCCGCGCCAACCGTCACGGCCGGCGCCCCCATCGCCAGGCGGGGCCTGCACTGCGAGAAAGCCTCTGCGCATGAGAACAAGCGTCGTCCCATCGAAGGCGGTCTGCCGCACGCTGCTGATCGCGTGGGCGATCGGCGCAGTTGGCATTCCGGCACGCGGGCAGGAGGCTCCGTCGCTGTCGGCGACAATCTCGTCAGATTACGGCGAGATTTGGAATGGCGACTCCGCGGCGATCATGGCCGCGCCGCCTGCGGCCGAGTATCCGCTGGAACCAATTCCAGACGGCGCCGACCCCGCGGCGCTCGCCGGCACGCCGATGGGCGCCGAGTGCGCGGGCTGCAACGGCGGCGGCGCGGGCGGTTTCTACGGCGCCTATCCCTACAATCGTTGTGGCTGCAGCGCACACCTGTTCCCCTACACCACCGGTCCCGGCAACTGCGACAACTGGTGCGTCGGCCCCCATTGGGACGTGTCGCTCGACGGCCTGATCATGTTTCGCGAGAACGCCGACTGGGCCCGCGTTGTGACCGACGTCGGTCTCGTGCCCGACTTGGTGGATCAATTCGACCACGGCCCCGGCGTGCGCCTGTTCGTCACCGGCTACAATTGCGGCAGCTACGGCGTGCAGGTCGGTTACGAAGGCGTCAACGACTTCGAGGCGACGGCCCTGTTTCCGCAGGTCGGTTCGCTGCGATCGTTCGCGTACGAGTCGACGATCAATTCGGTGGAGGTGAACCTGTTCCGTCGCACGAAGCGCCCGTGGAAAGTGTTCGCCGGCGCCCGCTACGTTGAGATTGACGAGGACTTCGTCGATTTCACGACCGTCGACAAGCCCCTGCCCGCGCCTGCTGACCCCCCGCCTGCTGCGGTCGCGTTTATCGACGCCGGCAACTCGTTCTTTTTGGAAAACCGCCTGATGGGTTTCCAACTCGGCGTGTTCCGCGACGTGTGGCAGCTCAACCGCTGGATCACCATCGAGCCGTTCGGCAACGCGGGCGTGTATCTCAACGATTTCAAGCGGGAAAACGTCGCGCACACGATCACGACGGTGGTTACAGGCGACGACCTAGGCACGACCGCGAACGAATTCTCGCAAACTGCGACCGATGTCAACACGGTTGTCCGTCGCGACTTCACCGACGTAGCATTCTTGGGCGAGGCGGGCGTGACGGCCGTAGTGCGGCTCAACCGATGCGTCGCGCTTCGTGCAGGGTATCAGGCGCTGGCCACCGACGGAGTGGGGCAGGGTCTCGACGCCTTCTTCGCCTCAGGACTCGAGCCCAATCGCCTCTTCTATCACGGGGCGCAGTTCGGCGTTGAGTACGTGCGGTGAGGTCGGGAGGCGGTTTGAATTCTCCGTCACTTCGACGGTGACGGGCGATCGCCTCAGATTTCGGTCGCGGTTTCTTCGAGCATTGCGGCGCGGTTGGCGGCCCGGAGGTTGAGCATCTCCACGCCGAGCGAGAACGCCATCGCGAAATAGATGTAGCCGCGCGGCACGTGCGTGTGCAGACCTTCGGCCACAAGCACGACGCCAATAAGCATCAGAAACGCCAGCGCCAGCATTTTCACGCTCGGGTGGCGATTGACGAATCTCGCGATGGGGCCGCTGAACGCCATCATCACCGCGATCGCCAACAGCACGGCCGTGATCATGATCGCCAGCGGGGCCCACTTCGTCGAGTATTCATCGGCCTGCACCATGCCAATGGCCGTCAACACCGAGTCCAACGAGAACACCAGGTCGATCATGACGATCTGCATCAGCACCCCAGGCAGCGAGGCAAAGGTGCGCTGCTTGCCGGCCGCGTGCGTCGGCTCCATCTGGTGGCCGATTTCCCAGGTGCTCTTCGCCATGAGGAACAGGCCGCCCAGTATCAATACAAGATCTTTGGCGGTGACCGTCGTCTTGACCGGGACCGCTGCCGCATGGCTCGGTTCACCGGCGGCGGCCGCGGGATGGCTGCCCGGAATGGTCGAAAGGCAGCTCGAACATCACCGTCTTGTCGAGCGTGATCACCCACGAGATCGCCAACAGTAGCGCAACGCGCCCAATAGCCGCGAGCGCCAGGCCGAGCGTCCTGGCCCTGGGTTGCTGGTCGGCGGGCAGTTTGCCCGTGAGGATCGCCAGAAAGACGATGTTGTCGATCCCCAGCACCATCTCCAAGACGGCGAGGGTGGCCAGCGCGGCCAGGGCATTGAGCGTCAATAGTTCTGCCACGATCCTATCCTCAGAGCATTGCCGCCAATTTCGCCATCAGCGCGTCGATTTGCTCGTCGGCGCCCACGCTGATCCGCAGGCCGTCGCCCCAACCGGCGTAGTTCATGTAACGCACGAGCATGCCCTCAGTCTTGAGTTGCTGGTAAAGCTCATAAGCCGAGCGGTTTGGATGCTGGCACCAGACAAAGTTGGCCTGCGAGTCTACGCACGCGAAGCCGAGCTTTCGCAAGTCGGCGGTCAATCGAGCCCGGGTCGCGCGGATGGCCGAGCAGGTGCGCTCGAACCAGGCGCGGTCGTCGATCGCCGCCACGGCGCCGGCGATCGAGAGGGAGTCGCAGTTGTACGAGTCCTTGACCTTCGTCAACTCGGCGATGACATGCGGCTGTGCCACGACGTAGCCGAATCGCAGCCCGGCCAATGCATACGATTTGCTCAGGCTCCGCGTCACCAACACGCGCTCGTTACGGGCCACGAGCGAGAGGCAATTGGTCTCGGCGAAATCAGCGTATGCCTCGTCGACGACCAAGGGACAGGGCAGGGCGTCAGCCAGCCGTGCGACGTCAGCCGGCGCCAACGACGTGCCCGAGGGGCTGTTGGGATTGGCGAGAAACGCCAGCCGCAGTCGCTCCTGGGGCCGCGTGAACTGGGGTCCCAACGACCAATCGGCTTCAAAGTCTACGATGTCGCACGAAGCGCCCTGAATGGCGGCGAGCGTCGGGTACAACACGTAGCTTGGCCGCGGATGCCGAACCACATCGCCCGTATCGACAAAGCTGCGGGTGATGATCGTCAAGAGGTCGTCGCTGCCGTTGCCGCAGAGGATCCACTCGGGGGTGACGCCCGGCAACTCGCTGGCCAGCAGCGTCGCCGCCCGCTCACGGAAAGCCGTCGCCGCCGGATCGGGGTAGCGCTGCAACCCAGCCTGGCACGCCCGCCCGATCGCCGCTTTCACCTGCGGCGAGCACGGATAGGGATTTTCATTGGTGTTGAGCTTAATGAACTCTTGCCCGCGCGGCTGCTCCCCGGGCACGTAGCCTTGCATCGCGGCGATGTTGGGACGAACGAGCGACATACGCACCAATGACCAAGCACCAATGACCAATGACCAATGAAAGTCGCGTGCAATCCGCGGCGAGGCATTGGTCATTGGTGCTTGGTCATTGGTCATTCTCTCCTTGTTATCTCTTCTTTTCCATCCGCAGCCGCACGCTATTGGCGTGGCCGGTGAGGCCTTCCTTCTCGGCCATGACCACCACGTCGTCGGCCACAGCGGCCAGGCCGCCGGGGGTGAAATGGATCATGCTGGTCGAGCGCAGAAAGTCGTTGGACGACAGGCCGCTGGCAAACCGGGCGGTCGCCCCCGTGGGGAGTACGTGCGACGGCCCGGCGCCGTAGTCGCCCATCGGCACCGGGCTGTACAGGCCGGTGAAAATGGCGCCCGCCGAGAAAATCTTTCGCGAGAGTCGCTCGGCCTCAGCGCACGCCAGGTGCAGATGCTCGGTAGCCAGATCATTGGCCAGAGCGACTGCCTCGTCTTCATTGCGCACCAGAATAAGGGCGCCAAACTCCTCCAGCGATTGCCGCGCCAACTCCCCACGAGCGAGGGTCGCCAACTGTTTTTCCAGCTCCGCCGCCACCTCAGTGATAAGGCGCGGGCTCCACGTGACCAGGATGCTCGAACCCGGCGCGTGCTCGGCCTGAGCGATCAAATCGGCGGCGGTGAAGTCGGCGCGGCTCGACCCGTTGGCGATAACGATGACTTCGCTCGGACCGGCGATCGAGTCGATGCCGACCTCGCCAAACACCAGCTTTTTGGCCAGCGCCACGAACAGGTTGCCGGGGCCCACGATCTTGTCCACGCGCGGCAATCCCTCGACGCCGTACGCCAGCGCCGCCACCGCCTGGGCGCCGCCGACCCGATACACCTCGCGGACGCCAAGCTCGTGACAAGTGGCCAGCAGGTCCTGGTTAAACGACCCGAACGGAGTAGGAGGAGCAACGACCGCAATTTCGCCGACGCCCGCGGCTTGCGCTGGCACGACGGTCATGAGCACCGTCGAGGGATACGCCGCAGCGCCCCCCGGTATGCACACGCCCACGCGCCGTAGCGGCAGATACGCGCTGCGTGAGGTAACTGCCGTGCTCGACCTGCAGCGTGACGTCGCGGTGTAGAATCGCCTGTTGGAAGCGCAGAATTCGTCCGCGAATGCGCCGCACAGTCTCCAGGAATTCGGGGTCGGCCGCTGCATGGGCCGCCGCCAATTCCTCCGCCGACACCCGCAGCTCCGCCGCGGCGAGCTGCTTGCCGTCTAGCTTCGCGGTGTACTCGAGGACGGCTTCGAGGCCGCGTTTCTTGACGTCGCGGCAAATCCACGCGACGACTTCGGCCGGCGTCAGCGGCTTGCCAAAGACTTCGACGGTCTTTTTGCGCCCCGCCTCGCTCACGACATTGCCGTCTGTGGCCAGCTTGGCCCGCAGCGCCGCAATTTGTTCCCGCGAGGCTGGATCGGAGGTGTCGATGCGAGCGATCTTCAGGGACATGGTAAAGGGGCCGGGCTTGTAGACCGAAGGCGGGAGGTGCGATGTGCGGAATCTGTTAAGATGTGAAGCGGATGCAGGCAATCGTTAGTGCCGCCCGGCCGCTGTGGTTAGGCCAAGGCCTCTCTAACCTACAGCCTCCAGCCTCCAGCCTCCAGCCTTACCGATGATCGACCTTCGCAGCGACACGATTACCCGACCGACGCCCGCGATGCGTGCGGCGATGGCCGCCGCCGAAGTGGGCGACGACGTCTTCGGCGAGGACCCGACGGTCCGCCGGCTCGAAGAGCGCGATCGCCGACATGCTCGGCAAAGAAGCCGCCCTGTTCGTCCCGTCCGGCACGATGGGCAACCAGCTCGGCGTGCGGCGTGCACTGCACCCCGGGCGACGAATTTCTGTGCGAAGCCGGCTGCCATATCTTCAACTCCGAGCAGGGCGCCTACGCCCAGTTCTTCGGCATTGCCCCCCGGCCGATCGTCGCGCCGGGGTGCGAGCTCACCGTTCAGCACCTGGAGGACCACGTGCGGCCGGACGATGTTCACGCCGCCCGCTCCCGGCTGGTGTGCCTGGAAAACACCCACAACCGCGGCGGCGGCCGCGTGCTCGACTTCGACGAAGTCGTCCGCATGTGCCAGTGGGCCCAGAAGCGCGGCCTGCGCCGCCACCTCGACGGCGCCCGCCTGTTCAACGCGGTCGTCGCCAGCGGCATCTCCGCCGCCAAGTGGTCGCAGCCCTTCGACACGGTCAGCGTCTGCTTCTCGAAGGGCCTCGGCGCCCCGATCGGCTCGGCCCTCGTCGGCCCGCGCGACCTCATGGCCATCGCGCGTCGCGTGCGCAAACCCCTCGGCGGCGGCTGGCGCCAGGCCGGCATCCTCGCCGCCGGCGCCCTCTACGCCCTCGACCACCACATCGACCGCCTCGCCGAGGACCACGCCAACGCCCAAACTATCGCCGCCGCGATCCGCGAGTGCCCGGCGCTGAAACTCGTCCCCGAACAAGTCGACACCAACATCGTCATCTTCACCGTCGACCCCCAGCTGGGAACCGGCGCCGAGTTCTGCCAGCGCGTCGCCGGCACGGCGTCCTCATCTCCACCTTCGGCAAAGCCGTCCGCGCCGTCACGCACCTCGACGTGACCGCCAAAGACTGCCAAACCGCCGCCGAAGCAATCAAGCAAGCCGCAGGGTGAAATACAAGAAGGTTCAGCAGCGGGTTGCCATGCAGCGGGTGCCATGCCCTCGTCCTCGTGGGCATGTCCGGTCAGCTAGTGCGTCCCCTCCCTCGTGATTCTTCCATGACGAAGGATTTCAACAGGATGCCATGTCTATGTCCGCGTGGGCATGCTCCAATTGCACGCAGTACCCAAGAACATGGCCACTCCGGAAGTCCGGCGACGCCATGCTCCCCGCCGCAGTGTCGCACGGCTGCTGAGCAAATCAAAAACGCCGCACAATGATCGCCAACGACGATACAGTGTCGCGAAGTCGTTGGCGGTTCAGTCTTCGTAGCCTTTTTGCCGGCTTCGGTTGTCTCGCCGTTGGCATGTCATGCGGCGGCAGTTCGTGGGAATCCGGTCTAATTGCTACCGCAGCAACGTCGCTCGCCATCGGGTTATTGCAGGACGCCGCCGTCATATTCCGAAGTCAATGGCTATCGCATTGCGGCGTGAACGTTGGGAGCATCTCAGAGACGCTTGGCGTCATGTGGCGGTTGTGCTTGTCGTTCTTCGTTGCAGCATCTCTAACCGCATCACTGTTGAAGGCCCAGGGGCTTTGGCACCCGACAGATCTTAATTATTCGGGGCTTGCCGTCTTTGAATATGTATGCTGGACGGCGCTAGTCCTCGGCTACGCGTGCAGCCAGCACAAGTGGCAGCTCGCAAACGGCGCCGGGCGGCCAGCCCTGCGGATGATAGCCGCATCGCTCGCGGCGATCATCTTTGTCGTCGTTATCGCGAATCAATTCGAAGTCGCCAAGCTTACTCATATTGCTTTGGAGGGAGTCGAACGAAGCCAGCCCTTACGATGGCAGCGACGGTGGGCGTATCCAATCCACGCGCAAGAGCACCATCAGTTCTTTTGGACGGCGCTTCTTGCGGCGATCTGCGTTTGCGTCAGTTTCGGCTTGCTAGTAGCCATCAGCCACGGGCGCAAAGAAAAGCCGCGGCCAAAGGACTTCTTGTCTTAGCGCTACTTGGTTGTCAGGTGTATTTAGTTGCCTATCTCGACTGGTATTACAGACATGAGTTTCAGCATGTCTCACCCGAGCTAGCCGGCGTGGGCTTAGAGAATGGCGCTGCGGATTGGCTCCAGGCCGCCATCCTGTGCCTCGTCGGCGCGGCGGCAGTTTCCTATTCGTTGACAGCACATCCGCGAAGCGCCGATCGCCTGATTCCGACGCGAACAATTCCTTTGCACGAGTCCGCGTTTGCGCTGCTTGCTCTATTGATTGGATCGTGTGCAATTGAGCTCCAGTATTTCCGCGAGATGCTCGAAAGTCCCTTTCCAGCAACTTCTTTGATCACAGAGCTAAGATGGGCAATTGGTCCACATCTCCTTCTCAATTCTGCAATGATCCTTATTTCGAGTTCTCTGATTTGTCGGCGTTGGAAACATGTCGGTCAGCCCCCTCCAATCAGAGTTCCGCAAGTCAATGGGGTTGGGCTTATCGGCACATTTGCCGGTCTAATTGCGATTGCTATTACAGGCATCCCGGCCCTGAGCGCATTCGGGTTTGCGATATGGTTCTCGCCGTGGCTTCTCTAGAGGAAATACAGGGACGTAGCTCAATTCAGCTTGGTCCACCAATTCATCTGCGACAAATCCGCGTCATCTGCGGACAAGCTCCTCTTGATCCGCGCGCATCCGCGTAATCCGCGGTTTCTATCTTCGTCGTCTTCTCCCCGTCTTCCTTTGCGCTCTGCGCCTTTGCGAGAAATCTTTCTCCAAAGAAAGTTGCGGATTGGGCTACGGTGCAACGTTCGCAATTAATTGCTCAAAGGCCATCGGCGTGACAACCTGAATGCTTGGAAATCGCCTACGAAAATCGACGCCGGCCGCACTCTGTGGCTCCATAAGGTCGAGCAGATCAAGGTCCGTCGTCACGAGATAGGCAGCGCCCGCGGCGATCGCCAGATTTAAATACTTGCTGTCATCCGGATCACGCACCAGAACGTAGTGCTCGGGCACGCGGTCGATCCATGCAGCCATGCGAAGGTGCTGAGCAAGAAACGCATCGACGGCTTCTTTCGTAAGCGCCGGATATTTCGCAATCAGCTTCGGACGAGTGAGAACGTCTCGAATCTCAGCCAGTACGTCCGGCCCAAAACAAAGCGTTACCTGGCCGTTGCGAACAAAATCAAAAAAGGGGCCGGGCAAGACGCGGACGAGCGGCAGCCCGAAAGAAGAGCATGCAATCGTAGACGGCAAGCGTGCTCAGGCAGTCTTGGCTTTCGGTGCCGCTCTTTCCTGCCGAGCTTCGCGCTGAAGCTCATCGCCAAGCTGGTCAAGTTCGGAGTCAGAGACGCCGCTCTCTTCAACCTGCTTACGAAACGGAGCAAGAAGCTCGTCGACAGACGGGGCGCTGAGGGCCTCTTGGATGAGGCGAGCAGCGTAGGACGAAACGTCCTCGCCATTGGCCGTGGCTCGTTCCCGAAGCGTTTCTTCGGCGTCGGGAGGTAAAGGAATCTGTAACATGCTTCAATTATATCACTCTTTCGCAAATCTCGCACCCGAAGAAGTTCCGAGCCCCATTCCCGGAGAACTAATAATGGGACCCCTACGAAGACCGCAAAACCGCAGAATACCCGTCCGCCGCCTCACACGACCCCGCCCAGGATCGTCGCCCGCGCCACGCGGTCGATCCCCAGCATAAACGCAGCCGTGCGCAGGCTCACCTTTTTCTCGCGAGACAGATCCCAGATGCTCTCGAATCCCTGCGACAGCACCCGGTCAAGTTCGCTGCGCACCCGGTCGAGGTTCCACTTGTAGTGCTGGCGGTTTTGCACCCACTCGAAGTAGCTCACGGTCACGCCGCCGGCGTTGGCCAGCACGTCGGGCAGCACCACCGTCCCGCGCGCCGCCAGGACATCGTCGGCGTCGGGGCGAATCGGTTCATTGGCGGCCTCAATGATAATCGGCGCCCGCACGCGATCGACGTTGTCCTTGGTGATTACGCCACCCAGCGCGGCGGGAATCAGGACGTCGACGTCGAGCGCGAGCAGATCCTCGTTGGAGATTTTCTCTGCGCCGGTAAAGCCCTCCAACGAGCGATCGCTCTGATTCGCGTGGCGGATCGCCGCCATCACGTCGAGGCCGTCGCGTTGGTAGTAACCGCCGCTCACGTCGCTGATCGCCACCACCTGGGCGTCGGCGTCGCTCAGAAACTTAGCGGCGTGCGAGCCCACGTTGCCGAAGCCCTGAATCGCGATGCGAGTCTTGGTCGGCTGGCGGCCCAGTCGGCTAAGGGTCTTGAGCGTGAGGGCGCCCACGCCGCGGCCAGTCGCTTCCTCGCGGCCCGGAATGCCGTGGAGCTCAACCGGCTTGCCGGTGACCACCGCGGGATTGAAGCCGTGGTACTTGCCGTACTGATTCATGATCCAGGCCATGACCTCGGCGTCGGTGCCCACGTCGGGCGCCGGGATGTCGGTGTCGGGGCCGATGACGTCGTGGATGCCGTCGATGAACTTGCGGGTGATCCGCTCCAGCTCCCGGCGGCTCAAGCTACGGCGGTTGACGGCGATCCCGCCCTTGGCGCCGCCGAACGGAAGATTGACCACGGCGGTTTTCAGCGTCATCAGCGCCGCGAGGCTGCGGATTTCATCGAGGTCGACCAGATGATGAAAGCGCAGGCCGCCCTTCATCGGCCCGCGCGAGTCGTCGTGCTGCACGCGGTAGCCGACGAACGTGGCGTACTCGCCGTTGTCGAGCTCGATGGTGATTTCGACCTGCACCTCGCGCTTGGGCATGACCAGCATCCGTCGCATGCTGTCGGCCAGGCCGAGCTGGTCGGCGGCGCGGGTGAAATAGAATTGGGCCGCCTCGAAGGAATTCATGACTGGCTCGCTGGGCCGCGTGGCGCGGGTGGTGAGGATCTCGCTTGGGGTGGATAATACGGGCCGAGCCCGGGCGCGACAAGCAAGGGCTGCCACGCCAGCGAACCAGAGGTCCCAGATCGTGTCGCGACCCAAGCTTCGCCTTCGTCCTTTGATCGCAGCGCTCGTCGGCGGCCTTGTCCTCACCGCCCTGGCGCTCTCGATGTTGCGCCGCGAAGCGCCTTCCGCGACGCCTGTCCACAAGGACGAACCAAATCCCCAAACGGAGCCACGTGCCGGCAACGCGGCTTCGTCCGCGGCTGAGCCGCGGGCGTGGGTGGTCGAAGAAGCCGCGGGCCGACTCCTATGGGAGTCGCCGACCAGCGGGCCGCCGATCTCGATGGCGTGGACGCCTGCCGGCGCCCAGTGCTTCGTCTACTTGCGCCCCGCCAAATTGGCGGCGCACGCTGAGGGCGAGAAGATCTTGGCCGCGCTCGGCCCGTGGGGCCATGCGGAGGTCGAGCGCCTGCGGAGCGTTACGGGATGCGAGTTGGCGGAAGTTGAAGCCATGCTCGTCTCGATCCTGCCCGGCGACGACGGGAAACTCGACGCCTGCCTGCGAGTTGAGCTTGTCAGGCCGTGGGACGAAGCTGAGTTGCGCCACCGCCTTCCCGACGGTCGCGAGGCGGATCGCGGGTCGGTGCACGTTCGTCTGGTCGGAGATCGCGCGTGCTGGCTTACGGACCGTTCGTCGACGCCGGGCGGCGCACTGGTCGTCTGTCCCGAGGCGCTGGTTTCGGAGCTGATCGACGCGGCGGGCGAGGCGCCGCCTGTGGTGCGTGATCTGGAAAGTCTCGTAGCGCATACCGACGCCCAACGCGACGCCACTATCATCTTCGCGCCGCGGTTCTTGCATTCCGGGGGCAACGAACTTGTCAGCGGCGCCGCGACGCCGCTGCGCGACGGGCTGCTGTGGCTCGCTGGCCAAGAGGCGACGGCCGTCGCGGTGAGCGCTCACTGGGACGCTGATTTCTTTGTGGAGCTGCGCGCTGCGCCGGCGCTCGACGTGCCGCCGCGCCGGCTGGCGGCGAAGCTGAGCGAGCGGATCGGCGAGTTGCCCAAGGCAATCGACACGGTGTTCGCGGCCTCTACGTGGCCGCCGTACGGCCGCGAGGTGATCGGCCGCTTTCCGGCAATGCTCGGTACGCTCGCCGCTTTGTCGCGCAGCGGCGACGACGATCGCCACGCTCTTTTGAACTGTTACCTTCCCGCTCCTGCCGGCCACAACCTGCTCACCGCCGCCGAGCTGCTGCTCTCCCAACGACCCGGCGCGGCCACGGCAGGCGCCGCCGCGACTCAGCGCCGATCCGGCGGTTCCCATCGCCGATCGCCTCGCTCGCCGCACGTCGCTGTCGTTCCCCAAGGACTCCCTCGAGCGCGCTCTCGAACTCTTGTCCGAGGATCTCGGCGTGCCGATCGTCATGGCCGGGGCCGATCTGCAGCTCGAGGGGATCACCCGAAATCAGCAGCTTTCGCTCGATCTCCGCGACCGGCCGGGGAGCGAAATCCTCGTGGAAATCCTCCGCGGGGCCAATCCCGACCGCACCGCCGCGGGACCCGCCGACCCGCGGCAAAAGCTGGTGTATGTGATCGAGCCGCCGGCCGGCGACGCCCCCGGCCGGATTATCGTCACCACGCGGTCGGCGGCGGAAAAACGCGGGCAGACCCTGCCCGACGCGTTTCTCGGCACGGCGCGGTAATTGGTTATACTTGGGTGAGGAACAGAAGCGACTCAGCTTTCGGCTGAGAGCTTTGCGCCGGCGGGTAGCTCGGGCGTCTACTCCGGGCTGACCGCTGGAAGCCGATTGCTGAAAGCTCCGACACGTGGAAGCCTTCAAGATCACCTGCGTCACCTGCCGCGCGCGGCTCACGGTGCGCGACGCGTCGCTCGTGGGAAGCATCCTCGCCTGCCCGAAGTGCGGGAGCATGGTGCTCGTGACGGCGCCGGCTGCGCGGGATGAATCCAGTTCGGCGTCGGCGGTTGGCGCGGCGGCGGCTATTGTGGCGCCGCCGGCGATAGACCCCACTCTTGGCGCCGCGTTCGATGACGTGGCCGAGCTGAGCGCCGGTTGATGCGGCCGTTGCCGCAAGTCCAGCGCCCGTAGCGACGCCCGTTGTGGGGGGGATGGCACACATCAAGCTTGCCGTCGTGTTGATTGGGAGTGCGCTGGCGGGATCGGGGTTTGTGGCGGCGACGCTCACGTGGTTGTCGCGAAACCCAGCTAGCGAGGCGCCGACACAAGTTGCCGAGTCGTCGCCGACCGCCATCCCGAACAAAGTTGAGACGCCGGCGAGTGCGCAGGTCGCCGCGCCGGAGGCGAAGACTGAGACGCCCGACCCAATGCCCGTCGTCGCCGAACCTGCGAAGTCGGCTACCGAGGCGCAAGTTGCTGAGCAACCGATAGCAGCGCCGGCCAGCAGTGCGCTTCCCAAGCTTGATCCAACGAGGCCGCCGGCGCCGCCGCATCCGCCGGGCGAGATCAGCTCGCCGGCTCGCTCGGAGACGGTGACAGCCGACAAGCCGGCGGCGGCGACTGGACCGCGGCTGCGGATTGATCCGCTCGACATTGATCCGGAGGGGCTCGACATTTCAACCTTGCTCCATCCCGAGGCGGCCGCCCAGCCGGCGGTCAGTGCGGCTGATGAGCCGCCCGCCCCGTCGGTAGCGAGCGAGGCGGCCGAGGCGGCGGAGGCCGACGCCGCGGCGGCGGCTGCCGCCGCTCGACCGGTCGTTGATCGCGACGCGTCGGCCCCGCCGAACGCCGCGGCGCTGTTGGTTCGGCGCCTTCCGAGCGTGAAGGTGGAACGGATGCCGTTGTGCCGGTTTCTGGATTTCGCCACGCAACTGTCGGGGTTGCCGGTGAGCGTGGCGCCGGAGCAGCTCGCGATGGCCCGCGCCTCGGCGGCGAGCGTCGTCTCGGTCGACGCCAAGGACGCGACGATCGAACAATTGCTGAGCTTGGCGCTGGGGCCGTTGCGGCTGTCTCCGAAAGTCGGGTCTTTGGATATCCGAGTCGAGTTTGCCGACGCGGCGCGCGAGCGGGAACTGGTCTATCCGATCGACGACCTGGCGAGCGACGCCGCGGAAGCCCAGCAGCTTGCCGGCTGGATTCAGGCGTTGGCGGCGCCGCGGACGTGGCAATCGGCTGGCGGCGCCGCGCCGCTGACGATCGAGGGTCAAACCCTGCGAATCCGCCAGCCCGAGGGCATCCAGTACGAGACGCTGCTGTTTTTGGAGCGCTACCGCCTGGCCCGCGGGTTGGCGCCGCGGAGTAAGTACCCAGTCGAACTGCTCCCGACCCAAGCCGGCTCGGCCGACCTTGCCAAGCGGATGCAAGGGTCGACGACCTTCACATTCTCCGAGTACACGCCCCTGCGCGAAGTGTTTCGTTACTGGCAGGAGGAGCTGGCGGCGCCGGTGCTGGTCGACTGGCCGGCGCTGGCCGAGGAGCGTTTGTGGCCGCATTCGCGGATCGTCACCAGCGCGATTGACAAGCCGTGGTCGACGGCGCTCGACGAGTCGCTGGCCAAGCTGAACCTGGCTTGGCGGCCGGCCGGCGGGCGGACGATTGAGATTACGACGCTCGCCAAGGCGAAGTCCGAGCCGCAGCTTGAGATCTATCGGTTGGCGGCTGAAGCGAAGACGACCAGCGATGATATCGCGGCCAAGGTGCAGGAGCTCTCTGGGGCGACGGGCGCGACGGAGACGGACGGCGCGGCGACGATCTTCGATGCCGCCCACCGAGTGCTGATGGTTCGGCAGCCGGCGGTGGTCGAGCGGGCGCTGAGGGGTTGGCTTATCGAGCAGCGCTCTGCTCGCCGAGAAGTGAGACCTTCGAAGGACGCTTGCGCCGTCGGCCCCGCCAGGAGTTTTGGAATTGGAACCAACAGGGGGCCCCAGTTTTTTACTCCAAAACCCGGGCGGGTTTTGATCGGCCGCGCCGCGTCGAAAGCCGACAATACTCGGCGTTTCCTTCGTCAGGCGGCGTCAAAACTCCGAGGGGTTTGCGCCGCACGCGAGTAGTTTTGGAACGCCAAAACTGCGCGTGTCGGGCGGACGAGTCTGCACGGATAGGTGCGCAGCGCCCCTCTGGCTGACAGCCGATCGCTGATAGCCGAAAGCTACTTCTTCAATTGTCAAAGAGCGGAGCGAACATGTGTACACTGTCATAGGCTAGCAGAGTGCGCGGCCATTTTCAGCAAGAATCTCAGAGAAAATTTTGCGCGGAGACGCATCAGGTGCAGCGAGGGAGCGGTCGGGGCGTTTTTCCACAGTTCCGCGAAGGCCGCAAAGATACGAGAGGCTGAGCCCGGCGGCAGGCTGTCAGCGAGGAAGCCAGGGCTTCAGCGACTCCAGCCGTACATGGCTAGTCGCACTGCTTTCTGTCGCTCGACGCCGCCCGGCCGTAGAATGACGGGCGGAGTCCAGAATAGGATCGCTTCGGTGAAACGACGACGACCAATAGCAAAAGCATTCGTTATTCTAGTGGCGTGCGTCGTGGCTTTGGCGAGTTCGACGACGACCGCATTCGGCGCCGATTCGTCGATTGCGGATATTTATCACCGCCTCGTCGCCCACCGTCACGTGCAAATACGACGACTTCACGCCTACGCCGCCGCCGGAAAGTTCCCGCGTAATTTCGATTTCCCTGGGCGACTGATTCCCTATTTCGTCGATCGATTTGGCACGCCATGCGCCGTCGGCTATCTCGTGCTCCAGGACGGCCGCCAAGCGATCGTCGATGCGATTGCTGAATCCTGCAATCACGTTCGGATTGGGGACCTACAAGAAGGCGCCCTTCTCGGCTGGATCCTAAACAGTGGACTTACCCAAACGGAATGTGCGGCAAATCCAACCGAGCTACGCGTGCATTGAAGATTACCGTCGCGGCCGCGACTGGCAGGACGAGATTGCGAGATTGCGAGAGCATTTTTCCCGAATCGAAGAGACGTTGCGCACCCAGTCGCAACGGAGCCTTGAACAAGCCATGGTGCTTCGAATTGAGCAAGAACTCCGACGCACTCCCCAAAGCCCCGCCCTGGACTTTGGTGCGTTGAAAGGCGCCCTCGCGAGCAACGAACCAAACGTCCGCATCGCCGCTGCCTATGCGATTTCGCGGGTGGATGCCGACGTAGCGCTCCGAGGTCCGCGCATTGCCGCGCTTGCTCCAAATTTGGCTGATCTTGACGCGGGCGTGCAATTTTGGACAGCGGTGGCCTTGGAGCGAATCGGCTCTGCGTCCGCCATGGGGACGATGGAGTTGCACTACAAAACTCTGCCAATATTTCTCGAAACGGCCCGCGGAAATCGTGAAGACTTGCGATTCGCGGCGTTCATTCAACTAGTGCAAATCGCCCCTGAATGCCTCAACACTAATCAGCAACTTCAGGTACTTCCGGAAATTCGGCCGCGCATTCGTCGCCGCGTGCCAAGAGGCCGACGAAGAAGTCCGCGAATTTGCCTATCAGACAATCGCGACCTGGCGTTGGCAGCGCATGGCCGCAGAGTCCCAACGCATGCGAGAGCACTACTTAGCCGACTCGTACGATCTTGAATGTCGAGCCGCGGAAGCGATCGCCTTAGGCAGAGAATTTGCGGTGGAACCACCAGTAATTGCGGACGTTCGTTCGCAACTTCCGATATACGACTTCCGATCCCCCATCAATTACATGGCTCCGGTGGGAGGAGACGGACCTGTTCCAATCGCAAGTTCTGAAGCGTCATCCGCAAGCATTGTGGAAGATTATTTCGGGTTCACTTATCGCCAACAGCTTAGCGAAGGAACGGAGCCATTTTGGATTATTCGCCCCGCGGCATCCCTAGGCGGAGGCCTTTTCTTTAGCGTTCCCGTTCGGCGAACTGATCACAATGATTTTGCCGCCCAATTCATCGTGCCCGCAACGCGTATGGCGGCGGCCGTCAATCGCCACCCGAGTTCTTGGTTTGGGCCTACCCATCCGTTGCAATCAAACGATTGGACCGGCGCCGTCTGGGGACCTTCGCCCAAGAGCTGAGACTCACATTGCGTTGGGTGACGCAGCGCGGAACGATCGCGATGCTTTCACCAAAACCTGTGACGTATTCGCGTCGTTCATCACGTATTACGCCTTGGTGGTCATCGACCGCGACGTACAACAGTCCGACGGGAAGTTCACTTGGACCGGCCGCTTCGCCAGCCTGCGCCGCTCCTCCCCGCGGTTCGGCCTAGCCGGCGTCGGTTCCTCGACCTTTGGCGGCGGCGGCTGGGATTTCCATCGACTCACTCTTGCCTGCGATCGAGCGACCGGCGAGTTGACGCTCTCCGCTGAGCCAATCAGGTTCCCTATCAAACCCGCCCCGGTCGATCCCGCCACCGCCGCGTGGCAGACCGAGGAGTTGAAACTCATGGGTTGGAAGCCCCTGAAATCCATCGACTTCTTCGGCGACACATTGTTTCCGCCGGAGTACAACCAGGCCGCTGACGAATTCGACCCCGACAACGAACGACCAGCACGCGACCTGGTGCATCGCCGTCACCTTTTTGACAGAGCGCTTCCCGTGCCAGAGCTATTTTTGGGATTGCTCTACGACCATGCCGGCAGGCGGGAGAAGGCGGCCCGTCTCGTCGATGCGGCGGCATCTTACCAGTATGCCCTTCCGCAAACTCTCGTCGACGCCGCGAGATGGGAGTTTCATGCCGGGCTAGATAAATCGGCCAGAAAACATGCCGACGCGGCATTGAAGCTATGGCTGAACAATCCGACCGCGAGTCAGTTGATCCGCGACCTCGACGCGAGAAAACTAGTGACAGTCCGGGCGAAAATACTTCGATGACAGCCGAGTATGATGGGTTCTCGGACCGCCGAAACCCCATCACGCCTATCTGGTGGACGAGCAATGCGCGGGTAGCGAAGAGCTGGCGACATCAGCACCGCGGAGGCGCGGCATCGAGACGATGCCGGCTAACGGTTGTCTGGCGACTGCCAACCGCCACGCCGTGCGGAGCGGAGGGCCGCGGCGATCGGCCCGCAGGACGCGGAAAGTTCGAGTTTTCAAAGAGCCATGACGCGCGAAGTGCGGTAGATTGTCCCAGAAGCGCTGGCCCATTTTCAACAACTTTTTTTGAAGTTTTTTGAAGAGGCGCCTGGGGTGATCGGGCGGACTGTGGAACGAGAAGGGGTGAGATATGGTTGGTTATTTTTTGCGCGGCGTCTTGGCGGCAGTGGCGGTGCTGACTCTCGTCGCGGTGGGGCCGTCGGCGTTGGCGGCGGACAATGCGCCGGCGAAAAAGGGACGGATTTCGATCCACGTTGTTGACTCCCAGGGGGCGGCGCTGGGCGGCGCGTCCGTCAGCCTCTTCGATTTCGATCAAGATTGGCGCCGGTGGAAGCGCCACGGCGACGAGGCGCGCACCGATGCGAAAGGCGCGGCCGCTTTCGACGATTTGGAGACGGGCACGTCGTACCTCGTGTCGCGCGGCGACGGACGACGGCCGCGTGGCGTTCCGCGACGCGGTGCTGACGGATGAATCCGGTCAGCAGGAAGTTGAGATCGCGGCGCAAACGCAGGTCGCGGCCACCCTGAAGGTTCTAGACGACGCCGGACGGCCGCTGGCCGGGGCGCGGCTCTGGTCGATTTCGTACGCGGGCGACAACGGGTCAGTAAGTTTGTACTGGCCGAGCATGGAGGCTTGCGGATTGAGCGCCGCAGGCCAGCGACGCGGAAGGCGTGTTGAAACTGCCGGCGCTGCCGCCGGGCAAAGTGACAATGCGGCTGATCCATCCCGACTTCGCGCCCGCGGAGGTCAGAAGGCGTGAAATTAGCGGAGGGGCAGATAGCCGAGGCGAAACTGCCACGCGGCGTCAAAGTGAAATTTGAGATCGAGCCGCCCGAAGGCGAGGCGCCCGTGACGGCGCTGACGATCGACTTGCGGCGAGTTCCGTTTGACGACCCGTCGACGCTGATCGGGCAGTTGCCGAATCTCCGCAGCGACGGGACCGCCGAGCTGGCGATCGCCGAGGGCGACTACGATCAAGTGTGGCTCAAGCATCCCGAGTACCTGGTCATACCGAGTTACCACATGCGTTATGGGAAATCGATCGCGGACGCCACGGAGCCGATTCGGATTCGCGCGGGACAGGATCGGTTCGACTTCCAACTAAAGCGGAAGGTGAAGGTGCACGGCCGGGTGGTGGACGCGGCGACTGGAAAGCCGCTGGCGGGAGAGTCGGTGCGGGGGGAGGCGGCGGGCGACGGCGGCGACGGGCCGCTGGCCGAGTTTGCCGAGCCGTGGAGCTTCGCGGGGTCGGGCGAGACGGACGCGGACGGCGAGTATGAAGTTGAGCTGGCGGCGGGGCGAGCGCGCGTTTCGTTCCAGGGCCAAGGAAAGATAGCGTCGCCGCCGTTTGCGGAGCTCGACGTGGCGGCGGACGGATCGACGGTGGCGCCGGATATCAAAGTCAGCCCCATGCCGAAGATTCGCGGCGTCGTTTTTGATGCGGAGGGCCGACCCGCCAAACGGGCGGTGGTTCGTTTTCGAGGGTCGCTGCTGACGTACGCCACGCAGCCGGCGGCGACCGACGACGAGGGTCGGTTTGAACTGGAGCCGCCGTGGGTTCCCGCGGACTTGCGCACTCAGAAGCAGCTGCCGACGCAAACGATCGCGGCGTTTGATCCCTACGGGCCAGCGTGGGGGCAGTCGGCAGTGCGTTGGGACGACCCCGAGGGTCTCCACCACGTGGAGGTGCGGCTGGCGCCGCAAGGCGAGGAAGACTTGGTGGCGGGAATTCCGGGCGACCTGTCGCCGCGACAGCAAGGGGTCGTACCGCCGGCGGAGCGCGAGCGCGATGCGGCGCAGTCGCTCGTGGGGCGCGAGCCGCCGGAACTCGACGGGATCTCGTGGATCCACGCGAAGCCCGGGACGAAGCTGGCCGACTTCCGGGGGCAGTATGTGCTGCTCATGTTTTGGACGACGTGGTGCGGGCCGTGTCACGAGGACTTGCCGTCGATTCGGATGCTCGAGGAGCTGTACGGCGATCGGGGATTCACCGTCGTCGGCGTGCACGACAATTCGATGCCGCTGGCGGCGATCGAAGCGGATGTGGAGAAGGAACGGATGACATGGCCGACCGTCGTCGATCATGCCGACGGTCGACTCCTGGCGAGCTACAAGGCGCACGGAGTGTCGGGCTACCCCAGCTATTTGTTGATCGGCCCTGACGGTCTCGTGGTGCAAGACGACGACGCGGCGGGGCCTTCGCTGCGAGGGTTTAAGATCGAGATTGTGAGACGGCTGCTGATGGGCGGGGCCGAGGCGAACCGGTAGGCGCACCGGAGCAGCAATTACTTCCGCGAGATCGCCGGTTTGCGCGGGCGATCGGAATTCATGGCGCGAAAACCGGCGGCGGTGAGCGAGTAGCCGCCGGCGAATTGTTCTTTGACCAGGAGGTCCTGGGCAGTCAGTTGCTCGAGCGTGGCCGAGTGCTTGTCGAGTCCCGGACCGGTGAAGCAGAGCATTTCGCCCGGCGCGACGAGGAAGTCGCGGAAGACTTTCAGGACGGCTTGTTCGGCGGCGGAGAGCATGGTTCGTTCGGCGGTTGCGGAGGCGGGGCGGGTCAGTCGGCCGCGATGGGAGCGTCTTGATCGGCGTCTTGTGCGGCGACAGCGTCTTGTTCGGCGACAGGGGGCGCGGCAGGTTCGTCTTTCTTGCGACGCCGCAGGGCGCGCTTCTCTTCGGCTTTCCGCCGCTTGTCGTGTTCGCGGCGGTTCTTCTCAAAGGTATTGCGATTCTTGGCCATGGTTTGGTTCTCGGGATGTCGCTGGAGCGCACCGCGGACGCTGGCGCGGCGTCCGTCGCCCCATTTTGGCGGGCGAATGGCGCCGGCGCTGCCAAGGGAAGCGCCTAGGCTATGGACGAAGGGCACAACGACGGCCGCTCTACCAACGGCGCCCGCCTCCGCCTCCGCCGCTTCGACCGCCGCCTCCGCCGCCGCGGCCGCCGCCGTAGCCGCCACGACCACCGCCGCCGCCGCCGCTACGCTCTTCGCGCGGCCGGGCTTCGTTGACCTGCAACGATCGACCTTCGTGCTGCGTGTCGTTAAGACCCTTGATGGCGGCCTGCGCCGCCTCGTCGGATTCCATCTCGACAAAGCCAAAGCCTTTGCTCTGTCCGGTGTCGCGGTCCATGATCACCTCGGCGCTGCGGACGCCGCCGAACTCGGAGAACATTTTTTCCAGATCAGCGCTGGACACGCTGTACGCAAGATTGCCGCAATAAAGCTTTTTTCCCACCGAAACACCTCTCGCAAAACTTAGAACCACGCGACGCACGGGCCGCGCCAGAGCGAAATGGGCCTGCATGCCGGCCCCGACAGGCGGGAAGTACGAAGGTCGTGTGAGATGCCCTTCGTCGAAGAAGGGGCGTCGCAAACGCGTCCGGCGACCTACCAAGCGTGATTGTAGCGGAATTGCCTCGGGCGGCCTAGTGCTAGCGGAATTCCGGTGAAAATGTCCGCATTTCATCGAGCGGAGAGAGTTTCTCTTCCGTCGGAGGCAAGACTCGGACTGCGCAGGCGCGGCACGCTCAATGCTCGGCGCCGAGTTCTCGGTCCATCGCGGCGGCGATGCGGGCGCACTGGTGCATCATGTGCTCGAACTGACAGAAGTTGAGCGACTGGTAGCCGTCGCTCATGGCTTTGTCGGGGTTGGGGTGGACCTCGACGATCAAGCCGTCGGCGCCGGCGGCGATTGAAGCGCGAGCCATCGCCGTCACGAGGTGCGTGTGGCCGGTGCCGTGGCTGGGGTCCATCACCACGGGCAGGTGCGTTTTGGCTTGGACATAAGGCGCCGAGGCCAGGGGGAGCGTGAATCGGGTGTGGGTTTCGAAGGTGCGGATGCCGCGCTCGCAGAGCATGACGTTGGGGTTGCCGGCGTCGAGGATGTACTCGGCGGCGAGCAGCCATTCGTCGACGGTGGCGCTGGGGCCGCGCTTGAGCAGGACGGGCGCGGCGAGTTGCCGGCGGCTTCGAGGAGTCGGTAGTTCTGCATGTTGCGGGCGCCGATTTGGAGGACGTCGGCGTATTCGGACACCAACTCGACGTCGTCGGGGGCGATCACTTCGGTGACGACGGCCAGGCCCGTTTCGTCACGGGCGGCGGCCAGCATCTTCAGGCCGGCTTCCTTGAGGCCCTGGAAGCTGTAGGGGCTGGTGCGGGGCTTGAACGCGCCGCCGCGGAGGGCCGTGGCGCCGCCGCTTTTGACGGCGCGTGCGGTATCGACGATTTGTTTTTCGCTTTCCACGGAGCAGGGGCCGGCGATGACGCCGATCACACCGCCGCCGACGGTGAGGCTGCCGGCGCGGACGACGGTGGGCTCGGGCTTGAGCTCGCGGCTGGCGAGCTTATAGGGGGCGAGGATGGGGAGGACTTCGTCGACGCCGGGGCCGCTTTCGAGCTGGCCGATGCCGACGACGCGCTCCTCGCCGATGGCGGCGATGACGGTCCGCTCCGTGCCGCGGAGGACGACGGGTTTCATGCCGAGGGATTCGACGTGCTTGATCATGCTATCGATGTCCTGGTCGGTGGCTGAGCGTTTCATGACGACGATCATGGGGATCTCCGGGTCAGTTAGCGCCCGGCGGTCAATGACCGGGGGCTATAATGGGTGGAAACGAAAAAAGCCCCGGGCGTCTTTCGGCGCCCGGGGCTTTCGGTGGGTTGTGCTGTTCGATGTCGAAACGGTGCACTACCTCCGAGCCCGCGACGCCGCGCGGGTAAAGGTAAACCAAAAGTAGCGCCAAGAATGTGACATCGTTCTATTATTGTGGGCTGGGGGATGCGAAGACGCAAGCGAATGTTGGGGGCGAATATCACCAGTGGCGACCAAAGTTAGCCTCCGGTCAGTGACCGGGGGCTAAATGGGTGAGGCGCCGGGCGACCGCGGGCTCATGCTTCGGGTCTGGCGGACGATTTTTCCTTTGCCGGCGGCATTTCGAGGCGGTCCTTGGGGAGGGCTTCTTCGACGCCGGGGACCTGGCCCGCGCCGGTGGGGACGTGGATCGAGGAGCCGTCGAAGTCCTTGCCGATCGGCTCGAAGCGGCCGCCGAGGTGCTTGGAGAGGAACGCTTCGGTCACGGCGTTGAACGACGTGCGGTTTTCCTCGCGGGCGAAGCCGTGGCCTTCGTCGGGATAGAGCACATAGGTGACCGGGATGTGCTTCTCCTGCATCGCCGCGACGATCTGGTCGGCTTCCTGCTGCTTGACGCGGGGGTCGTTGGCGCCTTGGCCGATGAGCAGCGGGCGCTCGATCTTGTCGGCTAACTCCAGCGGCGAGCGCTCGAGGAGCTCGGCGCGGCCTTCGTCGGTGTCGACGTCGCCGACGCGAACTCTTCATGACGGGCATGAACGGCATCCAGTACGGCGGGATGTTTTTCAGCAGCGTCACCAGGCTGGACGGGCCGACGATGTCGACGCCGCAGGCGAACTCGTCGGGCGTGTAGGTCATGCCCACGAGCGTGGCGTAGCCGCCGTAGCTGCCGCCCATGATGCAGACCTTGTCTTGCTGGGCGATGCCGTTGTCGACGGCCCAGTCGACGGCGTCGAGCAGGTCGTCGTGCATTTTGCGGGACCACTCGCCGTTGGCGGCGTTGACGAACGTTCTTGCCGAAGCCGGTCGAGCCGCGGTAGTTGACGTTGAGCACGGCGTAGCCGCGATTGGCGAGCCACTGGTGGTAGGGGTTGAAGCCCCACTCGTCGCGGGCCCAGGGGCCGCCGTGGACGTCGAGCACCATCGGCAGGGGCTTGTCGGGCTTGCCGTCGCCATCGGGGTCGCTGTTTTTGGGCAAGGAGAGATAGCAGACGAGCTCGAGGCCGTCGCGGGTTTTGACGAGCGGCGTATGCATCTTCACCAGCGGGTAGCCGGCGAGGTCGTCGCGGTTGGTGAACAGGAACTGCGTCTTGAGGTTGTTCTTGTCGGAGCGGTCGTAGAGATAGGTTTTCGCCGGGCCGTCGTCGAGCAGGTAGGCGACGGTCCACAGCTTGTCGTCGAGCGTGCGGCTGGTGATGATCAGCTCGCCGTCCTCGACCTTGGCGAGGTAATCGAGGTCCGCTTGGATCGACGGGTCGAGGACCTGCCACTCGCGGCGGGCGTAGGTGAAGCCGACGGCCTGGATGGTTTTCTCGGTCGGATGAGAGATGACCTCGCCGACGTCGGCCTTGGCGTTCTCGGCGAGGAGTTTTTTGTCGCCGGTTTTTAGGTCCAGGGCGTACAGGGCGCCGGTGTCGCGGTCGCGGCTGTCGAGCATGTAGAGCACGTCGCCGGCCTTGTTGAAGCCGGCGGGGCTGGTGGTCATCGCGTCCTCGGGCCCGACCTTGATGAAGTCTTCCCAGTCGGCGATGCCTTTGTCGCCGGGGGCGGCGTCGGGGTCCTTGGGCTTCAAGAGCTCGGTGCCGCCTTCGGGGGTGTAGTTGAAGGCGAAGCGGACTTTGAAATCGTCGTCAGTCACGTAGCCCGCGACGCCCGCGTTTTCCTGCACGAGTTGCTTTTCACCCGTTTTGACGTTCACGCGGTAGATGTCGTGGAGCTGCGGGATGCGGTCGTTGAGGCCGACGAGGATGTCGTCGGGGAAACGGTCGCTCGTGCCTTCGATCGTGGCGTGAATCTTCTTGAGCGGCGTGAGGTCGGTGGTTTTCTTGGTGGCGACCTCGGTGGCGTAGACGTGCCAGTCTTCGTCGCCGCCGGTGTCCTGGGTGTAGAGGATGTAGGCGCTGTTCTCGGCCCAGTTGTAGCTGCGGATGTCGCGGGTCTTGTCGTGGGTGACTTGCTCGGCGTGCTGGAAGTCGTCGACCGGCGCGACGAACACGTTGAGGATGCCGTCGACGGGGGCGAGGTAGCTAAGCCACTTGCCGTCGGGGCTGATGCGACCGCCGGCGCGTTGGGGGTTGCCGAAGAGAACGCTGCGGGGGATCAAGGCGGGCTCCTTGGAATTAGCGTCGGTGGTGGTCACGGAAGCTGCGGCAGGCTTGTCGTCCGTTGCTGGAGTCTGACTTGCGGCCGCGGAGTTGGTTGCCGCCTGTTGTTGGCAACCGCAACAGGCCAGGGCGAGCGCCCCGGCGAGCATGTGGGCCGCGGGCGGGATGCGTAGTTGGTTGCGCGTCATGGAAATCGCCGCTCCGGAGGGAATCGTGCCTGGGATGGGGA
Source organism: Pirellulales bacterium (assembly GCA_963841515.1). Taxonomy (GTDB): domain Bacteria; phylum Planctomycetota; class Planctomycetia; order Pirellulales; family Lacipirellulaceae; genus Lacipirellula. Next base: position 81,428 of record CAWJDB010000002.1, on the reverse strand, counting down.
CTGAGTATTGTTCCCGCGGGCGGTCGGGGCAGCAAGCGAGAGTGGGGGAATTCGCCGCCAGGGCCTGAGGCACGCGAAAAATTGGTTACACTGGCGCCAGCAGCGCGGCCGGTCAGACGGCGGGCGCGGCGGCCTTTCGCGGAATTCGCATGGCTTTGCCACCAGCGCAACTCGACAGTCGCGGGCGACCGGCGACGCCGTATCGGCCGCTGTTGTGGCTGGCCATGGCGGCGGGCTTGGGGGTGACGGCGGATTACGGAGTGCACGCGCTGGCGGCGCCGAGCGTTTTTGGCTGGTGGTGGTTGGTCGCCGCGGCGACGCTGGTATTTGCTGAGGGGTGTCGGCGGCGGGGCCGGCTGCACATCTCGGCACTGCTCGTCTTGGCGGCGGCGTTGGCGACCGGCGCGGCGTGGCACGATTGGCGCTGGCAGCTGGCGAGCGCCGACGAGCTGGCACGGTTCGCCAGCGAGGCGCCGCAGCCGGCGTGCCTCGAAGCCGTTGTGGCGGACCGCGTGCGGATTTCGCCGCCGGGCGACGCCAGTCCGCTCAGGGCGATTGCCGTGCGCACGATGAGCGAGGCGACTGTGCGGGTGGTGGGGATTCGCGACGGTCGATCGTGGCGACATGCGGCGGGGCTGTCGCGGCTGCGCGTGGCGGGCGCCCTGGAGGGGGTGGGGCCTGGCGATCGGTTGAACGTGTTTGCGCAACTGGGGCGCGTGCCGGGGTCGCTCAATCCGGGCGAGTACGATTGGGCGGCGGCCCAACGGCGGGGCGGCCGGCTCACTGAGCTCTTCTGCGATGACCCGCACTGCGTGGCGGTGCTCGAGCCGGCGTCGTGGACGAGCGTCGATCGGGCGCTCTACGCGGTGCGCTGCATGGTGTGCGGGGCAATTGGCGGCGAACGTCGGTCCGCGCGATGCGCCCTTGGTGCTGGCGACGCTGTTGGGGGATCAGGAGCGGCTCAGTGATTCGACGAAGGACGCGTTTCTCAAGACCGGCGCCATTCACTTGCTGGTCATCTCCGGCGCCCACGTGGCGATGCTGGCGTGGATCGTGTGGCAACTCGCCGGCGCGGCGGGACTGCCGGCGCGCACCGCAACTGGCGTCCACGCTGGGGATGGTGCTCTTGTATGCGGCGATCGTCGGGCCGGAGCCGTCGGTAGTGCGGGCGACCGTGGTGACGGCGACCGCAGTGATTGCTCTGACGGCCGGGCGTCGGGCGTCGGCGGGCAACCTGTTTGGCGCCGCGGCGCTGGTGGTGATGGCGATCAACCCCAGCGAGACGTTTCGCAGCGGCACGCAGTTCAGCTTCCTGGCGGTGGCGGCGTTGATCCTGTTCGCCCAGTGGTGGCCGCGGACCGGAGCGGTCGATCCACTGCGGCGGCATATCGCCGAGACGCGGCCGTGGTGGGTGCGTGCGGTGCGGAAGCTCGGTCGCTCGATGCTCGTATTGACGCTGGCCTCGATTGCGGTGGGGGTCGCGATGGCGCCTCTGGTGGCGTACCACTTCCACGTGGTGACGCCGGCGAGCGTGCTGATCACGCCGCTGGCCTCGCCGCTGATCGGGATCGCGATTGCCGCGGGGCTGGCGACGCTCACCCTGGGGTGGCTCGTGCCGCCGCTGGGCGTAGCGTGCGGGGCGGTGTGCGGCGGGGCCCTCCGCCTCACAGAGGCGATGGTGCGAGGCGTGCAGCATGTGCCGGGCAGCTACTGGTACGCGTGCGGCCCGCCCGCGTGGTGGCTCGTGGCGTTTTACGGAGCGATCGCTGCGCTGGCGATCGTCCCGCGGCTGCGGCCGCATTGGCGGTGGCAGCTTGCCGCGGCATTGGCGTGGGCGGCCGTGGGGTATGCGGCGGTTGGCGCCGGGCGCACCGCGCCGGGCGAACTGCGCTGCACCTTCCTCGCCGTGGGACACGGCACGTGTGCGGTGATCGAGCTGCCCAGCGGGCAGACGGTGCTTTACGACGCCGGCAGTTTGAGCTCGCCGGAGATGGCGCAGCAGATTGCGTCGTCGTATCTCTGGTCGCGCGGCATCGGGCGGATCGACGCCATTGTGCTGTCGCACGCCGACATCGACCACTACAACGGCGTGCCGGGACTCTTGGAGCGGTTCCCGGTGGGCGTGGTCTATGTGTCGCCGATGATGTTCGACCCTGTGGCTACAGGCGGCCGGCTGGCGGCGCCGGATTACCTCCGCGACGTCCTCGCGGCCAGCGGCGTGCCGCTGCGGCAGATTTGGATGAACGACCGGCTGCGCACCCTCGACCCAGGCGTAGTGATGGAAGTGCTCCACCCGCCGCGTGAGGGCGTCATGGGGCGCGACAACGCCAACAGCGTCTTGTTGGCGGTCGAGTTCGCCGGGCGGCGGATCTTGCTGCCGGGCGATCTGGAGTCGCCGGGGTTGGAGCGCGTGATGGCCGACCCGCCGGTGGACTGCGACGTGCTTCTGGCGCCCCACCACGGCAGTTCGGCGAGCGATCCGCCGGGCTTCGCCGCCTGGTGCACGCCAGAGTGGGTGGTGTTCAGCGGTCGCCGGCCCCATGGCCCTTTGCCGGCGAGGGTTTCCTATCGACGGGCTGGCGCCAGCGTGTGGCACACAGCCGAGAACGGGGCGGTGTCCTGTTGGATCAGCGATCAGGGCGTTCGGTTTTCGACCTATCGCGAGGGGTCCCCAAATTGAGCGGGCTGCGAGAAATCGGGCAACCGGGGCGGACTTTAATGAGACCTGATCGCAATATGCCAGGCGAGACGCCCTAGCAAATCCCCATATAATCCTATATCCTCCGGGTTCCCATTTGGCTGGGGCGCTTAGGACCAGGCCCCGCGCTGCTGGCATCTTAGGCGCGACTTTTACCCGGGAGCGAACGCTCGCAGGGCCGCGGCGCCGATGTCTTAGGATAAATCGGAACTCTTTAAGGAATCTTTGCCGGTGTCTACTTCCACTATGCCTGAATCACGTCGACCCAACCGGACCAAGGTTTCTGTCGGGTCGGAGGACTGCCCGGAAAAACTTACTTGTGTCGACGACGTCGACAAGAGCCTGACGAACAGTGCCGCGCTGGCCCTGGCGGCGGCCTTGGTGCGGACGCGTACCGCGTTCCGCGAAGTGGGCATGAATTGGCCCATCGTCATCTGGATCGTGGTGGTCCACGCGCTGGCGCTGGCGGCGCCATTTTTCTTCAGTTGGCCCGCGCTGATTTCGTGCATTGCGCTGGCGGTGATCACCGGGAGCTTTGGCGTGTGCATGGGCTACCACCGGCTACTGACGCACAAGAGTTTTCAAACCTATCGCCCCATTCGCTGGCTGCTGGCCATGTTGGGCGGCTTGTCGGGCGAGGGCTCGGCGCTGATGTGGGTGGCGAATCATCGCAAGCATCACGCGTTCAGCGATCACGAGGGCGATCCGCACTCGCCCAAAGACGGCCCGTGGTGGAGCCACATGTTCTGGTTCATGCCGAATTTTGGCCGCAAGTGGCGCGACGAGCTGTTCCAGCGGTACGCCCCCGACATGCTCAAAGACAAAATGATCGTGGTGCTGCACTACCTGTTCCTTCCGACGCACTTCATTTGTGCGGGCATTCTCTGGCTGATCGGCTATTTCGGACCGGTGAGTTGGGGACTCGGCTCGAACTGGGCCGGGTGGTCGATGATCCTGTGGGGCCTGGGCGTGAGGATGGTGTACGTGATGCACGTGACCTGGTTTGTCAACTCGGCCACGCACCTGTGGGGCTACCGCAACTACGAAACGACCGACAACAGCCGCAACCTGTGGTGGGTGGGCATCCTGGCCTTCGGCGAGGGCTGGCACAACAACCACCACGCCTACCAGCGCGTGGCCCGGCAGGGGCACCGGTGGTGGGAAATCGACGTGACCTACTGGGCCATCTGGCTGATGGAAAAGTGCGGCCTGGCTTGGGACGTGATCCGCGTGGCGGATATCCCCAAGGGGATCACGCGCTGAAGAATGGGGACCGGCTCGCAAAAAGTCCCGCCCGCCCCCCGCCAACGCGAAAACGTGGACAGCATGCCTGTCCCCTGTCCGTTTCCTCGCTGTGAACGGCGGGGCTGAGATCGCTACACGGACGCTTCCACGTAATCGACGATGCTCGATGGCTCGGGGATCGGCAGTCCGTCTTCTCGAAGCCCTCGAATGTGGGCTTCGATTGCACCGCTCAATCGCTGCTCGGTCTCCGCGACGGTGGCGCCGGTGGCTACGCATCCCGGTAAATCGGGGACATACGCGGCGAAATTGGATTTGGCCTTTTCCAACACAATCGCATAGCGCTTCATGGCAGCCTCACTGTTTCGACCCGGCTTGTTTTAGAATGCTGTTGAGCGTCCCCGGCGGGAGATCGTCGCTCTCTTTACCCGAGACTGTAACGCGTCCCGGTTTTGAGGGATGCTTGAATTGTCGATGCCCCCCCTTGGCCGGAACCCGAAACCAATCGTCATCGCGCAAGATCTTCAAGACTTCGCGCACCTTCATATCGACATGATAGCACGATGTCCGTCAAACGCCGAATAGGTGGGTCGGACCAAAGACCAAGGCTGCGGCGGGCGGAGAGGAGAAAGGGGACATTCTGGTATGGCCCCTCTTAACCGGTTCAAGCACATGGATTTGCTTGCTCGACGAGCGGGCCAGCGGTGGCGGCGCCTGGGCGTGCGGATGGTGTACGTCATGCACGTCACTTGGTTTGTGAACTCGGCCACGCATCTGTAGGGCTACCGCAACTACGAAACGACCGACAACAGCCGCAACCTGTGGTGGTTGGGCATCCTGGCCTTCGGCGAGGGCTGGCACAACAACCACCATGCCTACCAGCGCGTGGCCCGGCAGGGGCGCCGGTGGCGGGAAATCGACGTGACCTACTGGGCCATCTGGCTGATGGAAAAGGTTGGCCTGGCGTGGGACGTCATTCGCGTGGGCGACATCCCCAAGGGGATCACGCGGGGAAAGGCGGGAAGGCGCCGGAACCTGGGTGATTTTGACGGCGGCCGATTTCCCGTCATTCGACTGCAATATGGGAAGCATTCGCCATGCAAGTCGCCATTCCTGACGATGCCATCGCCCTTGCGAAAACCCAAGCCGAGGCGGCTGGGTTTAGCAACGCCGACGATTGCGTCGCCAATCTCATTCGCATTCAGCCCGCCGTTAAGAAGATATGGCTTTGCTCGGGCCGAGACGCTCGAGGACCTTCGCCAGCTTCGTCAAGACCTTCCCAAACTGTCGACCCGCGAGATGGTCGATCTCGTGCATGAAGCGCGGGCGGACCTCAAATGCTTGTGATCGACGGCGCGGCGTCGACCTCGGCAGCAAGTCGCCGTGAGTCCCAGCTACTTCATCGCGCCAGGATTTGTCCAAGCGATTGGATCAGCGGCGGAAGATCGTTCTGAACAATCTGCCACAAGATGTCGAAGTCGACGCGATCGTAGCCGTGAATGAGTCGATTGCGAAAGGCGACAACCTGCGGCCACGGAATGTGGGAGTGCTGTTTGCGAGTTTCTTCAGACACGCGCGTGGCCGCCTCGCCAATAATTTCCATAAGCCGCGTCATGGCCAGGTTGAACTGGCGATCGGCGTCCAAGTCGACGCGAGTTCGGCCGTGGGCCATTGCGACTGCTTCGCGCGCATGGTCGAGCATGTGCCGAAGTCTGGTCGCGTCGTCAGCCCGCGACATATTGGACCTCCGCCTCGCGCAGAACTTCGTCGCGGAAAGCGTCGCTCAAGAATCCGGGCGTGTGCAGGTCGACGGGGCGGCCCAAGATATGGCAAAGTTCTTCTTGCATGCCGAAAAACGCCAGCCCCGGCGTGCGGCCCATTTCGAACTCGACCAGGACGTCGACGTCACTCTCAGGCCGGAAGTCGTCGCGCAGAATAGATCCGAACAGCGACAGACGGCGAATGCCATGATGGCGACAGAACGCGGCAATTCTGCCGTGGGGGATATTCAAGCCGTGATGCGTGACCGAGGTGGACATAAGTGGGTCTCCGCGCTAAGTATACCGTACCGAAGCGTGGGATGAACGCCAACGACGGCAGCTCGGGTTACGGGCGACGCCGTTTTCCGTAGGCGGGGGACCACTGGGAAAGGCGGCGGGCTTGCGACGCCTGGCCAGCACCGCCCGCAAACCCAAAACGCGGCCAGCGTGGCCGTCCTCTTTTTCGATCGTTTGCCACGACCTTTTCCGGCCCATTCATGTCGGGACTTTGTCCGGAATCAGTTCGGACAAGTCTGGTACTCCGACGACTATATCGGGCTTCCTGCTGGCGGCATTAACTTCATCCATAAACTCTTTCCACGATGTATCGGCAGTTTCGCCCGCCATCCGCTCCTGATGCGCCATCCAACTGACGATGCCTCTCAGAACGCCGGCTGCAATCCGCCGGACGCAAAGGCTCTTTTCTTCGGATGCGCTGATCCGGTTACCGTGCATCACTTGACTGCGGATGTCGTAGAGCTTGTCAATCACTCTTTCGCGCGATTTTCGTATGTCCGCGTCCTGCACTAGCAGCGTCGCGACATGCCGCTTGATCTGTTTGGCTTCCGGTAGCTCGTGGTGTTCGCAAACTAGCGCCTCGATGGCGGCAAAGCTCAATGCCAGCGCGACCGGGTCCGCTCCTGCTTGATCGGCGTACATCAACAGGACTATCGCGTTGTGCAGCCTGTCCAGTACTTGCGCATTTTTGCCGTCCTGCGGCTGTCGGAGAAATGCCGACAAACAACTTGAAATCATCCGAGGTCCATCGCCCCGGATGAGACACGTGATCGGGCTGAGACCCCACAACGTGGCTTTTCCATCGCTCGTGGTGAGGGATAAATCAAGGCTTTTGACGATGCACTCGATCACACCGGTCAATTGCTCTTTTGCTCGCTCCAGGGCAAGTGGCGTGCAAAAACCGGTTAGATTTCCACATACATCTACTGGCATCTGTTCTTCTGCCGGTCGTCCTTCAATCCAGCCGTCTGGTAGTTGTCTGTATGGATTGGCGATACACAGCCGGAAACCAGAGGCCGACGACCATAGCCTTAACACGGTCGCATCAGAGAACGACGAATCACAGATCGCGTCCCATTCGTCCTCACTACAATGCGTCCAATGGCCAAAATTGAAACTGTTCCAAGCGGTTCCTCGATAGGCCTCAATTTCCAACACCGCAAAATCGACAAACCTTTGATATGCACGGGCGATGTCTACTGCGTGCTCTGAATCCTGCAGCGGCACGCCAGCAAGGTGTGCGATGGCAATTGAGGTGAGTTCTTCAACAGTGATCGCCGCCGGCAGCGGTAGCTTATCAATAATAAATGCCTGTATCACCTCTTTTAACTTGTTCGGTACTTCCTCAAAGGGCGAGTCAGCCGAGTATTCCTCTTGCGATATTTCCGTCTCACATAAGTCCTCGTGTTTATCACGGAAAATGCCTCGCGCGTGCCGTTTGTGGTCCGCCGAGTCAATCTCATCGAATGCGCTCGGCGAGTCGAGACCCGCGTAGAATGCTTCGGCCAGGGCCAGTTGCAGCTCCGGGTTCTCTAGCAAGCGACGCAGCGTATCGTGAATTTCTGCCATTTCTGGTCCTGCCTCAGCCGGTCCTGTTCAGAATCGTAGGACGATTTTGGTACATGACCGACAGCATCAGCCCATGACCCATCCGGTCACCACGTTTCGGACATTTGCCGGCCGCCGAGTTTCATGAGCGCGACATCGAGCACTCTGCGCTGGAATCGAAGTTCCCTTTCGATTGCGTGCTCTGAATTCTGCGCCAGATATTGCCGGATTCCATCGCCGAGCTCGCCGTTCCAAACGTCATCGATCGATCGGAGATATTGCTCGTAACTCGCAAATGGCGTTGACGACGTGCGGCCGTTAATCCTGTTCAGCCCGCCTCTCGCGTACCGGTCCCAGGCGATGAACCGCTCGGGTTTCACAAATGCGGCCACCTTCGAGAAAGCTGAAATCATACTTCTGGACCCATTGCGCGTTCCAAAGCGAGGCCTCAATTCAGCCTCGAGACGATCGAGTCCGCGGCCAGAATCATCCTCGACCGCTGTCGGCAGCTTCGCGGCCAACGTCTGCCGGAATAAATCCTGCGCACCCGCCCTAATCGTTCGATGGACCGAGTACTCCTTGCAGAACTTTGCGAATCGTCCATTTTCTGCAAATAACGGACTTTTCTGAATTGGACCACGATGTTCGTACACGTCGCACCAGTATGCCCAGTTGGTGCGAGCAATTGCGAGCGACGATCGCAGGTCATTTTGAGTTAGCATGAGCTGCGGTTAACTGCTGCACGAACGCGCCGTGGTCGGGCGTCGCCAGGCCTTGCTCCAGCGTCGCCATCAGTGGGGCGTAGTCGAGAGCGAAGATCGCCGGGCCGTTGAGCCAGAGGCCGGGGAAGACGCTGGGTCGGAGGATGCCCGTCGCGTCGGGCGAGAGTTCGTTGCCGGCGGCGAGGTCGAACCAGCGAAGCTCTTTTTCCCGGAGACAAGCCACGATGTACTCCCGGCCGCCATACTTGGCGTACATCTCCTTTTTGGCGTGTAGGTCGATCGCTTGGCTGCTGTGGGCGACCTCGACAATCAACTCGGGTGCGCCCAGTACGTAGTCGTCCGGCGTTGTTGATGATTGGCCCCCGTACTCCGGCAAGACGCGAAGAAACAAATCAGGTTGCGGCTCGCCGTCGTCGCCGAGCATGACGGTGGTATTGTCGCTGGCCTCGGTTCCAGGGGTCCGGCTGGCGTAGGCGATCAGAACGGCGCTGAGGAGGGCATGAGGTTCGCCGTGCGAAACTCTGACCCGAGACCCGACGTAGACGATCCCTCCAATGAGTTCGGCCTTGAAGTCTTCCTGGGTCTGTTCGTACAGCCGATGGAACTCTTCGCGGCTCATGCGGTCGCCGCTGTGGAGTTCGACCGACGAGCGGGCGAGGAGCGGAACAGCTGCCCCTGCGGCGGCGGCAGCGGCGTCGAGGGCATGTTCAGTGGACATTCCGGTAATTCCTGACGGCGATCTCTAGCGGCAATGCCTCCATTGTAGCGGCGGCGGCGAGGGCCTACCAATTGCGTGAACACGCCCTCTGGGCGCCCGCCCTCCTTCTTGGAGAAAGGGGCGTTCGCGGCGGCAATCCCGGCCATGCGGCGGGGTCCACCGCCTGCCTGTTGGCTCGCAACCCTTGTTCTCCGGTGCGGTTGCGTTGCGGCCGTAAATCGTTACATTGGAAGGGAATCGTTATTGGGCAATCACTAACAAGTCACAGTGTAGGAAGAGTTGTAGCAAACGGCAGGCATGAGATTTGTACGCGCGAGTTCGCCTTGAGCGGACCGCACACGCCCCGCCGGGCCGCGAAAGCTGGTGCGGCGGGCGCGACAAACTCGGACGCGCCGCAGGCACACGCGACAGAACAGGTGTGAAAGAGCACAGATGACCGTCACAAAAGCGCACAAAAGCGAGTTGGTGGAGGATTACGGGCGCCGCGGGACCGACACGGGGTCTCCCGAGGTTCAGATCTCGATCCTCACGTCGCGAATTGCGGAGATGACCAAGCATTTGCAGCTCCACAGCAAAGATTACTCCAGCCGCCGGGGACTCTTGGGCATGGTGAGCCGTCGGCGTCGACTGCTGGATTACGTGAAGCGCACGAATCCGCAGTTGTATCTCGATCTGTTGCAGCGTCTGAATATCCGCAAGTCAGCGCCCGCCGCATCTCCGGCGGCGCCGCTGACTAGGGCGCCGCGAGGCGAGGCGGCGCAGCCACCAGCGGATGTGTCCGAGCTTCTGTCGGCTCCGTCGGCCGTGTGCCCCTGGCTCGGCCAGTGCTTTCCGAAGCGCTGCATTCGACGCTCCATCACGCTGGCAAAGCCAGTGGCACGCGAGCGGAAGTCTCACCGCAGGCCGGCCATTTGCCGCAACTCACAGTCAATTAAAAACAGGAATCAAGAAATTGAAGCGCATTCGAGTAGAAAAGAAAATCGGCAAAGGTAAATTCGCTCTCGAGACAGGCGCCCTGGCCAAACAGGCCGCGGGGTGCGTCATAGTTCAATACAACGACACGGTCGTCATCTGCGCGGTGGCCAGCGGGCCGCCGCGGCCGGGGATCGACTTCTTCCCGCTGACGTGCGACTACCGCGAGCGGACCGCCGCCGCGGGCAAGTTTCCCGGCGGGTTCATCAAGCGCGAAGGGCGGCCCACGCTCAAGGAGACGCTCACTAGCCGGTTGATGGACCGGCCCATCCGACCGCTGTTCCCCGAGGGCTTCGGCGACGAGGTGCAGATTCAGGCATTTGTGTTGGCCAGCGATCGGCAGACCGACGCCGACGTGCTGGCGATGAACGGCTCGGCGGCGTGCCTGGGCGTGTCGCCGTTGCCGTTTCAGGGGCCGCTGGCCTCGGTGCGGTTGGGTTGCGTGGGCGACGAGTTCGTTGCCTTCCCCACGCAAGACGAGCTGGAGACCAGCACGCTGGACCTGATCGTCTCGGGCACCAGGGACGCGGTGCTGATGATCGAGGGTTTTGGCCGCGAATTGCCGGAGGACGACATGGTCGAGGCGATCATGACCGCCCACCGCTACATCCGCGAGCTGTGCGATCTGCAGCAGGATCTGATCGACAAGGTGGGGGTCCAGAAAATGGACTTCCAGCCGCCGAAGTCCGACGGCCTGTACGACGTGCTGAAGCAGAAGTTCTACGACAAGATCAAAGCGGCCAAGCAGACCGAAGGCAAGCACGCCCGGGCCGACGCGATGACCGCGCTGAAGGCCGAGGCGCTGGCGGCGTTGATTCCCGACCCGTTGGCCACGGGCGCGTATTCACCGGGGTCGTTTTCCAAAGCGTGGCACGATCTGGAGGCCCGCATCGTCCGCGACCTCATTCAGGAAGGCAAACGGGCCGACGGTCGCGATTTCACGACGCTGCGTCCGATCGAGTGCGAGGTGGATCTCTTGCCGCGGGTACATGGGTCGGCGCTGTTTCAGCGCGGCGAGACGCAAGCGCTCGTCACCGTCACCCTGGGCACCGGCCGCGACGAGCAGCGGGTGGACGGTCTGTTCGACGAATACTCGAAGCGGTTCATGCTGGATTACAACTTCCCGTCGTTCTCGGTCGGCGAGGTGCGGCCCATCCGTGGCCCTGGCCGACGTGAGATCGGGCATGGCGCCCTGGCCGAGCGGAGCGTCAACCCGGTGCTGCCGGACCATGACGACTTTCCGTACACCGTGCGGGTGATTTCGGACATCCTGGAGTCCAATGGCTCCAGCTCGATGGCCTCGGTGTGCGGCGCCACGCTGGGTCTGATGGCCGCCGGCGTGCCAATCACGAACCCAGTGGCGGGCATCTCGACCGGCCTGGTGAAGGACGGCGAGAAGTGGGTGCTCTTGACCGACATCATTGGCGACGAGGACCACTTCGGCGACATGGACTTCAAGATCGCCGGCACGCAGAACGGCATCACGGGCATCCAGCTCGATTTGAAGATCGACGGCATCAGCGAGGAAATTATCCGGGCGACGCTCAAGCAATCGCGCGAAGCGCGGCTGGCGATCCTGAGGTCGATGCTGTCGACGATTCCGCGGCCGCGAAGCACCGTGGCCGAGAGCGCTCCGCGGCTGTTCCGCACGCAGATCAATCCCGAGAAGATCGGCCTGTTGATCGGCCCAGGCGGCAAGACGATCCGCGGCATCCAGGAAGACACCGGCGTGACGATCGACGTCGAGGAAGACGGCACGGTGACCATCGCCGGCGCCAACGAAGCGGCCGCCAAGGCCGGCCTGGCCCGCGTGGAAGCCCTGACTGCCAGCGTGCAGGTGGGACGGATTTACGACGGCGTGGTCACGAGCGTAAAGGATTTCGGCGCGTTCATCGAAATCCTGCCGGGACGCGATGGGCTGTGCCATATCAGCGAATTGGCCGAGGGGTATGTGTCGAGCGTGGGCGACGTCTGCAAGGTGGGCGACCACCTGCAGGTGAAGGTGATCGCGGTGGACGAGCAAGACCGCGTGAAGCTGAGCCGCAAGGCGGTGCTCCGCGAGCAAGGTCAGCCCCAAGAGAGCGTGCAGGCGTAGGGCCGGTCGCTTTGGCAATCTGAATGCTCGCAGCGGGGCCGTCGGCGGCCCCGCTGCTTTGCGCGGAGTGGCTAATTGATAATTGGCGGGCTAGAATTCAGTTGGCCGACTTAGGAACCCCTGCGATGATCTCCAAACCACCTTCGCTCGACGACGGGTTGACGGCGCGTCAATTACGCAAGCTCTCGGCGGCTGAGCGAGATGCAATTCTTGCGGAGGCTGCGGCCCAAGCCGATAGTGAGTACCGCGCCAACGCCTCGCTGACCGACTTCGAAGCCTTCGGCGAGGACGACTTGCATGGCTACAGCACCGCGGCCCCAGCGGGGTGAAATCTGGACGGTGCGCTTCGATCCCTCGGTCGGCGCCGAGATTCGCAAGTCCCGACCGGCGATTGTTTGCAGCGTCGATTCGATCGGCCGTCTTCCGCTTCGCGTGGTTGTGCCGCTCATCGATTGGCAACCATGGTTTGGTCGCCTGCCTTGGTTTGTTCTCGTGCGAGCGTCAGTAGAATCTGGATTGACCAAGGATTCGGGCGCTGACGCCTTTCAAGTTAAGTCAGTCTCGGAGAGCCGGTTTGTCCGCCGACTTGGCGCCGTCGGGACCGATCAAATGGACGAGATTGCGGCCGCAATCGCTTTGTGCGTCGGCGCACCGTAGTTCGTATGGCACATAAGGCAGCGATGGCCAAGTCCGATCCTCGCAGCGATGCCGATCCCTACGAGCGCCTCATGGCGCAGTACACCGAGATCGCGCGGCTGGCCGGGGCGCTGGCGCACGAGATCAAGAATCCGCTCTCGACCATTCGGCTCAACATGGAGCTGTTGGCCGAGGACTTCGAGGACGCTCAGACGCCGGCGCAGCGGCGGGCGCTCAAGCGCATCGGGGTCATGCAGCGCGAGTGCCAGCGGCTGCAGGATTTGCTCGACGATTTTCTGAACTTTGCCAAGGCGCGCCGGCTCAACTTACAACCGACCGACCTGAACCAGGAGATTGAGGAGACGCTCGAATTCTTCGAGCCGCAAGCCGCGGCGGCGGGAGTGGAGATGGTGCGCTATCTCGACCCGGACCTGCCGCGCGTGCTGCTCGACGGCGAGTCGTTCCGGGCGGCGCTGATCAACTTGCTGCTCAACGCTGTGCAGGCGATGCCCGATGGCGGACAGATCGTTGTGCGGACGACGGTGACTGGCGGCGCCGTGGCGCTGCAACTGATCGACACGGGCGTCGGCATGGACGAACACACGGCCGCACACATGTTCGAGGCGTTTTTCTCCACCAAGCCGGGGGGCTCGGGATTGGGATTGCCGACGACGCTCAACATCATCGAAGCGCACGGCGGCCGCATCCAAGTTCAGACCGACGTGGGACACGGCACGCAATTCACGATCGAGCTGCCTGTGCCGGCGCGGCTGGCGAAGAGTTCGGAGGCGGAAGGATTAACCACCAAGACACAAAGGCACGAAGAAGACGGAAGTCGTTGAACTTCGTGCCTGTGCGGCTTGGTGCTTTTCTCCTCGCCCCTTTTTTGGGTCAGGTCAGGGCCGTATCATCGTCGGTATGTCCAAGACCACCGCTGCCAGCGCGGCCTCGCCAATTAAGGTGCTCGTCATCGACGACGACGCAGCGCATGCCGACGCCGTGGCCGACAGCCTGGCGCGGGTGGGTTACGAATGCACGGTGGCCACCTCGGGGGCCGACGGCGTGGCCATGCTGTCGCGGGACGCCTTTGAGGTGATCGTCACCGATCTGCGGATGAAGGACTCGACGGGGCTCGACGTGCTGGCCCAGGCCAGGGAGCTGTTGCCGGACGCCGAGGTAATCATGGTTACCGGGCACGGCACCGTGCAGTCCGCGGTCGAGGCGATGCAGCAGGGGGCGTTCAATTACCTCTTGAAGCCGCTCGACCTGAAGCAATTGCGGGCGGTTGTCGACAACGCCTCCCGCGCACAGCACCTGCGGCGGGCAAACGCCGAGCTGAGCCGGCGGCTCGACGAGCGGTTCGGTTTCGAGGGCGTCATCGGCAATAGCCCGCCGATGCAGGATCTGATGGAGCGCTTGCGGCGGATTGCTCCGACTGACGCCACGGTGCTGATCCAAGGCGAGACCGGCACGGGCAAGGAATTGGTGGCGCAGGCCATTCACCAGAACAGCCCGCGGAAAAATCGGCCGTTCGTGGCCTTGAACTGCGCCGCTCTCAGTGAGCACATTCTCGAGAGCGAGCTGTTCGGCCATGTGCGGGGCGCGTTCACCGACGCCAGCGCCGATCGCGTGGGGAAATTCGAGTACGCCAACGGCGGCACACTGTTTCTCGACGAAGTGGGCGATATGCCGCCGGCCACCCAGATCAAGCTGTTGCGGGTGCTGGAGAGCCACGAGATCACGCGGGTGGGGTCCAATGAGCCAATCAAAGTCAACGTGCGGATTCTGTCGGCGACCAACCGCGATCTGGAGGACGCCATCAAAGCCGGCACGTTTCGCGAGGACCTGTACCATCGGCTGAAGGTGCTGACGGTGCGATTGCCGCGGCTGGCCGAACGGGCGCAGGACATTCCGCTGTTGATCGAGCACTTCATCCAGATGCACGCCGCGCGGCACGGCAAGACAATCAAGAGCATGACGACCGCGGCCCGGCGGCGGCTGATGACCTACAATTGGCCCGGCAACGTGCGGGAGCTGAAGAACGCCATCGAGAGCATGGTGGTGGTCGATTACGACGAAGTCCTCGACGTCGACGACCTGCCGCCGGAGCTGGGCGGGAGCGAGCCCCAGCCGCCCGCCGCGGACGGCGACAGCCTGGCGGCGCTGGTGGGCCGGCCGTTGTCCCAACTCGAGGGGCTGTTCATCGCCGAAACGCTCAAGGCTACCGGCGGAAACCGCGAGGAAGCGGCCAGCATGCTGGGGATCGGCGAGCGGACGTTGTATCGAAAGATCAAGGAATACGGGCTGAGTTGACGGCGATCGCTCCGCACCACAGAAATGCCACACGGATGACCGCGGATTTTGCGGATGGGCGCGGATCGGATCAAGAGATGTAATGCTGAGCAGTTCCAATCTCGTCTATTGATCCGCGTTAATCCGTGAAATCCGCGTTCATCCGCGATTAATCTCTTCTGTACTTCGTTATGCCTCCGATTCGCCAACTGCCGCCGAGCGTCGTCAACAAGATCGCCGCGGGCGAGGTGATTGAGCGTCCCGCGAGCGTGGTGAAAGAACTGGTGGAGAATTCGCTAGACGCCGGCGCCACGCGGATCGACGTCACGGTGGAGCAGGGCGGGGTGGAGCTGATCCGCGTCGTGGACAATGGCTGCGGCGTGGCGGCCGATGAGCTGGCGCTGGCGGTCGAGAGTCACGCCACGAGCAAGATTCGCGACGCCGACGACTTGTTTCGCGTGGGCACATTGGGATTTCGCGGCGAAGCGCTGGCGTCGATCGCGGCGGTGAGTCGGCTGTGCCTGCGCAGCCGACCGGCCGAGGCCGAGAGTGCTGCGGAGCTGGAGGTCGTCGGCGGTCGGGCCGAGCCATTGCGGCCAGCGGGGGGGCCGTGCGGCACGACGGTCGAAGTCGAGCGGTTGTTCTTCAACACGCCGGTGCGGCAGAAGTTTCTGCGGACCACCGCGACGGAAATGGGCCACCTGACCGAGGCGCTGGCGCGGCTGGCGGTTGCCCATCCGCAGGTGCATTTTACGCTCACGCACGGCGGTCGACTGCTGCACGACCTGCCGCCGGACGACGCCTGTCAGCGAGTGGCGGCCCTGTTTGGGGCCGAGCTGGCGGCCGGGTTGATTGCAGTCGAGAGCACCGACGGCGAGCTGCGGCTTTCGGGCCACGTGGCCAATCCCACCCACAGCCGGCCGAACAACCGATTGCAGTACTTGTTCCTCAATGGCCGGTTCATTCGCGACCGTTCGTTGCAGCACGCATTGGGCGAGGCCTATCGCGGCCTGTTGCTCACCGGCCGGTATCCGGTGTGCTTCTTGCACCTCGTGATGCCGCCGGCGTGGGTCGACGTGAACGTGCATCCCACGAAGCTTGAGGTGCGGTTCCAGGATGGCGGTCGCGTCTACAGCCAGTTGCTCGGGACGCTGCGGACGAAGTTTTTGTCTACCGACCTTGTGGCGCACGGCGCGATGATGGGACGAGGCGACGCTCCTGCAGATCCGGATGCGGCCCCGGCGGCGCCGGATGCGGGCGATCTTTGGGAGTGGGCGAAGAGGCAGTTGGGGCCGGCGGGCGACGAAGCAAGCGGGAACGGTTTGCCCGCGGGGGCGTTGGGTTCGACGAACGAGGGGCTTACGCTGCATCCGTTTGATGTGTCCGGAGGCGTCGCCGATCGGCGCATTAATCGTAGCGATGGATTATCCCCCCTCACCAACCCTCCCCGCCGAGGGGAGGGGGCCGGATGGGACGCAACGAACGTTGATTTGACGTCGCGGCGTGACGACGCACATCATGCGACCGCCGCGCCGCGGGCGATGCAGATTCATAATCGCTATTTGGTCGCCGAAACCGACGAAGGGCTGGAGGTGATCGATCAGCATGCTCTTCACGAGCGCATTCTGTACGAGACGCTCCGCGAGCGGGTGCTGGCCGGCGCGGTCGAGAGCCAGCGGCTGCTCGTGCCGGAACCGGTCGACCTCGCCGCCAGCGAAGCGGCCGCGGCGGTCGAGCAGCGGGAGCTTTTGGCGCAGCTCGGCGTGGAGGTCGAGTCGTTCGGCGGCGAAACGGTGCTGATCTCGGCCTACCCGGCCATGCTAGCGAACTTTCAGCCCGCCGACGTGCTCCGTAGCATTGTCGAGCAGCTCCTGGCCGGGGGGAAGCGGCCCGAGCCGCGCGACGTGCTCGACGAGCTGTTGCACATGATTGCCTGCAAAGCAGCCGTTAAGTTCGGCGACCGGCTGACGCCCCAAGAGGTGGACGCCCTGCTGGAGCACCGGGCCCTGGCCCAGGACCACCATCATTGCCCGCACGGCCGGCCCACGGCGCTCGTATTCACCCGCGAACAGCTCGATCGGCAGTTCAAGCGGATTTGATTGGCGGGGCGGAGTGTATCACAATAGGTTGCGAATCGCGAGTTACGAGTCGCGAGCAGCAAAGCTGCAACTCGAAACTCGCAACTCGTAACTCAAAACCATCTGGTCTGCCCCATGATTTGCGTCGCAATTGGTCGCAGCCGTCATAAGCACATGATGGCCGAGCATCAGCACCTGGCGGAGCAGGGCGCCAAGATGGTCGAGCTGCGCCTGGACTACGTGGCGGGCAAGGTGAATATCCGGCGGCTGTTGGCCGAGCGGCCCCAGGAGTGCCAGGTGATCATCACCTGCCGGCGCAAGGAGGACGGCGGGAAGTGGAGCGGGACCGAAGAAGCCCGGCAGCTCCTGCTGCGGGAAGCGATTGCCGAGAAGGTGGATTGGATCGACCTGGAGGAGGATGTGGCCGGGCAGATTCGCCGCTTTGGGCCCACGAAGCGAATCGTCAGTTACCACAACTTCCGCAAAACGCCGGAGGACTTGCGCGAAGTCCACGACCGGATCGCCAAGCTCGATCCCGACATAATCAAGATCTCAGCGATGGCCAATGTGCCGCGGGACAACGTGCGGATGCTGGAGATGATGCAGGAGAGCGAGATCCCCACGGTGGGCATGTGCATGGGCGACGTCGGCACGCCGTCGCGCATCCTGGCGGCCAAGTTCGGGGCGCCGTTCACCTACGCCACGTTTCATCACGAGCGAACGCTGGCGCCGGGGCAGCTCAGCTTTAAGCAGATGAACGAGATCTATCACTATGAGCAGATCGGCCCCGACACGGCCGTGTACGGCGTGATCGCCGACCCGATCGGCCACAGTCTGAGCCCGCACGTGCACAACGCCGAGTTTGCCGTGCAGCACATGGACGCGATCTACGTGCCGTTCCGCGTGCCGGCCGACGCGCTGGATCAGTTCATGGAGGATGCGCCGCGGCTGGGAATCAAGGGATTGAGCGTGACCATCCCTCACAAGGAGGCGATCGCCCGGCACTTGACGAAAGTTGACCCGGCCGTGAAGAGCATCGCGGCGGTGAATACCGTCCAGTTCAAAGGCGCCGAGGTGATCGGCTACAACACCGACTACAACGCCGCAATGGACTGCCTGGAATACACCCTCGGCGACATCGGAGCCGAGCCGAGTCCTCTGAAGAACAAGCGCGTGCTGGTGCTGGGCGCCGGGGGCGTGGCCCGGCCGATCGTGTTCGGCCTGCGCAAGCGAGGGGCGATCACGACGGTCGCAGCGCGGACGCTGGCCCGGGCGGAGCGGCTGGCGGCCGCGTTCGAGGCGAAGGCCATTGATTGGGAGATGCGCCATCGGGGCAACGTCGATATCATCGTCAACTGCACGCCGGTGGGCATGCATCCCAACGTGGATGAAACGCCGATTCACAAGACCTTTCTCAAGCCCTCGATGCTGGTGTTCGACACCGTGTACAACCCCGAGAGTACGCTGCTGGTGAAAGACGCCCGCTCGCGCAACTGCATGGTGATCACCGGCGTGGAGATGTTCGTGCGGCAGGCGCAACTGCAGTTCTTCCTGTTCACCGGCAAGGAGGCCAGCGCGGAGCGGATGCGCGAAGTGCTCAAGCGGACCATCGGACCGGTGAAGTTCTAGCGATCAATGACCAATGACCAAGCACCAATGACCAATGACGGACATTGGGCTCCGCGGCTGTCTACATTGGTCATTGGGACTTGGTCATTGGTCATTCGCCCTGGGGCCGATGCATGAACCCTGAATCGATCGCGTTGATTGGCTATCGCGGCACGGGTAAGAGCACCGTGGCGCAGCAGCTCGCTCTGCGGTTGGCGTGGGATTGGGTCGACGCCGACGTCGAGGTCGAACTGCGGGCCGGCAAGAGCATCGCGGCCATATTTGCCGACGACGGCGAGGAAGCGTTCCGCGATCTGGAGTCCGCTGCGGTCGCTGAGGTCTGCGAGCGCCGGCGAACCGTGATCGCGCTTGGGGGCGGGGCCGTGCTGCGGCCGGCCAACCGCGACGCTATCGGCCGGTGCGGCGCTGTGGCGTGGCTGACGGCGTCGATCGACGCGATTGTGCGGCGTCAGGCCGAGGACCCGTTGCACGTCCAGCGTCGGCCTAACCTGACTAAAACGGGCGGTCGGACCGAGGTCGAACAGTTGTTGACCCAACGGGAGCCGTTTTATCGGGCCTGTGCTACGCTTGAGGTCGATACGGATGACAAGACCCCGGCGGAAGTTGCCGACGAGATCGTCGCCAGGCTGGGGCTTGGCCGGTGACCCAGGATGACTGGCGCGGGAGAGTTAGCCGGCATCGTCTCGATGCCGTGTCGACGCTCAACGGCATCGAGACGATGCCGGCTAACACGCGTGGTCGCCGTGCCGGCGCAAATGGAATCTGTCCTCGTCAACCCACTATGCTGCCGTTGCCCATTGCGCTAACGTTGGCTTTCATTGTCGGTTTGATCGCGGGAGCGGCGGTCAATTGGGCGGCGTATTCGCGCGCCTTCAACCCCCGGGCGATCTCGCCCTGGTCACGGCCGCATCCCGACGCGCCGCGGCGGCGGGCGAGCGACCGGATTCCCATGTGGGGCTGGCTGGGACTGCGGCGCGAGGCGACGGTACATGGCCGCGGGTTCTGGGTCCGGCCCCTGGCGGTCGAACTGCTGATGGGCGCGGGCTACGCGGCGTTGTACTGGTGGGAAGTCGTGCGACAAGGGCTACTGGACCCGCAGTTTCAGGCGATTGCGGTGGGTCGATTGCCGGCGGGGCTCGGGCTGGCGCCCGAGTGGATCACGCTGGCCACGTTCGCCTCGCATGCCGTTCTCATTGCGCTGATGGCGGCGGTAAGTCTGATTGACATCGATGAAAAACTGATTCCCGACGACATCACGATCCCCGGCACGCTGGTGGGGCTGGTGCTCGCCGCGATGGCGCCCATGTCGCTGTTGCCGCACGCGGCGGCCGGCGCCGTCGTCCCCGCCGTGGCCGTGTCGACGCCGCTGCCGGCCCGCGTAGCGAATCCGGACGGACCCATGTACGTCGAGCCGACGGCGCTAACGGCGCCGATCGAATGGCCCTCGGTTCTCAATGGCGCCGGTGGGCTCGTCGTGGGGTTGGCGTGCTTTGCGCTCTGGGGCGTAGCGCTCACGCCGCGCATCTGGCGCGGGCGTCGTGGACTGGCTTTCGGTCTGAAAGTTTTGTCCCGTCGCGTGCTGCGCGAGCTCGCGCGACCGCCGCTGGCGTGGATCGGCCTGGTCGGGGCCCTCGGGATCGCGGCCGTGTGGTGGCTTGGCGGGGCGCACTGGGTCGGGCTGCTCACCGCCCTGGTGGGCATGATTGGCGGCGCGGCCATGGTGTGGGCCGTCCGGATCGTCGGCTCGGCCGCGCTGCGGCGCGAGGCGATGGGATTCGGCGACGTGACGCTGATGATGATGGTGGGGTCCTTCCTCGGCTGGCAGGCGGGGATCTTCATTTTCTTCTTGGCGCCGTTTGCCGGATTGGTCGTCGGCGTGGCGACGGTGGTGCTGCGGCGGGACAACGTGATCGCTTTTGTGCCGTACCTGTGCCTGGCCGCCGTAGCCGTCATCGTGATGTGGGGCCACATCTGGAACGCTCGATTTGGCGGCATTCAGGGCCTGTTCGGCGTGCCGTGGTTGGTTCCGGCCATGCTGGCCGTTTGCGTGGTCATGCTGGGGGCCACGCTTGTGCTGTGGCGGAATATCAAGGAAGCGATATTTTGAAGTGCGCTGAGTTGCCGTGAGGAACTGGTTTGCAAGAATCGACGACTGGGAAGCTGGCCGCGAGCTGCTCGTGCGGCGACGGTACGGCGTGATCGAAGCTGCGGGAGGACATTTGGTCGCCGTGCACCTGCGGCCATGGCCCAAGCTCATCGCGTGGCCGGAGATCTGGCCCGCGGGCGCCGCGTACCATGCCGCGGGCGAGCCCGATAGGTGCCTGGCTTACTACAACCAACCGCGGCGGTTCTCCAATTTCCTGGCGCTCAAGTACCTGGCGTCGACGTCCGGCGCCTCGTTCGCAACCATTCGAGCCGCCCTCGCTGCGCTCGACGCGCTGGCCGAGCTTAAGCAAACGGACGCCCTGCTGTGCGACGCCGCCAACCCGCGACTGAGCGATCCGCTCATGCGCCGCTTCGGATGGGAACCGCACAAACCCCAGCGGTGGCATCGCAACTACATCAAGCGGTTCTACGGGCAGTACCCGCGCCTGGCGGCGTTCGAAGGTGCGCGCTTGATAGCACAATTAGCCCCCGGTCATTGAGCGTTGTTCAACTGCTATCGTTCAATTCAGGCCCAACGGGCCGGCGGTCAATAGCCAGGGCGCGAGCCCCTGGTAGCCGATGAGCCGTTGGGTCGGTAGCCCTGTAAGGGCGATGGTGACGACACCGCCGCCCCGCTGGGGCTTGAGGTCAAATGATCGCTCGTCACCAGGGGCTCGCGCCCCTGGCTATTGACCTTCGCCGCGTTGCGGCTGCCGGCAATTGTGACTGCAATTGAACAATCTTCATTGACCGTGGCTAAATGGGTGGTCTTGCCGCTGTTGGGGTGAAGTGCTATCGTCCGCCCGCTTATTTGGCAGCTGCGCTGTTTTTGTCGCGGGACCATCATCGTGTCTGGGGTTCGGCTGATCATCTTGGCGTCGCTTGTGGCCGCGGTCGGCTGCAGTCGCAATCCGTTTGCGCCGAACCAGCCGAATCAAGCGGCGATCCAGCAGCAGATGCAGACGATCGCGCAGCAGAACCAGGAATTCCAGACGCGCGCAGCGTCGCTCGATCGCGACAACCAGGAACTCGAGTCGCTCCTGGCCCAATCGCGGCAGCAAATCCAACTGCTGAACGACGAAGTCGGCGCCACCCGGCAGCAGCTCCAGACCACGACCGATCAGCTCGTAGCCAGCCGCTCCGAAGGCGAGCAGCTCCGCACGCAAAGCTCGCAATTGGTGGCCACGGTGCAGCAGCGCGCCGGCGCCGAGATCCATGCGAACAACACGCTTCTGAAAAACGTGGCGGTCAAGCAGATTCCGGGAATCGACGTGCGGCAAGACGGCGACGTGGTGCGCGTCGAGGCGCCCGCCGATCGCATCTTCATGCCGGGCAGCAGCTACCTGCAAAACGGCGCCGAGCAGCTCTTGGTGAGCATCGGATCCGACCTGCGGCAGAACTTCCCCGATCACATCATCGGCATCGAGGGGCACACCGACGACTCGCCCACGCACTCGCAGCAGTTTCCCACCAATCACCATCTGTCGGCCGCCCAGGCGCTGGCGGTGTACAACCTGCTGGTCCAGCGGAACACCATGCCGGCCACCCAGCTCTTCGTGATCGGCCACGGGGCGAATCACCCGGTGGTCTCCAACGCCAGCGACGCCGGCAAGGCGCGCAATCGACGGATCGAGTTCGTCGTGTATCCCGAGCGGATTGCGCAGCGGTAGGCTTTTGGCGTCGATCCGACTCTCTGGTCGCTGCCAAGCGGCGATTTGCTCTCTAGAATGGGCGGTGAACCTCGCGCTGCGCCACGAGGTCTAGCCTGAGGCGCCCCGGCTCCTGACGACTGCCACGGATCCCTCGCATGATCGCTATCGTCGACTACCAGATGGGCAACCTCCGCAGCGTGCAAAAGGCGCTGGAGCGCGTCGGGCATGCGGCGGCGATCACGGCGGACCCGCACACGCTTCAGAAGGCAGACAAGATGATCCTGCCCGGAGTGGGGGCGTTCGCCGATGCGATCGCCGAGCTGCACCGTCGCGAGCTGGTGGAGCCGATCCGCGAAGCCATCGCCGGCGGCAAGCCGTTCCTGGGCATCTGCCTGGGGCTACAATTGTTGTTCGACGTCGGCTACGAAGACGGCGTGCACCAGGGCCTCGGCGTGCTGGCGGGCGAGGTGCGGCGATTTGAAATCCCGTCCGAGTACAAAGTGCCGCACATGGGTTGGAACCGCGTGAAGCTTGTGCGGCGCCCGCCGATTTTCGCGGGGGTCGAAGACGAGTCGTACTTTTACTTCGTGCACTCGTATTATGTCGTGCCCAAGGACAAGACCGTGGTGGCGGGCGAGGCGTCGTATCCCGCTCCGTTTTGCGCGATGGCATGGCGCGACAATCTTTTTGCCACGCAGTTTCATCCGGAGAAGAGCCAACAAGCGGGTCTCGCGGTGCTCAAGAATTTCGCTGAGCTGTGAAGTTTTCGTCTACGACTCGTTGGTTCCTGAAAGGCGCCCAGATACAATTGATTGTGAATCGATTGGTTTTTTGGAGGAACTTGCCATGGGGACCTGCGAGATGGGCCGCGTCGTCGTGGAAGTGAGAATTGAGAATCTCAAAGACGCTTGGGAAGTCGAAAAAGGCGAACGACCGGCCAACCAGGCGCGTACGGTCACGATTCCCGATGCGTTAGTCGACACTGGCGCCACGCAGCTCTCCCTGCCCACGCGATTCATCAAGCAACTGGGACTCGAAAAGCGTCGCGAGCGGCCGGTTCGTACCAGCGCAGGGCCTCGGATTGCATCCGTCTATGAACCCGTTCGCCTGACAATTCAGGATCGAGATTGCACAGTTGATGTGTGGGAAGTCGGCGATGACGTACCCACGCTCATCGGGCAGATTCCGCTGGAGGCCACTGATTTTATCGTCGATCCAAGTTCGCAACGGTTGATCGGCAATCCCGCGCACGGCGGCGAATGGATTGGGGAAATGTATTGACCCCCGCGACCAAAGAAAGCATCGCGTTTCGCACCTTGTCCTCCAACGGCCCGCTGCTGCGCGCCGCTTGAAATCGCCTCGCGACTGTGCGATATTTCAAGTTCGTCTTGTCTTCTCAATCGTAGGCGGAACGCGGGCGGGGCGTCATGCAGATTTGGCCAGCCATCGACCTGTTGGGCGGCAAGTGCGTGCGGCTCCAGCAGGGGGACTATCGCCGCGAGACGGTGTTTTCCAACGACCCCGTGAGCGTGGCCCGACGCTTCCAGAGCGAGGGCGCGCAGCATTTGCACGTGGTGGATCTCGACGGCGCCCGCGCAGGCCGGCCAGTCAACCTGGAGGCCGTGCGGGCGATCGTCGATTCTGTGGACCTGGAGTGCGAGCTGGGCGGCGGGGTCCGCGATGAGGAAACGATCGCTTCGCTCTTGGAGCTGGGATTGTCGCGGCTAGTCGTGGGCACCGCGGCGCTCAAGCGTCCGGAGTGGTTCCGCCAAATGTGCGAGAAGTATCCCGACCGGTTGGTTTTGGGGGTCGACGCCCGCGACGGCATGGTCGCCACCGATGGTTGGTTGGAAACCAGCGGCGTGTCGGCGGCCCATTTGATCCGCGAGTTTGAAGGGGCGCCGCTCGCCGCCATCATCTACACCGACATTGCGACCGACGGCATGCTCGGCGGGCCGAACGTGGCGGCGATGCGCACGATGCAAGCCGCCACGGAGACGCCGGTCGTGGCCTCCGGCGGCGTGACTACGGCGGACGACGTGGCGGCGCTGGCCGCGGCGGGTCTGGCAGGCGCCATCGTGGGTCGCGCCTTGTACGCCGGCACGCTCACGCTGGCCGATGCGCTGACGGCCGCTCAGCGCGGCGCGGCGAAAGCGCCGCATGTGACGGCCCCATGCGAGTCGCCCGCCACGCCTGATCACCAAAGAATACCGATCGCTCCTTACGGGGGTTCCTATGGCACGCAATATCGCAGACATTCGCAACATCGCCGTGTGCGGACACGGCAGCGCGGGCAAGACCACGCTGGTGGATCAACTGTTGGTGCAAAGCGGAGCGGTGAAGGGCAACCCGAGCGTCGACGCCGGCTCGAGCATTTGCGATTTCGACGAAGAGGAAAAGCACCACAAGCACTCGATCGAAGCGAGCATCGTGCACTTCGAGCACGCCGGCAAGCGCTTCAACGTGATCGATACGCCAGGCTATCCCGACCTGGTCGGACAGATGATCGGCGCCCTCCGCGCCGTCGAGACGGCGCTGATTGCCATCGACGTGCACGCGGGGATCAAGGTGAATACCCGCCGGGCGTGGCAGGAGGCGGGCAAGGCGGGCTGCGGGCGGATCATCGTGCTCACCAAGCTCGATACGGAGAACATTAACTTCGCCGCGATTTTGGAGTCGATCAAGGAAGTGTTCGGCAACGGGTGCGTGCTGCTCAACGTGCCGCTGGGTTTGGGCGAGTCGATTCGCGGCGTGGCCAGCACGCTCAACGTGCCGTCGGACGTCGCCGGCGCCGCGATCGACCCGGCCAAGATCAGCGAGTCGCTCGTCGAATCGATCGTCGAGGTCGACGAGGCGGTCATGGAGCGCTACCTGGAGGGCGAGGTCCCGTCGGCCGAGGATTTATCACGGCTGATAGTCGACGCGATCGCCGCGGGCACGCTGACGCCGATCGTGTGCGTGTCGACCAAAAAGGGCGTCGGCGTTAAGGAACTGATGGACGTGCTGGCCACGACGGCGCTGCCGCCGACGGCCGTGCCGCGGACGGGGACCAAGAACGGCGACGAGGTGACGCTGAAGCCCGATCCCGCGGCGCCGCTGGCGGCGCAGGTGTTCAAGACGCGCATCGATCCGTTTGTGCAAAAGCTGAGCTTCGTGCGAGTGTACGCCGGCACGCTCAAGCGCGATTCGACCGTGCCCGCGTCATCCGCCCGCAAGGGGGTCAAGCTGGGCCCGCTGTTGGAGATGCAGGGGGCAGAATCGCATCCGGTCGACCAGGCGGGCCCCGGCGAGATCGTGGCCGTGGCCAAGTGCGAGGACCTGCACACCGGCACGTCGCTGGGCGAGGTCGAGCTGCCGCCGATCACGTTCCCCACTCCGATGGTCGGACTGGCGGTCGTGCCCAAGGCGCGGGGCGACGAGGCCAAGCTCTCCGGGGCCCTCCACAAGGTGACGGAGGAAGACCGCACGGTGCACCTGGAGCACGACGCCGAGACCAAGGAGATGGTGCTCACCGGCATGAGCGAGCTGCATCTGCTTTTGATCAAGGAGCGACTCAAGCGGCGCGACCATGTGGAGATCGACACGCACGAACCAAAGATTCCCTATCGGGAAACCATCCAAACCAACGGCGACGGCAGCTATCGCCACAAGAAGCAATCGGGCGGCTCGGGGCAGTTCGGCGAAGTGCACATCCGCATGTACCCGTTTCCCGAAGGGACCGATCCCGAAACGTACGCCACCAAGGAGCGATTTCCCCACCTGAAAGACACGCACTACCACCCCAAGGGTAATTTCCTGTGGGTCGATTCGGTGGTGGGCGGGACGATCCCGGGGAACTTCATGCCGGCGATTGAAAAGGGGTTCTTGGAACGCATCAAATCGGGGGTGGTCGCCGGGTATCCCGTGCAAAACGTGTGCGTGGAGGTGCACTTCGGCAAGGATCACCCCGTGGACTCGAACGAGACGGCCTTCCGCATCGCCGGGAGCAAGGCGTTTGCCGAGGTGTTCAAAAAGTCGCGGCCGGCGCTGTTGGAGCCGGTGGTGAAGCTGCACATCACCGTGCCCGCCGGGAACGTGGGCGATGTGTCGAGCGACCTGTCGGGCCGCCGCGGGCAGATGGTGGGGATGGACTCCAGCGGCGGCGGGCTGACGACCGTCGAGGCCAAGGCGCCGCTGGCCGAAGTGATGACTTACGCTCGCACGCTCTCCTCGATGACCGGCGGCCAAGGCAGCTTCACCATGGAGTTCTCGCACTACGACGTCGTGCCGGGCAACATCCAGCAGGACATCATGAGCAAGGCGAAGCTCAAGGAAGAGGAGGACTAGCGCCGCAGACGGCGAAATTCGAATTTCGAATTTCGGATTTCGGACTTTCCTTCCTTCACATCAAAAACGGCGCCATGATCAACGCGGCCAACCAGGTCAGCGCATAGTAAATCAGCGAGCACAGCACAATCTCGACGACCGTGATCGTCGACGCCGAGAACGGCCCGGTGGGCAGGCTGAGCGCGATGACAGCGGCGGTGGCGACCGCCGGCGCCAAGTATTGAGCGCCGATCCCGTGGGCCGAATCGGTCACTTGCAGGAAGAATCGCAGCACCACATTGGTGACCGCGATGATGACGACGGTGGTGACCGCGTGCCAGAACTCGGGCGGCTCGACCGAGCAGAAGCCGCAGGACATTTGCAGCGCCCAGGCGGCCGCGGCCACGGCCAACGGCACGAGAGCGGCCAGGGTCCAGATGGCGTCCAGGTCAGCGTAGGAATGGTCCACGATCGCTCCCGCTTATCGCGAGCTCATAGACCAGCGCCGGCGCCCTACTGGAAATCTATCACGCCTTGCGTTGAACGTTCGCCACGCGGCGGGCGATTTTGTCGTGGCGGAAACGCCACGGGGGCCTTGGGGAAGCGTGTGAGAACGCCTATTCCACGCCTCGAAGGCAGCCTGCTATCGGCATCGAAGACGCCTGCCACGGATTGTCCTACCACTGAGTAACGTCGCCGAATTCGTCTTCGCGGGCTGCCGCCGGGCGGTGCAAGCGGTAAAATGGTTAAACTCCGCGCCCGGCAACTGCCGAGTGAACCTGGATAGTGCGGGGGTTGTCGGCTTTGGCAGCCGACTCTCCGTGCTCGTAGCGACAACCGCCGCCGGACCCGCGCCATGAATGTCGCCGCCACCTGCCGATGTACCTGTCCGGCGTAATGCCGGACCTTCTTGCGTCGTAGCCGTCGCAAACGCGCGGCGGCGTCGCCTCCAAGCGCACTTTCGTTCCCCCGCACTTTAGCTACCCGAAAACGGGACGCACGAGATTTCCCATGGCCACCGACTTTCGACTCAAAGATCAACTGCCCGCGATCACCGATCGCATCGTGGCGACCTACGACAAAGTGGGGCGGATCAACCACCTCGACCACTGCCCCCTGCCGCGGTACGACGAGGTGATCGCGGCCATCCAGGAGCTGACCGATATCCTGTACCCCGGCTACCGCCGCCGAGAGGGCTTGCATCACGGCAACATCGGTTACTACGTGGGCGACCTGGTGGATCGGCTGCACGACCGGCTGACCACACAGATTGGGCGGGCGCTGCGCCACGAGGCGGGCGCTACCAGCGACTGCGACAATCAGCTGGACTTCGAAGCCCTGGGGCAGGCCAAGACGATGCAGTTTCTCGACCAGCTCCCCGAGCTGCGCTCGACGCTGGCGACCGACGTGCAAGCGGCGTTCGACGGCGACCCGGCCTGCCGCACCCCGGACGAGGTCATCTTCTGCTACCCCGGGCTGGAGGCGATCACGGTCTACCGCCTGGCCCACTTGCTCCACGAGCTGGGGATTCCTTTCATCCCGCGGATGATGACCGAGTGGGCGCACAGCCGCACGGGCATCGACATCCACCCCGGCGCGACGATCGGCGAATACTTTTTCATCGACCACGGCACGGGCGTGGTGATTGGCGAGACCTGCGAAATCGGCCGCAACGTGAAGCTCTATCAAGGCGTGACGCTCGGGGCGCTGAGCTTTGCCACCGATGGCGAGGGCAACCTCGTCCGCGGCCACAAGCGGCACCCGACGATTGAGGACCGCGTGGTGGTCTACGCCAACGCCACGATTCTCGGCGGCCGGACGGTCGTGGGCCACGACTCGGTGATTGGCTCCAGCGTGTGGCTTACCACGAGCGTGGCGCCCCACACGACGGTGGTCATGGAAAAGCCCGCCCTGCGGATGCGCACCCCGGATGAACTCCGGCCGGAGACGAACTTTCAGATTTAGGCTGTAGGCTGTAGGCACGTAGGAAGAAACGGACATGCGCGTCCGAGTCCTACAGCCTACGGTCTACAGCCTATGGACTTCCTGCATGCTCGCTGGTCCGATATTCCGCGTCGAGATGGTTTCCGCGGCGCGGCGGGACCGTTACTTCTGGCTGCGGGTAATCTACGGCGCGATCATCCTGTTCGTGCTGTGGACGACCTACGCCAACATGAACTTCAATCGCGGGATGGGCGGAAGCGCTAACGAAATCTCAATCCGCGAGCGGGCCCAGGCGGCTGCTTACTTCTATCTGACTTACAGCTGGGTGCAATTGTTGGGCCTGCTGGCCGTGGCGCCGGTGATGGCCGTGGGCACAATCGCGACCGAGCGCGAGCGGCGGACCATCGAGTACCTGTTCGCCACTGACTTGTCGAACACGGAAATTGTGCTCGGCAAAACCGTGGCGCGACTGCTGTTGGTGGGCAAGTTCGCGGCGGTGAGCCTGCCGATTCTATTTCTCTTTCGCCTATTGGGCGGCATCCCGGCCCGCTTGGTCGCGGCTTCGTTTTTGATCGCCGGCAGTACGGCGCTCGTGCTCACGGCCGTCAGCGTTTGCGTGTCGGTGTGGTCCAAACGCTCGCGCGACGCGTCGATTCGCGTGTACCTCGTGCTGGCGGCGATTTTGTTCTTGCCGCCGCTGTTGGGTACGATTTTCCCCTTCGTGCGCGGCTCGTCGATCCAGTGGGCGGCCTTTGACCGGGCAATTGGCTTCCTAAACGAGTTGAATCCGATGATGGTGCTGGGCCAGTCGATGGGCGCTGCCTCGGGGCTGGGCGCCGGATTCAATTTCGCACCTGTGCTCAAGATGGCGGCATGGCACGCGGGAATCGCCGTCGCGTTGGTCGCCCTAGCCACCATGGCCGTGCGGCGCGTGCACCTGCGCGATGCGGGCCGGGGACCGCGTCGCTCCAGGCTGAACTTACGCCTGCCGACGCTCCCGCGTTGGCGTCCCGGGCTGGGCGACCATCCGGTGCTCTGGAAGGAGGCATTCGCCGCGACTTCCAAAACGCGGCTGGGCATCATCGGTTACCTGGCAGCTGCGGCCCTCGGGTTCGTGGCGCTGGCGTCGGTCGTCTACGCATTCGCGATTGCGGTCGACGTGCGATCCAGCGGCGGCTTCAGCACCCCGGCACGTCGATATTGTGAATTCACGGCCCCCTTTGGCGCATTCGTGGGGGCCGGCGTGCTGATGCTGGTAGCGGCTCGCGCCTCGGGCCTCGTAACCGTCGAGAAAGAGCGCGACTGCTGGACCTCGTTGCTGTCGACGCCGCTGACGGGCGCCGACGTGATTCGCGGCAAGACGCTGGGCAATTTATACGCGGCGCGGTGGGGTCTGGCGCTGCTCGCCGTCGCCTGGGCGCTTGGCTTGGTATTCGACGCACGATTCATCCTCGTCGCGGCAATCACGACGGCGGTGCTGTTGTTGTGCGCCTGGTTTCTCACCGCCGTGGGACTTTACTATTCGCTAAAATCCAACACCAGCCTGCGAGCGCTGGGGTTCACATTATTCACTGGCGGCTTTATCGGCGGCGGGTACATGTTCTGCTGCTGCCCCGTCCTCGCCGTGAGCGGCGGTTCCGATGACCACATATTAGTGGGTCTGGCGGCAAACATGCCGTTTTTGCTGTGCTCCCCAGCCGGCGCTCTCAGCGAGACCGACTGGGGGCCCAACAGTCAATTTCAGAAATTGGCAGTGGCGTTTGGCGTCGGCGTCGTCGGTTACCTGATCGCGAGCGTCGTGCTGACGCACTACCTGGTCCAGGAATTCGACGCCCTGGCCGGCCGGGCCAAAGGCGTCCCCGACAACGCGCCGTACACGCTGCCGTGAGCGGCTTACGAACCCGCGGCGGCGGGCGGCCCGCCGTGCTGGTCGTGGTGCGGCGTACGCAACGGGCCGCCGGGCATGTATTTGCACATCAGCACGCCGCCGAAGTACAGGCCCACCAGCGGCAGGCCCATGATGATCATGCTGTACGGGTCGGTCGACGGCGTGAGCACCATGGCGATGATCGAGATGGTGACGATCGCCGCCCGCCAATAGCTCAAATAAGCCGCGGCCGTGAAGATGCCGAGCCGCTCCAACAGCAGCATGACCAGCGGCAATTGGAAGCTGATGCCGAATCCCAGCGGCATCATTAAGACGAAGCTCAGCCACTCGCTCAGCCGCAGCTCGGGGTCGATGTGCATCTTCTCGAAGAACCAGAAGAAGAAATCCAGCAAAAACTGAAAGGCGACGTAAAACGCCAGCGCCGCCCCAGCCCAAAACAGACCGATGCTGATCGGCAGGTACAGGTACACATAGTTGCGCTCGCGGCGGTAGAGTCCCGCCGCCACGAACTGCCAAATGAAATAGAAGATGAACGGGCTGGCGATCACCGCCCCGGCCAGCAGCGACGCCTTCATGTACGCCACAAAGGGATCCATGATGCCAAGGGCTTTGAGCTGCGTTCGCTCGCCCTCCTCCATCGGCTCGTACAGCCGGAGGGGGATCATGCGCTTGGGATCAAGCGCGCCGGCGTCAGCACGTTGTTCGGCGCCGCCCTTGGGAAGGGCTTTGGCGGCCTCTGGAAAGTGCTGGCGCACGGCGGCTGCCAGATCATCGGGAGTCACGAGAAAGTCGTGGCGCAAGAGCCCCGAATTAGCCATGACTTCGGCGGCCTGATCGAGGTTTTCCGGCACTGGCTGTCCGGCGGCCTTCATGTCCTCAAGCCGCTGTCGTTCTTGGTCGATGGCCTGCCGCGTGTAGAACCTCACCATCGCGTCGCGGATAGGCGTCTGCACGTAGTCGACGATTTGCCGGCCGACGGATAGCCCGACCAGGAATCCGACGAAGAGCACCAGGATCGACTTGAACAGCGCCCGCCGCAGCTCCTCCAAATGCTCGCCGAACGACATCTTCGAGCGTTCGAGCTGCAGTTCGTCGTCGGGTGCGGGCATGGACAATGGAGGCCGGGGCGCCGGGGGGTGACTGACGGGCGGTAGCTCGTATGTTACAAACGGGTGGAAGGCGCGACAACGCGCGCACGAATTCCGCCGATTCGTTTCCGTCCAAGCATAGAATCGCCCATGCCCTCGGCCTGCAACTATCTGCTGCGATTTCAACCAATATTCCGCCGCTACCTGTGGGGGGGGACGCGCCTGGCCACGATGCTGCACAAGCCGCTCGGCGCCGGCGACGACTATGCCGAGAGTTGGGAAGTTGTCGATCACGGCGACGACCAGAGCGTGGTCGATAACGGGGCCTTGGCTGGTTGCACGCTGGGCGAGCTGGTGCGCCATCACGGGCGCGAGTTGCTGGGTCGGCATGCCGCAAGTCACCCCGAGGTCGGCCGAGGGGTCCGCGCAAGAAGGCAACGCGGACTCCTCGGCCGACCTCGGAGTGACATGTGCAAAGTCGGCGATTTCCTTTCCGCTGTTGCTGAAATTTCTCGACTGCAATCGCACGCTCTCGGTGCAGGTGCACCCCAACGACGAGCAAGCCGCGCAGCTCGATCCGCCCGATCGCGGCAAGACCGAGGCGTGGGTGGTGGCGGCCGCGGACCCTGGGAGCAAAATCTATGCGGGATTAAAGGCCGGCGTCACCCGGGAGCGCCTGGCGGCAGCGCTCGCGGCAGGAGAGTGCGAGACTTGTCTGCACGAGTTCGAGGCTCGCCGGGGCGATTGCGTCTTCATTCCCGCCGGCACGGTGCATGCGCTGGGCGCGGGGTTGGTGATCGCCGAGATCCAACAGGCCAGCGACACAACTTTCCGTCTGTTCGACTGGAACCGCGTCGACGCCGAGGGCAAGCCGCGGCCTCTGCACATCGACCAGTCGTTGGCGGTCATTGACTACGCGCGCGGTCCGGTCTCGCCGCAGCGGCCGCAGCCGACGGATGAGGCCGGCCGCGAGCGACTGGTTCAGTGCGATAAGTTCGTGCTCGATCGGCTTTCGCTCGCCCACACAACCTCCATTGGCGGCGACGATCGATTTCACATCCTGTCGGTGATCGACGGCGCCGTCACGGCGACCGACTCCCGCGGTCAGCAGCAGCTAGCAATCGGGGCTGCGGCCCTGGCGCCGGCCGCCGCGGGTCGCCTCGAGCTGGCCCCGCAGGGCAGGGCGACGGTCCTCGATATTTGCCTTGCCGGTGACCGCAAGCGCAGCAGATACGGCTCTACGAAATCCCGCTGCCGCCGCGGATTCTGCTCGCGGATGTTCGCATCTGTCACCCGCACGAGGTCGGCCGAGGGGTCCGCGTCGAGTTGTTCCGTGTCCAGCAAGAGTCAGCGCGGACTCCTCGGCGGACCTCGGAGTGACATGGGTTGCCTCGGATGTCGAATCTTCAACGCCACCAACTTCTGCTGCTCGCCGCCGCTTGCCTGCCGTTGGCGGCGTGCTCGGAAACTTTCTTCCACACGCCGCGGTTGTTGCATCCCGGACCGGCGCCGTATCAGCGCTACAAGGCCACGCAGTTCGATCCTTATCCGCCGAACGACGTGGCGCCCGACATCGTGGGCGGGCGCCCACCCGATTACACGACGCCACCGAACGAAGTGACCCGCTCCCGGCAATACTTGTCGGCAGCCCAGGCGACCGCCCAGCCGGTATTCACACCATCGCCTGTCCCGACCTTTCCGCCGATCATTACAGGCCCGCCGGTCATTACGGCGCCGCCGGGCTATGTGCCGCCGGCGGTCTTCACAGCGCCCTCAGCGTCCACGGCGCCGCCGATCAAATACCGATACTGATCTCGTGCCAACGCCGCGACTGGCAGCGCCCTGGGTTTGGGGGTGCGCACGGGTTAAGATTGAATCTCTGCCTCGCGCCCGTAGTTCCGCTAAGCTGCACTTCCGCGATGCCGCACAAACACACCAAACCTCGACCGCCCAAACCGCGCCGCGGCGCCGAACGGCCCGCGCGCGTTGGTCGTTTCGCATCGGGACTGCCGGCGCGCCGCCCTAGCCGCGGCGAGGACCTGCCGGAGGATGGCGACGCTTCTTCGCCGTCGCGCGGCGATCGCCTGCAAAAGGTGCTGGCCGCCGCGGGCGTAGGCAGCCGACGCGAGTGCGAAGAGCTGATCGTCGAGGGCCGCGTCGAAGTCGACGGTCAGATAGTGAACCAATTGGGCGCGTGCGTCGATCGCCAACAGCAGGAGATTCGCGTTGACGGCGAGCCGCTCGCCCGGCCGCGACTGGTCTATTTTGCGATTCATAAGCCGACCGGCGTGGTGACCACGGCCCGCGACCCTGCCGGACGGCCGCGGGTGATCGACCTGTTGCCGCCCAGCGTCGGCCGCGTGTTTCCCGTGGGGCGGCTCGACCTAGCCAGCGAGGGGCTTATTCTGGCGACCAACGACGGGCTGCTCGCCAACCAGCTCACCCATCCGCGGCACGGCGTCCACAAAACGTACGAAGTGCAGGTGGCCGGCGTTCCCGATCCCGACGTGCTTGCCCAATTGCGGCGCGGCGTGCATCTGGCCGAGGGCTACGCACACGCGGTGCACGTGCGGTTGAAGTCGCGGCTGAAGCGATCCAGCATCCTGGAGATGGTGCTCGACGAGGGCCGCAATCGCGAGGTGCGTCGGCTGCTGGCCCGCGTGGGGCACAAGGTGCAGCGCCTCACCCGCGTGGCCGTAGGGCCGATCCGCCTAGGAGATCTTCCGCGCGGCGGCTTCCGTAAACTTTCCCCCGAGGAGGTCCGCAAACTAAAAGCCGCCGCCGTCAAC
Source organism: Pirellulales bacterium (assembly GCA_963841515.1). Lineage (GTDB taxonomy): Bacteria > Planctomycetota > Planctomycetia > Pirellulales > Lacipirellulaceae > Lacipirellula. The sequence goes on along the minus strand of CAWJDB010000002.1, from coordinate 46,930 downwards.
CCAGGCGTCGACCATAAAGCCGCGACCGGTAGTCGCGCTCCCCGCCCCAGCGGTGCTCCTCGCCCTGGCGGTCGCACGTATCGTCCCGGCGCCAAACCGCGTCGTCGCCCCATGCTTCCCGCCGGCGGGCCTCCTCGGGACGCCAAAGCTCGTCCTGCGACCCCAGGGGCCGATGGCGAGCGACGGTCGGTTATCGGCGACAAGCCGGAGGGCAACCAAGGGGCCGCCGGTCGCAAGCCTCGGGGCGGCCGTCCCCGTCCGCCCCGCCGTCGGCCGCGGAGCCGCCAAAAGTGACCGCCGCGCCCGTCGCTGCCGCCGCCAACCCCCTCGCGGCGCCGTACTACGCCGACGCCGCCCGACACGGCCGCACGACGGTGGTCGAAAACGTGCCGCTGGCCCGCGACACCTGGCGAGTTCGCCTGGCTTGCCCCGAAATCGCCGGGGCGATCGTTCCAGGGCAGTTTCTCATGCTGCGGCTGGCCGGGGGCGACGACCCGCTCTTGGGCCGGCCGTTGGCGTTGTACGACACCTGGGTCGATGAGGCGGGAAAGGTGCGGGGGCTCGACGTGGCGTACCTCGTCGTGGGGCGGATGACCCGCCGCCTGGCGCGGCTGCGCGCCGGGCGACCAGCTCGAAATCTGGGGCCCGCTGGGCAACGGCTTCGCCGCAACGCCGACTCGAGCACCTGGTGATGGTGGCCGGCGGCATTGGGCAGACGCCGTTCCTGCGCCGTCGGGCGGGAGGCGTTGGGCGGGCGTCGCTACGGCGACCCGCCGCGGAGCTGCCGGCCGCGCCGAGCGAGTGACGCTCTGCTACGGCGTGCGATCGGCCGACCTCGCTCGCGGGCGTCGACGACTTCCGAGCAAGCGGGGATCGACGTGCGTCTCAGCAGCGACGACGGCAGCGTCGGTCGCCGCGGGCTGGTCACCGAACTGCTCGCCGAGGTGCTGGATGAAGCACGAGCGCGTCGCGCTGCCGCATTGTGTGCTGCGGCCCCGAGCCGATGATGGAGGCGGTGGCGAAGCTCGCCGCCCGACGCCGCGTCGCTTGCGAGGTGTCGCTGGAAACGCCGATGGCCTGCGGCATCGGCATCTGCTTCAGTTGCGTGGCCAAAGTCCGACAGCCCGACGGCGGCTGGGACTACAAGCGCACGTGCGTCGAGGGTCCGGTGTTCGACGCGAAGAAAATCGAGTGGTGAGTGCACCGTCAGCCTGGAATAGCCGCCGGCGCAAGCCGGCGGTTAGCTGCGAAAGAACCCTGGCCTTGCGGCCAGGGCTGGGTGCATTAACGCCAGCGTTACTTGCTACGCCTTCGCCTTACCCTGCACGGCCTTGATGGCCTTGGACAGCCGCGACTTGATGCGGGCCGCCGCGTTGGGATGCAGGATGTGCTTGGCCGCGGCCTGGTCGAGCTTTTTGACCGTCGCGCGAAATTCGGCGGCACACTTCTCGGCGTCGCCGGCGGCGATCGCCGTGCGGACCTTGCGAATTTGGGAACGGAGGCTCGACCGGGCCGCGCGGTTGCGGTCGCGGCGGCTGAGGCTTTGACGGAGACGTTTCTTGGAGCTAACGGAATTGGGCATCGTTGGGCTGGAGAGCGGATTGCGAGTGACTGGAGGAGCCAAGGCGAATCACCCACTATCGCGGAGCCGGCCGATTTTGTCCAGCCGGTCCGCCACGTCCCGATACCCGAAATCCAGGCCCGCCAGCTCGGCGAGGTGCCGTTCCGCCCGGTCCAGCTCGCGCAAGCCCGTGGCCAGCACGCCGGCCCGATAGAGGGCCAATTTGCGGGCTTCCAGGTCGGCGGCTTCGCACGCCTCGATCGCTTGCTCGTAGTGCGAGAGCGACAGCTTGTACTGCTCGATTTTCTGAAAACACTCCCCCAGCTCCACGAGCACCAGCGCCTTCTTTTTCGGATCGCCGCGCGCCGCCTGGAACGACGTGATGGCGTCCTTGATCTTGCCGGCCTTTTTCTGCCGCAGGCCCAGCTCGAACTTGAGCCGGGTGCTGTTGGGCTCGCGGTCGGTGCGAGCGGTGTAGATTTCCAGCTCGACCTGGTTGGCTTGCGTCTTGGCCTTTTCGAGCAAATCCCGCCTGCCGGCGTTTGCTCGTGGTCGAAGTTCTGTTGGGCGAGCGTCACTTGCCGGGCGGCCTGGCGAAGTTGTAAATCCTCCAGCCGCTGGCGCACCTGCAGGTCGCCGCCGCCGGAGGCCTGGTTCGCGCGGGCGAGCACTTGCGCGGCCTCCTCCAGCCGCTGCTCGTGCAGGTACAAGTCCGCGAGGCGGAACGAGGACTCAAGGTCCGACGGATCGGCGGCGAGGGCGGCTTTGAATCTCTCTTCGGGCGGCACGGCGGGCGCGTCGGGATCCGCGTCTGGGTCATCGGGAACAGCGCCCTTGGAGAGCCGTGCGACCGTCGGCGGTTTGCCGCCCGCTTTGCCGGCGACCGGTGAGCATATCGGTATCGTAGCCGCCCTGATGGATGGTCTTCTCCACCGACAGCCGCGAGATCGCCTTGTCGCGCGTCCTCGTCTTGCGGTCGGGCCTGTTCCACGCGGTGCCAACAAGCGATCGCCTGGTCGAACTGCCCCATTCGCTGCAGGGCCTGCGCGGCCTGCCGGTTAACCGCCGGGTCTTTCGGATCGACGTCGAGCGCCCACCGCAGGTAGTACAACTGGCACTCGTCGATGTGCAGCTCATTGCACGCCGAGGCCATCGCCAGCAGCGTGGGGATGTCCCACGGATTGAGGGCCAACGCCGCGCACCCGGCCTGAAACGCCGCCAGCCACTCGCCCTTGCTGGCCGCCTTGGCGAGCGCCATACGGTGGCTCTTGATCTTCAGACCCGCGAGCTTGGCGCCTTTCTTATTGTTGCGGTATTTCTTCTGCAAATTCGCCAGCATGGCCGGCAGGTAGATGATGTTGGCCGGATCCTCTGCCACGCACTGAGTGAAAAGCTGATGGGCGTAGTCGAAGTCGTCCTTCTCCACGCACCGCTGAGCGTGCTCGAAGGTCTTCTGGAGCCGCGAGCGCACCGCCGGCGCGACGGGCGCGGGGCCACGCGGGGCCGGTTGAGCGGCGGTCTTCGGATCGGTCGCCATGCCGAGCCTACAATCGACTGTTCCGTGGAACGACCAGTGGCATGCGATCGCAAAGTGTGTCGCTAGTCAGGACTCCTGCTACGCACGCCCCAGCACCGCTTGTATTCTAGCACTAGGGGGGACGCCCACAACGAGCCCGGGGCCGCGGGCCGGCGCGATTGTGCTGACTGACCAATGAGCAAGCCTACAGGCAAAGCCTACCTGATCGGCGCCGGCCCCGGCGATCCTGGGCTGCTGACGCTGCGCGGCCAGCGCCGGCTGGCGGAGGCTGACTTGGTGATCTACGACTACCTCGTCAATCCGCGCATCCTCCAGTGGGCTCGCGCGGGCGCCGAACTTGTGTGCCTGGGCCGCCATGGGCACGGGCGGATCGTCGAACAACAGGAAATCAACGATCGGATGATCGCGGCGGCCGCGCCGGGCGCACAGTGGTCCGACTCAAAGGCGGCGATCCGGCTGTTTTCGCACGCACCGCCGAAGAGATCGCCGCACTGGAGTCGGCGGGCGTGCCGTATGAAGTCGTCCCTGGCGTGACGGCGGCGCTGGCGGCGAGCAGCTACGCGGGCGTGCCGCTGACGCACCGTGAACTGGCCTCGTGCGTGGCTTTCGTCACCGGTCAGGAGTGCCGCGACAAGGACGGCATGCCGCTTGACGTGGCGGGGCTCGCGCAATTTCCGGGCACGCTCGTATTTTATATGGGCGTGACCAGCGCGCCTGAGTGGGCGACGGCGCTTGTAGCCCACGGCAAGCCGGGCGACACGCCCGCGGCCGTCGTGCGACACGCGACGCTTGCGCAGCAGCAGACCATCATTACCACGCTGGCCGAACTCCCGCGAGTATTGGCGCCGGGCCAGCTTCGGCCGCCGGCAGTGGTGATTGTCGGCGAGTCGGTGCGCGGACGGTCGGCCGTCGACTGGTTCGCCGCGCGCCCGCTGTCTGGCCGCACAGTGCTGGTGACGCGGCCCGTGCATCAGGCCGACGCGCTGGCTGAGCGACTCGACGACCTCGGCGCCGCGGTGCTCATGCAACCGGCGATCGAAGTCGGTCCGCCGCGCGACTGGTCGGCGCTCGATGCGGCGATTGAGCGTTTGGCCGATTTCCAGTGGATTGCATTCTCCAGCGCCAACGGCGTGCAATTTTTCCTGGAGCGACTCGCCCAGCAAGGCCGCGATCTGCGTGCGCTCGGACCGGTGCAACTGGCGGCGATCGGGCCCGCGACGGCCGCCGCCCTGGCCGACCACGGCCTCCGCGCCGACGCACAGCCCGAGGAGTATCGCGCCGAAGCGCTCGCCGCGTCGCTGCTGCCCGCAGCGCGTGGCCAGCGTGTGCTGCTGGTGCGCGCGCAGCCGCGGTCGCGAGGCGCTGGCCGAAACGCTCGCCGCCGCCGGGGCTGAAGTGACCCAAGCCGTGGCTTACGAAAGCCGCGACGTGGCCGCGGCCGATCCCGAAGTCGCCGCGGCGCTGGCCGGGGGGCGGATCGACTGGATTACCGTGACCAGCTCCGCGATCGCGCGCTCCCTAGTCGGTATGTTTGGCAACGATCTGGCCTCGGCCAAGCTCGCCGCCATCAGCCCGCTCACAGCCAGCATGCTTGCCGACGCGGGTTTCCCGACGGCCGCCGTAGCGTCGCGCTACACGACCGAGGGGCTGGTCGCGGCAATGCTTGCGGCGGAGGCGAGTTCCGCTCCGGCTCCCTCCCCTCGGCGGGGAGCGTCGGTAAGGGGGGACGTGCATCGAGATTGATTATCACTCGTTCCGCATCCCTCCCTAACCCTCCCCGTCGAGGGGAGGGGACAGGAGCATTCTTTTTTCCGTGGCGCTCGTCGCGGTTGGCAAACTCTGCCGGTTGCGCCCGTCGCCGCCGTCATTCCGCGTGCAGCGACTGGCGAAGCTGCGCAGCGAAACGTCAGACGTTTGATGCAGGCGCCGACGTTCGGTCGATGCCATTTGGGTGAAGCTTGCAGGTCGCAGTCCGCGGAGCTTTCGATGTCCGATCGCTTTTTGCCTAAGGTCCGCGCCACGCTTTACCTGCCGCAAGATATCCTCGACGAAGCCCGCGACGCGGCGGTGTACCTGGCCGGATCGCCGGCGCGGTTGACGCTCACCAAGCTGGCCGAGAGCGCGTTCCGCGCCGAGCTGCGGCGATTGAAGCTCCTGTACAACGACGGTCGCGACTTTCCGCCGCGGGACGAAGACCTGCGCGGCGGCCGACCGATCGCTGCGTGATGAAAAGGGATTGCCATGGAACCGCACGCCGCCTCGCCCGCGCCTCACGCCCAAACGTCGCGGTCGCGGTCGACTGGCGCCGCCGGCAAGGAGCCTATACCGCCGCGCGAAGACGCCGTCGCCCAGCTCCGCGCCCGGCTTCTGCGGCTGATTGTCGCCAACGAAACCTCGCGGTCGGTCAGCGCCGTGGATTCCTCGAAGCCCCGGTAGCCGTCGTGAGCACGCTCCTTCCCCGAACAATCTGGAAGGCGCTGCTGAGCTTGGCGCTGGCGCCAGCCGTTGCGGCGCGCGCGACCTCCACGCCCTATCCGACCGGGACGCACCTCGTGCCCGACCGGCCGCACCCGGCGGTTGCTCGGATCGTTGTGCCCGAGGGCAATGCCACCTCTTTCGGCAGCGGTACGCTCGTGGACGCCCGCGACCAGTTCGGCCTGGTTGTGACCAACTGGCACGTGGTGCGCGACGGGACGGGCGACATCGAAGTGATCTTTCCCGACGGCTTTCGCTCCAAGGCGCGGGCGCTCAAGGTCGATCGCGACTGGGATCTCGCCGCGCTGGTGATCTGGCGACCGCCGACGCCGCCAGTGCCGATCGCCACGGCGGCGCCCCAGCCCGGCGACCAGCTCACCATCTGCGGCTACGGCCAGGGGCAGTACCGGGCCGCCACCGGCCGCTGCACGCAGTACTACGCCCCCAAGCTCGACCTGCCCCAGCACATGGTCGAGCTTGACGTCGAGGCCCGGCAAGGCGACTCGGGGGGGCCCATCTTCAACGAGCGCGGCGAGCTGGCGGGCGTGCTGTTCGGCGCCGGCGGCGGAACTACGCTCGGGAGCTTCGGCGGCCGGGTCGGGTCGTTTTTGGCGACGCTGGCGCCGGATATTGGCCGGGCCGCGGACAACGCCCTGGTGCAAAGCCCGGTGGCGCCGAATTTCGAGGGCGCCGGGCTAAACGACGCCGTTGCGCCGCCCCGCGAGGCAGCGGCGTCGCAGTCCGAAACGGCTGTGGCCGCCGACCGCCGCCGCGTCGCTAACCCGGCAGCGGAACTGTGGACGCCTGCGACGATCTCGCCTCAGCCCGCAGGTCCGGAGGGCTGGCGCTCGGCGCCCGCGGCGGCGGCGCCGTCGCCCCTTGCCGCCGCCGTGCTCCCCGCCAGCGGCGCAAATCGCACCTGGGGCGAGCACGCCAAGACCGTCCTGGCCGCCGTCGGCGTGCTGGCGCTGGCGCTGCAGGCGCTGCGCGGTGCGCTAGCAGCGTGGAGCCGACCGCGACCGCCGATCGGGTGCTTTGTGTAAGAACTACATGCTCGGCGCGGCCGTGCCGCCATTTACTGGGCCGAGTGGTTTCGGCACGACGTGTGCATCTAAGGTTCGGCGTCCTTCGACGCGTTGAAGTTTCGCGGCGATCCCCCCGCCGCCGAAATTTCGACCCAGGCGTCGCATCCTCGCACGAGAGCGCCGATGTATCGCGCATCATCACCCGTCACGGGCAGCGGCGAGTCGGGACGAACGAAAGGGTCCGGTTGGCAACCTCGCAGAGCCAACCGGACCCTTTTTCTGTTGGCCCAGCGCCGTGTGGTTGGTTGCTCGCCGTCGCCGTCGACCATACACTCTTTTGAGCTCCATCCTTCGCAGCGCCGTCGGGGCAACTCGTTATGCACTACCTTTATGGATCGAAGCGAGGCGGCGCCCGGCGACTCGTGGCCACCTTCGGCTCCGAGGCGCAGCTCTTGTCCTATGTGCGGTGGGCGACGCTGTCGAGCGACGGCCCCCAGCGCGGCAAGTTCGAGCAGAAAAGCGCCCTGGCCAGTTACGATGCGTGGGAGCATTCGACCGAGCCGCTAACCGATGAGGACGCCGGCGAGGTCGATCACAATCCTACGCCCAGCATGTTGTGATCGCCGACGGTCATCCGCCCGTCGAGCGACGCAGCAGCCAGTCGCCCCACCGTGCCGAGAGGGCGCTGAGAGCGAAGAGGAAGCGGGCTTTGGCCGGCATCACCAGCTCCGGCTGACGGCGCTCGCAGGCGTCGAGAATCGCCGCGGCCAGGCGGTGCGGATCGATCGCCCGTAGCTTGGCCCCCGCGCCGGGCGCTGGGCGGCGTTGGGGACGCCGGGGGCTGCGGCGACGTAGCGCGGCGTCGGCTCGTCGCGGGCGATCGGCCCGGGGCACGCCAGCATCACGTGGAGCCCCCGCGGACCAAGCTCCAATCGCAACTGCTGCGTGTACGCCGCCACGGCAAACTTGCTCGCCGGATAGGCGCCCATGTAGCGCGGCGCCACTTTGCTCGCCAGCGAGCCGATGTTCACGAGGTGGCCGCGGCTTTCGAGCAGCTTGGGCGCCAACGCCCGAGTGGTGCGGACCGTCGCCAACAGGTTCACGTCGATGAGTTGCTGGAAATCTTCGGGCGTCGTATCGAGGATCGCCCCGCGACCGCTGCGGCCGGCGGCGTTGCAGAGGAAATCGAGGCGGCCGAAGTCGGCGGCGATGGTCGACGCGACGCGATCGACGTCCTCCTGTCGCGTCACGTCAGCGGCGACGGCGGCGACGTGGGCGCCGATGTTCCGCAACTCGACGGCAACCGCTTCCAAGGGCGCTTTGTTGCGGGCGACGACGATTACCTTGGCTCGGCGCTCGGCCAGCGCGCGAGCTATCGCCAGCCCCAGGCCCGAAGAGCCGCCGGTCACGGCGCAGACTTTGTCTTGCCAGTAGGAGTTGGGCATGAATTCCAATGTCATTGACGGGGTGGCACGCCCTGAGGTCTTCCGAAGGGCATGTTCGGCATATGCGTCTGGACCACGCCCTTCGAGGACTCAGGGCGTGCCACCCTGAAGAAATCCGCGGCCAATTGATCGTATTCTCAACACGCCGTCCAGGGGCCACAATGGCCTTCATGCAATCCGGCGAACGCTACGCAGGTTGGGCTCGCACCAAGATTGTGGCAACGGTCGGACCGGCGTGCCGCGAGCCGGAGCAGCTGGGCGACCTGGTCCTGGCCGGCGCCGACGTGTTTCGGCTGAACATGGCTCACGGCGGGCCCGAGGCGCAGCAGCCGATGATCGACCGCATTCGCGAGCTGAGCGACGAGCTGAACCAGCCGCTGGCGATTCTCGTGGATCTGGCGGGGCCGAAGATTCGGCTGGGCGAGATCGCCGGGGGAATGATCAATTGCAACGTGGGCGATGAATTCTTCTTCGTCTCCGGCGCGCCGATGGCGCCCAACGAGCTGACGTCGACCTACAAGCCGCTCGTCGGCGAGCTAGCCGTCGGGAATCTGGTGATGCTCGCCGACGGCGCGGTCGCCATGAAGGTGACCGAAATAGCCGGCAATCGAGCACGCGCGCGCGTCGTGGCGGGAGGAGTCATCCGCAGTCGCCAGGGAATCAACCTGCCCGGCGTGAAGCTGAGCGCCCCGGCCATTGGGCTCGAAGACCGCACGAACGCCTTGTGGGCCGCCCAGGCGAGCGTCGACTATGTGAGTTTAAGCTTCGTCCGCTCGGCAGCGGAAGTGAGTGAGTTGAAGGAGCTCTTGCGTCGCGCGGGTCAGACGCCGGCGTGGTGGCCAAGATCGAGAAACGCGAGGCGCTCGACGAACTCGAGGCCATCGTCGCGGCCGCCGACGGCGTGATGGTGGCCCGCGGCGACCTGGGCGTCGAAATCGACGTGGCCCAGATGCCGATGGAACAGAAACGGATCATCCGCGTCTGCCAGGAACTGCAGAAGCCGGTGATCATCGCCACTCAGATGCTCGAAAGCATGCACGAATCGATGCGGCCGACGCGGGCCGAGGCGACCGACGTGGCCAACGCCATCCTCGATGGCGCCGACGCCTGCATGCTCTCGGGCGAGACGGCGGTGGGCAAGCACCCGCGCGAGGCCGTGGAGATGATGGACCGGATCGCTCTGGCCACCGAGGCAAGCATGACGGGGCGCCGCCGCGGGAGATGTCGCGACCCAAGGCCGACAACTTGCAGGAGATCACCCGCGCGGTAGTCCGCGGCGCCGGCACGATGGCGCACGTGCTGGGCGCGAAGCTCGTTGTCGTGGCTAGCCATTCGGGACGCACGGCGCTGGCCCTCTCCCAGCAGCGCAGCGTGGTGCCTACCGTAGGCGTCAGCGACAACGAGGCCACGCTGCGCAGGATGTGCCTCTACTGGGGCGTGACGCCGCTGCGCGGGGCGCCAGCCCGCGACATCGAGGCGCTCATTCGCCATACCGACGGTTGGGCGTGCAGCGCGGGCCTCGCCAAACCAGGCGACCGCGTGGTGATCGTGGGCGGCTCGCACCTGGCCGCCGGCGACGAGATGGCCGCCGGCGTGCACGACATCGTTATCGTGCACGAAGTGGAGGGGTAAGCCGACCGCCTGCCGCATTGTTAGCCGCGACGCGGAGGTCCGCCGCAGCGGAGCGCGGCGCTCCACTCGCCTAACGCGTCTCGCCCGGTTGCCGCGTCAGCGCAAAATAGATGACGTAAAACCAAGACAGCAAACCGGCGATGATCGCCCAAAAAATCGAGCGGTTGCGCTGCCACGAGCACACGACGGCAATCGCGCCGCCCAGCCCCAGTCCGTATTGCTGGGTGATGTACTGAACAGTTTCGGCTGCGAGGATCATCGGCGAGATTCGCTCCGCAGCCTCACTTGGAGGCTGGCTTGGCGGCGCTTGCGGTTTGAACGTCGCCCTTGGGCGAGGAATCGATCAGCCGCTCCTGCAGCCGCGCCACGAAGTGCATGCTGCTGGCCTTGCCGGCGAAGCCCAGCACGCGCTTGTCGACGTTTTGCTCCTGCTCGAGGACGCGGCCGCGCCAGGTCGAAGCGGACTGTACCGTCGGTCAAGCGTTCGATGAGCTGGGCGCGCACATAAGCGTCGACTGGCGTGAGAATCTGATATTCGACGTCGATCGACGCGACGCCGCCCCGCACCTCGCGGAGCTGGCATACGCGGCGGGTGCGCACTTGCATCTTGGCGCCGCTCTGACGCTTGGCCGGCACGTCGTAGGCGTGGTCCCATTTTTCGCCGACTGCCACGGGTTGTTTGGGTAGTTCGAGCGTGATCGGCATGTCTGCCGTGTGCTGCGGCTGGGGTAGCTTTTCTTCGCGGTGGACGACCTCGCCATTCGGCGCGATGCGCACCACCACCAGCGGCACGCCCACGCTCCGAGCCGCCTGCTCGAACCCGCGCGGGGGCGTCTTATCGACCGTGCTGTCGTACTTGTTCTCCGGCTGGTCGGGCGCGCGGTTGGTCATCTTCACCGATTCGACGAGATGGACGAACTCCATCTCGCCGTTGGGCAGCACATCGGTCACCTTCCAGGCCTTCACCGAATCGCTGTGTGACTCGACTTGCTGGGTCGTCGTGTCGATCGTGGTGCGCACGTTGGTCGCGTGCTTTACCTGGTAGCGAAGCACCTCGCCCATGGCGAACTTGTACTGAAGCAGGTACTTGCCGTCGGCCGCGTTGGACGAGACGGGCGCCGACGTTTCAGCCGCGAAACAAAGCGCGGGGACGACCAGCAAGAGGGCCACGCCGCCTGCAAGAATCTTCGAGAGTTTCATCGACCGCGCTCCTTGCGCCGCTCTTGCAACCCATTTAGCCCCCCGTCACTGACCGCGGGGCTAACTATTAATTCATCAACTCAACTTCAAGCCGCCCGCCCCATCCCAGCTTTTCGCGAAGCGTCCGGTAGTACCCGCGGCCGGGCGCCTCAATGAGCTGAAACTCCGCACTGCTGCGCTCGATGCGGATGCGATCCTCGGCCGTGGGCTGGGCGACCATCTGGCCGTCGATCACCAGCGACGTCCCTTCGTTCGGCGCCGGCACGGCCAGCTCGTACACGTGGTCGGCCGCGTCGACGACCGGCCGATTGGTAAGCGTGTGCGGGCAAATCGGTGAGACGACGAACGCTTGCAAGCTCTTTTGCAGGATCGGCCCGCCGGCCGCGAGGTTGTGCGCCGTCGAACCGACCGGAGTGCTGACGATCAAACCGTCGCAACTATAAGTCGTCGCCAGTTCACCGTCAACGTAAAGCTCGACCTCGATCAGCGAGAACGGCGGACCTGCTAGCACCGCGACCTCGTTCAACCCCAGCGTGCGGGATTGCTCGCGGCCGCCGCGATGCACCGAGCATTCGAACATCAGGTGCCGTACCACCTGGTGCTCGTCGGCCACGACGTGCGGCAGCACTTCGTCGAGTTCGTCGGGCTGCACGTCGGCGAGGAAGCCGAGGCGGCCAAGGTTGACGCCCAGGACGGGGACTTGGTGAAAGCCCATTTGCCGCGCGGCCCGCAACATCGATCCGTCGCCGCCGAAGACGACGACCAAATCTGCTTTGGTCGTCGGGAAGGGCGCGACAAAATCGTAAACCGTCGCCGCGACGTCGAGGTGCTGTTCAATGACCGCGCGCAGGTCGGCGGCTCGAGCGGCCAGCGCGGGCCGGCTGCCGTCGACCATGAGGATGGCGCGGGTCGCGCTGAAGACGGCAGTTGCATGGGCGAGGGCGGCATACTCGTGAGGATACCACCGGGCACAGCGAGCCGCGATAGCGGCTCGGCTCTCGGACTACGGCCGCAGCGAGCGCCGCGGCGCGCGAAGATGTCGCCTGCGCCTCGCGAGCTTGGCGACTTCTAACGACTTCGCAGGGCCACGAATTCGGCGAGGCTGACCAGCGCACCGGCCCGATCTCCGAAGGGCACAAGCGCCCGGCAGGCTTGCTCGATCAACTCCGCCGCGCGGCGGCGGCTTTCCTCGACGCCCAACAGGGCAGGGTAAGTTACCTTTCCCCGCTTCCGATCCTTGCCCAGGCGCTTTCCCACGCGGCCTTCTTCGCCGGAAACGTCGAGCAAGTCGTCCACGATTTGAAATGCATGTCCCAGGTTGTCCCCGTACGCCGCCAGCCACTGGCGCTGCTCGGGCGAGGCGTCGGCGGCGATGGCGCCCAGTTGGATCGCGGCCCCGAACAAGGCGCCTGTCTTTCGGCGATGTATCGACTGCAGCCGCGCCAATCCGATGTGGCGAAACTCGGCGGCGAGGTCGTCGGCCTGCCCGCCCACCATCCCGCCGGCGCCAATCGCTCGGGCCAGCTCGGCGCAGCAGCGGGCGGCGCGCTGGGGCGGCTCGATCTCGGCGGCCATCACTTCGAATGCCCTCGTCAAGAGTGCGTCGCCGGCCAGGATCGCCGTCGCCTCGTCGAACTGCCGGTGGCACGTCGGCCGGCCGCGGCGCAGGTCGTCGTTGTCCATCGCCGGGAGGTCGTCGTGCACCAGCGAATAAGCATGCACCATCTCGACGGCAACCGCAGCGGGCATGGCGTCGTTAACTGCGCCGCCACAGGCCTCGGCGGCCGACAGGGTCAGTTGCGGCCGCAGCCGCTTACCCGGCGCCAACAGCGAGTAGCGGATCGCCTCGGCCAGGTGCGATGGGCATCCCGAGCCGAACGCCAGGGACTTCACGAGCGCCGCTTCGATGAGGTCGCGGTGCGAGACGACCGTGACGGTTTCTGGGGCTTTGGGAGCGGTCGCCATGGCAGTGCTAGAACAGACTCGATTCATCGTCGGGCCGCGATCGCTCGGCGTTGCCGGCAGTGCGACGGCGGCTGCGGGCAGCGCCTTTTTCCGCCAGGTCGTCGCCGTCGTCGTCGATGAAGGGTTGGGTCTTCGCCTTTCCCTCAGCGTCGACGCTCTGCACCAACTCGATGCGCCGTTCTGCGGCGGCAAGCATCTGGTAGCAGCCGTTGAGGCGGCTAACGCCATGCTCGTACGCGGAGAGCGACTCGGCGAGGCCCAGCTTGCCGCCTTCGAGTTTGGCGACAGTTTGCTCGAGCTGTTCGAGCGACTGCTCAAACGACAGCGCATCGTCGGTGGCGGCGGGTTTCTTCTTGCCCATGAAGGTTCACTCCGCTGACTATCATACTCGGCGCCGCCGCCCACGTCGCCGGCCGTCAATCCGTACGAGTATCCTCGTGTTAGCCGGCATCGTCTCGATGCCGCGTTCGGGGCGACGCGGCGACCACGGAATCGAGGCGATGCCGGCTAACGCCTGATCCCATCGGGACTTGGGGCGTCGGCGCCGGGTTTCGCGTCGATGCTTTCGACGCGGCTGATCGCCGTGCCGCGCTGGAAGCGGGTGACGATCCGCTGGCCGACGCGGAGTCGGTCAGCCGACGTGATCAGGCGATCCCCGTCCTCGGCAAATGTGAGACTGTAGCCGCGCCCCAAAACTCCCAGCGGGCTGAGCGCCTCCAGCTTGCCCGCGGCAGCGGCGAGTGCGCTGCGGCGACCGGCGACCAGGGCGTTTGCGGCGGCGTGCAAACGCACCGACAGTTCGTCGATGCGGCGCGTGCGCATCAGCACGGCGTCTTTCGGCCGCAGCACGACGGGGCGAGTGGCGAGCGCTTCAAGCCGCCGGCGATGCTGCGCCAACTGCGTCGTGATCGCAGTGCGCATCCGCACGCTCAGGTTGCGTACCCGGCCGATGACTTCCTCGGCCGACGGGACGACTCGCTCGGCCGCCTCGCTGGGGGTGAGCGCTCGTACGTCGGCCACGAGGTCGGCGAGCGTAACGTCAATTTCATGGCCGATGGCCGACACCGTCGGGACGCGCGAGGCGGCGATGGCCCGCACCACCTGTTCCTCATTGAAACACCACAGGTCTTCGAGGCTTCCGCCGCCGCGCGCCAGAACCAGCACGTCGAGCCGCGGCGCGACGCGGTTGGCCGTGCGGATGGCGGCGACGATTTCATCCGCAGCGCAATCGCCCTGTACGCGTGCGGGAAAGATGAGCGCCTCGACGCCGCGCCAGCGCCGACTTAGGACCTGAAGAAAATCCCGAATCGCCGCCCCGGTGGGACTGGTCACGACGCCGATCCGCCGCGGAAAGGCGGGTAGCCGCCGCTTGCGCTCCGCGGCGAAGAGCCCTTCCTTGGCGAGCTTCTCGCGAAGCTGCCGCAGCGCCAGTTCCAGGGCGCCCAAGCCTTTGGGCTGCAGCTCGTCGACGACGAGCTGGTAGCTGCCCCGCGGCGGATACACGTCGAGCCGCCCCCGGCAGACCACTTCGAGCCCGTCGTGAAGCTTGAGCTTCAGCCGCGAGGCCGTGGCCTTCCAGAGCACGGCGCGGAGCTGGGCGTTGTCGTCCTTCAGCGTGAAGTAACAGTGCCCCGACTGCGGCTGGGAGAAGTTCGAAATCTCGCCGGCGACCCACACGGACTCGAAATGCTGCTCGACGACGCCCTTCAAAAGCGCCGTGAGCTGCGAGACCGTCAGCACGCCTTGAGCGGGCGGCGCGGCGGGAGTTAAGGGGACAGGCATGGGCGATCGGCATTGGCGGCGGCGTTCGCCGTCATTGTACGCCAGCCGCCGGGGGGCTTTGTAGGCCGCGCCCGGCGGGGCGTCTGTGGCTCGCCAATGTTAGAACCGCGAATTGGTTATGCGCTTAACCGTCGCGGTTTGACAGTTTGAGCGCCGCCCATGGGTGTCACGCCCTGAGTCTGCGAAGGGCGTGGTTGAACTGGGACACGCGGCGCCCACGCCCTTCGGCAGACCTCAGGGCGTGCCACCCCAACCAATTCCAGTCTTGTGGCGTCGTATACGCCGGCGTCGCCGAGGACGCGGCCTTGGCGTTGAGCGGGTACGGAGCCCGTGCGCTGTTCGCCGCTGGCGGCCCAGGCTTCCGACTCCGCCGTCAAGTCGTTCAACAGTCGTTCGATGGCTTGCCGATGCAGCTCCATGCCGTGCCGGTCGAGATCGCGCGGAATGCGCACCTCGGGCCCGACGATCGAGCGCGCCCGTGACCAAGGCCGGGGGACGGCGAAACGGTCCCAGCTCTTGGCTCGCCACGGCCGGTCGTATCCGAAGCCCAAGGGTACGATGGGCAGCCCCAGCCGAGAGGCAAGAAAGATCGGCCCGTCGGCGAGCCGGCGCCGCGGCCCGCGCGGGCCGTCGGGCGTGATGGCGACGTGCATGTCGCGCCCTTTGCGCCAGTTCGATCATCGCGGCGGCGCCGCCGCGGGCGGTCGACCCGCGCACGCACTCGTGCCCCATGAAGTGCGCGACGCTGGCCAGGATATCGGCGTCGCGATGCCGGCTCAGCAGCATCGTCAGGTTGCAATTCCCGCGGATGTACAGCGGCACGAGGATGTACTCGTGCCAGAAGACGTAGATCCGCGTGCCGCGTGAGCGGTAGACGCCGTCGACCGAGGGATCGAAGTACAGCGCCCGGTAGTCGAGCGTGCTCATCCAGCCGCGAAGGCCCGCGGCGGTTATCATGCCGGCGCAGCGCATCAGGGGGGCGTCCGGTCCGTCATGCGTAACTTCCTTGTTAAGCTGTCTTGCGCCTGTCACCCCGAGGTCCCCCGAGGGGTCCGCGCTGCCTGACGAGGTTACGCGGACTCCTCGGCGGACCTCGGAGTGACTTGTACTGGGTTCAAGGCCACTCGCCGCTGAAGACTTCGACGGCGGGTCCGGTCATGTAAACGTGGTTGTCCTCTTCGTTCCACTCGATCTGCAGGTCGCCGCCCAGCAGCTTGACCGTGACTTGCCGCTCGGTGCGGCCGGTCAACACGCCGGCGACGCATACCGCGCAGGCCCCGCTGCCGCACGCCAATGTCTCGCCGGAGCCGCGCTCCCAGGTGCGCTGCCGGACGGTCTCCCGGTTGAGCACTTCGACGAACTCCACGTTGATCCGAAAGGGAAAGTGGGCGTCGTGCTCGATGCGCGGGCCGATGCCGTGCACCAGCTCGTCGGAGACAGCCTCGACGAACGTCACGCAATGCGGGTTCCCGATCGCCATGCAGGTGACGGCCAGGGTGCGGTCGCAAATCACCAGCGGCGCCTCTAGCGGCGGGTTGCCGGGCAAGGTCGTGCCGACTTTTACCGCGTCGAACAGCGGTTCGCCCATGTCCACGCGAACTCGCTCGACCTTTCCTTCGCGCAGCTCCAACTCCAAATCGTAGGGGGTACCGTTGGTGACGATGCGCAGCGAGTCGCCGCGGGCCAGGCCGTGATCGTGCACGTACTTGGCGACGCAACGGATGCCGTTGCCGCACATTTCCGCGTAGGAGCCGTCGGCGTTGTACATCCGCATCTCAGCGTCGGCGCCTTGGGCCGGGCAGATGAGGATCATCCCGTCGCCGCCCACGCCAGTGTGCCGATCGGCGATCGCGCGGGCCAGAGCCGGCGGATCGGCGGGCGTCGGTTGCGCGAAGCAATCGACGTACACATAGTCGTTGCCGGCGCCGTGCATCTTGGTGAATTTCATGGTGCGAGAATGGACGTCGCCGGTAGTGGCGCCCTCGTTAGCCGGCATCGTTTCGATGCCGTGGCAGTGGTATGTTGTTGCGGCGCGGACACGGCATCGAAACGATGTCGGCTAACACCGATGGAGCGCGTGTGGGCATTGTAAGGCGTTGGGGCGCGGCGGCCAAATGCGTTGTGGCGGGTCACCCCGTCAAATCGAGTTCGTTGCCGCTCATGCCGGTGGGGTCCTTGGCGCGACGGTCGACGGTAGGTTCTTCTGGATCGGCAGCCTTTTTCTTGGCGGGCCCTTCCCAGAGCCGCCGACCATCGGCGTCGCGCTCGGCGGTTTGCTGGTCTTCTTGCGTTTCGCCAATGCCCGAGGCCCGCTCGCTCTTGTTCTGGGCGTCTACGAGCCGCTCGCCAGCGGCCGATTCCTTTTGCGTGCGCTCCGTCTCGGCGCCGGCCGTCTGCGACAACGGCGCCCCAGCCGCGCTGCCCAGCGCTCCAGTCGTCGCGGCAACGTTCATGGTGCTTCTCCGAACTGATGTGGCGCCCCGCAGCGACGCCGATTAACTCTACTGCACTCCCGGCAGCGTGCCATAGACGCCGGCGCGTTGCGCCTGCCGCTGGGCCGCCGCCGCCGTCGGGTCTTCCAGGTCCGCACGGATTTGCTGCAACATCTGGTTGATGCCCGGAAACGCCTCCCGCGTGACCTGCGGCTGGGCGAGCGAGCCGGTCACGTACATCTTCATGATTTGCCCGTTGGCCTGGCCGACGAGATTCTTGATCATCGGGAAGTAGAAGTCGCTGCGCCCGACCGACGGCGAAAACACGAGCTTCAATTGTTGATCGAAGTCGGTCTCGCCCACGCCGTAAAGATTGACGACGTCGCCGAGGAAGTCGACTTGCTTGAGGTAAATGTGCCGGCCCTGTAGTTGGAACGCGATCTCGCACTGGTTGAACGCCGAGGTATCGACCTTGCCGCGCTTCAGCACTTTGAGCAAGCTCACGAGCAACGAAAGCTCGCCGATGTCGGCGTCGCGGATGTGTACGGCGCCGGCGCCCACGAGCGACTCGACCTTGTAGCCGTTGCCGTCGACCCGCAGCTCGGCGTCGAGCTTGCCGCCGAACTGCTGCTGGCTGCCCATCCGCTCGACCACCACTCGATTGAGATCGGCGCCCACGACCTGCGCCTGAGCGCTGTAGCTGGGAAGATTGTCGAACGTCACCCAGGCGTCGATCGCCGCCGATCCGCCGTACACGGTTCCATTCAAATGTCGCTCGGCCTGCTGCAACTGGCTGGCGGCCGAGCGACCCAAGAGGCACCGCGTTTCGTCCATCCAGAGCGGGCCGCGCACGTTGGTGAACTGCACGTCCTGAAACGTGACGGTCTCCAACGCGAGCTCGCCGCCGCTGTAGCTTCGGACGCCGTCGCTGCGACCGCGCAGCCGAACGGCGCCGTGGATGTTTTGCAGATCGATGCCGCACTGCAGATCGGTCTGGTGGCAATCAAGCTGCACGTCCCACTCCGTCTCCAGAGGGGCGATCTCCGAGGCGGGCTTGCGGAAGGACAGAGCGCCGTTGGAAAGCCAGAAGTTGCCAGTGGGCCGCAGCCGATCGATCAGTTTGCCCAACTGCTTGGGCAGCGCCGAAAGCAAGTCCTGGGCGGGCGCGAGCCGATCGACCGTGAGACCTGTGAGCTGGACATTCCATGCGCCGTCGACCGCGAAGTTGGCCGCGCCGTTGGTGCGAATGGTCGTGCGGTCGTGATGGGCCTCCAGATTGGCGAGCGTCACGTTGCCGTCCTCATAGGTAATCGTGCCGGCCACCTGCTCCATGAGATAGGGGAAGAACGTGGGCCGAAACTGGGCCGACTCCCGCCGAGGTCGGATGACAGCCGTGATGTTGGGCTTCGGCTGACCCGTCCGGTAATTCACCGTAGTGGTCAAATCGATTTCGCCTCGCGGCTGCAACTCCTGCCAGGCATGTTGGACGGCAAGCGGCAGCGCGTCGAACAGCTCTTCGTTGAGCGGAGCGCCGTCGGCGGTGATTTGTAGCGATAGCTCACTGCCTTGTGGTCCAGGGCCGAGCGTGCCGTTGCAGCGAATGGTCGGTCGGCCCGTCGATTCCAGGTTTTGGAAGGTCCACTGGTTTTCCTCGGCCAATACGGTCCCGTAGATGCGGCGCACGGGGTAGGGAAATTTGTCATAGTTGATTCGCACATCGACCAGCTCCATCCGCAGCGAGGTCCGCGGCGGAGCGCCAGGCGCGGGGCGCTCGATCCGCCAGCCAAAGTTGAATCGCCCCGAGGGGTTCAGCGAAGCGATCACTTCACGCGGCTTGGGCTCGAGGCCGTCGATCATCCGTTTCTCGATCTCGACGTGGTCGCCCGTGATCGCGACCCAGCCCGCCGCCAGCGGTCGCGGGTCGACGACTTCGCCCACGATGGAGAGCGGCTGACCGCCGCCGGTGGCCACGATGTTGATGGCCAGCAGCGCGGGCCGATTGTCGTCGGGCGGCGTGAAGTCGATCGTGCCGGCGCCGTCGGTGAGCCGGTAGGCGAACTTGTCGGACTCGAACGACAGTTGCCGTCCGGCGAGCCTGGCCGTCGGTTTCCATGTGACGCCGTCGAACCGCGCCTGGAGCGTGCCGTCGACGACGCCCGTCGGGCGATAGTGGTCCCACTGCTCGCGCAGGGTGTGGGCAAAACGGGCGTCGAATCCGTCGCCCCGCCCGCCCGTGGTGACCAGCGCCTGGTACAACCCTTCATCGAGCGGCAAGTTTTCCATGGAGCCCGAAAGGGCAATCTCTGCGGCCGGGCCCCAGCCGATGCGGTTCACGTTGATGGCCAGCGCCGCGGCGCCGCACTTGCCGTGCAGTTGCTCGACGGTCTGTTGGTCGCCGTCGACGGCGATCGCGCCGGCGACGTCAGTAAGCGGTTGGGGCAGTCGCGGGTCGTCGACCCGGGCGTCGTGCAGCGCCAGGGCGGCGTGCACTTCGGGCGGGCCGCCGCTGCCGCATGTCCAGGCGAGCGACACTTTGCCGTCGACAAGTCCGGTGAGAGCGGTGTCGCACGCCGTCGGCGGCAGATGGGGGCGAATCCACGCCATCACCGGGGCGCCGATTTGCACGTCGTCCAGCGCCATCGACGCCGTGCAGTGGCGAGTGGCGCCGTCGACGGCCGCGTGGATCTCCGCCCGCCTGAGGTGCGGCCCGCCGATCGTGCCGTCGACGTGAAACGATGGCCATGCTCCTTCGCCGCTGGGCGGCGCCGTGGGGTCAATCGTTAACTGTATCTCCCGCAACAGCAGAGGTTGATCCGTCGAAGCATCGGCGATCGACGCGACGCCGTCGCGGACGACCACCTGCGGCGGCGCAACGCCGCACGGCTTCAGCGGCAACAGCGACTCGAAATTCCACCGCCCGTTGGCGGCCTGCCGCAACAGAAGCTGCGGATGCTTCACCTCGACGCGCCGCACGTCGGGCGCACCCTGCACCAGCGACGCCAGCTCCACCTTGCACACCAGCATCAGTTCGTCGACGAGCACGAGGGGTCCGTCGCGCCCCGCGGCGCCGGGCTCGGACAGCGCGAGATCGTAAACGGCGATCCCCCGACCTTCGACGATCCGCGCCCCGCCCACGCTCACATTGAGTTGCGGATACCGCTCGGCGAGCATCGCCTCGATGTGCCGGCGGATCTCGTCATCCATCCGCACGTACATGTACACGCCGATGGCCGCGGCCGCGACCAGCGCCATGCCGGCCGCCAGCTTGAACACATACCAGCACGCGTTGACGAGTCGGGCGATGATGGCGAGCGAGTCCTTTTGCCGGGGTGAAGATTTGGGTGCGCACTGCCGCTGTCGCCACTATCCGTAGCGTGCACGCAAACTCGGCGGCGGATGGTAGTTGCGGCTGCGCAAGGGGTCAAGACAGTTGCCCCGCCGGCGCTAGCACCAGCAGGTCGCCCTCGCGTCGGGCCACTACGTTGCCAGGCAAGTTGAGCGCGCCGCGCAAGTCGGTCGACAAGGCAAGCTGGGTCAATTTCCGCCACCAGTCGTAGGTCATCGCCTGCTGTGACCACCCGGCCCGCCGCCACGCCAGCCGCAGCGCCTCGCCGACGAGCAACTCGGGCTGCCCCGCCAGCGGCGCCACTGCCAGCGTGAAGCCCCCGGCGCCGGGTCGCTCGCACCGCGCTAGCAGTTGGACGGCGAGCTCTTCGACCAGCGCCTGGGCCTCGCCCGCCAACGACGCCGTGCGCACAATCGCCGCGTCGGCGTCGGCGTTGAAGTGCTCGCGCAAATACGGCAACAGTTCATTGCGGATGCGATTGCGCGCGTGGTGCAAATCTTGGTTCGTGCGGTCCTCGCGCCACGCCTGGCCGATGGCATAGAGGTAAGATCGCAGCTCAGTCCTCGTACAATCTAACAGCGGTCGCACCAGCGTCACGCTCGGCGACAACTGCCGGAGCCGCCGCATGCCTGCCAACCCGCGGAGCCCAGCCCCGCGCACCAGGTGAAACAACGCCGTTTCCGCCTGATCGTCGCGCGTGTGGGCCGTGGCCACAAAACGGGCGCCTGCGGCCTCGGCCATGGCCGCCAGCAACTGGTAGCGCGCTTCGCGGGCGGCTGCTTCAAGGCCGTCCCTCGCTTCGGCTGCCAACGCCGCGGCGTCGGTCTGCCGCACCTCCAGCGGCACGCCAAGCGTCCGACACTCATTGGCGAGCCAGTGCTCGTCGCCGTCGCTCTCGGCGCCGCGGAGGCCATGGTTCACATGGGCGGCGAAGACTCGCCCAGCGCCGCCGGTGCGCCGCTTGGCTTCGACCAACGCCCTGACCAGCGCCATGCTATCAGCCCCGCTCGACACGGCGGCGAGCACATGCACCTCCCGCCACGCCTCGGGCGGCCACGCGGCGGCGAGCCGGGCCGGCAGATCGAGGGCGTCGAGCGGCGTCGTGCGAGGAGTAGCCATGGCCGTCATTCTACCGCTGGCACGCGGCGAAGCTCAGCGGTCAACGGAGGCCCAACGGATATTGACGCCGCATGCCCGGCCGCCTATTTATTCCGGCCTCAACTTCCGCTGGGGCCGCCGGTGCGCCGGCGCCCCGTGGCTCATCGTGTCGCGACATGAAGCTCAACGCCCACATCGCCGCCTGCCTGGCGGCGCTCGTCGCCGTCGCGTGCACGCCCTCCGTGGGCCGCCCTCAAGCGATGATGATGGACCCCAACGGCGCCATCCGCCTCGACGATATGCCCGGCGCCGACGCCAGCGCCCCGGTCGTCATCAACCAGTCGCCCGAGGTAATCCAAACTCCGGGCCCGCAGGGATGGACCGGCGGCGGCCCCATGATGGCGCCCACGCCCTACGGCATGTACCAGCCGCAATGCATGTCGTGCGCACCAGCCATGACGATGCAGTCGCCGCAGGCCAACCTGGGGCCCTTCCAACGCCTGTTCAAAAATGGCGGTCTGCAGTGGGTTGCCGGCGCGGAATTCATCGATGCCCGCGCCACGTTCAGCGAAGCGCTTGCCTATGTGAACTTCGTCAACGCAACCCAATCCCGCGACTATGTGCAACTGGATTTCGACTACGACCCCTCCTACAGCATTTACGGCGGCGTCTTTCTCAGCAACTGGGGCGGAGCGCTCATGTTCGACTTCGCCCGCATGACCAGCGACGCCAGCTTTTCGGCCCAGAGCACCGCCGACAACATCATCCTGACCCCCGTTACCGGCGCCAACGTCACCGGCTCCGCAAACGTTGACGTGAAGACCTACGACCTGGCTTTCTCGAAATCGCTGTACCTGGGCGGGGATCCGGCGCCCGCCGGCGGTGCGAGTTGCAACTGTCCGACATGCGCCAGCGGAAATCGACCCTGTTGGGAACCGTCATGGGAACTCGGGCTCGAAGGCGGCGTCCGCTTTGCCGACGTTGAATGGGCGCGCCAAGTAAATGCCTTCACCGCCGTTCCCGGCGCCGACGCAACCCTGCTGGGTTCCTCATCGTCGCGTCTCAGCTTCGACGGCTTCGGCCCCCGCCTCGGCGTGCTCGGTCGTCGCTACATCGGTCGCCGCGGGTTCCTGAGCGCCTATGCCAAGGGCGACTGGTCGTTGCTCGTCGGCGACGTCGATTCGAGCACCGACAACAGCGTCGTGTTGGAGATCACCCCTACTCATACCCGCGGCACGCAGATTGTGCCCGTCACAGAAATCGAACTCGGCGCTACGGCCAATGTGGGCCGCTTCGCCAGCTTTTCGGCAGGCTATTTCTGGTCGGCGTGGCATGACTTGGGCATGCGCGAAGACTTGCCGCCGGGACTGTCGCGCACCGACGACGCCAACATCCTCGGCTTCGACGGCCTCTTCGCCCGCGGCGAAGTGGCATACTGATCGCGGCCGCCGTCTCCTTTCGGCCATTGCGTTTCAGCCGCTCTGGCCGCTGCCGGCGTTACACGAGGGCCGGCGCATGGTAGGATGGATTGGGACAAAACGCTCGACGTGAGTGCATGCCGTCATGCGGGCATTGCCAGGTTCAAGGGGCCGGCCATGAACTCAATTCCAGTCGAAGGACACGTCGACGACCAACATCGGCTGTCGGCGGTCGTTCCCGGATCGATTCCGGCGGGACCGGTCACGGTGTGGGTCGCAGCGAGCTCGCAAGAGGATGACGCGGGCGCCGCCTGGATGACTGGCGTCGAACAGCAATGGGCCGACGACTTGGCCGACGCACGTCAAGATGTTTACACGCTGGCCGACGGAGAGCCCGTTGATCCAACAGGATGAAATCTATCTCGCCAGCTTTCCGTTTGGCGACGCCCCAGGAATGAAGCTGCGGCCGGTGTTGACGCTCACCGGCCCGCTCGGCCCCACTCAAGAAGTCTTGGTTGCCTACGTCTCGTCGGTGATTCCACAGTCGCTGCCTGGCATCGGACCTTGTCATCGACCCGGCGACGCGCGTGCACCAGGCGACGAAGCTCAAGACCAGGTCCTTTCTCCGCCTCCATAAACTGGCGACGATCCACGGTCACGCGATTGTCCGCCGTCTTGGCAGTTTGTCGGCTGTAACCATTGCCGAAGTGGACCAGAAACTCCGCACGCTGCTCGGGCTGTAGTTTTGCGCAGGGTTCGGCTGCAGACCGGCAATCAATCCAGGCACGACGACGGATTGACGCCGGGCCGAATCCCCGTAGGTTTATAGAGGCGCCGCGTAGCGCGGCAAGCCGAGCCGGAGTGGCGGAATTGGCAGACGCGCTGGACTCAAAATCCAGTGCCCGCAAGGGCGTGGGGGTTCAAGTCCCCCCTCCGGTAGTTCTTGTCAGCTAAAGGTTTAGCAGCGGGCGCCGGTCTTCAATTGGCCGCATCGCCTAAGAGGCCCAGGGCAAATCCGGGGCACTCATTGCAGAAGCGTTGCACATGCGCTGCTGCTTTCGGAGTTGGCGACTTCTAGCATTCAAAGTCGCTTGGAGCTCCGATCATGCCCTGGCTCGAACTGGACCCATCCGGGTTCTATCACGTCGCTTTTCGATTCCAAAAACGGCGGTATCACCGCTCCCTCAAGACCCGAAGCCGCCGCGAGGCTGAAATTCTCACAGCTCGCTTGGAAGAGAATATCAGGCTACTTGAACGGGGCAGATTGTCTCTTCCGGCAAACGGCGATTTGGCAAAATATCTCTTGTCCGATGGAAAGTTGTATGGCCGACCGCGGGCTACGTCGCGCCTGACTCTTCACGATCTCGCAAAAGGTTATCTTCGACGCTTCGAGAACAGCGAACGCCCGAATGACATGGCCTTGGAGACATCAACGATCGAAGGCATGCGCATTCACGCAGCTCACTTGGAACGCATCATTGGCCAGCGAGTCGATACGGCATCGCTTTGCGGCGGTGACCTACAGCGGTATATCGATCGGCGAGCACAAGAAAAGACCCGTTCTGGAAAACAGATAAGTCCAGCGACTATCAAAAAAGAAATCGTAACCCTAAGGACGATTTGGAACTGGACGCGGAACATGGGACAGATTAAGCGTCGCTTTCCCGGCCGGGGCCTCGCCTATCCGAAGCTAGAAGCGAAGCTTCCTTTTCGCACACTAGCTGAGGTGGAAGCCCGCATTCAGCGCGGCGCTCTGCCGCAGGGCTATGAGGCAAAACTTTTAGAAGCTGTTTTTTTGTCGCTAGAAGAAGTGGAAGAGCTTCTCCAAATCGTAGAAAGGAAGGCGTCGCATCCTTTTCTCTTCCCCATGGTCTTGTTTGCCGCCCACACGGGAGCGCGACGAAGCGAGATCCTGAGATGCGAGATTGACGACATTGATCTTCGCTCGTCGACAGCGCAGATTCGCGAACGAAAGCGCGATGCACGGCACAAAGAGCAGCCGCGTGGTTCCGCTCTCTTCAAAGTTAGCATCCGTTCTTAGATGCTGGCTTGAAAATCATCCGGGCGGCATTTATACGTTTTGTCACGGCAACGAAGTTCTACGCTCAAAGAAACTACGCGCAAGTCCGGCCGGTCTTACTCCTGACGAAGCTCATGACCACTTGAAAAGAGTGGTTCGTGCCACGCGCTTTGAAAAGCTTCGCGGTTGGCACGTTTTCCGTCATAGCTTCTGTTCGAATTGCGCGGCGTGCGGAATAGATCAAAGAGTCATCAATGCCTGGGTCGGGCATCAATCCGAGGAGATGGTGCGTCGCTACCGGCACCTTTTGCCTACCCAATCTCGCGATTCTATCGAACTGGTGTATGGTCCGGGCTAACCAGAAAGGCGAGCTTTTCGGGCCGCGGCTCCGGCTCGTTAATAAAGCATCGCTCGGCTTATGCGAAATTGCACTTTCTCGCGGGGATCGTCCTCGCGGAGATTGGTGATCGAGAGGTTTACGTCCAGGATGCGGTCAGGCGGCAACCAGATTGAGTACTTGCCAAAAAGGTGTGGCGTTACTGAGCAATTCGGCCCAAACCAGACTCTGGTTCCGACAAAGCGTGGGGCGAACGTTTGGGAGTCTTCATAGCGTCCGTCCTCGAAGGCGAATGATTCCTGGGTATTTCGGAATCGCAGCAGGCGGCCATTGGCTGACACGCCGCTCACGTCCAATCGGCACAGTGTCGAAGGCAATAGATACCTGACCGTCAAATGGGTGTCGCGTTCGGGTTCAGGCGCGATTCGAAACTCTATCCCGGCGCCGATTCGAGATCGATCTCACGACATCAGCGGCATGCAGGCAGTAATCCGAATATCTCTTCGGCGTGAGGGGATCCCCCATATATGCATAAACCATCATTGCTCCGCGCACGTCAGGCAATGGTTCACACATTGACAGAGGAATTTCACCTTGGGACGCGTCCACGCTGGCTGGAAAGGGCGCTGAACGTGCCTGAGGTTCGATGGCTAACCAAAAAAGAATAGCGAGCTGATACGGCAATAGCTGCTCGATCGCCAGCCACGCGCTCGCGGAATGCACAACATCCGCAGTGTGTTCAGGCTTTTCGACCACAGGCAACGAGGCGACTTGGCGATATGCCCTGGCCAGTTGGTTTGACCACTCTTCGTCGCTCCATGAATCGATATCTGCCGCTATCTCCAAGTCGTCAGCCATTTCGAATATTCTGGCAATCAATTGGTCGTTGAGTTGCACATTTACGAACACTCCTTCGGAGTGCCTTATTTCGAACACGGCCTCAAGCGTCGCCCTGGCGACGGCAAGTTTGATATCGTCCCGGCTCGGCGTAGCTGTCTTCGGATCGACATTCAACCTCAAGAGCAGGTCGTTGATCTCATAACCGCTTCGCGCGCGGCCCAAGAGAAAATCCACCGGGTCGCTCTTAAGCCGCGAAATAGAGGCGCCGCTCAGATGTAGCCTCTCCATGAGGTCGGACACTTCTTCATCGATAAGTTCGCGCGTGCGAAGTGCTCGCCGCAACATTTCCGCGTAGCATTTAGCTTGTGCGTCCTGGGCGATCCGCTCAATTCCAGCTCGTCCGCCAAGCCTTTGGATTATGCGGCGTATGGACGGCATCGGCTCCATTCGTGTGTCCGTGCGTTACGCTCGAAGGACGATGCTTATTGCACTATTTGTCGGGAGGTTCGAACGAAGATCTCGCGATAAATTGGGACGCCACCTTCACGCTTAATCGAAACGCGTTTTGGCACAAGGCCACAAATTCCTTGATTTCCCGACTGCCCTTGACAGCTTCGGCCATTCGAAGGAACTCGGCCTCGTCAAGTTGGAAGGCGGCGAAGTTGATCAACTTCTGTTGAATCACGTGGTCGACATCCGGCTCTTCCCAATCCAATTCGGGATATTGGCTGCCCAGGATCTGTCGACGCGTTTCCTCCACAAAACGTTTGGAAGAGTCATCCCCTGCGATGGACTCTCGCGTCAATGCGAGTTCCGACTCTGATAGCAGCCCCGCTGCATACTTAAAAAGTGTGTCTTTGGCGAATCCTTGCATTCGCCACGTCTAACATAGTTTTGGCGCTCACGCCAGCATTCAGAAAGCGTCGCCGCAGCCGCTACATTCGCGCGAATCCGGAATTCTCCAGTAGTTCATCGCCTTAGCGCGAGCGGCGCCCAAGAAGTGGCTGAACCGAGCCTGCACTTCGATGCGAGCTTTGACCCGGCGGGCAAGCGTTTGGCCTACCGCTACTTAGCTGTGTAAGTTTTTTCACGCCGTGAAAAACATGTGGGCCTAGATGGGAAACTAGTCTCAAGCCTCACGTACAGTCTTCGTTGAAGTGCGATAGGGGCAGATCTCCCTCCACATTTTGCCGTGGAGCGAAATCGTTGGAGTTTCCTAATGTCGTCCAACTCACATCCGCCTGGCTGGACGCTGGTGCGGCTAAAAGAGCGCACCAAGCAGCTCGCGGTCGATGAGGCCGCATGGCGAGACGACGCTTACGAGTCGGGGCGATCCCGGCGGCCCCGCCGCGGAGAGCGCACCACGCTCGATGATGCGATTTACGAAGCGCTGTTGTTCATGCGCAGGGAGCGAGAACGCAAGAATCGCTTTTAGACGCATTGCGATAACGATTGGGCGTCTAGGTCAAGCTCGAATGCCGGGCGAAGAATTAGAGCACGCTTGTATACAACATCGCGACTGAGCGGGAAATAAGCGATCGTGCCAAGAGAACATTTCGACCCTGATCCCCTCGGCGGCGACCCGCGCACCAAGAACTGTAGCGCGCGCATAGTAATTCGAATCGGCCGAAAGGTAGAGGCGCTTACGGAGGAGGTCGGCTGGGGCAGCAAGATCGTTGTCTACTCCCACCCAAACAAACCGGACTCGGTTATTGCAGTATACCGAGATGAAGGAGCCGTAGAGCCAGGCCGCATTGTCGCGCTCTGTGATAATCCGCCGCATCCCATATGGGATGGAAAATTCCCCAATTATGCCTGGCCGCTTGAGCCTGTTACGAATCCCATCACCGGAAAGATTATTGGCGCCATGTTGCCAAGAGCCTGCGGAGCGTTGCTAAGCGAGGCAGCGTTTTCTGAAAGGGAAATTGCAGGTTTGGGACCCGCCTGGCTCCTTCAAGTCGCGATTTCGGTTGCCACGCGTGTGCACGTCCTTCATCACGAGGACCACATTATTTGCAGCATCGAGCCAAACGGCATACTTGTAGATCGCCACGGAACGTGCTGCTTGCTCGACCTTCTCACGACTCAATTCACGACCGTCGATGGCGTGACGTTTTACGGCGAGGGTGGACTTCCCAACTTTAGCGCACCCGAAGCGATGGACGCACATTTTCCTAACAATGAGCGCGGCCAAGACCAGGATGCATTCGTATTGTGCTTGCTCTTGCATATGCTCTTTCGCAATGGACTCCACCCGTATGACTCGTATTACATCGGCAAGAGCGATGGACCTTCGTTGGAGGAAAAGATTCGCGACGGCATATGGGCAGAGAGCGGGCTGCACCCGCATTTTCGACCAAAGAGGAAGGACTTTATGCGCTTGCCAAAAACTCTTAGGGATTTATTTGAACGCATGTTCGTCACCGGTCACCGCAATCGACGCGAGCGACCTAACGCGACGGACCTCCTTGTATGTCTACAGCAACTTCAAGCTCCGTCGAACATGGTTGGCGGAAGCGGAATTTCAGAAACGGAATGGAGCGAGCGATTTCCGGCGCTTGCCCAAGAAAAGCCTGCGCCGCCCATCAGACGGCGCCGTCGCGGATTGATGTTAGGTCTTTGCGCAGCCGGTGCCGTCGCAGCATTCAGCCTCGCTCATCGCTTACTGAAGCCCAACGCGCACGAAGTCCGCGACAAACCTTTCGTTATTGCAGTTGAGCCGCCTCGCCCCACCATGAAATTAGAAGCGCCTCCGGACCCAATTTCGGCCAATGGTGAAACACCCGAGCTTTGGTCAGAACTCCGCTAACCTTCGAGGAAGTGACATAGGAGCATTTCAAATGGCGTCTAGACGAATATTGTTGTTCATCGCGGGAGCAATCACTGCAGCTAAGGTGCACGCACAATCGCCTGATGTGGGAGAAATGAACGCATTTCGCGTTTCTCTTGAAAGAGTAAGCCAGGAATACGCGGGCTCTGAGAAAAATCTTTTTGAATCGCTGGACATATCAATCGCCGCGATTCCACGAAATCCACTAACTGACTTGATCCGCGAGGAAGAGTCGCTCAACGTGCTCAAGAATGTGGTGCATCGCTTGCGCGAACTCTCGGAAACGATTGCGGCTAAGTATCTGGAGTATCTGGACAACGCCCATCGATACCAGACAGCTTTGGCCGATGGCGCGATTAGGTATCAGCAAATCGCAGCACACTATCGAAGCTTAGGAAGCAACGAGCCGTACTCCGAACTTCGCGAGCAATATGACCTAGCAGCAGACCTCTTTGAGGCTTTTGCCGCGCGGTGCAAAGCCGTAAGCACCAATATCAATCCACAAATCGAGAAAGTCAGTGCTTCGCGTCCTTATTTCGAGCACACCTGCATGTTTCTCGCCAACTTCGATAAGGATCTTGAAGGCCTTGCGACGTTTTCCGCGGGCGCGACATACGCAGACCTAACGCACGACCTCAAAGAATACGTTCAAACATATGAGCGGCTGCAGGGATCTCTTCGTTCACTTCGAGATCACTTGCGCGGAGCCGAACCTGAGCAGCCAACTCCTTATCCGCAAACGGCTGCCCCTTATCCACCCAGGCCAGCTCCCAAGGAACAGTCACAGGATCGGTTTGTAGGTAACCAACTACGTCCTGATCCGGTAGTCAACCCGTTTGCTCCCGGAATACCACGGCCGCCGGGATTGCCGAACCTTAAGGACGATGAAGAGTACGTCGATCCGCTCATGAATATTCCACCGTCCCTAACCCGTGTCGCTGCTGCTTCGAGAAACAAATAGGAGTTTTTTGTGTCGTGAGCGCTTCCCATTTCTATTCGCTGACGACGAGGTTGATTGCTATTCGAAGGGCACCCTGTGTCTTTCGAGGAGCAATTAAACGTGTTCGCGCCATGCTCCCGATTCGGTTCGCGAGTCGAGTCAAGTGCGCGGACGCTAACAACAGGATGGAACCTATGTTCAACCAAAATGGACAACAAAAGTCGTCGCCAAAGAGGCCCGACCACACCGCCCGCCTAACAAAGTCGTTAGGCGTCTGCGTTTGGACGAGCCACGACTCGGAAACTGGCCAGATGCGAATGCACTGGAAGGTTGAAAGAGTGGATAGCAAGGACTCATCCAAGATGTACTCCACCTTATCAGTGGCCAGCATCTTGGAGTTTCCGCGCTTTCTCTCAAAGCTTTGCTACGGCATGGCTCAAACCGAAGCCGTGAGTCCGCGTCTTAAGTCTGAGCTCGTCGGAATGGGCAAAGACATGGAGCAGCTAGCCGAGAAGCGAGAGGCAAATGGGCATGCGCCAGAAGGAAGTTCGGAGCCCGTGACCGTCCCCTTCTAGCGTGCTGGCATTTCACGACATCGGGCCCGAGGCTCCGTAGGTGATCTTTGGATTCACCTACGGGCCTCGGCCCACCTTAAAACATCGAACCCTGACACGGTTTTGGCATCGGACTGAACAACGCTCGAATGAGTTGTCACAAGTGGACCCACAAACGCCGAAACTTCACTTTTTCCCGACGAAAACGCACTTACTGAACCCCCTCACGGCACTACCCTCTATGGCCAAGTTTACCCCTGAGCAATATGAGCGGAGACATCGGCGGCTGCTGGAGCATGCGTATCGCTACAAGGTGCTCCTGCCTTTGGTAGTCCGAATCCGGTACGGGGAGGGAAGCCCACTTGCGCACCCGCTGAAGGAACTTGCTAAGCACGGGTTTCTTACGGGATTCCTGCGAGCGCTTCAGGGCGGGTTCAGCTACTACATCCTCGGGCCGAAGGGCGCTGAGCGGCTCGGCGTTTCCCGCGAGAAAGCCGCGCCGCTTTCCGGCTCCGCCCTTTCGGTGGCAATCGCCACCGTATTTTTCTGCATCGTTGGCCGCTCCCGCCGCTATCTCCTAGCGTGGAACGAGGCAACGCAGCTTTTCAAAACGTCTGTCCCTGGAAATGTCGCATTTGTTATGAGTGACGAGCTCGCCGGCGAGGCCAAAGTCTTCCGAGTCGTTCACGCTGCTTCGTCTGACGCGGCGGACACGGTGCGGCATCTTCGCACGCTTATCGATCAAGCGAGCCGCCATCCGGTAATTTCCGATTGGCTGGCCGCGCAGCAATACGGCTTTGCCGTCTTAGGCACGACCAAGCTGGAGGTCGCGGCGCTTGAAAAAGTAATTGAGCGAAGCGGGCTACGGAGCCATGCGCCCATCATCTGTGACCTCGGGCCTGACGCGGAGAACTACGCCGCAGCTGCTAAGGAGTGGGAGGGCAACGCGTGATGGCAGTCATGGCGCCGAAAATCAACTTGGGCCACGAAGTCTCCTCAGGGAAGCCGCTTCAAGTGCTCCTTGATGAGCTTGAACGGCATATGCAGATCCAGGGCGACGACCGGGAGCATGAAAACGCTTCAAGCCACGTCCATCGCCCGCCAGATCATTCACAATGTTCCCAAGGCGACGGTTGCGCTAATCGACTTTGGCGGCGATCTATTTGCATTCCATCAGATTAAGGAAGCCGCAGAAGCTGCCGGCAAGACGTTTCGGTTTTTGTCCCTCGGACCAGACGACGCCTCGGCAGCGATTGATCCACTTAAGGCAGTTACGCCGCTGAGCAGGGTAGGAATTCCCACGGCGGCTGCATTCATTCATGCTTGCTGGGGCACAGACCTTGGCGAGGGCTATCCGAAGGCTTTTTGGGGACGACAGGCGTATGTTGTAATCGTCGCGAACTTCGCTCCTTCGTCGCTGAAGGGATTTTCAATCCAACCTTTTTCGATTTCTTGCGTCGCATCGTAAGGTCAGGTGAACGCACACGCCTATTCGATTTGAATGAGGCGCAGCTTCTTGCCGAGCAGCTCCTTGACTACCCGCAGCTACAGCCGGCCGAGTGGTCCGATAATGTCATTGATCCTGCTCGGTCTATCGAAGCGGGCGAGGTCCTCTACGGCTTTCTTCCCGTAATGATGCAACCGGGCGCGCGCACTGTTCGGCGCACTCCTCGCATGGTCACTTGTCTTGGAACAGGTGCGGCGTTCGTACGCAGGACTTCCCCCACGTCCTGTCTACAAATTTTGCGATGAGTTTGTGCAGATCGCCGGCGCGAAACTCTGGCAGGACGCTCTTTTATTAGCTCGAAAGTACAACGTTCACTTCGTTCTTACAAACCAATCAAGCGAATCTCTCAAGGCCCACGAGCCTCTCTATTCGGTTGTTTATGACAACACGGCTGTCAAGCTGTGGCTCACTCCGTTTTCCGAGGACGACATTGAGACGCTCCGCGGTCGCAGCCAGGAAGAGATGAAGCAGCGGGGCTCATCGAAGGGATTTCGCGGAGGCGTAAGTAGCGTTTCGCTTCGCGACGAGTACCTTCCGCGTCTTGAAGGAAACGATATTCGGGAAGCGGCTTCACGGAGCTTTGAGGGCTTCGCAATCATCAATGACGGTAAGGGACATAAGGAACCCATTCGTTACCGATTCACGCCTGAGTGCAGCCGCGAAGAACACGCGCGCCTATCCAATCTACCGCTTCCAAAGCGCGAGCCGGCTCTTCATCCACCGAACGATCAAACGTCGTCAATCCGCGACGACGCCGACTACCGCGACCGCCAAGCGCGACTCGCGGCGCTTTTGGACGCCAAGCGGCGAGAGGAGGAATGGAAGTAATGGCTCGCGCACAGCTGTATCAGTTTAGCTCCGACGTCCTCACCATCGGCGACGCGCCTCTCTCGGCCGTGATCTTGGCCCTTCTCACAGCCAAAGTTCGTGTCGCGACTGATATGCAGTTCACTCTTTTCCCGCGACCAGTGCCACCGTCCTCACAGCAAGTACGCAACACGCTTAAGAGGCTGGAGGTTAAACAGCTAGTCAAGCGATTTGTTGTCATGGTCCACCCATTGCTCACACTTACCAAGCCCGTTTGCACTTGGGCGCCTGGCAAAAAAGCGCCGAACGCGGAACGGGTTTCGTGGCGGCTTCGCTCGCGCTGGACTCAACCGCCTGTTCGCACTTCGGCTGTCACCGCCACGCCACTAGGAAAAAAAGTGCGAGGTGACGCAATTGGCAAAAGACCCGTGCGCCAACGGGAACTTTGCCACGACCTCCATGTGACTCAGCTCTTTCTCAACCTTTTTACCGAGAATCCTGACCAAGCACGCTTGTGGGTCCATGAAGACGCGTTGGACAGCGGCCACTATCGGGGCGCGAAGATTCCCGATGCCATGGTGGCTGAAAAAGCCATCGACTTCGGCGGCAGTTACAACGCTGCCAAAGTGCGGATGATCCACCGCGCACACGCTGCGACTGGCACGCCTTACGAAATCTGGTGAGCTATGGGCCTTAAATCCACTTGTGTTTTTTGCGTTCGTGGCAATTGGTTGCTTCGGCTAACTGGCTGCATCGAACGCGTTGTTTCCTTTCTGAGTCTGTGTTGGCTTCGGCTCAACCTGGCAGGGAAGGCATTCAAGGAGGAATGGATATATGGAAAGGATGACAATCAAATCCCGCCTAGGTCGCGCCGTGAAGAGGGGACTAATCGAGGCTTTGGTGCGAGCGACCGTAATCGCACTAATAGCTTTCTGGACAGTTCTCTTCGTGTACGCGACGCGTCCAACGTGGGTCGTCAAAGCGATGCATCTGCTCTTTTGACGCCGCTTGGGGCGATGGAGTCTTTTCAAGGCTCCTCGCCCTTCGCGGGTTTTAGAACCGAATCGCTGCAACGCATTCGGAGTGAAGTAGCAGGGACGCTTTTAAGCGAATTTTCACGGCGTTCTGACATTTACGCGCCCCACAGACTGCCAACGGTCGGGAACCATCAAACGTTCGGCGAATGGATTTTCTATCGAAATGGAACGGTCAAGTTGGGCGACAAAATATTTGTCTACGGCGTCCCAATTCACGGCTACCATTTCGGGGCAAATCTTGTCGCCAAGCACCGGATTGATCAGCCCAATCTCCTTACTGTTGTCGCGCCGCATTCAGGACCATATTTCTTTGAATACGTTCCGAGCAGCCGCCGCTGGTTTCAGCTTCTGGTAATTGAAGACCCTTTGCTGTATTCACACCGCGATCGTTTCGGAATCGAAGTGGCAGTAATTCTTTTTTACCTTCGCCGCTGGGCAAACGTGCTTTGGATCCTTGGCATCCTCGGCGCCTATGT
This sequence comes from Pirellulales bacterium, assembly GCA_963841515.1. Lineage (GTDB taxonomy): Bacteria > Planctomycetota > Planctomycetia > Pirellulales > Lacipirellulaceae > Lacipirellula. The sequence goes on along the minus strand of CAWJDB010000002.1, from coordinate 12,666 downwards.
CCTTTTGGCTGCTGCGTTCGGCGCCGCGTTTGACTAGCACCAAAGGTTGCAGGAGGATCGCCTTATGAAGGCCGTTCACACCACTCCTTGCCGCGAACCGAAGAGGCATCTTGCCACTTTTCTCGATGCCCTTTTTGTGCCGAGCCACCCAGTTGAGTTGAGATTGATTGAAACCTTTATGGATGAGGGGGGACGCGAATCGCGACTGTGGGAACGCTACTGGCTTAGGTCGCCAGAGATCATCGACCGCTATGAAGAGTTTCGCCGAATGAACGACGACGGAGCCAATATTTTCTTTGGCGTTAATCCACGAACCGGAAACGGAGGAACGAAAGGAGCCGTGTCCGAATGTTATTCCCTTTGGGCGGACTTCGACGAAAAGCCATTGAATCAAGCGAGTCGGTCACAAGAGCCTCCGCCGCCAAGTATCGTTATTAATAGCGGCCACGGCACGCACCATTACTGGCTTCTTGTATAGCTCAAGGTTCCTGGGAATCGCGATGTGAGAGACTTCTTTGGTAAATTGGGGCTGAAGGACCCAAGGCCATGAGGAGTCGAAGCAATGGCGCGTCAATGTAATGTGGACACGAAGGACCGCCGGGAGGCGGTGCTGAGTTTGCTCAGAAGAGAAGAAGCGGCGGCGGTGATCGCACGGCGACTGGGCATTTCAGAGCCGACGCTGTACCGCTGGCGGGACGAGTTCCTCGCCGCGGGCGAAGCGGCGTTGGCGGGCGGCGGGGGGAAGAAGGGAGCCGACGCGCGCGACCGGCGGATCACCGAGCTGGAGGCCCAGATCGAAAAGCGGGACCAGGTGATCGGCGAGTACACGATCGCCAACCGCATTTTAAAAAAACTTTCGGGCCAGTCCCTTTGAGCGAGGCGAGCCGAGCGATGATCGTCGCTGAACTCCAAGCCGCAGCGCCTCCGCCGCGAGCGCGACAGACCCACGTGCTGCGTCTGATCGGCGTGGCGCCGTCGAGCTGGCATCGGCCACCTCGCGAGGGAGAGCGAAAGCGTCCCGGTCCGGCGCGGCGGCCAATCCCCGACGCCGTGGTCGAGGCCGTCGTGACGATGGCGACGGCGAATCCCTGGTACGGCTACAAGCGGATCGCCGTGATGTGCCGCCGCGCCGGGCAGACGGTCAAGGATCGCGAGGCGTACGCCGTCATGAAAGATCACGGCCTGTTGCAGCGGCCCAAGACGCGGCGGGCCGAGGTCCACCAGGCGGCCAAGCTGTTTGAGCTGTTGCCGCAGCGGCCCAACGACCTGTGGCAGATGGACGTCACCTACATCCACATTCCGGGCCACGGGTGGTGGTACGCCGTCACCGTGATCGACTACTACTCGCGTTACCTGCTGGCGTGTCATCTGACGCCCAGCTACAGCGCGATCGAGACGGCCTACGCCTTGAAGCTCGCCCGCGCCGAGGCGGAACGCCTTCACGGCCCGCTCGCCAGGCGGCCGTTCCTGGTGACCGACAACGGCCCGTCGTTCATCGCCCGTCGATTCACGGCGTTTATCGCCGATCAGTACAGCCACGTGCGGATCCAATACCGGACCCCGCAGCAGTTGGGCCTCTTGGAGCGGTTCCATGGAACGCTCAAGACCGAGGAAGTTTACTGGCGGCTGTACGACCATCCGCAGCACTGTCGCGCGTGCTTGGCCGAGTTCCGCGAGCGATACAACGAGCGGCGCCCGCATTGGGCGCTGGTTCCCGAGGAGGGCGGCGATCCGTGGGTTCCGGCCGAGGTGTACGCCGGCGACCGAACGATCCAGATTCCGCGCTGGCAACAGTGGGCCCGCGGCGCAGGCGAAGTTGGAGAAGATGCTGGAGGAAGCGGCGTGAAGAGGACGTCCTGCCCAAGATTTCGCTGGCGTCCGGCCAGCGACCAGGGCGCTCATTGCCGCCCCTGGACCCCGGCTAGCCTCTTCTCTTGCCCAGAAAACCGAAGACGAAATCGTGATCGAAGTCTCTCACAAAATCAGCCCCACCGATTCCACTTGAACTCCGAGCCAAGACATTCTCGATAAGCCGTTCAATGTAGGGAATCAAGCGAGTTGCGCGTCATTTGAATCACTTCTCCGAAACTTTCAGCGGGATATCGGCTCCGATTCTACTCAAGACGTAACGCGGCTTCTGCGGTTGCCAGGCTTTCAGAACGTTAAAGATCTGCGAAATGGCCGCGAGCCCGTTCCTTGCCATGTGATTGAGTGCCGCCCGGAACTGCGGTATTCGATTCGGGCCTTTGACGCCTGGGCGACTAGCGGCCGCAAGGCCACGGCGGCAATTCCGCCGGTGAACCTTCCGCGAAGTACGGATCGAAAGCGCATTTGCGGAATTCTGGCGAGCCTTGACCGAAACGTCCAAGACAGAAGCCGGCGCGACTTTGGCGTCTGCTGCTTACTCTTGCGGCTCGGCCTTTCCAGTGAAGAGATATGGCAGCTTGTTGAGCACAAGTCGAAGTTTGAAACAAACGGTAGGGCGTATTTCGACCACACGTTACAGGCCGCAATCGAATCGATTAATTGAGAAAAATTCTCAGCAGTTAGAGAGCGACAAATGATTCGAGACCTGCACGCCGCTCATGAGCAGCCTCGCGCAGCCACTCAAGGAAAATCCTGCGCGAAGCGTACTGAAGAAACTCTCAAAGCAGCTTGACGAAGTTGCAAGCCGGCAGCAGCGGCTGGAGTCCTTGATCGACGAGCTTTGCCGGTCTGAGAACGCCTGCTATTGAAAAGGAGTGCTTTACCACCGCAGAAGCCGCGCAGGTTCTGGGAAAGAGCCAATTTACGGTGCAGCAGTATTGTCGCCTAAGAAGAATCCATGCAGAAAAAACGCACGCCGGTCGCGGCCTTTGTCCTGAATGGAGAATCTCGGCTGACGAACTGAAGCGCATTCTGAATGAGGGATTGCTGCCGCGACCAAGAAGGTACTGAAGGACCAATAGGATTTCGCAAGAGTTGCACTATGGCGTCGCATGGGAACCCGGCATGAAAGAATCAACTGAGGACTCAATCTCCGGCTCGAAGCTTCGCTTGGCAGGGTTAGAGGACCGTACCGCAACCTCCGCCGCGCCGCGCGATCAAATAGGGGAGCAGCCTGCGCCTTGGTCGCCTTATCGAGGCCTGGCCGTATCTCCCGCCCCATATCCGCGAAGCCGTCGTCACGCTAATTGAAGCAGCTCGTCATCAAAACGCTGAAGGAGGGGAGGCACCGTGAGCTTAGGGCAATCTTCCCCGTCGGGGCCGGTCAATGCTTCACGGCTGGCTACAGAACTTTGGGCGATCCCCGCGGGTCGACGCGGAGCGCTAATGCAGGAAGTTGTGTCATTTCGACCTAACGCGACCATTGACGCAAGTTTCGCCGTTGGGCCGCTCCGCGCGGCGTTCGTCGACCTTTGGGAGACCTGTTTAGGATGCGCAGTACCGGTAATACAGCTTCGCGCGGTTCTTGACCCGCCAGTTCCGATTAGAACTGTTCTCGAATTTAGCAAACTCGCAATTGCTGCTGGACCCATTGACCTCGACAGTTTTTTGTTTGGTCTTATCCGTCATCTTTGTGAACGGATGGAGGAACATTATGGCTCCAAGCAGCTCGGCCTCTTTGGCCCGAGCAACGAAGCGCCAGCGGTGAGCGGCGTGTGCTTACCTGGTCGAACAGTACAAAGCCTCGCCGAACTTAGCGGCCAAACGTTTCCCACGATTTATGCAGATCCACCCTGGCCTTACGACAACCAGGCCTCGCGGTGCCGCGGCGATCAACCATTACGCAACATTGTCGCTTAATCAAATCGTTTCTCAACCGGTCCGTTCGCTTGCCCGCCCCGACGCTCATCTGCACCTATGGACCACGAATGGATTTCTGCGTGAAGCGTTCGAGGTCATCGACGCGTGGGGGTTTGAGTACAAATCATGCCTCGTATGGATCAAGGGTGACATTGGCATGGGAAATTATTGGCGTGTATCGCATGAGTACCTGCTGTTAGGCGTGCGCGGCAGCCTTACTTTTCGCGATCGCACGCTTCCCAGTTGGATTCTGGCCAACCGAACAATCCACAGCCGCAAGCCCGGCGTCGTGCGAGCACTAATTGAGCGTGTCAGCCCTGGACCTTATTTGGAGCTTTATGGACGCGAAGAACTGCCAGATTCTGCCTGGACGGTATACGGGAATCAGGTGGAGAGGCGTCCATTCTGACTTAGCGGCAGTATTCGAAAGCTAACAGCCCATCAGACGGCGCTACGACACGTTGTACAAGTTTTTCTTCATATCCTCTTTTGGGACTCCAAGGTCCCACGAATACGACAGATAGGGGTAGAAGTTAGCGCTCTCGGCTCTCATTGACACTGAATTGGCGAGGTGAATGAGAGGCCGGCGGCGCCATTTGAAGGTGTTCTCTTGAGATTGTGAAGGCTGTCGTCTGGAGGCGTTTCCAGGCGGCATATGTGTGACATGCATTTGGCTTTGAAAGGAGCATTGTTATGGCTACCACAAAACAGGCTGCACCAGCGGTCAAGCGTCCCGTCCACGAGATTCGTCTTGGCAAGGTGAAGGCGGCGATTTGGGCAAATGAAACGTCCCAGGGTAATCGCCACAACGTAACCTTCCAGAAGATTTATCGTGACGGTGAAAAGTGGAAAACGAGCGACAGCTTTGGCCGAGACGACTTGCCCTTAGTCCAGAAAGTGGCGGATAGAGCGCACACTTGGATCTACGAGCAAGCTCAGGCCCAAAGCTAGGTCCAAGACGAGGCACGAGATTCCTGTCGGAATCTGTGCGTATTAGAGAGAGAGGTTACTTCGATGGTTGGCGCCGCCGGACCTCTCTTTTCCCCGCTCTGTGTGCCGCACGGTTCCGTTGATTAGCGGCGAGAAGTAGTGCAAGGTAGGGATCGACATTGCTATGGAGCCGACAATTCATCCCCAGAAGATGCCCGAGGATACCGAGATCCGTTTGCCATCGCTCACGACTGAGCCAGCCAGACCGCCCAATAGCGAATCCGCGCCCACTGAGCCCCGCGCCCTTCGGGCGCTGGCCGCTGGCGACTCCCCGAGACGCGCCGCTCAATCACCCACAAATTCAACATTAGCGGGCATGAAGGATACGTGATAGTCGGCCTTTACGAGAACGACCAACCGGGAGAGGTCTTTCTGAAAGTTTCAAAGCAGGGGAGTACGGTGCGTGGCCTGATGGACACGATCGGCGTCCTCACAAGTCTCGCCCTGCAGAGCGGCGTGCCGGTCGAGACGCTATCCGCAAAGTTCGAGTACGCGCGGTTCGAGCCAGCTGGCTGGACCAGCAACCGCGAGATCGGTCACGCCCGCTCAATCGTTGACTACGTCTTTCGGTGGCTGGGCTGTCAGTTCTCGGCCGAGTATCGCAAGACGCACCCACCGCTGGCTCTCGACGGCGGACAACCTTGTCGTGATCACGTCGACCAACGCTAGTTCCGAAAGCAAATTCGCAAAATGTTGCCTCTGCACCTGCATCGGTCGCAACTCACGGCTGCAGCGGGCGACAGACTTCCGCCAAGCCTCCGCCTGAGTGGAGTAAGAATCCGATGTGCGCTAATCTGTGGAGTCCTGCTTTTCTTGTCGGGACCTCATACGGGTAGAAGACCGAACACCACCGGCTCGTAGGCAAGCGCGTTCGCTTTCCTTCGAGACCGGTGGCGTGCAAACCACGGTTTTTCTTTTTTTCTCCCGTCCGCGGCTCTTTTCAGAGTAGCACGGCGTCAAGGTCCGACGCCTTTCAGGCGTCTGCTGCTTTGGCCTTCGGCCAAAAACTCCACCTTGTGTTGCCGTGCTCATCTCTCGTCGAGCCGCCGACGGGCAATCCAAAACTTTTTTGGGCGAGACAGTCGGCTCACCCGAAGGAGGATTCCGATGAATCGAGAAGACATTTTGAAGCAGAGCGAACAGGCTCTAAGCGAACTTGCGGATGCTTTGGCACAAGGCCGGAGCGATACGCTCGTTCGGTACTTGGACACGCTTTCCCGCTTCCACCATTACTCATTCGGCAACTGCATGTTGATCGCCGTGCAGCGCCCCGATGCGACCCACGTCGCCGGGTTCTATCGCTGGAAGCAACTTGGCCGTTACGTGAAGAGGGGTGAGAAGGGGATTTTCATCCTGGCTCCCATCGTTCGCAGGACAAAGGCGAACCATAAGGGACAGACCAACGAAGGCGAAACGGACGACGACGACAAGGAGCCGAGAAGACTTCGCGGCTTTCGTGCCGTCCATGTCTTCGACGTCACTCAAACCGAAGGAGCGGAGCTGCCAGAGTTTAGCCGCGTCGAAGGCGATCCCGGCGACAAGGTTCAAAAGCTCGAGGCTGTAATTCGGAGCCGCGGCATCGAGCTTGTGTATGAGCAGCACCTCGGCGGAGCCGATGGCCGCTCGGAAGGCGGGAAGATCATTCTTCGTGAAGGGCTCCCGCCGGCGGAAAAGTTCGCCGTGCTTGCTCACGAGCTGGCGCACGAGCTTCTTCACCGCTCAGAGCGGCGCAAAAAGACGACTCGCAAGATTCGCGAGCTAGAGGCTGAAGCGGTCGCGTTCGTCGTATCGAAGGCCGCAAGCCTTGATGGAATAACCCGCTCGGCCGATTACATCCAGCTTTACTCCGGCGACAAGCAGCTCCTCATGGAATCGCTCGACCACATCCAGAGAGTCGCTTCGAGCATTATCGAGGAGCTTGAGGGCGTTACCGAGATGGCCGACGCGGCCGCTGCGTAGCGCTCTCCGGTTTTAGTAGAAAGGAGGATTTCGATGGGAAAGATTCGCTTAGCGTGTCTTTATTGTGACCGCAGTGATTTTGACGGTGTCGATGAGATACCGCCTGATTGGTCCGAAGTTGACGAGGTTCAGACGTATGAGCAGTCGTGCCAGAAGGCTGGTCCGACCGATGCGAAGGTTAGCGTTCTCGACTGGTATACGCACCTGGGCGTTTGCCCTGAGTGCCGCCAGGTCGAGACTTTACCGCGAGAACTCTCTCCCTAAAGGTTTTGTTTTGAGGCCCTTTACTCGCACGCCACCGGCCTCATTTCTTTGTGAGAAGCTCCGATTAACAATCGGGGGCAAGACCCATAACGATATTCTTGTTTCGTGGGTATCGGTTCAAAAAGGGTCGGTTCTTAACTGGTCATGCGCCGAGGAGGACGCCGCATTGACGACGCACGCGGCGGGCGAAACAGCCAATTGCAGTCGCAATTAATAATGTGACGGACCTGGGTTCGGGGACCGGACGTACCCGAATTGCGTCGCCGGCAGCTATGGCGGCTTGAATTGCATCAAAACCCAAGACTGGCGTTGGGACGATTTCGGGCGTATCCAAAATGAGCCCGTCCGCATCCACGGACAAACTTAACTCGCCCGAAAAACTCGTTGCTATTTGAAGCACCACTTTCGCAATCAGGTCGTTCAGTCCTGGCGTCACGTCGACGCCGGAGAAGTCAAAATCGGTCAGCGTAAGCCGGTCTCGCGTGGACGAATCCACGTTCGCGGCGTCAAGTAGTTCGCTGAGGACGAGAAGACGTAGTTCCCCGATGCGGGCACGGTGGCCACTGCGTCAAAGAAAAAGTCGACTCCGGCCGTACCCTCCGAACTTTCTGCGACAACGTCAACATTGTAGGAACCCAGGTTTATGAGCGGGGGCAACCGAAGGTTGAATGATATGGGCTGGCCAGGAGTGTAGGAAGGCGACGCCCCCTCGATCAAGTAAATTGGCGCACCATTTGTCGTCAAAGTTAGTCCGCACCAACAGAGATTAGCGATGAACACGTGCCGAATCATTAGATTCTCACTCATTACGAATGCGGCGCTCTGCTCAATCTACCGTCCGTCCTTCAATGGTTCTCCTTCAAGCGAAGTCCCTTCCCCGAACGCTTCGTCAAGGCAGTCCTCGAACCCACGCGAGTCGCTCGGACGGACAATTCGCGTTCCGCAATAATCCTTGCCCGTTTCCGACAAAAGCGTAGTCGCGTCGATTGCCTCCCCTGGTGACATTCAGCAGATCATTTGTCGTCATCCCGACGTCGGTGCGCCAAATCGGCGGACTGCTGAGCAATTTGTGGTGCCCGAATGCCGTCTTGGTGAATCGTTGGTTTAGCGATAGGGCAGTAAAGTATGCATCGCGTGCGGGCGTCGGATGGGTCACGCGTTTTTCTAGTTCCGAGTGGGGCCACTGTTCGACAATCTCGAAGGATGCCATTCCCGGCGAATCGACAACAGCCAAAGTTGAGGCGGCTGGCGCTGAAGATAGTGGCGGCGAGTTGCAACGCGACATTACTGGCGGCGGCGAGATTTACGCTTGCCCCCAACGTTCGTTGCCACGCTAGGAAGTCGGCGCCGTCGACGTCTTGGTCGCCGTCGGCGTCGCCCTCGAAGGGCGATGCATCGAGTTGGCCGAATTGTTGACGCCACGCGGCAAGATCGTCGCCCCCAACGGCCGCGTTGCCGTTAAAATCGCCGGGCAGAATCGTCAAAGCAGCGGCGGCGCCAACAGGCGGTATTACCTGGCGTCCAGCGTTATGGGCGACAAGAACGCGGTCGCGGACCGTCACTCGTGCATCGCGATCAAGGTCGGCGTTGGCGTTCCATGTGCCGGACGTGGGCAAAGCGCCCAAGGCGGAGTTGACGACTTGCATGTCGAGAGTGTCATCCGCTGCATCTCCGGTGGCGTCACCTTCCAAACGGTGAAAGGTGAACACGAAGTTGTCCCCGCCTGTACCGTTCCTATTGCCATCCAGTGCGGCTCCATCGACGGAGGCAACGAAATCCGCGTCGATGACAAGTTGATAGAATCCGTCGAGCAGCGAAGCGTGGCTTTCTCCGAACTCGTCCAGCGACCAGGTTAACCGCGAGACCCCCGAAACCGCCGTCATACTCGTAGCGGAACTGACCAGCCGTGAGCGGCACGACTACGTCGGCGTCGGATTCTGCGTCGACGCCGAGATTAGTCAAGCTCACGGCAGTTGTAATCATGCCGCTGCTGATCAGGTCGGCGAAAATCATTTCCTTTGAAAAGTCGAACGACAAGCGGTCAACGAACGATCGTTGAGTCAAACCATCTTGAATGATACTGGACAAAACGAGCGGGGGACGAATGGTTGTCGTCTCGGCGTCGGGCGCCAATGGGGCCGTCTTGGTGTAACCAACTTTGTCCCTAGCGATGCAATAAAAACGATAGGTGTGGCCGAACTCGCCGGCATATAGAGCCGAGTGATCGGGGCTGCCAACGACCCACTGCGCATAGGCGCCGCCATCGATCGATACTAATACATTGAAGGAACGGATACCAGAACCAATGCCATCGTTCCCGGCCCATGACACAGTGAATGTCGAGGATGACGTAATGCCAGGAAGTGGATTAACGGCACTGGACGGCGCATCGGCGTCGATTGTGTTAAAAATCGTTGGCGTCTCGATCGGCTCGTTGGTGTCAAAGATAATGCTCGCTTCGGCATCGATTCGCGCACCTGAAAACAGATTCGGCTTGGGCGCGCACTATATAGGTGACGAATCCATCGCCCTCGGGCGGCATCATGTTCGGCGGCAAGAAGCCGCCGAACGGATTGGAAATAAAGTCGCCAGTGTCGGGGTCGATGGATGTGAACTGCCAAGTCACTATTCCCGTTATTAGGTCGATTCCTGCCTCGACATCGACGAATTCGCCGATCGATTGTGTTAAATCAATTCGAGTGCTGAACACGTTGCGGCCTTCAGGGATGCTTAGCAGTAAGTCGCCAATGCCGATCTCGCCAAGTTCGAAGGTGCTCCAGTCAAGGTCGTCGTCGAGCTGCTGGGTGATAACGATTCGCTGCGCCGCGCCGGTAGCAGTGTCCTGGTTTTCGAAGCGAATTGTGTACGGCGCAACCACAGAACGCCCCGAGATGAACCTGCCATCACCAACCCCCTGGGGGCCCAGAATATCATTGGGGTCGAATGATCCAGGTCCGTCTACAAGCGTAACCGACCCTGCAGCCGTCGCAATTACTGAATTTTCATCAGGCGACTTATCGACATTCTGCCCAATAGCGTCGCCCAAAAGCTCGGCTTGCGCAAGAGCACGGACGCGGGGATCCTGAAATTGCGCTTTCGGACCTAATGTATCAAGTCTTCGCAGATCATTTTGATATGCACAACGGGAAAAATATCTTCGGTACTCAAAGCGACACCTGCCAGTTCAGATGCAACAGGTGGAAGATGTGCGGAAAGTTCGTCAAATGTGGTCTGGAGGAGATTTTCTGTGAATGCCTGCCAATTGTTGACAAAAGCAATGGAACTAAGCCCCAGAGGGTCGATTCGATTGATTGGTTCGTTCTCCGCATACCTATACAGATTAACATCGCCAACGATTCCAAGCGGATCTGATGAATCAAATGCCCTAACTGCGGCGAATAGTAGCGTGCGCATGTAAGTCTGGCCCGAACCATCTTCCGATACCCCATATAGTCCAAGAAACCCAAAGGAAGCGTCGACCACATTTGAAATGCCGTGCGTGTTTCCAAAAGGAAGGTACCCACCTGCAATGGTCGATGCGCCATCTGGGTTCGACAGTCCCACGACGGAGCCGAGTCCATCGTACTCGTAGAACCGTATGTCAGTCGCCTGATCGACGACGGCGGTTAGACCCAACCCGTGTACGTAATTCGTTGTCCTTCCACTTGTCACGTCATACTTAGAAGCTAAGTCTACAAGTCCAAATGGATCAAACGAAAACTCGACCTTGTCGCCGTTGTGCGTCGTCGCGACACGATTTCCAATCGCATCGTACTCATACTGCCACTGATCCCCTCCCGAGGTGACCGAGACCAGTCGATTTAGCGAATCGTACGAATACGCTTTCAAAACGCCTCCGCTGTTCTCAGCAATCAAATTCCCGTCGAGATCATATCCTAGCGAGGTAATGCCTACTGACGTGTACTGATTGAGATTATTGGTGACGTAATCGGTCGTCACGCCATTCTCGATAGTACGGATGCGATTGCCGACGGCGTCGTATTCGTATGTGAGATCTTGGGCGGGAAACTGGTTGGGTCGGTTGAAACGAATACGGCGTGGATTAACTGGCCGACCGAGTCGTAGTTGTAAGTCCACACACCGTCGAGCGTTCCCATCTCGACGCGGCGCCCAAGGTCGTCATAGGCGTAGTCAAATCGCGAGCTGATGTCCCCGGCAGCGGCGTAATTCACAAGGTGCAGCAATTCCCCGGAAGAGCCGTAGGAATAAGTCGTGAAGGTGCCGTTGCCGTTTTCCTTACGCCCAAGCCGGCCGGAATCATCATACGTGTAGGTGACGATCGGTTCGTCGTTGGCGTCAGTCAGCACGGCGAGGCGGCCGACCGCATCGTAGGCGTAGTTAATGGTGAACCCGTCCTGGTCGACCATACGCATCCGACGGTTGCCGGCATCGTATGTGTATTCCAGAAATCGCCCGGTTGGATAGGTAATCTTGCTCATCCGGTCCGCGGCGCCCCAAACCAATTTCGTCGTTCCCGAGGCATCCGTTGCGGAAAGCAGATTGCCGTGGTCATCGTACGTGAAGTCGATCTGACTGCCGTCTGCGAATGTCTGACGCGTCACAAGTCCACGCGCGTCGTATTCATAGCCGACGCCCTGCGACCGTCGACTCGTAGTGCTCGTCAGGTTGCCTGCGTCATCCGATTCAAAACGTTCTATGCTGCCGTCGGGAAAAATTATCGATTGCAGATTGCCTGCCGTATCGTATTGGTAAATGAGCGAGTTGCCACGAGCGTCGGTCACGCGTTGCGGTAAATGGAAAGTCGGGGAGTACTCGAACGACGTTGCCTGGCCGGCGGCATCGACGATGGACGTCAGATTGCCTTGAGTATCGTATGAGAACGTCGTGATGAGGTCTTCGGGCAGCCGTGTCGTGACGAGATTGCGGTTCGCGTCGTAGTCGAGTGACAGACTTTTCCATATGGATCGTGAGCTTCTTCCACCTGGCCAAATTGGTTGAATAGCAGCGTGGTCGTTCCGCTCGCATCCGAGAGCTTTACGACTCCAGGCAGCTGGTAATCGTAGGTGACCGCCTCCTGCGCCGCCGTCGCGCTGACGCGTTGTAGCCATCCTCGCTCATCATAGCTAAAGAAAACATGACTACCGTCGGGATTCGTAATTGACTGAAGTGCGTGATTCGTGACACCCGTCGCACCGTAACTGTAGGTGACGGCGCCGCTGGGACCGGTGACGGAAATCAGATGCTCGCCGGTTAGATCGTATTCATACGCAGTGATGCGTCCCGCGCGATCGCGGCACGTTTTTTAGCAATCCGGCGTCGTTGTATTCAAGAATCAGGCTGGCTCCCGATGAATGAGTCAACAATGCAAGTCGCCCGCCGATATAAGAGGCCGTTACGCGGTTTCTGTTCGTATCTTCGACGTAATCGAGCTTTCCGTCGGCCCGGAACACGGAGCGCGACCCATCCTGCTCACGCAACACGAATGTACCATTGGTATTGAGGAGTCTCCCGTAATCCCCTGCCCGGGCCGTATACGTCCCATCGAGATTGCGTGTGAAGCTCCGCAGGCCGGCTCCCGAGTTAATTGTTGCGTTTCCGGCATCGTCAAAGGTCAGAAGGGTCTCCCACGGCGTTGTCCAACCTCGACCCAATATGCTGGTATTAAAGCGTGATGAAATAGCCTGC
>CAWJDB010000001.1:0-779756 GCA_963841515.1 Pirellulales bacterium | reverse complement strand
ACGATCGGCCAATCGTCGACGCTACCACAGTCGTTGGCCCATTTTCAACAAAAAAGTTTGGTGAATTCTCAGGGCGTCGCGGCGGCGATTTGAAGGGCATTTGGGACTAGGGTGGTAGCGGAGGAGGTTGCGAGACGCCGCTGGCAGTGCGAGTTAGGGCATGGGCATTCAAGGTGAATGGAATTTGACTCCCGACCCCTTTGACTTCCTAACAATTCGCTGCAAGTCGTCCTCAACGACCCCGGCGTACTCGATAACGTGACGATCGCCGACGGCGTTCTGTCGGCGTTGCCCAACGGCGTCGACCTAGCGGTCTTTCCGTTCGACAACATCCTAATCGACGGATCGACGGAGATATTTGCACGTGGTGTTCGGCCACTTGCGTTCGCTTCGAACGCGCCCAATTATGCCCAAAATTTACTTGAGGGCCGACGTGGTCTGTGGGACGATGGGAGGCTACGACGGCGGCAACCCCTACTGTTTTAACCCCCTTAGCAACCATCATGAGCAACAAGAACCGCCGCCGGTCTCGGCCCGATCGTTCGCTGGGCCGGGCGCTGCGGGTGGAACGCCTCGAAGTTCGCCGGATGTTGGCGGCCGTCATGACGGTCAACTCGACGGCGGACTCCAACACGCGCGACGCGCTGCTTACGCTCCGCGAAGCGTTGCTGGTAAACAATCGCTCGCTGGCGGTGGCGACGTTGAGCGCCGCGGAGCAGTCCCAGATTACCGGCACACCGACCAGCGCCGACGCGGACTCGATCCGCTTCAGCATCGCCGGCGCAGGGACTGCACACTATCCAGCCCGCGTCGGCTCTGCCGACGATCACTGACCCGGTGCTAATCGACGGCTACACGCAGGCCGGCGCCAGCGCGAATTCCGCCGCCCCCAATCAGGCCCTCAACACGGTGCTGCGTATCGAGCTGGCCGGCAACCTAGCCGGCGCCGGCGCCGACGGGCTGCTGCTGGGCGCCGGCTCGGGCGGCAGCACGATTCGCGGGCTGGCGATCAACCGGTTCGGTAAGGTCGGCATTCGCATCGACGGCGCCGGCGGCAACACGATTGCCGGAAACTTTATCGGCACGAACGCGGCGGGTACGGCCGCCGCGGCCAACGCCGAGAACGGCGTGTACATCGCCACGAGCGCGAACAACACGATCGGCGGCGTGACGCCCGCGGCCGCCAACCTGATCTCCGGCAACACCCTTGACGGCGTCGCGATCATCAACACGCTGTCGACGGGCAACGTGGTGCAAGGCAATCGCATCGGCGTCGACGTCACCGGCACGGTCGACCTGGGCAACGGCCAAAGCGGCGTGCTTTCCTTCCAGGGCGCCGGCACGATCGTCGGCGGCACGGCGCCGGGCGCCGGCAATCTTATTTCCGGCAATGGCCGTCACGGCGTGTGGATGCTCCGCGGCGCCAACAACGCGGTTATCCAGGGCAACACGATCGGCACGAACCTCGCCGGCGCCGCGGCGCTGGGCAACAGCGCCAACGGCATTCTGATCGAAGACGCGCTCGACGCGCAGATCGGCGGCGCGGAGCCGGCGCTGGGAACGTCATTTCTGCCAGCGGCTTCGACGGCATCGTTCTCGACACCAATTCCCACGACGCCGTGATCAAGGGGAATCTCATTGGCACGGACCGCACCGGAACGCAGCCGCTTGGCAACTCCACGGGGATTCGCGCCAACAACAACTCGCGGGCGACGATTGGCGGCCTGGCCGCGGGCGAAGGCAACGTCATTGCCAACAGCGTCGGCAGCGGCATCGACATTCAAAACGGTTCGGGCCACATGATCTTGGGCAACAAAGTCGGGACCGACCTGTCCGGCTCGCTCAATTTGGGCAATGGCGGCGACGGCGTGCACCTCGTCGTCGGCAACTCCGTGATCAAGGGTAACGTCATCGCCTTTAACTCCTCCGGGCTCAACCTTTACGGGAACACATTCGGCCCTCCGGAGACGGGCAACTTGATCTCGCAGAACTCGATTCACTCGAACTTGAACTCGATCCAACTTGACCTGTCGGGCCTGTCGACGCCCGTCGGACCGAACTTCCCGCAGGACGCGACCGACGCCGACACGGGCGGCGCTAACAACCTGCAGAACTTTCCGATCATCACCAGCGTCACCAACCTGGGCGCGACCACGCGCATCGCGGGAACGTTCACCAGTCAGCTCAACTCCAACTACCGGCTCGAATTCTTTGCCAGCCGCCCCCGCCGGCAGCGGCTTCGGCCCGGGCCAGACGTTTCTCGATGATCTCGACCTGAGCATCGGGGCCGGCGGCAACACGGTTCCCTTCTCGATCGATCTGCCGGCCTTGCCGTCGGGCCAGCCGTACGTCACGGCCACGGCCACCGATATTACCATCGTCGGCGACGGACCCCGCAACGACACGTCGGAGTTTTCGCCCGCCGTCTGGATCGACACGGTGTTCACGGTCACCAGCACGGCCAATAGCGGCGGCGGCACGCTCCGCGAAGCGCTCGGGGCCGCCAACTTCGCGCCGGGCGCGCAAACAATCTCGTTTAACATTCCGGCGAACGACCCGCGGCACGTTTACTACAAAAACGACGGCGTCGCCGGCCGCGTGACGCGGGCCAACATCGCCACGACCACGGCGGCCAACGACGCCAGCATTCTCGATATCGACCCCGATTGGGCCCACAGCTGGTTCTCGATCGAGCTCGAGTCGCAGCTCTTCATCAACGATCAAACCGTCATCGATGGCTACACGCAGCCCGGAGCCATGGTGAACACCAACGCCGTGGGCCAGGGGCTGAACTCGATCCTCCGCATCGAAATCAACGGCGCCGGCGTCGACAACATCGACCAGATCGACGGACTGATCCGCCTCGCCGCCAGTAACAGCGCCCTCCGCGGCCTGGTGGTCAATCGCGCCGACGGGCAGACGATTCAGCTCCGTTCGGGCACGGGCAACACGATCGCCGGCAACTACATCGGCACGGACGTCTCCGGCACGCTCGGCTTTGACATCCCCTTCGGCTTCGAGCCCGTGCACGCCGGCGTGGGCGTGGACGACAACCCCGCCAGTCCGATCACGGGCCACCATATCGGCGGCGTCACGCCGGCGCGCGCAATCTCATCTCCGGCATCGGGGCAGGCGTCGCGTTCTTCGACTCGGCGCCAAATAACTTCGTCGAAGGCAACCTCATCGGCACGAATCGCGCGGGCACGCAGGCGCTGGCCAATGGCCTGGGCGTCGCGGTCGGAGCCGTCGGCGTGACCATCGGCGGCGCGGCGGCCGGCGCGGGCAACGTCATCTCGGGAAACACCGCCGCCGTCGCGATCGGCTATATCGGCGCGATCGGCAATCTCGCCGTGATCGAGAACAATCGGATCGGGACCGACGCCACAGGCGCCGCGGCCGTGCCCAATCTCGCCGGCATTTCAATCACCGGAAACAACAACGTCATTCGCGGCAACACGATCGCCTTCAACGGCGCCTTCAACAGCGGACGACCAGGCGTGGTGATTAGTCGTCTAGCCACGGGCAATCTGATCTCCCAAAACTCGATCGTTTCCAACGCCTCCCTGGGGATCGATCTCAATTGCGACGGCGTCACGCTGAACGACGTGCCGCCCGCGTCGAATCCGCCCGATCAGGACACCGGCGGCAACAACCTGCAGAACTTTCCGATCCTCACGTCCGTCATGGCCGCCAGCGGCGGCACGCAGATTCAGGGCACGCTTACCAGCACGCCCAATTCGAGCTTCCGCATCGAGTTCTTCGCCAACCGCGAGCGGGACGAAGGCATCTTCGACTTTTCCTTTCCCATCGATCCCAACATCAAGCGCGGCATGTTCGCGGAGGGGCAGACATATCTGGGGTTCTTCGACGTGGTCACCAACGCCAGCGGCGTCGCGACCTTCACGGCCAATGTGTCCGCCCTGCCGGCCGACCAGGACTTCGTCACGGCCACCGCCACCGACGTCACCAACCCCGGCGGCGGCCCGCGTAACAACACCTCGGAATTCTCGCCCCTGTACCCGCTGGGCGGGCCCAGCACGGTCGTCACCAACACGGGCGAGGTCGGCGTCGGCACGCTCCGCGAGGCGATCTTCGTCGCCAATCTCACGCCCGGCGACGACACCGTGACGTTCAACATTCCGGCCAACGACCCGCGCCATTTCTATTACCAGAACGACGGCGTCGCCGGCCGCGTATCGCTCGCCAAGATTGCTGTCACCACGGCCACCAACGATGCGGCCATCGCGGGGATCGACCCGGATTGGACGCATAGCTGGTTCTCGATCCAGCCGGCGCCGACCTGCCCGAAATCACCGACACGATCGCCATCGACGGCTACACGCAGCCTGGCAGCAGCCCCAACACCCTGCCAGAGTTCCAGGCCCTCAACACGGTGCTCAAGATCGAGCTCGACGGCACAAACGGCGCGGAAAGCGGCCTGCGGCCCCAGCCCAACGGCGACGACGCGATCCTCAACCGCTTCGCGGGCCTGGCGATCAATCGCTGGGCCGGCCACGGCATCGAATTTGAAGGCACGTTTGGCAATATCGTCGCCGGCAATTTCCTGGGAACCGACATCTCAGGCACGCTCGATGTGGGCAACGGCGGTTTCGGCGTCTCCATGCATGACGGAGAAGCGGTCTCCACCATCGGCGGATTGAACGCCGCTGATCGAAATCTCATTTCCGGCAACGATTCGGGCGGCATCAATATCTTTCACTCGGCAGCGATCGACGTGCAGGGCAATCTCATCGGACCGAATCGGCAGCGCGAGCTCACGCTCGGCAATCTCGGCAGCGGCGTCGTCATCGCCGAGTCGATCATCGTTTCTATCGGCGGCCTCGACCCCGGCGCGGGGAACGTCATCGGAGCGAATAGCGGCGATGGCCTGACCATCGATCCCGCGCCCAACTTGTCCCAGCCGCCGAATGGCGACGAACCTGCGGCGCGTAAAGATATTTAACAACGTACCCGAGGAGTGTAGGGAGCACATTCGTGAAATGCAGGATTTAATCAGAGCTGGACAACTGGGATTTGCAAAGGACGCTTTCCAGTCGCTCCTGGAATGTTTGTCCGACTTCGCTCAGGCATTCGCCGTTTCGCTCGGCATTGATTGGAAAAAAACTCTCATGCCCAGCAACGGCAACAGCCCCGGCCTGGCAGTCGACCTCGGCGGCGACGGCGTCACACTCAACGATCTCGGTGACGACGACCTCGGGCCGAACAATCTCCAGAATTATCCTGTGCTTGCCGCGGCCACCACGATCGGGAGCGCCACAACGATTGTCGGCAGCCTTAATAGCAATTCGGACTCGACTTATCTTATCGAGTTCTACTCCAACACGGTCCTCGATCCCTCCGGCTACGGCGAGGGCGAGAACTACCTGGGCTTCGTCAACGTCACGACCAACGCCGTCGGCGACGCGTCGTTCTCGTTCGCCCCGCCGGCGGCCGTCCCCGCCGGCAAGTTCATCACCAGCACCGCCACGCGTCTCGACGACGAAACGCTCGAGCCCGTGGAATCCTCCGAGTTCTCGCGCGGAATCGTTGTCAACCCGCTGGGAAGCGACTTCGACAGCGACGGCGACGTCGATGGCGGCGACCTGCTCGCGTGGCAACGCGGATTAGGGAGCACGGGCAGCGCGGCAACGCACGCCAAGGGCAACGCCGACAATGATACGGACGTTGACGGCAACGATCTAATCGTGTGGCGAAACCAATTCGGCAGCGCCGCCGCGGTCGCCGCGACGGCCGACAACTCCGCCGCCGCGGCGCAGATCGCCGCCCTCGATTCCGTTTACGCCGCAGGGGGTTTCTTCACCGAGTTTTCGCCTCGACCCACGTTCCGTCCCTTGGGAAAAGCACGATGGCGTCTGGCGGCCGTCCGAAAAGCGTAATCATTCGTGGCGCGTGCCGAAAATGGACCGTTTTTGAACCGACTGGTAGGGTGTCGTTCCTGGGACGGATACGACACTGCTCCGCCTCCAAACTCGTCACAGAACCGCTTGTATTTCGTCGTAACTCCGATAATCTAAGTGAGTCGTTGGCGACGCCGAAAGTTTCGCCGATCGATCGTAACTCTGTTCCGCACAAAGCATGTTCGGACTTCTGACGCCGCTTTCGGGCCGCGAGTCCGAAGCCGAAGGTTAGTGGTTCGAGCCCACTCGCGGATAATCGAAGAAAGTCCACGCCGGATTAGAGTTTCTTACGCCCGACGTTCGGCAGTGCGGCGTTTTCCCACGACGCAAAACGGCGCCTACCGTTTTGGCGTTCAAATCGAGGGGAGAACGACGCCGCTCCAAACGGTGACCCGAGCCTCCGCGAGACGAGTAAGAAACTATCCGGAAACCCTGTGACGAGGGTGGCTGGGGTTGAGTCTGCGAAACCCCAGCGAGAAATCAGCCCTGGGGGCGGCGAAGACGCCGACCCCAGCCACCCCAATTGGGGGTTCCGGATAGTTTCTAAGACGCTCCAAAGGCTGTGGCGGTCCTCAGGCGCCGAGGGCCGATCAGTTATTCAACATGGAGGGTGGCATGGCCTCGGAGGTCCACCGACGTGGCCACGTATTCTCGATGATTTCACATGCCCACGAAGACGAGGGCATGGCGCCCAGGGAAAACTGATCGGCCCTGCTCAGGCGCCCAAAGCACTGGACAATCGCGGCCTTTCCCGGTCGATTCTTTCCCTCGCCGTACCGTGGGAGGCGTAATCGCCGTGATACGCACCGCCCCTGCAACTTCGGCAGCGGCGTTGACTTCGTAAAACGTCGGCGGCTCGTATGTCCATCCGCTGCTTAGCCGCGTCTCTTCACGTCGTAGTGCATAGTACAAGTACCGTCCCGCCAGAGGCGCTAACACCCGTGACCGCCAGCCGCATGCCGCGTACAGTTCGGCGAGCGTTTCCGATATGTGACGCCGCAGTCGCGGGTTCGTGACGGTAGTACTTTTGCGCCGCCCACAACACGCCGCCGTAGCGAACGGGCAGATTGGCCGCCTCGACGGCGAAGCGGGCGCGAATCCGTCGGATTCGGGTGATTTTGATATCGCTTCCACCCCCGCAAGACGGTGCGGACGATTCGCACGACGCTCGGGCCGTTGACTTCAAAGTCCCGCTGGAACGCGCGCAGCAAAAACTCGGTTTCGGCGCCGTCCTTGATGTGCGGATGCCGATAGTTGAACCGGAGTTGTCCGTGAATATCGGGGACCGACGTCTCGGCGGGTCCCAGCAGACGTGCCCGCCGCTTCGCACTCGGCGTACAGCGGCGTGCCGGGGATCGGCGTGTACAGCATGAATTGATGGAATTCCGTGGCATGGCTCACTGCATGGTCGATTGCTTCGTCGATGTTGTCCGGGCGTGTGCTCTTCCAGGCCGATGATGCTTGAGCCCAGCACGCGAATGCCGTGGCCCTGCAGCGTGCGGACCAGGTCCTGGGTGTTTGTGTTCGATAACTTCGCGTAGCGCGACTGTTTGCCCTCCAATCCCAGCCAGACCCACGAGACGCCCAAGGCCACCAATTGCTCGATGCTGTACGTCTGCAACACGTTCGCCGAACTGAAGACGTACAGCGACCACGGTTTGTGATCGTTTTTCCATGAGCGCCAGCAGTTCGAGTGCGCGTGGCTTGTCGATGAGAAAGTTCTCGTCCATCACGAAGAACGACTGCGTCCCCAAACTGGCGGAGAGCGCGTCCATAATTTCGAATAACTCGCGTCCTGTCCTGTAAAACTCGATGAATTTTCCTTTTCCCCCGAAGAGAGCCGACGTCGAGCAGAAGTTGCAGCCCATCGGACAACCAACGGACGGAATCAAGGTGGCGCACACGTCGCCTGGATGGTCCTGTAACGTCACGCCCATGATGCGGGTGCCGATATTCCCGCGCACCTGAGGATGCTTGACGGGTCGCGCCGCGTCTTCGCCGAGAAAGATCCGCATCCATCGCACCCCTTCTCCCGCCACAACGTAGTCGGCGTCGACGTAATCCTTCAACTTGCCAAAATTGGCAATGTGACCCCCGACGACGATCGTCGCGTGCGGCTGATGATTGCGAATGAGCCGGCACATCCGGCGGACCTTGAGCAAATTCGTCATGATCGACGTGATGCCAATCACGTCGTATTGACGCGTCGTAATTTCCTCGACGAATCGCTCCTGCGAAGGAAAGTCGAGCAACGTGCATGGGGCGTCGATATTCGCCTGGATGAGCATCAATCCCCAGGAGCGATGAAACGTGCGAAGCGAGAAGGCGCCCTGCACGCGGGTCACCTGGTTCTGGTACAGCTCCATCGGGTTGATCTGCGCGACTGCCGCTCGCGTCGTCTTGAGCGTACGGACCAAAGACGCTGACGAGCAACACCCGAGCCTTTGACCCGAGTGGATGGACGGCGCTACCGGCGGCGACGATCATGGGCGTTTGTCTCTGGGAGGAATCAAGAGCATGAACGAGTCGGAATTCCACAACTTACTTCGCGGCTGAATCGAGCCAAGTAAAATGAAGTACACACGCTGCACCGGAGCGAATTGGCACTGGCATTGACTCGGTCGTGCGGTTGCATGGAGCGCAAAAAGGCGGCCCCTTGCGGGGCCAAAGCGGAAAGGGGCCGATTGCTTGCTGTTCGCTTGAGATTACATGAGCATCTCCGCTTTGTGACGCAGCTTAGTTAGTCACAAAGGAAGACTCGACTGCGGTATATCCGCAGCTGGAATCTCAATTAAGCAACAAGCCCAATGCGATAAGCTCCTCACTTTCTTCGAGAAAGCGCCAAGTACTCGCGCTCTCGACTCCGATGGGAGTCTGGAGATTCGGAGCCTATCCGCCCCTTTCCGATTCATAGGATGAGCATTCGGCGTGCCAATCTCCGGCTCCGCACGATTCGCATCCAAACCCACGGCCGCCAGTCGTGCAAGTTCTGGCCCCACTTCGGGATCCGCTCCATGGGTCGATTTGGTGAACGTCAACCCGTTCTCGCCCTAACACGCGGACAAGTGCCAGACCGGCACACTTGGTGAGTGAAATAGCACGTGGACATCCATCCGGGCGGCCACGGCAGCCTCGATCTCATGCCCTCCGCCACATTCTGCGAAACGACGCGGAGCAGCAGCAATAGGTCGACGAGGCTGACAAGTCCAATCAGGTCGCCGCTGTCCTCAACTGCCGGTAATTGCCGCACCGCCCATTTCATCAATTGCCAGGTCGCGTCGTAGACGCTTCGTCGCTGCGGAGTTGATGGTGCAGTAGTTCAGTTTTTTCCCGCGGCTCGCCATTAGGCCAGGTCGCCACGTGCCGGCAAGTACGCCGCTGGTCAAATTTGAATCTCGTCGGGAATAAGGTTTGGCGCGCGACGCCTCATGGTATACGGCGCGCTAATATTGCCGTGGCAACTGCAGCGCAGGCCACCCCGACCACTGGATAGCCGATGCGGAAGTAGACGGCATAAGGTCCCGGCTCAAAACTAGCGATGAATCCGTACACACAAAAAGCCGCAATCAGTAGCAGCACGAACGCAAGGGCTTGTTTCATTTGCTTGACCTCCATTGTGAACGACTGCGATCGGCGCCTATCTGTTTGTCGAAATGTTCCAGATATCGGGACGCGACAATTGCGAGGACGGTGATCACTGGCGCCGCGGGAAGCCGGGATGTCGTCTGTGTTTAGGGGTTGCGTCTTGGCGTGCGCTCGGAAATCAGCAGCGCTGCGCCAAAGAGCATTCCAAGCAAAAAAGATCCTTGTGAACCATTTGGTCGGGGGGACGAGTAATATTCGAGGATGCCGAACAGCAAGAAAGCGATTATTACCGTCACGAGTACGATCGCCCTGGATTTCCAGCCACTTCCCTTTCGCCGAGACACAACCATTAGAAATGGTCCTATTGCGAAGCCATAGGCAAACTCAATTCCCATTTGACGAACGGCCGGGAATATAAGCCAAAGGACAATCAGCGTCGCCGCTTCGGCAGTGGCGCAAATTGCCAGGAGCCGCCAGTTCAACTCTCGGGATTTGCGCGCCGCGGTCGCGTACGCTTGCGGATCGCGCTGGCGCCACTGGGACTCCAAATGCTCGATGTACGCCTTTGCATCTGCCAAGCTCGTACGCACGGCTTCGCGATACAACTTGATGGCCGGAATGCGACCGAATTGGAGGAGCTTGCGGTCGATCGCGTCTCTCTGTTCTTCGGTCAATTCGGCGTGCTCGAAGTTCCCGAAGGTCGCGCGGCGATAATCGCGGACCACCAGCGCCAGCAGCCACAAGCCGAGCCAGCCCGGGATATAAACAGCATGCAGCGCATCGAAAAAGCGGGGAGCGCCTTCCCAGACCAGCGCCTCGATTGACTTCGCGAGGATAATCACGCTGACGCAGATTGTTGCTACTCCCAAGCAGGCAGCCGCCGTGCGCAACCAGGGCTGCAACGGTTGATTCCAGCGATTCGGATCGGACGGATGCACGCGCCGCCTTTGCGTGCGCCAGATGGACCACAGACTGATAGAAAAAAGAGCCAAAAAGGACGCTATGAGGCCAACCGTGGTCCACATTCCGAGCGCCGCGGTGCGGGGGCCCGGCTGCCGCGTGAGGGCCGGATTGGCTTGCTGGGCGCGTAAAAAGGCGTTCTCTTCGGCGAGATAATACGCACTGGCCGCGAGTCCGAAGACGATCAGCGCCGCGGCCGCGGCCAGTGCGCCCGGGCGCCGGCGCGTCCAACTGGCGGCCTTGCGAACCAGGCTCGCCGGCCGGGCGTGAACGGGCTCGTGTCGAATAAATCGGTCC
The DNA here is from genome assembly GCA_963841515.1 of Pirellulales bacterium. Taxonomy (GTDB): domain Bacteria; phylum Planctomycetota; class Planctomycetia; order Pirellulales; family Lacipirellulaceae; genus Lacipirellula. The sequence goes on along the minus strand of CAWJDB010000001.1, from coordinate 768,996 downwards.
AGGTCCTCCGCCAGATCGCGGGCCGAAGGATAGCGCCGCTGCGGGGATTTCTCCAAACACTTCAGGCAAATGGTTTCCAGGTCAGGCGGAATCTCCGGGTTTCGAGCACGCGGCGCGATAGGGTCGGCCTCGATGACTTTCAACAGCGTGTCCATCGGGTTGGACGACTGAAACGGCGGCTGACCCGTGAGCAACTCGTAAAGTATTGCTCCGAGCGCATACACGTCGCTGTGCGGACCAATTTGGTCGCGGCGGCCCGAGGCCTGCTCGGGGGGCATGTAGTTGGGCGTTCCCAGGATGTCGCCCGTTTGCGTGAAGTTCCGCTCGCTGCCCGCTATTTTGGCCAAGCCAAAGTCCGTGACGTGCGGCACGTGCTCGGCATCGATGAGCACGTTCGACGGTTTCAAATCCCGATGCAGCGTGCCTCGTTGGTGGGCGTAATGAATGGCGTCGGCGATCGTTCTGACGAGCGTGGCAGCCTGGAGGGCGGCCACCGGCCTTCCGGCCGCCCATTCGGCCAGGTTTCGCCCCTTGATGTAATCCATGGAGAAATAATGCTGACCGTCATGCTCGCCCACCTCGTGAATCGCCACGATATTCGGATGCTTCAGATTCGCTGCCGCCTCTGCTTCCGCATAGAACCGATCGACCGACACGTCGTCGGCTAGTTGACCGGCGAGGATCATCTTCACGGCTACGGGACGGTTCAGCGTTACCTGACGCGCCTTGTACACGACTCCCATGCCGCCCCGAGCGATTTCTGATTCAAGTTCATAGTCCCCAAAGTAACGGATGGTGGGCTTCGCACCGGCGACCGGCAGCGCGTGAACCGGGGGCACGGTTTCATCCATACCGCGGCGCAGTAAGCACTGAGGGCAAAGACCCTCAGGTGCATCGTCGGAAAGTGCGGCATGGCATTTGGGACATCGACGTGCTTCGGGCATGATTGTTCCCTTTCGTCCTTTACAGAAGGAGAAGGGAGGAAAGGTTACAAGGAATTCACCCGATGGCACAAAACATCGATTTTGCGGCAGCGATTCCCAGCTGATTCGCAGCCGAAGGGCGTACCCTAGCCACCCACGGCTGCCAACAGGGTTTGCAACTCCTCTTCGACGTCCAGACGGCGAGAAACCGTGTCGGCAATTTCATCAAGCAAGAGACCCCGGTAGCGTCTCCGCAGTCTATGCACCGCGACTCTCACTGCTCCTTCGCTCATGCCCAATTCGCTGCCAATTTCTCGGTAGCCTGCGGCCTGTCCTGGTTCCACGAGCGCTGCCTTCAAGGCTTCAAACACCTTGTCTTTGCCCGAGCTAACATACTCGGCACGTAGTCGCCCGAGCACGCTTTCTAACAGCGTGAGCGCCCAACGCCGCTCAAAAATCTTCTCGGGCGTAAACTCGTGGGACGGCTCCAGTCGGTACGATCCCTCGGCGGCGCTGGCATCGATTGAGATCGGCGTCCGGCCCCCGCCGCGCCTCTTCGTGTTGGCCTTGTCCCATTCATTGGCAAGGAAATGACGCAGCGATGCCAACAAGAATGAGCGGAATCTTCCCTTGGTCTTGTCGACGTCGAGGAGATAGCGCTTCTCCAGGAGCCGCGCGAAGAATTCTTGCGTTAGATCGTGAGCATCGTGCGCAGAATAACCACGCCGCCGAACATACGCGTACAGCGGATACCAATATGTTTGGCACAGCGTCTCCAACGCGACGTCGGATTCCGGCAACGAGCGTTGAGCGGCGGAAAGGACAAGACTCCACCGAGTTGTGTCGAACTGTGCCGGTTTGCGGATTTCGCGTTCCTCATCGCGAGCAGCCATGAATCACATTATAACCGATGCATGGTCGCCCACCGGCCTAGTGCTCTGTGACTCCGGCACAGAGTCCGCTCTTTGCCTTGTGGGATGAGGCGGCGTACGCATGGCGGGTGACCCGTGTCGCAGAGGCACAGGAGGGCGTCCTGGCGGCGCAATAAGACAGTTTAATCTTGCTTGGGTCGGGACGACAAAAGCACATTCGAGAATGATTTGCTCGGTCAGTTCCGGGCTGATAGACTCGATTTGAGTAGCGAAAGAGTCGTAGCTTCGCCTCTGCAACTGATGAGGCCAGTAGGTGAGGCCTACTCCATGGATCATGCTGCTTATTTGATCGATTATAACAGCTTCTGGTCATTCGGTTGGCCGCCGACATGCTCCTCTGTAGAACGAATCTGTTGCGTCGACGGCCGGCGGCGTCTCACTATCGGTTACGTCAAACCTGCTTCCGCCCGTCTTCAAGTTGAATTGGCATGCAGCCCCCGGCGACGGGGACAATAGGTACGGGCAACCGACGAACGAATCTCGTGGCGCCGAACCTGTGATCGCACGCAACAGTCCTGAAGCCGCGTATCCCTTTCACGCCGACAGGGCATTCATCGGCTTTGCCCACCGCAAGCCCCATGTGAGGTACTCATTCGATGGCCGCCGGCTCGTTTGCTGGGAAGCGTGGCACGTGCGGGCGATGATCCTCGTTTTCGGAGCCGTGCTGGGCCCGGGCCTCTCGGCACTTTGGGCGTTGGGCCAGATCAAGTCCTCGCCCTGGTACGTAATGGCGATCGTGCTGGCACTGAACACCGTCGCGTGGCTCGGATGGATCGACGCGTTGCGCCACGCATATCAAGTGGCGTGCGACTTGGCCAGCCGCGAGCTACAACTTTTTCAACGCCCCGGAAAGCGTGCCGCATATACGCTCAGCCTCGCCCGCGTGGCCAGCGCCGAAATCCAGACTCAGCACCGTGTCGCGGGCCGGCACGGCAACCCGATGCGAGCCCTCGCCGCCAACGAGGTCGCTCAGCGCGGCGGCGCCCATTGTCTGCTATAGCCTCGTCGTGGTGAAAGATGACGGGCAGTGCCTGCACCTGGTGGAGTCGACGGATCGATCGCTCGTCGAAGCCATCCAAGCGATCCTGAGCGACGCCGTGACGCCCGCATCGAAACGAGAAGCGAGTATGGAAATATCGAGATTGCAATGACGAAGTACCCTTACTCTCACTCCCGTACTCTCCATGTCCAGAAGATCCGCGACTCATGCGTTCCCGACAAATAACGCGCCGCGCTGGCTTCTTCCTGGTGCTCCCAGTCGCTATGTGCCTTGTCGTCGGAGCCGAATCTTTTCGGACCGCCGCTCAATCGACGGATGTCGACGCCGCAATTCTCCCGGGCGACGTCAACCGCCTCTGACGCTGGTTCCCCGCAGACAGCGAAACCATGATCGTTGCACGAGATGTGCGAGTCCAATCGCCTTTGGACGCCTCCAATCGCCCCCGCGAGCTCTCCGACGACGAACGGCGCGTCCTGCAGCAACAGGCCGTCATCGACATGACCAAGCAGATCGCGCTGGGCCGGCTCCTTTCTCTCGGAGGCGGCAACATGATTCAGACCGGCAAATTCCTAGCACTGCTGGGCGAACATTCCTTGCCGCTGGTCGTCTATGGTGGCCGGGCCTATCAGCACGCGAGCGGCTGCGGGAGCTGGCGGCTCAGTTCTCACCAACGAATCGCGTCGGTGAAGAACGCCATCCACCAAACGCTGGAACAACTAACGCCTCGTCTGACCTCTGAACGTCCGTACGTTGAGACATGACGCTCCGACGCGCGTGCGGTTGCGCGGCACTGCGCTGACGCGAGACACATCGAACCTATTCCGACAACCAGGGCAGGAGGGCGTGTCCTATGTCGTCGAGCGAGTTACGCGCTTTCTACCGAGGCCGTCCCGACCGACGCATCGAACTGCCGTGAAGCCTGTCGATCCAAGTGTGCCTGCCTGGCCAACAGGCGAGGGCGGCGGACCGGGCCTTCGCGGCTGCCTTTAGGTCGCGTAAAGCACGCGAGAACTTTATCTTAGAGCGCCTAACAAATTGAACCGCCAAGGATGCCAAGAGCGCCAGGCAAGCCAGGAATTCCCAGAATTTTCTTGACGACCTTGGCGTACTTGGCGGTTCGATTCATTGTGTTAGACGCTCTTAGGATTCCGGGTGTCATTGACCCCACCATGAGCAGGTGGCGTCCCCCCGGCTGAACGGCCGCTCTTTCGGAAATCTCCCAAATCTCGCGCTCCGCCCAAAATTTTTTGTTGAAAATGGGCCACGACCTATGCTAGCCTGCCACTGATGTACGAGCGTACATACACTGGAGCGCATAGAATCACGCATGTGGCCCGTATTCCCGACAACCCGTCCTCCACACTCCTTGGCCACGCCGCTCGCCGCGTGCTCCCGCCCCAACTCTCCGCATGTCATCGGCGCCCATCTGCGTCCATCTGCGGAAAGAAACCTCCGGCTTGGTGCTCTTGGCGTCCCTGGCGGTTCACCCGTCACCAGCGCACCACTAACGCGCAAAACGCCTCCCCATTCTGCCGGACCGCCGTGTCCGCCATCCCCGACGATTTCCGGCGTTCCGTCAACTCGCCTGCCGCGAAAGTCCGGACTTATGCAGGCCAAAAACGCGATTCCTGAGTATGCGACGCAGAACTCGCGAGGCAATTGGCACGAAGCCCTCGGTTTAACCAACAGAGCCCCCGAGTTTTGGGGCTCTGCGACCGGAGTGTGCTTCGCAAAATGGCGCGGTGCGCGCTCGCTTACTTGGCCGCCGGTTGAGTAGCCGAGGCGGGGGCGACGCCCTGACCCGGCGACCTGGCAGCCGCGGTTTGCACGCCGCTCTTGGCCGGGTCCTTCCCCGTGCTGTAGATCGCCAGCGCGATGTGACACGCCGCTCCCTTGCCGAACTTGCGACACTGTTCCAGCGCAGCCTTCTCCGCCGCTTCGCGCGTGGCCCCGGGGGCGAAGCCGGCGATGCCCTTGTTTTCATCGGCCACAGCGATGGCCACCCACTGGTCGCTCCACATGTACGCCTTGGCGTCCGGGGCGCCGGTTTTCTTGACGGCCAACTTTTGTGCCTCTGGCGCCGTCGTGGCTTCGCCGGCGGTCGAGCCGATCTTGCCGGTCGAGGGCGAGTAGGCGATCGCCGCGAAGTAGCCGGTCTTGCTCTTGGCGGGCGGCGCCGCGGCCACGGTGCGAAGTTCCTTCGTGGGCGTTTGAATTCCCGAGCTGTGGATGCAGAGCCTTACGCGATAGGCGTTGCCGTGGGCCAGCTTGGCACACTCGGCCAGCGCCTTTCTGCTGCGCTTCGTCCGCGGAGTCGCCGCGGCCGAAGCCGGCGGTGCCCGTGTGGCCGTCGAGCGTGGCGATGGCGACCCATTGGTTGGGTCCCCAGATGAAGGCCTTGGCGTCGGGAGCGCCCGTGTTTTTCACGGCGATCTGCTGGGCGTCCTGCTCGGTGCCGCGCCTCGCGGTACGTGGCGCCGATCTTGCCCGTCGACTGCGAGTAGGCGATCGCCGCGTAGTAGCCGCTCTGCGCGGGGCGCCTCGTTGAGCGACGGCCGGCGCTGCCGCAGCGAGGATCGAGATGGCGATGAGCGCGCCAGCGTGAAGAAGTCTTAACATGGTCCGCCTCCAAGGTAAGAGCCGTCAAATCGCGAAAAATGAGGTCATCAAGCATACGGCGAGTTCTGGCGGGATGCAAATTCACCTGTTTTTGCCGGGCAGCGCGGCAAATCCGGGTGGCACGCCCTGAGTCTGCCAACGGCGTGGCAGGCTTCGAGGGCAATTGACCACGCCCATCGGCGGACCTCTGGGCGTGCCGCCTGTAACCACGATTTGGTATCATGGGACGCGAGTCGGCCGCCTTGGCCGGCGCGATCGACAACACCGGCGTTGGATGAAATTACAATGACGGGCAAAGAATCAAACAATGGAATTACGCGCCGCGATGGCGCTGTGCGCGGCAGTGGTGTTCAGCACCGGGATGCTCTCCTCAGGCGCCTTCGGACGCGTGGCGCGGCGGCGCCCGCGACGCGATTCGCCGGGCCGGGGCTCGACCTGTTGGCGTTCGGCGACTTTGGCACCAAGGGCGACGACCGGCAGGTGGCGGTCGCCAACCAGATGGCCGCCTTTGCCGGCAAGCTCGAGCAGCCGCTGACCGCGGTGCTCGCGCTGGGCGACAATTTTTACAAGGAACTGACGCCCGACCGGTTCGTCAATCACTTCGAGAAGATGTATTCCGAGGAACATCTCGGCTGCCCGTTCTACGCTTGCGCGGGGAACCACGACTACGGCCAGGCCGGATACGACATTCAGCCGGGGAAGCTGCAGATGCAGCTCGACTACGCCAAGAACAACCCGCAGTCGCGGTGGAAGATGCCGGCGAAGTGGTATTCGGTGGAGCTGGGCAGCGCCGAGGCGCCGCTGGTTAAGATTGTGATGCTGGACGCGAATTTTTGGGAAGGGCGCTGACGCCGCAGGAAAAGATTGCCCAGCGGCGCTGGCTGAAGGAAGAGCTGGCCAAGGAAACCAAAGCGCCCTGGCTCTGGGTAGCGAGCCATTACCCGATGTACAGCCAGTGCGCCAATGAGGGCCGGGGCGACAACAAGGCGATAATCCGCGAGTGGGAGGAGCTCTTGAAATCGCACAAGGCGGTGCTCTACCTGGCGGGCCACGACCACGACCTGCAGCACCTGCGGATCGAGGGGCATCCGACGAGCTTCATCGTGTCGGGCGGCGGCGGTGCGCGGTCGTACGAGTGTACCCCGTCGACGCGCGGATTCACCAACGACGACGCGCTGGGCTTCAACCACATTCACGTGACGCCCGACCGGCTCGACGTGCAATTCATCGACTCGAGCGGCGCCTGCCTGCACGCGTTCTCGCAGGATCGAGAGGGCAAGGTCGAGCTGAAGGCGGCGGCGTAGGTCACCCGCGCGGTCCTCCAGCCCCCTCCCCCTCCGCGGGGAGGCCTGGGGAGGGGGGAGAGGTCACTTCACCGCCTGCAACTCCTTGCGGATTTGCATCCAAATGTCGAAGTACCGCCACGCGGCCGGCGCGTTGGGCTCCTGGCGATGGTCCGGCCGCAGCACCAGGTCGCCCGTCGCCAACAGCACGCGCCGCACCTCGGGGTTCTGTTCGAGCTTCGCGCGCATCGCCGCCACGATGAGCCGGTAGTGCTCGCCGGGCTCCTTAGGTCGGTACGGAAAGCGGCGGCCCTCGAAGCTCACCCAGTCGATGCCCAGGCGCTGCATCGTGCGCGAGCCTTCGTCGCCGGCGCGTTTGGCGTCGAAGGCCGTCAGTTGCTCGACGTGCTTCGCGCGTATTTTGCCATGTGAAGCCCACGATCATCGCGCGGGTCGTCGGGTCCCTCGGGGAATTTCATCGCCTGCCAGAATCCTTCAAGGCTCGCGTAGCGCTTGCCGTGGAACATGAAGGGCGTGGGGGCGAAGTTTGAGAGTATGCCCAGCTCGTTGCGCTTCGACAGGATGACCTCGCCGGGCCCGGCGGCCTGCGGCAGGATTTCCCACGCTGGCGCCTTGGCCGTCGGCGCCGGGGCAAACCACTGGGACGGATAGCGCGGATCTGCGCAGTAATCGCCGGGGCGGTTCGGCAGAGATCGTCGATGCGCACGAAGTGATATCCCCAAGCGGCAAGCTGATCGCACATCTCGCCAAGGCGCGGGTGAAATGGATCCTGTCGACCGGAGCCGAGGTGAAGTAACAGGAGGAAGCCATTGAGCCCGTCGGGGTTCGCCTGCTCGTAGGCGATGATATCGTCATAGATCTTTTGCGAAGGAACGAAGTGGACGTCGCCCTCGCGGGCATAGTCGCGGTTGGAGCCCGTGCCGGGCGTGAAGTTTGCCAGTTCGACCCCGAGCTTGCGGGCCCAATCGACTTGCTCGCGGTTGTACCACTCATACGGCGGGATGAAATACACGGGGGCGTCGCGAGGCAACGCGCCGAGCCCGTGGAGCGCGGCGAGATTCGTCTCGAGGTCGGCGACGAACTCGGCCTGTGTGACGAGCGATTTGTCGCGCTGGTTCCAATCGCAGTAGAGCAGGTGGCCATCGGAGTGCGGGCCGACGTAATGGCCCTCGGCGACCATCCGCTCGACTTCCGGCCGGAGCTTCGGATCGCGGAGGAAATTGCCGGTGACGAAGAAGGAAGCCTTCAGTCGTCGATCCTTGAGCGCATCGAGAATCGCCCCGGCGCCTTCGCCGAACTCGTCGCCGGTGAAAACGAGAGCCAATCGCCGAGCCATCGCGTCGCCGCGGACGATCGCGCCGTAGGCGTCACGCTCGACCACGGGCTTGATCGGCGGGCTTTCGCCGTGCGTCGCGCCGTTTCCGACCCACGCAGGCGCCGTCAGTGATAATGCCGCGCAAAGTCGAAAGGCCAAAGGGACTCGCATTACTTCCACACATGCAGGAGTAAAAGCAGCGACACGGTCCCGTCGATGATCGGCTCGTTGGTCGAAAAGTCGGCGTAGACATTGTGATACACGCCGACGTCGGATTGAAAACGGGCCAGCTCGTCCTCGCCGAAGGAATCGAACTTCAAGCTGTCGTTGATGTCTTTGTAGACGGGCCCGTCGACCAGCCCCCCGACGGGAAGTTGGTTTTTGAGCTTGTAGAACAGGTGGTGCGGCCGGCTCGCGGCGGCGCCGCCTTCGGGCACGCCGAGCACGAACGACATCCCCCAGGGGTTACGGCCAAAGATCCAATCGCGGGCTTCGGCGCCAAGCTCGCGGTAGGACGCATCGCCCGTCATCTGTTCGTACAGCGCCGCCTGAGTGGCCAGAGCGATCACGTCGTTGGTCGAGCACCACACCAGCGGCGTGCCGAGGCGATAGGGATTCTTCACCGCTCGGGCTTTGATCTTCTCGAGGCCGTCGCGGTAGTAGCCGGCCAGTTGCTTCTGCATTTCGGCGTCGACGTGCGGGTAGAGTCGCCAGTGGGCGAGGTTGACGTAGGGGAAGAATTCGTAGTGACCGTGACGATCGGCGCCCATCCACGGATTGACGCCAGCCTCGCGGGCGTACTTTTTCGCGTCGGCCAGAAACTTTTCGTCGTTCGTTGCGAGATAGAGCTCGATGGCGCCCCATTCCAGGTCGTCGAAGTAGGTGCTCTCGCCGTAGTAATACGGCGACCGCACAGGCACCGACATGGCATTGCCCGGCCGCCGCTGCGCCAGCGCGTAGAACGAGCGCGACGATTCCAGGTCGCCGGCCAGCGTCATTGCCGCCGACGCACGCCCGGCCAGGCTCGCCAAACCCGTCGACTTGTTTTTGTACTTCGGCCCTTCTGGCTGCGCCGGTGGCCGGCCAAGCCGGCGCGGGCCGCCGGGGCCGCGGCCGTAGTCCGATTGGTCGTCGTGCCACAACGTGTTGGGCGGCAGGTGGTCGCGGTCGTCGCCGATTTGCACGTAGAGCACATCGTCGCGCGGATGAAGTTTCTTCACCAGCGCGGCGCCATAGCGGGCCTCGTCGTCGGCGTCGGCCAAGAATAGCGCAGCCACGCAGTACGTCGTAGTAATCATGTGCTTCAGCCGATCGGCGGCGTCGTGCCAACCGCCCACCAGGTCGACCATCTCGCCGGTCACCGTGTCGAACCCGTCCTGCTGATGGCATTTGAGCCCCGTCACCGGATTGTCGCCGCAGCGCTGCAGTTGCATGAACCCAAGCAGCTTCTCGGGCACGCCGTCGTAGGCGTGAGCGCCGACGGCAAACTCCGGCGACTCAATCCTGTCGAAGACGACGCGGTAGCGGCCCTCGTTGCGCAGGGCGGAAAAGTCGAGCCGGTAGTTATGTGCAAAAGGGCCCCAGGCGCCCTGGTCCGGGCCGATGTCGGCGGCGAGCGGCCCGACGTGAAACTGGCCCGCCAGCGGCGCGTTGCTGGAGAGGACCGCGATTTTTGGATCGCTCGGCAGATAGCCGATTTGGTTGACGCGAATCCAGGCCGTAGCGCCGCCTGGCGCGGGCGTTTCATCGGCTTGATCCGCGGCGCCAGGCGCCGCGCTGCCGGCGAACGCCAGAGCGCACATTGCGACCAGTTCGCAAATGAAGCGTCGACGGCGACGGGCGGCGTCTGGCAAGGGCGCAACTCTCCAACGCAAATGAGTATGACCCCATCGAAGGCGTAACTGCGGGGGATTATACTCTGACTTTGGTCGCGTGCGCAAGCGACCTTCTCACATAAGGAGTCGCGCCGTGGGCGGACGTCGATTCTGGCGGGGCGGCATCGCAGCGGCGTTGCTGTTGGGTGCAATTGGCGGCTGTGGATCCAAGTCAACGCCGACCGAGGCCGGCAAGCCCGCCGAACCGGCCGCTGCTTCCAGCGGCGCGGCGCGACTGAAACTGGTGATGATTCCCAAAGCTACGCAGGCCTCGTTCTGGAACTCGGTGCGCGGCCGGCGCCGAGCAGGCGGCCGCGGAACTGGACGTCGATCTGCAGTGGAAAGGCCCCGCTCGCGACAACGACCGTACGGCACAGAAGAACGTGGTCCAGCAGTTCACCGGCGAAGGGGTCGACGGCATCCTGCTGGCGCCGACCGACAGTACGGCCCTGGCGCCCGACGTCGCCACCGCGTCGGCCAAGGGGATTCCGGTGCTGATTTTCGACTCCGCCGTCGACGGCCAGCAAGGCAAGGACTTCATCAGCTTCGTGGCGACCGACAACCTGGCCGCGGGCCGCATGGGCGGCAAGCATCTCATGGAACTCATCGGCGAGGGCGGCAAGGCGGTGCTGTTCCGGCACATGGAAGGGCACGACAGCACGGCCAAGCGCGAGACCGGCGCCCTGGAGGAGTTTGCGGCAGCGAAGGCCATGGTGCTCGAGAAGGATCGTTACACCGGCGAGACCTCGACCGAAAGCCAGAACACGGCCCTCAACATGATCGACGTCCTCCGCGAGGCCGACGGCATTTTCGCGTCGAACCAAACCGCCTCCGAAGGCCTGCTGTTGGCGCTGCGGCAGCGGAACCTGGCGGGCAAAGTAAAATTCGTGGGCTTCGACAGCTCGCCGCTTCTGGTCGACGGCCTCGCCAAGGGCGAGATCGACGCCCTGGTGTTGCAGAACCCGTCAAAGATGGGCTACACGAGCGTGAAGCTGATGGTCGATCACCTGCACAACAAGAACATCGACCCCGTCGTCGACACGGGCGCCCACCTCGTGACCCGCGAGAACATGAACGACCCAGAAATCGCGCCTCTCTTGAAGTAACGAATGGGACGGATCTCTCGCAAAGGCGCGAGGCGCAAAGGAAGAACGCAAAGAAGATTACAGGGGAATCATAAAGAAGGAAATGGAGCAAGACTTCACTTGTCGGCTACTTCAGACTGATCTTCGAAATAATTGTATTTCTTTGCGAATCTTCTTTTCGCCTCAGCGCCTTTGCGTGAGATCCCCGTCGATGTCCCATTCCGACCCAAGTCCGACGCCGCGGCTCGTCATGCGGAAAGTGCGGCAGCGGTTTGGTGGTACTCAGGCGCTCGCGGGGGTCGACCTGAGCGTACGCGGCGGCGAGGTGCATGGGCTCGTCGGCGAAAACGGCGCCGGCAAGAGCACGCTCATGAAAGTGCTCTCGGGCGCCCTCGTGCCCGATGAGGGCGAGATGCTGATGGATGGCCAGCCCTACCGTCCCCGGTCGCCGGCCGACGGCCGGCGGGCTGGCGTCGCGATGATCTACCAGGAGCTGTCGCTCGCCCCCGATTTGTCCGTGGCGGAAAACATCATGCTCGGCGTCGAGCCGAAGCGCGGACCGTTGGTACGGTGGCGCGAGCTGCACCACCGGGCGCGGGCGGCGCTGGCCGAGGTCGGCCGCGACGATCTCCCGTTGGACGTCCCCGCCGGCAGCCTCAACGTGGCCGAGCAGCAGTTGGTGGAGATCGCCCGCGGCGTGGCGGTGGGATGCCGCGTGCTGGTGCTCGACGAACCCACCAGCACGCTGGCCCGGCCCGACGTCGAACGGCTGTTCGCTCTCATCCGGCGGCTGCGCCAGCGCGGGCTGGCGATCGTTTACATCTCGCACTTTCTGGAGGAGGTGAAGGCAATCTGCAATCGGTTCACCGTGCTGCGCGACGGCCTCGTCTCCGGAAGCGGCGACGTCGCGACGACGGAGCCGGCGGCGATCGTGGCGATGATGGTCGGGCGGCGGGTGGACGACCTGTATCCGCGGAGCCCGCGCACGGCGGGCGAGACGGTTCTTGAGGTGCATGATCTGGCGGGCGTTGCCAAGCCGGCCAGCGCCTCGCTGACCTTGCGGCGCGGCGAGGTCGTGGGCATTGCGGGGATTGTCGGCGCCGGGCGCACGGAGCTGCTACGGGCGATCATGGGGCTCGATCCGATTCGCACGGGCGAGGTCCGCGTGGCTGCCCTGGCCGGGTGGCAGCCGCCCGGCGCCCGGTGGCGACAAGGGACGGGGCTCGTCAGCGAGGATCGCAAGAGCGAGGGGCTCGCCGTCGATCTGACGATCGCCGAGAACATCACGCTGCCGCGACTTGCCGGGCTGGGGCCCTGGCGCCTGGTGACGCCCAGCGGCCAGGCGCGGGCCAGCGAGCCGTTCATCGAGCGGTTGGCCATCAAGTGCGCGTCGCCGCGGCAGCAGGTGGCGGCGCTGTCGGGCGGTAACCAGCAGAAGGTGGCGCTGGCACGGCTCCTGCACGCCCAGGTCGATCTTTTGCTGCTGGACGAGCCGACGCGCGGGATCGACGTGGGATCGAAGGCCCAGATTTATCGCTTGATCGACGAGCTGGCCACCGGCGACGTGGCCGCGGGCCGGCCGCCGCGGGCGGTGCTGGTGGTCAGCAGCTACCTGCCGGAACTATTGGGGATTTGCGATCGCATCGCCGTCATGTGCCGCGGCCGGCTCGGCCCGTGCCGTCCGGTGGAGGAACTGGACGAGCACCGCATCATGCTCGCGGCCACGGGTGCAGCGTGAGGGGCATTGATAACTGAACTGACAGGATAACAGGATGCTAAGGATTGACAGGATGAATGCCCGGGTCCATTTCTTATCCTGTTGATCCTGCCAATCCTGTTATCCTGTCAATTCCGTTAACCACGCGTCGTATCGTCGTGCTGATGAAACTCTTCTCCTGGCGTCCTTGCTGGTTCAATTTGTTAGACGCTCAAAGAACCTGTGGCAAAATAAATAACGACGACACATTCGGCGCCCGCATCTACCGCGTCCTCGATCGGCTCGGTCCACTCGTGGCCATGCTGGCGGTGTGGGCGTTGTTTGCGGCGCTGCGGTGGAAAACTTTCGCCACCTGGGAGAACACCCAGAGCATCCTCCTGCAGACCGCGGTCGTCGGCATCGCGGCATTGGGCGGCACGGTCATCATCATCTCCGGCGGCATTGATCTGTCGGTCGGATCGCTCATTGCCCTGGTGTCGGTGGTGGTCGCGCTGGTGCTCAAGACGCTCGCCGCCGGCGATGGGACGCACACCGGGATGAATCCGGACCTTGCGGTCAGCTTAGGGGCCGCGGCCGGCGTCGCTCTGGGCGGCGTCTGCGGGCTGGCGATTGGCTCGATGGTAGTAGGACGGCTGGGGCGCGTCGCGGCGTGCGTGGCGGCTGGATTGGGCGCCCTCATCGGATGGAGCTACGGGTTCAACGCCTGGGAGGGTTGGGCGATTCTGGCGACGGGACTCGGCCTCGCCGTGGCAGCCTGGTGGGTCGATCTCCGGCTCAAGCCGCCGATCGTCCTCTCGCCGTTTATCGTGACGCTCGGCACATGGGGCGCCTTCCGCGGCGCCGCCAAGGGGCTGGCGGACAACTCGGCCGTGTATACGCCGTCGAGCGGGCTCAACCGGTTCATGCAATTGCCGCAGGCCAAAGTCGACGCAGCGCTCGTTTGGCAGCCGTGGCAATGGTGGTCGCCCGGCGTGTGGATATTTTTGGCGCTCGCCGTCGCCACCGCCGGCCTCCTGCGGTACACGCAATTCGGTCGGCACGTGTATGCCATCGGTTCCAACGAGCAGACGGCCCGGCTGTGCGGCATCCACGTCGAGCGGACCAAGCTGAAGATATACACGCTCGCCTTGCTGCTGGCCGGCGTAGCGGGCGTGCTGCAGTTTGCGTTCAACACCATGGGCGACCCCAACACCGGCGCCGGGTACGAGCTGAAGGTGATCGCCGCGGTGGTGATCGGCGGGGCAAGCCTGTCGGGCGGCGTAGGCAGCGTGGCGGGTACCGTGGCCGGGGCGTTGATGATGACCATCATCGATAATGGCTGCACCAAGGCGGGGCTGGAGAACTGGATGCAGGAGATTCTCACCGGCGGGATCATTATCGCCGCCGTGGCGCTCGACCAACTGCGGCAACGCGGGAAACAGTAATCAACCGACCGGAGCGCGCTCCGCTGCGGCGGACCTCCGCGTCGCGGCTAAACGATGTGCGGGAAAGTTCGGCGTTAGCCGCGACGCGGTAGGGGAGCGCGCAGGATCCGGGACGTTCACGATACCCATTTGCAAATCATGGCGGCCGCCCAACCGGCGTAGTTGCCCAGCGCGTACCCCAACAGCGCCATCAGGATGGCCGCCGGCAGCAGGCTCTCCTTGTGGTGCACCGCCACCTGCGACGCGGTCGCCACGCCGCCGATGTTGGCCCCGCTCGCGATCGCCGCGGTGTGAATGTCGGCGTGGACCAGCCGCGCGCCGAGCAAGCAAAAGCAGCCGTGGATCAGGATCCAAACCACGCAACCAATGAGAAAAGGAATTGCCTGCCACGCGACGCCTGAGAGATCGGCGGTGGCGCCCATGTGGGCCATGTAGAACATCACCAGCGCCATGGCAATCTCGCGGCTGCCGGGTATGCGCCGAAACGGCGTCGCCGATAGGGCGATGCCGATGGTCGTGACCAGTAGGATGCGCACGGTCGGCGCCTGGTCGGGACGCCAGTGTTCTTTGACCCACGCCGCGGCGGAGTTGCAAATCCACGACGCGACGAAACCTACGGCCAGGAGGTACAGCACGTCGACATATGTCGGCGCCCGGCGCACCTCCTGGCGTGCCAGCGAAGCGCAGCTCCAGCTCGGCCATTTGCTCCCGATCGACTCGCGTGAAGCGGGCGAAGCGATCGGCGAACGCCTTCGAGCCCATCATCACCGGGAACCACAGCAAGTACATGGTAGTGTCGCCGATGATCGCCAGGCTGCGCGGGCGCCTTCGCCCTGGATCATGTTGTTGACCGCCGCCAGGTTGGCGCTGCCGCCTACCCAACTGCCGGCGAGAGAACCGAACGCCTTCCACGCGTCCGGCCCCATCCAGGGCTTGACCAACAGAAGCCCAATCGGGGCCCCCACGATCACGCCCAACGTGCCAAAGAGCATGACCACCACGCCGCGGCCCATCATTCGCAAGGTGCCGACGATGTCGACCTCCAACAGCAGCAGCACGAGCATCATCGGCAGGGCGAAGTCGTCGAGCGCCTTGTGGGCCGGCGCTTCGGCGGGCAGCACGCCAAGATTGCACAACACCGCCGGCACGGCATAGATGAATACCAGCGGCGGTAAAAAGTTGAACACCCGCCATTTCGTGGCTTTCTCCAGCCAATAGAACAAAGCGCAGATGCCGCTCAGAGCGGCGAGCAAACCGGCGTCGCTGGTGATTCGCAGCGCGGACATGCAATTGGGGGAGCGCTGAAGCAGGGGCGGGAGGCCGCCATCATACCCGAGCGCACGAGCGACGGCGCATCTCCAACGCGCAGAATGTTCGCGCTGCTGCGAGCGGTCACCGTCGAAGCCAGGTCACGCCGCGGCGTGCTCGTCGGCGTCGATCGCCGCGCACCGCCGCGGAAAGTGGCGTGCAGCGACTCCCAGTCGATCACCAGCCGGCCGCCGGCGCGTTCGTGGCGATGGGCCCAGGTCGTCAGCAGCTCGAGGCACGCGTGGTCGATGTAGCTTAGGCCGGCCAGGTCGACATGCAGCTCGGCGTCCTCGGGCAGACCGTCCAAAGCCGCCGCCAACTTCGGCAGGCGAATGAACGTGGCGGCGCCCTCCAGGTACAGATTCACCTTGTGGCCGTGCGAATCCTGCTCGACCCGGATTTTGAGGTGCGAGAACGTATACAGCAGCTTGGCGGCCGCCAGCGCCACGCCGACCAGCACGCCCGTGAGCAGGTCCTCGACCACGATGGTCACGAGCGTGGCAAAGTAAATCACCAGCTCGCCGCGGCCCGCCTCGGCCAGCTTGCGAATCGCTTTAGAATCCACCAACTTGTACCCCGTGAACACCAGCACCGCCGCCAGGCTGGCGGTGGGGATCAACTGCAACACGCCCGACAGCGCCACGACGAACACCAGCAGCCACACGCCGTGCAGCACGGCCGACAGCCGCGTGCGGCCGCCGGCCTGCACGTTGGCGCTGCTGCGCACAATGACGCCGGTCATAGGCAGCGCGCCAACGAGCCCGCATACGGCGTTGCCCAGGCCCTGGGCCACAAGCTCGCGGTCGTAGTTCGTGCGCAGGCCCGTGCTGAATTCGGTCGACGGCGGAGGCGCACAAGAGCGTCTCGGCGCTGGCCACCACCGCGATCAGGGCGCCGACTTTCACGAGCGCCAGCCACGGCGCGCTCTGGATGAGCGACATGGTCGGCAGGTTGATTTCGTCGGTCAGGCTGCCCGGCACTTCCACGTAGAGCACCGGCAGCGTGGCAAGCGCAGCGACGGCTGTCGCCAGGCCGACCGCGATCAGCGGACCGGGGACGAGGCGCAGCGACTTGGGCGCCAACTTCTGCCAGAGCATGATCACCGCGATCGTGAGGATGCCGAGCGCCGCGGCGAGCCGGTGGTTCTTCAGCCGACCTGAAATCCGGTCGACCGCCGCCATCGCCGCCGACTGGGTGTGGCAAGCCTCAATGGCCCGACCGCTGGCCAGCGCGTCGGCGGCGGCGCGTGTGGCCTGTTGAGCGTCGGCCAGCACGGCGCGGGCCTTATTTCGCTGCACCTCTTCTCCCTCCGCGACCGCGACTGTCTCCATTTGCTGGGCCAAGGCTGCCAGGTCGTTCGCAACCGTGCGTTGCGAGTCGGCCAGGCCCCTCAGATCCGGCAACACGACCGACTCAAGTTCAGGGGCCGGGTGCTGTTCGTCGTGATAGGGAATCATGTCGGCCACGAGCGTGCGAATCCGCGCCTGGCGGTGCGTCACGTCGGCCAGCGTTTTTAGCGACTTCGTGCGAAATGCGCGTTCCTCCTCGCCGACCATGTGTGGCCAGCCCACGGCCTTGCGAATGGATTGCGGGATGCTGGCGAGGTTTTCCAGTCCGCTGGCCCGCGGCTTTTCGTCGACCATCACGTGAAACTGGCTGGCCAAAATCAACACGCCGATGCCGGCCAGCATCCCCTGGATCACCGCGGGCGAAACGGCGCGAAACCACTGGCCAAGTCGCAGCACGCCGGCGGCGATCTGGAAGCCGCCGGCAATGAGCACCGCCAGCCCGAGCATCGGGAGGCCGAACTGCTGCACCAACTCATAAACAATCACCGTGAGCCCGGCCGCCGGACCGCTCACCTGGAGCGGACAACCCGCGAGCGACCCCGCGACAATGCCGCCGACGATCCCGGTGATCAAGCCCGCCGCCACCGGCGCCGCCGAGGCAAGCGCAATGCCCATGCACAGCGGCAGCGCGACAAAGAACACGACAATTGACGCCAAAGCGTCGCGCGACCAGTGCGCGGGCGGCTGTCCCGGCGGCGTCGGCGGGGAATTGGCGGGCGCCAGGCTGGATGTGAATATATCGTTCATGGTTATGCGCTGATTTGAGTTGAGTCGTAGGGTTGAAACTTACGGAACGCGGAATCGAGGAGGCGTCCGGCGGCGTCTTCCACAAGGCCTGAGGCGCCTCTGCTCACAGGGAAGGAGACGCCGTCTCCACGCACAAGACGCCGTCGTTGCGGTTAGATGGCTCGGAGATTTTCCGTCACCGGCACGGCGCATTCGGCCGCCGCCGACACCGAGACGAACTGTCCCGAGGCCGGCTCATACGCGAACACCTGGCCGGTCTCGAATTTGTAGACCCAGCCGTAGATCGTCAGCTCGTCGCGTCCCAGGGCCGCCGCCACCGCGGGATGCGTACGTAGGTTTTCGAGCTGCACCAGCACGTTTTCCTCGACCGTGGCCATCAACAGGGCCTTCGGATCTTGGATGTGACTGTAGTTCTCTTTCATGATCCGCGCCGTGGCCTCGGCCAGGCCGAGCCACTTGCGCACAGCAGGCAAATTGGCGACCCGCTCAGGCTCGAGGATGCTGCCCATGGCGCCGCAGTGCGAATGGCCGCACACGATGATGTCGCGGACGCCCAGCACGCAAATCGCGTACTCGATGGCCGCCGCCTCGCCCCCGCTGGCCACGCCGTACGGCGGCACGATGTTGCCGGCGTTGCGCAGGATGAACAGCTCGCCCGGCTCGGTCTGCGTGAGCAGGTTGGGGTTAATCCGCGAATCGGAGCACGTGATGAACAGCGCCATCGGCTTCTGGTCGTCGACGAGCCGCTCGAAGAAACTCCGCTGCTGACGGAAGACGTTTTGCTGAAACTTGTGGATGCCTTCGACTAAGCGTTGCATGATGGGTCGTCCTGTTACCCCTGCCAGTGGGGAGGGGCCTGTGGCTGCGGCGGGTAGATCGCCGCCGCTTTAGCCTTCTATCCCGGCCTGCTTGATGCAAGGGGGCAAAGGCGCCTCGGCGTCGGATGAGCGAGGCAAAGCGGCAGCCCGTGAATCGCGGGGGAGCAGGATCGCAGCGGTTCGCAGGCCGAGAATTCTGACCCGCGCGCGGTGGATGGCCTGGCCCCCAGCGGCGCTAACAGCGTAGCGGTACGAGCAATCCGGCCGGCAATCGCCGACCCAGTCGATCCGCCGACGGCGCTGCCAAGCCCTGACCCGAGGCGGCTGCAAGACAATGGGCCGAATATTGAACTATCCCCCGATGATGCGCCGCCGCGCGGCGGAGCTTGAGGCGAACATCGCAGTGAGCCGGCGCGGCAAGCGTCGTGGGTTCGACTGAGGCGGGCGTTTCGGCTTCATTCGACGCCGCCAGCGTGATGCCCGACGAGGCTGCGGCGACTAGCAACGCGGAAACCACCGCCGCCAAATGCGCGCCTCGCCGCAACCCGCGCACGACCCGCGTGGGGAACGACTTTCTTCGCGTTGGACCGGCCGCGTGCTTCATTTTTTTGCTTGGCGCGAGAGCAGGACTCGTCCGGGCGGCTTCCCAAGACGAAGCATGCCGCGAGCCACTTACTTGTAGTAAGGGCGCCTCAATGGGTCAAGGTTGGCCGCCACGGGCAAACGTGCCCCGGCTGATGCGCAAAGCGGACGATCGCTGTGCGCATCTCCGCAGGAGCCAACAAGTTGCCCCAATTGCGCGCCTGCTTCAGCTTTCGCTCCGCGCGGGGCGTTTGTCCGGATTATCAGTTGCGCGGCCCTCGGTTCCAGATACAATTAGCCCTGGCGCACACGCCGCCGTCAGTCGCCGCAGAGATCCTGCTCCCACCGATCCAGGACACTTGCGTTCTTTCGCCATGCCATCTTCGCGACTAGCGCGCACCCTCGGAGCGTCTGGGCGACCAGTGCTTGCTGGCTGAGCGCAGTGCCAGCCCCGTGTGTGGCACAGCAGCCGGCTGCCGCGCCGTCCCCGGAGGCCGGCGAATTCTTCGAAAGCCGCATCCGCCCCGTGCTGGTGGAGCACTGCTACAAGTGCCATTCCGCTCAGGCTGATGTGCTGAAGGGCGGCTTCCGCCTGGACACTGCGGAGCTGCTGCGAAAAGGGGGCGACACGGGCGCCGCGATCGTTCCCGGTAAGCCCGCGGAAAGTTTGCTGCTGGAGGCGCTTCGGTACGAGTCGCTCGAGATGCCGCCCGACGGCAAGCTGCCCGACGCGGTAATCGCGGACTTTGAAACCTGGATCGCGCACGGCGCCGTCGATCCGCGCCAGGATGATGTAGCCGCTTCGGGCAAGACGCCCGTCGTCGACGCCAAAACGTTTTGGTCGTTCCAGCCGCCGGTGAAGCCCGCGCTGCCGACGGTAAAGCACCCTGTGGAGGCGCGTTCCCCAATCGACGCCTTCATTGTGGCCAAGCTCGACGCCGCCAACCTGGCGCCCTCCCCGCCTGCCGACCCGCGCGTGCTCTTGCGGCGGCTGTCCTACGACCTGACCGGCTTGCCGCCGACGGCCGACGAGCTGACGGCGTTCGCCGCGCGGGCCAGCGACGCCGAATACGAGGAGACGGTCGATCGGCTGCTGGCCTCGCCCCACTTCGGCGAGCGGTGGGGACGCTATTGGCTCGATGTGGCCCGCTACGCCGACACCAAGGGCTATCTGTTCGAGGAAGACCGCAACTACCCGATGGCATACAAGTTTCGCGATTGGGTGATCGCCGCGTTCAATGGCGACATGGCTTTCGACCGCTTCGCGATCGCACAGCTCGCGGCCGACCAGCTCAACGATCCGGCGCTCTTGCCGGCGATGGGTTTCCTAACGCTGGGGCGGCGATTCCTGAACGACCAGGCCCTGATCAACGACGACCGCATCGACCTCATATCGCGCGGGTTTATGGGCCTCACGGCGGCGTGCGCCCGCTGCCACGACCACAAGTACGACCCCATTCCCACGGCGGACTACTACTCGCTCTACGGCGTGCTGGCCAATTGCGACGAAACCAAGCACGACGACAATCCGCCGACGCTGGCCGACAAGGCGGAACGGATCGACCAAGTGGTGTTCCTGCGAGGCAACCCTGGCGCCCCAGGCCCGCCCGCGCCGCGGCAATTTTTTGAGTGCTTGTCGCACGGCGAGCGCAAGCCGTTCGAGCATGGCAGCGGGAGATTGGAGCTGGCCCAGGCGATCGCCGATCGCGGCAATCCGCTTACGGCCCGCGTGTGGGTCAACCGCGTGTGGGGTCACCTGTTCGGCCGCGGCTTGGTGACGACGCCGAGCGATTTTGGCGCCCGCGGCACGCCGCCTTCGCATCCCGAGCTGCTCGACTGGCTTGCCTCCACCTTCATGGATGACGGCTGGAGCACCAAGCGGCTGATCCGCCGCATCGTGCTCTCCAATACCTACCGGCAGGCAAGCGGAGTGCGCGCCGACGCCCAGCAGGCCGACACGGAGAACCGGCTGGTGTGGCGGATGAATCGCCGGCGGCTGGACCTCGAGGCGTTTCGCGACAGCCTGCTAGCGGCGGCCGGCAGGCTCGACCTCGCGATGGGCGGGCCGTCGGTCGAGATCACCACGGCGCCCTTCTCGACGCGGCGGAGCGTGTACGGGTTCATCGAGCGGCAAAACATGCCGGCGTTTTTCCGCACGTTCGATTTCGCGAATCCCAACGCGCACACGCCGCAGCGCCCCGAGACGGCCTCGCCGCAGCAGGCGCTGTTCATCCTCAACAGCCCGTTTGCCCTGGAGCAGAGCCGCGAGTTGGCCAAGCGCAGCGCAGCGCCCACGGACGCAGCGGTCGCCGCCGCGACGGTTGCCGCGGCCGACGCCGAGGAGGGTCGCATACGCCGGCTCTACCAGTGCGCCCTAGAGCGCGAGCCCACAAACGATGAGGTGGCCGACGCCCGGTCGTTCTTGTCGGCCCCCGCGCTCGGCGACGCTGGCGTGATTCCCGGGCAGTCGCCCTGGCGCTTCGGTTGGGGCGTCTACGATCCGCAATCCGATCGCGTCGACTTCCACCCGCTGCCTGCTTTCGTGAACAACAACGCCTGGCAAGGCGGCGCCACGCTGCCCGACCCCACGCTGGGTTGGGTCATGCTCAACGCCCAAGGCGGCCACCCGGGCGACGCGACCCACCAGGCGATTCGCCGCTGGGTCGCGCCTGCGGCCGGCATGCTCCATGTAACCGGCGAGCTTAATCACGCGGAGAGTCAGGGCAATGGCGTCCGCGCTCGAGTGGTCTCAAGCACGCGGGGCCGCGCCGGCGAGTGGTCGGCCGCCCGCAGCGCGGCGGAGACGACGGTTGACTCGCTAGTTGTGTCGCCCGGCGACGCGGTCGATCTAGTCGTCGATTGTCAGGACGATATTGGCTACGACTCCTTTACGTGGCCAGTCGAGCTTCGGCTCGCCAGCGCCGACGGAAAGACAACGGCGTGGAAATCCGCCGAGGGATTCACCGGCGAACTCCCCCCGCCCGCCCCGCTGGACCGGTGGGAGGAGCTGGCCCACGTCCTGATGATGTGCAATGAGTTCATGTTTGTGGACTGAACCGAAATCAGGACGCCCGACAGACCACGGCATCGAGACGGCGCCGGCTAACACGATCGACGACTTCAAACTTGGACAATCGCCATGACTTCACATGACTGGCCTGCCGACGACAGCGCTCCTGCCGCCGGCTGCGGATGCACCAACTCGCACCTGCCGCGGCTGGAGAACCTGGCCCTCACGCGCCGTGAGATGCTCCAACGCTGCGGCATGGGGTTCGGCGCGCTCGCGCTCGGCGGGCTGCTCGCCGAATCCGGCGCCGCCGCCATGTCGTCGAACCCGCTGGCGCTCAAGGCGCCGCACTTCCCGGCGCACGCCAAGCACGTCATCCACATCTTCCTCAACGGCGGCTGCTCGCACGTCGACACGTTCGACCCCAAGCCAGCACTCGCCAAGTTCGCGGGCCAGCCGATGCCGGGCGGCAATCTCGCCACCGAGCGGCCCACCGGCGGCGCCATGCCCTCGCCGTTCAAGTTCAAGAAATACGGCGAGTGCGGCATGGAGGTCAGCGAGATCTTTCCGACGGTCGCCAAGTGCGTCGACGACATCGCCATGATCCGCTCGATGTACGCCGACGCCCCGAGCCACGAGCTCTCGCTGCTGCTTATGAACTGCGGCGACGGCCGGCTCGTGCGGCCGAGCATGGGGTCGTGGCTCAGCTACGGGCTGGGGACGGAAAACCAAAACCTGCCGTCGTTCGTGGCCATGTGCCCGACCGGCTACCCGATCCAGGAAACCCAGAACTGGCAATGCGGGTTCCTGCCGGGGATCTACGAAGGCACGTACATCGACACGCAACACACGGCCATCGAGCAGCTCATCGAGCACATTCGTAATCGTCAGGTGGCGCCCAGCAGCCAGCGCGAGGAGCTGGCGCTGTTGGAAAAGCTCAACCGCCGGCACCTCGAAGCGCGGCAAAACGAAGAAGCCCTCGAGGCCCGCATCCGCTCGTTCGAGCTTGGCTATCGCATGCAGACCGAGGCGGCCGATGCGTTCGACGTCACTCGCGAGTCACAGCACGTGCTCGACACCTACGGTTCCTCGGCTCAGGGGCGGCAGCTCCTGATCGCCCGCCGGCTCGTGGAGCGCGGCGTGCGGTTCGTGCAAGTGTGGCACGGCGCTGGCCAGCCCTGGGACACGCACGACGACGTGGCCACGGCCATGCCGCACCTGGCCAGCCAATGCGACCAGGGCATCGGCGCCCTCTTGATCGACCTCAAGGAGCGCGGACTCCTGGACGAAACCCTAGTGATCTGCGGCGGCGAGTTCGGCCGCACGCCCTCCGTCGAGCTGCCCAAGCAAGGCGCCAACCAGGGCAAGATGAACGGCCGCGACCACAACCACTGGGGCTTCTCCACGTGGCTGGCCGGCGGCGGCGTCCGCGGCGGCTACATCCACGGCGCCACCGACGACTTCGGCTTCAAGGCGGTCGAGAACCGCGTCCACGTGCACGACCTGCACGCCACCATCCTGAAGCTGATGGGCTTCGATCACACGAAGTTCACCTACCGCTACGCCGGCCGCGACTTCCGGCTGACCGACGTGCACGGGCAAGTCGTGGAAGAGCTGATCGCGTAGTCGTCAACGTGCGTAGCTCAGCTCGCACGCGGTGAGCTGCGAGTCATCCTTGAGCGACCGCCGCGGCGGCACGCCGAGCTTTTCGAGTTCGCCGTGATAGGCCCGCACGGCTTCCTCCGGCGAAATCTCGCCGTCGGCCACGCGGCGCAGCAACTCCACCATCGAGAGCGGATGCTCCGCGTCCTTGATCTTGCGGCCGAACAGCGCACACCGGGCGCCGTGCTTCTTGGCTTCGGCCAGCAGCTTGAAGGCGTCGTAAGTCGTGCCGCTGGAGCCCCCCAATACGCCGACGATCATCGAGGGGTCATATGCCACTAGCTCCTCGAGCGCCGCAGGCCCGAGGTAGGGAATCTTCAAGAACTCGGGCCGCGCCGCCACCGTCACGCCCGCCAGCATGCGACCAATGCTGTCATTCATAAAGCCGGCGATGGCGTCGCCGGAAACTGAGTTAGGAACATTTGGAGCAAACACTTCCAGAAAATATCGAAATCCAACGTGCCCCGCGTACTCCCGAAACTTGCGGAACGCCGTCAGCGTCGCGTGGTCGCTGTCGAGGCGGTTGTTGAAGGTGACCGAGTACAGCCCCAGATTGACTTCCGGCTGCACCTCCTCCAGATAGCAACTGGAAAACGGCCGCGAGGGCTCCTCGCGATACCGCCCGCCGCGGGGAAGCCAGATGTCGCTGGCGTCGTTGGCCCGAATCGCGGGCGTTACGTCGCTGGAGTCGAACAGCCGCTCGCCCGTGGCCAGCACGCTCATGGTCGACGCCGAGGCCAGCATGATGTCCACGGCGCCCTGCCGCACGATCTCGCGAACCTGGTCGCGGAAGTCGACGATCGAGCGGAAAGCCAAACCGCGTTCCGGCGCTGGATAGGGCGCTCCCGGGCTGGCGGCGCCCCAGGCCATGTCGGCGTCCTTGGCATCGGCAAGTATGAACTGCCCGCAACCGAGATCGGCGCGCAGCGCAACGAGTTTTTGTTGCAGGCGAGGCTTCATACGAGCCATTGTAACAACCACGCTCGGCGCGCCGGCGCCTAAAACCGCGGCAGATGCAACAGCAGATCGTTCAGCTCTTGCTGCCCGAGCGGCTTGGTCACGTGGTAGTCGAAGCCTGCTTCTTTGGCCATGCGGCGGTCTTCTTCCTGGCCGTACCCCGTGACGGCGGCCAGGTACACATGCGCGATCGACGGTAACTTCCGAATCGCCCGGCTTACCTCGTACCCGTTCATGTCGCCCACGAGGCCGATGTCGCACAGCACCACGTCGGGCCGAAAATCAATGGCCGCAGCGACGCCCGTCGGACCATCGCCGGCCGTCGCCACGGTGTGGCCCGCTTTCTCCAGAATTCGGCTCAGCGGCAAGATGGCGTCGCGTCGGTCGTCGATGATCAACACTCGGCGCATCACGCTGGGCGGCGCCGGCGTTTCGAGGTGCTCCGCGGGCGGCGGCGCCACGCAGGGGAGCGTGATTGTAACCGTCGAGCCGCGACCGAGCCCCTCGCTGGATGCCGACACCTTTCCGCCGTGGAGAGCCGCGAGCCCCTTGGTCAGCGCCAATCCCAGCCCCAGCCCGCCGCGGCTGCGCTCAAGACTCGTATCTGCCTGATTGAACGGAACGAACAGCCGGCTGAGCGTCTCGGGCGTCATCCCGACGCCCCGATCGCGGATGGCAATCGCCGCCTGCCGCCTTTCGGAATCCACGGTCATCTCGACCGAAATCACGTTGGGCCCGTCGCTGAACTTGTAGCTGTTGTGCAGCACGTTGGAAATCGCCTGCGTAAGCCGGGTGGCGTCGCCCCAAATCCACGCGTCGGTCGCGGGCAGCGTGCAGTGCAGCGTGCACTGGTCGAGCTGCCGCCCGCGCTCGTAGTCGGCCACGGCTTCGCCCAACAGGCGACACAGGTTGACGTGCTGCCGGCGCAGGGTGAGCTTGCCCCGCGTGATCCGCGAGACGTCGAGCAGGTCGTCCACGATCTGCGACATGTGCATCGCTTGCCGCGCGATCACCGCCTGCATTTCCGCCGCCTCCTGGCCGAGGTCGAGCATACTGAGCACCTGCGCCCGGAGACGATCCCCGCGAGCGGGTTGCGCAACTCATGGCCGAGCATGGCGAGGAAATCGTCCTTGCGGCGATCGGCTTCCTTCAGGGCTTCCTCCGACGCCTTGATGTCGGTCACGTCGACCGAGCAGCCCACGTACCCCAAGAAGGTTCCATCGGCGCGGAACCGCGGTGCGCCCGACGAGCTCAGCCACCGATATTCCCCATCGGCGCGGCGGAAGCGGCACTGGGCCTCGAACGCGGCTCTGGTTCTTGAACGCCGCCAGGTAGGCGTCCACGTAGCCCGCGATGTCGTCGGGGTGGATGAAATTCGTGAACCCCATCCCGGCGATGTCTTCCAGCTCTTTGCCGGTGAATTTGAGATACTCTTTGTTGACGAACTGGCAGCCGCCCACGCCGTTGACCCAAATGAGCACGGGCGCGTTGTCGGCCATGCTGCGGAAGCGGGCCTCGCTCTCCCGCAACTCGTTTTCCACTTTCTTGAGCTGGCTGATGTCGAGGTTGATGCCGGCCCAGGCGATGATTTCGTCCTGATCGTCCCGCACGGGAACGCCGCGCGCCAGGATCGGCCGCCAGGAGCCGTCGACGGCGCGGAACCGATGTTCCACGTCCCACGGTTCGCCAGTGCGCACGCATTCCTTCCAGTCGGCCAGCGTCTGCTCCACGTCATCGGGGTGCAGTCGCCTCCGCCCACCCAAACGCGGCGCACTGATCTTGCGTCATGCCGATCAGGCTGAGGAACGACTCGCTCGCGTAGATCATGCGGCCCTCACCGTCGCATACCCAGACGCCGTAGTCGATCGACTCGCCGATGGCACGGTACATCCGCTCGCTGTTGCGGATGGCCTCTTCGGCCCTCTTGCGGGCGGTGATGTCGGCCACGGTGCCGATGTAGCCCGCCGGCTCGCCGCCGTGGCCCGTCAGCGGCACCGCGTTGCCCTGCAGCCAGGTGACGGCGCCGTCGGGCCGCACGAAGCGGAATTCGGCGTTGGAGGCGACGCCCGTGCGCACGGCGTCGCTCCAACCGGCCAGCACGCGCTCGCGGTCGTCAGGATGCAGCGGCGGCGGTCCACCCCTGGCCGCGGGCCTTGTTCGGCCGTCATGCCCGCGATCTCGCACCAACTTTCGTTGACGAACACGTTGTCGCCGTTGGCGTCGGACTGGAAGATGCCCACCGGCGCGTGGCCGGCCAGCGTGCGGAACCGCTGCTCGCTTTCCCGCAGCGCCGCCTCGCCGCGCTTGCTTTCGGTAATGTCCATCGTGGCGCCAAGCATGCGCACCGGTTGGCCGTTTTCGCGGAGTACGACCGCGTTGGTAAACAGCCAAACGACTTCGCCGTTAGGCCGCACCGACCGGAACTCCAGCTCGTACGGCGCCTCGCTCTTCAGGGCGTCCTGGAGCGCGGAGGTGACCTTTTCTCGATCTTCCGGGTAAACCAGCGCGGCAAACCCGCCAACGTTTT
Source organism: Pirellulales bacterium (assembly GCA_963841515.1). Lineage (GTDB taxonomy): Bacteria > Planctomycetota > Planctomycetia > Pirellulales > Lacipirellulaceae > Lacipirellula. The sequence goes on along the minus strand of CAWJDB010000001.1, from coordinate 741,846 downwards.
CGCCGAACCACTCGGGACCCACGCCGTGAATGGCATACAGCGACTCCGACCAGGAAATGCGATCGTCCACGATGTTCCAGTCCCACACGCCAAGCTTTCCGGTGCGCGTCGCCAGCCCCAGGCGCTGCTCGCTTTCCTGGAGCGCCCGTTGGGCCCGCTTGCGGTCGGTCACGTCCACGCTTACGCCGCCCAAACCCACGGCGCGGCCCGCGGAGTCGCGCAGTGGAAATTTGACGGAAAGAAAATCCCGCTCGTACCCAGGACGCTGCAGCGATTCCTCGAATTCCATGGCCCGGCCGGCGACGACGACTTCTTGATCGTGTTTGCGCAGCGCATCCGCCATGGCCGGATCGAGCAGGTCGTGATCCGTCAGCCCCACGACGCCCTTGGGTCGTCCCAGCGCTTCGGCCGCCAGCGGATTGCACAGCGTGTAGCGGCCCTGGAGGTCTTTGATGTAGATGGCCACCGGAGCATTCATGGTCATGCCGCGGAACCGCTCCTCGCTGTCGCGCAACGATTGCTCCGCCTTGACGCGCTCGGTCACGTCGATGGCGATGCCGCCGATCATCGCCGGCGCTCCGCCGGCGCCGGGAATCGGAAACTTGCTCACCAACGAGTGATGGACGCCATCGGGTTGCTCGAGAGTTTCGATCGTTTCCACGCCCTCGCCCGTGAGCGCCTTTTGATCGTTGGCCCGGAATTGCCGGGCCGTCTCAGGCGGAAACACCTCCTCGTCGGTTTTCCCGAATAATCGGTCGCTGGAGGCGCCGAAGGCTCGCTGGGCGGCCTCGTTCGCGAACACGTAATGCCCCTTGGCGTCCTTGATCCACGCCAAGCCCGGAAGATGCTGCATGAATCGCGAAAATCGCTCCTCGCTCGCCGCCAGCTCTCGTTCCCACCGCTTACGCTCGGTGACGTCGCGAGCAATCTTCGAGGCGCCAATCACTCGCCCAGAGGCGTCGCGCACCGGCGATACGCTGAGCGACACGTCCAGCCGCGAGCCGTCCTTGGCAATCCGCACCGTTTCGAAGTGTTCCAGCCGTTCGCCGCGCCGCAGCCGCGCCAGGATCTCGCTTTCTTCCGGCAATCGCTCCGCCGGGATCAGCATCGTGATGGGCCGCCCCACGGCCTCCTCGGCCGTGTAGCCGAACACGCGCTGGGCGCCGGCGTTCCAGGAGGTGATGTGGCCCTCGAGCGTCTTGCTGATAATCGCCTCGTCGGACGATTCCACGATCGACGCCAGCAAGGAGCGAGTCGCCTCGGCGTCGCGGAGCTCGTCCTCGGCCCGCTTGCGTTCGCGGAGTTCGGTCTTCGCCTGGGTGTAGAGCTGGGCATTGTCCAACGCTACAGCGGCCTGAACGGCGATGCTCAAGGCCAGTCGTTCGGCGTGTTCGGTGAAGACGCCGGGCGTCGGATGTCCGAAGAACAAGCCGCCCAATACTTCGCCCGACCGCGACTTGACCGGCACGGCCAGATAACTCCGCACGGGCAGGTGGCCCGGGGGCATGCCGTCGTGCGGCGCCTCCTGTCCGTAGCGGGGATCTTCCAGCACGTCGGCAAGCCGCACGACTCCCTCGCCGCGAAACGTCGGCCCAAACAGCGCGGTGTTTCGAGGCAGGCCAAAACTCTCAAACGCCTCGCGCAGAGCGCCGGCCAACGCGTACAGCAGGTATTTCTCGCCGTCGTCTCCCACCGTGTTGAAGAAAAACGCGCCGAACTCCGCGCCGGTGAGCTTACAACCCACTTCGGTCGCCTTGTGAACCAGCGCCTGCTGGTCGAGCTCCGCGGACAGCTCGCAAGCCACCTCGTGAAGCATTTCGGCTTCACGCCGCAAGGTGCGCTCGCATTGCAACGCTTCGCCCCGGGCGCGGGCCAGGTGCAGTTGCGATTTGACGCGCGCCAGCAGTTCGCGGGCGCTGAACGGTTCGACGATCACGTCGTCTGCCCCGCACGACCACGCCTGGGCTTGCTCCTCTTCATCGGCGGGGGCTATCGCCATCATCGGAATGGCGGCCGTCGACGGATCGTCGCGCAGTGCGTTGAACAGGGCAACGCCCTCAACGTCGCCCAGCGCGAGGTCGGCGATCACCAGGTCGGGGCGCCGGTCGCCTGCCGCTGCCAGGGCCGCACGAGCGTCGGCCGCCATCGTCACCTGATACGTCCCCGCGAGCAACCGGCGCACATGTTCGCATCGTTCGGCGTCGCGGGACGCCAACAACACGTGCGGCGCGGAGCCATTCCCCGCGCCGTGGGCCGAGGCGTCGGCGAGTGGCCGCTGCTTGTCGCTAGCCTGCGCCCCTGGACCTTCATTGCCGTCCCGTGAAAACGACTAGAGCCCTGTCTTGGACCCAAATGAACAGCTGCCGAAACTGATTGCCTTGCTAACCCTTGATTTTCGCGTCTAGCCCCGTGATCCGCAATCGTTTAGGCCAGCGTCCGCGGGATATCCACGCATTACGAGTGAGACAGGCCCTGCCATGTGCCTGGTCGGACTTTGGGGAGGAGACGATCAACGGAAATAGCGATAAGGCATACGGAACGACGGCAATAAGGCTGCATTTGGCGCCGCTTAGGGATCGACGCGCTTCGAGTCTGCCGTCTCCGAATGCAGCGTCACTCGCTCGGCGCGCGAATCCTTCAACACGGCCTTGGCGTCGGCCAGTTCTGGAGGCGTCCCCGTCACCAATACCAGCGCTTTGCCGGCGCGCACCGCGCCTTCATATTCGTGAAGACGATCCTCTTTGATTCCCCAGCCGCTCATGGCGCCCATTAATCCCCCGACAATGCCTCCGGTCACTCCCGAGGCCATCGCGCCGGCAAACAACACTGGGCCCAACCCCGGAATCATGAGCAGCGACGAGCTCGCCAACAGTCCCACAGCGGCCCCTGCCGCCGCGCCCACAGCCGCGGATCCTTCCATCCGGTCGCCCTGGCGAAGCGGCTGCGCCCCGACAAGCTCGTTTTCGTGGCCGCGTGTAATCAGCGAGATTTGTGCGTCGGTAAACCCGGCCGTCTTCAGCGCCACGACCGCCTCCTGACCATCGTCCGCCGTCCCAAAAACGGCGGCCACGCAATCGGGAGCGTCCCGTTGATTCTCAGAGGCGTCCTGGATAGGCGACATGAAGCGGCTCCTTAGAAGACAGGTCGAACGCAAGTTGACGGGTTCCGGCGGTAAGCAGGTGCATCTTGCGTGCCGAAGTCGGACCTCGGCAGCCTTCGCAGGACAACAATCAGACTTGCCGGCCGGAAATTGGCCTGGTCGACGCTCGTGCAGAGCGGTCGGACGACGGTCAAAAAACCAGGGCTCGCCTTCGAAGCCTGCGGGCGCCTAAGTCGTGCCGGAATGACGCCAGCAGACCCCAATCGCGCTCGTTCGTCCGCGCGTCAGACGCGGCCTGCGCGATTGGCGAACGCGGCACATTCATTGCAGCGCCGTTAAACTTACGCCGTCGCTCAACGGAAATGCACGGTCCCTAGTTTTCGGCGCGGCCCGTCGTTTTGCGGCGTTCGTGAAACGAGTTCATGACTGTGCCGATGTGTGATGAGGAGGACGAATCATGGCTCGATATTTCACCCTGGCGTGCTGCGCGCTAGTCGCCCTGGCGACGAGCGCCCTGCGCAGGCGCCCTGCGCCGCCGCGCCCAGGCCTGCCGCCCAGCCATACGCTGCGCAGGCACGGGCGACCCAAGGCGCCGGTTTAAACCAGGCCATCGCCGGCTGCTTGCTCTTGGACAACCAAGAGGAAATCGCGCTCGCCCAATTTGCCGAGAGTCGCGCACAAAATGAGAAAGTCAAAGAATTCGCCAAGACGATGATCGAACAACACCAGCAGGCCGTGGCGAAGTTGGCGCCGCTCGCTCCCGACCTGGCCGCCGCGGCGGCGACGGTGGTGCGCAGCACTCCGCGCCCGGCCGCAATGACCAGACGCGGGCCGGTCAAAACACAGGATCGCCGCTAGCCGTCGACTCGAATGTTCAGCCGGCCGCAGCTCAGACTCCGGCGACCGCGCCTGCAGGGCAAAATCAGATCTTTGCCCTCCAACAGCGCGTAACGCAGGAATGCTTGGCGTTGACGACCAAAGAACTCGGCGAATACCAGGGAGCCGACTTCGACGCCTGTTACCTGGGCAGTCAAATAGGCGCCCACATCGGCATGTTGGCCAAGCTGAAAGCCAGCCAGCAATTTGCCAGCGGCCAATTGCAGCAAGTGATCGGCGAGTGCTCGCAGACTGTCGAGAAGCACCTGGCCCATGCCAAGCAGCTGATGAACGAGGTGAAGGCCGAGAGCTCTGGACAACGCCAATCAAGTTCGCTGCCAAATTTGCCGCCCACCGGCGCAATCCATAGCCTCGTTAACGTGTCGGCGAAGTTACCTTGTCGGCGAAAGAGTTTCGCCGCATCCACGCACCAGGCCCCGGGGCCGCGCAGGCGGCGCCGGGGCCTTTTTCTTGGGCCGCCCTTAACGATCGCCCGTGGCGCTTTCGACGTCGATCAGCCGCGGCTGCTTGACCGCGGGACGGTGCATGCGCTGCCGCGCGTCCGGACGCTCGGTCTTGTTGATCGGCTTCAGCTTTACCGCGCGGCGGGACATCGCCGACCTGTAAATCGCCTGAATAATCCGCACGTCGGCCAGGCCTTCCAGGCCATTGGGCTCAGGGTCGCGGTCCTCGCGGATGCAATGGGCCAGCTCGATCAACAGCGGCGCAAATTGATCCTTCGCCGAATATGTCAACTCGCGCGAGTTGCCTTCGATCGTCAGAAAGTGCTTCATGTCCCCGACATGATGGTACGCCGGATCGGCCCGCAAATTGCCCTTCGTGCCGCAGACGCGGTACGAAGCGACCGCTTCCACGCCGAAACTGCAAAGAAAGGTGGCCACGCGATCGCCCGGGAAGCGGAGGATGGCGCTGGTGGCTTCGTCCACGCCGTCGAACCGTGGATCGTCCTTCGCCGCGAAGCTGGCGCCCACCACTTCGATGGGTTCGTCCTGAAACAGGTACCGCGCGGCGTTGATGCAGTAGATGCCAATGTCGTACAGCGTGCCGCCCCCCAGTTCGGGCTTCACGCGAATGTTGTCCTCGACCACCGCGAAGGAAAACGTCGAGTTGAACGCGCGCACCTCCCCCAGCCGGCCGGATTTCACCAATTGGATCGCATTCAGATTGGCTTCCTCGAAGTGCAGCCGGTAGGCGATCATCAGCTTTACCTTCGCCCGCTTGCACGCTGTGATCATCTGGCGGCATTCCGCTTCCGTCACCGCCATAGGCTTTTCGCACAGCACGTGCACGCCGGCCTTGGCCGCCCGTACGGTGTAGTCGCAGTGCAGGCTGTTCGGCAGCGCGATATACACGGCGTCGACTTCGCCGCTGGCCAGCAAGCTGTCGTAGTCATCGTAGTCGACGACGTGCTCCACCTCGTACATCTTGGCGACTTTGCGCGCGGTATCGGCGTCGTCGCTCACGAGGGCCGTCAGCTGACAGTCCTTCTTGGCGTTGGCAAACGCCGGCAGCACGGCCGACTGTGCGATGTGCCCCAACCCCACGACCGCGAACCGAATCGGTTGTTGCTTGTCAAACACGTATTTCCCCGCCTCCATGTCGCCCGCTGGAGAAGTTAACGAAAACCAGCGCCGCAGCGGACCCATTTGATCCCGCTGCGGCGCCTCGGTAAAGAGCCTAGAGCTCCGTGTCGTTCTGGGCTTCGACGTTAACCGTAGACAGCGCCAACTCGCTCAACAGCTGGTCGGTCTCCTTCTCCTCGTCGAGCGTCTTCTGCAAGAGCTCGGCGGCGTCGCTGTGACCCAGCATCTCGGCGAAGGTCCGGGCCGTGCCATAGCCGGCGATCTCGTAGTGCTCCACCCGCTGGGCGGCGCCGATCATGGCGGCGTCGCGCACCGCTTCATTGGCGCCTTCCTTCAGGATTTCCGAGCCCTCCTCGATCAGCCCTTCCATCGCCTTGCACTTGTGCCGCCCGGCGCTTAGCTGCAGATCTTCGAAAATCTGCTCCAGCCGATTGACGTGCTCCTGCGTCTGCTCCAGATGGGTCTCAAAAGCCTGCTTCAATTCCGCCGAACTCGCCTTTTTGGCCATCTTCGGCAGCGCGCTGGTCAATTGCTTCTCCGCACTGTAGAGATCCTGCAGCTCGTGGAGAAACAAAGCATCCATCGAATCTAATTTCATGGCGGCGCCATCCTTTCATATCGTGCTTGGAGGGATAGTCGTTTAGTACGCAATGAGCCGATGGGCGAGCAAATCGCATACCTCAGCGGCTGCCCCACCGAGATGCCGCCGCGTTGTAGCAATCCGTGCGTAGCGTGGTCTGTTAGCTGCCAGCATGAGGCGCCTGCAACCCAAAGCGCGACCCCGCGAACGTTTGCCCACATTAGCGATCAAGAACTCAGGCTCTGCGGGCACGAGATATGCGCCCGCTCACACTAAGTTGATCCACATCGAAGCCGCTTAACAGGGGAAGCGTCATGAACTCCACGCTCGAAGGTTTTCTGGCAGGCTGGGCGGCGACGGGACCCATGACTTGGACTTTGTGGGCGACCGACCGCTGGCGCCGCAGCGCGCCCGACGTCGCCTACCGCCCAAGCAAATCGTCGAGACCGCTCTGCGAAAGACGGGCCTGGTCAACAACTTGGCCGACGAGCAATCAAACCTCTTGGCCACGGCGGCGCCTTACGCGTTTGGCGCCGCCGCAGGGCGTGATGCAACGTACAGATGATCGCCGCCCACCTCGTGTGGGGGGCGATGGCCGGTGCGCTATTAGATCGTGCCAGCGTTGATAGTGAGTGAAGTGACCGATGGCCGCTTCGCCCCGCCTCAGGCGTGCTCTGCGCAGTGCTCGCAGCAGTAAATGGCGTTTCCCTTTTCCACGCCATGGCCCACCACGCGGCAGCCGCAGTGGGCGCACTGGGCGCCAATGCGTGGATGGCGCATTCAAACGAATCGAAAGTGTGCTGCTTTCCATCCGCCGTCACGGAGAATGACTTCGCATAATCGTTCCCGCATACCTCGCACACGGCCATGGCACGTCCCCTTATTCTCGACCGGGTTCCGGCCCCATCCCAGCAGACTCAGCCCTAAGAGCGCACCGCAACGGGCGAAGTCGCCGCCCAGCGTGGCCCTCGACGATCGTTGCACAAACCGAGCTTCTCGAGCAGGAGCATGCAACGGGTTTCGCTAGCCCGCGCTCGCTCAATCCGCTCGGACAATGTCCAGGCAGTACGCACCTTGAGTGCGCGCTCTTGAAGGGAAGGTCGCTTCATGACTCACTCCTTAGCGATTTAGATTTAAGGGAGCGGCGGCAGCGCCGCCCCGTCTTAGTTACCAAGCTCCAAATCTGCCGACGCGTACACATTTGCAAACTCTGTGCCAACCCTCGAAGATGCTTTCACTGCGATTTCTCGGCCGAAATGCCCGTTCACGCCCGCGGCCACTTCTGGCCGCATCGCTGCCACCTTGGCATGCATCTTGCCTTTGGGTTTCCTACGCTTGAGCGACGCGGCGTGTTCGCCGCGGCGCTGCGACGGGCGGCGCGAGATTCCCGGCGAGAGATTTCGTCGCCGTTCAAGCAGTTGTTCAGCGCACAGCGAACTCAACTCACCCAATGCCAGCAAGAAGGAGGCGTCGCCATGCCACGCGGAGATAAGAGCAGTTACACCGACAAGCAAAAACGGCAGGCCGAGCACATCGAAGAAGGCTACGAAAAACGCGGCGTCAGCAAGAAGACGGCCAAGAAGCGCGCCTGGGCGACCGTCAACAAGGAATCCGGCGGCGGCAAAAAGTCGGGCTCCGGTCGCGGCAAGAAGAAGAAAGCCTCATCGCGCAAGGGCGCCAAGAAGAAGAGCGGCCGCAAAAAGAAATCCTGACAACCGCCAACAACTCGGTCATCGCGCTAGCCCGAAGCCGAAGCCGCGCTAGCTCGAGGGCCGCCCGCGCCACCCGGACGGCCACGCCGTCCGGCTTCGGCGACGCGCGGCGACCTGGCGATGATGCTCGCCGATCAATGTCCGCCCGCCTCCACAGGCCGCGTCAACGCTAAGGCATTCCCACCAGACTTCGCGGCGCGCTGGTCGAGGCGGATTCCATCTGCGCCGCAGCAGACCACGATCTGCTCTCATCGGTTGTGCGGCTCGCCTCCTGCACGTAGCACGCGACCAGCGCCACCGCGCCGAGCACCACCGTGCTCGCCACGCCCAACCATCCCACGTTCAGTGAAATTCTCATGGCTTGTCGCCTCCTGGGCCCCGCACCGTTCCCAGCAAATGGCGTTCCGCCAAGAATTTGCGCCCGCCCATCGACTCCCGGTCTTCCCCGTCGCCGCCCAAACTACCTACTCGCGAGGGCGCGCGTGATTGGGCTACAATGGCTTCCCCGGCAAGCCCAGCGAGATCGTCCGCACGGCAAGCCCCTCAGCGTCACCCTTGGAACTCACTTGATGAATCGCTCCGGCCAGTTCACGCGTCGTAAGTTCCTCAAGCGCGCCGCCGGCGCCTCGGCCGTCGTTGCCGGCGCCCCATGTTCGTCCCGGCCCGCGTGCTGGGCCGCGAAGGCGCCCCGGCGCCAACGAGCAGGTGATCATTGGCTTCATCGGCTGCGGCGGGCGCGCCCGGCAGCTTATGGACCAGGTCCCCGAGGGCGGTCGCATCGTCGCCGTCGCCGACTGCTTCCGCTTCCGCGCCGAGGAGGCGGCCCAGCAAAAGCCGGCGCTCCAAGAAAAGGGCAAGTGGAACATCTACCAGGACTACCGCGAGATGTTCGACCGCGAAAAGCTCGACGCGGCGTTCGTCGTCACGCCCGACCACGCACGCACTGTCCCCGCCATCCGTGCCGTTCAGCATGGCCTCGACGTCTACGCCGAAAAGCCCCTCACGGCCTATATCCGCGAAGGCCGCGTCCTGGTCGAGCACGTTCGCAAGCACGATCGCGTGTTCCAGGTCGGCTCGCAGCAGCGCACGATGGAGATCAACGACTTCTGCTGTGCATTCGTCCGCGATGGCAAGCTGGGCAAGCTCAAAAAAGTGCTCGGCGTCTGCTACCCGGGACCCACGCGCTACGCGGGCCTTCCGGAGGAAAAGATCCCCGAGACCGACGACTGGGCCACCTGGTGCGGCCCCACGGAGCTGCGGCCGTTCAACAACCAACTGCAGTTCGGCTGGATGCAGTGGTGGGACTACTCCGGCGGCGAAATGACCAACTGGGGCGCCCACGGCGTCGACCAAATCCAGTGGGCCCTCGGCAAGAGCCAGACGGGCCCCACCGAGTTGTGGCCCGACACCCCCGGCCCCAACGGCCGCGTGTCGATGCGCTACGACGCCGCCGGCCCGGTCGTCAGCTTCGAGCTGGAGACCAGCGGCCCGATGGGCGGCGCCATCTTCGTCGGCGCCGACTGCAAGATGGAGATCAACCGCAACAAGTTCACCACCAATCCGCCCGACTTCGTCAAGGACGCCCCGCCCTCAGCCGTCCAGGGCAAGTGGGAAGGCGACGGCTGGATCGCCCGCCCGCACATCCAGAACTGGCTCGACTGCATCAAGACCCGCGAGCGGCCCAACGCCGACGTGGAGATCGGCCATCGCTCGATCTCCACCTGCCACCTCCTGAACATCACCCGCGAACTGGGCCGCAAGCTCAAGTGGAACCCCGACACTGAGCAGTTCGTCGACGACGCCGAAGCCAACAAGCTCCTCGACCGCCCGCGCCGCGCGGGTTTCGAGTTGCCGGAAGTTTGACGACCCAATCGCCATTTAGCCCCCGGTCACTGACCGGGGGCTAACTACGCTCTCCATCTCACACATTCTCTTCCCCTTGCGACGCACCCATGCACTACGGCATGAATCTCCTGCTCTGGTCCGACGGCCTCCACGATGGCTTGCTCCCCGTCCTCGAGAACCTAAAGAAGATGGGCTACGACGGCGTCGAAATCCCCATCTTCGCCCCCGATGAAAAATCCGCGGCCCAGTGGGGCAAGCGCCTGAAAGACCTCGGCCTCCGCTCGACCGCGGTCACCATCCGCACCGAGCCCGATAACCCCATCTCGCCCGACCCCAAAGTCCGCGCCGCCGGCATCGAGCTCAGCAAGCGCACGCTCGATTGCTGCCAGGCCCTCGGCGCCGAAACGCTGTGCGGCCCGTTCCACTCGGCCATCGGCCTGTTCAGCGGCGCCGGGCCCACCAAGGACGAGTGGAAATGGGGCGTCGACAGCATGCGCCAGGTCGCCGAGCACGCGGGCAAAGTCGGCGTCACGCTCGCCGTCGAGTCGCTCAACCGCTTCGAAACCTATCTGCTCACCTGCACCGCCGACTCCGCCCGCTTCGTCGCCGAGGTCAATCATCCCCGCTGCGGCATGATGTACGACACGTTCCACGCCAACATCGAAGAGAAGAACCCCGGCGAGGCGATCCGCGCGCTGCGCAAGCACACCGTGCACGTCCACATCTCCGAGAACGACCGCAGCACGCCCGGCAAGGGCGGCGTCCGCTGGCAGGAGACCTTCGACGCCCTCCGCGAAACCGGCTACGACGGCTGGATGGTCGTCGAAGCCTTCGGCCTCGCCCTGCCGGCCATCGCCGCCGCGACGAAGATCTGGCGCCGGATGTACCAGACCGAAGACCAGCTCGCCCGCGACGCCCTGGCCTTCATGAAGTCCGAAGTCGCCAGGCGCCGTTGAGCATTTCAGTTCGGAGATAGAACCACGAAACACACGAAAGACGCGAAAGCTTAGGAGCGGACTTGCATCAAATCGCGTTCGTTCTTTTTCGTGTGTTTCGTGGTTAACTCTTCTCCCGGCCAGCCGCTCTGGCCACAAACCGCCAGAAAGCCACGAATGTGAGGCGAACGCCGCCGCCTCGGCCAGGACGCCCTTTCATAATCCCGACCCAGGCGGATTATTTTGGCGGGTCTTCGCCCCGAACAGGGCATTACTACAAGGGGAGCCCGGCGCATCCCTAGCCAGCCCCCCCAAAAGCAACGAACGACGGCCGCCGGAAACCTGAATGAATCACGGTTTTACCCCCCCGCGGGAACTAATTGGAGAACATCCTATGGCACGGCGCACAAGTTGGCAGTCGCAACCGCGGCGCGGTATCATATCCCGAACCATGCGCCTGGAAAACTGCTCCGGCCTCCTGTGGGAAGCCCCGCGGTTGAACTTCTCTTGGCTCACCACCATGCCAGGCGTCCGCTATGAGCCACCAGCGTCGCAAATCACGGTCATCGTGCGCGCCCTATGTCCGCAAGCTCGCCGTCGAGCCGCTGGAAGATCGGCGGATGCTGGCCGTTGTCAGCACGCTCTCCGACGTCGTCGACGGGAACTTTACGCCCGGCAACCTCTCGCTCCGCGAAGCCATTGCCAACGCGGGCATCGCCGAAGTCATTTCGTTTTCGGTCACCGGCACGATCCAGCTCACCAACGTCGCCCACGCCGGCGAGATCGCGATCGCCAAGAGCCTCACGATCCAAGGTCCGGGCGCCGGCTTGCTCACCATCCGCGCCATCGGGGCGTCGAAGCCACGGTCGGCGACGGCAGCCGGATCTTCAACATCAACGACGGCTTGGGCTTAGATCAAAATGTCGTGCTCTCCGGCCTGACGATGAGCGGTGGCGATCTCAACGGCCAGGGCGGCGCCATCTTCTCGGCCGAGAATCTCACGATCCTCCAGTCCGTGATCAGCGGCAACGCCACGAGCGACGTCGGCGGCAACAGCGGCGGGACAATCAACTTCCGCGCCAACCTCGCCATCGGCGGCACGACGCTCTCCAGTAACCATGCCGGCGACGGCGGCGGCGGGATATTCAGTGTCGGCACCTATTCGTCCACGCTAGTTTCCAACAGCACCCTGACGGGGAATACGGCCCGCTTTTCCGGCGGGGCCATCTTCCAATCCACAGGAGCGCCGACGCTCGCCAATAGCACGCTCTCAGCCAATGCGGCCGGCTTCGCGGGCGGCGGGCTGTTCAACCGAGGCACGGCCAGAGTGGAATTCTCGACAATCACGGGAAACTCGGCGCCCAATGGCACGGGCAGCGGCATCGCCAGCGTCGACAACGCGTACACGAATACCCAGCTCCGCGGCACAATCGTCTCGGCCAATTTCAACAACGACGACGTGGGGATCGTCGTCGGGGGGGTCACCAACCGGTTCACCTCGCTGGGCTATAACCTCATCGGCGGCGGCAGCGCGGCGTTGGCATTTGCCGCGTCCGAGCGAGGGATTACGGACCCCGGCCTGGCTTCGTTGGCCAATAACGGCGGACCGACGATGACGCACGCCCTGCTGCCGGGCAGCCTGGCGATTAACGGCGGCGACCCCACGGCGGTGGCCGGCAGCGGCGGTGTGCCGACGACGGACCAGCGCGGCGCCGGTTTTTCGCGGATCTTCGGCAACCGAATCGACGTCGGGGCTTATGAGCACCAGCAGTTAGTCACTGCCGTCGTCGATACTCAAGCCGACGAACTGGACTCCAACCGCGGCGCGGGGACCTGTCGCTCCGCGAGGCGATTGAATTCGCCGACGTGATCACGTTCGCGCCCAACGTCCAGCTGATTCAACTCGTTACTCACTTGTCGATCTTAGGGTCGGTTGACATTCGCGGTCCCGGCGCCGGCAGCCTGATCATCCAAGCCGGGGCCATCCGCCTGTTTACCATTAACAATGGCACGGACGCGGCGGCGGCCGTTTCGCTCAGCGGAATGACCCTCACCGGTGCCGATACCACGACCAACAACGGCGGGGCGGTCTTCAATCGCGAAAACCTGACAATTGACGCCTGCCGGATTGTGGGCAACACCGCGGACCTGGGCGGAGGCATTTACAATGCCGGAACTCTTAGCATGTCCAGCACGACAGTCAGCATAACTCCGCTCGGAGCGGCGGCGGAGTGTACAACGACGGCTTGATGACCGTCACTGCCAGCACTATATACAGCAATGATTACACTAATCGGGGCGGGGGCATCTTTAACAACAGCGGACTGTTAAACTTAACGAACTGTACCATCAGCAACAATCAGTTCGACACTTCCCCCCCGGGGATCATAGACTATGGGCCAGGCGGCGGAATCTACAACAACAGCATTTTGGACGTGGCCTTCACGACAATTGCATTGAATAAAAATGGAGAATATCATCCTCCTCCATCTAATTTCAAACGTGGCGCAGGGATTTTTACCGATGTAAACGGCACAACAACATTGACTCATACGCTGCTTGCCGGCAATACCATCTCAGAATTTGATTTTCCGCAACTTGATAATCTAGTTTCTCTCGGGCAAACAACGATTTCTTTCAGTCTGGACGGCGGCGCTCGATAATTGGCGGCCGTTAGCCGACAATGGCGGACCGACATTCACACACGCTCTTACGCCAATAAGTCTGGCAAGAGGCGGTGGTAATCCCGCTCTTACCACGCCAGGTTCCGGCACGACCCCAGCCAACGATCAGCGCCATGCGCCCCCTACACGCGGATTTACCTCCGGATCGACATCGGCGCCTTCGAGGTCCAGCCGCCGCCTAATCTGACGCCCTCGGCCGACTTCAACTCCAGCGAAAATATCGACGGCCTGGACTTCTTAATCTGGCAGCAGGGCTTCGGCTCAATTGGTTCCGCCGCGACGCGGGCCAACGGCAACGCCGACTACGACACCGACGTCGACGCCGCGGACCTGACGGTGTGGAAGGGATCGTTCGGCTACCCTCTCCCGGAGACCATCGCCGCGGCGACGCCGGCCCAGTCGCTGCCTCGTCTCGGATCCCCCTCCCTTGCAGGGAGGGGCTAGGGGAGGGTCGGCCGACGACGGCGGGACGCAGTGGCGCAGCGCCAGCGTGGCGCGAAAATCCCTCCCCCGTCCCCTCCCTTCAAGGGAGGGGGCGGAGCCCTCACCCCCGCCAACGTCGACGCCGCCCTGGCCTGGCAAACCCTCCTCGTCGACGCCCCCCGCCGACCCTTCCGCCCGCGCCTCCTCCGCGCTCGATAACCCCGCCTGGCCACTTCTTCAAAAAAGCCGGCGATGCCATCGCCGCGTGCCATGTCCTCGTCCGCGTGGACATGCTTCACCCTTTTACTGGACATGTCGACGAAGACGACGACATGCCACCCGATGCCGGTCCTCCGGGCATGCGCCGTTCTCTCCCCGCCCTTTTGGGCGATACGCCAACTCCGCGCACATTTTCCAAAAAAGTTGCTGAAAATGGCCGCGCGCTCTGCTACCGTGTTGTGATCAAACGTACATGGCGCTCCGCTACGTGCCAGCTACTATTGCCAGCCGTCCATGCGCACGAAGAAACTCAAAAGTCCGGCCGTAATGCGTTCGCGCCGTCGCGTCGCGGTACGGTGTTTGTCGATTCGCCGCGACGCCCGACAGGGCAAAATCAGGACCTTCTGCAGTAAAAATGTGGGACCCCTACTCGCGCCGCAAAACTCAAAAGCAGGGCGTCGCGCTCGCCGCGAGCGCTCCCTGGATCGACTTGGGAGGCTGCGACCTCCCAGGTCCCTAGGCGAACGCCGCCGCCGAGTCCTTGCGGGCCATCGTCAGGGCGCCGTCCCAGTCGGCGGGCGCCAGACCGCCCAGGTCCTCGATCGCCGTGCGGAGGAATGCCGAGGGTCCGTCGTGCGTCGGCAGGTCGTCCAGCGACGCCTTCGCCATTTGCCAGTCGCCGGCCAGAAACGCGTCCACGGCTCGATCAAACGCCTCCGCTGCGCCGGCGGAAAGCTTGTTCATGGCGTCCCAGGGTCGCGTCAAGGCAAACAACTCCACAGGCGTCGCGATCCCGCAGGGCCGCAGCCGGGCCACGCGGCGGCAGCGCGCTTCATCCGGCGACAGGCTGTCGGCGATCGCCGCGGCCGTCGGCCCGTCGACGAGGATCGGCACGCCGACCTGCTTGGTGAGATCCTGCATGCGCGACGCCAGGTTCACCACGGGGCCAAAGACCCCCACCTTGATCTGTTCCTGCGAGCCGATGCGCCCGGCAATGGCTTCGCCATGGCCCACGCCGATGCCAATCTGATAACCGTGCAGCGGATGGTCCGGGTTCTCCGCGGCGGCGGCGAAGGCGTCTTGGATCGCCAGCGCCGCTCGGCAGGCCAAGAGCGCGGCGTCTTCCGAGGCGTTGGGCCAGCCCCAGAAACCCAGCGCCGCATCGCCCTGGAAGTCGGCGATCACCCCTTCGTACTTGAGGATGCTCTGGGTCATCACGCTCAGCGCTTCGCCCACCTCGGTCAAGAGCGTGCGGAGGTCGTCGCTCGATTCCTCCACCTTGCGCGAGAACCCGCGGACATCGCAGAACAGCACGCTCACGAGCCCCTGGCGGGGTTCGAGGGCCGACGAGCCGTTTTCGCGCGCGAGCGTCTCGATGACCGCCGGCGAGAAGAACTGCAGCATTTCGGTGTGCCGGTGCTCCAGGGCCCGCACGTGCCGCACCGCGCCGATGAACTGCGCCATCAGCTCGGCCAGCCGCAACTCGCCGAGCAGGTCCTCGGGCGACTGCACGTCGCGCAGACCGCAGAACTGGCGGCGGCCGGAAACGTAGAGACACCACTTTTCATTGGCGGCCGTGGGGATCGGCGTGCAGAACGCCCAATCCAGGTCGCCGTTCATCGTGTAGTGGGCTTGCGGCTCCTGCTCGCCGCACCACACGTGGACCACGCTTTGCTGTTGATCGAACGCCCGGCTCATAAGCCGGCGACTGGGGCGAAATCGCGTGACCGCGTCGCCGCGGCTGTTCCAGCGGGTGAGCTTGGGCTCGGCGGCCGCGTCGGCGCAGTCGCTCTCGGCGTCGAACTGCATCACGGCCGCCACCAGGGCGCCGCGCAACGAAGTCAGCAGCAAGTCGACGATCCGCGCCGCCAGGTCGGCGTCGTTCGTGGCTTCGGAGATCAGCGCCGGCATCTGGCACAGCGCCGCCAGGCAACCATTGGCATTTTCGAAGCGCGCGCTCTGCCCGTCGGGGCGCAGCATGTGCTCGACGATGCGGGGACGGTCGCCCGCCACGGGTTGGGGCGCCGCCTCTCGGACCTCGAATCGAAATGTGGTGTCGCCAATCAGGAATTCGCCCTGCGGCTCGACGTCGAACTCCTTAACGGCTTCCCCGGCGAAGAAAATCGGGTTCCGGGCCGTGGCCAGCTCGCGGACCGACAGCTTGCCGTCGGCCACGCATACATGGGCGTGCTCCCGGGAGATCAGCGGGTCCCAGGGGACGCCGAATCCGTTGCGGGGGGCACGGCCCAGAAGGACGGTTTCGCCTTCCGGCAAGGTTTGCCACAGGCGTTGCTGGTTGTTTTTACCGACTGCAATCAGCTCGGCCATAGTCAGGTTACTCCTTGCGCCGGCGCGGCGCATGTAACCGCCAACAAGGTGGGGCGCCCGCCAGGCTTGAGGCCCTTAAGCGGCATGTCGCCAGTCGCTGACAAGTCGCTCGGCGCCGGGTCGAATACGAAAGGCGTGCGCGGGGCGAAGCTCGATTGTAACCCACCGGCCGGCGATTTATAGCCCTTTTGGGGGTGAGCTTGCGCGGCCTAGGCAAGAATAGCCGGGAATTTGGGGCCCACCGAGCCAGGACTGGCGCGTGCGAGGCCCCCTTACGGGCCAAGCAGCGGCGGATGGCCCAAACCCCGGTGCGCGACGGTGAGCTGGCCGGCGTGCATCGCTTCGTGGCTGGCGGCGAACAGAAACAGGTGGCCAAGGTTTGGAGCGCCGGCGATGGGCGAGCGCTCGCCGGCCGGCGGGGCGGGCGCGGCAAGCTCGGCGTCGGTAACTTCGTCCAGCACCGCCAGGAGCTTCGCGCGGCGCTCGCGGAAGTAGGCGAGCACCTCCGCCTCGGGCGGGTACGCCGCGGAGTCCGCTTTCACCTGGCTGCCGAACCAGAACATCGCGTCCCAGCCATCGGGCTTGCGCGGCGTCGGGGCGGAAGCGGTTGATGAAACCGTTATCGGCCAGGCCCAGGTGGCCGGTGATCCACAGGGCGTGATTCACCTTGGGATGAATTTGGAACAGCCAATCCTGGCGGGTCTTGAACGAGGCCAGCAGGCCCTCGGTCAGGCGGCGGCTGAATGTCAGGGCATGGCGGGCGTGGTCGCGGAACATGGCAGCTCTGGGGGATGGGGTTGGAAGCGGTCGCCGCGATGCCGCCGCATCGCGAGACGCATGTTACCACGATAGAGCCGCGGCCTGGCGAGGCAAGGCGCCCAATTTCGCCGGGCGGCGCGACGGAAGGCGCCCGCCGTGGCGGGGTGAATTTCGACGCTGGGTCGAGTACAATCGACGCCGTGAGGGGAAGTTCTGGCGGGGAGAGTATTACGCGGCCCAAGGCGGCGGCGGACTCCTGTCTCGTCGTCCCTCGTCGTTCACCCTCGGTGAGGAAATCTCGATCATGAGCAAGCGCACCGCCGTTCTTGTTTTCTGCATCTGCCTGGCCCCGGTCTTCGCCGTTCCGGCGGCCGCCGAGGACAAGGTCGATTTCGCCGCCAAGATTCAACCGATCTTTGCCGCCCGCTGCGCCGGCTGCCACGGCGAGAAGAAGGCGATGGCCAAGCTGCGGCTGCACACCGCCGAGGCCATCGGCGCCATCGAGAAGAAGACCGTGCTGGTGGCCGGCAAGCCGGACGAGAGCGAGCTGTTCAAGCGAATCTCGCTGCCGGCCGAGGACAAGAAGCGGATGCCCAAGGGCGGCGATCCGCTGTCGGCCGACGAGATCGCGCTGATCAAAAAGTGGATCGAAGAGGGTGCGACGGCCGCGGTAACGGCGGCGGTCGTGGCCCCGGCGGACGCTCCGAAGCCCGCCGACGGCGCCGCGGCGGCCGAGCCGAAGAAGGAAGAGCCCAAGCAACCGCTGCCGGAGGCGCCTCCAGCGCCGGCCGAGGCGATTGCCAAGCTCGAAGCGGCCGGGGCGACCGTGATGCCGCTGTTCGGCGATAGCGCGCTGTTGGACGTGAGCTTTGCCCGCGCGGCGTCGCCGGCTGGCGACGAGGCCCTGGCGGCGTTGCCGGCGGCCGCCGAGCAGACTGTGTGGCTGAACCTCGCGGGCGCCCAGGCGTCGGCGGCAGGGTGGGCGAATCTCGCGGCACTCAAGAACCTCATGCAATTGCACCTGGAGAAATCAACCGTCGACGACGCGGCTCTGGCTCAACTGGCCGGCCTTGAGCATCTGGAATATCTCAACGTTTACGGCACGACCGTGACCGACGCCGGATTGGAGCATCTCAAAGCGCTCGAGCACCTGCGCCGCCTGTACCTGTGGCAGTGCAAAGTGTCGTACGAGGCGGCCAAGGCGCTCGAAGCGGCGACGCCTGGGCTGGAAGTGAATTTGGGCTGGGACCACCCGCAGGTAAAGAAAGAGCGCCTGACCAAGGAGCTAGCGAGCACCAAGGAGGCGTCGACCGCCGCCGCGACGCAGGTAACGTCGCTGGAGCAGCAGCTCGAGGCCGCCAAGCAGGCAAAGACCCAAGCCGACACGCGCCAGAAGCAAATCGAAGACGAGCTGACGGGGCTCGAAGCCCCGGCCCAACCCGCGGCCGACGCCAAGCCTGCCGAGGAAGCAAAGCCCGCCGACGAGGCCAAACCCGCGGAGGAGGCCAAGCCGGCCGAAGAGGCCAAACCTGCGGAGCCCGCCAAGCCCGCGGAGGAAGCCAAACCGGCAGAAGAGTCCAAGCCCGCCGAAGAAGCGAAGCCAGCGGAAGAAGCGAAGTCAGCAGACGCGACGCCCGAGGAATCAAAAGCGGACGACGCCAAGTAGTGACCGTGGCGCCTCGGCGGCGTGGCTAAGCCGCGCGAAGTCTGCGGCCTGCTTCCGAATTCAGGTGCTGGTCGAGCCCCGCGCTCGCCCATGGCTTGTCGTGGGTCAGCCGTCGCGAGGCGGACCAATTTGCCGTGCGCAGATGATGCAGGTGATAGGCCAGCGCGACAAACCGCAGCCGCCGCTGCATCACCCCCGCGCTGGCTAGCCGCGTGCACAGGTCGACGTCCTCGCCGCCGCAATCCGCCAACCGTTCGTCGTAGCCGTTGACGCGCACCAGGTCCGACCGCCAGAAGGCCTGGTTGCACCCCTGGATGTTCGCCACGCGTCGGTGCGGCCTGCGGCCCAACAACCACGCCAGCAGTGGACTGCGGATCAGGTATTTTTGCTTTTCAAATCCGCTGACATGCCAGGGACGGATGGCAAATGACCCGCGCAGGTAAGCATCGGTGGCCTCAGGGGTGAGCGGGATACGAACCGCTTGGACGTACTGCCCCGGCGCCGCGTAGCGTGCGTGATCGGCGACGAAGTGTGGATGCAGCACCATGTCGCCGTCGATGGTCACGACATACTCACCCTTGGCGCGCGCGACGCCCAAATTCCGCAACCGCGCCGCGCGAAAGCCCCGATGTTCCTGCCACACGTGTTGAAGACGCGGAATAGCGCCGGCGAAGCGCTCGATCGCGCCGGCCGTTCGCTCGTCAGAGCCGTCGTCGACCACAATGGTTTCGTGCGGCGGGATCACTTGCCGCACTACGCTCGCCAACACCGCGGCCAGCGCGTCGGGGCGATTGAACGTGGTGATCAACAGGGAGAGTTTCATTACCGCGATAACGCGCTGGCCGCACTCGTTGCAGTTGCGGCGGAAGGTTACTACACTTTGGGGACTCGTCAGGTTGTATCGGCAACCTGGCGCCCTAGTCTGGAACCGCCTTCTGAGGGAGACGCGACTTGTCTGGTACACGCACGCGGCTGTCGATCATGATGTTCCTCCAGTTTTTCACCTGGGGGGCGTGGTTTGTGACGCTGGGTCAGTGTTTGGGGGAAAACAAGCTAGGTGATTTTATCGGCGGGGCCTACGGCAGCGCGCCAATTGCCGCCATCATCGCGCCGCTGTTTTTGGGGCTGATCGCCGATCGGTTTTTTCCCTCGCAATTCGTGATGGGCGTGCTCTTTCTGGTCGGCGGCGGCCTGATGTGGCTGGCGCCAGGATACGCTGCCGCCGGCGACGGTAAGCACCTGGTGTGGATCTTCATCGGCCACATGCTGTGCTACATGCCCACGCTCGGGCTGAGCAACACGATCACATTCTCAAACATCGCCGACCAGAATGTATTCCCCAGGATTCGCGTGTGGGGCACCATCGGCTGGATCGTCGCCGGGCTGGTCGTCGGCTTTCAAGGCTGGTCATCCAGCTTCGACATCTTTCGACTGGCGGCCATCTGCTCGCTCATCCTCGGCGTGTATTCATTCACGCTTCCCCACACGCCGCCGCCGGCCAGGGGCAAACCCGTGGACTTGCGGACCGTGTTCATGCTCGATGCGTTTCGCCTGCTCGCCGAGCCGCCGTTTTTTGTGTTCATGCTGTGCTCAACCCTGATTTGCATTCCGCTGGCGTACTACTACGGCTTCACGTCAAACCTGTTGGGGCAAGTGGGCTTTGAACAGCCGGCCGCGACCATGACGCTCGGGCAAATGAGCGAGATTATCTTCATGCTGCTCATCCCGTTTTTCTTTCGACGGTTGGGCGTCAAATGGATGATCCTTGTCGGGATGGCCGCCTGGGTGGCCCGCTACCTGCTTATGGCGTTTGGCGCGCCCGACCAGGTGGCATGGATGATGCTGCTGGCCATTCTGCTGCACGGCGTGTGCTACGACTTCTTTTTCGTGACCGGTTTCATGTACACCGACAGCAAGGCGCCTGCCGACGTCCGCGGCCAGGCGCAGAGCATGCTGGTCTTCTTCACGCAGGGCGTGGGCATGTACTTCGGCTACATGATCGCGGGTAAGCGGTTTGCAGCCGATGTGACTGATTACAACAAACTCAATGACGCCATCCACGCGGCAACCACGCCCAAGGCGCTGAGTTTTGGCGAGTCGCTCGGCCGCATGCTTACGGTCTCGCCGCCGCAGGTCGACCACACATTGCTCGCCGACACCATGGTGCAGTGGAAGACTTTCTGGCTGCTGCCCGCAGGTATGGCGGCAGGAGTTCTAGTGCTATTCGCGCTGTCGTTCTATGATCACACGGCTGATCCGACGCAGCCTCGCAGCGACGCCTAGGTCGGCGACTGTCAGACGCCTTCCGGCGTCCCGACCCGAATTCAAGCTGCGCAAAAAGAAGGCCGCCCATGCGGCATGCGCTGGCGGCCTTACTTTTCTGGCGCGGATGACCACGGCGCACATGCACGCCGCTCAAGAGGCGCCGCCCGGATTCGAACCGGGGATGACGGATTTGCAATCCGTTGCCTTAGCCACTTGGCTACGGCGCCGTCAGGCGAATGTAGAAAGCTAAGAAATCCCCCCGGCGCGGTCAAGTGCAGGTCTTATGGCGGTTGGGCGCACCAGGCAATCGGCGCGGCCTCTGCGGGCGATGCCGCTGGCGGCCGGCCCCGACTCTTCGGGTGCAGGCGAGGGCGCCGAAAATTCGATGCAGACTACCGCGTCAATGCCCCCTGAAGGAGCCGGCACGCGAAACTCGGTTGGGAAAGGAGTCGACCGACATGCTTGGACATTTCTTCCGCACCCGCGGCTCGCGCCGCCGTTGGTTGGACGCCACCGCCCGCCAACTCGCCGAGTTGAGCGCCGCCAGGGTCTGCGGCCTGGCGGCCGGCCGCGTCGAATCGATGAGCGTGTGCGAAACGCGCGGGTACATCCGTGCCCGGGCCGGGGCGGAGATTCGGCGGCAAGCACGGGCCGTCGCGGTGCGCCATCGGGCCGCCGACCCTGCGTTGGAAGCAGCCGTGGTTGCCCGGGCCACCGAGCGGGTTGTGGCGCTGACCATGCGACAACTGACGACGGCGGCCTGGCGGTCGCCCGTGTCGTCGGCGCCGCTGGAAAGACGCGCCGCTTGAGGCATGCGATGGACACGACCGATTACCCCTCGCTGGCCCAGCTCTCGCGCCTCAACGCCCAACTGGCGGTGCACTGCGCCCGCGTCGACGCGATTATCAACGGCCAGCTCGACGTCGTCGAGCGCCTCTTTCGAGCCGCCACCGACCGCGATTGGGACGCCGTGGCACGCGCCAGCCAAGACTTGGCGCACAACCTGTCAACGGCGAGAACGGCGCGATCGTGCAGTCCGCATGGCGCGTGTACGAGGCGCCTCGCCGCGATCCCTCGGGCAGCAAGGCCACCAGCAAGCTCGCAGCTCTGTTGAGCGCGTGCCGGGCAGCAAGGATGCGCGGCGATCGTCGCTGAGTTGCCGTACGGCTGAGCGTCTACCGATACATCGGCTGCAGGTAAATCACCGTCGGACGGTAGCTCGTGTACCACGCAAAGGGCCGACCTCCGGGTTGCTGCCAGGCGGGGCTATACATTGTCGTCCAGGGCAATCCCGATGCCGTTGGGCGGCTGCCCGAGAAACCGTACCACCGCATCGCGGCGAGCCGGCCCATGCGCTGCTCGGCGCGGGCCGCTGCCTTTTGCTGCGCGAGCGTGGGCGTGGGCGTCTTCTCGCGGACCGGGTGGTACGAGGAATAGTCATTGGCGCTGGGTGCGCTTTCTTGTGCGGGCGCAGGCAGTTGTTGGGCCGACGCCGACGACACGGCCGCCGCCACGACCAGCGCCCCGACCCACGTGCGAATTCTCTTCATTGGACCGCGGTCTCCGAGCAAGAACGAGTTCCCGAAGGCGAAGATACTGTTGAACCCCCAAGCGCTCACGTCCCCGCGAGCGCCGGACGACGCCGCGACGCACGGGCTCAGATTGAATTTCGGCCGCGGCGCCGCCGTGCGCTCAGGCCGATCGCCTGCGCCACCGCGATTTCGACCCCGGCGGAGATTTCTTCCCGGGCGGAGATTCCGCCTGGCGAACTTGCGGGGAGTTTGCGGGCGACGAAGTCGGTCTGCTGCCGATTGCACCGCGATTGGGGGGGTGCTAGGTTGGGCTTTCAGCGCCGCCCCTCCGGGCGCGGCGTCTCGGTTGTGTCATAATTTGGCGTGGAGCGCCGTGTGGGCGTATCCAGCCGGCGCCTTCACCAACTTGAAAAACAGGAGGTCTCTCGAATGAGACGCATTGTACTTTCTCTACTCGGGCTCGCGCTGACGGTCGGCATGATCGGCTGCGGCGAAAAGAAGCCCGAACCGACAACCACCCCGCCGGCCGCCGGGTCGGGCGACGCGGCTCCCGCCACCCCCCCGGCTGATAAGCCTGCCGAGAACTAACCCGGCCCCTGCGGACCTGTGGGTTCGCTGGCTAGCCGTGAACCAACGAAGGGACGACCCGCCGGGTCGTCCCTTTTTTCGTGCCCCTTACACATTCCGCTTCGGCCGCGGCACGCGACCGCGACCCTTTCGGCCGCGCTTTTCGCTCGCTTGCCGCGCACCGAG
This sequence comes from Pirellulales bacterium, assembly GCA_963841515.1. Classification (GTDB taxonomy): domain Bacteria; phylum Planctomycetota; class Planctomycetia; order Pirellulales; family Lacipirellulaceae; genus Lacipirellula. The sequence continues at coordinate 718,565 of CAWJDB010000001.1, read as the reverse complement.
TCGACCGTTTCTCCCACCGAGTCGCGCATCCGCTCGATGCGGTCGCGGAGAATTGCCGCCCGTTCGAATTCCAGCCCCTTGGCGGCTTCGATCATCTCGGCCTCCAACTCGGCCAGGTATTCCTCGGTGATGTACTGGACCTCGTCGGTCCGGCCGACCGCGGCGTTGGCCTTGACGTGGGCGGCCGCTGCCGACTCGATGCCGCGGTGGATCGCTTTGCGGATCGTCTCGGGCGTGATGCCGTGCTTGGCGTTGTAGATCTCCTGCAGCTTGCGGCGGCGTTGGGTCTCCTCGATCGCCCGCTGCATCGAGTCGGTCATCTTGTCGGCATACAGGATCACCTTGGCGTTGACGTTGCGGGCTGCCCGGCCGATGGTCTGCATCAGCGAAGTTTCGCTCCGCAGGAAGCCCTCCTTGTCGGCGTCGAGGATCGCCACGAGCGACACTTCCGGCAAGTCGAGCCCTTCGCGGAGCAGGTTGACGCCGACCAGCGCCTCGAATCGCCCTGCCCGCAGATCGCGCAGCAGCTCCACGCGCTCGAAGGCGTCCAACTCGCTGTGCAGCCACTTGCACAACACGCCCTGCTCGGCAAAGTAGTTGGCCAGGTCCTCGGCCAGCCGCTTGGTTAACGCCGTGACGAGCGTCCGCTCGCCAGCGGCGGCGCGAGCGCGGATCTGCTCCAGCAAATGCGGCACCTGGCCGCGGGCCGGCGCCACCTCGATCATCGGGTCCAAGAGGCCGGTCGGCCGCACGACTTGCTCGACCACCTCGCCGCCGGTTTGACCCAGCTCGTACGGACCTGGCGTCGCCGAGACGTAGATCACCTGGTTGATCCGCTCGCGCCATTCCTCGAACTTCAGCGGACGGTTGTCCAGGGCGCTGGGCAGTCGGAAGCCGTGCTCGACAAGCGTTTCCTTGCGACTGCGGTCGCCGGCGTACATGGCGCCCACCTGCGGCACAGTGGCGTGCGACTCGTCGACGAACAGCAGGTAATCCTTGGGGAAGAAGTCGAACAGCGTCGAGGGCGGAGCGCCGGCGGGCCGGCCACTCAAGGGGCGGCTGTAATTCTCGATTCCCGGGCAGTAACCGACCTCCATCATCATCTCGACGTCGAACCGCGTGCGGGCGTTCAGCCGCTGGGCCTCCAGCAGCTTGCCCTGGCTGCGGAACAATTCGAGTCGGTCCTTGAGCTCCCCCCGAATGGCGTCCACGGCGTTATGAATCCGTTCCTCGGGCAGCACGAAGTGCTTGGCCGGGTAAATGAAGACCTGCTCCAGCGAGTCAATGACCTCGCCGCTGGTGGGATTGATGATCGACAGCCGCTCGATTTCGTCGCCCCAGAACTCCAGGCGGAGGGCGAACTCCTCGTAGGAAGGCCACATCTCGACCGAGTCGCCGCGAACCCGAAACTTGCCGCGGGCCGGGTCCGTGTCGTTGCGTTCGTACTGAATGTCGACCAGCCGCGTGAGCACGTCGTCGCGATCGACCGTCTGGCCCACGCTCACGCCGACCATCATCTGCTTGTAATCCTCCGGCGAGCCCAAGCCGTAGATGCACGACACGCTGGCCACCACGATCACGTCGCGGCGGCTTACCAGCGAGCTGGTCGTGGCCAGCCGCATGCGGTCGATTTCTTCGTTGATCGAGGCGTCCTTCTCGATGTAAATGTCGCGCTGCGGGATGTAGGCCTCCGGCTGGTAGTAGTCGTAATAGCTGACGAAATAGCTGACGGCGTTGTGGGGGAAAAACTCCTTGAACTCCGAGTAGAGCTGCGCCGCGAGCGTCTTGTTGTGCGAGAGCACCAGCGCCGGCCGCTGAACCTGCTGGATGACGTTGGCCATCGTGAAGGTCTTGCCCGAACCGGTCACGCCCATCAGCACCTGCTCCTGGCGGCCTTCGCGCAGAGCGCGCACCAGGCCGTCGATCGCCTCGGGCTGATCGCCGGCGGGCTTAAACGGGGCTTCGAGCTTGAATTGCATGGCGCGTGCGGTGGGCGGTCGACTATCGCGACGCCACGTTTGCGTCGTCGGGGATGGGAAGGATGTACGGTCGGATGCGTTCCAAAGTTCGAGGGCCCACGCCGCGGACGCGAGACAAATCGTCGACGCTGCGAAACTCGCCATGCCGGGCGCGCTCGGCGATCACCCGCTCCGCCAGGATTTGACCGACGCCGGGAAGCTGGATCAGTTCGGGCCAATCGGCGCGGTTGACGTCGACCTGGAACCTGGCTACCAGAGGCGGGGCCCGGTCGATGTCGATGAGTCCGCCGTTGCCGCCGTGACGCCACCACATCACGCCAAGCAGCGCCAATAACCCAGCCAGCACGGCCGCCACGCTCGCCTGATCGCGCGGCCGCAGCAGCCAAAACGGCGGTTGGTGGTGGTCTGGTGGAAGCATTCACTCCGGCCATCGTGGACGAACGCCCGTCAGGCGCCGTACAAAAGGTGAATTATAGCCGTCAGCGAGCCGCGGGGCTTGTCCCCGCGGATAGCCTCAGACACGACGCCGCCAGATGCCGAAAGATTTCCACCAAATCCAGTGGGATGAAGTCCTGGCCGACGACTGTCGCCAGATCGTGCGACTGGCGGTGCGCGAGGACCTTGAGCGCGAGCAGGACTGGACCACGCTGGCGCTGGTGGACAAGGACCGGCTGGGATCCGCCGACATTGTCGCCCGGCAGGCCGGCATTGTCGCCGGCATGCCCGCCCTCGCCACGGCGATCGACGAAATGAGCGCCCAGCTCACGATCGCGCCGGAGGTTCAGGACGGCCAGTCAATCGCCGCCGGTGCGCATTTGGCCCGCGTCGAAGGAAAAGTTCGCGATCTGCTCACATGCGAGAGGATTCTGCTCAACGTGCTGGGCCGAATGATGGGCGTCGCCACCGCGGCTGCCGAGTTCGTCCAGTGCGTTGCGGGGACCGGCGCCGCGATCTACGATACCCGCAAAACCACGCCCGGCTGGCGGCGGCTGGAAAAATATGCCGTGCGCTGCGGCGGCGCGCACAACCATCGCACCGGTTTGTTCGACGCGGTGCTGATTAAGGACAACCACCTGGCCCAATTCGCCGCGGCCATCGCCGCCGCGCCCGCCGAGACCGCGGCCCGGGCCGTTCGCCGGACGCGGCAGTTCTTGCGCGATCATGCGGGCGATCGACCGCTGGCCGGCCTCATCGTCGAGGTCGAAGTTGATTCGCTTGCCCAGCTGGCCAGCGTCCTCCCGGAGCTCCCCGACATCGTCTTGTTGGACAACTTCTCGCTTGACGAGCTTCGCCAGGGCGTCGCCTTGCGAAACCGTACGGCGCCGGAAGTGGAACTGGAAGCGTCCGGCGGGGTGACGCTTCAGACGGTCCGGGCCATCGCCGAGACCGGCGTCGAGCGGATCAGCGCGGGGGCCCTGACGCACTCGGTGCGTTCGCTTGATGTGGCCCTGGATTGGCACAACTAACCCACATTTAGCCCCCGGTCAGCGACCGGGGGCCATTGGCCGTTGCCAAAACGCAACGCGCAAACCGGCGCTTTGACACCTGCCGTGCGGCGACCTAGGTTTTCAATGGAGTGCGGCCGCCACTGGGGAGGGGCGCGTCGTCGCTCCACGACGCGGCGGGTCGCGCTTGGAGCGAGAGGGGGGATCCCGCCGCGTCCTTTTTTATCTCACGCCTTGTTTTGCTTGTCCGGTAGTCCCCAGTGGCCGCACTCGTCCAAAGCCCGCCAACGGCGTAGCTTGGGCAGAGGCGAAGCGGCGCCCGCATATCGGGGTCGTGCGGAATGTGGTAACCCGGGCGGCGTGGGCCAGCGATCCTACCCCACTGCTGGGGGTGTACGCCCCACTAGCCGGAAATGTCTGGTTTCTCAGTACAGACTTGTTGACATGTCCATTGCCCCCGAATATCCTAACGTTGTGCGGGCAATCTGCCTGCACGCCACTAGATTTACCACTCGCTTTTTCAACGACAGGGTTGTGGACCTCATGAACATTCGATCGGCGGCGAGTCTTCGAGGCTCGGCCGCCCGCCGAACAGGCCTGATTCGCGGCCTGGGTCCACTTCACCTTCATTCGTAAGCGACCGACAGCCTCAGCCACGCGTTGAGGAGCACTTTCGGTCAGGTGGGCCCCGCAATCAGACCTCAAAGCGGGTAATTGGCCCCTCGATGCTCGTCGAAAACCACCGGGTGCGCCTACGTGCGCACCGATAGATGCGGTCCCGCCCCTGGGGCGAACGCACCCGCCGATCGAATACGGCCGAGACTGTACCTGGTCTCAGTCGGCTCAGAGGTTCGCTCCCGCAGGATGGATTGGGAGAGAACAGCATGACTTTCACGCGTCAACTTCGCCTTGCTTGCCTGATTGGGTGCTTTGCCCTGGTCATTGGGGCCGTTTCGGCGGGCAGTCAGGCTCGGGCCGACATCCCCGCGCCGACGGCCTTTGAATTGCTGTTTTCCCCCAGCGCCCGCGTGCTGGACGCTTACGACACGCCGCAGGCTTACGAAGTGCAATACGACGAGTCGTGCGACAATCCCAATCTGCGGATTCGCGCCCGTAACAAGCCGGCGGTGTTGATTGAAAACTCCGAAAACTCGGCCGCGCCGATCACTTCCTTCACGCTGCAGATCAACCAGGGGCCGTACTTCTTCGGCACGGGCGACGCGGTGACCGACAACTTCGATAACTTCATCAAGAAAACCATCTACTCCGACGTCGGCGTGTTCATCACGGGCAGCTCGGTGTCGCCCGACGCCAAGACGCTGACCGTCACCTTTGACGGCCTGACCGCCGGCAAGAAGGCGATCTTCAACATCGATCTCGACACCAGCGACCCCGACATGTTCATGTTCCCGGATTACCGGGCCGCGTTGTTCGGGACGCCGCTGCCGGGCGAGTTGCCGACCACGCCGGGCACCGCAAGCGCGACCTTCACCAACAATACGGCCGCCCCCAATAGCAGGACGCTTACGCTGCAGCTCCCGCAAAAGGCCGAACACCCCGAGTTCATGAACGAGCACATCCGGCCGTACCAAACCGAGGACAAGATGGAAATCATCAAGACCGAGATTCCCGAGCCGACGGGAGTTGTCCTGGCGCTGGCCGGCTTCGGCGCCTTCGCCGTTCGCCGCCGGAGTGCAACGACGGCCTGAGAGCTACCACGACGAACGCACCTTGACTAAAGGCGGGCCGGCAATTGCCGGCCCGCCTTTTTTTGCGCAGGGGTTGTCCGGGATCAATCCGCTAACTCCCGATTCTTAGTCTCCGGTGCGAGCGCCAACAGCATGGCGCCCACTAGAAACAGCGTGCTACAGCGCGCCGCCGCATCGAACTGCGAGAGATTCCAGCGATCCTGCAGCCACCCGTTGGCCAGCATCATGGGCGCTGCCAGGAGGCGGCCGCCATTGAAGCAAAAGCCCGCCCCCGTGCCCCGCAGTCGCGTGGGATAGAGTTCGGGAAAGTACACAGCGTAGCCCGCGTGCATGCCGAGCGTGAGAAATCCAAACGCCGGCAGCGCGACGCACACGAGCGTCACATTCTGGATTGGCTGCCCGAAGAAGAGGGCCGCCGCCGCGAAGCCCCCAAGGTGAAACGCCAGAAAGGCGCCCCGCCGGCCGAGTCGCTCGCAAATCGGCCCAAACGCCGCCAGCCCGAGGCCGCCGCCGGTCGTAACCAAAAACATGCCCACCATTTCCCACCGTTTGAGCGACGCGGCGCGCTCCGCAGCGGCCTCGGGCGTCGGCGGCAATTTGGAGCCGCTCCCTGCGTCGTCGAGGAGGTATCGACGCTCAATGGCGGCGCGGAGCACGTCCTTGCCATAAATGTGCACGCTCCAAAACGTCGCCAGCCCCACCGCGGCCAGCGCGACGCCCACGAATGTGCTCCGGGCAAGGTCGCCGCGGAACAGATCTCCCACGGCGCCCAGGCGAGGACTGCCGCCGCCGGTCCGTCGGCTGGCGGCTTCCCAGGCATCCCCTTCGCGCAGGCTGAGCCGGATCCACACGATCAACAGCGCGGGCGCCACGCCGACGGCAAAACCGAGCCGCCACGGGAGCGTCGCTGGGTCAACGTACCGGCCCAGCCACTGCAGGCCTGGCTGGCGCGCCCACGACGCGACGGCGGGATTGCCGATCAGCAAGGCCCCCGCGGCGACCGCCAGATAGGCGCCCAGCACGCTGGAGGCGTGGAACAGGCTCCCGACGTGGGCTCGTGCACGTCGCGGGAATGACTCGGCCACCAGCGTTCCGGCGACCGCCCACTCGCCGCCCACCCCCAGCGCCACCAGAAATCGCAGCGCCGCCAGATGCCACCAGGTTTGCGAAAGCGCCGAGAGACAGGTGAACGCGGAGTAAAACAGGATGGTGTACGACAGCGTGCGCTTGCGCCCCACCCGATCGCTCATCATGCCGAAGAGAATTCCCCCCACGGCGCCGCCGACCAGAAACGCCGCCAGGGCCGCGTTGTTGTAAAAGCTGATGCGGCTGGCTGGCGTGCCGCCCGGCACGAGCGAGGGAATGGCCTCGCTCATGCTGGCGACAAAGATTTGGCCCTCGAAGGTGTCGAATACCCAGCCCAGCGACGCGATGACCAGCACCAGCCATTGATAGCGGGTGACGCCGGCGTACCAGGGCTCCGCGTCTGGATGTTGGGGCGCGGCGTCCGTCATGGGGCGGCTCGTTGTCTACGCGGCCACCAGCGAGGCCAGCACCTTCCGCTTGCCGACGAACGGTCGCCGGCCGTGCATGGTGAGGAAATTATCGACCAGCACCACGTCGCCCGATTGCCAGGGCACGTCGAACGTTAATTCGTCGGCGATGGCGACCGCAGCTTGAACGCCCGCCGGGTCCAGCGGGCTACCGTCGCCATGAGTGATAGCCTTGGCGGGGTCGTTGCGAGCGTCTTTCCAACCCGTGAACGCTGCGATGAGCTGGTTGAAAAACACCTTCCGACCCGCGGGCGAAGTCCGCACGGCGGGCAGCACCGGCGTCGTCGCCCGCAGGCAACCGTCAGTCAGCCATTCCCATGAGTAGCCCAAGTCGCGAAGGCGACGCTCAGCGTCGGCCGGCTGCTGGGCGCGCAGCGTGCTCTGCCAACTGCGGCCCATGCCCGACGACGCATCGTTGGCCGCGGGCATGACGTTCGAGTAGCGCAGGCCCTTGGCCTCGCAATCGGCGACAAACCGTGGACACTCCCCCGCGAGCCGCTCCAGCAGCACGTCCGAGCGGCAGATGGGGGTGGCGCCGCCGTCGACCGCCGCCTGCTCGCAGAAGAAAAACAGCTTGCTCGGGTACAGCGGCGTTTGCGCCATCTCGTGGTGCAGAAAGATCATCACGTCGGCGGGCGCCTCGTTCGCCGAGAATACCCGCTCGGAGTACACCACGCGCACAGCGTTGGAGAGCGAATCCTCGTAGCGGAAATTCGGATAGTCAAATGCGGCGACGAACACGTCGAAGTCGCCCGCCGTCCGCACCGGGAAGCCGCGGAACAGGATGGCGCCGTGCTCGGCCAGCCTGGCGTCGAACTCATCGCGGTGACGGCCAATCCAGTCGAAGGCGGCGGCAGACTTGGCCGCGTGCGCCAGCTCGAGCGCCAACGGAAAGCGTCGGCCGATATACTCCTTTTGGTGCGGTAGCGAGATTTCGGCCACCGATTCAATATCCGTCGCCATGCCGCTCGTCTCGGGGTGAGTCCGCTAGTCGTAGATCGGGCAAAACGTATTGAATGCCGCTTCGCAAAACACGCCGGGATCGTTGAACCGGCGGTGGCAGTTAAGCGCCGAGAGGGCCGCCATCTCGTCGCCCGTCAGCTCGAAGTCGAAGATCGCCAGGTTTTCCTTGAGTCGTTCCGGCCGGCTCGACTTGGGCACGACCGCGGTCCCGCGCTGCACGCCCCATCGCAGCAAGACCTGAGCCGGCGTCCGACGACAGCGCGCGGCAATCTGCTTGACAGCCGCGTGCTCCAAGAGCGACTCGCCCGGCGTCGCCATTCCCAGCGGCACATACGACGGCGCCCCCAACGGCGAGAATCCTGTGACCGCAATGTCCGATTCGCGGCAAAACCGCACGAGCTTGTCTTGAGTCAACAGCGGGTGCAGCTCCACCTGCAACACGGCCGGCCTGATCTTGGCGTAGGACAGCACATCGCGCAGCATGGCCGTCCCGTAGTTGGAGACGCCGATGTGCCGCGCCAGGCCGGCGCGTTGGATCTCCTCCATCGCATGCCACGTGTCGGCCAGCGGCACGGGCGCCAGCTCCATCTTCGGTAGCGCCGCCTCGGGGTCATACGTCCAACCGGCCGGGTAGCGCCGCTCGGGCGGCACGTACTTCTGTGCAATCGGAAAGTGAATCAGGTACAGGTCGAGATAATCGAGCCGCAGATCGCGCAGCGAACGCTCCAGCGCGGGCCGCACGTGCTCCGGTGCATGGTTGGAGTTCCACAGCTTCGACGTGACCCATAGCTCCTCGCGACGGCAGAGGCCTTGCTTCAGCGCCGCCTCGAGCCCCTGGCCCGTCTCGGCTTCGTTGCCGTAATCGCTAGCGCTGTCGAAGTGGCGGTAACCGCACTTCACGGCGTCGACGACTACCGTCGGGGCGTCGCTCTGCGCCACTTTCCAGAGTCCGAGACCGACGGCAGGCAGACGGGCGCCGCCGGCAAGTTGAATCGTGTTGGAAGACATGGGGCGTCGGGCCGCCCCAAGTGGGGCCGCGTGATGTCTCGGGGGTCGAGGCGGGGACACAGCTATGCAAGCCGCCCGCGCGATCGCGGACGGTTGCAAACAGTCTCCCCCCAGCATAGAGTGCTGGCTGCCGTTGGAAAATACTGCGGATGCTTCAGATGGCGAGTCCCGTGCGATTTGGCCTGGTGGGGTACGGGGCTTGGGGCGGGCATCACGCCGCGGCCATCCAGCGAACCGCCGGCGCCGAGCTTACGGCGATCGCAGCGCGGTCGCCCGCGACGCTCGAGGCGGCCCATTGCCAACATCCCCGCGCGAGTTGTCACGCCGATTATCACGAGCTCGTCGACCGACCCGACGTCGACGTGGTCGATGTCGTCCTTCCCAGCCACCTGCACCATGAAGCGGCGCTGGCGGCCCTGCGAGCCGGCAAACACGTGCTGCTGGAAAAACCAATGGCCCTGGCGATGGCCGAGTGCTCCGATCTCATCGACTGCGCCCGTCAAAACCATCGGCTCCTCGCCGTAGGTCACGAATTGCGGCTGTCGTCGCTATGGGGCAAGGTGGAGGAGATGATCGACGCGGGCTTCATCGGCCAGCCGCAGTACGCGCTGGTCGAGCTCTCGCGCCGGCCGTACCGGCATGGCGCCGAGGGATGGCGGTTCGACGCCCGCCGCGTGGGAAGCTGGATACTCGAGGAGCCGATCCATTTTTTCGACCTGGTCCGCTGGTATTTCGCGGGGATCGGCGAGCCGCGCTCCGTGTACGCGGCCGCCAACGCCCGCGATCCGTCGCGGCCCGAGTTGCACGACAACTTCTCGGCGATCGTCACGTTCGCCGGCGGCGCTATCGCGGTGGTCGCCCAGACGCTTAGCGCCTTCGAGCATCATCAAACCGTCAAGGTCACGGGTTCCAAGGGCGCCCTGTGGGCGAGTTGGAGCGGCGCCGCGGATCGCACGCTCCATCCGACTTTTTCCTTGCGCGCCTTCGATGGCGAGACCACCGTCGACGTGCCCATTGAGAAAACCCCCGGCGAAGCGTTCGAGCTCGAGGAAGAGATCGCGCTGATGACCCGCGCCGTCCGCGAGGGCCGATCGCTGTTGCCGGACGCCGAAGACGGCCGCCGCGCCGTGGCCATGTGCCTGGCGGCCGATCAGTCGGTAAACCAAGGCCGACCTGTCTCGGTGAGCGAGGTGCTGGAGCCATGAGTTCCGACGTCAGTTCAAGTGCGGCGCCCGACGAAGTGCCAGGGGACGGCGACGTTTCGCGGCGCCGCTTCGTGCAAGTCGCCTCGGCGGGAACTGCCGCGTCGGTCGTCCTGGGCGCCCCGCGCTCGGCGCGAGCCATCGGCGCCAACGGTCGCTTGCGCGTCGGCATGATCGGCCCGGGCCGCCGCGGCTACGGCGCCCACGTGCGCATCCTCGCCGACCTGGCCACTAGCGGCGACAAACTCGACGTCGTCGCCGTCAACGACGTTTACGAAGTGCACCGCGAGCGGGCCAAAGAATATCTCGTCAAGCACACCGGCGTCACTCCCACGCTCTACCGCGACTACCGCGACATGCTCGCCCGCGAGAAGCTCGACGCGGTGTGCATCGCCTCGCCCGACCACTGGCACGCCCGGCAAACCCTCGACGCCCTCGCCGCGGGCCTGCACGTGTACTGCGAAAAGCCCATGACGCACACGACCGAAGAGGCGGCCGAGGTGGTGCGGGCGTGGAAATCTAGCGGCCGCGTGGTGCAGGTCGGCGTCCAGGCCACCAGCTCGCCCATTTGGGACACTGCCCGCGAGCTGATCGACGACGGCAAGCTCGGCAAAGTCGTGCAGTGGCAGACAGAGTATTTTCGCAACTCAGCCGTCGGCATGACGCGGCACAACGCCATCACCGCCGCGATGACGCCCCAGTCGATCGACTGGCCCCAGTGGCTCGGCGTCAAGGAAGGCCTCGCGCCGCTCGTGCCGTTCGACCGGGAGCTCTACGCCCAATGGCGGTGCTACTGGCCGTACAGTTGCGGCATGTTCGGCGACCTGTTTGTGCACCGGGTCACCGCGATGCTCAAAGCCACCGGCCTCCGCTACCCCGGCCGCGTCGTGGGCGGCGGCGGCATCTTCCTGGAGTACGACGATCGCGAGGTCCCCGATGTGGCCTCGATCCTCGCGGACTTCCACGAGGGCGTGCAGGGCGTCGTTTCTAGCACGATGGTTTCGTGCGAGGTCAAGCTCCAGCATGCGATCCGCGGACATCATGGCTCGATCGTATTTGCCGACAGCGCCTACGAAAACGGGCCGATCGCCGGTTTCGACTTCATCCCCGAGCGCCCGCAAGTCACCGGCGACAGCAAGGCTCAGCGCGAGACATTCACAGCCGCCGCCGCCAACAACCGCGACTTCGAAACGGCGCACTTCGTGAACTTCTTCGACGCGGTCCGCGCCGGCAAGCCGGCCATGGTCAACAACGATCCCGAGCTGGCCGCCGCGGCGGTCGTGCTGGTGAATCTGGCGGTCCGTAGCTACCGCGAGGGCAAGGTGTTTCACCTCGACCGCGAAGGCCGCGTGAGCGACGGCGACGCCAGTTGGGCGGCCAATTGGGATCAGATGTCGAAAGCCCGCGACAAGCCGCGGCACGTCCCCGGCTGCGCGCCGGCGACGCGGGCAGCGTGCTGCATCCCCCGGCCTACCAGAAACTCGCGGGGCCTTGGGATGCCGAAGGCGTCCGCAGATGACATAGCCCGGCCGCTGGCCGGAACCACAAGGGTTGAATGAAAGGCGCGTCTCCATTGGGTAGGTTAATGGTGTTCAACAACCAACCTTCTCGAACGGAGACGACGCCATGCAACGGTTTTTACAGCGCCACGCGGGTTCTGTCATGGGGACGCTCAGCGGGTTTGATCGGCTGCGGTTTCGCGGCACGCTGCGGCTGCTGGCCCATGCGGGGGGCATGATGAACTACTTGTGGCAACGGGGAGTGCTGTTGAAGACCTTCAAGGAGCACGCCCAGTGGGCAACGGAGCAGATCCGCCGCGGGGCGCAGGCGTTGGCCGAGCGCCGCCGGGCGGCCCTTGATCTATCTGGCCGGCAGTTCCGCGAGCAAGGAGGACCAGGCGCGGACCGTCGTCGCCGCCGACCGGATCGAGGAAGGACTGATCTGCGTCCTGAGCTGCGTCGAGCCGTGCCGCTCGTACGAGATTCATCGCAACCGCCAGGAGCAGAAGCTGGACCTCCGCAATGCCGCGATGAAGTGCCTCCACTACTATTTCTACTTCCAGCATCCGCAACTGGGATTCCTGCACGTGCGGCTGCAGACGTGGTATCCGTTCACGATGCACGTGTGCCTCAACGGCCGAGAATGGCTGGCGCGGCGGATGGACGCCGCCGGTCTGGATTACGTCCGTCGCGACAATTGCTTCGTCGAATTGGCGGACCCGCGCGGCCCAGCGGCTGTTCGACCGGCAACTGCGGACCGACTGGCCGAAACTGCTCGACCGACTCGCCGCTCAGGTCTTTCCCGAGCGGGCGATGATTCTTGGCGCCTGCCCGGTCGACTACTACTGGTCGGTCGATCAGAGCGAATGGGCCACCGACGTGCTGTTTCGGTCGCGCCGCGAATTGGCCGACCGTTACGGGCGGTGGCTGCTGCACGGCGTCACGAGTTTGGGGAGTCGCGACGTGTTGCGATTCTTGGGACGGCGTACGCCAGGCCAAGGGAACCTCTATGGCGCTCTTTCGGCCGAGGTGCAAACCAGCCTCCGTGAGCGCGAAGAAGGGGTGCGCCTCAAGCACTTCGTCAACCTCAACTCGATCAAGATGTACGACAAGCAAGGCTCGGTCCTGCGGATCGAGACGACGCTCAACAGCCCGCGCCAGATGAAAGTCTACCGTCCCAAGGAAGGGGATGAGAACGGCCCCAAGGCGTGGCGCTACCTCCGCAAGGGAGTCGCCGACATGCACCGCCGGGCCGAGGTCAGTCAGGCGGCCAACGAGCGCTATCTCGACAGCCTGGCGGCGGTCGACGACGCGACGCCGCTGGAAGAACTCGTCGCGCCCCTCTGCCGGCCGGTCTTCTGGAACGGCCAGCGGGTCCGGGCGCTCAACCCCCTGGCCGGGCCAGATGCGGCCTTGCTGGCCGCGGCGGCTCAGGGCGAGTTCCTTGTTCACGGCTTCCGCAACCGCGATCTGCAAGGGCTGCTCTACGGCGGCAAGCCGCCACGGCCGCCGACCGCCGCCGCCGCTCGGCCGCCGTCACTCGGCGGCTCCGCTTGCTTCGCGCTCACCATATCATCAAGAAAGTCCCGCGCAGTCATCGCTACCAACTCACGGACCACGGGCGAACCCTCGTCGCAGCCGTCAACGCTGCGCGACAAGCCAATACCAAACAATTACTTACGGCCGCGTAAAATCTTCGCGAACGAAGAAGAATCTGACGGTTAGCAATGCAGATGTTCTTAGCGCGGCCTATCGGCCGCAACCAAAGGGTTTAAGGAGGCGTTGCTCCGTCGTAGAGTGTGGCTTTGGCTGTGACCGCACTCGATCGACAGGAGCAACGCCATGAAGTCGTTTCTGGAGCGGCATGCGCCGCGGATTTGGGGAGTTCTTTGCGGCTTCGATCGGCTGCGCTTTCGGGGCACGTTTCGTCAATTGGCGACCACGAGCGGCATGACGACTATGTTGAACTTTTCCAAGGTGCTGTTCAAGGACTTTGGCGCGTTTGCCCAGGCGGCGACGGAGCGGTTTCGCGAAAGCGTCGAGGGCGTCGCCGACCAGGCGGGGCGAGCGGTGCGCTATCTGGCCAGCCCGGCGATCGACAAGGAGCAACTCGTCGACCGGATCGTCGAGGAGCAGGGCGTCGGACCGGGAGGCGTGCTGGCCGTGCTCAGCGCCGTCGAGGTCTGCCAGTCGTTTGACGTCCATCGCAACCGCGAGCGCAAGATCCTGGAACTGCGGCCGGTGCGCCGCAAATGTCTGCATTATTACGTCTACTTTCAGGACCCGACTTTCGGCCGCGCCCAGGTGCGGCTGCAAACGTGGTTTCCCTGGAACATTCATGTCGTCCTCAACGGCCGAGAGTGGTTGGCGCAACAGATGAACGCCGCGGAGCTTCGCTACGATCGGCGCGACAACTGCTTTCCGTGGATCGAGGACTTCCCGCGCGCCCAACAGCTGTGCGACCAGCAGTTGCGCATTGACTGGGCGCCGAATCTGACGCGGCTGTTGGACCAGGCGCACCCGGCGTGGCGCGGCCTCTTGGCGCCGTGGGAGCTGGAGCCGTATTGGTCGACCGAGCAGAGCGAATGGGCCACCGACGTCGCCTTCCGCTCCCGCGGGGAGTTGGCGCCGCTCTACGGCCGGCTGATCCATCATGCCATCCGCACCTTCGACAGCCGCGACGTGATGCGGTTTTTGGGACGCCGCTTCGCCCGCCAACCCTACATCAACGGCCATTTCAAGGGAGAAGTCACCAGCGACGTCGCCGCCCGACCCGAAGGGATGCGCATCAAGCACCGCCTCAAGGCCAACGCCATCAAGATGTACGACAAGCAGGGCTCGGTGCTGCGCGTGGAAACCACGATCAACGACGCCCGCGACCTGAAAAGCTACCGCGCGGCGGAGGGCGACCCCGCGGGTGCGCGGAGCTACCGGCCGCTGCGCAAGGGGGTGGCCGATCTGGCCCGCCGCGCCCAACTCTCCGACGCCGCCAACCGCCGTTATCTCGACGCGCTGGCCGCGACCGAGACCGACGGCCTCCTGAAGGAGCTCGCCGCTCCCCTCTGCCGCCCGGTCGTGCGCGACGGTCGCCGGCGTCGCGCGCTGCATCCCTTCCAGGACGAGGACGCCCGGCTGCTGGCCGCGATCGCCCGCGGCGAGTTTCTGATCAAGGGATTCCGCAACGCCGACGTCCGCGAGGCGCTGTTCGGCGCCGATCCCCAAGACCCGCGCGAGCGGCGTCGACTGGCCTGTCGCGTCACGCGCCTGTTGGGATTGCTCCGCGCCCATGGCCTGATCAAAAAAATATCCCACACGCATCGTTATCTGCTCACGGCCCAAGGACGACGCACAATTCCCGTAATTCTCGCCGCACGTGAGGCTTCCATCACAAAACTAGTCGACGCCGCATGACAAAATGCGCGCCCCCTGCGATGATTCTGCTGGATAGCATCGCATCGCAGATCTGAAATGAGGGATTAACAATGCCTGGCGGCTCACGATCAATCAATGACCTCCCGCACTCCGTCGGTGCGCCTCTGCGTCATCTGCGGACTCTCCTGCCACTGGCAATGCTGACGGCGATGAACGCTGCCTTGGCAGCCGACGACGCCATCGCGCCGCGCGACGGCGTCATCAAGCTGTTCGACGGCCGGTCGCTCGACGGCTGCTACGTTTGGCTCAAGGACTCCCAACGCGAAGACCCGAAGCACGTCTTCGCCGTTCACGACGGCATGATCCACATCTCCGGCGATGGCCTCGGCGCCTTGGTCACCCGTAACCGCTACCGCGACTATCACCTGGTGCTCGAATTCAAGTGGGGCGAGCGCACCTGCGCGACCGCGAGAAGGCAGCCCGCGACTCCGGCCTGCTCGTCCACAGCGGCGGCGCCGACGGCGCGTATGGCGGCGCCTGGCTCCCGTCGATCGAAGTGCAGATCATCGAGGGCGGCGTCGGCGACATCGTTCCCGTCCCCGGCAAGGGCCGCGACGGCAAGCCCGTGCCCATCACCTACACGTGCGAGGTCCAGCGCGACCGCGACGGCGAACCAGTCTGGCACGCCGGCGGCAAGCGAGAGACCTTCCGCCTCAAAGCCCTGGGTCGCGTCAATTGGTTCGGCCGCGACGTCGACTGGGCCGACGTCAAGGGATTTCGCGGCGCCAAAGACGTCGACAGCCCGCACGGCCAGTGGACGCGCCTCGACGTGCGCTGCGACGGCGGGCATCTTGAATACTTCGTCAACGGCGTCAAAGTGAACGAAGCGTTCGACGTCGAGCCGAACGCCGGCCAATTGCAATTGCAAACCGAGATGGCCGAGATCTTCTTCCGGCGCTGGGAACTGTGGCCGCTGGCCAAAGGCCCCAAGCCGGCGCCCGCCGAGCAAGATCAATAACCCTCCGGTCCCCCCCCCGCCATGGGGAGGGCTGGGGAGGGGGGTGCGAAGGGATTAGTTTTCAGTTGAGTTGAAATCGTCAGACAAGAGTTTATGGCCGACACCGTAGTCCTGCCCAAACGCCGCGTCGCGCTCAGCCTTCTCGCGCACCCGGACGACGCGGAGTTTCTTTGCGCCGGCACGCTCATCCGCCTGGCCGACGCTGGCTGGGAAGTGCACATCGCCACTGCCACGCCTGGCGATTGCGGCACGACCACGCTCTCCGCCGAGGAGATCGCCGCGATTCGCCGGTCCGAGGGCGCCGCCGCGGCAAAACTGATCGGCGCTACGTACCACTGCCTCGAAGAGCGCGACGTGAATGTCGTGTTCGAGAAGGCCGCCAACCGCAAGGCCATCGACCTGATGCGTCGCGTGGCGCCAACGATCGTGTTCACCCACGCGCGGCTCGACTACATGCTCGACCACGAGCAGGTCCACCTGCTGGCCCGCTCGGCCACGTTCGCCTACGCCGCTCCCAATGCGTCGCCCTTGCCGCTGGTCGCCGACTCCGCCGTGCCTTGGTTATACTACTGTGATCCCATCGAGGGCGCCGATCCGTACACCGGGCGCCGGTCGACCCGACTGCGTACGTCGACGTGTCAGCCGTCATGGACCGCAAGACGGCGATGCTCGCCTGCCACGCCTCGCAGCGCGAGTGGCTGCGGGCCCACCATGGGATGGACGAATACCTCGACGCGATGAAACGCCACGCCGCGATGCGGGGACGGGAAATCGGCGTCGAGTATGCCGAGGCCTTCGTCCAGCACCGCGGGCACGCATATCCTGCAAACCGACTTGATCGCTGCAAATGTTCGGCGACAAGTCAGGAGGCATGTGACCGTCATGGCACGGGCGATCAGCAAAGTGGCGCCGCGATTGGTGGGACTACACCACGCTCGACGAGTCGCTGCTCGCGCGACGCCGCGCAGCTTACCGAGCGGGACCTTGCCGAGCTGTCGCGACCAGGCTTCGAAGTGGCGATTGTACGACACGCTCGAGGAGTTTTATCTCGCCGAAGCCCTCGAATACGTGCGGGCCTGGCAGCAGGCCACCCCCGACAATCCCGTCGGCATCTGCGGGCCGATCGGGCCCGACCGAGCAATTGCCGCTGGTGGCGCGGATCGTCAACGCCCTTGAACTCAAGCTGCACGACGCCCATTTTTGGGGCATGGACGAGTGGATCGAAAACGGCAAACCCGTGCCGCTCGACCATCCGCTGTCATTTCGCCAAGGCGGACATGGACCTGTGCTTCAACCGCATCGACAGAAATCTGCGCATGCCGCAGGCGAACATCCACTTTCCCACCGACCTGGAGGCCTATTCGCACGAGCTACGACCAGGTGCGCTGCGTCCTCATGCAGGGCGGCCAGGGCGAAGTGAAGCACTGGGCGTTCAACGACCCCCCGAAGCGCGAGGGCGCCTACCAAGACCGAGCCGCCGCCGCCGGCCGAGTATCGCAAGCTCGAAGACGCGCATCACCGATCTGCACCCGATGACAGTGATCCAAAACGCCCGCACCTCCGGCGGCGGCTACGTGCCGCAGGTGCCCACGCAGGCGTGCCACGGTCGGGCCGGTCGAAACCTGGAAGGCCGACTGCGTGTCCATCTGGCACCCGGGCCATCACGACAACCCCTTCGGCATCCGCCTGACCGCGCTGATGATCGCCAAAAGGCTCCCCGACAGCTCGCGTCCCCATGTCGCTGCTGGCCGACCACCCCAACGTACGACTTCAACTACTACCGCGCCGGCATCGGCAACGTCGCGGCGGAGATGCACTGAGGAAATCATGAGGCGCCGCATAGTCTGTTTCGCACTGCTCTCCGCGCTCATGCCCGGTTTACCGCGGCCGGCGTCCGGCGCCGACGAGCTCCGCGCCGGCGTCGCCGTCGTCGACGTCACGCCGCCGGTCCCCTACCGGATGAGCGGCTATTTCAACGAACGGTTGAGCACCGGCGTCAAGGACCCGCTCCACGCCAAGGCCATTGTGCTGGAGCAGGGCGACCAGCGGGCGGCGCTGGTTTTTTGCGACCTCGTCGGCATGTCGCACCGGGTGACCACACTGGCACGTGAAGAGGCCAGCCTGAAGACGGGCATTCCCGTCGAGCACATCGCCATCACGGCCACGCACTCGCACACGGGGCCGTTGTACTACGATGCCTTGCGAAATTATCTGCACCGCCGCAGCATCCAGCGGACGGGCGCCGATCCCTACGAGATCACGGACTACCCCGCGCGGCTCGTGTCCAAGATCGTCGCCGCGATCGTCGACGCCCAGAAGGTGCTCGAGCCCGTCGAGCTGGCTGCCGGTTACGCCCGGCAAGACGGCCTGGCGTTCAACCGCCGGTACCACATGCGCGACGGTTCGGTGCGGTTCAACCCGGGTCATCTCAACCCCGACATCGTGCGACCGGCCGGGCCCACCGACCCGCAGGTCGGCATCGTGGCGCCGAGGAAGCCCGGCGCCGACAAGCCGTGGGCGGCGCTCGCCTCGTTCGCCATGCACCTCGACACCGTCGGCGGCACGAAGTACTCCGCCGACTACCCGAAGCCTGCCGAGGACAAGGTCCGCGAGGCGTTTGGACCGAAGTTCACCCTGCTATTCGGCACGGGCACATGCGGCGACATTAATCACATTGACGTGACGGCCAAGCGAGATCCCACGACCGAGGAAATCGGCGGCAAGCTGGGCGATACGGTTGTGCACTGCGCTT
This sequence comes from Pirellulales bacterium, assembly GCA_963841515.1. Classification (GTDB taxonomy): domain Bacteria; phylum Planctomycetota; class Planctomycetia; order Pirellulales; family Lacipirellulaceae; genus Lacipirellula. The sequence continues at coordinate 700,065 of CAWJDB010000001.1, read as the reverse complement.
CAAGACAGCGAATTGGCGCCGGTCGCCGAACCAAAGCTGGCGGTGCGCCACGCCGTTGTCGACGCGCCGCTGCAACGCTTTTCGAAGGAAGAAGTGGCCGCCGCCCGCAAGAACATGAACCTAGTGGGCACGAACCAATTGCCGTTTCTTGAACAGGTAAAGGCCTACAAGATCGTGTCAGTCAATGACCGCCCCGCGGGAACAATTCCGCTGGAAGTGCAGGCCTTTCGGCTGGGGCCCGAGACGGCGATCGTCACGCTGCCGGGCGAAATCTTCGTCGAACTGGGCCTGGCGATCAAGGCGGCCTCGCCGTTCAAGACCACGCTCGTGATTGAGTTGGCCAACGATTCGCCCGACTATGTGCCGACTCAAAAGGCCTTCGCCGAGGGAAGCTACGAGGTGGTGAACTCGCAAATCGAAAGCGGCGGCGGCGAGATGCTCGCTAAGGCGGCGATCGCGCTGCTTAAGGAACTCAAATGACGCCCTGGCGCAGTGCCGCAGGTTTGCTGTTTGCCGCGGCCGTCGTCGCACTGGGCGCCTCATGCGCCGCCGACCATCGCCGACGAACCGCCCGCGGTCGTCAGTCCCCTGTCGCCCAAGGATTCGTTGCGGCACATCGTCGTCGAGCCCGGCCTCAAGGTCGAGCTCGCCGCGTGCGAGCCGCAGGCAGTCGACCCCGTCGCCGTACGCTTCGACGAAGCCGGCCGGATGTGGGTCGTCGAAATGCGCGACTACCCCACCGGTCCCAAGCGCGGCCAGCCGCCCCTTTCGCGCATCTCGGTGCTCACCGACCGCGACGGCGACGGCTTCTACGAAACCGCCGCCGTCTTCGCCGATCATCTGCTCTTCGCCACCGGCGTCCAGCCCTGGCGCGGCGGCGTCTTCGTGACGATGGCCGGCGAAGTCGCCTACATGAAAGACACCGACGGCGACGGCAACGCCGACCTCCGCGAGACCTGGTTCAAAGGCTTCGCCCAGAAAAATTCGCAGCTCCGCGCCAACCATCCGACGCTCGCCCTCGACAACCACATCTACATCGCCAACGGCCTCCGCGGCGGCCAGATCGTCGACGCACGGCATCCCGATCGCCCGCCGCTCTCGATCGACGGCATGGACTTCCGCTTCGACCCGCTCACCGGCGACTGCGAGGCCATGTCCGGCGCCGGCCAGTTCGGCCTCACATTCGACGACTACGGCAACCGCTTCGTCTGCACCAACCGCAATCCGGCCATCCACATCGTGCTGGAAAACCGCTTCCTGAAGAAGAATCCGCTGTGCGGCCATTCCAGCGGTCGTGCACGACGTGGCCAGACCGGCCGATGAATCGCGCGTGTTTCCGCTCGGCGCAGTCCTGGACCACCTCGAACCTCCACGCCGGCCAGTTCACCGCGGCCTGCGGCGTGAAATCTACCGCGGCGACGCGCTGCCGGCTCCGACTACGCGGGCAACCTCTTCGTTTGCGAACCCACGGCTCACCTGGTGCACCGCGAAATACTGCGCGCCGCACGGCGTCACCTTCGAGGCGCACCCCGCCCTGGAGGGCAAAGAGTTTCTCGCCTCGCGCGACCCGTGGTTCTCGCCCCGTGAATCTCGAAGTCGGTCCCGACGGCGCCCTGTATGTCGTCGATATGTACCGGGCGGTGATCGAGCATCCCGATTGGATGCCCGACGAGCTGAAAAACCGGCCCGATCTGATGCTGGGCAACGACCGCGGCCGGATTTACCGCGTCACTTCAACAACGACCCCCGCCCCCAGAACCGTCCATGTAGATTTGAGCGGAGCTTCCACGCAAGACCTGGTCGCGGTGTTCGCGGACACGAATGCATGGCGCCGCGACACCGCAGCAAGGCTGATCTTAGAGCGGCAGGACAAGAGCATTGGCGACGCGCTCGGCGGACGGGCGCTCGGACGCGATTACCCGTCGGAGAGCATTCACGCCCTATCGCTGTTGGCCGGCTTGGGCCTCGCGAAGGCTGAAGCATTATCGACCAGCATGACCGACGGAAATCCACGGGGCGTCGAGCAGGCGATCCTCGCCGCGGAACCGTTGGCGGCCGGTGATGAGCGGTTGCGAAAGCGCATCGCGCAATTGGCCAATCATGACGACGCCCGAGTGCGATTCACGGCCCTGCTCGTGGCCGGCGAGCTTCCCGCCAACTTCCGCTTGCCCGTCGACGAGTGGGAGCGCGACGCTCTTTTGATCGCCGCCGGCCGCCGCGGCGGCGACGCGCTCGCCGCAGTCCTGCAGCATCAAGGGCTCGCCGACATGGATCCAGCCGCCGCGGAGCAATTGATCGCCGCGCTCGCTCGTCTCGCCGCCGCGGCTCAAGACAAGCGCCAGACCGTGGCCGCGATTGACGCCTTGGTCGCCAATCCGCGGTTCGGCGCCGCCGGCCTTTCAAGCTTCCTGGCCCAAGCGGTGCGAAGGCAATTCGATACTGGCGATTCGCTCGCAGCTCGGTGATGCGGCTCGCTCCGCGCTGGAACGAGAGTTCCAAAAAGCCCAAACCGACGCGTCCGACAGCACGCTCTCCGATGCGGCACGATGCGAAGCGCTCGAGCTGGCGGCGCTGTCGGGGCAGGGCGCCGCGGCCATCGAAAAAATCGCCCACGGCGATCCCGCGCCCACGGTTCGCGCGGGCGCCATAACGGCGCTCGTGCGCTTCAACGACATCGATCTTTGGCGCCGCGTGATGGCCGATTTCTCGGTCCAGTCCCCGTCGGTCCGCGCCGTGATCGTTCAAAGCACCCTCGCCCGGCCCGACCGCACGGTGCTGCTCCTGGACGAGATCGCCGCCGGCCGCATCAAGCCGTCCGAACTCGGCGCCGCTCAGGTCAACCAGCTCTTGGCGCATCCCGATCCGCAAATCAAGGCCCGCGCTAGTGAGCTAGTCGCCTCGGCGTTGCCCGCGGACAGGCAGAAGGCCCTGGCCGACTACCAAATCGTGCTCACGATGAAAGGCGACCCTCTGCGCGGTCGCGAAGTGTTCGCCCAGCGATGCGCCACGTGCCACCGCATCGGCGCCCTGGGCGTCGACGTCGCCCCTGACATTTCCGACTCCCGCGACAAGACCCGACTGCAAATTCTCACCGACGTGCTGCAGCCCAACCGGGCGATCGACGCCAATTACTTCAGCTACACCGTCGTCACCGACGACGGCCTGACACATACCGGCGTCCTGTCCGCGGAGACGGCCACCTCGGTCACGCTCAAGCAGCCCGAGGGTAAGACCGAGACGCTGCGCCGCGACGATATTGAAGATCTCCGCTCCAACGGCGTGTCGCTTATGCCTGAGGGCCTGGAGCGCGACATTCCCCCGCAGGCGATGGCCGACCTCATCGCGTTCATCAAAGGCTGGCGCTACCTCGACAGCCAGATCCCCCTGGGCCAGGGCCGCTAAGCCTACTTGCTGGTCGCGTCATCGGCCTTTTTTTCTTGCTCCGGCAAGAGGCGACTCTTGAGTCCCTTATCCACCGGATCCTCCGACAACCAGATGCCAAACAAGGCTTTCTTGAACGACAGCCCCTGGACGATCCCTTGCCGTTTGCCGTTTTTCGAGACGACTACGCCTTGCGAAGGGAGATAGGTGAGATCGAAGACGTCACCCTTGGCGATCGCCTTGGCGAACAACCCCCGGAACTGCTCAATCTCCCGCCGAACCTCGTCGGGCTTGCCGTGCGTCGACTTCTCGAATCCTTCGTTCAGCGATTCGACCAGCCGTTCCTGGGTCACCATTCCGGAGGTGATTTCAAGCCGCATTGCCATCGGCGCATTGGCCGCGACGATCGCGCCGCCGTCGGCGCTGGGTTTGCTGAGGTACAGCCCCACGACGTACATCTTCATGAAGTACTTGTTACGTGAGCCTGACCCATTCAGCACGAGCTTGGCGTCACCCGCATTAAGCGTCTTCGGCAACTCGGCATGAGCCGCGGGCGAGGTAAGCGACGACGTCGCGATGCCAAGACCAAGGGCCGCGACGAAAAAACGCGTCGACATTGCCGATCTCTCCAGGAACTTCGGGCTTTCGATGCCGCGCGCAACCTATCCGACTCTCGCGAGCGTGCCAATAGGGAATGTGGCAGCACCGCCTCGCAGTCCGCAGGCATTTTTGACGGCCGAGCTCGTACTGGCCAACGCCAGACCGGCGCCGAGCCCCGCCCAAAACCCAGTTACTTCGGCGCCTCGATTACCCCGCCGTATTGAGAACCGGCATCCCTATGCAACTTGAATGCCATGTAACCTCCGCTGACATTGCGGGCGTCGAAACCGGTCTGCAACAGAATCCTGGTGGCCATATACCCGCGCTGTCCTACCTGGCAAAATGCCGCGATGCGGCGATCTTTGGGCAGTTCGTCCAGACGATGCCGCAGGTCATCGAGCGGGATGTTTAACGCTCCCGGTATCGTCCCAGCAGCGAACTCCTCGGGCGTCCGCACGTCAAGCAGAAGCAACGGCTCGTCTTCGAGCGACGCCGGACTGATTTGCGGATGTTCGCCTCGCAGGAGACCGGCGGCGACGAATCCGGCCATGTTCACGGGATCTTTCGCAGAGCCGAATTGCGGCGCGTAAGCCAATTCCGTCTCTTCCAGGTCATAAACCGTCATGCCTGCCTGGATGGCGACGGCAAAGACGTCGATGCGCTTGTCGACGCCCAATCCGCCGACCACCTGTGCGCCGAGGATCCGGCCGTCGTCCGGCCCGAACAGTAACTTGATCGTCATTCCCTCCGCGCCCGGATAGTATCCGGCGTGGTGCGATGGATGGACATAGATTGCCCGATAAGGATGCTCGGTGCGTCGCAATATCTTCTCGGACGCGCCGGTGATGGCGGCCGTCCGGCCAAACACGCCGACGATGGCCGTGCCCTGCGTGCCGCGATAACGCGCCTGTCGCCCAAAGATATTGTCGGCCGCAATACGGCCCTGGCGATTGGCCGGACCCGCGAGCGGCACTTGCGCGGGGACGCCCAAGACGGCGTCGCGGACTTCGATGGCGTCGCCCACGGCGTAGATATCAGGGTCGCTGGTCTGAAGAAACTCGTTGACTTTGATGCCGCCGCGGGGGCCGACTTCAAGTCCGGCTTCGGCGGCAAGCTTGCTTTCCGGTCTTACGCCAACGCCCAGGACGACGAGCTGAGCCGTTAGCTCCTGGCCGGATTTCAGACGCACGCGAATCGATCCCGTGCGCCGGCTCGAACCCTTCCGCGGAGTCGCCGAGATGGAGCTTAACCGCATGCGACCGGAGCGTCTCAAGAAGGGGAGCGGTCATTTCTTTATCGAAGGGAGGCAGCACCTGGTCCTGCAGTTCGACGACGGTTGTGGAGACGCCGCGCCGCACAAGATTTTCGACGAGCTCCAGTCCGATAAAGCCGCCGCCGATAACGACCGCCTCCGGCACGCCGCGCCCGAGCGCCTCGACGATGGCGTCCATGTCCTGCATATTGCGGAGCGTGAAGACGCCCGGCAGGTCGATTCCCGGCAGCGCCGGCCGCAGCGGGGCGGCGCCCGGCGCCAAGATCAGTTTGTCGTACGTCTCCTCGTACTGCTTGCCGGAAGCCAAGTCCCGAATTCGAACTGTTTTTCGAGCGCGGTCGATTGATTGCGCTTCGCAGCGAACCCGTAGGTCGAGGTTGTAGCGAATACGAAGTCGCTCGGGACTTGTAACGAGCAACTTCTCGCGATTGGAGATTTCGCCGCCGATGTAGTACGGCAAGCCGCAGTTGGCGAACGATACGTCGGGACCGCGTTCGATCACGACGATGTGCGCGTCCTCGGCGAGCCGCCGAGCCCGCGCGGCCGCCGAAGCGCCTCCGGCGACGCCGCCAATGATCACAAGCTTCATGTTGGTTTCCTCGCGTCAGACGGCATGATGCAGGCGTTGCCGCGTGAGCTCGCCCGATTCCAGGGCATGCGGGCGAGCACCATGCCCATGCCGCACGTGTCGGTGACGCCGGCGAACACCAGTCCGGCGCCAATGAACGCCGACAACGCAATCCAATACGGATGAACGAAGAAACCGAGCATCGAGCCAATAAACACTAGCGCACCGGCCGCTATGCGTACTTGTCGCTCAAGGGACATCGCCTTCTGACCGCGAACGACTGGCAACCCCGCCGCTTCGCACGCCGCCGTACCGCCCTCGACATTGATGACATTGGCCAAGCCTGCCGCCGCCAACTTATCGCACGCCTGCCGGCCGCGGCCCCCTCGCTGACAAATGAGGTATAGCGGCTCGGTCGCGCCTGCGCGCGACGCACGGATTTGCTTGGGATCAAGTTGGTCCAGGGGCACGTTGCGGGCAAATTCAAGATGCACTTGCTCGAACTCCGCGGGCGTGCGCACATCGATCAGCTCGAGGGGCGCGCCCTCGCTGTGAAGATGCGCCAAATCGTTGGCTGAAATACTTCCCGGCATAACGCACCTTTCTATTTCGCCGCAGGCGTTGGCTGGCTGCTCCGAAGATGGCTGATGGCGTCCCGCAAGTTGCTCATCTGCAAATTGTATCGGCGCAACAGCCGCCCGGCTCCGTCCGTGGCGTCGACGTCGGGCGGCAGCGCTAGCGCCTCAATGATCTGCTCTAAGGGCACGCCGCTGGCGTCGGCGACCTGTTGCAGCGTCATGGAGCCACGGATCGTCTCTAACTTATCCGCGTCGCCAGCTTGCTTCACGCTCGATTCACGGAGCTCACCGCGCGATGCGCTCGTCGTCGAACTCATTAGTGGCGCCGCGGTCAGCAGCGCCGTAAAGACCAGCCCGACGCCTCCCAAAGCCAGCCGGTAACCCGACGCCGGGCTTGGTTTTCCGCGAACCATGCAGACAATCCACTTCCAATGAAGCAACAGATGAAGGCCGAGGATGGCCATCAGGGCGTAGGCGATCCAGTAGTGAATCCATCCCCAATCATGGCGCGTCCAGCCCCACAGCAATTGAACCGTCCGTTCCGACTGCGCCGCGTCCGCTGCCGAATCCTTCCCGGCCGCCGCTCCCGGGAGGCAATTGATGTGCCAGCAGCAGTCCGGTCGTCAGCAGCAACAAAAACGCCACGAAGGCGAGTGCGTCGATCAATGCATTTAGATGCGTGCGCTTCACCGTAAACCGCCCTCCGTCGGCACGCACAGACTCTTCGCCAATTATCGTCCGTGTGCGATTGGATCCCTCCCGCAGAACTTGCGCCAATCGGCGTTGTGCGCTAAACCGGCCGTTTTTTCGCTCGTCAGGCGCCGATTGCGCTCCATATCGCACACTTGGCGCACAAATCGAACAACCTTGCATCCCAATACCGGTGCGCACACTTGCGCCGCCTAGACGAGCCTCGGACTATTCGACGCCGCCCATCATGAAAGAAAGGATCAGCAAAACTAGAACCACGGTCGTGATCGCTACGTAGCGAAGATCGCGCTCTTCGAGGAAGGCCGCAATTGAGATAGCCACGCGCAGCACTGGCGTGAGGATCAAGAGTAATAATCCGCTCGTCGTAATGGCTTGCCCGCGTAAGGAACGCAGGCCGGCCGTGACTTCGGGAAGCGTGCGCGGAAACGCCGCCCCAGGAACCACCAAACGCGATAGCTCCTTTTCGGACGAAAGATACTGAGGATGATGCGCGAAGGTAACCGCAAGCCCCGATAGAATCAGCAACAGACTCAGGCTAATTCCCGCCCGCAACACAAAGCTGATCCATAGCTCGCTGCGAATCTTCATCAATGGACTTCCGGGAAGGTATTCTCTCGATTCATCGACTCACCACGCCGTGGTAAAGCATTTGCAGCGAGACGAGAATCAACACGCCCACAAACAACAACCGCAGGCCTCTCGCGGGCAACCGATTGAGCATCAGCGAGGCGGTCGACGCCCCGATCACTACTCCCGCGGCGACTGGACCCGCGACGAAAGGATCAATGTCGCCACGGCTGAAATACACTCCGGCGCTGGCGGCCGCGGTCACGCCGATCATGAAATTGCTGGTCGCCGTCGATACCTTAATCGGAAGTCCCATGGCCAGATCCATCGCCGGGACCTTGAGTGCGCCCGAGCCGATGCCAAGCAGGCCGCTCACAATGCCTGCGGCATACATCAGCACGAGCCCAAGCTTGGTGTGCGACACGCGATAGGAGCGATCTTGCTTGAGTGATCCATCGAAATAAGAGCCGTGGAGACCCAAGAGGTCTGCCAGGCGATCGGGGGACGCGACTCGAGCATGCTGGGGATGCTTCCTTAGCATGGCGACGGCAGAGTAACTCATGAGCGATCCGAAAAGCAGGTACAGCCATCGGCCCGATAAGTGACCCGCAAGATAGGCGCCCGTGATGGCCCCGCTCGTTGTTCCGAGTTCGAGGAGCATGGCCACGTGCAGGTTCGTCAGATGCTCGCGCACGTAGACCGCCGCAGCTCCGCTGGAGGTGGCGATCACCGAGACGATCGATGCGCCAATCGCATAGCGAATGTCCACCCCGAGCCCTAGAGTGAGCGCGGGAACGACAATGATGCCGCCGCCCAGTCCAACCAGAGCTCCGACGAACCCGGCCGCCATGGAAATGCCAAATACCAGAAGTACGAAAACAAGCGGCGTCATGGGCAGACCGACACGACAATCGCGCTCTCGAAAGCCGTTATCGTAGGATCACCATTCCGATGACGGTAGACTCGCCGTAGTTGAGGCGGTTTTTGGGCCTTCGGCGCACTGGCGGCAGCGCTCCCCGCGGCTTCGGTCCAAGACTTGCTGAGAAACATGCCAAGAGGAAATGTGCCGGGCGCCGCCATTGAGCGCGTGTAGCTTGTGGACCGAACATCGTGCAAACGGCGGCGGCGACGCCGCCGCGTCTGGGCGTCGCCGCCGACTCGCCAGCTCAAGGCGCCGCCAAGTGAGCGGCTTCGCGCCCGGCGTCTTTTTGCGATGCCCTTTGGACTCGCAGAGTCCGAAAACTCGCGGGGTCTCTTGGGTAAACCGAGGGGTTTTCGCCACTTGCCTGGCGAGTTCTGCGTCGTATACGCAGGAATCGCGTTTTCGGCCTGCATAACTCCGGACTTTTGCGGCAGGCGACTTGACGGGACGCCGGAAATCGTCGGGGATGGCGGACAGGGCGGTCCGGCAGAATGGGGATGCGTTTTGCGTGTTTGTGGGTGTGCGCCGGGTGAACGGCCAGGGACGCCGAGAGGCCAAGAGGGAGATTTTTCCGCAGATGCACATAGCCCGGCCGCTGGCCGGAACCACAGCGGGGAAATGTCAGTAGTGTACGAACAACTGTACGAAATCTTCGCGGTGCGCGGAGAAGTTGACGGATAGTAGTACAGATGGGCGCAGATGAATACAGAGAGTTGGGGCGGGAGCACGCGGCGAGCGGCGTGGCCGACGAATGTGGAGGGCGGGTTGTCGGGAATACGGGCCACATGCTCGATGCTACTGCGCTGAGGTGTATGTACGCTCGTACATCAATGAGGCTAGCAGAGGTCGTGGCCCATTTTCAACAAAAAACTTTGGCAACAGGGCGAGATTTGGGATATTTCCGAAACGGCGGCCTCTGAAGAAAGTGCGTAACCCGCTCGACGACATAGGACGCGCCCGCCTGGCGCCTAACGTCAAGGCTCAGTTGCCCGCCGGAAATAAGTTGACGCGATTGCACGCAGTAAAGCGCCGCGAACGCAAAACGCCAAGCTCGCCGTTTTGCTGGCGGGTTAATTGCAGCGCCTTGTCAGGCCTGTTGCCGCAACAAGCGGTCGTATTCTGCGTGCGTCCCTATCGAGACCCACAACAGCTCGTCATCGGCCTCGACAGCCAGAGTCGCGATAATGCAAACCGACGCGAGCGGACCAGAATTGGCCGATCTTCTTGCAGTGCAACGACGGATGCCGTGGATCGCGGCAGAGCAGCTCGTGGCTGCGATCGGCGAGCTGTTGCACCTCCGCGGGCAACGCCCGATAGCAGGTCCAGAAGCGAGGCGTCGCGCGATGCTTCATCGGTCCGTCGAGCGCCCGGCCTGCCGGTCGGCCAGCGCTTCGGCGGCCAGCCAATCCAAGCGGCCAGCGGCGACGTCGGCCTCGAGCTGCCGGTCCCATTCGACGGCGTCAAATTCGGCAAACCATGTGCGAAAAGCCGCACGATCCTCAGGCGACAATCGCTGCACAGCGGCTTTGAGTTCTTCGATGGCGCTCATCATCCCAATCATAGCTCGCGATGCTACTGACGACAAACCTAATCGGCCTGAAAGGCCCAGCTCACCTGCCGGCGGGGCATCGGTGAGCTACACATCTCGAAATGCTTATGCCCGGCGGGTCAGGTGCAGCGTCTGGTTCGGCAGCTAGCCGCTGTGTCTTGATGAACGGTTGCGGATCACTCCGGAACCGTGTAATCACTGTTGATCACTCACGAAGCATCTTTGAATCGGAGGAAGATTTCGGCAATACCGTTCGCTTCCCGGAATTTCCAGTACTCGTACTCGTACTTTGGTACCACCGCGTCGATTCTGGCCCGACTCCAATTCTCACGCCTCGCCCGCTCCATGACCCACTCGGAAGGTACTGTGTAGAGCATCCCTGGATTGAACTGCACCTCCCGTTTCTCGGCATCCCGCAGACAGCCACCAACGACCTGAGCCATTAGTTGCACTTTCCGCTGCTCAATCGGGTCCGCCGAGTCACTGGTCATGGCACCCCCGTCGAGGGGGCCACCGACAAAAGTGACGATCACATCCATAAGACACCTCCGCCACCGGTCACGCCTCTGCCGCCGAACGACGCGGTCAACCGGGCCGCGGCCAACCAACGTTGCTTTCAAAACCGCGCGGCCCGCGGCTCCGGTTGAACCGTTTGTCAGGTGACGTTTTCGGAGGAGATTTTGAAGATGGCTTCTTCCGGATTCTTGATGGCGGAGAGAATGTTCTCCGCAACTTTGTTCAGAAGTTTCTGTCCCCAGAACGGATCACTCGACTCGTAGTAAATCACGCGAATATGCTTGAGGTCAAACGGCACGTCGTCTTCGTTTGATGAGACTAGCACGACCGGCTTTTGTAGAGCGTGAGCGATACCAAGCTCATAAAAGACATTTGGGTTCTTTGACGTCATTTCGGCAAGAAGCACCTTTGCGTTATTGATGCCCGCCCAAACCTGATCCATGATCTTGCCAGTCCCGAAAATCTCTGTGTCAGCACGAACCGGAGTTAGGCCTGCCTTTTCAATTGCAGGTTTGTAAACCGTGTCATAATAATCGCCAATCGGAGTGCGGAATGGCATCATTACGAAACAGGTGTCAGATGATTTGATGCCCGCCGATGCACTGATCTTCTGAATGCGTTCATCGTCACCTGCTAACGGTTGTGATTCTGTTGCGGAATGAAGAATGCGGACCCTTCCATCGAGTTCTTCGGAAAGCTTTGCCGCCTTGAGCGAGTGAGTGAAAACATCCTTGAATTCAGACAATTTGTCCTTTGGTATTTTGAACGTGTCTTCGAGTGCATTGTCGAAAAACTGGCGATCCGGCAGATTTTCGCCACGGTAATGCCGGTAGACTTCCGACAAAGTTGGGGCATTAAGAACGGCCTGTTGGTAGCCCTTTGTGCCGTCTTCTGCCGTCTTGGGGCGTAGGATTTGGCGAGCGAGGTCAGTTACCTCTAACATGCCAGTGGACGGCCGAGTTAGGTAGCCGTATTTGATGCCCGAGCTAATTTCGACGGCGAAAGGACCCTTTGGAGATTTTAGTCCAAGAAACTGGGCTGCTTGTTTGTCAGTGGTCGGCTTACCTGCGTTCTGATCAAGGATGGCCTTCGGGATACGGAGTGCCGCCTCCTGCGCTGTGCCGGGGATAATTGGACGCAGTCGAGCGCGCAGCGGATGCAGGCGTGGTTTTCGTTTTCTTTGCACTGGGCTTCTTGGCCATTTGAACCTGCTCGTGTCACCGAACGACCGAGCTCACCTGCCGCGGCGGCCCGTGAGACGTTGAACCACGATAACGCTAAGTGCCGCCGCGGTCAGGTGCAGCGTCTGGTTCGGGCTCCTCGGGAAACAGTGTGGGCTGAGCGCCATTCGTCTTGTCTGGGTACTTGCTCGCAAAATCCGTTCGGAATGATTCTTGACACCCTTATGGTGAGAAGAAACCACAGCCTATGATTTTCAACTGGACTCGTGCGCACATTTCGGGTCGTTCAGGTCATTCGGAATCCGCTTCATCCTTGGGTCGATGCTATCGAACCCCGTGAACGGCTCCTTGAGCCGACTATCCGCTAAGGACAAGTACTCACTTGAAAGCTCGATCCCAATCGATTGCCTATCTAGCTGCTGGCACACTCGCAGGGTCGTGCCGCTACCAGCAAACGGATCGACTACAAGGTCATTCTCGTTTGAGGACGCGAGAACGATCCGCTCAATCAATCCTTCTGGCTTTTGTGTTGGATGTTCCGTGCGATTCCCTTGACAATAATGAACATGAGAGAATTCCCAGACGTCTCCGGGATTCGCGCCCCTCATGTTGTTTCTGGATCGATAGTATTTTTGCGGGACGCGAACGTTATCAAGATTGAACGTGTACCGATCACTCTTCGTGAAAAACAGAATGTCATCGTGTCGCGGCGAGAACCCCCGAGTTCGACCCATGCCCTGCGTGTAGTTCCAGCAAATCCAGCTGTTGAATGGCAGACGGAATTCCTCGTCCAGCAAAAGGAAAACGTGCGAGATGAAGCGGAATCCCATGAAAACGTAGAGCGATCCAGTCGGCTTGAGGACTCGGATTGCTTGAGACAGCCATGCCTTGGTGAACTTCAGGTAATCGGCGCGAAGCAACGAATCGCTACCGTTGCCATATTCTTTGCCCAGATTGTATGGCGGATCGGCAACGATGAGGTCAACATGGCTTGACGGCCACCCTGACATCACTTCAATGCAGTCTCCCTGGACTAGCTTAGGCTCAATCATCGGTCTTGATCCACCCGTTCTTTTTCGCCAACACAAGCCAAGCGTTCAAATCTCGCTTTGAGGAACCAAGATACTTGGCATCCAATAACTGGCAGAACTCCCACGTCGTGCGTTTTTGCACGGAGACATAGTGAATGTCTTTGACCTGAATTTGCCCTGTCCCAAGAGCCGGGTTGTAACTGAGGTCAGCACTCGAAAGATATTTCAGGTCGTAGGCGTTGTACGCCACAACTTCCATTATCCCGTCCATGAGACCGGTTGATTCATTGCGAGTTGAGTAGACGCGATGCTTGAGCGACAGGATCACAAAGATGTAGTCAGGATCTTCAATGTAGGCAGTGCGAATCCGTTTGAAGGAAGTGATGTTCGGTGATTTGCCGGAGTCCTTGAAGTCTTCCGCCGTGGCTTTCACATCGACTTCGGCGGTGACCCCTGATTCGACCTTTCGCTTCTTTTTGAATTGCAGGATGATGTCGGCCATGTAGAGGCGTTCCTGCGCTTCTACGTGAATTAGCTGATACTTGTTGTTTGGGTCTTGGCTGATGTCCTGAAAAATCTCGACAGCCCAAGCCTCCACAAACGGTCCCGCGACCTTGTTGATATTTTCCATCGGCAGGCCAAGCCGAAGGCTCGTGTTGATGATGATCTTGTTCTTGCCGGCGGCTAGCACGTCGCGAAGGATCGCTTCGATCTGGGCAATCACGAACTCTGAGCTTTCCGGGTAATCCGGCGATTCCTCGGGGACCTTGAAAGTAAGTTCGCGGTAATCCACCGGGGTGTCTTCCTTTGTTGTTGCCCGAACTAGTTCGACTGTATCCAGTTGGCAGTCTCGCCACTACCGGCTGTGATCGCGGTCGGCGCGAAACCACAGCAGGTTGTGAACCGGATACAGTCGAACTAGTTATTGGACAGAAACTCCTTCAGTAAGCCCTGCATATTGAAGGAAACCTTCAGTAAGCAGGTGGACGGCCCGGCGGCTGGCATGTATACAAATGCACCCTACCTGTCGTTCGCCAGACGGAGGGCCTCGCCATGGCCTCAGTCTACCCGTCTACGCAAGCAGCAGCAATCAACGGCACGCCAGCCGAGCCGCCCCGGCTGCTCGAATGCCTGCGGTTCGCGCACGCTGAACCTGCCAAGGACGAGGCCATGATGAGCATCCGCCCTGAGCGCTCAACCGTCAGCTCGCTTCGCGCACAGGCGAGACGCACATCGGCAAGTTTGCGGAGCGCTCGCCCAGCGTCGCGTGGCCAGTCCCCTACTCTGTGAGGCCGGCGGCCACGACAACACACTGCAGTGAACTATCCCGAAAGCCAGGGGCTGCCGATATTCTCATGGTCGGCCCGGGGGGGCGGGGTCGGGGCAGAGTCAGGATGTGGGGAGACGGTCGGGCATGGCGAGTCGCGCCTCTCGACGCGGCGGTGTGACGCAGGCGGCCAGGTCGGGGTCGATAGCCTGAAATCCGAAGCAAGCCGTGGTTTGGTTTCGGCCGCGGCGATGGGCCGATTGAACTTGGCATTTTCGCGCGGCCGATATCGCTTTGCTCGACTGAAACCAGGGGCTGTCGCCCCTGGCTGCATGACGTGGCCCCTCCGGGGCCATGCGGCGCAGAGGGCTTGCCGGTGAGGTTCGCCCCTGCATCAGCTTCCGCAGCACGGTCTGCAGGATGCCGCCGTTGCGGTAGTTGTCGAGCTCGACCGGCGCGTCGATGCGAACGGTCGGGGGGAAGGAGAGGCTGGAGACTGGAGGCCGGAGGTCTCCGCAGGCGACTCGCCGTGGCGAGCTGGAGGCCGGGAGGCGCCGGGCGTCGCGCCCTCGGTGGCCGCACAACCGGTTGCGATCGCGGCCGTCGTGGAACGCCCTCGGAAGGGGGTCAGGCACAATTTGCTCCGAAGACTGCGCGAATTGAGCCAGACCCCGGGCGGTTCTGTGCCCTCGGGACGCGCCGCTTTGCCGCGGGTCACTCCCCTGATTTGGCCGGCGCCAGGCTGTCGATCAACTCGTGCAGCTCCTCGTCGGTGAGCTTGCCGTTGACGGCCAGCGCGGGGCAGGTCCCCGCGGGGGTCTCGAGAAAATACCCGGTGCGATCCTCCGCCGGCGGATCCTTGATCGTGGCGGCGGCGCTTTGCAGCAGGATGCCCGCCAGCCACTTGTCCTGCGGCCCGCTGAAGACTTTCACGCCAGCGGGCGACGTGTACACGACCTTTCCGAGCTTGGGGAGCATGGGCGTCAGGTTGTTGTAGGTGGCGGCCTGAACCAACACGACGTGCCGGCCATCCTTGGCGACAAAGCTGATGGCGAACATCCGGTGGGGCGGGCTAGCGACGTCGAGAATGTCGGTGATCTGCGGCTTTCCCGTCCAGGGCGGATCCGATTTGAAGACGTATGTCGGGAAACTCGCTTTGGCGACCATGTGTTCCACGGTGACGTCGCTGACGACCATGTCCGGCACGATGCGGGCCGGCGACGGCGCCGCTGATTTCGTCCCCGGTCCGACCATTGCAGCCAGATTCCAGGGCACGCTGCCGGCAGCGACGGTCTCGGTTTTGACGCGCCGCACTTCGTACAGCGACTTCCCGCCGATCACCAATTCGATCCGGGCGATCGTCTTGTCGTCCTTGCGAATTGTGAACACGGCGTAGCCGGGCGCCGGCTTGTCGCCGCCCGGCGTCGAATAGCCGACTCGCACCCGGCGGCCCAGCGTGCCGTCGTCCAGCCGCGCCTCTCCGGCGTCGACGACATATTCCTTATTCTTCTCGTCGAGGCGGGCCGGCAGACCGGCGGCGATGCCCAGCAGGTTTTCGGCGCACGAGGCGGACGGAAATCGGCCGTCGTGTCGCGCTTCTCAACCTGCGGACTGCCGTCCGACGCGACATTGAGCCAGTACACGGCCCGGCCGTCGAAGGCGTTCGCGTAGATCGGCGTTTGGCCCGTCCGCAATTGCCGCACGAACCTGCCGGTGGCGGACTCGTACCAGCATTCGTCGGTCACGACGTAGGATTCGCCCGCCTTGGCCGACAACTTCAATTGGTGGAACCGCGGCTTGCCAGTCGCCTCCAACGACATCATGGGAAACCATCGCGCCCCGGACAGATCCGCATCGGCGACGGGCTTCACCACGATTTCATTCACGATGTGCACAATGCCGTCGGCCAGGAAAATCGACTGCTCGGCGCCGTAGGCCTGGCTGATTAGCGTGAACGCCGACGCCTCAGGCGGTCGCTCGCCGCGATCGCGCCAAACCACCGCGGTAGCGACGACGAGCAGCGCCGCGGCCAGACCAATCGCCGCCAGCCGTCTCGGCACGGGGGCCAGCGACCACGCCGGCGCCCGGCGGACAGTCCGCGCCTCGTCGGCTGCAGCCAACGCGGCCGCTTCCTGCAGGATCCGCGCTTTCAATCCCGCGGCGGCCGGCGCCGGCCGCGGAATCGCCAGCGCCGCCAACGCGCGCCCCGCGAGCTCGCGTTCGCGGGCGCACTCGGGACACGCGGCCACATGGTCGCCCAGCTCGGCGTACACCGCGTCGCTCGGCGTCGCGGCCAACAGGTCGTCCAAAACATTCTGGCACTCTCGACAGTTCACGTTCGTTACTCCTCATTCTCGGCCATCAAATGGCGGAGCTTGCGAAACCCGTAACGCAGTCGCGAACAGACCGTGTTCACCGAGCAGCCCGCCACGCGAGCAATCTCGCTCAACCGCAACTCGTCGAACACCCGCAAGCGGACAACCTCCGCCTGGTCCTTCGGCAGGCGGGCGAGAAGTTGGGCGGCCCGCCGCCACTCCTCCGTCGCCGCCGCCAGTTCGGCCGGCGCTTCGCCCGACACAAGCAGCGTCTCGATATCCACTTCCTCCCGAAACACCGCCGAGTAATTCCGCTGTCGCAGCCGGTCCGTACATCCATTGGCAACGGCCCGGAACAGGTAGGGCCCGACGGCCGTCACGCCGCGCCGCTTGTCGCGGTCTCGAAAGGCCGCCGTCATCACGTTCTGCACAACATCTTCGGCGTCCTCGACATTGCCGACCCGCCGCACCGCAAAATGGACCAACCGGTCCAAGTACGCATCCACCAGGCGCTCGAACTCGGCCACCGTCTGCGGCCAAGGACCCTCATAGGTCGTCGCCAACGCCGGCAGCTTGGGTTTGAAATCCATGCCCGACCGCCCGTCCACTGACAAAGGAGCAACGATTGACTGGCCCATGGCGCGTCCTCCTATCTACCATGACGAGCGAGGCGCGCGGAATCGTCTACAAAGCCAGGAAAAGGCTCGCCGCACGCCGGTTTTTCGGGGAGTGGGGCCGGCGTTGCTTGTCAGGGGGCAATCAACCCTTGAGTAGTTTCCGCAGCACCGTCTGCAGGATGATGCCGTCGCGGCATCACGATTTCGGGCGAATCTCGAACACTGATCTCGCTCTGAAAAAGCACACGTCGAATTCCTGGAAAAAGTTCGTCTGCCCAAGGATGAGCGGCATCGAGTCGGCGTTGGCCCAGGCAAAAGCCATACGCACGGGAGCGAATGAGCCGATTTGGGCAGTCGCGATCAGCACGCGGGCTTCGATGCCGGCCATCGCGCCTGTAAGGCGAACTGGCGTTGTCTGCTGCTCCCAAATCGCGCCCAATTGTTGACCCACGGAATTAATTCGGTACGACGTTGATGGCAGCGCCCGTGTCGAGCATGCCCGTCACGACGACCGTACGTTGGCCGAGGGAGAGCGTCAGTGGCAAGAGCGGCATGAGGCTGAGGGCGCCCGCCGCGGAATCCATCTCCACGTACGGATACTGCTGGGCAGGTCCACTCATGGCTGGCCGGCGTCTGCCTGAAGCGCCTGGTGAAGAGTTTGAGCCGCCTCAAATGCCCCGTACGGCGTCCACACGGCGAAATCGCCGCCGACGCCAGCCGCGGGCAGACCCTCGTCCTGAGCGATGGCACTCGCCAGGAACTGGAGCAATGACACCTTGTCTTGATGGGGAAGGGATTGCACCGCGGGAAGCAACTCGGCAAGCGACATCACAACACCATGCAGCTAAACCAATTCGGGACGCATCAAACTCACCCTATTACTGTACCATCGCGGCCCATTGGGTCGATACTCGCCAGACAGATGCGGTCGGACTCTTATCCCTTCATCAACTTCCGCAGCACCGTCTGCAGGATGCCGCCGTTGCGGTAATAGTCGAGTTCGACCGGCGTGTCGATCCGGACGGTGGCGGGGAACGACAGGCTCGCGCCGGCGGCCAGAATGCCGGAGCCGCCGGGGTCGCCGGTAGAGCTTCGCGCCTCGCAGCGCACCGTGACTGAGAGCCGCTGGCGCGGCTTCAGGTCCTCGCCGAGGTCGGGGATGTCGAAAACCTCGGTGCCCGTGAGGCCGAGAGATTGCCAGGTGACGCCGGGATCGAACTCCAGCGGCAGCACGCCCATCATCACCAGGTTCGAGCGGTGGATCCGCTCGAAGCTGACGGCGATCACCGCCCGCACGCCCAACAGGAACGTACCCTTGGCGGCCCAGTCGCGGCTGGAGCCCGTGCCATACTCGGTCCCGGCTAGCACCACCAGCGGTACGCCCTCTCGCTTTGTACTTCATCGCGGCGTCGTAGATGGTCATCTGCTCGCCGTCGGGCAAGTGGCGGGTGACGCCGCCCTCGGTGCCGGGCGCCAGCATGGTTGCGGATGCGGATGTTGGCGAACGTGCCGCGGGTCATCACGCGGTCGTTGCCGCGGCGGGCGCCGTAGCTGTTGAAGTCGACCGGCTCCACGCCGTGCTCGATGAGGAATTTGCCCGCGGGGCTCGCCTTGGCAATCGAGCCGGCCGGCGAGATGTGGTCGGTCGTCACGGAGTCGCCAAACAGGCCCAGGCACCGCGCCCACAGGATCGGTCGGATCGGCGCCGGCTCGGGGGTGAGGTCGAACAAAAACGGCGGCTCTTGGATATACGTGCTCTCGGGGTCCCACGCGTAGAGCTCGCCGCCGGTCACTTCGATGGCGTTCCACTTGTCGTTCTTCTGCCACACGTTGTCGTACTGCGCCTGGAACATCTGAGGCAGCACGCTGGATTCGACCACCGCGGCCACTTCCTCGCGCGTTGGCCACAGGTCCTTCAAGAATACCGGCCGGCCGTCCTTGCCCTGCCCCAACGGCTCGGCGCTGAAGTCGACGTCGGTTGTTCCCGCGAGTGCATACGCCACGACCAGCGGCGGGCTGGCGAGGTAGTTGGCCTTTACGTGCGGATTGATGCGGCCTTCGAAATTGCGATTGCCGCGAGAGCACGCCCGCCACCACCAGGTCGTGCTCGTTGACGGCCTTGGCGATTGGCTCGGGCAGCGGCCCGCTGTTGCCGATGCAGGTGGTGCAGCCGTAGCCCACGGTGTTGAAGCCGAGCTGGTCGAGGTATGTATCGAGTCCCGCCTGTTGGAAGTAGTCGGTCACCACGCGGCTGCCGGGCGCCAGGCTCGTCTTCACGTGCGCCGGCGGCTTGAGCCCGCGCTCCGCGGCTTTTTTGGCCAGCAGCCCCGCGGCGACCATCACCGAGGGATTGCTCGTGTTGGTGCAACTGGTGATGGCGGCAATGACGACGTCGCCGTGATGCAGGGCGGTGCGCTTTTCGCCGAGCTGCACGGGCACGCCCTCGAAGCCGGGATCGACCGGCGGCGCCGCCGGCTCCGGCGTAGCGGCGCCCGGCTGCACCGGATGCCCGCCCTCCCCTTCCCAGCGCCCGGGACCAGTGTTCTCCGGACACTGCTTGCGGTACACCTCCAGCAAATCCCGCCGCCACGCGGCTTTCATCCCTGCCAGCGGAATGCGATCCTGGGGCCGCTTCGGCCCGGCGAGGCTTGGCTCGACGGTCGAGAGGTCCAGCGCGAGCGTCGAGGTAAACGTCGGCGCCGGCGTCTGGTCGGTGCGGAACAGGCCCTGCTCCTTGGCGTATCGCTCCACCAGCTCGACCTCGGCCTTGGTGCGCCCGGTGCGGCGGAGGTAGCGGAGCGTTTCGTCGTCGATGGGAAAGAAGCCCATTGTGGCGCCGTACTCGGGCGACATGTTGGCGATCGTCGCCCGGTCGGCCAGCGACATGCTCGACACGCCCTCGCCGAAAAACTCGACGAACTTGTTCACCACGCCGTGCTTGCGGAGGATTTGCGTGACGGTGAGCACCAGGTCGGTGGCCGTGGCGCCAGGCCGCAGGGCGCCGGTGAGCTTCATGCCCACGACTTCGGGCATGAGCATGTAAATCGGCTGGCCGAGCATGACCCCCTCGGCCTCGATGCCGCCGACGCCCCAGCCGACCACGCCCAGTCCGTCGATCATCGTGGTGTGGCTGTCGGTGCCCACAAGCGAGTCGGGGATCGCGACCTTGCCGGCGTGGTCGTCGCGCAGGAAGACGCACTTGGCCAGGTATTCGAGATTTACCTGGTGGACGATGCCCGTGCCCGGCGGCACGACGCGGAAATTGTTGAACGCCACCTGGCCCCAGCGCAGAAACTCGTACCGCTCGCGGTTGCGGCTGAACTCCAGTTCGATGTTGAGGTCGAGCGCCTGGTCCGACGCCGAAGTAATCGACCTGCACCGAATGGTCGATCACCAGGTCGACTGGCACCAACGGATTGATCTTCTTGGGATCGCCGCCCAGCCGGTGCATCGCCGCCCGCATGGCGGCAAGGTCGACGACGCACGGCACGCCAGTGAAATCCTGGAGGACGACGCGCGCCGGGCTTGAACGGCACTTCAAAGCCGCTATCGCCGGGGGCCAGTACGCCGCGGGTGGCCGTCCAGTCGGCGAGGTTTTTCACGTCGGTCTTCGGTCACCACGTAGCCGTCGCACGTGCGCAGGCACGCCTCCAACAGCACGCGGATCGAATACGGCAGCGCATCGACCTTCGTCAGCCCGAGCTTTTCGAGCTTCGACAGGCGGTAAATCCCCGCCTTTCCCGAGCCAGTGTCAAACGCGTCGCGAGCGGAAAACGGGTCGGTCTTGAAAACGGGGGCGGCCATTGTCGCGATCCTTCGAGAGGCAAGGGGACTGACGACCGCATTCTACCGATTGCCCCTGGTCGTGTCTGGGGAGAGACTACGGCTGGGCAGGTAGAAAAATCTGCCCCGATCGCCCACAATAGACGGCTCGGCTGCGGCCGAAACGCGCCGCAACTTCACAACGGCCAATCTACGGGGTGCACTCATGGCAATCCATCGACGCCAGTTCATTCAAACCACCCTCGGCGCCGCCGCGGCGGCCGTCGCCGCTCGCGGCCTGGCGGCCCCCGGCGCCGACGACATCCGCGTCGCCCAAATCGGCTTCAACGGCCAGGGCGGTAACCACCTCGAAGCCCTCGGCAAGCATGTCGTGGCCCTGTGCGACGTCGACCAGCGCGTGCTGCAGCACAAGGCCGATGAATTCAAAGAGCGAAAGCAAACGGTTGATCTGTTCTCCGATTTTCGCAAGCTGCTGGAACGCAAAGACATCGACGCCGTGTCGATCGCCACGCCCAATCACACCCACGCCCTCATCGCCATTTCGGCCATCCAAGCGGGCAAGCACGTGTATGTGGAGAAGCCTGTTTCGCACAACATCTGGGAAGGCCGCCAGATCGTCGCCGCCGCGCAGCGTTACAACAAGCTGGTGCAAACGGGCACCCAGTCGCGCTCCAGCCAGAGTTTGAAGGACGCCGTGGCCTTCGTGCGCGCGGCGGGCTCGGCGCCGTCCGCTACGCGGTCGCCACGTGTTACAAGCCGCGCAGGGACATCGGCAAAAGCGCAACCCCGTTCAAATTCCCCGACTTCATCGACCGCGATCTGTGGATCGCCGGCGCCGCCGACGAGCCGTTCTATCGTCCGGAGAAGAATTCCAAAGGCCAGCCCAACCCGCACTACGATTGGCACTGGGATTTCAACACCGGCTGCGGCGACGTGGGGAACCAGGGCATCCATCAGATGGACATCGCCCGCTGGTTCCTCGGCGAGACGACCCTCGCGCCGCAGACTTTCAGCCTCGGCGGCCGGCTGGGCTACGACGACGCCGGCAACACGCCTAACACCCAGGTCATCTACCACGCTTACGAAAAGGCGCCCTTAGTGTTCGAAGTCCGCGGACTGCCGCGGGCGAAGCAGTTTCAGGAGCACGGCTGGGAAGACAAGATGGACAACTACCGCGGTTCGCGGATTGGCGTCGTCGTGCAGTGCGAGAACGGATACGTGCTTATCCCCGACTACACGAGTGCGACCGCGTTTGACAACGAAGGCCGCCAGGTCAAGACGTGGAGCGTCGAAGGCAACAGCCACCACGACAATTGGTTAGCCGCCATCGCCGCCGGCGATCGCAAGCTGCTTAACGCCGACATCCAGGAGGGCCACGTCTCCAGTGCCCTGTGCCACGCGGGCAACGTGTCCTACCGCGTGGGAGAGCGGAAGATGCCGGACGAAATCCGCGACCGCATCGCCGCCAACGAGCTCTTGGCCAACTCGGTCGACCGCATGCTCGGCCACCTGCGGGCCAACGGCGTCGACGTCGACCGCGACGACGCCCTCACGGTCGGCCAGTGGCTCACGCTCGACCCGGTGACCGAAACTTTCGTCGGCAACGACGCCGCCAACGAGCTGCGCACCCGCAAGTACCGCGAGCCGTTCGCGGTGCCGGATACGGAGCACGCCTTGGCGACGCAAGCCGCCGCGGCGGGCTAGGTTTCGTATGGTCGTCCAACCCACTTAGCCCCCGGCGACTCGCCGGGGGCTAAATTGTGCGCCCCAAGGCGCCGCGGCGCACCGCCGCTGCGGCAATCCGCCTCTTTGGCTAGACTGGCGGCATACTTCACCCACCGACCCCTACGCGCTGCCGCCGTCATGTCCAAATTTCGCGAAACGCCTTGGGAGACCGATCGGATGCCGCCGGGCGTGCCGTACATCGTCGGCAACGAAGCTGCCGAGCGATTCAATTACTACGGCATCCGCGCGATTCTGACGGTGTACATGACCAGCTATCTGGTCAACTCCTCGGGCGCGTTGGCGACGATGACCAACGAGCAAGCCAAGTTTTGGGTGCACACGTTTATTGTCGCCGGTTACGCGTTTCCCGTGCTGGGAGCCATTTTCTCCGACTGGCTTACGGGAAAATATCCCATCATCGTGTGGCTGAGCCTCGTTTACTGCCTCGGCACCGTGGCGTTAGCGTACGATCACACACGGCTCGGCCTCGTGGTCGGACTGACGCTGATCTCCGTCGGTATGGGTGCAATCAAACCGTGCGTCTCGGCCCATGTCGGCGATCAATTCGGCACCCGGAACAAACACTTGCTGGAAAAGGTGTTTGGATGGTTCTACATGTCGATCAACTTGGGGTCGTTCATTTCGACTCTGCTCACCCCCCTGCTGCTCGATGAGAAGAAGTTCTACGAAACCTTTGGAAGATTCGGCCGTGCTTTGGCGAACTACCACATCGTTCCGGGACCAGGATTAGCGTTTGGCGTACCCAGCGTCCTGATGGCGCTGGCGACTTTCGTGTTCTGGCTGGGGCGAAATACGTTCGTCCACATTCCGCCGCGCGGGGCGGCTTTTCTGCGCGAGTCGTTCACGGGCGAGGGATTGGCGATTATCAAGCGCTTGGCGCCCATTTATCTGTGCATTACCGCTTTCTGGTGTCTCTTCGACCAAACCACGAGCGCCTGGGTGATTCAGGCCGAGAAGATGGATCTTCATTGGATGGGCGTCAATTGGCTGCCCAGCCAACTGCAAGCGATCAATCCGCTGTTCATCCTGATATTCGCGCCGCTGTTTTCTTACGTCGTCTATCCGCTGCTTAATCGCATCGTCCCGCTGACGCCGCTGCGCAAAGCCGGCATCGGCATGTTTCTCACCGCGCCGACGTTCGTCATCGCGGCCCTGTGCGAGCAATCGATACAGAACGGCGGCACGCCCAGCATCGGCTGGCAAGTGCTGTCCTACGCCATCCTGACCGCCGCCGAGGTGATGGTCAGCATCACCTGCCTGGAATTCAGCTACACGCAGGCGCCTAACGCCATGAAAAGCGTCATCATGTCCATTTACCTGCTGAGCGTGGCCCTGGGCAACGAATTCACGGCCCTGGTCAATCTGGCGATCCAGAAACCCGACGGCACGACGCGGCTGCCGGGCGCCAGTTACTACTGGTTCTTCACGGGCTTCATGGTGCTGGCCGCGTGCGCGTTCGTCGTGGTCGCCATGCGGTACCACGGCCGCACCTACATCCAGGGCGAAGCGGCGGACTCCGTGCCGACCGCGTAAAGCCGGTTGCCGCGCCCCGTTCTGCCGGCGCCAGGCGCCTCGGCTGGCGCCGCGTCGCACAAACTGGCTCGCTAGGACTCGAACCTAGAATGGCAGAGTCAGAATCTGCAGTGTTACCATTACACTACGAGCCAAGTGGCGCCGCTAGGCTCTCAACGGTAGGCGCCTTGCCCGCGACCGTCAAGGCGCGATGGCCGCTGCTGCAAGTCGTTTCCCCGGCACGACTACCCGCGACCAGGACGATTGTTGACGGCGCCGCGCCGCCCGCGCTAGAATCTCTACTGGGATATCGCGCAGGCGTCCCGGAGCGGCCGGGTGCTTGCATTTTGTCCCCGCCCATCCATTATCTAGTTCTACCCCCGTCTTCACTCGACTCGCACTAGCTCACCAGCCTTCTGCCCGAACGCATGGCAACGCTCACGGTCGTCCGCGGCGGCGAAAACGGCAGACACTACGAACTCGGCAACGGCAAAACGGGCGACGGCCCGTGGACCATTGGCCGCAGTCCGGAGTGTCATGTCGTATTGGACATGGCAGCCGTCAGCCGCCGCCACGCCGAAATTCTGGAGGACGCCGGCGCCTTCTGGGTGAAAGACCACGGCAGCCGCAACGGCACGTTGGTCAATGGCCAGAAGGTCAACGATCGCACCAAGCTTCACGACGGCGACCAGATTCTGATCTGCGACGTCGCCTTCGAGTTTCGCCAACGGCCCCGGGCGGGCATCCTGGCCACCGTACCGGAGATCGCCTCCTCGCTCTTGGGCCCACGCGAGCCTGCCGACGAGGAGGACGAAATCGACGCCGCCAACGTCATGGCCACCCTCGACGTCAGCGGGGGCTCCCGATCTTCCTGGCACCTGTCGGCCAAGCCGGAAACTCAGCTCAAGGCGATGATCGAAATCTCGCAAAGCCTGGGCAACTCGCTCAACGCCACCGATATCCTGCCGAAGCTACTCGATAGCCTGTTCAAGATCTTCGTGCAGGCCGACCGCGGGTTCGTAATCATGCGCCCGAAGCCCGGGGCGCCGCTAACGCCGGTGGCCGCCAAGGCGCGCCGCGGCGACGTCGAGGGCGCCCGCATCAGCCGCACGGTCGTCGAGCGGGCGATCACCGAGAAGAAAGCCATTCTGTCGGCAGACACGGCGGCCGACTCGCGATTCAACATGGCGCAGAGCGTTTCCGACATTAACATTCGCTCGCTGATCTGCGCACCGATGTTCGATTCCAACGGCGAGCCGTTGGGCGTCATCCAGGTCGACACCCGCGACCAGCGAAGCCGATTCAACGACTTCGACCTCCAAGTGCTGGCCAGCGTCGCCAACCAGGCGGCCATTTCCCTGGACAACGCCCGCATGCACGAGCGGGCCGTCCGCCAGGAGGCCTTGCAGCGCGACCTGGCGGTGGCTCGCGAGATGCAGCGGGCCCTCTTGCCCTCCACGTCGCCGAGCGTCCCGGGCTTCCACTTTTTCCAGCACTACGAGGCGGCCTACGAAGTGGGCGGCGACTACTTCGATTACGTGCTGCTGCCCGACGACCGCTTCGCCGCGGTGGTGGGCGACGTCGCCGGCAAGGGCGTCAGCGCCGCCATCATCATGGCCCGGCTCTCCAGCGACGTGCGGTTCTGGCTGGCGCGCGAGGCGGACCCGGCCATGGCCATGGCCCGCATTAACGCCACGTTCTGCCAGCACGGGTGGGACGACCGCTTCGTCACGATGGTAGTGGCCGTGGTCGACCCCCAGAAGCGCGAGCTGGTGCTGGTGAACGCCGGCCACATGCCGCCGCTGTTGCGTTCGACGGCGGGCGACGTGAGCGAAATCGGCGGCGACGAAGCCGGCCTGCCAATCGGGGTCATGGCCGATTTTCAGTACGAAGCCCACCGCCGCGAGTTTCTCGCCGGCGACTTCCTCACCATCTTCACCGACGGCTTCAGCGAGGCCATGAACGCGCAGCGCGAGTTGTTCGGCCTGGAGCGACTTATCGAAGTGTGCAGCGACAAGGGCGTCAAACCCAAGGACCTCGGTCCCTGCATTCTGGAAAAGGTGCGCACCTTTGCCGGCGAGTTCCCGCAGAGCGACGACATGTGCCTGCTGTGCTTCGGGCGGGAATAACCCGCTCCGCGTCGAGGCTGCGTCCGTGGTATAATTTGAATACACGGAGCTTAGCCATGGCCAACGTCATTCCGACGCCCACTGATGTCCAGCTCGAACAAATGCATCTTGCTTACCGGCAAGGCGGAGCTGCTCGCGCCATGGCGCCGCATGTGATCTATCAGCATTCCGAATGTCCGTATGACGGCTGCGGTCAATCGCTTCACGCCATTGATTTCCGCTTGGAGGCCTTTGGCCGCTCGACCCACGACCCTTTGGTGCGCGCCTGGTGGGACGATGTGGGTTTCGTTGGCCGATGCCCGGCGTGCCAGGGCTGGGTGCACTTCACGATCCGCGGAAAGCGCGCTGTCGACGACAAGGAAGCGAAGACGCTCCCACAGCTACCGCCCAACTGGGCCGATGAAGCGGTGATTCTCTGACAGCACGCCGCTTGAAAGTTAGCCGGCATCGTCTCGATGCCGCGATTCGCGCGACGCCCAGCCGCCAACTACCAATTCACCTGCAGGAAGTTCTCGATCCGCTCGACGCCGTCCACGCGGCGGACCAGTTCCTGGGCCATCTGCTTTTGGAAGAATGAACTGACCGCCCCTTCCAGTCGCACGACTCCCTTGGCGGCCTCCACTTTCATTGCTCGGGGCGACACGTACGGGCTGCGGTTCAGGGCGCCGTGGACCTGTTCAAGAAGGTCGCATGAGGCGAGGGCGGCTTCCATGTTCCATTCCTAGACGGGAAGACTTGCTGCGGGTTTGCTTCAGGGCGACTCGCGAGCCGAGCGGCGACGGGAGTCTGTGGAAATATCGGTCACGATTTGGACGAGGTTTTTGCAGAAGTGCTCCGGTAAGCCAGGAAAGCTCCAAAAGCCCTGCGGGATTTGCCGTCCGTAGCGGATGGAAGCCAGCCCGCCCAAGCGCAGACCGTTTTGCCTCAGGAAAAGGAGCAATTGGCGGGCCAAATCGCCCCGGAGCGACACAGTGTCAGCGGTAGCGCGCCCAACGCGCTCACTTGGCCCCACTCTGGCAGCAAATGCTGGCGGAACGCCCGGGGAATGCCGCGGCAGGTTGCTATCGCCCCGGCCTACCTTCCGCCCTGTAACCAGGCAGGCAGCTCCTCCGCTTTGGGCAGGTGGATGACCACCGCGCTGCTAATGCCTGGCAGCTTGCGAACCGCCGCCACGGCCTCGGCCGATGGGTCGGCGTCGAGGTTCAAGACGCCGATCGCCTCACCCCCCGGCCGGTCCCGGCCGACCGCCATTTGGGCGATATTTACCTGGTGCATGCCGAACACCGTGCCGACGGCGCCGATCATGCCGGGCACGTCCTGGTGGGTGAAGACCAAGAGCCAGCCGTCCAGGTAGGCCTCGAGCCGGTAGCCGTCGAGCGACACCAGCCGCGGCATCGACTGGCCGAAGACGGTTCCGGTCGCCCGGTGCGACTCCCCGCTGACCGCCGTCAGTTCCGCCGACATCGCCGAGCGGAAGGCGCCCATGTCGCTGCGGGATTCCGTCGACAGCGAAATCCCCCGCTCCTCCAACAGCAGGCTGGCGTTCACCAGGTTCACCTCTTCGTCGAGCGCCGCCTGTAACAGACCTGCGGAAAATGCGGACGTGAGCACCTTGGTGTCGCGCCCGGCGATTTCGCCCCGATACTGTAGACGGCACGATTTCAGCCCGCTGGGCACCAGCCCGGCGCCCAGGCGGCCCAGCCGGTACGCCACCTCGAGGTAGCCGCGGAGCGACTCGAGCGTCTTGGCGTCCAGCGGGGCGATGTTCACCGCGTTGCGAATCTGGCCCGTCGACAGGTAGTCGGTCAACAGACCGACGGCTTCGATCGCCACCTGTGTCTGGGCTTCCTCGGTGCTCGCCCCCAAGTGCGGGGTGCACAGCACGCCCGGCATGCCGAACAGCGGGCTCGCGGTGCATGGCTCCTCGACGAACACGTCGAGCGCCACGCCGCCGATGCGACCGCTCTTGAGCCCCTCGACCAGCGCCGCCTCGTTGTAGATGCCGCCGCGCGCCGCATTGATCAGCCGCACGCCGGGCTTAAGCTTTTCGAGCTGCGGTCGGTCGATCAGGTTTCGCGTCTCGTCGGTCAGCGGCGTATGGACGGTCAGGTAGTCGACCTTCGGCAATAACTCCGCGACGGTCTCCACCGGCTCGATGCCCAGGCTCTTGGCCTTGTCCTCGGCCAGGAAGGGGTCGTAGCCCAGCACTTTCATCTCGAGGGCCAGCGCCCGGCGGGCCACCGCCAGCCCAATGCGCCCCAAGCCCACGATGCCGAGCGTCTTGCCCGCCACCTGGGCGCCCATGTACTTGTTGCGATCCCACCGGCCTTCAAGCAGCCCTTGGTACGCCGGCGCCACGTTGCGCGACAGGGCCAGCATGAGCGTAATCGCGTGCTCCGCCGTGCTGAGCGTGTTGCCCGCCGGCGTATTCATCACCACGACGCCGGCCCGCGTGGCGGCGGCGCTGTCGATGTTGTCGGTCCCCACGCCGGCCCGCACGATCGCCTTGAGCCGCCGATTGCCCTCCAACGCCTCGGCGGTAATTTTCACGCCGCTGCGGCAGATGGCGCCGTCGAACTGCGACAGCGCCTCGCGCAGCGCCTCGCCCTTCAGCCCGATGCGGACTTCGTACGAAATCCCCGGCGCGGCCGCGAGCAGATCGAGGCCCTCTTGCGCAAGCGTATCGAGCACAACGACCGATGGCATGCTTAACCTATTGCAATTTTGGATTTTGGATTTTGGATTTTGGATTGGCCGCTGCCGCGGCAATGGCGCTTCTACAATCCAAAATCCAAAATCTAAAATCCAAAATCACTTGTTCTTCTCCCTGAACTCCTGCATAAACTCCGCCAGCGCCTCTACCCCGGCCCGCGACATGGCGTTGTAAATCGACGCCCTAATCCCGCCCACCGAGCGGTGCCCCTTCAGCTCCTCCAGTCCCCGCGCCTTCGCCTCGGCGACGAACTTGTCCGTCAGCTCCTCGCTCGGCAGCCGGAACGTCACGTTCATCAGCGACCGGCACTGCGGCTGCGCGTGTCCGGCGTAAAAGCCGCCGCTGTGGTCGAGCACATCGTACAGCATGCGGGCCTTGCCCAGGTTGAGTTGGTGCATCGCCTTGAGCCCGCCGATCTGGTTCAAGAGCCAATCGGTCACGAGCTTCACCACGTAAATCCCGAACGTGTTGGGCGTGTTCCACAGCGAGCCGTTGTCGGCGTGTGTCTGGTAATTGAGATACCCTGGCAGCCTCGCCTCGCTGCGCTTCAAGAGCTCCTTGCGAATGATGACGATCGTCACCCCCGCCGGCCCGGAATTCTTCTGAGCGCAGGCGTAGATCAGCCCGTACTTCTTGATCGGCAGCGGGCGGCACAAGAAGTCGCTCGACGCGTCGCACACCAGCGGCACGTCGCCCACCTCGGGCTCGGCGGCGAACTGCACGCCCTGGATTGTCTCGTTCGAGGTGTAATGGACGTACGCCGCCTGGGGGTCGAAATTCAGATCGCCGCGCTCGGGCAGCCGATCGTAGTTGGTCGCCTTGCCATCCCATGCCACGCGGGTCTCGCCTTCCTTCTTAGCCTCCTTGAGAGCATCGTTGCCCCACGAGCCGGTGAGAATGTAGTCGGCCACCTGCCCGCGGCCGAGCAGGTTCATGGGAACCATCGAAAACTGCAGCCGGCTGCCACCCTGCAGAAACAGCACCGCGTAGTCGTCGGGAATGGCCAGCAGCTTGCGAAGGTTGTCCTCCGCAAACGCGATGATCGGTCCAAAGGCTTTGCTGCGATGGCTGATCTCCAGGATCGACGCCCCGGCGCCCGGCAGCGCGAGCATGTCGCGCTGAATCTCCTCGAGCACCGGCACAGGCAACGCCGCCGGCCCCGCCGCAAAGTTGTAGACCCGTTGGGTCATGGCTGTTCCTTCACCACAATGCAAATTCGAGCAGGACCGGCTACTGCGTTCACCCGTAAACTAGTCGGAGTCGTCTTGCTTCCTGTCCTTCCAAGCTCGTCGAAAGCATTCCAGACCATACCCCAACAATCCCGCTCCGACAATGAGCGCGGAGACGTTGATGATCAGCGCCAGGAGCATGGCGTTCTGATTGGGATTGGAGGCAGACTGCGCAATGCCCGCCAGCCATGCCTTCGCGCCAATCCACGCGACAATCACCGGGAGAGGGCTCAGAAGCGTGAACCAAACGCCACGGGTTTGCAGTCGCGTCATGCTTTGCCCTACCCTGCCGTGATCGCCGCGCCGCTGCGCCACCTCACGCCCTCGCGCTCCACACGGTTATAGAGGGTGTCCCGCTCCACGGGTTCGCGGCCGGCTTCCTCGATCAGACGGCGAAGCTGCTCGACCGTCAGCATCTCCGGCGTTTCCGCCCCGGCGTCGTGGTAGATCAGTTCGTGCCGCACCGTGCCGTCGATGTCGTCGGCCCCGTAGGCCAGGGCGATTTGCGCCGTCCCCATACCGAGCATGATCCAGTACGCCTTCACATGGGCCACATTGTCGAGCATCAGTCGGCTGACGGCCATCACGCGCAGGTCAGTCAGGGCGTTGGCTTTCTTGATATGGGCCAGTCCCGTGTTGTCCGGATGAAACGCCAGCGGGATGAAAGTCTGGAACCCCCCCGTGGCGTCCTGCAACTCGCGGAGTCGGATCAAGTGATCGACCCGATGGTACGGTTGCTCGATGTGCCCGTAGAGCATCGTACAATTGGAGCGGAGCCCCAGTTCGTGCGCGGTCCGGTGCGTCTCGAACCACCGCGCCGCGTCGGCCTTGTGTTCGCAAATCTGATTGCGGACCTCGGGGTGAAAAATCTCCGCCCCGCCGCCCGGCATGCTTCCCAGCCCCGCGTCGATCATATCCTCGAGCACCCACTTGAGCGGCTTGCCCGTCAGCCGGGCAAACCAGTCGATCTCCACCGGCGTCCACGCTTTCAGGTGCAGCTCGGGGAAGTTTTCGTGTAGCGAACTGATCACTCCGCGGTACCAGTCGTACTTCGCCTGATGGTGCAGCCCGCCCACAATGTGCATCTCGGTGCAGCCGTTGTCCACCGCCTCCTGCCCGCGGGCGATCACCTGCTGGTCGTCCATGAGGTAGCCCTTCGCCTGCCGCAGGTCCGCCCGAAACGCGCAGAACGTGCAACGGTACACGCACACGTTGGTGGGGTTCAGGTGCGTGTTGATGTTGTAGTAAGCGGCGTTGCCGTTCTTTCGCTCGCGGACCAGGTTAGCCAATTCGCCCACTTCCGCCAGCGGCGCGTCGCCTCGCCACAGCGCGAGCCCGTCGTCGAACGTCAGCCGCTTGCCAGCTTCGACCTTCTCGCGGATCGATTGCAGCAGGTGTGAAGAAGTTCTGAGCACGGGACGGGCAATCTCAAGCGCGCACAATCGAACGACGGCGAAGGGATCAGGAATCCTCAGCGAGCATTGACTCGACCTGCTGGATCAACTGCGGTACATCGTTTTGAACCGCATCCCAAATTACCTGCATATCGAGCACGTCGTAGCCATGCACTAGAATGTGCCGAAATCCAATAATATCGTCCCACCGTTCAATCCGCTCGGCCCTGGCCGGAGCTATGCGGTGAAGTTGTTGGAGCGCCTCGCCCAGGACCATGAGTTCTCGCTCCAATGCGGAGCGCAAAAGACGATCGCTCTCCAAGTCCGCGACGGTCCGACCGCTGATAATGTGACTGGCGAATCGTGCCCGATCCAGCATGTCGTTCAGCAGCTTGCGCGGATCACGCGGCATAAATCGAAACTCTGGATTTATTGACCGACTGAACAAAATACGGATTACGCATCGACCCGGCAGTCACTAGATCCACCCTGTGTCCTAATAATTCAGACAGCGCCCGTTGGAAGTCGAAGTACTGGTGAAACGCGTTGGTCCCTGGGGGTCGCTCGAAGTCAACCAAAAAATCGAAGTCGCTTCGTGTCGGGTCAAACTCCCCCGTCGCCGCCGAGCCGAACAGCTCCAACCGCCGCACGTGGAAACGCCGGCAGAGAGCGAAGAGTTCCGCGCGCTTTTCGTCGATGGAGGCAATCATCGTTAGGGTCCTACCGCCAAGTCTAGCGTTCCAACCGCCAAAAGCCCCAGGCTGATCACCGCGTTGACGTTAAAAAACGCCACATTCACCCGCATCAGGTCGTCCGGCCGCACCAGGGCGTGCTCGTAGACCAAAAGTCCGGCAACGGCCGCGACGCCGGTCCACCAAATCCAACCCAACGGCGGGTAAACCAGCGGCAAGGCCGCCAGACAGACAATTGTCGCCAAATGGCACGCCGCCGCCAGCCGTAGCGCCGTGGCCACGCCCAGCCGCGCCGGCACGCTGAAGAGGCCAGTTAGTCGATCAAACTCGAAATCCTGACAGGCGTAAATCATGTCAAACCCCGCCACCCACGCCAGCACCGCGGCGCCGAGGGTCAACGGGGGCAAAAGATCGCGCGGGTGCTGCAGAACCACGTCGCCGCGAATGGCAATCCATGCCGCCACGGGCGAGAGCGCCAGCGCCGCTCCTAGCCAAAAATGGGCCAGCGCCGTCAGTCGCTTCGCGTAGCTGTATCCCAGCAAAAACGCGAGCGCCGGCACGGCCAGGTACAGCGGCAACCAGTTCGGCAGAAACAGAAGCGTGCTGGCCACGAACGCTCCGCTGGACGCCGCCGCAAACGCCGCCACTTGTCCTGCGGTCAGAATTCCCGCCGGCAAATGCCGCTGCGCGGTCCGCGGGTTGGCCGCGTCGAGTTGGCGATCCGCCAGCCGGTTAAACGCCATCGCCGCGCTGCGCGAAAACCATGCACAGCACAATGCCGGCAAGCGGCAGCCATCCAAATGACGGCCGCGGCCCCGTGAGCTGCGGCATGGTCGCCGCGTCGACCCATTGCCATGTCGGCAGCCGCCACGCCATGACCGCCGCCAGGAGGGCAAACGGTAGGGCAAACAGCGTGTGGCTGAATCGAATCAGCGACAGAAAGTGGCGCACCGTCGCGAGCATCGAGCAATCTTGCGCGCCGGGGTCGAGACGACCCGGCTCGCTACGAGCCGTTGGCCCCCCAGCGCTTGATCAGCGCGTTGTCGATCCCCAACTGATCGCATAGCCGCGCCACGATGAAATCCACCAGGTCGCGCAGCGTACTCACCCCGTGATACCACCCCGGCGCCGCCGGCAGCACCACGGCGCCGGCCTGGGTGACTTTGCGCATGTTCTCGATGTGCACCAGCGACAGCGGCGTCTCCCGCGGCACCAGTACCAGCTTGCGCCGCTCCTTGAGGTGCACCTCTGCCGCCCGGTGGATCAGGTTGTCCGCCGTGCCGTGGGCGATGGCGCTCATCGTCGACCCCGAGCACGGCGTCACCACCATCCCGCTGGTGAGAAACGACCCGCTGGCGATCGGCGCGTTGAAATCCATGAAGTGATGGTAATGCAGGGAGCCGGCCCGACCGGCCTCGACGCTCAGTACGTTGCTGTCCGCCGTGCTGATCCCCGCGCTGGCCTGCAACAGCCGAATCTTGCTGTCCGCCGCGTGCGTGATGTCATCGAGCATCAGCGAGCTGAGTTGAAAATTCTCGAGATCCACCCGAAGGTCCATCTCCTCATGAATCACCTGGGCGCCCGTCGGGCTGATCGTCAAATGCACGTCATGCCCCGTCGCCAGCAGCACTTCGAGCAGGCGCAGCGAGTACACGGCGCCGCTCGCGCCAGTGATCGCTACGCAAATGTTTTTGGGAGTTTTCATGCTGTTAGTGGGCAGTGGGCGGCGGGAAGTCGGCAGTATCGGAGCGAAACGAGGTATTGGCCTGCCCACTGCCCGCCGCCCGCTGCCTACTCTTCACCCCAACATAAAGCGTCGCCACCCCCATCGTAAACCCGCGATACGAAACCTCCGTCAACCCGACGGCCCGCATCCGCTGGGCCAGCGCCGCCCCCTGCGGAAACTCGCCCACGCTCGCCGGCAGATAGCTGTAGGCGCCACCGCCGCGCCCAGCGACCAGCCTGCCAATCCGCGGCAGCACGTGCCGAAAATACCATCCGTAAATCGCCTTAAACGGTTGCCAGCCGGGCGAAGAAAACTCCAGCACTGCCACCCGCCCGCCAGGCGCGCACACCCGCGTCATCTCCGCCAGCCCCGCGTCCGTGTCGGCGACGTTCCGCAGGCCAAACGCCACACACACGATGTCGAACTGGTCGCTGGCCAACGGCAACGCCTGCGCATCGGCCTCGATGAAGGTCAACTGCCCATTGGCGCCGGCGCGCTCGCCCTTCCGCCGACCGATGGCAAGCATCTCATGACAAAAATCCGCTCCCACAATCTCCGCCTGCCCGCGGCCGGCGCGATGATACGCCAACGCCAAATCGCCCGTTCCCGTACACACGTCGAGAATCCGCATGCCGGGTCGCGGCGCCACGGCCCGCACGGTGCGCCAGCGCCAGTAACGGTCGACGTTGAGCGACAGCAGATGATTCAGAAAGTCGTAGCGACCGGCGATGTCCCCAAACATCCGCCGGATCCGCGGCCCCGATTTGTCGACTGCCATCGTCTGTCCGCCCGTCGTCAGACGCAATGTTGAAACCCCAATTATCGCAGTACAATGCCCCCATCGCCATCGTCAACCGCGGCCCGCCATCGAGTTTAACCGACGCCATCCCGCTCCCTCCGCACTGCCCACTGCCCACTGCCGACTTCCCCCCCATGCCCTCGCTCGCCGTGCACCTTTTGCCGCGGTTCGTCGACGCCGCCGAGCTGGCCGACAGCGCGACGATTGTCGTTGACCTTCTGCGAGCGTCGACGACCGTCTGCCAGGCCCTCGCCGCCGGCGCCGAGTGCGTGGTCCCCTTCGTCGAAGTTGAAGAAACCCTCGCCGCCGCCGCAAAACTCGGCCGCCAGAACGTCCTGCTCGGCGGCGAACGCCGCGGACTGAAGATCGACGGCTTCGACCTCGGCAACTCCCCCGCCGAGTACACCCCCGCGGCGGTCGGCGCCCGGCGCGTCCTGTTCACCACCACCAACGGCGCACGCGCCCTGCACCACGCCTGCCAAGCACGCCACATCCTCGTCGGCGCCGCGGTCAACTGCCGGGCCGTCGCCGACCGCGTCCGCGGCACGCACGCCGTCAATATTCTCTGTGCCGGCACGGCCGGCGAAATCACCCGCGAAGACATCCTCGCCGCCGGCGCCATCGTCGACGCGATCCTCGCCAACCACAGCAGCGTGGCCCCGCATTACGAGTTCCATCACCAGGCCGAAGCGGCGCGCCTGCAGTGGCATGCCGTCCTCGAAGCCGCCCGTGAGTCGGGCCGCTCGCTGATCGACCAATTCACCCGTGAGCTCCACGACACGACCGGCGGCCGCAACTTGCTGGCCACTAACCAGGCGTCCGACATCGCCCTGTGCGCCCAGCTCGACTCGCTCACCATCGTTCCCGAACTCAACCACGCCACCGGCGAAATCCGCCCCGCATAGACTCGCCGCCGCTGGCCCGGCTAGAATGCCACGTTCGGATGTGTCTCTCGCAAAGGCGCTGAGCGCAAAAGGGGAAACGCAAAGAAGAGAAAAATGAAGCGGGAGAACTAGTGCTCCGCCGTTCTTTCACTTGTCTCCTTGTCTTCTTTGCGTTTTTCTTTGCGTCTTTGCGCCTTTGAGTGAGATCCCCACCATCGTTGCACGGACTAAGCGGCCCATCATGGACATGGATAAACTAGTCTCGCTGTGCAAACGGCGGGGCTTTCTTTTTCAGTCGAGCGAAATCTACGGCGGCCTCAACGGCTTCTGGGACTACGGCCCGCTGGGCGTCGAGCTGAAGCGCAACATCAAGGAAGCCTGGTGGCGCGACATGGTCCAGGGCCACGACGAGTTGGTCGCCCCGCCCGGCGCCCCCAGCGAATACGAAATGATGGGGCTCGACTGCACTATCATCATGCACCCGCAGGTGTGGAAGTGCTCGGGGCATTATGACTTGTTTCACGATTGGATGGTCAGTTGCACCGAATCTAAGAAGCTCTATCGCGTTGACCAAGTCAAAGGGCGGGTTGTAGAAAGGCGGGCGATTGGGCCTTCATTACCACGATGGCGGAAAGCGATCAGGAAGCAGCACGTCGAGAGCCCGCGCACTTAAGTTCTTTGGCCTGTACACGAATAAATCCGCTGAGACTTATCGTGGGGAAAAGTCCGCTCGTCTCGCTTCCTCATGCAATGGATTATTACGATTGGAAGGAAATAAAGCATCGATAGGGAGATCAATTGCGACGTATTGGGTACCGGAGCTGATTATGACCTGGGAAGTACTTCTGGCTCCCGATGCGACGAACATTGGGAACCCTTATCGGGCCCGCGCGAGTTCAACTTGATGTTCGAGACACATACTGGTGCCGTGCAAACGGAGGAAAGCAAACCGCCTTTCTCCGCCCTGAAACCGCTCAGGGAATCTTCGTCAATTTCAAAAACGTCCTCGACAGCACGCGCGTGAAGGTCCCCTTCGGCATCGCCCAGATGGGCAAGAGCTTTCGCAATGAGATCACGCCGCGGAACTTCACGTTTCGCAGCCGCGAGTTTGAGCAGATGGAGATCGAGTTCTTCTGCCACCCCAACGACTCGCGCAAGTGGTACGAGTACTGGCGCGATCGCCGCCTGCAGTGGTACAAGGACCTCGGCCTCGCCGGCGAGCGGCTGATCATGCGCGAGCACGAAAAGGACGAGCTCAGCCACTACTCCGTGGGCACGGCCGACATCGAATACGCCTTTCCCTTCCTGCCCCGCGGGCGAGCACGGCGAGCTGGAAGGCATCGCCCACCGCGGCGACTTCGACCTCCGCAGCCACATGGAAGGCAAGCTCGTGAAAAACGCCGAGGGCTGTCTCGAGCTGGAGATGGTCGACGATCCCACGGTCAAGGGCGGCAAGCGGCCCAAGTGGAAAGGCAGCGGCCGCGACCTCACCTACCGCGACGAAGTGACGAACGAAAAATACACGCCCCACGTCATCGAGCCCTCAGCCGGCGCCGACCGGGCTACGCTCGCGTTCCTCTGCGAGGCGTACCACGAAGATCAGGCCCCCGACGACAAGGGCCAGATGCAAACCCGCGTGGTGATGAAATTCCACCCGCGGATCGCCCCGGTGAAGGCCGCGGTGTTTCCGCTGGTGAAAAAAGACGGCATGCCCGAGATCGCCCAGGACATTTACCGGCGGCTCAAGGCCAAGATGGCGACGTTCTACGACGAAAAGGGCGCCGTCGGCCGCCGCTATCGCCGCCAGGACGAAGCCGGCACGCCCTACTGCATCACCGTCGACGGGCAGACGCTGCAGGACCAAACCGTCACGATCCGCGACCGCGACACGCTCGAGCAGTGGCGCGTCAAGGTCGACGAGGTCGTCGAAGAAATCACCCGGCGCGTAACTTGATATGCGTTTAGCCGCGACGCGGAGGTCCGCCGTAGCGGAGCGCTCTGCCATCACGCGTGCCGCGTCGCTCCGCGCACCCGCGCCGCCGTCGCCGCGATACCGCGCATTGCTTCAAGCTGCTCGTTCACGCCCTCAAGCTGCTGAGCTACACGCCGGCTGTTGCGCCACACGCGCGCCGTCAGTCGGGCAATCGCCACGACCAACAATCCCACGCCGCCCAGCCCCGCGGTGAGCCCCCAGTGCGCCGCCCGCGCGTCGACCCAGCGAATCGACCACGCCAGCGACCCGACCCCAACGAGCAGCATCGCCAGCCCCGCGGCCAACAACAGCGTGACGCCCCAGGCCATCTGCGTCGCCGGCGCCGAATCCCAGGGCGGCGTTTGGGCCGCGTCCGTTGGTCCGCTTCCGCGGACCGCTGGGAAAATTGACGCAGGAATTATGAGCGCGTCGCCTGAGCCGGTCGTCGCTTCCCGGCAAACTGGCCGCAGCTTGTGACTCAGTCGCCGCAGTTGATCCGCGGCGGCGTCGCCGCTCCATGGATCCTTGGTCGCCGCGTGTTGGGCCGCTCGACTGGTCGAACGACTCCAGCGTCACCCCCGAATCATCGAGCCGTATTCCCGCCGCCGGCGGCGTAGCGCCCGACGAGTCCAGCTTGCATTGATGGCGCCGCATGATTAAACGACAGGGGTCCGGAAACAGGAGACCGAGAAGAGAGGCGCAGCCTCGATATCAGCTATCGGCCGCCAAGAGCGCGAATCTGTAACGATTCCACAAACTGTGCCGCCAAGTGCCGCTAGCCGGCGGGCCACGCCCGCCGGGAATGCGCCGCGATCGATCTTCCCATTTCAAGAATCTCCAACCCCGCGATCCCGGACCGCGTGGCGGTCCGGCTAGTCGCCCTTTGCCGCGGCGGGCGCGTCGGCGTTCTGGGCGTTTTCATCGCCGGCGGGCCGCACCCAATCCTCCCGTAACCAGTCGACGATCAACCTCAGCGACTTGTCGTCGAGCTGATTGAGCTTCGGATCGTCATGCGGCGCAAACGCCGGCATCCGGTCGTTCAGCTCGCCATAAAACCGCTCCGCCGCCGGGTTGCGAATGAAGGCCATCAGCCACTCGCGCGACATGTAGCCCGTGAGATCCGGCGCACTGCCCAATTCGCCGGCATCGTGGAACTTGTGGCAGTCGGTGCAGCTCATCGAATTCGCCGCGATATCGGCCAAGCCGCCGGTCATAAGACGCCGGCCTTCCTCGATCTGACTGCGCAACTCATCTTCGAGCCATTTCTGCATCTGTCCCGACTCAGCCCAGAGCGCATTCACTGACCGTTTTAATTGCATCTTTGGCCGCGAGTTTCTCTTTGTCCGACATCTTTTCGCCAATGGCCTCGCTTACGAAATTCACCATGTCGCCATCCGCGAAAGGCGATCCTTCGTACCCGAAGTAATGCCGGGTCGTAATCATCTGTTTGGAGAGGAAGCCGACGATCCGCTGATAACTCCCCACGCCATACAGATTCGGCGCCGACGGTTTGGGATTGATTATCGCCGGCCAAGGGCTCGCTTCATCGATCGACTTGTTCTCGCGCTTAGTGAGCGATTTGTCCCACGCGATAAAGTCGTCAACTTCATGGCTTTCAAAGTTGTGGCACCCCGCGCAGTTCTGCTTAAACAACTTCGGTCCCTGCAAATACGGATCGTCGTAAATCAACGCCAGCGCCCCCTCGGGCGGAATCCGCGCTGGCGACCTCGCCAACTCAACCACACGCTCCGCCTCCGCCTCCGCTTGCTTCTTCGCTTCGAGAAACCGCGCCGACGCCTCAAACTTCGCCGCCGCCGCCGGCGACTGCGTCCCCCTGCTTTTCGTGCAGCGCCGCGTAGTAATCATCGTGCCACGCCTGCGCCGTCAGCAGCGCCCCGCCCCCCAACAGCACGCACAACAGCGCCACATTGAACACATGCCCGGCCCGCGTCCGCCCGATCCACGGCATGAGAAACAGCACGGCCGTGACCGCGCCGGGGATGATAAACGCCCCCCACAGCTCCAACTCGCCCGGAAACCACTTCAGAAACTGGAACAGGAACAAAAAGTACCCCTCGGGCCGGGCAGCGTCGTACGGATTCGCCGGGTCAGCGGGCGCCCCCAGCTCGGCCCCGCCGCGGTAGATCGTCACCGCCAGCACCCCCGCCAGGACGGCCAGCGCCGCGACGCTGTCCTTGAGCACCTGGTCCGGCCAGAACATCGCAGTTGGGCCGCCGGATCGGCTGCTTCGCGTGCAGACCATGGCGGCGGAACAGCGCGATGTGCATCCCCAGAAACACGACCAGCAGCCCCGGCAGCACGCCCGCGTGCAGGGCGAAAAACCGCGTCAGCGTCTGGTGCCCGTAGTCGCTCCCGCCGATCGCCAGCTTCCGCAGCTCGGCGCCCACCACCGGCGCCTGGCTGGCGAGGTTCGTCGCCACCGTCGTCGCCCAGTACCCCTTCTGGTCCCACGGCAGCAGATAGCCGGTGAGCGCCATCCCCAGCACCAAAAACATCAGCACCAGGCCGACGACAAAATTCAGCTCCCGCGGCGCCCGGTACGCCCCGTCGATCACCACCTGCACAAAATGGATCACCAGCAGATACACCATGGCATGCGCCATGAAGTGGTGGATGCCGCGCAACAGCCACCCGCCGGTCATCTCATACTGGATGTAAAACACGCTCTCCCACGCCGTCTGCGTGCTGGGGCTGTACGCCATCCACAGAAAGACGCCCGTGACAACCTGCGTGAAAAACGCGGTCACCAGCGTGCTGCCCCACACGTAGCGCCACCGCGCCCCGCCGGGCACCGGCTCGTACAGCGTGGCGGCGACGAGGCTCCGCATTCCGGTGCGGTTGTCGAACCAATCCAGAATTCCGCTCCGGCTCCCTCCCCCTGGCGGGGAGGGTTG
Source organism: Pirellulales bacterium (assembly GCA_963841515.1). Lineage (GTDB taxonomy): Bacteria > Planctomycetota > Planctomycetia > Pirellulales > Lacipirellulaceae > Lacipirellula. The sequence goes on along the minus strand of CAWJDB010000001.1, from coordinate 659,495 downwards.
GGGAGGGGGGACAGCAGGCGCTGGCTCATGTTGTCGCTCGCCGTCCATCCGCGTGCTCACCCCTCCCCTAACCCCTTCCCATCACAGGGGAGGGGAACGAAAGATTCCCTATCTCATGCCGTGGGAATCCGCTCTTTGCGGCCGGTTTCATAATCCACGAACTCAACCCACACCTCGATGTGCGGCGCGGCTTGAGCGGCGTCGCCGCTGGGCGGACCTTTGTCGCTCGGTGCGCGCGGGCCCGCGGCGCCGGCGCAGCCGCATTCCGCGCCCGCCGGCCGCCGCGTTGTCAGCGCCGATCGAGCGCAATTCAACTTTCAACTCATCCATGCCCCGCGGCGCCACTTCCGCGTCGCCGTGCACGCGCGTGCCGTCCAGCTTGAACTCACTGGTGTGGCACGGGCACCTGAAGTGGTCGTCGCCCGGCGTGTAGCCAATGAAGCACCCCGCGTGCGGGCACTTGGCAGTGAACGCGGTAGGCTTCTCGGCGCCTTGGGCGCGCACCAAATACACGGCGCCCAATCGTCGAGACGGGTAGCGATTCCAGGCATCTTCGCGGTCCGCGATCACCGAAAAATAGCGCGGCACGCCGTCATCGGGCACTTGCTCCAACAGCGCCACCCGCACCTTCGCCGACCCGCGCGTGCGAAACAGCGGCGTGAAAAAAGTCGCCACGCCTGCCGCCAAAGGCGTCAGAAACGCGATTCCGCCGGCGACGACGGCGCCCGCCACGGTAAAAAACGAGCGCCGATTCTCCGGCGGCGCGGGCGGCATCTGCGTCGGCGAAGGTGGTTGCGTTGAAGCCATACGTGCTGCCGCCGAATCATCCCATGCTCTTACACAGCACGTCAAGAATCGCTCGCTGGACTTCCTCGCGCGGTTGGTTCAACGTGATGCCCGCCGCCGCCTTGTGTCCGCCGCCGCCGAACTGCTCGGCGATCGCCCGCACGTCCAGCCCACGGCGACTCCGCAGGCTCACCTTGGTCACGCCAGGCTCCAGGTCGACGAACACCGCCGCCGCCTCGACGCCCGCCACCGCCAAGAGCATGTTGATCGCATCCTCGGTGTCGGTCGTCTGGGCGCCGCACTCTTTGAAGTCTTGTGCGGTCACATAGGTCCACAGCAGCCGGCCCGCGCACTCCTGCGTCACATGCGACAGCATCCGCCCGCGCAGCGCAGCCGCGGAAAGCTGTGCTGCTCATACAGCAGCGAGAATATCGTCGGCGGACTCGCCCCGGCCGCCACCAGCTTCGCCGCCGCGGCAAAGGTCTGGTCCGTCACCGACGGAAAGCGGAACCACCCCGTGTCGGTCGCGATCGCCGCGAACAACGGCGCCGCGATCTCGCGCGTCAGCTTTACGCCCAGTGCTTCGGCCAACTCCAAAATCAACCGCCCGGTGGCTTCCGCTTCCGTGTCCTTGAACGTCACCGTCCCCAGGTTGTCGTCGCTGGCGTGGTGATCGATGAGAATGCGCACGCCTTCAAAACTCCGCACCACCTGCGCCATTGCCCCCAACTGGCTCCACGCGCTGGTGTCGACCACTACCAGCGTCTCGAAGCCCCGCAGCGCCTCCAGCGGCGCGGTGCTGGGCGCCGCCTTCACCCATCCCTCGGGGTCGAGAAACGCGATGTGCTCCGGCGGCGGGTCGCCGTTGACAATCGCCGCCTGTTTGCCCAGCGACTTCAGGATGTGCGCCAGCGCGATTTCGCTGCCGATCGCATCGCAGTCCCCGCGAATGTGGCTGGTGATGAGGAAGCGATCCCGCTCCCGGATCAGCTTCACCAGCGGCGCCCAGTCGATGGCCATGTGGAAGGATTCAGGGTTCAAGGTTCAGGGTTCAGAATTCGAAAGGCGAGCCGGGTCGTCTCGACCCCGGCGGCAGGCGGCGTTGAATGGACAGGATAACAGGATTGCTAGGATTAGCAGGATCAGATTCTCGAAGCATGAGCAAGGGATCCCTGCCTCGACCACTTTTCTGTAAATCCTGCCCATCTTGTTAGCCGGGCTCGGCCCAAAAATCCGAATTTCGAAGCACGAAATTCGAAACAAATCCCAAGGCGCCAAGCACAAAACTCCCAACAAAGCGTTGGCCCGCAGCCACTTTGGAATTTGGGGAATTGGAGCTTGTTTCGTGCTTCGTATTTCGGATTTCGAGTTTTTCGGCCAAGCCATGTTATCCAATCAATTCACGGCTCCAACAATCTGACGCACGCGCTGCACATCCGCTCGCAATTGCGCGACCAGCTCCTCGGGCGATCCAAATGTCGCCACGTCCCGCAGCCGCTCGTCGAACTCGACCTCCAACGGCTGCCCATACAGCGCCGCGTCCAAGTCCAGCACGTGGATTTCCACCTTCACCGCCTGTTCGCCGAACGTCGGGTTCGGCCCCAGGTTGATCGCCGCCGCCCACGGCTTGCCGCCGATCCACGCCCGCCCGGCATACACGCCCACGGCGGGCAGCAGCGTGTCGATGGCTTCGAGGTTTGCCGTGGGGAACCCCAGCCGAGCCCCGCGACCCGCCCCATGCGTCACCATACCGCGAATCCGGTACGGCGCCGTCAGCAGCCGCGCGGCGCCGGCGACGTCGCCCGCCGCCACGAGGGCGCGAATCCGCGAGCTCGACACAGTCTGGCCGTCCACAACGACCGGCGCGACCACCTCCAGCGTCACGCCCGCCTCGGCCGCGAGCGCGGCCAGCACCGCGGCGTTCCCCTCGCGATTGTGACCAAAGAAAAAATTGGGCCCCTCGACCATCGCCCGCGCCGCAAGCGCCTGGACCACGATCCGCTCAAAAAACTCCCGCGCCGAAAGCCGCAGCAGCGCTTCGTCGGTCGGATAGGCCACGATGCGATCGACGCCCAGCGCCGCCAGTAGCTCCGCCTTCCGCTCGGTCCACGTCAGCGGCGGCGGACACTCCGCCGGCCGCAATAGCCGCACCGGGTGCGGATCGAACGTAAACACGATCGCCGGCCCTCCCAACTCGCCGGCGTGCACCAGCAGCCGCTCGACAATCCGCCGGTGCCCCAAGTGCACGCCGTCGAAATTGCCGATCGCCACCGCGCCGCCGCGCTCGGCGGCCGTCAGCTCCTCGAGATGGCGAGTAATCGGCACGCGAAGGGCTTTCTCCGGAAAAATGACGGCGGCCAAGCTAGCGGTGGCGGGCTGTCGCTGGCGGTCGATCGAATTCGTGTCGCGGCCGCCAACCTCGCGATTATTTCGACCGCCGTCTCCCAGGTCAACAAACCGCCGGAGCCGCCTTCGTCCCTCACCGCGTGGCGGGTTCCCCGGCAAATCGGTCTTTTAGCCCAGGCCGCTCGAGGACGATAATCGGTCCGCCGACGTCAATCTCTGCGCTGCGTCGCCTCCATCGGTCGGCCTCCGATCCACCGAGCAAACTCCCCCCGAATTCGACCGGTCGACGTATTGATGGCAAGCCTCCTGAATGCGATATCGCCGGTCCGCCGCCAGGTCGACGCCGCCGATTCAAGATCGTTTCTGGGACGAGACCGTGCGTCTGCAGGGCCTCTTTGAGCAGTACCGCGAAGCCCATGACAACGCCAATGCGAGCGCGTGCTTCGGCCGGCTCGCCCGGGGTCGCTACCACGAGGCCGCCAGCCGGCCCGGCTACGATCCGGCTAGAAAGTCAATCGTCTCGGTCTTCCAGCCCAAGTCGGGCGGCACCTATCTTCACAATCGGCTGCTCCAATTGGGCTACCAAGAGTTCTGGTGGCTGTTCCCCAATCGCATCAATCATTCCGTTTGCTTTGCCAGCGACGAAGCCCTCCAATACTACCTTCGCGGCGGCTTCGCCTGTCACACCCACGCCCGGCCCGATCCCAACATTCTGGCGGCGCTCGATCGCGCGGGCGTCGGCAAGATTTGGGTCCATGTGCGCAATCCCGCCGAGAGCGTCGTCTCCGCCTACCACCACTACCTGGGCGAAGGCCACGGCGAAGGCGAGGTCGGCCAGCAGCGCCGGCAAGAAGCGCTCGACGCCGCCCAACGCGACGGCCTGGTCCCCGGCATGACCAAGAGCGACTTCGCCGTTTCGGCCATCGCCTTTTTTGTCGAGTGGGTCGCCCAGTGGCTGCGCTACGCCGAGCAGCACCCCGACGTGGTCGTGCTGTCCTATTACCGTGAGCTGGCCGATCCGCACGCCCTGCTCTCGCGGGTCTTCGCCGAGCTAGGCGCCGCGCCCCCCGGCGCCGTGTCCGCCGCGCTGGCGCCGCAGGATCGGTATCGCCAGAAGACCACGAACAATTGGCGCCACGACCTGACCCCGCGGGCTCAGCGTTATCTGGAGACCCGCGTGCGGGCCGACCTGGAAGAGTTCCCGGCCTTCGCGCAACTGTGGAGCTAGCCGACCCGCTCCCGCCTTGACTCACGCCCTCACGCCGACCCACAATTGCCTGTTCGGCTCCGCGTGCGTGGTCTACACTTGTGAACCCCGGTCCAGGCGCCGCCGCCATCGCCAGCGTAGCTTCAATTGGCAGAGCACCGCATTCGTAATGCGGGGGTTGTGGGTTCGACTCCCACCGCTGGCTTTTGTATATCGGGACTCAGATGCCTGTCCTATCAACATTTTACGGCATCACCGTGTCCATGTATTTCATGGACAATCGCCGCCACCATCGTCCGCATATTCACGCTCGCTATCAGAACGACGAGGTCGTCATCGCCATCGATGATAACGAGGTGCTGGAAGGAACTCTTCCGCCGGGAAAGCTGCGATTGGTTGTGGCATGGATTGAAATCCATAGAGACGAATTGCTCGTCGATTGGCGGCTGGCGGCCAGCGGCCAGCAGCCGTTGAAGATTGAGCCGCTGAGGTGAACGATGAACCCGAGAGTCACGGCGGTCCTCGCCAAAGACGATTACAAGCTCGAAATTGAATTCGCCAACGGAGAGTTGGGCGTTTATGATTGCGCCGCCGCTCCTGGATTTTGGCGTATTTCAGGAATTCCGGGACATTCAATACTTCAAGCAAGCACGCGCCGAGGGCGGCACGGTCGTCTGGCCGCACGAGCAAGACATTTGTCCCGACACGCTGTACGAGGATTCCAAGAAACCCGTCGCACCCGATTAGCCGTCGTGGACGTCGATGCCCCAACCTTCACTTGGCAGAGCACCGCATTCGTAATGCGGGGGTTGTGGGTTCGACTCCCACCGCTGGCTTTTATTTTCTCGGCACTTGCGCCGACCCCCTGTCGTTATCTCTGCATATCTGTCCAAAACGTGCCGAGTTCGTGGAGAGAAAAGAGTGCTAAGAATGCAAGGGCCCCGCGCACGGTTTACGAGCATACCGGCGGTCCTTCCTAATGAGACAAGTGCTGATTCTTGCGGCCCTCGTTGTGACATGCGGCTATTGTGCGGCGCAAGAGCCGGTTCTTCGAGCCGATCCAGTCATTCAGGAGAGAATCCAGAGGATTTCGAAGGTGCTTCGGCCTCGCACCGTCCACTCCAGCAATGATGCAGCGTTCGCAGAGATGCAAGCGCTGAAAGATTCGGTTGCAGACAAGGGGGAGATCGTCGAACAATTGGCGGTCTTCGCTGCCGATCCCACAGCCCCCGAACATCAATCGCTACTCGCGGTTTTGATTCTGCACTTGCTCGACCTGCCGCCGAAAATCGTGATACCGGCGTTAGCGCCACATCTTGATGCTGAGAATCGAAACCTGCGAGGGTTCGTCAGGGATTGGTTTCAGCATCATGAAGGGGACGGGACAGTCGAAAGGCCACTCCAGCCACTGAATTACTCGGACTACGCCGACTATATTCGAGACCGAAATGGAGAAGTGCCTGCCCCGTTCGCGGAGTACATCTTTCAGCGGTCTCCAAGCCGGGCGTTGCTGGCTTTTAATGGTCCGACCCGGCAGAACGCAATCGCTGGGTTGCAGAGAGAAAAAGCCCGGATGGACGCCGCCAGGGAGGGGCGGCTGTGCCTCCGCGGCTCCCCCCACAAGGTCGGGAACGGCGGCGGGAGTTACTTCTCGCCGACCACATCATCAGCGACGCCATCTGGTTGAAGAGCAACGGTTTCGACTCTCAGCAGTCCTTGACGGACGCGGAAGAACAACTGGCGAATCTCGCGGATGACGGCGAGTGGTGGGTTCGTCTGTATGCCGCCGTAATCGTGCGACAGCACCGCGAGTTTCGGCAGACTGAAATTTTGGACAAGCTACGCGACGATAGCAACGAGTCGGTTAAGAAGATGGTGAAAGGGTTAACGGTTCCTTAGACTCACGAACTGGATTGTTCCGTGCAGAGTTCATGCAGAGATACCGCGGAAACAGCACGATTGTCCGGAATAGTCGGACAGATTAGACTACACGCAAACTCTGGAATCCTCGCGGTTTTCGGTGTTTTTCAAGCCAGTTCCCAGCACGTTCGTAGTGCGGGGGTTGTGGGTTCGACTCCCATCGCTGGCCCTGGATGTTATTAGCTTGTCGCCGTCACAAGATCTCCATGCCGCAGTCTCGGAGGGTCCGCAGATGCCGCCGATGGTCCTAGGCGGCGTAGCCGCAACCAAAATGTTGAATTGGAGTTAGGTCTGTAGCTTCGACAAAATGCGCGGCCTGCGTTTATTCTGCTGGATAGTAATACAGATGAGGAGACCGGAAATCGCGATCCGCAGATGTATGCCATTATCGGCGCCTGCATTACGGTTCACAACGAACTGGGTCCTGCCAATGGGCGCTGCTCGTAAACTTGGGCGCCTCGCGCCTCGAATACAAGCGATTGATTCTCTCCCCTCATCTTCGCCAAGCTGCGGCATCTGCCGACAACTCCGGTGCGTCTGCAGTTGATGCTGACGACCCTAGCGCGGCGTAGCCGCAACCAAAATGTTGAATTGGAGTTACGTCTGTTGCTTCGACAAAATGCGCGCGGCCTGCGTTGATTCTGCTGAATAGTAATACAGATGACATGTCGGCGCCCTCCCTGCTCACGCCCGCACCCGCCTTCTGGCTCAATCGCCTGCTCGCCGTCGCGACGCTGCTGAGCGCCTGGCTGCTCTTCCAGGTCGAGCCGATCGCGGCCAAGCGCATCCTGCCCTGGTTTGGCGGCGGCGCCGGCGTTTGGACCGCCGCCCTGCTCTTCTTTCAGACCGCCTTGCTGGCGGGCTACCTGTACGCCCACCTCGTCGCTGCCCGCCTGGCGCCTCGCACGCAAGTGCTCGCCCATGCGGGGCTGCTGTTGGCGGTTACGCTCCTGTTGGCTGTCCGCGGCGTTCTCCCCGCCGACGATTGGAAGCCCGACGGCAGCGACCTCCCGGCCTGGCACATCCTGGTCATGCTCGCCGCGTTTGTCGGCCTGCCCTATCTGCTGTTGGCCGCCACGGCGCCGCTGGTCCAGGTGTGGTTCGCCCGCGCCAATCCGGGTCGCTCGCCGTATCGACTCTACGCGCTGTCGAACCTCGGCTCGCTGGCGGCCCTGCTCAGTTATCCTTTCCTCGTCGAGCCCAATCTGGGCGTCACGCGCCAGGGCGCCGCGTGGTCAATCCTGTTCGCCGTCTTCGCCCTGCTGCTGACCGCTGCCGGTGTGCTCTCGCTCCAAGTGCCATGTCGTCGTCCGCGTCGACATGCTGAATCAGTGCAAGACGCCGACTCGTCTTCCACGCCCCTTCAACCGATCGCCGAGGCCATGCCGCCAGGCGAGGACGCCCCCCACGACCGCTCCCGCTGGCTGCAACACTTTTTCTGGATTGCGCTGCCGGCTTGCGCCTCGGTCGCCCTGTTGGCCGTCACCAACTACCTTTGTCAGGACGTCGCCGCGATCCCCCTGCTGTGGGTCCTGCCGCTGGCCGTGTACCTGGTTACGTTCATCCTCGCCTTCGACAGCGACCGTTGGTATCGCCGCTGGGCGTGGCTCGCCGGGCTGGCCTATGCTTCCTACCTGGTGGTGTGGACCTGGTACCAAGGCTCTGGTCTCGACATCGTCTGGCAGGTGAGCGCCCACCTGGCGCTGCTCTTGTGCCTGGGCATGGCGTGCCACGGCGAGCTGGCCCGCATGCGGCCGGCGCTCGGCCGACTCACCAGCTACTACCTCTCGATCGCCGCCGGCGGGGCCCTCGGCGGCTTCCTCGCGGCCGTCGTGGCGCCGTTGGCCCTGCAAGATCGATATGAGCTGCAGCTCAGCATCGCCGCCGCGTGGCTGCTGGCCGTGGCGGTACTGGTCACCGACCCCGGCTCCGCGTTTTACGACGGTCGCTCCTTCAAGCGTCTGGCGGCGATGGCCGCGCTCTTCATGGCACTCGTCACCGCCATGGGGAGCCAGGCTTACAAGGATCGGTCCGCTGCGATCGCGATGGCGCGTAACTTCTATGGCGTGTTGAAAGTCAAAGAGGTGACTGCCGACCCCGGCAACCCGTACTACCAGTTGGTCAATGGTCGCATCTCGCACGGCGCCCAGTACCTCGCGACCGCCAATCGCCGCGTTCCCGCCCAGTACTATCAAACCGGGTCCGGCGTGGGCAAAGCACTGCAGGTCCGCCAGCCGGCGCCCCGGCGGGTCGGCGTCGTCGGCCTGGGAACTGGCACGCTCGCGGCGTACGCCGAGCCCGGCGACGACTTTCTCTTTTACGACATCAATCCGCAGGTCGTCGACTTCGCCGATCGGTACTTCACGTACCTGGCCGACGCCCGCCAGCGCGCGCCAAGATCACGATCGCACTCGGCGACGCCCGGTTGTCCCTGGAGCGCGAGTCGTCGCAAGACTTCGACGTCCTGGTCCTCGACGCCTTCACCGGCGACGCCATCCCCGTCCACTTGCTCACGCGCGAAGCCTTCGCCCTCTACCTCCGGCATCTCAAGAAGCCCGACGGCGTGCTGGTGGTCCACATCTCCAATTTGCACCTCGATCTCGGCGCCGTCGTTCGCGCCGCCGCCGACCGTTACGGCCTCGAAGCCACGGTGGTCGCCGCCGAACCCGACGGCACGCCGGCTAGCGAGCGCTCTACCTGGGTGCTGCTGAGTCGCCATAAGGGTTTCCTGGCCGCGCACGCCCTCGGCGAACCACTGGCCGAAGTCTCTTCCGACCGATCCGCCGAGTGGACCGACGACTACACCAACGTGCTGGGCATCCTCAAGTAGCCCAGGCTTTCGGCGGCTGAAAAGGTGTCAGGAACCTTTTTCTTGACTTGGCCTAATTTCACGGCTATCTTACTGCGATGGGTCGACCGCATCGCGCCGCCGTCGGGGGTTACGCCTATCACGTGCTCAATCGGGCCAACGCCCGCTTGACCATCTTTAACGGCGCCCGCGACTACGAGTCCTTCGAGCGCCTCCTGGCCGAGGCCGTCGAACGGACTGGCACGCGGCTCTTGGCGTACTGCCTGATGCCCAACCATTGGCATCTCGTCGTGTGGCCGAAAGAAGACGGCGAGCTGTCGCGCTTCGTCGGCTGGTTGACCCTCACCCATACGCAGCGGTGGCACGCCCATCGCCATTCGGCGGGCGCCGGCCACCTGTACCAAGGCCGCTTCAAGTCGTTCCCGATCCAGACGGACGACCACTTTTACACCGTGGCCCGGTACGTCGAGCGGAACGCCCTGCGGGCCAAGCTGGTGCGGCGGGCGGAAGCGTGGCGGTGGGGCAGCCTCTACCGCTGGCTGCACGGCTCGGCCGAGGAGCGGGCGCTGCTTGTCGGCGTGGCCGCTGGCGCGGAAGGCCAGTTGGACGGACTACGTCAATGCACCGCAAACCCCAGCGGAGCTGGCCGCACTCCGCCGTAGCGTCGACCGCGGCGTGCCCTTCGGCGGCGAAGCCTGGACGATGCGGGCGATCGGCCGGCTGGGCTTGGAAAGCACATTGCGGCCCCGGGGGCGACCCAGAAAGCAGGAAAAAGGTTCCTGACACCTTTTTCGTCCGCGAACCGCACACACGCGGCGCCCACTGCCAGTTGAGTGGCCACGACGTCAAGGGCGTCGGTCCGGCTCACCCGCATTTTCATCTCACCGGCTAGAAAATGGCCGCGCGATCGCGGACAATGGTCCTTGCTTCCGATCCTCCGTCCAAGATCAGCCTGCCAACATGCGCCGTGTTCCTGTTCGTCGCCGCCGCCTGCTCGGGCGCGCCACGGATTCGTCTTCGAAGCGCCGATACGACGACAAATGCCAAAACCTCACCGAGTAATGCCGTCGCACCGATTGTCGGAGTTCCGGCGGTTGCCGACTCCGGCGCCGCACGGGACTCGCAAAACTCCCGAGTTTTGGCACAAAAAACGCGTTTTCCGCATTTTCGCGTCAAAACTCCGGCCCGTCGCCGGCCAAATCGACGCCGCCAACCGGCCATTGCCGATCCAGTCGCCGCCCGGTAAATTAATCGTAACCCCTGGCCGTTCCAAGCCTTCCAGCGCTCGAGGCTCTCGCCTCGGCGCCTTCGTCACGAGCGCCGCCCCGGCGTTGACTGCCCCGCGCCGCGCCTCGTTTTGAACCTCAATGAATTGGTAAGCGAGACAAAACCCATGCCCGCCCTTGCGGACTTCGATCTGAGACAAGCCGTCGTCTCCAATACCGCCTTCGGACCGAACGAGATCAAGCAGATCGCCCACGCGATCTCCGCCGACTACGGCAACTTTCGCACGCTGCGCGACGCCACGCTCGAGCTTGGCCAGCAGTCGGCCCGGACGCCCGCCGCCGGCGCACGCCTCGGCGTGTGCCAGTACCTCATCGGCAAGTACACCGAGGCGATCCAGACGCTCACCAACGCCGACGGCGGCGCGCTGACCCACTTCTATCTCGGCAAGGCGTACCTTGCCCAGGACAAGTACGCCGAGGCCCTGACCGCGTATGAGTCGGCCGAGAAAGCCGGCTACAACCGCGACGACGTCGCGCTGGCCAAGGCCGAAGCCCTGCGCTACAAGGGCGATCCCGCCGGCGCGCTCAAGATTCTCGACAATCTCTCCGGCGCCGTGGAGCAAACGGCCGAGTACCTATATCAGCGCTCCAGCACGGTCGCCGCACTCGGAGGCGGCACGACCGAAGTGGTCGCCCTGTTGGAGCGCGCGATCGACTCCGACCCCCTGCACCCCGGCGTGCTGTTCGGCTTGGCGCTGCAAAACGACCGCGCCGGCAACGACGACTTCGCCCGCCAGCTCTACGAGCGCGCCTCGAAGCAGTTCCCGACCAACGTCGGCACGTTGCTCAACCTCGGCCTGCTGTACGAGGACATCGAACACTTCGAGCGCGCCAAGCAGTGCTACCAGCGCATCCTCGACGCCTTCCCCGCGCACGAAAAGGCTCGGCTCTATTTCAAAGACGCCGACGCCTCGCGCGACATGTACTACGACGAGGAAGCCCGCCGCCGCCAGGATCGGCTGGCCCAGATTCTCAGCGTGCCGGTCACCGACTTCGAGCTCTCGGTCCGCAGTCGCAATTGTCTGCAAAAGATGGGCATCATGACGCTGGGCGATCTGACGCGAGACGACCGAGCAGGAGCTGCTTGTCCAGCAAGAACTTTGGCGAAACCTCGCTCGTGGAAATTCGCGACATGCTCTCCTCCAAGGGCCTCGAGCTGGGCCAGTTCGCCGCGACCAAGTGGCAGGAGGAGCCGGTCTTCGAAGCCGGCGTACTCAGCGAAGACGAGCGGGCCCTGTTGGACCGGCCCATCGCCGACCTCAACCTCTCGGTGCGGGCCCGCAAGTGCATGGTGCGGCTGGGCCTTACCACCGTCGGCGAACTGGTCCGCCGCACGGGCGACGACCTGCTGGAGTGCAAGAATTTCGGCGTCACCAGCCTGAACGAAGTGCGCGAAAAACTCACCATCCACAACCTCAAGCTCCGCGGCGATTGAACCGGCCGTAAGACTGCGCACCGCCAATGTAGCCCCCGGTCACAGACCGGGGGCTAATTTTTTATGCCATATGTCCGCATTCAACTTCGAGCTCCATCACGTCGACGCCAAGTGCGGCGTGCCCGCTGCGCGACGCTCCACACGCCCCACGGACAAGTCGACCTGCCCGCGTTTATGCCCGTGGGCACTCAGGGCACCGTCAAGGGCGTCGACCCCGACCGCCTGCGCGGCGCCGGCGCCCAGATGATCCTGGCCAACACCTATCACCTCGCCCTCCGCCCCGGCGAAGAGATCGTCGCCGAGCTCGGCGACCTGCATGACTTCATGGGATGGTCAGGACCGATCCTCACCGACAGCGGCGGCTTTCAGGTCTTCAGCCTCGCCGAGCGCACCGCAGTCACCGAAGCCGGTGTTGAGTTCCGTTCGCACATCGACGGGGCGCTGATCCAGCTCACGCCCGAGCGGTCGATGGCGATCCAGGAGCGCCTGGGGGCCGACGTCGATCATGCAGTTCGACCACGTCGTCGGCCTGCCCAGTCCCCCCGACCTGGTGGCCGACGCCACGTGGCGGAGCGTGCGGTGGGCCGAGCGTTGCCGTCAGGCGGCGACGCGCCGAGACCAGATGCTCCTGGCCATCGTCCAAGGCGGCCTCGATCCCGATCTGCGCCGCCAGGCGGCTCACGCGCTGGTGGCTATGGAGTTCCAGGGCTACGCCGTCGGCGGCCTGAGCGTCGGGGAGTCCCCGGAGGAGATGTATGCTGTGCTCGACGCCGTCGTACCGCATCTACCGGCCGACCGGCCGCGCTACCTGATGGGCGTCGGCCGACCGCAGGACCTCTTGGAATCCGTCGCCCGCGGGATCGACCTGTTCGATTGCGTGATGCCCACGCGCAACGGCCGCAATGCGCTGGTCTTCACCGACGCAGGCCCATTGCGGCTTCGCAACGCCTCCCATCAGCGCGACCGCCAGCCGCTCGATGCAACCTGCCCCTGCCCTGCTTGCCGCCACAGCCGCGGCTATCTGCGTCACCTGTTTCAAGCCGGCGAGATGCTGGGCCCGGTCCTGGCGTCGATCCACAATCTGACCTACTACCAGCGGCTGATGACGGCGGCCCGCGAAGCCATCGCCGCCGACCAATTTACGGAGTTCCGCGAGGCCAAACTCCGCGGATGGGGAGCAGGCACATGACCCGTCTCGCGACGCCCTTGTTGGTTACAGGCATAGGACTTATGATTACTCGCTTCCGTCCAGGCGACGGGCCCGATCGCGCCACAAACGCAGCGGGCCGTCTCTGTTCGCCGCGGCTGGCAAGGATGGACCCACTTCCGGCCCACGAGGCAGCGATTCTCTGCGGACGCCGACGGCGTCCGGTTCGCTCTTGAGGCGCGACGGCGACGACACGGGCGGTACACATGAGCGGCATAGACTGGTCAACCTGGCTGTTGCTCGCCGAGGACGCCAAGCAGGCGGAGCCGGCGGCCCCGACGGGCCTGCCGTTTCCCGTGCTCATGGGCATCCTGCTGCTATTGGGCTACTTCCTGTTGTGGCGGCCCGAGCAGAAAAAGCGCCAAGACTTCCGCGGCATGCTCGACAATCTCAAGGAGAAGGACCGTGTGGTGACCATCGGCGGCATCCACGGCGTTGTGACCAATGTGCAGCGAGACGCCGACATTGTGACGGTTCGAATCGATGAATCCACCGGCACGAAGGTTCGCTTAAACACTTCCGCCATCGCCAGAGTCGTGACCGAGGAAGACGCCTCGGGCGCGTTAGGCGACCGGCGCATTTATTTGCCATTCGACCATCGGTCAAGAAAGCCAAAATACGACAGGTCATCGGTCATGGAAAACTCGTTCATATGCCAACCCGGGCGGCGCTCGATTGCGGCGCGCTCTTGGATGTCGGCGCTTCTGGTGGCCGCGCTCGTAGCGCTGGCGGCGCCGGCGTTTGCTCAAGTGCAGGGCCCGGGCGGCGGCCCCGGGCGACGGGTGAATCCCGAACTCATCGAGCAAACGGGCACGACGTGGCAGGGCGTCGCCAGAGTGGCGACGGTGATCGCACTGTTGGTCATTCCCACCATCATAGGCAACCTGCTGGCCAAAAAGCTGCGGATGCCGGAACACGGCTGGCGATTTGCCGTGGCGCTGGGCTCGCTGGCGGCTGCGGCCGTCGTGGTATGGACCGGTGAGATCAAGCTCGGTCCCGACCTGAGCGGCGGGATCACGCTGATTTACGAATTGGCCGACAGCGGCGGCCAAGGGGCCGTTGGCGAGCCCGCCGCCAAGGACGGCAAGCAGGGAGCAGACGACGCGACCGCCGCCAACAAGAAAGGCACCATTGCCGAGGCCGACGCCGAGGGGAACATCGAACGACTCATCGCCGCCCTTTCCCAGCGCGTCGACCCCAGCGGCACCAAGGAAGTCACCATCCGCAAATACGGCAACCGGGAAATCGAGATCATCATTCCCAAAGCCAATCAGGAAGACCTCGATTTCATCGAGCGAAAGATTTACACGGCCGGGGCCCTCGAGTTTCGTATTACCGCATCGCGTCGGTTTCCCAGTATGCACTCGGTAATCGAACTAGCGGAGCACTTGCCGCCCAACCAGGACGTCGTGCTGTCGGATGGCCGCGAGGTGGCCCGCTGGGTGGGATACGACGAACCCGAGTTCGGCGACGTCGAACAGGCCCGCGCGCGCGGCCTGGTCACGCGGCTGAAAGGCAAGACGCCGCAGGCACTGGTGATGATGGACGACGGCTTGGACGTGACCGGCGACTTTCTCCGATCGGCGTCCCCGGGCAACGACGAAAACGGCCGGCCCGAGGTCGAATTCACCTTTAATTCGGAAGGGGCCTTTCGGTTCGGCCAGCTCACCCAAAATCACTTGCCCAACGCCTCTGGCGAAAAATACGGCCTGGGCATTTTGCTGGACCATCGTCTGTTGTCGGCGCCGACGATCGAGAGCAAGATCACCGATCGGGGCCGGATCAGCGGCGGGTCGATGACCGAAGACGAAGTGAACTTCGTCGTGGGCATTCTCAATGCGGGCAGCCTGCCCGCGGCGCTTAATAAGACGCCGATCAGCCGCGCCAACATCAGCCCGACGCTGGGCAAGATCGCCGTGGAAAAGGGCGAGCTGTCGCTGACCGTCGCGTTGGCGGTCGTTGCCGTATTCATGGCGATCTACTATCGGTTTGCTGGTTTGGTGGCGTGCCTTGCGCTGGCCTCGAACATGCTGCTAATCCTGGGTTGTATGGTGCTGATCAAAGGCGCCTTTACGCTGCCCGGCCTGGCGGGACTGGTGCTGACGGTGGGCATGTCGGTGGATGCCAATGTGCTGATTTACGAGCGCATCCGCGAGGAACTGCAACGCGGCGCTGCGCTTCGGCAAGCCATTCGCAACGGCTACGCGCGGGCCTGGGTGACAATTTTCGATTCCAACGTGGCCAACCTCCTGACCGCGGCCGTCATCTACAAGGTGGCCCCGGACAGCGTCAAGGGTTTCGGCGTGATGCTGTTCATCGGCATTCTGATGAGCGTGTACGCGGCGGTGTTCCTGACGCGGCTTATCTTCGACGTGGCCGAGCGGATGCACTGGCTGAAGAAGCTAACGATGATGCAGCTGATCCACGGCACCAAGATCGACTTTATGGGGCTGCGGAAAGTGTGCGTTGTGGGATCGTTGTTGCTGATCGCGATCGGCATGGTCGCCGTCGGAATGCGCGGCAAGAGCCTGTTGGACATCGACTTCACGGGCGGCAGCTCGGTCACGTTTGTGCTCGACGGCGCCCATCGGATGGACTATGCCGAGGTCGAAAAGGCTTTGCGGGGTACGCCGCTGTCCGATGCGACTCTGGTGGCCATGGATGAAACCGGCACGCGCTACACGGTGACGACGACAAATGATGACATTGCGAAAGTCGAAGAGATGCTGGCGGAAACGTTCACGGGCAAGTTGAAGACTTATCACCTCGACGTGGCGGGTCTTACTGCAATTCAAGCCAACGCGGGCGCCGCCAGGTTTGGCGACGTAGCGGTGGCGCTGCCGTCGTCGCTGCCCGCGCCGTTGGGATACCTGACCTTGCTGCAAGCCAACGCCGGCGCCAAGGCTGAGGATCAGCCTGCGGATGCAAAACCGGCGACGCCGGCCAGTGCTCCAGACGCGCCTGCGGCGACCCCCAAGGGCGACGCTCCCGCGCCGGCGAGCAGCGGGGCACAGCCGGCTGGCAACCCGGCGCCGGCAAGTGGCGACGCGACGGAGGCAGCGAGCGATGCGACACCCGCAGCGAGCGATGCTGGTCCCGCTTCCACCGCAGCGCCCGCCGGCGGCGAACCTGACCCGTTTGCCGGAGGCACGTCGGCGAAGCTCAAATTCAGCGTCGATGAAACCGAAGGCGCCTCGGGCGGCGTCAACTTTGTCACGCTCGACGAGATGCTCAAGGAAGCGCTCGCGGCCGCCGGCCATGCTGATGCTAAATACAGCTTGTCGAACCCCGAATACACGGTGGGCACAGAGCGAAACTTCCCGGAGTGGGATTTGAAGCTGGCGCAGTCGCCGGAGCAGGCCCAGGGGGTGCTCGACCGGTTGAAGACGAAGATGGAAACCAAGCCGGTCTTTCCGCTTTCGAACAAGATTGGCGGGCGCGTCGCCAAGCAGATGGCCACCAGCGCGGTCGCGGCGGCCGTCCTCTGCTTCATCGGGATCATCATTTACATCTGGTTTCGGTTCAACGGCGTCATGTACGGCCTAGCGGCGGTTGTCGCGCTGGTACACGATTCGTTTATCAGCTTTGGGTTGGTGGCATTGTCCGCGTACCTGGTCGACTACGTGCCGCCGCTGGCCCGCGCGCTGATGATCGACAAATTTCAGCTCAGCTTGCCCGTGGTGGCGGCGCTGTTGACGCTCATTGGCTACTCGCTCAACGACACTATCGTGGTGTTCGACCGGATCCGCGAGGTGAAGGGCAAGAGTCCGAGGGTTACCGGCGAAATTGTCAATACGAGCATCAATCAAACGCTGTCGCGGACATTGCTCACGTCATTGACAACGCTGATGTCGGTCACCGTACTGTACATTCTCGGCGGCAAGGGCATTCACGCATTTGCCTTTGCCTTGTGGACGGGCATTATCGTGGGTACATATAGCTCGATTTACATTGCCGCGCCGATCCTGCTGTGGATGACCGACCGGGCCGAGGCGGCGGCGGCTCGGGCCGCCAGATCCAAGGCGGCATGAGTCAGTCGGCGCATCGTACGCGACGCCGCCCGTCGAGCGGAATATCTTGCCCCAAAGGCGCCAACCGGCGCCTCGGCGCCGCGTTGCTGGAGAGCCGGCGACTTCCGCTCAATCGTCGACCGGGTGGGCTCCGAAGCTGAAACAGGGGGGCTGCCCCTCGACGAGCCGATGAACGCGGCTTGCCTTTTGGCGTTCGCTGGCGAGGTCTCTTGCCGTGGTGAGCCGAACGAAGAAATTAGCGGCGGCCGGAACCGTGCTGGCGATTGGATTGATGCTGGCCTGGCCGCTGCGGCGGACAGGAACGAGCGAGACGCAAGTCGCAGCGCCGGCGGCTGCTAACCCCATAACGCCCACGACGGCTCTGACGCTCGGCCCGCAATTCTCGCCCCAAGCCCAAACAGCGGCGCCGGCGAGCATGGCAAGCCTCACCACCCTCGCGGCGGGTGATAGCCGCCCCGCGGAGGCATCGGGGTCTGCGGCCGTGTCCAACCGATCACTCGGCGGCCCTGCAGACGGACGACCGGCCTACAGCACGGCGAATGACGAGGCCAAGGCCGAGCGAGTCGAACTGGTGCGCCGCGTTCACGTCGTGCATAACGGCGATACGTTGGAGCGGTTGGCCAAGCGGTATATGGGCGACGAAGGTCGGGCGCTAGAGATCTTTGATCTGAACCGCGACGTGTTAACGAACCCGCACCTCTTGCCGATTGGGGCCGAATTGCAGTTGCCCGTTGCCCCTGGGGAAGAGGATTGATGCGGGATGTCGCCTAATGGCGCGCGGCGACGAGTTGAGCGTCAGGGGTCGGGCGACGCCGCTGGGTTTATTTAACCCGCGGGACATACGGGAAATCTTGGCGGCCCAGTAGAGCCTCGATGAAGCCGGCGATTTTGGGCGCCACGCTGAACTGGCGCTTGTTCAACAGTTCGGACCCCTGCAGCTTCGTGTGGGGTGCGAACACGGCGTAGTCGCTTTGCCCCGCCTGGTCAGGAGGCGGCGCGGGGTGATAGCGAGCGAAGATCTTATCGATATTCTTACCCTCGTCGGCAACTTTGCGGTCATCGGCGCCGTAGACGAGCAACACCGCCAATTGCTGCTGAATGGGTGGAAACTTTAGCGCTTCGACCAGGGCCAGCCCGCGAAAGTTCCAGCGGGGCGAGACGAGCACAAGGGCCTTCACGTCCTGCCCTTGCTTGCGCACGGGCAAGGGCGGCGTAGCCCAATCCTTGGCGGCCCAGAGCACAGCCACATTGGCGCCCATCCCCGAACCCACCAGGCACAGCTTATTGAGGTTTAACTGGCCAGCGTCGTTGCGGTCGACGAGGAAGCTACGCACCGCCTCCATGTCTTGGAGCACCATATTTTGAAAGTCCACGACGTCCAGGCGTTGAGCGTCGACTTTCACGGCTTCGCCGCCGGGGCCGAACGCGGTCTTACTGTCGCCGTGGCCGCGGAGGTCGACGGTGACGACTGCCCGCGAGCGGTTGACGGCCGCGCCTTCGGGCGCCGCTTCGCCGAATCCACCGCCGGGACTTGCCAACTGGCGCGCCAATGGCTCGAACACAGCGCGGGTCTCGTTGAAGTCGTGCAGCATGACTACGGGGACAGCCTGCTGTCCGGCCGAGCTGGGGTAATAGGTGATCTTGAGCTGCACGCCGTCCTTGGTCGTAAGGGCGACGTCCTCGGGCTGCAGCGCGCGGCTCGACTGAGCGGCCGCCACACCAGGCAACGCCAGCGAAATCGCCAGAGAAACTGTCAAGACCAGGGCGAAAGGAACGTGCGTGCAACGTGCATGGGTGTGCGAAAGTACGAATTATTCGGGCTGCGGTTAATTGTCGTCGGGCCGGCGGGGTCCCGCGGTGGGGCCGCGGCGTCTTGACTCTATTATCTCGAATGGGGCCGACGACTTCCATTGGAAAAGCGGCGCAACGGACCGCGGGCGCCAAGTTATGCCGACTCCAACAAAGGACTTTGCTTGCCGGGCGTGGGAATTGGGACGACAATCGACAGAGGGCATCCAGGTCGGCATGTTCACGCCGACGTGAGCTTGGCGCCCGCGCCGCACGCGCCGCGGACCGGAACGGGATGGACTTGGGATGGCTCAAATTGCGTCGACTACCGACGAGTCGGCATCGAGACCGGTCGACCCCGCATCCTTTGAGCGGGCGCCGCTGGTGGACCGCGAGTCCGCGGCTTGGGCGGCAAGCGTCGTAGCGCATGTGGCGGCTCTGACCGCGTTGGCGGCCCTGTCGCTGTCGCTGCCGACGGGCCACAGGGTCGACCTCTCGCCATTGGAGGTGTTTGAAGATCAGACGCTACCCAGCCCACTGCAGGAGTTCGTCTCGAGCGATCAGCCGCACGAGGCCGTGGGGGCCCTGTCGGCGCTGGGCGAGCTGTCGGCCCTGGGATCGGCGCCGCAATTCGACGATGACTCGCTGGTGGGCCGCGAGTTTGAGGTCGTGGCCGAGGCGGGCGAGGCGGCATCGATGAGCGTCGACCTCAATATGCTCCAGGGCCCGGAGCTGTTGGATTCGATCCCCGTGCAAGGCGCCGGCAGCGTGGGAGTGACCGGCGCCGCGGGGGCGGTCGACCGGTTGACGCATGAGATTCTCGCGTCGCTCGAGCAGCGGCCGACGCTCGTGGCGTGGCTATTCGACCAATCGGGCAGCCTGCGCGGCGAGCGGGCGGCGATCCTGAAGCGATTCCGGCGAATTTATGTGGAATTGGCGATTGCGCAACGGGCGAGGGACGAGGAGCGAGGGGCGAGCGAGACGGGCAGTTCGGACACGTCTTTGTTAACGGCGGTCATAGGGTTCGGGGCGACGCCGCGACTGCTGACGCCCAAGCCGGCGGAGCGCTTCGCCGAGGTCGAGGCGGCGGTCGAGGCGATCGAGGACGATGAGACAGGCACAGAAAATGTATTCACCGCGGTGGCGACGGCGGCCAATAAGTTTCGCACTTACGAATCGGCGAAGAACGGCCGGCGGCGGGTGATGATAGTAGTATTCACCGACGAGGCGGGCGACGACGCCGACGCGCTGGACGCCACGGCCGAGCTGTGTCGTAAATTTGCCATGCCAGTGTACGTGGTGGGCCGGCCGGCGCCATTTGGCCGCGATTTGGCGTATGTGAAATGGATCGATCCCGACCCGCGTTACGACCAGCGGCCTCAATGGGTTCCCGTGCGGCTGGGGCCCGAGTCGGCGATGCCGGAGCTGCTAAAGCTGCGGTTTGCCGATCGGGGCGAGGAGGAGCTCCTAGACTCCGGTTTCGGCCCTTACGCACTGACGCGGCTGTGTTACGAGACGGGGGGTTTGTACTTTTCGACCCACCCCAACCGGGTTGTGGGACGCACCGTGTCGGAGGCGGAAACGAACAATCTGGCGGCGCATTTTGCGGCTTTTTTCGATCCCGACGTCATGCGCCGGTATCAGCCCGACTACGTGCCGTCAGGCGAGTACCTGCGGCAACTTCAGGGCAACGCCGCGCGGCGGGCGTTGGTGGAGGCGGCGCAGCTATCGTGGACTTCGCCCTTGGAGGACGTGCGGCTGCGGTTCCCCAAACGCGACGAGGCTGAGTTAGCGCGGGAGCTGTCGCTCGCGCAACGCTCCGCGGCGATCGTGGCGCCCAAGATCGATCTTATCTGCCGGACGCTGCTGGCTGGCGAGGAGGATCGCGCTGGAGACCGAGGCGCGGTGGCAGGCGGGGTACGACCTGGCGCTCGGGCGGGCGCTGGCGGTCAAAACTCGCACCGACGGCTACAACATGATGCTCGCCGAGGTGAAGCAGGGAACGCCATTCAAGGACCAGCGGCACAACACCTGGATCCTACGGGCGGCCAATGACTACGCCGACACCAGCCTGGAGAAAATGTCGGCGCAGGCGCGAGAATGCCTCGAGCGCGTCGAGCGAGATCATCCGGGCACGCCGTGGGCGCTCTACGCCCAGCGAGAGTTGGCAACGCCGTTGGGATGGCGGTGGGACGAGGGGTTCACACGCCTGCCGCCGATTGTGGAAGGCGATGGCGCCAGGCGGCCGCCGCCCGAGCCGCCGCCAGGGCCCGCGAGGCGCGATCCGCCGCCGTTGTGAGGAGAGGCGAGAGCGCAGAACCGCCGGGGTCGGGACGACCCGGCTCGCTATCCGACGGCTGAGAGGTGACAGCTCCTTAGTTACTCGCTACGGCGTCGAGAGCGAAGCTGTCGTTGGGATTGTGCTTGTAGAAGTACTCGGAGATTTGGATTGCGATCACATCGACGAATTGCCGTTCGAACTGTTGCACCGGCTTATCGGCGGCAGGGATCGCGCTATTTCGCGGAAAGAGGACTTGGCCGAGGCGGCGGTCCCAAATGAGTTTGCCCTTTTCGTCCATGTCGTAGACCGAGACGTTGACCTCGGCGCTGCCTTGGTACAAGGTGGTGCCCTTGTACAGGTCGAAGTCGTCGAGCTCGATGTACACGACGCGGGTGGCTTTCACGGCGCGGCCGAGATCTTTGAAGTTCTCCCAGTCTTGCTCGTCGACCCAGTTGTCGACTTCCTTGGGGCTGACGATGTCGATGCCTTTGACGTTTTTCTCGAGCATGGCCGATACGCTGGCGCCGATGGCGCGGCTGGCGCCGGCGTTGCGGTATTCGTGGGAGGCGGGCGGCCGGCAAACGACGACGACGCGCTCGTTCTCAAGCGCGTCACACTCGGCGGGGATGACGTTGCCGCCCTGCCAGTAGTAGATGCCGGTGGCTAAGAGCGAAGAGATGCAGCCCGTCGAGGTCGCCAGGCCGAGGGCCACCAGCGCGACAGGGGCCCAGTGACGGGCGGATGGGAAAGCGCGGTCCATGCTTCTTTCCTTGGGAGCGCCGGGGTCGGGGACGACCCGGCTCGCTTATGTTTTGCTAGTTGATGATGAGGCGTCGGGCCCAGTCGAGGAGTATGATGGCCAACGCGGCGGTTCCAATCCAGAGCACGAGTTGTGGCGTGGGTCGCATGCCGAACCAACGTCCAAGGGCGGCCGAGGCCAGCAGCCAGGGGGTTGCCAGGACCGCCAGCCCGCAAGCGGCGGCGCCGGCGGCGTTGGCAGCGATGGCTTCGGTCACCCGGCCGCGGACGGCGTACGCCCAGGCGGTCGTCATGCCGCAAGTGGGGCACGGCCGACCGGTCCAAGTGCGAAACCAGCACCGCGCCCATCCCAACTGCTCGTGCGTGCCGTAGCCGCGGGGGTCGGGGGTGAGAGTGCGCGCCGTTGTCAGCGCGCCGCCCACCGCCAGGCCAATCGCGGCCAGCAGCAGCCTGCCTCGCGGCGGGATCACGGGGCGTTGGTCCATCGGGTCGCCCCACAAAATCGCCGCGATTTGGGCGGCGAAGGGTAGCAACGGCGCCAAGGAGGCACAAGGCGAAGTGGTTCGCAGGTCACAAGTCGGGTGCAGCCTGCGGTTT
Source organism: Pirellulales bacterium (assembly GCA_963841515.1). GTDB lineage: Bacteria > Planctomycetota > Planctomycetia > Pirellulales > Lacipirellulaceae > Lacipirellula. Next base: position 637,043 of record CAWJDB010000001.1, on the reverse strand, counting down.
GCGCGTGGCGGCGAATGGTGTAGAAGCTAGCGAGGAGATTTTCAGGGGGAGGAAGTGCCGGCGGCGAGAAGCTGGCGAGAATAAGGAGCCAAGGATGGCGATTAGCAGTGAAGTTCAGGGGCGGATCGCGGCGATGGCCCGGCAGTTGTGCGAGGAGGCGCCCGAAGTCGACGAGTCGCAGGGGGTTTGCTGGCTGGACGCCATCGAGAATCAGGCGATCGAGATCGCCGATGCGCTAACGGCGGAAGTCGTGAAACAACGGTCCTTCGATCGGCCCGCTCCCCAGGACGCGGACTGTCCGACGTGCGGCCAGCCGGGGCGCTGTCGCGGAGCCCGCCAGCGGGAACTCGTCACCCGCCGCGGACCGACGAGGATCGTCGAACCGGAGTATTACTGCCCCGGCTGCCGCCGGGCTTTTTTTCCCGCTGACCAGCGCCCTGGGCGTTGAACCGGACTGTCCCTTCACGCCCAGCGCCTGGCGAAGGTGGTCTACGCCGGTTCGCAGTCGGCCTCCTTCGTTCAAGCGACGAAGGACCTGGAGGCGCTGGCGGAGCTCTCGGTCTCGCGCGAACGGGTGCAGCGGTGGACCAAGCGGATTGGCCGCGAGCGGGTCGCCGAGATGGAGGCGCAAGCGGCGGCGTACCAAGACCTGCCGCTGCCTGCGCGGCGCACCCCTCCGACCGAGCGCGTTCCGCCGGTGGCGTGCGTCATGATGGACGGCGGGCGGATCCAAATCCGCTCTCGTGACGAGTCGCTGCGCGACGAGAAGGCCCCGGGCCATTGGCGCGAGACGCTGGTGGGCTGCTTGTTGAGCATGACCAGCGCGGAGCAGGCCGTCGATCCTTGCCCGACGATTCCGGCGACCTTCGTCGACCCGGGACGCATGGACGAGTTGGCCCGAGAAATCAAGGGGTTTTCGTCCGCTCACGAAGCTCTCGAAGAACCTTCCGACGACGCGCCGCAGGACCGCGTCGCGCGGCCCACGCCGCTGCTGCGAAGCGTCGTGGCCACGCGGCAAGGGGCCGAGCGGTTCGGCCCGCGGCTGGTCGCCGCCGCTTACGCGCGGGGCTTTCACGCAGCGCCGCGGAAGGCGTTCGTGGCCGACGGCGCGGCGGCCAACTGGAGCGTTCACCAGAAACATTTCTCTCACTATACGCCGATCCTCGATTTCACCCACGCGATCTGTTACGTCTACGCGGCGGCGCTGGCCGGACGGAGCCCAGCGGAAGGTTGGTCGGCGCATCGCCAGTGGGCCCAATGGCTGTGGGAAGGCAGCGTCGCGCCGCTGTTGGCGGCGCTGACCGTCCGATCGCAGGAACTGGGAGCGCCCGTCGAGAACGAGTCGGAAACATCGCCGCGGCGGATCGTCGCCGAAGCGCTGCGGTATCTCACGAATCAGCAGCCGCGCATGAGTTACGCCGCCTACCGCCGGCAGGGCCTGCCGATGACGTCCGCCGCGATCGAGTCGACGATCAAACAGATGAACCGCCGCGTCAAAGGAAGCGAGAAGTTCTGGGACCAAGGCGCCGAGCCGCTGCTGCAACTGGCGGCCGACGGCCTCAGCGACACCGAACCCCTCCGCCACTTTTGGAAACGTCGACACCGACGACTCCACCCAACACGCAGCTATCAGACCGCCGCCTAAAAACAAACCGCAGGCTGCACCCTCACAAGTCCAACACGCGCAATGGCCGGCGTCAGGCAGTGCTAGCTTCGAGAGCGGGAAGATCGGCCTCGCGGACGCAGAGACGCTCAATCGCCGTGGCGCAGTCCGGTGTCTGGATCGACGTCGACGATGCTGCCGCACAGCCGAACGTCGTCGGTGGCGACGTCGAACGGAGTGGGATGACCCGTCAGGCGGGTTTCGAGCACGCGGTCGATGCGGCGTCCGAGGATGCTGTTGAAGGGGCCGGTCATGCCCACGTCGCACTGAAAAGCAGCGCCGCCGGGGAAAATGCATTCGTCGGCCGTCGGCACATGGGTGTGCGTGCCGAGCACGGCAGAAACGCGACCGTCGAGGTAACGGCCCATCATCTGGGCCTCGCTCGTGGCTTCGACGTGAAAGTCCACCAATCGCACGCGCACATCGGCAGGCATGGCAGCCAGCACGCGGTCGGCGGTACGAAACGGGCTGTCGGCCGGCGACATATAAAGCTGGCCCAGCAAGCAGAGAACGCCGACTCTCGTGCCGTCGCGGGCTGGGACGGCAACCCATGTGCGGCCAACGGCTTCCTCGGGGAGGTTGGCCGGGCGAACGATGTTCGAGTTCCGCTCGAGGATCGGGTAAATCTCCTTGCGGCGAAAAACGTGATCCCCGAGAGTAATGGCGTCGACGCCAGCGGCGATGAGATCCTTGTAGATTTCAGGCGTAAGACCGGAGCCGCCAGCCGCGTTTTCGGCGTTGGCGACGACCAGATCGACCTGCCGCGGCGAATCAGCAGCGGCACGGCGCGCGTGACGATGTCACGGCCAGGGCGTCCCACGATGTCGCCAATGAACAAGAGTCGCATACAAGCCAGCGCTGAATGGACGGGATAACAGGATGTGCAGGATCTCCAGGATGAGGACCGGAGCCGGTTCTCAATCCAATATCCTATCCTGTCGATCCTGAAAGTCCTGTTATCCTGTCAATTCCGCCTGCCGCGACTAACGGGCGGTCTCGCTCACCCGCGTTTCCCGGATGAGCGTCACCTTAATCTCGCCGGGGTAAGTGAGCTGCTGCTCGAAGGCGCGGGCGATGTCGCGGCAAATCTTGGCGGCCGATTCGTCGGTGGTGTCGCGGGCGCTGGCGATCACGCCGCACCTCGCGACCAGCTTGAATGGCGAACGCCTGCGCGACGCCGGCGAAGCCGGTGGCGATCGTTTCCAATTCCTGCATCCGCTTGATGTAACGGTCGAGCGTCTCGCGGCGGGCGCCGGGTCGGGAGGCGCTGACGGCGTCGGCGGCGGCGACCAGCACGGTGTACGGCATACTCAGGGATGATTTCGTCGTGGTGCCCCAGGGCGGCGTGGACCACTTCGGGACCTTCGCCGAACCGCTTCAACAGGTCGGCGCCGATCTTGGGATGGCCGCCTTCGAGGTCGTGATCGGCGGCCTTGCCGATGTCGTGCAGCAGGCCGGCGCGACGCGCCAGCTCGCCGTCCATGCCCATCTCCTCGGCCAGCATGCCGGTGATGAACGCCACCTCGATGGAGTGCCGCAACACGTTCTGGCTGTAGCTGGTGCGGTAGCGGAGCCGGCCCAGGAGCTCGGTCACGCGGGCGTTGACGCCGAACACCTGGGCCTCCTGCAGGGCTTCCTCGCCGAAACGGCGGATTTCGCCTTCGATCTCTTTCTCCGTCTCGGCGACCAGCTCCTCGATGCGCGAGGGGTGGATGCGGCCGTCGGCGATAAGCTTGTTGAGCGAGATGCGGGCGATTTCGCGGCGGACCGGGTCGAAGGCGCTGACGATGACTACGCCCGGCGTGTCGTCGATGATCACATCGACGCCGGTGGCCTTTTCCAGGGCTCGAATGTTGCGACCTTCGCGGCCGATGATGCGGCCCTTCATTTCGTCGTTGGGGATGTCGACCGTGCTGGTAGTGCTCTCGGCCGTGTGGGCGGCGGCGAACCGCTGGATGGCCGTGATCAGCATCTCCTTGGCCTTGGTCTGGGTCTTCTCGACCGCTTCGCGTTCGTAGCGTTGGATGAGGGCTCCTTGCTCGCGGATCAGCTCCTTTTCGAGCCGCGCCAAGAGCTTGGTCTCGGCGTCCTCGCGGCTCAACCCGCTGAGTTGATGCATGGTCTGGCGCTCGAGGTCCAAGAGATCGTCGAGCTCCTTCTGGCGGCGGTTGGCGTCGTCGAGCTTCTCGGCCAGGCGGCGCTGGTTGCTCTCGACCATTTTCTCCTGTTTGGCGAGCTGGTCGGCGCGGCTCTGGACGGCGTCCTCGGACTTGTCGAGCTTGCGTTCGCGCTCGTGAAGCTGGCGGCGCACCTCCTCGTTTTCGGATTCGAGCTTGGCCTTTTCCTTGAGAGCCATCTCGCGGGCTTCGACGGCGGCTTCCTTGCGGCGCGACGATACCTCGATCTCGGCCCGCTCGATGATCTGGGCCGCTTCGCTGATCGGCGTCGCGTTTGCGAAGGTAATCCAGCAGTTTGATCAGGCCCATGCCCATGCCGCCGGCCACGACGGCGACGAGGGTGATGACCGCTCCGTCGGAGAGAGCCGCCAGGGGGGGTAGCCATAGGAGGATGGCCGCGAGTGGAGAGGTCATGCGTTGCTTTCGATCCCTTGCGGGAGATGCAGCGCGACAGCATGCAGCGGTGCGGGAGACGGCGCTGGCCTGGAGCGGGCCTTTCCGCAATCCTTTGCGGAAGTGGCGGATGAGCCCGACGCGAGAAATGTCTAGCTGGCCGCGCCGCTCGGGATGGGAGCGGACGGGCCTAAGGACTCGTCGATCGCAGGTGTGCGTTAAGGACTGCCAAAGCGGCCGCCCCTGGTGGGCGGTCGGCTGACCGTTTCCACCGGGCGGGGAGCTGGGCGGGCCCAAGGAATTGGGCGAGCCCAAGTCGCAGCCAGAGCATACTGTGGACAGCCAGAGGCGCTTCCCAGCAAAGCCGCCAGCCGCTGGCTGAAAGCTTTGCACCGACGGCGACGAAGGATGCTCGCTTCTCCCCACGGCGACTCGCCGTACGGAGCGAACCCGCAACCAACGGCAGAGGCAGCCGTTAGCAACCAGGCGATCATGGCTACCAAGATCAGGAGCATATCAATCGACGGCGGACGCGACACCAAACTAACGAGTGCCTTGGTGAGACATTTCAAGGACGAACACAAAACCACAACGCCCTCGCTTTCCGCAGCCGCATGACGGCCATCGGCGCTGAGGTGCGTAGTTTGTACGCAAAGTTGAGACCTTGAATCCTATCAGATTCTGGCGAGACTGCAACGGTAGACGGGCATGGCATCACGGTCCGCTTGGCGAGCCGTCACACTCTGCCCGGATTGCCTGCGCGACTTGGCGAACGATAAGCCTATGCCCACTTGCGCCTATTGCCGGCCGACGCCTTTCGGGCGTTTGCCACAGGCTTGCCGACGATCGACACGGCCCAGGGCCTGTTTCGCGCCGCATGGGCCATCGCGCAACACGAACTCCCTGAGGCCGAGCTGTTGGCGGGCGAGGCGACGATCGACAAGCTGGCCTCGGCGGTGCGGGCAGGCGCTTCATCGGGCGCGGCCGACGCAGTGCTGGCTCACTTGCACGACGTGATGTTTGAGGTCGCCGGTTTTGGCGGCAACCGCGAGGACTACTACAATCCAACAAATAGCTACTTGCCCGACGTGCTGCGGAAGCGGCGCGGGCTGCCGATTGCGTTAGTATTGGTATATCAGCGCGTCGCGGCGGAGGTGGGACTGGTCGTCCATGGGGTGAACGCACCGGGACATTTTTTGGCCGAAGTCGAGCTCGATGGCGGAAAGCGGTCCATGTACGTCGACCCGTTTTACGGTGGCGGGGCCCTCGACCAGGCGGAGGCGTTTACACGAATCGCCGAGGCGACGGGGCAAGCGGTTGATCCCAAGCCAGAGTTGTTGGCACGGGCGACGCCCCGGCAGTGGTTGGCGCGAATGCTGCACAACCTGCAAGCGGCGCTGGCCGCCGCGGGCCGCGACCGCGATGTGTTTGCCATGCAAGAGCTCGAACAGTTGTTGCAGCTAGCGTAGGTCGGATTTTCCAGTCGACGTGCGGAGGAATTGACATTGCCCTTGAATCGAGTCGAACGCCTTGTCGCGCCGCACAGATATCGAATTGGCGTACCTGACCTGCGCCGCGCGGTTTGCTTGTGCGCGGCGGCGTGGCTGATGACGGGTAACACAGCGCGGGCGGCGGTCGTCGTGTTGGCCAATCGCACGAAGGAGACGGTGGCGCTTACGGCGGCGGTGGACGGCAAGCTGCGGCCGGTGTCGCTTGCCGCCGGCCAGTCACAGCCGATTTTTGCCGAGCGGGGAGTGCGCGTGCGAGCCAACCCGCCGGGAACGGAGCGCGAGATTCCGCTGGACGCTGGCTGCGCCTATTACGTGGCGCCAGTCGCCGCCGGGGCTCCGCTTCGGGTGGCCAGGATTCCCCTAGGAGAATCACCCGGCCGGACGTGGCCCGCCGCGGCGCCGGAAACCGTCGACTTGGAGTCGGCAGGCGTGATCCCGGTCAAAATCCTTGTCGACGAGGACGAGTATCGGCCCCAAAGCGTGTGGGAGGCGGAGATCCGCGCGCGGATCGCGCGGGCGTCGGACATCCTGGCCGCTCACGCGGGCGTGCGGTTGAAAGTGGTCGCCGTGGGAACCTGGGATTCGAACGACGCCGAGCACGACTTTTTCCTCTCTCTCGAAGAGTTTGAACGCGAAGTCCAGCCGGCGCCGGCCCAATTGGCGATCGGATTCAGCAGCCAGTACGAAATCATGCACGGCCGCGTTCACATGGGCGGCACGCGCGGGCCGCTTCATTCCCACATACTTATCAAGGAACGGGCGCGCGAAGTGCTCGAATCCGAGCGGCTGGCCTTGCTTGTGCACGAGTTGGGCCATTTCCTGGGCGCCACTCACAGCCGCCAAGCGGCGAGCATCATGCGGCCCGTGCTGCCGCCGGGCGCCAGCGCGCGGCCGACGCGAAGATCAGCTTCGACCCGCCCAACACGCTTCTCATGGCAATGATGGGCGAGGAAATTCGTCGCCACGGCGTGCGGGAGTTTTCCGAGACCTCGCCCGCCACGCTTCGACGAATGGGCGAGATCTACGCAGCTCTGGAACCCGAACTTCCTGACGATCCCGCCACCGCCAACTTTCGGCGTTTGACGGCCACGGCAAGCGTTGGACCCATCGTCGAGGATACGCGAAAGGTGTTGGCCCAGATTGTGCGCGTCGCCAAACTTCGGCAGAAGCAGCAACAGCAGGCTCCGGCGCCAAATGTCGGCGCGAAGGGAAACAACGACGATCTCACGAATCTGTACGTGCGGCAGGCCGCGCTAGCGGCCAAGCAGGTGCGACGGCACACTGGGTCGCGGGCGCTGCTGATCGCGCTGGCGACCGCCGTGGACGATCCGGTGCAGATGGCCAAAATTCCCATTGCCGGCGCGTTGCTAACCCAGCTCGAAGGACAGCAGGCGCAAGCCGAACGCGTCGCTGCCGTCGGCGAGCCGACGATGCGCGGGCGATTGGATCTGACGCGGCATTTCTTAGTGTCGGCGGAGCTGGTCGCGCTGGGCGGGTCGGACTTCGCGCGCGGCGCTGGGCTGGCCAAGGAGTTGAGCGACTCCCAGGGCGGTTCCGGCTTCAGCTTCTGCGACATGACCGCGAACGAGGCCGGCGTGCGCTTCGCGGAGGCAGTGCTGGGAGGCCAACTGTCGCTGGACGACGTCGCCCAGCGATTTACGGTCGAGGACTTTCTACCCTCGGTGACGGACCTGCGCGAGAATATGCAAGCCGATGAATTTGCTCGCGACTTCGGCAGCACGGGCGACCCGCGATACAACGCCATGATCGCCCAAATCCGCGCCCGCGTCGGCGCCCTGCCGGGCTACGCTCCGCCAGAGGCCCGGGCGCCTGCGCAGGTGAAATAGCGGTCAATTGTGAAGGCCAGACCGCTCAGATAAACTTGTTCTTCCGACATTCTGCGCCTTTGCATGAGACCGTCGAGCCTACACGTCACCATTGCCGTCAAATGACCCTGGCCGACTTCCAGCCCGAGCGGGAGTTCTTCGTCGGCATCGACTCGGACGGGTGTGTCTTCGACACGATGGAGTTGAAGCACAAGGAATGCTTCATTCCCGAGTTCATCAAAGCCTACGGACTGCAGGGGGCGAGCAAGTACGCCCGCGAGGCGGCGGAGTTCGTCAACTTGTACTCGCGGAGCCGCGGGGCGAATCGCTTTCCGGCGCTGGTCGAACAGCTCGACTGGCTCCGCCGGCGGCCCGAGGTGAAGGCCCGAGGCGTCGACGTGCCAAACCCCGAAGGTCTGCGGCGCTGGGTGGCGCGAGAGTCCAAGTTAAGCAACCCAACGCTGACGGCGGCGGTGGAAGCGACGGGCGATCCGGACTTGCGCTGGGCGTTGGGATGGTCTGAGGCCGTCAATGCGGCGATCGCCTCGATGGTCAGTGGCGTGCCGCCCTTTCCGTTCGTCCGCGAATGCCTGGAGCGGCTGGTCGACGACGCCGACCTGCTGGTCGTCTCAGGAACTCCGACCGAGGCGCTCATCGCGGAATGGAACGAGCATGACCTCGCGGGGTTTGTGCGGGCGATCTGCGGGCAAGAGCTGGGGACGAAGAAGGAAATGCTGGCGGTTGCCCGACGGTATGCGGCCGACCACGCTCTAATGATTGGCGACGCTATGGGCGACTACAAAGCTGCGGAGGCCAACGGGTGCTTGTTCTTCCCCATTAACCCAGGCCAGGAAGAAGCAAGCTGGCAACGGCTTTTCGACGAAGGAATCGACCGGTTTCTCTCCGGGACCTTCGCGGGGGACTATCAACGACTGCTGCTCGAGGAGTTTAATAAGCTCATGCCAGCGGCGCCGCCGTGGCCGGTGGCCTGATCTTACGAGGAAGGCGAAATGAAAAGCGAATGCGACTTCGGACTCATCGGCCTGGCGGTGATGGGCGAGAATCTGGCTCTGAACGTGGAGAGTCGCGGCTACAGCGTGGCCGTGTTCAATCGCACCACGGCGAAGGTCGACGAACTGCTTGCCGGGCGCGCCAAGGGGAAAAAGTTTGTCGGCTGCCACTCGCTCCAAGAGCTAGTCGCGGCGCTCAAGCCGCCACGGAAGGTGATGATGATGGTCAAGGCGGGTCCGGCGGTCGACGAGCTAATCGAATCGCTCGTGCCGCTGATGTCCAAAGGCGACATTCTCATCGACGGCGGCAACACCTTTTATGCCGACACCGAGCGGAGAACCAAGTACCTGGAGTCGAAGGGACTGCTCTTCTGCGGCACGGGCGTGTCAGGCGGCGAGGAAGGCGCCCTGTTGGGTCCGAGCCTGATGCCCGGCGGCAGCCCGGCGTGCTGGCCGCACGTGAAGCCCATCTTTCAGGCGATCGCCGCCAAGGTGGGGCCAAACAACGACATCCCCTGCTGCGAGTGGGTCGGCCCCCGCGGCGCCGGGCACTACGTGAAGATGGTGCACAATGGCATCGAGTACGGCGACATGCAGCTCATCTGCGAAGCCTATTTCCTAATGAAGGAAGCGCTCGGGGCCTCCAACGACGAGCTTTACGATGTGTTCGACCAGTGGAATCGCGGCGAGTTGGATAGCTACCTCATCGAAATTACGCGCGACATTTTCAGCGTCAAGGACGACCAGGGCGACGGTTTTCTTGTCGACAAGATTCTCGACAAAGCCGGAGCTAAGGGCACCGGCAAATGGATGAGCCAACTCGCGTTGGATCTGGGCGTCCCCAGCACGCTGGTCACGGAAGCTGTCTACGCTCGCTCGCTGTCAGCCCTGAAAGACCAGCGCGTGCGGGCGAGTAAGAAGCTCAAGGGTCCCGCGGATACGCAGTACGTCGGCGACCGCAAGAAGTTCATCGAGCAAATTCGGCAAGCGCTCTATGCATCAAAGATCGTGAGCTACTCCCAGGGCTTCGTCCAACTGCAGGTCGCGTCCGCGGAGCACGACTGGGGCCTTAAATTTGGTCAATGTGCGCTGTTGTGGCGCGGCGGGTGCATTATTCGAGCCGTCTTCCTGGACCGGATCAAGGATGCGTTCGACGCCGACCCCAAGCTCGAGAATCTGCTGCTGGCCGACTACTTCACCAAGGCCGTGCACAACGCTCAGGAGGCCTGGCGGCACGTGCTGTCGTCGGCGGCTCACCTGGGAATCCCCTCGCCGGCGTTTTCCGCGGCTTTGGCGTATTACGACGGCTACCGCCGCGATCGTTTGCCGGCTAACCTGCTACAAGCGCAGCGCGATTACTTCGGCGCCCACACCTTTGAGCGCGTCGACAAGCCAGGCGTGTTTCACGCCGAGTGGCTCGACTTGCGCAAGCAACCCAAGTAACCGTCAACTTCGCAACTGTCAAAGTATGCCGGCCACCTTCGTTATCTTCGGCGCTTCGGGCGACCTCACGAGTCGCAAGCTCGTGCCGGCGCTCTACAAGCTCCACGCGAAGGGGCGGGTGAAAGATGGGATGTCGGTCGTGGGTTTCTCGCGGTCGCCGTTCTCTCACAACGAGTGGCGGGCCCAATTGAGGGACAGCACCGCCAAGTTTGCCGAGGACGCGTTTGACGATGCCAAGTGGGACGCGTTCGCCCAAAACGTGTATTACCACGCCGGCGACATCGGCGAGACGAAGGATTTCGAAACTCTCGGAAAATTTCTCAATGAGATTGAAGAGGGCATCCCCAGCCCGCGCGTCTATTACCTCGCCACGGCGCCTCAGTTTTACGAGCCTGCGGTCGAGCGGCTTGGATGCTGTCAGTTGTCGTGCGAGGACGTCGCGCCGCGGCGCGTGGTGATCGAGAAGCCCTTCGGCACGGACTTGGCCAGCGCCGAGCAGCTCAACCAGGCCGTGCACAAGGTCTTTCGCGAGCGGCAGGTTTATCGCATCGACCACTACCTGGGCAAGGAGACGGTGCAGAACCTGTTGGTGCTGCGGTTTGCCAACGCCATCTTCGAGCCTGTGTGGAATCGCAACTTCATCGACCATGTGCAGATCACCGTGGCCGAGGAGGTCGATGTCGGCAAACGAGCCGGTTACTACGACAAGGCGGGGGTGATTCGCGACATGTTTCAGAATCACTTGCTGCAACTTTTGATGATCACCGCCATGGAGCCGCCGGCGCGGTACGAAGCCGATTCCATCCGCAACGAGAAAGTGAAAGTGCTCCATGCGATGCGGCCGATGGAGCCAGACCAGGTGCGCACCGACACGCTGCGCGGGCAGTACCGGGGCTACTCGGCGTCCGAGGGCGTGTCGCCCACGACGCGCACGGCCACATTTGCGGCGCTAAAGCTGTCGATCGACAACTGGCGGTGGCAGGGCGTTCCGTTCTACGTGCGGAGCGGCAAGGCGATGTCGTGCCGTACGACGCAGATTGTCATACAGTTCCGCGAGCCACCCCATAGGTTGTTCCGCGACAGTCCGCAAGGACTCGCCTCGGCCAACCGCCTGATCGTGCAAGTGCAGCCCGCCGAGGGAATTCAGGTTCATTTTCAAACCAAGGTTCCGGACGCCGGGATGAAGCTCCGACAGACGGAGCTCAGCTTCAATTACCAGCGCGAGTTTCGCCGCGCCATGCCCGAGGCCTACGAACGGCTGCTCTTGGACGCGCTGGAAGGCGACGCCAGCTTGTTCGCCAGAGCCGACGAGGCGGAAGCCGCTTGGCGGGTGTGCGATCCGATTCTCCAGGCGTGGCAGGCGAGTGATCGGCCGACGCTCTATATGTACGATCCGGGACTATGGGGTCCCGTCGAGTGCAGCGAGTGGATGGCAGCGCAACAGCGCGAGTGGTTTGACACTTGTCCGATACTTGGTTAACGCCAGACTCGTGACTCAAGTCCGTCGTGTGTCATTAGTTCGGCCGGCGATGGGCAGGAGCACGAGCATTGGCGGAGTCGATGGCACGGGCAAGAACAATTCTTTTTATCGGCGCCGTCATGGACCTCAAACTTCCCGATAACATCCGCAGCGTGCAACCCGGCGGGGGGGAGTGCTACAGCATCGAGTTGGCATGGGGACGGTTGCGGCGGGCGTATCTCAAGCGGTTTCGGCAGGGTTACGTGACGCGAATGGCCGAGCTGCGGCAAGGTGATGTGACGGGTGCGCCTGGGAGATTCTCGATCCGCGCGACCTGAAGTATTGCTCCAACCTGTGCACGGCGCACTGGGCTCCCCAAGACGATCCATTCCGCTGGCGCGATCGACTGCCAGTGACTCGATGGGGCCTCGCCGAGCTGCTGATCCTGGGAGGGTCGCTAGCGGCCCTGTCGCTGGTCATCGGATCGCCCGGGCCGCCGTGGTGTTGGGCCGCTGTGGCGCCGCTGGTGGCGCTGGCCTGGCTCGTGTACTTCTTTCGCGATCCGCGCCGCGTCGTGCCGACTGACACTGACGCGATCGTGTCGCCCGCCGACGGCACGATCGTGGAAGTGATGGAGGTGGATCATTACGACTTTCTCGACGGGCCGGCGGTGCGCATTGGCATCTTTCTGTCGATCTTCAACGTACATCTCAACCGAGCGCCGCGAGCCGCGCGGGTGCTGGCCATGCATTATAAGCCGGGGGAGTTTCTCAACGCCCTCAACCCCCAGAGCGCGCTGCGGAACGAGTTCATGTGGATCGGCTTCGAGGACGCCGACCGGCCCGGGCTGCGGTTTGCCGTGAGGCAGATTTCGGGGCTGATCGCTCGGCGAATCGTTTGCGCCCTGCGGCCCGGGCAGGCGGTGAGCCGCGGGGAAAAGTTTGGTATGATTAAGCTTGGCTCGCGGACCGAGTTGGTGCTGCCGCGAGACGCCGTGCGCGTCGAGGCGGTCGTTGGTCAGAAGGTGGCCGCTGGGAGCACGGTGCTGGCGCGGCTCAACGTGTGAGCGATTGGCCCGCTCTCACTGCCGCGTCGCGGCTAAACCAGTGTTCGCGCCCTTGCCCCTCTCCCGTCGCACTTTACAAAATGCGTCGAATCCGCGCCGTCTCCGTCTTCCCGACGCTGTTCACGCTGGGCAACCTCGTGTGCGGTTTCTTTGCGATCGTCGTGGCGTCTCGCATCGCCAAGCCCGGCGACGAAGTCTTCAAGGCGGCGCCCCGATTGGAGTCGGCCCGCGAGCTGATCGCGAGCACCGACCCAACGCATAACCTTCTGCTGTGCGGCGGGTTGATCTTTTTGGCGATGTCGTTTGATATGTTCGACGGTCAGGTGGCGCGCATTGCCCGCGTGACCAGCGACTTTGGCGCCCAGCTCGACAGCTTGTGCGACGTCGTATCGTTCGGCGTGGCGCCAGGGATTCTTCTCGTAAAGATGTGTCCCAATTTTGCCGAGGTGCATCGTGAGGCGTCGTGGTGCATTGCGGCGCTGTTCGCATGCTGCGCCGCGATGCGGTTGGCGCGGTTCAATGTGGAAATGGACGACGAAGAGGAGGACGACCATCTGTGGTTCGAGGGCTTGCCCTCGCCCGCGGCCGCGGCCGTGATTGCCAGTTTTGCAATACTTTCCTACACGCTTCGCAATGAGGCGCACTACAAGAATTTTGAGGCCTTTGATTGGTGGCTGCAGCGCCTGCTGCCGCTGGCCGCGGTGGTGATTGCGCTGATGATGGTGTCGCGGATTCCGTATCCGCACGTAGTCAGCCACCTGATGCGCGGGCAGAAGAGCTTCCAGCAGTTGGTGGCGATCGTGTTTTCGTTGATGGCGCTGCTGACATTTCATTGGTACTCTATCCCAGCGCTGTGCGGTCTCTACGCGATCGTTCCGCCGATCCTGTACGCCTGGCATTGGAGCTGGCATCGACGGGCAGCGGCGCCCAAAGCGAGTTGACCGTGTTTACCGGGTTGGTGCAAAGCCTGGGCACGGTGCGGCGCGTCGCGACGGATGGAGCCGGAGTCCGGCTGGTGGTGAGCGACGAGCAAGTCGCTTCCGGCGCTGCGGTGGGAGCCAGCATCGCGATCAACGGATGCTGTCTGACAGTCGTGTCCGTGAACGGAAACGAACTGGCTTTTGATGCAGGACCCGAGACGCTGCAGCGAACCAACCTGGGCCGATTGGCGGCGGGAGATCGCGTCAACCTGGAGACGCCGCTTCGAGCCGGCGATCAGGTGGGCGGCCATTTCGTGACCGGACATATCGACGGAGTGGGTCGCCTCGATGCTCGCGACGATCAAGGCGAGTGGTGCACTATGTGGTTCCACACGCCCGCGGAGCTGACGCGGCAGATGGCGTCAAAGGGATCGGTGGCCGTTGATGGCGTAAGTCTTACTCTCGTCGATGTCGAAAAGGATCGATTTAGCGTGGCGCTGATCCCCCATACGCTACGCGTGACGACGCTCGGGTTCCGAGCCATCGGGGACCAGGTGAATTTAGAAACCGACGTACTGGCGAAATATGTCGAGCGGCAGTTGGCGGGAAGGTCGTAGGATCGCATGAGCCGCCAAACCAAGACATTTCTAATGGCTCGATTCCGCGAGATGGGGATCTCGCCTGCTACGCGCCATGGGCAGAATTTCCTGATCGATCTGAACCTGCACCAGGTGATCGTCGACGCCGCCGAGTTGACCGGCAGCGACGTCGTGCTGGAAGTGGGCACGGGGACTGGGGGGCTCACGTCGCTGATCGCTGAGCGGGCCGGCGCCGTTGTGACCGTCGAGATCGACGGCCATCTGTTTGAGTTAGCCAGCGAGTTGCTCATCGACCGGCCCAACGTGACGATGCTACACACTGACGTGCTGAAAAACAAAAATCGCTTCAACCCCGTGGTCATGGAAGCCGTCGGCCAACAGCTTGCGGCGGCGCCCGGGCGACGGTTGAAGCTAGTGGCCAACCTACCGTACAACATTGCAACCCCCGTACTCGGCAACCTGCTGGCGTGCGAACACACGCCACAATTGATGGTGGCCACCATCCAGAAAGAGCTGGCCGACCGCCTCGTCGCCGAACCGTGGTCCAAGGAATACGGCGCCCTGACGGCGTGGGTGCAGTGCCAGGCTACGTCCGAGATCGTGCGGGTAATGCCGCCGTCGGTCTTCTGGCCGGCGCCGAAGGTCACCTCGGCGATCGTACGGATCGTGGTCGATGCCGTGCGGCGAGCCGGCGTGCCCGACTTGCGGTTCTTTCACGACTTCGCCAAGGCCATGTTTCTGCATCGCCGCAAGTTCCTGCGGGCGAATCTGACGTCGGCCCTCAAGGGGCGCCTCGACAAACCGGAGGTGGACGAAATCTTGGCGGAAATGGACCTGGCCAGCGATGCGCGAACGGAGCAACTCGACGTGCCCACGCTGCTGCGCCTCACGGAGTTGGTGCGGGCACGGGCGCCCGGCTGGAGCCTGGCTTAAACGATTGCGAATTGCGCAATCGAGTCGTTAGGGTGAGGGGTCAAGGCGACGCGGATCGCCCCACCAACACGGCCGCGCGGCACGCGGCAGGCCAGGACGCGAGGGCGCCATGAGCTTTATCGAGATGACCGGGGCGACGCTCCGCCGGGCGTTGCACGAAGACGAGATGGGTGACGAGCTGGACAAGGCCCGCGTGGCCGATGACTCGATCGTGCGCGTCAATCACGAGGGCGACATCGAGGTCCGCCGGGCGCTGGGATGGGAAATCGTCGGCGGGCTCTTGGGCGGTTTCGAAGAGCGTATCCGGCAGGAGACGGGTCTCGATTGGGCCTAGGCGGGGCGCCGGTTGTAGCAGTCGCACCGGCTGGCGAAGCCGGCGGTTGCAGCGAGACGGCGTCGCGCCGCGTGAACCGGTCGTCGCTCCGGGGGGTCCGTGTTAGGATCACAGTGGACCACTCGCAACCACCGGTCAAGCGGTTCGACGTCATGGCACGTACAGCTCGCATTCAGCGTAAGACGGCTGAGACCGAGGTTGACCTGGAGCTCAATCTGGACGGCGCCGGCGTGAGCGACGTCAAGACCGGCGTGGGGTTTCTCGACCACATGCTCGAGCTGTGGGCCCGGCACGGGGCGTTCGACCTGCGCGTGGCGGCCAAGGGCGACCTCGACGTCGACCAGCACCACACGGTCGAGGACACGGGCATCTGCCTCGGCCAGGCGCTCAAGCAGGCGCTCGGCGACAAAGCCGGCATCCGCCGCTACGGTCACTTCACGCTGCCGATGGAGGAGACGCTCGTGACGGTGGCCGTCGACCTGAGCGGCCGCTACGCCCTGTCCTGGAACGCCCCCCTGCCCTCGCCCAAAATCGGCGACTTCGACAGTGAGCTGGTCGAAGACTTCTGGCAAGCCGCGGCGGCCAACTGCCTGTGCAACCTGCACGTGATGCTGCATTACGGCCGCAACAGCCACCACATCGCCGAGGCCATCTTCAAGGCGACCGCGCGGGCTGCGGATGGCCGTTGAGCCGGACGGGCGGCTGTCCGGCGTGCCGAGCACGAAGGGGTCGCTGTAGCGCAGAGGCTTGAGGCTGGAGGCTAGAGGCTGGAGGGCTGGCAAGGGGACGCCTGGCGTGGTTCGGCCTCCAGCCTCCAGTCTCCGGTCTCCGGCCTGCTTCTGCCATTTTGCGGGGCTGGCGGGGGTCCCACATTTTTTTGGCAGAAGGTCCAGATTTTGCCTCGCTCCCTGCAGGGCTGGCTCCGAGAATGCAGGGCTCCGACAGATGTCGCCGACGGCTTTAGTCGTCGAGTTGTGCGTTTTTCGACTCGCGCCGAGGCCTCAAAAGGGCGCACTCCAGTCGCTTACGCTCCGGGCTCGCTGCTCGCTGAGCGCGCATTCTCCACGTCTGGCCGGCAGCCGAAAGCTGACAGCCGAGAGCCTTTCACCAAGTTGCCAAAGAGCGATCCCGCGCACTACGGAACGCCTGTATATATACAGGATCGCGCGGCCATTTTCAACAAGAATCTTTGAGTCGGCGGTTTTTTTACCGTCGATAAGGTCTGTTAGAGCTGATGAATACAGATTAGCCGGGCGGTATTAGGGCCGATTGTCGGAGGTGGTTGGCGGATGCGTTACCGTGCTAACGGGAAGCGGTGAAAGGTGAATGCAAGAAGCGCCCGGTCTACCCGGCTGCGGAGGTGTGTCTCACCTCAGCACGACGGCGGATAGTAATTGCGCCCAAGGTCGGTTCGACATTACGCAGTTGGCGAATTAAGTTCGGTTGATAGAGCCGACGCAGTTTCGAGATATTCCCGCCACGCCCGAAGTGCTCGGTCTTGCTACAATAACGGCTCCTACTTCTTCCACATTTTTGTCTCACTTAACAAAGTTAGTGAGCAATGGAACTGTGAAAATTTTCCTTTCGCACCAGAGTAAGAACAAGCCCTTGGTTCGTGAGTTCAAAAGGAAGTTGCCCGCATTTTTGAACGCATGGTTGGACGAGGAGAGTCTAGTTTGGGGCGAATTTCTTCCGCAAGAACTGAAGTCGACAATTCAAGAATCTGTCGACTTTCTGATGATCTTCTTGGATACAAACGCCCTTGACTCCGCGTGGGTCATGCAGGAACTGAATTGGGCAATCGAGCGTGAAGCTGAATTGGGACGCACATTCGTGTTGCCAATCGTGCTCGAAAATATTGAAGCCGATAAACTCCCTCATGGAATCAAAGATCGCCTGCATCTGCGCTTGCCCGATTACAGCAGTTCCTCCGTGGAATCACTGGCAAATAAAGCATCTGAGAATCTCTTTCACTTGATCTCAAACAGCTTCGCAGAAAGCTATCGTGGTACGACGCCTTTTCTGCGGGTTTCCGACGCGACACCAGTATCTCGAAGAAGTTCTTGACGAAATCGAGAAAGCTAAGCGGCAGATTCTAATGTGTGTTCATACACTGAATTCGGCGGAGCGTGATAACGACATTGAACGACTCCACAAATTGCTGTCTAAGAAGGCTCAAGATGTCGAAATCAGAATCCTCGCGCCTACGGGTGAGGACCGCATACGAGCGTCCTATCAGCTTAAAGAGCTTGGAATCTCCGTTCGCTATTTGAGCTCTCTTCAGAATCTTGACGTTAGCTTCTCATTGTTCGATTCGTCGCGAGCAGTTTTGCCGACCGAATCGGGGAATAGCGAAGAGACCGTCGCTGGAATCACTGTCAAGAGTACGATAAACTCGCTGAAGTGCTTCGCGAGTCATTCGACGATCTCTGGTGGCGATTCGATGCACTAGATTATGAACATTTTGTTCGTTTCACAGTGGGTAGCGTATTGGCCAATACGCCATCGATAGCTCGTCCGGCGATCGCTGATCGATTTAACGTGCCGGACAAGGAACTATCTGAACTTCTCCCAGCATTCGAGAAAAGGCCTGTACCAAGATACTATTTCGTTATTGGCAGGCCCGGCTCTGGAAAAACGACAGTGGCAGAAGAACTGCTCAAGTGCTTGAAGGACGACGGAGATCAACAAAAGCAGATTCACTGCTATTACTTCAATGACTACAAGAAACTCTATGAGCGATTTGTTGGGGATCGACAGCAAAGAGACTTTGAAGAAGTGGAGCGTGGTGGTTTTGCAGTCCGAGATTTTTCCGTTCTTGATATCGTGTTGCGGCAGGCAAATCTAGAGCTTTTAGCGGCAGAAGGGTTCTTTGATGTGTTTATCGTAGAATTCGCGCGGGATTCGTATTTGAAGGCACTACTGAATTTCGACAAGCGAGTCTTGGCCAATTCGCGAGTGATTCACGTAAAATCCGCGTTTGAGACGTGCCTAAAGCGAAATGAGGAGCGACGCTCGGTTGCGAATAATCGTCGCACTGGCTTTGTTCCTACGGCGATGATGCAAGAGTTTTACGCGAACGAGAATCTGGACGGAATCCGTGACGCGTTAGGCCTCGCTGTCGACGAAGTTGACACTGATTCGATTCATCTATCTAGGCTTGGGCAATTCGTAAAATCAATGATTCGCAAAGATGTGATCCTTAGGCGTGGTAACTAGGTGATGGACCGGAGCCGCCGATCCGGTTGATGTTCGTGATCTGTATCGTTACCCAGCACAGGGGTGAAACGCAGAAGCGAGTTTTCGCGCGCCGTCTCACTACTGAACTTGGATAACCCTACGTCGGCACAGAGTCCGTGTGATGTGCATAAGGAGGGCGTGACCGGAGTGGCGACCAAAAGAATCGCCGGTCGGTACTGCACGAATGGCAGATGACCGGCCAAGGCTAGGGTTTCGGGCTTAAATATCCGTGCATGCCGAGCCACTTGATGTAGGCGTCGAACCAGCCTGTGCTGGTCGTCTCCTTGTTGTACATCCCGAAGCCGTGTCCGCCTTGTTCGTAGTAGTGAAACTCGACGGGGCGGTTGGCTTTGCTCCAGGCTTCGATCAAGCCAAAGTTGCGCTTGCCAAACAACGGATCGTCGGCGGCGACCGCCGCGAACAAAGGCGGCGCCTCTGCCGGACATCCACGGCCGCGAGCGGGCCGTAGATGTTGCCGATGAACGCCGGTTTGGCGTCATGGTTGTTGAGAGTAACAGTCATGGTGAGCATGGCGCCGGCAAGAATCCGATCATTCCAATGCGGTCGGGATCGATATGCCATTAGCCGCGTTGGCGAGGACGAGGGCGAAGGCGGCGTTGGCGTCAGCGATCATCGGCGGATTCGCGCCATGTCTCCGGGAGAAGGGCGGGTCGCCGGACGTCCGCCGGCATCTGCGCCGGGCGGGGGTCCGCCCATGGGCGTCTTCGCGTATTCATCGAGATCTGCCGGTGTTTGGTTGAGACGGTATTTGAGCACAAACGCTGCGACGCCCTGATCGGCCAGCGCGGGCGACGTTCGAGCCCTCGTTCTCCATCGACAGCGTGCGGAAGCCCCCGCCGGGCGCGACGATCACTGCGGCGCCACTTGCCTTCGACGGTTCCGGGAGGAAAGCGTGAGGGTGGCGACGGTGACGTTCCGCGAAAACTTGCTGCCGTACTGGCTGTGCCATGACTCTTGTGCGGTCGCGCCCGGTAAAGGGTCCGTGCCGAGCTCGATCGCGTCGGGTTGTGCGGGGGTCTCGATCGCGGTCATCTTGTCGTTCGGAATCTTTGCAGCCGAAGGTTGGTTGGACTGTGCCATGAGAGGCTGTGCGAGCAGACTAGCCGTCAACACTGCGACGGCAGTCAGGAGCTTCCCAAAGCTACCGATGAGTTGGAAGGTTGTCCTCGGACGCGTGGCGGATTTCAATCGATGCACTCCTTACGTTGTGTCCCAATTTCACGGTTGCGACTGTTCCGGGTCAGCGCTGCATTTTCGCCATATAGATTACCATAATGTGCCTCGTTGGTTATCCCGACCCACGCCGCACCGATCGCATTCGGGCAGATGGTTCGCTCGGCATCCTGATCTGGCTCGGCATTGGCGAGGTATCCTGCGCCAGTGCCGCGACTGGCCGGGCGACCCGGTCCTTGTAATTTCAGCGCGGCTCGGCGCCAGGCCGGCCGTTTTTCTTGAGATCGACCCAAGACCAAGTCCGTTGCGTCAACGCTTGAACGATATCGTGAGTTCGGCATACTGTAGCGTCTAACTGCCTAATGAGGGCGTGTCCGATGTCGCTTAGGTGTGGAATGGCGGGAGGATGCCGGCGTTTTAGTGGAAAATTGACCTATGCGCGCAAGCCCATCGCAGTTGCCTATCGAGATCGCCCCCGACCGAAGCACCGCTCGCCTCCGACTTATTTTGGGCGAAAACTGCTGTAGCTGCGAGAATCATCGCCCACGCAGAACCGTGGGTTTGCCACCCCTGGACGAAGACGCCAAGCAAGAGCGACGCCGCTATCCTGCTGCAATTCCGAGTTTCGGCGAAACTCGGCTACGGCAGGGTCATCGTGCGCCGGCGAGGCGGGCGGAAGGGGCGGCGCGGGGCGGCTCATCGACAATGCTCTTGCGGCGGCCGAGCGGGCCCCAGAACATTAGCGGATAGCCGGGGACGCGCTGTTGGTAGCGGCGATATTCCGCCCCCATGTAAAACGCCAGGCGTTCGTCCTTGAGATAGCTGCCGACGGCGATGTACGCGGTCCAGACCGCCGCGAGAACAAGGCGGTCGAGCGTCATGCGGGGCGTGAGCCAAATGAGGGCGAGGAAGCTCAGGTAAATTGGATGCCGGAGCCAGTGGTAGGCGCCGCGCGGCGCAAAACGCCGCGGGGGCAACGGCTCGCGGCGGCGCCAACTGCTCCACTCGGTGTAGCCGGTTTGGTAACCAAATCCGGCGAGGTGCATGCTATAGCCAAGGGCGATCCAGCCGAGATGAAAGGCCGCCGTCGCGGCCCATCGCGCGACGCCGTGGCATTGCCAAACGACGGGGCCGGCAGGTCGCCAGGCCAGCGTGACGGTCCACAGCGAGGCGCACGTGAGCGTGCAAAAGAGCACGCCAAAAAACTCGCGGCCCACGCGGTCGCCCACCCACCGCTGCACCGTCGGGAGGCGAAGCACGCTGTGCGGCACGGCGAAGAACACGGCCCACGCCGCGTCCCACGCCAGGGCGCCGAGGGAGGCGGGCGCTCCCTCCTGCGCCGCCGCGAGAAACCAGTACAGGCGGGCGACGGTGACGACGAACAGAAGCTGAGCGGCGGCGCCGAAAATCAGGCCGCACAGCCGACGCCAGGCGGGTTTCTCGATCTGGTGAATTGTCAGCGCGTTGACCATTTTTGGGGCGCCGTGTGCGGTGCGGCGACGTGGGGGCATCAAGGCTTTGGGGGGGCGGCGATCAGTATATCGCCGACCACGGTGAGCTCGTCAGCGACCGCGATCATGCCAAAGGCTTTGGACATCGGCTTGATGCCGAAGGACGACTGCTTGAAGGCAAAGCTGCCGCGCAGTTGGATCCACGGGCCGTGATCTTCAGCTTCGACTTCGAATTTGACTGGCCGCGTCACGTCATGGAGCGTGAATTGGCCGGTCACGACATAGGCGGTCAAGCCATGGGGTCCGGCGTGGCTCGCGGGCAGGATGCTGTCGAGGCGACACTGGGCGGCGGGATAGCGTTTGACGTTCAGCACGTCGGGCCCGAGCATGTTTTCGGTGACTTCGCGCTGCGTGCTCGCGGAGACTTCGCCTTCGACGCCGAGGTATTTCCGGGCATAGGGAACGTCGGCGACGAAGCTGGCGAGATCGAACTCGAGCACGCCGGCGTTGGCCGTCGCTCCCAAGGACACATGACCTTGCTTGAGGACGCCGACGACGCCGTGAAGATGACCTAGTCCGCTTTTGTCAACACGAATGTAGACGCGGCTGTTCTCGGTTTGCACGTCGCCGGGGGCATAGATCTTTGGCGTCGCCGGGCGGCTCGGGTCCGCGGGCTGCTGCGCGGCGGCGCTGTTGAGATTGATAATCAGAATCGCCGCGACCACTGGCGGCACGCGACGCCAACTGTGCATTCTTTGAACTATGTGTGTCATGTTGACCCTCTGCTATCGCTGGGGTGCACCAAGTCTTCGCTAAGTTCTACCTGGTGCGATTGACATGCCGCGCGTGTTTCGATGACGATTGGCTCAGCAAGTCGCACGTTGGCGCTTCTTAGCGAACGACGCGCATCGAGTCGAGAGCAAACACGCGCGGCGCATGGTGATTTGGAGAGTCATGGCGCCGGGGTGGCGCGGCGCAACGACTCCTCGAACAAACCTCGCACGAAACACGGAACGAGTCGCGACGACGTCGACCTGGCGACGATCGCCTTGGAAAGGATTCCGAGATGTCGACGCAGCGCCACGGCCAGCAGGCGATCTGTTCACTTGCGCTTGCAGCGGCGCGAGCGGATCGACGAGATCATGGATCGCCCCGAGTTGCCGCGCGACGATCACGAGCGGGCGCTTTGCGGCATTGCTCGGATCAATCGTTGGAGCCTGACGTCGCGACGGGTGTGGCGTCGACTGCGACAACTGGCGGCCGTCCATAGACTGGACCGGTTGCGGGTCCTCGAGGCGGCCTGCGGGGACGGCAACTTGTCGATCGACCTGGCCCGGCGAGCCAAGCGGGCGGGCGCGTCCATCGAGTTGACTGGCTTCGACGTAAGCGCCGTCGCGGTGGCGTGTGCGCAACGGAACGCGGCCGCGGCCGGACTGGACAACGTGACATTTTTTCGGGCGGATGCCCTGGCCGACGATTTGGGCGGCGAGTACGACATCGCAGTTTCGTCGCTGTTTCTGCACCACCTTGCGGAAGACGCCGCGGTGCGGTTGCTCTGCCGCCTGCGCAACGTGTCGCGCTATGCAGTGATCATGGACGACGTGCGGCGTTCCACGAGCGGATACTGGCTGGCGCGCTGGGGCTGCCGGCTGCTCACTTCCTCGCCGGTCGTACATTTTGATGCGCCGGCTTCCGTGCGGAGTGCGCTGACGCCGGAGGAAGCGCTCGAGCTGGCGCAGCGGGCGGGTTGGGACGACGTTTGCGTCGCGCGGCGCTGGCCGCAGCGGTACGTCCTGGAATGGAGAAACGCCGCTTGAGGCGCGTCCACGATGACACCAGTTAATGACGCCTGGGATGCTGTGGTTATTGGCGCCGGACCGGCCGTGCGCTCATGGCATTGTTGTTGGCGAGGCACAAGCTGCGGGTGGCCATCGTGGAGCGCGCCCGGCTGCCGCGCTACAAGGTTTGTGGCGGCTGCCTCAACGCGCGGGGGCTTTCAGTGCTGGAAGGCGTGGGGCTGGCGCACCTTGCCGGACCGCCGCGGGGCGTGCCGCTGGGCGGCGTAACTTTTTATCGCGGCTCGCGGCAGGTGTCGATAAGCGGGCGGCTGGGGGCAGTCGTCGATCGGGAGACGTTCGATGCGGCGCTCACGGACGCCGCTCGGGAGGCGGGCGCGACCGTGATTGACGGGACAATGGCCTCGGTCCGCCCCGGGATTGTCAATGGCCGCCGGATCGTCGCCCTGACGCGCGACGGCCATTGCGTGGGCGAGCTCGCTGCTCGCTTTGTCGTCGCCGCGGGCGGTCTGGCTGATGCGTCGCTGCGCGAGTTGCCGGAGTTTGCCGCGAAGGTCGAACGACATTCGCGTTTTGGCTTCGGGGTGGCGTCGAGCGATCGGCTGGAAAGTTCAGGCTATCCTGAAGGCCAACTCGTCATGGCCATTGCGGGGGACGGTTACATGGGGGTTTCGCGTTTGGCTAACGGCCGGCTGGCCATTGCGGCCGCGGCCGACCCGCACGTCATCCGCGGCGGCACGCGGCTTGGCGAGTGGCTGGCGGCGGCGCTTCGAGCGTGCCGGTTGCCGGAGATTAGCGGGCTTGAAACCGCCGAGATCAAAGGCGCCCCGCCGCTGACTCGCACCAGCGGCTGCGCGGCGAGCGAGCGAGCGGCCGTGCTTGGCGACGCGGCGGGCTATGTCGAACCGATCACCGGCGAAGGGATGGGCTGCGCTTTGGCGGCCGCCGCGCGACTGGCGCCGCTGGCCGAAGCGGCCAGCCGCGCCTGGCGTCCGAGTATGGCGAAGGCGTGGCGGCGCGAACTGCGACGCACCGTGTACCGGCGGCAGGGCGTCAATCGCTTGCTGGCGCGGGCGCTGCGACGGCGATCGACCAGTCAATTGCTCTTTGCCGCAGCCGGCGCTGCCCATGCTCACCGCTTCGGCCGTGCACCACCTTAATCGACCCGTGGAATTCTCGCGATCAACGCTATGAAGACAATTGTTGCAGCCATGATTGCCGGCTTGGGTACAGCGACGCCGGAATACGTCATCGAGCAGGACGACGCGGCGCGACTGGCCGTTGCGCTCACCGCCGCGGCGGGCCGCCGTGAAAGCGCGGTGGGCACGCTCTATCGCCGGTCCGGCGTGCGCCGCCGGCACAGCGTGGTGCTGGGTTCGAGCACCAACGGCGTCCCGGCGACACAGGATTTTTTTCACGCCCGGTTCTCGGCCGCTGATCGGGGACCGACGACCGCTCATCGGATGCAACAGTACGAACGCCGGGCAGGACCGCTGGCTGTCGAGGCGGCCCGCGCGGCGCTCGACGATGCGCAGTTTGACGCCGAGCGCATCACGCATCTGATTACGGTGACTTGCACGGGATTCTCGGCGCCGGGGTTTGATCTTGCGCTGGTGGACGAGTTGCCGCTGCGACCGTCGGTGGAGCGAACGCAAGTCGGCTTCATGGGCTGTCACGGCGCGCTCAACGCTTTGCGCGTGGCTCGGGCCATCTGCCTGGCGGATCCCGATGCGGCGGTGCTGTTGTGCGCCACGGAACTTTGCAGTCTCCACTTCCAATACAGCTCTCATCCGCAAGCCATCGTGTCCAATGCGCTGTTCGGCGACGGGGCTGCGGCGGCCATCATCACGTCGGCGCCCGGCCCGGCAACGGCGTCGACGGACGGCTGGCGACTGGCGGCCAGCGGCTCGCTGGTGGTGCCGGACACCTCCGACTTCATGAGCTGGCGGATTGGCGATCACGGGTATGAGATGCGGCTGTCGCCGCGCGTGCCCGAGGCGATCACGCAGCGACTGGGGCCGTGGCTGGATAGCTGGCTGATCGAACATGGGCTGAAGCGGAGCGACATCGGTTCGTGGGCCATCCATCCCGGGGGACCCAGGATCCTGCAGGCGTGCGCCACGGCTCTGGCGCTGTCGCCTGCCGCGCTGGAGCCGTCGACGACTGTTCTTAGCACACTGGGCAACATGTCTTCGCCGACGGTGTTATTCATCCTTAAGGAACTGCGCCGCCGATCGGCCCGACTGCCGGCGGTGATGCTGGCGTTCGGACCGGGGCTGACGATTGAGGCCGCGCTGGTCACTTGAGTATCTGTCGGTTCGCTATGACGGCTGACGAGGAGGTAACGAGCGACTGGAGGCTTGCTCCGGGCGCTGACGCTTCCGGCTCGCGCACGCTTTCGGCTCGGAGCGCCGGGGTGGAGACGAAGCGCGCTCGCTGAGGCCTTATGCCGTTTTGCAGGGCTGGCGGGGGTCCCACATTTTTTCCGCAGAAGGTGCTGATTTTGCCCCGCTCCCCGAAGGGACGGCTCGGAGAATCCAGGGATTCGACGCACCTTGCCGACGGCTTTAGTCGTCGAGTTGTGCGTTTTTCGACGGAGGCGCCGAGGCCTCAAAAGCGGCGCACTCCCGTCGCTTACGCTCCGGGCTCGCTGAGCGCGCATTCTCCACGTCTGGCCGGCAGCCGAGAGCCATTCACCAAGTTGCCAAAGAGCGATCCCGCGCACTACGGAACACCTGTATATATACAGGATCGCGCGGCCATTTTCAACAAGAAACTTTAGATCGGCGGACTTTTTTAACCGCTGATAGACGCTGATGAATACAGATCAGCCAGCCGGTATTATGGCTGCTCGTCGAAGGTGCTTGGCTGATGCGTAACCGTCCTAACGTGAAGCGGTGAAACGTGGATGCAAGAAGCGCCCGGCCTATCTGGCTGCGGGGGCGTGTCTCACATCAGCACGACGGCGGATAGTAATTGGGCGCCAGTGGACGGTTCGACACTTGGTGACGAACGCAAGCCTTCGCAGGCCACCGGACGTCATCAGATCGACAGCGCGTTTAACAGCTTCGAACCACAATCGGTCGAAACTATCGCTGCGTCTAACGGCAATCTCATGTCCGCGAAGTCGGTGCACCTCGGCAATTGAGAGTGGGACCAATTGCAGGTGGTGTCTGCACTCTTGCAGTTAGCGATGGGGCGTCCACAGCCTGGAACTCCTCTGAAGAATCCCATCGATTCCATACGATGCCATACCACCTGGAAATTTGAGCAAATTCCGAAGAACGCCAGATGCGAGGTACTGGAACCATGGGCGGACCAATGGCTGCAGGCGGTTCACAAGCCCTCTGTCTGAAGACTTCCAACACACGACTTTGCCACTACCCAATGGAGCATCGTACTCCGCGGGCAAGGTAGACGTGGCCGAGATCGCTCTAACCAATTGTGCGAGTCGTACTGGTACCCGTACGCCTATGTGACACCGGGTGGAAAAGTTGATGACGCACGGACCTGAGAAGCCTTCTTTGCGTACTCTTGGAAAAGGGAGCCGTGGCCCGTCCGATCGCTCCCGCGGGCGATTGCGCGCTTCTGGCAGTAAAGAACTTTCTCGCCAACGAATGGCAAAAGGAAGCACGCAGAAGCGGGGAGATCCGCGACTAGTCGCTCGACGACGCAGGCGAGTCGAAATTCCGACTGGAACCCACCCACGAGCTAACGCCCGAAAAGCTATTTGAACGAATGGCCTACTGGACCGTGTGCTAGAGATGCAGGCGATCTGGCACGGAAGGAGAACACTTTGCACCGAGGCGGGGCTGACGGGCGATTCGGAGGCGGTCGACTACGAAGCCGGAGCGGCATACAGGCCGTCGACGGCCGAGCAAGATACGGAAGCTGTCTGAAGAGTGGCTCGTACCGTGGCAGATGACTCGGAGGTAGACGAGGAAATCGGGCGGATGGCCACTGAATAGACAAAAAAGTGTTACGCACGGCGAGCTGTACTGAGAGGTAGAACGCCCCTTTCAGGGAGAACTGATGAATGACCCGCAATACTGCCCAAAATGTGCATTGCCGAGCCGCCGGAAACAGTGGCGGTTGGGTTTGAGAGCGAAGCTGGCAGCCTGGCCAACCAACCGAAGTCCGACCCGGAAGCGCCGACGATCGACAGTCCGTCGTCCGGCGCGGGGTTCCTGCCCCCGACGCCCACGCAACTGGCCGACAAGTTTCCTCAACTTGAGATCCTGGAATTATTGGGCCACGGCGGCATGGGGGCGGTCTACAAGGCGCGGCAGACGAATCTCGACCGACTAGTCGTCGCTCAAGATCATCCGTCCCGGGGCGACGCACGACCCGACGTTTGCCGAGCGGTTTAACCGGAAGCCAAAACGCTTGCTTTCGGTGAAATCGAGTATTCCGAGGCAGAGGACGCGCAGCCCGGCTGCTCTACTACTCGATGGAGTACGTCGACGGCGCCAATCTGCGGCAATTGATGCGAGCTGCGGAACTGACTCCCGAGCAGGCCCTGGCTATCGTCCCGCAAGTCTGCGACGCGCTGCAATTCGCCCACGACGAGGGCGTCGTACATCGCGACATCAAGCCAGAGAACATTCTGTTGGATAAGCGGGGCCGGGTGAAGATCGCCGACTTCGGCCTGGCGAAGCTAGTGAATGGTTCGGCAGCGGAGTTCACACTGACCGGCACGCAGCAGGTGATGGGCACGCTGCATACATGGCCCCCGAGCAAATGGAAGGCTCACACACGGTCGACCACCGGGCCGACATCTACTCGCTAGGCGTGGTGTTTTACGAGATGCTCACCGGCGAAGCGCCGATGGGACACTTTGAGCCACCCTCGAAGAAGGTGCAAGTCGATGTGCGGATCGACGACGTGGTGCTGCGGTCGCTGGCCAGTAAGCCGGAACGACGCTATCAGCACGCCAGTGAAGTAAAGACAGATCTGGAGTCGATTTCCAGCATGTTCTCGCCTCAGTCCGCAAAGTCCCCGTTCGACACTGAAGAAGCCATCAACCCTGACATCGAGGCCGCAGGGCAACGTGTGCAATGGCCTGGCATCGCCCTTATGATCGTGGGCATATTTTCGTTGGTTTTGGTGCTGATGTTGGGGTCGTCGTATTACTGGTTCGCAGCAAGTCCCGGCAATGATTTGTCCGCCAACGATGCTCTCGAAAGGGCAAAGGACGTTGCCTCAACGCTGCTGCCAATCACGGCAGCACTTGCATTGGCTATTATCGTGGGTGCATGGAAAATGCTACGACTTACTTCACCGCGCTGGGCCGTCGCCGCAGCCGTGTTGGCACTTTTGCCACTTCCTGCCGGACCGTTGTGGCTGGCGAGCCTACCAATAGGCATCGGGCGCTGGTAGTGCTGAGCAAGCCGGGAGTCAAACGGGGATTCAAACTTCAGAAGCACCGGACAACTCGCAAACAGGATGTCCCGTCGGGCGCCGACAAAGTCAATCCTGACGGGCAACAGCGCGAAGCGAAACCGGCCGGTCGTGCAAGCCCGCCCTTAGCATCCGGATACTAGGGAGACACACGACTGCGCTGTAAACGGACGCTTCTGCAACTGCAGAGGTGCATCGACCGACAGCAATTCGTGTTCTTCTCAAGTGCCCGAAGCTGGACAACCTTTAGTTGCGTGCTTAATTGATGAACTGAAGGCGGTGAAACAGACTTCGGCGGCAGCGCCACCATATCGAAGACAGTATGAACCTGCTTGTGGATGACACGGGATTGCTTTGCACTCGTGACCTCGGAGGGCGTGTCCTTTGGCAGTCAAGTGTGGAAGTGCGGGCGATGCCGGCGCGTTAGAGGAGAATTGACCTAAGCGCAAGCCCATTGCAGTTGTCTACCGAGGTTGCCCGATCGTAGCGCCGCTTCGGGGCAGACTAATTTTGGACGAAAGTTGCTGTAGCTGAGAGAGTCACAAGCCCACGCCGGGCTATGGACATGGCACCCGGGGGGGTAGGCATGCGCGAACGGCAGTTCGCTATTGTACTGTCGGCGGCGGGCGGCGGTGGTGCGTGGCGCGCTCGTAGGCGGCGGCTATTTCCAGCAGCTTGCTGTCGTCCCATGGGCGGCCGAGCAGTGAGACGCCCATCGGGAAACGGCCGCCGAAGAAGCCGGCGGGGACGGTGACCTGCGGCAGGCCGGTGAGGGCGCTCTCTTCGCAGGTGCCGGGTTCGCCGCCGTAGCGCTCGAGGCCCCCTTCGTGGGTGTGCGGGCGGGCCACGTTCGCGGGATACAGCAGGGCGTCGGCATGATGGGCGTCCATCAGGTCGATGAACACCTGGCGGAAGGCTTCGCGGCCCGCGATGAATTTTCGGACGGCGGCGTCGAGCTCCGCGCCGGTGGGCGTGGGTTCGAGGGCGCCCTCAAGGCGGCGGGCGCCGGCCGGGGCGAGCTTGCCGGAAGCGGGCAGGTCTTCGATCGTGAGCACCTTGTCGCCGGGCCCCGCGCCGCGCGACAGGTAGGCCGTCCAGCCGGCTTTGAGCGAGCCGGGGGCGCTGCCGCGGGCGGCGGCGAATTTGGCGTCGTAGTCGGGGATGGCGACGTCGAAGACCGTGGCGCCGGCCGATTCGAACTCCTTCACGACGCGGTCCATCTCGGCGGCGACTTCGCGCTCGCCGGTAACGCCCACGAAGCGCTGCCGCAGGACGCCGATGCGCCGGCCCTGAAGCGTGGCTGCGTCCAGGCCCGCGGCGAAGGAGCCGTGGATGTGACCGTCGGCGTCGGCGGTCGCGGGGTCTTCGGGGTCGGTTCCGGCGACGAGGTCGAGGGCGAGGGCCACGTCGCGCACACTCTTGGCGATGGGACCGACGGCGTCGTTGTACGAATTCAGCGGCATGACGCCCGCGCGGCTGACCAGGCCGCGGGTCGCGCGGATGGTGGCCAGCGACGCGAAACCCGATGGATTTGAGAGTGAGTTGCAGGTGTCGGTGCCGAAGGCCAGCGCGGCGAGGCTCGCGGCGACGGCGCAGTGCGCTGCCGCCGCTGGAGCCGGCAGTGCTGAGCGACGGGTCGTAGGCGTTGCCGATCGTGCCGCCGAGGGTGCTGATGCCGAAGTCGCCGAAGGGGAATTCGTCGAGATTGGCTTTTCCCAGCACGATGGCGCCGCCGCGTCGCATGCCGGCGGCGACGCGAGAGTCGAGGCGCGCCTGGTGGTCGACCAGCGCGCGCGAGCCGCCGGTAGTAGGCATGCCCTGAAAATCGATGTTGTCCTTGTACAGCACTGGCACGCCGTGGAAGGGGCCGCGCACGCGGCCCGCGGCGCGCTCGGCGTCGCTGGTGCGGGCATCGGCGAAGGCGTGCGGGTTGAAGGCGAGGATGGCGTGGAATGTCGGGCCGCTTCGATCGTACTCAGCCGCGCGGGCGAGGTACTCGCGGACAAGGTCTTCGCTCGTGACTTGCCCGCTGGTCAGCGCATCTTCGAGTTGTGAGACGGATTTCTCGAAAACGGTGAATGCCGAGAGCTCGGGCGGCGCGGGTTGGCGCCTTGGGCGGGCAGATTCCAGTTGGCGATCTGGCGGCGCTGGCGCGGGGAGAGGCCGCGGAGATCGGGGTCGCTGGAAAGCTTGCGCCGTCTCGGTCACGCGGGCGATCTCGGAACCGGGCGCGGGGATCTGCGGATTCTCGCCTGTGTAGACGGGGTCGAAGCTGGGTTTGAGCAAGCCGTCTTCGATGGCAACAGGGAATCCGCCGCGCGGATCGTAGGTCTCGCTAAGCCCCTTCACCACAAAGGTGACCAGCGCGGCGGTCTGGCCGGGTTGGAGCTTGAGCGTGAAGACATAGCCGATGTGCGCCGGGTCGAAGCCGGGCCACTTGTCGACGAACGGGTTGCCGTACATGTCGCCGACGGCCGTGAGCACATCGGCGGTTTTTGATCCAAGCACATGGGCCGAGGGGCCGTGGCCCGAGGGGCCGGCCATGGGATCGGCGACGCCCCGGGCGTTTTGCATCACGGTGATGAAGCTGTCGGCCAGGTCGATTTGGCGATCGCCGTTGGCGGTCGTGGCAACGGCAACTTTGCCGCCGTCTTCGTAGGCGCCCGTGGCGCCTCCCCACGCAACCTCGACGATGCGCTCTTCGTCGGACGCGTTGGTGAAGGCGTCGAAGTAGCGAAGATAGTTGGCGTCGTTGGGGGCGAAGAGGGCGCGGGCCACGACAACCCCCTCCACGCACCGCGGCGTGGTCGAATCGAATCGCTCGCCGCCGTCGAACGTCAAGCCGAAGCCGTGCAAGTATTGATTTCGCACGACCAAGGAGCCGTCGGGGCGGCGCAGTTGGAGCTTGAGATAGCCGAAGCCGTTGAAGGGATTGGCGCGGCCGCCGGTGGCGATGCCGCCGCTGTCTTGCGACCATGCCGAGTAGGCGTCTTGGATGTCCCAGAACTGGCCGTCGCCGGATGGCGCCGGGGTCACCGCGCAGACATGTGACCCGACCATCGCTGCGGCCGCCGCCAGCAATGCTGCTTTCTGCAACTGCTGATTCAATCGAAACCCTCCGGTCAGATTCATACTGTATAACAAAATGGGGACAGGCACGCTCGCGTAGCTACGATTCGGCGGTCTACTGTCGAATTCCGCGAGCCAGTCCCCATATTGTTAGACGGTCATGAACAAATCGCCGAGGCAGCGGCGTCGAGCGGCGGCCTACGGACGCCGGAAAGGCTTGCGCCGCCTTACTCCCAGGATCAAGGCGCCGGTGATGAGCAACGAGATCGTTGAACTCTCAGGCGCCGCGACGGCATGGGCCGGCGTAAGCTGGCCAAAATTCTTTTGCCAGTACGCCAGGTCGATGCTGTTCACCTTGCGGTCGCGATTGCCGTCGCCTTGGGCGACTGTTGCGTCGCTCGCGATCCCGTTGCCGAGCTGCCAGGCGAGGAAATCGGGGCCGTCGACCTTCAAGTTAAAATTATAGTCCGGCGAAGGAACCGTTTCGCGGACGTCGACGATGATGAGGCCTCGATTGCGGTCGCTGAGGAGCACTTGGTCGTACCCCAGCAGGTGGAATACGCCCCAATCGCCGTCGTATCGAGGTCCGGGGACGGGCCCGCCGGGCCAGGTGTCGTAGGCGCCCACCAGGATGGGATTGGCCGGGTCGAAAATGTTGTACACCTGCAGGCCAGCTTCGTACCAAGACAGAAACAAGAGGTCGCCGGCGATATGCGGATGGTGAGGACTCCAGGCGTCGGTAGTCGGCTTGGTGAGCGTCTTGAGCAGCACGGGCGTGTCGGGATCGTTGGGCTGGTCGATCATCGAAATATCGTAGAGCCGAACCTCTCCGCCCTGGCGCTCCTGGGCGACGACGAGCAGTTTGCCGTCGGGGCTGGCCGTGCTGGTATGCGTCCTGCCGCCGGTTTGGAACGCCTTGAGGAGCACAGGGCCTGTCGTGCCGACGTTTGAAATGTCGTAGATGTGCGTCCATCCATCGCCCGAGTCATTGCCGTTGTTCTTGCTGGCGACGTACAGCCGACCGTTGACCGCCGTCGCTTCGTGCGTGCCGATTCGGCTCGGAAGGCCGAGGTCGATGTTAGTCACAAACTGCGGGCTAGCCGGGTTGGAGACGTCCCACACCTTGACGTAGTCGGTGACGCTTTGGTTGTTCTGGTTGTCCGCGGTGTAGAGAAAGCCATTGCTGACCGACAGCGTGTGAACCTTGTTGTGGCCGCCGTCGTCCCCGTTGATGCGGCTGATGAGGGTCGGATTGAACGGATCCTCCAGGTTGACGATGTCGACTCCCGTGCCGCTGGCGACGCTGACGTCGCTGCCAAAATATCCGACGCCGTCGTACACTTCGACGTCTTCCATCTGGTCGCCGGGATACATGGCGAGGAACTGAGGTTCGCTGGGCGTGGAAATGTCGTAGATGGAGATGCCGCCGCCGTTGACGTCGGAGCCCATGTAGGCGTACACGCCTTCGCCCCACACGTCGGCGTAATACTGGCTGCCGCTGCCGGGGACGGCGTCGAGTTCGCCGACTTTGGTGATATTGAATGTGAGGTCCGCGGCGACGGCGACGCTTCCTGCGACCAGCAGGGCGACAGCACAGCAAAGAATCCTGAGGGCGGCGACGCCGCGAGGTCGGCGAGTTGTCTGAATCGACCAGGGCGTGCGCACAATCCCCCCGTCGGCTGCAGTGGGTGGCGCTACCCGAGCGATAGCACCGATGCTTAAATCATAATCCTCTGGTGCATCGCGGTCGACAAAGGAACCGCGCCTGCGCAAAACGATATGCCCAATGCGCTAGGCCGCCGGCTTGAGCTGGTTGCGCGGCATGGGCAACGCGACTTCGTCGGCGGATCTCGAAGCGAGCTCCGGGGGAACGTCACAGCGACGCGCCCGATTCGCCTTCGCTGACGTACGTCTCCAGGAACCGCGTCAGGCGGTGGAAGTCGCTTTCGATTTCGATGAAGCGGACGACTGTCACCAGCGTTTCGGGGTCGACCAGCTCGTCGAAGGGCACGTACTCGAGCTGCAGTTGGCCGGAGACCGAAACCATGACGCCGTCCAAGCGATTTTCCACGAGGGCCCGGTAGGCGCCCACGCCCAATTGGCTGCCGAGCATCACGTCGAAGGCGTGGGGCTTGGCGCAGCGGGCTTCGTAGCCGAGCTGCACGGCGACGATTTTTCTTTTCCTGCCCGTTTGGCGTTTGTATTCCTTGGCCACGAGGTCGGCGAAGATGTCGTGGAGGTTGACGACGGAAATGTTGATGTGGCCGTGGTCGTCGCGGCCGATGCCGGACAGGTATTCATCGGGCAAGAGCTCGGCGAGGCCCTCGGCGAGCACGATGACGCCGTACTGTTTGCCTTCGCGCTCGCGGGCGTTGATGGTGGCCACGATCCGCAGCACGACTTCGTTGACGTTCATGACGTCGCGGACCGTCTTGGCGCCGGAGGCGGGGTCGATCGTTTCCTCAGTGGTGCGGTACTTGCCGACGATGTCCTCGACGCTGACCACGAGGCTCGCCTCGCCGGCGATGGCCACGCCGTAGGCCAGCCAGCCGGCGCTGCGGCCCATCGTCTCGGCCAGGAAGTAGCTGCAGGTGGCCTCGGCGTCGGCCAGCATGTTGCGGATCTCGGTGGCCAGGAAGTCGACGGCGGTGAAATAGCCGAAGGTGAAGTCGATGCCGCGGTAGTCGTTGTCGATTGTCTTTGGGAGGTGGATGATGGGGATGCGCGGGCCCGGCGAGAGGCGATCCTGGAACAGCTTGAACTTGTTGGCGGTCTTCAGCGTGTCGTCGCCGCCGATGGAAACCAGGAGGTCGACATTGATTGATCGCAGCGCTTCGTACACCGTCTTGAGCGGCGCGATGCGCTCGAGATCATTGAGGTGTCCGGGGTGCGCCACGAGTTTGCCGGGGTTGGCGCGCGCCGTGCCGATGATGATGCCCTGCGAGTTGCGGGTGCGCCGCAATTGGGCGTGGCCGAGCATCACGTAGTCCTGGCCTTCGACCAGGGGCCGGCTGGGACCGAACTGCATGAGCTGCTGGTAGCCGTGCTTGACGCCGACGACCTCGATGCCGTCGCGGAGGAAGGAGACGGCGGCGGTGGAAATGACGGCATTGGCCGCCGGGGCGGGGCCGCCGGCGAAGAGGATGGCGGCGCGGCGAAATGAATGGGGCTTGCGCGGGGGGCGGGAGAGGGCGCTGCTGATATCGGCCATGGGAGTCCTTCCAGGGTCGCGTGGGGCGTCGTCCGTCACGCGGGCTGCGGGGCGTGGCGCCCGCCGTCATTTTAGGGCTGGGAAGGACAATCGCAAACTAGCGCGGTCCTAGCACGCCCGGAGGCTTAGCGAAGGGAGGCGACTCACAAGGTTCAGCCACGCCCTTCGGCGGACCTCAGGGCGTGCCACCCAAAAATCCCTCTTCTTGCCGCGCGTCAGTCGGCGCCGAAGGTGCGCTCGACGAAGGTGGTGTCGATGCGGCCGTCGACGAAGGCGCTGTGGCTGAGGATTTCCTGGTGCAGCGGGATGGTGGTCTTGATGCCGTCGACGCGCAGCTCGGCCAGAGCCCGCAGCATGCAGCGGATCGCCTCCTCGCGAGTGGGCTGATGGACGATCAGCTTGCCGATCATCGAGTCGTAGTACGGCGGCACGACGTAGCCGCTGTGCGCATGGGAGTCGAACCGCACGCCGAATCCGCCGGGGGCGATCAGCCGCTCGATCTTGCCGGGCGAAGGCTGGAACTTCCGCTTGGGATCCTCGGCGTTGATGCGGCACTCGATTGAGGCGCCGCGGTGGACGACGTCGGCTTGGGTGAAGCCGAGCGGCTCGCCGGCGGCGATGCGGATTTGGGACTTGATGAGGTCGATGCCGGTGACCATCTCGGTCACCGGGTGCTCGACCTGGATGCGGGCGTTCACCTCGATGAAGTAGATACTTCCCTTCGCGGTCGACGATGAATTCCACCGTCGCCGCGTTGGTGTAGTTGGCTTCCTGGATGAGCCGGCGCGGCCGATTCGCACATTTCCTGGCGGGTGGCGGGGGTGATGCTGGTCGAGGGGCTTTCCTCGATCAGCTTTTGGTGGCGGCGCTGCACGGAGCAATCGCGTTCCCACAGGTGGACGGCGTTGCCGTGGTGGTCGGCCAGCACCTGCACTTCGACGTGCCGCGGCTGCTCGATGTATTTTTCCAGGTAGACGGCGCCGTTGCCGAACGCGGCTTCGGCCTCGGCCTGAGCCTGCTGCAGGGCGCTCTTGAGGGCCAGGTCGTTGGCGGCGACGCGCATGCCGCGGCCGCCGCCGCCGGCCGCCGCCTTGATCAGCACCGGGAAGCCGACTTCGTGGGCGAACTTGAGCGCCTCGGTTCGGCTCTTCGATGATGCCCGTCGCTGCCGGGCACGACGGGCACGCCCGCTTTCTTGGCCAGCTTGCGGGCGGCGTTCTTGTCGCCGAGCTGGGCCATCGCCTCGGGCGCGGGACCGATGAAGTCGATGTTGCAACTGCGGCAGATCTCGTTGAAGTGGGCGTTCTCGGCCAGAAAGCCGTAGCCCGGATGGATCGCCTGCACGTTGCCCACCTCGGCGGCGCTGATGACGTTGGCGATGCGGAGGTAGCTGTCGGCGGGCTTGGGCGGGCCGACGCAAAACGCTTCGTCGGCCAGGCTGAGGTAGTGGGCGCCGCGGTCGGCTTCGCTGAAGATGGCCACCGTCTCGATGCCCAGCTCGCGGCAGGCCCGGATGATCCGCAGCGCGATCTCACCCCGGTTGGCAATGAGAATTCGCTGGTACATGGGGCGGAGGAAGTGGGCAGTGGGCAGTGGGCGGTTACGACAGGGTGGCATGTCCTCGGAGGTCTGCCGACGTGGACATGTCGTCAGGAACTCTGCATGTCCACGAGGACGAGGACATGGCACTCAGAGCTGGAACTAACCCGACTTGTCCACGCGGTATAGTTTTTGGCCGAACTCGACGGCGGCGCCATTCTCGACCAGCACCGCGCTGACCTTGCCGGCGCACTCCGCGGGGATTTCGTTGAACACCTTCATGGCTTCGATGATGCACACCACGGTATCGGGGCCGACCTGGTCGCCGACTTTGACAAACGGCGGGGAGTCGGGGCTCGACGCGGCGTAGAACGTGCCGACCATGGGACTGGTGACGTACTGAGCGGAAGCGGGCTCGGCTGACGGGCTTGGGGCGCCAGTTGAGGCAGTGGGCGCGGCGGCCGGGGCGGGGAAAGCCGGGGCCGGCGCCGCCGGCTGGGATCCATGAATAATCACGGGTTCGACGTCTTTGCGGAGATGGATGCGCTGCTCCGACTGGCGCAGATCCAACTCGGCGAGGTCGAACTCCTTCATCAGCTCGATCAAGCGGCGCACGCGGCGGACGTCGAACACGTCGTCGGAACTCGATCCGCCGCTGTTGCTGCCCATCGTTTTATGCTCCGAGATTGGCGGCGAGTCAGGCCACCAGGCATTCGTCCAAGTCCTTGGGAACCGAAGTGAGCACCTCGTGGCCCGAGCGAGTCACCAAGACGTCGTCCTCGATGCGGATGCCGCCCCATTCGGGGAAGTAAATCCCGGGTTCGACCGTCACGATCATGCCCGGCTTGAGCACCACCTTTTGGCCCTGGGCCAGCCGCGGGGCTTCGTGAATTTCGAGTCCCAGGCCGTGGCCCAAGCCGTGACCGAATTGCTTGCCGTAGCCGGCATGGTCGATGACGCTCCGGGCGGCGGCGTCGACCTGCTCGCAGGTGGCGCCGGGCTTGACCGCGGCGATGCCGGCGAGCTGCGCTTTTAACACAACTCCATACAGCTTACGGAGTTTGGGCGAGATTTTAGCGGTCGCCAGAACCCGCGTCAAGTCGCTCATGTAGAGCCCTTCGTTCACGCCCCAGTCGATGAGCGTGAAGTCGCTCTCGCCAATGCGGCGGTTGGTAGCGCGGCCGTGCGGCAGGGCGGAGCGCGGGCCGACGCCGACGATCGGCTCGAAGCTGAGCCCCTTGGCGCCGAAGCGGCGGGCCTGGTACTCAAGCTCGGCGGCAACCTCCTGCTCGGTCATCGCGGGCGTGAGTTTGGCCCGCACCACTTCGAAAACCTTGCGGCCGATTTCGCAGGCTCTGCGGGTGCGCTCGATTTCGGTTTTGTCCTTCACGACGCGGAGATCCTCGACCCAACTGGAAACTGGCGTCAGATCGGCCTTCGGCGCCGCTTTGGCGAGGGCGTCGCGCTGGGCGAGAGTCATCGAGTCCGCTTCGACGGCCAGGCGGGCGACCTTCGCTTTGGAGATCGCCTTGGCGGCGAAGTCGAGGATCTTCGTGCCTGGGCCGCGGATCAGCAGTTCCAGGTCGGGGCACTCCTCTTCGAGCTGGGTGGTGTAGCGCTCGTCGCTGATAAGGACGTCGTGCTTGGGGGTGACGAGCAACAAGCTGTCGTCGCCGGTGAAGCCGGTGAGGTAGGTGACGTTGATGAAATTCGTGACTAACAGGGCGTCGGCGTCGTGCTTTTTGAGCTGACGGCGAATCTGCTGGCGGCGGTCGGCGTGGGACATGGGGAATGGCTAGAGACTGGAGGCTGGAAACTGGAGGCTATAGGCCTCGGAGAGCAGGCCACAGTATCGGAGGCCGGCGGCGGCGTGGCAAGCACGGTAGAATAGCAGGTGGCTTCCGAAGTCTGTCATTTCTGACCATATTGACGGCCCACGCTAGAATTACCTCGGCGTACTCATTCAAGGCCTCCAGCCTGCAGTCTCCAGCCTCCGGCCTTCTACCCATGTTCCGCGTTACCCGCGAGATCGAGTTCTGTTACGGGCATCGGCTCTTGAACTACGAGGGCAAGTGCCGTTTTCTGCACGGGCATAACGGCTTGGCGGTGATCTCGATCGAGGGCGCCGAGCTCGACCATCGCGGTATGCTGGTGGACTTCTCCGAGATCAAGAGCGCGGTGAACACTTGGATCGACAAGCACCTCGACCACCGCATGATTCTGCACCGCGACGATCCGGTCGTGCCGATGCTCGAGAAGATGGGCGAGCCGATGTACCTGCTCGACGAGAACCCGACGGCGGAGAACATCGCAAAGCTGATTTACCATCGATCGCGCAGCCTCGATCTACCGGTTCCGATCGTCGAGGTGCGACTCTGGGAAACGCCCAAGTGCTTTGCGACTTATTGGGGTGAGTGAGACGACCAACCGGCGACGGCGCCGCCCTAGGCGGAGATTCAGTGCGGCGCGCCGGTCGCCGCCGGCGCTAAGCCGACCCGCTTAGCTCGTTGACTTGCCCAACTCTACCTATGGTTTGGTTCCATCCACAGGGCGGGTCATCGCACGCGATTCGGCAACGTGCCAAAGAATTACGGCGCCAATCGGCGTATTTGAAGTCGGCGTTGGGGCGCCCATTGAGACTCACGGCGACGTCGTGGTGCGATCAATCCTCGAAGTGCGGCTGGCCTATCAACGATTGATAGCGCGGACTCGTTTATACCTCGTCCTCCTGGGGGCGTGCCTGGGAATAGTCACTTGGCTACTGGGAATGTGAGCTAAGCTTGCAATGGCTGGTAATACGCTCCAACAGAGACTTCTCTCTCCATGACTTTCAATCGTCAGCAAAGCCGTCGCGGCGTGGCGACCGTTGAGCTCGCAGTTGTGCTGCCCGTTCTCGTGGCATTTTTTCTAGGAATGTGCGAAGTCGGCCGTGCGCTAAACGCCACGGTGATCTTGCAGAATGCCGCCGCAGTTGGCGGGCGTTTGGCATCGATTGGCCAATCGACCAACGCCCAAGTCAAACAAGCGGTACTGGCCTCTCTGACAGCCGCCAACATACCGCTTACGAATGTCGTCGTAACGGTTAACAACCTAACTCAGTCTGGCGCCGATGTCAGTAATGCAAGCACACTGGATAAGCTCCTAGTCACGGCGACTGTGCCGTTTAAGGATGTGAGGTGGGGAGTATCCGGCTTTATTGTGCAAAACACGACATTGGTTAATGGCAGCGCGACCTACTACTCGGCGCGAGTGAATCCGTATCCAACGGACATCACAGTTCCTGCCGGGAATTGAGTCCGACGACTAATCCGTGAATGCAATGCGATTCGATGCAA
The DNA here is from genome assembly GCA_963841515.1 of Pirellulales bacterium. Taxonomy (GTDB): domain Bacteria; phylum Planctomycetota; class Planctomycetia; order Pirellulales; family Lacipirellulaceae; genus Lacipirellula. The sequence continues at coordinate 597,474 of CAWJDB010000001.1, read as the reverse complement.
ATCGAAGAAAACGCCGTGGAGTAGGTTCCGTAGAAGTAGCCCTGGTGCTTCCCGTGACCTTCCTGTTGATGTATGCCATCTTCGATAGCGGCCGTGCGATCGCCACCAAGCTGTTACTTGACAACGCCACGCGGGCGGCGGTGCGACAAGCGGTCGTGGGAACGACAACCTTGACCACCGCGAACATCCAAACGATGGTCGCCAATTACATGGGGGGACTGGCCCTACAGGGAATGAACGTCCAGGCTTATCAGGTCGATCCGACGACCGGAGCCAACATTGGCGTTTGGACCAGCGCTGCAAACGGACAGTGCATCGCGGTGCAAGTGACCGGTAACTACATGCCCATCATTCCGAAATTCCGCCTGACGGCAAATCCGATTGCAATGAGTTCAAAGGCCCTGATGTACTGCGAAGCGAATTGACAGCGAAAGCAGTCCGGGAGAAAAACCATAAGACGAACAACACTAGCCGCACGACATGGGATTATCCTGCCTTTAATTGCGGTGTCGCTAATCGCTCTCATCGGACTCGTCGCTCTGGCTATAGATATAGGACGACTCACGGTGGCGCAGACGGAGTGTCAAAACGCCGCCGACTCGGCGGCCATCGCAGGGGCGCGTAGCCTAGACGGCGACCAAGACCTACCGGAAGCGACCGCCAATGCGACCAATGCCGCGAAGAGCTGCAAAGTGCTGGGCGCGTCGTTCCTCGCGGCGGAGGTGTCGATCAGTCACGGTTCGTATCACTACGATCCGTCGGCGGAGAAATTCGCGCCGCAGATTCCAGCTCACGCGCCCGACAATTACAACCTCACGCAGGTCGTGATCACCCACACGGTGAACACGACGTTTGGTCGCGTCCTTGGCAAGGCATCGAGTACGGTTACCGCCACGGCCATCGCGGCGCATCGTCCGCGCGACGTGGCGATCGTTCTGGATTATTCCGGGTCGATGAACAACGAGAGCGACCTGTGGAATAACGAATCGTACTTTGGGTCGGCCAACAACAGCCCGAACAACACCGATCCGGTGTATCCCAAATGGGGGCCCTACAATCCGTCGTTTTCCGCCAATGCGATGTTGCAATGCACTAGCTCCGACTCGCGGGTAGGCATGTGCAACATCACACAGTCGGTTCTCGGCGTTCCGGCGATGGCCGCGGACTTTTTTCAGAACAGCTTCGGAGGCGGCGGCGTGGGGGCGTTCGCGTCGGCGGGCACGGGGACCTCGGCGCCCGTCAGCGGCGACAACTACTACTCGCAAAGCGGGACGCCAATTCTGAGCTGGAGTGATTTGACGTGGACAAATTCTCCCAGCAATAAATTCTTTCCGGCGACGACCGTGTATCCGAGCTTCAAAGGCTACTCGCGGGGCCCGGCCTATTGGGGCAAGACGTTTTTCATTTGGCCGCCGAATCCCAGCACCGCAAGTCCGCCGGCCTGGGGAACTACCTGGGATTGGCGCAAGCTGTATTTCAAAAGCAGCAGCGGCGGCGTTATCAACAGCGATCTGCAATTGTGGGACAGCGGCGGCAACTGGCGCGACCCGACGGGGAATTATCAAATCAATTACAAGGCCATCCTGGCGTGGATCAAGAGCAGTCCCTCGCCGTTCCCATCGCAATTGCGGGCTGGCAACGTGCTGTACTATAGCGCGATTCCCACCGATGTACCTGCGTCCGCGTACACTTGGACCAACGACAACAATGCCATCACCAACCAGGATCAGCGATTCTGGAAGGAGTACATCGACTACATGGTCGGAGTATGGCGCGATCCCGAAGGGGACGTGATACACCCTGGTGGTCCAGCGTGCAGCTATGGCCCCGACTTCGCGGCTGGCAGCGGTCGGACGCCCACGATTAGTGGGCCGGACTACGCGTTCAAAAGCGGTTACCAAGCGTTTATTAGCCCGAACGACAATCCGGAAAGGCCCCGCCATCGCCTGTGGTTTGGTCCGATGACGATGGTGCAGTTCATATCCGATACGGGACTGCTGCCCGGTACGGCACACGACATTTCATTGGTGGCCGCCAAATTGGGCGTCGCCGGGGCGTTGCTAGATATTCAGATCAATCACCCCAACGATTTAGCGTCATTGATAATGTTCTGTCGCCCTCCCTATTCGGGCGAACCGGCGGAAGTGGGTCGGTTCGGCAAACCTCAGGTTTCGATGTCAAATGACTACACGGCGTTAATCAATGGACTGTGGTATCCGCCGAACAGCAGCTCGGGCGACGTACGTCCCTGGGACAGCAATGGCCTCCGCACGCCGGCGGCTCACGGCGACTACGATGCCAACACGGCAACCGACTACGGCTTCATGCTGGCTTACAACCAGTTCAGCGCCAATTCGAGTCTGGTTTCCGCCGGCATGGGCGGATTCGGCCGCAAAGGCGCCCAGAAGATGGTCATTTTCGAAACAGATGGGATGGCGAATCAGGCAAGCAGCCATCCGTTCACCAACGCCGGCGCGTACAAATCGTATTACGCTGTCGGCGGCATGGGCAGTTGCAATTCATCCGGAAGCGACGCGGCGACGGCGGCCGAGAACGTGGCCTCAGCGATCTGCGGGCTCGATACCGCTAATCCCCCTGGATTCGCGCAGCCGCAAAGACCGGTGGAAATCCATTGCATCGCTTTTGGCGCGATCTTCGAGCCCACTGCCTCCGGCTCTGAGCAGTCCTATGCGATTTCGTTTCTCCAGGATCTTTCCAGCATTGGCGGCACCACTTTCCCCAGCTCCGCCAGCGATCCTGTCAATGGCTACAAATGGTGCATCGGCTCCTTGAGCGAGCGGCAAGCCAAGCTTCAGAAAGCTTTCACCAAGATTCTGGACGAAACCGAATCCATCATTCTCGTAAAATGACGCCGCGAGTTCGTAACGAGTACGATTCTGGTCAAACCGATGATCGCGAGCGACGCCAGGCCCAAGGCGGCGGGTTCAGGAACAGCTACAGTTTGCGTGAACTGGCCGTGGGCGACGACGTTGCCGTCGATCGTGATGTGAATGAGGTTGTCGATATCCGGCTTGCCCGTGGTGATGAGCATGTCGTCGAGCTTCGCGTTGACGTCGACGTCGTAGGTAGCGACGCCCGCCACGAGCGAGGCCAGGGTGACGTTGATCGTCGAATTGTTGACGCCCGTCAGACTGCCGGTGAACTGTGACGTGAAGAGGTCGATTTGCGTCGGCGATCCGATGATGGGCGTGACGTCGATCGTGCCGTGCCAGGCGATCAGGTTGTGGTCGGCGGAATTGAAGGTCGTGCCGCCAGTGACTGGCGCGGGGCTGTTGGCCGCGGGCGTTTTGACGCGGCCTGAAATGTTCGTGAACACCGCCGTGCCCAAGGGAACCGTGAACGTGGCGTTGGTGTGGGCGATATCGGCGTCGAGGCCGGCGAAGTCGAGCGTTTGCACGACCGGGGCCGAGGGGTTGGTGAAGTCGATGCCCATCACCGGTCGGATGACGCCCGAGTAGAGGATGGTCTGCGTGTCTTGTTGACCGAGGACCTCCACGGTCGTAGCGAAAGTGTTCGCCGTCGGCGTGGCGGCCACCAGCGGCAGGGTCGCCGAAACGGCCGTTGCCCCAGGGGCTCGGCTGATTGTGATCGCGGCGATCGCCAAGGCGTACAGCAGTGGTTGCGTTAGAGTTTTCATGTGACAGCTCCGAAGTTGTAGCGGCACGGTGGATTCATTGAGGATTACGCGGTAGGCCGGAAGGGGGGACGCCGACGGCTCAAAAGCGCCGGCGAGTTGGCGCCGGGTGGATCGGGAGCCAATGGCAAGCGAGTGAGTCGATCGCTTGTCAAAGCGCATCGAAAGAGCAGGCCGGTCGGTCAAGCGCGGGAGAATTTGTTGTATTCAGCGCGACCGATTCAATGCCCGTTGGGCCGCATGAGCGCCCTGCCAGCTGAGAAATAGAGTTTGCGAAACTCCCGGCAGAATAATTGGGGCGCCGGGGCGGGTCAAGCATTCGATCGGGTCAGGGGAGGGATATACGGTCAGATGGGCAAAAAATCCGAGTCATGGCCGGAGCTATCCCCGGGGCCGCGACCACCCGGCTCGCTGAAAGGGATTTTCGCAAAACAAAAGCCCCGCGGGCGTGTGCCCGCGGGGCTTTTGATAAACCTGGCGATACCTACTTTCGCGAGTGCTCTCACTATCATCGGCCCGGGGTGCTTAGCTACTGTGTTCGGAATGGGAACAGGCGTTTCCACCACGGTATGGTCGCCAGAAGAAGCGCGGGAGGCGACGAAGCCCGCCCGCGCTTGACAGTCTGGTTATCTCGCAAGAGTGACAACCCCCGGCCCGAGGCCGGAGTTAAATCCTTGTCCTTAGTGCTCTGACCGCGCACGGCCAGAGCTACTTGGAAAGCGTTGGATAAATGTGGCCAAGCGTTAGTCCGTTAGTACCGGTTAGCTGAATGCATTACTGCACTTACACATCCGGCCTATTAACCTGGTCGTCTTCCAGGGGACTTTCGGCTATTAGCCTACGAAACCTGATCTTGGAGCGGGCTTCACGCTTAGATGCCTTCAGCGTTTATCCGTTCCGACCATAGCTACCCTGCCGTGCCGCTAGCGCGACAACAGGAACACCAGAGGGTCGTCCTTCTAAATCCTCTCGTACTAAAGAAGAACCTCCGCAAGTTTCGTGCGCCCACAGTAGATAGGGACCGACCTGTCTCACGACGGTCTGAACCCAGCTCACGTACCACTTTCATTGGCGAACAGCCAAACCCTTGGGAGCTTCTCCACCCCCAGGATGTGATGAGCCGACATCGAGGTGCCAAACCGCTCCGCCGCTATGGACGCTCGGGAGCGATAAGCCTGTTATCCCCGGAGTACCTTTTATCTGTTGAGCGATAGCCCTTCCATACGGGACTACCGGATCACTAAGCCCTGCTTTCACACCTGCTCGACTTATAGGTCTCGCAGTTTAGCAACCTTCTACCTTTACGCTCGCTGCCTGATTGCCAACCAGGCTGAGGTCGCCTATTGGGCTCCTCCGTTACTCTTTGGGAGGAGACCGCCCCAGTCAAACTGCCCAACTGACACTGTCCGTCGCCTGGATTCACAGGAATCGACGTTAGAACTTATGCAACAAAAGGGTGGTATTTCACCAATGACTCCCCCCGAGCTGGCGCCCGGGGTTCAAAGTCTCCCACCTATCCTACACAGTTGCAGCACGAGCCCAATATCAGCCTACAGTCAAGGTTCACGGGGTCTTTCCGTCTAGCTGCGGGAACGTGGCATCTTCACCACGACTACAATTTCACCGGGTTAGTGGTTGAGACAGTTTTCCTCTCGTTACGCCTTTCATGCACGTCGGAACTTACCCGACAAGGAACTTCGCTACCTTAGGACCGTCCAGAAGTGTTACCACCAAGACACGAAGGACACGAAGAATCACGAAGGCAATTCTTTGCGCCCTCGAGCATGACGGGGCTGGTCATTTCTGCCAACCTCTGCATGTCGCCATGCAGCTCGGACTATATCATCCCCTTTCGCTGTGCGGGCGAGGGGTCTGGCGTGTAGTCTCTGAGGATCCTACTCGTCGGCGTTTCCATTTGAGGCGGAACGTCGACTTTGGTTTCCTGCTGATTGCCTGCACCACGCGGATTTTCACTTCTCGCTAAGCCGCAAGCGGCCTGGCAAGCGAGTACCGGTGGATACTCAGGTGTTCCAGCATATAGCCAGATTTTAGAACTACGAATGGTTCATAGTTACGGCCGCCGTTTATCGGGGCTTCGGTCGCGAGCTTCATACTTACGTATTAACCCTCTCCCTTAACCTACCGACACCGGGCAGGCGTCAGTCTCTATACATCCTCTTACGAGTTAGCAGAGACCTGTGTTTTTGATAAACAGTCGGAGGAATCGCTTTACTGTGGCCACAAGCAGCTTGCACCGCCCATGGCGCCCCTTATCGCGAACTTACGGGGCCATTTTGCAGAGTTCCTTAACCACTATTCTCCCGAGCGCCTTAGACTACTCGTCTCGCCTACCTGTGTCAGTTTTAGTACGGTCGACCGTGCTTTGACCTTTAGGAGCTTTTCTTGAACGCCCTTCCGATGACTTCGTGAACATAAACGCACTCGGCCCGTTAGCTTGCGTTACGCTGGCGGATTTTCCTACCAGCCGGCTTGCCAACGTTCACGGACATTTCTATTCGTACCGCTCACCATTCGGGCGTTGTCCCTCCATCAGTACACACGGTGCGGCGCAGGAATGTTGACCTGCTCTCCATCGTCTACGCCTTTCGGCCTCGACTAAGGCACCGGCTAACCCTGGGCGGATTTACCTTCCCCAGGAAACCTTAGGCTTTCGGCGGGCAGGATTCTCACCTGCCTTATCGTTACTCATTCCGGCATAATCACCTGTACGCCCCGCTACGGCTCCTTACGGTACCGCTTGTATCTGACGTACAGCGCTCTCCTACCACGTAGCTTGCCCGAAGGCTTGCTACATCTGCTGCTTCGGCGTCATGCTTACTCCCGTTCATTATCGGCGCAGAATTGCTTGACCAGTAAGCTGTTACGCACTTTTTAAATGGTGGCTGCTTCTAAGCCAACATCCTGGTTGTCACGGCAATTCAACTTCCTTAGTGACTGAGCATGACTTGGGGACCTTAGCAGGCAATCTGGGTTGTTTCCCTCTCGACCGCGAAGCTTATCCCTCGCGGACTGACTCCTGAGATAGTCGCAACGGTATTCGGAGTTTGGTTCGGCAGGGTACTCTGGGAAGAGCCCCAAACCAATTCAGTTTCTCTACCCCCGCTGCGTAGTGACTCAAGGCTAGCCCTAAAGCTATTTCGGAGAGAACGAGATATCTCTGGGTTTGATTAGACTTTCACTCCTCCCCACAAGTCATCCCCTCGGTTTTCAACCCAAGTGGGTTCGGTCCTCCACGTGGTATAACCCACGCTTCAACCTGCTCATGGGTAGATCACCCAGTTTCGCGCCTACTCCCAGCGACCATAAATCGCCCATTTCAGACTCGGTTTCCCTGAGGCTTCGGCCCGTAAGGCCTTAACCGAGCCGCTGAGAGTAACTCGCCGGATCATTATGCAAAAGGCACGCCGTCACACATTGCCCTTGCGGGCCATAGTGCTCCGACCGCTTGTAAGCGCATGGTTTCAGGTTCACATTCCTCCCCTAGCAGGGGTTCTTCTCATCTTTCAGTCGCCATACTGAGTTCACTATCGGTCATCAGGGAGTATTTAGCCTTACGGGATGGTCCCCGTAGATTCAGTCGGGATTCCACGTGGCCCGACCTACTCAGGTACTCCTCGGGAGACTGCTGATTTTCACTTACGGGACTGTCACCCTCTGTGGTCGGCCATTCCAAGCCGTTCTGTTAGTCAGCAATTTTGTGACTCCCATGTGAGAAGCCCTACAACCCCGCAGGGGAAACCCCCGCGGTTTGGGCTGTTTCGCTTTCGCTCGCCGCTACTGACGAAATCGATTTTTCTTTCTCTTCCAGCAGGTACTGAGATGTTTCAGTTCCCTGCGTTGGCCGCACCGTAGCTATGGATTCGCTACGGGCTAGTTCGGGAATCTCGGGATCATCACTTGTTTGTCAGCTCCCCCGAGCTTTTCGCAGACTTCCACGCCCTTCGTCGCCTCCTGATGCCAAGACATCCCCCATGCGCCCTTCGTAGCTTGACCACATTTATCCAGCGCTCTCGCGTGTGATAAACGTCATCCACGAAGAGTGATCGCACTTTGCTTGCCGGGCTCGCGCCTTTTGAAGACGCGACGAGCCGGCTCACTAGTTCGATCGCTCTGAGTAACGCTTGATCCTTGTAATCTAAGGACAAAGATTCATCGCACCGTAGGCACCTTAGGCGCCGGGGTCGGGGACGACCCGGCTCGCGCCGAGGCATTCCAACTCCGAACGACAAAGGCAGCGTCTGATGCGAAAATCAGATGCCACTCTTGCTCGAAAAACCAAATTGTCAAAGAACTTAAGCCAACCAGAAGTCGGCTGCGGCCGCGCTAGGCCGCCAGTTTTTCGCTTGCCGCCAGCTTGCGCCGGTGGGTGGGCGAGAATCCTAGATTCTACGGATTCGCCGAGGGCTGTCAAAGGGGGATTCTCAAGCATTGAGAATCGCTTTTGTCCCCGAGCCCGAAGGACCAGTTTTGGCCGCAAAACGCGGGCAATCTGGTCGCAAGAAGAATCTTAGCGGGCGCCGGGCGGCGGGCAAGGGCCGATGTGAAAGGGCCTCAGCGGACGTCATTGTCCGGCCGATGCCAGCCGCGACGCTCGGCGAAGCGGCGGGTGACGAGCGCCAGCCAGCCAGCCCCGAGGACGTTTATCAAGTTGCCGCCGATGAACAGGGCGAGTTCCAGCCAATTGGTAAAGGATGCGCCCGAGATCGTGCGCACTACCGAGAGCGAGCCGACGAAGGCGCCAAGAAAAAAAGTCTGCCTGTATCCACGGCAATAGATGGCTAGCGTTCCAAAACAAATCACCTCCGCTAGCGAGACGACGCCGAGCGTCACGATGGCAAAGGGCCAGAAGATGCCGGGTCCAAGGAACGCCACGACCGCCGAACCAACCGCTGCGAATGTGACCACGACGAGCAGCGTTTGCATGCTGAATTGAAATGGCGCTCGACGCGATCGAGGCGGTGTCGGTGCGGAGGATGGTTGGGCCATACCGGTGCGCAATTCAACTGATGTCGCAAGCGCGGCGAGATGGAGAAAGACGCCATGGCCGCAGCGCCGTCGGTCCTATCCTAACCAATGCCGGTCTGACAGACGACCGCTTAGCGCGCTGGGCTGGCTGATCCCGGTAGGCGCCATCAGCTTGTAACGGCGACTTCGGCCTTAGTCTGCTTGGGGGCGCCGTGGCCATTCGTGGACGCCGCCGCCGACGCTTCCATGAGTTCTTTGGCCCGGGCCATCGTGCGAGCTGCGTCGTCGCCGGGCTCCACGCCAGTGACGCCCAGATCCAGCTCCAAGCGGATATTTTGGGCGCCCAGCGACACGGGACAATTTGAAATCGAAGTCTTGACCCGCTGGCCGACAATCTTTGCTGCGCTGATCGAACTGCCGGGCAGCAAGACGACAAAATCGCCGTCGTCGAGCTTGGCCAGCATGTCCATGTCGCGGAGCGTCGAACTGATGAAAGTCGCAAGCGAATCGAGCAACAGGGCGCCGACCGTAGTGCCGTACGTGTTCGCGATTTTTTGATAGTCTTTCATGCGGAAATGCAGGACCGAGACGTCATATCCCGAGCGTGCGCTTTCCGCGATCCGGCGGCGGAGATCGTTGGCGAACGCGGCGCGGTCAGGCAGCGTCGCCGCTTGCAGCCCCGACAATTTGACTTTAGCCGGCGCAGGCGCCTCCGGGGCCTTGGCTGCAGGCGGCTGTTTCGCGGGCAAATTGATCGGAACGCACTCGACGCCGTTGTGCCAGTGGCTGCAATTGCGACCCGCCTTTTTCGACGCATACACGCCGTCGTCGGCGCGGCGGAGCAGTTGGGCAGCGTCCTCGCCGCCGACGCACTCGGCCATGCCGACGCTGGCGGTGACGCGCAGGCTTTTGCCCTCGAACTGCACGCACATCGCCTCGATGGCGCGGCGAACACGCTCGGCGGCAATTTGAGCCTCAGCAACCGCGGTGCTGGCCATGATGACGGCAAACTCTTCGCCGCCGTAACGGCATGGGAGGTCGCCCTTTTTAACGGCTGAAATGAGCGTCTGTCCAACGCATCGCAGCACTTCGTCGCCGGCTTGGTGGCCGTGCGTATCGTTAAATCGCTTGAAGTGATCGACATCGAGAACAAGCATGGAAAAAACGCGACCCTCCTGGAGAAACTTCTGCGTGTTCTCCGCGAGGACGGCGTCGAAAGCGCGGCGATTGGGAAGCTTGGTGAGGGCGTCGGTGCGGGCTTCGGACTGCCGTGTGCGTATTTCTTCGGCTTGGATCTGGATCTTGCGTTCGGCGTCTTCGAGCCGATCTTGCAGTTTCTTATTGGCGTCCATCATCTTCGTGACCGCTTCTCGGACAACCTTGCCGCCCTCGCCGCCGGAATTCTGCAAAGCGCCGAGTTGGTCGTTGATGTTGCCGACCAACGTGTTGTGGGCGCCCACGTCGGAGGCCACGTTTTGGGCCAAGTCGTGCAACTGCTGAACGGCCATGTTGGCGCGGGCCGCGTCGTTGGCCAGCGCGTTGCGCGTAGCGTTGTTGTCGGCCGCCGCGCTACTCGCGGACTTGGCCGCAGTGTTCTGGAAATACGCCAGAGCGACGAAGAAGCCTGTGAAGAAGGCGGCGAATCCCAGCCCTACGTCGATCAGGACGCTTGGCAGCGCGGCGACAAGAAAAGGATGCATAGCTCTCGCCCTCAACGACGCAGGCGCATCGCGGCGCCTGCGCTGGCGGCTGATCATGACCGTACGGCCAGCGCCGACGGCATGGACTGCCGGGATCGTTTGACTCCGTAGCGGTTTCCCGCAAAAACATAGTTCGCGGGGTTTGGGAGTCAAACTTCGGCTCTCCGCTTTGCCTGAGGACTTCGCCCTAACGTTCGAGTTGGACCGGGCAATGCGGGTGGCAACGGTTAGTCGAATCGGGCGGGGATTTGTCGCGGGACGGCGCTGCCGTAAGGTAGGCGATGCGCCTCGCCCGCCCTGGAGAGGATGAAATGGTCCCGGAACCGTCCGCCCCTCTGCCGGAGGGCTCACGCGCCTCGCGGCGTCCGCCCATTCTGATTTGGCGCGGACTCCGGCTGCGCTGCCCCGCCTGCGGAGCGTCTCCCGTGTTTCGGGGATGGTTTGAGATGCACGATCGGTGCCCGACGTGCGGTCGACGATTCAATCGAGCCCCGGGGTATTTTTTGGGGTCGATTTTTTTCAACTATGGCGTGACGGCCGTGCTGGTCGTCGTCGCCTATTTCAGTTTGTATTTCTCGGAGCTGCTAACCGGCACGCCGCTCTTGGCGGCGATGACGGGGTTCATTGTGCTGTTTCCGCTATGGTTTTTCCGCTACGCGCGCTCATTGTGGATCGCCGTGGACGAGATCCTCGACCCGTGGCCGAACGACGAGGAGAGACGGAGGGGCGAGGGGTAACGTCGTGCTGCGGCGACGCCGGCGTCGAAGCAAAGCCGAGAAGGCGACTGGCGCTGGACCTACCGATCGGCGCCAATCGCCGACGGACCGTGCTGCTCGCCCTTGGCCCGCTGCACCGAGCGATACGCGACGCTCACAAGCGTGCCTAGCACGATGAAGGGCATCGACATCATCAAGATGATGCTGTAGTAGAGGCCCGTGGCCAGGCCGCGGCCTTGCGGACTGTCGGCGAGCGCTTCGCGGCAGTTGGGGCAGGCCCAGGCGTCGGCGGCCGCGCACAGCACGATCGCGGCAATGACCAGGAAGAGCGGCGCCAGGCGGCGAAATGCTCGATTTTTCATGGCTTTACGCGCGACGGAGTTGGCCGGCCTTGGGACGCCTGTGATTGTAGATCACAATGCGTCGGAAGGCCAGATGTGATACAGCATGGCGTAAACCACGACTCCGGTTACCGATACGTACAGCCAGATCGGAAATGCCCAGCGGACCAGCCGGAGGTGCTTCCCGCGAAAACGAGCGCGGCTCGCCGGGTCCAGGGCGGCGGCCCGGCCCCACCCCAAAGCCCGGGAACCATACCACATGGCGGTGACGGCAAGGAACGGCACGGTGAGCGCCAAGCCGACATGCGATATCAGCACGGCAAAATACACATAGCGAATCGGGCCCGGATGGGTAAAGGGCACGCTCCCCGCGATGGAGTGATAGGTGACATAGCTGACGAGGAATGCCGTGGAAACGGCGAACGCCGCGACCATGGTTTTGCCGTGGGCGTTCTCCTGGCCGCGCTTCACACGGACCAGGCCGACCACCAAGAGCACCGTGGCCAGGGCGTTGAGCGCGGCGTTGAGGTGCACCAGCGGGTGGGCGCCTCGCCCGGCCACGTCGGCCAGCGGCATGAGCCACCCGAGCTCCGTCATGCCGCCTCCGCGGGCTGATTCTGTGCGGCACGGGCTTTGCCAGAGTTCTTCGGGGCTGCGGACACTGGCGGAGTCAGTGGCACACGAGCGGTCGACGAAGCGGGTTGCTCACCCTTGCTTGGGGAGTATTTCTCCGCCAGGCATTTCTTGATCAGCTCGACGCCCTTTTTGGAATCCATCGTGCTGATGGCGTTGAACATGCCGGCCACCTTGCCGTGCTTGTCGACGACCACCGCGTAGTCATTGTGGCTCTTGTAAGTAACGCCGCCCACCATGAGCACGTCGTCGGCGAGGCGCTTCACGTAGCCGAACTCGCCGCGGCAGAAGAGCCAGCGGTTGGGGTCGGCGCGGAGGCGATCGGCGTACTCGCGGAGCACAGGCAGCGTGTCGCTCGCGGGGTCGACGCTGATGCTGACCCACGTGGCGTCGCGGATGTCCTCGATTTCGGTGAGCGACTTGATGTTGGCGTTGAGCCGGGAGCAGCTCCCCTGGCAGGACGCGAAGAAGAACGATGCGACCCACACCTTCCCTTTCATGTTGGCCGAGCGAAATGGCTTGCCGCTGCGCTCGGTGAGCTCGAAATGGTCGAGCGGCGGCATATTCTCGGCAACCGTCAGCGTGCCTTGGGCGCCCGCCTGCTCGAGCTGGCGCCATTTGAAGCCGCCGTACAGCGCCGCCAGCAGGACCGCGAAGGTGAGCCAGTAGGGAAGCGCGGAGTTGTTCATTTGAGGTCTCCCGAGATGCGCGTGCCGGCGATCCGCCAGGCGATGGCGAGCATCGCCGCGGCAAAGGCGAGGGTTACGATCCAGCATACGGCTAAGGAGGGGAGTGCGTCGATCAGTGCTGGGACGCCGGGGCCGGGGACGGCCCGGCTCGCGGGGGGGAATTGGAGGTAGTGGCGGAGGCCGGCGACGCCGTAGGTGAGGGGGTTGAGGCGGATGACCCAGGCGAGCCAGCCGCTGCCGCCGCCGGGGAAGAATGCTCCGGACAGCAGCCACATGGGGAACAGGAATACGCTCATGATGGCGTGGAAGCCGTGCGTCGACTCCATGCGCCAGGCGATGATGAAACCCAAGGCCGTCAGCGCGACGGCGACGACGGCCATGAGGATGACGGCCATGACGACGTCGATTGCTGAACTCGTGAACTTCAGCGTCAGCGCGCCGAGAATTAGAAACAGCAGGCCCTGCAGCCAGGCGATCGCCGCACCACCGAGCACCTTGCCCAGCACCATCGCCCACCGCGGCGCGGGCGCCACGAGCACCGACTGCAAAAAGCCCTCATTTCGGTCCTCGATGATCGTGATTGTGGCAAAGATCGCCGTGAATAGCAGGATCATCACCAGCGTGCCGGGGAAGAAATGGGCGTAGTCGAGCTGGTTGCCGCGCAGGCCTTCGCTGAACAGCAGCCAGAAGATGATCGGCTGCCCCAAGGCGCCGAACACGCGATTGCCCTGGCGGAAGAAGCGCACCAGCTCGCGGTGGGCGAGCGTGAGCACCACCGGCAAGGCGGGACTCGCCTGAGCGTTTGTGTTTGCTATTGCTGATGTCATTAAGAATTAACCACCAAGGCACAAAGGCACGAAGAAGCGATTACTTCTTTCGAGCCTTCCTTCGTGCCTTCGTGTCTTTGTGGTTCTCTTCCATTTCCGTCGCGACGTCAAAAAAGCGATGCCCGGTGCGGTCGATGAATACGTCTTCCAGCGTCGGCTTGCCCAACGTGATGGTCTGAATTTCGCTGGGGAAAGCGGCGACCAGCTTCGGGATCCATTCGTGTCCTTGGGGGAGTTCGAGTCGCACGGCGCCGTCGAGGATCGTCGGGGTTGAGCCGAATCGCTCGCGGATGGCCGCGGAGAGCTGCTCGGGGCGTTCGGTGCGGATGGTGATGGCGTCGCCGCCGACCTGGGCGCGCAGCTCATCTGGCTTACCGAGCGCCGCGACGCGGCCGTTGTGCATGATGGCAATGCGGTCGGCTCGCTCGGCTTCATCCAACAAGTGGGTGGTGAGCACGACTGTCACCCCGTCTTCGTCGCGGAGCCGCGTGAGATACTTCCACAGGTCGATGCGGGCGCCGGGATCGAGGCCCGTGCTTGGCTCGTCCAGAAGGAGCAGGCGCGGGCGGTGAAGCATGCATTTGGCCAGTTCGACGCGGCGGCGCATACCGCCGGACAGCGTTTCAACGCGGTCGCACGCCCGCTCCATGAGACCCACCGCGGTGAGCAGCTCCGCCTTGCGCACTCGCAAATCGGCGCCGCCGAGGCCGTAGAGCCGGCCTTGGTGGTGCAGGTTTTCGCCGACAGTTAGTTTCTTGTCGAGGCTAGGCGCCTGGAAGACGACGCCCATCTGCCGGCGGATGGCCGTCGTATCGCGGCAGAGGTCGCAGCCGAAGACGTCGACGTCGCCGGCCTGAAGGGCGATAAGGGTCGACAGCACGCGGAAGAGCGTCGTCTTGCCGCTGCCGTTGGGGCCGAGGAAGGCGAAGATTTCGCCGGCGGCGATTTCCAGCGACAGGTCGTCGACGGCCACGCGGTCGCCGTAGCGGTGCGTAACGCGCCGAACGGAAATGGCGGAGGCGGCGGACATGGATGCAAGGCGAGCCGGTGAGCGACAGTTGGCATCCTGGCCGCCTGCGCGAGGGGCGGGTACGGCGCGGCTAGTGGCTCTGGAACTCCGGTTCCGAGCGCCGCTCGCCGGCGCCCATGGGGGCGGCCGCGTCGGATTTATCGTGCGGCTTGAGCTCGGCGGCGTAGGTCAACCGTTGGCGGGAAGCGTAGTGCATCCGCCGGCCGATATCTGGTACCAGGGCGAGGATCAACAGCATCGACATCAGGCTGGCGGGCACGGTAAGCACCCATTTCCAGTTAGCTTCCCACTTCAAGTGCATGAAGAACAGGATTACCAGCATGGCCTTGGTGCAGGAGACGGCCATCATCCAAAGCCGCTTAATGGCGATATTATCGCCGAAGGGCCAGAACGGGGTGTAGGTCCAGTACGAGCACGCGGTGAGGAACACCAAGGCGACCGCCACAACGACATAGATGCCCACGCCGCCATGGTGCTCAGGGTGGGCGCCCTTTTCATAGGATTGCTCCTCGCCAGGGTGTTGGGTCATGTCAGGCCTCATGGTCGCCATTGCGACGATGCTCGGGGCTCGATGTACTTGGATTTATTCAGTATCCAGCATCCAGCATCAAGCATCCAGCATCGTTAATCTTTCAAAACAAGTACAACAACGGAAACAGGAATATCCACACCAGATCGACGAAGTGCCAATACAGGCCGATGTTCTCGATCAAGCCCGCCTTGGACGCGCCCAGGGTCATCGTCAGCAGCAGCGCAAAGACAATCAGGCCCACGAGCACGTGCAGGGCGTGGAAGCCGGTGACCAGGAAATAGGTGCTGGCCCACAGGTTGCCGCCGGGGATCAGGATCGGCAGCTTGAGCCAGGAATAGCGTTCGTTGAGATCCTCTTCCAGCGGATTGGCGGCCGCGGCGGCGATGGGATCAACAGCCGGCGCGGGCGCGGCGGTTTCGGCGGCGGCGGGCTGCCTGGAAGCGTCCGTGGCTGGCGCCTGGAAGGCGACCAACGAGAGGCGCGGCGCACGGCGTCGGCCGCGCGATCGGCGGCTTCCGCTAGCGCGTGCGGCTCACCCTCGGCGTGCTCAGCGGCCTCGCCGTGGTGGAGGCTGGGGTGATAGTAAATCTTGTCGGCGATTTCTAGCAGCATCAGCCGCCCTTGCGTTCCCGCTGGATCCTCGCGGAGCAGTTTCTCTGCGGCGTCGATGTGGATCGCGACGTTGTCGATGACTTCGATCTGGCCGTCCTCGTCAGCCGTGCGTTTTTCCTTCTCGAGAAGCTTAGTCTTCAGGTCGGCGAGCCGCAGCCGCACGGCTTGAGCGTAGTAGACGTCGGGCTTTTCGTAGATCCGGCTGTGCGGCAGCGCGGGATAGATGCCGTGCGAGAATTTGGCGTTGTACTCGAAGGCTTTGACGCCGAGAAACGCGGAGCCTAAGGTGAAAGTCAGCAGGATCCAACCTTTGGCCGCCGCGGCGTTGTTCCGCTTGGCGGCCTCGAGCGCCAAGACCACCGTAATGCTGGAGCAGATGAGCACGGCCGTGTTGATGGCGCCGAGGTACTCCACCAGGTGCACGTCGTGCGTGGTCGGCCAGGCGGCGGCGCCAAACCGCAGGACGATGTAGGCGCCGATGAGCCCCGCGAAAAACATAATCTCGGTTGACAGAAATAGCCACACGCACGTTTTGCCGTTGGGGATCGGCAGTGCGGGCTGGTACTGGAAGCCGGAGTGCAGATCGTGCCCGTGGGGTCCGGGCCCGTGATCGCCGCCGGTGCTTTCGAGTGGTGAAGTCATGATCGATTGCGGATTTTGGATTTTCGATTTTCGACTGGCGTCTTACGCGGCGACCATGAGCAAGACGGCTAGCCATGTGGGCAAGTACACGAGCGTTCCGCGGAGCAGTTTGCGGGCGGAAGGCTCGTCGGAGATCAGAGCAAAGCGGATCGCCAAGGCGAGTTGTGCGCCGCCTAAGGCGATCGCCCACAGACTGTAAACCAACGGACTGCCGCTGGCGGGCGAAAGGGCGGGAATTAAACTCACCGGCAGCAACGCCAGTGCGGCGGTCACGGCTTGCGCGCCGCGCGTGCGCCTGTGGGATCGACGACGGGCAGCATTTGATGGCCTGCGGCGGCATAGTCGCGACGGTGCAGCCAGGCGATGGCCATGAAGTGCGGAAACTGCCATAGGAACAACACGCCGGCAAGCGACCAAGCCGTGAGATCGAGCGGGCGGCCCGGTGGCGGTCCAGCCCATCAGCACGGGGATCGCTCCGGCGACCGCGCCGACAGCGGTGTTCAAGGTCGACCGTGTTTTCAGCGGCGTGTAAACCGCCACGTACATCACCCAGCTCGCGAGTCCGAGCGCCGCGGTCAGCCAATTCACTTGGAAGAGTAGCCACGCGGAGCCCGCCGCGAGCGAAGCCAGTGACAATGCGACCGATTCGGCGCCGGTGACGCGACCCGCCGCGAGCGGCCGGCCGGCGGTGCGCCGCATCCGACGGTCGACTTCCCGTTCCAGCCACTGGTTGGCGATGCTTGCACTGCCGGCGACGAGCGCGGTGGCGGCCAGGGCGTTGACCAACGTCCAAGCCGCAAGCGAGTGCGGCGCTGCGACATGCGCCGCCGCCGCGGCGACGCACAGTTCCAGTACGACGATGCGGGGCTTGGTGAGCTCCAGGTAATCGCCCAGCCGGGCGACGGCGGCGTTCCAGCGCGCGCTGGCCGTAGTGCGTGCGGAAACGCCGGAGGCTGTGTTGGCAGTGCTCATGCCAGGGCCTCCTTGGCGGCAACGAGGCCGGAACGCCGCCATTGAATCCCTGCGGTTTGACCGGCACGCAGCGCGACGACCACGGCCAGGGCGACGATCAACGCGCCCGCCGCGCCGTGGCCGGTGACGATTGTCGCGCTCGCCAAATCCGACTCGCGGTTGAAGTGGCCCGTCTCGCCGATCAGCCGGGTCGCCCAGGCGGGCATGCCGTACTTGACGACCCAACTCGATGAACCTAGCGCGAGCTGTAGCGTCGCAAGGCCGGCCAAACTGGTGGCTAATTTCGTGAGGCGCCTTTCGCGCCAGCACGCGGCGGCGAGCCGCAGCGCGTGGGCGATGACGACAAATGCCGTGACCACGTGAGCGTACACCGCCAATTGAAAGATGACGCCGGCGTTGTCGACGAGCATGTAGGGACTGTGCCTGACGACGGCGCCGAGCACGAGTTGCAGGTAGGCCAGCGCCGCCGTCGCTACCGCCAACCGAAACAAATGGCGATTGGCGGGGTTCGGCGGATCGACGGCCGTGGACCCATGTTCATTCCACCGCGGCGACGTGACGGCGACCATCCCCGCGCACGCCGCGAAAAACAGGGGGCCCACGCAGCCGTGGATTAACGCCAACACGCGCTCGTCGAGCACCACGCGCAGACCGCCCAGCACGCCCTGCCCCACCACCCCCGCCAGCAGACCAAGACTATAGAGTCGCACCCATCGCCGCGGCTCGGTGCGCATCACGACGATGACCAGGCCGATCGTGAGCATGCCAGCCGCCATCGCCAACAGACGATGACCGTGTTCGATGAACTTGTCGCCAACCGAGCTGAGCCAGGGGTAGAGCGGCATGAAGCTGCCGTCGGGGGTGAGCCACTCGCGAAACGCCATGCCCGAGCCGGTGGCTGTGACGAAGCCGCCCCACCAGACCAGCGGAAAGGTGGCGCATGCCAGGAGCCATGCCCAGCGATGGGGCCAGGAGGAGCGCGGCGGTTGTGCCAATGTCGGCGTCATCGATTTTGGATTTTGGATTTTGGATTTTGGATTGGAGTGCGGACGCCTGTGCGGCAATCCAAAATCCAGAATGGTTAGTGCCCGTGCGAAGCGGGCGCCTCTCTTCCGGTCGGCGGCTGAGTCTGCGGGTAGTAATCGACGTCGACTTCCGGCGAGGCGTATTCGTACGGGCCGCGGTACACGATCGGCTGGAAGTCGAAGTTGCCGTGCCCCGGCGGGCTGGGCGCCTGCCACTCCAGACCGTTAGCGTGCCAGGGATTCCGGCCGGCAGCGCGGACCGAAAAAGATGCTCCAGAAGAAGTTGATGAAGAAGATGATCTGCACGCCGACCAGCAGAAACGCGCACCAACTGATGAACTGATTGAGCGGCAACAAATTTCGGAAAGTCTCGTAGTGGTACGGATCGGCCAAGCGCCGCGGAAAGCCGCGCATGCCCAGGATGTGCATCGGGTAGAAGACGCAGTTCAGCAGCACGAACGTGAAGAAGAAGTGGATCTTTCCCCAGGAGTCGTTCATCATGCGGCCGAACATTTTGGGGAACCAAAAGTAGATGGCCCCAAATACGCCCATGGCCGTGCCGGAGAACAGCACATAGTGGAAGTGGGCGACGATGAAGTACGTGTCGTGGATGAAAATGTCGACCGGCGTGGCCGCCATGAAAATGCCCGACAGGCCGCCGATAATGAACATCGATACGAACGCCACCGCAAAGAGCATCGGCGTGTGGAACTGCATGTTGCCGCCCCACATGGTCCCCAGCCAGTTGAAGACCTTGATTGCGCTGGGCAGGGCGATGAGCATCGTCGAGACCATGAACGTCATGCCGAGCGCGGGGTTCATGCCGGAGACGAACATGTGGTGGCCCCACACGATGAAGCCCAGCCCGGCGATGCCCGCGATGGCGTACACCATGGGCTTGTACCCGAACAGCGGCTTGCGCGAGAAGCAGCTGATGATGTCCGAGACCATGCCCATCGCCGGCAGGATCATGATGTAGACGGCCGGGTGGCTGTAGAACCAGAACAGGTGCTGCCACAACAGCGGCTGTCCGCCGCCGGCCTGCAGGACGCCATTGTTGGCCACGGTGCCTTCGGCCAGGAAGAAGCCGGTGCCGATTAAGCGGTCGAGTAATTGCATGAACAAGGCGGCGGTGAGCACCGGCAGGGCGAAGGCCTGCAGGATGGCGGTGATGAACATCGCCCAGATGGTCATCGGCATGCGGAACACCGTCATGCCGGGGCGCGCATCTGGATGATGGTCGTCAGATAGTTCACCGAGCCCATCATCGACGAAACGCCGACCATGATCAGACCCGCCAGCCACAGCGTCTGCCCCATGTGGCTGCCAGGCGCAGCGTCCTGCATGGCCGACAGCGGCGGATAGCCGGTCCAGCCGGCCTGC
The DNA here is from genome assembly GCA_963841515.1 of Pirellulales bacterium. Classification (GTDB taxonomy): domain Bacteria; phylum Planctomycetota; class Planctomycetia; order Pirellulales; family Lacipirellulaceae; genus Lacipirellula. The sequence continues at coordinate 577,731 of CAWJDB010000001.1, read as the reverse complement.
GCGGCCCCGCCTTCGACGAAGAAACTGCTGCCCAATCAGCAAAAACGCCGGCCACATGAACCAGTAGCTCAGCATGTTGAGCGTGGGGAAGGCCATGTCCTCGGCGCCGATCATCAGCGGGATCAGGAAGTTGCCGAACGCGCCGGCCAGCACTGGGATGATCACGAAAAAGATCATCACCGAGGCGTGCATCGTCACCAGCATCGTGTAGGTTTCGGGAGCGATCTGGCCGCCTTCGGCCTGGCCGACGATATTGCCGAGGATCGGCATCGGCCGCCAGGGATAGGCGAGCTGCCAGCGAATGCCCAGGGCCAGGAGACCGCCGACTAAAAACCAGATCAGCGTGCTGAACAGAAACTGCATGCCGATGATTTTGTGGTCCCGCGAGAAAACGTATGTCGAAAAGAATCCCGCGGCGTGCCCGTGAGGGGCATGTGCGGCGATCTCGGGGGCGTAGGGTATGCTGCTCATGGTCTCACTCATTGCGCGTCGCGACGCGCATCGTGTTCTGCTCGCGGCGCATGTCGTCGAGCTTGGCCTCGTACTCGGGGCGAGATAGCAGGAAAATACGGCCCTTCATCTTGTAGTGGCCCCAGCCGCACAGCTCGGCGCACACGATGTCGAAGCTGCCGCCCTCCAGGGCCTTGAACCACATGTACTGCTGCATGCCCGGAATCACGTCTTGCTTGAGCCGCAAATTCGGCAGGAAAAAACTGTGCAGTACGTCGGCGCTGGTGATCTTCAAGAGCACCTCTTCGCCGTATGGCAGGTAGAGGTGGCCGTCGTTGCGGACGATGTCGTCGGCGGTGTAAAGCTCGTGGTCGGGGCCCGGATAGCGAAAGTCCCAATTGAACTGGCGGCCAGTTACTTCGCAGGTGATCGGGATGTCGGGCTTCCGCATCTTGGCCGCCGCCCAAGCGTCCATCTGGTAGATGGCGATGAACAAAAGCGTGACCGCGGGCAGGATGGTCCACACGACTTCCAGGTAGTGGCTGCCGTGGGTGAAGACCGGCGGTTTGGCGTGATTCTTGGCGTTGTACTTCCACACGAAGTAAAACAGCGTGAATTCGGTGGCGACGAACACGATGCCGGTCAGCCACATGATGAACATGAATAGGCTGTCGATCGTACGGCCGTGCTCGGAGGCGTCGTGCGGGAGCCAGATGTTGTAATGCGGCGCCAGCGCAAAGGTGGCCACGCCCATGATGGGCACTAGCAAAAACAGCAGGGCCCAAAAGCTGGGCATCCAATTGAGCAGTCGCTTGATCATGTCACTTGTGTAGCCATCTTGCTATCTCGCAGCCCCCCTGTCACTCCGAGGTCCGCCGAGGAGTCCGCGCGGACTCTTCGGAGGACCTCAGAGTGACACTAGTCATCACTTTACGATCATCCCCTCGTTCGTCTCCGGCGCGTCTTGCGGACCGCTGAGCGGCTCGTATTGGAGCGACAATACATAGTCGACGATGTGCCAAATATCCTCGTCCTGCAGTTGTCCCTGGGCGCCAGGCCCCGCCCCGCCGATGCCCGGCATGGGCACGCCGGGGATGCCGGCGTGGATCCGCCAGAAAATGTCGATGCGCCGATGCCCGCCGCGGAAAATACCTTTGCGCAAGTTGCGGGGGATGGCGTTGCGGATGGGGAAAATGGTCTTGGCCACCTTCTGGCGCGCGGCGAGCGAGGCGCGCGCCTCGTTCAGAGTCCGCTCGCGATCGGCGCGCGCTTCGTCTGTTTCGTCTTTCGGCGGCTCAGCGTTCTCCTGACGTTCGATGCTCTTGGCGTCGCGCGCGATGCCGTCCTCGAACTCCTTCTGAGCCTTAGTCCAATCGTCGTAGTCGGTCGTCTGGCCGTCGCCCAGCGCCGTCGGGCCGTGGCACTTCACGCAATTGGCTATCGGCCCAAAGAACAGCTCGCGTCCCTTGGCGATCGAATCGGCAATCTCCTCGGGCGATCGATCGTCCTTGGGAATTTGCTCTTCCTGGGGAACGTCGACCTGCTCCGGGGCTTCCTGCCACGCGGCCACGACCTCCGCCAACGAATCGTTGATCGTCGCCGCCTGGTCCGCATCCTTCGTGGGATCGAGCGGCGGCCGGACCATCTTGGGATTGCCGTCGTCGTCGAGAATCGGTTCGCCGTTGTCGTCCTGGGCTTCTTCTTCGCCTAACTCCGAAGCGACGTACTCCGTGAGCCGCGTCTCCATCTCGCCCCGCATGGCGAGGTATTTCACGTACTCAATCAGCGCCTCGAGCTCGACCCCGGGCAGCAACGAGAACGACGGCATCGAGGTGCCGGGAATGCCTTCGTGCAGGATGCGATGCAGATCGTCGTCGGTGGGCTTGGCGGCTGCGTAAGTCGACTTGAACTTGAAGACGCCGCGGCGATAGTCGCGCGGGTAAGGATTGACGAAGCGAGCCGTCGGCCCACGGCCATCGCCCGAAATGCCGTGGCAATGCACGCAGTGGCGGCGATAGAGGCCGTGGCTGACGCCGTCGTCGTCGCTCCACGCAGGACCGGCCGCGAGAATCAGCCTTTTCTGATCGAGTCCGGAGTCGGGCGGCGCCTGCGGCGCGTCGGGCGTGCCGAACAGCGCCCCGAGCACGTTGGCGATTTCCTCTTGATACTGCTCGCTGACCTGGTTCGACGTCATCTGCACCATGTTCAGGTGAAACTGCGGCGGCTCGGCGGGCTGGCAACCTACGGCCAGCAGCGCCGTCGTGGCCGCGACCCAGGGCAGCAGTTTGTGACGATGCACGTTAATCATGGAACGGGATTGGGAATCGACTGTCACAGTTCAACTGCCCCGGAAGGCCGACGGGGGCGCCGCGATGTTTAGTTCCAGCGTTTGGTTCTCTTCAAGCGTAACGGTGAACCGGCCCTTCTTGTTCCACTTGAGCTCTTTGGCTTCGGGCGAATCGACGACCAGCTCGCCGCGGACGCCGGCGTTTTCGTGCCAGACCTGCATTTCCAACTTTTCGCCCGCCGGGAGGTTGGCGATTTCAAACGACCCGTCGGGCTTGGTCACCGCCACGTAGGCGTTCTTCCGCGGCAACATCCACGCCGACATCCAGGGATGGATGCTGCAGTGCACCGGCGCCGGGGACGCTTCCTCTTTCTGAGCCTTGTACGGCACGGCGCCGCCGGCGGGAACGGTGGCGTTGATCGAATTCTGGCCTTCGACCTTCGTGTTGTGGCCAACGGGGTCGCTGTTCTTGATCTCCACGGGCTGGCCGACGCCGAAGGCCAGCACATGCGTCAGAAATACGCACTCCTTTTGGTCGAACGCCACCGGTTGATCGCCGACCTTCGCCGAGTCGTGCACCCGTGAAACAGTGCGCGGATAAATGACCACGTTGGCGAGGCCGTGGTTGGCGTCGTCCACGAGCAAAAACTCTTGCGTAGGCGCCTTACCTCCAGCGGCGCACACTTCCGGGTCCTTGTTGACTGGGTAGGGCGGCATGGCGGGAGGATCGCCGGCGTAGGTGAAGCGGCCTTTGATCGTGGCCCAGCCCGTGCCGGTGGCGGTCGCCTCCGCGGCGCCTTGCTCGCCGCTCGCGCCGCCCAGCGCTTTGCGAATATCCGCCACCGCCACGGGGTTGGCCACCGGCCCCAAATCGGCCGGCCGGCCGCAGCCGACCGCCACGGCGCCCAACGACGCCCAGGCCACGGCCCATCGCCAACGATTTGTGGAGTTGTCCTTCATGTCCAACGGTCGAGTCACTGTCCGAGTATCTCGGGCGCGACCTTGATCTCGCCCAGGTCGAGCGTCTTGCCGGCGGGAATGGTTACCTTCAGCTCACCCTTGCGACTGGTCTTCGCGGCGCCCACTTTCATATTCCGCATGTAGCCACTGGCTTCGTGCCACAGCACGAACTCCTGTTTGCCTGCCGGGATATTTTTGATCTCAAAGGATCCGTCCTCGCCCGAGAGGGCCATGTAGGGATTGTCACGGATGAGGACGGTCGCCGACATCCAGGGATGGATGTTGCAAGTGACAGGGGACGGCCTGGGCTCCGTCTTTTCAAATTTCTTGGTAATCGGCGAGCCGTTGGTAACCGTCTCATTAAACGGCGTATTAGCCTGCAATGTTCCCAGGTTGGTGTTGTGCCCGATCGGATCGCTGCTGCGCACCTCAAAAGGCTGCGCGGTCCATATCGTCAGGGCGTGGGGCTTGAAGCTGCAACCATTGTTGTCGAGCACCGCGGGTTTGAGGTCCGCGGGCTTGTAATCGGGGTGAATGTCCACCTTCTTGCGCGGTTCCACGTACAGGTACACGAAGGCGTTCTGCAGCCCGTGGTCTTTGCCGAGAACGATAGTCTCGACCTTCGGATTGTGCTTGCCGCAATACTCCAGGTCTTTGGTCACGGTGATCGGCTTGTTTACAAACTCCCCTTGGTACACAAACTTGCCCTTGAGCGTGCCCCACTCGGCGGCGCCCGCCATGGACGCCGCACAAGCCAAGACGCTCGCCGCGAGCCCGAAGACCAGGCATTTGCCGTAGCTGTTACTCATCAGTTGTTCCCTGTTCTAGACTTCCGAATTTCGCGTGCGTCTCGAATGCCGTTCACTCCATGGACGTCGCGACCACGAGGCCGCGTGGGACGCAAAACTACGGCGGCGCTTCGCCGGCGCCCGAGCCGCCTGTTCCCTGCGGGGCAGCCTGACGCCCCGCTTGAGCCGCGGCTTCCACCAACGGCGCCACCGAGGTCTGCCCGCGGGCATAGGCGTCGAAGTTCATTAACAGGTCAACCACGCCCAAGACTTGCTCGACGCTTGTGCCCTGGAACAGCGCCTGATCGACGCCGCCCAGGTGCTCCTTGTCCGGGTAATACGGTATGTTCTTCGGCATGCCGGTGTAGGGCAAGATGCGCCGGGATTGGCGATCCAGTCGCGGGCGAAGTCCGGACGCAATCGGCGATAAACCTCGGCCAGATTGGGTCCGAACGTGCCCGAGTCGCCCTGCGGCGTGAAATCGGCTACCGGGTGGCACTTCACGCAGTAGTTGCCGTTGGTGACGATGCTCAGCGCCTCGCCAAAGTAGTTTCTGGGCTGGTGACGCAGGCTGGTGAGATAGTTGGGCTGCTGACTGGAGTTGAATTCGTAGGGAAACGGCGCCCCGCTCGACGCGGCAAAGTAGTCGACGAGCTTCGACGCGTCGTCGCTCGACATGTGGAAGTTGGGCATCCGCAATACGGCCGCCGGGCGGATGAGGTACGGGTCCATCAAGAAGCTGTGCAACCAACTCGGCTGCACTTTGGCGCCTTCATCCATCAGCGGCGGCGGGAGCCAACCCCAAGCCTCCTTGGCGTTAACCTGCGGGTTGGCCTCTCGGGCGTGCGCGACGATCTTGGGGAACACGTACCGCGCCAAGTCGCCGCCCCACGCCGGATAGGCGGCGCCGCCGGCCGGTCCGTATTTGTCGCGATCGGCCGGCGTTAACAACTCGCCGACGCCGCGCAGATAGGTCTTGCCATTCAGCAGTACGTTGCGCCAGAGCGTGAACTGGTAATAGATCGGGACCGTTTCGCCCTCTTCGGCCTCGGTTTCGGCTAACTCTTCCTTGGTGATTGGCGCGCGGTCCGCGTCGACCCAGAACTTCTGTCCGGTTTCCGGGTCGATAACTGGCTCGCCATGCACGGTGGCGTGAAGCAGGCCGGCGTAGTCCTTGGCCTTCGACGCCGCGACTTCTTCCACGGAGAAGTGCGGAGACAAGAACGGGAAGTCGGGCTCCTCGACCGGATCATCAAATGTGTCCTCGGCGTACGCCAGCCGCCACTGCTCCATTTTTAACGTGTGGCAGCCGGTGCAATTGAACCGCTCGATGACCTGGCGGCCATCGATGATCGCTCGCTGCCGGGGATTCGGCGTGTAGAGATACTTGGTCGCCGGCGGCTCCTTCGTCAGGCCCAGGACGAAAGTCATGATCGCTTCGCGCTGCTCATCGTTCAGCGGGAACCGCGGCATGCGGAGCCGCTCGTTGAAATTCTTGTTGCGCGTCGTCTTGTAGTCGTAGCTCCGCGGGAAGCGCAGCTTCTGCCACAGGAAGCCGTCGCGGCCGTGGTTGTTCAGCGATTGGATGTAGTAACTCACATCGTCGCCATACTGGCCTGGGTCCAATTCCTCACTTTCCTCCGCAGCAGTTTCGGGCGAATGCGCGTCGCCCTCGTGATGCTCGCCTGCCGACTTTTCGTCGGCGGGATTTGGCGGCTGGATCCCGTGCGTCTCGAGAAACTTGTGGATGTTCTCGAACGCCAGCTTCGTCGTGTCCTTGCGACCCCAGTCGACCAGGCCCGTGCCGATCGTTTTGGCGTCCTCGAAGCCCGGAATGTCGTGGCAGCCAAAGCAGCCGTACTTGCCGATCGTGCGGCGAGCCACGTACTGCAATTGCCGCGCGGTGCGGTTCTGGTCGGTCAGACCGACCAGCAACCGCTCGTCGATCTTCAGCTTGGCTTCTTGGTTCTGCGGGATGCCGGCGCCGTGCAGGTACTCGTGTGCCCGCGCTTGGGAATGGCGTCGCTGGCCAGCCACAGTTCGGCCAATTCGGCCAGTGCGTTTTTCTCATCCTCGGTAAAGTCGCCGCGCGCGGCACATTGACGGGACGCCAGTCGCTGTTGCTGTCAAGCAAAAACTTCGCGATGTCGGCCGCCGGGTCGGTCACCTTGCCCGTCGGTTTGCCTTGGGGGTCTTTCTCCTCGATCGGATCGAGGAACAGGTTCGGCATCTTGGTACGGGCGTGGTAGTGGTTCGGCTGCTTCAGCCACGAGTACAGCCACTTTTGGCCCTTGTCGGTGTTTAGCTTTGAGCCAATCCCCGAAAGTTCGGGGCCCTGCGTCGAGTGGATGTCGGGGAACGCGGCGTGCGAGTGGCAAGCCAGGCAACCGCGCGTCTCGAACAGCCACTTGCCGCGCTCGGCCGACGCCGATTCGGTGACGCCTTCGGCCTGCGGGATGTAATCGAAGTCGCCGCTGGAGTTAAGCAGGTACTCAGCCAGCGCGCGGATCTCGATCGGCTCCAGCCGCTGGCTTTCCTTCAACTCCTCGGGGTCTTCGTCGAGGTGCTCGTACTGCTGGAAGAATTGGGGCATCCGCGTGCTGGGGCGAAAGTCCTTCGGTTTGCGGATCCAACTGTACAGCCAGTCGTACTCAACTTTGGAATTCAGATACCGCAGGCTCGGACCGACCTTGCGGTAGGCGCCGGGAGTTTCCACGTCCTTCAGCGCATTGGCGAGCCTGTGCGCTCGGCGGAGAGTTTGGCGTCGTCCTTGGTCTTGGGATCGGCGGCCAGGTTGTCGTCTTGCTTGACCGACTCCATGAGCAAATGCCGTGCGTTGACGTCGTCGGGCCGCGTTACCAGCGCACTGGCCCACTCGCGCTGTTGGTCGCTGAGCCCCTTGTCGCGCAGCATTTGGGCGGCGACTTCGTGGTAGGGCGCCTCCAGGCGCAGGTCGGGGCCGACCGTCGCGGTCGGGCTGTCGTACCCATTGATTTCGTGGCAGCCGAAGCAGCCGTATTGCTCCACCAGGGTCCAGCCTTTGACGAGTTTGGGCGCCGGCGGCTCGGGAAATCGCTCGCTGGGCTCCAGGCCGCCCTTCTGGTGGTGGCACTTCAAACAGTTGCTCTCGAGGAAGCGGGCCGGCTTCATCGGGAAGATCCAGTGGTGATTGTCGAACCAACCGCGGTTGGTCGCCCATTTGTCTTGCTCGAGCGCATTGTCCGGCGTATGCGAGGTCCACTTAAAGGACGTGCCGCTGCCCTGCCCGTCGTGGCAAATGGTGCAGCCCACCGTCTTGAGCGGATGCGGGCTGAGATCGGAAAGGTAAAGGTCGAGGCGCGGATGCGAGGTGTATGGGTGGTTGAGGCCGCGGCGGATCGACACGGTCGCCGGTTTGCCCCAGGTCGCCAGTTCGAGCAACCACTCGTCGACGGCTTTGGGCGTCTGAACGGACGAGCCGTCGATGGCTTGAATCACGTCGCCCGACTCGATTCCTGCGCGGGCCGCGGGCGTGTCTGGGAGCACATAGTGCACCGTGGCGCCGCCGCTTTCGTCGTCGATGATTCCCCCATCGGAAAGTTTCATCCCGTAAACTTTCTCGAGCGTGGCGCTCTTCTTGAGGTTGTTCCGCTGGCGTCGGCAGCGAGACGGTAATATCTCGCTGCGTATCGGGGATGGTCGGATAGAGCGGATCGGTCGCCGTGCCGGGGGCGGTGCTCGCGATCGCCCGATGGCACGTCGTGCAGCGATCGAACCGCGCCACTTGGGCGAAGTTGTAATTGATTGTCATGTCGGGCAGCCAGTTCTGCTCGATCTTGATATTGCCGCTGTAGAGGGCGTTGACAATGGGGAGCCGCGTGAACCGCTCGCCTAGATTGGAGGTGTCTTTGTAGACCTGCTCGTCAAGGCGCGTGAGCTCGGTCTTCATGTTGCCGAGGTCTTTAATCGCATCGGCTTTCTCAGCGTCGGCCTGGGCGACGAGCGCCTCCAAATGCGTGCGATAGTCCTTGGCGTCGGCGATCTGATCGGTCAGCTCGGCGAGCTGTCCGTCTAGCTTGTCGATGCGATCTTGGACTTCGTCGATCGTCTTTTGATCGGCGCCCTCGCCGACCTTGAGCCCCAGCTCGCTGACCGCGGCGGTGCGCACGCCGTTGACCGTCTTCTTGGCGGCCACCAGGCCGTCCTCGCGACGGAGCGCCTGGCGCACGAACTTATTCATTTCCGTCAACAGCTTCTTACGGACCTTGGCGGCGCCGGCGCGTGCGTCGCTGGCCGCCTGCTTAGCATCTTTTGGCGCCGCGGGATCCGATGCCTTGGCCTCAGCGGCGCGTGCCGCTTCCGCGCGTTGGTCGAGGTCAGTCACTCGGCCCTCGAGCTTGGCGAACTGGGCGTCGCTCGGGTCCTTGCCGTCCGAATCCCCTGAAGGCGCCTGGCTCGCCTCCGCTGCACGAACCGCGGCCTTGAACTCGTTGATTATTTTCTCATCGACGGGGGAGCTGTCGACTCGGGCGACGATATCCTGCAACTTGCGCTCGCGCTGGCCGTACTGCGCCGCCAACGAATCGCGCCGCGCCTCGAGCATCCAGGCGTCTTTCTTGCGGTCCTTGAGCTGCACGTCCTTCCACTCGCGATAATGGTCCGCGAGCATCATCCACGCCGTCGCCAGGAGCATGATGCCCGTGCTCACGGCAAAGACGATATGCAGCGTCTTTTGCTCGCGCCAGGTTTGTTCGTTGGCAGGCATCGGGAAGGCTTCGGGCTTCAGGGATTCAAGACGTCGTGTTAGCCGCGACGCGGAGGTCCGCCGCAGCGGAGCGCGTCACTCAAAAGTTCAGAAAATACTCCGGAATCGCAATGATGTATTTCAAGTTGAAGACCCAGCGCAGGACCATCTTGATCGGCAGCGACGCCATGAACAGCATAAGGTTGGTCATAAGCATGAAGCGGATCAGCCCCATGCGCTGAAAATATTTGCGGAATACGGTAAGCGCGAGAATCGGCGGCAGTGCGATGAAGTACCCCAGCGTCAGCAGGATGCCGGGCGCCTCGCGCAGCAGGATGTAAAGAAACTGCGTAAAGCCGCCGCTGCCCGCGGGGGCGATCGGCAGGCCCATGTTCAGCCCGTTCCAAAAAAGCGTCGACAGGTACCGGTTTTCCAGCGCCTCGACCTTGTGCATATCCCAGTGCTCGTAGGGGCCGAAGAAATTCCAGTTCGGCCCACGTAACAGGGTGCCGAGCACGATCAGCGTGATCCACATCTCCAGAAAGCCGAACTGGAAGATGATGTACGCGAACCGCCGCTGTTTGATGGTGTAGTAGCCGTTGCCTTGCTTGTTGAAATCCAGGTAGGGAATCGCCATGAGCCCCACGATGATGAGGCTCGGCAATACGACGCCGGCCATCCACGGGTCGAAGTACACGAGCATCTCTTGCAGCCCGAGGAAGTACCACGGCGCCTTCGACGGATTGGGCGTGTTGGCGCTGTTGGCCGGCTCTTCCAGCGGCGCCAACAGGGCGATGCCCCAGAATATGAGAACCGCCGTCAGCGCGATCATGCAGATCAGCTCGGTGTACACCAGGTCGGGCCACACCAGCACCTTCTCGTCGTCGACCTTTTCCAGGGGCGGCTCGCCACGGTCCATGCGGTCGTCGTTCTGCACGGCCCGGTACGTTGCCACCCAGGTAAAAAACGCCAGGAGGTACACCAACATGACAATCGGCACGTTGTCCGGCTTGGCGACGATCTCGTAGAAGTCCGGGTCGATCATCGACAGACCGAGGAACAGCAGCATCAGGTTGAAGATCGCCCACGCCACCGCGGGACGGACAAAGAACCGGCGAAACACAAAGAGGATCACCAGCATGATCACCGTGCCAGTGCTGTAGACGACCGGGCCGGTGCCGTGATTGATGGCTTCGCGCCAGGCCGCGGGCAGGCGGGGCATCCACGTGCCGTTGCCGCTGGCGGCCAGCGGAGCGAGAAACACGAAGGCCACGGCCACCGCCAGCCAAACCAGCGCGCTAGTAATGGCGATCGTCCGCCCGCCACCCAATGGGATGCGGAACCAAGCCTTGTCCTGGCCGCTGCGCCAAAGATATAGCGCTGCGACGCCGTTCATCAGCGCCAGCAGGATGTAGTAGGGGCCCAGAAACGAGGCCACCTTTGCCAAGAATTGAGCTTCGGTCAGGCCGTGCATGGCTTCAGGGGACTGGGGACCAGGGGCTGGGGGCTGGGGTTAGGAAGCATCGATTCTTCCCAAGTCCCCAGCCCCAAGCCCCCATCCCCTCCTCCTCATAATGGTCCGCTAATGCCGCCGTCTTTGCGGACGCGCCAGAAATGGATCGCCAACAATAGCGCCACTGCCAGCGGGATTGCGATACAGTGCAATATGTAAAACCGATTGAGCGTTTCCTCGCCCACGTCGCGCGAGCCCAAGAGCGCAAAGCGCGCATCGGATGCGTTGGTAATCATGTCGACGCCGCCGAACGACAGCACCTGGTGCAGCGGCCCTTCGTGCCCGAGCACCGGAGTGGCGCGGGCCATGTTCGAACCCACCGTAATGGCCCATACCGCGAGCTGATCCCACGGCAGCAGGTAGCCGGTAAACGACAACAGCAGCGTGAGCAACAAGAGCAATACGCCCACGACCCAGTTGAACTCCCGCGGCGGCTTGTAGCTGCCGGTGAGAAACACGCGGTACATGTGCAGCCACACGGTGATGACCATCGCGTGGGCGCCCCAGCGGTGAATTTCGCGCATGATGCCGAGCGACGTCACGTCGCGCAGCGCCTGAATGTCGATGTACGCCCACTGCACGGTGGGGCGGTAATAAAACATCAACAAGACGCCGGTCACCGTCTCGACCAGGAACAGAAAGAACGTCACCCCGCCCATGCACCAGGTATAGCTCAGGGCAATGCCCTGCTTCTTGATGGACACCGGGTGCAGGTGCAGAAAAAAATTTGTGAGCATCACCACAATGCGATTGCGGCGGTCCACCGGCATGGGATGCCGGAAGATGCTCTTCCAAATCTGTGATTCGCGAATCGTGTCGCCTAAGTTGGGCATGGGGCTATCGGCTATCGGATATCGGCAAGAAGGGTGAATCCTGTTCCATGATCGAAGGGCCCGGTGCTTTGCTGATGCTCCGACAGTCTGGCCAAGAGCCGACAGCTGAGAGCCGATAGCCTTTTTCTTACACCGGAATAAAGCACGCGGGGTCAGTCCACTGCCCGCGCTCCTCCTGAAACGTGCGGCTCTTGTCCACTTCGATTTGCCCGTCGTCCGCCAGTCGGATGGCGTAGCGCTCCAATGGCCGCGGCGCCGGGCCCTCAAAATTGATGCCGTCCTTGTAAAACCCGCTGCCGTGGCACGGGCACTTGAATTTTTGTTCCGCCTCCAGCCAGTTCGGCGTGCACCCCAGATGCGTGCACACGCTCTTGAGAGCGAAGATCTCCGGCTTGCCGTTGTACTCGGTGTTCACAACCCAGATGGCGAACTGAGCCTTAAACTTCGTTTCCACCTGGCCGGCGGAATACGAGTCGGGAAAGCCGACTTTGAACTTGCTCGGCGGTTCGCGCAGAACGTTGGGAAACATGAACTTCACCGTCAGCAGCGTCCACAACGCCGATACGGCGCCGAGCAACCAGAAGCCGAGGCCCAGGAAGCTGCGTCGATTCTCTTCGTCCCCCGGCGGCGGCGCCACGACGGCTGGTTTGGGCTTCGCGTAATCGGGCTTCGCCGGCATCGGCGGCACGATGATCTTTTCCTTCACCGGCGCCTTGGCCGCGCCGGTTGGCGCCTTCGCCGCCGCCTCGGCTTTGGTCATCGGGCCTGGCTTATCCGTCTTGCGCACGGCGGCGAGAATGCTGGCCGTGTCGCGGGCGACAGCGGGCGCCGCCTCGGGCTTGGCTTTCGCCGCGACTGGTTTTTCGGCAGCTTTGGGCTTCTCTGCCGGCGCCTTGGCGGTCGGGGGCCCGGCAGCGCCGGATTTGCGCCGCGCGCCATCGCCATCATGTCGGCGACGCTCGGACGCCCCGCAGCGCCCGGCTTGGGAACAGGTTTAGGCGCCGCCGTCGGCGCTTCGGCGCCGCTGGGTTCTTCAGCCGCGGCAGGAGCGGTAGGCGATCCGGCAGTTTCGCTGCTGCCGCCGTCCGCGCTATCTGCCTTGCGGGCGGCGGCCAGAATCTCGGCCACTGACATCTTCTTTTTGTCAGCCATGGCTCGCCTTATTCGCGATGCGCCCGCATCCGTCAGCGACGGCGGCCATCCATGGGCCGAAAATCCAGTCGCCGAAGTGACTTCCCAGACATTGTGATTTTTTTCACAATGTCCCTTTGTTTCAACTTAACGGCCCCCAGCGCATCCTGTCAACCGCTGTACCGCACCCAGGGAGCAGGGCGCCAATGCGACGCCTGGCGACCGGGTGGCTCGACTCCGCAGCTCCCCGATCAATGGAGGCCCGCGGCCGACGCTCTTGCTGGTGCAAGATTCTATCAATCGCCGGCTTGTCCGCTACTCCCCAATCTTGCGTTTGCGACGCGAATTCGCGACTCGGCTGTCGGCAGCACCGCGCCAACTGAGAGTTTGAGGCCTCTCGTCACTCACACGCGCGGCGCAACACGACTTGCTGCCGGACACTCCTGCGGCGATTCCAAGCCATGTTTTGCGGCTACATTCTCGCCGCGTGGCCGCCTAAAATCATCCCGGAGCGATTTTGACGGCGCGTCTCAACTGGGAGTTTCGACGATGAAGGTCTTGGTGATCGGCGGCGGCGGCCGCGAGCACGCGCTGGCGTGGAAGATCGGCCAAAGTCCGCGCGTCGATCGAGTGTTTGTCGCGCCAGGCAACGCCGGCACAGCCTCCGACGCGGAGAATATCGACATCGCCGACGGCGACTTGCCGGCCCTGGTGAAGTTTGCCAAGCAAAATGCCATCGATCTGGCGGTCGTTGGTCCCGAGGCGCCGCTGGCCGCGGGACTTGTCGACGCACTGGCCGACGCCAAGATTCGCGCCTTCGGTCCCAGCAAGGCGGCCGCCGAGCTGGAGGCCAGCAAGGTATTCTGCAAGAACTTGCTGCGGCATGCCGACGTGCCGACCGCGGAGTTTCGCACGTTTCGCGACGCCGCCAGCGCCAGCGCGTACCTTGCCGAGCGCGACGATGTGCCTGTGGTCGTGAAAGCCGACGGCCTGGCGGCCGGTAAGGGCGTCATCGTATGCGACAACCGGACCCAGGCGCTGGAGGCCGTCGAGCGGATTGCCTCCAGCGGCGACTTCGGCGCCGCCGGCAGCCAACTAGTCGTCGAGGAGCGGCTCGTCGGTCAAGAGGCGAGTGTGCTGGCGCTGGTCGACGGCCGCAACATCCTCACCTTGCCGGCTGCGCAGGATCACAAGCCGGCGTTCGACGGCGACCGCGGCCCCAACACCGGCGGCATGGGCGCCTACTGCCCCGCGCCGCTGGTGACCGACCCGTTGATGCAGACCATTCACGAGCGCGTTTTCGTGCCCACAGTGCATCAAATGAAGCGCTCCCGGCGCCCGTTCCGCGGCGTGCTGTACGCCGGATTGATGATCACCCGCCAACAGGGCGTTCCCAGCGTCAAGGTTCTGGAGTTCAACGTCCGCTTCGGCGATCCGGAATGCCAGCCGATTCTCATGCGGCTCCAGAGCGACTTGGTGGACCTGCTGGAAGCCGCCGTCGACGGCCGGCTCGAAGAAATCCCCGCCCCACAGTGGGATCCTCGCCCGGCCGTGTGCGTCGTGATGGCCAGCGAGGGCTACCCGGGCGCCTACGAACGCGGCCGCGTGATCCGCGGACTCGATCAGGCGGCCGCCGTGCCCGACGTCAAAGTGTTTCACTCGGGCACGGCGACTGCGCGACGGCCAAGTCGTCACCAACGGCGGCCGCGTATTGAGCGTCACGGGCATGGGGGCCTCGATCGCCGCGGCGAAGCTGCAGGCGTACACGGCCGTAAAGTGCATCCGCTGGGAGGGCGCCTGGTGCCGCAAGGATATTTCCGACAAGGCCCAACAGTAAGACAGGTCTCCGAGCCTGACAAGAATCATGGCGGTCGGGCTGGAAAGTCCGATCTGCGACAACGATGACCGCTTGTGCGCTACATCCTTGCCAGCCTCCGCCAATATCGGCGAATTCATTGGGCCGTCGCGGCAGGCACGGCGGTCGCGACGGCGGTCATCACCGGGGCTTTGCTGGTCGGCGATTCCGTGCGGGGAAGTCTGCGCGACCTCGCTCTCGCGGGGCTCGGCCGCGTCGACTCGGCGCTCGTCGCCGAGCAACCGTTTCGCGAAGCGCTGGCCGACCAGTCGGCGCGGATCCGGCTGTCGGGGAGCACATCGCCGACGCCGTGCCCCTGCTGATCACTCCCGGCTCGCTCTCCCACGAGACTACGGCTGGCAAGATTCGACGCGCCACGCAACTGCAGGTCGTCGGCGTGAACCGGGACTTTTGGTCGCTGGCGCTCGAGCCCGGCGAGCCGCCAATTACCGGCGGCCGCCAAATCGCCCTCACCGCATCGGTTGCCCAGGAATTGGGCGCGACGGTCGGCCAGCGCGTGCTTTTGCGGTTGCCGCGTGCCGGCAGCATTCCGGCCGACAGCACGCTGGGCGAGAAGGAGGACGCGGCCGTGTCGCAGACGCTAACGTTGGCCGCAATCCTGCCCGAGGACGGCGGCCAGATGGCTCGCTTCAGCCTGCGCCCGAGCCAGTCGCCGCCGCGCAACGCCTTCGTGCCGCTCGAGACGGTCCAGAAGTTGCTCAAACTCCCTGCGGCCGCCAATGTCATTGCGTTGGCGCCGCTGGCCACAGCGGCGCATGACGCGCTGACTCCAACCGAGCGAGCCGATGTTCAACGAGCGCTTCATCCGCGCCTGGCCGACTATGGTTTGACCGTCGATGCCGCGGGGCCCGGCGATTTGGTCGGGGGTCGATACGTGCGGATCTCGGCGCGACGGCTGGTTCTGCCGCAAGCGGTAAGCGCGGCCGCCATCAAAAGCCTTGGGGCAGGCGGCGTGCAACCCGTGATTACCTATCTGGCCAACTCGATCGCTGCCGGTGAGCGCCGGATTCCCTACTCCACCGTCGCGGGAGTTGATTCGACGGTCGAGCTCGGACCCGTGCTCGACCAGGACGGTCGCCCTGTTCCACTGGCCGAAGACGAAATCGCGCTCAATGACTGGGCGGCCAACGACTTGGGCGTGAAGGTCGGCGACACAATCACCCTGCGTTGGTACGAGCCGGAAACGACGCATGGGCAACTTCGCGAGCATTCGCCGTTGGAGCTAAAACTGCGTGCAATCGTGCCGCTGGCAAGCGCCGACGGCGCTCCGACGATGGCGGCCGACCCGGGCTTTGCCCCTGAATTGCCCGGTGTCACCGACCAGGCGTCGATCGACGCCTGGGAGCTGCCCTTCGAGCTCGTCGAAAAAATCCGCGACCAGGACGAGGACTACTGGGACAAATACCGCACGACGCCCAAGGCGTTCGTCTCGCACAGTCTGGCGGCCCGACTGTGGTCCACGCGCTGGGGAACCGACAGCGTGCTCCGCCTACCGCTGAAGGACGGCGTAACCGCGGACACAGTCGCGACTGAATTGGAGCAGCGTCTCAAGCCCGCCGACATGGGCATGAGCCTCGTGCCGGTCAAAGAGCAGGCGCTCGCCGCGGCCGCGGGCACGACGCCCTTCGATGGCCTGTTCCTGGGATTCAGCTTCTTTCTGATGGCCTCGGCCGTGATGCTGGTGGCGCTGCTGTTTCGGCTGGGGATCGAAGAGCGGGCTCCCGAGGTCGGACTGCTGTTGGCCGTGGGGGCGACGCCACGACGTGTGCGACTTTTGCTGCTGGGCGAGGCAGCCATCGTGGCGGCGACAGGAGCGGTCGTCGGCGTCGGCGTCGGGGCCGCGTACGCACGGCTGATGGTGCACGGGCTCAACACTTGGTGGAACGACGCGCTGGCGGCGCCATTTCTGGAATTTCACGCTCGACCCCGCAGTTGCGCGATCGGGTTCGCGGTCGGCCTGCTCGTGGCCCTGGCGGTCATGGCGCGGTCGCTCCAGCGATTTGCCCGGCTGCCGGCGCGGCAGCTCCTGGCTGGCGACTGCGAGCCGGCCCTCGCGCTGCGCGCCGCCGCCCGTTGGTCACGAACCATTCTTCCGGCGGTTTGCATCGCGTCGGCGTTGGGATTGGGCGTCTACGCTGTGAAGTTGGAAGGCGAGGCCCAAGCGGGGGCCTTTTTCGGCGGCGGCGCCCTCGTACTCGTCGGCCTGCTGGCCGCCGTGCGGGGCAAGTTGCGCGAAACCGTACTGCGGCCGCCGACCTCGCTCACGCTAGGCGGCTTAGCGGTCCGCAATGCCCGACGCAATCCAGGCCGCACGATGCTCTCGCTCGCCCTGGCGGCCACGGCAAGTTTCCTGATCGTGGCCTTGAGCGCGTTCCGCCTCGCCCCCACCGACCGCGGCACGGGAGGCTTCGATTTGCTGGCGACCGCTGATATGCCGTTGCACTACGACTTGAACTCGGTCGAGGGCCGCCGTGAGCTGGCCTTCGCCGACGCCGACAACGATCGACTGCGGGATTCGGAGATTGTCGGCTTCCGCGTCCGCGACGGCGAAGACGCCAGCTGCTTGAACCTCTACCAGACCACTCAGCCCCGCGTGCTCGGAGCGCCCACGGCGCAAATGGCCGAGCATGACCGCTTCGCCTGGGCTGCGGTCGCGCCCTCCCCGCCGACTCCCTCCGCCTCGCGAGGAGGGTTGGGGAGGGGGGCGGCGGGTGATGAATTATCCACTTCTCCGCGCACTCCGCCCCTAACCCCTCCCCGTCCAGGGGAGGGGGACGGTACAGCATGGCGGCTACTCGATGCCGATCTTGGCGCCGACTCCAACGGCCAACCCCTCGTCCCGATGGTGCTCGACCGCAACACGGCCATGTACAGTCTCAAGCTGTACAAAGTCGGCGATCAGCTCACGATTCGCGACGCCTCCGATCGCGAAGTCACCCTTCAGACCGTCGGCATGCTCGCCAACAGCGTACTGCAAGGCGACGTCCTCATCAGCGAGCAGAACTTCCTCCGCCTGTTCCCCGAAACAGCCGGCCAACGGTTCTTCCTAATCCGTCGCGGCGCCGGCGCCCCGCCCACCGACGAACTCGCATCCCTGTTGGAGACGCGACTCGAAGTCTACGGCTTCGACGCCGTCGACTCGCAGTTTCGACTCGCCGAGCTCATGGCGGTGCAGAACACCTATCTCTCAACATTCCAAAGCCTCGGCGCGCTCGGCCTGATGCTGGGCCTTGTCGGACTGGCGGTCGCCCAGCTCCGCAGCATGCTGGAGCGGCGGGGCGAGTTGGCGCTGCTTCAGGCCGCCGGATTTCGCCGCCGGCGTCTTTTGGCCATGGTGCTCGCCGAGAATCTCACGCTCCTCGTGGGCGGCCTGGCGATCGGCGCCGTGGCGGCGCTCGTGGCCGTCGTCCCTCAAGCCCTGGTCGAGCAGGTGGGCGCTCCCTGGCGGACGCTGGCCGTTCTCTTGGCGGTCGTGGCGCTGGCCGGAGCGGCCGCGGCCCGACTCGCCGCCGGCGCGGCGCTGCGGGCGCCACTGATTCCCGCGCTCCGTGGCGACTAGCGGGGCCGGTCGCTGGAGTTTAGAGTTTGACCAAGAGGAACGTCGACCCTCGCGGTCTGGAGTAATTTCGCATGCGAAGCATGGTGCTGATCGTCGGATCGTTCATCCTCACCATTCTCGGCTGGGGACTCTATGTGCCGATGCTCCGTTGGGGGCAGGTCGCCATGTCCACGAGCGGCGTCCCGGCGCGGTGGCGGCCGTTCGTTTGCGTCGGCCTCGCGTATTTCTTGATCGGCGTGATCGTGCCGATCGTCCTGCTGAAGCTCAACGGCGAGAAAGGCGAGTGGACCGCCGGGGGGGTCGTGTGGAGCTTGATCGCCGGCGCCCTCGGGCGCTGCGCGCTGGGCATCATCCTGGCCATCAATTTTGGCGGCAATCCGATTTACGTGGCGCCCCTGGTGTTTGGCGCCGCGCCCGTAGTCAATTCATTCCTGACGATTTACCTCGCCCGCAAGATGCGCGAGATCGGCCCCATGTTCCTGGCCGGGCTAGTGATGGTCGTGCTCGGCTCGGTGACGGTGTTGTTGTTCGCCCCGCACGCCAAACCGCCGGCGGCGGCGACGGCTGTCGCGCCGCCGCCTAGCGCCGCGATCGCCGCCGCGGCGCCGGCGTCTCCCGCTGCCCCGGGCAAACCACCTGTGAGCAAGCAGGCGGCCAGCTTCGTGCTGCAACTTCTATCGATCGCCATGGTCGCCGTCTGTTGGGGCAGCTATGGCCCGACGCTGCACAAGGGCCAGGCGGCCATGCACCACAGCCGGCTGCGGCCGCTGCTGTGCGTGGGGCTGGCTTACTTTGCCATCGCCGTGGTGGTACCGCACCTGATCCTGGCGGCCAGCCCGGAATTGAGCCAATTCAACTTCCGAGGCACGGCATGGAGCCTGCTGGCCGGAGCGGCCGGGGCCATCGGGGCGCTGGGGATCATCATGGCGTTCAACTTCGGCGGCAAACCTGTGTACGTCATGCCGCTGGTCTTCGGCGGCGCCCCGGTCGTCGCCACGCTGGTCTCGACGATGACGGAGGGCCTCCTTGGCCAATTGGGGGCGATGTTCCTGGCGGGCCTGATCCTGACGATCGCGGGCGCCGCCATGGTGCTGGTATTCGCGCCGAAAGGCGGTCCGCCAGCTCCCGTGGTCGTCGTGCAACCGCCGGCTGAGGCGCCGCCGCCTGCGCCCGTTTCCGAGCCGGCGCCCACTTCTGACGGGAATTCCCTCTAAGTCCGTCGCGCCGCGCCGAACCATTCCAGCTGCATTCGCGGGCAAAAAGTCCAGCCATGCTCGCGGCAGCTTTCTTCGATCCACGCGGAGCGCTGATAGGCTTCGTCCGCGGTGCGACCCTGCGGCATTAGCAACACGCGATCCCGCGCCGTCGCGGGCAACTCGCTCAGCAGTTCCGCCACCTCGCCGACGTCGTCCGGGCGGTCGATCACAAACTTGAGCTGGTAGTCATACTCAGCGATAAGTCGCCTCAGCGCCTCCGGCTGACGCCGTAACCGTTCGTGCCGCCGGGCCCAGCGCGGATGCTCGTCTGAAGCAGGACTGCTCGTCGTCAGCTTCGGGCTGATCGACATCAGTTCGCACTCCACAGGCAAGTACAGCGTGCCGGCGGTCTCAATCGTGACATGTCGCCCGCGCCGTCGCAGCTCGGCGCATAGCGGGATCAGCTCTGCAAACAGCATGGGCTCGCCGCCCGTAACGACCACGTGCCGACAATCCCACTCCTCGACCTCCGCAATCACTTCGTCGACCGCGTAATCTTCGCCCTCAGGCTGCCACGAGGCGTACGGCGTATCGCAAAACCAGCACCGCAGGTTGCACCCGCTGGTGCGGACAAACACGCTCGGCGTTCCCGTGAGCCGGCCTTCGCCTTGGATCGATTTGTAAATCTCGGCGATTTTCACGGCATCAATCTTACCGATACGCAATCGGATCGGTGAGCCCGGCCTCGCCGAACCCCTTCAGCCGCAGTTGGCATGCATCGCAGCGGCCGCAGGCCATGCCGGCGGCGTCGGGGGCGTAGCAACTGTGGGTGAGGCCGTAGTCGACGCCCAATTCCGCGCCGCGGCGGATGATCTGGGCCTTGGTGAGCCGGATAAGCGGCGTGTGAATGCGAAACCGCAAGGCGCCCTCGACCCCGGCCTTGGTCGCCAGATTGGCCAGGCGCTCGAACGCCGCGATGAACTCCGGCCGGCAGTCAGGATAGCCGCTATAGTCCACGGCGTTGACGCCGATGAAGATGTCGGCGGCGCCGATGACTTCGGCATAGCCGAGCGCCAGCGACAACATCACCGTATTGCGCGCCGGTACGTAGGTGACTGGAATGCCGCCGGCCATGTCGGCGGCGCTGCGATCCTGCGGCACGTCGATGTCGGCAGTTAGCGCACTGCCTCCCAGAGCGTCCAGGTCGATCGTAAGGACGCGATGCTCAACAGCGCCCAACGCCGCAGCGACCCGCCGCGCCGATTCCAGCTCGAAGCGATGCCGCTGACCGTAGTCCACGCTCAGCGCATGAAGTCGAAATCCGTCCGCCTTGGCGATGGCAGCGGTGGTCGCCGAATCGAGCCCTCCTGAAAGCAGCACGACGGCCGGTCGATTTGCGTTGGCGCCACTGGACATGTTCTTCGACCTAAAAATTCGAAATCGCCTCGACCCCAGGGCCGATCAGTTTTCCCTAGGCGCCATGCCTCGTCTGCGCGGGCATGTGAAATCATCGAGAATACATGGCCACGTCGGCGGACCTCCGTGGCCATGCCACCCTCCATGTTGAATAATTGATCGGCCCTGGCCTCGACCCGCCGCCACTTTCGGCGCCGGACTTATCATGCCACAATGGCCCGCTGGTCGAAAGGAGCCCGCGGCGCGATGACCGACTTCGTGAACCTGCTCGAAACTTTTGATAACCGCCATCCGGACCGCGATTACAAGATTCAGATCGTGGCGCCCGAATTCACCTCCGTCTGTCCGCGAACCGGCCAACCGGATTTCGGCGTGATCACTATTACATACACCCCGGCCGCGAAATGCGTGGAACTTAAGAGCCTGAAATTTTACCTGCAAAGCTTTCGCAACGAAGGCATCTTCTACGAACACGTAACCAACGCCATTCTCGACGATCTAGTCGCGGCGCTGTCGCCGCGATGGATGAAGATCGAAGGCGCCTTCAATCCCCGCGGCGGCATGACCGAGACCGTCACCGTCCAATACGCGTCCGTCGTTTGATTTTTCTACGGTGAACAACCGCCGACTTGAGAACATGCCATGACCGCCGCCCCGCGAGTGATCCTCTCCGGCTTCGCCGATGAAGCCGCCCTGCACAAGTCGGCCGTCGAGCAGTTCGCGGCGTTCGCGGCCCTCGGCCTGCAGTACTACAGCCTGCGGTTCGTCGACGTCGGCGGCGGCGTCAAGAACGTCATGGAGCTGACCAAGGCCGAAATCACCAAGCTGCGGCACACCGAGGACGAGTTCGGCATGAACGTCGCCTCGATCGGTTCGCCAATTGGCAAGGTGAAGCTCGTCGACATTGAGGACGGGACCAAGAACCGCTTCGTGCCGTTCGACCGCTACCTGGGCGAAGTGAAGAAAGCCTGCGATTTGGCCCACGCCTTCGAGACCAAGCTCATCCGCGGCTTCTCGTTCTATCCGCCCAAGGGCGGCGATCCCTGGGAGTACGTCCCCCAGGCCGCCGACCAGTTGGGGCAGATCGCGGAGGTCTGCCTTCGCAGCGACCTCACGTACGGCCTCGAAGTGGAGGCCAACCTCGTCGGCCAGACTGGTCAGCTCATGGCGGAGCTGCACCGCCGGGTGAACCATCCGGCGCTGGTCACGATCTTCGACGGCGCCAACATCGTCTGCCAAGGTTACGACACGCAGGCCGTCTTCGAACAGTACCGAGTGATGAAGCCGAGCATCGGCTGGATGCACGTGAAGGACTATCGCGACCCGCGGGCGGAAAAGGCAGTTGGACACGTCGACGAGGACGCTCTGCAGCACTTCGTGCCCGCCGACCAGGGCGACAGCGGCTACGCTCAAATTCTCGCGGATTTTTCCCGGGAAATTCCGGAGCTCGAGAAGCGGCTGACGCGCCGCGGCATCCCGGGCGTGATCCTCGATCTAGAACCTCACCTGCGCGGCGGCGGACAGTATGGCGGCTTCAGCGGACCCGACGGCATGGCGGTCGCGCTGAACGGGCTACTCCGGGTGCTCGATTTCGTGGGAATTGAGTACCATCTCCGTGACTTCGACGACGTGAAAGCGGCGCGGGGATTCTAAAGGCTCTGGGCGCCACGATGTGGACGACTACGCCTCGACGACCGCAGCGTCGGCGGGCGCGTCGAAGTCCGTCGCCGCATATTCGGGCTCGTCGACGGCCGCTTGTGGATCAAGCCGGCGGTCCATCATGAACTGTCGCCGACGCAACAATACCAGCAGTCTGATGCCCAATCCGCCAGCTGCGAAGGCCGAGGCCGCCCCTGCCCAGAACCAGGGGTGGTCCACGTTTGGCGCCGCGTAGAGCGCGTAGGCCGACGCACTTGCGGCTAGGCCGAAGAGGATGCTCCGCGTCATCACCGAGTCGGCGTGCCGCCGTTGTTTGTGCTCGTCGAGGGCGGTGCGGGCCGAGTCGTTGGCAATCGCCCGCAAGGCAGCCATATCCAACGGCGGCGCGTGACGGCGCGGTCTCTTGATCGACTCGAGGTCCACCAATTCTTCCGATTCGGACGGCGCCGCAACCGCCGCGTCGGGCTCCGAGGAGGCAATGATTCCTGCCGCCAATGACGCTGATCGATCCGCCATGGCCGCGGAAGGCCCCGTTTCCGCGTCGCCGCGGACGCGGCGCATGAGGTTGGACATGTAGGCTTCCAGCGCCTCGTCGGAGTCGTCGTCAGGATGGTCGCCAACTTTCGCTTGGGCAGGCGACAGGTACTCCTCGTCCAACAGGGCCCGAGCCGAACCCGGAGTCGGAGCCGGCGCGGCGTCGGCGTCATCCTCCAAGAGGTAGCGATAGCGGTCGATGAACGACGTCGACGAGGGGACGGGTTGGGCAGGTTCGGCCGTCAGCCCCGGCGATAGTTCCGGCGTGGACGAACGCGATGGCGCCAGGGGAATCGCGTCGACCCGCTCTTGGGCTGGCTCCTCGATCGGCGCGGCGATGAAGCTGCGCAGCGATTGTGGGAGTGAAGCCGCGGAGGGCGATGTTTCGTCGTCGCTCGGAGGTTTTGCGCTTGTTTGCGTTTCCGGGTCGGCGCGATCCGGCTCCGAGAAAGGGGTCGCTGCACCGGCGAAGGACTGCGGCTCTGCGTAGCTAGTCGTCTCGGGCTCGTACGTTGGCTCGTTCCATTCCCCGCGCCAAGCCGACGGCGCAGGCGCCGCTTCGACGCGCGAGTCATTGTAAAAGGCGGGGGGCGCCTCGCTGGCCATGTCATCGGACGATGCCGGCGGGGCCGACGACCTGGAAGCCGCCTCGACGGCCTCCAACGCCGCCCGCAACTCGTCTCGCTCGGCGTGGGCCGCGTCGAGAGCGGCGGCACGGTCTCGCTCGATCCGCCCGAATTCCGCCAGCCAATTCTCGGCTTGCTGCTGCTGGCTTCGGAGTTGCTCCTCCAACGCGGCACGGTCGGCCGCGGCGGAATTAAGCTCGTTGCTCAATTTCTCGAGGCCTAGATCTCGCTCGGTTAGGTCGTGGCGTAGCTGGAGCAGCGACTGCTCGGCGGCCGCGTGCTCCCGTTGGAGCGCCGCGAGCCGCTCGTCCGCCTCCCCCGCAGCAGCCAATCGCGCGGCATAAGCTGCCAGCTCGCCCTGGAGCCGCTCCTGCTCGGCCATGCCGCGAGCCACGTCGGCCTCGAGCGCCTGTAATTGCGAAGTCGGCGCCGTGGACTGGAAGGCTGCCTCGGCGGCTGCCAACGCGTGTTTCAACTGGTCGCGCTCGGCGAGCGCGGCCTCGAGTGCAGTAGCGCGGTCTTGCTCAAGGCGCTCGACTTGGACCTGCAATTGCTCGGCGCGATCGTGCTGGAGCCGGAGCTGTTCCTCTAGCGATTCCCGCTCGCCCGCAGCGGATGTGCGCTCGTTGTTCCATTCTTCCAGGCGCTGATTTCGGTCGGACAAGTCTTGGCGAAGTTGTGCCAGTTCGTGCTCGGCGGCCGCATGCGCCCGTTGGAGCGCCGCGAGCCGCGCGCCTGCGTCCGCGGCAGTAGCCAATCGCGCCGCGTAACCCGCCAGCTCGCCCTGAAGCCGCTGCTGCCGGGCGACTTGGCGGCCGACGTCGGCTTCGAGCGCCTGAATCTGCGAGGTCTGTCTGGCGGTGGCGGCTCGGCTGGCCCGCATCCCTGCGAGGAGGGCTTTGCACCTTTGGCGCGCCTGGAAGGCGGCGGTCCAAAGACGAACCAGGAGGCGGTCCTCGAATGTCTGGCTTGCGACTCCGCTAAGGCGGGGCGGCGTTACGACCAACGCGGTTTCGCGCGACGCAATTTGGATTGTCTTGGACGCCGGCCGAGAGGGCGGCGAAGGCGCCGCGCTCTTCGGCCGTCAGTTGCGCGAGGGCATCCTCGACTTTCTGGAGTTCCGCCATGCCTACAGGCGTTGGCGAGTCGGCGGGCGGAGTTTTTTCGTGTGGCGCCGGGGGCTTGGTATCGTCGGAAGTGGTCTGAATCTTAGATTCCGCCTTCGGGCTGAGCTCGGGCGCCGCGGCCTCTGGCTGGCTGGGGTGGGGTGGACTGGCGGACGGCTGGGCGACGGTAGAGAAGTCTTCGGTGACCGCGCCGTTCGCTGAAACAAGTTCCGCTGGTTGACCGGGCTCGACTGCGGGAGGGCCGAGGGCGATCTCCCAGGAACCGATAGAGAGCCGGTCGCCGTCGGCAAGCGGGGCGGTGGCGAACTCTTGTCCGTTCAAAAGCACGCCCGCGGCCCAGCGCGTCACTGTGGCCGCGTCGGCTTCCAAAATCAACAAGCATTGCAGTGGACGGGCGTCGCCGGCCGGCAGGCAGACTTGGCAGCGCGGGCTGGAGCCAATCGTGCACTTGCCGTCGGCGAGTTGGTAGGTCTGCGCCGGCTCGCCGCCCCGCGACACGCGCAGCACACGCCCTGGCGACGTACTAGCCGCGGTGGCTGGGAACTCGGTTGGCGCCGTGAGGATGGCCATCAATTGAGCAGCAGGGGCGGCGCCGCTACGGGCCCGTCGCGCACCAAGGGCGCGAGGTCCAGCAGGCGCGGCCAAAATGGGCTGGTTGGTACTAGGAAACCGTACCTCAAAGAACCTCGCCCCCTTCCGGAGGGAGCCTCGATCGGAGCAATCTGCAGTGGAAAGCCGGCCCCGCGTCCCAGGCGGGCGCGAAGGCGCCCCGTTAAACCGCAAATTCCGAAGATTTCGCCAAATTGCAGTGGACCCGTGATCGCGCCTGACCGATTTATCGAACTGCGATTACCGGCGCCGAGCCAGCGTCGCGCCGCGGCAGTAAGTGAGCTTTTCCCACCGTCGGGGGAGGCTGTCCGGTGAAACGCCCCATCGAAGGCGTCGCGGCCGAAGGGCGACGCCGGGCCGCAACTCCTTATTTTTCCGAACAATACAATTCGTCGCCGGTCTCGGAGGTCGGCAATTCGCAAGCCCTCCGACCTGGTCGACCTTTTTTCACCGAGGTGCGTACTATAGTTACGGTGCGGGCCACGACTCCCCCCCGTTCGCAGGGGTGAGCTAGCAGGTTCGCCAGCCGACGCTTTCAAGGGCCAGACCACCGAGAGCACGGCATCGTTAGGGGCGCGCAAGGAAGCCAACGGAACAGACAACGATGCGCTAGCCGACGCCACCAGGCCGCATCCTCGTAACCACAACACGGCGTCGCCACTCGAGAAGGTTGACATCCATGGCCCGAAAAGATTCACTCATTAAACTCCGAGAGCTGCTGGTCAAGCGTCGCGACGCACTGCGCCGGGCGCTGGCCGGGGACCTGAGCCTATTGAAATCGCTCCGCGATCAAACGGGAGGCGACGTAGTCGACGCCGCGCTAGACGCGGCCCAGGACGAAATCAGCTCGAAACTCGCCGAAGTCGAAAGCCGCGAGTTGGCTAATATCGAAGTGGCCCTGGAGCGGATGCGGAGCGGATCCTACGGCCTGTGCGACGTCTGCGGCGGCAAGATTCCGCTGGCGCGGCTCAACGCCCTACCGTACGCCACAAACTGCATCGAGTGCCAGCGGGCGTCCGAGAACGCCGGCGGCGCGGGCGGTTACGCGGGCGACTGGAGCCGGGTGCTCGACTCGGGGATCATCGACGCCGACATTTCGTTCAGCGATCTGGAAGCTTCCTGATCGCGTAAGCTCAAAGGCCGACGGCTATTAGCCAGGGGCGGAAGCCCCTGGTTTTGTTTTTGGCGTATTAGCTGATCGTCTTGAGTGGTCTTCGCAGACCGGTTCCCCCGGCGTTGACTGTCATCTCTCTTTGGCTTCGAGCAGATTTGCGACGCCAAGGCGCCAGCGGCGCGGCATATTTCAGTGGGGGATGGCGGCGATTACAATCGATTGTGGTCGCCCACGTTCTCAACGCCCCCGAATTCGACCCCAAATCGTGGCCGGAGCTCGCTTGGTCATGACCTCCCTCGGCAATGGCCTCCTGTGCAGGTTTGTTGGCGCGGCAGTGATCGCGCTGGTCTGGTGCGCGCCCACGAGTTGGGGGCAGACCACAGCGCAACCGATCAACTTCGCCCCCACCGATCGCGACCGCTTGTATGACGAGCTGGGCCGGGACGTGGCGGCGATGGACCGCGAACTGGGCATTTATAAGCGCGTGGTGGACCTAATGGCTCCCTCGGTGGTGCACGTCGAGGCGACGCCGCTGGCTTCGTTCCACATGGACAGCGAAGTCGAGGAAGCCGGCTCGGGCGTGGTGGTCAGGATCGGCGACCGGAACTACGTGCTGACCAACCGCCACGTGATCCGCCACGCCGACCTTGACCACGTGCGGCTGGAATTGGCCGACGGCCGGCAGGCGACTCCGCGGCAGATAATCGACGATAAGCAGACCGACGTGGCCGTGCTGGCGGTGGACTTGGACGACCTTGTGCCCGCACGGCTGGGCGATAGCGACGCCCTGGAGGTCGGCGACGTGGTGATGGCCTTCGGCAGCCCGTTCAACCTGCGGCACAGCGTGAGCCGCGGGATCATCAGCGGCAAAGGTCGGTCGAACCTGGACCTGGACGACGACGGCGTGGCCTATCAGAACTTCCTGCAGACCGATGCGGCCATCAACCCAGGCAACAGCGGCGGGCCGCTGGTGAACCTCCGCGGCGAGGTGATTGGGCTGAACACAGCCATCGCCAGCAACTCGGGCGGCAACGACGGCATCGGCTTCTCGATTCCTATCAACATCGCCGCGGGCGTGATGCGGCAGTTGGTCGCCACCGGCCACGTCCAGCGCGGCTTCCTGGGCGTGACGCTCGACCGCTACTTCGACCTCCGCGCGGCCGTCGCGGCCGGCTTGCCCCGGCTCACTGGCGCCCGCGTCACCAAGGTGACCGATCATTCGCCGGCGGCCGAGGCGGGACTCGAGTCGAACGACGTCATTCTGCGGTTCAACGGGACGCCCGTCGAGAACGACGATCACCTCATCAGCCTGGTGAAGCTCACCGACTTCGACCGGCAGGTGGACCTCGTGGTCATGCGAAAGGGGCAGCTCGTGACCCGGCAAGCCCGGATTGGGCACATGGAAGATGCTGTCGAAGCGACGCCAGCGGCGGCGGTGGGCGGGCGTTAGTCGGCACGCTTGGAATCATGCTGGCTGCAGCCCGCGAATGATGCAGTCGACGGCGGCGGCGGCATCAAGGCTGACGGCCACGTCCATATTTGGGCGCTCATTGGCGGTGTGGCGCCTGTCGATCACCGTGGCTCCGTGGGCGAGGATGCCTTCGGTCTCCACATCGCAGGGCCAGGGCTCGGCGACAATTAGTTCAGGGTGCAGAGCCACGGCCACGGCCACGGCTTCGGGCACGTACATGCACTCCACTCCCAGCCGCTGGCGATACGACTGGAAGGCGCCCGGCAGGATGGACCGCAGCAATCGGCCCATGGGCGTCTGTTCGCTCGGGAGCTGATTGAGCAGGTCGAAGGTCATCGCCGCCTGACAGGTCACGTCGATCGGCAACAGCGTCTTGGTGGCGGCTGAGCGAAACACGCGCTGGGCGCTTGGGGCGTCGCAGTACACGTTGAACTCGGCGGCGGCTGTCACGTCGCCCGGGCCGTGGAGCGTGCCGCCGACGATGATCAGGTGCCGGATGTGCCCCGCCAGCTCGACGTCGCGCTGAAACGCCGTCGCCAGGTTCGTGAGGGGCCCGCCGGCAATGACGGTGACGTCGCCGGGCGCCGATCTGATTTCCTCTGTCAGCACTTTGACCGAGGGATGCTGCTGGTGCAGCTCGACCATTCCCAACTCGGCGCCGCACAGACCGTCGACGCCCCACAGCTCGCGACCGTCGGTTCGCAGCGGCTGGTCCTCGTCGGCAAAGCCGATCCGCGGCCAGCGCAGGGGATCGAGGTGCTCGACAATGGCCTGCACGTTGCGGCTGGCCTGCCGAGGGGCCACATTGCCGCCGGTGGCGGTGACGGCGACCACCTCCAGCTCAGGGTGATTTAGCGCGAGGCAGAGGGCCAGCGCGTCGCCCACGCCGGGGTCCACGTCCAGAATTATTTTGCGGGCCATGGGCTTCCTGCCGGAGGGGGGAAGGCGGGGATGCGGCATTCTAGGACGGCTGGCGCCTCGGAACAACCCGCGGGGCGTGGCGGCGTGTCATCGTCGAAAATCGCCGCCGGCTGCCGCCGGCGGCTAGGATTACCTACCATTGGGAAGTTGTTGTGGCTCACCAAGCGGATCGAAATTGATATGGCTGACTCGTTCCAAAGTCTGCTCGGGCTCGTCACCGGCGGCGAAAGTCTTGACCGCGAGCAGATGACCGCGGCCATGAATCACATCATGGCCGGCGGCGCCGATGCGGGTCAGATGGGGCTGTTTCTTTCCGCGCTGGCGGCCAAGGGCGAAACGGCGGAGGAAGTGGCCGGCGCCGCGCTGGCCATGCGGGCCCACATGACGCCCATCCGCAGCCGTCACCCGCGGCTGCTCGACACCTGCGGCACCGGCGGCGGGGGGAGCAGCCTGTTCAATGTGAGCACCGCCGCCGCGGTGGTGATTGCCGCCGCGGGCGTGCCGGTGGCGAAGCACGGCAACCGCAGCGTGACCAGCCGCAGCGGGTCGGCCGACGTGCTGGCGGAGCTGGGGGTGAATATCGAGGCTGGCGTCGCAGCGGTCGAGCGGACGCTCGACGAGCTGGGCATCTGCTTCTGCTTCGCCCCGCTCGCGCACCCGGCGATGCGGCACGTCGCGGCGGTGCGAAAGCAGCTCGGCGTGCGCACGATCTTCAACATTCTGGGACCGCTGTCGAATCCCGCGGGGGCCACGCATCAACTCTTGGGGGCGGGAAGGCCGGAACTGCGGCCGCTGTTGGCTTCGGCGCTGCGGCTGTTGGACGTCGAGCGGGCGCTGGTGGTCAGCGGCGAGGATGGGCTGGGAGAGGCGACGCTGGCTGGCGTCACCCATGTGACCGAAATCGAAGGCGGGCGCGAACGGGAGCTCGAGTTCCGTCCGGAGGATTTCGGATTGTCGACGGCCGGGCTCGACGCCGTGCGCGTCGGCGGGCCGGCCGACAGCGCGGCCATCATCCGCGGCGTGTTGGCCGGCGAGCGCGGCCCGGTGCGCGACATCGTGATCCTCAATGCAGCGGCTGGATTGCTGGCGTTCGACGGATCGCAGCAGCCGCAGGCCGCGGCCCAGCGCGCGGCGGGGGCCATCGATTCCGGCGCCGCCGGCCACCTGCTGCGGCGACTGGCAGCCTTGTCGCACGGGCGCGCCTGAGTCGGTACACTGCGAGTGACCAGTGCGCCCATGCCCACGCCGGGCCGAGGGCATGCCACCCGAGCGCGTTTCCCCGCCGTGCATCGATCGATAGTCAGCCGCGACATTTCCGGCCGCCTGGTGTTTCTCGGCACCGGCACGAGCGTCGGCGTGCCGATCATCGGTTGCGGCTGTGCGGTCTGCACGAGCGACGACGAGCGCAACCGCCGCACGCGCTGCGGGCTGGCCCTGGGGCTGCCAAGGGGAAATCTGCTGATCGACACGCCGCCCGACCTGCGGCATCAACTGCTGCGCGAGGGGATCGGCATCGTCCACGCCGTCGTCTACACGCACGAGCACGCCGACCATATTTTTGGACTCGACGACCTGCGGCTGATGCAGTTCTACCTGGGCGGACCCATTCCGCTGTACTGCGAGCGGCAGGTGGAGCTGCGCATTCGCAAGTCGTTCGACTACGCCTTTCAGTCGCCCGAGCGAATGCACAAGGGCGCCATCCCGCAACTGGCGATGCGGACGATCGACCTGGAGCCCTTCGACGTGCTGGGGGCGCGGGTGACGCCGCTGCGGCTCGATCACGGGCCGTCGGTGCCGGTGCTGGGGTTTCGCTTCGGCAACGTGGCGTACTGCACCGACTGCCGCGGGATCCCCGCCGAGAGCCTCGAACTTCTCGAAGGGCTCGACGTGCTGGTGCTCGATTGCCTGCGGCGCGAGCCGCACGCCACCCACTTCGGCCTGGCCGAGTCGCTGGCGATGGTCGAGCGGCTGCGGCCCAAGCGGACGCTGCTGACGCACATGTCGCACGACCTGGACCACGCCACCACGAGTGCGGAGCTGCCCGAGGGCGTGGAGCTGGCGTACGACGGGCTGGAAGTGGCGCTGACGTAGGCGCGTTGCGGTGGGGGACTCCGGGCGCTGACGCTTCCGGCTCGTGGGGAGAATTGCCCTTTTGCGGCGCGGATAGGGGTCCCACATTTTTATTGCATTAGTCCCTGATTTTGCCCTGCGGCGCTTCGGTCGGAGCAGGAAAATACAGGGCCTGCCGCAAGTCGAGGCCTCGCTAAAGTCGGCGACTTGTGCGTTTTTTCGGCGGTCACCAGAGTGCTCAAAAGGGCGGACTCCCGTCGCTGACGCTCCGGGCTTGTTGAGCGCGGATTCTCTACGTCTGGCCGCGAGCCGATAGCCGAGAGCCGACAGCGGAAACCATCTGCGCAGCATGAGAACGCCTATGTGTACGGGTGATCACTCACCTTAGCACAGGTCGTGGCTCATTTTCAACAAGAAAGTTTGGCGAATATTTTCTCGCAGAAGCGCAGAGACGCAGCGGAATCGCGGTGCAGGGGCGAGTTAGCCGAAATGGCGATTGGAACGACGGATGACGTTAGTCAGGAAGTGAGATACGCTTTCGGATTTGGTTCCTGACACGTTTTTTCCTTTGGCCGCGCCTGCGCCGGGATAGCTACTCACGCGGCGCGGGCAGTCTCCGACGACCGCGTTAATTGTCGCGTCGTCGACCTTTCAAGCGGCGCCTGGCGATCAAAGCTCCCGACGCTAGCGCCGCGAGCGCCGCCGACGTAGGCTCGGGCACTCGATTCAGCATCGCCACAAAGGCGCCCGCGCCATTGACTTCGTCATAGGCCGAGCGAAAGTCGACGAAGTCACGTCCGTCGATGATCCGATCGAGATTCATGTCCCCCAAGGCATACGACTGATCCGTCGTCAGCGCCGACACGTCGGTGTGCAGATTCAAAGACAGTATGAGATAGTCGACAAGGTCTAGCTGTCTGTCCTGATTGAAGTCGCCAGGCGCCGGCTGGTAAAGGGCCTGCACGTCGCCCGCTGACAGCGCGTTGTCGTACAACCGAACCTCGTCCACCAAACCGGTGAAACTGTTCGTCGGAGTACTACCGACGACGATGCCGCCGACGAGCAGCGGAGCGGAATTGCCAACGACCGTGGACTGCCCAACGTCGTTTTGGAATTGGCCATCGACGTACAGCAAAAGCTTATTCATTGCTATGTCATGCACCCCCACGAGTTGATGCCACCCGCCATCGTTCACGACGATTGATGATGCGCCCGTGAAAGAGGTCGCCCAGAAATGAGCCTTGTTCACGGGAGCGCTTACGCCGTCGAGGACATCGTTGACTGCGAGAAAATAGCCGGCCCCGACTGTGGCGATATGCTTGGCAATCGGGGCAATACCACTCGTGTCCCCTGCGTTGAGCTTAATCCAGACCACGACCGAGAAGGAGCCACTGGTGAATCCATAGTTATTACCGAAGCTCACCAGATCGTTGGTGGCATTGTTCAGCTGGATCGCGCCTCCCAGGATGCCGCCGGGCACAAATGCCGCCGAGCCTAGCAGAGTTCCGTCCGGCCCGCCCGCTACCTTGTTTTGCGCCGTCGAACCGCCGGCCTCATTGAAGTTCCAATAACCGACGAGGGCGGCCGATGCACGCATCGAGATGGCAAAGACCGAGATAGCGGTGCTCAAAACCGCTATGCTGATTGTCTGTTTCATTGAGACGCTCGCTATTTTCACGTCACATCGTCGTTGCCCGCACTATCCCACGGTGAATGGGTAATCTGGATCGGGCCGCATGTCAATCATTTCAGGTTGAACGGGTCGAACATGCCGGCCTTGCATCCGTCCGAGTCGGGCTGAGGAGTGGCGGCTCACGCAAGCCACCTCAATGACTAACGTTTCCACCACCAGCCATCGTCCCACGGGCGGACGCTACTCGCGCCGATGGGAAGAAAAGATGGGGAAGAAACGGGGAAGAGACGGTGTCAGGAACCAAATTCTATTTGGTTCCTGACGCCTTTTTTCTCCGAAATTCAAGACCGTGGGCTACGAGCCGCCGATAGGCTTTGCCGCCAAGGTGGCCCGCGGACTCAAGGCCGTCGAGCGCGAGATGCCCGTGGAGCTGCAGAAATTGGTGGACAAGAAAGGCGTGATGATCGACTGACGACGGGCGCGCCGGTCCCTTGCCGCGGCCATGCATACGGAGTTGCCGGGCCGCCCATTGAAAAGCAAGATGCGTCGGGCCGAAACTTGCAGATTTCCTAATCACAAAACACACGAAGAGCACGAACAACACGAAATGAAAACGCCTCGGAAGTCTCGGACCGAACAGGTCAGTCGGCGCATGGCCCAAAAAATCGCCTCGCCGGCCACGCAGGATTCGCCTCTCCGCTAGCTTTTCGTGTCCTTATCTTGTCTTTCGTGGTCCCAAAAAAGAGTGCGAAAGTCTCCCTGGTGACGCTCTCAGAAAACCATCCCAGGAAGGTGGACAGTTCCATTCAAAGTCGGGCCAGTCCCGGCGGGCGGCAAGAAATCGCAAGAAATCAACGGAATACTGGACGCGACTGCCGTCGGGAAATTATGATGGCGGCCAGCCGTCGGGGTGCGGATAATGACGAGCGGGATGCCGTTCTGACTAAATGCTAATGGCAAACGTCGGTTGCGAATTCTCTTCTTGCTCTTATTGAGCCCGCCGAACGCAATCCTGTGAGGACAGGCGGCCAGCCCTCCATCATTTCGCGGGGCGCGGCGTAGGCGCGGCAACCGACCACACGGGACAGGGAGAATCCGCGGGCGGACTTGGGCCGATTACAGCGTTTCAAGTACTTTCAGGGGAGCCGATCGATGCATAAGAAACTATTGGCAATTGTGGCGGCGTCGGCATCGGTGCGCGTTGGGTTTGCCGGTCGTCCGCGCGGTGGGCACTTATGAGGCTAATTTTGACACGAAGTTCCCGTCGTTTGGCTACGGCTACGGTTATTCGGGTTATGGAGACGAGACTTTCGCCGGCCACGACACGTCCGGCCAAACCCCGTCGGCCTATAGCGTGAACACGCCGCCCGCGGCGACGGCCAGCTTCGACACGACGAACTGGGTGATTCCCGATGGCAGCACCTACACCTATTGCGGGTGGGGTCTGGGCATGGGGTTTTTCCTGCCGGCGGCCAAGCGTCCGACGTCAGCCGATCTGAGCCAGTACAAGATTTCGTTCGACGCCAAGGTGGAGGGCGACGAGTTTGACGACGGCATTCGGACCGATTTGCAGGTCCTCTTTCAGGGTCCGAACGGCAACACCGAGAATTACTCGATGGGCGTCAATGGAGACAACCTGGGCAATTTCGACGAGGTCCCCCTGCTGACCTCGACGACGCAAAGCTTCTCGATAACGCTGAGCGACTTCGCCCTTCTTACCACCGACCTATGGGATTTTCCCACCAAGTTCGCCGAATTGCACCAGATACTCTTTCAACTTCAACCGTCGACCAGTCAAACCGAGATCGGCCTGGACAACGACAATCTGTTGACCGTGGACAATGTGAAGATCGAGGGTCCGTTCGCCGTGCCGGCGGACGGCGATTTTGACGCCAACGTCGCCATCGACGGCGGCGACTTCCTGGCCTGGCAGCGCGGCGAATCGCCCAACGGCGCCGTCGCCGGCGACCTCGCGCTTTGGCAGGCACACTTCGGCATGCCGATAACGGGTCCGGGCATCTCGGCGGCGCCCGAGCCCGGCTGCCTGATGCTGGCTGGCGCGGCGGCGGCGGGGCTGCTCAGCGCGGGGCGACTTCGAGCGCCCCGCAGGTAGCATTTGCCGCGTCGGTGCGCACCACGGGGTCAGAAACGCAGCGAATCACACCCCTTCCCCAGCGCTTCGCGAACCGAAGCGACTGCGCTCGGGCGACTTCGGGTCGCCCGTGCTCGTCGCTCCCATCCCCGCCAAGGGGAGGGGGCCGGGGGGGGAATGTTCGTCGACGCGGGCGACTAGCGCTGCGCCAGGCGGCTATCGCCGAGCAGCTCCAGGTAATCCAGGCCGATGTTCACCACTTCGTCGTTGTACGGCGTCTTGGGGAACACGGGCCGGTCGTTGGTTTGCAGGTCGTCGAACAGGGTTTCCTGTTCCTTCTCGGTGTTGAGCTCGGCGCGCTCGGCGAGGAATTTTTCCTTGTTGAGCGTGAGGGTGGGATCCTCCTTGCGCTCGGCGTACCGCTCGATGCGGTGCTTTTCGGCCTTGAAGTAGTCGTCCTTGGCGCAGCGCTCTGCGGAGCGGCGCTGAAGTTCCTGAATGACCTGGCCGCCAGCGTCGTGGTAGTTGTCGTGCGGCACGGGCAGCACGCGGTCGAACTTGAGGGCGTAATCGAGATCGCTCTCGCTGATGCCTTCCCATTGCGACATCTGCGACGGCAGCTCGATGTCGGACACCACGCCGCGGTTCTGCGTGCTGTCGCCGCCGGGACGGTAGAACTTCTGGATCGTCATCTTCAGAGCGCCGTAGTTGGGCGGATTGATGGGGGCGATCAGCCGGCCCAATTCCTCCAACTGCTGCACGGTGCCCTTGCCGTGGGTCGACTGGTCGCCCACGACGATGCCGCGGCCGTAGTCCTGGATGGCGCCGGCGAAGATCTCGCTAGCCGATGCGCTGAACTTGTTGGTGAGCACAATCAGCGGGCCGGTCCAGGTCGGCGCCCGGAACTGTCGTCGGGATACGGCTGGACCTGGCCGTTGGTGCCTTTGACGAGCACCACGGGACCCTGGTCGATGAACAGGCCGGTCGTTTCGACGGCCTCGGGCAGCGAACCGCCGCCGTTGAACCGCAGGTCGACGATCACCAGGTCGACGTGTTCTCTGACAAAGCCTTCGAGCAGCCGCTTGACGTCGCGGGTGGTGCTCTTGTAGTCGTCCTGGTTCTCGCGGCGCACTTCCATGTCCATGTAAAAGCTGGGCAGGCTGATGACGCCGATGCGGAACGTGCCGCCGCCCGCCTGGGGCTGCTCGATGACCTTGCCGGAGGGCTCCTTCGCCTGGCCGGTGGGTTCGCCCGCAAGTTTGTCGGCGTCTTTCTTCGCGGCGTCGGCCGACGTGGCGGGCTTGGCGGCCATGTCCTCGCCGTGCGGGCCGCGCTGGAGCACCTCGCTGCGGGCTTCGCTGTCTTTCAGCTCGATGGTGGCGCGGGTGATGTCGTAGGTTTTCAGCTCGGCGCCGCCGGCGGTCTTCACTTCCAGGCGAACCACGGTGTCGGGTTTGCCGCGGATTTTCTGGACGACGTCGGTGAGCTTCATGTCGGTGATGTCTTCCAGCGGCCCCTCGGCGCCTTCGCCGACGCCGGTGATGACGTCGTCGACTTTCAGCCGCCCGTCCTTGTCCGCGGCGCCGCCGGGAACGATGTGGCGGACGACCGTCTCGCCGTAATTCGATTCCAGGGAGGCGCCGATGCCGTCGAGCTCCAACCGCATCTGGATGATGAAGTTCTTGAGGCTATCCGGCGACATGTAGCTGGAGTGCGGGTCGAAGCTGGTCGTGACCGCGGTGAGAAACATCTCCAAGAGCTCGTCGTTGTCGGTTTGCGACCAGCGGTGCTCGATGCTGCGGTAGCGCTTGTGGAGCTTCTCCTTGGCCTCGTCCATGGGCTTGTCGTCGGAGACTTGCAGCAGCAAGTCGTACTTCACGCGCTTGCGCCAGCGTTCGTCGGCCTCGGCCTTGTCCTTGAACCAGGTGAGTTTTTTGGGGTCGCGCACCATCGACTCGTCGACCGTGAAATCGTGCGGGGCGTCGACCAGTTTCTGGGCTTCGGCCGTGCGCTCCTGGACCCGGTCCAGGAATACGTCGAAAATGCGCTTGGCCACGCCGACCTGGCCTTCGCGCACGTAGTCGTCGATGCGGGTGCTCTCGGGGGCGAACTTGTCGACGTCGCTTTGGTAGAAGTAGAGCTTCATCGGGTCGAGGGTCTCGAAGAACATCTTCATGGCGCGCTGCGACACTTCGTCGTTCAGCGGCATTTGCGAGATGTGCCGCCGCTCCATCAGGGCGGCGACGCTCAGGGCGATGACGCGATCCCGGCTGTCGGGCTCGGTCGGCCGGGCCATGGCCAGCGGGGCCAGGGCCGGCGCCAACGCTACGATCGCCGTTGTGGCGGCGACCATGAATCGATCACGAGCGCTGAGGGACCCATGTGCGACGACTCTCATAAATGCCTCTGTAAAAAGCTCGATCTGAACTAGTCCCTCGCCCGGTCGGGTGGGGGAGTGCGGGGACAAGGTGCGCCAGTCAAAAAGGCGGCCCGTCTCGCGACGGCCGCCCGGCGGTAGCGACGCACTAGAGTAACCAAGGGCATCGTATCGCTGGGGTGCGCCTACGGCAAGATCGCTGCATTTGCCCCAACTTTCCTGCTCCGCGCGCGGCGGCTTGTCATTTCATTGTAAACGCCGCACGCCTGGAAGTTGGCGCAACATTCTCCGCACCGGGAACGCGAAACCGGCGCCCAAGGTAGGACTTTTCCGGCTGGACGGCTTAGCCGGCGGCCGACGTCACGGCCGCGACCAGTTGCTGGTCCCAACGGGGGAAGGCGGCACGCAAGTCGATGGCCACGGCGGCGCCGGCGGCGCGGGCTATCACTGGATACGGCGGCCGGGCCAATTGGGTTCGGAGGCGGAGGCAGTCGCCGTCGCGGGGGGTGAGCAGAATCGCCCAGCTGGGGGCTCGCCACTGGTGGGCGCCCCAGCGACGCCACGGCGATTCGATCTCGCGGCTGTCGGCTGCGGCGACGGCCTCGCTCTCCGCCATCAGGGGAGCTAGACGCTGGGCCCGCTGCTGGAGATTGGCCAGCGGGGCCGACAGCAGTTGCCACACGGGCAACTGGTAGATGACCGGCGTCGTAGCATCGTCGCGGTACGCCTGGAGGACGGCCGAGAGCGCGGCCGCGGTCAAGCCGTCGATGCCTGCCAGGGACGCCAGCGGGTGGTCCTCGATCATGCTGACGAGTCGGCGACGACCCACGATCAGCCCGCACGGGGGCCCGGCGAGCAGGCCGGCGCCATCGACCACGACCAGGTCGGCGCCGGCGGCGAGGCGCTGGCCGATGGTTTCCACCGCTTGCAAGCCGTGGGCGGCCGGGTCGATTACTCCCGCCGCAGACGCCGCGTCGATCAGGCACGCGTCGCGCTGGCGGGCCGCGTCGGCAAGCGTCGCCAGCGGTAGCTCGCCGTCGGCTTGGGCGGCGCGCACGATCGCCGCGGTCCGCTCGCCGTCGCTGCGCGGCGGGTTTGGACCGGCTGGCAAGTCTTTCACGCCGAGCTTGCGCACCACCGCTCCGCTGCGCCGCCAGCCGCTCCCAATCGACGGGGTCGTCGGCGGCCGCGGGGTCGGCGCCGCAGACCAGCGACTTCGCGGCCCGCGGCCGTGGCGGCGAATGCCAACGCCAGTGCGGTCTCAAAGCTCCGCGAGACGTGCGCCGCCTCGCCGCCGACCAGCTCGCAAAGCTCCCGCTCCAGAGCGCCGCACCGACGCGTCGTCGCGGTGGTACTCGGCCGCGAGTTGGAAGATTGCATGGAGCGACCGCTCCGCCAGCGGCGGCGCCAAGGCGGGATCGCCAAGGACGAGGCCGGTGGCGTTGACCACGGCGCCGGAGACGACCGGCTCGCCGAGCAGCCGCCGCGCCAGCCGCTCGGCCAGGTGCGCGAGCGACGGCGGTTCGCCGCCGGCTTTCGCGGCCAGCGAACCGCGGAGCTCGTCCAAGAACCCCGCCGCCCGCTGGGCGAGCGTGGACCGGTTGATCCGCTCGACGACCCCCTTCACGCGCGGGTGGTCGAGCAGTTCGCCGATCGACGGCAATTGCGGCAGATGCGGCTCGAGTTTCATCGAGTCGATTATCGGCGCGCTAAGCCGCGAGCGTCTATCAGGCGCACCTACGGCACGGTGGTCGGCTGCGTCAGGCCGACGTCGGCAGGCGACGGGAAGGGATCGCGTTTGGCGAGCTTGACGATCTGTTTCTCGTCGCGGGCGGCAAACGCTCCGGGCAACCCGCCGGGCGCCGCGACTTTGGCACCCCGCGCACGCCAATGCGATCCCTGCCCCCAGCGCGAGCCAGGGGGGCGTCCCGGTGACGCGAATCAGTCGTGCGACGGCAGTTTGCATGGCAAATGGAGCGGCGTGAAACTGGCTACGGATCCAACCGTGGTTGGGCCATCCACTCGGCCACGGTGCGCGGACCCTCGGGCTCTTGCTTCTTCTCGCCGCCGCCGAACATTTTTTGCCAGAGCGACGGCGACTTGGACTGGTCGGCCTTGGGCGCGGCGGGAGTGGTTGCGTTCGACTTGGCCGGTCCGAAGGTGAATATCTCCTTCGTGCCTTCCCACGCCTTGGAGGCTCCCTCGCTCACCTTCTTGGCGCTGGTCTTCACCGGCGCCAGCGGATCGGCGGGCATCTTGGGCATCGTGATTTTCGGCATGGTGATTTTGGGCATCGCCAGCCAGCTCCAGGGCGACGCCTCGGCCGGTTTCGACTCGCCGGGCTGCGTGGCGCCGCTGCCGGACACGGGCGTCACGTTGGTGGCGGCGCACACGCCGTGCGCGTTGAGACCTGCCCACACGACGCCCGCCAATAACACTGATACGACTTTCATATTCCTGGTCCTCCGATCCAGAATCACCTGGACCACGCCGCCCGACGCCGCCTCAATTTGGCGTCACGTGCCGCGCGTGCGGCGGCGGAGTGTTCCAAATTCCCCGGGCGAGGTCCAGGGCGGTTGGCGGCCGTGCGGCTTGGCGATCACATCGCAGGGGTTTGCTGCTGGACGCCATCGAGAATCAGGCGATCGAGATCGCCGATGCGCAACGGCGGAAGTCGTGAAACAACGGTCCTTCGATCGGCCCGCTCCCCAGGACGCGGACTGTCCGACGTGCGGCCAGCCGGGGCGCTGTCGCGGAGCCCCCCAGCGGGAACTCGTCACCCGCCGCGGACCGACGAGGATCGTCGAACCGGAGTATTACTGCCCCGGCTGCCGCCGGGCTTTTTTCCCCGCTGACCCGCACCCTGCGCGTTGAACCGCACTGTCCCTTCACGCCCAGCACCCTGGCGAAGTGGTCTACCCGGTTCGCAGTCGGCCTCCTTCGTTCAAGCGACGAAGGACCTGGAGGCGCTGGCGGAGCTCTCGGTCTCGCGCAACGGTGCAGCGGTGGACCAAGCGGATTGGCCGCGAGCGGGTCGCCGAGATGGGGCGCAAGCGGCGGCGTACCAAGACCTGCCGCTGCCTGCTCGCCTACCCCTCCGACCGACGCGCGTTCCGCCGGTGGCGTGCGTCATGATGGACGGCGGCGGATCCAAATCCGCTCTCGTGACGAGTCGCTGCGCCACGAGAGGCCCCGGGCCATTGTCGCAGACGCTGGCGGGCTGCTTGTTGAGCATGACCAGCGCAGGAGCAGGCCGTCGATCCTTGCCCGACGATTCCGGCGACCTTCGTCGACCCGGGACGCATGGACGAGTTGGCCCGAAATCAGGGTTTTCGTCCGCTCACGAAGCTCTCGAAGAACCTTCCGACGACGCACCGCAGGACCGCGTCGCGCGCCCACGCCGCTGCTGCGAAGCGTCGTGGCCACGCGGCAAGGGGTCGAGCGGTTCGGCCCGCGGCTGGTCGCCGCCGCTTACGCGCGGGGCTTTCGCACAGTACCGCGGAAGGCGTTCGTGGCCGACGGCGCGGCGGCCAACTGGAGCGTTCACCAGAAACATTTCTCTCACTATACGCCGATCCTCGATTTCACCCACGCGATCTGAATTGCCCGCGCACGGCGGTTAATCTAGGATGTCGCAAGCGCCGCAGTCTGTGGCCTCCTTGCACGCTGGCACGCCGCTGAGATCCCCCCATGAACCTCGGATTCATCGGCGCCGGTCGCATGGCCACGGCGCTGGCCCAAGGATGCGTGCAAGCAGGGCTCGTGCGGGCCGACGGCGTGCTAGCGAGCGACCCGGCGGCGGAAGCGCGGGCGAAGTTTGCGGCGGAGTTGCCTGAAGCGAAAACGCAAGCGGATAACCAGGCCGTGTTGGCGGGGGCGGACGTGGTGGTGCTCGCTGTCAAACCGCAGGTGATGTCGCAGGCGCTCGACGACATCCGTCCCAGCGTCGAGCCGCGGCACCTGGTGATCTCGATTGCCGCGGGGGTGACGCTTGCGCGACTCGCGGCGGCGCTGCCGCCCAAGACGCGACTGGTGCGGGTGATGCCCAATACGCCGTGCCTCATCCGCCAGGGCGCGAGCTGCTTCAGCCGCGGCGCTGCGGCGACCGACGCCGACGCGGCACTCGTGGTAAAGCTGCTTTCGGCGGTAGGCGCCGCTTTCGAAGTCGACGAGTCGCAGCTCGACGCCGTTACTGGGCTGTCGGGCTCGGGCCCAGCATTTATTTACGCGGCGATCGAGGCGATGGCTCAAGGGGGCGCCGCCATGGGTCTGCCGCCGGAGCTGGCCCTGGAGCTCGCGGCCCGCACGGCGGCGGGCGCCGCGTCGATGGTGATGAGCACCGGCCTTGCGCCGGCGGAACTGCGAGCGCAGGTCACCAGTCCCGGCGGCACGACGCTGGCGGGGCTTGATGCGCTCCAGCGCGCTGGCGGCGCCGCGGCGTTCCGCGCGGCGGTGGAAGCGGCGACGGCGCGGTCGATTGA
Organism: Pirellulales bacterium; assembly: GCA_963841515.1. GTDB lineage: Bacteria > Planctomycetota > Planctomycetia > Pirellulales > Lacipirellulaceae > Lacipirellula. Next base: position 536,285 of record CAWJDB010000001.1, on the reverse strand, counting down.
ACTGGGTAAGGGAAATTAATCCGTCCGCCGCCACTTGTGAGGAACGCGAACCTGTGTCCATCTTCTCGCTCGTCGACGACAAGCACATTCCGCTGTACCGCGTCCTGTGGATCGCGGCGACGCCCCATTTCTGCGGCGACGAGGAGTGCCTGCGCGAGGGCTACTACGAGATTCGCCTCGAACAGGGCGAATCGGTTTGGGCAAAAGCCGACGAGCGCGATAGAATGCTCGCGCAACTCGAAGAGTGGCAAGGCGGTCTGGAACCCGAGGAGCCGGCGGACGGCGATCCGGCGTAAAGGGCGCGAAGATTTTGTGCCTTCGCCGGCAGTGGAGAGGAGGACCATCGTCATGGCTCGCAAAACCAATCACCACGGCAAGGGCCCTGCGGGCAAGAGCCGCGACGAACTGCTGTGGCTGGAAACTTACTTCATCGTGTTTCCCAGCGACCGCCGACCGACGCTCTCGCAAGTCGAGCACGCCCTGGCCGGCGCCGATTCCCATCTGCGGCTGGAGAACCTGGAGGCCGACGACGACGGACTGTTCGCCTCGCTGCTGGTCGAATCTCCGGAGGACCACGCGGCGGTGGAGATCAGCTACGAAACGGGCGAGGCCGTGATCGAGCAAAACCTCGAATGGGCCAAGCAATTGCAAAAGCGGCTTCCTCCCAAGCAACTTCAGCAGTTGGTGGCCGCCGACGCCCGGCTGGACGTGGCCCACTTCGAGCGCGTGGAAGCGGGGGCCCTTCGCAAGACGCCGAAGGAGTCCGAGACCCCCGTCAAGAAGCCCAGCCGCCCGCGACGGCACGACGATGACGAACCGCTGGATGAAGACTCGATGGACGACCCGTCGTTCGACGACGACATCGACGAAGAAGCCGCGATGGAAATCTTTGATCCGACGTGCCTGTTGACTGTCGTGGAAACGCTGTCGGCGCTGACCCGCGGTCTGGCCTACGACCCGGCGGCGGGGGAAGTGTTGTAGGAAATGCTGAATGTTGAATGCTGAATGCAGAAAGCGGAAAAACAATTTTCGCGTTCGCCATGTCCAATTCAGCATTCAGCATTCGGCATTCCGCATTGGATTCCTATGCTCGCCAAAGATCTGAAGCCCGGCGGCATCGTCCAGCACGATGGGGCGCCGTTGATCATCGAATCGGTGACGGTGCAATCGCCGTCGGCACGGCGGGACGACGCTCTACAAGTTTCGCACCGCAATCTGGTGACCAAGCAAAAAACCGACTTGGCGTGCAAGGGTACGGACAACTTTCAGGACGCCGATTTCCAGAAGCGGGGCGTCACGTTCATGTACGCCGATCAGGAGCAGGTGCATCTGCTCGATCAGCAGGACTACAACCAGTACGCCGTTCCGCTGTCCGACCTGGCGGCCGAAATGCCCTACGTCACCGAGAGCCTCGAGGGAATGCTCGCACTGATCTACAACGACCAGTGCGTGGGCCTGCAGCTTCCCGCGGCGGTGGCGCTAAAGATCACCCAGTGCGACCCCGCCGTGAAGGGCAACTCGGCCACGTCGCGCACCAAGCCGGCGACGCTGGAAACGGGGCTGGTGATTCAGGTGCCTGAATACCTCAAGGAAGGCGAGACGATCAGCGTCGACACGCGCACGGGGGCGTTTCTGCGGCGGGCGTAGGTCCTCAATTCCCCGCCCTTGCAGGGAGGGGTTAGGGGAGGGTCGGCCGACCGCTGCGGCGGCGCAGAACATAAGACGAAGGGAGCGGTCGCTCGTCCCTCCCCCGTCCCCTCCCTGCAAGGGAGGGGGTTCTAGAACAATTCCTTCTGTTCTAGCGCCGGCGCGACCTTCCGCTTGTTCGTCGTGGATTTGCGCTTCGCCGCCGATTTCTTGGCTTCTTCGCTGCCCACGCCCGCAGTCGCGGGAAGAGCGGCTGCCTTAACTTTCCTCTTCTTGCCGTTGGGAGGGGCGATCGCGGAGGCGGTCGGCGATTTTTCCGCCTTCGCGCGGGTCGCCTTCTTGGCGACGGGCTTGGCGCTGGCTTTGAGTTTCGCTGGCTTCTTGGCGGCGGTTTTCGTCGACTTTTTTTTGGGCGTCGCCTTGCCGCCTGTCGCCTTGCCGCCGGCGAAAATGTTTTGCCAATTGTCGGAGAATTTTTTGGTCGAACCTACGCGTACGACGCTCATGGCGCTCTAGTCCGGAGTCGAGGGGGCGAATTGTCAATTAGCCCCCGGTCAATGACCGGGGGCTAAATGGGGTCAGTGCTGCTGCAGTTTTTTATAGCGGAAGCGGTGCGGCGCGTCAGCCTCCTCGCCGAGTCGCTCGCGGCGCTCCCGCTCGTAGGTGTCGAAATTCCCCTCGCACCAGTGGACATAGCCGTCGCCCTCGAAGGCCAGGATGTGCGTGGCCAGGCGGTCGAGGAACCAGCGGTCGTGGCTCACCACCACCGCGCAGCCCACGAAATTGGCCACGGCCTCCTCGAGGGCCCGCAGGGTATCGACGTCGAGGTCGTTGGTCGGCTCGTCCAGCAAGAGCACGTTGGTTCCCCGGCGGAGCAACTTGGCCAGATGCACGCGGTTGCGCTCGCCGCCGGAGAGCGTGCCGACCTTTTTCTGTTGGTCCGTGCCGGTGAAGTTGAATCGGGCCACGTAGGCGCGGCTGTTGAGCTTGCGGCCGGCCATGTCGATCGTGTCGAGGCCGCCGGAAATCTCCTGGAAGACGGTGTTTTCGGCCACCAGGTCGTCGCGCGACTGGTCGACGTAGCCGAGTTCCACCGTGTCGCCGATCACGAGCTGGCCCTCGTCGGGCTGCTCCTGGCCCATGAGCATACGGAGCAGCGTGGTCTTGCCGGCGCCGTTGGGGCCGATGATGCCCACGATGCCGCCCGGCGGCAGGCTGAAGTTGGCGTGCTCGAAGATCACCCGATCGCCGTAGGATTTGCCGAGGTCGATTCCTTGAACGACCTTGGCGCCGAGCCGCTTGCCGGGCGGAATCTGGATTTCCAGTTCGTCGGGCCGATCCTCGAACTCTTCGGCAGCCATTTTTTCGTAGGCCGCCATGCGGGCCTTGCTCTTGGCCTGGCGAGCTTTGGGCGAGGAACGCACCCACTCCAGCTCGCGGGCCAGCGCACGTTGACGTGCCGATCTCCTGTTTTTCTTCAACCTGGAGTCGCTTGCGCTTCTGCTCGAGCCACGAGGTGTAGTTGCCCTCCCAGGGGATGCCCTTGCCGCGGTCGAGTTCCAGAATCCACCCGGCGACGTTGTCGAGGAAATACCGGTCGTGCGTCACGGCGACGATCGTGCCCGGGTAGTCGGCCAGGTGGCGTTCGAGCCACGCGACGCTTTCGGCGTCGAGGTGATTGGTGGGCTCGTCCAACAGCAGCAGGTCGGGCCGCTGGAGCAGAAGCTTGCACAGGGCCACGCGCCGCTTCTCGCCGCCGGAGAGTACGGTGACGTCGGCGTCGCCGGGCGGCAGGTTCATGGCGTCCATGGCGATCTCGATATGGCGGTCGAGCTCCCAGGCGCCCGCGGCCTCGATCTTGTCCTGCAGGGCCGTCTGGCGGTTCATGAGCTTTTCCATGGCGTCGGGGTCGTCGGCGACCTCGGCGTACTTGTCGCCCAGAGCCTCGAACTCGTGGACCAGGGCGCGCGTGGCGGCGACGGCCTCCTCGACGTTGCCCTGCACATCCTTCTTGGGGTTGAGGTGCGGCTCCTGCTCCAACAGGCCGACGGTGTATCCCTCGGTCAACTTAGCCTCGCCGTCGAACTCCTTGTCTCTCCCGGCCATGATGCGCAGCAGCGAGCTCTTGCCGGAGCCGTTGCGACCCAGCACGCCGATCTTGGCGCCGGGGTAGAAGGCAAGCCAGACGTCTTTGAGAACCTCGCGCTGGCCGAATTTTTTGGTGAGCGCGGAGATTTGGTAGATATATTTTTGGGACATGAAGCGACCTCAACGCCCCGGGGAGAGGTTGATGGCAGCGCCGACAATTAGCGCGACCCGAGAAAGCCGCCAATGATGGCCGCAATAGGCTTGAGCTTTTTCGCCGTCGGATCGGCGTCGACGCCGAAGTTTTCCAATGCGGTGGCGCCGAGCAAATAGAGCGAATCATCGGGGCCGAAAATAACCGGACAAGTGAGCGTTTCGCCCAACTCGTCGACGGTGAATCGCGCCTCGCCTAGCAATCGCTTGTCATGCCGGCCGTCAGCCAGAATTAGCTCGCGGCTGCGCACGGGCGCCAAGCCAATCTCCTCCAGGCGTTTTCCCGGAACAAACGAGTAAAGCGCTCCCGTATCAACCCAGAACAACTCTTCAAAAGAGCGCTGCGGCTCTTGCGGATTGGCGACCCGCACTCTGACCTGAAACATTCCCATGACGTCTCCTACAAGCAAACTATCAGGCCGCATCGCCGAGCTGCCGAGCGGCTCACTCCCATTCTATCGTCGCCGGGGGCTTGGAGCTAATATCGTAGACCACGCGGTTCACGCCCTTCACTTCGTTGATAATGCGCGTCGAGATGCGGGCCAGCAAATCATACGGCAGGTGGCTCCAGTCGGCGGTCATGAAGTCGTCGGAGTTCACGCAGCGGACGGCCAGCGCGTTGTCGTAGGTACGGCAGTCGCCCATAACGCCGACGCTCTGTACAGGCAGCAGCACGGCGAATGCCTGCGAGGTGGCGCGGTAGAGACCGGCGGCTTTGATTTCGCCTATGACGATGGCGTCGGCGGCCCGCAGCGTTTCCAGCCGCTCGTGCGTGACTTCGCCCAAACAACGCACGGCGAGCCCAGGGCCGGGAAAGGGGTGACGCCACACGAGATCTTCCGGCAATCCGAGCTGGAGGCCGAGCCGGCGCACCTCGTCTTTGAACAAGTCGCGCAGCGGCTCGATGAGCTCGAAACCCAACTCCGCGGGGAGGCCGCCGACGTTGTGATGCAATTTGATGGTGTCGGCGGGGCCGTCGGCGGAGGCGCCGCTCTCGATCACGTCGGGATAGAGCGTGCCCTGCGCCAGGAAACGGGCGCCCTTGATTTTCTTGGCTTCCGCGGCGAAGCAGTCGATGAATGTGTGCCCGATGCGGCGGCGCTTTTCCTGGGGGTCGACGACGCCGGCCAGCGCTGCGAGGAATTGGTCGGCGGCCTTCACCACGTGCAGGTCGGTCTTGAAGTGCCGGGTGAACTCGGCGATGACGGCTTCTTCCTCGGCCTGCCGCAACAGCCCATTATCGACCAGGATGCATGAGAGCTGCGGGCCGATGGCCTGGTAGAGCAGCGCCGCGACGACCGACGAATCGACGCCGCCGGAAAGGCCGCAGATCACGCGTTCGCGGCCCACTTGCTCGCGAACGCGGGCGACGGTTTCGGCGGCAAAGTCGCCAAGCTTCCAGGCGCCGGAGGCGCGGCAAATGGAGAGCACAAAGTTCCGCAGGATCGTCCCGCCCTCGGCGGTGTGCGTCACCTCCGGATGAAATTGAAGTCCGTACAGCGGGAGCCTACGGTGCTTCACGGCGGCGAAGGGGCACGTCGACGTGCGCGCCAACGGCGTGAAGTCGGCGGCGATCCCTGTCACCTGGTCGCCGTGGCTCATCCAGACTTGCGTGGGAGAGTGCACGCCCGCCAGCAACTCAGTCGCATCCGTGATATGGCATTCGGCCCGGCCGTATTCGCGCGGGGGAGCTGTCCACGCGCCTGCCAGCGCCTCGCACATGAGCTGCATGCCGTAGCAGATGCCGAGCACAGGAATGCCGAGATCGAAGATCGCGGGGTCGCATTTCGGAGCCCCGGCGGCGTACACGCTGGCGGGGCCGCCGGAGAGAATGAGGCCGATCGGCGCCAACTCGCGGACGCGCGACGCGGCGATGTCGTGACGCACGATCTCGCAGTACACATTCTGGTCGCGCACGCGGCGGGCGATGAGTTGGGCGTACTGCGCGCCAAAGTCGAGCACCAACACGCGCTGGGTCGCTGCGCCCTCGGCAGGCGTCGAACCTGCGATTGGCGTCATGGCGTCCTCCTGTGCCCACGGTGAAAACCGGTGATTATACGAGGGCGTGGGGCCCAGCGGCTAGGACCGAAACGACGACCCACGTGTGGCGTCGACGCCACGGCGCGTTGCCCCCAGGCAACATCAAGCGGTATAGTGACTTTGACGACAGCGATAAAACCGCGGCCTGGCGCCGTGTTTTGCCCATGCAAATCCTCCTGACCAACGACGACGGCATTTACGCCCCGGGGCTGGCCGCGCTGGAATATGAGTTGCAGAAACTTGGGTCGGTGCAGGTGATCGCCCCGCTGGTCGAGCAGAGCGGCGTCGGCCACGCGATCACCTACCTCACGCCGCTGATGGCCCGCGAGGTGTACGACGGCGAGCGCCGCCGCGGCTGGGCGGTGGAGGGCAGTCCCGCCGACTGCGTGAAGCTGGCGATCGCCGAGCTGTGCAAACCGCGGCCCGAGCTGGTCGTCAGCGGCGTCAACAGCGGTCAGAACGCGGGAATCAACGTGCTGTATTCCGGCACGGTGGCCGCGGCGATCGAAGGGGCATTTTACGGGGTGACGAGCATCGCGGTGTCGCTGGAGTACGATGAGCAAGCCCGGTATGACCTTGCCGCACGCCTGGCGGTCCCGATCATCGAGCAAATCCTGGCTCAGAAGGATCCTGAGCCGCAACTGTATAATTTGAACATTCCCTTGTCGGCCCTGGAACGGCCGGCCGAAGTGCGCGTGGTGCCGATGTCGGTGGCGCCGTGGGGCGAGAACTTTGAGCGGCGGCTCGATCCGCGGGGCCGGGCCTACTACTGGGCCACGGGCAAGGCGCCCGTCCCGCCGAACGACGCGGAGACCGACTTGTCGGAACTGCGCAAAGGACACATCACGCTCACCCCGCTGGACTTCGACATGACCCGCCGCGACAGACTGATCGAGATGCGCCGCTGGCGGCTTGGCTCGAAAAATGCAACCGATCGCTCGCACGGCTTTACGGAGATCGCACGATGAAAAAACTCCTCACCACGTTGTGGGCAGCGCCGGCGTTGGCAGCGCCGCTGTTGTTGGCGATCGGCTGCGAAGCGCCCGAGTTGCCGCAAGCGGCCCAGGCCCCGCCGCCTGCCGCCGAACCGGCGCCTGAGCCTAAGGTCGAGATGGTGGCCGGCACCACGGGCGAGGCAATGCCGGAAGATGAAACGCCGGTGACCGACATTCCGCGACCTTTTGATTCCCACGATCCCATCAAGGGTCGCCGTTCGCGTCGCGCCGGCGGCTACTTGGGCGCCGTAGCCGGCGCCAAGTTCTATGCCGAGCACCAGATGATGATCAACACCATCAAGGAGTGTCTTGCCCTTTACAACGCCGAACATGGCGACTGGCCGAAAACTCAAGACGAGTTTATGAAGGGCGTCATCGAGTTCAACCAAATCAAATTGCCCGAAATTCCAGAGGATGAAGAGTATTGCTACCTTTACGACCAAGCCGAGCAGGCGCTGCAGATTCGTTTGAAGCCCGGCAGCCCGCGCTCTAAGGTGCCGGCGGGCACGACGCCTGAAGATGCCATCAAGATGTTGGCAGGCGGCGAACAGCCCGCGGGCGAGCAGCCGACGGCGGATCAACCTGCGGAGCAGCCCGAGGCGGGGCGGCCGGCGCCCCCCGAGGAAGAACCGCAAAGCGAAGAGCCTTCGCCCGACATCCGCACGCGTGCCGAGCAAATTGGAAAACAGCAAAACACGGAAGCGGAAAAGCACGGCGTCGCCCCCGGCGGCCTCGTTCCCGTCGGCGGCCTGGGCGAAGACGAGTTTTGAGATGCGTCCGTAGTCCGCGCTTATCGACAGTGCCGGATTTACCGGCACGTCAGGAATCCGCCTACGGAGCCCGACGAGCGGAATGTCGATTGCGGATTTATGTGCAGCAATCAGACTCAAAAGTAGAGCCGCGACCCAGCCACGACGCCGCGGCTAGTTCCCTGCAGTATTATCTCGCCTCAGATTTTCAGGTCGTTCTGTCGCCGTCCTGGACGCGGAACGCCTGGTGCTCATCGAAGATTCTTCCCATGAACGACTCGGCGACTCGCCGGTTTGGCATTCCCGCGCTGGTGTGGCGGCTGCTGCTCGCTACGGCGATCGTGGCCGTGGTGATGCTGCACCGCGCCGGCGCCGCGGAGGCGCCCTGCCCTGCGCCGGCGGCCAGCCAACCATGCGTTGATAGTTGGATTTTCATGCGGGGACGGTACACGCACGATCCCGCGACTGGCGCCCGCGTGGCCCAGTATGCCATGAAGCCGCCGATTGAGCCGCTCGATGATCCGCGCGACGTCACCAGCGGCTACTCGCGCAACCGCATCGTGCTCCGCGGCGGCGACGGCTCGGTCGACACCTACTACCGCGTAACTAGCTATGGCAATGGCCGCGGCGGCCTCGACGCCGAGTGGGAACGGTTCCACGACGCGTGGCGCGGTTCGACTGTCGCCGGCGGAACTTACGACGCCTTCTATCCACCTTACGCTTATCCCGGCTACGGCACGCCCTATGGCGGACCGTATGGCGGAGGATACGGAGGCGGCGGCTACGGTCCAGGTGCTCCAGGTTACGGCGGGCCGGGGTACGGTCCGGGATATGGCGGCCCGGGCCGCAATGGTTCCGGCTATGGTTATGGTCCCGGCTACGGCGCGCCCGACCCAGGTCGGCTCGATCCCGACGGCGCCGACGGCTGGGTGGAACCGCGCCGCCGCACGCCCAATCGGCAGTTCTTCAACGGCGGCCTCCCGCCGCGCGATCGGCGGCCGGTGCAGAATCCGGGGCCGTGATCGATTTTCCTCTCCCTCAGGGAGAGGGCTCGGATGAAGGCCGCCCCTGTAACTCGCAAAGGCCCTCACCTTGCCCTCTCCCCGAGGGAGAGGGATCTACGCTCACCGCACGGGGCGGTTGCCGGCGGCGCTTTGGACGGCGTCGATGGGTTTGCCGTCGTAGTAAGCCGTGTAGCCGTCCATCAGCCACCGCTCGCCGCGTTTCACCCACTGAATGTCCACTTGCTGGTTGAAGTAGCCCACTTGCATCCCCGATTTCGCGTGAACTCCCTGCAAAAAGGCTCGAAAGGTGCACGCGGCCCTCGGCGGCTGCGCTGAGCCATCGATTCGCACCGCCGCTTTGCCAAGCGCTCGGGCCTTCTCGACCTTGATCTGCGGCATCAGGGCGGCGGCGTCCGCTCGCATCCGCTTGGCCGCCGGGTCAATCCACGCGACCACGCCTGGGGCGTCGTTGGCTTCGATCGCGGCGAGCATGGCCGCGACCGACGCTTGAACCTGCTCCCGGTCGGTCACGACGTATCGCTCGACGCCGAGCGCCGCCAGGGTTAACAAGACAATTCCTGTCAATGTGACGAGCGATGCCAGCGATCGCCGCGCCAAAAACACGACCAGCGCCACGGTGGCGAGCAGGGCGCCGACGGCGCAAATCGTCAGCGGATTTTCCAGTAAGGCGTTCAACCCACGATTCCATAAAGCCGCGACCGGCGGACGCGGTCGGCGCTGCGGCGCCGACGCGGCGAGCTAAACTTATTGTAACGGTCTGCACCCCAATCGCTCCATTTGCGACGACATGAATTCGCGGCCATCGATCTTGCAGCGGCTTGCGCAAATCTTTGCGCTGGACGTGCGCTCGCTCGCTGTTTTTCGGATAGCCATTGGCGGCCTCGTGCTGGCCGACCTCGCCGTGCGGGCAAGCGACTTTCAGGCCATGTACGGCCCGCAAGGGCTGGCGCCGATTGCGGTCGTCAGGTCGTGGGTCCCCCCGAGTCAATGGTCGCTGCATTTCTTGAGCGGCGCCGCGTGGTTTCAAGCGAGCTTATTCGTCGTGGCGGCGGCGCTCGCGCTGGCGCTGATCGTCGGCTATCGCACTCGGTGGGCGACGGTGGGTTCGTGGCTTCTCTTGGCGTCGCTTCATGTGCGGCTGCCCATTGTCCTGAACGCCGGCGACACGCTGCTGCGCCTGCTGCTGTTCTGGGGTATGTTCCTGCCGTTGGGCGCGGCGTGGTCGGTCGACGCTCGCCGCACGGCGCCTCGGCGGCCGACTTTGATCGCGTCGGCAGGCGCCGCGGCGTTTCTGGTGCAACTGGCCATCGTTTACTGGGCGGCCGGGTTGGGGAAGTGGAATGAACTGTGGCTGAGCGGCAACGCCCTGGGGCAGGTGTTCGCATTCCGTTATTACGGCGAACCGCTGGGGCGGTGGTTGCTCAACTATCCGGCGCTCACTCATTGGCTAACCCTAAGTGTCCTGGCACTTGAATTGATCGGACCCTGCTTACTGTTTATGCCTTGGGGGACGGCGCGACTTCGGCTGGCGCTGATCGTCGCGTTTATTGGGTTTCATTTGGAAATCGCGGCGACGATTACCGTGGGACTGTTTCCGTGGGTGAGCATCGTGGCGTGGTTGGCGCTGATTCCGAGTTGGGTGTGGGATCGGTTGAGTGCGCGGCGGACGGATAGCGCGATGGATCGGTCGGTCGTCCCTCCCCTAGCCCCTCCCTTCGAGGGAGGGGGATTGGCTGCCGCGTGCTGCGCGGCGGCGATGGCGGTGGTTGTGTATTGGAACGTCGTGGACCTTACGCAGCTCCGACTGCCGGCGCCGATTCATGCCGCGGTGCAGCAGGTTGCGGGAGCGACCATGCTGCGGCAGTCGTGGCAGGTATTCGCCCGGCCGCCGCAGTTCGATGCGATCTTCGTGTACCAGGGTCGGCTCCGCGACGGGAAGCTCGTGGACCTCTACAGCGGCCGACCGTTGGCAGACGGCAGCCACGCGGCGCTGGAACCCAATGAGCTGCCCAACCACCGGTGGCGCAAGCTGCATCTGCGCATCCTGTCGGCGGGGTTTGCGGGCTACCGCCGGCCACTGGCCGCCTATATGTGCCGGCAGTGGAACGCGACGCATCCGCTGGGCGAGCAGGCGGTGCGCGTCGACTTCTACTGTCTGCGGCAACCGACCGCGGCCGCGGCAGGGGACGACGACTTCGTGCGGACGAATCTCGCCAGCATCGTGCTCGACGAGAAGTGGGGCAACTTCTCCGAAGCCCTGCGCGAACTGGGGCCGTAGGTTAGGCATTCTTGCCTGACGTCTTTTCGGGTGGAACGCCAGGCCAGTGCAGTCAGGCTGGAAAGCCTGATCTACGCCAAGCGCTGCCGCACCAGTAGCACGACGGACACGGCGCAGTATCACCCCCAGGATGACTTCGACAGGCCAGAGCGGAATATCGGGGGCCTCGGGCGTCGAGTACTCCGGCGCCCCGTGAGTGACCTTTCGCCCGCCCTGCTCTTCGACGCGCAATTCGCCCGACGCGACGGCGGTGCGGGCCTGGTACTTGTTTTCGATGTTCGCCTGCCGGCGGCCGAGTTTGCCGCCAGTCGCGATCAGTGCAGAAACGCCGACGGCCGAGAATAGGGCAAACCACAGCCAAGGCGAATCGGTGATCGGGGGTCTTCGAAGCGAGGACGCAAGCGGCGTTGGCGAGTCTGTGGTTGGCATGTCACTTCTTGGGGAACAGCGGGCCGCCGTAGACGGCCGCGTCGCCGAGGATTTCTTCGATGCGCAGCAGTTGGTTGTACTTGGCCATGCGGTCGCTGCGGCTGGCCGATCCGGTCTTGATTTGGCCGGTGCCGAGGCCGACGGCGAGGTCGGCGATTGTTGAGTCCTCGGTTTCGCCGCTGCGGTGGCTGGCGATCGAGGTGTAGCCGTTGCGGGCGGCGAGCTGGATCGCGTCGATCGTCTCGGTGAGCGTGCCGATCTGGTTGACCTTGATGAGGATGCTGTTGGCGATCGCCCTCGTCGATGCCGCGCTGGAGCCGCTCGACGTTGGTCACGAACAGGTCGTCGCCGACGATCTGCACCTTGTCGCCCAATCGCTCGGTCAGCATCTTCCAGCCCTGCCAATCGTCCTCGGCGCAGCCGTCCTCGATCGAGCAGATCGGGTACTTCTCGACCCAACTGGCCCACAGGTCGACCATCGCGGCCGAGTCGAGTTCTTTGCCGTCGATGGTGTACCGCTTGGTCTTGGAGTCGTAGAACTCCGTGCTGGCCGGATCAAGGGCGATCCACGCTTGCTCGCCGGGCTTGTAGCCGGCGTTTTCGATCGCCTTCGAGGATCACGCCAAAGGCGTCGGCGTTGGCCGCCAGGTCGGGAGCGAAGCCGCCCTCGTCGCCCACGGTGGTGCTCAGCTTCTTGTCGTGCAGCACCTTCTTCAGGCAGTGGAACACCTCGCAGCCGCAGCGGAGGGCGTCGCTGAAGGAGTCAAAGCCCAGCGGCATGACCATGAACTCCTGAATGTCGACCGAGTTGTCGGCGTGCTGGCCGCCGTTGAGGATGTTCATCATCGGCGCCGGCAGGAGCCGGGCGTTAGAGCCGCCCAGGTAGCGGAACAGCGGCAGCTCGCAGTACCGCGCCGCCGCGTGGGCCGTGGCCAGCGACACGCCAAGAATCGCGTTGGCGCCGAGCTTCTGTTTGTTCGGCGTGCCGTCGAGCTCGAGCATCCGCTGGTCGACCTCGACCTGATCGAGGCCGTCCATGCCCACCAGCTCGTCGGCGATCACATCGTTGACGTTGTCCACGGCCTTGGAGACGCCCTTGCCCAGGAACTTCGCTCTTGTCGCCGTCGCGGAGTTCCCAGGCCTCGTGGGCGCCGGTGCTGGCGCCGCTGGGGACGGCCGCCGTGCCGGTCGTGCCGTCGGACAAGCGTGACGTCGACCTCGACGGTGGGATTGCCGCGGCTATCGAGGATCTGGCGTCCGCGGATATCGACGATCGTGCTCATGGCGAAAAGCTTCCTATGCTTGTGGATGGGGCGGGCGGGGCGGAACTGGTCATTTTAGGCGTTGGGGAATGGGTGTCGAGGTGCGCAGGCGGGGGGGTGATGGGTCAGTTTGAATGTTGTCTTCTCGCTCCGCGAGAAGATTTCCCTCTCGCAGAGCGAGAGGGCTACAATTTTTCCGCAAACTGACCCACTACCAGGCGGGGGCTAAACCGCAAGCGGATGGCGAAGCGTGTTTTTTGCGAGGGGGTGGGATGGGGATAGTGCGCGCGAGTCGTGCATTCTTCGGGAAATCGTGACGCCGCGGCGGGTTTTGCGAGCAACGCGCCAGCAGCGCGCGGGTTTGGCTCGGGGTTTCTCGGGAGATTGTTTTGCGGCGCGTTGGGGGGTCCCACCTTTTTCGTCGCTATAGTCCGGAGTTTTGCGCGACGGTCGGTTGTCGGGACTCGGCGTGCGCGGAGTTTGGTGGAATGAATGTGAAGCATTAGTCGGCGATGTTTTGCGTTTCTCGATACGCTCGGAGTTCCGAGAGGCATGGCCACGCCGGGCCGAGGTCGTGATACACACGTCAGCATGCCCAGGTTGGGCCGCGGTCATGGCGCACGTGTATGATCCACCCTAGCGAAGTGCGCGGCCATTTTCAGCAACAAAATTTGGCCCCTGGGATTTGAGGACTCGGGAGGAGTGCGCACACCAATTAGCCCCCAGTCAGTGACCGGGGGCTAAATGAGGAGATTGCCGCGGCGCGCTGGGGCTGCGTTCAGAGGCCGTCGCCGCCGGAGGCGTAGAGCGTTTCGCCGGTGATCCAGCCGGCGTCGGGAGACGCCAGGAAGACGACGATGGGAGCGATGTCGCCGGGCTGGCCGATGCGACCGAGCGGCGTACGGGCTTCGGCCTGTTTTCGGAAGTCGCTTTCGGTGATGCCCTGGGCGTGCGTGCCTTCGGTCTCGACCATGCCGGGGTTGACCGAGTTGACGCGGATGTTGCGCGGGCCGAGCTCGGCGGCCAGCACGCGGGTGATGGAATTCACGGCGGCCTTGGTGGCGCAATAGATCGAGCCGCCCGCCAGCGCGGCCTTGGCGGCGACGGAGCTGATGTTGATGATCGTTCCGCCGCGGTCGCCGAAATGCCTGGCCGCTTCCTGCGAGGCCAACAGCAGCCCCAGCACGTTCAGGTTGAACTGCTGGTGGAACTTCTCGGCCGTCACCTCGTCCAGCGGCATGAATTCGTAGACGCCGGCGTTGTTCACGAGGACGTCGATCTGACCGAAAGTCTTTTTGGCCTCGGCAAACAGGCGCTGGACGTCGGCGGGTTGGGACACGTCGGCCTGAATGGCCGCGGCTTTGCCGCCGGCGGAGCGAATCTTGTCGACGACGCGATTGGCGGCGTCCTTGCTGGAGGCGTAGTTGACGGCGACGGCGGCGCCTTCCGCGGCCAGCTCCGCCGCGATCGCGGCGCCGATGCCCTTGGAGGCCCCGGTGACGACAGCGACTTTTCGAGACTTCTCGCTGAAGCCGACAGCCGGTCGGCGAGCTAGCAGTGGGGATTTTTCTCCCCACGCAGCCGTGACTCCACCGCCAACGGCATCACATCAGTTACGACGACATTGGAAACGCCGAAAGCCAACTTAAAGTCATCTGCCTGAGCGACTTGCATTCACTACCTGTCGGGATCAGCGAGAAGTCTCGACTTTTCCGTTGAGTTTTCCCATTACGTTAGCTCCTTGTGTTGATCGAGCTACGGCGCCGCCGTGTAACTCTATGATCCTGAACGCCGGCGGACAAGCGTGTCCGCGGACGTCGACGCCGTGCTGCAGAATTAGATGCCCGAGGCATGCGCACTGCTGGTGCAACTCTTTCAGAGTTGGCGGTGCGCGGCCATACGGTCACCCATCTATGAAACGATCGTTGTCAACTGGTTTTTTTGAATGATATCGAAATCCGCGGTCGCCGTCCCGCCGACTTTTCTACGAGCTGTTCTCACGAACGCTCAACCATCTATTCGAGGCGCCGCCAAGTTGGGGCCCGTCGTGAAGCGTATTTGCGAAAGGCGCCGCCATTCAGGGTAACGTCGGTCGGCTGCGAGGCCGTCGACAGGGTGAAACGTCGGGGTCGCCTTCGTCGTTGCGTGGTCGGTCGGTGTGCGATGCGGCTCCGGGGTGAAAGGGGTGGATCCGTGGGCTTTTCGTCGCATCACTCAACGGGGTGCACCGGCGCCGGTCGGCCGGTACGCCTCGCCGCGCTTCAAGAGCGAGACGATCACGCACCACACGCGTCTGGCGACCGCCACAATCGCCTTCTTGGCCCCGCAGCGCCGCTTCAGGCGTTCGTACAACAGCCCCCAGCGGCGGGTCTTGTTCGTCAGCCGCCAGGCGAGCTCCACGAGCATCGTTCGCAACAGCCGCGAGCCCGCTTTGGTGATCCCGAGTTGCTTGGCGCGGCCGGCGCTCTCGCGGATTCCCGGCGCCAGGCCGGCGTAGGCGGTCGCCTTGCGTTGGGAGCCGAAGCGGCGGACGTCGCCCGCTTCGGCCAGCACAACTTCAGTCGTCACCGGGCCGACGCAGGGAACGCTGGCCAGCACGGCGCAAGCTTCCCGTTCGGCGATCGGCGCCTCCTGGGCGAACTGGGCCAAACGCTTGTCGACTGTCTTGAGACGCGCCGCGTGCTGATCGAGTTCTTCGCACAACAAATCGACGGCCAGTCGATCGGCGCCGGACAGGTCGATCTTCGCCAGGTACGCCCGCCCCGCGCGGGAGAACAGGTCCGACCGGTCGGCGTTGTAGTGCGCGACGATCCGCCGCAGCTTGTTTTTGACCGACGTCATCCGCCCTTGCACGTACGACCGCAGACGGACCAAGGCCCGATGCTCGCGGACCCGCGGCGTCGGCCGCCACGCTTGAGGGACTTCATCGAAGGCGAGAAACTCGGCGAGCGTCTGGGCGTCGAGCTTGTCGGTCTTCTTCTTGCTCTCGGCGATCACGCGGAGCTTGCCGGGATGGGCCAGCACGAGGCGCCTGGCCGTCGGCTCGATCAGCTGGACGAACCATTCGTAACTGGCGGTCGCTTCGACGACCGCTTCGTATGGCCCCAGGCCGGCGAAGTACGCCGCGATCGCCTCCTCGTCCCGGCACATGAGTCGCTTCCGCTCGATCACCTTCCGCTCCCGGCCGACTAGCTCCACGACGCACAGGCTGATAGTCTGCTTATGAAGGTCGACGCCGACGTAACGCATGGCTTGCTCCTTGTGTGAAGACCAACGGGTTGTCCAAAACACCGGTCTATCACGATCGTCAAGGAAAGCCAGCCGTCGGCTCGGCCTTCGCTTAACTCATAGCTTCAGGGTAGGTCGCTGACGCGACCAACCCTGGGCTGAATGCTGGAATCCCTTCGGGATAACGTGCAATCCCGTTGGGGCTAAGATGGCATGTGGGCCGCGTGAATCGTATCCATCATTAACGCTTCGAATGAAGGCCAAAGGGTCCGCACTTCGCCGATTTTATCGAAGCAGAGAATCGATTCGTGCTCAAACCGCAGAATAGGGCAATCCGCATCTGCATTTAGGTTGCATAGTTCAAAGCAAACAGGATCATAGCTGTGCTCGTCGCCCTCGGCGCCAAACGCAAATGGAACGAAGCCTTGCGATACCAGCACGCTTTCGAATGCCGGGTCGCTGAATAGTTCTCGCGCCAAGCCGCTGAGGCCAGGCCCGGGCGGATTACTCTTGAGGCGAATTCTGTGAAGATTTACTTCCGGCCAACGGTAATTGA
The DNA here is from genome assembly GCA_963841515.1 of Pirellulales bacterium. Classification (GTDB taxonomy): domain Bacteria; phylum Planctomycetota; class Planctomycetia; order Pirellulales; family Lacipirellulaceae; genus Lacipirellula. The sequence continues at coordinate 519,778 of CAWJDB010000001.1, read as the reverse complement.
GCACGAGGTGCTCGTAGAGTCGAGGGAATGGGCGCGGCAGCCGGTCGTAGATTGGCTGCAGATGCGTTTTTTCAGTGACAACACGCGCCGGCTTCCAGTGCAGGCGATTCCAATCCTTGGGATCAATACCCGCATTTAACTCATCCGGAGGCGGGTCGCCGTGAGTGTAAAGGACGCCGTCGTCCAGCGCGACGAAAGTTCCGACGAACGCGTCGACCAACTTTTTCTCGTCCATCTCCGCTCTAGGCGTCCTTTACGCTAGTTTCTTAAGCTTCGAAATGCGGCCGCGCTGGACCCACTCGGCGACGTAGATGTTGCCGCCCGAGTCGAAGCAGGCGTCGTGCGGGTGGACGAATTTGCCGGGGAGCCACTTCGATTCGTCGCCGCGGATGGCGTATTCGCCGTCGGCGGCGATCCGATCGTGGTCGTCGCCCAGGCGGGCGATCACCTGGTTCTTGGCGTCGAGCAGCGTGACGCGGCCCACGAGCTCGGGGATGAGCAGTAGGTCGCCGCGCACGTCGGCGTTGGCCGGGAGGAGGAAGCAATCGAGCGTCGAGCGGTGCTGGCCGTCGAGCGTGAACCACTGCAGGCGGCCGTTGACGCGGTCGGCGACGACAATGCGCGTCTCGCCGCCGCGCGGGTCGATCCAAACGCCGTGCGGCAGGTTGAACGTGCCGTCGGCTTTGTCTTCGGAGGCTTTGCCGAACAGACTCTGCCAATTGGCTTGGGCGTCGTAATGGTGAATGCAGTAGCCGCCGTAGCCGTCGGCCAGGTAGAAGGATCCGTCGGGGTTGAAGGCGAAGTTGGTCGGCAGGAAGCGGTCGCGGCCCCAGGGGTTGTCGGCGGCGGCGCGGGAATGAGCGTCCTCGCCCTGGGCGTAGAGGCCGCACTCCATGGGGGCGTACTTGTGCCAAACTTCTTCGCCCTTGAGCGTAAGCTTGGCGAAGGACCTCTTCTGCAGATAAGCGGCGACGTACAGGAACTCCTCGTTGCCCTCGCGGTGGACTTCGAGACCGTGCCCGCCGCCTTGGAACTGAGCGCCGAAGGAGCGGACGTATTTGCCGTCGGGATCGAAGACGAAAATTGACGGGTGATCCGGTTGGTCCAAATGGCCTTCGTGGATGACGTAGACGAGACCGTCGCCGTCGATCGCCACGTTGTGGGAGGTCTGCCAGGTGAATTTGTCGGGGAGTTGGGCCCAGTGATGATCGACTTCGTAGCGGTGCTCGCCCGAGCCGATGACGGTTTTGCCGATGTCGGTCTTGGAGTCGGTCTTCGACGCGGTCACGATCGCCGGCGCCGCGGCGACGGCCAGCGAGCCCGCAGCGGCTTGCCGCACAAAGGAACGACGCGAAATGTTTTTCGACTGGTTGCCCATGACTGCCTCCCTACGCAGATCGTTGGACTGGAGAAGAACGCCCCGGCAGATTCACGCCACCAAGCCTACCGCCGCGCGAGTCGGCGGGCAATTAGCCAAGACGTCGCTCAGGCCAGCGCCGGGCGGCAGGCGCGAGCCCGGAGGGCGAGCAGAGCCGCGGCGGCGAGCGCCGCCAGGCCGCCGGCTGTGGGCTCGGGCACGCCGGCCGACGAGGCGGCGGACGAAGTCCCAGGGTCGAGTTCGGTCTGCAACGCGAGGAAATCGGCGCCGTCAACGGCAAAATCGCCCGTGCCGTCGCCCATGTCTTTTGTGGCGCCCTCTTCGGCCCCAAAGCCGTTGTTCCAAATGGCCAGGTCCAAGCCGTCGACCTTGCCGTCGTTGTTGAAATCGTTGGGCGACGGCGGGGAGATGAAGGTCAACACGTTCAGCCGTCCCGTACCGGTGATGAGCGGGCTGGTGTGCTCGGCGTCCGACCCCTCGGCGCCCCACTCGCCGGCCTCCTTCGAAACGCCGTCGATGAACAGCGAGTCGATGGAATCGGGGATGCCCGAAAAACCCAAATCGAGCGTGGCTCCTGTCGTGAGGTACACGTCGGCGGTATTGGCAAGCAACGGGTTCGCGAGGCTCAACGCGCCGGCCAGCACGGCAGTGTCGCCGGAGTAGGTGTTGGCGCCGCTGAGGACAAGCATGCCGGGGCCGGCCTTGGTCAAGCCGCCGTTGGTGACGGGCACGCTGATCGTCAGATCGGCGGCGGCTGAGCCGTCGCCGACGTTGAAGACGCGAGCGGCGCCGTCCAGGTCGATCTTGCCCGAGCCGCCGGCGCCGGCGCCGTTGGCGATGACCGCCGCGGCGTTGGCGAGCGGGTTAAAGTTCACATCGCCGTTGACGAGCATCTTGGCCGGCAAAGTGGAGTGCGGCATGAGATTGATTCTGTTGAAGGCGAGCGTACCGCCGCCGAGGGTGAAGGTGCGCGTGGAATCAACCTGCAGCGTGTGGACGCTCAGGCTGCCGGCGCCGCTGAGCGAGACGCCCGCGGAAAATTGGGCGGAGATCGGCGTGGAGTCCGCCACCGGACTGTAGTTAATCGTGAGCGACCCGCCGGTAATGTCCAGGTTCTCGCGGGCGTAGAGCTTGCGAATGTTGTGCGTGCCGGACGAGAGGGTGATGGTGGGGTTGGCGGCGCCACGATCGAGGATGACGGTGTCGTATTGACCGGAGGTGACGCCGCTGCCAGCGGCGCCGGGCAGTCGCGGCGTGGGGAGCGTTTGCGTCCCCACCGGGCTCACCTGTCCAGGGCCAGTGACCGGCGCCATGGGCGTCTTGCCGCTGTTCCAGTTGCTCAACGTCGACCACGATCCGCTGGCGTCGGTGAGCCATAGGGCCGGGACTAATTGGTCTCTGAGGAATTCAACGCCGCCGCGGGCGACGTCCATGTCGAGATTGCTGCCGCCGTTGTTGAAGCTCTGCAAGCGACCGGTGCTGGCGTATTGCCAAAATGTCCAGGGGTGGGTCACGCCGTAGTCGTCCCAGGGGCCGTAGATCGGCGTGTACGAATCCTTCGGTTCGCCGGTTTGGACGTTGATCGAATTGGGTTCCGCCTGATTCGGCCACCGGGCACTCCACAGCTTTGGATAGGCGGCGACCACCTCCGCTCGCGTGGCCGAGGTTGCTCCGCCCAAGACGTTGGCCGCGTAGTTGCCGTTGGTGTAGATCGCCGGGCGGATGCCCATGACTTCGTAGATGCGGTCAGAGAAATCGATGCAGAACTGGGCCATCTCCTGGTCGGACCGGACGCCATCGCCGGCCTCGAAGTCGTGCACCGGCAGCAGATAGCCGGGCGCATCCACGCGCCGGCCATTTGTATGAAGTGATTGGCTTCGTCCGTACCGCTGTTGGGGATGCCGTTGGCGTTGAGCGTACTGGCGATGATGTCCGGCCGGGAAAAATGGTACGAGCCGGCGTACATGCCCGCGGTCGTGGCACGGTTGATGTTCTGCACGAAGTAGGGATCGTCGTACCGCTGCGACAACGTGTTGGTCGGCGGATCGTTGTCTGAATTATTTTGGTTGTAGTACCCCGTCGTGCCGCCGCGGGAGGAGCGGAGGATGACGAACTGGCGATTCTCGACGTTGCGGATGTTATTCCACGTCGTCTGCGAGATGTTGCCTTGCCAGGCAGAGACGTCGAGACCCAGGGCGCGCTGGGCGTGGGCGCGGGAGGAGCTAACTGCCAGAACGGTCAGCGCCGTCAACGCCGCTAGTCTGCGTGCACAAGAGTTTGCCAACGCCCCGCCTCCAGCGACCCGTTCCAATCCGCAGGGATGCCCCTGGCATCGCCAATTCGAGTATAGGCATGGCGCGAAATCCGAACAACGACACGGCGCGTGAAATCGCCGCTAAAACAGGGCCGATTCGCAAAAACGCGAAGTGCGTGCGCAGCAGGCGGTGAAAGGCGCGAACTTCGATGCGCGGCGAAGCGCCATGCGAGAAGTGCGCGGCGCTAAGCCGCGAGCGGCGAGCGGCATCGGATGCTGGCGGCGGCGGTCAGGAGCAATAGCAAAGCGCTGGCGGGCTCGGGGACGGGTGCGCCGGAAGGGTTCGCTGGTGCGGGGACGCCGTTGCCGTATTGCGCCTGCCAGGCGAGGAAGTCGACGCCATCGGAAACGCCGTCGAGGTTGGAGTCGCTGCCGCCGTCGACGCCGAAGTCTTCCGTCCATTGGGCGAGGTCGGCGGAGTCGACTTTGCCGTCGCCGTTGAAATCGCCAGGCGTGTTGATGGTGAGATAGCGGTCGACCGAAACGTCGTGCAGGACCTGGACAGTTCCGTCGGGCCAGCGGATCTCGAGCTTGTCGATCACGTCGGCCGACCCGAGCCCGAAATGCACAGGAAGGTCGCTCTGATTGAACGTGCCGGCGTTGGTGTTGGCCTCGCGGCGGAGGGTGCGCTCTTCGGGCGTGCCCTCGTTGATCGTGGCGTACAGCGCGGCGCCGATGCCGGTGGTGTTGTCGGTGGGACCGGCCAGGCGGACTTGGAGCCAGTGGTTGCCGTTGGTGGAGGCGTCGTTGATGAACACGCGCTGGTTAAGGTTGCCGGCGTCGCCGCCGCAGGTGGCGAGCAAATCCATATCCCCGTCGAGATCGAGATCGCCCCAGGCGCTGTCGTAGCCCGCGCGGTTGTTCTCAGCGAGGCCCATGGTCGCGGTAACGTCGGTAAACGTCCAATTGCCGTCGTTACGGTAGAGCTTGCGCCGAGTTGCTAAAGACGGTTTGCAGGTGGTCGTGCATAAACAGATCTAGGTCGCCGTCGTTGTCGTAGTCGACGGCCCGGCCGCCGTTGAGGTCGCCGCCGTTGTCACTGAGCAGTGCGTGGCCGGTGATCGAGTCGACGTCGGTGAACATGTTGTTGCCGTCGTTGCGGTAAATCTTGCTGGGATTGCGATCCGCGCCGACCATGAAGAGATCAAGATCGCCGTCGTCGTCCATGTCGACAAATTCAGAGTGATAACTGTTTCGCATGAATTGCGTACCGTTAGAGTCAGCGATGTCGACGAAACTCAATGTTCCGGTTTCCTGGAGCATGTTTTTGAAAAAGTTATTGCGGATCGAACCGGGCGCGGGGGCCTGGCAGGTGGAAATGTAAACATCTAAGTCGCCGTCGCCGTCGGTGTCGCCGATAGCCATGCCGTAGGATTTAGTTCCGTAGGGCGCCTGGAAGCCCGCGGCGGCTCCAACCGGCGTGAATTGGCCGGCTGGACCCTGCAAATAGATTTGGTGCTTCTCGGGTCCTTCCATGCCGATCAAGAGATCGAGATCGCGGTCGTTGTCAATGTCGCTCCACGCCACGTTTTGGTGAAAACCCGGGTCGGCCAGGCCAATCGCGGAGCTGACGTTGGTAAACCCGCCGGCGCCATCGTTTCTCAGCACATCGCCGGTATCGTTTCCCGAGTTGGTCTGGCCGACGAAGACGTCAATTTTGTGGTCGCCGTTGTAGTCGCCCCAGGCGACGCTCCACGACGTGTTTCCCAGCGTGGACGAGGGGAGCATGGCGCTGGTAACGTCGGTGAACGTACTGGCGCTCGCGCCAATCTTGTTGTTTCGGAAGAGCCTCTGAGCGTCGCCCGGCACGCCGCCCCAGTTTCCGACATACATCAGGTCCAGGTCGCCGTCGCCATCGATATCGCCCAACGAAGCGCTGCGCGCTACGAGGCTGGGGATATCGCCAGAGAACCAGGACGAAGCTTGATTCGTGAACGCGGCGCGAGAGGACAGAGAGGTCGCCGCGATGAGCGCACAACTTGCAATAGCGACCGAAACAAACTTCTTGGTTGGCATTTCGATTCTCATGTCGTGACGATCCCCAGGTGCTCGACCACCACCCCACGATAACCCGGCATGGCCGAATTCCGCAACTAAGATCGAGCGACAAACTTCCCACTAGCTGGCGAGCGATGCTCGCCGGACCCGGACGGCGTGGCCGTCCGGCTAGTGTTTTTAGGAGCGCGCGGGGCCGGGGGCGGCGCTGGCGGGAAGGCCGCGGCGAAGCTGATCGGCCGACCAGGCCAGCCATTCGGCCGACGGCCGGCCGTAAGGGCGAAACTTGGTCTGCGTGCCCAAGTCGTCGCGGTAGAGAATGGCCCGGTGTTCGCCCAACAGCGCCGCGGCCGGCGAGTCGATGAGGCTGGTCGAGTCGGCGGCGCTCATCTGCATCGCCACGCGAAACTCGATTTCGCGCAGCGTGAGCCTATCAACTGCGCGGGTGAGGCTGTTGTACGACTCGCACCACAGGAGCACATGGACGCCGACCGTTGGACCTTCCTTCAGGATTTCGCGGAAGCGTTTGTCGACGCTCGGCGGTTTGCCGTTGGAGCCGAAGCTGAAGTCGTCGTCCGTCTGGCGCAGGTCGCGGAACTGCGCCAGGTCGTGGATGATCAGGAAGATCGAACCCTGCCGCTCGTCGGGGGCCTGGTTGCGGCGGGCGACTTCTTCGGCCAGCGCGGTGATCGCGGCGGCGGCGGCGCGGGGCGGGACGAGCTCCAAGGCGTCGCCGACGGCTTCGGCCACCTTCGGCCACAAGCCTTGCTCTTGCGACTCGGGGCGCGTGCCGTCCAGGACGACGACTCGCGCGCCGGCGGCGCCCTGCTGCGCGGCGAGGGCCAGCGCGGCGTTGCCGAGCATGCCGACGGCCAGCGTCTCCTGCCCGCCGACGATCGCCAGGTGATGGCCGCCTTGGCGTCGGAGCGCCAGCCGCGTGGCCGGCTCGATCCGCACCGCTGAGCCGAGCCAGATCGTCGACTCGCCGGACGCACTTGTCGGGTTCTTGATCGCGGCCAGCAGGTCGGGGTTGTCGCGCGGGTCGGAGGGCACGTTGCCCTCGAACACAATCGTCTGTTCGTTGGCGGGTCGCCGGTCGACCGGCAAATCGCGGAGCGTGGCCAGATATTTTTGGCGTTCGGCGTCGGGAAGCCAAACGACTTGGAACGGATGATTGCCGACCAGCAGGCCGTTCTGGTCGTTGTAAATCGCTTCGCCGGGGCGGGAGAGGAGGCGCGCGGCGGTGTTCTCGTCGCTGAGGATGAGGTGGGCGTCGGACTCGCTGCACTCCAGCGCGATGCGCACCGCCATCTGGCCCAGCGTGCTGCGCGCGAGCGAGTAGGCGCCGGAGAGGGTTTGCGAGCCGAGGAGCACGTGGATGCCGAAGGCGCGGCCCTGGCGGACGAGGCGATCCATCAGCAGGGCGGCGTCGGCCGCGAGCTTGTCGTCGGCGACGAACAATTCCTGGAATTCGTCGATGATCAGGAGAGTGCGCGGCATGGGCGTGTCGGGCGATGCGCTGCGGAAAGCCGGCGAGGTCCTGTACGCCCGCGGTGCGGAAGAGCTCGCCGCGCCGCCGCAGCTCCTGGTCGAGGCGCTCCAACACGCTGACGCCGAATTCGCGCTCGCTTTCGATGGCGATGACCCGCGCGTGCGGCAACCGGCCGGTGGCGTAGCCTTTGAACTCGACGCCCTTTTTGAAGTCGACCAGATAGAACTCCACCTGGTCGGGACCGTAGTGCAGCGCCAGATTGGTGATCAGCGCGTGCAGCAGGGTCGATTTGCCGGAGCCCGTCTTGCCGGCGATGATCGCGTGTTGCGACGTACCGATGCCCAGCCGCAGCGATTGCAGCTCCTTGGCGCCGGCGCGGCCGATGGGCACGATCAGTTCGCGGCCGCTGTCGTCGGACCACAGCTTGTCCGCCGCGGGGGCGACCAGGGCGAACGGCACTTCGACGCGGCTGGCCTCGCGCGACTGCTGTCCGGCCGCGCGGAGCACGTCGCTGAGCTTGTCGCCCTGCGGCGCCGGATCGATCGCCAACGGCAACTTCTCGAACAACGGGTAGTGCCACGAGAGGCGGTTGTCGGTCCACTCGAGGTGGACGGCGCCGTCGAGCAACTCGTCAAGGCTGAACTCGTGCGGCAGGCGAAGCTGCTTGTCGACGCTCATGAGCGTGTACACGCCGCACCGCGGCCCGGAATTGGCAATCGAGACGAGCTTGTGCGCCGCCGCGTCGCTGAACCCTGCCGGGAAATTCGCCGCCACGACCAGGTGGTACGGCTCGGCCACCTCGCCGGCGCTTTGGTTGTACTCGTGAATCGTGGCGAACTCATTGCGGAGATATTTTTGCAGCACCTTTTGCATGTGCTCCGAGATGAGCGTCAGCCGCTCGTCGATTTGTTTCGGATCGGTCCAAATGCGGCCGGCGACAAGCTGCTCGTCGTAATCGGCCAGGTGCATGAAGGCGGAAAAGTTCTCACCCAGCCCCGAGGGATCGAGGATGGTGAGCCGGAGCTTTCCCGCGGGCATCGAGGCGAGGAAGCGCAGCATCGTCAGTTGCAGCACCTCGACCGCCGCACGCCGGCCGGCGCCCTCAGCGGTGATCACCAGGCGCGGCTGCTCGGCGAGCGTCATGGTCGCGGGCAGCACCAGGCGGTGCACGCCTGGGTCAAGCCGCTTGTCCTCGGGCATCGCATTCTTGACCGACTGCAGCGGCAGCGGATATTCGCCGAATCGGATGGCCTCGGGCGGCTCGGCGGGCCGCTGGAACTGCCGCCACGCGTCGCCGGACCAATCGGGAAACAACTCGCGGCAGCGCGCCTGCATGCCGTCGAGCTCAGCGGCAATCTCGCGGAAGCCGCCCAGCCATGCGTCGGCCATGTTCTGCCACGCCGCGTCGTGCTCTTGGTGAGCCTGGGTGCGGCGCGCGTTGAAACGCTGGGAATTTTCCTGATCGCCGCGCTGCTCGGCGGCGAGATTCTCATTGAGCAGCGCCGGGTACTTGGCCTCGGCGGCGGCGAGCGCGCGATCTCGCTCAGCCGTAAGGGCAGCGCGGCGCTGTTGAAACTCCGGCTCGACAGGCGCCACTTCGGAGTCGTGCGTCGCCTGAGCTTGGGCGATGTCGTGCTGTCGGCGCTGCTTGATCGCGAGCAAATCGCGATCGCGGCGGCCGGCGATCTCCTGCGCCAAGCGATCGCTGGCGGCCCGCGCGTCGGCCGTGGCGGCCCGTTCGTACTGGCGCGCCTGGTCGATTTGCCGTTGGATGCGACCCCATTGGGCCAGCGACTGCCGCTTGCCGCGCGGCACAAAGATCGCCAACAACGCCGCGCCGCAGATCAGGCTGCCGATCGCGCCGACGATCCAACCCAGCAGCGTAAAGTCCATCGTCGCGGCGATCACCGGCGTCTCCACGAGCGCGACGCCGGCGAACCAGACCCAGTGACGCCCGCCTTCGTTGAACAACGTGGGGATGCGCTGGTCCTGCATCACTAGCACGCTGTCGTGCGCATCTTGGATCGTGGCGGCGAGCTTTTCTTCCGAGCTGGCGCCCGTGGGCAGCGACGCGGCGGCAGGACCCGCCGCCGGTTCTTCAGCGACTTCCGCTCGCCAGTCGTACTTTTCGGCGGCGCCTGAGAGCTTGCGCATTTCCAAGAGCGTGTGCGCGTCCCGCTCCAAGCCGTCGATCTGCCGCCGACGATTTTGCATGCGGAGGGCCGATTCCTCGATGAGCACAAACGGCCGGTTTTTATTCGCGTCGAAAACCGTCTGCGTTTGCCATTCGGATTCCTTGGCGTGATGCTCCACGCCGACGACGATCGAAGCGCGGCGATCCGCGGCGGCCTTGAGAGCCGCGGCACGGCGCGTTTCGGCTTCTGCCGTCCCCGCCTCGTAGGCGCCGACGCCGACGGCTTGCGCGTCGGCGTACTCGGCTTCGAGCTTCCGGCGACGCTCTGAGTGCTCTTCGCTAAGAGAGCGACCGGTTTGCTCGAAGTCGTCCGCCGCCGCCGCGAGAGACGAGGCCAGCGACGCGGCCAGCGCCTGCTCTTTTTGGGCACGACTGTCGGCGAGCTTCTGCAGCTGCTGCATCAGCTCGAGTTCGCGGCGGGTGGAGAGGCGTGTTGCTGTCAAGGGCGCGGAGGCTTGTGGAAAGCGTAGGGCGGAAAATTGTCGCCACGCCCGTCAGGCGTCGCACTCGCGGTACATCTGGTCGACCGTTTGCGCCGTGCGCGAAATTGTATCCAACGACAGTTTGACAAGTGGGCCGAGGGGCTCCAAGTAGTTTTCGCAGAAACGCCGGCTCACGCCGTCGTTCCAGTGCTGGGCGGCGTCGAGCCAGGCCGCCTGCAATTCACGCATGGCGTCGCGAATGTGTGCGGCGCTTGTATGCATGTTTCCGCTGCTCATGGATTTGTCCCCAGTTCACTTGGAGCGCCGGGCGCAGCGGAGCCTGGATCGGGAGCGACTTGTCGCACGTAGTTTTCCAGGGAAGCGTCCGCCGGCTGCGGATGTGCGGCCAATGCGTCGGGCGCTCGTTCGAGCTGATAGCGCTCCAAATGCTCGACGATTCGCTCCAGCAGGGCCCGCGATTCGGGCACGTCCTGCTCGATGACGCGGCGGAGCTGACCCAGGCGGCCGCGAAATTCCGTCGACTCGTGGCGAAAGTTTCGTTGCCACTTCTGGACGATTTCCATCTTCTCCCGGCAGTAGTCGAGATGGCGTTTGGCCTGGGCGACAGCCGCCTTTTGCTCGCGGCAGGAGGGCCGCTGTCCGTCGGCGGTGGTCATGAGCAAGGCGCGCTCCAGCTCCATCTTGGCGTCGTGGACGGCATCCTCGGCTTGACGAACCTGATTGCGCCAATGGGTGGGACGATTGTGGTCGATCCAGTCGTCGCTGCGGCGCATGTCGGCGTCGAGCGAATCCAGAGCGTTCTGGACGCGGTCGGCGAAGGCGGCCAGCGCGAGGTTGAACGCCTCGATGGCGTCGGAAGATCGGACGTGGGCGGGACCGGACATAGGAAAGTGGGCAGTGGGCAGTGGGCGGTCGGCAGTTATGGAGCCGAAGACGGACGATCACGTCTGTCTTCCTGCCCACTGCCCACCGCCGACTGCCCACTATTTCTGCTGCAAGTACTCTTCGATCCGCTCGGCCTTGCGGAGCAAAAAGGGCGCGTACTGGTTCGTGGCCTCGATTGAACGTTTGATGAGCTTCAAATGCTGCTCGAACTCGTCGGCGAATTTCTTCTGTTCCTGATCTCGCCAGCTCGCGCTCAGTGCGTGGAGTTGGCTGGCAAGCGTGCTCATCCGCTCTTCCAACTCGGCGTTGAACTGCTTGAGTTGATGAGCAAACCGGCGCAGCTCCGCGGGATCGACGATGGCTTGCGACATACGGGACGCCTCACACGGCGGAGCTGACGGCAGAGGAGCGAATCCTTCCTTACACTCGATTCTAACCCGCCAGGCCGCAAGCGTAAAGAAACGGCGGCATTCAACGCCCTTGGCGCCGAATACAGCGTTTCGAGCCTCAGGGTCGTCCCAAACCTGACGGGGGCGTCATGTTGAGTCCGACCGCACGATCGACGCAGCCGTCACTACGGGGCTAGGCGCCAGGCAACAATAACGCGCGAAAGCCGGCTTGTTCAAAATGTTGGTCAGCGGTCAGAGCGTCGGTGAGAGCCCAGTCGCGCATCACGACAAATGATGTACAGTCTGTCAGCGACCATTGCTTGTCCGCCCTGGCTGCGAAGAGGTCGAAGGCTCGCTGAAAGAGATCGGCGCTTGCCGGGACGATTTCATTTGCGTGGGACGCGCGGAGATCATGCACCAAAGCCACAAAGGCATCCCGCTGCGAACCGTGACTGAAGAAGTTGGCGACTTCGACGAGGACAAATTCCGTCGTTATGACTCGCGATTCGTAAGCCCTGGCCAACCCTCTCGCCTGGGAGTGAAGCGAGTCTCGCGGATTGACGGCCGCGACGTAGAACACCGTGTCGGCGAAAGCGGCGCTCGATTTCTTGGCGCACCGTACAAATAGTGGTCGTGATTCAAGGCCGCGTCTTCCGGGAGGTCTACGACGTGGCTAAGAAAGTTCTTTAACCGCTCGCTGAGCGGCGTCCCCGGCTCGGATTCGTTGTCGGCTTCTTGATCCGCCACTGGCGAAGCAACAAGCTCCACGCGAACTGCGGTTCCGTCTGGCAACGCCGCCGGCGCATCTAAAACAATTTGTCCGCCGATTATGTGGCCGGTGAGCGTCATAAGCCAATTCTAACCCGCCCGGCCGCAAGCGTACAGAAACGGCAAGAACTGCGTGCGAGTGGGACAACACAATTACCCGCCGGTCAGTGACCGGGGGCTAAATGGGCTACCGCGGCGGCATGACCGCGTCGGCCGCTTCGACCGCAACCAATTCCTGCGGCAACTCACGGTCGCCCCGATAGGACGGGTCGATCTGGTCGAGTTCCTCGGCCACGGCTCGGACGGTGTAGCGAATCTGCTCGGCGGTGTGCGTCGACGTGATGAAGAATCGCAGCCGGGCGGCGCGCTCCTCGACGGCCGGATAAAGAATCGGCTGCACGTTGACGCCGCGCAGCCGCAACTGGTGCGACAGCCGCAGGGCGTGCTGCGAATTGCCGGTGATCACGGGGACGACCGGCGTGTTGTTGCTCGTCCCGGTGTTCAGGCCCGCGTCCTTGGCCAACCGCAGGAACAGCCGCGAGTTCTCCGCCAGCCGCGCGACGCGCTCCGGCTCTTCCTGCAGCAGCTCCAGCGACGCCAGCGCGGCGGCCGCGTTGGGCGGCGAAAGGCCCACGCTGTAGACGAAACCCGGGCGCCGTGTACTTGAGATACTCGACCAGCTCCTTCGAGCCGGCGATGTAGCCGCCGCAACTGCCGAAGGACTTGCTAGAGCGTGCCCATCCACATGTCGACGTCGCTGGGATTGATGCCGAAATGCTCGCGACATGCCGCGGCCGTGCAAGCCCATCGTGCCGATCGAGTGTGCCTCGTCGACCATCATGTAGGCCTTGTGCTCGCTTCTTGAGCTCGACGAACTGCGGCAGATCGGGATAGTCGCCGTCCATGCTGTAGACGCCTTCGACGACGATCAGCACGCGGCGATACTCGTGGCGGATTTCGGCGAGGATCTTTTCCAGGGCCCGCCAGTCGTTGTGCGGGAAGGGCCGCCGGCGGGCGCCGCGACAGCATCGCCCCCTGCATGATGCTGTTGTGCGACAGCGCGTCGTGCAGGATCAGGTCGCCCGGCGCCGAACAGGTGGCCGATGACTGTCTCGTTCGTCGCGTGCCCGCCGACGAACACGATCGCCGCCTCGGTGCCGATGAAGTCGGCGATGCCGCGCTCCAGTTCGCCGTGCAGCGGCTTCTCGCCGGAGACCAGCCGACTGGCCGACACGCTCGTGCCGTACTTGGCCACCGCCTCGCGAGTCGCCTCGCACGACGTACGGGATCGCCGGACATGCCGAGGTAGTTGTAACTGCAGAAGTTGATGTACTCCTGGCCGTCGATCACGGTGCGGTCGTTGGTGATCGCCTTCGTGCACGGTGAAGAACGGGTTGGGCAGGCCGCTGGCGGTCGTCAGCTTGAAGTTCTCCTTGCAGCCGCAGGTACTCGGGCGACTTGGCGAACTGGTAAGTCTCCTCGGGCACTTCGAAGGCCTGCGGCCTGGCGCCGTGCGCTCGGCGGACGTACGCCGCCCATGTACTTCTGGATGGCCTCGACGACTTCGCCGCAGGTTTCCATCGCGGGCAGCACATGGTCGGGGAACCGGCCGCCGAACGCCTCCTCCAGCGAGGCGACGATCTCCATCCGCTCGAGCGAGTCGAGGCCCAGCTCGACGATATTCGTGTCCCATGTCAGGTCGCGGACGCGCTCGCGGCCGATCTCGCGGACTTTGGCGTAGACGACGTCGGCGATCTTCGGCGGCGTCGCCGGGCAGGCTGGTCCGGCTCGCGGAGCACGCGCAGGCTTCGCGCAGGCTCCGGAGGGGCGGCGGCGCCGTTGACGATGAACGAGCGTCGTCGTCGGCCACTTCGGCGCCGCAGTGTCGGCCGCCGCTTCCATGCCGTCGTAGTCGTACTCCACAGCCTCTGGCGGTCGCGGCGGCTGAGTCGACGGCGCGATTTCGACCTCGCCCGTCTCCGACGACCAGGTGGCCACCGCCGCCAGCGTGCCGGCCAGGAAAGCCGGCCTGGCACGCGTGCCGCTGAATCTTGCCGCTGGAGGTCTTGGGAATGCTGCCGGTCTTCAAGCAGCACGACGGCGGAAACCGCCAGTTCAAGACTCCGACGGCGATGCGCTTGCGAATCGCCGTGATGATTTCGGCAAAATCCAGCTCGCGGCGCGGCTCAGTTCCTGCACCACGACCAGCCGCTCTTCGCCGCGCGTCGCCGACGGCGAACGCGGCGCCGGCTGCCGGGCTGCACGTCTTTGTGGGCCCGATCAACCGACAGTTCGATGTCCTGCGGGTAGTAGTTGACCCCGTGAATGATGATCAGGTCCTTAAGCCGGCCGGTGACGAACACCTCGCCGTCGTGCAGGAATGCCCAGGTCGCCGGTGCGCAGGAACGGCCCGCGGCCGTCGCTCAGGCGGGCGTGGAACGTCGCGCAGGGTCTCGTCGTCGCGTCGCCAATAGCCCTGGGCCACGCTCGGGCCCGAGACCCAGATCTCGCCGACGCGACTTGTCGCCGCACGGTTCGAACGTCTCGGGGTCGGCAATCACGATGTTCTGATCGAGCAGGTTGCCGCCGCTGCCGACCAGCTCGCGCGAGCCTGGCGCTGCCCGCTCCACCTGCGACGACCTCGTGCTTTTCCAGCGCCGCGGCGTCGAACGATCGCACCACCGGCGGCGACTGCTTGTACCCGCCGGTGACGATCAGCGTCGCCTCGGCCAGGCCGTAGCACGGGTAAAACGCCTCGCGGCGGAAGCCGCACTCGGCGAACGCCTTGCTGAACCGGTCGATCGTGTCGGCCCGCACCGGCTCGGCCCCGTTGAACGCCAGCGTCCAGCGGCTCAGATCCAAGGCTGCGTTTCTGCTCGGCCGTCACTTTCTCGCGCACAGGTCGTAGGCGAAGTTCGGCCCGCCGCTGATCGTGCGGCCCGACTGCGAGATCGCCTGCAGCCACCGCACGGGCTTCTGCAAGAAAGTGCGTCGGCGACATGAGCGTGTTCGGCCGGCCCATGTACAGCGGCTGCAGGATGCCGCCGATGAGCCCCATGTCGTGATACAGCGGCAGCCAGAAGCACCCGCTGCCCGAGCGCGAATGCTCGAAGGCGTAGGTGATCATCGCCGAGTTGTGCATCAGGTTGGCGTGCGTGAGCATCACCCCCTTGGGCGTGCCGGTCGAGCCGGAGGTGTATTGCAGGAAGGCGAGCGTGTCGCCGTGCACGTCGGGCCGCCGCCACTGCTCGGCCAGGTCGTCGTCCCATTGGTCGGTGGCCCGCCAGCGGATGCGCTGCAGCGCCGGCGTGTCGGCGATCATCGTCTGGACGCGTTCCAGCACCTCAAACGTGGTGAGCGCGATCTTGGCTTCGGCGTCGTTGGCGATGGCGTCGATGCGGGCCATGTTGCGATTGCGCCGCGGCGGATACGCGGGCACGGCCATCACGCCGGCATACAGGCAGCCGAAAAACGCCGCCACGAAATCCAGCCCCGACGGATACAACAGCAGGGCCCGCTCGCCCTCCATGCCCATCGACTGCAGCGACGCCGCGATGGCTCGGGCCTTGCGGTCCACGTCGGCGTATGTCCACACCTCAAGGTGTTCTCGCCGTCGGTTAGGTATTGAAAGCCCGGGATCGTCCGCCTGGTGCTGGGCCCGGTGGCGCAGGAGCTCGACCAGATTCGAGGGGCCGAAGAACGACCCGGGCAAAGTGTCTAAATGCACGCGTTGCTACTCCTTGGGGCGGCTATCGATTTGGCGCCGGAGCACCCCCCGCCAGATGCATGCTTCGCCCCTCACCGGCTCGGGGCGAGGGGCGCCATGGCGCCAGCGGCGGAGGCTCGTGGAACTGCTCACCGACTGCTTAAAACCCGTGCAGGCGCCCGTTGAGCCCAACACGCCGCACGTGGCGCTAGGGCCATTGCGGGCGCCGCTGCCAGGCGTCCCAATCTCCAGGCGCAAGAGTTTCCGCACTATCTCGAGCACCATCAGGCCAATGCTATCGTCCCGGCGCCCAGCGACTTCATTGTATTTGTCCGTCATCATCGAAGCACCCCCTGCGGGAGGCATATTTTCCCCGTGCGGGCATCGCACGCTGCGATCCCCAACCTAGGACACTACCACCCCCCCATCGCAGCGGCAAATTCAGCGCCGCTGCCTGATTAAGCGAAATAGGTTGATTGTTGTTACCGCGTGCGGCGCCATCGCGTCTGCAGGCAGAGTTTGCGGAACTGCCACGGTTTTGCGCACTCGGTGCAAGCCCGCGCCATTGCGGTCTTTTTTCCAACCTGCCCTCGCGTCGATCTTGGCGCCGAAGTATTCGAGCCGTAAGTCCTCGTCGCGAATCTCACGCGGCGGGCGCCAAGTCTTCCGCTTGCCAACTGTCAACTTGCTCACATTGCAAAACCAATCCATAATGAATCGGTAGAGTCGCCCGCGGCAGAGTCGCCAGCACGCGTGGGCGTCACGCACATAGGAGCCGCAGCCTTGCTTACCGAAAGCGAAGTCACACGTAGTTGGAACAAGCTGTTCAAGACTGGGAGCATTACCACGGAGACTTTTCAACGAGCTGAAGCGCTGCTCGATGAACTTCGCGGCGAGAGCCCCTTGCGTCATCGGCTGCAGACCGAGATGGCGGAGCTGCAAAAGCTGCACCTCGCCAAGATCGAAGCTTAGACCACCGTCGTGCGCTCGTGCCGCGCTGGCGCCCGCGCCAAGAGCCCAGCCGCTGCGCCGCGCAGCAAGAAGCCCCGACCAGACTGGTTCGGGGCGGCGTGAGCCGTCTAAGCCGTCGCCGCGTGGCAGGCTTAGTACACCGCGTCGACGCCGAAGTTGACGCCGTTGATGAAGATCTCCTGCTTGCCGGCCTGGTCGTCGCGGAAGCCCATCCGCGGCAATTCATACCGCACCTGGGCCGCGGCGCGGCTGATGTTGTCGACGAAGATGGCGGTGTAGCCCAGCCGCAGCGCGATCGCCGTCGTTAGCTGGTAACTGGCCTGCACCCGCATCTCGGCCACGGGCGAGAAAAAATTCTCTTGCTTGCCGTGGACCGAGTAGGTCGGCGGGAAGAACAGCGGTCGGTTGAACTGGCCTGGAATGAGGTCCTGGCCCAAGCTGTCGGTCTGCTCGAAGTTCTGGATGTTGTATCCGAACAAGCACCGGCCGGTCCAATCGACGCGGACGCGATGCAACTGATGCATGTATTTCAAGCAAACTTGCGGTCCCACCACGTTGTTGAAGATCTGGGTATCCCAGAAGCTGTTGCCGAGCACGCCGCCGGTCGCGACGACGCGAAATTGATCGCGAAGCCGCAAGTATCTGGCGCCGTACGAGAACTGCAGACTGCTGTTCTGGTGCTTGGCCATGAAGTGGTTGTTGTTGAGATTGTGCGTCCGCATGATCTCGACGCCTTGCGTCTCGGAGCTGTTGCGCACGTCGACAAACTCCCAGCTCGTCGGTAACTCGATGATGTCTTCGAGATCCGCCCCGGAGCCCAGGATACGCGTTTCGGGAACCCACGCGGGCGTCATCAGATCGAAGATGGGGCCGTGCTGCCCGTCGTCGTCGATGTCGTCGGGAAAGCCGTCCGGCGCACCCGGGTTTTGTGTTCCAGGCACGCCCCACACGTCCAGGAAACCGAACATCAACCCGAGCGGATCGTCGAAATTAATCAAAACCGAACCATACAAATCGGCGACCGGATTGAGCGGGTTGAGTACATCTGGGTTGGTATTCATGCCGAAGGTTTCGCCGGAGCGCACATCGGGGCCGTCGAGGACTCCGATCTCCCAGCCATTCTCGCCGTTGGAGTATCCCAGCTCGTACCGCTCGCCCCAGCCAAAGTTGGCCCGGGGCGGCGGACTATCGACGGTGCCAATCATTCCCGGCGGATTGAGCTGAATGAGCTGACCGGGAATGAAGATGAAGGTGTCGTCGGCCGGATCTGGGCTGGGGATGATCTGACCGCCGGTGTTAAACGTGCGGAAGGGACCCAGGTTGCCGAAATCCGGGTTAACTACTCCCATTTTGATTCGCTCGCCGGTGGCGGCCCAGCTCAGCTTGTCCAAGCGGAGGAAGTAGCCGTCGTCGTCGTGGCGGATGGGGTAATCGTCGAAGTTGAAATCCACGGGAGCGAACAGTTGTGCGTCGCCGTTGAGCTCGGGAGGGGCGAATTCTTGCTGGGCCTCGCCGACGCCAGGCGCCGCGGCGATCAGCAAACATCCGGCAAACCAGGTGGCAAGTTTTCGAGCGGTCATAGTTTCCTGCTTCCCCCGTGCGTGCCGCCCCGCTTCCCCGGGCGCATGGCCGTGGACGCCCCGACGCTGGACAGCCGTGGCGCGGTGTATCTGTGCCGGTAGTATCGGATGCGCCTGTCGGGCCGGTTGAGTAAGACCGGCAAAGTCTGCGGAAAATGCCGACCGCCCGGTCTACCCGCTAGCGACCGTGGGCGCCGGCATGGCCTCGACAAATCGGCGCGAGCGTCCCGGGGACCGCCACGTCGAACGTGCCCTGCGCATGGGCGCCGGCCAGCGCACCCCGCCGGGTCTCGCTGTTTGTTATTCCGGCCGGGCAGGCATATACTTCCGCAATTCTGCCAGCAACTCCTGCATCGCAGGCACGTCAAGATCGGCGCTGTTTTGTATGCTCTGCAACCCCCGGCTTCGCATCCGCTGGCTCGTTCTCTTGGCGCCGCTGGCGACCTTGGGTTGCACTGGCGCCGTTGACGCCGAACCGGCCGCTTCGACGGCTCACCTTCGTGACCTGTCGAGCGACTCGCTCCTGACCAAGAAGTGGGTCCAATTGCTGCGCGACAAGGACCGCCAGCCGCTAGCAATGCAGACGGCGATCGTTCGTTACGTACCGGCAGCCGATTATGACGCCGACAAGAAACCCGATGGCTACACGCGGTACGTCGACCTGGTCGGCGCCGTGCACATTGCCGACCATGCTTATTACCGCGAGCTCAACCGCCGCTTCCGCAGCTACGACGCGGTGCTGTACGAGCTGGTCGCCCCGGAGGGCACGATCGTTCCCCGCGGCCGCGGAACCGACAACGGCAACCCGCTGGGCGCCTTGCAGAACGGCTTGAAGAATATTCTCGAGGTCGAGCACCAGCTCGAGCAGATCGACTACACCCGGCCCAACTTCGTGCATGCCGACATGTCGCCCGAGGAATTCATGAAGTCGATGGAGGACCGCCAGGAAGGCTTTATCCAGATGTACTTCAAGATCCTTGGGGCCTCGCTCGCCCAGCAGAGCGAGGCCGAGGGCGACAGCGCCGAGACCGACGTCCTGGCGGCGCTGTTCGCGTCGGATCGCCCGCGTCGGCTCAAGATCGCCATGGCCAAGCAGTTCGAGAGCATGGAGGAGCTGATGGTGGGACTGGTCGGCTCCGACGGCTCGACGCTCATCACGGAGCGCAACAGGCGGGCTCTCGACGTGCTCCAGCAGCAGCTCGCCCACGGTCAGAAGCGACTGGCCATCTTTTACGGCGCCGGTCACTTGTCGAACATGCAGGAGCAGATGATGAAGCGGTTCGACATGCGCCCGGTCGGCGGCCAATGGCTCGATGCGTGGGATCTCCGCGCGAAGTGACGGTGGGCTCTCATCTTCCGGCGGCGCCGTCGCCTTCCCCCTTGTGCGGGCTCCTGCTAGAATTTTGGCTCGTCTCGTAGCACGCCCTCGAATTGTTGGAGTTAACCCCGATGGCCAAACCCGGTCGCAAAGTCAAGAAAGCCAACCACGGCAAGCGCCCCGCCTGCAGCCGCCCCCGCAAGAACCGCCGCCAGAAAGGTGCGCACGTAAGCATTTAGCCCCCGGTCAATGACCGGGGGCTAAGTGATATTCGTTGAACGGCGATAACTGACATGCCCGTGCGTGAATTCATCATCGATCCCGCAGAACTCGACTGCGACCATGTCGTGGCCGAGATCGATGAAATCCGCAAATATCTGCCTCAGCGCTTTGCGATGGAGCAGCTGACGGCGATCATCGTCGACGACGTGGACCGTCACATTTGCGCGGGCTACAAGGACCTGACCGACGACGAGTTTTGGGTCGCCGGCCACATGCCCGGCATGCCGATCATGCCCGGGGTGATCATGTGCGAGATGGCGGCCCAGGTGCTCTCGTATCACATTCAGCGTCACGACCTGTCCGGCGCCGACCTGGTGGCCTTCGGCGGCATCGACAAGGTTCGATTCCGCGGCGTCGTCAAGCCGGGCGATCGGCTGGCGATGGTCATAGAAATCACCAAGCACCGCCGCGGCCGCCTGTGCAGTTGTCGATTCCAAGGCTTCGTGGGCGGCGGACTGGTTTGCGAGGGCGAGGTCACGGGCGTCGCTTTGCCGAACGAAGCCGTGCAGTCCAACTCGGCCGGTAGCTAAACGCTCGTCGGCGAGTAATTCGATGGGCCGCCGCGCACTTCCGAAGATTGACCCGACGCTCGACCTGTCGCGGCATCTGCGCACGATCGACCAGCTCGCCTCGCCGTGGAATCCCGCCGCGTTGTTTGCCCGCACGGCCCCGCTGGAGATCGAGGTCGGCAGCGGCAAAGGCCTCTTCCTGCAGAACGCCGCGGCGGCCATGCCCGAGCACGACTTTCTGGGCGTGGAGCTCGCTCACAAATACGCGTGCTTCGCCGCGTCGCGACTCGCCCAGCACGGCGCGACCAACGCGGCGGTGGTGGACGGCGACGCTCTGCGACTGTTCCGCGATCTGATTCCCAACGACTGCCTCGCGGCGGTCCACGTGTACTTTCCCGACCCGTGGTGGAAAGCGCGCCATCACAAGCGCCGCGTGATGACTGAAGCGTTCATCGCCGATGTCGTGCGCACGCTCGAGGTCGGCGGCAGGCTGCACTTCTGGACCGACGTCGAGGAGTACTTCCGCGGGACGCTGGAACTGCTCGCCGCGTGCGCCGAGCTGGCCGGGACGCTCCCCGTGCCCGAACGGCCGGCGGAGCACGACCTCGACTTCCGCACGCACTTCGAGCGACGGATGCGGCTCCACGGCGAGCCGGTGTACCGCAGCGAGTTTGTTAAGCGCTGATGACGCCGGAGCGCCATTTAGCCCCCGGTCAGTGACCGGGGGCTAAATACGGGCGCCGAGTGCCGGCGGATTCGTAGGTGCGCTCCTCGACGTCGGTTCGCGCCTCGTATTTATCCAGCGCCACCTGGTACAGCTTTTGCCCCCACGGCGTCGGGTAGTCGCCGGTGATGCACGCGCGGCACAGGTGGTCAGCCGGCTTGCCGATCGCCCGCGCAATCGACTCGACGGGCAGGTACCGCAGCGAGTCGGCCCCCAACTCCGCGGCCATCTGGGCGTACATTTGCTCCGGCGGCAATCCCTTCTCGACGAACGGCGGGGCGAACAGCTCACGAATGCGCGACATGTCGATGCCGTAAAAACAGGGGGCGACGATCGGCGGGCATGCTACCCGCACATGCACCTCGTGCGCCCGGCCCAGTTCGCGGATCTTTGACAAGAGCACGCGCATCGTCGTCGATCGCACGATCGAGTCTTCGACCAGCAGCACCCGGCGCCCTTCCAGCACCTCGCGCAGCGGCGTGTATTTGGCAGACGCTTTGACTTCGCGGCCCACGCCGCCCTCGATGAACGTTCGCCCGGCGTACCGGTTGCGAATCAACCCCTCGACGCTCGGCACGCCCAGCGCGTAGGCCATCGCGTCGGCGGCGGCCTTGCTCGTATCGGGCACGGGCACGACGACCAGGTCGTCGCCCTTGGGCACGGTCTCGAGCCGCGCAAGCTCCTCGCCCAGAGCCTTGCGCGAGAGGTACACGCTCCGGTCGTCGATCGTGCTGGCCACGTTGGCGAAGTAGATCCACTCGAAGTAGCAGGCGGCGCGTCGCGGGCTGTCGCTGAACCGTTCGATGTTGATGCGGCCATCGACCACCGTGATGGCCTCGCCCGCGGCGAGCGATTTGATCGACTCGCTGCTGAAGCCCAGGTTAGCCAAGGCCACGCTTTCGCTGGCGGCTGCCAACAGCGGGCCCTCGATCGCATAGCTCAGCGGCTTGTTGCCCAGCGGATCGCGGGCGACGAGCATCTCGCCTTGGGCGTTCAGGAGCACGAGGCTGTACGCCCCGTCAAACCGCTCCGCCACGCTGCCGCATCACGTCGATCAGCTTCGGCCGCCGGTCGCCCGACAGCTCGCGGCTGATCTCGTGCATGATGATCTCGGTGTCGGTCGCTCGCGCCAGGTGATGGTCGTCCTCGGCCAGCAGTTTGTCGCGCAGTTGAGCGTAGTTGGCCAGTTGGCCGTTGAACGCGAAGCTGAACCACTTGTGCTTCTGGATGTGGCTGCCGCTCGAAGGGCTGAGCATAGCTCACGTCCTCGGCGCCGCAGGTGGCGTAGCGGACGTGCCCGATGGCCGCCCGGCCGGCGTACTCCTGCGCAATGCTCTCGGCTTTGCCGCGGTGGTTGAGCCGGAAAACCTCGGTCACCGCGCCGACCTTTTTGTAAGTTTGCAAAAGCTCACTGCGGTCGGGGTTGTAGGTCGTCATCCCCGCGGAGAGCTGCCCTCGGTTCTGCACGTCGAGCAGCATGCGCGGCATGAGCCGCGAAATCTCGTTCGGCCCCTGCGGCGGGCACAGCGGGCTGCGCTCGCGGCCAGGCAGGTGGTAGATGGCGGCGACGCCGCACTCGTGGTGCAAATCGCTCATAAGCCTGGCGGGAAATCCATTGGGGGCGGGCAGCTCGGCGCGGCAATTGCGGCGCAAGAGAGCGAGCGAGCCGGGTCGTCCCGACCCCGGCGACTTGAATTGTACGCCACGAGCGCGCATCTCTCAATGACGAGACGATCGAGGATGCGTCGGCCGCGGCATCGAGACGATGCCGGCTAACGCGAAACAGCGCGATTTCACTGCTCCTTCATCAGAAAGGCGACCAAATCGCGCAGGTCCCCGATGGTTAAGGTCCGCTCGAGACCCTCGGGCATGATCGACGTCTCACTCGGCGAGCGCTCGACGATGTCTTCGCTGTTCAGCGTGAACTGCTCCCCGCTCGTGTCGGCATAAGGTTCGACGCCGTCGTCGCCGCCCTTGGGCAATCGCAGGCCGGCGCGCGTCAGGCCGGCGGCGGTCACCAGCGTCCACGCTTGAAACTCCGGAGCGATCTCGCGGCTGGGCTGCAGAATTGAGGCCACGATGCGCTCGCGCGACTGCTGGGCGCCAAGGCGCGTGAGATCGGGACCTACGCGACCGCCGCGGCCGCGGTACTGGTGGCAGGCGGCGCAACGCGGGCCCGCCGCCGTGAAAAACAACCGTCGCCCCGAGGCCGCGTCGCCGCCGCTGGCCAGCAACTCATTCCACTTGTCCAACTCGGCCGCTGGCGGCTTTGCGGTTTCTGCGGCGCCCTTCCCAGCCAACCGCAGCACGCGCTGCGCTTCGCGAGCGACGGTCGAGTCGCCATCGCTCGACAGGTTCGTCAACAAGTCGCCCTGCCGGTCGACGGCGGGCGCCAAGCCCGCGACGGCTTCGGCACGCATCTCGGCGGACTTCTTTTGGTCCCTCGCCAACTCGGCTAACATCGCGAAGCGGGCGGGGTCGCTGCGCATCGCCAGGCTGCGGACCGCTTCGAGACGAAGCTGCGCGTCGGGCGACTTGAGAAAGTCGCCTATCCGCTCGGGCGTCAACCAGGGGTTGTCCGGCGAAAGCAGCCGCAACGCGAGGGCGTGCAGATGCGGCGATCGTTTGTCGTTGGCGAGCTCGCGCACCAGCAGCTCATCCGAGATGGCGCCATTGTGCGCAATCGGGTTGCCATCAAGCCAATCAACGGCGGCGAGCACGGCCAGGTAATACCGCTCGGTGGGAACGTCGCCCTCGAGAAGCTTGGCGACATCGTCGCGGAATTGGGTGAGGCGCTCGTCGGCGATCCAGCGTACGGCGTAGAGTCGAAGATCGGCATTTTCATCTTGCAGCGCTTCGCGGAGCACTCGTTCGAACCCGGCAATTTTGTGCCAGCGAATCGCTTGCAGACTTGCCAGGCTCCGACGCGGCGAATGAATCCAGCGCCACTGCAAATCATCAGGTGCATAATCCGGATCAAATACCATTTGCTGAAACGGCTTGCCATCGGGCCGGCCGGTCGCCCACGACCGATTGACGGAGCTCTGCCCTTCGCGGAAATAAGGCGGCCCCTCAATCGGTTTATCATTGCATTCCATGGGCAGAGTAAGTTTCCAAATTCGTCCTTTGCCGTGGACTGGGTAGCTTCGATCGACCCAGTCTGCGAAATAAATCGAACCATCGGGCGCGACGGCGCAGCCCGTGGGACGAAAATCGGCGTCGCCTTGCTACCACCTGCATGCTCGCGGATCTAACGGGCCTTTGGTTTGTTCCGGACTGCTGGGGCGAATATCGCTCGACCCGATGGTCGCCCCAGCTCGTCACCCACAGAAACTCGTGATGAAACAGAATCGCCGTGGGCGCCTCGCCGACGCCGCAAATCGGCGGCAGGGCGCCGGGCAACTCCCCCTTCCAGGCCTGCAGCGGATGCACGCCTGCCCGGCCGTATTGATAGCGAAATCCGTAGTCTCCCGCGGCCCACACCTCGATCAGCCGGCAGGGCGGGCTGGAATCCGGATCGTTGTCGACGGCATAAATGTTTCTCCCGACAAAGCACAGCGCGAACGGGTTCCAAAACCCTGTGGCGTAGCGCCGCATTCCGGCGCCGTCGGCCTGGCAAATGTAAACATTGCCGGCCCCGTCCCGCGAGTCGATTCGTCGCCGTCGCTGCCGATGATCGTGTAGGGATTGCCTGAATTCTCTCCCACGCCCACAACCAGGACGCCCGCGCTTTTGTCTTTGCCGCTTCGCGGCCGAAACGCAATTCCGCTCATCCCGTTGTGCGGATAATCGCCCGTTGTTTCAAGGCGGAGGATTACGGTCTCCTTGTCGCTTTTGCCGTCGCCATCGGTATCTTCCAGCAGCCGCACGTCACGACGCGTAACGAGATACACGGCGCCATCGGGCCGCACGCACAAGTTCATCGACTGCTGATAGCCTTCGGCAAACGTGGTCCACGTGTCGAGCCGCCCGTCGCGGTTGGCATCGGCGAACATGCGTATGCGATCACCCGGCGGCCCCTGATAATCTGCCGGTCGAAAGTGCGTGTGCGATTCGACGACCAGCAGTCGGCCTTTTAAGTCGAACGCCACGCCTATCGGCGTCACAATGTCCGGCTCGCGGGCGACGCATTCGAGGCCGAAGCCCGGCGAGTCCACAAGCAGCCGCGGCTCGGCCGCGGGTAGCCGCGGAACGAAAGCGAACGGGAGAATTGCAAAAGACAGGAATTCGCGCAGAGACGCAGAGACGCGGAGCCGATAAGAAAAGATTTTTTTGCCGCGAATCATGCGAATGAGCGCGAATCCGTTGCTGATGATCTGGAAATCCATTGGAGAAAGCAATCAATCTAATTCGCGTCAATTCGCGAGATTCGCGGCAAAAAAATCCCTCTCTGCTCCGCCTCTGCGTCTCTGCGCGAAACGTTCACGCGCCGCCCTTCACGGCTTGGCCCACTCTTTGGGGTCGATGTAAGCGCCGTACTTAGTCGCGTTGACAAGGCGGCTGAAGAAATCGTAGGCCGCCTTCGACGTGGCGCGGATGGCGGGCTCCAATTCGTTGTCGACGTCGTAAGCGCCCATGAAGACCACGATGTAAGGTCGGCCTGGCAGCTCGACGATGGCCCACTCGGTGGCGACGCCGGGGATGCCGCCGGGCTTGAAGGCGACGGGAATGTCCTTGGGAATCGCCGCGTTGACGGCGCCGGGCTTCGGCTTGCGCAGGATCTTGAGGGCGTGGTCGCAGACTTCGCGATTGATGAACTTTCCTTCGTGGAGCAGCCGCAGCAGCCTGGCCGCCTCGGCGGGCGTCGAGGTGTTCTCGTCGCCCCGGGCCGAGGCGGCCGTGTCGAGCATCCGCCGCCGCACCTGCGTGTGCGGGCAGCCGAGCGACTTCATCGTGGCGGTGACATTTTCCTTGCCTACGAGGTCGAGGATCATGTTGGTGGCCGTGTTGTCGCTGAGGATGATCATGCAATTGCACAAATCCTCGACGCTCATTTGCGTGGTGTGATCGCCCAGCTCGCTCAGAATGCCGCTGCCGGCGACTTGGGTCTTCTTCTCGACCCAGTGCTGGTCGGTGAGCTTGATCTTGCCCTCATGGGCCTCTTTGAGCACTTCCATGAGGATGGGAATCTTGATCGCGCTGGCCTGAGCGAACTCACGATCCTCGTTGACGGCAAACCGCGACGGGCCGCCCAAGTCCTCGACGACAATCCCCGCGACGCCGTTCACGCCGCCGGCAATGCGTTCGAGCTCGGCTTGGGTTTTTTGTTCAACCATTTTTAGCGCGGGTTCATCGCCCATCAGTGAACTGGACACGACACACGCCCAAATCAGTAGTGCAACTCCAAGAGTTTCGCGCAGAGACGCAGAGACGCAGAGGAAACTCAAAAAACGGGGGGGATGCGATGACAATACCTTCGCTCTCGGCGCCAGGAAGACCATAATCGTCCTTCTCTTCCGACTCTCTGCGTCTCCGCGCCTCTGCGCGAAATTTCTTGCTTATTTTTCCGAGTATCTCAGCGCCGCGATTAGCGCGTCGCCGTATTCCTTCCACAGCGTCGGACCGTCCATGCCGGCGTCCTCGGGGAGCTCGAGCGTGATGATGGGCTTGTTGAGCGTCAGCCCCACGAACGAACCCAGCGACCCCGGGCGGCTGCCCACGACTTTCACGGGAAGTTTGCACTTGGCAGCCATGGCCTTGGCGAGCCCTTCGGCCGGGCCGTCGTAATCCACCACGGTAAAGGGCTGATGGATGCTGATGATGCGATTGGGGAAGTAACGGCAGAGGCCGATCATGAGCGCTCGGCTCTCCGGCTCCGACAGCGGGGTGGCGCCGGGCGCCTTTTCGTCGGCGGTTCCCCAATTGCCGGCGGGGAAGTTGCGATTGAGGTCGACGCCGTGGTTGTTCTCCCGCCGATTGTGGGCAAAGCCATCGGGATTCGCCACCGGCGTAATCACCACGCGCCGTCCCTTGATCTCGTCCGGGTGCTCCTTAAGCCACTCGACGAACTTCGCCACGAGCGGCGTGCCGGCGGCTTCATTGCCGTGGATCGTCGCGATGATCCACAGCACGTCCGGGCCCTCGCCGTAAACCTGGCAGCGAATGGGGCGGCCCTCGAGCGACATGCCGATGACCTCGCCTTGGTCGCTTGCCGCTGAGTCCTCCGCGGCACGCGCGGCGCCGCTTACGACCAGGGCGAGGGATGCCAGCATCGAACCAGCGGCCAAGGCCGGCCATTTAATCGTCATCGTCTCACCGCTCCTTGCGCAGCAACTAGCTTCAGGCTCATGCGCCCGTGGCACACCAAGGGAACTAATTCTGGGGTCGCCAGCGTCATAGATCATGCCCGGCGGATCAGTGCGCGTCAAATCTCTCCGTCGGCGGGCGGCGCGGCGCTCGCACGTTACAAACGCGTTACCGCCTTGCCATTGCTCCCGGCGGCCGCAGCATCGTAGAAAAAACATAGAGGCACGATTCTCGACTCGTCACTCAAGGAGACGCCTGATGTCCCGCTCACTTTCGTTGGCCGCCGCGCTGTTGACGCTGCTTGCCGTCCCATCGCCCGTGCATGCCGCCGATGCAAAATCGGTCGACGCCCGCGTGACGCAGGTGACCCTCTACCGCGGCCAGGCCCAGGTTACCCGCGCGGTGCCAGTCGATGGCGACGGCAGTCTCGAGCTGGTCGTCGGCGCCCTGCCCGAGCAAATCGTCCCCGATAGCCTGTTCGCCGAGGGCGGCGACGGCGTCGAAATCCGCGCCGTCCGGTTCCGTACCCGCGCCGTCGGCGAGGAGCCCCGCGAGGAAGTCCGCAAGCTCGACGACAAAATTCTCGCCACGCAGCAGCAGATCGATCTTACGGCCAAAAAGCAGGCGCTGCTCGCCAAACGGAGCGAGTATCTCGACAAGCTCGAAGGGTTCGTGGCGCCCACCGCCCAGTCTGATCTCACCAAGGGCGTTCTCGACGCCGCCGCACTCGAGCGGATGACCACTTTCGCCTTCAAGCAGCGCGAGCAGATCGCCCAGGACGACGTCACGCTCGCCCAGCAGGCTCACAAGCTGAACGCCGATCTCGAATTGCTCAACCGCAAGCGGGCGGAGATCACTGGCGGCGCCGCGCGCACGATCCGCGAAGCCGTGCTGTTCATCCAGAAAAACGCCGCCGGCGCCGCTGAGGTCCGGCTGAACTATCTGGTCAACAATTGCGGTTGGTCGCCCACCTATGCCATGCGCTCCGCGGCCGACCATAAGCAGGTTCGCGTCGAGTACAACGCGCTCATCCACCAACTCACGGGAGAAGACTGGAGCGACGTGGAACTCACGCTTTCCACGGCCTCGCCGGCGCTGAGCGCGGCGGGTCCGGGGCTGGCGCCGCTGCATGTCGTTCTCGCGGGCGAGGCCGCGGCCAACGCGCCGGAAGCACGGGCGGGCCAGAAGGCCGCGGGCGACGACCCTTTTGGCGGCGCGAACTATGGCGGGTATGGCCGGGGCCTTTCCAAGAGCCAAGTCACACAACAACTTGAAGGCCTGATTTCGCAGCGCCAGGAGTTCGCCCAATCGGCCAACAATGCGATCGCGTTCGTCGAGCAGAACCGCTTCAACTGGGGCCTGAACGACATCGCCGCCGCGATGCAGAAACTGGAACTCAACGGCGACGAAACGGCGATGAGCGTCCTCCGCTCCGAGGGCGACGACGACTCGCGCGGCCCCAGCCTGAGCTACCGGCTTGCCGGCGCCGTCAGCCTGGCCAGCCGCAGCGATCAGCAGATGGTGCGCATCATGCACAGCGACATGCCCAGCCAGTTTTACCATGTGGCGGTGCCGGTGCTGAATTCGTATGTCTACCGCGAAGCTGAACTCAAGAATACCGGCGACGAGGACCTGCTGGCCGGGCCGATCACGGTCTACCTCGACGGCCGGTTCGTGGGCCAGGGCGAGATACCGACGGTGGCCCGCGGGCAAACATTCGTCGTCGGTTTTGGCGCCGACCCGCAGCTTCGCGCCCGTCGCGAGCTGGTCGACAAGCACGACGACGTGCAAGGCGGCAACCGCGAAACGCGATTCTCCTACCGCCTGGTGGTCGAGAACTTCCGCTCCGAGGCGACGTCGATCCGCGTGCTCGACCGGCTGCCGCACGCCGAAGACGGCGCCGACATCCGCATCACGCTGGGCGACACGAGCGACAAGCTGAGCGACGACAAGCTCTACCTCCGCGGCGAACGCCCGATGGGCATCCTCCGCTGGGACGTCGAAGCGCCGGCCGGCGCCGCGGGCGATAAGGCCAAGCTGATCGAGTACAAGTACACGGTCGAGTATGACCGTCAGTACGTGGTCTCGCTGCCGGCGGCGAAGCAGGTGTTGCAGGAAGAGTTTGAGAGGTTGCAGCGCGACAGACAGAAGAGAGGGGGGTGAGGGGCGAGGGCCAGTATTAGAACTCTCCGGTCCCCTCCCCTTGACGGGGAGGGTTAGGGAGGGGTGAAGCACAATGAGTGGCTAGCTAAATGAAATCTATCCCCCCTCCCCCGCCCTCCCCGCCGAGGGGAGGGAGCCGGAGGGATCCAATATGATGTCACTCCGCGCAGACTCGCGGTCGACCGCGTAAGCTTCCAGGTCTTCGAGGTCCACGAACTCTACGCGCGAGATGTGCGTTGCCGCGAGCACTACTTGCGGGGCCATGCCGGCCTCGAGGGCTTCCTTCCAACGCTCGATGCACAGGCACCATCGGTCGCCAGCGTGCAAACCGGGAAACTGGTACATCGGATTGGGCGTGCTTAGGTCGTTGCCGCGATCCTTGGAGAACTCCAGGAATTCATCCGTCGCCACAATGCACACCAGATGCAGCCCCAGGTCTTCCTGCCCTGTGCGGCAGCAGCCATCGCGGTAGAAGCCGGTCATCGGATCGGTCGAGCAGCTCTCGATGGGCCCGCCGAGCACGTTTTTTGGTAGCGACATTGTCTGCCTCTTTTCTTACGCCGTTATTGAAACGCCGGAAGGCGTCCCGTCGGCGCATCGTACCCCGCTGGGAGCCGGCCCGCCAAGGGTCCGAGCCGAAGTGCCTGTAACATCGGCCGAGAGTCGACGCTCCATGGCACATTGCATCCTTGCGTCGTGCCCGCGCCGGAATGATACTTTAGCCACGCCCGCACCCGCCGCCCTGCTTGCGCCTCATGTTGCGATACGCCCTCTTTGCGCCGGAAGCCGCCGTGTACGGCGTGCCCTACGCATTTCTGCAGCATCTCATCCGCTCCCCCAAGCCGCTCGACCCCGCCTACGCCTGGCACGCCGTGACCCGCGACATGCCGCGCGGCACGGACTGGATTCGCACGACGTGGCCGCTCAAGCCGCTCCGCATGCTGGTGATCCGCGCCAAGATGAAGCAGGATCACCTGCTGGGGATCAGCGCTCACTACGACGTGTCGAACAAGTTCTACGAGCTGTTTCTCGACAAGCGGTACATGTTCTACACCTGCGCCGACTTTCACCGCCCGGACGAGACGATCGAGGAAGCCCAGCAGCACAAGGCCGACTTCATCCTAAGGCTTATTGACCCGACGCCGGGGCAAAAGATTCTCGAGCTGGGCTGCGGCTGGGGAGCCATGCTGAGGCGCATCCTCGAACACACGGGCGACAAGGAAAACCTCCACGGCATTACGCTCTCGCGCGAGCAGGTCGCCTACAACCAGCAACATTACGGCTTCAAGGTCGAGTTCGACGACTTCATCACACGCCAGTACCCGGCCGAGGAGTTCGACGCGATTTACTCGATCGGCGCCTGGGAACATGTGCGTCAGCATGAAATCCCGCAGCTACTGGCCAAGCTGTACCGCGCGCTCAAGCCGGGGGGCAAGCTGGTGCAGCATTTCTTTTGCCGGATAAACGACGCCGTCATCGCCCCCGCCGCGTGTTCGCAGATATATTTCCCGGGGTCGATGGGTTCGTCCTACCGCTTCCACTGCCAGGCGCACGAGCAGGCCGGTTTCCGCGTGACCCACCGGTCGCTCCACGACTACCGACCCACCCTGCGAGCCTGGTTCGACAACCTGGTGAAGCACACGGATGAGGCGCTGAGGCTAGTCGACGTGCAGACCTACAACCGATACCTGACGTTCTTCCCCACGTCGTGGCGGTACTTCAACGACAACCTCGGCGTGGTGATCCGCTGGGTGCTCGAGAAGCCGGCGTGACGAAACGCCACCTCAAGAAGACATGTCGTCGGCCAGGTAGGCGTACAGCCAGCGGTCGATCACGACGCCGTCTTTCACCGCGCTGCGCCGCATCGTGCCTTCGCGGAGGTAGCCGGCCTTTTCCAGCACACGGGCCGAGGCGGGATTCCACTCGAACACTATGGCTTCGATCCGCAGTAGATTGAACTCGTTGAGGGCCCAACGCGTAAATGCCGACACGACTTCGCTTAAGATGCCCCGACCCCAAAATGGCTCGCCGAGCCAGTAGCCCAGCTCCGCGGTGTTCCGTTCGATGTCCTCCTTAATCCGCACGCCGATCACGCCCACGGCAGCACCATCCACTTCGATGGCGAAGCTGGTGGGATGCGGCGCCACGAGCGAGTGCGAGATGAAGGCGTAGGCGTCGGCCTCGCCGTAGGGGTACGGCATCAGGTCGCGCAAGTTTCGCCACACCTGGCGGTTGTTGGCGTAGCGCACTAGCGACGGGGCATCATCGAGGCGCAGGGGGCGGATCGTGGAACGGGTCAGCGGGATTCTCATGCTCGAAGGGCAGATGCGGCGGCGGCCAGGTTCGCGGCGCGTCAATCGGTCCGCGGCAGCCATTGGGTGGGATCCTGTTGATAGAAGTCCGCCAGGGCGTCGTACAGCTCGCGGTGCTCGCGCCGCATAACGTGGGGCAGCTCGAAGAACCGCTCGGTCGCCACGGCGAAGAACTCCGCCGGGCTTTCGGCGGCGCCTTCATCCAACAGCGTCGGCTCGCCGCGGCGCAGGTCGATCTCAAGCCGCTCCAGCTCCTCCTCGACCAACTCGTGCCAACGCCGCGCAGCGACCGGCGCCAGCGGCGGCAGGCCGTCCATGTCGCCGTTCAGGCCGTCGATGTGGTGAGCCAGTTCGTGGAGGACCACATTGCGACCCCAGCCCGGGCCGCGTCGTTCGTCGCGCACGGCCTCCCACGAGAGCAGCACCGGGCCACGCCGCCACGCCACGCCGTCGAGCCCGACCGGCGCGGGCAGCATCGGGTACGCGGCCGACTGCTCGGGGGTAAAGCGGACGGTGC
This sequence comes from Pirellulales bacterium, assembly GCA_963841515.1. GTDB lineage: Bacteria > Planctomycetota > Planctomycetia > Pirellulales > Lacipirellulaceae > Lacipirellula. Next base: position 487,591 of record CAWJDB010000001.1, on the reverse strand, counting down.
GCGGGTGGATGACGATCGTTTCGAGCCGGTCGTAGTAGTAGGGCGGATCGAAGCCGCTGGCCATCACGCCGGCCGTGCCGGCGATGGTCACGCGCATTTCGTCGGTCACCGCGAATCCGGCCGCGCCGGCCCAGTCCTTCTCGGCGACCATCACCTGCACGATGGCGCGGACCCGTTCCTGCTGCGCCGCGGGCAGGTAGGGAAACTGCCGCACCCGTCGGCGGAGCGTCTCGCGCCACTCGGCGGGAAACGGTTGGGCGAGCAGCTTGCGCCGGCGACGGGCTTGGAGCCATTTGATGGGCATGCCACCACGATAGCAGGGCCGGCGGCATGCTGGCAGACGAACGTCTCACGCCTGGGTGGCATGGCCTCGGAGGTCTGCCGACGTGGCCATGTCCGTCGGCAATTCACATGCCCACGCGGACGAGGGCATGCCACGCGATGTGCTGGCGCCGACGGGCGAATGCTCTGGATTGCCGCCGCGCTCGCCCGTATAAGCCGCGAACTCTGCGCGAGCCAAAAGCTTGGCCTCTGCGCTAGCAATGTCTGGAGATGCGCCCCGGCTCAGGACACTATGCCGCCAATCAGGTTGTCATTTTCGGCGACCACGTTTCGGGCGCTGGGCGTTGCGCTGGCGGGAATGCTCTGCGCCGGGATCGCGCCCTGAGTTTGGGGACAGCAAGCGCTTGCCGTCGGGTCGTCGAGTGCCAATGACATGACCGCCGCCGCGGCCGCCTTTGCGACAGGTCGCGAGGAACCTCTGCTTTCTTATCATCGGGACGAACACAATGCTGCCAAAGAAGGCCCGCGCGGTCGGAGGCGGGTCAAACGCACTTCGACCGCAGGCGCCTGCCGCGGCGCCGATTCCAGGGGCTGCGAGCCCGCCCATCGCGTTCGATCCGGCCGTTCGACCTGCTGGCGGCGTGGTGGAGGCAGCGCCGGAGCCTGCGCCGCTCAGCGCTGCGCCCGCAAGTGAAGCGCCGCTCAATGCCGCACCACTGAGCGCTGCGCCGGCGGCGACTTCAGCCGACGCTCCGGACCGTCGACTGGCGCCCCCCTCGCCGCGCGTACGGCGAAACGACGCCGACGGTCCGATGAGCCGCGCCGCGAGTTTTCTGCCGGAGTCTTTTGGTCGATTCAAGTCGCTGTCGAGCGCCGGCGCGGCGCTGGCGGTCGTCGTGGCGCTGTTTTTGATTTGCATGTCGTTTGTCAAGCGCAGCGGGCCTAAGACCGGCGGGATGCTTCCCAGCGAAGCCTTCACGGTGCTGGGCCGCGCGCCCTGACGGCGCAGAGCTACGCCCAGCTCGTGCGGCTGGGCAACAAGCTGGTCCTCTTGGCGGTCGGCGCCGACGGCGCCCAGCCGCTGGCCGAAGTCACTGAGCCGTTGGAAGTCGATCGCCTTGCCGGCCTTTGCGCCAGGGCGCGGCCCACGGGCCCTCGGCGGAGTTTCAGCAGGTGCTCGCGCAACTGTCGCGCGAGCCGGCCAAAGGGTTCCTCGGCCGCGAAGCTTCCTCGGCTCGTCGCCGCGCTTAGTCCGTCTCATCTCTTCCTGATTGATTTCTCATCCTCTGTTCGATGCCATTCGTTCGCACCACAACTCGACTGGCGTGCCTGGCTGCGGCCGCGATGGCGCTGGCGCCGGCGGCGGCGTATGCTCAAACGGCATCCGGCGAGCCTTCGCTGTTGAGCGGCTTGGCGGGCGGCCCGCAGCAGTGGACCAGTCCCGGCGGCATCAGCTCCACGCTGCAGGTGATGCTGCTGTTGACGGTCGTCAGCCTCGCCCCCGCGATCCTGCTGATGACCACCAGCTTCGTCCGCATCCTCGTGGTGATGGGCCTGTTGCGGCAAGCCATCGGCGCCCAGCAGTTGCCGCCCAGCCAGGTGATCACTTCGATCGCCCTGTTCATGACGGCTCTGTTGATGACGCCCGTATGGACCCGCGTGTATCAAGATGCGCTGAAGCCCTATTCCGAAAATCAGTTGAGCCTCGACCAGGCGTGGGAGCGCGGCACGCAGCCGGTGCGACGGTTCATGGCCGAGCAGATTAGACGGACCGACAACGACGACGACGTGTACCTGTTCCTGAAATACCTGCCCACCGAGCGCAATCCGAAGACCGGCGAGCTGCCGACCAACTATGTGTATTTCGACGCCAAGCCCAACGAGCGGAACATCCCGCTGCAGGCCCTGCTACCGGCGTTCATGTTGAGCGAGCTGAAGACGGCGTTTCTCATTGGCTTTCAGATTTACTTACCGTTTGTCGTGCTCGACATCGTCGTGGCCAGCGTCACCATCTCGATGGGCATGCTGATGTTGCCGCCGGTGTTGATTTCGCTGCCGTTTAAGCTGCTGTTGTTTGTGCTGGTGGATGGGTGGCGGCTTGTGGTGGAGATGCTGTTGGAGAGTTTCCACGTGCTGACGTGAAGTCAATTTTGGATTTTCGATTTTGGATTTTGGATTTGAGACCATGAACCCGCAAGATGCCGTCGATTTGGGGCGCGAAGCGCTGATGATTGCGGCGCTGGTGTCGGCGCCCGTGCTGCTGTCCGGGATGATCGTCGGGTTGGTGGTTGGCCTCTTGCAGGCGCTGACGCAGATTCAGGAACAGACTGTGGCGTTCGTGCCCAAGCTGATTGCCATGGCGGTGGCGTTGGCGTTTGCGCTGCCGTGGGTGCTCACGCGATTGGTGGACTACACCCAGCACCTGATCACGAACATTCCCAACACGTTTTGAGTCGACCTCATTCCCCGCCCCTTGATGGGGACGGGTTAGGGGAGGGGTGCAGCCCCTGATTACACGCCGAAATGGCGAGGCTGTATCGCTTCGTCCCCTCCCCAACCCTCCCCGCCTAGGGGGAGGGAGCCGGAGGGAAGCAGGATGCATAAACGGTCCTCGAAACTCTGCTCGTCAACCAGTTCGCGACCTTCGTGCTCGTGCTCGCGCGGATTGGGGCGCTCGTGGCGACGGCGCCTATCTTCGGCACGCGCGCGGCGCCCTTTCAGGCGCGGGCGCTGTTGGCGATCATGCTGACGCTTGTGGTCACGCCGCTCGAGACGTCGGCGGCGCCTGCCGACGTGACCCACCTGTTGGTGTTCGGCCACTACGTGCTCAACGAAACCCTGCTGGGGCTGCTGTTGGGGCTGGGGATCATGATCCTCCTGAGCGGCGTGCAGCTCACGGGGCAAATCGTCAGCCAACTGGGCGGGACGGCGCTGGCCGACTCGTTTGATCCCAACATCGACGACAACACGTCCGTGTTCTCGCAATTCTTGTACTTCCTCACCTTGGCGATGTTCGTGCTCCTGGATGGCCATCGCCTGCTCGCCGAGGCGGTGCTCGACACCTACACGTGGCTGCCGCCCGGCAAGGCGATGTTGGGCGGCTCGTACGTTACCGCGCTCACCGCGCTGCTGGGTCAGAGCTTTTTGTTGGGCGTCCGCGCGGCGGCGCCGGCGATGGCGGCGCTTTTGCTGGCCACGCTGGTGTTGGGACTAATCGGGCGCACTTTGCCGCAGATCAACATTCTGGTCGTGGGGTTTAGCGTGAACGCCTTGCTCACGGTGGGTTGCCTGGCCGCGTCGCTGGGCGCGATCGCCTGGGCGTTTCCGCAGCAGACGACGACGGCGATCGACATGTTGCGCGACGCGGTGCGGATGGCGGCGCGAGCGGGGGCCGGGGAGATGGGGGGTTAGGGGCTGGGGAAGGTTGCTAGCAATTCATGGCAGAACAAGCCGGCGAAAAATCTTATGACGCCACCCCACATCGCCGGCAGCAGGCCCGCGAGCAGGGGCAGGTGGCGTTTAGCCAGGATTTGGGGTCGGCCGCGCTGCTGCTGGCCGGCGCCATCGTGCTGTTGTACTGGGGCCGCGAGGTGGTCGACGCGGCGGCGGGGTTTCTCAAGCACCAGCTCGGCGCCGTCGGTCCGCTCAACCTGGCCGAGACGGACGTAGCCGCCGAGGGCCGGTGGCTGCTGGATCACATCGGCCAGCCACTGCTGCCGATCCTCGGTCTGTTGGCGCTGGCCGGGGCGTTGTCGACGGTCATGCAGATCGGCCTGTTGTTCGTGCCCGAGCGGTTGCGGCCCGACGCGTCGCGGCTGAACCCGCTGGCCGGGCTGCGGCGAATTTTCTCGTTGCCCAGCGCCATGCGGCTCAGCTTCGGCCTGGTAAAGGTGCTGATCGTGGCGCTGGTGGCGGCGGCCGTGGTCTACAACCGACGGCAAATCGTGCTCCACGCTAGCGACATGGCCGTGCCGGAGCTGGCGAAGTTTCTGGCGGACCTGCTGTTGTCGACCACGCTCTGGGTCGGCGGGGCGCTGCTCGTGCTGGCGATCCTGGACTACAGCTTTCAGCGCTGGAAGCACGAGCAGGATTTGCGGATGACGCACCAGGAAGTCCGCGAGGAGATGAAAAACCTGCAAGGCGACCCCGCGGTGATCGCCCGCCGCCGCGCGATCCAGCGGCAGATGGCCCTCAACCGCATCGGCGAAAAGGTGCCCAAAGCCGACGTAGTGGTCACCAACCCCACCGAGCTGGCTGTGGCGATTCAATACGACCCCGCGACGATGGCGGCGCCGATCGTCGTGGCCAAGGGCGCGGGCGTGCTGGCCCAGCGAATCCGGCGCCTGGCGCTGGAGCACAACATTCCGGTGGTCGAGCGGAAGCCGCTGGCCCAGCTGCTGTACAAGGAGGTGGACGTCAACCGCCCGATCCCCGACCAGAGCTACGCCGCGGTGGCCGAGGTGTTGGCGTATGTGTACCAGCTCAAGGGCAAGAAGATGCCCCGGGCGGCGGCGTAAGGGTCATCACCCCCCTCCCTTGAAGGGAGGGGACGGGGGAGGGATTAGCGACGGTCGAACTTGCGTCACAACTTTGAATCGCAGCAGCGGTCGGCCGTCCCTCCCCTAGCCCCTCCCTACAAGGGAGGGGGAGTTGACTCGCTGGTCAACGTGGCTTCCCTCACTCATACCCAAACCGCTCGAAATACTCCGCCCACTCGCGGCGCACCAGCTCGCGCTGGGCATCGTCGCGCTGGCGGCGATTGGTGCGGTAGTTCTTAACCGTCGCCACGTGGGCATCGAGCGCCGGTTCGATCCGAGCGAAGTCGCCAAGGTCCAGCCGCTCGTACAGGCGTTCGATCTCGGTCTTGGGGTCTGCCGCCAGGTCTTCGTAACGCAGCTCGACAAGCCGATCGTCGCGCAGCAAGGCGCGGTCTTCCCAGTACGCCTCGTACATGCGCTTCAGCGAATCGATGACATAGGGCCCGAGCCAACTCTCGTCGGTCACCGCCTGCAGTCCCTGCGACTCGTTGAGCGATCGCCACAGCGACACCGTCGAAGGGTACAGGGCGTAAGGATCGCGCGACAAATGCACAAACCTCGCGTCGGGAAACATCTCCAGTAGCGTGCGCACTCGGGCGGTGTGCCCGGGCGACTTGATGACGATCCGCCGGCCATCGTCCAAGGATAGACGCCGGCAGAATTGCATCAGTTCAGACTTCCACCTTTCGCGCTTCGCGGGGGTCAGCTCGCGCAGAGTCAGATATTCGGGGTACGCGGCGCCGCGATTGGGGAACATCACCGAGAGATAGGGCGTGGGCACGCCGAGGTTTTCCAGGGCGAACTCGTCCTCCATCGGCCGATCCCACCCCGCCGCCATGTTGTCCATGGGCCGCCGCGCGGGCACGAACATGCCGCTCCAGGGCGTTACCCACCGCTGGGACAGGACGAAATGGTGCGGGGCGAAGCATTGGTACGTCGTGGCGTACGTGTGCGCCGGATCGCAGATCAAAAGTTCGTGCAGAAACGTCGTCCCCGATCGCCAGTGACCGAGGATGAACAGCGGCGGTTGGGAAAGTTCGACCGCGTCGATCCGGCGTCCGTAGACGATGCGCTCCATCCCTGCCAGCAAAGAGTTCAGCGCCGTGAAGCACGTGATCGAGCAGGTCATCGGCGCCCGGCTAGGCGAAATCGCGAAGCGATTGCGGGCGAGCTCCCGCAGCCACGTCGCCAGCCGCATGCCGTGCCAGAAGCGCGGCATATACCAGGCGAGCGGGTGCTTGACCACCCGCTCGGCGACCGGCGGCGCGGGGCGACGGCTGGCGAGTACGCTCATGCAAAACCTGAAAGACGCCGGCGCCCCGGCTGTCGAGGGGCAGAAATTCAAGAGACTGCATGTTAACTAGTTTTATGGCGGCTCGCCAATTGGATGACCTATCGGCAATGGGCCCAGCTTGGTCCCGCGGGGTCGGGGCGTTAAGATGGACTTGGAACAGAGATTGTGAAGACGCGCCGCGGTCGGCGGCCTCGTGCGAGGCGCGCCGTGGCGCCGATTCCTTCTCGCCGAATCGCGCGACGCCGTCGGACTCTTGGCTGCGCCTCCCTATCGGGCAACTTCGCCGTGCTTGTTCGTCAGGTTGAATTAGAGGCAGTCGATCGCGTGGGCAACGTGCGCGACGCGTTGGGCAACGTGGGGGCGCGCTCCGCTGCGGCGGACCTCCGCGTCGCGGCTAACCATTGGGTGCGGCGGCGGCGCGGACATTTCCTATTGGGCATGATGGCGGCGCTGGTTGTCCACGTGCATCGGGCCGAGGCGGCCGATCGTAGCGCCGATTTTCTCGCCGCCCTGCAGAAAGCCGGTTGGAACGACACGGCGGTCGAGTTTCTCGACTGGGCGGAGAAATCGCCCTTGGCCAGCGACGCGTTCCGCAGCCAAATCCCCTACCAGCGCGCCGTGAGTCTCACGACGCAAGGCCGCCAGTCGCGCAACCGCGGCGAGCGGAAGCGGCTGCTGGCGCGCGCCGCCCTGGATTTTCAGAAGTTTGCCGAAAGCGATCCGGCCGGCCCGTTGGCCGCCGACGCCCTGCGCCGGGCCGCCAACCTGTATGCCGAGCAGGCGCTGGCCACGCTGGTCGAGGCCGACCGGTTGCCCGAAGCCGCCGCCAGCCAGCGCGAGGCGGCGCGACGCGACGCGCGCCAAAGTTTCCAGCTTGCCCAAGGCGTCGCCGAGCAGCTTTTGGAGGCGTGCAACAAACAACTGGCGTCGCTGCCCAAGCCCTCGGCGCTCGACGCCACGGACGACGCCGCCAAGCAGCGCGACGCCCTGCGGACCAAACAGGTGGAGGCCCGTTTTCTGCTGGGGCTGATCAGCTTCGAAGGATCCCGCACGTTTGAGCGCGACTCGGCCGAGTTCAAGACGGCGCTCGCACGCGCTGCCGAGCAATTTGGCAGTCTGCACGAGCAGTTTCGCGAAGCGGTGGTGGGCGCCTCCAGCCGCTTCTACCAGGGCCGCTGCTTTCAGGAGCAAGGCGAGTACCAGAAGGCGCTGGGCTGCTACAAAGACCTCACCAGCTTGCCCGCAGAGACGCCGGAGTTTCGCAGTTGGACCGCCCGGGCCTATCGCCACACGGCCGAGTGCCTGCTCGCCCAGGGCAACCTGGAGGAAGCGGTGCGCAGCTCGAAGCGGTGGCTCGCCGTCTCGCGGCCGGCCGAGCGCCAGCAACCGGAGTGGCTTGAGGTGACGTACCGTCTGGCCGAGGCCTACCAGCGGCAGCTGGACGAGGCGCCCGAGGGCGCCAAGACCAAGAACCTGCAAGCCGAGTCGCGATCGCTGCTCGAAGACGTGGCGGCCAATCCCAATGAATTCCAACGCGACGCACGGATGGCGCTGGCGACGCTGGGGCGCAAGGCCCGCAAGGTCGGCGAGCTCAAGACCTTCGACGACGCCTTCGCCGCCGGCAAGGAAGCGTTCGAGCTGATGACCTCGGCCGAGTCCGCCGAGAAGCTAGCACGGCAAAACAACCCCGACGCGGTCGCCGAGCTTCAGCAGCAAGCCAAGGACAACAAGGCCGCGGCGCAGGCGCGCTGGAGCTGGCGCTGGAACTGGCCGACCGCCAAACGCCGGCCGAGCAGCTCAATGCTGCCCGATACTTCCTCTGCTGGTTGTATTGGGAAGACGGTCGCGTCGACGAGGCGGCGGTGCTGGGCGAGTTTCTGGCCCAGCGCTATCCGGACAGCCAGTACGCGGCCAGCGCCGCCCAGGTAGGCATGGCGGCCCTGGAGAAGATCTACAACGAGGCGCGGGCGGCGGGCGGCAGCGGCGGCCCGGGCGGGGCCGCCGGCGGATTTGCCGCGAAGGCGTTGACCGACTTGGCGCAGCTTGTGGCACAACGGTGGCCTTCGTCTCCGTCGGCGGCTTCGGCGGTCAACGTACTGATCGGCGTGGCTTTGCGTGAGAAACAGTTGGACACGGCCGAGAAACTGCTGGGAAGTCTGCCCGCGGAGAGCCGGGCCGCCGCCGAGCTGCGTCTAGGATCGGCGTTGTGGACTCAATATCTCCAATCGGCGCCCGATCGCGGCGCCGAGCCGAGCCCCGAGATCGCGGCGCTCCGCGACAAGGCCGGCGTGCTGTTGGCATCGGGCTTTACTTGCGTGCGCGCCAGCGGCGACGCCTCGGCTGCCGCCGCGGCGGGCAGCCTGTACCTCGTGCAAAGCTTGCTGGGCAAGAACGACGCCAAGGGGCGCTGGAGGTGCTCGAGGACAAGGCCGTCGGTCCGCTGGCGCTGGTGGCGTCTAAATCGGAAGCGGCGGCGGATCCGCGGTTTGTGCAGGAGACTTACAAGGCGGCGCTCCGGGCGTACCTGTCGCTCGATCCGCCGGATAGCGGCAAGGCAGAAAAAATCATGGCCGCGCTCGAGGCGTCGGTTGCCAATCAGGGCGACGCCGCCGCGCATCAGTTGACCCGCGTGTACGCTGGTCTCGGGCTGCAGCTCGAGCGACAGCTTCACGACCTCACCGCGGCGGGCAAAACGCGCGAGGCCAAGCAAGTGGCGGAGGCGTTTCGCGCGATCATGGGCCGGGTCGCGGCACGGCCCAACGGCGGGGATTGGGTGATCAATAAATGGATCGCCGAGACCAATCTGCAAATTGGCCAAGGGCTCTCGCCTCAGGAGGCCAAGCCCTACTTCCAGCAGGCCAAGGCGGCGTTCGAGGCGGTGCTCGCCGCTGCCAAGCAGGGCGGGCCGAAGGCGCCCGATGCCGCCGCGATCCTGACCGTCAACAAACGGTTCGGGGATTGCCTCCTGGCGCTGGGCGAGTACGAAAAGGGCATCTACCAGTATGCCGCGGCGCTGAAGGCCAAGCCGATGATGCTCGATGTCCAGCAGGCGGCGGCGGCCGGCCTGCAGCAGTGGGGCGCCGAGAAGAAAATCCAGCCCGCGCTCGATCAAGCGCTCAATGGCGCCTTGCCGCAGGCTGACGGGAAGAACCTGATTTGGGGTTGGCTGCGCCTGGCCAATGTCGCTGAGGGCGCCCGCCGGCAGGCCGCGGCCAGCGCACAGCCGAAGGACGCTGAGCGCGCGGCGCGCTACCAGGAAGTCTTTTTCACGGCCAGGTACAACGTGGTGAAAACTCGGCTGATCGGCGCCAGCTTTGCCCCGCCGCAGAATCGGCGGGAGCAGCTTGAATCGGCGCGGCAGAATATCGCATCGATGAAAACCCTTTATCCGGAAATGGGCGGACCCAAGTGGAAGGCTGCGTTCGAGACGCTCGAGGTGCAGACGACTAAGGAGCTGGAGAAGTAATCATGCGGTGCGCCAAATGGAATAGGAAGTCACAGTTAGCGCCGTGGATCGCGGCGTTAGGTTTCGTCGCACTGACGGCGGGCCACCCCGCTCGCGCTCAAGGCATCGACCGCGTCTACCGCCTAAACGGCCTCGATAGCGGCAAGATCACCGAGATCACGGCGCTGGGGGTGAAACTCGCCAAGGGCGGCGTCGAGTCCACGATTCCGGCCGAGAACATCAAGAACGTGTACCTCGCCGGCGAACCGCCGGCGCTGAACACGGCCCGGAACGCCCTGCAGGCCGGCCGAGCCCAGGACGCGCTGACGGCGCTGGAAGGCGTCTCCACCGACGGCATCGACCGGCAGGAAATTCTCGCCGAGGTGGAGTTCTACGCGGCGGCGGCCAAGGCGCAGCTGGCGCTGGCCGGCCAGGGCGATGCGGAGGCGCCGGCGAGCGACTTTCGCCAGTTCATGGGCCGCCGTACGACGAGCTTTCACCTGCCCGAGGCCGTCGAGCGGCTGGGCGAGTTGCTGGTGGCCCGCGGCCAGTTCGACGACGCCCGCACCGAGTACGCCAAGCTCGCCAAGGCCAAAAGCCCCTACTACCAACTCCGCGCCGCGTGGCTCGCCGGGCGGGCGTGGCAGGAGCAGGGAGACCACGCCAAGGCCCTCGCGGAGTTCGCCAAGGTGCTGGCCGCGCCGGTGGGCGAGGGGCCGATGGAGTCGCTCACGACGGCGGCGGCGCTCGACCGCGCCGTGAGCCAGGCCGCCACGGGAAAAGCCGACGAGGCGACCGCGACGATCGCTGACGTCATCGCCAAGGCCAAGGCCGACGACGACCAGCTCCTGGCGCGTGCTTACAACGCCCTGGGCGATTGCTACCTCAAGAGCGGCGACGCGCGGGGAGCGCTGTTCGCCTTTCTGCACGTCGACCTCTTGTATCCGCATCTGGCCGACGCGCACGCCAAGGCCCTCCACGAGCTCGTCCCCCTGTGGCGCACCGCCGGGCACGTCGACCGTTCGCAGCAAGCCGCCCAGGAGTTGGCGGAAAAGTACCCAGGCAGCCGCTGGGCGAAGGCGGGGGAGAAGTGAGCAGTGGGCAGTGGGCGGTGGGCAGTAAGACGCAATCGCCTGTCGCCGATCACTGCCCACTGCCCACTGCCACTCACGCCCGCGGATGATACGCCTGATGCACGCGCTTCAGGCGCGAGTGGTCGACGTGGGTGTAGATTTGCGTCGTGGCGATGCTGGCATGGCCGAGCATTTCCTGCACCTGCCGCAGGTCGGCGCCGCCAGCCAGGAGGTGGGTGGCAAAACTGTGCCGCAGAGAGTGGGGACTGACCTCCGGCGACGCGCCGACGCGCAGCGCGTAGCGCTTGATCAGCTCCCACACGCGCTCCCGGCGGAGCCGATCGCCGCGCACTGAAAGAAAAAGCCATTCCGGCGCCGGCGAGCGCCGCGCGGCCAGCACTCCGCGCTCTTCGCGGAGGTAGCGCTCGATTGCCGCCGCCGCACGGGCGCCCAAAGGGACCATCCGCTGTTTGTCGCCTTTGCCGCGGACCTGCATGTAGCGCTCCGCCAGGTGGACGTCGCGGAGCCGCAGGTGCGACAGCTCCGACACGCGGCAACCAGTGGCGTAGAGCGTCTCCAACAGTGCGCGGTCGCGCAGCCACTGCCCGTCGGCCCGCCGCGGCGCCGCCAGGAGTTGGTCAACCTGGTCGACCGAAAGCGTCTGCGGCATGCGCTGCCAGAGTTTTTGGTAACCCAAGAGCTCCGCCTGGTTGTCGGATATCGCTCCCTCCAATTGCAGAAAGCGGAAGAAAACTTTGAGCGACGCCACGTGCCGAGCGACGCTCCCCGGCGCCAGGCCTTGCTCGGCGAGCCATGCGGGATAGCCGGCCAGCTCGCTCACGCGAAGCTTTTCCAGTCGCCGGGCGCCGAGCCAGGCGAACAACCGCCGCAGGTCGCGCGCGTAGGCCGCCACCGTGTTGTCGGCCAGATGGCGCTCGAGAGCGCACATAACGGAGGAAGCCCTCTTGCCAGCGCGCCGCATCGGCGGGGGCGGCTTCGCGTCGAGGTCGGATTTTTTTGAGGGGACGCGGCATGCAATCTCAACCGAGGGCGCGTGTGCTACTGGATGAACTATCGACCAATCAGCCCGGCGGCCGTCGGCGTCTACGGCCAGGCCGTGTCATTTGCCGGCCTGGGCAGACCGCCAAATCCTGCGGTATCCTTGAGAAGCGATTCGCCTTGTGCCGACTGGGAAGGCTGTGCCGGTGCGATATTGTGTGCCATGTCCTCGTCCGCGTGGACATGCCGACCCATCCGCACATGCCCACGAGGACGAGGGCATGCCACCCTGATGAGGCATGCCGCCCAATCCGCTTGCCAAGCACTCGCCGATGCAAAACGTAGTCATCGAGGAACCGTATAAGTTCATCCCGCCGGTGTACTCGCGGTTCTGGCCGGCGGTGATCCGGCTCTACATGCCGCGGTTCATCCGCAAGACCTACGGCGTGCACTCGGTCGAGACCCGCGGCGCCGAGCGGTTCAAGGCCTCGGTCGACGCGGGCTACGGCGTCATCCTCGCGCCGAACCACTCGCGGATGTCCGACCCGCTCACGTTTTCCGGCCTGTGCGACGCGGCCGGCTGCAACATGCACGCGATGGCGTCGTGGCACCTGTTCAAAAAGAGCCGGCTGGACCGCTTCATGCTCCGGCGGATCGGCGCCTTCAGCGTGTACCGCGAGGGCGTCGATCGGCAGGCCATCAACACGGCGGTCGACATTCTGGTCGACGGCCGGCGGCCCTTGGTGCTGTTCGCCGAGGGCGCCCTCTCGCGGCACAACGACCAGCTCATGCCCATGATGGACGGCGTGGCGTTCGTCGCCCGCACGGCCGCCAAGCGGCGGGAGAAGACGCCCGGCAAGCTCGGCGTCGTCGTGCATCCGGTGGCCATCCGTTATTTCTATCGCGGCGACTTGGCGGCGGCGGTCACGCCCGTGCTCGAGGAGATCGAACGGCACTTTTCGTGGTTCCCCCAATCGCACAAGCCGCTCACGGCGCGGATTCAGCAGATCGCCCAGGCGCTCTTGTCGCTCAAGGAGATCGAGTATTTCGGGTGGGCGCGCACGGGAGATTTCTACGAACGGCTCGACAGCCTGATCGACGACGTGCTGACGAAGCTCGAAGTACGGTGGAACATTCGCGAAAAAGCCCCCGGCGTCGTCGCGCGCGTCAAGGCGCTGCGCGGGGCCATGCTGCCCGAGCTCGTCGGAAATCACACCAGCCACGAGCAAAAAATAGAGCCTGCGCAAGCAACTGGCCGCCTGTTACTACGTGCAACAAATGTCGCACTACCCGCGGAAGTACGTCCGCATGTCGGCCAAGAACATCCCCGAGCACATTCTGGAGACGGTCGAGCGCTTCGAGGAGGATTTTACCGACCGCGCCCGCGTCCACGGCCCGCTGCACGCCGTGGTTCAGGTCGGTGAGGCGATCCCGGTGACCGGCCGCCGCGACCGTGCCGCCGAGGCCGACCCGATCATGGAGGGCATCCGCACGCAGCTCACCGAGATGCTGCAGAAATTGTCGGACGAGTCGCCGCGGATATAGAGCGGTGATTCCCGCATTTTGTTAGCCGGCATCGTCTCGATGCCGTGAACTTTCCGGTCGCCACGGCATCGAGACGATACCGGCTAACGGATACTTATTCAGTTGCGAACTACTTTGCCGGGCGCAGAATTAAGGCCATGCCCGCCGTCGTCGTGCGACTCGCCGATCTCGTTAATGGCCAGGAGGCCGACTTGTTCGCGTTGCTGTCAGCCAAGGAGGAATTGACCACCCGCGACGGCAAACCTTACTTCCGCGTGGCCTTTCGCGACGCCCAGCGCGAGGTGAGCTTTCCCGTTTGGAGCGATGCGCCGCTGGCCGTCGCGTGCCGCGACGAGTGGAACGTGGGCGTGTTCTACAAGCTCCGCGCCGTTTACCGCGACACGAATTTCGGTCCGCAGCTCGATATCCGCCGCATCCGCGCCGTGAACGACGCCGATCGAGCGGAGGGGTTCGACGCCACGATGTGCCTGCCGCGCTCCCGGCGCGAACCGGCGGAGATGTTCGACGAGCTGCGCGCGCTGGCGGTCGAGTCGATCGCCGACAAGTCCGTGACGGCGGTCGTCACGGCGCTGCTGGATTCGAATCGCGACGTGCTGTTGAAGCTTCCCGCCGCGGCGTACAACCACCACGCCTATGCCGGCGGGTTTCTCGAACATGTGCTCAGCGTGGCCCAAACGTGCATCTACCTCGCCGACAAATACGCTCAAGCGCTGCCCGAACTCCCGGCGCCGTTGGACAAAGACCTGGTCGTGGCCGGCGGCATTCTGCACGACATCGGCAAAGTGCGCGAGCTGGCCCTCACCGCCACCGGCGCCGAGTATTCGGCCGCCGGCGCCTTGATCGGACACATTCTGCAGGGACGCGACATGCTGCGCGAAGTCGCCGCCGCTGCCGGGCTGACGGGCGAGAAGCTGTTGCGATTGGAACACATCATCGTCTCGCACCAGCGGCTCGCGGAGTGGGGCGCCCCCAAGCCGCCGATGACGCCCGAGGCGCTCTTGGTGCACTACGCCGACGATCTCGACGCCAAGCTCCAGATGATGGCCGGCGCCCTGGTGGCCGACGCGAAGGTGGGGCCGCTGACTACGGCCCGCAACCCGCTCAAGCAGCGGTTTTTCCGAGGGGAGATTGCGGAGGAGGAGGGAACGCCTACTAAGGGGCGCGCCGGGGTCGGGGACGACCCGGCACTCTTTGAGACGTGAGGGAGAAATGCGCGATGAAAACGCGGTCGCCCTCCGATATTTTCGGTTGCCCCAATTGAAATCGCGTTTAAGCTAAAAGGACGATCTGCTGGGGCGGGCGGCGGGACCTCGTCCCCTGTGCGCGGGCATCTCGCCACCGCCCCCGCGGATCGCCGCGGATCGCCGCGGAACGTCTTCTTACTTGGGGTTTCGACTGCTAATGGCACAAACGCCGTCGTAGAGCGCACGTTGTTTGCGCGTTCCCACCCCCCAGGCTTCTGCGCGCCGGCATCGTCGGCTGGCCACGGCCGCGATTCGCTTCGCCTTCGACCATATAATTTGCATGCCTTTGGATCTACTGCGCTGAGTCACGCGTACGGTCGCATCATCGCGGCAATTGGCGCCGCAATAGCAGTAGCAATCCGCTTTACCTTGGAGTATTCACCTCGTGACGCGCCCCCTGGTCCTTGTGCAATTCTCGCTCGCCCTGTCGATAGCCGCGGCGATGCCGGCCCCTAGAACGGCGTCGGCTATCACCTTAGGTCAGGTCGACGCCTTCGACAGTGGAGTGGCGGGCTGGGGTGGAAGTCCCACGAGCAACGTCGCGGGCTCGCTCAGCGTCAACAGCAGCAACCGGGTCGTGACTTTCAACGAGTTGCAGTGGACCGGCGACTACATAGCGGCGGGGGTCAGTCGGATCACGATGGACGTGCTGCACCAGAATCCCTTCAACCTTCAGTTGCGATTGGGCATTGCCAAGGGTCCGTTCGGCTCGACCGGCTCGGGCGACACGTACGTCACCAATGACAGCATCAGCGTGCCCAACGATGGTTCGTGGCATACGATTTCCTTCGACGTGACACCAAGCGATTTTGTCGCAAGCTTCGCCAATACAGTGCCTACGCCCAATGCCGCCGCAGCGCTGGCCGCGGTGTCTCACTTGCGAATTCTCCACAATCCCGAGGCGGGCGATTTCCGAGGCGCGCCAGGCGGCGGCGAGTTTCGTCTGGACAATATCACCGCGCTGGCTGCGGCCCCGGCCGTCGATGCTGATTTCGACGGCGACCTCGACGTCGACGGCGCCGATTTCCTGATCTGGCAGCGCAGCTCTGGCGGCAGCGGCGACAACTCAGCCGGCGACGCCGACGGCAACGGCCAGATCAATGGCCTGGACCTCGCCGCCTGGCAGGATCGTTTCGGCCAACCGGCTGCCGTCGCAGCCGTCGCCGTCGTGCCGGAGTCCGACGCCGTCGTCATGCTGGCCATCGCTGGCCTCGTATTGACTCGACTGCGTCGGGCATGGATCGTAATGGCCCCTCCGCTGACTTTCCCCCTGCACGGGCGCGAGAACTGACGGCGTCGCCTTTTCGCCCCTTCCCTTCGGACGCACCACTTGATGAATTCCAGCCGATTCGCGCTGACGCTTGCCGCATTGTGCGTCTGCGGCGGCCACGTCGCCAGCGCCCAGCATCAGACGACCGAGCTTACGCCGATTAACCTGGCCGGCGCCCTGCCCTATCGCATCGAATTGCGGCCGTACGACTTCGGCGCCGCGGAGCTGCCGACGCTCCATTCCTTTGCCGCCGCCCAGCACGACGGAAAATGGGTGCTCATCGCCGGCAGGACCAACGGGCTGCACGCGTTCGATCGCTTTAGCCCAGAGAACAATTTTCCGCCCCAATCGCAAAACCGCGACGTGTGGGTGATCGACCCCGTCGCGAAACAAACCTGGCGACGCTCGCTCGACGACCCTGCCGCCGGGCTAACGGAGCTCCAAGCCAATTCGCTCACGCCGACCAACACCCAGTTCTATCAGGACGGCGACCGGCTCTACATGACCGGCGGGTACGGCGTGACGGCGCTCAACCCCGGGGGGACGCCAACCTTCGGCACCTTCGATACGCTCTCGGCGATCGATCTGCCGGGGATCATCGGATGGGCCATGGGCGGCGCTGGGACGGCGGCCAGCCACGTTCGCCAGATCAACGACCCGCTGGTCAAGGTCACGGGCGGCGCCATGTATCAAATGGGCGGCCGGACCCACTTGGTCTTCGGCCAGGACTTCAACGGCGCCTACACGCCCCAGACCAATGGCGCCTATACCGAGCAGGTGCGCAGCTTCGTCATCGAAGACGACGGCATCAACCTGTCGATCGACGACGTCACGACCACGCCGCCGCTGGAAGAGTACCGCCGCCGCGACCTCAATGTGTTTCCTGTCGTCAAGCCCGGCGTCGGACAGCTCGGCGAAGGCCTCGTCGCGCTCTCGGGCGTCTTCACTCCCGCCAACGGGGCGTGGACCGTGCCCGTCGAGATCGACGCCGCGGGCCAGCCGACCATGGCCGATCCCCAACTCCCCGACAACATTCAAGCAAGGCTTCAACGGCTATCATTCCGCCAAGCTGGGGCTGTACTCGCGGGCCACCGGCGAAATGCACGAGGTACTCTTTGGCGGCATCAGTCTGCAGTTCCTGGATGAATCGTCGGGCATGGTCGGCACCGACAATGGCTTGCCGTTTGTCAACGACCTGACTGCGGTCGTCATCGACCAGAACGGGCAGTTCAGCCAAAGCCACTTGGGATTTTTTCCAGAAATCACCGACCTCGGCGGCAAGCGGCTGCGATTCGGCGCAGCGCCGAGTTCTTCCGCGCCGCGGGGACGCCGACTTTCGCCAACGGCGTGATCGACTTCGATGCACTCGCTCAACAGTCGACGCTGGGTTACATTTTCGGCGGCCTCGTCGCCAACGGCCCGCATACCCGGGGCGTGCCGGGCGTCACGTCCAGTGCGTCTAACGTCATCCTCGAGGTGGTGCTCACGCGCGTCCCCGAACCGGGTTCCGGCCTCTTGGGGCTCGGTGCGTTGGGCGGGTTGGTCGCCCTAGGTCGTCGACCGCTCGCCGCCCGCCTCCTACTCGAAGCTTAATTGCAGCGATTCCCCCTCGCCGCCGAGCATCGACGGTCCGCGGCGGGCCGTCACCTGCACCTCGTCGGTCAGGCCAATAGTGTCGCCGTCGTTGATCTTCTTGCGACGCGAAAGAACGTAGTGCGCAATGTTGTAGACAAAGTCCAATAGGTTCTGTGCGTTGCCCGAGTAGCGGGGAACTTCCAGTTCGGTCTCGCCGAGGGCTTCGAGGCCCGTGGTGAACAGGCGGAGCGACCCGTCGTCCATCGGCTCGATGCGGAAGTCGATCCACAAAAACAGCGGCCAGTTTTTTTCGCGGACGTCAGCCGCCTGCTCGATGAACGCCGCCGGCGGATGAACCAGCCGCCCAGGGCCCCAGAAGACGCCCATGCTCGGCGCGGTCGCCGCGAGCGCAGCGGTCAGTCGCGTAAGCGCTGCGGCCTTGTCGATCGCCCGGCCGCCTTCGTCGATCAACGTCACCAGCAAGTGAGCCGCGTGCGGGCGGAGCGCGCCCTCGGCCTCCGACCAGTACCAGGCGGTAGCGCATGGGCCTTCGAGCTGCGACCAAGGTATGGGCCGCGGCACGAGCGTGACGGCGGCAGTGAATTCGCCGAGCGTCATCGTGAGCAGCTTGTCCGTCGAGCCCGAGGGCTGTGGCTGCGGCGCCTCGGGATAGTGTTCGGCATGCCACGCCGCCACGCGTTCGAACGACGGCAGCTCCGGCCCGCTCCAGCGCCACCAGGGCCAGCCATTTCAGCGGGTGCGTCATGACGCCTCCGGCCGCTGCGCCTGGACGACGCGCGGCAGGCCTGCGAGGTCCTTCTGCGTCGGTCGGCGGTCAAGCCCCGGCGTCGCGGCGACAAGTTGCTCCACGCGCTCAACGATCGTCGGGCTGATCTCCATGAGCAGCCAGCCGCCGGGCAGCAACCTCTCAGCCGCCTGCGGCAGCAGGCGCTCGATCACCGTTGTTCCTTCCGGGCCGCCGTCGAGCGCCATCAATGGCTCGAAGCGGCGCACGTCGGCCGCCAGTTGCGCCAGCTCACCCGTGGTCACATACGGCGGGTTGCTCACGATGAGATGAAATCGGCGCCTCAACGTCGACCGGCGCAAGCAGGTCCCCTTCGTACCACTCGATTCGCCCGCCCACGCCATGCCGCTCGGCGTTTCGCTGGGCGATCGCCAGCGCCGCGGCGCTGACATCGGTCGCCGTCACGCGGCACTGCGGCAGATGCTTGGCCAGCGTAACGGCCAGCACGCCGCTGCCCGTGCCGACGTCGGCGATTTCCAGCGGCCCGTCGTCGATCTGCTTGGCAAGGTCCAATGCCCGCACGACGACCAGCTCGGTCTCCGGCCGCGGGATGAGCACATCGGGCGTCACCTCGAAGGCCAGCGAAAAAAACTCCCGCCGGCCGACAAGATAAGCTACCGGCTTCCCCGCCGCGCGCTCCTTCACCAACGCCCGAAACTTCTCACGCAGCGCGTCCGGCGCTGGCTCGTCAAAGGCCGTGTAAAGCTCGATGCGCTGGCACCCGCGCGCCGCGGCCAACAGCACCTCCGCGTCCAGCCGCGGACTCTCGACGCCCTTCTCGCGCAGAAAGTCGGTCGTCCAGTTCAGCAACCGGCCAATGGTCCACGGTTCGTCGGGCATGGCAGCCACAAGAGAGCGGATTTACCGCAGAGTACACGGAGGACACAGAGGTAAGAATAAACAGATGAGGACCAAGATCAATTGAGCTAGGCGTAGCTTCCTTTGGCGGTGCGCTTCACAGAACAGCCAATTGACTATTTCTCTTCTCTGTGTCCTCTGTACTACTATCCGTCAACTTCTCCGCGCGCCGCGAAGATTTCGTACAGTTGTTCGTACACTACTGACATTTCCCCGCTGTGGTTCCGGCCAGCGGCCGGGCTATGCCCTCTGTGGTAAATCCCCTTCCCCGCATTTACTCCGCGACCGCGAAGGCGTCGCGCAGCTGTTGCCGGTCGTAGTCCACCAGGGCGTCGGTCAGCGGTTGCACATTGCCGGCGATGATCTGGTCGAGCTTGTACAGCGTCAGGCCGATGCGGTGGTCGGTCACGCGGTTGTCGGGGAAATTGTACGTGCGAATGCGCTGGCTGCGGTCGCCGGAGCCGACGAGCGTCTTGCGTTCCTCGGACCGCTTCTTGTCCTCGGCCTCGCGCTTCTGCTCGTAGACCCGAGTTTTGAGCACGCGGAGGGCCTTGGCGAGGTTCTTGTGCTGGCTCTTCTCGTCCTGGCACTGCACGACGATGCCCGTCTCGAAATGCGTGAGCCGCACGGCGCTCTCGGTCTTGTTAACGTGCTGACCGCCGGGGCCGCTGGCGCAGAATTTGTCGAGCCGGTAATCGTCGGGCTTCAGGTCGACCTCGACGTCTTCCGGCTCGGGCATCACCGCCACCGTGGCGGCGGAGGTGTGAATGCGGCCCTGCGTTTCGGTCGTCGGCACGCGCTGCACGCGGTGACCGCCGCTCTCGTACTGCAGCTCGCGGTAGACGCCTTCGCCCTCCAGAGCCAGCGAAATCTCTTTGAAGCCGCCGAGCTCCGTGGGGCTGTGGTCGAGCACTTCGACCTTCCAGCGCTTGGCCTCAGCGTGGTGCTTGTACATTTCGTAGAGGTCGCGCGCGAAGAGCGCCGCCTCGTCGCCGCCGGTGCCGGCGCGGATTTCCATGACGCACCGCGTCCGGTTGGCATCGGCCCCGCCGAGCGTGAGCTCCAACAGCTCGTTCCAGAGCGCTTCGCGCGCTTCGACGAGCCCCGGCAGCTCGCCCTCGGCCAGCTCGCGCATCTCCAGGTCATCGCCCTCGGCCAGCGAGCGGGCCTCGGCGATCTCGGCGTTCAGCTCCTTGAACCGCCGGTACTTCTTGACCACGCGGCCGAGCGACCCATGCTCGCGCGCCACCGCCGGCAGGCGCGTCGCGCTGGCGAGCACCTCGGGATCGACGAGTTGCCGTTCGAGCTCCTCGAAACGGGCAAGTTTTTGTTCGAGAAGATCTCGCATGAGAGGAAGGCGGGGGCTGGAGAGTAGGCGAGAGGCAAATGGATGCGATTTTGGATTTTAGATTTTGGATTTTGGATTCGGTTCTTCAATCCAAAATCCAAAATCGCAAATCCAAAATCCTGGCGTCCTCTCCCGCCTATTTCTCGGCCGCGGCCTTGGCCTTTTTGCCGAGGCTGGCGTAACCGGCCTTGGCAAACTTGCTCTTGAACTTCTCGATCCGCCCGGCGGTGTCGACGAACTTCAGCTTGCCCGTATAGAACGGGTGGCACATGTTGCAGATATCGACCTTCAGCTCTTTGCGGGTGCTGCGCGTCGT
Organism: Pirellulales bacterium; assembly: GCA_963841515.1. Lineage (GTDB taxonomy): Bacteria > Planctomycetota > Planctomycetia > Pirellulales > Lacipirellulaceae > Lacipirellula. The sequence goes on along the minus strand of CAWJDB010000001.1, from coordinate 466,999 downwards.
GAACGAGTTCCCGCAGCCGCAGGTCACCTTCGTTTCGAAATACTGAGGATGGATTTTGTCTTGCATGGCAAGAATCCTTGCTAACCGCCGCCGCAGCGGGAACTTAGAGCCAAAGTGGAATCCTAGATAATATCGCTGGAAGAACCTGCGGACAAGGGCCACAAGAGTAGCTCGCGAAGGCCTGTAAGGCCTAATGCCTTCATCATCCAGCCCTGCGAGGGCCTAAAATGGCACGCGAGAGAATTGCACCATCTGGCGGGCGCCCGGCACGCCTTGGGGCAGGTAGACGTGAATCGCCCGTCGTGAGTCGTCAACGCGAATCCGAAGCTGAGCTTCGCATGGTGGGATAGGGTCGCAGTCGTCACGAACGATCAGGCCGCTGGGGCCAACGTGCGACAGCGCAAGGTGCAACCCATTAACGACCAGCGTTAGGTAAACCGTCGCAGAGAATCCAGTACCAGTTGCCATGTTTATCGACGACGCTGAATTGTTCCGCCGAGCCGACGCCTACTGCAAGTCTAGGAAAATCCGCGTACACGGTAAAGAAAAATTGGGGCACGGCAGCGATGGCAGCGTTTGGCGTACAAGTAGGCCATCGGCTGTGAAGGCCCTGCAGGCTCAGAAAACCTACCAGAACGAGGTGGAGTGCTACAAGCGGTTAGCGGCCGACCACATCCAGGAGTTATGCGGGCTGCACGTACCGCTCATGGAGGGCTTCGACGACGATCTCATGGTTATCGAAATGTCGATCGTCACCCCGCCCTATCTTCTCGATTTTGGCAAGGTGAGCATCGACACGCCGCCCCCTTACTATTTCGACCATCAGCTGGTCGCTAACTCGGAAGCCGAAGGACGCGACCTTTTCGGTAGCTTGTGGTCGGAAGTCCAGCCAGTACTTTACGCGCTCCGCAAACGGTTCGGAATCTACTATGCTGACCCGCGTCCCGGCAAAATCAACTTTGGCCGGGAGGACGATGACGACGATTGGCAACGCGAGCCGCCCATCGACTACAGCGACTACGAATGATTGACGCGAAGAAAGATTTCGCGCTTAACATTTTGGTAGAACTGTGCGGCGCAAACCACGAGGTTACTAGGGCACTTTATTTGCCTTCTCCGCAGCCAGCTTCTCCGCCTCCGCCCGCAGCCGCTTCGCGCGCACCAGGTTTCCCTGCCGTTGCGGCGCTTCGGGCGGATCGGACTCCAATAGCGCGATCGCCTTGTCGAGCTGGCCCAGCGCCTCGTGGGTGCGGGCCAGGTTGTAGCGGGCGCCGTCGGACCACACGCCCTTGGGATCGGCCTTGAGCGTGCGCTCGTCGAGCCAGTCGAGCGCCACGTCGTAGTTGCCGCGGTCGTAGCTCAACAGGCCGAGCCAATAGGACGCTTCCGCTTTGGCCGTCGAGTACACCTTCTGCTTGGCCGGGTCGAGCTTGGCGAGCGTCGCATTCGGCGGCCGCACGGTGCCGTCCTGGTAGAGCACGAGTGCATCCTGGTGGCCCTGCCGAGGATCGGCCAGCTCATCGTCCCCCTTGCCCTTGTTGCCCTGAAAGTGCAGCACGCGGGCGTTCCACAGCTTCGGCCGGTCGGCGAACGGCGCAAACTCCGCCGCCGCCAGTTGCCGCACGCTGAGCTTCATGGTGAGCTCGTCGGCGATCGCCTCGAACGGCTCAGCCCACAGGCTCGCTTGTTTGACTTGCGGCAACTCGTTGAGCTGCTTGGCCGTCGCCTGGGCATCGACTGAGAGCTTCACATAGTCCTCTCCCTCAAGTCCGGCTTCCAAGAGCGCCGCGCGGCGGGACAGCTCCAGAGGCGACGCCACGACTAGCGCCTCGACCGACTTCAAGGCGTCGGCGTCCAGGGGGTAGGCGTGGTCCTGCACATCGAGCTCCCGCAGCAAGGCGGGGTTCTCGACCAGCTCACTCAGCGAAGCCGGACCGTTCTTGCCGCTGCCCAACGGCAATCCCAGCTCGGGATCGAACGGATACAGCTGGCCGTCAATCAGCGCCCCGGCCAGCAACCGCGACGGCGCGCCCTCCTTGGCGGCGGGCCGCAGCAGCACGGCGTCGATCCCCTGCTGCCGGCAAAGTTCGACGAACGTCCACGCGCGATGGGCGGCCGAGCCGTGCCCGTAAGCCAGTGCCTGCCACGGATGATGGATCGTGGCCGCGCCGTCGCCCCGATCGAGCTGGATGTTGCGAACGGTCCAGTCGAACAGGGCCGCCGCCACGTCGGGGTCCTTCACTTTATTGGCGCGGGCCCACTGAGCAATGTCGCGGCACCACACGGCCTGCTCCAGGAGGCGGCCTTCCCAATCGGCGAAGACGCCGTCGCGCAGGTTGGCCGTCGACATCTCGGTCGCCACGCCCGGCGCCTGCCGCACTTCCGCGGGCAAGCTCTCGATGAGCGGATCGGGCTGCCACTTGTCCTTGTCGGCCGCCTGGTTGCGCAGCCACAAGTTGGCGTGCTCCACAATCTGCCGCAGGGCTGCCAGATCGGGGCTCGGCTCCCAGCCGGCGGGGGGCTGTCGCAGTTTCTCGTAGCGATTGAGGGCCGAGCGAATGGCGTCCATCCGCTTGTCGGAGTAGCGCCAAATCTCGATCCGCTGCGGCACAAGCGCCGGGGCGGTGAGCCCTCCCTCGATGATCAGGGCGTTGGCCGGATCGCGGGCATCGAGCCGCCGTACGCGCAGCTCCAGCGCCGTGCGCTGCTCGATGCCGCGCTCGGCGGTTTCCTTGTCCAGGTTCACGTAGTACCGCACGATGTCGCGCGGCTGGACGTCGAGCTGAAAGAAATTGGCGTTGCCGTCGTAGATGCGCAGGTAGTTGATTTGCCCGTCGGGCGTCTGCGGATTCTGGGTACAGGTGGCGCGGACTTCTTTGCCGTCGGCGCTGTTGGACGCCGTCAGGATGGGCTGCGCGGGCAGCAGTTCCAAGTCGACGTGATGGGCCAGGTCGTTGAGCGTGGCCGCGACGCTCTTGAGGTAGACGTCGTTTTGATTGCCCCGCGATTGGAGCGTGCGGCCGCGTCGCGCCGCCGGCCGGCCGCAGCCAGCGATCATGGCCGAAGCAAAGACGCCCAGCGTGGCCAGCGTCAACATCTTGCTCCATGTCGCCTGCTGCATCGAGTTTATCCCGCTTGATTTTTTCACCGTACCGCCGCCGCTTCTCGAATCGCCAACAGCCGCCGCATGACGGGCTCCAGTAGTCCCAGCGGAATCATATTCGGTCCGTCGCTGGGCGACTTGTCGGGGTCCGGGTGCGTCTCGGTAAACAATCCGTCGATGCCCACGGCCATGGCGGCCCGCGCCAGGGGCTCAACCATCGCCCGATTGCCCCCCGTGGCGTCGCCCAAGCCGCCGGGCTCCTGCACGCTGTGCGTGGCGTCGAACACCACGGGACATCCCAATTCTCGCATCTGGGGAATCGCCCGCATGTCGTTCACCAACCGGCCATATCCAAAAAAAGTTCCCCGCTCGCACAACAGCACGTTCTCACACCCGCCCTCCCCCAACTTGGCCACCACATGCCGCATGTCGCCGGGCGCCATGAACTGGCCCTTCTTGGCATTCACCGCTTTGCCCGTGCGGGCCGCGGCCAACAGCAAGTCGGTTTGCCGGGCGAGGAAAGCGGGGATCTGCACCAGGTCGCACGCCTCGCCCACGGCCGCGGCTTGGGCGGACTCGTGGACGTCGGTCGTCACCGGCAAGCCCGTCTGGCGACGAACATCGACCAGCATTTCCAGCCCGGCTTTCAGCCCCACGCCGCGGAAGGCCTTCGCGCTGGTGCGATTGGCCTTGTCGAACGACGCCTTGAACACCGCGCTCACGCCCAGCCGGCCGGCGATCCGCTTCAGTTCGCCGGCAATTTCCAGCGCCGCGGGCAACGTCTCCAGCACGCACGGCCCGGCGATCCACAACAACGGCTCTCCGGTCCCGCACAGGTACGGACCAACGCGGGCGGGATTACTGGGCACGGCGATTCCCTGCGTGGCTGACCCGAGGGGAGCTACGCTCGTAACGCGACAAGCTTCCGGTGAAAACGCCCCGCCGGGCTCGCCAATATACCGGTGATTTCTTGTACGGTCAGGGCCGCGCGAGGGTTTGAACGAGGCCGCTCACTTTGAGACGCACTCCCAAATCCTGCAAAAGCGGTCCTGAAATCTTGTGTTGCGGCCTCCCCCGCGTCAGGTCGATTTTGGTCGCCGTCAATTGACGCAACTTCTTTTAAATTCAGCGTTTGTGCAGCTGCTGGGTCGTGTCGTATCTCACATTGATACATTTCGAGTCTCGACCCGGCTCTTGCTCGCCAAATCCCCTTGTTAGCCGCGGACCGCAACACATTTGGCGAAGAACGTTGTATTAAACCCACTCGTTGCCCCCACCCACGGGCTGCCGCGGTGCACCGCGCGGCGCCATTTTTGTCTCACACTAAGCCTTTCCCACAAAATCACTTAGGTCGCATGCGCACGGCCCGCGGGAGCGTCGCAAGGCAAGTGGCACAGGTCATGCTTTTGCATGTACCTGTCAGCCGTGCGACTTCGTTCGGACGGTTGGCTCAACTTTGCTGGCCCGCGGGGCCTCGAACGAAGTTTGACGAGTCGGTTCACTTGCCCCTGACCGACTTGTCGAGTCAAAGCGTATTTGGCTCGTTCGAGGCCCGCTTTTTTTGCGCGAAGGCCAGAACACAAGTGGGGGGAGCCGCCGCGGCGCGGCCTCGCTTACTTGCCCCATCGCTTCGCCTTCACCTGGCGGCCCCACGTGGCGCCCGGACTCTCGTTGTGATACGGCCGGCGTTGGTCGCGGGCCAGTTGCTGCATGGCCTTGGGGACTTCGGCTTCGCGGAAGTCGCCGCCGTTGGCCGCGGCGACGTCCTGCAAGTTCCTCCGGCTGGACGCGGCGCCGTTGCCGAGGCCGACGCCAATCGTGTGGATCGGAAAGTTGCGCGTGCGGGCGTCGAGGAGAAACGTCATCTTGCGCTGTCCTTGGATACGGCCGTCCGAGAGCAGCAGCACCACGTCGGGCTCGATCGCCGTGGCCGCCGAGAGCGCTTCGATCACCGCGTCGCCCAGGCAGAGTTCGACGCTGTCGAGCCATGCGGCCAGCATCTGCTTGTTGCGCGGCGTGGGCTCGACGTACCGCGTGGCCGGATCGGGGTAGAACAGCGGATACACCGTGTCGCTGTAAAAGATCACATAGAACTGCTGGTCCTTGGCCAGCGAGTCGACGCACCGCTTCAGTTCGTCGATCACCGTTTCCAGCCGGCCGTCCTGCATGCTGCCGGAGTTGTCCAGGACGAACACAATCCGACGGCCTTCGATCTGCGCCGAAAAACTTCGCCAGCGGCGCGCGCCGAGACCGCTGCCGAATTCACCCCGGCCGTTGCCGCCGTCGCCGAACAGCGCGCCGACTTCGCCAAAAGTTCCGGTTCCCGCCCCAGCGCTGACGTCGCCCGCCATTCCGATCGCCAGCGCGTCGGCCGACAGCGGCCCCATCGCCGACGGCCCACCGTCGCCCGCCATGGGCGCCTCGCCGGGGTCAATCACGCCTGTGGGCTCCTCGTCGACGAGCTTCTCGACGTCGTCGTCGGGATCAGCCGGGGTTTCGATCGCCGTCTCTGAGAACTCGGCCGCGGCGTCCACATTCGAGGCGAGCACCAGGTCGAGCTTCTCCAACGCGGGCCTCTGGGTAATCGTCACCAGGCCCAACAAGGTGAGAAAGACCGTGTGAACTGCAACGCTCGCCGAACATGCGGGCCACGCTCGCCGCCGCTTCGACGTCGGGCGCCGGGCCGCGGTCTGGTTGCGACTCACGGGCGCCAGTTGGTATGCAACCAAGGGGGATTCGTCATCGCGAGCGAGCCAGTGCTCCGAATCAGCGTCCGTGCCATCCCGCGAAGTCGCCGCGACAGGCTCGGAGGATCGGCTGACGCCGGCTGCTGGCGCATCAATTCTGCGACGGACGCCGCTGGCGTCGCCCACGCCTTTCGGCCGCCCCGCAGAGACTTCTAGGATGAATGTGTCGACTGGCTCCGTGGCGCTTTCGGCCGATGGCGCGGCGTCAGTCTCTGATGCCGGACCGCGGTCGTCCCAAGCGCCGGCGGGCTCGCCAACGCTCCGGCGGCTCCGCGCATTTCGCGACGTCGATGACATGCCCCAAGCCCGCGAGAAGAAAGACAAGTCGCCAGCGTGGCGATTGTAACACGGGTGCTAGCAGGGGGGAAATTTTTTCGGGTCAGCGATTACCCGGCGGCCACGCCCGCCGGATCCCGGACCGCCGACCACGCAGGCGTGGCCCGCGGTCCGGCTAGTCGCCAAGTTGGCGTCCCGGTTTGGCGGGGCCTCAAAGGGAAACAGCACTTAGGGTAAACGCCCTACCCCGCTGGCACGCTGGCGCCCGACAGTGCGGGTCGGGGAATCTTTGATGCCTCCAGGAGCAATTTTCCGATATCTGGGGTGGACTGCAAAGCTCTGCGAAGCGCCGACGCGACAGGCGCGGTTATCCTCCCCCATTCTTGCGAAGGATCACGTCGGCCATGAATATGCATCCCAAGGTCCGCCCGCTGTGGCAGAAAGTCATCATCTATCCGGCGCTGCTGGTGATCCTCGCCTACAAAGTGCACTGCGTCTGCCGCGCCGTATCCTGCCGCGCGACCTCAAGGCCATCGTCAACAACTGGGACTACCGCATGTTCTGGGTGATCCTGAAGTCCGGGCTCAACCGGGCCTACATCGATCAGCCCTGCGAATTCAAGATGCCTGCCTCGTGCGAGCCGAAGGTCGTCGTCGATCCCAAGTGGCGGCTGAGCGAGGCCGAGGTCCGCAAGTTCTACGAGAACGGCTTCATGGGTCCGTTCGACGCTTTCTCCGCGCGAGGAGATGGCCGACTTCCGCCAGGACATGATCGAAGCCGAGAAGACAGTGTGCCAAACCTACGGGTTTGTCACGCCGCGCGATCGCCACTTCGAGATGCCGCGGTTGTGGGGCTACATGAACCACCCGGCGATCGTCGAGCGCTGCGCCCAAATCCTCGGCCCAGACTTGCTCGTGTGGCGCACGCAAATGTTCCACAAGCCGCCCAAGAGCCCGGCCATCCAGTTCCACCAGGCCAGCACGTTTATGGTCGAGGACTACCTCGACCCCGCGTTGCACCCGGCCGACCGCAACGCCGCGTTTCAGCTCACCGTCTGGGTGGCCGTCGACGACGCCACGCCGGAGAACGGCTGCCTGGACTTTGTCCGCGGCACGCACTCGAGCATCCGCACCATCCGCTTCGGCGGTGAAGAGGGTTTCTACAACGCGGCCTACACGCTCGAATACGACCGCGAGAAGGCCGAAGTGGTCAACGTGCCGGTCAAGAGCGGCCAGTTCATCATCTTCATGGAGCGGTGTATCCACGGCTCCGGGCCGAACACGACCGACCGCCATCGCCTGGCGTTCAATCTCCGCGTGATCCCCACCAACGTGCAGGTGTACCCGAACAAGGAGAAGTACCGCTCAGTGTACAACGGCGGCAAGTACTACCTGAAAAACTGGGGCGTGGCCCTCTTGCGCGGCGAGGATCGATACAACCTCAGCCGGACGCGCCAACCGGAATTGCCGGCAAATCAGCCCCAACGCAAGGCCGCCTAAAGAGCTGCTAGCAGTCGCTCCGAAGTCTTTCGTGGCGTCGACATGAGTCAGCACCACAGACAGACGACGGGATAATTTCTCCCATGAGAAAGATTCGGGGCAAGACGGCGCTGGTGACCGGCGCCGCGTCGGGGATTGGTCGCGCGGTAGCTTTGGCCCTGGCCAAGGAAGGCGCCAGGCTTTACCTGATCGACATTAATCAGGAAGGCCTCAAAGCCGTCGTCGCCGACGCCGAGCAATACGGCGTCGTGGCCCACGGCCGAGTTTGCGACGTCAGCGACCCGCGCCAGATCAGCGCCGCCGTCCAGCACCTGATGAGCATGTGGGGCCAGCTCGATATTCTGGTCAACAACGCCGGGCTCACCTACTACGGCCGCTCGGGCGACATGTCGGCCGAAAACTGGGATCGAATCCTGGCCGTCAACCTATTGGCGCCGATTCAGTTGACCCGCGAGTTGTTGCCGCTGTTGTTCCGCGCGCCCGAGGCCCAGGTGGTGAACATGGCCAGCGTGTTGGGACTCGTGGGCCTGGCGCACGTCACGGCCTACTCGACCACCAAGTTCGGGCTGGTGGGATTCACTGAAGCCATGCACGCCGAATATGTGCGCCGCGGCATCGGCTTCACCGCGATCTGCCCGGGCTTGGTCGACACCAGGTTGTTCACCTCGGCGCCGCGGGCGCCCCGGGGCAAGTCGGCCAGCGTGCCGCCCAAGTGGTTCCTGACTACGCCCGAGAAGATCGCCCGCCGCACGATCCGGGCCATCTACCGCAACCACGGCGTGGTGGTCATTCAGCCCTACGCCCGCCTGCTGTACCTGGTCAAACGGCTGGCGCCCGGCTTTCTCGACTTCTGCCATCGCGTGCACTTCTGGCCGCGCAAACCGATGGCGCTGCCGCCCTTGGCCAGTTGCGCCACGGCGCCTCCCCTGCCCGCGACTCCAGCGCCCGCCACAGACCGCGCCGCCTGACGGCCCTCTCCCCGCGGGCAAATCCGCTACAATGACGAACCCACGTCGCCGATGCGGCGGCCGGTTCTCTGATTCTTACTTTGAGGGCTTTGCGGCATGGCTCCCACTCGAACTTTCCGCGGTTTCATTACATGTTTCCTGTTCATCGGCGCGGCGCATCGGCGCGAGCCGCGTCGCCTCCGCTCAAACTGCGGTTGCCGATGCGCCGGCCAAAACGCTTACGCTGGCGTCGATCTTTTCGGACCACATGGTCCTGCAGCGCGACATGAAGCTGCCTCTCTGGGGCCATGCGGCGCCCGGAACCAAGGTGACGGTCAAGTTTGATGACGATGAGCAACAAACAACCGCCGACGCCGACGGCAAGTGGAAGGCGGTCCTCGGCCCCTTCGATGCCGGCGGGCCGCTGGAGTTGACGGTCTCCTCCGGCGACGAAGAGTTGACGCTCCACGATGTGCTCGTCGGCGAAGTGTGGGTCGCGTCGGGGCAATCGAACATGGAATGGGCAATGTCGAATGTGCGCGACGCCGAGAAGGAGATAGCCGACGCCGACTGGCCCAAGATCCGCTTCATCGACGTACCCAACGTGACGGCCGACAAACCTAAGGACTCCTTCGAAACCTCGGGCTGGCAAGCAGTCAGGCCCACGAACATTGGGGCGTTCTCCGCCGTCGCGTATTTCTTTGGCCGTGACCTCAATGAAAAGCTCCACGTGCCGATCGGCCTGATCGGTTGCAACTGGGGCGGCACGCCCATGGAAGCCTGGACCAGCCGCGAGGCGCTCGCCACCAGCGCCACGTTCAAGCCCATCGTCGAAGCCCAGGACAAGCCGCCCGCCACGCCCGCCGAGGCCGACGCCCGCAAGAACGGCCCGCAGAACCAGCCTTCAGCGCTCTTCAACGGCATGCTCAGCGCGGTGCTTCCCTACGGCATCCGCGGCGCCATCTGGTATCAGGGCGAGAGCAACGCCGGCCGGCATTTCGAGTACGCCGAACTCTCCAAGCTGATGATCGCCGACTGGCGCAACCGCTGGGGCGAGGGCGAGTTTCCGTTTCTGCTCGTGCAGCTGGCCGCCTTCGAACCCGGCGGCGACTCCTGGCCCTACCTCCGCGAAGCGCAAACTCAAACCCTGGACGTGCCCAACACCGGCATGGCCGTGACGACCGACATCGGCGAGAAGACTGACATTCACCCGCGCAACAAGCAAGACGTGGGCGCCCGGCTGGCGCTGGCGGCGCGGGCCGTGGCCTACGGCGAGGACGTTGAGTGCTCGGGGCCGACCTTCAAAGAAGCCAAGCCCGATGGCAAGGAAATCCGCGTATCATTCGAACATGCAGCGGGATTGAAGACCAAGGGCGATGAGCTGAAGGGCTTTCAACTCGCGGGCGACGACGGCAAATTCGTCGCCGCGAAAGCGAAGATCGACGGCGATCATGTCGTCGTCACCAGCGACGCCGTCCCGGCGCCGAAGGAAGTGCGCTACAACTGGGCGGCGTTCCCCGACGGCAACCTCTACAACGCCGCCGACCTGCCCGCCGTGCCGTTCCGCACAGACGACATCAAGGGACCGGGAGTCGCCGTAGGCCCGACCGACCAACCAATTCTCAAACTAGCCGGACGGCCACGCCGTCCGGGCCCGGCGAGCAGTGGCTCGCCGGCTAGCTCAGTTTAACCGTGCACCACGTGCGCTCCCCGCGCCGGTTTGGTGACGAATGCCGTCGCCGCGGCGCCGGTGCGCCGCTGATACTCGGCGACGATGCGGTCGGCGATCTCGCGTTCGCGACCCGCTTTGACCAGCGACACCGTGCAGCCGCCAAACCCGCCGCCGGTCATCCGCGAGCCGATCATGCCGCCCTGAGATCCCACGCCCTGGGCCAGCTCCACCAGCACGTCGAGCTCCAGGCAGCTCACCTCGAAATCATCTCGCAGCGAGGCGTGGCTGGCGTACATCAGGGCGCCCATTTCTGGCCATTGGCTGCGCTGCACCGCCTCGGCGGCGAGCCGAGTCCGCTCGATTTCGTCCACCACGTGCCGTGCACGGCGGTAGAGCAAATCGCCAATCTGCGGCTTGCGCCGCTCGAGAGCCGTCGGCGTCGCATCGCGCAGCGACTTGACGCCCAGGAGCTTCGCCGCTTCTTCGCACTGGCGCCGGCGGTCAGGATACTCGCTGCCGGTGAGCTCGTGCCGCACGTTCGAGTTGATGATCAGCACCGAGACGGCGCTGTCATCCAGCGGCACGCGCGTCGCCGTCTCCGTGCGACAGTCGATGTACAGCACCTTGCCCGCGGCGCCAAGCGCCGAGCTGAATTGATCCATAATGCCGCACGGCATCCCGGCGTACTCGTGCTCGGCCTTCTGGCACAGCCGCGCTTTGTCGTAGGGGTCGAGCGCCGTCCGCGTAACGGCCTCGACGAGCGTGGCTGTCGCCACTTCTAGCGCAGCGCTGCTCGACAGGCCGGCGCCGAGTGGAACTTTTGAGTCGACCAGAATGTCGAGCGACCCCGGCTCCAGCCCGCGCACCAGGCAACCGGCGATCGTGCCGCGGATGTAGCTGGTCCAATCCCGCCGCTCGGGCTCCAGGTCGTCCAGCGAAAACTCCGCCGTTTCGCCGAGCAAAGTGCTCGCCACGCGGCTGCGTCCGGACACGCCGACGCGGCGCGGCCGCGAAGCGGCCATCACGGTGTATCGCTCAATCGCCAGCGGAAACACGAACCCATCGTTGTAATCTGTGTGTTCGCCAATCAGATTGACGCGCCCCGGCGCCGCGGCTATCCACTGCGGGGCCTGTCCAAACGTGGCGGCAAAGTCCTCTCTCACCGCCGCCACATGATCCGATAACGACGGAGACTCGAATTGGTCGACGCTCGCGCTGGAAGTTGAAGGCGTCATCCTCGGCATCGTAGCGGTCGCTCGACCGCCAAGCAACGAGAGCGCCGCGCGGTAGTGATGCCGTTTGACCCGGACGCAGGGTGGCTGGGGTCGAGTCTTCGAGCCCCCAGTAGCGCTGCTGGGGGCTCCGCTTCGCTTCGACCCCAGCCACCCTTTCTATTCTCAATCGGTATCACTACCGCCGCCGCGGCAGCCTTTGGCAAGCCGACTTCAGCGGGCTAAGCTAGTTGTAGGACCGCGCCTCCCGGCCCTGCCCTGGCGCCGATATTGCACCCCTTGTTTGGCAGCATGCGATTTCGACTGCTCACCTACAACATCCACAAGGGCATCGGCGGCCTCGATCGCCGCTACGACCTGACGCGCATCGTCGAAACGGTTCGGCATTACCAGCCCGACGTCGCCCTGCTGCAAGAGGTCGACGACGGCGCCCCGCGCTCGCTGCTCGACCGCCAGGTGGATATGCTGGCCGACGCCATCGAGCTGCCCCACCGGTCATACCAGCGAAACGTACGGCTCAAGATTGGGCATTACGGCAATGCCCTGCTAAGCCGCTTTCCGCTCCACGACGCCGCCGACGTCGACCTGACGCTGCCCTTCAAGAAACGGCGCGCCGCCCTCATCGCGCGGTTTCATGTCGCGGTCGGGGAACATACGCGGACTGTGGCGCTGGCCAATGTCCACCTGGGGCTGGCAGGGTTCGAGCGGCAGATCCAGCTCCGCCGACTGCTGGCTGACCGCTATTTCCACGGCATGCACAACGAGACGCCGATGATCGTGGCCGGCGATTTCAACGACGTGTGGGGCAATCTGGGCCGCCGCGTGATGCGCCCCGCTGGCTTCCAACTGGCGAGCGGCCAGGTGCGCACCTTTCCCGCCATCGCCCCCCTGCGGCGCCTGGATCGGGTATTCTATCGAGGCGCCCTGCGCCCCGCGGGCGCCTTTGCTGGGCACATTCAGGTGGCGCAGCGCGCTTCGGACCACCTGCCCGTCATCGTCGACTTCGAACTTTCGAACGATTGAACCAAACGGCGAACCGGCTTCACCACGACGGCACGACGGGCACGACGAAGGACAACGGAACTGACAGGATAACAGGATGGGCAGGATGAACAGGATCAATGAATCCATGACTTCTTCATCCTATCGATCCCGATCATCCTGTTATCCTGTCAATTCCACGATCTACTCCGCTTACGTCGTGCTCGTCGTGTCGTCGTGGTGAAATAAGGCATTGTGGAGTAAGTTTTCTTTCTCATGCCGCTGGCCTTCATCGATCCACTGACCTCTTGGCCGTTCTGGCTCAGCGTTGGCGCAGTGGCGCATTTCGCCCTGCAAGTAGTGCTGTCGCTCCGCATCGTCGGCCAGGCCCGCCCGACGGGCGAAACGCTCTCGTGGATCATGGTGATCTTCGTCTTTCCCGTGGTCGGCATCCTGGCGTACCTCATGTTCGGCGAGCTGCGCCTGGGCCGCCGCCGCGAGCGCCGCTTCCTGCAGCTATATCCGCCGATCATCCGCTGGTTGGCCACGCTCCCCGAGCGGCGGCTGGTTGACTGGTCGCGGCTCGACGACGAGTTCGAGCCCATCGCCAAGCTTTGCGAAAAAACGATCGGCGTCCCCGCGGTAGGCGGCAACCAGGTCGAGCTGATTTCCCAATGGTTCGATCTGTTCGAACGGATCATCGCCGACATCGACGCCGCCGAGCGCACCGTGCACCTGGAGTTCTACATCTGGGAACCTGGCGGCATCGCCGACGAGGTGGTCGAGGCGCTGTTCCGCGCCCGCGAGCGGGGCGTCGTGTGCCGCGTGCTGGTCGACGCCATGGGCAGCCGCGCCTTTCTCCGTAGCGAGTTCCCCCGCCGGCTCCGCCAGGCCGGCGCCGAGGTCCGCATCGCCCTGCCCGGCAGCTTGTGGCGCACCCTGGTCGTGCGATTCGATCTCCGCCAGCACCGCAAGATCGCCATCATCGACGGCCGCATCGCCTACACTGGCAGCTCGAACATGGCCGATCCGCGGCTGTTCAAGCGCGACGCCGACGTCGGGCAGTGGATCGACGCCATGATCCGCGTCGAAGGCCCCGCCGTCGAAGCCCTGGCAATTACCTTCCTCTCCGATTGGTACGTCGACGGCAACGACACGCTGGAGGAACTGCAAGCCACCGGCGACGCGGCGCCCCAGCCGCTCCGCGGCAATTGCGCCCTGCAGGTCATGCCCACCGGGCCGCAACTGGCGCGCGGATCCGTCGAGCAGGTCCTGATCACCTCCGTGTTCTCGGCCCGCCGCGAAGTGGTGCTCACGACGCCTTACTTCGTCCCCAGCGAATCGCTGAGCATGGCGCTGGTCGCCGCGGCGCGGCGCGGCGTGAAGGTGATCCTGGTGATGCCCGCCAGAATCGATTCACGGCTGGTGCGCTACGCCAGCGGCGCCTTCAAGGCCGAGCTGCTCGAGGCCGGCGTGCACATCGCGCTCTTCGGCGACGGCCTGCTGCACACCAAGAGCGTCACGGTCGACGGCGCCCACTCGCTGTTCGGCTCCGTAAACCTCGACCCGCGCAGCTTTCGTCTGAACTTCGAAATCCTCGTAGCAGTTTACAACCACGAACTGACCAGCAAAATTCGCGAGCTGCAGCAGTCGTACATCGACCGCTCGCAGCTCTTGGACCTGACGGCGTACCAAGCCCGGCCCAAGATGCGTCAGACGCTCGAAAACTTCGCTCGCCTGATGGGCCCGCTGCTGTAGTCGCAACAGCCGGCGAGCACCCGCCGCGTGCCATGTCCTCGTCCGCGTGGACATGTTCTCCGTGCGCTCCAGACATGTCGACGAAGACGACGACATGCCACCCGGCCGGGCGGCACGGCCTCGGAGGTCCGCCGCCGTGGCGACGTCGGATCGAAACGCTCATGCCCACGAGGACGAGGGCATGCCACGCGACCCCGTCCTGTGCCTGCGCGACTGGCCTGCTATGATTAACGCGGATGCACCCCCGTTAGCACGCCGCGCGGCCAGCTCGACTCGGTGACTCTCATGGCCAATCGCAAGACTCTCGGCGGCGTCATCCACGCGTACCAGCAGTACGACCCGAAGCGCTTCCCCAGCCCCACGCAGCCGGGCGGGCCCGACCTGGTGTCGAGCGCCTTCGAGCACATGCTCATGTACGGCGACCACCGCGAGCTCACGCCCGAGGAGCTCGCCCGCGCCGTCCGCATCGACCCCAGCCAGATCGCCGGTCTCGGGCCCAGCATCGACGCCCTGCTGGCGATCCTCGAGGAGCGCAAGCGCAAAATCCTCGAGCGCTACGAAACGGGCAAAGTCACGAAGTGCGCCGCCAAGGCCTATTGCCAGCGCCGCAGGACATGCATCCGCCGAAGAATCTCCGCGACCGATTCCAGCACGCCGTCGCCCGCGAGCAAATCCGCGAGCTGGAGCGACTGTGGTACGCCGCTGGCGACGACCAGTCGCCGTTCGCGCGCCACCTGATGCAGTTGATCGAGGCCCTGGCCAACAAATATCAAATCGAGCAACTCGCCTCCAAGTACCAGTTCACCGGCCGCGAGTCGATGACCGTGCCGCAGGCCATCGAGATCAAGGAGGAGCTGGAGCGCATCGACGAGCTGATCAAGCAACTGGAGGAAGCCCGCAAGACGGCGCAGATCGGCGTCATCGACATGGAGGCCCTCGCCGAGTTCGCGGAGCCCGGCGACATCGAGCAGCTCAGCGCCCTGCAGCAACAGATCCAGGATTACCTCCGCGAGATCGCCGAGCGGCAGGGCCTCGAACAACGCGGCGGCAATTTTCGGCTCACGCCCAAGGCGTATCGCATCTTTCAGGGGAAGCTGCTGGAGCGGCTGTTCAGCGAGCTGGCCCCGTCGCGCACCGGCCGGCACCAGGCGCCCACGTTGGGCGAAGGCGCCGTCGAGTTGCAGGCCGTCAAGCCCTACGAATTCGGCGACTCGGTGGCCAACCTCGACATTCCCGGCTCATTCGTCAACGCCCTGGTTCGCAACGGCCCCGGCACGCCCGTCCGCCTCAGCCAAGACGACCTCGTAATCCACCGCACGCGCAACGCCCCCAAGTGCGCCACCTGCGTGCTCATGGACATGAGCGGCTCGATGCGCTACGCGGGCCAGTACATCAACGTTAAGCGCATGGCGCTCGCCCTCGAAGGCCTGATCCGCAGCGAGTACCCCGGCGACTTCCTGCAGTTCGTCGAGGTCTACAGCTTCGCCAAGGTGGTGCCCCGGGCCAAACTGGTCGAGCTGATGCCGAAGCCGGTGACCGTCTACGACCCAATTGTCCGCCTGCGGGCCGACATGAGCCGCGACGACGTCAGCGAGTTTCAGGTCCCCCCGCATTTCACGAATCTTCAGCACGGTTTAGCGACGGCGCGCCGATTGCTCAGCACGCAGGACACGCCCAATCGTCAAATCGTGCTCATTACCGACGGCCTCCCGACCGCCCACTTCGAGGGGCACATGCTGTACCTCCTCTACCCGCCCGACCCGCGGACCGAAGAGGCCACGCATGCGCGAGGGCCAGTTATGCCGCCGGGAGGGCGTCACGATCAACATGTTTCTGATTCCCAGTTGGTCGCAGAGCGAGGAGGACGTGCGATTTGCCTTTCGGCTGGCCGAGTCGACCAAGGGCCGCGTATTTTTTACCGCCGGGAAAGATCTCGACCGCTACGTCGTGTGGGATTATTTGCAGCGGCGGCGTGACATTGTGAGCTGACATCCGCTATAGAGAGCACGATGCACCCGCTCCGCAATGCGTCCGCCTATCCCCGTTGTTCCAGATTTTCCACGGACGCCCGTAAACCGCCCTGGGTAATCCCTGACCGCTCAGCTAGCACGGGGAAGATAACCGTTGTCCGCCGCCCGATAAACCATTAAAGTCGCCCCGAATGCGGACTGGCCCAGTACGCCATCTTACCGAACCAGGAACGATCCCCTTGACCAAACGCATTACTCCCTGTGCCGTGCTAGTGCTGGTAGGAACCGTTCTTGGCGCTTCCTCCGCGTCGGCCGTGGTTCCCAGCGACTCCCTGATGCCCGCCAACACGCGGGGCTTCGCGTCGATCGGCGACTTGGGTGCGCTCAACGAGCATTGGGAGCAGACCCAGTACGGCCAGTTGATGCGCGACGAGGCCATGAAGCCGTTCGTCGAGAGCATTAAAGAGCAGTTCAATCGCAAGATGTCCGGCGCCAACGACAAGCTGGGCATCGACCTCGACGACGTCAAGGCGGTGGCCGCCGGCGAAATCGGCGTCGGCCTGATCGAACAGGAAAAGGCCCCCGCCGCGATCGCGCTGACGATCGACGTCCACGGCCGCGCCGACGCCGTTAAGGCCTTCCTGACGAAAATCGACCAGGACCTCACGAAGCGCAAGGCCAAGCGCTCCACCGTCGACTCCAGCGGCGTCCAGCTCACCCTCTACAATATTCCGCCGCAGAACGACAAAGACATCGCCCACCAGGCGGTGTTCTTCGTCCACCAGGACATGCTCGTGGCCACCGACAGCCGCGTGCAGGCCGAGGAAATGATCCCCCGCTTCGGCCAAGGCCCCGGCGACCGCCTGGCCGACGTGAAGGCTTACCAAACGATCATGCAGCAGGTCGGCGCCGAGGCGGGCGACCTGAAGCCCGAAGTGCGCTGGTTCGTCGACCCCTTCAACTACGCCCACGCCATGCGGAGCCTCGACCGCAGCGACCCCGCAACCCGCCACGGCAAGGACTACGTGAGCATCTTCGAAGACCAGGGATTCGACGCCATCCTGGGCGTCGGCGGGTACGTCAACCTGGCCCTTTACGATTCCTTCGAGATGCTGCACCGCTCCTACGTGTACGCCCCGGGCCTGGCGGGCAATCCCGAGAAGTATCGCCTGGCCATGCGGATGCTGCGGTTTCCCAACGGCAACAACCTCACCCCCCAAGCCTGGATTCCCCGCGAGCTGGCCAGCTACCGCACGTTCAACCTCGACGTTCAGAACGCCTTCGAGCACTTCAGCACCCTGTTCGACGCCCTGGCCGGCTACGACAACGCCTTCCGCGACGTGATCGAAGGTCTCGAGAAGGACCCGTACGGCCCGCAGGTGCGGGTCCGCGACGAGTTCATCAAGCACCTGGCCGACCGCGTGTCAGTGATCACCGACTACGACACGCCGATCACGACCAAGAGCGAGCGGTTCCTCATCGTCGTCGACGTGAAGGACGAAGCCGAGGTCGCTGCGGCGATCGAGAAGTTTATGAAGGCCGATCCCAACGCCCACCAGCGCGAGTTCGAAGGCAAGACCGTCTGGGAAGTCCTGCCGCCTGAAAATGATGTGCCCGAGCTGGAAATCGCCCTCGACCCGCTCACCCCCGCCGAGCAGCCCGCCGGCGAAGGCGGGAAGCTGGCCGCCATGTCCACCTCGGCCGTCTGCGTCACTGGCGGGCAGATGTTCATGGCCTCCCACCTCGAATTCCTTGCAGCAGGTGCTCGCCAAGAAAGCCCAAGGCGAGACGCTACCCGAATCCGGCGACTTTGCGCAAGTGCAGCTCTCGCTCGACAATCTGATCACCGGTCCCGTGGCCGCCCGCTGCTTCGTGCGGACCGACGAGGCCTACCGCCCCACCTACGAACTCTTGCGGCAAGGCAAGATGCCGGAGTCCGAAACGCTGCTGGCCCGCGTGCTCAACCGCATGCTGACGACGCCCGAAGACGAAGACGAGGGCGTACTTCGCAAGCAGAAGATCGACGGCCGCGCCCTGCCGAACTTCGAGATGGTCCGCCGCTACTTCAGCCCGATGGGCACCGCGGTGCGCTCGACCGACGACGGCTGGTTCATCGTCGGCGCCACCCTCACCAAGCAGTCCCCCCAAGCCCGCGCGGTGCGCCCTCCGCCACGGAAGTCAGCGCGGTCCGCTAATCTCCCGAGAAAGCCGGCGATGGCGTCGCCGGGTTCGGCCGTCCGCCCCGTCTACTCGTCCCAACCCGACATGAACTCGTCGAACTCCATTTGCTCGCGGTGCTCCGCCATCGCCTGCTCGCCCCCGCGCTCCTCAACCCGCCTTCGGACTTCGGCCGCAAGGGAGCCGAACTCGGAAAAAGCGTCCACAACTCGCAACATGTCCTCCACCACGTGTCCTTCCCTCGCGCGGTCCTCGGGGTAGGACAGCACCGACGACCGGAGCCCCGACAGCGTCGAGTTCCGGGCCAAGAGGCCGTTCAGCGCCAGCAGGCTGTACTCGCAGATAAAGCGGTCGGAGGACATCTTACCTCCCAACGGCGACTCGCGCACGCCTAACGACCAAGTTCAGTTGCCCTGCTCGCGGCGAGCAGCGTCAAGAGCCGGATAACTTGACCGAAGGGAACGACGGAAACTGCCGACAGACCGCAGGGTCAACTGCCGCGAATTGTCAGGCCCTATTGGAGCGACGCCCTCTCGACGTTTCTCTTGTTGTAATGACCGTCAAAATTCATGTCGAAATAGTATTCTACAAAGACTCCATCGGCAGGACGAAAGGGCGGCAGAATTACATCGACAATTAGTCGATCTGACGTCTCGGACCTAATGGTAGCAGTGACTGCGGTGAACGAGCTCGTATTCGCAGGTCGGTAGTGACACGCGATCTGCGTATAACGATTGCTGAGTTTGCCCGAACCGGCGCCCCAAGCGGTAAGTTCAAGCGAAAGAGTCGTCGGTTTACCATAGTGAATCACTTGCGGCGGCAGGTGAACGCTGCCGCCGCCGCCGGCACATCCGGCAATGGCGCTCACGAGCAGAATGACGAGCCTGTACACAGTGTCGACGCTTGTCAGGTGCCTAACAAAAAAACTCAGTTGCCCGCCATTCTACCATAAAGCCGCCGCCGGCGGTCGCGGACTGCAGCGGAGAAACGCGTCCGACGCGCTGATGTAACGCCTTCAGCGTAAACGGACGGTCGGGCATGGCAGGCCCAGGGTAGTTCGCCAAGGGCGAACAACCCTGGGCTAAAATACGCAACGCCGTTGGCGTAAAGAACCTCGACGCGAACCGTGCGGAGCGTCAACGCCAGCGCACGGAAGGCAAACCCTGCTCGTCAACCGGAGCGCCTCGTTAGGCCGAGCGCACGAATTCGTGCGGAGATATATCAGGGAGCGACGCCAACGCAGCCTCCCACGTCTCACTGCCACGCAATGCAGCAATGACGCACTCGAGAGGGTCTTGCAGAATCTCCGCAAATTCCATCTCTTCTGACGATTGAATCGCGAACGCCAGCCGCTCAACAGGCGGCGTGAATTGAGCGTCAACGTCGGCTCGATTTCCGCGCGTCCACTCGATACCAGCCATGCTGCGGCAGGTGAACAGCATTGAATCCGTGCAGCGAGTAAGGCGGCCCGTCCCCTCCAACGCTTAGTCGTTGGTAGCAAAAGCCGCAGGGAATACCGTTGGCTCGCAGCAGTGCGGCGAGCAGATGACTTTTGGCATAACAATACCCCGTGCGGTGGAGCAGAACGTCAGAAGCTCGCCAGGTGACCGGATTCACGCGGAAGTCGGAGCTATGCCGCACCTCGTCGCGCACCCACTCAAAGCATGCCCCGGCCACCTCGATCGGCTCGCCGCCTGCAAGCTCGCCCGCCTGCCGCAGCACGGCGGGATGGTCCCAATCGATGATGTCGGTGCGACGCAAGAAATGCGCCAGGAGATCAGAAGTCATCGAAAGCTAACGCCAAATCGCAATTGCCCGCCAGAACAAAGTGGCAGGATTGCATGAAGTTTATACACCGCGAAAATCAGAATGCCAAAGCGTCGCTGCACGATCCTGAAGCCTAACGGCCAAGCACACATTCTTGCCCACTTCGACAGGCTTCATGTCAAGAAAATCAACATGGCGGCGCCGGTCATGCGCAGCGATTAGCTAGCCATCTTGCGCTCTAACTTCATACTGGATCCTCACGAAGCGCTGCGAGGCTTTACTGCCGTGGCCAGCATCTATTTGCAGCACCTTTACGAGCACCGCGCCGGCATTTGACATGAATACTGCTACCTCATTCAAGTGGACGGGGACCGTGTAGTTGAAATCAAACGCGCCGGGGTCATCAATCTCGTGGAACTCTGCCGCATATCGTGCCAGGGCAACTTGCGCCGGCCGCGATGCATACGCGTATATGGAGTCGGGGCTTCGGTGCGTCCAACGGGTAACGAGGCTTCGCGCGTCGGTCTCCGAGAAGCGAATCTCAAAGTTCCCTCTATTGAGTTGGTAGTCGAACTTTGCACCCCCTGACGGGCCAACTCCAGAAGTGAAATGCTCGGCGAATGTGCTGTTCACTTCATCGATCTGCTTTCGGAGTGCGGCTTCGAAGTCAAGTAACTTCACGCCCGCGTTCCTCAACATGCGCCATCCAGCTCGATATATTTGTGGGTTTGGGTCGTATCTTCCGATGTATACGGCTGAGATTCCGACTCGGATGATCAGCTCGGCGCAGGATTCCCGGTTCGCCTCGAGCCGAATACAGGGCTCCAGGGTTGTATATAGCTCGGCCCCTCTCAAATCGGTTCCCGAAGCTAACGCTCGTTCAATCGCCGCTCGTTCTGCATGAATTCCTGCCGAGCGATAGCCTGTCGCGATAACACTGCCGTTTGAAACAATGACCGCACCCACCTTTGGCCCGGTCGCTGTCGACTGTCGCATCACGTCTACGGCTAGGCTCATATGCGCGACTGGATTCGATGCGTTTCGTATCGGACATGCGTGGACAGCTTGTGCTATACGGCTAAGGACCAACCTCAGTTGCCCGCCCTCAAGCCCGCGAGATAGAACACCAGTATACCGATCCGAAGGAAGAAACGCCAAAACGCCCGCTTGACCTGATTGGAGCAAGTGCTGCGACGCGAACAGTGAAATGCCGCAACAGCAGCACGCCGTGTGCAGGCCCTTCTCGTCAACCACAGCGCCTTGTTAAGGCGATTCATATCTCATCGATCCGCGTCTGCGATATCAACCAGCTTGCGGGAACAATATCCGTGTAACCTGCGCCAACTCCACTAGCGTACGTAAAGTTCTCCCGTAACGCAGTGTAGGCATGACCCGCGTGTCGTACGCATGTGCGCGACGATTTCGCTCGGCCTTGCCAAATAGCAGCGAGGCGCGGCCGCAACCCCAACGCTGTTGAACTGAACAAAGAAATAAACGATGTCAGGGATTTGCCAGGCCTGCCACAAGTCGAGAGCGCCATGGTAGTCGGCGTTACGAAGGTAACTTTGAAACAGTCCCCATCCGTGCTTTTGAGTGCCTTTCACTTGCAATTTGAGTGTACGTTGCCCTTTGGTGGCGAGAATGTCCCAATCTGGCTGAGTAGTCCCGTATTGCATCGCCACATCGTAGCCGGCTTGCGACATGACGACGGCAGCGTACGCCTCAGCAGCAACATTTACTTGGTATGGAGTCACTTATCGCCTAACGACTAAGCTCCGTTGCCCGCCCTCACCACGAGACCGCTGTCGGAAATATAGCCACAGCGGAGAGAACAGGCCAATAGGCGCACTAGTGTTGCGAGTTCTTCCTTCGTTTGCGGCTTCGCGCCTTGGCGTGAAATCCGATTTTGCCCGATCTATTCTGACTACGTGCCTGATCGCCATAATTCTGCAAAAAAAGTTGCTGAAAATGGCCGCGCACTCTGCTAGGCTGCCATACTGTACGCGCGTGTACACAAGCTCTTTGACAATTCGGAAAGAAGCTCTTAGCTGTCAGCTCTCAGCCGTCAGCCAGAGGGGACAGTGCGCACATTTGGGTGGCACGCCTAAGGTCCGCCGCAGGGCGTGGTCCAGCATCACGCATACCACGCCTATCGAGGACCCGGAGCGTGCCACGCGAACCGATGAAGCGCGTCCTTTTGAGGCCTCGGTCAGCCCGCCGGAAAACGCAGAACTCGCCGACTAATGCCGTCAGCGCGTTTCTGTCGGACCCCGCAATTCGCCGAGTCGACTCCCCAGGGCGCCGCGCAAAATCTGGGCCTTCTGCGGTCTCTGATTTGGGACCCCTATCCAGCCCGCAAAACCGCAGAAAGGGGAGTCCGGAGACAGGAGGTTGGAGTCCGCAGGTGGTCGCGCCAAGCCAGACGCCGCCTTCAAACCTCTAGCCTCCAGCCTCCGGTCTCCAGCCTCCAGCCTGCACCGCCCTCACTTCGCCTCCAGCTTCGCCCAGAACGGCCGCTGCCGGTCGGCGCGCGTCCGCACGTCCTCCAGCAGCACCAGCGCATCGGGATGCACGCCGACCTCGGGCAGCGCCAGCTTGCGGCCGTTGAGCGTCACTCGGATGGGCTTCGAGAAATCGACGATGTCGGGGCTCAGCCAGATGGTCGTCTGCTTCGCGGCGCTCTTGGCGAACAAGCGGTTCTCCGACTGAATCTTGCCTTCGACCTGCGCCGGCCGGGCTCGGCGGCCCGACCAGTCGGTGGGGTGCATCATGAACTGTTCGGGAAAGTCGCGGCACTCCAGCCACCAGAAGAAGTTGTCCCACGGCCGGAGCGACTTGCACTCGAACTGGGCCGGCGGCTTGCCGCGGGTCTTGCGGCCCATCCAGTCGAACAGGTTGAGGATTTCGTCGTGAAACGGCTCATGCCCGCGGCCGCGGTACTCGACCACGGTGGCGTCGAACTCGCGATCGCGAACCTGCCGGTCCCACACCGCGGCGTTCTCGGCGATGGTCCGCCCGTCGAGCTCGCCGGCGACATAGCACATCGGCACGTACTTGGCGTTCTCCCAGTAGTTAACCAGGTACTTGCTGGCGCGGGCGACGAACGGCATGGCGCCGGCCCACAGGTCGGGGTGTGACTGGGCCAGGTCCCACGCCGCTTCGCCGCCGATGTCGTGGCCGGTGATGAACACCCGATCGGCGTCGATGCTGAAGCGCCGCGTGGCGTCGCGCAGCGAGGTGAGCACCGCCACGTGCTCGCGGCCCGTGAACTCGTACTCGAACTGGTGCGGCTTCTGCCAGTCGACCGCCAGCGTGATATACCCATGACGCATAGCATGCCCACGACGAATGCCCCCCGCTTGCGGCTTAGCCGCCGCCGGCTGACCGTCCGCTGTTGCCGGCGTCGCCTCGATCGCAGGCGGCGAGCCGGCCCAGAAGTCGAGCTCGTCCGTCGGCGAGTTGTACGCCCCGTTGAGCACAACGAGCGTCGGGTATCGAAGGTACGGGTCGTACTCGGGCGGCAACTGGACGACGTATCTGAAGTCGCCGTCCTCAGTCTGCCCAGGCGCCGAGAGCTCAAGAAACCCGTCAGGACGCGCAGGCTTGCACCGGATCGTGCCAGGGCGGCTTCATGTGGGCGATGAGCCGGGCCAGCCGCTCAACAGAAATCGACTCGGAGCTGAGCGACGACTCGACGATCGCCTGTCGCTCGTTAACCAACGGCTCCCGCAGGTACCGCAGCACCGCGTCGCGGACCTTGACCAGCGACATCGCCAGCGCAAGGTCGCGCTCGGCGCCCTCGGAGCCCAAGAGCCAACCGCTGATGGCCAGCGCCGATTTCTCGTCGGCGCTCAGCGAGGCGTCGTCGAGCAGCTGGACGAACGGCGCCAGGCGATCCACATTGTTGTGGCTCAGCTCGTGCACAATCTCCTCAGCCACCGGCGCCGCCAGGCCGCGGTTGTCAGGATCGGCGATCGCTGCGACGGTCGCCTGCAGCGACTGGCCGATGCGCTCCAGCCGCTTGTCGGCCTGCTCGTACTGGGCGATGAGCTGACGGACCTCGGCCAGCGTCTCGCTCGAAGTCGCGTCGGTCGGAAAGTCTGCCAAGAGCGCCTTGACAAGCTTGTGCTGCCCGGCGGTGCGCCGCATTTGCAGCTCGGCCAACAGCATCGTCGCCGCCTTCTGGCGCAGCAACCCGAGCTCGTTTTCGAGATCCTTCAGATCTGGAAACTCCTCGATGATCCGCTGAAGCTCGTCTCGCGCTTCGTGAAACCGTCCCGCTTGGATGTAAAACCGCACGGCCTGCAGCCGTTGTTGCGGGTCGTCCTGGGGGATGGCCTTGGCGATAATCTTGGCCAGCGAGTCGCGGGGGATCGAGCTGGTGGCGATCCGCATGTCCCAGGTGATCGCCCGCGGCGGGCCCACGAGCGCTTCGACCTTCGCGTAGCGCGGCGTCAACTCGGTGATGCCCTGCACGACGGACAGCGGCCCGTCGGCCGTTTGCATTTCGTAAATCCGCCGGCCGAACTCGTCGAATGGCGTGATGCCGAGGCTCGGACCGACGCCGATCAGCTTCGCCGCTCCATACGACGGGTTTTGCCAGGGGGTGATCTTCACCAGCGCTTCAGGGGCCTGGTCGACGATCTGGGCAATTTGCGCCTTGGCGACGAAGACCCGCCGCAGCTCGTCGTCGACCAGCACAATGGGCGCGGTGGCCGCCTCGACGGTCTGGTTCGCAGGCGATTCAGGGTTTTCATTGATGCCCGAGACTTTGGCGATTTTCCCGATCAGCGAGCGGCCGTCTTTGAGGCGAACGGTCTGCCCCCGGCACGCAGTCGACAGGCCCGCAACAAGCGCCGCGATCACGACAAGGTGCGCGAGGACGGCGGAGTTCGGCTGTTTGGCGACATGCCGGAGCATGTTTTCATTGTGACCCAACGCGGGATAGGGTCAAAACTTTGGTTAGTGCATCATTTGTTCTGTAAAAGCCACGCGAGGCGATCGCTGGAGCGCAGGGAGCGCAGCGACCGTAGCGGAAGCGATCGCCTCGCGTGGCGAGCGGCTTGAAAGGGACGGGCCAAGACGGTTTCCTATTCGTTGTGCTCTAAGCAATGAAAGGAAGCACGCATGACCCGCCAGACGCAATCTACCGAACTCGACGCGATCGTCCAACTGCTCGCCGACCACGGCTTCGGAGGCATGTCTCAGGCCATGGAGATTCTGCTGAACGAAGCCATGAAGCTCCAGCGCAGCGAAGCCCTGAGAGCCGGACCCTACGAGCGCACCCGCGAGCGTCGCGGCCACGCCAACGGCTTTAAGCCCAAGACGGTCGCCAGCCGGCTCGGGAAGCTTGAGCTTCAAGTCCCGCAGACGCGCGGCGTCGAGTTTTACCCCACCGTCTTGGAGCGGGGCGAGCGGAGCGAACGGGCCCTCAAGCTGGCCGTGGCCGAGATGTACGTCCAGGGCGTCTCCACGCGCAAGGTCGCCGCCATCACCCAGGAACTGTGCGGGCTGGACGTCAGCAGCGTCCAGGTGAGCCGCGCCGCGGCCTTGCTCGACGAGGAACTGGCGGCCTGGCGGAACCGCCCGCTGGGCGAGACGCCGTATCTGATCCTCGACGCCCGCTACGAGAAGATTCGCCACGGCGGAGCGGTCGTCTCCTGCGCCGTGCTGGTCGCCATCGGCGTCACGCCCGAAGGAGGGAGATCCATTCTCGGCGTGAGCGTCTCGCTGTCGGAGGCCGAAGTCCACTGGCGCGAGTTCCTGGCCTCGCTGCAGGACCGCGGCCTGCACGGCGTGCGGTACATCGTCAGCGACGATCACGCCGGGCTGGAAGCCGCCCGCGAGGCGCGGTTCGCCGGCGTGCCGTGGCAACGCTGCCAGTTCCACCTGGCTCAAAACGCCCTGCACTACGTTCCCACGCTGGCGATGCGGAGCGAGGTCGCCCGCGATCTGCGCAGCGTCCTGGACGCCGGCGATCGAGCCGAGGCCGACCGACGACTCGCTCAGCTCGTTACGAAGTACGCCTCGGCGGCGCCCAAGCTGGCCGCCTGGCTGGAGGCGAACGTCCCTGAATCGCTCACCGTGCTCAGTCTGCCCGCGGCCCATCGCCGCAAGCTGCGAACCACCAATTCGCTGGAACGCATCAACAAAGAGATCAAACGCCGCACCCGAGTCGCCACGCTGTTCCCCAACGAGCACAGCGCCCTGCGACTCGTCACCGCCGTCCTCATGGAAATCAGCGAAGACTGGGAAACCAACCGATCCTATCTCTCCATGGAAACCTACTGATCCGCCCCCAAATCAAACCGCCAAATTACAGAAGAGATGTTGCTTTATCAAACTTTGGCGACTTGGCGCGTTCGTTGAACATTGAACCACTACGCAATTACTCGCTAGTCTTGACACTTCGTGACTGCGGAAGGGAAGATTGGGCCTTTTGCGAGGAGTTTGACGGCTATGACGCTCCGCAATGCAGTGCGCTGGCTCGTCGTGGTGGCGCTCGCTTTACCGCTGGTGCAGTCGCTGCTCTGGTGGGTGGCTGGCCTGCTCAAGGCGATGGGCGACGCTCCGGCGGCGACCGTCATCGGCCACATCAACACCGCCGCGGGCGTCGTGTGGCTGCTGAGCCTCGTGGGGCTCGTCGTCACGCTTGCGTTGCAGTCGCTCACTGAGCCGCATCGCAACGTGATTGACGAGAGCTGACCCGCTCCGCGCGGTGTGCTCGTCAGGCGAAAACGGCCCCCGCGGGCTCTAGCGCGGCGGAAAGCCGGTTTAGAATCTCGTCTGGATCGTCGGTCGCACGCCACTCGCCCAGGACCTCCAAGCGGATGTCGGGCAGCGGCTCGCCGAACCGATTGCGATTCGCCTCGCTAATTGCCTTTCCGACTTGCTCACGGAATGCGGCGATCTCGCTCTCGGCGACCGGCAAGACGACAAGCCACCGCGCCGGCCCGATGCGGAACAACAGGTCGGCAGAGCCCAGCAGACCGCCCATAAAACCGTAAACGTCGTCAGCCAGGGTGGCGCTCGTTAAGTCATCCACATCGGCCTGGATTAACGCAAGCTTAGACGAACCGTTGCGGAGGTATTTGGTCCGCTTCAAGTACCGTCGCAGCACCTCGGGCGGGTCGGCCGGCGGCAGCGTGAAGGAAAACGTGCTGCCGCGGCCGATCTGGCTTTCTACCGTAATCTCGCCCAGGTTCAACTCAACTAATTCCTTAGCGATGTTGAGCCCGAGTCCGAATCCCTTGGTGCTGGAGCGAATCGACTCGCCCAATTGCTTGAAACGGCGAAAGATCGCTCGCTGATTCTCGGAGTTGATGCCGTTTCCGTTGTCGCTCACGCTGAGGGTGACGCCCGTCCCGTCGAGCTCCCCGTGGCAGTTCAGCCAGACACGCCCCGGCTGACCGCAGAACTTGATGGCATTGGTGGTTAGATTGATGAGGACGCGGCCCGCATTCTCCGGATCGCAAAACACGGCCGGCAGGAGCGGATCGACATCAAAGTCGAGCTGCACTCCTTTGACCGCGGCCTTGCGCTCAAGTGCTGGCCACACGTGAGCGAGGATTTCCGCCACCTGGCAGTTCTTGCGATCGATTCCCAGCAGGCCGGCCTCCAGCTTGCTGACATCTAGCATGTCATCGACCATCGTATTGAGGTCGTCGGCGCGGTCCTCTACAACGCTCAACATTTGCTTCTGTTCATCGGACACAGCGCCCACCACGCCGTCCTTGACCAGCGAGGCGTATTCCTTGATCACGGTGAGCGGCGTGCGGAACTCGTGCGACACGTTATCGACAAACTCGTGCGCCGTGCGATTCAATTTCGCCAGCCGGCGGTTCTTCTTTTTCAGCAGGGTCTGGGCCGCGGCCAACTGCTCGATGCACGACTCGAGCGCCGCGGTTCGCTGACGTTCGATGGCAAAGCGCAGCGAGCGCGCCAGGAGTTTCGGTTCCACCTCGTGCTTGAGCAAGTAGTCCTGAGCGCCTTGATGGAGCATTTCGAGCACGATTTGCTCGTCGTCCGAGCCGGTCAACATGACGATCGGAACGGCTGGGGCGGCCGCGCGGATCGCTTGAAACGTTTCTATGCCGCTGGAGTCGGGCAACGAGAGATCTACCAGCGCCACATCGATGTCGTCGCGAGCCAGACGGACTAGCGCCGCGGCAAGTTCACTGACGTGCTCGACATGAAACGACGCCTCGCGGGCGTAGCGCAGGGCATGCATCGCAAGTTCTGCATCCGCTAGATTGTCTTCGACGAGCAGCACGGTGCAGGGTTTGGCGTGCGTGGCTTCGGCCGTCATGGACTTCCCCACTGGCTTCATTTCAACGTGGGAGCCGTTGCGCCAAAGCAATTGGTCCGCCTGGCGCATCCCGTCGCGCAGTAGCTTTTTTCTCAGGGCCTGTTTCACCGTCTGGCCTAGGCGCCCCACGTCGTTTTTCACGATGTAGTCTGCCGCGCCCTGGTGTTTCAACTGGTCCGCGCCCTCCTCGCTGATGGTCCCGGATACGATGATGCAAGGAATCTCCAGCTCACACTCTTGCAGGATCTCCAGGGCTTCCAGGGCGCTGAACTCAGGCAGGGTGAAATCGGCGAGAATGACTTCCGGGGCCGATTCCAGGCGATCCCGAAAGTCCTGTTCGGTCTCCACTCGGTCGGCGATGGGGTCGAACCCGGCACGACGCAGCGTGTGCAGCATCAGTTCGGAGTCGACGGGGTTGTCCTCGAGAATCAGAACGCGAAGCGGCGTGGCCATGATCAGGTGCTCACAAGTTCCGGGACTATTTCGGGCGACGTTCCATTCACGGAAGCTGGCTGGCGGTTGAGCAGCAGCCAGTAGTACCCCAGGTGTTTGGCGACTTCGTTGAATTGGTCGAAGTCCACGGGCTTGACGATGTAACTGTTGACGCCCAGCGTGTAGGTCTCGACGACGTCGCGCTCTTCGCTCGACGACGTGAGCACTACCACGGGGATCAATCGCGTGCGCGGGTCGTTGCGGATCTGCCGCAGCACCTCGATGCCGTCGACCAGCGGGAGCTTCAGATCGAGCAGGATCATCTTGGGGTTCTCGATCCTGCGGTCGGCGTACGCTCCGGTGCAAAAGACGTACTCCAAGGCCTCAGCCCCGTCCCGCACCACGTGGATGTTGTTGGCGATCATTTGCCGCTGAAAAGCGTGCAGCGCCAGCCTTTCGTCGTTGGCGTTGTCTTCGACCATCAAGATTTCGACGCCGTTGTCCACCATGAAAATCTCCTCATCCGAGAGTAAATGAAAATGTCGCGCCTTCGTTAAGCGTCGCATCGCCCCAGATCCGGCCTCCGTGACGCTGGACGATCCGCTGCACGATGGCCAGGCCCACGCCGGTGCCCTCGTAATCGGTAGCGCGGTGCAGTCGCTGAAAAACGCCAAAGAGCTTTTTGATGTACTTCATGTCGAAGCCGGCGCCGTTGTCTTTGACAAAGTAAATCACCCCGGGCGCCGTTCCGCCCGCAGACGCAGGCTGTCCGTTGTCCGTCACGCGCGGCTCCGTGCGGCTGCCAATTTCGATGCGGGCGGGCTCCCGCTTGCGCGTGTATTTGAGAGCGTTTGAAATCAAATTCGTCCAAACCTGCTTGAGCAAAATCGGGTCGGCATGGCAGGAAGGCAAGTCGCCGATCACAATCTCCACCTGGCGGCCTTCCTGTTCTTTCGTCAACTCCTGCAGGCACCGGCGCACCATCTTGTCCGGGTCCACGGCGTGCTTGGTGAGCGATTGGCGTCCGAAGCGCGCGAACGCCAGCAGGCCGTCCACCAGTTGTCCCATCTGTCGCGTGTTGTCGCGCACCATTTGCAAATAGGCTTTTCCTTCGGCAGCCAGGGGCTCGCCGTAGTCTTCGAGCACAATGCGAGAGAAGCCGTCGATCGCCCGCAGCGGCGCGCGCAGATCGTGGGAGACGGAATAGGAAAAGGCGTCAAGCTCCTTGTTCGCTGCCTGGAGTTGCGCCGTGCGTTCCAAGACGCGCTGTTCCAGCTCTTCGTTGAGTTTTAGGATTTCCCTGTTCGACTGGTTGAGGGTCTCGATGCGCGACGATTCCACGAATGCCGCCAACTCCCGCGCTTGCTGTCCCAACGCTTCGATTTTTCCGTCCGATTGCTTGAGGGTCTGCAGTCGCAACGTTTCCACGCATCGCGCTAACTCCCGCGACTGCTTCCCCAACGCTTCGATCTTCCCGTCGGATTGCATGAGGGTCTGCATTCGCGACGATTCCACAAATGTGGCCAGATCCCGCGCTTGTTGCCCGAGCGCCTCGATTTCCTTATCCGATTGCTTAAGGGTCTGGAGACGAGAGGATTCCACTGAAGTCGCCAAGTCCCGCGCTTGTAGACCCAGCGCTTCGATTTCCTTATCCGATTGCTTGAGCGTTTGGAGACGCGACGATTCCACCGAAGTCGCCAAATCGCGAGCGCGTAGTCCTAAAGCTGCGATATCCTTGTCTGATTTTGTGAGAGTCTGGAGGCGCGCCGTTTCTACGGAGGTCGCGAGATCTCGAGCGCGTTGTCCCAGCGCTTCAATTCTTCCATCCGATTGAAGGAGGGTTTGCGTGCGGGACAATTCCACGGAAGTCGCCAAATCCCTCGCCTGCTGCCCGAGCGCTTCGATTTTGTCATCGGATTGCATGAGGGTCTGCATGCGCGACGATTCCACGAACGTGGCCAAATCGCGCCTTGCTGTCCCAACGCTTCGATTTCCCGGTCCGATTGTTGGAGGGTCTGAATTCGCGATGATTCGACGCTGCGCCGAACTCGCGCGCTTGTAGCTCCAAGGCTTCGATCTTCTCATCAGATTCGTGGAGCGTCTGGATACGGGACGATTCCACGCTGCGCGCCAACTCCCGCGCTTGTCGCTCCAACGCTGCGATTTCGTCGGCCAAGTCTCGCGTCGGTTGCTCGGGAGACTCGACCGGCCCTTCCGGTTTTTCGAGGACTTGATTTCGCAAAGTATCCAAGCTGCGAGTTAACTCGTCCGCATGTTGCTCGACCGCTTCGCTTGTTCCAGTGGATTCCATCGGGCGACTCCTGGTGGATCGGGCCATCCCGAACGTCCGAAAGAAAAAAGCCGACGTGGCAGAACGCCCGGAGGCATTCCACCACGTCGGCTTACTCGTTATCGAGCCTCCCGGCGCGGCCGGGCTGCTCTATATCAGTCTTCCGACGATCTTATCTCGCCGCGGAACCGATTTGTGATGGGCAATCGATCCGCGCGCTACTGAAGTATAGGTTTTTCATCGCGTGGCCAGATAAGGACTCAGCTAGGGCAATCTCCCAGTGGAGTAGATCCTGGTAAAGGGCCAGCTTCTTGCAGTCGCCTAACGTCGTGGCCTTCATCAGCTCCAGGGCCAGCGGCAACGTCAGCTCGGGCATCTCTTCCTGGAGCTCGTGTTTGGTCGTGGTCATGAACAAGTGAGCCAGGGCCACCATGGTCATGTGATGGCGCCAACTGGTCCAGGCACGAGCTTCGTAGTCCGACATGCCAAAGTCGCCTTTGCCGTCTTCAAAGAACTCTTCCACCCGCCAGCGGGTTCCCGTGACCAAAGCCAGTGTTTCCAGAGGCGTGCTCTCGTCGGCGTCGGAGACGTAATACTTCACTTCCGGTTTCTCGGCCAGACTGCGGCGAATCACGAGCCACACGGGCGGACCCGGTTTCTTGTGTCGCATCGCCCAGACGCGCACGCGCGCGAACTCGAAGGCCAAGGGGCCTTTGGCTCCGTTGCGCAACTGGAGAACTTGCCACGCGTCGGGCGGCAACGATTCGGCAACCTCCTTCACGCTGCGGACGCTGTCCCGGCGCGGGTTCTTCGGCGGCCGGCCGTTGCCGCACCACGAGCGCATCTGCGTACTCGGATCCTCGGTCCACACGCTGGTGTTGACGGGAACTTCGACGACATATCGTTGGCCATCTCCTTCTAGCACGTCCAGGAAGTTGCCGTCGCGGCCGTACAGTTCGTCGGCCGTAATCCAGTCGAACGCGACGTGCCCCGCTGCGCCCGTGCGGCGGATTTGCTCGGTCGCCATCTCGGGCTTGGTTTGAAACTTCACCTCCTCCGGGACGCGCGTCTTTCGGCGAGCTCTCGATCTCCGACCCACGTTTTCGGCAGGTAGAGCCCGTGATCCAACAGCGCCGTTCCGGCCGGCGCCACGCCGATCAGATAGACGCCGACTTGACAGTTTTCTTTCTTGCCCAGCCGACCGCACCATTGTCGCGCCACGCCGCAACTTTCCGGTCCGCTCTTGACGAACGCCGATTCATCCACCACGCCGACTGTGCCCAGCGCCAGGCCGAAGTGCTTGGCACGAGTTCTTCGGCGAACACGTCTCGATGCAGACCGGTTGTGTTGATTCTACCGATTTGCGCTCTGCGGTTTTGTAAGCCACGTTTCCGTGACGCGATAGGTGCGTTCGGGAAGGCGGCGACATGACTCCGTTGCGACGTCGGTACATCGAAGACCTGCGGTTGAAGAACTTCTCGCCGAACACGATCCGGGTGTACATCCACGCGGTCGCCGCCTTTGCCCGCTTCTTTGGGCGATCCCCCGCGGCGTTAGGCGAAGAAGACGTCCGCCAGTACCTTGTCCACCTGGTCTCCGATCGCGGGTTGTCGCGGAGCCAGTACGTCCTGCAACTGAACGCCCTGCGGCATCTTTATCAAGACACGTTGGGCCGTCCGAACTCGCTGGCGACCTCCCGCCGCCGAAGCGGGAGCAGAGGCTCCCCGTGGTGCTCAGCCGCGACGAGGTGCGGCGACTTTTCTCGGTGGTCACGAATCTCAAGCACCGCTCCCTATTCATGGTGGCCTACGACGCCGGACTCAGGCTCTCGGAGATCCTCAACCTCCGCGTCGAGGACGTCGACAGCGAGCGGAGAGTGATCCGCGTCCGGCAGGGCAAGGGGCACAAGGACCGCTACGCGCGGCTGACGCCCGAGTTGCTCAAGCTATTGCGGGAGTATTGGCGAGCCTATCGCCCTCCCGCGTGGCTGTTTCCTGGCGCGTCGCCCTACAAGCAATACGACCTGGCCACGCCGGGGCACGTATTGAAGCAGGCGCGCTGGCGGGCCCGCATCACCAAGCGGATCTCGATGCACACGCTACGACACAGCTTCGCGACGCACCTCCTGGAGTCGGGGACGAATCTGCGGGTGATTCAGAAGCTGCTGGGCCATGGCAGCATCAACACCACCGTGTTGTACACGCACGTTTCCCTCCAGGAGGCCCGCGACGCCCCCAGCCTGATCGCGCTGATCGAGCCTCGATCGAACCAGAACAGTCGATGAAACCCCGTCTGGAAGTCGCTGACGTTTTCCGTGACGGCGAGCCGGGCTTCCTGGCTCGCTACGGCCCGACGCTTTCGCGCGAGCAGCGTCTGGCCTTCCGTGCGGTGACCCAATGCCGCACCGCCTCCCTGGGCGCGCACGTCCAGAGGTGCAGCGACTGCGGCCACGAGAAGATTCAATACAATTCTTGCCGCAACCCGCATTGCCCCAAGTGCCAGGCGATGGCCCGCGCTGCGTGGCTGGCGAAGCGTGACAGCGAACTGCTGCCAGTGCCCTATTTTCACGTCGTCTTTACGCTGCCGCATGAGCTACGCGCCGTTGGCGCTACAGAACAAGCGAGTCGCCTACGGCCTGTTGTTCCGCGCCGCTTCAAGGACCTTGCTGGAAGTGGCCGCCGACCGAAGCATCTCGGTTCGCAGATCGGTTGCCTGATGGTGCTGCACACCTGTGGGCAGAACTTGATGCATCATCCGCATGTTCACGCTGTCGTGACCGTCGGCGTCCTGTCGCCCGACCGCTCACGCTTTGTCCACTGCAATACTAGCGGAAGCCGCCAGCCGTTCTTCGCCCCGGCGAAGATCTTGAGCCTCGTCTTCCTTTGGAAATTCATCTCCCTATTGAAACGGGCCTTCGCTTCCGGCAAGCTGGGATTCCACGGCCCACTGAAGCCGCTCAACGAGGCGTCGCCTTCGTGGAACTGCTCAACCAGTCTACGCGTCACGACTGGGTCGTCTACGCCAAACGTCCGTTTGCTTCGCCGAACTGCGTCCTGAAGTATCTGCGCCTACACGCACCGAGTCGCCATCTCCAATCAGCGATTCTCCAGCTCGGCGAGTGGCAGGTCAGCTTCCGCTACAAGGACTACGCGGATGATCAACAAGCCAAGATCCTGCGCCTCTCTACCGCCGAGTTCATTCGCCGCTTCTTGATGCATACGCTCCCTAGCCTCTTCATCCGTATCCGTTACTTTGTCCTGTTCTCTAACCGTAACCTCACGCACAGCTCTAAAAGTGTCATTGTCTGCTCCGCGTTGTTACGAGAGCCAGATGTCACGAAATGCCCGTTTGACGGCAAGCTCGCCATATTCGCCGAGCGTGCATATCCGCATCTCGACGCGGATCGAAAAGCGCCGGCCTGGCCATGGGCGACCGATTTGCCGGCCTGCGAAGCACGTTAGGTGCTGGCAAGACAACGACGTCGCGTCCCCGGTATACATGGGCCGCCATTAAGCTATTCAACTCGTCCGCCGCGGCTGATGAGACTGAGCACGGCAGCGAAGAGGGCGGCGCCGATGATCGACCAGATAATTGGAAACGGCTGGCCGCCGACATCAATCGTAAACAATTCCGGTAGACTGGCGGCGCGGGCCAGCCACGTGCCCAACAGGGCGCCGATGAAGCCCAAGGCGATGGATACCAAGCACCCGCCGCGCGAAACGCCCACGATCGCCTGGGCGATGCTGCCGCACACGCCGGCGACGATCAGCAGCACCACTAGTTCAAGAATGGTCATGCGGATTGGTCCTTTCGTGGAGGCGGACGCTGAGGCGCATTACTCCAGCGGTTGGAGCTGGTAACAGGCCATCTCCTCAGCGTTGCGGACGTACAGGCGACCGTGGGCGATCGTGGGGTGGTTCCACGTCTTGCCGTGGATGGCAGCGAAGCGACCCAATTCCACATGCTTCTCGGGGTTGGCCGCCACCAGGACGGCGTCGCCGCTTTCGGAGATCACCACGAGGGCAGGTTGGTCGGCCACGAGCACCACTTGCCCGCTGTTGTATCGGCCTTTCTTCCAGTTACGCTCGCCGGTCTTGGCGTCAATCGAACAGAAGATGTTGCCGTCGAAACCGTACAGCGCGTCGCCCAATTGGACAAAATCGTTGAAGAACGGCTTCATTGTCGTCTTGGTCCACTTTTCCTCGACCTGCCACTTATCGCCGTCGTGCACGACGCCGGCGCGGATCAGACCGGTATCGCCGCTGAACGAGACCAAGAAGTGCGACTCGGCAAGCGGATGGGGCTGCAGCGACGGCATGTAGTCCTTGGTTTTGGAATCCATGGTCCACAAGACGGCGCCGGTCTTGGGATCGACGGAGGTGACCCCCGACTGCGCGGCAAACAACACCTGTTGCTGTCCGTCGAACTCGGCCAGCTGCGGCGACGAGTAGCTGTGATCGCCAGCGGCGGCTCGCCACGCCAGCTCGCCGGACATCGCATCGTAGGCCAAGAGCGTATTGGGATCGCTCGTTGGCGTCGCGGGTTTCTTGTCGGCGGGCTCGGCCTGGTCAGCCTTGGCTGCGTCCTTCTTCGGGGGCGCTCCGAAGGTCCCGCCGCCGCCGGCGAATACGATCACCTTGCCGTCGACCACCAACGGCGAACTGGAATACCCCCAAATAGGCACCTTCGATTTACCGTCAGCCGATTGGCCCATTTTGGAAATATCGTGCGACCACCTCAACTCGCCGGTGGCGGCGTTGAGGCAATTCAGCATGCCATTGGCGCCAAGGGCGAAAATTCGCCCGTCGGCGAACGTTGGCGTCGCGCGCGGGCCGACGCCTCCCATCGATTCGGCGAACCGCGTCGGATCTTCGTGGGCCCACACCTCTGCGCCCGTGTCGGCGTCGAAGCAAACCACGGCTTCGTTGTCGCCGCGCTGTTCCTGGGTGAATAGCCGGTTGCCGATAACGATGATCGACGACCAGCCGGGGCCAACGCGGTGCTTCCAGAGTTGTTTGGGCGGCGACTCGTTCCAATCCGTGGCGATCTTGAGGCCATGAACGGCGCCGTCTCGCTCGGGACCACGGAAGCTCGGCCAATCCCCGGCTGAGAGGGCCAGCGGCGCGGAAGCCGGCGTTGCGGCCTGTGGCCGTTCGGCGCGGGCGGTTCGTTCGGCCATGAATCGCTGCTCGGCCGTGGGTCCCCAACGCCAATGCATGTCCGCCTGGGCTTCGCCGGTCAGGCCGTCCAGCCGTACCGTAGGCGTCCACGCCCAACACAACAGCGCCAACGCGAGCATCCCGCGGCGCACGGTCTGCCGCGAGGCCCGCCGCGTCGCTACGAGCCACGCCGTCCAGGCCGTGAGCGTCGCGGGCACGGCCCAAAACACGACCGCCAGTTGCAAGCCATTGAGGCTCGGATCGAGCAGCAGCCACGAAACGCCGGCAATGGCGATAAAGCCGATGAGCACGACAAAACGATCGCCGAGCGGCAAACGGCGACTGGCGAGCCACCAGATCAGGTACGCCAATGTAACCCCTGCCAGGAGTCCCATGCGCCACATGAATCTCTGAAACAGCGTGACATCGGCGAGCCCCGTCGCCGCGAACACTGTCCAATATACGGCGACCAGCACGACGGCTGGCCAAAGACGCGCCGAGCGACTGCGCTCGGCGGCCGGATCAATGGGGGTCGATAAAGTCGCGGCGGACATGGCAGGCATCCTACGAAGTGGTTCGCTGATCTTCAGAATATATTGCCTGCGGCGTGCATGGGGTAGCGCTACGCTGAACCGGCGCGTTACGCCCTCGCCATTGCTAGACCCTAGCCACCCCGGCACAATTGGGGACATGAAGGACATTCACCGCGAGAGCTTGTGCCACGATCCGATCCACGGGTACATCCCGTTTGTATCGGTCGTCGAACCGGGCGAAACGTCCGAACGCACGATGCTCGACCATCCTTGGCTGCAGCGGCTGCGGCAGATTCACCAGTTGCAGACGGCCTGGTGGGTCTACCCGTCGGCGGAGCACACGCGGTTCCAGCACGTCGTGGGCACGATGCACATGGCCAGCCGGGCGGTCGAGGCGCTGTATTCGAGTCTGAAGGAAGTGTGTCCCGACGTGCCGAGCCGAGGTTACGTCGAATGCACGATGCGGATGGCGGGACTGCTGCACGATGTGGGACACGGGCCGTTCGGGCACTTTTTTCGACGCGCACTTTTTGGCGAATTATCGCGCCGCGGATGGCTCGCGACTGACGCACGAGGCGCTGGGGGCACACATTATCGTCGAGGAGCTGGGCGACCTGCTGCGCGGGGTGCGGCGATGCCCCAACAACGAGCTGGCGCCGGGCGAGCGGCTCGACCCGGGCGAGATCGCGTGGCTCATCCAACGGCCGGCCCGCGACGACGCCCAAGATCGGCCGCGGTGGCTGGCGCTGTTGCGAGCGCTGTTCTGCGGCTTGTACACGGTCGATAACATGGACTTCGTGCTCCGCGACGCCTACATGTCCGGCTACAGCGAGCGAGCGTACGACCTCGACCGGCTGCTGCGCTACAGCTTTTTTAGCTCGCAGGGATTGACCATCCACCAACGCGGGCTCAATGCATTGTTGCGATTCATGCAAACCAAGAGCGAACTGTTTCGCGCCGTGTACTTTCATCGCACCGTGCGGGCGATCGACAAGACTCTCGAGGGACTGTTCCGCGACAGCAAGGCGCTCTTGTTCCCCGGCAATCCGCTGGAGCATCTGGCGGCATATCAACGGTTCACTGAATGGTCGCTGCTCGTTGACGTGGCGACGTGGAGCGACGGCTCCGACCCGGTCAGGCAAGCCCTCGGCGAGCGCTGGCAACAACTGCTGCGTCGACAGGTCGATTGGGAAGCAGTTTACGAACGCAACCTCACCTTCGGGCCGGCCGACGCGGAACAATCCAGCATTTTCAGCGACGCGACACTCGTGGAGCAGTCGATCCGCCGGGCGCTGCCGGCGGCGCTGCGCGAGATCGACATGCAGATTGACTTGCCCCGGCACATCTACCGTCCGCACGATCGCAAGGCGACGGCGGGACAGAATTTTCTGTTCAACGCCGCGACCAGCGAGATCCGGCCGTTGACTGACGACCAGTTATTTCGCCAATTGCCGGTCGCCCATCGTATGTGCCGGATCTATTTGCGGAAAGAAGCCCCCCGCGAGCACGCTGCGGCGGTGGGCGCGGCGCTCGACGCGCTAGTCGGCGCCGGCGGCGACGATGATCTGACGAATATGTGAGCGAAGGAGGAATCTCGCGCAAAGGCGTGAGGCGCAAAAAAGACCGCAAAGAGGAGGGAAACAAGGGATTTCAATAGGTCGTTGTCTGATCACCCTCGTTCCGTGTGATCAGTAGAATAGAGTTGGCTGCAAATTCCTTTGCGTTGGCTTTGCGCCTTTGCGAGAGAAATTAATCGCTGGAGCCGCCGTGTCGCACGATTGCTACGAAAACCCCCTGACGACTCGTTATGCTTCGCCGGAGATGAGCCGGCTGTGGAGCGCTCAGCGGCGGTATAGTCTGTGGCGGCAGTTGTGGGTCTGGCTGGCCGAGGCGGAGGCGGAATTGGGGCTGGCGATCACTCCGGGCCAGATCGCCGAGCTGCGTGCGCACGTCGAAACGATCGACTTCGCCGTGGCTGACAAGTATGAGCGCGAGTTGCGGCACGACGTGATGGCGCACGTCCATGCCTATGGCGACCAGTGTCCGACGGCGCGGCCTATCATCCACTTAGGGGCCACGAGCTGCTTCGTGACCGACAACGCGGACCTGATGCTCATCCGCGAGGGGCTCCAGCTAGTCGCGGCGCGGTTGGTCGAAGCCATCGACGCACTGGCACAGTCCGCCGCCCAATACCGCGACTTGCCTACGCTGAGCTACACCCACCTGCAGCCAGCGCAGCCGACGACGGTCGGTCGCCGGGCGTGCCTGTGGGCGTATGACCTGGCGCTTGACCTGGCCGAAATCGAGCACCGGCTGGCGACGCTGGCCGCCCGCAGCGCCAAGGGCACTACCGGCACGCAGGCCAGCTTCCTCCACCTGTTTGGCAGCGATCACTCCAAAGTGCGGCAGCTCGAAGCGCTGATTGCCCAAAAGATGGGATTCGACGCCGCTTACGCAGTCACCGGCCAGACTTACCCGCGCAAGATTGATGCCCAGGTCGTCGATGCCCTCGCCGGCGTGGCGGGCTCGGCTCACAAGGCGGCGACCGACTTGCGGCTTCTGGCCCATCGCAAAGAGATCGACGAGCCGTCGGAGACCGGGCAGGTCGGGTCTTCGGCCATGGCGTACAAGCGAAACCCCATGCGGTGCGAGCGGATGTGCTCGCTGGCGCGGTTTGTGCTGAGCCTGCAGTCGAGCCCGCCGGCCACGCTCGCCGTGCAGTGGATGGAGAGGACGCTCGACGACAGCGCCAATCGCCGGCTGGTGATCCCCCAGACGTTTCTGGCGGTCGATGCGATCTTGTTGCTCTACCGCAACGTGGCGGAGGGGCTGATCGTGTACCCCGAAGTGATCGCCAAGAATCTCCGCGAGGAGTTGCCGTTCATGGCGACGGAGAACATTCTGATGGCCGCCGTGGCCGCCGGCGGCGACCGGCAGGACCTGCACGAGCGCATTCGCCAGCACAGCCTGGCCGCCGCCGCCGAAGTGAAGCAGCATGGGCGATCCAACGACTTGCTGGTGCGGCTGGCCGGTGATCGCGCCTTCGCTGGCGTCGACCTGAACGCGGTCGTCGACCCGCGAATGCTCACCGGCCGCAGCGCCGAGCAGGTCGACGAATTTCTCGCCAATGTCGTAGCGCCGATTCGCAAGCGATACGGCGGACGCCAAGCCGCGGCATCTGAGCTTCGCGTGTGACCGCCATGGGGCGGAGGCCATCGCCGTTTCGATCACACCAAATCCAGTGGGCTCTGCCGGCGGTGGCGCTTGGTGCTGCAGTCGTGGCAGATGCCAGTCACGATCAGCCGGTGGCCGGTGACTCGAAACCGGTGCTCGCGGGCTACGGCTTCGCGAAGCTGTTCCAGCTCGTCGCTCTGGAATTCGATGAGCTGGTCGCAGATCGTGCAGTGCAAATGATCGTGCTGAGGATAGCCGTAGTCATGCTCGTACACGGCCCGACCGCCGAGGTTCATACGGCGCAACAGGCCGGCTTCCACGAGCTCGTTGAGCGTGCGATAGACCGTCGGGCGGCTGACCTTGCGGCCCTCCTTCAGGCGAGCGAGATTGGCGATCAGCTCGTCGGCGTCGAAGTGGTCGTGCCGCTCGAAGACATGGTCGACTAAGACGCGACGCTGCTGGGTAATCCGCTTGCCGCGGCTCTGCAGGTACTCGCTGAACCGCTCCTGCGGCGAGCTGGCGACTTCAACGGCGTTGAGGGCAAATCCGGTGGCCAATTTTGTTGATCCGCAGCAAAAGGCAAACGCGAGACAGCCGGGCTGCCGTGTCTCATTAACTGTGGCGAGGTCGCCGCAAGTTGAGACAGACCTGAGCCGCGTTGCCGCCCGCAACCCGGGGATTATCGGGATTCGCAGCTCAGGCCCCGTCGTTATTGATTCTAAGCGTGCGGCCGCCCAGTCTCAAGAGGAGCCGGTGGAAGCCCATGAATCACTGGGCGGGGAGCGCCTGAGTATCGCCAACGAGGCGGCGCGCATTGGCAGGCGCCCCCTTGTGGAAGTGCCGGCGCCGGCCTCGGCTGAAACGTATTTCAGCCGAGCTCGTCGAGCAATCGCTCCAGGGCGGCGTCGAGCTTGGCGGGCGTCTCGTACGTGCCGGCGGCCATTTCGTTGCGGACGCGGGCCACTAGGTCGGCGCGCACGTCGCCGCTCTCACTGGCTTGGAAGGCTGCTTCCGCGGCGGGCGAAATCTCGACCTGGTCGACCGCGGGCGATTCTGCGGCTGGCGCGGCGGGTCGCTGCCAATGCGGACCCTGCAGTTGATGCGGACCGTGGACGTTCGAAGGACCGTAGATTTGCATGACAAGGTTTCCTTACTGCGGCCGCGAGTGGCGGCTTCACGCGATGTGCGCTAACTAGGGTTGAATAGGGGCGACCGCGCCCGATGATTAGTTCCCCCCGCATCGGCTGCCGAAGCAGCGTCAGCAGTCACGACATCGACAACCGTGGCCAGGGCGATCCATCGAATTCCGCGAACGTCGGGTCGGCACGCCGGCATGCGTTGTAGCGACCACGCCAGGCGGCAACGGATATGGGCGCTGTTCGTCCGCGAGCGACATGACGTGTGGCGTTTTCTCAACGCCGGATCTGCGTCGCAGCGCTCCGGTCGTACAGTTCGAACCGTCGCGAACGATTGTGCCAAATCCTCTACGGCGTAGGTCCGCAGGTAGTTCAGTCGACGACGGCGAAAGACGCCTGGATCAACTTCCCGATCGTACAGACTGCCAGCATCGTAGAAGCGGCGGGGCGGACGCGTCAAGATTGGTCCAATGGCCGCCAGGACGCGGCGCCAGCATGGCCGAGAATTCCGGCGCTAGTCCGCCGCCCAGCTGGAACTGCGGAACCCTGGACGGTCAGACTGCATGCGCGCTCTTTCTAGACAGCGTCAAGCGCACAACCAGTCAGCAACGCCACAGTTACGCAGTCGTCGCGCGTCGCTTCGATTGCCGCCAGACGACGCACCCGACGAGCCATACGCCCGTGACCAGGCACATCAGCGCCCATGCCTGGACTTCTGGGATCGAAACGACGAACTGGTCGTAATTGGCGTGCGTCAGCGCCGAGCCTCCGTTGTCAAAGCCAGGATTCCCCGACCCATTAAATGCCTCGGCGGGGATTGACTCGTTCGACATGAAGTTCGTATCGGAGCCGTAGGACACAAAGAAGTTGACGATGCTTGGACTGCCGATACTCGCGCGAGGTAAGGCGTATTCGCGAAAACCCGCGCCGTTGCCGGTAAATGCACCGCTATAGTCTAAGAAACTCAGGTGCCCAGGCGTATTACCGGCATTGAGTTCGAAAGAAACGATTCCGAACCCGCCAATGACGATGCCATAGTCCGGCAACACGCCAACTGGAAAGACGTCGTCAACATCGCGGGTCAGATTACTTAGCAGGTTCCTCCCGGGGTCCGCCGTATCATTCATTTGCGAGTCGGTGAAGCCGCCAGACTTCGTATCGAGGTGAATCACGACGTTGTCATTGAGGTTGTTGCCAACTTGGAAGCCAAAATAGATGTTGCTGGCATCGGATTCCATGTAAAGCGCCGCGCCTGCGCCGCCAACCGTGCCGCCAAACCCCCCGCCGCCGCCCGTGTAAACGAAACTGTTGCCCAGACCGTATTCGTCAGCACTAAGCGTACCATCGACCGTCGCGCCGTCGCTGGTCGTGTCCGTGCGAGTTGTGTCCAGTGCAGCGCGAGCGACGCCAGTTCCAAGAAATATGGCGGCCAACAACGCCATCGGCGCGGGGCGAAGAGCATTCATGGTGAGTAACCTAAGCTGCAAGAATCCCAACAGGCGAAGACAAGGCCTATCACAAATGAGAACTTTGATGGTCCGCCCGCGATCGCAACTGCGCGGAAAATCAAGGCCCAGTATAAAAGCGGTCTAGCCGAACAGCAAGCATTTTGGCGGCTTTTTAAAGCCCCCTCCGGGCGACGCCAGCTACCGGACGCCCCGCTAGAGTAGCGGGATTACGCATATCCTTGGCCGTCACGGGAGGCCCGCTACCGAGGGGGTCATCCGGCGATGGGCCTGTTCCGTGCCCGCCAGGCGGCTGCGGGCGGCGGCGACCAATTCAATAACCTGCTCGCGGACGTGGTCCTTGAACTCCACGGCCGAATCCTCCTCCGGCTCCATCGGTTCGCCGACCTCGACGATGATGCGGAGAGACTTGAAGCTGGCGATGCGCTTCATGTGCTCCATGAAAGTCTTGTCGGTGTAATAGGCCGCTGGGTTTTCATAGGCGATGCCCAATGGCACGATCTGGGCGTGGCTGCGCTGGGCGGCCTTGAACGCGCCGGGGCGGAAGGCGCGCACTTCGTCGCCAGCGTAAGCGGTGCCTTCGGGGAACATCGAAATGCCTTCGCCGGCTTCAAGAGCCGCGGCCGTTTGACGCAGCACGTCGGCGCCGCTGCGAGTCGACGAGCGGTCGACGAACAGCGTGCCGATCCGCCGGGCGCCAGGACCGATCAACGGCCATCGAGCCAGGTCGTGGCGGCTGATGACGTGGGCCGCCAGCAGCGTCATGGTCACCGGAATGTCTACGCCGGAGCGGTGGTTCATTACGAAGATACGCCCCACGCCGTGCTCGTCGCGGCCCGGGTAGAGCAGGCCCTGCTCCACGTAGGGGCCATAGGCTTCGATGTGGAACCCGAAAATCCAGCACAGCGCCGGACCATCGCGGCACCCACTTGTTGATCAGGTCGATGCGCCGCGTGCGGCGGCGCACAAGAAAGTCCACCTCCATGCAGGCCCACAGTACGAGCGTCATGATCACAAAGGACGCCAGCCGGGAGGCGAATCGCAGGTTTCCGAGCCAGCGGCTGAACACGCACAATCACTCCGCGAGGCCGATCTGAACGAGAACCGCGGCAAGCTACCACATTGCGGCAGGCATGGACAGTGCAAGTCCCGCGGTGGGCCATTTGCACCGGTCCCGCAATAGGGTCATACTGGCGGGGCATTCGGAGGCCGATGGCCGCGCCAACAAGCCCCGGGGGGCGCACCGCGAATTCACTCGACTTTGGGGGAGACGACCATGGCGGATAAATCTCGGCAGAACCGACGCGGCTTCTTGAAACAGGCGACCCTGGGAGGCGCCGCGGCC
The DNA here is from genome assembly GCA_963841515.1 of Pirellulales bacterium. Lineage (GTDB taxonomy): Bacteria > Planctomycetota > Planctomycetia > Pirellulales > Lacipirellulaceae > Lacipirellula. The sequence continues at coordinate 423,026 of CAWJDB010000001.1, read as the reverse complement.
CTCGGCGCCCCCTACTTCGTTCCCGCCCGCGTGCTCGGCGCCCAGGGCGCCACGCCGCCGAGCGACAAGCTCATCATGGGCATCATCGGCACGGGCGGCATGGGTCGGGCCAACCTCGATATGTTCATGAGCCAGCCCGACGTGCAGATGATCGCCTGCTGCGATGTAGACAAGGGACATTTGCAGGGCGCCGTCGACGCCATGAACGGCAAATACGGCAATAAAGACGCCAAGTCGTTCCACGACTTCCGCGAACTGCTGGCGATCAAGGACATTGAAGCGGTCGCGGTGGTCACGCCCGACCACTGGCACGCATTGGCGTCGATCGCCGCGGCCAACGCCGACAAGGACATCTATTGCGAGAAACCGCTGGCCAACTCCGTCGGCGAAGGTCGCGCGATTTGCAACGCCGTGCGCGCCAACAAGCGCATCCTGCAAACCGGCAGCATGGAGCGATCGAATCCCAACGTGCAAAAGGCGATGGAGATCGTGCGCAGCGGCAAGCTTGGCAAGATTCACACCCTGCGGATCAATCTGCCGACCGACGAGGAACATCACAGGAAGGCCCGCGCCATCACCACCATGCCGCCCGAAGCGCCCGTGCCGCCGGAATTCGACTACGACTTCTGGCTCGGCCACACGCCGGTCGTGCCGTACCACGAGCAGCAATGTCACTTCTTCTGGCGGTTCAACCTGGCCTGGGGCGGCGGCGAAATGACCGATCGCGGCGCTCACATCATCGATCTCGGCCAGTATCTCCTTGGCAAGGACGATACCGGACCTGTGCGATTCACGGCGTCCGGCGTGCAGACCACCGGCCTGTACAACACGTTTTTCGACTTCGACTTCGAGAACAACTACGCCGACGGCATGAAAATGATCGGCACGAGCAAGACGGGCCCGCGCGGCATCGGCTTCGAGGGGGACGAAGGCAAGCTGTTCGTGAATATTCACGACGCCGCCTTGGATGCGGAGCCGGCGAACATCCTCGAGGCGCCGGTGGGTCCAAGCCACGAGGCTGCCACACTCCACCGCCGCAACTTTCTCGACTGCGTGCGCAGCCGCGAGCTGCCGCGCGCCTCGGCCGAGGCAGGCCAGCGCACGGCGACGATCTGCCATCTCAACAATATCGCCATGCAGCTCAAGCAGTCATTTGCGTGGGATCCGGTGGCGGAGCGGACCGACAGCGACGACGCCAACAAGCTGCTGACGGCGTCGATGCGCCGCCCATGGAAGTTGTAGCGGCTACAACTTCGGCTCGACGACCGATTTCTCGAAGTTGTCGACGAAATAGCGCTTGCCGCGCTGGACGACCTTGTGCCCCTCGGCGACCAGCCGTCGTCGCAGGTTGGCCACGCCGCCCGGATATTTGGCGTTGAGCTCGCCGCCGGTTTTGAGCGTGCGCCAGTAGGGCGTGATCCGCTTGCGGCCCTCTATCTCGGCTTCGTCGGCGGCATGGGCGGCGATCCACGCGAAAATGCCGGTCGTGATCGGGCAGGCGATCGTCGTGCGGTGTTTCTTGGCCAGTGCCCTACGCAGGGCGTCGATCGTCGTCACCCGCCCGACGCCGATCTTTTTCATGGCCGCGTCCACCTCCCGCGGCGCGGGGAGCACGAACGTTCCCTCGCCCCACCGCTTCGACAACTTGCCTTCGATCTTGGCCACCTTGGGACAGTCCTTGTCGTCGGCGAGCTTCTCGCGCCAAGACTTTTTCTTGCCAGCGGTTTTCATCGCTTAACTTTGCCTCGCAAATTACTCGTGACGCAGGGCCTCGATCGGATCGAGCTTGGCTGCGCACGGCAGGATACACGCCGAAGACAACGCCCACAATCACCGAGATGGCAAAAGCCAAGGGAATCGACCAGGTGACCAGCCGCGGCTCGACCGTGCGAACGACCTCCGGCAGCGTGGCCATCTGTGTCGGAAACCAGTCCAGAAGCCGGGCGCGCACAAAGATCGAAAGCGGCCGGCAGAGCAGGCCGCCGGCAATCCCCAAGAGGCCTCCCACGACCGACAGCACTACGCTTTCGGCCAGGAACTGCAGAGTAATGTCGCGTCGCTTGGCCCCCAAGGCGCGGCGGATGCCGATCTCGCGGGTCCGTTCGGTGACAGTCGCCAGCATGATGTTCATGATGCCGATGCCGCCCACCACCAGCGACACGGCGGCGATGAGGCCCAAAAAGAGGATGAACATCAGTCGCGTGGTGGCGGCCTGCTCGAGCAACTCCAAGGGCACTGTGACGCCGAAATCCTGTAGCGTGTGCTCGCGCTCGATCGTGTCCCGCACCACGTCCACGGTGGGGATCACCAAATCGCGGTCCTTGATCTGCAGGGTGATTTGCGTCAGCTCGTTCAAGTCGCGCTGGAACTGCCCGGGCTTGGTGATCACCTCCATGTCGCCCATGCGGCTGAGCATCGTGCTGATGGGAATGTAGACGTCGTGCGAGAAATCCTCGGCGGCGAACGAACCGCCAATGCCCGCCGACGGCGCCCGCGGCTTCATCACGCCGACGACGCGGTAAAAGCTTTCGTCGATCATGATTTCCTTGCCGACTGGTTCGCCGTAAGGAAAAAGCCGATCGGCGCTCTCGGCAGCAAGCACGCAGTAGTTGCGCTCGTCGCGCAAATCGGCATCACTGAGGAACCGGCCGCGGTCGAGCACCAGTCGCGTCACCTCCGCATAGTCGGGCGTGCAACCCACGCAGCGTCCCTCAAACTTCCGCGTGCCGTAACGGAACTCGCGTGCGACGACACGGATGGGGATCGCCCGCTTGATCGTCGGAATGGTGGCCAACAAGTGGTCGTAGTCTTCTCGCGTCAAGCCGTAGCCGGCGTCTTGAACTTCGTCGCTCGACGGTTTGATGGTGCGGACGATGATGTTCTGAGCGCCCAGGCCGGCGATCTGCTCCTCGGCGGCGCGGCCGATGCCCTCGCCGATCGACAACAGCCAAATGACGCCCGATACGCCGATAAAAATGCCCAGCACCGTCAGCGCACTACGCAACGGATGCAAGAGCAGGCTCTTAATCGAGAGCGACAGGATGCGGGCCCAGGCGGTCATCCGCGGCGCCTTTCGTCGAACTGGATCATGCCGTCGCGGAGCATGATCGTGCGGGCGGTGTGGGCGGCCACTTCGTTCTCGTGCGTCACGATGATGATCGTGCGTCCTTCAGCGTTCAACCTGGCCAGCAAGTCGAGAATTTCCTCGGTGGTCGACGAATCGAGATTGCCCGTCGGCTCGTCCGCCAGGATGAACCGCGGATTGTTCACCAGGCTGCGGGCGATCGCCACGCGCTGCTGTTGCCCGCCGGAGAGCTGAGCCGGGCGATGAAGTAGCCGGTCGGCCAGGCCTACCTCCGTGGCCAGATCGACGCACTTCTGGTGAGTCTCTCGGTTGAGTCGGCCGCTATAAAAGAGCGGCACTTCGATGTTCTCGACGACCGTCAGGGCTGGCAGCAGGTTGTACGACTGGAAGACGAAGCCGATGCGGGTGGCTCGCGTCTCCGAACGTCGGTCGTCGTTCATCCGCGCCACGTCGTCGCCGCCCAAGAGATAGGACCCGGCCGTGGGCGTATCGAGGCAACCCAGCAGGTTCAAGAGCGTGCTCTTGCCCGAGCCAGACGGACCCATGATCGAAATGTAGTCGCCCTCGGGCACGTCGAACGATACGCCGCGAAGCGCATGCACCGTCTCGCCCGACAGGACGTAATCCTTGCGGAGATCGGTGACGGCAGCGGCAAGTGTGGCGACGACTGCCAAGTCTCGACTCGCCTAACCGCCAGCCGTGGGAGACTCGGCCGCGGGCTTCTTGGCCGCCCGTGCGTCGTCGTCTTTCGACGCGACGACGTCTTCCTTCGGCGCAGCGGTGGTCATGCGCGCGGGCATCGCGCGACGCGGTTCGGGGGCCAAGGGCGGCAGTTTGACCTTGTCCAAGTACAGCCGCGGCGTCATCGAGATCAATTCGCCCTCGTGCAAGCCGTCTTCAATGACGAAGAACTTGTCGTTGGTGGGACCGACCTTTATCGGCCGCGCCTCCCACTGGCCCTTGTTGTAAACGAAAGCGAAGTAGTTCTTTCCATGGGCATATACCGCCTGCACCGGCGCTTGGATAACGTCGGGCACGTCGGTGGAATTGATCGTCACCGACGCGGTCATGCCCGACCGCAAGTTGTTGGCGGGCTCGTCGATGCTTACCAGCGCCTTGTATTCCTTGACATTGGCCTTGCGCCAGCCGCTGGGCTCGGCGTACTGGTTGATGCTCGTAACGCTGCCCCGCAACACGCGGTCGCCCGAGCCGACCGGCGCCACCGTGGCCGGCATGCCGGGATGGATGTAGCGGATGAGCGACTCGTTGACATTGAGCGCCACGCGCATCGACGACGGATCAGGCAAACGGATGATGGCCTGCCGCTCGCGGATGACGGCCCCTTCCTTGACGATGAAGTTGTCGCCGCCCCAGTTCTCTCGGTCATGCGCGAAGGTGACCACGCCGTCTTTCGGCGCGGTAATCGTGCACTTGGCGATCTGGTCGTCGATGTCCTTCAGCTTGTCCAGCTCGATCTCGTAGCTCTTCTTGTCCGAATCCCACTTGGCCTTGGCCGTGAGGATGTCGCTCTCGAGCTGCTTGAGCATCTTGGCCTTGGTGTAGTCGTCGAGCACCTTCAACTTGGTCTGCGCGGCGCCCAGCTCCTTGAGCGACTTCTCGACGGCAAACTTGTCGGCCTCGAGTTGGAGCTGGTTGATGTAGCCTTTGGCGGCCAGGCGCTTGCTGTACTCGTAATATTCTTTGGCACGATTGAGATTCTCCTCCGCCACAAACACTTCGCTTTCGATCGTTTGCCGATCCTGAATGTACGTGCCGTCGAGGTATTCCTCCTTCGAGATCAAGGCGGTTTCGTACACGTTGCGTGACTGGACGACCAGCGCTTCGGCCGTGTTCACGAGGATTTGCTCGGCGTTGCGCTCTTCCCGGAGGGCCGACGAGTCGAGTTCGACCAGGAAGTCGCCTTTCTTGACCTGCGACCCCTCTGTAATGATCTTGAGGATGGCAACGCCAGGCTGGTTCTTACTCTTAACCTCGGACACCACGTCGGTGACGGCCGCGCTCTCGACCTCGCCGCGCTCTGTGACGGTGAGTGAAAAATCGTCGCGCGCCACCTTGTGCAAAACGAGGTGGGAGTCGGGATGCGCGTTGCCGCTGCCCGCGAACCACCACCACGTCGCCCCGGCGGCCAGCGCCAACAGGGCCACCAGCGCCAACGGCAGAATAAAGCCGTCGCGCCGCGCGATGTTCTTGAGTCGATGAGTTTTCATGCGAGGTTTGCCAACTGATATTTCTCGGCTTGCGGGGACCAGGCTCAAGCTCATTTGCCCTCATTATACGGCCGCGGACCGCCGGGGTCAGGCGCGTTTCCGGGCGAGTTTTGACTTGCCGGGCCGGCGCGGCTCGACGACTGGCGGCAGCGGTAGGGGAATCCCACCCGGCAGCTCGGCCGACGTCAAGACGATCCCTCCGTCCGTCGACCGCAGGGCTTCCCCAAACGACTCGTCGGTTAACGGATGCACCTGCGCGGCGGGATTCTCCAGCGGCGGAGGAAGCGGTTCGGTTTGCTGGAAATCGGGCGATTGGGGCGCTTCGATTGACGGCGGTTGGAGCAGTTCCTCGCCGCTTTGCTGGACGGCCGGCGCGGCTTGGTACACCTGGCCTACTCCGGGATACAGGTCGCCTTCGCTGCACATCGACTGGCGGATGGCCTCGGCGCCGGCAATGTACGCGGCCAGCGGCACGTCGTGATCCCTGCGGACGCCGCTGCGGTCCAGCTCCATCACGCCCAGGTCCTGGTCGAGGCCCAGCCGCTGCACCTCGTAGTTGACCCACACGCTGAGGAAATCGTTTTGCACATTGAGCAGGTCCGAGAGCGATTGCACCAGGTCGCGAGCCGTCGTGGCGGTGAACTGCGTGGTGGCTCCCACCTGCGGCGGCTCCGAGAGGCGCAGTTGCGTGAGGTCGACCTGCGAGATCGCCACCAGCACTGCCGCGCGCCGGAGCTCGAAGTTGATCTCGTTGAGCCGGAGTTGCCGCAGCCGACGGCGGAGACTTTGCGACACGCCATCACGGAATGTGTAGTACTCGCGGCGAGCTTGTTGGTACTCGATGAGCGCCTGGCGATAGACGTTTCGCTCGGCAAGCCGGGTGAGCGGAGCATCGAATTGCACGCCCACGCGCAACCGGCCGGTGGTGTCGCGAATTCGGAAGGGGTTGTCCCCTAGATTGCTGATGTCGCCATTGAAAACGACATCGAGATCGCTCCGTAGGTCGTTCGCGTTGAAGTAGATCAGCCGCCAGCGGTCGACCAGCGCCGCCCGCGCGTTCTGCCAATCCTGACGGTAGGCGCTGGCTATCAGCAGCGCCTCGTCATTGGTCAGGTCGATCGGCTCGAACGTAATCGCCTCCAGCCGGGCGCCCGCTTGCACCAGCGACAGCTCCAACAGCCGGCCCGAGAGGTCGGCCATGGCATCGATCATCGCCGGCAGCAGTGCGTCGGTCTCGACCTGGTCCTTCTGCTCCTGGTTCTCAAGCCGCGACCAAATTGCCGTGACTTGCGATTTCAGCGAGTCGAACTCCTTGCGACGCTGAGCGACTCGCGTCTCGAGCTCCGCTGGATCAAACAGGCGTACGTCGACCTCGGCACTTTGCGCCTCCTCCCGATCAGCCAACCGTTTCAGATAATCGCGGCGCTTGGGCAACGCGGCGTCGAGGGCGGCCAGGTCGGCCTCCACCACGGAGATCCGCTGAATTACCGCGCCCTCAAGCGGCGTTGCGGCGGCCAATAGGCGGTTGAACTCGTCCTCGAGCGCCGCTCGGCGCCGCATCGGCGGGCGCGGCGTCTTGAAGCTCCTGCCGAACTTCGCGGAATTGTGCCAGCAACGCGTTGACCTGTTCCTCGACGGCCTCCAGGTCGGGATCGAGCAAGTTGAACCTATCCAACAGCGGATCCTTGACGACGACCGGCAACTCCGGCGGGAGGCCAAAGGTGACTTTGAAATTGTCGAGGGTGTTTTGGTACTGATTCTCCGCAGTGATGAGCTGACTCTGCGCGTTGTAGAGCGCCTGCAGGGCCAAATCGACCTGGAAGCGGTCGATGCGCCCGGCGTCGTACGAGGCTTGCAACTGGTCGAGACTGTCGCGGAGGGCGGCGACGTTGGAGCGCTGGTTGCGAATTTGTTGAGCGGTTTGCAAGAGGCCGATGTAGCCGCCGGCCTGCTGGGCGCCGGCGCCGCCGGTGAAGCCGCCGCCTACGCCTTGGGCCGCCCCAAACTGGCCGCCGAATCCGCCAAAGCCGAAGTTGCCGACAGCGCCGAAGCCGCCGCCGCCGACGCCCGCAAAGCCCTGCAAACCGCTCCCGCCGAAGAACCCGCCGCGGCGCGACGGGCCGTCGCCGGGTTGCTCGCCGGTGACGACATTAAGGTAGAACCCCCGTTGATAGCGCTCCATCTGCCGAATATTGGCCAGCAGAATCCGCTCGGCGAGCGTCAGCCGTTCGAGCACGCGAGTGCGCCCCGCCGTTCGCAAGAGAGGCTGCACCAGGCTGAAGTCCAACAGCGTGGTGCTCGTGTAATCGTTCGGGCCGGCGAATTGCCACATCAGCGAGTTGGCGGCGCCGACGACCAGTTCGCCGCCCGTCGCCGTCAGGCGCTCGGCTCGCAATCGATTGCCGGGCCGCAGCGGCGAGACCACGAAGTCGGTGCGCGAGTTGCCGCCGTTGCCGGGGCGGTCTTTGCCGTCGGCGGTAAGAAAAACCTCAGATCCGCCGAAGAACTGCGCGTCGAAGCGGAACCGTTCAAAGCTCACGTCGAGAGCTGACAGGTACAAATCTTCAAGCTCCTGTTGATAGTCGGTGGAGTTGAGCAGCGACAGCTCGACGGCGCCGCGCATGTCGAGGACGACCTCGCCGCGTTCGTTGCGGCACAGGTGCTCCTGCCAGGACGGGTTTTCGACGAAGGCCGTCTTGGGCAGCTCGCGCCACAGTTTGGAGTTCTTCTTGCAGTCGACGACTTGCATGTAGCGGTTGGACTGCGGATCGTCGGGCGGCATCGGCTCGCGGTCGGGGTCGTTGGGATCGTACATCCGCGAGCGCGGGTCGACCTCGATGCGGAACTCTCCCGGCACGGCGCCGGCCGACGGCGACTTCGTGTCGACGAGGCAGTAGGCGTCGTGATCGGCTTGCTGCCGATAGAAGGTGCGGCTGCACCCGCCGAGGACGGCCAACCCCAGCGGCGCCAGGCCGAGCGCCAGGTAGGCGAGACGCTTCATGCCGCCTCCCTTCCGACGGCGCTGCCGACCAGGTGGAGCACCGTGTGCACCAGAGCCCGTCCGGCGTCGGCCAGCCGCCATGTCTGGCGGCGGCGATCGGCGCCGTCGGCCACGCGCTCGACCAGACCCAACGAGTGAAGTCGCTCCACCGCGCCGCTGACTTGAGCGGCCGAGACGGCAAGCTTCGCGGCCAGCTCGCCTTGATCGGGCAAGTCGTCGACTGAGGAAGACTTGGGCGCATGGACCGGGAACAGCAGCCATAGGAGGCGGAACTCGGTTTCACTGATGCCGAGGCCGCCGACCCAATGCGCCAGTTCCCGCGCCGCGCATTTACCCGCGACGACGCGCCGGCAAGCGTCCTCGACGCGGTGGATCGCCGCTGAATTGTGGGATCGGGACATGAGCGCGCCGCGACGCGGGCCGGCGCTTCGCGCCAGCAGAAGAGACCGTCGGACCGAGATGGTTCACCCGTAAAACATTCGGCGTTGAACCGTTCAGACTTGAACCATTCGAGAGGAGCCGTGCTAGCTGTGGCGGCGCTGCGGATCATGATTGCCCCTTCCCGGTGGCGTCGCGGACGCCGGCGATCAGCCGCTCGATTTCGTCGGGCGTCGTGTAGCAGGCGCAGCCGGCGCGCACGAGGCCTTCGGGCGCCAGGCCCAGCCGGTCGATGACGGTCGCGGCGTAGAAATTGCCGTGAGAGACGAAGATGCCGTCATTGGCGAGGTCACTCGCGACCGCTGATGACGCCATGCCCTCCACGGTGAACGCGACCGTGGATGTGCGCGGGACGTTGGGCTGCGGGCCGTAGAGTTTCACTCCGTCGATTGCGGCAAGACCCGTCCAGAGTCGCTCGACGAGCGGCGCACTGCGCGCATGGAGGGCGTCGAGCACCAGTCCCAGCGCCACGCGCCGGGAGTTGCACGGAACGAGCGAGGCGAGGAAGTCAACCGCCGCCGCGGCGCCAGCCATGCCTTCGTGGTTGAGCGTCCCAGTCTCGGCGCGTTCGGGGGCCGTATCGGGCGAGGGCGCGATCTTGGCGAACGGCAGCGACTCGAGCAGTTCGTGCCGGCAGTACATCGCGCCAATGTGCGGTCCGTAAAACTTGTACGCCGAGCAAACCAGAAAATCGCAATCCCACGCCCGCACGTCGACCAGATGGTGCGGGGCGTAGTGAACGGCGTCGACGAAGGCGTAGGCGCCGACGGAGTGGGCGAGGCGCCCGGCGCGACGACGTCGTTGATCGTGCCGAGGGCGTTCGAGGCGGCCCCGACGGCGACGAGTTTGGTGCGCGGGCCGACTTTGCTTTCGAAATCGTTCCAGTCGAGGGCTCCTGCATCGACATCGAGATTTACGACTCGCAATTCACAGCCGCGCTCCTGGGCGAGAGCTTGCCACGGGCCGACGTTGGCGTGATGGTCGAGCTCGGTGACCACGATCTCGTCGCCGGGCGCGAGCTCTCTACCGATTGCCCGTGAAGCGTGGAAGGCGAGCGTCGTGGCGTTGGCGCCGAAGACGATCTCTGTCGGGGCGGCACCCAGGAATTCGGCGACTGCCGCACGGGCCTGGTCGATGATGGCGTCGGTTTCGTGGCTGGTGGGGTAGTTCCAGTGGGTGTTGGCGTTGCGGTAGTAGAGGTAATCGGCGATGGCGTCGACGACGGAGCGCGGCGTCTGAGTGCCGCCGGGGCCGTCGAAGTAGGCGACCGGCTGGTCGTTGTGCAGCCGGTCGAGGGCGGGAAAATGGGCGCGGATTTCTTCGACCGAGGCGACGGGGGCAGCGCCGGACGAGGTCGCCGAGGGCGGCTCGCCGTGGCGGGCGGGCTGCGTGATGGCGTGGGAGTCAGTGGTGGGCGTCATGGCGGTGGAATTGGTTCTGATATGAACGGAATTGGACGGCGCGATCAAAACTCGGCGTCGTTTTGATGAATGTGATAGGGAATTCGTTCGAATCGCGGCTGGTTTTGGCACGAAAACGGCGGAAATCGATTTTTGGCGTCAAAACCACTTGGATTCGCGTGTTTGAAATCGAGTGGCGCGGCGCAATCATTGAGGCGCCAACAAGTTGCGACACGGCAAATGGGGGTTGAGTTTTGAACATCGTGAGCTTCCGATTCGAGCGTGGCTCAACCTGCCGCCGGCGCATGAGCGCACGCTGGCACGCTTCGACTATGGCGTAAAGCGCGGCCATTTTCTAGGACTTGAAAATGGGCCAAACGGAAATTGGCCCCAGAGGCCGAAAACGCGCCTCAGACGGTCCAGGTCGGCCCATCGTCGAGATGCGCGACGACAATCTCCGGGCGGTCTTCGCCCGGCGCGAGGCGGAACGAGAGCGACGTCGACTCGCTGCTCAGCGATGCAGAATTCTCAAGAGTGGCACATGCCGTGGAGACAAGTTTGCCGTCGATGAGCCGCAGCAATTCCAGTTGCCAGGGGTCGCGATCGACCATGAGCAGCTCGCGGGCGCCAATCGATTGGTAGAAGTCGATTTTCTCGCGAGACCGATCGTAAGGGCTAACGATTTCGACGACAAAGTCGGGCCCGCCTGTCCAGTGAGAGCCGCAGTCCCGCGCGGAATTGCCGCGAAGAAACACGACAATGTCCGGGCAGCGATAGTTGTCCTCCCAGTTTTCGTCGCGATCGGACAGGTTAACGCCGGGATAGGACGTTCCCAAACGCTCTCTGGCGATAACTTCGAGCAGAATTGCCGTCAAATGCGCGACCAGTTCCTGGTGCTCGTTGTTCGGCAATGGCGTCATGACGTACACGCCCTTCCAGACTTCGTCGTGGTGATCCGCGCCTGTGCCCGCCGCTGAGCGATGAGGCGGGCGGACAATACGGGATCCGTAACGAGCGCTGAGTTCAAACTGGTAGGAGAGTCTAACATGCTGCGTCAATTGTACCACTTCACGGCTCATATCCCAAATTCGAGGGCAGCCGCGATTCAGAGGGGATTTTGACGTTTCGCTTGTCGCCGTGGTAAACTTGGTTGGTAACGCCAATCCTGAGAAAGTGACTTCATGTCCACTTCACTCCCGCACGACGTCCAACAGCTCGTCGACGTCCAGCTTGCGACCGGGAAGTTCGCAACGGCTGATGCAGTGCTGCGCGAAGCCATGCAGCTCTTGGTTGACCATCAGGAAACTCGGGAGGATTTGGAAGCCAGCCTCGCCGATATTGACGCGGAGCGCATCCTCCCGCTGGCCGACGCGGCCGCCGAAATACGCCGCCGCCACGGGTGGGCGGCGCGGTGAAGCAACGCCGCGTGGTGGTGACGCAACGCGCTGCCTCTCAGCTAAATAGCGTCGCCGACTGGATAGCCGAGCCCGCTCCGGAGACTGCCGAGAGGTGGTTCGCGGAATTCGTCGCCAAGATTCAATCGTTGGAGAAGTTTTGTGAACGATGCCCTCGGGCGCGCGAGAATCAGCACATGCCCTTTGAATTGCATGAACTGCTGTTTGGCAGGCGCCGGCAGTGGCGCGTGCTGTTCACGATCCGTGGAGATGACGTGCTGGTCATGGCGATTCGTCATGCGGCGCAGGATGACGTGACGTTGGAAGATTTGGTGAATTGACCGATCAATCGCTGCCGCCGCGACGTCGGGCTATCAATCTGGCTCATACCCCAAATTCCCCGCTAGCCACCGCTCGACCTCCGCGACGCTCATGCCCTTGCGGCGGGCGTAGTCCTGGACTTGCTCGCGGGTGATGCGATCGACGGCGAAGTATTTGGCTTGAGGGTGAGAGAAGTACAGGCCGCAGACGCTCGCGGCGGGGTGCATGGCGAGGGAGTCGGTGAGCGTGATGCCCGTGTTGGCGGTCGCGTCGAGCAGCGCGAACAGGGTGCGCTTTTCGGTATGGTCGGGTTGAGAAGGGTAGCCCGGCGCCGGGCGGATGCCGCGGTAGCGTTCGGCGATGAGGTCTTCGCTAGTGAGTCGTTCGTCGCGGCCATAGCCCCAGTCGCAACGCGCCTTGGCGTGGAGATATTCGGCGAAGGCTTCGGCGAGGCGGTCGGCCAGGGCCTTGGTCATGATCGAGTTATAATCGTCGTGGTCGGCGTCGAAGTGCGCGGCGAGCTTGTCGGCGCCGGCGGCGGTGACGGCGAAGGCGCCGAGGTAGTCGGGGATGGGGGCGGGGGCGATGAAGTCGGCAAGGGAGTAGAAGACTTCCTGGCCTTTGCGACGCCATTGTTGGCGGAGGGCGTGGAGGCGGGCCAGTTCAGTAGTGCGCGCGTCGTCGGTAAACACGACGATGTCTTCGCCGTCGGCGTTGGCGGGCCAGAAGCCGTAGACGCCGCGGACCGTCAGCAAGTTTTCGTCGATGATCCGGTCGAGCAATTGGTTCGCATCGTCGAACAGGCGCTTGGCTTCGGGGCCGACGGCGGCGTCCTCGAAGATGCGGGGATATTTGCCTTTGAGCTCCCAGGTTTGGAAGAACGGGGACCAGTCGATGTAGGGGCGGAGGGCAGAGAGGGACAGGCTGGAGGCTGGAGGCTGGAGGCTGGAGGAAGGCAGAGCGGACGCCTCGCCCGGCCTCTCCCCGACGGACTGTGGAGCGGGATTGGATGTGAAAACTTTCACGCCGAGGAACTCTGGGCGCGGGGGTTTGATTTTGGACCAGTCGGTGGGGAATCTTTTCGACTTGGCTTCGGCGTAGGGCGCCAGGTCGACCGTTTGGCGTTTGGCGTGGGAGGCGGCGAGCTCCTTTTGGAGGGCGCGGTTCTCGGACTCGAACTTCGGGCGGGCCTCGGGGTTAATCAGCTTTTCGACGACGCCGACCGAGCGCGAGGCGTCGAGCACGTGGGCGACGCAGTTGCCGTACGCCGGGGCGATTTTGACGGCGGTGTGCTTGGCGCTGGTCGTGGCGCCGCCGATCAACAGCGGGAGCTTCGAGTCGACGCGCTGGAGTTCGCGGGCCACGTGGACCATTTCGTCGAGGCTGGGCGTGATGAGGCCCGAGAGGCCGACGACGTCGACGCGCTCGGCCTGGGCGGTTTCCAGGATCTTCTCGCAGGCGACCATCACGCCGAGGTCGATCACCTGAAAGTTGTTGCACCCCAGGACGACGCCGACGATGTTTTTGCCGATGTCGTGGACATCGCCCTTCACGGTGGCGAGCAGAATCTTCGCGCGCGGCTGGCCGGCCGTGCCGTCGGCGGCTTTTTCGGCTTCCATGAAAGGGGTGAGGTAGGCGACGGCCTTTTTCATCACGCGGGCGGCCTTCACCACCTGCGGCAGGAACATCTTGCCGGCGCCGAACAGGTCGCCTACCACGCTCATCCCCGCCATGAGCGGGCCCTCAATGATGGCCAGGCCGGAGGAATATTTTTGGCGGGCCTCTTCGACGTCGTCGTCGATGTGCTTGACGATGCCTTTGAGGATGGCGTGCTTGAGGCGGTCTTCTATCGTGCCGGCCCGCCACGCGTCCTCGGCGACGGCGGCCTTGCCGCCCTGCCCTTTCAGCGATTCGGCGAAGTCGACGAGGCGCTCGGTGGCGTCGGGGCGGCGGTTCAAGAGGACATCCTCGACCAGCTCGCGGAGCGGCGGATCGATCTCGTCGTAGACGGCGAGCTGGCCGGCGTTGACGATGCCCATGTCGAGCCCGGCTTGAACGGCGTGGTACAGGAAGGCGGCGTGCATCGCCTCGCGCACCGGATCGTTGCCGCGGAAGGAGAAGGAGATATTGGAGACGCCGCCGGAAATGTGGGCGCCGGGGCAGGCATCTTTCACGCGCCGTACGGCCTCGATGAAGTTGATGGCGTAGTTGTTGTGCTCCTCGATGCCGGTGCCGACGGTGAGGATGTTGGGGTCGAAGATCACGTCTTCGGGCGGGAAGCCGACGCGCTGGGTGAGCAGTTCGTAGGCCCGGCGGCAAATGCGGATCTTGTCGTCGACTTCGACGGCCTGACCCTGCTCGTCGAACGCCATCACGACCGCCGCGGCGCCGTAGCGGCGGCAGAGCGTGGCGCGGCGGAGGAACTCGGCCTCACCGTCCTTGAGGCTGATCGAGTTGACGACCGATTTGCCCTGCGTGGCCTTGAGGCCCGCTTCGAGGACGGACCACTTGCTGGAGTCGATCATCACCGGCACGGCGGCGACGTCGTGCTCGCCCGCGATGAGGCGCAGGTACTTGGTCATCATGGCTTCGCCGTCGAGCAGGGCTTCGTCCATGTTGACGTCGATGACGTTGGCGCCGCTTTCCACTTGCTGATGAGCAATTTCGACGGCTTCCTCGAACTGCTCCTCCTTGATCAGGCGAGCGAACTTGCGCGAGCCGGTGACGTTGGTGCGCTCGCCGATCATCAGGAAGTTCGAATCGGGGCGGAGCTCGAGGGGTTGCGTGCCGCTCAGCCGCAAGCGGGCCGGGACCGCGGTGCGACGGTGGGGTTTAAGGCCCTTGATGCGGCGGGCGATGGCGGCGATGTGCTCGGGACCCGTGCCGCAGCAGCCGCCGAGAATGTTCACCCAGCCGCGCTCGGCAAACTCGCCGAGCATGGTCGCCATGTCGGCGGGGCCGAGGTCGAACTGGCCCATGTCGTTGGGCAAGCCGGCGTTGGGATGGCAGCTGATGCGCAGTGGGCGCCACCTGCTGCAGGGCCTCGAGGTGCGGCCGCATGACGTCGGGGCCCAGCGCGCAGTTCATGCCCACCGAGAGCATGGGGAAGTGGGATACCGATATCCAGAATGCTTCGATCGACTGGCCGGAGACGAACGTGGCGCCGCCGCGGTCGAATGTGCCGGAGATCATCACCGGGAGGCGGCGGCCGGCGGAGTCGAAGTATTTCTCAATGGCGAACAGGCACGCCTTCAGGTTGAGCGTATCGATGACGGTCTCGGGCAGCAGGATGTCGACTCCAGCCTCGACCAGGGCGGCCACTTGGGCGTAGTACGAGGCGCTCATCGAGTCGAAGTCGGCGCCGCGGAACGCCGGATCGTCCACCTTCGTGCTGATGGCGGTCTGCCGGGTAGTGGGACCAATCGAGCCGGCGACGAAGCGGGGACGGTCGGGCGTGCGGTCGTTGAACTCGTCGCGAGCCGTGAGCGCGCAGGCCACCGCGGCGGCGTTGATCTCGGCCATCAGCTCCGGGGCCAGGGCGAACTCCTCCATGCCGATGGGGCTCGCGCCAAACGTGTTGGTCTCCACAATGTCGGCGCCGGCGGCGAAGTAGCGACGGTGGATCGCGGTGATGTCGCCGGGCCGCGTGAGCGAGAGAATGTCGGGGAAGTTTTTCAGGTCTTTGTGATGGTCGGCGAACCGCTCGCCGCGCACCGCGGCCTCGTCGAGCCGCAAGTCCTGGAGCTGCGTGCCCATGGCGCCGTCCAACAGGAGGATGCGCTCGTCCAGGAGGCTCTCCAGCAGGCTGGTCTTGTCTTCGGCGGGGACGGACATGGGGGGCAGGAGGCGGGGAGATTGGCGTAAAC
This sequence comes from Pirellulales bacterium, assembly GCA_963841515.1. Taxonomy (GTDB): domain Bacteria; phylum Planctomycetota; class Planctomycetia; order Pirellulales; family Lacipirellulaceae; genus Lacipirellula. The sequence continues at coordinate 407,293 of CAWJDB010000001.1, read as the reverse complement.
GCGCATGATAGTTGCAAAAGAGCGGTTGGCCCAGGGCGAGCCAGTGCCACGCCAGTGGTGAGAGGGCTCCGCAGAAAAGAAAAAGGTTCGCCGCGCACTTGCGTGCGCGGCGAACCCTTGCGCACCGCTGCGGGGCTGGCACCACGTAGCGGCTTTGCGGTCATTTAGCCCCCGGTCGCTGACCGGGGGCTAAATGTGCGCGGCTAATTCTGCTGCGGCGTCGCAGGCGCGGGCGCCGGTTGACGCGCTGGGGTGGGAGTCGGCGGCAATGCCTGGCCATTGGCTTGCGCCGGCCTGTCCCTGGATCGCCGCGCCTTGCGGCTGAGGTTGAGGCTGGGGCTGATCGGTCGGCGTCTGAATCTGTCCGGAGGCGTCGACCGAGCCGTTGGCCTGACGCTGAACTGGGCCCGCCCCGGCTTGAACTTGCGCCTGGCCTTGCGTCTGGGCGTTGTGCTGCGCCTGCTGGGCTGCGCTCTGGGCATCCTCGGCCACGCCGCGGTAGCCAGTGCTATACTGGTTCAGCGGCGTGAAGTTCGCGTCGGCGTAGCTATTCCAATGGCCGCCGCGATGGTACATCCAAGCGTTGTTGGGCGTGTAGTACCACCACTCGTTGTTATGCCACTGCCAGCGCCAGGGGGCGGTGCGGCTCGTGTCGGCGACGTAGCCGTTGCCCCGCGCCTCCAGCGGAATGTTGGGCGTGATGGCATCGACGCCCGCGCGGACGCCAACCGCTCCTGCGCAGCGTGCCGCCAACGACGCGACCCGCGGCGTCGACTGTTCCGACGGCCGCCTGGCCGGCGCCGCGCAGGACCTGGCCGGTCCCCTGAGCTACGCCGCGGGCAACCTGGCCTGTGCCTTGGACGACGGCGCGCGTGCCCTGAGCAGCCGCTTGACCCGCGCCGACAACGGCGCGGCCGGCGCCTCGAGCGACGGCGGCCGTGCCCCGGGCGGCGCCTTCGGCGACCGCGGCCGTGCCCCGGGCGGCGCCGCGAACGCCGCGCGCACCGGCCCATCGGCCGTCGCGACCGTTGGCGCCACCAGCGCGATCGCCAGTGCTGAAGTGATGTAGAATCTCATAACCCTTCTCCTTTCACAAAAATGCACGTCAAAAGAAGCGCGGCTCCCTGCGAAAAGACCTACCGAGTTGATGGATGATGCCCCAAGCGGCGCGAGGGCGCAGTGATTGGCGCTCCGCCGCAAAGCCTTCCCAAAGCGAAGCAAGAGCCATGCCAAAATATCAAGATGCGGCGAGTGGGCAGGCCGCCAGGTGGAAGGCGCAGGTCGTAATGCGCGGGCAGGAAACGGCGTGAATCGGAGGCTTGCAGCGTGGGTTGCAAACGACCAAACCGGCAGACTGGAGGGATGCGGCTGGCGCCGAAGCGGCTGGAAATGAGGTTGGGCCGCGGGTACAACGGAGGGGCGCCTGAACTTCCGCCAAGAAAGCCGTGGCCCTGAGCGAGGAGAGTTGGTTCATGAGATCGAGAGTCGTTGCGGTGAGTCAAGCAGCTTTCCTGAGGCTCCAGTGGGGCTCGTCGAGGACGGGGCTGGGGGCGTGTCTGGCGGCGTGCCTGACGGTTTGGCTCATCGGGTGCTCCAGCGGACCGTCGAAGATTACAGCGCCTAGCTTCGACCCCAGCGGATCGGCCAGCCAGGCCATGGAACTGTTCGACAAAGACGGCGATGGCTTCCTCGCCGGCGCGGAATTGGACGCGGCCCCCGGCATCAAGGCAGCCATGAAAACCATCGACGGCAATGGAGACGGCAAAGTGACCGCCGACGAGATCGAGGCGCGGATCGAGGCCTGGGTCGCCAGAGGCGTGGGGTTGATGGGCTGTGCGTGCTATGTGACGCTCGACGGCAAGCCGCTCGACGGCGCCACGATGACCTTCGACCCGGAGCCGATTTTCGGCGATCTGCTGCAGCAGGCGGTGGGCCCGGTAACGGGCGGAACCGCGTCGCCTAGCGTTCCGAAGGACAAGCGCATACCTGCCGACGCCCCGCCGGGGTTGCGCGTGGGACTCTATCGAGTGCGGTTCTCGAAGCTGGTGAACGGCGCCGAGACGATTCCCGCGCAGTACAACAAAGAGACGATGCTCGGCCAGCAGGTATCGGCCGACGATCCGGCGATCATGGGCCAGCGCGTGCGGTTTGAGCTTACGAGTAAGTGAATTCTCGCCGCCACATTGCTCGGCAACATCTCATGCCACGCCGTACGAGTCACGTAATGCAATCTTCGTAGCAGGCCTGCTAGGGAATAGTAACTGAATTGCCGTCCAGTCGATTCGCCAGAAAGCCATGCGTGCGATAGTCGATATCGTACGAAATCGCGTGGACCGAGCCGTCGCAAAAGACCATGTTAAACGTGGCCGCATGGGCACTGCCAAATTTGAGTTCGCGCTCCAACAGGGTTCCGGCGCGATCCTGCGAGGGCTGATAATACTCCGGATCACTAATGATTGAGTAGCTGGCCCGACCGGCCGTCGGCACATTGTACGCAATTCGCTCGTTGTCCCACTCGTAGCCGGTGTAGGCCGACTGGTTTTCGCCCCAGTCGAAACCAGGCGTACCCGAACCTGTGCTGTTGCCCTCGTAGCAATCTGTCGGCAACCACTTCTCGCCGACAAGATAGGTATTGCTGGTGCCATCGTCGATGCGCCTGCCGCTGATCTCGCTGCGGTAGTAAATCACGCCGGTTTGATAGTATCGATAGTTCAGGCCGCCCGGGTCGTCGTCATTGGTGTCCGACCACTTCACCGGAGACCGGGCGCCGGGCTCGGTTTCGGCGTAGCTTGCCGGAATTGCCATCGCGGGGCCGGCGGCGTCGACGGCCGCGTTGTACTTGCTATCTCCGGCATTGCCGGCGTAATCACCCTTAATGACGCCGGTGGTTTTAGCGGCGTTCTGCAGCGCGCTGTTATGTTGGTCCACGCCATGACTGTAGTCATGCCAGCGGCAGGATTGACGGCGGGGGGACGGCGAGACGGACAGGAGAAGGTGGCTACCGGGGTTTGATGGAGCTTGACCATCGCCTCGCCATAGCCGGCGGCGTTGGTCCTTTGGTCGACGCCTTTGCCCAGGTTATGTAGCGCGGGCTGCTCGATGTATTCCAGGATGCTGTAGCACCACGAGCCGGGCTGCTTCTTGCCATAGCCGCGGTTGGGATCGCCCGTGTAAATCGACGACCAACCGCCCGACGGAAAGAACTTCTGCACGCTGTCGTGATTCAGGCACCCCAGGCCGATTTGCTTGAGATTGTTCTGGCACTGCGACCGGCGAGCCGCCTCGCGGGCGGCCTGGACGGCGGGCAGCAGCAGGGCCACCAGCACGCCGATGATGGCAATGACCACCAGCAATTCGACCAGCGTGAACGCGGCCGTGAAATGAGGGCGAGGCCCTAAACGCCGGGATCGCACGCGATCGCTATGCCTTGCCATAACTTAACGCTCCAACTTCCTAATGGTCGCCCTGACAGGACTGCTTCGACAGGCGGCAGGATAACCGGACCAAAACTGGGAAACCGCGCGGCCGCCGCGCTGCCCTTCGCCTCGTCGCGATCCGGCAGCGCCATCACGCAAGGAATAATAGCCCTGTTATCGCAAAAGGGCGACCCAGACCGAGCCTGGCGGCTCGGCCTGGATCGCCTGAATGTCGCATTGCCTCGCCCGCTGCGGCGCTCGCCCAGCGGACGACTTGAAACTACTAACCGCGACGCCGCCCGCAGGCGACAGCCGCCAAGCCAACCAGCCCCGCCAGGGCCAGCGAAGCCGGCTCGGGCACGACGTTGACGTTGTCGATCAAGGTGACGTTGAGCGCGACACGGTTGGCGTCCGTCGATGAACCGCCGTTGGTATCGCTGTGGCCGAAAAATATGTTGCCGCCGCCTAGCGTAACGGTACTCAGGTCAACCTTGCCCAAGGCAAGTCCGTCGATCGACCAGGTGGCGAAGCCCCCGGAGACGTCAATCACCACGTGCCGCCATTTAAAGGAGGTCTCCCCCGCGTCGGTGCTCCCGGTCTGTCCTGCAAAGAGTCCCACCTGAGCGGCGGGCGCCGATTGGGCGGTATACACGGCGTAGTACGCGTCGCTGTTGTTGATGGCGCCCGCGGGAGCCTGGTAAACCGCATTGCCGGCTGGATAGGAGGTCGGCGCGGCTGAGGAATAGGCGCGGTAGTCTGACGCGGACCCGCCGTCCAGCGTGGTGCCGAAGGCGACGCTCTCCTTCGTGGCGGCGCCAGGCCAAAAGGCCGTGGTCCCGGAGGTTCCGATGCCATAGGTCGACAGTTGCGTCGTGCCGCTGCCGCCGGGACCGAGCGGCCCGACGTAGTTCTGCCACATGTCGAACGTCACCTTGTAGTTTCCGGAGAAACTCTTTCCGGTGGGCGAAACGCTGAAGCCGCTGAACACGCCGCCGCTATTGTTGGCGGTCATTTTCAGGCCGCGGGTGGTAGCGCCGCCGGGGGCCGCCGGAACCCCAATGGCAGAGTAGTCGTAATTGAAATCGACCGTGATATCGCTCAGGGCGGGATCGTTGACGGTCCAGTTGGCGGTGTCGTCTGCGTCGAAATTCTGAGAGTACAGCGGGGCTGCGCTGGCTGCGGAGGCAGCGCAGAGGGCGAGCCAGGTCGCCGCGAGGCATGAGGACAATTTGGTCAAATTCATTAGACAGGTCCTTTCTCAAAACAGGCGTGCAAATCAAAGATGACGAGGCGGCTGCCTTACGATGTAAGTGCAAAAGTTCGCGGTCCATCGATGGTGAGTTCAGCGGACGACAGTCTGCAACGCGGCCCGGCGGCGCGGGGAGATCACGACCGCCAGCGCCAGCGCGGCCACAACGGCCGAGCACCACGTGGCAGGCTCGGGGACGCCGCTGGCCGCGGCCACCGCGCGTGGGGTAGCCCGTGCCGAAATTCGTATTCCAAACCCCGAGATCCAGGTCGTTAACGGCCATGTCGCCATTGGCGTCGCCAGTGGCCACCGTGCCATTCGGTGCGGGCGTGCCATTGTTGACCTGCCAAATCTCGAAATCGGCGCCATCTACCTTGCCGTCGCCGTTAAAATCGCCGGCCGGCGAGGCCGCAACGGCGTCGACCGTGATATTGTCAACGAGCGTGAACATGGTCGCAGGGTAGTTCGGATCGTTGGAAATGCCGCTATTGATGTCGGCGTGGCCGAACGTGATGTCGGTTCCCTCCGGCTGAACATCCCACTTTGTCAGGTCGACGGTGCCGAGCAACGTGCCGTCGACGAGCCACGTGACTATCCCGTTCTGCTTCTTAATTTCCCACCGATGCCAGGCAAAGCCCAACGCCCCGGCCGGCGTCATGCCGTACTGTGTGTCTGGATAAGCCGTGGTTTGGCCTTCGGGCACCACGGCGCCGCCGGGAAAGGCAGTCGTGTAATAGGCGTCCGTATTGTTACGACTGGCCGTGGCGTAGGTGGCATGACCATCGATTGGTTGGCCATTCGAGTCCATACTATCTGGTATCCCGTCGCCATTGATGTCCGTGTTAGGCGGCAACTGGTAGCTGATAGCTCGCTCCTCAGCGTAAATTCGATAGTCGGCGCTCGAGCCGCCGTCGCCGGTGCAACTAAACAACACGCCTTCGATGAATCCCGGCGAGTTACTAAAGTCCGGCGCGCTCATGATGCCCATCTGCGACAGCATGCTCGCGCCCGTGGCGCTCACGCCGACGCCGCCGACCGGGTGCAAATCGTCCTGAAACGTGCCGATGTAATTCTGCCAGACGTCGGCCTTCACCGAATAGTCGCCCGTGAAGCTCTGACCGGTCGGCGAGACGGTGTATCCGCCGAACACGATGGCGGCGATATTTGCCTGCAGCCGCATCCCGCGGGTGGTCCCGCCGGTGGAATTGGGCGCCGAGGGGATGCCCATTGTGCTGTAGTCGAAGAAAATGTCGGTGGCGGTGTCGACCTCGGGCGGCTGGCCCGTGGTGAAGTCCACGTTGCCCGGGTTGATGGTCCAGTTGGCGGTGTCGTCGACGTCGAAGCTCTGCGAGTAGAGATTTTGGCCAAAAACCTGGCCGGCCGCCAAGATCGTCGCCAGGCAGCCGAATAACGTGCCGAAAAGCCTCAATAGCTTCGATGAAGTCTTCATTCGTTAATCCTTTCCCGCCTCGGGTGCTGCTCGAGATTCAGCAGTTAGGAATTTCTGCTTGTCTAAGTCCAATCACGGTGCAAACGGCAACCCCCTGGAGCACAAAGGCTTGCGCCGGGTGAGCGGCCGGAAATGGGTCGCCAAACTAAGAGACGTTGCGCGGAACGATCGCTCCGCTGCCCAATGCCTAGTCATCTTATATTCAGCGCTCCTGGGGGGTTGTTGTCAAGTAAGTCGTCGACGGCCGCGCCCGCGTTGGGCGGCCAAAGCCGTGATCGCCGTGATCGCCAGGGCCATGGCGCCGGGCTCGGGGACCGCCCCCGCGATCGGCGTCGCCACGACGGGCTTGCCAAATTGGTCCTTCCAGATGGCCAGGTCGGCGTCGTTCACCTGGCCGTCGCCGTTGGCGTCGCCCGCCGAGGGTCCGCCGGCGCCGCCGGCGGACTTTTGCCAGGTGAGGAAGTCCGCACCGTCGATGTCGAGATCGTTGTCGAAGTCGGCGTCGTTGACCGTCATCGCAATCGAATCAAAAATCGGGGGGCTGTGCTTGGTGATGTTGTCAGCCACCGCGCCGGTGATCGCTTCGCGATAGCCCGCGTAGAACGTGCCGACCAGATCCGTGCCGGCATTGAAGGGGAAGCTCTGATCGTCGTATTTGCCGGTTGCCGCGCCGGTGGCGGGATCGTACGAAATGCTCAGGCGATGCCAGCCGGCGGCCAGGGCCGATATGTCGATGGAGGTAACGACGTTCCAATCGTCGGCGTCGGGCTTGCTGTCTCCGCCGTCGTTGAAGTCCACGAGGCTAAGCGTCGTGTAATCATTGACGCCCGTGGGCTCTTCGTACTTCTCATAAACCCAGCCAATGCCGGTGTTGCCCGAGCTCGTGGGCACCCCCGTGCCGGCGTTCGTGCCGGGCGTGTCGTGGCTGTTGTACAGTTCGTTGGTCGTCCCGATGCCGTACGTGTAGTTTTCCCATTCATCGTCGGCGGAAGTGGGCGCCACGCCGATCTTGACCGGGTCGATGTACGCCCACAGATCGAAGCTCTTGACCAGCTCCTTGGAATACACGGCGTTGCCGCCGCCGGTGTGATCCCAGGCGACGATGGCTTTGCCGCCTTGAGGCGACGGGGAAATGACTTTGGGGTTGAGCGTCGTGCTGGCCACGGCAGGATCGATCACGCGGGCGCCGACGTACGAAAAGTTGTACTGCGGCAAAACCGTGCCCGCCGCGAGAGCGTCGACGTTGGGAACCACGTGCGCGGCAACGGAAGTGACGTTGTTGGAAGCCCCGGGCGTCGCGGGGATTCGGCCGAAGTCATGACCGTTGTTATTGGAGTCTAAACCATCCATCCAGCGGCTCGTGGAGAGGCGCGCGGCGGCGTTGGTCGAGGTATCCTGGCCCCAGATTCCGCCCGCCGTTTGGTCCGGAACCAGCGACACGGTATTGCGAAAGGCTTCCATCGCCACCGCGTCGACCGTCGTCGAGCTATTGTCCTTCAGCTCAAACAGGATTTCAGCGCCGTCCGGGTAGAGTTCTTCGCCCGCCGCGATCGTGATCGGAAAGTTGATAAGATTGGCGGGAATGCCGCGATTGGCGGCGGCAATCACAAAGTATCCGCCCGCCGGAATCATGGAGCCGGCCGGAAGTGTGTCGGTAATGGTGCCGGTCGACGTCGTAACGATCGACCAGTCCGAGATGTCTACCGCCGAGGCGCCTTTGTTGTACAGCTCGATGAACTCACGGTTGTCGAGCACGGCGCCGCCCGTGGAGATGCTTCGTTCTTCCTTGACGACTTCGTTGATGGTAACCTGCCGCGTGCGGCCGGGCCCGGCACGATAACGGCGATCGCGAGGGCGAGACCGGCAGAGGCCCAGTTGATTGTCAGCGGGAATCTCATCTAGCTCATCGCTCCTTGAAGTCTCGGTGGGGTACGAATGGTCGTACGCAAAATCAAACGTTGTGCGGCAATTAATCGACGGCAAGAGGCGGTGCGTTCTTAGGGACTGGCTGCTCGGGCGCGCTGGCGGGACGAAGGGGCAGTTTCGACCGCCGCGCCGGCCGCCACGGCTGGCACGTCGAAAAGGGGGAGACCGCCAATCAGGATGCACCAAGGCGGCCTACCCTATCAGCCCATGATAACCCCTAGAATCACCAAACCTAAACATTTCGTGCGCAGAAATTCCTCCCCTTTGCGCAGGTGCGTCGAGGCATTGCAAGGCCTCGACACGCCGGCCCAGGCTGGGCGGTAAACCGCAAAACGTAGAGTCCTATGGGCGCCGAATCAGGCGATCCGCGCGTCCGGTCACTGGTTGACCAAGCAGCCCAACGCGTCGTCGATCGCGGCGGCCCAATTCTGGGCGTCGGGCGCAGTCGCCGCATGTTCATGCGGCGGGCGGCGACGCGTACCCGGGAGTAGGAACTTGTCGGAGACCGTATCGAGACGGCGGGGCTCAAACCAAGTCTTGCCCAGTTCCATCGCCGGGACGACGCGGCGTCGGAGGTTGAACGGCGGAGTCGTGCGCCCAACCCCTCCTCGCCCCGGCGAGTCGACCGTGACCATCTGCGCGGCAGGGGAGGCGAACGTCGCGGTTTGCTCAGCGGCATCGGCTTCGACGGTCAATGCGGCCGAGGTCGCGGCGACGGCGGCGGGACTGCCGAATTCGGCTGTCCATAGGGCCAGGTCAGCGTCGTCGACGTCGCCGTCATCGTCGCCGTCGCCGTCGGCGAGGGGCGCGGCATCGGTCGCGCCGATGCCACGCTGCCAGGCGAGGAAGTCGCCGCCGTCGGTCTGACCGTTGGCGTCGAAATCGCCGGTCGGGGTGAAGTGAAGCCCGAAGTAATTCAGGACGCGGTCCATGACCGCGGCGCGGACGCTTGAACTGGTGATCGTCTCGAACGGAAAGCCGACATTGACGACCTGCGCCGGTGGCGGCGCCGGTGTACTGAACGCCCGCGTTGCCCGCGCCGCCGCCGTAGGCCAGGGCGGCAGTACTGCCCGCATTGGGGTTAATGACGTCGGGGAAATCGACGTTGTAGTACAAGGCGCCGTTGTCGAAGGTCATCGACAAGCCCGCGAAGATAGAGCCGGCGACGCCCGTTGCCGTGTACACATTGGCGTCGTCGGCGGCGTAATTGGCGTGGAGCTCGTTTTCGTAAAACGCCCGACCGTTGTTCAGATTGTCGAGATCCCAAGCGATCTCGGCGCCGGAGACGAACAGCTTGCCGCCGGCAGCGAGGTAGTTGGTCACCAGGGTCTGTTCGGTGGGGTTGAAGGTGTCTTCGGCGCTCGACTCCTCGCCGGAAATCCAGAAGATGGCCTTGTAGTCGGCGAGGTTGACGGCGCCGCTGGCGACCATTTCGTTGGAGGCCGTGTCGACGCGCGCCCACGGCGCGTTAGCTTCGATGGCGGCAGCCACTTGCACAGCGTAATCATACGAATTGCTCTGCCGCGGGCGGACGCGCTCGGCCGTGCCGCCAGAAACCGCCTGCGTGGGATTCTGCTGGCGCGTGAGCCGGTCGAAGCCGTTGACGATGAGGAGCTTGCTTTCCTGGTTGCCTGGGATGGCGGCGACCACCTCGGAGGCCTCGCCCTCGCCGCCGGAATTCACCGCGACGACCTTGAAGTAGTAGGCGCCCTCGTCGGCGCTGAGGCCGTTGAAAGTGAAGCTGGTAGTGGCGCCGCCAGCCACGAACGTACCGCCGTCGAAGCCGTAGCCATTGGTCGAGCCGTAAATGCGATAGCCCGTGGGCGCGTCGCCATTGTAGGAGTTGGCCGCCGGGGCGGTCCAGGTGATCTGCACGCTGTCGGCGTCGAGCGACTCGGCGCGGACCTGCGTCACGCGGCCCGGAAGCATGGTGAGCGAAGTGGCGCCGCCGTCGATCGAGTTGAGGAACTTCGCGGCGCCTTGATACGTGGCTCGAGCGACGGCGTCGCGAACTTTCGGGTCGCGCAGGAGCGCCGCGTCGGTGGCGTTGTCGTGATAGGCGACTTCGACGATGGTCGCGTCAAATTCGTCGAGAATCGATTCGTTGTTTATCTCCCCGAATTCGATGTCAGTGCGATCCAAAGTCACCAGGTTCGAGTCGAACCAGTTGAATTCGAACTGGCCGGCCTGGGCGACCATGTCGTCGTTGACTTCCTGGCCCAGCGCGCTGGCCAGCTCGAATTGGTTCGGCGTTTTGGCGCTGGCGCGGTTGTTGCCGTTGTACAGGCCGAGGACGCCGCGGGTGTTGGAAATGCCGCCCCCACTGGCGTTGGTATGAAAGCTAATCAGGACGCGGTCGCTGGGTGAACCCTCGGCCTCTCGATTCATGAACCGCGCGTAACGGGGCACCACGCTGACGTTCGAATCCATATCCAGACTCGACCCGGTCGGATCGAACGAGACGCCCTGGGCGTTATCGACTTGCCACATGATCCAGTAGAGACTGAGCTCGTCCTCGCGAGGCCGGCCGGAGACGCCGGCGCCCCGATCGGTGTCGCCCATGCCGTTGCCGAAGCGGATCATGTCGGCGATGACCACCCGGCCCGCTTCGCTGGAGCGGTTGCTGACTTCCACGGACCCGCCCGTGCCGGCCTCGAAGTAGTACGTGCCTAGGTAGACCATGCCCGTGCCAACGGCGCGGTGGTTGACCTTCACCTCGGTGCTGCCGCCCGCATGGTTGATGCGATAGAGCTGGTCGGCGGCGCGGTCCGAGCCAGCGAGCACCCAGGTGTAAACGGGGTAAAACCCGGCCGAGGGGATGTTCGGCGTGTATTTGGCGACGGCGGTTTCGCCGCCCGACGTCGCAGCGTATCGGTAAGGCACGTCGCCGGGGCTGCCGAAGTAGGTGGTCTGCAGGCTGTCGGTCCAGGCGCCAATGAAGGTGACGCCGGGGTCGTCGTTGTCCATCACCACTTCGTTGGGCTGATTGCCGACGGGCCGCATCGGCACGATCGTGGCGCCGGCGCGGAACAGGTAGTCGGCGAAAAAAGTCATCTGATCCTGGTTGCCCAGGTCCTCGACGATGCCGTTAGTCAGCGGGCGGCCATAGGACCACTGGCCGGTGGTGGTATTAGCAGCCGCGTATCCGTGGCCGCCGTTGATGTAGAAGATCTTGCCGGTGAGATTGCCTGCGGGCTGGGCGCCGACGTCGACCAGGCCCGCGGCGACCAGCGTCGCATCGCTGCTACCAAGCAAGAGCGGAGCCGAGGCGGCCACGACGGAGGTCGCGCCGCCGAACTGCTCGTTCCATACGGCCAGATCGGCGTCGTCGACGGCCTGGTCGCCCGTGGCGTCGCCGTCGGCCAGCTCCGCGTCGCCCGTTTTTCCGAAGCCAATCTGCCACAGGAGGAAGTCGGCGCCGTCGACCGACCCGCTCGTGTTAAAGTCGGCGTTCGCCGTCGCCGGCGCCACGCCAAAATAGTTGGCCGCGTCGGCGGCGGACGGGAATTGATTGGTGATGTCGTTGCCGCCTGCCGTCGCCGTGCTGATGTGCTGGCCAAGCACGACGATGCGCTGCGCGGCGAACATCCACGTTTCGCCAACGTCAAGCAGCTCGTTGTTGTTGGCGTCGCCGCCGACGAACGCCGCATTGAAATCGTCGGCCGAATTGGCGGGCGTGCCGTTGTCGTCCACAACGTACACGCCGCTTAAAGGTACATTGCCTGGATTGGTCGCCAAGTATTCAAAGTTGGCGGCGTCGCCGACAGTGAGCGTCGGCCCAGGCGCCGAATTGGCGTCCTGACCGTTGATGAGGGCCTGCACGGCAATGGCCGGCGCGGCGCCAAAGTAGAACGTGGAATCACTGGCCGTCGCCGGCTGCCCATTGGCTTGCGCGGCGACAGAACCGACGTGCGAGTTCTGACCGGCGGCCACGGGACGCTGGGCGAAGTACATCCAGGATTCGCCAAGATCCAGCACGCCGTTACCGTTGTCGCCGCTGTCGAGCGTAAGCGCGAAGTCGTCCGCGGGATTCCCCGGCGTGCCGTTGTCGTCGTTGACGACGACGGCGCTCAGCGGCACATTGCCAGCATTGGCGACGACATACGACAAGTTCGCCATGTCGCCAGCGGCGAGAATCGGCCCGGTAGGCGCGCTGACGTCCTGGCTATTGACGAACGCCTGAATAGTGACGGCCGGCGCTGCGCCGAAGTAGAACGCCGAATCGCTGGCCGCTACGGGCTGTCCATTGCCCTGGGCGACGACTGACCCAACATGGGCGCTCTGCCCCGCCGCCGCCGACCGAACCGCCGAGTACGTCCAGGTTTCACCGATGTCGAGCACGCCGTTGCCGTTGTCGCCGCTGTCGAGCGTTGGCGCGAAGTCGTCGGCGGAGTTCCCCGGCGTGCCGTTGTCGTCGGCGACGATGACGGCGCTCGAACGGCACGTCTCCGGCATTGGCGACGATGTAGGAAAAGGTCGCCGTACTGCCCGCGGCGAGCGTCGGCCCCGGCGCCGAGTCGGCGTCTTGCCCTTCGATGCGCGTTTCGATGCTAATCGCCGCCACGGGCGTGGAGAAGAAATCGAGGATCTTGCCCATCGCCGTCTGGCGTCGCGTGGCGTCGGTCATCGTCTCGAACGGGAAGGCAAACATGACGAGGTTGCCTACGCCGCCCGTACCCTGCACCTGAATCGCCGCCGCGCCGGCGCCGTTGTTGTAGTTCAGGGCGACAAGGGCGCCGGCCTGAGGCGCGATCACATCGGGAGTCGCCACGTTGTACACCTGCCCGTCCCGGCTGGAGTACGCGCTGGCGCCCGTCGACGGCGAGCCGCTGGAAAACACGAAGCTGCTCATGCCTGCAAAGATGCCGCCGGCGGCCGCGTTGGCCGTGTAGGTGTTCGCGTCGTCCGACACGTAGTTGCCTTTGAGCGTGTTCTCGAAGAATGTGCGGTCAGCGGCGGTCGGGCCGCTAGGACGATCGAGATCCCAGCCAATTTCCGATCCGCTGACAAACAGATTGCCGCCCGCGGCGACGAACTGCGAAACCTTGGTCTGCTCAGTGGCACTGAAGGTCTCGTTGGCGGTCGACTCGTTGCCCAGGATCCAGATCACGGACTGGTAATCTGAGAGATTGACGGCGCCGCTGATCACCGCCTCGTTGCTTGTGCTGTCGACGTGCGTGCCGGGTTTGGCGGCGTTGATCGCCGTGTGATGCTGCACCACGTAGTCGAAGCTGTTGTTGTAACGCGGCCAGACGCGATCAACGAGGGCGTCTCCCGTGTAGGCGTAGGCATAGCGGAAGTCCTGCGTGCGGTCGAAACGGTCGAACCCATTGACGATCAGCACGTCCTTGGCGCCACCGCTGGGCAGCGCCGTGACGACTTCCGACGGCTTCGATTCGCCGCCGGCGTTAACGGCCACGACGCGGAAGTAGTACGGCAGCGCCGGATCGTAGCCCGTCAGCGTCGCGGTGGTCGTGGCCCCGCCAGCAACCAGCGTGCCGCCGTCGAAACCGTAGCCGTCCGTGGAGGCGTAAATGCGAAAACCGGTGGCCGCGGCGCCATACGCGCCTGCGGGCGTGGTTGGGCCGGCGGCCCACGAGATGGTGACCTCTCCCGAGGCGTTGCTCGCGGCGCGCACGTTGGTCGGCGGCGTGGCCACGCTTACGGGGCTAGCCAGGCCGCCCCAGTTATCGAAGTACTCCAGCGTTCCCTGGTAGGCGGAACGTGCGATCTGGTCGCGGCCTTTCGGGTCGCGCATGATGGCCGCGTCCTCCACGCTGTCGTGGAAAGCAACCTCGATGATGGTGGCGTCCATCTCCGCGGAAGGGCCCAGATCGAGCTCGCCGAACTGGCCAGTGTATGTGTGGGTCGTGCCCGTTCCCCAGTTGTACTCGAACGTGCCGTTGAGCGATTGCATGTCCTGGTTGATCTGCCGCCCCAGGTAGGTGGCCAGGTCAACCTGGTGCGGGGTCCGATCGCCGACGTCGGCGTCGATCAACCCGCGCCACTTCGACCGCCGCCGGCGTTGGAGTGGAAGCCGATGTACACGCTCGTGCCAAACGGCGCCGCGTTCATGTACCGAGCGAAGTTCGATGGCGCCGAAACATTGCTCGTGCCGGAGCCAATCGCGGTGGCAAGGGTTGTTCCCACGCCGACGGAGCGCGCGATCCAGTGATAGGAGTTTTCGTCCTCGCGCGGATAGCCGGAGACGCCCGGAGCGCCTGACTCCACATAGTCCCCCATGCCGTTGCCGAAGCGAATGGCGTCGGCGATCACCACTTTGCCGGCCGTCGCGGCCTGGTTGCTGATCACCACCGAGCCCAGTTCAGCCGAACTGCCGGCGTTGAAATGATAAGTGCCCAGATACACCCAACCGCCGCCCACCATACTGTGATCGACGCGCACCTGGGTCTGCCCGCCGGTGTGGTTGATCTTGTAGAGCTGCGCGGTGCGATTTGTGCCCCCCAACACCCACGTGTACACCGGGTACATTCCCGCCGCGGGAATGTTCGGCGTGTACGTCGCCGTCGCGGACTCGGCCCCCGTGATCGTCGTAGCAGACCGATAGGGCACGGCGTCGGCCGACGCGCCGTAATCTTCGTCGTAGTACTTGGTGCTTGTGCTGTTGGCCCAGGACCCGCTGAAGGTGACGCCCGCCGAGTCGTTGTCCAACACCACTTCATTGATCTGCCGACCGATCGGCCGCATCGGCACGACCGTCGCGCCGGCTCGCAGCAGGTAGTCGGCGTACGCGGTCATCTGGTCCTGGTTGCCGAAGTCTTCGACGATCTCATTATTGTCGCCGCGGTCGGTGGCGTAGCGACCGAGCGAAGAGTTCCACTGCCAACCGTGGCCGGGAGAGGTGTAAACGATCTTGCCTGTCAGCGCCCCCGTCGGCTGCGACCCCACCGGAACGAGCCCAGCCGCCGCCAGCGTGAGGCGCGGTTCCAGGACCTCGAGCGATAGCGACGCGGATCGCGAACCGCGAAACGGCGCTGCGACGGACGTACGCCGGGCGGCGCGCGCCAGGAGTCGGGAGAAGTACATCGCGTGGGCCTGCTCTGTTCTCGGCAAAGGGGGGACGCCTCGACCCCAGTGGATTTATTGTACTAGAGAATCGCCGAATCTGCCGCGAACCGGCACAGGGCGCAACGGACGATGCGCATTGCCAAGAGGGTCATGCGCAAAACTGCTGCGGCAAGGTAGACGGCCGAGCACGACCGCCCATCGAGGCCTGACGGCTGGGTCAGTGCTTGGCGATATTCAAACGAGCCACGTAAATACGGTTGCGATCGAGCTTGCCGTCGCGGCCGGAGACGTCGGCGAAGAACTCCACGCGGTCGCCAATGCCGTCGGTCGATTTTTGCGAGCTGCGGTAACGGAGGCCAATGATTCTTCCGCCCTCGCGCTCCAGCGCCAGGAGCACGACGCTGTGGCCAGATTTGTTGGTGCGCCAGAGTTGCACGAAGTCGCCGGGGCGGGCGTCGTCGAGCTTCTTCACCTCACGGCCCACGCCCAGTTCTTCGACGGCCAGGGCGCACTGCTTCTCGGCGGCGTCGGGAGTCGAGCCGTACCACTCTTTCTGAAAGCGGCGCACCTGGCCGACGGATTTTCCCGTGAGCAGCCCACGATCGGCCGCGACGCGCATGGCGACGGTGAAGGTGAAGCCGCTGCAGTACGTGCCCTTGGGCTGGGCCGGCAGTATGGTGACTCCGGCGAACTCGATCGGCTGGGGAACGCCGCTGGAGCCTTCCCACTGGTAGCCGCCGCCGTCCTTGAGCGAACGGGCAATCTTGAGCACGTCGGCCCCGTCGCTGCGCTCCGGGCCCGGCGCGGCCCATGCCCACCCCCCAAACAGGCCAACAAGGACCGCCAGCGCCAAAGTGCGATGCATGCCGCCATTGTACCTACCTGCGCAAGCTCGCGATCCCCTTGTCGTGGGTCACTTGCCATTTAGCTCCGCCGCTTGCGGCGGACGCTCCGCGGAGCACGCTCCGAGGCCAAATAAGTTTTCCCAAAAAAAGTTGCTGAAAATGGCCGCGCACTCTGCTAACGTGCATGTGTATGAACGTCCACTTCCTACCCCTGCCGGTCGAACTCCTCCGCCGCGCCGGCCGTGCGCCCAGGCTGGTCTTTTGCCCCTCTAACTCCGCTGCCGATGCCCGCGCATCTAACGCACAAGTCGCCGACTTTAGCGCAGCGTCGCGTCATCGCATGCCGTGTCTTCCCGGGTCCGATGCACCCTCGACAGGGCAACATCTGGGGCTTATGCGGTTTTTATGTGGGACCCCTAGCGGCGCGGCAAAAGAGCAAATCGACGCTACTCCCCCTGACCCCGTACCCTCATCTACAATCCAGCGCTTTAATTCGCCTCCGACGCTCGCGTCGAGCTCACCCTTAACGCGCTTCGCCATGAGCCGTCAGCCCATCTCCTCGTGGATTCGAATCGCTCTCGCCCTGGCCTTGCTGGCCGGGTGCTCGTCTTCGGCGACCAAAGCGCCGCCCAAGGAAAAACCAATCAAGGCGACGGGCAAAGCGCCCGCGACCGCGCCGGCCGCCAAGGATTCGGTCACCTGCATGGTGGCGTCGGTCCACCCGCTGGCGACCGACGCTGGCGTGGCGGCGTTTGAGGCCGGCGGCAACGCGGTCGACGCGGCGATTGCCACCGGGCTCACGCTCGGCGTGGTCGACACGGCCAACTCGGGCATCGGCGGCGGCTGCTTCATCCTCATCCACAAAGCCGACGGCACGCTCGTGGCCATCGACGGTCGCGAGAAAGCGCCCGCCGCCGCCACCCGCGACATGTTCATCCGCGACGGCAAGGCCGATCCGGCGCTCAGTCAGGTAGGCCCGCTCGCCGTCGGCGTGCCCGGGGCTTTGGCGGCGTACCAGTTGGCCCTCCAACAGTGCGGCAAGCTCCCGCTCAAGGATCTACTCGAACCCGCGGCGAAGCTCGCTGAAGGGGGCTTTCCCATCGACAGCGTCAATGCCGGCAAGCTCGCCGCGCAGGCGGAGAATCTGGCGAAGTTCGCCGGCACGCGCTCCGTGCTGCTGAAGGCCGACCGTTCGCCGTGGGCCAAGGGGCACAAGCTGGTGCAGAAGGGCCTGGCCAAGACCTACCGCGCGATCGCGGCCGAAGGGATCGACTGGTTTTACCGAGGGCCGTTCGCGGCGAAGGTCGGCAAATGGATGGCGGACAACGGCGGCGTATTGACGGCCGAGGATTTTGCCGCGTATCAGCCAGTCGAGCGCGAGCCGCTCGAGTCGACCTATCGCGGCTGGACGATTATCGGCTTTCCGCCGCCGAGCTCCGGCGGCGTGCATGTGGCTGAGATGCTCAACATGCTGGAGCACTTCGACGTGTCGGCAGAGTACCGGAAAGACCCGGCCCGGGCGCTCAACATCATTGCCCAGGCGATGGACCTGGCGTTCGCCGACCGGGCGTATTGGCTGGGCGATCCCGACTTTGCCCAGGTACCGCGTGGACTGACCGACCGAGGTTACGCGGCTGAGCTGGCCAAGCGGATCGACCCCGAACATGCCATCGAGATCGAGTCGCACGGCGAGCCGCCAGCTGCCGCAGACGATGTATTTGGCGAGAAGCACACGACGCACATCGCCGCCGCCGACTCCGAAGGCAACTGGGTGGCGATGACGCAGACGATCAATCTCACCTATGGCTCGAAGGTGATCGTGCCGGGCACGGGCGTGATGCTTAACGACGAGATGGACGATTTCTCCGCGCAGCCTGGCGTCGCCAACGCCTTCGGGCTAATCGGCGGCGAGAACAACGCGGTCCAGCCGGGGAAGCGCCGCTCTCCAGCATGACGCCGACGATCGTGCTGCGGGACGGCAAGCCCGTGATGACCGTCGGCGCAGCAGGCGGCCCGAAGATCATCACGCAGGTGCTGCTGGCGCTCGTGCGGCGGCTGGACTTCGGCCAGTCGCTGGCCGAGGCGGTGGCAGCGCCGCGGATTCACCACCAGTGGCGGCCCGACGTGCTGACAGTCGAGCAGGCGATGCCCGAGGAGATCGTCAAGAAACTCGAAGGCTACGGACACAAGATCGAGAAGGTCGAATTTGGAGGCGTCACCCAGGCCATCGAGGTCGACGACAAGGGCAAGCTCAGCGGTGTGTACGATCCGCGCGTACCTGGCAAGGCGGCGAGCGGCGAGCGGGCCAGAATTCAGCCTTAGGAGGGGCGATGCGCATACCTCCCGACGCCGAAATACCGCAGCAAAAACTGACTCGCTACCTGCTCGTCCCGCGCACCGCCGACGACAAGTCGAAGTTTCTTGCCCAAGCTGGCTTCGGGAGCGAAAATGCAGACGAGCTAAGGTCGGCCATCCGCGCCATGGCTTCGAGCTTGGACGCAGTCGAAGATGGCGATAACGAATATGGTACGTTTTACCGGGTTGACGGCAAACTCGCCGGGACTGGCGGACGGATTCTACCTGTCAGCTTGATCTGGATAGAATGGAAGGTCGACGGCTCATTCCATTTTGTCACCCTCAAACCGTTGAGACTGCAATCATGACCCGTCCCAAGCTCTATGATCGCGTGGCGCTGGTCCGCGACTTGGACGAGTACGGTCTCAAGCGGGGAGATGTGGCGACGCTCGTTGATAGGGCGCCTCACCCCAATGGTGGACCCGAGGGCGCCATTCTGGAAGTGTTCAATGCGCTGGGCGACACCCTAATGGTTGTCACCGTGCCAGTGGACGACGTTGAATCGCTTCACGAGAACGAAGTCCTTGCCGTGCGCACTTTAATGCGGCAGAGCTAGCGATCCATTTATGGCTTCGATCCTGCTTTAGCCAACCGCGCCGCCACGACTTCATTGGCACGCATGACGCGGAGCATGTTGCCGCCGAGGATTTTGCGGATGTCGTCGTCGCTGTAGCCGTCGTCGATAAGCGCCTGGGTGATGTATGGGTAACTCGATACGTCCTCGAGTTGCTTGGGGAGCATCGAAATCCCGTCGTAGTCGGAGCCCAGGCCCACATGGTCGACGCCGGCCACTTGTACGATATGGTCGATGTGGTCGATCAAGGTGTGGATCGTGCCCAGTTCGCCGCGGCCATGATCGGCGTCCCAGCGCTTGAGGGCCGACTCGATTTCGCCTTCGTCTTGGGTCAGCTTCTCCTGCTCGCGGCGAAAGGCCATCCGCTCGACGTCCTGCGCCGCCGAGTGCGGCACGAGGAAGGCTGAGAAGAAGTTGACCATCACCACGCCGCCGTTCTGCTTGACGAGCTTCAGCACGTCGTCGGGCACGTTGCGGGGATGATTGGCAACCGCCCACGCCGAGGAGTGCGAGAAGATGACCGGCGCCTGGGTGACGCGAAGCGTGGCCTTCATGCAATCGGGCGACACGTGCGAGATGTCGACCATCATGCCCAAACGGTTCATTTCGCGAACGACGTCCTCGCCGAATGGCGAGAGACCGCCGCACTTAGGCTTGTCGGTGCCGGAGTCGGCCCAGTCGAGCGAGTCGGTATGCGTGAGCGTCATATACCGGGCGCCGAGGTCGAAGAGCTGTCGCAACACGTTGAGCGAGTTTTCGATCGAATGACCGCCTTCGACCCCGATGAGCGACGCGATCTTGCCTGACTTGTGGATCCGCTCCACGTCGTCGGCGGTGTAGGCCTCCTCGAAGGTTTCCGGGTAGCGGGCGATCATCGTTTTCACCAGGTCGATCTGCTCGAGCGTGGTCGTGAGAGCCTTGCCGCGCTTGGAAGTCTCGACGGGGACCCACACGGACCAGAACTGCGCGCCGACGCCGCCTTTTCGCAAGCGCGGAATATCGGTTTGCAGCGTGGGCTGCGGCTGGGAGATGTCCATGCGGTCGAACTTGCTGTCGGCCTGCTTTCGGATCTCCCACGGCATGTCGTTGTGGCCGTCGATGAGCAGCGCCGACGCGTGGAGCTGACGGGCATGATCGGTGAGCACCACCGGCGGTCGGTCGTCCTCGGCGACTGCTGCGCCCATCGCCATTAAGAAGAGGAATAAACCACAAAGGCACGAAGGACACAAAGAAGAAAGAGTGAGTTTGCCGCCCATGTTCTGCTAATTCCTTTTCTTCCTTCGTGTCCTTCGTGCCCTTGTGGTTAGACTCCGGTGGCGCTACAGTCTACTTGTCCTTGTCGAGCTGATTCCACGCCCAGCGGTAGAGGTTGCGGCTGTCGGTGTAGCGGGCGTCGCTGGAGGTGGCGCCGAGGACGACCATCAATAGCTGGCGGTCGCTGCGGACGGCGTGCGAGATAAGGCAGGCGCCCGCGGCGTTGGTGGTGCCGGTCTTGACGCCGTCGTAGCCTTCGATGTCGAGTAGGTGATTGGTGTTTTTCCAGAGCAGGTTGCGCTGATAGCCGTCGGGGCCTTCGACCGTGTAGCCGTGTTGGCGAGTGCTAACGAGCTGACGGAACAGCGGAATCTCCATCGCGGCATGGGCGAGCTTGAGCATGTCGGCGGCGCTGGCCTGGTGGCCGGGAGCGGTGAGGCCGTGGGTGTTTTTGAAATGTGAGTGCGTCATGCCGAGTTCCTTAGCGGCGGCGTTCATGGCTTCGATGAACTTGTCATAGGACGATTCTGAACCACCGCTTCCTGCTCCGCTACTGCCCCCCTCCGCAACCCTCCCCGCCGAGGGGAGGGGGCCGGAGGGGGAAGAGGAGTCGCCGCCGGGAGCTACGCGGGCGCCGAATTGTTCGGCGAAGGCCACCGTCGCATCGTTGCCCGAGGGGAGCATCATCCCGTACAGCAGCTCGCGGACCGGCAGCTTCTCGCCGGCTTGGACTTCCGAGGAGGAACCCTCAGTTTCATCGGCCCGGCGGGAGAAGACCACCGTCTCGTCGAGCGCCTCGGGGTGCTCGGCAAGATAGTGCACAACCAGGTAGCACGTCATGATCTTGGTGGTACTGGCGATGTCCAACGGCCTGTCCTGGTCGTGGCCCCAGAGAAACTTGCCGGTCTTGCCGTCGGCGATCGCCCATGCCTTGCAGGTGACGTAAGGCTCGCCGACCAGCGGGTCGGCCGGCGCCAACTCGAGCTTGGCGCTGATTGGCCTCCTTGGGGCTGGGCGCCTTGGGGTCTTCTGTCGCGAGCGGGCCGAGCGCTTTCCACGTGTCGGCCTTCACCTCGCCGTCGGCCACCAGCTTGTTGGCCCGCTGAAAATCGACGACGGCTGATTGCGTCGCCGGGCCGAAGTCGCCGTCGACCCCCAGCTCCGGCGACGGCTTCATGCGGGCATTGAGCGTGCGCGTGTAGCGCGGCCACCAGCGGGCCGCTGTCGCCCAGGATGAGCTTGCCTGAAGGCTTGGCGCCCGCCTCGCCCTGGGGATTGAACCGCCGGTACGCAAGTTGTGCGATCCGCCCGCAGAGAATCTCCGCGGCGTTGTCCTCGCCCCAGCTTTGGTCCTTGTTGTCGTTGGTCATCACGCATAGCGCGATCGGGCCCTCGGGACAGTCGATCAGGCCGGCCTCGCAGCGCGTCGTGTTCACCGAGCCGCTCTTGTGGGCGATCTTTACATTGGGAAGGTAGCGGCGGAATTTCAGTTTGTCATCGCAGGCGTACATGTGCTCGAGCATTTTCTTGCTTGCATCTTCGCTCACCAACCGGCCCGATTGAAGCATCTCGAGCAGCTTGACCATGTCCGCCGCGGTCGTGCTGCCCAGGCCGTACTTCTTGCTGCGGTCGGGAAAGATCGAGGTGTCGCGGAGAAATACCTTTGAGTTGAGCTTCGTCTCCGGGCAACCGAGCTTTTCCATGAGCTCCGCGACCGGCTTGAGACCCACCTGGTTGATCACCAGGTTGGTGGCCGTGTTGTCGGAGTAGACGATCATCAGGCGGATGGCGTCGCGAAGCGAGATTTGGTCGCCGCCGGAGAAATGCTCGGTGAGGATGCCCGAGCCGGGGACCTTGTCGCTGTCCTTGAGGGTGATCATCTGATCGGGCTTTAGCTTGCCATCGGCCATTGCCTGGTACGCGGCAATCATCAGGGGAAACTTGATGAGGCTGGCCGTGGGCATCGGCTTGTCGGCGTGGTGCTCGTACGACTCGCCGGTCTTGAGGTTCTTGATCGCGACCGTCACGTCGCCCTCATGGGCATCCACCAGCGGCTGGATGGCTGCGGCCAGCTCGTCGGCCGCTTCCGCCGGGCGGCAGACGCTCACAAGTAGTAGGTTGGCTACGCAAGCGATTGATAATGCCTGGCGCGTCATGACATTTGCCTTGATCATGAAATAGAACACGGATAAACGCGGATTTAACAGATTCTCGCGGATTGGATCAGCGGCGATCCGCGCTCATCCGT
Organism: Pirellulales bacterium; assembly: GCA_963841515.1. GTDB lineage: Bacteria > Planctomycetota > Planctomycetia > Pirellulales > Lacipirellulaceae > Lacipirellula. The sequence goes on along the minus strand of CAWJDB010000001.1, from coordinate 384,947 downwards.
GTGCTTCCGCGTTCGTATTTCCGAAACGGACGAAGTCTATCGCCGATGATTCATCAACTGGGCGCCGGTGCCGTTGGCGTTGGGGTAGATGCACGTGCCGCGGTCGAGTCGTGCGCCGGTGGCGATATCGCGCGACAACAGCGCGGCGCCGTCCATGTCCACGTAATCCAACAGCGGCAGGAGTTGGGCGATCGCTGAAATGCCGACCGTGCTCTCGGTCATACACCCGACCATGGCTTTCATGCCCAGCTCGCGGGCGCGAACGACCATCCGCCGCGCGGGCGTGAGGCCGCCGCACTTCACGAGCTTCACGTTGACGCCGTGAAAGTGGCCCGCGCATCGCTCGACGTCGGCCTCCCGGATGCAGCTTTCGTCGGCAACGATGGGCAGCGCCGACTCCTCGTACACCTGCTTGGCGCCCTCCCAGTCGGCTGCGGGCAGCGGCTGTTCGATGAATTCGACGCCCAGCGCCTTGAGCTCGCGCGAGTTGGAAATCGCCTCATCGGGCTTCCACCCGCAATTGGCGTCGACGCGAAAGACCGCATCGGTGTGCTTGCGGAGCGCGCGGACGATGTCAAGGTCGTGCTCGGTGCCGAGCTTGATCTTGTAGATCGGCCAGCCGGGCATTTCGCGGAGCTTGTCGACCATGACCTCGATCGTGTCGATGCCGATGGTGAAGTCGCTCTTGGGCACGTGGTCGATCGACAGGCCCCACAACTGGTACAGCGGAGCGCCCTGCACTTTGCCCCACAGGTCGTTGGCGGCCTGGTCGAGAGCGCATTGGGCGAACGGGTTGTCGGCCAGTTGGGGCGCCACTTCCTCCCAAAGCTTTGGCGGGTCGAGTTGGCTGACGGATTCGACGGTCGACCGGACCGCCTCGAGCGACTTCCGCATCTGTTCCAGCGTGGCGCCGTAGTAGGAATTGGTGGTCGCTTCGCCGAACCCGCGGTGCTTGCCGTCGGACAGCTCGACGATAAGCGTGGGCTGGATGCTCACCGACGCACGTGAAATCGAGAACACGTGCCGCAGCGGGAGTTCGAATTCGTGGAAGTTGAGCTTGAGCATGCGTCGTTTCAGCGTGCCGCCACTGCGGGCTTCATTTTCACAATCGCGTCGACCAGGTCGTCCGGCCCGTCGCGGAGTACGTCGCACGCCGGCAGGCCCAGCTTGTCGCCGACGCGCTGGCGCTCGTCGGCGGCCTGGCGCACGGTAAGCCGGCGGCTGTTGATCGCGACGCCGATCATCTTCGACGGGCTGACCAGGTTGGCCATGGTTTCGTACACGTCGCGCAGCTCGGCGAGCGGCTTCAGCGCCATGTACTCCATGCCGTACACCGCAGTGCGACCGGCTTCGTAGCACAGGATCATCCCGTGCGGGGCGCAGCCGTGGAGCAAGCCGAGCGTGACGCCCGAGTACTTCGGGTGCGAGATGGAGCCCTGCCCTTCGACCACCACGATGTCGTGATGCTGATTGGCCAGGATCTGCTTCTCGACGGCGCCGGCGACGAAGTCGGAGATCACGCGGTCGACGGGCACGCCGTCGCCCTCGACCATGATGCCCGTCTGGCCGGTCGCGATGAACTTGGCGTCCTGCCCGGCCGCGTTCAGCGCACGGGTAAGCTCGACCGACACGAGCATCTTGCCGACGCTGCAGTCCTGGCCCACGGTGTGAATCCGCAGGCAATCCTCGCGGAGCCCCTTGCGGTGAGAGACGTCGCTCTCATCATTCTTGCGAACGTCGACGATCTTGCTGCCGCTCTTCGCGGCGGCTGCGGCAAACTCCGGAATCTCTGACATGAACTCGTGGAGGCCGCTCACCACGTCCATGCCGCGATTGATAGCGTCGAGGATCACGGCGCGCCAAGCCGGCGGGATGCGGCCGCCCGAGGGGGCGATGCCGATCATCAGCGTGTTGGCGCCCGGGGCGTCGGCCAATTTGCCGACGATGGGGATGTCGCCGCCCGTCTCCAGGAGCTCGCCGGCAGTACGGCCCGCCTTGGCGCTGTCCAACAGCGCCACGACCTCCTCGGGGCGATAACGCACGACGCAAGCGGCGGTCTTGCCGGTGATGGGTTCGGTGTGACCCTCAGTGAGAATGATCAACCGACGTTGTTTGACATTACCTGGCACGAACGCCTCGCACGTAACGAATGGTCCTCGAGCCGTCCAATCAGGGGGCGGAGACTTTGAGTGTAATGGCGACAGGGAGGCGAGGAAAGAGTCGGCGACGACGGAACGCGCCGTGAATTCGGCGGGGATCTATTCCATCGCGCAGGGGGGTATCGTTGCAGCGCATCGGGCGCGAGCGGCGACGGTAGACGCGGCATCGAAACGATGCCGGCTAACGGGCGTTCATTGTTGCCGCGCGAGGAGTATTTCGACGAGCGCCTGTTGGGATGCTGGCACGTCGCTGCGGGTGTAAATCTGTGCTGCTGCTGCGGGCACGGATTCTAAGCCTTGCGGTGCGCCAAGGCAGGCGGCGACGGACGAGCACCGGGCGGCCAGTTGCTGCAGCCAGTCGATCGCCGCTCGAGGCAGCCCAAACCGATGCCAGGCTGCTGGTTTGACAATGAATGCTAAAAGCAACTGCTCGCTGGCGCGGACGGCTTCTGCGGCCTGGGCAAGCTGAGCCGGCGACGGATCGGCGCCGACCTCCAAAAACGTCAGCCGTGAGAAATTGGCTTGCAGCAACTCGGCGAGCGGCGGGTGCTCGGCGCCGGCCGGATGGCGATACGGATTCACGAAGATTGCGCCTAATGAGCGTCGCGGATCGAGCGGCAGAAGCGAGCCATTGTTCTTCAAGACGACTGTGGCGCGGCGAGCCACGTCGAGCGCCAGCGCTTCGGTGTGTCGTCGGTTGTCTTCTACATCGTGTGAAAACGATTGGTCGATAAGCGTTATCGATTTGAGATGCCGCACTCTGGCAAATGCGTCGTTGACGCGCTCCTCGGACAACCGCCCGGTGGCGACAGCGGCTTCGAGCACGTCAACGGCCGCGAGCGGGTCGGCGACGTCGAGCAGGATGTCGACGCCCGCGGCGAGGGTCTTCACAGCCAGATCGCCTTCGTCGGCAGCGCCGAGCTTGGCGCCGTCCATGAGTAGGCTGTCCGAGACGATCGCGCCGTCGAACCCCAGCTCCTCGCGCAAAAGCCGGTGGAGAATCAACGGCGACAGCGTGGCGGCGGCGCCGGAAGGGTCGAGCGGGGTAGCTCACGTGGGCGGTCATCACCAGCGGCACGCCCGCGGCAATCGCGGCGCGAAACGGCGGGAGGTCGCGGGCGGCGATTGTCTGGCGCGGGTCCTCGACGATGGGCAGCGTGTGGTGAGAATCCTCGCGCGTCTTGCCGTGGCCCGGAAAGTGCTTGGCGACCGCCAGGGCGCCCCCGGCGCGGCAGCCCTCGACGAATGCGGCGACCAGCTCGGCCACGCGTGCGGGCTGCGTGCCGAAGGCGCGGGTGGCGATGATGGGGTTGCGCGGATCGGAATTCACGTCCGCCACGGGGGCGTAAAGCATGTGCACGCCGGCGGCCCGCGACGCGGCGGCCGTCAGCTCGCCGAATCGCCGCACGGAGGCGGCTGCGTCGGGACCCAGCGCGTCGAACGCCATGGCGTGCGGCACAAGCGGGTAGCCGCGGAGCTGCTGACCCGCGCCGCGTTCGAAGTCGGCGGAGATCAGCAGAGGATAGCGGCTGGCGCACTGCAGGCGCCTGAGCACCGCGGGGGTGTGGGCCATGCTGCCGTTGAACGCCACGAGTCCGCCCACCGGGCACGCTCGCAACAACTCGGTGACGCGCTGTTCATCTTCTTCCACCGTGCGCATCGGCGGCATGTTGGAGCCAATCCGCACCGTGATGAGTTGCGCCAGACGATCGCGCAGCGGGGCGTCGGGGCGCAAAGGGCGGGAGTCGTCATGGATAAATCTGCGGAGAGGCGCCCGCGACCACCGGTCGCGGCTTTATGCGGCTTGTTTTTTGCCGAATTCGGGGTCGAGCGGAATCACCGCCACTGCCAAAAAGCTGGGGATGGTGCACAACATGATCCAGACAAAGAAATGCCGGTAGCCGATGAGCTGCTCGAGCCAGCCGCTCCACATGCCGGGAATCATCATGCCCAGGGCCATGCAGCCGGTGCACAAGGCGTAGTGCACGGTCTCGAACTGGCCGCGGGCGCTGTACACGCAGTACAGCAGGTAAGCGGTAAAGCCGAAGCCGTAGCCGAACTGCTCCACGCCCACCGCGGCGGTGATGGCCCACAAGTTCTCAGGCTGAAAATAGGCGAGAAACAAAAACGCGGCGTTGGGCAAGTGGATCGCCAGCACCATCGGCCACAGCCAGCGCTTAAGCCCGTCGCGCGCCGCGGCGAACCCGCCGAGAATGCCGCCGAGCATCAACATCGCGATGCCAATCGTGCCGTAGACCAGGCCCACTTCGGCGGTCGTGAGCGCGAGGCCGCCTTGCTCGCGGGCGTCGAGCAAGAAGGGCGTGACCAGCTTGACGGCCTGCGCTTCGGCGAGGCGATACAACAGGAGGAAGGCAAGAATGGCGCCGATCCGCGGCTTGGCAAAGAATGCGGCAAATGGCCCGACAAAATCGCGGAGCCAGTTCGACTCGCCCGGCGTCGGCGGTGCGTCGGCCGCCGGCCTGGGAAGCGCGAAGAAATGGTAGCGCGCACAGCGCGAGGAATACGCCGGCGGCGACGAAAAAGGTGGCCGTCCACGCCAACGGCAGGTTGCCGGAGCGAAGCTGGAATGACGCCTCGGCGGACTGCCGACGCTTGGCGTCGACCTGGACCACGGCGGAAAACGGTTGATTCCAATTCTCTCGAGTGACGACGAACCGCTCGCCTTCGATCACTTGCAGGTCGGCGTCGCCATGCGTGCGACCGATTTGCACCACGAGCTGCTGGTCTGCGGGCACGGGCTGGGTGAGCCGCATGACGACGACGGCCACGTCGCCGGCCATGCTCGTCGCAGACCCCGGCGCCGGACCCGTTTCCCTCGGGCCGAAGCGGCGGCGAATGAAGTCCTCCAGCGCCGCGACCCAGGCGGGCTTCGTGCTAGGCTGGGTCTTCGGGTCGTCGGGCGCGGCGTAAAAGCCGTGGTCGACATTCCATGAGCGCACCTGGTCGACGAGCGACTTGACCTCGGCGGGCTCGCGGCCGGCGAGGCTCAGCTCCAACTTCTGTTGGGCGACGGCGACCCGTTGGGCGCCGCCATCGCTGGGCAGCGTGAATTCCTCGGGCGCGAATCGCGCGGCGGCAGCGGGGCGAACCACGGCCGCGACGGTGACGTCAACGGTCGGCAGACCGGTCGCCGATTCCAAGTAACCTGCCAGCATGACCAGCAGTCCCTGTCCCGCAATCGTGGCAAAGCGGTAAGCGACGCTGCGGATGCCGACGAACCAAGCTTGCTCGTGGCTATCCAGCGCTAGCAGGTAGAAGCCGTCGGCCGCCACGTCGTGCGTGGCCGAGCTAACGGCGACGACCGTGAGCGCGGCCAGCGTGTAGCCCACGAACTGATCGCTCGAAATGCCCAGCGCCGCCGACGCCAGCCCGGCGCCCACGAGCATCTGCATCGCCACGACCCACCGCCGCCGCGTCCCCAGCCGTTGCACCAGGGGGCTCCACAGGGGTTTGATCGCGTAGGGGAGGTAGAGCGCGCTGGTGTAAAACGTGGTGGCGGCGTTGCTCACTCCTAACCGCTTGAGCGCGATGACGGCAACCGTCATCACGACCACGTACGGCACGCCCTGGGCGAAGTAGAGACTGGGAACCCACAGCCAAGGGCTGCGCGACGGAGCGGCGGCGGTGGTTGGAAGTTGCACGAAGGCCGGGCATCAGGTGAGGAGCAGCAGTGTCATCCCCCTCCCTTCGAGGGATTGGGGCGACACGCCCTACTTTAGCGTGTCGACGGCTATCCGGGCGACGGGGCCTTCTTGCCCCAGGCGGTTGACGGCCGACACGGCCAATTCATCCGGTAGCGGCTGGTCGGCGTGACTCTTGAGCGTGAGGTTGGCGCCGACGGCAGGCGGGATTGAGGTTTCCCACGTGTCTCCCCGTCGCCAGCGGACCACCCACCGCGCCGGCGGCTTGCCGGAGGGCAACTTCACCTCGACCATCAGGCCGTCGCCCGTTTTTCGCGACTTGCCCACCTCCGGCTTCCCGGGCGCCTCGCCCCCCAACCACGGCGACTCGGGGACGAGCGCCGGCTCGGCGTACAGTCCCTCCTTGAGCTTGTCGGCCAAGCCGCCGTAATTCTGCACGAGCGCCTTGATGCTGAAGTGCACGTTGCCCGTGGCGCCGCGGGTCTTGCGCGTCACTTCGATCTGGCGGACCAGCTCGTCGGCCGTCCAGTCGCCGTGGCACTTCGACGTGAAGTTGCCCGGCCAGAGGTGATGATGCTGTTTGTTTTGCAAACCCCACCACGCCAGCAGCTTGCCGTAGTTTTGCTGTTTGCTGTCGAGCGGCCAGTAGAGCTGCGGGGTGAGATAGTCGACCCAGCCCTCGCGGTACCACTTGCGAGCGTCGGAGTACAGCGTGTCGTACTGGTCCAGCCCCGCGATGCCCTTGGGGTGGCCGGGGCGCCAGATGCCGAAGGGGCTGACGCCCACCAGCACCCAGGGCTTCTCCTTCTTCACGGCGCTGTACATGCCCTCAATTAACTGATCGACATTCTGTCGGCGCCAGTCGCCGCGACCCAGCTCCTCGCCGTCGGCGACGGCGCGCATATAACTCTCGTCGTCAGGAAATGGCAGGAGCTTGCCGTCGGGGCCTTTTTCTTGATAAGGGTAGAAGTAGTCATCGAGGTGCACGCCGTCGATGTCGTAGCGTTTGACGACGTCGGTCACCACGGCGAGAAACCGCTGGATGGCCTTGGGCTCGCCGGGGTCGAACCACAAAAAACTGCCATAGTCGCGGACGATATCGCGGTCGGCGACGCTCGCGTGATTGGGCGCCGGTTCGCTCTTGGCGTCCTTGCGCCGCACGCGGTAGGGATTGAACCACGCGTGCAACTGCAGCCCCCGGCGGTGTGCTTCCGTCACCGCGAATTCCAGTGGGTCGTACATCGGCTCGGGCGGCTCGCCCATCTTGCCGGAGAGGTACTCGCTCCAGGGCTCGATCTTCGACGGATAGAGCGCGTCGGCCGAAGGGCGCACATGGAGGATCACGCAGTTGAGGTTGAGCGCGACGGCCGAGTCCAACAGCGTGATCATCTCTCGCTTCTGCTGGTCCGCCGGCATGCCCGGCTTCGACGGCCAGTCGATGTTCGCGACCGTGGCAATCCAGGCGGCGCGAAACTCCCGCTGGGGCGAGGGAATATCGGCGGTCGCCTCGGCCGCCGCGAGCGTCGAGGCGGTCACGAGGAGTTGACAGCTAACGACCAGCCCAAGCGCATGGCGAAATCTAAGCTTCATGGTCTAGCCTTCCTTGAACGAGGCAACCGGCGCTCGCTTGGCGCGCGGCGAGTTCACCCATGATAAGCCGCATGCGTATAGGGAAAAGCCGCCGCGATCCCTTGATCGCGACGGCTTTAATTTCGAGCGTCGAGTTAGCGAAAGCCCAAGCGAATTAGCCGCGTCGACGGCCTGCCAGCAAGCCCAGCGCCGCGAGACCGGCCAGTCCGACCGAGGCCGGTTCGGGCACGGCGACGATCCGCACTTGCATGCTTACCGTCGAGGTGTTGGTCGAGCCGCCGGGCACGCCGATGACGGGGTTGGGAAGATTGACGGCGCTGTTGGTCGTCACGCGAGCCCAGGTGCCCGCGCCGCCAACGCCCGCGGGACTGTCGTTCACGAATTCGAATTCCAGCAAATAGGAATTGGCGCCGGAGAAGGCGAGCGCGTTGGTCACTCCGTTGGAGTTGGGCGTCGTTTGCAGGTTGGCCGTCGTGCTGCCGGAGAACCGCGCATCCTGGAACATCACCTCGTCGCCGACAGCGGCGCTGTCGAAATTGGTGAGCACGGTGGGAACGCCATTGACGGTGTTGACCACGTCGTCAATGTAGACCTTGTACCGTTTGTATCCATCGGTGGTGTTGGCGATGCGGAGATGTTCCAGTACGCCCAAGCCCGTTGTGCTCGACAGCACGTGGTCGCCGGTGAAGCCGCGGAAGGGACCGGCGTTGAGGTCGAACGTCACCGGGTGCCAGGCGTTATCGGCCGGAACGAGCGTGACGTCCAGATCGACGCCGTCGTTGGGTCGGCCGACCCATTCGATCGAGCCGCTGGCGCCGCCGTTGGAACCTAAAGCCGTACCGGCGGCGTTGTTAGTTTCGCGCACGCCGAGCGAAAAGCGCAGCTCGGCGGCTGAGAGTTGGGCGGCCGCACTGGCCGCGAGGAGAAAAATGGACAACCTGATGAATTTCATTAGACTCGCCCTTTCCGCTGATAAATCAGCTATCGAAGTCGTGAATCCAGGTGATGAGGGCCCAAGGGCGCAGCAGGGCACGCGCCGCCGTACGTCCTTCACTCTAAACGCGGGCTCCAAAGGGCTCAAGGATTTTTGCGCAGAAATATCACTTCGCTGCGCAGACGCCGGGGCAACGACGCCAGGCTTCGTCTCACAACGCGTCCTGGCGATCAGCCGGACCGCGCGTAGCGGCCGGTTGGGCGTCAAAACCGTGGGCTAGCGCTCTGCGGCTGATGGCATTGGGCCGGCGGCTGGCGGCGGGGGTTTTGAATTGGAGCCGCCGCGGGGGGTCCCAGTTTTTTTCGCCAAAACCGGTCGGCGCGGCGGCGGCGGTTTCGCCGTCGACGCCGAGAATTGCCGGGCGAGCGACGGCCATGCGGCCTGGCGCGGCGGGGGGTTTTGATTTCGGGTGCATGGGTTTTGGCGCCCCAAAACTGCTGGCTCGCCAGGCGGCCAGCGAGCGGAAATTAGCCGCGGATTGGCACGGAAGGGACGCGGATGAACGCGGATCCGCAGGATGTAAATATACGCGTGTACATTACCACAGTGCGCGGCCATTTTCTAGGGGGGTCAACGAAAGAAACGCCCGCGGCGAATGAGCGGCGGCTTTGCGGGCGGCTTTGAAACTATCCAGAAACCCCCAATTGGGGTGGCAGGGGTCGGCGTCTTCGCCGCCCCCGGAGCTGATTTCTCGCGCTGGGGTTTCGCAGACTCAACCCCAGCCGCCCTCCTCACGGGGTTGCCGGATAGTTTCTTACTGCAGCGAGAAGTCGATGGTCTGCTCGCCCTGGTCCTTCACCGTGGCGGTGAGGCCGGAGGCGCCGAAATTGGCATATCGCTCAGGTACGGGACGCGGTCCAAGCTTGGGCGGGGGTTGGCCCTCGCGCCAACCGTCGGGAATCTTGGGCGGCGCATCAATTCGAACCTGATAATCGCCCGGGGGCGCCTCAAATCGGTAGGCGCCATCCGCAGTGATGTTCGCTCCTATCGGTCGCTGGCCGCCCTGTGCGAAGTTTATTAAGCCGTAGGGTACCGGATCGCCGTTAACGCTGATCTTGCCGTGTACCGTCGTATTTTTTTGTTTGTCGCCGCCACACCCCGCGATGAGCGTCAGCAAAGCGAGCAGCGCCCACGCACCTGTCGTAGACCGCAGCTTGTCCGGGCCGACAGCATTGGGAGTGCTCAAAGAAATCACTGCTCGCTAACGACCTCTTCGCCGTTACGAGAACCGAGCGCGGCATAGAGCCTTAAATCAATACTGTCGCTCATGAAGTACACGCTGGCGTCGCCGCGAGCCCAATTGCAGCCCGCTGGATGGAAACTGCCGAAGAAAAGATTGTTGAACATAACGGTCCCCGAAACCCCGGACGGCATGGGAGGCCGATCACTGGGTTCGTGGCTCAGGTAGAAGCCGACAACATTTGGGTCAGAATTGGGCGGATACCTCATGTCGATATTCTTGCAGGCGCTGGACGCCGACGATACAGGAGTATCGGGCGGCGCCGTGGGCGGGCCGCGTCGGCCGCCCCCGGGGGTATATGCAACCGAATAATAGTTGCCGAGCGGCCATGCGCAGCTGATACCACCGCTCACCGATCATCAGCGTATTACTCGTACCGTCAACGACGTCGCCTGTCTTGACTTTGCTGGCCGGAAACAGCATCCCGTCAATATTGATGGCGCCAAACAACCCGCCGCCAGGACCAACGCAATCGACCGTCAAGTAGCTTCCATCGTAGGCGCCAGGACATGACACGCCTGGATTTCGGGTTTGAAACGATCCAGAAACTCCGCCATAGCTCGACGCCTTGATTTCTCGGAAGAACTTGTCGTAGACCTCACCCGCGTCGTCGGTTGGGCACGTATAGATCGTGACGGCGCCCAGGGCGTAATCAGAGCCGCCGCGGAGGCGTCTGTAGTTCGTTTGCCGTATAAGTCGTAAACATCGACGTCGGCGCCATTGGCCTGTAGCTTGTATTTCTCCAGCAAGTCAGCGACATTTGAGCCGAGCGTTCCCTGCTCGATGTAGGGAAGGATGAGTATCTGCCAGCTATTGCCGTTCTTGCTAACCTGATTGAAATTCTCCGCGCCGGGCGGATACGCGCCTTTGCTCGATTCATAATTCAAACATCCCACCGCCAAATTCTTTACGTTGTTCTGACAGCTCATCCGCCGCGCCGCTTCGCGGGCGGCTTGAATGGCGGGAAGCAACAGCGCCACCAAGACGCCGATGATGGCGATCACCACCAAGAGCTCCACCAGGGTGAAGCCCGAGCCGACCCGACGGGCACTCGGCGAGCGACCTTGCATGGCGTGCTCCTGGATCGGGCGATGAAAGATGAGAACGAAGCGGAGGGCCGGTAATGTCTCGAACTCCCACAATATATTCTATGCCGCTGTTCAGTCTCAACAACGAAAACTATGCGCAGGTTTTCCTTGGATTCGCGCAGGGGAGAGGGATTAACCACGAAGGCACAAAGGACACAAAGGACTCCCAGAAGGAGGCGGGGGTCGCAGGGAGGGTTTTCAGCATCCTCCCCGCCGTAGGCGGTATTAGCCCCGGCGTTCACGCCGGGGTCCGGCGTACCAAGCCTCACGCATCGAGGCCCGTTCACGGGTCTTTCGGCGCCTTGGCTTGAGCCCAACGATCCCCTGGCGTCGTCTACTCGTCGGTGAGTTGCGTTATCCGTTCCAATCGTTCGTGCGTTTGCTGCCGTGCGTGGTGCTCGCGCTGATTGCGGATGTAATCAATAACCCATCTATGAAACGATCGTTGTCAACTGGTTTTTTTGAATGATATCGAAATCCGCGGTCGCCGTCCCGCCGACTTTTCTACGAGCTGTTCTCACGAACGCTCAACCATCTATTCGAGGCGCCGCCAAGTTGGGGCCCGTCGTGAAGCGTATTTGCGAAAGGCGCCGCCATTCAGGGTAACGTCGGTCGGCTGCGAGGCCGTCGACAGGGTGAAACGTCGGGGTCGCCTTCGTCGTTGCGTGGTCGGTCGGTGTGCGATGCGGCTCCGGGGTGAAAGGGGTGGATCCGTGGGCTTTTCGTCGCATCACTCAACGGGGTGCACCGGCGCCGGTCGGCCGGTACGCCTCGCCGCGCTTCAAGAGCGAGACGATCACGCACCACACGCGTCTGGCGACCGCCACAATCGCCTTCTTGGCCCCGCAGCGCCGCTTCAGGCGTTCGTACAACAGCCCCCAGCGGCGGGTCTTGTTCGTCAGCCGCCAGGCGAGCTCCACGAGCATCGTTCGCAACAGCCGCGAGCCCGCTTTGGTGATCCCGAGTTGCTTGGCGCGGCCGGCGCTCTCGCGGATTCCCGGCGCCAGGCCGGCGTAGGCGGTCGCCTTGCGTTGGGAGCCGAAGCGGCGGACGTCGCCCGCTTCGGCCAGCACAACTTCAGTCGTCACCGGGCCGACGCAGGGAACGCTGGCCAGCACGGCGCGAGCTTCCCGTTCGGCGATCGGCGCCTCCTGGGCGAACTGGGCCAAACGCTTGTCGACTGTCTTGAGACGCGCCGCGTGCTGATCGAGTTCTTCGCACAACAAATCGACGGCCAGTCGATCGGCGCCGGACAGGTCGATCTTCGCCAGGTACGCCCGCCCCGCGCGGGAGAACAGGTCCGACCGGTCGGCGTTGTAGTGCGCGACGATCCGCCGCAGCTTGTTTTTGACCGACGTCATCCGCCCTTGCACGTACGACCGCAGACGGACCAAGGCCCGATGCTCGCGGACCCGCGGCGTCGGCCGCCACGCTTGAGGGACTTCATCGAAGGCGAGAAACTCGGCGAGCGTCTGGGCGTCGAGCTTGTCGGTCTTCTTCTTGCTCTCGGCGATCACGCGGAGCTTGCCGGGATGGGCCAGCACGAGGCGCCTGGCCGTCGGCTCGATCAGCTGGACGAACCATTCGTAACTGGCGGTCGCTTCGACGACCGCTTCGTATGGCCCCAGGCCGGCGAAGTACGCCGCGATCGCCTCCTCGTCCCGGCACATGAGTCGCTTCCGCTCGATCACCTTCCGCTCCCGGCCGACTAGCTCCACGACGCACAGGCTGATAGTCTGCTTATGAAGGTCGACGCCGACGTAACGCATGGCTTGCTCCTTGTGTGAAGACCAACGGGTTGTCCAAAACACCGGTCTATCACGATCGTCAAGGAAAGCCAGCCGTCGGCTCGGCCTTCGCTTAACTCATAGCTTCAGGGTAAATCCCCCGTGCCAAAGCTCACGACGCCGTAACCCGTTTGCCACTCGAGCATTTTTCCGCACCCCAATTGTTGGTTGACCTCATGGCTGCTGCCGCCCTTGAGTTGGCCGATGAACTCGCTGATGAGCAGAGTCGGGGGAATGCTCACCGCCAAATGAACGTGGTTTTCGATGCCGCCAATCTCGTGGACAAACGCGCCTGGAGCATCCACTATCCGTTTTCGCAAGCTACGGTGAGCAAGGCGTTCAACCTCGGGCATGAGCAGTGGCGAACTGTTTTTGGTGTGCCAGACGAGGTGCAGATTGATCTGTCAATAATAGTTGCGCGACATAGCCGCTCCGCGGGGCTAAAGCACAAGAAGACCCGTCAACGGGCCTGACGAGTTCGCGGGCCAGTTTACCCCGGCGTGAACAGGATTATGCAGGTGAATGCAGCAACTCGTCGTCCCGTAGGGACGTTCCGACAATAGCCCAGCACCTTCGGTGCTGGGTGAGGGACGGACAACAAATCTGCAGTCCCGTAGGGACGATTGAAAGCAAACCGAGTCAAGAAACGCCTTCAGTCGTCCCTACGGGACTGACGCCACGAAGCGCGTCCTGTTCCCAGCACTGAAAGTGCTGGGCTATGTTCACATAGTCCCTACGGGACTGACGTAAAGACGCAAGCACCTGCATAATCCTGTGAACGCCGGGGCTATTATCGGCGGAAAGGGTCGTCAACGACCCTGGCGTGTTCGGCCGCATGCTCCCGGGACGCCGGCGCAGCAAGTGTCCACTGGCGGTTACTCCCCCTTCTGTATCCCCTTCGTGCCTTCGTGCCTTAGTGGTTAGGGATTCTCGCGGCGCAGCGAAACGCCCGCGCCGCGGCTTTGCCCCTGCTAGCCGTGACGCGGGCGATGGAGAGTGGGCAGTGGGCAGTTAGGAGGTGCGTGAGCGGCGGGCGGCGGCTAGCGCGGCCAGAGCCACGACGACCATGGCGGCCGAGGCGGGCTCGGGGACGCCGGCGGCGGCGGGCACGGCGGCCGCGTTGTGCTGTTGCTGCCAGATGAGGAAGTCGCCGCCGTCGACCGTTCCGTCGTTGTTGGCGTCGCCCGACGTCGGGCCGCCTAAGGAGCCGAATCCGTTGTTCCAGATCGTCAGGTCGGCGGCGTCGACCGTCGCGTCGCCGTTGAAGTTGGCGTCGTCGGGCGCGGCGGGCGCCTGGAGCTGCAGCAGGATATTGTCGAACGCCATAAAGCCCGCGCCGGCGGATGACAACCCGGAGGGCCCGCCAATTCGCAGGCTGTTGAACCCATCGGGCGTGGTGGTGATTTCCCAGGTGACTTCAGCGTCGACGCCCGGCGTGCCGGGGCGATCGCCGTTCTCGTCGGGCGTGACTGACGTATTGCGCTTGTTATCACGGAATAGGTCGATGGTAAACGTCGCCGTCGTCGGCGTAATGGTAGCCGTGTAGGTGTGCCAACCGCTGCCGATATCGCCAATGGTGACCAACTCGTCCGCATCCGTAGAGCGATCGAGTTCCGGCGGCAAATTAAAATATTGCCAATTTGGCTCCCTTATCAGGTCTTCCCCGATTCCGCCGAACAGGACGAGCCGATAGCCATATCCCAAGCTGGGCAGGAAGTTTGGAGCACCTGGCAGCGCCGGAACGTCTCCCTCGATTCTTGGATCGTAGGTGTTGTCGTTGTAGACGCCCATTTCAACGAGGTTGGCCGGCGTCCGGCTGCGGAGGCCGACGGTCATACGCTCGTTGCCCGAGTTGCCGACGAAGATGTCGGCCTTGAGAAAGATGCTTTCGGTTTCGCTGGGATTGATGGTGAACGCGGGCGTGAGTCCGCCGAATTGATTAACCATCGGGTTCGCAGTTGCGAGGGCGCCGATATGATCGATGGCCTGACCCTGAATGCCGGGATAGTTGGCCGGGTCCGTGATGGGCGAGCACGTGGGACAGCCGATAAGGTAGCCGGCGTCGTTGTCGCCCGGATCCGCGTTCACGGCATTGCCGTTGCCGGCGGTGGGGACCCAGGTTTGCTTAAAGGCGTCCTGGTCGGCGTAGCCATTGAAGTCTTCGTTCACGATGATCGTCTGGGCCGTCGCGGACGCTGCGACCGCCAGGCCGAATCCGAACGCCAATGCCATGCGAGCCTTCATAGTCCCTCCGAGGAGCGTGTGTTGCGAGCGAAATTGGTGCAGCGCGGGTGGCGCTGCAATGCGTGAAAACGCCGTTGACGACCCCGCGCCGTCGTAACGAACGAGCTCCAGTTGCTACCGTCGTCACCTGCTGCCAAGCGCAGGTCACCCCTACTTATCATAATGGACGCACCGATTGTGTCGAAACAAATGCTGCGCAATTCTTTCATGGTTCCGCGCAGGCGATGCGAGAGGCGGACCGGGCCGGCCGCCGGACCCAACGGCGCGGAACGCCAGCCGCGGCGAGTGGCCGACCGCCCCCCTCTGGCAGGCGGGGCGGGTGCGCGAAAGTGTGAGCGTATTGCGCCGCAAATAGTTGCTCTTTGCGCGGGTCACAATTACAAAAGATGTAGGTAATTGAGGAGAAGCTACCGGACCGGCGGTCGCCGAGCCGCGCCGTGCGCAGGACGCCTTGTGATTTGCACCTTACGATCCATCTCTTCACGCGGGAGGTCAGCTAATGAAGTCTTCCATCACTGGCAAACTGGCGGTCTGCGCCGCTATCGGTCTAATGGCGTCGCACGCCGACGCGGCTACCTTGTTGACGCCCAAAACCAGCTTCGGCGGCGGCGACGGCTGGCTATCGCCGGCCGAGGCCACACATCTGCAAGGCGCCAGCGTGCAACGCGGCCTCACCTACAGCGCCGCGAACAATCATCTTTATCTGGTCGACCGCAACGGCGGAAACTTTGTCCGCGTTCTCGACGGTACGACCGGGGCCCTCGTGAGCTCGCTCGACATGACGGGCGTGACTGGCGGCACATTTCCGATCAACATGATCGACGTGGACGATGCGGGGATCATCTACGGCGCCAGCCTGAACGGCGACAGCGACGTGTCGATTTTGAAGGTCTACCGCTGGGCCACCGAAGCCTCCGTCCCGACCGTAGCGTACGATTCGACGGCGTCGCCGATCGCCAACGGGGCCGATATCCGCGTGGGCGACGACCTGGCCGTCATCGGCTCGGGCGCGAGCACGCGAATCGTCTCCGGCGGCAACATCGCCACGGCGGCCGGCGATCCGGGCGACAATGCTTTCGTCGTGTTGACGACGGGCGACGGCCTCACCTATAGCGCCGCCGTGCAAGACATTACCGGGACCGAACCGGCGAACGGCAAGTTTCGCCTGGGAATTGATTTTGTCGATTCCGATACGGTCATCGGCGTCCAGGCGATTAGCAGCGGCAGCCAATTTGCGAGCGTCGCCGACTTTGCCGGAGGAACCGCGACGGTAACCGCGGAGACCGAGTTGACGAGCATTTCCGAAGCCCCGCTCGCGGTGGATCGGGTCAATCACCTGCTGGCCACGGTTCAGATCAACACCAGCGACGTCAGGTTGTACGATATCGCCGACATCGACAATCCGGTGCTGCTGGACACGAAGAACCTGATCGTCGGGGCCTCGGTAGCTAACGGCAACGGCACGGGCGACCTGAAGTTCGGCAACGGCACGCTGTACGTGCTGAACACGAACAATGGCATCCAGGCGTTCAACGTGGTGCCAGAGCCAGCCGGAGCGCTGCTGACGGCGGTCGGCTTGGCGGCGACGGGACTTGGTCGCCGGCGGCGGGCGGCGTAGGGTTACCCGACCGTCCGGGCATGGTCGGACGCACACCGCGTCGCCGAGGGCATGCCCTCGGCGACGCGATTTTTTGGGGGCAATTGGGCGCCCCCGGCGCTGTCCAACCGTGCGACGCACGCCATAATGGCGCGACCAGCCGTGCTTCAAGTTTTCCTGAGAGGGTCTCACCATGACTTGCCGAATTTGGAACCTGGCGATCTGCGTCGCGATTTTGGGCCTGGGGGCGGTTTCGGCGCGGGCGGCGACGTTGGGGCCATTGAGCACGTTTGGCGGCGGCGACGGGTGGCGCGGACCGTACGATATCCTGCCGGGAGACGCCGCCGGGACCAGCGTGCCCGATCCCACCATGCCTGGCGAAAGTCCCGATCGCTACCGCTACCTGGGCTACGACGTCACCATCACAGCGAACACGGATCCGCTGGAAGCGAGCGTGAACTCCGGCAACTTCGAACGGGGGTTGGCTTACAACCCCACGACGGGCCATCTAATCTTGGTCAGCCGCAACAACACCGCCGGCGCCGTACCGAGTATTCGAATATTGGACGGTGCGACCGGCGTTGATATAGGCGAGTTGAGCCAAGGATCGGGGGTGATCACCGGCGGCCTGTTTACGATGAACATGATCGGCGTCGCCGACGACGGCGCTATTTACATGGAAAATCTGGCGACCACTGTGAGCGGCACGTCGCCGTTCAAGGTTTATCGTTGGGCCGACGAAGCAGCAGCGCCGACCGTCGCCTACGCTGGTTCGACCGCCGCCGACGGCGTCATCCCCGGTTCGCGGCTGGGCGACTCGTTTGACGTTTTCGGCAGCGGCGCCGGGACCCGGTTGGTCGCGGGATACGGCCGCAATACGGGCATCGCGGACACCAACGGTTTTTCATTGCTTACCACAAGCGACGGATCGACATTTACGGGGGCCCTCGTTCCGGTGGCCGGCACGGACTCGGGCGACTTCCGGTTGGGGATCACGTTTACCGACGCCGATACCATTTTGGGCAAGCAAGGCGACGGCAACATTCCTGGCGTCGTCGACCCGTCCGTGGTTCGCCTGGTCGACGTCGCCGGAACCGCCGGCACGTTGAACACGAGCTTTAGCACCGACGGGCAGACCTTGCGCACCATGGACTATGCCGTAGTGGATGGGAAGCCGCTGTTGGCGATTCTGGAGTGCAGCGCCGACCAAACCTTAGCGGCCAGAGCGCGGCTGTTTGTCTACGACATGACCGACCCCTCGGCGCCGCTGGCCGAACGAAAGCTGCAGGAAGGCAGCACGCTGTTCGATCCGGGAGTTGCGCCCGGCAGTTCGCCAACGGCAATGGCACGGGGTCGGTGAAATTCGGCGCCATTACGGACAACGTAGCCACGATCTATGCGATGAGCACCAACAATGGGATCGAGGCCTTCACCTTTACGCTGACCGGACCCGTCGAGAACGCGGACTTCGACGGCGACACGACGATCGGCGCCGGCGACCTAGCCATCTGGGGCGGCGGATTTGGGACGGAAGGCGGCGCCACATCGGGCGACGCCAATGGCGACGGCACGGTCGATGGCGGCGACTTCCTGATCTGGCAGCAACAGTTTAACGAGGCTCCGCCCGTGGCCGGCGCCGTGCCTGAGCCGACGGCGGGCTTGATGGCGTTGTCGGCGCTGGCGGGTCTGGCCGGGCGCCGGCGACGAGGTTGATGCGGGGTCGAGGGGTTCCGGGAGACGCATTTAGCATGGACAGTCCAGAGCGCCGTCGACGTCGGACCGCGACCGCCGGTCGCGGCTTTCTGGGATTTACGCTGGTTGAACTGCTGGTGGTGATCGCGATCATCGGCGTGTTGGTGGCGCTGCTCTTGCCCGCGGTGCAGGCGGCCCGCGAGGCCGCCCGACGGGCCCAGTGCAGCAACAACCTCCACCAGATGGGGGTAGCCGCGCAGAACTACGCGGCGGCTAAGGGAACGCTGCCCCCGGCGTATGGCCGAACGGCGGACGATGTGGCCAAGGGGATCAGCTTTAGCAAGCGCGGTTTGTTCACCAGCTTGTTGCAGTACATCGAGGGCCAGTCGACGTATGATCGGATCAAATTCAACTTTTCGCCCGCTCCCATGTATGACGACCCCGTGCGCGACGTGGTCATCGACGCCTTCATCTGCCCCTCGTGGCCAGACCCCAAGGTGATTACGTCGGCCCCTACCGGCTACGAGTACCAGCTTGGCGCCATTTGCACTTATGCGGGAGCTGCGGGCGCCGTGCGCAATCGGGGCGAGAAACTCTTTCCCTCGCCCAATGGTTTTGGGCAACTGCCTGATAACGGCGCCTTTACGATGGCCGAGATCGACGGACCCGCGACCAGCAATCCTTTTGGCGGCAGCGGCGGCTCGAAACGGCTGATCGGCTATGCCCGACGACTCAAGGAAATTACGGACGGGCAAAGCAACTCGATGATGATCGGCGAGTTTGTGCACCGCGAGTGCTGCCTGGGACAACTCGTTGAAGACCCGCCAGGAAACGCCCGACCTTGGTACCTCGCGGGCTATCTGGACGGCCCCTACAGCATGAAGGTGGCCGAAACGTCGCCCAATGCGTGCGTCACGCGACTCGCCTCCAGCTGCCTCACGGGAACCGCGACCTACTTTAACCACCTCCCCATGGGCAGCTTCCACCCGGGGGTGACGCAATTTGCTTACGTCGACGGCAGCGTCCACGTTGTGACTGACAACGTCGAGCTGGAAGTCTACAAGGATATCGCGACGGTCAATGGCGACGAGCCCCCGAATGCAAGCCTGTAAGGCATTGAATTCGCCACGCCGGATCGCCGTCGGACTCGGCATTGCGGTGCTGTTGCTGACTAATCCAGCTTGCTCGAAACGGTCTCCGGTGGCGCCGGTCAGCGGCAGGGTGCTGTACAACGGCGCTCCCCTGCCCTACGGGAACGTAACGTTCCAGCCCGCAGCGGGGCAACCCGCCGGCGGAGCCATCGAGGAAGACGGCTCGTTTCGGCTCAGCACGTTTCGCGAGTACGACGGCGCTTTCGTGGGTCCGCACAAGGTGCGCATCTCGTGCTATACCTCGCAGAGTCCTTCGCAGAAGAACAAGAAGGCCGTTGGCGAAGCGTCGCTAGGAGCATTGTTGATCCCCGCCGACTATACTTTCGCCGACAAGAGCGGCCTCACAGCCACCGTGCCGCCCGAGGGAACGAGCGACATCGTGTTCGAGCTCAAAGGGCCGAAGCAGGCGTTTCCGAAATAGGCCGTCGGCTACCCGCGCGTCAACTGCTTTCTGTACGCCAGCGGCGTCTTGCCAAAGCGCTTGCGGAAGGCGACGCCAAATCGCGTGCCGTTGGCGAAGCCGCAGGACGACGCGATCTCGCCGATCGACATGTCGGTGCGCGCGAGCAGCTCGCGGCCCTTCTCCAATCGCACGCGGCGGATTTCCTCGGCCGGCGAGCGGCCCAGGTAGCGGCGGAACTGGATTTCCAAGCTGCGCCGCGAGACCGGCACCTCGTGGAGGATGTCTTTTACCACGATGTCCTGGAACGCGCGGGCCTGGATGAAGCGCAGGGCGCGGACCACGGTGTCGTCGTCGATCGCCAGGATGTCGGTCGATTGGCGGCTGATGACGCCGTGGGGCGGCACCTTGATCGGCGCCTGGGGCGACGGTTCGCCGTTCATCATGCGGTCGAGCACGGCCGCGGCCTCGTAGCCGATGCGGCGGCCAGCCAGGGCCACGCTCGACAGCGGCGGCGTGCACACTTCGCACATCAGGTCGTCGGTGTCGCCGGCCAGGATGGCCACCTGATCGGGCACGCGCACGTCGCTCATGTGGCAAATCTCAGCGAGCTGCCGGCCGCGGTGGGCGTCGACCGTCAGGATCGCCACCGGCCGCGGCAGCGAGGCCAGCCAACGGCTCACGCGGCGCTGCTGCTCCTCCCAGCCCAGCTTGCGGCCGATGCGGTAGCCGGGCTTGTACTCGTGGCACTCGAATCCGCTCGCGCGCACCAACTCGACGAACTCCTTGCCGCGGCGATCGGAGTAGCGATGGCTGGGCGGGGCGAAGTATGCAAACTTCTCGAAGCCGCGGTCGCGGAGATGCGAGAAGGCCAGCCGCGCCCGCTCGGCGTCGTCGGTCACCACGTCGCAGACGCCAGGGAGACCCTCGAAGACAGTGTCGACGTTGACCGTCGGAACGCGGCGGCCGCGGATTTGGTCGACCTGCAGTCGGCTGCCCAGCCGCGCGATGATGCCGTGGCCGGCCCACAGATCTGGGAGAGCCGAGCGCTGATCGTGGTCCTGCGGATCGATCAGCAGGTTCCAATGGCCGTGATTTTGGGAAAAGTCGGCGATGCCGCGGATGACGCTGCAGCCCCAACTGTCGTCGGTTTCGACCAACACGGCGACCTGGCGAATGTGATTGCGGGAGTCCATAGGCGGTTGCGGCGGTCGAGCGGCGGACGGCAGCAAGGGAGCCCCAAGGCCGGCGCTTCGACGAAGGCATTTGCGCGGAACGACGAAGCGACTGACGTGCTTTTTGGCAGGCCTAACTCCATCTTACCGTCGGGAAGCGCGGAAATCTGCGCAAAGGCGAGACGAATCTGCGTAGTTTTCGCTTTCCCGGACGGATTGATTGGGTAAAGCTGTGCGAGCGACATGCAAGGCTTGTGGCTGTCGGCAGTGGGCCGGAACCCGCGGAAACGAGCGCGGCTTTGGCGTCCCCAAGCCGGTAGGATCCAGGCAACCGCGGTTAAATCCCCGGCCGACTGCCGAGAGCCGACAGCCGATAGCCCTCGCCGCCGTGATTGGATTACACTGACCAAAATTCTTTAACGATTAGACCGAAGGATTGCGGATGGCAACGGTAGCGGTGGGATTGATGAGCGGCACCAGCGGCGACGGCGTCGACGCTGCGCTGTTGGACACCGACGGCGAAAACAAGATCGGCTTCGTCGGCGGGCTCACGCTGCCCTACGAAGACGAACTGCGATTGCGGCTGTTGGAAATATCGCAGCATGACGTGCCGCTGGTCGAGACGCTGCGCGTCGAAAAGCTGATTAGCCAGCATCACGTGCAGGCCGTCCGGCAGCTCTTATCGCAGAATCCCAAGCTCGCCAAGAAAGTGGAGATCGTCGGCTTCCATGGTCACACGGTGCGCCACGTGGCCAGCGAGAAGCTGACCATGCAAATCGGCAATCCGTGGTTGTTGTCCCACGACCTCGACCTGCCGGTAGTCTTCGACTTTCGCCGCTGCGATTTGGCGGGCGGCGGGCAGGGCGCGCCGCTGGTCGGCATGTTTCACCGGGCGCTGTTCAGCAAGGAGCCGCGGCCCACGCTGGTGTTGAACATCGGCGGAGTCGCCAACGTGACATGGCTGGGCGAGAAGGAGGAGATCATCGCCGGCGACACCGGGCCGGGGTGTGGGCTGATGGACGAATGGGCGCAGACTATGGCCGACATGCCTCACGACCGCGACGGCCATCTGGCGCAGGCGGGGCAGGTGGATTGGCCGACGGTGGAGGCGGCGCTCGACTCGCCGTTCTTTGGCATGCCGCTGCCCAAGAGCGCCGATCGCTTCGACTTCGACCATGTCGATGTTTCGTCGCTGGGGGTCGAAGACGGCGCGGCGACGCTGTGCGCGGTGACGGCCGAGGCCGTGTTTCGCGCCGTCAAACGGCTGCCGCAGATGCCGCGGCGCACGTGGGTCACCGGCGGCGGCGTGCATCATCCGGTGCTGATGCGCATGCTGGGCGACCGGCTGGGCGAAATACAGAACGTCACCAAGTTTGGGCTCAATCCCGACACGCTCGAGGCGGAGTGCTTCGCGTGGCTAGCCGTGCGGCATATGCGGCGCCTGCCGCTGACCTTGCCTGAAACGACTGGGTGCGCCCGGCCGCTGAGCGGCGGCGTGACCGTGCGGTTTGGTTAAGTGCTGTAACGCCGTGATCGGTGGTCGCAGTTCCGGGCGCGATGTGAAGCGACCCAATCTTTCGCCGGCGCCCCGACCGCGACCACCGGTCGCGGCTTTATGCTAGCAGGACTGGGGTTGGTTCGCCGCGGCTCGTCGTTATAATCGCCGCCCCTCTTGCCGACATTGGGCGACGATGTGCTCGTGATGCTGCGAACTCGGGACGAACTCTGGGCCATGCTCTTGGCGGCCGCCTGCGCTGCGCTTGCCGGCTGCGGCACGACGCGTACCAGCAACACGCTGCGTACTGCCACAGAGCAGTTACTTGTCTCCGATGCGATCGACCGCACGGTCGAATCGCTCGACTTCACCCCGCTACGCGGAGAGTCGGCGTTTCTCGACGAAACGCGACTCCTGGAAACCGTCGACCGGAGCTACCTCATCAGCAGCTTGCGCCAGCGCCTGTTGGCCAGCGGGGTGATACTGAAGCCGACCCGCGAAGACGCGACGTTTGTCCTCGAACCCCGCAGCGGAGCCGTGGGCACCGACGACCACGACCTGTTGTTCGGCATTCCCGCGCTGCAAGTGCCGCAGGTGCCGCTGGCGCCGGCGCTTCCGGCCGCGATTCCCGAAATTCCCTTTGCCAAGCGGCGCGACCAGCGCGGCGTGGCCAAGCTGGCCGTCTTCGCCTACCGCCGCGACACGGGCGAGCCTGTATTCCAGACCGGCATCGCCATGAACGAAAGCACGGCCAACGACATTTGGGTGTTCGGCGCCGGGCCGTTCAAGCGCGGCACGATCTACGATCGCGCAAAGCTAGCCCAGCGTGCGGCCCGCCGGCCTGACGGGACGGAACCAACGGCCGGGTTCGACGAGGAGGCCGTGTTTGCCGGGTTGGCGCCGAGGAACCAAGCGCCGGTAAAGGCAGACCCCGGCGTCGTGCAGGCAGCGGCGGCGGAGCCGGTCAAGCCGCTGCCCGCGGGACCCACGTCGCAGGTGACGCCGCACACGCAACAGGCTGAGTTGCCTGCGATTCCGCTTCCGCCGCCGACTCAAGCGCGGCCCTGAGCCATCGCACGTGAAAGTCACTCATCGTTTGGCGCCCGTCACATCGTCGAACGCCAACGGGTCGTCATGAAGTGCGTTGGCGATGCGGATTGACTTCTTGCCGGCGAGCAAGTCGTCGAGCAGGTTGCCCACCAGCTCAGCCCGCCAGCCCTGTAGCAGTACGGGCCCTTCGTCGGGATCGCCGCCGCCGAAGCCGAAGTGGTGAACCACCAGGTCGCGCACGTCGCTGGCCGTGCCCACCATGCTGGCGGCGACTTCGGCGCGGCGGCAAATGGTCGTCAATGCGGGCGTCAGGAATTGCCCCAGCAGGTTGAGTTGCGGCGGAGGCTCGCCCGCACTTGACCGCACCGACCGCTGCGGCGGGTTCTCGATCCCGCGCCGCACGCACTCAACCAGCTCCCGCACATTGCGTTTCAAGTCGCTCCGCTGCAGGCCGCGGATGGCAAGGATTTGATCGGGCTGGTCGATCTTGCGGCGGGCGATCTCGACGATCAGGTCGTCGCGCAGTAGCCGCTTGGCAGGCTGGTTGAGCCGCTGGGCCTCCTTCTGTCGCCAGAACCACAGCTCGCGCACGATGCCGAGGCTCTTGGCGTTCAGAGCCGCCGATGCCCGAGACGCGCCGCCAATCCTTACGGTCTTGCGCCGAGACGATGTCCTGCTGCCAGGCGGCAAGCTCCGCGTCGAACCAGGCGGTGCGGCCGCGCTGCTCGAGCGTCTCAGAGAGCCGCTGGTAGAGCGGCAACAGATAGCGGACGTCTTCCAGGGCGTAGTTGATCTGCGCATTGCTCAGCGGCCGTCGGCGCCAGTCGGTGCGCTGCTCGCCCTTGACGATTTGCTTGCCGAGGAAGCGGCCGACCAGCGAACCGTAGGCGGCGGGAAACTCGTTGCCGCAGAATCCGGCGGCAATCTGCACGTCGAACATGCGCTGCGGCAAGGCGTCCACCGTGCGCAGCAGGAAATTGACCTCCTCGCGACCGGCGTGGAACACCGTCATCCTGTCGCCCGCAACCAGCGCCTCCCAAAACGGGCGGACATCTACCGCCTTGGGATCAATCACCGCCGCGTCATCGGGCGTGACGACTTGCACCAGGCACAACTCCGGATAATAGGTGTGCTCGGAGACAAACTCAGTGTCAAAGCCCACGATCGGCGCGTTGGCCAATTGGTCGCACAGGCGCTCGAGGTCGCGGCGGTTGTCGATGGTGCGGGAATGCACGGTGCGCTGACTCGCTTGGTGCTTATGTGGCCAGGAATATCCAGTTGGCCAGGGCCAGGATCGGCAACAGGATTAAGCAACTATAGAGCATGTAACCGAAAAACGACGGCATGCGGACGCCCGATTTCTCGGCGATGGACTTCACCATGAAGTTGGGGCCGTTGCCGATGTACGTCATCGAGCCGCCGAACACGGACCCCAGGCTGAGGCCGGTAAGAATCAAGGCGTCGACGCCCGCTGTGGGTCCGACGGGCGCCGCTGCACCGCGGGCGGTTTGGAAGAATACAAGGTACGTGGGGGCGTTGTCGAGGAACGAGGAGAGGCCGCCCGACGCCCAGAAGAACTTGGCGGGCCCCATGGCGTAATGCTCGACCAGCCAAGCGCCGTTGGCCCGCAGGATTTCCAGCGCCGGCTGCATGCAGATGAAGATGCCGATAAACAGAGCGGCCACCTCAACGATAGCAGCGTAGTTGAACCGGTTGTCGTAGCGAACACGACGCGACCCAAACGCCAGTGAGGCGGCCACCAGGCAGAGTTGAACGACCTCCCGCAGGAACATGGGCGGACGCCACTGGGTTCCCGGCAATGTCTTGCTGGGATCCAACAGTGCGATGGCCAACACGATGCCCGCCAACAGCGGGCCGTTGACTTTCGCCCCGGCGACCCTCAAGGGACGAATCTGCGCGATGTCGCGCTCGATGTCGCGGATGGCTTCGTGGCGATAGAAAAACAACCGATCGGCAATCAGGTAGACGATCAGCAGCAGGCCGTTGACGAACAGCCATTCGCGCCACAGCTTCAGCGTCCACAGGAAAGCGACGCCCTCGAGATAGCCAAGGAATAACGGCGGATCGCCGATCGGCAGCAGGCAGCCGCCGCAGTTGCAGACGATGAAAATGAAGAAGATGACGGTGTGGGCGACGTGCTTGCGCTCGCTGTTGGTTTCCAAGAGCGGCCGCACCAGGAGCATGGCGGCGCCGGTCGTGCCGATCAGGCTTGCCAAAAGGCCGCCCACGCCCATGAAAGTCGCATTGACCAGCGGCGTGGCGCGGAGGTCGCCCACAATGCGAATGCCGCCCGCGATGGTATACAAGCTGAACAACAGCACAATGAAGGGGATGTATTCCTGTAAAATCGCATTGGCAAGCGCGGCGCCGGCGAAGCCCGGTTGAACGGCGCTGTCGCGCGGCTGGACGATGCCATGCGCGGGCCAGTGGACGGCCATCGGCGCGCGGCGCCAGAAACCGTAGTAGGCCAGAGTGATCAGTCCCAATCCCGCGGCGACCTTGAATCGATTGAGATTGCTTTCCCACCAGTGCTCGGTAACCGGCATCAGCGGGAACACGGCGATCGCCGCCAGCAGCAAAACGAAAGGCGCAATCATCCAAGTCGGCGGCGGGGCGCCCGCTTCGTGCAGTAACCCGGGCTCGGCAGGGTTGGCCTCGACGGCGGCCGCGTGACTGGCCGCCGCCGCCGCGGTCCATTGTTGCGGCAATCCCGCCAGCAAACCAATCACGAACACTACGACAATGACGCCGATGGCCCACAGGGCTCCGTGGCGGCGGTCGGCGGCGTATGGATGGGGATGATGAGCGTCGTGCGTGGTCATCGGCGGCGGCCCTGTCGGTGTGCGGGATTGAAGGTGGTCAGCGAACCCATACCATCCGTCGGCGCCGCCTCGCGTCGCGAGCTTCAAGACTAAGAGGGTGTTTTTGAAACGCTAGGACGGAGGTGGTGCGAGCCGTTTGAGCATGAGTTGGATCATCGCGAGGTGGATCATGGCTTCGCTTGATTCGGTCTGTTCCTCGTAGTCCTTGCTCAGCCTGCGGCAACGCCCGAGCCACCCGAACGTTCGTTCCACAACCCATCTTCGCGGAAGCACCGCGAACCCTTGGACGTCGTCGCTCCGTTTGACGATTTCCAACAACCAACCGCAGGTTTGCTTGACCCACTCGATCAGCTTGCCGGCATAGCCGCCGTCGGCCCAAATCAATGTCAGCCGCAGAAACTTTCCCCGTGTCCTTTCCAAGACCAACTTGGCCCCGTCGCGGTCTTGAATGTTCGCGGCGTGAACGACGACCGTTAGCAGCAGCCCGATCGTATCGACCAGGATGTGTCGCTTTCGGCCATTCACCTTCTTACCCGCATCGTACCCGCGAAGCCCCCTTTTTCCGTGGTTTTCACGGTTTGACTGTCCAGGATGGCAGCGCTGGGAGTCGCCTCCCGGTCTTCCTCTCGTCGCACGCGCTCGCGCAGCGCGTCATGAATCGCTTGCCATGTGCCGTCTTTGCGCCAGCGACTGTAGTAGCCGAAGGTCGTGTTCCAGTGTTCATAGTCCTTGGGGAGCATCCGCCATTGGCAACCGCTCCGTACCACGTACAAAATGCCGTTGACGATCTTCCGCACGTCCGTCTCTCGGTCGCACCCGAGCGGGGGACTGGGAGGCAGCAGCGGCAAAATCAAAGCCATTTGCTCGGGGGTCAAGTCGCTCGGGTAAATTGGTTCGTAGAACTCGCCCGGAAGCAGCGGAAGTTCCCATTGCATCGCCTATGTTCCTCGCGTCAGGTACTGGTCGACCAATCACTGCCAGCCAGCCTAACCCGAACCTGCGGAAACACGCGATAGCGTTTCAAAAACACCCTCTAAGAAGTGTCGCGCCGTTCGTCTATGCCCGAAGGCGGCGGCGCGGCTGAATGCATGGGCCGAGCGCAGCGGCGGCCAATGAACGACGAACCCACGAAGGGCGGGTTTCTGAAGTTACGCGATGCGGGTAGACTTGGCGGATGACCGAGGTCTGGCTGAATTCCAATCGGCGGGTGCTCGCGCTGGCGCTGGTTCCGGCGGTCGGATTGGCTCTCGTGGGGCTCGCGCTGGCCGTCAAGACCCAGGCAACGGCGCTGCGAATTCTCGGCGGGGGCTTGGCGGCAATTGGCGCCGCCATGGCGATCGGTTTGGTTAATCAGTTCCGCCGGCCGCGGATCGCCTATCGCGACGGAGAAGTGCTGTTCTACCTGCGCGCCGGGCGGCCAATTGCCGTGCCGCTCGAAGTCGTCGAGGCTTTTTTTCTCGGCCAGGGACCCGCCTACTTGCCGCTCTCGCGCAGGGCGGCGCCTCGGAGACGATCAATCTCGTCGCGCGGCTGTCGCAGAAGCGGCCCGAATGGGCGCGCGTTTCGGTCAAGGCGGCGCTGGGACATTGGTGCGAGGGCTACGTCACGATTCGAGGCACATGGTGCGAGCCGCTCGACGGGGATGTGATTCGGCGGCTCAACCGACGGCTGCGCGAAGTGCGAATCGCAACGGCCGAAGCCGCGGGCGCCATGCCGGCAAGAGGACCAAGCGACGCATGATTGGCGTGAACGACCATGACCTGCAGCGATCCGACGACCGCGCCCCCCGTGCGCGTCCTCGGCTGCTGGTGAGCGTGCGCGACGCCGACGAGGCTGAGGTGGCGCTGGCCGGGGGCGCCGATTGGATTGACTTGAAGGAGCCGCTAGACGGCCCGCTGGGAGCGGTGAGCGCCACGCGGGCGCGGGAAGTCGTCCAGTGCGTCGCCGGGCGGGCGCCGACGTCGGCGGCGGCGGGCGAACTGGCGGATTGGCCGCACGCAGCGTCGCGCGAGTTGTGCGCCGTCGAGGGCGTCTCGCTGATCAAGTTGGGCTTGGCCGGCTGCCGCGGCACAGATTGGCGGTCGCGATGGCGGCAAGCGCAGCACGAAATCGCGGCGGCGGGCAAGCAGCTTGTCGCGGCGGCCTATGCCGATCACGACGCGGCGCAAGCTCCGCCGCCGGCCGCCGTGCTTGAATTGGCGATCCAGGCCCATTGTCCGTGGGTGCTCGTGGATACGTTCGACAAGCGCGGGGGGCCTCTGGGCGATCACCTGGCACCGCGGGAACTTGAAGCCTGGCTTGCACTCGCACGGACGGCATGCCGAACTGCAGTCGCCGGTCGATTGGATCGTGCAGCGATTTGCCGGTTGCCGTGGGAGCTTGTCGACGTCGTGGCGGTTCGCGGCGCCGCGTGCGACGGACCGCGCCAGGCACGGGTGGATCGTGAGCGCGTCGCGGCGCTCGCGAAGCTATTTCCCCAATCGGCAACGACGCCCGCCGCATGGGGGGCGCAAGGCTTTTGCGGCCCGCGCCGGGGCCGGCAAACTTAGCCGGCCGCAGGAGTTTCTTGACAGGCGCTTCGGTTCCGCGATATTGACAGTCAGTGCGTCGGGCAGCCGTCGCCGCATGCGGCGCGGATTGGCTGCCCTATCCGTCGTGAATCTCTAGGGTCACTCAAGGGGAGATCAAGACGTGGCTAAGTCGGTGTTAAATGCGATCAAAGAAGGTCAGTGGGATTTCGAACCCGAAGAAGTCGCCGAAAAGCAATTCTCGGCCACTCGGGCCATGCCCGGGACCGACGAGAAGTTGGACGTGTTGGCGGCCCGCATCCAGGCGGGGTTGCCGTTGTGGCACGGCGGCGACCGCACGGATTACGACGAGGACGAGGTGCGCGCCCTGGGCCACGCCTAGCCTGACGGGCCTGGGAGCCGGCGCACCATGGCGGTCCAACGGAGGTTCAGCAACTATGGGAGGCGTTTCGTGCCGAAGTTTCACCTGGAGATTCCCCACCAGCTCGGCGCCGAGGAAGCTCGGTCCCGGCTGGAACGCTTCATCGAGGCTTTGCAGGGCAGATTTGGGGACAGGGTGAGCGACCTCACCCAGGGCTGGAATGGCAACACGCTCGCCTTCGGCTTTAAGAGCTTCGGCATCAAGATCTCCGGCGACGTCACCGCCAAGGAGCAGGCCCTCGACGTGAACGTCGAGATCCCGTTTGCGGCAATGATGTTCAAGGGCAAGATCGAGTCGGAAGTTCGCGAACAGCTCGCACGGCTTGTC
This sequence comes from Pirellulales bacterium, assembly GCA_963841515.1. Lineage (GTDB taxonomy): Bacteria > Planctomycetota > Planctomycetia > Pirellulales > Lacipirellulaceae > Lacipirellula. Next base: position 355,504 of record CAWJDB010000001.1, on the reverse strand, counting down.
CGCAACTAGGCGGTCGATCTTCGCCATGCTCCATGGGCCGCCGACAATCGCGGCCGGCATAATCGTCACGACACGACCGCGGCGGTCTATCGGTCGCGACTTGATCGCTCATTCTCGCCGGGCGCGTTCCCTCGTTTGACACGATCGGCTGACGACGTATTTTTCCCGCAGAAGACGCGCGTCGCCGCGTCGGCCGGCTATTTTTGTGGAGTAAACGCGAACATGAGCACGCGCGTCCTGGTCGCCGACGATTCGAGCACCATGCGGAAGATCATCCTCCGCTCGCTGAGCGCGGTGGGAGTGCCAAACGCCGTCGAGGCCGCTGACGGCGACGAGGCAGTCAACCTGTTCAAACCGGGCGACTTCGACCTGGTGCTGACCGACTGGAACATGCCGGGCAAGAATGGCCTCGAGGTGATCCAGGCGATTCGCCAGCAGGACGCCAAGGTACCCATCATCATGGTGACGACCGAAGCCGAGAAAGCCCGCGTCATGGAAGCGATTCAAGCGGGAGTGTCGGATTACCTGGTGAAGCCGTTTACGGCCGACACGCTCCGCGAGAAGCTCGAGAAGCACGGCTGCTAGGCGATCGTCAGGCAGCGCCGGATCTACGGACTGGGCCGAATCGTGATCTTGTCGTTCTGACGCTCGAACGTCAGTCCGGCGGGCGACAAAACTGCTTTGAGCAGTTCATCGAGGTCGGCCTCGCGCACGTCGCAGGACACCAGACCTACGGACCCTTGCGGCGGCTCGCTGACCCACTGGACTGTCAGGCCGAGCTGGCCGCCTAGCTTGTCGATCACGCGATCTACGGGTTGGCTCTCGATCTTAAGCGTAAAAGTCCGGCCCTGTTGCTTCCCGCTGCGCGGCCCCGGCGCAGAAACCGCGGGTCCCTGGTCGGACTCGACGCCGCGAATTACGGCTCGGAGTCGCTCGTGCTCTTCCCACGGCGCCGAAACTTCCGTGCGCATCCCAAGTCGCCGCACCTTCTCACTGGGCAGGTCAGCCAGATACGCATTGAACGCGGTCTGACGCTGCCGGGGAACCGAGTACTCGCGAGTGATCTCGACCGGTCGAGCGATCGGAACGATGCGCAGGCGTCGTCCCTCGGGCGAAATCTCGGCGGCCAGATCGAAACCAGCCAACACAAGTACAACGCGGTCGACCACGGCCAACGCCGGCAGCGAGCGGGCCGGCCAGAGATCGAAAGGAATTCGCTGGTCGTCAACTGCGTCAACGCCGACGCCCATGACAAGCCCGGCGACGAGCGACCGCGGCTGACTCAGCCGCGGATATGACCACGCGGTTGACTTAAGCCACCGGGCTCGCAGGTCGGCGGGAGTATTGGCGAGCGAATCTCGCCGCGCATCGAGAGCGTTGCCAAGTCCGCGGCCGACTGGCGCGGACCGACGTAGACGACTGAGCGAAATGGCGTCGCGTCCAGGTCGTGCAGCGCCGCCAGTCGGGACAACACGTCGCGCACGGGCTCGTCGTTGGCCGAAAGCTCGACGGCGGCGCTCGTGTCGACGCGACGGTCGATCCACAGGGGCAATTGTTGAGTCTCGCTCAGTCGCTCCAGGGCCGCGCCCAGCGTCTGCCCGCTCCACGTAAGCGTCACGCGAGCCTCGAGCTGTCGCACGAGCCGCGGCTCGGCCAACTCTGCCGACTGCCCACGCGTTGCGCCGACGACGATCGCTAGCGCTGCGGCGAACATCGTCCGCACCCCTTGACCAAGCGAGATTCGCGGCGTCGATCTTGTCAAGCATTTTAACCGTCGAAAGTGCATGGAACGCTCGCCGGAAATAGCCGCCGCGAGGGCGCCGATCGATGCGGTGGAGTTGCCAGACGCCATCGCGTCAAGCATCGGCACGGCCTGGACGATCTTTTCTGCATTTTCGTTGAGGAAGTGGAAGTTGCAATTACACTCAACGTAGGTCGGCGCTCCAAGCTGCCTCGAACGACGCGGCGCCTCGCCACGCTAATCAGGCTGAAAAGCCGGGCCTAGGCCCCGCCATGAAAGACAATTCCCATCGATCGCCGCTGCTGTTGGAATTCTACGAGCAGTATCTCGTAGATCACGATGTCGTCGTCTACCTGCGGCAGGCATCCGAGCGGTATTCGATTGGCGCCTTGGAGCGATTGACCCAGAACGGCGAGCGGATGGCCCGGCGGGCCGCGGTGCTGGCGCTGGGCCGATTGAGCGACTATCGCTCCAACTCGGTGCTCGGGCGGGCATTGGTAGACCTCGATCGCGGCGTACGGACGCTCGCCGAGAACGCCATCGCCCGCGTGTGGCTGCGCGTCGGAATGGCGTCCCACGAACGGCGGCTGGCGGCGGTGGAAGAGCAGTTCGACGAGGGCGACTTCGACCGCGCCTCGCGGCTGGCCGGCAAGCTGGTCCAGGACGCCCCGTGGATCGCCCACGCCTGGTTTCAACGGGGCAAGGCTTACTTTCACCTCGCCCAGTACGACGCGGCCGTGCGCGACTGCCATCAGGCGCTGGAGATCAACGCCTATCACTTCCAGGCGGCCGCCGTCATGGGACACGCCTACGAAATGCAGAACAGCCTGCTGGCGGCGCTGGAAGCCTTCCGCCGCGCTCTGCGGCTCAACCCAAACATGGAAGAAATCCGTGCGCGGGTGATCCAGTTGCAGCGCACGTTGAAGAATCAGTAGCAGTTCGATTGTGGGCCCGCTGCGGAAGTCTCGTAGAGACTCGGTCACGTGGAGTTTTGCAGCTTTGCGGCGCAAATAGGGGTCCCACATCAACCGCCGCATTAGTCGCGGATTTTGCATGGCGTCCTAGCGGGCCGGCTCGACGTTTGCGGGCTGCGGCCCTAGGGATCGCCGGCGTTAGTCGGCGGTCTATTGCGTTTTCCGGCGCGCCGTCGGAGGGCTCAATAGGGCGCACTCTCGTCGCTTACGCTTCCGTCGCACGGAAAGCGCAATTCCCCCTCTGGCATTCAGCTGACCGCTGAATGCCCGAGAGCTTCTTTCAAATTATCAAAGAACAGGGCAGGTACACGTGTACATGCCCAGCGTAGCAGAGTGCGCGGCCATTTTCAGCAAGAATTTTTGGAGAAATGTTTCGCGCAGAGGCGCAGGGGCGGCAGCGGGGAGAATGCAACGACCAAGGCGCCAAGGGAACCACGGCAGCGACTGGCGAATTGCTTGACGCTAGATTGCGGTTGGGGTGGCTGTGGTCGCCGTCCGCGGCGTCCACTGTTTGAGAACTGGGGTTTCGAAGACTCAACCCCAGCGACCCGCTGTGAGTCTTAGAATGGCGGGGCGGGGGCGGTTTGGCTGTGCGAAGCGGGTTGAGGACCGGCGTATTGCGGGCTGAAGGCCAGCGGCGGGGTATGCGAGAGTGGTGGGCCTCGGGGGGTCACCTGGTAATGCGCATAATGGAGGCGGCGGATGATGTTTTTGGTTGAAAGCGAGGCCAACCCCTCCTAGGCTAAACCGCCGTGGGGGTTGGCAGGGAGCGAGGCGAACCCATGAATCGATCTTTTCGGAACATACAAGGCTTTGTCTCAAAACCCATCCTGGCAATCAGCCGGACCGCGCTAGCGGCCGGTTCGGCGTCAAAACCGCTGGCTAGCGCGGGTGCGGCTGTGGTTTTGCTGATGGCCGCCCTCTTGGCGGCGACCGGTTCCGGCAGCGCTCTGGCTGCTGTGACGCCACGCGATTGGAAGACGCCCGGCGACGGCCTCTTGACGTATGACGACGTGAACCAGCGCGAATGGCTGGATTTGACGGAGACGCAACTCTTCAAATTTCCAGGAAATTCGCTGGAGGAACAGTATCAGGCAGTCATCGCCAAAACGGCCGGCGGCGGCGTCTTTGAAGAATTCACCCCGGCCGCTAGCGAACAGGTCTTTGGCCTCGCCGAATCGGCGGGGCTAGACGTAACGACGCTTGATTTTGCTGTGAACGAAGCGGCGGCAGACAACTTAATCGAGTTGCTGGGCAACCCGATTCCAGCGCCTGTCCTGGCAATAAATGGGCCGCCGGATTTCTGGACGATGGCGTTGTGTCCACGTCATTGGGAATTGAATTCGTTTCAAGCGGCAGATCCAATCCGACCGCTGGAATTAGCTTAACCAACTTATGGCGCGATAGTAACGGGGTCTGGCTATATCGGAGCGTACCTGAACCGGCAACGCTCGCGTCGATTTTTGCTGCGCGATTCCGCTAGTGTTTCGCCATCGGTTCGCGCTTTGCTGAAATAGGGCGAGGCAATAAGTACAGAAGGGATTCTCTATCAATGTTCCAGCATATCTTCCGGTGTTATCAGGGGAGGCGGCAGTTTAGGACTAGCGACCGCCGGAACCAACGGCGTCGATTAGCGTTCGAGCATTTTGAAGATCGCTGTATGCTTGCAGCGTCAGCCGATATACTTTTCCTCGTCGATGAGTCCGGTAGCGAGCAGAACACGCATACCCAAGATTGGCTGGGAACTACGATCGATGACTTGCACGCTGCCCTCGTAGCGGCCCAGATCGACGCTCGGTTTGGCTTGGTGGGATTCGGACAAGGCGATGACAATGGGACGCCAACGATCTTTACTGATGATTTTCCGCGATATGCGCACTCCCAGCTTCTCGGCCCGACTGGCAATAAGGGTTTATGGACAACAACATATACGGAGCTCGTAAGCGCCATCAGCAATGACTTGAGTAGCTTCGGTCAAGAAAACACCGAAGATGGTTGGGACGCCATCGAACACGCCATTGGAGAGTATGATTTTCGCGAAGGAGCGGCGGGCATGATCGTGCTCGTGCAAGGCGACCAAGGTCGCACGGTGCTAAATGACACGCTAACACATAGTGGCGTCCTAAGCGCATTGAGGAGTAAGAATGTCCGTCTCAATAGTATCATTGCCGGCCCCTTACTAGCAGACGGTGTCACTGTTACTGGTGATCCTGGCGAACCGCTTGGCACCAAACCGGGTTTTGGAGGAGCAGAATTCGACTGGGCTCCCGTCTTCGACCTCGTCCCGTATGGCCTGGACGACGACATCTATGTCCTCGGCGTCGAGTCCGATGTTTCTCAGGATGACTTTCTACCGGACGGTCAGCATGTCTATCACGCTTTTGACACTGACGCGCACTCGGTTCCTGGGACGCTGCCCACGACCGAATCGGACGCATTGCAGATCAGCTACAACGGCTCCAACACCGGCGCCAGCGGACTGGTCGGATCGGGGAAGAGCATTCTCATCGGCGAGAAATTTCCCGGCGGGATTGGCGGCGGCGGCAGCGATGACAATCAGTATCGCGCTAAGGCGATTCCCCACGAGTTCTCAAGCCTTAAGAACTCCAGCGGCGGGGCCATCAGCGGCGCGACGAAAGTCGCGGACCCGAACCAATCGGTATTCTTGAGCGACAGTACGCTGGGGACGTTCACGTTTCCGTTCTTTGACTCGTCGCAACCCGAGGCATACATCAACCTCGACGGTACGATCACCTTCGCTGCCGCAATGAACGACGGCGAAAATATTGATTGGACCATTGATTCGCCTAGTACGCCGCCGGCTGTTGCAGCGCTATGGGATGATTTGAGCGTCGCCAGCGACGGGAGCAGCAGCATTTTTTGGCAGGTGGCCGGGAGCGGCGCCAGTTCCCGGCTGATCGTTCAATGGGACAATTTCGTTTACGCGGGAGACGTGGGCGACCAAGATCAGATCACTTTTCAGGCCGTGCTCTATGCAAATGGCGCCATCCACTTCAATTACGTTGATCTCGACAGCTACCCCGACAACAACAGTGAATCGACGATAGAAAACACCGGCGGAGTCGGAGCGACTGTCGGCATTTGGAGTGGCGAGGCGGATTCGCTGACCCTTCCCGCAGGCAAGTTCGTTCCGGGCCCCCATAGCATTCAAACCGATAGCTCCGGCGAAACGTCCGACAGTTACATACGCATGGCGTGGGACACGGGCGGGGCGGCCTGGGACGTCGGCGTGGTGGATCGATTCGGCGCGACAAGCTTGGAGGCCAATGGGCTTCGAGACGCTTTTATCAGCAGCCTGGTCGGTCAGATCAACCGCGCCGCGGCGGCCGGCAAGACGTTTCGTAGCGGCGAGAGCGTCGTCATGTCCATCAACTACGGGGGCAATGCCATTACGAGCGAGGGCTTTGCAGCAGATACGGACGACACCGCCAACACGCAGCTCGATCGACCGTACGACGCATCGACACAAGCAGCGATTCCGTCCCGATGGTCGGTACGCCGCCGGCGAAGGTCCATGATGAATTCCATTCGGCGCGTACCAGCGACAAAAGCCATTCGCGTAAAGAACGACATCAATTGGACATTGACGCTGGAGCCGGGAACGTATGTCGTGGAGCTGTACTTCGCCGAAATCGACGCCCAGACGTTTTCACCGCAGGATGCGCGTGTTCGACGTGATGATTGAGGGAAGAACTATTTTGAACGACTACGACGTGTTTGACGATTTCGCACAGCATCGTCCCGTTAAGCGGCACACTACGGAGAATGACGTAGCGCAGCTCCTCAGTCACCGACTTCGAAGACGGGCCGGCGGGGGCGGTGAAGCGGTTTGAAGTCGCAGGTGAGCGACGCCGACGGGGACGCCGGGCTGTAGATTGACTTGAAAGCGGAAGCAGGCGACGCGATCATCAACGCGATCCGCATCTTGAAGACCGATCCGCCGCGGATAGAAAATGTCGTTGTCAAGGGCTCGAGCTGGGCGCCGGGCGTCGAGTATTCATTTGCCACGCTTGTCGGCATGGGGCAGCAATTGCGGCCGCTCACCTTGCAGGGGGCCGACACGATCGAAATCCATTTCGACGGACCAGTCAATCTCGATGCCGACGGCAGCGCAGCTGCGGCTGGAGCGCACCGATTCGCAACACCAACGGCACGTCGCCAATGGGTGGTCGTGCCGCCGATGACGGGTCCGGCTTTTCCTATGATCAACTGAATTACATCGCACGGTGGAAGTACGCCGCCAGCGGAACCAATTCGCTGCTCGGACGGCAAGTACGCCATTCACCTGCCAGCGGGCAGCATTACCGGCGGAGGCAACGACTTGGACGGCGATTGGACGAACGAAGTTCGAGTCGGCAACCTGACGCCCCTGACGCCCGACAATTACTTGGACGACCAACCCAGAGCGTTCGTCGTCGGCAACGGAACTAATGAGATGGAGGCGGGGGAATTCCGCTTCCATTTCGCGATCTTGCGGGGCGATTTTGACGGGGACGGGTATACGGGCGGGGCAGACTACCTGTTGTGGGAACTAACCACAGATCTCCGCGCCGACGCGAACATGGACGGCGTCGTCGATTCGGCGGATCGGGAGTCTTGGACGGCGGGCTTGAACTTCCAACTGCCCCTGCGCACCCTCAAGGGCGCCGACTTGTACGATGACGAAATCGTCGACTACGCCGATTTAGCCAAATGGATAAGCGGTTTTGGCCAGTCCGGAGAGGGCGACGTGGATGACGACGGCGACACCGATGGCGACGATTTCCTCCTTTGGCAGCAGCTCATGGGCGAGAAAAGCGCCTGGTACATCGAGCCGGAAATGGGACCTGAAGATTTGATCGGCGACTTCGCGCCGACGGTCCTCAACGTCATCATCAGCGGGTCGCACTCGCTGCACACGCCGTTTTCGTTCGCCACGGTCGACGGCTCGGGCAGCCAGCTCAAGACGGTTCCGGTCGGCGGGGCGGATACGATTTCGATCGTGTTCAGCGAGGCCGTCAACGTCTCCGCCAGCAGCCTAGCCGTCATTGGCCTGCGGACGGCGAATATGCCGCACGTGGCGGACTTTCATTACGACCCGCTGACATACATGGCGACGTGGCGGTTTGAGGGCTGGTCGCCGGCGAACCAGTACCTGTTGTCGCTGAGCGACGGCGTGACCGACGTCGATCGCAATCCGTTGGACGGCGAGTGGACCAACCCCAAGACGACGACGACGACAAACGCCGCCGTGAGCGAGTTCCCCTCGGGAGACGGCACGCCGGGGGGCCGGTTCAACTTCTTAATGACGCTGATGCCGGGAGACATGAACCTGGACAACGTCGTGAACTCTACGGACTGGTATTTGTTCGGCGTGAGCGGCCCCAACTCGTTGTTCACGCAAGGCGATTTCACCGGCGACGGGTGGTCGATGTACAGCGGCGACGGAACGTTTATTTCCGTCAATTACGGCGTCAACCTCCAAAGTCTTTCAATGCTGGCCGATTTCGACGGCGACTGCGACGTGGACGACGCCGACCTGGCGGTGATCGTGACGAACGCCAACTTGACGGGCGCCGTGTGGGCCGACGGCGACCTGAACGGCGACGGGGCGGTGACAGTCGCCGATCTTGATCTGGCGTATTCCCAGTACAAACTGGACCTGGATGTCGCGGCTTGAGCGGCGTGTGCGCTCAGCGCCGACCACGTGGCGGCACTGGCGCCGGCTCTATGGGTACCCATCTTGGGGGGACGCCGCGACGATTCGGCTGCTGCGGCCCGCGAAAGAAATTGCCGCCACGCCGGCTGACAGGTTAAGAGCCTATCCCAGAACCGCCTTCGGAAGGGGGTCAGGCACAATTTGCTCCGAAGACTGCACAAATTGAGCCAGACCCCGGGCGGTTCTGGGATAGGCTCTAAAGACGCCCTCCTGGGTCGCGCCGCCCGTTTTGCTGTGCGCTCGAGACGCACAGCCGGAGAGTACTGAGTCTTCGGTCCAGTTGGCCGGCGGACGTCGAGCCAGGAGGGCTCACTGGTTAGGCTACCCCCGGCGCCGCGACCGCGCCAATTCTTCGCGGAAATCGCGGGAAACTCGCCAGGCAAAGCGCTGGCGACATGCGTGATTCACGACGCCTAGCGACGGACCGTACCGCCCGCCGCCCCGTCGATCTTGTTCATCGCCTGGCGGACGCCGGCCGCGTAGGCAGAGGCGCTGGAGGCAAATCGTTCCATCGTCTCGCGGCTCGAGAACAGATAGAACCTGCCGTCGAACTCATAGCCGAACTTACGGCTACCGGGAGTCGACTTCTGGCTGTCCAAAAGCAGCACCGGGTCGAGCCCCGAGAACACCGGCGCGTAGGCGTCGGGGTTTGCCAGGAATTGATCTCGCTCCTTGGACCCCACGAATAGGTAGGTCCGGCCACGGTGCACGGCGCCGTAGGCTACGTTGCCAGTGGCCCACTTCTTGTAGGTCTTGAGCGTCACCGGGCAGCAGCCGTCAAAGGCCAGCGGGGGACATCCCGCCGGGAGTTGTACCGTCTGTGGGGAAGCCGTGGGGGGCGACGCCGCAGGTTGGGTGACCGGATACGGCGACGCCGCGGGACCTACCCCCGCCTGAACTGCCGCGGGCGGCGCCGGCTGCGCGGCAGTGATTTGAGTTTGAGCCGGGGCGGCGGCTGCCTGATTTGCCGTCAGCGAAGCTTGGTAGCTCCGCGGCATAGCGGTGGCTGGCATCGTCGGCAGGCTGGCGGTAATCGGCGCTGCGGCGGGTGACGTCGTTGCGGCCTGCGGCAATCCGGGCGGCGTCATTCCTGGGGTCATCGACGCGGTCTGAGTTGGATACACCGCCCGTGCTTGCCCAGGGACCGGGCGGCCGGCGAAATACGGATTGCTCTGCGGCTGTGGACCCGCCGACTGTTGGGCATATCTGTCCCCCGCGGTTGCGGCGGCCAGATTCGCCGGCATGGCGCGGCTCACTGGCAGATTCGCATAGGCGGCGTTGACGGAGGCCGCGTCGGCGCCAGCGGGCTTGGCCGTCGTTTGACTGTAGTTCCGGGCGAGATTTTCAAGTTGACCGAGATAGGCGTCAGGCGCCATCGGACACGGCAATGTGGCCACGACGTTGCCTTGGCTATCCAGGACAACGTCGGTCGGCACCTGCTCGATGCGGAAATAGCCGGCCAGCGCGGGAGAAGCGTCGGTGTCGACTTTCACGGGCACGTAGGTCCGCTCGACGACCGCACCCACTTGCGGCTGGCTGAAAACAGTTTGGTCGAGCACTCGGCACGGGCCGCACGTCGGCTTCCAAAAGTGCACGAGCAGCAGCCGGTTGGATTGAATTGCTTCGATTTTTGCCGCGTCCAGATTAGTGCGCCACGCGATGCCGGCTGATTGAGCCCGAGTGACTTGCGGCGCGACCAATGCTGCCGCGAGACTTACAACACTGAGCAAGGCTCGTGATTTGAACATGACGCATCCGACTCGTTGGAGAAGAAAAGGGGGGCGAGAGCGAAAAGGCAGCTGGAGCGGATCGCGCCCAGGTGCGCCGATCTCCATCGGTCGGAAGTATCGGTAAGGCCGGATGAGAGACTTTGGCAAAAGCTGGCCCCCTGGCGAGAGTTTGCCGGATTTGCGGGGTTTTTCGGCGCCGGCGCCTGCTGGCGAAACGACTGGATGGCGAGCCTGGGTTGATTCGTAAGTGCCTTTGAGATAATGGTTTAGAAACTCTCGCTCCAGCATCGATCCCCGGCCGCCAATGGTACAGAACTGGCAGTCGTGAGGCTTCGCAGGCATTTCATAGGACCTGTTAATTCGATGTTCCTGTGAACGCCGATGACCCTGTTGACGTAAAAGAAGACGACGTTTTGCACAGGGCCCGCCGTCTTGGCGTCAAATCAGCTTGACAAGCCTGCAGGGCGGACTAATATTAGCGCGTAGTTCAAAACCCTGCCGGTTTTTTGGCAGGCTCTTGAAGCCAGCGAGCGTTGGCTTCCCCAATGGCGCCAAGTGAGATGTTGCGGCGCGTGGGGTTAGGGGATTGGTCTCTGGCCTTTCGGCGTAAGTCCGTAAGTCAGAAGCGACCTATGGCGGTTCCCAAGGCGTGCAAGCTCGACGGAGCAAGCGTCGCCAGTCGGCCGCCGACGCCTCGCTTGGCGAGTCAAATCATCATTCGCGCACCGGCTGTGGCTTGCTGGCGCGGTTTGGATTTCGGTTAACTAACCCCAGCAACATCGGCGGCTCGTGGAGCGTATTCGGCTCTCCAGCCACGTGCGGTTGCGGTTAGGGCTGCAAGCTGTTCAAGCATGTAGCCAAGGCGCCCCCGGCGTAACACGCTGGCGGCGCACTAATCGCCAGAGCAAGCGAACTTCGGGTATCGGCGCCCTGCCAGGCCAGGGCCTTTCATGGGATTTATCACTTTGCTTCCAAGGCGGCGCGGCCGCGTGTAACGGCTCGCACGTCGAGCTTGGACTCTCAACGCCACGATGGTTGCCCGCACGCCGGGCCTTCTCTCTTTTACTTTTAGGATGCGCTTGCGAATGGCTAACAAAAAGCAACGCCCCAGCGGCAGGTACCGAGGGCGGACCAACTCCAACAACAATGGACGCTCGCGCGGCATGGGCGGGCGCGGAGGCGGGGGTGGCGGAGGAGGAGGCGGACAAGGACCGCGCCGCCGCAACCAGTACTACGAGAACCGCCGCGAGTACGAGGCCCCCGACAGCGGCGATTTGTTGCCGCTCACGCCCGGGTCGGGCGTGCTGGAGATGCACCCCAACGGGTACGGCTTCCTCCGCGATCCCTCGACCAATTTCAACCGCGAGCGCACAGATCCCTTCGTGCCGGGCACGATGATCGAGAAGTTCGGCCTCCGCGAGGGCGTGCTGCTAAGCGGCATGGTGCAGCACCATCGCAAACAGCAGGGGCCGCGGCTCCGCGAGCTGTTGGACGTCGATGGCATCTCGCCCGAAGACTATGTGAACGTCAAGGCGTTTGACCAGCTCACGCCGATCAACCCCCAGGAGTGGCTCCGCCTGGAGACCGCCGCTCAGCCGCTCACCACGCGGGTGATGGACCTCTTGACGCCGCTAGGCAAGGGTCAGCGGGCGCTCATCGTGGCGCCGCCGCGGACCGGCAAGACCATCCTCATGCAGCAGACCAGCCAGGCGATCTCGATTAACTACCCGAAGGTCACCTGCATGGTGCTCCTGATCGACGAGCGGCCGGAAGAAGTGACCGACATGCGCCGCAACGTCAATGGCGAAGTTTTCGCCTCGAGCCTCGACCGCGACGTGGAAAGCCACGTGCGACTGGCGCAGCTCGTGATCGCCCGCTGCCAGCGCTTGTCCGAAATGGGAAAGGACGTGTTTCTGGTGCTCGACTCGATCACCCGCCTGGCGCGGGCGTTCAACAAATGGGTCGGCAACACAGGCCGCACCATGAGCGGCGGCGTCGACATTAAGGCCATGGACATCCCCAAGAAACTGTTCGCCACCGCCCGGGCCTTCGAGGAAGGCGGCTCGCTGACCATCGTCGGCACCGCCCTGATCGACACCGGCAGCCGCATGGACGACCTGATCTTCCAGGAGTTCAAGGGTACCGGCAACATGGAGTTGGTGCTCGACCGCAAACTGTCCGACCGCCGCGTTTGGCCGGCCATTGACATCGAGCAATCGGGCACGCGTCGCGAAGAAAAGCTGCTGCCGCCCGAGATGCTCAACGCCGTGACAATGCTGCGGCGCACCCTGTCGAGCATGCACCACGTCGACGCGATGGAGCAGCTCACCAGCAAGCTCGCGAAGTTCAAGAGCAACGCCGAGTTCGTCATGCTGATCCAGGGCGCCAACGCCATCGACTAGGCGGCGAAAGAATCCCCCTCCCTGGAAGGGAGGGGCCAGGGGAGGGATTCTCAGTTCCCATTCCCCCGGAGCGCCTGCTCTCCTGGCGGCACGCAAGGTTGCTTTGAACGCTCCAATTCCCGGCGCCCCATCGCCCAAGTACCAGAGCATCCAAATGCTACGCGCCGCGGCGGCGCTGTCTGGCGGCTTGCGGCGCGGTTGCCGCGGCTTGCCATGTCTGGATCGAACGCCCTGTGCACCGACGTTTGACAGCGGCGGTAACGTGGGCGTCTCACCTACGGCGTCCCCAACCCGCGACGGACCCGCGCGCAGCGCCCGAGCGCACTTGAGCCGGCTGTCGAGCCGATCGACATCGACCATGCATTTCCACGGATCGCGCGGTGGTTTATCATAGCGCCAGCGCATCGGCGCACGCCGGGAGGGTAAGCGAATTGGCTAGCACCCTGATTGGAATTCAGGCGCCGGGAAACCGGTTGCGGGTTCGAGTCCCGTGCCCTCCGCTTGGAGTTCGATGACCATCGATGGCAGTCTCAAGCGCGTCCGATGTGCGGCCGCTACACGCCGGCTCCGCGTTGTCCCGCGACTTAGAGGCCTTCCTTTTCAGATTCACGATCGGTGGAGATGACAACTCGGTACGACGCGCCGCCGCGGGTTGCACTGCTCATCGAGACGGCCCGCGGATTTGGCAGGAATCTTCTCTGCGGGATTTCTCGCTATGCGCAGCACAATGGGCCTTGGCGATTTCACGTAACCGCGGGCGACTGGGAACAGGCTGCCCCGAAAATAAAACAGTGGGGCGTCAATGGGATCATCGGCCGAATCGCCAATGAACGCGTTGCAGAAGCGGTGCTCGATGTTGGCGTCCCGGTAGTCGCGATTGGACTCTCAGACGATCAGCTAAAGGCCAGTCATCCGCTTTCAAAACTCCCGGAAGTCAGCCCCATCGAGGAACACGTCGTACGACTTGCCGTCGAGCATTTGCAGGATCGCTACTTGAAGCACTTCGCCTTCGTCGGGCTCGATGATCGCTCCTGGTCGAAACGGCGCGAAGTGCTTTTTCAACGTCAGGTCGCTCGCTTAGGCGCCCCGGTTTACGTCTATCAAACTCCGCGAAGCCGGCGTGACCGCGTTTGGGACCGAGAGCAATTCATCATGGCCGATTGGCTGCGAGCCCTGCCAAAGCCGTTGGGACTCTTTGCCTGTAACGACGATCGCGGCCGTGAAGTATTAGAGGCGTGCCACTTGGCCGACGCGACGGTGCCCGAAGACATCGCCGTGCTAGGAGTCGACGACGATGAAGTCTTCTGTGGACTGGCTTACCCGCCGTTGTCGAGCGTCGTTCTCAACGCGGACGCGGCTGGCTACCGCGCGGCGGAGTTGCTGGCAGAGCAGATGAACGGGGGAGCACGACGTCGGCAGCACATTATCGTCGAGGCGCCGCGCGTCTTCGCGCCGATCGACGGACGTGCTCGCGATCGCGGACCGGGACGTGGCCGCCGCGCTGGAGTTCATTCACGGCGTGCGGGGGATCGACGTCTCGGTCGACCGCGTCGCGGAAAAGGTCGCCGTATCGCGTCGGATGTTGGAGAAGCGCTTCCGTACAGCCATTGGGCGATCGATTCTCGAGGAAATCCAGATGACTCGTTTGGCACGGGCCAAGCAGCTTTTGATTGAGACTATTCACCCGATTTCCCGCATCGCCGTTCTCTCGGGTTTCAACTCGATGTCCTATTTCACGCACTTTTTCCAAAAGCGAGTTGGAAAAACGCCGCGCCAATTTCGTATTGAAATGAGCTGACCGGTGAAAGCGGGAAAAGCGGCTGGCGACCGGCGGCGAGACGATTTCGTGCGATCCGTGCCCAGTACCGGCGCGGTCGCACGACAGGCATCTTGCCGGGCAGTTCGCAAAAATTACAAATTTTCGCGCAAAAGGACAGCAGCCAGTTAGAATGGCTTTAGAATGATAGGTGACGGCGGAAGTTCTGACCCCCTCTTATCCACAAATGGTCTCTACGCGGAGGCGGCTTTGGGAAGCCCGCCACGCGCGCTGGGGCGCAATTTCATCGTCCTTCCGAGCGGGACTTGCCGCCCGGGACAATTCGGTGCGATGAGCGGCGTCACGCGGCGGGGGACAGAATCTACGCGGAGCAGTCGAGTCCACGGTTGCGCCGCCGACTCAAGCGAAGTTCAACAGCTATGTATGTAATGGAGATAGATGCCATGTATCGCTCGCTGCGATCTTTTGTGCTCATGACGTTCGTGGGAACCGCCTTGGCGTGGACCGGCGCCAATAGAACCGTCGCGGACACGATAATCGGCAATTGGGAAAGCGGCACGCGCGACGGGTGGGTCGACTGGAATAGCGGTGCTCCAACTACCGCCGTCGAAGCCCCGACGTACGCGTTCAATTCGATTGGAGCAACCCAAGGTACAGGCGCCATTCAATACAACTCGCCGGGCGGCTACACGCAATGGATGGCCATCAAACTCCAGCTCGACGTTAACGATCCCCTTTCTAACGGCATCGCCGACTATCGTCCCGACTTTGTCGCCAATACCAAGCTCGCATTTGACCTCACGATAGTGGATTCCGAACAAACTGCCGGAAACGATTTTGCAAACCTCGGCGTGTTCGTGAATTCCAATGGAGCGTTCGACAGCGGCACAAACGGCGAATGGGGATTCACCCGCATCGGAGATCCCGACAACAGCAATGCGCCCGAAAGCGTAACGCCGTTTGACGGCTTTAACAACATCAACGGCTGGAATCCCAGCCTGGTGGTCGGCACGCAGACGAGCACCTGGACTTACGACATCGGCTTCTTTCACGATGGCGATACAGCGAACGGTGAGATCGTGGCGACCAATTACATCGAACTGATCTTCGAAGAGTATTCCAACAACTCGACGGTGATACACATTGACAATGTCCGATTCATAACTCCCCAAGTCATAACGGCGAATTTCGACGGCAATACCGTCGTCGACGGCGGCGATCTCAGCATCTGGAAGAACAACTTTGGAGCGACCGGGCAGACGAGCAACGCCAATGGCGACGCCAATGGAAACGGCACGGTCGACGGCGGCGACTTCTTGCTCTGGCAGCAACAATTCGGCGCCACAGTCGGCGCCGCGGCCGCGGTTACATCCGCGCCCGAGCCCGCCGCGGCGCTGTTGGCGACGATCGCTCTGGGCGCCGCTTCGCTGGGTCGCCGACGACCTGGCGACGGCAGATAGAACTACCCGCGAATCGTGGCGCCTCCGTGCCGCCGCGTCCGCGTCAGATAACTGAAGTTGGGGTCGCATGACGCTCCCGCTGAGGGTTTGGGACGAGTTCAACAGGTAGGATATCGATGAAGACCGTCGCCCATCGCCGCTCGTCTCGTGCGTTCACGCTGGTTGAATTGTTGGTGGTCATCGCCATCATTGGCGTGCTGGTCGCGCTGTTGCTGCCCGCCGTTCAGGCGGCGCGCGAATCCGCGCGGCGAGCCCAGTGCGTCAGCAATTTGCACAACATGGCCCTGGCGGCGCTCAACTACCACGACGCCAAGGGGCATTTCCCCGTCGACGAAGACTACAGCAACTTCGGGCCCCAGCAAATCGAGTTGACGCCTGGAACGCAGACTCGCCAGCCCGTAACCGACCCCACGCGCGCCGCCGGCAAGCTCAGCGGCGCCGGCTGGATCGTCGAAGTGCTGCCGCAACTTGAGCAGGCTGCTTTGTATGCACAGTTCCGGCCCTACCTGGACAAGTCGTGGCGCATGAAGCTGGGAATCAATGCCAACGAGCCGCAATTGCGTACGGCGCTCCAAAGTCAGCCCGAGATCTTGCTTTGTCCGTCGAACGAGCTCAAAGGCCCGCGCGACGATCAGTTTCCCTTTAACAGTCCTCCGGAAGCCCCGGGGTCGCCGGTTGCTGTGGCGGTCACGCATTACAAAGGTAACGCGGGAGACGGCAACTTCGAATACACGGCGCCCGAGTGGCCGAGGGGCTTTTACACGTATTATCCCACAATTCCTTGCTACATCGGTCCGGAATGCTTCGGAATCTTTTGGCGATATACCTATGTCCGCAACGGCGTGAAGCTGAAGGAGATTACCGACGGCACGAGCAATACAATTCTCATGGGCGAAGCGTCGCCAGAAGACGGCAACAGCCCCGCATGGTCCAGCGACGGCGATTGGGCGATTACCGGCGTGCCCCTCAATTGGGACTGGCGAACAAGCGGCCATTGCCTCGACAATCAAGGGCAGCCCAGCCTCGGCAAAAGCGATTGCTAGCCGCTCATGCGTGGGTTTCGGGGCTACCACCCCGGAGGCGTGAATCTGGCCTTTGCCGATGGAAACGTCCGCTTTATGAGCGACAGCGTCAACCACCTGTCCTTTCGGGCAATGTCGACCAAAGCTTCGGAAGATTTGATTCCGGACAACTTGTAACGTCCGCCAGCCGTCCGCTCGACATGAGCGCGGCGACATGGCGGCGGTCGTCACGACACTTGCTTCTAAAGGCCCTGGCGACGGATGCGACTGATGGTGAAACAAGGACCCGCCTCGACCTGCCTGTTGGCGAGCGCACTGTTGACCGCAATGATGGCGGGGTGTTCCGGCAGCAAGCTCGGCGCGGAGGTCAATGGACATGTGACTCTGGACGGCAAGCCCGTGGGCCCCGGCGTGATCGGTCTTTGCTCCTGCTGACGGCAAGGCCAATCCGCCGGAAGGCGCGATTCAGCCGGATGGCTCTTACTTTCTGAAGACCAGCCGCGAAGTGGGGCTCTTGCCTGGCAACTACAGCGTCGCGGTTTCCGTCTACGATTCGCCCGACGTGAAGCCCGGCGAACGGAGCACCGTTCCTCCCAAGCTGGTGACGCCCGAGAAATACTCGAGCCCGGAAACTTCGGATCTTCGCTTCGAGGTAAAACCGGAAAACAACACGATCGACATCGTCCTGAAGTCGAAGTAAGGGCTGCCTGAGGAGTCGCACGTTTCTTGTCATTAGCGTGGCGTGCTCCTGTATTTGTCGTTCGCGGTGGCGGCAGTCGGCGTTGACCATTTCAAGGCGCCTCAAACTCCAACGACAACAGCCGGGGCGGATCGCTGGGGCCGGCCTCCGCGTCGCGCCACTCCTTGAGCCGCGTGACTTGCAACCCGGCTGCCAGGCCGCCATTGACATATTCGCTCACGTCGTGCAAGTAGGACGCGATGCGGTGGATGGCGCCCGTCTTGGGATCGGTGAACTTCGCCTGCTTGCCCATCATCTGCCGCATGGGGTGGAGCTCGCAGATGAACAGCACGCCGCCCGGCCGCAGCACCCGCGCCGCTTCGCCGAATACTGTTTCGAGCCGCTGGACGTGCTCCAGCACGAGCACGGCCGCCACCGCGTCGGCGCTCGCTGCGTCCAGCGGCCATGGCGCGCCGATGTCGTGGCAGACAAACTCGACGTTGGCCGCCGTCACGCGAGACCGCGCTTCGCGGAGCATTCCTGCCGAGAAGTCGATCGCCACGACCTGGGCGGCGCGCTGGCTGAACCAGAGCGTGTTGAGGCCCGTGCCGCAGCCAATCTCGACGACCCGCCGGCCGGCCAGGTTTAAGTCGGATCGACGGAGCACGTCCCCGGCCAGCTCGCGGGTCTGGTTGTCGTCGGCGTCGTAGGAGGCGGCCCACTGGTCGTAGGCGGCGGCGACGTCGGATGGTTTTCGTGAGGGTGGCATGGGTGGCGGTTAGGTGTCAGGTGTCAGGTGTCAGGTGTCAGGTGTCAGGTGTCAGTAGTCAGGTGTCAGTGGTCAGTGGGCAGTGGGCGGTGCGGAGGGGTGAGGGGCGAGGGGCGAGTTGGGAATTACCATGGAGGTACGGAGGGCACGGAAGGGGGGACATGCCCCGCCGCGGTGAACCTCGGCTCGCCTGCGGGCGTTTTGATTGCAGGGGGGCGGGTACGATTCATAACTGCAATAGGCCTCGATTTTGGCGCGTGCGCCGGGCTGTCGGAGGGCTGGAATCGTGGGGTTTGTGGCTGTGGTGCCGGCGACAAAAGGCGGCTTGTTTTGCGTGTTGTGGTCGTTCGTTGACCAGTGCAAAGCCTGGAAAACCAGGGGTTTGGCGACTGGT
Source organism: Pirellulales bacterium (assembly GCA_963841515.1). Taxonomy (GTDB): domain Bacteria; phylum Planctomycetota; class Planctomycetia; order Pirellulales; family Lacipirellulaceae; genus Lacipirellula. Next base: position 336,837 of record CAWJDB010000001.1, on the reverse strand, counting down.
TCTGCGAGGCCGTCGGGTGCGCAGAGGCCGCAAGAGGGGGTCTTTCGGGGTTGAATACGCTGGGTTGTAAGGACTTCGGGCGTTCGGTGGGGCGCCGCAAAAGGGGGCGGGGTGGAATGACGAAGGCGCCAATGACGAATGACAGTCTTACCGGCGGTTGTAGGCAGTGGGCGGTGAGCTGTGGGCGGAAGGGGCGCATCGGTTCCCTGGTGGCTAACAACCACGAGTTAACGGCCAAGAGCTACTGTGATCCTATGTACACTACTAGAGCGTAGCGGCTTGCGCGGCCATTTTCAACAGAAATCTTTAGACAATTTGTCCGAGTTGGTCGCGTTGGCTCACGGGCAGTTTTGGGCTATCATCGCAGCGATCTGGTTTGGCGCTGTCGCCCACTCTTCGATAGTGGGTCAGTTTGAATGTAGTCTTCTCGCTCCGCGAGAAGATTTCCCTCTCGCGGAGCGAGAGGGCTACAATGTCTCCGCAAATTGAGCCACTGCCCACTTTTCGCCATGACGCCGCAAGAGTTCATTCACAAGTGGCAAGCAGTTACGCTGTCCGAGCGGTCGGCGTGTCAGCAGCATTTTCTCGACTTGTGCGAACTTTTGGGTCAGCCCAAACCTGCGGCGGCCGATCCCGAGGGCGGCGTGGTACACGTTCGAGCGGGGCGTCAGCAAGGTCGACGGCGGGCAAGGCTGGGCCGACGTGTGGATGCGCGGCCACTTTGGCTGGGAGTACAAGGGGAAGCACAAGGACCTGGCCGCCGCCTACAAGCAACTGCTGCAGTACCGCGAGGACCTGGAGAATCCACCGCTGTTGGTCGTGTGCGACATGGACCGGTTCGAGGTCCATACGAACTTCACGGGTACGGCCAAGAGGGTGTACGCGTTCGGCCTCGATGGACTGGCCGATCCCGAAAACCTAGACGTGCTTCGCAAAGTCTTCACCGAGCCGGAGGCGATGCGCCCAGGGCAGACGGCCGAAGCCGTCACGGAGGAAGTGGCGAGGGTTATCGGGCTAGTGGCAAAAGCAATGCGGGCGCGGGGCGTCGATGATCATCGGACAGCGCACTTTCTGATGAAGATCATGTTCTCGATGTTTGCCGAGGACATCGAGCTCTTGAAGAACAAAGTCTTTTCGAAGGTGCTGCAAGCATCGGCCAAACCAGGCGCTACCAATGCGACGGAGCGACTGTCGAAAACGCTGCGGAGCCTCTTCGAGGCCATGGCCCGCGGCGGGCTGTTCGGCGCGGACGAGATTCCATGGGTGAACGGCGGATTGTTCACTGACTCTGATGTGATCGACTTAAAAGTGGACGAGATTCAGAAACTGGCCGTCGTAAACACCAAGGATTGGAGCAACGTCGAGCCCTCAGTATTCGGCACGTTGTTCGAACGGATACTCGATCCAGCAAAGCGATCGCAGATCGGCGCTCACTACACCAGCCGCCAAGACATACTCACGCTGCTGGAGCCGGTGATGATGCAGCCGCTTCGGCGTGAATGGGCGGAGGTGCAGCTCCGGTGCGAAACGCTGGTTCCGAAAATCCGCGAGGAATCTCGGCAGAAGGCGGCCGGCAAGGGCAAGGTTTCGAAGCGCGGCTCAAGGTCCGTTCGGCAATTCGCCAAGCACATCGAAGTATTTCACGAGCGGCTCGCCCACGTCCGCATCCTCGACCCGGCGTGCGGCTCGGGCAATTTTTTATATGTCGGCCTCCACCTGCTTCTCGACTTAGAGAAGGAGGTGATCACTTACGGCTCACGGTATTTGTTCGGGCTGTTGCCCGAAGTCAGGCCCACGCAAATGGCGGGTATCGAAATCAATCCATACGCCCACGAATTGGCATCGGTGGTCATTTGGATCGGCTATCTGCAATGGATGTACCACAACGGCTTTCCCATCCCAAGCAATCCGGTGTTGGAGCCGATCGAGTCCATCCGCCACATGGACGCGATTTTGGATTTATCCGATCCTCAACATCCCAAAGAACCGAAGTGGACCGATGCGGATTTCATCGTGGGCAACCCGCCGTTCTTGGGCGGCAGCAAAATATGGGAAGAACTTGGACGAGAATATCAACATGAGTTATGGAAGCTGTATGACGACCGACTGCCTGGATTTTCCGATATCTGTTGTTACTGGTTTGAAAAGGCACGGGCACAAGTTCAAGCAAATCCTGTGGTCCGCGTAGGCTTACTTGCAACACAAGGAATACGCGGCGGCGCCAACCGTCAGGTACTCCAACGGATTAAGCAGAGTGGTGACATCTTCTTCGCAGTGAGCGCCGAAGATTGGATCCTGGATGGCGCGAATGTCAGCATTTCAATGGTGGGCTTTGACGATGGGCGCGAGACGACAAAAATTCTCGACTCAGATGTTGTGGCAAGCATAAATGCCGACCTTACTTCGTTGACCGACGTCACACTCGCTAGAACGCTTCCCTCTCGGCAAGGAATTTCGTTCATCGGAACCAAGAAAGCTGGTGCCTTCAACATTCCAGCGAACCTCTCGCAAACTTGGTTGCTATTGCCAAATCCACATGGGAGGCCGAATTCGGACGTGCTGTGCCCGTGGATTAACGGCACCATGATAGTCAAACGCCCTGAGGCCCAGTGGATAGTTGACTGCGGTGTGGACATGGGGAAGGAGGCGTTCGCGCTATATGAAGTGCCATTCAATCATGTATTGTCGAATGTCAAGCCGGATCGAGACAAAAACAAACGCGCGATGCGCAAGGAGCGGTGGTGGCTTCATGCGGAAACATGTCCCGCTATGCGTAAGGCACTTAGACTCCTCGACAGATTCGTAGTAACGCCAAGAATCTCCAAACATCGCATCTTTGTATGGGCAAACAACGCGGAACTATGTGACGATGGTGTTTTCGCTTTCGCAAACGCGGATGACTATTTTTTTGGAGTCATTCATTCTCAGTTGCACAGGACTTGGTCACTGAAGCTTGGCACACGGCTGGAAACGCGACCGCGATACACCGCCACGACATGCTTCGAAACTTTCCCATTCCCGGAACCGACCGACGCCCAGCGCGAAGCGATTTCCGCGGTCGCACGTGATCTCGACGGCCTCCGCAGCAACTGGCTTAATCCACCGGAGTGGACGACGACGGAGGTGCTTGAATTTCTGGGGACGGTGGGCGGGCCGTGGGACCGGTATATTGATCCCGCCACGATCCAGTTAGCCCCCGGCGACTCGCCGGGGGCTAAGTGGCGGATTGGGACGGTGAAGTATCCGCGCGTCGTGCCGCGGGATGAGATGTGTGCGAAGGAGCTGAAGAAGCGGACGCTCACCAATCTCTACAACGAGCGGCCGACGTGGCTGGACCTGGCGCATCGGCGGTTGGACGAGGCGGTGTTTGCCGCGTATGGGTGGTCGCCGGCGCTGAGCGACGACGAGCTGCTGGCGAAGCTGGTGGCGCTCAATCTGGAGCGGGCCGCGGGGGAACGGTAGGTTGCACTGCTCCGACATCCCTCCCCGACCTTCGGCACGGACTACCGCTGGTGCGCTCAGGCGACTTCGGGTCGCCTGTGCTCGGTTGCTCCCGTCCTTTCGAGGGAGGGGGATTTTCTGTGTGTGGGCTTTGCACCCATCTATGAAACGATCGTTGTCAACTGGTTTTTTTGAATGATATCGAAATCCGCGGTCGCCGTCCCGCCGACTTTTCTACGAGCTGTTCTCACGAACGCTCAACCATCTATTCGAGGCGCCGCCAAGTTGGGGCCCGTCGTGAAGCGTATTTGCGAAAGGCGCCGCCATTCAGGGTAACGTCGGTCGGCTGCGAGGCCGTCGACAGGGTGAAACGTCGGGGTCGCCTTCGTCGTTGCGTGGTCGGTCGGTGTGCGATGCGGCTCCGGGGTGAAAGGGGTGGATCCGTGGGCTTTTCGTCGCATCACTCAACGGGGTGCACCGGCGCCGGTCGGCCGGTACGCCTCGCCGCGCTTCAAGAGCGAGACGATCACGCACCACACGCGTCTGGCGACCGCCACAATCGCCTTCTTGGCCCCGCAGCGCCGCTTCAGGCGTTCGTACAACAGCCCCCAGCGGCGGGTCTTGTTCGTCAGCCGCCAGGCGAGCTCCACGAGCATCGTTCGCAACAGCCGCGAGCCCGCTTTGGTGATCCCGAGTTGCTTGGCGCGGCCGGTGCTCTCGCGGATTCCCGGCGCCAGGCCGGCGTAGGCGGTCGCCTTGCGTTGGGAGCCGAAGCGGCGGACGTCGCCCGCTTCGGCCAGCACAACTTCAGTCGTCACCGGGCCGACGCAGGGAACGCTGGCCAGCACGGCGCGAGCTTCCCGTTCGGCGATCGGCGCCTCCTGGGCGAACTGGGCCAAACGCTTGTCGACTGTCTTGAGACGCGCCGCGTGCTGATCGAGTTCTTCGCACAACAAATCGACGGCCAGTCGATCGGCGCCGGACAGGTCGATCTTCGCCAGGTACGCCCGCCCCGCGCGGGAGAACAGGTCCGACCGGTCGGCGTTGTAGTGCGCGACGATCCGCCGCAGCTTGTTTTTGACCGACGTCATCCGCCCTTGCACGTACGACCGCAGACGGACCAAGGCCCGATGCTCGCGGACCCGCGGCGTCGGCCGCCACGCTTGAGGGACTTCATCGAAGGCGAGAAACTCGGCGAGCGTCTGGGCGTCGAGCTTGTCGGTCTTCTTCTTGCTCTCGGCGATCACGCGGAGCTTGCCGGGATGGGCCAGCACGAGGCGCCTGGCCGTCGGCTCGATCAGCTGGACGAACCATTCGTAACTGGCGGTCGCTTCGACGACCGCTTCGTATGGCCCCAGGCCGGCGAAGTACGCCGCGATCGCCTCCTCGTCCCGGCACATGAGTCGCTTCCGCTCGATCACCTTCCGCTCCCGGCCGACTAGCTCCACGACGCACAGGCTGATAGTCTGCTTATGAAGGTCGACGCCGACGTAACGCATGGCTTGCTCCTTGTGTGAAGACCAACGGGTTGTCCAAAACACCGGTCTATCACGATCGTCAAGGAAAGCCAGCCGTCGGCTCGGCCTTCGCTTAACTCATAGCTTCAGGGTAGGTCGCCAAGGCGACCAACTCTGGGCTGATGTATTTGACTGCGTTGCAGTAACGGACCGGGCCCACAGACGGAGCACTGGCAGAGCCAGTGGCACGCGGGGAGGCCGACGTTCTCCCGGAGGGGGTTCGAGAATAGCCCGGCATTTTAACGCTGGGCAGCGAGTCGGGGCGATGCGAGTCCCGTAGGGACGGTTGAACATGTCTGCGGGCGAAGTCTCAATCGTCCCTACGGGACTACTGATGGGGAACCATGACAATACCCAGCGTTGAAACGCTGGGCTATTATTGCGCGTCCCTCCGGGACAACTACGATCATCCACGACAGCGGGTGGCTTCGGTCGCCGTCGGCGGCTCCGGAGCGACGACGATCACATGAGGTTTGTCTTCCAGGGCTCGTCGATCGCAGTCGACCTCTGGCCGCTGCGCGGCGCGGGTAGGCGAGGATGCAGGATAAGTCGACGGTGTTACACGGCGTGACGAATTGTTCGTTGTGTGGGCATGGGCTGCCCGTCGGGTTGGCAGGAGCTCTCTGCACGACAAAATGCTGTCGGAACTGAATTCGCTTGAAACTGGGCGAACTCATCGTATGGGAGGCGTCGGCGACGGATTTTCTCCATTGGCGCGACATTCGCTGTTGAGGCTGCTGCTCGCGTTTCGAGGCAACCTGCTAGCAATGCCGAGCGGATAAAACTGAAGAAAAAGCGTCTTGGCCTTAGTGACCTCCCGCACGATAACCCGAGAATTTCATCGAATCCTCACGGGGAGGTCACGTATTACACGTATAATCACGCTCTTTTAGGACTGCTCGGAATCTCGCATCCCCGTGAAACGGAGAGGGTATCCCATGGAAAACGCAATCTTGACGACAGTGCTTCCCAAGTTCGTCAGCCAGGTTTCGCAGCGTGACAGCCGACACGACCATCCATTGACAGTCAACGATCTACGACTGAGCATTCGTAGTGCGCAGTATGTCAGAAATTCGCGATTGGTCGAATCGCGAACTGGATGTCATCGAAGTGCACGCGGCTCAATTCGACGACAACGCTCCTCTGGAGCATATTTTCAATCTTCCTTCAGAGAGAGACGAAGCAGCTTATGCAGCTTCCGTGTCCTCGATCTGCGCACCATCACCGTTTGCCTGGACGTGAGTTTGGCAGGATCAAGGCAGCCTGTCGACGTATCGTCAACATTGACCCCGACGCGACAGGCTTGAGTCGTACTCAGGGTACGCCGCGAAGCGGCGAACCCTGGGCTGACATATTTAACTGCGTTGCAGTATCGGACCAGGGCCCACAGACGGAGCACTGGCATAGCCAGTGGCACACGGGTGGTCGACATTCTCCCGGAGGGAGATTCGAGAATAGCCCAGCGTTTAACGCTGGGCGGCGAGTGGCGGGGCGACCGCAGTCCCGTAGGGACGGCTGAACATGTCTGCGGGCGAAGTTTCAATCGTCCCTACGGGACTTTTGATGGGAAAGCGTGCGGACAATACCCAGCGTCGAAACGCTGGGCTATTATCGCGCGTCCCTCCGGGACAATTGCGCTCATGCCCACGCGGACGAGGGCATGGCATCCACCACCACGCTCACCCCGCCCTGTCGCTTCGCGAGCTCTACCGCCTGCGCTCGGCCGACTTCTGGTCGGCTGTGCTCGTTGCTCCGCTCCGCGTCGAGGGGAAGGAACCGGAGATTATTGGGCGTCATCCACCTGTTGGCGCTTCGGCCAGGACGATCGAGTGGTCGCGCATGAGGATGCCCTCGCGGTAGCAGAGCTCGACCAGCGCCTTGTTGTACGCCACCACGCTTTCGAGATAGCCGCGCTCGGCTTCGGCGAGCGACACGCGGGTGCGCAGCAAAAGGTCGAGCGAAGTGCGGCCGGCGTCGTAGTCGGCTTGCACGGCGGCGTATCGGCGCTGGGCGGCGTCGCGGCGGCCGGCGGCGGCGCCTACCGCGGCGTAGGAGCGGTCGATCTCGTGGAACACGTGGGCCAGCTCGTGGTTGATCTCCGACTCCTCGGCCCGCAGCGCGGCCTGCGCCTTGGCGAGGCGGAACTGGAGGTTCTGCACGCGGGCTCTCGCCAGGCGGAAGCCCAGCGGCATCGAGAACTCGAAGCCGACGTTCCAGCCGGCTTTGTCCGGGTCGATTAGCTCGCCGACGGCGTCGCTTTGGCCCTGGATCAGTTCTTCGCCCGTGCCGTTGAGCTGGGCGCCGGCGACCACGTCGAGCTGCGGGTGGGTCAGGCTGCCGGCGGCGGAGCACTGCAGACTGAGGCTGTGGATGCGGAGCTGCTGCTGCCGCAGCTCGACGCGGTTGCAGAGGGCCGTGTTGACGGCGCCGTCCCAGTCGGGGATCACCTGGCCGACGTGGGGCGGGTTCACGGGGAGCAGCAGTTGGCCGTCGCTGGGCGCGAGGCCGGTGAGGCGGCGGAGGCGGTTTTCGACTTCCAGCACGTCGGACAGGGCGCTGTCGACGGCGTGCTGCCACTCGAACAGGTTTTCCTCGGCGTAGGCGCGGTTGGCCGCTTCGCCGCCGTCGAGGCCGACGTCGCCGCGGCCCTGGACGCGGCGGCACAGCTCCTCGGCGCTGGCCAGCGCGGCGGCCTGCGTGCGGTAGGTCTCGTGGGCGAGCCAGAGGTCCCAGTACAGGTCGAGCGTTTGCTTGAGCAGGAGTTGGATCCGCGACTCGAAGTCGGCCATCGTGATGTTTTGGTCGAGCCGCGCGATGGCGACGCCGCGGCCAGGGTTGGGGTTGAGGCTGTTCACGGGGCCGGCGGCTTCGGTGAAGTCGCGGCCGCGGCCGGCCCACAGCGGTTGCCGCAGCTCGCCGCGCAGGTAGCCGGCGTAGCGGGAGTTGAACGCCTGGCTGGTGAGGCTGTTGGGCACGTAGTTCCAGGCGTGCACCAGCGAGGCGACGGCGCCCGTGGCCAGCGGCTTGTCGAGCCGGCCGTAGAGCGAGCCGGAGCGGGCGACGAGGATGTCCTGGCCGGGGATGTCGCCGGTGAGAAAGCCGTTGGCACGGGTGAGGGCGTTTTCGCCCCACTGGGCGCCGGCGGCGGCTTGGAGATCGAACGCCGCGAGGGCGGCCTGCTCGCCGGTGGGGCCGGTGGCTTGGATAGAGGAATCGAAGGCGCTGGGCACGTAGTCGGGATTCGCCAGCGCGCCGGCGGCGAGGAACTGGCGGTCGTCGCGCACCAGGGCGTTGTTGTCGAGGGCGGCGCGGAGGACGTCGTCGATTGACAGCGGGCGGATCTGATCGGGGCGGAGCTCCTCGAGCCGATGGACGGAAACAAATCGCATCGGCGCGGCGGCGCCGGGCGGGCAATTGGCCTGGCCGACCGAAGCGGGCACCGACGCGACCGGCGGCGCGGGAAGCGGGGGCGGAGGGAGCGGTTCGTTGTAGGACGCCGGGTGGACGTCGGCGAAGCTCCACGACTTGGCGTCTTTTTGGGCGCCGGCGGCGGCGGGCTGGCCGGCCGACGACGCGGAATTTTTGTTGGCGCCGCCGGTGGGGATAAGTGGAGAGAAGCAGCCGCCGATGACCAGGACCAGCGCCGTTGCCGCGCCGCCCGTGGCGACCAGTCTAGCGCGAGTCGTCGCTGGGCGGTTGGACGAGGTCATTTAATCGATCGGACGGCTCGTCGGCTTGACGGAGAGCCCACGGTTGCTCGCGCGCTACCTCGACGGCGCCAACGTGAGCGCCGCGCCATCGGCGGCGCTCTGCGCGGGATGAGCATGGTGGCCACGAGCCCTTCGCGCAGCAGTCCGCGACGGTTATCCAGTTCGGCGGCGATGTGAACTTTCTGCGACACCGGCTCGACTTTCAGGTCGACGAATGTGATCGTCCCCGTGAACACGCGCTGCGCGAGGTCCGGCGGCGCCTTCGGGTCGTCGAAGCGAACCTCGACGGGCGCCCCGCGGGCGACGCCGGCGACGTCGACCAACGGCACGTCGCCCTCGACTCGCACGCGATCGGCGTTAACAATCTCAGCCACGGCCTCGCCTTCCTGTACGACCTCGCCGGGCTGCTTGTACACGGCACGCACACGGGCCGCGAACGGCGCCGCCACGTGGAGCGTCTCGACCGTGGCGCTGATCTCGGCCAAGCGCAGCCGGGCGACGGCGAGGCGGTGATCGGCTTGTTCGTACTGCAGCGCGGCGCGGTCGGCGGAGAGTCGCAGTTCCTTGAGCTCCAGCTCAGAGACCGTGCCGACATTCTGGCGGTTGGCCTGGAGGGCCCGCTCGCAGCGCAGCTCGGCGAGCTCGGAGGCTTTTTGGGCGAAGCGGACTTCGACGTCGTTGGACGCTTCGCGCTGGGCAATGGCGAGGCTGGCCTTGAGGACGACGTCGCGGAGCCGAGCGACGTCCTGGCCGGCGTCGACCTGCTCGCCCGGCTTGGCGATCGCGGCGACGATGCCGCGGCGTTCGCTGGAGAGCATCACGTCGTCGACGAACGCGACGCGGCAGCCGGTGACGGTGATCGGCTCGCCCGGCGGCACGGCGGGGCTCGGCGCTTGGGCCGGCGCGTGCGCCGCCAGGCACGCCAGCATGACCATGCATGCGCTCAGGCGGCGCGGAAATGTGAGGGGATCAAACATGATCGCCGCGATGCGCCGAGGAGGAGTGGGCGCGGCGACGCGGCGCCAGGCAGGCGCGCACCGCCGCACAAGAGCGACAAGCGGGGCGAATCGTATGGAGGCGCCCGGCGGGGTGCAAGGACAGTTGGTCGGCAGCCGAGCGCGCGGTTGGTTGAAGGGGGGTGCGCGGCGTCTATACTGCACGGCTCATGTCGGTGCAGCCACTGCTAGCTGGCGAGCGCTCGAACTCTCGATGTCGAATATCAAGGCCAATCCGCCCATCAATTTCGCGGAGCTCTCTCCGCGGCTGGCCGCCAGCAAGACCGTGGGTGACGAGTGGCTGGCCGACGACGAGCTGCAGGCGCTGTCGATCTTCAAGGACCTGGAAAAGGCCAAAGGCGCCGACCGCGCCATCGACTTTCGCAAATTTCCCGGCGCCACGTACCTGTGGCACGGCACGCCCGGGCGGGTGGTGACGGTGCAAGGCGACGCCGGGGCTACCGCGTTTTACGTGGTGAAACCGCCGGAGATGCTCGCCCTGCGGCAGCAGCAGTTGTCGCTCTTGGAGAAGTTCATCGAAGCCGGTCCGGACGACGAGGCCCGCAAGGACTCGCATCTGGCCGGCATGTCGGCCGCGGCGCTGAACGAACTGAAGGCGCTGTGCATGAAAGAAATCGCGGCGCTGGGGTCGCAGGCGCCCGCCGGCGAAGGCGACGAGCGGACGCCCGTCCTGTCGGTTCACTTGCTCTCGGTGGAGGAGCAGAAGGCGTCGGCCAAGGAAAGCTGGTTGAATTGGCTCCTGGGGCGAGTCGGCCGGACGAAGGCGGCTGCGAGCGAGGAGGCGGCGCCGCAGTACATTCCCGTCGACGCCCCGGTGGCCATCGATGCTAAGCGCGGTGCGGGGCGCTCTACCCGGGCGACATGTTCGGCGAAGCGAGCTGCATGAGCCGCTGGCCGCGGTCGGCCACCGTCATTGTCGAACACGAGTGCTACATTCTGGAGATCGGCGCGGAGCGTGTTCGAATCGGTCCGCAGCGATCCGCAGCAGAAGAAGAAGCTCGATGCGGCTTACCGCCAGCGAATGCTGCCGTCGTTTCTCGAACGGCTGACGCTGTTCTCGGGCGTCGACAAAAGTTTGATTGAGCCGCTAATCGCCGTCGCGGAGTTGGAAACTTACGACGCCGGCGCCATGGTGTTCGAGCAGGGCGACGCCCCCGACGCCGTGTACATCGTGCGCAGCGGTTTGGCGAAAGTGATCCAGAATGTGGGCGCCAAACTTCAGGTGAAGGACTTCACGCCTGAGCATTGGGAGACGCTGCAGCTTGAGCTGGGCGGCGGGCCGCGCCAGGACGATTCCGTGCCGGCGTATGTGTCGAAGTCGCTGGGGGAGAGTTTTCACCAGGCATTGAACGGCGTCGTGGGCGACGGCGCGGCCGTGGAGGGCAGCCGGCGCACCGTCGTCGAGGCGCTGAACGCTTTCATCTGCCAGCGGGAGGTTCCGAAGCTGTTCGGCAAGACGACGCTCGACGCGGTCGCGCTGGTGGGCTACCCGGAGCTGGACCAGTTGTCGGCGAGTTTTCCCGAGGAGGTGAAGAACTGGTCCGACGTCGAGCGGCGGCTGTTCTTCCGTTCGCTGTTGGAGGCCGCCTTCGCGGGCGTGCCGCCGCGACTCACCTGCTACGAGCCGATGCGCACCCTGGCCTATCGCGGGCAGGGCGAAGTGATCGGCGAGATGGGCGTCGTCCTCGATCAGCCGCGCAACGCCACGCTGGCGGCGTACGACCACCCGGATGGCCGGATGAAGATGGGCATTCCCGATTTGCGCGGCGGGGCCGTCCCCTCGCAATTGGAATTGGTGAAGATTCGCCGCGACGACTTCACGCGCGTGTGGCAAAGCTCGCCGGAGCTGCAGCAGCGAATCAAGCTGATCGTCGACAGCCGGCGGCCGCCGCCCGAAACGGAAGCTCAACCGCGCAGCGAGCAAGACTGGCGCCTGCGCAACCTGCCGGAGTTCGAGGAGCTGGGCCTCGTGCAGGGGCAGAAGCTGATGCTGATCGACCTGGACCGCTGCACCCGCTGCGGCGAGTGCGTCAAGGCGTGCGTGGCGGTGCACACCGACGGGCAGTCGCGGCTGTACCTCGACGGCCCGCGGTTCGGCGACTACCTGGTGCCGATTTCCTGCCGCAAGTGCCTCGACCCGGTGTGCATGATCGGCTGCCCCGTGGGCTCGATCGACCGCGGCGACAACGGAGAGATTCGCATTCACAACTGGTGCATCGGCTGCAGCATGTGCGCCAAGCAGTGTCCGTACGGCTCGATTCACATGCGGGACTTGGAAGGCGTCGTCGACTTGAGCAACGAACAGCAGGAGCGGCTCACGCGCGAAAATGTGTCGCTGAAGGACATTACCAAGCGGGCCGTGGTGTGCGACCTGTGCTCGTCGACGACGCTGGGGCGCGAGGCCTGCGTGTACGCTTGCCCGCACGACGCGGCGATGCGCGTCAACGGAATGGAATTCTCGTTTGAGCGCGGCGGATAGGCGCTGTTGCTTCTCTCTCATCACGGCAGGTAGCCAACGTGCTGATCGACAAGACGCATCTGGGCTGGGGGCTGGCCAGCGGCGCCGTGCTGGCGCGTGCGCGGCGGGGTACGCGGCGTCGACGGCCGGAGCACGCGAGCCGGCTGGCGGGAGCGTGGCCGGGCTCACTTTTGGCATGTTGGCGCTCGGGGCGATGATCTTTGCCGGGCTGCTCGCCGTGCGCAAGAAGTTTCCGGGGCTGCGGTTGGGGAGCGCCCAGTTCTGGCTGCGGGGGCACATTTGGCTCGGGCTGTTGAGCGTGCCGCTGGTGTTTTTTCACTCGGGATTTCGCTTTGGCGGCGTGCTGGAGCGGGCGCTCATGATTGTGTTTCTGGTCGTGATCGCCAGCGGCGTGTATGGGCTCGCGCTGCAGCAGGCGCTGCCGCGGTTGCTCAAGGTGCGCGTGCCGCTGGAGACTTTCCCGCAACAGATACCCGCGCTGTGCCGGCAGTTTCAAGAGGAGGCGGACAAGCTCATCGACGGGCTGAAGAGCGCGGCGAAGAAGGCGGGGCCTGCTTCGTTGATCCGCGGGGCGAGCATGATGGAGTCGCCGGCCGCGAAGCCAACGGCGGCGGGGAAGTCGGTCGACAAGGAGGCCCTCGCGGCGAAGTTGGCGATGATGAAAGGCGGCGCCGCCAAGACCGCGGAGCAAGCGACGCCGGCCGCCAGTGCCGGCCATGAAGGGCGTGGCCGCCAAGTCGGTGGACAAAGAGGCGATCGCGGCCAAGATCGCCATGATGAAAAGCGCCGCCGCCGCCAAAGCCGCGGCGGCCAGTGCAGGCGCAGCGTCCGGCGACGCGGCCGCGCCTGCTGGCGAAGCAGCCGTTTCCACGGCCGCTGTGGAGGCAGGCGCCACCGACGCGCCGCCACTCGTCGCGCCTGCCGGCGAAGCCGCGGCCGTGCCGCCGGACGCGGCCGCCAAGCCACCCTTGGACAAGGCGGCGTTCATGGCCCAGTTGGCGGCGAAGAAGGCGGCGCTGGCCAAGGCCAAAAGCGAAGCGGCCGATGCGGCCGGCGCGCCCGGCCACCGGTTCTCCTGAGAAGCCCCCGGCGTCCGACAAAGCCGCACTGCTGGCCCAACTGGCGGCGAAAAAGGCGGCGCAACCCAAGTCCAAGAGCGACCCAACCGGCGCCGGTGCGGCGACGCCGAAGTCGATGGGACCGTCGTCGATGGCGAAGGCCGACGCCGGCATGCCCCGACTTTCGTTGCTGCTGCGGTTCTATGAAAAGGAAGTTCGGCCGTTTCTCAGCGAAGACGACCGATCCGCCTCGCGGCAGCGGGTGGCGTCGGAGAACTACGCCCGCATGGCGCTGGCCAACCTGGCCGCCGAGTTGCCGAGCCAGGCGCTGGGCGTGATCGAGCGATTGGCCGAGCTGGTCGACGAGCGCCGGCAGTTCCTGGTTCAGGTGCGGATTCAATGGTGGTTGCGCACCTGGCTGCTGGTCCACGTGCCGCTGTCAGCGGCGCTGTTTGTCTTGGCCGCTTTGCACATCGTCGTGGCGCTGCGCGTCGTTCCCTGGTCATAAGAGGTTGCGTCCCCGTCCACATGCCCGAACCGCGTTACACCGCCGCCCCACTGCGGACCAGCCGCGAGCTGGCGGACCGGTTGGACCACGACTTCCCCAAGGATCCCGATCGGTTCCGGAAGTGGCTGGCGTGGTTGTCGTTCGGGGCCTGCCTCGGCGTGGTCGCGTGGCTGATCGTGGCGGCGGCGCGAAGCGGGCGGACGATTTACGAAGCCGGGCCGGTGGCGCCGTCGCACCGGTTTTTCGAGAACAATTGCACGACGTGCCACACGACCTGGGCGCCCGCTTCCCGATTGACGGCTCTCGCGGGCGACGGTCATCGTGTGACCTCGGTGGACGACGCCAGTTGCCAGGCGTGCCACGTCGGGTCGCCGCACTACGCGGGCCAGTCGCCGCCGCACGACGGCCTGGGGTGCGCCACGTGCCACCGCGAGCACCGGCACGACGCCACGCTGCTGGCCGGCGCCAACGCCCAGTGCCTCAAGTGCCATGGAGCGCTCAGCGATCAGCTCGCCAAAATCACCGCGGCGCCGGGCGCCCTGCCCCGCGACCTGCCGGCGATTTCGATTACCAGCTTTTCGTCGGATCACCCCGAATTCGATGCCCTGGCCCGCCCTGACCCCACGCCGCTCCAGTTCAACCACCGTGTTCACCTGCAGCATGAGTACGACGACCAGGGCAAGTTGATCAAAGGCGTGATGAACGAGCGGGGAGAGCTCGAAGACCTCTCGAAGAACTGCGCGGCTTGCCATCGGCCGGATTCCCAAAAGCTGTACATGGCGCCGATTCGGTACGCGCAGCATTGCCAGCGATGTCATCCGTTGTACTTCGACAACGCGAACTTTCCTGGCGAAGTCGTGCCGCACGGCGTGCCGGCAGCCACGCTGCGCGGCTTTCTCACCGAGCAATACACCGCGCCTGGCGCTCAAAGACGTCTTGAAAACGGAGCCGTCGGAACCGGTTCGTCCGCTCCCCGGGCGGTATCGCCGCGAGCCGGCGCTCTCCGACGAAGGGCGCCGTCGCGCGAGCGAGGGTGCGGTCACTGCAGACCGCCGTTTGACGGCGCCGATTGCCGCCTCGCAGGAGGCGGTGCGCCAGGCCGCGTTGCGACGCGAACAGGTGCTGTTCGGCCCCGAGGCGCTGGGCGGCTGCCGATTGTGCCACGTGGTGAGCGAGCACGAAACTACGGACGACCAGGTCGGCTTCCCGTCGGAGTGGGCGGTGACGCCGCCGCACATTCCCGAGCGGTGGATGGAGCGAAGTCGCTTCACGCACGACAGCCACCGCTTTGTCGCGTGCACGGCATGCCACCAGGACTGGACGGCCAAGCCGCCGCGGTCGGTGTTCCAGAGCGAGGCCACCAGCGACGTGCTGATGCCGCCGATCGCCGCGTGCCGGACGTGTCACGCCGAAAGGTCCCATGTGGTGCTCCAGACGGGTGGATCCGCCGCGGGACCCGGCGCGCCCTCGCGATGCATCGACTGTCACGGTTATCATTGGCGCGACAAGGAACCAATGAACGGCTCGATGGTTTTAGACTTGTCAGACGAGCGGGCTCCGAGAAAAGATGGTTCGTAATTGACGTGAGCGGCGGGAGGCCCGGTTGCACTCCGAGGGATCGACGTCCGTGAAAGCTGCTCGTTTTGTCGTTGCCGTGCTGCTTGCCGCCGCCTTGCCGTGCGCGTGGCTGGCGGCGGACGACGACGGCACGGCGACGACTGGTCCGAGCGCAGCACGCAGCGGCGAGGGCGAAGAGGTTGCGGCGCCCGCGGGCGTGCCCGACGCGGCAACCGGCGCGAGGGGACTGCGATACGTCGGCACGGCCTCGTGCACAGCCGCCAACTGCCACGGCGGCGACGGATCGCGACCCGTGCGACCGGGAGGCGACGCCCTCTCGCCGCAGGCGTACAGCGCGTGGATTCAAAACGATCCGCACGCCGCGGCGTTCGAGGCGCTGTACGAGCCGCGGTCGCAGCGGATCGCCGAGCGGCTGGGGCTGGCCAACGCCTACACGGCGCCGGCTTGCCTCGCCTGTCACGCCGTCAAGGCGCCGCCTGCCGAGTTGGCCGACGCCGCGCGCTTCACGCCGCACGACGGCGTGGGCTGCGAAGCGTGCCACGGCGCCGCGGAGTCGTGGCTCGATCCGCACAAGTGGGCGGCGTGGAGCTCGCTGAGCGCGGCGCAAAAGCAGGCCCTGGGTTACCGCGATCTGACCGATCTGACGGCGCGGGCCAGGCTGTGCGCCGAGTGTCATGTGGGGTCCGCAGGGCGCGACGTCAAACACGACTTGATCGCGGCCGGGCATCCACGGATGTCGTTCGAGTTGTCGGCTTACCACGCCAACCTGCCGAAGCACTGGAAGCGCGAGGCGACGCCCGCCGGCGAGCTGGACGCGCGGCTGTGGTTGGTGGGCCAGGCGGCGTCGGCCGAGAGCGGTCTGGCCCTGTTGGCTCACCGCGCCGGCGACGCCAAAGCGCCGTGGCCGGAGTTTTCGGAATACGACTGCTTCGCGTGCCATCACGACCTGGTCGATCCCAGTTGGCGACAGCAGGAGTTCGCTCCCAGCGCGGAACTGCCGCCTGGGGCCGCGCCGTGGGGGAGTTGGCATTACCAGTTCCTCCCTCTGATTCGGGACGGCGCCGGCAAGGCGGACAATGCGCCGCTTGATCGGCTGCGCCGAAATGCAGCGGTTGTCGCCCAATCGCGAAACCGTGCGGACGCTGGCCGAGGCGGTGCGCGGCGACGTGACGGAGTTGGCGGCCGCCGCCGCCCGTCAACCAATCGGGCCAGTGGAACGGACCGCGTGGATTCGCCGGTTGACTGAGGTTCAGCCAGCGACCGCTCCGGAAAGTTGGGACGCGGCAGCGCAGCGTTTTTTGGCTTGCGCAGCCATGAACTACGCTCCGCAAGCCGCGGGCAGCGCCGGCGAGAACAATCCGCCCACGGCAACGGACGCGATCGCCGGCGCTGGCGCGAATTCGCGAGCTGCTCCAGTTCAGCCACGAGTCGGATCCGGTCCAGTACGACAGCCCCAAAAATCAGACGGTCGATCGCCGCCGCGCGGTGAGTGCGGGGTTTGAAGAGATTCACGCGGCCGCGAGCAGAGAAGGCCCGACGGAGCTAGGCCGCCGACCGCGATGAGCACGAACACTAAATATGTCCAATCACTCGACGCTCATCACTTCGCTGACTGCTGCCTGGCGTGCATCTTGGCGCCGACGCTCTGTCGGCGCTGCGCCGTGGCCCAGGTGAGCCAAATGGAGCAAACCGCGGTCGTGTGCCCCGTCGACGCGGAGCACTCGCAACCGCTGGCCCTCGGCCGCGAAGTGCTTGGCTCGCGGGCGTGTTGTGCTTGTCACCTGCAAGGTACGGCGTCGTTCGCCATCGATCCCGACATCTCGAAGTTCGTCGGCGCCGAGTTTTTCAGCCCAGCTGGTCATGACAATTGGGTGCTCGGCAACGAATGTCGTCACCTGGTCGATGCTCGGACCGTCATGCCCAGGCTTACACCACGCTGCTGGGCGAACGTGCAAAGCAGATTGGCAAGATTCTTGGGATCGCCGAAGTGCAATCGCGACGTTCGGTGCCTGGCCTGCCACTCGAGCTTGCCGGCAGCGAGCTTGAAGCGCGACGGCAACGCGATCGACATGCATACTTTGCGGCCGATCATGTGGACGAGTCGTGCGGCCCTCGGCGTGAATTGCGAGGCATGCCATGGCGCCGCGGGCAAGCGTGCTGCCGATAGCTCTGCTGGCGAGCTTCGCGGTTGGATTCAACGCCATGTGGCGAGCCAGACTTGGCGCTACAAGGCGTCGGCGGAGAAGCAGGACGGCTTCGGATTCTACGACGTACGTACGCCAGCATCGCGCGCCGCGATGTGCCTGTCGTGCCACCTGGGCGACGCCCGGCAGGGACGGCTGGTGACGCACGCCATGTATGCGGCAGGACACCCTCCGCTCCCCAGCTTCGAGCTCAAATCGTTCGCCGACATGATGCCGCCCACTGGCGCAGCCTGGGCAGCGACGCCGCCGTCGAACCGCATGCGGCTAATCCCGCCACGCTGCTCGGCAAGAAACCCAAATCGATCACCGTCGAATTTTCTCGCCAAGACGGCCGACCCTTACTTTCGCAATTTGGAGAACGCAACATCCGGACTTCTTCGCGAAGAATTGTCGAGAACTACGACGAGTGCTGCCCAGCCACGAGCACGCTGGCCGTGGGCGCCCTCGCAGCGTGGGTGAAAAACGCCGAGTTGACGCGCGAGCCTCATGTCCGTGCGCGAGTACCCGTTGCTGTCGAGCGAGGGCCGCTGGCCGGAGCTCGCGCAGTTCGAGTGCTCGGCCTGCCACCACGAACTTCGGCAGGCCGACTGGCGGCAAGACGAGCATGCCACGGCGCCGGGCCGACCGATGCTGCGCAACTGGTCGTCGCCCTTGTGCCAGGCGGTGCTCAAGGCCCTGGCGCCGGAGCAGGTCGCGGGATTTGACGAGCGGCAGCGACAGATCGACCTCGCGGTCGCCGCTCAACCTTACGGCAATCCGGTCTTGCTCGATCAGCGGCTGGCGGATGCGGCAGCAAGCCTTAGGGGATCGCGAAGAAATTGAGTCCCGACCGTTCACGCGTACCGAAGCGCTCGCCGTGCTGCGGGCCATCGCCAAGGCAGGCGCCGCAGCTGACCGCTGGACTACGACGCCGCCCGGCAACTGGCGTGGGCGTCGGCGGCCGTGCTCGAGGAGGTCGCTCCCGGGCGGCGGTGGCCGCGGTGCGCGATCGTCTGGATGCGCTCGAGCAGCATTTCGTCCTCGACCTCGCCACGGTGAACGTGCGAAAAGAAACGCAGTTCAAAGTCCCGGGCGCCGGCGACCGCTCGGCCTCGAAATCGACCTGGCGACGCTGTTGCCGGCGATGGCCAACCACTCCGGTCGCGAGGTTCGGGCGGCGTTTGAGCAGCTCGCCGAGGCAGTACAGAGCGACCCGCCGTGAAACGGTGGGCGGTGAGCCCGCGCCTTTCGTCGCACGACCGGTGCATCCGAATCGTCCCGCGCACGTTGCGTTTCGGCAACACGCCTTGTTGGCCCCTCCAGCGGCCGTTCCGCCCGCTCGGCTCGGTTTCCCCCTGTCCCATTCTCCCTTCCTGCCGCACGCTATCCTTGAATTGACGACTTCGGCGGCCCTTGTTTCCGCGCGCCCATGCCTATGATCGACGTCCACGAAATCAATCGCCCGAGCGAGCTCGACGCCCTCCGCCCCGCGTGGCGCGACCTGCTCGCGCGCACGCCGAACTACTCGTTCTTCCAAACGCTGGAGTGGCTCGAAACGACCTGGCGGCACTACCCGCTGCGGCAACGGCTGCGGGTGATCGTCGTTCGCCGCGACGGCGCGCCGATCGGCATTGTTCCTCTGTGCGTCCGAACCGAGCGACGCCGGTTGGGATCGCTCCGCGTCCTCACCTACCCGCTCGATGACTGGGGAACCTTCTACGGTCCCATCGGCCCGGAGCCCAAGCTCGTCGTGCGGGCCGCGATTGGGCACATCGCCGGCACGCCGCGCGACTGGGATTTCATCGACCTCCGGTGGGTGGACGAGGCCGCCGAGGAATTCCTGGACATCGGCGCGGCGCTTCGCGAGTCGGGCTTCGACTTCCGCGTGCGGCCGCGCATGCAGGTGCGCCTGTGCCGCTTCGCCGACGGCTGGGACGCCTACCTGAAGTCCCGCTCGCGCAACTGGCGCCGCAAGATGAAGCACGACGTCGACGCCCTGGAGAAGGCCGGCGAGGTGCGCCTGGTGCGCCACCGTCCCGCGCCGGACGAAGCGAACTATGAGCGCGACGACGAGGTCTTTGATGTTTGCGCCCGCATCGCCGAACACACCTGGCAGGCCGATGACGAATCGAAGAGCACGTTCTGTTCGCCTCGCATCGGCGGGGTGCTCCGCCGGCTGCATCACCAAGCCGCCGCGCTGGGGATGCTCGACGTCAACCTGCTGTACGTCGGCGCTACGGCTGCCGCCTTCAACTACAACTACGTCGCCCAAGGGCGAACTTACGGCCTGCGGTGCGGCTACGACGCCACGCTGGAGCTCGACAGTTGCGGTCGCGTGTTGCTCTACAAGATGCTCGAAGACTCGTTCCGCCGCGGCGACGTCGAGTACAACTTTGGACCCGGCGCGCAGCCGTACAAGGAACGATTTGGCACCGAGATGCGGTGCGCGTACACGTTCCGGCACTACGCCCGCTACTCGTTGCGATCGCAGTTGATGAATCTGCGCGACGAGATGGTCGCGCGGCTCTGGTCGGAACAAACTCTCATCGAACGCGGGCTGGTGACCTAGAGCCGGCGAGAAGCCGGCGGCGCGCTGGCGGCGCTTACACCTTCTTTGGCCAGCCACGCACTGAGCCCGCGCTCGCCCTGAGCCATGACCCAGTTGTGGTTCCAGGCGAACAGCGGCTTCAACATTGGCGCCAGTAGATTCATGACGACTCCCGACGTTCGCACGTCCCAGTAGAATGTCACGTTCGTCCACTGGGCCTCCTGCTTGAGCACAAAGCGCCCGGCGCCTTCGAGCTCGCCCGCGGCGTCGTAGGCGATTTCGGTCGGCGGGTCGTAGCGGGTGACCTCCGTCCTGTACCGCAGCGTGTAGGGCAGACGTCCCTTGACGACTCGCTCGGCCCGATTGCCGAGGCCGTTGATCTGGGGCGTCAGGTCGTGGTATTCGACAATCGCCGGCCACCACTCGGCGTAGCGTTCGGGGGCGTCGAGCGCCGCCCACACTCGCTCAATCGGCGCCCGGAACCGCCAGTGGGTGACGAAGCTGTACGCGGCCATTTAGTAATGTGGCGGGTGATTTGCAGATTTGTGGACTCTACCGCAGTCTGAGGATGAGCTCGCGCTGCAACTCGTCGACCGCGGCGCTCTGGTCTTTACCCGTGCATGAGAAATGGTCAAACGGCAGCAGGACGACGTCGTCGACGCCGGCCAACTGGCCGCGCTTTACCGAGACGACGCCGTCGCCTCGACCTTCGACCAGCTCGTCCATGTCGGCCATTAGGTTGTCGATTGAATCCACGTGGTTGCGGAGACTCTTGACGCGGGCGGCGCTGCTTGCGGACCGCCCAGCGGAGCAAGTCGCGTTCGGCGGGCGATACGGCGGCGTGCGTGCCGAGAAAGATAGAGTAGCGCACGTGCGGGTTGCGCGGGCGGGCGTTCAGCGCGGCGAGGAACGGCGAGCCGGGCACGAGGTCGTCGGCCGCCTCGCCGAGACCGTCGGCGATCGAGTCATGGAGCCGGGCGCCGAAGCCGCCGTCGCTGCGGTGGAGCCAGTGCTCCCACAGGTCGGCGCCGATGGCGGCGTGGGCGATCATGGAGCCCTGCGACGGCGGAGCGATCATCTCCAATCGCGTGACATTGCCCGGGTCCAAGGCTGGGTTTTCCAGGCAAGCCCGGGCGACCAGGCCGCCCATCGAGTGGGTTACCAGCGCCACGCGGCGATCGGGATGTTCTTTGGCCAGCGTGCGGATGCGCCGACGACAGTCGCGCTGCTGAATCGGCAATGTCCGAATCGTTGGGATAGACAAAGACGGCGGTGGGAAAACCGGCGGCCCGGATCGGCTCCATAATCGCCGCGTTCCTGGCGGGCGTGGAGTTGAAGCCGTGGATCAGGACGACCAGCGGCAACTCGGGCGGGGCCGCTGGCACGTTCTTATCGAGCTTCAGCCCATAACGGGCTTCGTCCTCTGCGGTCACGACGCTCGCGCGAAGCCAGCGACGAAAGGTCTCGTCAGATGTCCTACGGTAAACTGTGCGGACGAGGGCGAGGGCCGGCCGTTGGAAGTTGGCTGCGTCTTCTGCCGCGACGCGGATGGGGAGCGTCCCAGCGGACAATACGGCGAGGGCTACTAGTGCGAGGCGGCTCGCGGCGCGGGCGGACCATGCGCGTGGCGGTTGGGTACTCATAGGACATGAAGCGCCGAACCGGGTGAAATGTTACTTCCTGAGCGTTGAACCAGTCGTATTTTAGCGTGGACCTCCGTGGGGTGGGGCGTCCCGGACCGCGTGGCGGTCCGGCTAGTGGGGAGTGATCCCTAAAAGTCGTCGCCCTCGGGTTCGCCGTTGGCGGGCTCGTCGCCGGCGCCGATGGCGACGGTCAGCACGTCGTCCAGGCCGGAGTCCATGATCTTTTGCTTGATCTCCTCGGTGAGGGCCGGGTTTTCTTTGAGGATACTCGCGGGCCTTTTCCTTGCCCTGGCCGAGCTGCATGTCGCCGTAGCGGAACCAGGCGCCGGTGCGGGCGATGATCTTCTTCTCCATGCCCAGGTCGAGGATGTCGCCCTCGTAGCTGATGCCGTTGGTGTGCATCATGTCGAACTCGGCGACGCGGAACGGCGGGGCCACCTTGTTCTTCACGACCTTGGCCCGCACGCGCTGGCCGACCACTTCCTCGCCCTCCTTGAGCTGGCCGATGCGGCGGACGTCGATGCGGCAGGAGGAGTAGAACTTCAGGGCCCGGCCGCCGGGGGTCGTCTCGGGGCTGCCGAACATCACGCCGATCTTCTCGCGGATCTGGTTGATGAAGATGACGGATGGTCTTGCTCTTGGCGATGGCGCCGGTGAGCTTGCGGAGCGACTGGCTCATCAGGCGGGCCTGCAGGCCGACGTGCGAGTCGCCGATTTCGCCTTCGAGTTCCTTGCGCGGCACCAGGGCGGCCACCGAGTCGATGACGATCACGTCGACGGCGTTGGTCTTGATGAGCATTTCGGTGATGTGCATGGCCTCTTCGCCGCAGCTCGGCTGGCTGACCAGCAGGGTTTCGAGGTCGACGCCGAGCTTCTTGGCCCAACTGGGGTCGAGGGCGTGCTCGGCGTCGATGAACGCCGCGATGCCGCCGGCCTTCTGGGCCTGGGCCACGACGTGCAGGGCGAGCGTGGTCTTGCCGCTGGATTCGGGGCCGAAGATCTCGATGACGCGGCCGCGGGGCATGCCCTGGCCGCCCAGGGCGATGTCGAGCGAGAGGCTGCCGGTGGGGATGCCCTCGATGCGGGCGACGCGTCGCCGCCCAGGGGCATGATCGAGCCTTCGCCGTACTGCTTCTCGATGGCGGCGACGGTGTTCTTGAGCTCGGGGGCGCCTTCGAGCATCGAATCGGCGGGGGACTTCTTGCCGGACTTCTCCGGGGCCTTGCGGCCGCCGGCTCGCTTGTCGGAGTCTCGCTTGTCGGCGGCTCGGTCTTTGTCTTTTTTGGCCATACCGTTTCTCGCGGCGGGGGTGGATTTGGCGGCAGTGGCGGCGGCGGTGGCGGCGACCATGGGGAGCCCCTTTTTACCAGATAGACGGGTGATCGGAAACGAGCGGGCTGGCGAGCGGCGGCCAGCCGTTAACTGTACGCATGGATTACTGTATCGGTGTTCATGCTGGGGGGCAAGAGGAAAAATGAGGGATTTTTGGAGTCTGTAGCATCATTGCAGGGGATTGATAGCGACACATGAAGCATTTTGCGGTATTTTCCCGGTCCCAAACTCACCAAGGAGGGTGGTCATGTCGGGACCAGGCGAATACCCAGCCGATCGTACTGAGGGAATTACTCGCGTTGAAGACCTGCCCAAGCCCAAATCGATGGAGCGCAGTCGCAATTATTTGCGACGACCGTGCCCGCAGTGCGGCCGGAGTTGCTATCGGAATCGCACCGTCGAGCGGACGCTGCATGATCTGGGCGATGTGGT
This sequence comes from Pirellulales bacterium, assembly GCA_963841515.1. Lineage (GTDB taxonomy): Bacteria > Planctomycetota > Planctomycetia > Pirellulales > Lacipirellulaceae > Lacipirellula. The sequence continues at coordinate 313,392 of CAWJDB010000001.1, read as the reverse complement.
CTCGGAACGACCGCGCGACATTCACCTTATCTTCTCCCAACATTACTGCTGCAAGTGTCGCCGCTACTTCAACGCGGACCTGTCGGACCTGGCTTCGCCCAGGAGCCGCTACACGCATCGTGTCATCGCGCTGGCCGTGCGATTGGTGGCGGAGGACGGCTTACCCTACCGCGCGGCCAGTTGGCATCTCTGGAGAGATCACCGCGTGTTCGTTCCATTTGCCACCATTCAAAATTGGGTTGAGGGTGGGGGAAAAAAGGCAGAACAGCACGTCAGCGGCGAATACCTCGACGCCGTGCTGGCTGAGTTTTCCGGATACATCGCGGCGGACGAGCTGTACGACGGTCCGTTCTGCGTGCTGTCGATCGTCGACAACCGCACCTTCCGGCGGATCGCCTACGAGGTCTTGGACCATGATCCCACTCACGTCGACATGGAGCGCTTTTTCGCACCTTCCACACGGCGCTTGACGAGCGCGGACTGACCCTGCAGGGCATCACCACCGACGGTTCTCCGCTGTATCCCGAGCCGATCTCCAAGGTTTTTGGCCCAGTTCGCCACCAGAGCTGCGAGTTTCACGTGATTAAGGAACTGACCAAGGCGGTGCTGCGTGCGTTGGCCAAAGTCCGTAAGGAACTGGCCGCCACGAAACCGCAACTCGGCCGCGGGCGTCCCTCTTCGGCCGTGGTGCGCCAAGCGGCACGGCGCCGCAAACAGATCGAACAGAAAGTCGGAGACTTGTTTGAGCATCGCTGGCTGTTCGTCCGGCACGACCTGACTCCGGCTCGGGGGCGAACGCTCCGTCGCCTGACCCGTGGTCGGCCCGAGTTGCGAACGCTTCGCGACATCATGGATCAGGTGTATCGCCTGTTTGATCGTCGCTGCCGCAGCGAAACCGCGCTGGACAAACTGGCGCGGCTCCGGCGTCGAGTTCGCCGCTTCAAGTGGATCGGCAAAACCTTGCAAAAACTGTTCTCTCCCAACCTGGAGAAGGCCCTGACGTTCCTGGATGACAAACTCCTGCCTTCGACTTCCAACGCCGTGGAACGCGGCTACCGCCGTCACCGTAAGATGCAAAAGACGGTCTACCGCGTTCGCACCAAACCGAATATCTCCTCGCGGATTGCCTTGGACATGCAACGCGAGGAGCGAGCGCAACAGCGCGGCCGAACCACTCAAACGCTGCACGCCGCTCGCCAGCGAAAGGCCGCATAATCCCCTGTAATGATGCTACAGACTCGATTTTTGGGAGGGGGGGAGGGGCGAGGGGACCGTGGGGACGAGCCCCGCGGCTCGCTGGTATTGAATTGGCGTTTTTTGGTGGGGGGTGACAAAACTTGGACGGTGGGGCCGTGGAATCGGGGAAAAAGCGTGCTTTCTGGGGGGAGTTTTGGAGCGAAAACGTGGAAGTGCGTCCAAAACTCCAAAACCGGGTGGATTTTGCCTGGGGCGCCGTCGGCCGGATGCGGCGATTGCCGGAGGATGGCGTTTTTCTGGGCGTGCAACAGGAGTTGGGTTTTGGAGAGATGGGTCCTTGGGGAGTCGAGTTTCGGAGTGACTGGGCCGGGCCGGAATCGAGTCTCGGCGAGACTCGGCGACGGGTAGGGCGATTCGTGGGGACGGCGGCGCGGCAAGGGGACTGGAAAGGCTGGTTTGAGACGGATGTACAGTAGGCCGACCGCATGCAATCATCGCATAGGGCGTGGCCCATTTTCAACAAGTTTTTTTGACCGCGCCAGCAACTTTGCGCAGCGTCACCGGCCGCGATTTCAGCAAGTTCTCGATTTCTTGTTTGATGAGGTGAGTTATAGGATGCTGGAGCCGGACCGCCGGAACTGCCGACCCATGAACTTTTTGACGTACCGGGCTGCGAATAAGAAGGCGAAAATCACTCTCCTGCGTTAGACACGGCGGGGGGCTGCTCGTGCAGCTTGTTAGAATGGGCGGCATTCGATTTCGGTTCATCGATAAGCGCAACCATTTTGGAAGTCTCGGCTAATCAAAAAGGCAAGGATGAAAAGTCATATGCGATTATTGGCGCTCCTGCGCATTGCTGCAGATGGCGGCGCTGGCAAAACCTCCGGAGACGCTTCCCTGGTATGACAATAACCGCCGCAGGATCATGATTCCCGTGACCACGACACGGTGGATGAAAGACCCCCTATGCAACTTCAACGCCGAGCAGTGGGCGGAGCAATTGCAGAAGGCGGGAGTTCAGGACGTCGTCGTGAGCGGACGCCAGAGCTACGGCGACGTTTACTATCCCAGCAAGTACGACCACTACGTCGGCGTCGACGTCGTCGGTGCGCTCACGAAGGCGCTCGACAAACGTGGGATGCGCATCGCCCTGTACTTCAACATGGACGACAAGGAACTCTATGATCAGCACCCCGAGTGGCAGCGCGGCAAAGGCGGCGAGAATTCATGGCCGCTCAACCAGACGGATCCCGGCTATCAGGAACTCACATTAAACATGCTGGAAGAGATTGCGAAGTCCTACGACGTCGATGGCATGTGGTTCGATTTATATTATCCTGGCCCGCCATTCATGGACAAAATGCGGGCGACGATGTCGAAGTATCGCCCCGACATAGCGTTCAGCATGAACAGCGGGTACAACTCCGACGGGATGATGGCGGCGCTTGATTTCCTCTCGACCGAGGCGACACGAAGCCCGGACATGTAGCAGACACGCCAAGATTCTCCGACGCTCAGGCAAGCCGTTCGAGTTGGCGATTCCCGAAAACCTCGGAGGCTGGCTCTCGTGGAAGCAGCGCCCCACGGCCTCTCATATGGTGCTGGCAGCCCTGGTGGCGGCGAACGGCGGAACTCCCGATTTCGGCGGGCTGGTCTATCCCGACGGCAGGCTCGACCAGGGCTTTCTGGACGAGATGAGCAAGGTTTGGCACTGGCTTAAGGAACGGGAGCCCTGGTTCGTGGGCGCAACAGGCTGGGCCGAGGTCGGCGTTGTGATGCCGAGTGAACTCTTCACGAAGTGGTATCCGCCGCCTGTGGGCCTCGACCCGGCGCTCGTGGATAATCACATCCCCTACAACATGCTAAAGCCGGACGCGGACCTGTCGCCTTACAAGGTGCTCATTCTCGACGAGGCTGCGACGCTCAATCCGCAAGACGCCGAGAAGATACGTCAGTACGTGAAGAACGGAGGCAAGCTCCTGGCGATCTATAGTGCCTGCCAGAACCTGGCGGATGTGCTCGGGATTACCATTGAGGCGAAGACGCTGCCCGAAGGATACAACGCCGCCTACATCGCGCCTGCAGCCGAGCCGGTATGGAACCGCGTTGCCAGAACGCCTTTGCTCGTCAGCGGCAACGATTCCTGCTATCTGGTCAAACTGAACGGTGGAGAGACGCTTGCCAAGCTTATGCTCCCGTTCGACAAATTCCCGAAGACCCCTGGGCTTTTTGGGGTGCACGCCTGCACAGTTTCAACCGACCATCCCGCGGTCGTCCGGCACAAATACGGCAAGGGCGAGGCCATTTTCGTCTCGGCTGCAGTGGCGCGGGAAATCGAAACCATTCAGAAGGCGGCCGACTATAGTGCGGCCTACCATAAGAGACTGATTGCAAACCTCGTCGAGCTCCTGGGCGGCGCCGAGCTCATCAAGACGGGATGCGCCTACGCAGATTGAGATCAATCTGGCCCGCAAAGACATGAATTATTTGGTTCACCTTACGGACTGCGCCGCGGCGATTGGCGACCGGTACAGCGGCGACGTGTCCGATCTGCCCTTACTCACGATGAAAATCTCGGTTGCAGTAAACCGGCTTGGATCGGCCCGAAAAGTCCGGCTGGCGCCCGAAAACATTGACGTACCTGCCGTGGTGAACAACAGCAGGCTGGAGTGGAACGCTCAGGTAAAGCTGCATTCAATCTATGAGATATACTAAAGCAGCCCGGGGCGGCGGCATAACCGAAAGTTGACGCGCCGGCAAAATGTCTGTCTCGTCTATGCATGATTCCTCCTGACGCTGGAATGTCGGGCTGCACACGGTCCATGCTGGAACAGATCTTTCGCGAGCGGTACGAAGCCGGCAACGACGCCGGGACGCCAGTGGTCGTGCGTAGCCGCGGCCGCCGCCTTCCATGGGGACAACTTCGCGTCGACGCCGGCGGCTTTCAGCCGGTCGACGATCCGCTCGGCGCCTCGAAGGCCTTGCGGCCATGGGCTCACTGACCTCCAGGGCTTGAAGAACCGCCGCCAGATCCTTCCCGGCGTTCAGCATCGTGTCCGCGTCAAGCAGTTAGCGGACGACCTGCTCGGGCTGGGCCGCTTCCAGCGATTCGTCGTCATCCAAGGCCTCGGTGACGTCGTTGCGGTCGGACCGCGTTCCCAGTTGAGCAGCCGCCTCTTTTTGTCGATCCCTCCGGCGTAGCCGGTGAGCCGGCCGTGGGCGCCGATCACGCGATGGCAGGGACGATTATGGAGATGGGATTGCGGCTGTTGGCGTGGCCCACGGCGCACGACGCGGTCGGCTTTTTTTCCGCCGCCGATCTCGCCTCAGCTCTCAATGAAGCGCCGCCCTACCGACCAATGTGTCGCTTCCGACAAAGACGCTAAGCCGCGCTGGCTGCGCACGTTGGCTTCAGCGAGCAGGGATCCGGAACACGTGGATGGACTGGTCCTTCTCGGCGCAGCGGTCGGGCTGGCCCTTTTTCTTTCGATCGGAGACGGCGACCAGGGCGTCTTTGGATAGCCACGCGATGCCTTCCACGTTGCCGTAGCTCTTGTTGGGGAAGCGATAGATGGCGGCCGACCCGGGGACGATGCCGTGCGATTTCTCGTCGATGCGGGCCACGCACACGCGAGCCGACGCCTGCGAGGCGACGACAATTTTTCCGTGGCGATAGTCGAGCGCGGCATAGTCCTCGAATTCGGCCTCTGGAGGCAGGCGGATCTGATGCGAGGCTTTCCAGCCGCCGCCGCGCGCTCTGGTGAAGACGTCGATGCGGCCGCCTCGCCTGGCGGCGCGGCCGAGGTTGGCCTCGCGCAAGGCGTAGAGGAACTCACGACCGCCGCGACGCACGTGGGCGAGACCCTCGAAGCCCTTGTTGGCCGACTGGAAGCTGGCGGTGAGCCGCGTGCAGGTGAGGAAGCGGGCGTTGCGGTCATACTCGGCGACGAAGCCGCGGAGCAGCCCGTCGACGTCGACCACCGTTTCGATGAGGCACAACGCGCGGGCGCGCGTACGGTCGATGGCGATGTCCTCGAAGCCGGACCCCAGGCTCGGCGCCGGCAAGAGCTGATTGCTGGCTCGACGCTTGAGGGAGAGGTCGATGCGCGACTTGATTGAGGTTGTCGAAGACCACCAGCGCCGTCTTGTCGTCGAGCAGCGCGACGCCGCTGGCTTCCAGTCGGCTGCGCTCGGTTCGGCCCGGGAGCAGGCGGAACAGCTTTTCTTCGCGGATTAGTTCGAGTTTGGGGGCCATGCTGATGGATGTATGGCTGATCGAGGCGCGGCTGGTTGACGCGCGTATTTGCTCGGCGGCAACCTGATCATGGCACGCGCACCGTGCGGCGGGCACTGAAGCGTGCGCGGCGCCAGTTGATCATACTTGGCGCGGGCGCGTTTTCGAGAAAAACGGACCGGCGATGCCATCGCCGGCTTTATGAGACGCGCGCGCGGCGCCCGGCGCTAGCCGCGGACCGGCGATTCAATGGCGGTCTTTTTTCCCATTGGGCAGCACGTCACTTCTTCTTCAGATGGGCGTCGAAGAAGGTCAGCATGGCGGCGTCGGCTTGGGCGGCTGCTTCGCCGGTGAAGCCGTGGCCGGCGCCTTCCATGGGGAGCAACTCGGCCTCGACGCCGGCGGCTTGCAGGCGATCGACGATCCAGCGGGCTTGCTCCAGCGCCACGTAGTCGTCCTTCGTGCCGTGGATGCAGAGCGTCGGCGCCGCAGCGGGCGTCACCCAGTAGAGCGGGCTGGCGATGATGTGCCGCTGGCGGGCCTGGTCGAGGTTTCCGCCGAGGAACAACGGCAGCACCTCCGCGGCGTCGACGCTGTGGCCGTAGGACTGGGTGAAGTCGCTGGGGCCATAGAAATTGACCACGCACGCCACGCGGCTGGACTGGTCGAGATTTCCGCCGTCGCCTTCGAATTGGGGTTGGTCGGCGGTCACGCCCAGGAACTGCGCGAGGTGGCCGCCCGCGGAACCGCCGGTGGCGCCGATGCGGTCGGGATCGACGCGGTACTTCGCCGCGTTGGCGCGGAGCCAGCGGACCGCGGCCTTGACGTCGTAGACCGCGGCGGGGAATTGGTATTTAGGCGCCAGGCGGTAGGTGACGGTGATCGCCACGTAGCCGTTCTCGGCGAGGCGTCTTGATGAGGTCGTCGTAGCTTTGTCGCGTGCCGGCGCGGAAGCCGCCGCCATGGATGCAGACGACGGCCGGGTAGGGACCGGGGCCGTCGGGGCGGGCGAGATTGAGCTGCAAGCGCTGGTTGTCCGGATTGGCGTACTGGACATCGTTCTCGACGACGATTTTGTCCTGGGCGCGGAGCGGCGCGGCCCCCGTGAGCGTTACGACGGCCAGCGCGAGCGCGGCGGTCTTGTTGGGGGCGACGGATGTCATTCGCCATTCCTTGAGAATTTTGGGATAGCGGGTCGGCCGGTCAACGGCTGAAGAAATAAGAGCGACCAACACATTGAACCGCCAAGGACGCCAAAAGTCGCCATGCAAGACAGCAAGTGCGAGAGTTTTCTTGGCGTCCTCTGGCGGTTTTATTCATTCTTGTCAGACGCTTTGCGTCACACGAGCCTCGCCAGGTCGCGCGGCAGGGGCGATTCAAATTTTAAGAGTTCGCCGGAGGACGGATGGTGGAATTGCAGATAACTAGCGTGCAGCGCCAGTTGCTGCGCGGAGTTTGTGCGGGCGCAGTATTTTTGGTCGCCGACGATGGGGCACGCCGCGTCGGCCAGGTGCACGCGGATCTGATTGCGGCGGCCGGTCTGGAGCGTCAGTTCGATCAAGGCGCCGGTGGCGGTTCGCTTTAGCGCCCGATATTTGGTGACGGCATGGCGCGTCTGGTCGCTGGGCGGGGCGCTGTGGACTTTATAGGGGCGGCTCTCGTCCAGGTGCGATGCGAACTCACCCTGGTCGGCCGGCGGGTGGCCTTCCACCACGGCCAGGTAGCGTTTTTCGGCGTCGCGCCACTGCGATTGCACGCCCGCTTCGCCGCCTCGGTCTTGGCAAAAACCATCAAGCCGGACGCTTCGCGGTCCAAGCGGTGGACGATCCACACCCGCTGGGGGCTGCGAGGGTTTCCGCCGCGGACGTGGTCGGTCAGCAAGGCGTAGGCCGTCTTGCTCCGCTGGGCGTCGGACGGCTGGCGCCGCTGCGCGATGGATGCCTGGCGCCGCTCGCGTCGGTGGCAACGCTCAGCAGGCCCGCGGGCTTCTCGATGACAATCAGCGAGGCGTCCTCAAACACGATCTTGAGTCCCGGCGGCAACCGTTCGGCGGCGACCGCGTCTTGTTTGGCGCGAATGGAAACAACGTCTCCCGGTTGCAGCGGATGATTGAAGCGAGTGATGGGCTTTTCGTTGACCAGAATCGCCCCGTGCTTGAGCCACTGCCGCACCGCCCGCTTCTTCGTCTCGGGACGGCTGGCAAAAAGAAAGGCCAGCAGTTCCGCGGGGGCTCCACCACAAGAGAAGCGGGCATGGCTACGCGTCGTAGGGGAAGTGAGCTGCTGGAGTTGTCGCGTGAATCGGAAAGCAAGGCATGCGACAAGCGCATCAACGCTTTGAATTCGCACTGCGCCAACAGTCTACCAGGAAACGAGCTAAGCGGCGCTACGGCCCCCTGCGGCAATCGGAGTTAGCGGACTGGCGTTTGTTTATCGGGCGTGGCGAGTATATTCACAGCGTATGCTCCAAGCTTCGCAGATACTGCCGACGTTCGACCTTGGCGATTCCCGCGCCGCCGGGCAACTCTTGCCGTTGGTGCGCCGCGAACTTCGGCGACTGGCGGCCGCAGTCGCGTTGGTATGCGTCGTGACCGGGTCCGGACGGGCCCAGGAGAAGCCGGCGGCCGCTGGGGAACTCAAGTCTTTGCACGGGACCATGATCACGCTGATCGACGAAGATACGGGAACCGCCATGGATATCTGGGCCAAGGGCGACAACGTCCGTGCGGAGTTCATCGCCGACAACCACAAAGTCATCACCATTCAACTTGGCGACACGATGTACACCTTCGGCACGGATTCGAAGAAGGGCATGAAACAGCGGTTCACCGCGGGCCTGTGCGGATGGGCCTCATCCGGCAGATCGCCACGATCAAGGCCAAGGGCAAGAAGCAAGCTTCGCGCACGATCGACGGCGTGACGTACGACCAATATGCTTACGACGATCCGCCGCACGAATGGGCGAACCTCTATCTGGAGGCCGAGACGTCGCTGCCCGTAACCTGGGTGAGCGCCGTGCGAACGGGGGACAAGAAGGCTACGGCGGTGAGAATGCGCGACCCAGACATGGAGGCCAACGTGGAGGTTGACGACGATCTGTTCAAGCTTCCGCCGGATGTGACCTTCGCGCCGGCGGCGGAAGACAAAAGCTCGAAAGACCGCTCGACTCCGTGAGTAAGTCGACTTGTCGACGCTCTCATTCAATGGCAGTCGATGCGTCGCCGGGAGAAACTGTTTCTGCCGTTCCCTGGAGATTTCGGTTTCAGCGGTCTCTCTTCACGCGCTTCGATCACAGTCGGCGAATTGAGCGTTTAACGAACACGCGTGACGTTGACGACGCGATTCAGCCATCGCCCATTCAGGTCGAAAATGCGTTGACTTCGTTGCCTTTGAAACTTATTCTCATATACTGTTTCAGAGCTTTTCTCGACGCCAGTTGTCCACGGCTGGGCTCAACGGCAAGGTCCCGCCGCCGGAGCGACATTTACGGGTTGGCGGTGCGGTGCGGTCGCGCCGCGAAGCTTTCAGATGCCAAAAATGGCAGACATATCTGCGAAACGGTCCCGAGCATTCACGCTGGTGGAGCTGTTGGTGGTCATCGCCATCATTGGCGTGCTGGTCTCGCTGCTGCTGCCGGCGATTCAAGCCGCGCGCGAAGCGTCGCGGCGATCGCAGTGCTTGAACAACCTGCGGCAGATCGGCATCGGGTGTCACAATTACCAGACCTCGCACGGCGCTTTTCCCAGCGCGGGGGCGCGGTAGAGCAGTATTTTAATCTGGACGAGTTGTCGAAACCCGCCTACGGGTACGAGGGCGCGAGCTGGATGTATCAAATCCTGCCGTACATCGAGCAGCAGGCGCTGTACAACTTGCGCCGCGGCGACGGCGGGACCAACGCGGGGTTTGTCAAGACGGGGCTGGCCCAGAAGCCGGTATCGGTGTTCAACTGCCCGGACCGCACTGGACGATTCGCAGTCAATGGGATAACCGTGTATTTGGCTGGCGACTATGCCGGCGTGATGGCGAATTGGAACGACCCAGGTTGGGAGGGCTTCGCGTGGCAAACTTCCAAGGGACCCGTAACCGATGAAGACACGCTGGTGTGGACGGGCATCCTGGCGAAGGGCGGCCAGGTGAACAAGTCGTCGACGCCGCCGCAAATCTGGAAGTTTCCGCGCGTGGATTTCAAGTCGATCGAGGACGGCTCGTCGAACACGATTCTCGTGGCGGAAAAAGCCGTGGCCCAGGAGAACTGGTCGGCGCCGCTTCAGCCCTTCGCCTACTGGGAAATCTACGGTTACTACACCGGGGCCGATTGGCCGATTATGCGGATGTTCGCCGCGCTGAAGCCCGTCGGGGACAATCGTCGAGAAATCCCGGTGATGGGCGACGCCGACTCGGCGCACCAACAAAGATCCCGCTGAGTTTGGCTTCGGCTCGGCGCATCCGGAAGTCTTCTGCACGGTGTGGGGCGACGGCTCGACGCGATCGATTTCGATGAGCGCGGATCTGACGCTGCTGGATCAACTGGGAAAGCGCGCGGATCAGACGCAGCGCCACGGCCAACGACCTCTAAAGGAACCCGCGACTTTTGTCGGCGGCCACTGAATATGAGAATGCGCGTGGGCCTGATGATCTGTGCGGCGGCGGTCGCCCTTATGCGCAGGATGCGGCGGCGGGTCCGACCCCGACGATGCCGTGGCGCGGGCTAACTCCAATAACATTCAGCGACTGGCGAATCTCTATATCGCCTTTCAGACCGAAAATGAATTTCGCGGGCCGGCTAACGAGGTTGCTTTCAAGGAATTTATTCGCGGCGTCAGTCCGCAGGTACTCCAGCGCATCGGGGTTGATCCGCAGGCCGTCGACGGGCTGTTTGTGAGCGAGCGCGACGAGCAGCCGTTCAAAATCCGTTATGGCGTGAAGGGCAGCGCCATGGGCAGCAACGAGCCGGTGATTTTCGAATCGACCGGCGTCGGCGGCCAGCGCGAGGTCGGGTTCTTGAGCATGACGCAGCGCGAAGTCGACGCCGCGGAGTACGACTTACTCTGGGCCGGCAAAGCTCCGCCGAGTGCGCGGCGCGGCCGCGTTGACGGACCCGCGGCCGGGTGGCATGCTCTCGTCCGCATGAGCATGTTGACAGGGCATGAACCATGTCCACGTTGGCAGACCTCCGAGGACATGCCACCCTGTCCGTTCGGCCGACTGCGGCGCGGCGCTCTCGATTTGCGCAGCTTGAGCACCAGCCAGAGCAGGATCGAGGCGCCGAGAATGGCGGTGATGTAGCCGGGCCAGGCCGTGCCGGAGAAGGGCTCGCCGGGGTCTCCCCAGATGGCTCGAGCGACGGCGCCGCCGGCGAGGGCGCCGACGATGCCCAGGGCCATCGTGCCGAGGATGCCGATATCTTGGCGGCCGGGGACGAGCAAGCGGGCGATGGCGCCGACGATCAGGCCGGCGACGAGCCAGGCGATGGCGTTGAGCATGGTTTGGGTCCTCAGGAATTGGAGGTTTGCGACGAGGGGCCAGCAACTGCAAAGCTTATGCCGCGGAGCTCGGAATTTACCACGGAGGCGCGGAGGGCACGGAGAACGCGGAAGGACAGCGGAAATAGAACACGGAAGAGCACAGATTTGGCGGATCAGCGCGGATCAGATCAGCGTCTATCCGACTAATCTGCTGAATCCGTGTTCCATTTCTTCGCATTGTTCCATGCCTCCGTGGTAAGTCCTGGGAGCTCTATTGTTCCGCGTTGGCGAGGCCCTTTTTGGCGGCATCGAGCTGGTCTTTGAAATCTTGGTCGTCAGGTTGGGCTGCGACGAGTTGTTCCAGGAGGGCGACCGCGCGCGCAGGTCGACGGCGGCGGCCGGGCGGTCGTCCTGGGTGATCTGGATTTGGCCGCGCAGGCGCAGCGCGACGGCCAAGTCGCGCTGATAGAGCGGGGCGTCAGGATACTGTTCGACCAGCTGCTCCAGCGGGTCGACTGCTTTCTCGACGGCGGCCAGGGCGTCGGCGCCTTTTTCGTCCTTGAGCCACAACTCGGCGACGGCAATCTCGACGCTGCCCAGCTCCGCTTGGTACGCGGGGACCTGCGGGTTGCGCAGGTTGAGCATGGCGAGCAGGTCGATGGCTTTGTCGTAGAAGGTGCGCGCCTCGGCGGCCGTGAGCGCTCCGCTGCGGGGGACCTCCGCGTCGCGGCTAACGGATTGGGATTGGAGCTCGGCGAGCGTGCGGTAGGTGGTGGCGAGGCGAAACTGGCTATCGAGGTCGTTGGGCGCCAACTCGCGCATGCGCTCGAAGGCGGCGACGGCGCGGGTGAGATAGCCCTCGGCAGCCTCGGCGTCGTCGTGTTCGAGGTTGAAGCGGCCGAGGTTGAAGTACCCTTTGCCGGCGTCGGCATGGAGCGCGGCGTCGGTCTGGCCGGCGGCGAGGCGGCTCTCCCGCAGTTCCTGGGCTTTCTTCCAGAGTGCAACGGCGCTTTCAGATTGGCCGAGCATGGCGTCGATTGAGCCGCGGTTCATGATCGTGTTGGCGAGCGTGCGGAGGTACTCAACATTGTTGGGCTCGGCGTCGAGCAATCGCTGCCGCACGACCTGGGCTTGCTCGTAGAATTTCTTGGAGTCCTCCAATCGCTGGAGCTTTTGCTGGGCGCCGCCGAGGGCGTTGAGCGTGCGGCCCAGTTCGTACTGCAGCGGCAACTTGTCGGGCGACTTCTCGACCAGGTCCGTGTTGAGCTCGTTGGCTCGCTCGTAATAGGGAATCGCTTTGGCTGGCGTGTCGAGAACCTCGGTGATGCGGCCGACGAAGTAGTTGGCCTGCGCGATTTCGTCGCGGAGGGCGCCCTCGGATTCGCCGCGATCGATAAACGTCTGGTAATAGGCGAGGGCCTGGCGCAGAAGTAATCCGCGGAGCGGCTGCATGCCCGGCTGGTCGAGCAATGTGTCTTCGCTGACGGTAACGTAGTAGTCGCGCACCGCGTTGCGAGCCATCTCGAAGTTCTTCTCGGCGCGCTTCCACTGGGAGTCGGCCAACTCGCGGAGGCGTTGCTCGCGGCGATTGGCGGCGTCGAGCAGCACGACGCCGACGGCCAGGGCGACGGCGGTGACCGTCAGCACGGCGGCCGACCCGAGCACGGCGGCGCGGTGGCGCTTCATCCAGCGCCACAGGCGCGCCAGCGGCGGCTCGGCGTAGGCCTTGACCGGCTCGTCGGCGAGGTAACGTTCGACGTCGTCGGCCAGCTCGCGCGCCGAGGCGTAGCGGTCCTCCGGTTTGCGGGCCATGGCCTTGAGGCAAATGGCGTTGAGCGCCTTGGGGACGTCGCCGCGCATCGAACGAGGCGGTTGGAAAAGGCCCATCTGCACATCGGACAACAGCGAATCGCTCGCGGCGTAGGCGAACGGGGCGACGCCGGTGAGCAGTTGATACAGCGTGGCGCCGAGGCTGTAGATGTCGGTGGCGGGGCCTAACAGGTCGATGCGGCCCATCGCCTGCTCGGGGCTCATGTACTGCGGCGTGCCGACGACGCGGCCGAGCTGCGTAGCGGTGGAGTCTTCCGCCGACACGGGTCGCACGGGCTGCTCGGCGGCGTTGGGCGGTCCAGCCTCGGGGCCGATGGCTTTGGCCAGGCCCCAATCGACCACCAGCGTCTCGCCGTATTTGCCGAGCATGATGTTGCCGGGCTTCAGGTCGCGGTGGAGCACGCAGCGGTTGTGGGCGTACTCGATGGCGTTGCATACGTCGACGAAGCGGCCCAGCAGTTGATGGAACCGCAGGTCGCGGTCGGGGGCCTTGGGGGCTCCGTGGAATTCGTCGATGGCCTGGTGTAGGTCGTCGCCGCGGATAAACCGCATGGCGTAGAAGGGACGGCCGTCGGCGTACTGGCCGAGGCCGTAGACCGGCACGACGCCGGGATGCTCGAGCGAGCCGGTGATCTCAGCCTCCATGAGAAAGCGCTGGCGGGCTTCGGCGTGATCGGCGTGCTTGGGGAGAATTTCCTTGAGGGCGACGTCGCGGTTGAGCTCCTGGTCGTGCGCCAGCGAGACCTGGCCCAGTCCGCCGCGCGAGAAGGCGCGGATGATGCGGAAGCGCTGCGTCGGCGGGGCGCGAGAGCGGCGTGTTGGGGCCGGCGCCCCACGCGGGCGGGACCGGCGGGGCGCCACCAGGCGGCGCGGCGATGGTCGGTGCGCTGGGCGAAACGGTCGGCGCACTGGGCGACACGGCCACGCCCTGACTGTCGCCGGCGGTGTCTTCGGGGGCGTCGCGGGGCGCGGGAGTCGGCGTGATCGTGGCGTGAGGATCGTACAGCGGCGTTTCTGCTTCCGCGAGGGCTCGATTGGTTGAGTGCGCGCGGTCCTCGATGCGGGTGAGCAGAAACGGGATCGGCGGCGGCGTCGCGAGGCTGGCGAGGCTCTTGGCCAGGTCGTTGCCGTGCCGGGCGATGTGGCGGGCCACGAGGGCGGCGAGCAACTCGCCTTCCTCCCGCGACAGGGCGCCCTTAGCCACCAACCGCTCGATCAGGCGAGCGCCGGAGGCGCCGGGCCGGTCGACGGCGGCTTCGGCGAGCGTCTCTTCGTTGACGAACTCCAGTTGCAGCGCCAGGACGCCTGCAAGCAGATCGTGATCGTCGTCGGCAGCGGACACGCAAAGCTCCAGGTCGACGGGCGGCCGTGGGAGCGGTCAGTGTACGCGAGGACGGAGGTTTTGCCAAAGCGTAGGGGTGGCATGCCCTCGGAGGTCCGCCGACGTGGGCATGATCCCTAATTGGTCGCATGCCCACGCGGACGAGGGCATGGCACGCTTCGATTTTAGAACCGCACGTTGGCGTGGACGTTGTACTCGAAGTCGAACGAACGATTGAGGGAGTCGGTGACCGGGACAATGACGCCATTGGTGATCACCAGGCCGCCGAGGTCGATCGTCAAGCCCCCGGTGAGATTCACCTGGTCGAAGTGATTGAGCGTCGGCCCGGCGACGACGTTGATCGGCACGTCGCTAACGAACGAATCGTTGCTTTCCAACGTGGTGACCGGCACGACGAACGGATGGGCGTTGTCGAGCACCGAGGTGTAGTGACACTCAAAGATGGCCGCGATGCCGCGGAGCGTGTCGCCGGGCGCACCTTGCGTGAGCCAGTAGCCGAACGCCATGTTCAACCGCAGCAGGGTTTGCTGGTCGATCTTGCCCGAGTCGGCGACATTGAACGTCGTGTCGTCAAACTCGTCGCTGTCGTCGGGAGTGATCGTGCCGCTTACCGAGATCTCTGCGTCGGACGTATTCAGCGGCGTGTCGATCTGCAGAAAGCCTTGGTGGAAGAAGCGGCTAGTCGGCCGAATCGCCCAAGCGGCGAAGGGCACGAGGTTGACGGTCTGGTTCTCGAAGCGGCCGGAGAACGAGATGTTGGTCGGCGACTCGCTGAACACGAGCGGCGACTGGCTGAGAATCAGGTCGGGATCGGTAAAGTTCTGGCTGATGCGGGCGTCGTCGCCGGTGGGAATGTTGACGGCGCAGCCGAGCGACCAGGCGAATTGTCGCCGGTTCTGCATGAGCAGCTTGAAGGTGGCGGCGAGGTTGCCGAGGTCGCCGTGGCGGTCGGTCACCGGCAGGTTGTCGCTGGAGGGGTCGCTGAAAATGTCGAGGTCGGTGTCGAACTGTCGCGTGAGCGGCACGTTCAACTGGACGGAACACAGGCTGTCGAACAGGGTCTTCTCGAAACCAACGTCAAACCGCTCGGCGTCCTGGAAGCTGCTCTCGCCGAGCACGTTCGTGCCGAAGGCGTTGTTGAAATGGCGGTAGCTAAAGAGGATGCGGTCCTCAGGGAGCGTCACGCCGTTCTCGGCCAGGTTGAAGCGATTGCCGCCGAAGATGGGGTGCTCCATGTTGGAGATCGTGACGCCTTCAAACGCCAGCCCGCTCAACGGGGTCGACGAATAAGGGGAATCGCCGATCATGTACGGCACGCGCGACGTGCGGGCCTGGGTCGTCGGCTGCGAGTTGTCCGATGAGCTGTTTGAGCTAGCCTGCGCGAGCTGGAAGTTTTCGTCGTAGTGCATCCGGTTGTAGGCGGCCAGGTCGCCCGACTGATCGTCGAGGGCTTCTTGTCCTTGGTCCGAGGTCTCGACGTAGTTCTGGTCGGTGCGCACCGTGCGCCAAGGGTCAGGCAGACGGCCAAGGAGGCGAGAATTCGGCGCAGAGGCATGGACAGAGACATTGGTTATTCCCCCTGGATCCGACCGTGCGCCGGGCCGTCGCGGAAGGCCGCGCGCGGTACGAAAATAACGGTTTCAACGGTTATTTCGTCGAGTGCGATCCTGCGGGAACAGCGGATCATGCCGGTTGGCGAAGCTTTAGCCGCCGTGCTAGCGGCGAGTTTGACGATGGGCGAAAGACTGCGTCGAAGACTGGACAAACTGATTTTGAGACCTGCCAGTCGGCGCGATTCCCGGCATCCTCGGCACAACCGGCGCAACACGATGCACGGGCGCGAAGAATGTGTTTCAACCGGCGTGTCCGACTGGATGCAATTTCGCGGCGCCTCCGATGAATGCGTCACAGGCATTACACGACCACCGTGCGTCGTAGCGACCATGACGGTCGTCATTGCCAGGCACGAATCGCAGTCGGGAGGGATCCGGACAATGAGGCAAGCCGCGGCGACTGGCGCCAGTATTCTGATTTTCGTTTCTGCCCTGTGCGGCGCCGCGTGCGGCGCGGACGGCGAGTACGGCGTGGACCAGTCGCTGAGCCACTGGTTCGGCGAGCCGGCGGACGCGGCCTCAGCGCTGGACTGCGTCGGCGCAGCGCCCGCCGCCGTCGGCGCCAACTTTGCCGGGGCTCAACCGTTGTATGTGATGTCCGACCCGGCGGTTCAGCCGGCTCAGATGTTGCCGCCCACCTCGGCGACCGCGGGAGGGGGTGGAGGCGGCCGGCAGTACACCAACGCGCCGGTGGCCGCCGCCTTGGCGGGATCGGGCCTATCCAGCGTGCCCTACATGATCGGCGACACCGGCGCGGGCACGTGCGTCGACTTCAACGGACTGTTGGACATCGCGCTGAACCATCCCACGCTGGGGTGCGCCCGGCTCAACATTTCTGAGGCCAATACGCCGCTGCCGATCGACCGCGTGTACTACAGCTACCGGCATTTCCACAATGCCTCGAGCACTGAAATATTTCAATTCGACCAGTCGTTCGACGTGGACCGGCATACGATCGCGGGCGAACGGACATTCTGGGACCAGATGTGCTCGGTCGAGATTCGGCTGCCGATCGAGTACCGGCTCAATTCGAACTTGCTCACGAACGTGGACGATGACTTCGATATTTTTGAACCGCTGAGCACGACGTTTGTGTCGGCCGACGCGAACTCGGTCGACCAGCAGCCAATCCGCCGGGCTGAGCTGGCGAACATGTCGTTGATCTTCAAGGCGCTGTTGATGCAGCGCGAAACCTGGGCCATGTCGGGCGGCCTGGGCGTGACGCTGCCGACTGCCCGCGACGTGAGCTACGGGGTGCGGCTGAACACGACGCTGGTGTTTCCCGACTTTCCGGGCGTGACGGCGGACACCGACGTCAACGAGACCAACACGTTCTCGAACGAGACGGTTTATCTGGCGCCGTTTTTGGGCTGGCTCTATGCGCCGGACGCGCGGTGGTACCATCAGGGCTTCTTGCAGGTGGAAGTGGCCGCCAATCCCAGCCGGGTGACGAGCCAGGGCGGGGGCACCAACGCATTCTTCGTGGATGGAGTGTTCGCCGGATCGGAAGCGTGGAGCGTCTTTAATTTTCCCACGCTACTGCCAACCGAGATTCATCCACAGACGCTGATGCGGCTGAACTTGGGTTGGGGCTACAATTTCTACTCGGCGCCCCGCGAGGATTGGTTGCGAGAGGTGACCGGCATTTATGAGGTTCACTACACGACGACCTTGAACGACGCCGTGTTGAGCGAGATTCCCACGGTGGAGGCCAACACCATCGGTACGCCGCCGCTGCAGGAGCTGCGGGTGGGCAACACCGAGAACCGGGTCGACATCGTCAACATGTGCTTGGGCGTGACGACGAACGTCGGCGGGTTCATTGTAACCAACGCCGCGGTGGCGCCCATTCGCCAAGAGCGCGGATATGACTTCGAATATAACCTGCAGGTTCAGCGGCCGTTCTAGGCCGAGCGCGGCGGCAAGCCAGCCGCCCGGCGATTAATCTGGCGGGGTGGCACGCCCTGAGGTCTTCCGAAGGGCGTGGCGGCCAATTCTTACCACGCCTATCGAAGACTCTGGGCGTGCCACCTGGACAAGCGCCGCTGGCACGCCCCAGCCAAGGTTGAACCGGCTGGCCAAGTGCGTCATAAATGGGGCTTGGTCCGGGCGCAGGCGCCGGGCTTTTTCCGATGTTTGACCCCGCTAGAGGGCTTGGCGCCGACATGCACGCGCCCGGCGATCACGATCTGCTGTTCGGCGTCACGGCGCTGCAACTGCGCTTCATCACGCAGGACCAACTGCTGGGCGCCGCGTCGAAACTTGGCGACGGCGGGGCCACGGATCTCCGCCAGAGGCTGTGCGAGCTGCGGCTGCTCTCAGCCGACGAGGCCGCGGCCGTGGCGACGGTCGTTCAGCAGCGGTTGGCGCGGTTTGGCAACGATGTGCGCAAGACGCTCGACTCTCTCGGCGCCGTCGAGACGCTGCAGGCGTTGGCCGCCCACCAGGCCACGGTGGTGCAAGAGCCCGTGGTCACGCGCGACGACCGCTTCATCACCCAAGGCCCCAGCGCCCCGTCGGCCTGGTCCTACTCGCCGCAACAACAGCGGTTTACGGTGCTGCGCGTGCATCAACACGGCGGCCTGGGAAGGGTGATGATCGCGCGGGACGGGGAACTGAACCGCGAGATCGCTCTCAAGGAAATCCTGCCCGCGCTGGCCGACAGCGAGGACAGCCGCCGCCGGTTCATCCGCGAAGCGGAGATCACCGGCGCCTTGGAACACCCGGGCGTGGTGCCGGTGTACAGCCTGGGCGAGTTTCCCGACGGCCGGCCGTACTACGCCATGCGGTTCATCCACGGCGTCGATATGCGGACGGCGATCGAGGATTTTTTCCTGAAGCCCTCGACGCGCGCCAATCGGCGATTTGAGTTCCGGCAGCTCTTGGGGCGCTTCGTGGCCGTGTGCCAGGCGATTCACTACGCCCACAGCCGCGGCGTGCTGCACCGCGACATCAAGCCCGCCAACATCATGCTCGGCGACTTCGGCGAAACGCTGGTGGTGGATTGGGGCCTGGCGCGGATGATGGACGATCTGACGACATCGGTGGACTTGGACGCCGCGCCGATCAAGACCTCGGAGCGCGCCAACACGACGCGCACGCAGATGGGCCGCATCGTGGGCACGCTGCCCTACATCAGCCCGGAGCAGGCGCAAGGCCGGTCCGACCTCATTGGCCCGGCGAGCGACATCTACGGCCTGGGGGCGACCTTGTACCACCTGCTCACGGGCGACGCCCCGTTTGCTCCCGACGACGAAGACCTGATCATCAATGTGGTGCACGGCCGGTTCAAGCCGCCGCGCAGTCAACAAGGAGGCGCCCAAGGCGCTGGAAGCGATTTGCCTGAAGGCCATGGCGCGGCAGCGCCAGGATCGTTACCCCACCGCCCGCGAACTGGCGCTCGACGTTGAGCGATTACCTGTCCGACGAGCATGTGCACGCGTACGCCGAACCGGTGCTGGGGCGGACTTGGCGTTGGATCCGGCATCATCGCACGTGGGTGATGAGTCTGATGGCCGCCAGCGTCGTGGCGCTGGCGGCCCTGTCGACGGGCGTGGCGCTGTTGACCGCGGCCAACCGGCGCGAGCGGCAGGCCCGCGAAGAAGCGACGAAGAACTTCCATGAGGCGGTCGCCCAGCGGGAGCGCGCCGAGAACAACTTTCAACTCGCTCAGGATGCGGTGCGGGAGTACTACGTGCGGGTGAGCGAGGAGACCCTGCTGAATCAACTCGGCATGCAGCCCTTGCGAAATGCCCTGTTGCAGCAGGCGCTGACATACTACGAGAAGTTTCTCGATCAGCGGCAGGACGATCCGGAGCTGCGCGGCGAAGTGGCGCAGGCGCAGTTTTTTGTCGGGCGGATCACCGAGACCATTGCCTCGCCCGATCGCGCGCTGCCGCATTACCAGCAGGCGGCCAAGCTGCAGCAGCAGCTTCTCGAGAGCGCCAAGGACCGCGACGACGCCACCGCCGACTACGCGCAGACGCTCAACGCGATGGGACGGGCGCTGCAGAAGCTGGGCCGCCGCGACGAAGCGCGGATTCAATACCAGCAGGCGGCCGACCTCCGCGAGAAGTTGGCCAAGGCAAAACCCGACGACATCGTCCGGGCGCAGGCGCTGGCCAGCAGCGTGATGAACCTGGGGCTGTTGGCGCTCCAGGAACGCAAGCCCGAGTCGGCGCTGCCGCTCTTAGAGCAAGCCCAAACGCTGCGGCTGGCGCACGGGGACGTGCAGCAGGCGACGAGCCCGGAATTCCTTCGCGATCTCGGCAAGGGTTACTACAACATCGCCCAAGCCAACATGGACTTGAACGACGCGGGCGCGGCCGAAGCGAATCTGTTCAAAGCCGCCGATGCGTTCGAGCGGCTCGCCAAGCTCGATCCCAAGGACCTGGAAATCCGACGCAACCTGGCGATCTGCCGCCGCCGCATCGCCGACGCCAAGGTAGCCGCCGGCGACGACGCCGCCGCCATCGACTTTTTCTCTCAGGCCTGTAAAGAGCTCAGGGACCTGTCCGAGCATAATCCCGATGTGCCGGAGTTCGCCGCCGATCTGGCGGGCGTGCAAATGAACCTGGGCTCGTTGCTGGAGGCCACCGGCCAGCACGAAACGGCGCTGGCCGAGCTCGTGGACGCCGCCGAGGGCCTGCGTCGCCTGGTCGACCAGCAGTCGTCGGTGCCCAGCTATCGGCGCGACTTGGGCGTGGCGCTGCTGCGCCGCTGGGCAGGTGCTCGACGGGCTCGACCGGAAAGATGAGGCGCGCACGCGGCTGAACGAATCGAAAGAGGTGCTGGAGAAATTGGTCAAGGAACACCCGGCTGAAGCGGCTTACGGGGCTCAGCTGAAACAGACCCTTGACGCGCTGGCAAAGCTGGAGGCGATCTGAGATCGTTCTCCCCGTCCTATCCCCTCCCCCTGGCGGGGAGGGTTAGGGAGGGGGACGACACGACGCGTTGCGTCGACTTCCCCGCGATCACCCCTCCCCATCGAGCGGAGGGGAACGGAGGATAACAGGAGGAAGGTTTAGGACAGCGGGCCGCGCGAGGACGCTGTAGATCGGGCCGTCGCGCGAGAGGTCGCTGGCGTAGACGACCACGTGGGCCACTTCCATCACGCCGCCGTCGAAGTCGGCGAGCTTTTGAAGCCGCTCGACGACCTCGGGGCCGGCGTGCCCAGTGCGGCCGACGCGACCCAGCGTGACGTGCGGCGTGAACTGCCGACTGTCGCGGCGAAATCCCAGCGGCGCCAGTACGTCGTCGATGCTCGCGTGGAGAGCGGATAGCTGCTCGCCGCCCTGCCCCGCCCCGAGCCAGAAGGTGCGCGGCTTGTGGATGGAAGGAAAGGCGCCGACGCCCTCTGCGGCCAGTTCAAACGCTGCGTGCTGCGCCGCGGCGCGCGGTACGCGCAGACACACTTCGGCCATGTCCTGATCGGTCAGGTCGCCGAGGAATTGCATCGTCCAGTGTAGGTTGTCGGGCTCGACCCACTTCACGTCGTCGGTCGCCGTGCGAAGCAGATCAATGGCCGTCAGGGCAGCGACCTGGACGGCGTCGAGGGCGTCGACGGCGATGAAGGTCCGCGTTTTGGGCATGAAGTTGCGGTAGCGCTCAGGCAAGATCCGGCAGCAGTCGAAAAGATTTTCCGCCACTGCTGCGAAGAATCTCAAAATGCCGCCGATCTAACGTAAATACGACGTCGATTTCCTCGCGGACGGCCAAGTGCGCGAGCACGGCGTCCGCAAAGTCGATTGTCTGGTCCTGGTATTTTCGCAGCACGCGTGGAATACCGACGATATCTTGTTCATCCAATAAGAGCAGAATGAAATCGCCCGCAGCCAATGCGTTCAACAGTTGGTCCTGCTGCCGCGGATATCGGCGGGCTAAATAGAGGGCTTCGGTAACAACCGGCCAGCACGTGTATGACTTGCCGACGGGAAGCTGCTGGAACTGATCTCTACATGCGGCGTGGTATTGGTCCGTCGAATCGAAGAGCGCGGCGAACGCACTCGTATCGATGAGAACCGATTCACTCAGCATGTTGCCCGAAACCTTCCATGTACTTAGGGTTTGTGCTCAGGTCGGGCGGACCGTCGGTCATAAAACCGATGAGGCCTCGGGCTTTAAGAGCTTCGTACAAGGATCGCGGCTCGCCAGCAGGCGGTTGCGGCCGCGTCAACTCGCGTGCCAGCGCTCCTGCTCTTCCGGCGTCAATTGACGAGCTTCTTCGAGCACGCGATGGTAGTCGTGGACTGACATGGCGACCTTCTCCTCGCAATTCCAGCATCTTACTCGCGCGTCGAATTGGCGGCCATTCCATAATCCAAGGGAGCGAGTCAAAAAGTCAGCATTTTGCGATATTCGCCGAGCCGCTTCTCAATGTCTTCTCGCCCAATTTCCTTCATCCGTTCAAGGCCGAAACCCTCAACATTAAAACTTGCCGCAACGATGCCGTAGGCCATGGCGGTCTTGAGCGTTTCGGGATCGAAGGCGTCGCACTGGGCGAGGTAGCCCATCATGCCGCCGGCGAAGGTGTCGCCGGCGCCGGTCGGGTCGACGAGCCGCGCGGTCGGATACGCGGGCAGCACATAGGTCTCGTGCTCGCCGAAAAACATGGCGCCGTGCTCGCCTTTCTTGATGACGACGAACTTCGGCCCCATGTGCTGCACCGCGCGGCCGGCCGCGACCAGGTTCTCCGTGCCGGTGAGCAGCTTGGCCTCGGCGTCGTTGAGCACCAGGCCGTCGAGCTGCGTGAGCAGCCGATCGAGATCGTCGCGTTGGGTGGTGATCCACAGGTCCATCGTGTCGGCTACCGCCAGTCGCCGGCCCGGCGACTGCTCGAGCACCTTCAATCTGGACGGCCGGCACGCCGTTGCCGAGGAACACGTACTTGGCCTGGCGGTATGACTCGGGCAACACGGGGTCGAAGTCGCCGAACACGTTCAGCTCCACTTCGAGCGTGTCGCGGTCGTTCATGTTGGGATGATAGCGGCCGGTCCAGGTGAAGGTTTTGCCGCCGCCGACCACGTGCAGGCCGGAGACGTCGATGCCGCGCCCTTGGAGGAATTCTGTATGCTCGCGCGGCCAGTCGGCGCCGACGACGCCCATGAGGCGCACGGAAGTGAACAGGCTGGCCGCCACCGAGAAATGCGTAGCCGAGCCGCCGAGCAGGTTGTCGCGCCGCTCGACGGGCGTCTCGACGTTATCGATGGCGACGGAGCCGACGACGATGAGGGACATATGTGATTTTGGATTGCGGATTTTGGATTGCGGATTTTGGATTGCGGATTGCGAATTGGATCAGTTGAGGCCGGGGTCTTTGGGCATTCGCTCGGGCGGGATGTCGGGGGCGATGATGCGGCGGCCGATCTTGCCGCAGACTTCCTTCCACATGGTCTCCGGGTCGCCAAACACGTCGGCGGGCGCCTCGATGGGCGACGTCAGCCAGCCGCCCATGCGCATCTCGTTCTCAAGCTGCCCGCCGCCCCAGCCGGCGTGGCCGCTGAACAGTCGGAAGTTGGCGCCGCTCTCGCGCACTAGCTCGTCGATGGCATCCTTCTGCATCGACATGTAAAGCTGGGGCAGCACTTCTTTCTCGGCCAGCCGCCGTTGATCGTGAACGGCAATGAGCGGCCCCGGCACCGGACCGCCCACGTGCACATACTGGTCGCAACCCACGGGTTCGCTGCCGATCATTTCCCACACCTCGTCGACCGTCTTGTCCCCCGGCCGATTGACGACGACTCCCAGCGCCCCTTGGTCTTCATGCTGCAGCATGAGCACGACCGCTCGGGCGAAGTTGGGGTCGCGCAGATGCGGCGAGGCGACCAGGAATTGACCGGCGAGGGATTTCATGGGAAATGACCAATGACCAAGCACCAATGACCAATGACGGACACTAGGCATCGACTATTGGTCATTGGGGCTTGGTCATTGGGGCTTCGCGTTTCTGCGTGATTTCGATGGCCTTGAGCAGGCCGCGGGCTTTGTTGAGCGTTTCCTGGTATTCGGTCGGCGGGGACGCTGTCGGCGACGATGCCGGCGCCGGCTTGGACGTAGGCGGTTGCGTTTTGGACGACGACCGTCCGCAGGGCGATGCAGGTGTCCATGTTGCCGGCGAAGTCGATGTAGCCCACGGCGCCGGCGTAGGGGCCGCGGCGGTGCGGCTCGATTTCGTCGATGATCTCCATCGCCCGCACCTTGGGGGCGCCGGAAACGGTGCCCGCCGGCAGGCACGCGGCCAGCGCGTCGAAGGCATCGCAGCCTTCGCGCGAGCATGCCGGTGACGTTCGAGGTGATGTGCATGACGTGGCTGTACCGCTCGATGGCCATCACGTCGGTCAGTTCGACCGAGCCGAAGCGGGCGACGCGGCCGACGTCGTTGCGGCCCAGGTCGACCAGCATCACGTGCTCGGCCCGCTCCTTGGGATCGGCCAGCAGCTCGTCGGCCAGGCGCGTGTCTTCCGCGTCGTCGCGCCGCGGCGGCGGGTGCCGGCCAGCGGGCGGACCGTCACCTTGCCGTCGACCACGCGCACCATGATTTCCGGCGAACTGCCGACCAGCGTGACGCCGGGCATCCGCAGGTAGAACATGAACGGGCTGGGATTCACGACCCGCAGCGTGCGGTAGATCTCGAACGGCGGGCGGCGTCCAGTCGACAGTCAGCCGCTGGCTGATGACCACCTGAAAGATGTCGCCGGCGCGGATGTACTCGACGCACTTGCGAACCGCCGCTTCGAACTCGGGCTGGGTGAAATTGGAGCGATAGTCGACCGCGGCCTCGCCGGCGGTGGCGATGTCGGCGAGGTTGACGCCTTCGCCAGGCTCGCTCAGCGCCGCGACGAGGGCGTCGACTCGGCGGCACGTGGACTGATGTCGCACGGCCAGCTCGTCGCCGTCGTCGGCGCCGCGGACGTCGGCCAGCACGACGACGTGCACGGTCTTGCGCACGTTGTCGAACACCACCATGTGGTCGAACAGGCCGAAGGCCAGGTCGGGCGAGATTGCGGTCATCCTCCGGGGCGTTGGGCAGGTTCTCCACGTACCGCACGGTGTCGTAGCCGGCGTAGCCGACGGCGCCGCCGACGAACGGGGGCAGCTCCGGCAGGTGGGCGACGCGCACGGCCTGCACTTCGCGGCGGAGAATCTCCAGGGGATTGGCGACCTCGAGCGTCTCGGTCTGCCAATCACCGGACGCCGGCGTCTTCTGCCGGCGGATCGTTACGGTCGTGCCGTGGCCTCAAGCAGCAGAAACGGGTCGCTCGCGACGAAGCTGTAGCGGCCGACCTTTTCGCCGCCGATGACGCTTTCGAACAACCCCGCCGCGCCGCCGCGATCCAGCCGGCGAAATGCCTGGACTGGCGAGAGCGCGTCGCTGAGCAGCTCGCGATACACTGGCACGAAATCAACGCCTGACGCCAAGCGGTTGAACCGGTCGAGCGACGGCAAGTGGGCCATGGTGAAGGCAGGCCGCAGTGAAAGTCTGGCGCCTGGAGGTAAGCTGCTTGTGCAAGCGTCACTCTAACATCGCAGGAAGGCGCTCACAACACGCGGCGGTGCGCGATTCATCTTTCGATGCTTCAAGGGCTTAGGGTCGATGGCGTTTACCTTGACACCCCAGCGACCCTGGCTAGAATCCCCTTAGCGTGGCGCGGGTTTTTGGCGGTTGCGGGCGTGGAGTGTCTGGTCGACAGGTGCGCCGGGGTCGGGACGACCCGGCTCGCAATTACAGATGACGCGCCGTGCTGGCACGTGGTTCGGGACTGCTCTTATGAAATGCCAAAAGTGCGATCGCGCGGCGACTTTTCACATTACCGACTTGATCGACGGCGAGCCGAACGAGCTGCACCTTGCGAGGAATGCGCCAGGCGTTTCTTGCGCCCTCGTCGCCGGAAGCGCGCCGAGATGATGCCGGCCATGGCCGGGCTGTTGGCCCAGCACCTGGCGGTGGGCGAGACCGCCGACGAGCTGGCGCGGCTCGACCAGCGTTCGTGCCCGGTGTGCGGCATTACTTCCTGCAGTTCCGCAAGCAAGGCCGGCTCGGTTGCCCGCACGACTATGTGTTCTTCGAGAAGGAGCTCGAGCCGCTGCTTGATGAGCATCCACGACCAGACGCAGCACGTGGGCAAAGTGCCCAAGCGGTGCCCGCATGGCGCCGATCAGCAGACGCAGCTCATCCGCCTCCGCCGCGAAATGAAGGAAGCGGTCACGGCCGAGGAGTACGAGCGGGCCTCGCATCTGCGCGACGAAATCCGCGGCATTGAAGCCAAGTTTCGCGAGTCGAGTCTCAACCCGCCGGGGAGCTGAGAATGAGTGGGCAGTGGGCAGCGGGCAGTGGGCAGGAAGCCGCACGATTCATCCGCTGGCGCTGCCGAGTCGCGGCCGCGCCGTCGTCGCCGCCCAAATCTACAACTGCCTACTGCCCACTGCCCACTGCCCACGGCTCCCCCGCATGACTCTCGACGAACTGGCCACTTCGAGCGGTGAATGGCTCCGCGGCTCCGGCCCCGAGAGCGACATCGTGATTTCCAGCCGCATCCGGCTGGCGCGAACCTGGCCGATTTCCCGTTCATCTCCCGGGCCACGGATGCGGACCGCGCCGAGATCGAGAAGATTATCCATGCCCGCGTGGACAGCATGGTCGCCGGGCGGCAAGGCGCCGAAGGAAATCCTGTACCTCAATGTGAGCGAGCTGGCCGACGTCGATCGGCAGTTTCTCGTCGAGCGGCAGCTGATCAGTCGCGAACACGCCGAGAGCGAGGGCGCCCGGGCCGTGGTGATCGACCCGGCGGAGCGCTATCAGCGTGATGATCAACGAGGAAGACCACCTCCGCATCCAGGTGATGCAGAGCGGGCTCGACCTCGCCGCCGCCTGGCAGCACATCAACTACCTCGACGACCTGATCGAGGAGCATGTGACCTACGCCTTCAGCGAGCGGCTGGGCTACCTCACCGCCTGCCCCACCAACGTGGGCACCGGCGTGCGGGTGAGCGTCATGCTCCACCTGCCGGCCCTGGCGATCACCCGGCAGATCGAGAAGGTGTTCAAGAGCCTGCACAAAATCAACCTCGCCGTCCGCGGCCTGTACGGCGAAGGCTCGCAGGCCATGGGCGACTTCTACCAGATATCCAACCAGGTGACGCTCGGCCAGACCGAGGAAGAGCTGGCCAAGAAGGTGGCCGACGTGGTGCCGATGCTGATCGACTACGAGCGGCAAGCCCGCGAATTCCTGATCCAGAAAGCCAGCAAACGCTGCACGACCGGGTGAGCCGAGCGTTCGGCATCCTGCGCACAGCCCAGACGATCAGCTCCGAAGAGACGATGCACCTGCTGTCGAGCGTGCGCATGGGCATCAACCTGGGGCTGATCGGCGATCTGGAGATCCCGACGGTCAACAAGCTCTTGATCCACACGCAGCCCGCCCACCTGCAGAAGCTGTCGGGCGTGGAGCTCGATCAGTCCGACCGCAACATCGAGCGGGCCAGCTATCTGCGGCGGCATCTCAATGCCGACAACAAGGGCAACGCGGCGCACAACTAGGCGGCGCACTTTCAGGCCCAAGGGGCCGCCGGTTAATAGCCAGGGGCGCAAGCCCCTGGTGTAATCCCGCAATTCGGCGAGTAGCCCCAACGGGGCGACGGTGGTGCGACCATCGCCCTGTTGGGGCTCTCGCCCTGTGGGCCTATCTGATCCAGGGGCTGACGCCCCTGGCTATTGACCCTCGGCCCCTTGGGCCTACCCGAATCTCTCTGAGGCTCGTTTAGGCCTAAGATTCTGGGCTCGGTGGACCCGCCGTCGACGGCGGCCTATAATTAGTAAGCTAATCATTAGGCCATTACTGATGGAGCGGCGCGGGCGTGCTCGAGTACGACTTTCAAAGCAGCGTCGGCTACTGGCTGTGCGTGACCGCCCATGCCTACGAGCGGGCGATGAACGAGCAGCTCACGCTGCAAGGCATCACCTACCGGCAGTGCCAGGTGCTGGCGTGGCTGGCATTGGAGGGGGAACAGTCGCAAATCGAGCTAGCCTCGCGCATGGACATCGAACCTGCGACGCTCGTGCGGGTCCTCGATCGCATGCAGCGCGACGGACTGATTTCGCGCACCGGGAGTCTGGAGGACCGGCGGCGGAACGTCATCCGCCCGTTGGCCAAAGCCAAGCCCCTGTGGAAGAAAATCACCGCCACCGCGGAGCGCGTGCGGACGCAAGTGACGCAGGGTCTTACGCCGCGGCAAATCGCTACGTTCAAAGAGGTCTGCCGGGTGATCCAGGCCAACCTGCAAGTCGAGCCGCCCGTCAGGCCAAAGACCGGAGTGAAGGCGTGATGACTGGACTTTGGAAAGCGCGCGTTGCTGCCGCGACCTTGCTCGGCCTGTGCTGGCTGGCGGGGTGCGCGAAAAAGAATGAGTTCGTGAAGCCGCCGCCGCCGCAGGTGACCGTCGCCAAGCCGCTGGAGCGGCCGATCGAAGACGCCTTGGAATTCTCCGGCTGGACGCAGGCCACGGCGACCGTCGATCTTCGCTCGCGCGTGAACGGGTATCTGGAAAAGGTGAACTTCAAAGACGGGGCGATCGTCAAGGAAGGCGACCTGCTGTTCGTCATCGAGCCGGCGCCCTACGAGACTGCCGTGGAAGCCGCGAAGGCCGACGCTCAAAAGGCCGCCGCCGCGCAGCAACTCGCCGACACCGAATACCAACGGGCGCTGTCGCTGGTGCAGCGTCAGACGATTCCCCAAGCCGAGCTCGACATCAAAGCCGCGGAACTCGCCACCGCGAAAGCCAACGTGGCGGCTGCGGCGGCAGCCGTTAAGCGTGCGGAGCTCGACCTGGCGTACACCGAAATTCGGGCGCCGATTTCCGGGCGGATCGGCCGCCACCTGGTCGACGCCGGCAACCTGGTCCAGGCCGAGCAGACACAGCTCGCGATGATCGAGAGTTACGATCCGATCTACGCCTACTTCAGCGTGAGCGAAGAGGACTTGCTCCGCTACATGCAGCTCAGCCGCGATAGTGGCGTAACGATGGCGGAGGCGGAAAAGAATCCTCCGCGGCTGTTTTTGGGACTCGCCAACGAGGCGGACTATCCGCATGAAGGTCGCTTTGATTTTTCGGAGCGTAGCCTGGACCGGCAGACGGGCACGGCGATGCGACGGGGCATTTTTCCCAATCCGGACCAGTTATTGGTGCCGGGGTTGTTTGTGCGCATACGGGCGCCCATCGGGTCGGCCAAGCCCAAGCTCGTGGTCGAGGACCGGGCGGTGAGCGCGGACCAGCGCGGCGACTACCTGCTGGTAGTCAACGAGAAGAATGTCGTCGAGTACCGTCCCGTGCGGTTGGGCTCGGTCGCGCATGGCTTGCGCGTCGTGGAAGAGGGCGTGGCGCCTGGCGACTGGGTGGTGGTGAACGGATTGCAGCGCGCCCGGCCGGGGCTGGCGGTTGACCCGCAGGCGCGCCAGATGGGCGTGGCCGACAGCGGCCAGCCCCAGGCCTCGCCCGCCGCGTCCGCGGCTGAGGCGCCGCCCAAGGCGGACGCGAAGCGGGCGGGGTGAAGGGTTCAATTGATGGTCGCGCCATGAATCCCGGACGGCGTGGCCGTCCGGCTAGTGGTTTTTGTCGACAATTTGATTCGCCTGCTGGCTTGACGGGCTTCTGATGTTCGCTCGGTTTTTCATCGAACGGCCTATTTTCGCCAACGTGATCGCGCTGATCACGATTCTCGTCGGCGTAATCTCGCTATGGGGACTGCCGATCGAGCAGTACCCGGAGATCACTCCACCGACGGTGCAGGTGACGGCGCAGTACCCTGGCGCCAACGCCGAGGTCGTCGCGCAGACCGTCGCGGCGCCGATTGAGCAGCAGGTGAACGGCGTGCCCAACATGCTGTACATGTCGAGCACGTCGAGCGACGGCGCGTACTCGCTGACGGTGACATTCGAAATCGGCGCCAACCTGGACGTGGCGCAGGTGCAGGTGCAGAACCGACTGGCGGCGGCCGAGCCGATACTCCCTGAGGAGGTGCGGCGGCAGGGCGTGACGGCGAAAAAGCAATCGCCGAACATCATCCTGGCGCTGGCGCTGACCAGCGAGGGAGACAAGCTCAGCGGCCTGTTTCTGGGCAACTATGCCACGCTCAATCTCAAAGACGAGCTGAGCCGCGTGAAGGGCGTGGGCGACGTGCGGGTGTTCGGAGCCGCCGACTACAGCATGCGCGTGTGGCTGAAGCCGGATCAGCTCAAGTCGCGCGGCATGACCGCCGGCGACGTGCTCGAATCGATCCGCGAGCAAAACGTGCAAGTGGCCGCCGGACAGGTCAACCAACCGCCCGGCGCGGACGACAACGGGCTGGCCTTTCAGTACACGGTGACGACGCTGGGCCGGCTCTCCGACGTCAAGCAGTTCGAGAATATCATCCTCAAGACCGCGGGCGGCAATCGAGTGACGCGACTCAAGGACGTGGCGCGGGTGGAGCTCGGCGCCATGAGCTACGATACCTACAACATGCGCGAAGGCCGCCCGACCGCTGCGATCGGCATCTTTCAACTGCCGGGGAGCAACGCCCTGGAAGTGGCCGAAAACGTGCGTGAGGTCATGGAGCGGCTGAGCAAGAATTTTCCCAAGGGAATGGAGTACGGCTGGGCGCTCGACACCACAAAGTTCGTCGAGGCGTCGATTCACGAGGTCTACAAGACGCTGCTGGAAGCGGGCGTGCTGGTGCTGATTGTGATCATGGTGTTCTTGCAGGATTGGCGCGCGCTGTTGGTCCCCGCAACGACAGTGCCGGTGACTATCATCGGGGCGTTCTTCGCCATGGCGATGATGGGCTACACGGTGAACATGCTAACGCTGTTCGGACTCGTGCTGGCGATCGGCATCGTCGTGGACGACGCCATCGTCGTGGTCGAAAACGCGGCGCATCACATAGAAGAAGGCATGGCCCCCAAGCCGGCCACGATTCGCGCCATGGACGAGGTGCTGGGACCGATCATCGGCATCACGCTGGTGCTGATGAGCGTGTTTTTGCCAAGTACGTTTTTGGGCGGCATTACGGGGGAGCTTTACCAGCAGTTTGCGCTGACGATCGCGGCGACGGCGCTCATCAGCGCGATCAATGCCATGACGCTCAAGCCGGCGCAGTGCGCGTTGTGGCTGCGACCCGTCAACCCGCGAAAGAACTTTTTCTACCGCGGCTTCAACAAGGTCTACGATTGGACTGCCAGCGCGTACCTGGCGATCGCGCGAGTGCTGGTGCGCAACGTGACGGCGACTATGCTGGCCTTCGTGGCGCTGATCGGCGTCGCCGTGTACTGGTATCGGATCGTGCCGACGGGGTTCTTCCCCAACGAGGATCAGGGCTACGCGCTGGTGAGCGTGGCGCTGCCCGATGCGGCCGCCCAGCCGCGCACGCGCGAGACGCTGAAGAGGATTGACAATGTGCTTCGTAACACTCCCGGCGTGGGCAGTTGGTTCGCCATCGGCGGCTCGTCGTTCATCGAGCAGTCGAACGCCTCGAACTTTGCGACGCTGTTCGTTACGTTCAGGTCGTGGGACGAGCGGATCCCCATGGGCCTCGACTTGAACGCGATGATGGGGCAGCTCGTCGGCGGCTTCAGCCGCATCCAGGATGCGAACATCCTGGCGTTCCCGCCGCCGCCGATTCGGGGTTTGGGCGCGACCGGCGGATTCGAAATGCAGGTGCAGGATCGCGGCAACGTGGGCCGCGATGCCCTGGGCCAGGGCGTGGCGGAGCTCGTGGCGGCCGCCAACGCGCAATCACAACTGCAGCGCGTCAGCTCGAGCTTCCGCCCCGGCGTACCGCAGATTTTCATCGACGTGGACCGCGAGAAGGTGAAGCTGCTGGACGTGCCGCTAAGCGCCGTTTTTTCGACGCTGCAGGCGTCGATGGGCGCCGCGTATGTGAACGACTTCAATAAGTTTGGCCGCATCTATCAGGTGCGGGTGCAGGCCGAACAGACGGCGCGGGCCACGCCGGACGACATCAAGCGACTTGAAGTGCGCAGTCGCACCGGGCAGATGGTGCCGTTGGGCACGGTGGCCGAGGTGAGGGAGTCGTTTGGCCCGCAGGTGGTCAACCGGTTCAACATTTATCCGTCGGCCTTGGTGCGCGGCGGGCCGGCGCCGGGCGTGAGCACGGGGCAGGCGCTCGATCTCATGGAGCAGGCGGCCGCTCAATCGCTGCCGCAGGGCATCGGCTACGAGTGGTCGGGCGTGTCGTTCCAAGAGAAACGCGTGGGCGGCCAGGCCATCATCGTTTTCGGCATGGCCGTGCTCTTGGTGTATCTGGTGCTGTCGGCCCAGTATGAAAGCTGGTTCACGCCGTTTGCGGTGATCCTGGTCGTGCCGCTGGGCGTGCTGGGCGCCATTGCGGCCACGTCGCTGCGGGGCATGGACAACAACCTGTTCACGCAGATCGGCATCGTGCTGATCATCGCGCTGGCGAGCAAGAACGCGATTCTCATCGTCGAGTTTGCCACCGATCATCGGCGGATGGGCAAAGGCATTCGCGAGGCGGCGCTCGAAGCCGCTCGGCTGCGGTTCCGGCCGATTCTGATGACGAGCTTTGCCTTCATCCTGGGCGTCACGCCGCTGGTGTGGGCCACGGGCGCCGGCGCCGTGGGGCAGCGGGCGCTCGGCACAGCGGTGTTCGGCGGAATGATCGCGGCGACGGTGTTGGCCGTGTTTTTCGTCCCGGTGTTCTATGTGGTGTTCCAGACCCTGGCCGAGTTGTGGGCGGGGCGGAAGGGCAGAAAAACCAAGCCGCTGGAGAAGCGGCTCGCGAAGCCCGCGCTCGTGCCGGCGCTGGTGGAGTGAGCTAGATCACCCAGTCCGCGGGCGTTGTCCGGAGCTGCTCCGCATGCAGCTTGCGGCGAATCCACCAGAAGGGGTCGTAGGGCTCGTCGATGAGCTCGCACGGGCGGCCCAGGCCGCGCAGATGGTCGAAGTCGCCGGCTTCGATGGCGGCGCGGATTCTGTTGTCGGCCACCAGTTGCACGATGCGATCGGAGAATGCGTTGGCACTCATGGCGTTGGTGCCCCTGGTCAAGTGTGGGGGGTCGCATCCTTCGCATTGCTTGCCCCGCCGCGATCGGCGAAGCGCCGTACAAGCACGAAAAATGCCGGCGTAAAAAATGGGCCGAATATCGTGACGCCGAGCATACCGCTGAATACGGCGACGCCCAGCGCGTTTCGCATCTCGGCGCCGGCCCCCTCGGCCAGGACCAGCGGCACGACGCCGAGGATGAAAGCGAACGACGTCATCAAGATCGGCCGCAGACGCATCTTGCTCGCCTCGACGCCGGCCTCGTGGATGCGAGATTGCCCTCGCTCCTGACGCTGCTTGGCGAACTCGACGATCAGGATCGCATTCTTCGCCGCCAGGCCGATCAGCACGACCAGGCCGATCTGCGTGAAGATGTTGTTGTCCATGCCGGCATCCACACGCCGGCGATGGCCGCCAGCAGGCACATCGGCACGATCAGAATGATCGCCAACGGCAGCGTCCAGCTCTCGTATTGGGCGGCGAGCACCAGGAACACGAAGACGGTGCCCAGGGCGAAGACCAAGCCGGCGGTGTTGCCGGCCAGGATTTGCTGAGCGTCAGCTCGGTCCACTCGTAGCCCATGGAGGGCGGGAGCTCTTCGGGCGATCCGTTCCATCGACTTGATCGCCTGGCCGGAGCTGATGCCGGGCAGCGGCATCGCCGGTGATCTCGGCTGAGGGGATACATGTTGTAGCGGTTGACGATGGCGGGGCCGGTGACGTCGCGGACCGCGACAGCGTGCCAGCGGGACCATGTCGCCGGCGGCGTTGCGCACCTTGAGCTGGCCGACGTCTTCGGGCTCGCAGGCGGTAAGGGGCGTCGGCCTGGACGTTGACCTGCCAGTTGCGGCCGAAGCGGGTGAAGTCGTTGACGTACGCCGAGCCGAGTAGGCCTGCAGGGTCTGGTTGACGCGGTCAGATCGACGCCGCATGCTCTTGGCCTTGGCGCGATCGACGTCGACGTAGATCTGCGGCTGATTGGCGCGTGTAACTGCTGAACAGGCCGGCCAGCCCGGTTCAGCGCGCGGCCGCTCGGGCGACGGACTGCACCGCGCTCCTGCAAGGCCTACGGTCCGGCGTCGCCGCGGTCCTGCACCTGGAGCTTGAAGCCGCCGGTGCTGCCCAGGCCGTCAACGGGCGGCGCGCCGAACACGCCGACCGTGCGCTCCAGCATCTTCGGAACTGGCGCGCGCAGCTGGGCGGCGACGCTTCGGTCGTACAGGTCCGTGGCCGGCGCGCTCCTCGAACGGCTTGAGAATGACGAACATGCCGCCGACGTTCGGTGATGTTGGTGCCGGTTAGGACCGAATAGCCGGGCACGCCGATCATGTGCGCCACGCCCCGTCGTCGAGCGCGATCTCGGTGAGCGGCTGCACCACGTCGTCGGTCCGCTCGAGGCTGGCGCCGTCGGGCAGTTGGGCTCGACGACCAGGTAACCCTTGTCCTGTTCGGGGATGAAGCCAACGGGAACGTTGCGTGAAGCCGACGACGGTCAGCGCGATCAGGCCGGCGTAGACGCAGACAGGACGACCGATCGCAGGAACGCCGCAGTGGCGCCGACCATAGCCGTCGCGGATACCAGTCGAACGACCAGTTGAACGCCCGAAGAAGCCGCTGAGCACGCGGTTGACGAGCCGCTGACGAACCAGCCGGCGGCGCCGCCGGCAATGAACGCGATGCACGCATGAACGCAGACCGGCGCCGCCGCTCGGGCCGCCGTGCCGCCGGCCAGGCTGGGCCAGCCTCGACCAGCGTAGCGTTCAGGCGAAAAGAGCGTCGCGAGCAGCGCCGCCGAGCACGACGATGCCGCGCGTGCGGCAGCGGCCTCGCGTGCTCGCCGTGGCCGTGCGGCTTTGAAGAGCATCGCGCACGGGCCGGGCTGAGCGTCAGCGAGTTGAACGCCGAGATGATGGTCGAGGCCGCGATCGTCAGGGCGAACTGCCTGTAGAACTGGCCGCTGATGCCGGCGATGAACGCCGTCGGGATGAACACGGCACCGAGCACCAGGGCGATGGCGATCACCGGGCCGGTGACTTCGTCCATCGCCTTGTCGGGCGGCGTCGCGCGGCGACAGGCCCTCGCTCATGCCAGCGCTCGACGTTTTCGACGACGACAATGGCGTCGTCGACGACGATGCCGATCGCCAGCACCAGGCCGAACAGCGACAGATTGTTGAGCGAGAAGCCCAGCATGGCCATGACGGCGAACGTGCCGACCAGCGACACCGGCACGGCGATCATCGGGATGATCGTCGCCCGCCAGTCCTGCAGGAACACCAGCACCACGATGAACACCAGCACGAACGCCTCGAAGAGCGTGTGATAGACTTGCGATCGACTCTTCGACGAACACCGTCGTGTCGTAGACGATGCGTAGTCGATGCCCTTCGGGGAATCGCGCTTCGAGCTCCTCCATCCGATGTCGCACCGCTTCGGCGGTCGTCGAGGGCGTTGGAGCCGGGCAGTTGGATACACGGCCAGGGCGACGCTCGGCTTGCCGTCGAGATAGCAGTTGACGTCGTAGTTCTTGGCGCCGAGCTCGACGCGGCCAATCTCGCGGAGCCGCATGATCTGGCCGTCCCGCGCCGGTCTTGATGATGATGTCGTCGAATTGCTCGGGCGTCGAGCAGCCGGCCGAGCGTGTTGATGGTGTATTGGAAACTGCTGCCCCGCCGGCACGGGCGGCTGGCCGATGCGCCCGGCGGCCACCTGCACGTTCTGCTCGCTGCAGGGCTTCACCACGTCGCCGGCGGTCAGGTTGCGCGTGGCCAGCTTCTCCGGGTCGAGCCAGACCCGCATGCTGTAGTCGCGGCCGCCCAGGAGCGTGACGTCGCCGACGCCCTCAACGCGGGCCAGCGCGTCCTTGATTGGATCGTGGCGTAGTTGCTGATGTAGAGCTGGTCATAGCGGCCGCGTCGGGCGAGATCAGATTGACGCACAGCAGGATGCTGGGCGACTTTTTCTTGGTCGTGACGCCCTGCCGCTTCACTTCATCGGGCAGCTTGCGCCTCGGCGATCGACACGCGGTTTTGCGTCGAGCACCTGGGCCATGTCGATGTCGGTGCCGAGGTTGAAGGTGACGTCGAGCGTCATGGCGCCGTCGTTGGTGGACCGGGACTGCATGTAGAGCATGTCTTCGACGCCGTTGACCTGCTGCTCGATGGGCGCGGCGACCGTGTCGGCGACGACCTGGGCGCTGGCGCCGGGATAGGACGCGGTGACCGACACCGTCGGCGGGGTCACGTCGGGGTACTGGGCGATCGGCAGGGTGACCGCCGCGACGCCGCCGAGGATCACGATGACGATCGACAGCACCGTGGCAAAAATCGGCCGGTCGATGAAGAAATGGGAGAGCATGCGTCAGCGGCTCGACGAGTCTGCGGCTGGCGCTGCGGCGCCGCTGGGCGCGTTGACCGGCGCGGGCGCGGCGGCCGGGGCGGCGACGAAATCGGTCATCGCCGCTCGTTGGGGCGCCGCGACGATGCCCGGCCGCACTCGCTGGACGCCGTTGACCACGATCCATGCGTCGGCCGGCAAGTCCGACTCCACGCGCCGCAAGCCGCCCTGGCTGGCGCCGGCGGTGACCGCCTTATATTGGACCTTGTTGTCCTGGTCGATCACATAGACGAACCGCTGCCCCTGGTCGATGCCCAAGGCGCTCGGCCACGAACATGGTCGATCGAGGCGCCCCGGTGGTCACGCGAACGCGCACAAAAAGTCCGCCGACCAACGGGTTCTCGGGCTGCGAGATCCTGCCGCGCACTTTTAAGGTGCCGGTGGTCGGGTCGACGCGGTTGTCGAAGAAGTCGAGAATGCCCTTATGCGGATAGCCGTCCTCAGTCACCAGTCCGACTTCCATCGGTATCTTTTCCGCCGAGACGTCGCCCGTCTGGATTAGCTTCCCCTCGGCGGCTCGCGCGCCTTTGACCGTCAGCATGGCGCGTTCGTCGACGTCGAAATACACATAGACCGGGTCGATCTGGACGATGGTCGTCAGCACAGCGCCTTCGGCTTGGGTGATGAGGTTTCCCTTAGTCACATTACTTCTGCTGATGCGGCCGTCGATGGGCGCGGTGATGGCGGTGAATTCCAGGTCGAGCTGGGCGGCGTTGACGCGGGCGTTGGCGGCGTCGACCGCCGCCAACGCGGAATCGCGTTGCGCGACGCGCAGGTCGTATTCCTCGCGTGAAATTGCCCGCGAGGCAACCAGCGGCTCGGCGCGGCGCACGTCGGCTTCCGTTTTCTCAAGCGCCGCATGGGCCTCGGCCACCGACGCCTGAGCTTGGGCCAGCGTGGCCTGGTACGGTCGCGGATCGATCTGGAATAAGAGGTCGCCCGACTTGACGACGGCGCCGTCGGTGAAACCCACTTTTTCCAAGTAGCCAGAGACCCGCGCTTTGACGTCGACTCGGTTGACGGCCTCGGTCCGACCGGTGAACTGCAGCGCTGGGGCGACTTCTTTGACGAGCGGTTGGGCGACGATAACTTCCGGCGACTTCGGCGCGAGCGTTTCGCTGGCGGGCGGCGAACACCCTGCGGCGATGGTCAGCGCTACGGCAGCGGACAGGCTCAACCGCGAATGAAACGCATGCCAAAAGATTAATGTGCGAAAGCTCATAACCTCGCCATGATAACTGGCATTCGGCGCCGTGTCGATCAAGCGCGCGTGAGCAGACGCGTACTAACTCGGACCAGATGGCGGCGACGACGGTAAGGGTCAGGATCGTCACCACGCTGCCACCGGCGGCGGGCAGGATAGTCCCCAGTGGATGGCCGGCGACGCCGGCAAGCCACTGGACGACGAGGCCCGGTTCCACGTCGCCCATTCCGCTGACCGCGCCGATGCTCTATGTTAACAGAGTGCAGGCGATTCTCTTCGCTACGTTTCCGCAAAAGCGTGATCGCCATGTTCGAGCCCGGCTTGAAGTCCAAACTGGCCTTCAAGAAGTCATCGTGCGCCAAGGGGGATCGGAGATGAATAGCGCCGGCATTGTTCGATTGTCGCCGTTGTACTGTTCTGCGCGAGCATTTCTCGGTCTCACGCGGGAGAATTCGCCGATTTGGCGCGGCGCATCCCCGCCGACGCGAACGCCTTGGTGCTGATCGACGTCGAGAAAACCCTCGCAACGCCCTTAGCGCGCCAACAAGGCTGGGCGGCCAAGCTCGAGTCCGCCTACGTGGAACGCCCGATTTTTCTTCCCCCCGAAGCCAAGAAACTGGCCTTGGGCGCCGCCTTGAATCCGGAAAATGATTTTATCGGCGCCTGGGAGCTGGCCGTCATGGATATGGCGGAGCCCGTCTCGATTCGCTCCATCGCCCGCAGCGAAGGCGGCCAGGTGGACGAGGTGAACGGCGTCAGCACGGCGTTCACGCCCCACGGCGTCGCGTTTGCCGCGCTTGAAGACAGGCTGTTAGCCGCCGTCCGTCCTGCGGACCGGCAATTCTTGTCGCGCTGGATTTCGTTCGCGCGCCGCAGCACGCGTCCGGAGTTAAGCGAATATCTGCAGTCGGCGCTGCCACAGGTCAACGATCGCGTGCAGATGCTGTACGCCATCGACTTGACCGACGTTCTCAGCTCGAGCGAGGTGCAAAAAAAGCTGTCCGACGCCGCATGGTTTAAGGAGACAAAAGCCGACGCCGCCAGCATAGCCAAGGTGGTGGCAAGCCTTCGCGGGGTTACGTTGCGCGTGGCAGTGGGCGAAAAATCGCAGGGGCAGTTGCAGATTGATTTCGGCGAGGACGTCGCCCCGCTCAAGCCCTTCGCCAAGCAACTGGTGATCGAGGCGCTGGGGAACATGGGCTTCCAGACAGATGAGCTGAAGGCGTGGGACGATTCGCTCACCGACCATGCCATCCGCATGCGCGGCGACCTCTCGACCGACGCGCAGCGCCGTCTGTTCAGCGTCGTCGAACTACCCGCCGCCGATCTGAACTCCACTGAGGCCCCATCCACGGATCCAAAGAAACCCAGCGAGAGCGAAGTCCGCGAGCGATCGCTCACCTACTTCAAAGCGACCCAGGTGCTAGTGAAAGACCTACGCAGGGGACTCAAGGAAGCCAATGGCGCCACCTCGGCCTGGATGGAGCGCTACGCCCGCCGCATCGACGAGTTGCCAATCCTACACGTGGATGAGCTGTTGCTCGACTACGGCGACAAATTGGCCGAGACGCTTCGCATCATGGTCGTCTCCAAACAGCAAGCCGGCATCCGCGCCGGGGTCCGGGCCAACGAGGGCGGCGGATACTATGGCGGCTACGACTACGGAAGCGACGCCTACTCGCGCGCCGCGGATCGCTCGCAGGCCAAGAAGGAGGAAATGGCCAGCGCTTACGACACGCGCATTCAGGGTTGGCAGCTCATCGACAATGCCACGGCCGACCTTCGTCGAACGCTGACGCAGAAGTACGGCGTAGAGTTTTGAACCGATGGTGCGACTGGGAGAACATCGTGTTGACGGCCTCCGTGATTGTCCTGACGCTGCTGCGGGCAGCTCTCGACCGGCGTTATCGCATCTTGATTCCAAGGCGGACGTCGATCGCCGCGAGTGACTCTTGGCTTGGCGACCGCGGTTTGCCCTACCGCAGGGGTCGCTATTAGGACAAGGGCACGGAGGGCCCGCTGTTCGGCCAGATTGGCGGCTGATTTCATCGTTCAAGATACGAAAGGCACATGCCGCATGTCCAAGAAACACAAGAACGACCGTGAATCCGAGCTGGATCGTAAGAAGTATGACAAGGAGCTGCGACGCCTTCAGGCCGAGCTCTGCGCGCTCCAGGCGTGGGTGAAGGCCAAGGGACTGCGCGTCATTATCGTCTTCGAGGGACGTGACGGCGCGGGCAAGGGCGGAACCATCCGCGCCATCACCGAGCGCGTCAGCCCGCGCGTGTTTCGCGTTGTCGCGCTGCCGGCCCCCTCGGATCGGGAAAAGAGCCAGATGTACATGCAACGGTACATGCAACATTTCCCGGCTGCCGGCGAGATCGTGATTTTTGACCGTAGTTGGTACAACCGCGCCGGGGTCGAGCATGTGATGGGGTTCTGCACGAAAGCGCAGCATCAACACTTCCTCGAATTGTGCCCGGAAATCGAGAAGTACATCGTCGAGGGCGGCATCATGCTCCTCAAGTATTGGCTGGAGGTATCCAACAAAGAACAGGAGCGGCGATTCCTGGCGCGCATCAATGACCCGTTGCGGCAGTGGAAGCTCAGCCCCGTGGACCTGCCTTCCCGCGAACGCTGGTACGAGTATTCCCGTGCGCGTGACCAGATGCTCGACGCCACCGACGCCAAGCACGCACCGTGGCATATTCTGCACTCCGACGACAAGAAGCGTGCCCGGCTCAACTGCATTGCCCATTTGTTGAGCCAGATTCCCTATGAAAAACTGCCACAGGAAGAGATCGAACTGCCCAAACGCTCGGAAAAAGGCGCGTACGATGATCAGGACGCATTAAAGGGACGCAGATTTGTGCCTGAGAAGTTCTAACGGTAGCGATGAACGAATTGCTCGCGAGAGGTGCATTCGACAGTCCATGCCGATGAGGTCTAAAGTTGTCCCTTTAGCACAACCTCGCGAACGCCTTTAGTTGCGGCGGTCCCATGCATCCTCTCGTAATCATGTTTCGCCAATGGCGATACCTGTTTCTGCTCGTCGCGCTGCTGATCTTACTTGTCTTCCAGCCCATCGTTGCGGGCGTCGACGACGTGGGACCGCTGTTTGACGCCCTGTTTGCTCTCGTCATGTTAATGCTGGTACTCGCGTTGGCGCAGGAAAAAGTCTGGCGGGGCATTGCGTGTATCCTGTTGATTCCCGCTGCGGCGCTATCGACGGGCGGTCACCTTCTTACCTCGTCCGCACAGGTCGCCAGCGTGACTGCCGGGCACGCCATCGGCGCACTATTCTTTGTAGCGGTTGCCGGCAAGATCATCCAATCGATCCTGGTGTCGCAAGAGGTCGCCTTGGACAGCATCTTTGGCGCAATTTGCGGGTACCTATTGCTGGGCGTCGCCTGCGCCCTGACGTATGTGATGATCTATGCAGCAAATCCGGAATCATTTCAACTTGGCGATTCGGTAAGGCCTCAGATGGAACAGGGGGAATACAGCCGTAGCGTCTTCATCTACTACAGCTTCGTGACGCTGACCACGGTCGGATACGGCGACGTAACTCCCGTGTCGATACCCGCGCGCACGCTATCGTGGGTCGAAGCCATGACCGGGCAACTGTATCTGGCCGTCCTGGTTGCCGGGTTGATTAGCGCCTTGGTCGCAAGCAAGTCGGCTCGCATTGGGCGAAATGAAAATCGTTAGCAATGTCCCTTCGTCTCGGCGCCAAAACTTCCGTAAGCGAAACGAACGCCTGCCATGAATCCGTTGTTGAAAGAAATTCGCCACAACCCGCTGCTCTGGCTGCTGGGCGTCGTGCCCGCAGTGTTTGCCGCCCAGGCGCTCAAGCCCGAAGCGCACACGCTGCTGTTCGTGCTGTCCGTATTGGCCATCGTGCCGCTGGCGGCGCTGCTGAGTCACGCTACCGAATCCGTGTCGGCCAAGACGGGCGATGCGGTTGGCGGCCTGCTCAATGCGACGCTGGGGAACCTGACCGAACTGGTCATCGCGCTCGCTGCCTTGCGCCGGGCAATACATGTTGGTGAAAGCGTCTATCGCCGGCGCGATTGTCACCAACACGTTGTTTGTGTTGGGCGCTTCGTTTCTGCTCGGCGGGCTGAAGCACCACATGCAGGAATTCAATCGCGTCGGCGCGCGGTTTCAGGCAGGATTGCTTTTCCTGGCGACGGTGGCGCTGCTGATTCCTTCGGCTGTTGCCGAAGCGGACTCCGCGACAGGCGCGGCGTTTACTCAGAAATTGAGCGTGGGGCTGGCCGTGCTGCTCATCGTCGCTTACGGATTGGGCCTGCTGTTCTCGCTCAAGACGCACCGAGAAATGTTTGCCAGCGCGGCGGCCGTCGAGGTTGGAGAAACGCCGTGGCCGATGGGGCTGGCATTGGCCACGCTGGCAGGCGTCACGGTGTTGGTCGCGCTGGTAAGCGAAGTGTTCGTCGAGTCGGTGCAGGAGGCCGCGTTGGCGTTCGGGATGACCCCCGCATTCGTGGGCTTTATCGTCGTGGCGCTGGTGGGCGGAGCGGCGGAGATGGGCTCGGCGTTTTCCGGCGCCCGCAAGAATCGGTTGGACTTGAGCGTGGGCATCGCCCTGGGCAGCGCGTCGCAAATCGCACTGTTCGTCGCGCCCGTGCTGGTGCTGCTCAGTTACGTGCTCGGCCCGACGCCGATGGATCTGCATTTCTGGCCGGGCGCGGTGGTGATGATGCTGATCGCTGCCATGACGGCCTGTCTGGTAACGAACAGCGGGCGCTCGGCGTGGTTTGTGGGGGTGCTGGTGCTGGTGGTGTACCTGATCTTCGCCATGACGCTGTACCTGTTGCCGCCCCGAGGGTCATGAATTCCGGACCGATTCGATTAATGGCTAACAAATTGAACCGCCAATGACGCCAAGGAATAAGACAATGCAACCACAAAGGCACAAAGGACACAAAGAAAGACGAATAAACTCCTAATCGCTCATGAACGCTCATGGACGCCAATAAATCCAATCCCTTTCTCATTAGCGTTTATCACGGCCGATCAGTGGTTTAACTCCCCGTATTTCTCTTTGTCCTTCCTTCGTGCCTTTGTGCCTTGGTGGTTAATCCCCTCTTCTTGTGCTCTTGCGCTTTGCTCTTGGCGTTCTTATTCATTGTGTTAGGCTCTAAATCTGTTGCATCTCAATTTACGATTGGTTCCCTCCCCGGCGGCGCGTGGACGGTCGCCTACACAACCACCTCCCCGGGTTCGGGCGGCTCCAGATGCTCGAGGGAGCCCAGGCGCACCAGCTCCGGCCAGATGGCGGCGACGACGGCGACGGTCACGAGCGTCATCACGCCGCCGCCGGCGACGGCCAAGATCGTGCCCAGTGGATGTCCGGCCACGGCGCCGAGCCATTGAGCCGCGAGGCCAGATTCCAGCTCGCCGATTTCGTTGCTGGTGCCGATGAAGATGGTGCTGACGGCCGAGACGCGGCCGCGCATGGAGTCGGGCGTCAAGAGTTGCAGGACAGTCGCCCGAATGACGACAGAGATGTTGTCGGCGGCGCCGAGCGCGAACAGGGCCACAAGCGACAGCGGATAGGACCGTGAGACGCCGAACACGATGGTCGCCACGCCGAAGGCGATGACCGCGCCGATCAGCGCATGACCGGCGCGGCGAAAGGGCGAGCGCATGGCGAGCGTCAGCGCCATGGTGATCGCTCCGATCGACGGCATGGCCCGCATCCAACCGAAGCTCGTTTCGTTGACGTGTAGCACGTCCTGGGCGTAGATGGGCAACAGCGCCGTGGCGCCGCCGAAGAGCACGGCTACCATGTCGAGCGTCATCGACGAGAGCAGGATCGGCTGGCGCCCGAGATAGCGAATGCCCTCGATCAGGCTGTGCCAAGAATGAGGTTCGGCGCTGCGCTGGTACGCTCGAGGACGGATGGCGGTGAGGCAGGCGACGAGAATTACGCTCGAAGCGGCGTCGAAGAGGTAAATCGCCGCCGGACTCCACCACCGCAGCAGCAGTCCGCCGGCCAACGGGCCGAGCGTGGCGGCAAGTTGAAAGCCGATGCTGCGCCACATGGCGGCGTTGGGGAAAACCTTCGGCGGCACAAGACTAGGGACAATTGCGGTGGAAGCGGGCCACCCCAGCGCTCGAAACACGCCCGTACCCAACAGAAAGACATACATCCACGCAATCGGCGCCTTGGTCCACGACGCCCAGGCGAGCCCCAGCCCGCTGGCCGCGAGGCCGGCTTGGGAGAGCATGATGATCGCGCGCCGCGAGTAGCGGTCGGCCGCGGCGCCGGCCGGCAGCGCCAAGAGCAGCACCGGCAGCGCGAGCACCAGCCCGATTAGCCCGAGGCTGAGCGGCGCGTGAGTGCGTTCGTACACCTCCCAGCCGACGGCGGTCGCCCGCATCTGGTTGCCGGTGGTCGACAACAGGGAGGCCAGGAGAAAGAGCAAATAGCCCGGCTCGCGGAGGGCCGCGATGGGATCGGGGCGCGATTGGCGCCCGTCGCGTTGCGCCGTTCGAGATTTCCCGCGCCGCGGCATCCTAGATTCCTGGGGCGTCGATCATGGTGGTCAAAACCCGCGGTAGTGGGTCAGTGTGCGGAAAAATTGTAGCCCACTCGCTCCGCGAGAGGGGAATCTTCTCGCGGAGCGAGAAGACTACA
Source organism: Pirellulales bacterium (assembly GCA_963841515.1). Lineage (GTDB taxonomy): Bacteria > Planctomycetota > Planctomycetia > Pirellulales > Lacipirellulaceae > Lacipirellula. The sequence goes on along the minus strand of CAWJDB010000001.1, from coordinate 269,394 downwards.
TTCAAACTGACCCATCACCAGACCCGCCGCGGACGCGCCTGTGCGCCAGAACGCTGCGCGATATTACCCGGCCGCGCGCCGGCAGGCAAGATTGCAGAGCCCGCGGCGGAGGCCTCATGCGCTCCCGGCCGCCGGCGTTGGCGCGGCCTGACTTTGCGAAACCCACCAAGTCATCCAGATGAAGAAAAACTGCAGCGGCAGTCGAATTGCGTGCCCCCACCAAGGCAGACGCACCTGACCAAAGGGCAGATCGTTGAGAGCCATATTGATGTTGGCGGGATAAATCGCCAACAGCAAGACGATCAGGCCAAGTCCCGCCAAGCGGCGCAGCCGAGGCACGAGCAAGCCGACGCCGCCCAGAATCTCAAAGGCTCCGCTGATGAATACCAGTGCCCGCGGGGCCGGCAGATACGACGGCACAATGGCGACAAACGGCGCGGGTCGCACGAAGTGTAGGAACCCCGAACCGACAAAGAGCAGCACAAGAAACGCCAGCGCAATGCGCCGCGCCGCGGCCGACGCTCGCAGGGGTTGAGTCACTCCTTCACCAGCTCCGCGACGGCCGCCGCAACGTCGTCGGGCGTGAATTGCTTCTCGGCGGCGGGATCGAGGGCGAACGTGCGCCGCAGCTTGCCGGTGCGGTCGTACAGCTTGTAATGGGGCAATGCGCCGCCCTCGATCTCGAACGCCTCCATCCCCTGGGGGCCTGTGGGCAGGCTGATCAAGTTGATGAGCTTCGCTGCGCCTCGCTTGAGCAGCTCATGCTGCACCTTTAGCGGGCCGCTCGGATCGTCCATGCTCACGGTGACGACGGCCAGCTTGTCGCCAAATTGGTTGGCCAGCTCCGCCGTGTGAGGCAATTGCACCAGGCACGGAATGCACCAGGTCGCCCAGAAATCTACTAACACGGGTTTGCCGTGCTGAGCGGCAATGGCCGCGTCGTAGCCGGCGCGGTCGACGACCCTGGTTTTCACGGCGACGGGCGTCGTCGCTGCGCTGGCGTCGGCAGCTGAGTTCGGCGCGGAGCTGGCCGCAGAAACAGACGCGGAATCTGCGGCGCTTTGCGGCACGGAGTCGGACGTCGAATCCGTCGCCGCCGGACGGCCGCAGCCGGCCAGACCGGTCGCCAGCCAGGCCAGCGCCGCGCACCGCGCGGCGCTGGCCGGCCAGACAGCTCGCTTACTCATAGCTGATGCCGCAGCCAAACTGCTGGGTGACGGCGACTTTCGGCGTCTTGCCTTCCAGCAGGGCGTCGACCGCGTCGCGCACGTAGTGCTTCTGGACTTTGCCGGCGTCGATGTTGTCGTCGAAAGCGCCCATGTAGGCCACTTTCTGCTTACCGTCGACCACGAACACATGCGGCGTCACCGTCGCTCCGTAGGCGCGGCCGATATCCTGCGACGGGTCCATGACGTAGGTAAAGTCGAAGCCCTTTTCTTTGGCGATCTGCTTCATCTTCGCGAGATTGTCGGCCTCGCCGAGGCTGACGTTGATCGCCACCAGCTCGGCGCCCTTGTCCTTATACTCCTTGGCAAACTCGCCGAGCCGCTGCTCGTAGGCCTGAGCCACCGGGCAATGATCGCAGGTGAAAACGACTACCACGGCTTTGCTCTTGGCGAGTTCTTTGAAGCTATGGGCCTTGTCGTCGGTTCCCTTAAGATCTTTCCACTGCGGCGCCGCGTCGCCCACGGTCAATTTTTTCGACACGCGTTTCTCGGCAGGCGTTGTCGAATCGGCGGCTGTCGCCTGTCGATTCGCCATCTCGCCCGCGACGAGCGCCGCACACACGAGCGCTCCCATGACTGCAACAAGCCTGTTCATGCCTGATCCTCCGGAGGATGTGAAAACCGGTTACTCGCTTGAAAGGCCGCGTCTGGGCGACTTTTCACGTCGGTATAGTTATACGCGCCTGCCGCCCGTGGGACGAGTCTCCGGCCCGGATGTCGCAAATTCGACAGTTTTCCGTAAAATGCACGCTGACTAACGACATTTGCGGCGCGGTGAGAGTCGGCAGCATCGCCTGCCCTGTGCTTCGGTCGGCGTTGTCTCAAGCGAGCCGATGACTCTTGACTACGTAGCAAATTGAACCGCCAAGGACTCCAAGAGCGCCGAGCGAGCCAGGAATTCCGAAAATCTTCTTGGCGAATTTGGCGGAACGATTCTTTGTTGAATGCTCTTAATGCAGTTTTGATTCGTACCCGCATACGGGCCGCCGCCCTGGATTCCCAGCCGCTTACTCCACCTTCAACCCCGCCAGGCTTTCCTCGGGTTCGGGGAACTGCGGGTTCATTTCCTCAAGCTTCTCGCGCACGATCTGGCTGATCAGCAGATTGCGGAGCCACTTGCGGTCCGACGGCACGATGTGCCACGGGGCGTACTCGGTGTTGCACTTCGTCAGGGCGTCGTCGTACGCTCGTTGGTAGTCGTCCCACAGCTTTCGCTCGGCAATGTCCTCGCGGCGGAATTTCCAGAGCTTCGTCGGATCGTCGAGCCGCGCTTGCAGGCGCTCGCGCTGCTCCTCGCGGCTGATGTGCAGATAGCACTTGACGATCGTTACGCCGCTGTCGACCAGCAGTCGCTCGAACTCGTTGATCCGATCGTATCGGCTTCGCCACTGGTGGTCGGGGACGAGTTTGTGCACGCGGACGATGAGCACGTCCTCGTAGTGGGAGCGATTGAAGATGCCGACCTGCCCGCGACGCGGGACGGCCTTGTGGATCCGCCAGAGAAAGTCGTGGGCCAGCTCCTCGCTGGTCGGCGCTTTGAACGAGTTAACGAGGCAACTCTGCGGGCTGACGTCGGTCAGCACATGGCGGATCGTGCCGTCCTTGCCGGAGGTGTCCATGCCTTGCAGAACCAAGAGCAGCGCGCGGCGGTCCTCGGCATACAATCGGTAGGCCAACTCGCCGATCACCTGGGCGTTGGCGCGGCCCTCGGCTTCGCCCGCTTCCTTGTCCCCGTCGCCGGGGCCACGGCGAGGATCGAAGTTTTCGAGCTTAACCTTCGTTCCCGGCGGAGGCGCGAGGGGTTGCTTCATGGGGACCTCACTCGCCCTCGCCGCGCAGCTGCACCTCGCCGTCGGGGCTGATTTCGACGTGGATGACTTGCGGATGGCAGCACACCGGGCAATCCTCGACGTATGTCTGATCGCTGCCGGCCGACAGATCGACGGGCACGACGATCTCCTCCCCGCACTGGTCGCAGTTATACGAGGCTTCGGTCTGCATTCCACAGCACGATCTGGATTGAGCGCCGAAACACAGCGCGGCCCTCGGCCCGCGCAATTACAATCATGCCTGTCTCCCCGAAGGGCTGTCAACCAGCTCGGGCGCGTCGCCCCGTGGGGTTCGGCGCCCAATCGCGGCGGGACCAGTTTTATGCTACAAAGTACCTCCTTAGCCACCCCTCCTTTCTTCCGGCGAAGGCATGCAATGATAGGTTTTCGGCGATGTTTTCTGGGTCAGTCTCATTCTCGCGCGGGCGTCGTCCCTCGCCGGTCGGCGCTCTGCCTGGCGACGGCGATCTCGTGGCTGGCGCTAGGCTGCCGCATGGCGTCCGCCGCGACGGCCGGCGACCCAGGCCCGGCGGCGCTGGCTAAGTTCGACGACCAGGCCAACGCCTTCGTGGCGAAAATGACGCTCGCCGAAAAGATCGGCCAGATGACTCAAGCCGAGATCGGCGCCTTGGGCACCTACGACACGATTGCCGAACTGAAGCTGGGCTCCATCTTCAGCGGCGGCAATTCCGATCCCAAGGCAGGCAACTCGCTGGAGGCCTGGACCGACGCTTACGACGCCTGCCAGCAAGCGGCGCTGAAGACGCGGTTGAAGATTCCGCTGGTCTACGGCATCGACGCCGTTCACGGACACAGCAACGTGCTGGGGGCGGTCATCTTTCCCCACAACATCGCCCTGGGCTGCACGCGCGATCCGAAGCTCGTCGAAGAAATTGCCCGGATCACGGCGTTGGAGGTGCGGGCGACGGGCATTAATTGGACCTTCGCTCCCTGCGTGACGACGCCGCGCGACGATCGTTGGGGTCGCACGTATGAAGGTTTCAGCGAAGACGCGCAACTGACGGCCGAGCTAGGCGCCGCGGCTGTTCGTGGGTTTCAAGGCGATCGCCTGTCCGACCCGACGCGGATTTTGGCCTGCGCGAAGCACTTCATCGGCGACGGGGGGACGGTGGCTGAGATGCGAGTGAGCGGCTCGCCGGGCTTCGATCGCGAGCATCCGCTGCGCCTCGACCAGGGCGACGTGCGGTGCGACGAGGCGACGCTGCGGCGATTGTTTTTGCCGCCCTACAAGGCCGCCGTCCAGGCCGGCGTGGGGACGATCATGCCCTCCTACAGCAGTTTCAACGGCGTGAAGTGCTCCGCCAACAAGCATCTGCTGACGGACGTGTTGAAAGGCGACCTCGGGTTCGCGGGCTTTCTGATCTCCGATTACAACGCCGTCGACCAGATCGATCCCGATTACAAAACCGCGATCAAGACTTCGATCAACGCCGGGATGGACATGGTCATGATCTCCAATGAATATCGCAAATTTATCACGCTCTTGACCGAGCTGGTCGAGGAGGGCAGCGTGCCCATGACGCGGATCGACGACGCCGTGCGGCGCATCCTGCGCGTCAAGGCGGCCATGGGGCTGCTCGATCCCCAGCGGTCGCCACTGGCCGATCGCACGCTGCACGCCGACTTCGGCTCCGACGAGCGGCGCCAGGTGGCGCGTGCCGCCGTGCGCCAGTCGGTCGTGCTCCTCAAGAACAAGGGCGGCGAGCTGCCATTGTCGAAAAAGTCGGGCCACATTCACGTCGCCGGCCGGGCCGCCGACGACATCGGCATCCAGTGCGGCGGCTGGACTATCGAATGGCAAGGCAAGCCCGGCCCCGTAACGACGCACGGCACGACTATTCTGGCCGCCCTCCGCGGCGCCGCCGGCCCCGCGACGAAAGTCACCTACGACGCCGCCGGCAAGGGCGGCGCGGGCGCCGACGTGGGCGTCGTGGTCGTCGGCGAGCGACCCTACGCCGAGGGGCTGGGCGACTCCAAAGATTTGGGCCTGCCGGCCGAGGACCTCGAAGCCCTGCGCGCGATGAAGCAATCCGGACTGCCGGTCGTCGTCGTGCTTCTCTGCGGCCGGCCGGTGGTCGTCGACAAGGTGCTGGACGCGGCCGACGCGGTGCTCGTCGCCTGGCTGCCGGGCACCGAAGGCGCCGGCGTGGCCGACGTGCTATTCGGCGACTATAAGCCCACCGGCAAGCTCTCGTTCACCTGGCCGCGCCGCGCGGATCAGCATCCGATCAACGTGGGCGATGCGGATTACGATCCGCTGTTCGCGTTTGGCTACGGGCTGACCTATTGAAGCTCGGGGCGACGGGCCGCCTAAGAGCCGATCCCAAAACCGCCCGGGGTCTGGCTCAATTCGCGCAGTCTTCGGAGCAAATTGTGCCTGACCCCCTTCCGAGGGCAGTTCTGGGATAGGTTCTAATTCTACAGCAAGGGTTTTCGCTGTTGAGTTTTTCTGTGATTTGGACGTATATCTGTGGTGATCCATGGTCGTCGTAAGAACTGGCCGGTTCGTTGTTTCGGAGTTGAAGTCAGGAGGACCTCTCCATGGCAACGAACAGGGTGTGCACTGCGCAAGGAAAGTAACGTGTTTTCATCGGGTCACTGCGATTCGAGTGTTGTTTCGGGCGCAGGGAAGCGAAGGCTCATTCGCTGGTTTATCTGCAGGGGCTGATTCTTGGGGAAGGCCGAAAGAACGTGGAACGCATCGCGCTCAGGTTCTCGACGGCACGCGACAGTAGTCCGCCCTCGCAGAACGAGGTGGTTGCTTTGCAAGAATTCTTGACCCTCTCGCCGTGGCAGGCTTGCAGCGTGCAGGGGAAAATCCAGGACGTGTTCGCCGAAGAACTCGTGCCAAGCACTTCGGCCTGGTGCTGGGCACAGTCGGCGTGGTGGATGAATCGGCGTTCGTCAAGAGCGGACCGGAAAGTTGCGGCGTGGCGCGACAATGGTGCGGTCGGCTGGGCAAGAAAGAAAACTGTCAAGTCGGCGTCTATCTGATCGGCGTGGCGCCGGCCGGAACGGCGCTGTTGGATCACGGGCTCTACCTGCCGAAAACGTGGGTCGGAGATCGAGAGCGTCGCCGAAGATGCGCGTCCCGGAGGAGGTGAAGTTTCAAACCAAGCCCGAGATGGCGACCGAGCAAATCCGCCGCACGTGCGCAGCGGGGCACGTCGCGTTCGACTGGATTACGGCCGACGAACTGTACGGCCGCGACGGCAACTTCCTGGACGCGCTCGAAGGAGATGGCCAACGATATGTCGTCGAAGTTCCCGTCAACACCAGCGTGTGGACCGAGGATCCGAGTACGCAGATGCGCTCGGGTGCGGCAACGGCCGGCCGCCGAAGAACCCGCGCCGGGACAGCGTCCGCAGCGTGAAGGAGGTTGCCGAATCGTTGCCGCCCGACGCGTGGCAAGTTCTCCAGTTGTCAACGAGCCAAAGGCCCCTTGGCCTTCGAGTTCGCGCGCGTGCGCGTCTGGGCGATGCGACACAAGAAACCGGGTCCGCCCGTGTGGCTCGTGATTCGCCGCAGTCTGGCCGAGAAACCGGAAGTGAAATATTACGTCTCCGACGCCGACGAGAGCACGCCTCTGGAAACACTGGCTTTGGTCACGGGAACCCGCTGGCGGGTGGAAGAGTTCTTTGAAGACGGCAAAGGCGACTTTGGCATGTCGGACTACGAAGCTCGTGCCTGGACCAGTTGGCACCATCACATGACCATGGTGGCCCTGGCTCACTTGTTCATGACCACGACCAAACACGAGCTCCAGGAAGAGATGCCCGAGCTGACGTTGCCGCTGGCCCTGGAGCTGATGAAGGCCACTATGAGCCGGCCCACGATGACCGAAGCCGATGCAATGCGACTCACCGAATACCATCTTCATCGCAACAAAGTTGCTCGCCAGTCTCACCATAAGTCCTGGAAACGTAAACACAAACGAATCAAACTAAAACCCTTGCTGTAGAACTAAGTCGCGGCCACAACGCCGAGAGCCGAACAGCCGTGGCTGCGTCCACTTTTATATTTTTCAATGTCGCGAATGATTGCGCGGGACGCCATCGGGCTCGGCTTGGCGTCGGTCAGCCGCGCAGCGGCGGCAGCGCCTAGCCGTGGGCGGAGTCGACGAATGACAATGCCAAATGATTGCATTCGTCCCAGGAACGCCACCGACCAGCCGGTTCAAAAGCCGTCGGTTCTCAACGTGTTTCATCGTTCCATGAGTTTTGACACGCGTGACGTTGATAAGACGTTTTCTCGCAGGCAGTCTTGCAGTTGGCGAACGCCGATGCTGGCTCATTAGTCCGGCAAAGCCCATGGCAACCAGCGCAAGGGTAGATGATTCGGGCGCCGAAGCCAGGGTTACTTCGCCAGTGGTGTAAAGCTTGGATATATTCCATGAATGCAGACTGACGACTTCGAACTCTCTCGCCGGGGCGATCTTCGACGATGACGATGTCGACGTTATGAGCGGCGGTGGCGGCGAGGCCCTGTTCTTCGTCGGCGACAGCGGGTGCCTTCGGGACGTCATTCTAGGTCGGCTCGGCAATGAGAGCTTGATCGAGCTGCCCGAGATTTGAGGCGGCGGACATCGAGACGGCCCAGCGATTCAACACGCCCCTGCGTGATGCGCAGGGCGTGTGTTTTTGCACCCACTGAAGAGGCGTCCGTTCCAGTAATGGCATCTCGTTGAACGTGTGCCCGCGGCACATCCGAGAATGACTTAAGTACGTAGTGCCCGGCTCAGGCACCCCGCGACGCCCTCTACATGAGAAATTGCGGTGTCGGCGCAGTCGCTCTTGAGAGCATCCACTCAGGCGGCGCCGGATGACGGGTGCAAACCGGTGTATGTGGGGCGTGATTTTGTCGCCGATCGCGTGCGGCGTCGACTCCCGTCAAACAACGAGCGGGACCTAAATTTTGCTATGCAAAACCTGGCGAGAATGCCCTGTGTTTGGATCAATCTGAAGCAGCATGTCGTCCGCTATGGTGTTGACAATTAGTTGTCCGGAAGAACGGAAGGCAAGTCCTTCTGGCCACACAAGCTTAGTTTGAGGCGCAACATTTTTGATAAATTTTCCGGTTTGGCCGTCATAACAGTGAATCGCTCCACTGTCGCGTCCCGCGACGTACAAATTGCCGTCCGGTCCGAACGCGATGTAAATCGGATTCTCCAATTCGCCTCCCAAGGCGAAGACGCCCCTGAATTTACCGGTATCAGTTGCGTACCTTACAATGCAGTGGTGCCCACATGCGGCAAACAAATCGCCGTTCGGTCCAAAGACCAACCCCTTGGGGCCTCCATTGCCGTGGGTTGTCCATGTTGAAATGAGCGTGCCCGAATTGCTGCGATAACGGCGGACTTCACTTGACTCGCCACATGCCACATACAGGTCGCCTTCTGGCCCAAAGGCAAGGCCGAGTGGGTGAGGTACGTTTGGCACGATAGCTCCCATATATTTTCCGCTCTCAGACTCAAATCGAACGATGCAATTTCCAAATTCCGAAGCAACGTAGAGGCGCCCGTCGGGACCGAAGGCGAGTCCGTGAGGGTAAAGAAGTCCGTTAGGCGAACGGAATTCATCAACAAGAGTGCCGCCACTTAGATCTACCGCGCAGCACGCTGTCCAGTCCGCGACTACTAACGTAAAGCAAGCCGTCCGGACCAATAGTCATTCCGAGCGGGCGAGCACCGCGCAATGCAAGATCAGTTCGTCCAAGCATCGATAACACCGCACATGCCATCCGACGGCAATCAGCGTCTGGCTCATGCTGCATGGGCTCGCTGTAAATAGAGTCGGTGAAAGTCGAGGTTGCCTGGGCAATCGATCCAAGCACCTGAAGCATTTCGTGGCTTGCCGCCTTGGCATCGCCATACTGGGCAAGCAAGACTCCAAAACTTGCGCGTGATGCGATGAGGTCGAGGAAATAATCGCCGGATTCAGGATTCTCGTCAACGAGCTTTTGCCGTGCGGCGAGAGCCACGTCGTATAGCCCCAAAACGTGCCGTGGAATCTCTCGCATCGGACCCGAGCGCGCAGTCAACGACCCCGTTTCGCGGGTGGCGAGGTCTTCGCTGATAAGCGCCAGGCTCGCCCGGTTGTAGGCTCGCTCGGCCATGAGTGCTGTCGCCTCGCGGAGGGCTGTTTCCCGTGCACGAAACGCGTGGACCGCGGCAATCTGAGCGGCGACCATCCAAATGAGCATAGTTATTGCGACTGCGGCGGAAGTAGCCCGATGTCTCGCGATCCACCGCGATAGCATTTGAACTGCTCCGGCTGGGCGGCGGCGAATTGGCTCGTTCTCAACGAAGCGCCTAAGATCATCGCCGAACTCCTTTGCGGTACCATACCGGCGAGTCGCATCCGGCTCGATGGCGCCTCGAATGATCGTGTCAAGGTCCTTGGGGACATGACGATTGTAGCGCCGCAACGATTTGGTTTCCTGGCGGCTCAACTGCTGGAGCAGTTCGCGGTGGTTAGTAGCGGTGACTGCTGGTTGTAGCGTCAATAGTTCGTATAGCGTGACGCCCAGTGAGTACACGTCCATCCGCGGGTGGAGAAACCCCTGACTGCCCAAGGCCTGTTCAGGGCTCATGTACCGAAGTGTTCCCAGCAGGTCGCCAGATTGCGTTACGCTTGCGGTTCCCTCAAGATGTGCGAGGCCAAAGTCGGAAACGAAAAGTCCACCCTTCGCGTCTATAAGAAGGTTGGCGGGCTTGATATCGCGGTGGATCACGCCGTAGCTGTGCGCATGCTCAAGCGCGTCGGCGGCTTGAATGCCCAGCTGAGCAACCGTGCGAAAAAAGGCGGATCCGCTCGCGGTGCTAATCGTGGAGAGTGCCGCGCGCTCGGAGTCTCCCGTTGCCAATGTATTGGGTTCCATTGACTCCGGCGTGACTCCTGTCGGCTCCGTGGATCGCGCGCTGCGCAACTCCGTGATAACCTCGGCGAGTGACTGACCGTCGACGAATTGCATCGCGTAAAAATGGACGCCCCGCTCCAATCCTACCGCGTAGATCGGCACGATATTGGCGTGGTGCAGTTGACCCGCCGCGCGGATTTCGTTTCGAAATCGGGCTAATCCGCGTTCATCCAGCATCGAAGCGAACGGCAGCACTTTCAGGGCCACCGGCCGGCCGATGGAGATTTGCTCGGCCTCGTAGACGATCCCCATCCCGCCGCGACCGATTTCGCGGACGATGCGGAAGTCGCCTAGCACCCCGGTGGTCGTCCCAGGCAGCTGGTGCGTCGTAGTAGCGTCGAATGGCCCCGTCTGCGAACCGCCAAAGGCTACCAGCAACTGCATCGCGGGCAATACATTGCGCAGTTCGTTGGCGAATTCTGGGTGCGCCGCGATGCAGGCCTCCGCATTGACAAACTCGCCAGCCTGAATCCGACCGATAACCTCTTCCAACGCCCGATCCAGCGCTCCGTCGGATGTGTGATGCATGACCCCCACATCGATCGTCATGGCAGGTCTCCGATGAACTTGTCGTCGATGATCTCCCCAAACCGCTTGAGCGCCCGGCGTTGCCGCGATCTTACCGCTTCCGCAGAAAGATCCAAGGTGGCGGCGGCCTCCTCCAGCGAGAGTTGCTCCAGGAATCGCAGGACGAGCACTTCGCGATCTCGCCCATCGAGCTGCGCACCGCCGTCTGCACGCGGGCCTTCAACTCCTGCTGCAGCAACTGCTGGCTAGGACTCGACCCGCGGGCGAGAAGCCGCCGGCCCAGATCAAGCGCCGACTGATCGGGCAGCGCCACATTGAATTGCTCCTCGCGCGTCACGGCCCGCGCTTGGGCGAGCAGGTGTTGGCGATGCAACTGCACGATCTTCTCCCAGGCAATCTGCCGCAGCCACGGATAAAACGGGATGGGTTGCGTGCGGAGGTACTCGGGAAGTTTTTGATGGGCTTCGGCGAGGGCTTCTTGGAGGACGTCGGAAGGATCAACGCGCGCCGACAACCGGCGATCGAGCCGTAGCGCGATCATGGCCCGCAGGCGTTTCCGGTGCAGAGCAAGCAGTCGATGTGCCGCGGCCTGATCGCCGGCCGCGGCTTGCTCGAGCAGTGTTTGGCTCTCGTCTCCCCGAGAATTAGCCATTGGTAGATTTGCAACTAGTCGGAACATGGCGTCGTGGCGCGCTGTGCTCGCGAGAACGCGGCGAACATTGCAAGTCCCAGGGCGCTGAGCGCCTGCGAATTTGGCTCTGGGACGCTGCCCCTGAAGAGGGTCAAAACCTCTGCGTCAGAAAGTGCGCGATTCCAAATGGCCGCTTCATCGATGCGACCGTCCATGGGAAAGCTTTGCGGCCCCTGTCGGTTGCCTATCCGCAACGGCTGATCTGAATTGATATTGGGGTTGAGGCCCGAATTTGTCGTGATGGCATTCCCGTCGAAAAACAACGTGAACACATTGGCATTGCGGCGGACGATAATATCGTGCCAGGCGTCGGCGGTGAAATTGGCAACCGCAATTCCTTCGCCGGTCTCGAGAAGGACGCCCCCATTGACGAAAAAGTGGAGGCTGGGGCCGCTGCGCTGGGTAAGCGTCCAACCATTGCCGTCCGGACCGTTAAATTTCTCCATGAGCGTCTGCTCGCTGGTGCCAAAGGCGTTGAAGTTCGTCCAGACCTGCAGCGTGAAGTCCGACGTGCCGAAATCGAACTCGGAATCGTCGATCGTGCCGCGCCGCATATTGGGCATTGTTGTTTTGAAAGTCAAAGGATTGTCCGACTAGCCCAGAAGAAAATCCCAGACCTCCGTTGAGCGTCAGATCTCGACCGAAGCCGGACTGATCGGCGCCATTGCCATCCGCCGGCCAATAGCCGATGAGGCCCGAAGTCACCGGCGTGGCGTAGAGCGACGGCGCTGCCGACAAACTTCCAAGCAGCACGACGACGCCCGCGGCTGATGCATGGAGAATTGAAAACAAAACGGACCGCTGTTGAATTTGATGATCCGAATTCTTGGTCAATTGTTTTCGGCCGATTATCAGAATCGCAAACAACGCGACAATCGCGAACGCTGATGTCCGCTGCTCGGGAATGGTTGTCCATTCGACCACAAATCCGGACATTTTTGATGTGGCAGTCATGTCGTTCCATTTGGGTGATCGACTGCCGAGAGGCGTGTTCCAGAATTGCAAACGATCCTCTATGCCCGCGTAGCCAGATCCATCTGGTTGGCCCACATTCCAGTTTTGGTAACTGAATGATTCACCGGTAACCCACTGGTAGCTGTTAGGGGGCGTTGCCGTGAATCCACCCAACCAGGGACCTTCATTGATGTTGTATTGAGATTTTTGCTGCCAGAACGAAGGGAGGTCAATGAGACCAAAAACGAAGGCGTTTTCTTCGGGCGACGTAATGGTAGCCAAATAGCCGCCGATCGCCACGGCAGCAGAATTGGCTTCAAACCACGAGGCTCCGCTTGCCGATTGAAATGCTTCGTAGAGGTGCCCGTTTCCTCCGGACGACATAGGCCAGGTAACGCGGGCGGCTTTACAATTTCTCGTCATTGATGGCGCGATCGCGCCAACCGCTATTAACGCGAAGAGAATGCGCATAAAGTACTCGTGATGTTTGCATTGAAATGGGGACTTGATGAACTGCGAATAAAGACGACGTTGGAAAGTGTCCTTCGTAGAAGCGTAAGCCCGTTTTTTTGTTCGCCTCACTACTCCTTCGCTCCCACGAGCACCAAATCGAGCGGCGTGCCGGTCGTCTTCTTTCCCTTCTTCGGCTTAAAGTCGTACGTGACGTGCATCACGACCTTCGAGGCGTCGCCGCCGTAGGTCGTGCCCGACGGATCGGCCGCGCGCGGCTGGAATTTGATGTAGTAGGCGAAGATCTTGTACGGCGATAGCGACCCGGGGTTTTGGTTGTAATAGACCGAGAACACGCCCGGGACCTGCGCGCGGTAAGCGATACGGTAATGTTCGATATCGTGGCGTCAGTCGGGTTGCCGACGCCGAGGTAAATCACCTTCGAAGTCGCCGTCGCGCCGGCGTCGTACGTCGCCGGAGTGCTGTCTGACGTACAGAGCGGGGGCGGGGGCGGGCTGCCCGTGAATCCAATTTGGACGGGATCGGTAGCCACGGCCGATGCGCACCACGAGAGGCGCAACGACAATGGCAGCACATGCGAAGGTACGTTTGCGACAAATCAGCATCGAAATCTCCTTTGCGAATGAGCGAACTACTCAGCCGTCGTGGATGGCGGTTTGGCGGCGGTGCCGGCCATGCCGTTCTGCCAAGGCTAATACTGCACGCGCATCGCCAACCGGTCGCATTCGCCGCGGGGAAAGACTCGCCCGACCGGCAATACCGCGACCTGGAGCTGGGCGGCCAGGATCAGACAATCAGCGACTTGGACCGCTGCCGACTGGCGGGCGAACGCCACGGCCGAGAACAGGCGACGTCAGAGTAGATGCGTTAGAACAACTCGCCGCGAAGAGAAGCGACGACGGGCTCAAACGAGCCGAGCCCATCATCCCGTGCGATGGTATACCCAATAGATCCTGCAAACGCAAAGAAAAACGGTCGCGACAGAGGCGTTTTTTTTCAAAAATTCCGCAAATCTCTTTCTGCAGACGAGTTGGAGCACCGGGATTCGGCCGTCCGGCGGCGATGCGACGTCGAAGGCCCCGGCCCCGCCCCCGGCCATTGCGGCGTAAATCCACCTCCCCCGTGCCCGAGTTGGCGGGCTAAGCCCACTCACGCCTAGCCCACGATCCGCGGATTGTGCTCCGCCTTGATCTCAGGTTCGATCACCTGCGAAACAATGCCCCACTCGGCGCAGTCGGTGGGCCGGAAGATGCGGGGACGGTCGAACAAATGCATCGACTCGAACTCGCGATCCGTGAGCTTGGTCGTCGCCTTGACGACTTCTTTAGTCCAGGCGACAGCGTCTTCCAGAGATAGGGTTCGCTCCTCCAGGGTCGTTAGTGAAGCTGCCTCCGGAATCGGCGTCGTCCACGTGTAGCCGTGAAAGATAAATCGAGCGTTCTCTGACGCAAGCCGCTGCTCAGCGGCCAAAAACACTGGAACCGCCATGCTCCGCACAAAACCAACGGCATGCATGGTCAGTTTCACGGGTAGGGCCTTGAGATAGGTGTACAGAGCCATTCCGTCGTCCGTCGATCCGCCGTCGCTGGAAAACAGAATCGTTATCTCCGTCGCCCCCTCGTTGACCATCGTGCAAAGCGCCGTCCGCAAACCCGTCGTTTGCGGATGTCTAATGGGCCCATTGAACGCGAGGACGCGTTGGGTTGAAACTGAAGTTGGCGCCTCGCTCGGCATATAAAGTCTCGCGTCTCGGGCCCCGCGTCAGTCGCCAGCGGTAATACGTCTGCTCCGTGATGTTCGCCGCGTCAATAGGCCTGGGCGCCATGCCGTGCGACTCGGCGACCACCGCCATCGCGCGGTCCCACCAAATCTAATACTGTAAGCAGGCTCGCCAACCGGTCAGTCACAGACTGGCAGAACGATAAGTGGCAATCGCCGGAGCGGTCGGATCCCCCCCCCGCGAGGTGATGTCAGCAGGGTTGGTTTGCCGAGGCTCGTCGACGGAAGTCCAATCGGCCAGAAACCTTCGAGCTACGGTGTGTCTAAACTCATGCCTTCAAACAAAACCCCAAGTACCCGTCGAAAATCGCACGCAATGCCATGGCCGGACGCTTACTCGAAAATTAGCTTCTTGGTGCGGCAGCATCCGTCCGCCCAGCTACCGCGACCAGCTGCGGCGAGATTCCGGCGGCGCCATCAGCCAGAGGATGAGTCTGCTAACTCATTTGCGAGAAATCTGCGTCGTCTGCGGACCAACTTCCTCAATCCGCGCCCCTCCGCGTAATCCGCGGTGAATATCCTCTCCTTCCTCTCCGCTTCCGCAGCGCTCTGCGCCTTTGCGAGAGATCTTTTCTCAGAAAAGGAATTCAAAGGGGACGTACCTTAACACAAGCGATAAGCCCCGATACCAGGCGTCGGACCAACGCAGTCGAGTGGCCGTGGCGATCCGGCGCTAACGCTCTAAGCCGTCGCAGAAGGGCGGCGGCCCGAAAGAAGAGCAAGCAATCATAGACGGCCAGCGTGCTCACGCGATCTTGGCTTTCCGTGCCTATTGTTCCTGTCGGGGAACGAATGAGCTGCGTCCCCTTTGAATTTCCCTTGAATTTCCCGCCCCCTTTGAATTTCCGCCGAGGTCCCTGGAATTCTTGAAGACGGCCGAGGGCGCGTCCGCCTCCGCAGCAAGCCAAACCCTCCGACCCCAATCCCGACGAGGAAAAATGTCGAGGGCTCGGGGATTTGCTGCGTGTCAACTCGACAATGTACGACACCGGGAACAGGTTGTTTTCATCGTTCCAGCCCTGACGCGGGGGAGAGAAGTGAACCGCATTGTACAGGTACACAGTCCCAGGGCCATCGCCGCTTGGCTCACCGAGAAAGAAGCCGTTGTACGTAAGCGACGAACCGTCAACCCATTTATTGGTGAAGGTATTGAAGCCGATCCACGGTCCCCACACGAACCCCCCGCCATTTAAAATAAAGTTGTTCGGGTTCGCTGGGTTAAACACATCAAAGGCCTGAATCAAGAAAGCGTCCTCGGCCTGGCTCGCAATAACCACGAGGTGTCCCTGGACTCCCTGGTAGGATGTTTGTTGTGCATCAAGCCTGGCGGCATCCCACGTTAGCGCACTGCCCGCATTGACGACATCGTAGGCGTGGCCGCCAAAGTTCACTGGGGCGGCGACTGCACCTGTGCAGCAGTAGAGTACTGCAATGATAGCCAACGCAGCGCTAAGACCATGTCGCCGTGCGTCATTTCGATAGCTTCTCTCCACTCCCCAGCGATTCGAACGTTCTTCATGAGATCCTCCCTATCTTGGTTGACCCCGAAAAGTATCCGTGTAAGCCGTGCGCCTTGTGGGGAATGCGCGAAGCCATTGGTGGACTCCCCTGGGATGGCTTCGACCGAACGCTCACGAAGGCTACGGCGACCGCCCTCGCGATCAAGGTTACTGGAACGGGAAATTGGAGTCGTTGCGCACGCAGCGGATCGCAGGCGAGTCTACCTCTGAGGCAAAATCGCCAATCGGTCGTAAGCCGGATACTTAATGCCAGACTACGCCTATCGCTGCGCCGGCGTCAACAAAAGGCGACAACACGGGAAAGCAGAGAGGTGGAACGCCTAGGCGGCCCTCAAATGCATCGCCGCAGGATCTCTGATGTCGTAACGGTATTGTACGGCGGTGGCGGGCGCGGGCGGGTCAGCCTGACGCCAAGTAGAATACGCGCGATGCCGATCCTGAAAGTCGGCTCTACGGAGCTCGCACAATTCTTGCGCCGTGGGGAAGGGATCAATCAGCGGCTCTTGAGACGACCCGATCGCCCCTCGCGAGCGTGTCGAAACCTTGGTTTGCCGAGGCTCGTCGACGGAAGTCCAATCGGCCAAAAACCTTCGAGCTACGGTGTGTCTAAACTCATGCCTTCAAACAAAAACCCCGAGTACCCGTCGAAATCCACCTCCTTATCGAGAATTAGCGTCTTGGTCTGGCAGCATCCGTCCGCGCAGCTACCGCAACCAACTGCGGCGAGATTCCGCGGCGTCCACCAGCCAGGGGATGGGTCCGCTAACTCACCTGCGGCAAATCGGCGTCATCTGCGGACCAACTTCCTCACTCCGCCCCCTCCGCGTAATCCGCGGTGAATATCCTCTCCTTCTCTCCGCTTCCGCAGCGTCTCCGCGGCGATGAGCCTGCTTTTGCAGAGCCTTCCAAATCTTTTCTCAGAAAAACGTTGCTGAAAATGGCCGCGCACTCTGCTAGCCTAGGACAGTGTACACGTGTATCGATCCGTTCTTTGACAATTGAATCACAGGCTCTCGGCCGTCAGCTATCGGCTGTCGGCCAGACGGGGACCCGTGCGCGCTCACCCGAGCCGCGCGCTATGCGAACGGAGTGCGCCTTATGAGGCCTCGGCACAAGAATGAGAAAACGCAGAACTTGCTTGCTTATGATGTCGGCGACGTGCGTCGGACCTCTGCAATCTTCGAGCCGTCCCGCGAGGGCGCCACGCAAAATCAGGGGCTTCTGCAACAAATAGGTGGGACCCCCGCCAGCGCCGCAAAACCGCAGAACCGAACGGCAAGTGCCTAACCCATCGCGGCGCTGCCCAGCGTCGGCAGCTTCCATCTCCCCGCGTGCCAGGCGAAGTACAGCCCCAGGCCCACGCCGAAGACGATGTGGGCGATGAGCGTTACCGTGACAAATCGAGCAGTCAGGTGGATGCCGAAGAAGGCGGCGTAGGGGGACAGCAGCAGACAGATCTCGATGCCGACGGCCATCAGTACGGCCCACATCCAGCCCCCGCCGTAACGGCGCGACGCCTCGCCGATCATCGCGGCGAACATCACGCCGAAGGTGGCCCCATTGGAAAAATGGTAGGCCCAGCCGACCAGGTGCGCGGCCGGCGAGTACGAGGGCTGCTCCAGCGGCTGGCCGAGGATCAGCGCCCGACCCGCGGAAAGACTTTGAACAACGGCATCTGCGGCACGCCCACGCGGCCCAAGCCCCAGGCGTCGGAAAACACGAACGGCAACCGGAACACGTCGTATGCGATCGCTCCTACCAGCCCGGCGACCGTGCCGATAATCACCGCTCGCCACAACCGACCGTCGCCGCGTGTGCGATCGAGCACGGCCAAGCCGTAGAGTACGACCGTCGCCGGAATGAGAATGAAAAACGTGAATGTGCGCATGTCGCACAGGCCGTACATCTCGCTCAACAAGCACCAGATGCTCGTGGCCGAGAGGACGAACACCAGCGTGCGGCCAATGGCCGTCCATTGGAGAACGGACGGCAAGGGTCGGACGGGCGCGGAAGCGGGAGGCGTCATGCGCCTCATTCTAAGGAGCCCGCGGTCAGGCTGCGAGTGCCGAGCCGGGCCTGCGTCGCCGAGCACAAACGAAACCGCGCCGGCCCGTCATCACTGCCGACGCACCGGCGCGGTACGTCTGTCACCCACGGGGCTGATCCAACCTGGTCGCCTCGCGGTCAGGCAGCTTGATGAAAGCCCCCTTGATCGTGAAGTGCCCAGGTCGCGAATCCCGATCTCGGCCGCCTGCCGCGTCGGTCGCCGAAACCCGATGAATCTCCGGCAAATGCGGGGATTTTACGATTTTCACATGTTTGCGAAATTGCGGCGACATGGCGTCGGCTCCAAGGACCGACGGGAAAACGGGCAATTGCCGTGCCAATTTGTCACACTTCCTCCGCATCTCACTGGCCCGATGCCCCAGCCGCTTCATCCGGTACTGCCGCCCGCCAAGGGCGTGCTATCCACGCTGAACTTCCAATCCCACTGGTCGAAGTATAGGTTGTGCCCGTCGATCTCGACCTCCCCGCGCTGGAAGTCGTTGGGCTCGCTGCGGAAGCTGACCTTGGGCGGCTCCAGCTCGCGGGCGTAGTCGAGATTCACGATCAGCCGGTAGGGATCCATGTGCCCGCAGAAGAAATCCCGCACACGGGGATCGTCAGACTCGCGCACGCCGTAGGAGGCGTCGGCGGGAAGCCAGCCCCACGGCTCGACGTAGATCTCGCTCCAGTCGTGCATGTTCCAATGGCCGGGCTTCAACTGCCAACCGGACTGCCAGCGGGCCGGCACGCCCGCCGCGCGGCACAGCGTGATGAACGTGAGGCCCGCCACGCCGCAGTCGCCGCGGCGGGCGGCGAGGCCCTTGGCGGAGATGTTCGGAATAATGCTGTACTCCATTTCCGAACACCACGGCAGGTTTTTCGAGACCCAGCGAAAAATGCCCTGCGCCTTGGTAAGTGCGTTGGTTTCGTCGCCGACAATCTCACGAACCGTCGCTTCGACCTCCGGCGTGAATACGATGTGCGGGGGACGCTGGGCGGTGAATTCCCGATACAAGGCCGAGTTGACGTCGTACGGTCTCGCCGCCGCGGGGTCGAGCTTGGGGCAGTAGGCGCTGGTCACGAATTCAAACTCCGCGCTGAATCGCGGCGCCTTGCGGTCGGCGGCCACGGTGTGCTCGAAGTAAATCGTGCGCTGCGGCGCCGTCTCGCCCGCGACAACACCGCCGGGCGGGTCGCTGTTGATCAAGCGCACGTCGCGCTGCTGACGATACTCCTGCGGAAACGGCAGCCAGGCGCGCACCGTGGCGCCGGGCACGAGGCGCGGGTTGTCCCGGTGAACCGTCAGCGAATACCGCACCCGGTGCTTCACGGGGTAGATTTCCGGACCCGCTGCCGATTCCGCCAGCTTCACGAGGTCCGCGACGTGGGCGTTCAAGTCGAACTCGTCGGCGGCCGCCGGCTTGGTCTTGCGGCGCTGGCGGGCGTCTTCGCTGAAGCGAAAGAGGTTGCCCGCCGCCTCGCGGAAATATCGCACCTGGCCGTCGATGACGCGACCCTGTAAGTCGCCCGCGGCGCGCGACGCTCGAGATCCTCAGCCGTCGCATCGGGAATGCTCTGCTTAATCTCCCGCAACACCTCGTCGGCAGTCAGCGAGAAATCGTGGCGCGTGCGCCGGAGGATCTCCAATTGGATGGCCGCGGGGCTCGCGACCGGCGCCTCGGGATCGGGAATTTGCTCGCCCAACAGCTTTTCGGCCTCGGCGAACGAGCCGCTGGCGATGAGCGCCTGGATGGTGGCGTCGTCGCCGGCATGCACCGGCCTGGCGGCGACCAACCCGAGCATGGATAGAATCAAGATGAGCCGCCGACCGGCGCGTGGCGCTAACCGATTATGCATCGCCCTTCCTCCTAAAAAACATCTCGCCTTTCACGGCGTCGTCCAGCAGGCTAGCGTAGAGCGCCCCGAGGTCTTGACCAGTCGCCGCGGCTCGATTGCTCATGCGCCGGATCGTCGCCATTTTGAATCCGCAAGCCGACCGTGGCCGCACGGCGCAACTCGCGGCCTCGCTGCGCGATGCTCTGAGCGGCCTCCTCGACGTGAGCCTGAGGCAAACCTCCCGCCGCGGCGAAGCCGTCGAGCTGGCGCGGGAAGCGGCGCGGGAAGGATGCGAGGCCGTGATCGCCATTGGCGGCGACGGGACGGTCCACGAAACGGTCAACGGCCTGATGGCGGCGCCGCCGGAGGCGCGGCCGGCGCTGGGCATCATCCCCGCCGGCTCCGGCAACGACGTGGCTTACGCCCTGGGGATCGACAAGGATTTGCCGCGAAATCTGGCGATGATTGAGGGCGGCGCCACGCAAGCCGTCGACGTGGGCGAAGTGCGCGCCGACGATGGTCGCTCTTGCATCTCGATTAACAATGTCGGGTTGCTGCTGGAAGGCCAGATCAACCTCCTGAGCCATCAGCTCACCTGGCCCCGCGGCTCGGGGCTCTATCTCCGCGCCATGCTGCAGACGCTCCTGCGGCGGCCGCCAGCAGCGCACCTGGAGCTCACCTGCGACGGCGTGCGCCTGGTGCGTGAAGCAGTCCTGCTGTCGATCGCCAACGGCCCGCGCTCGGGCGGAAAGTTCCATCTTGTGCCCGCGGCCAGCATGTGCGACGGCGAGTTCAACTACATGCTCGCCGCCCCCATGAGCCGCCCGCGAATCCTGTGGGAGGTGCGCCGTTCGCTGCGCGGCAAGCCGATGCGCGACGCGCGGATCGAGTACGGAAAATTCTCGCGCCTGACAATCCACTCGGATATTCCGTTGGCGGCGCATGTCGACGGCGAGCCGTGGCTTCGGCCCGAGGAAAACGTCCGCGAAGTCACGATCAACGTGCTGCCCAATTCCTTGCGCGTACTGTGCCCGGCAACCTAGGCGCCGTCGAGCCGCGCTCCGGTGGTTGACAGACGGATGCGCCGGGGCCGAGAATCCGGGTTCCTGGGCGACGCGAGCGGCGATCGTCGCCCTGCATGAGTCCGCAAATTGGGGGTGACGGCTATGGCACACGTGCAGGTTTTCCAACGGCTGGCAGCATTGAGCGTCGTCGTTGTGGTTGCCGTCCTGGCGGCCCGCGCCGCCGAGGCCACGCCGAATTTCCTGATCATCCTCAGCGATGACGTCGGCTGGGCGGAGTACGGCTTTCAAGGGTCCAAGGACATCCCGACGCCCAACATCGACTCGATCGCCGCCGCGGGAATTCGCTTCCCGCAGGGGTATGTCTCCGGCCCCTACTGCAGTCCGACGCGCGCGGGGTTGATGACGGGCCGCTACCAGACTCGCTTCGGACACGAGTTCAACAGCACGGCGCAGGTGAGCGGGCTGAAGCTTACCGAGCACACGATCGCCGACCGGCTGCACGAGCTGGGTTACGCCACGTGCGCCGTCGGCAAGTGGCACCTGGGCCGCAAGCCGAAGTTTCGCCCGAACCGGCGGGGCTTCGACGACTTCTACGGCACGCTGGGAAACACGGCCTACTTTCACCCGGCGGCATTCGTCGACTCGCGTGTGTCGCCGGACGTGCAGCCCGTGGCGGACGATGCGTTTTACACGACCGACGCCTACGGCGATCGGGTCGTCGAGTGGCTCGACGAGCATCAGGACAAACCGTGGTTCGTCTATTTGCCGTTCAACGCGCAGCACGCGCCCTTGCAAGCGCCCCAGAAGTACCTCGACCGCTTCCCGGACATCGAGAACGAGAACCGCCGGACCTTTGCCGCCGCAATGTCGGCGATGGACGACGCCGTCGGCAAAGTGCTGGGCAAGATTCGCGCCATGGGTCAGGAAGAGAACACGCTCATCGTGTTCCTGTCGGACAACGGCGGGCCGACGGGCCAGACCACTTCCAGCAACCTTCCGCTCCGCGGCTTCAAGGCCCAGACGTTTGAAGGCGGCGTTCGCATTCCGTTCTGCATGCAGTGGAAGGGCAAGCTGCCAGCGGGCAAAACCTACGACAATCCGATCATTCAACTCGACTTCTTGCCCACGTGCGTGACCGCGGCCGGCGGCAGCGTGGATCCGGCGTGGAAGCTCGACGGCGTCGACCTGATGCCCTACCTCACGGGCGAGAACGCCGCCAAGCCGCACGAAACGCTCTACTGGCGATTCGGCGACCAATGGGCGATCCGCCACGGCGATTGGAAGCTCGTCGTCGGCCCGCCGCGAACCGGACGGAAACCGCATTTGTTTGACCTGGCGTCCGACATCGGCGAATCTCACGACTTGGCCGCCGAGCAACCGGTGAAGGTGCGCGAGTTGAAGGTGCTGTGGGACGCGTGGAACGCCGAGCAGGCGCCGCCGAGTGCTCCCAAGGAACAGAACAAGAAGCCTGCGGGAAAGGCCAAACAAGCCGCGCGGCCAAAGTAGAAGCCTGGCGTGGCTCGGCGGACCCCTCGCTCCTAGCCGAATCAAGCACAGCAAATTCAGGGGGTCACGACGCTATGGGTACGCGGATCCATAAGCCAGCGGCGAGAATTCTCGCTTGTTCACTCTTTCTGGCGTTCTCAAACGCGGTGAGCGCTGAGAGTCTGCCGCTCGTCACTGGCGTGGAGCTGCAGCCGCTGGCCGCGCACGTTGAGCGCATCATGCAGGCCCTGGAGGCCATGGGGGCGCCGCTGGCCGAGAAGGAGCAGGCAAAGCTGCGCACCGCGTTGGCGGGCGATGATGCCGCGACGGCCGTTGAGACTATCCAGCGAATTCTGGATCCGTTGTGCTTAGTCGGCGTCACGATTAACCCCGAAAGCCGCGTCAAGGTGCAGGAAGGCTCGGCGCCGCGGGAGCTGATCGAGCAAGGTTGGCGCGTGTTTCTCGTCAAGGTCGACAATCAAGCCGGAGTGACCGCGCCGCTCGGTTGCACAAGCCCTAATGCTGCGCCGCAGTACGATTCGAGTAGCGGCGACGCCGAGCCGCCGCAAACGATCAGCCAGCGCGACGTGGCGGACCGCTGGCTCGACGTAAGCATGTATGACAAACAGCCCCTGAACGAGCGGCTATCCGGCCTGCCACTTGAGTACCGCGTGGTCGAGCTGTTCAGCCGCGACCGCGGCGCCCGGGAAGCGAAGCTGGCGTTCGACGTGGGCCAAGGCACACAGGACTTGGGGTTCCGCAGCGAAGCCAACCTGCTGTTCGACTGCCGGCCGTGCGTCGACGTCAAATTGGAAGTGCTCGACGACGATGGAACGCCGACGACCGGGCAATTCACATTCCGCGATGCGCGTGGCCGGGTCTATCCGGCCCGATCGCGCCGACTGGCGCCGGACTTCTTCTTTCACGACCAGGTGTACCGCCATGACGGCGAAGTGATGCTGCTTCCTGCCGGGAAGTACCACGTCCACTACACGCGCGGGCCGGAGTATCTGGCGCTGGAGCGGGACATCGAAGTTCCCGCCCAGGGGCCGCATACGGAGCGCTTCCAGATGAAGCGGTGGATCGACCTGGCTCAGGCCGGGTGGTTTTCCGGCGATCACCATGTGCACGCGGCGGGCTGCGCCCATTATTCGTCGCCCACTCAAGGCGTTGGGCCCGCCGACATGATGCGGCATATCGTCGGCGAAGATCTCAACGTGGGATGCGTACTCACCTGGGGACCGTGCTGGTATCGCCAGAAGCAGAATTTCGACGGACGGGTCAGTCCGCTGTCGACGCCGCGGAACCTGATGCGCTACGACGTCGAAGTCTCCGGATTTCCCAGCTCGCATGCCGGCCACGTGGTCTTGCTGCGCCTTACCGAAGACGACTATCCCGGCACGACTCGCATCGAACAGTGGCCGAGCTGGGACCTGCCGATTCTCCAGTGGGGCAAGAGTCAGGGCGGCGTGGTCGGCTTCGCGCACAGCGGCTGGGGCCTAAAGGTCGCCGGCAAAAGCCTGCCCACGCTCGAGATGCCCGCGTTCGACGGGATCGGCGCCAACGAGTACATCGTCGACGTGACCCACGACGCCTGCGATTTCATCTCCGCCGTCGATACGCCGTTCGTCTGGGAATTGAACATCTGGTATCACACGCTGAACTGCGGATTCACCACGCGCATCAGCGGGGAGACTGATTTCCCGTGCATCTACGGCGAGCGGGTGGGGCTGGGCCGCGGATACGTAAAGCTGGACCGGAATCAACCGCTCGACTTCGACCGCTGGGTGGAAGGCGTCCACGACGGGCGCAGCTATTGCTGCGACGGTCGCACGCACCTCTTCGATTTCGAGATCAATGGCTTGGGCGTCGGCGAACCTGGAGACGGACAGCGGAAAAGTGTCCTGGCGACTAAGCAAGGCGAAAAGCTCGGAATCACATGCAAGGCGGCGGGACTTCTTGACGAGGGGTCAACGCCGGGGCACTTGGCGACGCGCGACCTGGGCGAGGATTGGGGCGAACAGCCATACTGGCACATCGAGCGGGCCCGCGTGAAGGGAACCCGGCAAATCCCCGTGGAGCTCGTCGTCAACGGCGCCGCCGTCGACAAACGACTCATCGAGGCCGACGGACGCGTCGTCGACCTGGAGTTTGAATACACGCCGGACCGCTCGAGCTGGGTGGCGCTGCGAGTTGCGCCTGCCGCTCACACGAACCCCATCTTCGTGGAAGTCGACGGCGCGCCCATTCGCGCGAGCAAGCAAAGCGCCCAGTGGTGCCTCGACGCCGTTGATCGCTGCTGGACTTCGAAATCGCCGTTGATCCGCGAAGCCGAGCGGGACGCCGCCAAGGCCGCCTATGATCACGCGCGGGAGGTTTACCGGCGAATCCTTGACGAGACGCCGGAGTAGCCACCGTCGAGCTGCCGGACCGCTTCGCTCTGCCGCAGCCACGCGTCGGTCTATCCACCGGTAGGCGCTTCATTGGCGGGCTGTGGCGCAGCGCCGGCCGCGGCGCCGCTCGACAAGTGCCGGTCCATGACCTCGTGCATCGCCTCCTGCACGCCGGGAAAGTGGGACACCAGCGTGTCGAAGGTGTCGCGGGTGACCGAGACCACGTCGAGCGCGGTGCGGGCGCGCACGGTGGCCAGCCGCGGCTGCTTGGAGATCAGCGCGATCTCGCCGAACACATCGCCCTCGGCGACGGAATTGGCGATCCGCCCGTCGATCTCGACGTCGGCCTCGCCCTTAACGACGAAATACACGCGATCGCCCAGATCGCCCTTGAGAAAGATTTCCTCGCCGGGTTCAAAATGCTCGCGCCGCACCGGCGCGGGTTGAAAATTCGCAGCTGCGTCACGTCGCGCGGCAGGAGCAGGTCCATCGTCCAATCGACGAGAATGCGAATTTTGCGATCCCAGCCGGGAAACTTGCTCAGGTAAATTCCGCGCCACATGAGCCACGCCAGGAATCCCGACATCTTGACGCCCATCACCTCGGCCACCGCCGAGCGCCGCCCCAGCGACGCCAGGGCCCCCAGCGACTCGAACTTGTAGGTCTCAAGCGGCCGGCCGGTGAGCGAGGCGGCGATGTTCGCGGCGCACAGCTTGCCCTGCCGTACGGCGTGCTGGGCCGTCGGCGGAGCGAGGCCTTCCTTCACCAACGGCACGGCGGCGCAGTCGCCGATGGCCCACAAGTTGGGGGCGCCCTCGCAGTGCAATCGGTTAGTGACCGCAATTTTCCCGCGCCTGCGGCAAGGCCAGGCTGGCCAGGAGCGGGTGCTGCTCGACCGGCACGGTGGCCACGATCGTGCGCGTGGCAATGGTGCGCGTCTGGCTGGTTGCCTTGTCGATGACCACCGCTTCGGTGGCCGTCACCGCCGACAGCCGCGTGTTCACGTCGATACGAATTCCGCGCTTCGCCAGCACCTCGTGAGCAAATTGGGCCAGCTTTGGCTTCATCTCGGGCAGGATCGTCGCGCCGCTTTGCAGCAGCACCAGCGATAGGTCGTCGGCCTTGATGGGCGGGTAGGACCGCACCGCGTGGCGCAGGAAGTCGTGCATCTCGGCAATGCACTCGACCCCGGAGAAGCCGCCGCCCGCGACGACGAAGGTCAACAGCCGCCGCCGCTCGTCGGCGTCGGTCGCAATGGCCGCTTCCTCCAGCGCGTGCACCAAGCGATGCCGCAGCGCCAGCGCGTCGCCCAGGTATTTGAACGGGGCCGCGTGCTCCGCCAGTCCGGGCACGAGCCCCGTCGCCAGCCGGTTGCCCAGGGCCAGCACCAGGTGATCGTACGCCAGCTCGCCGGGGCGCCGCAAGTTCCCGGGCTCCAGCCGCACCACGCGCCGCTCGAGGTCGATGCCATCCACGTCGCGCACGTACACAGCCACGCCGCGGGCGATGCGACGGATGGGACTGATGGCGTGCAGCGTATCGACGCCGCCGGCCACCACCTCCGGCAACAGCGGCTGGAAGGTGAGGTAATTTTCCCGGCTGACGAGCGCCACCTCCACATCGTCGACCTTGGCCCGGCGGAGAGCGCGCACGAGATATTTCGCCGCATACACGCCGGCAAAGCCGCCGCCCAGGATTACGACGCGTCGGCGGCTGGCTGCCATAGCTGTCCTCGCGGCGCGGCGCTGCACGCCCTGGGCGGTCAGAGGAGACTCGCACTTTGGCTCGGCCCGTGAAAAGGCGCCGAATCGCGTCTCACAATAACAGAGAGGTTGGCGCCCCTCAAGCAGCCTGGAGCAGCGAGCAGCCCCGCATAGGGCGCCCATCCGCTATGGAAAGCAATACGTCGGCGCGGCTGGACTCCGGTGAGAGTCGCTCTTCGTGGGCACGCATGTCGTGGCGCCGACTTCTTACCGGTCTGACGCCATCAGTTCATAGCGGCGCCACGTGTCGTCGATATCCTGCTGGGCCAATTCGATCAAACTCTTGGCATGTTGAGCGTTGCTGCTGAGAATCATGGAAAACCGCGTCTCCTGCTGCGCCAGGTCGGCAAACGGAATCGTGGGCTTGCGACTGTCGAGTTGGAACGGACGCGCGCCCGCCTGCCCCAGCCGGGGATCGAATCGATACAGCGGCCACAGCCCTGACTGCACAACGGTTTTCTGGTGCGTCATGCCCTGGCTCATATTGATGCCATGGGCGATGCACTGGCTATACGCCAGGATCAACGACGGGCCGGGGTACGATTCGGCCTCGCGGAAGGCGCGGAGAGCCTGGTTCGGGTTGGCGCCTAAAGCGATTTGGGCGACGTACACGCTTCCGTACGATATGGCCAGCAGGCCCAGATCCTTCTTGCGGGCAGTCTTGCCGTTGGCGGCAAACTTGGCGACGGCGGCTCGGGGGGTCGCCTTGGACGACTGACCGCCGGTGTTGGAATACACCCCGGTGTCGAGCACAAGCACGTTGACGTCTCGATTGATCGACAGGACATGATCCAGCCCGCCGAAGCCGATGTCGTAGGCCCAACCGTCTCCGCCCACGATCCACACGCTCCGCTTGACCAGCGCGTCGGCGACGCCGGCCAACTCGCGCCTTCCGGCTCCGCAAGATGCGCGAGATGCACCTTGAGCGCCGCCACTCGGTTCCGCTGCAGGGCGATTCCAGTCTCGTCGGTCTGATCGGCCGCCAGAAGCTCTTCGACCAAGCCGGCGCCAACGCGCTCGGAAAGGCCCTTGAGCAACTGCTCGGCGTACTGCCGCTGGGCGTCGATGCCCAGTCGCAAACCAAAGCCGAACTCGCCATTGTCCTCGAACAGCGAGTTGCACCACGCGGGCCCACGTCCGTCGCAATTCTTGGTCCAGGGCGTGGTGGGGAGGTTGCCGCCATAGATGGATGAGCAGCCGGTGGCGTTGGCGATGACGGCCCGGTCGCCGAATAGCTGGCTCATTAATTTGAGATAGGGCGTTTCACCGCAACCGGCGCAGGCGCCTGAAAACTCGAACAGCGGCTCGAGCAGTTGGCTGCCCTTGATGCTGTCGATCTTGGCTAGCGTGCGCTCCAGCGGCGGAATGTCCTGGAAATAGGCGAAGTTCTCGCGCTCTCGGACCAGATGATCGCCCTTGGGCCGCATGTCGATTGCCTTGTGACCGGCGACTTCCTTGCTCTTCGCCGGGCAGACTTCGACGCACACGCTGCAGCCCGTGCAATCATCGGGCGCGAGCTGCACAGTCAGCCGGTAGTCGTCATACCCCTTCTCGCGCCAGGCTTTCGAGGCGAAGCCGGCCGGCGCGTCGGCCAGGGCCGCGGCGGGGAAAGCCTTAAGGCGAATAGCCGCGTGCGGGCACACTAGGGCGCAGAGGCCGCAATCGGTGCAAAGATTCGCATCCCAGATGGGGACCTCGGCGGCGATGCTCCGCTTTTCAAATCGTGCGGTGCCCGTGGGAAATGTGCCGTCGACCGGCATGGCGCTGACCGGGAGATAATCGCCGCGGCCCGCGACGATCGCCGCGATGACGCGCTGGACAATATCGGGCGCCGCCTCGGCGACCGCGGGGTGCAGCCGCTTTTGGGCGGTCGCCTCCGCCGGAACCGAAACCTCGGCCAGGCTGGCGAGGGCGCCCTCGATCGCCGCAAAATTCTGGGCCACGACCGCGTCGCCGCGCTGCCCGTAAGTCTTGCGGATGGCGGTTTTGACGTGCTCCAGCGCCTCGTCCCGTGGCAGCACTCCCGCCAGGGCGAAGAAGCAGGCTTGCATGGCGGTATTGATGCGCGAACCCATCCCCGCTTGCCGGGCGACCGCGTAGCCGTCGACCACAAAGAACCGCAGTCGCTTGTCGATAATCTGCTGCTGAGCCTCGCGCGGCAGTAGATCCCACACGTGGTCGACAGCGTAGGGGCTATTGAGTAAGAACGTGGCGCCGGGCGCCGCCGCTTCCAGCACGTCCCGCTGTTCCATCAAATGGAAGTGATGACATGCCACAAACGTCGCCCGGTCGATGAGATAGGGAGCTCGAATGGGCCGCGGGCTGAAGCGGAGATGCGAGACCGTCGTGGAGCCTGATTTCTTCGAGTCGTAGACGAAGTAGCCTTGGGCATAGAGTTCGGTGTTGGCGCCGATGATCTTCACGGAGTTCTTGCTGGCGCCCACCGTGCCGTCGCTGCCGAGGCCGAAGAACACAGCGCGGGCCACGTCGTCGGGTTCGCTGATGGCTGCGGGGTCGAAGGCCAGGCTGAGGCGGGTAACGTCGTCGTAGATGCCGACGGTGAAGTGGCGTTTAAGTTGCGCCGGCGGCTCTTTCATATGCTCGAAGACGGCCAGCGCCATGGCCGGCGTGAATTCCTTCGAGGACAAGCCGTAACGTCCGCCGATCACGAGCGGAAGCGCAGTAGCGGCGGCGCCGACCGGCCAGTGCTCAGCCAGTGCGGCGACGACGTCGAGATACAGCGGTTCGCCAAGAGCGCCGGGCTCCTTGGTGCGGTCAAGCACCGCGATACGTTCCACCGTTTTGGGCAGGGCCTCGATCAACGCCTCGCCGTCCAAAGGCCGGTAAAGTCGCACGATAAGCACGCCGACTTTGGCGCCACGTTTGTTGAGCTCCGCCGCCGCTTCTTCGACGGCCCAGGCGCCGGAACCCATGACCACGATCACTTCGCGTGCATCCGGCGATCCGAAATAGTCGAACAGGCGGTACGACCGCCCAGCGAGCCGGGCGAACTCGTCCATCGTCTCCTGCACAATGCGCGGCACGGCCAGGTAGAACGGATTGGCCGCTTCCCGAGACTGGAAAAACACGTCGGGATTCTGAGCCGAACCGCGCAGCACCGGTTGATCGGGGTTGAGAGCTCGCGCTCGGTGTTGTTCGACGAGTTCCTGGTCAATCATAGCGCGGACGGCGTCGCGGCCCAAGAGTTTGATCTTGTTGACCTCGTGCGACGTGCGGAACCCGTCAAAGAAGTGCACAAACGGGACGCGCGACCGCAATGTGGCCGCATGGGCGATCAGGGCGAAATCTTGCGCCTCCTGCGGGCTCGTCGAAGACAGGAGGGCCCAGCCCGTGGTGCGCGCCGCCATCACGTCGCTATGGTCCCCGAAAATGGAAAGCGCGTGCGTAGCCACGGTACGAGCTGCGACGTGCACCACCGCGGGGAGCAGCTCGCCGGCGATCTTGAACATGTCGGGCAGCATCAACAGCAGGCCCTGCGACGCAGTGAACGTCGTCGAGAGCGCGCCCGACTGCAGGGCGCCGTGGACGGCGGCCGCGGCGCCGCCCTCGCTCTGCATCTCAACGACGTCCGGAACGCTGCCGAAGATGTTGGTGCGGCCGCGGCTTGACCAGTGGTCGGCCAGCTCGCCCATGGTCGAGGCGGGCGTGATGGGATAGATGGCAATAACTTCGCTGGCAGCATAGGCAACCGCCGCCGCCGCTTCGTTGCCGTCAACCGTCACAAACAGCTGTTGAGACACAGGGCCAAACCCGCACTCTGCGCATCCATTTGACGCGCCGTTGGTTGGCGATTTTGGAGTTGAGCCAGGCGTGTCGAGCGTTACAGAAACCACGTTTCCCCTCCGTTTATCCCGTTGGCCGGGCGCTATTTTGGCCTATGTTTGCCGCAACTGCAATAATGGCGTAAGATTCATCGTGGCCGGAAGTTAATGACCGATTACAGGCGTCTCTCGAACCGCTGCCGACCGCAGGGTGAGAGGAAATCTTGCAATCGCAGCAATCGTTGGGTCAATGTCGATGACCCGAATCAATCGAGCTCTTGCCGCCAGTTCCGCAACGATAAAGGGCTAGTGCCGTGCCAGAACCGCCAATTCGAATCAAGCGCTATCCCAACCGGCGCTTTTATGCCAGTCACACCAGCAGTTATGTCTCGCTCGCCGACATCGAGGAGCTCGTGCGAAGCGGCAAGGACGTAGAAATTGTCGACAATCAGACGGGCGAGGACCTGACGCGCACCATTCTGGTACAAGTGATTGCCGAACGGCACCCGGATAAGATGGCTCTGCTTCCCTCGGCGATGCTCCACGCGATGCTGCGCACCAACGACGTGATGACCGGATTTTTGGCGGATTACTTCCGCAATTCGTTGTCGTACATCGACTACATCCAACAGCACGGATCGTCTGGGCCGCTAGCTCAGCCGGTGCACTGGATGAAGGCCTGGCTGGAGCGCTGGTCCAAGCCGACTGGCGAGGCGCCCCAGGGCGACGTGCCGGCCGCCGGGGCGTCCGCGGCCGAGGCGCCGCCGGAAAGTGAGGCTGTTGCCGAGCGGATACGACAACTGGAACAACGGCTCGCGACCTTGGAGAAGAAGGACGCGAAAAGGTAATGCGATTCCGCTCGATGGCGATCAGTCCGATTCAAGCGTAACTTCAGGAAAGTACGCGCCGCCACTCTGGTGCAACTGCACGCTGGCTGCGCTCAGTCTGTCCCCTAAAACGCGCACCGTCCGGCGCATGAACTCGAAACCGAAGTCCGGATTCTCCTCGCAGAACTCCATCAGGTCCTTGCCGTCGAAAACTAGTGCGCGGACGTCTGTCGCCGTGCTGGCCGTGTCAAACAACCGCGCCCGGCCGATGAGCGGCGACCAGCCGAGCAGCTCCCCTTTGCCAATCTGGGTGATCTGCCGACAGCTTGAGGTGTCGCAAATTGCCAGGGAAATCTGCCCGTCGAGGATAAAGTACACGTCCTTGGCGCAGTTCAAACTCCTCGAAAATCTTGGTGCGCGCGGGAAATTCGACCAAGCGGCATTTTTTTGCCAATGGGGCAAGATGCCGCTCGTCGACGCCCTGAAAAAACGTATGCTGCTTTAGCAGCGCAGCGATGTCGTTTGCCACTCTATGTTCCTCTCCAGACGATGTGTCCTTAACAACCGACGCGACGCCGGCCGCAAGGAGGCGCGTTGGCCGTTGCCTTTCAAAACTGCGGTCCCCACTCGCACACAGCGCAATATAGTGCGCTGCTTGTTGAGTGACAAGCGGCGCCGGATATCGCCTCGCGCCGCGTCGTCGCTTCGCTGGATCGAAGCGCAGTCGGGCGGGGCCAGGCCTTTATGCGGGCGGATGCCAGCCAGCGTCGGCCCACAACTCGCCGCTGACCGCCGGATTGGAGATCATGAAACAAATGGCGTCGGCAATTTCCGCCGGGCGGATAAGGCGGCGGAGCTGCGTGTAAGGCAATATGTTCTTCGCAATGTACTCCTCGCCCAACTTGCGCACCATCGGCGTGTCGGTAAAACCCGGATGGATAATGCCGCAGCGCACGCCATAGTACATGGCTTCCTTGGTCAGCGTGGCGGCGGCGCCTTCCAGGCCGGCCTTGCTCACGGCGTAGGCGATTTGCCCCTTGTTGCCGCGAGAAGACACCGAGCCAATGAACACCACCGCGCCCTGCACCTCCTCCTCGGGCTGCCATTGTTTGAGCCCCCGCTTCCACCGGTCTTCCGCGATGCGGACGACCATATCGATCGCCCAAAACACCGGGGCGATGAGATTCACCTCGGTCACTTCGCGGAAAGCGGTAATGGAGTAGGGGTTCGCTCGGCCGCTCGTCTTGTCCAGGCCCACGGCCAGGGCGTCGCGGGTGATCCCAGCGGCAGGCACGCAAATGGTGACGACCCCGTGTCGCGACGTGACCTGATCGTAAACCTGGGCGCGAAACGTATCGTTCGTGGTGTCGCCAACCTTCGGCTCGATCACCTGCCGGCCAAGTTGCGAATTGATGCCGTCGGCCAGCCGATAAACGTCGTCGCGTCGGTCGACGATGACAACCGTCTTAGCGCCGCGACGGGCCAGCTCAAATGCCAGGGCTTCTCCGATGCCGCTGCCGCCTCCTGTTACCAGCGCAACTCGGTTGGTGACGTCCATAGAGCACCCCCACAAGAATCGTCGCATCCTAATCCGGTCGCCGACGCCTCGTCGGGGGGACGGCACGCCGTGCTCGTCAGAGACGAGGCGCCGGGCGACCCGGCTGGTTAGGGCGAAGCTTTGACCAGAAGATCTGTCATCTTGATCACGGCGTCCTGAAACTCCTCAACCTGAGTCTCGGACACTTCGCGAACACAATCGAGGCTCTTGCGGCAAAACTGCTCCGATCGACGACGATATTCCTCGGGCGTGCTGGCTTCGGTCACGCATAGCGCCGCATCCAGCGATTCCATGGCGGCGTTGTACCGCCGGTCGACGACCGAGCGATGCTTGCGGGCCAGGTCCGAAACTGCTTCGATCCACTTGGAGCGAAATCGCTGCAGCTGGTTGGCCCATGCCGACTGGGAGGCGGGAATGCCTGGCCATAGCATGGACCATTGACTGAAGAGCTCCTGTTGCATACTGAGGTTGGCTTCGGCGGCCTTACGGATGTTCTGGAAAACTTCCTCGAACATGGCGCCAGCGGCGGGTTTGGTTGCCTTTTCTGCCATAACTAATCCCCTTATTCAAATTGACTTCGGACGCGTATTTGAACGGCGGCGTCGAGTCGCGTTCTAATCCAATTATTCGGCATCATGACGCATTGTCAATGATGTTTTAGTGCATTTGCACAATTTATCTGTAAACTTATAATACATATAGCTTTATGTCATACAATTATCTGCAACAAAATTGGGGTAATAATGAGAAATATGCCGAATTGATAGTGCTATTGCAGCATCGTTCGCCTAAAATCAATTAGCCGCCTAGGGACGCCCCATGAAAGAAATCATTCAACGACTCGAAGCTAAGCGCAGCGCGGCTCAGCTAGGCGGCGGGCAACGCCGCATCGACGCGCAGCACGCCAAGGGGAAGCTCTCCGCCCGTGAGCGGATTGAGTTGCTGGTCGATCCCGGCTCGTTCGAAGAATGGGATATGTTCGTCGAGCACCGCTGCGTCGATTTCGGCATGGACGAGCAACGCATTCCCGGCGACGGCGTGGTGACCGGTTACGGCACAGTGAACGGCCGCGTCGTCTTTGTCTTCAGCCAGGACTTCACCGTCTTTGGAGGATCGCTGTCCGAGGCGCACGCCGAAAAGATCTGCAAGATCATGGATCACGCGATCAAAGTGGGCGCTCCGGTGATCGGGATCAACGATTCAGGCGGAGCGCGCATCCAGGAAGGCGTCGCCTCGCTGGCCGGTTACGCCAACGTGTTTCAGCGCAACGTTCTGGCATCCGGCGTCATCCCGCAGATTTCGTTGATCATGGGCCCTTGCGCCGGCGGCGCCGTGTACTCTCCCGCCATGACTGATTTCATTTTGATGGTCAAAGACAGCTCCTACATGTACGTGACGGGCCCCGAGGTCGTGAAGACGGTCACGCACGAGTCGGTGACGCACGAAGAATTGGGCGGGGCGGTCACGCACTCGACAAAATCCGGCGTCGCCGACCGCGCGTTCGACAACGACGTCGAAGCGCTGCTCATGGTTCGTCGGCTGATCAACTATCTGCCGGCCAACAACCGCGCGGCGCCGCCCTACCGTCCCACGCCAGACCCGGCCGACCGCGTCGAGCCGTCGCTCGACACGCTGGCGCCGGTCAACGCGTCGCGGCCCTATGACATGAAGGAAGCGATCCTGAAGATCGTGGACGACGCGGACTTCTTCGAAATTCAACCCGAATTCGCCAAAAACATCATTGTGGGATTCGCCCGCATGCAGGGATATCCGGTGGGCGTGGTCGCCAATCAGCCGCTGGTGCTGGCGGGCTGCCTGGACTGCAAGTCGGCGACGAAGGCGGCCCGGTTCGTGCGATTTTGCGACTGTTTCAATATCCCGCTGGTGACGCTGGTGGACGTGCCGGGGTTCATGCCCGGCACCGCGCAGGAATATGGCGGCATCATCAAGCACGGCGCCAAGCTGCTGTACGCCTACGCGGAGGCCACCACGCCCAAGATCACGGTGATCACCCGCAAGGCCTATGGCGGCGCCTACGACGTCATGGCTTCCAAACACCTGCGCGGCGACGTGAACCTGGCCTGGCCCAACGCCGAGATTGCGGTCATGGGTCCGCAAGGGGCTGTCGAAATCATCTTTCGCAAGGATCGCGACGACCCCGCGAAGATGGCCGAGCTGACCGACGTTTATCGCGAAAAGTTTGCCAATCCGTTCGTTGCCTGCCGCCGCGGGTATATCGACGACGTCGTGTCGCCGCGGCTGACGCGGCAGCGCGTATGCCGGTCCCTTGCCATGTTGCGCGGCAAACAACTAGAAAACCCCTGGCGGAAGCACGGGAACATTCCCTTGTGAGGAAGGACGATCTGGGATCGGAAGCTGTCGGGAGCGTACCCAGGCGTGGAGGCTGGCGTGTTCAACAAAATCCTCGTTGCCAATCGCGGTGAAATTGCGTGTCGGATTATCAAGACGGCCCGACGCATAGGCTGCCTTACGGTGGCGGTGTACTCGGACGCCGACAAAGACGCGATGCACGTCGAGTTGGCGGACGAGGCGGTGCGCCTCGGGCCAGCGCGAGCGGCCGAAAGCTACCTGGCGATCGACAAGATCCTTATGGCGTGCCTCGAGACGCGGGCCGAGGCGGTGCATCCCGGTTACGGCTTTCTCTCGGAGAACCCGGAGTTCGTCCGCCAGGTGGAAGAAGCCGGAATTGTATTCATCGGTCCCAGCCGCGAAGCCATGAGTAGCCTGGGCGACAAAATCGCGGCCAAGCGATTGGCCCAGTCCGCCGGCGTCCATACAGTGCCGGGGTTTGTCGGCGAAATCGCCGACGCTTCACACGCCATCGACGTCGCGCGCGAACTCGGCTACCCGATCTTGATCAAGGCCAGCGCCGGCGGCGGCGGGCGAGGCATGCGCATCGCGCGTGACGACGCCGAGTGCCGCACCGGCTTCGAGAGCGCGGTGCGCGAAGCTCGGGCCAGCTTTGGCGATGGCCGGCTGCTGGTGGAGCGCTATGTGGAAGAGCCGCGACACATTGAAATCCAGATTTTGGGCGATCGGCATGGCCACGTCATCGCGCTGGGCGAACGGGAGTGCTCGCTGCAGCGCCGGCACCAGAAGGTGGTGGAGGAGGCGCCCTCCCCGCTTGTCGACCACGACATGCGCCAAGCCATGAGCGGGCAGGCCGTAGCGCTGGCGCGGGCGGCGGGTTACCATTCGGCGGGCACGGTGGAATTCATCGTCGACGCGGACCGCAACTTTTACTTCCTCGAAATGAATACGCGGCTGCAGGTGGAGCACCCGGTGACGGAATTTGTGACGGGCCTTGACCTCGTCGAACTGATGATTCGAATCGCAGCCGGGGAATCGTTGCCGCTGACGCAGCAGGACGTGACGCTGAGCGGCTGGGCCATGGAGGCCCGCGTGTACGCGGAGGATCCGTATCGTGGATTCCTGCCGTCCGTGGGTCGGCTCGTGCACTATGTGCCGCCCGCCGAGACCGCCGATCTGCGCGTGGACACGGGCATCGACGAGGGCGGCGAGGTTTCGCTGCACTACGACCCCATGATCGCCAAGGTGATCGCGCATGGCGATACTCGTGAAGAGTGTCGGCTGCGGCTGCGCGACGCGCTTAACGAGTTCTACATCCGCGGCGTGCACCACAATATCAGTTTTTTGACGGCCCTGGTCGATCATCCCAGGTTTCGCGAGGGCCGGTTGAGTACGCATCTCATCGCCCAGGAGTACCCCGAGGGATTCCGCGCCAGCGATGCGGTCCATGACGACCCCGCCTTGATCGCGACCGTGGCGGCCGTGATCCACCGCCGCTACCGCGAGCGAGCGGCCCAGATCAGCGGGCAGTTGCCCGGGTATGAACGCAGCGTGGACAACGACTGGGTCGTGGTGCTCGGCGGCGACGAATATTCTGTGACCGTGCGACCCGTTTCCGGGGGCCACGAAGTCGAACTGGCCGGCCGAACCTATTGTGTCATCAGCGACTGGCAATTCGGCCGGCCGCTGTTTCGCGGCGCGATCGACAGGAAGCCGATCTGCCTGCAGGTCGAGCGGCGGAACCTGACCTACCGGCTTTCGCATTGGGGCTGCGAAATCGAAGCGACGGTGCTGTCGGCGCGGGCGGCCGAGCTGCTGTCGCGAATGCCGGCCAAGGCGCTGCCGGACGCGTCGCGGATGGTGCTCTCGCCGATGCCAGGGCTGCTGGTCCATTTGGCGGTCCAAACAGGCGACATGGTTAAGGTCGGGCAGGAGCTCGCAATCGTCGAAGCGATGAAGATGGAAAACCTGATTCGCTCGGAGCGAGACGGCTCCGTGCGGGAAGTGTTCGCCGACGTGGGGGAGACGCTCTCGGTGGACCAGCCCATCTTGGAATTTGCGGCGCTTAGCGAAGCGTAGGCAAATCACACGCACGAGCCGATTGGACTGGCGGCGCGCAGCAACGCGCTGCTGCCAGGGGCCAGGTCCAGGCCAGCTCTACGAGGTCGCGGTTGGCGATGCGCGTGGCAAATTCGCGCGAATCCAGGGACGCCAACCACCGCCCCGGCAGCTCGCTGACGAACTGTCCCATCAGTTCGGGCGCCAGCGCTTCGTCGGCCTCGAACTCACCGCCGCTCAAATCCGCGAGCACGCCCTCCAGCGTCAGCAGCGATTTGCGGAAAAGCATCATCTCGGCGGACACGCGAAGTCCGGCATGAACGGCCGCCGCGTCCAGCAAGCCAACAAGCCAGTCAACACCTGGAAATTGCCCCTGCCGGTACCGCTGAAGCCATTGGCGGACGACGTCATCAAGAGCCGAGCTGTCCACCGTGCCGCGAACGCTCAACTGGGCGACTAGCTCGGTAACTCGCACGCGGTCGAACACGATCGCCGCCAGCATAAGCCGCGTGAGCGCCATGCGCTCCGTCTCGGAAAGTCGAGTGACGAGACTCCAGTCCAAAATCGCCAGTCGCCCATCAGTCGTGTGCATCAGGTTGCCGGCGTGCGGATCGCAGTGGAACACGGCCGCGCCGCCGTGGGCAAGCAATGGGCGCGCGATGAGAGCTCGGACGACCGTCCGCGCCAATCGTCGCTGGGCGGCGACCGAACTCAGCCCGTGCTCCGTCACGTTAACGCCGAACACTCGCTCCATCGCGGTCACTTGCGGCGTGCATAAGTCGGGCAACAGCCCTGGAACTTGCACATGGGGCTCGTCCGCATACAGCCGGCGGGCTGTCACCAGATGACGCTGCTCCTCGTCCAGCCTGAGCTCAGACGCTAACTTGGTCTGGATGTCGTCGAACGACTCTCGGTAGTTGAGTTGGGGAACGTCGCCCTGGCGGCCAACCTCGTCCAAGTGCACGCCGACCAAGCGGAGCAGATCCAGCTCGACCTCCAGGCGTTCCACGATTCCGGGTTTGAGAAATTTGAAGACGCCTTGAGCGTCGCCCCCGTCGAGCGTTCTGAAGGCAACGACGATCGCCACGCTCGCCTCGGCCAGCACCGGCGGCACGAGTTCGACGCCGCGCTTCGCCAGCGACCCCAGTTCGCGCCTCCAATTCAGCATGGACGGCGTGCCACGGGATGTCCGAAGTGAGACATTCCAGCGGCTTGAGCTGGTCCCGCAATTGCGGAACCAGGCGCCGATCGCGGGCCAACGTCTGACCCAGCTTGTGTAGCACTGGACACGAGCGACCGAGCTCGCCAAGCCGCTCGGAGAGCGTCGCGTCCGGTCCGAGCGCCATCTGCCGTCGGAAGACCTCAACCTGCCATACCGGCGGCAGCCCGGACAAAAAGACGATTAATCCCTGTTGCGCCGGCTGGGCAAAGCCGGCGTAGTTCCCTGGCATGAGCGCCGCTAACTCGCGCTCGTCGATCAAGCTGGACCAGTCCACGCGTCAGTCCTGTCGAATCAGTTGGAACGTCCTCCGAGCCAGGCGTCGATGTGGGGCCAGGTCGATTTCTCGGCGCCACGGCCGGCCATGATGCCGATGTGCCCGCCCTTTACCCGAAAAACTTCCTTATCGCGGCTGCCTACGAGTTGCATGACGCGCTCGCTCTGGCAGGGCGGAGTGATGTGGTCCGACTCGGCGATGACGTTGAGGAGGTTTGCTCGGACGTTGGCGAGTGAGACCTTTTCGCCTCGGATCACCAGCGTTCCTTCCATCAGGCGATCTTGCTTGTAGAAGTCGTTGATCAACTGCCGATAGGCGGCGCCGGACATGGGAATGATGTCGCGCACCCACGTGTTCATGGCATGCCAGGCTTCGACGCGAGAATCGTCCTCAATGTTATCCCAGAGATTTACATAGGTGCCGACGTAATTTTCCACAGGCTTGAGCAACTTCGCGCCGGCGTCGATCATCTCGCCGGGCACGTTTCCCAGGGCGGCGATTCGATCGGCGTTGAACCTGGGATGACTGGTCCAGCGGCTGAACCCGCTGGCGGTTTTGTCGGAGAAATCGAGCGGCGCCGTCAGCAACATCAAATTCTTGAGGCCGTCGCCGGGCCGAAGCGCGGCGTAAATCGTGGTAATCAATGCGCCCAGGCACCACCCTAACATGCTGAACTCCGAAGAGCCGGCAATCGCCTTCAGCTTGCGAATGACTCGCGGAAGATACTCCAGCGCGTAGTCGTCGTAGGTCAGGCGGCTGTCCTCCGGGCCGGGAATTCCCCAGTCGAGCAGGTACACGTCATAACCGTGCTTGAGCATGTACTCGACGAAGCTGTGCCCTGGCCGCAGGTCGAGCACGTGCGGACGGTTCATGATTGCGAAGACCAGCAGCAGCGGAATCTTGTGCCTCTGCTCGGCGGGCAGCACCGGCGCGTATTGATAGAGCTTCGCCTTGTTGAGCGTCCACACCAGCCGCTTCGGCGTCTTGGCAATCTCCGCGTCGGTCGTGACCAGGCGGGCGAAGGTTCGATAGTTCTCGACCATCTGGCGCCACTGGTCGGCGGCATTGCCGAGCGTCAACTGGGGCGAATGGCCGTTTTCTGCTGTGGTCATGACGCGCTCACTTCACGGAATTGTTAGGGTTTCTCTTCCCAATTGAGCTGAAGTATCGTGTCGAGTTTCGCGTCCATGTCGTCGAGCTTCATTTCGACGTTGGTCAACCGCTCGGCTAGCCTGGTGACTTCGTCGCGACTCGGCAAGCTAAGGTTGGCCAGCGTCTGAGTCATGACCGTTTCGAGCGACTTGCGAAACGGCGCGGAGCTGCACAAGAGCGCGTCGAGCATGGCGCCGTTGGCCTCGGCAAACGCCTCGCCGTGGACCAGACCGCTCATCACCTTGGACCAGCTTTCGAGGCCGGCGTCGCGCATCGACTTCAGCATGCCGGTGGGATCAAAGAAATCTGTCTTTTGCTCAGTAACGCTCATGATCGGAAACCTTAGTGAAAATGCGTAACAGTTCAATCGGCTGAAACTGCGTCGACGACGCAGCGCTGTCTGGGAGACGCCGCGCCGTCGGCGCGTCACATGTAAGCGCCACCGTTGACGTTGATCTGCTGACCAGTGATATAGTCGCCGTCTGTCACCAGGA
This sequence comes from Pirellulales bacterium, assembly GCA_963841515.1. GTDB lineage: Bacteria > Planctomycetota > Planctomycetia > Pirellulales > Lacipirellulaceae > Lacipirellula. The sequence continues at coordinate 229,211 of CAWJDB010000001.1, read as the reverse complement.
ACGCCACGGCCTTGGCAATCTCCTCGGGCTTGGCAAACCGGCCCATGGGGATTCGCTGCTTGATTTGATCCTGAATCTTTTCCGGGATCTCCGCAAACATATCCGTCTCGGTAAACCCCGGGGAGACCGTGTTGACGGTAATGTTGGCTTTGGCGAGTTCCAGCGCCGCGGTCTTGGTCAGGGCGATGACGCCGCCCTTGCTGGCGCTGTAGTTCGCCTGTCCGAAGGCGCCAATCTGGCCGTTCATCGAGCTGATGTTGACGATCCGACCTCCCCCCTGCTCGATCATTGGACCGATCGCCGCCGACATGCAGTAAAAGCAACCGTTAAGGTTGGCCTGAATCACTTCCAGCCAGCTTTCGTCGTCGAGCTTGCGGAGAGATTTATCGCGGGTGATGCCTGCGTTGTTGACCAGCACATCAATTCGTCCCCAGTCGTCGACGACTTTCTTGACCATCGCCCGCGCTTCGCCGGAATTGGCCACGTTGGCCTTAACGAGCATGGCCGTCCCGCCGAAGCCGGTAATCTCGTCGAGGACCTCGTGCGCCTTGGCGTCGTTGCTTTGGTAGTTGACGGCGACCTTGGCCCCCTCGCGGGCCAGCGTCAACGCGATGGCCCTGCCGATGCCGCGTGATGCGCCCGTTACCAAGGCGGTCTTGCCGGTGAGTCGAGACATGATTTCAATCCTCCTTCAAATGAATATGCGCTTATGTTGGCCGTGCGATTGGACGCACGAAATAAACTCAATCGCGTTCGAATATGGCGGCAATGCCTTGGCCGCCGCCAATGCACATGGTCACCAGGGCGCGTTTGCCGCCGCTTCGCTTCAGCTCGTAGAGCGCCTTGACCGCCAGGATGCACCCCGTGGCGCCGATGGGATGCCCCAGCGAGATTCCGCTGCCGTTGGGATTGGTTCGCTCCGGGGGCAGCTTCAACTCTCGGGCGACCGCCAGCGCTTGCGCGGCGAACGCCTCATTGACTTCAAACAGGTCGAAGTCATTGAGACCCAGGCCGGTCTTCTCTAACAAGGACCGCACCGCCGGCACGGGCCCGATCCCCATGAATTTGGGATCGACGCCCGCGTAGCTGTAGGCCGACAGGCGTCCCAGCGGGCGCAACCCTTGCTGGACGGCGGCCTCGGCGTCCATCAGCACGACGGCGGCGGCCGCGTCGTTGATGCTGGAGGCGTTGCCTGCGGTCACCGATCCTTCCTTGTCGAACACTGGCTTGAGCCCGGCGAGCTTTTCGACGGTCGTCTCAGGGCGCACCGACTCGTCGACGTCGAACACCTTGACGTCCTTCTTCACCCGGATCTCGACGGGCATGATCTGCTCTTTGAAATATCCCTTCTCGACCGCCGCGGCCGCGCGGCGGTGACTTTCCGCAGCCAGCTTGTCCTGATCTTCGCGCGAGATGTTCCACTTGCGGGCAACATTCTCGGCCGTGACGCCCATGTGGCAGTTGTCGAATGGATCGGTCAGCGCCGCCACCATCACGTCGATCATGGGCGAGTCGTTCATCCGGGCGCCCCACCGCATGGCTGTTGAAAGGTACGGGCTGCGGCTCATATTCTCGGCGCCGCCGGCCACGGCCGCCTTCGCGTCGCCGAGCATAATGGCGTGCGCCGCGGTGATGATCGCCTGCAGGCCGCTGCCGCACAGGCGATTGAGCGTGAGGGCCGGCGTTTCCGCCGGCAGCCCGCCGCGAATCGAGGCCACACGCGCCAGATAGTGGTCCTGCGGATCGGTGTGAATCACGTTGCCGAATACCACATGGCCAATGAATTTAGGATCGACGCCGTGCGCCGCACGGCTTCGCGCACGCACTGTGCGGCGAGCTCGCTGGGCGGAATGTCTTTGAGACTCCCGCCGAAGTTTCCAATGGGAGTCCGTACGCCGCTGACCACCACAACTTGACGCGCCATGTGACTAGCCTCCGTCGAATATTGCTGAGAATGTTAACGTCCCGCGGCGAACAAACGCATCCGACGCCGTTCGCTGCGGTTAAATCTGCGAAAGTCGAGCGGCGGCGCCGAATTGGCAGCCGCTACGAGGCGGTTTTCCCTCTTCAACCGCGCCGTCGCTTCAACACGCTTTGATACCTGGCAGAATCGATTCTGCAACTTGAGTGCCGCAATCGTGAGACGCGTTTTTCCCCTGGGGCTTTACAACCGGAACTAACGGCATGGGCGCACTTGGCGGGGGCCACAAGCGTTCTCGAAGCGCTTGGAATTACGCGGCGGGGAGCGGTGCGGGACCGATTGGGCGCCATCATCAAAAAATGCTTTTGGAGATTAACCGCCCGTCCGTTTATTCACTGCCAAGGGGCCGTCGTGCGCAAATTCGTCGAGCGGAACCGCGCCATGTGTGCGGGGCGGGGCGCTCCCAAAGACCCTGCGCTCCCACTTGTACTGGTAGAACAGCTGCCACAGACGTTGCGTGCCGGTGCAAATGGCGGGAAAAGGCCAAACGCCGCCAAGTGGCGAGGAAGTGGCGCCGGTCGTGCTTTAATCTTTAATAGCGCGGGGCGCCTTCGCGCATCGGCAGCCGCAGTCGGCCGCACCGGCCTAGTAAGAGGCTCCGTATGCTTCCCGTCAGACTCGACCGCGAGCGTGCGATTGATCTCGATCTGGTCCGCTGCACGGAAAACGCCGCGCTGGCCGCGTGGAAGTACTTTGGCAAAGGAGACAAGAATCAGGCCGATGCCGCCGCCTCTGACGCCATGCGCGGCATGTTTTCGCTCGTCGATTGCCGGGGCCTGGTGCGCATCGGCGAGGGCCGAAAAGATGATGCGCCTGGCATTTTTACGGACGAACGACTTGGCTCGTGGCGCGACGGCGCCGTGCCCGTCGCCATAGCCGTCGATCCCATTGACGGCACCACGCTCACGGCCAAAGGATTGCCGGGCGCCATTTCGGTGCTCGCGGTCAGCACCTGCTCCGATCCGGAGGACGATCCGCGACTCTGTTTCCGGCCATACCCTCCCATTACATGGAGAAATTGGCCGTCGGACCCATGGTGGCCCAAAGCGACGTCTGCGTTCAACTCGACGCGCCGCTGGAAGCCAATCTCAGCATTATTGCCGGCCAGTTGCGCAAACGAGTTCGCGATCTAGTGATCGTCGTCCTCGACCGCCCGCGGCACGCATCGATCATCGACGCCATTCGCAGAGCCGGCTGTCGGATTCGGCTGATCTCCGACGGCGACGTCGCTGCCGCGATTGCGCCAGCCTGCCGGATTCAGGCATCGACGCCTATGTGGGCATTGGCGGCAGTCCCGAAGCCGTGCTGTCGGCGGCCGCCGTCAAATGCCTAGGCGGTCAGCAGCTTTGCCGCATGTGGCCCAAAGACGCTGCTGAGCGGCGCACCCTCCTCTACGACGGCCGCGTGAGCGAAGAGCAACTCCAAATCGTCTGGACCGTCGATATGATGGCGCCGGGAAACCAGCTGATTTTCGCCGCCACCGGCATCAGCGATTCGCCGATGCTCGCCGGCATTCAGTACCGCCGACAGCACTGCATTACGCACTCGATCCTCATGCGTGCCAGGAATCGCACGGTGCGGAAGATCGAGGCCTATCATGACCTGGCGCAAAACGATCCGACTGCACTCCACCGGCCAGGAAATGTTGCTCTGACGGCCGCGCCTAACGGAGGCGGGGCTGCAACGGGCTTTGATGGGCGTCATTGCGTTCTCTCTGGAAAGACCAGCCCCCCCATTTGAATGTGCTGATTCGCACGCTAGGGGCGGTTTCGGGCGCACGCGGGGGACGGTTGTGCGGCCTTATCAACGCGAAATGAACGGCGCCCTCGGCTCTGGAGGCGATGCCAGGCGCCCAGGCCGTCCGGCGCACCACTTGCAATGCGTATTTCTGTCGGCAAAGGCGGAAAAGTCTCGTCGACGTTGGCCTCTTGAACCAACGTCCCCAGGCGGGCTTGGACGCCCAAGTTCAGTTCGCGTCGCCAGGAGGCCAGTTGCCTCACGCCGGTTGAGAGGCGGTTGCTTGATAGCTCTTTCGCCGGTTTCGTTGCGCCATTGTGACTAGCGCCGTGCAGTCGTAAAGGGGGGGACGAAAGCGACGCAGGGTAAATTGAGGCGTCGGCGCACTCAAGGAATGAGCCGCGCCACCAAAGAATCGCACGCGACGACTTGATTGAGCACGGCGACCTCAATCCATGCGAACCTCCTCAGGGATGTGACAATGCAAACCACCAGCGCCTTTTCCAGACTTACTGCGGACGAAGCCGCCGAAATGGTGTTCGACGGCGCAACCGTCGGTTTCTCTGGCTTCGCCGGCGCCGGCTTTCCCAAGGGCACGCCCCAAGCCATCGCCGCGCAATTGCGCGGTATCCGACAACGCAACGAGTCGCTGCTGGTTAGAATCATCAGCGCCGCAGGCTTGGGATGCCTCCCCGACGAAGGCTCCGACGAGGACGCTGCGTGTAATGCCGCGCCTGGCGAATACTCCGTGTCGTTGCACCGCTGGAACGGCCGACTTCCCACCATCGACATGCAATCGTCGCAGCTGCCGCGTATGGTGGAGCACGGCCTGCTTGGAAACGTGGACCTCGCGGTCGTCGAGGCCGTCGACGTGGTGCGCGACGGCCGGGTCTATCTCAGCACCTCCACGGGGCCGAGTCCCAGCTTGCTCCGGCGCACCGCCAAGGTCATCGTCGAGGTCAATCACCGCCAGGCAAGCCGCCTGGCCGAAATGCACGACGTCCCCACGCCCGCCCAGGCGCCGCATCGATTGCACATTCCGCTCGAGGAGGTTCTCACGCGCATTGGCGCACCGTACGTGGCGATCGACCCAAAAAAGATAGTGGGAATCGTCGAGACCGATGAACCGGACGACGTGCCGCCTTTCGATGCCCCGGACGAGATCGCCGAGCGAATTGCCGGCCATATTCTGCGATTTTTGCGGCAGGAAATGAAGGCCGGGCGGGTGCCGCCGGAATTTTTGCCGTTGCAGGCGGGCGGCGGCAGTCTGGTGAATGCGGTCGTCGCGAGCATGGGCGCCCATGACGATATGCCGCCATTCCACGTTTATGGCGACGTCTTCCAGGACTCGCTGGTCGACCTAATGGAGTCCCGTCGATTGCGCGGCGCCTCCGCCACCAGTCTTACGCTGAGCCCCGCTAAACTACGCCACGTGTTTGACAATTTGGACTTTTTCGGCCGGCGCCTCGTCCTGCGGCCCCAAGAGATATCGAACAATCATTCCGTGTTGCAGCGGTTGGGCGTCGTCGCGATCAACTCGGTGCTGGAAGTGGATCTGTTGGGATGCGCTAGCGCCACACGCGCCTGCCACGGGCGTCCGAAAGTAGCAGGCTCCTGCGATTTCGTGCGCAACGCGTACCTGTCCTTCCTGATCACCCCGAGCGCTTCGCCCGAAACCAACATGTCGGCCATCGTACCGATGTTGAGCCACGTGGACCACGGCGAGCACACGGTGCAAATCGTCGTCACCGAGCAGGGGCTGGCCGATTTACGCGGCCTGGACCGGCCAGCGCGCCAATGCGCTCATTGACCATTGCGCGCATCCGCTCTGTAAAGACTTCCTGCGCCATTTTTTGAAGACGGCGCTGCTGGACCGCACGCCGCGCAACTTGGGACGCTCCTTTGAACTGCAGCGCAACCTGATGGCAACTGGCAGCAAGTTGTTGGGCGCCGAAGCCTGAGAGCGTTCAAGTCTCCTGCCGCCCGCGAATCGCCGCGCCCGACAGCTTTTCGCTCCGCGCAATCGCGGCGCCGAAACGCGCCGTCCGTCCTGGGCGAATTCGAGCGCCGGCCGCGCACCCCACCGCAACGAAGTGTGCGAATTAGCCCATTTGCATCGGGCGCATGCTCGATATGTGGGCCTCAGAGGCCGTGTTTCCGCCTCTTTGCTGTCGCCCCAACAATTGGCGCCCGCTTTGCGTCGTGAAAGACGGGCGCTCAGCGAGCTGACGGTCGGTCGTAGCGGCTGCTTGAGCGACAAGGAGCTAATGACATGCACGTGCAACGAATTATGTGTCCGGTCGATTTTTCCGAGTCAAGCCTGGCCGCATTTGACGCCGCCGCCTCATTGGCGCGGCAGTTCGAAGCGCAGTTGCTCGTTTTGCACGTTGACGAGCACTCCTCGCCGACCGCGGATGGTGTGCCCGACCATCCTGCGTTCGCGAGCGCCTGGGGGCGTTTGTTTGAACAATCTTCGCCAAGCGTCAACGGCATACGCCTCGAACGCCACGTGACGCAGGGAAAGCCGTGCGACGAGATTCCTCGCTTTGCCCAATCGCATGACGTCGACTTGGTGGTGATGGCTCACCACACGACGCAGGAGCGCGTGCAGTGCCAGAGCGACGGGGTATGCGACAGCACGTCCCGGCAGTGCGGATGCCCTGTCATGACTGTCCAGCACGCCGCCGCGCACCCGCCCTGGGTCCGCGTCGACGGCGACGGCTGGTCGCCTCTCTAGGCCGCTTCTTCGAAAAAACGCAGGAGAGAGAGATCTCGCAATTCCACGCGCGGGACGAATGAGCAGAGCCGGCTTCAAAACTGCTGGGGTCTGGCTCAATTCGCGCAGTCCTCGGAGCAAATTGTGCCTGATCCCCTTGCGAAGCAGTTTTGAAACCGGCTCTACTACGGCGCGGCAAAAATTGTCCGGCCTCTATCGTGCGGTGGGGGCTGCGTTCGCGGGAGTGGGCGATGCAGAACTCAAACCTGATACTGCATGTCCCGATAAAACCAGTGCTTTAGACTGCGACCCCAAAGCGATCGCTGCGAATTCCGGTGCATTTCTGGATCTGCAATCTTTGGACGCTAACATGCGTGGACTCATCGCACGCTGGCCGATGTTGAGCAAAGAGGTAAGGGCCACAATACTCTTGTTGGCCAGATAGATCCGGGTTCAGTGCCCTACCCCTGTCCGTACCTCCCGATCGATTAGCCTTTGCCGCCTGGCAGCGATATGCTTGGGGTTCGAATCGGGGAGGGACCCTGACACGGCCACGATTCTAGGGGAAAACTGCACTTCTGAAAAATGTGGCACACTTTGTGGCACATTAGCCCCGATTTGGCCAACTTGGCCGGGGACTGGCTGAGGCGTTCGGCTGTACGCGTCGACTGAGACTCAGAGTCCCCTATCAGAACCACCGGTGCCAGCGCTGGCCCTCTGCGCCGCGCGCGTCAATCGGGCGAACCTTCGCCAGCGCTCGCGCGAGGCTCATGAACGGCCAATCATCTGTTCAGCCCGATAGGGCGCTGTGCAAAAACTCTGCCCATCTCCTGCTCGTCTCCCGACGGCAAGGATCTATCGCCATGAGACGTGTATTCAGCTCTCTTCTCTTCTCACTGGTGCGCTGTACCCGCAATCAGCTGATCCGTCAGATTGAGATCCTCAAGGCTGAGAACGAGATGCTCCGTAGGCGGGGTCACCGCAGCTGCGTGACGCAGTATGTTCCCGCGTCGAGTTCCCATCCCCTTCGTAACTTACTTGCTGCGGCGGCGTGGCCGATGACCATTAATTCCAGATCGTATTCGCCGGATCACGCCGGCTCGACTCAATCCGACAGCGATCGCGCCGCCCGCGATGACGCCCGCGGACGTTTCAGGGTTGCCATGTGGACTCCAGTTAGCTCCTGCGGAGTCGCTGGCGTCGTCTTCTCGTCGAGTTGCACGACCACGCGAGTTGGACGTTTCGGTGGGCGGTGGAACGGCCGAGTCGACGTCGAAGGCAAGATGAGCAGCGATGGCCAGCTCAGGACGCACGCTTGGCGCGGATAGCCATCGAACGCGGCGTCGACCGGAGCCGTTGCGTCGTCGTCAGTGAATTGCACGGGATGTAATATGATCAGCCCGCTAGAATCGCTCGCGGACGTAGACGCCGCCCCTTCGCCGGGGTCGTCAGATTTATCTTCGCGATCGTCGGCCGCGCCGCCAGGGCGATCAATCGGCAGTTGCTCCTGATAGCTTGTGCGGACGGTCGAATCCATCGTCAGTTCGCTGATGATGCGCGAAACCGCTTGCTTTTGAGAGTTCCAATCCTCGATCGCATCGGCGTCGTCATCATACAAGGCGTGAGGCACGAGGTTCACATATTCGGCATCTGTTCGCCGCGCGGCACTGGCCCGCTCGACGTTTTGCGGAAGTCCTAAGTTCGAGCGGTCGGCGCGGTAGTCGATCGATCGAACCGAAGCATAGGATAAATACGGCTCTTCAAACAGCCTGCTCGCATTATCGGCCGAGGGCGCCGGCTCAACGTCGAAAACGGGCACGGGCAAAATCGCCGTTGCCGACGGTGAATCAACCTCGCGACTTTGTGTGAGCGGCGTCGCTTGAGCACTTCGAGCCTCCGTAGTCGCACTTCTTATCGGTGGCGAACGAAGCGCTTCGGGGTCGGCCACATTGTCTGCCCCGGATGTCCACCCGATCGGCGACGCGGTGATTAACACATACCTGATTTGGGCCGGCCGGCGAACCTCGTGTCTCTGGTATGGCGACCCCAGCTCCGTGCCGCGAAACAATTCCGGCGAGACAGAGCCGTCGAATCCCTGCTGGCCCAAGCGGCCGGCGCCGTCAACCGATGTGAATGCGGCGGGCGGCGGGCTTTCAACGGGATAAACATAGTCCAATCGGCTCTCGGGCATCGGTCCAAAGGAAGCCGACAAGACCGTGCGAGGTTCGAGCGCCTCGAACGAGAGCGCCGTCCGCGAGTGTCGACCGGCTCCGGTAAGTTCGGAGTGCATTGGCCTTTTTGATGATCGGCTCATGGTGTGAGACTTCATATGACTGAATGCGGGGTTCGAGTATCCAAGGTCACTGGGCGCCTGACGCCAATGCACGAAAATCGGCGCGGCGGGCCAAGGCCTTCAGAGAAGCGTCGTGGAGTTGGCCACTGGAAAGGCCAGCGCCGACCGCTTCGTGCAGCGTGTCTACGGCGGCCGTCAGCAGCCCATCGCGGGTATTGTCGTTACGAAGATTGGCAGGCGACTCCGCCCACAGGGCGACAAGGTCCTGGGCGACTGCAAACAGGTGCTGAGGATTCTGCCTCCAGAGCCCTTTGCGGTCCAGCGTCGCTTGCGCGGCCTCGACCAGCTTGCCCTGTTTTGCCAGACATCGGGCATAGCTTATGAAGTGTCTGTTGAGAAGTCCACGAATGGCGTCGCTGTCTTGTGATGACGCCAGCGCCTTTTGTTGAGCGCTAATTGCTTCGCGATACGCAGCGGCGGCTTCATCCTCGTGGCGCCGGACGCTGAGCGCCATGGCCAGGTTGTTGTAGACTCCGCCCAAATCACTAAGCGTTCGCGGATCGTCCGGCTGTGCGGACAGCGCGAGTCGCTCTTGCTCGATCGCGCTTCGGAACGACTCCTCGGCGTCGGCCGGGTGCCGGAGGCGCACTTGGGTTGTGCCGAGATTGTTGTAGCTGACCGAGAGCTCTCGGCAATAATACGGCGTCGAGCGCGACGCTTTGACCAGGTTCAATTGCAGCTTGATCGCCTTGTCGTAACATTCGGAAGCGCGCTGGGGGTCCTGATCGGCGGCGTACACATAACCTAGATTGTTGTAGGTGCGCGCCAAGTCGCCCTGATAAACCTGATCAAAAGGGTGATCGGCGACCAGTTTCAACTGGATGTCGATGGCTTCGCGATAGGAGTCCGACGCCAACCTGGGCTGCGTTTGCTCATAGAGTGAAGCGAAGTTATTGAGACCTCCGGCCAGAGCGCGGGCGATGGGTTCGTCGTCGGGCGCCCGCGCCGCGCCAGGGCCTGCCGCTGCATGGAGATAGCAAGCTTAAAGCCGTTTGCGGCGCCGTCACGATCGCCATTCTCAAACAGCAGCAGCGCGAGGTTGCTGAGCGTTGCGGCCAGTTCGGGCGAAAGTTCGGGCGACTCCGGTTGGCGGGCGAGCAGGTCGCGCTGCAGGCGTTCGGCGCGGCGGAGTTGGTCAATCGCTTCGGGCAGCCGCTTCATCTCGCCTAGCAGCAGCCCAATGTGGTTTTGGCATAAGGCCAGATGGCGAACAAGCTCTTGATTGCTCGGGTCGCGGTCGATCAATTGCTCGAGCTTCTGCGCCGCGCACCGGTAGGATTCGAGGGCTTCGTTTTTATCGCCCATTCGCGAGGTGAAGGCGCCGACGCGGCTTTGTGCCAGCGCGACGTCGACGTCGAGAGAGCGATCGCCGATTCCGGCGGCAAGTTGCTGAAAGTAGTCGAGACTGTAGTCGTAGATTTGCCGACGGACTGGCGCCGCCGCAGGAATGGGCGCCAGTTGATCGCCCAGCGACCCTAGCCGGTCGACGACGTCACGCGCCATGCGAAATCGCTGCTCGGCCACGAGGCGGGCGTTGGTTTCGTTCCGGTAAGCACGATTGATAAGGACCAGGCTTGCGATGAGGCCGATCACGCCCGCTACCAGAACGCTGATTCCCGCGCGGACGGCGGCTCGGTGGCGCCGCGCCCATTTCGACATCCGCACGCGGCGGCTTGGCGGACTGGCAAGAATTGGCTTCTGCTCGAGAAAGCGATCGAGATCTTCGGCCAGCTCCTTTGCAGACGCATACCGTTCCTCTGGCGTTTCGGCCATCGCCTTGAGGACGATCGTCTCGAAATCGGTGGGGATCGCCTCGTTCCAGTGCCGTAATGGCCTATAGCTAGTTCGCGTCCGGTCAAAGAATAGCTGCAAATCACTCGCAGATTCGGCAGGATGCGAGAAGGTCGCCGCCTCGTACAGCGTGACGCCCAGCGAGTACACGTCGGTACGGTGGTCAACGAGCGCGGCATGACCAATGGCCTGCTCGGGGCTCATGTAGCGCATCGTGCCCAAGACGTCGCCGGATTGGGTCAGCCCGTCGCCTTCGCGACACCTCGCCAGGCCAAAGTCGGTCACCCACAACTTACCGTCCTTGTCGATCAGGAGATTGGACGGCTTGACGTCGCGATGCACGACGCCGAATTCGTGGGCCGCGTGCAGGGCTTCGGCCGCTTGAACGCCGAGTCGCGCAATCTGGTCGATGTGCGCGCGCGTTTCGGCGGGGGTAAGGCTTGGATTTTGATCAGATCTCACGACGGACGCCGGCGAGGAAGGTGCAGACCGAGGCCCCGGGCCCGACCGCGTTTGCGTATTGCCGGGCACCGTGGTGAGGGCGGACTGACCATGGCCGCGAGCCGTGCGCCGACCGAGCATTGCAGCGAGCGACTGCCCTTCGATCAGTTGCATCGCATAATAATGAACTCCGGCCTCGGCGCCCACAGCGTAGACGGGCACAATATTCGGGTGCTGTATCTGAGCCGCCGTGCGAGCTTCGTTGGTGAATCGAGCAATTTGTTTCGGGTGATGAGCGGCGGTAAACGACAGCACTTTCAATGCGACGCGGCGATTGAGCGCCCGTTCGATGGCCTCGTACACGACGCCCATGCCGCCGCGTCCGAGCTCGCGGACCAGTAGGTAGTCGCCCAAGGTTTGTCCGGGCTTCTTAAGCGAAACAATGAGGCCGCTGCCGGAAGATGCCAGGCCGTCAGCCGCCGCGGCGTGGAACAGAGTCAACCCACTGAGATAGCCGCGCAGGTGCATGGCATCGTCCGGATGGCGCGCCAAAAGTTGCTCCGGGCTTATCGGCGCCCCGCGCTCTATCGCGACCAGATAATCATCGAGAATCTGGGCAAGTCGATCCTGATCTTCGGGCGATAACGCGCTAGTGCAGTTAGTTTCCATCACGGCGTCCACTCTCATGCGATTCATCTTGGGCATAGACAGCGCGAAGTTTTTCTATGGCGCGAAGCCACAGCATCCGTGCGGCGCTCACCGAGCGGTCCATCCGCTGGGCGACAGTTTCGAATGGCAAACCCTGCAGATTGCGAAGCATCAAGACCTCGCGGTAGTCCACGGACAATGCCGCCAAACGATCGGCCAACACCACGGCCTCTTCGCGCTGCTCGGCGGCCACGCTGGGCGTCTTGACGTCGGCGGGGAGCAAGGCAGCGAGCTGCACCGTTGATTTTTCCAGGGCGCGCCCGAGTTGCTCGATCGATACCTCGCGCCGTACGTCGCGGCGGGCGGCCAGGATATGCTGCTCGACAAACTTCGCAAGGTTGTTGACCAATATCTGTCTCAGCCAGGCCAAAAGTTCGCCCTCAGTGCTGCCGCGAAACTGGGCGAAGTTGGCGTGAGCCCGGAGCATTGTTTCCTGGACGATGTCCGACGGACTCACCCGCCGCTGCAACCGCTTTTCAATTTGTGTGGCGGCGAGCACCGCCAAGTAGTTGTGATAGAGCTCCAGCAGCACGCCCACGCTGCTGTCGTGCCCGCGGCGAGCGCGACTAATGAGCGATGGCACATCGCGGCTGGCGCTCGGCCGAGACGGTCCATGAGGCGGTCGCTGAGAACTCATCGCGCAGGCTCGTGAAGTTCAAGAGCAGCAAAACTGGGAGGTGCTGGCCCCCTGGCGGGCGGCGCCTCTCTTTTCAGGACCGATTTCTCAGAAAGACGCCACGGCCGCACGCAACTGTCGCGCGTCGCCGTCGGGAATTGTGTTTAGAACCTGTTCCGTAAGACCGCCGTCTGCCCCGGCGATGTGAGAATCATTCGCCGCGGCGGCCATTCATTCTACCCCGGCGTTGGCAAATGGTATTGCCCGAGCTGGGTAATTTTCCCCAATCGGGAGAAATTCGTTGCGCTGTCGGAACTTCGCCGGTCCCTAGACCCTAGGGGACTTCGCCAGAACTTGGATGCATCGGTTGCGTCATTCGCCAAACCCGCCTGATAGCAAGTAGATACATCCCCGGGGCCGGAACAGCCCGACATTTACACGATTGGAAACGGAGATGAGCCATGCGATACGGACGAGCTGCAAATTTTGAGGCTTTGGAAGATCGGGCGCTGCTAGCCGTCACGGCGGCCGTGACTGCCGGCGGCGATCTGGTGGTCCAGGGAAAGGCCGACGGCGCCGTGGAAATCGTCGCTGTTAGCGCGGGCGCTTATCGCGTAACAGACAACGGCGCTGTGGTGGCCGATTCGGACGTACTCGCGGGGGTGACCGACGACATTCGGATTTCACTGGCTGACGGCGCCGCCGCGACGGACGACGTGACGCTCGACCTGGGCGGGCAGTCGGTTGACGAAATCCAAGTGAAATTGGGCAACGGAGACAATTCGTTTTTGCTCACGGGCGGCGCCGCCAACGCGCTGAGCTATCGCGGCGGGAGCGGGGCCGACCTGGTCCAACTCGCCGCGACCGTAAAGGACTCCGCCGCACTGAAACTGGGCGCCGGCGACAATTCCGTGACCGTCACCGGCGCGCTGGGTCGGCTCGACGTAAACGCCGGTGACGGCGTTGACAGCGTCTCCATCGCCGCCGGCGCCACAGTGGATGACAGCGTGAAATTGAGCCTCGGCAGCGGGAACAACACAGCCGCCATCGGCGGCGCGATCGAGGGATCCCTTGCCTACGAAGGCCGGGCTGGGAACGATGCAATTACGATCGCGGAGACGGCGTTGATTGCCGACAAGTTTTTTGCCCGGCTCGGCGACGGCGATAACTCGGTGACGCACTTGGGAAGCGTCGGCGGCGATTTCAAGGTCGTCAGCGCCAATGCCGACGACACGGTCGATATCGCCGCGACGGCAACCGTGGGCGGCGAGACGACCCTGGGCCTGGGCGAGCAACAGGGGCGGCATGGCGGTCATTGCGGCGGCGGCGACGCCAGCGAAAGCGATACTGACACGGGCAGCGGCCAGGTCGCTTCGCTGCAGGCCATCATGTCGCAGATACCGGGGCTGCAGGCCGCCCTTGAGCGGGGCGTAGCGGCTGCGTTCAATCGGGGATTCCGCCGTTAGGCAAGCGTTATCTTTCGCACAATTTCACTCAGCAATCATTTACTTCTGGAGAGCACATCACATGAAGTGGTCAGTTATTGCATGCTTGCTTTTAGTCAGCCGAGTACATTCGGCCGAGGCGGCGCACTTTAAATTCAGCGGCAGTTGGGGTCGTGGCGAGTTCAGCTTGAACTTTGGACATCCCGGCGGCTTGTTCGACGGCGGAATCTTGGGCGGCGGGTTATTCGACGGCGGAATTCTCGGCGGCGGTTTGCTGGGAGGGTTTGCCGACGAGTTGCGACAGAGTCGGTTTGAGCATCGCTTCGAAGACATCATGACGGCCTACGACGACGGGCTTGCAAACGTCACCGACTTTTACAGTTCGGACGACTACGCGGACATCGTCATCGACACGGAACGTCTTCTGAATCGTTACGACTCATTTGTGACCGGCGTCGACAGGTCGATTGACCGCCTAGGCGAGACAATCGACTTCGCCAACGATCGCCTGACTTTCTTCGACGATCTGCTGGCGAAGTACCAAGAGCGCGACGACCTATCCGAGGCGCGTCTCGAACGGATCGAAGATTTGATTGCCGGCGCCCAAGATCTCATTTCCCTCAAGATCGATCTGCTGACGGACCGGCAATCTACACTGCAGGAAAACTTCGCGGGGTATCAAGAATTTCAAACCACGCTGACCGGCTACCGTGACGAAATCGTCGCGGCTGGGGGCGGAGTGACGGACTCGGCAACGCTGAGCGCGACGGTTGAACCGGCATCGGGACTACGGGCCTTGTCAACGTCCGAGGCGGCAGTTGATTGCGATGCTCCGGCGATCAGCAGCGGGAGTGCGGCCATCGTGCCCGAACCAGCCGCGGCGACGTTGGCGCTCGTCGCATTGGCGGGAGCGTCGCTCAGTCGCCGCGTCGTGGCCTTGCGCATTTAACGCTACGACGAAGATGCCGAGACGGGAAGGAGGAAGCACCATGAATGGCAACAGACGTCAATTGGCGACCCCGGCCCGTCTCAGCGCGGCGGGGTTAGCGATCATCGTATTATCGCCGGCCTTGGCGTCGGCGTACATTCCGGACACGAGGTGGACCACAACGGCGTCGGGAGGCGCCGGCACGACCGGCGACCCTGTCACGATTACGTGGAGTTTCGTCGCCAACGGCACGGCGATACCCCAGGAGAGTCCCAGCAGCCTCGTCTCTGTCCTGGATTCGACAATCGGCGGCGCGGGCGGGGGCGATCTGACGCAGCGCCCCTGGTTTCATTTGTTTGAGGAGTCGTTTGCCCGCTGGAACGCTGTGAGCGGCGTCAACTTCGTTTATGAGCCCAAGGACGACGGGGTGCGGCTCAGCTCGTCAGCCGGAGTGCGCGGCGTGCGCGGCGATATCCGCATTGGCGGCGCGAATGTCGACGGCGACGGCGGCACGCTCGCCTATACGAATTTTCCTAACAACGGCGACGTGGTGATCGACACCGGCGACGCTTCGTTCTTTGCTGACCCAACCAATGATTACCGAGGTCTCCGCAATACACTGATGCACGAGCTCGGGCACGCGCTGGGATTGGACCATGTCGAATCGTCAACCGCACGGCTGCTCATGGAGCCCTTTATTGACACGTCGTTTGACGGACCGCAACTCGACGACATTCGCGGCGTGCAGGGACTGTACGGGGACGCGTATGAAAAAACCAACGGCGGATTGGGGAACGACGTCGCCGCCCGCGCCACAAGCCTCGGCGCCATTGCGGCCGGCGGCACGCGAACGATTGGGAAGGACGCCGCGACGGGCCAGTCGGTGGCGCCGGCCGAAATCGACTTTGTGAGCATTGCCAACGCCGCGGACTTTGACTACTTTTCGTTCACAGTTGCTAATCCCGCGACGCTGGACATCGCCTTAACGCCGCTGGGCGGGATTTTCAATCAAGGCGCCGAAAACGGGCTGCAGTCGTCGTTCAACGCCAATGCGCGCAACGACCTGGCGTTGAGCATTTTCGCACCCGACGGCACAACCGCGCTGGCATCGGCCAACAACGCCGTGGCAGGCTTTGCCGAATCGTTATCCAACGTCGCCTTGCTGGGGCCGGGTGAGTATTTCGTTCGCGTGTCGGGCGCCGATGACTTCGTGCAGCCGTACGAATTGCAATTGTCGGTAGCGAACGCCGAGGCGCCATCGGCGGATTTCGACGGCGACGGCGACGTCGACGGGGCGGATTTGCTCGCCTGGCAACGAGGATTCGGCTCTTCCGCGGCCGCCCTTCAGGCAGATGCCAATCACGACGGAGCGACGAACGCCGCGGACCTGGCGGTCTTTCAGGAACAATTCGGGCTCACCGGAAGTTCCACGCCGGCCAGTTCCGCGCCGGAACCGCGGGGGGCCGTTCTGTTCCTGCTCGGAGCCATCACGGCGTTTTTGAGAATTCGGCGCGGAGGGGCCGATTTCTGAGCAAGTCCGCCGTTACGTCTTTCGCCCATTTCCAATCTTAAGAGGTGCACAGGGAACGGCAGGCTTGATGTTTGCTTGAATTCTCTGCCAGCATTGCTCTGCGTGTGCATGGCGACAGTCGAGTCGATCAAAGCGCTCGATCCCTGGCTCTGTCATGAGATTTGACCGGCTCCAAGCGGATGCGCCTGGTCAGGGCGCATGCGTCTCGTCGGAACAGGGGGATATCATGGGGTCGCACACACGAAAAGGGCGCTACGGGTACGCGCGAAACCAGCTCGCTTTGGAGCAACTCGAGGCTCGGGAACTGATGGCGGGCGACACGATCGCATCCACCGTCGTGCAGGACACATCTACGGTACTTGCCGGCAGGCTTAATCCGTCCGTTAAGCCACCCACTTCCGGTCAAACTACGGCATCGACTGCGACGCCGACGCTCGTCGCGTCCGCGCTCGCTAACCCGCGGTCTATCGACGGCACGGGCAATAACCAATCCAATCCGCTTTTGGGAAGCGTGGGCCAACAGTTGGGTGCGCCGCGGCATCCGAATACGCCGACGGCGTTTCCACGCCCGACGGCGCCGACCGACCCAGCGCCCGCGAGGTCAGCAACGCTCTGGCGGCGCAGGACGAGGACGCCGCCGCCAATGACCGGCAACTCTCCGTCTACATTTATGTCTGGGGTCAGTTCCTCGACCACGACATCGACCTCACGCCCACGGGGACCGCTGAAGTACTTCCGATCGCAGTCCCCACGGGCGATGCCCAGTTCGACCCTCTGGGAACTGGCACGCAAACAATTTCGTTCACCCGATCGCTTTACGATCCCGCAACCGGCTTGACCGCATCGAATCCGCGCGAGCAGATCAACCAAATCACGGCGTGGATCGACGGATCGATGGTTTACGGTTCGGACGCCGCCACTGCGGCGTCGCTCCGCAGCTTTCGCGGCGGGCAACTGAAAATCAGCGCCGGCAATCTTCCGCCCAGCGACTCTTCGGGCAACCTCCTTGCCGGCGATGTGCGGGCCAACGAGAACATCGAACTCACCTCGATGCACACCCTCTTTCTGCGCGAGCACAACGCGTGGGCCGCGAAGATCGCCAAGGAGAACCCACGACTAACGGATGAACAGGTCTTTCAGCGCGCGGGCGATCGTGATCGCCGAGATTCAGGCCATCACGTTTAACGAATTCCTGCCGGCGTTGTTGGGCCGCAATGCGGTTGCCGCCGATCAGGGCTACGACTCGACGGTGGATCCGTCGATCGCGAATGAGTTTTCGACGGCTGCGTTTCGGCTGCATACGCTGATCAACGACGACGTTGAGTTTTTTGGCAACGACGGTCGCGCCCTGCGCGACGAGGTGGAGTTGAGGGATGACTTTTTTAATCCAGGGTTGTTCCGTGAGACCGGTCCCGACGGGATCCTTAAGTACGCCGCATCGACCGTCGCGCAGGAAGTGGATCCCCAGAATCCGTCGAGGTTGGGCTCGTTCCAGACTTCGAAGGACCATTTGCGCACTTCATCGGCCCCATAGCGTTCGGTAAGGTGGCGCGTGAGTTGTTCGATGAATTGACCCCACTGTTCGTACGACTTGGGCCGCGTGACGTTTCCTTTCCACCAGAAGATCGTCTGCTTGCCGCTGGCCAGCGGCTCGGGCATGAACCCCAGTTCAACAATCGGCCGAATCTTCAAATCGCGGACAAGGAAGTCGTAGACGTCGTCGACGTTGGTCCAGTCGTAGACGAGCTCACCGGTCGGTCCGACGCGGATGATCTGCATTTCCTCGTTCAGCAGGCCGTGGAATCGCACGTATTCGAAGCCGCAGGTTTCTATGAGAAATTGGAGGTCGCGTTGGTGCTCGGGCCGCAAGTGGATGATGGCCCGATCGGACCCGACGGAGAAACGGAAGGCTTGATTGAGCGGCCCTTTGACTCGCGTCGCATCCACTTCGATCCTTCGAACGGTCCGTTCATCGGACGATGCAGCTTCGACTGCATGTGCGGCCGTGCAACAAAGTGCAACGGCGCATGAGATGGCCCACATTCGCTGGCATGAAATCACGAGAAGTGTTCCTCAGTGACTGGCTATTTCACAAGCACCGAGATGTCTGCCGCTGATGTTAGATCGTTGTCGTTGACAGTTCGCAATGCCGTGAATCGGAAGTAGCGAGCCGTCGCGGCTGTTGACAGCCTCACGAATTGCTGCTGCCTGCTGTTGACGACATTGTCGAAATTCACGTTGTCCGCGGCGATGGTCCAGATCTTTCCGTCCATGCTGAGTTCGAACTGCGCTCGCATGACGATCCCGCCGTCCCACTGGTCCTGGCGCGGAGTATAGGTTAATCCGCTAATCGTTGCCGTTTCTCCTATATCCACGGTGATATGGTGCGGCATGGGGTCAATGTTGTCGCGATACCGTGAGTGCCAAAAGGTGCTCGGATCGTCGTCGATCGCCTTGTTCGCGTCCCCTTCGCCGGGCTGTTCCGAATCACAGTCAACGACTCTCCACTTCCTCTTGGCGAGGCCAAACTCTGCACGCGCGATCGCGTTGCCGGCGTCGTAGACATCAGCAGACGGCGTCGACGGAAATGCCTGGGCAATGATCAGGCCGCCGTTAGGCAATGGGATCGGCTCTGTATAGAGCTGCGAACT
Source organism: Pirellulales bacterium (assembly GCA_963841515.1). Taxonomy (GTDB): domain Bacteria; phylum Planctomycetota; class Planctomycetia; order Pirellulales; family Lacipirellulaceae; genus Lacipirellula. The sequence goes on along the minus strand of CAWJDB010000001.1, from coordinate 210,313 downwards.
TCTCGTCGGGCTTGAGCCGTCGAGCGTATACCGAGCGCCAGCGCCGGAGGGCGCTTGAATCGTCACCATGCCGTTGAGATCTCGGACAATCTTGGGAGCCGGCAAAATCGCCGGGGCGAAATAGAGGCCCATGTCGGCGAGGGTCGGGCGGCCACGGAACTGCGTAAAGCGGATGCGGAGCTTCGAGACCGTCGCTGCTTGGAATCGCACCAGACGTTTGTACCCGATGACCGTGTTGCTAGCGGTCGGATGCCACTGACCCTCCGCAAAAACTTCCAGATCGAAAGCCTCCACGCGCTGGCCGGAGGCGATGTGTTCCTGCAGCATCAGACAGTTTGCACGAATGGGCTCGGGAAGTTCCGCGGTGAGGGTCGCCGCCATCGGCCCATCCGTTGTGGTCCAGAATGTGTTGGGGTCCTCGTCCAGCAGTGAGGCGACTTCGCCCACGGATTCGCCATCAGCCACCTCGGCAGTCAGTGTAGCGCCCGCGGCGAGGTTCCGCGCAAACGTCGTCTTGAGGATGTCGCCCAGCTGTTGGAGACGAGCGACGTCGTTCTCATGAAACAAGCCGCGGCGGTCGGGCGGGATGTTCAGAAGGAACTGGCCGTTCCCGCCGACAGAGCCGTAGTAGACTCCAAGCAAGTCCTCCAGCGAGCGCACCCGGGAATCCTCATTCTGATGGTAAAACCAACCGGGGCGGATCGACGTGTTCACCTGGGCTGGATACCAAGCGAGAACGGGCCTATCGTTGCGGCTGCGCATTAGCACGTCGCGGCCGCCAAGGTCGTCGCCGAAGATGTCTCGGGTAAATCCCGACAGAGTCGTGTCGGAAGCATCCCACGACCGATCGTCGCCAGGCATGGGAATGACGCTCCACTCGCTCTTGCGCGTATAGCCGCCCTCGTTGCCGCACCAGCGAACATCGGGCCCCCGGACGGTGATGGCGGCGTTGGGCGCGAGCTCGCGGATCAGCATCCAATAGGCCCGCCAGTCATATTCCTGCCGTTCCCCATTGGGCCCTTCGGTGCAGGCGCCGTCGAACCACACCTCTTCGATGCCCCGATACGTCGTCAGCACCTCGCGAAGCTGGTTTAAGAAGTACTCATTGTATTTGGGAGAATCGCCGTAGGTCTGTTCATGACGATCCCACAGCGAAATGTAGATGCCGTAGTGCATCCCCTCGGCGCGGCAGGCCTCAACAAACTCGCCAACGACGTCGCCCTGGCCGTGTTTCCAGGGGCTGTTCTTCACACAGTGGTCTGTGAACTTGCTGGGCCAAAGGCAGAATCCGTCGTGGTGCTTGGCCGTGAGGATCATGCGCGAGATGCCGGCCGCCTTGGCGGCGTGCACCCATTGGCGGGCGTCGAGGGCCGTGGGATTGAACAGCTTGGGATCTTCGGTTCCATCACCCCATTCGCGGTTCGTGAACGTGTTCATGCCGAAATGGATAAACGCGGAGATTTCATCGCGCTGCCAGGCAATTTGGCGAGCGGTAGGCCGGACATCCGCGGCCTTGGAGATCACCGCATCCAGCGAATCGTCTGGCGAAAGTTGCACGTTCTGCCCCATGGCCGACGACAGTCCCAGCGACAAAGCGAGGACGATTCCGCAGGCGCCAATCAGCGTCCGACGTTCATGTCGGTTGACGCTCGTGCCAAGCATCGAGGTATAACGGTATGTCACCAATCGCTCCGACGCCGAAGTAGAATCTGCCCAAGCAACGCGACAACGGACGTCAGCGTCCCGGCACTCGGCTCAGGCACTTCTGCTGTGGATGCGATGCTTATCGATGCCCTACCGAAGTTGATTTGCCAATTGGTGTAATCGGATTGCGTGAACGTGCCGAGGCCCCGTTGCCAGATAAGGAGGTCGTCGCCGTCGACGGTTCCGTCGCGGTTAAAATCACCAGGGATACTGCTGGAGATCAGCACGAGCGTGGAAACGCTGTAGGCTGGCATCGTGTATTGAAAGGCGTTGAGTTTGTTGAGCACGATGTCCGCGGCCGTTTGCGGGCTCGGGCTGGCGCTCGTGAGCTGGTACACCTTGGCGTAATCAAAAATGCGGTCGTGCACGACGGCAATTCCGGTAGTGATTGGATTCGCGGTGCGATTGATCGCGACGATCAACATACGGCTGGGATCACTGGAATCGAGGCTAGCATACACGGCTGATTGGGAGATGTTCGATGTGTCGGCTTTGATCGAGGTATCGCCGAAATTGGCGCCGGCGCCATCGTAATCGAGATACATGTCGAACGCCGCGTTTTGGTAGTTCCCCTCACCCCACAGGCTCGCGGCGAAGACCCCCTCGCGACCGAAAATCCCGAGCACGTCTGCCTGAGCGATCGCGCCGGAGATGTGATTCCCGCCGCCGTAGTTGTACTCGGTAATGGCGATCTTGGTGCCGGGGTTGAAGTCGTCGATGTCGCGCTGGACGCGCGGCAGCAATTTGATCGGCCCGTAGTTGCCCGGGCTGCCGGCCCAGGTACCCCACTGGCTGATCCAGCTCTGTTCGGCGTACGTCGGATCCCACAACGAGCGAGTCGCCTGAACGCGAGCCGCAACGGCGGCGGGGGTGGCGATATCACCCGTAATGCGCTGTCCATCGGCGTACACCTCGGTGTACCAGTGCAGATCAAGCACGTCCATCAGCTTGCGGCCCTGGGCGACCTCCGCGTTATGGACCTGTTGCAGCAACCACTCGTTGTAGTGCATCTCTCCCGATTGATCGCCTCCGGGGTGCGATGGCGAGGTGACCGCGTCGGGTGCGCCCGACAGGTTCGTGAAGTCGGTCCAGCCGTACCCGACGCCGCCGAAGATCAACGCACCGGGGTTTACGTCCTTGATCGCACTAGCATGGGCGATCGTCTTATCACGCAGCTCCGCAAAGGTCACTGCGTACGGGTGGATCGTCGGATGGGTGCGCCGCCCGAACTGGGCGGAACCGCTGCGACCGGCGGGTTTTCCCAGGGCCTGGGCTCGACGCCCGACTGCCACCCGGACGGCAATGGCTCGCCCCAGAGCCCCACTTCATTGTCGAGGCTATAAAAGACTGGTTGAGCGGGAGTCTTGAAGCTCTCGACCCAATTGGCGAGTTCATCTGTAAAGACGTAGCCGTCAGACTTGTTCGGGTTCGTCGAGAGGGACGATCCGGGATAAATCGTCGACTTCTTCGGGACGACTTGCTTCCAACGCGGCGACGGCGCAATCTCCGTTTCGTCGACGGTCCCATTGCCATCGGCCGCGACGTAACCGGCCATCGGGACCGTGACGAGCGTCGCCTGTCCATTGGCCGCAGCGCTTTGGATCGCCCCCCGGAAGGCCGTGCCCGGAGGGTCGTTGGGGCCGCTGGCCATGCCGAAGTCGCTGTGGTGGTACCAGTCGCTTCCGGCATTCGAGGCGTTGTTCTCCCAGTTGTAGCCGGTCAACCGATTGCCGCCGATGCGGTTCAACGTGGCGTTCGCGACCGTGTCGAAATTCGTCCCGTAGATCCAGGGCGAGATGGCCTTCACACTAGCCGTCGAGTTAATTGCAAACTGAACGCTGCCGCCGCCAGGGTCGTCGGGCGTGATGGCGCGCGTCGTCGAAGCGACTGCCGGCAAAAGAATGACAGCGATCGCCGATATCAAACGAAACTTGATCCACATTGCCGTCTGCCTCCTCCGATACGATGACATTATAGTCCGACTGCCCGTGCCAATTCTTTCAACGGGATCGCACCGCCGTGCGCCTCGAATGATGACCTGCTTTCTATTCAACGAGCACCGAGATATCCGCCGCTGACGCCAGATCCGCCCTGGTTGCTGCTGTTGGTCGACCATTGATAGCCATCGGCGTAGCTGCCGCCGGGGTAACGCATCAACTGGACTCCCGCATCACTCAATCGGGAGGGCAGATTGATATTGTTAAACTGGGCGTACACGGAGGTATGCAGCCCCAGCCCGATATCACTCACCGGAGCAACGACGGTTGTCGCGTTCACGTTGGCTATCGCCGCGACTTGGGCGTGCGCCGTCTTTGTCCCGACGAGTGCGCCCGCCGCCGCGACGGTCCGAAGGACACTCGTGATGGTAGAGCTGGCGAGACGTGAGTAAGACTGGATTGCCATTGCCATGGTTGCATCTAAGGTTCCGTAAATTACACATGCCGGGGTGCAGAACAAACAGACCGATGGGCCCAGATTTATTTCAATGCCGCATCGACCTTGTCCCCGCCATCGAGCGAACTCGCGGCGATGCCGTTCATCACTCAACCCAGCCGCCTTAAACGCCGAATCAGTTGGTTGATCCGCCGTCTGCGCGATTTCCGGAATCCCTGTGAACTTTCGGGTCCACGTCATAGCCGATCAACTTGACGTGTGCGTCGCAGAACGCGGCGTACCAGCCGCCGACGTGGGATCCGCCGAACCGCGTCGCGTTGACTTCGTCAGGGCGATTCTGCAACGGCGGTTCGGCGGTGCAGCGGAAGATGTCGTTGTTGAAGCCGGTACCCCACGTTTCGTTGTCGCCGCCATCCAACCCTGTTTCATAGTTGCCTGGGTTGAGATACTTTTCGCCGATTATGTAGGTATTGGAAGAGCCGTCGCTGATGTGGCGAAGACCGACCTCGCTACGCTGAAAGCACACGCCGGTGTATCTGGGCAAGCCGGCGCCGGTTACGTAGTTCCCTTGGGTATCCGTGGCCCACGCGTACTTGACATAGGGGGTGTAGCTGGCGGGGGCGCCACTGCCGCTGTTCGCTGGGAACGCTCCCGTTTCGACGACGTCTTGGTCGCCGACGCAAGCAGCGTAGTCGGTCCGCGCGGCGACGATGTTGCCATCGGTCGGCGATGCGGCGTTCTGAGCATAGTAGGCGCCCGACCCTTTAGGGTAGACGTTCTGCGGTCTGCGGGAGGGGCACCACCAATGCGGGACCATGGTTCGCAAGACCTGCAAAGCGCCTTGGCGTTGAGCGTTGGTGATGCTGTTCCTGTCGCCGTCGCTGGCCAACGCAGCAAGTTGCCTTGCTCCATGTAACTCAAAAGCCCAAAGGTCCAGCCGCCCGGTTGGTCGCGACCGTATCCGCGATCGGCGTCGCCGACCCACCACCAACCCCAGCCGCCGGTGGGAAAGAACTTTTGGGCGTCGTGGTGGTTCTGGGCGGCCAGAGCGAGCTGCTTCATATTGTTGGCGCACTGCGTGCGCCGCGCGGTCTCGCGCGGCCTGCACGGCTGGCAAGAGTAAGCCAACCAGCACGCCGATGATGGCGATCACGACCAGCAGTTCGATTAACGTAAAACCGTGTAGGGGCCGGGAGAAGCGGTTACGCTTCCCCGTAGCGGTTAGTTCTTTTCGGCCCCGTACACGGAGAACCTTACGATGTTCGAGACTTCTGGATCCTTTGTTGGCGTCGACTTGCACAAGTGCACCGTCACGCTCGCGGCCGTTTCGCCTGAGGGCGAGAAGCTCGCTCACCTGAAGATCAGCACCAAGAGCACTGGCAAGATCGACCAGTGGCTCGCGGCGCTTCCTCGGCCGAGCCGCTTGGCGGTCGAAGCCTGCCCGTTCGTCGAGTGGTTCATCGAGCGCTTCGGCCCGTGCGTGGACCGGATCGACATCGCCGACGCGACGGAATTGGCCAACCGGCGGGGCAAGCGGCGTAAGACCGACCGCAACGATTCGCTGGACGTCGCCCAGCGGTTGGCCCGCGGCGAGTGCCCCTTGGGTTTCATCGCGCCGCCGGAGTTGATGCAGCTGCGGAAGCTCGGCCGCCACTGGCGGCATTTGAGCCGCTTGTCCAGTCGCACCAAGCACTCGATGAAGAGCCTGCTCAATCAGGCCAACATCCGCGGCCCGCAGTTCGACGGCGCCGCGGCCCAGCGCTGGCTGTTGGCCAATCGCGACTTGCTGCACGCTGTCCAGCAGGACGCCTTCGCCGACTTCATCGACATTCTCAACCTGGTCGAGCGGCAACGCGCACGGCTGCGGCGCGAGATGATCTTCGCCTCGCGCAGCGAGCGGTTCGCCACGATCATTTCGCGACTGATGACGGTCCCGGGAATCGCCGAGATCTGGGGCACGATTATCGCCGCCGAGATCGGTCCGTTCGATCGCTTTCCCAACGCCGACGCCTTGGAGTTCTGGGCCGGGCTCACCGCCGATATGAAGGAGTCGGCCGGTCGCACCCAAAGCGGCCACATCACCAAGGCCGGCTCGGCCACGCTCCGCTGGGCGTTGGGCAAGGCGGCCGTCACGCTCTGCCAGTGCGACGCCCGGCAAGAAGCCGTTCGGCGGCGCTTGATCACGCGAATCGGCCGGCCCAAAGCCAACGTGGCTATGGCCCGCCGGCTGCTGCGCATCTTGTACGCCATGATGCGCGACCAGAAGGCCTATGAAGGCGGACCGCGACGAGACCGCACCGCGGCCGCCAACCGGACCCGCCTCGGAAAGAAGCAAGTCGCTTGACCCCGGAGACAAAGACGATTCATTGACGTTCGGCGGAATCACGAGGGCGTCTCGCTTCGGCGAGCGCGTCCCGCCGCATCGATGACCGCGACGCGCCTTTATTCGGCTCAAGAAACCACGCTTCTCCTCGGGAGAAGGCCCAGGCTCCGCCGGGCTGGCCCCTTGATGACCGCGCAAGTGTGAATTCGGCTCGATCGGCGCGAACAAGGTTTTTTTCAGCCCGGACCACACGCGTCGGCCCTGCGACCGCCGCGTCCGGTGACTGCGTAGAGATGAATTCCACCGCCGCGTCGCCCAGCCCCGGAGACGCAGGACGGACCATCCGATTCCGCCAAGACATCCTCGGGCGACAACCCCCAGCTCACGGAGCCACAACCATGCACGAACCATGAGAAATAAAACATTCTGAAAAGACCGTTGACCTACGGCCCCTACAGAGATGAAGGCGCGACGCTTTCTCATGTTCCTCATGGCAAAATCCAATGGCGAATGGGCGGCGACCCTGATGCCACATCCGTCAGATTAGCCGATGCGTCGCCTCATTGAAACGAATTTGGCGATCGCTCGCCACGGAACGGCGATCTTCGCCCGAGCAAGTAGGATAGGTGCTCGCACCCACCTTTCCACGTCGCGCGGCCGCGCCATATTGCGGACGCTTGCGATCAGCCGGCAAAGGTGGGTGTATGGCACCTACCCTACGACTAAGTTGTGCGCAGCGTATTGCCGGGGCCGACCTCGTCCCATGAACAAGTGCCGAACGGCGACAGCGAAATCTCGGCGTCCTGGCAACGAGTTTGGCGATTTTCGCTCCGAGCGGTTATACTCTGGCCGCCGCGATGCCTAAAACTTTCCGCCGCGGAGTTCGACAGGAAACACGATTATGAAGAGTACCCTGGCGATTGCCCTGGCCCTCTGCTCCCTAGCCGCCGCGAGTCCGCCCGCGCAGGCGGGGCGTCCGCACCGTCTTGGGCCCCAAGGCCTTTCGCGATGGCGACGTTATCGAGATCACCGACGTGGCCGCCACCTCGCCGCGGCTCGAGCCCGGCGACTCCGTGACCGTCCGCGGCCGAGCGCGGCTGACCACGCCGCCACACGCCACGCTGTCGCTCTATCTGACTCAGACCGAAAGCGGCGGCGCCACCGAAAGCGACGCCTCGCAGAGCACCCAGATCGATCGCGGCCTGCACAAGTTTAAGCTGAAAACGGTAATCAAGCACCGCGGCATGCTGCACGTGACATTCTACGACGCCAAGAGCGGCCAACCCTTCGGCGGCGTCTACTTCGGCACGCCCGCGCAAATGAAGCAAGCCGCCAAGTGGGACGTGGGCTACTACCTCGTGGACTAGCCGGTGTTCACCAAGCGCACCGTCAACTCGCTTTACAAGACGGACCTTAAGGCGCGGCCCGACACAGCGGGGTCAGGCGTAGGCCATCCCCGCCCAAGACCGCTGGTCTACAGCTCCAGCGTCAAATGATAACCTTTGACAGCGCCAACACCCGTCTACTTTGTTGCAGCGGCGCCAAGATTTGCCAACGCGGGTGGCCCCGGTTGGCGTCCTCACCTAACGGGCGGCGGGTTGGTCTCACCCCCGTCAAGGCCGAGGGCGCCTACCGTTGCCGAGTTTCTCCGAAACTCGTTCTTCGCGTCTCGGCGAGACGCGGCAAGGCCATCATTCCTCAAAACTTTTGTGTTGAAAATGGGCCACGACCTGTGCTAACGTTCAGGCATGGGCAAGAGCTGTCGGCTATCGGCTGTTGGCTGTCCGCCAGAAGGCAATCTCACGCTCGCGGAGCGCCGGGAGGGCGACGCTCCCGCGGAGCCGAAGTCGAATTCAGCGCCCCGTTCTTTCATCTCGGCTCGGCAGGAGCCTCGCCCTCCCGGCGAATTTTAAGCACCGCGACGCCCGCGCCGGAAACGCACAAGTCGCCGACTATTGATATGCCATCATGTTGTCGCAGGCCGTGTTTTTCCCTCCTCCGCGCGCGCGCGGCAGGGCAAAATCAGGGACTAATGCAATAAAAAGATGGGACCCCTACGTCGCCCGCAAAACTGCAGAACCCCGCGAGCGCGCACGTCGCCCGACCCCGGCGTGCCATGTCCACGGAGGTCCGCCGACGTGGACATGCCGCCAACCAGACATGCTCACGCCGACGAGAGCATGCCACCGGACGGACGCTCATCCACTGAATGCCCACCGCGCCACCTTGATCGTTTCAATCCGTGCGATGATCCCCGCGTCGCCCGTATGATTCATGTGCGACACGGCACGTTCGAAGTCGCCCAAGGTCACATAGAACTGCCACGGCCCATGAAGCCGGGCGTAGTGCATGATGCCCCGCAACATCTGGCGCCCGTAGCCGCGAGATGTTTCGATTAGCAAGGCGACCTTCCGAACGGTCGTTTGGGCCGGCGGCGTAATACGTGACTTTGCCAGCCTTGGCCGACGCCGCTCTGCGACTGCACGGTTCGCCCTAAGGCGGTTGGGTCGTAAAGCGGAACGAGATGCCATCGTACCCCCAAACTCGGCGCTCATGGCCTGCGAGTCCCGGACGCCCGCATGTATTTCCCATCAAGCGCGATGACCGCACCCAGTGAGCCGGCAACGCCGCTTTAGTACTTACGGCCAAGGTCCCGGATTCCTGACATGAAATTCGCTCACGCCTGCCGCGCCGCGAGCAATCAATTTAGGCTGATGATTCCTGGCCGTGGGCCGCCTGGTGGATCAGATCGTCAGGGTTATCCTGTATAACCATGCGTATTGCCGACGCATTTCCCACAGTCACCATTGGGAATTCGAAACACACGCCATCGACGGGTTTTGCACGTCGAGCTGCAACGAATCACGCGCTGATGCTGAAAGCTGATGAGTTGTTCCACCACTACGTGGCACATCCCAGCCTGCAATTAGCCACCTAAATTCAGCGTGCATGTCCGCTACCGCAACGCGTGCAGCGCACCGCGAGGCCGAGGGCGGTCCGCCGAGCCGGCTTCCCCAGCGCGCTTGAGGCGCGTGAATGCCCGCCATGGTCGACAAAGAAGGGCTCCGCCACGCCGCCTATGACCGCACTCAGGCCGCTTACAAATTGCTGGCGAAGGCCTCCGAAGAACTGAACGCCGCACACACAGCAATGGTTAACGCCAAGCCGGGCGCCTCTCTCCGGTTCCAGCATGCTGACACAGCATGAACCTCCGCCTACCGCGCCTTCATGGAGGCGATTCGGGACCTTGCGAATGGGGGCGGGTAGAATCGGGGCCATGAGCGACGAAACCCTGGACTCGCCCGATCCAGACAACGCGCCGCCGGTCTAGCGGTCAGCCCACCTGCTGCAGGGCCACAAGCAAGTGGTGATCCAACACGGCGCGGTGAGGTACTATCTGATCCTTACCGAAGCCGGCAAGCTCGTTCTCCAGAAGTAAGGGGCCACAACACACTAATCCCACACGACCCACGAACCTACGCGGAAACAGGATAACGCCTTGGGATGCATGGAGCATCACCTCGCCGCGCATTAGATCCGCCCGTTACGCTGACTTGGGTTGCGACCCCATGAATTCGCGGCCCCTGTACGCCAACGCGCGACTGATGCCATGGCCGCCATGCCGAGAAGCATCAGGGCGAAAGCGCTCGGCTCGGGATTCTGCCCAATACTGGCCATGGCCGCCTCGAAGGCCGGGGCGCCATGGGCCGCAATGTAGTCCTGCTTAAAACGGCTGAAATCGTTGTAGTCGTTGTCCAAGTCCCCATCAACGTCGCCGAAGGCAAAAGTCTCCAGTGGCGAGGCACCCGCAAGGGCCGTCAAATGATAACTGACGAGCCTCATGAAGTCGTCCGTGTCTAGGTCGCCATCCCGGTCGAGGTCACTGCTCTGAACAAAGGAAACACGGTCAACGTCTACATAACCTGCGCTCGACCCAGCGTTGTAATTGAACACTGCGTATTGTTCGCCCTGAAAGGTGCCGGTGGCCCAATCCCATTGAAGTGCGAATGCATTGCCGATGGAGTTCCAGTTCAACCCATCCAGGCTGTATGCCGTTTGCCCCTGGTTCTGTTGGAAGTCCATACGCAGCAATAGATAGACGGCGTTGGCCGTGCCCAAGGAGGCGGAGGCTTGCTGAGTCATCGGCCCCGAAGTGGCGGTTGCAGTTCCGGTGCTGAGGACAAGTTGAGCCTCTCCGCCTGCCAGACGCTGCACTGCCAGGGTAGCAAGCCCCTTACCTAGCATCCCGAGACCTGCGATGTCGCCCGTTTGCAGGTTTGAGATGTCCATCTCTACGACGGCTTGGCTTGTCGGTCCAAAGCCCTTGTACGTCAGCGTGTTTCGAGCGTTCCAAAAACCGGAGGCCACGGTGGGCTTAAGCCGCAAGTAGCCCGGACGATTGGTTAGTGACCAGCGTGAGTTATCCGGGTTATGGTTCCACCGGTATTCGGGCGACAAGTTGGGACCTTCGAACTCGGTGGATAGCGGATGCACCACAATTGGCTGACCGAGGACGGGCATCGGGGACTTGCCAGGAATCACGTTGTTCGTGCCCCAGACCGGCCAGTCATTCACCCAAGTAAGCGGACTAATGTTCGTCATGCGGCCTACGGGCCCGCTGTCGCGCATGGCAAAACCATACCAGTCGCCGTTCGCCAAATCGACCATCCCCCCTTGGTGACCGCTGCCCGAACCATCGTTGATCGATAGCTGCGTTTGCCATCCGCTGAAGAGGCTTGTTGAACGGGACACGTACATGGACAGGTTGTTTGGTCGCGCGTTGAATCGGTAGTAGTACTCACCCTTTTTTAGGACGTGAGAGCCTTCAAGGCCAAAGCTATTGGTTTGAATTACTTGTTCCGGGGTGACGAAGCTCGTGAGGGTCGAGTTCAGCTGCCTGATGAAAGTATTGTTCTGCCAGGCGCCCCCGTAGACGACATAGGGCGTTCCGTCGTCGTCAAAGAACAAGCCGGGGTCAAATGCACCGCCGTTGAGCTGATTAAGCTGCCACGACTCAGCCGGGTCCTCCGTATGGTAGATTTGCAGTCCTTGCCCCGTGCCGTTGGGCTGCACTGCGACGTAGAACGTGCCATTGCGGTAGCGGATCGAGGGAGCGAAAACGCCGTTGCGGTACAACGTGCCGCCATTCATGTCGTAGCGTGGATCGCCTTGGAGGCGCGTCACGACGTTGTTGATCGTGTTCCAGTTCACCAGGTCCTTCGAACGCAACACTGCCAGCCCGGGCGAGTTGACGAACGTGGTCGAGACCATATAGAAGTCATCGCCCACTCGGATAATGTCCGGGTCCGGATAGTCGGCGTACAGCGGCGGATTCGTATAGGTTCCGTCGCCATTATCCGCGCTATATGCAAGTCGCGCGAGGCACACTCCAATCGCTACGCTTAAACGCAGATTTCTGCGAAGCATGACGCATGTCCCCTTCAGTTATTCGTTCCAGCTTGACTTACGACGGCGTTTAATGCGGCCCGGCTGGCCAAATTGGCGCGGGGCCAAATCGGACGCTGACATCGCGTCCAAGGCAAGCTCGTCCGGCGTCTGTATTTTTCCCGTGCCGCCAAAAAACCGCGAGACGGTTCCAGCAACAACGCGGATTTGACGTCAAGGCTCTGAATTCTGATCGTCTGCCCATGCCGTCGTGAGGGCCTGCCAAACCGCCGGAGATACTTCATCGCGAACAAAAGATACCGAGCCATCGCACTTTGAAGCATTCACTCCGCCTGTATGATGGCTGCGGGCAGTGAAATACTGCCGTCTGTGGCCCAGCGGGTCATCGTAATCCGCGAGCGGCGAGACTTGGCCTTGCACGGTATACGCTTGCAGCGTTACTTCTGATATCGGGACTGGAATACCCTGAGCGATGAACCCGTCGCGAACGTTGTTTATCCATGCGCCCAGCCGGCAAATTGCGTCGGGAAGGTCGGAATTTGGCGTTTGCCATCCCGTAAAGGTCTGCCCGCCCAAGGCGGTTTGCGAATCGGAATAAGGGCCGCCCCAACCAGCAGTTTCAGGGAGCACTAGCCCCTCGGACATCATCAATGTGTTGGACGTGCCATCGGTGATTCTCGAGAGTTTCGTGACATTGACAGGGCCGAAGGGTGCACCTCCAAACCAGCAAAGTCGAGGCGTCGTTGTACCCGGACAGGGTTTCGTGAAATCGAATTGGCCGTAAAGAGTATTTCCAGCGTTCACCAAATAATTTGTGCGAACGCGAGCCCAAAGATTGACTTCCCACTCATTGCGCTGAAGGCCAATGTCGGAAGGGCACGCATGAAGGTTAACGAACGACTTGCGCACCTGTTCATTGGCAGCAGAGCTCAGCGGCGCTTTGGGGTTCCCCACGGAAGTTACCTGAGCCTGTTCAATATACGGCATGAGCGGGATGTACCAGCCGTGGTCGTCCCACCAGCCGCCAGGAGCGCCTGCCGGGTACGCGTCATAGTAGCCCGGCCCCCAACTCATGGGCGCGCCCTGCGCCTTGTTGTAGAAGAATTTGGCCACATGGACGAATCCGCCCTTCGCGCTCTCGTAATTGAGGTGCGCCAAACTCAGCTGCTTTAGATTGTTAGTGCATTGGCTTCGCCGCGCCGCTTCGCGCAGCCTGAACGGCGGGCAGCAGCAGGGCGACCAGGACGCCGATGATGGCGATGACGACAAGAAGTTCGACAAGGGTGAACGCCTCGCCACCAGTACGGCGTCTTGACACGTTCATGATTGAACCTCCTGTACACACAAATCGCCCGAGTATTAAAGCTGCGCGTTCTGCACCGGCATTGCGCCAGCGTGCACGCCTCACTTCTTTGCTCTTTGCAACTTAAAGTCGACCGTCGCATTGCCAGTTACATCGAGCTCGATTCCATCGGCTTGCTCGGCGACAAGCACGACGTTTTTGAACTCGGGCTCGTCTTGCACTCGCCCGCTAGGGCGAGTGCGACCGGTGGGGATGGAAATGTTCACCTCAGCAGTCACTTTGCCTCGTGGGACTCTGTCGCACCGATATCGGCCATCCTCTATCGCGGCGGAGGATGGTCGCCCCCCGGCATCCACGGGACGAAACGACACCGACGCGATGGCATTTGCCGGCAGTGGCTGGCCGTCGAGAGTGACGGCGCCCGTTATGCTGGAAACCGAAGCCGAAGCGCCTCCGCACCCAGCGACGACAAGCTGTGCCATTAGCAGCCAGGGTGAAAAGTGCTGTTGTGATTTCCACTTACCGAAACGCATGAGCTGGTTCCGATCGCTCGCCATGGCACCCGCGCGCGCGCGGCAGCGCTGCCAGCATGTTGCGCACGTCGCAAATCACCGTCGCGGTCAACTTCGAAAGCTCGCCTTCGGCCGAACCTTGAAGCAGCCGACCCCGAGGCGCACCGGCGGCAATGGCGACGACCCGCCCCCCAATGCGGTCCGCCCCCCGGCGCAACTCTTGACCGCACGGGAGGAAGGGCGTCGCAAGCGATCAGGTCAACCTCCGTCTGTAAAAACTAACGACGTTTCCACCCGAGCATGCCAAGCGCCGCCAAACAAAGTACCAGTGACGTTGGCTCGGGGACGCCTGTGCCCGTGGCAGTTGCCACCGTGACGTAACTCACTGTGCCGACACCGAGCGCTGCCGAATCGCCCGTGGAAACGTTGAAAACCAAGTCCCCGTTGTTGGCGCCAAAGATAGTCTTGTCGTACGCGGCGCCGAGGCTGACCGACCCGCCGGGAGCCAGGGTTGTCGACCCGTTCAAGAACAATTCGCTGAGCTGATTGTTGTTGGACCCGCCGGCTTCGATCCAGCTATCACCGGAACCCGCAACTTTGCCGAAAGCCTGCTGAAGCGCCAGAAAGTCGGCGCCGTCCGAATCTCCGTCGGCGTCGGCGTCCGCCCCCGCATTGAGGCCAAATGACGCTTTGAACGCAGCCACGTCGGCGGCGTCGACGGTCCCATTGCGATTGAAGTCGGTCCTTAAGCCGCCGATGTTCTGGTCGTCCAAACTGTTCCAGCCGGATGGCTTTAACGCGCCGCCGTTGCTGGTGATGTCGTAGTAATCGAACGACACCGGATTAGCGGAATTGTTTTTAATGCTGACTTGTTCGGTGTTCTTGTTGACCACCAGCGTCAACGGGACGACCGGCGGCGCCGAGATTTCCATCTTCAAATTGTCAATCAAGTACGTTTGATCCACCTGGGTCACGTTTGCCGGGAAACCGAGGAATACGAATGCCGCGTCGAACGCCGACACCGTCGGATCGAGCAGATTGGTATGGCCGAACACCAGGGCGCCTTGATCCAGAGTCCTGCTAAAGTGCACGTAGTTTCCCCCAGCCACGAGGGTGTTCCATTCTGTGATGTTAAATCCTGAAGCGCTGCTCTGGGTGTCAGGGTTTGTGAAGATTTCAAACTGGGGCGTTGCCATACCCGCCGTCACGCCCTGAACGAGCTTCAAGTCGAAAGACACGGTGTACTTGGCCCGATTGCTGCTCGTGTTATTCGCAGCAGGAAGCATGTACCGCATGCCGGCGTTGACCGTCGCACCGGTCGTGAGATCGAATTGCAGCTCCAAGGCCTTTGAACCGCCAACGCCCACGCCGGACCGGATCGTTCCCGAGATATTCGCCGGCGTGGCGCCGCTGAAGTCGTAGATCCCACCAGGCGTATTTGGACCGGGCGCGCCGGAGTACTCGGCACGTCGATGTCGTAGGATTCAAAATCGTCGGAAAACACGGGGAGATTCACTTGCGCGGCAACCCGTGAACACAGCAGCGGCGCGCCCAGCGCGCTCATAACAAGAACAAAGGCGCGAATCATGCAATAAAGGCGGTGTTGTAACATGCTGCTTTCTCCCAATGCTCGGGGAGCGAAAAGTTTGTTGAGACTTCAAAAAACGCGGTTTGGTCTACTTGTTGCCATGGTCCATCGAAGGGTCTTTCGACTCGTTCCTCTGACGCTTCTCCGCAGCTGCCAGCGTGATGACTGTTGGGCCGTCGGCTCCCATTGTCTCCTCACGATTTTTTCGGCCCTTCGGCTGAGCGATGCTGACTCCGAGGGATTCAGTCAAAGTGAACGAGCAAGTACGCGCCACTCAGCTGGTCCGGGCAGTCGGCGTCCGCCGGACGGCGGCAAAGGCATAGGCCGCCAGAAGCATCAGCGCTACGGAAGATGGTTCGGGAACGCTGGCCATTAGTACGGCAAGCGCTCCAGGTCCGTTGGCCGCGTCGTAGTCCGCCTCAAAAATGATGAAGTCGTCATAGTCTTGAGTTAGGTTGCCGTCTAGGTCGCCTAGTCCCGCGGTCTCGGCCCTCGTCTTGCCGGCCATTGACGCGAGATGGTTTGCGGCGAACTTCGTCCAGTCAGCGGCGTTTATCGAATCGTCGAAGTTAAGATCGCTGCGGGCCGCGGCATGGCCGAGGCCGCTTGTGTAGCTTATCGCCACAGGAATTGACTGAATCGAGTTGTCCGGCATCAGCCGGTCAATCGTCACCGCTACGTCCTCGTAGCGCGACAGAACCCAGGCGCCTGCATTGCCGAGCTGAAGGCTCGACAGCGTCCCGCCAGGACCTAGCTGACCGCCGTTGCCAACAAGTTCCACTTCCTGGAGCTGCGTGGCCAGGCTGTTCGACACGCTCCAAGTATCGTTGGGGTCAAACGAGTTGCCGCTGTCGCTGTCGTAGTTATTCGTCACACTCTTCCAATTAGCGGGCTTAAGAGCACCAGTCGCGGAGGTGATGTTGATGCCAACCACATTGATTGAGCCAACGGAGTTCGACAGGGTGAACGTCCCGGTCGCGCGATTAATGGTAAAAGACAGGTCATACTCAGGCGCGAAGGGGGTGAAGGGCACGACGGTGTCGGGCCCCGCGGCAAACGACGCAGCCACATAGGCGTCCGAGGGCGCCCGGTTGTAGATGCGAAATTCGTCGTAGGAGCCATCGAACAACGGATCAGGCCACTGAGACCGGCCAAGCCAGTTGTTGACGTCTGTGAACGTGCGAATGTCGATGTCCGGGTGAATTGGGCCAGTACCTATCAATGCACCGTCAACGTAGAGGCTCATCGTGCCATTGGACGGCTGACCGGCGACAAACGCGCGGTGATCGTTATGATCGTAGACGGCCATGACGTGGTACGGCGTACCGAACGTTGCTGCGCCGCCAAATCCGACGACTGGTTCAACTCCGGTGCTCGTGTGATTGGTCATATCGACTTGGTTGCCGCGGCCCGATGTGGCAACGATCGAGAGGTATGGCGACGCCGAACCCAAAGGCGACATATCTTCGCCGCCGTTGCTGATGCCAAAATCGCCCACGCGTTGCCACGTATGCGACTCGGACAACGTGTACCAAAACTCGAGCGCCACCGCGCCGTTCGTCGTTGCGGTCGATGAGATCAAGCCGTTAGGCAAATTCACATAAGCGTCTTCAGTGATTGCGTTGGACGCTTGACCGGTATTCGCCGACAAATCGAGCTGCCCGGCGTTAAAGACGGCGTTGGTCGTGGCGCCGGCATCGACGACCGAGCCACTAAAGGCGGCGCCGCCCACCGAATCGCTGACATTGGAGGTGAACGAGTAACGATGGACCAACTGGCCCATCGCCGGCGGTGCAGCAAGGTACGCGAGGACCGCCATGGTGGCGGCCGCGCAACTCATTGCGCGGCTGGCTTGAGTTGACGGTCGGTTCCAATCGACTTTAGGTAAACTTTGTATCCTTGTACCGTGCGCTCGTTTTATGAGTGCCACGGTTGGCAACAAATGGCTGAACATGGATATCCTCCCCAGAGCTAAGACGAGCACTAGATGAATGCGTGAACGCCTCGAATCATTGCCATGAGTTGCGGCGTGACTGCCTGCGCGAGCGGGTCAGGCCCACGATCATCGCAATCCCAAGCAGCAGGCTGCTCGGCTCCGGAACGACCGTCACCTTGACGTTGTCTAGCAACAATGTTGTCCGGACGGTTCCCCCGCCAGCGTTAGCTGGAAAGCCGAGCGCTACCAGATGAACATCCCAGTTCGTGCTCGTCGGATTTATCACACTACCGAAGGGTTGAGCCATGGCCGCCAGGGTCATCGAGTGATGCACAGCTGGGCCGCCGACTGTCAAAGCACCCAAATTGAGGTCTTGTGTGCGAGGACCGCTGCCGCCGGCGACCACTTCACAAACTCCAAACCAGCCCGTATTAATTCCGGAAAGAAGCGACAGATCAAACTCCAACGTGTAGTTGGCGAGGTTCGTGCTGGAGTTATTTGTCGCCGCGGCTGGGAAAGGCGCCGAGACGTTCGTGTTCAGCGCGCCCATGCCTGTTTTTACGTCGAACGCGAACTGCAAGGCCTGGCCCGCGACGACCGACGCCACGCCGTTGGCCCCCATATAGGTCGCGTCGCTGAAATCGCTCACCGTGCCAAAGGCGCCCAGCGAGTAGGATTCATAATTTTCTGACACAACGGTCGCTCCATGGCTTGCAGTGCACACAACGCTGAACGCCGCAAGCGCGCTCACAAATCGGGTCGCGGACAATTGATTCATCAACGTGGTGCGAGTCATTAGGTCTCTCCGGAAGTTGAAGGAGAAAAGTAGAAAAGATCGAATGCACTCGATAACCAGATCAAGTTTTCTGCCGCAACAGCGACATTTGTGCTGAGCCGCGCGACGTCGACGAGCCGGCATGCAACCGTCTTTGGCGCGCTATACGAGGCTGCCTAAAACACCTTGTTGACTTCTATGATTGGAGCCAACGTGCATAACGTCCCCTGGCTGGACACCCATAGGGGACACGGACGCGCCTCGCGCCATCTGACGAGAAATCTGGTAATCTTCCGGCGCGGGGCAACAAGAAGCTCAAACTCACGGACTACTGCGACATACGTCTGCGTGAGCTCTTGCAATTCGAAATCGGCATGCATTTTTCCAGTCAGGATTTTGCCGCCCTGTCCGTATCAGAGAGTGGGGATGTATTTCCCGGTTCTGAGCTGACGAGCCAACGGCGTTAAGAGCATGGCGACGAATGATCAGGACGCCGAATTTGCACGCCTCTTACATGGCGCCCATCGTGAGCTCTTTGGGTTCATCTTTGCGATGCTCCAAAATCGCGCCGACGCAGAAGACGTCTACCAGCAATGCGCGGTCATCCTTTGGCGGAAATTCTCCGCCTTTACGCCCGGCAGCAATTTCATCGCGTGGGCGATTCGAATTGCGCAATATGAAATCAAGGACTTTGTTAAAGCGCGTCGGAGACGCAAAGTGTATTTCACGGACGCGATTCTTGATGCGATCGCCGTGACGTATCAAAGCAGGTTGAGCGATCTCCAGAAGGATCGACTCGAGGCGCTTGCCCATTGCATCGACAAACTGAGTGAGCAGGACCGAAGAATGCTGCAGCAATGCTATGCCGCGAACCGAGACTATCGGGAAATTGCCGAAGCGGAAGGCAAGACGCTGGGCGCGGTCTACAAAGCCGCCAGCCGGATCCGTAAGGCGCTGTATATTTGCGTCCAGCGCACCATGGCGACGAAGTGAACCGCATGAATGAATCCGCAAATACCGAGTGGGAAATAATGGAGCTGCTTAGCGCGGCTTGGGACGATCGCTTGGACGAGTCCTCATGTAAGCGGCTGGAAGAGCTGCTTGCGCGTGATCATTTTGCAGGCGTGCCGGTGCTCATCGAGTTCACCCGCATGCACATGGACTTGGAGTGGTTGGCATCGTCAAAGGCTGCCCATCGAAAAGCGCTCGATGCCGTGGCACGCGCTAGAGCCGAGTCAACGTGGTTCCGTCGATTAACCGCCAAGCGCATCGCAGGTTTGGCCGCCGCAATCTTGCTGGTGGTTGTTGGGGCGTGGCAGGCGGCGTCCTGGAAAAGCAAATCTTTCAACGCACACGTACTAGGCGACGCCTCTGGAACGCCAATGGTCAGGCCGCCGCTGCCCGTGGGGCGAATTATCGGTCGAGCTGGGGTTCAATGGGGAGACGGGCGCCAACTTCAAGACGGCCAAACTTTGTTGGAAGGACAGGTCATTGACTTGGTAGGGGGAACTGCGCGGATCAGCATGGACGTTGGCGCTGAGGTCGTGCTGCAGTCGCCGTGTCGCGCCACCTTGATATCTCGCGAAATGGTGACGCTCGAAAATGGAGCGATCGCCGTCAAAATTGCTAGTTGGGCCACTGGCTTCAAGGTCAGAACTAATGACCTACTAGTGACCGATATTGGAACGCGATTCATGGTTCAAGCCCATGCTCGAGCAGCCTCCGAAGTGCATGTGCTGGATGGGGCCGTGATTGCCAGCTCTCTGAATCAATCGTCTTCCTCGCGCAGGGTGGGCGCCTTGCAGGCCGTCCGCGTGAACGCGGAAGGCGTCTTAGAGTCCGTGGCATTTCGACGGGAGACATTCATCGCTGCGCTGGAACCATTCCGACCGCTGCGGCCCATTGGATTGCGCAACACTGGCGTCGGTCTGCAGGCAGGCGAAAAAGACCAGCACTGGTTGATTAAGGCAGGCGATGCTCATTTTGGGCCCTATCCCCAGCTGGCGACAGTTTCGGAAGCCGCTGCACGATACGGCGACAATGAGCGAGCTTCTTCTCAATGGATTTCCGTGAAGGACGGCACTACCAGCGGCGTGCCAGTCCGCACGAAGTACACCTTCGAGACAACATTCGACTTAACGGACTTCGACGCAAACTCGGTGCGAATTACAGGCCTCGTGCTGGCGGACAACGGCGTCGAGGAAATCCGACTTAACGGCAGGCCGTTGCCGATCGCACCGTGGCATGACTGGTACGCCAATGTAAGTTTCTTCGCGTTTCACACAATCGAAATCACCAGCGGCTTTGTTCCCGGTAAGAACGTCCTTTCGTTTGTCGTGGACAACGACACTGACCTCGCTAGTCCTGAGGAAGACGCCGAAGCGCCAAATACGCCCAACCCTATGGCCCTGCGAGTTGAATGGCGCGGATCGGGCCGGCCCAGGTGAAACGGTTAGCCTAGCAAGGAGAACCCGGTTATTTGACTTTTTTTTGAGTCAGAATTCTTGCCGAACGTCCGTAGACAATGGGGGGAGTTCGTAATCTGGGCGCGCTGATAAGGTTGCTGGCAGCGGCGTCCAGACGATTATGCAACAAAACGGCTGGTCATAATTCTTTTCGTAGTTGCTTGCGGTAAACTGATGGTTCGCCTGTTTGCGCCGCGAGCTTAAAGCCGCGCCGCGGGGCTCTAGGGAAGCGACCGGATCGCTGGAGAAGGCACGCATAGGCGTACCCTCTCGTAGCCTTTAGACGGCTCGACGACCGGTGGAGTTTTTTGAGGCGGACATTGAAACAGCACGTCAGTTGGATGGGCCGCAGCAACGATGGACGCGGCTTTACCTTCGTGGAATTGTTAGTGGTAATCGCCATCATCGGAGTTTTGGTGGCGTTGCTGCTCCCGGCGACCCAAGCGGCTCGCGAGTCGGCGCGGAGGACGCACTGCGCCAACAATCTCAGGCAAATCGGCGTCGGAGTGCTGCACCATCACGAAGCGCGTGGCTTCTTCCCTACGGCCGGCACGAATTCGGCGGACTTCACTTGGACGGCGGCGACTGATCCCGGATTTGAGCGGTTTGGTTGGGGTTACCAGATCCTGCCCTACATCGAACAGGGGGCCACCTACGAGGCGGCCAAGGGATTTCCGCCTACGGTTCCGATTCCCGCTCTCGGTAATCGCCAGCTCGTCGAAATCCCGATTGCCGCCTACAACTGTCCGTCGCGCGGCGCCCGTGTGGCCGTCGATGTCTCGATGGGAGCTGTGTACGCCCTCGGCGACTATGCGGGCATTACATTCGGCTACATGGGCGATCTTCAGTGGCGGAACACACATAACGACGAGGACGCCGTCGGGCAAATATATAAGGAATATGCCTGGAGAGGCATCATTGCCAAGGGCGGGCACAACTATAACGGAACTTACCATAAATGGCCTCCAGTGACGGCCAGTGATGTTACCGACGGCCTCTCCCATACGCTGACAGTCATGGAAAAAGCAGTGTGGTGCCAGCGTTACTCGACCTCGACTGCAAGTTCATCTGCCCTCTGTAGCGAAGTTTTCGGTTGGGTGCATAACGCGCATCAACCAACGATGCGCAGCATTGCGGGCGACGGAGGCCTCGCCTTTGGAGGCGCCAGCGGGAACTGGTCAGGTTCGCCGGGTCGCGGAATCGGACCGCCGCTTCGAGGAGATGATGATCCGCGGCGCGGCGAAATGGATTGGGACCAGGGATTTGGCTCCGCACATGGCGGCATCGTGATGGCTGTCTTTGGCGACGGATCGGTTCGAGGCATCAACGAGACAATCGACCAATCGATGGGCGGCGTTCTTTTCCGTCTGGGCTGTCGCGATGACGGCTTGCCGACTGAATCGCAGCCTGTTACGAGCGATTGAATGAGGCACGACTCGGGTCGCGAGCGGACGCCGCCTTGTCGAGATATGGATGGCCCATGCACATAAAGGTTTCATTGAAGTCTGTAGCGCCCACGGCGCTGGCCACGGTCTGCCTGACGTTGTTGATAAACGGCGCGGCAGGTCAAGCCGTCGTCACGGCCCCCAGAAGCGCCAATGGAGCGGAGGCATCGCCAATCGTCGGGCCTTTGACATGGACGTCCAGCGGCGTCCTCATCAACCCAGTGTCGGACGACGCGCATAAGCTCGTTTCGATCAAGGATCCGACGGTCGTTTACTACAACGATACGTGGCATGTTTACGCTACGACTGCCAACGATCAGGGCGCCTGGAGCATCGTGTACCTGAGCTTCAAGGATTGGTCGGAAGCTCTCGGCGCCAAGCCGTATTACATCGATGACAACCCGAATCTGCGTGGCTACCACTGCGCACCGCAGGTCTTTTACTTCCGGCCACATAAGAAGTGGTACCTAATTTACCAGTCACAGCAGCCTCAGTATTCGACAACCGACGACCTGTCCAAGCCGGAAACTTGGACGCCGCCGGAGGATTTCTTTACAAGTACACCGCCGAACGTCCCGCAACTTTGGATAGACTACTGGGTCATCTGTGATGATGCACACGCTTATTTATTCTTCACGGGTGACAACGGACGGATGTATCGCAGTCGCACAAAGATTGAAGACTTCCCGAACGGTATGAGCGACCCGGAGATGGTCATCGAGGAAACGCGAGAAACTTTGTTCGAAGGCAGCATGACCTACAAGATCAAGGGCACGAGTAAGTATTTGACGCTCGTCGAAGGCTTGGGCCCCAGCCGGTACTACCGCGCCTACATCGCCGATCGGCTCGATGGAAAGTGGACGCCCGTCGAGAACGCAGACACATACCAGGCGCCGTTCGCCGGGATCAACAACGTCGCGTTTCAAGAAGGCGTCAAAGCGTGGACCATGGACATTAGTCACGGAGAGCTCGTTCGCGAAGGTTATGACGAGACGCTGACGATCGATCCGAGTAATTTGCGGATGCTCTACCAAGGGCGAGACCCGGACAGTGGCGGGCCGTATCATAGCTTGCCTTATCGTCTTGGGCTGTTGACGCTCGGACGTTCAGCATCCGCCCCAAGCGAGCAAACAACCGATCGACAATCGGCGGATGACGAGCTTCTACCTGCTCGGCGCCAGCCGCCAGTGGGCGGCCCGGGCCGCTTCGGCGGCCCAATTGTTCTGGGGCCTGATGACAAGCCTGCGTTCGATGACCCGCCCAAAGACTTTAACGTAGTCCGCGCTGATATTCCTCACGGCAAGCTGGAAATGATCCAGTACGACTCAAAGACGGTCGGCTCGCGCCGCAACATGAATGTTTACACGCCGCCCGGCTACTCAACCAACCGGAAATACCCCGTGCTCTATTTGTTGCACGGCATCGGCGGCGACGAGACGGAGTGGCAGCGATTCTGCAAGCCCAATGTGATCATCGATAATCTCATCGCCGACGGCAAAGCCGAGCCCATGATCGTCGTCATGCCCAACGGGCGAGCCCAGAAGAATGACCGTGCCGAAGGCAACGTCTTCGCTTCGGCTCCCGCGTTTGAAAAGTTCGAGGCTGATCTGCTCGATGACGTGATCCCCTCGATTGAATCGCGTTATTCGGTAATCGATGACCGCGAACACCGCGCATTAGCCGGGCTGTCGATGGGCGGCGGCCAATCGCTCAACTTCGGCATGGCTCACCTCGATATGTTCGCCTGGATTGGCGGTTTCTCATCGGCGCCAAACACGAAGCAACCTGCGGAACTCGTCCCTGATCCCGCGGCCGTCCGCGAGAAGCTAAACCTCCTGTGGCTTGGCTGCGGAAACAAGGACGGCCTAATCCGCATTAGCCAAGGCCTGCACGCCTATTTGAAAGAGCACGATGTGCCGCATATCTGGCATGTCGATTCACACGGCCACGATGGGACCGAGTGGAGCAAGAATTTATACTTGTTTGCGCGGCAACTCTTTAGATAAGCGCGGGTGTGACCGCCATTCTAAAAACGTAGCGCCCGGCGCCCGAAAACCGTGGCGCTAGGTGATTGCGGGAATGCTCCAGGCCCCTGCCCCGACGCCCAATGGCGGCTCCTGTTCGCTCTCAGTCGTTTTGGCGGCCTACGTTGCCCGTCGGAGCACCTTGGGCTTCGCTGGCGCGACATTGATTGGGAGCGTAACCGGATGACCGTCCACAGCCCAAAGACAGCCCATCACGACGGTAAGGGGGCCCGCGTCGTGCCGTTGTTTCCCGAAATTCGAGGACCGCTTGAGCAAGTCTTTGAGGAAGCCGAGACCGGATCGGTTTATGTAATCACGCGTTACCGTCAAGCCAATATCAATCTGCGAACGCAGCTCGAACGGATCATCGCCAAAGCAGGTCTAGAACCGTGGCCCAAGCTGTTCCAAAATCTTCGCGCTACCCGCGAAACCGAGCTGGCCAAGAGCTTCCCCATGCACGTCGTCTGCGACTGGATTGGCAACAGCAAGATGGTCGCCGCGAAGCACTATTTGCAGACCACCGAAGATGACTTCGAGGCGGCGGCAAAAGCGGTGCAGATTCCGGTGCAGTCAGGAGCCGCACCGGCTCGCACTGAGATCCCCCTGCCCTTGTCGACCATTGGTTTTGCGGTTGTTGCGAAAGTGTGCTGGGGGGTGCGTTTTCAACAATGGGCGATGCAGGACTCGAACCTGCGACATCTACCTTGTAAGGGTAGCGCTCTAACCAACTGAGCTAATCGCCCGCGATCCTCGGCGGTCGTCGGGACGGATTTCCGCGACCGGTTTATCGTAGGGCCCCGCGACGACGCGCGTCAACGCGGCCCTTCGGGCGTCAAAATAAGATGGCGTCCAAGCCAGCGCGCATCCCGACGCCGCCCTACTTCTTCTTCTCTTCCTCTTCCTTCTTCGGCGGCTCCTTCTTCACGTCTTCCAGCTTCCCGCCGGGCAGCTGGCTCTTGGCGATCAACTCCCCGTACGTTGGGCTCTTGTCGTCCTTGGGGTCGCTGTGCATTTTGGCCACCGTGTCCAGCGCGTCGTTGATCTTCTTCACGTCCCGCGCGTCCTTCTTCCTATCCAGCAGCTTGACCAATTCATCGCCGTAGGGATTGTGGTTCTTCCGGAACTTCCCCTGGTGGCAGATGAAGCACTTCACCTTTTCGGTGACGTACTTGGCAAACTCCTTGTCCTCGTGGTTCTTGATGTACTTCTCCATGAACGCTTTTTGAAACTGCTGGATGCCCAGCGCCGTGCGCACCGCTGGCGACGACGGCTACGAAGAACAACGCGAGACCGAGCCTGCGCATGGGTCATGCTCCTGGAGGTGGCTGATCAGGGAAAGGCGGCGTAAGACAGTTAAGGCCTCGCCGCATAGGAACCGACTCGTAGTATCGCAAGCCGGCCAAGGTGGGATCGATACAGTAGAATTTGGGCCCCGGCGCGTGTCAAGGACGCCCGCGCGGCAGGCGTAAGCGGGGGTCAAAGAATCCCACCCGTTCCGCCTCCGGCGATGGTCGACGGAGCGATCAGACAGATCTGACGGGTGGTTCTCTTGGGAGTCTCAAAAGTGTTGCAATCGCATTCCCAAAATCTTCTTGCGCGGTAAAGCGATTGAGTGTGGCCGAACGGTATGATGTTGTGCTTGGCCATCCGACCTCAAGACTTCTTCCTGGACGGACGTATGATCAGAACTCTTCTGGCATCGTTTGCGTGTTGCTTGGCGGGATGGAACGTTTCGTCCAACTCTAGTTTTGGCGATGAGCTAGAGACGCAGATCCAAACAATACTGAAGATTGAGAAAGAAGGAGCGGGACACGCCGCCGCTGTCGTCGCCATGGGGCAACTCGTCCAGCAGCCAGCGAGCGCGCTGATTCCCCTGCTGCACGGAATAGATCGCGCCAACCCGCTAGCGGAGAATTGGTTGCAAGGAGCCTTTGAAGCGATCGCCGACCGGGCGCTCCAGGATGGCGCCGGGCTGCCAAAAATAGAACTGGAGACGTTTGCACGGGAGCGCACGCACTCGCCGCAGTCTCGCCTGCTGGCGTTTGACTGGCTTGTCAAGATCGATCCGTCCGCCTTGGACCGCTTGACGCCGGGGATGGTTGACGATCCCAGTCCGGAATTTCGCCGCATAGGCGTGAAGCGATTGATTGGCGCAGTGCGCCAGGCCGGCGAAGCGAAGGACGCAGCAACGAGTAAGAAGCTCTATCTTCAGGCGTTCGGCGCCGCGCTGGATTCAGATCAGTTGAAAGTGATCCAGGACGTCCTGACTGGCTTGGGAGAGAAACCCAACTTAAGACGCCAGCTTGGATTACTCGACGAGTGGTGGCTGATTGGTCCGTTCGATCACCGCAATGGCATAGGATTCGACGCCGTTTACCCGCCCGAGACGGAAATCAATTTGCAGAAAAAATACGAGGGAACTGACCACGAGGTTTCGTGGATCAAGAAGGCGTCTGTTCAGCGCCGCGCTGTTCTGGATTTGAACAAACTGGTTGGTCCTTATAAGGGAGCGGTCGTCTACGCGTATCGGGAATTTACCGCCGAGCGGGCACAGCCCGTCGAAATCCGGCTGGGAACGCCCAACGGCTGGAAACTGTGGGTGAACGGCGACCTCGCGTTCGCTCACGAGGAGTACCATCAAACGATGCGCATGGATCAGTACCGGGTGCGAGCGTCATTCAAGAGGGGCGAGAACAGCATCTTGCTCAAGATCTGTCAGAATGAGCAATCGCAAGACTGGGCGCAGCGCTGGCAGTTCCAGGTGCGCGTGTGCGATCCTTTGGGAACCGCGGTTCTGCCAGTCGATGCTGATATCCCTGAGCCTGCGAGCGAATCGGCGAAGTGAAGTGTCGACCAACCCTGAAAGAAGTTCGATGAAAGCATTGTCGCTCATCCTCTGCTTGGCGGCGTTGCCGGGTCGCGCGGCGCTGACGATTGGCGGCAGTTCCGGGGAAATGACAGCTCCGGCGTGAGCTCCGAAACAAATCTGCCCGCCGCACTCGACGATCCAGCCTCGCTCAGCTGGAAATCGCGCCTGCCTGGTCGCGGCCTGTCGGGACCGATCGTCGTCGGGGATCGCGTGTTTGTCACCTCCAGCAGCGGCTACCGGGACGACCGTTTGCACGTGCTCTGTTATTCGACGGCGTCCGGCGACCAACTATGGGCCCGGCAGTTCAAAGCCACGGGTCGAACTATATGTAACGAGAAGATGTGCATGGCCACGCCGCAACCCTGCAGCGATGGCGAGCGGATCTATGCCTATTACTCCTCCAATGATGTGATCTGTCTGGATTTGGACGGAAACCTGGTTTGGTATCGGGGACTGGGACATGACTATCCCAATGTGAGCACTTCGACGGGGATGGCCTCTTCGCCGATCGTGGTCGACGGAACGCTCGTGCTTCAACTGGATACGGAAAGCGAAGCATTCGCTGCCGGGCTCGATGCACTCACTGGCGAGACGCGCTGGAAAATGAATCGAGAAAGAGCGGCAGTCTGGGCGTCGCCAGCGCTGTTCCAACCGTCCAAGAATGCACCGCCCCAGGCAATTCTTCAATCGAAAAAATCGCTGCTGTCTATCGACTGCCGCACCGGCAACGTGAATTGGAAACTCGAGCAGCCGTGCGCGGACATCGCGTCGACCACTTCCGCGGACGACTTGTTGGTGGCGCCACTGGCTCAACTTACGGCGCTTCGTCCAACGCGCGCAACTCCCGAAGCGCTGTGGAGCGAAGCGACGCTCACACCAGACACGCCGACGCCGGTCGCCTACCAAGACCGGGTGTACGTCCTCAAGGGGTCAGTCCTGTCCTGCGCCGAATTGAAGACCGGGAAGATTGAGTGGCGGATGCGATTGAAGTGCAGCGACGCTTCCTCGTCGCCGCTCGCCGGAAATGGCTACTTATACCTGGCGGACGAGGACGGGGTGCTGCAAACCATTCGCCTGGGCGGCCAGAAGGGTGAAGTCGCCAGTCGCCTGGAACTGGGCGAATCGACCATGGCCACTCCCGCGCTTTCCGGCGGATCGCTCTACGTCCGCAGCGAGAGGCATTTGTGGAAGTTTGGGCGACCGAAAAGCAGCCGTGAAGCAGGGAATCCCAAGTCTCATCAAACGACCGATTTAGACGCTTCCGCCCGGCATACCCAAACCTCTATGCCGACAGGTTTCTGATTTGTACTGAGTACTTGACCAGGCCGACGCTGCTTGGAATTGCCGACATGCGATTGATTATCGCCATCCTGGCGTCACTGCTTCCGGCGATGGCGTCCGCCCAGGACGCTCGTCCGAAGCAGTCCGAGATCGACGTCACGATTGATCGCGGGCTTGGCTTTCTGGTCAAGGATGCCCTGGCGTGGAGAGCGAAATATAATTGCCCCTCGTGTCACCACGCCAGCCTCGTTATCTGCTCGATGCGTGAGGCCAAACGATTCGGCCGCACCGTCGACGAACCGGTCCTGGCCGAACTGACAAAATGGGTCGCCGAATCGGGCGACGGGAAGTTTGGCCTGGCGCGGCCGCCCAGTGCACCCAGCGCGGCAAGTCCGAAGGCTATCTACTTCGCACTCGCACTCGGCATGGATCCCGAGCCTGACGCGGCGGCGCAAAAGGGGCTGAAACTTCTGTTGACGACAGTGGAAGCCGAGCAGACCGAGAACGGATCCTGGTCCACGTGGCCGCGGACTCGGCCCCCAATCTTCGGCAACTCGGAAGAGAGCCTGACCGCGCTGGCGACCCTGGCTGCCCTGCCCGCGGCTGCAACTGGCGACGCGGAGGCGACGGCCGCTCGCGACAAGGCGGTCAATTGGCTCAACCAAACGAAGACGGATGACGACCCGCAGTCGATCGCGTTACGTCTGGTGCTTTGGAACAGACTGGACCGCCCGGCCGAAGAATGGGAGCCGCTGGTTCGGCGCATCAAGGATCGCCAGAACGCCGACGGGGGATGGAGCCAGACAAACGATATGGCGAGCGATGCCTGGGCGACCGGCCAGGCGCTCTACGCCTTGGCTCACGCGCACATCAAGCCCGACGACGCAGCTATTTCGCGCGGACAGGCCTTCCTGATCAAGAGGCAGCGCGAGGACGGGTCATGGTCGATGACGTCGCGGCCGACTGCGCCCGGAGGCCAAGGGTCAACAAGTCTTGTCCCCATCACCGGCGCTGGGAGCGCATGGGCAGTCCTGGGACTGGTCCGGAGTAGCAATAGTCCGTAACGGGGCGCTGCACCTGACGACGGCGGCAACTAGCGTTTCAGTCCGATCCATTCCCCGTGCTCAGATGCGGCGGCCATAATCGCGACGCCGCGACGCGAAAAACGCCGATCCGGCGACGATCAGCCATCCGCATTGCGGCTCCGCCACCGTCGTTAGCGATGTCGTTCGCGGGCCCGTGAAGTGCCGCTGCCAGGACAAGAAATCGCCGCCGTCGCTGTTCCCATCGGCATCGGCGTCGCCGCCCATGTCGTTGCCAAACGACGCCGACCACACGGCCAGGTCATCGCCGTCCATATCGCCGTCGTCGTCGAAATCGCCCAAACCCTGGTCCGCGAACCAGTACCCGTGGATCGGCGCCGACGATCCGCCGTTGAACTCGCTCGTCGTGTAAAAGCTGTCTCCCTCCGCACTCCACGCAATCGCCTCCCCCTGCGACTCGGCGCCGAGCGCAAAGGCCAGCCCCGGGCCCTGCAAGGCTTGGGCGACGCTTTGCCCAACTCCGCGCTCGTACAGCCGCGCGGCCGATTTGCTTCGTACCAACAGGTAGCGACCGTCGGGCGAAATGTCGGCCGAAGTGACTGTGCTGATCGCGTCGGTCACATTGCCCAGCGACGTCAATGTTACGACGCCGGCGCTCCCGAAGACGCTGGCCGGCGCTGTACAACTGGGTGGTTCCCGTCTTTGACAAAATGAACAGATCGCTTGTCAGGGGATCGACGAACAATGCCTCGGCGTTGCGCGCCTCCCGGATACTGCAGTCTCGCGCGGGAGTAGTCCGAGGCGAGAATTGTTGCGCCGCCGGTCGACGGCGGCTCCGTCACCCGGTAGACGTCGACGGAGGAGCGCGCCGCGGGGTTGTCGCCAATGTCGGCGAAGTACAGATAATTGCCGCCGCCCGGCTTCGGCCCAATGGCGGCGTCTTCCCAGTCTATCGCCGAGGCCCCCGACAACGTGAACGCGCCCAGCAGGGCGCCTTGATGATTGATGGCAAAGAATCGGGCCGAGTCGCCGCTGTCATTGTGTACCCAAAACACGTTGGAATTCGCCCGGCTATCGACGATTCCCGACGCCTCCCGCAACAAAATGGACGAGATCGTACCGATCGCCGCCGCCGGTCCGATCGTCGCCGCCGCTGCGGAAGCTGCGGTGCACAACCATCCGCTCACCGCGAGGACGCGGGAGAATCCGCGGCAAAAATTATGATGCGATCGAAGCATGCCCTATCTCTAACACAATAACAGGCTTCTTGCCTCGGGGGGCATCGCCAAGCCACATTCACGACCGAGGTTGCGGACATGGGCCCGCGAAATCTTTTGATCGCTGTCGCTTTGTTCGGAAACTCGGATCCCTGATGCGCTTCCGGGCGGCACGAAAAATCCGCCAAGATTTCAGTAGAAAATGGCCGCGCGATCCGCTACGCTCGGATAGTGGACATAGGTTCATAAAAGCTCTTAGAAATTTCTGGATACTGGCATTGTCGTAAATTGTGAAATGGCCGTAGGTTTTGGGATTGGATTTCCATCGCACCCCCGGAGCCTTCGGCCATGCGATTCCCCACGCCCCCGCGTAAATCCTACCCTTCGGACCTGACGCACGAGCAATGGAGTTTCCTCGAACTTTTGTTGCCGCCCGAGCGGACCGACGGGCTCGGTCGTCCGCGCGAGGTCGATCTGCGAGAGGTGATCAACGGGATTCTGTATCTGCTTCGCAGCGGTTGCCAGTGGGACATGCTGCCCCACGACCTGCCGCCCAAGAGCACGACCTACGAATATTTTGCCCGCTGGCGCGTCGACGGGACATGGCAGCGAATCATGGACGCCTTGCGCGAGCAAGCGCGAACGACGGCCGGTCGCGCAGCGACGCCCAGCGCGGCGAGCGTCGACATCCAGAACGTCAAGACGACGAACGTCGGCGGCGAACAGGGTTACGACGGCGCGAAGAAGGTGACGGGGCGAAAACGGCATATTTTCGCGGATACCCTGCGCTTCCTGTTCGCCGTTGCGCTGACCAGGGCAGGGCAGCTCGTCGACGCTGCCGCCGCGCCGCAAGTCCTCGACCAGGTGACTCCCAACTCAGCCCCGCGACTGACGAAGATTTGGGGCGACTCGAAGTATCGCAATCATGGTTTGAACGCCTGGCTCGCGCGGGAGCGACCGGATTGGAATTTGGAGATTGTGTCTCGTCCTGCCGACGCGAAAGGTTTCGTGCTACTGCCCAAACGTCGGGTGGCCGAGCGGACGTTCAGCTGGATCGGACGCAGCCGTATCGGCATAGCAAGGACTATGAACGACGAAGCGATTTCAGCGAAGCGATGATGAAACTCAGCGCCATCCATCTCATGCTCCGACGACTCGCACCCGCCAGAAACGTTTCCACATTCTCTAAACTTGCACGCTGCTGCCGTGAAAGTCTCGATTTTCCAGTAGAAAAGGCCGCGCGAATACGCTCCTAGTGGACAGATAGTTAATCTTAGCTGTTAGCCATTAGCTATTAGCCAGAAAAGTAGGCCAATCCATGCGCGCATTCAGCCATTTCACAGTCCGCCGCGCCCGGGAGGGCGACGCTCCCGCGGAGCCGCTCCCCCATCGCCCGCGCAATGTTACCCCCGCCAAGGCTCGGCAGGAGCCTCGCCCTCCCGCCCGTCTCACCCACGCCCACTGCCCGCCGCCCACTGCCCGCCGCC
The DNA here is from genome assembly GCA_963841515.1 of Pirellulales bacterium. Lineage (GTDB taxonomy): Bacteria > Planctomycetota > Planctomycetia > Pirellulales > Lacipirellulaceae > Lacipirellula. The sequence goes on along the minus strand of CAWJDB010000001.1, from coordinate 178,541 downwards.
CACTGCCCACTGCCCACTGCATTTGTCATTCGTCATTCGAAAACTCGTCATTGCCTCTTCGCCTTTTGCTTCCCCCCCTCGCAACTCGCAACCCGTTACTCGCAACCATCTTCCCTCCCAACCCCCGCCCCTCTGCACCCTCTGCCCGCCGAAACCCCTCGCAAAACCTCTCGCCAAACCCCTATTTTTTCAGCCTCCGACGCCAAGTCGAAAACAACCAGAACATGCAAAACAAGCCTCGTTTTGTCGCCATGCAGCGCACGCAATCATCGAGTTTTCCAGCCTCCGACTCGAAACTCGCCGCTCGAAACTCACCACCTTATGCCCTTTTGAACGCGATCCCGCGCACACGCGCGAAACCAAGCTTGGATTCCACCACAGAGTTCACAGCCCGGCCGCTGGCCGGAACCACAGCGGGGAAATGTCAGTAGTGTACGAACAACTGTACGAAATCTTCGCGGCGCGCGGAGAAGTTGACGGATAGTAGTACAGAGGCCACAAAGAAAATGTCTCAATCACGTTCCCTTACCATCTCTGACTCCGTGTCCTCCGCGCCCTCTGCGGTAAATCCGAATGCCTTCATGGTGAATCCCATTCCGACCGCGTCCGCCAAACCTTCCATGTCCTATGGCAACGCTCGCCGCCGCGCCGCGCCGAGGATTGACCTTGCCGCGTAGGCATTGGCCGAGACCCTCGACATGCTCGACGGCAAGCAACTGATGATCGGCGGCGATGCGGCCAAGCTCGAGGAACTCGACGGCGCGGGCAAGGTCACGTGCCGTCTACGCAGAAACAGGCTCAATTTGCGATCGCTGACTACAATTGTCACAATGTTTGAAGAATCGTGGAACAAGCTCTTCGCGTTTGCAGGCTCGATGAATGCGACGGTCGACCCTAAACGCCCGGCCCACGGAGGCATGTATGCGCCAGACGAAGTAGACAACCGCGTCCGTCGACGTCGGGTCGCAACCCGCGCTTTCGGCGTCTGGCGATGGAACAGCTCGAGACGCGGGACTTGCTCGCCGCCTTTGACGTGCTCGTCTTTAGCAAGACTGCGGGCTTTCGCCATAGTTCGATCCCTGCGGGCATCGCAGCCATTCAATCGTTGGGGGCCGTGAATGACTTCGTCGTCGTCGCCACCGAAGACGCCAACGCTTTCACTGCGGCCAATCTGGCCAATTATGAGGCCGTCGTATTCCTGAATACCACCGGCGACGTCTTGAACGCGACGCAGCAAGCCGCCTTCGAGCAGTACATCCAAGGCGGCGGCGGTTGGGTCGGCGTCCATTCCGCGGCCGATACGGAATACGATTGGTCCTGGTACGGCGGCCTGTTCGGCGCGTATTTCGAAAGCCATCCCGCGATTCAGCAAGTAACCATCAAAGTGGCCGACCACGTGCATCCGTCGACGGTGGGGCTGCCCGAGCGATGGGTCCGCACCGACGAGTTGTACAACTTTCAGACGAATCCGCGCGGCGACGTCCACGTGCTGGCAACGCTTGACGAATCCACCTATTCGGGCGGAGTGGACGGCTTCGATCATCCGATTGCCTGGTACCACGATTACAACGGCGGTCGGGCTTGGTATACGGGTCTGGGCCACACGGATGCCTCGTATTCCGAGCCGCTTTTTCTAAAACACTTGCTTGGGGGCATCGAGTACGCCGCGGGCCAGATTCCGTCCGATGGCGGGGCTACGGTCGACGCCAACTATCGGAAGGTGGTCCTCGAACCGGACGTGGTGAATCCGATGGAGCTGGCCCTTGCGCCCGACGGGCGCGTGTTTTTCGCCGAGCGCGGCGGCGCGGTGAAGGTTTTCAACCCCGCTTCCGGCTTGACCAGTATTGCGGGCCAATTGAGCGTCTATCAGGGAGGCGAGCATGGACTGCTCGGCCTGGCTCTCGATCCCAACTTTTCGACGAACCAATGGATCTATCTCTTTTGGTCCCCCTCGGGCGCCGTGTCCGACCAGCGGCTGTCGCGCTTTACGCTCGTCGGGAATCAGCTCGACCTCGCGTCCCAAAAAATCCTGCTCACGTTTCACACCGATCGGACGGCCAACACCAACCACGAGGCCGGTTCCCTGGCGTTCGGCCCTGGAGGCGAGCTTTACATTTCCACTGGGGACGACACCAATCCGTTTGAATCGAGCGGTTTCGACCCGATCGACGAGCGCCCGGGCCGTTCGGCGTTCGATGCTCAGCGCAGTGCCGGAAACGTCAACGACCTGCGCGGAAAAATCCTGCGGATCAAACCTGAGGCGGATGGAACTTACTCCATCCCGGCTGGAAATCTCTTTCCGGCCGACGGCTCGGCCGGCCGCCCGGAGATTTTTGTGATGGGCGATCGGAATCCCTTCCGGATTTCGGTCGACTCTGAAACCGGCTGGCTGTATTGGGGCGAAGTCGGTCCCGACGCTAACAACGACCTCGCCGCGCGCGGACCGCGCGGGTACGACGAGCTGAACCAGGCGCGCGGCGCGGGCAATTTCGGCTGGCCCTATATCATCGCCAACAACCAGGCGTATCGCGAATACGACTTCGCCACGGGGATTTCCGGGCCGGCGTTCAATCCCGCGGCGCCGGTGAACAACTCGCCGAACAATACCGGCGCCGCCAATTTGCCCCCGGCCCAGCCCGCGATGATTTGGTATCCCTATGGCGCCTCGACCCAATTTCCCGAACTGGGAACCGGCGGGCGGACCATCATGGCGGGGCCCGTCTACCATTTCGATCCCGCGCTGAACTCCTCCATCAAGCTGCCGGCCTACTACGACGACACGTTGTTCATTTACGAGTGGTCGCGAAACTGGATCAAGGAGGTGAAGCTCGACGCCAACGGCAACATCCTCAAGATCAATCCGTTCGCCGCCGACATTCCGCTGGCGCGGCCGATGGACATGGCGCTGGGGCCCGACGGCGCGCTGTACGTGCTGGAATGGGGATCGGGGTTCAACGGCAACAACGCCGACGCCCAACTGGTGCGCATCGAGTTTCTGGGGACGCCGCAAATCGTGTCCGCCGACTTCAATGACAGCGGCTCCGTCGACGGCATCGATTTCCTGGATTGGCAGCGCGGACAGGGCATCTCCGGGCGGGGCGTCGCGGGGCGATGGGGACGCCAACGTCGACGGCCGAGTCGACGGCGTCGACCTCGATATCTGGGACGATGCTTTTGGAAGTCCCGTCTCGTCGCCGTTCGCTGCGACGGGGGACGCTAGCATCGCGGCCCTTGATAGGCGCTCGCCGCGTCGGTCGGGGAGCAAGAATCTCGCGCTGAGTCTTCCAACCCTTGGCGACGGTCGGCGATCGCGCGGCTTCGTTTCTTTCCCAAACTGTGAACGCGGACGCGCTCTTCGCCGAAGGCGATTCGGATTTCAAGTTATTCACGGCCAACGCTCGGCAGGGCAAGGATTCTTCGCCGCATGCGGTGCTGACGCCGTTGTCGTCGCCCTTCGACCAGCTCCAGCGCGACGGACGACGCCGCCAGCAACATGCCGCGACGCACGCGGGGTTGCTCGCCGGCGCCAATTTGGAAGGCGCGGGTGATCTCGAGGCGCTCGACTGCGCGTTGGCGGCCGTTGTGGGCATTTACTAGTCACTCGAGCCAAATGCGGTGCAAGCGGACGACGCGACCGACGCCGTCCGCTTCGATGATTAAGTGGAAACTCTGAACCGCGCCCACGTCGATGGGGGCCACTTCGCCGGATCCGCGCGCCACCTCGTGGAGATTGACGCCGACCCGATGTCGACCGTCTTGGTAAACCTCGCGCTGGTCGAACCGCCGTTTTGGCGGCGTCACGTGGCGGCCGTCGCGCACCGAGAGCGTCACCGGCAGCGGGCCGCCCTGGACCGTGAACTCGACCTGAAGCGAACTGAAAGGCGACCAATCGCGGCGAATGGGAAACAAGATGATCGACGGCTGCGACGGCCCGCTGGGATCGCAGCGTAAGACGCCATCGCCCTCGGCCCGCGGGCCCGGCTCGCAGCTTAGCCGGCAATCCTGCACCGACCAGCGACGGTCTTCCCACGGCGAGGAGAAATCGGCGAGCACGGGAAACTCCCGCCACGATGCGAACCCATCGGCGAGCGTGGGCCAGGCGTCGGCCAGCGGCAACGCGGCGCCGACCGCCACGCACGCCACTCGCGCGGCGCCGCGCCGCCAGGGCGTCGAGAGCTTTCCGGCAAGGGTCCAACCGACGAACGCGGCGATGCCGCAGGCTCCGTGGATGAAGTCGTCCAGGCTTTCCGACCGTCCGACGTAGGATTGCAACGGCTCGACGACGGCGGCCAGCGCCAGCGCTATGACCGCGGCGAGTACCGTACGACCGCCTGAGAGTCGCCGCAGCCCAAGCCACGATGGCGAACAGCGGCGCGTGCGCCAAGTCCTCCAAACTGCCGATCCACGGCGGCGCCAAGCGGCCGGGCACAGGCACGAACAGGGCGGCGGCGAGCGCTGCCAGGACGATGATCTCGAGGCGCCCGGCGCGGTTCCCGGGTTCGGCAGGGTCGCGGCGGGGCGTGGCGTTGTCCAATGGCATGGAAGGTTTAGGCGGTCGGAATGGGATTCACCACGGAGGCACGGAGGACACGGAGTCGAGCCAGGATTGGGATTCAAGTCATCTCCGTGCTTTTCGTGCCTCCGTGGTAAGTCCGCGATCTTTGGTTGTGCGCCTGTTGGCGCGATCGCGTTCAAAAGTGCATAAGGCGGCGAGTTTCGCGTGGCGAGTTTTGAGTCGGAGGCTGGGAAACTCGGTGTTTTCCTGTGGAACTGGACGACAAAACGCGGCTTGTTTTGCACGTTTGGGAGGTTTTGAAAGTCGGCGTCGGAGCCTGGAAAAATAGGGGGTTGGTGAGAGGTATTGCGAGGTGGTTTCGGTGGGCAGAGGATGCAGAGGGGTGGGAGGCGGGAAGGAAGATGGTTGCGAGTAACGGGTTGCGCGCTTGGGAGGGGAGGAGGCAAAAGGCGGGGCAATGCTGAATGCGGAATGCGGAATGCTGAATGGGGATCGGGGCAGGGGGGCGGGCGGTGGGCAGTGGGCGGTGGGCGGTGGGCGGTGGGCGGAAGGCAGTGGGAAGGGTGAGGCGGGCGGGAGGGCGAGGCTCCTGCCGAGCCGTGGCGGGGTGACACATGCGGCCGATCGGAGAGCGGCTCCGCGGGAGCGTCGCCCTCCCGGTCGCGGCGGACGGTGAAATGGGCTAACCCGCGCATGGATTGGACGGCTTTTCTGGCTGAAAGCTGAGGGCTGACGGCTGAGAGCTTTGTCTGGCAGTGGGAGGCATGTGGGTTCGGGAGTCGGGGTTCGGGGTTCAGTAGGACGCATCGGGTGACAGGCGGGGCGCCTTGGGGTCGCAACTCGCCCCTCGAAACTCGCCCCTCGCCCCTCGCCCCTTAGATTGGCCGACAGCTACTTTCTATACTTCTGTCCACTACATGAGCGTAGCGGATCGCGCGGCCATTTTCTACTGAAATCTGGGCGGATTTTTGGCCGCGGATGGACACCGATCGACACTGATCCATGGTGATCGTGCGGGGGCAACGGCGCGTCAGTCCCGCCAACTGTGCCGTCGATCCTCGGCCGGCTATTATTTCGGCCACCTTGTTATTTGCTCTGCGGTACGAATTGCCCGGGAAGGATTTCGCGCGCCCATGCCGACACTGAATTGGATCGGGAAAGAGGCGGTCGTCGATCATCATCGCCGCGTGCCGACGCGGCTGCTGGAATGCGACCCTGAACTTTCGATCGGCGATCCCGCCGCCGAAAACCTGCTGGTCGAGGGAGATAATCTCGAAGCCCTCAAAGCCTTGTTGCCCCGCTACCGCGGCCAGGTGAAGTGCATCTACATCGACCCGCCGTACAACACGGGCAACGAGAATTGGGTCTACAACGACAACGTGAACGACCCGCGGATTCGCAAGTGGCTGGGCGACGTGGTGGGCAAGGAGGCCGAGGATTTATGCCGCCATGACAAGTGGCTGTGCATGATGTATCCGCGGCTCGCGCTGCTACAGCAATTCTTAAGTAACGATGGCGTCATCCTTGTGAGCATCGATGACTTCGAGACACACAATCTCAGGACGCTGATGAATGAAATCTTCGGCGTGGGTAACTTTATTGCCCAGCTTGTGTGGGACAAAACGCGCAAAAAATGACGCTAAGTTGTTCTCAGTAGGCCATGAGTACATGTTGGTCTACGCGAATTCGTTGCCCACGCTGAAGCAGCAGGGCACCATTTGGCGGGAACAAAAAGCTGGAGCAGCGGAGATTGCTCAAAAATGGAAAGAGTTGGTTGCAAATCATGGCGAGCGTCTCGCGGACATTCAAACGGAACTAAGAGCGTGGTATCGTGGGCTGCCAAGAAATCATCCGTCAAAAAAAATGAGCCGTTACAAATGGGTCGATCGTTTTGGCCCTTGGCGTGACCGCGACATCTCATGGCCGGGCGGCGGCGGGCCACGCTACGAAGTATTGCACCCAACAACCCAAAAACCATGCAAAATCCCAGATGACGGGTGGCGCTTCGCTACTAAAGAAGAAATGGAGCGACAAATTGCGATAGGGCTCGTTGAGTTTCGTCAGGACCACCTAAGTCCGCCGTTTCGCAAGGCACATTTATTCCCGCTACCGGCCGAGTTATCCGAATCTGACGATGGGGATGATGAGGATACATTAGATTCGGATGAAGAAACGGCAGGCCTACAGGTGATGCCGAGTCTCATTCAGAAGATAAAGCAACCCCTTTTCTGTAAAAGCCGCGGAGCGGCTTTCAGGAATGGCTCATACGGTCTCCACAGTGAGATAGATTTTTCCGGTCTCCCAGTCTTCGCTAGTTTCCATCAAGATGGCGGACACGAGCCGCAGGAGCGAGGCCTCGTTGGGGAACAGCGTGGCGACGCGGGTGCGGCGTTTGATTTCTTTGTTGAGGCGTTCCAGCAGGTTGGTCGTCCGCAGCCGGCGGCGCAACGCGGCCGGCCAGGCGAAGACCGTCAGCCCCTCGGGCGCATGGCGCTCGATCCACTCGGCCAGCCGCGGCGCCGGCGCTCGTACTTCGAGACGGCGAGGCCGACCAGCCGCTGGGCCTCCTCGCGGCTGGGTGCGTGGAAGACGGCCCGCAGATCGGCGGCGACCTCGGACCGCTGCGAGACGTGCGGCACATACTGCATGGCGTTTTGCACGAGATGGAACTGGCAGCGCTGCCACGGCACGCTGGGGAAGCATGCCTGGCGGGCCTCCTTGAGGCCCGCATGGCCGTCGCTCACGATCAGCTCGACGCCGTGCAGGCCGCGGACGACGAGCGAACCCAAGAACTCGCCCCAGTGGACCTCCGCTTCGGAGAGCTTGACGCTCACCCCCAGGATCGATCGCTTGCCGTCGAGCCCCACGCCGACGGCCACCAGCACGGCGCAGTCGACGACGCAGCCGCCGTGGCGGACCTTTTCATAACGAGCGTCGAGGATCACGAACGGGTAGGCTCCCAGCGGGCGGTCCCGCCACTTGGCGAGGACTTCGTCCAATTCCGCCGCGCAGCGGCTGACCTGCGTGCTGGAGACTTCGCTGCCGCACAGCTCCTCGACGATGGCCTTCACCTTGCGCATCGACACCCCTTGCACGTACATCTCGGCCAACGCCACTTTGAGGGCCCGTTCACTCCGCTCGCCCCGCTGGAGGGCCGACGGGTAGAACGACGAGTCGCGGGTCTGGGGGACTTTGAGGGCCAGCTTGCCGAGCCGGCTGAGCACGGTCTTGTCCTTAAAACCATTGGCTTGGCCGCGCCGCTGAGGCGTCCGCTCGTACGGCCGGGCCCCGAGGGCATGGGAGCGTTCGATCTTCATGGCTTCATTGAGCACGACTTCCAGGACCTCGGCCAGGCCGTCGAACCCGCGCTCGGCCAGGACCTGGACAACTTCGTTCACGACGCTAGATTGCGACTGGTGGGTCATTGCACGCTTCCTTTCTTTGGATGATTGAGAACCAAACAAACAAAGGAAACCGTCTTGGCCCACTCCTTTCAAGTCCGCTCGACGCACGTTCGTGTTGGGCTCCGCTCCGGCTCGCTGCGCTCGCCTACGCTACGCCCAACACGAACGTGCCTCCTGTCGGAGACTTCTACAGAACAGAGGTTACACTAACTTCAGAAAAGCAAGCTCAAGTTGCAGTCAAGAGACTCAAGCGAATGTTTCACGGACGAAAGGTATTCCAGAATCCAAAGGATCATGAAGTAATCGCTCGATTGATCCGATACGTCGCGCCACCGGATGCCATCATTCTCGACTCATTTGCCGGGAGTGGCACAACCGGTCATGCCGTCATGGAGTTAAACAAGTCAGATGGCGGCAAGCGTCGTTGCGTGCTTGTCGAACTCGATCCGACAATTGCCGAGACGGTGACATCCAAACGTCTAGCGCATGCTGTCGATGAACTTCGTTCAACGGGAGAAAGTCAAACGGGGGGGGGGGCGGCAGGTTGGCGAAGCCCCCGCCCCGATGGGCTTTCGTTACTGCCGTCTGGGTCGGACGCTGCTTGACGAGCAGGGAAACATCAACGGGGAGGTGCCGTTCGCCGATTTGCGCGGTACGTCTATCTGCTCGAAACGGGCGTGCCGATTCCCAAGCGGCCGCGTAAGGATTGCCCGCTCCTGGGCGTCCATCGGGGCCAGGCGATCTATCTGCTCTACAACGGCGTCTTGGGCGACCGCCGAGCCGCGGGGGGCAACGTCCTTACGCGAAGTGTGCTGGCCGAATTGCCGCCGCATCCGGCCGGCGATGGCGCACGCATCATCTACGGCGAAGCGTGCAGGCTGGGCGACGCCACATTAGCCCGCGAGCAAGTGACATTTCGTCATGTTCCGTACGCACTGCGGGAGGCGTAACGACAATGCGGCTGCCGCTAAAAAAATATCAACAGGACTGCCTGGACTTGCTGGAAGAATACGCCCGCGGAGTTCGGTCGCGAATGTTCGCAGGGGCCGAGCGACCGGAACGTGGGGCGTTCGAGGAAACGACAGCGGGGGGCGCGTATTTTTCCACGCCGGGGTTTGAAAATGTTCCCTATGTCTGCCTGCGTCTTCCCACCGGCGGCGGGAAGACGCTGCTCGCGTCCCACGCGATTGGCGTCGTTGGGCGAACGCTTCTGGAAAGCGATCGACCCGCATGTTTATGGATCACGCCCAGCACGACGATTCGCGACCAGACAATGCGGGCGTCAAAAACCCGCACCATTCGTATCGACTAGCATTGGAAGAGGCGTTGGGCGGCTCGGTCGAAGTGGCGACGCTGGAACAGGCGATGACGTCGCCGCAGATGGTGCGCCGGTCGGCGCCGCCGCTGGTAATTGTGACGACCATTCAATCGTACCGGATCAGCGACGACGAGGGACGCGAGCTATCGGACACCCGTCGCATCTATCGTGACAACGGCTACATGCAGGAAGCGCTCGCCGATTTGCCGGCATGGGCGCGGGGGCCTCGCTGCAGATTCGCAGGGCAATGTTGATTTATCCTTGGCCAACGCTCTGCGGCTACGGCGGCCGATTGTGGTGATGGATGAAGCTCACAATGCACGGACTCCGGTAAGTTTCGATTCGCTGGCGCGATTCGGGCCGTCGTTCGTGCTTGAGTTGACGGCAACCCCCGAGCAAAGGCACGACCCCCAGCACCCGACGGCTCCGAAGTTTGCCAGCAATGTTCTTCATGCGGTGAGCGCGCTGGAACTGAAGAACCAAGGGATGATTAAGCTCCCCGTCGACCTGGAAAGCCGTGGTGATTGGTTGGAGGTATTGGCCGCGACGAAAAATCGCCGCGACGAGTTGGAATTGATCGCAGATCGGGCTCACCAGGACGTGGGACTGCCATTCTACCGTCCAATTGCGGATTCAGGCACAGCCCAACAGTCGGACGCGCGAGACGCACACCGCAGATAAGGTCAAGGACGCGCTCATCAATCGGCTGGGACTTCCCGACAAAGAAGTGAAGATTTGCACCGGCACGAACGACGAGTTGGGCGAAACGGACCTGATGGAAACCAATTGCCCGGTGCGGTACATCGTGACGGTCGAAAAATTGCGAGAGGGCTGGGATTGTCCGTTGGCGTATGTATTGGGATCGATCGGAAACACGGCCACCGCGACCGCGGTGGAGCAGCTCATCGGGCGGATTCTGCGGATGCCGAACGCCACGCCGACTCGCGTGCCGGCGCTCGACCGCTGCTACGCGTTCGTGCTTAGCGACAACGTCGCACAGACGGCACTGCAGCTTCGCGACCAGATGGTGAAAACTTGCGGCTTCGATGAGCGGAGTGCGGCCGATGCGCTGCGGGTCGTCGCGGATAGCTCGCAACTTCGCATGGGGTTCGGCTGTATCCCCCTGTCGGCCGCGCCGCGCCCTGAATCAGTCCCTCCTAGCCTGGCGGCAAAGATTACCTATGACGCCGCGAAAGGCGAACTGGTGCTGACGGATCAGCCTACGGCAGGCGAATTGCGCGTGTTGCGCGACGCCCTGACGGTCGAGGCCGACAAGGCGTCGATCGATCGATTCTGGGAAGTTGAGCGCCAGATGGGCGCCTCACCGAAATTGCTCACTGAGTATGCACGTCCATTGCGCGTGCCACGGTTGACTGTCCTACAGGGCGGACGGTACACGCTCTTTGAGCCGGTCGAGCTCGATGAGTTTGCTTGGGAACTCGATTCGTGCGACGTGCGGGTGTCGGAAGCCGAGTTCTCGTCGGAATTGCGAGTCGGGACCGCGGCAACGATCGACGTGGAGCCGGGTCGTGACCCGCAGGACGGCCGACTTGTCACAAAACTAGAAGGGGAGGTGCGACTCCGTCAACTTGAGCTCGTCGGCGAAGGGGAAGACTGGACGGAGGGCGAGTTGGTTCGCTGGCTCGATAGCGAACTGCACCGGGGCGATTCGCTGGCCGGTTTGCCGCTGAGTGAGAGCCAGCCGTGGCTCCGGCGGGTGGTCACGGCACTCATTTCCGAGCGGGACATTGACCGGCCTTTGCTTGTCCGCCGTCGGCATGCACTGGCCGAGGTATTGCGGCTGAAGGTGAGGGAGCATGGTTGGGATCAAACCCGCAAGGCTGCCGACCAGTTATTTCAGAAGAATCCAGAAGCGATCCTAACTTCGGACGAACACGCCGTATATGTCGAGGAGCAGGATTATCGACCGGTAAAACTTTTCGACCGTGGTCAATCGTTTCCAAAGCATGCGTTTGGTTTAATTGCGGACATGAACGGCGAGGAGTTGGAGTGCGCCCAACGGATCGAGGCTCATGGAAACGTCGAACGTTGGATTCGCAATACCGAACATGAGAGCCATGGCGGCTACAGTTTGCCAAAGAGCCCAGGGCGACTTTTTCCCTGATTTCATTGTTGAATTGAAAGATGGGCGGATTGTGTTGGTGGAGTACAAAATGCTCAAGATGTCGAACGATCCGGAAGAACTGCACAAGAAGGCAGTTGGCGAATTGTGGGCAGATCGAAGTAACGGGCGTTGTCGGTTTGCATGGGTAGTCGAAAGAGATTGGCGCGAATTGGAAACTCGATTGGGCACGTGACAGTGACGGGGCCGGCGGGGCGTCATGCACTCGTCGGCGTGGGCATGGGCGCAGCAGGGGACATGGCCACGTCGGCGGACCTCCGAGGCCATGGCGCCCCGACGTTAGTTCTCGGATCGGGCGGCACGCGGTCGGGCGACGGACAACCCCGGTGCGGCGGGCCTTGGGGCGTGCCAGGCCTTCCGGGCAACATTGATACCACCTCGAAAGGAGTGCGGCATGATCGGTGTATTTGTCACGTTTCGCTACGGAGACAATTTCGATGAGCAAGCCGTGCGAAAGATCGCCGAGACGGCACGCGCAAGGTTTGAGGGAATGCCCGGATTGCGTTCCAAAGCTTTCACGGTCAATTCCGGAAAGCGCGAGGCCACGAACTTCTACATTTGGGACTCCGAGGACGCCGCCAAAGACTTTTTCTCCGCTGCGCTTCTGGAGCGCGTCACGGGTCTCTACGGCGTGCGGCCCGGCGTCGAGTTCGTGCAGATTGCGGCGCTGGTGGAGAACGCTCGAGCATGACGGGACCACGAGTCCCTGCTCAGGAAGCATGACGCCCAACCTCAGTTCGAGCGGGCGTGCCGCCGGCGGCGCTCCATTGGAAGTGCGCGGGTGGCCCAGCTTCTGGAAGCTTGGCCGCCGAAGGCGGTAAGAGGCCCTGCGGCTGGTGAAGCCGCTTGATCGGGGTCTTCGACGGGCGTGGTTCGAGCGGCACGCGGTCGGTCGACGGACCACGCGGGTGCGGCGGACCTTATGGCGCGCCACGCGGGACGCGGGCGGCGGCCGTCCCTCCCCTAGCCCCTCCCTGCAAGGGAGGGGGGATTTTACGGCGCCCCGCGGAAGGGATTGGCCAGGTCTTCCTCAGGCGATTGCGGCGGGAGGGGTTCGGCTTGGGTGGGCTGTCGGGCCGTAGAATTGTTTAGTTGCTCGGCGAGGTTGGCTTCGCGCACGGCCGGGTCGGCGAGGGACCAGTCGCGCTGGCCGTCGATGACGCGCCAGAGGCCGCGTTGGGGATTCAAGTAGAGATGCTGCGCTTCCTCGGCGTTGAGCGGGCGGGCGCCGACGCGGCCGAAGACGCTGATTTGGTTGCCGGTCTCGTCGACGGCCCGGTCGCGATCGACGCCTTCGCTGACCGCGAGGAACTTCGCCGTCCCTTGTGCGAGCTTGTACGCGGCGACCAACTGCGGCGTCGGGCGCGGTGAGAATCCGTCGTTGCCGGGGGTTTCGGGGCTGGTGAGTTGGATGATCTTGAGGCCGCCGGGGCCGTCGGCCACGTAGGCGAATTCGCTGGCGTAGGTGATGCCGAGCTTTACGTCGCGCACGTCGCACAGGTGGTCGCTGAAGATCTGGTCGATGCGCGGGGCTTCGGGATCCTGCACGTCGAGGATCACCAGGCCTTGATGGCCGGCCGCGACGTAGGCGTAGGTGCGGGCGACGTAGATGCGGTGCGCTTCTGGGAGCGCGAGCGTGGTGACGTAGAGCGGGTCGGCCAGATCGGTGACGTTGAACACCTTGACGCCATCGGCGTCGCAGACGAAGGCGTAGCGGAATTGGATTTGGCAGTCGGTGGGGCAGCGGAGGACTTCGGGGCCGATGACATTGAGCACTTGCGGACAGAGCGGGTTTTCGATCGAGATGACCACGAGGCCGGCGTCGCAGCACACGTAAGCGAATGAGCCGGCGATGGTGATGCGGCGGGCGCCATGCAGGAGGCCGTTCGGGTTGAAGGTGAGGGCGCGCGTGAGGTAGTTGTTCGTGGGGTTGCCGTCCAGGAGCGTGCCGACGTTGACCAGGACCATGCCTTCCTCGCGGTCGGCGACGTAGAGGTAGGCGTAGAGCGAGTGGATGTCCGGCTCGCGGTTCTCGGGCAGGTGCGTGCGCGTGGGGTCGGGCGCGGTGGTTGACGGCGCGGCGACGGCCATCGCGTATTTGGTCCGCACGTAGAGCTGCTGGCCGACGGGCGAGACGGGGGCGGTGACGATGCGCTCGCTGAACGCCTTGTCGTCGATGAACGCCACGTCGAACACGCGCAGGCCGCCTTCGCCGCAGGCGGTGTAGAGGAATTCGCCGCGGAGCTGGATGTCGAGGATTTCGATGTCTTTGTGGCGGGCGAAGAGCTGCTCGCTGATGTCCTTGCCCGGGTGCTCGTGGGCTTCCGCTAGCTCGCGGCCGCGCTCGAGGTGCTCGTGGAAGTGTTCGGGGAAGGCGAGCTCGTGGAGCGTGCTGCCGATGACGGCCTGCGGCTCGGCCTGCTCGGTGGCTTCGACGGCGAACAGGCCCTCCTCGCCGGCGGCGACCCAGGCGTAGCGGCCGATGAAGTTGAGGTAGTTCGTGCCCTGCATCAATAGCTGGGCCAACAGCGCGTTGTTGTCGTTGTTTTGCGAGACGTGGCAGTCGGTGCAGAGCTTGGTCTGGCCGGCGCCGCCGACGGTGTGCGGCACGTTGGAGCTGAAGGCGATGCCGCTGGGGCCCTCGGCGGAGATGGTTTGCTGCTGGACGTAAATCGACTCGCGGTTCTGATTGTACGAGCCGACGTGCACGGCGCAGCTGGAGCGGGCCGGGCCGATGCGGTTGCCGGTGACGTCGCCGTCGCGGGCGAGCATGTAGACTTCGTCGCGGAGGGTTTGGAAGTCGTAGTTGACGTAGTTGCGGGTAATGTCGCCCTCGTTGTGGAGGTCGGGCATTTTTTCGTTGGCCCGCTGCGGCAGGTGGCAGCCGTAGCAGCTCGCGTTCCACGAGGAGTGGCAGGCGATGCAGCTCATCTGGCCGCCGGCGTGGGCGCACTTGCCGTCGGGCGGCAGCGTCGCCCCAGGCGAAATTGCCGTGCTCGTCGAAGTGCACGGTTTTGGCGAGGGCGGAGAGGGCGTTGTACTTGGGGCTGGTCGGGGTCGATGGTGTCGGCCACCTGGGTGACTTCCCAACTGAGGTCCTTCTCGACCATCGAGTTCTGGACGAGGCGGTTGCCGTGCAGCTCGAAGCGGCGCTTGCCCGAGGGCGTGCGGAGGGCGAGCAGGTTGAGGCCTTCGCGGCCGGCCTGGGCGCCGCGGCCTTGGGCGGCGGGGCCGGTGGTGATCATCTTGGGCCGGCCGTCGACGTACTTCACGGCACGCGCGGCGGCGTCGCCGTGGCAGTCGGTGCAGGTGATTTCGATCGCGGCGCGGACCTCGCCGTAGAGGGCGCCGTTGCCGTGCACGTCCTGGACGAAGTGGCAGTCGACGCAGTGCATGCCTTTTTCGAGGTGGATGTCGAGCAGGTGGACCGGCACGTTGTCGCGGAGTTTTTGCAGCTCGGCTTCTTTCTTCTGCGACGGCTTCTTGGCGCGGCGGGGTCGGTCGCGTCCCAGTCGCGGTTGCGGTAGAGCTGCTTCACGTACTCGGGGATCGCGACGGCGGCTTGGAGCTTGGTCGAGTCGATTTCGGTGACAAGCCGGCCGAGGTTGTCGAGCAGGTTGCCGCGGCGGTCCTTCTTGAACACGGCGCGGAACACCCAGCCGTGGCCGGTGAAGTCGGCGAACTGCGTGTGGCGGAGCGCGGGGTTGAGCTCGCTGACGTGGGCGAGGAACTCGGGGTCGGACCAGTTGCCGCGGGCCGACGCTTCGTTGGGGTCGGACATGTTGGCCTGCTGATATTGCTCGGCGGTGAGGTGCTTCTCCTTCTTGGGGTACATCAGCTCGCCGTCGGTTTCGAGGTCCCACCACAGGTAGCCCAGGTAGGTGTTCATCACGTTGGTGCCGGGGTGCACGTGGCAGACGATGCACTGGCTGGAGGGGATGGCCCGCGTGAAGCGGTGCGTGATGGGGTGGCCGCACTCGTCCTTGGGGATCGTGGGATCGACCGACGCGACCCAGTCGTCGGTCTCGGGCGCGGCCTGGCCGAGATGGCCGTAGCGGGCGAAGGGGCCGCTGTTGGTGGGCGAGCGGTCGTTGGCGTAGAGCATGTGGCAGGCGGTGCAGCCGCTGGAGCGGAAGTCGCCGGCGTGATCGTTCGTGCCGAGGAAGTTGAGCGTGGGATCGAGGAGCCGCGTTTTCTGCAGGCCGATGAACACGGGATCGGTGCGGTTGAGCGTGCCGAGGCCGCGGTTGGAGAGGCGGTCGCGCGGGCGGCCGGCTTCCTCTCTGGTTTCGGGCAGGCCGGTCTCGAGCACGAAGCGGCCGCCGCGCTCGAAGATGCGGAGGATGTTGGCAGGCTGCGAGATCTGGAATCGCGGCAGCGGATCGAGATAGGGCACGATGCCCTTGGTTGCCGTTTCCTCGGGCGTCGGCGGCGGCACGGTTTGCAGCCGCTGCGGGGCGCCGTGCATGCTGTAGCTCTCGCCGTAGCGCGGCCACTTGAAGGGGACGGCGCCGTTGTTGTACAGGGCGGCGCCCCACAGCATGCAGCCGTGGGTCATCATGCTCTTCTTCACCTGCAGCGTTTCGTCGCCATGGCAGCAGCCGCAGGTGAACGGGGCGACGCGGAGGTCGGCCGGGTTGACGAAGCGGATGAACTCCGGCCGCTCGCGGTTGAGCAGCGTGTAGCTGCGCACGGGGTTGGCGGAGCTGAGCCAGGGTTCGGGATACGAGGGGAGTACATGGGCGTGGAGCTTGTCGGCGGCGGTGGGATTGCCGCCGTGGCAATCGCAGCAACCGAGGTGGACCGACGGGCTCATGTGCGGGTCGCCGACCGTGGCGTGGCAGGTGATGCAGCCGACGCTCTTGGCCATCGCCTCGCTTTCGCTTTGGTGGATGAAGGCATCGAGGGCGGGATCGACGGCGGGCGGGGCGGCGGCTTCGGCGGGAGGGAGCTGCTCTGCGGGCGGTAGCGGCTGATCGAGGGGGAGCGCTTCTTGGGGATTGGTCGATGCTGGCGTGACGAAGGGATTGCGGATCGACTGCGCTGCCGAAGGGCTCGCCGCCGTAATGGCAAGCAGCGCGACGACGAGCGGCAGCGTCGCCGTCGATCCGTCTTGCATCATGCTTCCATTGGCTCGTCGCACGACTTGTCGCTCCGTGACTCGGTGCGGTCGAACTGCTAGCACGCGAGGCGGCCAGCAGGTCGGTAGTATTGAGGTTGCTGGGGGGCGGTGCAATGTGAGTGTGCGTTGGGGATCCGCGGCATCGAGACGATGCCGGCTAACACGGGGTTAATAGGTGAGCGTGAGTTCGAGAAAGGCGGCGTTCATGGTTGACGGCGCGCACGTCGCGCTTTTGGGCGCCGGCGAGGTCGAAGGGGTCGAGCTTGCCGAACAGGTCGTCGAACCCGCGGCCGGGGAGCAGCACGGCGTAGCCGCCGGTAGCGATCACGTTGTCGGAGTGGAACGGGCGCCATTCGAGGCCGACGCTCAGGTCCGTGCCGATTTCGTCGGCCACGTCGCTCTGGAACACGAACTGCTCGAGCACCGCGGTGTCGGTGAACCACAGGTAGTTGGCGTTGGTGATGCCGCGCAGCTTGGGCGTGATCTCGAAGTCCATGCCGAAGTTGACGAGCTGCAAACCGGGGTTCACGAAGTTGCTTTGGCCCTGCATCTTGCTGGACCGCAGGTCGGGCACCAGGCTGTTGCCGCTGCGTGAGATTGACGCCGAACAGCTTGATCTGCTGCCGCTGCCAATAGCTGAACTCGCCGCCGGCGAAGATTGGATTGTCGAGGATCGTGTCGAAGCCCGGGCTTCGCCGTCGTTGATATCGGTGTCGCCGGAGGCGAAGAAGTACGAGCCGCGGAAGCGGACCCAGTCGCGGTCGTAGGACAGTTCCAGGGCGGCCATCTGGGCGTTGATGTTCTGCGGGCAGTTGGCGATCGGATTGAGCGTGTCGCGGCCGAGCACCTAGTACAACTGGCTGACGACGTTCACGCGACCGATGTGGCCGTCGGTGCCCACGCCGATGTAGTAGGCGTTGATCTCGTGCTCGCGGAACACGCCCGCGGGGTCGGGCCGCACGAGAAAGCCGTTGTCGTCGAACTTCGTGGTGTTGTGGTCGTTGTTGTAGTGGAAATTGATGAGGCCCGTGAAGCCGGGGAAGATGAAGTCCTGACGGAAGTAATTGAGGACCACGACCTGCTGCCCGCGGTCGTCGAACGTGTTGAGGCCGCTGTTGGTGTCTTTCTCGGCCTGGTCGAACCACGCGGCGTTGAACTGGTCGCGGTTGGCGAAGCGCGTGCCGAACAGCCGCAGGCCGCGGTTGATGTCCTTGAACAGAAAGCCGCGGAAATCGCTCACGAACGGCTGTGACCCGGCCCGCACCGACATGAAGTCGTAATCGGGGCCGATGTCCATGAGCTTCTTCTCGACGAAGAACTGCTCCAGCGACATGTCCGAGCGAGTTCGTCGCGTGCCGCGACGGACGTCGGGATACACGACGCCCAGCTCGCCGACGTCGAGCACGTTGGTGTTGAAGATCGGCTCGAGCTTCAGCCGCCAGTCGACCGGCTTGAACGCGGCACTGCCGTGGAACAGGTCGAGCGACGCCGACAGGTTGTGGTTGAAGAAGTACTGGTTGGGGTCGCCGAAGAACTCCTCGGAAAACGGGCTTTGCGTGCTTTCAAACGGCGTCGTGCCCGTCGGCACCTGCCGGTATTCGTTGATCGTGAAGTCGGTGACGGTGACGTTTAGGAACGTGTGCTGGCCGATGATCGGGTAGTCGCCCTTGAGCACGTTCTGGTCGTAAGGGTCGACCAGCCGGCCCAGCTCGTAGGGATAATCGATTTGGTACGGCTGCCCCTGGCCGTAGCGATCCCACATGGGGAACCCCATGCGCCAGCGGTCTTCGATGGGCACGAAGTGCGGCGACTCTTGATACTCGGTGGGCAGCACGCCCGAGGGACCGCTGTAGCCCAGCGGCGGATTGCGCGGCAGAACGACGATTTCCTCGATTGGCGTCGGCGGTACGATCGGCTCGCGGAGCGCTTCCTCGGGATTGAGCGGGCGTGAGAGAACTGACGGCGAATCGCCGACGACGGCCGTTATCGATTCGGCCGCGCCGGTGGCGATTGGCTTGGGCCCCGCGTCGCCAGGAACGGCGCCGAGCAGGGGCGCGGCGGTCTGCCAGTAGGGCGTGACTTGCTTGAGCGCGTGTTCGGGCGCCGGCAGAAGTGCGGCCGGTTGAACCAGGTCGGTATCTCTCGCCCCTTGCGCGACGAAAGGGGTAGGAGGAAGTGCCGACGGGGGCGCGGCCTCGCCCCAGGCCTCTTCCGGAGAAGCAGCAGCAGGCCAGGCAATGCTCGTCGGCTGAAGAAGCGCGAGGCCACCGTCGGCGGTTACCTCGGGCAATGCGACCAGCGATGCGTCGTCGGCGCTGGTCGAAGGCGCAGCGCGCAGCAGCGCCAGCAAACCGACCCAAGGCGCAACGCTAGCGAGCGGCGAGCGGCGGCACGGCGGACGCGCAAGGAGGCCCATTCGCTACCCGGGGGCGCCGCGCCGAAACGCGGATTTCTGCGTGAAAAGTGGCAAGCGAGCCGAGCCAGGGCCCGTCCGCTTGGCGACCGCACTACGCAGTACCCCCCGGGTAGAGCGTCGCTTGTACGTCGTTTTCGGCCACGGAGGAAAATTGACTTCAACAATTACACGGATTGTTCCGATTACGTCGTTTATGCGGGCGCCCTCGCTGCGCGCCAGCATCGGCGTGCGCCGGCGGTGCGCTGTCCACAAGTTAGCCCCCGGTCAGTGACCGGGGGCTAAATGGCGTGACTACATATATATGTTGTTTACGAAGCTCCTGAACTGGGTCGACGGCGTGCGGCGGGACGGCGCGGGCCGGCGGCCGCGCGAAGTGCGCATTTCGCTGCCGGCGATCGAGCAGTTTGAGCGGCGCTTTTGCCTGGGCACAGTCGCTGCGGCGGCGATCAGCGAGTGGGCGCTGAGTGCGGCGGACCCGCCGCTGGCCGACGAGTTGGTGCTAGTCGACCCGGCGGGCGTCCAAGAGGCGACTGACGCGCCGACGCCCCCTTTGGCGCCGGAGTCGATCGACGCTCAAGGCGGCGAGGAAACCGTCAAGATGCCGACGCCCGCGTCGGAGGCGCCGCTGGAGCGCGTCGACGACTCGTTGCCGCTGGTGTCGTCGGAGTTGCCGTCGTCGCTGGGGACCGGGACCGACGCGCCGGCGGAGACGGCGTCGAGCGAAGGTCAAGCCTATGAGTCATTGATTGAGCCGACGGCGGCGTCCCTGGCGGCCAACGCGACTGCTGAGTCCAGCGCCGGCGATAAGGCGGAAGAAGCAAGCGTCGTCGAATACAACTTTTCGGGCAACGGCGCGCAGGGAAGCAATGTGGGACTTATGGCGGCGGATATGCAGCGCAGTCCGCCCAGGCGCCGCTGTCGGACGGCAGCAGCGACTTGCTCTTCGCGGCGCCGGAGCTCACGGCGAATGAAGTCGAGACGCTACTGTGCCGCGCGGCGGGCGCCACCTCGAGCGAAGACGCGATCATCGCCGTGGTCGACCGCAACGGCCGCATCCTCGGCGTGCGCGTCGAGCAGGGCGTGCTGGACGCGATCCCGGACATGGACACGCTGGTGTTCGCCATCGACGGCGCCGTGGCCAAGGCGCGCACCGCGGCGATGTTCTCCAGCAACTCGGCGCCGATCACGTCGCGCACCGTTCGTTTCATCAGTCAATCGACAATCACTCAGCGCGAGGTGGAATCGAGCCCCAACGCCGACGGCACGAGCAGTGCGGCGGCGCTGGCCTCCACGGTGCGCGGGCCGGGGTTTGTGGCGCCGATCGGCTTGGGCGGGCACTTTCCGCCGGAGATCATCAATACGCCGCTGGTCGATCTATTCGGCATCGAGCACACCAACCGCGATGGGAACATTGATCCAGGCGCCGACGGCGTGCGCGGCACTACCGCTGACAACTTCCTGCTGCGAACCAACGCCGATGGCACGGGACGGTTCAACATCGACCCGGCGTTTGTGCCCGCGGGGCAGGGACTCTACGCGCCGGAATCTTACGGCGCGGTGCAGAACTCCGGGCTGCTGCCCACCGCCCAGGCGCGCGGCATCGCGACGCTGCCCGGCGGCATTCCCTTGTTTGCCGACGGCGACGGCGACGGATTTGGCGACACGCTGGTCGGAGGCATCGGCGTGTTCTTTCCTGGCGCCGACGGCTTCGCCACGCACGAGCAGGGCTTTGTGCCGGGCATCGGTCAGACAGAATTCGAGCGCACCAACGCCCCGAAGGTGCTCGAGGCCGAATACATTGCGTTGGCAGCGGCGGGCGGCAGCCTGCGCGTCGATCGACGTCGACCCAAGGGCGAAGGTCGGCGACATTGGGACCTGCGGCGCGATCGATCGGCTCGATCTTCCTTTTGGCCGGCTCGACCTGGTGGGCATCACTTTGGAAATCATCGGGCCGCAGGCCGGCGACTGCGGCGGGCTGACGACCGTGCTCGATGTGGGGATGGCCCTCGGCGAAGGAAATCAAAACAGCGGCATGGACATGCCGCTCAATGCGCCCGGCGACGGCTTTCACCGCGACGGGCTTCCCGTGCCGGAAGGTTTCTTGGTGACGCCGCACGATGCGACCGACGGCAGCGGGCTGACCGCCGCCCAGGTCAATACAATGATCTTGCAAGGCGTCGCCGCGGCCAGCGAAACGCGGGCCGCCATACGTTTGCCGCTAGGTCAGCGCACCAAGATGGTGCTGGCCGTGACCGACACCAACGGCGAGGTGCTGGGCCTGTACCGCATGCCGGACGCGACCACGTTTTCGATCGACGTGGCAGTGAGCAAGGCGCGCAACGTGGCTTACTACGCCGATGCGGGCGATCTGCAGCCGATCGATCAAGTGCCGGGGATCGCCGCGGGCACGGCGTTTACCAACCGCACGTTCCGGTTCCTGTCTCAGCCGCGGTACCCGTCGGGGATCGACGGCACGCCGCCGCCGGAGTTTTCGCAGCTCAACGACGACGCCATCGGCGACCTGACGGCGGAGAACGAAGGAGCGCCGGCGCCGGTGAGCGCCTTTACGAGCGTGTACGGCCACGACGCCTTTTTCCCGATGACCAACTTCCGCGACCCGGGCGACGCGGGCGTGATGGCGGCCGCGGGCCCGCAGCCGTTGGCCAATCAAAGCGGCATCGTGTTCTTCCCGGGGTCGACGCCGATCTACGTGGGCGGCCAACTTGTCGGCGGATTCGCGGTGAGCGGCGACGGCGTCGATCAGGACGACGTGGTGTCGTTCCTGGGAGCGACGGGCTTTTTGCCGGACACGACGATCGTCCGCGCCGACCAGACTTTTTATCGCGACGTGCGGTTGCCCTATCAGAAGTTTTTGCGGAATCCGTTTGGGTAATGGGTGATAACCGCCAAGCGGCTGTGTTGATTGTCAAGCGCATGTGAGTTGAAGATGGGAATTCCAGGCAGAGTTATTTTTGAGAATCGTGTTGAGGATCACCAACAGCTTGCGCATGCAGGCCACCATGACGACTTTGAAGGGCTTGCCCGCCGCGTCCAGTCGCTGGCCGAAGGCCCGGATGACCGGATTGCACCGCCGAGCCGTCAGCGTCGCCATGTAGAGCACGCTGCGCACCGCCGCCCGGCCTCCCCAGATCGCCCGCCGACCACGGAACTTGCCGCTGTCACGGTTGAATGGAGCCACCCCGACCAGGGCCGAGATCTCTTGGCGGTTGAGCCGGCCCAACTCGGGCAGTTCGGCCACGAGCGTGACGGCCGTCACGGCGCCGACGCCGGGGGCCGTTTGCAGGACGCGGGAGCGGCACTGCAGGTGGTCGTCGCTTGCGACCAGGTCCGACAACTCCGTCTCCACGTGGCGAATGAACTTGTCCAACTGCTCGATCACGCCGCGGACGCTCCGCAGCACGAACTTGGTCGAGGCGGTCTCCAGACGGCACTTTTCGGCGTTCCGCAGTTCGATCAACTGGCGGCGGTGCGCCGTGAGCTGCTCGAGGCGGTCCTGCTTCTCGGGGACTTTCTGCGCCGGCGCGGCTGGACGTGTTGGCCGAAGCGGGCGATCGCCTCGGCGTCGATCCGATCGGTCTTGGCCAGCCGGCCGAGCCCGCGGGCGAAGTCGCGGACTTGCCGCGGGTTGGCCACGGCCGTCCGGTGTCCGGCCGCAATCAGCGCGGCGACGACGGCCCGCTGATAACCCCCGGTGGCCTCGACGACCACCAGGCACTGGCCCGCCGGCGGCAGCGCCTCAAGCACTTGCTGCACGCCGGGGCGGTCGTTGGACGCGGAGAGCCGCCGGCCGTCCGGCAACACGCACACGTCCAGCGAGTTCTTGGCCACGTCGATTCCCACAAACGAGTTGACTGCAGCGTTCATGAACGACTCCCTGTCTTGCGGATGCGAGCTCGACGCGAGGTCGGCTCTGGCGGCTGTTCGGGCTCAAGTTCAAAAAACCGGCGGCGATCACGCTTGGCGACGGCGTACAAAGCGCCTGGACGCACTCGATCTACCGCCGGCCGCATCGGAAGTCCTGCTCCGCTACGCTTCGCAGGACTTCCGATGCCACCTACAGTACAACGACATTCCTTCGTGATTTAAACATACAAGGACGCCAAGTGCGCCAAGAAATACAAGAGATCCAACGAATCAACAGAACAGAAGCAAAGACAAAAACAGGTACACAAATTCGGCGTATTTCCACTAACTCAGATTAGTGAACATCAGCGCCGATTAGTGTTCTCTCCCGAATCTTATTCCCGAATTAAAATTCCCTTCCGTCTTGTGCTCTTGGCCTCCTTGGCGGTTCACTTCTGTTTAGGATGCTCGCCGATAAATCCCATGTATCGCACAACTTTTGCGATTTCGCTGTTCGCCCTGATGGTTGTGTCGGCCGCGGCGCGGGCGGGCGAGGCGCCGAAGACGCGCCGTGAGTCGGCGCTGGCCTGCGGGAACTGTTACGAGTGCGGCCGGTTTTGGGGGCCGCCTTGTGATCGGCACGCGCGCAGCGGGTACGGTCTGTGCGTGGCGCCGTGGGCACGGTGGACTTATGACTGCAACTACCTCAGCTACTACGTGGGCGGCAGTGCGCGGCCGCGGACGCACGACTGGCGCGTGCGGCCGGAGCCCCGCTATCCGTGGGAAGGGACGTGGGGGACGGACTACTCGCCCGTCCTCACGGCCACCGAATTGTGGTGGACGCACGGGCGGCTGTACCAGGACGGCCCCGGGCAGTACGAGCCGGACCGCCGCAACTTGCCGGTGGGGTTGAAACTCGGCGAGTAGCGGGCGACTGCTAGCACAGTCGCACTCGTCTTTACCGGTAGCTGTCGTCCGGTTATCTCCTCGCATGGTGTGCAAGTGCGTTGGTGCGTGCGCGCCCGCTGCATTGTGCTAGCCGGACCGCCACGCGGTCCGGGCTCCCGGACGGCGTGGCCGTCCGGCTATTCGGTAATGTGAGCGACTGATGCCCTGCCCCGCCCCAGCGCCGCGTCCGATGTCGCAGCGGGCTGTGCCGTTTAAGGCGCGGCGCGATCTGTCGGTGCACGAAGTGCAGCACGGCGATCAGTGGTATTGGGTGCTCAAAGACCCGCTGCGCAATGAGCTATTTCGGCTGCGGGCGGATCAGTACGCCCTGCATCAACTCCTGGACGGGCGGCGAAGCCTCGAAGAAATACGAGCTCGGCTGGTAGGCGAGTTTCGGGATCTGACGGTCACGCTCGCGCAGTTACAGGAGCTGGTCGTCGATCTGTTCCGCAAAGGACTGGTGTGGTCGACGCGGCCCGGGCAAGGGGCGCCGTTGGCCCGCCGCCAGCGCGAGAACCGGCGGCGACGGCTTTTCGCTGCCTTGCAAAGCCCGCTGTTTATCCGCCTGCCGGGCTGGGATCCGCAGCGGGCGCTGGATCGCGCCTTTCCTTGGGTGCGCGGTTTGTTTCATCCGGCCGCGCTGTTGGCGGGCGCGGTGCTGGTGGCGGCCATGTGGTGCTTCATGCTGGTGCGGTTCGACGAATTCCGCCAGCGGCTGCCATCGCTGGCAGAATTCTTCAACAGCGGTTCGCTGTTGGCGATCTGGTGCGCCGTGGCGGCTGCCAAGACGCTGCACGAGCTGGGGCACGCTTTCGCCTGCCGTCGGTATGGCGGCGAGTGTCATGAGATCGGCGTGGCGCTGATGATGTTCAGCCCGTCGATGTACTGCGACGTCTCCGACGCCGGGCGGCTGCCGAGCCGGACGGCGCGGTTGGCCATCGGCGCGGCGGGGATGTTTGTGGAGCTAGTGCTCTCGGCCCTGGCGTTCGGCTTGTGGTGGAACACGCGCGAGGGGCTGGTGCACCAGGTGAGCTGGGCCGTGTTTTTTGTCACCAACGTGAGCGTCGTGGCGTTTAACCTCAATCCGCTGTTGCGGCTGGACGGCTACTACATGCTGAGCGACTGGCTTGGCATCCCGAACTTGCGGACGAAGGCCGATCGGTTGTTCGGCCGCTGGTTGGGTCGCACGGCACTGGGATTAGCGATTCCTGAGGACCCCCTGCTTGCGCGTCGCGTCGGTGGCTCTTGGGCGCCTACGCGGTGGGATCGGCGTTGTTTCGCTTGCAGTTGGTCGCACTGATTTCCTTGATTCTGTACCGCACGCTGAAACCCTACGGGATGCAATCGGCCGGCCTGATGCTGGGCCTGAGCGTCGTGGCCATGAGCGTCGTCAGCGGGGCGCGGTCGGCGATTCTGGCGTGGAGGAACTATCGTCATCGCTCGGGACGCACGTGGCGGCCGCGGATTGCCGTTGGGGCTCGCGCTGAGCGTGCTCGCGGCTGCGCTGTTTATGCCGTTTCCGGTGGTAGTGACGGCGCCGTTGGTGGTCGAGCCGGTCGATGCGCAGCAAGTTTACGTGACGACGCCGGGCCGATTGACGGCGATCCGCGTGCGTCCCGGTCAGCGCGTGCGGCAGGGCGATCCGCTGGTGGAGCTCGTCAACCGCGAGCTGGCGGACGACTTTCGGGAACTTGAAACCTCGTACGAAGTGCAGCAAGTCGCCCTTTCGGTGCATCAGGCGACCGGCGACGCGGCACGGGCCACGGCGGCCGCTGGGATTCGCGACGCCCTGTACGAGGAAGTGCAGGACCGCCGCGAGGGGCTCGCGCGGCTGACCCTCGCCGCGCCGTGCGACGGGATCGTCGTGGCGCCGTCGCCGGCGGCCGAGGGAGCGGCGAGCCGCGATCGCGCACCGCGGCTCAGGGGCACGGTGCTTGACCGATCAAACCTCGGCTCCTTTTTGCCGGTGGGCACGCACGTGTTGACGGTGGCGCCGGGCGGCGCCTATCAGGCGGTGCTGCTGGTCGATCAGTTTTCGCAGGCCGACTTCGCGCCGGGCCGCCGGGTGCGGATCAAGCTCGAGCACGCTCCGGAGGAGGTGCTGCACGGCGTGGTCGCGTCGTGCTCGACGCCTAGCGGGGATTTTCTGCAGCCGAGCGACAAGTTTTCGACGGAGAAACTAGCCGCGGCCGGGTGCGCAGGCAGGTCGAAGCCGTCGCGTATCTCGCAGGCGACGGTGCGGCTCGACGATGTAACCGGCCCGATCGTCCCGGGTCTGCGCGGGCAGGCTCGAGCGGTGGTCTTCCGCTCGTCGTTGGCGAGTTGGTTATGGCGCGAAGCACGGCTTACCTTCAGTTTTCTGTAGGCTTGGCCGCCTCTCTCCCTGGAAGGGAGGGGACGGGGGAGGGATTCCTGACCGTGATCTCCACAAAAACGCCAAGACTACCGCCGCGGTCGGCCGTCCCTCCCCTAGCCCCTCCCTGCGAGGGAGGGGATTTTGATGATTGAATCGTTGCGACGAATTGGCGACGCACTGCGCAGCTCGGCGGCGGGACGAGCTGGTGAACCGCGTGTTGGCGCTCGCTGAGTCGCTGCAGGACGCGACGGATGACGCACTGCTGGGCGCCGCGCGCCGCCTGCGCTGGAGCGCCATGCGGCGCAACCGTCCGATACGCTAATCGT
The DNA here is from genome assembly GCA_963841515.1 of Pirellulales bacterium. GTDB lineage: Bacteria > Planctomycetota > Planctomycetia > Pirellulales > Lacipirellulaceae > Lacipirellula. Next base: position 152,128 of record CAWJDB010000001.1, on the reverse strand, counting down.
TGAGGGCTTTGGCCTGGTGCGCGAGACGGCCCGGCGCGTGCATGGGCAAACTCACTACCCGACGCAACTGGCGGCGGGCGTTGTAATGGCCGGCGGCGGCCTCGCGGAAATGCAAACGGGCGAGGGAAAAACTCTCGCGGCGCTCTTGCCGGCGTTTCTCTACGCGCTGGCCGGCGAAGGCTGCCACGTGGTGACGGCCAACGACTACCTCGGCGCCGCGATGCGCAGTTCGCTGGCGCCGTGTTCGACCGCCTGGGATTACGGGTGGGCTGCGTGGCAGGCGAGTTGCCGTACGCCGAGCGCGGGCGGGAGTATGCGTGCGACGTGACCTACGGCGCGGCCCGCGAGTTTGGGTTCGACTTCTTGCGCGATCGGTTGGCGCCGCGACGCCGGCGGCGACGCCGCCCCGCAACAGCAGCGGACCCGCCGCTTCGCATTGGTGGATGAAGCCGATAGCGTGTTGGTCGACGACGCCCGCACGCCGCTGGTCATCGCGTTGGGCGTTGAGCAGGAACATCAGGAAATCGACTTCTACCGCTGGTGCGACCAGACGGTCGAGAATCTCGACGCCCAGCGCGACATGACCGTGGACCACGGCCGCCGCTCGATTCGGCTGACCGAAGAAGGCTGTCGGCGGATCTTCGCGCTGGGACGCCTGCCGGGATGGAGCGCGGCGACGCCTGATCGGGTGTTTCACCAGGTGGAGCAGTCGCTGACGGCTCACCTCCTGCTGCGCCGCGACCGCGACTATGTGCTGGACGGCGACGGCGTGGGCATCGTCGACCCGTCGACCAGCCGTGTGGCCGCGGGCCGCAAGTGGCGCGACGGACTGCAGCAAGCCGTCGAGGTGAAGGAGCGGCGCGACCCCACGGCGTCGACCGCTGTGGCGGCGAAGATTACTGTGCAGAGTTTCTTTCGCGGCTACTCAGTGCTCGCGGGGATGACGGGTACCGCCCGGTCGTGCGCTGGCGAGTTCCGCAAGGTTTACTCGCTGCCGGTGGCGGCGATCCCCACGCTCAAGCCGTGCCTGCGCACTTCATTGCCGACACGCGTGTTTGCTTCGCGTGGCGCCAAGCTCGGCGCCGTGGCCTCCGAGGTCAGCCGCCGGTTGCTCAACGGGCAAGCCGTGCTCGTGGGCACGCCGTCGGTCGAAGCCTCGGAGCAACTTTCGGCGGCGCTGGCGGCGGAGCGCATCGAGCACGAGGTGCTGAACTGCCTGCGCCACGAACAGGAGGCGACCATCGTGGCCCAAGCCGGGCAGCGCGGGCGCGTGACGGTGGCCACGAACATGGCCGGTCGTGGGACGGACATCGCGGTCTGTCCGGAGGTGCTCGCGGCTGGCGGCCTGCACATGATCGCCACCGAGATGCACGCCAGTGCGCGGATCGACCGCCAGCTCGTCGGCCGCACGGCGCGGCAGGGCGAGCCGGGGAGCTACCAGTTCATGCTGTCGCTTGACGACGAGCTGTTTGGGCGGTTTGAGAATCGGGCGTTTGCGCGGCGAAGCGGCGGGCGCAGCGTACGCCCGACGCGGAGTTGACGCCGGGATGGCTGCGGTGGTTTCGCCGCGCCCAGCGATTTCACGAGCGACATCACCAGCGCGAGCGGCGCGAGTTGCTGCGCATGGAGCGCGAGCGGGGGAAGACCTTTGGCGATTTGGGGCTGGATCCGATGCTTGAGTCTGTCGAGTGACCGCGGCATCGAGACGATGCCGGCTAACGCCGAGACGGGCGTCTATCGTGTCGGGCGGCGCTGGGCCTACCACACGCGGCTGCGGACGAAGTCGACCACGTCGCCGAACAATACGCGGGCAAACGGCCGCTGGCCGCAGTCGACCCGGGCGATGACGTCGGCGCCGGGCACCGGGTGCGCGATTTGGTCGATCGCTACGCTGGCCTTTAGCGGCGCCACCGACTCGGCGCTCGCGCCCGTGACAATCCGCGATGACACCGACTTGAGCGCCCCGGTGAACACAGTCTCCGGCTCGGTGGCCAGGGTGAACTGCACCGGAACCGGCGCCGAGGGGTCGGCCGCCTGGGCGCGCAGCACATGGCCCACGCGCTTGGCGGGGAGGTCGAGCTCGAGTTCCCAGGGGCCGCTCGTGTCCATGACTTCCAACAGCGTCTCGCCGCGCTCGACGGGACGGTTGAGCAGCCCGCGCTCTGGTTCGAACGTCGTGACCGTGCCTTCGATCGGAGCGCGGACCTCCAGCTCGGACGCTTCGGCGACCAGCGAGGCGAGCCGACCCTGCGCCTGGTGATCTCAATTTTGGTTTGCGAAACGGCGCCGCTGAGGCGAATCGACTCGTGCTGGTTCCGCCGGTCGCTCAATTCGGCGCTTTGGGCTTCCAGCGTGGCCAGCAGTTGTTGCTTTTCTTCGAGCAGGTGGCGGGCGGCGAGCAGTTCGCTGGCGAGTCGCTCGTTGTCGAGTCGCACGAGAAGTTGTCCCTTGGCGACCGGCTGGTTCGAGTCGACGAGCACTTCCTTGACGCGTCCCTCGGCCGGGGCGAACACTTCGCTACGGCGGCTCGGGAGCAGGCGGCCCGACGCCTCGACACGGTAGCGCACGGGCAACATCCCTAGCACGATGATCGCCGTCAGGACGCCAGCGGCTGCCAAGGCTGCGCGGCGGGCGGTGCGAAATTCCCCCGGTGCATAGAACTGGCGTAGCAGCCGCCGAAACGGCGTCGACTGGCGCTCGAGCAATTGAGCGTTGCTCAGGGCGACGGCGATGTGATCGGCAAGCGCCTGGGCCTGATCGGGAACGACGGCCGTAGTGTGCTCGCCAAAGTGCTCGCAAACAAGCCACCCCGCGGTCTCGAACCGCGGCGGGTGATCGCGGTCGTCGCCTGAAGGCAACGGCCTGCGAAGGGGCACGGCCTCGACCGACCGAGCGCCGCTTTCCTTCCTATATATAAGGATGGCCTGACTAAGATTGGGCGGCAGCATCTCGACGTCGCCGTCGCATCGAAACGGCTTGGGAGAATCGCCCAGCGCGGCGGCCAGACGCGTCATCGCCCGGACGAGGTTCGACCGCGTGATGATCCGCTCCTGGCCGCTGACGGCCAGCAGCTCCATGCGGCGTTTGCGAGGCGCGGCGAGCGACATCCGGTCGCAACCCAACAAGGATCGACCCTCGTTAACCGCCGTCAGGGCGACTTGATCGCAGGCGAGGTCGCGGTGAAGGTCCAACACCAGCGCGAGCAGGCGTTGGGCGAAATCGGCGTCGCCTGGGGCGGCGGGATTGGCGAGTTCTCGTCCCGCGCGGAGTGCGAGGGGGTCGACTTGACTGCCGGCCGACGGCATGGCGGGCCTTGCTGGCGAACGTAAGATGCGTGAAGCGCGGCGGTGGATCGTCGCACATGCTTGGCAAGCGGTCAATTCCGCTGACCGTCCGCTTCGCCGGACGGGCGAAGATAGACGACCTCCGGCGCGGCTGTTAAACTTGAGGTGCTAGCTAGCCGGCTGGACTGCCGGCCTCAGGCGGCGCGACTTTTGAATCGAGCAAGGCGACAGACCTCGGCGTCTGGCTCGCTTCAGCGCGGCGCTCGTCCGATTCCTATTCCAGATTTGGCGTGCAATCGCTCCGGCTCGTCGATCCGTTCGCCCTGAAGTGCGATCAGTCGCGGCTGCGGTCCAAGCATTGAAAGGTCAATGTCATGAAGATTTCCGATGCGCTCATGTTCAATGTGATCCGCGTGCCTCTGCGCGCACGATTCGGGAGGCCGTGGAGATCATGAGCGCTCATCAGCTTAGCGACCTCATGGTGGTCGATGAGGGCAACAAGTTTATCGGCGTGCTGTCGGAGGGCGACTTGATACGCGCGGGCATGCCGAAGTTCGAGGAAATGGCGGCGGAAGGAAGCCTCGCCAGCGGGTTCGCCATTTTTCAGGAGAAGGGCAAGAGCCTGGCGACCGCTCCGATTGAGCCGCTGGTGATCAAGAACGCGATCACGGTCAGCCCCAGCGATGACTTGCTGACCGCGGCCAGCATCATGGTCAAGAAGCAGATCCGCCGGCTGCCGGTTGTCGACAAGGGACAGCTCGTGGGTACGATCTCTCGCACCGACGTGTGCCGAGCAGTCCTGCGGGGTTGAGCGGAGGGCGCGAGCCATGATCCGGGCTGAATCGCGTGGTCGCTCGGAGCTAGGCACATGACGACCACCGCCATCGTGCTTTGGATCGTCGCCGTGATCGCGGCGGGTCTCGCGGCCGTCGCAGCCTACGACCTTCGGCAAACCAAGCACACGATCCTTCACAACTTCCCGGTCGTGGGCCATCTGCGCTACTGGTTCGAGCGGATCGGCCCCGAGCTGCGGCAGTACTGGGTGGCCGACGATCGCGACGAGCGCCCCTTCAACCGCCACGAGCGCCGGTGGATCTACGCATCGTCTAAGGGCGAGAACAACACGCAGGGGTTCGGCACGACCGAAGACATTTACGGCGTCGGCTATCCGGTCATCAAGCACGCCGTGTTTCCGTTCCCGGAGGCGAAGGCCGTCTTTCCTGACGGCGACTTGAGCTATCTGCCGTGCGCGAAGGTGATGGGAGAGACGCGCGGCCGGCGGCGACCGTTCACGCTCGAATCGATCGTGAACATCTCGGCGATGTCGTTCGGCGCGCTGGGCGCCCGGGCGGTCGAGGCGCTGAACAAGGGGGCGCTGGCGGCCCACTGCTATCACAACAGCGGCGAAGGCGGCGTCAGTCCGTACCACGAGCAGGGCGCCCCGGTCATGTGGCAGCTCGGCACGGGTTACTTTGGGGCCCGCGACAGTCACGGCCGCTACTCGCTCGACGTGCTCGCCGAGCGCTGCAGCCGCACGCCGAATATCCGGTGCATCGAAATCAAGTTATCGCAAGGCGCCAAGCCCGGCAAAGGCGGCATCCTGCCGGGCGCAAAGGTGACTGCGGAGATCGCGCGGATTCGCGGCGTCGCGCAGGGCGCCGACTGCATCTCGCCGAACAACCACACCGAGTTCCACTCGGCGGATACGTTGATCGACTTCATCGAACAAGTGGCCGACCGCACGGGACTGCCGGTGGGCATCAAGAGCGCGGTCGGCGAGAGTGCATTCTGGGACGACCTGGCCCAGCGAATGAAGGCCCGCGGCGAGGGACCCGATTTCATTAGCATCGACGGCGCCGAAGGCGGTACCGGCGCGGCGCCGCTGACGTTTGCGGACCACGTGGCCCTGCCGTTCAAGATCGGCTTCACGCGCGTGTACACCACTTTCCAGCAGCACGGAGTCTCGCAAGACGTACTGTGGATCGGCAGCGGCAAGCTCGGATTTCCCGACCGGGCGATCGTGGCCTTCGCGATGGGCTGCGACGCGATTCAGGTGGCGCGCGAGGCGATGATGGCGATCGGTTGCATCCAAGCGCAAAAGTGCCACACGGGCCACTGCCCCGCCGGCATCACGACGCACAGCCGCTGGCTGCAGGCCGGCTTAAATGTCGAGCACAAGGCCAAGCGCCTGGCGTCGTTCGTCAAGAGTTTTCGCAAGGAGCTCTTGGCGCTGTCGTTCGCGGCGGGTTACCGCCACCCGGCGCAATTCACCGGCAAGGACATCGAGCTGAGCAGCGGCGTGAACAAGTTTTCGACGCTCGAGGCGGTGCTCGGTTACGCCCGCGATCCCATCGACCTGGGGTTCTTGGAGCGTCTGGAGACATTTCCTTCTGTGTCGGCGTCAAACTGAGGTCGAAAAAGACCGTAAAATTCTCGACGCCGCGTGTAGGAGTTCCTATGTTGCAGTGCGGCTCACTGACGGCGCACCACATCAACCATCACGAGTTTCCCTGGTGTCTAAGATTTTGACTTTTGTCGTGGCGCTCCTGACAGCCGTCGTCGCGCACGGCGCATTGCTGACGGACTTCGCCAACAGCTTCGCGCAGTACCAGGACGTAGCCGACTCGGCGTCGGACTTCGATCGCGACCAGCGCGTCGAGGGAGGCGACTTTCTGTCCTGGCAGTCCGGCCTGGGCTTGACCAATCAATTGGACAACAGGCAGGGCGACGCCAATCTTGATCAAACAGTCGACTCCGGCGACCTGGTCATTTGGCGCAATCAATTTGCCAAACCGCTGACGGGCATTCCGCAGTCGGTGTGCTTCAAGTTGTATTTTGATCCGGCGGGCATTGTCGAGGGACAGGTGCATGCCTTTGTCGAAGGGGGAAACTTCGCGCTGGGAAACGGAAACGGCTTGATCCTCGCCGATGATCGTTATGACTTCCTCGTCGACGAGTCAATCGTGTCTTTGGGGTTACGATATCAAGCAAAGATCCATTTCACGCTCAAGGCGACCGCCGACCCGCCGGACAGCCCGGTCACGTTATTTGGCTATCAGGTGCGGAATAACTCCTTCGGCCCGGTGCCGCAATCGATCACGGGGTTCGAGTTCGTGGAAGACGACTTTATTACAGTGCGCAATGAGGATCAGACGACCACCACATTCACGGCGTCCCAGTTGACGGACGCGCCAGTGGAGCTTCAGACGCCGATTGGCCTGCAGGTAAATACCAACACCGGCTTTATGAGTCTCGTCAACTTCGGCGCATTACCTTTGAACATGGACGGTTACGCGATCACCAGCGCGGCCGGCGCGCTTAATCCTTTTAACTGGTTCAGCCTCGCCGACCAGGGGTTGCCGGGCTGGGCCGAATTGGGCGCCGCCAGCCCAAATATTTTGGCGGAGCTGAACCTTTTGGGATCGCTGAGCGTAGGGCCGGGTCAAGCCTTTGCACTGGGGACCGCCTTCAACTCGTTCCTCGGCGTGCGCGACCTTCGGTTCAGCTACAGTACTGCGGAAGGCGCGGTTGTACTCGGCATCGTCACCTATATCGGCGCCGGAAATAGCGGAAGCGTCACCGCGTTGCCGGAGCTGACCAACGTCAAGATGGCGATGTGGGGATTGCTGGCCGCGGGTCGGCGGAGGCTGTCTGCAAAAACTCGGCGGCGTCACCTCGGCATTCCCAGCGTTTGCGACGCTAAAAGCCGGCGCCGGCCATCGGCCGCAAGGACTGCAAAACACGCCGTGAGATTTTCTGCTTACGTATCCGGAATTCGGGTATCTGCAGCCAGGCAGAATTTCTCGAGATTGGCTCGGATCGGCCTTCTCGACACCGCTATCGTGCGTTTTTATACTGTAAGCACCGGTGGATGAGCCTCCCAAAACCGCATCCCGGCGGTGGGGCGGCCAGACGCACGTCCTAAGGGCTCACTTATTCGTTACGCGCTTTCTGCGTCGGCGTTAACTTCCGTCCGCTGCCACGTGCATTGCCGCCAGAGGCGCCCCGTGCGATTCTATTCTTTATTGAGCATCAAGCTTCAGGAGAATTCCGCGGTGACGAAATATTTGACTTTTGTCGTTGCGTTCTTGACGTCCGTGGTCGCGCAAGGCGCCTTGCTGACGGATTTCGCCAGTAGCTTTGCGCAATATCAATCGCAAGGGGTTTCCGTTTCGGATTTCGACCAAGATCAAAGCGTCGACGGTCACGACTTCCTGTCCTGGCAGCTCGGCATGGGGTTGACCAACGAAAAAGACAATACCCATGGCGACGCCAACATCGATCGCACAGTCGACGTACGCGACCTGGGCGTTTGGCTCTCCCAATTTGCCCAACCGCCGAAGGGCATTCCCGATTCTGTGTGCTTCAAATTGTTCTTCGATCCGGCGGGCGTCATCGAAGGCCGGGTGACGGTCGTGGTCGATGCGCCGCAGGCGGGAACTAATCGCTTCGTCTTGGGGAGCGACAATGGCTTAATTGCCGCCGACTCGCGCTTCGACGTCGCCGTCGAAAATGAAACAATTCAAGTCGTCGACTTGCGCGAACGCTACGAAGCGCAGGTTCATTTCACGCTCAAGGCAGGCGTCGACGTGCCCACGGAACCCGTGACGATCTTTGGATACCAAGTTCGGGATAATGCCCCCGAGCTGTCCCCGGCGCCTGTGCTCAACAGTTTTCAATTCGTGAACAATGATTTCATTACCGTGCGGAACGAGGATCAGACAACGACGACCTTTTTGGAAAATCAGCTGACTGACGCCAACCTGCCGCTGAATGTTCCGCTGGTCTTAGACGTCAATACGAGCACCGGGGCCACGATCATCCGAAATCCCTCGGGCGCCACGGTGGATATTACCTACTACGAGATTCTTAGCGACGCCGGCTCGCTCAATCCGGCGGGATGGGTCAGCATTGACGACACCGAAGGCGGCGATCCGCCGGGGGTTGGCTGGGAAGAGGCGGGGACGATCACAGCGCAGGCGATCGCGGAATCGAATCTCACCAGCTCGCTGACCCTGGCCTCGGCTCAAACTCGCGGCCTGGGCACCGCGTTTCCGAGCGTCGCCGTCCCACATGACCTGAGATTCAACTACGGGACTCTGGAGGGCGGCTTTTTAGCCGGTGCGGTTAACTATATTGTCGGCGCCCCGACGAGCGCCGTGCCGGAACCTGGCGGAATTGCCTTGGCTCTTTTAGGCATTTCTGGATGGGCTCCTCGGCGGCGACAACGCGCCGAGGAGAACTTGAAGTGCAACGCCTCGCCTAACAGATAGCATGAGTCGCATTGCAGACCTGTGACGACTCAGCTCGAGAATTAGCAGCATGTAGACCGACGCGTTTTCTTCTCCATCTTCGGAATTTCTAACGGCGCAGCATCGTGAAACATTTTCTGATTTCACTCATCGCGTCCCTGTCGGCGGCGTCCGCGTCCGCGCAGATCGTCGTCGATGGCACAAAAGACGCCGGCTACGGCGCGGCGTTGGCGGTGCAAACCGTCGACACGGGGTTTGGCGACAACTTCAGCGAATTGGACGCTGGCTACGCGACGATCAATGGCGGCACGCTCAATCTGATGTTGACGGGCAACGTCGAAGCCAACTTCAACAGTTTGGAAATCTTCATCGACTCAAAAGCCGGCGGTCAAAGCGTGTTTGACAGCGCCGGCAACAACAACGCCGGCGCGATGGACGGCCTGGCGTTCGACGCCGGCTTCACCGCCGACTATCACATCATTTTCCGCCGGGGAACTGACAGCGGCAATGCGCAGGTGGACTTGGACTTCGCCAACCTCGGGACACAGCTGGCGAGCGGCTACGTCGACATCATGACGGGCAGCGGATTGGAGGGCATCGGCGCCACCGGATCCGGCGTCAATGCATCGCCCATTCAGGTCGGTTACGACAACAGCAACGTCGCGGGCGTGGTCGGCGGCGGCGCGGCCGCGAACCAGGCTGCCGCGGCGGCGGTCACGACGGGCTTGGAGTTGGGCATAGCCTTGAGCGATTTAGCGTACGTCGGCGGTCCGCTCCGCGTCATGGTGGGCCAGAACAACAGTGGGCATAATTATTGGTCCAACCAGTTTCTCGGCGGGTTGCCGGCGCCACAGAACAATTTGGGGGGCGACGAACAGGGCGGCTTCACCGGCGAAGGCGCTATTAACATGAACAATTTCGCCGGCAACCAATTCTTTGCCATCACGCCCACATCCCCGCCCGGCGACTTCAACGGCGACCTCGGCGTCGACTTGTCGGACTACCTCATCTTGTCAGCAAATCTTTTCGCCGACGTGTCGTCGCTCACCGCCGAGGAGTCCTACGCTTTGGGCGACTTTACCCGCGACGGTTTGATCAATGGCCGCGATTTCGTGAGTTTCCGCACGCAGTACGACGTCTTCAACGGCGTGGGCGCCTTGGCGGCGGCATTGAAACTGGTCCCCGAACCTGGCGGACTGACGCTGGCGCTGGGGGCGCTGTTCGGCGCATTGCGGCAGCGATGTGAGAGCAATTCGCAGAGTGTCGTATGAGAACTGTCGACGCCATGGTTGAACATAAGATCCTCACATTTACTTTGGGCTGCGTCCTGACCTTGTTGGCCAGTCGTGCGCGTGGCGCAGTATTGCTGTTCGACGATTTCGACAGCTATGCCGATACCGCGGCGTTCGCCGCGGCGTGGCCCGCGGTTACTGGCGGCGGCGGGGATATTTCGGGATTTCGATTCCAGAGTCCGCTGCAGTCGGTGCACATCGGGCCGATTCCCGGCACGCAGCGGAGCGGGCGCGACTTTATGGAAACCAGCACGCTGGCCACCTCAGGCAATCTTGGCATTGGGGACCAGGTGATTTTCAGCTTCGACTTTTTCGACGAAGAGCCGTCGCTCAATCCGTATCGCCAGTTCGCCACGCTGCAAGACTCTCCCAATGCCGCCCTGGCGGCTAACCAGCTTATCGCGCTGGGGCTGAACAACAACGAAACTGGCGCGGCCAGCGGCGGCCAGTTCTATATGGCGCGCATTCTGGGTCACAACCTCGTCTCCGGAGAGGCGGACCCCGACGGCGGCCCGCCGGACGTTGGAACGATGGGAACAAACCCCTTCTTCAAACTCAATGACTTCGGCGTCGGCGTGCGCTCCGAAGGCTGGCACAACTTAAAGGTCGTGATCAGCACCGATGACGGCGCTAGCAGCGACTATGAGTTTTACGTGGACAATCAGCTGGCGGAGCGCGTCTCGAACATCGTCGGCGCGGCGGGCTCCGAACGGCGCAGCTACGACCATGTGCGCATCGGCTCCGGCATCACGGCCACGAATCAGGCGTGGTTCGACAACGTGAAGGTGGAATTCATCCCCGCCGTCATCCCCGGGGACTTTAACGCTGACAGCCAGCTCGATCTCACCGATTACCTGATCCTGTCGGCAAACCTGCACGCCGACATGTCGGGGATGACCGTTGAACAGTCCTACGCGTTGGGCGATTTTACTCGTGATCGCTTGATCGACGGACGGGATTTCGTGGCTTTTCGCACGCAGTACGACGTCTTCAACGGCGTCGGCGCCTTTGTGGCGCTCGTGAACCAAGTACCGGAGCCGGCGACCGGCGTTCTCGGCGCGGCTGCCATGGCCGCGCTCGCTCGACGCCGATGGAGTCGGTCGGCCTGAACTCCTGCCTGATGTGAGTCCCGGTACAACATGATGACCCTATTTCGCCGGTCAGATCGTCGGAGCCGAATCGGTTTCACGTCAATGACGTTTAGCCTGATGGCGACGCTGTTCTGGAGCGCAGTGGGCCGGGCGACCGTCTTGGTCGACGACACCTGGCAGGACAGTAGTCGCGCTGAGCAGGAGAACGGCGTCGACGGCGATGCGGACAACGACGTAGAGTCGCAGTGGTTTATCAACATCCCCAATGTCTCGATCACGCCGAATAACTATGTGATCAATACCCCGATCTCGTCCCAGAACTGGACGACCTACTTTGCCACCGAGGCCGCGCCCGTTACGCTGTCCGCCGCCGGCGACAGCCTCAAGGTTACCTGGGTGTTCTCGCCCACGGGAACTGTCAGCGACCCCAACATCAGCTTGGTGTTCCCCTTTTGCATTGTCGACACGCCGGGTGCGGCGCGGCTTACGGTCGATGGCTCGCCGTCGAGCGCGACGTACGCCGGATATGCGATGTACAACAACTTCAGCAACCCACTCGGCAATAGTAATCCCTTCGGGCTAAGAGAGCGCGCCAATCCCGGAACTTCAGGCAATCTGTTGAATTCCAACGGCGATTGGACCCCTCTGGCAAATGGCGCCACGTCCGGCAATCAAGGCTACGTAAGCGGCACGATGTACACGATGGTGTGGTCGCTGACCCGCAACGCGTCCAATGGCTTGGACATTGACGTCACGATGACGGGCGGCTCGCTGAACAGCCCAGACAGTGCGCCCCACGTGGCGTTCACTGATAGCACGCCAAACACGTTCGCGTTCGACACGTTTAACGTTCGACCCGCGGCATCGAGCACGACGGCTACGCAATTCACGATTAATAGCTTTAAGGTGGAATTCATCCCCGCCGTCATCCCCGGGGATTTCAACGCCGACGGTCAGCTTAATTTGACCGATTACTTGATCCTGTCGACGAACCTGCACAGCGACGTATCGTCGCTCACCGCCGAGCAGTCCTATATTTTGGGCGATTTTACCCGTGACCGCTTGATCGACGGGCGCGACTTTGTCGCCTTTCGCACACAGTACGACGTCTTCAACGGCGTGGGCGCCCTGGCGGCGGCGTTGAAACAAGTCCCCGAGCCGGCGTCCTGGCGCTGGCGGCCTGGGGAATTGGAGCGCCTGCGCCGCCGCCGTTGCCGTCCGACGGTGAAGGGACGCTGACGGGCGCTCGCCGGCAATTTTTCGGCCAAATTCCAGTATTCGACCGGCAAATACAGGCTCGCGCGACCAAAATCAGTGGCCTCGATTTGCTCGACAGTGGCGTTAGCCGTTCTTATACTGGAACTGGGACGGGCAGGCAGCCCGGGCCGCCAATTCATGGCGTCCCCCAAGTGGCAGCGATCTTCCGCATTCCTCTGCCACGCGCTCCTTTCACTAGCTCTGGGCTTTCGTTGCGCCCATTGTCAACGCTTTTCTATCCGGGAGATTCGGCTAATGGTCAAATGGCTTTCTGCGCTTCTTTTACTCGTCTCTTGCAGCGTGAGCCAGGCGGCGCTGCAGACCAATTTTGCGGCCTCCTACGGCGCCTATCTGGCTTGCGCCTCGATCCAGGGGTCCAGCAAGTGCTTCAAGCTCTATTTCGATCCCGCGGGAATTGTCGCGGGGCAGACCACCGCCTTCGTAGACGTTCCGGACCCGGGCGTTACCCGGCTGGATACTTTGCCGACGATCGAGGACGTGAGTTCGCTTTACACCGCCACCCTTGGCGAGACGACCCGCTCAACCCTGCTGGGCCGACAGCGCACGGAATCGAAAGTGCTATTCAACGCGAAAGATCCGGCGTCGCCGCCCCAAGACAAGCTCGTCATATTCACCTATGACATCGGCGACCAACTGGCTCTTGGGCCGGCTGGCGTCACGGCGGGTTTCCTCTTCCAGCCAGGAGTGAACGGGGGACCTGACGACTACATAGACACCTATGACCCCCAGACGATGGAATTCCGCCACTACGATTTCACTGCGCTGCAGGGCGTTACGTTTACGACATTTCAAACGCCGGAGCCCGGCGCCTGCACGCTGGCCGTTGCGGCGCTCGCGGCCGTCGGCGGCTGGATGCGCAAGCGTCGCGGCTAGCGCGTGAACTCGGCGCCGAAGAAGAAGCTGATACCTTCCTGGAACAGCGGGATGATGGTCGCCGTGCCCGCCTGGCGCGTATCGAAATATGTCTGGTAATTCTTGTCGGTCAGGTTGCGCACTCCGCCGGTCACGGTGAAGCTGTCGGTCAACCTGCGGTAGCATAATATGTCGTAGGTGGCATAGCCGGAGGTCGTCTTCTCGAGCAGCGACGTAGCGACGTGCTCCTGGGCGTCGGCGACGTTGGCGGCAAATTCAATCGTCCACGGCGAATCCTCCTCCAGGGCATGCAGTCGAAAGCCCAGCCGCGAGAATAGCGGCGCTGATGACCGGCAGGTTTTCGTGCGCGTTGGCCGGGGCGCCCACCGGCCCCACCAGCGGGATGCTTCGCTCATCAGGCGTGGCCCCTGGGTCCCTCAATTGACGCTGGCGGCTGATCGTCGAGCTGCGTGACTGGTCGCGCCCTTCGACGAAGCTCATTGTGCCGAAGGCCGTCAGCCGCGGGAGCAGGTCGCACTCGCCGAACGCTTCGCAGCCGGCCAGCGTGGCGTGGGGCGTGTTGACGTAGGCGTAGGACGAGGCGCTGAGTAGGTCCAGCGTGATATAGTCCTGCACCCACGCATGGTAAGCCCGCGCTCCGCTGCGCAGGTAATCCTGTTTGGTCGACACACCCAGGTCGACCTGCAGCTCGCGTTCCGGATCCAGATTCGGGTCCCCAAACAGCGAAGTTTGAATGTTCTGCGGCAACGCGGCAATGAAGGGACCGTCCGCATACATTTCGGTCATGGTCGGCGGACGCATACCGAATCCGCACCCGGCGTTGAAGGCGACGACTTCGGTGGCCTGCATGTCGAGGGTAAGAAAACCGCTTCCCAGATTGAACTCTTGATCGAATGGGCCGCCCAAGTCTTGGGACACGTTGACGGGCGGTGCATTGGGCGTAGGGCCGGCCACCGTCTCCAGCGCGTTCATCGCGACCCAGTCAAACCGGCCGCCGGTGCGCACCTTCAATTCGTCGGTCAGGGGCTGTTGGTATTCGACGAACACGCCAGGATTCGACGAGTGCCCCCGGGGCAACGGGTTGCTCACAGAAAAGATCGGATCGACTCGCAGCGGTCCAACCGGGTTGCCGCCCTGGTCCAGATCCTGAGTCGTCAGGTCAACATCAGTGCGCTCGTCGATTCTTTGGCCGAGATATCGTAGATCGACGCCGCCCGTCAGGTGCTCTTCGTCCACGTCGCCCCAGCCAAAGGCTGACGTAAAACCGGCCGAATGGGCCATCACGTTGGTGAAGCTGTTGAACCGCACAGAAATCTGCTGCCCCGGCGGCGAAGGCTGGGGCTGGTCCAGTCCGGGCAGGGTGCGCCGTTTGCCGGGCCGCAGGTTGTCGCCGTAGAAGTTGGTTCGGTTGTACCAAGCGTCGACCGTCAGCGAGTCGAAATACGGCTGGTTCAACAGGGTGTACGTGCCGTCGAACGCGTCGGTCACCAGCGCGTTGATGTCGAAGAACTGGCCGGGTATTTCGACGTCGGTCTGGTCGAGGCGCAGATACTGGAAGTCGATCCGACTGTCCGGCGTCAACCAGGCGCCGAGGGCGAGATCGGCTTGCCGCGACTTGTAGCTCGACGGGAACTCAACGCCGCCGCCGCTCTCGTAGTCGCTGCCGCCGCGGTGACTATAGCCGCCGCGGAAACCCCAGGTTTCGTCGCCGCCCCAGAATCCCTGGCGACCGAGCCACTGCTCGCCGTTGGTTTCGTATTGGCCCACGGTCTGGGAATGCGCTTCAAACCCGTTGCCGACATCGTACTGTGGGGCGCGCAATAGCTCAACGTTGTAAAACGCCAAGCCCGGGCCGTACAGCGCGCTGTAGGGGCCGTTGTAGGTGGTAATCTTTTCGACGAGCTGGGAATCGATCTTGCTCATCATCGTGTCGAGGTCTTGCCGAGCGGGAAACCAGTAGGACCCCTTGGCCGGACACCTGGCCGAGCCGGCGGCCGCGCAAGGACGTTTCGTGCATCATGGGCGAGTGGGCGTTTACTGACACGCCGGGAGCAGTTTGCAGGAGGGTCGCGGCGTCGCGCTGGGCGCGGATTTGAGCCGCATCGGCGTTGCCATCGCCCGGCGCGGCGCCGGCGACCGCCGACGAGGCGCCGTCCGGCGTAGCGGCGCCGAGCGCGCCATAAGCGGTCGCGCCCTCGGCGGCGGGCGGCGGGTTGTTGTTGTCGTTATTTTGATTGTTGTTCTGATTGTTGTCCGGGGGATTGGGTTGGTTTTGATTCTGCTCGTCCGGCGTCTGATTGGCGCCTGCGCCTTGCCCTTCGGGGGCCTCGGGCGCTTCGGGCGCCGCGGGCTCCTGGGCCTGGACGAGCTGATAGGGCGACGGCTGACGGCGCCCGCTGGCGAACGCGCTCGGGACCGAGCCGCCTTCATCAACCGCCCAGATCAACTCCCCCCGCTCGACGGCGGCCGCCATTTGGTCGACGCCCGCAAACGCACTGGCGTGCGGGTAGCGAAGGCTGTGACGGGCCGGGGATTGCCCGCAGCAAGCGCCGGCGAGGCCCAAGATTGCTAGTGGCGCCAGCGCAAGGGCGCCCCAAAACCGGTAAACCATCGAACACGGCCCCCCGCCTGATTGGACACCGCGACCCAAATGGGTGACAATAAAGGGTGATCACTATCAGGACTCGGCTGTGGGACATTGCGTGCTTTAACGGGTTTGGCGATTTAAACGAAGTTGTGGATTATCCGCTTTGAACTTTTCAACCGCATCTGCGGCGGATGACTGCCCGTTTAGAAAACAGTAAAGTGACTGATGGGAAACGAGTTACGTTGCGCTCTGCGCTTCCGGCTAGGGCTAGCTAGAGCATGGGCGTTGTTGATTTTGAGTTCTCGAGCGCGGCTTCTACCCGCAAAACCGGTGCTCGAGGTGCTAGCTGAAAACAAGGGCGAATCAGATGGGCGAATCGTCGATCGTCACTGCGGGCGCTGAAGTGGTGCTCTGTTACTGCGACTCGGACGCCGACTATTGCGAGCACTTTTCCAGCGGGCTCGATTCACTTCGCCAGGAGCAGGTGATCGCCGGGTGGCAACGGCGCCTGGTCTCTTCCAACGACGAAGGCGAGCTGCCGGCGGCCCACTCCTCGCAGGTGATGCTGCTGTTGCTCAGCCCCGAATTCCTGGCCACGGGCTTCATGCAGCGGAAGGAGTTCGTCTCGCGGCTTCAAGCGGACGAGGAATCGCGACCGGCGGTGATCACCGCGCTGGTGCGGCCGGTGGCGGCGGCCCAAACGCACAAGACGCTCAACGACTCGGTGGCGCCCGCGATGGACTCGCAAGCGCTGAGCGAAGCTGCCGATAAGCAAGGCGCCGTCCAACAAATCCTCGCGCGGATCCGCGACGCCTCGATGTCGCGCTCCGCGGCGCCGGCCCTGGATCGCACGATCCAGTTGCCGCACCGCGACGACTCCGATCTCGCGCGCCCGCGCCCGTGGACCAAGCCGCGACGCACGATCACGTCAAGCGCGCCAAGGAGCCGCCCCAGCCAAAGACTCCGGAGCGGATCGGACGGTACACGATCAAGGGCGTGCTGGGCCAAGGCGCGTTTCGGCGCGGTCTATCTGGCCCACGACGACCAGTTGGCGCGCTCCGTGGCCATCAAGACGCCTCACAAGCAGCGGATGACCCGACCGACCGACGTCGAAAACTACATGCGCGAAGCTCAGATGGTGGCCCAACTCGACCACCCGGGCATCGTGCCAGTGTTCGACGTGGGGCGCACCGACGAGGGGCAATTCTACGTCGTCTCCAAGGTGATCGAGGGCAAGGACCTATCCAAGCGGCTCGACGCCGGCCGGCCGTCGCTCATCGAGTCGGCCCGATTGGTGGCGCTGATCGCCGAAGCCCTGCACTACGCCCACCAGCGCGACCTGGTGCACCGCGACATCAAGCCGGCGAACATTCTCATTGGCGATTCCGACGGCCGGCCCTACGTGGCGGACTTCGGCCTGGCGATCCGCGAAGAGGACATGGGCCGCGGACCGACGCGCGCCGGCACGCCCGCCTACATGAGCCCCGAGCAGGCGCGCGGCGAGGGGCACCGCGTCGACGGGCGCTCCGACGTGTTTAGCCTGGGCGTGGTGTTGTACGAGCTGATTACGGGCCGGTTACCGTTCCGCCAGCAGAACATCGAGGAGCTGCTCGCCCAAATCGCCAAGAGCGAAGCGAAGCCGCCGCGGCAGATCGACGCGTCGATCCCCCGCGAGCTGGAGCGCATCTGCCTGAAGGCGATGTCCAATCGGATCAAAGACCGCTACACCACGGCGCAGGATTTTGCCGACGACCTGTGGTACTACATCAATGCCGGTCCCGAAACGCACGACAGCGGCGGATTCCGCTCGACCGTGGGCAGCGGCGGCGGGCGTGATTCCGGCGCAGGCGGGTCGGGCGCCGGCGGCTCGGGCTGGACCAGCTCGGCGGGCGCCGCGGCCGCCGATCGGGCGCGGCGCAGCTCGTCGACCGCCGGCCGCGATTCGATGACCTCCTCCCGCCGCGGGCCCGAATCGCCCCGCGACAGCGCCGCACGCATGTCCTCCACCGGAGGCCGGGCCTCCGGGTCGCGGGCATCGTCGCACTCCAGCGGCGTAGCCAGGTCCAGCATGGCGTCGGGAAGCCAGGCGGTCGAGGACGCCGGTCCCGCCAAAGTCGTGGCCAAGGGCCTGCGGGCGTTCGACGATCACGACGCCGACTTCTTCCTGGAGCTCGTGCCCGGGCCGCGCGACCGCTACGGACTGCCCGACGTTATCCGCTTCTGGAAGACGAAGCTGGAGGAGATGCAAGGCGAGCAGGCGTTTCCCGTGGGCGTGGTTTATGGCCCCTCGGGGTGTGGCAAGACCTCGCTGATTCGCGCCGGCCTCGTGCCGAATCTTGCGCCGGAAGTTCACGTGGTGTTTATCGACGCCACGGTGCGCGAAACCGAGGCGCGGCTGGTGCAACGCATCAAGAGCCTATGCGCCGACGCCTCGCCCGACGCCACCTTGACCGACCTCATGGCGTGGATTCGCCGCGGGCGCGGCATCCCCTTTGGCAATAAGCTGGTCATTGTCATCGACCAGTTCGAGCAGTGGCTGCAGACACACGAGTCCGACGGCGGCGACGAGCTGCTCGACGCACTCCGCCAGTGCGACGGGACGCGCGTGCAGTGCCTGTTGATGGTGCGCGTGGATTTCATGATGAGCATCCACCGCTTCATGACGTCGCTCGAGGCGCCGATCCAGGAAGGCGGTAACTCGGCGGCCGTCGATCTGTTCGACGCCATGCACTCGGGCAAGGTCCTCAAGCTGTTCGGCGCCTCCTACGGCCGGTTGCCCGAGGAGCCCGCGCCGGTCGACGCGGCCAACCAGGCGTTCATCGACTCTGCCGTCGCCGAGCTGGGGCCTGAGGGCAAGATCGCGCCGGTGCACCTGGCGCTGTTCGCCGACATGTGCAAGGGTCGACCGTGGACGCTCGGGACGCTCAAGCATGTGGGCGGCGCCCGCGGCGTGGGCGTGAAGTTTCTGGAAGAGACTTTCGAGGCGACCACCGCTCCGCTCGAGCACCGCGTTCATGAGAAGGCGTGCCGCGCGGTGCTCAAGAGCCTGCTGCCCGATTTCGGTCAGAACATCCGCGGCCGGGCTCGCAGCCGCCGCGAGCTCGCCGAAGCAGCGGGCTACGCGGCCAACTCGCCCGAGTTCGCGGCCCTATTGGGAATACTCGATCGCGACACGCGGCTGATCACGCCGGTGGAGCGCGAAGCTCCGCCGCCATTGGTGGAGGCGGAAAACGGTGCGCCGCCGCCGGCCGACGAGTCGCTGTACCAACTCACGCATGACTATTTGGTCCCCTCGCTGCGCGAGTGGCTCACCAAGAAACAGCGCGAGACCGCTCGCGGCCGCGCGGAGATTCGCCTGGACGAATTCTCGCAACTCTGGAACGCCAAGCCGGGCCCGCAGCGGCTGCCGGGCTTCCTCGATTGGGTGAGCATGCGCATGCTGACTCGCCCGGCCCAGTGGACGACGCCGCAGCGAAAGATGATGAAGGCCGCCGGCCGCCGCGTGGGCATGCGCTCGGCGGCGACGGCCGCCGCGGTCTGTGCCCTGGTGTGGGCGGGGCTGGCCGCCAACCGCAAGATTCAAGCGCAGCGCATCAAAGGCATGGTGGACCAGTTGGCGACCGCGGAGATCGCCAACATCCCTTCCATCGTCGCTGACTTGAAGCCCTCACAATCTGCCGCGGCGCCCTTACTGCTGGCCAGTTACAGCGCCGACGACGCGACGCCAACGGCGAAGCTCAATGCGGCGCTGGCAGCCCTTTCGCTGGAGTCGGCAGGCGCCCAGACGGACAAGATGGTCGACGAAGTGTACGCCTCGATGCACGAGGCGTCGCCAGACGACCTGGCGGCGATGTTGGGCTGCGTTTCCGCACATAAGGACGTCGTTGGCAATCGGGCCAGGGACGAATTCCAGAAAGCCAGCTATCAAACCGCCAGCGTACTGCCCTTGGCCAGCGTGCTGGCCGCGTTCCGGCCGGATAACAAGTGGCAAGACGCCGCGAGCGCGGCGGTGGCCAACCAGTTGGTCACGGCGCCCGCCGACGCCGTCGGCGGTTGGACCCGGCAGCTCAAGCCGGCGCGGGCAGCTCGTGGGGCCGTTGCAGGTGGTGTTTCAGGACGCCAACCGGCCTGTGCCGCAGCGCAACGTCGCCGGCGATTTGCTGGTCGCCTTTGCGCCTGACGATCAGCACGAGCGCGCTCGGCAGTTGGTCGACCTGGCCGAGCACGCGACCGGGCCGGACCAGTTCCGGCGAATCTACAAGCAGCTCGAGCCGCTGGCGGAAGCCGCTAAGCCGGTCCTCGCCGCACGCCTGGCGGAACTGGACAAGCTGGCCGCCGGCGCCATCGACGCTCAGCGCGAGGAGCTCGGTCGGCGGCAAATGTATCTGACAGCCGCCCAACTGCGGCTCGGCGTCGACGCGTGGAACGCGCTCAAGCACACTCCCGATCCGACGGTGCGGTCGCTTTTGGTGGAAAATATGCAGGCCCTCGGCGTGCCAGCGACGATCGTCGTCGAACGCCTGAAGGCCGAGTCCGACGTTAGCATTCAACGGGCGCTGGTCTTGAGCCTGGCGGACTACGACAAGGACCAGTTGGACGGCGTCGATCTGGCGGATCTCTCGAAGTCGCTTCAAGCCTGGAGCCAGAGCGAGGACGCGGGCTTGCACGCCGCGACGAACTGGCTGTTGGATCGGTGGGCGGAAGAGAAGGTAATCCAGCCGATCGTCAATCCCGGCTCCCGGGATGAAAAGGTGGCGCTGGCCGCCAAAGCCGAGGCGCCCACGTGGTACTCCAACGGGCGGCATTACGACATGGTCGTGTTCCGCGGTCCGATCGAATACAAGATGGGATCGGCTGCGACCGATCCCAACCGCGAAGGCGGGCCCTACGAGTCCTTTGAGAATCAGCACACGGTTCGCATTCCCAGGTCGTTCGCTATGGCGAGCAAGGAAGTCGCCGCGAGCGAATTCCTCGCCGCCTGGAACGACCTCAAGAACATCAAGGAGTTTCAGGTTGACGGCAAGCCGGTCGACAAGTTTGCGTACAACGAGCATATTGTCCCCACGCCGAATTGCCCGATCCAAAACGTCGACTGGTTCAAAGCCGCGGCGTTCTGCAATTGGCTGAGCCAAAGGGAAGGCATCCCGGCGAACCAGTGGTGCTACGAAGACAAGGAGAAGGGCTTCCAGCACAGCATGGTGCTGCCGAAGGACTATCTCACCCGCACCGGCTATCGCCTGCCGACGGAGGCGGAGTGGGAATACGCCTGCCGCGCGGGCGCCGCGACCAGCCGCTTCTTCGGCGAGGCGCCGTCGCTGTTGCCGTCGTATGCCTGGTACATCCGCAACGGCCAGCAACGGGCCTGGCCGGTGGCGTCGCTCAAACCGAACGACGCCGGCCTGTTCGACGTCTACGGCAATGTGTCCGAGTGGTGTATGGATGAGCCGCAGATTTACGTCGATCCGTACGACGACGTCGAGGCCAAAGACCTGGGTCGGTACGTCGACGCCGAAGCGGTCCGGTCCCATCGCGGCGGAGCGTTTCAATACGTGCCGGAGATGGTCACGTCGTCGGTGCGCGATCGGTCCGATCCGGACGACGTGTACTTCAGCGTCGGCTTCCGCGTGGCCCGCACGATGCCGGCGGCGGCGGCGCCAGCCGGCGGGAATTGAACGCTCTCAGCGGAAGCTCCCCATCACAGACATTTAGCCCCCGGTCACTGACCGGGGGCTAATTTGTGCGCCAGCATTCCGCGCTCGTCGCACGATCACGTCGCCGGCTGCAGCGCCTTGATCACCTTGTAGACCGGCACGGGCTGCAGGCGATTCTTTACGTCGATGTCGCCGATCTGTTCGTACATGAACAGGTCCTTCGTCTCGGCGTAGGTCTGGTCGTCGACGCAAATCTCGTTGGGTCGGGCAAACGTTTCGAGCCGCGAAGCGACGTTCACGGCGTCGCCCAGGGCCGAGTACTCCATCCGGCGATCGGAGCCGAGGTTGCCGACGACGGCGACGCCCGTATTGATGCCGATCCGCACGCGGAGCGGGTACTTCTGACCTGGGGCCGCAAAGCCGGCGATTCGTTCCTTCATTTCCAGCGCCGTGCGCACGGCGCATTCCGAGGCGTTTTCGACTGTCACAGGGGCGCCGAACAGGGCCATCACGGCGTCGCCGATGTACTTGTCGATCGTGCCGCCGTGCGCGAAGACGATGTCGGTCATCACCGACAGGTAGTCGCGGATAAACTCGGCCAGCTCGGTCGGCCGGAGCGACTCGGAAATCTTCGTGAACGACACGATGTCGGAGAACAGGATGGTCACCTTTCGCTCGGCCGCGGCGAGCGGGTCCTCCATGTCGGCCCGCGCCGAAATCTGCTCGACGATCTGCTTGTCGATGTATTTGCTCAGGTAATCTCGCACATGCCGCTCGGCGGCGAACTGCCGCGACATGCGGTCGCGCTCGATGCCCAGGGCCGCTTGGTGGGCCACCGCCAAGAGCAGGTCCAAATCTCGGCTGGTGAACATCTTGGCGGACGACATCGAGTCCAGCGAGATCAGGCCCGTGATGTTGTCCATCGTCCACAGCGGCACGCACAACGTGCAGGACACTTCCATTTCGGCGAGCGAGCGTAGCGCCTGGGCGTCGCCGCCGGGCTTGTTCTGGATGAGCACCCCCTGCCGGCCGTTGAGCACCCGCCCGAGCACGGTCTTGCTGATGCGCACGGAGTCCTCGTCCGCCATGCCGTGGGCCGCGATGGGCACGGGGTTGCGATCGTCGTCCAGCAAGCACAAGAGCCCGCGGTCGGCGCCCGTTTGTTTGACGACGATCGCGAGGATCTCCCGCAGCAGCTCCTCGGGCTCGAAGATGCGCGTGAGCTTCTCCGACACTTGCTGGATCAACTGCAGCTTCTGCTCCGCCGTGGACGAAGCATCGGACGACAGGCGCGCGATCGCGCGGCACGGTCACCGTGTCGGCGTCAGCGTCGTCCAGCTGCATCGTGGCGACGTGCTGCGGGCCGCCGTATTCGACGTTGACCACCGCAATGTCCGACTGCCGCTCGCGCGGCTCCGTGCCGATGTTCAGCATCGGCACGTTTCGACTCCCCACCATGGGATCGAAAAACGACGATGAATCGCCGGCGAGCGACTGCATCAAGGACTGCTGGGCGCCGGACGATTTCGATTTGGATGACTTGGACGCCTTCGACGCCTTCGACGCCTTGGACGAGCGGAGCAACTTGGAGGCGGTCGCCGGCGGCTCGACGACGTCGACGGTGTCGAAGTCTTCCAACTTGATGACGGCCCGGCCGATGCGAACTTCGTCGCCGAAGCCAATGGGCGCCGCCAGCACCGCCTGGCCGTTGAGGGTCGTGCCGTTGGTGCTCTTGAGGTCCTCGAGTTCCCAGCCGGCGCCGGCGCGACGCAACCGCGCATGCTGGGACGACGCCGAGAGATCCGAGAGCACGACGTTGTTCTGCGGACCCCGGCCAATCGTCGCCCCGTCACCTGTCAGAAGGTGATACGACACGACGCCGTTGGCTTCGATCCGTAACCGTGGCACGAAATTACCGTCGTTGAGTTGGCGCCCCAGTCCCGCAGGCACTGTGACGGCGGGTCGGGAATTCCGGCGCCTTCTGCTGCTGTGGCGGGCCTTGCTGACGAGCTTACAACATCATTCTCGGATACTCCAACCCCTATCGATAGTGGGGGGCGCGGCTGGTCACCGCAATCGGCTTGGAGCGAGGGCTCCCGCCAGGAAAGCGCGAGAGCGCTCAACCGTCGCCCGTCACCAGATAGATGGCCGAATCCTCGAGCAGCAGCTTGACGCCGGCCCCCGCGGCCGCCTCGGCGAGGGCGGCCTGGAGCATCTCGACCGGATTGGGACTGACGGCGAGCCGCCGCAGGAGTCCCTCGCCGCTCTTGTCGCCGACCGTCAGCGTGACCTTGAGGCCCCGGCGCTTGCATTTGACGCGCGTGCCGTCGGCGAGCTTGACGTTCATCGGCTTGATGTAGGCGTCGACGTAGTGAACCCCGACGCCCGACTTATCGCCGGTGTGTTCAGGAAGCTTTTCCGCGGCGGCGCCGTTGACGTCGCAGAGCTTCTCTTTCATGACGATTCCGCGGGGCTCGCGCGGCGAGCCCGTGGCGGCAAAACTGGATTGGACGGCGGGAGTCATCGCGGCGATCCTGCATTGTAATCAACTGTTCGGTCCGCCAGATACTGGTCCAGGGCCGCTCGAAAGGCGCGGATGTGCCCCGGGGTGCTGCCGCAGCAGGCGCCGACCACGCCCGCGCCTGCGTCCAACAGCGGCGCCAGGCCCGCGACCATCTCCTGGGGAGATTCATCGTACGCCACCTGCATGTCGACGAGCTTGGGCTGGCCGGCGTTGGGCTGGGCCATGACCGGCAGATTGGTCACGCTGCGGTAACGGGCGACGGCCTGCCGCGCACGCTCCATGTCCATTCCCGTGCCGCAGTTGAGGGCCACGACATCGGCGCCTTGGTCCTGCAAGAATTTGGCCGCTTGCTCCGGATCGACGCCCATCATCGTGCGGAAGGTCGAGCCGTCGAGCGTTACGTCGTACGCCAGCGAGCCGATGATGCACGGCGCGCCCGCCTGCCTGCGCGGCGCGAATCGCCAGGCCCAACTCCTCGAGCGCCGTCTGCGTCTCGACGATGATGGCGTCGGCGCCCGCGGCCACCAGCGCTTCGATCTGCTCCTCAAACGCGGCGCGCACGTCCAGTTCGGTGAAGTCGCCGTAAGGCTCCATGAGGCCGCCGAAGGGACCGACGTCGCCGATCACATAGCCGTCCGCCGTCGCCGAACGCCTGGCGGGCAATTTCGACGGCGGCTCGATTGATCGCGGCCGCATCGCTGGCGTGGCCGTGTCGGTTGAGCATGATCCGCGAGCCGCCGAAGGTGTTCGTGAGCAGGCAGTCGGAGCCCGCCTCGACATACGCCCGCTGGATGGCGAGCACGCGCTCGGGGTGGGTCAGATTCCACGCCTCGCCGCAGCCGCCCTGCTCCAGCCCGGCCAGCATGAGCTGCGTGCCCATGGCGCCGTCGGCCAAGCAGCGGTCCGTCGTCGAGTGCTTCGAGAAATGATTTCTTCATCGCCGCGGCGCCTCCGGCATCCGGCCCACGGCATCCGCCTTCTCCTGCTGCGACAGCGCGTAGTGGATGGTTTCCAGCACCAGGCCCCACTTGTGCGTGCGGCTTTCCGGCTCGCAGTAGCAACCCGCGGCGCAACGCGGGCCGCCGCCAGGCGAGCGCCTCGTCAAAGCCGCCGCCCGGCGAGCGGCCGCTCGTCGGCGATGGCCCGCAGCAACTCGGGGCCGTCTTCGAGGAATCGGCACATCGAGGCGTAGCCGTCATGGCCCGCCGCGGGCACACACACCTGACTTTGGATCGGATATCCCTGCGTCGCGCGGCCCGAGCGTCACGCTGTAGTCGAAGGCCAACGGGCGACCCATATTGGTGCAAGTCGTGCCCTCGTAACGGAAGCGCGCGTGGATCGGCGCCGTTCCCGTCCGGTCGCCAGCGTAAGCCGGTCTCGCGACCAGCGGGCCAGTGCCTTGGCGTTGACGGTGTACTTGCGTCGGGTCCAAAGGCAGGTGTCGAGCGGACTGCAGCCGGCGCGTCGACGACCGCCGGCGGCGCCGCCGACTCGGTGCGGAGCATCGCTTCGTTCAGCGAGAACAGCGGCGGCCGCACATAAGGCTCCCGCCGATACTGGCAGTTGGCATAGGAGCAAGTACCGCACGGCGTGAGGGCCCGCAGGCCGCGGACGCGATCCAGTTCACGGGTCACGCCGAACACGGCCAGCAGCGACTTTTTGGGACGCAGCATCCCGGAATCGAGCGCCGTCGAGTTCGCCGGGCAGCGGTCCGTTGCCGGTGTTCTTGATCACCTCCAACAGCCGCGGTTGCTCGGCGACGTCCCACTCCGGATAGCCGGGGCTGTCGTGCGGCAGCACGGCCATCCGTCCCTCGTCGGCCCACGCGCACAATTGGGCGCCGGCCGTCGTCGTCAGGTGCTCGACGACTCGCCGAGCCGAACACTTCGAGAAAGAAGTACTCGTCGGGCTTCTCGTCTCGCCATCGCTCGTGCGCCTCGTGTTCCAACTCGGCGCCGGCGCTGACGGCCACGAGAACGACCTGGTGCGCTTGCGACTGGTCGAGCATGTCGCTGCAACCGTCGGCTGTGGAACCGCACGCCGTCGATCATCACCGAGCCGTTTTCAAACTCCAAGCTGTCGGCGCGGCGGGCGTAGGCCCACGGGCGACCGTGCCGGGCGTACCACTGGCGGGCCTCGTCGGCCAATTCGCGGGCCCGGCCTTCCAGCGCCCAGTCGCGCGGATAGCCCAGCAGCCGCGCGTACTCCGCGGGCTGGACATCGACCTCGGGCGTGGTGTTGGTCAGGGCGATCATGTCACAGCGGCGAACGTGGACTGGACGGGCTTGAACTGGCACCCTTCGACAAAGAAGTCGAAAAACCGGGGATGCGTCTCCAAACGGCAATGCTCGACGCGCTTGACGAGCGATTCGAGCCGGTCGCGTTCGGTCTTCGACAACAGGGCGATGCTCGCCCCTTCGATCGAGGCATTGCCGATCTGGATGACCTTCGCATCGGGCAGGTTGGGAATCAGGCCGATGCGCTTCGCGGCGTCGACGCGCAGTCGCCGGCCAAAGCCGCCGGCGAGGTAGAACGCCGCCACGTCGTCGAAATTGATCGCCGTAGTTGCTGAACACCGTGTGCAGCCCCGCCACGTTGGCGCCCTTTGGCCTGGGCCAACTCGCTCGCGTCGCTTTCCAGGAAGTACACGCCGCGCTGCGCGTCGAGCGTGATGGGGCGCGAGTCCTCGGCGAAACGGCCCATCTCGTTCATCAACTCGGCGCCGATCAACTCGCTCAAGCAGGTCAATCAGCCCCGATCCGCAGATGCCCTCGGGCGCCGCGTCCGCCGATGACGCCCAGGCGGAACGAGCCGTCGCGGCCCAGGGCCACCGACTCGATGGCGCCGTCGAGCCCCGGCATGCCGCAGGCGATGGCCCCGCCCTCGAAGGCCGGCCCCGCCGGGCACGACGCCGCCAGAATGCGATGGCGATTGCCGACGATCAGCTCGGTGTTGGTGCCGATGTCCATGATTGCGACCAGCCGATCCTCGTGAGCCAGGTCGATGGCCAGCATGCACGCCGCGGCGTCGGCCCCGAGGTGGCCGCTGATGATCGGCAAACCGTACACCCGCGCCTCGGGATGAATCGGCAGCAGGCACTGCCGACCCGTGGCGGTCAGGCTCGTGGTCGTTCGCTTGCCCGCGGCCATCTCGATTTCCGTGATCGACTGATACGGCGATTGGCCGATCGAATACACGCTTTGGCCGAAGAACAAATCGCGCATCGTCGAGTTGCCGGCGACGACGACCTCGTAGATCGAGCGCGGATCGACGGGAAACTCCTCGATGGCGTGCGACAGGTAGGCGGCGAGCGTCCGCCTGAGCAGCTTGCCGCGGTGCTCGGTGTCGTAGCGGATGCGCGACATCACGTCGGAGCCGCCGAACCGTTGCGGGTTCTCCAGCGAGGCGTCGGCCACCAGTTCGCGCGGTCTCCAGGTCGAACAGCCGCAGCACGATCGTGGTCGTCCCCAGATCCATCGCGATGCCGTAGATCGGACCGGCGGAGCGGGCGACGGTGCGGCCGTCGATGAACACTTCCTCGCCGATGCGGGTGACGGCGGGATCAAACGCGACTTCGGCGCGACGGACCGGCAGCTCCAGGGCGTGCCGCTCGATGCGCATCTGTCCGCGGCGCATCGTGTGGCAGCGCACCGTACCTTCGTCGGCCACCACGCGGCAACGGCAGGACAGCCGGAAGTTGTCCTTCAGGTGCTGCTCTTCCTCCGTGGGCGGCGAAAGGCATTCCATGCCGGCCACGATCTCGACCAGGCATTCCTTGCACTTTCCCTGCTTGCCGCAGGACGTCGGCACGTGCACGCCCAGACGCTCGGCATGGTCGAACAGCGACGGCCCCGCTTCCGCGGGCGCTTCGACGCCATTGATGGAAAGTTGCACGGACATGATTTACAGTTGCTCGTCGACTACCAATCAGCTGCCGCCTCCAACTCATCCCGCAGCGACTCGGCCACCTCGCGCGCGGCCCGTCGCGCTGCTGCTCGTCGCCCCAATGCCAATGGGCCAAATATTCGTCCGCGTCGCGCATGCCGCGTTCCATGGCCACGGCGTCGATGCGGGCCGTAAACCTATGCGACAGCGGCATGTTCACCTCGTCGTCGTCGTCCTCGGCTTTGATTTGCGAGGGAATTTCCTGCCAATAAAGGATGCGGTAGGTCGCCATAGCGTTCACGACCTCGCCACAAGCTTGAGGAACAGGTCGACGGCGCTCGAGGCGTCGGCCCCGTAGCCGTCGGCGCCGATTTCGTCGGCGAACATCTGGCTGATCGGCGCCCCGCCGACCGCCATCTTCACCTCTTCGCGTCCCGCCTTCTGAAATCCGTCGATCACTGTCTTCATGTACGTCATGGTGGTGGTCAGCAAGGCGCTCATGCCGATGATGTCGGGCCGGCACTTGTCCGCGGCCGCCATAAACTTCTCGACGCTCTGGTCCACGCCGATGTCGTGCACCTCAAACCCCGCGCCCTCGGCCATCATGCAGACCAGGTTCTTGCCGATGTCGTGCAGGTCGCCCCGCACGGTGCCCATCAGCAGCACGCCTGCCGGCTTCGTGACGGAATCCTTGGCGCTCGAACAGGGGCTTGAGCACCGCCATCCCCGCCTTCATCGCCCGGGCGGCGATCAGCACCTCGGGCACGTAAATCACGTTGTGCTTGAAATCCTCCCCCACCACGCTCATGCCAGCGATCAGCCCTTCGTTCAGCACCTCCTGAACGGGCCGCCCCTCGGCAAGGGCGTCCTTGGTCATCTGCTCAACTTCCTTGGCGTTGCCCTCGAACAGGAACTGATTCATGCGTGCGTAGTCGACCATTCTCAGTTCTGTCCTGGAGCTTCTCGCTACACGCTGCGCGGTGTTGAACTCTTCGAGCGCTTCAAGCATCGCCACGATATTCTCTCGCGGCATGCCGGGGCTCGTGCCGCCACCCACCGAGAGCACGATGCCCTCGCCGCCGGAGCCTTCGAGCACCTCCAGCGTGGCCTCGCGCACCTCGTCGGGATCGGCGCGAACGCCGATCTCCAGCGGGTTGACGTTCCCGACCAGGCACATGCGGTCGCCCACGCGGGCCTTCACGTCGCGAATGTCGGTTTGCTTGCCCCAGTTCAGCATGTTGAACCCGCAGTCCGGCAAATGGTCGAGACAGGCCTCGATCGAAGCGTCGTTGTGGTACAGCTTCACCCAGTCGTCGGGAAAGGCGTCGCAGATGCGATTCAGGTAGGGATGGGCGAACTCCAGATAGTGTTCTTCGTTGATGAAGCCCACGATGTCGTCGAGGATGAAAATGCCCTCAACCGTGTCGCCCAATACCTTGTGCTGCGCTTTGAGCCAATCGATCGTCACCCGCGTGCAGAGGTCGATTAGCTTGTGAGCACCTTCGCCGTTTTCCGCGATGTCGATCATGAAGTCGGTCGTTCCTCGCACAAAGCCGGCCGTGCACAGCGGGCCGCGCGAGGTGATCATCGGCAGGATATAGCCGTGGTCGAGAATCCGATCGCGCACCATCTTGTAGCGGTGGAGCGTGAGCGCCGCAAAGGCGTCGGCCTCGACTTCGTACTCGGGAAACTTGTCGATGTCCTCCAGCCGCTGCAGCGTGTGGTACTCGCTGGGCGTGTTGTCCTGCCAGAACTTGATCTTGGCCCCGAGCACCGATGGCTCGGCTGCCATGCCGTACTCCATCCACCAGGACGGAATGAAGATGATGTCAGGGAACTCCCGCATGATCTTGAGGTTGGACGCGAACCACAGCTCGGGATCGAGGAAGTAGTCCATGTGACTGATCCCCAGATAGCCGGGAATCCACGGACTGTCGATGATCAAGGCCATCGGCACCTTGTCGAGCTTCTCGAGGCGGGAAGCCCGCTTGAAAATGTCCCATTGCTGCGGCAGCATGACGTTGTCCTATTTAACTTTCTCGACGCTCGTTGGCGACGAACCCGCCGGCAGTTCGTTTTTTTGAGGCGCGGGTTGCACGAATGCGCTTTCGGGCGGACCCAAGTAACTGGAGGGCAATTTGCCTCTGGCAAGCACAAGCTTCTGCAGCACGACGCCCGGGTCGACCGTCCAAAACTTGAGCACGTGGGCGCCCGGACGATCGAGGCGGTGCTTCGAGATCGAAATGTTGATGTTGTCGCTCACCGCTCGCTGCCAGCCCTCGTGCGAGTCGTCGGCGTGCATGTTTACAGTCTCCGGCGGCTGGTCGTCGAGCGACACGGCGTACCGCAGCCCTTCGGTGTTGTGAAAGTTCAGCGTGGGCGACAGGTAGGCGTGCACTTCCAGTTCGCCGTCGTTCCACAAGTAAATGGGATACTCCAAGTGAGGAGCGTCCTGGCCGGGCGTCTGGCTCGCCGCCGTCACGGGCGTCGGGGTCATCCCTGAAAGCGTGCGACCGATATCCGGAATCCGCAGCCACCGCACGGGCGGCCGGTCGATGGCGCGGGCGTAGTGCTCGGCTTCGATGGAGACATAGCCCTCAGCTTCGACGAAACCACGGGGCTGCTGACCATCCGAGGGTTTTCGACCGTCGACGATAGCCGTCACGAGGACGCGGCTGCCGCCCGGCCCGAAGACGGTGAGCTGGAAGGCGCCGACGCTACCCTGCCCGTCGTGCGGGGTTCTTCGACCCCCACGCCCGCGAAGTTCAGGGTTGGCGTCCGGACTGGACGCCTGCTCGTCCGACCCACTAATCCAAACTCGCGTCTGCTTGTCGACTGTGCCGCGGGCGGGCGACACATGCATCCACTCGTCGCCACCTGTCACAGAGAATTCAAACGGCTCCTGCCCGCGATTGAATATGTCGATGTAACGGCGGCGATGTTGATAGCGATCGATCGGCGGCAACCGTGCTTCGCTCTTCTCGTTGGGCCACCAACTCTCCGAGCCCTCGACGGCAACTCCCATCTGGGCCGCCGCCGGCAGTTCGATTTCCTCGACCTTCGGTATGTTGTTCTGGTCGGGCTGCTGCCAGTTGTCGTAGCCGATGTGTGTTTGGTCCATCATGTGCGACCACTTGCCGCTGGCGAGCGTTTCGTTGTAGACGCGCGTCATCTCGGCATCCTTGTCGAACAGCTCGCGAACCTTCGCGGCGAGGTCGTCGGTCTCCGCCCTGCCCTGCCGGGCGTACAGCCGATTCTTGCCCGCGACCACGTACAGCTCGTTAAGATTCGCGCACGCCGCGATTGGGTGCAGCACGAGCTGGAAGTAAGCGTCGCGATACTCCGTGGGCAACGACTCGCCGATGTGCGTGGCCTGATTGAGAAGTTGGTTGTACTGGTCGACCACGCGCTCGGCCTCGCGGAAGTTCACCAGGCTGTAGGAGTCGGGCGCCAACAGCTCCGGTTTCCGCCGGCCGTTGTACATCGTGTACTTCGTCAGTAAGTCGGCAATCTCGCCAGCGTGTTCGGCGCCAAATTGCTCCTGGGCCCACTGGCGGGCGTATTCGGGCAGCCGCTCCGCCGGCCACTGGCCCGGATTCCAGGCGTAATCCAGGAAGAACTCGATCGGGTACTCCATCGGCTTGATGTCGCCGACGTTCACGATCCACAGCCGGTCGACGCCGTACTCGTACGACAGGTGCATTTGCTCCCACACCCGTGCAATCGGGTTGGTGTTGAGCCACTTATAGTTCCGCGGGTCGCCCACGTAGTCGAAGTGGTAATACATGCCGTAGCCGCCAGGGCGCCGGCCTTCTTCGAGCTTGGGAAGCTTGCGGACGTTGCCCCAGTTGTCGTCGCACAACAGGAGCGTCACGTCGTCGGGCACGCGCATGCCCTTGTCGTAATACTCCTGCACTTCCTTGTAGAGCGCCCACATCTGCGGCACGGTCGCCGGATCGCGGCCGGTCACGTCGCCGATGATCTTGCGCTGGTCGGCGATGATCCGCTCCAACAGGGCGATGTTGGCCCCTTCGGTCATTGGCTCGTCGCCGTCGCCGCGCATGCCGACGGTCACGACGCTTTCGTTGGCGCCCATGCGCCGCGCGCCCTCGGTCCAGAACTCGCGGAGCCTGGCTTCGTTCTTGCTGTAGTCCCAGGGAGTTTTCTCGCCGTAGCGCTCCCACTCGACGTGGGCCCGCATCATCGGCTCGTGGTGCGACGTGCCGATCACCACGCCCAACTCGTCGGCTAGCTTGGGACTTTCCGGATCGTCGTCATAAATGGCATGGCCCCACATCGCCGGCCAGAGGTAATTGCCCTTGAGCCGCAAGATGAGGTCGAACACCTTCTCGTAAAACTTGTGATTGAACCCGCCGAACTTCTCTTGCGCCATCCGGCGAGCGCCGGCGCTTCGTCGTTGATGAAGATGCCGCGGTACTTCACCGCCGGCTCGCCGCACGTGTGCCGGCCAGGCGCCACGTAGAGCGCCTCACGTCGCGGCGCGGGGACGTCGGCCCACCAGTTCCACGGCGAGACGCCGATCTGGGCCGACAACTCGTACATCCCGAAGATCGTGCCGCGCTTGTCGCTGCCCGCGATCACCAGCGCCCGCTCGATCCCCGGCAACGGCTGCTCGACCACCTGGATGACGAATGTCTCCCACCGCCCCGCCAGGCCGGAGGCGTCGAACTTTCGGGCCTCGACCAGCCCGTCGATTAGCCGGCTCTTCCCGACCGTGCCAATCAACACCATCTGCGGCGCCGGCGCCGCCGCGGCCATCGACGCCACGGGCTCGGCGCCCGTCACGCGGGCAATATCTGCTTGTAGATTCTTCAGGACGCGAAGCACGCCGGGATAGTCATTCTCATCCGCGTACAACGGCGCCGATTTGCCGTCGGCGGACAGCGCAAAACTGCCCTCGACCGCAACAGTCGAAACAAACGACTCGGGACTGACCGCCCGAGCGCCTTGAATAACCGTCAGACCGACGGCCACACCCAGCAGAACGAACCAAATCCTCAAAACCAGGCGGCCCCAAGAGCCGACTTCGGCCGACCCTGGCCAATCGGCATGGCCGCCACAGCGAGTTCGGATTGGCGGGGCGTGCGACGCCATGGATTAAATCCGTTGCTGGGCCAGGGTGAGGAAACCCAAACTCATCACACACAGCAAATGCGAGGCCGGCTCAGGGACGCCAACGCCAGACCCTTCGGGCGGCTTGCCGAGGCCGTAGTTCGCCTGCCAAACGAGCAGGTCGTCTCCGTCGCTGTCGCCGTCTCCGTCGGCGTCGGAACCGGCGTCGACGCCAAAGTCCAAATGCCATTGGGCCAAGTCGTTGTCATCGACGAATCGATTGCCATCGAAGTCGCCCGGGATTGGGCTGAAAAGCGGGGTGATCTGCGCGTAGCCGACGCCGTCATACCAAGTCCGCGTGTTCGTCGAGCCTAAGAAATCATCGACGAACACGTCAATCGACGAACCGCCCTCGACGTCGGCCCGTCCCAAATAAGCCCGGTATAGAAATCCGCCGCCGCCCGTGAGCGTTACTGGGCCGTCGAACTGCGCGGCCTCGGCCTGCTGGGCGCCGTTGTCGCGGTAGAGCTGCATCGCGCTGGGGTCCAGCCCCGCTTGAATGCGCCAGTCGTTCGTCTGATTGGCCCAGAAGTAGGTGAAGACGTCGTACTGGCCGTCCGTCAGCCCGGAGAGCTGGGTCTTGAGCCCGGTAACGCCTGTCGTGGCGGACAGCACGCTGCCGCCGTTGCCCGTGCTCGCATCAGTCGTCCAGCCGCTGATCGGTGCGCCGTTGTCGAGCGTCGTGTTGCCGCTGTTGGCGTCGACGTAATGCACCAAGCCAGCTTGCGTATCGTTTTGCTCGACGAGACCCACGACGGCCGCGTCGGTGTTCTGAGCGGTGGTGTACGCGCCGCGGAACCAGAGAACGGCCCGGTGGTTCTGATCCCATGCCGGGACGATGGGGCGAAGATTATCGACGCTCGAATTGGAAGTGACGGCAGTCCAGCTCCAATTGGCGCCGAAGTCGCCCGTTATGCCTTTATAAATCTCGTACGACGGCGTGACCGTGGCGCCCGCGGGATCGCGCGGGTCGTAGGGCGTGGAGATGAATACCGTGTTGGGATCGCCGGGAACTAAGGCGCCAAGCCCGGTGTAGTCCTGTTCGCTTTTGTCGGTCCCTCGGTAGAGCCGATCGCCCATGCGCGCCAGCTCGTGATTCTGCCACGACGAACCATCCCACCGCGCGTAGAAAATGCGATGGTCGATCGGATTCGTATCGCCGCCCGGATTGACCGCGTTGACGTCGTGCCGGCCGATGTACATGCCGACGGGATTTTGACTGCCGTCCACCGCGAGGTCCACCGTCCAGAGCCGATGCGTTCCCGGTCCGTTGGCGTTGGAATTCGCATTCGGATTCACCAATGTGTTGCCGTCGGCCAGGCGAACGTTGGTGAACTTGTTGATGTCCGGCACGACCCCGACGCCTGCGGTGTTTTCGTTGTCGAACAGATTGGCGTCGACCACGTTGCCGGCCATGTCGTAGGTCTTGCCGTCGGAGACGTAGCCGGCCCACAGGTTGTTGTTGAAATTGCGCGGGTGGGTCTCGGTGCTGAGAAAGTAAATGCGGTCCGAGCCGTTGGACGCATACTTGATGTAACCGGTGCTGTACCCGCCGGCGCTGCTGGTGGTCAATTGGCCGCCCCAGGACCAAGCATTTGTGTTTGGGTTGAATATCAACGCGTTGGCCGACTGGTGCGTGCCGCGGGAGAAGTCATACAGCCGACCCGCGCCGCCATTGTCCGCGGGCAGGTAATGCAGGTTGTGATAACTCACCCGGTTGTTGGCGTTGGGATTGACGTTCCAACCCGTGACGTTGCGCCAGTCGAAGTTCTGCTCCGCGCTCCACGAGCTCGAGTCGTGAGGATTGGTGGAAATCCGGTAGCGAGAGAAGTAGTCCCCCATGGCCGTATTGCCGTGGTTGGAGTACATCGCCAGATATCGACCGTCGGGCAGAATGGTGATTCCCGGCGCGTTGTGGTCGTCCTCTTCGATGTCGGCGAGGCCATAGCTGGTAAGCGTCGATTGCGCCGGGTCCC
The DNA here is from genome assembly GCA_963841515.1 of Pirellulales bacterium. Classification (GTDB taxonomy): domain Bacteria; phylum Planctomycetota; class Planctomycetia; order Pirellulales; family Lacipirellulaceae; genus Lacipirellula. Next base: position 117,302 of record CAWJDB010000001.1, on the reverse strand, counting down.
GATAACGAGTTCGCCGTCCCGTGGCGTAGTCGTAGGTGACCATCTCGACGGATCCCGTCGGCCGTCCGGTCGGGTAGGCGACGGGCGACGAGCTTGCGCCGCTCACCAGGATCTTGCCATTGGTCGGGTCGACGATCGCCCGCTCGTCCATATACCAGGACCACATGCCGTCGTTGTTAAAATTGATGAGATTGCCGGCGACGTTGTCGCCCGCGCAACTGGCGGCGCTGACGCGGCCAGGGCGGACAGGAGGAAACTCAGTCGATATGGAAGGCGGTCCATTGGGAACCAGCTAGGGCGCGCAAATTGGGACGAGGAGACGACGAGCCGGAAGCGCAAAACCCATGCGCTCACCGCATTTCGCTCGGAAATGGGTCGACGCCGTAAGTGTGGCGATACCCGCATGTTACACGTCCACAGAGGGGTGCGTTGTACGTGATCGCGCAAAAAAATTTGACTTCCGCGGCAGCAGCTCAAATGGCGACTTCAGGTGCGACACGCGATGATTTGACGCCGTGGAGGAGCTTCAATTTTTGAGTGAAAAAGCAGCGTTCCGTCCCTCCAGGCTCTCAACGATAGCGGTAGAGCTTCACGCGCTGAATTGCGAACTCGCCTGGCGGCAAGCGAACGTGTCGGCCCTGATGACTTTCGTCGCCGTTAAGATGCCGGATCACCTGCCATTTCCCGTCGACGAATCGGCCCAACTCAATTCCGGCGATGCCGACAAGCTCACCAGCGTCGCCCGTGGCAGAGGGGGCAAAGGTGATAATCAGCCCTGTACCCGCAAAGAGGAATTCGTCCGGCGCCTCCTCAATGACAAGGCCGCCGGAGAGCCACTGGCCGGGATCAAGTCCGGGCGTTGGGGCAAGTTCGACCGGCTTTTCAAAGGTTACATTCAGAGCGTAGCCGCCCAGCTCGACTCTTTGACTTGTCGGAATTGGATCGCCTGAAAACGGCACATCAGGCGCTAAGCCAGCCATTGTGCCCTGGCCCTGATGCTGGAGGATCAGCGGCGCCAGTTGTTGAAGAAGAGCATAGCTTTGGCGCAGCGGCTGAGCTTCAGGATCCATGATGTGATCGATCGCAAACGGGCAAAGTCCCATCGCATCGCACTGGCCCACGGCGTAAAAAATGTTGGCGGCGCTGCGCGAGCCGCGTACGGCTTCGGGGATGAACAGGGGATTGCCGCCGCGATGATACTTTTGGCACCACTCGACGAAGTTCGGAAAATAGATGTCCGGCGACAAGAAATCGATCTGCGGCGCGGCGGTGCGCCACACGTCCATCAGGTGCGGCAGCGGACCCGCGCTGGGATACTGGCCCGGTTGATAGTTGGGGCGAACGAGCGCCGCGTTCACGAACATGGGCAGCGGATACTCGCGCTTCCCGGCTTCGGCCACGCGGTTGACGTATCGCGCGAAGTGCCACGCCATGAACACTTCTTCGGCGGCGGCGCCCGAGCCGAACACTTCCTCCCACGCGCCGGCGTCCGTGAACCCGGCGCTCTGCCACGCGGCGCGAAACTCGGGAATCAAATCGGCCTTGTTTTTGTCGAGATAATCCAAGAGTTCTTGCGGGACCTGCCCATGGAACAGCTTTGTCGCCTGGTCTGACCAATCTCGGGCGTTGGGGATCATCCCGACTTCATTTTCGACCTGAACCATCAGGACGGTTCCCCGCTCGCCGTCGACTTCGCGCAGGCGCCGCATGAACGCGGCGAACGCACGGGCATCGGTTTCGGCGTTCACTTCGCTGAACGGAGAGAGAATCTCCATGCCGCGGCCGTCCTTGCCAACCGTGCGCGGAAACCGCTTTTGATCGGTCTTGATCCACTCGGGCGCATAGCACGACATGCTGTTTTTCCAGCTTCCAAACCAGAGAAACGCCAGCCGCAGATTGTGGCGACGAGCGCCCTCGATAATCCCGTCGACAAGCGCGAAGTCGAACTCCCCCTCGTGCGGCTCGATCAAGTCCCAATACGCGGGGACCAAGACCGTGTTCAGATGGAGCCTGACGAGGCGCGGCCAAATCGCCTCCATCGATTCAAGCGTCGACGCGGCGGAATTCCCCAACTCGCCGCCGAGGATGAGATACGGTTTGCCGTCGACTATCAACTGCGTTGCGGCCCCGTGTTTAGCGAGGCGCGGCGCCTCGGCGGCGGCAACAGAAGTCAAGGCGACCACGACGGCTGCCAGCGCCGTCTGACGCCAGGGGAAGGGAACACTCGGCGACTCGCGATTTTTCAAATGAAGATTTCCGCGCCCGGCAATTCAAACGTCACTTGCTGAGAAGGTCGATGTTGTGGTCGATTTTGCCCTGATCCACCGGCACATCCACCTCCAGCCCGCTCGTGGAGCTATCTTGATAGCGCTTCGGAATTTTCGTCATTGCCAAATCGGCGGGCATAATTTTGATGGTGTAATGGCCAGGCACAAGGCCGTCGTTTGGCGCCCAGCTCATGGCGCTAAAGCTTCCGTCGGAGTTAAAGCTGCCGCTGGCCGGCCGCTTGTTATACCCCTCGGCGACGAGCGTGGGCGTAAAAAAAAGCTTGCCGAACTCGCCCGGCTCGTGGCCGTCGATGGTCAGGCGGCCGGTAACGGGAATCGTCTTTGGGCGCCCATTTTCCCCACAGCCGCCCAGGCAAACGATCGCGAGCGCCCCGATCCCGAACCACAGACTGCCGAACCTTCTACCCATTCGCAACTCTCGCTCGTTGAATCGCCGCTCGAACTACGGCGCTTGGTGTGGTTCGCCGCTGCTCTTCGCGCCAAGTAGGAAGTACACGTTGAAATCAATGGACTCGCTGACGAACGGCACGTGACCGTCCCCAAACAAAAGGTGCGCGCCTGCCGGATGCCGGCTCTTGTATCCGCACGCTTCGCAATAGCCGCCTTCATCCGGGTCATTCTTTATCGATACGACGCAGGCGCCGGTTGATAACTTCTTTGAGGTCCGCACAAATGTGTTGAGGGGGGTATTCGTCATGGCGATCGGGAAGTTGGGGCAATGGGCGCACTGATATTTGCATTGGACCGCGATGGTCTCTCCGGCCATGACCGTACTACTTAAGCCATCGGTGACTTCCGATAACTTGATTCCCTTTTCGTAGCGCCCGAACATGCCGGCGAATGAGGGCGCGGGCGTTCCTGGCGGGCCGAGCGGGTCGTTGGACGCGTTGATCTGGTCGGAGCCCAAGCCGGCTCCTTGGCAGCAAAAGTTGGGCGTGGGGGGGGCCACGGCGGGGCAAAACGGGCAGCCGTCAAAGCTGGTCGGCCCAGCCGAAACTGGATACCAAAGTCCCATAACTCTCTCGGCAAGACCGCCGCTGGTCGCGCGATTGGGGTTGACGTTGCTGCCGCCGTCTTGCTTGTCGTCGGTGTCGAACACGCCGCCGCCGAGCGGCGTGATATCGGGGGTTCCCTCATCCGCGCTGCTGGGGCAAACCAAAAACGGCAGCGGCACCGCGACGACGGCGGCATTGTCTTTATGATTGGGCGCCTTCGTGCGGTCGAACCGCGCGTACACCGCCTGCTGTTCGACAAACGGCAGGATCTCCAGCACCCACGTTCCACCAGGTCCATTCGTTGGTGCAGGCGGAAACGTCGTCGACACCTTTCTGGGATTAAACTGCGTCGCCGCGGGCAGCTTCTTTTTCGCGTCGGCATAGCTAATCAGTCCCAAGCCAACTTGCTTTAAGTTGTTGGCGCACTGCATGCGGCGAGCCGCTTCCCGCGCCGCTTGCACGGCGGGCAACAACAGCGCCACCAGCACGCCGATGATGGCGATGACCACCAGCAGCTCAACGAGCGTAAAACCACGTCGCCGGTCCCGATGAAATTGGATCATTGCGCACTGCCTAATAAAGGGCGGACGCTCGACCGTCCCGTGGTCGGGCGCGATGTTTAGCTTGACCGTCAATGCGTTGCTCAGGTCCGATCGACTAACCATCAACGTCGCCGCCGGATCGCCGCGCCCGCGCACAGGGCCAAGGCGACTAGCGCGCTGGTTGCGGGCTCCGGCACGGCGCCAGAGGCGGCCACGGCCGGCGGTCCGCCGAACTTCTGCTTGATGATGGTCAGGTCGTCGCCGTTGACCAGGCTGTCGCCGTTGGCATCGCCGTTGGTCGGGGTGCCGGCAGTCCCGAATCCGCGCTGCCACGTCAGGAAATCCAAGCCGTCGACTTTGCCGTCGTCGTTGAAGTCTGCGTCGCCGGCTGGCGGCACCTCAATATCCATAAACTCAACCTCCAGCCGCACCAGGCCGCCGCCGTTGGGCACCAAGGCGCCGAACTCGAACAGGTTGAAGTCCGTCCGCAGACCGTCGCCCGGATTGGTGAATATGGGCGCCGCCGGAGTCCCGGCGGTGGGCGACGTGTTCACGGTGAACGACGACAACGGAATCGTGATGGTCGTCATCGTCGACGTGTTGAACTGATTCAGCGCCACAGGGAGCGAGTACTCGTCGCCGCCCTTGGGATCAGCTGGAATGACGATCGAGCCAAGCACCGTGTCGGAATTCGTATCGCTGCCGTCGAGGTCGCGAGCATAAACCGTCATGCTCTGGGCCACTCCGGGATCGGTCAGGGGCTGCGTCAGCCGGGCCCGGATTTTCACCACGGCCTTGGAGCCGTCAAACGACTCCGTCCCCGGCGTGGTGCGGACGAAGAAGCGGTAACCCTGGTTGTTGGGATCCGGACCGGTGCGCGGCTGGATGAACAGGTTGGTCATGCCGTTCTGATCGAACCGCGAGATCTGGTCCGAGTAGTTGGGCACAAGACCTCCGACGGGGGTCGTAATCGGCGCCACCGTGCCATCGGCGCCTTCCGTGGTGGTGGCGTAGGACAGCCCGTCGCCAAAGCGAAACGACAGGCCGCTGTTGGCGTCAATCCGGGCCATGATCGGATTGGGAGTAATCCGCTTCAGCAGGGCGCTGCGCAGTTCGATGCTGAACACGCGCCCGGCGTCAGCGTTGGATCCCATCGTCGCTCCGTCTCCGCCAACGCTGGCAAGCGACATGAGGGGCACGCCATTGGGCACTCTCAACTGGGAGTTAGGTCGGCTGGGATCGGTCGGTCCGCTGCCAAACGCCATCGTATCCAGGCCGTCGTTCGCGTCCGACCAGGTCAAATCCGGATTCTGCACGCGCCCGCCGCCGGCCACGACATTCGCGGCGCGAAATGGATTGTCGCCAAAAGCGTAATAAAACCCCTTGCCCACGGAGTTTGCCGTTACCGTTAGCGGCGCAATGTAGGTGGCGAAGCCGTCGGCGTCCTTCGGCGCCGTGGCGTACCAATCGTTGATGCCGACAGCCTCGGTGCCGACCGTGAAGGTAAAAGCATCGTTGGCGCGCTTGTACATGCCCGCCTCCGCGTCGAAGACGAACCCGTCCACCTGGTCCAAACCGAGGCGAAACGTATGGGCCTCGTTTTTTACCGGGAACGGGTCGGCCGCCAGAATCGGCTTGAATTTGACTTCGAATTGGTACTCGCTGGGATCGAAAAGTTGCCCGAAGGAGCCGCGGTCGACGATAGGGAAATAGTCGTTGGTGAGATCCAAGGGGGCGGCCGGGCTGAACTGCGTCTCGTTGAAGAACTCCGGCGTGTCGCTGTGGTAGCGCGCGTTGTGACTGATGCCGAGAAAGTTCTGAGTGTCGGCAAGGTTCACGTTTTGGTCGTACAAATAGGTTGACTTGTACCGGCCGATATGCCCCGGCTGGTTATTGAACGCAAAGAACCTGAACGTGTTGAAACCGTCGTCGGGAGTTCCGCCGTTCACGAAGAGGCCGGCTTGATTAAGCGTCATCCCATCGATGCCCATGAGAACATTGGGAGTGTCCAGCGCCCTGGCCACGCGCGGCAGACCGCCGCAGGCATAAACGAAATACAGCGCCGCTGCCGAGCGAACCAACCATTGCAATTTGCCAGTCATTTGATGCTCCCCAGTCGAAATGTTCATGTGCCGCCACTACCCCGCTGGTCCAATGTAAGTATCAAGCGCCGAACTCGTCGCCCAAGCGTCGTGGAAAAGAAAGCGCGGCGTCGAGCGCTGCCAACGAAGTCGCTCGCGTTTCGAGCAGCTACACATGCCTCCCAACGCCCGCAAATCGCTGTAGTGGCAGCTCAAAGCTCCCACCTTGCGAATGACTAGGACCCCGCACGAGCGTGCCGCTCGATGCTCAGAAATTTTCACCAGACCACGCGACAAGCTGACCCCGCAGAACAGAATTCGATTCTAGCCGCCGGCGCCGGACATGCAGTACGGGTTTGCGTAAAAAAACGTTGCGATCGCGGACAGGAACGCGGACGCGGCATTGCTACGTTCGATAACGCGCTTTTAAGAGAACTTCGTGGATGCGGACCAACTCATTGGGACGGCCGCGCTAAGCGGCCAGCGCGGGGTTTGGATAGAGACATGCTTTTGGGCAGGGACCTGCGGAAAGTTGCCAAAGGGGGACGGACTAACGCCCCCACGGGCGGCCCATGAAAAATGCGGCATAGACGCAAAAAAATGTTGTGAATACGTACCTGTGTTGACAAGAGTGTTTCCACATTTATAAACGAAAAAGGCTGGTCGAAGCGTCTCTTCTACGTAACTCTTGGAATAGCACCTGGTTTCTCGTTTTTCAGCCGCAAAGCTGATCTGGAGGGGTCTAATGAAGTGGAAGCTGCATGTCTGTCTTGCGGTAGGCGCGCTAATGACTGCCGCGCACGCCGTGGCCGCACCAATCTTTCCTGCTTTTCTTAAAGTAGACGTCAACGGGTACAACGCCGACGGCGGCCAAGCGTTAGGGCCCACGCAGGCCGGTTACCAGGCTTTCGAGGCAGGGCAAGGAATCTTCGTGGCAGCGCCCGCCCGGTGGGACAACAGCGGCGCGGCTGGCCTGACAAATGTCTACGCCACGTCCGAGGGATCCATCACGGTGAACATGAAGGGCGTCGCGCCCAACTCAACTCTCTTGTCCCGCGAACGCGGAGCCAACGGGGGCGCGCTTCTAGATCTCACCCGGGACTTCGCTGCCGCTCAACGAGGTCTCAATGGCTTCGGGCAAAACTACATCCGGCTGGAGATTTCCGGACTGCAGCCCAACCAGAACTACGAGTTCACCGGCTTCTCGCGCGAAGCAGCTTTCAACAATGCAACCGACCACGTCGGTAGCGCTCAGTTGGCAAGCTACGCCGCGTGGACCGACCTCAGCAGGCTGGGCGGCGTGGACGGCCCCGGCCCCTGGATGGACGCCAACGTTGGTGCGCAAGCTGTTTATCAGCCCATTTGGTTTGACGCCGATGCGAATGCTGCCACCCCGGACGTGCCGACAACCTACAAGAACCCGATTCCGACGATCACACGTACGCCGGTGTCCGGTCCCGACTCCGCGGACCCGTATCATTTTGCGGCTACCTTCATAACGAAGGCCGACGCAACTGGAAAAGTTGTTGTGTACAATTGGTCGGATCCGAATGGCTACGGTTCGACCAGTCAGGGCGCGACCCTGCTTAACGGCTTCCAGGTCGGTCGCACTTTGTTTGTTCCCGAGCCGGGGACGCTGGGTTTGGTGGCCATCGGCTTGGTTGGCCTTGGGGGGCTGCGACGCCGCGTTGGTTAGTTCGCCGCGCCTCGATAGATTTGGTTCTCGGAAAACCCCCTTCGCAAGAAAGGGGTTTTTCTTTGGCGCAGGTGTTGCCGCGGCTCGGCAATGGCTGTGGGCCGGCGGCCCCCTCGGCGGACCTGGGGGTGACTCCGGCTTGCGCTCAGGGCGCCAGGCGGCCATCCACCAGACGATGCAGACCGCGAGGATTTGCCTCTTGCAGCTCAGGCGGCAAAGCGGAATCGGGAAAACTCTGAAAGCACACCGGCCGAGTGAACCGATAAATCGCCGCCTGCCCGATCGAGGTGAAGTGGCTGTGGGTCGTCGCCGGATAAGGGCCGCCATGGTGCATCGACGGGCAGATCTCCAAGCCCGTCGGAAACCCGTTGAAGACAATCCGGCCCACTTTACGCGCCAGCAGCCGGATGAGCTCGACGTGGTCAAGCAAGTCCTGCTCCGTGCCGTGGACGGCCGCCGCCAGACTGCCCTCCAAAAGGTTGGCCGCCTCGTACATTTCCTGCGTCGTGCGGCACCGGAACACGACCGAGGCCGGGCCGAAGACTTCCTCCCACAGTTCCGGCCGCTGCGCGATCAGCCCCGCGTCGGCCGTAAAGATGGTGCACGCCGCTTGATGCCGCGCGGCGTCGGCCGCGGCGGCGCTCGACGCGAGTCGCTCGACTCCCGAAATGCCCGCCAGCCGCGCGACTCCCTCGCGGTATGACGCATGAATTCCAGCGTGCAACATCGTGGCCGGCGCCGCCGCGCTGGCCGCCTTGGCCGTCGCCGTCAGGAACTTTTCGAGCCCGGGCCCCTGGTGGGCGAGCACCATGCCGGGATTGGTGCAGAACTGCCCGACGCCCAACGTGACCGACTGGATGTATCCCTCGGCAATCGCCTCGGCTCGCTCGGCCGCGGCGCCGGGCAGGATGAACAAGGGATTGACGCTGCCCATCTCGGCGTAGACAGGAATAGGCGCGGCCGCGCCGCCGCCGCGTCTGCCAGCGCCCGTCCGCCGCGCAGCGATCCAGTGAAGGCCACCGCCGCGGTCAGCGGATGCTCGACCAGCGCCCGCCCGACGTCCTGGCCCGCGCCCTGCACCAGCGAGAACATGCCCGCCGGCAATCCCACCTTGGCGATTGCCGCGCGAATTGCCTCCGCCGCCAGCTCGCACGTGCCGGGATGCCCCGGGTGTCCCTTGACGACCACGGGACAGCGGGCGGCGAAGGCGGCGATCGTGTCGGTCCCCGCCACGGAAATCGCCAACGGAAAATTGCTGGCCCCAAACACCGCGATCGGCCCGACGCCAATGAGCATCGACCGCACGTCGGGCTTGGGCGCCGGCTGACGAGCCGGGTCGGCGTGGTCGATGCGCCCTGCACCCAAGACCCGTCGCGGACCAGCGCCGCGAAGAGACGCACCTGATTAACTGTCCGGCCGTGCTCCGACTCCAAGCGCGCAAGCGGTAGCGCCGTTTCCAAATGAGCCCGCTGGACGAGCGCTTCGCGAGCTGCGGCGAGCTGGTCGGCAATCGCATCGAGCAGCGCGGCAATCGTCTCCCAATCGGCCGTCTGCAAGCGGGCGAACGCCGCCTCGGCGGCTTGCAGGCATCGGTCGATTTCGGCCGTTGTGGCCTCGGTGAACGCGGCGCGAGCTGCTCGCCGCCGTCCGGGTTCACGGCATAAAACTGCCGTCTGCCCCACGCCGTCCGCTCGCCGCCGATGAAGTGCTGGCCTGTAATCGCCATCTTCTAATCCTTGTAGCCCTCTCGCTCCGCGAGAGGAGATTCTTCTCGCGGAGCGAGACGACTACATTACTCCATCTCGTTGACCAGCGTGCCAATGCCGTCGATGGTGATCTCGACCTCGTCGCCGCGCTGGAGCGAGAAATCATCCGGCGGGACGACGCCGGTCCCTGTCATCAGCAGGCAGCCGTGGGGATGGGCGTTGTCGCGAAACAAAAACTCGACCAGCTCCTCGGGCTTCCGCTTCATCTTTGCCAGCGACGTGCCGTCCTCGATGATCGGCCGCCCGCCGCGGCGCACGGCGAGTCGAATCCCAGTATCCGGCCCGAGAGGCTCGGACGCCACCAAGATCGCCGGACCCAGCGACGCGCAGCGGTCGAACGTCTTGGCTTGCGGCAAGTAGAGCGGGTTTTCGCCCTCGATGTCGCGACAGCTCAGGTCGTTGCCCACGGTGTAGCCGATGATCCGCCCGCTCGCGCCACGACCAGCACGAGCTCCGGCTCCGGCACAATCCATTTCGAGTCCGACCGCAGATGCATCGACTGCCCAGGCCCCGCGACGCGGTGGGCCGTCGCCTTCAAAAACAGCTCCGGGCGTCGGCCTGGTACACGCGATCGTAGAAATCGCCGCCGCCGGCCGTCTCCGACTCCTCCATCCGAGCGGTGCGACTGCGCAGATAGGTGACGCCCGCGGCCCATAATTCCTGTCGCTCGCCAATCGGCGCTTGCGGCCGCTGAGCCAGCGCTGCGAAACCCGGCACGGCGGTGAGCGAGCGTATGCCCGACGCCAGCGTCGCGACAAGCTGGTCGTCGTTGACCAACTCGTTCCAATCCGCTTCGAATAGCCGCCAATGGCCCTCGTGCTCAACCACCGGTCCGGCGTCAGTTCGGTAGAGCAGCATGGTCGGAGGCGTCCGAAGGTTGTGGCCGGGTTCCTGCTAGCCGGCGACGGAAGCCGGCGGCGACTCGCAGTGAACGCCGGCTTCCGCCGGCGGCTAGCATGACTCATGGTTCGATTTTGTTACACGCTCCGTCCGAAAAGAGTCTACTTACTTGGCAACGACAGGTAAATTGAGGGGATGCCGCTGATCTCTCGGCATCATCCTGTCGATCCTGCAAATCCTGTGATCCTGTCAATTCCGCGAAGGCGCCTTTAATGGCCGAAAGCCCCTGGTACTGGTCGGACGACGCGTCGCTGTACGACGTGCAAACCACCGCCGCGGGCCCGGCGGGCGCCCTGCCCTACACCGATCAGATGCTCCGCGACCGGCCCAGCGGCGACTTGTTCGGTTGGTCGCAGGACGCGGCCATGGGCTGGAACCCCGCCCAGCTCGGTCGCCCCGAGTTCCTGCTGCTCAGCACGATGGGCGGCCTGCGCGCGCCGACGGCACGCCCGTGGCGCTGGGCTACCACACCGGCCACTGGGAGGTCGGCCTGTTGGTCGAGGCCGCGGCCCGCGAGATCGCCGCGCGTGGCGGCGTGCCGTTCGCAGGATTCTGTTCCGATCCGTGCGACGGCCGCACTCAGGGCACCAGCGGCATGTTCGATAGCCTGGCCTACCGCAACGACGCCGCGATCGTGCTACGTCGCCTCATCCGCTCCCTGCCAACGCGGCGCGGCGTCATTGGCGTGGCCACCTGCGACAAGGGCCATCCGGCGATGATGATGGCCCTGGCCGGAGTGCGCGACTTGCCCGCCGTGCTTGTCCCCGGCGGCGTTTCGCTGCCGCCCATGCAGGGCGAAGACGCGGGAAAGGTACAGAGCCTGGGCGCCCGTTACTCCCACGGCCTAGTCACCCTTCAGGAGGCGGCCGAGCTCGGCTGCCGGGCCTGCGCCACGCCGGGCGGCGGGTGCCAGTTCCTCGGCACGGCGGCCACTTCGCAAGTCGTGGGCGAAGCGCTCGGCCTGTCGCTGCCTCACTCGGCGCTGGCGCCGTCGGGTCAACCGATTTGGCTGGAACTGGCCAAAAGCTCCACCGCGGCGTGCCTGCGGCAGCACGAGCGGGGCTTGAAGGTGCGCGACATCGTGACCGACGCCGCGATCCGCAACGCGATGTTCGTCCACGCCGCTTTTGGGGGCTCGACCAACCTGTTGCTCCACCTGCCGGCGGTGGCCCACGCCGCCGGGCTGCACAGGCCGACGGTCGACGACTGGATCGACGTCAACTGCCGCACGCCGCGGTTGGTAAGCGCGCTGCCCAACGGGCCCTTCGATCATCCTACGGTCCGCGTTTTTCTCGCCGGCGGCGTACCCGAGGTCATGCTTCACTTGCGTGAGCTCGGCTTGCTCGACACGGGCATGCTGACCGCGGCAGGCTGTCCGCTGGGCGAAGTGCTCGACGCGTGGCGAGGCTCCGAGCGCCGCGCCCGGCTTCGCGAGGCGCTCGAGCGACGCGACGGCGTCGACCCCGACGACGTCATCTTCCCTCCTGAGCGCGCCCGCAGTGCCGGGCTCGCCGGAACTCTCGCCTTTCCGCGCGGCAATCTCGCGCCGGAGGGCGCCGTGGTTAAGGCGACGGCGATCGCTCCAGATTTGGTCAATGACGGCGTGTATCGCCATGTCGGGCGGGCGCGCGTGTTCGTCTCCGAGGTCGCCGCCATGGCCGCCATCAAAGGCGACGGTGCGCCGCCGATCGAGCGGGGCGACGTGGTGGCGCTGGTCGGTTGCGGACCGTCCGGTACCGGCATGGAGGAGACTTACCAAATCACCTCGGCCCTTCGCCATCTGCCCTGGGGCAAGCACGTGCCGGTGATCACCGACGCGCGCTTCTCCGGCGTCTCGACCGGCCCGTGCGTGGGCCACGTGGGTCCCGAAGCGCTCGCCGGCGGACCCATCGGCAAGCTGCGCGACGGCGACTGGATCGAAATCATGATCGATTCGCGCCGCGCCTCGGGCCGGCTCGACCTGGTGGGCCACGGCCCCGACCGAGCAGGCGCCCCGTGGGGCGACGCCGAGTTGGCGCGGCGCCCGTTGCGCGACGACCTTGGCGAAGCCGCCGATTTACCGACCGACACCCGGCTGTGGGCGGCCCTGCAAGCCGCCGGCGGCGGCGTGTGGGGCGGCTGCGTGTACGACGCCGACGCCATCCTCGCGGCTCTCGGTCGTGGCTGACGGCAACGCCTGGGCAAACGCTGCGGGGCGCCAGGGACGTGCGACGCATTTACAACATTTTTTTACCTATTTGCGACACTCTGTACGGGAACTTCTCTTAGACTTGCCAGAACGAGACCCGCGGCTCGGCTGCGCCGCCGTCAGCGAACCTAGTCCCCCGGCGCCGTCGCGCTTTCAGCGCGAAGCTCATGCGCGAGATTCCCAAAGTTGCGCTCTTGGTCGAGACCTCGCGCTCCTTCGGCCGCGAGTTGCTGCGCGGCATCGCTCGGTACGCCCAGCTCCATGGGCCGTGGAGCTTCCATATCACCGCCGGCGACTATGAGCAGGCGGTGCCCAAGATGAAGCAGTGGGGCGGCACGGGCATCATCGCGCGGATTCCCAACGAGCGCGTTGCGCGCGCCATCCTCGAAGCCGACGTGCCGACCATCGCGCTGGGGTTGACCGACGAGCAAATGCAGTCGGCCAGCCCGCTGGCGAATTTCTCCGAGCTGAGCTCCGACGCCCGCGAAGTCTCCCGCATCGCGGCCGACCACTTGCTGGAGCGCCGCTTTTCCCACTACGCCTATGTGGGCTTGGAAGACCGCGCCTGGTCCCGTCGCCGCGAACGCGCCTTCCGCGAGCGGCTGGCCAGTTTTGGCTTTGAACCCCACGTCTACCCGCAGCCCAAGCGGCAGCACGATCGGGTGTGGGAGCAGGAGCAAACCCTGCTCGCCGCCTGGCTGCGCAACCTGCCCAAGCCCGTGGGCCTGTTCGCCTGCAACGACGATCGCGGTCGCCAGGTGCTCGAAGCCTGCCAGTTCGCCGAGCTGCGCGTGCCCGAGGACGTTGCCGTGCTGGGAGTCGACGACGACGAAGTGTTCTGCGGCCTGGCCAACCCGCCGCTTTCGAGCGTGGCCCTCAACGCCGAGACGGCCGGCTACCGCGCGGCCGAGTTGCTCGACGGCATGATGCAAGGCCGGCTCCGCAAGCCGCGCCGCATTGTGGTCGAGGCGTTGCACGTGGTCACTCGGCGGTCCACCGACATCGTCGCGGTCGAGGACCAGGACGTGGCCGCGGCGCTGCAATTCATCCATCGCGAGCAAGGCTGCGACATCTCGGTCGACACGGTCGTCCAGGAAGTCGCCGTGTCGCGCCGCAACCTCGAGAAACGCTTCCGCGACACCATCGGCCGCACGATCCTCGAAGAGATCCAGAACACGCGCCTCGAACGCGCCAAGCGACTGCTGCTGGAGACGACCTACCCCGTGTCGAAGGTGGCGGAGATCGCCGGCTTCGGCTCCACCGGCTACTTCATCCAGTTTTTCCACAGCCGCGTGGGCACGACGCCGCGCAAGTTCAGAACTCAGCTGGCCAGCTGAACTTTGCCAGCACAAGTCACTCCGAGGTCGGCCGAGGAGTCCGCGGCGCCAACTGAGGGTGGCACGCCCTGAGGTCCGCCGAAGGGCGTGGTCGGTGCGCCTCGCCACGCCCTTCGAGGATTCAGGGCGTGCCACCCACCCGCGTTTCGCAATCGCGACAATTTTATTCGCGAAAGCGGATCGCCCCTCTCCTTTCCCCGGCTATACTCACAAATCTCGCAGGCGCTGGCGGCCCCGTGCGACGCCGTTCTCACTTGCGACCGCGGCGTCTTCTCAGTGCGCGAGTCCCCCGCCCCCAACCGGGTGCACGATGCCCCAGCCGTCGACCGCAACCGCTTCCGACCGGCTCTCGGTCGTCGAAAAGCTCGGCTACAGCCTGGGCGACGCCGCGGCGAACTTCGTCTTCATGACGATGATTCTCTTCCAGGCGAATTTCTACACCGACGTCATGGGCCTTGCCGCCGGCACGGCGGGCGCCATCTTGCTCGGAGCGCGGCTGTGGGACGCCTTCTTCGATCCCGTCATGGGCGTGCTGGCCGACCGCACCCGCACGCGATGGGGCCGCTTCCGTCCGTGGGTCCTCGCCACCGCTATCCCCTGGGGCGTCGTCATGTTTCTGGCGTACACCACGCCGACCGGCTTAAGCGGCAACTCGCTCGTCATCTACGCGCTGGTCACCAACGTGCTCTTGATGACGCTGTACTCCGCCAACAACATGCCCTACTCGGCGCTCGGCGGCGTGATGACCGGCGACGTCCACGAGCGCACCAGCTTGAACTCCTATCGCTTCGTCGCGGTGAACCTCGCGCAACTGATCGTCACCGGCTTCACGCTGCCGCTGGTCGCGAAGTTTGCCGCCGCGTACGGCGAAGGCGCCACGGCCCGCGCCACCGGCTGGCAAATCACCATGGGCATGTGGGCGGTGGTGTGCGTGGTGTTCTTCCTGATCACGTTCGCCACCACCCGCGAACGCGTCGAAGCCCCTGTCGAGCACAAATCAAGCGCCGCGCAGGATTTCGCCGATTTGCTAACCAACCGCCCGTGGATCGCCATGTTCATTATGACGCTGATTCACTTCACGATCCTCTCGCTCCGCGGCGGCGCCGTTTTACAACTACTACATCTACTACGCCGACAAGGCGGCCATGTACGACTGGCTCGCCTGGCTCGGCCTCACGGCGCCGCCGCTCGCCGCAGGCGCCCCGCGCCCGGCGGACTGCTCGAGTTCATGGGGTGGATCGTGCACGCCGACCGCTCGGCCCTGGCCGGCTCCAACGTCGCCGACGTCGCGTACAGCGTGATCGGCGTCATGGAAAAGCTTGTGTTCATCGCCATGATCATGCTCTCGCCCATGCTGTCGCGCGCGTATGGCAAGAAGACGATCGCCGTCGTGGGGTTCGCCCTCATGACCGTCGTCGCCGCGCTGTTCAATCTCGTGAAGCCGGATCAGGTCGGCTGGATGATACTGCTCACCATCGCCGGCGGCGTGGCGTATGGTCCGACGATTCCAGTGCTGTGGTCGATGTTCGCCGACGTGGCCGACTACTCCGAGTGGAAGACCGGCCGGCGGGCCACGGGCATCATCTTCGCCACGATCGGCTTCGCCCTGAAAGCCGGCCTCAGCCTGGGCGCCTTCGTGCTGTTGATGCTGCTGGACTCTTACGGCTACGCACCCAACAAGGAGCAAACGCCCGCCACCCTTGAGGGCATCCGATTGATCTCGAGCGTTTACCCCGCCATGTTGTTCGCCGTCTGCACGGCGCTGTTGATGGCGTACAAGATCAACAAAAACCTGACATTACAAATCGCCGCCGACCTGGCCGAGCGCCGCCAGGCCGCGGGCGCCTGAAAAATCGCCTCCGGCCCCCTCCCCTCGGCGGGGAGGGAGCACCGAGCACGGTCGCCAGTGGCGACCGAGCGCAGGTGCTACCGGTCGCGAAGCGATGGGGAGGGGGGATGGAAGTTCCAATGGTTTCATCATTTCAACTGCAACACCCCTCCCTAACCCTCCCCGTCAAGGGGAGGGGACCTGAGGGGATTCGCGATGGCCTCGGGTGGAGGTCCTGCTTGAGAACCTCGCTTGTGTTCGCGGCAGCTATGACAATGGCAGCATTCGCCCGCGCCGACGACCCGCCCGCCCTCAAAGCCGTCTTCGCCGACGACTTCCGCGTCGGCGCCGCCCTCAGCACCGCGCAAATCAGTGGCGACGAGCCGCAGGCCCTAGAGCTGGTCGCCCGTCAGTTCAACACCACCACGCCCGAAAACTGCCTCAAGTGGGCCGAGGTCCACCCCGACCCGGACAAGTACAACTTCGAGCCCGCCGACCGCTATGTCGAGTGGGGCCAGAAGCACGGCATGTTCATCGTCGGCCACATGCCTGGTCTGGCACAACCAGACGCCCGATTGGGCGTTCGAGGGCAAGGACGCCAAGCCGCTCGACCGCGAGACGGCGCTGGCGCGGCTCAAGGAACACATCACCACCGTGGTCGGCCGGTACAAAGGCCGCATCAACGGCTGGGACGTCGTCAACGAAGCCATCGACGACAAGGGCCAGTTCCGCAGCGGCCCGGTCGGCGAGTGGCCCAACCGGGGCGAACCCTGGCACGCGGCCATCGGCGACGACTACATCGAGCAGGCCTTCCGCCTGGCCCACGCCGCCGACCCCGACGCCGAGCTGTACTACAACGACTTCAACGAATGGTATCCCGAGAAGATCGAGGCCGTGTCGAAGCTCGTCCGCGACTTCCAGAAAAAAGGCGTCCGCATCGACGGCATTGGCCTGCAAGGCCATTGGGGCATGGATTACCCGAAGCTGGAAGAAATCGACCACATGTTCACCGAGTACGGCAAGCTCGGCGTCAAGCTGATGATTACCGAGCTCGACATCAACGTCGTCCGCCACGCCGACGAAGGCACCGACGCCGAAGTCACCCGAAACCCCGGTCGGCGCCCCGGCAGCAATCCCTACGCCAAGGAGTTGCCGCCCCAGATGCAGCAGAAGCTCGCCCGACGCTACGCCGCCATCTTCAAGATCTTCGTCAAGCACGCCGACAAGCTCGACCGCGTCACGTTCTGGGGCGTGCACGACGGCCAGTCGTGGCTCAACTTCATGCCCCCCGGCGGCAACAACTATCCGCTGCTGTTCGACCGCCAGTTGAAGCCTAAGCCGGCGTTCCAGGCGGTCGTCAAGACGGCCGGCCGGCCATGAAACGGCGCGAGCGTGGGGCGACGACGACGGGGCAGGCGCGCCGCGTCAGGCAATGGTTCATTGCCTTCCTGGCGTGCCTCTCGTCGCCCTACGCCGCGCTCGCCGCCGCGCCGGCGACGTTCCGCAATCCCGTCATCCCCGGCTTCTACCCCGACCCGAGCGTCTGCTGCGTCGGCGACGACTACTATCTGGTCACCAGCTCCTTCGAGTATTTCCCGGGCGTGCCGATCTTTCATAGCCGCGACCTCGTCCACTGGCGGCAGATCGGCCATTGTCTCACGCGGCCGAGCCAACTGAATCTCGATAAGATGCGCCCCTCCGGCGGCGTGTACGCCCCCACGCTCCGCTGGCACGACGGCACGTTTTACCTCGTGACCACCCTGGTCGACGGCGGCGGCAATTTTTACGTCACCGCGCGACCCCGCCGGGCCGTGGTCCGACCCGGTGTGGCTCGATCGCGAGGGCATCGACCCCTCGCTGTTCTTCGACGACGACGGCAAGACCTATTACACGCGCCACCAAGGCATGGCCGACGGCTCGATCGCCCAGTGCGAGATCGACCTCAAGGCCGGCAAGCTGCTCGGCGAATTGAAGGAAGTGTGGCGCGGCACGGGCGGCGTGTGGCCCGAAGGTCCGCACCTCTACAAGTTCCGCGGGAAGTATTATCTCACCGTCTCCGAAGGCGGCACGAGCTACGGCCACATGGTGACCGTGGCCCGCATCGAATCGCCGATGGGGCCCTTCGAGCCCTGCCCGCGGAACCCGATCCTCACGCACGCGAATCGTCCCGATCATCCGATTCAAGCGGTAGGCCACGCCGATCTTGTCGAAACTCCCGCCGGTTGGTGGGCCGTCTGCCTCGGCATCCGGCCGCAAGGCGGGCGATTTCACACGATCGGCCGCGAAACCATGTTAGCGCCGGTAACGTGGAGCGACGACGGCTGGCCATCGATTGGCGACGACGGCCGAATCGAACTCGAAATGCCGGCGCCCAAGCTTCCGCCGCATCCGTGGCCCGCGGAACAGACGCGCGACGACTTCGACTCGCCTGAACTCGACCTGGCGTGGAACTTCCTCCGCAACCCCCACGACGGCGATTGGTCGCTTACCGAGCGCCCTGGCTTTTTGCGCCTTCGTGGCTCGGCGGTGACCATGAGCGATCAGGACTCGTCCGCGTTCGTCGGCCGTCGGCAGACGGCGCTCTCGTTCGCCGCTGAAACGCTTCTGTCGTTCGAGCCGCAGCAGGAAAACGAGGAGGCCGGCCTCACGCTGCGCGGAAACGACGCCAACCATGTCGACCTCGGCGTCACGCTGCGCGACGGCCGTCGCAAGCTGTTTCTGCGCAAGGTTCTCGACGGCAAGATCGCCGAGCCGATCCAATTTGTCGATGTGCCGCCAGGCGACCTCACGCTTTCCGTGGGGGCCAGCCAAGCGGAAAGCCTTTACCGCTTCGCGGCGAGCTACGGCAGCGGCAAAGACGAAACAATGCTGCTCTTGGGAACAGCCGGCAACTTGCCAACTCGCGACCTGGCCAGCGAGGCTATTGGCGGCTTCACCGGCGTCTACATCGGCATGTACGCCACGGGCAACGGCAAACCGTCGACGACGCCCACCGACTTTGCCTGGTTTGATTACCAGATTTTAGAGCCGTGAGCGCTATCGCGGGTCGTGGCGCGACCTGTTGGAGCGGGAGAAAAAGGTGACGTTCCACTTTCGTAGCCGTTCACGGGTTTTCGAATTGCCATAGGTGGATTTTGGTCTCTTGAACTAAGTTGTCGCGTCATGGGGACGCGACCGAAGACCTGCCCGAAGTGCGAACGTCTGGCTCGGCGGGTGGCCGAACTCGAACGGCTGCTGGCCGAGGCGTTGGCGAGAATCGTGGAGCTGGAGAAACAGTTGGCGGCGGCCCGGAAGGATTCGTCGACCTCTTCGAAGCCGCCTTCCAGCGACATCGTCAAGCCGCCGCGACCTGCGGTCCAGGCCGCTCGGGGACGAAAGCGGAAGCGACGGCTGGGTGGTCAACCGGGCCACCAGCGGCACGAGCGGACGCCATTTCGGCCGGAGGAGGTCGATGCCGTCTGGATCTACGAGTGGCCGGAATCGTCGCTGACGTCGGACTGGAAACCGCTCGACGAGTTCCAGACGATTCAACAGGTGGACTTGGTCGAAAAGCTCTTCGAAGTGACCGAGCATCGCGCGCGGCTGTATCTTTACCGCCCGACAGGCGAGGTATCGGCGGCGTCGCTTCCCGACGAAGTGTTGCGTGCTGGGCTGGTGGGTCCGCGGCTTTCGGCGCTGATCGCGTACCAGAAGGGCGCGTGCCACATGAGCTACCGGGTGATCGAAACCTTCCTCGCCGACGTTTTGCCTTTGCCGATCTCCACAGGGCAATTGGCCAAGATCGTCCGCAAGGCGAGCGAGGCCTTGGCGGCGAGCTACGAACAAGTCGAAGGCGCCCTGCCGGGCCAGGCCGTGGTCAACGTCGATGAAACGGGCCACCCCGAGAACGGCCAGTGTCTTTGGACCTGGGGCTTCCATGTCGCAGGGCGGCCAGGATACACCTGGTTCCACATCGACACGGCGCGGAGTTCGGACGTGCTGAAGGAGTTCCTTGGCGAAAGCTTCCCAGGCGTTGTCGGCTGCGACTACCACAGCGCGTACCGCAAATTCCTCGACGACGCCCAAGCGACCATGCAGTTCTGCTGGGCGCATCTGATCCGGGACGTAAAATTCCTCGTGACGCTGCCGAACGCGCCGACGCGCCGTTTCGGCGAGAAACTGTTGGCGACGATCAAACGCCTCTTCCGCATCTGGCACTGCCGTGACCAGCTGCCTGCCGAACGCTGGCACCGCGAGACTGAGCGGGCCAAGCGGGCCGTGCTCAAGGTGGCGAGGCGTCCGCCGTGCCGAAGTGAAGCGCAGAACATAGCGCAGCGGTTTCGTCGACACGCCGAGCACTACTTCCGCTTCCTGGAGACTCCCGGTGTTGAGCCAACCAATAACGCCATGGAACAACGGTTCCGCTTTGTGGTAATCGATCGCAAGATCACCCAGGGGACTCGCGGCGAGGCCGGCCGCCGCTGGTGCGAGCGCATCTGGACCGTGCTGGCCACCTGCGCCGAACAGGGCCGCTCGGCGTTCGACTTCCTCTATCGCTCGATCGTCGCTCACTTCACAAACCAAGCAGCACCATCCCTACTGCCGATTCCGCCGTGAACGGCCACCCACTTTCTTAGAAAACCAGAATGCCCCTCTTTCTCCCTCACGGCGTCTTGAGCACTCGAGAGACATCCGGCATTAAGGAAAGCAACTCCAATTTGACATGTGGCCGAAGTACCTTCTCACGGTCATTCGCTACGGCGCCCTCAACAGTGAAGAACTTTGCCACGTCGCCATACGGCGTAGACTCATCGAGTGCCCACACGACTCCATCCAAAAAGCCGACAAGAAATCCATCCTGCGGAAAATTGGCGCCAATTCCTAGTTCGTTCTTCGGATGAATTACGTGGGGGACCACGTCGGGATCCAGATCCCCAGGATCGGTCCAGTTCACTTTAGCACCCGTTACTTCAATGACGATAATCGTGTCTGGAGCGACGGAGCAAATACTCCTCCAATTTGAAGTTCGCATTCTTTCATAGGCACTGTCGACACCGGTGATGGCCATAAGTCGGACAATTCTTTGATTAGGAGGCGATTTTTGCAGGCAGAAAAGCGTATACACATCTCCTTCTTCAGGCGACTTCAACGTATCAATGCTTCCTGCAACGAACACTCGCCAACTCTTGACATGCCTGTCATTCGAATTCCAAGAAAGTGAAGTTAATAAACTGCCATACAAAGGCGAATCTGATGGGCCACCACCCAGGTTGGCTAATTGGGTAACGACCGCTTGAACTAGCTTTGCGCGATATTCTTTGTCATGCGATCGGGATTTCGTTGCAAAGCGAACCGTTATTAGGACGGCAATTGTAAGCGCGAGCAGTCCGAAGCCAAACTGAGTTAATCGCCTTCCAACTGGCATCATGACCATCAGTCTCCACTGCCGGCTGTGCAGCGCGGGCGTAAAAGGACGTCAGAATTATTTGCGGCAAGGTCCGTGAATAGTTCTGAACCCTCTAACTGCTGATCCCAAGGCGTCGGGACTCATTTACAGTGGAATTGAATGTCAAACGTGAATTTCACGTCGGCCATCGTGAATTGAGTATGACTCGTAGTGGGGCTGGTTATCGAACACACGTAGCACATGGCCATTGTCAAATTCAATCGTTAACGTTCCTTCCTCGTCCCCTTGCGCGAACCACTGCGTGCTCAGCTAGTTGCATGAGCTTTGATTCGGAAATGGGGATTGTTTGCTGAATCACAAATTGGCCGCCGCACATCTGGTGCTCAAGGGTTGACGTTACTGTAATCGATAGCTTGTCGCCGAAACTAAAATGAATGGTGTTTACGCTGAATGAAACACACTCAAGCGTTCTTCCAACGAATATGTTCGCGTCAAAATCAGATGGAAGTTTGTACATGTGGTTCTTTCTGCGCGGTGAGCCGAAATTCGACGGCCTCCGGTATCGCCCATGGCAATCTTAAGCCTGTTTTCATGCCATTCACAACATCTTTCAGTATCAACTCCGTACGTGACGAACGGAAAGGGGACGACGACGGGTGGCTGGGGTTGAGTCTTCGAAACCCCAGATTCCAACGCGAAAGAAGCGGGTGCGGGAAAGGGGACGTGAGTTAATCTGAAATTGACTCCCGTCCCCCTTCTTCTTTCTTTTGGGAAGTGACGAATCAGGACACAATTGTTGAGAAAAAGCAAAACTTCATTCGCACAGGGTCATTCAAGAAAGGCCGCATGCCCGGCGAAACAACGTGGGAAACGGTGAAAGGCATCAAACCAAAGCCACGAGGCGGAACGTGGATTCGTTTTTATTGGGACACTACTGATCGCGATGGAAAGATTCGTTCGGAAGTGATCAGCCCCGCGTAAGAGGTACCCCGTATTGGGGTGTTCACCCAATGACAGCAGGCGCCCATTACACCTAACTTCTCATTCGTACATCCTCATCCAGAATTCACAAAATCGCTTTGATTTCTAAATTCTAAAACCAGTAAAATCAGTGAAAGGAAGGAGGCATTCTCATGGCTCGCTTATTCGCGACCCTCGCCGTCTTTGCGATTGGCCCTTCAACCGTACTGGCTCAATCAGACAGGCCCGTCGAGATCCCGCTCAAAGACATCTGGCGCTCGACCAACCGGAAACCCGCAACATTCACGAGCTTGAGCCCGAAATTTACAAAGACATCGAAAAGCATCCAACGGACGAACAGGCCGCACTGCAAAAGAAGTCACTCGCAGGTCAGTTCGGAAGCACTCTCAGTTCCAGAGCGAAGAAGCCGGCCCCGGGCTTTGCCGTCTCCGGGTCCGACCGAGAGGCTCTCAAGAACGCTACGCTTGCCCGTCTCAAGGAAAAATCCCAGTCCGTATTACCCGAAGGCGATGTAACTCTTGTGTTCTTTTCGCACCAAACGGGGGAAGCAATTCGAGTTCACAAGGTCTATCGTCGCGGTCAGCGCATCCAAATCTTCTATCGCATCAGGCCGCGGGAGACAGCGAACGTCACCGCAACCTTTGCCTTGATTCCACTAGGGAAACTTACCGCCGGAAAATACGACGTGGGCATTACATCTGAACAACAGAGACCATCTTCCCAAAGGGTGTGTACGCCCTTCTCATTTACCGTGGAGAAGAAATGAGATACCTATTGATCCTCCTGCTGATGCCCGCCACTGCTCTGGGTAGCTCAATATCAATCGGCGGGTGGCTGGGGTTGAGTCTTCGGAACCCCAGATTCCAAACTGTAGTCTCCGCTTTGATTTCCAAATTCCAAAATCTGTAAATCAGTCGTTAGTGCATCATTTGTTCTGTAAAAGCCACGCGAGGCGATCGCTGGAGCGCAGGGAGCGCAGCGACCGTAGCGGAAGCGATCGCCTCGCGTGGCGAGCGGCTTGAAAGGGACGGGCCAAGACGGTTTCCTATTCGTTGTGCTCTAAGCAATGAAAGGAAGCACGCATGACCCGCCAGACGCAATCTACCGAACTCGACGCGATCGTCCAACTGCTCGCCGACCACGGCTTCGGAGGCATGTCTCAGGCCATGGAGATTCTGCTGAACGAAGCCATGAAGCTCCAGCGCAGCGAAGCCCTGAGAGCCGGACCCTACGAGCGCACCCGCGAGCGTCGCGGCCACGCCAACGGCTTTAAGCCCAAGACGGTCGCCAGCCGGCTCGGGAAGCTTGAGCTTCAAGTCCCGCAGACGCGCGGCGTCGAGTTTTACCCCACCGTCTTGGAGCGGGGCGAGCGGAGCGAACGGGCCCTCAAGCTGGCCGTGGCCGAGATGTACGTCCAGGGCGTCTCCACGCGCAAGGTCGCCGCCATCACCCAGGAACTGTGCGGGCTGGACGTCAGCAGCGTCCAGGTGAGCCGCGCCGCGGCCTTGCTCGACGAGGAACTGGCGGCCTGGCGGAACCGCCCGCTGGGCGAGACGCCGTATCTGATCCTCGACGCCCGCTACGAGAAGATTCGCCACGGCGGAGCGGTCGTCTCCTGCGCCGTGCTGGTCGCCATCGGCGTCACGCCCGAAGGAGGGAGATCCATTCTCGGCGTGAGCGTCTCGCTGTCGGAGGCCGAAGTCCACTGGCGCGAGTTCCTGGCCTCGCTGCAGGACCGCGGCCTGCACGGCGTGCGGTACATCGTCAGCGACGATCACGCCGGGCTGGAAGCCGCCCGCGAGGCGCGGTTCGCCGGCGTGCCGTGGCAACGCTGCCAGTTCCACCTGGCTCAAAACGCCCTGCACTACGTTCCCACGCTGGCGATGCGGAGCGAGGTCGCCCGCGATCTGCGCAGCGTCCTGGACGCCGGCGATCGAGCCGAGGCCGACCGACGACTCGCTCAGCTCGTTACGAAGTACGCCTCGGCGGCGCCCAAGCTGGCCGCCTGGCTGGAGGCGAACGTCCCTGAATCGCTCACCGTGCTCAGTCTGCCCGCGGCCCATCGCCGCAAGCTGCGAACCACCAATTCGCTGGAACGCATCAACAAAGAGATCAAACGCCGCACCCGAGTCGCCACGCTGTTCCCCAACGAGCACAGCGCCCTGCGACTCGTCACCGCCGTCCTCATGGAAATCAGCGAAGACTGGGAAACCAACCGATCCTATCTCTCCATGGAAACCTACTGATCCGCCCCCAAATCAAACCGCCAAATTACAGAAGAGATGTTGCTTTATCGATCAGTCGGAAGAGGCATACTCATGGCTCGCTTATTAGCGTCCCTGTTCGCCCTCTTGGCGATTGGCCATTCAATCGTACGGGCTGAATCAGACAAGCTCATCGAGATTCCGCTCAAAGACATTTGGGCGCTTAAGATGATTGGGACCCGAAATGTGGGGGACTTGGCCCCTCGCAAAGGCGTTGGCGAAACCACAATTACAAAAATTGCCGGGTCCTCATGAACCGCACGGAAGAACATGCAAAAGCTGGCCCGTGCTTCCTAGTGGCCGGCGAGGGCAAAGAAGCCCTCCGAAATGCTGCCAGTGTCCTCGTGGACGGCAAGCCCCCGGCTAAGAGCCTTCCTGCCGGTAAGGAAGTTTCTCTTGTCTTTTATTCCTATGCCGCGCCGGGATACGTATGTATTCGCTCTGTGCGTCACTCCGATAACCGCATTACCATCCGATACGAAATCATCCTCCATCAATCGGCGCAAGTAACTGTGCATTTTGCATTAATTCCGCTGGGCAAGCTGCCTGCCGGTCCGATCAAGGTAGAGATCGATGAACTGGCGTCCGGGGCTCCATACACCAACCATGCACTCACGGACCGTGCCGTCTGTGATCCATGCACGGTCACCATTGAAAAAGGAACGTGATGATGAGATCGGGGGGAATAAAGGGGACGGGAGTCAAGTCATCAACGGTAGACGGGCAACCGGGACTACCTCGTTGCGACTCCAGGTCCGCTGCTAGATTAAGCTCCCCGCGCGTTGGCTGACCTCTCAAAAAGCCGCCGCCATAGCGCCATAAATTCGCGCGAAAAAGTTGTTGAAAATGGGCCACGACCTGTGCTACACAGGAACCGCCGACACGCCCGCCTCACGCACACGCCGTGCCACGCCGCAAGCCGCCCCATGTTAAAACACCCGCCCCATCCGCCGCGTAAACGCCGTCCTCAACGGCAGGGTGAGGCAAACCATACCCACGCGCGGACGCCCGCTGCCGGCTTAACCTCCCTCCTACCCTTCTGCGCCGCACGAACCCTTCGCGACGCCCTTGAAAAAACGCATAAAGCGCCGTCTTATGCGCCCACGTCCAACCGGCGCCGCCCGGCAATCGCCGCTCCCGACGCTTCTCGCCACGCGCAGAAGTCAGGGGTTCTGCAGCGTTTTATGTGGGACCCCTATTTCCCGCGCAAAACCGCAAAACCCCGCCGCGCAACGCGCGGTGCCCGACGGCTCAATCCATGACCACAACCAAAGAAAAACTGCCATACCAGGACGCCGCACGGCCCGTCGCCGAGCGCGTCGCCAATCTCCTCGCGCATGTCGCTCGAGGAAAAAGCCGCACAGATGACGTGCATCTGGCAGAAGAAGGCGCAGCTCCTGCTGGACGACGCCGGCAAGTTCGATCCCGCCAAGGCGAAAGCCAACTTTGGCCACGGCCATGGCCTCGGCCAGGTCGGCCGGCCCAGCGACGCCGCCGGCGGCAAGAACGCCCGCGAGACCGCCGAGCTGACTAACGCCATCCAGCGGTTCTTCATTGAGACCAGCCGCCTCGGCATCCCGGTAATCTTTCACGAGGAATGCCTCCACGGCCACGCCGCGATCGACGCCACCAGCTTCCCGCAGCCCATCGGTCTGGCGGCCACGTTCGATCCCGACCTGGTCAATCGCGTGTTCACGCTCACGGCCCACGAAGCCCGCGCGCGGGGCACGCACCAGGCGCTCACGCCGGTGGTCGACGTGGCCCGCGACCCTCGTTGGGGCCGCGTCGAGGAAACCTACGGCGAGGATCCGTACCTCGTGGCCCAACTGGGCGTCGCCGCCGTTCAAGGGTTCCAGGGCGACGGCAAGTTTCGTGACAAGAAGCGCGTCATCGCCACGCTCAAGCACTTCGCCGCCCATGGCCAGCCCGAGTCGGGCAACAACTGCGCCCCGGCCAACGTGTCCGAGCGCGTGCTCGCGCGAACCTTCCTCTCCACCTTCCGCGAAGCGCTCGATCGCGGCGGGGCCATGAGCGTGATGGCCTCCTACAACGAAATCGACGGCGTCCCATCGCACGCCAACCGCTGGCTGCTCCGCGACGTGCTCCGCCGCGACTGGGGCTTCCAAGGATTCATCGTCTCGGACTACTACGCCATCCGCGAACTGGCCGAGCGGCCGGAACTCTACGGCCACCACCTGGCCCCCGACGGCAGGGAAGCGGCGCGGCTGGCCGTGAAGGCCGGCGTCAACATCGAGCTGCCGGAGCCTGACTGCTACGCCCACCTCGTCGAGCTCGTGCGCGACGGGTCGCTCGCCGAGTCGGAGCTCGACGAACTGGTGGCGCCCATGCTCGAGTACAAGTTCAAGCTCGGCCTGTTTGAGGACCCCTACGTCGACCCCGCTGAAGCCGAACGCCTGGTCGGCAACGAAGCCCATCGCCCGTTGGCGCTCGAAGCGGCGCTAAAGACCATCACGCTGTTGAAGAACAACGGCGTTGCCCCGCTCGACCCGTCGACGCTCAAGACGCTCGCCGTCATCGGCCCCAACGCCGACCGGCCGCTCCTCGGCGGCTACAGCGGCAAGCCCAAGTACTGCACCACCGTGCTCGAAGGCATCCGCCAGCGCGCCGGAAGCACGGTCGAAATCCTCCACCACGAAGGCTGCAAGATCACCATCGGCGGTTCGTGGCAGCAAGATGAGGTCACCCCCAGCGACCCCGCCGAGGATCGCCGCAGCATCGCCGAGGCGGTGAAAGTGGCCCAGCGCGCCGACGCCATCGTGCTGGCCGTCGGCGGCAACGAGCAGACCTCGCGCGAAGCCTGGATGGGCAACCACCTCGGCGATCGCACGTCGCTCGACATGGTCGGCCGGCAGGACGACCTGGTCGACGCGCTGTCCGCGGTGGGCAAGCCGATCGTCGCCTTCGTGTTTGGCGGCCGGCCGCTCTCGATCCGCAACCTAACCGAGAAAGCCGCCGCCATTCTCCAGTGCTGGTACCTCGGCCAGGAAACCGGCCCGGCCGTCGCCCAGACTCTCTTCGGCGACGCCAACCCCGGCGGCAAGCTGCCGATGACCATCCCCCGCTCGGCGGGCCATCTGCCGTGCTTCTACAACTACAAGCCGTCGGCCCGCCGCGGGTACCTGTTCGACGAGGTGGCGCCGCTCTATCCGTTTGGTTTCGGCCTGAGCTACACGAAGTTCGCCTTTGGCCCCCCCCGTTTGGAGAAATCGACGATCCGTCCCGATGAATCCACGCGGGTGACGGTCGACGTGACCAACGTCGGCAACCGCACGGGCGTCGAGGTCGTCCAGATGTACATCCGCGACCGCGTCAGCTCGGTCACCCGCCCGGTCAAGGAGCTTAAGGGCTTCCAGCGCATCACGCTCGAGCCAGGCCAGAGTCGCGCCGTTGCGCTCGACATCACGCCTCGCAGCCTGTCGTTCTGGAATATCGACATGGAATTCGTTGTCGAACCCGGCGAGTTCGACGTGATGATCGGCCCCAACTCCGTCGACCTCAGCACGGTGATGCTTACCGTCGCCAACGGCTGAAGGCCGCGCGCGTGGTCGTGCGCAAAATCGCGAAGCAGGGTCCGTGCGCGACCAGCATGAGCGCCGCACAAGCACCTCGCCTGGGGCGACAAGCCGCGGCGCCTCCGGGAAGCCCGAAAAATCCGGACAATTCGGCGATTTTCCGCCCCTGCATGATCGCTGGCGTCCTGCGCGCCGTCTCTGTGGCATGGAAGTTGCGAAACTCCATCTGCGGGAATTTACCCGAACGCATTCGGCTCGACATAAGGAATCCCACGATGGCTGTGAACCAGCAAACTCTCGAAGGCAATTGGAACGAGATCAAAGGAAAGCTCCACGAAAAATGGGGCGAGGTGACCAAAGACGAACTGCAGAAAGCTCGTGGAAACGTCGACCAGCTCGTCGGGCTGATCCAGCGTAAGACTGGCGAAGCGCGCGAAGTCGTCGAGGATTTCCTCGACGAGCTCGCCGGCGACACGGCCGGGGCCGTCAGCCGCGTGGCCGAGGCGGTCCGCGGCTATGCCTCGCAGGCGGTTGGCTCGGCCGAGGATGTCGCAGGCCGCGCCGCCGACTACGTGCGCGGCGGCTACGAACAAACCGAAGAGATAATTCAACGCCGGCCCATGGAGTCGCTCGCGGTGGGCTTCGGGGCAGGCCTGATTACGGGCGTGGTGATCGGGATTCTGATTCGATCCAAATAGCGTTATTTGAATTACCCAAATTTTGATCAAGGAGGCGGTTTCTCTACTCTCCATGAGAGGAGGCGAGTCACATGTTACAGTTAGCCATCGCCTTGTTGTTGTTGTCGCTGATAGCCGGCATCTTCGGCTTCGGCGGCATCGCGGCGAACTTCGCCGGCGTCGCCCAAATCTTGTTTTTCGTGTTCATCGTGCTGTTTCTCGATCAGCGCGGTGGCCGGAGCTTTGCGAGGCCGACCCCCGGTTTAGTTCGCTCCGACAGCTTCAGGGCGCTCAATGAAATCTGCCGCCGAACCTTCGGCGGCTCCGGAGAATAAGTGCGACGCCAGGGAGGGCGTCGTGCGCCATGGTGACCGCCGTCGAAGGTCGTCCGCACCAGGGACCGCGCCGTTGTCGCCTTAAGGGTTCACATGAGCGATTCCGCCGACGAGATTCGCAGGCAAATGCGGGATATCCGGCGCGATGTCGGCGCCGACGTCGACGGCATCGTCGACAGCGCGCACGAGCTCTCCGACTGGCGGTATTACGTTAAGCGCTACCCCTGGTTGTGCGTGGGGTCGGCATTCGCCGTCGGGTTGCTCGCCGCACCGCGCCGCCGGGAACTGCTGAAACAAGTGAAACAAGTGCAACCCTCGAAGCGTTTTGACATCAAGAAATTGGCCGCCGCGTGGAGCCCGGGTCGCTCTGCCGTTCCCACGGCCGCTGTGTCCGCCCCGGGGGGCGGTTTGGCAATGAAATTGATTACCGTTCTCGGACCGATTGCGGCCCGCAGCGCAGCGTCATTTATTGCTCATCGCTTGGGCGGCGGCGCCACGCCGGCCGATGGCGGAGACAGGTCTTCCTTTGAGCATGCGAGCAAACCGCGATGATCAATCGACTTCCTCTGGAATTTCGCGTGCCCGCCAGCACCAACGGCGCCACGACGTTGCGAGATCACGTGCCGCCGGACAACCAACGTCGGCGAGCGCCTACTCCAACACGCCGCGGAGTGCATCGGCAAATATCCAACCGCGAGCCTGGCGACCGCCTTCGCCGGCGGTCTGGCGTTGGGACGATGGGTGAAGGGACTATGAACGCCAACCACCATACAAACAATTCCTCGCCGACCGGCGTCCTGCGGCGCAGCTTGAATCAACTCGCCAAGGACGTCATCACGCTTTGCGAGCTGCAGGCCGAGCTACTGCAGGTCGATCTGCGCGAATGGCTGCGGCGATGCGTGGGGCCCGCGGCGGCGTTGGTCGTCGCCGCCGTCATCCTAGCGCTGGCGAGCATGCCGGTCGCGCTGATGGGGCTGGCCTATTGCCTCGTCGAGTTCGCGGGCTTGCCCGTCGCCGCGTCGCTGCTGATCGCCGCCGCCGCGGGGCTGACGCTGGCGGGTATCTGTGGCCTGGCGGCGTGGCGAATTCTGAAGCGCGAGCGGGGAACGTTTACCCGATTCAAAGTTGAACTGACTAGAAATGTACAATGGCTGAAACAAGTCCTGTCCCGATCAGCGCCGTCGCCGGGGGTTAAGCCCTAGCGTGTCGCCGCCCTGATTGCCTGATAACCCCAAGGAGTTTTTCCGATGGCCGATACAACTCGCCAGAAAAAGCCAACCCGCGCCGCCTCCAATAGCCGCGGGCAGGTCGCACCCTCCGCCGAAGGGCACGAGGCGGCACTGGATTATTTCACCCTCTACGCCCGTGAGCGACCGGAGATCGTGGCCATGTGGGCGTTCGGCATCGGCTTCGTGCTGGGGTGGAAACTGCGGATCTTCTGACAGCGTTGTCGCTGCCGCCAATCCCAGCTAGCCGGCGAGCCACGCTCGCCGGGCGCCCGGACGGCGTGGCCGTCCGGCTAGAGCGGGCGGCTGGGCAATGTCGCGCAGCTCAACGCTCACTCGCCGACGTCGACAATTTGCTCGATCTGCACGCCCAGGTCGCGCATCTTGTTGCGCAGACTTCCGCGCGTGATGCCCAGCCGGCGGGCCGCCTTCGACTGATTGCCTTGGCTCTCGCGCAGCACGCGCGTGATGAGATATCGCTCCATCATTTGCAGCGTTTCCTGATAGAGATTCTCCGACTCCGCGGCGTTGCGCTGGTCGATGAATCGGGCCAGATCGACCACGCCCGCCCTCATCCTGCGAGGAGCCCCCGCCGCCCGGGCCCGGAGGAACATTATCGACGATCTCCTTGGGCAGCAGCTCGGGCACGATCGTGGGTCCTGTGGCCATGAGCATGGCCCGGCGAATCGCGGTTTGCAGCTCGCGGATGTTGCCCGGCCAGGGGTAGCTTTTCATCAGCTCCAGCGCCGGCGGGGAAATCTCCGTGATCTTCTTGTTCAACTGCACGTTGAACCGCTTCAAGAAGTGATCGATCAACAATTCCAAGTCGGCCGCCCGCTCCCGCAGCGCCGGCAGGTAGATTTCAAAGCCGTTGAGCCGGTGGTACAGGTCGAGCCGGAATTCGTTGTCGGCGATCATCTGGTCCAGATCGCGGTTGGTGGCCGAGATCAATCGCACGTCGACTGAAATCGTTTCGTGCCCGCCCACGCGCTCGAAGCTCTGCTCCTGCAGCAGGCGCAGCACCTTGCTCTGAGTCGCCGGCGACATGTCGCCCACTTCGTCGAGAAAGATCGTGCCGCCGTTGCACTGCTCGAACCGCCCGATGCGACGACGGTCGGCGCCGGTAAACGCCCCCTTCTCGTGGCCGAACAGCTCGCTCTCCAACAGCGACTCGGTGAGCGCCGCGCAGTTGACCGCCATGAAGCACTCGCCTACGCGGTGGCTGTGCTGGTAGATGGCCCGGGCGATCAGCTCCTTGCCCGTGCCGCTCTCGCCGCGGATCAGCACGGTAACGTCCTGCGCCGCGATTCGCCCGATCTGCTTGTACACGTCCAGCATCCGCGGGCTGCGGCCCACGAGCAGGTCGCCGTCGTCGGCCACCGTTTCCGACGGCTGCAGGTGAACCGGGTGGTTCATCAGCCGCCGCGTCTCCAGCGCCCGCTGCACCAGCTCCTCGACCTGCCGCACGTCCAACGGCTTGAGCAGGTAGTCGTAGGCCCCCATCTTCATCGCTTCGATGGCGGTGTCGCTGTCGTTGATCGCCGTGATGAAGATCACCGGCAAGCGCACGTCAAAGACGCGCACTTCCTTGGCCAGCTCGATCCCCGAGGTTTCGGGCAGATCGATGTCCAGCAGCAAGACGTCGGGGTGGTGCTCGTGCAGCGCCGCCTTGCCCTCTTTCACAGTTGCCGGCGACGTGGACCGTCAGGTCCGAGTCCTTGAACACCTTCTTGAACAAGAGCAAGACGGTTCTGTCGTCGTCGATGACCAGCAGAGTTGGCATTACACAGCGCGTCCTATTTCGTGCGCCGGACCTGAAAGGTCAGCCGCGAACCGAGATTGCGTCCGAGAGCCCTGGGGCCGGAAGACTCCGGCCATCGAGAGAACCTTATTCTACGGTGGAAACTCCAGCAGTCGATAGTTGCAGGGCCGCCTGCGCACGGCTCCGAGGGGGGCGATTGGAAGTCAAAAAGTTAGCGGCGTTGCCTGCCACTCAGCGACTGGCGTTTTTCTCGTCAAGCGCGACTGTCGCGGTGACGGGAAAATGGTCCGAGGGATATCGGTCGCCCTCGTGGGCATGGACCACAGCCGCTTCGAGCGTCCGCCACGGACCGCGCACCAGGATGGCGTCGATCTTCTCGTCACCCGGGACGCCCTGGAAGCCGTGAAATGTTCCCGACGTTTTTTCGTCGGGATGAAGAGCACGAAATGTGTCCGCGAGCAGCTTGCCGTCTTCGGTGAGCGCGGCGATCGCCGGGTTCTGCTCGCCCGCGTTGAAGTCGCCCGTCACGAGCACTGGCTCGTCTCGCGACTGCTCGCGAATTCGCTTGGCCATCAGGCCGCCGCTTGCGAGGCGTGCCTCCTGCGACTCATGATCCCAATGCGTGTTGTAAACCCACAGTCGACGCCCCGACGTGCGGTCCAGCAGCCGCACCCACGTGCAAACCCGCGGCAAGTTGTTGCCCCAGCTCCGCGACCCCGGCGTCTGCGGCGTCGCCGACAGCCAGAACGTGTCCGCCGCGCACAGGTCGAACCGCCCTCGCCGGTAGAAATATCGCCGAGTACTCGCCGCCGCCGTCGGCCTCGCGTCCCGACGCCGACCATCGAATACTCCTCAAAGGCCGCCGAGAGCTCGTCGAGCTGCATGCGCAGCGCTTCTTGCACCCCCAACACGTCAGGGTCGACGTCGTGGATCACCTTCATCAACAGGTCGCGCCGTTTCGGCCACGCATTCTCCCCGTCGGGCGCCGTGCCGTAGCGGATGTTGAAAGTCATGGCCCGAATCGGCTCGGCGCGGCCGGGCGCAGCCGCGGCCAGCGCCATGAGGCTGGCAAAAACGACGGATCGTTGGGCAATCATGCGGATTTCCTCGCCCGCGGCGAAAAGTGCTTGCGTGCTTGGCGGCGGCGGCGTGGCAGGCTTAGAATCAGGTGCGATCGATCACGACTCTCATCGCCGGCTCGGCTCGCCATGCGCATCAGCACCATCCCCCAAGTCTATCGAAACGTCAACCGCTGGCGCGAGATTCTGGCCGTCCTCAGCAAGTACGGCCTCGCCGGCTGGCTCAGCCGGTTCGACTTCGCGTTCGGCAAAGGCCTGTTCAAAAATCGCAGCGGCCAGATCCTAGCGGACGAGAATCGCGAAACGCGCATCCGGCTGGCGCTGGAGGAGCTTGGGCCGACCTTCATCAAGCTCGGCCAGATCATGAGCACGCGGCCCGACCTGGTCGGCCCGGAGTTGGCCGAGGAGCTAGAGAAGCTCCAGACGCGCGTGCCCGCCGACCCGCCCGACGCGGTGCGGGAGCTGGTCGAGCGCGAGTTGGGCAAGCCGCTCGATCAGGTGTTTCTTGATTTCTCCGACGAGCCGCTCGCCTCGGCGTCGATCGGCCAGGTCCATCGCGCCCGGCTGCTCACCGGGGAGGACGTGGCGGTGAAGGTGCAGCGGCGCAACATCTCACGCGTCGTGCGGGTCGATCTCGACATCCTGCAAGGCCTGGCGCAGCTCGCCGAACGATTGCCCGAGCTAGAGCGCCATCGCCCCTGCGCCGCAGTGAACGAGTTTCAGCGCGCGCTGCGTCGCGAGCTGGACTTCGACCGCGAGCGGCGTCACATGGACGAGTTTCGCCGCCGCTTCGCCGACAACCCGCGGGTGCACATCCCGCGGCCGTTTCCGGAACTCTCCACCTCGCGAGTGCTCGTGATGGAGTGGCTCGAGGGCGTGCCGCTCTCCTCGCCGCGCGCCGTGGCCGCGTGCTCGATCGACCTCGACGCCGTCGCTCGCCACGGCGCCGAGATGTATCTCGAAATGATCTTCTGCCACGGGCTCTACCACGCCGATCCCCACCCGGGCAACCTCGTGCTCATGGAGGGCGACGCCATCGGCCTGTTGGACTACGGCATGGTGGGCCGCCTCGGCGATCGGCTGCGCGAAGACTTCGAGGATCTGCTCCTGGCCGTCGTCGACCAGGACAGCCAGCAGTTGGGCGCCGTGGTGATGCGCGTCGGGACGACGCCGACCGATCTCGACGAAGCCAGCCTGAGCGTCGACCTGGCGGAATTCGTGGCCCACTTCGCCCATCAGCCGGCCGAGGAGTTCGAGCTGGCGCCCGCGCTCCGCGAAATGTTCGGCCTGGTGCGGCGGCACAACGTCGTCCTGCCGGCGGCGATGACAATGCTCTTGAAAGTGCTGATCATGCTCGAAGGCGCGGGCCGACGGCTGACTCCCACGTTCAGTTTGATGGAAGTGCTCAAGCCCTACCGCAAGAAGATGCTTGCCCGACGATTGTCGCCCTCGCGGCAATTGCGCAAGCGCGGCGCCTCGCCTACGAAGTGGAACAACTGGTCGAGATCGTCCCCCGCCGCCTACGCGACATTCTGCAGCAAGTGCAAGCCGGGCGGTTCGACGTGCACCTCGACCACCGCGGACTGGAGCCCTCGGTCAACCGGCTCGTGCTGGGAATGCTCACCAGCGCCCTCTTCCTGGGGTCGGTGCTGCTGGTGATCAACCACGTCTGGCCACTGGGCTTCTGGCCGGTGCGCGGCGTCTCGGCGCCGGGCCTCTTGGGCGTGGGCGGCAGCGCCTACCTAGGACTGCGGCTGCTGCACGCCATCAATAAGTCGGGGCGCCTCGACCGCAGGCGCTGAGCGCCGTCGCCCTTTCATGGGAAGTGGCGGTGCACTCTCCGGCTTCAGCTCAACTTTCCTGGGCTCGCTGGGGCGCAGCTGGCATAGCGCCTGCTCGATTTGCAGGTTGAGATCCTCCAAATTGCGCAGCAACTCCTCGTGCCGCATGTCCAGCGCGTGCAGCAATTGGCCCGTGTCGATCTCAGCCTTCTTGCGAGCCATGAACCTCGACCACGTGGGCTGGCGCCGTTCTCGTCGCGCCGCAGTAAGCCACGGGCGTCACTACCCGAAATCGACTCTCCGCCCGCCGCCCAAACATCGCCGGCGCCCGTCAAACGCATCGATTCCGCCGGCAAGAATTCGTTTATCCCGCCTGTACCGATTGTGCCGCCGTCGGCGCCGTGTCCCCCCCGCCAACCGCCC
This sequence comes from Pirellulales bacterium, assembly GCA_963841515.1. GTDB lineage: Bacteria > Planctomycetota > Planctomycetia > Pirellulales > Lacipirellulaceae > Lacipirellula. The sequence continues at coordinate 82,234 of CAWJDB010000001.1, read as the reverse complement.
GTCGTTTGCCGCCAACGGCGTCACTTCCCCAAACCTCGTGGACTAGACGGCGCCGGCGCCCGATGATATCCTGACGGTTCGCCCCAGGGGGGATCCCATATTCTCCAAGTCGTTGGGCGGAGCGAACTTCGATCGTGGACGAAAGGTTGTCTGCCAGTGGTCAAGCTGACGTTACGTGACAAAGAGACGGCCCAAGAAGCCGTGCGCCGCTTCCGCAAGCTCGTCGAGCGCAGCGGCATCAAGAAAGAGATTCGCGTCCGCGAGTTCTACGAGAAGCCCAGCGAGACTAAGCGCCGCGCCCGCCTCCGCGCCGACGCCGCGCCCGCCGCGAACGCCTCTTGGGCCCCCAGTAGGGTCCGCTTCTTGCCTATTTTCCAAGAATTGCGCGTATCGCTGCGCGTGCAGAGTCTCACGCAAAGGCGCTGAGGCGCAAAGGCCAAACGCAAAGAAGAGGACAATGGCGGGAATATGAATTTCGCTGATTCACTCTTACCTAGATGAGTGAAATTTGGCGAGAACCCAGGTTCTTATTCTTATCCTCTCTTCTTTGCGTTCTTCCTTTGCGCCTTAGCGTCTTTGCGTGAGATCTTCTTGGCGTAAGTTCTAGGCCCGCTTCCAAAATGCGAGCAGGGCCAGTCGCATCGTCGCGACCGGCCCTGCCGGGACATGGTAGTCCGATGTAACCGCGCTGTGCGGCACAGCCCGAGCCAATGGCTCGGAGGTTTTTAGAACGTCACCTCGGCTCGGGCGAATAGCCCGTCGAAGCCGAGAATGTTGGCGTCGTCGTAGGTCGAAATCTGGAACTGGTCGAAGTCGTACTCCTCACGCATGCCCAGGTCGTGCCACGCCGCCCAGAAGTAGCCGGCCGACACGCTGGCATGGCAGCCGAGGTGCACCGTGCCGCCGAGCTCGATCTCGGTCACCGGCACGATGTTCTCGCAACTGCTGCGGAGAAACGCGCTGCCGGCGGCGTTGGTCACCGTGGTGACGATGTCGTAATCGCCCACCAGCAGCGACCAGTCGCCCTTGGCGTACAAGCTGACCAGCCCGCGGCGGCCGATGTAGCGGCGGCCCATCAGGCCCACGCGGCCGCCGAAGCCATCCCAGTCAAACCGCGTGTTGTACGACTCGAAGGGGACAAAGTCGTTGTTCGGATCGAACCCCGTCAACCCGCGCGACCACGAAACGTCGGCGAAGCGAACGCCGGCGCTCCAGGTGATGTCCCACGCCGGGCACCAACCGCAGCCGCCGCAACCGCCCCCGCAGCAGGCGTCGTCGCAGCACTTGTCATCGCAGCACTCGCCGCAGCCCTTCTTGCAGGAGGAGCACAGCGGGCAGCCCAACGGAATGGTCTTGGCGAAGCTCAAATCGTACGACTTCAGGTCGACGTCGGCGTGACCTTCGATGTTGTCGTCGATTTCAAACGGGCCAAAAATTTGATCGGTCGTCGTGCTGGTGGCCGCCGTGTCGGCGTCGCTCGTCAAGCGGGTGTAGTCGAAGATCACGCTCCCGCCGCAGTCGCACAGGTACACGCCGCCGTAGAAGCTGTACGACGAGTTGTAGTCGAAGTCGAAGCAGTGCCACGTCTCGCCGCCGGCGATCAGGTCCTGCTCCACGTACGACAACGCCTGGCTAAAGTCGGCCTTGGCGTAGAGATAGTCGGCGCCGAAGACCAATTGAATGGGCCGATGCAAGAAGCCGCCCATGCCCGCCTCGCAGCATGGAGCGCTCGGGTCGCAGCAACTGTTATACGTGCCTAGCTCCGAGTGCTCGAGTTCCTCGGCCATATGGCCGGGTTGCGGCGCCGCCGGGGCCGCTTCTGCTCCGGCCGACGCGGCCTGCTTGGCCTGCAAGCGTCCGCCGCCCGCCACGATCGCGCTTAATGTGAGCGCAGCAACAGCCCATGTTTGCAGTTTCATCCTGAATTCCCCCCTATAGTGTGCGTATCGGGCCGGCAAGGCCCCGGTCCGGCCGACGAACGTTTTCGCGACCGGGCCGCTTACTTCCCGAGCAAAGCGGACTTCAGCGCTGCACGTGGCGCACTGGGCCCGTCGGGATCATTGCTCACTGGCAGTCATCGGACGCCGTACGATCGGCACTTTCGGATTTCTAAGACAATTCGGCAGAATCGGCGCCACGCGAACGATCGGCATAACCCTTAGAAGCAGGGGAACTTAATGCCGCCTATGACGCCTGCGCAAACCTTGCGGGCCAAACGGCACAAGCCTTCGGCGAGCCGCGGGGCTCGCCCCCGCGGTCCGGACGCCGCTAGCGACGCCTCCCGTGGCGCGTCCCGGCTGCGGCGACAATTCCGATCGTCCCGCACACGGCCAAGACGACGGTCCCCGGCTCCGGCGTCGGCGTCGCCGGGCCGCCGGGACCGGATTGGTAGAACTGGATGTCGGCAAATTGCATGCTAGTGACGCCAGGCGCCGTCGCGTTTTTCAGCGAGGGAAATACCATTCGGTACGACAGATAGAACTGCATATTGTCCACGTCGACGCGCGGCCCGGGTTCCAAGCGAGCGTCCGGTAATGCCAGCGTGCCGGAGTCGATGAACGTCCAGTTCTCGGCGGTCCCTTGGCTGAAATTCTGGCTGAGAATCGGATCGTTCGTGCCGTACAACGCCCACGAACTCGGATCGGCCGCCGGATCCCCATTGCCCGTCGTGATGATGAAATTGGAAATCTGCGTCGGACCCAGGGTCGGGGTCACGATAAAGCCGGAATTCGCCTTGCCAAAGTTCTGATACTTCGTCCGCCCATCGCCGTCCAAAATCATCTCCGGTCCGGCCAGCGGCGGGCTATCGGCCTGCGGCGTCGGCAATTGGATCGCGCGGGTCGCTCATCGACTGCAAGATGTTCGGAGGCATTCCAGACGGCGACTGGGATAAGGCGATGTCGGCTATTTGCATCGAGTCGGCGGCGCGAAAGTCCTTCAGGTCCGGAAACACGACCCGGTACGAGCGGTACGGCGTCGAATTGGCAAACTGAACCGGGGGCGCAACCACGCCGCGTCCCGGCGGCAAGTTGAGCGGGCCGGACGCAATGAAGTTCCAAATCTCGTTGGCGCCCGCGCTGTTGTCGGGGCTCACCACCAGGTCGTTGGTCCCGTACACGATATAAGAGGCCGGATCATCGTCTTCTGGCGCATCAACGGCAGTGCGGATCAACATGCTTTGCACGACCGACTGGGCCGCGGAATTTCCGGAGATGAATCCCGCATTGCGCTTGGCCAGGTTCTGGTATTTCGTGGTGACGTTTCCGTCGAACGAGCTAATCGGCCCCTTCCCCGCCGGGTAATTGCTGTTCGACGAGAGCGGGTCAACGTCGATCGCCAGGATCGGATCGGAGGGCTGCAAGATCGGCCTGTCGATCCGCGTCTGCACGTCCTGCAGTTGCGTTTCGTTAAACACCGTCGTTTGTCCATTGTTGGAATCGAACAGCGTGATAAAGTCGCCCGATTGGAACTCGAAACCGGCCTGGACGCCCTCCAGGCTCAACGCCGGCAGTTGGTCCTGCACCTGAAAGCCAAAGATGGTCACCGGACCCGCGGGCGGATTGGTGGGATCGACGGCGTTGAAGTGGACCTTGGCCTCCAAGCGCTGCCGGCCCGGCGGCATGAGAATATTCGACTGCACGAGCTGAACGCTGTACCGCGTATCCGCCGCGAAAACGCCGTTCTGTTTCCCGAGGCCAAATCGAATTTGACCTGGGCTGAATACCGGTGCATCGACGAACGCCGTGACGCGCCCTTCCGTGATTCCCGTTGGATCGAAATAAAGCTTGAAGCACACCGACGCCGGCAGCCCGCCCGTGAAGCCAAACTTGCCCTTCCAAATCGTCAGGTCCGGGTTGTCGACGATGGTGCTGCCGTCGGCGTCGCCCTGCGTGTTGTCCGTCTGTCCGCCCAGGGCAAAGCCGCGCTGCCACGTCATCAGGTCCATCCCGTTGACGTCGCCGTCGGCGTTGTAGTCGGCGGTCGACATCAGGCACTGCTCGTACAGCGCGTAACTCTCCTCGAAATTCGTCTGCAATCCCGCGCGGCCGTCGCGGGAACACACTAGCGCTGCCGCGAGGCTTAACGCCCCCAGTAGGCCTGCGCATCGCCGCTTCCAGTTAGGCGCATAGACGCAAGTACCGCGACCCAGAGTGGTCATCGCAAGGACGCCCTGTTCGGAGACGAGAGTCGCGGTCCCTTCCCGCGGAGGGTGCGACTTTACCCATTGTAGTTGGCGGCTACACCCGCCAGTATAACGGCCATGGGCGCGATTGCCTCTAAAATGGCCGGGGAAACCGCCCATAGCGGATATCCGGCGTAGTCCTGCCTCGTCAAAATCCCATTATTTCCAGGAGCACCCGATGATGCGCGGTCGCCTCTCGGCCCCCCGCTTCCGGAGCGCCGCCGCTCGTGGCGTCATGATCCTCTGGGGACTTGCCGCCGCCCTGGCGGCGACCACCTGTGCGGCTCAACAACTGTCGTTCACGCCGCTCAACAAGACCGGGGTGTACCAGCTCAACGAAACCGCCGGCTGGACCGTCACCCTCCCGCCCTTCACCCCCCCGCCGTCCGGCGCCTTCAGCTACGTCATCAAGACCAACAACGTCGACGTCGTGAAGACGGGCGAGTTAGACCTCTCCTCCGGCAAGGCGACGATCGAAATCCAGCTGGACCGCCCGGCCATGCTCTACGCCGAGGTCACGCCGCCCGCCGGCGGCCACGTCTACGCGCTCGGCGCCGCGGTCGCGCCCGACAAGCTCGAGCCTTCTGTCGCGCGTCCCGCCGACTTCGACGACTTCTGGAAATCCAAACTCCAGACGCTCCGCGACATCCCGCCCAATCCCGTGCTCACGCCGGGCGACGGCGGCCGGCCCGACGTCGACTACGCCACGATCCGCATGGACCACGTGGGCGGCAAACATGTCTACGGTCAGATCGCGACGCCGAAAACCGCTGGCAAGCACCCCGCCCTGCTCGTTCTCCAGTGGGCCAGCCCGCCGTACCCGCTGCAAAAGGCTTGGGTCGTCGACCGCGCCGCCGAAGGTTGGCTGTGCCTGAATATCGAGCCGCACGATGTGCTCCCCACCGAGGCGCCGGGATACTACGCCGCCTTGCCCGACGCGCTCAAGCACTACGAATCCATCGGCAACGACGATCGCGAGCGCAGCTACTTCGTCCAGATGTACCTCGCCGACGTCCGCGCCGTCGACTACCTCGCCAGCCGCCCGGATTGGGACGGCAAGACGCTGGTCGTGATGGGCACGAGCATGGGCGGCCAGCAAAGCCTGTGCGTCGCCGGTCTGCATCCAAAAATCACGCACGTCATCGTCAACGAGCCCGCCGGCTGCGACACCAACGCCCCGCTCCACGGCCAGCAAATCGGCTATCCGTTTTTCCCCGCCAATAATGCAAAGGTCATGGAAACGGCGCTGTACGTCGACGCCGTCAATTTCGCCTCGCGCATCCGCGCTGCCTCGCTGGTGGCGATGGGCTTCGTCGACACGATTGCGCCCCCGGCGGGCATCTGGACGGCGTTCAACCAGATCCAGGGAACCAAGGAAGCGGTCCCCATGATCGAGTCCCCCCACAATAACCTCGCCACCACGGCACAGCAGTATCCCTTCGCGCGTCGCAGCGCGGAGTGGCTCGACGCCCTGGTGAAAGGCGACCCCATTCCCGCGCCGAGCGGCGAGCCGATCGCCTACGACGACCATCAACACATGATGGACCAGCTCGGCGTCAAGTCGTTGCGTCCAGGCGCCGACCCGAACAACCCCAACACGTTCGACGAGTCGCAAGCCAACCGCTACGCCGACTCGATGCCCGACGTGCTCACGATGAACGACGGCGCCAAAGTCGCGCGGCCCGACCAGTGGCCCCAGCGCCGCGCTGAACTGGTCGAGCTGTTCGCCCGCGAAATCTACGGCAGGATCCCGCCGAATGTCCCTGCGATTACTTGGGAAGTCACCGCGACCACCCCGGGCAAGAGCGGCGACATTCCCACGATCACCAAGACCCTCGTCGGCCACGTCGACAATCGTGCCTTCCCGCAGATCGCCGTCGACATTCAGGCCAGCTTCACCGTCCCCGCCCACGGCGATCAGCCGCGCCCCGTCATGGTCATGTTTGGCGGCTTCGGCGGCTTCTTCCGCCCGCGCCCGGGCACGGTTCCTTGGACCGACCAAGCTATCGCCCACGGCTGGGCGTACGCCGCGATCAACCCCGGTAGCATCCAGCCCGACAACAACAACTTTGGCGCCGGAATCATCGGCCTGGTGAAGCGCGACCAGCCTCGCCGCCCCGAGGACTGGGCGCTCTCCGCGCTTGGCAATGGGGCCTCAGCCGGCTCATTGATTACTTCGAGGTCAACCCCGACTCCAAGGTCGACCCGAAGCGAGTCGGCGTCGCCGGCCTGTCGCGCTTCGGCAAGGCGGCCATCGTCGCGCAGGCCTTCGACGAGCGCATCGCCGTCGGCCTCATCGGCTCCTCCGGCGAAGGCGGCGCCAAGCTGCACCGTCACATCTTCGGCGAGACGGTCGAGAACCTCACCGGCGGCGAGTACTACTGGATGGCGGGAAACTTCATCAAATACGGCGCCGCCGATGCCTCGTTCGGCGCGAAGACCGCCGCCGACATCCCCGTCGACCAGCACGAGCTGATCGCCCTCTGCGCCCCGCGACCATGCTTCATCAGCTACGGCACAACGACCGGCGGCGACCCCAACTGGGTCGACGCCCCCGGCAGTTTCATGGCCGGCGTGCTGGCCGGGCCCGTCTATCGCCTGTTGGGCAAAAAAGATTTCGGCACGCCCGGCGATTACCTGACTGACCCCATGCCGCCGGTCGGCCAGCTCGTCGGCGGCGAGCTCGCCTGGCGCCAACACGAAGGCGGTCACGACCTCACTCCCAACTGGCCATCGTTCTTCGAGTGGGTTAGTCATTACATCCAAGCGCCGCCAGTTCCTGCCCCTGTCACCCCGAGGTCCCCCGAGGGGTCCGCGCCGGCGGCCGACCAGCCCGTCGAGCGCACGGACCCCAACTCCCGCCTCGCCCACGAGCAGCTCTTGGCCAAGGCGAAACAGGGCCGCATCGACGTGTACTTCCTCGGCGACTCGATCACGCGCCGCTGGGGCGGGACCGATCCGCAGTACAAATCCCTGTTGGAGAACTGGAAGAAAAACTTCTTCGGCTACAACGCCGCCAACTTCGGCTGGGGCGGCGACACGACCCAAAATATCCTCTGGCGAATCCAAAACGGCGAACTCGACGGCGTGAACCCCAAGGTGATCGTGTTGCTGGCCGGAACGAACAACGTCGGCAATCGCCCCCCGGCCGACGCCGGCGCCAAAGCCGCCGACGTCGCCCGCGGCGTCCAGACCATCATTGATGTCTGCCGCCAAAAAGCTCCCGACGCCGTGATCATCCTCACCGCCGTCTTCCCGCGCAACGACAACCGCGCGGTGATGCCCACGATCAACAAGATCAACGACCAACTCGCCAAGCTCGCCGACGGCAAGCGCATCCGCTTCCTCAACATCAACGACAAGCTCGCCGACAAAAATGGAAAGCTTTTCAAAGGCATGATGGGCGACGGCCTGCATCCCACCCTCAAGGGTTATCAGGCGTGGGCGGACGGTCTGAGGCCCATGCTGGCGGAGTTGCTCGGCCCGCCCTCCAAAGTAGATCGGGCGCCGGCGCCTACCGGCGACCCCAGCGCCCTCCGGTAACTTGGCATGGTCAGTCCACATGCCCTGAATGGGAAGTTCTGTAACGCTTTGCGTCCGCCAATAGCATTTCGCGCACGCATGCTTGCAGGCGCCGAGCGACTTCGCGGGTTGCCTCCATCAGCGCAACGTGGTATATTCAGGCTCCTCACACTTCGCCCCAGATCGATCAGTTGACGTATAAAATGGGTCAACGAGCCAACGTCAATCAGATTACCGAGCACGCAATCTTTCTGCGGCTCTTCATCACCAACGGCGGCGGTTGGTGACCCTCTTGTACGCCCGGCGGTCGAGTTCCGGCGTTCATTGACGCTTGCTCCCTGTCGGCAGTCGTCCGCCGCGCGCTAGTCATCCCTGGCGCGAGGGACAGTTGGTCCCGACGGCGCCGCGATTTTCCCCGCACTCCGTCGGCTGGCGGACATCTCGTCCCAAGTTAGGAGCCTCGACATGTCTCTTTCAGAATCTCGCCGGGTCATGATGATCTCGACGCACGGCTACGTGGCCGCTGAACCGGAGTTCGGCAAGCCTGACACCGGCGGTCAGGTGGTGTATATCCTCGAGCTCTCCAAGTGCTTGGCGCGCATGGGTTACGAAGTCGACATTCTCACGCGGCGATTCGAGCGCCAGCCATTTCAGCAGAGCCTCGGCGAGCGGATTCGTTTGCTGCGATTTCCTTGCGGCGGGTCAAAATTCATCCCCAAGGAGACGCTCTGCGAGTCGATCCCCGAATGGGTCGAGAACGTGGCTCAGTGGGTTGAAGCCGGCGATCGCAGGTACAAAGTCATCAACAGCCATTACTGGGACGCCGGGCTGGCCGGACAGGCGCTGGCCAATCGTTTTGGCGTGGCCCACGTGCACACGCCGCACTCCATCGGCTCCTGGAAGCGCGACAACATGGGCGGCGATCCGACCGAGATGGAAAAGAAGTACAACTTCCGCAAGCGCATCCGCGAGGAAAAAGTCATCTACGACGAATGCGACCTGCTCATCGCCACCACGCCGGCCCAACGCGACATTCTCCAGGACGGCGTTTACGACGTGCCCCTCGATAAGATTCGAGTCATCCCGCCCGGCTACGACGACCAGCGTTTTTACCCCGTCTCGCTGGCCTCGCGCAGTATCCTCAAGCGGCACTTGGGGCTGGAAGGCCGCGTCGTGCTCGCCCTCGGACGCATGGCAAAGAACAAGGGATATGACCTTCTGCTTCAGGCCATGCCCGCCGTCTTCCAACGGCTCGCCGACGCCACGCTGGTCCTGGCCGTGGGGTCGACCCAGCCGACCGACGCTGAAGCGGAGCTGATTCGCAACCTGCACGCATTGGCGGCTCAGCTAGGCATCGCTGACCGCGTGATCTTCAAAGATTTCATTCCCGACGACGTGCTGGCCGACTATTACCGCGCCGCCGACGTATTCGCCCTCAGTAGTCGGTACGAGCCCTTCGGCATGACGGCCATCGAAGCGATGGCCTGCGGCACGCCGACGGTCGTCACCACCGAAGGCGGACTCTGCGAGCAGGTCGCCTGGGGAATCGAAGCCCTCTACGCCAATCCATTCGATCCCGAGGCCTTCGGTCACGCCATTGCGGCAGTGCTGCAGCATCCGCGGGTGGCGAACCAACTGTCCAAGTATGGCCCCCGCAAGGCGCGCAGCCGCTTCACATGGAACGGAATCGCACAACAGCTCCTGGCTTCCTTGCAAACTCGCCGCGGGCGCCTGCTCATCGGGGCGCCAGGCTCCCTGGTAACGGCCGACGACGCCCTGACCGCGGCGCCCTCAGAGGACTCAACATGGAGCGCATGAACTTGCTCGTGTGCGATTTGGACGGCACCTTGCTCGGCGACGACGACGCGCTCGGCGAATTTGCCGAGTGGTACGCTCAGGCGCGCGGCCGCTATCGGCTGGCTTACAGCTCGGGCCGGTTCGTCGACTCGGTCCACGCGTCGATCGCGGACACGCAATTGCCCGATCCCGACGCCGTCATCGGCGGGGTCGGAACGGAGATTTATGACCTTGCCGCCGGGCAGCGGGCGTACCTGTGGCCGCCCACGATCCTTGGCTGGAATCCTCACATCGTCCGCGCCGTCTGCACGTCGCACCCAGAACTGACTCCGCAGCCCGATCATCTCTCGTCGTATCACAAGATCAGCTTTTTCGGAGCCGACCTCGATCAGTCATTCCTTGACGGCCTGATGAGCGAGCTGACTGGCGCCGCCCAGCGGGTGACGGCCGTCTACAGTTCCAATCGCGACCTCGATATCCTGCCTGTCGACGCCCACAAAGGCGCGGCGGCCGCTTATCTCGCCCGCAGATGGCGCATCAAGCCCGATCGCATCATCGTCGCCGGCGATTCGGGCAATGACGCCGCCATGTTTCATCTCGGCTGCCCCGGCATCGTCGTCGGCAACGCGCATCCCGAGCTGCAAGCCCTCGTGGCCCCGCACATCTACCACGCCGCCGCCGCCTACGCCGCCGGCGTTCTGGAAGGCATCGAGTACTGGCGGCAGGCTTCCCGCGCTCCCGACTAAAGCCGGTCGATCGTGTGCGGCTCCAGCCGCAAATCGTGGCAGGCGCGGATAAAGCTCGCCGCACTCCACGCCTGATAGGCCTTCCCCATCGGCCGGCCCGTCACGCCGTGATGCCACTCGTTGAATTCCCATTCTTCGGTGACGCCGAGCGAACACAGCTCGGCCAGCTTGACCAGTTCGCGACGAGCCAGTTCCGGCATCTTCAACTTGTGCAGGTATCGCACCCACAACCCGCCGATGAACGGCCAGATGCCGCCGTTGTGGTAATGGTTGGGCAAGTTCAGCAAGTTGACGGTGAAGTAGTCGCGCCATTCGGGATCCCCGGCGTGGATCGGCGGATACACGTTCCGGACGGGCGCCGGCTCATTCACCCCCGCGCCCCACAGAAAGCGAAACGTCATCATCGCCCGATCGTAGTCGAGCAGGTTCGCCAGAAAGGCCATAATGTTTCCATACACGTCGCACCGCCAACTGTAGCCGAAAGGCGACACCTGCGCCACGAGATATCTCGCGTCGCCCAGCTCGAATTGCACGTCGCTGAACCGCCGACCGTGCTCGGCTTCAAAGTGTCCGGTGGAAGGCCAGAACGCCTGCAGGATCACGCGCCGTGCGCGATCGGACCGCATTTCATAGGCAATCGCGTCGTCGTGCCGACCCAATTGGCGCAAAATCTTGGCGTAATAAACCAGACTGCGAAACCACAACACTTCGTCGTAGAGCACGTTGTAGCTGCGCGCGAACAAGTCCGTCCAATCGCCGCCTTCGGGTATCTCGAGCATGCCGCAGTTGTTCGCGTCCAGGGCGCCCAGCCAGTCGATCGTGCGCTGCAAGCAACCGGCGTACTCCTGCAGTAGGGAATAGTCCTTCTGGCGATCGCAGTATTCCCACACCGCGACGAACATCCACAGGGCACTGTCGATCGACGTGATGCCTCCCACGCCGCCGTACTCGGGTTGGCGCGTGTCCAACGATACGTGGGCCGGTAGCTGTCCCGCCGGGCCCTGGTGATCGAGTATCGTGCGAATCGTTTGTTCCTGGCAACGGCGGATGTCGTCGTCGTCCAGGTCCGCCGTCCAGGCAATCGTCTTGGCGCCGTCACGCGCCCACACGGCACGATAATTCGCGTCGGTGCCGATGACGCGATTGTCATTCAGCGAGCATGCCGAGAATCCCATCGGCGTGATATTGCGGCGCACCGCGTCGATGGCCTGCCGATATCCCGTGTGCAACAGCGTTTGATCTTTCGAAGTCAGCTCACGGCATTCGCTCGGATCAAAGAGGACAGGATTCTTCACGGCGCCATTCCCGGGGCGACAAGACATTGAAGTCGGCGACCGTGACGGGCGACCGTCGCACGCCGCCGGGCAAGCTCCAGTTAAGTGTAGCCGAGCGGCGCCGGCCCTTGAACCCGCTGCGCCGGAATGCAACCGTTTGCGGTGACGCAAGGGCATCAAGGCAGCCGCCGGCCCGTGCGTCGCCCTGTAGCTAGCGGCCCCACATTCGATGATAATACTGAAGCCTTCCCGCGTCCTGCGCGCGTCGGCGTCGTTTCGCACGATGGCTGACGGCTCGTTTTGATCGCCCCGGCTTCGGCACGGGGAATTCTAACGCGATGAGTTGTGCACCGCCAAGTTCCGATGCCAGTCTGGCCCTCGCGCGGCTCCGTGCCCGGCACTCAGGCAAGGAGGGCCGGCGAGGGAAGATTGTCGGGAGTGCCTTAATTATTTCTGTGGCTTCGCCCCAGGCGTTCCGGCTGATACTGCTATTGGCCGCGATCCTTGTAAATGCCCGGAGCGCCGACGCCGAAGCGCCGGACTATGACCGCGACGTCCGGCCCATCCTCTCCGACCACTGCTTTAAGTGCCACGGCCCCGACTCAAGCCAGCGGCAGGCGGACCTTCGCCTGGATACGCGCGAAGGCATACTGGCGTCGGTCGTCGTCCCCGGGAAACCCGACGAGAGCGAGCTCGTCGCGCGCATCACGAGCGACGACCCCGACGAGCGGATGCCGCCGCCGGACGCGCATCTGGACCTGTCGGACGCCGACAAGCACACGCTGCACGATTGGATCGCCGCCGGCGCCGCCGTTGCGGAGCATTGGTCGTTCCGTCCGATTCCCGCGTCGATTGCCATTCCCGCCGTGAACGACGAGGCGTGGCCGCGCCAAGAGATTGACCGCTTCGTGCTTGCGCGCTTGGAATCGCAAAACCTGAAGCCGTCGGCCGTCGCCGAGCCCGCGCGACTCTTGCGGCGACTGACGCTCGATCTTACCGGCCTGCCGCCGACTCCCGCGGAAGTCGCCGACTTCGAGGCGGCCGCCAGCCAGAATAATCTCGACGCGGCAATCGCCCGTGCCGTCGACCGGCTACTGACGAGCCCCGCCTTCGGCGAGCATTTCGCGGTCCCCTGGCTCGACGTCGCCCGCTACGCCGACTCCTTCGGCTACCAGTCCGACCAGCTCAACACCCAGTGGCCGTACCGCGACTGGGTCGTCCGCGCGCTGAACGACAACCTGCCGTACAACCAGTTCCTCACCGAGCAGCTCGCCGGCGACCTCTTGCCCCACGCCACCCGCGACGAAATCCTGGCCACCGCGTTTAACCGCATGCACCGCATGACCAACGAGGGGGGCTCGATCGCCGAGGAGTGGCTGGTCGAAAATTCCGCCGACCGCGTGCACACCTTCGGCGCCGCTATGCTGGGGCTCACGCTGGAGTGCGCCCGCTGCCACGATCACAAATTCGACCCCATTCTCACCCGCGACTACTACTCGCTGTTCGCCTTCTTTAATTCCGACGACGAAAACGGCATGTACGACGCGACGGCCAAGGTCCCTTCGCCCTCGCTCCTCTTGCCCACGCCCGAGCAGTCGGCCGCGCTCGAACAGGCCCGCCACGAAATCGCCGACGCCGAAGCGGCGCTCGCATCCTGCATCAAAACCGGCGAGACGCGGTTCATCGCGTCGCGCAGCGCACGCGCCGTCCCCCGACCAAGCTCCCGACCTCCTCGGCGCCTTCACCTTCGACGACGAAGGCGACGCCTTGGCCAACACGGCGCCCCCCCTCCCCAGCCCTCCCAGCGAGGGGGAGGGAGCCGGAGGGAATAGTCGAAACGGCAGCGCCCGGGCGTCGCGCACATCGACGGCTTCGATGGCAAGGCCCTCCGCTTCGACGGCGACCTCGGCGCCAACTTCGGCGATGTGTTGAAAATCGACCGCTGGGACGCCTTCACGCTCGACTTTCGCCTCCGCGACAACGCCCGCAATCCGCTGCCTGTCGTCGTCGCGCAAACCACGCTCGGCACCGACGTCGGTTACAACGGCTTCGACCTGATGCTCGCGGGCGGCGTGCTTGAGGCCCGCTTCTACCGCGTGTGGCCCGGCAATGCGATCGGCGTGCGCGCCACAAAACCGATCGCCGCAGGCCGGTGGCAGCACATCGCCGTCGCCTACGACGGCTCCAGCCGCGCCGCGGGGCTCAAGCTCTACCTCGACGGCGTCGAGCTGCCGACCACGGTGCTGCGCGACCACATGCAGAAGTCGGCTTCTGTCGCTACTTACGGTGACGGCCAACTGGCGCTCGGCGCCCGTTTTCGCGACCGCGGCTTCAAGGACGGCGACATCGACGACCTGCGCATCTACCGCCGCGCCGTCACGCCGTTTGAAGTCCGCCGGTTGCACGACGGCGACGCCGCCGTGGCCAGCGTCGACGAGTTGCGCACTTATTACTTCTCCGCCATCGACCCCGAAGCGCGCAAGCTCACCGACAAGCTTCGCGCCGCCCGCCGCCGCCTCGTCGAGCTCGAAGACGAGATGCAGGAAGTCGCAGTGATGGACGAGCTTCCCCAGCCGCGCGAAACACACATCCTCGCCCGCGGCGCCTACGACGCCCCCAAGAGCGACGCCAACCGCGTCGGCCGCGACACGTTCCAGCAAATCCTCAACCGTTTCCCCGCCGACGCCCCGCGCAACCGCCTCGGCCTGGCCGAGTGGCTGACCGATCCCGCCAACCCGCTCGCGGCGCGCGTCGTGGTCAACCGCATCTGGACCAACTTCTTCGGCCGCGGCCTCGTCGCCACGCCCGAGAATTTTGGCCGCCAGGGCGCCACGCCGACGCATCCGGAGCTGCTCGACTGGCTCGCGCGATTTCATCGACCACGGCTGGGACCTCAAGCGCCTCTGTCGACAGATTGCCACGAGCGCGACCTACCGTCTGGATTCGCGCGCAACAGCCGCCCAGCGCGATTCCGACCCCGAAAACCAGCTCCTCGCCCGCGGCCCGAGTCGCCGTATGAGTGCCGAAGAAATCCGCGACGTGGCCCTCGCGGCCTCCGGCCTGCTCGACCGCACGATTGGCGGCCCACCCGTCTCGCCGTACCAGCCGGGCGTCGACCTGTGGCGCGAATCCAACTCCATGTCGCCCGCGTATCAGCAGTCGACCGGCCAGGGCCTGCATCGCCGTTCGCTGTACTCCGTGTGGAAGCGCACCGCCCCGCTCCCGAACATGATGGCGTTCGACGCCACGACCCGCGAAGTGTGCACGGTGTCCCGCTCGCGCACCAACACGCCGCTGCAGGCGCTGGTGCTCCTCAACGACATCCAGTTCGTCGAAGCCGCCCGCGCCCTGGCCGCCACGGCGATGACCGACCACGCCGACCTCGACGCCCAAATCGACGAGGCGTTCCTCCGCCTGGCCGGCCGGCGCCCCGACGCCGTCGAACGCCAGGTGCTTGACGACACATACCACGAGCAACGCGCCTTGTTCGCCGATTCGCGCGAGCAAGATGCCGAGAAATTCCTCGCCGTCGGCGAAGCCAAGCCCGACGCCAATCTCGCGCCCGCGGATCTTGCCGCCCTGACCGCCGTCTGCCAGGCAATCCTCAACCTCGACGCCACGATCTACGAGCGATGAACCTCCGCTAGTCGTACCAACTGGAAGCGATTGCAAACCATTGCATGATTCGTTGTTCTTATATTTCTCACGCAAAGGCGCTAAGCGCAAAGGAAAGACGCAAAGAAAACGAAGAGAAGAAGAGATACAGGAACACTAATAGCCACTAATAAGCACTAATCCGGATCAGCGTCTATTAGCGTTTATTAGTGTTCCAAGAATCCGTTTCTGAATTCCCTTCTTCTTTGCGTTTCCCCTTTGCGCCTTAGCGCCTTTGCGAGAGATCCGCTCAGACGCCGCTTCATAACCAAGCCCCGTGCAATTGGACCTTTAAGATGCACATCGAACCGCCCCAACATCCCGAAACGCTTAGCCGCGTCACCCGTCGCCACTTCTTCGGCGCGTCCGCCGCGGGACTGGGCACCGTCGCTCTCAGCTCATTGCTCAATGGCGTAGGCGCCACTACGGCCCGCGCGTCGAGCACTACCGGCGGCGCCCTCGACCACCTGCACCTCGCCCCGCGCGCCAAGCGCGTCATCTACCTCTTCCAATCCGGCGGCCCCGCCCAGCAGGACTTGTTCGACTACAAACCCCTGCTCAACCAGCTCAACGGCCAGCAGCTTCCCCCGCACGTCCGCGCCGGCCAGCGGCTCACCGGCATGAGCGCCCAGCAGGCGTCCATCCCGCTGGCCGGGTCGATCTTCAAATTCGCCCAGCACGGCCAAAGCGGCGCCTGGCTCAGCGACATCCTGCCGCACCACGCCGAGATCGTCGACGACCTCTGCTTCGTCAAAAGCATGTTCACCGAGGCGATCAATCACGACCCCGCGATCACCTTCTTCCAAACCGGCTCGCAAATCGCCGGCCGACCGTCGATGGGCGCCTGGCTCTCCTACGGACTCGGAACGATGAACGCCGACCTGCCGTCGTTCATCGTGCTCATCTCCGCCAACCAGAGCGACCAGCCGCTCTACGCGCGCCTGTGGGGCTCGGGCTTCCTCGACTCGAAATACCAGGGCGTACAGTTCCGCCCCGGCAAGGACCCCGTGCTCTACCTCTCGAACCCCGACGGCGTCTGCCGCTCGGGCCGCCGCGCGATGCTCGAAAAACTCACGGCCCTCAACCGCCGGCAATTCGAGAAGGAGCTTGACCCCGAGATCGAGTCGCGCATCACCCAGTACGAGATGGCCTTCCGCATGCAAACCAGCGTGCCTGACGCCACCGACCTATCCAAGGAACCGGAAAGCGCCTTCGACCTCTACGGCCCCGACAGCCGCACCCCCGGCACATTTGCCGCCAACTGCCTCTTGGCCCGCCGGCTGGCCGAGCGCGGCGTGCGATTCATCCAGCTCTACCATCAGGGTTGGGACCACCACGGCGGCCTCCCGGCGGGCATCCGCAACCAGTGCCAGGAGACCGATCAGGCGTCCGCGGCGCTGGTGAAGGACCTCAAGCAGCGCGGCCTGTTGGACGACACGTTGGTGATCTGGGGCGGCGAGTTCGGCCGCACCTCCTACTCGCAGGGCCCGCTCACCCCGACCGACTACGGCCGCGACCATCACCCGCGGTGCTTCACCGTGTGGATGGCGGGCGGCGGCGCCAAACCCGGCCTCACCTACGGACGCACCGACGACTACGGCTACAACATCGCCGACCGCGCCGGCAACCCGCTCAGCCCCACGAAAGACGACTTCACCCCCGGCGCCGTCCACGTGCACGACCTGCAGGCCACCATCCTGCACCTGTTGGGCGTCGACCACACGCAGCTCACCTACAAATACCAAGGCCGCCGCTACCGCCTCACGGACGTCCACGGACATGTAGTGAATGATCTCATCGCATAATGTTCACCGGCGCTGCCAACGCCGGCATTTTCCAGCAAAGACCACTGTATTGCTCGTTTGCGTATCCGTGCCCAGAACTGGACGCTTCTCCTGATTGCAAAGTATACTTGTCGCATGAGCCAAACCGTCACGGCCATTTACGACGCAGGCGTATTTCGCCCACTTGAGCCGGTCCAACTTGCTCAAGGTACGCGCGTGGAAGTGCAATTGCCGGAAGCGGCTGAGGACCGCGGAAACGAAAAAACTGTTCAGAAAGCTGCCGCCCTCGGATGGCATGATTTCATCGAGCAGACCTATGGCTCATGTGCCGGGCTGGGACTTCAGCGGCACGACCAAGGTGATTTCGAATCGCGTGATCCGATCGCATGACGTGGCTTCTCGACACGAACGCCTGCATCAGCTATCTCAACGGACGCTCAGCAAACCTGCGGACCAGACTCGACGCGACCGACCCTGCGGAAATCCGCGTCTGCTCGATTGTTGTTGCGGAGCTGTACTTCGGCGCCGCCATGTCCAGCCACCCGGCGAAAACACGCGCCTATCAAAAGCTGTTTCTGTCCAGGTTTCCATCGCTGCCGTTCGATGACGCCGCGTGCGACGCATACGCTGACATTCGCGCCGATTTGACGCGCCGCGGATGCCTGATTGGGCCGAACGATATGTTGATCGCAGCGATTTGCCGTGTGAACGACGTAACGCTGGTCACGCGCAACCTCAATGAGTTTGGCCGCGTTTCGGGCCTGGCAATCGAAGATTGGGAAACTTGAAGTGCGCCGGCGAGGACGTTCGCCGCGCCGCTTGACACACGCTTCGCGTCGTGATGGCGACCAGCAAATGGTCACTACGGAGGCACGGAGGACACGGAGGGCAGATGTTTTTCAGCTAAAAGAAATCCTACCGCCGCTTCTCCGCCTCTGTGACCTTCGCGTCCTCTGTGGTCAAATCTTATCTGCTCCGCACTCGCCCCTATCCTCTAACCCCTCGCCCCTCCCATGCACCGCATCAGCATGCTCGGCACCGGCCTCATCGGCATGTTCTACACCATGTCGCTCCACGGCCAGCGCGGCCGCGACCGCGTGCAGGTCGTGTACTCGCGTTCCAAAGACCGCGCCGCCAAGTTCGCTGGCGAGTGGAATGTCCCCAAGCACACCGACGACCTTGAAGCCGCCGCCAGCGACCCCGACGTCGACACGGTCGTCATCGCCCTGCCCAACCACCTCCACGAGCAGGCCGTGATCGCCGCCGCCCGCGCCGGCAAATCCGTCCTCTGCACCAAGCCGCTGGCCCGCACCGCCGCCGAAGCCCGCCGCATGCTCGAGGCCGTCGAAAAGGCCGGCGTCTTCCACGGCTACCTCGAAGACCTGTGCTACACGCCCAAAACCCTCAAGGCCCTCGAATCGGTCGGCCGCGGCGCCCTCGGCAAAGTGCTCTGGGTCCGCTCCCGCGAGACCCACTCCGGCCCGCACAGCGACTGGTTCTGGAACAAGGACCTCTCCGGCGGCGGCGCCGTCATCGACCTCGGCTGCCACTGCATCCAGATCGCCCGCAACTTCATTGGCAAAGACATCCGCCCCGTCGAGGCCTTGCTGTGGGCCGAGACGCAGGTCCACCCGATCGACGCCGAGGACCACGCCGTCGGCCTGGTGCGCTACGAAAACGGCGCCCTCGGCCAGTTCGAAGTGAGCTGGGCCTTCCGCGGCGGCATGGACCTCCGCGACGAGGTGGCCGGCACCGAGGGCACCATCTGGCTCAACCACTGGCTCCGCACCGGCTTCGACATGTACACCGCCGTCGGCCAGGCCGGCTACGTGGCCGAGAAAACCGAAGGCACGACCGGCTGGATGTTCCCGATCGGCGACGAATGCGTGGCCCTCGGCTATCAGGACATGTTCACCGACATGTTCAACGCCATCGACGCCGGCGCCAAGCCGCGCGAAGATTTCTATGACGGTTACGTGGTCAACGCCATCATCGACGCCGCGTACGCCTCCCGCGAATTAAAGCGCTGGCAGCCGGTCGATCTCCCGCTCTGGCGTGGCCGCGAAGGCGTGGAAAACGTGGCGGCAGCGCGCGACTACGACGCCGATCACGTGCTGATCAAAGAAGAGCGGATGCACGACGGCGTGAAGCTCATCCTGCGCAACAAAAAAACCGGCGAAGTCGTGCAGCGCCTACGGCCGGCGTAAGTCGGCGACCCGCTGGTCGGATTTCGTGGGCGCCTTTCGGAGTTAGTTGCATGAAGCCTCGCAAGACGTTGGAGAAAATTCTTGCCGGGTCGAAAAACATTGCTTTCGCCGACATGCGCCGACTGGTGGAGGCCTTTGGTTTTCGTTTGGTGCGCGTCAACGGCAGCCACCACATCTTCCGCCATCCCGTCGTCGCCGAATTGGTAAACCTTCAAGAAGTCGGCGGCCAGGCAAAACCCTATCAAATTCGGCAGTTCCTGAAGCTGGTTGAGGAGTATAATTTAAAGCTGGAGGACGACGCGCCGTGAAAGACTATCACATCAACATCTTCTACAGCGAAGAAGACGGCGGATACATCGCCGACATTCCCGACTTGAAGGCCTGCTCGGCGTTCGGCGCGACGGCGGAAGAGGCCTTACGAGAAGTGGAATTGGCCAAGGCGGCCTGGCTGGAAGCCGCGGCCGCGAGCGGCATGCCGATTCCAACGCCGACTTATCGACCGCTGATCTATCAGGCGGGTTGACTGCTGGCTCCGAATTCGTGCCTTCAGCTTGGCGGGCCGCCGTGGCGGCGCAGCCAGCGCCCGCCGTAGATCATCCCGAAGACGCCGCACGCCATCGCGCCGAACATCAGCGACGATGCCTCGGGCACGATGGCGATCGTCCAACCGATCACGTCGAGGGCCACCACGTCCGGCGGGGGCATCGGGCCCGTCAGCGACGCCTCAAACGCCGCCGTCAGGGCGAACCCCGCCGCCAGTTCTGGGTCCATGAGCCCGAAGGTCGGGTCGTCTTTCCAGTGTCCGGCCTGCTTCATGTCTCCAGCCAGACCCTTGCCGGTGCTGAACATCTCCAGCGGAGTCGTTCCGCCGTCGAGCGAAAAAATACGGGTTGAGGAAAAACCCGGCACGGGTAGCGACAAATCGGGCACGAGCGGCCCTGCGGCCTTCGAGTCCGTCGAGTAACGGTAGAGATCCAGCACCGTCACCATCTCCGTCGCGTCGCGAGGGCCAGGGGGCGAGAAGGGCGTCGGCGGCAACAGCGTGGTCAGCGTATCCACCCCCGAAATGAATCCCAGGCTGTGAGCGATTTCGTGCATCGCCACGCCCACGAAGTCGTACTTGCCTGGGGTGATGCCGTCGGAAGGATCAAAGTCGAAAGCCGCCGACCCGATCTTGATCGTCCCGTCGGCGCCCGGGCCGCCGTCGCCGCCGGGCAGGAGGCCCAGGCCTTTTAACTGCGCCCGGCTGATGTCGATGAACGAATTGTTGATCGAACCGTCAGCGTCCAGCTTCGGCGGAAACGACGGGCCGTCCATCAGATCGTTGATCCAGAGAGTCAGCGCCGGTCCGGGCTGCAAAGCTGCTATGGCCATGAAGTCGTACGGAGACGACGCCTTGCCGATCAGCGCCGGCTTGACGGCCGAGTAGGGCTTGGGGTCATACACGTCGAACGCAGCGCCCAACGCGGGAAGTCCGGCGTCATAATCGATCGTGTACTTGAGGACGACCGAGTCGGAAATGATCCCCGACCACTTCGAAGCAGCCGTCGCCACTCCCGACATGATGGCCGCCGCATCGGGCGAGGCGCTCAGCCCCGGCCCCGCCGTAAGCTCGAACGACAGCGCGGCGTTGGCTCTGTCCTCCGACAGTGGAATGAGCAGACACCACGCGCAAGGGACAAGCCGCGCCATCCTGCTTAGCGCGGGCCGCACGAACAGCCAGCGCCCGCGCCAGACGGGGGCGAACAGCAACTGGCGCCCCGCGACGACAAGTGCCTGACGTCATAAGTCCTCCCCGCCAAAGCGAAGGTTAACTGCGGTCGCATCGCACGAACCGTGCGAGGCCAGCAGCCGACATATCCCGACTAGGGTCAAGAAGACGAGCCAGATTCCGATCGTCGTTTATGATAACAAGCTGCGCCGCTGCCCGCATCTACCGGGCAGTAGATTCTCCCCATTTTTCTACCCCTCCGACTGAACCCTGAGGGTTCGCAGCCATTACCCGGGGGTCGCACGCAATGCGACCCCCGGGCACGGATCGCCGTTGACCACGACGAACCCGGAAGGTTCGCACTCCGAAGCGTACCTTGGGTATCGACGATCCATCCCATCACAAGCATTGTTGCCGTCAGCGCCGATCAGCCAGGCAATAGATAGTTGGCGACCTGCAGACAGACCCCCCACGTTTGGGTCCGCCTCGATGATCACGGATTCGCGTCGGGCTGAGTCTCCGCCAATTTTTCGATTTCGGCCAGCGAAGTCGCGTCCACCCACTCGCGCCGCTCGCGCGCTGCGCGAATTGTCGCCCCGCCCGGTCTCGAACTGCTGGAGAAACCGAATCATATCGGCGCGGCCCAAGCGATCCACGAGCGCCGCCAGGCCCTCTTGTCGAACTTCATCCAATGTTCGGTGCATCGTAGTGCTCCTTGAGCCAGTCAACAGCCCCAGTTCCCAACGCCCATTCGCGTTTTCGCAGGCGCTACTCAAGACGGTCCGATTCAGGCGGCGCGCCGTCCGGAACCGAAGCCAGATACCGTTCAAAATCCTCGCGCCGCCCGGCTGCCGCTTCGCGCTTGAGGTAATCCATCGTCAGCACCGCGGCCAGCTTCTCGCCGGCGGCGCTGGCGAGAAACTGGCTGACCGAGTAGCCCTCTTGGGCAGCCAGCGTCTCGATGCACTTTCTCAACGATTCCGGCAACTGGATTGTCAGCGTGCTCATGGTTGGACTCGAATAAGTTTGAGGAACTCGCCGGGCGACAGCACCGCGACCCCGAGCTGTTCGGCGCCGCGAAAGTCTGCCCCATTATGGGTTATTATATGCCGACAACGGGCGGCCAACGCGAGTTCCAAGACCATATCGTCGTCAGGATCGGCCAAAAACGGCCGCCACAGAAAGTGGATTTGCTGCAAATGCGCCTGGCTAGCGAGGTAGCGCACGAAACCAAGGGCTTCCTGGGACGAGCGGCCCGGAGGCAAATTCTCCGGCCTCGTCAGCACGTCCTGCCACTCCGCATAGAGGCCTACTGAGAGGCAGGGTTGAAACTCAACTGCAGGGATGGAACTCACCAGCGCGTAGCTCAGCGCCCTGCCGCGACCGAACGGCGGCGACCAACACGCTGGTATCCAAAACCACTCTCATGGCGGCCGGATTGCTCATGAATTCCCTCCGTCGTCGCGGGCGACGTCATCCAGTTGCTGGCAGACGATTTGTGTTTGCTTGATCATAGTTGGCGCTTGTGGTTATCAATCGCTCTGCGTCGCCTCCTCGACGATTCCGATTTCCTTGTCCGTCACTTAATTCTGCAACTAGCGCTCATTAACTCTGACAGGGCATGACGTCGGGATAGGGACCTAAGAATCTCTCGCCATTGAAATGCACGATGTGGTCGGGCTCAGCGGCAATCCACACTTCCGTTTCCCAGGAGATCAATTGCTGAAACCTAGCAAAGCTCCGTCGATTTTCGAAAGCCGTTACGAAGACCAAACCCGCTGTACATCCTGCGAAAAGTTCCTTTAACTCTTTTCGCCGTTTTGCATCGACGGCGCCCGCCGACACGACCGCCTCCACCAGTATCAGCCAATTACGGTTCGTATCATGCACCACGACGTCAGGCATCTTCGCCGCGGGCGAGATGATCACTCCAATACTTGCGAGATATGGTGCGTCCAAATGCAAGAACTTGTTTTCGGCATCGCCAATATAGAGAACCGTCGCCGCCGGCATAAATCTAGTACAGAATTCTTCGATCACGGCCTTAATGAGCGGGTTCTGTCCGCCCGGAGAGAGTGTTACTTGCTCTCCCGAAGGCATCCTGACCGGAATTCGTTTGAACTGCCGAACGCGGTCCAGTTCTGCTTTTATGTTCGATAGATCATCAAGGTATTGTCTGAGCCGTACCTCCCATGATTCCGATCCAAACGCACGCAGAAGTTCCAGCGCGTTTGCTTCAATCTGATAAGCGGTGTCCTTACTGTTGGTGGCGCCGACTCGGATTGTCTGGATTCTTTGTGAGCAGCCCAGCATCAACGAAATACTTGATTGCTTCGTCGCGCACGGTTTCTCGCGTGTTGGGTGCGTATTCAACGCCGTAGACATCTCGCAGAAATTCAATTATCGGAGTGATCCCGCGGAGCGGATCGTTCGCCGTACTCCAGGGTTCAGGGCCGGCCAAATCGAGCATCGCAAGCAATGCATATCCCGCCATATCATTCCGTTGCTTTGACGTAAAGCCGAGCACTCCAAAATGGCCTTCGCCTCCGCCAATTTGCGATTGCGCTGTGGCTTGCGGCCGTGGGGCCTATTCTTCGGCATGAAAGACCTCGCGATCTACTAACCGATCGATCTCGTCTTGGCGATTGATGCCGACTCCCGCCTTTACTCCAAGCGCCTCCAGAGCGCTTCTCGTCGGATATCGAAGACTTCGTAAGTCTGTGGCATTTACTTGGGTGTGGCCGCTGAACAAACGGAAGTAAGCGTCAACCACGGTCGAATTCAAAAAGATGGACAGTCCGCCGCTAGAGTTCCACTTACGCCCCGACCTCTTGAATGGAAGTAGTTAAGGTGATTCTCAAATCCAACCATCGTCGATCGGACGAAGGCAGGATCATAAACGGCAGCGATAACTCGTCTTTTCTCCTCCTTTGCAGAAAACCGCTTCACGAGGACGTAGATGTCTTCCGGCACCAACAGGCCCTCTGTTTCGCTTGTGGCGCATGATTGAGCAAGGTTTACGCTCTCTTGCGTTTGGCCATTGAATGCTCCCTGCCTTGAAATGGCAAGGACGGATTAGCGGCACCGATCCGAGCAGCGGATCTTCGCTTAGGAATTCGCTCGCTCGAAAATCTACGACCCTTCCCGTGGACACAGCAAGGTCTAGATCGGGTAGCGTGGAGCAAAGCGACATCATCTTCTGGCGAACGACGACATGTGCATCATTCGTCGGCAAATGAATCACGCGATCTGCGTCGTGTGGCGAGATGATGTCATTGAAGTCGCATGACCTACGGACGACTTGAGACCCTGATTCGCCGCTACTTGTAGAAACTACGACATGGGACGATAGGCGAACCGTTTTGACAGCGTGAACGATGACGTTCTCTTGCAATACCCCATCGAGACCAAAAGCTTCTGACCGAGATTCAAAAACGTGCATCTGTCGCAATGACATTGCATCTAGAAAGTGCCGTCTAAACGATCGGAAATAGGGTCCGTTGCAAAAACTTCTTGGCGTAATTGCTACCAACTCGCCATCTGGAACCAACAATCTGGTTGTGAGCTCCACAAACGCGGCGTATAAATTCGATGTCTCGATTCCTACCGATCGCAAACATCGGCGTGTCGCTGACGCGTATTGATTTTGCGATACGGCGGATTGAGTATTGCCGCATCAAACAGAGTCAAATCGGAATCAAATAAGCTTTCGCGGACGAGATCAGTGCCCGCCTGCACGAAATCCTCATGAAGTATTCTGCTGCCGAACTCAATCCCCGCTGCATTGCAAGCATCCTTGGCTTTGTCGTATGACTTAGACAGTGCGGGGATCATCAATGCATCGACTTCGTATGCTGTAACCGTGATGCGCAACGCGCAATGTGGTTCCTCGCAAATTCGCGAGATCAGCGCGAGCGAAAGGGCGCAGCCCCAGCGCCAGCGTCAAGAATTCGCCACTCCTGCCGGCGTGATGCGAACATCGACGCCATGAATTCAGCAATTGGGCCTGGAGTTAAGAACTGGCCCAGCCGTTTCTTTTTGGGTAATTCCGCGTTAGTTCTCATAACTGGTCGCAGCAGTGACTCTAAATCGAGGGTCAGTCCGGTGATTGAGAAAACGACGTCGCCGCTCTAATGCGGCAGACTTCTTGCTGAGAGTATACGGGTGTATATTGTAATGCTCGTCAATGGCCTGGCAATCCATGAAGCACCTCGGCCAATCCGGCTTCTTGGCCTCGACGAAGAACTTGCGCTGCCCCCCGACGCGAAAGCAGTAGTCCGGCGCCTTGACCGTCTTTTCCACCCGCAGCGAGTCCTCGTGAATCACCTCGCGGTAGGCCTCGGCGTAGCCCTGCTCATTGTCCATGTCCCAGCCGAGCGCCTTGAACAGCGGATTCAGGAAGTCGTTGCGCAGAGCGCTTCGTTGTAGTCGCCCCGCTGGTACGTCTCCTGATGCTCGGCAAACTTGGCGACTAGATCGCGAACAATACGCGGGGCGCCAGACTTCTCGGCACTGAGCACGTGCTTGGCCATGCAATTCAAATCCGAAGGGCGCGATAAGCGATGCCGCGATGATAACCCAATTCTCGCGCGAGCCAACGCGCCCACGTCTTGCAGTCCACGTCCAACGAACATGGTCGCCCGGACGCCACTATCCCGCTATCCAACTCCCCGACCCTTTCGTGTCATTCGTGTAGTTCGCGGCAACAAATCTTCCTCCGATTCCCCAAGATTCTTGTTGAAAATGGCCGCGCGATCCGCTACGATCTGGTAGTGTACAGAAGATCACAACAGCTCTTGGCTGTTAGCTCTTAACCGTTAGCCAGAGGGGGGAATGATGCGCGCCCACTGTCTACCGCCCACAACTCGCAACTCGCAACTCACCGCTCACAACCGCCGTCCGCGGCCCCCCTTTTGCCCCGCCGGCGCCGCCTCCGACCTCATGATGAAAGACGCAAAAGCCGCCGACTTTAGCACGGCCCCGCGGCGCGCCGCGCCCGGCCATCCCCGCACCCGACAAATCCCCCGCAGGGCAAAATCAGGACCTTCTGCAATTAAAATGTGGGACCCCTGTTTCGGACGCAGAAGGGCAGAAGGAGGTGGGCAGTGGGCAGCGGGCAGTGGGCAGTACGTCAGAGGAGGTCGGCAGTGGGCAGCGGGCAGTGGGCAGTCCCGGAGTCCCAGCTGCCCACCGCCCACTGCCCACCGCCCACTGGCTTTGGTACCGTGATGACGTCAGCCTGGCCTGTCGACCACTCACGGGGACAACACAATGAACGCCGACCTCGATCGTCGTAAGTTTCTCGAGCACACCGTAGGGACCGGCGCCGCCCTCGGCCTCGGCGCCCTGGCGGCCGTCCCCGCCGCGCGGGCCGCTATCGCCGAGCCAACCAATGGCAAAAAAATCCGCGTCGCCGTGATCGGCTGCGGCAGCGTCTCGGGCAAGTACCTGCCGCACCTGTCGAAGTGCCCCTACGCCGAGCTGGTGAGCACGTGCGACATCATTCCCGAGCGAGCCGTCAACCGCGCCAAGGAATTCAACGTTCCCAATAACTTCCCGCACATCACCAAGCTGCTTGCCGGGCCGGACTTCGACTTGATGGTCAACCTGACCGACATGCAGGAGCACGAGCACCTCAACCGCGAGGGCATCGCCGCCGGCAAGCACATTTGGAGCGAGAAGCCGATCGCCAATACGCTCGCTGCCGGGCAGGAGATTCTCGAACAGGCCAAGAAGAAAGGCGTGCGGGTGTGGGGCGCCCGGTGGTGGTTTCCAGCCCGCAGTTTGCCTACATGGCCAAGACGCTCAACGCCGGCGCGCTGGGCCGCGTGGCCGCCGCCCACGCCGATTACGGACATACGGGGCCGGATTGGTCGGCCTTCTTCTACCAGAAGGGCGGCGGCAGCATGCCCGACCTGGGCGTCTACAACCTCACCAGCCTGACCGGCCTGTTGGGTCCCGCGAAGGCCGTGACCGCCATGGTCAGCATCGTCACGCCCACGCGGAACATCGTCGGCAAGGGTGAGATCGAGGTCACCGAGGAAGACAACGCCATGGTGCTGCTGGACCACGGCCACGGCATCATCTCGCACACGCAGAGCGGGTTCAACTTCTTCAATCCCTACGGCCACGAGGGCGAGAACGAGAAGCGGCACACCATCTCGATCGTCGGCTCCAAGGGCTACATGGGCCTGGTGGGCTACGACTGGGAGCCGCTGGGCGTCGACCTCTCGACCGAGAAGGATCCCAACTACAACCGCAGCGTGACCGACGCCGAGGGCTACGTGTGGCAGCAGGGCGCCTCGCTCGTCTGCGAAACGCTCGCCACCGGCAAGGAGCAGCTCTTCACCCCCGAGCACGCCCTGCACGTGGTGGAGATCATGGTGGCGGCCCGCGAGTCGCAGCGCACGGGCCAGCGGATCAATCTCACCTCGACGTTCAAGTGGCCCGTGGTGACGTGAGGATCACGGATTTTGTCCGCAGATTTCGCAGATGAGCGCAGATGAAAACAAGACAGCCGTTAGGAGATTTGAGTTAAGGGGATCGGCTCCCGACAGTTATCTCCCAATCTCAAATCCGAAATCATCTGCGAACATCCGCGCCATCTGCGGACTACTCCCCAATCGTCACGGTGGCCACCACCGCACGGTGATCCGACGGATACGGATCGACGACGATGTCCGACTCCTTCGACCGCTCGCCGACGGTCTCCGCCTTCGTGGCCCGGAGGCCGTTACCGCTGAACAGGACGAAGTCGATCCGGTCGTGGCGATCCTTGGGATCGTCGGCCGTGGTAATGGGCGTCCAGGTGTACCCCGGCGCCGCCAGCGGATCGGGGTGCGTCTCGCGGTAGGCGTCGACGAAATCGGCCTTGAGCAAGGCGCCGGCGCTCGGCCACTTCACCGCCACTGGCACGCGCTCGGCGCTCGCCACGGCATCGGTCCAGTCCAGCGGCGAGGGTTCGTTGAAGTCCCCCGTCGCGAAAATCGGCGCACCCTGGTCGCGCACCGCTTCGATTTCGGCCATCAGGCTCTCGACTTGCTTGCCGCGCGCACGGCGCGCTTCGGTCACCGCCTCCTCCGCCGTCGAGACGAACGGGCTCTTGTCGTACGGAATGTTGAGCAGCTGGTAGGGCTGATACGGCGCATCGGGAAAGTGCGCGTTGAACAGCCACACGCGGCGCCCCGACGGCAGCTCGACCGCCGCGCCCCACTTCTTGGGCGTGTGCTCGACGATCTTGTAGCGGCTGATGATCGACACGTCGCCGTCGCCCTGCGAGAAATAGTTCAAGTTGAGCAACTGGGCGACGCGGGCGGCGTTCTCCGGCCGCTTGCCGTCGGCGCCCTCTTCGCCGGAGCTTTCCTGAAGACCCACGAGGTCGGCCTTCGCCGCCTCGATGACCCTCGCCGTCTGCCCCAGTGGCTGCTTCCCCGATTCGCCGCCAACCCAAATGTTAAAGGTCATCACGCGCAGCGTCTCAGCTCCGGCGGCCGGCAACCCGGCGGCAAGCCAATTGACGGAAACGACTGCGAGAAGAACAAATCGCGGCATCCGGAAGCGATGCATGAACTTACCCTGTCGGACGTTTCATGGACTCAAAATAAACTAAGCGGCTACTCGACTGGCTCGCGCGATTCAAGCTTCTCGCGCTGCTCCAGTGCTTCTTCCTCTTCCTCATCGTCATCGTCGACGGCGTTTGCGCTGACCGCCCACTCCGGATACGGCGTCTGGCTGCCGCGCACGGAGCGCCACAGGATGCGGTTGAGCACATCCTCGGGCGCCCGGTCGATCTGGCGAAAGTTGATCGTGGCCGACCGCACGGCGTCCTCGCGCAGCACGGGATCGTTGATCGCCTCCGCCTCGGGGTTCATCTCGTCGAGCGGCTTGTTCGCGGGAACGGCCGCGTACGGCGTCGGATCGGGCGTGTCGGTAAAGCAGTCCCACATCGGCGTGGCGCTGGCGTCGAACTGGTTCATCGGCGGCAGGCCGAGGATCTGCCCGATCGTGCGCAGCAGGCTCGTGGTGTTGTACTGCGTGCTGACGACGGCGCCGTGCTTGGCGTACGGGCTGATGCAGAACATCGTCGTGCGGTATCCGCTCACGTGGTCCCAGCCGGCTTGCGGGTCGTCCTCGATCGCGAAGATCGCCATGTCCTTCCAAAACTTCGAGTGGCTCAACCCCTCGACGATGCGACCGAAGGCCAGGTCGTTGTCGGCGATGAACGCCCGCGGCGTGGGCCACCCGGCCTTGGTTCCGCTGGTGTGGTCGTTGGGCAGGCACACGATCACCAGTTCCGGGAACTCGCCTTTCGCCTCAAACTCCCGGAGCTCCTTGAGAATGAAATCCGCCCGATACTGGTCAGGAACGGCCATTTCCCAACCCACGTACTCCTGCGGCGCGTACGGGCGCAGTGTTTCCACTGCCGGCTCAGAATGAAACACGACTTCGTCGCCGCCGGACTTCCAAGCGCCGTAGCACGCCCCGAACGGCGGAGTTCGCTTCCCGCGCCGGATCGCGCCAGTGGACGTCGGGCATCATGAACTCGCCATAGTCGCGAAACGACTTCTTATGCTCCAGCGCCTGGTCCCAGATAAACCCCGCCGGAGAATACGCCAGTGCGTCGGCCTCGTCCTCGCCCATGCCGTCGGGATAGCTGCGGGGAAACCCGGCGAAGCTCTTCTCCATGTAGTCGGTGCTGAACGCCGTGGTGCTCCACTGATGGCCGTCGGCGCTGAGGATGCCCGCGCAGTAGGCGTTGTCCAGCAGCACAAACTGGTCGACGAGCTTGTGCTCGTTGGGCGTCGCGTCGGCGCCGAAGATGCAGAGCGAAGGGTCGCCGTTGCCGCGGGGGATGTCGCCCAAGATCTGATCGTAGGTGCGATTCTCCTTGATGATGTAAACGACGTGCCGGATGAGGCTGGGCTCGCCGATGCGCTCGGGAATTGCCCGCGGCGGCTGATCCTTGCGCGGCGGCGAGAGCGCGGCGGCGATGCGCGGCTGCCGCAGGTTCGTCGCCACGACTTCCGACAGATGCGGCAGGTCGTCGTCAGATGGAATCGGCACGAGCGACAGCGAACCAAAATACTGGTGGGAGTTGAACCCCTTGATGCCGCCGCTCTCGGTGCGCTCGGGCTCCCTGGCGAGGCCTTTGATGTTGGCCACGCAGAGCGTGCCACGGGCCTGGTCGACGACAAGGGCGCCGGGATACCAGCCCACGGGAATCAGCCCGCGCAGCTTCGACTCGCCGCGATCCTCCGGATCGAAGTCGAACACGGCCACCGCGTTCTGGGCGCCGTTAGCGGCATACAGGCGCTTGCCCGATTTGTCGAAGGTCACCGCATTGGGCGAGGCGCCCAGCAGGTCGGACGGTTTGGCTTTGGCCCAGATCGTGTCGATCACCGCGTCGGAGGCTACGTCGATGACGCTCAGGTGATCGCTGCCGGCGTTGGCGCACACGACGTAGCGGCCGTCGGGAGAGACGGCCAGCCCGCTGGCGTGCAAGCCGCAGATCACCTCATGCACTGCGTTGCCGCTGTTGAGATCGACGACGCTGACAGACCCTTCGCTGGCGATGTGCCGCACGGGGTCGACCCGCACGACCGTGCCGCGCCCCGCGGGGCCGGTCAGGTCGCCCGGCCCGGGCCGACGTCCGCCCCAGTTGCTAACGTACGCCTTGCGGCCCACAAGCACGACATCGTAGGGCGCTACGCCGACGTCGAACATCCGCAACGCCTTGCCCGTGGCGATCTCGATCTCGAGCAACCGGTTCGAGAGGTTGCCGCACACATAGAGCAACTTTCCGTCGCCGGAGACGGCCAGCCCGCTGGGGATCTCCGCCTTGCGCCGCGGGGCGCGGGCTCGCGGCAGCGGGATCGAGTGGGACGCGGCGACCTTTCCGTCGGCGGCGACGGAGAAGACCTTGATCGAGCCCTCGACATTGCTCAGGTAAATTCGATCGCCGTGCGGCGAAAACACCAGGCCCGTGAAGCTGAGTTGGGCCTCCGTGTCCGGGTCGAGGATTTGGGGCGACACCACATCGGGAGTGGTCTGCTGCTTCTCGCTGGGAAGCGCGATGCGCTGCCGAATGGCGCCTTCCTGCGGGTCGACGACGACGATCTCGTTGGTCTTTCCTGAGACGATCAGCATCGAACCGTCCGGCGAGAGCGCCAGCGCCTGCGGGCGCATATCGGGAAGGTCGACCTGACGACCCAACGGCGTCAGCACCTGATTGACCGGGGTCACGGTGCGGTCAGAACTGGGGTGGCCGACCGCTTCCTCGTCGCCCAAGGCCGTCGGCGGCGCGGCGTTGGCCGCGTTGAAACTCGCCGCAGCCACGATGATGGCGACGATCCCGAACCGAGTTGCCGGCGAATGATGCATGACTACCGGTGCGCCGCCGTCGTTAATGGCCCACGTGATAGTAGGTCTCGTAGACATGTTGCGCCTGGCGCCGGGCGGTCTCCCAGTCCACCTTCTGGCCGTTGAACCGGTCGGGGCTCAGGCTTTTGACATACGGCGATGGCTCAGCTTCGAGAATCGACTCGACGACGTGCCGGCCGATGCCGGCCGACCCCGACACGCCATGGGCATTGCAGCCCCCCGCCATGACAAACCCCTGGACGCGCGAGCTGGGGCCCACGATGAATTTGCCGTCCGGCGTAAAGGTGGGCCAGCCCTTGAATACGCTGCGAATGCCCAGTTCCTGGACTTGCGGGAATTCGGGAGAGAGCTGCTCGGCGAACCAACCCAGGGCGTCCCAGTCGGGCGCAATCGGCGGCGGACTCTCGGCCAACGCGAAGTCGCGCGGCGGCGTCGACATCGCCTCCGGCTCCCAACCGCCGCACAACAGCGAGTTGATTTCTGCGCGAAGGTACAGCGTCGAGTCGGGAATGCGAATCACCGGCAGCGTCGGCTCCAGGCCCTCCGCATGGACGGTAACAAAGTATTCATGCCGCACCGGCACGATCGGCAGTTCCAGGCCCACGCTCTTGGCAATGTGATAGGCGTGGGCGCCGGCGGCATTGACCACCATCTCGCAGTGGATCGGGCCCCTGTCGGTCTCGACGCCGGTCACGCGGCCCTCTTTGACCAGCACCTTTTGCACGGCAGTCTTCGTCTGGAACCGCGCGCCAGGCGCCGGGCGTGGGCCACGTACGCCATCGTCAGATCCGAGGGCTGCAGGTAACCGTCGCTCGGGCACCAGATGACCGCCTTGGCGCGGTCGAAGTTCATCGCCGGCCACTTCTGGCGCGCCGCGGCGTTGTCGATGAAGTCGGCTTCCAAGCCCGACTGGTCCGCCACGGCTTTCATCCGCTTGAACTCGGCGACTCGCTCGTCAGTCAAGGCGACTCGCAAAGAACCTACCTGCCGCCACCCGGGGTTGGCTTGCTCGTCGCGCTGGAGCTGCGAAAAGGTTTCGACAGACCACATGGCGAGCTTCGTGCGCTCGACAGTATTCCGAAATTGCCCCACCAATCCCGCGGCTTGCGGCGTTGTGACCGCTGCGACGGTCGGCTCCTTCTCCACCAGCAGCACGTCAGTCTTGCCCGCGCGGGTCAGGCTGTAGGCCACGGCGCACCCGACGGCCCCGCCGCCGATGACGACAATCTCGGCGTGTTGGGTATCGGTGGGCATAGGGAAGAGGCTGTCGGCTATCTGCTATCGGCCGTCGGCCAGAGGGATCAAGTCGCCGCCAATTTCTTTCTCGCGCTCGGTTGTGGCCGATAGCCGAGGGCCGACAGCCCGTCAGCTATTTAGCTGATGCAAATACCACCGCACAAAGGCGTCGACATTGTACTCTTTGTAAGTCGAGAAGGGACCCGGCACGTAGCCGCTCGAGCTGACGCCGCGCTGGGCTTGCTCGCAGAGGGTCCAGTCCTGCTCGGAGGTGAGTTGCCAGAACGGCATGATATCCTCCAACCGGTAATCGCGGCCTTCGACGGCGTTTTGATCGACGAGCCAGGTGACGCGCACTGCTGTCCGGTGCTGCCCGGCAGGCAACAGCCGCGTGGTGACGCCGTGATCGCAACTGGAGTGGTTCCACAAGTTGGGCAGGGTGCGGATGCGGAGCGTGCCGACGTCGGCGTCGGTGTAGTCGCCCATCAGCGGCGCCGCCTGCCGGCCGTCCATCGTTTCGCTGACGTAGCCCTCGACCAGCGCCGTACGGTTGGCGGAGTACCAGCAGTTGCGCTCGACGTCGGGAAATTCCGTCATGCCGGTTTGGCGATGGCTGACCGCCAACCCCGCGGCGGCCCACTTCTCTTCGCTGTGGGCAACCTGCTGAGCCACTCGGGCCTGGATCCGCTCGCTCATGTCGTCGGCGTTGTAGTGATCGAAGTTCGCCTTGATGTATTGCGGATGGTTCACGTTGCAGTGGTAACACTCGCGGTTGTTTTCCCAGACGATTTTCCAGTTGGCGCCGACGCTGTAGTCGACGGTCTTGGCCACCTTGGCGCGATCGAATCCCTGCGGCCGGGCCAGCGGAGCGATCACCTCGGCCGCCGGCTCAAAGTCGGGCGGATCGGCGGCGAGCGAAACGAAAATCAGGCCTTCGACCACACGCACGTGGGCCTGCCGCAGTCCCAACTCGCTCTTGTCCACTTCATCCTGCATGCCGCGGCAGGAGGCCAGCGATCCGTCGCGGCCGTAGGTCCACTGGTGGTAGGGGCACACGAGTCGGCCCACGCGGCCCTGCGGCTGGTCGCACAACTGGGTGCCGCGATGACGGCACACGTTCCACAGAGCGTGGACCTCGCCGTCGTCGTCGCGAATCACGATGAGCGAATCGGAGTCGACGGCAAACGTGAAGTAGTCGCCCGGCTCACGCACCTCGCACGTGTGGCCGACGAACAGCCATCCGCGGCGCCAGATGCGCTCCAGCTCGGCGCGGTAGACCAGCTCGCTGGAGTACAGCTCGCCCGGCATCGTGTAGCCCGGACGGCGGTGCGCGACGAACTCGCGAACAGTCTGATTTTCCTCAGAGGTGAGAGGAGGCATGCGCGCGCCGAATGGATTGCAGTTTGCCGATGGTGACTCACTGCGCGAGTCGCCGACGCGCAGCTTACGAAGTTTATTCTGATCGATCAACGCATGCTTGCTCACCGTGTTTTTGCGCAACGCCCTGGTGGAAAAAGCGCCTATGTCTAGCGATTTATTGACCCGCGCCATTCGACGGACTAGCATGCGCTTAACCGGGCCAGAGAACTTGTCCGTCCGATTTTGGACTGCAGCGTCTGCCTCCAGCGGCGCGTCTGCCTCCAGCGGCATGGTCCCTTAGAGAGCTTTCACCAATGCTGCTCACACTGCGACGCGTCTTGTCGGTACTCGCTGTGCGGGTGAAGCGCGGGGACGAACTCACGTCCATCATCGCCACGCTGATCGCCGCAGCGATCATGGCCTGTCACGGGGCGCCGGCTCACGCCGGCGAAAACGAAAGAAAAGTATTGACCATCGCCCTGGACGGCCTGCGGCCCGACGCACTCATCGCGGCCAACGCGCCGAACATCGATTCGCTCGTCGACGGAACCTTCTTCGGCACGACCGGCCCCTCCGGTATCTTCGCCACTTACGCCCAAGCGGAGCATCTCACCTTTAGCGGCCCCGGTTGGGGGGCCTACATGACGGGGCTGCACGTCGACAGGCACGGCGCCGACACCAATGAATTCGAAAACGTCGTCCCGGGCACCACGGACTGGTTCACGCCGTTGGAGGCGTATAACCCGAGCTTGAATACGCACCGCGTGCTCACCTGGAACATCGCCAACACGAGCTTCCCTTCGGGCGCCGACACCGCCGAAAACTTCGAATACGACCAGAACGGCGACCAGCTGATGACCAATCGCGTGGTCCAGTGGATGCAGGACTCGGCCACCGACGCGGTAATGATGTTCTACTCCGACACCGATGTGGCGGGGCACACTTATGGATTCGACCCGACGGCGCCGGGATACCTGGCTGCGATCAACAAGGCCGACACGCAGATCGGCCAAGTGATGTCCGCGATGGCGGCGCGGCCGAACTTTGCCAATGAAGATTGGTTGGTCATCGTCACGAGCGATCACGGCGGCCTGGGCACGGGCCACGCCGGCGGGCTGCCGCCGCAGCGCACGATTCCGTTCATCGTCGCCGGGCGGCAGGCGACTACGGTGCTGCCGCAGGCCCATCCGCGGCAGGTCGACGTGGCGGCCACGGTGCTCACTTACTTTGGCGCCCCGATCCCCAGCAACTACGACGGCCATGCAGTCGGCCTGACGCCCGCCGGGCCGGCGCCGGCGGTCCTCGGTCAAAACCTCGCCTTCAATGGCGACGCGGAGTACAACCGCGGCTTCAACTCCAACAGCACGCAGCAGTACGCCGCCGGATGGGACGATCCCGGGCCCGGCGGCTTTACGCTGGTACCCTACGGCGCCCCGGGCGGATTCCCGCTTGCCGCCGACCCCGGGCCGCCGGTGCGCGGCGCCAACTTCTTCTCCGGCGGGACCAATGCCACGAGCACAATGACCCAACTCGTCGATGTGTCGAACCTGTCCAGCCGGATCGACGCGGGCAACATCGATTTCATCCTCTCCGCATGGCTCGGCGGCTTCTTCAACCAAAGCGACTACGCTCAACTGACGGCCCACTTCCTCGACGCCGTCAGCAGCGAAATCGGCGCCGCCCAACTGGGCCCGGTGACCGCGGCCGATCGCAACAACGCCACGAGCCTGTTGTTTCGCGACCAAGTGGGCGACTTGCCGGCGCTGACGCGGTTCGTGAACCTGGAGCTGACTGCCGTGCGCGCCCCCACGGGCGAGAACGACGGGTACGCGGACAACATCTCGCTGGTGCTGGCGCTGCCCGGCGACCTGGACTTGAATTCCATCGTCAACGTCGCCGATTGGATGCTGTTTCGCCAGGGGCAGCAAAGCGACATGACGGGGTTTACGGTAAGCCAGGCGCTGGCGGGCGGCGACATGAACGGCGATTTCCGCAACGACCACGCCGATTTTGTGTTGTTCAAGACCGCGTTTAACGAGCTGAACGGCGCCGGGGCGTTCGCCGCCATGCTGGGAGTTCCTGAGCCGGGGAGCACAGCAATGGCCGTTCTGGCATGCTGCACCTTCATGACTCGCACGCGCCGTCGCCGCCGCTAACATCTGCTATCCCCAAGCTAGCCGGACGGCCACGCCGTCCGGGCGCCGCGAGCGCGGCGTCTAGCCGCCCGTGATGCGCTGCGGCGCCCCAGACGCCGGCAACGCCCGTTCGTCCTTTAAGTGCGTGCCACTGAGGCGACGGCGCCGCGCCTCGCCGAGCAGGTACGCGATCGTGTCGGCTGCCGCTGCTGGCGGGAGACCTTCTGGCCGAATGTTCGACACGCAATTCCGTTGCGCGTCGGTGTTTCCCTGCGCGGGCCGTAGACCAGGTAGGCGCCCAAGCTATCGGGCGACCCGAGGCCCGGGCGTTCGCCGATGAGCATCAATGCCAGCTGGGCGCCGAGAAGTTGGCCCACTTGATCCTCCAGCGCCACGCGGCCGAAGCGGGCGATGACGATCGGCGCCAGGTTCCACTTTTCCGCGCAACTTCGGCAGCAGCTCGGCCAACAGCGAGGGCGCCTGCCGGTGAACCGCCAGCGCCGAAAGCCCATCGCTGACAATGATCGCCAGTTCCGGCGCCGCCGGGGGAGTCGTGAGGGACTCGAGCCGCTTTTCCGACGGATCGTCGAGCCGCCGGCCCAAGTCGGGGCGCTGCAGATAGGCGAGCCGATCCGTCGCTGCGCTCGACACGACGACGGTCGTCGTCCCCAGCGATCCGATTTCGACGGCAAGGCTCTCCGCGTCGAACGCGTTGTGCACCGCGTCGCGCGCTGGCGGCATGCGCCGCCTTGAATTCCAGCCAGCGGCTCGTCGGCAGACTGCCGCCGGCACGGCCCAGCGCGATGCGCGCCGGCGTCGCCTGGCGGAGGCGCGACCACGAGTCGGCTATGGCTGGCGAGTTATCGTGCATGTCATTTAGCCCCCGGTCACTGACCGGAGGCTAAGTGGGGGACTTGAAGTCGCCAATCAACTTGTGTTTCGGGCCGATTGGCAGCAGCCGGTTGTCCTTGTCCGCGATCCGCATCGCCTCGAGCCACTCTTCAAACTCCGGCGCCGGCCGCAGGCCCAGGAGCTGGCGAAGGTAGTGGGCGTCGTGAAACGAGGTCGATTGGTAGTTGAGCATAATGTCGTCGGCGCCCGGCACGCCCATGAAGTAGTTGCAACCCGCCGCTCCCAGCAGCGTGAGTAAATTATCCATGTCGTCCTGGTCGGCCTCGGCGTGGTTGGTGTAGCACACGTCGCAGCCCATCGGCAGGCCCAGCAGCTTGCCGCAGAAGTGGTCTTCCAGGCCGGCGCGGATGATCTGCTTGCCGTCGTAGAGATATTCGGGGCCGATGAAGCCGACGACCGTATTGACCAAGAGCGGCTCGAACCTGCGCGCCACGGCGTACGCGCGGGCTTCGAGCGTTTGCTGGTCGACCCCGTGGTGCGCTTCGGCCGACAGGCACGACCCCTGCCCCGTTTCGAAATACATCACATTGTCGCCCAGCGGACCACGGTTCAGCTCGTGCGCCGCCTGTTGGGCCTCTTCAAGCAGCTTGAGATTGATGCCGAAGCTCGCATTGGCGGCCTCGGTCCCCGCGATCGACTGGAAGACGAGGTCGACTGGCGCGCTGCGCTCGATGGCGGCGATCGAGGTCGTCACATGAGCCAGAACGCATGACTGCGTGGGGATCGCATACTTGTCGATCAGCTCATCGAGCATGCGAACCAGGCGGATGACCGTTTCGGTGGAGTCGGTGGCGGGATTCACGCCGATCACCGCGTCGCCGCAGCCGTAGAGCAAGCCGTCAAGGATCGAAGCGCCGATCCCCCCGGGGTCGTCGGTGGGATGATTGGGTTGCAACCGGATCGACAGCCGCCCGGGGAGCCCCAGCGTGTTGCGGAAGCGCGTGACCACCCGCCGCTTGCTGGCGACCAGGATCAGGTCCTGGTTGCGCATGAGCTTGCTTACAGCGGCAACCATCTCGGGCGTCAGTCCCGGCGAAAGGTTGGCGAGCGTCTCCCCGGTCGTTTCGTAGCGGAGCAGCCAGTCGCGAAACTGTCCCACGGTGAAATCGGCTATCGGAGCAAAAGCGGCCGCATCATGGGAATCAACGATCAACCGCGTGACTTCGTCTTCCTCATACGGAATCACCGACTCGGCGAGAAAGTGCGCCAGCGGCGTCTCGGCCAGCGCGAGCTGCGCGGCGACGCGCTGCTGATCATTCTCGGCGGCCACGCCAGCCAGCACGTCGCCGCTGCGCAGCGGCGACGCTTTAGCCAGCAGCGTCCCCAGGCTGTCGAAGGCATAGGTCCGACCAGCAATAGTCGAGCGAAATGGCTTCATGGCTCAGCCGGCGCGGCGGCGGCGCCGGTCAACTCGACGGCGGCTTCGTGCGCCACAGCGGCGCGAGCACCAATGCCGAGAACACCAATCCCAGAAGCATCACGTAAAACAGGGGACTCCAGTCGTGTTCGGTCGTGATCCGACCGGGCAGGTACCCGCCCAAGATTCCGCCGATCGAGCCGATGCCGTTGACGAACCCGGTCGCCGTGCCGGCGCCGCGCTTGGTGCCGAAGTCCATCGAAGCCGTCGCCGAGATCAGCGAATCCGGACCGAACAGGAAGACGCCCACCAGGAAAAAGAACGTCGCCATGAGCCACATGTTGTGAATTGGCCGCACGCCGAGCAGGATAATCGCCGCGGTCGCCAGCAGCGAAAGTATGGCGACCGGCGCCCGCCGCGATTGAAACGCCTTGTCGCTCAGGTACCCAGTCGCGATCACGCCGACCAGCCCGCCCAAGGGCATCGCGGCCGCAGTCATGGCGCTGGTGAAGGCGTCGCTGGCATGGCTTCCCAGGCTTTCGTAGACGTACTTTGGCCCCCAAAAGTAGAAGGCGTAGCGCGTGAGCTTCACCGAAAAATAGGCGATCGACAGCATCCAGATGCTAGGCGACGCGAGCACTTCGCCGATCACCTTCCAAGATCCTTCCGGCGCCGGATGATCGGGCTCCTCAACGCTCAACAGCGACTCGGGCTCGCCGTGATACTCCTCAATCGGCGGCAGGCCCACGTCCTCGGGTCGATTGCGCAGCAGAAACCAGGTCGCCGCGAGCACCACGGTCAACACGCCCGCGGGTCCCCAAAATGCCGCGGGCCAGAAGGGCGCCAGCTCATTCTTGCCGGCGACCAAGCGCATCTGGCCGAAGCGGTCCATCATCCAACCGGCAAACGGCAGCGCCACCGCAGCGCCCACCGTGTAGTGAGTGCACCACCAACCGATGATCCGCCCGCGCTCGCGCAGCGAAAACCACTCGCTCATCACCTTGGAGGCGTTGCTCCACCCGGTTGACTGGGCGATACCCTGCACGACTGCAAACGCCACGAAGGCCGCGAATGTGGTGCTCATCCCCGACCCCACGGCCGCCAGCACGCTCAGTCCCATGCCGCCCAACAGCACCTGCCGCGGGCCAAACCGGTCGCCCAGCGGCCCGAAGAAGAATTGGCCGACCGAATAGGTGGTCAGGTAAGCGAAGTCGATCCAGCCGAGCTGCTCTCGCACGAGCCCGACATACGGATTGGCTTCGGTCGCCGGCTTTTCGAGAGCCACCTTGGCGACGCCGAACGACTGGCGGGTGAAATAGAAGCTCGCGTACACCAGCCAGGTGATCGCAAATATCTGCCAGCGCCAGCGTTCGTAGCGAGGATTCAACGGGGACCCTCTTCGGTAGAAAAATTGTGAGCCTACCCAATCGCCCGCCGCCGCACGCGGCAATTCAGTTAGCGATCATAACTGCCCGCGCTCGCCGCGGACACCTAGCGCAGAGAAATCGCCAATCGCGGTGCGCGTTTACCCGTGTTGGGCCTCCGCGGCGTTGCCTACAATGGGCGATCCCGATTCTTGCCGTTACCGTCAAACCTTTACGAAAAAGGCGTTTCGATGGATTACCCACGCATTGGCGAAGCCCTGGTTCGCGGCGAGCGCTACCGCCTGGCTGCCGCCGAACCCGAGTTGATGATCGGCGACCTCAACGGCCCGGTGGGCGTCGCGTTCGCCTCGCTCCTGGGCGGCCAGGTCGAGGGCCATTCGCGGGTACTGGTCCTCTTGAACGGCGACGTCGCGGTGAAACCCGCCACGCTCATGGTCAGCAAGGTCACCGTCAAAAAGAACAAGTTCACCAACATCCTCATGGGCTCCGTCCAAGCGGGGATCGCCAACGGCGTCCTCGACGCGGTGCGCGACGGCACAATCCCCCGCGACGAGGTCAACAAGGTCGGCATCATCGCCGCCGTCTGGCTGTACCCGGAGGTGGTCGAGGCCACGGACCTGGACTTCGAGGACATTTTCAACACTCATCGCAAGAGCATGCACGCCGCCATCAAGAAGGCCATGAGCGGCGAGCCGACGATCGAGTGGCTCCTGGAGAACCAGGACAAGATCGTCCACAGCTATCACAAAAAGGGGCTGGAGGGGAAGCTCTAACGCGTCTGGCGCGCGAAACGCGCATTTTGCCGTTCTGATTGCGCCCGCCGCCCTGTCGCCCGGCATGGGCCGCGATTAGATTTGGAATTGCCGACGCAATTCGCCTGTTTGGCGACGGCCGATCTCCCTCACGCTGCCCGGATGCCGCTGTGACTCAGACTCCCAGCTACGACGTCATTATCATCGGCGGCGGCGTCGCCGGCCTCAGCACCGCCATGCAGCTCGCCGGTCGCGGCGCCAGCGTCCTCGTCCTCGAACGCGAACGTCTCGGCAATGGCTCGACAGGCCGTGCCGCGGGTCTGTTGGGGCAGCTCCGCGGCACGGCCGAGGCCACGCGCATGCTCATGGACGGCGTCGAGATTGTGAAAGAGCTCGAGAAGGCCGCCAGCACCGAAATCTTCGTCCAGACCGGCTCGCTCCGTATCGCCGAGACGCCCGAACGGGCCGAGGAGATTTCCTCGCTCGTCGAAATGGGCAAATCAATCGGCTTCGACATCGACCACATGCCCATCGACGAAGTGGCGCGCCGCCTGCCGTACATGCGCACCGACGACCTCGTCGACGCCTGCTACTCCCCCACCGACGGCCACCTGCAGCCCGCCGAGCTGGCCGCCGCCTACATCAAGGTCGCCCGCCAGCGCGGCGTGCAGTTCAAAACAAACACGTCCGTCACCGGCATCCAAATCGACGCCGGCCGCGTCCGCAGCGTTTCGACCGCCGGCGGCGAGTATCACGCCCCCGTGGTCGTCAACGCCGGCGGCCCGTGGTCCTACCTCAACGCGGAGCTGGCCGACGCAGTGCTCCCCACCGCCGCCATCGGTCACTACTACCTCACCACGCGGCCCGACCCCGCCCACCCGGTCGAGCGCCTCAGCCCCGCCATCCGCGATCGCCACCACCGCATCTACACCCGCCCCGAGAGCGGCGGCCTCATCGTCGGCATCTACGACTCGGAGCCCGAGCAGCACGACATGCGCAAGCTGCCCGTCGACTTCGACATGTCCCGCATGAAAGCGGCCCGCGACTCCTACCAGGTCGCCAGCCTGATCGACGCCGCCCACCAGCGCTTCCCGTGGATCGATGAGCGCACGCCGATGACCATCACCACCGGCATCATGACCTTCACCCCCGACGCCCGCCCCTTCTGCGGCAAAATGCCCAACATCGAGGGCCTATTCCACTGCTCCGGCTTTTCCGGCCACGGCATCGTCCAGAGCCCCGCGATCGGCGTCATCATGTCGGAGCTGATCCTCGACGGCCACAGCCGCTACGATGTGGCGTCGATCGAGGCCGACCGTTATTTCGACACGCCGGGCTACCTCACGCGCGCCGACATCGAGCGCAAGTGCTTCGAGATGGCCGGCAACTACTACGGCAAGGTCGAGCGGCCGGAGCCCGCGGCGGTGCGCGGTAGGCCGACATGAAGATTCTTGTCCCCACGAAGCGCGTGCCCGACACGGATCAGAAGATCGTGGCCGCGGCCGACGGCTCCCACGCCGCCACCGAGCACCTGCCATTCATCATCAACCCCTTCGACGCCATTGCGCTGGAGGAAGCGGTCCGCATCGCCGAACGCCTGCCCGAAGTCGAGGTCGCCGCCATCGGCGTCGGCGGCCCCGACTACGAGCAGCAACTGCGGACGGCCCTCGCCATGGGAGCCGCGCGAGCCATCCGCATCGACTGCACTTGGTCGCTCGACCCCTGGAACGTGGCCCGCCTGCTGCGTGCGTTAATCCTCCGCGAGCAGCCCGACCTGGTGATCATGGGCAAGCAGGCCGTCGACGACGACGCGAACCAGACGGGCCAATTCCTCGCGGCCCTGCTCGATTGGCCGCAGGCCACGTTTGTCTCGCGTCTCGAGCTCGGCGCCGGCGAAATCACCGTCGACCGTGAAACCGACCACGGCATCGAGACCCTGCGGATGCCGCTGCCGGCCGTCGTCACCGTCGACCTGCGGCTCAACGAGCCGCGCTACGCCTCGCTCGCCGGCATCATGAAAGCCAAAAAGAAACCGCTGGAAACCATCGCTGTCGACGAGCTGGGCGTGACGCCCGAGCCCCGCGTCGAGACGGTGCGCTTCCGTTCCGCCGACTCGCAGCGCCGCACCCAGCGCGTCGTCTCCGTCGACGAGCTAATCGACCGTCTCCGCAACGAAGCCAAGGTATTGAAATAGCATGAAGCCTTCGCTTGCGGTTTAGCCCCGGCCTTTATTCCCCCTATGAACGCCCTCGTAATCGCCGAACACGACGGGACCACGCTCCGCCCGGCAAGCTTGTCATGCCTGTCGATGGCCCGCTCGGCCGCGTCGGCCACCGGCGGCGACGCAACCTGGCTCGTCTTCGGCAGCCGCATCGACGCCGTTGCCAACGAAGCGGCGCGGTTTGGCCCCGTGATTGCCGTCGACTCCCCGGCACTCGAACATCCGCTCGCCGAACCAATCGCCAAGGCCGTCGCCGCCGTCGTTGGCAAGCACAGCTTCGAGCTGATCGCCGCCGCGGCCTCGACTTTCTCCAAGGATGTCCTGCCTCGCGCCGCCGCGCTTCTCGGCGGCGCCATGGCCAGCGACGTGCTGCGACACGAGCTGATCGACGGCCGACTCCAATTCGACAGTCCCCAATACGCCGGTGCCGTGACCACAACGCTTCGCCTCACCGGCTCGCCGCAAATCGTCACGGTCCGGGCCTCCTCCTACCCCCCCGCCGAACACGCCGCGTCGCCCCATCCCATCGAGCGCGTGGAGCTCGACGCCGCCACGCTCGCCAGCCGCGCACGCTTCGAGGACCTCAAGACCAAGAAAAATGCCCGGCCCGACGTCACCGAGGCCCGCGTCGTCGTCTCCGGCGGCCGCGCCCTCAAGAACAGCGAAGACTTCGAGCGCCTCGTCGGCCGGCTAGCCGACGTCCTCGGCGGCGCCGCCGGCAGCTCGCGGGCTCTCGTTGACGCCGGCATCACCCCCAACGAGCTGCAGGTCGGACAAACTGGTAAGATCGTGGCGCCCCAGCTGTACATGGCC
Source organism: Pirellulales bacterium (assembly GCA_963841515.1). Lineage (GTDB taxonomy): Bacteria > Planctomycetota > Planctomycetia > Pirellulales > Lacipirellulaceae > Lacipirellula. Next base: position 38,806 of record CAWJDB010000001.1, on the reverse strand, counting down.
CTGGGAATCAGCGGCGCCGTGCAGCACCTCGCCGGCATGAAAAACTCCCGCACCATCGTGGCCATCAACAGCGACCCCGAGGCGCCCATCTTCGACGTGGCCGACTACGGCCTCGTCGGCGACGTGTACGCCCTCATCCCCGAACTCATCGAAAAACTCCAGCGCGCTAGCCAGGGGACTGGCGGAGTTCCGCAGTCCGCGGAGCAAAATGTGCCTGTCCCCTTCGCGGCGATGATCGACTCCACCAATCTCACTACTGACCACGCTCTCGCTGCGGCGCCCGTCCTGCTCACGCGAGAAATCTTCGGCAATATCCCGGCTTGGGCGCAGCGTGGCGTTTTATCTCCTGGCCGCGGCGGCCGTCGCGGCGTGGGCGTACGGTATCTGGCTGCGCGTCAAGCGCTGGCGACTGGGCCGACGCGGCGGCGCGCCCATTGATTGGCCCCTCGCCGTGCGGCGATTGCTGCGCGACATACTTTTTCAGCGCCGACTGTGGAACGCCAGTTGGCGCCGCGTCGCCAGCTCGGCCCACTTCCTGCTCTTCAGCGGCTTTTTCGTTCTTTTGATCGGCACGACGCTCATCGCCATCGAGCACTTGCTGGCCGACCTCCTCGGCCGCGCCCCGACAACCCGCTCTTCCACAAAGGCGTCTACTACGGCGTCTACGAAGTGGTCATGGACGCCTTCGGCCTCGTGCTACTTTCAGGGGCGACCATGTTTCTCGTCCGGCGGCTTCGCGGACAGGAAAGCTTCGCCAAATCGCCCGCCGACGTCGGCGTCCTCGTCGCGCTCATCGCGATCGGCGTCACGGGCTACCTCGTCGAAGCGCTGCGCATCATCCACGCCCAGACGCCGCTGCCGGGCTTGTCGCCCGTCGGTTTCATCATCGCCCGACTGTTCGCCGCCGCGGGAGTGACAGTCGCGTCCGCCGGGCGGTGGCATTTCGCCCTCTGGTGGTTCCACGCCGCGATGGCCCTGGGCTTCATCGCCCTCATGCCGTACTCGCGGTTGTTGCACTCGCTCGCCGGCGTCGTGAACCTCGCCATACGCGACCATCAGATCGGCGCGCTCTCGCCGGTCTCGCTCGCCGAGGTCGAGGAAACCGGCAAGATCGGCGTCGCCACGCTCGCCGACTTCGCCTGGCGCCAGTTAATGGAACTCGACGCCTGCGTCTCCTGCGGCCGCTGCCAAGACGTCTGCCCCGCCTTCGAAGCCGGCAAGCCGCTCTCGCCGCGCAACGTGGTGCAGGATCTGGTCGGCGTCCTCGACGCCGCGACCGCCGACCGCAACCTCCACGGCGATGTGATCGCCGCCGAAACGCTGTGGTCATGCACCACCTGCGGCGCCTGCGCCGAAGTGTGTCCCCTCGGTATCAGCCCCCTACGCATGATCACCGACATGCGCCGCCACCTCATCGGCGAAGGGTCCTTGCGCGGCTCGCCGGCCACCGCCCTCCAAAAAACCGAGCGCACCGGCAACCCTTGGGGTTTAGCCCCCACCGACCGCCTCGCCTGGGCCGCCGGCCTCGATGTGCCGCTCGCCAGCGACAACCCAGACTTCGAAATCCTCTACTGGGTCGGCTGCGCCGCCGCGTACGACCGCCGCGTCCAAAAAATCGCCCGCAGCACCGCCCGCCTGCTCAAAGCCGCCAACGTAAACTTCGCCGTCCTCGGCCCCGAAGAGCGCTGCACCGGCGAAACCGCCCGCCGCATGGGCGACGAGCTGTTGTTCCAGCAGCTCGCCGAGCAAAACGTGACGACGCTCGCCCAGCACAAAGTGCGGCGGATCGTCGCCCATTGCCCCCACTGCGTCAATAGCCTCCGCCAAGACTATCCCCAACAAGGCGGCGAATACGAAGTCATCCACCACAGCCAACTGTTGGCCGAGCTAGTCGCCGACGGCCGCCTCAAAACCAGAGATGACCATCAGCCAAACCCTCTTGCCGATAGCCGACAGCCGACAGCCGACTGCCCCCCGTCAATCACCTACCACGACCCCTGCTACCTGGCCCGCGCCAACAGCGAAACCGAAGCCCCGCGCTCCATCCTGTCCGCCGCGTCCAGCAACGCCGCCCTCGCCGAGCTCCCGCGCCACGGCCGCGAAACCGCCTGCTGCGGCGCCGGCGGCGGCCGCATGTGGTTCGACGACCCCGTCGCCCAGCGCATCGGCCAAGGCCGCGTCCAAGAAATCGCCGCAACCGGCGCCGCGACCGTAGCCGTGTCGTGCCCCTTCTGCCTGATCATGCTCACCGACGGCCTCGCCGCCCAAAAACCGGACATGCAAGTCCGCGACATCGCCGAGGTCCTGGCGGAAGCCACGCTATGGCCAGAATGAAAAAGGGGCGTTAACGCGTTAACGCCCCTTTTTCGGCAATTATTAGCCCCGGCGTTTCACGCCGGGGTAACCAGCCACGCAATCAACCTCAGGCCCGTTTACGGGCCTTCTCGCCTGCTTCAGCAAGCTGCACTCCGCGCCCACAGCGGGAGAATTGTGTTGAAAATGGCCGCGCGACCCGCTAGCTTGGTTACTGTACAAATGAACCCATTCCCGCCGCGACCGGCCAAAAACCTGGGAAAATGTTCGACCGCAATCTTCAACTCGAACCAGGCCCGCGCAAGCCGTCCGTTCCGACATGGCGCGACGGCCTCCGCGCGTGAGCCAAGCATGCACTCTTATGCGTGCAGCGCACGCGCGAGGAAAAACGCAGAAATCGCCAACTTTAGCGTTGCCCCCTCGTCGCCCCGCTCGCCGTTCGCCGCACCCCGACGCGGCGACGGCGCCGCAAAATCAGGGACTAATGCACTAAAAATGTGGGACCCCTGTCGGACCCGCAAAACAGCAAAGCTCTTGGTAAATCCTGCTATCCGCCGGCGCCGCCAGCAATCGCAGCTTGAGGAGCCGTCGACCGGCGTGGCCCGGATTTGTCCACGCTTCTCGCGACTGGCTCGGAGCAGGCGCCGTTACATCTTGCCTGACCCGCGGACGTTGCCGCCCGCCGCGTATGGCATGCTTCCTGCAAGGCGTCATCTCGCGACGGAACGCCGTCGCCCACATCCTTGCCCAGGGAGGGAACCCCATGCGTCGGACATTTTGGATACTGACTCTGCTCGTGATCGCCGGATGCCAGTCGACCAGCGTGCCGGCCGGGCGCCCGATCTTTCTGCCGAAGACCGCGGAGCTAACCGATATCGAAGCCCCCGCAGTGGCCCGCGACTACGGCAACAAATTGACTTTCTGAAGCCCGGCCGCGCGGCCTTACTCGTAGCCAAACTCGCGAATGAACGGCGCGAGGGTTTCCAACGTCGGGGCCAGCAGCTCTTCGTAGTGCTTCCAGCGACCGACGGCCTTGGTGTACAGGGGCTGGGCCACCGCCTCATACGTCGGACTGGTCACCTTCTTCCCCGCGGTCAGGCGATCGCGGTAACTGAGAACGTCGTCGCTCCAGGGCAGGCCGAGGGTCTCCAGCGCGGCGCGAGCCTGGCCCGCGAGGTCGGCCACCGTGTCTTCGTAACGCACCTCGCGCCAGGGATCTCGACGAGGTCGCGGTACTTGAGCCAGGCGCTCATATCGAACGCGTAGCGCTCGGCCACCCGCTGCGGGGTGAGGAAGTGAACGCTCACGGCGTTGAGCGGCAGGTAGCGAAGGTAACAGCTCAGCACCACGTCGCGCGGGTCGCGGACGGCTACCAACAGGCGCGCCTCGGGAAACACGCGCAGCAACAGGGGAATCACCAGGTTGTAGGCCGGGTTCTTGTCGAGGTGCATCCGCGCCGACCGGCTCGGCCAGCAGGTATTCCATGGCGCGGAAGTAGCGCTGGCGCTCACGCTCGATCTGGGGCGCCTCGAGCTCGTTGAGCACGTCGAGGAGCGGCGTCTGGCCGCGGCGGCCGGCAAAGGTGACGACCAGCTCACGGCCGATGAAGTCGCGCTCTTCGGAGCTCACCAAATCGGGATGGGCGTCGAGCACCTGCTCCAAGAGCGTCGTGCCCGAGCGGGGGAAGCCGGTCAACAGCGCGGTGCGCACCGGCGGGAGGTGGGCCGCGGCATCGCGCCAGCGGCGGAAGTCGTCGCGGGTGATCGCGGCGATCAGCGCGCGCATGACGTCTTCGGCGCGCTCGGAGGCGGCCAGATGCGGCCGTTCATGCGGGATCTGCACCCGCTTGCACTTATCGATCGCCTCGATGGCGCCGGCGAAGTCGCCTTGGGCGTCGCGCATCAGGGCCAGCTCCCCCCACACCTGGGCGACCAGCTCGGCGTCGGCAGGCACGCGCGTGAGCACTTCGCGGAAAGAAGCCTCGGCTTCGTCAAGCCGCCGCTGGCGGCGGAGGATGCGGCCTCGCACCAGGCCCACCAACGGATGCGCGAAGCCGCTGCGCCTGGTGCGCTCGATGAGCTCCTCGGCTTCGTCGATCTGATGCGAGTGCTCGTAGAGCGACGCCAGTTCCATCCAGGTGGGCGGGCCGGACTCGGTAAGCTCAGCGGCGCGGCGGTAGCTGGCGATCGCTCGGTCGGGCAGCTTCAACAGGCCAAAGGTTTCACCGATGTAGTGGTGGACGCCCGGATGGCGCGGGCGCGGCGGACGAGCTGGTCGTGCGTGCTCTCCATGCCCGCGAAGTCGTACTTCTCGGCATACGCTCGGGCGGCCATCACATAGGTCCGCACGTTGTCCGGCTCCTGGCGGATGGCTTCGGCAAAGAGGGCCAGCGCGTCGGCCCGCTGGCCCTTGTCCCACAAGCCGCGGGCGGCCTGCACGCGGCGCGACGGCTGGTCGAACATCTGACCGCGCGGCAGCGCGGGGGGGATGCGATCGACGTGCGACGGGCGGCGGCGTTTGGCCATGAGCTTAGTCCTCGCGGCGCGTTCGCGTCAGGCGTAGCCGAAGGCCTCGACGAACGGCTGCAGGACGTCGAGGATGGGCTCGAGCTGGGGGCCATAGTGGCGCCAGCGGCCGACGGAGCTGGAGTACACCGGCTTCGTCACGGCTTCGTAGGTGGGCGAGTGGATATGCTTCTCCCGGGCGCGGCGATGGTAGCCGAGGACGGCGTCGTCCCACGGCAGGTCCAGGAAATCGAGCACTTTGCGAGCCTGCAGTTCGATGTCGGCCACGGTGTCTTCGTAGCGGACTTCGATCCAGGGGTTTTGGAGCATGTCGCGGATCTTGAGCCAGGCCCGCATGGTCGTGGCGTATTTCTTGGCTGTGTCTTCGAGCGTGAGGAAGTGAACGCTCACAGCATTGAGCGGGAGGCGCTGCATGAAGCAACTGACGACCACGTCGCGCGGATCGCGGAGGGCGAAGATGATCTTCATCTCGGGGAACACGCGGGCCACCAACGGCAGAAGCATCGTCAAGTCGGGATTCTTGTCCAAGAGCAGCCGGCCGCCAATCGGCTGGCGGAGGGCGCCTTCCATCGTGGACCAATAGGCGCGGCGCACCTGGTTGAGATCGTCGTCGCTAGCGACGTCGAGGGCGGCGGGGACCGAGGCCGTGGGCAGGGCCTTCTGCCCCAACGGGGAGTACACGACGTCGGACATTACCGAAAACTCATCGGCGCTCAAGGCGCCAGGGTGGCTGTCGAGGACTTGCTCCAACAGCGTGGTGCCGCTGCGCGGATGGCTCGTCAAGAGAGCCAGTGGACCGGCGAGCGGCGCAGCGCCGCGGCGGCGGCGTGCCACCGTTGGCAATGCTCGGGCGTCAGCGCCGCGAACGTGCGGCCGCCGACGCGAGCGATATCGGCGGCGTCGTATCGAAAGGGTCCCGCGGCGCGAGCGTAAATCTCTTTGGCTCGGCGGAGAGACTCGAAGGCCTCGACGTAGCGGCCGCCCGAATCGGCGAGCGAAGCGAGCTGGTACCACGAGTCGGCAATCACGCCAGGGGCGGCCTGGCCGGCAGAGACCAGTTGGCGCCAGCGCTCCTCGGCGGCTGCGGCGTCGCCGGCTCGGCGGTCAATGACGGCCAGCGCGTACCGCGCTTTTTCCAATCGCGGCGCCAGGGCGAGCGCCTGCTCCGCGCACGTGCGAGCGGCGTCGAGCTGGTGCAGCCGCTCGTGCATGTCGGCAAGTTCCAGCAGAATCTGCGGTCGCTCGGGCGACGATGGCGCCAATTCCAGCGCGCGTTGATAGCAGGCGATGGCGCGATCGAAATGCTCCAATTGCACGTACGAACGGCCCAGCATCTGCTGCAAGTCCGCGTCGTCGGGGTGGAGCGTCTGCGCGACGGCAATCAATCGCTCGGCGTCGGCATAGCGATAGCGCAGGGCGTAGGCGCGTGCCACGTCGACCAGCAACACGGGATTATGCGGACTTCGGGCGAGGGCCTGCTCGTAGTAGCGGATCGCCTCGTCGTACCGCCGCTGGTTCCATGCATCCTGGGCTTTGTCGATCCGGACGTCCGGCTGGTGCCGGGTCGCGGGGCGGCCACGGCCGCCCCGGATCTGGGCGTTGAGGCGCTGGCTGACGGAGGGACGCTTGGGCGGCCGCGGCTTCTTGTTGGGTTTACGGGCCATGGGCCGCGGCGAGGGGAAGGGCAGATGGCGTGCGGACTCGAACTCCATTGTAGGTTGCCCCAGCAAAAATCGCGGCGCAAAAAAAGCGGCCGCCTGCTTTGCGGAGCAGGCGGCCGACGTGGGTTCTGCCGTGGGTTCGAACGGTTACTTTCGCCGGCGACTGGCCAGCAGTGCGACGCCGCCGAGGCCGACAATGATCACCGACGCAGGTTCGGGGACCTGGGATTGCAGGCTCGCATCGTCCACCGAGGTGTCCTTCCTGGCGAAGAATGCCACGCCAATGGGATGCCCAATCTCCGGCGCACCGGCCGCAACCGAGTGGGTGACGCTGAACAGGCCCCAATTGGCTTGACTCTCGGCAGCCGTCATGGCGTCGCCGCGGACGGGGATAGCAGCTTCATACAGGACGCCCGCCAAAGCATTCGCGTCGCTGAACGAGACGGTTGAGTCGAAGATATACATGAACAGGCCATTTGTCTCGTTGAGGTCCACGTCGTTTTGAGCCCAAATGGAAAACTTGTACGTGCGATTGGCCTCGAAGACGGCGCTGGTTTCCTGGGCGCTGTATCTTTTCAAGCCGTGCATCGCCTGAGTGCCGGTTCGCGGCGCCCCTCGCCGGCTGTACGTGTCGTTTTCGGCATACGCCGCGGTGTACAGCCAGTTGCTCGAGCCATCGTCCTCTGTGTAGCCGGGAGGACTGTCCAAATCGTCAACCCACGCGCTAGTCGGTCGGTACGCATCCGAATAGGCGTAACCGGCGGCGGGCGCGGCAAAAGACTCGAAGCTGGGGTCCCCCAACGGAATGTCGAAGGCGTAAGAAGTCGCGGGAATCCAGATACCCGCGGCCACGAGCGTGGAGGCAAGATGTCGACACCAGTTTTTGATCTTCATTAGCCAATCTCCCCCAGGATGTGTTGGCGAAGCGAAATGCGCCTTGGCAATGCTCCGCCGCCGGCTACCGAATGATTGAAAAGTAACTCAAGGTGGACGAACACAACGCACCCAGGGCTGCCGCTAGGCAGTTTCGCCAGGATGCTATAAGCCTTCTCCACTTTCGCTAAAGATTTCAATCTCCGCCAGGATTTTCCGCGCAGATTGTTTGTTTTTTCCTTCCGTGGGCATCCAAAGCGTCGCGGGGCCGGCGGGCTATAGGGCGGCTGCCGGGTAGAAATCCCCGCCCGCGTGCGCTGCGGCGATTTCAGACTATCGGGTTTTTACGCGGTGGAACCAGGACGGTTATCATAGGCAAATGCCGCCGCAATCGGGTTTTTTCGCGGGCGGCCGGCCCAAATCTGAACGAGACGCCTCGATGGCGCGACGCGATAAGCTGAATTCTCGCCACGTCGGGACCGCTTTAGCCACGGCGCGGGCGCTGTGGGACGAACGGCGGTATGAGCCGGCGTTGCGCGCCTTCAACGAAGCCGTGCGGCACTCGCCCAACGATTGCCGCGTCTTGCTGGAGGCAGCCCGAGCCTTGGGCGCCCGGTATCTGGCAGAACGCAGCCTGGCGCTAGTCGAGCGGGCTCGCCGCCTAGCCCCTCGCCAGCCGGAAGTGCAGCATGCGGCGGGCGAGAACTACCTGCGGCTAGGTCGTACGGCGCTGGCCGAAGCGTGCTTCCGCCGGGCATGCCGACTGGCGGAGTCGCCGGCGTCGCGATTGGAGCTGGCCAGAATCTGCGAGCGGCGGCACGCACTGGATGAGGCCGACGAGCTGGTCAGTCGCGTCCTGCGCATCGAGCCGCAGGCTGGGGGCGCGCGGTTGCTCCGCGCATCGACCGCCGCCAGGGTAAGCCGGATAAGGCCGAAGCGACATTGCGCCTGCTGGCGGCGGAGGCAAGCCAGCCGCCGTGGGTACGCGCCGAAGCGCAGGGCGACCTGTGCACGTTGCTGGACGCCGCCGGGCAGTACGACGCGGCGTGGAACGCGATCCTGGAATGCAAACGCCTGATGCTGCCCCGCGCCGACGACGCATGGACGGCGGCGCAGTTCGTCACGGCCCGGTGTCAGCGCATGATCCAGGGCCTCACACGTGAGCATTTCGCTCGCTGGCAACAGCCGGTCGCGGGGGACGAACCGCGGAGGGTGGCGCTCTTGACCGGGTTTCCCCGTTCGGGGACTACGCTGTTGGAGCAGGTGCTGGAGGCGCACCCCGACGTGGTGAGCTCGGAAGAGAAGGAAACTTTTGGAGCTGACGTGTTCGTGGGGATGGGCACGGGACGGGCGGCGGATTCTTCGATCATCGAGATGTTGGACGAGCTGTCGCCCGAGCAGCTGCTTGAGGCCCGGCGATTCTACCTGCACGCGATGGAGGCGATGCTGGGAGAGCCCATCGGCGTGCGGCTGCACGTAGACAAAAATCCGACCATGAATTTGATGATTCCGCCGCTGCGGCGGGTGTTTCCCGAGTTGAAGCTCCTGGTAGCGATTCGCGATCCGCGTGACGTGGTCGTGAGCGCTTTCCTGCGCTTCTTGCCGGTCAACCCGATCAGCGTGTGTTATCTGACGCTCGACCGGACAGTCGACCGCTACCTGCTCGATCTGGGCGCCTGGCTGAAGCTGCGCGACCTGATCGGCGATTGGGTCGAGGTGCGCTATGAGGACGCCGTGCGCGACTTACCCGGTGAGACGCGGAGGATCCTCGGGGCGCTCGGCTTGCCGTGGGACGACGCGGTACTGGACTACCGAAAGCAGACCCGATCGAAGCCGGTCGAGTCGCCGACTTATGAACAGGTGGCGCGGCCGGTGTACGCGACGTCGGTGGGGCGATGGCGGAATTACCAGCAGCAACTCGGGCCTAGCGTGGAGCGATTGGCGCCCATTGCAAAGGCGCTTGGGTACGACGGATAGCGCGGCCGTGGGTCTAGTTCAGGCTGCCGCGCGCGGCCTTGCGCTTCCGCCGAAGCAGCGTTGGCACGATGGCTGCGAATAGGATCCAAGTCGACGGCTCAGGGACTTTGGCGAGCAGGGCCGCGAGAGCGCCTTCGCCGTGGCTTTGGTCAAACGCTTGCTTGAATATCACGAAATCGGCGTGGTCATTGCGATGATCGCTGTTTAAGTCACCGCGGCTCCAGGCCTCTTGGAGCGTGAGGCCCGACAGATCAGCATTCTGGTTCGTATGGAGAACTACCCAGTCGGCAGGGGTGATGAGGTCATCGCCATTGAAGTCGCCGAAAATCGGTACGGAAAACGGCAACGCGTACGTCGCCACCACGGCTCGGTGGTCGGCGTTGTAACCGGGGACCGGAATATCAGTGTCGGGGCCGCCGTCGGGGTATCCCACGAGGTCCGCATCCAGTGGAACGACGCCAGGGCCATGGTGGTAGACGATGTCGATGCGATCGAACACTTCGTTGGGATCCTGATTCGGCGGCCCCAGCGCCCGGGGGTCCAAGAGTAGGCGTGGTCAGTGACCGGATTGGGCCGGACGGAACGAAGCGAGTCGACCATGCCGGCGTTGACGATGCGCTTGGACGTGGGGTACTCGACCTTGAGGTCATAGGGCCGCGGCGTGGAATCGGCGACGGCCTGGGTCCAGTCGAGGTGCGACGGCTCATTGAAATCGCCCGTGAAAAACACTGGCAGGCCCGAGGCGATGGCGGCGGACATGTCAGAGAGGTAGGCCGTCACTTCCGACCCGCGCGGCGGTCGCGGCAGCGATCACCTTGGCCTCCGTAGGCGGCTGGATCAGATTGTCGCGTAAGTCGTACGGCTGGTACGGATAGGCTGACATGTGGGCGTTGAACACCCAGATGTCCTGGCCGGCAGGAAGCGCGATCTTGACGCCGAGGTTACCCGGCGACTGGTCGACGATTGGAAAGCGACTGAGTATCTGGATGTCGCCGCCGGACTGCTGATGGTAATTGAAGCCCAAGGCCGCAGCGATCGACAGGCCCGCGTCGTTGTCCATCTCCTGCAGGCCGATGACGTCCGGGGCGGCGCTATTGATGGCCTGGCCGAGGCGCATGATGTCGGTCAACTTGCTGCGACCGGCCGGCGTGCCTTCGGCCACCCAGACATTGAAGCTCATGACGCGAAGCGGCCTTGCGGCGCAAGTAGACTGCCCGGTCCCCAGCGTCACGGCCAGGGCCAGCAGGACCGTGCATTTGAGTTTCGACATGCATCTTCCCCGCACGCCCGCGTTTCTCCAGAGATTAACAATGCGCGGCTCTATTCGGGCGTCTACCTCAGTCTTTCCTATAAAGTCCGCTGGGGCAATGAAACAACGCGCAAAAGATTTGGCGTCCGGGGAGGCCCCACGGCTGCGAGGGCGGGCGGGAGGCAGGGCTGTTGAAGCGAAGAAGCAAGCTGATGGGGGCGTGGCGCAGGTGCTTTGCCAAGTTGCTGGGGTGCGTCGCCGCGCCACCCGTCGCTTGGCTATAGTGGAGTTGGACGGCCCGGCAGCGAGAACGGCGCCCCCTTGCCAGCGCGGGGCAGAGTGGTCAGATAGTTGTGGTCGCCTCTCCCCATCGGTCACACGCCTCGATCATCGAGCACTTGCCGCGCCGCCCATGTCCAAAAGCCGCCAGGTTGCCGTGCTGATCGACACTTCCACGTCCTGGGGCGTGCGGCTGATCAAGGGCATTAACCAGTACGCTCAGCAGGCGGGCGACTGGCTCATCCACGTCGAGCCGCGCGGTCGCTACGAACGGCTGTTGATGCCAGTCGGCTGGAGCGGGGACGGAGTGTTGGCGCGCATCAACCACAAGGCGTTGGCCGACGAGATTAACGCTAAGGGCTTGCCGGCGGTAAACGTGTCGTGGTACCGCTTCAAAGGCCCGCGCATCGCCCAATGTACGGCCGACGAAAAACTCTCGGGAGAGGCGGCTGCCGAGTATTTTCTGGCTAACGGGTTTCAACAGTTCGCCTACTGCGGACCGCTCGACCGGCCGGGATATATCGATTTGTTTGCCGAGGCCTACCGGCAAGCTCTGAACGAGGCGGGGCGCCCATGCATTATTTATCCGGCGCCCTCCGGCGAGCAACGCACACTTGCCTGGAACATCCATCTCGCAAGCCTGGTGAAATGGCTCAAGGAGTTGCCCAAGCCGATAGCCCTGTTGTGCTGGAGCGCTGCCCGTGGACGCCAAGTGACTGAAGCATGCCACTACGCCGGGTTGCGCGTGCCGGACGACGTGGCAGTGTTAGGGGGTGAGTTTGACGAGTTGATGGCGAGCATTTCCAATCCTCCGCTGTCGACGATCGATCAGCCGGCGGAGCAAATCGGATACGCGGCCGCAGACTTGCTGGCCAAGTTGATGTCGGGGCGCAAACCGCCCACTCACCCGATCTTATTTCCGCCGACGCGGATCGACGTGCGGCATTCGACCGACACGCTGGCAATCGACGACCCGCTGGTGCGCGAGGCGCTGCGGATCATCCGGGAACACGCTCCGCGCGGAGTGTACGTGGCAGAAGTGGTGCGGAAGCTGTCGATTGCCCGGCGGACGCTCGAGCAGCGGTTTGTGCGGCTCTTGGGTCGGACGCCAGCGGCGGAGATTCGGCGCGTGCGGATCGAGGAAGCGAAGCGGCTGTTGGCGGAGTCGGACAAGTCGATCGCCGACGTTGCCCGGGGCGCCGGCTTCAGCCAACAGGACCTGTTCAGCCGCACCTTTCGCCGGACCGTGGGAATGCCGCCGAGCGAGTACCGGCGGCAGCACCATGGGGGGCTTGGCAGCGGAAGGGTTAAGTAGGACGCCGTGACTGGACGACTCTTCGAATCCCCCTTTTGGGCGAGGATGCAGCGGCCCGCGAAATCTGGAGCTGAGCACGCTCAGGCGGGACTTTATTCAGGCTGGAAAGCCAGACTCCGGGCGGGGCGCGAGAAAAATGCCAAAAGTTTTGCGCAGGTAAATTGTTCGCGATTTGACGGGGAGAAAGTAGGATGTGAGATGGGCCTATGTACTCTCCGCCCGGGGGCAGCCGTCCAAAGGCGCAGCCTATGCGCGGTGCCTTGTGTACCCGTCGTAAGCGGTTGACAACTTTGCTCGTCGATCGGCGTCAAGGCTGGCAATGACCCCAGAGACCTCCCGGCCGGCGATGAAGCCCCTGACCAACTTGCTCGGCGCGATAGCTTGTGGCGCCGTGTTGTTGGCGGGTTGCGGCTCGGATAACAAACTCGGAACCATACCGATTCGCGGCGCCGTCACTTACAAGGGCAAACCGCTGACTAAGGGCATTGTCAATTACCTGCCCGCCGGCGGCGGCGGCCGTGCGGCCAGCGGCCCCATCGCTCCGGACGGCACGTTTGTGCTAACGACGCAAACGCAGCACGACGGGGTCGTCAAGGGCGACTACCAGATTGTCATTTACTCGTATGACGAGAATCCTGAAGAACCACAGACTCGCGAAGAACGCGAACGATTGGGCAGCAGCGGCGCGGGTAAGCTGAAGTCGCTGATTCCCGAAAAATACACGAAGGCCTCGACGTCGGGATTGACCGACAGGGTCGACGACAATCATTCCGGATTTAAGCAGATCGATTTGAAAGATTAAGGCCCGGCCAGGGTCCCCATTCCTCAGGAGTGAGTGCGATGATTCGCTCTCTCGGCACGCGTCGCGGCTTTACGCTCGTGGAGCTGCTGGTGGTGATTGCCATCATCGGCGTCTTGGTGTCGCTCTTGCTGCCGGCCGTGCAGGCGGCGCGGGAGGCCGCCCGCCGGACTCAATGCACCAATAACCTGCGCAGATGTCGATCGCCACGCTGAATTATGAGCAGTCCAAGAAGGAGCTGCCGCCCATTTACGCTCAGATTACGGGAGTGCATTCAACTAATCCGAACGACGATGCCCACGGTACGCACATCTACATTTTGCCCTACATGGAACAGCAGGCCATCTACGATCTCTACGACTTCCAGTACAAGTGGTTTCAGGCTCCCAACAAGAAAGCCGTAGACCAGGATATTCCCGCGTTCATCTGCCCCAGTGCGCCGCCGCCTCAGGAGCGACGAAAGGAAAACAATAACTGGCCCTCCGGGGCCTATGCGGACTATGGCGTCAACGGGCGCATTTCACCCTGCGCGGTTAAGGTTCTCAAGGCCACCGGCCTCAAGGAGCGTTCCGATTGGCAAAACTTCTTCACGGGCGCGCCGCAATATGCAAACTTCGATAACCAATGCAATGGCGGCCGCGACCTCGAGGGACAAACAGGCAAAACGTTTCTGAAGCAGGTCACCGACGGACTTTCCAATACGATCATGTGGGCTCCTGACGCGGGACGTCCCGACGTTTGGGAAGACGGGCAGAGAAAGGACTCGGTGGGGCCCGCCTCTGGATCGCGCTGGGCTGATCCAAACAACGAGTGGTGGTCGCATAATATCTGTGCAAACTCGATCATGAATTGCAATAATGAGAACGAGAATTATTCATTTCACGTCGGCGGAGGCATGTACGCATTCGCCGACGCGTCGGTCCAGTTTTTGGCGCAAGATATGGATCTCGACCTGCAGGTGTCGCTCTTTACGCTGCACGGCGATGACCTGACAGGGATTTTTAAATAGCCTGCCGCTTGGCGTGGGATCGGGGAGGCAATAATTCTGTGTCGCGGGCCGAATATCCGAAGCATCGAGACGCCCCTGGGCGTTCGCAGAAAGTCGATAGGCGCCTGTTTAATTGCCCTTTCGTTCGATGTGCAGGCATGCTCGCCTTGGCGGCCAGCATTGGCTGTGGCGGCAAAGCCCGGCTGGAGGTTGCGCCTGTCCACGGTCGAGTGGTTTACAAGGGCCAGGGCGTTCCTCAAGCCACGGTCATCTTCTTCCCGGAAGGCGAAGCAGCTGAAGTGGTGGGCAAGATTCGCCCCTTTGCTTATGCGGACGGCGAAGGCAACTTTCAAATGAAAACCTACATCGATGGAGACGGGGCCCCGCCGGGCGACTATCGAGTGTGCATCGTTGCGTTTTCGAGCGGCGGAGCCACTCGAAGTAAAGATGCACCCGCCGCCAGCGAAAACGCACTGCCCGTTTCCGGCGTCCAAATCCCTGCCGAGGTCTCGAAAAAATTTGCCGACGTTGACACGGCGGGACTTAAAGTGACGATCCGCGAAGGAGAAAACAACCTCGATCCCTTTGACCTCGCTCAGACTTTCGCTCTAAGTCAATCGGCCACCGGTGGGGCAACGTCCGCCGTGTCTAATTGAACGACATCGCCTCGGAGAACACCCATGAAGGTTACCGACCTCAGAAGAAAGCTCATGGCCGCGTTGGCCGCCGGCGGGTTGCTGGCGCCGGGGGCCGTTTATGGCGCGGCCGTTAATACTAATCTTGTCATCAACGGCGGATTTGAAACCGTCGATACCGGGACGTTGGGCGGCACGTATGCCACTCCCAAGATTTTGAACTGGTCCGGCGCCAACGCCTTCGCCTATGGCCACGCCTACAGCGGCGCCGTGGCGCCCGATTACGCCAACGGCCGCCCGCTGGTAACGGGCGGTCAGTATTACTTCACGCGCAGCATGTCAATGACACTGATCCAAACATAACGGCGCCCGGCCAATTCTTCCAAGACATTGATGTCACGGGCGGCGCCTCGGGCCCGCTGATCGCCGGCGGCACCGCCGGCTTTCGGTTAGGCGGCGATTTCAGCGGCTATACCGATGACGATGGCGTGCAACCGGACCTCGGAATAGCGCATGTCAATTTCCTCAACAGCGTCGGCGCCTCGCTGGGCACGGCGTCGGTGACTAGCGTGGACCCCTCGACCTGGAATGCCTATGCCGTCAACGGAACTATTCCAGTCGGGACGACGAAAGCTCGAGTGTCGATCTTCGCGTCGCTGACGCCAACTCCGCGCGGCGGGCCCACCGCTTACATCGACAACGTCGACTTTCAGGTGACCACGCTGCTGCCGGTCCTCTCGATCACCGTCAATCGCAACAACGGCAACATTACGCTTGTCAATCAAACCGGCGTCGCGAAGAACATTTCGAGCTATGAGATCACCTCCGCCTTCAAGGCGCTCCAGCCGGCCAACGCTAACTGGCTGTCGATTACCGACAATTACGACGTGGGCAATCCCAATCCGGTGGATTCGGCCCACGCCTGGACCGAACAAACTCTACCCACCGCCCATGGCGACCTGACTGAATCCGATCCGTCGGCGGCCGGCGGTACTCTGGCCATCGGTCGCAACCTCAACCTGGGCAACGCCTGGATCAGGACGTCTCACGAAGATTTGGCCTTCCAATACGTCTCGGGCGGGCAATCCTTCACGGGGCTGGTCAGTTACATCAACGGCCCCAGCAACGCGGCATATGCTCCAGGCGACGTCAACACGGACGGCGTCATCAACCCCGCTGATTGGATGGTCGTCCGCCTCAATCAGAATACAGATCTCAGCGCCCTATCTCTGGCAGAAGCTTATCGCAAGGGCGACTTGACTGGCGACCGCAAGAACGACCACGACGACTTTGTCGTGTTCAAGACGCTGTTTGACGCGACCAATGGTGCAGGCCGTTTGTCGCCATGCTGAACTCCGTTCCAGAGTCGTCGTCTGTCACGTTGGTGCTGACTGCCAGCATCCTTCTGATTCCAGTCGCACGGTCCAAGCGCCGCGCTAAACGATCAACCGACAGTCGCGTCGCCCAGTTACGATCCACCTGAGCTGCAATTAAGAAATCGCGGAGCACGAACGATGAAAGTCACCAATTGGCGTAGGAAACTCGCGGCGACGCTCGTAGCCGGCGGCCTGATGTCGCCCACAGCGGCCAACGCGGCGAATCTCAATACCAACCTCGTGATCAACGGCACTTTTGAAAACGTCGACCTCAACACGTTTGGCGAATATGCCGGACCGTTGGTCCTCAATTGGTCGGGTCCGAATTTGTTCGCCTATTCGCACGACGGCAGCACCTCGGCTGGATCGGGCCAGCCAAATCCGAATGATCCGCCGAATAATTTCCCTGACGTTGTCCCCGACTACGCCGAGGGAGACGATCCCCCCAACGCGGGTCACTGGTACTTCACGCCTAATAATACCGGCTTCGCCGAATTTACCGATGTGCACGATCCCGGCGTGTACTATCAAGACATCGACGTGTCGACCGGGCCGACTGCGACTGCGATCGCGGACGGGAAGGGGCGGGCCAATCTTGCGGCGTATATGAGCAGTTACCTGAACGACACCGACGTGGCGTATGTGCGGGTGGAATTCAGGGACAATGTCGGCACGAGCTCGGGCTTCACCCAAATCGACGATAGCGATCCTGGCCCGGAAAATGTCTGGAATTTGAACAACGGCAGCGGCGCGATACCTATTGGAACGTCCACGCTCCGCGTTTCGCTGTTCGGCACGCGCACCGCGGGCGGGGGCGGCGGCGACGGCTACATGGACAACCTCGACGTACAGGTCAGCCAGACCGCCAATCCCCAGTTTTTGACGCTTGAGATTAACACGACGACCGGCAACGCGGCGATCAAGAATTCAACCGGCGCCGCCATTCCGATCGACTATTACGAGATCTCCAGCGCCAACGGCAGATTAAAAACGACGTGGAGCAGCTTGCAGGACCAAAACCGGCAGGACTTTCCCGCGGGCAATGGCTCCGGAAACGGCTGGGAGGAATTGGGCGGCTTGTCCAACAAATTGGTCGGCGATGAGGGAAGCTCGCTGGCAGCAGCTTCGTAAGCAACGGCGAACATCAGCATGGGGTCGTTGATGACCTTGGGCCCCGCGCCAGATATTAAGTTCCGCTACGCGGTGGTCCCGGAGGTCGATCCAGATTCGGACTTCAACGCTTCCACCACGTCCGACGGGCCGGACTTCCTGATCTGGCAGCTCAACAATGGCCTCGCCACCGGCGCCACTAAATCACTTGGCAGGCCGACGGCGACGCCGACGTAGACGCCGCAGATTTGGCCATTTGGAAGCAAGAGTTCGGCAATGACAGCTTTGCGGAGCCGGGCGTGTTCCAAATCGGCTTGGTGAAGTATGTGACGTCGGGTCCGATCGTCGGCGTGCCAGAACCGGGCTCGGTTGTGCTCGTGGGCATGGGCTTGGGCGCCCTGGCCGTCCGACGTTCAAGAGGCAGGAATCTGGGCTGACGCGGCCGTGGACTAACCGCCGGACGGAAAGCCTGGTAAACGGTCAGCGGGTGGGCGACGTCGGCGGCGCCGAAGAGGGCGTCCGGAAGCGTTCCGGACACGAAGTCTTCGTTATCTTAACAGCGCCCGCGTTTTTTTAGCGTTTGGTGATTTTTTCGCCATTTCTACGTCTATCGTCGCGCTCCGCCTGCGCTGCGAGCTCGGCGAATCGGTCAGGCTGGCTTGTGCAACCCCGCCGCATCACGCCTCCCGGCCGTCAGGCGTTTTTGCTCGCCATGGATCGGCTCAATAGCGGTGGTTTGTTGTCACGACTCACGAAGCACGAGTAGTTGGAACCGTAAGTCTCATTTCGGCGGACTCACATTTCCTTGTACGTCAGTCTGTCGGACCGAGGCAGTCGCGACTCTTGGCAGATGAAGTCTGTGTGCCCATCGAGGCGCAACTTCGCCGGCAATCAGCTTTCATGCTGGACTGGCTACCGCCGGCTGTCCAATTTGGGCGCGTCGCTCGTAGCGGCATGAAAGAACCAACCGAGCCGCCAAGCTTTGCGAACTCGGGAATGATTGGCTTCGGAGCGCCTCAAGGCAGACGGCTGCAACAGCGTCGTCAACAGGTTCGTCCAGAATGAACGTATCAACCTTTTCGCCTGACGATCGCAAACCACGCCTTCGGCCCGCCTGCCGAAAACGTGGCGCCCGTGAACTTTGGGTTCACTGCGAACCGCACCGGCTGCAACGATTCGAGTTCCCAGCCATCTGTGAAGGCGTCGCGTAACTCTCGCTCGGACACCCGCCGCGGCCCTTGCGCGCCCGGTTCGGCGTCGCTGAAGCACATCAACAGCAGGCGTCCGCCCGGCGCCAGAACATGGGCCAGTCCACGCACATAGCGCTGCCGATCATCGTCGGAGAAGACGTGAAACAGTCCGCAGTCGATCACCGTTGCGTAGCGCTCGTCGCTTTCCGCCAACGTCAACGCATCGTGAACGCGGAACTCCGCCGAGAGCCCTCGCTGCGCCGCCTTCTCTAGGGCTCGCCGGATCGCCTCATCGACAAAGTCGATGCCCGTGACCTGGTGACCCCGAGCCGCGAGATACAACGCGTTGTCGCCGGTCCCGCAGCCGACGTCGAGGACCGGGCTGCGAACCTGGTCGGCGACGGCGACTAACGCATCTTGCGGCTTGCCAATATCCCAAGGCGCCTCGGCGGCATACGCATCTTCGAAGGTTTGATGATTTGGCAGTTGGGTCATGGCGCGGGCCCCTGATTCGTGGGATCTGTTCCTAACGCAGCAAACGCCTCGTCGAGCGACCACACGCCGGACGCCTGAAGCATCGTTTGCCGGCGAAGCGTTATCGTGTGAGGGTCGCGTTCCTGGCAATTGCTCGCCATGGAAACATCGTTCGATTCGCCTGCGGATTGAAATCGCCCAATCAGCTCGAACTCTGACGGAGTCGCGGCCAGCGGCCTAAACAACGGCCTCGTATGGCGACTTAAGTCAATCGACTGCGGAAAGGTTACCGCCGGCGCCTCGGCTGACGGAGCCGCCCTCGCGGGGACGGCCGTCGTCATGCTCGAGGCGGCGTCAGCGCGCCGCTGCCACACGAGAAAGTCAGGTCCATCCACGCTTCCGCTGTCGTCGCCGTCTGCGTTCAAATCTGCCGCGGAGCCGTAATTTAGCTTCCACGCTTGAAGATCAGTCTGGTTAACGAGGTCATTTTGATCGTAATCGCCGAGCAGATTCGCGCCGGTCGCCAGCCAGCGAAAAAGATTCAGCGCGTACTGCTGGTGGTCGTTATGGGTGATGTCCGTTCCACCGCCGTTCAGGTTGAAGAACGTGTTGCGATCGAAGTGACCCGCAACTCGTCCCTGGCCGTAGGTCGCGGTGAAGAGCGAGGCATCACGAGCTGAAACCGTCACCGAGGGTCCCTGGTTTTGTGGCCCAAACGGCGGCTCGTTCAGCCGCGTCGTTTGCTCGGCGCCGGCCAGCAGCATCACGCCGGCGCCGACGACGGTTTGCTTGATGTGAAACGGCGACACCCCTTCGCCGTCAAACTGCGCCACGACTTCTCCCGGACCGTACCCCGCCAGCACGGGGTGCGCCGGCTGGCGAATCTCGCCTGGCAAGTCGCCAACCACGTAGGCAGATTGGTCCTGATGCACTTCGACGCCAATCACATCGAGAAACTGTTGATCGGAGTTGGCGGCGTCGGCCCAATCCGACCCGAAATTCGCGTCCGAAATGAAAAACGCTCCGCCGCCGCTGAGGACGTACTGCTTAAACGAGGCGACGTCCGCGGCCGTGTACGAGGCATTGTTCGAACCGAAGACGATGACGTCGTACTGACCCAGGTTCATCGTGCTGAGCGGCACAGCCGCCCCGCTGCCGTCCGGCGTTGGCCCCTCGACGACCTGCTGCAGTGAGTAACCGGCCGCCGTTAACAGGTCGGCCAAGGTTCCCCAGCCGAAATTCTGTGGGGTGGTTTGATGGTTCGTGATGTCCGACAGATTGTTGTCGCCGCCCTCGTCCGTAAACCCCGCCGAACCGCTCGATCCGCGAATGAAGAGGACGTTTTTCGTTTCAGATTGCGCCCCAAGCGCCAACGTCGAAGTCTCTTGCGCTGCTGAAAATGATTCCTCGCCAGAGGGCGGAACAATGCCCGCACTACACGGGTGCGCCGAAAGCACCGTTCGCGATTCGAGCGATTCGAACTTCAGCCGCCCAATGCGGGCTATCTTGGCGCCGGGACTCATTCGTCTCAGTGAGGCCATATAGGTCTCATTGTAGCGGCAGGTTCCAAACGATTGCGAGCGGCGGACCTAGAATGCAACCCTCGCGCCAACGGCGTTCACCTGTCGTCATACTGGCCGGCTTTCCAACCCCGAGAGTTCCGGGATGCGCACTGTTCCAAATGACCTCGGACTGAGACGCGGACAGCACACTCTGAACGTAAGGTTCATGATCATCGTTCAGTCCGGGCTTGGAATGGCCGGTGCGTTCTTATCCCTTGCCCGAATTTTACCCGATCGCTATCCGCTCAAGGACAGCATCGAGTCATACCTTACCGCCGAGCATACCATCGGGCAGATGCTCGACTACGGCCTCATCGTGCCTCGGCTGCAACGGCTCTTCGAGTGGTCCGCAGATGCACTTGGGGAGCCGGCCCTCGGGGAATTGATCCGCGATGGCAGTCCCGTCTACGCGTGTCCTATGAAGACCGTCACGTTTGGAATCCCGACAGCGCTACGATTCCAGTGCGGTTGCTAAGACGCGCCATACCGGTCTCGTCACGGTAAGGCCGACAATTAAAAGTTTGGTTGGCCGGGGTCATTCTCATGCGGTGGCTTAACGAACGTGGCGCTGGCCAGTTGTTGGTCTGGCAGTAGACCTTTGGAACAGGTCGGCCCGTCGCGGCGGTCGGCGCCGTGACCGAGTCCGCATCGCTCGCGGCCAGCGCAATGCTGCTTACCGCTTTCAGCCACGCCGACCAGCGCCAAGCATCTGAGCCAAGACCGCAACCACGCCTTTGCACCCTCCAGTGACCGCACGTTGGGGGTCAAGCACCGCTCCCGAATTGTTCGCGCCGTGTAAGCCGGGCAATCTCATTAGAAATGCCAGTCTGCTTAGGCACGTCGGCCCTTACTGCCTCAGAATCGATGCCAGATTCGTCTCGCGGGCTTTTGGCACTTCTTGATCTGGAGCAGGACACGCGCACATTCGCGCGCTGAGATTCGACCGCCGCCTGCTTTGATCACGATCAATGCCCTGCATGTACGACTGCGCCGCTACCGCGACGCCGCCCAGTGCTAATCGTCATGGTGAATGAAGTTTTGCGCGTTATTTCGCACGGAGTCGCACCAAATGGCTGATCGCGAACAATCCATTCGATTTTCAATTGAGGATAGCGAGGATTTGCTGTGTTGCGTCCATCGGATAGGCACTAGTCGTGCCACGGAATAGCCCAATCTCGACGAGCCCCATGCATTCCCTGGGATACCGAATCTCGACAACTGGTTGGTTGGCATCTACGAGGTCACCCGTGCGCTGACAGCAACCGGAGCCCAATCTGACGAGCGGCTACTGGTACATCCGTGTTTGAAAGCTTTTCGTCCGCCAGCGATTGGTGCCTTTTGATCCATGCTTTAACGGATTGCAGATCGGGCGGAACCCAATATCCGGCCTCTCTAGCGGAAGTGACATCCACGTGCTGCTCGGTACGCATTTCCAGCGCAGTGTTTAGTTGACGATGGCCTGCTCCCTGAGCTTCCAAATGCGCACAGAAGACTTGCCATGCTGATTTGACCCTCTCCTGGCACCGTTGGTTTGTTGTGTGCGTCATAGGCTCTCGCATTAGCGACGCCGCTACCCCCGCGATGTTTTCACAAGCCTCTACATGCCGCCGATCCAAGGGGAGCGGTTGATCTTTGCCTTGGAGCATTGATGTTAAGAGGGTGAGGCTTTCAAGCCGGCCGACAGCCGAGCACGAATACGATTGCCCATTCGTAAGTACGACGGCAGCGATAACCCCTAGCTTTCTCGCTACACTTAAGAAGAATTCGGCTATTTCCCGACCCTCTTCTAGGGTGTCTGCGACATTGCCCGCCTCTCCCAATCGAAAGTCGAACACAGCTAATGTGCCTGGAACTACGAGTTTCTTTGATAGCAAGCTTGCGGTCAACAATCGCGATTGTCGCATCGCACCCTTCTGTCGTCGCACTTCGATCAGAACACGGTCTGCCGGACAGAGTCCTTCGGATTGCAAAGAGTGGGCAATGCCGCCTGCTCGCAAGGAATGCACCAAGGACGCTGCGTCCAAATCAGCTCGATATCCCGGTATCATCATTAGCGTGTCAATTGCTCCTGAGACTGACCCAGTTGCCGAGATCTTTGGCACGTGAAACCCGTTCGTCACCAACAAAAGGGGGCAAAGCAATGTGGATAACGAGGAGGGTCCGCCTGTACTCGGCACGTCCGCATAGGGTTGCAAGTCTTCAGGGAGCTGCAAGACGTTGCCAGATGCAGCAAGCGCCTCTGCCAATTCAGCTACGGCACCTGCAGAGAGGTCGCTAGCGTACCGGTCGATCAATACTTCGCTTGCTAACTGGAATCTATCGGCTTCCTTACTCCGAAAAGCACTGAAGATCTCACCAAGCGTCACGGGCTCTCTCCGCTGTTGCCGCAGGATATTGACTCTCGGCTCCCAAACGAGCGGTCACTACGAACCTGTTTGCAGCAGGATTACACGGCTCGCAGGCAAAATGAAACTCTTGCGATCGGCCGGCACTCAGTGACACTAGTTGGCTTACTTCATCCTTGTCGCCTCCAAAGACCGTCAATTCTTGCATGCCCAAGAGAGACTTAAGTGCAGTTCCTTTCTCAGCGATCGGAAAAAACGCTTGTGCGAACGAATCGACCGCCATCGCTTCGATTGTTGGCGTTGCGTTGCGTGAGTCAACGAGAAAGATAGCTCCGCATTCCGTTCCCCAGGAACCAAGCTGTCCGAGTCTTATCATCAATGATTCAATTGAAACATGAAAACGGCGAGACAGCGCAATTATGCTACCAGGCGACATGATCGATTCGTTGCTCAAGACGAAACTGAGTCGCTCCTTTGGCAGCAAGAGTCGGTTCGCTCCCGTATCACACGTCCTCTCCAATGCCTTAAGTTCGGATTGATGGGCCGCGGGTATTATTGCCTTCGGCATCCCTTCGGACATGTCAAAGAAGAGGGTGTGAACAATCTCGTGCGCAATTGTAAAGCGCGTGCTGCGCTGGCAAGTCATGGCCATCGTGTTTCGTGTAGCGGAATTCAAAATCCTTAGCCTGTTCTAGATGGCATTTGACATACATTACAAATCCGTCTCCGCATCGCCCTAGTCCTCCCTCAACCAAGAGAGGACGAAAGACCGCTCGACGCACCCGACATTGCTCGGCGATGCTGCGCAAACCTACAGACAAACAAGATCCGCCAAACCGGGAGGCAAGCCGATCGCATTCGTTCAAAATGCGACTCTCCCATTGGGACCATTTATTTGATCGTTTTCTCATGAGGACTGCGCTTTGCGGTAGAGTTCTTCCAAGGTGGCTTTCAAACGACTCGCTTTCGATTCGCGGGCGGCGAGATCAAGGTCTATGGGCGCTTGATGCTGACGAATCATTTGTGACAAACGGAAACGGCGGATCGGATCGAGTGAATGCGCTTTTTTTACATATTGGGGCAATATCTTGAGCGAATTCCTCCGTTGCATCTCATTCTGCGGCAAATAATTCTCCATTGTCTTGGCGACCAAGTCCTCTGAAATAAGAAGCTTCGCGGCATGATGATTTATCTTCGCGCGAAGCACTGCGAATATGGCCTGAATTATCTTTACGGACACCGCCTTGAGCGCCCAACGCGTGGAATCCAAGAAAAGTGCGCCATCATCGCCAATATTCGGACACAATTTGGCCTTCGTCATCTTTAATTCTCCGAATTCGCGCTCATAAATCTCACGCATTGCCTGCATTCCGTCAGTGTTTGATGCAAACCCACGGTGCTGAATCAAGCGAGACGTTTGTTCGCGATCGGCCGCATCCGCAGGATCTACGACAAGCACGACGTGTAGATCAGCACGGGTTACCCAATGATCAAGGTGAAAGAAATCTGCAATTTGCTTTAGCTCGGCTCCTTGAAGAAGGTTAGCAGATTCTTTGTTGATCCAGTACTGGAGCCAGCATCCCGCATCCCAAGGACCTCGGTCGAGGATAACTAAGTCGTTGTGCCGATCATGATTTGCTTGGAGTAACTCGTGAATGCCGTAGGCGCCTGCCCAGGTATTAAAATCGACTTTGCTGCTCTTAAGGTACGCAGGTGTTCTCAGGGAAACGCCTTCAGCTGGTGTGTAGACTTGATACTCATTCAACGGAGAGTTCACTAGCGTAGGTTCGTCGGAGACCTGGACGCGATATGCGTGGGAAAAGAAATGCCGAAGATTCTCAATCGCGGACGATTTTCCCGCTTTGGGCATACCAGCGAATTCGACAATGAAAGCGCGGCGCTCTTCGATTTTCCTCTCCTCGCGCAGATCTAGCCAATCGCGAAGTAGAGGCACGTCGCCCAGTAAAGCCTTGATGTCTTCTGGCGTTGGATCCAGATTAGACTGCTTCGTAGACATGGTTTGTTCATGCCGATTCGAGACAAAGTGAACTGTATGTGAAAGAGATACCAAAGGCTAGCCGTTCAACAGTAGCGTGGTCTAATTGTAGGCTCACGAATGCGCTCGTCAATCTGACGACACATGCTACGTAAGCGCAAAGAAGAAACGGTAACTACGCAATGTGCCATAACAATCCGTTGTACGGGCGTCGCGGCGTCACTCGGGTTTTGAGATTGTACATCGTTCGCCGCGGGCCGCTAAACGGCGGCCGTGGGCAACCATATCCATCACCCCGACGAACACCGCACTGTCACTAGTCTTGATGCCGCGAGATGCCGACGCTCCGAAATGCATTCTGGTTCTCCGTTGCGCAACATGACGAACCATACTGCGTTGCTTTCGCTCTGCGCATTTCCACACGCAGAGGCGGGCTCCGATCCTCTACTTGAATGCTGAGGTAAGACACGCCGACGCAGCTCCAGCGACGTGTCGTATTCTGAGAGGGCTTGCCACGGTTCGACGGTATCTAAGGCGCCTGGTCTGGCCAGACGCCGTACGGACCTATGCTCCTCCCCGCCCCCCTGCATCTCACGCCCTTCCGCTTCGGGTCCGCAGCAGCTCCGAAAAAATCCTGAAAAAAAGTTGCTGAAAATGGGCCACGACCTGTGGTAGGAAGGGGCTGTCAGCTTTCGGCTATCAGCTTTCAGCCAGAAACCAGCCGCCCGAGCCATTCCCCATTCAGCATTCGACATTCAGCATTCCCCATTCAGCACTCAGCACTCAGCACTCAGCCTTCCCATGCACCCTACCACATTCCCCTCGGCGACCTCCGCGTCCTCCGCGGTAATCCTTAGCCTCGTCGAGTCGATCAAACGCATAACCCCGCGCCCTAATGCTGCGGTGCCAATTGTCGGAGCGCCGACAATTCCCGCGTCGCTCGCTCGTCGAGAGCCGCAAAAGGAGCGACTTATGCTGCCCAGAAACGAAGTCTCTCAGTCTGAGCGCAGAACTCGCGACGTCCGGCTCGGCTCGCCGCCGCGCAACCCTCGGCAATGCCAGACTCCGACGCTGCCGAGACGACGAGCAACTGGCGGACAATTGCCGCTGTCGGCCCCCGAGGCGCCAGGCAAAAGACGCCGTCCCGATTCGCGCTGTCAGCCTTCCGTTAGACGCTCGCTCGCACCCCGGAAACGAGACCGCCAGATCGAAAGGCCGCGGTTTTGGGCTCGACTCCGGGGACTTTCAGCATGGCCCCGACCATGCCTGCCTACTAGACTTACAGACCAGGCGCAGGGGGGCGCCGACAGGCCGGAGCTCGCTTACCAGTCGGGGTGCAGATGTCGCTCATCCGCCTGTGGCAGGCCGCATCTATCGACTCACACCTCGTGATTTAGAGACGCACAGATATGTTCCTTCCACGTTCGAAGCGCTGGCCTCGCGGTTTTACGCTCGTCGAGCTCCTGGTGGTCATCGCCATCATTGGTTTGCTCATCGGCTTGCTGATACCGGCTGTCCAATCCGCCCGCGAAGCCGCCCGCAAAAGTGTGTGCGGCAACAATCTCAAGCAAATCGGATTGGCGCTGCACATGCATGTCGCGGCGTTCAAGGCCTACCCCGCGGGCTGTGTGTCGGACCTCGCGCCCGACAAGGACGATGCGGGCCCCGGCTGGGCTTGGGGCGTCAAGCTGCTGCCGTTCATCGAGCAGGCGGCCATGTACAAGGACGTGAACATCAAGCAAAAAATCGAAAGCGCCTTCTCCATTGCGACCCGGATGCAGTCCGTGCCGGTTTTCATTTGTCCTTCGGACTCTCAGTTTGAACCGATCATCGATATTCCCAAGAAGTCGACCAACGGAATCATTTGCCGGATGGCGGCGGCAAGCTATGTGGCCATGCCGGCACCGTGCGACCCACGTGCTTGATCTGTCGCGATAGTTTCGACGGCGTCTTTGGGCGCAACCGCGGGATCACGCCCAAGGAATTGATGGACGGCGCCTCCAACACGCTGGCGGCCGGCGAGCGAGCCTGGCAGTGGGCCAGCGCTACGATGTGGGGCGTCGTCGCGGGGTCAAAAATCCTCGATCACCAGCAGCCCGGCAAATACGCCGCTGGTCCAGCTTACGTCCTGGGCACGACGTTCAAAGAGGGGTTTAATATCGAAGAAGTGGATATGAACGACCCCAACCTGCTGGACACCTACGCCGAATCGTTTGGCAGCGTCCACCCGGGCGGGTGCCACTTCGTCTTCTGCGACGGCGGCGTGCGGTTCGTCTACGACACGGTCGACCCCGGCGTGATGAACGCCCTGGCCACCCGCGACACCGTGGCCCGAGAGGGCAAGGTCGACCCGACCATTCATGAGAGCCCGTTCTAGGTGCAGCGTCGCCGGCGCAGCCGCAGCCAGTGCCGCAATTCCTGCGGAAAGCCCCCACGCCGTCCCCGGCTCGGGTACGCCGCCTGCCGCAGCGGCGACGGCTGACCCCACGACGCGCCCGAAATTCGTCCGCCACCTGGCCAGATCCGCCCAGTCGACCACATCATCCAGTTCCCAGTCGGCCGCCAAGGTCGTGGTCGAGCCGAAGGTGCGCTGCCAGCCAAGGAAGTCGGCGCCGTCGGCGTCGTCGTCCTTGTCGAAATCGCCGGGCAAGCGCGCCGCGGCGTTGATTTCACGCGCCGCCAGTTCGAGCGTCTCGGGGTCCACCAGATTATTGAGGCCGATGAAGAACGGCGTCGACGGCGAGTAGCCCGGTGCGGTCAGCCGCGCAAAGAATCCGTAGGCGCCGATGGCCGCCGGGGTTTGCGGCGGATTGTCGAGAAAATATTCCAAGAAATGGCGATGTTGATCAAGGTCGTTGTCCGCGTCGAGCAACGCCAGCCGCACGGCGGCGCTGGTCGGCGCCGTCGATTGCCTGAAGCTGGTTGACGACGTCCCGTCTTCGGCAGCAAGTTCAAGACGCAAATTGTTGGGCACGGTCGCGACCTCTTGCGTCGCCGGGTCCCAATACCAAAGCCATCGCAGCGGCTCGCCCGGCGCCGTGAAGTCCCGCCGCGCGACCGGCTCCATGAATAGTTGATCGCCGCCCGAAAGACCGTTCGGCGGACTGCCTCCCCGGACGTCGAACCCGGGGAGATTCAGCCGCAAGACGTCTCCCGGAAACGGTACGAACACCGCATCGTCGGCCGGTTGGATGAAGAGCTGTGCGACGAATCCGCGCAGGTCGATCACTCCGCTTGAGGCCGTTAGCGTGCCGGCAACGGAGTCGACCACGACCGGCACGCCATGTCCTTGGCCTGTCTCCGCTGTGGACAGTAGCAGGCAGGCAGCCCATGCAATTGTTCGACGATTCATTTTTCGGTTCTTCACTGAGGTTTGGCGAACTGCACGCCGCCGTCAACCCATTCCTGGATCTGGGCCGCGGGCAGCGACTCGACGTGGGCGTCGAGATAGACGTAATTGGCGCAGCCGAAGTGGCGGTCGACCTGCACTTCGGTT
The DNA here is from genome assembly GCA_963841515.1 of Pirellulales bacterium. GTDB lineage: Bacteria > Planctomycetota > Planctomycetia > Pirellulales > Lacipirellulaceae > Lacipirellula. Next base: position 10,643 of record CAWJDB010000001.1, on the reverse strand, counting down.
TGAATCGTCGCCATGACAATTCCGCGCGATACTTTCAGGGGCGTAAACCAGTCCGAGGCGTGCGTGTGGTCGCGCAGCTCCGCATCCGTCGGATCAAACCGATCTTCCGGAAGGTCAGCAGCTTCAAAGGCGAGCATGGTCTGCGACGTCGCCAGCACTTGGCGCAGGTTGCGAGCGCCGTCTTTGACCTCATGAGTCAGGTAGTCGTTCAAGATGTAGCTGGTCGCCACGGACGGCGGTCGTTGCGGGTTCTGTAAATCGCTGGGACACAAGCGAATCGCGTCGACGCTTTCCAGGTAGGGGGCCAAGGTATAGACCCAACTCCGAACGTTCGCCTTGGCTTCGGCCTTGTCCTTGGCCTCGGAGTCGGACTCGGCGCTGGAGCCTGATGCGGGCGTCGGTTTGTCTTCAGCGTGCGACCATTCTGGAAAGAATCCCCGGTGCGTGTCGCAGAACTGGATTGTAGCGACGCCGATCTGCCGCATTTGGCTCTTGCACTGAGCAGAGCGCACGGCCTCCCGCGCGCTCTGCACAGCAGGCAACAGCAAGGCGACGAGCACCCCAATGATGGCAAACACCACCAGTAGCTCGACCAGCGTAAAACCGGGATCACAGCGCTTCATACCCTATGGTTCCTAATCATCGAGAATCGTCGCCGCCCTTGCAGCGCCAGCCCTACCAGTCCGCTGACCGCCAGAGTAGCCGACCCTGGCTCGGGGATAAGGTTCTGGACCAGCGTTCTGTTAATCCCCAGCGCCGTTAGCGCCGCGGGAACCGAGGCGTCGGCGTTCTTCGACAGCAAAAAGTAAAACGGATCCGAAGTCGATACCGAGGTACTCGTGCTCGACAATTGAAGGCTTACCAGGTACAGACCATCGGCCACGGCGCTGGTGCTCGACAAGCTGTCGCCCAGCATCCGGTAACTCACGCTGTTGTGGACCTCGGCCCCCTCGCTGGCGAACGTAATGCCGGCGCCGGCGGGAAACTGCAGGCTTTGAAAGGGCCCAGAGTCAGTTGTCGTCGCCTGCGCCGATGGGGCAGCCGACGAGCCGCGGTACGCATTCAGTTCGCTGACGCCCGGATCGGCGAACGCCGCCCCGTTCCACGCTTTCAGTCCAGCCGCGAAGCCCAGGATGAACTTCGATCCCACCGGAAAGGGCGGCAGGATTCGTCGTCGCGTCGTACCCGTAGCCGTAGGCAAAACCAGGGCCGGACGGAAACTCAAAATTGTTATCCGGCAAGCGATCGTCGTTCGGATGCGACTGAGTCATTCCCAAATACTCTGCCATCGGCATCACATACACACTCTTAGGATTCGTGAGCGAGCCACTGTAGGGGCCGTCCTGAATCAACTCCCGGGTGACAATCTTGCCGGCGGCGGCCGTCGTCTGAATCTGGGGCCCGTGCGCGCGGGCGACGGAAGCCGCCGCGAGCGCCCCACAGGCCAAAACTATCGATTTACGCATGGAGATCTCTCCCTTGATGCGAATCAAACGATTGACGGAAAACTGCTCGCCGAGCCGGTTAGGCTCAAGCCAGCGTACTCAGCCGTAGACGCAGCGCTCCCAAAGCGCAACGCTCCGAGCGCATCGACAATTGCTGCTAACTCGCGAGGCGTGCTGGCGCCAGTGGCGGACGAAGGCCAATCCCTAGCCGCGCGCAGCATCGTCGTGCGCACCTGCGCTAAGCAGCGTCCGGCGGAGGAGAGATCACCTGTTGAAATGGCGACTCGTATAGATTCGCAGCGCGGGGCGCCGGCGGAAAGCTGGCGACTTCCGCTGGCGCAAGCGCGCAGCGTCACTGGCAAGCACGGCGGCAGCAGCCCCGCCGAAACGCTCACGCCGTGGCACCGCAGCGCCAAAATCATTAACGTGAACTTTGAGGAACTACTCCCTTGCTCGCCGCCACGGTTATGGTCGTGCTCGCTCAAATGAGCGCGGGCCGCCGCGCAACACGCGTGCTTCGCGGGGCCGTCGACGTGATCTGCGCCGGCCAGTTCCGCGGCCGTTTCGCGCTGGGCAGCCGCCGCCACGAACTCAGGCGGCGTCACGCCATGGCTGTGGGCCCAAGCCAACTTCTGGCGATTGGTCATGCAGCAACAGTCGCGCCAGCAGTGCTCGGCGTCGACGCAACCGCAGGCGTGATGCTCGCAGGGATAGGGTTGCGACGCGCGCTTGACGACCAAGGCGGGCAACGGCACGCCCAGTGAGCAGGCGGTGACGCCCAATATGGCCAACGCAGCCGTGAATCCCCTCCTGGGACGGCGCGACCTGTCGCACCTGAAGCCAAACATCAGAAGACTCGCAGCGTCGCGTTTTGCGGGACTGAAAATGCCCGTCTCGGCGCGCACGTCTCAGTATAACCGCTGTTGAACCGCTGACAACCAAGCCGACCCTGTGGCCAGCCGTCACATCAGGAGCGACGCTAGCGAGCCCTTCCGAACCACCTGGTCGAGGGTGCATTGCCCGGGCGCTTTGTCGGGCCGCCATCGCAGGAACTTGGTCCCGTGCCGAAAGCGTCCGCCGGTAAAGTGATCGTAACGCACCTCGACGACCAGCTTTGGCTTCAATGGCTCCCACTGAGTCGACCTCCTGGTGCTCCACCGACTAGGCCCGCCTGGCGCTTTTCCTGTGAAGCCCGGCGGGGCTATCAACTTCTCCAGTCGTCGCGTAAGCGCTGGCGTGCCGAAGGCCTTGCCCGTGGCGACGAAGCCAACGTGATTCAGCAGCCCTTCTTCATCGTAGAGTCCCAAGAGGAGGGAACCTACGGTCGGCCGTTTGGCGGCGTACCGAAATCCGCCGACTATGCAATCGGCAGTCTTGAGCGTTTTCACTTTCTGCATTCCGTCGCGCTCGCCGGACCGATAGGGCATGTCCAGCCGCTTGGCGATGATGCCATCCAGCGCGGCGCGACGCGTTTTTTCCATTGGTTCGCCATGCGCAGCTGGTTCGTCGCCAGCGATAGCGCAAGCGACGACGACTTTGGCACATTTCGCTTCCAAAATTGCTCCAACAGCGGTCGGCGCTCGGCCAGCGGCAGTTCTGCCAGATTGCGGCCGCGGGCGTCGACAAGCAAGTCGAATACGACCAGCCGCGCGGGAAACTCGGCCGCCAGTTTGCGAATGCGGCTCTCGGCGGGATGGATGCGCTGGAGAAGTTGGTCGAACGAAAATCGCTTGTTGACCGGCACGACGATTTCGCCGTCCAGCACGAAGCGAGTCGCCTTCAGATTCTTGAGCGTCGTGACCAGCTCAGGAAATTATCGGCCTAACGGCTTGCATGACTTTGACTGCAACTCGACCCGTCGGCCGTCGCGGAACGCCAGGCAACGAAAGCCGTCCCACTTCGGCTCATACTGCCACTGGTCGCCCCGCGGAAGCGTCGGTACGCTGCGGGCCTCCATCGGCGGATACGGCGGCCAGAGCGGAAGACTCATCTATCCTCCCGGCGATTCGATGCATCACGTCGTGCTCGCTCCAGGCGTGCGCGGCGCTTGCCGGTTCTCGATGCCGCCTCGGCGATCGGCGCATACTCCAGTTCTACGCCAGCGCCTACGGCGCGCAACATCAGGCCGCCGCGGCTCATGTCCCCGCGACCTGCGAAGTCGGCCGGAAACGCCAACCGCGCACCAAAATGCTCGCGTAGAATGCTGACGTATTTGCCCGTGGCGATGCTGCCCAGCAGCACGACCTGGCCTTGTGGCGGAAGACGTTGGAGAATCCCGTGGACCGACACCTCCAGCGGCCGCACGTAGCGCGGATCGTTGACGTCGATCGGCGTCTGCGAAAATCTCTGAAGTCGCTCGAGGGTCACGGGCTCGTCCGGCGACGCCAGGCCTGCGTCGGAGGTGATGACATAGCACCCCTCGAGTCCCGGCGCCGGTCGTGCAAAGCGACGGGCATAGGTAAGTTTGCCTCGGAAATACAAACCGCTGAGAAACGAGAATACCTCGCCCAGCGGCGCTCCTTGGGGCGTCCGCAATCGCTGAGCCAGTTCAAATTTGGCCCGCTCGCTAAACAGCAGTGCAGCGCAGCTTCCCGCCGGTCTGTGCTGGCGATAGGATGAAGATTCGCGTCATGATTCTTCATCTTAGGAACGGCGCGGCGCGGGAACTATGACGGCCCGAGACTCGAACGAGCGTGGTCGCGGACGGCGGGCCGGCGGCCGGCGCAGCGCGGGCGTGCTCTTGTACCGGCAAACTCCGCACGGCGTGCGTGTGCTGTTGCGCGCATCCGGGCGGTCCCTACTTCGCCAAAAAAGACGTCGGCGCCTGGACACTGCCCAAGGGGCTCATTGGCGCCCGCGAAGAGCCGGCCGCTGCTGCCCTGCGTGAGTTTGAGGAAGAAGCGGGCTGGCGGCCTGCCGGCGAGCTTCAGTCGCTCGGCGAGGCGACGCTCCGGTCAAGCAAAGTTGTCGCGGGCTTTGCTTTGGCGACCATCGAAGAAGAGGACGCCATCCTGGCCCAGTTTTCGCCCGGCCAGTTCGTCATGGAGTGGCCGCCGCGATCCGGTCGGCACGTAGAGTTTCCGGAGATCGACCGCATCGCGTTCTTTTCGCTGGCGGAGGCGCGAGTGAAAATCAACGCTGCTCAGGCGGCGTTTCTTGATCGGCTTGAGGCGGTGATTCAGCCGTGACGATTGACGCATCTTGAAGTTGCCCCGCCGCGGGGCGAAGCTGGCATTTCCCGGGATGCGCGGCTATAACCACCGCCATGATCGAGATTGAGAATCTCCGGATGGAATACGGCGACACCGTTGCCTTGGAGAATCTTTGCCTCAAGATCGACGACGGCGAGGTCTTCGGCCTCATCGGCCCCAACGGCGCCGGCAAGACCACACTCATTCGCATCCTGGCCACTCTGCTGGAACCCACCTATGGCACGGTGCGCATCGCTGGCATCGACGCGCTGACCAATCCGCTGGCCATCCACCCGATCATCGGGTACATGTCCGACTTCTTCAGCTTGTACGAGAACATGCGGGTGTGGGAATACCTCGACCACTTCGCCCGCTGCTACCGCGTACCCGCCGACCAGCGAGACCGGCTCATCAACGAAGCCCTCGAGCTGGTCTCGCTTGAGGTGCGGCGCGATTCGGAAATCAACGAGCTGTCCCGCGGCATGCGTCAGCGGCTGTGCTTCGCCAAGAGCCTGCTTCACGAACCGCAGGTGCTGCTGCTGGACGAACCCGCCTCGGGCCTCGACCCCGCCGGCCGGCTCGAGTTTCGCGAGCTCTTGAAACAGCTTCACGCGATGGGCCGCACCATTCTCATCTCCAGCCACATCCTGGTGGAGATGACCGAGTTCTGCACGTCGATCGGCATCATGGAGCAGGGCCGTCTGATCACCAGCGGCCGCGTCGCCGACATCGTGCGGCAAATGCAGTCGGGCCTGCGGCTGAAGATCGAAGTCGACGGCCAAACCGACCGCCTCCAGCGGCTCTTGGCCGACCACGCCGGCGCCTCTGACGTGGCCGTGCGCGACGGCCGCGTCGAGTGCGTCTGGACCGCGCCGCGTGAAGGACTCCCGCAACTCCACCGCGCCTTGGTCGCCGCCGACCTCCCAGTGATATCGTTTGCAATTGACGAGGAGAATCTCGAAGACCTCTACATGCGGATCTCGGGACACCACACGTCCTGAGGTGCGCAACATTTGAATGAGTGAAGACGCCCCACGAACGTCAGATGTGAGATGTATGATGTGTGATTGATGATGTCAGAGGGGAAAGCAGCCGCTGCGTTTCTGAGATCATCAATCACACATCACCCTTCACACATCACACATTCCTCCCCCCCCATGAATCTCGACTTCTGGAATAACCCGATCGTCGTCAGCGCCGTGCGGCTCAAGTATCGCCGCAGCTCGCCCGGCATTCTCGCGTCGTTGTGGGCGCTGGGGCTACTGGGCATTGGGGCACTCTTGTATCACCTCGCGCCGCAAGAGGGTTTTCCGTTCTCGAAAATGTATCTGCTGGTCATCCTCAGCGTCCAATTTATCCTCTGCGGCGTCGTGGCCTTGATCAGCGTTACAAATTCGATGAACGCCGAGGTTATCAACCGCACGCTCGACTTCCAGCGCATCGTCAGCCTCAGCCCGCAGGCGATTCTGGTCGGCAAGATGATCGGCGAACCCGCAATCAGTTACTTCCTCGCGGCCGCGTCGCTGCCTTTTGCCGCCGTGTGTTGGGGCATCGGCGCCGCTTCGGGTGTGGTGATTCTTGCGTTTTACGTGAACTTGGTCACCTTCATTCTCATGGCCGCGTCGCTTGGACTCATTCACACGCTCATGCCTCCTACGCGCACTGTCGGCCGGCAACGGGGCGGCGCCGGCGGCGCGATTTTCGCCCTGTTGTTTGTCGTGCTGCCGCAACTGATAGTCCACGGCATTCACGTGCTACGTCTCCCCGGGCTGGGCGACGCCCTGCAGTTGGCGACGCCCATTGGATCGCTGGAGGCGCTGTGGCGCGGCAACGCGTTCGCCGCTCGCGTGTCGTTGTGGGGCTTGGAGATTCCTTCGCTGCTGATCGCGCCGCTGTTTCAGTTGGGCCTGGCCGCCTGGGTCGTCGCGGCCATGTCGCGGCGGCTCAAGAACCCCAACGATCCGGCCCTCGGCAAACCGCGCGCCTACGCCACGGTGCTCGGCCTCGATCTGGCATTCGCCGGCATTTGCTTCGCCAACTGGAAGAAAGGCGTCGCCGCCGCGCCGCTCGTCTACGGCTTCTGCTTGGCGCATGCCGTGGCGTGCTTGCTGGTGCTTTTGGCTTTAGTGCCGCGCCGCACCGCCGTCATGTCGTGGATCTGGCGCCGCCGGATGCACGCGGGGAGTTTCGGCGAACTGCTCATGGCCGATCGCTCCGACGTGCGCTTGGCGGCCGTCGTGCTCGGCCTGCTTGGGCCGGCTGTGATGGTGGCGGGCTTGATTCTGCCGATGTCCTTCGTTGGCGCAGGCCCCCGGCGAAGGCGTGCCGCCCGCGGTGCTGGCCGAAGCGTCGCTCGTCGCGGTGGCGGTTGTGTTCGCTGCCGCGGTCACGCAGCAAGTCATTGCACTTGCCATGCCAAAAGGGCCTCAGTTGCTGTATGTGCTCTTGATGGTGATCTTGAATATCGTGCCACCGGTTGTTGCCTCCCTAATGCAAGGTCCGGGGAACATCAACCAGAGCGATGATCTGGCCAGCTTGAGTCCCGTCGCCTTCTACGCGATGAACATGTGGCGGCTGTTCCCGCCGTACGTCAGCGCGAGGTGGGTCATCGCGGCTTACATGTCGCTTGGGGCCGTGAGCTTGTGGCTGCTCCGTGCGTGGATTCGCGGGCAGACCTCGATCGTCGATCGCAAACTGCAGACGATGGGGCTGCGCCCGGCACCGCAGTCGAGCTGAACGGCTCGGCGCTTAGCGTTCTAATTGGACCCGTGGGGTCGGTTCAGCCGTCGCGTTCCGCAAGATCGCGGCCATCGCGCGGTAACAATCAGACCTGCGACTTCAATCAATGCCAGCGTCGCTGGCTCCGGAATCCCAGTTCCAGCGGCTGTCGCCGCGCCGGACTGCGTCGCAGCCTGCTGCCAAGCCAGAAAATCCGCCGCCGTCCACGTCGCCGTCTCGGTCGTTATCGCCGTCGCCAAACGCCGCTCCGCTGCTCGCGCCGAATTCGGCCGACCAGATCTGCATGTCGGCGTCGTCCACCGAGCCGTCCCCGTTGAAGTCGCCGTCGGCGGTCGAATGCAATACCAGCGTCGACACGCTGTACGCCGGCATCTGGTAGATGAAGGCGTTGACGAGGTCGATCGGAATATCGGCGACCCGCACGGGCGAAGAGCTCGCGGACGTAAGTTGGTAGACTTCGGCAACGTCGAATCGAACATCATGCGTGATTTCAATCGCCGCGCCGCGCACTTCATTGGTGCGATTGATGGCCACCAAGACCATCTGCGTGGAATCCGCTGAATCCAGGCTCGCGTACACCGCGGACTGCGAGATTTGATCTGTCGCCGCTGTAATCGACAAGTCGCCAAACTTGCCGTTGCCGCTTGCCCCGTCGTAGTCGACATACATCTTGAACGCCCCGGCCGCGAACTGCTGCTGCGACTGCAGCCCCCAGAGGCTGGCGGCAAATACGCCGTCGCGGCCGAAAATCCCCAACGCGTCGGCCTCGGCGATAGCGCCCGAGATGTGATTCGATCCGCCGTAGTTGTACTCGGTGATGGCGATTTTCGTGCCGGGCTTGAACAGATCGATATCCTCTTGCACCCGCGGCAGCAGCTTAATCGGGCCCAATGTGCTGTACTGTGTGATCCAGCTATTCTCGCCCAGGGCGGGATTCGAAGCGTTATAGCCGTAGGTGGGATCCCACAGCGAGCGTGGCGCCTGCACCCGCGCGGCGACCACCGCCGAAGTGTTGTTATTCTCCGTAATTCTCACGCCGCCGCCTTGGGCCTCGGGATACCAGTGCAGGTCGAGCACATCCATCAGCGATTGGCCCTGGGCCGTCAGCCCGCGCATCGTCTTCGCGCTTGACCTGATCGAGCAGGTACTCGTAAAAACTCATTTCGCCGGTTTCGTTTCCGTCATAATCCGTTACCGGCGTATGAGAATTCTTGTCCGGCGCATCCTGCAGCGATGTGAAGTCGTTCCACCCGTAGCCGACGCCGCCGAACACCTTGGCGTCGGGGTTCACGCTCTTAATCGCCGCGGCGTTGGCGATCGTCTTGTCCCTCAGCTCCTGGAACGTGGGCGCATACGGATGCAGCGCCCCATGCGTGCGTCCTTGCGGGCTGGGCTGCACGCTCGTCGGCACGCCCGGCTGCCAGGTGGGGGGCAGCGTCTCGCCCCACAGTCCGGGCTCGTTGTCGAGGTCATAGAATACTGTCGCCGACTGCTTCTTTTGTTCGACCCAGTTGACGAACTCGTCGGTGTAGACATAGCCGTCGCCCGTGTTGGGAGTCAGCGACAGCGGCGAGCCTTTGAGAGGCACGATCTCCTTGAACCGCGCTTTGGATTGGGTATCCGCGTACTGCACCGGCCCAGCCGTGTCGCCGGCCACATAGCCCGACATGGGTACGGTGACGACCAGCGCCCGATTGTTATTTGAAGCCGCGGTGAGCGAGCCCTGCACGGACGCGCCCGCGGGCCCGGAGCCTAGAAAATTGTCGTTCTGATAGTACCAATCGCGGCCGGCGTTCGAGGCGTTGGTTTCCCAGTTGTAACCCGTCCAACGATTGCCGCCGAGCCGATCGAGCGTCTGTGGAATATTCAGCGACGTGCCGTTGACGCCGTAGATGTAGGGCGAGATGGACTTGGACGCGGCCGAATTGATCGTGAACCGCACGTTTGCCGGCCCGGGATCATCCGGCGTGATGGCCAGTGCTCCCCGCGAAAGTATCGCAACGCCGATGAGCGCGAAGACCGCGGACGCCCCCACAACATGAAATCGCCGCATGATTACCTCTTCACCGGGCGCATGGCGAGCCGCCCATGCCCCCGTTCCAAACCGCCGCGGCCCCGCCCATTATACCGCTGGTACCCCTTAGAACTCGTTTCGATTAAACAACCCGCCGTCCGAGGAGCACATGATCTTCTCCCACACCCCGAAGTCGCGATAGCCCTCGGGATCGTAAGCGATGTTAAAGTCGCCATTGTGGGTGGAAATATTCTCGGTAATAAACGTCACGCTTCCGTCGGCGAAGGCGACGTTAATGCCGCCGTTGTGCGAGCTGCGCGGGGCCGCTTGGTTGCTGCCTCCGCCTCCGCCGATGCCCATGCATTCCTGACGCATCGTGGGCAAGCCAACTTCCCGCTCGACGGCAGCCCCGCCAAGAATGTTGTCGGCGCCCGCCTCGCACGAGTTAGGACCGATGCAGTCGTCGGTGGAATGGGCCCATACGCTGCTGGCGCCCGCCATGCCCATGGCCCAGATGCCGCGCGGTCCGACTGACTCAGTCCAGCGCGGAGCTCGGTAAGGAGAATGACGTTGCTCGTGCCGTCCTCGATCTGGCGAATAGAGAGCGAAACATTGCCGCCCATTACTCCGCGAAGCCACGTCCAGGCGGGTTCGTTCCAGTAGGTCGCCGTCTCGGGCTTGCGAGGCGATTCGGCGATATTCCCTAACTTGGCGTGCGACAAAGAACTATTCGCCCCATAATTGCCCCGGGCCCAGTTCTCGCCGCCTAGCCCTTGGGGCACGCTGAACGGCTGCGCGTTGTACGAATCAGACGGGCAAAGCATCGTCTGAATTGACTGGCTCCGGGCCTCCAAATTTTCAGGCGCCGAAATGTACTTGGTTAGGTCAAACCGTTTGTACAGGCGCTTGTTGCTCGATATACGGCAGAATCATGATAACCCAGTTGGGGCCATGGAAGGGATTCGTGTCGCAGCTCGTCAGCCCCCCGCGGGCCGCCAGCACCGCCTCGGTATAGGTGAGCGCAGGCGGAAAAGCCTTGTTGGAGTCGTGATACCCGAGGCACGCCAACGCGAGCTGCTTGATGTTGTTGGAACATTGAAGCCGCCGCGCCGACTCAGCGCCGACTGCACCGCCGGAAGCAGCAGGGCCACCAGCACCCCGATAATCGCGATGACCACCAGCAGCTCCACCAACGTAAAACCCTCCGCCGACGGTCGGGCACGTCGGGCCGACGCTGCCTGACAACTCCGCTTC